>NZ_JAHUWZ010000009.1 GCF_019218755.1 Acidovorax sp. sif1233 | reverse complement strand
CAATTACATCGAGATGTTTTACAACCCTAAGCGACGCCACGGCACTGCCGGAGATACTTCACCGGTAGAGTTCGAAAGACGCCATTTCCAACGGCTTAAAAGTGTCTAGGGAATCCGGGGCGATTCAATGCAACCCCGCAAAGTTCGCAGACGGCGATGCGCAGCAAATCCACCGCGTGATGCGCGGTCTCATCGGTCGCCGTGAGTACAACGAGTTGATGCGCCGCCCGCTGTTGAACGTCATCCACTTTGCGGTCGACATTTACCATGCCGCACTGACCCGAATGCTGGTGCGCTACGACAACGGCCAGCGCATGAGCGTGATGGCAAAGCGCGTTGGCAAGGGTGGCTTCATCGAGGGCTACAACTTTGGCAGCGTCAGCAGTGACTACCAGACTGCCGCCTACAACAAGCAGCAAGAGCTTGTTCACGCCGCGATCTTGGCGATTGCTCAGTCTGGTTCGTCGGGCTTCAACGACGACCCGCTGAAGTCCAACAAGATCAAGCAGTTGACGCGAGTGCTCGGCGGCCCAGAGATCGCCCGCGTTGAAGTGCGCGGCAAAAAGATGCGCGGCCTGCCCCTGTGGAAGCTCTCGCAGCAGACCAACCGCTTCGCACGGTTCCACTTTGCCGATCTATCGGCTGGTGGCACCGAACTTGACCCGCTGACCGAAAAATCGTTTCTTGCTTTGTGCCGCCAGGACGGCGTCAAAGCCGCTCTGGAGGCGTTCAAGCACACAGAGCATGCGCGCAAGGTGCATGCGCTCTGGCGCAGTCGTCAGGCCGCATGGTGGCAACCGGAAGAGTTGTGGCAGCAGGCATGCGATGCGCTGCGCGACACCGGCATGTTTCCGCCGGAAGCGTTTGATCCGCCAAACAGCCAAGCAGAGCAGCCGCAGCAAAAGCGCCGTCGTTTGCGTTGAGCTGCCAATCGGCCGGATCGTTTTTTTTGAGCGCTTTCCGGCCGTCGCAGCACCACAGAGCCAATTTAGCAAAAAAGTGTGCTTGCTGGCCGTTCTGGTGGCGGCAAACAGCATGTCGAACAGCCGAAGTTGGTCATTCGGTGGCACTTCTTCTGGTCAAAGTCCAGCAGCGTCCAGTACGGCGATATGTTGGCTTCGGTTACATGGTGGCCGTAACCAGCGGCTAGAAACTTTGTTTAGTGCCATCTGAAATGGCGTGGTGCTGGACACCTAGTCTGTGTTCAGGCGCCGGCCCAGAATTCTGTAACCCCAGGAATGCTAAAGTTACGACGCGCAATCTCTGCAGGTGGAACGAGGAAGATCAAACGGATTTTGGGCCGCCCTTTGCTATTAATGGTTTCCCAAAACGCCAAATTGCACTGCGTGAGTCTGTTGACGAAGGCGGTCCATTTCTGCAATCCGAGTCGTAGCGCCCACCCAAGCCTACCGCCGTCTGGCTCAAAGTCATCAGAAAAGACAACGATCGGCGCATCCGGCCGGCTTACCAAAGCGTGGATGAGGCTATTGGCGATATCTAGCCACTCCACGGTAGCGGCATTTTCTACTCGCTCTACAACTCCAGCGTCTACTAGGGCAGTGCGGACATGCGGGGTAGTATCGCAGTAAAAATCTGGCGACTGGATCTTCTGAATCAATTCGGGTGCGACATTACGCAGCAGTCTGAGCGTCGAGATTTCGTCCACTGCAAGGTAATTGATAGTCGTGTTTTTGACGTCCACAGTCGCCGCGCCACTTGATATCTTGAGCTGGTCGATACTGGAGTTGCGCATCATCAGCTGACTGCCGTGCCCCTTGCTTACCTCGACGTTCCCAAACACAAGCTCTGACGCAGACAGATGCGGAGGCATGCCCTTTGCTTGATCAAGGAGCGCAGACCAAAGGTTACCAACATTTCGCCTCCAGTTTGCCGACGTGTTTTCGACAGGCAACAGCACCTGTAGCGCGCTCTGAGCAGCCTGTGGAGCGCCAGCGGTGAACCATTCGATGACAGCCGGATTGATTGCGCCCTTGACGAAAAAGTTGACTGCATAGGTCTTGTCGACCCCAGCCCCGCACCGCCGCTTTAGTGCCAGCGAAAGAAAACAGTCAGAGATCACCTCGTGAGAAAACCCAAACTTGCTGTCGCCCGCAACGATTTCCCCGGCCGACAGGCCACATAGCGAAGTAAGCCTGCGTCGCAGGCCCGGGCGGTCCTTTTCAATATCATCGATTTCTAAAGCGGCACAGGCGCAGAGCTCCAGCTCTGATTGATCCAATTCACGCTTGCCTTCGAGATGCATCATCTCGGCGAACTCGCTGAACAGGTCCTGAAGCTCGCGCGTAGAGAGAACGGGAACGTTGTTTTGATTCAGTATCTTCTTCGACTCACGCTCGAGGTATTGTTCGACTACTACTTGGAAGATTCCACCTGGTGCTCCGCTCGTGAGGCTCCGGCCGCCACACCACGTCGCGAACGCCTTTGCAAAGAATGGAATAGCCAGTAAGCGCCAATCGCGCTCACCTAGGTCTGAGAAGGTGTGACTTTCGACGCCATAGCTCTGGAGGAAGGTGATGGTGCTATTGCGTGACCAGGGCTGGATGTTCGCTATCGTGTGTTCCACGTTCAGATCGGTCGTCTCGCTCAGGGAGCGCCGATAGCGAGTCATATAGTAGGCTGATCGCGCGGAGGCAATCATCACGCCGCGGCCGCGCAAATCATGGAACCATCCTCCCAGTGAGCCGAGTGGGTTGTCGTAGCCGCTGCTGCCAAGTAGCTCGTCAAAGCCATCGACGATAAGTACAAGCAAGCCGTTCCTGCACAGAACCTTGGCACTTTGGCTATCGAGGATGCGGGTATTGCTCAGCGACGTGTTGATAGCGTCATCTAGGTTGGAGAGCGCCCGTCCCGTAGAGCTCACGAACAAGTAGAGAGGCTCGTTGCTAGCTGGGTTGACCTCAATCGCACTGGCTCGCTCGCGAGCGAGGGTCAAGAGATGCTCGGTTTTTCCCAAGCCAGCATCGCCGACAATAAAGAACACGGTTGTAAAACTCTTTGATGGCAGGCAGGCCGCGTCGACGCGCGACTGGATATTGATTGGCTCGGGCGACGTTTCCTGTGAATCTGTCTCCTCGATTAGTACAGGATCGATCTTCATGCCAGGCGCAGCCTCGAGGCTGCCGGTCTCCGCGATCTGTTTGCGTTTCTCCTGCTCCTCAAGCTCGAGGCGCACACGCCGTGCGAGAACGCTCCAGTTTGCAATCTTTCGCAGGAAGTTGGAGTACCCAATCCAGGTGTTCGCAGCTATGTCTCGCCACTCATAACGGTTGTCCAGTCCACGACGAAACGAGTCAGTCCTGTGCAAATTGCCCTGACTACTGGCCTGTGTCCAAGTGACGAAGACAACTCCTGCGTGCTCTGCTTCCCCGAAATCGTAGGGCGGAGGCGAATGGTCTTCGGAGAAGCCTGCGATGTCTCGCGTGATCTCAGAAACGAACTGGCCAAAATGCTTAGTTATTGGATCCCTGCCAAGAAAGCGCTCCCGGAATGCTTGCGTATTTTCCGGACGCTGGTTGCGATAGGAACCAATAGCCGGGCACAGGTAGTAGACACCGTCGGTATCGAAGTTTGAATAGATGCCTATCACACCCTTCACAAGGTTGGCATCCCAGACCGGGCACAGCTCCTGCAGGTCTGAGCCACAGGATGCGACAATGGACGTCGCGCTCGCCGCGTAGCTGAACTTGCCCAGCTGCGCCTCGAGGCGCTGCGCGATCACTTCGGAGAACTCCCGCAGCGCATCACAAATCGCTACAGCCGACGCATCCTCGACGGGAATCGGGTTGCCATGCGAAAGTTCATCGCGAATAGTCTTGAAGCTCTTGCCGTCGTGGATGTTTCTCGAAAACTCACTGAGAAAGCCTTCTGCAAACTCGCACCATCCGACGATGACAGGATCTTGGTTAGTGGTCCATTTTCTGGCGAGCTTGATTCCGCTCAGCATCTCACCGACGCCCGGGGTGCCACCGAGCTTGATCGGAGCGGCGGTGCGGCCGCTATAGCACGCCAGCAGGGTAAGCGCGACTTTGATATGAAAGTCCACGAGCGCGGTGTACTCGCGGGCATCCGAAGGCGATTGGGTCAAGCGCTTACTGTATGGCGTTGAATAGCTGCGAATGAGCTCCGAGAGTTTCCCTTGCATGAATTTTCCTAGTTCATATCCGCTGCACGGTGCAGGGGTTGTTGTGGTGATCTTGCCGTAGTCTAGGGCTTTCGATAAACCGATGCCATGACACAGCGCTGGGCGACTTATGATTTTCAGTAGCGCCCTCCGACCGGCCAGTTGGACGATGATGCCGGGGCACTTCACCTACCGTAAATGGGCTCGCTCGAATAGAAGAAGCAATTGTCTGAGACCGTACTGCTGAGCCGTCATTCCCCGTAGCCTGACAAAAGACTGTTGTGGGCTGTGAGCAGACGATCAATGCGGTTAGATCGCAGCCTTCACAGCAAGCTCGGAATTTTCCTGCGTGCAACTGGCCGGATGTACTTGGCCAATGTCACATCTGACTTGTGCCCTGTCTGCTCTCGTATCTGCCATGGCTGCAATCCCTTCTCCGCTGCGCTTGTGCAATAGCCAGCCCTCAAGCTATGGCCGCTGACCTTTTTCGCGTCACCACCTACGCGCTCTACCGAAGCCTTTACGATCAGCGCCACCGATTGCGCTGACAAACCATGCCGTGCAACGCGGTCATGGCGGCTGACAGCACGAAACACAAACCCCTCATCGATTTCCGAAATCTCCAGCCAGTGCATCAAGGCGCGCACTGGGCACCGCTCGCCATTGGCGTGTGGGATGAATACTGTCCGACCGTGACCGTCCTGATCGGTCTTGCTAGATGGCAAGAATATCTCCGCGCCATTGGTCAAGTAGGTCAGGTGCTCAACTTTCACCGCCACAAGCTCCGACCTGCGCATGGCCGATGCAAAGCCCACGAGCAGCAGGGCGCGATCACGCGCGGCCTTGATGGACATCTTCTGCTGGTCGATCATCACCAGCGCCGCCAACAGATCATCTTTGACCATCGGCTGAACTTGCCGTTGCTTGGTGCCCAGTGTCCGGCGAATGCCCTGCATCACGCGCTTCACGGTCTCGCTTCGGGCTGGGGATTCCAGATTTTTCTCGAGGTGAGCTTTGTGGATCGCGGTCACCCGGCGCTCCAAGGTCGCAACCGACAATTTTTCCGCGCATCGCGCCAGGTATTCGGCCACAACGGTCGGACTGGCTGGAACGCTCCCGCCGTTGGCGAAAAAATGCTTCAGATCAGAGGCGTATGCGCGCTTGGTAGCAGCCGACTGGCTGGCTGCGATGAACTGCTCGGCCGTGGCCGAAAAACCGCTCAGAACGCCCTCTGGCTGCGTTCGCGGCTTGCGGTTGGATGTGGTGGTGCTGCGAGCAGACAAAGCTGCGCCAGCGCCCTCCTGCGGAGTGCGAATTTTCTTCATGGTGAGTCCTATGGACGGGTTGGAAAAACAATAAAAACGGCCCGCGAATGGGGCCGTTTTGGTGCTCATCTGGCAGTCGATAACTGTGTCTTATCGCTACCTGAAATTCTGAAAAAATGCCCCGACTACGAGGATTCCAGGCCTTTCAAGCTACCCACGCCCTACGGCATGGCAAGAAAAAAGTCGAGAGTAGCGAATTCAAGACAACGAAGCGACCGGCTGCAACTCACCGTTGCGGTAAGTTTTGTTGAATTTTCTCAGGTTACCAGTCACGGGGCAGATTTTCCCCAAATTTTGGTTATCTGATCCACTGAGATGCCTACTTGACGAGCAGAAGTGATCGGTGCGAATCCTGTCGGCCGGTTGCTATCGTTCACGGTGGCAGGCCGAACGACAGCAGAAGGTTGTTCAGAGTCGTTCGCGGCCGGTGCCCTGAGCGACTACTTCGATCATCACCGGCCATTCGACGGGCATCGGTCCGCTTACGCAGCAGCCTCGGCCGGACGGGGCTGCGCTCTACACTTGTCCACAGCCAGCACGCATGCTGCCGGCATCCGTCCCAAGGCCAGAGTTCAGCCGGTGGGTCAAGATTCGGTCGGCGCCAACAGCGGTACGACGCGCCCTTTATGCCGCATGCCCCCAGCGAGGTGCCGATGACTGATGCCGAGGCCGAAGCGCATACCGCAGAAGTCCTGGCGCCCTATGGGCAGATGGTCAGGATTCGATTGCCCGCCTGACTGCTGGCAACAGCTATGGAGCAGTGGAGTGCTATGGAGGAAAAACGGCTTGCGCCTACGGCATAATGACAACGAATGAAAAGATTTGAACACCTTACGCCGTCGTACAAGAATACTCATGATTGAAGTTAATCTCACCCTGAAGGAAGTTGCTGCTCACCTCAAAATTTCACTGAGCACCGTTCGTCGCCTCATTCGTAATGGAGAACTGCAGTCGTTCCGCATCGGTTCGCAGGGACAGGTCCGTGTGCCGGAGAGTGCTGTCAAGCGGATGTGTGGAGATTCCTCCATCGCTGCCGAGGTGGAGCAGGCATCGGCGGTCAAGGCTCCTGTCGTTGCTAGCGAGCCTCCTGAGATTCGGGTGCTGGGCGGCATCACGCGAGACGAACTCCGCTGGAGCATCCTGCATGCGGACGTGAACGCTGCGGCGGCAAGTCTGCCAGCCGAAAGCGTCAACTGCGTCGTGACCAGTCCGCCGTACTACTGGCAGCGTGACTATGAGGTCGACGGTCAGATTGGGCACGAGTCCACCATCGACGGGTACGTGGATGCGCTGGTCGAGGTGTTTGCCAAGGTCAAGAATGCGCTCACGGCCGATGGCACGCTGTTCCTGAATTTAGGGGACACGTACTACTCGGCCAAGGGCAAGCCTCACGGCACTGACGGAAAACACAACGGTCGCAACATGATGCGCAAGCATCTGCGCGCTGTTGACGGCCCGGGCCTTGGCCTTCCACGCAAATCACTCATCGGCATCCCCTGGCGGGTTGCTCTTGCCTTGCAAGAGGACGGCTGGACGCTTCGCAGCTCGGTCATCTGGCAACGCCCAGGAACCTTGCCTGAGCCAACCGCTCACGACCGTCCATGGCGCACGCACGAAAACATATTCGTCTTCTCAAAAGGGCCGAAGTACTTCTTCAATCGAGACGGTCTCCAAGGTGAGGAAGACATCTGGAAAATCATCGCGAGACCCGAGAACCCCGGCTCCCACTTCGCTCCGTATCCGCGCGAACTCGTTGACCGCTGCTTGGCATGTGGATGCCCAGAGGGTGGCACTGCGCTCGACCCGTTCGTAGGGTCGGGGACGACCATGGTCAGTGCCTTGGCAAGCGGCCGCCAAGCGGTCGGCATCGAGCTCAAGCCGGAGTACGCCGATTTCGCTGCGCAGCGCATCAAGAAGGAGTTCGGTTCGCTGGCGACTGTCAAGGAAGCTGCGTGACATTGGCGGTACGCCTCGAGCAGGCCGGGACGGCGCTGGAGCTGGTCCCTGGCGGCGGAGACATCGAGGTCTACGAGGGGACGGTCCTGGGGTCTGTGATGGCTCCGAGCCGCCCCGTAATCCAGCTCGACGACGTCCAGCTGCCGGTGTCTTGGCATCAGGGGGCCAGACTCGCAGTGTGGAGTATGGACCTGACCAACCAAGTCGGGTTCCATCGCCTGAGCGTTCAGGTAGCAGGCGCGACGCACACCTTCGATTTCAGAACGAGCACGGCAAAAGCGACATGGGAGGAGGTCCGGTCGATGGCTGAGGTGTGCGCAAACTCGTACTTCGGCTACAGGCGGCAGTTCGCCTATATGGCCGCCAATGGGACGATCCGCAAGGTTCGGCTCCCACAGATTCACTACGCCTGGCTCAGGGACCGGCTGCCGGAGATTGAGCGCCTGGTTCGGTCCATCAACCATCGCCCAGCCGTTTCCCACGTGCGGACCGTCGAGGTGTCATTGCGCAGCCAAGGGCTGTCCGTCGCGCAAACGAGCCGGCTGCTGCGCGAGAAGCACCATCTCCTCGAACGTGCGGAGGGCGGACCTATCCAGGTCGGTGGCGTGAGCTACTGGCCCTCTCGCGTCGCTGTGCACACCCGGGAGAGGCAGACACAGCTCGACGAACATGTTCAGATTGCGGCGTTCCTCCAAGTGCTAGCAGCGCAGTGCCTGGACCTTGCGACCGTGGTTGCGTCGCCCGTCCGGACCGAGGTTCAGGGGTTCGCGGAGCTCTTGAAGGTGCTGAGGGCACTGCCCGTGTTTCGCGGCCTCCTCGTACGACCCGACGCCAAACCGGCCACTGTGCTGCCGACGACCATGCAGCGCAGCGACAAGCGGTACGGCCGGATGCGTGATCTTCACGCGGAATACGGTGCCGACATTGCAGACAGCACGGACTTCGCCAGGTCGATTCGCGCAAACGTCAAAGACGTCTGGGAGGTGTACCAAACGTTCGTTGCGCATGTGGTTGGCAACGCTCTAGGTCTCGACTACTCATCGCCTGACCGGGACCTTCGGAAGCGATCCGCGCAGGGATGGTCAATGCGTTCTGAGGAGTGGCGCCTCTTCTTCGACACCAAACCACCGAAGCATGTCCTTTCCTCGTGGCGCGATGCGGCAGGTAGGCCTGCTGACGAACGCCCGGATATCCTTTTGGTCCACCCCGCTACGGGGCGTGTGATCGTGCTCGACGCAAAGTTCAAGTTGGATGCGCAGGCAACGCGGGCCACACAGCCCGACTTGTTTGAGATGCAGGGCTACTTGAACTCTTTCGCCGCGAAGTCTGGTGGCATCATTTTCCCGGGGCCAACGCTGGCCGCGAGCCGGATTGCCGCCAAGGGCAACTCGCTGCTGGAGCTGCCCATTCGAGCCGATCACTTCGCGGAGGCCGGCGGTGCGACGTCCGTCCACGAGTACGTGCGAGAGGCCATAAAGTCGCTCAGTATCTGAACAAGACGTGGCCGGTTCCAAGGTCTTTAGTACGTAAGAGCGCCTCGAGCGCGGCCATCGCCGCAGCAAAGTTTCCGCTGCCCGCATCAGCCGATGAGGTAAAGGCGAGGAGCTCTTCGCCGACCGTACTCGGCCCGCTGAGCTGTGGAACGACCTTCTGGGCAAGCTGCTCGCTCAAGGCCGTACGCCACGGCCTGCCGGACATTGCCACGTAGTCGAGAACGTCCTGAACAACGCCAAAGGTCAAGGAGGTGGAATCGCTCGCTGCGCACGCTTTGCAGATTCCCCACAGCAGGTCGCGGAATGCTGCCGAGCGCACGTCGGAACCGGCGGACAAGGCCGCCGTCAAGCGCTGAGCGCGGAATCCATCAAGAACACTACCAAGGCCCCCTTGAGCGCGTCCATCAACCCGAGCCTTGGTTTGCTCCAACATGTGAACGCAGGCTTGGTCGAACTTGACGCGGTCATCGGCCGCCACCAGGCCCCCAAGTGCATTCGGCATTTCGATGATGTTCGCGCGTCGCTTGACTGGGCTGCTGAGGGGCGCACGAGTGGACTCCTCAAGGAAGGAGTTGACGGTCCCGATCACAAATGCGTCGGGCGGGAACTGGCTGGGCGAACCGTGTCCGGGAAGCTCAACCTTCGCGTCACTCTCAATAGCAGGCAGCAAACGCGCAAGATAGTGGTCGACCTGACCGAGGTTCATCTCGTCCAGTAGCACCACGTAAAAGTCTCGCGGTCGCCCTGACAGGAACAGCTTGCGGCTAAGCTCTGTTGCGGCCAGCCCACCGGAAATCTTCTCGTAGCCGAGTACGTCAGCCTCTGAGAAGTCGCTACCGACGCTGACCTCAACAAGCGAAACAGCGTTCGCAAAGAAGGTGTTCAAGCCCTTGGTGAATGCACGCACAAAGGCCGTTTTGCCGGTACCTGGGCGGCCGGCTAGGACGACAAAGCGCTGTGCAACCAACGCCCCGTAGAACGCATGCACAAAGCCGGGAGGCAAGGTAAGCTTCTCAACCTGGGTGACATGCTGTTCCAGGTGCTGCAAGAGGTCCGCTTCCGTCCGCCCCAGCATTGATGGGCCGGGTGGCACGCCACGAATTAGCAGTGCTAACTCTTCTTCGGTGATGCGGTCCGGTGAGAAGTACTCAGACTCCACCGGACGAGTCGCGTCGAAAAGGCGAGCGTACTCGTCATCATTGATGTTGAACTCAGCCCGGAACTTAGCTTCGACGGCGTCGAGCGAGTTCGGCAAGTCCTCGACACGATAAAGCCATGCTGCCAAATCAAACGTCGGGATGCGGAGCTTGGCACCCCCCGGCGCAGCCGGCAGCAGTTCCTCGAGCTTATCCAGGTAGTCAGCCGTGAACGCCCATTCCTTTGGCGTTACGCGCTCCAGAGCTTTGCGGAAATTGTCGGACGTCCGCGCTCGCTGAAGCGTGCCGCCGCTGTACTTCGAGTTTTTCCAGTACCAAGAATCGTCGTCCTTGAGACCGAAGGGGACGCAAAAAGGCTTCTCGGTCGAGCCACCCGCTGGAGAAAAATAGTCGCGAAGCAACTGGCCTTCTTGGGCCCCACCCCAGACCGTGCCAGCCCTCGGTGTGTCTGGCGTGGTAGCGCTGCCTGGTACCTCCGGAGTGGCAAGCCCCACGCCAGTCTTTTTCATCGAGAGGAACGTCACCCCGAAGAACGCATGGAACGGCTCTAGTTTTACGACTGATTCGGCCAATTGGCCTGCGGAGATGTACGCCAAGACATGTCCCTCGTGAACTCGTTGTATGAGGGATGATTCTAGTGGCCGATGGGTATCCGCTAGCTCCTTCGACACACCGATGCGCGGTAGTTCGTTCAAATTGAGAATCGCTTAATATTTGAGCAATTCAAGTGCGATTTAACTTAGCCAATAGGGTTGAATGCACGGATTGAGCGCGAAGTCAACGCTCTTCGGACTGATTTATCGCAAATTTGGCGCGTTTTGCGTTGAATTGCTCATATATTGATCAATTATATAGAATTTGATATATAATTAAGAAAAATCAGTACATTTTTTTATAAAGAGAATTGGGAGCGGTTGCCGTGCTTTTGAGCCGTTCAATGGCTTCTTTCACGATGATTCTCTCGCCCCGCCATGCTGTATTTGCAGTCCCGGCTGAATGCTCTGCTCGGCCGAGGTCCAAGCAATTTTTCCACGCCGTCGTAGTTCCTTGGCGACCAGCTGTTCAAGGCGGCTAGGCCTGCTTGCGCCTGGAGGAAACCCATGACCCATGACGCCACCTGCAATGCTGCCTTCCGGTGTAACCATATGGGCCGATTGCTGCACCGGATGGGAACGTTGCTTCCCCAGTGGCTGAACGGACCAGACTTGGCGCGGGAATGCCGTGACCTAGAGCAACTGTGCTGGCCTGAACTTGGTTACCCAAGGCAGCCCATATTCGATGGTGATCTGCCTGCATTTTTGATGGTGGACGGTGACTGTTGTCCAGTTGCCTTGTTATCCCCAGCGGACCCGATAGAGCTAGCAAATCGGCTGGCTGCCTTTGAGCCATCACCACCGCCAGCGGAGTCATGCATCGGTACGAATCTGGACACGCTGGCGCGGCTGCTGAACCTCACGCCATTCGAGTGCCGATGGCTGCTGTGGTCCCACTGCGTTAAGCGCTTTGGCCGGACGATCTTGCCGGTCATCCCAATGCGTGACGCCACTCACGGCTGCAACGTGCTGGCACTGTTGTGCGAGATGCCGGTGGACACTGTACGAGACGCCGTGGCATCGCGCCGGTTGCACACCTGGGGCTTTCTCGATGGCATCGGTGCCGATGGTGCGATGCCGTCGCTCCTGAGCGGATGGCTGTCTGCCACCGACCAATTTGCTGATTGGATCGAGCAGCCCTATGCCTCGAACTCTGATCTGCTGGCCGCGCTTTGCCAAGCGCAGTTTCGTTAATGGCCTCTCGCTGAGGTCTCGTCTCTCGTCGGCTGCTTTCTGCGGCCGAACTGATTTCTCTCACCCGCGTTTTCTATCCGGTACCTGTTTGCGGAGGTCTACGCACGCCTGTTTGTTTTCACCGTTTTGTTTCGTTCCCCACCCAAGGAGATTTCCATGACCACAGCACCCACGTCCACAACCAATGCAGCGGCTCCTGCACCGACCACCCCAACGATCATCTATTCCAACACCGCCCGGTTCCCGCTGGGCCAGATCGTGGCCACGCCCGGAGCTTTGGAGTTGCTTCAAGAAACCGGCTTCAGCGCTGTCGCACTGATCAGCCGCCACGTGCATGGTGACTGGGGCGATCTGTGCGAAGAAGACCGCACCGAGAACGAGTTTGCCGTCACGCGACGCCTGCGAATTCTGAGTTGCTATCGGCTGGTGGACGCTGCGCGGCTGGCTGAAACACCGACCGACAAGCGGTCGTCATTGCCCACCCTCTGGATCATCACGGAAGCCGATTGCAGTGTGACCACACTGCTGCGCCCTTCGGATTATTGAAATGCCCAAGACGGTTTCATTGAATCGTCCGGCGATGTCCTATCGGTTTCAGCGCGTGTACCCCGGCATCCAAACCGGACACGTGCTGACCGTGCAGACCAAACGCCAAGAGCCGGTGCGGTTTTTCATGCAGCAATCTGACCTAGACGGCGCCTGCGGGGTGCATATTGCAGCGATGATTCTGGCGATCTACGATCTCGCAAAACCGTCCGCCCTGCACGAGATGAGCCACAGAAAATCAGGCGTCTCCGCGCTAGTCTGGCAGGCGTTTCAGCACACATATTTTGCTGGTGTTCACCCCGAAGAGTGGGTGGAGTTGATGGATGGTCTGAACCTGCCGCTGGCATTGACAGCCAAGTACTGCGTCCAAGACAACGCCGACGGTCACGCCCTTGAATGGCTGATGCGCGGCGGCGATCTGGTAGCGCTGGCATTTGCATCGGTCAAACACAACAGAACCAAGCACTGGGCACTAGCAGTTGGTGTTGAAGGTGTTGCTGTCGGCAAAGTGCATTCGCCGGACACCATTCTCTTGCTCGACCCCAGTGCCAGCGAGCCCAGTTTTGCGACCTTCAACGCGCGGCTGCGCTTGCCAGTGACCGGCCCCGGCAGTCGGAGAGCCCCACCGAATTGGCCCAAGCCCTCGGAAGATGGCAAGCGCAAGCCGGTGCATTGGCTGTACGAGGCTGCGGAGTGGAATACCGAAGAAGTCCGATTGCTGGCGGCAGTGCGGTTGCAACTGAGGGTGGCAGCATGAAGCGCACCTTGATGCGACGCCAGGTCTTCAAGATCATCGGTGGCATGGCGTTGTCACCTTGGCCACTGCCTGTGGCATCAACCCAAGCCGATAGGGTTCAACAGACGGTGGTGGCGCTGCTGGCGGCAACGGAAGAAGGCTCCCTATTGCAGATCGACCTGGAAGATTTGCGCGGCACGCTGAATCTCTGCGGTCACTCGCCTGTGAGCTTTACTGTGACGAACCATGACGCTGACAAAGTTCTGGATGCTTGCCGCGACGCATTGACACTGATGCCGAGCCACAAGGTGGAAGTTGCTGTGGTTGTGTGCAGTGGGTACGGCAAGGGCTTTCAACTTACCCATTGCGCCGAGGTCTTCACTATGGTCCGGGACGCCATGGATGAATCGGCGTGTCTGGTGCTTGGCGCTCGATTCGACCCCAAGCTGGTGGGCGCCATGAGCGTCACTTGGCTGGCTGGTGGACTAGATGGCTAGCGCAATGGAGATCGCCGCGTTCCCTGTGGCCGGTCTGCCCCCGTCTTGGCCAACGACGCCTCATTGATCCGGCGCTTCACAGACGTGCGGCGAAGGTTCTTTGGTAGTTGCGCCTCGAAGCCAGCCATCAAGTCGGTCATGGTCATGCCGAGTGACTTCGCCAGCGAATCCAGCACCAGCAGCGTAGGTGCCGACAAGCCACGTTCCAAAAGCGAAATGTAAGTCCGATCCATGGACGCATCGAAGGCCAGTTCAGCCTGCGATTTATCGCTGTCCTTGCGCACGGTTTTGAGGTATTCACCGAACGCCACGGCCAAGGGATGACGGTCGGCAGCGACCTTCTTCTTGGCAGTGGTTGGTGTGGATTCCATTGAGGTGAAAATGCCTCAATGACGACTTAAATACGACAGAGTAAATTCTTCATTGTGAGAAACTTCCAGATTCAAAAGGGGGAACGGGGATGAGAACCATACTGAACAGAACCGTGCAAGGCTGGCTTGCTATGACATGCGCGCTGAGTGCGAATTTGGCGACTGCAGCGCCGCTTGCCGACCTCAGCGGCGCTCAAACCGGCCGCATCGAGTTCAGTTCTTCCACGCCCGATCACCGCTGGGCCCTGATCCGTGGCCGGTTGGGTCCCGAGGTCACGGTCTACGGCGATCTGCTGATGCCGACCCAGCGTTCGGACGGCAAGGTGCCAGCAGTGGTGTTCTCTCACGGCAGCGAGGGTGTCAGCGGCGTGTACTTCGATGTATGGGCCAAAGCACTGAACAATGCAGGCTATGCCGTGTTCGTCGTGGACAGCTTCAAGCCGCGTGGCGAAGACCGCGTGACAGGCCCCACCAAACAGTTGACCTGGAACACCATGGCGAACACCACGGACGCACTGTATGCGCTCAAGCTACTGGCAACCCACCCGCAGATCGACCGCAACCGCATCTTCCACATGGGCTGGTCGCGCGGCGGGCAAGCCTTGCTGGATGCCGCATGGCCGACCTATCAGCAGCATGTGCTTCCCGCCAATGTGAAGTGGGCTGGTGGCGTCGCGGTCTATCCCGGTTGCAACATGCGCTACCGGGTGGATCAGCACAGCAAACTACCGGCTCCGATCTTGATGGTGCTGGGTGAGAAAGACGACATGACCCCGGCCAAGCCCTGCATGGAGTTGGCCGACGAGTACGCGGCGGCAGGCCATCCGGTCAGCTACAAGGTCTATGCCGGGGCAACACATGTCTTCGACCGGCTCAACCAGCCCTGGAAGAAATACAACGAGGGCAACTTCAATCTCTGCTCCATGGACGTGCGCATGCCCTACGGAGCCAATGATCGCAGCAGTTGGGGGCCAGCGCACGACAAGGCATCGGGGAAGACGTTCACCGACGACAAGGAGTGGAACGCCTACATGCCGACGTGCAAGCAGACCTCTTGGATCACGGTGGAGAGCAACGATAAGGCGCGCGAGCAAGCCGTGAAAGACGTTCTGGCATTTCTGAAAGGCATCCAATGAAGCGCACCACCAAACACTCCTTGCGGCTGCTGGCGGCTGCGGCCCTGACTTTCTGCGCTCAGGCCATGGCGCAAGTCACTCCAGTGGCCGATGGCGGTGCCGCAGCCCCCGACGAATGGCTGCTAGCCAAGACCGGACCGCGTTGGTTCCAGATCACGCAACCCAGCCCGAACCCGAGCACGCTCAACACCCGTGCACCGTCGGCCGGAGAAAGGGCCCTCGTGGACCGCGCCCGTACCCTGGTCGGCCAACGGCCCGCCAAAGCCTTCGCGCTGATGGACGGCAACACCGTCGTGTACTCCGCGTTCAACGCCCCGGCCGATTCCGAGTCTCTGTTTTTCGGCATGTCCATGGGCAAGACGGTCACGGCCATGGCGGTGGGTCAAGCCATATGCGCAGGCAAGCTCACGCTGCAGTCCAAGGCCGGTGACGTGCTGCCGGAACTGCAGGGCAAGGCACTAGGAAATGCCACGGTGCACGATCTGCTGCGCATGGCATCGGGGGCGGCAGAGCAGAACGGCGATAGCACCATCTGGACGCCAGAGCAGACCAAGGACTGGAACCAGGGCCTGTTGAACCTCGCAGAGTTGATTGCGACGGATCGCATCTCCAAGGCTGCGCGCGGCGCGTTCTCAGAGTACAAGCCCGGCGAGGCATTCGCGTACAAATCCACAGACCCCATGACGCTAGGCCTCATGGTGAGCCGCGCAACCGGCATGCCACTGAGCCAGTGGATTCAAGAACAGGTGCTCAATCCCATGGGGGCAGCGCATCCGGGGCTGTACTCACAAGACCGCGCCAAGAATGGGCTGGGGGACTCCGGCATGCGGCTGCGCATGGAAGACTGGATGCGGTTCGCGGCATGGGTCAAAGAGTCGTCCAAGAAGTCGGAATGCTTTGGAGACTTCGTGAAGGCCGCGATGGCCAAGCAGATCGGCAACGACCGCAACCCAGCAGCCCGCAAGCATGGCCGGATGTTCGGCGGCTACGGCTACCTGGTATGGACGGAAAACACGACGGCACCGGGCACCGCATGGGCCACTGGCTGGGGTGGTCAGCGTATCGGCTGGAACTACGGCAACGACCGAATGGTGGTGGTGTTCTCCAGCAGAGAGGCGTGGATTCCCGAGGTGTATGAGCTTGCGCGAGAGTGGGGCCAGGTCGCACGTTATACTGCACAGCAAGGTGTTGACCTTTGATGGACGATGGTGCAATCACACTATTTGTTGTGAATTTCCATGACGGTACTGGTGACGGTATCGGCGATTTTTCGGCCTTCAGATCAATGACCAATCAGAAGCAACGGCATCCAAGGCTGTCCACCGGAAAAAAGTCGTTGACGATTGAGTGGGAGTGAACTGGCGTCCTTCGGACCATCGCCAGTTCTTCTGGGAGGCATTCTGGTTGCGGTCCGTCCGCATACAGGATGCCTGCTGCATGCGCAGACTGGGGCCCACCGGAGTGCATAGCCTCTTCCCATCACCGGGAGGGGCTTTCACATACGATCCCCGCCATGAGTACTTTTTCCAGTGCCTTTCACGCCGAGGTGATCCGCATGGCCCGCAAGGAGCTTAGACCCGAACTACAGGGCATGCGCAAGGCAGTCACCAGCCACCGGTCCGAGATCGCGGTGCTCAAGCGCGAGGTCAAAGCGCTGGCGTCTCAGCTCAAGGCCACCCGGCGGTATGTCCCCAAAGCGGCGGAGCGGGAGGCTGCGTCTGCAGAGCGCGTATCCGCGAAGCCGCACGGCGAATTCCAGCCCGATGTGCTCCGCCAGATGCGCACGGCGCTGGGCATCACGCAGGCGCAACTGGCCATCTTGCTGGGCGTTTCTTCGCTGTCGGTCTACAAATGGGAGACGCGCGGCGTCACCCCGCGTGCGGCGCAATTGGCTTGGATTGACGAGGTGCGCGAGATGGGGCCGCGCAAGGCGCTGGCAGCGCTCGCACTGGATTGAAGGCGCTCTGCGCCGTCTGGATGCGAACGGTCAAAGCCCATCATCCGCAGGCGCCCGGGCAGAGGTTGAAAGCCTGGGCTTGCGTCGCTCTCTCTGGCTGCCGATCGGGAGGTTTTTCGCGCGGTGCCGCCGGGGAATGCCCAATGACCCTCCCGCCAACTGCCTGCGCGGCGCACCGGCCGGGCCGTCCGCATCTATCATCGGCACACTGCATGCCCCCTTTTTTTCGCAGAAGCTGTACCGGCACCCGGCCAACGGGCTGGCCGGTGCGTCCCTGAAGTCGATGTACAAATTCCTCTCCATGCAGCCCCAAAAGCAAACCTCCACCAACCGCTGCAGCTTTTGCGGCGCAACCAGCTACCGGCGCGTCGTCGCGCGGGATGCTGCCGGAGCAATGCGCTACGCGGAGAGGTTGGTGTGCACTGGCTGCACCCGCGAGTTCCCCAGCGTGAAGGTCTGGCGCGAAGGCCTTCCCGAAGGCTCCACGGCCCCTGCGCCTGCCCCGTGAGGGGGGCGCTTCCGTCTCCCAGCTCTTTGACGAGCGGCAGCAGTGCCGAACCCCTTGGCGCGTGATGAGACCTGCGGCGTCCCTCGGCATCCCACCCAAACGTTGTGCAACCAGAGCGGACCCTCGACGACGATCTGTTGAACTTGTGGAAGGTGCCCCCTGTCGCCCACGTTGACGTGGCGAAGAAGGCGTTGAAGGCAACCCTGCGGGAGCACACACGGCAAAAAAATCCCGAGGGCGGTGCCGCAACTGCGTGAGAAGAGCCGCCAGCCAAGCCAGCGCAAGGAGATCCCGTTTCGACCCGACATCCTCGGCGCGGTGCCGCTAGACTTTCTGCATGGCGCGCTTGCCCGCCAGTCTTCCCGAAATTGAATGGACACCAAGAATGAACGCTGAAAAAGTTGCCGTGGTCACGGGCGCCGGTTCCGGTATTGGCAAGGCTGTTGCACTCGCCCTGGCGGGCAACGGCTATTGCGTCGTGCTGGCAGGGCGCCGCGCCGCACTCCTGGAAGAAGTGGCTGCGCAGGCCCAGGCAAGCTTTGGCGCGGGAGCCCGCATGCTGTGTGTACCCACCGATGTGTGCGACCCCGCCGCCGTGGAAAGCCTCTTTGCACAGGCCGTCGCCCGCTTCGGGCGCGTGGACTTGCTGTTCAACAATGCGGGACGAGGCAATCCATCCGGCTCCTTCTTGGACTGGACACCGCAGCAGTGGCGCGACGTGGTGGATGTGAACCTGAACGGCATGTTTTATTGCCTGCAGCAGGCCTTTCGGACCATGCGCGATCAGACCCCGCAGGGCGGGCGCATCATCAACAATGGCTCGATTTCTGCACACGCGCCCCGGCCCAACTCGGCCGCCTACACCGCGACAAAACATGCCGTGATGGGTCTGACGAAAACTGCGGCACTTGACGGGCGCGCATACAACGTCGCGGTAGGCCAGATCGACATTGGCAATGCCATGACGGACTTGGCGTCGCGCATGGCCAAGGGGGTGCCGCAGGCCAATGGGGAAATCGCCATCGAACCCTTGATGGATGCCGACATCGTGGCGCAGTCGGTGCTGTACATGGCCAGCCTGCCTCTGGAGGCGAACGTGCTGTTTCACACGGTGATGGCCACCAGGATGCCGTTTGTCGGGCGAGGGTGAGATCCATTCAGGGCGATGCCTGCGGACGTGCAATGCATGGCTCTGGCGGGGGCAACCGTTGCTACACCTGCTGCTGAAGTGGAGCGCTCACCCCCACGGCGTGTTCCGCCCCTGATTCAGGAACGCTGCGAATCCAGTGGCTCGTGGCTCTTTGCCACTTCCTGCGCCATGGCATGGCTTTCAATCAGCAGCTGGTAGGGCGGGAACA
Organism: Acidovorax sp. sif1233; assembly: GCF_019218755.1. Taxonomy (GTDB): domain Bacteria; phylum Pseudomonadota; class Gammaproteobacteria; order Burkholderiales; family Burkholderiaceae_C; genus Acidovorax. Next base: position 194,670 of record NZ_JAHUWZ010000009.1, on the reverse strand, counting down.
CGGCGCTGTAGGCCTCGGCCCATTGCAGCGCATCGTCGCGGTTCCAGGTCTTTTGCACCTCAGAACACACGGCGGCCGTGTCCATCGGCACCACCCCGGCCTGCACGATGCGCGCCAGCGTGATCTCCTGGGCCATCTTCGAGTAGGTGCCCGAGGCATCGATGACGGCGAACACCTGGTAGCCCTCATGCACCGCCGCGATGCTCGGAAAGGCCATGCACACGCTGGTGATGGTGCCGGCGATGATGAGCTGCCTGCGCCCCGTGGCCTTCACGGCGGCGACGAACTCGGGGTTGTCCCAGGCGTTGATCTCGCCCTTGCGCGCCACATACTGCGCGTGCGGGGCGTATTTGTGGATTTCGGGGATCAGCGGGCCGTTCGGACCCTGTGGCACCGAGGCCGTGGTGATGACCGGCATCTTGGCCAGCGTCGCCACCTTGGCCAGCGTCGTCGCGTTGCTGCGTACCTCGGTGAAGGGCATGTCCTTGATGGTCTGGAACAGGCCGCTCTGGTGGTCGATCAGGAGCATCGCCGCGTTGTCAGGGTCGATGATCGGTCGTGCGCCGCTGAAGTTGGCGATGGTGTTGGGGGTGTTCATGGTCATCTCCTGGAGTTTGCAAATTGCCCGGGATGGGCGGATGGGACGCAGCCGTGTCCCTCCGGCCAGCAAGTCCGGAAAGCCAACACCGCGCCGAAGGGAAAAGAGGGGAGGCCTTCCTTCTGGAAAGCCTCGTGTGCTCAGGCCGTCATCAGGCCGAAGCGGCCGCTGTTGAAGTCGGCCATGGCCTGGCGGATCTCGGCCTCGCTGTTCATCACGAACGGGCCGTAGCCCACCACGGGCTCGTCGATCGGCTCGCCCGACAGCCACAGCACGGTCGCATCGCTGTGGGCCTCGATCTCCACGCCGCTGCCGGTACGGTCGAGGTGCACCAGTTGCCATTCCCGCGCGATGGTCCCGTTCACCAGCACCGTGCCGTGCAGCACGACCAGTGCCAGCGTATGGCCGTCCTTCGCGTCGAAGCGGCCCACGCTGCCCTGGCCGATGCGGATGTCCCACACGTTCATCGCCGTGAAGGTGCGCGCCGGGCCGCGATGCCCGTCGAACTCGCCGGCAATCACCCGCACCCGGCCCGCGCCCTCGGGCAGGTCCACGGTTGGAATCTGCGCATCCACCAGGGTCTGGTAGCCCGGCGCGGCCATCTTGTCCTTCGCGGGCAGGTTGACCCAGAGCTGCACCATCTCGATGGTGCCCCCGCGTTCGGTGAAGGCGCGCGAGTGGAATTCCTCGTGCAGGATGCCGCCGCCGGCGGTCATCCACTGCACGTCACCAGGGCCGATCAGGCCGCCCGCACCGGTGGAGTCCTTGTGCTCCAGTTCACCCTGGTAGACGATGGTCACGGTCTCGAAGCCTCGGTGCGGATGCTGGCCGACGCCGCGAGGGCGCACGGCTGGCCCGAAGGGCGTCGGCGCCGCATGATCGAGCAGCAGGAACGGGCTCAGGTGCTGGCCCAGGCCGTCATAGCCAAACAGCGAGCGGACAGGGAAACCATCGCCCACCCAGTGTGGACGGGGAGCGCTGTAGACACCGAGAACTTTCTTCATTTGCATCTCCTTGCGTCGCCAGACAAAGATCTTGGCCGATGGATAGAGAATATGGTTTGAACGATGATCCTGGTAGTTGGCAATATTTGCCATCAGAGTTCTATTTAAGGAACGATAAGGCCTGTCCCTGATGAAAGACCTGAACGATCTTTACTACTACGTGCAGGTGGTGGACCACGGCGGCTTCGCGCCGGCCGGTCGCGCGCTGGGCATGCCCAAGTCCAAGCTGAGCCGGCGCATCGCGCTGCTGGAAGAGCGCCTGGGGACGCGCCTGATCCAGCGGTCCACCCGGCGTTTTGCCGTCACCGAGACCGGCCAGACCTACTATGGCCATTGCAAGGCGATGCTGGTGGAGGCCGAGGCCGCCGACGAAGCCATTGCGCTGGCGCATGCCGAACCACGGGGCATCGTGCGCATGACCTGCCCGGTGGCGCTGCTCGATGCGCGCATCGCCGACATGGTGGCGGCTTTCATGGTGGCGCATCCGCGCGTGGAGATCCATCTGGAGGAAACCAATCGGCGCGTGGACGTGGTGGGCGAGGGAATCGACGTGGCCATCCGCGTGCGTCCGCCGCCGATCGAGGACAGCGACCTGGTGATGCGCGTGCTTGCGGAGCGCGGGCAATGCCTGGTGGCATGTCCGCGCCTGCTGTCCAATGGCATACCAAAAACACCCGCCGACCTGGCGGGCCTGCCGAGCATGGACCTGGGCCTGCCGCAGCATGAGCATGTGTGGAACCTTGTCGGCCCCGAGGATGCCCGGGCGGCCATTCGCCACCGGCCGCGCCTGATCACACGCGGGATGCTGGCGCTGCGGGCCGCCGCCATCGCAGGCGTGGGCGTGGTGCAGCTGCCCTCCATGATGGTGCGCGAGCAGATCGAGCACGGCCAGCTGATCCACGTGATCCCCGGCTGGGCGCCGCGCCGCGAGATCATCCACGCGGTGTTCGCCTCGCGGCGCGGGCTGCTGCCGGCGGTGCGGGCGCTGGTGGATTTCCTGGCGGACCGGTTTCAGGCGCTGGACGAGGACTGAGCTGCCAGGGGCTGTGCTGGAAGGGCAAGCCGCCGCATTGCCGCGCAGCCGGTCACCGTCAACGGGATGAAGAACTCATGCACCGCGCGTTCGCGGTACGCCCATGGGCAACGCCGGAACAGACGGAGTCTGGTGCGCGCCCCGAGGCCGCGGGGTGGGCTGCCAATCCGTCGGTCACCGCGTCCCCGCCAGGCCGGAAGCCAGCGCCTTGGCGTTGTGCGCGAAGAGCTTGAGGTAGGTGTCGGCCTCGGTGCCGGGCGCCGAGAGCGCGTCGGAGTACAGCCTGCCGCCCAGCACCGCGCCGCCTTCCTTCGCGATGCGCTCCACCAGGCGCGGATCGGTGATGTTCTCGACAAACACCGCGCGCACGTCCTGCCGGCGGATCTGGTCGATCAGCTTCGCCACATCGGCGGCCGAAGCCTCGCCGTCGGTGCTCACGCCCTGCGGCGACAGGAAGTCGACGCCATAGGCCGCACCGAAGTAGCCGAAGGCATCGTGCGAGGTGATCACCCGGCGCTTGGGGCGCGGCACGGCCGCGAGCTGCGCACGCACCTCGCGGTCGAGCGCCCGGATCTGCTCGGTGTAGCGCGCCGCGCGCTGCGCGAACACGCCCGCAGAAGCGGGCCGCAGGCCGCCCAGCGCGTCGCGCACATTCGCAACGTAGCGCTCAGCGTTCGCGAGGTCCTGCCAGGCGTGCGGGTCGCTGCCGTGGCCCGGCTTGCCCCCGTGGCCGTGCCCATCCTTGCGCAGCTTCACGCCCTGGCTCGCTATCACCACTTTGCCGCGATAGCCCGAGGCCCGCACCAGGCGGTCGATCCAGCCTTCGAACCCCAGGCCGTTGACCACGACCAGGTCGGCGCGGGCCAGGTGGCGGGCGTCCGCCGGGCTGGGCTGGAACACGTGCGCATCGGCATCGGGGCCGACCAGGGCGACGACGTCGACGGCATCGCCGCCGACTTCGCGAACGATGTCCGCCAGGATGGAAAAGCTGGCCACGACCCGCAGCGGCCGTTCGGATTGCGCCAACGCGGGAGAGGCAGCCAGTGCCAGCAGCAGCGCCGCGACGGAAGATCGGCGGGAGAGAGTCATGTCAGGCCTTGCGGTGTGGACGGCGCCGGTGGCGCCAGAGAAGGCCGTCGCGGGGGCCCGCGGCGACGGAGAGCAGATAGGCGATGCCCGCGACCAGCACGATGGCCGGGCCCGACGGCCACTGTGCGTGGTACGACAGCAGCAAGCCGATGAAGCCCGAGAGCGCCGCGATGACGGCCGCCACCAGCGCCAGGCTCCAGACTTCCGCCGCCCAGAAGCGTGCCGCCGTGGCGGGCAGCATCATCAGACCGACGGCCATCAGTGTGCCCAGGGCCTGGAAGCCCGCCACGAGGTTCGCCACGGTCAGCACCAGGAAGACGGCGTGCACCAGCGTGCCGCGGCCGCCGACATTGCGAAGAAATCCAGGGTCCAGGCACTCCACCACCAGCGGCCGATAGATCACGGCCAGGACGGCCAGCGTCACGCTGGCGACGTTGGCGATGAGCAGCAGCGCCGCATCGTCCACGGCCAGGATGGTGCCGAACAGCAGGTGCATCAGATCGACGCTGCTGCCGTGCGTCGAGACCATCAGCACGCCCAGCGCAAGCGCGATGAGGTAGAAGGCCGCGAAACTCGCGTCCTCGCGCTGCGACGTGGTCCGCGTCACGAAGCCCGCTGCGAGCGCGACCGCGAGCGCCGCGAAGAAACCGCCCAGGCTCATGGCCGGCAGCGAGAAGCCGGCGATCAGAAACCCCAGCGCGGCCCCCGGCAGCAGCGCGTGGCCCATGGCATCGCCCACCAGGCTCATGCGTCGCAGCACCAGCAGCGTGCCCATCGGCGCGCTGCCGAGGCTCAGGGCTAGCGTCGCGACCAGCGCGCGGCGCATGAAGCCGTACTCGGAGAACGGCTGGAGGAGCAGGGATGCCAGCGTCACGCGGCTTCCTCGCACAACGCCGCATCGTCGTCCCAGGCCTCGGCCATCTGCCGGGCGCGGAACAGGTGCTCGGCGTGCAGCACCTCTGCTGTCGGTCCCCAGGCCACGCAGCGCCGCGCCATCAACAGCGTTCGGTCGAAATGCCGGCGCACCTGTTCCAGATCGTGCAGCACCGCGATGACGGTGCGAGACTCGGCGTGCCAGCGGGCCACCACGGCGAGCAGGTCGGCGGTGGTGCGCGCATCGATGGCGTTGAAGGGCTCATCGAGCAGGATCACCGGCGCATCCTGCAGCAGCACGCGCGCGAACAGCACGCGCTGGAATTGGCCTGCGGACAGTTCGGCGATCCCGCGGCGTTCGAAGCCGGCCAGGCCAACCGCATCGAGCGCGTGGTGCACGGCCTCGCGCTGCGGCGCGTCGAGTCCGCGCAGGCTTCCGACGCGCGACCAGTGGCCCAGCGCGACCAGATCGAACACGCGGATCGGAAAGCTGCGGTCGATCTCGACCTGCTGCGGCAGCCAGGCGATGCGGCCGGCGGCGCGCTGCACCTCCCCTTCGACCGGCGAGACGCGCCCCATGATGGCCGCCAGCAAGGTGGTCTTGCCCGCGCCGTTCGGCCCGACGATGGCGGTGAGCGAACCCGGTGCGAAGTCGCCCGACAGGTGGTGCACGGCCGGGTGGCCGCGGTAGGCCACGGTCAGGTTGCGCAGGCGGATCGCCGCGTGTTGGGGGAGGGCTGTCATCAGGAGATGGCCCAGGCCACGGCGAGCCACAGCAGCGCGATCAGCGCCAGCGCACCCACGACCCGTTTCCAGGCGCCGGCCATCAGCAGGCTTGCGACACCCCTCATGCGCCCGCCGCTTCGGCCGCGCAGTCGGCGCAGCGCCCCTGCAAAACCATACCGTGGCGCTGCGCGGCCAGGCCTTGCGTCACCATGCCGCCCATGGAGATCCGGCAGGCACGAATCGGGTGCGTGCGCTCCCAGGCCTTGCGATGAAAGTAGGGATGGTGGCGGTGTTCCATGGGTTCATATTATTGCAAATGAATTATCAATTGCAATAAGAGGGTCTGGAACGCTGGATACGGGGTGCTCGCCTGGGCGGGTGGGGCGTACAGGAATCACGGGCCGATCCAGGCCACGCAGGCGTTGTGTTGCGTGCTGCCGATGGAGGCGCCCGCGCGGGCGTCCAGCCCGCGCTACTGGCCGGGAATCTCCGGCTCGGGATACGCGGGCTTCACCTCGCAGGGCTTCTCTGGCACCGAGGCGGGGACGGGGCGGCTTTCCGGCTCGGACTCGCTCGGCACAGGATTCGGCCTCTCCGGAGCTTCGGGCTCGTGCGTCTGGGGTTTTGCGGGGATGGGATTGATCATGGCAGCCCCTTGGGTACGTTGAAAAATCATCCAGTGGGTCGCTTGGGCTGGCGGGCGGCAGTGCGGCGACGCGGCTGCACACCGGGTGGCCAGGGCAGAAGCTTCCTCTTAGCGGGATTTCACTGCCCGCCGGTCTTGCCTCCAGGATTTTGGGGGCCCGCGCCACGGTGGGACTTCGTCCAATCGTAGGGCGAGCCATCTGGCAGCCGCCGATCTGCCACCGTATTCACACCGGCATGCCCCACGCTCTCCGCCAGTTCGCTCGAGATGCACACATGGCGCTTTCCTTCCTTGCGTTTGATCTCGCACAGAGCCAGCGCGGCCTGGAGTTTTCCGGAGTCAAAAATCTCCATCCCAGGCACCCCGGGCTGTTCTTGCCAGTAGACGACGATACTCATGGCGACTCGGTTTCCTATTTCTGTCCGGTGGTGCTCAGGCTATCTTCCCATGCGGGCCCGGGTGTTGCCATGGGTTCCCGGTGCGATGTAGGAGAAAGGCGTAGCGAAGGCGCCAAGCTGCGGGTCAGAACCGCATGCGGACCGCGCCTGCGTCACGCTCCTTCACCCACCCCGCCAGAGAAACTGAACGCGTGTTGCGGCCATCAAGGCAGGCCCGCGACGAGGCCTGCGGTTTTCGCGGGGCCGCCGCTCAAGGGCATTGCGGGCTGTAGCCCGATCGCAAGGACGCTGCCCAACACGCCGGAGAATCTCGCCCGATGGCGCATGCCCACGCAGAAGATCAGGCCCGCCAGCGCCTTGCCGGAATTGGGCGTCGCCCTGCAGGATGCGCGGGACATCGAGGCATGCTGTCAATGCAGCGCTGAAAGAAGCGTCCGTGGTGCCCGCATGCGGGAAATGTCGCCGCGTGGCTCAATGTTGGTGGAAGGTGTCCGTGGGTTTCTATGCCTGGACTTCACCGGTGAGCGGATCGTAGGCCCGCCCGTCGGTATCGATAATGTTCCCCGTCACCGTATCGTACTTGCCCAGACGATAGGTGCCGGCGCCCTTGCCATCCAGGCCGATGTAGTCGGATCGGGCAAGAACCACGCGATTGTTCTGGGAAACAACCCCGTCCTTGGTCCATTTGTTGTCCATGAGCCATTCGGATACTTGGACGCCCTCTGGAGCGTCAATCTTTCCGTCCATGCGCATCTTGACGAGCGTTGGATCCATATTGAAGCCCTCTGCCGCAAGCAGTTGGGCGGGGTTCTTCTTGTAGAAAGTGGCCGTCTCCTTGGTCATCGTCGACAGGTCGCTTTTCACCAGTGTGGAACCGTCCGTGGGGAACTTGGACAACTTGCCGCTGCGGATGGCTTCGTAGTCAGCGGCAAACTCGGGATGGTTCTTGAAGAACATGTAGCGGCTGACGGTGCGCTCATCTCCCGCAGAAAGTGATAGAGAAAGAACCTTGACATAGTCTGGTGGCTCATAGTCTGCTGCGAAGGTGTCGCCCAGGCCGTCTTCCCACTCGCGGAATTCCTCCAGGTTGCTGAAGGGGGCCTTGGCCGAGGCCTGTGTGGTGGCCCCGGAGTCCTTGTTGTACAGGGCGGCGGTTGGTTGATAGGGCTGGGTCTCCGACACCGTGGTGGGTGTCGCCGCCGTCCCCGCCGTCTTGCCCTGGGAGCCTTCCGCGGACAGTTCTTCCAGCGTGGTCTTCAACTCTTTCAGGAAGGTGAGGGGATCGGCGTCCGCATGCTTTTGGGCTGTGCGTTCGGCCGCCTTGGCCGCCAGGGTGCTGGAGACGCCCAGGGACGTCAGCATGTTGGTGGCTTGTGAAATATCGAACATCTTGCGACTCCTTCGGTGGGGCGGGCGATCCATGGCGTGGCACTGGGCCGGCGAGGGTTCTTTGGGCCTTGCTCCGATGGTCTCCCAGTTCGTCCTTGGCAATCCTCCGGTAAGAGGCGTAAAAACTGTACTTTTTGGCCAGTGGGCTGCGGTGGGCGAGTCCGTACCGGTGCCACCCTTGTCCGCAAGGAGCGGTATGCCGTGGGGACGCCACCTTTTTTCAGGAGCCAACGGGATGTCTGACGGCCTGCGGTGGCTGCCGGGGATGGAGAACCTGCCCTTGTCTCCAGCCGCGCGGCGCCATGACCACCACCTCTTTTTCGCCGTGCTGGCGGATGGCGCCGTGGCCGCCCGCGCTGTCCGGCTGTGCGACCAGGAGACGGCCGCCCGCCAGGTGGAGGAGGGCCACAGGGTGCGCACCGAGCGGTTGCATGTGACGCTGGCCTCGCTCGGATGGGATGCCGAGTTCAGCCCCCGCAAGGTCTGGTGGGCGTGTGCGGCCGCCGCGCAAGTTCGCGCACCGGCGTTTTCGCTGCGGCTGGACCGCTGCCTGAGCTTTCAGGGGCGCCAGTCCAGGCGGCCCCTGGTCCTGTGCGGCAGCGAAACCGGCGTGGCGGGCATGGTGGCGCTGCACCAGGCGCTGCGCCAAGCCCTGCGGGCGTGCGTGCCAGGCCCTGCGCCAGCGCGCGCCGAGCCATCGTTCACGCCGCACATGACGCTGCTCTACGGCCCTTCTGCCGTGGAGGAACACGGCGTGGAGCCTCTTGACTGGAGGGTGGATGCCTTCCAGCTGCTCTACAACCGCCGCGGCTCGCCCGGGCCCTACCAGGTGCTGGGGCGCTGGGGCCTGGACCAGCCGGCCTTTTTTCAGGCGGAGCAGGGCCGGCAATCCGCGCCGGCCGGCGAAGATCTGCCGCCGCGGGGTGTTCAGATCAATCGCTATAAAAAAAGTAGCTGACAGCGCTTGAAGGATAAGCCGTGGGGGCAGTTTTTATTCAGATCCTGCGGGCACGGCCACCTCAGCCAATCGTCATCAGGCTCGCGTTGCCGCCCGCGGCAGCGGTGTTCACGCTCAGTGCGCGCTCGATCAGCAGGCGCTCCAGCGGCACGTCGGTGGCGCCTGGGGGCAATGCGGTCACGCCCACGATGGGGCCGGGACGGCGGGCCAGCGCCTCGCACACCGCGTGCAGCGAAGCCGCATCGCCATGGTGCAGCACGGCGGACAGTTCGATGCGGCCGTCGTCCAGCACCTGATCCGCCACCGCGATGCTGGCCTGGACGGCCGGGGCAAGCTGTGCACGCAAGCCCGCCTGGGTGGAAGGCCACAGGGCCTTGCCGCCCGAGGCCAGCACGGCCGCGGTCTGCGTGAGCAGGTCGCCTTCGGCCTGGGCCAGGCACAGCACGCGGGCGCGGGGGGCCAGGGTGTAGACGTTGCGCTCACCCGTGGGGCCGGGCAGGGTGCGCGCCGTGCCGCTCTGGGTGGCGGAGGCGAACGCACGGCAGGTGTCCGCCAGCGCGGGGCGGCCCTGCGTGTGTGCCCACTGCTCCAGTGCGTGCAGGGGCGCCAGCCAGGGTTCGCGCGCTGCCACGTCGGGTGGCGCCGTGCGGTCCGCCGCGGCGAAGGTGCGTGCCAGCGCATCGGCCGGGCGCCGCGACAGCAGGCGCAGCAGGTACAGCGGCCCGCCCGCCTTCGGGCCCGTGCCCGACAGGCCCTCGCCACCAAACGGCTGCACGCCCACCACGGCGCCCACCATGTTGCGGTTCACGTAGACGTTGCCCGCATGGGCGCGGCTCACCACGCGGGCGATGGTTTCGTCGATGCGGGTGTGCACGCCCTGCGTGAGGCCGTAGCCGGTGGCGTTGATCTGGTCGAGCAACTGGTCCAGGTCGTTGCGGGCATAGCGCACCAGGTGCAGCACGGGCCCAAAGACCTCGCGCTGCAGTTCCTGGATGCCGTGGAGTTCAATCAGCGTGGGCGGCACGAAGGTGCCCTGGGCCGTTTCATCGGCGCTGCAGCGGCACTGCTGGAACACGCGATGGCCCCTGGCCTTGAGCGCATCGATGTGCGCGGTGATGCCTGCCTGGGCCTCGGCGTCGATGACCGGGCCCACGTCGACCTGCAGCGCGCCCGGGTTGCCCATGCGCAGTTCACCCATGGCGCCCTTGAGCATTTCCACCACGCGGTCGGCGGCGTCCTCCTGCACGCACAGCACGCGCAGGGCCGAGCAGCGCTGGCCGGCGCTGTCGAACGCGGAGGAGACCGCGTCGGCCACCACCTGCTCCACCAGCGCCGACGAGTCCACGATCATCGCGTTCTGCCCGCCCGTCTCGGCGATCAGGGGGATGGGGCGGCCGGCGGCATCCAGGCGGCCTGCGATGGCGCGTTGCAGGATGCGCGCCACGTCGGTCGAACCGGTGAACATGACGCCCATCACACGCGGGTCGCCGATCAGCCGGGCGCCCACGGTCTCGCCCTGGCCGGGCAGCAGCTGCACCACGCCGCGCGGCACACCCGCCTGCCACAGAACGCGCACGGCCTCGGCGGCGATCAGCGGGGTCTGTTCGGCCGGCTTGGCCAGCACGGGGTTGCCGGCGGCCAGGGCTGCGGCCACCTGACCCATGAAGATGGCGAGCGGGAAGTTCCAGGGGCTGATGCAGGCCACGGGGCCCAGCGGAAGGTGGGTGGTGTTGTCGAAGGTGGATTCGACCTGCGCGGCGTAGTAGCGCAGGAAGTCCACCGCCTCGCGCACCTCGGCGACCGCGTTGCTGCAGCTCTTGCCTGCTTCGCGCATCAGCAGACCCAGCAGGGGCTGCATGCGGTCCTCCAGCAGGCCCGCGGCACGGTCGAGCGTGGCGGCGCGCTCGGCCGGGGGCGTCGCGGCCCACAAGGGGGCCGCCCGCAGGGCGTGTTGCAGGGCCGCATCCACGTCGGCGGCCGTGGCCTCCTGCACCTGGCCCACCACGTCGCGGTGGTCCGCGGGGTTGCGCACGGGCATCGGCGCGCCCGGCGCGGCGTCGGCGCCGAGCAAGGGGCCGGCGGTCCAGCCCTGGCTGGCGGTGGCCTGCAGGATCGCGTCCAGTTGCGCGAGGGTGTTCTCGTTCGACAGGTCGAGCCCGCGCGAGTTGGCGCGGTGCGGGCCGTACAGGCCGCGTGGCGTGGCGATGCGCGGGTGGGGCAGGCCTGCGCCGCCTTCTGCGGCGGCCTGCTGGTCCACCACCTCGACGGGGCTCTTCACCAGGTCCTCCAGCGCGATGGTCTCGTCGGCGATGCGGTTCACGAACGAGGTGTTGGCGCCGTTTTCCAGCAGTCGGCGCACCAGGTACGCCAGCAGGGTCTCGTGCGTGCCGACGGGGGCGTAGATGCGGCAGGGCCGACCCAGCTTGCCGGCGGTGACGGCGCCCACCACCTGCTCGTACAGGGGCTCGCCCATGCCGTGCAGGCACTGGAATTCGTACTGGCCGGCATAGTAGTTGTGGCCCGCCAGGTGGTAGATGGTGGCGAGTGTTTCCGCGTTGTGCGTGGCGAACTGCGGGTAGATGGCCTCGGGCGCGGCCAGCAATTTCCTTGCGCAGGCGATGTACGAGATGTCGGTGTGCACCTTGCGGGTGTACACGGGGTAGTCGTCCAGCCCGTCGACCTGGGCGCGCTTGATCTCGCTGTCCCAGTAGGCACCCTTGACCAGGCGCACCATCAGTCGGCGCTGCGTGCGGCGCGCCAGGTCCACCACGTAGTCGATGACGAAGGGGCAGCGCTTCTGGTAGGCCTGGATCACGAAGCCGATGCCGTTCCAGCCGGCCAGTGAAGGCTCGTGGCACAGGCGTTCGAGCAGGTCCAGCGACAGCTCCAGCCGGTCGGCCTCCTCGGCATCGATGTTGATGCCGATGTCATAGCTGCGCGCGAGCTCGGTCAGGCGCAGCACCAGCGGGTACAGCTCGTCCATCACACGGGCGAACTGCGCGCGGCTGTAGCGCGGGTGCAGGGCCGACAGCTTGATCGAGATGCCGGGGCCTTCATAGATGCCGCGCCCGGCGGATGCCTTGCCGATGGCGTGGATGGCCTGCTCGTACGACGCGTAGTAGCGCTGGGCGTCCTCGCTGGTCAGCGCGGCCTCGCCCAGCATGTCGTAGGAATAGCGGAAGCCCTCGCCTTCCATCTGGCGGGCGTTGGCCAGGGCTTCGCCAATGGTCTCGCCGGTCACGAACTGCTCGCCCATCATGCGCATGGCCATGTCCACGCCCTTGCGGATGAGCGGCTCTCCGCCCTTGCTGATCAGGCGGCCGAGCGATGCGCCCAGGCTGCCTTCGCTGTGCGTGGCCACCAGCTTGCCCGTGATGAGCAGGCCCCAGGTGGCCGCATTCACAAACAGCGAAGGGCTCTTGCCCAGGTGGGGTTCCCACTGGCCGTTGCTGATCTTGTCGCGGATCAATGCATCGCGCGTGGCCTTGTCGGGGATGCGCAGGAGCGCCTCGGCCAGGCACATCAGCGCCACGCCTTCTTGCGACGACAGCGCGAACTCCTGCAGCAATCCCTGCACGATGCCCGCGCGGCCCCCGGCGCTCTTGCGGCTGCGCAGGGCGCCCGCAATGCGCAGCGCCAGCTGCCCGGCCGCTTGCGCCATCGCCTGCGGCAAACGGGCCTGCGCCAGCAGCGGGGCCAGGGCCTCGGGCTCGGGGCGCCGGTAGGCCGCGGTGATGGCGGCGCGCAACGGGCTGGCCAGGGGCGAGCGCGGGGCAAAGCCGGCGGGGCTGGTGGAAGAGGGCAGGGCGCCGGTGGGCTGCGTCATGGCGTGTCTTTCGGTGGGTATCAGGGGTATTGGTGGGTTGGGCCCCCAGGGCCTGCCGGGGGCGGCTGGATGCGATGATCCTTGGTCTGTGGATGAATAAATGGTCGAAAATAGGCGGTCTGTCAGAATAAATCACTATCCAAAATGACGATGGAAACCGATCTGGACCGTATTGACCGCAAGATTTTGTCAATCCTGCAGGAAGATGGGCGCATTGCCAATCTCAAGCTGGCGGACGCCGTCGCGCTGTCGCCCACCGCGGTGCTGGCGCGCGTACAGCGCCTCACGCGCGACGGCTTCATCCTGGGCTACGAGGCGCGGCTCAACCCGCTGAAGCTGGGGGCGGGCATGCTGGTGTTCGTGGAGGTGCTGCTCGACCGCACCACGCCGAATGTGTTCGACCAGTTCAAGGCGGCGGTGCAGGTGCATCCCGAGATCATGGAGTGCCACATGGTGGCAGGGGGGTTCGACTACCTGCTCAAGACGCGCTCGGCCGACATGAACGCCTACCGCGTGTTCGCAGGCGCGGTCCTGTGGCAACTGCCCGGGGTGCGCGAGACACGCACCTATGCGGTGATGGAAGAGGTCAAGCACACCAACCACCTGCACCTGCGTTGAAGGGGCGCGCGGGGCCCGGCGGTGCGCGCCGCTGCCATGGAGCCACGGCTGCATTGGCTCGGCACGCCAAAGCCTCCATAATCCCAGGCAGACATGCCAGATCGAGGAGAAGAACCATGACCCGCTTCCCATACGCCACTGCCGCTGCCGCCGCGCTGCTGGGCGCCCTTTTCAGCCAGTCGGCCGCGGCTTCGTGCTACGTGGTCTACGGCCCCGACAAGGACATCGTGTACCGCGCGCCCGAACCGCCGGTGGACATGTCCTACCAGATCCACCAGACCCTGCCGCTGGTGGCGCCGGGCGCCACGCTGGTGTTCACGCCGGACAATTACAACTGCGACCTCACCGTCAACAAGCTGCCCCTGGCGTCGGCGCAGGGCGCCACGGGATCCATGGGATCCGTCGGCGGCCGCCCCGCGCGCGCGGACCGCGGCTGACCTGACCGAGCCGGCAGGCTGCGGCGATCCCCGGGCAGGCACCGGCCCGGGCCTGAGACAATCGGGGGATGAGCGAACCGAAAGAACTATCCCCCTCGTTTGAACCCACCGCGCAGGATTCCCACGGCGATCTGCCCGAGGGCTGGCTGCAGGTCCAGTCCATGGACCTGGATGCCCAGGGCGTCGCCCGCAAGCCCGACGGCAAGGTCATCTTCATCGACGGTGCCCTGCCGTTCGAGCTGGTCACCGCCAACACCCACCGCAAGAAGAACAACTGGGAGCAGGCCAGCCTGACGGCGATCCACCGCGAATCGTCGCAGCGCGTGCGCCCCGGCTGCCCGCACTTTGGCCTGCATGCCGGAGCCTGCGGCGGCTGCAAGATGCAGCACCTGCACGTGGGCGCCCAGGTGGCCGTCAAGCAGCGGGTGCTGGAAGACAACCTGTGGCACCTGGGCAAGGTCAAGGCCGGCACCGTGCTGCGCCCCATCGAAGGCCCCGCCTGGGGTTACCGCTACCGTGCGCGGCTGTCGGTGCGCCATGTGATCAAGAAGGGCCAGGTGCTGATCGGCTTTCATGAACGCAAGAGCCGCTACGTGGCGGACATGCAGCAGTGCCCCGTGTTGCCGCCCCATGTAGACGCCATGCTGATGCCCCTGCGGGCCCTGATCGCCGACATGGATGCGCGCGACACCTGCCCGCAGATCGAGCTGGCCTGCGGCGACAGCGTGACGGCCCTGGTGCTGCGCCACCTGGAGCCGCTGAGCGCCGGCGACATCGCCCGGCTGCGCGCCTTCGCCGCCGGGCACGGCGTGCAATGGTGGCTGCAGCCCAAGGGCCCGGACACGGTGAAGCTGCTCGAGGAGGGCGGCGAGCAGCTTTCCTATGCGCTGCCGGATTTCGGCATCACCATGCCGTTCAAGCCGACCGACTTCACGCAGGTGAACCCGCACATCAACCGCGTACTCGTCTCCCGCGCGCTGCGCCTGCTGGACGTGCAGCCCCACGAGCGCGTGATCGACTGGTTCTGCGGCCTGGGCAACTTCACGCTACCGCTGGCCACGCAGGCGCGCGAGGTGCTGGGCATCGAGGGCAGCGAGGCCCTGGTGGCCCGCTCGCGCGAGAACTATGCATTGAATCAGGCTGCAGCGCAGGACCATAAAGCGCTGGCAGCTACTGATTTTGTAGCGCGCAACCTGTTCGAGATGACCCCGGAGATGCTGGTGGCCGACGGCGCGGCTGACAAGTGGCTGGTCGATCCGCCCCGCGAAGGCGCGTTCGCGCTGGCCAAGGCGCTCGCCGACATCGAGCAGGCGCGCATCGGCGCCGAGGGCGCGGGCCCGCTGCCCGCCGGGGCCGAAGGCTGGACCCCGCCCAAACGCATCGTCTATGTCAGCTGCAATCCCGCCACGCTCGCCCGCGATGCCGGGTTGCTGGTGCATCTGGCGGGCTACCGCTGCACGGCGGCCGGCATGGTGAACATGTTCCCGCACACGGCGCACGTGGAAAGCATGGCGGTGTTCGACCGCGCCTGAGGGGAGAAAGGGCCGCCGCAGCCGGTGTGCGCCGGCCTGGCCGCGCACGGGGGGAGAGCGGCCCGCTAGCCCTAGCTGCGGTTGCGGTTCGAAGCCGCGTCGCGGGGCTCGGTCTCGATATCGCCGGAGCGTTCGGCGCGCTCGGGTTTCTCGACCACCTTGCCGAGCACCGAAGGCGTGCCTTCCAGCTTGTTTTCACGCATGTAGGCGTCCATGTCCTTCCACCCGGCGAACACCGAGGCCTTGGCGGCCTTGGGGTTCAGGGTGTAGCAGTCTTCCAGCCCGCGCAGCGCGTGGCGGCAGGCGCCGCCGATGGCCTTGGCTTCTTCCTCGCGCTGGACGATCCTTGGATCCGGGCCCAGGCCAGGGATCTTGTTGCAGGCGGCCAGCAGCAGGATGCTGCACAGGGCCAGCATGCGCAGTGCGGTGGAGCGGGTTTTGCGATACATGTGCTTGCATTATCGGCACGCCGGCCGCGCTATTGAGGGCTTGGCGGTGCGAAGCGCAAGAAAAAGGCTCCCGAAGGAGCCTTTTTGCCTTGAGGTGGCGCCCGGGAGCGCGCCACGGGGTCAGTCGCGCTCGCCGCCCATGATGCCCAGCAGCGCGAGCAGGCTCTGGAACACGTTGAAGATGTCCAGGTACAGGGCCAGCGTGGCGCTGATGTAGTTGGTTTCGCCGCCGTCCAGGATCTGCTTCAAGTCATACAGCATGTAGGCGCTGAAGATGCCGATGGCAGCGACCGAGATCGCCATCATGCCGACCGAGGAGCCGACAAACACGTTGATGACGGCACCCACCATGAGCACCAGCGCGCCCACCATCAGCCACTTGCCCATGCCCGAGAGGTCGCGCTTGATCACGCTGGCCAGGCTGGCCATCACGAAGAACACGCCCGCGGTGCCGGCGAAGGCCGTCATGATGAGGTCGGTGCCGTTCTTGAAGCCCAGCACCATGCCGATGAGGCGTGAGAGCATGAGGCCCATGAAGAACGTGAAGGCCAGCAGCACGGGCACGCCGGCTGCCGAACGCTTGGTCTTTTCGATCGCGAACATGAAGGCGAACGCGCCGCCCAGGAACACGATCAGGCCCACGCCGCCGCGCAGCGACTGGGTGATGCCGGTGGCGACGCCGACCCATGCGCCCAGCACCGTGGGGATCATGCTCAGCGCGAGCAGCCAGTAGGTATTGCGAAGCACCTTGTGGCGCTCCTCCTGCGAGATGCCATAGCCCGCAGAGTGCCCCAGGGTGGTGACTTGGTCATTCATCTTGTGTCTCTCCTTGTTGGCCTGCACGACGCAGACAGTGCAAATTCTAGGTGGTGGCGGCTGGAGGCCTTCCAATATCCGCGTCCGGTCACCTACTTTTGGTAAGGGTTCTTTCACCCTGCATGGGGGTGAGGGGGTGGGCGTATGCCGCTATGCTTGCCGTCTTTCCCCCGCCGGCGCGGACTCTCGCGGCCCGGCATTCTTCTCCTTTGCGGGTATACCAATGAAAACCAAGCATGAACTCGAACTGGCCGACGTGAAGGCCATTGCCGCTGCCGCCGAAGCCGAGGCGCTCAAGAACCAGTGGGCCGTGACCATCGCCATCGTGGACGATGGCGGCCACCTGCTGTGGCTGCAGCGCCTGGATGGCGCCGCCGCGGTGTCGTCCCACATCGCCCCGTCCAAGGCCCGCACGGCCGCCCTGGGGCGCCGCGAGAGCAAGGTGTACGAGGACATCGTCAACGGCGGCCGCACGGCCTTCCTGAGCGCGCCCGCCATCGACGGCCTGCTGGAAGGCGGCGTGCCGATCCTCAAGGACGGCCAGTGCCTTGGCGCCGTGGGGGTGAGCGGTGTGAAGTCCACCGAGGACGCGCAGGTGGCGCGCGCCGGCATCGCCGCTCTGGGGCTTTGATGGGATTCCAGGGCGTGGGCCCGCAGGGGGCAGGGGACTGAAGAGCTTTCAGGTCCTGTGCCCCCCAATGAAAAAACCGGCCTGCGAGGCCGGTTTTTTCATGGCGTGATGGAGAAATCTGGGGCGGGGATGGGACCGCAAAAAAAGCCTGGCTACGCGGGCGAACCCGTTGGCTGGCAAAAACGACCCTTTCGAGCTTGTAGCAAGCCCGGGAGTCGCCCCACGATGAAACTTGGAGCCGCTGCCAGGGACTACTTGGTCAGGATCAGCTTGCCCAGCTTGGTTGCCTGCAGGCGGTACACCGATCCGTTGTGGCTGATGGCCACGGCCTTCTGGCCTTGCAGCAGGGAGCTGCTGTCCACGGCGGCGGTAGGGGTGCTGGGCTCGGTGCGTTGGCTGGCCAGTCCGTCGGCGTGCGAAACCCCCTTGCTGGCGGAGGCGGGGCGCAGGATCGAAGCGGCGGTCAATGTGGCTTGCATGAGGTTGTTCCTGGTGCGTTGCAGTGCGTTTTGCTAATGATAACGATTCGCAATTACAAGTCAAGCGACAGGAGTGTTTCTTTTTGTTCTTCTGGGTGAGACATTTGATTTCGAATGGTGCGACGCTGGTTTTGGCGCCGATTTACGCAGCCTCAAGCGGGAAAGTAGGTCAAGCAGCCGGGGGGAAACGGAAACGGTCACGTCTCGGGCGGCGGGTGTCACCCCGCTCCGACGGGAACCGCCCAGGTGTGAACTGATCCCGGATGCGGCGCCGCTGTGGGTCAGTCTTGGCAGAGACCACGGTGGGCTCTCTGCAGGGACCCGCCTATCCACCGCCGGGCGAGCCGCTTCAGAGGATGAAGGAAGCCAGGGCGTTCTCGGCGCCCGAGCGGGTCACTGGGCGACGGAAGAATTTCACATCCCCCCGCCGACATCGGGCTGGGCAGGAAAAACGACCCAAAGACGAACAAACCCGGTGCGTCCTCTGCAGCCAATGGTGCAGCGGCCGGGCCGGGCGGGTTTTTGGCGCGCAGGACGCTGGCGGATTGTCTGACTGATTGACTGCCGTCAGGGCGCGGGGTCGGTCACGAAACCGATCTTGCGCACGCCAGCGCGTTGCGCGGCGGCCATGGCCTGGGCCACGCGCTCGTAGCGCACTTCCTTGTCGCCGCGGATGTGCAGATCGGGCTGCGGCTCCTTGGCCGCCTCGACCTGCAGGCGCGGGAAGAGTTCTTCCTCCGTGACCTGCGACTCGTTCCAGTAGTACTTGCCGTCGGCCGATACCGACAGGCGCACCGTCTCGGGCTTGATGTTCTCGGGCTGGTTCGTGGCGCGTGGCAGGTCCACGTTCACCGAGTGCTTCATGACGGGCACGGTGATGATGAAGATGATGAGCAGCACCAGCATGACGTCCACCAGCGGCGTCATGTTGATCTCGTTCATCACGTCATCGGCATCGTCTTGCGTTCCGAAAGCCATGGCTCAGCCGCCTTTCTTCATGGGCAGCACCTTGCCCTGTTCGCCCGCCGCGCTCACGCGGGCGCCGGTGACGAAGTAGGCGTGCAGGTCGTGGGCGAAGCTGTTGAGGCCGCCCAGGATGGACTTGTTGCCGCGCACGAGGGCGTTGTAGCCCAGCACGGCGGGGATGGCCACGGCCAGGCCCAGGGCGGTCATGATCAGCGCTTCGCCGATGGGGCCGGCCACCTTGTCGATGGTGGACTGGCCCGAGGTGCCGATGGCCAGCAGCGCGTGGTAGATGCCCCAGACGGTGCCGAACAGGCCGATGAAGGGGGCGGTGGAGCCGACCGAGGCCAGGATGGCCAGGCCCGACTGCAGGCGCGAGGTGAACTCGTCGATGCAGTTGCGCAGGCAGCGGGTGACCCAGTCGCTCACGTCCAGCGTGTCGTGCAGGTGGGCCTTGGTGTTGCGGTGGTGGGCGGTGGCTTCACGGCCTTCCAGCGCCAGGTGGCGGAAGGGGTTGGTAGGGTCCGTGCCCAGCTTGGTCAGGCCGGCGGCGAAGTCCTCGCTGTGCCAGAAGTCCTGCGCGGTGCGGGCGTGCTTCTTGAACTTGATGATGTCCAGCGCCTTGATGAGGATGACGATCCACGAGGCCAGCGACATGGCCAGCAGCAGGATGGCGACGGCGCGGGTGACGAAGTCACCCTGGATCCAGACGTTGGCGATGCCGAATTGCGATTCCATGAGAAAAACTCCCTAAAGCGGTGATTTGCGGTGATTTGGTTATTCGAGAACGAAGTTGACAGGGACCAGGTTCCACATGGTCTCGGGCACGCCGTTGCGTTTGCCGGGCACGAAGCGCCAGCGCATGACGGCTTCCTGGGCCTGTCGGTCCAGCCGGTCGAAGCCGCTGGACTTGTTGATTTCGACCTTCTGGGGCAGGCCGTCGGTGCCGATCAGCACCCGCAGCACCACCTTGCCCTGCTCGCCCATGCGCTTGCTGATGGCCGGGTAGCTGGGTTTGGGGTTGTTCAGGTAGGCGGCGTCGCTGGATGGCAGTTCGATCTTGGGCGGCGCGGGGGGCGCTGGAGGGGCTGGCGCCGGTGCGGGCGGGGCCATGGGCGCCTCGATGGGCGGTGCCGGCGGCTGCGGGGTGGTGATGCCCGTGGGGGCATTGGGGGCGGGCGTGGGGTCCGCGATGGCCACCGGCATGGGTGCGGGGCGCGGGGCGGCCTTCGGGGCCGGCTTGGGAGGGGGTGGCGGCGCGGGAGGCGGTGGCGTGACCTTGGGGGGCGCGGGTGGTGCGATGAATTCCGTCAGCAATTCCGCCGGCACGATGACTTCGGCCGCGCGGCGCAGCAGGCCCGACTGCAGGGCCCAGAGGCCCGCAACATGCAGTGCGACGACGGAGCCCACGATCACGGTGTTGCGGCTGAACCCCCCGGGGGTGGCAAAACGATCTGGGTGAGACATAAAAATGATAGCAGCTAGCGCTTGTGGATCAAGCGCTAGCGCCCTAAAAGACCTTGATTATTTGCGAAAGATCCACCAGGCCGAGCCTGCGACGAGGATCAGGCTGCCAGCGAGCGTTGAGAGGAGTTCCATGACTTGCTTTCCAGGATGGAGCTGGCAAGCTGGATCGTTTGCGGCGCTGCCTCATTGTGCAGGGCCGCCACCGGATTCGATGCGCTGCACTGTGCCACCACGTCGCGGGCACAGCTTTCGCAGCATCCGCATTGGGTGGCCACGCCCAGCTCGAACTGGATTTCGTCAAAGCTCATGCCCGCACGTGCGTGGCGGGCAATCTCACGGTCGGAAATCCGGCGGCAAACACAGACGATCATGGCGGCAGGCAGTGTGGCTGGCTGTTGAAGGTGTCGCCATTATAAATAAGAATCTATCGCATTTGCAATAAGCCATTTCTGCCATGAGGGAGAAACCGGCGCAAAGGCGCCGCCTCAGCCGGGGCTGTCTGCGGTGAGCAAGGCTGGCGTGGCGTCTGCCAGCGTGGCGCAGCCGGTGAGCGCCATGGCGATCTCGAGCTCGTCGCGCAGCAGGCGCAGCACGTGGGCGACGCCGGTGGCCCCCGCATTGGCCAGCCCCCAGACGGCCGGGCGCCCCACCAGCACGGCGGATGCCCCCAGCGCCATCGCTTTGAGCACGTCGGTGCCGCGCCGGATGCCGCCATCCACCAGCACCGGCAGTGCGCCGCCCACGGCCTGCACCACGCGCGGCAGGGCGGTGGCCGTGGCCGGGGCGGTGTCCAGCGTGCGCCCGCCGTGGTTGGACACGATGACGCCCGCAACGCCGGCCGCCACGGCCTGGCGCGCATCCGCCGGGTGCAGCACGCCTTTGAGCAGCACGGGCAGCCGGGTCACGGACTGCAGCCACGCCACGTCGTCCCACGTGGGGGCGTGGTGCAGCAGCCCGTCGAACAGCGCGCTCTGGTCCGCGCCGAGGGGTGGGGTGGGCGGCGCCTGCATGCCGGCCAGATTGACGGGGCCGATGCCGGGCGGCAGGCGAAAGCCTGTGCGGCGCTCGCGGTCGCGTGCGCCGCTGGCGGGCGCGTCCACGGTCAGCACCAGGGCTTCGAACCCTGCGGCCTCGGCGCGCTGTGCCAGTGCGCGGGTCAAGCCACGGTCTGGCTGCAGGTACAGCTGAAACCACAGCGGACCGCGGCCGGGGTCGGGCAGTACGGCCTGGGCAATGCTCTCCAGCGACACGCTCGCCTGGGTGCTCAGCACCACCCCCGCGCCCAGGGCCGCAGCCGCGTAGGCCATCGCCAACTCGCCGTCGGCGTGGGCCAGGCGCTGAAAGGCGACGGGTGCCAGCAGGATGGGGTGTGCCAGCGTGCGGCCCAGCAGCTGGACGCGGGTGTGCCCGCCCGCCAGCGGACGCAGCACGCGGGGCCACAGGGGCAGGGCGTCCCATGCGCTGCGGTTGCTGCGCAGGCTGATCTCATCGGCCGCGCCGCCACTGAAGTACGCCCAGGCGTTGTCGTCCAGGTGCCGCCGGGCCTGCTGCTCGTGGTCGGCCAGGCTGACGATGCCCGGAGGAAGCTGTTGGCGTGCGGGGACGTGGGTCATGGCAATGAAAAAAGCACCTGGCGCTTTTTCAGAGCGCGCAAGATGCTATCAATAAAGGAGCGAAAGGGGCGGCGCTCACACGTCGGCCCACATGCGCAGCAGGTTGTGGTACGTGCCCGACAGGGCGATGACCGAAGGATCCGTTTCACCCACGCTCTGGCGCAGCCGCAGCAGGGCCATGTCCATGTCGAACAAGAGCTGGCGCTGCTCCAGTCCGCGCACCATGCTTTCCACCCAGAAGAAGCTGCTGATGCGGTGGCCGCGGGTGACGGGCGACACCTGGTGCACGGTGCTGCTGGGGTACAGGATCATGTCGCCGGCCGGCAGCTTGATGCGTTTTTCGCCCCAGGCTTCGGTGGCGACCAGTTCGCCGCCGTCGTATTCGTCCGGCGGGGTCAGGAACAGCGTGCACGACAGGTCGCTGCGCACCCAGCAGCTGTCTGCCTTGGAGTGCATGACGGCGCTGTCCACATGGCGGCCATAGAAGTTGGCGCCGTCGCCGTAGTTGTTGAACAGCGGGTTGTAGATGCGCCGGGGCAGGGCGGCCGAGAAGAACAGCGCATTGCGGGCCAGCGCGGCCTTGACGATGCCTTGCAGCTGGGCCGACAGCTCGCTGCCCTGCGCGAGTTGCAGGTTGTTCTTCTGGTGCACGGCCTGGCTGCCCGCGCTGCGGGCGCCATCCACCCAGGGGGTGTCGGCCGCCCAGAGCTTTTGCCGGAACAGGGCGACCTCTTCGGCCGTCAGTACGTCTTTGATGTGCAGGAACATGGGGCCTGATTGTGACTCCGCCCCAATGAAGGGGCGGTGTCGTTTCGTCAAAACATCGGCGCTTTCAGTGCGTCAGCAACGCACCACAGGCGCATCGCATGCGCGTCAGAAGCGCGTCTTGAGCGACAGCTGCACGGAACGCGCCGTGCCCGGCGTGTAGAAGCCGCGGTACAGGCCGTCCGCATAGGTGCGGTCGAACAGGTTGTTGACGTTGAGCTTCAGCGTGGTCTTGTCGTCGAACGCGTATTCGACCATGGCGTCCATCACCGCGAAGCCGCTGGCGTACACGGCACGCGAGCCTTCGGGGTTTTGCTTGCCGCGGTAGGTCACGCCCGCGCCCACGCGCACCTTGGAGGTGACGGCGTAGGTCGTCCACACGCTGCCGCTGTGCTTGGGCGTGAGGCCTGGGCGGTCGCCCTGCGCCTGGGCACCACCGCCGTTGGCGGGCACCACCACATTGCTGTGGTCGATCTTGGCCGAGGGGATCCAGGTGTGATTGGCGAACAGTTCCCACTGGGGCGTCAGGCGGCCGGCGAGGTTGAATTCCATGCCGGTGGCATGGCGCTTGCCGGACAGCAGCTCTTGCTGGGCTGCGGTGTCGGGGTCGGTGTTGCGCTCGTTGTACTTCTGGCTGTAGAACGCGGCCACACCCAGCAGGGCACGGCGCTCGAACAGCTCGAACTTGCTGCCGATCTCGAAGTTGCGGCTCTTTTCAGGGTCGGTGTTGGCCGTGCGCGCCGTGCCGGCACCGGGGTTGCCGAACTGGTAGGTGTCGCCCGAGGTGTTGTACGAGGTGCCGTACGACACGTAGTACGAGGTCAGCTCGGTGGGCTGGAACAGCAGGCCCACGCGGGGGCTGACCAGGCTGTCGGAGCGGGAGTTGCTCAGCGCGCCGGTGGCGTTCTTGTAGGAAGCCCTGAAGTTGTCGTAGCGCAGGCCGCCCACCAGCTTCAGGGTGTCGTTGATCGCGACCGTGTCCTGGAAGTACAGGCCCAGGTTGCGCGAGGTGAAGGTGTTCCACTGCACCGGTGCGCGGCCGTCGGCCACCCAGGCGCCATCGTTGGGCGAGCCCACGGTGGTGTTGGGGCGCGGCGTGGTGTTGGCGTAGTTCTGGTTGCGCTTGGCATCGTCGTCGTAGTAGTCGACGCCGGCCAGCACCGCGTGCTTGCGGCCGCCCCAGTTGAAGGTGTTGTTGTAGTCGCTTTGCACCTGCAGCACTTCGCTCTCGCCCAGGCGGCCCTTGGAGCCACGGGTCAGCACGGTGCTGCCATTGATCTGGCCCAGCGTGATGCTGCCGTTCTGAAAGCCGATGGTGCTGGCCAGCAGGTCGCGCTCGTATTTGCCGTAGCGCAGGCGCGTGGTCAGCTCGCCGTTGTCGTCGAAGCGGTGGATGTGGCCCAGCGTGACGTACTGCGACGAGGTGTCGTTGTGGTCGCTGGCCAGGCCGTAGTAGTTGCGGGCTTCGAGCGGCGTGTTGATCTTGCCGTCGACCACGCGCCAGGGGTGGTTGTACAGCGGACGGCCCTTGGATTCGAGGTAGTACAGGCCGATCGAGAATTCATCGCGCGTGCCGATGCCCCAGGCGAAGGTGGGCGCAATGCCGCGCTTGTCCTGCTTGGCGCCGTAGTTGTCGTACTCCTGCACCATGGCGTTCAGGCGGAAGGCCGCGTTTTCGCCGGTCTTCCAGTTGAAGTCGCCCGTGGCGCGGTGGAACTGGCCGGTGCCGAAGGTGTAGCTGGCTTCGTGCTGGTCGATCAGCAGCGGGTACTTGTTGACCTGGTTGACGATGCCGCCGGTCGAGCCCTTGCCGAACAGCATGGAGGCCGAGCCCTTGAGGACTTCGATGCGGTCGTTGTTGAACGTGTCGCGCTCGATCAGTGGAGCGTCCTTCATGCCGTCCACATAGATGTCACCGGCCAGGCCCAGCGAGAAGCCGCGCATGCGCACGTCTTCTTCACCCGTTTCGCCCGACTGGAAGGTCACGCCCGCCGTGGTGCGCAGCACCTCGCGGAAGTCGTCCTGGTTGCGGTCGTTCATGAGCTTTTCGGTGAACACCGTCACGGACTGGGGGATGTCCTTGATGTCCTGGTTGCCCTTGCCGACGGTGGTCTTCTTGAGCAGCAGGGTGTCCTTGCCTTGCACTTCGGCCGCTTCCTGCACCGTCACGGTGGACATGGTGGCTTCCGGTGTGCCGGACTGGGCCATGGCGCCCATGGAGGCGGCCAGCATCAGGGCGCCCAGGGGCAGCAGGGCCATGTCGGACGATGCGCCGGTGGCGGTGGAAACAGGGGATGCGGTGTGACGCAGCGCGGTGCTGCGGCGCTGAGCGCGTGATTTTGCCAAGATGGACTCCGTCGATGGGGGATGTGCAGGTCGGCGCCCGATGTGCGCCGCAAACGAGCCGGATGCAATGACGCTTGTGAGAAATACGTCACAAAGTCATGCTTCTTCGTGCATCTTTATGTTACATCGAATGAGGGTCATTCTCATTTGCATTGATGTTTACACGCCACACTTTGCCTGGGTACGGACGAAAAAAAGCCGGCAGAGCCGGCTTTTTCGGGGGGCGCGAAGCGCTTACTTGACGTGCTTGCCAATGAGGCCGGCGAGTTCAAACATCGACACCTGGGGCTTGCCGAACAATTCCTTGAGCTTGGCGTCGGCATTGATGTTGCGCTTGTTGGTGGCGTCCTGCAGGTTGTTGGCCTTGATGTAGACCCACAGCTTGCTGATGATCTCCGTGCGCGGCAGCGGTGCCGAGCCCACCACGGCGGCCAGCGCGGGGCTGGGCGTGAGCGCCTTCATGAAGGCAGCGTTGGGGGTGCGCTTCTTGGCGGGGGCAGCAGCCGTCTTGGCTGCGGGGGCTGTTTTTGCCGGAGCTTTTTTTGCAGTTGCCATGTTGGGTTTTCCTTGTTGGAAGTAAATTTTCACCAGCGAAAACTAGGCTGTCCCACTGGCAGGCTGATGCTACTGGGAAAAAAACGCGTTTCCAAGGGAGAAACGGCTTTTTTTGCCTCGATTTGTAGCCGTGGCGCCGCGTGCGGGCCAATAAGTCGCGTGCGCGGCGCTCCTGCCTTGACAAAGCGGTGCGTGTGCACGCGTTTTCCCTATGGCAGCGCATGCCTGGATGGCGTCCGGGAGGTCTGTATGACAATGCCGGACGCACCACGGCGCCGGTGGCCCGCCCGCAGCTGGAAACGGACCGCTGGCGGCAGGTCCCCCGTCCCGTCTCTTTCCTTCTTTTCCTGCTTGAAAGGCCTTTGAAAATGACCGCTGCACTTCCTGTCAACACATTCAGCACCTGCGATTTCTGCGATGTGCACAAGGGGGACCTGGGCGGGGCCTTTCGTGTGCTGCCCCCGGTCTTCCAGAGCTTTGGCGGTGTGGCTGCGTTCGCGGGCGCGGTCAGCACCGTCAAGTGCCACGAGGACAACACTCACGTGAAGGCCGCGGTGGAGTCGCCTGGAGAGGGCCGCGTGCTGGTGGTGGACGGCGGGGCCTCGCTGCGCCGGGCGCTGGTGGGCGGCAACCTGGCCGCCGCCGCGGCACGCAATGGCTGGGCGGGCCTGGTGGTCGATGGCTGCGTGCGCGATCTGGCCGAGCTCAATGCGGCCGCCGTGGGCATCCGCGCATTGGCGCTGATGCCGCTGCCCACCGAGCGGCGGGGCGAAGGGCAGCGCGACGTCGCGGTGCAGATCCAGGGCGTCTGGGTGCGGCCGGGCGACTGGCTGTATGCCGACGCAGACGGCATCGTGGTCAGCGCGGGGCCCCTGGCTGCATGAACGGGGGGAGGCCGCAGGCCGTGGGCAGCGCGTCAGCTGGCACGCCGGCCCACGCGCAAGGCAGCGCGTGAGGGCAGGGTGGCCATCAGCACGCTGGCCAGGGCAATGGCAAATGCCGCCCATTGCAGGCCTGTGAGCGATTCGCCGAGCACCAGCACGCCCACGAGGGCCGCGCTGACAGGCAGCATCACCGAAAAAACGCCCCCCTGCGCCGCCGGGACGGCCTTGAGGCCGGTCATCCACAGCCAGACCGTCCACACGCAGGCGGCCAGCGCGTAGAACACCAGCAGCGTCCACGTGCCCCAGCCCACGGCGGCAAAGTCGAATTGCCAGGCCGCATACAGGCCGAAGGGGGTGGACAGCACGAAGCCCCACAGGTTGATGAGCGAGGTGATGCGCTTGGGCCCGAGGCTACCCGTGAGCTTCTTTCCGATCACCGTATAGGCGGCCTCGCACACCACGGCACCCACCAGAAGCAAGGAGCCCAGCCATGCCAGATCTTGCATGTTTTGGGCATCTGGCGTTTGTGCAATATGCGCTGAATGCTCTTGTTTTGATAGCGAAAACAAGACAATGCCGGCCACTGCGCAGGCCACGGCCGCCCAGGTGCGCGGCGCGACCTTCTCGCGCAGGAAGACCCAGCCCATCACGGCCACCGCAGCGGGTATCGCGGCCAGGGTCACGCCGGCCGAGACGGCGTTGGTCAGGCTCACGCCGTACAGCATGCAGACGGTGAACAGGAAGTTGCCCAGAAACGATTGCAGAAACAGCAGCCGCCGGGTTTGCCGTGTGAGCGGGGGTTCCTCCACAGGCTTTCTGAGCCAGTGCAGCATCGCCACGCCGCCAATGCCAAAGCGCAGCCATGCGAGCAGGAACACGGGCAGTGCCGTCGCCAGGGGCTTGGACAGTGCCACATAGCTGCCGACCAGCGCCATGCTGAGGGCCAGGCACACGTAGGCGAAGGGGCGGCTGGGCGTGGTGTTCACTAGACTGGTGATCGTTCAACGAAAAAGAGTGCGCATCATGCCCGACGAATCCGTGCCCGCCCCCCCTGCACGCCATGTCTTTGTCTATGGAACGCTGCGACGCGGCGGCACCAACGACATCAACCGCCTGCGGCCGGCGCCAAGGTTCATCGGGATGGCCCGGATGGCGGGCAGCCTCTATCACCTCGGGGGGTATCCCGGCATGACGCTGGGTGGAGGGCGGTCGGTGACCGGGGAGGTCTATGCCATCGCGCCGGCGCTGGAATCCGTTCTGGACGAGATCGAGGACCTGGGCGCCAATCCGAGCGACGAATATGCCAAGCGCGACATCGTGGTCGAGGTCGAGGGACGCAGCGTTTCCTGCCTGGTCTATGAGGTCAACCCGAGGTACGTGGAGTCCGCCCAGCGCATCGCCGGGGGGGATTGGCTGCAGGCTTTGCAGCCGCCAGCCGATTCCTGATCAATCTTTTGCAATGCGGAAATTGGATTTCATGATTTGGAATGCGATAGATGCTGCATTGCCGCAATTTTTCTCGATATGAGAAATCAATTTCTGTATTGAGAAATGTTGTGTGTAAGCTGTTGTTTTGAAAGAAGAAAATTTATCTCTTCTATAAGACATAAGAGCTTGCGCAAGTCTTATAGAAGACTTAAAGTTGTTCCCAAGGGCAGCACGCAGCAGCCCGGCGTTTTCAACCAACCCCTGGAGTGATCTCATGCCCCAATCCCTCAACGAACAACTGAGCCGCGAACAGCAAATTGCCGCCCTGGAAAAAGACTGGGCGACCAACCCCCGCTGGAAGGGTGTGAAGCGCGGCTACTCCGCCGCTGACGTGGTGCGCCTGCGCGGCTCGCTGCCCATCGAGCACACGCTGGCCAAGCGCGGTGCTGAAAAGCTGTGGGACAAGATCAACGGCGGCGCCAAGAAGGGCTACGTGAACGCGTTTGGCGCCATCTCCGCCGGCCAGGCCATGCAGCAGGCCAAGGCAGGCCTCGAAGCCGTGTACCTGTCGGGCTGGCAAGTGGCCGCCGACGGCAACACCAGCGAAACGATGTACCCCGACCAGTCGCTGTACGCATATGACTCGGTGCCGACCATGGTCCGCCGCATCAACAACACCTTCAAGCGTGCCGACGAAATCCAGTGGGGCCGTGGCATCAACCCCGGCGACAAGGAATTCATCGACTACTTCCTGCCCATCGTGGCCGATGCGGAAGCCGGTTTCGGCGGCGTGCTGAATGCCTTCGAACTCATGAAGAACATGATCCAGTCGGGCGCCGCAGGCGTTCACTTCGAAGACCAGCTGGCGGCCGTGAAGAAGTGCGGCCACATGGGTGGCAAGGTGCTGGTGCCCACGCAGGAAGCCTGCGAGAAGCTGATTTCCGCACGCTTCGCGGCCGACGTGATGGGCGTGTCCACCATCGTGCTGGCCCGCACCGACGCCGAAGCCGCCAACCTGATCACGTCCGACCACGACGCCAACGACAAGCCTTTCCTGACTGGTGAGCGCACGCAAGAAGGCTTCTACCGCGTCAAGAACGGCCTGGAGCAAGCCATCAGCCGTGGCGTGGCCTACGCCCCCTACGCCGACTTGGTGTGGTGCGAAACCGGCGTGCCGGACATCGGCTTCGCCCGTGAATTCGCCCAGGCCGTGCACGCCGCCTGCCCCGGCAAGCTGCTGTCGTACAACTGCTCGCCATCGTTCAACTGGAAGAAGAACCTCAACGACAAGCAGATCGCTTCGTTCCAGGAAGACCTGTCGGCACTGGGCTACAAGTACCAGTTCATCACGCTGGCCGGCATCCACATCAACTGGTTCAACACCTTCCAGTTCGCCCATGCATACGCCCAGGGCGAAGGCATGAAGCACTACACCGAAATGGTGCAAGAGCCAGAATTCGCAGCACGCGAAAAGGGCTACACCTTCGTGTCGCACCAGCAGGAAGTGGGCGCAGGCTACTTCGACGACGTGACCACGGTGATCCAGGGTGGCTCGTCCTCCGTGAAGGCCCTGACGGGTTCGACCGAAGAAGAGCAGTTCCACTGATCCGGCGTCCCCCGCACAGGGGGATGGGGAGACAGCAAGACAAGAAAGCCACCCTGCGGGGTGGCTTTTTTCATGGGGTTTCGCCGCAGCTTCCACCGCTCCTCGAATGGCAAGCTGGCGGGCCCCGCAGCGAGGTGCCCGCTCTGCGGGGTGAAGGTGGGCACTACCGCTGTCACGGCGCAGCTACAGCGATGAACAGACCGGGAATGCCAGCACGGCGTAGGCAAGCGCACACCGCGGGCCGAAACAGGCGCTGATGTTCCTCCACAGGTACCACACCGACAACGCGAAGAGGATGCCGAAGGCGATGAATACGGAAACTTCGCTGTCCCGGATCAGCAAGGGGGCCGCGAGCAGATAGTAAAACCCGGGGGGCAGGCTCAGGCGTTCTCCAAAAAGTGGAGGGCCGCGCAAGGGCCATTCGCCGTTGTGGATCAGCTTCCGTGCAATTTCCATGTCCCTGATCTGATCCGGGCCGTGGAACGTGATGTCGTAAAAATAGATCTGGATCGCGCCCAGCAGCGCAATGAAGAGCAGTGCAATCCAATGACTCGGCGATCTGTCGGCAGATGGAGGGGGTGCTGTCGGCATGTCTTCGGTTTCCATGTGGATGTTCTTGGCAGACAGCTATCTGCCGTGTGGCATCAACGGGACGGGGCTTTCTGGGTGAAGGTCCAGGCGTTGTTCAGAACAAAATTGTTGAGTGCGACGGCGCCCACGGCGAAGAAGGCTCCCCATCCGTACCACAGGCCCAGATAGTCCGTGAACAGCTTGATGATGAGGATGTTCAGGCCCAGTCCGATCACCGAGACGATGCAGTACTTGACGAGCGATGCCCAATAGCTTCCGGTGAAGCCGAACGTCCATATCCTGTTCATTGCGTAGGAGATCAGCAGCGCCACCAGAAACCCGGCGGTGGTGGCGACGACAGGGCCCGCGAAATCGAATTCCACCAGGAGGAAGAGCGTGGACATGTGCGACACCGCCCCGATAACGCCCACGACGCCGTAGCGAAGGAGCTTTGATAGCTTTGGCATGGCAGTGGCGGGTATCCGTAATTGTGAGTGTGGGCTTGCGGCAGGCGGTGGCGGAAGGGCTGTTGCCACAAAGGTTTGCTTTCACCGGCCGTCTGCTGGCATGCCATGGATGGTGTTCCCGTGCCAGGCACGGTGGCGCCGCCCTGGCGGCACCGGTGCGTATCGGGTCAAGGCCCGTCCTTGGGCAGTTCCGTGGAAACGATGTATCGCGGGCGGTACTTCACTTCGTCATAGATGCGTGCCAGGTATTCGCCAATGATTCCCAGGCCCATCATCAGAAAACTGCCGATGATCAGCAGCAGCAGTATGACCGTGGTGAATCCGTCAACCGCCATTCCACTCAATTTCATGTAAACGGTGTGCATGCCCAGGAGCACAGAGAAACACAGAAATACCGCGCCGAAAATCGTGATCAGGTGCAGGGGGAAGGAGCTGAAACTGGTGACTGCCACGGCCGCAAGGCGGATCAATCCGAAGACGGACCAGCCGGAGTCTCCAGCGACCCGCGGTTCCACTTCGAAGGGAATCTGGATCGAGCGGAAGCCCATCCAGCTCACCATGCCCCTGAAGAAAACGTTGCGCTCCTTCATGGTGAGATAGGCGTCGACAACCCGCCGGTCCAGCAGTTTGTAGTCTGAGGCACCCTTGAGGTCGTGGCCCGAGAACACCCTCAATATGAAGTAGAAGAGCTTGGCGCGTGCCGCAGACAGGCGGGTTTCGTCGCCCCTGTTCGATTTGACGGCCTCCACGATGTCGACCGTGCCGCTGCGCCATGTTTCGATCATCTGGGGCAGCAGGGAAGGGGGGTGCTGCATGTCTCCATCCATGATGACAACCGCCTTGCCCCTGGCGGCTTCCATTCCCGCGGAGACAGCGGCCTCCTTTCCAAAGTTGCGGCTCAGCTTCAGGGCCCTCAACTGCGGAATTTTCTGGGAGATGGCGCTGAGCTGGCCCCAGGTGTCATCGCGAGACCCGTCATCCACCACCACGATTTCCCAGGAGGATGCTGTCGCGCTGAGGAATCTATCCACTTCGTGCAGCGTGACGTGGATTCCCTTTTCTTCGCAGTAGACCGGGATGACGACGGAAATCTCTGGGTGCATAAACGTTCTCATAAGCCAATGGGCCCGTGGCGGCTGGTCTGCAGGGCGGACGTGCGTTGCACGGGCTGAGCGCGCGGTCATGTCCTGGCAAGAGCACTGGCGGCCCTTGCAGGCAAGTCAAGTCACGCGCCAATACACACAGGGGCATCTTCGCCAGGTATCTGGGCGTGGTATCGCTGTCGTTTCGAGTGCTGCCTGCGCTCGCGCGCATTACTGTCTCACATTTTGGCGAGCCGCCAGGCATCACGCGGTGTTTGCGAGAGCGGTGGCGTGTGTTTGCAACGCAACTGTGTGGCGCAAAAACCATTGAACCCCGGGTAAACGCCGGCACAAATGGAGGATCCAGGGCGGCAGGGGTAAAATGAAGGCAAATTCACTGCACAAGAGCGAGAAAGGCAATCTGGTTATGACACCGCGAACTACATCGGAGATGTTGACCGGCCGTTGAGGCTGGCTGTTCGCGCCTGCACGAGATTGCACACCTCCTCCAGAAAGCGCGGACCCGTTCCGCGCTTTTTTGTTTTTGGGCCTGGCGCGTGCCCGCACCCATTGCACTGATCGAAAAGAAAGAGTTATCCCATGATTCACATCACGCTTCCCGACGGCTCGCAGCGCGAATTCCCGGGTCCGGTCACGGTGGCCGAAGTGGCCGCATCCATTGGTTCTGGCCTGGCCAAAGCCGCCCTGGCCGGCAAGATTGGCGACAAGGTGGTGGACACCAGCTACCAGATCACGGTCGACAGCCCGCTGGCGATCGTGACGGCCAAGGATGCCGATGGGCTGGAAGTCATCCGCCACTCCACGGCCCACTTGCTGGCCTATGCCGTCAAGGAATTGTTCCCCGAGGCGCAGGTGACCATCGGCCCGGTGATCGAAAACGGCTTCTTCTACGACTTCGCGTACAAGCGT
Organism: Acidovorax sp. sif1233; assembly: GCF_019218755.1. GTDB lineage: Bacteria > Pseudomonadota > Gammaproteobacteria > Burkholderiales > Burkholderiaceae_C > Acidovorax. The sequence goes on along the minus strand of NZ_JAHUWZ010000009.1, from coordinate 162,492 downwards.
CCTTTCACGCCTGAAGACCTGGTGGCCATCGAAAAGCGCATGGCCGAGCTGGCCGCCAAGGACGAACCCGTGGTGCGGCGCGTGCTGCCGCGCGACGAAGCCGTGGCCTACTTCAAGGGCCTGGGGGAGCACTACAAGGCCGAGATCATTGCCAGCATCCCCAGCAATGAAGATGTGAGCCTGTACCGCGAAGGCAATTTCGAAGACCTGTGCCGTGGCCCCCACGTGCCCAGCACGGGCAAGCTCAAGTTCTTCAAGCTCATGAAGGTGGCAGGCGCCTACTGGCGCGGCGACCACCGCAACGAGATGCTGCAGCGCATCTATGGCACGGCCTGGACCTCCAAGGAGGAGCTGCAGCAATACCTCACGATGCTGGAAGAGGCCGAGAAGCGCGACCACCGCAAGCTTGGCCGCGAACTGGACCTGTTCCACATGGACGAGCATTCGCCGGGCACGGTGTTCTGGCACCCCAAGGGCTGGGCGCTGTGGCAGGAGGTGGAGCAGTACATGCGCCGCGTGTACCGCAACAACGGCTACCAGGAGGTCAAGGGGCCGCAGATCCTGGACAAGAGCCTGTGGGAGAAAACGGGCCACTGGGACAAGTACCGCGACAACATGTTCACCACCGAATCGGAAAAGCGCGAGTACGCGCTCAAGCCGATGAACTGCCCCGGCCACATCCTGATCTACAAGCAGGGCATCAAGAGCTACCGCGACCTGCCGCTGCGCTACGGTGAGTTCGGTGCCTGCCACCGCAACGAGCCCACGGGCGGCCTGCACGGCATCATGCGCGTGCGCGGCTTCACGCAGGACGACGGCCACATCTTCTGCACCGAAGAACAGGTGCTGGAAGAGTGCGCCAACTACACGGCGCTGGTGCAGAAGGTCTACAAGGACTTCGGCTTCACCGACATCATCTACAAGGTGGCCACACGGCCCGAGGCGCGCATCGGTACCGATGAATCGTGGGACCGCGCCGAGAAGGCACTGATGGATGGCCTGCGCCATTCGGGCTGCGAGTTCGAGATCGCCGAAGGCGAGGGCGCGTTCTATGGGCCCAAGATCGAGTACACGCTCAAGGACGCGCTGGGCCGGCAATGGCAGTGCGGCACGATGCAGATCGACCCCAACCTGCCCGAGCGCCTGGATGCGGAATACGTGGCCGAAGACGGCAGCCGCAAGCGCCCGTTGATGCTGCACCGCGCCACGGTGGGCAGCATGGAGCGCTTCATCGGAATGCTGATCGAGCACTATGCGGGCGCATTCCCGGTGTGGCTTGCGCCCGTGCAGGTTTCGGTGCTCAACATCACCGATGCGCAGGCCGATTACTGTCGCGAAATTGCTGCAAAGCTGCAAAAAGCGCTGCCGAATCAAGACCTTAGGGTGGCGGTCGATCTGCGCAATGAGAAGATTACGTATAAAATACGTGAGCATTCGTTGCAAAAGCTGCCATACATCCTCGTCGCGGGCGACAAGGAAAAGGCCGCAGGCGCCGTTGCAGTACGCGGCCGGGGCAATCGTGACCTCGGAGTGATGTCCATCGAAGCGTTCGCTGAGCTGATCGCCCAGGACATCGCCACCAAAGCCTGAGTTTGATTCAAAACGTGCTTTGTCGCATGCCAGCTGTGCGGTTGTAGCTACATTTTTTGTAGTATTTTGATTGAAGGAAGATAGCCATCGCTACTGAATTTCGTGATCGTCGCCACCGTGAAGAGCGCAAGCACCGCCTGAACCGTGAAATCATGGCCCCGGAAGTCCGTCTGTCCGGGCCAGAGAATGAGCCTTTGGGCGTGGTCAGCCTCATGGAAGCCCTGCGCATGGCAGGCGAGCTGGATGTGGATCTGGTGGAAATCGCTGCCACAGCGAACCCACCGGTGTGCCGCCTGATGGACTACGGCAAGTTCAAGTACCAGGAGCAAAAGCGCGCTGCGGAGGCGAAGGCCAAGCAGACGGTGATCGAGATCAAGGAAGTCAAATTCCGTCCGGGCACGGACGATGGCGACTACAACATCAAGATGCGCAACATCCGCCGCTTCCTGGCCGATGGTGACAAGTGCAAGATCACGCTGCGTTTCCGCGGCCGTGAAATCACCCACCAGGAACTGGGTCTGGCGCTGCTCAACCGCATTCGCGATGAGCTGGCCGATTCCATCATCATCGAGCAGTTTCCCAAGCTGGAAGGCCGCCAGATGATCATGATGATCGCGCCGGGCAAGAAGAAGCCTGCTGCAGCCAAGCCGGCAGCCGCTGAAAGCACGCCTTCGGGCAGTGCGGCCTGAGCGGCCCGCGCAGAAGAGACAGAGATTTGCCAGAGGTGGCCCGCAAGGGACACTTCCGGCGATAGGCAGTGCGAAGGCACTGCCGCACAGCCGGTGAATACCGGCTGAAAAAGTGGCTCGGGGCCAACAAGTTTGCAGATCGGTTTGCAAACGCCTCACGAGCACAACGAAAAGGAGCATTCACATGCCCAAAATGAAGACCAAGAGCAGCGCGAAAAAACGTTTCCGCGTTCGTCCCGGTGGCACCGTCAAGCGCGGTCAAGCCTTCAAGCGTCACATCTTGACCAAGAAGACCACCAAGAACAAGCGCCACCTGCGTGGTGCAGTTGCTGTGCATGAGACCAACATGGGCTCTATCGCACAAATGCTGCCCGGTGCTGGCCTTTAATAACGACGAACAAGGAGTACTCACATGCCTCGCGTCAAACGTGGTGTAACGGCCCGTGCCCGTCACAAGAAAGTTCTCGCCCTCGCCAAGGGCTTCCGTGGTCGCCGCGGTAACGTCTTCCGCATCGCCAAACAGGCGGTAATGAAGGCTGGGCAATATGCCTACCGTGACCGCCGCACCAAGAAGCGCGTGTTCCGCCAGCTGTGGATCGCCCGTATCAACGCCGCTGCCCGTGAACTGGGCCTGACCTACAGCCAGTTCGCCAACGGCCTGAAGAAGGCATCCATCGAGATCGACCGCAAGATGCTGGCCGACCTCGCAGTGCACGACAAGGCTGCCTTTGGCAGCATCGTGGAGCAAGTCAAGGCCAAGCTGGCTGCTTGAGTTCACGATGAGCTGCTATCTTTTTGATAGCTGCTTGCGCAATAACAGCAAGGGCTAGGGCTTGAAAAGGCGCTAGCCCTTGTTCATTTTCAAGAGTCGATATGAACGAGTTGGATTCCCTGGTCGAGAGCGCGACGCAACTGTTTGCCCAAAGCGCCACCCCTGCTGATCTGGAAAATGCCAAGGCGCAGTTCCTGGGCAAGTCGGGTCGCGTGACCGAGCTCATGAAGGGCATGGCGCAGCTGTCGGTGGATGAGAAGAAGTCCCGCGGCGCCGCCATCAACGTCGCCAAGCAGGCCATCGAGGCCGCGCTCACCGCGCGCCGCCAGGCATTGGCCGATGCGGAACTGCAGGTCCAGCTCAAGGCAGAGGCCCTGGACGTAAGCCTGCCAGGGCGCCAGCGCGGGCAGGGCGGCCTGCACCCCGTGTCGCTCACGCTCGAGCGCATCGAGGGCATCTTCGGCTCCATGGGTTTCGACGTGGCCCAGGGCCCCGAGATCGAGACCGACTGGTTCAACTTCACCGCACTGAACACGCCGGAAGACCACCCCGCGCGTTCCATGCACGACACCTTCTACGTGGAAGGCGGCACCCCCGAGGCGCCCAACCTGCTGCGCACCCACACCAGCCCCATGCAGATCCGCCACGCGGTGCAGCATGTGAAGAAGCACCGCGCGCTGCTCGACGCCGGCCAGCCCATGCCCGAGATCCGCGTCATCGCGCCGGGCCGCACTTACCGTGTGGACAGCGACGCCACGCACTCGCCCATGTTCCACCAGTGCGAAGGCCTGTGGATTGGTGAGAACGTGAGCTTCAAGGACTTGAAGGTCATCTTCACCGCGTTCTGCCGCACCTTCTTTGAAAGCGACGACCTGGTGCTGCGCTTTCGCCCGAGCTTCTTCCCCTTCACCGAGCCCAGCGCCGAGATCGACATCCAGTTCCAGACCGGCCCGCTCGCCGGCCGCTGGCTCGAAGTGGCCGGCTCCGGCCAGGTGCACCCGAACGTGGTGCGCAACATGGGTCTGGACCCCGAAAAATACATCGGCTTTGCCTTCGGCATGGGCCCCGACCGCCTGACCATGCTGCGCTATGGCGTGAACGACCTGCGCCTGTTTTTTGACGGCGACATCCGTTTTCTGTCGCAGTTCCAGTAACCAGCAGGGCCGGACGGCTGCCATTCGGGCAGCCCGGCGGTCCGCCCAGCCGTTTTCACCCTGGCGCATGTGTCCCGAGAGACCGCGCAGGGTAATTTCCGTATACGACCCCGTACAAGAGTTCGACTATGCAATTCCCTGAATCCTGGTTGCGTGAGTTCTGCAACCCACCCCTTTCGACCGCCGAGCTGGCCGAGACGCTGACCATGGCCGGCCTGGAGGTGGAGGAGCTGCGCCCCGTGGCGCCGCCGTTCGCGAAGATCGTCGTGGGCGAGATCAAGGAAGCCGTGCAGCATCCCGATGCCGACCGCCTGCGCGTGTGCCAGGTGGACGTGGGGCAGGGCGCCCTGCTCAACATCGTGTGCGGCGCACCCAATGCGCGCGTGGGCATCAAGGTGCCCTGCGCCCTGGTGGGCGCCGAGCTGCCGCCGGGCGACGACGGCAAGCCCTTCCTGATCAAGGTCGGCAAGCTGCGCGGTGTGGAAAGCCAGGGCATGCTGTGCTCGGCGCGCGAGCTCAAGCTGTCGGAAGACCACGGCGGCCTGCTCGAACTTGATGCCTCCGCGCCCGTGGGCCAGGACATCCGCGAGCACCTGAACCTGGACGACACGCTGTTCACGCTCAAGCTCACGCCCAACCTGGCGCACTGCCTGAGCGTGTACGGCATCGCCCGCGAAGTCTCCGCGCTGACCGGCGTGCCCCTCTCGCAGCCGGCCTTCCCGGCAGTGGCCTCCAAAGTCCCGGACACCCTGGCCGTGAAGATCAGTGCCCCTGACCTGTGCGGCCGTTTCAGCGGCCGCGTGGTGCGCAACGTGAACACGCGCGCCACCACGCCGCAGTGGATGCTGGACCGCCTGGCGCGCTGCGGCCAGCGTGGAGTGTCGCCGCTGGTGGACATCTCCAACTACGTGATGTTCGAGCTGGGCCGTCCCTCGCACATCTTCGACCTGGACAAGATCCATGGCGGGCTGGATGTGCGCTGGGGCAAGGCGGGCGAGTCGCTCAAGCTGCTCAACGGCAACACCATCACCGTCGACGAAAAGGTCGGCGTGATCGCCGACAGCCAGCAGGTCGAGTCGCTCGCCGGCATCATGGGCGGGGACGCCACCGCCGTCTCGGACGACACCAAGCACATCTACATCGAGGCTGCCTTCTGGTGGCCCAAGGCAGTGGCCGGGCGTTCGCGCCGCTACAACTTCTCGACCGATGCGGGCCACCGCTTCGAGCGCGGCGTGGACCCTGCGCTGACGGTGGAGCACATTGAGCGCATCACCCAGCTGGTGATCGACATCTGCGGCACGCCCGAGACGGCCTGCGGCCCGATGGACGACCAGCGCGTGAACCTGCCCGTGCCCCAGCCCGTCACGCTGCGCGTGGCGCGCGCGGCCAAGGTCATCGGCATGCCGCTCACGCAGGTGCAGTGCGCCGACGTGTTCAGGCGCCTGGGCCTGCCGTTCGCGGAAGGCGAGGGCACCCTCACCGTGGCGCCACCGGCCTACCGCTTCGACATCACCATCGAAGAAGACTTGATCGAAGAGGTTGCGCGCATGGTGGGTTACAACAACCTGCCCACGACGCCGCCGCTGGCCCCCATCACCCCCAAGCTGCCGGCCGAGGCCACGCGCAGCCCGTTCGCCGTGCGCCGTACGCTGGCGGGCCTGGGCTACCAGGAAACCATCAACTTCAGCTTCGTGGAAGAGCGCTGGGAGCGGGAGCTGGCGGCCAACGCGCAGCCCATCAAGCTGCTCAACCCCATCGCCAGCCAGATGAGCGTGATGCGCTCGAGCCTGCTGGGCTCTCTGCTGCAGGTGCTCAAGTTCAACCTGGATCGCCGCGCCGAGCGCGTGCGCGTGTTCGAGCTGGGCCGTGTGTTCCTGCGGGATGCCAGCGTGGCCAACACCGACACTACGGTGGAAGGCTTTCACCAGCCCATGCGCGTGGCCGGTCTGGCTTATGGACCCAACGATGCGCTCCAGTGGGGCCGCAAGGAGCAGTCGATCGACTTCTTCGATGTGAAGGGCGATCTCGAGGCCTTGCTGGCGCCGCTGCAAGCCACGTTCGAGCCGGCCGTCCATCCTGCGATGCACCCCGGCCGTTGCGCGCGGGTGCTCCTCAACGGGCGGGCCGTGGGTTTCGTGGGCGAGCTGCACCCGCAGTGGCGCCAATCGTGGGAGCTCCCGCAAGCGCCGGTGATGTTTGAACTCGAACTGGATGCCGTATTGCAGCGTGCAGTGCCCCAATTCAAGTCCGTGGCCAAGCACCAGTCCGTCGAACGTGATCTGGCGGTGGTGGTCGCTGAGCGGGTCACCCATGCCGAGGTCATGGCGGCGGTCCAGCAAGCGGTGCCCGGCGCAATGCTGCGTTCGGCCGTGCTGTTCGACGTTTACCGGCCCAAGGCGCTGCGTGCGGGCGAAGAGGCACCCGCCGGTGGCCTGGCTCCCGGGGAGAAGAGCCTGGCGGTGCGCCTGACTCTGGGCAGCGACGAGGCGACGCTCACCGAGGCCGAGATCGATGCCGCTGTTCAAGCGGTGGTGGGGCAATTGGCCCAGCGCATGGGCGCACGGCTGCGTGTCTGATGATGTTCAAGGGAGCTGACGCCATGATCGAATTCGCCGTCGAAAGCCTGGAAACGCCAGCGCTGACCAAGGCACAACTGGCCGATCTGCTGTTTGACCAGATTGGCTTGAACAAGCGCGAGTCCAAGGACATGATCGACGCATTCTTCGACCTGATCTCGCAGAGCCTGGTGGAGGGCAAGGATGTGAAGTTGTCGGGTTTCGGCAACTTCCAGATTCGCACCAAGGCACCACGGCCCGGGCGCAACCCGCGCACGGGCGAGGCCATTCCGATCAAGGCACGCCGCGTGGTGACGTTTCACGCCAGCAGCAAACTCAAGGAACAGATCCAGACGGCTGCCGGATCGTGAATTTGTGCCGTTTTTGTGACCAGAATGTTGCCGATGACTGGCGGTCTGTGCGCGTCTGCAGTACGCTAGCTGGCTGACCGGTTTGAATCCACCACCCATGGGCACCCCCCTTCCTTCGATCCCCGCCAAGCGCTACTTCACGATTGGTGAGGTCGCGGAGCTTTGTGGCGTCAAGCCCCATGTATTGCGTTACTGGGAGCAGGAGTTCACTCAACTGCGCCCCATGAAGCGGCGTGGCAACCGGCGCTACTACCAGCATCATGAAGTGCTCATGATCCGCCGCATCCGGGATCTGCTGTATGACCAGGGGTTCACCATCAGTGGCGCGCGCAATCGCCTGCAGGAGCTTGCGCATCCCGCCCGCGATGAGGCAGGGGCCGATGGCGCGATGAACGGGTTTGACTCAGAGATGCCCAGCATGCTGGTGGACAGTGCACGCGATCTTTCCATCGATGCGATGGGCATCACGCTGGACTCCAATGCGGTGCGCAAAGAATTATTTGAAATTCGGGCGCTACTTTCTCTGGGTTGACCTTTTTTCTGCATATAATCTAAGTCTTGTCGGCGTGTAGCGCAGCCTGGTAGCGCACTTGCATGGGGTGCAAGGGGTCGCGAGTTCGAATCCCGCCACGCCGACCATTGTTAGCAAAAGCCCAGAACCGAAAGGTTCTGGGCTTTTTTGCTTGGTCGCGGAAAAACATGCAACACGGCCTGGGGTGAAATGAAAGGCGGCTTGCTGCTGCGTGCTGTGCAGGCATGGTGGCGATACCGAGCCCCCGCTGATCAGCAGGCTCCCTGTCGAGGTAGTGCTGACATGTGGTCAGCCCGTGTTGCGGTTGCACCCGCCAAAACCAAAGTAGCGGCTCGCCCCGCAAAGGACTCTCATGATCGATGGACTGGTGGCCGGCAGGCTGTATGGCGAGGCCGAGCGGCGTACTGACAAGGCCGGGAAGCCTTTTACCGTCTCCAAGGTGCGAGCAAGCACGGCGGATGGCGAGACGCTGTTCGTCAACGTGATTGCATTTGAGGCAGGGGTCTGCGCCTCCATGCACGCCCTGCGCGATGGAGACTCTGTGGCGCTGGCGGGAAGCATCACGCCAAGAGTCTGGACGGACAAGCAGGGAAACACGCGGCCCGCGCTGGACATGGTCGCGCACCGCCTGCTCACGCTGCACGGCGAATAAAAAACAAGGCGATGCAAAACTGATTCTGCGGCTCGCGCTCGCCGCGGCGTGACGTGCCAGCGGGCGGTGCAAGAGGAGAGGGTGGGCGAGTCCGGCCGCCTGCCTGGGCGGTGCTTGCGACGGATACCCTGCCGCGCACGAAACAGCATTGAAAACGTGGCTGCTGCCAGGTCGCAGCGATCAGGTTGGTTTTTGGGGTGCTGGCTGGTCCTGCGCGAATCCCAGTGCCTTGAGTTCTTCTTCGCTCAGGTGCAGTTCCGTCAGCTCGGGTTGCCGCGCTTCGACCGTGCGCCTGCGTTCATAGTTGGTGGGCGGCCCTTTTTCCACTTGCCGGCGGTCCTTTCCGCTGCGCCTGTCCGCGCTGCCTCTGCGTTCCACGCTCATGTTGGTAGTCCTCATATAGGAAAAAAGCTCTGGGATTCCTGCCCTGGCTGGCCATCCTTTCAGGAGCACTGAACAGGTGTCCTGACCGGCCGGACTGCATCGTCTCAGTCTGCATGAGGCGGGCACGTTTGAAAAAGAAAGAATGGCAACAAACCAGCACACGGCACGCGTTCCAGGTACCAGAACTCCTGGCTGTCCCTGGGGCATTCCGACGCGGTCTGCCTGCGGCAATTTGTCCCAACCTGAGGCGATGCCCTGATTTGGTGATGGTTTGCACCGCATTGATGCGACTCCGTGCCGGCCGGGTCGCTGATGCCAACCCGCTTGCCCGCTCCTGGCGAGCGCTATGTGGCCGCAGGGGCTGAAAGGGCGGCATGGATATTGCGATCTACCGTTGCATGTCTGCCGGTGAAGCTGCCGTCGGACCGACCAACACCCTCCGCTAATGATGGCGGAACCCCCGGACGAGCGAGGCTATGAGCCTCTCGTGGGGTCGTTCCAATCCACACCCGTGCCGTTGCGGAGGGTGAGGTGCACTGGTTGCCTCCCTCGGGGCTGCCGATGCACAGCATCCCTGCACTTGCCCTCCGGGCGGCCCGGTCCATTGCAGGATCACTAGCATGAAAATCGTTCTCATTGGCCACGGCATGGTCGGCCACAAGTTCCTCGAAAGCCTGGCCGAGACCGGCATGACCGGCGTCGAGGTCACCGTGCTGTGCGAGGAGCCACGCCCCGCCTACGACCGGGTGCACCTCTCCGCCTTCTTCAGCGGCACCACGGCCGAGCAACTCTCCCTGGTCGAGCCCGGCTTCTTCGAGCGCACCGGCTTCACCCTGCGCCTGGCGGCGCGGGCCGCATCGGTGGACCGCCGCATTCGCACCGTGACCACGGTCGACGGCGAGGTGCTGCACTACGACAAGCTGGTGCTGGCCACCGGCTCCAACCCCTTCGTGCCCCAGGTGCCGGGGCGCGACCGTGACCACTGCTTCGTCTACCGCACCATCGAGGACCTGGAGGCCATGCAGGCCTCGGGCGCCAAGTCCAAGACCGGCGTGGTCGTGGGCGGCGGCCTGCTGGGTCTGGAATGCGCCAAGGCGCTGCGCGACATGGGCCTCGAAACCCATGTGGTCGAGTTCGCCCCCCGGCTGATGGCCGTGCAGGTGGACAAGGGCGGTGGCCGCGTGCTGCGCGCCAAGATCGAGGAGCTGGGCGTGCAGGTGCACACCGGCCGCAACACTCAGGAGATCACCAATGGCGCCCGTGCGCGCCACCGGATGGTGTTTGCCGACGGGACCTGGCTGGAGACGGACATGATCGTCTTCTCCGCCGGCATCCGCCCGCGCGACGAGCTGGCGCGCCAGAGCCTGCTGGCCGTCGGCCCGCGCGGTGGCGTGGCCATCGACAGCGCCTGCCGCACCAGTGACCATGACGTGTATGCCATCGGCGAATGCGCCTCGTGGAACGAGCAGACCTTCGGCCTGGTGGCACCCGGCTACGACATGGCGCGCGTGGCGGCCCGCCACATCGCGGGTGAGACAGACGCTGCCTTCGTCGGCGCCGACATGAGCACCAAGCTCAAGCTCATGGGCGTGGACGTGGCCAGCATCGGCGACGCCCATGCGAAAACGCCCCACAGCCGCACCTGCCAGTATGTGGACGAGCGCCGCCAGGTCTACAAGAAGATCGTCATCAGCGAAGACGGCAAGCAACTGCTGGGCGCCGTGCTGATCGGCGACGCCACCGAATACGGCACGCTGCTGCAGATGGCCCTGAACGGCATCACGCTGCCCGAGGACCCCGAGTTCCTGATCTTCCCGTCCAGCGATGGCAAGGCCAAACCCGGCCTGGGCGTGGATGCCCTGCCCGACACGGCACAGATCTGCTCGTGCAACAACGTCACCAAGGCCGGCATCTGCGAAGCCGTGGGCAATGGCGCCTGCACCATCGCAGAGATGAAGGCCTGCACCAAGGCCGGTGCCACCTGCGGCGGCTGCGTGCCCCTGGTCACCCAGGTCATGAAAGCCGAGATGGCGCGCCGCGGCATGGCCGTGAACAACCACATCTGCGAGCACTTCGCGTACTCGCGCCAGGAGATCTACCACCTGGTGCGCGTGGGCAACATCAGGAGCTTCGGCGAACTGCTGGCCCAGCACGGCAAGGGCATGGGCTGCGACATCTGCAAGCCCGTGGCGGCCAGCGTATTCGCCTCGTGCTGGAACGAGTTCGTGCTCAAGAAGGAGCTGGCCGGCCTGCAGGACAGCAATGACTACTACCTGGGCAACATCCAGAAGGACGGCACCTACTCGGTGGTGCCGCGCATGCCCGGTGGCGAGGTCACGCCCGACGGCCTGATCGCCGTGGGCCAGGTGGCCAAGAAGTACGGCCTGTACACCAAGGTCACCGGCGGTGCGCGGGTGGATATGTTCGGTGCGCGCCTGGAACAGCTGCCCCTGATCTGGGAGGAGCTGATCACCGCCGGGTTCGAGTCCGGCCATGCCTACGGCAAGTCCCTGCGCACGGTCAAAAGCTGCGTGGGCTCGACCTGGTGCCGCTATGGCGTGGGCGACAGCGTGGGCCTGGCCGTGGAGCTGGAGAACCGCTACAAGGGCCTGCGTGCTCCGCACAAGATCAAGTTCGGCGTCTCGGGCTGCACGCGCGAATGCGCCGAGGCGCAGGGCAAGGACATCGGCATCATCGCCACCGAAAAGGGCTGGAACCTCTACATCTGCGGCAACGGCGGCATGAAACCGCGCCATGCCGAGCTGTTCGCGTCCGACCTGTCCAAGGAAGACCTGGTGCGCATGATCGACCGGGTGCTGATGTTCTACGTGCGCACGGCCGACCGGCTGCAGCGCACCAGCACCTGGCGCGAGAACCTCGAAGGTGGCCTCGACTACCTCAAGGATGTCTTGCAAAAGGACAGCCTGGGCCTGTGCGCCGAGCTCGAATCGCAGATGCAGAACGTGGTCGATACCTACCAGTGCGAATGGAAGACCGCCGTGACCGACCCCGAGACGCGCAAGCGCTTCCGCTCGTTCGTGAACAGCGACAAGGCCGACGAGAACGTGCTCTTCGTCGAGGAGCGCGGCCAGATCCGCCCGGCCCGCGCGGAGGAGCGCGGCGCCAAGGTCATCCCCATCCACCAGGCCGCTTGAAGAAGAAGGACGAGGACACCATGAGCGCACTCCCCATGAACAGCAGCACCGACCCCCTTGCCTGGACCGACATCTGCGCGGTCGACGACATCCTGCCCAGCACCGGCGTCTGCGCCCTGGTGGCCAACCGCCATGTGGCGGTGTTCCGCACCGGCAGCGACCAGTTCTTCGCCATCGACAACGTGGACCCGAAGTCGGGCGCCAGCGTGCTCTCGCGCGGGCTGATCGGCAACCTGGGCGAGCGCGTCGTCGTCGCCTCGCCGCTGTACAAGAACCATTTCGACCTGCGCACGGGCGAATGCCTGGAGGCGCCCGAGCATTCGGTGCGGGCGCACGGCGTGCGCGCCGAGGGTGGGCGCATCAGCATTGCAGTGGCCTGAGGGCCTGCCCTTGAGGTCTCTTGAGGCCGTGTCCCGGCAACTCTTCGGGCCGGGTTGTGCGGAAGTGCATTGCATCGCGTTCCGCGCAGGCCCCTGGAGGCTTGGCGGGCGCGCGGCAGGTTCTGGGGTTAGCATTCCCTCGTATCGATTTTCTGGAGTTCCCGCATGCCCGACCAGGCCGCGTCCCTGACCGTTTCGACCCTTGTGCTGCGCTCGCGCCAGCTGGAGATCGACGCGGTGCGCCACCTCGCCAGCCGGGCCGTTCTGGTGGACACGATCGGCCAGCTGATAGAAGGTCTGCAGCGCGAGCGCGGCGCATCGGGCGCCTACCTGGCGTCCAATGCCCAGCGTTTTGCCGACATGCGCAGCCGGATCATCCAGGAGGTGCTGCCACTGGAGGCGCGACTGCGCCAGGAATTTGCCCAGCATGTGGAACCCGAACAGGGCGCGACGGCCAAGGCCTTGTCGCTCATGGCGTGGGCCCTCCTGGGGCTTGATTCTCTGCCCGCGCTGCGCAGCCAGATTGACAAGCAGGCGATGACCGCACACGACTCGATCGCTGCGTTCAGCCACCTGATCGCGGGTCTGATCGAGCTGGTCTTCCATGTGGCCGATGCGGCGGGGCTGCCCAGCGTATCGCGCCAGCTGGTGGCTTTGCTGCACCTGGTGCAGGCGCAGGAAGAGGCGGGCCAGGAGCGCGCCATGGGCGCGCTGCTCTATGCCTCTGGCCAGGGCAGCGACGCGCACCAGCAGCGGGTGCTGCACCTCATCGACGCGCAGGAGCGCAGCCTGCGCGTGTTTTCCGAGTTTGCCGATCCGGCCCTGCGTGGACGCTGGGAGCAGCAGCAGCTTGCCCCCGGCATGGCCCAGCTGGAGCGGCTGCGGCGCACGCTGTGCGTGGTGCGCCCCGGCGCCGCCCTGGACAGCAACCTGAGCGACGCCTGGTTCGACGTGTGCACGGAGCGCATCAACGCGCTGTGGCAACTGCAGGTCGAACTGGTCCAGCGTCTGCGCGAGGACTGCGAGGCTCGCATCCTCGAAGCGCAGCAGGACCTGCAGGACTCCAGGGGCCTGCTGCGCGGCCTGCGCGACAACCCGCCGCAGCGCACGCACGCGGTGGACCGGTTCTTCGACATCGCGATTGCACCCACGTCCGTGCCGGAGGCGGCGGCCGGCACGCACGGGGCCGAATCGGCTTCGCTGCTGGAACTGCTGCAGGCCCAGTCGGCGCGCATGGCCAGCATGGAGGCCGAGCTGGAGGCGGCGCGCCGCACGCTGAACGAACGCAAGGTGATCGAGCGCGCCAAGGGGGTGCTGATGGCCCGCCTGGGCATGAACGAGGAAGTCGCCTTCCGCGTGTTGCAGAAAACCTCGATGGACCAGAACCGCCGGCTGCTCGAGGTGGCGGAGGCCACGCTGTCCCTGCCCGATCTCGCCTTTGCGCAGTCTGCGCTGTCAGGCGCCAAGTCCTCATAGATAGCGTCGCGGTGCCCCGCAACGGGGCGGGCAGGCACTGGTGACCCACTGTGGTGCCGGTGCCGCACCGAGTGGAGGCTCATTTCTTGCGATGGTCGCCGCGCATGCGCCAGAGAGGGACGGGCCACGCTCCGATGCACCATTCCATCAGGGGTATGGAACTTGCATGGAGAGAAGTGGTTGTCGGCTAAAGGCGGCTTGCCAACCCACCGTCCGTGGTCTTCCGCGGGCAAAGGAATCGCGCATCCAAGGATAACGGCGTCCCTTGCGTCTCCTCCAGATGACTGGAGGACGGCGCAGCGGACGCCGTTTTCTTTTTTCCTCCTTGCGCGTTCCGCCGGCCCGCCGTCCGGGACGCTGTCAATAGTCTCCCGTCCCAAAGGAAATTCAATGGCCTACCTTGCCCCTGCCGAGTTCGTGACCAAGATGGTCGACTCCGGTGAATCCAAGCTCCTGATGTCCACCCGCGACACGCTGATCCGCTCCTACATGGCCGGCGCCATCCTGGCGCTGGCGGCCGCGTTTGCCGTGACCGTCACGGTCAACACCGGCAACCCGCTGGTCGGCGCCATGCTGTTCCCCGTGGGCTTCATCATGCTGTACCTGATGGGTTTCGACCTGCTGACGGGCGTGTTCACGCTCGCACCGCTGGCGGTGTTCGACAAGCGCCCAGGCGCCACCTGGGCGGGCGTGCTGCGCAACTGGGGCCTGGTGTTCGTGGGCAACTTCGCGGGCGCACTGACGGTGGCGGTGTTCATGGCCATCATCTTCACCTTCGGCTTCAGCGAGGCGCCCAATGCCGTCGGCGAGAAGCTCGGCCACATCGGCGAGGGCCGCACGGTGGGCTATGCCGCCCATGGCGCTGCCGGCATGCTCACGCTGTTCGTGCGTGCCGTGATGTGCAACTGGATGGTCTCCACCGGCGTGGTCGCCGCGATGATGTCCACCACGGTCTCGGGCAAGGCCATTGGCATGTGGATGCCGGTCATGATCTTCTTCTACATGGGTTTCGAGCATTCCATCGTCAACATGTTCCTGTTTCCCACCGGCCTGATGCTGGGCGGCAAGTTCACGCTGATGGACTATCTGATCTGGAACGAGCTTCCCACGGTGCTCGGCAATCTGGTCGGAGGCCTGACCTTCGTCGGTGCCACGCTGTATTCCACGCACTACAAGACCGCGCCCAAGCGCCACCATGTCTGAGCTTCTCCCTGAGCGACCTCGCCGCTGCGCGCTGCGGGCATGGGGACGCCGCCAGCGCGGCGGGGCGGCCCCCGCGCGGCGGCTGGCGGGTGGGCCGCGCCGGTTGCGTGGGCTGGCGGTGGCGTGCAGCGCCATGGACCGCTGATGGGCCACGGCACGGATCCGGGCGGGCTGCGCGTCACGCTGGGCCAGCACTCGCGGGCGGGGCGCAAGGGCGTCAACCAGGACTTCCATGGTGCCATGTTGCCCGGCGAGCCGCTGCGCGGCTCCAAGGGGATCGTCGTCGCCCTGGCCGATGGCATAGGGTCCAGCACGGTCAGTCAGGAGGCCAGCGCGGCCTCGGTGCGCAGTTTCCTGGACGACTACTACGCCACCTCCGACGCCTGGTCGGTGCGCCGCTCGGCCCAGCGCGTTCTGAGTGCCACCAATGCGTGGCTGCATGCGCAGACCATGCGCAGCCACGCGCGTTTCGACAAGGACCGCGGCTATGTGACCACCTTCAGCGCGCTGATCCTGAAAGGCCGCGATGTCCATGTGCTGCATGTGGGGGATGCGCGCATCTATCGCCTTCACGGGCAGTCGCTCGAGCAGCTGACGCAGGACCACCGTGTCCACCTGTCGTCGGCCGAATCGTTCCTGGGCCGCGCGCTTGGCACGAGTGCCCACGTCGAGATCGACTATTGCTGCCTGCCGGCCGATGTGGGGGCCCTCTACGTGCTGGCCACCGACGGTGCGTACACGCATTTCGATGCAGCCGCAGTGCATGCGGCGCTGGCACGGTTTCCCGGGGACTTCGATCAGGCCGCGCAAGATATCGTGGAGGGTGCGCAGGCCCACGGCGCCGACGACGACATGACCGTGCAGATCCTGCGCATCGATGCGCTGCCCGATCCTGAAGCCCACCGCCTGCATGCGCTGCGCGAAGGCCTCGCGTTCGCGCCGCCGCTGTCGCCCAGGATGCGTTTCGAAGGCTACACCGTGGTGCGCGAACTGCACGCGAGCGCGCGCAGCCACGTGCACCTCGCGGTGGACGACGCGACGGGGCAGCAGGTGGTGCTGAAGACTCCATCGACGGCGTTGCGCGATGACGCCGGCTATCTCAACAGCTTCCTGCTGGAAGAGTGGGTGGCGCGGCGTATCCATAGCCCCCATGTGCTCCGGCCGCACACCAGCGACCGGCCGCGCCAGCATGTCTACGTGGCCATGGAATTCGTGGAGGGCCAGACCCTGGCGCAGTGGATGATCGACCATCCCCGCCCGGATCTCGACGCGGTGCGCAGCCTGGTGGCGCAAGTGGCGAAGGGACTGCAGGCCTTCCATGGCAAGGAGATGCTGCACCAGGACCTGCGGCCGGAGAACGTGATGATTGACCGCACGGGAACCGCCCGGATCATCGACTTCGGCTCCACGCTGGTCGCTGGCCTGGCCGAGGAAGCGCACGGCCTGGACATGGGCTCATCCATTGCCGGCACCTTGCAGTACACCGCGCCGGAGTATTTTGCGGGCATGGGGGGCAGCGCGCGTTCCGACCTGTTCTCGCTGGCGGTGCTCACGTACCAGATGCTGTCCGGGCAGTTGCCGTATGGCCTGCAGGTGGTGCGCATCCGCTCGGCGGGTGATGTGAAACGGCTGCGGTACGTGCCGGTCCGCCACTTGCGGGCCGACCTGCCGGATTGGCTGGATGCCGTGCTGCAGAAGGCCTTGCACCCCGATCCGGCCAGGCGCCAGGAGGCGGTGTCGGAGTTCATCCACGACCTGCAGTCCCCAGGGCTGCGGTTCCGGCGCCGCAGGGCGGCACCGCTGGTGGAGCGCAATCCGGTCGTTTTCTGGCAGACCGCCACGCTGGTGCTGGCGCTGGCCGTGCTCTTGCTGGCCGGGTTGCGTGTTTTTGGGCGCTGAGCGGCCAGAAAGGGCGATGCTGCCGGGCAGCAGGCCCTCCCGGCATGCGCAAAAAAGAAAGCCCCGCCATTTATCCAATAGCGGGGCTTTCTTTGCTGACTTGGTGCCGGAGAGATGAATCGAACACCCGACCTTCTCATTACGAATGAGCTGCTCTACCGACTGAGCTACACCGGCGTAAGCCTCAGATTATAGCGTGGAATGGTAGGCTGTCACGCGCTCCACCTCATTTTTTGATCCCAGGATCACGCTGACGCGCTCGTGCAGCTGGGTGGGCTGGATGTCCAGGATGCGCTGCTTGCCGTTGGTGGCGGCGCCGCCGGCCTGCTCCACCAGCCAGCCCATGGGGTTGGCCTCGTACATCAGGCGCAGCTTGCCGGGTTTGTTGGGTTCGCGCTTGTCCCAAGGGTACATGAAGACGCCCCCGCGGGTGAGGATGCGGTGCACATCCGCCACCATGCTGGCGATCCAGCGCATGTTGAAGTCCTTGCCGCGCGGGCCGTCCTTGCCCTGCAGGCACTCGTCGATGTAGCGCTTCACGGGCGTGTCCCAGTGCCGCATGTTGCTCATGTTGATGGCGAATTCCTTGGTGTCCTCGGGAATGCGCACGTTCTCCTCGGTGAGCACGAACGAGCCCTGTTCGCGGTCGAGCGTGAACATGGCGACGCCGTCGCCCACGGTGAGCACGAGCGTGGTCTGCGGGCCATAGATGCAATACCCCGCAGCCACTTGCTGGGTGCCGGGCTGCAGGAAGTCGCCTTCCTCCACGCCACGGTCGCCATCGGGCTTTTTCAGCACGCTGAAGATGGTCCCGATGCTCACGTTCACGTCGATGTTGCTGGAGCCGTCCAGGGGGTCGAACAGCAGCAGGTATTCGCCTTGCGGATAGCGGTTGGGCACCAGGTAGATGCCGTCCATTTCCTCCGAGGCCATGGCCGCGAGGTGGCCGCCCCATTCGTTGGCCTCGATCAGCACCTCGTTGGCGATGATGTCGAGCTTCTTCTGGATCTCGCCCTGCACATTCTCGCTGCTGGCCGTGCCCAGCACGCCGCCCAGCGCGCCCTTGTTCACGGCGTGGCTGATGCTCTTGCAGGCGCGGGCCACCACTTCCAGCAGCAGGCGCAGTTGCGAGGGGATGAGGCCGTCCACCCGTTGCTGTTCAACGAGGTAGCGGGTCAGGCTGATGCTTTTTGCCATGTCAGTCTTTTCTTGGTCGTGGTTTATTCGGCGAGTGCACGGGTCACGACCTCGCGCACGTCGTTGGACAGCGCGGGCCTGGCGGCAACACGGGCGATGGCTTCGCGCGCGGAGGTGCGCCAGGGGTCTGCGAGTTTCTTCCAGCGGTCCAGGGCCCGGGCCAGGCGTGCGGCCACCTGGGGATTGATGGCGTCCAGCTCGATCACGCGGTCGCTCCAGAACACGTAGCCCGCCGCGTCTGCGCGGTGGAAGGCGCCGGGGTTGGCGCTGCAGTAGCTGAAGATCACGCTGCGCGCGCGGTTCGGGTTCTTCAGGCTGAAGTCAGGGTGCTGCATGAGCTGGCGCACGGCGGGCAGCACGTTGCCGCCACGGTCCGGCGCGCCGGCCTGCAGCGCGAACCACTTGTCGATGACCAGGGGTTCGTCCTTGAACAGCGCATGGAAGCGTGCCAGGGCAGGGGCCGCCAGTTCACTGCCGCTGGCCACCAGGGCGGTCAGTGCGTTGAAGCGGTCCGTCATGTTGCTGGCCACCTTGAAGCGCTGGTAGGCCTTGCCGGGCCAGACCACATCGCCCGTCTTCTGGGCGGCGATGCACAGCATGTGCAGCGCCAGCCCGCTGAGCGCGCGGCGGCCCGAAGAGACAGGATCGGGGCTGTAGCCGCCGGTGTCCTGGTTCTGCTCCCAGGCCGACTCCCAGTCCGCCTGCAGCGACAGGGCCAGCTGTTCGCGCATGGCTTCGCGCACGGCGTGGATGCGCTGCGGGTCCACCACATCGAGCTGCTCGGCGATGTAGGTCTCGGACGGCAGGGTGAGCACGAGTTCCTTGAAGGCTGCATCCAGCAGGGGGTTGCGCAGCACCGCGCGCATCGCTTCCACAAACGCGGCCGGCAGGATCTTGTGGTCAAAATGGCCCCCAGCGCTTGCCTGTTGTGCGCTGTCAGCTATTGCATTGATAGCAATGCGCAGTGCCAGGCGCTGGCCCGCTTCCCAGCGGTTGAAGGCGTCGGCATCGTGCGCCAGCAAGGTGAGCAGCTGGGCATCGGTGTAGTCGATGTCCAGCACCACGGGCGCACTGAAGTTGCGCAGCAGCGAGGGCACGGGTTCTCTGTCCAGGTCCGTGAAGGTCAGCGTCTGCGAGGCTTCGGTCAGCACCACCACGCGCGAGGCTGCCTGCGCGGCGCCTTCGCCCGCCAGGTGAAGGGGCAGGGGGGCGCCGCTGTCGCTGAGCAGGCCCAGCTCCACGGGGATGACGAAGGGTTCCTTGGCGGGCTGGCCGGGCGTGGGGGCGCAGCTTTGCGTCAGCGTGAGCGCATAGCAGCGCGTGGCGGCGTCGTAGCGGCCCGTGGCCCGCACGCGCGGCGTGCCTGCCTGGCTGTACCAGCGCTTGAACTGGGGCAGCAGGCGTGCCAGGTCGCTCGTGGGGTTGGCATCGGCGATGGCCTGGGCGAAGTCGTCGCAGGTCACGGCCTGGCCGTCGTGGCGCTCGAAGTACAGCTTCATGCCCCTGGCGAAGCCGTCGCGGCCCACCAGGGTGTGCATCATGCGCACCACCTCGGCACCCTTTTCGTAGATGGTGACGGTGTAGAAGTTGTTGATCTCGACGTAGCTGTCGGGGCGCACCGGGTGGGCCATGGGGCCCGCGTCCTCGGGGAACTGGGCGGTGCGCAGCACGCGCACGTCCTCGATGCGCTTGACGGCGCGGGCCGAGGGGCTGCCCGCCAGGTCCTGGCTGAATTCCTGGTCGCGAAAGACGGTCAGGCCTTCCTTCAGGCTCAGCTGGAACCAGTCGCGGCAGGTCACGCGGTTGCCGGTCCAGTTGTGGAAGTATTCGTGGCCCACCACGCTTTCGATGTTGGCGAAGTCGGTGTCGGTGGCCGTGGCCTCGCTGGCCAGAACGTACTTCGTGTTGAAGATGTTCAGGCCCTTGTTCTCCATGGCGCCCATGTTGAAGTCGCTGGTGGCGACGATCATGAAGCGCTCCAGGTCCAGCGGCAGGCCGAAGCGGGCTTCGTCCCAGGCCACGCTGTACATCAGCGAATTCATGGCGTGTTCGGTCTTGCCCAGGTCGCCGGGGCGCACGTACACCTGCAGCAGGTGCTCGGTGCCCGAACGGCTCTTGATCTTCTGCTCGCGGGCCACCAGCTTGCCCGCCACCAGGGCGAACAGGTAGCAGGGCTTCCTGTGCGGGTCCACCCACTTGGCGAAGTGGCGGCCGTCCTCCAGGTCGCCGCTGTCCACCAGGTTGCCGTTGGACAGCAGCACCGGGTACTGGGCCTTGTCGGCGCGCAGGGTGACGGTGTAGCTGGCCATCACGTCCGGGCGGTCCAGGAAGTAGGTGATGCGGCGAAAGCCCTCGGCCTCGCACTGCGTGAAGAACGTGCCCTGGCTCACGTACAGGCCCATCAGGTGCGTGTTCTTGGCGGGGCAGCAGGTGGTGAAGATCTCGAGCGCGAAGGCGTCCGTGCCCGTGGGCAGGTTCTCCAGCACCAGGCGCGAGCCCTCCATCTTGAACGAGGTGCCCTGGCCGTTGACCAGCACGCGCGCCAGGTTCAGGTCCTCGCCGTCGAGCTTGAGCGGCTGCTCGGCCACCTCGGGGTTGCGGCGCAGCAGCATGCGGTTGAGCACGCGGGTCTTGGCGGGGTCCAGGTCGAACGTGAGCTCGACGCTGTCGATCCAGTAGGCAGGCGCGGTGTAGTCCTCGCGGCGGATGGCGACGGCCGGGCCGGCGCCTTCTCCGCTTCCGTCGGCTTTATGCAGTTGCAACATGGAGGCTCTCCAGAAAGTCGGTGTTCATGAGTTCGGTGTAGTCGCGCACGGCGGCCAGCACATGGGGCCCGGCCAGTTCCTGCGCGCTGTGCGTGCTGCAGATCGCCACGGCGCGCATGCCCGCGCGGCGCGCGGCTTCGATGCCGAAAGGCGCATCCTCGAAGACGATGCAGTGTGCGGGGCTGGCGCCGATGCGGCGCGCCGCCTCCAGGAAGATCGCGGGCTGGGGTTTGCCGGGCAGGCCTTCGTCGCCGCGCACGATGGCCAGGGGCGCGGGCTCCAGGCCCAGGCGTGTCATCGCGAACTGCACGTTGTGGATATCGCCGGCGGTGCCCACGGCCACTTTCAGGCCGCGTTCGCCGAGCTGCGCGGCAAAGCGGCGAAAGCCCGCCACTTCGGTGAAGCGGGGCCCGAACAGCTCGCGGTAGATGTCTTCCTTCTCGCGGGTGAGCGCGTCGGCCTCATCCTGCGGCACATCGCGGCCCAGCAACTCGCGGATGCACTCGGTGCCGTTGCGGCCCGTGGTGCGCGCCATGAGATCGGGCACGTCGATGTCCATGCCGCGGCGCCGGGTGAATTCGACCCAGGCCTTGGCGTGCCAGGGCATGGAGTCGATCATGGTGCCGTCCATGTCGAAGATGATGGCCTCGGCGTGCATCACACGCCCTGCTTCAGGCTGGCTTCGATGAACGCGTCCAGATCGCCGTCCAGCACCTTCTGCGTGGCCGAGATCTCGACGTTGGTGCGCAGGTCCTTGATGCGGCTGTTGTCCAGCACGTAGCTGCGGATCTGGTGGCCCCAGCCCACGTCGGTCTTGGTGTCCTCGAGCTTTTGCTGTTCTTCCTGGCGCTTGCGCATCTCGTGGTCGTACAGGCGCGAGCGCAGTCGCTGCCACGCGATGTCGCGGTTGCCGTGCTGGCTGCGGCCGTCCTGGCACTGCACCACGATCCCGGTGGGGATGTGCGTGAGGCGCACGGCCGAGTCGGTCTTGTTGATGTGCTGCCCACCCGCGCCGGAGGCGCGGTAGGTGTCGGTGCGCACGTCGGCCGGATTGATGTCGATCTGGATCGAGTCATCGATCTCGGGGTAGACGAACAGGCTGGCGAAGCTGGTGTGGCGGCCGCCCGACGAGTCGAACGGGCTCTTGCGCACCAGTCGGTGCACGCCGGTTTCGGTGCGCAGCAGGCCGTAGGCGTATTCGCCCTCGACCTTGATCGTGGCGCTCTTGATGCCCGCCACGTCGCCCGGGGTTTCTTCCTCGACGGTGGTCTTGAAGCCCTTGCGCTCGGCGTACTTGAGGTACTGGCGCAGCAGCATGCTGGCCCAGTCGCAGGCCTCGGTGCCGCCGGCGCCGGCCTGGATGTCCACAAAGCAGTTGAGCGGGTCGGCCTCGTTGCTGAACATGCGGCGGAACTCCAGCTCTTCGATGAGCGGGCGCAGCTTGGCCGTCTCGGCCTCGATGGTCAGGAGGCCGGGTTCGTCGCCTTCTTCCTTGCTCATTTCATAGAGCTCGGTGTTGTCGGCCAGCTCGCGCGTGAGCTTGTCGAGCGTGAGCACGACGGAGTTCAGCGACTTCTGTTCCTTGCCCAGCTCCTGGGCCTTCTTGGGATCGTTCCAGACCGAAGGGTCTTCCAGCGACGCGTTTACCGTGCGCAGGCGTTCGAATTTGGCATCGAAGTCAAAGATACCTCCGTAACTCTTGCGTGCGCAGGGCCAGGTCGCCGAGGGTGGTGCCGATGAGGTTGATGCGTTCTGCGTCCATGATTCTTGTCCTGTGTGTTCTGTGGAATAAACCAGCGATTTTCTCATGGGACGGCACCGCGCCCCGGCAAAGCCCCCAGGCGGGCCGCCCGCCCGGGCCGCCTTGGCCCGTGGTGGCGCCATCGGATGCCGGGTCTTTCAAAAATGATAGCTGCCAGCGCTTGATGGATAAGCGCTGGAGGCCATTTTTGCTTGAAGGCTGCTCAGGAGGGGGCGAGAAAATGCTCGATGAGCTGCGCCACCTGCCCGGGCTGGTCGTGGTGCAGCATGTGCCCGGCGTCCTGCACGACGGCGGTGCGCACGTCGCGCACATGGGTCAGGCGCTGGTGGTATTCCTCCAGGCTGTACTTGCCTTTCCACCACTGGCCCAGGCTGTCGTCGCTGGCCTCCACGGCCAGCACGGGCGCGGAGATGCGGCCGTACAGCGCGAGCGCCTCGTCCAGCCGGTAGAGCTGCGCGCTGGTGATCTTGTGGGCCGGGTCGCCCAGGATTTCCCACTGGCCCTGCGCGTTGGGCCGGGCCCAGTGGCCGGCCAGCCACCGGGCCTTGTCTTCGGACAGGCGCGGGTTGGTCTTCATGAGGCGGCGGGCCACGCCGTCCTGGCTGTCGTAGGTCTTGAGGGCCAGCTCGCCGCTGCGCAACTGCTTGAGCTCGTCGATCCACTGCGCATAGCGCCTGGGCGCCTGCTCGGGCCGCGAGGCGGGCATGCCGAAGCCCTCCAGGTTGACGAGGCGGCGGATGCGCTCGGGCCGCACGCCCGCGTACATCATGGCGATGTTGCCGCCCATGCTGTGGCCCACGAGGTCGATGGCTTCGCCGGGCGCGCAGTGGTCCAGCAGCAGGTCCAGGTCGGCCAGGTAGTCGGCAAAGAAGTAGTGGTCGGCCTGGGCGGCGGAGGTCAGGCCGAAGCCGCGCCAGTCGGGCGCGATGATGCGGCGCTCCTGCCGCAGCGCGTCCACCGTGAACTGGTAGGACGCGCTCACGTCCATCCAGCCGTGCAGCAGGACGAGGGTGGGCAGCGCGCTGTCCTCGGGGCCCCAGTGGCGGACGTGGTAGTTCAGGTGGCGCAGGGGCAGCGTGCTGCTGCGGGAGGGCTTGAGCGGGGTGTACATGGGCGGCGGCGCGAAGTGGGGCGGCAGGAAAGTCCCGCAAAGCCCAGGGCCTGCGGGTGCCCCCGGATGGTAATGGGGCGGCCGGATGCCTGCCGCCCTCGGTGTCGCCTGCGCGGCTGGTGGCTCAGCGGCGATGCGGTGGACTTGCGGGTGGACCCGGACGGTCCTTGCCGATGGACGTGTTGTGGTCGGAGCCCTCGATCGCCCCGCCGGCAAGGGCGGCAGCCAGCTCGCGCGGGATGGCGGGGCAGGGGCCTTCGGGCATGGCGAGGCGGCCTGCAGAGCACGGCGAAATCCATTATTCTGCGCAGTCCTTCGTTTGCCCGTACTCCTTCTTCCCATGCAAAAAATCCAACTCGGCACCAGCGATCTGCAGGTCACTCCCATCTGTCTGGGCACCATGACCTTTGGCGAGCAGGTGGGTGAAGCCGATTCGCACGCCATCCTGGCGCGCTCGCTCGACCGTGGCGTGAACTTCATCGACACGGCCGAGATGTACTCGGTGCCCGCCAGGGCCGAGACCTTTGGCGCCACCGAAACCATCATCGGCAACTGGTTTGCCCGGAACCCCGGCGCGCGCCAGAAGCTGGTGGTGGCCACCAAGGTGGCGGGTCCTTCGCGCGGGATGCCCTGGGTGCGCGAAGGCAAGGGCATGGCCGCCGCCGACATCGTGGCGTCGTGCGAGGGCAGCCTGCGCCGCCTGCAGACCGACGTGATCGATCTCTATCAGATCCACTGGCCCGAGCGCCACGTGCCTGCCTTTGGCAACCTGTACTACGACCCGGCCAAGGAAACGTCGCAGAACCCCATCCGCGAGCAGCTCGACGCGCTGGCGGGCCTGGTCAAGGCCGGCAAGGTGCGCCACATCGGCCTGTCGAACGAAACACCCTATGGCGTGCACGAGTTCGTGCGCCTGGCCGAGCAGCACGGCCTGCCGCGCGTGGCCACGGTGCAGAACCCGTATTGCCTGATCAACCGGACCTGGGAAAACGGCCTGGATGAAACCTGCCATCGCTTGAATGTCGGGCTGCTGGCGTATTCGCCCCTGGGCTTTGGCCTGCTGACGGGCAAGTACGACGGCAGCGGCCTCACCGGCCCGGGTGCCCCGCAGGGTGCGCGCATCGCCACGTACGAATCCGTGCGCAAGCAGCGCTGGGGTCGCCCCGAGGCGCTGGCCGCCGCGCGCCGATACAACCAGCTGGCCCGCGACAACGGCCTCACGCCCACCCAGATGGCGCTGGCGTTCTGCTACACCAAGTGGCAGGTGGCCAGCACGATCATCGGCGTCACGTCGGTGGCGCAGCTCGACGAAGACCTGAACGCCTGGGGCACCCAGCTGCCGCCCGAGGTGCTGCAGGCGATCGACGCGATCCGCTGGGAAGTGCGCGACCCGGCACTGTAAGGGCTCCCCCTGAGTCGCCTGCGGCGCCTTCCCCCTTGAAGGGGGACGACACCCTCGCTGCGGGGCGGCCCTTGCCTGGTGTCTCTCGCCTGGGGCCGCGCCAGTTTTTCAGGCCACGCGCAATGGGTCGCGGCCAGTAGCTCACGCCGTCGCCGGGGCTTCTGGTGTGCTCAGCGCGCCGGCTTTCCACGGCACGCCTTGGGCCTCGCCCAGGTCCCAGAACAAGCCCGCCATCACCGCCAGCCCTTCGCGCGCCACGGAGGCCAGCAGATGCTCGTTGGGCGCGTGCTGGGCACAGGCCGGGTACGAATGCGGCACCCACAACGTGGGCAGGCCCAGCTGGTCGGCGAAGATGTCGTTGGGCAGCGAGCCCGCCAGGTTGGGCAGCAGCGTGGCGCGCTGGCCCGCGCTGGCCTGCAGCGATGCCAGCGTCCAGTCCACCCAGGGGTTGTGCAGGTCCAGCCGCGTGGCGCCGCACACCATGCCCATGCCGATGGCCACGTCGGTGAAGCCACGGGCGTCCAGGTGTTCGCGCAGCGTGCGCTCGACGTTGCGCCAGTCGGTGCCCACCACGAAGCGCAGCTGGCAGTGCGCCACCGCACCGGACGGAATGGCATTGACCGGGCGCTGGGGAGAGCCCGCGCCCAGGGCCAGCACTTCGAGCGTGTTCCAGCCCACCAACTGCTCGGCCGGCGTGAGGCCCGGCTCGCCCCAGCCGGGCGTGAGCGCGGGGTCGTCGGCGCCTGCGCCGATCACCACATCCTTGAGGGCGGTGCGCAGCTTGCCGGGCACCGCGGGCGGCAGCAGGCCCTTGACGAGGATGCGGCCTTTGGCATCGACGAGCGTGGCCAGCGCGTGCGTGAGCACGGTGGCCGGATTGGCCAGCACGCCACCCCAGTTGCCCGAGTGATAGGCCTTGTCGCGGCTGCGCACGGTGAGCGAGAAGTTGATCGCGCCGCGCGAGCCCAGGAAGAGGGTGGGGTGGCCCGCATTCACGCGCGGGCCGTCGCTGGCGACGAACAGGTCGGCCTTCAGCGCGTCGCTGTGCTGCTCGCAGAACGCGCCCAGGCCGGGCGAGCCGGCCTCTTCGCCCATCTCCATGATCAAGGTCACGTTGTAGCCCAGCCGGCCGCCGCGCGCCTCGATGGCGTGGGCCAGGGCCGCCAGGCTCACCGTGTGCTGGCCCTTGTTGTCGGCGGTGCCACGGCCATACCAGCGCTCGCCCTCGATGGTCAGTTCCCAGGGCGAGAGGCCTTCGCGCCAGTTGCTCTCCTGGCCATTGACCACGTCGCCGTGCCCGTAGGTCAGCACGGTCGGCAGGGCCGGGTCTTCCACGCGCCGGGCGATGAGGAAGGGCCCGCCCAGGGGCGAGGGATTGTCCAGCACCTGGCATTCGAAGCCCAGGGGCGCAAGCCACGGCACCATTTCGTCGGTGAGGTAGGTGCGCAGTTCAGGCGGCACCTTGCCGGTGTCGCTCTCGGTGCGCCAGGCCACGCGGCGGCGCAGGTCGCCGGCAAAGCGGCCGTCGTCGAAGTAGCGCTGGACGTTCTGGATCAGTTGCTCTCGGTTCATCGTGTTCTCCTTTTGTCAGCTTCACTCCACCACGATCTGCGCGCGGTGGGCCAGCGCACGGTAGCGGCCAATCTCGTCGTCGATCACGGCGCGCGTGGCCGCGGGCCCCAGGTGCACGGGTTCCATGCCCTGGGCGCGCATCTGCTCCTGCATGCCGCTGTCGCGGGTCACGGCCTCCACGTCAGCCACCAGCTTCCTGATGATGGCCGCCGGTGTCCTGGCGGGTGCGGCAATGGCATACCAGGCGTCGAACACCGCATCGGGCAGCTTCAGTTCTTCCACCGTGGGCACGCCGGGCAGCATGCTCGAGCGCGATTTGCCCGCAATCGCCAGCGCGCGCAGCTTGCCGGCCTTCACCTGCGGCGCGGCGGCGGCCACGGTGTCGATGCCGAGCTGGATTTCCCCGCCGATGAGGGCCATCAGCGACTGGCTGCTGCCCCGGTAGGGCACGTCCTGCAGCTTGATGCCCGCGGCCTGCTCCAGCAGCGCCCCCGCCAGGTGCGGGCCCGAGCCGGAACCGAACGTGGCGTAGTGAATGCCCTTGGGCGCGGCCTTGGCGGCGGCGATCAGCGCGTTCAGGTCCTTGTAGGGCGCGGTGGCGCTGACCACCAGCACCAGGGGCGCGCGGGCCACGGTGGCCACGGGCACCAGGTCCCTGGCGGGGTCGTAGGGCAGCTTGCTGCGCAGGGCCGGGTTCACCGTGTAGCTGGTGGAGCCAGACACCAGCAGCGTGTAGCCGTCGGGGTCTGCCCGCACCACGGCCTCGGTCCCGATGATGGTGGAGGCCCCTGGCTTGTTGTCGATGACCACGGGCTTGCCCAGGCGCACCGACAGCTTCTGGCCCAGTGCGCGGGCCACGGCATCCGTGCCGCCGCCGGGCGGAAAGGGCACGACCATGCGCACCGGGCGCTGGGGCCACGCATCGGCGGGCGCCGCCTGGGCATGGGAGAGGCTGGCGGCGCAGGACAGGGCGGCGGACAGCAAAGAGGCTTGAACAAGGCGTTTCATGCGGACTCCGGAAGGTGGGGCCCGTGGCGCAGGCGGTGCCACCTTGAAGGCGGCACCGCTGTGGCACACGGCCATGGGTGAATTGGAGCCTTAAACCATGCAAGATGGGCGCCGGTTTACCATTGCCATGGATAGAGATTTGGCAATTGACCATTCTCTTTTTGTTCATTGCCCCACCATGCCCGTTTCACTGCTCAGCCTGCCCCTGCGCTACTTTCTGGAAGTGGCGCGCACCGGCTCCGTCAACCAGGCGGCGCAGCGTCTGCATGTGGCCGCGTCCGCCGTGAGCCGCCAGCTTGGCAAGCTGGAGGACAGCCTGGGGGTGGTGCTGTTCGAGCGCCAGGCGCGCGGCATGGCCTTGACCGAGGCGGGCACCCGCCTGCTGGCGCATGCCAACGCCCATGACGTGCAGTCCGTGGAGCTCATGGCGCAGTTGCGGGGGCTGTCGGCCCAAGGCGCGGTGCGCGTGCGCGTGGCCTGCACCGAGGGCTTCGCCGCCACCTTCATGCCCCTGGTGATGTCGGCCTTCCGGCAGGCGCACCCGCAGGTGCAGCTGCAGTTGCAGGTGGCCGTGCCGCACGAGGTGTCGGCCCTGGCGCTGCGCGGCGAGGTCGACCTGGCGCTGAAATACAGCGTCGCTCCCGAGAAGGGGCTGCAGCTGCTGCACTCGGCCATTGCACCGATCTACGCCATCATGCCGGCGCAGCACCCGCTCGCGCGCCAGCGCAGCGTGTCGGTGGCCGATGTGGTGCGCTACCCGCTGCTGCTGGGGGCCAGCAGCATCACCGGGCGGCAGCTGTTTGACCTGAGCTGCGCGGTGCAGGGCCTGCGCTACGTGCCTGCCGTGGAGAGCAATTTTTCCTCGGCGCTGCTGCCGCTGCTCAGCGGCCAGGACGTGGCCCTGGCCAGCTATCTGACGGCTGCGCGCTGGGTGGAGGCCGGGCTGCTGGCGGCCAGGCCGTTCGATGAAACACAGCTGCAGCAGCGGCGCCTGCAGGTGCTGGCGGCCGAGGGGCGGGTCCCGTCGGCCCTGGTGCTGCAGTTCACGCAGGCGCTGGTGGCGGCCATCGAGCAGTACGGCAAGCGCAAGGTGGGGCGGCGCAGGACCGCGGTGGCCATGCGGCCCGCCGCACCCTGACCGCCGAGGGGCGTTCACAACTGGATACCATTCGCTTCCTACGCACACCGCACCATGGCCAAGAAAGAACACGTTTCCGAGACCCAAGCCACCCAGTTGCTCAAGGCCAACAAGGTGGCTTTCACCGAACACCCCTATGACTACCTGGAGCACGGAGGCGCATTGCACAGCGCCGAGGTGCTGGGGCTCGACCCCTTCACCGTGGTCAAGACGCTGGTCATGCAGGACCAGGATGCCAAGCCGCTGCTGGTGCTGATGCACGGCAACCGCAAGGTCTCCACCAAGAACCTCGCACGCCAGATCGGCGCCAAGTCGGTGGAGCCCTGTGCCCCCGAGGTGGCCAACCGCCAGAGTGGCTACCTGGTGGGTGGCACTTCGCCGTTCGGCACACGGCGCGCCATGCCGGTGTACATCGAGGAGACCATCCTCGCCTTGCCCCGCATCGCCATCAACGGCGGGCGCAGGGGCTTTCTGGTGCAGCTGGACCCGCAGGTGTGTGTACAGCTGCTGGGGGCGAAGCCCGTGCATTGCGCGCTGGCAGAATAGGCCGCCGGGAAAAACAGCCCATGAATAGCCATTGAACAGCCTCCAAGGGCTGAACCATCCGATTACCGAGGAGTTGCTTTGACCGCCGTCTATCCCGTTCTCGCCGCCGTGGCCGCCTACCTGCTGGGCTCGCTCTCTTTCGCCGTCATCGTGACGCGCGTGATGGGACTGAGCGACCCGCGCACCTATGGCAGCAAGAATCCGGGGGCGACCAATGTGCTGCGGTCGGGCAGCAAGGCCGCGGCCATCGTGACGCTGCTGCTCGACGCCCTGAAGGGCTGGCTGCCCGTGGCGCTGGTGATGTGGTTCGGCCGCCCCTACGGGCTGGAGGACGGCACCGTGGCCATGGTGGGTCTGGCCGCCTTCCTGGGCCACCTGTGGCCGGTTTTCTTCCGCTTCCAGGGCGGCAAGGGCGTGGCCACGGCGCTGGGCGTGCTGCTGGGCATCAGCGTCTGGCTGGGGCTGGCCACGGCCGTCACCTGGCTCATCATCGCCTTCTTCTTCCGATATTCGTCGCTTGCCTCGCTGGTGGCCGCGGCATTCGCTCCGGTGTACTACCTGCTGGTGGATGGCGTGGTGTGGTACGCCGAAGGCACGATTGCCGCGTCCATCGTCGTGATGGGCGTGCTGCTGGCATGGCGCCACAAGGAGAACATCCAGCGGCTCATCGAAGGCAAGGAGTCGCGCCTGGGCAGCAAGAAGGCCAAGCCGGGAGCCGAGGCGGCACCCGGCAAGCGCTGAGGCCGGGCGGCGCTGGCCGCTGCCGGGCACCAAGGCGGCCGGGAGCCGCCTTTTTTTTGCATGGCCCCACCCGGTTTTTTCATCGGGATCAGAGCGACCCTGGCCCGGTGATGAGTCCCCGCAGCCCCGCGCTGTGCTGTGCCGCATACAGTCCCAGGCGCACCATGGTGCGGTGGTTGAGCTCCAGCCCCACGGCGGAGCGGGCCAGCGCGGACTGGATGCGGGGTTTTCCACTGGCTGTCTGGTACAGGCTGGGCTGGGCGTGGTGGTGGCCGCTGCGGTCCAGCAGGCTTGCCACCAAAGGGTGGTTGGCCTTTTCGCTGCGGCGCAGCACGATGGCCGTCTCGCCGTTGTCGAGCTTCACGAAGGTGCCTGGCGGGCACAGCCCGATGGAGCGCACCAGGGTGTAGCTCACTTCATCGCGCTGGTCCACTTCCTGGCCCACGAGGGCGCGCACCGAATCGGTCGCGCTGCGGCCTGCGCGCGACTTGCGCGGGCTGATCATGGCCGCGTAGCGGTCAATGGTGCTCAGGACGCGGGTGAGGCGGTCTTCGGGCTCTTGCTGGGCCAGCGGAACACGGTCGGCAATGCTGGCGTGGTGCTGCCCGACCACGTCCAGCCAGAGCGCGTCATTGATGAACAGGCGCTCCAGCAGCGCCTGGCTTTCCAGCGGGTGGCTCTTGATGGCCTCCTGCTGGGCCGTGGTGGGGCGCTCGCGCTGCTCGGCCAGTTCGTCCTGCAGGGCGGTCATGCCGATGTTCATGGTCAAGGCCGCGCGCACCAGGCTGTCGCGCTCGCGCGCGGGCAGTTCCAGCTCATGGGCCATGATGTGGCACAGCGTGCCGCACACCAGGGCGTGGGAGGCGCTGTAGCCCACGGTGGAGGTGGAGGCCAGCTGGAACATCAGGTACAGCGCGGCGTCGATATCGTGTGCCACCAGGTCTTGCAGCCAGCCATCGAACTGGCGCACCTTGGCGGCGAAGTCCTGCACCTGCAGCGGGCGGGACAGCAGCACCGACAGCGCGGACTCCAGGTCCGCCCACAGGCTCAGCAGGTCCTCGTATTCGCCTTCGGCGTGGTGGTGGCCGGCGTGATGGTGGACGGACATGGCGGTGCGCGTCGGGGGCTCAGTTGCGCTTTTCCAGCACCATCTGGTCGTTGATGCGGGTCATCTGGAACTCGGTCAGGAAGCTGTTGCCCAGCAGCACGTAGGGCATGGCCTGCGAGGTGATGACGGCTTCGACCCCGAACACCTCGACGTCGCCGATGCGCACCGAGTCGAGCTTCATGCGCCACCCTTGTGCCACCCCGTTGGCGGTGCTCATGCGCACGGGCTGGCCGCTCTGGTAGTTCAGGCCCATCCGCTCCGCGTCGGGCCGCCCGATGGCCACGGTGGAGGCGCCCGTGTCGACCATGTACTGCATCACGCGGCCGTTGATCGTGCCGCTGTTGACGAAATGCCCGCGGCTGTCGGCCATCAGCACAATGCGCTTGCCGCTGCCTCCCCGGCTGCCCACGCTCACGGGGGCCTCGCCCAGCCGCAGGGTGCGGCGCGTGCCATTGACTTCGATGGTGGCTTCTTCTTTGGTGACGGTAATGACCTTGACGCCCTGGTACTCATCCCCAGCACCCACCGCCTTGGGTGGGTTGGCATCCACCACCAGCAAGGCCTTGCTGCCCAGCATGCCCGCCAGCGCCACCGCCTGCGCATGAGCCCAGGACGGGGCCAAGCACAGAGCAACCAGCGCGGCCAGAGCAAAGGAGTGGATCGTCATTCGTCGATGGCGCTGTGCGCCTCCCCCGTACCTCGGAACTGGCGCGGCCCAGGTGAGGGACGCCAAGCCAGGGCCGCCCCGCAGCGAGGGCGTCGTCCCCCTGGAGGGGGAAGGCGCGAAGCGACTCAGGGGGTGCTCCATCTCAGTCGCGGAAGTTGTCGAAGGACAGGGGCACGTCGGTCACGTCCTTGCGGATGAGCGCCATGGCCGCCTGCAGGTCGTCGCGCTTGGCGCCGGTCACGCGCACCTTGTCTTCCTGGATGGCGCCCTGCACCTTGAGCTTGCTCTCCTTGAGCAGCTTCTGGATCTTCTTGGCCAGCTCGCTTTCGATGCCGTTGCGCACCTTGATGACCTGCTTGACCTTGTCGCCACCCATTTTCTGGACATCGCCCAGGTCGAGAAAGCGCACATCGACGTTGCGCTTGGTGAGCTTGTTGCGCAGCACGTCCTCGATCTGGGTGAGCTGGAAGTCGGCGTCGCCGATCAGCGTGATGTCCTTGTCCTTGATCTCGATGCTGGCCGAAGTGCCCTTGAAGTCGAAGCGGGTGGCGATTTCCTTGGCGGTGTTCTCGACCGCGTTTTTCACTTCGACGAGGTTGGCTTCGCAGACGGTGTCAAAAGATGGCATGGTGGCTCTCAATCTCAGGGGAAACGGTGCAATTCGCAGGGGGCCGGAAGGGCCCGGTGCGACAATCGGGCCAATGGTAGTCGAGAAAAACGCCCCTTTGCAGCCCTGGAACACCTTTGGCATCGCTGCGCGTGCCCAAACCCTGGTGCGCGTGCGCTCGGCGGCCGATGTGCTGGCCGTGCTGAACGATTCCGATCTGGCCGCGGCGCCCAAATTCGTCCTGGGCGGCGGCAGCAACATCATCCTGACGGGCGATGTGAAACCCGTCGTGCTCAAGATGGAGATCAAGGGCCTGCGCCTGGTGGAGAACACGCCCAAGGCCTGGATCGTGGAGGCGGGCGCGGGCGAGGTCTGGCACGACTGCGTGGCCTGGACGCTGGAGCAGGGCTATGCGGGCCTGGAGAATCTGGCGCTGATCCCGGGCACCGTGGGGGCTGCACCCGTGCAGAACATCGGCGCGTATGGCGTGGAACTGCAGGACCGCTTCGAGTCGCTGGACGCGATGGACCTGGCCACGGGCCGGTCGTTCACGCTGGACGCCGCCCAGTGCGGCTTTGGCTACCGGGATTCGGTGTTCAAGCATGCGCCGTCGGAGGCGCTGTATGCGGGCGGGTTGCCGCGCGGCATGGGCCTGGAGGGCCGGGCAGTGATCACCCATGTGCGGTTTCGCCTGCCCAAGCCCTGGAAACCGGTGCTGGGCTACCTCGACCTGGAGCGCCGCCGCATGGAAGAGGGCGTGGAGCATCCCACGGCGCGGCAGATCTTCGGCTGGGTCTGCGACATCCGCCGCGCCAAGCTGCCCGATCCGGCCGTGGTGGGCAATGCGGGCAGTTTCTTCAAGAACCCCACGGTGTCGCCGGA
This sequence comes from Acidovorax sp. sif1233, assembly GCF_019218755.1. Classification (GTDB taxonomy): domain Bacteria; phylum Pseudomonadota; class Gammaproteobacteria; order Burkholderiales; family Burkholderiaceae_C; genus Acidovorax. Next base: position 129,174 of record NZ_JAHUWZ010000009.1, on the reverse strand, counting down.
CCAGTGCGCCGACATCATCGCGCGCGAGCCGCGCATCGTGCACTACCCCATGCCCGACGGCAGCATCAAGCTGGCCGCGGGCTGGCTGATCGATGCCTGCGGCTGGAAGGGCAAGTCCATCGGCAAGGCCGGCGTGTATGAAAAGCAGGCCCTCGTGCTGGTCAACCGGGGACGGGGTGCCGACAGCGTGACCGGCGGCGAGGTGATGACCCTGGCCAAGGCCATCCAGACCAGCGTGTATGAGCGCTTCGGCATCCGGCTGGAGCCCGAGCCCGTGGTGGTATAGCCTTCTGCACAGGCACCCGGAGCCCGCCAGAACACCGGCAGCCGGAGCCGCATAAAAAAAGCCACCTGATCGGTGGTTTTGCTATTTATTTTATAGCATCTCGCGCTTGCCTGTCCAGCGGCAGGGCATGTTTTTGTGCCTGTTTGGCAGGGCGCGGAGGCGGGCGTGCTCCCGGCCGCCCGCGCCCTTGCCAGCATCACTTGCGGTCGTTTTCCAGCTGCGCCAGTGCCGCATTGCCACCCAGCGACAGCAGGCCGGCGCGCGAGTACACGCCCAGCTTGTCGCGGGTGTCCGAGATGTCCAGGTTGCGCATGGTCAGCTGGCCGATGCGGTCCAGCGGGCTGAACGGCGCGTCTTCCACCTTTTCCATCGACAGGCGCTCGGGTGCGTAGGTCAGGTTGGGCGATTCGGTGTTGAGCAGCGAATAGTCGTTGCCACGGCGCAGCTCCAGCGTCACGGTGCCGGTCACGGCGCGCGCCACCCAGCGCTGGGCGGTCTCGCGCAGCATGATGGCCTGCGGGTCGAACCAGCGGCCCTGGTACAGCAGGCGGCCCAGCTTCAGGCCGTTCATGCGGTACTGCTCGATGGTGTCTTCGTTGTGGATGCCGGTCACCAGGCGCTCGTAGGCGATGTGCAGCAGCGCCAGGCCCGGGGCCTCGTAGATGCCGCGGCTCTTGGCTTCGATGATGCGGTTCTCGATCTGGTCGCTCATGCCCAGGCCGTGGCGCCCGCCGATGCGGTTGGCTTCGAGGATCAGTTCCACCGGGTCGTTGAACTCCACGCCGTTGAGGGCCACGGGCTGGCCTTCTTCAAAGCGCACCGAGACTTCCTCGGCTTTGACGGTCACTTCGTCCTTCCAGAACGCCACACCCATGATGGGGTTCACGATGCGGATGCCGCTGGACAGGAACTCCAGGTCCTTGGCCTCGTGCGTGGCGCCCAGCATGTTGCTGTCGGTGCTGTAGGCCTTCTCGGCGCTCATCTTGTAGCCGAATCCGGCCTGGGTCATGAACGCCGACATCTCGGCGCGGCCGCCCAGCTCGTCGATGAACAGCTGGTCCAGCCAGGGCTTGTAGATCTTGAGCGAGGGGTTGGTGAGCAGGCCGTAGCGGTAGAAGCGCTCGATGTCGTTGCCCTTGAAGGTCGAGCCGTCGCCCCAGATGTTGACGTCGTCTTCCTTCATCGCCGCCACGAGCATGGTGCCAGTCACGGCACGGCCCAGCGGCGTGGTGTTGAAGTAGGTCAGGCCACCGGTGGAGATGTGGAAGGCGCCGGCCTGCAGCGCGGCGATGCCTTCGTGGGCCAGCTGCGTGCGGCAGTCGACCAGGCGGGCCTTCTCGGCGCCGTACTCCATCGCCTTGCGGGGGATGGCGTCGTAGTCGGGTTCGTCGGGCTGGCCCAGGTTGGCGGTGTAGGCGTAGGGCACGGCGCCCTTGAGCTTCATCCAGTGCAGGGCTGCGCTGGTGTCCAGGCCGCCCGAGAAGGCGATGCCGACTTTTTGCCCCAGGGGCAGGTTTTGGAGAATGGTGGCCATGTGCGGTCGTCCGTTGTTCTTGTCGATGGAAATGCCGGTTCAGCCGAAATGGCAGATGTAGTGGTAGGCCTCGGTCACGCGGATGTCGAACTTGGAGTTGCCTGGCACGCTGAACTTCTCGCCAGCGGAGGACTTCACCCAGTTGTCGGTGCCCGCCAGCTTGTACTCGCACGAGCCCGCCACGCATTCCATGATTTCCGGCGCGCCGGTGTTGAAGGTGAGTGTCGCGGGCAGCACCACGCCCACCGACTTCTTCGTGCCATCGGGGAAGGTGATGCCGTGGCTCACGCACTTGCCGTCAAAGTACACATTGGCCTGGGTGGTGACGGACACGCCGTCGATTTTTTCGGTGGTCATGGGTGCGCTGGATAAGGTTGGAGGAAACCCCCGATTTTAGGGCAGGGGGGCGGCGGCCTGGCCGGCGGGGCCCCACTAAAAACCCTCCGCCCGCAGATCGCCCAAGCAAAAGAGCCCCGAAGGGCTCTTTGCGATGGCTGGCGCCAGGGGCTCAGCGCCAGTAGGGATTGCGGTGGTGCGGGTAGTACGGGCGGCTGTCGTAGCCGTATTCGATCACGGTGACGGGCGGCGTCACATAGGTGGGCTGCTGGTACACCGGTTGCGCGGGATAGGTGGAGGTCACCACGCCAGGCTGGCTGTACACGCCTTGCGAAGCGTACGGGTCGGGCTGCGTGGAGTAGGTCTGGCCCGCGGGCTGCACGCTCAAGGGAATCCAGCGGCCCGGATCCGTCTGGGTGCGGGTGGTGTACTGGCGCCCGGCGTACTCATAGACCACGTCGTAGCCGACCGTGCGATTTTCGTAGTACGTCTCGGTGGTGCAACGCTGCACGTTCTGGTACTGGGGCTGTCCGCCTTCGATCTGGTTGCCCAGCACGGCACCGCCCAGCACGCCGATGGCGGTGGCGGCGGCACGGCCGCTGCCTTTGCCTATGGCATTGCCGGCGGCGCCACCGGCAATGGCGCCCATCACGGCGCCAGCGCCGCTGGTGCGGTTGCCGCTGTACACCGTTTCATTGCCGCACACCTGCTGCGGCGTGGCGACCTGCTGCACGACGGGGGTGGCGGAGAGCACGCGGCCCTGCTCCTGCGCGCTGGCCATGGTGGCGATGGCCGCCATGGCGGAAAAAATGACGATCTTTTTCATGGAGAAACTCCTTTCGGGTCGGTACATAACGCACCAGACTGTGGAAAAGTTTAGGCCGGCAAGGTCAATCCAGGGCCTGGTCGCCGTAAATCTGCGTAAAGATTTGTGCAATTTCCCCGGTCTGTGCGCTTGATTCACGCGGCCGCAGGCCGTTCCATCCAGGTTTGCCACTGATCGGGGGCAAAACCCACCGAGATGTGGGTCTTGCCGCCCTGCTGCCACTCGACCACCGGGCGCTTGATCACGCTAGGCTGGGCCTGCATCAGGGCACTGGCGCTGTCTTCGCCTTGCACGGCTGCCTGGACGTTCGAGTCCAGCTTGCGCCAGGTGGTTCCCTGGCGATTGACCAGCTTCTCCCAGCCGACGGCCAACATCCAGCCGGGGAGGCGGGCGGCGGGAACGCCCTGTTTCTTGAAATCATGGAACGCGTAGTCCAGCCCCTGTTCCGTGAACCAGGCGCGGGATTTCTTGACGGTGTCGCAGTTGGGAATGCCGTAGACGGTGATGTGTGAGGTTGTCATGCCGCGCATCATCCGCCAATTGCGGCCTGGGCGACAATCCCGCCCTGTATGCATACCAAAATCCACACCCTGGAAGGCTGGCTTCGCCACTGCGAACAGCTTCACCCCCGCAATATCGAGATGGGCCTGGACCGCGTCCGTGAAGTGGCGCGCCGGATGGCCTTGCGGTTCGACTGCCCCGTGGTCACCGTGGCGGGCACCAATGGAAAAGGCTCCACCTGCGCCATGCTGGAAGCCGTGGCCCTGCAGGCGGGCTACCGCACGGGGGTGTACACATCGCCCCACCTCGTGCATTTCGAGGAGCGGTGCCGTGTGCATGGCGAGATCATTCCTGCTTCGGACCTGATAGCACATTTCGAAGCTGTGGAAAGCGCCAGGACCCAAAATGGCGATGAAGTCTCCCTTACTTACTTCGAGTTCACCACGCTGGCCATCCTGCGCCTGATGAGCCATTCCCGGCTGGATGTGGCCATCCTCGAAGTGGGCCTCGGGGGGCGGCTGGATGCCACCAACATCATTGATGCCGACTGCGCCGTCATCACCAGCATCGACATCGACCACACCGAGTTCCTGGGGCCGGACCGCGAGAGCATCGGCCGGGAAAAGGCCGGCATCATGCGCACGGGGCGCCCGGTGATCGTGAGCGACCCGATGGCGCCGCAGAGCATCGCCGACCACGCCCTCGAAATCGGGGCTGATCTGTGGCGGTTCGGCAAGGATTTCAATTTCTCGGGTGACAAGCTGCAGTGGAACTGGGCCGGCCGGGGCCGCCGCTACGCGGGGCTGGCCTATCCATCGCTGCGTGGCGCGAACCAGCTGATCAATGCATCGGGCGTGCTGGCCGCGCTGGAAGCCCTGCGCGAACGCCTGCCGGTGACGGCCCAGGCGGTGCGCAATGGCCTGGCCATGGTGGAGTTGCCGGGACGGTTCCAGATCGTGCCTGGCCAGCCCACGCTGGTGCTGGACGTGGCGCACAACCCGCACTCCGTGGCCGCGCTCACGGCCAATCTGGACGCCATGGGCTTCTTTCCCACGACCCACGCGGTCTTCGGGGCCATGGCCGACAAGGACCTGGCCCCCATGCTGGCCAAGGTAGGGCCGCTGATCGACCGCTGGTACTTCACCAATCTGCCCACGCCCCGGGCCGAGACGGCCGCCGTGCTGCAGCAGAAATGGAATGCCGTGCAGATGGTGGCGGGCGGGCGCCGCGACGTCACCTCGACCTTGCACCCGGACCCCATGGATGCCCTGCAGGCGGCAGTCGCCGCGGCGGACCCCGCTGATAGAATCGTGGTCTTTGGCTCGTTTTACACGGTGGGCGGTGTGCTGATCAATGGAACACCTCGCCTGCACGCCAAACATCTGGGCGCATAAGGTCCGCACGAGTCGTTACTCCATGGCATTTTTCAAGTTTCGGTGGCCCGGTCACAGTGAGCAACCTCAGGCCGAAAAGCCGTCCAAGCGTCCGCGCACCCCGCAGGCCGAGAGCATCGAAGTGATGCGCCGGCGTGCCCGCCACCGGCTGATCGGCGCGGCCGTCCTGGTGCTGATCGGGGTGATCGGATTTCCGATGCTGTTCGACACGCAGCCCCGCCCGATTCCGGTGGACATTCCCATCGAAATTCCGGACCGCAACAAGGTCGCTCCCCTGGTGGTGCCCGGGCCCGTGGCCGAAGCGCCAGCGCCCAGGCCTGCGACACCCACGGCTGCGGAGGCGCCTGCCCAGCGTCCGGCCCCCCCCGCACGTGGCAACGTGGCCGGCAATGGCCTGACGGAGGGCGAGGAACTGGTGCAGGGGTCGCGCCCCGCGGCATCCAGGCCGGCCGCGGCGGTCACGCCTGCCAAGCCGGAAGCAAAGCCCGAACCCAGGCCTGAGCCCAAACCCGTGCCTGAACACAAGCCCGCAGTACCGCGTCCGGACGACGCTGCGCGCGCCCGTGCCTTGCTGGAAGGCCGCCCGGCGGAATCCGCGGATGCTGCCGCCAAGGCCGATGAAAACCGGTTCATCGTGCAGGTCGGTGCCTTCGCGGACGCGGACAAGGCCCGCGAAGCGCGCACCAAGGTGGAGCGCGCCGGCATGAAAACCTATACCCAGGTGGTGGATACCAAGGACGGAAAACGCACGCGGGTTCGCGTGGGGCCGTTCGCCGACCGTGCCGAAGCCGACAAGGCGGCAGCCCGGATCAAGGCGCTGGACCTGTCCGCGTCCGTGCTGTCGCTGTAAGGCGCGCCCAGGCTGAGCGTATCCGTGGCTGCCCTGGACTGGATTTTCGTGGTGGTGCTGCTGGTATCGATGCTGATTGGCGCCTGGCGCGGTCTGGTGTTCGAGGTGCTGTCCCTGCTGGGGTGGGTGGTGTCGTTCTTCGTGGCGCAGTGGTTTGCCGAGGACATGGCGGCGGTGCTGCCCATGGGCGAATCGGCGGGCTCCCTGCGCTATGCGGCGGGTTTCGTGGTGGTGTTTGTCGCGTCGGTATTTGCCTGCGGGTTCGTGACCTGGCTGATCAAGAAGCTGGTGGACTCCATCGGCCTGCGTCCGGCGGATCGCACGCTGGGGGCCGTTTTCGGAGTGCTGCGGGGGGCGATGCTGCTGCTGGCGGTGGCCGTGGTGGCCGGACTCACGCCCCTGCGAGAAGCGCCGTGGTGGCAGGAGTCGCAGGGGGCACCGTTGCTTGCCGAAGTGCTCAAGGGCTTGAAACCGGCGTTGCCGGAAGAATTTGGAAGGCATCTGCCTTCTTGATATCGATGCGGCAGTGGCCAGAAGCTGCTGCTGCGAGGTTGCCGCGGGGCTGTTCCCGCAAACGGATGGAATACAACTATGTGTGGAATCGTCGGCGTCGTCAGTCCAGCGCCCGTCAATCAGCTGATCTATGACGCATTGCTGCTCCTGCAGCACCGCGGCCAGGACGCAGCGGGCATCGTGACCCAGCAGGGCCGCAAATTCTTCATGCACAAGGCCAAGGGCATGGTGCGCGATGTGTTTCGCACCCGCAACATGCGGGCGCTGCCGGGCAATGTGGGCCTGGGCCAGGTGCGCTATCCGACCGCAGGCAACGCCTACAGCGAGGAAGAAGCCCAGCCGTTCTACGTCAACGCCCCCTTTGGCATCGTGCTGGTGCACAACGGCAACCTGACCAATGCCCGCGAGCTGCGCACGGAACTGTTCCTGACCGACCACCGGCACACGAACACCGAAAGCGACTCCGAGGTCCTGCTGAACGTGTTCGCGCATGAGCTGGAGCGGTCGACCCGCGGCGTGCCGCTGCAGCCCGAGGACGTCTTCACGGCGGTGCGAGCCGTGCACAAGCGCATCAAGGGCTCCTACGCCGTGATCGCGCTGATCGCCGGCCATGGCCTGCTGGCCTTTCGTGACCCGCATGGCATCCGCCCGCTGGCCATGGGGCGCAGCCAGGATGGCACCGTGATGGTGGGCAGCGAGTCGGTGGCGCTGGAGGGCACCTCGCATGTGTTCGAGCGCAACATCGATCCTGGCGAGGCGATCTTCATCACGCTCGATGGCAAGGTGCATGCCAGCCAGTGCGCGGAAAACCCGCAGCTCAATCCGTGCATCTTCGAGTTCGTGTACCTCGCGCGTCCCGACTCGGTGCTCGACGGGATTTCGGTCTACCAGGCCCGCCTGAACCTCGGCGAAGCGCTGGCCAAGCGCGTGGTGTCCACCGTGCCGCCCAATGAGATCGACGTGATCATCCCGATCCCCGAGTCGAGCCGTCCGAGCGCCACACAGCTGGCGCACCTTTTGGGTATTCCGTACCGTGAAGGTTTCGTCAAGAACCGCTACGTCGGCCGCACCTTCATCATGCCGGGGCAGGGCGTGCGCAAGAAGTCCGTGCGCCAGAAGCTCAATGTGATCGCCAGCGAGTTCAAGGGCCGCAATGTGCTGCTGGTGGATGATTCCATCGTGCGCGGCACCACCAGCCGCGAAATCGTGCAGATGGCGCGCGACGCTGGCGCCCGCAAGGTGTACCTGGCCAGCGCCGCCCCGCCGGTGCGCTACCCGAACGTGTACGGCATCGACATGCCCACCAGCAGCGAGCTCGTGGCACACGGCCGCACGGTCGAAGAGATCCGCCAGGCCATCGGCTGCGATGCGCTGATCTACCAGGATGTGGATGGCATGAAGAAGGCCGTGGGCTCGCTCAATGCGTCCATCGTGGGGTTTGATGCATCGTGCTTTGACGGCGTGTACGTCACGGGGGATATCACCGCCGCCGACATCGCCCGCCTGAACGAGGGGCGCGTGGGCACGGAAGAGGGCGAGGAGGATACTTCCCGCCTGGCGCTTCCGAACGCGCAGGAGGCGTGACGGGGGGAGGGCGCCTCGTGCCCTGCCCTGAATTGCCGGGTACCGAGGCAGGGGCGCGGCCTGGCGCCCCTGCCTTCGGACGGACTGAATCTTGATACTGGCCCCGAGAGGGGCCAGAACTTATTGACATGACTGAAACATCCACCATTGCTTCCAGCACGGCCCGCGTGCGCACCCGCTTCGCCCCGTCACCGACGGGCTTCATCCACCTGGGCAACATCCGTTCGGCCCTTTATCCCTGGGCCTTCGCGCGGGCGACGGGCGGGGATTTCATCCTGCGCATTGAAGACACCGACCTCGAGCGTTCCAGCCAGGCCGCCGTGGATGTGATCATCGAGGGCATGCGCTGGCTGGGCCTGGACCACGACGAGGGGCCGTTCTATCAGATGCAGCGCATGGACCGCTACAAGGCGGTGCTGGCCGACCTGCAGGCGGCGGGCCATGTGTACTCCTGCTACATGAGCGTGGCCGAGCTGGATGCCTTGCGCGAGAAGCAGATGGCCGCCAAGGAAAAACCCCGGTATGACGGCACCTGGCGCCCCGAGGCCGGCAAGACCCTGCCGCCCGTGCCGCAAGGCGTCCAGCCCGTGCTGCGCTTCAAGAACCCGCAAGGCGGCGTGGTGGCATGGGACGACAAGGTCAAGGGCCGCATCGAGATCAGCAACGACGAGCTCGACGACCTGGTGATTGCGCGCCCCGACGGCACGCCTACCTATAACTTCTGCGTCGTGGTGGACGATATCGACATGGAGATCACCCACGTGATCCGTGGCGACGACCATGTGAACAACACGCCGCGCCAGATCAACATCTTCCGCGCCCTGGGCAAGGAACCGCCGGTGTATGCCCACCTGCCCACCGTGCTGAACGAGCAGGGCGAGAAGATGAGCAAGCGCAATGGCGCCAAGCCCGTCACGCAGTACCGCGATGAGGGCTACCTGCCCGACGCCATGGTCAACTACCTGGCGCGCCTGGGCTGGAGCCACGGCGACGACGAGATATTCAGCCGCGCGCAGTTCCTGGAATGGTTCAACCTGGACCACCTGGGCCGCAGCGCAGCCCAGTTCGACGAGGCCAAGCTGCGCTGGGTGAACGCCCAGCACCTGAAGGCCATGGCCGACGATGCGCTGGCCGCGCTGGTGGCGCCGCAGTTGCAGCAGCGCGGTATTGCGGCCCAGGCACTGGCCGACGGCCGGCTCGCGCGGATCTGCGCGCTGTTCAAGGACCGGTGCGACACGACGGTGGCGCTCGCCAACTGGGCCCAGGTGTTTTACGGTGACGTGACCCCGGTGGATGCCGAGCGCGCACAGCACGTCACCGAAGCCATTGCCCCGGCGCTCGATGCGCTGGCCGATGCGCTGGCCGCCTGCGAATGGGACAAGGCTTCCATCAGCGCTGCATTCAAGCAGGTGCTTGCCAGCCAGGGACTGAAAATGCCGCAACTGGCCATGCCTGCGCGGGTTCTGACCGTGGGCACGGCCCACACCCCGTCGGTCGATGCCGTGCTGGAATTGGTCGGACGTGAAAAAGTTGTAGCGCGTTTGCGAAACCGCTAAAAATCTGTCTATAATTCAAGGCTCAGATGATGACAACAAACACAGTGTGTTTCGAGTCATTCAGTGGGGGTATAGCTCAGCTGGGAGAGCGCTTGCATGGCATGCAAGAGGTCATCGGTTCGATCCCGTTTACCTCCACCAAAGTTTGTTGTCGGTTAGTTCCAAGGTTTTGACCCTATCGTCTAGAGGCCTAGGACATCACCCTTTCACGGTGAGTACCGGGGTTCGAATCCCCGTAGGGTCGCCAAGTTGTAGCGCTTGGCTTGTATTGAGAGATGCAAGCGAAAAGCTGCCTGCCAGGAGTGGTAGTTCAGTTGGTTAGAATACCGGCCTGTCACGCCGGGGGTCGCGGGTTCGAGTCCCGTCCACTCCGCCAGTCAAAAACCCTTGCAGGTCTTTGATATGCAAGGGTTTTTCTTTGGTGTCATCCAGAGAATCGTGGGGGTATAGCTCAGCTGGGAGAGCGCTTGCATGGCATGCAAGAGGTCATCGGTTCGATCCCGTTTACCTCCACCAAGGTTTGTTGTCGGTTAGTTCCAAGGTTTTGACCCTATCGTCTAGAGGCCTAGGACATCACCCTTTCACGGTGAGTACCGGGGTTCGAATCCCCGTAGGGTCGCCAAGTTGTAGCGCTTGGCTTGTGTTGATGAAATGCAAGCGAAAGCTGCCTGCCAGGAGTGGTAGTTCAGTTGGTTAGAATACCGGCCTGTCACGCCGGGGGTCGCGGGTTCGAGTCCCGTCCACTCCGCCAGATTCACATGGCACAGCCCGTCGCTGGTTGTGCCGTGGTCCAAATAAACGGACTGCAGTATTGATTGCTGCAGTCCGTTTTTCTTTGCCCATTTCCATTTGCTTTGTGGGTTTCATGGCGGATATCGGTCTTGTGCTCCGGCGGCAGGAAATCACCGCCGCCGACTTCTGCATTGACGGCATGGCGGCGGGCTCCTGCTTTTCCCTCATCCCAGTGACTGCAGGGCCGCCACGGTTTCGCGCAGGCCCCGGTGCAGGCGCTTGTCCCGGCGCATGACGACGGCCAATGTGCGGCGCAGGGGTGGCGACAGCGGCCGTACTTCGAGGCTGCCCTGGTGCCCGTCCCGTACGGCCATGCCCGGCAGCACGGCGCAGCCCAGGCCGGCCGCGACCAGCTCCTTGATCGCCTCCACGCTGCCCAGCGACATGGCCGGCTGCAGTGCCACCCCCGCCCGGGCGAACCAGGCATCGGCGATCCGGCGGGTGTGGCCGCCGGGCTCGTACAGCAGCACGGGATGCCGCGCCAGTTCCTTGGCGCCAATCCGCGCCGGCAGCGCGGTGCCTCGCGGGGCGATCGCGACGAACGAGTCGTCCAGCAGGGGTGACACCTCCAGCATGCGCCCGCTGGCGGGCAGCGTGACCAGTCCCAGGTCCAGCGTGTTGTCCTCCACCGCCTGGACAATGTCGGCCGTGTTGCCGGTGCGCACGGTGATGTCGAGGCCGGGAAAGCACTGCCGCAGCGACCGCAGCACCGGTGGCAGCAGGTAGATGCAGGCCGTCGCGCCGGTGCCCAGGCGTACGCGACCGGTGGCACTGTCGGCATGGCGGGAGACGGCCTCCAGGGCCTCGGCCACCACCGCATCGATGCGGCCCACATGGGCCAGCAACTCGGCACCCGCCGCCGTGGGGCGCAGCACCCGGCCGACGCGCTCGATCAAAGGCGTGCCCAGGCGCTTTTCGAGCTGGCGCACCTGCAGGCTCACGGCCGGTTGGGTGAGGTCCAGGCGCTGCGCCGCGGCAGAGAAGCTGCCGAGTTCAAGGGCGGTGGCAAAGCCGTGAAGCTGGTCGAGATTGATGCGTTCCATGGCAAAGAATTTCTCATACTTTGCATAACTTGAGAAAGCTTCTTTTATGCATGGAAGCTTGCCACACTGTCGGTCATGCACACCTCGACGACCATTCCCCTGCCCATCTTGAAATCCACCCCGCCAGCGCCACCGAACCGGACTCGCGCAGCAGCCGCCGCCGGGCGCTCCGCACCCGTGGTGCGCGGCGCCAGCGAGAACGACCTGCCCGCCATCCAGGCGCTGTACGCCCACCACGTGCTGCACGGGCTGGCTTCTTTCGAGGAAATACCTCCGACGGTTGATGAACTGCGCGCACGGCGCGCTGCCGTGGTGGCTGCCGGCCTGCCCTATCTGGTGGCGGAACTGGACGGCATGGTGGCCGGGTTTGCCTACGCCGTGCCGCACCGGGCCCGGGTGGCCTACCGCCACACGGTGGAGGACTCGGTGTACGTGGCGCCCGATCTTTCAGGGAGAGGCCTCGGGGCTGCGCTGCTGGGCGAACTCATCCGGCATTGCGAGGCGGGGCCGTGGCGCCAGATGCTCGCGGTGGTGGGGCAGGGCGATGACAACGCCGGCTCGATGGCATTGCATGCCCGCATGGGGTTCGAGCGCATTGGCGCACTGCGCTCCGTGGGCTTCAAGAAAGGCCGCTGGCTGGACACCGTTTTGATGCAGCGGCCGCTGGGTGCAGGGGATTCGGTGCTGCCCGCCGCGCAGCCGCCGCGCCCGGCGCCGCAGCGGCACGCGGCCTAGGCTGGCGGACGCACCGCCGCGCCCCATGGCGCCTGGGGGAAGCGCCCGGCCTCCGCCCTGGTTCTTCCATGAAACAGCCCCGGACAAGCCCAGGGCTCAGGAGTTATGGGAAAAATGGCCCCAGCGCTTTCACAATAAGCGCTGGATGCTATAAATTGAATAGCATCAGCGGGGTGCGAGCCGGATCGCGCCGTCCAGGCGGATCACTTCGCCGTTGAGCATGTCGTTTTCGAAAATGTGCTGCACGAGCTTGGCATAGTCCTGCGGCGTTCCCAGGCGGCTGGGGAAGGGCACTCCGGCCGCGAGCGCATCCTGCACCTCCTGGGGCATGCCAAAGAGCATGGGCGTGCCGAAGATGCCGGGCGCAATCGTCATGTTGCGGATGCCGTTGCGGGCCAGGTCGCGCGCGATGGGCAGGGTCATGCCAACCACGCCGCCCTTGGAGGCCGAATAGGCCGCCTGGCCGATCTGGCCGTCGTAGGCGGCCACGCTGGCGGTGGAGATCAGCGCGCCGCGCTCGCCCGTGGGCTCGGGGTCGTTCTTGCACATCGCCTCGGCGGCCAGGCGGATCATGTTGAAGCTGCCGATCAGGTTCACGGTGACGGTCTTGCTGAAGACGGCCAGCGCGTGCGCACCGTTCTTGCCGACCGTCTTTTCCGCGGGTGCGATGCCCGCGCAGTTCACCAGGCCCATCAGCTTGCCCATCGAAACGGCCTTCGCCACCACGGCCTGGCCGTCGGCCTCGCTGCTCACATCGCACTTCACGAAGGCACCGCCAATGTCCTTGGCCACGGCCTCGCCTTTTTCCGCCTGCATGTCGGCAATGACCACCTTGCCGCCCTGGGCGGCCAGCATGCGCGCCGTGCCTTCGCCCAGGCCGGACGCGCCGCCGGTCACGATGAAAACCTTGCCTTTGATGTCCATGTTCTGTCTCCAGTGAGTGACGTTAACGTAAACGTCAATTATGGCGCATCCGCCTGGTTTCCGACAGGCGAAAAAAAGCCCGGCGAGGCCGGGCCTGGCGCAAACCCCGCGCCGCGGGGCCGCACGGGCGGGTTACTGGAAGCCCACGCGGTCCAGCATCTGCTGCACCTTGGTCGTGTTGGCGCCCACCGCGCTGATCGGAATGGTCTCGCTCTTGAAGGGCGCACCGCCGGTCATGGCCTTGAGCGCGGGGTTGTCGATGCTGACGCCCTTGGCGGCGGGCCATTCGTTGTTGCCGTTGGCAAAGTAGTTCTGCGCTTCAGGGCTGACAAGGTACTCGAGGAACTTGATGGCGTTGGCCTGGTTCTTGGAGTGCTTGGCCACCGCGCCGCCAGCAATGTTCAGGTGCGTGCCCCAGGAATCCTGGTTGGGGAACACCACGCCGACCTTGTTGACCACGGCCACGTCCTCGGGCTTGGTCGAGCGCATCATGCGCGCGAGGTAGTAGCTGTTGGTGACGGCGATATCGCATTCGCCCGCGGCCACGGCCTTGATCTGGTCGGTGTCCCCGCCCTTGGGAGGGCGCGCCAAGTTGGCCACCATGCCCTTGAGCCAGGCCTCCGCCTTCTGTTCGCCCAGATGTTCGGTCACGGCGCCGAAGAGGCTCAGGTTGTAGGGATGCGAGCCGGAGCGGATGCACAGCTTGCCCTTGTTCTTGGGGTCGCCGAGCTCCTCATAGGTGTCGACGTCCGACTTCTGCACCTTGATCTTGCTGTAGACGATCACGCGTGCGCGCGTGGACAGTCCGAACCAGGAAATGCCCCCGTCTGCCGCTGGCGCGCTGCGCAGATTGGCGGGAATGGCGTCGCTGAGCACCTTGGACTGGATGGGCTGGAACAGGCCGTCGACTTCTCCCTTGTAGAGGCGGGCGGCATCCACCAGCAGGATCACGTCCGCCGGCGATGCCGTGCCTTCGGCCTTCAGGCGTGCCAGGATGCCGGCGTCGTCCGCATCCACGCGGTTGATCTTGATGCCCGTGGCCTTGGTGAATCCGCTGTACAGCGCTTCGTCGGTGGAGTAGTGGCGGGCCGAGTAGAGATTCACCACCTGGTCCTGGGCGGAAACGGCGCCGGCGGCAACGGCCAGCGTGCACGCGCTCAACAAGGCTTTCACAGTCTTCGACATGGATGCGTCTTTCAAGGTTGTAACTCTGGCGATGATAAAACAAACGCGAATTATTCTTAATAAATGTCTGGGGCGCGCCAAGGAATTCAGAGGGGATTCCTGACGCAGCGCAAGCGCCGGAAGGGTGTCGCCAGGACACAGGCAAAAAAAAGCCCGGTCATGAACCGGGCTTTAAAAGGATCCCTGAAACGGGGGTTTCGAGAGGATCCAAGGAGACAACTGGTGCGCCGTGGAGGGCTTCCGCAGCGCGTGGTTGAATTATCAGGGTATTCCCTGAACGCGGCCTAGAGGTTGCACTCCAGACCGCAGATGGCTCATTAGCGCTTGCGGGGTGCAGCGGTCTTGGCGGCGTTGGCAGCGGTGCTGGCCACGGCGTTGAAGTTGGCTTCGGCCACGTCGGACGCTTGCTTGACGGCCTTCTGCACCGATTCAAAAGCGTTGTTGGCGGCAGAGACGGCGCTCTTCATCACGGCCACGGCGGTTTCGGAACCGGCGGGAGCGTTCTTGGCGGCGCTGTCCACCAGGTTGGTGAATGCCTTTTGCGCGTCGGTGGCCTGGCTCTCGAAAGCCTTGCCGAATTCAGCGCCGGTGCCCGAAGCGATGTCGTACAGGTGGCGGCTGTAGGCGGCGGTCTTCTCAGCCAGTGGCTGGAACAGGCCGGCTTGCAGGGCCAGCAGCTCTTGCGCGTCCTTCACGCCCAGGACGGCCTGGGTGTGGTTGGCGGCTTCCGACAGGGCAGCGCGCGAAGCGGTCACGTTCAGTTCGACCAGCTTTTCCACGCCTTCGAAGGCCTTGGTGGTCAGACCGAACAGGGTTTCGATGTTGGCTTTGTGCGAGGCCAGGATTTGTTCAGCGGTCAGCGTCATGTCATATCTCCTAAAAAATGGGGCCCGGGGGCCAAGGTGGTTCGCGGACATCTGCGCTGGCCCTGACCTGGTGAGTCATGTTGCAGTGCAGCATGGGATGAATTTTAGGCACTTGGCGTGGTATTGCAAGGGGTTTTTGTTGCGCTGCAGCAAATTAGGGACGGCGCCCCAGAAATCCGCCGCTTGCCACAATCGCGTCATGCATGCCTATTACGCAGACCATTTCGTGCTGCCGCTTCCCGAGGGCCACCGGTTCCCGATGGCCAAGTACCGGCTGCTGCGCGACCGCATCACGCAGCACCTGCCCGGCGTGTCGCTGCAGGTGGCCATGCCCGCGTCGGACAGCGAGCTCGCGCTGGCCCACACGCCGGAGTACGTCGATGCGATTGCCGACGGCACGCTGGCACCTCCCGCCCAGCGCGAGATCGGCTTCCCCTGGAGCGAGGCCATGGCCGAGCGCGCACGGCGGTCCGTGGGCGCGACGGTGGCCGCCGCCCGCGTGGCGCTGCGCGAGGGCATTGCGGGCAACCTCGCAGGGGGCACGCACCATGCATATGCGGACAAGGGCAGCGGCTTTTGCGTGTTCAATGACGTGGCGGTGGCCGCGCGGCTCATGCAGGTGGAATGGGCGCGCACGGAGGGTGCGGGGCGTGTGGCCCGCCCGCTGCGGGTGGCGGTGATCGACCTCGACGTGCACCAGGGCAACGGCACGGCGCACATCTTCCGGGGCGACCACAGCGTGTTCACGCTGTCACTGCACGGGGCGCGCAATTTTCCGTTCCGCAAGGAGCCCGGCGACCTGGATGTCGAGCTGCCCGACGGCTGCGCCGACCCCGACTACCTGCAAGCCCTGGAGCAGGCGCTCGAGACCCTGGAGCAGCGGTTCGCGCCCCAGCTCGTTTTCTATCTGGCCGGTGCCGATCCGCATGAAGGAGACCGCCTGGGGCGGCTGGCCGTGACGCACGATGGCCTGGAGGCGCGCGACCGGCGCGTGTTCGACTGGGCGTGGCAGCGCCGCATTCCCCTGGCTTTCGCGATGGCGGGGGGCTATGGCCGCAATCTGGAAGACACGGTGCTGGCGCAGCTGAACACCTGGCGCGTGGCCTGGCAGTACCACCAGCGCTGGCAGAATGTGCGGCCATGACTTCTGCCGCCAGCACCACCCCTGCCGCTGCGCCCGCGCCGGCCGCCCGCCCGTCCCCGCAGCCGCGCAGCGCCTACCGGGCCTTTCGCCCCATCACCACGCGCTGGGCGGACAACGACGTGTACGGCCATGTGAACAACGTCGTGTACTACAGCTGGTTCGACACGGCGGTGAATGCCCACCTGATCGACCAAGGCGTGCTCGATATCCATGCGGGCGAGACCATAGGCCTGGTCATTGAAACCCAGTGCAACTACTTCGCGCCACTGGCCTTCCCGCAGACGATCGAGGCCGGCATTCGCGTGGCACGGCTGGGCGGCTCCAGCGTGCGGTATGAGGTGGGCCTGTTTGCGCAGGGCGAGCCGTTGACCGCTGCGGCCGGCCATTTCATCCATGTGTATGTGGACCGCGAGACCCGCCGGCCCGTGCCGGTGCCAGAGGCCCTGCGCAAGGTCCTGCAAGAGCTGGTGGTGGCCGGCTGAGCACCGGCGGGCCTGCTATTGATCCGTTAGCTTCTCGCGCTTCTCCCAAGGGCGCGAAGGGCCTTTTTCCCCAGCGCATGGCGTCGCATGCCCGTGGCGCGGGGGCAGAGTCCCTGCACGGTGCGGGATGCCCCGATGGCCTACACTTTGATGCTTTGCTGACCAGCCCGCGGTCTGAGGCCTGCCCTGTCCATGATCATCACCAGCCTGCTCGACACCGACCTGTACAAGTTCACCATGATGCAGGTGGTGCTGCACCAGTTTCCGGGGGCTCAGGTCGAATACCGCTTCAAGTGCCGCAACCCCGGCGTGCAGCTGGCGCCGTTCGTCAATGAGATCCGCGACGAGATCCGCTCGCTGTGTTGCCTGCAGTTCCAGGATGCCGAACTGGCCTACCTGCGTTCCATGCGCTTCATCAAGAGCGACTTCGTGGACTTCCTGGGCCTCTTCAAGCTCAACGAGAAGTACATCACCGTCACGCCACAGCACAACGGCGAGATTGACATTTCCATCCGCGGGCCCTGGCTGCACACCATCCTCTTCGAGATCCCGGTGCTGGCCATCGTCAACGAGGTCTACTTTCGCAACACGCAAAAGGTGCCCGACTTCCTGGAAGGCCGCAAGCGCCTGGATGCCAAGATCGCGCTGCTGCAGGGCGAGGGCCTGTCGGACCTCAAGATCGCCGACTACGGCACGCGCCGGCGGTTTTCCCGCGCCTGGCACGAAGAGGTGCTGCGGGTGCTGGTGGCCCGCCTGGGCACGGGCGACCGCCGCCCCGGCGCACCCGCGGGCCCCGGCCAGTTCGCGGGCACGAGCAACGTGCTGTATGCCATGAAGCTGGGCGTGACGCCGCTGGGAACCATGGCGCACGAATACCTGCAGGCCTGCCAGGCCCTGGGGCCGCGCCTGCGCGACAGCCAGGTGTTCGGCTTCGAGATGTGGGCCAAGGAATACCGCGGCGACCTGGGCATCGCGCTGTCCGACGTGTACGGCATGAGTGCCTTCCTGCGTGATTTCGACCTGTACTTCTGCAAGCTCTTTGACGGCGCGCGGCATGACAGCGGCGACCCGTTCGCCTGGGGCGAGCGCCTCCTGGACCACTACCGCAAGAACCGGGTGGACCCCCTGACCAAGACGCTGATCTTCAGCGATGCGCTCACCATTCCGCGCACCATCGAGCTGTACCAGCAGTTCCGGGGGCGCTGCCAGCTGGCGTTCGGCATCGGCACCAACCTGACCAACGACCTGGGCAGCCCGCCCGCACACGAGCCTTTGCAGGTGGTGATCAAGATGACGCGCTGCAACGACCAGCCGGTGGCCAAGCTGTCCGACACGCCGGGCAAGGGCATGTGCGACGACGAGAAATACCTGGCCTACCTGCGCCAGGTGTTCGATATCCCCGCGGTGGCATGATGGCCCGCGCCACCCGGATGCCGGCGCCCCGCGCGCTGGGCCTCTTGATCACCCTGCTCGTGTTGCCGGGCCTGGCCGTGGCCGCGGATGTGGACGGCAGCACCCTGTCGGTGCTGTGGGGCGTGCCCTTCGCGGGCATCCTGCTATCGATCGCGCTCATGCCGCTGCTGGCACCCATTTTCTGGCACCACCATTTCGGCAAGGTCGCGGCCGCGTGGGGCCTGGCGTTTCTGCTGCCGTTCGCCATCGCCTTCGGCCCTGGCGTGGCCGGGGCCAGCCTGGTGCATGCGCTGCTGGCCGAGTACATCCCGTTCGTGGTGCTGCTCACGGCGCTGTTCACCGTGGCGGGGGGCATCTACATCCGCGGCAACCTGCATGGCAGCCCGGGGCTCAACACCGCCCTGCTTGTGATCGGGGCGCTGCTGGCCAGCTTCATGGGCACGACGGGGGCCTCGATGCTGCTGATCCGTCCGCTGATCCGCGCCAACGACAACCGCCGGCACGTGGCCCACGTGGTGGTGTTCTTCATCTTCATCGTGTCCAACGCGGGGGGCTCGCTCACCCCGCTGGGCGATCCGCCACTGTTCCTCGGTTTTCTCAAGGGCGTCGATTTCTTCTGGACGGTGGGCCACATCTTTCCGGAAACATTGTTCCTGGTCGGTGCGCTGCTGGCGATCTTCTTCCTGCTGGACACCTGGTACTGCCGACGCCGCGAGGAGGTGCTGCCCGCCGACCCGACGCCCGACAGCCGCTCCATCGGCTTCGACGGGAAGATCAACTTCGCCTTGCTGGGCGCGGTCGTCGCGCTGGTGCTGCTCAGCGGCTTCTGGAAGTCGAGCGTGGCGTTCGACGTCGCGGGCACCCTGGTGGGGCTGCCGGGCATCGTGCGCGATGCGGGGCTTGTGCTGGTGACGCTCGCATCGCTGTGGCTCACCCCCCGGCAGGTGCATGCCGACAACCAGTTCGGCTGGGCGCCGATGCAGGAGGTGGCCAAGCTGTTCGCGGGCATCTTCCTCACGATCATTCCGGTCATCGCGATGCTCAAGGCGGGGAACCAGGGGCCGTTCGGCGCCATCATCTCGGCGGTGACCCGGCCGGACGGCGCGCCCGACCCGGCCATGTATTTCTGGGCCACCGGCCTGCTGAGTTCGTTCCTCGACAATGCGCCCACCTACCTCGTGTTCTTCAACACGGCGGGTGGCGACGCGGCGGTGCTGATGACCACGCTGGCACCCACCCTGGCCGCCATTTCCGCGGGTGCCGTGTTCATGGGCGCCAACACCTACATCGGCAATGCCCCCAACCTCATGGTCAAGGCCATCGCGGAAGACCGGGGCGTGAAGATGCCCAGCTTCTTCGGCTACATGCTGTGGTCGGGCGGCATTCTGGTGCCGCTGTTCATTGTGATGACCTTCATCTGGTTCCGGTAGTGACCATCCCCCTGCGCGGCTGCGCCGCTTCCCCCTTCTCTCATCGCTGCGCGATGGGAAGGGGGATGCCACCAGAGTGCAGCGGGGCGGCCCTTGCACGGTGGCCGCTGGTGCGGGCCGCGCCAGTTGCAAGGCACGGCAACCGTATCGATACATTGGAGACTAAAGATTCATGAGCAAACCCCGCATCCTGGTCGCCCGCGCCATCTTCCCCGACATCGTGGAGCGCCTGCGCGCGCACTTCGAGGTCGAGGCCAACCCGGACGACGTGATCTGGACCCCGGCCGAGCTGGCCGCGCGCCTGGCCGACAAGGATGGCGTGCTGACCACCGGCAGCCAGCGCATCGATGCGGCCCTGCTGGCCGCCGCGCCGCGCCTGAGGATCGCGGCCAACATGGCCGTGGGCTACAACAACTTCGACGTGGACGCCATGACGGCGGCCGGCGTGCAGGGCACCAACACGCCCGACGTGCTGACCGAAACCACCGCCGACTTCGGCTTCGCGCTGCTGATGGCCACGGCCCGGCGCATGACCGAGAGCGAGCATTACCTGCGCGCCGGCCGGTGGACCAAGTGGAGCTACGACATGTTCGCCGGCAGCGACATCCACGGCAGCACGCTGGGCATCATCGGCATGGGGCGCATCGGGCAGGGCATCGCCCGGCGTGGCGCGCACGGCTTTGGCATGAAGGTGGTCTACCACAACCGCTCGCGCCTGCCGCCCGCGCTGGAGGCCGAATGCAAGGCCAGCTACCTGGGCAAGGAAGATCTGCTGCGCACCGCGGACCATGTGGTGCTGGTGGTGCCTTACACGCCTGCCTCGCACCACACCATCGGCGCCGCCGAGCTGTCGCTCATGAAGCCCACGGCCACGCTCATCAACATTGCGCGCGGCGGCATCGTGGACGATGCCGCGCTGGCCGCGGCGCTGCGGGAAGGCCGCATCGCGGCAGCGGGCCTCGATGTGTTCGAGGGCGAGCCCGGCGTGCACCCCGACCTGCTCACCGTGCCCAACGTGGTGCTCACGCCCCACATTGCCAGCGCCACCGTGCCCACGCGCCGTGCCATGGCCAACCTGGCGGCCGACAACCTGATCGCCTTCCTGGGGGGGCGTGGGCCACTCACGCCGGTGAACCAGCCGGTGCCCGGCCCGCGTGGCCGGCAGTGACATCGAGAATTTAAGCAAGAAGGGCCGCTGGCGCTTTATTCATATGCGCAAGCAGCTATCAAAAACATAGTATTCCTGCCTTGACTACCGATACCCTCATCCTGCTGGCCGCGCTGGCTCTCGTGCTGGTTTTGCTGGTGCTGCTCATGCTGCGCCGCCCCCGCGTCGATCTGCCGCCTGAGTGGCTGGCCCGCCTGCAGGCGCTGGAACACACCGCCCAGGCCACGCAGATTGCCGTGGCCAAGAACGACGGCGCGCTGGACGGCATGGGCCAGCAGCTGCGCGGCTTCACGCACACCACGCAGGCCACGCTGGAGACCCTGCGCCACGCGGTGGACGAGCGCCTGGCCCAGGCCGTGGCCGAGTCCCGCAACGGCCGCGCTGAACTGCTGGCGGCGTTCGGAGTGTTTGAAGGGCGGCTGGAGCAGCGCCAGGCCGCGCAGGATGCGGCCCTGGCCCAGCGTTTCGATGCCTTGCAGAATGCCGTGGCCGGGCGGCTGGAAGAAAGCAGCAAGGCCCTGCTGGCCCATCTGGCGCAGGGCCAGGCCGATGCCGCCACCGCGCGCACCGAGCTGTCGGCCACCCTGGTGGGCTTTCGCACCGAACTCACGGCCACCACGGCCGCGCTGGCGGCCGAAAGCGTCAAGTCGCGCGAGGCGATGGGCGAAAGCGCCGCGCTGTTCGAAAAGCGCATCCAGGAGCGCTTCGAGGCCCTGCAGGCGGCCACGCGCCTCACGCTCGATTCGCTCAAGGGCGACATCCAGACCCAGCTGGGCACGATGTCCAGCGCGCTCAAGGACCAGCTGGAAGCCAATGGCTTCCAGATCAGGAACCAGTTCTCGGTGCTGCAGGATGCGGTCTCGCAGCAGCTCACGGGGCTGGTGCAGGGCAGCCAGCAAAACGCGGAGCAGCTGCGCAACGCGCTCAACGAGCGGCTGGCGGCCATCCAGGCCGACAACTCCACCAAGCTCGAGGAGATGCGCCGCACGGTGGACGAAAAACTCCACGCCACGCTGGAGCAGCGCCTGGGCGAATCCTTCAAGCTGGTGAGCGACCGGCTCGAACAGGTGCACAAGGGCCTGGGCGAAATGCAGACCCTGGCGGGCAGCGTGGGGGACTTGAAGCGTGTGATGACCAACGTGAAGTCGCGCGGCACCTGGGGCGAAATGCAGCTGGGCGCCATCATCGACAACGTGCTCACGCCCGACCAGTTCGCGCGCAACGTCAAGACCGTGCCGGGCAGCGATGAGCTGGTGGAGTTCGCCATCCGCCTGCCGGGCAAGAGCGACGAGCATCCGGTGTGGCTGCCCATCGACTCCAAGTACCCCGTGGAGCAGTACCAGCGGCTCATGGACGCGCAGGACGCGGCCGACAAGGGGCTGATCGCCTCGGCCGGCAACGCGTTCGAGGCCTCGATCAAGCTCGAAGCCAAGAAGATCTTCGCCAAGTACGTCTCGCCGCCGCACACCACGGACTTCGCCGTGCTGTACCTGCCCACCGAAGGCCTGTTCGCCGAGGTGATACGCCGCCCCGGCCTGGTCGAGGCCATCCAGAACGACTGCCGCGTGATGATCACCGGCCCCGCCAACCTGGCCGCCATGCTCAACAGCCTGCAGATGGGCTTCAAGACACTGGCCATCGAGAAGCGCTCGTCGGAGGTGTGGAGCCTGCTGGGCATGGTCAAGACCGAATTCGCCAAGTTTGGCGACGTGGTGGAGGCCACCAAGAAGTCCATCGACGCGGCGGCCAAGCGTTTCGACGAGGTGGGGGTGCGCACCCGCGCCATCCAGCGCAAGCTGCGTGATGTGCAGGACCTGCCGGCGCCCCCCGGCGCCACCCTGCCGCTGCCCGTGGGCGGTGGCACGGCGGCGCTGCCCGGACTGGATGCGGAGGACGACCCGCTGTGAACCGGGCACTGGCCCGTCTGATCGCAGGACAGGTCTGCGTGCATGCCAGCATGGCCGGCATGCGCCTGGCTGCGCCGCTGCTGGCGCTGCGCGAAGGGTACAGCGCGGCGGCGGTGGGGCTGCTGGTGGCGCTGTTCGCGCTCACCCAGGTGTTCCTTGCCTTGCCCGCGGGCCGGTACGCGGACCGCCGCGGCCTCAAGCGCCCCGTGGGCTATTCGGTGGCCGTGGCCTGCGTGGGCGCGGGGCTGGCGGTGGTGTTTCCGACCTTTCCCGTGCTGTGTGTCTCCGCGCTGATGACCGGTGCGGCGGCGGGCCTGGCCACCATAGCGGTGCAGCGCCACGCCGGCCGCGCGGTCCATGACGCCACCGAACTCAAGCAGGTGTTCAGCTGGCTGTCCATCGGCCCGGCGGTGTCCAACTTCATCGGGCCTTTTTGCGCGGGCCTGGCCATCGACCACGCGGGTGGCGCGGCGGGCAGCCTGGAGGGCTACCGCGCGGCCTTCGTGCTGCTTGCGCTGCTGCCGCTGCTCAGCTGGTTCTGTGTGCGCGGCACGCAGGAACTGCCCAGCGTCGCCGCCGCCACGGGCGGCCCGCCCCAGCGGGCGTGGGACCTGCTGAACGACCCGCCGTTTCGCCGCCTGCTGATCGTGAACTGGCTGATCTCCTCATGCTGGGACGTACACGCTTTTGCGGTGCCGCTGCTGGGGCACGAGCGTGGGCTGTCGGCCGCGGTGATCGGCACCATCTTCGGCGCGTTTGCGATCGCCGCCACGGTGATCCGCGTGCTCATGCCCTTTGTCGCCGAGCGCCTGCGCGAGCGCGGCGTGATGGCGGGGGCCATGCTGGTGACGGCGGTGCTGTTCGGGGCCTATCCGCTGCTGGACAGCGCATTCGCCATGGGGGTGTGCTCGGTGCTGCTGGGTTTTGCGCTGGGCACCGGGCAGCCCATGGTGATGAGCCTGCTGCACCAGATCACGCCATCGCACCGCCAGGGCGAGGCGCTGGGCCTGCGGCTGATGGCCATCAACGCATCGAGCGTGCTGATGCCGCTGCTGTTCGGGTCGGCCGGCGCGGTGATCGGGGTCAGCGGCCTGTTCTGGGCCGTGGGCGCTACGGGGCTGGGCGGCGCCCGGCTGGCGTGGCGCATCGGCGGGGAGAAGCCGGAGAAAGCGCACGGGCCGCAATAGCGTGGCGGGGCATGCCCCCGCACGCGGCCGCCGGCAGGTGGTGGTGCCGTACCGTGCCGCTACGCAGCGCGGATCTACAGCTGGTAGAACGACTTGATCAGGCCCCAGGCTTCCTGCGGGTCGTCGGTGTAGTGGAACAGGCCCAGATCCTGTGCCGAGATCGTGCCCTGTTCGACCAGCACCTCGAAGTTGATCAGGCGCTTCCAGTAGTCCGTGCCGAACAGCACGATGGGCACGGGCTTGGCCTTTTTCGTCTGCACCAGCGTGAGCACCTCGAACAGCTCGTCCAGCGTGCCGAAGCCGCCCGGGAAGGCCACCAGGGCCTTGGCGCGCATCATGAAATGCATCTTGCGCAGCGCGAAGTAGTGGAACTTGAAGCTCAGGGTCGGCGAGATGAAGCGGTTGCCGCTTTGCTCATGGGGCAGGGCTATGTTCAGCCCCACGTTGAGCGCGCCCACGTCATGCGCGCCGCGGTTGGCGGCCTCCATGATGCCGGGGCCGCCACCGGTGCAGATGTAGATGCGGTCGGCGGGCGGCTGCAGCTCGCTGTGTTCCGCGACGATGCGAGCGAACTGGCGGGCCAGGTCGTAGTAGCGGGCGTTGCGCACGGCCTGGTGCGCGCGCTGCAGGCGCACTTCGTCGCCGCTGGCCTCGGCTTCGGCCAGCTGGGACGCGGCCTCGTCGGGCGCGACGAAACGGGCGCTGCCGTAGACCACGATGGTGTTCTCGATGCCCTGCTCGATCTGGCCGAGGTCGGGCTTGAGCATCTCCAGCTGGAAGCGGATGCCGCGCGTTTCGCGGCGGAACAGGAATTCGGGGTCTGCAAACGCGAGCCGGTAGGCGTCGGCGTGCAGCGGATTGCCGTTGGCGGCGTGGCTTTGCAGCTCCGCCCAGGCATCGGCCAGGCGGCGTTCATTCAGTTGGGTGTTGGCATCCATGGCAGATCAGGAAAACGCGGCCGGCCGGTGCGCGAGCGCGGGTCGGCAGTGGGTTGAATGGGGGGTGGTTGGCGGCCGTTGTGCCCGATTATCACGCACGATCAGGCGCGCCCTGCTAGCAAAAGAGTAGCAGTGTGGATGCCCAGCACGGTCAGCGTGAGCGAACCGAGCAGGTGCACGGAGGTGGTGCCCAGCGCGAGCAGGTAGCGCTGCTGCTGCAGCATGCCCACGACCTCGGCCGAAAAGCTGGAGAACGTGGTGAGGCCGCCGAGAAAGCCTGTGACGAGGGCCAGCCGCCACACCGGGTCCAGCTGGGGCAGGGCCTGGAACACGGCCACGCACACGCCTACCAGATAGCCCCCAACGAGGTTCGCGGCCAGCGTGCCCCAGGGCATGAGCGCTCCCACGGTGTTCAGCCACATGCCCAGCCGCCAGCGCGCCAGCGCGCCCAGACTGGCGCCGATGCAGATAGCCACGACTGCGAGCATGGTGCGATCACTCCCCGTAAATTGGATGCGGGCGCTATTGTGGCCCACGCCGGCCGTTCACGGCCTGCGCCCCACGGCGGGGCCGGCCTCGCCGCAGCCCTCCGGGCGCGGCGGCGCGAACCGGCTGAGGGCGGCTACTTCTCCACGCCCATGACCAGGTCGGGAAGGATGGTCACGATCTGCGGGAAGATCGTGATGAGTGCGATGCACACCACCAGGCACAGGAAGAAAGGAATGGCGGCGCGCGCGATGGTGTTGCTGTCCTTGCCGGTCATGTTCTGCAGCACGAAGAGGTTGAAACCCACGGGCGGCGTGACCTCGGCGATCTCCACCAGCAGCACGATGAAGATGCCGAACCAGATCAGGTCGAACCCGGCCTGCTGGATCATGGGCAGCACCACGGCGCTGGTGAGCACGATCATGCTGATGCCGTCGAGCGCGGTGCCCAGCACCAGGTACACAACCACCAGCACGCTGATGAGCGCGAACGGCGACAGGTGCATGGCATTGACCCATTGGGCCAGCTCGCGCGGAATGCCGGTGAAGGCCATGGTCTTGGTGAGAAAGGCGGCGCCGGCCAGGATGAACATGATCATGCAGCTGGTGCGCGTGGTGCCCATCAGGCCTTCCTTGAAGTTCTGCCAGGTGAGCGAGCGGCTCCACAGCGCCAGGCCCAGCGATCCCACCACGCCGTAGGCCGCGCACTCGGTGGCGGTGGCGTAGCCCGTGACGAGCACGGCCACGATGAACACGATGAGCACGCCCACGGGGATCAGGTTGCCCGACTTGCGGATCTTCTCGCGCAGGGAGGAGGGCGGGTCGGCGGCGGGCACCTTGTCGGGGTTGCGCAGGCTCCACCAGCCGATGTAGCCCGAGAACAGCAGCATCAGGAGGATGCCCGGCAGGAAGCCCGCCAGGAAGATGCGGATGATGGAGGCATCGGCGGCCACGGCGTACACCACCATGGTGATGGAGGGCGGGATCAGGATGCCCAGCGTGCCGGCCGTGGCCAGCGCGCCCAGCGCCAGCTTCTCGTCGTAGCCGCGCTTCATGAGCTCGGGCAGCGCCACCTTGCTGATGGTGGCGCAGGTGGCCGCCGACGAGCCCGAGACCGAGCCGAAGATGCCGCAGCCCAGGATGGTGGTGTGCATCAGCCGGCCGGGCACGCGGTTGAGCCAGGGGCGCAGCCCCTCGAACATCTCCTCGGAGAGCTTGGTGCGAAACAGGATCTCGCCCATCCAGATGAACAGCGGCAGCGCCGCCAGCTCCCAGCTCGCGTTGCTCTCCCAGAACGCCGAGAACAAATTCTTGGCCGGCTGCGTGGAGGTGAAGAACGCCTGCCCGACCCAGCCGCAGATCGCCAGGGTCATGGCGATCCACACACCGCCGGACAGCAGCACCAGCATGAGCAGCAGCAACACGCCACCCACCATCAAGATATCCATATCGAACTTTCTGGGCCGATGAGCGCTATGCCCGATGCAGCCTGTTGTTATCGGTACTCACACCGCAATGCGCTTCCAGCGCACCGCAAAAACTGGCGCTGCCAAACGCCAGTGCCACCGTGGAGCCGGCTTCGCCGGGCCACCAGTGGCATTCCCCTCGGGGGAAGGCGCGCAGCGCCTCAGGGGGGCTTCTCTAGATATCAGAAGAAAAGTCGCCCTTGGCATGGCGCTCTTCGACGGCGCGCACGAAGGTCGGCACGCCGCCGCGCAGCACGATGATGAATTCATCGACCACGGCCACCCACAGCAGGATGGAGCCGAGCGCGAAGCTCAGCTGCGGAATCCACAGCGGCATGGGCAGGAGGCCCTGGGAGATGTCGTTGAACTCCCAGCTCTCGTAGGTGTAGCTGCAGGCCGCCCACATGAGGTAGCCCACGGCCACGGACCCGATGGCCAGCGACACCACCTCGAGCTGGCGGCAGCGGCGCGGGGACAGCTTTTCCAGCAGCAGCGTCACGCGCACGAAGTCGCCGTGCTTGAAGGCATGCGCCATGGCCAGGAACGCGGCGGCCGCGCAGAACCAGGCCACGATGTCGTTGATGGCACCGGTGCGCAGGCCCAGCTCGCGCATGATGCTCTGCGCGATCATGAGCACGCAGATGAGCGCGATGAATGCCGCGCCCAGTGCGCCGGCGGCGAGGTAGATGCGGTCGAGCCAGCGGCGCAGCATGGTCACGGCTTACTTCTTGGCCGCAGCGGCCGTGGCCGGGCCACCCTTGCGGTAGGCCGCGATGATCGCTTCGCCTTCCGGGCCGGCTTTCTTGAGCCAGTCGGCCAGCATGATCTCGCCCACCTGGCGCATGTCGGCCATGAGCTTGGGCGCGGGGGTGACGATCTTCATGCCCTTTTCAGCGAGGGCCTTCTTGTACCACTCGGTCTTTTCGGCGCTGACCTTCCAGCCGCGAGTCTCGGCCTCGGCCGAGGCCTTGAGCAGGGCGTCCTGGCTGGGCTTGTCGAGCGCGTCGAAGGCCTTCTTGTTCACGATGACCGCGTTCTTGGGCAGCCAGGCCTGGGTGTCGTGAAAGAGCTTGATGCTTTCATAGATCTTGCTGTCGTAGCCCGTGGAGCCGGAGGTCATGGTGGCTTCCACCACGCCCGTGGCCAGGGCCTGTGAGAGTTCGGCCGCCTGGATGGTCACGGGCTGCGCGCCGATCAGCTCGGCGATCTTGGCGGTGGCGGGGCTGTAGGCGCGCCACTTGATGCCGCGCAGGTCGGCCACCGAGGCCAGTTCCTTCTTGGAGTAGATGCCTTGTGGCGGCCAGGCAACGGCATACAGCAGCTTCATGCCCTGCGTGCCCAGCAGCTTGTCCAGCGAGGCCTTCTGCGCGTCGTACAGGCGCTTGGAGTCGGCATACGAGGTGGCCAGGAAGGGAATGCCGTCCACGCCGTACAGCGGGTTCTCGTTCTCGAAGTTGCCCAGCAGGATTTCGCCCGCCGGCGCCTGGCCGCCCTGCACGGCGCGCTTGATTTCGTTGGCCTTGAACAGCGAGGCGTTCGCATGCACGGTGATCTTGAGCTTGCCGGCGGTGGCGGTGTCCACGTCCTTGGCGAACTGCATCAGGTTCTCCGTGTGGAAGTTGCTCACCGGGTAGGCGGCCGCAAGGTCCCATTTGGCCTGGGCCTGGGCCGAGGTGGCAGACATGCCCAGTGCCAGGGCCATTCCCAGGGCTGTGGTGGAGAAGATTCGACGCTTCATGGAGTGCTCCGCAAGGTGGATCGTGGGGGTAAGCCACTGTATAGAAAGCAATCGGCCGTGGCATAGGTGTTTTGCCTAAACGCTGACAAATTGCCAACAAATCATTGTCGAGTTGCCTACAATGGCCTATGCATATCCCGTGCCAGATTCGACTGTTGTGGAGGCGGTGTTCATGAAACCAGGGGCCAAGGCCAAGGGCGATTCCGGTCCGATCGTGTCGTCCGCGCACCTGGTGTCGGCGCAGAGCGCGGAGATGAGCGAGTTCGAGTTCGGGCTCATCGTCGCGGGCAATGCCTTTCACCGCTGGGTGGTGCATTGCATGTCGGCTGCCGGCCTGAAGGACCTGACCCCGCTGGATGTGGTGGTGCTGCACCATGTGACGCACCGCGCGCGCGACAAACGCCTGGCCGACATCTGCTTCATCATGAACGTGGAAGACACGCACCTGGTGAACTACGCGCTCAAGAAGCTGCAGAACCTGGGGGTCGTCGCATCGCAGAAGAATGGGAAGGAAGTGACCTATGCCGCCACCGAATCCGGCCGCGCCTACGTGCAGCGCTACCGCGAGATCCGCGAGAGCTGCCTGATCGATGCGCTGCAGGCGGACGATTCGCTCAACCGCGACATTGGCGAGCTGGCCCGGTTGCTGCGTGTGCTTTCCGGCATGTACGACCAGGCGGCGCGCTCGGCCGCCTCCCTGTGACCCGCGGCACGCACGGTATTTCAATCCAACAATGCTCCTGCGCTTGGTGCACAAGCGCAAAAAGCTATCAATAACATAGCAAAAGATGTCCAACCAACCTTCCCCCATGTCCCGCTGGCAGTTCTGGATCGACCGGGGGGGCACCTTCACCGACGTGGTGGGCAAGCGGCCCGACGGCAGCCTGGTCACGCACAAGCTGCTGTCCGAGAACCCCGAGCAGTACAAGGACGCCGCCGTGGCGGGCATCCGCCACCTGCTGGGCCTTGCACCTGGCGAGCCGGTGACACCCGCACTGGTGGAGTGCGTGAAGATGGGTACCACGGTGGCCACCAACGCGCTGCTGGAGCGCAAGGGCGAGCCCACGCTGCTCATCACCACCAAGGGCTTCAAGGATGCGCTGCGCATCGCGTACCAGAACCGTCCGCGTTTGTTCGACCGGCGCATCGTGCTGCCCGAGCTGCTGTACGAGCGCGTGGTCGAGGCCCAGGAGCGCGTGGGCGCGCGCGGCGAGGTGATCGAGCCGCTGGATGAGGCGCACCTCAAGGAACGCCTGTGGGCCGCCTATGACGCGGGCCTGCGCAGCGCAGCCGTCGTGTTCATGCACGGCTACCGCTACACCGCGCACGAAGAGGCCGCCGCGCGCATCGCGCGCGAGGTGGGCTTCACGCAGGTGAGCGCCTCGCACGCCACCAGCCCCATGATGAAGTTCGTGAGCCGGGGCGACACCACCGTGGTGGACGCCTACCTCTCGCCCATCCTGCGCCGCTATGTGGAGCAGGTCGCCCGCGAGATGCCGGGCGTCAAGCTGTTCTTCATGCAATCGTCGGGCGGGCTGACCGATGCGCAGGTGTTCCAGGGCAAGGACGCGATCCTGAGTGGCCCCGCGGGCGGCATCGTGGGCATGGCGCGCACCGCCGGGCTGGCGGGGCACGCCAAGGTGATCGGCTTCGACATGGGCGGCACCTCCACCGACGTGAGCCACTACGCGGGGGAGTTCGAGCGCGAGTTCGAGACCCAGGTGGCCGGCGTGCGCATGCGCGCCCCGATGATGAGCATTCACACCGTGGCCGCCGGTGGCGGTTCCATCCTGGGGTTCGACGGCGCGCGCTTTCGCGTGGGCCCCCAGAGCGCGGGCGCCAACCCCGGCCCCGCCAGCTACCGCCGGGGCGGCCCGCTGGCCGTCACCGACGCCAACGTGATGGTGGGCAAGATCCAGCCCGCGCATTTCCCGAAGGTGTTTGGCCACGGCGCCAACGAGGCGCTGGATGGCGATGCCGTGGTGCAGAAATTCGATGGCCTTGCCACGCAGGCCGGGCGCAAGGCCGAGGATGTCGCCCACGGCTTCATCCAGATCGCCGTGCAGCAGATGGCCAACGCGATCAAGAAGATCAGCGTGGCACGCGGCTACGACGTGACGCGCTACACGCTGCAATGCTTTGGCGGCGCGGGCGGCCAGCACGCCTGCCTGGTGGCCGATGCCCTGGGCATGACGCGGGTGTTCGTGCACCCGCTGGCGGGCGTGCTCAGTGCCTACGGCATGGGCCTGGCGGACCAGAACGTGATCCGCGAGCAGGCGGTGGAGGCCAAGTTGGCGCCCGAGGCGTTGACGGGTATCGAAGCCACGCTGGAACAACTGGCCACCACCGCGCGCACCGAGCTGGAGCGCCAGCAGGCGGGTGCAGGCACAGCCGTGGTGCACCGCCGCGTGCACGTGCGCTACGAGGGCAGCGACTCCGCGCTCATCGTCCCGTTGGGCTCGCTGGCCGAAATCACCGCCGCGTTCGAGAACGCCTACCGCCAGCGCTTTGCGTTCCTCATGCAGGGCAAGGGCCTGGTGGTGGAGGCCGTGTCGGTGGAGGCCGTGCTGCCCGGCGACGCGCCCGTGGAGCCGCGCCACACGCTGCAGCCCGCGCGCGAGGTGCCGCGCCGCAGCACCGTGCGCATGTACACCGGCGGCATCGACGGCGTGGCCGCGTGGCATGACGCCGCGCTCGTGGTGCGCGAAGACTTGCGCCCTGGCGATGTGATCCCCGGCCCGGCCATCATTGCCGAGAAGAACGCCACCACCATCGTCGAGCCCGGCTGGGAGGCCCGGCTGACCGAGCTGGACCATCTGCTGCTCGACCGCCGCGTGGCCCGTGCCGTGCAGCATGCGGTGGGCACCACGGTGGACCCGGTGCTGCTCGAAGTGTTCAACAACCTGTTCATGAACATCGCCGAGCAGATGGGGCTGCAGCTGCAGAACACGGCGTACTCGGTGAACATCAAGGAGCGGCTGGACTTCAGTTGCGCGCTGTTCGACACGGCGGGCAACCTGATCGCCAACGCGCCGCACATGCCGGTGCATCTGGGCTCGATGGGTGAGAGCATCAAGACGGTGATCCGCGAGAACGCGGGCAAGATGCAGCCGGGTGATGTGTATGTGCTCAACGACCCGTACCACGGTGGCACGCACTTGCCAGACATCACCGTCATCACGCCGGTCTACCTTGCCGACGAGGCCGCGCCCACGTTCTACGTGGGCAGCCGGGGCCACCACGCCGATGTCGGCGGCACCACCCCCGGCTCCATGCCGCCGTTCTCCACGCGCATCGAGGAAGAGGGCGTGCAGATCAACAACGTGAAGCTGGTCGAGCGCGGCGTGCTGCGCGAGGCGGAGATGGTCGCTCTGCTCGAAAGCGGCGAATACCCCAGCCGCAACCCGCAGCAGAACATGGCCGATTTGCGCGCGCAGATCGCGGCCAACGAAAAGGGCCAGCAGGAGCTGCGCCGCATGGTCGGCGAGTTCGGCCTGGATGTGGTGTTGGCCTACATGCGCCACGTGCAGGACAACGCCGAGGAATCGGTGCGCCGTGTCATCACGCGCCTGAAGGATGGTGCGTTCACGCTGCCCCTGGACAACGGCGCGCAGATCAGCGTGGCCGTGAAGGTGGACGCGAAGAACCGCAGCGCCACCATCGACTTCACCGGCACCAGCGCGCAGCAGACGAACAACTTCAATGCACCCACGGCGGTGTGCATGGCGGCGGTGCTGTATGTGTTCCGCACGCTGGTGGATGACGACATTCCGCTCAACGCGGGGTGCCTGAAGCCGCTCAACGTCATCATTCCGCCCGGCAGCATGCTCAACCCCAACCCGCCGGCCTCGGTGGTGGCGGGCAATGTGGAGACTTCCACCTGCATCACCAACGCACTGTATGGCGCGCTGGGCCTGATGGCGGCGGGGCAGTGCACCATGAACAACTTCACCTTTGGCAGCACGCGCTACCAGTATTACGAGACGATCTCGGGCGGCAGCGGCGCGGGGGGCGTGTGGGATGCCAACGGGCAACTGGCGGGTGGTTTTGCAGGCACCAGCGTCGTGCAGTGCCACATGACCAACTCGCGCCTGACGGACCCCGAGGTGCTGGAGTTCCGCTTCCCCGTGCGGCTGGAGGGCTACGAGATCCGCAAGGGCTCGGGCGGCGCCGGGCAGTGGAAGGGCGGTGACGGTGGCATCCGCCGCGTGCGTTTCCTGGAGCCCATGACGGCCAGCATCCTGTCGAACGGCCGCCACCATGGCGCATTTGGCATGGCGGGCGGCCAGCCGGGTGCCGTGGGCATCAACAAGGTGGTGCGCAGCGATGGCCGGGTGGAGCTGCTGGACCACATCGGCCAGGCCGAGATGCAACCGGGCGACGTGTTTGAAATCCACACGCCGGGCGGCGGCGGATTCGGATCTTCAGGCCAAGAATAGTGATGAAAATGGCCGCTGGCGCTTGTCCATCAAGCGCTGGCAGCTATTAATTCAGGAGTCTTCGGTTTCCTGTGCTGCCCTGGGTTGGCTCAGGCTCGGGGGCACATTCAGCCCCATCTGCCGCGCGCGGAACAGTGCCGCGCGCATCAAGAAGATCGACATGATCGGCACCGTGATCGCCACGAACACGGCGATCAGCAGCGCATGCAGCGCCAGGCTGCGGTCGGCCACCGAGAAGTACAGCACCGTGCCATGCATGATCAGCCAGCAGCCCAGCGTGGCGATGATGGCGGGCGCATGCACGCGCTCGAAGAACGTGGGCAGGCGCAGCAGGCCGGTGGAGCCCAGCAGCGCCAGCCCCGCACCCGACAGCACCAGCACGGCCACGATGATTTCGAGCCACAGCGGAAGAACGGCGATGGCGGCGGCTTCGGTCATTCGATCACCTCGCCACGCAGCAAAAACTTGGCCATGGCCATGGAGCCGACAAAACTGAACAGCGCCAGCAGCAGGGCGGCCTCGAAGTAGTTCTTGCTGCCGTACAGCAAACCCAGCACCAGCATCACCAGCATGCCGCTGAGGTACATGCAGTCGAGCGCCAGCACGCGGTCCTGCGCGGAAGGGCCCTTGAGCAGGCGGATCAGCGCGCAGCCCATGGCCAGGGCCAGCATGAACAGGGCGATGGGCAGGGCCCAATCCAGGATCGGTGTCATTCAAAGATCTCCATCAAGGGACGTTCGTAGCGCTGCTTGACGCTGGCGGCCATGGCTTCGGCGTCGTCCAGCTCCAGCACGTGCAGCAGCAGCATGCTGCGGTCCAGCGAGAGTTCGGCCCAGGCGGTGCCGGGGGTGATGCAGACGATCGTGGCCAGCACGGCCAGGGCATTGGGGTCGCGCACGTCCAGCGGAATGTGCACGAAGCCCGAGGGGTGCCGCCGGCGGCCCGGCGCGAGCAGCAGGCGCGCCACGGCCAGGTTGGAGCGGGTGGTGTCCGCCACCACCGTGAATGCCAAGCGCAGCACGGCACCGGGTTTGCGGATGCGCACGGGCAACGGGCGCAGCCCGGCCGTGAGCAGCGGGATGGCCAGAGCGAGCACCGTGCCCAGCACGATGTGGCCCGCGCTCAGGCTGCGGTTGAGCAGCAGCCACAGCGCCAGCAGCGCCAGCGAGAGCACGGGGGCGGGCACCAGGCGCTTGAAGGGCCGCTGCACGGGGGTGTTGCGGGGCTTCATGGGGGCGTGGTTCCTTGGGGTGCGGGCGCATCCGCGTGGGGCGGGTTGGGCACCGGCGCGGCGGTCATCACGGCGCGCACATAGGTGGACGGGGCATGCAGCGCGTCGGCCGTGGCCTGGGTGTAGCGCATCACGGCCCCCGCCTGCCATACCAGGGCCGCGCTGGCCAGCAGCAGCAGGGCGATGGGCAGGCCTTCCAGCACCAGCAGCTT
Organism: Acidovorax sp. sif1233; assembly: GCF_019218755.1. Taxonomy (GTDB): domain Bacteria; phylum Pseudomonadota; class Gammaproteobacteria; order Burkholderiales; family Burkholderiaceae_C; genus Acidovorax. Next base: position 95,009 of record NZ_JAHUWZ010000009.1, on the reverse strand, counting down.
GGGGGATGTGCGGTCGTGCGCCGCCCAGAAATGGCGGATGCCCGCGCGCGTGAGCGCCAGCAGCGCGAGCAGGCCCGACCCCACCAGCAGCGCCACCAGCATCCAGCCCGCGGCCCCCAGTTGGAATCCGTGGGATGCCCCCAGGCCCAGCGGATTGAAGAGCGCGTGGACCATGGCGAACTTGCCCACGAATCCCGGCAGGGGCGGCAGGCCCGCGATGATCAGCGTGCAGGCCATGAACGCCAGCCCCAGGAACGCCGCCGCCGCAGGGATGACCTGGCCGATGAGCGCCTCCTCCTGGTCGTCGAGGTTCATGCCTTCGGTGGGCACCAGGTCGGCGGACAGGAACGGGGCGTCGTCGGTCTGCTCGTAGGGGGCGAGGTTGGAGCCGTCGTTGCGCCAGCGGTCGATCAGGTCGGCCAGCAGGAACAGCGCGCTCACGGCCAGCGTGGAGCTGAGCAGGTAGTACAGCAGCCCGGCCGTGAGCAGGTTCTGCCCGAAGCCGACCGCCGCCAGCAGCGTGCCCGACGACAGGATGGCGCTGAAGCCCGCCAGGTGCCCCAGGCGCTGCGAGCCCAGCATGCCGATGGCGCCGAAGGCCATCGTGAGCATGCCGCCGCCGATGAGCCACTGGCCGCCGAACTGGGCCGATTCGCCGGCCTCGGCGCCGAACAGCAGTGTCCACAGCCGCAGCACGCTGTACACGCCCACCTTGGTCATCAGCGCGAACAGCGCCCCCACGGGGGCCGTGGCCGCGCTGTAGGCGGGTACCAGCCAGAAGTTGAGGGGCCATACCGCCGCCTTGATGAGAAAGGCCACCGCGAGGACCGCCGCAGCGGCGTGCAGCAGGCCGCGGTCCGCTGGCGCGACGGCGGCGATGTTCTGCGCCAGGTCGGCCATGTTCAGGGTGCCGGTGATGCCGTAGAGCATGGATACGCCGATCAGGAACAGCGACGAGGCCGCCAGGTTGATGGCGATGTAGTGCAGCCCCGCCGACACGCGCGGGCGGCCCGAGCCGTGCAGCAGCAGGCCGTAGGACGCGGCCAGCATGATCTCGAAGAACACGAACAGGTTGAACAGGTCGGCCGTGAGGAACGCGCCCGCCAGCCCCATGAGCTGGAACTGGAACAGCGGGTGGAAGTGCACCCCCGCGCGGTGCCAGCGCGCCGCCGAGAACAGCACGGTGGCCAGCGCCACGGTGCTGGCGAGCACCAGCATCATGGCGGAGAGCCGGTCGATGCCGAGCACGATGCCGAACGGCGCCGGCCAGTTGCCCGGCAGGTACACCGCCAGGCTGTTGTGAAGGGCGGGGTCCTTGGCCTGCACGAGCAGCAGCACGGCCACCACCAGGCCCAGGAAGGTCGAGGCGATGTTGAGCGTGACCTTGGTGCGCTGGCGCTCCTCGCGCAGCAGCAGCATGAGCCCGGCCGTGAGCAGGGGCAGCGCGATGGGCGCGAGGATCAGGTGTGGCATCAGCCGCTCCAGTAGGAGGTGCACGGATGTCATGTCAGGACTCCATGGCGCTGCGCATGAAAAGGGCGCGCCTCAGGCCAGGGCAGCCGAGCCAGGGCCGCCCCGCCGCGAGGGCTGCGTGCCCCTGCCCGCAGCGCACAGCGCTGCGAGAGCGGGGGGAAGCGGCGAAGCCGCTCAGGGGGGTGTTCTTCATCATGGCATTTCCTGCACGTCTTTGCCCTTGGTGCCGTCCACATGGTCGGTGCCCGCCATGCCGCGCGATGCCAGCAGCACCACGAGGAAGAGGGCGGTCATGGCGAAGCCGATCACGATGGCCGTGAGCGTGAGCGCCTGGGGCATGGGGTCGGCGTAGTGGGCCAGGTCCTGGGGCAGGCCGGGCTGCAGCACGGGCTCCTTGTCGATGGCCAGGCCCAGGCGGCCCATGCTGAAGATGAAGAGGTTGACGGCGTACGACAGCAGCGACAGGCCCATGATGATCTGGAAGGTGCGGGGGCGCAGCAGCAGCCACACGCCCGAGCCGGTGAGCACGCCGATGGCCAGGGCCAGAATCAGTTCCATGGGCCTTCTCCCTGTGTCGCCGCGGCGGCCTGCACCTCATCGGCCGTGCGTGCGTTGTTGTAGCGGTGGCTGCGCACCGACTGGTGGGCGATGCCGGTGAGGATGAGCATGGTCGAGCCCACCACCAGCGTGAACACGCCGATGTCGAAGAACAGCGCGCTGGCCACGTGCACCTCGCCCACCCAGGGCAGGTGCAGGTGGGCCGTGTGGCTGGTCAGGAAGGGGTAGCCCCAGGCCCAGGCCCCCAGGCCGGTGGCCAGCGCGGCCAGCAGGCCCACGCCGATCCAGCGGCGCGGGTACAGGGGCAGGTGGGCTTCGACCCACGAGGTGCCCGAGACGATGTACTGCAGCAGCAGCGCCACCGAGAACACCAGCCCCGCCACGAAGCCGCCGCCGGGCTCGTTGTGCCCGCGCATGAACAGATACATGGACACGAGGGTCGCGAACGGCAGCATCAGCCGCACCAGCACGGCGGGCACCATGAGGTAGCCCACGGCGGTGTCGGCGGTCTGGCGCGGGTTGGACAGGTCGGTGTCCACATCGGCGGGCAGCGCGCGCTGCTGGGGCGGCAGGTCCATCACCTCGCGCGCGGGCCGAAAGCGCCGCAGCAGCGCATACACCGTCAGGGCCACGATGCCCAGCACCACGATCTCGCCAAAGGTGTCGAAGCCTCGGAAGTCCACCAGCATCACGTTGACGACATTGGTGCCCCCGCCTTCGCTGAGCGCGCGCTCCAGGAAGAAGGTGGAGGTGCTGTCGGGGAAGGGCCGGCTCATCATCGCGAACGACAGCAGGGCCATGCCCGCACCCGTGGTCAGCGCCAGCGCCATGTCGCGGTAGCGGCGCAGTTGGGTGCGGCGCTCTTCGGCCAGCGTGGGCTTGCGCAGGGCCTCGTCGCGGCGCGGCAGCCAGCGCAGGCCCAGCAGGATGAGGATGGTCGTCACGACCTCCACCACGATCTGCGTGAGCGCCAGGTCGGGGGCTGAAAACCAGAGGAAGGTCAGGCACACGCACAGCCCCGCGCCACCCAGCAGCGTGAGTGCCGCCAGCCGGTGGTACTTGGCCTGCCAGGCCGCCGCCATGGCGCACAGCGCGCCCAGCAGCCACAGCAGCGCGAAGGCCGGAGACAGCGGCAGCTGCGCCCGGTCGCCAATGGGCAGGCCACGAGCCCACAGGGGCAGCACGCAGGCCACGAGCGCGGCACTCACCAGCCACAGCATCTGCCACTGCAGCCGCCCGGTGCCCAGCATCCGGCGGCCATGGCGGCCCCACTGGGTGACGGCCGCCAGGGTGCCTTCGAACAGCCGCTGGCCGCTGATGTGGTGCATGACCGGCGGCGCATCCAGCACGCCTTTTTCGCGCTGCCAGCGCAGCAGGGCATACAGCGCGATGCCCCCGCCCAGGGCCACCAGGCTCATCACGAACGGTGTGTTGAACCCGTGCCAGACCGCCAGGCTGTAGGTGGGCAGCTCGCCCCCCACCACCGGCCCTGCGGCCGCGGCCAGGTAGGCGCCCACGGACCAGGCAGGCAGCGTGCCCACCACCAGGCAGGCCAGCACGAGCAGTTCCACCGGCACCCGCATCCAGTGCGGCGGCTCGTGGGGTGGGCGCGGCAGGTCGGTGGCGGGCGGGCCCCAGAACACATCCACCGTGAAGCGCAGCGAATACGCCACGCTGAACATGCCCGCCACGGTGGCGGCCACGGGCAGCAGCCATTCCAGCATCGGCGTGGTGTTCACGTACACCGTTTCGGCAAAGAACATTTCCTTGGACAGGAAGCCGTTGAGCAGCGGCACGCCGGCCATCGCCGCGCTGGCCACCATGGCCAGCGTGGCGGTGATGGGCATCATCGTGCGCAGGCCCGACAGGCGGCGGATGTCGCGCGTGCCACTTTCATGGTCCACGATGCCCACGGCCATGAACAGCGAAGCCTTGAAGGTGGCGTGGTTCATGATGTGGAACACGGCGGCCACGGCGGCCAGCGGGCTGTTCAGGCCGAGCAGCAGGGTGATGAGCCCGAGGTGCGAGATGGTCGAATAGGCCAGCAGGCCCTTGAGGTCGTTCTGGAACATGGCCGCGTAGCCACCCACCAGCAGCGTGCAAAGGCCCGCCCCCCCCACCAGCCAGAACCATGCCTCGGTGCCCGCGAGCGCGGGCCACATCCGCGCCAGCAAGAACACGCCCGCCTTGACCATGGTGGCCGAGTGCAGGTACGCCGACACAGGCGTGGGCGCGGCCATGGCGTGGGGCAGCCAGAAGTGGAACGGGAACTGCGCGCTCTTGGTCAGCGCACCCAGCAGGATCAGCACCAGCGCGGTCAGGTACAGCGGGTGCGCCTTGATCAGTGCGCCGGCGGCCAGCACGTGGTCGAGGTCGTAGCTGCCCACGATGTGGCCCAACACCAGCATGCCGGCCAGCATGCACAGGCCGCCCGTGCCCGTGACCGTGAGCGCCATGCGTGCCCCACGCCGCGCATCCTTGCGGTGGTGCCAGTAGCCGATCAGCAGGAAGGAGAACAGGCTGGTCAGCTCCCAGAAGAACGCGATCTGGATGATGTTGCCCGACAGCACCACGCCCGCCATCGCACCCATGAACGCCAGGAAGAACGCAAAAAAGCGCGGCACCGGGTCGGCCGCCGACATGTAGTAGCGCGCATACAGCACCACCAGGCTGCCCACGCCCAGCACCAGCATGCAGAACATCCACGCGAAACCGTCCATGCGGATGACCAGGTTCAGGCCCAGCGCGGGCAGCCACTCGATCTCCTGCCGCAATACGCCGCCGTCGGCGATCTCGGGAAAACACAGCGCGACCTGCACGGTGCAGAACACGGCGATCAGCCCCGCCAGCGTGGACTCGGTGTTGCGCGCATTGGCGGGCAGCACGGCCGCCAGAAGGCTGCCGATGAAGGGAAGGAGAATGAGGGTGATCAGGGACATGCGCGAACAATTTTAGGGGTTCGCTCCAAAGCCCCTGCCCGGGCCTTGCCGTTGTGCAGCCGGTGGGTACAAAAAGACAAGCCCGCCGAGGCGGGCCTGAAGCCTGAAGAGCGTGCTTAGCTTTTGCTAGCGCTGGCGGCGGCAGCGTGCCCTGGCGCCGTGGCGGCAGGAGGCGCCGCATCGGTCCCCGTGCCCCCGTGGGGCTTGCGGTCCACGGCTTGTTTCCTGCTGCCGTGGTGGTTTTTCGCTTCGGCCCTGGCGGCCGCTGCGGCGCTGTATTTTTTGCCGCCGACCGTCAGGCCTTCCCTGGAGAAATTCACCGCGCTCTTGGGTCCCACGCCGCCGACACGGGCGATGAAGTCGCCCCAGTCCTTGAAAGGCGCGTTCCTGCGCTCTTCCAGGATCCGGCCCGACAGGCCGGGACCGATGCCCTTGATGCCGTCGAGTTCAGCCTCGGTGGCGGTGTTCACGTCCACGGCGGCGAATGCCGCGGCGGCACACAGCGCGGCGAAGAGGGCAAGCAGTTTCTTCAGCATGGCGAATGGTCTCCTGGTGGGGGTGGCGCGGCCTGGCCCGGCGGCTTTCAGAGTTCCTCGACGCGGCGCGCCGGATAGCTGTCCCAGGTCTGGCAGCCGGGGCACTGCCAGAAATGCTGGCGTGCCTCGAACCCGCAGGCCGCGCAGCGGTAGCGGGTGAGCGGCTTGACGGCATGCTCCAGCGCACGCTGGATCTGGGGGTGGAACTCCTCGTGCTCCAGCTTCTCGGCGGCCAGCCATTTGGCGGCGGCCACGAGCGAGCGTTCCTTGTCCAGGTGCTGCACATAGCGCTGCCGTGCCGTGCCGCGCGTGGCGTCGTCGGCGGCCTCCATGGCCACGATGCTTTCGAGCACGTCCAGGGACGGTGCCTGCGCGTAGTGCGCCTGCAGCAGCGCCTGCGCTTCCGGTGTGCGCCCCGTGGCGGTGGCGGCCTCGACGAGCAGCGCGGCGGCCAGGGGCAAAGCGGCGGGGTTTCGCTCGCCCAGTGTTTTCAGGGTGGCCAGCACGGCGGCGGGCTGGCCCATGAGGCGCTGCAGGCGCGCCAGCTCGATGCGCGCGCGGGCGGCCTCCGGGGCGGCGGCCACGGCCTGCTCCAGCAGGGCCTGGGCACCGGGCAGGTCCCCCTGGGTGCTCAGCGCCAGGGCCTGCTCGCACAGGTAGTGGGCCTGGCGGGTGCTGAAGTCGCCCTGATCGGCGTCGTGCATCTTGCGGGCGATGGTGGCGGCATGGGGCCAGTCGCGCGAACGTTCATAGATGGCCAGCAGCGCCAGGCGGGCCTGGGCCTCGAAGGGCGTCCCCTCCAGGCGGTGCAGGGCTTCTTCCGCGCGGTCGAGCAGGCCGGCCTTGAGGAAGTCGAGCGCCAGCGCGTGCTGGGCACGCTCGCGGTCGGTGCGGGAGAGGTCGCCGCGCGAGAGCAGGTGCTCGTGCACGCGCACGGCACGGTCGTATTCGCCCCGGCGGCGGAACAGGTTGCCCAGCGCAAAGTGCAGCTCCGAGGTGTCGGGGTCGTTCTGCACCGCCTCGATGAAGGCGTCGATGGCCTGGTCCTGCTGCTCATTGAGCAGGAAGTTCAGGCCCTTGAAGTAGGCCTTGGGCGCGCGGCGGTTCTCGGCGCGCAGCTGGCGCAGGTCGAAGCGCGATGCCAGCCAGCCCAGCACGAAGGCCACGGGCAGGCCCAGCAGAATCCAGGTCAGGTCAAATTCCATGGGCGGAGGGCAGGTCGGGCGGTGGTGGCGGGGCAGGGGGGGCCGTGCTGGCCGCGGCGGCGGGGGCCGATGCCGGCGCGGGGGACGCCACCGCGGCATGGGCGCGGCGCGCGGCGGCGCGGTGCCTCCACCAGCGCGGCACCATGCCCAGCACCCCGACGGCCAGGCCTGCCGAGAAGGCGGTCAGCACCACCAGCACCAGGGGTGCGCGCCATTGGGTGCCAAAGAAGAAGTGCACGGTGGCGTCCTGCTGGTTGTTCAGCGCGAAGGCAAACAGCGTAAAAAAAATGGCTGCCTTGAGCAGCCACAGGAGGTATTTCATCGGTCTCCCCAGTGGTGGGGCGATTCTAAGAGCTTGCGCATGCGGGGCGGCGGGGCTCCCGGAGGGCTGGTATCCAGATCAAAAAGGCCTTTGGCGCTTGCTCATCAAGCGCTGCTAGCTATCATTTTTGAATGGATGTGTTGCTTGCCGTGCCGGAGTTTTCTTCCATTTCGGCGGTGCGCTTGTCCACGGCTTCGCGCAGGGCCTTGCCGGGCTTGAAATGGGGTACGCGCTTTTCGGGGATGGCCACGGCCTCGCCGCTGCGCGGATTGCGGCCCATGCGGGGCGGGCGGTGGTTCACCGAGAAGCTGCCAAAGCCCCGGATCTCGATGCGGTGCCCACGCACCAGGGCCTCGCCCACGGCGTCCAGAATGGTCTTGACGGCGTATTCGGCATCGCGGTGTGTCAGCTGGCCGAAACGGGCGGCCAGTTCTTCGACGAGGTCTGAGCGGGTCATGGAATCTTGGGACATAGGCAGTCTTGGCTGAAAAAAGAGCGGGCGCCGAGGCGCCCGCTGTCTGACCGTTTAACGGGTCAGCGCTTTACTTTTCCGAGTTGTCCAGCTTGGCGCGCAGCAGGGCGCCCAGGCTGGTCGTGCCGGCGCTTTCGCGGCTCGATTGCTGGCTCAGGTTGGCCATGGCGCCTTGTTCGTCGGCCATGTCCTTCTGCTTGATCGACAGCTGGATGTTGCGGGTCTTGCGATCCACGTTGACCACCACAGCGGTGACTTCGTCGCCTTCCTTGAGCACGTTGCGGGCATCTTCCACGCGGTCGCGGGAGATTTCCGAAGCGCGCAGGTAGCCCACGATGTCTTCGCCGAGGTCGATTTCAGCGCCACGGGCGTCCACGGTCTTGACCTTGCCGGTCACCGTCTGGCCCTTGTCGTTCACGGTCACGAAGGTCGTGAATGGGTCGCCGTCGAGCTGCTTGATGCCCAGCGAGATACGCTCGCGGTCCACGTCCACGGCCAGCACGATGGCTTCCACTTCCTGGCCCTTCTTGTAGTTGCGAACAGCGGCTTCGCCGGGTTCGTTCCAAGAGAGGTCGGACAGGTGCACCAAGCCGTCGATGCCGGCAGCCAGGCCCACGAACACGCCGAAGTCGGTGATCGACTTGATCGGACCCTTGACGCGGTCGCCGCGCTTGGTGTCCTGTGCGAATTCCTGCCATGGGTTGGCCTTGCACTGCTTCATGCCCAGGCTGATGCGGCGCTTGTCTTCGTCGATTTCCAGGACCATGACTTCGACTTCGTCGCCCAGCGAAACCAGCTTGGCGGGAGCGATGTTCTTGTTGGTCCAGTCCATTTCGGAGACGTGCACCAGGCCTTCGATGCCGGGTTCGAGTTCCACGAATGCGCCGTAGTCGGCGATGTTCGTGATCTTGCCGAACAGGCGCGTGCCTTGGGGGTAGCGGCGGTTCACGCCCATCCATGGGTCGTCGCCCATTTGCTTCAGACCCAGCGAGACACGGTTCTTCTCGGTGTCGAACTTCAGGATCTTGGCGGTGATTTCCTGGCCAGCCGTCACCACTTCCGATGGGTGACGCACGCGGCGCCATGCCATGTCGGTGATGTGCAGCAGGCCGTCGATGCCGCCCAGGTCCACGAACGCACCGTATTCGGTGATGTTCTTGACCACGCCTTGAACGATGGAGCCTTCCTTCAGGGTTTCCATCAGCTTGGCGCGCTCTTCGCCCATGGAGGCTTCCACCACGGCGCGGCGGCTCAGCACCACGTTGTTGCGCTTGCGGTCGAGCTTGATGACCTTGAATTCCATGGTCTTGTTTTCGTACGGCGTCAGATCCTTGATCGGACGCGTATCGATCAGCGAACCGGGCAGGAACGCGCGGATGCCGTTGACCAGGACAGTCAGGCCGCCCTTGACCTTGCCGGACGTGGTGCCGGTGACGAATTCGCCGGATTCCAGGGCCTTTTCCAGGCTCATCCAGGAAGCCAGACGCTTGGCGGTGTCGCGCGACAGGATGGTGTCGCCGTAGCCGTTTTCGATGGAGCCAATGGCCACCGACACGAAGTCACCCACTTGGACTTCGACTTCGCCCTTGTCGTTCTTGAACTCTTCCAGCGGCACGTAGGCTTCGGACTTGAGGCCGGCGTTGACCACGACGAAGTTGTGCTCGACGCGCACGACTTCAGCGGTGATCACTTCGCCTGGGCGCATTTCCGTACGCTGCAGGGATTCTTCAAAAAGGGCGGCAAAAGATTCGGACATGTGTTTCCTTGCCACAAACAGGATTCCAGTAGCACCATTGCTACTGTTTTTATAGCTGCTTGCGGTGGTTTTTTGCGGTAGAACCGCGGGTTAGGTTAACGATCCACACAGCCTGTGCGCTGGCGCGCGAGAGGGGCTGCGTGGGCCTGTTGCAAGGCCTTTCGGCTTTGCCTGAGGGACCCGGATTTCAGCCAGGGCCCCGCGCCGTCAGCCCTGCGCAGAGGCTGCGAAGGGCTGACGCTCCTGCCACCAGGCCAACACCTGCTCGACGGCTTCATCAATCGTCAAGTTGGAATTGTCCAGGACCAGAGCGTCCTGCGCGGGCTTGAGGGGTGCGACGCTGCGGGAACTGTCCCGGGCGTCGCGTGCCTCCAGATCCGCGCGAAGGTCTTCGATATTAGCTGAAAAACCCTTTGAAATCAACTGTTTATAACGGCGCTCGGCGCGGCAGGCGGCGCTGGCCGTCAGATACACCTTGAGCGGGGCGTCCGGGAAGATCACCGTGCCCATGTCGCGGCCGTCCGCCACCAGGCCCGGCAGGCGCCGGAAGCTGTGCTGCAGGTCCACCAGGGCCGCGCGCACGGCGGGCAGGGCGGAGACGCGGGAGGCGTTCATGCCGGCCTCTTCGGTGCGGATGGCTTCGGTCACGTCGTCGCTGCCCAGCCACACCCGGCCGCCCTCGAAGCGCACGGGCAGCGTCTGGGCCATGGCGGCAATGCGGGGCTCGTCCTCCGGCTGGATGGCCAGGCCGGCACGCAGGGCGGCCAGGGCCGTGATGCGGTACATCGCCCCCGAGTCCAGGAAGCGGTAGCCCAGGCGCTGCGCGACGGCAGCGGCCACCGTGCCCTTGCCCGAGGCGGTGGGACCGTCGATGCAGATCACCGGGATGTGGTCCGTGGCTGCCTGCGTGACCGAGAACAGGGCTTCGAAATAGTCCGGGAAGGTCTTGGCCACGCACTTGGGGTCTTCGATGCGCACGGGCAGGCTTGCCGGGTTGAAGGCGGCCAGTGAAAAGCACATGGCCACGCGGTGATCGTCATAGGTGTGGATGCTGGCGGCCTTCCACGCCTGCACCTGCGCCGGCGGCGTGACGCGGATGAAGTCCGCACCTTCTTCCACTGTGGCGCCGAGCTTGCGCAGCTCGGTGGCCATCGCCGCGATGCGGTCGGTTTCCTTCACGCGCCAGCTGGCGATGTTGCGCAGGGTGGTGGTGCCTTCGGCATACAGCGCCATCACGGCCAGAGTCATGGCGGCATCGGGGATGTGGTTGCAGTCCAGGTCGATGGCCGTGAGCGGCCACGCGCCGCGCTGGATCTCCAGCCAGTTGGGGCCGCCCGTGACCACCGCGCCCATGGCGCGCGCGGCTTCCACGAAGCGGATGTCACCCTGGATGGAATCCAGCCCCACGCCCTGGATCTTGATGCCTTTTGGGTCATTGGCGCTTGCTGCGATTGCGCCAAGTGCTATGAAATAGCTAGCGGAAGAGGCGTCGGCCTCTACGTGGATGCTGCCCGGCGACTGGTAGCGGCTGCCGGCGGGGATGGTGAAACGCTGCCAGTCCCGGTGTTCGACCACGATGCCGAACCGCGCCAGCAGCTGCAGCGTGATGGCGATGTAGGGCCTGGAGATCAGTTCGCCCATGACCTCGATCACGATGGCCTGCGCGCCGGCGGCCAGCGGCAGCGCCATGAGCAGGGCGGTGAGGAACTGGCTCGACACATCGCCGCGCACGCGGATGGGCGCCGCCAGCGCCAGGGCAGGCACGCCGTTCGCATGGGCGATGCGCAGCGGCGGGTAGCCGTCATTGCCCAGGTAGTCGATCTGACAGCCCAGTTGGCGCAGCGCGTCCACCAGGTCGCCGATGGGGCGTTCGTGCATGCGCGGGACGCCGGACAGCTCGAATTCGCCACCCAGCAGTGCCAGCGCAGCCGTCAGGGGCCGCATGGCGGTGCCGGCATTGCCCATGAAGAGCTTGGCGGGCGATTGGGGCGCCCGTCCGCCCAGGCCCGTGATGTGCACGGTGCTGCCGTTTTCGTCGACGGTGCAGCCGATCTGGCGCAGCGCGTCGAGCATCACGCGGGTGTCGTCGGATGCCAGCAGGTCGTGCACGGTGGTGGTGCCGTTGCTGAGCGCCGCCAGCAGCAGCACCCGGTTGGAGATGCTCTTGGAACCGGGCAGGTGGACTTCGCCCGCCGCGGTTTGCAGGGGAGGCAGGTCGAGGAATGCGGTGCTGTACATCGGTGTGTTTTGTCGGTTAGGCCAATGGCCTGTGCACCGGCGTGTCCTAGGCCAGTGCCACCGTGGAACTGGCGTTGCCAGGCCACGGGTGGCGTCCCCCTTGGGGGAAGGCGCCGCAGGCGACTCAGGGGGGTTATTTTCTCTTCGCGCCCATGCGCCAGTGCGCGCGGGTCTCGCTGGCCAGCGTCAGCATGTCTTCCAGCGCCTGGGCGTCACCTTTTTCCATGGCCTGCTCGATGGTGTGCAGCGCCTGCTGGAAGAGCTTGGACTGGGCGATCAGCTCTTCCCGGTTGGACAGCAGGATGTCGCGCCAGACCTTCGGATCGCTGGCCGCGATGCGGGTGAAGTCCCGGAACCCCGGGCCCGCCAGCGACAGGAATTCGTCGCCGGTCGACTGGCCCGTGATGCTGTTCATCATCGCAAAGGCCAGCACATGGGGCAGGTGGCTGACCGCGGCAAAGGCCGCGTCATGCGACTCGGGCGACATGCTGGTCACGCGGCAACCCAGCGCGGTCCAGATGTCGTCGGCCCTTTGCAGCTGTACGGTGAGCGTGCGCTCGATGGGCGTGAGGATGACCTGGCGGCCACTGTAGAGGTCGGCCTCGGCGTGTTCCACGCCCGACACTTCGCGCCCCGTGATCGGGTGCGCCGGCACGAACGAGCCCACCTGGTCGCGCAGGGCGCGGCGTGCGGCCTGGACCACATCGGCCTTGGTCGAGCCCACGTCCATGATCAGCATCTGGGGCGTGACGAGGTGTTTGATGGCCTTGAGCGTGGCCTCGGTGGCGGCCACGGGCACGGCCAGCAGCACGATGTCGGCGCCGGCCACCGCGAGCAGCGCCGAGGGCGCCTCCACATCGATCACGCCCAGCTGGCGTGCGCGGTCGGTGGTGGAGGGCGACTTGCTGTAGCCCACCACGCGCTTGACGAGGCCGGCCTTCTTCATGGCCAGGGCGAACGAGCCGCCCATGAGTCCGCAGCCGATCAGTCCCAATTGTTCGAACATGGCGGTGGCTCCTCAGGACGACACGGGGTAAGTGCCCAGGACCTTGTAGAACGCGCACAGGCTGCGCAGTTCTTCCAGGGCCCGTGCCACATGGGGCTGGGCGGGATGGCCGTCGAGGTCGATGTAGAAGTAGTACTCCCACTGGCCGGTGCGGGCAGGGCGGGACTCGAAGCGCGTCATGGACACGCCATGGGTCTTGAGCGGCACCAGCAGGTCGTGCACCGCGCCGGGCTGGTTGGGCACCGAGACCACCAGGCTGGTGCAGTCCTTGCCCGAGGGCGGTGGCGTCTGCAGGGTGTGCGGCAGGCAGATGATGGCAAAGCGCGTGCGGTTGTAGGCGTCGTCCTGGATGGCGTGGGCCACGATGTGCAGCCCGAACTGCTGGGCCGCGCGTTCGCTCGACAGGCCGGCCCAGGCCGGGTTGGTGGTGGCCAGTCGGGCGCCCTCGGCATTGCTCGACACGGGGCGGCGCTCGGCATGGGGCAGGTGCTTGGTCAGCCAGGCCTGGCATTGGGCCAGCGCCTGCGGATGCGCCAGCACCACCTCGATGCCATCGAGCGAGTTCGTGGTGCGCAGCAGGTTGTGGCGCACCAGCAGGCTCACTTCGCCCACCACATGGGTGGGGGTGTGCAGGAACAGGTCGAGCGAGCGGGTCACCACGCCTTCGGTGGAGTTCTCCACGCCCACCACGCCGTACTGGGCGCTGCCGGCGGCCGTGGCGTGGAACACCTCGTCGAAGTTGGCGCAGTACATCAGGTCGGCCGCGCCGCCGAAGAATTCAATGGCCGCCTGCTCGCAGAACGTGCCTTCGGGGCCCAGCACGGCCACGCGCTGGGGCGATTCGAGCGCCAGGCATGCGGACATGATCTCGCGCCAGATGGCGGCCACGTGCGGCCCCTTGAGCGGGCCGGGGTTGGCGGTCTGGATCTTCTCGATGACCTGCGCCACGCGGTCGGGGCGGAAGAAGGGCGTGCCTTCGCGCTTCTTGACTTCCCCCACCTGCTCGGCCACCAGCGCCCGCTGGTTCAGCAGCGTGAGCAGTTGCTGGTCGATGGAGTCGATCTGCACGCGCAGGCTGGCGAGGTCGGGTGAGGCTTGCGGAGTGTTCATGAATGGGGAATGTCTGTGCAGGGCTGCTCGTCAACCGGTGTGCCACCGGCGTTCAGAAGGTGCAAAGGAATCCGGTGTGTCCGAGGGCGCTTTCGTGGGGCGTACGGGCATGCCGGGTTCGTTTTGCGCCTTCTCAGGCGTGTTTTTGTTCAAATTCTCGCATGTAGTCCACCAGCGCCTGCACGCCGGCCAATGGCATGGCGTTGTAGATGCTGGCGCGCATGCCGCCCACGGACTTGTGGCCCTTGAGTTGCAGCAGGCCGCGTTCCTTGGCCCCGGCCAGGAAGGCGTCGTTGCGGCTTTCGTCGCGCAGGAAGAACGGGATGTTCATGCGCGAGCGGCAGTTGGCGGCGACCTTGTTCACATACAACTGCGAGCTGTCGATGGCGCTGTAGAGCAGGTCGGCCTTGGCGAGGTTGCGCTGCTCCATGGCGGCCACGCCGGTCAGGCTGCCTTCGGTCTGGCGCTTGAGCCACTGGAAGGTCAGGCCTGCGATGTAGATGCCCCAGGTCGGTGGCGTGTTGTACATCGACTGGTTGTCGGCCACGGTCTTGTAGTCGAAGGCGCTCGGGCAGGCGGGCAGGGCGTGGCCGAGCAGGTCTTCGCGCACCACGACCAGCGTGAGGCCGGCGGGCCCCAGGTTCTTCTGCGCGCCGCCGAATGCCAGGCCGACGCGCGACCAGTCCACCGGGCGCGAGGCAACGTGCGACGAGAAATCGATGACCAGCGGGGCATCGCTGCCCAGTGTCTTGAGGTCGGGCAACTGGTGGAATTCGATGCCATTGATGGTTTCGTTGCTGCAGAGGTGCAGGTAGCTGGCCCCCCGGCTGACCGTCCAGGTCGAAGGGTCAGGCAGGGTGGTGAACCCGGTGTCTTCGGCATTGGCGACGAGGTTGACTTCACTGGCGTACTTGCGCGCCTCCTTTTGCGACTTCTGGCTCCAGCTGCCAGTCACCACGAAATCGACCACGCCAGCGCGCGAGAGATTGAGCGGGACGATGGCGTTCTCGGCGAGGCCGCCGCCCTGCATGAACAAGATCTTGAAGTTCGCCGGCACGGCCAGCAGCCCGCGCAGGTCGGCTTCCGCCTGTTCGTAAATGGACAGGAACTCCTTGCCGCGATGGCTCATCTCCATCACGCCCATGCCGCTGCCGTGCCAGTCCAGCATTTCGGCGGCGGCCTGCTCCAGGACTTCGGTGGGTATGGCGGCCGGGCCGGCCGAGAAGTTGTAGGGGCGCATCATGTTTCTTGGTCAAAAAGGCTGCTGGCGCTTATGGCGTAAGCGCTGGCAGCTTCACTTTCAATAGCATTCCTGGAGGGGGCCCGCAGGCCCCGCATCCACCGGGAGGTCAGGCGTCGGGTGTTTCCGGGGTGTCGGGGGCCGTGGGGGCTGCGCTGTCCGGATGGCCTTCGCCGTCGGCCTCGGCATCTGCGACGTTGGCATCGTTTTCGACAATGCGCTGCAGGCCGCTGAGCTTGGACCCTTCGTCCAGAGCGATCAGCGTCACGCCCTGCGTGGCGCGGCCCAGTTCCCGGATCTCGGAGACGCGGGTGCGCACCAGCACGCCCTTGTCGGTGATCAGCATGATCTCGTCGTCGGCATGCACCAGCGTGGCGGCCACGACCTTGCCGTTGCGCTCGCTCTGCTGGATGGCGATCATCCCCTTGGTGCCCCGGCCGTGGCGCGTGTATTCGGTGATGCTGGTGCGCTTGCCGTAGCCGTTTTCGGTGGCGGTGAGCACGCTTTGCGTTTCGTCTTCGGCCACCAGCATGGCGATCACGCTCTGGCCGTCTTCCAGCATCATGCCGCGCACGCCGCGGGCCTGGCGGCCCAGCGGGCGCACGTCGTTCTCGTCGAAGCGCACGGCCTTGCCGCCGTCGCTGAACAGCATCACGTCGTGCTGGCCGTCGGTAAGGGCGGCACCGATCAGATAGTCGCCGTCGTCCAGGTTCACGGCGATGATGCCGCCCTTGCGCGGGTTGCTGAATTCATCCAGCGCCGTTTTCTTGACGGTGCCCATGCTGGTGCCCATGAAGACATAGCGGTCCGCCGGGAAGGTGCGCATGTCGCCCGTGAGCGGCAGCACGACGTTGATCTTCTCTCCGTCCTGCAGGGGGAACATGTTGACGATGGGGCGGCCGCGCGAGCCGCGCGAGCCTGCCGGCACTTCCCAGACCTTGAGCCAGTACAGGCGGCCGCGGTTGGAGAAGCACAGGATGTAGTCGTGCGTGTTGGCGATGAAGAGCTGGTCGATCCAGTCGTCTTCCTTGGTCGCCGTGGCCTGCTTGCCGCGCCCGCCACGCTTCTGGGCGCGGTATTCGGACAGGGGCTGGCTCTTGATGTAGCCGGTGTGGCTGAGCGTGACCACCATGTCGGTGGGGGTGATCAGGTCCTCGGTGGAGAGGTCCTGCGCGCTGTATTCGACGATGCTGCGGCGTGCGCCCAGCTTGTGCTGGCCGAATTCCTGCTTGATGGAGGTGAGTTCGTCGCCGATGATGGCCGATACGCGCTCGGGCTTGGCCAGGATGTCCAGCAGGTCTTCGATGACCGCCATGACTTCCTTGTACTCGGCCACGATCTTGTCCTGCTCCAGGCCGGTCAGGCGCTGCAGGCGCATCTGCAGGATTTCCTGGGCCTGCGTTTCCGACAGGCGGTACAGGCCGTCCTGGCCCATGCCGAATTCCTTCTCCAGGCCGTCCGGGCGGTAGTCGTCGGCGTTGATCACGCCGCCATCGGCGCGCGTGCGGGTGAGCATCTCGCGCACCAGCTTGCTGTCCCAGGGGCGGGCCATCAGCTCGGCCTTGGCCACGGGCGGCGTGGGCGCGTTGCGGATGATGGCGATGAAGTCGTCGATGTTGGCCAGGGCCACGGCCAGGCCTTCGAGCACGTGGCCGCGGTCGCGCGCCTTGCGCAGCTCGAACACCGTGCGGCGGGTGACCACCTCGCGGCGGTGCTGCAGAAAGACGCTGATCAGGTCGCGCAGGTTGCACAGGCGGGGCTGGCCGTCGATCAGCGCCACCATGTTCATGCCGAAGGTGTCCTGCAGCTGCGTCTGCTTGTACAGGTTGTTGAGCACCACCTCGGGCACTTCGCCGCGCTTGAGCTCGATCACCAGGCGCATGCCCGACTTGTCGGATTCGTCCTGGATGTGGCTGATGCCCTCGATCTTCTTCTCGTGCACCAGCTCGGCCATGCGCTCCTGTAGCGTCTTCTTGTTGACCTGGTAGGGCAGCTCGTCCACGATGATCGCCTGGCGCTGCCCGCGATCGATGTCTTCGAAGTGGCATTTGGCGCGCATGATCACGCGCCCGCGCCCTGTGCGGTAGCCGTCCTTCACGCCATTGATGCCGTAGATGATGCCGGCGGTGGGGAAGTCGGGCGCCGGAATGATCTCCATCAACTCGTCGATGGACACGTCCGGGTTGCGCAGCATGTGCAGGCAGGCATCCACCACCTCGTTGAGGTTGTGGGGCGGAATATTCGTGGCCATGCCCACGGCAATACCGGCCGAGCCATTGACCAGCAGATTGGGGAGTTTGCTGGGCAATACCAGCGGCTCCTTTTCGCTGCCGTCGTAATTGGGCCCGAAATCGACGGTTTCCTTGTCGATGTCGCCCAGCATTTCATGGGCGATCTTGGCCAGCCGGATTTCGGTATACCGCATTGCCGCAGCGTTATCGCCGTCCACGGACCCGAAATTGCCCTGGCCATCCACCAGCATGTGGCGCAGCGAAAAATCCTGCGCCATCCGCACGATGGTGTCGTAAACGGCGGAATCACCATGCGGGTGGTATTTGCCGATCACGTCTCCCACGATACGGGCCGACTTTTTATAAGGCCGGTTCCAGTCGTTGTTGAGCTCGTGCATCGCAAAAAGTACGCGGCGGTGTACAGGCTTCAGCCCATCGCGCGCATCGGGCAGGGCCCGGCCCACGATCACGCTCATCGCGTAATCGAGGTAACTGCGCCGCATCTCTTCTTCGAGGCTGATCGGCAGGGTTTCTTTGGCAAACTGGGTCATTGGGGACGGCGGTGGCGGCGAAGGAGAACCATTTTAGAGGTAAGACCGTGTAGCGACCACGCAACATATCGAAGCAATTCCGGTTTTGTCCTACGGGCCCTGGGTAGCCTCCACCGCTTTTGCCCTGTTACGTATGGCACAATCGTTTGAACGCTTCGGGTGGTGGTCACCCCAAGCGTCCTGATTCGCAGCGCGGCTGCGGCTTTTTCCCCAAGAGGAGAACCATGAAGAAACTGAACAAAGTGGCGATGTTGTTTGCCTCTGCAGCGCTCGCAACCGCCGCTGGCGCACAAACCGTTGACAACTGGAGAGATGCTTCTGGCCAACTGGTCTGGAAGAACGGCACCAACGAATACTGCTGGCGCAATGCCAACTGGACGCCTGCCACTGCTGCTCCTGGCTGCGATGGCGCGATCGTCGCCCCCGCTCCAGCTGCCGCTGCTGCTCCAGCCGCCGCCCCAGCACCCGCTGCCGCTCCAGCACCCGCACCAGCTCCAGCTCCTGCTGTCGCTACCAAGGTGACCTATGCCGCTGACGCATTCTTCGACTTCGACAAGTCGGTGCTGAAGCCAGAAGGCAAGGCCAAGCTGGATGATCTGGTTTCCAAGGTCAAGGACATCAACCTGGAAGTGATCATTGCCGTGGGTCACACCGACTCCGTGGGCTCTGATGCATACAACCAGAAGCTGTCGGTTCGCCGTTCCGAAGCCGTGAAGGCTTATCTGGTGTCCAAGGGCATCGAAAAGAACCGCGTCTACACCGAAGGCAAGGGCGAAAAGCAACCCGTCGCCGACAACAAGACCGCCGAAGGCCGTGCGAAGAACCGTCGCGTGGAAATCGAAGTGGTCGGTACCCGCGCTTCCAAGTAATCCTCGGATTGCTTCACAAAAAAGCCCCGGCAACGGGGCTTTTTTGCGTCTGGGGGTTTTATCCTCCATTTTCCTTCCTTCATGGACAATCTCTGGCATGAGTGAAACCGTCAATGCAGATCCGGCCGAACTGGCCAAGTTTTCCGAATTGGCCCATCGCTGGTGGGACCCTGAAAGTGAATTCCGTCCCTTGCACCAGATCAATCCTTTGCGGCTTGACTGGATCCAGGGGCAGTGCGACCTGTCGGGCAAGCGCGTTCTGGATGTCGGCTGTGGCGGCGGCATCCTGGCCGACTCCATGGCCCGCAAGGGCGCAGAGGTGACGGGCATCGATCTGGCCTCCAAGGCCCTGCGTGTGGCGCAATTGCATGCGCTGGAAGCTCAGACCACCAATATCCAGTACCGGGAAATCAGCGTGGAAGCCTTGGCCAAGGAGCAACCTGCCAGCTTCGATGTCGTCACATGCATGGAAATGCTCGAGCACGTACCTGATCCAGGATCGGTGGTGAGGGCATGCTCAGAGCTCGTGAAACCGGGAGGCTGGGTGTTTTTCTCCACCATCCACCGCAATGCCAAGGCTTTCATGCTGGCCATCGTAGGGGCTGAATATGTGCTGAACATGCTGCCACGGGGAACGCATGAGTACGCCAAGATGATTCGACCCAGCGAACTGGCCGCAAGTTGCCGAAGCGCGGGCCTGCATGTACAAAATACCCGGGGCCTGGAATACAACCCCCTCACGCGGCGCTATTGGCTGAGTGCGGACACCAGCGTGAACTATCTTGTGGCCACGCGGCGCACTGCCTGAGGGCGCACCCATGTTTCACAATATTCGTGCGGTGTTGTTTGATTTGGACGGAACGCTGATCGACAGTGCCCCGGACTTGGGCGCCGCTGCCGACAAGATGCGCACGGACCGCGGATTGCCGTCGCTGCCGCTGGAGCGCTACCGCCCCATGGCGGGTGCCGGCGCGCGCGGCATGCTGGGCGAAGCCTTCGGTATGGCCCCCGACCATCCTGATTTCATGACCATGCGCGAGGAGTTCTTTGTGAACTATGAGTCGTGCATGACGGAGCGCATCAGCATCTTTGACGGCGTTCCAGAACTCGTATCCCAGATACTGCAACGCAACATGGCATGGGGCGTGGTTACCAACAAGGCAGCCCGCTTCACGGACCCGCTGACCCGCTCCATTCCCCTGTTCGTCACTGCGCGGGCGGTCGTCAGCGGGGACACCACTCCCCATGCGAAGCCGCATCCCGCCCCTTTGCTCGAGGCGGCAGCGCGCCTGAAAGTGGAGCCCGGGCAGTGCATCTATGTTGGCGATGACGAGCGCGACATCGTGGCAGGTTTGGCCGCAGGAATGGGGACCGTGGCCGCAACCTATGGCTACCTGGGTGCAAAAACCAATCCGATGGAGTGGGGCGCCCATGCCGCAATTAAATCTCCCTTCGAGCTCTTGCAATTGCTGGGGAGCGCCTAAAATAGAGGCTCTGGGGCTGTCCTGGTTTCGACGTGGGTTCGGAATCGGTGTGGTGCATGTCGAGCTTGAGTCACGCTCGTAAATCTCGATTTAAAAAACTAACTGCAAACGACGAACGTTTCGCACTCGCTGCTTAATTGCCAGTGAGCCTTGCAACAGTTGGCCGATGGGCTGGGCAAGGGGGTTCTGAGCAATCAGTGCCTCCCGGCTGCAAGGATAATTACATGGGCTGGTCCTGATCCGGGTACCTTGGATTGGGGCGAGAAAATAGGGTGCTGGCGGCCTGTGTAGCGTGCGACTGTGCGACACAGGCAGCGAGATTCAAATCAGACCGCTAAACATGTAGATCTGCCCGATGAAGGCTTGCGGACGCGGGTTCAATTCCCGCCAGCTCCACCATACAAGACACCGCCACACACTGGAAACTCCAGTCTGTGGCGGTTTTTCTTTGCCCCGCAGTGTCTGGCGGTGTCGGTGAATTCACACGGAAATCACACCGAATTCACACCGATCTGGAACTTCCCACAATGCGCAATTCAGGCTTGGGCTTCTGGTAGTCCTCCCGAATGAATCGCCCGTAGGTTCGAAAAACCATCTCCACGTCTTCATGCCCGAGCTGGGCGGCAACATACCAGGGGTTTTGCCCGGCCGTCAGAAGCGTGGAGGCGTAGGTGTGTCGGACCTGGTAGGGGTTGCGGTACTCCACGCCGGATCGGGTGCACACCGGCAGCCAGAATGTCTTTCGCACCTGGGCGTCGGTGGACCAGGGTTTCCCGTCCCTGGGGTTCAACCAGATGCGCTGGCCTTTGGCTTCGGAGAGCGGGCGCTGGGCTTTCAGGGCAGCAATCGCGCTGGCGTCCAGGTCCACATCGCGGATGCCTGCGGCGGTCTTGGGCGCCTTGATGACGCCGGCCACCTGGTTCTGCTCGATGCGGGCAATGCACCGGTCCCAGTCGATGTGCCGCCATTCCAGCGCTTGCAGCTCTCCGGGGCGCAGGCCTGTTCCAAACCAGAACTGCAGCATTGGTCGTTCGTCCGGGCGGCACGCCTCCAGCAATGCCGCCCGCTCCGTGGATGTGAACGGGCTGACCACGTAGTCGCTGGCCTTGGCTGTCTGGCGGATGAGCTTCGTCAGGGCCACGCGGTCGAACGGGTTGAAGTCGATCAGCTCATCGTTCAGCGCGTCCTCGAAAACGCTGCGCAGGGGGGTGAGGGTGTTCCGGATAGCCTTGCTGGTGCATTCCATTTCTGCCACCCACTCGCGCAGCATGCTCGGCGTGACATCTCGCACCTGCAGGCCATGCCACCGGCGCATGCGTTCCCCGGTGAGGGCCTTTTTGTAGCCACTGTAGGTGGAGGGGGAGAGCTGGCTGTTGGCGACCTGGCGCTCGTAGGTTTCGAGCTGCTTTCTCAGCAGTCGCTCCATGAGTGTGCTGTCCCTCTTGGGGGCCGCGGCGCGTGGACTGTCGGGGAAGTAGTCGGCATAGACGAATACCCCTTCATCGATCTTGCGCCTGATCTCTTCGCGCAATGACGCTGCGCGCTGGATGCTCGACTTGTTGATGGGGCAGGGTGGGAGCAGCTCGCGGCACTGCACTCCATCAAGCGTGAATGCGATCTGCAGGCGGTCGCCGGCCACGAATGGCCGAATTTTTACGCCCGGCGGGGTTGGGGGAGTTGGTCGTTTATCCACTGGTCGGCTGCTTTGATGTTGACGTAAAGGCGCCTGGCGACAACAGCAACCTGTTGCCCCTCTTTCCAGACCCCGCTCTTCTTGCGCTGCTTCACCGTTTCACGGGTGACACCCGTCAGGTCCTGGTACTTGGAGGCCAGAATCCATTCGGGTTGGGGTGGGACTGTGCTGCCACCCTGCGCGGGTTCTGTAACAAAATGTGTGTCGTTGTTTGCCTGCTTTTGGGTGCTGGTCATGGCTTCTTTCCTCCCCGGCGCTTGCGCAGCCAGGTGAAGTGCGGCGGATCTCCCGCCTGTTGATAGGTGGCCCACAGCTCGGCGCCGTCGGGGCAGCGCTCGAGGCCGCCCGGGTTGAGCCCGGCGGCGCGGCACTGTGGGCATGTGGTGTGGTGGAGCTGGTAGGCCTTGTCGGCGGCGTGCCAGTCGGGCGGGGCGGTCATGGGGCTGGGAACCCGTCCCAGGCTCGGCCGTCCAGCAGGCGGCCAGCGGCCTTCTTGCCTACACGGGCAATTTGCTGACCGTCCTCGAAGCCGTGCCACTGCGGGTGGTCGGTGAACGGCGCCGAGCCCTCCAGCACCAGCGTGCGCCCGGTGATACTGCGGCCCTCCTTGGCAGGGAGCCATTCCCCCCACTGCTTGAACAGGAACGGCACGCCAGCAGCCTCGCACTGATCGCGCAGGCTGCGGGCCCAGTCGGGGTGCATCGGCCGCGCGCCGGGGCCGCTCTCGCCGCCCACGATCACCCAGTCCAAAGCGGGAACGTCGTCGGCCGGAGCGCCCTCATCGTCCACGCAGTCGGTTGTGCCCTTGAGTGGGTAGATTTCCGCATCGCCGCCCCAGACATCGATGTGCGTCAGGTCCACCGGCCCCAGCAGCGGCTCCACGCTCAGGAACCGCACGCGGGCGGGCACCTGCAGCAGCTTGGGGATGTCGCGCTCGGCCTCTTCCTGGTTGACCACCGTAGCGCCGATCCATACGTTGGGCCACGGCCAGGCTGCAAAGG
Organism: Acidovorax sp. sif1233; assembly: GCF_019218755.1. Lineage (GTDB taxonomy): Bacteria > Pseudomonadota > Gammaproteobacteria > Burkholderiales > Burkholderiaceae_C > Acidovorax. Next base: position 72,325 of record NZ_JAHUWZ010000009.1, on the reverse strand, counting down.
GCACCGAGTAGCCGATGTCCATGTTGTCCAGCGCGGCCTGGATCATCGCAGCGGCGTTGCCTATGCGCTTGGTCAGCAGCAGCCAGTCCAGATTGGGCGTGGCCCGGATCAGCTCGAACAGATCCTCGCGCCACTGCGGGTCCACCGCGTTGTCGAACACATCGGCCAGCGACGCGCAGAACACGCGCTGGCGGCGGCCGTGCTGGGCCATGAACGCTTCTGCCTGGGCGTTCCAGCGCAGCGGCATCTTCCAGTTGGCCGCCTTGGTGCGCACGCGCTCCTTGCCCGGTCCCCAGGCAGCCACGCCCATGCGCTTGTCCATGAGGTTTTCGGCATAGCAGTGATCGCACCCTGGGCCTACCTTGGTGCAGCCAATCCAGGGGTTAAAAGTGTGGTCTGTCCATTCGATCTTGGTGTTCTCGGCCATAGGGCCTCCTGGTAGCGGTGAAATTGATTCAAGCGCTTGACTGATAAGCGTCGGTAGCTATGAATTAGGTAGCTGTGACGTGACATTGGAAGTCGGCATACTCCAAGCTGAAAGGAACGCCATGCGACACATGACAAGGACCGTTGAGCTTGATAGTGGTCACGAGATTTCTGTGACGCTGCGTTGCAATGGGTACTGGTTGATTCAGTCCATCGATCTGGAAACTGTCCCTGGCCGCGAGATAGAAGACCCACCGGGCGGCCCGTACCTAACGCAAGCTGAAGCACTATCTGCTGCGAAATTCATAGCATTAAGAGCGCTGATCAGGTAGCGTTACGCGGCCTTGCGCATCGTGCTGTTGGCCGCTTCCGGATAGTTCGCGGCCACGATCAGCCGCATGGGCAGCGGGCTGACGCTGTTGCCCGCCATGCGGACCTGGGCGGTCTTCGTGAGGGCCTTCCCGCTGGAGGTGCGGTCGATCACGTAGTCGGGTGGGAAGTCCTGTGCGTTGTAGAGCTCGCGCGGCACCAGCATGCGCAGCGTGATGTCCACGATCACCCAGGGCTCGCCCCGGTACCACACGGTCACCAGCGCCAGACGGTCGTGCGTCGTGATGGTGGTCATGGGGTCGCGCAGGTCGGCCCACTGGCCGCCGCTGGCGTGGTAGCGCATGAGGAACGCGGCGCAGCGCAGGGCGCCGGCCTCGTCTTCCTTGCTCAGCTCGTACTGCACCAGGGCGTGGTGCTCGCCGCGGGCGGAGACGACGGGCACCGGATCCCGCGCATCGCGGCCGACGCTGTGCTTGCGCAGCGTTGTGAGGTGGGCCACGGCGAGCTGCTGCTGGCTGCCGCTGGTGGTGACGGTGGACACCCCGTCGCGCAGGTCGCGGGCGTGCACGGTGTTGTGGCCGCCGTTGGCCTGCACCATGAAGGCGGTGGCCAAGCTCTGGCCGCCTCCGCTCGCGGTGACGGTGCCCACGGGCCCGGTGACATCGTTCACGCCGTAGCTGCGGCGCTTGCTGTCGCCCTGGCCCTCGCCGTGGCCGGCCTGCACCAGATAGGCTGAGGAGGTGGCGAATTTCTGGCCGCCCGCGGTGATGGTGCCCAGCGGCCCCAGGGTATCGAGAACGCGCGGGGCCTGGCCCTTGCGTTCGCCATATCCCATCTGGATCAACGTGCGGGCCGCGCCCTCGACGATGAACGGATCTGGACTCTCCAGCACGAACTTCTTCATGCCGTAGGCGATACGGCGCATGGTGGCCTCGGCCAGCTCTTTCTTGCGGCCGAAGATGCTGGTGCCGGGGATGCTCCAGTCGATGCACTCGGCGGCCTGTCGGTAGGCCTTGAGCTTGCCCGTGGGCTTCTTGGCGTGGGTCTGCTCGGGCCACACGATGGGCAGGCCATCGCATCGCGCGATCATGTAGAGCCGCGTGCGCGTGCTGCGGCAGCCCACCTTGGCGTTGCAGATCACGCGCCACTCGACCTTGTAGCCCATGGCGCGCAGGCCGGCCACAAAGTGCTCCCAGTTCTTGCCCTTGCGCCTGGGGTCGGGCACCAGGAACTGGTTGTTGCGGGGCACCACCTCGCCGGGGGCGGCCACCCTGTACATGGTCTTGCCCGCCGCGTCCTTCGTCTTGTCCAGCGTGATGACCCGGCCGGTGACGGGGCAGCGCTTGGCAATCAGCGGGGACCACTGCAGCATCTGCTCGACGTTTTCCAGCGTGATGACATCGGGGCGGGTCTTGCCTGCCCAGCGGTGCACCATCCAGGCCAGAGAGCGGATCTCCTGCGAGCGCGGCTGGCCGCCCAGCGCCTGGCTGTGGTGCGTGCAGTCTGGGGATGCATGCAGCAGACCCACCAGCTCGCCGCGTGTGACCGCCAGGGGATCAACCTTGCGGATGTCTTCGCGATAGTGCCGGGTCTGGGGGTGATTGACCTCGTGCATGCCGATTGCGTCGGCATCGTGGTTGATCGCGACATCGACGTGGCGGCCAAGGGCCTGCTCGATGCCTGTGGACGCGCCGCCGCCGCCGGCGAAGAGGTCGATGACCAGTTTGGCGGACAGGGCCAGGATGAACTGAGGGGTGAGCATCGGATGTTCAGACGTAAAAAAACCCGCGGAGCGGGCAGTGTTGAAGGGTTGGACGCTGCCTATAGAACCAGTCCAGGCTGGCGCAGGCGCTCGAGCTGCAGAGGCTCGTTCGCGGTGTTGATGTCGATGCCGATGAACTGCCGGCCGAGCTGCTGAGCGACCTGCCCGGTGGTGCCGCTGCCGAAGAATGGGTCCAGCACGATGCCGCCGGCAGGTGCGCCGGCCAGGATGCAGGGTTCGATCAGGGCGGGCGGGAAGGTGGCGAAGTGCGCGCCCTTGTAGCCGCGAGTGGAGACCGTCCAGACTGAGCGCTTGTTGCGCCGGCCGCTGTAGTCGATGTCTTCGCGATTTGCACGGGCCTGGGGCTTCTGGCCGTGCTCTCCATCGGAATACTTGGTTTCGCGGGCGAAGCTGTTGCGCCGACTGCCACCAACGGCCTTCATCGCGCCGTTGGTCTTGCCGGGCACGCGGTTACTGCCGGCCTGTTCTTCGCAGCCGGCCTGCGCCAGTCGCGCAATGCTGGAGGCCTCCAACTCTTCGGAGATCGCGCCCTGGTCGAAGTAGTAGCTCTCCGACTTGGCCAGCAGGAACAGGTACTCGTGCGCCTTCGTGCAGCGGTCCTTGATGGACTCCGGCATGGGGTTGGGCTTGTGCCAGACGATGTCCTGGCGCAGCCACCAGCCGGCATCCTGCAGCGCGAAGGCGAGGCGCCACGGCTGGCCGCACAGGTCCTTTGGCTTGAGCCCGGAGGTGACCTTCTGGCGGCCTATGCCAGAGTCTCCGTGGAGGGCCTTGACGTGTTTGCCGCCACTGGAGCCTCCCCACTTGCCATCGTTGGCGTAGCTGTCACCCATGTTCAGCCAAAGCGTGCCGTCGTCGGCAAGTACCTCGCGGGCCAGGCCGAACACCTCCACCATGTTGGCCAGGAACTCAGCCAGCGTCGGCTCGGCGCCTATCTCCAGCGCCTTGTCGGCGTGCTCGGCTGGCAGGTAGCTGCGCAGGCCCCAGTAAGGCGGGCTTGTGACGATGGTCTGAACCTTCACGCCGTCGGCGATCATCTGGCGCAGCACTGCGCGCACGTCGCCGAAATGGCAGTGGTTAAGCCATGGGTGGTGTTTTGAGTCGTGCATGTTGTGCATGAAAAAGCCCCGCTCGTGGGCGGGGCTCGGGTGGGTCGAAATCAGGACTGGCGCTCGGCGGTCCCTGCGCGGGCGGCTACGTCTGGATGCCATGGTCAAAGTGCCCGGTTTCGCACGTCGATGGGCGGCTCGACCTTCGCCTTTGCGGTCTTGATGCGGCCTTTCAGCCGGGCCTCTTCTTTCTTCAAGGCCTCCACCCGGTCGATGTGCTCAGCCAGGCTTGCGCGCACCTGGCGGTGGCGCTCCCAGGCGTCCTGCAGCCGGTGTACTTCGGTCTGCAGGAAGTTGAACGGGTCGAACACCTTGTCGCAGGCTGTGCACTTGACGGTGCGGCGGTGCTCATCGAGCGTGATCTTCTCGTGGGCGCAGAAGCCGAATGGGCGGCGCTCCACGGAAAGGGTTTGCTCAGGCACCTCGGCGCCAGGGAACTGGCGGATGTTGTCAGCCATGGATGGCCCCTTGAATGCCATGGGCCGCCTCGATGGGGCGACGCGCCGGAAGTAGGATGTTTCCCTCGTAGACGCACCCGACGAAGATGCCCGATGGGTCGGTGCGCCAAGTCACGCCGTCCTCGCGCAGGAATTCGTCGCTCGCCTGAATCCTGTCCTGCCCGCGCACCAGCAGCCGGTAGTGCACTACCGGCTCTTGCGTGGTGGTTGGCGCACGGCGGTTCCAGGCGGCAATTGCGGATTCTTGGTCCCGGCCTGCGCGGGCGATCATGCGCGAGGGCTGACCCGCATCCGGCGAGCACCAGTGACGAACTTCCACGGAAACGGGTTCGCCGTGGCCGCGCCCGTTCCAGGTTCCCTGGTTGACGTGAATGCGAGTTTCGCCAGCGCCACAAAACGGGCATGGTTGTAGCGTTCCTGTTCGCACCATGCGTATTGTGAATTCAGATGTCATGATTGGTCCTTTTGCTGGGCGGCGGCCTTCATCGACTCAATCGCCTGCAGCGCCATCCAGGCCTGCCCGGCAGCCTGCTCCAGAATGGTGTACGCCACGCGCTTGCAATCGCGTTTTGCGTGGCGCAGCGGGTCTTCCAGCTGCGGGTCGATGCGATTGATCTCTGTCACCAGTTCGGCGAGGTTGGTCATCAGGTCGGCCATCAGGCACCTCCCCGCTGGGCGGCCAGGGCGGCGCGGTCGATACGTTCCAGCTCGGCCAGGATGAGCGCACCGGCTTTGATAAGATTGCGGCGTGGGTCGCTCGGCTTCCACCACGATGGCGCCCACGATTTCGGCCAGAGCGAAACAGGCACCTCGCCGCGCCTGCTTGGCACGGATACTATGGCGTAGCAGGCGGCAGCAGCAGCTAATGAGCCGTCAGAGTGTTTGTCGTCATGCGCTCGTGTCCAGCCTTCCGCGCTAACTTGGCGGCGCCGTTCGGAAAGCACGTCGCGTGCGGCGGGCCACAGCTCCGCATCTGCCGTTGCTGGTTGGGGTGCGGCGAGTTGTTCAAACACTGCCAAAGCAGCCGCTGCATCGTCAGCAATGCTCTCTCTTGGGTAGCCATCGTCAAAGAAGTACGGGTTGTTTGGCTTCTTGTTGGCCAAATGCTGCAGGTAGCGCTTTGTCTTCTCGATGGGGCTAGCCGTCGATGTGTCAGAGAATTTCACGGCCTCGCTCGGCGTCCCAGGTGCTGGTGCTACCGGTGCTGCGGCACGGGCTGCTCGGTCGGCGTCGATGGCTACCTTTGCGTAGTCATGGACCCATTTCACAATGTCATCCGTGTTGGGGTTGTAGTGCAGGAAGGAACGATCTTCTGCAGTGATCTTTGGCAGGTCGCGCTCCCCCTCCAGCCCCGGCTGGGCTGGCGCTGCCGGTGCTGCAGCACGGGCTGCGCGGGCGATCCATCCGAGCCAGCTTGCTTCTACGTGGGAATGCTTGAACATCGGTCGCCCCCAGGCGTCAGGCACCTCGTCAAGTTCAAGGTGACGGTGCGCATCCTTGAACATTGCGCGTTCCGCCTCGCGCTCCCCATCCTGCGCAGGGGCGGCCATGTTCGATTCCTGCTGCGAGGGGGCGGGTGCTTGCCCATGGGATGCGCGACCGGCATCGAATGTCTCGCGTAACGACGGGTAGAACCCGTGCGCGTTGAAGTAGTCCGCTACGTAGGTTGCCCCGGCCGTGTTCGATTCCACCCCAGGGGCGGGCCGGGGTGCTGGCTGCGCGGGGGATGCTGCGAGCATGTCACTGATCGCGGTCACAAGGGGGCGGACGACCGCCATGCTGTCGCCCTTTGGGTCGTACCAGCCCAGCAGCGCGTCGTACACTGCCTGCGGCACTGGCACATACCCGGCAGGCACCGCCCGCTCTGCTGCCCCTTGCGCCGAGAGGGCGGCTACCTGGGCGCGGAGAAGCGCAATCGCAACCGTGGCGGTTCCAGGCTCAATTGTCATCATCAACGCGGCTTGGATTCTGTCCAGCGCGTCGGCATCAAGCGCATCGGGTTGGGCGGACTCAACTGCCGCTCGCATGGTGGTCATCAAAATTCCCTCCAATTTGGGCGAAAAGCCGACCCTGGAACCGACAAGCCATAGGCAAGGCTGTCGCTGAAGTCTGGGGAGCGTGGCGTGGCCCCGGGCCCCGATTCGTACTCGGCGGCCAGGATGTCCATGGCGCGCTGTGCAGTCTCCCGGGTGTCTTCGAGCTTGCGGATGGATGCCTCGGAGCTGGCAATGGCGGCGTCCAGCAGTTCCTTGAACACATTGCGTTCAGTCTTCGCAGTCACGCGGTTGCGCTGCGCGCCTAGCCTCACGATGGCCCGACTCAGGGCTCGCATCTTCACAGCGACCTCCGCGATGCCGGTGTTCAGTGCGGCCCGCACGCCTTTTACGGGATCAATCGCATCCTGCTCAATGGCTTCGGCGAAGAGCTTGAGGATCAGCGTTCGCGCCTTGTCTTCCGCGGCTTGGCGGGTGTCGTCCTCGCCAGCGTCGTAACGGGCGCGGCGTTCCGGGTCGGTGAGCACGTCTTTGGCCATGTTCAAGGCCTGCATGCGTTCCTTGGATCCGCCCCTGTCGGGGTGTGCGTGCGACGCCGCGCGGCGGTAGGCGCGGACGATTTCCGCGTGATTGGCGTCCCTGGCCACGCCCAGGGTGGCGTAGTGGTCTGGCGGGCTCATGGCAACAGGACCGTGGCCAAGCGCTCGAAAGCGGGCGTGGGCTTCTCGCCCAGCTGCTTCATGATGCGGGACAGCTCGCGAACGATGATGGCATTGGGGTCGGTGGGATCAGACCAGTGCTCAGGCTCCTTGGTGCCGGTGACTTCCAGGGCCAGCTTCACATTCGACTCGGAGACGGCCGTCTGGATGTGCTGGGCCGCCTGCAAGGCGAGCGCTTCCAGGCTGGGGAAGTTGGAGAGCTTCTGGCTCTTGAGCCATTCGCACACACGGTAGAAGGCGACAGGGGGCAGTTGCTCGTTCGTCGTAGCCTGGGAGGTCGCTGCAGGTGCCTTGGGCATGGTCAGGGTCGCTTTCTTGATGGCGGTGGTTGGTGGCGCTGCAGGCCTTTCCGGCAGCTTGTTTTCCCGGGCGAACCGCTTCATGGCACCCAGTTCGTTCATGTCGCCGCGCGGGTCGATGCGATTGCCAAGGCTGACGGCGAAGGTGCGCTCGGCGCCGTTCTCCGCGACGCACAAGAGGCAGCCCCGGTTGCTCTTGCGCTCGTAGCGCTGGGGGGACAGGCCGGCTTGCTCGGCCATGGTGTAGATGTCTTTTTGTCTTCGCTCCATGGGTGCTCCAGGTCATCGGGACAGGGCTGCACGCGGGGTCATGCCAACACGTCGCGCGATCCGGTGGGGTTCACCTTGGCGGTGGCCACTGCCTGCGTCTGGAGCGCCTGGGCCGTCTCGGCCTCGCCACCCAGCGCCTCAATCAGGCCCGGGATCAGCTTGACCAGCTCGCCTGTGGCAATGGCCACGTCGGCGTCGAAGCCGCTGTCGTCGGTCTTTGTGCCCTCGAAAACCGTGTCCAGGAAGGCCAACTTCATGACCTGCAGGCCTTCCGTCAGGAGGAACGACACGCGGTCGTCCCAGGTGAGCGCGAGCTTGGTGGGCAGTTTGCCGGCGTCGATGTGGGCTTGCACCTCTTCGATGTCCAGCGGGTGGCGGGCATAGCGCACCACGGCCTTTTCCTCGGTGGCGCTCTTGAGCTCGCATTCGCGGTCCACGGTGAAGCCCGCCGGCGGCTCCTGCTCCTTGAGCCAGTGGGACATGGCCGCTTGCGGGCTGGTCTGGGTATTGATGAGCGACACCGACAGGCCAGGCAGCGATTCGACCAGCAGCGTGACGACTTCGTCCGCGCGGGCCTGGCTGCCCGTGTCCAGCACCAGCAACCGGGCACTGGGGTCGATCCACACCCACATGGTGGATTGCTTTGTGAAGGCCATGGGGAGCAGGTCCAGCTTCGCCTCGTCCTTCAGCTCCCTGGACTCCTTGCGGCCCGGCTTGCGTCCGGTTTCCTTCTCGATGCGGTCAGCCTTCTCCTTGACCTTGCGGGCCAGCACGCTGGCGGGGATGGTCTTGCCCTCGGTCATGAAGCGGGCGATCCACTGACCGCCGATGCTCTCCAGCATGGCGCCGTGGGCCTCGCCGCGGGGAGGCACCCAGCCCAGGGACTTTTCCTGCGTGGCGCCGCACTCGATGAAGGGCGCCTTGGCCAGGGCGTCCCCGACGGTCTGCACGTCGGACTCCCAGCCCGGAGCGATGCGGTAGATGATGAGGTTGTGAAACATAGACGTGGGGGGGGTAGGCCCCGCTCGCGGCGGGGCGGTTGCGGGAACGGTCAACGCCTACAGGGCGCCGCCCTCGGTGTCGTCGGCTGGCAGGCGCTCAACTTCAGGAGCCGCGGGGAGCTTCGTGAAGGGCAAGGCCTTGATGCGCTGGGCGAAGAAAGCGCCCTTGGACTTGGCCGCCATGAACTCGGCGTGCACGTCCGCGCCCACACCGGGGTAGTGGTAAATGGCGCCGCCGCGCTGGAACTGCACGGCCAGCACTCCGTTGGCCACGTCGTACCCGATGGCCCGGAGCTGAGCGCTTTTGACCGGAGCCATGGGAATGGCCGGTTGCTTCTTGGCTGCGGCGCTCATCACGATTTCTTTGCCAGAGTGGTGAAGGTGTGGAGCGCGGAGAGGATGGTGTTCTCCACGAAGCGGATACCGCTGAGCTTGGCGCCGGCGGCCGGAAAACTGTTGACCGCCTTATCGCCCAGCTTGCGCACGTTGGTGATGAACGCGGCCGCGAGCAGACGGGTGTTACCCTCCAGACTGTCGGGGTCGAAACCCGGGGTGCTGATACCCACCAACTCGGCGATGTCCGGCGAAATCTCGATGGCGCCGTTGACGCGCGCGCCCTGGGCTTCCTCGGCTTTGGTCGTGTCCTCGCCCGCTCCAGTTGCGGCGCGCTGGGTGTCGGCAGCTGCGGGGTGGCAAACGTCGCAGCTGAGATCGCTGCATTTTTTGCCCGCGAGCAGATCTTCCTGGCCAGGAGACAACTGGCCGAGGCGGATAGTCGGGCCGCGTTTTGCGGTCATCAACTCGGCCAGCAGAATGGCGGCGAGCAGGGAGCCGATGGGCGGGGCAGAACGGTTTGCATTCATAGAAATCCTTGTGAATAGGCAAAAAAAAGCCCGCACGGGGCGGGATTCGGATGGGGGAAACGGTGGAGGCTCAGTGCTGTTTTTGCGCCATGACGGCGTCGTAACCCATCAGCAGTGGCGCGAACGATTCTTGAAGCGTGCTCGGGTCTTCCAGGTTGGCGCCGATGTTGGCCAGGGCGCAGCCCATCGCATAGAGCCCGCCGAAGACGGCCAGCATGTGGCCGTGATCTCGGCTGTACTCGTTGAGCAGGTCGATGATGGGTTTGCCCAGATTGACCGTAGCGTGCGTGCACTGCTCGTCGGTGATTTCGGTAACGACCTTGTGTGTGCCGGGCGGCGGGGATTCGCTCATGAGGCGGTGCTCCTAGAAGTTGATGGAGTGGAGGTGCTTGACCATCGCGTCGCGGATGGCCGGGAGGTCGCAGGCGCGGTAGAGCTTGCTGGTGCCCCCCGCGGACACATGCTTGAAGCCAAGGGTTTCCAGGCCGGCGGCGTCGATGCTCAGCGGGGCAATGCGCTCCTTGAGCTGGGACAGCGACACCCTCGTGCCGTCATCCCGGGCAGAGGCCTCAGTGGGCGTGGCGGCAGAGGGGGTTGCAGCGGCGCGGCTCCACCCACCGCGTGCATAGGCCTTTTCCGAGCTGGCTGGCGGTGCGGGGGCCGCGATAGGGGCATGCGCCGGTGCGGGAGCCTCCTGCAGCGCTTCCATGGCGCCCCAGTCGTCCACCTCAAAAGGTGCATCGGCTGCGCTATCTGCTATGAATCCAATAGCTTTTGGTGCTTGCTGGGTAAGCGCGGGCTCCGGTTCTGCAGATGAAGCTGGCGGCGGCGCGGCGTTGGCCTTTAACGCAGCGAGTTCGGCGCGCAGGTTCTCGTTCTCGATGCGCTGCTGTTCGCGCTGCACCAGGTTGCGCAGGCCGGCCACGGTGTTGTCGCGCTCGGCCTGGGCCTGCTGCGCGAACTCTTCCCACTCCTGGCCGAAGGTCATCTCCAGAAGCTTCTCGATGGCGCCGTTGATGATCTCCAGCGGCTGGCCTTCGGCCTGAGCCACATAAGCGCGCAGCTGCTCGATGTTCGTCCGGTGGGCATCTACCCGCTCCGCCTCCTTGCGCTCGCGGTCGGCCTTCTCGTCGAGCTTGCGCTTCTCCTCGACCTTGATCTGCGCGTCGATGGATTCTTCCACCGGCTTCACGATGGCCACCAGGCGCTCCACCTCCGTGCCCATCACCTCCTTCAGCTCGGCGACATCGGCCTTCACCTTCTTCTCGGCGCGGGTGATCGCGAGGCGGCCGTCGTCGCGCAGCTCGGCGCGGGCGGCCTTGGCCTCGTTCATTCCCTTGGTGGTGGTCACGTCGTAGACCACGTTGCGGTACTTGTCGGCCATGGCCTGCAGGCCCGCCTCGGTGTCCTTGAACTGGGCCAACACGGTATCCCGGATGGACAGGGGCTTGGAGAGGATGGCGCCGGGCGCCTGGGGCGCCGCAACGGCGGTGCTCGTGGTTTCGGTCATGGGATGCCTCAGAAAAGGGTGGGAAGTCGCACTTGGTTGCGCTGCTGGGTAGCGGTTGAAACTTCGCGGGCGATCACGTCGATGACGCTGTCGATGCGATGCCCTTCGTCGAATTCGCGGATGAGCTGGCCGTAGTACCAGCGGGCGGCCTCGACCCGCTCGCGGATCAGGGCTTCTTTCTGGAAGTCGCGCTCAATGAGCCAGGTGGTCAGCCGGTGCTCGCGCGGGATGTGGTCCACGACATGCATGTCGAGGGGTTCGCCCCGGCGTAGGTCTTCGGGGGTGTTCACCAGCACGTAGTTCACCTCCCACTCGTCGGCATCCCACAGGGCCATGTAGCCGCGCATCTGCCAGTCGTAGAGAGGTGTCACGCAGTCCACCAGCCAGCCGGGGAAGGTCTTGATTGACCACGGGGCCTTGATGTCGTGCCCGCGGCGCTGGGGCGCGTTGAACAGGTCGCACTCGCCGGTGATGAGGCCATTGGTCCTGCGCTCGGTGTTCTTGGCCAGCGTCAGGCCGCGCACGGTGTTGAGCAGCGCAATGCACTCCTCCTCGACGCGGATGCCCTTCTCAATCTCCTTGCCGCCGATGTCGAACTCCACACCGAAGAGCTCCTCCTTGACCAGCTGGCGCAGGTAGGTGCGCGCGCCGGTGGAGAGGTCGCCTTCGGCCCGTGTCTTGGGGTCGGGCATCAGGTGGCCCAGGCTGGAGCAGCGGAACAGGATGTCGTTCATGCTGCGGCGCTCCGGCCGTCAGGTGGCAGGGTCGCGCCATGCTGCTCGATCGCGTACTTGAAGGCGGAGTAGCCGTCGCGGTCGTTGGCCGCCTTGAAGACCGCGACACCGGCCTTCATCACCCGGGTGAGGTCCGCCCGGGTTTTGGTGGCGCGGGCATCCTGGCACCACTTATCCAGCACGGTGACCTTGCCACGCGCCTCGTCGGCATTGAGATCCTGGTCCGTGGTACCGAAGGGCGGCGCGCCCTTGCCGTCGTCGTCCTCATCCGCCTCGGCCGTGCCCGTGATGGCCTTGAGCGTGTGGCGCTCCAGGTAGGAGGTGGTCGAGATGACGGCCTGGATGCCGTTCTTGCCGCCACTGGGATCCGGCGGGGCCGTGAGGGAAACCTCCTCGGCATGGCCCTGGCGGTGGCGCAGCACGCAGGTGACCGTGATGGCGCCGCCTTCCTGGCGCATCTTCCAGGACCACGAGAAGCCCAGCTCCGAAAGCGGCGGCCCGATGCGGGTTGTCACGTCCGACAGGACGGCGTGCTTGTATTCGGTGTGCCCCACGCGGCTGTCGAACTCCACCAGCCGGCGCTTGGGGATCACGATGTTCCGTGCACGGAACTGGGTCATGCCGTCGTAGAAAGCCTTCTCGGCCTCGCGGCGCTCCCAGCGCTCCTGCACATCCAGCATGCGCTCGAACAGGTCCAGGCTCCCGCCTTGGGCGAGCACGGACATCATGAGGCCGGCGGGGGAGGTGGGCGCCAGCTGGCCGGCCGAAAGCGGAGCCAACGGAAGGGACGCCTTCTCGGAAGCGAGCCCTACAGCGTGCTTCTCGTCGGTGGATGTTGCGGTCATGGAAGTCTCTGTTCAGCGCAAAAAGGGGATGAAGGCGGCTGCGAAGCCGAGAACCGCAGCGAAGGTCAGCAACAGAGCGGCCAATAGACACAGGCTCTGCAGGTGCGTCAGCTCGATATCGTCGGATTCGCAGTCGGTGGGGTTGGGGCAGGGCAGACGGCCCTGCTGGCACGGTCCGGCGCAGTGCTTCATGGCCGCTCCCGGAGGCAGATCAGAACGTCGCCTTCCCACTCGAAGGGCTGGCCCTTGCACACCTCGCTGGCGGCAAAGTCGCGGGAGTGGTGGGCGTCCTGCAGCTCGGCCCGGTCGTTGTAGGTGGTACCCGCCACTGCGGCCATGCCGAAGGCGATCAGGGGGCCCAGGATCCAGACGATCAGGACTTTCATGTGGGCTCTCCCTGCTCGATGGAGTCGGGATCTAGCGTGGCGCCCACCTGCGCAGCCTCCGGATGCACGGCGGGGGTATCTGGCGAAGCATCCCGCAGTGGCGAGCCATGGAGGCCGTTCTGGTGCAGGTACTTCCAGGCCTCGTTCGCGATCTGGAGAACCGGCGAACCGTCCTCGCAATGGCGGCGCGCCGACGACACGATCCGGCGGATGAACATGGCCATGTTCTGCTCGCGCTGCGACATCGGCTCGGGGTCGATGTTGACAAGGCCCAGGCTCCGGAGGTTCGCGAGCACAGCGTCTTCGCCTGCGCGCACCTGGGCGGTGCGGACCTGCTGGATGAGGCTGTTCATCGCAGTGCCCCCATGGAGCGGAAGTTCTGCTGCTGGTCCATCAGCGCGCGGTCCTGGCGGCGCTGGTCTTCGGCGCGCTGGCGGGCTTCGGCCTGGGCCACCGCTTCGCGCTCCGCAGCGGTCCAGGGAAGGTGCGGGCGCAGGAACGCCTGCACCGTCTCGTTGACGTTGTTCATAGGAATCTCCGAGGGGGAAGGAATGCCGGCCAGGGTGCGCGGCCGATGGGGAAGAAAGAACCGCTGCCCTTGCGGGGCGTGCCGGGGGAACTGAGAAGGGAGGGAGGGAGGAGACTCCCCGGCGCGGTCGGAAAAAAGCCCGCGCGTGGCGGGCTGAAATCAGGATTCGGTTTGGCTGAACGGGGCTAGCACAACTGCTGCTCGCACGGAATGCCGTCGTTGTCCCCGTCCATCTTGGTGTTGGGGCAGTTCTTTAGGAAGAAAGTCGCCTCATCACAGGACGACATCTGGGAGCAATGGGTTCTGCCGTCGCACCGGTACTGAGGAGTGCTGGAAACGCTACGTGCAACGTCAACAGTTCGGGGCCTTGGGGATTCGCTCAATGGAGAGGGCGCGCTGATGTCGCTTGGCGGCTTGCTCTGCTCGTGCTTGTGAATGAGGTAGCCCATGAGTGCGACCACCGCAACCATCATCACCATGAAAGCCTTTGCCATACGTCCCTCCGTCGTTGGGACAATGATAAGCAGGGCAGGGCTTCCACCTGCTGCGCACGCGGCCAGGAACCCCCCGACCCGCTCTTGATGGCGCCTGCCCCGCCGATGTGCAGGTTTTGGAGGCGTTCGCGTTGTCACCATCATTGAAGCGCCCTGGGTCGTCACGATTCCCCAGACCCCTAGAGCCAGTGGACACGCTGCAGCGCGCTCCCCACCTCCCTTGCGCACTACGCCTATTCGCCGCGCTTCAATGATGGTCCTCGTCTCTCCGAGGTGTCACACGAAAAAGAATGCACTGTTGCCTGCCCCTACTAACCGCCTAAGCCTGGCCAGGTCGCAGTATTGGGAGCTCATGCTGGCGAATCGTGTATTGCCGCTGCTGGTTGATGGTGGCCGGAGGTGATCCCAGCCTGGCTCCGGTGTCCCGGCTCGCCGTCTACTGTCTATCGCATGGGCACAACCCCAACTCGCGGATTTCCCGAGCGTCACCGCTACGGCGACATTGGCGCATCACCACTGCGCATTCACCATCACACAACCGCCCGGGGAATCGAACCCCACGGTTTCACGTTCCAACCTATCGCGCTCGGCTGGAGGCTACTCAAGGAGCCTTCGGCGGTTGTGTGATGGCCCTCTTGCGAGGGGCGTAAGAAGGCCCGCATGAAGCGGGCCCTTTGTTAAATCCCTTTGGCCTGCATGCGCCATCGGGAAACCTCCATGCGCAGGAGGCTAGTTATCCATCAGCCGTACAGCGCCTTAGGGCAGCAGCCAATGGTTCCGCCGTCGGAGGAAAATACGCAAGCATGCGTGCCCTTGCCGCTGGATGGACGGGTGCGGATCGCACTGGCAACCAGAGCGACAATGCCAGTGCTGTCGGTTTTGTATACCCCCAGCCCCACGTCAGTTGCCGTGTACGTCGCCGTGACGAGGTAGATAACACCTTCCTCCCAGTAAGCGCCAGGGATGTGGTCGTGGTTCTCATTGCCGTTTCCTGTCCAATCCTCCCAGCAGATCCTGTGGTCCGCGTAGAACGTAATGCCACGGGCCTGGCCCGTCCAGGGCACGTTGTCGGGTGCGTTAGTCGGGACCCCATCGCAGAAGAATGCGACGCCGCAGTGGGCCTCCGGCGAACTTCCGAACGTGCCCGGGGCGACGTCGATGAAAACGCCCGAGTAGTTGTCCGTTTTGAGATACGAACCTGCCGGGTTGCCGGGGCCAACAGTCTTGGACACATTGAGAGAGAGCGTCATTTGATTGCCTTTAAGTCAAAGTTGATGAAGGCGCTCGCTGGCACTCTGGTTCGGAGTTCTCGACTCTCGACGGAGAGGGGTTCTCGACCCTCATGGAATTCAGCGTCCCGCAGCGCGGGCACTTGATGTTCAGTTGTTGGAAAAGTCCTTCTGCCAGCTTGCGATTGCAGCTGGCGCATCTCACTTCTTGCATGTGCGGCATAGTCCATAATGCCCCGGCCTGATCAGGTGGCAGGGTCTTGGCCAATGCCGTGAGCACTCACGGCGGAGGCGGGTGCCTGGGGTGTTGACGCACTCCAGGCACTCGCCCTGTCTTATCTTCTCGATCCCAGATGGCTCAGCGCAAAGCCATCTGGGATCGCCCCTCTTGCGAAGGGCATGCCGGCATTCCAACCGGCGTGACCGTTTCTGTTCTTGGGCGTCTACCCCTCACTCCTTTGGCCGTGACCGCGCTTTGGCGGACTGGGCACGGTGGAGACACCGCGCATAGCTTCGGCCCATGCCCGAAGGTGCGATTTGCCGGACGAAGGTCTCGCAGGGGAGACCAGCAACATCGGCAGCTGACTTTTTAAGGAGCCCGGGCGGCCTGGTCGATACCGTGGTGCCCATCGCTCCCAACACGCTGCAGCCCTCAGGCCTGGAACCCCTCGCGTCTCCGGTCGGCGTGGCCCTGTGTGCGTCTGGGCCGGTTCGTTTCGCGTTTGTTGGTACGACGGATGGACTGTAGCAATTGCTACTTATTAAGTCAATAGCAAAAGCTACTCATGTCGGGGTTTTTTCTCTAAACTGCCTCTACGCTCAATCCGGGCGAGCAACAAAAAACCGCCCCTGGGGCGGTTTTGGAAGGAGTGATATGGAGCCGTCGATCAGTAGGCCAGTCAGGGCGCAGACTCAGCTGGAAGCGGAAACAGTGCGTGGCTTCGTGGAGGCGATACAGAGGGATGTGCTGTTCGTGCTGCACCTGCCGGATGGTCAGCAGATTCGCCTCAAGTTGGACGGGCCAGAGGGGATCAGTGGCACCGGCATTAAGTTTGAGAATCGTTTGGCGCCGCTACTGCTGCTGTTGCCCCGGGAAGTACGTGCGTAGCTCATCGTCGCCTGCGAGCATGAAGATGTGTCCATTGTCGATGCCGGGCTTTTCGCACGGGACTGCACCCAAGGCGCCAGCGACGTCCCCCGCCTGAGGGGTAAAGAACAGTTCAACCATGCCGCTTTCGGCATTCTCGCGTTGGAAGAGAGCACGGCCAGAACCGGCCGGCGCTATCAAATACGGAGCCATGAATGCCCTCTGCGTGTTGGCCACATGGGGCGCGGCTTGTGTGAGGTCGCCTACATCCAATCTGTACCAGGTGCTCATTGAAGTCCTTTTCGCCGGTGTTTCCGGCATTCCCTCACATCCACCAGCGTCTTGAATCGGTGGTCCTCGCGCGTGATCCACTGCATGTTGCTGGGCCTGTCCGCCCCGCCTGCGCATAACGGAATCACATGATCGACATGCCAACCCGGGCAGGCTCCGCGCGTGCGGCCCGTGGAGGGGCAGGGGTGTTCGGCACGGAAGGAGCGCACCTGCGCGCGGTCGCGTTCGATGCGAGCGGTGGCGGCCTGCGGCCAGACGCACGCCATGGCGACGAACAGAGCGGCCAGATTGCCGGGAATCAGTATTGCTCGCTGCGCCACACCGTCAGCACCTTCCCAAGCACCTGAAAGTGAGGGTTTTTGGGCGAGAGGTCATAGGACGGGAAATCCGGATTCTTGGAGATGATCCGCAGGTTGAATCCTGGTCCGTCAAACTCGGGCACGCGCTGGATGAGCTTGATGAATCCTTCCTCACCGACGCGGAAGAAGTAGACCCCCTCGTGGTTGACCACGTTCACACCGGTATCCACCAGAAGGGGATCCCCAGGGTTGAACATGGGACGCATGGAAGGGCCAAAGCCGGTCACGATGCAGAGATTCCTGATGCCTGTATGTGAGGGGACGTTCAGGCGCACCCAGTCGTGGCTCACCCGCCAACTCTTGATGATCCCGGGTTGATCGTCCAGCAAGAGCTGACCCTGGGTATCCATGCCCCCACCAGTGGCGTACTCGGTGATAACAAAGTCAGCGGGTTCGGACGGGTCTGACGAAGGAGCGGCGTGAGGCGCGGCGACTGGAACCCGGCCATCGGCTGTCGGTGGATCGAACCACCCGGCGTAGCCCAAGAGCCCGTGGACAACCAGGACCGTTTTCTCCGTAATTGGCCGTTCGCCGCGCAGCATCTGCCCAACGAAAGCTCCGTCGCGATAGCCGAGCTTCCGCCCCGCAGCGGCTTTCCCTCCCTCTCGCTCGACCATAGCGGCCAGCCGCTGAATTCGCCACGTCTGAATTGATTGTTCGTCCATACCGAGAACAGTAGCAGGCGCTACAAGAGCATTGGCTACTTGAATGTAGGTAGCAAATGCTATAGATTCGGGCATCATGAACTTGTCCGAATATTTAGCGAGCCCAGGGGCGCTCACGGTTGGTGAACTGCGCAAGCGCTCTGGCGTGCCCAGCGATGCTCAGATACGCCAATGGCAGCACGGGTATGCGAATCGCAGGCCTGGCCCAACCCATTGCGTAGCCATTGAACGCGCCACTTCCGGCGCGGTAACTCGGCGCGACCTGCGCCCAGACGACTGGCACCTCATCTGGCCTGAACTCGCAACTGCTCCGCCTGCGGCCGATAGCGGCGCAGCTCCTGAAACCGCCATCGCGGCCGGGTGAGCCATGACCGAGCCCATCGTCCCCCGTTCCATCGTCCTGGATCGCGCCCGTCTGGCGCTCGAATCCGGGCAGCCCATCCACCAGTTCCAGGCGTGGCCCATCGGCACGGCCGCAGGTCAGCTCTTCCAGCGTGAGTTGCAGCACCTGCAGGCCTTGCGCGAAGCGCAGCGCCGGGTCGCCGAAGAAGTCCACGCCTGACGCGGCCGCCGCATCCGTTTGCGCACGCGCTGACCACCCATCCACCCATTCCCCTGCGACTCCCGCGACGCGGGGGGCAACCATCCCATGACCCATCCCACCCCCAAACTGACTGCGAAAGAGCAGGCCGCCGCCAACCGGCTGCTGGACCTGCTGCGCGACTTCGACCCCGAGGCCTGCGACCGCATCCTGGCCAAGGTCCAGGACCAGCTTGATGCCGAGGACGCCCCTGTGTTCGCCCGCGGCATCGCTGGACCGCTGGGCAAGCTGGACTACCCGCTCAAAACGAAGGTTGACGAGCACACGCACACGCTGTTCCTGCAGCAGTGCGCGATGCAGCGCACCGATTCGTCCAACCAGATCCGCAATTGCGTGTACGCCCTTGTTCACGGCAAGAGCTACGACCAGATGGTGGTGGAGCGGTTGAGTCATGACGCCAAGCGTACCGACGCGCTTGCGAAGCTCATAGGGCCTTTTGGGGGCCCCGAATACGGGGAGGGCTCATGAGCCTCTGGAAACGCGACAAGCTCTTGACCCAGCCTCCCAGCTTCCGCCGGGTAGGGCACAGCAACATCCATTCCGCCCAGGCTGGCACGCCTGCGCATGAAGCAGGGCGCGCGCACCAGGCGGCCCAGTTCGGCCGCGAAGAGGCGGTGAAGCGCACTGGCGGCCGGCGCGCCGTGGTACGGGGGTAGGGCACTGATGAGCCTGTTCGCATCCCTTTCCCATGTTGGCCGCCCGGTGGCCTATTACCCGCGCCTTGCGCGCTTCTTCGGAAGCGTGAACGCCGCCATTCTGTTCGCCCAGCTCCACTACTGGCACGGGCGTGGCAGCGACAGCGAGTTGGGCATCTACAAGACCTCCGGAGAACTCGAAGAAGAGACGGGCTTGTCGTACCGCGAACAGGCCACGGCGCGGGCTCAGCTGCGCGACGGGGGCTACCTCGTGGAGACGAATCGCCGCTTGGAGCACAAGGTCTATTTCAAGCTCGTTCCGGACGTCATTGACGCCGCCTACGAGGTATGGACAAAAGCGCAATTCCCGAACGACGAAAACGCATTTCGGGAAATGCGGAAAACGCAACCCGCGAAGTGCGGAAAGCGTCGCACTCGAACTGCGAAATCGTCGTTCGACGAACTGCGCAAAGCGCAATCCGACATAAGTACAGAGACTACACACAAGACTACTACACCTATCTCAGCCAAGGCTGACGCCGTGGCCGAGCCGATGAGGGTGACGGACAAGAAGGGGGTGATCCACGAGATCCCCGCCGAGCTGCGCTACCCCGGCGACAAAGCCAAAACCCACGATGCCTGGTGCGCGTATGCCATCGCCTACCACGGCCGCTACGGCGCCTGGCCGATGTGGAACGCCATGGTGGCTGCGCAAATGTCGAAGGTGATCGACCGGGTGGGGGCGGAGCGCGCTGCCCGCGTGGCGTACCACTACGTGGCGAAGGTGCAGGAGCCGTTTGTGCTCAACCAGATGCACCCCGTCAAGCTGCTGCTTTCCGACGCCGAGAAGTGGGCAACGCAGTGCCAGACCGGCGCAGCCCCGCCCACGCCGCCGCCTGCGCAGTCCGCGCACAAGTTCGCTGGCGCGCATGCCGCCATCTTCGAGGGAGTCCGGGTATGAGCCGCGAAATCGCAACCATGGCCGATGAGCAGCTGCACGGCCACACCGGCCACGAGGCCGACCAACAGGACACCACCGTGCGCAAGCTGTTCCTGGTCCTGCACGGCAAGTACGGCAATGTGTTCGCGGGCAAGTTCGCTACCGGCGAGCTGAACGAGGCGGGCAAGGACAAGGGTGTGCTGGCCGCGCTGCGCGTCTGGTCGGCGGCATTGGCCAAGTACCCCGGCCCCATCATCGAGCTGGCCGCCGAGCGTCTGAAAGCCACGCACCCCGAGTACCCGCCTTCGCTGCCGCAGTTCGAGAAGCTGTGCGATGCGGCCATGCCGCGCCAGACCGTGGCCGAGCTGGAGGGCTGGAAGCGCCTGCCGGCGCCCGAGGTCATGCCGGTGGATGTGCAGGTGGAGCCGCGGTGCGACGGCAAGGACTGGGCTCGCCGCATCGTGGCGCGCGCGGTGGCGGGAGATCGCAGTGTCTCCTGTGCCGCCCTGCGGGATGCACGCTTGGCCCTCGGCCTGGAAGGACGTATGTCATGGCAGTGAGCAACTTCATGCAGGAAGCGAACGATATCGCGGCCCGCCTGCGCCCTGGCTCGCAGCCAGCGCGCTCCACGCTGCGCCGCCAGAAGGCCGCCGTCGCCTCAAGCCTGCAGCTGCAGGTGCTGGAGTACATGCGCACCTTCCTGGCCGAGAACGACCAGCTCCCGCCCGTGCACAACGTCGCCGTGCGCTTCGGCTTGGCGCTCTCCAGCGCTGACTGGCACATCCGCACGTTGGTGCGCCTGGGCTTTCTGGAACGCAATGCCGTGGGCAAGCTGCGTTTCCCGCGCGGGAAGGGTGGTGCTGCATGAGAACGCTCGAAGAGATCAAGGGCCGCTGCGTCATCACCGGCGATGGCCACTGGCTGTGGCGCGGGGCATTGCGTCCTGATGGCCGCCCGAACATCTACGCCCCGGACTACACCCGGGCCGCAGGCGAGATGCGCACGCAGTGCGGCATGCGCGCGGTGTGGCATTGCATCAACCAGAAGGCCGTGCCCGAGGGCTACCGCGTGTACGGATCCTGCGACGAGCGCGCCTGTTGCTTCCCGGGGCACATCAAGTGCACCAGCGAGGTTGACTATGGCGCCTGGCTGCAGCGCACCGGCAAGTTCAAGGGGCAGACCAACCGCATCCTGGCCAACCGAGCGATAGGTCGTCAGCGAGCGGCGCTTACCCCCGAGCAAGTCAACTACGTGCAGACCAGCGAGAAGACCGGCATTGCGCTGGCCGAGGAACTGGGCGTGAGCACGTCGGTCCTGAGCAAGTACCGCCGCGGCGAGTCCATCGCGGTGCGCGCCGCCGGCGGGATGTTCTCCGGGCTGATCTCGGGAGGGCGGACATGAGTCTCATCCTTGGCATTGACCCGGGGGCCAACACTGGCGTGGCCACGTTCGTTGATGGCGTGCTGACGCGCCTGGACACCATCGGCCCCGCTCTCATCGAGCGCACCATCCGGGAGGCCTCGCCCGCGCGGGTGATCTTCGAGGACTCGCGCCTGCAGTCCCACGCCTGGACCGCGCAGGCCAAGGCCGCCCGGGGCGTTGCGCTGGCTACGGCGCGCAGCCTGGGCCAGGTGGATGCGTGGTGCCGCCTCATCACCGACGTGTGCGAAGAGCTGGGCATCCCGGCCCACGGCATCAGCCCGGCCGCCAAGGGTCCGAAGCGCGGCGCGGAGAACTTCGCGGTTTACACCGGCTGGCAGGCCAGCAGCAACCAGCACGAGCGTGACGCCGCCATGGTGGCGTGGACGTTCCGTCGCTCTCAGGGGGCAATCCATGGCTGACCTGATCGACCCGAACAAGGCGGTGGACTACCTGATCGAGAAATCCAAGGAGTTCGCCCAGGCCAAGGCCGAACGGTCCCACCTGGAGCACTTCCGCAAGAGCAAGAAGGCGCTGTTGATGAATGCCTGCACCGAGAAGGCCATTGCGGCACGGGAGCAGTTCGCATACAGCCACCCCGAATACATCGAGGTGCTGGCGGGCATCAAGGCCGCCATCGAGCGTGAAGAGCTGCTGCGCTGGCGCCTGGAGGCCGCGCGCCTGCGCGTGGAGGTCTGGCGCAGCGAAAACGCGAACAACCGCCGTCTGGAAGGAGCGACCCGGTGACCGAAAACGAAAAGACCATCGCCCGCGCCCTGGTTGCGTGCACCTTCCCGCCCGGCAGCGGTACCAAGCGCTTCGCCAAGGACATGGCCGCGTGCGCCACGCAGGAGCAGCCCTACGAGATGACGCCGGCCCAGCGCCGCTACCTGCTGACTGCGGCGGTGCGCTTCCGCCGCCAGACCCCGGCCGGTGTGGTGGCGCTGGCCGAGGCCGAGTTGCGTTCCGATGCCGAAATGCAGGTCCGGGCAGGGCAGGGGGCTCCATGCTGAGCCGCCGCGTCACAGTCAAGCGCCCGGCATTCAACCGCCGTGCAGCCGCCGCCGCGAAGCTGCGCAATAGCGCCCTGGTGGAGCCGTACGCCATGCTGCAGCGGCTGCTGGACGTGGTCCAGCCAGAGACGCCCTGGGGCAGCCAGCGCTTGCGCACGCCACCACCTACCGTGAGGGGGCGATTCGGCGAATACCGGGTTGCCGTAGAGCAGATCCAGCACGGGTACTGCACCCGCCTGCTGGTGCACGCGCCGGATGGCCGCCGGATCTCTGCCGAGGTGCCGCGGTGCTGACCCGCCGCACCCCCATGAAGCGCTCGGCCTGGCCGCGTGCCAGCAGCACCACCGCGAAATCCCAGTCGGATCGAGACGCACGCCTTGATGCGCGTGCGCATGCAGCTATCAAAAGCGTAGTGCCGCGCGCTGCTCTGATGGTCGGCTGCAGCACCGGCATGCCCATGCGCAAGAGCCCCGCACCCTTGCGCAGCGAGCAGTACCGCCGCGCAGTGGCCAGTCTCCCGTGCGCGCACTGCGGCATCGCAGGCTATAGCCAGCACGCCCACGAGAACGACGGCAAGGGCAAGGGCCTGAAGCGGGACGACCGCCGCGCCATGCCCCTGTGCTGCACCCGCCCCGGCATCGAGGGCTGCCACGTCGCATTCGATCAATACCGCCTGATTGCCGGCGGACGCCAGGCCCACATCGACCTGGGCCGCGCCATGGCTGCGCAGACGCGCCGCCAGCTCAACACCCTGGGCCTGTGGCCCGCACGCATTCCGCAGTACCCCACCGACGAGGCCTCATGACTGAAACCACCTCCCAGCAACCCGATGCCGCGGCAGAGCCAGCCAAGAACATCACCAGCACCCAGCGGGTGTTCGACGCCGTGCGCGACCTGCGCGAGCTGGATCAGATCGCCACCCGCGATACGGTGGCGGAGTTGACGGGCCTGAAGCTGACCATCGTGGACGACCGCCTGCGCGCCCTGGTGGATGACGGCAAGCTCAAGCGCCTGTTGCGCGGGATCTATGAGCTTGTCGAGAGCTACCCGGAGCCGCGCGAGCTGAGCTGCACCATGCTGTCGGACGGGTGGGTGAAGCTGGAACTTGGCGACGCCATGGTCCGCCTGACGCCCACTGAGGCACGCCGCGCGGCCCGCGCGCTGGGTGGTTTCGCGGAGGACGCCCGCGTGATCGAGAGCACCAAGGCCCACCTGTTCCTGGCCACTGAGCTGGCCGCCGTGGTGGAGAAGCAGGGCCGGGAAATCAAGGCCCTGAAGGCGTCCCTGAAGGCGGACGACCGCCAGGGCACCCTGATCGCATAGCAGGAAGGAAGACCCCCATGAACGCACTCACACACCTGGCGGGCAGCCCGCTGACCATGACCAGCCGGGAGATCGCCGGCCTGGTGGGCAAGGAGCACTTCCACGTCATGCGCGACATCCGCGCGCTGCGTGACCAGCTGGGCGCCCTGTTCGGCGGGGCCATCCAGAATTGGAGACACCCCCAGAACGGCCAGACCTACGAGGAATTCGCCCTCGAGAAGGACACCTGCCTCACCCTGCTGCTGGGCTACGACCCGGTGGCGCGCATGAAGGTGGTGAAGCGCTGGCAGGAGCTGGAGGCCGGCCGCGTGCCGCAGAGCTTCGCCCAGGCCCTGCGCCTGGCCGCCGAGCAGCAAGAGCAGATCGAGCTGCAGCAGGCCGCGCTGGCCGCCGCCCGCCCCAAGGTGGTCTACGCCGACGCGATGCTGAACGCCGACGGCACGGTCCTGGTGCGCGACGCTGCCAAAACCATCGGCGTGCCTGTGCGCAAGCTGGAGCGGGCGCTGCGCGAGAAGGGGGTGATCCTGCCCGATAACGCCCCGGCCGCGCGCTACGTGGCCCAGGGCTATTTCAAGGAAGCCGTGCACCACTACGACACGAAAACCAACGGGCGCCAGCTCAGCCGCGTGGCGCGGGTGACGGGTAGGGGTCTGGAGTTCTTGCGGAGGTTCGTGGCCCGGCATCCGGGGCTCTTGTGGCGGTGAAAATGTGGCTTTGGTTGACTAAGCGGTGCCGTGATGCTTTCTCTATATCTCGACAGTTCTGATTACTCGAACCTCACAAACACGAAACTATTGGACAGGGAGCCAGCCTTAAGGGAAACACTCGCGTATCTTCGCACTGCAGTTGCGGAGAAAAGGATCTGCGTCTACTTTTCTTCAGCGCATATTTCTGAACTGATGCCGCTGAACTCGCAGTCCGTCTTTCTGGCAATACAGAAGTTGGCTTTGTTGCGTGAACTATGCGGAAATCGTGCTCTTCAGTCGATAGTCGACGTTGGGAAAGCTGAGGTCCACGCGCTTAACGCAGGTGTATGCCCCCCTACGTCGGTTGTAGATCCACGCGGTCGTTGGCTACCCACTCTCGAGTTCACGATGCGTGATTGCACGACCAGAGCAAATCTGAAGCTCAGCGAAAGGGGTGCAAGTAGAGAGCTCAGAAGAAGGGCGTTGCCGGAGCTGGTGCGCATGTACCGCGAGGAGAATGCAGCCAAGGTTGCCGAATTGCTTAAGCGCGGAAAGATAACGTGCCCTCCCGGGTTAGAGCGGCAATTTATTGATGCCGCCCGAGAAAAAATTACATGGAATCAGCTGACCGATGCATATTTCGATGCCTTGAACGATTTTGAACGCTTGGCTTCCTCAATCGATGTTGCCCCCGAGTTTGCTGCAAGGCTACGCAGAATTGTTCGGGAAGCTAGCGAAGCAAATGGGAGGGCTTCGCGCGTGATGGCAGAACGAGTTAGCCGGCTATCTGAAACGGAAGTTGAAAAGCGCGCGGGTTGGCGGAAATGGGAGGAGGCGATGGTTCGGGAAATTGTTGCCACGCATTTTGAAAAGAGCGACATCTTGCCTACGCGCGAGTTTTCTTTCGAGGAGATTAAGACGGCATGCCCCGGAATCTACGCAATGGTCGTCACGGACTGGAGATTCTTGGCGCACGCCTTTTTTGGTGGGAATCAAAAAGGGCTCAGTGACAGCGTGTATGCGGACTCGCTTCATGCCATGTATGCCCCCTATGTCGATGTCTTTCGCACAGATTCGGAAATGGCGGACCACGTCCGGGCAGCGGTCGTGGGTCGTGGCACATCGGTGGTTGGGAAGTTGAGCAAACTTGTCGAAGAACTGGAATCGCGCTTGGCACGCAGAGAGATCAGCTCGCATGCGTAACTGCGCACATCAGCTCATGTGCCGCCCAGCATAGGGTTAGGCTGCGCAGCCATGCACCGGAACACTCCCGGGCATGGCCAAACCCCCTGCGGGCAAGAAGCCCGCGCCCCTCAAGAAGACTCTGCCGAAGCCTGCTGCCCCTAAGAAGGCCGCAGGCAAAGCCGCACCTGCAAAGAAGGCAGCACCTGCCAAGACCGCACCCAAGGCTCCCGCCACCCAGAAGAAGGCGCCAGCACGCCCAGCGGTGAAGCGCGCCGCCGCCGCTCCGAAGCCTGCGCCATCAGTCGAAATTGATAGCACCGCATACACGCCAAAACTGGGACTGACCGCGAAACAGCAGCGTTTCGTGGACGAGTATCTGGTGGACCTGAACGCCACGCAGGCAGCAATCCGCGCAGGCTACAGCGCCGACACCGCGCGGCAGATGGCCTCGGAGAACCTGTCAAAACCGTACATCCAGTCCGCGATCACCGAAGCCCGGCTGGCCCAGCAGGCGCGCACTGGCGTGACGGCGGACCTGGTGCTGCTGGAGATCGCCAATGTGGCCTTCGCCGATGCGCGCGACCTTGTGGAGGTGAAGACCGGCTGCTGCCGCTGCTGCTATGGCGAGGGCCACAAGTACCAGCGCACCGTGGGCGAGATGAACCGCGACCGCGAGGCCTGGGTCGAGAAGGGCAAGAACCCCGCCGAGTTCGATGAAGCTGGCGGCATTGGCTTCAACCCCCTGCTGCTGCCCAAGGCCGATTGCCCCATTTGTGGCGGCGATGGCCAGGCACGCACGGTGCTCAAGGACACCCGCCAGCTCAGCCCGCGCGCTGCAGCTCTCTACGCAGGCGCCAAGCAGACGAAGGAGGGCATCGAGGTCAAGATGCACTCCAAGCTGGACGCCATCGAGAAGCTGGCCAAGCACCTGGGCCTGTACGAGAAGGACAACCAGCAGAAGACCGATCCGCTGGCCTCGCTGCTGCATCGCATCGCCGCGGGCAATGGCAATGGGTTCAAGCCCGTGGCCGACGACCCTGAGCGCCCCGCATCCAGTCTGCCAGCGCAGCCGGACGACATCGACGACGACGGGAGCTGACATGGCCGCAGCTCTCTTGGATCAGTGCGTGGACGAGGACGAAAACCTGTGGGTTGCTGGCCCAGGTGATGAAGCGGGCGGCCTTGACGCGAAGATCTGGCCCCACGAGCCGCGAGAGCTGCAGCGTGTGCATGTCCAGCCTGCCGCGCGCATCCCGACCAATGAGGAAGAGCTGGCCCGCAGCCTCGCCGATCCGGAATGGCGTCTGTTCAGCGGGTGCCTGTATCAGATCATCGTCAAGGGCGACAACGGCGACGAGGCCTTCGTCAAGCCGTTCATTCCCAACCGCGCCCAACGTCGCTTCATCAAGCGCCTGTGGCACCGCAACATCATTCTCAAGGCCCGCCAACTGGGGTTCACGACCCTGATTGCCATCCTGTGGCTGGATGAAGCGTTGTTCAACGGGAACCAGCGGTGCGGGATGATCGCCCAGGACCGCGAGACAGCGGAGTCGATCTTTCGGGACAAGGTGATCTTCGCCTACGACCACCTGCCCGAGGAAATCCGCGAGCGCTTCCCCCTGGCCCGCGCCAGCACGAAGGAAATCCGCTTCGCGCACAACAACAGCAGCATGCGTGTGGCCACGTCCGTACGGGGCGGCACGATCCATCGCCTGCATGTGTCGGAGTTCGGGAAGATCTGCGCCAAGTACCCGCAGAAGGCCAAGGAGGTGATGACTGGCTCCATCCCCGCGGTGCCATTGACTGGCTTCCTGGTGATCGAATCCACGGCCGAGGGCGCGAACGGGGAGTTCTACGAACTGTGCACGCGCGCCGAGGCGTTGCACCACGCCCACCAGAAACTCACGGAGCGCGACTACCGCTTCCACTTCTACGCCTGGTGGCAAGAGCCCACCTACCGCATGGACGCTGGCCTGGTGGTGGTGCCGCCCAAGCTCCATGACTACTTCGAAGACATTGAAGTGGAGACGGGCAGCAAGCTGGACATGGAGCAGCGGGCCTGGTACGCGGCAACTCTATCGGCCGACTTTCCAGGGCGCGAAGAACGGATGTGGCAAGAGTACCCGTCCACGCCGCGCGAAGCCTTCCAGCAGTCCACCGAGGGCCACTACCTCACCAAGGCCATCACCGAACTGACCAAGCGCGGCGGCATCACGAACGTGCCGGTGCTGGACCTGCCCGTGCACTCGTTCTGGGACATCGGCAATTCGGATGGCTGCGCGATCTGGTTCGCCCAGCAGCTGCGCGGCGAGGACCGCTTCATCGGCTACTACGAAGAGCACGACGAAGACCTCAAGCACTACGTGCGCCACCTGCAGAGCCTGGGCTTTGTCTTCGGCAAGCACTACCTGCCGCACGACGCGGACCACAAGCGCCTGGGTGACACCAACAAGTCCACCAAGCAGATGCTGCAGGCCCTGATGCCGGGCCAGAAGTTCGTGATCGTGCCGCGCGTGACCCAGCTCATGACCGGCGTGAACACCCTGCGCAAGCACATGCGCGGCGCCTGGTTCGACAAGGAGGCCTGCGCCTTCGGGCTGGAGCGCCTGCGGGGCTACCGGAAGAAGTACAGCCAGGCCCTGACCAAGTTCCTGGACGAGCCCGACAAGAGCAACGGCTGCACCGAGGGCGCGGACGCCCTGCGGCAGTGGGCTCAGGCCAAGGAATCCGGCCTCTACCAGCCCACCGACGACGCCTACGGCACCAATCACGAATTTTCTATGCCGCCAGCACCCGACTGGCGCACATGAGGCGCACCACCATGAACGCAACCCACCAAGCACCCATTGACGAACTGCAGGACGGCCGCGACGAGCCGATGCGCATGGAAGAGTTCGCGTCCATCGTGCGCGAGGCCCTGGCGCAGCCGCCGTGGCGCGCGCAGGCCGACCACGAGGCGGACTATGCCGACGGCAACCAGCTGTCCACCGAACTGCTGCGCCGGATGAAGGACATGGGCATCCCGCCCGCGAAGGAGAACGTCATCGGCCCGGCCATCGGCGCGGTCTGCGGCTACGAGGCCAAGACGCGCAAGGACTGGCGCGTGACGCCGGACGGCGATCAGGGCAGCCAGGACATGGCGGACGCCATGAACTTCCGCCTCAACAAGGCGGAGCGGCACAGCAAGGCCGACCGCGCGCTGTCGCAGGCCTTCCGTCCTTCGGTGGCCGTGGGCATCGGCTGGGTGGAGGTGTCGCGCGCCGCCAACTCGCTGGAGTACCCGTACAAGTGCCGGTACATCCACCGCAATGAGATCTGGTGGGACATGAAGGCCATCGAGCCCGACCTGTCGGACGCGCGGTGGCTGTATCGCCGCCGCTGGATCAGCCGCACCCGGGCCGCGCGCATGTTTCGCGACCACGCGACGCTGATCCTCAACGGGGCGGACAAGTGGATCGCCGAGTTCTCCATCCAGGAACTGGAAGGCGGCCAGTCCACCGGCCTGCGCTCCGCGGTCGAGGCGGAGCGCGCATGGACGGTGCAGGAGGACGCCTACTACAACGAAGAGAACAACACGGTTTGCATCACCGAGCTGTGGTACCGGCGCTGGGTGACAACCGTCATGCTCAAGATGAAGGACGGCCGCGCGGTCAAGTACGACGCGGGGAATGAGCTGCACGCGGCGGCCCTGGCCCTGGGCCGGGGCAAGCTGGTCGAGGAACTGATTCCGGTGGTGCGCCGCGCCTACTGGATGGGCCCACACTGCCTGTTCGATGGCCCAAGCCCGTACCCGCATCGCCATTTCCCCTATGTCCGGGTGATGGCGTGCTCCGAGGACTTGACCGGCATCCCCTACGGCTTGGTGCGGGACATGCTTTTCCCGCAGGACAACCTGAACAGCACCATTGCGAAGCTGCGCTGGGGCATGTCGTCCGTCGAGACAATCCGCACGAAGGGTGCGGTGATCATGAACGATCAGCAGTTCCGGCAGATGGCCTCGCGCGTCGATGCTGATTTCGTGCTGGACAAGGACGAGATGGCTAGTGGCGGGATCTTCGAGCGCAAGCGGGACTTCCAGCTCAATGCCCAGCAGTTCCAACTGATGGACGACAGCCGCCGGGCCATTTCGCGCGTCAGCCCCGTGACCCCGGCGTTCCAGGGGCAGACGGGTTCGGCCACCAGCGGCGTGCAGGAGCAGACCCAGGTCGAGCAGTCGCAGATTTCGCTGGCGGATCTCATGGAGAACTTCCAGGACTCGCGCACGCTGGTGGGCGAACTGCTCATGGCCCTCATCATCGAGGACATCGGCAAGGAGGAAACCGTGGTGGTGATCGAGGGCGATGTGCTCAA
Organism: Acidovorax sp. sif1233; assembly: GCF_019218755.1. GTDB lineage: Bacteria > Pseudomonadota > Gammaproteobacteria > Burkholderiales > Burkholderiaceae_C > Acidovorax. The sequence goes on along the minus strand of NZ_JAHUWZ010000009.1, from coordinate 42,792 downwards.
CCCCCCGCGCAGCGTGGTGCTGAATAAGCCAGAGGTGGACCCGGACACGGGCATCACGCTCATGAGCAACGACGTGCAGCGCGCGCGCCTGAAGGTGGCGCTGGAGGATGTGCCCACGTCGAGCGGCTTCCGTTCCCAGCAGCTCAATGCCCTGTCCGAGGCGGTGAAGGGCGCCACTCCCGAGATTCAGCAGGTGGTGATGCCGTTCATGATCGACCTCATGGACCTGCCACGCAAGAAGCAGGTGGTGGAAGCGATCCGCATCGCCCAGGCCGGCGCGCAGGCAGACCCGGAGCAGATCCGCAAGCAGGTGAAGCTGGAGCTGATGCACGACCTCAAGGTGCGCGAGCTGGACCTGAAGGAACGCATTGGCGACGCCCAGATCGAGAAGCTGATCCGCGAGGCGGTGCAGGTGGGCGTGCAGTCGGCGTTCAGCGCGATGCAGGCGGGGGCGCAGGTCGCGCAGATGCCCATGATCGCGCCGATTGCCGACGAGGTGATGAAGGGCGCGGGCTATCGCCCAAGCCCTGGCGGCGTGGATCCGAACTTCCCCACGCCGGACGTGACTGCCGCCATGAACATCAAGAGCCCGTACATCCAGGGCGGAGGTGGTGCGGCCGCGGTGCCCGAGCCCGAGGCTGGACCCGAGGCTCAGGCCGAAGCGGGCACGGCGCCGGGCGTGCGGGAGAACACCAGCCCGGCGTTTCCACCGGTGGCGCAGGAAGCAGGGCAGGGGATGGCTGGCATCGAGACGCCGGCCGTGGCCGACAACCTGCAGTGAGGCGCCCGGCATAGGGCGAGGGCAATTCCGATGTCGCGCGGAGCATCGGAGCCCTCAACTACCCAGGAGTGCTCATGCCCCCCAAGTCCACCATGCCGCCCAGTCTCGAAGCCATCGAGGAACGGGTGAACGCCGTCATCAATTCCGCCATGAGCCGCGCCATCTCCGAGCGCGACAGGCTGGTTCAGTCCTACCAGGGCGCCACGAAGGCAGCGGATGCTTTGTTCGAGCGCATGAAGGTCATCGAGCATCGTTTGGCCAGAGTCGAACACGGCGCGGCGAGCGTGGAGGCTGGCGCGCTGCAAGCGGTCGAAAACCTGAAAGTCGAGGTCGGGACCGTGCGCAGCATCCTGGCCAAGGTGTACGACCGGGACGCGGAACAGTACGCGACCATGGTGGGCAAGCGCGTGTGCATTGTGGGTGGCACGCAGGTGATGGTGGCGGCGGGCCTGGATGACGATGGGCAAATGGTCTGCGTGTTCGAGCGCCCATACGACGGAGGTGCACAAATTACGAGCGTGGCCGTGCCCGCGACCGTCTTGGTGCTGCTCCCGAGTCCGGAAACCTCGGCGCCTGCAGCGAAGTCCGCCCGCAAGACCCGGAGCTCGAAGTGATGGGCCCCGAGCTTCGCCTGAGCATTGACGTGACCGTGACCGGAAACACGGAAGGCACGCACGTCGCACCGTTTGTCAATGATGCGCTGCAGGAGCTGGTCAATCGCATGGATTTTCGGACCGGGACCATCCAGCCAGGACGCGCGATCTGCCACCTGCGTGACCACCACGATGTTCAGATCAGGGTGGACGTGTACCCGCTGCGCATCTGTGCGCGCCGCCCGGCATAGGGCGATGCAATCTGGGGCCCCGGCCTGAGCATGGGCTTCCCCGTCAAGGCAAGGGGTTTCGCTGCAGCCACGGCACCTCACAGGAGTACCAACCATGTCCCGTTCTTCCCGCCTCTTCGCCATCGCCGCCATTGCCTGCGCTGCCGCCGCCGGTGCGTTCGCCTCGGTCGCCGTCACCTCTCGCGACTACGTGGTGTCCGCCGTGCACCGTGCCTGGAGTTTTGTGCTGGACGGCTTCCGTGTGGATGCAGTGGTGCAGCCCGCGAGCCCGAACCAGCGCGAGCCCAGCGTTGCCCTCGTGGCGGCCAAGGCTTTCATCCTGCGCCTGGTCAAACGTGATCGCCCCCGCGTGACCCCGATGTGGCGCATGTGCCCATCCACATAGCCAGACGTGCTTCATGTCTCCTTGAAAGCCGCCCGCCGAGGCGGCTTTTTTGTGTCCGCCCGGTATAGGGCGGAGCCTTTCAGGGCATCGCTTTGATACTGCCCTTCAAGCCAGACGCGCAAGCCGATGGCGATACGCAACCTCGGGATGAGGTGGCACTTCCCGCAGCAGGAGAGTGGAAGGCTGGGGCTTCGGCCCTGGCCAGCCCTCAATCGCATGCCCATGCAGGCCCAGCCGGATAGCTGGGATGGAGCACGCAGACATGGCACTCACGCCCGCAGAACTTCTCGAAAAGGCCCTCAACGGTGAATCGCTGGATGGCGATGACGCCGGTCAGGGCGACCAAGGCAATCAAGGCAACAACGATGGCGCGGCCGATGGTACTGGCACCGGCGCTGGCACTGTGGTGGATTCCACAGCGCAGGGCGACAAGGGCCAGACGGAGCAGGACAAGACCCGCACCGAGCATGCCGACGGCGAAGAGCCCAAGGGCGCACCGATTGCCAGCAAGTCCGGCAACTACACCATCCCCTATGAGCGTTTGGAAACTGCGCGCGAGCGCAACAAGACGCTGGAAGGCGAGAACCAGACCCTTCGCGCACAACTCGCGGAGCTGACCACCAAGCAGCAGGCGAACCTGGGCAAGGCCGAGGACAGTGCACAAGCCCGTGCGGATGCAGGGCAGGCACAGACCACGGCAGACCAGAACCTGGATGTAGCGAAGGCGGCCATCGCGCAGGGCGTGGACATGAGCCTTTTTGGCAGTTTCACGGAAGAGGACATTGCCAAGGGGATCACGGCGCTGGTGCAGCGCACGCGCGACGAACTGCGCGCGGAGCTGATGGAGGAAAGCGCCAAGACCTTGAAGCCGCTCCGCGAGCGTGATGAGAAGGTGGCGAAGGAGGGCCACTACGGCTCGATCTACGACAAGCATGCCGACGCGGATGAAGTCGTGCAGTCGTCTGAATTCGCAGCCTGGAAGCAGTCGCTCCCGAGCTTCGCGCGCAGCTCTGTGGAGGCTGTGTTTGACCCCAAGACGGGGGGCACGGCCGAGCAGGTGATTGAAATTATCGACACGTTCAAGGCGCAGACCGGCAAGGCCGCCGCGCCAAGCGCTCAGGACAAGGGCAAGGGCAACGCGCCGGAGGTGCAACGCCGTGTCCCCAACTCGCTGTCGGAGGCAGCGGGCGAGCAGCACCAGGACGTGACGCAGCAGGTTCTGGCTTCCGCCGGGACCAACCCCAATGCGCTCATGGAGCGCATGCAGGACATGAGCAACGAGCAGATTGAGCGCTTGTTGAACGCAGTTTAAGAAACCCGTGGGCCGCTCGTGATGAGTCGCCCCCATCCCATCGAAGGAGGTCACTATGACCATGAACAGCCACGTTCCGGCCGGCTCCGACAAGGCCATGTACGTCCAGGCGGCCGGCATGTTCGCCCTGGCCGAAAACCGGGGTTCTCGCCTGGGCCAGCTCTCGGGCCCTCTGCCCAAGGGTGAGGGCAAGGTCGCGGAGATGATCCGCAAGCAGTCCAGCGCGGACTTCCCCATCGTGAAGTCGATGGACCTTTCGCGCGGCATGGGCGACGAGGTGGAATTCCACTTCGTGCAGCCGTCCAAGATGCGCCCCACCATGGGCTCGCGCATGGTGGAAGGCAAGGGCAAGGGCCTGGCGTACGACAAGGCCCGCACCCGCGTGGATCAGGCCCGTATCCCGGTGAAGCTGGGCGACACCATGACGAACCTGCGTTCGGCCGTGGACTTCACGCGCCTGGCCCGCCCCGTGGCGCAGTCGCATGCTGATGCCTACCTGGATCAGTCGATCCTGACCCATGTGGCCGGTGCCCGCGGCTTCCACGACAACATCGAGTGGCGCTTGCCTACCGAGGACGACCCCGAGTTCGCTGAACTGCTGGTGAATCCTGTCAAGGCGCCCACCAAGAACCGCCACTACATGGCGGACGGCACCAACGGCGTGAAGGCCTTCACGGTGAACGCCGGCGAGGCTGCGCTGCAGACGACGGACGACTTGAGCATGACGGTCGTGGACGCCATCCGCGTCCTGATCGAGTCGCTGCCGCTGCCGCCCCCCCGCGTGAAGATCCCTGGCGACATTGCCGCCGAGGACGAACCGCTGCGCGCGCTGCTGCTGTCGCCCGCCCAGTACCACGCCTTTGCGCAGGACGATGACTTCCGCAAGTTCCAGGTGGCGGCCCTCAACCGTGCCTCGAATGCCAAGAAGCATCCCCTGTTCCTGGGTGAAGCCGCCCTGTGGAATGGCATCCTGCTGCTCAAGCAGCCCAAGCCCGTGCGCTTCTACGCCGGCAACACGATCCGCTACGCCAACAGCTTCACTTCCGAGGCTGAAAGCTCGTGCGTGGTGCCTGCGGCGTTCGGTGCCACCCACGCGGTGGACCGCGCGATCCTGCTGGGCGGCCAGTCGCTGATGCAGGCCTTCGCGGCTTCGGGTCTGTCGGGCATGCCGTTCTTCTGGAACGAGGAAACCTTCGACCACAAGGACAAGCGCGAACTGATGATCGGTGTGATCCAGGGCCTGCAAAAGGTCCGCTTCGCCGTGGATCAGGGCAACGGCCAGAAGCACTGGACCGACATCGGCGCCATGGCCATCGACACCGTGGTGAAGCTCATCCCGGGCGAACGCTGATAGGCACGCGGGGCCCTCGTGGCCCCGCCTCCATCTCCCCCATCAATTCAAGAACGGAGGCCGACCATGGCAACCATCAACATGAAGGGCGCCGGCAACGGCGTGCAACTGGGCAACACGCCCTGGGGCAATTTTTCCGCGCTGCGCTACGTCGTCAAGACCAGCGCAACCGGTGCTGTCATCAATTCCGACTCCCTGGCCGCCATTGCTGCGAACGACGTGGTGAACCTGGGCCATCTGCCCGCGGGCTTTCGCTACTTGGATAGCTTCGTGAACGTGATCGACGGCATGACCGCGACCGTCACCGGCGATCTGGGCTTTGCCTACAAGGATGGCGTGGACGACGCGGCCGTGCCGCAGGACGCGGACTACTTCGGTGCGGGCCTGGCCCTGGCCACCGCAGCGCGCCTGCGCAACGCGACCGTCAATCCCAGCATCGTGCTGCCCAAGGACGCCAACCTGATGCTGACCGTCAAGACGGCCGGCAACAACCAGGTGTCGGAAATCGAGGTCGTGATCTTCGGCATCGCCGAAGGCGTCAAGTAAGCCGCGTGCGGGCCGGGCGACCGGCCTGCATCGCCTGGAGGCACACCCCATGAAGTTCGTAAACATCCAGTACGTGGGCACGACCCCGTACACCGACCGCACGCCGCTCAAGAACGCCTGGTTGCCCGGCGAGGAAAAGCTGGTGTCCGAGCGCGACGCCCGGGCCCTTGCGGGCTACCTGGAGTTCAAGCGCGTGGTGGACGCAGCCCCCCAGAAGGCCGCGAAGGCGGACGCGAAGACCGATGCGCCCACCGGCACTGGCACCGCCGAAGGCCAAGCTGACAACGCTGCGCTGGAGCTCGCCAAGAGGGCGCAGGCCGAGGTGAAAGCACGCGAGAAGAAGGCCAAGAAGCAAGTCGAAGGCACGCTGCTGGAGGTTTCGCGGATGTCCAAGCCCGCGCTGGGCGACTACGCCAAGCAGAACTACGGCGTGGAACTGGACCTCAAGAGCAAGGTGGATGACCTGCGCAACCAGGTCACCTCGCTGGTTCAAGGTGGGCGTCCCTGATGTCGCTGTCCCTCGCCGACCTGATCCGCAGCTTCCGCACCCTGTCGGGCGACAAAGTGCAGCCGTACTTCTCGTCCGATGACGACGTGAAGCAGTGGCTCAACGAAGCCCAGGCGCAGGCCTGCGTGCGCGGGCGGCTGATCCGGGAAGACGAGCTGGACGCGGTGTGCCGCGTGCCGCTGACCGCGGGCAAGCATACCTATCCCTTGCACCCTTCGGTCTACGAAATGATCGAACTGTGGGTGGTCCCTGGTTCTCCCACCGGGCGTAGGCGCACCGTGCATCTGAAGTCGCGCGAGTGGCTGGATGCAGAAATCCACGAGTGGCGTCAGCTGGACCGGCCTGCGTGCATGGCCATCCAGGACGACACGACCATCCGCATGGTGGGCGCCGTTGAAACCGGCGACACCCTGGTGCTGGAGTGCTACCGGTTGCCTCTGAAGGCGCTGGCGCACCCCAGCGACAAACCCGAGATCCACGCGATGCACCACCAGCACCTCGTGCAGTGGGCATTGCATCGCGCCTTCGGCATCCCCGACGCCGATTTCTTCGACGCTGGCCGTTCGGTTCTGGCCGAGCGCGAGTTCACCAAGTATTTCGGGCCGCTGCCGGATTCGGACGCGCGCCGGACGACCCGGGTCGATCAGGCCCACCACAACCAGGCGATCCTCCCGTGACCCCCGGCAGCAAGAAGCCCCCGCGCATCGGCCCGTTTCCTCTCGGGATGGACAACCGCGCGCCGGATTTCGAGCTGGAGCTGGCCGACGGCGGCCACCTGTTGCGGGACGCGCTGAATGTGGATGTGACCCAGCGGGGGTCCGTGAAGACCCGCGCGGGATACACCCTGGCCCGGGCCGGGCAGGACTGCCACTCCCTGTGGGCGCCGATTGGCGGCGCCTACGGGCTGTATTGCGACGCCGGCACGATCTATCGGGCTGATGTGGGCGCGACCAGCGCCGTGACGCGCACTCTGGTGGCCCTTGGCTTCGGCATGCTCACGCCGGTGAGGTACGCCCAGGTCAACGAGGCCGTCTACTACTCGGACAGCATTGCCATCGGCTCGTATCACCCAAAGCCCGGCCCCACGCCGTCATGGCCGGGCACCGTGGCGCGTCAGGTGGGCGACCAAGCGCTGACGCCAATGCCAGCAGGCTCGTGCATTGCGCACCACGCTGGACGCTTGCTGGTGGCTGTAGGCCGGGTTCTGGTGTTCAGCGAGCCATTCATGCCGAATCTGCGCGACCTGTCGTCGGGCTACGAAATGTTCCCCGGTGACATCACCAGTGTGATCGCGGTGGAGGGCGGGGTGTTCGTCACAACCGATGCGCAGACATTTTTCGCCGCAGGCGGCTTCCCGGCGCAGACCATCACCGAAGTGCTCGCCTACGGCGCGCCCGCGCAGCAGCCCGGATACCGCAAGGACGGCGGGGCGCACTGGATGAGCAGTGAAGGGGTGGTGTCCTGCTCGAAGGCCGGCGAGTTTGAAAACCTCCAGGAAGAGCACATCGCCCTGTCCGCCACGGGTGCGGCGGCCACGCTGTGGCGCGAGGCGGACGGGATGACTTCCATCGTGGCGGCCCTGTCGTCGCCCAGCAGCACGGGTGCCGGTGTCGGCTCCTATGCCGAAGCCCGAATTGTCAAGAAGGAATGACCATGGACGCAATCGCAAAGTGCGGGTTCAGCTACGACGTGCTGACCCGCCGCAAAGACAACGGCATGGTTCTCGCAGCCTTGTATGGCGCCAAGAACCGCGTGCCCCGCGAGGGCCTGAACGACATTGCTACCGCCTATTTCAAGGGCGGCGCGGGCCCTGCGGCGCTCTACATCGGCCTGTGGAGCGGTGCCCATATGCCGGATGGCGAGGAAACGGCGGCCAGCCTGCACACCCTGGTGACGGAGGTCACCGAGTACAGCCAAGGCGGGCGCCTCCTGCTGGATCTGGGCGCGGTCGCCGACGGCGCTTTGTCCAACGCGGCCAGCCTGGCGCGCTTTGACATGCTGGGCTCCGGCACGGCCAACGGCGCGTTCATCAGCACCACCCAGGCCAAGGGCGCAGGCACGGGAAAGCTGCTCTCCGTCGTGCGCTTCCCCAACCCGCGTGCCTTCGATTCCTCTGTCTATCTGGAGCTGCTGGCCGGCTTCCAGTTCGTATCCCTCTCGCTCTAAGGAGAACCTATCATGCCTCTGCTCTCATCCACCGGTTTGTGCAACAAGATGCTCGACACGGGGAGCTTGAAAAGCATCATGGCCAACGGCTTCATCCACGTCTACAACAGCACGCTGGCCAACATTCCGGCGACGGCAGACGATGCGATCAACCCCGCGGTACACACGCTGCTGCTCACGGTCTATGGCGACGGCATTTCCGACGGCCTGAACCTGGGAACGGCCGCCGGCCGCGCCATCGGCAAGGCCGCAGGCGAGACCTGGGCAGGCACGGTGCTGGCCTCGGGCAATGCGGTGTTCTTCCGCTACGTGGCGCCCGGGGACACGGGCGCGGCCTCGACCACCGAGGCGCGCCAGCAGGGCCGCGTGGGCGTGTCCGGCGCCGAGCTGAACATCAGTTCGCTGGCGCTGGTGTCCGGCAACACCCAGGCCGTGAACTTCGCCTCGATCAGCCTGCCGGGGTAAGCCCATGACCATGCCCGTCAGTCCTGGCGGGGCGTACTTCGGGTTCTATTCGGACTTCGGAGATGTCAACCGGGGCGAGATCATCTCGTACAGCTCCGCGGTCGCTTCCGCGGCGGCCGCCGGCGCGCGCGATGTGGGGGACATCGCCATCCCCGGAGACCTGGGCAGCCCCAACATCCTGGCTGGCCACCCACGCATCAGCTTTGCCAACGGGAACGCGGGCTTCATCGAGGTCAACATGACCTACGACAACGGCACCCGGGATGACGGCGGCCCTCCGTTCGTGGCGAGCCATTTCCTGGTGGAGCTGCAGGGACCCGACGTTGCTTCATTCGAGATCGACTCGGACACCTTCCTGGGAATCAGTCACTACGTGTCGTCGGACGGCGGGCAGTCCATCTACCTCAACTCGACCAGCGACGCGCTCTTCGCCAGCCTCACGCGCATGAAGATCTGGCGTGCCGTGGTGTTCCCGGGCGATCCGCTGCCCGAACCACCCACCAACTTCTGGACCAGTTTCATTGGCGCGCGCGAGGTCATCTGATGCTGATCTTCGATGACTCCAAGGGCACATCGGACGGCAAGGAGAAAGACCAGCTCCAGGCGATGGTGGCCGTCGGCTCCGAATTCATGACCTACCGCGACTCCGAGAGCACGGTGCAGCGGTCGGGCGAGTTCGTGCGCATCGAAAAGGAGACGAGCGACCCGCAGCCGCGCTTCCTGCTGGTGCACGAGACCTCGCAGACCTACACGGACAAGGGCCAGGACCTGACCGGCAATGAGCTGCTGAACTTGACGCCAAACAGCAAGCTGCGCAAGCGCTCGCGCCTCTACATGTCGGAAATCGACCCGCTCAGCGGTGATCTGCCGTTCCGCGAAATCGGGGGCTTCAAGGCGCAGACGCGGATCTCGCGGCACCACGGCTTCACCACGCAGTCGGCGCCCCGTTCCTATGACGCGCTGGGCGAGACCAACTACACGGCCCAGGCTGGCAAGCGGCGCCTGTTCCCCAAGGGCGACGGCAAGGTGCTGCTGGTGCGCGAGGTCGTCATCCCAGGCGACGCGCGCTATTTCAACGACTCCATGCGCGCCATCGTCAGCACGCCTCAGCCGCACACCAAGAAGCGCGGGCTGCGCGCGGCGCGCGTGGAAGTGGTGGAGCTCAACCCCACGGTGGGCACCACCAGCGCGCCGGTGTTCTCGTTCGACGTGCACAGCGGCCTGAGCTTCGACCCGGTGCCACGGTCCTTCTCGAATTCGATTCGGGCGACCGCGGACATGTTCAACGACAACAACGTGTTCGCCGCCTTCTCGGGGGTGATGTTCGGCTCCACGCTGGAATCACCCAGCGTCGCGCGCGTGCCCCCCGGGGGCGATGCATCGGACACCTACGCGGTGTGCGAGCCCGGCGTGGCCAAGACCGCCGACGGGCGGGAGTACACCTCCATCATCGCCGTGTACCCGGCCCCGGACGATGTGTATGACCCGCGCAGCGCCGGCCCCTACCGGCTGACGTTCAAGCGCACCACGCCCGAAGGCGGCGTGGCGCTCGGAAAGATCAACTTCCCGCCCGTGGCGGGCCGGCCGCAGCACTACCTGGCTGCGCGCGGGATGTCGCTGCACCGGCTGGGGCCCAGCACCGTGGTTCTGCGGGTGAACGTCCACGCGATGCAGTTCGGCGCAGGTGGCTCCATTTTCCCCTCGGCCAGCGATGCTTTTTTCATGTGGAGCACCAACAACGGGGAGTCGTGGACCTACGTGGCGCCAGCGCTGAATTTCCTGGGCGTCTTCCCCTACGGCGGCATGCTGGTGAAGGACAAGAACACGCTGCTGGCGTTCTCCTTCTTCCAGCAGTTCGGCGCGGAGCAGGTCGAGGTGCACCGTATCACCATCAGCGGCACGGCCAAGATCGGCAGCATCCCGGGCGCGACGTTCAGCTCCGGGCTGATGACGCCGGGCTCCGGCCAGCTGCTGGTGCCCTACGTGCCTGTCGGGTTCGGCGGCGCCACCTACCTCAAGACCACCGAGGGCAAGAAGAAGCGCCTGTGGATGCAGTTCGACCCGTACTGGGCCTACAAGGACGGGATGGCGCAGGTGCTGGAGTACCCGGGCTCGCGGCCGATGCTGCTGGTGTCCGACGACGGGGGCCTGACCTGGGCGCGCCGCCTGCTGCCCACGCCATGGTCCTTCCGCGCGGGGTTCGTGGTGTCCATTGACGAGGGCACGCTGGCCGTGCCCGTATACGCGGCCCGCAAGGAGCCGGGGGCATCGCTGCGCGCCACGGTCTACACCTCGAAGAATGGCGGCGACACCTGGAAGGCCTCCGACGCGCAGGTAGGGCTCCCGGGGGATACCTGGGTCGATGGCCAGGTGGTGGTCGGCGCCCAGTATTGGCACCCCATCGCCAACGAATACCGGTTCGAGCAAGACCTGTCCGATTCGGCCCTGCAATACAACCGCGGCGAATTGCTCCCCCTGGTCGCCCTGCGCGACAGCGACGGGAAGATTCTGCCTTCCAATCCCGCGCGCCCCTGGATGGCGCACCACCAGTTCAAGGAGCCCGCGTATGTCTAACCTGCTGGAGAAGATCGTCCAGCCCGCGGGCGGTGGCCCGGCGGAAGGCGGCTCGCACGACGAAGGGGGCGGCGGCCCAAGCGGCGGCCTGCCCCCGGCCGGCTCGGCGTGCTATGGGGACCTGATGGCCAAGGTGGCCCAGCTGTGGCCTTTCCACATCATCACCCATGTGCAGCCGGACAAAGGCGTGGACTACCTGCGCGTGTCCGACTTCGGAAATGACTATGTGTGGAAGGTCTGGGGCACCTGCCAGAACGGCCATATCAAGATCAACTACACCCTGCTGCAGCAGCCTGGCGGTGTTCGCTCAAGCTAAGGAGAAACACAATGCCGTGCGGGAATGTGTGGGTCACGAGTTTCGTTTCCGGGGTGCCGTCGCGCTTCGAGTACATGTGCTGGCCCGATGGGGATCTGGATGGCGTGAACGAGCCACCGGACTCTGGTGGCGGGGGCGGTGGAGGCGCTGGCTCTTCGTCGGGAATCAGCGGTACGCCGGGCACCATCCCAGGCCCGGTGTTTGACCCCGGCACTGGCGACGGCACGGTGGTGGTGGCTGGCGAGGACGGCGAGGATGCGCAGGCAGAGCCCGCGGTCAGCCTGAACGCTGGTTGGAACAGCGGAGCGCACAGCGTCGAGTCCGTGCCGGCCGACTGGAACGGCATGATCTCCTTTGACCTGCCGGACGTGCAGGGTGCGCGCCAGGGCGGCGCCGCGGTCGGCCTGGTGCCGGTGTCGGCCTTGCCGACCGTGGGGCGCAGCGGCTACGACCACCTGCGCTACGGCCTGGTGGTCACCGCCGACTATGTGCGGATGATCCACGACGGAGAGCCAGTGCTCGATACGCCCTATGCGGATGTGCGCGCAGAGCGAGAGCCCGGCACCGACAGGGATCTGGTGAGCGCCCTCCTGTACGGCAACTTCATCAAATGGATCGTGAACGGGCTCACCTTGTGGGCGGGCCCGTTCAGCATGCCCGGGCCCTACGCGCTGGACGCCACGCTGTACCTGGCCTACGACGCCGTGGACAACCCCAAGTTCGAGGAAGGCGCGTGGGGAGACCTGGAGGATGGCTCGCTCAACGGCGTGATGTCCGGGTTCGAGATGACCGCCGACGCATCCCCGGAAACCAGCCTGGTCCTGCCGATGCAGGCCTTCGCGGCCCAGTTCTCCGATGTGGTGGTGTGGAACCTCTTCGGCGGCATGCGCGGCTTCGGCATGGAGGCTGGCGAGGGGGAGGGCATCACGGGCTCCATGGGGCCGTTCGCCATGATCGCGGCCGACATCGCCAACTACACGCCCCTGGTGGGCTCGTTCGGGCCGTTCTCCATGGTGGCCGGCATGGGCGAGCCCGACGGCAGTGTGACCTACTCGGTGCTGTCGGCCTCGATGCAACGCTTTGGCATGTCCATGACCTTCCCGCCCACGGCCCGGCTGGAGGCCTCCATGCGCGGATTCGAGATGCGGGCATCGTCCGAGGCGTCCTATTCCGAGCTGCGCGCATCCATGCGCGGGTTCCGGTTCCTGGGCTATGGCGGCGAGATGACGCCTCTGGTGGAGATCGTGGAGAGCATCGGCACGCGCATGCCGGTGTACCAGTCCACCTACATCGCGCTGATGTTCATCGAGCGCGTGGGCGGCGCGGTGGAGGCGGTGGGCTACGCCACGGTCACGGCCCAGGCCATGAACGGAATCACGGCGCAGGATGCCGCCAGCTACACGGCCACGCTGCTCGATGGGGCCGTGGAGCTGATCGGCGCCGGGGAGCGCGTGGTGGTGCTGGCCCACCGTGCCGACGGCGGGGCGCTTCTGGACGATGGCGAGGCATGGGTGGTCAACACCCGCAGCTCGGCCAGCACGCGCTACGACCAGTACGGCTTCAATAGCTTCGCGGTGGTCAACGGCAAGCACTTCGGGGCTCGGACGGACGGTGTGTACCTGCTCAAGGGCGAGGACGACGCCGGCGCGCCCATCACTTCCGGCATTGCACTGGGCCAGCACGATCTCGGCACCCAGGCCCTCAAGAGCCTCCGTGCCGTCTACGCGGGGGTGTCGTCGCGCGGGGTCCTGTTCCTGCGGATCAAGGATGGCTGCTCGGAGTACACCTACCGCGCGCGCCGGGTCGATAGGGACATGCGGACGCAGCGCTTCGACCCTGGCCGGGGCCTGAGCGCCAACTACTTCACGTTCGACCTGACGAGCGAGGCCGACGCGTTTGAGCTGGATTCGGTGACGTTCGACGTGGTTGCATCGCAACGGAGGATCTGACATGGCAAACGGACGGGCATTGCCCTCGGCACTCTTGTTCGACTGGCTGCTGGGCCGGGCCTGGAACATGGCGCTCGGCAGCTACGCGAACGCATCGAACTTCTCGTCGCTCACGCTGGGCGGCACGGCGGGGTCTGTATCCGGCGTGAGCGCGGGCGGCGGTGCCCCCAGCATCGAGGCCTTCCTGAGCCGGTACGCCGGCGACGAGGCCTCGGCGATGGTGGCCGCGCACGATCAGGCGGTGCGCGGGCAGCTCAAGGAAGTGGCTGACCGGTGGGCGCTGGAGTTTCAGGGCGTGATCTCCGCGGTGGCGCCCGTCGGTCCGGGCTTCCTGGTGGCCGTGGAGTGGCTGCGCAAGGTCGTGAACGGCGGGGATGGCCTGGGCTATCTGGGCTACGACCACCGGATGCAGCAGGGCACCGGGTATGCGAACACCGTGGCGGGCTGGGCCGACGCCCGCGCACTGGCGGTGCCCCCGGGCGCGGCCATGGCCCACCGCGCCGTGGCGGCGCAGATGGCCGGCCTGCACCTGGATCGCGCGGGGGTGCAGATGCGAGCCGACCGCGCGGGCGAGAGGCACAAGCTGCGCGTGGACGCCGCCGAGGCGCTGCTGCGGGCCTACAACGATGCGCTGGATGCGGCCATGGAACACGTCATGACGCAGATGCACCTGATGTTCGACGTGTTCGGCCGCAACAACGACTACCTGACCCAGATGCAGCGCCACGAGCAGGCCGTGAAGGCCCGCATGGACATCCGCACCGCGGAGCTGTCGGGCTGGGACGAGCGGATCATGACGTTCGACGACTCCCACCAGGCGGTGATTCAGAAGCTGAAAGCCAGCATCGACCGCGCCAACACCATCGACGGCATGTCCGCCGAGGCGCACATCAAGCTGCTGCGCCGGTATTCCTCGCGGGCGGCGGCGGCCTTGAACAGCGCCGGGGTCAGCGTGAATTCGACGGCCCAGGAATCCAACAACATCGACGCCGAGGGGTAAGCCATGGCCACATCAGCCGGTATCGGGATGCAGGGCATCTCCGCCGCCATCGTCTACACCGCCATCGACCGGATCTCGGAAATGATCCTGAAGGCGGACGATGCGATGCGCTCCAACATCGACAAGGAGATCAACGGGGCGCTGCGCAGCGTGAGGGCGCGCCCCGACGTGATGGACGTGAGTTTTCCGGACCTCTACAACAGCGCCTCGGGCGCCCTGTCCCGGGCCGACCTGGAAGGGCGCGACCCCGATATCCAGGCCATGCCCCTGTTCCTGGACAACGTGGTGGGCTCGTTTTTCGAGGACTACACGGACAAGCTGGACATGCTCTTTCCGGGGCTGGGGACGGCCGGCGCGGATGCCGAGGCTTTCGTTCGGCAGGCGCTGGCTTCCGCCATCGGCATGTCGTACAGCGAGATCGTGGACAGCACTCCCGCCGAGACGGCATTCCTGCTCGCGCGGCGCCAGTCCTTTGCGCAGGAGCGCGAGATCCTGGGAGCGGCGGCAACAGCCGGGCATCGGTTCGCGCCCGGCCAGGCGATGGATGCGCTGGCGCGCATGCACGGCGGCAGCATCGCGACGGCGACCGAGGCGCTGACCCGCGCGCACGCGCAGCGCTTGGAGCAGGAGCGCACCGAGAAGATGCGGCTCGTGCGGGCCTCGCTGGACACCAGCATGGAGCGGGTCAAGAAGCTGCAGCAGCAGGTGGCCGAGGCCTTCAAGCTCAAGCTGCGCGCGCGCGGGCTGTGGATCAACGACCAGAACCAGGTGGTGGATTCGGCCAACAACGTGATCGCCCTGAACGAGCGCTTCGACAGCGCGCTGACCGGGCTGATGCGCAAGACCGCCATGCGCAGGTTCGGTCTGAAGTTCGATGAGACGGCCGCCAAGGACCGCAATGACTTCCTGGGCAAGCTCAAGATGGCCAACGCGAATGAGGTGGTGGACCTGTTCGGGAACATGGTCACCACGCTGATGAACCAGGTCAGTGGCAAGGGCGGCTACAGCGGCACCGAGCGCGACGTGACCGACTGGGACTCGCTCCTGGCGTAGCCGCGTATGGGGTTATGCGGTTGCCCCCTTGGAGCAGAGACTGCGGATTGAATGAACAGGAGCATCCATGCGAGGCTTTCAACCTAAGAAACAGCGCGAGGCCAGCGAGCCCGCACCGAATCCCGCCGTCCGGGGCTTTGCCCCCGGCCACGAGGCGGCCCTGGCCCAGGCCCAGAACCAGGCGCCCGATAGCATCCCCGCCATGGTGAAGCCGGGCGAGTTCGTCTTGCCGCCCGACACCGTGCACGCCATGGGGGGCACGGAGGCGCTGCAGCGGGCCGTTGATGCCACCCACGAGCCCGCGCCCGACACGGCGATTGTTCCGCGTGGCTTCGAGCCGCAGATGTTCTTTGCGCAGGGTGGTTCGGCTGACGAGGATCTGCGCCGCCGTGTCGGCACCATCCCCACCGGCGGGCTGACCGCGCCGGCGCCCGATGGCTCGCAGGACAGCGCGGCGAACACCGAGGTGGGCCGCAACGTGACCAACACGCTGGCCGCGCTGCCCGGCGCCGCCGCTGTGCCGCGCGCGGTGGGCTTTGTTGCAGGGGCAGGTAGCCGGCTCGCCGGCGCCGCGGCCCCTGCCGCATCGGCCGCGCAGGGGGTAGCGGGCTATGCGCCGCCGCTGGCCGGCGCCGCCGGGCTGTACGCGGCCACGAGCTCGCCCGCGCAACCGCCCGCACCAGCCGCACCTGCGGCCGCCACGCCCACGCCGCGCCCGGCACCCGTGGCCACGCCGAACCCCGCCGACCAGCGCCTGGCGACGGGAACGCAGGCGCCAGCGGGCGGTGCCACGGGGGCGGAGGTACAGCCCGGCGTGTTCAAGCACGGCCCCGGCCAGTACAGCGACCAAGCCAGCGGGATGGGGTTCGCCCCGGGCTTCACGGGACAGCCCAGCGCCCAGTCCATGGGCGCTGGCGACAACGTGGCGCGTGGCTTCGTGCCCGGTAGCTGGTCCCCTGCGCCGGCGCCATCGACCGAACGCGGGTTTGCGCCCGCGGGCATCACCGCTCCCACCGTGCGCCACAGCGGCAACGACTGGCAGGCGCGCAACGACCTGCGCAGCGCCAAGGTTTCCGCCGACAGCATCACCAACACGCGGCGCTGGGGTGGAAAGGGCGCCGAGAACAACCCGGACGTGATGGAGTACCAGGCCCTGCTTCGGTCGGACATGGCCGCGCGCGGGTTTCAGCCCGGCATGGACCAGGAGGCCATGCGGCAGAACGGCGCGCTGCAGCGTGAGGGCCTGCAGCAGGACGGCGCCACGCAGCGCGCGGTGCGCGGCTTCCAGGTGGACCAGCAGCGGGTAGGGATCGAGGGTCGCCGCGCTGACAGCGAGATTGCAGTGCGCGGCTTCCAGACCCGGGCTGCGCTCCAGCAGGAAGAGCTGCGTGGCGTGCTGACCGACCCCAATTCCACGCAGCAGCAAAAGACGCAGGCCCAGCAGGCGCTGCAGGCACTCACGGGCAAGGGCGATAGCTGGAAGGCCGTGGCGCTGCAGGGGGGCACGGATGCTCAGGGCAACAAGACCGAGAGCATTCTGGGTGCGGTGAACGAACGTACCGGAGAGATGAAGCGGATGGAGGGGCAGGGAGCGGAGCCACCGAAAAGCGGGCCTGCTTTGTTGAACCCTAGCTCACGCCCCGTAGGAACCGTCTCGACCGTCGGCGACAAGACTGCCGTATGGGATGGACAAAAGTGGGTGCCGCGCGCTTAGGGTTTGCTGGGAGGTGGTGTCATAACGCCCTTCTCCCAGTCGACGCCCTGGGGTGGGGACTTCGACTGAGGGAGCTGCTCCGCAGTGGCCACCCGTCTCACATCGGCACTTGCCATGACAACCGCAGCACCGATCGATAGCGGGAGCATCACGATCCCAGCAACGATCCACGGGACGCTGGTGCGTGTCTTCCCTTGTGTGTCGTTGGGCCACTTGACGAACGCGAGCACCCAGAGAAGGGCGAAGCCGACAAAGGGCACGAACATCAGCAAGGCCCAGGCGCCTGAGTAGCCTGCGCGCTCCAGAATGCGCCAGGTGGGGACCATCAAGAGCGCCAGCAGGGGCGCTACCGTCAAAGCCACTATGAGCCAGTGGATAGGGCTGAAGGTTCCCATATGTTGTTTCCTCTTCGAATTTGTAGTGAGACACCGCCAGCGGTCCGTGGCGTTGCCCTTACGCTGCCGCTCCCGTATACTGTAAATAAATACAGTATCCAAGTGTTGTACTTCGTTACGATGTGGTTCTCTTCTGGAGGAGCATTTTCAATGGCGGGTAAAAAAGCAGTCAAGATCTACTATCGGAAGTACCAGCGCCCTGTTGGTGCGCCTCAGACGCTCGAACAGATGGTGAGAGCCGCCATGGAAAGTGCTGATGGCGAAGGTGTGAGGATCCGTGAAAGATATAAGTCGCGGTTGCAAGTTATAGGAACAGATAGTTATTTCATTAACTTG
This sequence comes from Acidovorax sp. sif1233, assembly GCF_019218755.1. Lineage (GTDB taxonomy): Bacteria > Pseudomonadota > Gammaproteobacteria > Burkholderiales > Burkholderiaceae_C > Acidovorax. The sequence continues at coordinate 25,097 of NZ_JAHUWZ010000009.1, read as the reverse complement.
TTCATGCCCGGCACGCAGGAGTTTATGTGCGTTTCCGGCGATATCCTTCATTTTACAAGGGGGCATCTTCAAGCGCTGTGTCAGATAGCCGATGAGAACGCAGCTGCGCTGCCCGTGCAGCAGATGCAGGCGCCAGAAATGAGCGAGTATGTTCATTCCCAAATGTTTTGGATGATCAAGGGTGATCATGTTTTTGTGGTTCAGAGTATGTCGCTTAGGACAGCGGATCTCGAGAATTACTTTTCATGGCTTTTAAGTCAAAAAACAAATATTCTTCCTGAAAATCTTCCCGTGGTTCTTGCTGCAAAATTTAATCCCGATGCGGTCGGTGGGGATTTGCAAGACATTCAAGAGATTATTGTTGGAGGCGTTGCTGCTAGGCCTGTAAATGTTAGTACGCAGGAAAAAGCGCAGGGGAACGATGAGAGTGTCGGTGCCGCCAGGAGAATAAACAGAAACACCGCTGCAAGAGTATTGTCGGAGTTAATGGATGGGGATGCTAGCGTTGATTCGTTGCTCAGTGCGGTTCCCGCGGATGCTGATCTCCGGGTTCGAGTTCATATAGGATTTGAAACCAAACGAAGAAGAATAGAACGTACGGCGCTTAAACAATTGGAAACAGGACTTCGTAATTTGCCCGATGGTGAGTTGCAAATCAAGTCTAAGAATCAGGAGCTTGATACTAGTGGTCAGATTCGATTGCAATTCCCTGCTTTGGTGCGGCTGTTGAGTGCTCAAGTTGATGATAATCAAATGATCGGCTCATTGCTAGATCCTTTTGATGTTAGGCGTTCGATGTTTAAAGCGTATCAAGAATTTGTTACATCAGGAAAAATAGAGGCGAACTGAAGTTCGGAATTGAATGAAATTGCGTTCCATTGCTTCCATTGTGTTGCCCCTGGTTGTAGGGGCGGGGGCAGCATTGGGCACGCCAATTGGTGTCTGGGTTGATATGAAGGAGGGATTAATCGCTTTTCTTGGTTTTCTTGCGGCGTCCCTCGTTCAGGTAATGCCATTGACCGCTAATTTCATTCAAGCAGATAAGCTAACGCCGAGTCAGGCTGAGAAGCTTACAAAATCACTTTCTCGGCAGCAGTATTATTGGGTGGGGCTACTTGCTTCTACTGTGATAGCTTTGATTGTGGTAATTGTTGTTGCTGCAGTTTCTAAGGGCAGGGAAGAAGTTGTTGTAATTGATGTCAGAGACTTTGTGGTTAGTCTTGGGCGTATTCTCTGTTTTATCGAGGTTGTTGTTGTTTCCTTTGTGTTCATTAAGATGTGGGGGTTGTTTGAGGGTATGTTGAGTCTTCACACGCTGAGGGGCGAGTTGGTTTTGGAGGCCGCGCGACAAGCGGCGAAACAGCAATTTAATGCTGTCAAGGAAGAGACATTCCAAGCTAGTGAAGAGAAGCTTCCCGTAGGTTACGGGGCAATAGTTGATGCAAAAGCATCTCGGATATCGAGCAATTAAATTGACGGCCGGCCATGGTGAGAGAGCTTGGTCTTCTCTCCTACGCACAGCCTCTCCGACGGATGATCATTCTCTATCGCCATGGAGATGATCGGAAGCGGGCGGATAGCTACTGCGAACACGCCCGAGGCTTGGACCCAGAGGCGATTTCGGGGCTCATTGCGTCTGTCCCCAGCCCTTAAGGAAGAATCCCGTTGGTAATGGTGGTGTGAGAGTTCCATCGTAGTCCAGTGCGTACCTTCATCCCAGCATAGGGTTTCGCATCTGATCCCCTTGGCGGAACAGTGGGGGGATGGCAAATACTGACTGGGAAAAGGGCAGCATTCAAGCTCCCACCACGCAATCCGCAACTGACTGGGAAAAGGGATCTCTTGCCGAGCCCCCGAAGCGTTCTATAGGTGCGGCGATCAACGACACCGTGATCGAAGCCGCCAATGCGGCGGCCGGCGGCGTGTCTTCCGCTGCCAACTTCGTGAAGCCAGGCAATGATGTGTCCAAGTGGATCGACAAGAACATCGTCAAGGCGGGTGAGGACAAGCAATCCGATGTGGTGAAGGCCGAGAAGCAGCGGCTGGGCGCGGATCTGGCAGCCGCCGAGGGCGTGGGCGATGAAGTAGCCGCCGTGGGGCGGCACATCGTGAACAACCCCGTGCTGGCCGCAGCCCAGGCTGCGGGTTCTTTCGTGGGGCCGGGCCTTGCGGTGAAGGGGGCCACGACGGCGGCGCGGGTTGCGGGTGGCGGCGCCAAGGCCATGGAACTCGCGGGCCGCGCTGGCGGCGTGGCTGCAGGGGCTGCGATGGCTGGTGGCGATGCCGCTGGCACTGCCTACGAGCTGGCGACCAAGGCGGGAGCCACCGAGGACCAGGCGGTAGCGGCGGGCCGGCAGGCCAGCGTGTTCCCGGCCATTGTCGGCGGCGCCGGTGGCGCCTTTGGCGCGGAAAAGATCCTGGCTGGAGCCAAGGGGTTCACCGGCGGCACGGTGGCGCGTGCGCTCAAGACGGGCGCGTCCGAGGCCCTGCAGGAGGGTATCGAGGAAGGCGTGACCCAGTACGAGGGCCAACGTGCGGCCGTGCCCTATGACCCCAGCATTGACCCGAGCAAGGGCGTGGCTGGTGCTGCTGCCATGGGCGCGGCGCTGGGTGGAATCACGGGCGCTGGCATGGGCGCGCTGGATGGCCTTCGTCACGGTGCCCAACAGGGCGCCGACCCGCTTTCGCAGGCGGTCACCGGGCGGCAAGCTGCGGAGGCCGCTGCAGCGGATGCCCAGGCGAAGGCCGAGGCATCGGTCCCCGCGTGGACGACTGCTCCCGGCGTTGTAGATCCCAACGCGCCCACGGTGACGGGCGCTGCAGTGGACGCCAATGCCCCACGGGTGGCCGAAGCGGACTTCGAGACCCAGCCCGGGGCGGCACCCGCCCGCGAGAACACCGTGGAATTCACGCGTGACTTCGAGACGGGCAACCTGGCGCTGGCCGACGAGCAGCAAACGCCAAGCCAGCGCGCGGGAATCGACCCCCGTGCGGGTTCCCTTTCTGCTGGGGCGGCCCTGGCCCTGGATACGGGCGTTTCGCAGCAGCTGCAAAACGCTGCCGACACGCAGGCCGCCATCGAGACGGACGCGGCCCTCGCCACTGCGCAGCAGGAGCGGGAACGCGAGGCCTCGAAGCAAGCCAAGAAGCAGCCCGCAGCAGATGGCATCGACCCCGACACCGGGGAAATTGCGACCGGCCTTTCTGCCTGGAGCGACGTGCAGCTCTCCACCGCCTTCCGCTCGGCCCAGGACAAGGGCGTGCGGGCCCAGCTCGCCCGCGAACTGGAGCGCCGTCGCACGAAGCGTGAGAAGCAGGCCCTGCAGGCCGAGCTGGACGCCGAGCAGGCGGGCACCGTGCCAGGCGCCGAGCGCGCGGATGCCGCTTTTGCCTCGCTGAGCGAGGACGCCGGCCCGGTGCCGGCAGACCTTTCCACCTCCACCATCGAAGGAACCTCCAATGGCCCTGAAGCCACCCAAGCCCAGCAAGCTCGCACGGAACCGCCGCAAGTCGGAGCAGCGTCAGCAGTCGCACGCCCAGCACCAGATGCTCAAGGAAGCGGAGGCCCGCGCGGCGCGCGCGCGGCAGGGGTAGCTGATGGCAGCACCGCTGCTACGAACCCTGGAGCGCAAGCAGCGCCAGCGCCTGGCGCGCAAGCTCAAGCGCAAGGCGGCGAAACCGAAGCCTTGCGCCAGCAGCTGCGCGACGTAGAGGCCAAGATCCTGCAGACGGCGCCGGCGGCCATGGGCCAGGGCGGCGGCGATATCGAAGCGGCGATGAAAAGCCGCAAGGTGCCCGTCACGCTCAAGGCACGGCGCAAGAAGCTGGTGGATCAGCTCCGGGCCGCCGAGGCGAAGGCGGTTCAGACCTTCGCGCCGGAGACGGGAACCCTGGGCATCCCGCGCGCCGATATGCCGCAGGTGCCCGCACAGTCGCACGGCGGGCTGGTCAAGCACCTGAACGCGCAGGGCATCGCGCACGAAACCACCGCGGTGAACGCCGCCGACCTGAAGCCCACCCAGGCGGAATACTCGCCCGCCAAGGTGGAGGCAGCGAAGACCGCCACCGGGGACCGCGCCGTGATCGTGTCCAGCGATGGCCATGTGATCGACGGGCACCACCAGGCACTGGCCGCCGCCGAGGAAGGAAAGCCTGTGAAGGCCATCGTGCTCGATGCGCCGGTGGAGCAGGCGCTGGAGGCAGTGAGAAACTCGCCCAGCGCACAAAAGGATGGCGGGAACGAGTCCGCAGCGCCTGATGGCAAAGCGCCAGAAGCTATCAAAAACGTAGCTGAAAAGAAGGGCGCTGCAAAGCCGCACGGTGATGCCTTGACGCCGGAAGCCGCGCGGCAGGCCGCTCTTGCATACCTGAATTGGCTCGGGGCGAAGCCCCCTGCCGACATGCGCACCGGCGTGCACGATGGCTACACCTTCGAGGGAGGCTCCGGCGCGGTGCGCGTGAAGATTGGGCACATCAAGGTGGATGGGCAGGACCGCCTGCAGTTTCCGCTGCGCGGGTTGCTGGCGGAATCGGCCGCAGCCTCCGGCGCGAGCGCGCCAGCTGCGCCTGCAGCACCCAAGAAGCCTGCGCCGCGCGGAATCCTGGCCAAGAAGGCAGAAAACGAGGCGAAGGCGCGGGCGGCCTACTTCACCCCTGGCAACGTGGTCCGCAGCTACAGCGGGTTCGACGTGGTGCTGGCCTACCACCCGGCGGCCGAGGAAAACCGCTGGAGTGTCGATGTCCGTCAGGTGGTCCAGGACAGTGCCGGGAAGTTTGAATTCGCTCCGGGTTCGCAACCCCGCAACCATGGCACTGAGCCGACGGCCCAGGAACTGCGCGTCGGGCCGCGGGCACGGATGAAGTTGCCGGAGACGCAACAGCGGGCCGAGGAATCGAAGAATAACCCAGCTCCAGCGCCTGCCAGTGTTGCGCAGGATGCTGCAAATTCTGTAGCGGAATCGCCTGCGCCCACTAACGACCGCATCACCGATTTCGGTGAAAAAATTGGCGGCGCGCGCAAGGACAAGGCCGGCCCCGCCGCGAAGGTGCGCCGCCCGCGCAGCGCTGACGAGCGCCCCGCCTGGGCGCGCCGATTCGAGATCAGCGAGATCGTCAAGAGCAGCCGCGTGGACGAAGAGGGGCGCTGGGCGGTGCGCGACACGCGCCGCCTCGATGCGTTCAATCAGCCGCGCCAGATGGGGCGGGAAACCTACGCCACGCGCGAGGAAGCCGAGCAGGCCGTGCCCCTGCTGGCGGTCAGCCAGAAGCACCGCGTGGTGCCGGTGCGCGGCGACGGCGCGGGGTATGAAATCTGGCGCGATGTCAGCGACCGCAAGCGCGTAAAGGTGGTGGACCAGGTGTTCCCCACCCGCGAAGCGGCGCTGGGGTACATGGTGGTCAACGCGCAGGCCATCATCGAGACGAACACCACTTTCGGCGAGGCGGATCTGCCGCGCCCGCCGTCCGACCAGCGCCTGGGCGCGGAGCGCCGCACGGGTGACGCGCGGGATAGCGATTTCACGGAGGTGTTCGGCTTTCGGGGCGTGGAGTTCGGCAATTGGAACAACCAGCAGGAGCGTCAGGAACTGCTGAACGATGCCTATGACGGCCTGCTGGACCTGGCCGAGGTGATGGACGTGCCGCCGCGCGCGATCAGCCTGAACGGAGAGCTGGCGCTGGCGTTTGGTGCCCGTGGCCATGGCCTGAGCGGCGCGCGTGCGCACTACGAGCTGGACAAGGTGGTCATCAACCTGACCAAGATGAACGGCGCGGGCTCGCTCGCGCACGAGTGGTTCCATGCGCTGGACCACTATTTCGGGCGCCAGGACGGCAAGGCGCCCGCCGAGTGGGTGGTGGCCAAGGATGGCACCCGCTCCCTGCGGGTGCATGACGCTCCCGAGGACGACATGGCCAGCGGTGGCACGCGCGGTGAGCGCTCCGGCCTGCGCCCCGAGCTACGCGACGCCTATGGGGACGTGATGCGCACGATCTCGCGCAAGGCTGAGGCCTATGTGGAGGATGCGGCCCGCGCGGACAAGTTCGTGGCCACCGCCCGCCAGGAGGTGAAGCAGCGCCTGGACGGCATCCGCGCCGACCTGGCCCGCGACCTCGATGCGCGCTACTACAAACGCCACAACAAGGCGGCCACGGCCGAGCAGCTGGCCGAGTTCGATTCGGTCGCGGAGAAGATCGTCGCGGGGGAGCTGCTGGAGCTGCGCGTGGAGTCCAAGGGCTCGGGCCGCTCGATCACTTCGGGCATCCGCTGGACGAACGATGCGCTCAATCGGCTCAGCGCTGTGATGAAGGCGGTACGCGGCCGCCAGGGTTTCAGCGCGGACCAGGACGGGCCGCTGGACCGGCTGCGCGGCCGTATGCAGAACTACAGCGCCCGGCTGAAGATGCTCGCGGACGCGCAGGCCACCAGCGAGAAGTCGCGTATGGTGCCCACGGAGTTCGTCATGAACGCCACGGATCTGGACCAGGGCCGCGGGCAGGACTACTGGACGCGCCCCCACGAACTGGCCGCGCGCGCCTTCCAGGGCTACGTGGAGGACAAGATCGCCGAACGGGGAGGGCGCAGCCCCTTCCTGAACTATGGCCCGGAAAACGCGGTCATCGCCACGCCGTGGGGTTTCAAGCGCCCGTTCCCCGCCGGGGCCGAGCGCGCGGCAATCAACCAGTCGCTGGACAGGCTGGTGGAGGTGATCCAGACCCGCGAAGGCGAAGACGGCGGCGTGGCGCTATTCCGCCGGGAAGCAACCGAGAGCGAGGCTGGCGCGGCTGAGTTTGATGCCCAGGCGTTCCTCAATGTCGTGCAGCGGCCGGCGGCCTACTCGGAGGCGGCGCAGCGCCAGGCGGTCGATTCCGTGTCCGCCACGGTGGATGCGATCCGCTCTGCATGGGGCCCGAACGCGCCCGCGGTGGTGGTGGCCTTCGACATGCAAGACCCACGGGTGCCGGAGGCTGCCCGCAGGGCCGATCTGCGCCAGCGCAGCGGCGGCGCGCGCGGTGCGCCGGAGGGCTTCTACTACCGTGGCAAGGCCTACCTGATGGCCTCGCGGCTGAACACGCCCACCGATGCCGCCCGCGTGTTGTTCCACGAGGTGCTGGGCCACCACGGGCTGCGCGGCAATTTCGGGCGCGAGCTGGATCTGGTTCTGAACCAGGTGGCCACGATGCGCGAGGCCGAGGTGGCGGCCAAGATCCAGGAGTACGGGCTGCGCGGCGTGCGGGAGCTGAGCGTGCGCGAGGCCGCCGAGGAAGTGCTGGCGGAGATGGCGGAGAAGAACCCCCGGCTGCATTTTGTGCAGCGCGCCGTGGCCGCGATCCGCAACTTTCTGCGCGCCCATGTGCCGGGCTTCCGCAATCTGCGGATGACGGACGACGACATCATCCAGGCCTACATCCTGCCCGCGCGCGGCTGGGTTGAAAGGGGCGGCGACGGCGGCGGCACGAGTGGCGACCCGGGCTTCTCTCGCGCGGATGACAGTCCGCTGCGCCAAGCATCCACGTTCACGGAAGCGCGGGTGGCAGCCCAGGAGTTCCAGGGCAAGGCGCTCACCAATGAGGCGACGGGACTGCAGGCCAATGTGTCGCGCAATACGCTGGACAAGATGCTCAGCCGCAAGGCGGTGGAGAAGTCGGCCAGTGCCCAGGCCCAGTCTCGCGCAGTGGCAAACCTCGACCACCTGTACCAAGGCGCGATCTTCGGGTGGAGCAAGGAAGACCGGGACGGGAACACTAATGTCCGGGCTGTGCACCGCTTCTTCGTGCCCATGGATATGGATGGGCGCATGCTGATGGCGAAGCTCACCGTCAAGGAAACGGTGGACGCCAATCATGCCAATCCGCTCTACACGGTGGAGGCGGTGGACTTCAACGAAAAATCCCCCGCAGCTGTGTGGGTGGACGCATCTGCCAAAGCCGACGGCATTGACCTGACTTCCATCCGCTCTGCGGGGGACGTTCTCAGTCTAGCGCAGGAGATCGAACAGCGCAACGCCGAGGACGATGGCGACACCATGTTCAGCCGCAGCAAGCTGCAGGAGATGAAAGCGTCGGCCCTGGACCAGATCCAGCAGGCGCTGAGCCACCCCGGCAAGGTGTCGCTGTGGGACAAGTCGGTCGGCACCATGCGCCACCTGGGCGAGCGGGCGCCGGCGTTCAAGCCTGTGTTCGAGTCGGCGCAGCGCTTCATTGATGACGTGGCCCTGCTGGCGAACGATGCCGCCGACTTCGCGCCCCGCCTGCTGCCGCGTGTGGATTCCTGGCGCGACCTGACCAAGAAGCCCATCAGCGCGGAGGACAACAAGGCGCTGGCGCGGCCGCTGTTCGAGGGCACACTGATGTGGGGCCGCGACGTGGACGGAAAGCCGGTGCTGGCCGATGACCTGACGGCCAAGTACGCCAGCATGTCGGCCGACGACAAGGCGCAGCTGATGCTGGCCGCCGGGCGGATCGAGCCCAGCGTGCTGCAGATGTGGCGCGGACTGCCGCTGCCGCAGTTCGAGGCGAGCGTGAATTCCCGTTTCGAGGGCAAGGTGCTCAAGCCCGGGGTGGTTTGGACGGGCGATGAGCTCAGGGGCATGTTCGGCCTCACGGACCAGCAGGTGAGCCTGTACCAGGAGGCGCGGGCCGCCATTGACCGCTCTATCGACGTGACCACGCGGGCGGACATGCTGCGCGCGCTGGGCGATCAGTACGCACCGATGCGCGACGCCGTGCTCGAGCAGGCCACCCTGGCCGACGCGATGGAGCTGCTGACCCGCACGCTCCAGGATGACGCCCGGGGCGACCCTGACCAGGCCGACCGGCTGATGGCACTGAACAACCAGGTGGTGGACCGCTACGAACGCGCCAAGGAGCTGATGGCCGAGGGCTATGCACCGCTGTCGCGCTTTGGCCGGTACACCGTGGACGTGGTGGATGCCGCGGGCGAGCGCCAGTATTTCGGAATGTTCGAGACCATGCGTGAGGCCAACCAGATGCGGATGCGCCTGGCCAGCGCGTTCCCGGGCGCCGCCGTGACCTCGGGCACGATGAGCCAGGAAGCCTACAAGCTCTTCCAGGGCATCACGCCCGAGAGCCTGGAAATGTTCGGGAACATGCTGGGCCTGAGCGCCGAGGGCAGTGATGCCCGGGACAAGGCGTTTCAGGAGTACCTGAAGCTGGCGAAGAACAACCACAGCGCGCTCAAGCGCCTGATCCACCGCAAGGGCATCGCCGGGTATTCCGAGGACGTGGGCCGCGTGCTGGCCTCGTTTGTCTATTCCAATGCCCGCCAGGGCGCGGGCGCGCTGAATGCGGGCACGATGGAAACCGCGATCAACAACATCCCCAAGGAGCAGGGCGAGCTGCGCGACGTGGCCGTGGGCCTGCAGGGGTACATCCGCGATCCGCAGGAAGAGGGGCAGGCCGTGCGCGGCATGCTGTTCGCCCAGTACCTGGGCGGCTCGCTGGCGTCCGCTTTCGTGAACACCACCCAGCCCTTCACGGTGACGCTGCCGTGGCTGAGCCAGTTCGGCGGCATGCGCGCCGCAGGCACACAGATGGGCCGGGCACTCAAGGACATGGGCACCAAGGGCTTCCGGTACGAGGCCGACCTGGCCGCCGCGCTGCAGCACGCCGAGGACGACGGCGTGGTGAGCCCGCAGGAAATCCACCAGCTGATGGCGCAGGCTCGGGGCGCTGGCACGCTGCGCACCGGCGATGGCACGCGGCTGGGCGATGCCCGCGCCACGGCGGCGAACCACTGGGAACGCGCGAAGGTGGCATGGGGCCAGCCGTTCGCCCTGGCCGAGCAGTTCAATCGCCGCAGCACGTTCATCGCGGCGTACCGGCTGGCCAAGGAAAAGGGATTGGACCGGCCGGCCGACTTCGCCCGGCGCGCTGTGCTCGAAACCCAGTTCCTCTACAGCAAGGCCAACAAGCCAAAGTGGGGGCGGGGCGCCGTGGGCGGCACGCTCATGACCTTCAAGACCTACAGCATCTCCTACCTGGAGCTGATGCAGCGCACCTGGAACGCCGGTGAACCGGGCTCGCCCGAGCGCGCGGCGGGCCGCCGGGCCGTCGGCTGGGCGGTTGCCATGTTGATGCTGATGGGCGGCGCGGGCGGCTTGCCGTTCATGGAAGACCTGGAAGACCTGATCGACGGCGTGGGCCAGCTCATGGGCTACAACCTGAGCACCAAGCAGTGGCGCAAGCAGGTGCTGCGCGACGCGCTGGGCAAGGAGTTGGCAACCTTCATGGAGCAGGGCGTGTCCGGCCTGCCCGGGGCGCCCATCGACGTGTCGGGCCGCCTGGGGATGGGCAACCTGATCCCGGGCACCGGCCTGTTCCTGACCAAACCGAACCGGGAGCGGGATCTGCTGGAAGTGGCCGGTCCGGCAGGCGACCTGGTGGCGCGCGGCTTCGGCGCGGCGCGCAAGGCGCTGACCGGGGATGTGGGGGGCGCGGCGCTCGAGGTTGCGCCCACCGCCGTGCGCAATGCGGCCAAGGGCATCGACATGGCCACGAGCGGAATCTACAAGGACACCAAGGGCTACAAGGTGATCGACACCACGCTGGACGAGGCGGTGGCCAAGGCCATCGGCTTCCAGCCGCGCAGCGTGGCCGAGGTGCAGGAGTCGAATTCCTTCATGCAGCGGTCCAAGAGCTTCTACGTCCAGACCAGCAGCGACATCAAGGCCCAGTGGGCGCAGGCGCTGTTCAACAAGGACGAGGCAGCACTGGAGCGGGTGCGCGAGCGCCTTGCAGACTGGAACCGGAATAACCCGGAGCAGCCCATCGTGGTCAAGATGCCCGACGTGTGGAAGAAGGTGCGGGAAATGGGCAAGGACCGCACCCAGCGGATCGCCGACACCGCGCCGAAGGCGCTGCGCCAGCAGATGCGGGAATTGGCGAAGGAGCAAGCCTGATGCGCCCTGTATAGGGTTTCGCCAATGTGCGGCCCGGACGGAGACTGGCGGGCATGAACTCCCCCGCCAGTCTGACGGCCCCCATCTATCGGGGCACGACCTTCAATTTCTCGCTGGAGCGCGTCACATACCCCTATCCGGTGCGCCTGGACTGTGGTCGTCTGGTGAAAGTATGCAGCGGTGCCCTTGCGCCCGCGTCTGACGCCACGCGCGAGGACTACACGGGCTGCACAGCCATCGCCGAGTTCCTGCGCGACGGCAATCCGCTGGATGTGATCTTCACCCTGACGACGGAGGAAGGAGGCATCTTGCTCGACGGCGCATGGCTGCGGCTGAAGATGACGAAGGCCCAGACGCTGGCCCTGCAGTACGGTGAAGTGGCGCCGGCCTGGACCCAATGTGTGGCGCGCGTGACTGTCTTTCGCCCGACGGGCGAAGCAGAACCGCAGTACGAACTGCCTGTGCTGCTCTTTCCGTGGAGGCAGGAGCCATGAACGCCGTGGTGCTGCCGCAGGAATGCGAGGCCGTGGTGATCCACAGCGAACGCTCGGTGGTCATCACGCAGCCGGGAGGCGAAACCGTCGTGGTGCAGCAGCCGGAGCCGGCCACGGTCGTTGTTACCCGGGGTATTCCTGGTCCGCCGGGCCCGCCCGGCGATGCCACAGGCGGCGCATTGCTCGTCGTGAATCGCCTGAGTGAGTTTGACGACGAGACCAAGAAGGCCGCAGCCCGCACAAACCTAGGGTTGCAGGTCATTGACGGCGGAACATTTTTCTAAGGAGCCACCATGCCCCGCATCCAGATCAAACGCGGCCTCAAGGCCAACCTCCCCAGCACGGGCATGCTCGCCGGCGAGCCGATGGTCACCACCGACCGCGGTACGCTGCACGTCGCCACGGACGCGACGACAAAGCTCCCCGTGGTGCCCGCCATTGACGACCTGGCCACGCTTGCCAGCGTGTCCGGTGCGGACGACCTGCTGATCATCCACGACGCCAGCGAATCTGGGGGCCAAAAAGAAAAGAAGATGACGTTCGACGCGTTCAAGACCGCGTTGAACATCCCCACGGGTGCGACCGACGAAAAAGTCGCCGTGGTGGCCGGCGGCACGTCCGGGTATCTCTGGGGCACGGACGGCACTGATGGCGTCATGCGCATGAACGCCAGCATGAGCTGGACAAAGGATGCCGGCAATGGGTTCGTGACCCTGGCAGTCAACGTGGTGGACGGCGGAACGTTCTGACCATGGCGGCCATCCGGTTCAAACGCGGGACTCGTGCGCAGCTGGATACTGCGGCGGGCGCAAACGCGCTCGCGCAGGGCGAGCCGTATTTGATTTCGGATGAGTCGCGGGTAGCCGTAGGCACCGCTGTTGGCGCCTACAAGGCGATGCTGCGGGAAGACGACGCAGTCGTAGCGCCGCAGATTCACGCGGCCGCTGCCAAGACCACGCCGGTGGATGCCGACGAATTGGGCCTGGTGGACAGCGAAGCGACCAACGGCCTGAAGAAGCTGACTTTCGCAAATTTGAAGGCTTGGATCGCATCGCTTTTTGTGTCGCGGACCAGCGCCAGCATCGAAGGCAACATCGTTGTCGATGGGCTGGCTCGCCGCTTCATCGGGGATTTCTCGAACGCGACGGCGGGCAACCGCCTCGTGTTCCAGACATCCGCGGCGAACGCGGTGACCGACGTGGCCGTGATGCCGTCGGGCACCGGGACCACAGCGGGCTGGCGCGCGTACAACGCTTCAGACCCGAACAACGCAAGCCTGATTCGCCTCGAGATCGGCGCAACGGAGGCGTTGGTCCGCTCAGGTCAGATCGGCACCGGAAGTTACCTCCCTTTGTCGTTCCTCACGAGCAACACCTCGCGCTTCACGATCAGCACGACCGGCAAGTTCAGCATCGGTGGCGCGGCCTCGGCTTGGGACACCGACAAGACGCCTATCCAGTTCGTGACAGCATGGAGCTCCTTGTGGAGCCATGACACAAACAAGACCATTGGTATCTGCGCCAACTATTACTTCGCGGCCGGCGGGAGAACGAGCATAGGGGCGGCTGCATCAACAGAAGTCCAGGCCGGCTCCGGTGGCGTTTACATACGCAACTACCCATCTGTCGCCGCCAACACTTTGGTCGGTGCGGCGCTCGTGGATTTCAATGTCACCCCGGCGGGCGCGCAGCTGAGCACTCCGCAATTGCTGGGATATGGGACGGGGGCGGGTGGCACGGTCACGCAACCCACCAACAAGTCCACGGCGGTCACGCTCAACAAGCCCTGCGGCAGGATCACGACGCACAACGCATCGCTGCCTGGCGGCACCTCCGTTGCCTTCACGTTCAACAACTCGCTGATCGGGACGGATGACGGAGTGGATGTGTGGTGCAGCAGCCCGCAGAACTACAAGGTGCGCACCGGTGTGCCATCGACGGGCTCCGTCCCGGTCTACATCGAGAACACCACGATCTCGGGGCTGTCCGATGCCCTGACCATCAATTTTCGTGTGCTGAAAGGGGCTACCTCGTGATCCTCAAGCAATTGATCCGCTATGAGAACGCCCCTGCCATCGAAGCCACATGGGTCGATGAAAACGGCGACGTTGTGAAGTGCCACGCTTACGACGCTTCGCAAATGAACGAGCTGCGGACGGACCTCGGCGCTGATGCTGCAGAGCATGCAGCGCTGATCGCGCAGTGCGAGGCCGACTACACGCCGCCGGCACCCGCCAACGCATCGCAGATCCGCGCGGACCTGCTGGCTGCCCTTTCCTCCGAGTACGAGCGCCGCATGCAAGTGATCGCGGCCGGCTACCCGCCCAGCGAGCGCGAGAGCTGGCATGTGCAGACCTCGGAGGCGCGTGCGCTGCTTGCCGATGCGCATGCGCTCACTCCGTGGATCGACGGTGCGGCCGCCGCGCGCGGCATCGACCGCCTGGTGCTTGCCCAGCGCATCGCAGCGAAGGACGACGCCTACCGCGCCATCCACGGGGCACTCACGGGTGCGCGCCAGCGCATCGAGGACCTGATTGATGCGGCGGGCGAGGATGCGCAGGCCCTGCAGCTGATCGACGTTCTCGCAGGGTGGCCGAGCGAATCCAGCGTTCCGCCCGAATCGCCCCCGGTATAGGGTTGGGCCTTCTTGGCATTGCCCGGAATCATCCGGGCTCATGAACAAACGTCTCGCAACCCTGCTCGCCCTGCTGGGCATCCACCAGCATTTGAGCGCTGAGCAAAAGCACGACCTGGCCACGGCCGCGTATCAGGCCACGCCCGGGGCGGCTGCAGCCGGCGGGGCCCGGATGGCGGGATTGCCGCTCAGCGACTGGCTGGTGTTGGCTTCTATCGCGTTCGTCGCCCTGCAGGCCAGCTACCTCGTGTGGAAGTGGCGCCGCGACGCGCGCCGCGATCAAGAGCGCCAGGAAGACCGTCGCCGCGGCCGGCCCGTGGAAACCGACCTGGGCGCGCTGGGAGCCGACGAGTGACGGTCGGCCAATACATCCGCGACAACCCCCGCCGCTCGCTGAGCGCCGGGGCGTTTGTGCTGCTGATGGCCTTGGAGGGCTTCATGGCCCTCCCGTACAAGGACATCGCAGGGGTGTGGACCGACGGCTACGGCAACACCCATGGCGTGGTGCCCGGCAAGGCGGTCACCGAGCCCGAGGCGCGCGCCACGCTCAAGCGCCACACAGAGGTTTTCGGCCAGGGCGTGCTCGATTGCCTGGACCGGGAGCCCACGCAGGGCCAGTACGACGGCTGGACGCTCATGGCCGTGAACACCGGCCTGGGCGCTCCGGGCAAGGCCGATGGCTGGTGCTGGCTCAAGTCCGGCCGCAAGTCCACCCTGGTGCGCCGCTTCAACGCGGGCGACGAGGGCGGGGCATGCCTGGCCATGCTGCAGTGGGTGAGGGCCGGGGGCGCCTACAGCCAGGGCCTCTTCAACCGCCGCTGGAAGGAATACCAGCTATGCATCGAAGGCACCGTGCGCTGGAACACCGGGGGTGCGCGGTGAGGGACTGGGCCCTGAAGTGGGCCGGCACCTTGTTGTTCATCGTGTGGGAAGTCTGCCTGCGCGTGCGCGGGAAGTGGCGTCGCAGTGCGCTGCGCGACTGGCTCAACGGGAGAAGTCAGTGATCTACACCCATCTGATCGCCGCCATCGTCGCGGCCCTGGCCGCCTGGTTCTACCAGGACGCGCGCATGGATGCCGCCGTGGCCAATGTCCGGCTGGAAATGGCCGGCGCCAAGGTGCAGGCCGCGGGCGAAAAGCTCGAGGCCGTCAAGGAAGCCCGCGCCGAGGAGCGCGCCATCACCACCACCTACCAGGAGTCCCTGAATGCTGCCCGTACCCGTGAAACGCTATTGCGCACTGAAATTGACCATCTGCGCCTTGTCTCTGACGGCCTGCGGGACCAATCCGCCGAAGCCGCCCGCCGACTCGCTGCAGCTCCCCCCGCCGCCGTCCTTGAGTACGCCACTGCCCTCGGAGCCGTATTCAACGACTGCCGCGCCGCGTATGGAGGGATGGTCGAAAAAGCTGATGGGCACGCAAGTGATGTCCGAACCCATCGGGAAGCCTGGCCAGTGAAACTTGGGGGGCGGGATGGACGTCCTCAGGATTGACTCTAGGCGAAGAGATATCAACCGTCACACAGCGCCCTTTGGGGAGGGGGTCCCGGATCAATCGCAGGGTGTTCGTTGGCACCAGACTTCTGCGTGGAGCAGACAACCTACTCTAACCTGGTCGCACGGCAAAGACTCAGACTCATGGTGAGTAACTTCACCACAGCGCACCTACTCGGCGCACGCCTTTAAACCTTCTTTAACTGCCCAAACGGTTTTTTCATAAGATACATCAGATTTTTTTTCAAAATCCCGCCTCATCTTTTCATCATTTTCTATTTGCTTTAATATTCCTGATGAATTGATTATTCGAATCTGTCGACATTCAGGTCTTGGGTGGGTGGTTGCGCCGCTTGCAGCTGATAATTTTTCTCTGGCACCAAATAATTGTAATGCTCCTATAAATAATGCTGGATGGGGCGCTTCTCCTAACGCTTTGGTTACGATGTTGTAGCCGAATTCGTCTGCTTCGTACTCTTGCTCGCGAGCCTTTTTGTTTGAAATTACGCTATATGGTTTATGGCTTTTTATTAAATGACCCAATTCATGGCCAATAACTGAAAGGAGAAAATTTGGCATTTCATCTTGAATTACCGAATCAATTATAGTTCGAGATTTTTGATTTAATTTCGATAAATCTAGATTGAAATAGACTTCGTACGGATTTATGATGTGTTTGAATAGTTCGCCTCTCTTGACCTCTCGTTCTCCGTGGCGAATTTTCTGTCCGAGATAGTCTGTGTATTCCACTAATGCGCTTGCGGGCATGTCATAGTGATGTGCAAGTAGTTGAGCTCGCATTAACAAAAAGGTATATTCGCAAAATGCGCTTGTAATAAAGATTCTTTGGTGAGAGTATTGTGCGTATGCGTTAAAATTTATCCATTCCACAAAAACCACAAGATTCTCGTCGTTTTGAAGTTTTGGATGGTCGGAGAGATGTGGGCGAAGTAAAGTTAGCGCTTTTCTAATAGAGTCTTTGCAAAGGCCGTGTACAAGTTCACGCTGCTTCCACATCTGCTCTTCCAAATTTTGCGCATGAGATTGCGTCGAAATTGTGACTCCAGCAAAGAGTATCGCTAGCCACAATGTTATCAGATGGAAAATGTTATTTTTTGCATGCATCTTGATCCTCCGAGTCTACGTTGGTAAGGCCTTCATTTTCAGAGAATTTTAGTTTTCCGCAAAGGTTGACAGAGGGCTTGCCTGCATCATAATTTTTGACAAATTCTTGGAAATCTCGCTCCGAAGATTTTTTGAAAAAATCTGCGATAGCTTTGTTGTATTCGCTTTCGGGCTGTTGCAATGCGGTGATCTTTAAAAAACCTCCCATTCCAATAAATGCATCAAGTCCAAAATCCTTAACCGCCTTTTGATAAACAATTGCTAGGGCTTCACATGCCCATTTTCCTTTGTTTGCTTGGCGCATGGATGTATAAAAATTATCATCGCAAGCTTGGCGTCGATTAATTGCTTTTCCCTCTAGTATGTTGAACTTATTTTCGCTGAAGCAGATCGTATTGCCATACAGCTCGCCTCCTTTTCTGCATTTTCTGTATTCGCAATCTCCCTCAGTTGAATTAATGCATTTTGAATAGCATGCGTCGTGATCATTGCATGAATTGGCAAAGTTGCAGCTAAGCAATGGAATGGAGTCAGGGACTAAGTAAACATTCCAGCCTGAACCACAGCCATTTGGTTTGAAGTTGGCAGGTTGAGCTGCTGCGATGTTTGCGAAAAAAAGCGTCCAAACAATAATCGCATAGGATAATGGTTTTAGGTATCGCATGTAATTCCCCCCCAAGTCTATGATTTGTTATGGCGGAGGCAGACGGGTATCCGCTCCTGCGACAAATTATTGGGCAATCGCCGCAGGAGGGAAAGTTTTTTCTTCCGTCGAAGCGACGGGTGATGCCCTTCCGACCGGGTCTCGTCACTCGGTACATTCTTTGCGAGACTGCGTCCATGAGGCAGCGCCTGCAGCGACTCCGTGGACGACCTGCGCGGGTTAGCAAATCAGCGAGCCCGCGACGCAGCACCCGCACGCGGCGGCCAGCGTGACGCACGGGCCGACGAGCGAGCCAACGAGATACTGTCCACGCACGCGCCAGTGCCGGGCGACGTGAGTGCCAGAGTTCAGGCCCAGGTAGGCGGCGGGCTCAAGAGGAGCGTGCAAAAGTGGCTCCGTGCGGTCCAGTTCATTCTCTAGGGGAGTGATTTTGATCGAGCTGGGTTTTTAAACAGTAGTGCACAATCAGGAAATGCCGTCCGATCAGATCGTCCAAACCGCTATAGCCCTGTTGGGCCCGACTGCGATCTGGTTATCGCAGAGCCGTAGTTTGCGCTTTCAGCGCTGGGCCTGCATCGTCGGTCTGATGAGCCAGCCGTTCTGGTTCTGGGCGGTGTGGGATAGCGGCCAGTGGGGTGTGGCCGTGGTGGCCGTCGTGTGCGCGCTGGCCTGGCTTAAAGGCCTGTGGGTGCACTGGATCGCGCCACGGCAACCCCTGGGCGTGGCCACCGTTGCGCTGCCACCAGAAAGCAGGCTGAAATGATCGAGTTCGGTGTGGACAGAGGGATTTTGGTCAAGATCAGGGGAGATGACATCTCGGCTTGTTTAAAGCTGCTGCCTGTCGCATGCGAGGGCCAGCCGCCCGAGCTTTCTGCCGTAGTAGATACTTCTGATTTCGGCAAAGTGCGGATCTCCTACCGACTCAAGAGCAGCCCTCGCAAGAAGACCGGGCTGTGGTTCTGGACCGCATTTCACGCCGTGGCTGTGCCGTTTCCTGATCCTGTGACTGCTGATGATTCTGACCCTGCGCATCGACAAGATCGAACCCGGGAACTACCGGGCCCAAGTATTTGACGGCCGTGAGGAGCTGGGCGAATTTGGCGCCCCTGGCATAGCTGCCGCCATCCGCCAGTGCGCTGGTCAGCCGATGCCGGATCTATCCGGGTATCACGTCTGGTATGAGCACGTTTGCGCGGGCACTATCCCCATGAGCAACATGCGAATCGACCCCGACGGCATCGCGCAGCGACTGATGTCGCTGCATGGTGCGATCAAAGGCTGACCGTCCGCGGTGATTTCCGTGATGCCGATGCCGTGGCCGCATTGGGAATACGATGTGCGTCATCCTGGTCGGAGCGCACATGTGAATGG
This sequence comes from Acidovorax sp. sif1233, assembly GCF_019218755.1. Classification (GTDB taxonomy): domain Bacteria; phylum Pseudomonadota; class Gammaproteobacteria; order Burkholderiales; family Burkholderiaceae_C; genus Acidovorax. The sequence goes on along the minus strand of NZ_JAHUWZ010000009.1, from coordinate 6,401 downwards.
TGGCGGTTCCTGCGAATCGATGGCCGCCCCTGGGGCCCCGTGGATGTGGCCGGGGTAACGTCTGAGTGGGGTGAGCGGGAAGAGACCATGTTTGCATGGGGCAGGACGGGCAAGGGCCTCTCTTGATCTGTCGCAATCCATTGCGCTCAAGTTGGCGAAAATTCCCTTGTGCGATAGCTTTGCTTTGTGCACCATTTCAGTGCGCTATTGTTTGCGCGGAGGGAATGACAATATGAAAAAGGCACTGATCCTGGTCGCGGCGTTGGCCGCTTGCACACTGGCTGTAGCAAAGGGAGGAAGCGGAGGGCACAGTTCTGGCGGTAGCCACAGTGTTGCAGGGCACACAACCAAGAACGGCACCTATGTCCCGCCGCATCGTGCGACGAACCCAGACAGCACCAAGTCCAATAATTGGAGTCACAAGGGAAATGTGAATCCATACACTGGCAAAGAAGGCACTAAGCAATGAAGCGCCGTCTCTTCGGTGCAGCGCTGCTTGCCGGTCTCGCAGGGTTGGTCGCCAATGAGGCCCAAGCCCGGGGACGCCGTAGTGGTGGCTCCAGGTCGCACACAACCGGGGGAGGCGGTCGAGGTGGCTGCGGCTCGCGTGGCGGCCCAGGCTACCGCAAGGCCAATGGCAAGTGTGCCGGCCACAAGGACTGACGACGGATGACGCGCGATTGGTGATGGAACGCCTACTCCAGATCCTGTCTTCCTGCCCGCGATGCTGGCGACGCACTGGCTACATCATGTTCTCGGTGTGCGGCGCCCTGGTCAGGACCGGCTTCTGCGGTTGCGCTGCACCGTGGGCGCCAGCGGGCACGAAATGAGTTGGTTGCGCGGCGATGGATGTCTGCCATGCCTGGGCGGTAGGGTGGGCGATCTACGATGTTTTGGGCTGCTATGCAGGTGATTTCACCCCGAACTCCAGCGTTGTTCAGTTGCAATTCTTCACAATTTGCAGTGTCTGATGGTGTGTGGCGAGTCCTCGTAAATCACACCGATTTCACACCACGCTCCGGCAGGCGGCATGGTTACTGGGGCGGACGCGGGTTCAATTCCCGCCAGCTCCACCATACACCCGTCCAAGGGCGTCCACACTAATCCAGTGGACGCCCTTTTTCTTTGGTAAATCAAGGACTTAGCGTCCATGGCCGTCCAGGCTTGTCCATCCCCAGCCAACGCAAACTGGGGGTACAAATGGGGGTACAACCAGAGAAATCTGGTGAAATCGGTGTTTTGTACCCCCACTTCCCTCTGTAGAAGGGGGTTCGCCATAGGGGAATCTGTACCCCCACCGCTTACTGTTATCCATCGTTTTGTACCCCCATGCTGACAGACCTTGAGTGCCGCAACGCAATTTGTCCCCCTGAGCGCAAGCAAGCCCGTTTCAGTGATTCGGCCGGGCTCTATCTGCAGGTAAGCCCGAACGGTTCCAAGCGCTGGTTTCTCAAGTACCGGATCAACAACAAGGAAAAGCAGTTGGCGCTGGGCAGCTACCCCATGGTTTCCCTTACGGCTGCTCGCAGGGCGAGGGATGCTGCAAAACAACAGAAGGCCACCGGGGTTGACCCGGTTCAGGCTCGCAAGGTGGAAAAGCTCAAGGCAATGAACCCCGAGGGCGATTCCTTTCAGATGGTGGCCCTGGAGTGGCACACCAAGCAAATTCCCATATGGAGCGAAGGCCACGCTACGAGAGCCCTTCGACAGTTCGAGCGCGATCTGTTCCCCTGGCTTGGGGAACGGCGCATGGTCGATATCTCCCCCATGGAGTTGCTGGCCGCCTTGCGCAAGATCGAAGAACGCGGCGCGATAGAAACGGCAGACCGTGGGCTCATGCTCGCGCGACAGGTGTGGCGCTATGGCGTCGCTACGGGCCGCGTGGGGCGGGATATCACTGGTGACCTCAAGGGCGCACTCTCGCCTTACAGGGGACGGCACTTCGCTGCGATCACTGATCCTGTCCAGTTTGGAACGTTGCTGCGCGCTATTCAGGCTTACCGGGGCGGGCCAATCGTGCGAACTGCATTGCAGCTTGCGCCCTTGCTGTTTCAGCGGCCGGGGGAGCTGCGGGCTGCGGCCTGGGCGGAAATTGATCTTAAAGCAGCGCTTTGGACGATCCCTGCCGCTCGCATGAAGCGGGGCAAGGATGGTAAAGAGCACGGGGAGCCACACCTCGTGCCTCTGCCGACTCAGGCTGTGGCTATTCTTGGCGAACTGCACGTTTTGACCGGCCGCAGCAAGCTGGTGTTTCCGGGTGAGCGGAACCATGAACGCTCTATTTCTGAGAATTCAGTACGCACCGCCCTGATTTCCATGGGCTACACGCCAGAAGTGCAAACATGGCACGGCTTTCGCGCGACGGCTCGCACGATGCTGGCAGAGCGGTTGGATGTTGATCCGTTGGTGATTGAGGCTCAATTGGCTCACGCCGTAAGAGATGCCAATGGCCGCGCTTACAACCGTACGCAGTACATGGCTCACCGCGCGCGAATGATGCAGCGATGGGCTGACTATCTTGATGAACTGCGAGGTGCTGTTTCAACATAGAAGTCATCTAATCCTGCGACTCTCGCGCAAAGCGGGTTTGCACAGGACAGGGAGGCGCATGACGGTGAGCATGCATCGCGGGTCGGCCAAGGGCTATGCATGCAGCCTGTCTCGAAAATGCGCGGGAGTGATGAGCCAACTTCCGTCATCGTGATGCTCAAAAGTTGTTCAGCGATCAAGCCATCGCTGCTCAAGATCACAAGCGCCGTGCGAATTTCTTAGCTCGTATAGCACATTCACTGTTTGCACAGACTGACGCTGCCGAGGAGCGTGCAATCGTTCCCTTTTTCTGTTTTGCGGAAGGTTCCCACCGCTGGAGAATGGTGTCGGCATCTGTAGCCGATACCATCAGTTGTAACGTGTTGGAACCTTTCAGGAGTAAATTTTTTGACTAAAAGCTTGCCCATCCGAACGCCTGAGTTCTCCGTTTTTGCAAAATCTATTCTTTTGGGCTTCCTATTAGCCGAGATTTTCAGGGTTGCCTACGTCGGAAGCGAAGCGTTTGGTGTGGTGGTCGCCAGTTACAGCTGCCAAGCGAACTCCATTGTGATCACTGTCGGTGGGGCCCTGATACTTGTGGCGTATGCGTGCTTTCGTCAAGTACCTGCGACTGCCAAGAGGATCATTGCGAGCCAGCGCATCGATCTATTCCTACTTTTCGGGATCGGTGTTTTATCCAATCAGTTATTGGCTCCGATGCTGGCAGGTTTTCACGCGGCAATTGCCGGTGCGGACGATTTATACGCACCAGCAGTCCTGTGTGCAGTACTCGTTCTATTGAGCGCATCACTGCTCCGCGGGCTAGCTTCCCGATCAGGAGATGACCAGGCACAGCTCACTTTTTTTCTCGATGTTGAGATCGAAGGCTCTGCCGAGGATGTCCTGGGGGTTGGGCCCCAGGCTCAGCAATTCGCTGAGACTGTTCTTGCTAGTGGTGCACATTCCGGACTTGTTTTTGGTGTTGATGCTCCGTGGGGGGTGGGCAAGACCAGTTTTCTGAAGTTGGCAGAACAGCGCTGGAGCGAAGATCGTTCCGTCATCGTCATAAAGTTTCAGCCATTGCGCTATGCCTCCGACCCAGATTTGGTGGAACGATTTGTTCGAGAGCTCTGTAGCGGCATACGACAAAAAGTTTTTACACCTGAATTTGCTCCAGTGGCGACTCGCTACTCGCGGATGGTCAAAGGAAAGACTGATTTATCTTTTTTTGGGTTGAAGCTTACGTTTGAACCATCTACAGAAACGATGGATGAACTCCTTGAGGATATTGATAATGTCCTTAAGCAGGTAAAAAAGCGTTTGATAATAATCATCGATGATTTGGATCGGCTTGACCAAAAATTAGTTAATAACGTTCTGTTTACTGTGCGGCGGACGTTCAATCTCAGTCGTGCGACTTACATCTTGTGCTATGACACAGAGATGCTGATTGCAGGTAAAGATGAGGGCGCACGCGCGCGTGAATTTTTGGAGAAATTTATAACCGTTAAATTGAGTCTTTTTGTAGATGGTTCTGCTATCGAACGGTTCTTGAAAACCGATTGGAAGCGCGATTCGGAGCGTTTCCAGACTATTCCGGCCGACGCACTAGACAAGTTGTCATTGATCATGTCGGAAGTTGCGAAGATGGTTAGTGGTAAGAACGCCCCCAGCTACGCCCCGTTGCTCGGTGATCTCCGCAAAGTAAAACGGTTTGTGAATTTAACTCTTCTATTGCAGATCGAGCGGGCGAACCTTGGAGGCAGTGATTTTCACATTTGCGATCTGATTCATTTAATTCTGTTGAACTTGTATTATCCAAAAATCTTTCGAAAGATCTACCTTGAGGAAACAGAGAATAGAATCGGATCGTTTTCTGTACGTCCAAGTAATAATAATAATAATATCAATATTGAGAATTCAGAAGGGCTTGAGGAGGTGATTAAATATTCAGATTCGGTTGCCGCTTTTCTGTTGCGTCAATTGTTCGATGTTTCTACTATTTCTTTCACTCGAAACGATCAATTCGATGAAGGTGTTACTCGTTCGCGTGCATGCTTCAATGGACAAGGTCGCAATTTGGAAAAATATTTGAAATTCATAGTTCGATTCCAGGTGCCATTGGCTATTGAGACTTATAAATTCTATAAAGAGGCTGTAGACGAGGTATTACACCGGCGTAAGAGCATCGATGAGATTTTGTCGATGAAGGAGTTCGCTCTCGCAAACGGTGAAATGCCTCAGGATCAATTTTGGCGAATTCTTATTAACAACGCATATCGTCTGGACAAAGCTTCAGTCAGTGCGTCAATTAGTAAATTGATTGCATGCTTGCCCAAATTTTCATCCAGTAGAAGTGATGATCGCGGACTCAGATCGCGTTTGATATATGCATTAGTACAACTGTTAGATAGGGCCGGTTTTGGAGAAGATCAGGGCGCGAGATCGAGTGCAGTTGCCGAAGTAGTAGAAATAGCTGAGCGAATTTTCGGAAAAAAAGACAAATTTCCTCAATCGATTATTGATCAACTGTTATCTCCATCAAACGGCGTTTTAGGTTGGAACGATGTGATGTCGTTCAGGTTGACCTGCAGTATGGATCGCGGTGGTCAGACTCATAATATCTTCACGGCTTTGCTCCGATATGAAGATCCGAATGCTAGTGGCGATGGCGAAGTTGTGGCGCTCTCTCTCAGTTCCATGCGTCGTATTTCGCAAGAAATATTTAAGCGCTTTCGAAGCGAGTATGTCGATAAGGCGGTTAATTTTTTTGATGCCGTTAATGGGTTGAGTGCTAAGGATATTTTTGGGGAGGCTGCGTTTGAAGAAGAATCTGGAATGAAGGGCGAAGGATTCGACTTAGAACAGGCGCGCTCTGATATCAAAGGCTTCGTTATTTATCAGTTGACTAACAACAGCCGCACAGGTGGTCTTGGAATCGGTTGTGGTGTTTATGATGAGTCCGGATCTGAGGATTGTGGTGGCATTAATATTGCAATGCAAGAGTATGTTCTTGGATTTTGCTTTAGTCCGATTATTGATCGAAAAAATGCTCAGGAATTTGGTGATTTCTGCTTGCGTGCTATTCGAGTTTCTAGATATAGAAGTTTGGGTTATCCGAGTGTTGAATCACTCACGGCGGAAATTACAAAAATATTTCCAAAAACTCGTCTGATAGCTTTCTGGGTTGAACATAGGGAGCTCATTAAGAAAGAACTTCAGCATGTCGATCGAACAATTGTGATGGATGGCTATAGCGCTACGTATGCAGATAGCTTGCCGGTTGTATTCGGGTTACTCGACAGCTGGGTGGTGGAAACCTAAATGACGAATCAACTGGGGATACGCATTAATCAGAAAATCTGCTGATAGTGTTCTGGAAGGCCAAGTGGTCTCATCCCGTCCCAACAAGGCTTTGTGTAGCCTGTTCAGTTGCCCATTTCTGGTTGTCTTGCTCTACTGGCCTCACTCATGCGCAGCAGTGCGTTCTGGCTACAACAGGTGTTTAGCAGGCTGATGAAATACTGTCGGAGGACTCGAAAAATGAAAACTTTGAGGGTGCCTCACCCCTTGCCAGGTTCGAAAAAATCGCTTGTAGCCCGTTTTGAGCGGTCGATGTTCTTGGCAGCCGATGGACAAACCAGTATTTCAGCAGCCTTTTAGTGCCACCCACAGCGCGCAGTGGAGACCCCGCCTCACCTGCCCTCTAAAGAGACCGTTTTCGCTGACACCGTCGATCCCTGTCTGAATCGCCCCGGATTCCCTAGACACTTTTAAGCCGTTGGAAATGGCGTCTTTCGAACTCTACCGGTGAAGTATCTCCGGCAGTGCCGTGGCGTCGCTTAGGGTTGTAAAACATCTCGATGTAATTG
>NZ_JAHUWZ010000008.1 GCF_019218755.1 Acidovorax sp. sif1233 | reverse complement strand
TGGCGACAACGTGTCGATCACCGTCAAGCTGATCAACCCCATCGCCATGGAAGAAGGCCTGCGCTTCGCCATCCGCGAAGGCGGCCGTACGGTCGGCGCTGGCGTCGTGGCCAAGATCATTGCTTAACTGGCAAAGGTATACAGGGGTATAGCTCAATTGGCAGAGCGTCGGTCTCCAAAACCGAAGGTTGTAGGTTCGATTCCTACTGCCCCTGCCACTTGAATGTGGCTCAGAACAAGCCCGCCAGGCCCTGGCGGGCTTCGGTGTCTTAAGTGATGCCGTGAATCGGAAGCAGGAAATACTCAAAGATGGCCACTTCACAGGTTGAAACTGTCAATACAGGCGCAGACAAGGCCAAGCTCGCAGCGGTGGTGGCTTTGGTCATCGCCTCGGTTGCGGGCTTTTATTTGCTGAGCAAGCAGGGTGCTCTCGTCCAATGGGCTGCGCTGATCGTCGGTCTGGTGGCGGCTGCGGGCGTGTTCCTGGTGTCGGAGTCTGGCCGTCAGTTCGTTGCCTTCGCAAAGGATGCATGGCGCGAGGTGAAAAAGGTCGTCTGGCCTACCCGCAAGGAAACCTTGCAGATGACGGCGTATGTGTTTGCCTTCGTCGTGATCATGGCGCTTTTCCTGTGGTTCACGGACAAGACGCTGGAATGGGTCTTGTACGACTTGGTTTTGGGTTGGAGAAAGTCATGACGACCGCTGCGGAAATCACTGGAGCAGAAGCTCCTGCAGGCGCTTCTGCTTCGGCAAATCCGGATCTGCGCTGGTACATCGTCCATGCCTATTCGGGCATGGAAAAGGCGGTGGAGCGCAATATCCAGGAACGCATTGGTCGCTCTGGCATGCAAGACAAGTTCGGTCGCATTCTGGTGCCGACCGAAGAAGTGGTGGAGATGAAAAACGGCCAGCGCAAGACGACGGAGCGTCGCTTGTTCCCTGGCTATGTATTCGTCGAGATGGTGATGGACGACGATACCTGGCACTTGGTGAAGCACACCAACAAGGTGACCGGTTTCGTGGGGGGGGCCAAGAACCGCCCCGCCCCTATTTCCGAAGAGGAAGTCCAGAAGATCGTCAGCCAGATGCAGGAAGGCACGGACAAGCCGCGTCACAAGATCGAATTCATGGTGGGCGAACTGGTTCGCGTCAAGGAAGGTCCGTTCACGGATTTCAATGGCTCCGTCGAAGAAGTCAATTACGAAAAGAGCCGCGTGCGCGTCTCCGTGATGATCTTCGGCCGCTCCACGCCGGTCGAGCTGGAATTCGGTCAGGTCGAAAAGACGTAAGAACGTCTTCGATAAAAACCCTGATCGCCCTGGCACGCCAGGGCAAGCAATTGGATGTCGCGCTTTTCGGCTCGGTGCGAACATCGTGATAGCGAGTCGTTAACCCCGGGGAGCCGGTTGCTGCATGGTGCAGCGCAGGCGTTATGACCCGTAAGGAGTAAAACATGGCGAAAAAAATCGTCGGTTTTATCAAGCTGCAAGTCCCAGCTGGTAAGGCCAATCCATCCCCACCCATCGGCCCGGCACTGGGTCAGCGTGGCCTCAACATCATGGAGTTCTGCAAGGCATTCAATGCGCAGACCCAAGGTGTGGAGCCAGGCCTGCCATTGCCCGTGGTCATCACGGCTTTCGCAGACAAGAGCTTTACCTTCATCATCAAGACGCCGCCTGCGACGACTCTGATCAAGAAGGCCATCAAGCTCGAAAAGGGTTCGGCCAATGCGCTGAAGATCAAGGTCGGCAAGATCACGCGCGAACAGCTCGAAGAAATCGCCAAGACCAAGATGAAGGACATGAATGCCGCGAATGTTGACGCTGCTGTCCGTACGCTGGCTGGTTCCGCACGCTCGATGGGCGTGACGGTGGAGGGTTTGTAAATGGCCAAGTTGACGAAAAAGCAAAAAGCCCTGCAGGGCAAGGTTGACAGCACGAAGCTGTACGCCTTTGCGGATGCAGTGGCCCTGGTGAAGGAAGCCGCCACCGCCAAGTTCGATGAATCCATCGACGTGGCTGTGCAGCTCGGCATTGATGCCAAGAAGTCCGACCAAGTGGTGCGTGGCGCCGTGGTGCTGCCCAACGGTACCGGCAAGACGACGCGCGTCGCCGTGTTCGCCCAGGGTGCCAAGGCTGAAGAAGCCAAGGCCGCGGGTGCCGACATCGTCGGCATGGACGACCTGGCCGCCATGGTCAAGGCTGGCGACATGCCTTTCGACGTGGTGATTGCTGCCCCTGACGCGATGCGCGTCGTGGGTACGCTGGGCCAGATCCTGGGCCCGCGTGGCCTGATGCCCAACCCCAAGGTGGGCACAGTGACGCCTGACGTTGCCACGGCCGTGAAGAACGCCAAGGCTGGTCAAGTGCAGTTCCGCGTGGACAAGGCCGGTATCGTGCACAGCACGATTGGCCGCCGCTCGTTCGACAACGAGAAGCTGCAAGGCAATCTGGCTGCGCTGATCGATGCACTGAACAAGGCCAAGCCTGCTTCGAGCAAGGGTCTGTACCTGCGCAAGGTCGCCGTGTCTTCCACGATGGGTCTGGGCGTCCGCGTGGATACGCAATCCATCGCAGCGTAATTGCGAAAAGAAATCTTCGGACCTGTCAAAGGGGCCGATGTGGTGGGCTGAAGCTGGCATTCAAGCTGCCTTCAGGCCATCCAAGACCGTTGGTGTGCAAGTTCGCACTTAATCCCCCTGGGGCCAACGCAGATGGCGATCCCGCTGCAGATGGAATCCGTTCCGAAACAGTTGGTCGCTGCAACAAGAGCGCGCAGGAGGGTGCAAGCCTGAATGTGCAATTTAAGGAGTAGACCTTGAGTCTTAATCGCAGTGAGAAAGAAGCGGTCATCAGTGAAGTGACCAGCCTCGCCGCTAAAGCTCAAACGCTTGTGATCGCGGAGTACCGCGGCATCACGGTCGCCGACATGACCAAACTGCGTGTGGAAGCTCGCAGCAAGGGCGTGAACCTGAGTGTTCTGAAGAACACCCTGGCTCGCCGTGCTGTAGCTGGCAGCGCGTTTGACGTGGTGGCTGACCAGATGACCGGTCCGCTGATCTATGGCTTCTCCGAAGACGCTGTGGCCGCCGCCAAGGTGGTGGCCGATTTCGCGAAAACCAACGACAAGCTGGTGATTCGTGGTGGCGCTTTCGGTGGCAAGGCCCTGGATGTCAACGGCGTTAAGCAACTGGCCAACATTCCTTCCAAGGAAGTGCTGCTGGCTCAGATTTGTGGCTTGCTTATGTCCCCCATGTCGCGTACGGCCGTTGTGCTGGGCGCACTGGCGGCGAAAAAAGGCGAAGGCGCAGCCGCACCGGCCGCCGAACCTGCCGCGGCTTGATAGCCGGGCAGTCAACCAACACAATTGTTAGGAAATCAAAATGGCATTCGATAAAGACGCATTCTTGACCGCGCTGGACAGCATGACGGTCCTGGAACTCAATGACCTGGTGAAGGCCATTGAAGAGAAGTTTGGCGTGAGCGCTGCAGCCATGGCTGCTCCTGCTGCCGCTGGTGGCGGTGCTGGCGCTGCTGCTGCTGAAGAAAAGACGGAATTCAACGTGGTGCTGACGGAAGCCGGCGCCAACAAGGTGTCTGTCATCAAGGCAGTGCGCGAAATCACCGGCCTGGGCCTCAAGGAAGCCAAGGACCTGGTGGACGGCGCTCCCAAGAACGTCAAGGAAGGCATTGCCAAGGCCGACGCCGAAGCTGCCGTCAAGAAGCTGGTGGAAGCCGGCGCCAAGGCCGAACTCAAGTAATTCGGTCTCGTTCAAGGGCTGGAGTGCTCCTCAAAGGGCCTCCAGCCTTTGGTGCTTTCAGAGCGCACCCGCAAGCCTCGTCTTCCACGAGTCTTTCGAGTGTCTTCTGACAACCCCGACAGCAGAAGACGCCTTGGTTCGGGTGATGTGCAATGCATCACCGTCCGCCATGGTTGGTAGTGGCCAACCGCCAAGCCCGTAAGGACACCGCTCCTTGCGGGTCAGTCGTCGAAGACCCAGGACTCATGTCTTTGCCCGGAGATCTCATGGCCTATTCCTACACCGAACGCAAGCGAATTCGCAAAAGCTTCGGCACCCGCGATAGCGTGCTCGAAGTTCCTTATCTGCTGCAGATGCAGAAGGACGCATACACCGCTTTCCTGCAGGCTGATAAAGCACCCCAGAAAAGAACCATCGAAGGCCTTCAGGCTGCATTCGACGCTGCCTTTCCTATCGTCTCCCACAACGGTTTCGTGGAGATGAAATTCATCGAGTACAACCTGGCCAAGCCCGCCTTCGACGTGCGCGAGTGCCAGACGCGTGGCCTGACGTTCGCGTCGGCCGTGCGGGCCAAGGTGCAGCTGATCATCTATGACCGCGAGTCCTCGACGTCGCAGTCCAAGGTGGTCAAGGAAGTGAAGGAGCAAGAGGTCTACATGGGCGAAGTGCCGCTCATGACCGACAAGGGCTCGTTCATCATCAATGGCACCGAGCGCGTGATCGTGTCCCAGTTGCACCGCTCGCCCGGCGTGTTCTTCGAGCACGACAAGGGCAAGACGCACAGCTCGGGCAAGCTGCTGTTCTCGGCGCGCATCATTCCCTACCGCGGTTCCTGGCTCGACTTCGAGTTCGACCCGAAGGACATCCTGTATTTCCGTGTGGACCGCCGCCGCAAGATGCCGGTCACGATCCTGCTCAAGGCCATCGGCCTGAACCCGGAATCCATCCTGGCGAACTTCTTCGTCAACGACAATTTCCGCCTGATGGACAGCGGCGCGCAGATGGAGTTCGTCTCCGAGCGCCTGCGCGGCGAAGTGGCGCGCTTCGACATCACCGACAAGTCCGGCAAGGTCGTCGTGGCCAAGGACAAGCGCGTGACCGCGCGCCACACTCGTGAACTGGAGCAGTCCGGCACCACGCACATCAGCGTGCCCGAAGACTTCCTGATCGGCCGCGTGGTGGCCCGCAACATCGTGGATGCGGACACCGGTGAGATCATCGCCAAGGCCAATGACGAACTGACCGAGGCACTGCTCAAGAAGCTGCGCAGTGCCGGCGTGCAGGACGTGCAGTGCATCTACACCAATGAACTCGACCAGGGCGCGTACATGTCGCAGACCCTGCGCATCGACGAAACGGTGGACGAGTTCGCAGCCCGCGTCGCCATCTACCGCATGATGCGCCCCGGCGAGCCGCCAACGGAAGACGCCGTGCAGGCCCTGTTCCAGCGCCTGTTCTACAACCCCGACACCTACGACCTGTCGCGCGTGGGCCGCATGAAGTTCAACGCCAAGATCGGCCGCGACGAATCCACCGGCCCCATGGTGTTGTCCAACGAGGACATCCTGGCCGTGGTCAAGATCCTGGTGGACCTGCGCAACGGCAACGGCGAAGTCGATGACATCGATCACCTGGGCAACCGCCGCGTGCGCTGCGTGGGCGAACTGGCCGAGAACCAGTACCGCACCGGCCTGGCACGTATCGAGAAGGCTGTGAAGGAGCGTCTGGGCCAGGCTGAGCAAGAGCCGCTGATGCCCCACGACCTGATCAACAGCAAGCCGATCTCGGCGGCCCTGAAGGAATTCTTCGGCGCCTCGCAGCTGTCGCAGTTCATGGACCAGACCAACCCCCTGGCTGAAATCACGCACAAGCGCCGTGTTTCCGCACTGGGCCCGGGCGGTCTGACCCGCGAACGCGCAGGCTTCGAAGTGCGCGACGTGCACGTGACCCATTACGGCCGCGTCTGCCCTATCGAAACGCCTGAAGGCCCGAACATCGGCCTGATCAACTCGCTGGCCCTGTACGCACGCCTGAACGAATATGGTTTCATCGAAACCCCGTACCGCCGCGTGGTGGAAGGCAAGGTCACGAACGAGATCGACTACCTGTCGGCCATCGAGGAAGGCAAGTACGTGATCGCGCAGGCCAACGCCGTGCTCGACAAGGACGGCCGCTTGACGGGCGAACTGGTCTCTGCCCGCGAAAAGGGTGAATCCATCCTGTGCGGTGCAGACCGTGTGCAGTACATGGACGTGTCGCCCGCGCAGATCGTGTCGGTGGCCGCCTCGCTGGTTCCATTCCTGGAGCATGACGATGCGAACCGCGCATTGATGGGCGCCAACATGTCGCGCCAGGCCGTGCCCGTGCTGCGTCCCGAGAAGCCCCTGGTGGGCACGGGCATCGAGCGTGTGGCCGCCGTGGACTCGGGCACCGTGGTCACCGCGACCCGTGGCGGTATCGTCGACTATGTCGATGCCACCCGCATCGTGGTGCGCGTGAACGACGACGAGGCCGTGGCCGGTGAAGTGGGCGTGGACATCTACAACCTCATCAAGTACCAGCGTTCCAACCAGAACACCAACATCCACCAGCGCCCCATCGTCCAGAAGGGTGACAAGCTGGTCAAGGGTGACGTGATCGCCGACGGCGCATCGACGGACTTCGGCGAGATCGCCATCGGCCAGAACATGCTGATCGCCTTCATGCCCTGGAACGGCTACAACTTTGAAGACTCGATCCTGATCTCCGAACGCGTGGTGGCCGAAGACCGCTACACCTCGATCCACATCGAGGAACTGGTGGTCATGGCCCGCGACACGAAGCTGGGCGCCGAAGAAATCACGCGCGACATTCCGAACCTGTCGGAACAGCAGCTGAACCGCCTGGACGAGTCCGGCATCATCTACGTGGGCGCCGAAGTGCAGCCCGGCGACACGCTGGTAGGCAAGGTCACGCCCAAGGGCGAGACCACGCTGACGCCTGAAGAGAAGCTCCTGCGCGCCATCTTCGGCGAAAAGGCTTCCGACGTGAAGGACACCTCGCTGCGCGTGGACCAGGGCTCGCAAGGCACCGTGATCGACGTGCAGGTGTTCACCCGCGAAGGCATCCAGCGCGACAAGCGCGCCCAGCAGATCATCGACGATGAACTCAAGCGCTTCCGCCTGGACCTGAACGACCAGCTGCGCATCGTCGAGGCCGACGCCTTTGACCGTATCGAAAAGCTGCTCAACGGCCGCGTGGCCAATGGCGGCCCGCAGAAGCTCGCCAAGGGCACGAAGATCGACAAGGCCTACCTGGCCTCGGTGGAGAAGTTCCACTGGTTCGACATCCGCCCCGCCGAAGACGAAGTCGCCACGCAACTCGAGTCCATCAAGAACGCTCTGGAGCAGACGCGCCACAGCTTCGACCTGGCCTTTGAAGAAAAGCGCAAGAAGCTCACGCAAGGCGACGAGCTGCCAGCGGGCGTGCTCAAGATGGTCAAGGTCTACCTGGCCGTCAAGCGCCGCCTGCAGCCCGGCGACAAGATGGCCGGCCGCCACGGCAACAAGGGTGTGGTCTCCAAGATCGTTCCGGTCGAAGACATGCCCTACATGGCCGACGGCACCCCTGCCGACATCGTGCTGAACCCCCTGGGCGTGCCCTCGCGGATGAACATCGGGCAGGTGCTCGAGGTCCATCTGGGCTGGGCCGGCAAGGGCATCGGCCAGCGCATTGGCGACATGCTGCAGCAGCAGGCCAAGGCCTCCGAGCTGCGCAAGTTCCTGGAAGAGGTGTACAACTCCCGCGGCCGTACCGAAGACCTCTCGCAACTGAGCGATGAGGATGTGCTGAACATGGCGGCCAACCTCACCAGCGGCGTGCCTTATGCCACTCCGGTGTTCGATGGTGCTTCGGAAGAAGAAATCAAGGACATGCTGAAGATCGCCTACCCGGACGACATTGCCGAGCGCAAGGGCCTCACGCCCACCCGCACCCAGGCATACCTGTTCGACGGCCGCACCGGCGAGCGTTTCGAGCGTCCGACGACCATCGGCTACATGCACTACCTGAAGCTGCACCACTTGGTGGACGACAAGATGCATGCCCGTTCGACCGGTCCTTACTCGCTCGTCACGCAGCAGCCGCTGGGCGGCAAGGCGCAGTTCGGCGGCCAGCGTTTCGGGGAAATGGAAGTGTGGGCGCTGGAAGCTTACGGCGCCGCCTACGTGCTGCAGGAAATGCTGACCGTGAAGTCCGACGACGTGGTGGGCCGTACCAAGGTGTACGAATCCATCGTCAAGGGCGAACACGCCATCGAAGCCGGCATGCCGGAATCGTTCAACGTGCTGGTCAAGGAAATCCGTTCGCTGGGCCTGGACATCGAGCTGGAACGCTCCTAAGCAGAAAAGGAAAGAGTCACTATGAAATCGCTACTCGACCTGTTCAAGCAATTCACGCCGGATGAGCACTTCGATGCCATCCGCATCGGCATGGCTTCGCCCGAAAAGATCCGCTCGTGGTCTTTCGGCGAAGTGAAGAAGCCCGAGACCATCAACTACCGCACGTTCAAGCCCGAGCGCGACGGCCTGTTCTGCGCCAAGATCTTCGGCCCCATCAAGGATTACGAGTGCCTGTGCGGCAAGTACAAGCGCCTCAAGCACCGTGGCGTGATCTGCGAGAAGTGCGGCGTTGAAGTCACGCAGACCAAGGTGCGCCGCGAGCGCATGGGCCACATCGACCTGGCCGCGCCCTGCGCGCACATCTGGTTCCTGAAGTCGCTGCCATCGCGCCTGGGCCTGGTGCTGGACATGACGCTGCGCGACATCGAACGCGTGCTGTACTTTGAAGCCTACGTGGTGACCGACCCCGGCATGACCCCGCTGAAGAAGTTCAGCATCATGTCCGAGGACGACTACGACGCCAAGCGCAAGGAATACGGCGACGAATTCATCGCCAAGATGGGCGCTGAAGGTATCAAGGACCTGCTGGAATCCATCGACATCGACCTGTCGATCGAACGCCTGCGCGGCGACCTGACCGGATCCGAAGTCAAGGTCAAGAAGAACGCCAAGCGCCTGAAGGTGCTGGAAGCGTTCAAGAAGTCGGGCATCAAGCCCGAGTGGATGGTGCTCGAAGTGCTGCCCGTGCTGCCACCGGACCTGCGTCCGCTGGTGCCGCTGGACGGCGGCCGCTTCGCGACCTCCGACCTGAACGACCTGTACCGCCGCGTCATCAACCGCAACTCGCGCCTGCGCCGCCTGCTGGAGCTGAAGGCCCCTGAAATCATCGCCCGCAACGAAAAGCGGATGCTGCAGGAAGCCGTCGACTCGCTGCTGGACAACGGCCGCCGCGGCAAGGCCATGACGGGTGCCAACAAGCGCGCCCTGAAGTCGCTGGCCGACATGATCAAGGGCAAGTCGGGCCGTTTCCGCCAGAACTTGCTGGGCAAGCGGGTGGACTACTCGGGCCGTTCCGTGATCACCGTGGGCCCAACGCTCAAGCTGCACCAGTGCGGCCTGCCCAAGCTGATGGCCCTGGAGCTGTTCAAGCCTTTCATCTTCTCGCGCCTGGAAGCCATGGGCATCGCGACGACGATCAAGGCCGCCAAGAAGGAAGTCGAATCCGGCACGCCGGTGGTGTGGGACATCCTGGAAGAGGTCATCAAGGAACACCCCGTGATGCTCAACCGTGCGCCTACGCTGCACCGTCTGGGTATCCAGGCCTTCGAGCCCATCCTGATCGAAGGCAAGGCCATCCAGCTGCACCCACTCGTCTGCGCGGCCTTCAACGCCGACTTCGACGGTGACCAGATGGCTGTCCACGTCCCGCTGTCGGTGGAAGCGCAGATGGAAGCCCGCACGCTGATGCTGGCCTCCAACAACGTGCTGTTCCCCGCCTCGGGCGAGCCCTCCATCGTTCCTTCGCAGGACGTGGTGCTGGGCCTGTACTACGCCACCCGTGACCGTATCAACGGCAAGGGCGAAGGCCTGGTGTTCGCCGACACCGGTGAAGTGCAACGTGCTCTGGACGCCGGCGAGGTCGAACTCGCCGCCAGGATCACGGTGCGCATGACCGAGTGGACCAAGAACAAGGAAACGGGCGAATTCGTTCCGTCCACCTCGCTCGTGGAAACCACCGCTGGCCGCGCACTGCTGTCCGAGATCCTTCCCAAGGGCCTGCCGTTCTCCAACATGAACAAGGCGCTCAAGAAGAAGGAAATCTCGCGCCTGATCAACGTGTCCTTCCGCAAGTGCGGCCTGAAGGAAACGGTCGTGTTCGCCGACAAGCTGCTGCAAAACGGCTTCCGTCTGGCCACGCGCGCCGGTATCTCCATCGCCATCGACGACATGCTGGTGCCTCCACAGAAGGCCGGCATCATCGAGCGCTCCGAGAAGGAAGTGAAGGAGATCGAACAGCAGTACGTGTCCGGTCTGGTCACCTCTGGCGAACGCTACAACAAGGTGGTGGACATCTGGGGCAAGGCCGGCGACGAAGTGTCCAAGGTGATGATGGCCCGGCTCTCCAAAGAGAAGGTCATGGACCGCCACGGCAAGGAAGTGGACCAGGAGTCGTTCAACTCCATCTACATGATGGCCGACTCCGGTGCCCGCGGTTCCGCCGCCCAGATCCGCCAGGTGGCCGGCATGCGGGGCCTGATGGCCAAGCCTGATGGCTCGATCATCGAAACGCCCATCACCGCGAACTTCCGCGAAGGCCTGAACGTGCTGGAGTACTTCATCTCCACCCACGGTGCCCGTAAGGGTCTGGCCGACACGGCGCTCAAGACCGCCAACTCCGGTTACCTGACCCGCCGCCTGGTGGACGTGACGCAGGATCTGGTCGTGACCGAGGAGGATTGCGAAACCTCCAATGGTTCGCTGATGCGCGCCATCGTCGAAGGCGGCGAAGTGATCGAATCGCTGCGCGACCGTATCCTGGGCCGCACGGCCGCAGAAGACGTGCTGCATCCGGAAACCCGGGCGGTGCTGGTCCAGGCGGGCGTCATGCTCGAG
Organism: Acidovorax sp. sif1233; assembly: GCF_019218755.1. Lineage (GTDB taxonomy): Bacteria > Pseudomonadota > Gammaproteobacteria > Burkholderiales > Burkholderiaceae_C > Acidovorax. Next base: position 204,020 of record NZ_JAHUWZ010000008.1, on the reverse strand, counting down.
GAAGATCTCATCGAGGAACTCGAAGCCGCTGGCGTCGACGAAGTGAAGGTGCGCACGGCGCTGACTTGCGAGACCCGCTATGGCCTGTGCGCCAAGTGCTACGGACGCGACCTGGGCCGTGGCGGCCTGATCAACCTCGGCGAAGCCGTGGGCGTGATCGCTGCCCAGTCCATCGGCGAGCCCGGCACGCAGCTGACCATGCGCACGTTCCACATCGGTGGTGCCGCTTCGCGTGCGGCCATTGCGTCCAGCGTGGAAGCCAAGTCCAACGGCGTGATCGGCTTCAATGCCACGATGCGCTACGTGAGCAACACCAAGGGCGAGCTGGTGGTGATTGCGCGTTCGGGTGAGATCATCATCCACGACGAGCATGGCCGCGAGCGCGAGCGCCACAAGGTGCCTTACGGCGCGACGCTGACGGTCAAGGCCGACCAGCAGATCAAGGCCGGCACCATCCTGGCCAACTGGGATCCGCTGACGCGCCCCATCATCACCGAGTTCGCCGGCCAGACCAAGTTCGAGAACGTCGAAGAAGGTCTCACGGTGGCCAAGCAGGTCGACGAAGTGACCGGCCTGTCCACGCTGGTGGTGATCGATCCGAAGCGCCGCGGCGCTGCCAAGGTCGTTCGTCCACAGGTGAAGCTGATCGACGCGCAGGGCAACGAAGTGAAGATCCCTGGCACCGACCACTCGGTGACCATCGGCTTCCAGGTCGGCGCGCTGATCCAGGTGCGCGACGGCCAGGACGTGGGCCCCGGCGAAGTGCTGGCGCGTATTCCGGTCGAAGGCCAGAAGACCCGCGACATTACCGGCGGTCTGCCCCGCGTGGCTGAGCTGTTCGAAGCCCGCACTCCGAAGGACAAGGGCACGCTGGCCGAGATGACCGGTACCGTGTCGTTCGGCAAGGAAACCAAGGGCAAGGTCCGCCTGCAGATCACCGATCCTGAAGGCCACGTGTTCGAAGAGCTCGTGCCCAAGGAAAAGAACATCCTGGTGCACGAAGGCCAGGTGGTGAACAAGGGCGAGTCGATTGTGGACGGCCCCGCCGATCCGCAGGACATCCTGCGCCTCTTGGGCATCGAGGAACTGTCGCGCTACATCGTGGACGAAGTGCAGGACGTGTACCGCTTGCAGGGCGTGAAGATCAACGACAAGCACATCGAGGTGATCGTTCGCCAGATGCTGCGCCGTGTCGTGGTCGAGAACGTCGGCGAGTCGAACTACATCGCCGGTGAGCAGGTTGAGCGCTCCGAGATCCTCAACACCAACGAGGCGCTGCAGGCCGAGGGCAAGATTCCCGCGACCTACAGCAACCTGCTCTTGGGTATCACGAAGGCTTCGCTGTCGACCGACTCCTTCATCTCGGCGGCTTCCTTCCAGGAAACCACCCGCGTGCTCACCGAGGCTGCCATCATGGGCAAGCGCGACGAGCTGCGCGGCCTGAAGGAAAACGTGATCGTGGGCCGCCTGATCCCGGCTGGTACGGGTCTGGCTTACCACCAGGCACGCAAGGCCAAGGATGCCATGGACGACGCCGAGCGCCGCGCCATCGCCGAAGCCGAAGCGGCCGAGATGGAAGCCCAGGCGGATGCCACCGAAGTCGAGGGCAGTGCCTCCACGGCCACCGACGCAGCTGCTGACTAAGCCCGAGGGCTGTCACTGAAGAGCTCCCGCCCTGTCCCTGGCAGGCCGGGAGCTTTTTTTTGGACATCGTCTGCGCACCTTTCTTCTTTTCCTTTCTCCATTTACTTTTCGGGCCGGAACGCGTGGTGCACGCGGAGACGGCAGCTGTGCATGTGGTCATCGCCTCTTTTCTGGATTGTTTTTGCCATCGCCGTCTTCTGGGCCCTGGGCGCCTACAACCGCCTGATGCGGCTGCGCTCTGCCGTCGTGCAGGCGTTCGGCAGTTTTGACGCGCACATGGTGCGGCTGGTGGCGCTGCTGGGAGAGTTTGGAGCCGCGCATGCTGTCCAGCCCTCCACCTTGAGTGCCCCGGAACAGGAGATGGCAGCACTGCAGGGCGCCACCACCCAATTGAGTGCGTCGCTCGCAATGGCGCGTGCCCGTCCCCTGCAGGCAGATGCAATCGCCGCTTTGACGGCCGCACGCGATGTGCTGCAGGCTTGCTGGCAGAAGGCGGGGCGCAGGGAAGGGCAGGGCGACCCACCGCCCACAGCGACTGACGCGCGGGACGCCTTGCCGTCGCCCTGGCAAATCCGGTGGGATGAACATGTCCAGCAGAACGACCAGGCCATGCGCGTCTTCAACGATGCGGTGTTGCACTACAACGCCGCCATTGCCCAGTTTCCCGCGAACCTGCTGGCCTGGGTGTTCGGATTCAAGGCCGCCCGGGGCCTGTAGACCGTTTTCAGGACCACCATGACCCAACCCCCTGCGCGCCGCCCCACGTCTTCTTCCGGGGTGCAACCTCCTTCGCCCCGCGGCCCCGCCCACCCGCCGTCCGGGGGCGGACAGCCGGTGGCGCTGTGGCAGCAGCTGGATGCCGTGGCCGGCGCCTTGCTGGCCATTCGCGGGGGCCAGTCCGGAACCGCCGCCATGGCGGCGGTGGACGTGGGTCTGCGCCCGGGCGTGCAGTCTCTGCTGTTCCAGGTGCTGCGCCAGGCCGGGCGCGCCGAGGCATTGCGCCGTCAGATGGTCGCCCGCACGCCGCCGCCGGCGGCGGATGCCTTGCTGTGCACGGCCCTGGCGCTGTGCTGGAACCCGGACGAATCGCCGTATGAGGCCTTCACGCTGGTGAATCAGGCGGTGGAGGCGGCCAAGCGGAGCGCATCCACCCGCGCGCAGGCCTCGTTCATCAATGGGTGCCTGCGACGCTTTCTGCGCGAGCGCGATGCGCTGGTCGCCCGCACCGGCGACGACCCGCTGGCCCGCTGGAACCATCCCCAGTGGTGGATCGCACGGCTGCGCAAGGACCATCCCCAGCATTGGGAGCAGATCCTTCAGGCCAACAACGCCCACGCGCCAATGACGTTGCGGGTTAACAAGCAAAAATGCACTCCGGCGCAATACCAGCAAGCGCTAGATGCTATTGATTTGGAAGCGTCTTCGTGGGGCGAGGCCGGGCTGGTGCTGCGGCACCCCGTACCTGTGCAATCCCTGCCGGGCTTTGACCAGGGCTGGGTGTCGGTGCAGGATGCCGCCGCGCAGATGGCGGCGCCCCTGCTGCTGGACGGCCTGGACCTCGCACAGCCCCTGCGTGTGCTCGACGCCTGCGCCGCACCGGGGGGCAAGACGGCCCACCTTCTGGAGCTGGCCGGTGCTGGCGCCCCTGTACAGGTCACCGCGCTGGAGATCGACGCCGCCCGCAGCGCCCGCATCGGTGACACCATGCAGCGCCTGGGGCTTCGTGCGCAGGTGGTCGTGGCCGACGCCGCACGCCCCCAGGACTGGTGGCAGCAGCACTGCGGGGGTGAACTGTTCGATGCCATCTTGCTCGATGCGCCATGCACCGCCTCGGGCATCGTGCGGCGCCACCCCGACGTGCGCTGGCTGCGCCGCGAGAGCGACATTGCCCAGTTGGCCGCCCTGCAGGCCCGCCTGCTGAAGACGCTCTGGCCCCTTCTGCGCCCAGGCGGGCGGCTGCTGTATTGCACCTGTTCCGTGTTCCGCGCCGAAGGCGACGACCAGGTGCAAACGTTTCTTGCACACAACACCGATGCGCAATTGCTGCCGTCGCCGGGGCATTTAATTCCCGGCAACGGGGACAAGCCCGGGGCTGTCCCGGACAATCAACCGGGTGACCACGACGGATTTTTTTACGCACTGTTGCAAAAATCGCCGCAATGAGTCCGTGATGGCTCGGTGGATGGTGGTTTGCGCAATTTTTGTGCTCATGGGATGTGCCGCCCTGCTGCCGGGGCTGGTTGCGGCAGGGCAAGCCGCCGCGCCCGAGGTGGGCGAACTGCGGCTCGAGCGGGCCGAAGACGGCCTGTACCTCAGCACCAACCTGCAGTTCATGCTGCCGGAACTCGCAGAAGACGCATTGAACAAAGGCATTCCCATGTTCTTCGTGGCGGAGGCCCAGGTGCTGCGCGACCGTTGGTACTGGTCTGACCGCCAAGTGGCGGAAACCACCCGCTATCTGCGCCTAAGTTATCAGCCATTGACGCGAAGATGGCGATTGAACATCTCCCCCGTGCCGTTCACCAACAGCGGCCTGGGCGTGGTGCTGGGGCAGAACTTTGACGACTATGCCGACGCGTTGTCTGCCATTCAGCGGATTTCGCGTTGGAAGATCGCTGAAAACGAGGTGATCGAGGCAGATGTCGTGCACACGGTCAACTTCCGGTTCAGGCTCGACATGTCCCAGCTGCCCCGCCCGTTTCAGATCGGGGCCGTGGGGCGATCCGGATGGAATCTGCTGGTTTCGCGCAGCCAGCGCCTGGCAGCGGAGCCTGCGAAGTGAGCCACCCCGGCGCTCCCCGGCCGGCGGCGGCCTCCGCATCAGCCCACGCCGCCGCACGCCAGTCGCGCGCCGTGCGCTGGGCGGTGGGGGTGGGCGCCGCCGCCATGTCTGCCATCGGCTTGGTGCTGATGTTCCTGCTTACCCTGGCGACCAACAACCGCGCGCTGTACGAGCGCAACTACGCCTGGCTCTTTGGCGTGAACGTGCTGGTGGCGCTGCTGCTGCTGGCCGTGCTGGTCTGGGTGGCGGTGCGCCTGGGCATGCGCCTGCGCAAGGGGCGCTTTGGCAGCCGGCTGCTCGTCAAGCTGGCGGCCATTTTCGCGCTGGTGGGCCTGATGCCGGGGCTGCTGATCTACGTGGTGTCCTACCAGTTCGTCACCCGCTCCATCGAGAGCTGGTTCGATGTGAAGGTGGAAGGGGCCCTGTCGGCGGGGGTGAATTTGGCCCGGGTTTCACTCGACTCGCTGGCCACCGACATGGCCGCCAAGACGCGCAACGCGGGTGCGCAGGTGGCCCAGGTGCCCGATGCCGCCGCCGGGCTGGTGCTCGAACGCATCCGCGAGCAGCTGGGCGCCACCGATGTCGTGCTCTGGAACGCTGCAGGGCAGGCGGTGGCCAGCGCCGGCCAGTCGCGCTTCAGCCTGAACCCCGACCGCCCCGGGGTGCCCCTGCTGCGCACCGTGCGCCAGCAGCGCGCCACCGCGCAGATCGAGGGGCTGGACGATATATCGGACCCTGCCGCCGCGCAGAACGCGCGGGTCAAGGTGCTGGCCCTGGTGAGCAGTCCCAGTGTGGGCTTGCTCGTGGAGCCCCGGTACCTGCAAGCCACGCTCCCGCTGCCGCCCGCGCTGGTGGCGAACGCCATCGCCGTGCAGGAGGCCAACCGTGAATACCAGGAGCGCGCGCTGGCGCGGGGAGGCCTGCGGCGCATGTACGTGGGCACGCTCACGCTGAGCCTTTTCCTGGCGGTATTTGGAGCCGTGCTGCTGGCGGTGCTGCTGGGCAATCAGCTGGCACGCCCCCTGCTCGTGCTGGCCGAAGGGGTGCGCGAGGTGGCGGCGGGCAACCTCAGCCCCAAGGCCGTGCTGCAGGGCAAGGACGAACTGGGCGGCCTCACGCGGTCCTTCGCCTTGATGACCCAGCAACTGGCGGATGCCCGGCAGGCCGTGGAACAGAGCATGGGTGAGGTCGATGCCGCCCGCGCCAATCTCCAGACCATTCTGGACAACCTGACAGCGGGGGTCATCGTCCTGGATGCGCAGGGGCTGATCCGGTCGTCCAACCCCGGCGCCACGCGGATCCTGCGCGCACCCATGGCGGTGTACGAAGGGCGTCCGCTGTCCGAGGTGCCCGGCCTTGCCGAGTTTGCGGCATCGATCCAGGGCCATTTCGACGCCTTCCTGGGGGACACCGAACGCCATGGGCTGGACCACTGGCAGCAACCGTTTGAACTGCATGCGTCGTCCGGCGGCGTGGGGCAGCACGCCACCAGCCTCGTGGCCCGGGGGGCCGAACTGCCTGATTCGGCCCGATTGTTGGTTTTTGACGACATATCGGAAATTGTTTCAGCACAGCGTGCGCAGGCCTGGGGCGAGGTGGCACGGCGCCTGGCGCATGAAATCAAGAATCCGCTGACGCCCATCCAGCTGTCCGCCGAGCGGCTGGAAATGAAGCTCTCGGGCAAGCTGCCGGATCCAGAGCAAGCCATCCTGGCCAAGTCCGTCAAGACCATCGTGGACCAGGTGGACGCCATGAAGCGGCTGGTCAACGAATTCCGTGACTACGCACGGTTGCCCGCCGCAGAACTGCATGCGCTGGACCTCAATGCGCTGGTCGCGGATGTGCTCCACCTGTATGGGGAAGAGAACGCCACCGTGCGTGTGGAAGCCGAACTGGACCCGCGCTGCCCCAGCATCGCGGGCGACGCGCAGCAACTGCGCCAGGTCGTGCACAACCTGCTGCAAAACGCGCAGGATTCCACCGAACAGGCCCGCGCCAGCACCTCCGAGCCCGTGCCCGCGGTGCGCATCAGCACGCGCTGGAGCGAGTCCTCGCGGCGCGTGCGGCTCACGGTATCGGACAGCGGCGCCGGCTTCCCCGCGCACATCCTTCAGCGGGCCTTCGAACCCTACGTCACCACCAAGCCGCGGGGTACTGGCCTGGGGCTGGCCGTGGTCAAAAAGATTGCCGACGAGCACGGCGCACGCATCGACTTGTCGAATCGCATCGAAGATGGCGTGGTGCGGGGAGCCCAAGTGTCGTTATCATTCGCCCCTGAACCAGCGGTGGCGTCATAACAACACCGCCCCGCAGTACCCAAGGCGCTTCAACACACATGGCAAACATTCTGGTGGTCGACGATGAGCTCGGCATTCGTGATCTGTTGTCGGAAATCCTGAACGACGAAGGTCACAGCGTAGACCTCGCAGAAAACGCAACCCAGGCGCGTGCTGCCCGGTCGGGCAATACTTACGACCTGGTGCTGCTTGATATCTGGATGCCCGATACCGACGGTGTCTCGCTGCTCAAGGAATGGGCAACGGCCGGCGTGCTCACCATGCCCGTGATCATGATGAGCGGCCACGCCACCATCGACACCGCCGTGGAGGCCACGCGCATCGGCGCGTTCTCTTTCCTTGAAAAGCCCATCACCCTGCAAAAGCTGCTCAAGGCGGTGGAGCAGGGCCTGGCGCGCAATGCCGCCCACCAATCGGCCCCGGCGGCCGCCACCCAGGCGCCCGTTCACGCTCCCGCCGACCCCACGTTCTCGCAACTGCCGGCCGTATCGGCCGTGATGGCCAGCGTGGACGCCGGCCCGCACGCCCACCAGGGGTTTGATCTGGACCGCCCCCTGCGCGAAGCGCGTGATGGCTTCGAGAAAGCCTATTTCGAATTCCACCTTGCCCGCGAGGGCGGCTCGATGACGCGGGTAGCCGAAAAAACCGGCCTGGAGCGCACTCACCTGTACCGCAAGTTGCGCCAGTTGGGCGTGGACCTGGGGCGAGGCAAGCGCACCTAGCAGCACCGCAAAAATTCCTTCAGGTTCTTCAGATGCCTCGATTTTTCTGGTTATAATTTGAGGCTCAGGCCCGGTAGCTCAGTCGGTAGAGCAGAGGATTGAAAATCCTTGTGTCGGTGGTTCGATTCCGCCCCAGGCCACCACTACTCATTTTGTAGTCGTCCATAGACGTCCGCAGAAGTTAAAAAGCCCTAAGTAAATCAACGACTTAGGGCTTTTTTCATTCCAGGCCCGTCCATAGTTATCCGCCCCAAGCCAGCACAAAGTGGGGGCAACTTTGGGGGCAACTGCTGGGCTCGGGAGCAATATGTCCGGGCGACGCGCTTTCATTCACCATTGAGCGCAGTGATGGATCGAGACGATCCGCCAATGCCGCTGCGGATCAGCCCTTTGGTCCGATTGGCGTGCTTCAAGCTGGACCAGGGCATTCGAATCCCGCAGACGGACTGCCGCTCAGCTCAGATCAGCATTGGACGGAGCGAGCATGGCGTTCGATCTCGCTCACGGTAGCCCTTCGCGCTGCGTGCGGCTTGCGGTCTTCGATAGCGGCGCCTAAAGGCGACCGGTGGAACTCTGCGGGCATTGCAACGATGCCTGTATCCCTTTCCGGGGGAGACATAGTCTGGGACGTTGGGCAGGACGCTGCTCCTAAGCTGGTTGCCGTTCGGCAAGATCAGGTCGTTGTCTTGCGGTTGGAAGTGGTCCATTCCACTCCCGCTTGAGGTAGTGTGTCTTCGGATGCTCACGCAGAAACACGCAGCATTGCACCCAGTCCATGGTCGCCGGGTGGGCGTCGATTGCGTGAGAAAGATGATCCAACACCATCGCGGCCATCGCGGCGCAGGTATCCGGCGGGCGCGGGTTGGTCAGCATGAGGGTCGCGATCAGTTGCTGCGCTTGCGGATCTACTCCGCACAACTCGGCGGCGATGGGAGTCACGCGCGACTTCAGGTCTGCGAGCACTGCCCATCCGCGCTCCGCCAGCGCATGGTGCAGAGCCCGCAATACAGGCTCCCATTCAATCGCTGCAAGCAGCGGCGGTGAAACCTGGATGGCAATATGCGGCATGGGGGGCTCCGTGTTCAGTCGATCTTGATGCCGACATCGCGGATCAGCTTCTGCCAGCGTGTTCGCTCGCTCGCCATCAGCCGCGCGAAAGCCTGGGGGGAGCTATCGACAGGTACCGAGCCGAGTGCGGCCAGCTTGTCTTGAGTGGTCTTGGTTGCGAGCACTGCGCCCATGTGTTTGACCAACCAGTCCGTGCGGTCGGCCGGCGTGGCAGCGGGGGCCAGGAAACCGTACCAGCCGCCAATTTCGGCATCCACACCCGATTCCTTGAGCGTTGGCACATTGGGCAAGGAGGGAATGCGCTGGGCTGCCGTCACCGCAAGCGCCTTCAGGCGCCCGCTGTGCACATGCTGCAAGATGGCCGGCATGGCCTCGAACACCATGTGAGCTGTCCCTCCCAGTACATCGTTGAGTGCAGGGGCGGAGCCGCGGTACGGAATGTGGAGGATGGACGTACGGGTCTGCTGCTTGAACAGTTCGCCCGCCAAGTGTTGAGGTGTGCCATTGCCAGCAGACGCGTAGAAGTACTTGCCGGGGCTCTTGCGCAGCAGTTTGAGGGCTTCGTTGACCGTCGTCGCTGCAAAGGTGGGGTGCACGGCCCAGAGCAACGGCACCGAAGCGGCCCATGCCAGCGGTGTGAAGTCCTTTGCTGCATCGAAGTTGAGCTTGGGATACAGCGCTGGGTTGGCGGCCAACGGGCCGAGCGCACCCAGCAGCAGCGTATATCCGTCGGCCTCACCGCGTGCGACCGCCTCGGTGCCGATGTTCCCGCCCGCACCACTGCGGTTGTCGACCATCACCGTGGCACCGCTGTGCGTTTGCAAGGCATTCGCCATCAGGCGCGAAACCGCATCCGTAGTAGCGCCTGCTGGATAGGGACACACGATCCGGATCGGCTTTGAGGGAAAAGCCTGCGCGTGAGCGCAGGGCGTCACGCCGAGAGCGGGAAGTGCCGTGGCCGCGCCAGCGTACTGAAGGAAGTTGCGTCTTTTCATCGGTGCACAGTTGGTTGGAGTTATCTCGTGTTGTAGTGTCGACAGTGCAGCAGGTCTGCGCAATTTGCATTTTCTGGTCGTATCTATCGGATAATCCGATAACGATGGGCACACGCGACCGCGATCCACTTGATCTTGTCTCCTTGCGCCAGTTGCGCTACTTCGCGGCAGCGATGCGTGCGCGCAGCTTCAATGCAGCTTCGCGCGATGCCTCGATCTCTCAGGCGGCCCTGTCGGAGCAAATCGCCTTGTTGGAATCGACTCTCGATGTGCATCTGTTCGACCGTACGAGCGGGCGCGCCATTGCGACGGTCTCTGGGCAGGAGCTTGACCGCCGGGTTTCGGCCTGTCTGATGGAACTGCAGTCGGCCCTGCGCGATGCGCGCCAACGTGCGAACACCGTGGCAGGGCTGGTCCGCGTCGGGCTGGTGCAGTCTTACGCTGGATGCTGGGTGCTCCCCGTGGTGCGCACCGCGCAAGCTCAGTGGCCGGAGCTTTCGATTGCGCTGCGCAGACGGACTGCACAAGCCTTGATCGAAGGCGTTTTGCGCGGTGATCTTGATCTTGCTGTCAGTTTCGACCCGGAACCACATGCGGATCTTGAAGTCCTGGCATGTTTCGAGGAGTCTGCTGTTGCTGTCGGGTTGGGGGCCAGAAGGCGCTCGCTGAGCCTCGCCGACGTCGCGAAGCACCCTCTGGCATTGCTTCCCGCCGAGTATTCAATGCGCCGCCAGCTCGACAACGCCTTTGCCGCGCTGGGGCTGAAGCCAAACGTCCAACTTGAGTCCGATGCGCTTGAAGATCTTGTGCATGCGGCGCGTGAAAACAGCATGGTTGCACTGCTCAACGGCGCTGCCGCGCTGAGCCTGGATGTGAACGACGCCACCCCTTTGGCTGACAAGAATCTACGCAGGCAAGCCTGCCTGGTGCGCTCACGCAGCCGGCATCACAGCCTGGCTGCCCGGCATCTTTGGGATGCGCTGTCGGCCGCAAGCCCCAGGCAGCCGGTATCGTGGGTCCGACGATCAAAAAACTGAAGAAGACAAGGCCCGGTAGCTGCCATGGCCTTGAACGGGAACACTTCGCCAGGCGTCTCGACTTCCATGTCGCCTAGGCTAGCTATCCTTGCATAGACGTTCCCAAGAACCAGTGGACTGGCACTGAGCTGTCCCGCGGTTTGTGCACACTGCCGGCTCTCAAGAGGAACTCGCGGCGGACAGCCTCAGGTGGTCTCGCAGAAGTCCCGCCGCGGCTGAACAGGACGGCGACACTCCGAGGAGAAGGTTGCGCCTGGCCCACGGCTCACTCAAATGGACCGTCTTGAGTGGATGAGGTTGCGTATTTCTCAAGACAGCAACTGGCAAGACTCCAATCCCGAGGTTCGCGTTGATCATCTGGCACATCGCGTCGAAACTGCGGACCTGCACGCGAACGCGCATCACTTCGCCATATTGCTCTGCGGCTCGCGAGGTCAATTCAAGCAAAGAGCTCCCACGATTCAGGCCCACAAAGTCGTACTTCAGGCATTCCCTGAAGCTGACCCGCTTCCGCTTTCCCAATGGATGGTTGTGCGCACAAACGGCCACAAGAAGGTCTTGCTGGAATCGCTCCACGTTCAAGTCGCCGACCGCCGTGTTCTCGGCGAATATGCCAATGTCCGCAACGCCTTCGACCACCGCGCGGACGATGTCACCGCTCAGTTGCTCTTCGAGCTCCACATGGATGTCGGGGTACTCGGCCATGAACGTGGAGAGGCAGCCAGGCAGGAACTCCGTCAGTGCGGACATGTTGGCCCACAGGCGGACATGGCCGCGTATCCCTTTGGTGTAGTCCCGGATCTCGCTGCTGAACTGTTCGAACCCCTGGAAAAGCCGAAGTGCATGCTGCATTGCCAAGTGGCCAGCAGGTGTCAGTTGGACTCCACGGGATGTTCTATCGAAGAGCCTTGTTCCCGAAGCGTTTTCAAAGTCCGATAGCCGCCGGCTCGCGGCCGAGACCGCGAGACTGCAGGCTTCAGCCCCCCGTGTAACGCTGCCCGCCTGCGCGACTGCGCAAAAAAGCCTGAGGGTGACGAAGTCAACGCGTGCGGGGTTGATGAGCGTGGGCATGGGTCAATTCTAGGAAGGTTTCGCAAAACGCGAATACCGTGCCATAAATGAGCAATTCCACGACAGCAATGATCCTCCTACAGTTGCCCCACAGACAACGGATAAGGCGAACGTGCAAGCACTCCACGGAATCAAGGTACTGGAACTCGGGCAGCTGATTGCGGGCCCGTTTGCTGGCAAGACTCTGGCCGACTTCGGCGCGGATGTCATCAAGGTAGAGCCGCCAGGGGTTGGCGACCCGCTGCGAAAATGGCGCCTGCTCCGGGAGGGCACCTCGGTCTGGTGGGAGGTCCAATCCCGCAACAAGAGGTCGGTCGCACTGGACCTTCGCACGCCCGAAGGCCAGGACGCAACCCGTGCGCTGCTCACCGAGGCAGACGTGGTCATCGAGAACTTCAAGCCCGGAACCATGGAGGCCTGGGGTCTGGGTTGGGAGACGCTGCATGCGCTCAATCCCAGGCTCATCATGCTGCGTATCTCTGGGTATGGGCAGACGGGGCCCTACAGGCAGAAGCCCGGCTTCGGCGTTCTCGGCGAGGCCATGGGCGGCCTGCGCCACCTGACGGGCGAGCCTGGGCGGGTGCCGGTGCGCTGCGGCATCTCCATTGGGGACAGTCTGTCCGCCATGCACGGAGCCCTCGGCGTCATGCTGGCTCTCTACCACCGTGATGCCCGGGGCGGCGAAGGCCAGGTGATTGACGTCGCCCTCTATGAGAGTGTCTTCAACATGATGGAGAGCCTGGTGCCCGAATACGACGCCTTCGGCGCTGTGCGTGAGCGCTCGGGCAGCGCGCTGCCAGGAATCGCGCCGACCAATGCCTATCGGTGTTCTGATGGTGGCTATGCGCTGATTGCGGGCAATGGCGACAGCATCTTCAAACGGCTCATGGCTGCCATAGGCCGGCATGACCTGGAGCATGAACCGGCACTTGCCCAGAACGACGGCCGTGTCGCACGGGTTCAGGAAATTGACGCCGCCATCGAGGCATGGACACTCACCAAGTCGCTGGCCGAAGTGCTCAACGTGCTCGACGAGGCCAAGGTGCCTGCAGGCAAGGTCTACACGGTGGAGGACATCGTGCACGACCCCCAGTACATCGCCCGGGAAATGATTGTCGAGCAGGAAACCGCCGACGGAACGCGAGTGAAGGTACCCGGCATCGTTCCCAAGCTCAGCGCCACACCCGGACGTGTTTCATATCCAGCGCCTCTGCTGGGAGAACACACCCACGTCCTGTCGGAAACCTCAGGATGGCCAGCACGCAGCGAGAAGGAGGCCCACCATGTTTGAGGGCAGGGCGATCAAGCTCAAGATCAATGAGGTCGGCCCCCGCGACGGCCTTCAGAACGAGGCCGCGTTCGTAGAGACCGACGACAAGGTGCGGTTGGTGGACCATCTGAGTGGACTGGGGTACTCCAAGATCGAAGTGACCTCGTTCACCTCGCCGACCGCAATCCCTGCGCTCAGGGATGCCGAGGCCGTCATGCACCGCATTCGGCGCGAGCCCGGTGTTGTGTACACCGCGTTGATTCCCAATGTCCGTGGCGGCGAGCGCGCCCTGGAGTGCCGGGTCGACGAATTCAACCTGGTGATGTCGGCCAGCGAAACCCACAACCTGGCCAACCTGAGGATGACCCGTCCACAGTCGCTGCGCCAGCTGGGTGATGTGGCTGCCGTTGCCTTGTCGGCCAAGGTGCCTGTGAACATTTCGCTGTCCTGCGTGTTCGGTTGCCCCATGGAGGGAGAGGTGCCGCAGGCCACCGTGCTGGACCTGGTGGGTCAGTTCGTTGGTCTGGGTGCAACGGGCGTCACGCTTTGCGACACGACGGGGATGGCATACCCCACCCAGGTCCATGGCATCTGCGAATCAGTCGCCAAGGCCTATCCCCAACTGAACATCACCGGCCACTTCCACAACACGCGGGGGATGGGCCTGGTCAACACACTTGCGGCGGTCGAGGCTGGCATCCGCCAGTTCGACATGTCGCTGGGCGGTATCGGTGGCTGCCCCTATGCCCCAGGTGCGTCCGGCAATGTGGCCACGGAGGACGTGGTCCACATGCTGCAGTGGATGGGCTACGACACGGGTGTCGATGTTCCTGGTCTCATCCAGGCGGCCCACGAGCTGGAGCGGCTGATTGGTCACGAGCTCCCCGCCCAGGTGAGCCGCGCCGGTGAACGCCTCAAGCGCCATGCGCCTCCGGCGGGCTTCGATGAAATCCGGGAGCGTGCCATCGCTCGCAACACGGCATCTGCAAAGTAGTCCACACCATGATCAGCCACCTCGACCACCTGGTCCTTACCACTGCCAACGAGACAGAGTGCGTTCGCTTCTACACCGAAGTACTGGGGATGAAGCTGGAGTCCTTCATCGGTGGCACGCCCCCGGTGGAGCGCCGGGCCTTCAAGTTCGGCAGCCAGAAAATCAACCTGCATGTGAAGGGGCGGGAATTCGAGCCCAAGGCCCACACGCCTGTACCCGGCGCGCTAGACCTGTGCTTCCTGGCATCGGTTCCGCTCGACCAGGTCATCGAGCACCTGCGGCAGCATTCGATTCCCATCGCCGAGGGCCCGGTCCTGCGCACGGGCGCCACTTCCAGGATTCGCTCGATTTACCTGCGCGACCCCGACTTGAACCTCATCGAGATTTCTGAGCTGGCGCCTGCGGGCTAGCCGCCGAACACTTCCCCCGATCCTCTCAGCCCGGATGGCCTCACGGCACCCGGGATGGGGATGCTTTTTCCACAAAAAAAGGAGACAGACATGATTCGTAGAAATGCATTGCTGGGCATCGCGGTGTGCGCGGCGTTCGGGGCTGCGCACGCGGAAACCTACCCCTCCAAACCCATCACGCTCGTGGTGCCCAGTGCCCCGGCGGGTTCCACCGACATCGTGGCCCGCCTGATTGGCGAGCAGCTGCAGACGGCGCTTGGCCAGGCCGTCGTGGTTGACAACAGGCCCGGCGGCAGTGGGAACATCGGCACCGAGTTTGCGGCCCGCGCACCGGCCGATGGCCATACGCTGCTGGTCCAGTACTCGGGCTATCACGTGGGCAACCCCGCGCTGTTCTCGCAGATTCGCTGGAAGACCTCTGACTTTGTGCCCATCGCGCTGGTGATGCGCGCACCGCACGTCGTGGCGGTCAGTGCCACCCTTCCGGTCAACAGCCTGAAGGAGTTCATCGCCTACGGCCAGAAGAATCCCAAGGGCCTGTTCTACGCATCTTCTGGCAATGGCTCGATTCAGCACATTGCCGGCGAGATGTTCGGCAAGCAGTCCAAGGTCCCTGTGACCCATGTGCCCTACAAGGGCGCTGGTCCGGTCATCACCGACCTCATCAGCGGCCAGGTCGACATGTTCATCACGACGCCGCCATCCGTCATTGGCCAGGTGCAAGCGGGCAAGTTGAAGGCCCTGGCGTATGCGGGACCCAAGCGCCATCCATCCCTTGCGAATGTGCCGACCGCTGCCGAGGCGGGGCTGCCCGGCTACGAAGTTGAAAGCTGGTTCGCCGTCTTCGCCCCCGCCAAGACACCCTCCGCCATCACGGCCCGCCTCGCCGCAGCCATCAAGACCATCGTCGAGAGCGACAACTACAAGAAAAAGATCGAAGACCAGGGCGCCTTCGCCGCCTACATGGGCCCCGCAGAACTGGGCAAGTTCGTGGACCAGGAAACAGCCGCGTGGGCCAAGGTGGTTCGCGAAGGCAACATCAAAGCCGAGTGAGGGGGCAAGGGCATGAAATTCGCACTACGTCTACTGACGACGGGTCTGTCCATGGGCCTCCTGATTTCCTGCGCATCCCCCGGTGGTGGCGCTGACACCGGCCTTGCCACGGTACGGACCGAGTCGGGCGTTGTCCGTGGCCACGGCACGGACGTGAAGAAGTTCTACGGCATTCCCTACGCCGCCGCGCCCGCCGGCGACCTGCGCTGGAAGCCGCCGCAGCCAGCCGCCCCATGGACCGGTGTGCGCGACAGCACCTCGTTCGGCGACTACTGCGTCCAGCCGCAGGAGTACCCTGAGCAGCGCGGTGGCATGAGCGAGGACTGCCTGAACCTGAATGTCTGGACACCGGCCCGGCGCAAAGATGAACGCCTGGCGGTCATCGTCTGGATCCATGGTGGCGGGTTCGCGTACGGCGCAGGCTCCCATCCCTCCTACGATGGCGAAGCCCTTGCCCGCCGCGGCGTGGTCGTCGTCACACTGAACTACCGCCTCGGCCTGCTGGGCTTCATGGCCCACCCCCACCTCACTGCGGAGTCGCCCCAGCGGGCCTCGGGCAACTACGGCCTGATGGACCAGGCGGCCGCGCTCAAGTGGGTGCAGCGGAACATCGCGGCCTTTGGTGGCGACCCGGCCAGGGTGACCGTGATGGGCCAATCCGCCGGCGCCCATGCCATCAGCACGCTCATGACCACGGACATGGCCCAGGGCACGTTCCAGAAGGCGATCATGCAGAGCGTGGGTGTGATGCGCCCGACGATGGCGCTGAAGGATGCGGAGCTGTACGGGCTGCGTTTCGGCAGCGACCTGGGCGCGCTGCGCAAGCTCCCTGCTACCGACTTCGTGGAATTGTTCAAAAAGCAGCCCTCTGGCCGGTCTCTCGCCACCGGAAGGCCGGTGAGCATCATCAACGATGGCTACGCCGTGAAGACGCCCGACTACCAGGCGTACGCCACCGGCAAGTTCGCCAAGGTCCCCATCCTTGTTGGAAACAACGAGAACGAGGGGGGCGGGGCCACCCGCAACTGGTCCATCAAGACCGTGGCGGATTTCCAGGGCTTCGTCCAGCAGTCCTTCAAGGGCAGGGAGCAGGCAGCCTGGGCCGCGTACGCCGTGGCCAGCGACGACAAGGTTCCTCAGGCGCTGGCCGACCTCTACGCTGATACGGAGTACCTCTTTGGCACGCGGGAACTGCTGGCGCGTTACCAGGACCATGGACTGAAAAGCTACCGCTACGTGTTCACCCGCCATCGCAATGAGGCGGCGGCAATGCCCATCCACGGGGATGAGCTGCAGTTCGTCTTCGACAACCTGCAGTCACCGCACCGCGGGAAGAACCGCCCCTTCAATGCTGTCGATGCAACCGTCGCAAGAACGATGGCGGATGCCTGGGTGCAGTTCGCAAAGACCGGCGACCCCAACGGCCAGGGCTTGAGTGCCTGGAAGCCGTACAGCGCCCAAGAGCAGTCGTACATGGAGTTTGGAGCCAGTCCGGCCCTGCGCGCAGGCTACAACGGCAAGGGCATCGACTTCGTGCGCGACCACTTCAGCTCAGCGGGGCGCTGATGCACCTGCGCAAGGGGTATCCCCACCGCTGTCTGGCCGCCTAGGCAGGCGCGTCGCCAATCCACTCCGCTGGCCAGAGCCCTTGCTCAACCAGCGAGCGCATTTCCTCGGTCACCAGCGAAATCATGGCCGCGGTCGCCGGCGTCACGGGGCGCGTCATCGAGGTCGCACATGCCACTTGGCGCGGGATGTGCGGCCGGGTGATGGTGGTGACCGCCAGGTGGCCCGCCTGCACCTCGTCGGCAACCGCGCCCGGCGACAGGATGGTGCTGGCCATGCCTTCCTGCACCGCCTTCTTGATGTTCGGCAGCGAGTCAATCTCCGCAATCACTTCCAGCTCCACTCCATGCTCCGCGCACACCCTGTCGATGATCCTGCGCAACCCGTGTTCCTGGGCGGGAAGCACGAGCGGGCGGGAGGCCAGAGACTTCAAGGAAATCTCCCTGGTGGCAGGTGTGTCCTGGGGCGTGGTCACCAGCGCGAGCCGTTCTTCAAGAAGCAGGCGGTACTCGAAAGCCGGCTCATTGCCGGATACGAACAGAACCGACAGGTCCAGCCGTCCGGCGCGCAGCCACTCGCCCAGAAAGCCGCTGTGGCTCTCGATGATCTTGAGCTTCAGCTTCGGGTACCGCGTCCTGGTGGCGCGCAGGATGGGCAGCGTTGCCACCAGCGCCACGGTCGTCGGCAACCCCACGGCCATCTCACCCTGGATGTCCAGTGCCGAATGCTGAACGGCACTGCGGGCCCGCTCGATGTCGGCAAGCACAACCCGCGCGTGTTCAAGCATGGTGCGGCCCGCATCCGTGAGGGTCATTCCCCGGTTCGTCCGCACGAACAGCTGCACCCCCAGCTCGCCCTCCAGCGAGGAAATGCTCTGGCTCAGCGCTGGCTGCGCCACGTGCAAGGTCTTGGACGCAGCCAGCACGCCCCCCGCCTCACAGACCCCAATCAGGTACCGAAGTTGGCGCAGTTCCATTGATATTGATTTTTGCGATATCCAGTAGATGTCGAATGTATTTTACAGATATCAGCTGAAAACAGAGACTTGCCCCAGGAGCTACTGATGAACCCACAAAACCACTCTTCGGCCCGTGGCGGCACGCAACCCCTGTCGGGGGTGAAAGTCGTCGACCTCTCGCGCCTGGTGTCTGGAAACATGCTGACCCACGTGCTCGCAGACCTCGGCGCCACGGTCATCAAGGTGGAGCCGCCGCGCAAGGGCGACGAGCTGCGCGCCTGGCAGCGCGAAGGCATGAGCACCTACTGGCTCGCGTACAGCCGCAACAAGGACAGCGTCGAGCTCAACCTGCGCACCGGGGACGACATGGCCAGGCTGACGGTTCTCCTGGCCGATGCCGACATCCTGGTCGAGAACTTCCGCCCTGGCACGCTGGAGCGCATGGGACTCGGCAAGGACCGGCTCAATGCCTTGAACCCGAAGCTGGTGGTGGTTCGCATCTCCGGCTGGGGCCAGACGGGCCAGTTTGCAAGCAAGGGTGGTTTCGGCTCGCTGATTGAAGCCATGAGCGGCTTCGCGGCCATGAATGGCTTCGCCGACCTGCCGCCGGTGCTTCCACCCTTTGCCATGGCCGATTCCGTGGCCGGCATCTACGGCGCCGCGCTGGCGCTCGCCGCGCTCCATGGCCAGCGTGGCAATGCGAACGCATCGGTCCAGGAGATTGACCTGTCGTTGTTCGAACCGCTGTTCTCCATCCTCGGGCCCCAGGCAGCGGAGTTCCAGCTGACGGGCAAGTCGACGCCGCGGTCGGGCAGCCGTTCGCCCACCCATGCACCGCGCAACGTCTACAAGACCCGCGACGAGAAGTGGGTGGCCTTGTCGGCCGGCATGGAGGGCACGCTGGCCCGCTTGTTCGAAGGCATCGGCTACCCGCAAGGCCTTCAGGACCCGCGGTTTTCCTCCCATGAGGCGCGGCTGAAGAACATAGACGCCCTGGATGCGCTCATCCAGGGGCACATCACCCAACTCACGCTGCCGGAGGCGCTGGAGTTCTTCGCGGTGCGGGACATCACTGCCGGCCCGGTCTGTGACATCGCGGACCTGCTGGAGCATCCCTATATCGCCGAAAGCCAGCTTCTGGTCGACCAGGTCGCTCCAGATGGCCGGACGGTATCCGTCCATGCGGCGCCTTACCGCATCAATGGGCAGCGCCCCCCTATTCGCCGCGGCGCGCCTGCGCTCGGCCAAGACAACACCGCCTGGTTTGGCGCCGCCAAGCCGTCTGCCGAAGCAGGTCCCGCTGCAGCCGCACAACCCACTTGATGCCATGAAAACTGTCCGCTCTTTCCTCTTCGTTCCGGCAGCCAATGAGAAGCTGCTGCGGAGCGCCGTCACCAAGTCCAGCGACGCTGTCATCCTGGACCTCGAGGATGGAACCCACCCTTCCCAGCGACCGGTTGCCCGTGAGCGGCTCGCGGATTCGATGGGCCGTCTGAAGGCGGTGAACAAGCTGGCCGCCGTGCGCATCAACGGCGACTGGCTCACCGCGGTCGTGGACCTGAAATCCGCGGTGTTGCCCGGCCTGGACATCATCGTGCTCCCGAAGGTGGAGCATGCACGCGACGTTCAGATCATCGCGCAGATGGTCACGGACCTGGAAGCAGCGGCGTCGGTGCCACCGGGGCATGTGCGCTTTCTCCTGCAGATTGAAAGCGCGGCGGCCTTGCCGCATCTCCACGACATCGCGGCGTCTTCGCCCCGCGTGATGGGGATGATGCTCGGCAGTGAGGACTACTCGCTCGATTGCAGAGGCCTCCCGACCGCCGACGCATTGCTCTATCCCAGCATGGCCGTCCTGACCGCGGCACGTGCGGCCCGGATCCAACCCATCGGCTTCATTGCATCGATTGCCGAGCTTGGTACTCCCGAGGACTTCAGTGCCGTGGTGCTGCGTGCCCGCGGGCTGGGATTTCGGGGGGCCGTCGTCGTGCACCCCAAGTTCGTCGATGTGGTCAACGAGTGCTACACGCCGACCGCCGACGAAATCCAGCGGGCCCAGCGAGTGGTGGATGCCTTTGACGAGGCGTTCGCCCGCGGAGAAGGAGCCATCAAGCTCGATGAAGCCATGGTCGACAAGCCCGTGTACCTCCGTGCCCAGGAGCTGCTCGCGCAGCTCTAGGAACCCCGTTCCCCACACCAGAAATACAGGAGACAACCATGAATCCAACACGCCGCGAGTTCAGCGTCCTGGCCGCAACGGGCCTGCTGGGCTTGAATGCCTTTGCCGATACATACCCGTCCAAGCCGGTGACCATCGTCGTGCCGCAGGCGCCCGGTGGCACCAACGACACGGTCGGCCGCATCCTGGCCCAGAAGCTGAGCGAGCTGAGCAACCAGCGGATCATCGTGGACAACCGTCCCGGCGCCGGCGGGAACATCGGCACCGATTTCGCTGCGCGCGCGCCCAAGGATGGCTACACCTTGCTGTTGACCATCAGCAGCACACAGGCCATCAACCCTGCCTTGTATAAAAAGGTGCCATTCGACCCGGTCAAGGACTTCGAGCCCATCGCCCCCGTGGGCGTCGTGCCCAACGTGTTGGTGGTGAATGCATCCTTTCCCGCCAGGAACCTGGCCGATTTCATCAAGGTGGCTCGCGCCAGCAAGGAAGAGATTCAGTACGCCTCCGCGGGCAACGGCTCGCTGAACCACCTCCTGGGGGCCATGCTTTCCACGAGCACGGGCGTGCCGCTGCAGCATGTTCCGTACCGCGGTGTGGCACCTGCGTTGACCGACGTCATGGGTGGACAGGTCCCCGTGGCCTTCGCCAGCCTGCCCTCGTGCATCGAGTTCATCAAGAGCGGCAAGCTGCGCGCCCTGGGCGTGAGTTCCGCCAAGCGGTCTCCCGCGCTTCCCGACGTGCCCTCCATCAGCGAAGTGGTTCCTGGCTACGTCGGAGACCTCTGGGTAGGCCTGTTCGCGGCACGTGGCACGCCAGCACCCGTGGTATCCCAGCTGACCCAATGGGTCACCGCCGCGGTCGCCGCCCCCGATGTGCTGGAGCGATTCAAGGTTGCAGGCGTCGAGCCGCTGAGCGGGGGGGCGACACGGCTTGCGCAGCTGCTGCAGGAAGACATTGCCCGATGGGCACCCATCGTCAAGGCGTCGGGGGCGGTTGTTGACTAGACCTTTGCCTCTCTCGACGTAGACCCTCTCGTCAGCTGTCCCTGCAATGGGGGACAGCTGATTTTTGCGTTTCCACATTCCTATTCGCCTCCACTACTAAGCTGGCCGCTGCCAGGACCGCCATGAAGATTGCATTCCTTGACCGTTCCACGCTGTCCCCTGACACCACTCTGCGCGCACCTTTGTTCGAGCATGAGCTCGTGAGCTACGAAAACACGCAGCCTGGCGAGGTGGCGCAGCGCATCGCGGACGCCGACATCGTCATCACCAACAAGGTGAAGCTCGGCGCCCAGGCCCTGCAGCAGGCATCCAGGCTGAAGCTGGTGGCCGTGGCGGCCACCGGAACCGACAACATCGACTTGAAGGCATGCGCCCAGCATGGCATCACGGTCACCAACATCCGCAACTACGCTGGAAACACAGTTCCCGAGCACACCTTTGCGCTGATGTTCGCGCTCCGGCGGAGCATCTGTGCCTACCGGGAATCGGTGAAGGCTGGCCGGTGGCAGCAGTCAGGCCAGTTCTGCTACTTCGACTACCCCGTGCGCGACCTCGCCGGCTCCACGTTGGGCATCGTGGGCGACGGCGTGCTTGGCAATGCGGTGGCGGCCATCGGGCGCGCGCTCGGCATGAAGGTGCTCTTCTCGGCCTTCAAGGGCCGTTCTGGCCAGGGCAGCCTCTACACCCCATTCGACGACGTCCTTGCGCGTTCCGACATCATCACGCTCCATTGCCCGCTGAACGCTCAGAGCCACAACATGCTGGGCGCCGAAGAGTTCGCCAAGATGGCGCGCAAGCCGCTCATCGTCAACACGGCACGGGGCGGCCTGGTGGACGAGGCAGCGTTGGCCGCCGCCCTGCGCGGCGGGCAGATTTCCGGAGCGGCGTTCGACGTCGTCTCCGCCGAGCCGCCGCCAGCCGACCACCCCTTCATGGCGCTCCTGGACCTGCCGAACTTCATCCTGACCCCGCACGTCGCCTGGGCTTCCCAGGAAGCCATCCAGGGCCTTGCAGACCAGCTCGTCGACAACCTGGAGGCGTTTGTCCGTGGTGAGCCCGTCAACGTGGTGGGGACTGCAGCGTGAACCCGATTGCCGACCCCCGAGCGCTTCTTGAGCGCCTCTTCAGGGTGGCGGTGCGGCGCGCACAGCCGTCGGAGACCTTGGCGGCCCATCTACCTCCTGCCCCGAAAGGCCGCACGCTGGTGTTGGGAGCCGGAAAGGCAGCAGGGGCGATGGCGCACGCGTTGGAGGCGGCGTGGCCCGAGGGTGCGCCAATGAGCGGGCTGGTGGTCACGCGATATGGCCACACCCCGCCGCGCCCGAAGGGATTGCCGGAACGCATAGAGATCATGGAAGCCTCTCATCCCGTACCTGACGAAGCAAGCCGGACCGCCGCCGTGCGCATCCATGCAATGACCCGGGGCCTCTGCGAGGACGACCTCGTGGTCTGCCTGATATCGGGTGGTGGCTCGGCGCTGCTCACCCTCCCGGTCGCCGGACTCGATCTGGCCGACAAGCAACGCATCAACAAGGAGCTGCTGGAAAGTGGCGCCGACATCCGGGAGATGAACTGTGTCCGCAAACACCTGTCGCGCCTCAAGGGCGGGCAGCTGGCTGCGGCATGCTGGCCCGCGCAGGTCGTCACCCTCGCGATCAGCGACGTGCCCGGCGACGACGTTTCGGTCATCGCCAGCGGCCCCACGGTGGAGGACGCCACCTCCTGTCGTGACGCACTCGACATCCTGGCCCGCTACTCCATCGCGGTGCCTGAGGCGGTCCACGCAGCCCTGGCCGAGGGAAAGCTGGAAACCCCAAAGCCGGGAGACAAGCGTTTTGCGCGGAACAGCGTGCACCTCATTGCCACGCCCCACGAATCATTGCTGGCAGCCGCCGAGGAAGCGCGCCGCCTGGGCATGGAGACGCGCATCCTCTCCGACGACATCGAGGGCGAGTCGCGGGAGGTAGGCAAAGTGCATGCTGCGTTGGCAAGATATGCCCTGCGCGATGGCAACTCCAGAACGAGCCCGTTGCTGCTGCTCTCTGGCGGAGAGACCACGGTCACGGTCAGGTCCCAACCTGCTGGCAGCCTGCGTGGCCGAGGTGGGAGAGCGGGAGAGTTCTGCATGGGGCTAGCCCACGCTCTTCAGGGGGAGCCAGGCGTTTGGGCGCTGGCAGCCGACACCGATGGAATCGATGGTGTTGAAGACAACGCGGGGGCCTTCGTGATGCCCGACACGATCGCCCGTGGCCGCGGGGCTGGCCTCACGCTGGCCGATCACCTGGAGAGAAATGACGCGTACGGCTACTTCTCGGCGCTCGGGGATCTTTTCGTCACCGGGCCCACCCATACCAATGTCAATGACTTCCGAGCGTTGTTGATTCTGTAGAGGTCCTGGAGTGCCCTTTCCCGTTGAACGGAGCCATGAGATATGCCATCCGCATTTTCGGCGTGGGGCGCGCGCCAGGCGCCATGCATGCGCGCTGCCCGCGAAACAGCCCTGGATGCGGCGTGAATGTCGCGCAATGCGAATGAAGTCGCATCGGTGAAGAAGGTGTCGGCGCCCTCCACCAACATGGCTCGGCTGGACCTGTTGTCCCTGCGGCTGGTGGTCGCCTGCGCGCAAACAGGTTCGTTGAGGCATGCGTCTCCGCTGTGCCACATGTCGGTCATGTGTGCCAGCCGTCGCTTGAGGATTCTTGAGGAGCGCCTGGGCGTTGTGCTCTTCTATCGCCGCAAGGGGGGGCTGGTACCGACCGATGCCGGGCACATCGTCGCAACCACTTCGCAAGAGCTGCTCGTGAAACTGGACCAGATGGTCGCTGACGCCGTGTCTGCGCCAAGGCCTTCCGGCAACATCCATGAGAACTGCGGCCGGGCTGGCCACCGCCAGGTCACATTGAGCAGTCGCTTGGACAGTGTCCAGCATGCATGAACCCGTGGCCGCCGGGTGCCCGTGATCAGGAGCTTGCGTTTCCTTCGCACAGTGTGTCGATGAACTGCGCAACGAAAGGGCTGCGCAGGGTCTGCTCCCGAAGGCATATCTGCAGATGGCGCATGGCCCAGGTTTCCTTGATATCAAGCACTGCCAGGTGCTGCAGGTCAGCATCCTGGAGCGCTGAGCGTGGCACGACGCCGATGCCAGCCCCGGAGGCCACGAGCTGCGCGATGGCGCGGTAGCCCGATACCTGCACCCGGATATCCAATTTGCCGCCCAGCGCCACCGCGTGATTGGCCAGAAATGTGTGCAGGGCCATGCCGGACTGAAGGCTGACGAAAGGCTCACTCAGGCACGCGCCGAAATTGATGCTGCCGCGTCCCGCCAGCGGGCTGGAACGTGGCACGAGCAAAATCAGTTCGTCTTCTCGGTAAGGCAGGTAGCGCAGTTCCGAGTGCGGTTGTTCGACGGCCACGACCCCGAGATCGGCGCGCCCTGCCATGACGGCTGTCACGATGTCCAGGCTCGGCCGCTCCTCCAGGGTGATGCGCACCGATGGATGGCGCGCGAAGAATCGCGCCAGATCGCCAGGCAGGTGACTGCTGATGGCATTGTTGTTGGCGAACAGGGTGATGTGGCCTCGAATTCCATCAGCGAATGGCGCCAGGTCGGCATGCATCTGTTCGAGCTGAGCAATACACCGGCGGGCGTGTTCCAGCATGACGGCTCCAGCCGGCGTGAGTTCCATTCCGCGGGCATGGCGTTTGAAGAGTGGTGTCCCGACGGCTTCCTCAAGCTCCCTGAGGCGCAGGCTGGCTGAAGACGGTGCCAGAAAACAGCGGGCGGCGCCGCGGGAGAGATTCTGTGCATCGGCCACGGCCAGAAACACTCTCAGATCCATCAAGTCGTAGCGCATGAATTGATCCCGCACAGGAGCTTCAGTAGCGCCTAGTATGTACAAAGAGCGTTCGCGCGAGACGAAGGCTGGGTTTGGAAAAACTCGCTTGTTGGCAGAGGCGCAGAGTTTGAAACTTCGGCCTATGAACACCGAACTGCTTTCAACCTCCTTGGCGTCGACCGCCCCTTCAAAAAAACCGTTCGAAGGTCTTCTTGTCGTGGCCATGGAGCAAGCCCTGGCGGCACCGCTCGCAACGTGCAGGCTGGCCGAGATGGGCGCACGGGTCATCAAGATCGAACGCCCCGAAGGCGACTTCGCGCGTGGCTACGACCGTGCGGCCAACGGCGAGGCCTCGTACTTCGTCTGGACCAACCGCGGGAAGGAATCCGTGGCGCTGGACTTCAAGCAGCCGCATGACCGCGCGGTGCTCGACGCCTTGCTGGCGAAGGCCGATGTCTTCGTGCAGAACCTCGCTCCGGGGGCGCTGGCCCGCGCCGGGCTCGACAGCGACGCACTGCGCGTGCGCCACCCCCGGCTCATCACCTGCGACATCAGCGGCTATGGCGCCGAGGGGCCCGCCAGCACGCTCAAGGCCTATGACCTGCTGGTGCAATGCGAGAGCGGCCTGGCGGGCATCACTGGCTCCCCCGAGGCGTGCGGTCGCATTGGCGTGTCGATCTGCGACATCGGTGCCGGCCTCAATGCGACGATCGGCATCCTCTCCGCCCTGGCTTCACGCGCACGCACCGGCAAGGGTTGCGGCATCTCCGTCTCGCTCTTCGATGGCGCCGCCGACTGGATGACGGTGCCTTACGTGCACGCGATCTACGGTGCCGGCGCTCCCACGCGCCAGGGTTTGCAGCACCCCTCCATTGCCCCCTACGGGGCCTACGCCACGCGCGATGGTGGCAGCGTGGTCATCAGCATCCAGAACGAGCGCGAATGGCGCAACTTCTGCGAATCCTTCCTGGGGCAGGGCGCGCTGGCGCAGGACGAGCGTTTCAGCAGCAACTACCTGCGTGTGCAGAACCGCCTGGAACTCAACGCACTCATCGCCCAGAGGTTCGCTGAACTGGATCTTGCGCAGGCCTTGCAGCAGTTGCAGGTCGCCAACACCGCCTACGGCCAGGTGCGATCCGTTGCCGATATGGCCCGGCACCCCGCGTTGCGCACCTGGCCCATGGCTGTCGGCGACAAGGAACTCGACCTGGTCGCACCGCCCGTCCGCGCCCCCTGGGACAGCGGGCGCTTCACGGCCGCGCCAGGTCTGGACCAGCACGGCGCCGCCGTGCGCGCCGAATTCCTTGCCGCATGACACGAGATCACTCCATGAGCACACTGAACACCTCGGATGGCAGCGCCATCGATCTGGATTTCCTTCGAACCTGGATGGGCCGGGAGTCTGTCGCAGAAGACACGCTGTCGGTACGCCATGCCCGCCTCATGGCCGCAACGCTGGGGCTGCCGCAGGCGCAATTCGCCGAAGGCACGCCGCTGCCGCCGTTGTGGCATTGGCTGTATTTCCTGGAAGGGCTTCCCGCCAGCGAACTCGGCCGCGATGGCCATCCGGCCCGGGGCGGGTTCTTGCCTCCGGTGCCCCTGGCGAACCGGATGTGGGCAGGCGGTCGCCTCGCGTTCCACGCACCGGTGGCGCTGGGCACTACGGTGCGCAAGCGCTCCGCCATCACCTCGGTCGAGCACAAGCGCGGCCGCAGCGGCGACCTGGTTTTCGTCACGGTGCGGCACGAGATTCTCGATGGCCAAACGGTGGCGATCACCGAAGACCACGACATCGTCTACAAGCAACCCACGCCGCCTGGCACGACGCGCGCCGCCGCGGTGGCCATGCCGGCACCGAGCCACAGCGAACCTTTCGAGGCGACCTCCACGGTGCTGTTCCGCTACTCGGCACTCACCTTCAACGGCCATCGCATCCACTACGACCTGGACTACTGCCGCAACATCGAGGGCTACGCCAACCTGGTCGTGCACGGACCGCTGCAGGCCACCCTCCTGGCGGAGCTGGCGGCACGACTGGGGACACGGCCGCTCCGGCAATTCCGCTACCGCGGCGTGCAGCCCAACCTGCTTGGCACCCCGCTGACCGTCAATGCGGCGCCCAGCGGCGACGGCCTGACGCTGTGGACTGCGCAGCCGGACGGCGCGGTGTCCATGCAGGCCGAGGCGTCGTTCTAGGCGACCTTTCCCACTTTCGCGAAAACCCGAGCACGGGCCGCCCCTGGCGGCCCGAGGACTCGCCACATCCATACACATCCATACACATCCATAGGAGACAACCATGCCCGCTACATCTCGCCGATCCGTTCTCGCCGCGACTGCCAAGGCCGCTCTGGCAGTTGCACTGCCGCTCGCCACGCAACTTGCCTGTGCGCAGGACTACCCCACCAAGCCCATCACCCTCGTGGTGCCCTTCGTGGCGGGTGGGACCACCGACATCCTCGGCCGCATCGTGGCGGATGGTTTGGGCAAGAAGCTGGGCCAACCCGTGATCGTCGACAACCGTGGCGGTGCTGGCGGCAACATCGGCGCGGCGGCAGTCGCCAACGCCAAGGCCGATGGCTACACCTTGCTGATGGGCTACAACGGAACGAATGCGATCAATCCATCGCTGTATAAAAAGCTGTCCTGGAATCCCGTGAACAGCTTCGATCCGGTGTCGCTCGTGGCGCGTGTCAACAACGTGGTGGTCGTCAACCCGACACTTCCGATCAAGACCTTGCCTGAACTGGTGGCCTATGCGAAGGCCCATCCGGGCAAGGTGAACTATGGTTCGGCCGGGCCCGGCAGCATCTTTCACCTCGCGGGGGAAATGCTGTCGCAGCAGGCCGGCATTTCCATGACCCATGTGCCTTACAAAGGCGCCGCTCCCGCGCTCACGGATCTGATGGCGGGCCAGACACAGGTCATGTTTTCGACCATACCCACCGCGCTGCCTTTCATCAAATCGGGCCAGTTGCGAGCGATCGCCGTCACCGGCGCTCAGCGATCCCCTGTCTTTTCTCAGTTGCCCACCGCCAGGGAGGGCGGCCTGAAAGACATGGTCGTGGACTCCTGGTTCGGCGTCTTTGCGCCCAAGGGGCTGCCTGCCCCGATCCTTGGCCGCCTGAACCAGGCGCTTCACGAAGTGCTGGTAGACCCCGCCGTCGTGCGGAGTTTGAAAGAACAAGGTGCGGAGCCCGTCGCCTCCACGCCGGCAGAACTGGCCACCTTGTTGGCCAACGACCTGAAAAGCTGGCAGGCCATCGTCAAGAGCGCCAGTGTGTCCCTCGACTGAGGCGGGCCTGGACATGGGAGGGCGAGGCGTTGATGTTCGGCTTGCTGTTGAGAATGGTCTGGGGAGCTGCGCTCCTTTTCGATTGTTCTCAATACTGGAACAGTTAGTTCGCGACCAGGTGGTTTTTCTTTGGATACCCCAGGCGTACAGTTCAACCCATCGATGAGCCGAACCCGCAAGGCGACTCACCGAACCCGGTTCAGAAATGGTTTTTGTCCCGGCTTTTTTGAGACGCTTTTTTAACTTCAAGGATTTTCATCATGAACACGACCGCACGTTTCCTCTCCATCGCCGCTGTGGCTGCTTTCGCTTCTTTCGGTGCCCAGGCCGATGAAGCCGATGCTTCGCAGTTCGCCACCAAGTTCGAGACGAACCGCACGCGCGCCGAAGTGGCCGCCGAAGCCGCCACCGTGGCACAGACCCGCTCCATCGAGCCCGCCGGTTCGCGTGTGGTGACCTACAAGTCCACTGCCGACCGCGCCGCCGTGCGTGCCCAGGCTGCCGAAGCCGTGCGCACCGGCCAGATCCCTTCGGGCGAATTCAGCGCCATGTAATTGAATTGACGCAGTTGCGGGCCTTCCCATGGTGGCGGCACTTCGCGGGTGCCGCTGCCATGGGGAGTGTTTTGAACAGACCCGCACTGATGACAAGCAAACTGGGTTCCCTTTGGGAGCCCTTTTTGTTGGTGCAGCGCATCCTTGCCAGCGGCGATAGGCCGCGAGTGCGGTGACCGCTCCTGCGCCGTGGTCCCCAGCTTCCCGCGAGTGAGCCAACTCGCAGAATCGGCCCGCATCCGCCGCCTTGGCAGGAATGTGGGCGTGGCGCTCAGTTTGGCAGCACGTTCGCGGCTTCCGCCACCTGCTTCCAGGTTGCCACGTCTTCGGCCATCAGCTGGCGCAGTTGCGCTGGCGGCAGGTAGGCCGGCTGTATTCCGAGTTCCAGCATCCGGTCCGCAACGCCTTTGTCCGCCAACGATTCTTTCAGCGCCTCCGTGAGCTTGAGCGTCAACTCCGCCGGCAACCCCCCGGGGGCCAACAGCACCCAGCTGAGCTCGCTCTTGAAATCAATGCCTTGGTCCGGGTAGGTCCCCACGTCCGGCATGCTGGGCGAGCGTGTTCCGCAGATGCCCAGCGCCCGGATCTTGCCTGCTTTCACGAGGGGCGACGCGGTGCCCATGTCGAGCACCGCCACGTTGATGTGGTTGCCCAGAAGGCCTGTGACCAGGTCGGACGAAGACTTGAAGGGGATGTGGTCGAATTTCGCTCCCGCTTTCTGAACCATGACTTCGCCACACAGGTGACCGGTGGAACCATGACCCCAGGTCGCGTACTGAAGCGGTTTGTCGAGGGTCTTGGAGTGCGCGACCAGCCCCTTGAGGTCCTTGGCGGGAAATGCCATCGTGGAAACCACCACGACCCCTGCGGTACCGATGCGGCCAATTTGAGTGAAGTCCTTCACGGGGTCGTAGGGCAGCTTCGCATAGACGGCCGGCGCAATGATGTGGGACGTCATGCCTCCCATCGTGATGGTGTATCCGTCGCTCGGCGACTTGGCCGCCTGGGCGGCCCCGATGGTGCCGCCGGCCCCCACCCTGTTTTCAACGAAGAACGATCCGTTCAAGCGCTTGCCCATCGCTTCGGCGACCAGGCGGCCCAGGGCGTCGCCGCCGCTGCCCGCGGACAAGGGAAGCAAGAGCTTGATGGGACGGTGGGGATAGTCCTTGCCTTGCGCAAGGGCCGCCACGCTCGCCAGCATCACGAGGCCGGCAAGAACGCGAGATAGCTTGAATGTCTTCGTCATCGGTTGTCTCCTTTTTGGGGTTGCACTGGCCCGTCAGCTGAGGTACTTGAACTTGAAGCCGTGACTGCATGAATGGATGCGGCCGGCGGTCGGCGCGGGGAAGTGCATCGTCAGCAGGACGGACGATGTGTCGGCAAATCGCTCACAAAGCCGTTGCCGCGTCTCCCGCGCCAGCGTGGGGTTCCAGTCGCCGGTGTTGATGAGCCCGGGCTCCAGGAAGATGATGGGGTGATGGAAGATGTCGCCCGTCATGACCCCGTGCTGTCCGTTGTCCTTCACATGGACCGTGACGTGGCCTGGCGTATGCCCTTTGGCATCCTCGAGCCAGACGCCTTTGGCCAGGTCTCCATCCACCCTGTGGTTGGAGTCGACCAAGAGGGCCTGCCCGGCCTCCACGACCGGCAGCACGCTGTCCAGGAAGGAGCCCTGGCCCACCGGAAATTCCGGCCCGCTTTGGTGCTGCCGAAGGAAATGTTCGAACTCTTCCCGTGCAAAGATGTACTTTGCGCGGGGAAAAGTCGGCATCCATCGGCCATCACTGAGCACGGTGTTCCACCCCACATGGTCGGTGTGGAGGTGGGTGCACAGAACCATGTCGATGTCCTCGGGGCCCAGGCCCAGGCGTGCCAGATTGCGCAAGTACTCCTGCGACTTGAACATGTGCTGCCACTTCGCGCGGGGCCGGTCCTTGTGATTTCCGTTGCAGGTGTCCACCAGGATATTGGCCGTCCCCGTGCGCACCAGATAGCTGTGAAAGCTCAGGTTGAGTTTCTTCGTCTCTGGGTGAATCAACGTCGGGCCCAAGGCCTCCTGGTGTTTCAAGACCGCTGACGGTTCAATGTTGGGATAGAGCCAAGTGGGGTCTACCCAGAAATTGTCGATTTCCACGACCTTGTCGACCGTGGTGTTGCCCAGGTGGAGCTGTTTCATCGCAGGAAAAGCACGGATGACGACATGCGGGCACCTAGCCAATGTTCTGGCGCGTCACACCCGCTTCACGGGCAATCCGGGCCCACTGGGCGAACTCGTGGGAGATGACCTTCTTGAAGTCCTCTGGCCCGACGAATTCGGCGATGGCACCGAGCTCTTCGATGCGGCTCTTCACGGCCGCAAGGGCCATCGCCTTGCGCACCTCGTCGGCGATGGTGTGCACGGCATCGGCGGGGGTTCCGGGCGGCGCCATGATGCCCACCCAGAACTCCTTGGTCTCGTTGATGACCAGTCCTGCCTCGTCCATCGTGGGGACATCGCGCATGGCCGGCGATCGGTTCCTGGACATGACCGCCAGCGGCTTCAGGTGTGCGCGTGCCGATGAAATCAGCGGAATGGCGCCCATCATGGCATCCACCTGGCCAGCCATCAGCGCCTGAATAGCCGGAGCGCTGCCGGTAAACGGCACGTGCAGCATCTCCCTGGTGCCGGCGGCGCGGCCGAAGAGCATCATGGCGGCCTGGCCGGTGGTGCCCACGCCCCAGGTCGAGAAGCTCACCTGCTGGCGCTTGGCGAGCGCGATGAATTCGCCAACGTCCTTCACGTCCAGGTCCTTGCGCACGGCCAGCGCGAACGGCACGAAGCACAGCACGGCCACGGGGACGTGGCCTTCGGGGCGGAAGTTCGGATTGTTGAAGAAGTGCGGGTAGATGGTATGGGTGTCGCTGCTGGCGGCCAGCAGGTAGTGGCCGTCTCCTGGCGACTTGCTCAGAATGCCCGATGCCAAGGTTCCCGAGGCGCCAGGCTTGTTGTCCACCACGATGGGTTGGCCCAGGGCATTGCCGATGGCGTTGGAGATCAGTCGGGCAAAGATGTCGGAGTTGCCTCCCGCCTGGCCAGGAACAATCAATTGAATCGGCTTTTTCGCCGTCCATTTGGCTTGTGCCCATGACAGGGCAGGAGCAAACACCGAGGCGGCGACCGCCGCAGTGGTTTTCAGAACGTTTCTGCGCGACTTCATATCATGTCTCCTTTTGCGGTTGAAAATCAGGCCGGGATTATCTGTTTTTGTATCCGGCAGCCCTGGGTGAGATATATGCGGGTATGGAATGCCCTTGTGTCCTTGCATAATTCAATATCCCGTCTTCGATGGCCCCTGCATCGCGGACATTCATGAAGGCCTCGCCATCGAAATTCACATTGGCTCCGTGAACGACCATGAATCCTTCCGCCGGCTCCGGTGCGTCGTCAGGCACGCAAAAAGTGTGGATGGAGCCCGCCGGCTCATAGAGGTAGCTCCCGGCGGTCTGCGGGTTTTGGGGGTACTCGACGTAGTTCCATTGCCCCTTGGTGGTGAAAAAGTGCACCGTACCCGTGTGGAAGTGCTTTGGAAGCCTGGTGCCAGGGGCGAATTTCCCATAAAGCACCCATATTCCATTTTCCCGGTCGAGAAAGAGCGGAATGATTTCCGAGCCCGGTGCTCCGCCCGGGAAATAGTCCATGTTCCTGATATTGACCGTGAGCAGCTCATCTTGTGGGGTCAGCGAGGTGGGGGTTGCCATGGGGTATCCTGTCCGCGTTAATATGAAGAAACGTTTCCGCAAAAACTAAAAATAGGCGTAAAATTGCGGCGATTGAATGATTTGAACGGACGGCGGATTCGATGGCAGCAGTTAGCATTCACGATGTGGCTCGCGTGGCGGGCGTTTCGATTAGCACCGCATCTCGGGCCATGAACCGGGCGGGCCGTGTCAGTGAAGACACTGTGAAAAAGGTTCAGGAGGTTGCGGCGCGCCTGGGTTACCAGCCCAATGCGATTGCGCGGGCCATGCGTTCCAAGCAGAGCCATGCGGTGGGCGTTATCGTGAGCGACATCTCCAATCCGTTCTACGGCCGCCTGGTCAAGACACTCGAGCGCAGCCTGTCCGAAAGTGGCTACGCCTGCTTTGTCGCCAGTTCCAACAACGACATCTCGACCGAAGTCAACCTCGTGCGCCTGTTCAAGAGCCGAGAGGTCGACGGCATCATTCTTGGCCCGTGCCAAACCGACTCCATCGCGCACCTGGTGTCTGAAATCAAAGGCACGCCAACAATTCTGTTCGACCGCGATGGAGGAAACGCACTGAGTTCGGTGAAGGTCGACCACTACCAGGGCACGTGCTCCGCGATGCGCTATCTGATTGCCAGGGGCCACCGGCGCATCGCCCTTCTGACACCGGGCAGCCAGATCCAGCCCATCAAGGACCGGATCCGGGCCTATCAGGACTGCCTCGTGGAAGCGTCCATAGGCTTCGACCCCAGCCTGATTTGCCTGGCGGATTCGTCGATGAACTTTCCTCCCGAGCGGGCCCAGATGCTCCTGAACATGCCGGGAGAGCGGCCCACGGCCTTCCTGTGCCTGGGCACGAAGATTCTGGCGGGCGTCCTGGCCGCGATACGCAGCGCTCGGCGGGCCATCCCGAAAGACGTGAGCGTGATATCCATCGGCGACTCGGACTTCTCGGAACTGCACAGCCCGTCCATCACCTCGCTGGCCTGGGACATCAAGGCGTTGTCGGGCGACATCTCCTCGCTGCTGCTCTCCCAGATGCGAGACGAATCCACAGGCCCCCGTTCGGCCGTTGTGGAGATGCGGCTCATCGAGCGGGAGTCGTGCGCGACCATCTAGCGCGCCGGCCTGAAGGGGTGGGTGTTGCACCTACAGGAGCCCGAGTTGCTGAAGCTTGAGGTCCGGCGAGGTGTAGGGGCGCTCGCAGATGATTTTCGCCGAGCCCGGCTTGAACAGGAACGTGGCCGCCATGCGCACCTTGAAGCTCTTGCCGGTCGGCGCAAACGTCCTGTCGCGCACGCGGAACTCGCCCAGGTGAGTTCCGAAAAGGAAGAACTCCACCAGCACGGTGTTCTGTGCATCGTCGGCGGCGATGGCGATGACTTCGTTGGCTTGGTCCGGGAAGGCCTGGCGCGAAGCGTGGAAGTAGGCGCGAACCTGCTCTTCGCCGTCGTAGACAGCGCCATTGCCATACATCTCATACCGCGGGTGCTCGAAGGTGTCGATGACACCGTCCCAGTCCTGGGTGCACTCCAGCGCCATGTGGTCTCGCACGGTCTGGATGCGCGCCTGGCGCAACTCTTCGTTGGTCATGGGTCCTTTTCCTCGTTGTGGAAACGTTTGCGCTATTTTGCGCAGATTCTGCCAAAGGGTTGACCGGGGTTTACCCTGCCATGTCGCCAGCTATTGGTCTCTGAAATTCCCCCCACGGCAATAGGCCCGTTGCGCAGATTCACCCGACGAACCGCGAGACCGTGGGGTTATCCCCATCCGCTCCGTGACGAGGTTGGCATAGCATGAGAGGAAACGTTTCCTCAAAGGCTGGGCTATGAAACTGAAAGACAAGGTGGTGCTCGTCACGGGTGCCGGTACCCTGCGCAAGGACTTCACGGACGCAGGGCAGGTGGGCAATGGGACCGCGTGTGCGCTCACCTTCGCGCGGGAAGGCGCGATCGTGGTTTGTGCAGACCGCTCGCTGGACGCCGCCGGGCTCGCTGCAAAGATGATTCACGGGGAATCCGGCCGCGCCCAGGCCGTGCAGATGGACGTCACCGACACGGCGCAAGTGAACGATGTCGTGCGCCAGCTTCTGTCGCAGCACGGGCGCATCGACGTGTTGCACAACAACGTGGGCATTGAAATGCAGGGCGACCTCCTGGAGGTGAAGGATGAGGACTGGGACCGGGTCATGGAGATCAACCTTCGCGGAGCGATGGCCACGTCACGTGCTGTGGTGCCGGGGATGCGCGCCCGCAAGTCGGGCTCCATCATCAATGTCTCGTCCACGGCAAGCCTGAAGTGGAGCCCCATGCAGTTTCTGTCGTACAGCACGTCCAAAGCCGGCCTGAACCACATGACCCGTGTCATTGCCCGGCAATATGCCGCGGACCAGGTGCGTTGCAACTGCATCATCCCCGGCATGATCCGCACCCCCCATGCCGACGCTCTGTACGGCGGCGCGGAAGAGGCTGCAGCCGGCCACCGGGCCCGTGATGCGCGATGCCCGATGGGGCGCCAGGGTTCGCCCTGGGACATCGCCAAGGCCGCGCTGTTTCTTGCCTCGGACGATTCGTCCTACATCACCGGGGTCCAGTTGGTCGTCGATGGGGGCTCGAGCTTGTAGCCACACATGGCAGGCAAGGGCCAGCGCTGCGGGTGCGAACAGCGCCCTGGCCGGAGCTTTTTTGGAGGCGGGAAAGAAAGAAGAATGCCAGCAGGGCGGGGGCGCCGATCGGGCCGATGGGCAAGAATGGAGCGCTGATGAAAGATCCGACCCACACCCTTCCCGCCCTGCGGGGCGGCCTGCTTGCGTTGCTGGCGGCCGTCCTGTTTGGCATCAGCACGCCGCTGGTGCAGAAACTCGGCCTGGGCGTTGGCCCGTTCACCACGGCGGCGCTGCTCTATGCAGGCGCCGCCTTCATCGGCGCGCTGCTGCGCCAGCCCGCCGAGCGGGAGGCGCGCCTGCGGCGTTCAGACTTTCCGCGCCTGCTGGCGATGGCCTTGCTGGGCGCCAGCATCGGCCCCGTGGCCCTGGCCTGGGGTCTGCAGCGCACGAGCGGCACCGGCGCGTCGCTGATGCTGACCCTGGAGGCGCTGTTCACGGCCTTGCTGGCATGGCGCCTCTACGGCGAAACCATGGACCGCAGAGTGGGACTGGCCGTGGCACTGCTGCTGGCCGGCGGGATCGCCCTCGTGCTGGACCAGGGGCAGAGCGGAAACAGCAGCCAGTTCTGGGGACTGATGGCCGTTGTGGGCGCCACGGCAGCCTGGGGCCTGGACAACACGCTGTCACGTGCGCTGGCGGAGCGTGACCCGGGGCAGGTCGTGGTGGCGAAGGCCGTGCTGGGCGTCACCGCCACGCTGGCGCTGGCCTGGCTGACGGACGAGCCCGCTCCCGCGGCGGGGCCCGCCCTGGGGCTTCTGGCCGTGGGTGCGAGCGGCTATGGCCTGAGCCTGCGTTTCTACCTGCTCGCACAGCGCGCGTTCGGGGCGGCACGCACGGGATCGGTATTTGCCTTTGCCCCGTTCATGGGCGCGGCGCTGGCGCTCATGCTGGGGGATCGCCCCGGGGGGTGGGGCATGCTGCCGGGGGGCGTGCTGATGCTGCTGGGGGTGGCCGTTCATTTGATGGAGTCCCATCACCACGAGCATGCGCACGAGTTCCTGGAACATGAGCACGCCCACACCCATGACGACGGTCACCATGGGCACGCCCATGAGCCCATGCCCGCGGGGCCGCACAGCCATGCGCACGTCCACGGTCCGGTGCGGCACCGCCACGCCCACGTGCCGGATGCCC
The DNA here is from genome assembly GCF_019218755.1 of Acidovorax sp. sif1233. Lineage (GTDB taxonomy): Bacteria > Pseudomonadota > Gammaproteobacteria > Burkholderiales > Burkholderiaceae_C > Acidovorax. Next base: position 167,758 of record NZ_JAHUWZ010000008.1, on the reverse strand, counting down.
ATCATTCGCACAGGCACTGAGGGGCCCCGCAGCCCTCAGCGCATGCGACGGCGTCGTGCGTCCCGGGCCAGAAATGGGGCTATCCATTTCTGGCCCGGGGTCGGTCCAGGCCGGGCCGGTTCATGGCGGTCGAGATGCGGTGGAATGCCGGGTTTTTCTCACGGAGTCTCCTCCTGAAGGCCTGCCTTGATCCCGTCCAGCCAGGCGGTGAAAGCCGCCCGTGCCGCCAGCGGCAAACCGGGTTGCAAGGCTTGCGCTTCGGCGCGCAATGCGCGCGGATCGATGCCCGCCTGCGCGAGTTCGCAGGCATGGCCGACCAGCCATCGCTCGATCTGGCGGGGGTCGGCTTCCAGATGGCATTGCAGCGCCAGCACGTGGCGTCCCATGCGGAAGGCCTGGTTGGCGCAGGTGGGTGTACCCGCCAGTCGCGTTGCCCCCTCGGGAATGTCGAAGCGGTCGCCATGCCAGTGCAGCACGGGCATGTGGGCCAGCGCCGCCAGCGGCGATGCCTCGCCTTCCGGGGTCAGCACCAGGCGCGCAAAGCCGATTTCCTTGATGCCCATGCTGGCAACACCCGCACCCAGCGCGCGGGCAATCAGCTGCGCGCCCAGGCAGATGCCCAGCAGCGGTCGCCGGCTTTGCAGCCGCTGACGTATCACCGCCAGCTCGTCGTGGATGAAGGGGTAGATGTGGTTATCGAAAGCGCCGATGGGGCCGCCCAGCACCACCAGCAGATCCGCCGCGGTCGTGTCCACGGCGTGCAGATCATCCGTGGTGGCGTCCAGATAGCGCACGGCATAGCCACGCGCCGCCAGCAGCGGCTCGAGCGTGCCCAGGTCTTCAAAATGCAGATGGCGCAGGGCGATGGCGGTTTTCATGGACGTGGCTCCTGGGTGCTGGGCTCGCCGGGCCAGTAGTAGCTGTCGGGCAGGGGGCGGGCGCCAAAGATGGCCTGGCCGACACGCACCACCGTGGCGCCTTCCTCGATGGCGATCTCGAAATCGCCGGACATGCCCATGGACAGTTCCTCCAGGGCGATGTGGGCGGGCGCACTCTGGCGCAAGCGGTCGCGCAAAGTGCGCAGCAGAATGAAGCACTGCCGCACCCGCTCCGCCTCTGGCGAAAACAGCGCGAGCGTCATCAGCCCGCGCACGCGCAGCGCGGGGAAAGCGGGCAGCGCGCGCAGGAACGCCGGAACGTCATCGGGCGACAGGCCGTACTTGCTGGCCTCGCCCGAGGTGTTGACCTGCACGAGCACATCCAGCGCGCGGCCCTCGGCCTGCAGGCGGCGCTCCAGCGCCTCGGCCACGCGCAGACTGTCCAGTGCCTGGAACTCGCTGGCGAAGCGTGCCACCAGCCTGGTCTTGTTCGTCTGCAGATGGCCGATGACCGACCAGCGCAGATCGGCCAGGTCCTGCATGGCTTCCCATTTGCCGAAGGCTTCCTGCACCTTGTTTTCACCCAGCAGGCGGCAACCCGCCGCGTAGGCCAGGCGCAGGCTGGACTCGGGCTTGGTCTTGCTCACCGGCAGCAGGCGCACCCCGGCCGGGTCGCGCCCCGCGCGGCGGCAGGCGGCATCCATGCGGGCGCGCACCGCCGCCAGGTTGTGCCGGAAGTCGTCGACGGAAGCTGCCTGCGGATAGCGGCCGTGCTGGTCGTGGCGGGTCTGGGTGTCCGATGGCTCAGGCATTGGCCTGGTTCCTTTCCCTCTTGATGATCGCGGGCTCTGCGGCCGGTGCCGCGGTGGCGGGGCGCCCGCGGCGCGGCAGCGTGCCATTGAGCACGGCGTGCGCCGCCAGGCCCACCACCAGGCCCCAGAACGCACCACCGATGCCCAGCAGCGTGATGTTGGCCGCGGCGGCCAGGAAGGTGATCAGCGACGCTTCACGGGTCTTGGCATCGGCCAGGGCGGTGGCCAAACTGCCGCCGATGGTGCCCAGCAGCGCCAGCCCCGCCAGCGTGGTGATGAAGGTCGCCGGGAAGGCCATGAAGACAGCCGCCAGCGTCACGCCGAACACGCCCACGAGGATGTAGCACACGCCTGCGGCGATGCCCGCGATCCAGCGCTTGGACGGATCTTCGTGCGCCTCCCGGCCCGTGGCGATGGCGGCCGTGATGGCAGCGATGTTGAAGGCATGCGAACCGAATGGCGCCATCAGCAGCGAGCCGAGCCCGGTCAGCGCCACGATGGGATTGGCGCTGGTCCTGAACCCGTCATTGCGCAGCACCAGCATGCCGGGCATGTACTGGCCGGTCAGCGTGATGAGGAACAGGGGCAAGGCGACGCTCAGCAAGGCATTGAGCGAGAACGCCGGCATGGTGAAGACCGGGGCGGCGAGTCTCAACGCCAGTCCCGACAGGTCCACCCGGTCCTGCATGAGCAGAAAGAGCAGGCCCAGCACCAGGATGCCCACGACGGCATAGCGTGCGCTGAAGCGCTTGAGCACCACATACGTCACGATCAGCAAGCCAGCCAGCACCGGATCGATGCCCATGCCGCCGAAAGCCTGGATGCCGAATTGCAGCAGGATGCCCGCGAGCAAGCCTGCGGCCACGCCCGGAGGAATCAGCCGGATCAAGCGCTCGAACCAGCCTGACAGCCCCAGCGCCACAAAGGCCGCGGCGGAGATCAGGTACGCGCCCACCGCTTCGGCATAGGGCGTGGTGGCCAGTGCAGTCACCAGGAACGCCGCTGCCGGCGTGGACCAGGCGGTAATGATCGGCTCGCGCGTCCGCCAGCTGAGCATGAGCCCCGTGACGCCCACGCCAATCGAAATCGACCACACCCACGATGCCGTCAGCTCCGGGCTCAGGCCTGCCACCCTGGCCGCCTGGAACACGAGAATGAAGGTACCGCCGTAGTTGACGATGACGGAAATGAGGCCCGCGACAATGGGATGGGCGAGATCGGACCAGCGGGAAGAGGAGGCGGGCGGTGGGGACGGCATGTGGGATCGGGGCTCCTGAAAGTGGCCCCATGGAGCGGGCCATGGTGCTGATTTATAGGCTTGAAATGGCATACTGTGCCTAGCCAATTTTGCAATGAGATACCGGCCAATTGTTCAAGCATGCGCAACTCGAATCCGTGAAAGCCTGGGTGCTCGATCCAGCGCATGGCGCTTTGCCCCTGCACGCGCGCATTCAGCGCGCCATCCGGCAACTCATCCTCGACGGTGCGCTGGAGGTGGGGGCGCCACTGCCTGCGTCGCGCGCACTGGCAAAGTCGCTGGGCCTGTCCCGCGACACGGTGGAGGCGGCATACAGCCAGCTGCATGCCGAGGGGTTTATCGAACGGCGCGTGGGCCGCGGCAGCTTCGTTTCGGAGAGGGCTCAGCGTTTGCGGGGGCGGGGCACGGGGCGGCGCCCTGCGGCACTGCGGGAACCTCTGCGGCTGAGCCAGCGCGGATCGGCCATGTTCCGCGGCGGTGGGGTGCGGGACTTTCTGGCTCCCCGCCCGTTCGCTCCCGGCGTGCCGGAAACGCGCGGCTTCCCGCTGGCCACCTGGGAGCGGCTGGAGCGGCAGGTGCTGAAGGACTGGGGCACCACGGCACTGCTGCACAGCCCACCGCAAGGGATGGAGCCGCTACGGCGTGCGATTGCGAACTACGTCAATCTCGAACGCGGCGCGCATGCCACGGCCGAGCGTGTGCTGGTGCTCACCAGCTCCCAGCAGGCCCTGACCCTGTGCGCTACCGTGCTGCTGGACGCTGGCGACCGCATCTTCGTTGAAGACCCCGTGTACCACGGCGCGCGCAAGGCGTTCGACGCCGCGGGGCTGGAATGTGTGCCCGTGCCGCTGGATGGGGAGGGAATGCGGGTGGAGCCTCTGCGCAAGGCGCGGCAACCGGGCAAGGCGGTGTTTCTCACGCCTTCGCATCAATTTCCGACCGGAGCCACCCTGGCGCTGGACCGGCGGCTGGACATCATCGAATGGGCCCGGCAGCACCAGGCCTGGATCATCGAGGATGACTACGACAGCGAGTTCCATTACGCGGGCAAGCCCACGGCCTGCGTGCAGGGCCTGGACCCGAACCAGCGAACGATCTACATCGGCACATTCACCAAGTCGATGTTTCCGGGCTTGCGCATTGCCTTCATGGTGCTGCCGCCCGAACTCGTGGCTCCGATGACCGCCGCACGCACCCTGCTGGATGGGCACAGCGCGCCGATTCCGCAACTGACCCTGGCGCGCTTCATGGAGGGTGGCCATTTCGGGGCCCACGTGCGGACCATGCGTGCCGTCTATTGTGAGCGGCGCGATGCCCTGGAACTGCTCGTGCGCAGGCACCTGGCGGACTTCGTCGAGCCTGAAGTGCCGGACGGCGGCATGCAAATGCCCTGCCGGTTCATTCGCGACATTCCCGAGCTGGAAGCCATGGGCGCAGCGCAGCGTGCCGGTATCGATCTGCTGGGACTGACGCCATTGCATGCAGCGGGCACGAGCCGGGCCGGATTCCTCATGGGGTTTGCCGCGTATGCGCCGAAGGAACTGGAGACCGCTGTGAAGAAGCTCGCGCAGGTGTTGCGCACGCTGGATCGTTGAAGGCGGCCGCCCAGTCCGTGGCTGGGAAGATTTCGGATCCGTCGAGGTTGCTGCCGAAGCCCCATGGCCATTCTGTGGATGCGCAGCGCGGCCATCCACCCGCAGCGACACCCCCCAGCCGCAAGGCGCCCAGCGTATGGGGGCGATCTGTCGGCTCATTGGCCACCGGCACAGGCCGGACAAGCCCCGGGGTTGTCTTTCCTTCAGGCACATGCCGCGTCTGGAGTGAACGCGGGCGCAGGGCATCACTGCGCGGCATGTGCGGATTTCCAGCCTCTCCGGTTTTTTGGGATGGATTTTCATCCAGGAATGCGGGAAAGGTGCCGCCATGGAGATGAAAATCTCTTTGAAATCAATGGCTTACAAGGATGGCGCCGTGTGGCACATGCGTTGCTAGATGGACATTCGTTGATCGGTTCATCGATTGCAGAAATGGATGCCGTGTGAACCATCTTCTTGCGTGATTTCAAGCCGCCATGAACAAGGCGGCTTCGTCCAACACAGGTTCAGGAACCCCCATCTCCATGCTGTCACACCCCAATCCGCACGCCCCTCCACCCTGCCTCCACCCGTCTTGCCAGGCAGTCATCGGCGATGACGGCGAGCGCCTGGGGCGTGCATGGGCGCCGCGCACTGCTGCCAAATTCCATCGATAGCCGGATTGCCGAGTGCCAGTCCTCCAACAAGACGGCGGATCGTTTGCCGCGGAACGGCCATCCGGGGCTGTCGGGGCAGTTCCGCTGCGGCATCGAGGGTGGTCAACGGCTTTCCCTCCCATCGCCTGCGCATTGATGCTGGGTGCCTCGGTGGCATTCGCGAACCCGGCGGACTCCACCCCAGCTGCCACGGACCGCAGTTCCATGGCCTATGACCCGCAGCGGCATGATGCCTTGATCCTGGCGCACCGCGGGGGGCATGTCCCCCCGGCCCAAGCGCTGCAGCAGTTGAAGGACTGGCTCGACGTGCCATTGAGCGACAGCGTGCGCCAGCGTCTGGTCTCCGACGCCGTCGTGATGGCGACCGCCGGCGGCCAGTTCGCCGAAGCCGTGACATTGGGACGCCAGCAAACCCCGGCGGGGTTGAGCGACTACGCGCTGGAGGCGCTCGCCGTGGCCGCGCGGCGCGTGCAGGACACCGCGCTGCAAGGCGACACCATCAGCATCTGGCGCGCGCGGCAGCCGCAGGCGCTCGGACCCCGCATCCACGAAGCTTTCTGGCGCCTCGACAGCGGAGATGTCGTGGGCGCGAAAACAATCAGCGAGGCGCTCATGCGGAAAGCGGCAGAGCACATCGAAGTCCGTGTCGCGCTGCTGGAGTTGCGCGCTGCCGTGGCCCGCGCCGAAGACCAGCCACTGATCGCGATGGCCGCCTACGCCGAGGCCGGTGCGCTGCGCCCCGAGCGCCTGGACATTCGCCGCGAGGCCGACTTTCTGCTCGCCGACAACGGCGCGGCGCCTACCGCCTTCGACAACGCCGAAGCGGCCGCAGGGAAAAACCCCGGCGCCTTTTCCGCGCTGGCGCTGTCCATGCTGCAGCAGAAGGCACTGGCCCAGCGGCTGCGCTGGGCCCTCCAGGAGCGCGACCAACGCCGGGGCGTGGCGCGCGTGGTCGCACTCGACAAGGTGCTGGCCGGCCAGGAGGCCGCCCTGGTCCGGCTCGAAGCCGCGGCGCAGCAGGCCCACGGCGCGGACGCCGAGGCCTGGCGCGTGCTGCGCAGGAATCTTGAGTCCGATCGGCTGCTCGCGCTGGTGGAGCGCGGCCGTCCCGGGGACGCCGTCGCGCTCTACGAAACCCTGAGCTTGGCGGGCATCGACCTGCCGTTCCACGGACTCGCCGCGGCGGCCCGCGCTTTCGCGCAGGAGCGCCGTTCGGCCGAGGCCGTGCCCCTGTATGAAGCCGCCATCGCGAAGGGCGGGGCGGACGTGCCGATGCCGGGCGAAATCCACTTCGGCCTGGTCTATGCCTATCTGGACACCGGCCGCTTCGAACAGGCTGAAGCCCTGCTCAAGCGGCTCGAGGAGAGCACGCCGGCGCTCACGCGCCTGGCGCCCGAACCTGGCCGGCCCAACAGCCAATACACCGAGGTGATTGGCATGCGTGCGCTGATGCAGCTCTACACCGACCGGCTCGCGCTTGCTCAGCAGAGCTTCACGGCGCTGACCCTGGACGCGCCGCTCAACGCGGGCTATGCCCTTGGCGCCAGCCTCACCGAGCGCTTGCGCGAACGCCCCGAGGCCGGGCTCGCGCGCCTTGAGGCGCAGATGGCGGACCATCCCGACGACGTCGGCATGCGCGTCGGCCATGTCGAGGCGCTGCTCGGTGCGGGCTGGTTCGGCGAAGCCCGCCAGCGCGCCGCATCGCTGGTGGCCGATGTTCCCGACAGCCTGCAGGTGCGCGACATGGAACGCAAGCGCGATACCCTCACCGGTGCGCGGCTTGAGGTCGACGCCGCGGCGTCGCGTGGTGGCGCCGTGATCGCCAGCAGCGAGTGGCGCATCGACAGCCGTCTGAGTTCGGGACTCATCGCAGACCAGTGGCGCGTGTTCTACGACCAGTCGCTCGCCCAGGGCAGCACCGAGGCCGGCAACGCCAAAAGGGTCCGTGGTGGCCTCGGCCTGCGCTGGCAGCGCGGTCCCTGGGTGGCCGAAGGTGCTCTGCAGCATGCCGCTGCCGGCCCTTACCGCAACGGGATGGCCGCTCGCGTCGACTACCGCGCCAGCGATACCTGGCGGCTGTGGGCTGCCTACGATGGCGACAGCAAGGAACTGCCCTGGAAGGCGCGGGTAGCTGGCACAGGCGCGCGCGAGATGGCGGGCGGCGTGGGCCATGTGGTGAACGAGGCGCGCCGCTTCAACCTGCAGTGGCAGCGCCTGGATTTCAGCGACGGCAATGTGCGCAGCGGCCTGGGCCTGGGCTGGACCGAGCGCTGGGTCAGCACGCCGCGCGTCCAGGCCGAGACCCGGCTCGAGGCCGGCACGGGCCGTGGCCGCGTGCTGGACACGCCGTACTTCAACCCGCCGCGCGATGCCAGCGTGCGGCTTGCGGCGCGGGCCCAATGGCTCACGTGGAAGAGCGACGACCGGCAGTTCTTCCAGGCCATCGAGGTCGGTGGCGGCAACTATCATCAGCGCGGCTTCGGCAGCGGCCCGCTGTGGAGCCTGCGCTATGAACACAGCTGGAGCCTGGGCCAGTGGCTCACGCTGCGCTACGGCCTGGGCATCGCCAGCCATCCCTACGACGGCGTGCGCGAACGACAGCGCAGCGTCTTTCTGAACTTCTCGATGCCCCTGCAGTGATGTCCGCAAAGAACACCTTCCCCTTCCTGCGGGCCGCCATGCCATGGCTGCTGATCGGGCTTGCGCTGTGCGCGCTGTCCCGGCTTGCGCCCGCCCAACCGCTGCCGCCGGCTGACCCCGACGATGGCGTGAGCTTTCGCGTGATCTCGTTCCATGACGTGCGCACCGGCGTGCGCGCCAGTTTCGAGAGCTCGCCCGATGCCACCGCCATTGACGACCGCACGCTCGTGGAGGTGTTCGCCTGGCTGCAGTACAGCGGCTACCACCCGGTGAGCCTGCAGCAGATCATCGACGCGCGTGCGGGCGGCCGGCCCCTGCCCGTCCGGCCCGTGCTGTTGACCTTCGACGACGGCTACCGCAGCGCCTACACCAAGGTGTTTCCGCTGCTCAAGCGCTACGGGTACCCGGCGCTGTTCGCGCTGGTGACGAGCTGGCTCGAGGTGCCCGAAGGCCAGCCGGTGCACTGGGGCGACAGACCGGCGCCGCGCGAGAACTTCCTGCTCTGGCGCGAGGCCGCCGAAATGGCGCGCTCGGGCCTGGTCGAGTTCGCCAGCCACAGCGATGCCATGCACATGGGAATCCAGGCCAACCCGCAGGGGAACATGCTGGCGGCCGCCGCCACGCATCGCTACGATCCCGGGACCGGCCGCTACGAAGAAGATGCCGCCTACCTGCACCGCATCGAGACCGACCTGCGCCGCAGCCGGGAGATCATCGAGGCGCGCACCGGCGCCAGGGTCCGCGCCACCGTCTGGCCTTATGGCGCCTACAACGCGATGGCGCTGCGGGCCTCCGAGCGCGCGGGCATGCCAATCACCTTCACGCTGGACGATGGCCCCAATACGGCCGCCGTGCCGCTCGCGCGCATCCGCCGCGCGCTGGCCGTCTACGACAATGCTGCGCCCGAATACGCCCAGCTCCTGCGCAGCCCTGCGGGCGGCGAGACGCGGCCTGTCAACCGCGTGATGCACGTGGACCTTGACTATGTGTACGACCCCGATCCGGGACAGCAGGAGCGCAACCTTTCGGCACTGATCGAGCGTGTGGCCGCCGTGCGGCCGCGCTCGGTGTTCCTGCAGGCCTACGCCGACCCCGATGGCGACGGCGTGGCCGATGCCATGTACTTCCCGAACCGCCATCTGCCCGTGCGCGCCGACCTGTTCGGCCGCGCTGCCTGGCAGCTGCGCAGCCGCGCCGGCGTGAAGGTCTATGCCTGGATGCCGGTGATGGCCTACCGTCTGCCGGCTTCGCATCCGCTGTCTGCCCATACGGTGATGACGCGGGGCGGCAAGGCGCCGGCCGACCGCTATCACCGGGTCACGCCCTTCCATCCGGCGGTGCGCACGCTGATCGGCGACATCTATGAAGACCTGGGCCGCTACACCTTCTTCGATGGCCTGCTGTTCCACGACGACGCAATGCTGGCCGACGACGAGGACGCCTCTCCCGACGCGCTGTCCGCCTACGCCCGCTGGGGGCTGCCGCCCGACGTGGGCGCCATCCACGCCGATCCGGCGCTGCGGTCCCGCTGGACCACCGCCAAGACCCGCCACCTCATCGAGTTCACCCAGGAGCTCCTGGGCCGGGTGGGCGCCTGGCGGCCAACGCTCGAAACCGCGCGCAACCTGTACGCCCGGCCCGTGCTCGAACCCGAGGCGGAGCAATGGTTCGCGCAAAACTACGAAGCATCGCTCGCGGCCTACGACTATGTTGCGCTGATGGCCATGCCGCGCATGGAGCGCGAGAGCGATGCCCAGGGCTGGCTTGCCCGGCTGGCACGCCGCGCAGCCGACACCCCCCGTGGCCTGGACGGCACCGTGTTCGAATTGCAGGCCCGCGACTGGCATACCGGAAAGCCCGTGCCCAACGACGAGCTCACGCGCCAGTGGGCGCAGCTGCAGCGCGCAGGCGTGCGGCACCTGGGGTACTACCCGGATGATTTTCTTGGCAACCATCCCTCGCTCGACACGGTGCGCCGCGCGATCTCGGTGCGCAAGCTGCTGCCGCGCGCGCTGGGCTCGCCGGCGGGTGCCGCGGCGACGGTCCCTCCACAGGCAGCGCCTGCGGTGCCTGCGCAGGCCGGGGAATCCCGATGACCTCCGGCCCGTGGCTCGTCCAGGCGCTGCCCTCGCTGCTCTTCGGTTTCGTTTTCTACTACCCGTTCTTCATGGCGTGGGTGTGGATGGCCGGCGGCCTTTCGCACGCGTGGGCGTTCGAACGCAAGGACGACGTAGAGACCGACCCTTTGCTGGCATTGCCCTCGCGGCCGTTCGTCACGGTGGTGGTCCCGTGTTTCAATGAGGCGCCTCACCTGCGAGAAGTGATCGAGCAGCTGATGCGCACGCGCTACCCGAACTATGAAGTGATCGCCGTCAATGATGGCAGCACCGATGGAACTGGCGAACTGCTCGACGCGATGACGCTGGAATTCAGCCGCCTGCGCGTGATCCACAACGCCAGCAACCAGGGCAAGGCCGTCGGTCTCAACACCGCGAGCCAGCTCGCGCGCGGCGAGTACATTCTCGGCATCGACGGGGACGCGCTGGTGGACCCCAACGCCATCGCCTGGATGCTGCGGCGCATGCTGGTCTCGGACCGCATTGGCGCCGTCACGGGCAACCCGCGCATCCGTACGCGCACCACGCTGCTCGGGCGCATGCAGGTGGGTGAGTTCTCCTCGATCATCGGTCTCATCAAGCGCTCGCAGCAGCTTGTCGGCACGCTGTTCACGGTGTCCGGCGTGCTCGCCATGTTCCGCCGCCGCGCGGTACTCGAGGTGGGCTTCTGGAGCCCGGATGTTCTCACCGAAGACATCGACATCAGCTGGAAGTTGCAGCTCCTTGGCTGGCGGCTGCGGTTCGAGCCGCGCGCGCTGTGCTGGATTCTGATGCCGGAAACGCTGCGCGGCCTCTGGAAACAACGCCTGCGCTGGGCGGTGGGCGGTATCCAGACCATGCTGCGCATCACGCCATCCATCCTGCGTCTGCGCAGCTGGCGCCTGTGGCTCATCTATGGCGAATACATGGCGAGCGTGGTGTGGGCCTACGCGATGGCGATCGTGCTGCTGATCAGCGCGATGCGTCCGCTGCTGCCGCAGGAGTCGGTCTGGCACTCCACGCTCCTTCCGCACTGGCAAGGCACGCTGCTGGCCATGACCTGCATCCTGCAGATGCTGCTGAGCCTGTGGATCGACCGGCGCTACGACCGCGATCTCATGCGCTATTTCGCCGGAACGATTTGGTATCCGATCGCATTCTGGACCATCACGATGACCACCACCGTGGTCGCGCTTCCCAACGCTCTGATGCGCCGCCGCGGCAAGCGCGCGGTGTGGACGAGCCCCGACCGAGGAGTCTCCGATGTCTCATGAGCCCGACGACCATTCCCTGCCGCCCGCGCCGCACGCCGACGTGCGCCCACCGAGCCGGCGGCATTCCTGGGGGCAGCCAGTGGGCGAGGAGCCGATCATCGATGCGGCCCGGGTTTCGCTGCAGGCGTTCGGCGCGGGCCGGTCGCCGCGGCGCACGCTCGCCATGTACCTCTGGCTGCGCGTGCTGCGCCCTGCGCTCACCCTTGCGATCTGGTTCTGTGCGGTCTGGTACGCTTGGCCCTATGTGCTCAATGCCCGCTCGCAGCCCGAAGTGCTACATCTGCTTGGCCTGTACGCGGCAGTGATCGCCGCGATCCTTGTATCGATGCTGGTGGTGGCACCGTGGCGCCGCCGCCAGCATGAACGCGAGGCGCCATCCACCCATGAGCCATCGTCGCTGTCCGCATTGGCCTCCTACATTGACGTGCCGCCCGCCCGCCTGTCGTCCTGGCAGCGCACGCGGCAGCTGCTGGTTCACCACGACCATGAAGGGCAGCTCAGGGATGCCACCGACACCACCCCCGGGGAGCTGGAGCCCGAGCCCCCTGCATCGCGCCGGGGACGGCGCTGATGGAAGAATGGGCCTGCGCCGTGCAGGCAGGTTGACCCCACGGATCGCCCATGACGACATCCCGCAATGCCTCTTCGCTGCGGGTCTTGCCTGCGGCGGATCCGGCGCGCGATGCATCCTCGGGCGATCTCTCGATACCCGCCCGGGCGGGCACGACGCTCCGCTGGCGGTGGCGCCACGTTGTCGTGCTGGCGGCATGCGCGCTGTGCGGCGCGGTCGCCTATGTGGCCACCTTCACTTTCTATCGGGAAGAGCAGGCCCGGAGCGCCGCGAAACGCCTCGAGTTTGTCGTGCTCAGCCTGCAGGCGCTCGTCCATCGCAACGAAGCCCTGCCAGGCATCATCGGACTCAAGTCAACGCTTGGCTCGCTGCTGGACACGAACACGCTGGCGGCCCAGGCCGCCGCCAACGCGTATCTTGAAACAGTGGCGAAGGCCTCCGGCATTTCTGCCGTCTACCTGCTGGATGCCGGCGGGACGACGCTGGCTTCGAGCAACTGGAACCAGGTGCTGACCTTCGTTGGCGAGAACTACGCCTATCGGCCTTACTTCAAGGATGCGATGGCGGGCCGCACCGGGCGCTTCTACGGCATCGGATCCACCACCGGCGAAGCCGGCTACTTCCTGGCGGCCGGCGTGGTGGCGCCGGGCGGCGCCCGCGGTGTGATCGCGGTCAAGCTCTCGCTCGAAAAGTTCGAGGAAGCCATGCGGCAGAGCACCGACGTGGTGATCCTCACGGACCGCGAGGGCGTGGTCATTCTCAGCTCCGTTCCCGAGTGGCGGTACCGCACCGTCGCCGCGCTCGCACCGGCCGCGCGCGAGCGCATCCGGCAATCGCGGCAGTATGGGGACCTGCCACTGCTCGCGCTGCCCGGGCCGGGGCTGGATTTCACCCGGTCCCACGCAACGCTCGCGCTTGAAGGGGGCATCACGCACTACACCATGGCGACCCATGCGAGCGAAGATCTGGGTTGGCGTGCCGCACTTCTGGTGGACCAGGCACCCTCGCGCCGCGCCGCCGTCCTGGCCGCACTGGCCGCCACCTCCGTCGCCGCCTTCCTGGGGGCGCTCACCGTCGGCTTTCAGGAAGGCCGGTATCGCCGTGAGGAGATGCGCAAAGCCAAGCGCGCGCTGGTGGAAGCGAGTGCCCGGCTCGAGCAGCGCATCATCGAGCGCACGGCGGATATCAGCCAAGCCAATGCCTCGCTGGAACGCAAGATCGAAGAACTGCGCCGTACCGAGGCGATTCTTCATGAGACGCGGGACGGTGCGGTGCACGCGGGCAAGCTCGCCGTGCTCGGGCAGATGTCTGCGGGCATGGGCCACGAGCTCAGCCAGCCGCTCACCGCGCTGCGGACCCTGTCGGACAACGCGATCACGCTGCTTGACGGCGCGCGCCTGGAAGAGGTGCGCGAGAACCTTCACCTCATCAGCGAACTCACCGCCCGCATGGGGCGCATCATGGCGCTGCTCAAGGCCTTTGCCCGCGCCGACAGCACCAGCCTCGAACCCGTGGCCATGGACATGGCGATCCATCATGCGCTCATGCTCGTAGAGTCTCGGCGGTGCGAGGTGCGAGCGGATATCCTGGTCAGCTCAACGCTGGCGACCCGCCCGGTGCGGGCCGACGCCATCCGGCTCGAACAGGTGCTCGTGAACTTGATGCGCAATGCGCTCGACGCGGTCGAGTTCCGGGCGGAGCGCCTGGTGAGGGTGGCGGTCCGGCAAAAAGGGCGCCATGCCGTCATCTCCGTCAGCGACACGGGCGGCGGCATCGCGCCAGAGGCCATGCAACGGCTGTTCGAACCGTTCTACACCACCAAGCCCGCGGGCGCGGGGCTGGGTCTTGGGCTCGCCCTTTCGCAAAGCATCGTCGAGAGCTTCGGCGGGCGCATCGAAGCGCGCAACCTGGACCGGCAGGGCGCGCTCTTCACCATCACGCTGGAGGTCTATTGATGCCCGTGCCACCCATCCCCGCCGACGAAAGGCCGCGAGTTCTCCTCGTGGATGACGAGCCCGCCGTGCGGCGCGGCCTCGAGCAAGCCATGGTGCTTGCCGGCATCGCCGTGAAGGCGGTCGGCAGCGCGGAGGCCGCGCTGGATGTTTTCGAGGACGTGCAGCCGTGGGCCGTCGTGAGTGACGTCAAGTTGCCCGGCATGGATGGCCTGGAGCTGCTCAACAGATTGCGCCAGCATGATCGTGAAGTCGCGATGGTTCTCATCACCGGGCACGGGCACGTCGCCATGGCGGTGCAGGCAATGCGCGAAGGCGCCTACGATTTCATAGAGAAGCCGTTTTCCTCGGAAACGCTGGTCGGCGTCGTGCGCCGGGCCGTCGAGCGGCGCGTGCTGCTGGAAGAGAACCGGCGCCTGCGTGAGCGCTTGCCTTGCGAAGAGGGGCGTCCGCTCATTGGCCAGACACCCGCCATGCAGCGTGTCCGCCAACTGGTTCGCGCACTGGCGGCGACCAACGTGGATGTCCTGATCGCCGGAGAGACGGGCGCGGGCAAGGAGGTCGTGGCACGGGCGATTCATGCCGCCAGCGGCCGCAGCGGTCCCTTTGTTGCGCTCAACTGCAGCGCCCTGCCAGAGAGCGTCATCGAGAGTGAAATCTTCGGCCACGAGGTGGGTGCCTTCACCGGCGCCGCCAAGCGGCGCGTGGGGCGCATCGAGTTCGCCAACAAAGGCACATTGTTCCTCGATGAAATCGAGTCGATGCCGCTCTCCGTTCAACTGAAGCTGCTGCGGGTGCTGCAGGAGCGCGAGATCGAACGGCTGGGCAGCAATGTCTCCATACCCGTCGATTGCCGCGTGCTCGCCGCCGTCAAGGGGGACCTCAAGGCCATGACGGCGGCAGGCCGATTCCGCGAGGATTTGTTCTACCGGCTCAATGTGGTGACGATCGACGTCCCGCCATTGCGCGATCGCATGCCGGACATCCCGCTGCTCATGGCCCACTTCCTGCGCGAGTTCGCCCAACACCACGGCATGGCGCAACCGGAATGGAGCGATGACGACCTGCGCCGCTGGAAGGCCCACCGGTGGCCCGGCAATATCCGCGAGCTGCGCAACGTTGCCGAGAGGCTTTGCCTGGGCCTGCCCGACGGGCTTTCGCAAGCCGATCCGCCGCCGGTTTCTACGTCGCTCACCGCGCGCGTGGACGAAACAGAGGCCGCGCTGATACGTGAAGCGCTTCGCCAGGCACGGGGCCGCGTGGCCCAGGCCGCCGAGCAGCTCCATCTCCCCCGAAAGACGCTGTACGACAAGTTGCGCCGGCATGGCCTGGTGGCAAGAGACTTCCTGCGCGGCTAGGGTCCCGCTGCGCACGGAAGTCCCCATCGCACAGTCTTCTTCGCTCGATGGCGGCACTTCATGCCCTCTGGATCGCCACCGCTGTCGCTGCGGTGGATGCCTTGTGCTGGCGCCATCGGCCCTGAACCGGTGCCAACGATCCCGTGGCGGCTGGCTCGCGCGGAGGGCGGGGTGTCAGCCCTGCTTGTGCAGCGGCAGCCACAGCGTGAAGGTGGAACCTTGCGCCTGGGCGCCGTCACTGGTGCTCCAGGTGCAATGCGCGCCCAGCACCAGCGCGCGGCTGTGCACGTTGGGCAGGCCCCGGCGGGCGGGCGCCAGCGCCTCGGACGCCGGGGGGGTGAATGGACGGCCGTTGTCCCGTATGCACACCTGCACGCCGCGCGTGCCATCGCCGCCGCCCTCTGGCGGGGGCCAGACGGCCTCGGCCGTGCTCAGCACGATCTCCGTCGCGCCACTGTGCTTGAGGATGTTGGTGAGGATCTCCTGCAGGATGCGCAGCACGTGCAGCGCGTTTTGCGCGTCCAGCCAGGGCAGCGGCGGCAGGTCGTCCACCTGCCAGTGCATGACCAGTCCCGCGCCCTCCAGCCGCAACCCGAGCCGATAGCGCAGGCCGGCCAGCAGTGCCAGCAGATCCGCATTCACGGGCTCCAGCGAGTCGATGGAGATCTTCAGGTCGTCGATGCACTCCCGCAGCACCTGCGCCACGTCCACGGGTGCCGCCGGCGCAGTCTCTACCAGCCGCAGCGCGCTCATCAGCGAGGAACCCACGCCGTCGTGCATCTCCCGCATCAGGCGCTGGCGCTCGTGCAGCAGCGTCTGCTCGCGCTCGGCGGCGCGCAGCAGCTCGTGTGTTTCGCGCAGCTGCAATTCCTGCGCGGCCAGGCGCTCGGCCTGCACGGCATTGGCTTGCTCGGCGACTTCCAGCGCGCGGTGGTAGCGCGTGAACCCGACCAGCAGGAACATGGTGAACACGCCCATGTACACGTAGGGCGTGAGGTAGATGTGCTCGATGCTGATGCGGTAGCGCTGCATCGCCAGGTCGTGGATGGCCAGGGGAAACGAGAGCGCCACGGCCCCGGCCAGCAGCACGCTGGACCAGGAGCGTTCGCGCCACGCGCCCAGCGCCGCCACGCACAGCACCACCAGGGCCGGAGGAAACAGCGCCAGGCGCAACAGCGGCAGCATCGCCTCGTGCCGCAGGTCCCACAGTGGCAGGGCCGCCAGCGCCACCAAGCCGCAATAGGCGACCACGGCGCGCGCCAGCCGCGGATAGCCCCGGCCCTGCATCCGGCACAACAGGAAGAAGGAGCAGGCCGACGACCCCAGCGAGCCCACGAGCGTGAGCCAGGAGAACCATTCGTCGGGCACGCCGAAGCCCTCGGCATCGACCAGGTAGAACAGCGTGGCCAGCAAGTGCCCCACCGACAGCAGGAAGAACAGCAGGTAGCCCGCCTCGCCCCGGCCGCGCCGCACCAGCCACACCGCCAGCGCGAACACACCCAGCACGAGGTAGGCACCGCGCAGGTAGGCCACCAGGTCGGTCTGCAGCAGGCTGCGCAGCCGCCACCCCGGCCAGAGCGCCTCGGCCGGCCCGGCCCACACGCTGGACAGCGCGCCGCCCACGCCGGGCAGGTTGGCCATGCGCACATGCACCTCCAGGGGAACGCCGGGCGCAGCATGGCCCGCCAGGTCCACCCACACCGGGCGGTTGAAGCTGTTCCAGACCCGGCTGCCGTGCGACTGCCAGACGAGGTGCCCATCGGCATACACCGCCACCGTGCCCACTGTCTGCCAGCGCGGGATGTACAGGCGCGCGCCCTGGGGCGTGGCGGCGAGTGCCTCGCCCGGCACCCGCAGGCGGTACCACCACACCTCGGGCGGCGCATCGGCCTGCGCGGCTGTCGAGACCGTGCTGCGTGCGCGGGCATGTGGCAGGTCCACCGTGCTCCACGGTATGGTGCTCGAAAGCACTGCATCGGGTGATTCGTGCAGCGAGGGCGGCGGCGCCCAGCCCCCGCTGGCGGGATTCCACGCCTGCGCCTGCACCAGGTGCGCGGGCAGCACGCCTGCCAGCGCCGCGCCCCCGGCGGCGGCACCGGCCAGCAAGAACCGCAGCGCCAGGCGCGCGAGATCAAGCCACATCGATCCACCCTTTGCGCGCCGCGGCGCTCACCGCTTCGGCCTGGGTCGTCACCTGCAGCTTGGCGTACACGCGCCGCACGAAGGTACGCACCGTGTGGCGCGACACGCCCATCGCCCGCGCCACCTCGTCCAGTGTGTAGCCGCGTGCCACCATGCGCAGCAACTCGGCCTCGCGCGCCGAAGGTGCCACCTCCGTGATCTCCGCCGCCGCCAACCCCGGCTCCAGGCCCGCTGACGGCTTGGCTGTCACGGGAGACTGCGCGCGGCGCAGCAGCAGCTTGCGCGCCACCATCGGATTGATGGGGCTGCCCCCCGCATGCAGGCTGCGCACTTCGTCCACGACGGCGCTGGGTGGCAGGTCCTTGAGCAGGTAGCCCATCGCACCGGCCTCGATGGCGCCCAGAACATGCGCCTCATCGCCAAAGATCGTGCTCACCATGGCCGCCGCCCCGGGCCAGCGCGCGCGCAGCACGGCCAGCACGTCGAGCCCGCTGCCATCGGGCAGCCCCAGGTCCAGCAGCAGCACGTCCAGCGGCGCATCGTCCGCCTGCAGCGCCGCCAGCGCTTCGGCGCGGCTGGCCGCCACCCACTGCAGATGCATGTCGGCCGCGCCTTGCAAGGCATGCGCCAGCGCGTTGCGGCAGACGAAGTCGTCCTCCACCACCGCCACGCGAATGGCAGGGGGCGCAGGCGCCGCATCCGGCGCCCAGGGAGTTGTGCGAGGAAGGGAAACCATGCGCCGATGCTGCCACAGGCCCAGGTCAAAAGCGCCGGGCCTGGCGGGGCTGCTGTGCTCGGCAGACCGGCTGCGCAAGCCGGTACGGTGGCAAGCGGCGGATCATGTTCGGTTCTTCGGGCTGCATGCGGGGTCGGTGGGTTTCTGCATGGGTTCAAGGTCGTCAATGCGCGCCCATTCGGCGGGTGCTCTGTCCATGCTGCCATCCCCCGGGGCCCTTGTCATGTCGCCCAAACGGGGGACATACAAAACCGTGCCCATCCGGTAACTTCCGGTCCCGCAAGCAGGGGCCTGCGCCTGAATCCACAAGAACACGGTGGCCGACACCGTTCCATCCAGGGCAAGCCCGAGCGGCTTTTCTCGAACGCACCACGGAGTGAGGAATACATGATTCGGATGGTAGAGGCCGCGATGCGGCCGGGCGCAACGGCGCGCCACAGCTCCCGGCCAGGGCGCAGCGCGGGCGCATCCCTGGAAAGGTCCCGGGCGGTCCGGGGGCTCGCGCTTGCGGCGGCGGTGGTCTTGCTGCAGGCCTGCGGCGGAGCGACCTTGTCGTCGTGGATCGAGGCGCCGCTTGTCGCCGACGGCTACACCCGCAACGCGGACTATTTCCCCTTCGAGCCCACGCTGCTCGTGAACCCCGACGCGAATGCGCAGCTGAAGTTCTCGTACGCCACGTTGCCGAGCGGAACGTTGACCAAGCTGGTCGTGGACAAGGCGAGCACGACGGCCTCCGTGGGGCAGGAAGCCTACACGCTGAATGCCGACAAGGTCGCGCGCGCGCGCCTGGTGCTCTATGTGGAGAAAGTGACCGCGCCTGGCTATATCGCGATATTCAGCGCCCATCAGGACGGTGCCGATTGCTTCGAGCGCGAGGACACGGCACCCCACTGCGGCCAGTCCGTGGCCAGCGCCGATGCGGCCGCCACCGATGCGGACAGTCCCGCGCAGCCCCTGCGCATCACCACGCCGGGTTTCTACAGCTTCGATGTCACCAAGCTGGTCAAATACCGGTTGGCCAACAACGTCGAGTCGATGATGAGTGTGGGCGCGGCCCCCGATCCCAACGACAACACCTTTGGCAGTTTCGAGTTCGCGAGCAAGGAGCTGCCAGCGGGGCAGGCCCATGTACTGCACCAGCCCCAGCTGCTGATCACGCTCAGCGATGCGGTGGGCGCCACCAGGAACGCCTATGCCGCGACCAGCGTGCGCCAGTCGTCCATCGACCCCTCCGTGGCTTCACGGAATTTTGCCCAGGACGAAAATCTGTGGCTGAGCGGCGTCCCGGGCAACCGGGCATATGCGCTGATACAGCCGCAATCATTGCCCACGGGCGCCTTCACCTTGCGCACCGCCCTGAACGAGATGGGTTCCGTGGGGGTCAAGCAAACCATGGTGGCGTTCGTGAATGCGCCGGTGCCGGAACAGGCCACGGCACAGCCGCAGGCGAATTTCTACACCAGGCCGGGATTCACCTCGCAGAACCAGCAGGTCACCTCCTGGAACGGGGGCTGGACCGAACCATCCGCAGCAGCCTTGTTCGCCACCGCACCGCTCGACCGGGATGCGCAGAACCAGTCCCTGTTCGTCGATGCCAGTGAGGGCTATGTCTCCGCGCTCGCGGGTGCCTACAACGCGGATCGCCGCGAGAACTTCGCCATCGCCGGCTCGACGAACCTGCAGGCTCCGCTGACGCTGGACAGCGACAACAACACCCGGACCGGGCACATGCCGCGTTTCGTCGCCGCGATCACGCCCGTGTCGGACAGGATGCGCAATTTCATGAAGTTCGACAGGGACGACAGCGAACACACCCGCAACTACTGCCTTGCGCTGGGCGATGGGATGTGCAACCCGTCGCTGTCGCTGCGCGCGCGCCTGGGGCAGCTCTTCACGAGAAACCCCATCGTCATCGACCCAAGGGCATCGACCCCCGAAGGTTCCTACCTGCCCTATGCGACCCCGATCAACGTCGCGGTGCCGTCCAGCGGCGCCAGCGCGATCATTCAGAGTGATCCCGATCCGGCGGAGCAGGGCTTCATGGGCGATGGCGGCACCGGCTACTACATCTACGACGCCCGGGCCAACCGCGTCGCGGGCCAGTACCAGGGAATCATCAGCATGCCGGGGCACAACCTGCGCGCCGTCATCCACTTCGAGAACCTGCCGCTGCCCGCGCCGTCGCTCGGTGGCCCGGGCACCATCGACATGGTGCCCGGCGCCGCGTCGGTGACGGTCGCGGCCAATGCGCCGATCCCGTTCCGGCTGACCGTGGCCGACCCGGTCAATGCGAACATCGACGATACGACACGCTGGGCGATCACGAGCAGCAACCCGGGCGACACGATGCCGGGCGAGATCCAGCAAAGCGAAGGCAGCGCGGCGTTCGCGGCGACGTTTGCCGGGCCCGGCTCGCGCACGCTCACGGCGACGAGCAAGGGCGACGGCACGATCAAGGCGACGATGAACGTCCTCGTCAACCAGGTGGTCCTGCCCGGCCAGGCGATCACGTTCACCTCCACGCCACCGGCGTACCCCGTCGTGGGCGGGGCCTATGCGGTGTCAGCCCTCGGCGGCGGCTCGGGCAACCCGGTCGTGTTCACCATCGATGCCGCCTCGACGGCCGGGGCCTGCTCGGTCGCGGGCAGCGTGGTGACATTTGCCGGCGCGGGCACCTGCACCGTCAATGCCAACCAGGCAGGCGACGCGAACTACGCCGCTGCCGCCCAGGTGCAGCAGACCATCGCCATCCCTGTCACCTACAGCGGCACCACCGTGCCCACCACGGGTGCGGGCGGCCCGGCCAGCGCCAGCTTCACGGGTGGAGGCGCCGGCTGCCGGTTCGACCCCGCCGCCACCGGCTTCATGGCCGCCAGCGCCGCCCCGCCGGGGCAGAGCGCGCCGCAGGGCGCGTTCCGCGTCCGGCTGGTGGACTGCACCCCGGGCGCCACGGTTCGCGTGACCACCCTGTGGCCGCAGCCGGTCGCCGGCTTCACCAAGTACGGCAGGGCCAGCAGCGGCGCCGCCAGCGCCAGCTTCTTTGCGCCGAGGAATCTCACCATCGACGGCAACGCCGTGAGTTTCGACCTGACCGACGGCCAGCTGGGGGACGACGATTGGGCCCAGAACGGCGTGATCGTGGACCCGGTGATGCCACTGGCCGCCGCGGGCCTGGCCACCGCCATTCCCACGCTGAGCGAATGGGGCGTGGTGCTGACGGGGGCCATGCTGGCCGCCATGGCCTTGCTGGGGTTGCGCCGCCGCCGGGGCTGATGGGGGTGCAGGGGCCCTCACGGCGCACGGCCTCTGCCCGGCGCGGGAACGCGGTCATCCCCCGGGCGGGGGAGCCGGAGCCCTGAAGCTGGCGGCCCACGCCGGGAACTCGTCCGCCGGCATGGGCCTGGCAATGAAGTAGCCCTGCGCTATGTCGCACCCCAGATGCAAGAGCTGCTCCCAGTGCTCGCGGGTCTCTATGCCCTCGGCCACTGTCTTGCGGTCCAGGTCATGGACCAGGTCGATGGTGGAGCGCACGATCTTGGCGGAGCTCTTGTCGTGTGTCATGGCGGCGACGAAAGACTGGTCGATCTTGATGCAGTCCACGGGGAGCTTCTGCAGGTATGCCAGGGACGAGTAGCCGGTGCCAAAGTCGTCGATGTACAGCGGAATGCCTTCCTCCCGCAGGGCGTGGAGCACGCCCATGGCGTATTGCGCATCCTCCATGACGGTGCTCTCGGTGATCTCCACCTCCAGCAGCCCGCGTGCCACGCCGCGCTCGCGCTGCCAGTGGCGGAACTTGGCGAACAGCTGCTCATCGCGCAGGTTGCGCGCCGAGAGGTTGACGGCGATGGGCAGGGCGCAGTCCTGGCGCTGCCAGGCCTGGAGTATGTCGAGCACGGACACCAGCATCCATTCCGTCAGCGGCTTGATGAGCCCCGTGTGCTCCGCCAGTTCGATGAAGACCCCGGGCGCCAGCAGGCCGCGCTGGGGGTGGAGCCAGCGCACCAGTGCCTCGGCGCCGCAGACGCGGCCGCTGGCGAAATCGACCTTGGGCTGCAGGTAGACCCGCAGCTGGCCGGCGTCGATCGCGTGGCGCAGCTCGCCCGCCATGTTCAGGCGCTCGGCCTGGTCCTGTTCCTGCTGAGGAATGAAAACGACGTGGTCCACGCCCATTCTCTTGGCCTGGTGAACCGCCTTGTCCATGCGGCGCAGCAGGTCGTGCACGGTTCGCCCGTGCTCCGGGAACAGCGCGATGCCGGCCTTGGCCACCACATCCAGCGCGATGCCGGCCACCGAAATCGGCTGTGACAAGTTCTGCTCCAGCATGTTCACCGTGTGGCGGGCGGCGTGCAGGTCGCTGTCCGGCAAGAGGGCCGCGAACTCATCGCCGCGCAGGCGGGCCACCAGGGCCGATGGCGGGGCGCTGCGCTGCAGCCGCCGTGCGAACTCGCGCAGGATGTCGTCACCGTGCGCAAAGCCCAGCGCTTCGTTGATTTCGCTCAGGCGCTCGATATTGAATTGCAGCACCGCCAGCGAGCGCGGCTGTTCACCGCCTTCGTGGATGGCGGCGGCCAGCGCCTCTTCGAACTGGAGGGCATTGGGCAGGCCCGTCAACGGGTCATGCCGGGTGAAGTGGTGCATGGCGGCCTGCACGCGCTCCTGTTCGACGCGCGAGCGCAAGGTCGCGATGCCATAGGCAAGGTCATCGCTGGACTCCGTGAGCAGCGCGATTTCGTCCTCGCCAAAGGTGTCGGGTTCCGGGTCGTAGATGGACAAGGCGCCAATGACCCGGCCTGCCACCCGCAGCGGGCACGAGATGCCGGATCTCGGCCCGTGGGGCCTGCCGTGCCAGGGGGCATGGCCGGGGTCGGTGTTCATGTTGCGCACCAGGCAGACCTCCTCGGTCCGGATGGCGCTGGAGGTGACCCCCTGGCCCAGGGCCGTGCCGCTCAGGTCCAGCCCCAGCTGCCGCAGCGCGTCCATGCCGCCGGGGTAGCCGCATTCGGCCATGGGTTCAAGGGGCAGCTCCGGGCGGCTGCCGCAGTACCAGACCACGGCCATGCCATAGCCGCCGGCCGTGACGATGGCCTGGCACATGCTGTCCAGCAGATCCTGTTCCTCGCTGGCCCGCAGCATGGTGCGGTTGCCGGCACTCAGGGTGCGCAGGGCGCGGGTCGCGTGCTCCAGCTGCCGGATGCGCTGCTCCAGTTCGGTGTTGAGCGTCTGTATGCGGTTCTCGAAGTGCTTGCGGTCCGTGATGTCGGTGCCCAGCACGTAGTAGCCGCCCACCTTGTCGTGCGCCTCGAACCTGGGCAGGTAGCGGATGGCCTGCCAGACCCCGGGGAAGGGCTGCCAGTCATAGGCCTGCGGAGTGCCCGCCAGCACGCCGTCGATCATCGGGGCGGCCTGGCCGTAGCGTTCGTCGCCGAGTATTTCCTGCACCGTGCACCCCGTGATGTCCGCGCGTTCCGGGGCGAAGCTCTGGCGGTACTGGTCGTTCACGTACACATAGCGCCGCTCGGCGCTCACGAACGCGATCAGCGCGGGAACCGCGCCAATGACGCTGCGCAGGTGGTCTTCGCTTTCTTTGAGCTGCGTCGTCCGCTCCCGGACGTGCGACTCCAGCAGGATGTTCTGCGCGCGAATGGTCTGCTCGGCCTGGCGCTCCGCCGTGACGTCACGGAAGACGAGGACCACGCCATGCAGCTGGCCGTTGGCATCCCGGATGGGGGCCGCGCTGTCCGCGATGGGGCATTCCGCGCCGTCGCGCGCGAGCAGCGACGTGTGGTTGGCGAGGGCTTGAATCTCGCCGGTGGCAAGCGCGGCGGCCACGGGCACCAGGGCGGGCTCGCGGGTCTGTTCGTTGACGATGCGAAACACCGCTTCCACCGGCAGCCCCCGGGCCAGCGCGATGGGCCAGCCCGTCAACTGCTCGGCCACGGGGTTCATGCGCAGGATGCGGCCCTCGGTGTCGGTGGCCAGCACGGCATCTCCGATGGAGTGCAGCGTGGTCGACAGGCTCTCTTCGCTGTCCGCCAGCGCGCGCTGGCTGGTTTCGGTTTCGCGCAGCTGCCGGCGGATCAGCAGGTAGGTCGCGCCCAGCAGGGCCACCAGCATCGCGGCGGCGATGGAGCCCGCCACCACCAGTTTCTGCCGTGCCTGGGCATGCGCGTTGGCACGCAGCGTGAGCAGGTGGCGCTCCGCCGTGTCCATGTCGCCGAGCAGCTCGTAGGTGCGTGCGCGCGTGGCCCGCAGCGGCGCCGTGGCCACGAAGGCATTGGCGGCCTCCTGGCCCTGGGTCTTGCGCAGCATCTCGACCTGCCGGGAGATCACCATCCGCTGGTTCACGATTTCCCGCAGCTGGCCCCAGCGCTGGTGCTGGTCGGGGTTGCTGGCGGTCAGCAACTGGATCCTCTCCAGCGTGCGCTCTCTCTGCGCGATGGTGTCGTCGCGTTCGGCGATGTGGGCGGGGTCTCCGCTGAGCCGGAAGTTCTGCGTGGCCAGCTCGATCTGCAGGGTGTAGCCACGGGTGCGGGCCAGGTTGTTGAGCACCTCATGGGTATGCGCGAGCATCAGCGCGGTCTGGGACGCATCGTTCGCCACCCGCCAGGTGGCCGCCACCAGCGCCGCCACCACCAGCACGGCGGCGCCGAATGCAATGGCGACCTTGCTTTCGAAACTGGACCAGCGTGCCACCGTATTGACCTTTCCGTGAGGAGACCCGGCCGGATGGACCCGGATCGAACAGTACGCCGGCACCGGAAGGACGGGGTTCGCCATGCCTGCTGCATCGTGCAGCACATCAGGAATCCGTTGGCTGGCTGCTATCGGCCAGTTCGAATATACCGACTGGAGGCCTTGCGGGGAACCAATAGATGGCATGGTGGAGCTCTGTGGGCCCCTCGGGGCGCGCCGCCCGCCGGTCCCGGGGGGCACGGCGAGTCCCTAGAATCGCGGGAGCCCACCGACCCCCCAAGAAACACGACCATGGAACGAGCAACCCGCCAGCGTGCGGCAATCCACGCCGCGATAGCCACCGCAGGGCGTCCCTTGTCGCCGCAGGAGGTCCTGGAGGCAGCACGCGCCGACATCCCCTCGCTGGGGGTGGCAACCGTCTACCGGAATCTTCGCGCGCTGATGGAGGACGGCACGATCGAGCCGGTGACCCTGCCCGGCAGCAGCGCCCGCTACGAGATGGCGGGGCAGGACCACCATCACCATTTCCTGTGCCGGGTCTGCCACCGCGTGTTCGATATCCATGCATGCCCCGGCGGCTTCGCGCACCTGGCCCCGCCGGGCTTCACCGTGGACGGCCACGACATCACCTTGTACGGCCAGTGCAGCGATTGCCAGCCCCCGCCGCCGGCGAAGAAGGCGCCGGCCCCGGCGCGCCGGGGCCTCACCCGGGGCTGACGGCCTGCCTTTCCCGTGCCCGCCGGTGGCCGCGGCGGGCGGTCGCCGGTTTCCATGCGCACCTGCCGGGGGCGGCATGCCGCTTCGGGCCGAGGGCGCGCGGAGCGTGAGACAATGCCGCCCTGCGCAGCGGCTCCACGGGAGCCCCACTGCCGCTGCCGATCCGAGGGCGCCATGCCGTGGCAGGCACCAGGCCCGGCGGCAACGCCAGGCAACGGCGTGTGAATGCGCGGCCGATGTGCCGGTACCCGCCTGCACCGCCGAAGGCCCTTGATTTGATGAAGGAATCAAGGGCCTTTTCTTTTCAATGGGCGCCCTGGGCGCCGGACGGTTTCCCCCGGCATGCCTCGCGGCATGCCATTCACCCTGTTCCACGCGGCCACCGCCGCCACTCGCCGGCCCGGGCACGACAGTTCGGCCGTGCAGAGTGACTTCGCCACCGATTCTCTGACCTCCCATGACACCCTTCCTGAAGGACACCACCCTCGGCATCGACTTTGGCACTTCCAACTCCGCGATGGCCGTGCGCCAGGGCACCGGGCCCGCGCGGATGATCGCGCTCGAAGGAGGCGCCCCCACACTGCCCACCGCGCTGTTCTTCAATGCGGAAGACCACCGCACCCATTTTGGCCGGGATGCCGTGGGGCAGTACCTGGCGGGCACGGAGGGGCGCCTGATGCGCTCGCTCAAGAGCCTGCTGGGCAGCGCGCTGCTGCAGGACAAGACGGCGGTGCACAACAAGCTGGTGAGCTACCAGGACATCATCAGCCTCTTCTTGCGCATGCTGGTGCAAAAGGCGCGCGATGAGCTGGGCGGCATGCCGGCCCGGGTGGTGATGGGGCGCCCGGTGCATTTCGTGGACGGGGACGCTGGCCGCGACCAGCAGGCGGAAGATGCGCTGCGCCAGGCCGCGGTGGACGCGGGGTTCGCCGAGGTGTCGTTCCAGCTGGAGCCCATCGCCGCCGCGCTGGACCACGAGCAGCGCATCACGCACGAGTCGCTGGTGCTGGTGGTGGACATCGGCGGGGGCACGTCGGACTTCACGGTGGTACGGCTGGGGCCGCAGCGCATGGCGCGCGCCGAGCGCGGCAGCGATGTGCTGGCCACCACCGGCGTGCACGTGGGCGGCACCGACTTCGACCGGCGGCTGAGCCTGGACCTGCTGATGCCCCTGCTCGGATTTCGGCACACCGGCCCCGCGGGGCGCGAGGTGCCCAGCCGGGTGTTCTTCGACCTGTCCACCTGGCACCTGATCCAGTGGCTGTACTCGCCGCGCGCGCTGCGCGACGCGCAGAACCTGCGCACCGACTATTCAGATGCCCGGCTGCACGCGCGGCTCATGCGGGTGCTGCACGAGCGCCTGGGGCACCGCATGGCCAACACCGTGGAGCAGGCCAAGATCGCCGCGTCCCTGGGCGATGCCGATGCGCCCATGCCGCTGGACTGGATCGAGGCCGGGCTGGCTGAATCCGTCACCCCCGAGGGGCTGGCGCGGTTCCTGTCGCAGCCCCTCGAACAGGTGGTGGCCTGCGCGCAGGAATGTGTGCAGCTGGCGGGCCTGGGGCAGCAGGGGGTCGATGCGATCTATCTCACGGGCGGCTCGTCGGCCCTGCGGCCGCTGCGCCAGGCCCTCAAGGCGGCATTTCCCGGCACCCCCCAGGTGGAAGGCGACCTGTTCGGCGGCGTGGCGGCCGGGCTGGCGGTGTCGGGGTGAGAGTCCGGCGGGAGGTGCCGCGCACCCTGGCCGGTGCCGGTACTCGCCGTGGCGGGTTGGTTTGCTATTGAAAATGTAGCTGTTGGCGCTTTTTTGCCAAGGGTCTGCGGCCAATTAGCATGAAATTCGGGCCGGAATCAGTCCGCGGTGCCGCTGTCTGCACCCCCGTCGTCCGCACCGCTGCGCTTCCATGCCAGGGCCGTGTCGTACAGCACATTGCGCGATGCGCCGGTGATCTCGGCGGCCAGGCGCACGGCGGTTTTCAGTGGCAGCTCCTGCACCAGCAGGCGCAGCACCCGCAGGCTGGAGCCATCGTCGCTGGCCACCGCCACGGGGTGCAGCAGCACCACGAACTCGCCGCGCGAACGCTGGGGGGCGCCGTCCAGCCACGCCGCCAGCTCATGGGCGGGCCGCGTGGTCACTTCCTCGAACTGCTTGGTCAATTCCCGCGCCAGCGTCACCGGGCGATCGCCCAGCACCGCCAGGGCCTGGGCCAGTTCGCCGATGCGGTGCGGGGCTTCGAGCAGCACCACGCAGCGGGGCTCATGGGCCAGCTGCTGCGCAATCACCGTGGCGCGTTCAGCGTTCTTGACGGGCAGGAAGCCCGCAAACACGAAGCCGCCGTGTTCGGTGCTGTGGGCCACGGCGCCAGCCACGCTCAGCGCGGTGGTGATGCTGCTGGCGCCGGGCAGGGGCACGGCGCGCAGGCCGGCCGCCTGCACGGCGGCCACCAGCCGGGCGCCGGGGTCGCTCACGCCGGGCGTGCCCGCGTCGCTCACGTACGCCACGCGCTGGCCCTGCTGCAGCCGCTGCACCACGTTCTGCGCGGCTTCGGCCTCGTTGTGTTGGTGCACGGCCAGCAGCTGCGAGGCCCCCTTGTCGATGCCATAGGCGCGCAGCAGGGATTGCGTATGGCGCGTGTCCTCGCAGGCCACGGTGTCGGCCATCTGCAGCACATGCAGCGCGCGCAGGGTGATATCGGCCAGGTTGCCGATGGGCGTGGCCACCACGTACAGGGCGCCCTCGGGATAATGCTGCGCAGCCGCCGCTTCACGCGCGGCGCCCTGGGCTGAAGCGAAAGATGCGCTCAATGAAATTCCTTGGAAAGAGAAAACCGGCGGAAGCCCCTGGCCCGGCCGCCAAACCCGCCACCACGCGCGAGCGCGGCAATGCGGCGGAAGACCAGGCCCTGGCCCACCTGCAGGCGGCGGGCCTGCAACTGGTGCAGCGCAATTATCGGACGCCCGGGCGCGGCGGGGGCGAGATCGACCTGGTGATGCGTGCACGGGACGGCACGCTCGTGTTCGTCGAGGTGCGCAGCCGCGCGGGCCGCGCGTTTGGCGGCGCAGGGGCCAGCATCGGCGCCACCAAGCAGCAGCGCATCATTTTCGCGGCCCGGCACTACCTGCTGCGCCTGCCTTCCCCGCCGCCCTGCCGCTTCGACGTGGTGCTGGTCGAGGAGTCCGTGCAGTGGCTGCAGGCCGCCTTCGATGCGCAGTAGGCGCGCGCCCGGTGGCCGCCATCCCTGGCGCCGGCGCCATGCAGGGAACTACGGTTTGCTACAAAAGCTGTAACACGCGGCGGGTATCATCGGGCCCTCATGCTTGAGCAACGCATCCAACAGCATTTCATCGACAGCGCCGACCTGAAGTACCAGGCCGCGCAGGTTCTGAGCCACCCCATCGCCGCCGCCGTGCAGGCCGTGCTGGCCTGCGTGACCAGCGGCGGCAAGGTGCTGGCCTGCGGCAACGGCCCCTCGGCCGCCGAGGCGCAGCAGTTCGCCGCGTTCTGCGTGGCCGGTTTCGAGCGCGACCGGCCCGAGCTGGCCGCGCTGGCCCTCACCTCCGACAGCACGCTGCTCACGGCCGCCACGGGTGGCAGCCACGATGCGGCGCAGCAGTTTGCGCGCCAGGTGCGAGCGCTGGGCCAGGCGGGCGACGTGCTGCTGGCGCTGTCGGTCACCGGCAATGACGCCAACCTGCTGGCCGCCGCCGAGGCCGCCCACGAGCGTGACATGACCGTGGTGGTGCTGACCGGCCGCACGGGCGGCAAGCTGGCCGCCCTGCTGCGCGAGACCGATGTGTTGATCAGCGTTCCGCACGACCGCGCCGCGCGCGTGCGCGAAGTCCATGCCCTGGTGCTGCATTGCCTGAGCGATGGCGTGGACGCCCAGTTACTTGGCGAACAGGAGATTCCCCTATGAAGCAAACCACCCTGAAACGTACCCGGCGCACCGTGTGCACGGTGCTGGCCTCCGCCGCGCTGGTCACGGGCCTGTCGGCCTGCGCGCCGTTGATCGTGGGCGGCGCTGTCGTGGGCGGCGTGATGGCCGTGGACCGCCGCACGACCGGCACGCAGATCGAGGACGAAGGCATCGAGCTGCGCGCCGCCAACCGCATCCGCGAAACCCTGGGCGACCGCGCCCATGTCAACGTGACCAGCTACAACCGCCAGGCCCTGCTGACCGGCGAGGTGCCGAACGCCCAGGACCGCCAGACCGTCGAGCAGATCGTGTCGCAGGTGGAGAACACGCGCTCGGTCGTCAATGACCTGGCCGTGATGCCCGCCAGCAGCCTGAGCCAGCGCTCCAACGACACCTTCATCACCGGCAAGGTGCGCGCCAGCCTGGTGGACGCCCAGGACATCTCGGCGAATTCCTTCAAGGTGGTGACCGAGCGCAACATCGTCTACCTGATGGGCCGCGTGTCGCAGCGCGAGGCCAACCGCGCCACCGAGATCGCCCGGGGCGTGAGCGGCGTGAGCAAGGTCGTGCGCGTGTTCGAGATCGTCTCGGAAGAAGAGCTGCGCCGCATCGCGCCGCAGCCCGCGCCAGTGACCACCGACAACAGCGCATCGCCCGGCGGTTGAAAGCGGGCGGTCAGGCTCGATAGCCTGCACAGCCCCTGAGTGGAAACATCCCGGTTCGCATGACGCGGACCGGGATTTTTTCTTGGAGACCCTGCATCGCGCGTTGCGGCATGAAGCTGGCACGGCACAAGCGAGTGCACCCGCAGAGCCGGCTTCGCCAGGCCGAAGAGGCCGCGAGCGCCTCTGGCGCGTGCCACCCCGGGGCGCCACAGGCGACCCAGGGGGCTATGTCAGCCTTTTGATCAGGCTCGACGTGTCCCAGCGGTTGCCGCCCATCTTCTGCACATCGGCGTAGAACTGGTCCACCAGCGCCGTCACGGGCACGCGCGAGCCATTGCGCTTGGCTTCGTCGAGCACCAGGCCCAGGTCCTTGCGCATCCAGTCCACCGCAAAGCCGAAGTCGAACTTGCCGTCCACCATGGTCTTGCCACGGTTGTCCATCTGCCAGCTCTGGGCCGCGCCCTTGCCGATCACCTCCAGCACCTGTTTCATGTCCAGGCCCGCGTTCTGGCCAAACGCCACCGCCTCGGACAGCCCCTGCACCAGCCCGGCGATGCAGATCTGGTTGACCATCTTGGCCAGCTGGCCCGCGCCGCTGTCACCCAGCAGCGTGAAGGCGCGCGAGAACGCCATGGCCACGGGCTGGGCCGCCTCGAAGGCCGCCGCGTCGCCGCCGCACATCACGGTGAGCAGGCCGTTCTGCGCGCCGGCCTGGCCGCCGGAGACGGGGGCATCCACGAAGTGCAGGCCCAGGGCATGGGCGGCTGCGTACAGCTCGCGCGCCACCTCGGCCGACGCGGTGGTGTGGTCCACGAAGATCGCGCCCGGCTTCATCCCGGCAAAGGCGCCGTCGGCCCCCAGGGTGACGGAGCGCAGGTCATCGTCGTTGCCCACGCAGCAGAACACGATGTCGGCACCAGCCGCGGCCTCGCGCGGCGTTGCGGCATGCCCTGGCGCCTTGGCGCTGGCGTACTCCGCGCACCAAGCTATGGATTTTGTAGCGGTTCGGTTGTAGACCGTGACCTCATGCCCGGCCAGCGCGAGGTGGCCGGCCATCGGATAGCCCATCACGCCCAGGCCCAGGAAGGCGACCTTGCGGGATGGGGTTGCGTCGTAGTTGCGGGGATTGGTGCTTGGCATGGGAGTGGTTCTTGCAAAAAAAGGCCGCCACGGGGGCAGCGTTTGAAACTGGCGCGGCCCAGGCCAGCGGACGCCGTGGAACTGGCTTTGCCAGGCCACCAGCGTCGTCCCCCTTCCCGAGCGCAGCGCGAGAGAAGGGGGAAGCGGCGCAGCCGCTCAGGGGGTTGTCACACAATCGCGAAATGCTCGGTGCCCGAGGCAAGGTCCGGCGATTTGGCGCGCTGGCTGTTGAGCTTGATCTGCAGGCGCAGGTCGTTGAGCGAATCGGCGTTGCGCAGCGCGTCTTCATAGCTGATCACGTTGGCCTCGTACAGGTCGAACAGTGCCTGGTCGAAGGTCTGCATGCCCAGGTTGCGGCTCTTCTTCATGATCTCCTTGATCTCGGAGACATCGCCCTTGAAGATCAGGTCGGAGATCAGCGGGGTGTTCAGCATGATTTCCACGGCCGCAGCACGGCCCTTGCCGTCCTGCTTGGGGATCAGGCGCTGGGACACCATGCCGCGCAGGTTGAGCGACAGGTCCATCAGCAGCTGCGCGCGGCGCTCTTCAGGGAAGAAGTTGATGATCCGGTCCAGCGCCTGGTTGGCGCTGTTGGCGTGCAGCGTGGCCAGGCACAGGTGGCCGGTTTCCGCAAAGGCCACGGCATGCTCCATGGTCTCGCGGTCGCGGATTTCGCCCATCAGGATCACGTCGGGCGCCTGGCGCAGCGTGTTCTTCAGGGCTGCTTCCCAGCTGTCGGTGTCCAGGCCCACCTCGCGCTGCGTCACCACGCAGTTCTTGTGCGGGTGCACGAATTCGATGGGGTCTTCCACCGTGATGATGTGGCCGAACGAGTTCTCGTTGCGCCAGTCCACCATGGCGGCCAGCGTGGTCGATTTGCCCGAGCCCGTGGCACCCACCAGGATGCACAGGCCGCGCTTGGTCATCGTCACTTCTTTCAGCACCTGCGGCACGCCCAGGCCGTCGATGGTGGGCAGCGTGAGCGGAATCGTGCGCAGCACCATGCCGACCTTGCCCTGCTGGATGAACGCGTTGACGCGAAACCGCCCGATGCCGGCGGGCGAGATCGCGAAGTTGCACTCCTTGGTGCGTTCGAAATCGGCCACCTGCTTGTCGCTCATGATGGCGCGCGCCAGCGTGAGCGTGTGGTTGGGCGTGAGCGGCTGGGGCGACACCTTGGTCACCTTGCCATCGACCTTGATCGCGGGGGGGAATTCCGCCGTGATGAACAAGTCGCTGCCATTGCGGCTCACCATCAACTTGAGCAGGTCATTGATGAATTTACTGGCCTGATCGCGTTCCATCAGAATTTCTCCCGGGGGTGTTCGTCTGTCGGGTGGTCGTTGTGCAGGTGGTATCCGCGCATCATCATTTCTGGTTGTCGCTCAGGCGGGCGCTCACCACGCGCAGGCGCAGCGACAGCTTGCGGGCCAGCAGCGCGATCAGGCTGGCGGCGAGCTGCGGGTCCTTGGTCATCATGTCGTCCATGGCCTCGGCGCTCAGCACGGCGATCTCGCAGTCGGTGAGCGTGGTGCAGGCCGAAAAGCGGATGCCGCTGTCGAGCAGCGACATCTCGCCCAGGATGTCGCCGGGCCGGGTCTCGGCCAGGCGCAGCTGTTCGCCCCAGGGCTGCACGCGGTCCACCGCGATGGTGCCGGTGAGCAGCACCACCATGAAGTTGCCGTATTCGTCCTGGCGGATCACGTCGCGGTTGGACGGGATGGCCGCGAATTCGAAGAAACGCTCCATGCGCTCCACGGCGTCCTTGTCCAGGTGCGCCATGTACTTGTCCTTGGCCCACAGGCCCTGCAGCAGCTTGCCGCCACGGCTGGTGGGCAAGCGCTTGGCGCCCACTTCCACCGCACGCGCCTCCCAGGGCACGAGCATCGAATCGTCCACGCCCTGGCCGGCGAAGGCCGTGGAAAACAGCACCGAATCCGTGTTGTCCTCCATGGGCTTGCCGCCGCGGGTTTTCATTTTCAGAAGGCTCAGAATGCCTTTCATACAGTGCTCCGGTGTGCGGCAGCTCGTCGGGCCGCAGGGTACATGGGTGCCTCGCGCGGATCAGCCCGGGAAGTTTTCGGGGATCTTGGCCTTGGCGCGCGCCTCGGCCGGGCTGATGATGTTGCGGCGAACGAGGTCGGTGAGATTCTGGTCCAGCGTCTGCATGCCCACGCTGTTGCTGGTCTGGATGGTGGAATACATCTGCGCCACCTTGGCCTCGCGGATCAGGTTGCGGATGGCGCTGGTGCCCAGCATGATCTCGTGCGCTGCCACGCGGCCCGAGCCGTCCTTGGTCTTGCACAGCGTCTGCGAGATCACGGCCTGCAGCGATTCGGACAACATCGCACGGACCATTTCCTTTTCTTCGGCGGGGAACACGTCGATGATCCGGTCGATGGTCTTGGCGGCGCTGGAAGTGTGCAGCGTGCCGAACACCAAATGGCCCGTTTCCGCCGCCGTCATGGCCAGGCGGATGGTTTCCAGGTCGCGCATTTCACCCACCAGGATGGCGTCCGGGTCTTCGCGCAGCGCGGACTTCAGCGCGGCGGCGAACGACAGCGTCATCGGGCCGACTTCACGCTGGTTGATCAGGCACTTCTTGGATTCGTGCACGAACTCGATCGGGTCCTCCACCGTGAGGATGTGGCCGTACTCGGTTTCGTTCAGGTAGTTGACCATGGCGGCCAGCGTGGTGGACTTGCCCGAGCCCGTGGGGCCGGTCACCAGCACCAGGCCGCGAGGCTTCAGGGCCAGGTCGCCGAAGATCTTGGGCGCATTGAGCTGCTCGAGCGTGAGGATCTTGGAGGGAATGGTCCGGAACACGGCGGCCGCGCCACGGTTCTGGTTGAAGGCGTTGACGCGAAAGCGGGCCAGGCCTTCGATCTCGAACGAGAAGTCGACCTCCAGGAACTCTTCATATGTCTTGCGCTGCGAGTCGCTCATGATGTCGTACACCATGGCATGCACCGTCTTGTGGTCGAGCGCATCGACATTGATGCGGCGGACATCCCCGTGGACCCGGATCATGGGCGGCAGGCCTGCGGAAAGGTGCAGGTCGGAGGCCTTGTTCTTGACGCTGAAAGCGAGCAGTTGGGTAATGTCCACGGAATCCCTCTATCGTTTGATACGCTGTCAAACATTATGACCACGATTGCTAACAACCTCCAACAGGTTCTGGGCAGGATGGCGCGGGCGTGCACAGCCGCCTCGCGCGACCCGGCCAGCGTGTCCTTGCTGGCGGTTTCCAAGACCTTTGGCGCCGACGCCGTGGCCGAGGCCGTGGCCGCCGGGCAGCGCGACTTCGGCGAGAACTACATCCAGGAAGGGGTGGACAAGATCATCGCCCTGCGCGCCGCCGCGCCCGGCGTGGCGCTGCAGTGGCACTGCATCGGGCCCATCCAGAGCAACAAGACGCGCCTGGTGGCCGAGCACTTCGACTGGGTGCACACGGTGGACCGCCTGAAGATCGCCGAGCGCCTGTCGGCGCAGCGGCCGGAGCACCTGGCGCCGTTACAAATATGCGTGCAGGTGAACATCGACGGCGGGGCCACCAAGTCGGGCGTGGCGCCGGCCGACGCGCTGGAACTGGTGCGTGCTGTCGCGAAACTGCCACGGCTGGTGGTGCGCGGGATCATGAGCATCCCGGACCATGCTCCTGAATTCGAAGCACAGTTGGCCATCCACACCCGCGCCCGAGCGCTTTTTGACGAGATATGCGCCCTGAACGAGCCAGGCTTGGCTCGTTTTGACACGCTCTCGATGGGCATGACGGCCGACCTGGAGGCCGCCATCCACGCCGGCAGCACGATGGTGCGCGTGGGCACCGGCATTTTTGGAGGTCGGACTTACCCCGCCTGAAGCATGAGCCGGTCGATCAGCCCGGCAGCTGGAACCGCCCCACGCAGTCCAGCGCCGCTGTCACATCGGCCTCGCTCACGTCCAGATGCGCCACCCAGCGCAGGCGCGTGGCGACGCCGTACAGGCTGCTCGTCACCCGCACGCCGTGCTCGGCCAGCCAGGCGGTGAAGGCCGGGGCCACATCCGCATGCAGGTCGGTGAACAGGATGTTGGTCTGCCAGGGGTGGACCGTGATCTTGCCCTGCAGCACCGGATGGCGCTGGTTGATATCGCTCAGCCCCTGGGCCAGCCGTGCCAGGTTCGCATGGTCGTCGGCCAGTCGGCGCACGTGGTGCTCCAGCGCATGGTGGCCTGCTGCGGCCAGCACGCCGGCCTGGCGCATGCCGCCGCCCAGGATCTTGCGGGTGCGGCGCGCCTGGCGGATGAAGTCGCGCGAGCCCAGCACCAGCGAGCCCACGGGGGCGCCCAGGCCCTTGCTCAGGCACAGCGACACCGAATCGAAATGGCTGCACAGCGAACGCGCCTCGTCGTACACATCGGTGCCGTGGCGCGCCGCGTTGGCCGTGGCGGCGTTGAACAGGCGCGCGCCGTCCAGGTGCATCGCCAGCCCCCGGCTGCGCGCCAGATGGGCCACCTCGGCGATGTAGGCGGGCGGCAGCACCTGGCCGCCGGTCGTGTTCTCCAGCACCACCAGGCGGGTGCGGGCAAAGTGCGGGTCGTCGGGCTTGATGGCGGCGGTGATGTCGGCAATGCGCAAGGTGCCGTCGGGCTGCGTCTCCACCGGCTGCGGCTGGATGGAGCCCAGCACCGCCATGCCACCGGCCTCCCAGCGGTAGGTGTGCCAGCTCTGGCCCACGATGGCCTCGTCGCCGCGCTGGCAGTGGCCCCACAGCGCGATCAGGTTGGTCTGCGTGCCCGAGGGTGCGAGCAGCGCGGCCTCGAAGCCCAGCAACTGCGCCGCATGCTCCTGCAGTGCGTTCACGGAAGGGTCGTCGGCAAACACATCGTCGCCCAGCGGGGCCTTGAACATGGCCTCGCGCATGGCGGGCGTGGGCTGGGTGACGGTGTCGCTGCGAAAGTCGGGCATGGGCGCGGTCCTCGTGGGTCGGGTCAATGAATGCAAAGACCGGCCATGTTAGTCGCGTTGGCCTCCCCTGCGGCCGCAAGGCGCTCGGCCGGCGACATGGGCGCTGCCGAGGCCAGGGACGCCGAGCCAGGGCCGCCCCGCAGCGAGGGCGTCGTCCCCCTGGGGGGAAGGCGCCGAAGGCGACTCAGGGGGGCTACGGTCTGGTCATCTTGCAGTCCGTGCCTTGCGCCAGCTCATTGCCGGTGTAGGCGGCATCGGTGCGGAAGCCATAGTTCGTGCCTTCCCAGCCCACCTTCACGGTCTTGCCGTCCACCGGCGCGATGGTGTTGACCACCTGCGGCAGCAGCAGCTGGTGGTCCTCGCCGCGCATGCGCACGGGGCCCACCACCGAGTCGATGGTCAGGTCTTCCAGCGCGCGGGCCACCTTCACCGGGTCGGTGGACTGTGCCTTGTTGATGGCCGCGGCCAGAAAGCGCGGCGTCATCTCGATGCGCGGCGCGAGGAAGTCCTTGCCCGTCTTGGCCTGGTAGGCCTTGGCGAGCGCGTCCACCTTGGGGGTGTCGGCCTGGCCCGGGTGCCATTCGGCCACCCATGTCAGCTGGCCCTGCTTGGCCTGCGACACCGCCAGTACCGTGCCGGGAATGGAGCCCGCGCTGTGGTTGAAGTAGCGCAGGTTGTAGCCCGCGTCACCCGCCGCCTTGAGCAGCAGTGTCATGTCCTGCCCCCAGTTGCCGGTGATGACCGAGTCGGCCTCGGTGCTCTTGACCTTGGCGAGATAGGGCGCGAAGTCCTTCACGCGGCCGATGGGGTGCAGCGCCTCGCCCACGAACTGGATGTCGGGGCGCGCCAGGCCCACCATCTCGCGGCCGTAGTGCGCCCACTGCTTGCCATGCGCGTAGTCCTGGTTGAGCAGGTACACCTTCTTGATGTCCGGCTGCTTCTTGATGTAGTTGGCGATGGCCTTCATCTTCATGGCCGTGTTGGCCTCGAACTGGAAGTGCCAGAAGTTGCAGGCCTTGCCGGTGAGCTCGGGGTCGATGGAGGAGTGGTTGAGCACCAGGATCTCCTTGCCCGGGTTGCGCTGGTTGTGGCGCGCCGCCGCCTGCACCAGCGCCGTGACCACCGACGAGCCCGAGCCGCCCGTCACGATGGCCTTGGCCCCCTGGTCGATGGCCGCCTGCAGCGCGCTCTGGCTCTCCTGGGCCGAGAGCTTGCTGTCGAACTGCAGCAACTGCAGCTTCGTGCCCTTGAGCACGCCGCCCTTGGCGTTGATGTCCTCGATGGCGTACTGCGTGTGCGTGAGCATGAGCTCGCCCACGTTGGCGAAGGGGCCCGAGAGCGGGTCGATGTAGGCGACCTTGAAGGTCTCCTGCGACCAGGCCGTGGAGGCGGCGGCGGTGCACAGCAGGGCCGCACAGGCGGCCAGGGGCGTGAGGGAACGCGTCAGGGGGTGGCGCAGCATGGTGCTTGTCTCGCTTTCTTGTCGTGGTGAGACCGGGGCGGGCTTGCCACCCCGGCGGGAGGGAGAAGGCTGGGCCCGTCAGTCGAGCGCGATGCCCAGGCTGCGTATCAGCGGGTGCCAGCGCGACACCTCGGCCGTGATCATCTGCGTGAACTCCTGCGGCGTGTTGCCCACGGGCTCGATCCCCACCTCGCGGTACCGGGCGCTGGTCTGCGGCGACAGCAGGGCCTGGGCGATGGCTTTCTGCAGCGCCTGCACGGTGGCATCCGGCGTGGACGCATGCACCGCCACGCCCACCAGCGCCGTGGCCTCCACGCCCTTGAGTCCCAGTTCCTCGAACGTGGGGACATCGGGCAGGCGCGGGTGGCGCCGGCTGTCGGCCACCGCCAGCGCGCGCAGCTTGCCCGCCTGCAGGAAGCCGCCCGCGGCCGCGTAGTCGCTCATCACCGCCGGGATCTGCCCGCCCGCCAGGTCGGCGAGCGCGGGCGACGATCCCTTGTAGGGGATGTGCGTCATCTTCAGTCGGGCGTGGTGCATGAGCATCTCCATCGCCATGTGCTGCGGCGTGCCCGCGCCCGCCGAGCCAAAGTTGAGCGTGCCGGGCTGGCGCCGCGCCTGCTCGATGAACTCCTTCGCGTCCTTGGCGTCGCAGGCGGGGCCCACGACCAGGATCATCGGGGCGCGCGCCAGCAGCGTCACGAGCTTGAGGTCCTTGTCGGGCGCGTAGCCGAGCTTGCGGTACAGCACCGGGTTGAAGACCAGCGTGCCGTTGTCCACGTTGATGAGCGTGTGCCCGTCGGCCGGGCCGCGCAGCACATCGGCCACGGCGATGGCGCCATTGCCGCCGGGCTTGTTGTCCACCACCACGCTCTGGCCCACGGCGGCCGACATGGGCTGGCCCACCGTGCGCGCCATGAAATCGGAGCCGCCGCCCGCGGGGTAGGGCACGATCCAGCGCAGCGGCTTGGCCGGGAACGGGGCGGAGGCGTGCAGCGCGCGGCTCAGGCCGAGCGATGTGGCGCCGAGCAGCGCCAGTGTGGATCGTCGTGACAGCAGCATGGTGGCTAGGTTTCCTTGAGGGGTGTGTGGGGACGAAAGACTCTCGCCGCGCTCAGCGCGCGGGCCGGCGCCGGGCGCGCAGGCCCAGCACCCGGTAGGCCAGCGTGGACAGTTCCTGCGCCACTTCGTCGGCCGACAGGCGGCCGTCCGGTCGGTACCAGTTGTAGAGAAAGCCCGGCAGGCTGCAGGCCGCCAGGGCGGTGATCTTGGTGTCGTGGAACTCGAACATGCCGTCCTCGCGGCCTTCCTCGAGCAGGGCGCAGAGCTTGTCGTAGAAATGGTTGGCCAGCTGCTTCTGGGTGGCCAGGTATTCGGGGCGGTACACCTGGGGTTCGCGGTACGGAAAGAACGCCGACGGGTGGTGCGCGAGCGTGGCGCGGATCAGGCGGTCGATGCCCTCGGCCACCTTCACGTGCGCGGGGCGCGGGTCGTCCTCGGCGAAGTCCATGGCCGTGAAGCACGCCACGGCGGGTGCCCACGACAGGGTCTCGAAGATCTCCTGCTTGTTGCGGAAGTAGTAGTAGACGAAGGGCTTGGTCACCCCCAGCTTCTGCACGATCTGCTCGATGGTGGTGTTGGCGTAGCCCTGCGCATCGAACAGCGCCTCTGCTGCGCGCAGGATGCGCTCGCGCTTCTCGTCCGACCCGGCCGTGGCGGCTTTCTGCCGGCCGCTGGCCTGCATGGGGAGCTGCTGGCCCATGGCAGGCTGTCCTTTGTGTGACGGTTGATTTATACCCATGGGTAGCATTGTTCTACCAGTCGGTATATATTGGCAAGACGCTGGCGGGCAGGGGTGCCTATCGCAAACCCTTAGCAAGCCCTTAGAACCAGCGATTCCAGACACCTCGGAGACAACGCCATGCCACAGACCGCACCGCAGCTGCCGCTGCACGAACACCTGCGCCGCCACGCGCGCGAAACGCCCGACCGCACCGCGTACCTCTGGTACGGCCAGCCCGTCACCTGGGCAGAGCTCGACGCGGCCAGCGACGCCTTCGCCGCGCGCCTGCAGGCGCTGGGCGTGGGCAAGGGCGAGCCCGTGGCGCTGTTCATGAACAACTGCCCGCAGTACGTGATGGCGCACTACGGCATCCAGAAGATCGGCGCCATCGTCTGCCCCTGCGGGCCGCTGAACAAGGAGCACGAGCTGGAATACCAGCTCACCGACCTGCAGGCGCGCGTGATCGTCGCGGCCGACGTGCTGCTGCCCGTGGTGGACAAGGTGCGCGCCAGCACGGCGCTGCGGCACGTGTTCGTGGTGCGCTATGCCGAGCTGCTGCCCGACGGCGCGCTCAGCATCGACGCGCCCGCCGAGCTGCTGGCCATGCGTGCCGCCATGGCGCCAGCCCCCGCGGGTTGCGAGGACTTCCTGGCCGCCACGCGCACCGGGCAGCGGCCCGCGCCCGTGGCGCTGTCCATGGACGATGTCTCGCTCATGACCTACACCTCGGGCACCACGGGGTTGCCCAAGGGCGCGATGCTGAGCTACGGCAACGCCACCTTCAAGACCGCCGCGTCGGCCGACTGCAATGGCATGACGCAGCAGGAGACGCTGCTCGCGGTGGCGCCGCTGTACCACATCGCCGGCATGGTGATGGGCGTGAACCTGCCCGTTTACACCGGCGCCACGGCCGTGCTGCTGTACCGCTTCGATCCGCTGGGTGTGGCCCAGGCGCTGGAGCGCCACCGCATCACCTGGTGGTACAGCATCGCGCCCATGAACGGCGCGCTCATGCAGGTGCCGGGCGCGCGCGCCATGGACTGGAGCGCGCTGCGCCGCAACCCGGTCACGAGCTTCGGCATCACCTTCACCGAGGCGCTCGCCCAGCAGTGGCGGCAGTTCGCGCCCCATTGCATCGCGCACGAGGCCGCCTACGGCTTGAGCGAAACCCACACGGTGGATACCGCCATGCCGGTGGACGCGATCCGCTGGGGCACCCAGGGCAAGCCGGTGCCGGGCAACACCTTGCGCATCGTCGACCCCGACACCGGCGCGCCGCTGGCCACGGGCGAGGTGGGCGAGATCACCATCCACGGCCCCGGCAACTTCAAGGGCTACTGGAACAAGCCCGAGGCCACGGCCAAGACCCTGCGGGAGGGCTGGGTCTACACCGGCGACATGGGCAAGATCGATGCCGACGGCTACGTCACCTTCATCGGCCGCTTCAAGGAGATGATCAAGGTCTCCGGCTACAGCGTGTTCCCGGAAGAGGTGGAGACCCTGCTCATCAAGCATCCCGCCGTGGCCCAGGCCGCCGTCATCGGCGTGCCCGACGCGGAAAAGGGCGAGGTGGTGCGTGCCTTCATCGTGAAGAAACCCGGCCAGGACGTGGACGCCGCTGCCCTGGTGGCCTGGTGCCGCGAGAACATGGCGCCCTACAAGGCCCCGCGCGAGGTGCGCTTCATCGACGCGCTGCCGGCCACGGGCGCCGGCAAGGT
Organism: Acidovorax sp. sif1233; assembly: GCF_019218755.1. Lineage (GTDB taxonomy): Bacteria > Pseudomonadota > Gammaproteobacteria > Burkholderiales > Burkholderiaceae_C > Acidovorax. The sequence continues at coordinate 126,750 of NZ_JAHUWZ010000008.1, read as the reverse complement.
GCTGCGCCGCCTGCTGCGCGACCTCTGAACCAGAAACGATTCCAGCGCTTGCCCATCCTGCGCTGGCAGCTCCACCAACCATAGCAACACCCCATGCCATCGCCCGCTCTGTTCACCAAAGTTCTTGTCGCCAATCGGGGGGAGATTGCGCTGCGCACCGTGCGCGGCCTTCATGACCTGGGCATCGCCAGCGTGGCCGTGTTTGCCGATGACGATGCGGCCAGCCCGCACGTGCAGGCCGCGGGCACCGCCGTCGCCCTGGGCGCCACCGGGCCCGCCGCGTACCTGGACGGCGCGCGCATCATCGCCATCGCGCAGGCGCAGGGCTGCGACGCCGTGCACCCCGGCTACGGCTTCCTGAGCGAACGCGCCGACTTCGCGCGCGCCTGCGCCGGGGCCGGCCTGCGTTTCATCGGTCCCACGCCCGCGCAGCTCGCGCTGTTCGGCGACAAGGCGCAGGCCCGCGCGCTGGCGCTGCAGCAGGGCGTGCCGCTCATGCCGGGCACCCAGGCGGCGGTGTCGCTGGAGGAGGCCCAGGCCTTCTTCGCGCAGCAGGGCGGCGCCGGCATCGTGATCAAGGCGATTGGCGGCGGCGGCGGGCGCGGCATGCGCGCCGTGCAGGCGCAGGACGACCTGCCCGCCGCCTACGCGCGCTGCCGCAGCGAGGCGCAGGCCGCGTTTGGCGTGGACGGCGTGTATGTGGAGCGGCTCATGTCCAACGCGCGCCACACCGAGGTGCAGGTGCTGGGCGACGGCCAGGACGTGGTCGCGCTGGGCGAGCGCGAGTGCACGCTGCAGCGGCGCTTTCAGAAGGTGGTGGAGATCGCGCCCAGCCCTTCGCTGCCCGCGCCGCTGCGTGAACGCATCATCGCCGCCGCGCTGGCCATGGCGCGCGCGGTGGCCTACGAGGGCCTGGGCACCTTCGAGTTCCTGGTGGACCTGGCCTCCAGCGACGTGCCCTTCGTGTTCATCGAATGCAACCCGCGCCTGCAGGTGGAGCACACCATCACCGAAGAGGTGACCGGCGTGGACCTGGTACAGGCGCAGATCGCGCTGGCGGCCGGCCGCAGGCTGCAAGACATCGGGCTCGACCCCGCCGCGCCGCCCGCCGTGCGCGGCTTTGCGGTGCAGTGGCGCATCAACGCCGAGACGCTGGACGCGCAGGGCGGTGCCACCCCCGGCAGCGGCACGCTCACCCGCTTCGACCTTCCCACCGGCCCCGGCGTGCGCGTGGACACGCACGGCGCAGCGGGCGCCACGCCCTCGCCGCACTACGACACGCTGCTGGCCAAGCTCATCGTGCACACGGGCGGCCCACGTTTTGCCGATGCGCTGCGCCGCTCGCAACGCGCGCTGGCCGAGTGCCGCATTGAGGGCGTGGCCACCAATCTGGCGCTGCTGCAGGCCCTGGCCGCGCGGCCCGAAATGGAAAGCCAGCAGGTGCATACGCGCTGGCTGGAGTCGGTGCTGCCAGAACTGCTGGTTGCTACCAAAAATATAGCTGCTGGTGCATGTGATTCGGGCGCTAGCGCTCAAGACCCCCAAAATCCGTCAGCGCCCGCACCCGAAGGCGCCGTGCTCGCTCCCATGCCCGCGCGCCTCGTGCAACTGAGCGTGTCCGAGGGCGACGTGGTGGCCGCGGGTGCTGAACTGGCCGTGCTCGAGTCCATGAAGATGGAGCACATGCTGCTGGCGCCGCATGCGGGCCGTGTGCGCGCGCTGCTCGCGGTGCCGGGCGGCTACCTCGTGCAGGGCCAGCCGCTGCTGGTGCTCGATGCCGTGGAGGGGGCGGACGCCGCCCAGGACGCACAGGGCGCGCAGCAGGACCTGGATGCCATTCGCCCCGACCTGCAGCGCGTGCGGGACCGCCACGCCTTCACGCTCGACGCCGCGCGGCCCGAGGCCATCGCCAGGCGCCACGCCCAGGGCGGGCGCACCGCGCGCGAGAACATCGCCGACCTGTGCGACGCGGACAGCTTCATCGAATACGGCACGCTGGCCATCGCCGCGCAGACGCGCCGCCGCAGCCTGGATGACCTCATCGCCAACACGCCCGCCGACGGCATGGTCACGGGCATCGGCGGCATCAACGGCGCGCTGTTCGGGCCCGAGAAGTCCCGCGCCGTGGTCATGTCCTACGACGCGACCGTGCTCGCGGGCACCCAGGGCGCGCGCAACCACGCCAAGACCGACCGCATGCTGGGCGTGGCGCTGGCGCAGAAGCTGCCCGTGGTGCTGTTCGCCGAAGGCGGCGGCGGCCGCCCGGGCGACACCGACATGCCCGTGGTGGCCGGCCTGCACGTGCACACCTTCGCCAGCTACGCCGCGCTCTCGGGCCAGGTGCCGGTGATCGGCATCGCGGCGGGGCGCTGCTTTGCGGGCAACGCGGCCCTGCTGGGCTGCAGCGACGTGATCATCGCCACGCGCGGCAGCAACATCGGCATGGGCGGCCCGGCCATGATCGAGGGCGGCGGCCTGGGCGTGTTCAAGCCCGAGCACATCGGCCCCAGCCGCGTGCAGCATGCCAACGGCGTGATCGACGTGCTGGTCGATGACGAAGCCGGGGCCGTGGCGGCCGCGCGGCACTACCTGTCGTTCTTCCAGGGACGCACCGGTGCCTGGACGGCGCCGGACGCACGGGCCCTGCGCTCCGTGGTGCCCGAGAACCGACTGCGCGTGTACGACACCCGCGCGGCGATGGGCGGCCTGGTGGACGACGGCAGCCTGCTGCCGCTGCGCACCGGCTTCGGCGCGGGCATCCACACGGCGCTGGCGCGCATCGAGGGCCGCCCCGTGGGCATCCTGGCCAACAACCCGCTGCACCTGGGCGGCGCCATCGACGCCGACGCGGCCGACAAGGGCGCGCGCTTCATGCAGCTGTGCAACGCGCACGGCCTGCCCATCGTGAGCCTGGTGGACACGCCCGGCTTCATGGTCGGCCCCGAGGTGGAGGCCACGGCCCAGGTGCGCCACGTGAGCCGCCTGTTCGTCACCGCCGCCAGCCTGCGCGTGCCGTATTTCAGCGTGGTGCTGCGCAAGGGCTACGGCCTGGGCGCCATGGGCATGACGGCCGGGGGCTTTCACGCGCCGGTGTTCACCGTGGCCTGGCCCACGGGCGAGTTCGGCGCCATGGGGCTCGAAGGCGCGGTGCGCCTGGGCTTCCGCAAGGAGCTGGAGGCCTTGCCCGAGGGCGCCGAGCGCGACGCGCTGTTCGCCAAGCTGCTGGCCAGGTCGTACGCCAACGGCGAGGCGCTGCACATGGCGACCACGCTGGAGATCGACGCGGTGATCGACCCGGCCGACACGCGCGCATGGCTGGCACGGGGCCTGGCATCGGCGCAGGTGGCGCCGCCCGGGCACCGGTTCGTGGACACCTGGTAGGGCAGCGCGCGGGCCGCGCGCTGCATGCTAAGCTGGCCCGCCTTGCCCGCCCCACGCCGGGGCGGCGCCCCTGTTTGACGGAGACTTTTCACCATGCCCGGACTGCTGCCCGATATCGATCCCGATGGTTTGCTCGAGTTTTCGGTGGTCTACACCGACCGCGCGCTCAACCACATGTCCAAGCGCTTCACCGGCGTGATGCAGGACATCCTGGCCACGCTCAAGGAGGTCTACCGCGCCCACACCGCCGTGCTGGTGCCCGGCAGCGGCACCTTCGGCATGGAGGCCGTGGCGCGCCAGTTCGCCAATCGCGAGAAGGTGCTCATCGTGCGCAACGGCTGGTTCAGCTACCGCTGGACGCAGATCTTCGACGCCGACAAGGGCCTGGGCGGCGGCTCCGTGGTGTGCAAGGCGCGCCCGCAGGGCAGCGGCCCGCAGGCGCCCTGGGCGCCGTGCCCGGCCGAGGAAGTGGCGGCCACCATCCGCGCCGAAAAGCCCAAGGTCGTGTTCGCGCCCCATGTGGAAACGGCCAGCGGCATCATCTTGAGCGACGACTACCTGCGCACCCTGACGGCCGCGGCCCACGAGGTGGGCGCGCTGTTCGTGCTCGACTGCGTGGCCTCGGGCGCGATGTGGGTGGACATGCAGGCCACCGGCGTGGACGTGCTGATCTCGGCCCCGCAAAAGGGCTGGAGCGGCTCGCCCTGCTGCGCCATGGTGATGCTCAGCGAGCGCGCGCGCCAGGCCATCGACGGCACCACGAGCAGCAGCTTCTCGTGCGACCTCAAGAAGTGGATGCAGATCGCCGAGGGCTACGAAAAGGGCCAGCACGCGTACCACACCACCATGCCCACCGACGCGCTGGTGCGCCTCTCCGAAGTGATGGCCGAGACGCGTGAATACGGTTTTGCCAAGGTGCGCGACGAGCAGATCGAGCTGGGCGCCAAGGTGCGCGCGCTGCTCGAGTCGCGCGGCTTCCCGAGCGTGGCGGCCGAGGGCTTCAAGGCCCCCGGCGTGGTGGTGAGCTACACCACCGACCCCGGCATCCAGAACGGCAAGAAGTTCATGGAGGTGGGTCTGCAGACCGCCGCCGGCGTGCCGCTGCAGTGCGACGAGGGGCCGGACTTCAAGACCTTCCGCATCGGCCTGTTCGGCCTGGAGAAGTGGCACAACGTGGACCGCACGGTGGGCCACCTGAGCACCGCGCTCGACCAGGTGGCCCCGCGCGGCTGAACCGGGCCGCCGCCCGTGTTTCGCGGGCCTCTTGAAAAAAGCCACCCGCGGGTGGCTTTTTTTCGTGGTGGCGGGCGCGGTGGCGGTGCCTGGGGGCTCGGCACGCACCGGGCGGCAAGTGCGCGCCGCGGACCGCCCGAGACCGCGGATGCACACGGCGCGGTGATTCGCTTGTGCAGAGAATCCCTAGGGGGCCTGGGTTTCGCGCTCGGCCTCTTCGGCCGCGTGGGCGCGCGCGATCGCCAGGATCACGTCGCGCGCGAGGCGCCGCTTGGGCACGGGCAGGCGCAGGTAGATGTCGAACAGCTCGCGGTCCTGGTAGCCCAGGCCCGCATGCCACTGCGCCTGCCGCTCCCGCACGCGCAGGGGCTCTGCATCGCCGTAGCCCAGCTGCTGCACCGGCACCTGCAGCCATTCGGCCAGGGTGGTGAGCTTCTTGTGGTCGGGCATGGTCTCGCCCAGCAGCCAGCGGCGCACGCCGTGCAGCGTCATGGGCTTGCCCCAGTGGCGGGTGTTGAACTCGCGCTCCAGCACCGCCGGCCTGGGTTCATAGCCTGCGTCCATCATCGCCTTGCGTAACCGGTCCGCAAACTGTCTTTTTGCATCCTGCATGCAGTCACACTAAAAAGGCGCGCAGGAGCCGCGGTGATTCTTGTATATAGTCACGCAATCAATTTGCTCGTTGGTTACGTAGCGGGTCTGCCCGCCAATTCAGGGGCAACGAGCGGCCTTGCAAGGAGGGTGGCGTGGCTGTCGAACACCGAAGGATGGAAACCTGGGAAGCCCGGCGGGAGCGGGTGGGCTGGTTTCCCGGTGCCTGCATGCGCGCGGCAGCCCTGCCGGGCGGGCGGCGGCCGCGCGGGTGGCCCGGCCGCCGGCCCATTGTGCGGGGTTCTGCATTGCGCCACAGTCACCCATGTACTTGCGTGGCGGTGACGTCCGCGGTGCGCGGGCTGCCGCACTGACAGGGGGCCGGGACGTGTGCAGCAGCGGCCCCCGCCACCCCCGCGAAGGATCGCTGCCGCCCTGCGCAGGGCGGGACCACCCCGTGGGGGGCTGCCCGCAGGACGGCGCCCGGCCGGTGGCGGCGGTGGCGGCAGTGGTGCCCGCCCCGCCCGTGGACGACCGTGAACGCCAGCGGCTCATCCTGACGCCCGCCCAGCGGCAGATGATCCTGGTGAACGTGCGGCGGTTGCGGGAGCTGCGGGAGGAGGAGCGCGCCGCGCGCGGCATCCTGGCCAGGGAGCCCGCGCCCCGCGAATGACAGTGGGTGCGCCTGGACGGCCGGGGCGCGAGTGGAGACGGGGCATGCGCCGGGGCCGGGCATGGTAGGGTGAATGCATCTTGAATCCCCCGCCCGCCCGCATGCTGCCTGTCCGATGCCATGACCCAGGAGTCCGAACCGCTGCCACAAGCCCTTGCCCTGCAACGTGCGAGGCGCCACGCCCTCGGGCTGCTGGTGCTGGTGTCGGCCGTGTTCGTGGCCACCAGCGTGGTGGAGCGCGGCCTGTGGCTGAACTGCCTGAAGGCCGTGGCCGAGGCCGCGATGGTGGGCGCGCTGGCCGACTGGTTCGCGGTGGTGGCGCTGTTTCGCCGCCCGCTGGGCCTGCCGATCCCGCACACGGCGGTCATCGCGCGCAACCAGGCGCGCATCGGCCGCAACCTGGCGGTCTTCGTGCGCGACAAGTTCCTGGACGTGCCCTCGCTGGTGGCACTGATCCGCCGGCACGACCCCGCCGAGCGGCTGGCGCAGTGGCTCACGGCACCCGGCAACGCCGCGCTCCTGGGCCACCAGGCCACCCGCCTGGCGTCGGCCGCGCTCGAGACGGTGCAGGACGCGCAGGTGGAGCGCTTTATCCAGAAGGCGGCGCGCGCATTGATCGGGCAGGTGGACATGTCGCGGGCCCTGGCGGCGGTGCTCGGCACCCTCACGCACAACGGCCGCCACCAGGCGCTGCTGGACGACGTGCTGGGCAAGCTCATCGAGCTGCTGCAGAACGAGCAGACCCGCGCTTGGGTGGCGCAGACCATCGTGGCCTGGCTCAAGAAGGACCACCCGCGCACCGAGAGGCTATTGCCCAGCGACTGGCTGGGCGACAAGGGCTCGGCCCTGCTGGCGCGCGCGCTGGAGAGCGTGATGGCCGATGTGGCCGCCAACCCGCAGCACGCCTTGCGCGCGCAGTTCGACGCGGCGGTGCAGCGCTTCATCGGGCGCCTGCGCGGCGACCCCGACTGGGCGCGCAAGGGCGAAGAGATCCGCGCCTGGCTGCAGACCGATGCCACGGTGGGTGGCTATGTGCAGGCGCTGTGGCAGGACCTGCGCGGGGCGCTGCAGCGCGATCTGTCCGACGCGGATTCGGTGCTGGCGCGGCAGGTGCGCAACCTGGGGCAGTGGCTGGGCCAGTCGCTGGCGGGGGATGCGGCGCTGCGGCAGTCGCTCAATGCGCGGCTGGAGGAGTGGGTGCGGGGCCTGGCGCCGGAGGTGTCGCAGTTCGTGGCGCAGCACATCGAGGACACGGTGCGGCGCTGGGACACCGAAGAGATGACGCGGCTGATCGAGCTGAACATCGGCAAGGACCTGCAGTACATCCGGATCAACGGGACGGTGGTGGGTGGGTTGATCGGGCTGGTGCTGTTTGCGGTGTCGCACGCGGGGGAGATTTGGCGGGCGGTGGTGGGTGGCTGAGCCTGCCGAAGCCAGGGCGCCACTCCATCCGTTCGGGCTGAGCTTGTCGAAGCCGGGGCGTACTGGTTGGCAAGCTTGCTGGTGTTGGGGGCGGAGGCCGGGAGTCGCCCGGCGTGCGAGTAACTTTCTTTTGCTTCGCCAAAAGAAAGTCACCAAAGAAAAGGCGACCCCCAGTCTGCGACCCCTGCGCTTCGCTACGGGGCAAACCTGCGGCGGGGCGGTTGCGGGGTGCGCCGTGGAACTCGCTTTGCGCTGGCGCGCGCCGCTCGGACAGCCACGGCGAGTCAGTTCACGAAGCACGCGCGCTCCGACGCGCGTGCCACCCCGCAACCGCCCCGCCGCAGGCGCAGCCAGCAGGGGTGGGGAGCCGAACATCCAGACAGCCGAACAGCCACACGGGCCATCGCGTTGCTCGGCCGCGGCGGGGCTGCGCTGCTAGCGTGCCGCCTCATCCGCCGCCATGTAGGCCGCGTGTTCTTCCTGCAGATGCTGCGCAATCTGCGCCCAGGCTTGCTTGGCCTCGGCGTCTTGTGCCCAGGCATAGCAACTGGCGATGTGCATGGCCGTCACCGCATGGTGCGGGTCGAGCGCAAAGGCCACTTCGCACTGCAGAGCCGCCTGGCGCCACATCGCCGTCGCATCCTCTGATCCTTCTTTCTGCAGCGCATGGGCCTCGGCCACAAATGCCTGCCCCAGGCGAAATGCGGCAGCGTGCTGCGAAGGGTCGGCGTCATGCGCTCGTTGAAACAACACGCCTGCCTCCCGCCACAGCGCCCGCGCTGCGGCAAAGTCTTGCGTCGCTACGGCCTGTGCCTGGGCGACGAGGGCGTTGCCGGATTGGAGGAGGGTGGTAGGAGAGTCGCAGATCATGGGGCTTGGAAAGAAGGATGTTGGGGATGTGGATTGCTGGGGTTTGTTTGCCGCCATCAACCACGAGTTGGCGGCGGACGCGAGAAAAACCGTCACAGAACGCCCGATTTGAATCGCAATCGATAACCACCGAGTTGCCGTAAAACGGGTTGCGTTGCTGACGTCGACGTTTTAAATGTGAAGCGGCCAATAGCCCGCACAGATGAGTGCTGAATGTCTTCTCGATGGAAGGCTAAGCTGCTGCCGCAAAGATAAACCCCGTCCCCAAAAAACCAAGAAAGCACAGTGCCTGTAAGAATGCTGCAGCTCCTTGTACGTAGAGACTTCTCATTTGAGAGATGTAGCCGATCTGTGGATTGCCAGCATGTTTTTTCAAGTAACGCTGCGCGATGCAGCGAACCCATCTCGGGAATGGTTGCAAGAATTCTTCGAGAACTCGCTCAATGCGAATGCCCGACTGCAGATCAATTCCCCAAAATGCGGCCCCCTTCTGAATTCTCTCTTCCTCAGCCTGGTATTTGGCTAAGTGCTCGCTAAAGGTCTTGCGCACTGCATTGCCCGTTTCGACGCCGATCTTGCAGCGCACGGCAAACACCTTTGAGAACAGACCGAAGATGCAGGAGACGCACAGGAACACACCACATGTGACGAACCCAGCCCTCGAGATAAAAGGCATGAGTGTCTCCGCATTGGCGATCAGAAAGGACGCGACAGCAGCGGTCGCGACGAGTAGCCAAGTGCTGAATGTCTCGACCGGCTCACTGGCCGTGAGCGCGGCTTCAAGCATCGAGGAAACGACGGCGTTTTCCGTATTTTCACGCGCCAGGCTATTCCATTCGCGGAGAGCTTCGGTTCGGGAGTCATCTGTCATGGTCGACCTAGAGTAACGTGGGCCGCAGTATTTGGGCGGTGGGGGTGCTTTGGGCAATCTTCCCAGAATTGAACTGGGGGGCGTCCTCTTCTTGTTCAGAAATCGGCTGTGCTTGTTTCAGCCTTCAAAACCTCGGCAAATCCGGATGCTTGATCGCCCCCCCGCGCACCAGCATCTTCCCGTACTCCGCACACCGGTTCAGCGTGGGAATCACCTTCCCCGGGTTCAACAGCCCCGCCGGGTCGAACGCGTGCTTGAGCCCGAACATCTGCGCGTTCTCCTCGGCCGTGAACTGCACGCACATGCTGTTGAGCTTCTCCACGCCCACGCCATGCTCGCCCGTCACCGTGCCGCCCATGGCCACGCTGGTCTCCAGGATGTCCGCGCCAAACAGTTCGCAGCGGTGCAGCTGGTCGGCATCGTTCGCATCGAACAGGATCAGCGGGTGCAGGTTGCCGTCGCCCGCGTGGAACACGTTGGCGCAGCGCAGCTGGTATTTCTTTTCCATCTCCTGGATGGCGAGCAGGATGTCCGCCAGGCGCTTGCGCGGGATGGTCGAGTCCATGCACATGTAGTCGGGGCTGATGCGGCCGCTGGCGGGGAAGGCGTTCTTGCGGCCGCTCCAGAAGCGCAGGCGTTCGGCCTCGTCCTGGCTGACCGAGATGGCGGTGGCACCCGCCGCGCGCAGCACGTCGCTCATGCGGCCGATTTCTTCTTCCACCTCTTCCGGCGTGCCGTCGCTTTCGCACAGCAGGATGGCTTCGGCCGTGAGGTCGTAGCCTGCGTGCACAAAGTCTTCCACGGCGGCGGTCATGGGCTTGTCCATCATCTCCAGGCCGGCGGGGATGATGCCGGCGGCGATCACGGCCGCCACGGCGTCGCCCGCTTTGCGCACGTCGTCGAAGCTGGCCATGATGCAGCGCGCCAGCATGGGCTTGGGGATGATGCGCACCGTCACCTCGGTGATCACCGCGAGCATGCCTTCGCTGCCGATCACGGCGGCCAGCAGGTCGTAGCCAGGGGTGTCCAGCGCATCGCTGCCGAACTCCACCGGCTCGCCTTCCACCGTGAAGCCCTTCACCTTGAGCACGTTGTGCACCGTGAGGCCGTATTTCAGGCAGTGCACGCCGCCCGAGTTCTCTGCCACGTTGCCGCCGATGGTGCAGGCGATCTGGCTGCTGGGGTCGGGCGCGTAGTACAGGCCGTAGGGCGCGGCGGCCTCGCTGATGGCCAGGTTGCGCACGCCGCACTGCACCACGGCCGTGCGGCTCACCGGGTCGAGGTCGAGGATGCGGTTGAACTTGGCGAGCGAGAGCGTGACGCCCAGGGCATGCGGCATGGCGCCGCCCGACAGGCCCGTGCCCGCGCCGCGCGCCACCACGGGCACCTGCAGGTGGTGGCAGGCCTTGAGCACGGCCTGCACCTGCTCGTATGTTTCGGGCAGGCACACCACCAGCGGGCGCTGGCGGTAGGCGGTGAGGCCGTCGCATTCGTAGGGGGTGGTGTCTTCGGCGTGCCACAGCAGCGCGTGCGCGGGCACCACGCGGCTCAGGGCCTGGACAACCTCGGCCTGGCGTGCGGCGCGTTCGGACAGGGCTGTGGTGGGTTCGGCGGCAGTGTTCATGGCCGCCACTGTAGAGGAAGCCCGCGCGCGGGAGCGTGAGTTTTCTTGCAGCGGTCTGTGAAATGGCCTGGGTGTGGCCGTTTGCTATCAATCAATGAGCGGCTGGCGCATGTGGGCAAAGCGCTGGAGGCTCCTTTGTCTTGAATTGGGCCGGTGGGCGGCCCGCAGCCCCCCCTCCTCTTCCTCCTCCTCCTCACACTGGCCCGGGGCTCACCGGGCGTTGGCTGCCTTCCAGAAGCCACAGGCGTTTGCTGGCGCGCGTCATGGCGACATACAGCATGTTGCGTTCGCGATAGGCCTCCTGCCGGGCGGCACTGCGCGGAAAGCGCCCGCGCTCCACCAGGGGCACGGCCACATGGTCGTATTCATGCCCCTTGCAGCGCTCCACCGTCAGCAGCTGCAGGCTGGAGGCTTCCTGCTGGGTGTGCTGGTGGATGCTGGCCTGCACCATGAGCGTGAGCCGGCCCAGGAACTCGTCCACGGACAAGCCGGCGCAGATGCGGGCCAGCGCCGCCAGGCTGTCCCTGCAGTAGCGCAGCTCCTGCGGGCTGATGGGCGCCTGCGCGAAGAAGCGGTGCACCAGCGGGTGCGCGCACAGCTGCCCGGCGTCGGCGCAGGCCTCGGGGGGCAAGGCCAGCAACTGTTCGCACACGGGGGACGCCACCGGGGCCTGGGGGTTGAAGCTGGCGCGCACCAGGAACCGGCGCACCAGGTCCTGCCTGCCGATGAGTTCCGCCGCCACGGCGCGGGTGTCCATTTCGACGGGGGAGTCCTCCACCAGCGCTTGCATGTCGAACGCGCCGTTGGCCAGCACGTCCTGGTCCGGCTGGCTGCCGCGCCGCACGTAGCGCAGCAGGCCTTCCATGGCGCTGCTCAGAATGCCCTGCGTGAGCCGCACGCCAGTGCCGCAGCCCTGCATGGCCCCCATGATGGCCAGCACCAGGGCGATCTCGCGGCGCTGGTAGAAGCGCTTCAGCCCCAAGCAGGCGTAGTGCACGCCTTCGTGGGCGAACATCCATTCCAGCAGGATGGAGTCTTCCGGCGACCGCAGCACCACGTTCAGGCAAGGAGGGGGCGTGGTGCCGCCGGGCGCGGGGGGCTGCTGGTGCAGCACGGCGTCGTGGATCGCCAGCAGTTGCCGGGCGCAATCCTCGTCGTCGGTGTAGCTGCGCCGCTCGAACGCGGAGGGCTTGGTGGGGTAGTGCGCGGCAAATTCCACGCCGAACAGGGGGTTCAGCCCCTGGCAGATGGCGTTGCCGAAGCGGTAGGTGGTGTTGAGGGCGACCACCTGGGTGTCCGCGGGCAGCTCCTGCCGGATGCGGGCCAGGCTGTCGCCGAAGACGGAGAACGCGCCGGGCAGGATGTGCTGGTTGAAGTCTCCCGCGCCGACGAACAGACCGTTGCCGCCCTGCACCAGATGCCGCAGCACCAGCATGGCGGCTTCGTCCAGGTCCTGCAGCTCATCGAACAGCACCGCATCGAAGCGCCCCTGCAGCGGCGCGAAGGCATCGCCGAAATCCAGCTCCCCGAGCTGCGTGGCCACTTCATACGTGCAGTCGCCCGGTGCGTAGAAATGCGGCTCGTGGTTCAGCCCCCGGCGCAGGCGTTCGTACTTCGCCAGCAGCTGGTAGAGCCCGTAGTCGAGCTGGTGCTCGCGGCAGTAGGGCAGGGCGCCGAGGTCCGAGCGGTCCATGTCGCGCAGCAGCAGTTGCTGCTTGGCCCGGGCCTCGAAGTCGGCGAAGGCCTGCACGTCCAGTTCACGCGACAGGAAGTCGCCGGCCTCGGGCGCCCTGTCCAGCGCCGGGTCCTGGAGCAGCGCGGTGTGGGCCTGGCGGACCAGCAGGTTCTTTTGCAGGGGCTCGGTGACACGCACCAGCTCGTCGCCCTGTTCCTTGAGCACGGTGGCGCACAGCTGCTCCACGGTCATGATCTGCACCTGGCGCGGAATGGCCGGAACGAGCTTTTCCAGGCGCTGCGCAATGGCGGCCAGCCCGGCCTCCGAATACGCGAGCATCAGGATGCGGCTTGCGCCCTGGGTGCGCAGGAGGTCGGCGGCCTTGATGGCCAGGGTGGTGGTCTTGCCCGTGCCCGCGAGCGCGTTGACCAGCACCGCGCTCGCCGTGGCGTTGAGCACCGCGTTCTGCTCCAGCGTGGGGTATCTCTTCTTGAAGTGGGTGTCTTGTGGCACGGCGTGGTGAGATGGTGGAGAGGTCAAGAGACAGGACAGGCGAGAGGCGCGTGCCGGGTGACGGCGTCAGGCGGGCTGCGTGAATCTGGGACCCTGCGCGCCACAGGGGAGGGCGGGGTGGATCCGGTGTGCTATAAAATGTATAGCTATTGACGCTTTGTAGGTAAGCGCTGGAGGCCAGAATGGCCTTGAATGCGGCGAGGGCTCAGGCCATGGTCTTGCGCAGCCACTCGGCGAACGCCGCGCACTCCCAGCGGTCCATGGTGCCCGTGCGCCAGCACAGGTAGTGTGCGTGGGGGCTGGTCGTATCGGTGTCGAACAGGCGCACCAGCGTGCCGTTCTCCAGCCACGGGGCCCCGAGCTTCAGGCGCACCAGCGCCACGCCCATGCCGGCGGCGGCGCCGTCGCACATCAGGCCGATGTCGTTGAACTGCGAGCCCTCGCTGGGCTCGGCCCAGTCCAGGCCCGTGGCGGCAAACCAGGTGCGCCAGGGCTCCAGCGGGCTGCGCAGCAGGGGCACGCCCTCCAGGTCCTCCGGCCGGTCGAACGGGCCGTGTTCGCGCACGAACGCGGGCGAGGCCAGGGGCGTGACCACGTCGCGGGCCAGCTCTACATGCTCCACGTCGGCGTAGTGGCCGGGGCCAAAGCGCACCATCAGGTCGGCGTCCTCGGCCACCACGTCCAGCAGCGGGATGGACACCTGCAGCGCCAGGTCGATCTCGGGGTAGGCCTCGGTGAACTGGCGCAGGCGCGGAATGAGGATGGTGCGCGCGAACGTGGGTGTCACGGCCAGCTTGAGCCGCCGGCGCCCGGGCGCCGCAGCGGCCCCCGGAAACCGCTGCAGCGCGCCCAGGCCCTCGCGCACGTGGGCCAGGTAGGCGCTGCCCTCGGTGGTCAGCGAAAAATCGGCCCGCCCGAACAGCCGCACGCCCAGGATCTGTTCGAGCTGCTTGACCCGGTGGCTCACCGCGCTGGGCGTCACGCACAGCTCGTCCGCCGTCTGCGTCACGCTGCGCAGGCGGGCCAGGGCTTCAAACGTCAGCAGGCACTGTATCGGCGGGATGCGCCGTGCCGCGCTGCTGAGGAAGGAGGACGGAGCTGCCGTGGCCATGGGGCAGAACGGGCTAGCGGAAAACCACGGTCTTGTGGCCGTTGAGCAGCACGCGGTGCTCGCTGTGCCACTTCACGGCGCGGGCCAGCACCTGGCTTTCGGTGTCGCGGCCCCGGGCCGTGAGGTCTTCCACCGTGTCGGTGTGGTCGGCGCGGGCCACGTCCTGCTCGATGATCGGGCCTTCGTCCAGGTCGGCCGTCACGTAGTGCGCGGTGGCGCCGATGAGCTTCACGCCCCGGTCGTGCGCCTGGTAATAGGGCTTGGCGCCCTTGAAGCTGGGCAGGAAGCTGTGGTGGATGTTGATCGCCCGTCCGGCCAAAGCTTGACACAGATCAAGAGAAAGAACCTGCATGTAGCGCGCCAGCACCACCAGCTCGGCCCCTTCGGCCTCGATAATCTCCAACTGTTTCGCTTCGGCCTGCGGCTTGCTGGCGGCAGTCACCGGGATGTGGTGGAACGGCACGTTGTAGCTGGCCGCGAGCTGGTAGAAGTCGCGGTGGTTGCTGACAATGGCGCGGATGTCGATGGGCAGCAGGCCGCTTTTCCAGCGGAACAGCAGGTCATTGAGGCAATGGCCTTCCTTGCTGACCATGAGCACCGTCTTCATGGGGGCGGCCGTGGCGTGCAGGCTCCAGCGCATGGTGTGGGGCTCCGCGAAGCTGGCCAGGCGGGTCTTGAGCGTGGCGTGGTCATGCTGGTCGCAGGCGAACTGCACCCGCATGAAGAACAGGCCGGTGGCGTGGTCGTTGTACTGGGCGGCTTCTTCGATGTTGCCGCCGTGCTCCAGCAGAAAGCCGGAGACTGCGTGCACCAGCCCGAGGCGGTCGGGGCAGGACAGAGTAAGGATGTAGGCGTTGGTCGTCATAGCTGCCCAATTGTCGCAGCATGGCTACAGGCGCCCAAGGAACGAGGGAATCGATGGTCAATCCGGGCGATGCCCCGCGTCTTGCCCCCTGGCGGGGGATGCTGCTGTACCTGGTGCTCGGGGTGGCCTGGGTGTTCGCGGGCGACGCGCTGCTGGCCCGCTGGGTGACCGACCCGGCCCAGCTCACGCACTGGCAGACCTGGAAAGGCTGGGGCTATGTGCTGGCCACCAGCGTGCTCGCCTGGTGCATGCTGCGGCGCATGCGCTACGCCGAGAAGGTGCGCTGGGCCATGGCCCGGGAGCTGGCCCAGGTGGTGCGCCATGCACCCGCGGGCTTCGCGCGCGTGGCGCCGGACGGCCGCTTCCTCTGGGCCAATGAGCGGCTGTGCGAGCTGCTGGGCGTGTCCCTGGCGCAGGTGCGCCACCTCAATTTCCACGATGTGATGCAGTCCCCCGACCCCGAGGGGGCCACCGCCCAGCTGGTGCGCCTGCTGGCGGGAGAGATCGACCACTGCGTGGACGAGCGCGAGTGCCGGCGGCCCGGCGGGACGCGCGGGGTGCCGGTGCTGTGCACCGTGACGCAGATCCCCGAAGCGGGCGACGAGCCCGCCCACCTGGTCTGCGTGGTGCAGGACCTGGACGAGATCAAGGCCGCGCGCGCCGCGCTGCAGACCAGCGAGGCCCGCCAGCGGCTGGCCGCCACGGTGGTGGACAACACCATCGAGGGCGTGGTGGTCACCGATGCGCACAGCCGCATCCTGTCCGCCAACGCGGCCGTGACACGGCTCCTGGGCTATACCGAGGAGGAACTGCTGGGCAAGACGCCGCGCGTGTTCAAGTCCGGCCGGCACGACAAGGCGTTCTACGAGGCCCTGTGGAGCACGCTGCGGCGCACGGGCCACTGGCAGGGCGAGATCTGGAACCGGCGCAAGAGCGGCGAGGTCTTCCCCGAGCACATGTCGCTGTCGGCCGTGCGCGACCCGGCGGGCGAGGTCACGCACTACGTGTGCATGTTCACCGACATCTCCGAGGAGAAGGCGCACCAGCGGCAGCTGGAATTCCTGGCGCACAACGACGCGCTCACGGGGCTGTCCAACCGCGCCTGGTTCGGCCACCAGCTGGAGCAGGTGGTGCAGGAGGCGCGCGCCAGCGGCGAGCACATCGCCGTGCTGCTGCTCAACCTGGACCGTTTCAAGGACGTGAACGACAGCTACGGCCACACCACGGGCGACGAGGTGCTCAAGCACATCGCGCGGCAGGTGCAGTCGGCCCTGCGGCCCGGCGACGTGCTGGGGCGGCTGGCCGGCGACGAGCTGGCCGTGGTGGCGCGCCACCTGCGCCATGCGGATGGCGCTGCGGCCGTGGCGCGCCACCTCATCACCGCCGTGGCCGAGCCCTGGCGCTCGCCCGACGGCTTCGAGGTGGTGGCCGGCGTGAGCGTGGGCATCTGCATGTTCCCCGAACACGCCGCCACCACCGAACTGCTGCTGCAGGGCGCGCACGCTGCGGTGTACGGCGCCAAGGCCCGGGGCCGGGGCGCGTGGTGCTTCTTCCACGAAGCCATGACCCAGGCCGCGCGCGAGCGGCTCGCGCTCGAATCGCGCCTGCGCCTGGCGCTGGCCCAGGGCCATCTGCAGATGCACTACCAGCCGCAGGTGGACATCGCCAGCGGGCGCATCCTGGGGGCCGAGGCGCTGGTGCGCTGGAACGACCCCGAGGAGGGGCTGATCTCGCCCGCGCGCTTCATCCCCGTGGCCGAGACCTCGGGCGTGATCGGCCCGCTGGGCGAATGGGTGCTGCGCGAGGTCTGCCGCCAGGGCCAGCAGTGGCGCGCCGAGGGCCTGCCCGACCTGACGCTGGCCGTCAACGTATCGCCCCGCCAGTTCCACCTGACCGACCTGGCGGGGTGCACCTCGGCGGCGCTGGCCGACTCGGGCTTTCCCAGCGAATTGCTGGAGCTGGAGATCACCGAGTCCGCGCTGGCCGAGCGCACCGAGGAGGCGCGCCAGGTGCTGATGCGGCTGCGCAGCGTGGGCGTGCGGATCGCGGTGGACGACTTCGGCACGGGGTACTCATCGCTCGCGCAGCTCAAGCGCTTTCCCATCGACGTGCTCAAGATCGACCAGGGTTTCATCCGCGACATCCCCCAAAGCGCGGACGACATGGCCATCAGCGCGGCCATCATCGCCATGGGGCACAGCATGGGGCTGTCGGTGCTGGCCGAGGGGGTGGAGGACGAGGGCCAGCTGGCCTTCCTGAAGGCGCGCGGATGCGACGCCTACCAGGGCTACCTGTGCAGCCGCCCGCTGCCCGCCGACGGGTTCGCCGCGTTGCTGCGGGAGCGTGGCGAGCCGCGCTGAACGCTCGCCCCGCCGCCGCCCGCGCACCCGGCGCGCGCCGCGCGGGCCGGCCGCCGTCAGCCGCCCGTGCGCGCGCCCTGGCCCCATTGCTGGCGCAGTTCCGCGCAATGGTCTCGGGGCGGCGGGGCGGGGGTCTCGATCACCGCATCTGCTTCGTTTTTGATAGCTTCCTGCGCTTTGCCTGCTTGCGCCAGGGCCACCTTTGACCTGAGATCCGAGGGCCAGTGCGTGGGCACGCCCAGGCTGCGCAGCACATGGCCGCCGCCGGCCACCAGCAGCACGGTCTGGCCGGGCCGCAGGGCCTCCCGCGCGGTGCGGGCCATGCTGGCGTCGCGCGCGATCTGGATGCGGGCCATGGGGGCGATCTGCGCCTCGGGCAGCAGGCCGCAGTGGCCCTCGCGCAGCGCCTCGTGCTGGCGCTGCAGCGCGGCGGCGGGCAGGTGCCGGTCCCACGCGGATTCGCCCATCGCCGCGCGCATATCCGCGCGCGGCAGGTTGCCGCCCAGCACCGGCACGCCGGCGGCCACGGCGGCCATCACCACGGGGCCATAGGCCTGCCAGGGCCAGGCGGCGTCCTTCCATTGCAGGGCGGCCTGCACCTGGTCCGGGGTGGCGTCACGGGGCAGGCCGGTGGTGCCGTTCCCGCGCTCGGCCATCTCCAGCACCAGGGCCGCCAGCTGTCCGCGCGCCGCCAGCCACTGCACGGCCTCGCGCTGCAGGCGCTGGTGCTCGGGGGCATCGTGTTTTTCGCCCAGCAGCAGCACGTCGGCGGGCAGCAGGGCCTCAAGGCGCGCGGGCCAGGCGGCGGGCGACACAGGGGCGCTGGATTCAGGGCTGGCGCAGGCGCTCAGCGCCGCCGCCGTGGCGGCGGCCCACGCCAGCGTACAAGCCCGCCAGCGGCCACGGGCCGGGGCCGAAGACGGTGCAAAGGTGCTCGGGTGCTGTGTGTGCATGGGGCGATGCTACGCGGCCGCGACTTGACGCAGGTCAAGACTTCGGGCGAACCCCCTGCCTACACTGGGCCGATGCGCTCCAAGCCCACCCTGACCACCAAGCTCCTGGCGATGGGTGGAGGCTTTCTGCTCGTGGCCCTGGCCTCCATCAGCCTCACGCTGTGGGTGACCTGGAAGCTGGAGGGCGGCGCGGCCGCCGTCAATGAGGCGGGCCGGCTGCGCATGAACATGCTGCGCATGGTGCTGGTGCTGCAGACCGAGCCGCCCGAGGCGGTGCAGGAGCGCGCCCGCCTGTTCGATGCGAGCCTCGAGCTGCTGCGCACGGGCGATCCTTCGCGGCCGCTGTTCGTGCCCTGGAGCGCCGAGACGCGCACGCGCTTCGACGCGATCCGCGCGCAGTGGGCGCAGGCGCGCAGCGGCTGGGTGGCCACGCAGCCACTCGACCGCGCGCGCACGCTGGCGCAGGCCGACGCGTTCGTGCAGCAGGTGGACGGCTTCGTCGACGCGATCGAGCTGCAGATCGCGGGCTGGACGGCCGCGCTGCACCTGTTCCAGCTGTTCATGATGGCGCTGGCCATCGTGGCGGCCGTGACCTTCATGGCCGTGAGCTACCTGCTCGTCATCAACCCCGTGGCGCGCCTGCAGCAGGCCCAGGCCCGGCTGCGCCAGGGCGAGCTGGGCACGCGCCTGCCGGTCGATACCGATGACGAGTTCGGCCAGCTCTCGGCGGGCTTCAACCTCATGGCGCACGCGCTGCAGGCCTCGCACGACGAGCTGGAGCACAAGGTGCGCGACAAGACCGCCAGCATCGCCGTGAAGAACCAGCGCCTGGCCGCGCTGTACGAGGTGAGCGCGCTGGCGTCCACCGCGGGCAGCCTGGAGCTGCTGGCCCAGGGCTTCGTGCAGCAGATCCGCCGCGTGGCCGGGGCCGACGCGGCGGCCGTGCGCTGGTCCAACGAGGCCAACGAACGCTATGTGCTGCTGGCCGGTGACGGCCTGCCGCGCTCCATGGCCGACGGTGAGCACTGCCTGCACACGGGCAGCTGCCTGTGCGGCCAGCCCCAGGCCCAGGCGCGCACGCGGGTCATTCCCATCACGCCGTCCACCCACGTCGCGCTGCCCCACTGCCGCGAAGCGGGCTTTGAAACCATGGTGACCATCCCCGTGCAGATGCAGCAGCGCCTGCTGGGCGAGGTGGACCTGTTCTTCCGCTCCCAGGTCGAGCTGACCGACGAGCTGCGCGACCTGCTCGAAGCCATGACGCGCCACCTGGCCAGCGCCATGGAGGGCCTGCGCGCGACGGCGCTCGAGCGCGAGGCGGCGGTGGCCGAGGAGCGCAGCCTGCTGGCGCGCGAACTGCACGACTCCATCGCGCAGTCGCTGGCCTTCCTCAAGATCCAGACCCAGCTGCTGCGCGACGCGGTGGCGCGCGGCGACGAGGCCAAGCGCGACCGCAGCATCGGCGAGCTGGACGTGGGCGTGCGCGAGTGTTATGCCGACGTGCGCGAGCTGCTGGTGCACTTTCGCACGCGCACCAGCGAGGAGGACATCGAGTCCGCCCTGCGCGCCACGCTGTCCAAGTTCGAGCACCAGACCGGCATGGCCACCGTGCTCAGCATGGTGGGCCATGGGCTGCCGCTGCCGCCGGACCTGCAGATCCAGGTGCTGCACATGGTGCAGGAAGCGCTGTCGAACGTGCGCAAGCATTCGGGCGCCACGCGCGTGGAACTGCTGGTGCACCGGCACCCGCGCTGGCGCTTCGAGGTGCAGGACAACGGTAAGGGCTTCGACGTGGCCAGCGTGCCGCCCGACTCGCTGCACGTGGGCCTGGGCATCATGCGCGAGCGGGCCCAGCGCGTGGGGGCGGCCCTGCAGGTCGAATCCGCGCCGGGCCAGGGCACGCGCGTGTGCATCGAGCTGCCCACGGTGACGGCCGCCGCCCCCATGCCTGCGCCGCCGGCGCACCCGCCCGCCACCCCGCCATCCGTGGCCCGCGCCTCGCGCGGCACGCCGCCTGGCGCGGACACCCCCTCTGCCGCCGCCACCAGCCCGGTGGCGGCGCACGCACCATGAACAACAACACCACCACCGCCCCTTTTCCGGCAGCTGTCCCTGCGCACCCGGACGCCCCGATGCAGCCGCCGGTGACCCTGCTCGTGGTGGACGACCACACGCTGTTCCGCCGGGGGCTGATCGCCCTGCTGGGGCAGGACGCGGGCCTCCTGGTGCTGGGCGAGGCGGGCGACGCCGCCGAGGCGCTGCGCCTGGCGCCGCAACTGCGGCCCCAGGTGATCCTGCTGGACAACCACCTGCCCGGCGTGATGGGCGTGGACGCCATCCGGGGGCTGCGCGAAGTGGCGCCCGCATCGCGCGTGCTCATGCTCACCGTGAGCGAGGATTCGCAAGACTTGGCCGCCGCGCTGCGCAATGGCGCGCAGGGCTACCTGCTCAAGACCATCGACGGCGACCTGCTCGCCCAGGCCATCCGCCGCGCGGCACGCGGCGAGCCGGTGGTGAGCCCCGAGCTCATGGGCAAGCTGGTGGCGGCGTTCCAGTCGCAAGGCGCGCCCGAGGCGCCGCCAGCCCACGCCCTGGCGTCCGCGCCCGCGCCGCTGCAGGCCGATCCCGCGGGCGGTGTGGCGCCGCTCTCGCCGCGCGAGGAGGACGTGCTGCGCGAGATCGCGCGCGGCGCGAGCAACAAGGAAATCGCGCGCACCCTGGACATCGCCGAGACCACGGTGAAGATCCACGTGCAGCACATCCTGCGCAAGCTGGGCCTCACCTCGCGCGTGCAGGCGGCGGTCTACGCCTCGGACCGCCAGCGCACGGAGTAGAGGGTGCCCACGGCCGCCATCCCCGGTGGCCGCATGCGGTGATTTGCTACTGAATTGGTAGCTTCTGGCGCTTGTCCATCCAGCGCGAAAGCCTGTTTTCTTTCGATATCCAACCCCGGTGGGCCCGGCATTGGCGGCCCGTGCGCGCGCGCCGGGGACTTTGCTGCACCCAGACGGCCCCGGTGTCCATAGTTCCTTCGGACGATGCGCGGGCCTCGCGGCGCCCTCCGGCCTAGTCCTTCTGCCGTGGCGCGGGTGTGCTTGCGAAGGATGTTCAGGGCGGCCCTGAAAACGGACCATACAGCCATACCCCAAAGAGAAGAAGGAAGAGGAACCGCGCAATGGCACACACCACCTTGCCCCCGGGCGAAAGCCCACAGCGCACCCGCCAGGCTTGGTCGGTGCTGATCGTCAGCACCTTCGCATTCACCGTCTGCTTCATGGTCTGGATGATGTTCGGCGTCATCGGCATCCCCATCAAGAAGATGCTCAACCTGAACTCCACGCAGTTCGGGCTGCTCATGTCCATGCCCGTGCTCACGGGCTCGCTGGTGCGCGTGCCGCTGGGCATCTGGACCGACCGCTTCGGCGGCCGCATCGTGATGGCCGCCGTGATGGCGACCACCGTGCCCGCCATCTGGATGATGGGCTACGCCACGGAGTACTGGCACTTCCTGACGATCGGCCTGTTCGTGGGGCTGGCGGGGGGCTCGTTCTCGGTGGGCACGCCCTACGTGGCGCGCTGGTTCCCCAAGCACCGCCAGGGCACGGCCATGGGCGTGTATGGCGCGGGCAACTCGGGCGCAGCCGTGAACAAGTTCGTGGCCCCGGTGCTGCTGGTGGCCTTCGGCTGGACCATGGTGCCGCAGGTGTACGCGGCCATCATGCTGGGCACGCTGGTGCTGTTCTGGCTGTTCAGCTACAGCGACCCGGCCCACCTGGTGGGAAGCAACGTCAAGTTCACCGACCAGCTCAAGGCGCTCAAGGACCCCAAGGTGCTCAAGTACTGCCAGTACTACAGCATCGTGTTCGGCGGCTACGTGGCGCTGTCGCTGTGGATGGTGCAGTACTACGTGGGCGAGTTCGGCCTGGACATCCGCGTGGCGGCGTTGCTGGCCGCCTGCTTCTCGCTGCCCGGCGGCGTGCTGCGCGCCATCGGCGGCATGCTGTCCGACAAGTACGGCGCCCACAGCGTGACCTGGTGGGTGATGTGGGTGAGCTGGATCTGCCTGTTCCTGCTGAGCTACCCGCAGACCGACTTCACCATCGCCACCGTCAACGGCCCGAAGACCTTCCACATCGGCCTGAACGTCTACCTGTTCACCGGCCTGATGTTCCTGCTGGGCATTGCCTGGGCCTTCGGCAAGGCCAGTGTCTTCAAGTACATCAGCGACGACTACCCCCACAACATCGGCGCCATCAGCGGCATCGTGGGCCTGGCCGGCGGCCTGGGCGGCTTCATCCTGCCCATCCTGTTCGGCGCGCTGATGGACATCACCGGCATCCGCTCCAGCGCTTTCATGCTGATGTACGGCGTGGTGTGGGTCTCGCTGATCTGGATGTACTTCACCGAAGTGCGCAACACCCGTCTCATGGGCTCGCCGAACGCCGCCGCACCGGCTGGCGCCCGCTGATTTTTCAAGGAACCTCACCATGTCTGCCACCACCACCAGCGGGCGCCAGGGGCGCCTGCTCACCCTCTGGGCTCCGGAGGACAAGTCGTTCTGGGAGCGCGAAGGCGAGGCCGTCGCCAAGCTCAACCTGTGGATCTCGGTGCCCGCGCTGTTCCTGGCCTTCGCCATCTGGCAGGTCTGGAGCGTGGTCGCCGTGAGCCTGCCGGGCCTCGGGTTCAAGTATTCGACCAACCAGCTGTTCTGGCTGGCGGCGGCGCCCGCGCTCTCGGGTGCCACGCTGCGCATCTTCTATTCATTCATGGTGCCGCTCGTGGGCGGACGCCGCTGGACGGCGATCTCCACCGCCTCGCTGCTGATCCCCGCCATCGGCATCGGCTTTGCGGTGCAGGACAACACCACGGCCTACCCCACCATGCTCATCCTGGCGCTGCTGTGTGGCCTGGGCGGCGGCAACTTCAGCTCCAGCATGGCCAACATCAGCTTCTTCTTTCCGAAGGAGCGCAAGGGCTCGGCGCTGGGGGTGAACGCGGGCCTCGGTAACCTGGGCGTGTCGGTGGTGCAGTTCCTGAGCCCGCTCGTGGTCACGGCCGGCATCTTCGGCATCTTTGGCGGCGAAGGCCAGACCATCGTGAAGAACGGCCAGACCGTGCAGGTGTGGACGCAGAACGCCGCCTTCATCTGGGTGCCATGGATCGCGCTGACGGCGCTGGCCGCCTGGTTCGGCATGAACGACATCGCCGACGCGCGCGCCTCGTTCGCCGCGCAGGCCGCGATCTTCAGGCGCAAGCACAACTGGCTGATGTGCGTGCTGTACCTCGGCACCTTCGGCTCGTTCATCGGCTATGCGGCGGGCTTTCCGCTGCTCATCAAGAGCCAGTTCCCCGGCGTGAACCCCCTGGCCTATGCCTGGCTGGGCCCGCTGGTGGGCGCCGTGATCCGCCCCTTTGGCGGCTGGCTGGCCGACAAGCTCGGCGGCGCACGCGTCACGCTGTGGAACTTCATCGTCATGGCCATCGCGGTGGTGGGCGTCACGTTCTTCCTGCCCTCCGGCGGCCCCGGCGGCAACGAAGGCCAGTTCGCGGGTTTCTTCGTGTGTTTCCTGGTGCTGTTCCTCACCACCGGCATCGGCAACGGCTCCACCTTCCGCATGATCCCCGTGATCTTCCTGACCGAAGCCATGCGCGGCGTGGACCGCAACGACCCGGCCGCCATCGCGCATGCCAACAAGGAAGGCAACACCCTGGGCGCGGCCACGCTGGGCTTCACCGCCGCCATGGCCGCCTACGGCGGGTTCTTCATTCCCAAGAGCTATGGCAGCTCGATTGCCCTGACCGGCAGCCCCCATGCCGCGCTGTGGACGTTCTTCGCGTTCTACATCGTCTGCATCGTCATCACCTGGTGGCACTACGCGCGCAAGAACGCCGCCATGCCTTGCTGAGCACACCTGAACAAGACAGAACAAGGAGCCCCCGATGAGCCATTTCCTCGATCGCCTTTCGTACTTCTCGCAGCCCCGCGAGACCTTTGCCCAGGGCCACGGCGAAACCAACGGTGAAGACCGCACCTGGGAAGACGCCTACCGCGACCGCTGGGCGCACGACAAGATCGTGCGCAGCACGCACGGCGTGAACTGCACGGGCAGCTGCAGCTGGAAGATCTATGTCAAGGGCGGCATCGTCACCTGGGAAACCCAGCAGACCGACTACCCCCGCACCCGGCCCGACCTGCCCAACCACGAGCCCCGTGGCTGCGCGCGCGGCGCCAGCTACAGCTGGTACCTGTACAGCGCCAACCGCGTGAAATACCCCATGGTGCGTGGCCGCCTGCTCAAGCACTGGCGCGCCGCCATCGCCCTGGCCAAGAGCCCGGTGGACGCCTGGGCCAGCATCGTCGAGAACGACGCCTCCAAGCGCGAATGGCAAAAGCAGCGGGGCCTGGGCGGCTTCGTGCGCAGCACCTGGGACGAAGTCAACCAGATGATCGCCGCGGCCAACGTGTACACGATCAAGAAGCACGGGCCGGACCGCATCATCGGCTTCTCGCCCATCCCGGCCATGTCGATGATTTCGTACGCCGCTGGCTCACGCTACCTGAGCCTGATTGGCGGTGTGTGCATGAGTTTTTACGACTGGTACTGCGACCTGCCACCCAGCAGCCCGCAGACCTGGGGCGAGCAGACCGACGTGCCCGAGTCGGCCGACTGGTACAACAGCTCGTACATCATTGCCTGGGGCTCCAACGTGCCCCAGACGCGCACACCCGATGCGCACTTCTTGACCGAGGTGCGCTACAAGGGCACCAAGGTCGTGTCCATCACGCCCGACTATTCCGAAGTGGCCAAGCTGGGTGATCTGTGGATGCACCCCAAGCAGGGCACCGACGCTGCTGTGGCCATGGCCATGGGCCATGTGATCCTGAACGAGTTCTACTTCAAGGACGGCGGCAAGGGCCGCTCGGCGTACTTTGACGACTACGCACGCCGCTACACCGACCTGCCGCTGTTGGTGGTGCTGAAGGAAAAGACGCTGCCCGATGGCCGCACGGTGATGGTGCCCGACCGCTATGTGCGCGCCAGCGACTTCCCCGGCCAGCTCGACCAGTCCAACAATCCCGACTGGAAGACGGTGGGTTACGACGAGCTGGGCCAGGTCACGCTGCCCAATGGCTCCATCGGCTTTCGCTGGGGGGCCGACGGCCGCTCCGACCAGGGTCTGTGGAACCTGGAGAACAAAGAGGCACGCACCGGCAACACCGTCAAGCTCAAGCTGTCGGTGATCGAGGACGGCGCGCAGGCCCATGACGTGGCTGATGTGGCCTTCCCGTACTTTGGCGGTGTGGCAACGCCCAACTTCACGGCCAACGAACAAGGTGGCGACGTGATGGTGCGCCGCGTGCCGGTGAGCCACCTGGAGCTGGCCGGGCACGAAGCCCAGGGCCGCGTGATGGTGGCCACGGTGTTCGACCTGCTGGCAGGCAACTACGGCATTGACCGGGGCCTGCCCGGCGAAGAGCCCGGTGGCGGTTACGACGCCGACCGCCCCTACACCCCTGCCTGGCAAGAGGCCATCACCGGCGTGCCGCGCGAGCAGATCATCACCGTGGCGCGCCAGTTCGCCGACAACGCCGACAAGACGCATGGCAAGTCCATGGTGATCATCGGCGCGGCGATGAACCACTGGTACCACTGCGACATGAACTACCGCGGCATCATCAACATGCTGATGCTGTGCGGCTGCATCGGCCAGAGCGGTGGCGGCTGGGCGCACTACGTGGGCCAGGAAAAGCTGCGGCCCCAGACCGGCTGGACGGCGCTGGCGTTTGCGCTGGACTGGATCCGCCCACCCCGCCAGATGAACAGCACGAGCTTCTTCTACGCCCACACCGACCAGTGGCGCTACGAGAAGCTGGGCATGGAGGAAATCCTCTCGCCCCTGGCCGACAAGAAGGCCTACCACGGTGCGCAGATCGACTACAACGTGCGCGCCGAGCGCATGGGCTGGCTGCCATCGGCTCCCCAGCTCAAGACCAATCCCATGCAGGTGGCCAAGGATGCCGCTGCCGCGGGTATGGACGCGAAGGATTACGTCGTCAAGTCTCTGAAGGACGGCACGCTCACGATGAGCTGCGAGGACCCGGACCATCCGTCCAACTGGCCGCGCAACATGTTCGTGTGGCGCTCCAACATCCTGGGCTCGTCGGGCAAGGGGCATGAATACTTCCTCAAGCACCTGCTGGGCACCACCCACGGCGTGCAGGGCAAGGACCTGGGCAAGGACGAAGCCAAGCCCGAGGAAGTGCAGTGGCACACCCACGCGCCCGAAGGCAAGCTGGACCTGCTGGTCACGCTCGACTTCCGCATGAGCACCACCTGCCTGTACTCCGACATCGTGCTGCCCACGGCCACCTGGTATGAGAAGAACGACCTCAACACCAGCGACATGCACCCCTTCATCCATCCGCTGTCCACCGCAGTGGACCCTGCATGGCAGGCCAAGAGCGACTGGGAGATCTACAAAGGTTTCGCCAAGGCCGTGAGCGAGGTCAGCGTGGGCCACCTCGGCGTCGAAAAGGACGTGGTGCTCACGCCCATCATGCACGACACCCCCGGTGAAATGGCGCAGCCCTATGGCGTGCGCGACTGGAAGAACGGCGAGTGCGAACTCATTCCCGGCAAGACCGCGCCGCAGGTCACGGTGGTCGAGCGCGACTACCCCAACCTCTACAAGCGCTTCACCGCCCTGGGCCCCTTGATGGACAAGGCCGGCAATGGCGGCAAGGGCATCGGCTGGAACACGCAGACCGAGGTGGGCCAGTTGGGTGACCTGAACGGCCGCGTGAAGGAAGAAGGCGTGACGCAGGGCATGCCCCGCATCGTGACCGACATCGACGCCACCGAAGTGGTGATGATGCTGGCCCCCGAAACCAACGGCCACGTGGCCTGCAAGGCCTGGGAGGCCCTGGGCAAGCAGACCGGGCGCGACCACGTGCACCTGGCGCTGCACCGCGAGGACGAAAAGATCCGCTTCCGCGACATCCAGGCGCAGCCGCGCAAGATCATCAGCTCGCCCACCTGGTCGGGGCTGGAGAGCGAAAAGGTCAGCTACAACGCCGGCTACACCAACGTGCACGAGTACATCCCATGGCGCACCCTCACGGGCCGCCAGCAGTTCTACCAGGACCACCCGTGGATGCGTGACTTCGGTGAAGGCTTTGTGAGCTACCGCCCACCGGTGCACCTGAAGACGCTGCACGAGGTCGAAGGCAAGAAGCCCAACGGCAACAAGGAAATCCAGCTGAACTTCATCACGCCGCACCAGAAGTGGGGCATCCACAGCACGTACAGCGACAACCTGATGATGCTCACGCTGAACCGGGGTGGCTCGGTGGTGTGGCTGAGCGAAGACGACGCCAAGGTCGCCGGCATCGTGGACAACGACTGGGTCGAACTCTTCAACGCCAACGGCGCCATCGCGGCCCGCGCGGTGGTGAGCCAGCGCGTGAACCCCGGCATGGTGATGATGTACCACTCGCAAGAGAAGATCATCAACACCCCCGGCTCCGAGATCACCGGCACGCGCGGCGGCATCCACAACTCGGTCACCCGCATCGTGCTCAAGCCCACCCACATGATTGGTGGCTACGCGCAGTACAGCTACGGCTTCAACTACTACGGAACCATCGGCACCAACCGCGACGAGTTCGTGCTGGTGCGCAAGATGGACCGCGTGGACTGGCTCGACGATGAGCCTGTGTCCAGCACGGCAGCCCACGCCTGAAGCCGAAGACAAGGAGAAACACGATGAAAATTCGCGCACAAATCGGCATGGTGCTGAACCTGGACAAGTGCATCGGTTGCCACACCTGTTCCGTCACCTGCAAGAACGTCTGGACCAGCCGCCCCGGGGTGGAATATGCCTGGTTCAACAACGTCGAAACCAAGCCCGGCATCGGCTACCCCAAGGAATGGGAAAACCAGGACAAGTGGAATGGTGGCTGGGTGCGCAGCCCCGACGGCTCCATCGCGCCCCGCCAGGGCGGCAAGTGGAAGCTGCTCATGCGCATCTTCGCCAACCCCAACCTGCCGCAGATCGACGACTACTACGAACCTTTCACGTTCGACTACGACCACCTGCAGTCCGCGCCCGAGAGCAAGGCCGCGCCCACGGCCCGCCCGCGCAGCCTGATCACCGGCAAGCGCATGGAGAAGATCGAGTGGGGCCCGAACTGGGAAGAAATCCTGGGCGGCGAGTTCAGCAAACGCAGCAAGGACAAGAACTTCGACGATGTGCAAAAGGACATCTACGGCCAGTTCGAGAACACTTTCATGATGTACCTGCCGCGCCTGTGCGAGCACTGCCTGAACCCGGCGTGCGTGGCATCGTGCCCCAGCGGCTCGATCTACAAGCGCGAGGAGGATGGCATCGTGCTGATCGACCAGGACAAGTGCCGTGGCTGGCGCATGTGCGTTAGCGGCTGCCCCTACAAGAAGATTTATTACAACTGGCAGTCGGGCAAGGCCGAGAAGTGCATCTTCTGCTACCCGCGCATCGAGGCGGGCCAGCCCACCGTGTGCTCCGAGACATGCGTGGGCCGCATCCGTTACCTGGGCGTGCTGCTGTATGACGCAGACCGTATCCAGGAAGCTGCGAGCGTGGAGCGCGACCGCGACCTGTACCAGGCCCAGCTTGACATCTTCCTGGACCCGAACGACCCGGACGTGATCAAGCAGGCACGCATCGACGGGATCCCGGACAGCTGGATGGACGCCGCGCGCAACAGCCCCGTCTACAAGATGGCCGTGCAATGGAAGGTGGCCCTGCCGCTGCACCCCGAGTACCGCACGCTGCCCATGGTCTGGTATGTGCCGCCGCTCTCGCCCATCACGGCCGCCGCCAACGCGGGCCATGTGGGCGTGAATGGCGACATTCCCGATGTGTCGCAGCTGCGCATTCCCGTGCAGTACCTGGCCAACCTGCTGACCGCAGGCGACACGGGGCCCGTGGTGCGGGCGCTCGAGCGCATGCTGGCCATGCGCACCTACCAGCGCGACAAGCATGTGGAGCAGCGCCAGAACCTGGCCGTGCTCAAGCAGGCGGGCCTGTCGATGGCCGAGGTGGAGGAGATGTACCACGTGATGGCGATTGCCAACTACGAGGACCGCTTCGTCATCCCGTCGGCCCACCGCGAGTACGCCGAGAACGCGTTCGACATCCGGGGCGGTTGCGGCTTCTCGTTTGGCAACGGCTGTTCCGATGGCGCCACCGAGACCAGCATGTTCGGCGGAAAGAAGCCCCGCACGATCCCGATCAAAGCCACGGTCTGAAGCACAGGCAAAGGAATCACCATGTTCAAGAAGAACCCGACCTCCGTGCGCCTGACCCTGCGCGCCCTGGGCTACCTGCTGAGCTACCCCGATGCGCAACTGCGCAGCGTGATGCCGCAGCTCATCGACGCGCTGCAGGTGGAGCAGGCGCTGACCCCCGAGCGCATGGCCGAGCTCGAAGCCGTGTGCCAGCACCTTGCGGCAATCGACCCGCTGGAAGCCGAGGCCCGCTACGTGGACAACTTCGACCGGGGCCGCCAGACCTCGCTGCACCTGTTCGAGCATGTGCACGGC
This sequence comes from Acidovorax sp. sif1233, assembly GCF_019218755.1. GTDB lineage: Bacteria > Pseudomonadota > Gammaproteobacteria > Burkholderiales > Burkholderiaceae_C > Acidovorax. Next base: position 97,023 of record NZ_JAHUWZ010000008.1, on the reverse strand, counting down.
GATTCGCGCGACCGGGGGCCGGCGCTCATCGACCTGCTGCAGACCTACGACAAGGCGGGCCTGAAGTTCGAAGCCGAAGAGCTGCCCGACCACCTGCCCGTGGTGCTGGAGTTCGCCTCCACCCAGCCGGTGGAGGTGGCCAGGGAGTTCCTGGGCGAAATGGCCCACATCCTGAACGCGCTGTTCAGCGCGCTGGTGGCGCGCAACAGCCCCTATGCCAGCGTGATTGCTGCGGTGCTCGAAGTGTCGGGCCAGCGCGTGCAGTCGGTGGCGCTCACGCCCGAGCCGTCCATGGACGAGGCCTGGGCCGAGCCCGAAGCGTTTGGCGGTTGCAGCACCCAGGGCCAGTCCAAGCCCGACCAGCCGCAGCCTCTGCATTTTGTTCGTACCCCCCGCGCCGAGCGGGCACCAGAAGGAGTCTCCGTATGACCGCCTGGCTTGACACCCTGTTGTTTGGCATCTATCCCTATATTTGCCTCGCTGTCTTTTTCATCGGCAGCTGGGCGCGGTTCGACCGCGACCAGTACACCTGGAAAAGCGATTCCTCCCAGCTGCTGCGCACCGGCAGCCTGCGCTGGGGCAGCAACCTGTTCCATGTGGGTGTGTTGTTCCTGTTCTTTGGCCATACCGTGGGCATGCTCACGCCGCACTTCTTGTATGAGCACTTCATCGGCGCAGGCGCCAAGCAGCTCATGGCCATGGTGTCGGGGGGCATTGCAGGCCTGATGGGCTTCGTGGGCCTGTCCCTCCTGCTGCACCGCCGCCTGTCGGATGCGCGCATCCGCGCCACCTCCAAGACCAGCGACATCCTGATCCTGGTGCTGCTGTGGGTGCAACTGGCGCTGGGCCTGGCCACCATTCCACTGTCGGCACAACATTTGGACGGCTCCATGATGATGCGCCTGGCTGAGTGGGGCCAACGCATCGTCACCTTCCGCAGTGGCGCGGTCGACCTGCTGGCCGGTGCGGGATGGATCTTCAAGACGCACATGTTCCTGGGCATGAGCATCTTCCTGATCTTCCCCTTCACCCGCCTTGTGCATGTGTGGAGCGGCTTTGGCACGCTGGCCTATGTGCTGCGCCCCTACCAGGTGGTGCGTGCGCGCCGCCTGAACCTGCCGCCCGGCCACATGCAGTCGCAAGACCGCCGTGGCGCTTGATTTCGCATCACAAAAGGAGCACACCATGAGCGGATGTGGAACCGGTAGCTGCGGTTGCGGCACCAGCGCAACCAGCCAGAGCGCCCCCCAAAGCATGCTCTCCCCGGAGCAGACGGCCGCCTACGAGGCGCTCTCCGCCACGGTAGGAGCGACTGCCATGGCAGACTCGCCCGCCATGGCAACCCCTCAGTCCATGGGGCAGGCCCCGGTGGCGCGCATCAACGGCGTGGCATTGAATTCAACGGCCGAGTGGCTGGATGAGGAGGCCCTGCGCCAGCGTGCCTGCACCGAGCTGCTGCGACAGGCGGCCCAGCAAGGCGGCCTGCTGGCGCAGGACGACGTGCCGGGTGTCGAAGGCGCCATCAGCACCGAGGCCTCGAATGCCATCGAGCAGCTGCTGGAGCGCGAGCTGCCCATCCCCGACCCGTCGGAAGAGGCCTGCCGCCGCTACCACGACGCCCACCCTGCGGCACACGCCCATGGCGAGCGGGCCCAGCTGCGCCACGTGCTGTTCGCCGTGACGCCGGGTGTGGACGTGAAGCAGCTGCGGCTGCGTGCCGAGGCCATGTTGATCGACCTGCGCTGCGCGGACGATGGGGGCGCGAAGTTTGCCGAGGCGGCTGCGCAGTGGTCCAACTGCCCCAGCGGCCAGCAAGGCGGCGACCTGGGCTGGCTGACCCGCGCCGACTGCGCCCCCGAGTTCGCCCGCGAGGTGTTTGGCAGCGCCGAGATCGGCGTGCTCGCACGCCTTGTGCACAGCCGGTTTGGCCTGCATGTGGTGGAGGTGGTGGCCCGCGACCCGGGGCAGCAGCCGTCGTTCGAGGAAGTGCGCCGGGCCATCGCCCTCACGTTGCGCCAGCAGGCCTGGGTGAACGCCCTGCGCCAGTACCTGCAGGTGCTGGCGGGCGCGGCCGTGGTGGACGGCGTGTCGCTGGACGCGGCCGACTCGCCGCTTGTACAGTAGTTGCACCGCACGCCACCCGATTGCCTGCCCATGCCCGACGAGCTGCTTGATCGCCTGCGCCGCTTCCACAACGACGCCTTTCCCCAGTACCGCGAGCAGTTCCAGGCGCTGGTGGACGAAGGGCAGCACCCGACCACCCTGTTCATCGGCTGCTCCGACTCGCGCCTGGTGCCCTACCTGCTCACGGGCGCGGGCCCGGGGGAGCTGTTCCTGGTGCGCAACGTGGGTGCCTTCATCCCGCCGTATGACGGATCTCACGGTCACCATGGCACCACGGCGGCCATCGAGTTCGCGGTGCTCAACCTGCAGGTGCGCCGCATCGTGGTGTGCGGCCACAGTCACTGTGGGGCTATCAAGGCGATGTATGGTGAGGTTTCGCCCGAAGCGCCCAACCTGAACCGCTGGCTGGACCTGGGGCGCGAGGCCCTGCTGCCGATGCAGGCTGGCCCCGAGGTGCTGCGCCGCACCGAGCAGCGCGCGGTGGTGCTGCAGCTCGAACGCCTCATGGAGTACCCCATGGTGCGCAGCCGCGTGCAGTCGGGCCAGATCAGCCTGCACGGCTGGCACTATGTGATCGAGGAAGGAGAAGTCCATGTGTTTGATGTCAAGACGGGTGGCTTTGTGCCGGCCTCGCGGGCGGACAACAGCGGAACCGGTCCTTACCATCCGTACGTGGAGCATGATGGGCAGGTTCTTCTGGACGAGCTTTGACCTTGTCGGGCATGCTCGTGGCAGATCCGCGAGGAATGAGTCCCTCTTGATGGAACGCAAGACCTCACTGGCGTGAAACCCAAATCATCGGCCCCCATGAAACGCGAACCCCAGCCCCCCCTCAAGCCCACCTCGTCCCTGCAGCCCATCAGCCTGGATGTGCTGCGCGAGAAATACCTCAAACCCGGGGAAACCACCGCCGACGAGCTGTACCAGCGCGTGGCGCGGGCCCTGGCCTCGGTCGAAAAACCAGAACTCCGCGAAAAGTACGAAACCCTGTTCCTGGCCAACCTGAAGGCGGGCGCCATCGGGGCGGGCCGCATCATGAGCGCGGCGGGCACCGACATCCAGGCGACGCTCATCAACTGCTTCGTGCAGCCCGTGGGCGATTGCATCCAGGGTGTGGACGACGAGGGTTTCCCGGGCATCTACGAGGCGCTGCGCGAGGCAGCGGAAACCATGCGCCGGGGCGGCGGCGTGGGCTACGACTTCTCGCGCATCCGGCCCAAGGGCGCGCAGGTCAAGGGCACCGCGTCCATGGCCTCGGGGCCGTGCAGCTACATGAACGTGTTCGACCAGTCGTGCTCCACCGTGGAGAGCGCGGGCGCGCGCCGGGGCGCGCAGATGGGTGTGCTGCGCATCGACCACCCGGATGTGCACGAATTCATCACGGCCAAGCGCACGCCGGGGCGCTGGAACAACTTCAATGTGTCGGTGGGGGTGTCCGACGAGTTCATCCATGCCGTGCAGAACAGCGCGCCGTGGGAGCTGGTGCACAAGGCACGCCCCGGCACTGCCCTGCTGGCCCAGGGAGCCCGCCAGCGCGCCGATGGCCAGTGGGTCTACGCCACGGTGCCCGCGCGCGAGCTGTGGGACACGATCATGAAGTCGGCCTATGACTTCGCCGAGCCCGGCATCCTGTTCCTGGGCCGCATCAACGAAGACAACAACCTGCACTATTGCGAAGACATCGCGGCCACCAACCCCTGTGGCGAGCAGCCGCTGCCGTCGTACGGGTGCTGCGACCTCGGCCCCATCATCCTGACCCGCTTTGTGCGCCATCCTTTCGGTTTCGGGGGCGTGGCCGCGTTTGATTTCGATGCGTTCACGAAGGCCGTGGCGCTGCAGGTGCGCGCGCTGGACAACGTGCTCGATGTGACCTACTGGCCGCTTCCGCAGCAGCGCGACGAGGCCATGGACAAGCGGCGCATCGGCGTGGGCTTCACCGGCATGGGCAACACGCTGGCCATGCTGTGCCTGCGCTACGACCTGCCCGAGGGCCGCACCATGGCCGCGCGCATCGCCGAGTGCATGCGCGATGCCGCCTATGCCGCCTCGGTGGACCTGGCGCGCGAGAAAGGGGTGTTCCCCAAGTTCCAGGCCGAGCCCTACCTGTCGGAGGGCACGTTCGCCAGCCGCCTGCCCGATTCGCTCAAGGCCGCCATCCGCCAGCACGGCATCCGCAACAGCCACCTGCTGTCCATCGCCCCCACGGGCACCGTGAGCCTGGCCTTTGCCGACAACGCCTCCAACGGCATCGAGCCTCCTTTCTCGTGGATGTACAAGCGCAAGAAGCGCGAGTCCGACGGCAGCACCTCGGAGTACGCTGTCGAGGACCACGCCTGGCGGCTGTACCGCGAGCTGGGCGGCGATGTGGAGGCCTTGCCGGACTACTTCGTCTCGGCGCTGGCCATGCCCGCTGAAGGCCACATTGCGATGATGGAGGCCGTGCAGCCCTTTGTGGACACGGCTATTTCGAAGACGGTGAACATCCCGGCCGACTATCCCTATGAAGGTTTCAAGGACCTGTACCTGCAGGCCTGGCGCGCCAGGCTCAAGGGCCTGGCCACCTACCGGCCCAATGCCATCCTGGGATCGGTGCTGGAAACCCATGCCGCGCCTGAACCAGCATCTGTAGCCCCCCCCGCACCTGCGGTGGACCCCATGCGTACCGTGATCGAAAGCCGCCCCCAAGGCGGCCTTTCGGCCGTGGCCGAAAAGCTCGAATACTGGACGCAGGAAGGCCACAAGACGCTGTACCTCATCGTGTCGTTCCTGCCCGTGCCCACGGGGGTTGGCAACGGTACGGTGGACCGCGCCATCGAGTTCTTCATGCCCGTGGGCCAGAGCGGTGAATCGCAGCAGTGGATCACCTCTAGCATGCGCATGCTGTCGCTGGCGGCGCGCGGCGGCTTCCTGGAGCGGGCGCTGTCCGACATGCGCAAGGTGGCCTGGGACCGGGGCCCGGTGCGCCTGGGGCAGCACCGCAAGGACGATGGCACCCTGGTGCCCATGTGGCACGACTCCGAAGTGGCGGCCATGGCCTATGCCATCCAGAACATCCTGGCGCGCCGCGTGGCCGACCCCGTGCAGCAGCAGCTGCCCCTGGACGAACCCGCGCCGCCGCCGGTGGCCGTGCCGCAGGCCATGGCGGGCAAGAAGTGCAGCGAATGCGGCGCCCACGCCGTGATCCGCAAGGACGGCTGCGACTACTGCACGCAGTGTGGACACCTGGGGACCTGTGGGTGACCTCCCGGCCGGTCATTCCCGTGCGCCCCGCGGCGGGAAAACCGTCGCCTGAGGTGCTGGCCGCGCTGGACACGCGGTGGCGCTGGCGCTACCTCATGCTGGCACCGCACCGGCTGGGTTTCTTCCTGGCCATGGTGGTGCTGGTGGCGTCGGGGGGATGGTGGGCGCTGGTGCAGGTGGCCAGGTCCACCGGCTGGTGGGGCCTTTACTATGCGCTGTCCCCCACGCTCGTGCATTCGGTTGTGACGGCATTCGGCTTCATCCCGCTGTTCTTTGCGGGTTTCCTGTTCACGGCCGGCCCCAAATGGCTCGGGGTGGCGCCCCTGCCGGCGCAGGCGTTGCGCGCACCCCTGGTGGCACAGGCCGCGGGCTGGCTGCTGTGGCTGGCGGGCGCGCATTGGCGGATTGGCGCGGCCCTCGCGGGGCTGGCGCTGGCGGCCGTTGGCCTGGTGTGGATGTCGGCGCTGTTCTGGGGCCGTGTGCGCCAGAGCCAGGCGCAGGACCAATGGCATGCGCGTGTCGTCGCGGGCGCCTGCGTGCTGGGCTGCCTCAGCCTCGCGGGCCTGTGGCTGAGCCTTGCCGTGGGAACACATGCGCTCGCCCGCGCCTGGGTGTTCACCGGCCTGTGGGGGTTTGTCGTCGTGGTCTACGTCACGGTGGCGCACCGCATGATCCCCTTCTTCACCTCCAGCGCCATGCCCATGGTGCAGGCGTGGCGGCCCTTCTGGGTGCTGTGGCTCATGCTCGCCGCCGCGCTGCTGCAGGTGCTCGCCGCCTGGCTGGAGTGGGCCGGGCTGCCCGCCACCCGGGCGGGGCCCGCCTGGACGCTGGTGCACGGCACGCTGCAGCTGGTGGTGGGGGGCGTGCTGGTCTGGCTGGCCTGCGTGTGGGGGCTGGTGCAAAGCCTCAGGAACCGGCTGCTGGCGATGCTGCACATCGGATTTCTGTGGCTGGGGCTGGCTTTCGTGCTCGGAGGCCTGTCGCAGTGGCTGGCCTGGGGCTTTGGCCTGGGAACGCTGGGCCTGGGCGCGCTGCACGCGCTGACCATGGGCTGCCTGGCGTCGCTGATGCTGGCCATGGTGACGCGGGTGTCGTGCGGGCACAGTGGCCGGGCTCTGGTCGCCGACCGCATCGCGTGGTCGCTGTTCTGGCTGCTGCAGGCGGCCACGGTGCTGCGCATCGCGTCGGCGGTGCCGGGTGTTTTCGGTATCGCGTGGGCCTGGCTGCTGCCGCTGGCAGCGTGCCTGTGGGCCGTCACCATGGGCGTGTGGGGCGTCCGGCTGGGCCGGTGGTATGGCCGGGTGCGGGCCGATGGCCGTCCGGGCTGAAGCACCTTTTCAAGGATATTCCATGGCTGTCATTCCCTGGCCTTTGAACCACACGCCCCGGCCCGCGCCCCCTGCGGCGCATGGCGCTGCACGCGCGGCCGCCGCGCCGGAGGATGTCGCCGCCATGGCCGCGGCGCTGATCCAGTCGCGCCAGACCATCCTGCCCAAGCGGCTGGCCGCCCCGGGGCCGAGTGCCCTGGAACTGGCGCAGATCCTCAACGCCGCGTCCCACGCACCGGACCACGGCCAGCTGGTGCCGTGGCGCTTCGTGCTGGTGCCCGAGGCAGCGCGCCCGGCGCTGGCCGATGTGTTTGCCCAGGCCCTGCGCGAGCGCGATCCCGCAGCCACGCTGGCGCAGGCCGAGCAGGCGCGCGAGAAGGCCTACCGGTCACCGGTGCTGATGCTGGTGGTGGTGAACGGGCAATGCGGCGACCCCGGCATCGACCTGTCCGAGCGCCTGGTTTCCGCGGGATGCGCGGTGCAGAACATGCTGCTCATGGCCACCGCGCAGGGGTATGGGTCGGCGCTCACGAGCGGCAAGGCCCTCACGTCGGGCGGGCTGCGGGGGCTGTTCCAGCTGGCCCCCTGGGAGCAGGCGCTGTGTTTTGTCAGCATCGGGACCGTGCAGTCGCGCAAGGCCGCGCGTGCCCGGCCCGCGGCGGACAGCTATGTGAGCACGCTCGACGCGCAGCAGGGCGTGGTGCTGCCCGGCTTCTGAAGCGGGGCGCGCCCGGCGATTCCTTTCCTTTCATTTCATAGAAACCTTCATGGACATTTCCAGTTTTGACGACCTGCTGCAGGCTGCGCGCCTGCAGCCCGAGCCCCAGCGCCTCCTGTTCGTGTTTGCCGCGGTGGAGCTGCCGGACGACGCCAGCCCGGCCCAGCGTGCCCGCTTCGAAGCGGGGCAGGGCGGAGCCCTGGTGCCGCTGATGTGCGTGGACAAGGCGCCGCAGGAGCTGCCTTCGTTCAGTGCGCTGGTGGAAGAGGCCAGCCAGTTCAGCGCCCCGGGCCATGACTGGGCCATGGTGTTCGCAGCAGCCCTGTCGGGCACGCTGGACAAGGCACCCACCAGTGCGGATGCCCAGGCGCCCCTGCAACGCATGGTCGATGCGATCAAGGGCGGGGCCCATGGGGCGTATATACCCTTCGACCGGCAGGGACAGCCCGTCCGGTTCGGTTGAGGCGCAGATGGCCTCGCCCGCCCCATCCGCCCGCCATATCCCCGGTTTCAGCGCGCCGGCCGTCGGGTTCGAGCAACCCTTCGCCATGCTGGAGGCCTGCCATGAGCGCGTGCAGCGTTCGCTGGCCTTGCTGGGCCGCCTGCGCGCCCATGTGCGCCTGCAGGGTGCCGACGAGAGCGCCCGCCAGGCGGCGCGCGACGTGCTGCGGTATTTCGACATCGCCGCACCGCTGCACCATGAAGACGAGGAACTCCACGTCTTCCCGCTGCTGCTCGCCCAGGCCGCGCCTGGGGTCCAGGCGCTGGTGCGCAGCCTGCAGGACGACCATGTCCGCATGGTGGCGGACTGGGCTGCAGCACGGGTTGCGCTGCAGGCGCTGGAACAAGGAGCCATCCAGGGATTCGCGGAATCGGAGGAGGCGCTCCTTGATCGATTTGCGGACCGCTATGCAGGCCATATCCGCCGCGAGGAGCAGGAAGCCTACCCGGCGGCGCTGCACCTGCTGGAGCCCGCTGCGCTGGACGGGATGGGGCGGGAGATGGCGCGCCGCCGCGGCGCTGCCTGACACGGTGGTGCCCTCTGCAGCGCCCCCGTGTGCCGTGATTGAACCGGGTGCCGCAGTACCCGTGTTCCGGAGCGGTTGACTAGACGGAGCGCGCGGAGCCTTGTCCCCGGAGCCTCTCAGGTCCAGAGGCCGATGGCACCCGGGTGGAGGGCGGACCGGGACTGGAGCCGTGCAGGTGTTTACCATCACGGGATGTCACTCTCTCATCTGCACCGGGACGCACCTTGACCGACGCAAAGAAACCCCATTTTGGCCAGCCCTTCAAGGTGGGCTCCCTATCTTCCACACCGCCTGGTTTCAAGTTCGGGATCAACTACGGCACGGGCCTGGTGTCGGGCAATAGAGTCGCCGCTGAGCCAGCCCTCCCCGATGACGCGACAGCCTGCAACACGCGGGGAAATGACTGGCTGCTGTCCAACCGGACTGCCGACGCCATTCGTGCCTACGACCGGGCCATCGCACTCAAGCCCGATTACGTCGACCCGTACTTCAACCGCGGCAACGCCCTGCTGCGCCTGCAGCGCAACGAAGAGGCCTTGGCCTCATTCGACCAGGCCATCGCGCTTTCGCCGGGGTTGGTGCTGGCGCACTACAACCGCGGAACCGTCCTGCAAACGCTGGGCCGGTTGCCGGAGGCCATGGAAAGCTACCGCCGCGTGCTGGCGATGGAGCCCGGGAATGCGCAGGCGCGTTTCAACCTGGGCTGCGTGCACCTGCAGATGAAGCAGTTTGGAGAAGCCCTGGAATGCATGGACGAAGTGATAGCGCGCGCACCCGAGATACCGGAGCCGCACAACAATCGGGGCACGGCCTTGCTTCGGTTGGGGCGTTATGCCGAAGCAGTTGCCAGCTTCAGCCGGGCACTGGCCCTCCAGCCTCAGTACGCAGAGGCATACAACAACCGGGGCGAGGCGCAACTGCAACTGAGAAACCTGGAAAACGCGCTGGCGGATGTCCGCCGCGCGGTCGAGCTTCGGCCCCAGCAAGGGGAGTCCAGATTCCTCATGGGCAGGCTTCTGCGGGAGATGAAGCGGTATGACGAAGCATTGCAGCAGTTGTACCTGGCTCAGCGCCTGTCTGCCCCGATTCCTGTGCTGCAGTGCGAAATCGCCACGGCGAAGGTGAATGGTTGCATTTGGCAGGGTCTGGAGGAGGAGATCCTTCAGCTGCAGCAGGCAGTCACACACCAGAAGCACGCGCTGGAGCCGTTCATTGCGTTGTCATTGTTCGATGTGCCCGCGCTTCACAAGGAGACGGCGCGGCTCCAGGCCGAGCGCGAGCTTCCTGCTCCGGCACTGGGCGCCATTCCTGCACGTGCAAGGCACGGAAAAATCCGCGTGGGGTACTACTCGGCAGATTTTCGAGATCACCCCATGGCGCACCTGATCGCCGAGCTCTTTGAGGTGCATGACCGCGAGCGGTTCGAGTGGTTCGCCTTCTCCGTGGGGCCTGACGTACAGGATAGGATGCGCCAGCGCGTGGCGGCGGCGTTTGATCATTTTCTGGATGTCCGTGAGCGCAGTGATATCGAGATCGCCCGTCTCTCTCGGGAACTCGGTATCGATATCGCCATTGACCTGATGGGTTTTACCATGGCGAGCCGGTTGGGTTGCTTTTCCCACCGGTGTGCCCCTGTCCAGGCCAGCTATATGGGCTATCCGGGTACCACCGGGGCCGACTGCATGGACTACGTGATTGCCGACAAGGTGGTGATCCCGCCTCAATCCCAGGCCCATTTCACTGAAAAAGTGGTCTACCTTCCCCACAGCTACCAGGTCAACGATTCGCGGCGCAAGATTGCGGAGCGCGAATTTACTCGCGAGGAGGTGGGTCTGCCAGCCAGCGGGTTTGTCTTTTGCTGCTTCAACAACAATTTCAAGATCATGCCACCCACTTTCGGCGGCTGGATGCGCATCCTCCACGCTGTCGAAGGCAGCGTGCTGTGGCTGCTGGAAGACAACCCGACAGCCGCGCGGAACTTGCGGCGCGAGGCGCAGGCCCGGGGGATTTCCGCGGAGCGCCTGGTGTTTGCGCCGCGCATGCCCATGGACCAGTATCTGGCGCGCTTGCGGCTGGCGGACCTGTTCCTGGACACCCTGCCCTACAACGCGCACACCACCGCCAGCGATGCTTTGTGGGCGGGGTTGCCGGTGTTGACATGCATGGGGGAGTCATTCGCGAGCCGCGTGGCTGCCAGTCTCTTGTGCGCCGTCGGACTGCCGGAACTCATCGCGCAGACCCAGGGCGATTTCGAGGCGCGGGCGATTGAGCTGGCCCGTGACCCCTCGCAGCTTGGGCATATTCGCGGCAAACTGCGCAGGGAGGGCCCTGTGTCGCCGCTGTTCGATGCCAGGCTCTTCGCACGCCATGTGGAATCGGCGTACACCACCATGTACGACCGCTTGTGCCAGGGTTTGCCTCCCGATGTGATCGAGGTGTGATGCTTCCTCCTTGGCAGCCCCGAGCAGCGGTGGCTGGCGCCGTCACGGGTGCGTACGCAGCGCGTGCCAATTCCACAACTTTGCTCTGACTCCAAAAATGAATCTCACCCTGTTCGGAACCGGTTATGTAGGGCTTGTCACCGGGGTGTGCCTTGCGGAACTGGGCAATGATGTCCTGTGCATCGACACGGATGCCGACAAGATTGCAGCCCTTCAGCGCGGAGAAGTGCCCATCTACGAGCCCGGGCTGCAGGAGCTGGTCGTCAGCAACTCCCGCGCGGGCCGGCTGGGGTTCTCCACCGACATGGCGCGCGGAGTGGCCCACGGTGATGTCCAGTTCATCGCCGTGGGCACTCCTTCTGCGGGGGACGGCAGTGCGGATCTGCGCCATGTATTCGATGTGGCTGGTGCCATTGCCACGCACATGACGGGCTTCAAGGTCATCGTCAACAAGTCGACGGTGCCCGTCGGCACGGGCGAAGCGGTGCACCGTGCTGTCGCCGCCACGCTGGCGCGACGCGGGGAAGGCGCGGACCCGGCCCCTGGCTACGCCGTGGTGTCCAATCCAGAATTCCTCAAGGAAGGCAGCGCGATCGAGGACTTCATGCGGCCCGACCGCATCATTCTCGGCTGCGGCGACACGCCGCAGGAGCTGCGGGCCGGCAACCTCATGCGTGAGTTGTACCGCCCGTTCGGGCATGGCCACGACCGCGTCATCTGCATGGACCGGCGCAGTGCCGAGTTCACCAAGTATGCGGCGAACGCCATGCTGGCCACGCGCATCAGTTTCATGAACGAGATGGCCAACCTGGCCGACCGGCTGGGTGTGGACATCGAACCCGTGCGCGTGGGTATCGGCGCGGATCCGCGCATTGGTGAGAGCTTTCTTTACCCGGGCGTGGGCTATGGCGGCAGCTGCTTTCCCAAGGATGTGACTGCGTTGCAGCGCATGGGCGAGGAGGTCGGGCTGCCGCTGCGATTGCTCGCGGCGGTGGCACAGGTCAACGATAGACAGAAGCGGCTGCTGGTGGACAAGCTCGCCCAGCGGCTCGGACCGGATCTTTCCGGCCGTCGGCTGGCGGTGTGGGGGCTTGCCTTCAAGCCCAATACCGATGACATGCGCGAGGCTTCCAGCCGGGTGCTGGTCCGTGAATTGCTGGAGCGTGGGGCGGTGCTTCGGGTCTTCGATCCGGTGGCCATGCAGGAGGCCCGCCGTTGCCTGGAGGAGGATCTGCGCGACCGGCCCGAACTGCTCGAGCACATCAGCTATGCCCCGGATCCCATTGACGCCGCGCGCGGTGCAGACGCCTTGCTGATCGTGACCGAATGGCAGGTGTTTCGCAGTCCCAATTTCGATGCCCTGCGGGCGGCCCTGCGGCAGCCCCTTGTCGTGGACGGGCGCAATCTGTACGAGCCGCGCTCCATGCGAGCCCTGGGGTTCGACTATCTGACCGTGGGCCGCAGCGCTGCGGATGCACTCGGGGCCATGGCAGCATGACGACGGAAAAAAAAATCCTGGTCACGGGAGGCGCTGGCTTTCTTGGCTCCCATCTGTGCGAGCGCCTGCTGAAGGATGGCCATGCGGTGCTGTGCGTGGACGACTTCTCCACCGGCTTGGAAAAGAACATCGCCCACCTCCTGGCCTCGCCGCGGTTTCGTGTGCTTTGCCACGACGTCGTCCAGGCCCTGGATGCCGAAGTGGACGAGATCTACAACCTGGCCTGCCCCGCGTCGCCCGTGCACTACCAGTCCGATCCGCTGCGGACCCTGCGCACCAGCGTGCTGGGTGCCATGAATCTGCTGGAGCTGGCCCGCAAGTGCCATGCCGTGATTCTTCAGGCCTCGACGAGCGAGGTGTATGGCGACCCCGGCGTGCATCCGCAGCCAGAGTCCTATTGGGGCAACGTCAATCCCATCGGGGTGCGGGCCTGCTACGACGAGGGCAAGCGCTGCGCGGAGACCCTGTTCTTCGACTACCGGCGCCAGCATGGCGTGCGCACCAAGGTCGTGCGGTTGTTCAATACCTATGGCCCGCGCATGCGTCCGGATGACGGCCGGGTGGTCTCCAACTTCATCGTCCAGGCGCTGCGTGGGGCGGATCTGACCGTTTACGGGGCGGGGACGCAGACCCGCAGCTTCTGCTACGTGGATGACCTCGTGGAAGCCCTGGTGCGCATGATGGCCACGCCGGACGAGGTGGCGGGACCGGTCAATCTGGGCAATCCAGGGGAGTTCACCGTCCTGGAACTCGCGCAGAAAATCCTCGCAGGGACGGGCTCGTCCGCGCGGATCACCTACCACCCGCTCCCGGGAGACGATCCCCGGCAGCGGCAGCCCGACATTTCGCTGGCGCGCCAGCTGCTGGGGGGGTGGGCCCCCCGCGTCGACATTGACGCGGGCTTGCGCCGGACCATTGCCTATTTCAAGGAGGCGGACGCCGGCTGAGCCCCGGGAGGCGGAGCCAGCGCGTGCCTGGCATCCGTCCCCGCTGTGCCATTCCGCGATGCCCCCCGTTCCATTTGGAACATGTCGAGGGGCAGGAGGTGCGGGTATGGTGCCCGCCGGGGTTTGGTCCTTTCCGATGCCGATGCCGATACCGAGCCCCCGTTGCCATGAATCTGTTTCTCCGTATCCTCCTGACCCTGTTGCTCGCTCTGGCTTGCGCGATCGGCTGCGCAGCCCTTCACACCCCGCTGCCCTGGATGATCGGCCCGCTGCTGGCCACTTCGGTGGTGTCCATCGCTGGCGGGCCCACGGAAAGCTGGGGGCCCTTGCGCAATGCGGGGCAGTGGACCATTGGCGCCGCCTTGGGCCTGTACTTCACGCCCCAGGTCGTGGGACTGATTGGCGGGCTCTGGTGGGCCATCGCGCTGGGCATTGTGTGGGCGCTGTTCCTGGGCTGGTTGTTCGGCGCCTGGCTGTACCGGGTGCATGCGCCGCGCATGCACGGGGTGCCTGCGCCGATGCTGCGGGCCACGAGCTACTTCTCGGGGGCCATCGGTGCGGCATCCGAAATGACCCTGCTGTCCGAACGCGAGAACGCCCGCACCGACCTCGTGGCGGCCAGCCACAGCCTGCGGTTGCTGATCGTCACGGTCACGATCCCTTTCACGCTGCAATGGAGCGGACTGCATGGCCTGGACATCCTGCCGCCCACGGCCCGGGTGGTGAGCGCACCCGGTCTGGCGCTGATGGCGCTGCTGACGGGGGCCGGAGCCCTGCTGATGGACAGGCTGGGCCGGGCGAACCCGTGGTTCATGGGCGCGATGCTGGTGTCCATGGGGCTCACCATGGCAGGCGTCACCCTGTCCGCCGTGCCCCAGGCGATGGTGAATGCGGCGCAACTGGTCATCGGCGTGAGCCTGGGGGTCCGCTTTCGTGCGGATTTTCTGCACACGGCGCCGCGCTGGCTCGTGTCGGTGGCGGTGGGCACCCTGGTGCTCATGGGGGTGTGCGCGTTGTTCGCGGCCTCGCTGGCCTGGGCGACAGGTCTGCCCTGGGTCACCCTGCTGCTGGGGACCTCGCCCGGAGGCATCACCGAGATGGCCATCACCGCCAAGGTGCTGCAGCTGGGCGTGCCGGTCGTCACGGCGTTCCAGGTGTGCCGGCTGATCGCGGTGCTGATGCTGGTGGACCCGCTGTACCGCAAAATCTACCCGTCCTCCGAGGCCTGATATGTGGCAGGGAGCGACTGCGTTGGGCGAGGCCGCGGCCTCCCGCACAATCAGAGTTCATGGCGATGCGTTCGCTTACACAACTATCTTGCGCGTGCCCTTGTATGGCCGCACTTTCTGATCATGAGCATCAAATACAACTTGGGTGGCCGCCCTCCACGGAGTCTCCAGACCCAGCAAACGGCATTGTTTGAGCAGGCCATACGTTTGCACCAGCAGGGGCAGTTGGCACAAGCGAATCAAATGTATAGCGCCATCCTGCAGGTCAATTCGCGCCATTTTGGAGCCTTGCACATGCTGGGCGTTTTGGCGTACCAGACGGGGCATCACCAGGCTGCATGCGATTTGATTGGTCAAGCGATTGAGCAGCAGCCGAGGGATCCCGCGCCCTATGTCAACTGCGGGCTTGCACTGGGTGCATTGGGACTGCGTGAAGAGGCACTGGCGCATTTTGATCGCGCCATTGCACTGCGCTCCGATTTTGCCGAGGCCCATGTCAACCGGGGAAAGATATTGGTTGAGCTTGGACGGGTTTCAGAGGCCCTCCAAAGCTACGATCTGGCTATCGCCGTCCAACCCCAAATGGCTACCGCCCACAACAACAAAGGAACCGCGCTTCGGGCGCTCGATCGGTTGGACGAGGCGTTGGCGTGCTACCAGCAGGCCTGGACATTGGACAGCAATTACGTCGATGCCCTGTTGAACCTTGCAACGTTGAATGCAGCACTAGGCCGCACCGATGAGGCGCTAGCTGGCTTCGATCGGTTGCTCGCACTGCAACCGCTACATGCTCAGGCCCACAACGGTAAAGGCGCCATCCTGGCCCAGAAGGAACAATGGGAGTTGGCGGTACCGCATTTTCAAGCAGCCATTCAGTCAGACGAAAAGCTGGTGCCAGCGTACAAGAACCTGGGGCAGGCATTACATGCGCTGGCCCGGTACGACCAAGCCGTGCCTGTGCTGCGAAAGGCTTCTGCGCTGCAACCCCATGACTTGGACATCCTTGCACTTCTGGCGGTGGTGCTGACCGACGCAGGGCTGTTTGCAGATGCGCTGGACATATACGACTTGGCAATCCGGTTGGCTCCTGACAGGCCCGGCCTGTACTTTAACCGTGCGGGTCTCCACGTACGATTCAACAGACATGCAGAGGCTCTAGCAGACTTCCTGGCGGCGTCGGATATGCAGCCAGATAACCAGTATTTGTTCGGCTGGATTGTGAATAGCCGTGTTCATTCTTGCGACTGGAGTGAGCTATCTGCCGATTTGAAACGCTGCGAAGAAAGCATTCTTGCTGGTGAAAATAATGTGCCACCTTTTGTTGCGTTGTCGTTGTTTGACTCGCCCTCGCTGCAAATGCGAGCTGCTATTAATCGGGTGAAGGCGGATTTCCCAGAGAATCATTCTCTGGGTGCAATTCCTCAGCATGCGTCATCTGAAAAAATTCGCGTTGGCTACTATTCTGCTGATTTTTATGGTCATGCGACTGCATATCTCATGGCGGAGCTGTTTGAGGAGCATGATGGGCAGCATTTTGAATGGTTTGCATTTTCAAGCGGGCCAAATATCCATGATTCAATGCGAGAACGCTTGGTTGCCAGCTTCGATCATTTTATCGATGTGCGTGAGCACCGGGATGCTGATGTTGCCCGTATGTCAAGGGAGCTGGGTATAGACATTGCTGTCGATTTGAAAGGCTTCACTACAGACCAACGTTTTGGAGTTTTTTCTCATCGTTGTGCGCCCGTACAGGTTAGTTACCTGGGATATCCAGGAACGACAGGGGCACCATATATGGATTATGTGATGGCCGACAGGGTGGTCATTCCGGATGCCGAGAGGGAGTTTTTTTCTGAGAAGGTTGTGTACTTGCCGCACAGCTACCAAGTCAATGACGCGAAGCGAAGAATCAGTGACAGAGTATTCACTCGTGAGGAACTGGGGCTTCCAAGTGCGGGGTTCGTATTTTGTTGCTTCAACAATAATTACAAAATTCGCCCACTCGTTTTCGATAGCTGGATGCGTATCTTGCGCGCTGTACCAGGCAGTGTTCTGTGGCTTTTTGAAGGTAATGCCAGCGTAGTGACCAATTTGCGCGGTGAAGCGCAGGCGCGAGGTGTTGCTCCCGAGCGGCTGGTGTTCGCACCGCGCATGCCGTTGGATGAGCACTTGGCGCGCCATCGCTGCGCCGACCTGTTCCTGGACACGTTGCCCTACAACGCCCACACGACAGCCAGCGATGCGCTGTGGGCGGAGCTCCCGGTGCTTACCTGCCAGGGCAGGTCGTTTGCTGCCCGCGTGGCGTCCAGCCTGCTCCATGCCGTGGGCATGCAGGAGTTAGTGACCCGGGACGCGGCCGAATACGAGGCCCTGGCAATTGCGCTGGCGCAGGACCCGGGGCGCTTGCAGGCGCTGCGCGCCAGACTGGCGGAGCAGAAAGTTGTCTCGCCACTATTTGATGCGCGGCAATTTGCGAGGCACCTGGAAGCGGCTTATACCGCGATGCATAGCCGACATGTACAAGGATTGATGCCAGACGGGATCCCCATTTGATCCGGCCACGAGGGGGGAGAGGCTGCGCGGCCCTTCGCGCGCCGCTCAGTGCACGACCACCGGGTTCTGCGCCAGCCCCGCATAACGGTCCAGCGCGTCTTCCACTTCTTCCTGCGTGGGGGTGTCGCGCTGCCAGGCCAGGATCTGCTCCTGGAACATCTCGGCCCAGGAGCCGTCCAGGTACACCTCTTTGCCCGAACGCTTGTCCACGATTTCAAAGCCATGGCGTGCGAGCTGGGGAACGGCGGGGGCGGTGTCGTTGAGCGCCTGGGTGCTCTTTTTCTCCACGGCGTCGGGCAGCATGTGGACCACCACGAAGGATTCTGAGTCGTAGAGCATGTGCATCGTGTTCCCCTTGTCGATATAGATGTCAGATGACAGCGGGTTCGCAGAGTTCAAGGCCCAAGGCAGCTTCCGGGAAACGCTGGCAAGGTCGTAACGCCTTGTCCTACGGATCGGTGATCAGGGGAAGCCCGCTCTGGGCTTGGCTCTCTGCTGCGTTCCAGTATTTCATGAAAAAGCGGTGCGGCCGGGCTTCCGGGGGTTTTTTACCGGTCCGGAGCTCGGGTGGCGCTCGGGCGCAACACTTTGATGCAGGAGTGGGCGCCGCAGCCGCCTGCTGTGCCGTCTTTCCTCTTGCGCAGACCAGTTTCAACCGGCCTTGCTGCGACCACGCCTCACGGCGCGCCAGTGCTGCGCAGCAGCAGGTCGGCGAAGTCGCCGTTGGCCTGGGTCAGCTTGATGCGCACGGGCAGGTAGTTGAGGGCGGGGGCCACCCAGAGCTCGGCCTTCTGGTCGTAGTCCTTGCGGGGCAGGCGCAGCAGCTTCAGGGCGGGGGTGGGGCCGGCGGGCAGGTCCAGCGTTTCCGGGCCTTCGACGGTGAAGGTCCAGCGGTCTGCGGTACGGGCGCTCACGGTGGTGATGGTGACCTGCGTGCCGGGCACGAAGCGGCCCGGGTCGGCCGCCAGCATGGCACCCAGCTGGATGAACAGGCTCAGCCTGTCCTGTGCGCCCGGGCCGACGGCGGCCTCGGGTGTGTTGGCGCTGAAGGTCACCCGGCCCTTGGCATGGTCGAAATGCGCGGCCTGCTCGCTGCGGGATTTGTCGGAAAACTTCTCGGGCAGCAGGCCCTGGGCCGTGATGGCGCCCACGCTGCGCTGTATGCGGCTGCCCACCAAGAAGGCGCTGACCTCCTGGCGTGCTTCGTAGCGGCTGCCGTCGTGCTGCCAGAGCAGCTCGGCGCGGGCGTTGTACGCGAACTTCTTGGCCTGCCCGCTCACGTCGAACGCCAGCCGCGTGGGGGCCGGAATGCGCACGGGCGGCGGCGGGGCACCCGCGCTGCGTGCTGTGCCGGAGCCCGGGGGCGCGATGTCGATTCCGGCGGCGGTGGTGGTGGTGGTTTCTTCCGCAGGCGGTGCCGAAGCCGCTGGTGCCGGTGCCTCGGCCTGGGGGGCTGATGCCGGGGTGGCCGCGTCTGGCGTGGCAACGTCGGCGGCTGGCGCGGCGGTGGCGGCGTTTGCGCTGGCCTCTGCACCCGCCACCTGCACGGAGGCCCCGGGCGCCGCAACCGGCGGATCTGCCGCGGCCGCGGAGGGGACGGGCGGCGCAGGTTTCCTGCGCACCACGGGCTTGGCCGCAGGCGGCGTTGGCGTGGGTGCGGCCACTGGAGCCGCAGTGGAGGCGGGCGCGGGCGGCGGGGCTGCCACGCTGCGCGTGCTGAAGACGCGGCCCGCCGCTGGCTGCTGGGGGCTGTCCCACGCCAGGGGCACCCCTGTCAGCACCAGCCAGTGCAGGGCCAGTACCAGGGCGGTGATGAGAACCAGGGCGCGCCGTGGCATCTACAGCGATGCGTGCAGGAGGGGGCGTCAGGCGCTGCCGGCGCCCAGGTCGCTCGACAGCTGGGCGGCGGCCGCGCGCAGCGGAACGTCGATGGCGCCGTCCCATTCCGGGTCGAAGGTGGCGATGGAGCCCAGCGTGGTGATGCCCAGCTCCAGATGGCCGTCCGCGTCGAACACCGGTGCGCAGAACGCCACGATGCCGGGCAGAAGGGTGTCCACCACGCGGGCCGCGCCGCGCGTGCGCACCTCCGCCAGCAGTGCGTTCACCTCGGCCATGGTGGAGGGCAGGTCGGTGCGCCGCATCTTCACGGCGCGGGCCAGCTCGTCCTTGAGCAGCGGAGCCACCACGTCGGGCGCCATGTGCGCCGCAAAGCAGCGGCCGGTGGCGGACGAGAGCAGCGGCATCACATCGCCCAGGCGCAGGTTGGCGGTCACGGCCTGGGGCGATTCCTCCCAGTGCACGATGGTCGGGCCGTGGTTGCCCCACACGGCCAGCGCCAAGGTGTGGCCGATGCTTTCCATGAGCTCGGGCATGCGCTCGCGCGCCAGGCGCACGGCATCGAGCCGGGCCAGCGAGGCCAGCCCCAGCTTGAGGGCGGCGGGCCCCAGGTCGTAGCGCGCGGTGCGGCTGTCCTGCGTGACCAGGCCCAGGCGCTGAAAGCTCACCAGATACCGGTGCGCCTTGGCCGCGCTCATGCCGGCCGAGGCCGCCACATCCTTGAGCATCAGCGGTCCGCGCGAGCGTGTCAGCCCCTCCAGCAGGGCAAAACCCACCTCGACCGATTGAATTCCTGCACGTTCTTTGTCCATGTGCACTAAAATTTGCGAGTTTTGTTTAGTTAAATCAATTTACCCAAGCGTAATTCGTGCTGGGTGAAGACTTTCAACCCCTTGAGACAAAGGTCCTGCCACCATGAAACTCGCTACCTACAAAGACGGCTCGCGCGACGGCCAACTGGTTGTCGTCTCCCGCGACCTGGGCACAGCCCATTATGCGACCGGCATCGCCAGCAAGCTCCAGCAGGTGCTGGATGACTGGGGCTTCCTGTCGCCCCAGCTGCAGGACCTGTACGACCAGCTCAACAGCGGCCGCGCGCGCCACGCCTTTCCCTTCGACCCCGCCCAATGCATGGCCCCGCTGCCCCGCGCCTACCAGTGGGCGGACGGTTCGGCCTACATCAACCACGTCGAACTGGTGCGAAAAGCGCGCAACTCCGAGGTGCCCGAAAGCTTCTACACCGACCCGCTGATGTACCAGGGCGGCAGCGACGACTTCATCGGCCCCTGCGATGAGGTGGTGGTGCCCAGCGAGGCCATGGGCATCGACTTCGAGGCCGAGATCGCCGTGGTGACCGGCGACGTGAAGATGGGCGCCACCGCCGACCAGGCGCTGGACGGCATCCGCCTGGTGATGATTGCCAACGACGTGAGCCTGCGCAACCTGATCCCCGCCGAGCTGGCCAAGGGCTTCGGTTTCTTCCAGAGCAAGCCCGCCACCGCCTTTGGCCCCGTGGCCGTGACGCTGGACGAACTGGGCGACGCCTGGGACCATGGCCGCGTGAACCTCACGGTGCAGTCCACCTGGAACGGCCGCAAGGTTGGCATGTGCGATGCGGGCCCCGAGATGACCTTCCACTTCGGCCAGCTGATCGCCCACGTGGCCAAGACGCGCAACCTGCGCGCCGGCTCCATCATCGGCAGCGGCACCGTGAGCAACAAGGGCGTCACCGACGCCAGCGGCCGCACCGAATGGCCCAAGGGCTACAGTTGCATCGCCGAAAAGCGCTGCATCGAGACCATCCAGGACGGCAAACCCAGCACCGAGTTCATGAAGTTCGGCGACACCATCCGCATCGAGGTCAAGGGCAAGGACGGCGCCAGCATCTTCGGCGCGATCGACCAGACCATTGCAGCCCCCTGAGTCGCCTTCGGCGCCTTCCCCCTCAGGGGGACGCCACCAGTGGCCTGGCGGAGCCAGTTCCACGGTGGCACTGGCCTGAGGATGTGCCCGTTTCATGCGCCGTGCGCTGAACGTGTGGCATAGAGATTTTTAAGCCAAAATGGCCTCTAGCGCTTGATATATAAGCGCAAGCAGCTATCAATTGAATAGTAAAAGGAGACAGCCCCATGCACCGCAGAACCCTCTTGACCGCCCTGGCCGCCGCAGGCGCCACCTCCGCCGCCCCCTGGGCCGCCGCCCAGTCCGCGTGGCCCGACCAGCCCTTGCGCTGGGTGGTGCCGTACCCGGCCGGCGGCGGCACCGACGTGCTGGCGCGCACCGTGGCCGAGGCCATGCGCCAGACCCTGGGCCAGCAGATCATCGTGGACAACCGTCCCGGCGCGTCCACCAACATCGGCGCGCAGCTGGTGGCCACGGCCAAGCCCGACGGCAACACCTTCATGTCGGCCGACAACGCCGTGCTGGCCTACAACGAGCACCTGTTCACCAAGCTGCCGTTCAATCCCGAGAAGGACTTCACCTACGTGGGCGGCATCAGCCGCTTTCCGCTGGCGCTGGTGGTGCACCCGGCGTTCGAAGCGAAGACGGTCAAGGAATTCCTGGCCTACGCGCGGGCCAACCCCGGCAAGCTCAACTACGCATCG
Organism: Acidovorax sp. sif1233; assembly: GCF_019218755.1. GTDB lineage: Bacteria > Pseudomonadota > Gammaproteobacteria > Burkholderiales > Burkholderiaceae_C > Acidovorax. Next base: position 75,475 of record NZ_JAHUWZ010000008.1, on the reverse strand, counting down.
CCCGGCAACGGCTCGCCACACCACCTGGCGATGGAGATGTTCAAGAACCGCACCAAGACCTTCCTCACGCACATCCCCTACCGGGGCGCGGCGCCCGCGCTGCAGGACGTGATGGGCGGGCAGGTGCCCTGCATGTTCCTGGACCTGGCCGCCGGCCTGCCCGTGATCACCTCGGGCAAGGTGCGCGCGCTGGCCATCGGCTCGGCCAAGCGCGTGGCCGCGCTGCCCGACGTGCCCACGCTGGCCGAAGCCGGTGTGCCCAACACCGAGGTGTTCGCGTTCCAGGGCATCCTGGCGCCCGCCGGTCTGCCCGCTGCGATCACGGCGCGCCTGAACGGCGACCTGAACAAGGCCCTGCTCAACCCCGCCGTGGTCAAGCGCATGAACGACTTCGGCATGGAAGCCCTGCCCGGCACGCCCGAGCAGTTCCGCGCGATGGCGCGGGCGGAGTCCAAGCGCTGGGGCGAGATCATCAAGGCGGCGGGCGTGAAACTCGACTGACCCCCCTGAGCGGCTGCGCCGCTTCCCCCCAGGGGGACGCACCCGGTGGCCTGGCAAAGCCAGTTCCACGGGTGCACTCGCTTGGCGACGCGCCCTCTGCGGAGGGTGCAGCGGTGTTTCTTACTCCGGCAGGTGGCACACCGCCTCGATGTTGTTGCCCTCGGGGTCGATGACAAACGCGCCGTAGTAGTGGGGGTGGTAGTCGGGCCGCAGGCCCGGGGCGCCGTTGTCTTGGCCCCCGGCTTCGACGGCGGCGCGGTAGAAGGCATCGACCTGGGCCCGCGTGGCGGCCCGCCACGCCAGATGGCAGCCCGTAGTCGCAGGCGGGCCGCCGTAGGGCGAGGGGCCGTCGATGAACCACACATCCGCCTTCTTGCCGTCGGGCTCGGACGGAGCCGGGTAGGCATAGCCCAGCATGTTGGAGCCGTAGTTGCCTTCAAAACACAGGCTGTAGCCCAAAGGCGTGAGGACTGCGGTGTAGAACGCCTTGGTGCGGGCGATGTCGGTGACGCGGAAGGTCATGTGGTCCAGCATGGGAGGTCTCCTCGGGTTGTGGTGCCCTGTTTTATACCTGAAATACTGTTTGTAAATACAGTGTTTTTCAACCCGGCACACAATCTGTCGCGCGGATGGTGCTGCGCCCCCCTGCGTGGCCCGCAGTTCTTCAGGCCCATCCCTCCAGCACCAGCTTGCCCCGCGCCTTGCCGCTCTCGATGAGCGCATGCGCGCGCTTCAGATTCTCGGCATTGATGGTGCCAAAGCGCTGGTCCAGCGTCGTGCGAATCAGCCCCGTATCCACCAGCTGCGCCACCTCGGTCAGCAGCCGGTGCTGGCCGATCATGTCGGCGGTGCCGAAGAGCGCGCGGGTGAACATCAGCTCCCAGTGCACCGACACCGACTTGCGCTTGAACTTCGTCACGTCGAGCGACACCGGGTCGTCGATCAGCGCGAACTGGCCCTGCGGCGCGATGGCCTCGACGATCTGGTCGAAGTGCGCGTCGGTCTGCGTGAGGCTCACGATGATGTCCACCGAGGGGTGGCCGATGCGGGCCAGCTCCTGTGTCAGGGGCTGGCTGTGGTCGATCACGTGGTGGGCGCCCAGGTCGCGCACCCATTGCTGCGTTTCGGGGCGCGATGCGGTGCCGATGATCGTGAGGCTGGTGAGCCGCGCCGCCAGCTGCGTGAGGATGGAGCCCACGCCCCCGCTCGCGCCGATGATGAGCAGGGTCCTGTTCGTCGGCTGCTTGCCGGGCACCACGCCCAGGCGGTCGAACAGCAGCTCCCACGCGGTGATGGTGGTCAGCGGCAGCGCGGCGGCCTCGGCAAAGTCCAGCGATTGGGGGGCGTGGCCCACGATGCGCTCGTCCACCAGGTGCAGTTCGCTGTTGGTGCCAGCGCGTGCGATGGAGCCCGCGTACCAGACGCGGTCGCCGGGCGCGAAGAGCGTCACGTCGGGCCCCACCGCGCGCACGATGCCGCTGGCGTCCCAGCCCAGCACCTTGTACGCCTGGCCCTCGGCGGGGCCGCTGCCCTTGCGCACCTTGGTGTCCACGGGGTTCACGGAAACGGCATGCACTTCCACGAGCAGATCGCGGCCGGTGGCCACGGGGTCGGGTTGGGTGATGTCGAGCAGCGATGCGGGGTGGTCGATGGCGCGGGGGGCCTGGTAGCCAATGGCTTTCATGGTGGTGTGTCCTTGCAGAAAAGTGAGGTGGAAAAAGAGCGGTCCATGCAGTGGCGGCCAGGCGTCACGCCGCGGCCGCGTGCGCGCGGTAGTCGGAATACCCCTGGGCCGCGCCGCCGAACAGCGTGCCCGGGTCGTAGCCGGCCAGGGGCAGCCCGGCCGCATAGCGCGCGGGCAGGTCGGGGTTGGCGATGAACGGCCGGCCAAAGGCCACCAGGTCGGCCATGCCCGAATCCAGGATCTGCTGCGCGCGTTCGGGCGTGTACTTGCCCGCCACGATCACGCGGCCGCCATAGGCCGCGCGCAGGGCCTGGCGGAAATCGGCGGGAATGGAGGGGGCATCGTCCCAGTCGGCTTCGGCCAGGTGCAGGTAGGCCAGGCCCAGGGTGTCCAGCTCGCGTGCCAGGTGCAGGATGGTGGGGATGATGTCCGGGCAGTCCATGCCGCGCTGCGTGATGAACGGCGCCAGGCGCATGCCGGTGCGCTCGGCCCCGGCCTCGCTGGCCACGGCGGCGGCCACCTCGCGGGCGAAGCGGGTGCGGTGGGCCACCGGGCCGCCATAGGCATCGCTGCGGTGGTTGGAAGTGGTGCGCAGGAACTGGTCGATGAGGTAGCCGTTGGCGCCGTGGATCTCCACGCCGTCGAACCCAGCACGCATGGCGTTGGCGGCGGCGCGGCGGAAGTCGTCCACCACGCCGGCGATTTCGCTCGCTTGCAGCGCGCGCGGCACCGGGCAGTCGAGCATGTGGCCCACGCCGTCCCCGTCCGCCACCCACACCCGGGCCTCGGGGGCAATGGCCGAGGGCGCCACGGGCAGGCCGTCGGCGTGGAAACTGGCGTGCGACATGCGGCCCACGTGCCACAGCTGCAGCACCATGCGGCCGCCGGCGGCATGCACCGCGTCGGTCACCCGGCGCCAGCCCTGCACCTGCGCGTCGCTGTGGATGCCGGGCGTGAAGCTGTAGCCCTGGCCCTGGGGCGAGACCTGGCTCGCCTCGCTCACGATGAGCCCGGCGCTGGCGCGCTGGGCGTAGTAGTCGGCCATGAGCGCGTTGGGCACGCCGCCCGGCTGGCTGCTGCGGGCGCGGGTCATGGGGGCCATCACCATGCGGTTGGGCAAGGTGAGCGGGCCGAGTTGCAAGGGGCGCGCGAGAGCGGGCGCGGTGGCGGTGGAGGTCATGGCGTTGTGCCTTGGCAAGCGGTGTGGAACATGGCCGTGATGGTGATCCTGTTGTCTTTTGTTTTAAATAGGTTGGTGGTTGAATCAATATTCAAAGAAAATTTGAAAATCCAGCCCTAAAACTCCCCACGCCACCCATGAAAAGCCTGCAGGACCTCGACATCTTCGTGCGCACCGTGGACAGCGGCAGCCTGTCGGCCACCGCGCGGGCGCTGGACCTCACGCCGGCGGCGGCCAGCGCGGCCCTCAAGCGGCTGGAGGCCGAGCTGGGCGTGGCGCTCTTCGTGCGCTCCACGCGCAGCCTGCGGCTCACGCAGGAGGGCGAGCTGTTCCTGGAGCACTGCCGCCCCGCGCTGGCCGCGCTGCAGCAGGTGCGGGGCCAGTTGCAAGGCGGCCAGGTCCGCGGATTTCGCGGCACGCTCCTGCTCGCCGCCCCCTCCGACCTGGGGCGCAACGTGCTGCTGCCGTGGCTGGATGCCTTCCAGGCCGAGCACCCGGGCATCGACATCCGCCTGCAGCTGTCGGACCGCATGGCCAATGTCTACAGCGAACCGGTGGACGCGGCCTTTCGCTACGGCAAGCCGCAGGATTCGAGCCTGGTGGCCCTGCCGCTCGCGGCCGACCACCGGCGCGTGCTGTGCGCCGCGCCCGCCTATCTGCAGGCCCGCGGGGCGCCCGCCACGCCGCATGCGCTGGCCGGCCATGACGCCCTGTGTTTCATGCTCGGCGAGGACGTGCACGACCGCTGGCGCTTCTGGGATGCGGCGGGCCAGGAGGTGCTGGTGCGCGTGCGCAGCCGCAATGTGTCCAACGACGGCGACGCCGTGCGCCGCTGGGCCGTGCGGGGCCGGGGCATCGCCTACAAGTCGTACTTCGACGTGGCGGACGACCTTGCCGCCGGGCGCCTGGTGCCGCTGTGCCCGGGCTGGACCACCGAGGCCGTGCCCCTGTTCCTCGTGGCGCCCAGCCGCCGCCAGCTCACGCCGCTGGTGCGCGCGCTGCGCGACTTCATGGCGCAGCGGCTGCAGGTGTTGGCGGGCGCGGAGTCCGGTCGCCAGGGCGAGACCAGGGGTGGGGCGGCAGGGGCGCCGGATTGATCGGGGCCTCCCGGGGACCGCAGCACCTGAGGGGCGGCGCCAGCGTGGCCGTGGCCGTTGCCGCTACAGTCGGTCCACGCAGGACGCGCCACCGCGGCGCGCACGTTCCGCGCCCCACCAGGAGCTTGTTTCTTCCATGCCCGTACCCGCCCCGCCCGAATGGGCCGATGCCTTGCGCCGCGCCCTGCCACTGGCTGCCCTGCGGCCCGGCGACGTGGGTTACTTCCTGGTCAGCCCCGGTGGGCGCTATGTGGCGTGCACGACCCACGCCCTGCATTCGGTGCTGATCGACACGGCGCAGCGGCGCTACGCCGTGCTGGCCGACTGGAGCGTGCGGGGGCTTGACGATGCCGCGGTCGAGCTGGAGTCGGACGAGACCCGCCGGCAGGCGTTTGCGGTCTATGCCGACCTGTGGCAACCCGCCTTCACCGACCCGGCCTTGCCCTGGCAGGCGGCACGAGAAGAGGCCGAGGGCTGATCGATGGCCACCACCACCACTACATCTTCGGCGGCGGCGCGCGTGCCGGTGCCGGTCTGGGCGGGGCTTGGTGTGCTCGCCGTGGGCCTTGGCGTGTCGCTGGCCTTGCTCACCGGCTTCGGGCAGGCCATGGCATGCGGTACGTTCGGGCTCGATTGCATCGCCGCGGCCTTTGGCACGGTGCTGTGCACCCTGTGTGCCGCGCTGGTCCTGCTGCTGCGGGGCCTGGGCACCCTGCGCCGCAGCGGGGGATTCTCCGTGGCCAAGGTGCTGACGGTGGGCATCGCTGGCATCGTGGCGCTGGCGATGGTGTTGCTGCTCGGGTTTGCGGCGCTGGTGGTGCTGCGGTAGGCGGGGCAGGGAGGGGCATGGCGCACTGGCGGGCCGGTGTGCCTGCCCGCCGTGTTGCGCAGGCGACGCTCGCCCCGGCCCAGGGCACGACACAATGCCCGCACCCCACCCAAGGATTGCCATGCTGAACTTCGACTTCCACAACCCCACCCGCATCGCATTCGGCCAGGGCCGCATCGCCGACCTGGACAAGCTCGTGCCCACCGCCGCCAAGGTGCTGATCCTGGTGGGCGGCGCCAGCGCCGAGAAGACCGGCACGCTGGCCGAGGTGCGCACGGCGCTCGCCAGCCGCCAGCACGCCACCTTCAGCGGCATCGAGCCCAACCCCAGCTACGAAACCTCGATGAAGGCCGTGGCGCAGATCCGCGAAGGCGGGTTTGACTTCCTGCTCGCCGTGGGCGGCGGCTCGGTGATCGATGCGGTCAAGTTCATCGCAGCGGCCGTGAAGTTCGAGGGCGGCGATCCCTGGGCCATTCTGGAAAAGCACGGCCGCAACGTCACCGCCGCGCTGCCCTTCGGCGCCGTGCTCACGCTGCCCGCCACGGGCTCCGAGATGAACAACGGCGGCGTGATCACCCACCGCGCCAAGGGCGCGAAGCTGGCCTTTGGCAGCGTGCACACCTATCCCGTGTTCTCGGTGCTCGACCCCACCAAGACCTACACCCTGCCGCCCCTGCAGCTGGCCAACGGCGTGGTCGATGCCTTCGTGCACACGGTGGAGCAGTACCTCACCTACCCGGTCAACGCGCCCGTGCAGGACCGTTTTGCCGAAGGCATCCTGCAGACGCTGATCGAGATCGGCCCGCGCCTCTTGACCGCCCCCGAGCCCGTGTACGACGACCGCGCCAACCTCATGTGGGCGGCCACCATGGCGCTCAACGGCCTGATCGGCGCGGGTGTGCCGCAGGACTGGGCCACGCACATGATCGGCCACGAGCTTACGGCGCTGCACGGCATCGACCACGCGCGCACGCTGGCCATCGTGCTGCCCGCGCTGCTGCACGAGCGCCGGGGGCCGAAGCGCGCCAAGCTGCTGCAGTACGGCGAGCGCGTGTGGGGCATCACCACCGGCAGCGACGACGAGCGCATCACCGCCGCCATCGAGCGCACGCGCGCTTTCTTCGAGGCCATGGGCATCGCCACGCGCCTGTCGGGCTACGGCCTGGGCGCCGACACCGTGGGCGCCGTGGTGGCGCAGCTGGAGGCGCACGGCATGGTCACGCTGGGCGAGCAGCGCGAGATCACGCCCGCCGTGAGCCGGCGGATTCTCGAAGCGGCGCTGTAAGCCAACGCCGCGAACTGCGCCCTGCGAGGGCGCAGCCGAGGGGATTGCGGGTACGGTGAGGGGCTGGACATTTTTCAACCGCACCCAGGAAAGAGACGCCTATGCCCCGCATCCTCATGGTTCTCACGTCGCACGACCAACTGGGCGACACGGGCAAGAAGACAGGCTTCTGGCTCGAAGAATTCGCCGCCCCGTACTACGTGTTCCAGGACGCGGGCGCCTCGGTCACCCTCGCGTCCCCCCGGGGTGGCCAGCCGCCGCTGGACCCCAAGAGCGGCGCGCCCGATGCGCAGACCGATGCCACGCGCCGCTTCAAGGACGACGCAGCGGCCCAGGCGCAACTGGCCAGCACCTTGAAGCTGTCCGAGCTGGATGCCGCCCAGTTCGATGCGGTGTTCTACCCCGGCGGCCACGGCCCGCTGTGGGACCTGGCACAGGACGCGCGCTCCATCGCCCTCATCGAATCCACGCTGGCCGCCGGCAAACCCCTGGCGGCCGTGTGCCATGCCCCCGGCGTGCTGCGCGATGCCAAGGCGCCCGACGGCACGCCCCTGGTGCGCGGCAAGAACGTCACGGGTTTTACCAACAGCGAGGAAGCCGCCGCCGGCCTGACGCATGTGGTGCCCTTCCTGGTGGAAGACATGCTCATGGCCCACGGCGGGCTGTACACCAAGCAGGCCGACTGGAAGCCGCACGTGGTCACCGACGGGCTGCTGATCACTGGGCAGAACCCCGCGTCGTCCGAGCCTGCGGCGCAGGCCCTGCTGCAGGCGCTGGCGTGATGCTGCGGCCCTGACCGGGACGCCAGCTGCACGGCCTGCGCCTTTCGCCCACCGTTTCGCGCCGCCCACGGGCATTTCGTCGCATGCCGCTCCCCGTGCAGGGGGGCCGCGCCTACAGTGCCGCCATGCCGTCACCACACTTCCGCACGGTGGCGGCTTCTGGCAGACCCGACGAAAGGCGCACCGTGACCATCCTCCTCCTCCTGGCCCTGCGCTTTGCCGCGCGGCATATCCGCCCCTTCATGGCCGCCGCCTTCGTGGCGCTGGCCACGCTGTCCGGCGCCGCATCGGCCCAGCACGCCGGCCTGCGCACCCTCGTCGTGCCAGGCGACGAGCCGGTGAACGTGGCACTGTTCTACCCCACCGTGCGCAGCGCGGGCGTGGTGCAGCTGGGCCCCTGGCGGCCCGTGGTGAGCCTGGGTGCGCCGGTGTCGGCCGAGCCGCTCAAGGGACTGATCCTGGTGTCGCACGGCACGGGCGGCAATGAGCTCGCGCACCACAACCTGGCCACGCGCCTGGCGGCGGAGGGCTACCTCGTGGCCGCCGTGCGCCACCCGGGCGACAACTGGCAGGACCGCTCCATGATCACCTCGGGCCGCTACTTCGGCGAGCGCCCCCGGCAGGTCAGCCGCGTGCTCGACGCGCTGCTGGCCAGCCCCGAGTGGGGGCCTCGCATTTCGGCCGGCCGCATCGGCGCACTGGGCCACTCGGCCGGCGGCTACACCGTGCTGGCCCTGGCCGGCGCCCAGGCCGAGCCCGCCCGCGCCGCGCAGCACTGCCGCAGCGTGCAGGACGACCCCGGCTTCTGCGGCCTGGCCCAGGGCCCCAAGGCGCTGCAGCCGGTCGCCGCTGCCAACACGGCCATGCCCGCCAACGTGGTGCCCGACGGCGCCCTGGTCTCCGTGCCCGACCCGCGCATCCGCGCCATCGTCGCCCTGGCGCCCATGGCCGTGGTGTTCACCCCCGAGAGCCTCAAAGCCGTGACCGTGCCGGTGCTGCTGCGCGTGGCCGAGCAGGACGCCGTGCTCACAGGCAAGTACCACGGCGGGCTGGTGGCCGCGAATCTGGCCACCGCGCGGGCGGACACCGTGCCGGGTGCCGGCCACTTCGCCTTCATGGCCCAGCCCAGCCAGAGCCTGCCGTCCGACGCGGGCGACGCCGCCGCCAACCCGGCGGGCTTCGACCGCGTGGCCTACCACGCGGTGCTGGAGGCGCAGGTGGTGCAGTTCTTCGCGCAGCAGTGGCGCTGAGTCTGAATTATCAAGATAAAAAAGCTGCCTACCGCTTGTCTGGCAAGCGCAAACAGCTATCAAAAGTGTAGTGCCGGCTTCCGCCGGGCCCGCTAGTACGGCAGGATTCCGGGCAGCAGCGGCCGGGCTAGGCGCTCGCACCACCACTTGAGTGCCTCGCCCCGGTGCTCGGGCTTCCAGGCCAGCCAGAAGGTCTCATCGGCGCGGGGCTCTTCCACCGGCACCTCCACCAGGATGCCGTTTTCCAGCTCCACCCGCACGCAGGCGCGCGGCACGAAGCCGTGGCCCAGCCCGGCGGCCTGGCAGGCGATCTTGGCCTGCATCGACGGCACGGTGATGCGCCGCTGGCCCGACAGCAGGCCCACCGTGCGGTCCGACAGCGTGCGCGCCCCGTCGCCCACCACCACGGCCGTGTGCTCCAGCAGGTCGCTGCGCGTGAGCGGCCGGCCCAGGCGCGCCAGCGGGTGCGACGCGGTCACGCAGAACACGAAGTCCAGGCTGCCCACCGCCACGGCCTTGTAGCCGCCGCCGGCGGGGCCTTCGCCCGCCGCCACGATGATGTCGGCGCGCCCGTCGCGCAGCGCCTCCCAGGTGCCGGTCAGGGCCTCGCAGCCGATGCGCAGGCGCGTGCCGCAGTCCAGCCCCTCAAAGGCCGCGATGTCGTCGCTGAACGCACTGGTGGGTATCAGCGAGTCGTGCACCAGCCGCAGCTCGGACTCGAACCCGGTGGCGATCTGACGCAGGCGCGATTCGAGCTGCCGCGCCGAGGCCAGCAGCCAGCGGCCCTCCTTGAGCAGCTCGTGCCCCGCGGGCGTGAGCGCCACGCGCGGCCCGTTGCGGGTGAACAGGGCCAGGCCCAGTTGCTCCTCGAGCTTGCCCACGGCATAGGAGATGGTGGACGGCACCTTGTGCAGCCGCCCCGAGGCGCCCGCGAACGAGCCGTAGCGGGCAATCGCATCCACCAGTTCGATGGCTTCGAGGGAGAGTTTCAGCATGGCAAAAGGCCCGGAATTTCAATCATCGAAATTATCGATGATGGATGGCCAAACCTTTCAACCTGATGCCCTGCCACGCGCCGGATACTTCATCCATCGCAGCACTGATGCCCCATGAAATCCAGCAGATTTCAAACCGTGCGCCCAGTGTGAAATTCATCGACAGACATCGAAAGGAAGACACCATGCTCGACATCCGCAAAGCCCAACACCGCGGCAACGCCAACCACGGCTGGCTCCATTCGCGCCACACCTTCTCGTTCGGCCACTACCACGACGCCAACCAGCAAGGTTTTTCCGACCTGCTGGTCATCAACGACGACCGCGTGGCTCCCGGCAAGGGCTTCGGCACCCATCCGCACCGCGACATGGAAATCTTCTCGTACGTGCTGGAAGGCGCGCTGGAGCACAAGGACTCCATGGGCACCGGCTCGGTCATCCGCCCTGGCGACGTGCAGATGATGAGCGCCGGCACCGGCGTGCGCCACAGCGAGTTCAACCACTCGGGCGTTGAGCCCGTGCACTTCCTGCAGATCTGGATCGTGCCCGGTGCCCGCGGCGCCGCACCCCGCTATCAGCAGGTGCACTTCAGCGAGGCCGACAAGCGCGGCCGTCTGCGCCAGATCATCTCGCCCGAAGGGGCCGACGGATCGCTGGCCGTGCACCAGGACGCCCGGGTCTATGCCGGCTTGTTCGACGGCAGCGAAGAGTCGGCCGATCTGGACGTGGGCCCGGGCCGCAACGTGTATGTGCACGTGGCCCGCGGCAGCCTGGAGGTGAACGGCGAGCGGCTGTCCGAAGGCGACGGCGCCCGCATCCGCGACGCCGGGGCCCTGCGCTTTGCCCACGGCGAAGGCGCCGAGGTTCTGGTGTTCGACCTGCGGCCCAACGAGCTGCCCTCGATGCCGCACTGAGCGGATGGCGCGCCCTGAGGCGCGGGTGGGTGGGCGATGCCGCCCATCCCTTGCGCCCCGGCCCGCCGCATTGCCTTGTCTCGTTTTTGTTCTTCTTCTCGACGACTTCATCTTCAATTTCCAGGGAGTTCACCATGACCCACGTCAACACCACGACTGCCAGCACCACCGCCTACGCCAAGCCCGGCGCCACGCTGCTGAACGCCGACGACCACACCCTGGTCATGATCGACTTCCAGTCGCAGATGGCCTTTGCCACGCACTCCATCGATGCGATCACGCTGCGCTCCAACGCCGGCCTGGTGGCCAGCGCGGCCGCCGGGTTTGGCGTGGACACCATCCTCACCACCGTGGCCGAAAAGAGCTTCAGCGGCCCCATGTTCGAGGAAGTGACCGCACCGTTCCCCGGCCAGGCGCTGCTGGACCGCACCTCCATGAACACCTGGGAGGACGAGGCCGTGATCGCCCGTGTCAACGCCATCGGCAAGCCGCGCATCGTGCTGGCCGGCCTGTGGACCAGCGTGTGCATCGTGGGCCCGGCGCTGTCGGCGCTGGACCAGGGCTTCGAGGTGTATGTGATCGCCGACGCCAGCGGTGACATCTCGGCCGAAGCCCACAACCGCGCCATGGAGCGCATGGTGCAGGCCGGCGCGCGGCCCATCACGGCCCTGCAGTACCTGCTGGAGCTGCAGCGCGACTGGGCGCGGGGCGAGACGTACGACATGACGACGGGCATCGCCAAGAAGTTCGGCGGGGGCTATGGCCTGGGCATCACCTACGCCAAGACCATGTTCAACGCCCACGAAGGCTAAAAAAGGGTGCATTGGCCTACTGCGCGACCCGATCCCGCACCTGCGGTTCTCGCCGTACGCTTGTACGGCTGCGGTCCTCGATGCAGGCTAGGGCCGCTCGCTACGGCCACTGCACCCTTTTTGCGCTCTGCCATTGCTGAAATTCTTGAAGGCCTGAACATCATGACCCAACCCGCCATCACCCCCGACCTCATCCTGCGCAACGGCCGCTTCACCACGCTGGACCGCGCCAACCCCACGGCCAGTGCGGTCGCCATTGCGCAAGGGCGCTTCACCAAGGTGGGTGACGACCGCGAGGTGATGGCGCTCGCCGGCCCGCAGACGCGGGTCATCGACCTGGGCGGGCGCAGCGTGCTGCCGGGGCTCATCGACAACCACCTGCACATCATCCGCGGCGGCCTCAACTTCAACATGGAGCTGCGGTGGGACGGGGTGCGCAGCCTGGCCGACGCCATGGCCATGCTCCAAGCCCAGGTGGCGGTGACGCCCGCGCCGCAGTGGGTGCGCGTGGTGGGCGGCTTCACCGAACACCAGTTCGTGGAAAGGCGCCTGCCCACGCTGGCCGAGCTGAACGCCGTGGCGCCCGACACCCCGGTGTTCATCCTGCACCTGTACGACCGCGCGCTGCTCAACGGAGCCGCCCTTCGCGCCGTGGGCTACGGCAAGGACACGCCCGCACCACCCGGTGGCGAGATCGTGCGCGACAGCGCGGGCAACCCCACGGGCCTGCTGCTGGCCAAGCCCAACGCGGCCATCCTGTATGCCACGCTGGCCAAGGGCCCCAAGCTGCCGCACGACTACCAGGTCAACTCCACGCGCCACTTCATGCGCGAGCTCAACCGCCTGGGCGTGACCGGCGCCATCGACGCGGGCGGCGGCATGCAGAACTATCCGGATGACTACGACGTGATCCAGGAGCTGGCCGATGCCGACCAGCTCACCATCCGCCTGGCCTACAACCTGTTCACGCAAAAGCCCCAGCACGAGAAAGAAGACTTCCTGAACTGGACGGCCACCTCGCAGTACAAGCAGGGCACGGACTACTTTCGCCACAACGGCGCGGGCGAGATGCTGGTGTTCTCCGCCGCCGACTTCGAGGACTTCCGCCAGCCCCAGCCCGAGCTCGCGCCCGGCATGGAAGGCGAGCTGGAAGAGGTGGTGCGCATCCTCGCGCAGAACCGCTGGCCCTGGCGCATGCACGCCACCTACGACGAGACCATCGAGCGCGCGCTCAACGTGTTCGAAAAGGTCAACCAGGACACACCGCTGGCCGGCCTGAACTGGTTCTTCGACCACGCCGAGACCATTTCGGAAAAGTCCATCGACCGCATCGCCGCCCTGGGCGGCGGCGTGGCCGTGCAGCACCGCATGGCCTACCAGGGCGAGTACTTCGTCGAGCGCTACGGCGCCGCGGCGGCCGAGGCCACGCCCCCGGTCAAGCGCATGCTGGAGAAGGGCGTCAACGTGTCCGCCGGCACCGACGCCACCCGCGTGGCCAGCTACAACCCCTGGGTGTCGCTGTCCTGGCTCGTCACCGGCAAGACGGTGGGCGGCCTGCAGCTCACGCCGCAGCGCAACTGCCTTACCCGCGACCAGGCCCTGCGCATGTGGACCGAGAACGTCACCTGGTTCAGCAACGAGCAGGGCAAGAAGGGCCGCATCGAAGCGGGCCAGCTGGCCGACCTCGTCGTGCCCGACCGAGACTTCTTTGCCTGCCCCGAATCCGACATCGCCGACACCACCGCCCTGCTCACCGTGGTGGGCGGCAAGGTGGTCTATGGCGCGGGCGATTTCGCGCGCTTCGACGACGCGGCCCCGCCGCCCGCCATGCCCAACTGGTCGCCCGTGCGCACCTTCGGCGGCTATGGCGCCTGGGGCGCTCAGGGCGGGCCGGACGGCGCGCCGCTGCAGGCCGTGCTGCGCAACGCTGCCGCGAACTGCGGTTGCGCCAGCAACTGCAACCTGCACGGCCACGCCCACGCCACGGCCTGGAGCAGCAAGCTGCCGGTGTCCGACCTGCAGGGCTTCTGGGGTGCGCTCGGCTGCGCCTGCTGGGCGGTGTGACGGTGCAGCACGCATTGCACACCGCCGCCACCGCTCCCTGGGTGCAGACGCTGGCGCTGCTGTGCCTGTGCGCCGCCTACCTGCAGGGCGGCATCGGCAAGGCCCGCAACTTTGCCGGTTCCGCGGCCGAGGTGCGCTCGCTCGGCTTGGCACCCGCCGCGCCCATCGCCGCCGCCACGCTGGTGCTGCAGCTCTCGGCCTCGGCGCTCATCCTGTCGGGCTGGTACCGCTGGCTCGGGGCGCTGGCCCTGGCGGGCTTCACCGTGCTCGCCGCTTTGCTGGTGGACCGCTTCTGGGCTGCACCGCCCGCCGATCGGCAGCGCAGCGCCAACGCATTTTTTGAACACTGGGGCCTGGTGGGCGGCATGCTGCTCGTCGCCTGGCACGACCTCGGAGGCCGCCATGCCGGATAACCAACACGATCATCACCACCACCACACCCCTGCTGCTGCAGCGTCCGCGCCGGCATCGGCTGCTCCGGCGGCTTCCGGCAGCTTCGCTCCCCTGGCCATCCCCGTCTTCGCGGTGCTCTGGGCCGCCACCGTGCTGGGCAACATCGGCAGCTTCATGCGCGACGTGGCCAGCGCCTGGATGGTGACCGAGCTCTCGTCCAGCCCCACCGCTGTCGCGCTGATCCAGACGGCCGCCACGCTGCCCGTCTTTCTGCTCGCCATCCCTGCGGGCGTGCTGTCGGACATCCTGGACCGCCGCCGCTTCCTCATCGGCGTGCAGGTGCTGCTGGCGGCCGTCAGCGGAACGCTGCTCATCCTGGCCAACACCCACACGCTGACGGTGGAGTGGCTGGTGGCGCTGACCTTCGTGGGCGGCATCGGTGCCGCGCTCATGGGCCCCACGTGGCAGTCCATCGTGCCCGAGCTGGTGCCGCGCAGCGAGCTCAAGAGCGCCGTGGCGCTCAACTCACTGGGCATCAACATCGCGCGCGCCATCGGCCCTGCGGCGGGCGGCCTGCTGCTGGCCAGCTTCGGCGCGGCCATGGCCTACGGCCTGGACGTGCTGAGCTATGTGTTCGTGATCGCCGCGCTGCTGTGGTGGAAGCGCCCGAAGGCCGAGGCCTCAGGCCTGAACGAGCAGTTCTTCGGCGCCTTCCGTGCCGGCGTGCGCTACGCCCGCGCCAGCCGCGAGCTGCACGTGGTGCTGCTGCGCGCGGCCGTGTTCTTCCTGTTCGCCAGCTCCGTCTGGGCGCTGCTTCCGCTGGTGGCGCGCCGCATGCTGGGTGGCACGGCCGGTTTCTACGGCGTGATGCTGGGCGCCGTGGGCGCGGGCGCCATCCTGGGCGCCGTGCTGCTGCCCCGCTTGCGCCAGCGGCTGGACACTGATGGCCTGGTGCTGCTGGCCTCGCTGCTCACCGCCGCCGTCATGGGCGTGCTGACCGTGGCCCCGCCCCAGTGGGCCGCCGTGGCGCTGATGCTGGTGCTGGGCCTGGGCTGGATCATCGCGCTGACCACGCTCAACGGCGTGGCCCAGGCCGTGCTGCCCAACTGGGTGCGCGGTCGGGGCCTGGCCATCTACCTCATGGTCTTCAACGGCGCGATGGCCGCCGGCAGCCTGGGCTGGGGTCTCATCGCGGGGCAGGCCGGTTTGCCGGTCACGCTGTTGGTGGGCGCGGCCGGGCTGGTCGTGGCGTCGCTCATCTTTCACCGCGTGAAGCTGCCCACCGGCGAGGCCGACCTGCAGCCCTCGAACCACTGGCCCGAGCCCCTGCTGGCGGAGCCCGTGGCGCACGACCGGGGCCCGGTGATGGTGCAGATCGAATACCGCATCGCCAAGCCCGACCTGCCCGCCTTCCTGCAGGCCATGCAGCGCTTGTCCCAGGAGCGCCGCCGCGACGGTGCCTACGCCTGGGGCGTGGCCGAACACACCGGCGAGCCGGGCCGGGTCATCGAATGGTTCCTGGTCGAATCCTGGGCCGAGCACCTGCGCCAGCACCACCGCGTGTCCAAGGCGGACGCGGACCTGCAGGCGGAGGCGCTGCGGTTTCACCAGGGAGCGGAGCGGCCCGTGGTGCATCACTTTCTGGCGTTGACTGCGGGGGACGCAGGCCGCACCCATGCCATGCAGGCACAGTGAGAGGTGGTTTTTAGTGAAAATAGCTACTGGCGCCTGTCCAATAAGCGCCATTAGCTATCAAAACATGAGCATTCTGCGTGTCTGGCAGAGCGCGGTCAGCCTGCTATTGCCGCTGCCTCCACAGCCTCCACCTCCACCAAGCAGTCATAAAACGTCGGCGCGCGGCCCAGGTCCGTGAGGGCCTGGCTGGTGACCTCGTTCACGTTGGTGCCGTCAAGCCCCAGCTTGCGCCACCAGATGCCCAGGCCGTTGACCACGCCGGGCCGTGCGCGGCGGGAGACGGTGGCGTGGCACTGGTAGCTGCCACGGTCGTTGAACACGCGCACCACGGCGTCGTTGGCGATGCCGCGGGCTTCGGCGTCGTCGGGGTGGATCTCCAGGATCGGGCGGCCTTCGATGTTGCGCAGGCTCGTCACGTTCACGAAGGTGGAGTTCAAAAAGTTGCGCGCGGGCGGCGAGATCATCGCCAGGGGGTAGCGTGCGTCGGTGCCCTGCAGCTCGTAATTGGGCAGGTGGTCGGGCAGGCCGTCCAGGCCCTGGGCGGCCAGGCGGGCGCTGTAGAACTCGCACTTGCCCGACGGTGACGGGAAGTTGCCCTCGGCAAACAGCGCGTCGGGAATGGCCAAGGTGGCAAAGCCCTGGGATT
Source organism: Acidovorax sp. sif1233 (assembly GCF_019218755.1). Classification (GTDB taxonomy): domain Bacteria; phylum Pseudomonadota; class Gammaproteobacteria; order Burkholderiales; family Burkholderiaceae_C; genus Acidovorax. Next base: position 59,348 of record NZ_JAHUWZ010000008.1, on the reverse strand, counting down.
CGAGCAGCGCGTAGTCCACCGCGTCGCCAAAGGCCTGGCGGCACAGCGCCTCGTCGGTGTCGGCAAAGCAGGGCTCGGCAAAGCCCATGCGCGCGGCCAGATCGCGGAAGATCTGCGCGTTGCTGCGGGCCTCGCCCAAGGGCTGGATGGCGGGGCGGTTGAGCACCACGTCGGTGTGGCCGTAGGACAGGTGCACATCCCAGTGTTCGAGCTGCGTGGTGGCGGGCAGGATGTAGTCCGCGTAGTCGGCGGTGTCGGTCTTGAAGTGCTCCAGCACCACGGTGAACAGGTCTTCGCGCGCAAAGCCGCGCACCACCTTGCCCGAGTCCGGGGCCACCGCCACGGGGTTGCTGTTGTAGACCACCACGGCCTCGACCTTCGGGCCGAAGGCGGGCGATGCCTCGCGCAGCAGGTCGTCGCCGATGGTCGTCATGTTGATGGTGCGGGGCACGCGCCCTGAGGCCGCCTGGGGCATCAGGTCGGGCCGCTGCAGCACCGCGCGCTGCGCCGGGAACTGGCCGGAGCTGGACAGCAGCATGCCGCCCGCGCGGTGGCGCCAGGCGCCGGTGAGGGCGGGCAGGCAGGCCACGGCGCGCACCGCGTTGCCGCCGCCGCGCACGCGCTGCATGCCGTAGTTCAGGCGGATGGCGGCGGGCTTTGTGGTGCCGTAGTCCCGGGCCAGCTGGCGGATCTGCTCGACCGGAATGCCGCAGATCTCGGCGGCGCGCTCGGGCGGCCACTGCAGGGCGCGCTCGCGCAGCGGGTCCCAGCCCAGCGTGTGGCGCGCGATGTAGTCGTGGTCCAGCCAGTCGTGGGCGATCAGCTCGTGCATCAGCGCCAGGGCCAGCGCGGCATCGGTGCCCGGGCGCAGGGCGATGTGCTCGTGGCATTTGTCGGCTGTCTCGCTCTTGCGCGGGTCGATGCACACCAGCCGGGCGCCATTCCTCTTGGCCTGCTGCGCGTAGCGCCAGAAATGCAGGTTGCTGCCGATGGAGTTGCTGCCCCAGATCAGGATGAGCTGCGATTCGGCGAAGAACTCCACTTTCATGCCCACCTTGCCGCCCAGGGTCTGCGTCAGCGCTTCGGCCCCGGCGGATGCGCAGATGGTGCGGTCGAGCAGCGATGCACCGAGCTTGTGGAAGAAGCGGCGGTCCATGCTCTCGCCCTGCACCATGCCCATGGTGCCGGCGTAGCTGTAGGGCAGCACGGCCTCGGGGTCGCGCGCGGCGATGGACTGCAGGCGATGGGCGATGTCGTCCAGGGCCTCGTCCCAGCTGACAGGCGCGAACTGGCCGCTGCCCTTGGGGCCCGTGCGCTTGAGCGGAGTGAGCACGCGCTCGGGGTGGTAGCTGCGCTCGGTGTACTTGCTCACCTTGGCGCACAGCGCGCCGTCGGTGTGGCGGTGGTCGGGATTGCCCTGCACGCGGGTGGCCAGGCCGTTGTCGTCCACGGTGGTGATCAGGGCGCAGGTGTCGGGGCAATCGTGCGGGCAGGCGCCACGCACCTGGACGGGGACAGCTGGCGGAGAAATGGTGGCGGAAGGCGTGGACATATGTGGGGTGGTCGTTAAACTGCCAGAGGGTTGGAAACGGCGTGCATATCTAACCAACATCTATCAAATTGCGCATCGCTTCCCCAGCAGGCTGCTCACCGGCAGCATCGAGGGGTCAGCCTCGTTGTGTTGACAGGAAGAGGGATTTCACCATGAAGCAAATGGCATTGGGGCGCAGACAGTTTTTCATCGGCCTGGGTGCGGCCGCGCTGGGGGGCTTCCAGAGGGCGGGTGCCCAGGGCGAAGGCCGCATCGTGCTGGGCCAGTCGGCTGCCTTCACCGGCCCGGCGGCGCAGCTGGGCGTGCAGTTCAACCTGGGGGCCAAGCTCTTTTTCGACCAGCTCAACGCCCAGGGCGGCGTGGGCCGGCGCATGGTGGAGATCCGCACCATGGACGATGGCTATGAGCCCGACCGCTGCGCCGAAAACACCAGGAAACTCATCGCCGACGAGGTGTTCGCCCTGTTCGGCTACATCGGCACCCCCACCAGCCTGGCCGCGCTGCCCCTGTTCACCCGGGAGAAGGTGCCGTTCTTCGGCCCCTTCACCGGGGCCGAGGCGCTGCGCCAGCCATTCAACCGGCTCATCTTCCATGTGCGCGCGTCCTACTACGACGAGACCGCGCTCATCGTGCGCCAGCTCACCAACCTCGGGCTCAAGAAGATCGCCGTGTTCTACCAGAACGACGCCTACGGCAAGGCCGGGCTCGACGGCGTGAACCGGGCACTGGCCGAGCTCAAGCTCGCGGCGGTGGCCACGGCCACGGTGGAGCGCAATTCCACCGATGTGAAGGCCGCCGTGGACAAGCTGGTGTCCGCCCAGCCCGACGCCGTGGTGCAGATCGCCGCCTATGCGGGCAGCGCGGCCTTCGTGCGCGCGGCGCGCAAGGCGGGGTACGGCGGCACGTTCTACAACGTGTCGTTCGTGGGCACGCAGGCCCTGGCCGACGAGCTGGGCAAGGACGGCGCGGGCGTGGTGGTCTCGCAGGTCGTGCCCTCGCCCTACCAGCCCTCGCGCCAGATCACGCGCGAATTCCTGGAGGCCATCAAGAAGGGGGGCGACAAGGTGCAGCCCAACTATTCCAGCATGGAAGGCTACCTGGCCGCCCGCATCTTCACCGAGGGCCTGCGGCAGGCGCAAGGCAGTGGCAAGCTCACGCGCGAGAGCTTCATCGCCGGCACCGAGGCGATCGGCAACCAGGTGATCTCGGGGTTTCCGGTGTCGTTCAGCGCCACCAGCCACGCGGCGTCGAAGTTTGTCGAGATGTCGATGCTGACGGGGGACGGACGCGTGAGGACTTGATATCCCCCTGAGCCGCTTCGCGTCTTCCCCCAGAGGGGGACGCCACCCGTGGCCTGGCGGAGCCAGTTCCACGGTGGCACTGGTCTGGGGGGCGCCAGTTGCAGCCCGCGTGGGGATTGCGTTGGCCAGAGGCTTTGCAGGACTTGGCTAGTCGATCGAGGTGGTGCGCGCCAGCCCCTGCATGAACGCCTCGCAGCGCGCCAGCTGTTCCAGGCTCACATACTCGTCCGGCTGGTGCGCCTGGCGGATGCTGCCGGGGCCGCAGACCACGGTGGAGATGCCGGCGTTCTTGAACAGGCCGGCCTCGGTGCCGAAGGCGACGAGGGTGGTGCTCTTCTCGCCCGACAGGGTCTGCGCCAGGCGCGTCACCGGGTCGTCCTTGCTGCCCAGGAAGCTCGGGATCTCGCAGATGGTTTCGAACGAGAAGCCGGCCGCCGGCGCCACCTGCTTCATGCGCGGCTCCAGAGATTTCGCATACGCCACCACCTCGGACTGCATCTGCGCGGCGTTGGCCGTGGGCAGGTCGCGGAATTCATAGCGGAACTCGGCATCGCGCGGCACCACGTTGTCGGCGATGCCGCCGTGGAACTGGCCCACGCTGGTGGTCGAGAACGGCACGTCGAAGCCCTCGAAGCGGGGCTCCTCGCGCTCGAAACCCTCGCCCATGTCGCGCAGGCGGCCGACCACGCGGGCCGCCATCTCGATGGCGTTGACCGAATGGGGCGTGAGCGACGAGTGCGCCTCCTTGCCGCGCACGCAGCACTTGTAGCGGTACACGCCCTTGTGGGCGATGGCGGGCACCATGCTGGTGGGTTCGCCCACGATGCAGGCCAGCGGCTTGATGTTCGCTTCGCGCAGGTCGGCGATCAGTTCCTTGACGCCGAAGCAGCCGATCTCTTCCTCATAGCTGAAGGCCAGGTGCACGGCGAAGGGCGCGTTGCTGTGGAGGAACTGCTCGGCCTGCGACACGGCGATGCCGATGAAGGCCTTCATGTCGGCGCTGCCCCGGCCATACAGGCTCGGACCCTCGGGGCCGTCCAGGACGCGCGCGCTCAGCGGGTCCATCGTCCATTCCTGCCCATCCCACGGCACGGTGTCCGTGTGGCCCGAAAGGATCACGCCGGCCGGCTTGCCTTCGCCCAGGGTGGCGAACAGGTTGGCCTTGGTCTTGTCCTCGTTGAAGGTCAGCCGGCTTTTCACGCCCAGCCGGGCGAGGTGGTCGCGGATGAAATGGATCAGCTCCAGGTTGGAGTTGTGGCTGACGGTGTTCATGCGCACCAGGGTTTGCGCGAGTTCGAGGGCGTGTGGGGAGAGCTTCATGTTGCAGTGCAAATAAACCCCGGGTGGCGCAGGGCAGGCCAGCGGGCTAGACTGTGAGATCGTAAGGATACATATCATGAACGTTATTGATTCCATCGTCACGCAGGCGGCCAGTATTGCCGCCGTGCGCCGGGACATTCACGCGCATCCCGAGCTGTGCTTCGAAGAGGTGCGCACCGCCGATGTGGTGGCGCAAAAGCTCACCGAATGGGGCATTCCCATCCACCGTGGCCTGGGCACCACGGGCGTGGTCGGCATCGTCAAGGGCCGCGACGGCGGCGCCAGCGGACGGGCCATCGGCCTGCGCGCCGACATGGACGCCCTGCCCATGCAGGAGTTCAACACCTTTGCCCACGCCAGCAAGCACCAGGGCAAGATGCACGCCTGCGGCCATGACGGCCATGTGGCCATGCTGCTGGCCGCGGCGCAGCATTTCGCCAGGCACCGCAATTTCGACGGCACCGTGTACCTGATCTTCCAGCCGGCCGAAGAGGGCGGCGGCGGTGCGCGCGAGATGATCACCGACGGCCTGTTCGAGCAGTTCCCCATGCAGGCCGTGTACGGCATGCACAACTGGCCTGGCATGCCCGTGGGCCAGTTCGCGGTGAGCCCCGGCCCGGTGATGGCGTCCAGCAACGAATTCAAGATCACCATCCGCGGCAAGGGCAGCCATGCGGCGCTGCCGCACAACGGCATCGACCCGGTGCCGATCGCCTGCCAGATGGTGCAGGCCTTCCAGACCATCATCAGCCGCAACAAGAAGCCCGTGGACGCGGGCGTGATCTCGGTGACGATGGTGCACGCGGGCGAGGCCACCAACGTGGTGCCCGACAGCTGCGAGCTGCAGGGCACGGTGCGCACGTTCTCCATCGAGGTGCTGGACCTGATCGAAAAGCGCATGAAGCAGGTCGCCGAGCACACCTGCGCCGCGCACGACGCCACCTGCGAATTCCACTTCCACCGCAACTACCCGCCCACCGTGAACTCGCCGGCCGAGGCCGACTTTGCGCGCAAGGTGATGGCCGGCATCGTGGGCGAGGCCAATGTGCTGGTGCAGGAGCCCACCATGGGCGCGGAAGACTTCGCCTTCATGCTGCAGGCCAAGCCCGGTGCCTACTGCTTCATCGCCAATGGCGACGGCGCGCACCGCGAGATGGGCCATGGCGGCGGGCCCTGCACGCTGCACAACCCGAGCTACGACTTCAACGACGACCTGATCCCGCTGGGCGCCACCTACTGGGTCAAGCTGGCCGAGGAGTGGCTGGCGCAGCCAACGGCGGCCTGACGCCGGCTTCTTGGCTGTCCTGACGCCCCGGGCCCCCTGCGTGCCCGGGCTTTCTTTTCTCTTGTTTCCAACCCACCCACGAAAGCCACCGCCCATGATCGGCATCGCCCGCGCCTTTTCGCCCAGCTACGCCCAGGCCCGCAAGAAATTTCTGGAGGCCGCGGCCGCTGCGGGCCTGCCCATCGAATCGCACGCCCACCCGCTCAAAGGGCGCGATGGCGAAGACCTGGCCATGGACGTGGTGCGCGACGGCCCGGCCGATGCGACCAGGCTGCTCATCGTGAGCAGCGCCTGCCACGGCGTGGAAGGCTACTGCGGCAGCGGCGTGCAGGTGTTTGCGCTGCACGACCAGGAGTGGCGCGACAAGGCGCGCGCGGCCGGCGTGGCCACGCTCTACATCCACGCGCTCAACCCCTATGGTTTTTCGCACGTGCGCCGCTTCACCCACGAGAACGTGGACCTGAACCGCAACTTCCAGGACTTTTCAAAGCCCCTGCCCGTGAACGAGGCCTACCGCGAAGTCCAGCCGCTGCTGCTGCCCGAGGCGTGGCCCCCGTTGCCCGAGAATGCCGCCGCCGTGCAGCAGTACATCGGCACCAAGGGCGAGGCGGCCTGGCAGGCCGCCATCTCGCGGGGCCAGCACGAGTTTCCGCAAGGCCTGTTCTTTGGCGGCACCGAGCCCACCTGGAGCAACCGCACGCTGCGCCAGGTGCTGCGCCAGCATGGCGCGGGCGCGTCGCACATCGCGTGGATCGACCTGCACACGGGCCTGGGCCCCAGCGGCCATGGCGAGCGCATCTACGCCGGCAACGACGACGATGTGGCCGTGGCGCGCGCACGCGCCTGGTGGGATGGCGGCGGCGCCACGCCGGTCACCTCCATCTATGACGGCTCGTCCACCTCGGCCTTCCTCACCGGCCTCATGTGGACCTCGATCTACGACGAATGCCCGCATGCCGAGTACACCGGCATCGCCATGGAATACGGTACCGTGCCCGTGCTCGATGTGATGAACGCGATTCGCGCCGAACAGTGGCTCAACCTGCACCCCGGCACCCCCGCCGACAAGGCCGCGCAGATCAAGGCGCAGATGCTGGCGGCGTTCTACACCGACACCGATGAATGGAAGGGCCAGATCATCAGCCAGGCGCGGCAGTCGATGTTCCAGGCGGTGGATGGGCTGGCCCGCTGAATGGAATGGAATTGGCCGCTGGCGCTTTGTGAATAAGCGCAGAAAGCTATAAAAATGATAGCATTTGCGCCGGCGCGGGCTGCAGCCGCGTAGCGGGCTGCGCACGCACCTGCCGCCGCCTCGGGGGGGGCTTGGGGTGGCGGCCCGTGCGTGGCCGCTACCATCGCCTGAAAAAACAGGAGACTGGCGCCATGGCCCACGCAGACGACGCGCTTCGCGCAGCGCAAGACGCCCCGGCGGTATGCCGATGAGCATGCCCCCTTCCGCAACGGGCGGGCCAACGGGCGGGCGCGGCCCCGCCGATGCCTTGCGGGCGCTCAGCCGCAGCCTGCTCGCGCTGGCGCGGGGGGCGCAGCAAGCGCCGCCGCAGGACATGCTGCACCAGGCCTTGCAGACGCTGCGGGAGCTGGTCCCCTTCGACGCGGCCTGGTGGGGCGAGGTGTCGGCCGGCGATGTGCACACCGGTCCGCGCAACTGGCTGCATGGCAGCATCGGCCTGAGCCAGAGCTTTGCGCAGGAATGGAACGAACTGTCCGCGGTGGACGAGTTCGCGCGCCAGTCCATGACCCGGCTGGGCGTGGTGATCCGCGAGCGCGATGTGGTGGGCGATATCGTGGAACACCCCGAGGTGGTGGCGTTCAGCCAGCGCCATGGCCTGTACCACTGCATGGCCCTCACCGCCGAGCTGCCCCACAGTGGGCTGATGTTTTTTGTCTCGGTGTACCGCCCGCAGGCGCGTTCGGAATTCACCGACGAAGAGACCGTGCTGTTTGGCGAATTTGTGGTGCATCTGCTGCAGCACTGGCACCACGTGCTGCAGCGGCTGCAGAGCGAGTCCGCCAGCCGCCCCTGGGACAGTTTTGCGCTGGCGGAGCCCTCGGGAGAGCTGCTGTTTGCGGGCCTGCGCATCAGCATGGCGCTGGGCGAGGCGTGCCCCGGCTGGACGGGAACCCGCGTGCCGCTGGAGGTTCTGCAGGCCCTGCCACGTGCTCCCTGCAGCCTGTTGGTGGGCAAATCCTGCCGCTTGCGGCTCGAACCCTGCGGTCCGCTGGTGGCTGTCAGCATGGCATCGCGCCACCAGAAGTCCCCACTGGCCCCGCGCGAGCTGAGCGCCGCCATGCTCTACGCCCAGGGGCGTTCCCACAAGGACATCGCCGCCACCCTGGGGCTCACCCCCGCCACCGTGCGCACCTACCTGCGCACCGCCTACGCCGTGCTGGGGGTGAACAACAAGCTGGCGCTGGTGGCGGCGCTGCGCAACGGGTAGCCAGGCCTGCTCGGTAGTTTCCCGGGCCCTCTGCATTTGCAGGGGCTGCAAGGGTGCCTTCTTTTCCTATCGTCCCCACCGGAGCCACAAGGGCTGCGGTGGCGGCCGTCCTGCTGCTGCTGCCAGTGCCTGGGCTCCTGAAAACCACCATCACTGGAGACTCCCGCATGTTCCCGATTCCATTCCTTGCCGGCGTGGCACCCCATCGCCGCGTCCACCACCGTGCCCCCCCGGGGCGGTGGGCCGCCTGCACCCTGACTGCCCTTGCCGCCGTGGCGCTGACGGCCTGCGGCGGCGGCGATGCCCCCGCGCCCCTGGCCAGCAGGCCCCTGGCCGAGGCCTGCGCCGCCTACACCTCCACCGCCTTGCCCCATGGCGCCAAGGTCACGCGCACCGAGTTGCGCAAGGCCGAGGGCACGCTGCCGGACGCCTGCATCGTGCGCGGCCAGATCGTGTCCTCGCCCGAGTCGACGATCAACTGGGCGGTGGAGCTGCCCACGCTGGCGCAGTGGAACGGCAAGACGCTGACGATTGGCGGCGGTGGGTTCGACGGGTTCATTCCGACCGATGACCCGTGGTACCAGCAGCTCGTGGGGCCATCGGCCAATCCCTATGTGAAGATCAGTTCCGACTCTGGCCACCAGGTGCGCGGCTTCGCCTGGGGCAACAGCGATGTGGCGTTGCGCAACCATGCGTTCGATGCCAACCACTTCGTGCTGGAGATTGGCACCACCATCGCCACGGAGTTCTACGGCAAGCGCCCCGTGCGGCGCTACCACATGGGCCACTCCAACGGCGGGCGCTCGGGTCTGATCTCCACGCAGAAGTACCCCAAGGACTACGACGGCGTGGTGGCCATGGAGCCCGCCATCAGCCAGCAGGCGCACCAGGTCAACCTGGGCCCCACGGTGCTGCGCCACATCTTCAAGAGCCGCGAGAACTGGATGAGCCCGGCCAAGATCGCGCTGTATGCCAAGGCCGAGACGGCCGCGTGTGATGGTCTCGATGGCCTGAAGGACGGCATCATCGGCAACGTCGAGGCATGCAGCTACGTGCCCACCGACCTGCTGTGCCAGGGCGCCGACAACGACAGCTGCCTGACGGCCGGGCAGATCGAATCCATCCGCCTCATCTACAGCGACCACAAGACGCCCGTGACCCTGTCGCGCGGTGCCGTGGGCTATCCGCGCTACGGCCGGGGCGGCGCGTCCACCTCGGACTGGCAGTCGTACATGTTCGGTACCAGTTTTGAGAACCCCGACTCGTTCAACCACATGGCCGTGACGGAAGCCGCGCGCCTGGTGGAAGGCAACCCCAACGCCAGCATCCTGACGCACGACCCGACCCAGTACCAGGCGAAATATCTGCGGCTGGCCGAGATGATCGACGGTACCGACCCGGACATCTCCGCCTTTGCCGACAACGGTGGCAAGCTGCTGATCTGGTATGGCCTGGGCGACACCTGCGTGTCGGTGTACCGCACGGCGGAATACTTCGACACGGTGAAGCAGCGCCTGGGCGCGAGCAAGGTGCAGGGCTTTGCGCGCATGGTCACCTCGCCTTCCAACGGGCATGACCTGGACGGGGCGGGCACCGAGCCGCGTTCCATCGACCTGCTCGCTGCCATGGACGCCTGGGTGGAAAAAGGCGCGGCCCCCGACAAGCTGGTGGCAACGAAATTTGCCCCCGGCACCAGCACCCCCCTGGCCCAGCGCCCGGTGTGCGAGTACCCCAAGTTCCCGCGCTACAACGGCATGGGCGACCCCGCCAAGGCCGAGAGCTTTACCTGCTCGGCGTCCTGAACGCGGCGGGCCGCCATGGCGGCCCGTTCACCCCGCCCGGCGGCTGGTTCGCAGGTGCCGTGCCGACCCGCCTTCACCGCCGCCCACGGCACGCAGCGCCGTGGAAGGGATGGCTACGCGTACTGCGCCAGGCCATGCCCGAAGGACCAGTTCTCCTTGGCGACCTCCACGATGTTCACGAACACATCCTCGGGCCTGAGGCCCGGGCTTTCCCCGAGCAGCTGCGCGATGCGCGCAAACAGCGCCTTCTTCTGCTCCAGAGTGCGCGTGTTGTTGGCGGTGATCTGGATGAACACCACGTCGTCGCTGCGCACCACGCCCAGGTAGGTGGGGCTGTAGCGGAAGTTCGCGGCCTCGTGCTCGGAGATGGTCATGAACTGGTCGTTCTCGGGCACGTTGAAGGTTTCGCGCAGGGCGCGGTACAGCGTGTCGAAGATCGCCTGGCGGTAGGCCGCGGGCTTTCCGGCGCGCATGGCAATGTGGATGAGGGGCATCGCAAGATCCTTTTTGAACAACAAAAGAAGAAGCTGGCGAAATGCTATCCATATGAATATGCTATGGATATCTATTTCAGAGATATCAAATTCAAATGGTTGAGCGATCCCTGGATCTGGATGCCGTCGAGGCCTTCGTGCGCATTGCCGAGCTGGGCAGCTTCACGCGCGCCGCCGAGGCCATGGGCACGGCGCAGGCCGCGATGAGCCTCAAGCTCCAGCGGCTGGAGGCCCGCCTGGGCTGCCGGCTCATCGAGCGCACGCCCCGGTATGTGCAGCTGTCCGCGCGGGGCGCCGCCTTTCTGGAACACGCCCGTGAACTCCTGGCCGTGCACGACCGCGCGCTCGCCACGTTCGCCCAGGCGCGCCAGCGCCTGACCATCGGCATCAGCGACCACGTGGCCGGGCCCGAGCTGCCCGCGCTGATCGCCCGCATGAACGCGCAGGACCCGCAGCTCCTGATCGAGATCCGGATCGGCTCGTCCGGCGACCTGCTGCAAGCCTACGACCGGCGCGAGCTGGATGCGGTGCTGGCCCGCATGCACGTGGGCCGCAGCGACGGCGAGCTGCTGGCCGAAGAGCAGTTCGGCTGGCTCGCGGCCCCCGGCTGGCAGCACCGCGCGGGCGAACCCCTTCCCCTGGCCACGCTGGCCGAGCCCTGTGGCGTGCGCGCGATGGCGGGGCGGTCGCTGGATGCCGCCGGCATGGCCTGGGCCGAGGTGTTTGTGGGCGGCGGCGTGGCGGCGGTGGCCGCGGCCGTGATGGCCGGGCTGGGGGTGGCGGCGCTGGCCCCGCGCATGCTGCCCCTGGGCGCGGTGGACGTCGGCACGCGCCTTGCGCTGCCCGCACTGCCCCGCCTGCCCGTGCTGCTGCACACCCGCATCAGGGACGGCCGCCCGCGCGACGCCCTGACGGCGCTGTCCGCGGCTTTCCGCAGCGCGGTGCGGGGCTAGCCTGGCCGAGGCCGGGCGATGATCCGCTCACTCCAGCCTGGCGCCTTGCGATGCGCCGTGGCGCGTGTCGTTGTCGTATTGCTTCTCGCGCTCGGCGTGTTCGCGCAGCAGGCGGTGGCCCAGCGCGTTGGCCTGGCGCTCCAGCGTGGCGCAGTCCGGCGCGGCGGGCAGCTGCGCAATGCCCTGGTCGATGGCGCGGGCGGCGTCGCGCCCGAACTGCACATGGCCTTGCTCGTGGCGTGACAGGGCCGGCAGGTAGCGGTCGAACAGCGCCCGCTGCGCCGGCGTGGCGCGCCGCAGCTCGGGCAGCTGCACCTCGGTGCGCAGCCGTGTGGTGACCTCGGTGATGCGGCATTCGCCCGACGAGGCCTCGCGCCCCCAGCGGAAGGTCCAGCGCACGTTCCAGCGGGTGTGGCCGTGAAAGCGCTGGCCGTCCGTGACGATGGGCGTGGCCGCGTTCAGCGCCTGGCGCAGCGTGTCGCCAGGCTCCGCATGCACGGCGTACGGGCGCTCGGCATGCTCCTCGCGCACGGCGGCCTGCGCCAGGGGCACAGCGGCCCACAGCGCCGCCAGCAGTGCGGCGGCCTTCATCCGCGGCCGCCGTGCCAGGGCCGCCAGGCCGCGCAGCGTCACAGGGTGCCGCTTCATTCGCCCCAGGGCAGCATCAGCGTGAGCAGCGAGAGCTGGTCGAACTCGGGCGCGAACGCGTCGATGATGCGCTGCGGCTCGGGGCACAGCGTGGTGTCGGTGATCACGCCGAACTGCACGCCGCCGCCATAGCTCAGGATGGAAACCCCCAGGCCGATGTCCCCCGACTGCGGCACCCAGAACATGCACTGCGTGACGCGCGCGCCGCACAGCGTGAGCTGCTCCTTGGGCCCCGGCACATTGGTCATGACCGCCGTGGTCTTGCGGCCGAACAGGTTGAGCAGCGCGTCCTGCGCGGGCTTGATCATCAGGCCCGCCACGGCGAGCATCGCGAACGCGAGGATGGGCTGGGTGCTGCCCTTGAGCGCATTCATGCGCTTGCGCACCTCGTACACGCGCTCCACCGGGTTGGCCATGCCGATGGGCAGCACCAGTGGCACCAGGCCGAAGCGGTTTCCCAGCTTCCAGGCCTCTTCCATGGGGCGCAGGTTCACGGGGATCATGGCGCGGATCTCCTGCCCCGTGGGGTCGTCGCCCTGGCTGCGCAGGTAGCCGCCGATGGCGCCGGCCACGCAGGACAGCAGCACGTCGTTGATCGAGCAGTTGAGCGCCTTGCCGATGGCCTTGACCTCCTCCAGCGGGATGGGCGGGCACCACGCCACGCGCTTGGCCTGGCCGGGCTGGCCCTTCAGGCGCGTGGGTGAATCGTCGGGCATCAGCGCCAGGGCGGCCGCGTCGCTCACCAGCTGGTAGGCCACGCGCGCCATGTCCAGGGTGCCCGACAGGCCGTTCTGCATCGCCTTCTCGGGGTCGCCCAGCATCTGCAGCGACCTGGCCGCGCTGTCGCCGGCCATATCGAGCGCTTTCACGGTCATGCCGGTGAAAGGCTTGATGAGCGTGTCGGCGATCCAGTCCTCCGCCGTGGCGGCCTCCTTGTCCGCACGGGACTTGCGCCTGGGGGGCTCGGCACCGCCATCGACCAGCGACATGGTCACCGAGATCAGCGCGATGCCGTCCGCGATGCAGTGGTGGATGCGCACCACGAGGGCGCTGCCGGGCTGGCCGTCGTCGCCCACGAAGTCCTCGATCAGGTGCATCTGCCACAGCGGGCGGCGCGCGTCCAGCGGCTGCATGGCCAGCTCGCCCACGCGGTCCTGCAGGGCGCGCTGCATGCTTTGCCCGGGGGTGCGGGGCAGCGTCTCGCGCAGCACATGGGCGGCGATGTCGAACTGGCGGTCTTCCACCCAGGTGGCCCCGGCCGCGTCCTCCACCACGCGCTGGCGAAAGCGCGGGTACTGCAGCAGGCGCTGCTGCACGCGCTCGCACAGCGCGTCCCAGCCGATGCCGGGAGAGAGCGTCCACACGCCGTTGATCATCATCAGGTTGCTGGCCGAGTCCATGCGCAGCCAGGCCGTGTCGACCTTGCTCATGCGTTCGCCCGAGAGGCCCAGCATGCCGGTGGCGGCACGGCGCACGTTCTTTTGCACCACGCCGGCGGCCTTGCGCGCGGCGGGCGGAAGGGCCTGGGCCGCGCGGCGGGCCACGTCGGGGGCCTGGGCGCGCACCTTGCGCAGGGGGCTGGCGGCGCCTTCGGTGGCCGGGGCGCGGGGGGCTGGGATGCGGGTCACCATCAGATGTACACCTGTTGTGGTTGTTTTTGGGGGCTTGCCTCTATGGATGGCACCGCTTGGCGCGGTGCGCAGCCCGTAAGATACAACGCAGCAAACCCTTGCCGACACCGTTCTTTCCCTCCCCCTTCCCCTTCTTTTGTTTTCCATCCAAGGAGCAACCGACATGGCCGACCTGAACGCCACCTTCGAAGCCGCCGTAGCCAATTCCAAGAACCTCAGCGAGCGCCCAGACAACGCCACGCTGCTCAAGATCTACGCGCTGTACAAGCAGGCCACCGCGGGCGACAACACCGAGAAGAAGCCCAGCTTCTCCGACATGGTGGGCCGTGCCAAATGGGACGCGTGGGAAAAGCTCAAGGGCACTGAAGCGGATGCCGCCAAGCAGCAATATGTCGACCTGATCACGTCACTCCAGTAGCCCCCTGAGGCGCTGCGCGCCTTCCCCCTCAGGGGGGACACGCCACCGGTGGCCCGGCAAAGCCGGTTCCACGGTGACACTGGTCTGGGCCCTGCCCCTTGGTGGGCGGGCTGGCGGAGTCAAAAACAAGCGGCCTCGGCCGCTTGTTTTTTGGCACGTCCTCAGCAACCAGAGAAAAATCAGGCGCTACCGCTTGCTGGGTAAGCGCCAAGTGCTTCAATTTTTATAGCGTCGTAACCCAGCTCGGCCAGCAGCTCCGCATTGTGCTCACCCACCCGGGGCGGCGAGAGGCGCACGCCGGGGCGCTGGCCGTCCATGGCCAGCGGCAGCAGCACCGTCTGGGTGGCGCGGCCGTCGGGCAGGGTCATGGGGGCGAGGGCGCCGGTGGCGTTCAGGTGCGGGTCGGTGAGCAGGTCCTCTGGCCGCGTGATGGGCGCAAAGGGCAGGGCGTGGCGCTCGAACACGTCGGCCAGGTGCGCGGCGCTGTAGGGCGCGAGCCGCTCGCGCAGCAGCGGCATCATCCAGGCGCGTTCGCGCACGCGGTCGTTGTTGCTGGCCAGGCGCGGGTCGGCCTTCAGGTCGGCAAAGCCGAAGGCATCGCAGAACACCGCCCAGGCGCCATCGCTCACCACGGCCAGGAAGATCTGCTCGCCGTCCTTCACCTGGAACACGTCGTAGATCGCCCAGGCCGAGATGCGCGCGGGCATGGGGGCCGCAGGCTGGCCGGTGACGGCGAACTGCATGATGTGCTGCGCGACGAGGAACACGTTGTTCTCGAACAGCGCGCTCTGCACCTCCTGGCCGCGCCCGGTCTTTTCACGCTGGGCCAGCGCGGCCATGGCGCCGATCGCGCCGAACATGCCGCCCATGATGTCGTTCACGCTGGTGCCCGCGCGCAGCGGGTCGCCGGGCCGGCCGGTCATGTAGGCCAGGCCGCCCATCATCTGCACCACTTCATCCAGGGCGGTGCGGTGGTCGTACGGGCCGGGTAGAAAGCCCTTGTGGCTCACGTAGATGAGGCGCGGGTTCAGGGCCTTCAGGCTCGCGTAGTCCAGTCCCAGCTTCTGCATGGTGCCGGGCTTGAAGTTCTCGCTCACGATGTCGGCCGTCGCGATCAGGCGCAGCACGGCCTCCTTGCCCTCGGGGGTTTCCAGGTCCAGCGCCAGGCTCTTCTTGTTGCGGTTGAACAGCGGGAAGAAGCCCGCCCCCGACCCGCGCAGCTTGCGCGTGGCATCGCCCTCGCGGCCATGGCCGATGGGCTCGACCTTGATGACCTCGGCCCCCAGGTCGGCCAGCACCAGGCCGCAGGTGGGGCCCATGACCATGTGGGTGAACTCCACCACGCGGATGCCGGTGTAGGGCAGGGCGGTCCGGCCGCCGCCTGGGGCGCTCTCGTTGTTTTCAGGCATGTGGTGTCTCCTGGGTCCAGCCCTTGGGCAGGCCCGCCTCGGGCGTCATCCCGTAGACCGGTTCGCCGGGCAGCCCCGCCTGCAGCGGCACGCGGGCCGCGAAGAGCTTGTGCAGGTCCACACCCGTGGACAGACCCATGGCCTCGAACATGAACACCAGGTCTTCGGTGACCACGTTGCCGGAGGCTCCGGGCGCATAGGGGCAGCCGCCCAGGCCGCCCAGCGATGCGTCGAAGGTGCGCACGCCCACGTCGTATGCGGCCAGGCAGTTGGCCAGGCCCAGGCCGCGCGTGTTGTGCATGTGGGCCGCGCCCGCGCGCGGGCCGATCTCGCTGCGCAGCCGCGTGAACAGGCGCCGCACCTGCGCGGGGTTGGCCATGCCGGTGGTGTCCGACAGGCCAACCTCGTCCACGCCCGCCGCCACGCAACTGGCGGCCAGGCGGATCACGTCGTCCTCGGGCACCTCGCCCTGCAGCGTGCAGCCGAACGCGGTGGAAATGCCCACTTCCACCAGCACCTGTGGCGCGGTCTCGGCGCGCAGGCGGGTGATGGCGTGCAGCTCGTCCACCATGGCCTCCGGGCTCTTGCGCACGTTGGCCAGTGAATGCGCCGCGCTGGCCGACACGGGCAGCGTGATCTTGTGCACGCCGCTGGCCAGCGCGGCCTCGGCGCCGCGCAGGTTGGGTACCAGGGCCATCACGGTGATGCCGGGGTGGGTGAGCGCGTGGCGCACCACCTCGGCCACGTCGGCCATCTGGGGCAGCAGGCGCGCGGGCACGAACGAGCCGACCTCGATCTCGCGCAGGCCCGCCGCCACGAGCGCGTCGATCCAGCGCAGCTTGTCACCCGTGGGCATGGTGGCCTTCACGGACTGCAGGCCGTCGCGCGGGCCTACTTCGCTGATGAGGATGTCGGGGACGGGCATGGGCGGATTCCTGCGGGGCTGGCCGAGCGCCGGGGCTTGACGCTGCGGAGGGTTGTCGTTCTAATAGATGGAACGAAGTTCTTTCTATTGAAATGATTGACGGTTTGCGCTTTCGCGTCAAGCCCCCGCCCCTGCGTCCTGTTTCCACCCCGCGCCCGCATGCCCCGCAAATCCGCCCATGAATCCCTGGCCGATGCCGATGCCGCACCGGGCGGCGTGGCGGCCGTGGACCGCGCGCTCACGCTGCTGGGTGCGTTCCGGCAGGGCGACGGTGCCCTGCCGCTCGCGGAACTGGCCGCGCGCACGCAGCTGCACAAGAGCACGGCGCTGCGCCTGCTCGCATCGCTGGAGCATGCACGATGGGTGCAGCGGCTCGCGGACGGTCGCTACGCCCTGGGCCCCGAGGTGGCGCGGCTGTATGCGCTGTACGCCGCCGCGTTCTCCCTCGACCGGGTGGTGCTGCCGGTGCTGCGCGATCTGGTGGCCGCCACGGGCGAAAGCGCGGCCTACCACGTGCGCCAGGGGGACGTGCGCCTGTGCCAGTTCCGGGTGGATTCGCCACACCCCGTGCGCGACCACATCCGCGCGGGCGATCTGCTGCCGCTCGAGCGCGGCACGGGCGGGCGGGTGCTGGTGGCGTTCGATCCGGCGCCCGGGCGCGTGCCGGGCGCGCGGGACCGCGCGCTGCATGCGCGCATCCGGGCCGATGGCTATGCCGCCAGCGTGGGCGACCGGCTCGACGAGGTCGCCGGAATCTCGGCACCGGTGTTCCATGCCGATGGCAGCCTGGCGGCGGCGGTCACGCTGACCATGCCCGCGCACCGCTATGACGAGCGCTACGTGAAGCCGGTGCTGGAGGCGGCACGCCGCCTGAACGGGCAGGTGTAGCCAGAAGAGGCTGAGACAGAGGTGGTGCGCGGGATTGGGCAGAAGGGCAGTTTGCGCTGCCGTTTCGCCAACCCGGCCTGCAATATGCGGCAGTTCTGGCGATTCACATTGCTGCGGCGCTCCGGGAAACTTGTCCCATCCCTTACGGAGACAAGCACCATGCGTTCCCAGAACACCTTCACCACCCTGTACCTCAGCGCGCCCGATGTCATCGACCTGGTGCGCCGCAAGGGCATCGAGGCCTGCCTGCGCGGCATCGCCGACAACATCCATGCCGATTTCCTGCGCTGGCAGGCGTTCGACAAGTCGGCGCGCGTGGCCAGCCATTCGCGGGACGGCGTGATCGAGCTCATGCCCATCGCCGACGGGGAGACGTATGCCTTCAAGTACGTCAACGGCCACCCGCGCAACACCCGGCTGGGCCTGTCGACCGTGATGGCGTTCGGCGTGCTGGCCGACGTGGCCACGGGGGCGCCCCTGCTGCTGAGCGAGCTCACGCTCACCACGGCGCTGCGCACGGCCGCCATGTCGGCGGTGGCCGCACGTGCCCTGGCACGCCCTGGCGCGCGCACCATGGCGCTCATCGGCAACGGTGCGCAAAGCGAGTTCCAGGCGCTGGCGTTCCACCACCTGCTGGGCGTCGACACGCTGCGGTTGTTCGACACCGACCCGGCCGCCACCGCCAAGCTGCAGGCCAACCTGCAGGGCGGCGGCCTGCGCACCGTGGCCTGCGCCAGCGCGGCCGAGGCCGTGCGCGGCGCCGACATCGTGACCACGGTGACGGCCGACAAGACCAACGCCACCATCCTCACGCCGGACATGCTGGCGCCCGGCATGCACATCAATGCGGTGGGCGGCGACTGCCCCGGCAAGACGGAGCTGCATGCCGACGTGTTGCGCCAGGCGCAGGTGTTCGTCGAATATGCGCCGCAGACGCGCATCGAGGGCGATATCCAGCAACTGCCGTCCGACTTCGCGGTGACCGAGTTGTGGGAGGTGCTGGCGGGCCGCCTGCCGGGCCGCGGCAGCGATGCGCAGGTGACCGTGTTCGACTCGGTGGGCTTCGCGCTGGAGGATTTTTCCGCGCTGCGGTTCATGCGCCATGCCGCAGCCGAACTGGGGGTGGGCCAGCCCATCGAACTCATCCCCGAACTGTCCGACCCCAAGAACCTGTTTGGCGTGCTGCACGCGCGCGGCCCCTTGCTGCGCGCGGCGGCCTGAGGACGTGCCCGCCCCGTCAGTCGTGCCACACCACGCTGTCGGCAGGGTCTGCCCGCGTGGTGCGAAAGTGGTTGGCGGGGTGCGCGGGGTCGGCCAGGCCGAACGAGATGCCGCAGACGATGGTGCGGTCCGCGCCGATGCCCAGCACCTCGCGCAGCACGCCGGGGTACGAGGCCAGCGCGGCCTGCGCGATGGAGCCCACGCCCAGGCTGTGCGCGGCCAGCATGAAGCTTGACACGTACGCGCCGCAGTCCACCGCGCCATAGACGCCCAGCGCCTCGTCGCTGCTGACGATGGCCACATGCGGCGCGCCGAACATCGTGAAGTTCTGCGCCGCCTGTTGCGCCGAGGCCTCGCGGTCGCCCTTGGCGATGCCCAGGGCCTCGTACAGGCCCCAGCCGCATTCACGCCGCCGCTCCTGGTACACGCCCCGGTATTCGCGGGGCCAGGGCAGGTCGGGCGCAGGGGCTGCCGCGGCCATGTGCGACTGCAGTGCGCCGCGCAGGCGCTCGAGCGTGGCGCCGCTGGCAATGGTGAGCTGCCAGGGCTGCGCGTTGCACCACGAGGCCGTGCGTTGCGCGGTGGCCAGGATGGCTTGCATGGTGGTGCGCGGCAGGGGTTCGGGCAGAAAGGCGCGGCAGCTGTAGCGGGTGTGAAGCAGCGCGGACAGGGTGTCGAACGCCGGGCTGTGGGCGGCGGTGCCGGTGGCGGTGGATGTCATGGTCCGGGCCCTGGCGGCTACGCCTTCTTGGCCTTGGCCGCAGGTTTGGCCGCCGCCTTGGTACCCGGCTTGCCGGCACCCGCCTCTGCCGCGTGTTTCTTCTTGTCGGCGGCGGGCTTCTTGGTGCCGGGGTGGGGCGCATTGAGCAGGGCATCGAGCTGTTCGCCAATTTCGGCCTCGATGCGGTCCTTGAACGCGCCGAACAGAAAACCCAGCTGGGCCTTCATCTCGAACTGCCGCGCGTCCACGAGCAGCGTGCCCTTGACGCCCGAGCGCGTGAAGGTGAGCGTGTCTTCTGTGTCGCCCTCTTCATAGACACATTCCATGTCGAATTTTTCCTCGGCCTTCTCGGCCCAGGAGAAGGCGATCTTGCGGGCCTCTTTCAGGCCCAGGTGGTGTTCGCGATGGATGTGGATGTCAGGCACAGGGTGTCTCCTTAAGAGGATTTTTGTGGGGGCTGCGCGGGCAGCAGGGCACGCAAGGCCTCGCGGCGCTGCGGCTGGGGCTGCTGCGCCAGCTGCCGTACGGCATCATAAAACCGGGGCCAGTCGCGGCCCTGCTGTTCGAAAAGGGCCTCGAACGCGGGCACGAGTTCGTCGTAGGCCGCCTGGGCGGCAAAGCTCGCGTTGTTGGCCTTGGCCACCCAGCGGTCGTAGCCCGCCACCTGGGCCGTGGTGACCGAAGGCTGGGTGCCCGAAGCCGTGCCCAGCCACTGCGCGCGCAGTTGGGCGTAGCGCCCGCGGAATGCCTGCATTGCTTCATTTTTAATAGCATTCAGCGCTTGATCCTCCAGCGCCAGGGCATCTTTTTGTGCATAGATGGCGGCCAGCTGCTCGCGCGTGGCGCGCGTGAGCGCGCGGAACGCGCCGCGCCGCGCCTCGCTGGTGGCGTAGGCCTCGCGCGCCTGGGGGGTGGAATGGGTGGCCAGCCACCGCGCCACGCCAATGCGTTCGACCGCCGTGGCAAAGGACTCGTTGAACAGCGTGTCCCCTTCGGCATACACCACCTGGTGCGCCAGTTCGTGGAACAGCAGGCGCACGAAGTCGCCCTCGGGCCAGGCGATGAAGGTGGAAAGCAGCGGGTCGCCCCCCGCCCAGTTCATGTAGCCCAGCGTGGAGTACGCGGGCACGCCGTACACCTCCACCTCCAGCCCCTGCGCGGCGAGCTGGTCGGCCTCGGCCTGGGCGTCGGCCTGGGCGAAGTAGCCGCGGTAGCCGATGCAGCCCGTGACCGGAAAGCACCAGGTGTGCAGCGTGAGCGCGTAGGGCGGCGCGGCCACCACGTTCCACACGGCGGCGGGGCGTTTCAGGTCGGCGTAGCGGCGGTAGCTTGCGTTGTCGGGCAGGCCCAGCTCGGCCACGGCGAAGGCCCGGGCGCGCTGCGCCAGCCGCAGGCGCTCGCGCAGCGCGGGCGCGATGTCGGTGCGTGCCACCCAGCGGTCGATGGGCTCGGCCGACTGCATGAGTTCCAGATGCCCCACCATGGACTGCCAGTAGTAGCCCAGCGAACCGGTCGTGCTGGCACACCCGGACAATGCAAGGCAAAGCAACGGGGCGGACACGGCCCGCAGGCGGGGGAGAAACTGGCGCATGGGGGCAGTTTATGGGCAGAAGATCGCGCCGGGCGTGCGAACGGTTGTCAGCAGCGTGGCCGGTGCAGTTTCTAGAATGCGGCGCATGACCGCCGAACCCACCCCCGACCTGCCTGCCGGCCTGTTCGCCGACGAGGCCGGTTGCCCGCGCTGCGCCTGGTGCCAGGCCACGCCCTTCTACCGCCACTACCACGACCACGAATGGGGCTTTCCCGTGGCGGACGACCGGCGGCTGTTCGAGAAGATCTGCCTGGAGGGTTTCCAGTCGGGCCTGAGCTGGCTCACCATCCTGAACAAGCGCGAGGGCTTTCGCGCGGCGTTTGCCCACTTCGACGCGGAGCAGGTCGCCGCCTTCGGCCCGGCCGACATCGAGCGCCTGGTGCAGGACGCGGCCATCGTGCGCCACCGGGGCAAGATCGAGTCCACCATCAACAACGCGCGGCGCGTGCTGGAGCTGCGGCGCGAGTTCGGATCGCTGGCGCACTACGCCTGGCGCTATGAGCCTTCCTCCGCCGACCGACCCGGGCGCCTCACGCGCGAGGTGGCGCGCACCCTGTCCACTTCGCCCGCGTCCATCGCCCTGTCCAAGGACCTGAAAAAACGCGGCTGGAGTTTCGTGGGCCCCACCACGGTGTACGCCTTCATGCAGGCCATGGGGCTCGTGAACGACCACCTGGAAGGCTGCCATTCGCGCTCCACGGCGCTGCGGGCGCGCGCGGAGTTTGTGCCGCCGCGCGGCTGATCAGGGCCGCGCCACCGGCCGCAGAACCCACAGCGCCGCCAGCGCCGCGAGGCCTAGCAGCGTGGTGGCCCACAGGGCGGCTGCGCCCACGCCATCGAGCAGCATGCCGAACAGCACCGGCGCGAAGGCCTGCGCCACGCGGGCGGGCACCATCATCAGGCCCTGGCGCGCGCCGTAGCCGGCGGGCCCGAACAACACCAGCGGCAGCGTGCCCTTGGCGATGGTCAGGATGCCGTTGCCGGCCCCGTGCAGCACGGTGAACACCAGCGCGGCCGGGCCGCCCACCACCATGAGCAAGGCCGCGCCCACCGGGTGGGCCGCGGCCGCCAGCTGCGCAGACAGCAAGGGGTGCAGGCGGCGCAGGAAGCCGAACTCCAGCAACCGCGCCGCCACCTGGGCCGGGCCGACCAGTGCGGCCAGGGCCACCGCCGCCTGCAGCGAGGTGCCGCTGGCCTGCAGCAGGCGCGGCAGGTGGGCGGCCATGGCCGTGCTGGTGAACCAGGTGACGGCGAAAACGAAGGACAGCAGCACGGTGGTGCGCACAGCGTGGCCTGGCGCAGGCACTGCGGGCGCCACCGGCGTGGCGGCGGGGTCGGTGCCCGCTGGTGCGGCCGGGGCATGCTCGCCGGGCGCGGTGCGGGGCAGCCAGCCATTCAGCGGCACGCCCACCAGCAGGTGCAGCGCGGCCCAGCCCGCGCACGCGCCGCGCCAGCCCCAGTGCACCTCCATCCAGGCCGACAGCGGCCAGCCCACCGTGCTGGCAAAGCCCGCGATCAGCGTGATGCCGGTGATGGCGCCGCGCGCGCCCTGCCCATACAGGCGCACCAGCGTGGCAAAGGCCGCTTCGTACAGGCCCGATCCCATGGCCACGCCCATCAGCACCCAGGCGGCAAACAGGCCCACCGGGCCCTGTGCCAGTGCCATGCCCGCCAGGCTGGCGGCAAACAGCAGGTTGGTGCCCACCAGCACCGGCCGGCCGCCATGGCGGTCGATGGTCCGACCCGCCAGCGGCCCCAGCAGGGCCGACACGATGAGCGCCAGCGAGAACGCGGCGAACACGGTGGGCGTGGCCACGCCCAGGTCGCGCGCCATGGGCACGGCCAGCATGGCGGGCAGGTAGTAGGACGAGGCCCAGGCCAGGGTCTGGGCCGTGCCCAGGCGCGCCACGGTCCAGCGCTGTGGCGCGGCGCTCATGCCGTGCGAGGCGCCACGGTCTCAGACACGCTGGCCCTGGGCGTTGACGACGACCTCGCCATCTTCCTTGGTGAAGGCGCCTTGCTGGGGCGAGGGCAGGATGTCCAGCACCTTTTCCGAGGGACGGCACAGCCGCGTGCCCAGCGGCGTTGCGACGAGGGGGCGGTTGATGAGGATGGGGTGGGCCAGCATCGCGTCGATCAGCTGGTCATCGGTGACGCCGGGCGCATCCAGTTGCAGTTCGGTGAAAACCGCTTCCTTGGTGCGCACGGCGTTGATCACGGGCTCGCCCGTGGCGGCGATCAGCGCCAGCAGCGTGGCACGGTCGGGCGGGGTCTTGAGGTATTCGATGACTTCCGGTTCGGCGCCGCTGTTGCGGATCATGGCTAGCGTGTTGCGGGACGTGCCGCATTTTGGGTTGTGATAGATGGTGATGGCGGTCATGGTGGGGCGTGGTGGTTTGCTGACGAAGGGGCGGTGTGAAGACCTGAAAGTTTGCCACCGTGCGCGGGCCAGCCCGGCAACCGCTTCAGCGCGTGCAGCAGTTGCTGGCCGGCGTCGTTCAGCGTTCCGTCGTTGCGCACTTCCAGGCTGGCCGCGCCCGGGGGCGGCATGAACGCCGCCGCACGCTGCACGCGGGCCTCCACCTCCCCGGGGGTCTCGCGGCCGCGCGAAAGCAGTCGCTCGCGCAGTACGTGCGGGCTGGCGGTGATGTGCACGGCCACCAGGTCGGGGAACCGCGCCAGTGCATCGGCCAGGTAGGCGCGCGAACCGTTGAGCAGCACCCATTGGCCGTGGGCCAGTGGCGCGAGCTGCGCGGCCCGGATGCCATAGCCCAGGCCGTTGGCCTCCCAGTGCAGGGCAAACGCCTGCTCACCGCGCAGCGCCGCGAAGGCCTCGGGCGGCACGCTCTCGTGCGCCTCGCCGCCGGGCGCGGCGGGGCGGCTGATGGTGCGCCGTGCCCAGTGCACGGGGCAGGGGGCTGGCAGGTGCGCGTGCAGCCAGCCGAGAAGGCTGTCCTTGCCCGCGCCGGAAGGGCCCATGAAGTACACCAGCCGGGCCGTCATGCGCCCAGCTCCAGGTGGTCCAGCAGCACGAAGTCGGCGCCCGGCGCGGGCTCGGCGAACAGTGCCAGGCTGTTGAAGCGCAGCGGGGGCAGGTCGGCGAAGAACTGCTCGGCCGCATCGAGCACCAGTTCCACGGTGTCTTCACGCTCGCCCGCGAGGGATCCGGTCAGTGACAGGTGGAAGCGGAACTCCTCCAGCACGAAGGGATAGCCCCACTGCTGCAACAGCGCATCCTGCCGGGGCGTGAGCCCGGCCGCGCGGCGGCGCGCCAGGTCGCTGGCGGACAGGGGCGCCGCCAGCGGCTGCAGCTGCGTCACGCAGGCGGCGGCTGCGGCCTGGATCTCGGCGTTGGCCGGGTGCGAGGGCATGGGCACCAGCGCGAGGAAGTCGTCGATGCGCTGGACCTGCAGGGGCGGCATGTTGAAGGGGCGCAGGCTGTCGGCCAGCGTCTGCACGGCATGCTGCAGCGTGAGCCAGTCCACCCCCGGCGCCAGCGCGAACGGCGCCTTGAGCGTGGCATGCCAGCCATAGCGGCGCGGCGCGGCGGTCAGGCGCTCCAGTTCTTCCTTGGCCACGCCGTGGATGTCCAGTTGTGGCAGGGGCCGCAGCAGCGCCGCGCAGCGGCCCAGCCAGTGGCTGCCGGCCAGCCAGGCCAGGGTGCCGGGGTGGGGAGCGAAGTACACCGCATAGCGGTGTGCGGTAGCGGGGGAGGGGGTGTTACTCGTCGTCATGGGTGATGGTGAGTTTGACGCGGTCGCCCGCGAACCAGGCGCGCGCCCACTCGATGGGCGTGCCGGCCAGGTCCACATTCAGGCTCTCGACCAGCAGCACCGGGCGCGCGGCGGGCTGGCGCAGCTCGGCGGCCACGGCGGCATCGGGCAGCTCGGCGGTGATGCGGCTCTCGCGCCGCGTGTAGTCGGCCACGCCATGCGCGGTGAAGCCGGCGGTGATGGAGCCGGTCTCGCGCACCACGGCCGCCAGGCCCGCGAAGCGGGGCAGGGGAAAGTAGCGCTCGCTCACGTGCAGCGGCTGGCCCTCGGCCTGGCCGATCACGCGCAATTGCAGCAGCGGGCTGCGCGTCGGCACCTGCAGGGCCTTGGCCAGCGCGGCCGTGGCGCGCACCGTCTGTTCCTGCAGCATCACCAGGCTGCCGCGCAGGCCGGCCTGCGCCAGGCCCTGCTGGTGGCGCACGCGCTTGCCCAGCGCCAGGTCCACCGCGAAGTCCTCCACGTAGGTGCCGCTGCCCTGGGTGATGCGCACCAGCCCCTGGCTGCACAGGCTGGCCAGCGAGCGGCGGATGGTGTGGCGGTTCACCCCGAACTGCTCGGCCAGTGCGTGCTCCGAGGGCAGGCGCTGGCCCGGGGGGTAGATGCCGCTGCCGATGGCCTCGGCCAGTTCGGCGGCGATGCGGGTCCAGAAGCTCTCGCGTGCCGGGCGTGCGGCAGGGGCGGGGTGGGCAAGAACTTGTGTGCTGGTGGTGGCTGTCATGAAACCTACATGCGCGCTGTCTAAGCTGGCGCCAGCTGTTCAATTTGTCTATACAACTTAAAGAGTACCACCTCCATGTTTCAAGCCTTTGACAACCCGGGCCCGGGCCGCCCGCTCTCGCGGGCGCACTGGATGGCGCTGCT
The DNA here is from genome assembly GCF_019218755.1 of Acidovorax sp. sif1233. Classification (GTDB taxonomy): domain Bacteria; phylum Pseudomonadota; class Gammaproteobacteria; order Burkholderiales; family Burkholderiaceae_C; genus Acidovorax. The sequence continues at coordinate 34,096 of NZ_JAHUWZ010000008.1, read as the reverse complement.
GGCCCGCGCGCCCATCGACATCCTGGAGCCCGCGCTGCACGACCACGCCGCACTGCCTGCCCGCTGGCTGCGCGCCCCGGAAACGGGTCTGATGATGGTGCAGGGCCGCGCCGGCGGCACCGGCGAGCGCTTCAACCTGGGCGAGGTCACGGTCACCCGCTGCGCACTGCGCGTGAATGTGGACGGCGCCGATGGCGGGGAGCCCACCGTGGGCGTGGCCTACGTGCTCGGCCGCTCGCACCGCCAGGTGCAACTGGCCGCCCTGGCCGATGCGCTGCTGCAGGACCCCGCGCGCCAGGCCGCGCTCGACGCCAGCCTGCTCGACCCCATCCGCCGCCACCTGGCCCAGGCGCAGTCCGAGCGCCAGGCTCGGGCGGCCAGCACGCGGGTGGACTTCTTCACCGTGGCGCGCGAGAGCGGAAGCATCAACGACGACGGCGGCGAGGAGGACCAGGAATGAGCACGACCCCGACGACCTCCCTGTCCGCCCTGGGTGCGGGCTTCTCCAGCGAGGCCCTGGGCAGCCAGGGCGTGTTCCGCGCGGTGCTGCGGGCCCTGTCGCAGCCGGGCGCCCCGGTCGCCATCGTGCACGATGCCGAAGTGCCCGCCACCGGGCACGCGGCCTCTGCGGCCGTGCTGCTGGCTTTGCTCGACAGCGAATGCACGCTGTGGCTGTCCCCCCAACTCGCGGCCAGCCAGGCCGGTGTGTGGCTGCGGTTTCACACCGGCTGCGTGCTGGTCGATGCACCCGAGCAGGCGCGCTTCGCCTGGGTGGCTGCGGGCGATGCCATACCTGCCCTGGCCCGCCTGCAGCGCGGCAGCGACGAATACCCGGACCAGTCCGCCACCTGCGTGATCGACGTGGCGGTGCTGGCCCCGGCCGTGGAAGGCGCAGGCGCCTGGCGCCTTGCGGGCCCCGGCATCCGCAGTGCGCAGCACCTGCACGTCGCGGGGCTGTCAGAGGACTTCTGCGCGCAGTGGGCCGACAACCACGGCGCCTTCCCGCGCGGGGTGGACGTGGTGCTGGCCACGGCCACGCACATCGCCGGGCTGCCGCGCGCCACCCGCATCGAATCACCATCCACCGTGGAGGCCTGAGCCGCATGTACGTTGCCGTCAAGGGCGGGGAAACCGCCATCCTCAACAGCTACCGCCTGCTGGCCGAGCAGCGCCGGGGCGACACGGCCGAGCCCGAGCTCTCGGTGGCGCAGATCCGCGCGCAGCTCAAGCTGGCCGTGGACCGCGTGATGACCGAAGGCTCGGTCTACGACCCCGAGCTCGCGGCCCTGGCCATCAAGCAGGCGGCGGGCGACCTGGTGGAAGCCATCTTCCTGCTGCGCGCCTACCGCGCCACCTTGCCGCGCCTGGGCACCACCTTGCCGCTGGACACCGCGCGCATGGCGCTCACCCGGCGCATCTCGGCCACCTTCAAGGACCTGCCCGGCGGCCAGGTGCTGGGCCCCACCTACGACTACACCCAGCGCCTGCTCGACTTCACGCTGCTGGCCCGGGGCGACGCATCGGTCGCAGCGCCAACCACTGCGCCGCTGGCCGATGCGCCTGCCACCACGCCGCGCGTGGTGGACCTGCTCAACCAGGAAGGGCTGATCGAGACCCGCCCCATCCCCGAAGGCGATCCGGCCCCCGCCGACCTGACGCGCGAGCCGCTGCGCTTTCCGGCCAATCGAGCGACACGCCTGCAGAACCTGGCGCGCGGCGACGAGGGCTTTCTGCTGGCCATGGCGTATTCCACGCAGCGCGGCTACGCGCACTCGCACCCCTTCGTGGGGGAGCTGCGCCTGGGCACGGTGGCCGTGGAGATCGTGCCCGAGGAACTGGGCTTTGCCATCTCCATCGGCGACATGGAGATCACCGAATGCGAGATGGTCAACCAGTTCGCGGGCAGCAAGCAGCAGCCGCCGCAGTTCACGCGCGGCTACGGCCTGGCCTTCGGCCACAGCGAGCGCAAGGCCATGGCCATGAGCCTGGTGGACCGCGCCCTGCGCGCCGACGAGCTGGGCGAGCCGGTGGAATCGCCCGCGCAGATGCAGGAGTTCGTGCTCTCGCACAGCGACAGCCTGGAAGCCTCGGGCTTCGTGCAGCACCTGAAGCTGCCGCACTACGTGGACTTCCAGTCCGAGCTGGAGCTGGTGCGCCGCATGCGCGCCACTGCGGCGTCCCACCCCTCCGAAGAAACCACCCTGGGAGACGACGCATGAACGCGCCCCACGAGCCCGCGCTGATGGGCCTGCCCGCCGATGCCGCGCCCACCGACGGGCACTTCAACTTTGCCTACCTGGACGAGCGTACCAAGCGCATGATCCGCCGGGCCATCCTCAAGGCCGTGGCCATCCCGGGCTACCAGGTGCCCTTCGGCTCGCGCGAGATGCCGCTGCCCTATGGCTGGGGCACGGGCGGCATCCAGGTCACGGCGGCCATCATCGGGCCGGACGACTGCCTCAAGGTCATCGACCAGGGCTCGGACGACACGGTCAACGCGGTCAACATCCGCCGCTTCTTCGAGCGCACCACGGGCGTGGCCACCACCACGCGCACCACCGAGGCCACGCTGATCCAGACGCGCCACCGCATCCCCGAGACGCCGCTGGCCGAGGGCCAGGTGCTCGTCTACCAGGTGCCGGTGCCCGAGCCCATGCAGCGCCTGGAACCGCGCGAGACCGAGACGCGCACCCTGCACGGCCTGGCCGAGTACGGGCTCATGCACGTCAAGCTCTACGAAGACATCGCGCGCTACGGCCACATCGCCACCACCTACGACTATCCGGTGCTGGTCAACGGCCGCTACGTGATGGCGCCGTCGCCCATCCCCAAGTTCGACAACCCCAAGATGCACATGAACCCGGCGCTGCAGCTCTTCGGCGCAGGCCGCGAAAAGCGCATCTACGCCGTGCCGCCCTACACGCCGGTGGAGAGCCTGGGCTTCGAGGACCACCCCTTCGAGGTGCAGCGCTGGGACTGCGCCTGCGCCCTGTGCGGCGCCACCGACAGCTTCCTCGACGAGGTCATCACCGACGACCAGGGCACGCGCATGCACGTCTGTTCCGACTCGGACTACTGCCAGGAGCGCCAGGCCGCAGCGACCGCGTTCGAAGGAGAGACCGTATGAGCACCGTGACCCTGCGCGAGGCCACCGAGGCCGATCTGGATGAGGTGCTGGCCCTGTACCAGGGCATCGAGGACAGCCCCGAGCGGGTGCTCAGCCTCGCCGAGGCGAAGGCCATGCTTGCGCAGTTCCGCGCCTATCCAAGCTACCGCCTCTGGGTGGCCTGCGAGAGCGCCGAGCAAGGTGCCGACGTGGTCGGCACCTACGCCCTGCTGGTCATGCACAACCTGGCCCACCGGGGCGCCCCCTCGGCCGTGGTCGAGGACGTGGTGGTCGCCGCCGACCGCAAGGGCCAGGGCATCGGCCGCCAGATGATGGCCCACGCCGTGCAGCAGGCGCGCGAGGCCGGTTGCTACAAGCTGGCCCTGTCGTCCCACCGCAAGCGCGCCGATGCGCATGCCTTCTATGAATCCCTGGGCTTTGCGCAGCACGGCCTCAGTTTCTCGATCGAGCCTTGACATGGACGCCACCCTTTCATCCCCCACCCCCCTGCTCAGCGTGCGCGGCATCAGCAAGCGCTACGGCCAGCGCGTGGCGCTGCAGGACGCCTCGTTCGACCTGTGGCCCGGCGAAGTGCTGGCCGTGGTCGGCGAGTCCGGCTCGGGCAAGTCCACCCTGCTCAACGCTGTGGCCGCGCGCAGCCGGCCCGATGCGGGCAGCGTGCAGTTCCAGGCGCGTGACGGCAGCCTGCAGGACGTGCTGGGCATGAGCGAGGCGCAGCAGCGCCTGCTGGCCCGCACGGACTGGGGCTTCGTGCACCAGAACGCGGCCGACGGCCTGCGCATGGACGTGTCGGCCGGTGCCAACGTGGGCGAGCGCCTCATGGGCCTGGGCGAGCGCCACTACGGCCGCCTGCGCGCCACCGCCACCGAATGGCTGCAGCGCGTGGAGATCGATGCCAGCCGCATCGACGACGCGCCGCGCGCCTTCTCCGGCGGCATGCGCCAGCGCCTGCAGATCGCGCGCAACCTGGTCACCCAGCCGCGCCTGGTGTTCATGGACGAACCCACCTCGGGCCTCGATGTCTCGGTGCAGGCGCGCCTGCTGGACCTGTTGCGCCAGCTCACGCGGCAGATGCAGCTGGCCGCCATCGTGGTCACGCATGACCTGGCCGTGGCCCGCCTGCTGGCGCACCGCATGGTGGTGATGCAGCGCGGCCGGGTGGTCGAGTCGGGCCTGACCGACCAGGTGCTCGACGACCCGCAGCACCCCTACACCCAGCTCCTCGTTTCCTCGGTACTGCAACCATGATGATGAACACCCAACCACCCATCCTGGAGCTCAAGGGCGTGGCCAAGCGCTTCACCCTGCACCACCAGAACGGCATCGAGCTGCCCGTGCTCGGCAACGTGGACCTCACCGTTGGCGCGGGCGAATGCGTGGTGCTCGACGGCCCCTCGGGCATGGGCAAGAGCACGCTGCTGAAAATGATCTACGCCAACTACCGCGCCAACGCAGGCAGCATCACCGTGCAGCCCGCCAGCGGCCCGGCGGTGGACGTGACCCAGGCCAGCCCGCGCGCGCTGGTGCAACTGCGCCGCGACACCGTGGGCTACGTGAGCCAGTTCCTGCGCGTGATCCCTCGCGTGAGCGCGCTCGACGTGGTGGCCGAGCCCCTGGCCGAAGACGCGGGCGACGACATCCACGCACTGGAAGCCGCGCGCGAGACCGCTCGCCAGTGGCTCACCCGCCTGCGCATCCCCGAGCGGCTGTGGCACCTGCCGCCCGCCACCTTCTCGGGCGGCGAGCAGCAGCGCATCAACATCGCGCGCAACATGATCAAGCCCAAGCCCCTCTTGCTGCTCGACGAGCCCACGGCATCGCTCGACGCCGCCAACACCGACACGGTGATCGCCCTGATCGGCGAGGCGGTGGCGCGCGGCGCCGCCCTGGTCGGCATCTTCCACGACGCGCACGTGGGTGCCGCCGTCGCCACGCGCCGCGTGAACGTGGCTGACTTCCGCGGGGTGGCCGCATGAGCGCTGCTGCGGTCTTTCACAACGCTCGCATGGTGCTGCCCGGCGAGGTGGTGCAGGGCTCGCTCTCGGTGCAGGGCGGGCGCATAGCCGCCCTGGCCTCGGGCGGCACCACCGCGCTGCAGGGCATCGACCTCGGGGGCGACTACCTGCTGCCCGGTCTGGTGGAGGTGCACACCGACAACTTCGAGCGCCACCTGATGCCGCGCCCGAAGGTGCAGTGGGCCGAGATGCCGGCGCTGCTGGCGCACGATGCCGAGATCGCCGCCGCCGGCATCACCACCGTGCTCGACGCCCTGGGCGTGGGCGAGGCCGACGTGGACAGCCTGCGCGGCAGCGCCTGGAACCGCGTGCTCGACACCATCGACACCTGCACCGAGCGCAACCTGCTGCGCGCCGACCACCACCTGCACGTGCGCTGCGAGCTGCCCGCGCCCAACACCATCGCCCTGTTCGGCCCCTTCCAGGGCCACCCGCGGCTGTCGCTGATCTCGCTGATGGACCACACCCCCGGCCAGCGCCAGTGGGAGAACATCGAGCAGGCGCGCACCTACTACACCGGCAAGAAGGGCTGGAGCAGCGAGAAGTTCGAGCGCCAGGTGCAGCATGCCGCCACCCTGCAGGCGCAGTACGCCGAGCCGCACCGTGCCTACTTCGTGGACTACTGCCGCACCCATGGCATCGCCTTGGCCAGTCACGACGACACCACGGTGGCGCACGTCGAGCAGGCCCATGCCGAAGGCGCGGGCATGTCCGAGTTCCCGACCACGCTGGCGGCGGCAAAGGCCGCGCGCGAGCGCGGCCTGCTCACCGTGATGGGCGGGCCCAACGTGGTGCGCGGCGGCTCGCATTCGGGCAACGTGGCGGCGGCCGACCTGGCACGCCAGGGCCTGCTGGACATCCTCTCGTCGGACTACGTGCCCGGCAGCCTGCTGAGCGCGGTGATGCGCCTCGTCCACGACGGCATCCTCACGCTGCCCGAGGCCGTGGCCACCGTCACGCGCAATCCGGCACGCGCATCGGGCATGCAGGACCGGGGCGAGCTGGCTGCGGGCCTGCGCGCCGACCTGGTCCAGGTGCACATGGCCGAGCTGCCCGATGGCTCACAGCAGGCCGTGGTGCGCGGTGTCTGGCGCGAGGGGCAGCGCGTGCTCTGAACGTAGCCTGACATGCAAATTTCCCGCAACTGTCAAGGCACTGTCACAGCCGCCTTCCACACTGCATTTGTATAGACGACTTGGAATCCGCCATGCCCATTGCCCTGCGCACCGAACAACTGAACAAGCATTTCGCCAACGGCAAGCACGCGCTGCGCGACATCGACCTCACGGTGCATGCCGGCGAGATGGTGGCGCTGATCGGCGCCTCGGGCTCGGGCAAGTCCACGCTGCTGCGCCATGTGGCCGGCCTGGTGGTGGCCGATGGCGACAGCCACTCGCTGATCGAGGTCGACGGCCGCTGCGTGCAGCAGGGCGGGCGCATCCACCGCGACATCCGCAAGGTGCGCTCGCAGGTGGGCTTCGTATTCCAGCAGTTCAACCTGGTGGACCGCCTGCCGGTGATGATGAACGTGCTGGTGGGCATGCTGCACCGCACGCCGAAATGGCGCGGCTGGCTGCGCGTGTTCCGCCCGCACGAGCGAGCCCTGGCGCTAGAGGCCCTGGCCCGCGTGGGCATTGCCGACTGCCACGCGCAGCGTGCCTCCACCCTCTCGGGCGGGCAGCAGCAGCGCGCCGCCATTGCCCGCACCCTGGTGCAGGGCGCCAAGGTGGTGCTGGCCGACGAGCCCATCGCCTCGCTCGACCCCGAATCCTCGCGCAAGGTCATGGACATCCTGGCGCGCATCAACCGCGAGGACGGCAGCACCGTCGTGGTCTCGCTGCACCAGGTGGACGTGGCCATCAAATACTGCCCCCGCGTGGTCGCGCTGCACCAGGGCCGCGTAGTCTATGACGGCCCCTCGGCCGCCCTCACACCGGCGCTGCTGCGCGAGCTCTATGGCGTGCAGGCCGACGAGATCCTGGGCGCCAGCCTGCCCCTGGCCGTGGTGCCTGCACCGGCGCAGCAGCCGGCTTCCGGCTGGGCGGCCCAGCCCCTGGCCCAGGCCGCCTGAAGTTCCCTGTCTTTTGCTTCCCTTTTCCCTACCGTTGTCACCTCTCTGGAGCCATCCATGATCAAGAAACTGTGCGCAGTCCTGGCCCTTGGCCTGGGCCTGACCACGGGCGTCCTCGCCCAGGACGCCATCAACTTCGGCATGATCTCGACCGAAGCCTCGCAGAACCTCAAGGCCGACTGGCAGCCCCTGCTGGACGACATGGCCAAGCAGACGGGCCTGAAGATCAACGCCTTCTTCGCGTCTGACTATGCGGGCCTCATCGAAGCCATGCGTTTCAACAAGATGCAGGTGGCATGGCTGGGCAACAAGTCGGCCATGGAGGCGGTGGACCGCGCCAATGGTGAAGTGTTCGCGCAGATGGTCAACGCCGATGGCACGCAGGGCTACTACTCGCACCTCATCGTGCACAAGGACAGCCCCCTGGCTTCGCTGGACGACGTGCTCAAGAACGGCAAGTCGCTGAGCTTCGGCAACGGCGACCCCAACTCCACCTCGGGTTTCCTGGTGCCCGGCTACTACGCCTTCGCGCAGAACAAGGTCGACGCCAAGACGCACTTCAAGATCGCGCGCAGCGCCAACCATGAGACCAACGCCCTGGCCGTGGCCAACAAGCAGGTCGACGTGGCCACCAACAACAGCGAAAACCTCGAGAAGCTCAAGGAGCGCCAGCCCGAGAAGTTCAAGGACATCAAGGTCATCTGGACATCGCCCCTGATTCCGCTCGACCCCATGGTGATCCGCAAGGACCTGCCCGAGCCGCTCAAGGCCAAGATCAAGGACTTCTTCTACAACTACGCCAAGACCGATGCGCGCGAGAAGGAGATCGTCATGAAGATCTCCAAGCTCTCGGGCTTCAAGCCATCCACCAATGCGCAGCTCACGCCCATTCGCCAGCTCGACCTGTTCGGCAAGCGCAACAAGATCGAGGCCGATGCCACGCTGGCCGACGCCGACAAGAAGACCCGCCTGGCCGAGATCGACCAGCAGCTGGCGTCCCTGAAGTAAACACGCAAGCACGCAACGCATCCGGCCAGCCCCCACCATGTCTTCCGCATTGACCCCTTCGCTCGCGACCCTGGCGAGCACCGCCGCGCCCAAGCGCAGCCTCGCCTGGTACCTCTCCTGGGGCATCCTGCTGGTGGTGCTGGCCGCATCCTGGAAGGGCGCCGACATGCGCCCGCTCGACCTCGTCAAGGACTCGGGCAACATGGCCCAGTACGCGGCCGAGTTCTTTCCGCCCAATTTCTCGCAGTGGCAGATCTACGTGCAGGAGATGCTGGTCACGTTGCAGATCGCGCTGTGGGGCACGGCGCTCGCGGTGGTCACCGCCGTGCCGCTGGCGCTGCTGGCCTCGTCCAACATCGCGCCGTGGTGGGTGAACCAGCCGGTGCGCCGCGTGCTCGACGCCTTCCGTGCCATCAACGAGATGGTGTTCGCCATGCTCTTCGTGGTGGCGGTGGGCCTGGGCCCGTTCGCGGGGGTGCTGGCGCTGTGGATCCACACCACGGGCACGCTGGCCAAGCTGTTCTCCGAGGCGGTCGAGGCCATCGATCCGCAGCCCGTGGAGGGCATCCGCTCCACCGGCGCGAGCGCGCTGCACGAGATCATCTACGGCGTGATCCCGCAGGTGATCCCGCTGTGGATTTCCTACACCCTCTACCGCTTCGAGGCCAACGTGCGTTCTGCCTCGGTGGTGGGCATGGTGGGGGCCGGCGGCATTGGCGTTGTGCTGTGGGAGATCATCCGCGGCTTCCAGTACGCCGAGACCTGCGCGGTGATGCTCATCATCGTGGTCACCGTGAGCGCGATCGACGTGGTGTCGGCGCGCATCCGCAAGGCCCTGGTCTGACACAGGGGCGCACCGTGGCATTGAGCCTTGAAGACATCGCCCACCTGCTGGCCACCCGGGGCATCCATCAGTACGGCCGCGAGGCCGTCAGCCAGCTGGAGCACGCGCTCCAGTGCGCGCAATGGGCAGAGAAATCCGGCGAGACCCCCGCCACGGTGGTGGCCGCCCTGCTGCATGACCTGGGGCACCTGCTGGCGCCCGGTGGCGATGCGGCCGCACAGGACGACCTGCACCAGTACATGGCCCTCCCGTTCCTGCGCGGCCTGCTGCCCGATGCGGTGCTGGAGCCCATCCGCCTGCACGTGGACGCCAAGCGCTACCTGTGCACCCTGGAGCCGGGCTACCGGGAGACGCTCTCGCCCGCGTCGCGGCACAGCCTGGCCCTGCAGGGGGGGCCTTTCACGGCGCAGGAGGCGATGCGCTTCGAAGCCCTGCCTTTTGCCCAGGAGGCCATTCGCCTGCGCCGCTACGACGACCATGCCAAGGTGCCTGGCCTGCCGACGCCGGCCCTGGAGCACTATGTGGCGCTGATGGGCCGTGTGGCCCACGCGCCTGCCCAGGCAAAGCCTGTGGCCTACCCGTACCGCTGCTCGGCCGCGTGGGTGCGCTGACCTGGCGGGTGGGCCGGGCCGTGTCCCGCGTCAGGGCGAGGCCTTGCCGCTGCCCATCCACCCCAGGTCCAGCGGCCGGTCCTCGAACTCGGTGTTGAGCACCACGGTGCTGGTGGTGCGGGCCACCCCCGCGATGGCCTTGATTTCGTAGATCACGTCTTCCAGCGCGCGCGCGTGGGTGGTACGCACCTTGGCCAGAAAGTCGTACTCGCCCGCCACGCTGTGCAGTTCTTCCACCTGCGGCATCGCGCGCAGGCGCGGCGCCACGTCGCGGCAGTGGATGCCGCCATCGTTGCGGATGGCCACGAACGCCGTGAAGTTCAGGCCCACGCGCTCGGGGTCCACGCTGATCGAAAAACGGCGGATCACGCCCTTGTCCAGCAGCTTCTTCACCCGTTCGTGCACCGCGGCGGTGGACAGCCCCACCTCGGCGCCCACATCGGCATAGGAACGTCGGCCATCCGCACCCAATGCCGAAATAATTCTGGCGTCCATGTCATCTGTCTGAATATTTGCTTGCATAGCCGCCTGATTTTGGTAAAAATTCCGAAAACCTCGCGGTTTCCATAAATTATTCGGTAAGGTGAAGAATATGCCGGCGATTTTCAATGCGCAAGCCCGCCCACAGCGCACCTGGGCGGTGGCCGTGGCCCTGCTGCTGGTCTATGTGGTGTGGGGCACCACCTATTTCGCCATCGGCATCGCGCTGCAGACCATGCCGCCGCTGTTCATGAGCGCCATCCGTTTTCTGTGCGCGGGCGGCGTGATGCTGCTGGTGGCCCTGTGGCAAGGGCATGCGCTGCCCACGGCCGCGCAGTGGCGCAATTCGGCCATCGTCGGCGCCCTCATGGTCTTCCTCGCGATGAACCTCGTGGGCTTTGCGCAGAAGCTGGGCATCGGCTCAGGCCTCATGGCCACCGTGGTCACCACCATGCCCATGTGGCTGGCGCTGTGGACGCACTGGGGCGGCGAACGCGTGCCGGCCACCAGCTGGATCGGCCTGGTGCTGGGCGTGGTGGGCGCACTGCTGCTGGCGATGGAGGGCGACTTTTCCGCCACCTGGCTGGGGGCCGTGCTGGCCTTTGGCGCGCCGCTGTGCTGGAGCGTGGGCTCGTACGCATCGCGCAAGCTGTCGCTGCCCGCGCCGGCCATGGCGGCTGCGGCGCAGTGGCTGGTGGGCGGCGCGATGGGACTGGTGGCCGCGTTGTGCTTCGAGCCCGTGAGCGCGCTGGGGCAGGTGAGCGCCCGGTCGTGGGCGGCGTGGGTGTACCTGCTGGTCTTTGGCACGCTGGTGGCGCTCAATGCATACCTGTGGCTGCTGCAGAACACGTCGGCCGCGCTGGCGGGGAGCTATTCGTTCGTGAATCCGGCGGTGGCGTTGCTGGTGGGGGTGGCGCTGGGGGGTGAGTTGCTGACGGGGTGGGTGTTTGCGGCGTTGCCTTTGATTGGGGCGGCGCTAGTGTTGATTTTGTATGGCAAGGCGTTGCAGGGGTGGTGGGTGGCGCGGAGGGCGTCGTGGGGGGGGTATCGGGCTGGATAGCTGGCTGGGTAATAGGGTTGGTTGTTGCCTGTTGGTTTGTAGTGGGCGGTGTGTTTGGTTTGAGGGCAGAGGCCGGGATGTCGCCCCGGCGGGCGAGGTACTTGTTCTTTGCTTCGCCAAAGAAAAGTACCCAAAAGAAAGGCGACCCACAGTCTGCGACCCCTGCGCTGCGCTGCGGGGCAAACCTGCGTCGGTGCGGTTGCGGGGTGCGCCGTGGAACTCGCTGTGCGCTGGCGCGCGCCGCTCGGACAACCACGGCGAGTCAGAGCACGAGGCATGGGCGCTGCGACGCCCATGCTCACCCCGCAACCGCACCGACGCAGGCGCAGCGATGGCCCGTGTGGATGTTGGCTCCCCCAGCCCTTCAGGATGCGCCGAGGAGCGCAGTGCGGGGGGCGGGCGTGTGCCGAAGGACACACGCCTTCGTTGACTGACTCGCGGCGGTTGTCTGAGCGGAGCGCGAAGCGCGCAGCGAGTTCCGCAGCGCGCCCCCCGCGCGAGCACCGCAGGTTGCCCCGCTCGCCCAGCGGGCGAGTGGGGACGCAGGCTGTAGGGTCGCCCTTTCTTTGGTGACTTTCTTTCGGCGACGCGAAAGAAAGTTACTCGCACGCCGGGCGACTCCCGGCCTCCGCCCTTCAACCAGGCATGCTGCCCATCAGCGAGCCTGCGAGCGCACCCAGGGTCCGACAAGCTCAACCCGACCGGGCGGGAGGTCAATTCGCGGCTCTGTAGCTTCAGCCGTCACGGCTGAGCACTGCGGCGCTCGACCATGAAATACCCCCATCACGCACTATCCGGCACCACCGCCGTCGCCTCGATCTCCACCTTCGCCCGCTCCTCCATCAACCCCGCCACCTGCACACATGCCATCGCCGGAAAATTTTTCCCCAGCACCTCGCGGTACACCGCGCCCAGCTCCTTCAACCGTGCGTTGTATTCCGTGCGGTCCACCACGTACCAGGTCAGCCGCACCAGGTGCTCGGGCCCCGCGCCGCCGGCCTCCAGCACCGCACGCACGTTCAGCAGCGTCTGCCGGGTCTGGTCGATGAAATCATCGCTCTCGAACTGCTGCTGCGCATTCCAGCCGATCTGGCCGCCGGTGAAGACCATCGTGCCGCGCGCGGCCACGCCGTTGGCGTAGCCCTTGGGGGTCACCCAGCCTTCGGGTTGCAAAAGGGTGTTCTTCATGGTGTCTTGGTCGAGGAGGGTGTGGTGGTCGTGGCGGCGACGGCGCCCTGGCGCAGCTTGAAGCGCTGCAGCTTGCCGGTCTCGGTGCGGGGCAGGGCCGTGACGAACTCCACCACGCGCGGGTACTTGAACGGGGCGATGGTCGCTTTCACATGGTCCTGCAGCGTCTTGACCATGGCCGCGTCGCCCGTGTGGCCGGGTTTGAGCACGCAGATGGCCTTGACCACCATGCCGCGCTCCTCGTCGGGCACGCCGATCACGCCGCACTCGGCCACGGCGGGGTGGCGCAGCAGGGCGTCTTCCACCTCGGGGCCGCCCACGTTGTAGCCGGCGGTGATGATCATGTCGTCGTCGCGCGCCTGGTAGAAGAAGTAGCCGTCGGCGTCCTGCGTGAACGCGTCGCCGGGATAGTTCCAGCCGTCCTTCACGTACTTGGCCTGGCGCGGGTCGTCGAGGTACTTGCAGCCCGTGGGGCCGATGACGGCGAGCTTGCCCACGGTGCCCCGTGGCACCTCATGGCCATCGTCGTCCACCACCTTGGCGGTGTAGCCGGGCACGACCTTGCCAATGGCGCCGGGGCGCGTTTCGCCGCCCGCCGACGATACAAAGATGTGGAACATCTCGGTGGCGCCGATGCCGTCCGTCATGTCGATGCCGGTGGCGTTCTTCCACAGCTGGCGCGTGGCGTCGGGCAGGCCCTCGCCGGCGCTCACGCAGATGCGCAGCTGGGGCAGGCCGATCTGTTGGGCGAACGGCGCCATCTGCCGGTAGAAGGTGGGCGCGGTGTAGCAGATGGTGACGCCCGCGTCGCGCATCAGCGTCACCATGGTCTGGGGCGTGTAGGGCTGGTCCGGGAAGTACACGCTGGCCCCGGCCCACATCGGGAACACGAGCAGGCCGCCCAGGCCGAAGGTGAAGGCCAGCGGCGGCGATCCGGCCACGATGTCGTCGGGCGTGGCGCGCAGCACGTGGCGCGGCCAGGCCTCGCAGGCGGCCAGCACATCGCGGTGGGTGTGCACGGCGGCCTTGGGCGCGCCCGTGGTGCCGGAGGTGAAGGCCATGAGCGCGATGTCGTCCGCCGCCGTGGGGCAGTGCGGTGTGGTGCCGGGTTTGTCCTGGGCGCGCTGGATGAGGTCGGCCGCGTCGGGCGCGGTGTGGAAGGGCACGATGGTGGCGAGCACCGGGTGCTGCGCCTGCGCCGCCTGCAGCTCGGCCAACAGGCGGCCATCGCACAGCGCCAGCGTGGGCTGGGCGCGCTCGATGATGCTGGCCAGTTCGCCCGCGCGCAGCAGCGGCATGGTGGCCACCGCCACCAGCCCGGCGTAGACGGTCCCCAGCCAGGCCAGCGCCATCTCCACCGTGTTGCCGCCGCGCAGCAGCACGCGGTTGCCGGGCACGAGGCCGTGGTCCTGCGTGAGCACCTCGGCGATGCGCGCGGCCTCGGTCCAGGCGTCGCGGTAGGTATATGTGCGGTGCGGGCCGCGCAGCAGGGGCCGGTCGATGTGGCCCGCGCGCTCGGCCTGATCGAACAGGGCGTGCACGAGATTGACCTGCTCGGGGATCTGCTGCTCCGGCAGGTCGTAGCGCAGCGTGGGCCAGGCCCCGGGCGGGGGCAGGCGGTCGTGCACGAAATGGTCGGGCTGGGCGGATGCGGCTTTCATGGGATCACTCCTGCAGGACGGCCTTGCCGATGATGAGTTGCTGCACTTCGGTGGCGCCTTCGTAGATGCGCAGCGAGCGGATGTCGCGGTACAGCGACTCGACCTTGCTGCCCACTTCCACGCCGCGCCCGCCGTGCAGTTGCAGCGCCATGTCGATCACGCGCTGGGCGTTTTCGGTGGCGGTCATTTTTGCCATCGCGGCTTCGGCAGTGACGCGGGCGCCTCCGCGTTTTTCGCCCTCGTCGCGCAGCCAGGCCGCGCGGTAGGTCAGCAGCGCGGCGCTGTCCACCAGCGCGGCCATTTCGCCGATCTTCGCCTGTGTGAGCTGGAAGTCCGCCAGCGTCTGGCCGAACATGCGGCGCTGGCGCGCGTGGTGCACGGCCTCGGCCAGCGCGCGGCGCGCCATGCCCAGCGCGGCGGCGGCCACCGACGCGCGAAAGATGTCGAGCGTGCGCATGGCCAGCTTGAAGCCGCCGTGCAGTTCGCCGAGCAGGGCAGTGGCGGGCACGGCGCAGTTGTCGAACTGCAGCGTGGCCAGCGGGTGCGGCGCCATCACGTGGATGTGGCGCGAGGCGTCGAGGCCCGGCGTGTCCGCATCGACGATGAAGGCGCTGATGCCGCGCGTACCGCCGGCGGGGTCGGTCTTGGCGAACACGCAGTAGAAGTCTGCAATGCCGCCGTTGCTGATCCAGGTCTTGGTGCCGGTGAGGGAATATGAGTCTTTTTGGCCGCTAGCGCTTGGTGGATAAGCGCTGGTAGCTACTGTTTGCATAGCGCCCACGTCAGACCCTGCCTCGGGCTCGCTGAGCGCGAACGCCGCGATCAGCTCGCCGCGCGCCACGCCCTGCAGGTAGTGCGCCTGCTGCGCCGGGCTGCCGGCCAGGGTGATGGCGCCGCTGCCCAGGCCCTGCATGGCGAACGCAAAGTCCGCCAGCGGCGAGTGGTAGGCCAGCGTCTCGCGCAGTAGCACCAGCGCGCGCGAGTCGAGCGCGGGCAGCGCGCCGCCCTGTGCGGCGGGCACGCAGTAGCGCAGCCAGCCGTCCGCGCCCAGGCGCCGCACCCAGTCGCGGCAGGCGGCGCGGTCGTCGGTCTCATCGACCTGCTGGGCGGCGGCCCAGGGCACCAGGCCCTCGGCCAGCGCGCGGTGGGCGTCGTCGAAGAAGGGCAGGGCCAGGTGCGCCGTCGAGGGCGGGCGGGGGGCCGGGGGGGTGGCGACGTGCATGGGCTCAATCTCCCTGGAACACAGGTTTCTGCCTGGCGGCAAACGCCTCGTAGGCGCGTCGGAAATCTTCGGTCTGCATGCAGATGGCCTGGGCCTGCGCCTCGGCCTCGATGGCCTGCTCGATGGTCATGCTCCACTCCTGGCTGAGCATGGTCTTGGTCATGCCATGGGCGAAGGTGGGGCCGCCCGCCAGCGTGCGCGCGGTGGCCTGCACGTTGGCCAGCAGGTCGGCGCTTTCATACAGGTCGTTGAAGAAGCCCCAGGCCAGACCCTCGTGCGCCGTCATCGCGCGGCCGGTGAACAGCAGCTCGCTCGCACGGCCCTGGCCGATCATGCGGGGCAGCAGCGCGCAGGCGCCCATGTCGGCACCGGCCAGGCCCACGCGGGTGAACAGGAACGCAGTCTTGGTGGCCTCGGTGCCGTAGCGCATGTCGCAGGCCAGCGCCATCATCGCGCCCGCACCGGCGCAGATGCCGTCGATGGCGCCCAGCACGGGCTGCGGGCAGGCGCGCATGGCCTTGACCAGATCGCCCGTCATGCGCGTGAACTCCAGCAGCTCGGGCATGGTCATGGTGGTCAGCGGCCCGATGATCTCGTGCACGTCGCCGCCCGAGCAGAAGTTGCCGCCCGCGCCGGTGACCACGATGGCCTTGACGTCGGTGGCGAACCGCAGCGCGTAGAAAAAATCGCGCAGCTCCGAATAGCTCTGGAAGGTGAGCGGGTTCTTGCGGTCGGGCCGGTTGAGCGTGACGGTGCCCACGCCGCCGTCGAAGCTCCACGCGAAATGCTCGGCCACGTAGCTGGCCTGGGGGTTGAACTGCTCGCGCATGGGGTTGCTTGCGCCGATGAAATGCTTCATTCCGTGGTCTCCAAAGAGTTGTTCTGGGTGTGTTCCTTGACCTTGCCCAGCAGGCGGTGCAGGGTGCTGATGTCGCGCTCGCCCAGCGTGGCGAAGGCCTCCACGATCCATTGCTCGTGCTGGCGCGCCATGTCGATGAACTGCTGGCGGCCCTGCGGCGTGAGGCGCACGAGGTACGCGCGGCGGTCGCCTTCCACGTCCATGCGCTCCACCAGCCCTTCGGCCACGAGCTGGTCGGTGATGCCGGTGATGTTGCCGCTGGTCACCATCATGCGGCGCGAGAGGTCCTTCATCTTCATGCCCTCGGGCGCGCGTTCCAGCTGCGCCATCAGGTCGAAGCGCGGCAGCGTGGTGTCGAACTGCGCGCGCAGGTGGCTGCGCACCTGTTTTTCGATGAGCTGGGTGCAGGTGAGCATGCGCAGCCACAGGCGCAGGGCCTCGGGGTGCTCGCTGGGGGCGGCGTCGTGCAGGCGGGCTTCAAGGTCCATGGCTAGCCTTCTTCCTCGGGTGCTCTGCTTTTGGTAGCTGCCTGCGCTTGATTGGCAAGCGCTGCAAGCTGTTTTTGCTTGGAAATCTCGCGCAGCATCTGGTCGCGGCCGCTGGCGTACTGCACGGGCCAGTCGGTGTGCGCGGCGGCCACGGGGCTCAGCTGCGCGGCCGCGTGCAGCGTCCAGGCCGGGTCGGCCAGGTGCGGGCGGGCAATGGCGCACAGGTCCGCACGGCCTGCGGCAATGATGCTGTTGGCGTGGTCGGCCTCGGTGATCGCGCCCACGGCCATGGTGGCGATGCCCACCTCGTTGCGGATGCGGTCGGCGAACGGGGTCTGGTACATGCGGCCGTACACCGGCCTGGCGGCGCGTGTGGTCTGGCCGGACGACACGTCGATCAGGTCGGCGCCGGCCGCCTGGAACAGGCGCGCGATCTCCACCGCGTCGTCCGGCGTGGTGCCGCCCGGCGCCCAGTCGTGGGCCGAGATGCGCACGCTCATGGGTTTGTCGGCCGGCCACACGGCGCGCACGGCGGCGAACACTTCGAGCGGGTAGCGGCAGCGGCCCTGCAGGCTACCGCCGTACTCATCCGTGCGCTGGTTGGTGATGGGGCTGATGAAGCTGGCCAGCAGGTAGCCGTGCGCGCAGTGCAACTCCAGCCAGTCGAAGCCGCAGGCCAGCGCGCGCCGGGCGCTGTCCACAAACGCGGCGGTCATCCGGTCCATGTCGGTGCGGGTCATCGCCGCAGGTGTCTGGTTCTGTTCGCCATAGGCCAGCGCGCTGGCAGCGAGCAGGGGCCAGTTGCCATGGGGCAGCGGTTCGTCCGTGCCTTCCCAGCCCACGCGCGTGGAGCCCTTGGGGCCGCTGTGGCCCAGCTGCAGGCCGATCTTGGCGGTGCTGCTGCCGTGCACGAAATGCACGATGCGCGTGAAGGCGGCCTGCTGCGCATCGTTCCACAGCCCGGTGCAGGCGGGGGTGATGCGGCCCTCGGGCGTGGGGCTGGTCATCTCCACCATCACCAGCGCCGCGCCGCCGAGTGCGCGCGCGCCCAGGTGCACCAGGTGGAAGTCCTGCGGTACGCCATCGACCGCGCTGTAGGTGGCCATGGGCGAGACGACGATGCGGTTCTTGAGGGTGACGCCCTTGAGTGTGAACGGTGTGAGCATCGGCGGCACTGCAGCCTTGCCGCCCGCCAGCCACGCTTCATAGCCCTCCAGCCATGCGGCATCGCGCAGTCGCAGGTTCTCGTGGCTGATGCGCTGGCTGCGCGTGAGGAGCGAGTACGCGAACTGCTCCACCTCCATGCCGGCGTAGCGGCCCACGTTCTCGAACCACTCGGTGGAGTTGCGCGCGGCGTTCTGGATCTTGAGCACCTCGACGCTGCGGCGCGCCTCGTAGTGGGTGAGCACCTCATCGATAGGCAGGCCCGTCGAAAATTCGTTCGCCAGGTCAATCGCGTCTTCCAGCGCGAGCTTGGTGCCGCTGCCGATGGAGAAATGCGCGGTGTGCGCCGCGTCGCCCATCAGCACGATGGGCACGCGCTTGCCGCCGATGGTCTCGCGGTGCACCCAGGTGTTGCAGATCACGCGCGGGAAGCGGATCCAGTTGGCCGAGCCGCGCAGGTGCGTAGCGTTGCTGATGAGCGCGTTGCCGTCCAGGTATTTGGCAAACAGCTTCTCGCAGAATGCAATCGCCTCGGGCTGTTCCATCTGGTCCAGGCCGTGGGCCTTCCACACGGCCTCGGGCGTCTCGATGATGAAGGTGGAGGTGTCGGCGTCGAACTGGTAGGCGTGCGCCTGGAACCAGCCGTGCTCGGTCTGCTCGAAAGCAAACGTAAAAGCATCGAGTTTTTTGTGAGTGCCCAGCCAGACGAAGCGGCACTGGCGCAGGTCGATGTCGGGCTGGTAGGTGGCGGCGTAGCGGGTGCGGATGCGGCTGTTGAGGCCATCGCTGGCGATCACCAGGTCGGCCTGGTACTGGGCGGCCAGCGCCTGGTCGTCGGCCACGTCGGTCTCGAACACCAGCTCCACGCCGACCGCGAGGCAGCGGTCCTGCAGGATGTTGAGCAGCCGCTTGCGCCCGATGCCGCAAAAGCCGTGGCCCGAGGAGCGCACGCTGCGGCCCTTGAAGAACACCTCGATGTCGTCCCAGTGGTTGAACGCATCGCCGATCAGCGCGGCCGTCGGTCCGTCGGCCGCGCGCAGGTTCTCGAGCGTCTGGTCCGACAGCACCACGCCCCAGCCAAAGGTGTCGAACGGCCGGTTGCGCTCGACCACCGTGACCCGGTGGGCAGGGTTTTGCTGCTTCATGAGCAGTGCGAAATAGAGGCCTGCGGGCCCGCCGCCAATGCAGAGGATGTTCATGTGAAAATAGTTTAGACCTAAACAAAATACTGTCAATGGGGCCTTCCCGGCGGGGGCGTGCGGGGGAGGTGTTGACGCAGTGCAGCACCCATTCAAAAATAGGCGGCATGAAGCACTTGCTGCACACCCTGGAGGGGCGGCTGGCTGCGTTGCCAGTGCCCATGGCCGTCCAGCTGCCCGCCGGGCAGCAGCTGGGCGCGTCCGAGCCCGCCGTCACGCTGCGGTTTCGCGACCGCATGGCGCTGGTGGCCCTGGCGATGGGCGAGATCGGCAACGTGGGCGCGGCCATCGTCGAGGGCCGCGTGGCGCTGGAGGGCGGCATGCGCGACCTGATGGCCGCCGCGGCGGGCCTGCTCACCCGCGACCCGGCCCGCGAGCAGCACAGCGGCTGGTGGCGCAGGGTGCTGGCGCGGGCACGGTCCATGGCGGCGCACACGGTGGCCCGCGATGCCCGCCAGGTGCAGTTCCACTATGACCTCTCGGACGACTTCTACGCGCTCTGGCTCGACCCGCGGCGCGTCTATTCGTGCGCCTATTTCCGGGATGCGGGCATGTCGCTGGCCCAGGCCCAGGAGGCCAAGCTGGACCACATCTGCCGCAAGCTGCGCCTGGCGCCCGGCGAGCGGTTCCTGGACATCGGCGCCGGCTGGGGCGGCCTGCTGCTGTGGGCCGCGGAGCACTACGGCGTGGATGCCACGGGCATCACGCTGTCGCGCAACCAGCACGCGCATGTGCAGCAGCTCATCGAGGCGCGGGGGCTGCAGGGCCGTGTGCGGATGCAGCTGTGCGACTACCGCGAGCTGCAGGCGGACCGGCCCTTCGACAAGGTGGCGTCCGTGGGCATGTTCGAGCATGTGGGCCGCGCGCAGATGGAACGCTACTTTGCCACCGTGGCCCGGCTGCTGCGCCCGGGGGGCCTGCTGATGAACCACGGCATCACGGCGGGCGCGGTGGACAACGCGCAGCTCGGCGCGGGCATGGGCGACTTCATCGAGCAGTACATCTTCCCCGGGGGGGAGCTGATCCATGTGAGCGCCGTGCTGCACGACATGGCCCGGGCGGGCCTGGAAATGGTGGACACCGAGAACCTGCGCCCCCACTACGCGCGCACCCTGTGGGCGTGGTCCGACGGGCTGGAGGCCCGCCTGCCCGCGGCGCGCGAGGTGCTGGCCGCGCAGTCCGGCGCCGAGCAGGGCGACAAGGTGCTGCGTGCCTACCGCCTGTACCTGGCGGGCAGCGCGCTGGGGTTCGAGCGCGGCTGGATGGCGCTGCACCAGATGCTGGCCACCAAGCCCGACGGCCAGATGGCGGCCGGGGCCCTGGCCGGCGCACAATCGGACTATCCGTTCACGCGCGACTACATGTACAACCGCTGAACCGGAGCGGCCCGCAAACGCCTGTCCACCATCGCCGTGCCGGGTTTGCCGGCCGCTTCAAGCCCTACCGAGGAATACGTTTCACCATGCTCTACAAATTCAAGTCCCGCGCTGCCGCCGATCTGATCATGCTGGAGCCGCAAGGGCGGCAGATCGTGACCATCATGGGCAAGACACCCGGTGCGAGCGGCATCGTGACGGCGGCGCAGATCCCGGGCGCCATCGCGGCGCTCGAGGCCGCCGTGGCGGCGGAGGAAACGCTGCCCCCGCCCGAGGACGCCAGCGACGACGCCGTGGCCGAGGAGCGCGCCGACACGGTGCGCCTGCGCCAGCGGGTGGCGCCGTTCATCGAGATGCTCAAGCGCAGCGCGGCGGCGGACGTGGACGTGGTCTGGGGCGTGTAGCACCGCATGAATGGCGGCGTGGCCGCGCGGGAGTGGCGGCGCGCCAGAGCGGGCTCCCGCTGTCCGCCCTGCCGGGCCCCTGTGCGGGCCGGGTGCCATGCCCTCCTGCGCTTTCCTTGTTTCACCATCCATCATGATCCACGACCCTTCGCCGCTGGCCGTCGTGCAGGCGCAACTCGATGCCTACAACGCCAGGGACATCGAGGCCCTGCTGGCCACTTACGCCGCCGATGCGCAGCAGCATGTGCTCCATGGAGAACGGCTCGCGCACGGGCATGCTGAAATGCGGCCGCGCTTTCTGGCGCGTTTTGCCGAGCCCGACCTGCATGCGCGGCTGGTGTCGCGCACGGTGATGGGCGGCGTAGTGGTGGACCTCGAACTGATCACGCGCAATTTCCCGGAGGGGCTGGGCACCCTGGAGATGCTCTGCGTCTACGAGGTGGCTCAGGGGCGGATCCAGCGGGCCTCGTTCGCCCAGGGCGAGAAGCGCTTGCTGGCCGCGCCCTCGGCGCCACCGTGACTTGACCGGCAGGCGGCTGCGCCGGGGGCCTGCCGCCGGCGTGGCGGGTCAGTCGACCTTCGCTCCCGAGGTCTTCACCACCTGCGCCCACTTCTTGTGCTCGCTGTCGATGTGCCTGGCGAAGTCCGCCGGCGTGTTGCCGCCCGGGATCGCGCCCTGCGCCACGAGCCGTTCCTTCATCGCGGGCGTGGCCAGCGACCTGGCGACTTCCTGCTGGATGCGGTGGACGATGTCGGGGGGCGTGCCCGCGGGAGCCAGCAGGCCGAACCAGGAACTGGCCTCGTAGCCCTTGAGCGCGGGGCCGCCCGCCTGCTCCACCGTGGGCACGTCGGGCAGAGCGCTGGAGCGCTCCGAGCTTGTTACGGCCAGCGCGGTGAGCTTGCCCGCCTTGATCTGTGCCATGGACGAGGGCAGGTTGTCGAACATCACGTCCGCATTGCCCGCCACCATGTCCATGAGGGCCGGGCCCGATCCGCGGTAGGGCAGGTGCAGCATGAAGGTGCCCGTCATGCTCTTGAACAGCTCGCCCGCCAGGTGGATGGACGTGCCGTTGCCGCTGGAGGCCATGTTCATCTTGCCGGGGCTGGCCTTGGCCACGCGGATGAAGTCCTGCACGTTGTGGATGCCCTGGGCCTTGGCCTTGTCGGCATTCATCACCATCACGTTGGGCACGGCGGCCACCAGGGTGATGGGCACGAAGTCCTTGATGGGGTCGTACGGCAGCTTGGCGTACAGCGCGCGGTTGATGCCGTGCGTGCCCACGGTGCCCATGAGCAGGGTGTAGCCGTCGCCGGGGGATTTCGCCACGATCTCGGCGCCCACGTTGCCGCCCGCGCCCGCGCGGTTGTCCACGATGAACTGCTGGCCGAACGCGCGCGAGAGTTCGGGGGCCATCGCGCGGGCCAGGATGTCGGTGGTGCCGCCGGGCGCGAAGGGCACGACGATGCGCACGGGCTTGGTGGGCCAGCCCCCCGCGGCGGGCGTGGCCTGGGCGTGGGCGGAGCCCGGCGCGAGCAGGGTGGCGGCCGCCGCGATGGCCATGGCGCCCAGCGCGCTCAGGGTGAATGCGAACGCCAGGGCCTCGCGGCGGCTGCGCGCCGGGGCGCGGGGCTGGGAGGTGCTGCGCGCAAGGTGGTGGTGGTGGGCTTGTCGATGTTGCGCCATGGGCGGGCTTTCGTTGTGAGGGAGGATCTGCCGGCAAGAGAATGCCACGGTGGTCCCCTTTTTACGCGGGCCGGCATGCCGGGGTTCACATGGATTACCCGGAGCGCGGCGGCGTGCGGCGGCCCGTGGCGGCGCGGGCAGGAAAAAAGCCACCAGGCCCCGGGGGGCGTGGTGGCTTGCCTGCTTCCTTCAATCCTTCAAGCAATCCTGAGCACCGCAGCCCGCAGGGTCGCGGGCTGGGGGCGCAGGTGCCGATCAGTCCGCGTAGGAGCCCGCGGCCTTGATGGCGGCGCCGAATTTCTCGGTTTCGGACAGCACGAACTTCTTGTGCTCGGCGGGTTCGACGCGCTTGTCGGTGGCCACCACGGCGCCCAGGCCTTCCTGCTTCTTGATGAACTCAGGGTCCTTCAGGGCCACCTTGAGGGCTTCGTTGATCTTGGTCAGCACCGGTGCAGGCGTGCCCTTGGGCGCGTACAGGCCGTGCCAGATGGTCACGTTGAAGTCCTTCACGCCGGATTCGGCCAGCGTGGGCAGGTCCTTGAGGGCGGGCGTCGTCAGGCGCTTGGAGGTGGTCACGGCGTAGGCCTTGACCTTCTTGGCCTCGATCTGCGAGGTGGTGTTGGTCGTCTGGTCGCACAGCAGGTCGATCTGGCCGCCGATCAGGTCGGTGATGGCGGGCGCGGTGCCCTTGTAGGGCACAGCCGTCATGTCGACCTGCACGGCGCTCTGGAAGATCAGGCCGCACAGGTGCGAGGCCGAGCCCTGGCCTGCATTGCCCAGGTTGATCTTGCCCTTGTTCTGCTGCAGCCAGCCAGCCAGTTCCTTGTAGTTGTTCGCGGGCATCGAGGGACGCGCGATGAGCGTCATGGGCACGTCGTTGATGATGCCCAGGTACTCGAAGTCATTGGCCACGTTGAAGGCCAGCTTGCGGTACATGGTGGGCATGGTGGCCATGCTCACGTGGTTCAGCAGCAGGGTGTAGCCATCGGGTGCGGCCCGCGCCACCTTGGCGGAGCCGATGGTGCTGCCTGCGCCGGCGGAGTTGTCCACCACCACGCTGATGCCGCCCAGGGGCTTGCGGATGGCTTCGGCCAGGTCGCGTGCCACGCGGTCGGTGGGGCCGCCCGCGGCGTAGGGGACCACGATCGTGATCGTCTTGTCCTTGGCGGGGAACTCCTGGGCGCTGGCGCCGAAAGCGGTGGCTGCGGCGGCAGCGATCAGTGCGAGTTTCAGCATCTTTTTCATGGTCTCTCCTGTGAATGACGGGCCATGATAGCGAGGGGGGTTTACGGGAACATTGCGGATATTACGTAGCCCGCCTGGGGCAGGGGCTTTAAGTGAAAAAGGCCTGCAGCGCCCGTCAATAAAGCGCTAAATGCTATAAAAAAAGGAGTATTGATTAGGGTAAACACTGCGGTGACCCGCCGTGCCAAGTGGGCATTTCTTGCGTTGCCGCAAACTGCAGGTGGTCCAGTGACCGGGTGCCTGTCTGTCTGCCTGCACGCTTGCACCGCACCGCTTCAGTCCTCTGCGCTCGATACCGGCGCAGGCCAGGCGGGAGGCGCCGAGCAAGGGCCGCCCCGCAGCGAGGGGGCCGTCCCCTCGGGGGAAGGCGCCGAAGGCGACGCAGGCGGCTACTTGTAACTCCGCGCGTCCTCGATCACCTTGCCGTCGTTGGGCAGGGTGCCCGGGGCCACCATCTGCACATCGCCGCGCAGCTTGGTCACCTCGCGGATGGCGTCGCCCAGCTGGCGCGCCAGGCCCTCGGCGGTTTCGCTGGTCTCCACCTGCAGCACCATCTGGTCGTTGGCCATCTCGCCGCTGACCACCAGCCGCGCGCGCAGCACCTGCGGAAAGCGCCGCGCGATGGTGGCCACCTGGCCGGGGTGCACGAACATGCCGCGCACCTTGGTGGTCTGGTCGGCGCGGCCCATCCAGCCCTTGATGCGGGTGTTGGTCCGGCCCGTGGGGCAGTCGCCGGGCAGCACGGCCGACAGGTCGCCGGTGCCAAAGCGGATCAGCGGGTAGTCGGGGTTGAGCGTGGTGACGACCAGCTCGCCCACCTCGCCCTCGGGCACGGGGTCGCCGGTGCCGGGGCGCACGATCTCCACGATCACGCCTTCATCGAGCACCAGGCCCTCGCGCGCGCTGGTCTCGTAGGCGATCAGCCCCAGGTCGGCCGTGGCGTAGCACTGGTAGCCGCTGATGCCGCGCTCGGCGAACCAGTCGCGCAGCGAGGGGGGGAACGCCTCGCCCGAGACCAGCGCCTTGGTCACGCTGGGCAGCGCGATGCCCATTTCCGCGGCCTTCTCGACAATGATCTTGAGGAAGCTGGGGGTGCCGATGTAGCCCGCTGGCCGCAATTCGGCCATGGCCTGCACCTGCTGCTCGGTCTGCCCCGTGCCGCCCGGAAACACGGTGCAGCCCAGCGCATGGGCGCCGGTTTCCATCATCGAGCCCGCGGGCACGAAGTGGTAGCTGAAGCTGTTGTGGATCAGCTCGCCGCTGCGAAAACCCACGGCATGGATGGCCCGCGCCATGCGCCAGTAGTCGCGGCGCGTGCCCTCGGGCTCGTAGATGGTGCCGGGGCTGGCGAATACGCGGGTCATGCCGGGGCCAAAGCCCAGCGCGCTGAACCCGCCGAACACGTTGGCGGCGCGGCCCGCCTGCTGGCGCTCCAGCAGCTCGTACTTGCGCGTGACGGGCAGCTGCGCCAGCGCAGCGCGGCTGGTGACGGCGGCGGCATCCACGCCCGCCAGGATGCCGGCAAACGCGGGCGATGCCTGCTGGGCATGGGCGATCTGCCGCGGCAGCGCGGCCATCAGGGCCGCTTCGCGCTCTGCGGGGCTGCGGGTTTCCAGGGCGTCATAGAACGTGCTCATGCCTGGTGTTCCTTGTGAAGTGGTTTGAAGTGAAATTCGCCTCTAGCGCTTGTCCATCAATCGCAATCAGCTATGAATTTGGGAGTGGATTCATCCGTGGTCTCAGAAAGTGCGCTGCTCCCGCCAGCGCACCCGTGGAACTGGCTTCGCCAGGCCACCGGGTGCGTCCCCCTGAGGGGGAAGGCGCGCCAGCGCCTCAGGGGGCACGTCAAGCCAGCCAGCGCTTGCGCCGCTTGTAGCTCTTCACATCCTTGAAGCTCTTGCGCTCACCACCGCCCACGCCCAGGTAGAACTCCTTGACGTCCTCGTTGCTGGCCAGGTCGCTGGCGGCGCCGTCCATCACCACGCGGCCGCTTTCCATGATGTAGCCGTAGTCCGAGTACTTGAGCGCCATGTTGGTGTTCTGCTCGGCCAGCAGGAAGGTGACCTTTTCCTTGGTGTTCAGGTCCTTGACGATGTTGAACACCTCTTCCACGATCTGCGGTGCCAGGCCCATGGAGGGCTCGTCGAGCAGCACCATGCTGGGGTTGGCCATGAGCGCGCGGCCGATGGCGCACATCTGCTGCTCGCCGCCCGACGTGTACGCCGCCTGCGAGGTGCGGCGCGTCTTCAGGCGCGGAAAGTAGTTGTAGACCTTCTCCAGGTTGGCCGCGATCTCGGCCTTGCTGGTACGGGTGTAGCTGCCCGTCATCAGGTTCTCTTCGATCGTCAGGTGGGCGAAGCAGTGGCGCCCCTCCATCACCTGCACCACGCCGCGCTGCACCAGGTCGGCGGGCGAGAGGTTCTCGATGCGCTCGCCACGCAGCTCGATGCTGCCCTTGGTGACCTCGCCGCGTTCGCCCTTGAGCAAATTGGAGATGGCGCGCAGCGTGGTTGTCTTGCCCGCCCCGTTGCCCCCCAGGATGGCCACGATGCTGCCTTCGCGCACCTGCAGCGAGACGCCCTTGAGCACGAGGATCACGTGGTTGTAGATGACCTCGATGCCGTTGACGTTGAGAACGATGTTGCTGTTGGAGTCCATGGTCTTGCCTTCCTGTGCCAATCCAAAAAGCTGCTGCACAACCCTTTGGATTGGCGGCTGCCAAAGAGGCAACCGCTGTTCACTGGCCCTTGAAACGGTCGCTGCCCAGGCCAGGGCCACCGCGCAAGGGCCGCCCCGCCGCGCTAGTGGCGTCCCCCTTCCCGCAGCGCGAAGCGCTAAGAGAGAAGGGGGAAGGCGCGTCAGCGCCTCAGGGGGATGGTCCGAATCAAGACTGGCAGTCCGCCGCATCCCGGCGCGTCATCTTCTTGTCGGCCAGGTACTTGTCGGCGCCCGCCTTGATCATGGGCTTGAGGATCTGCTCATCGGCCTGGTACCAGTCGGACGAGAAGTTCCACTTGGCGCCATCCCAGGTGTGCACGCGGGCCCAGGTGGAGCCCATGTGGTCGGCGCAGCTCGTGGACAGGGGGCGCATCACGCCGCCAAAGCCCATGGCGTCGAGCTTCTTCTGGTCCAGGGCCAGGTTCTCCATGCCCCAGCGCACCTGCTCGCCGGTCATGACCTTGCCCTTGCCGAAACGCTCCTGCGCGCGGCGCACCGATTCCACGGCCAGCATCTGGATGATCACGCCGCGGGTGTACAGCACCGAGCCCACTTCGTCCTTGGGTCCCGTGCCCTGGCCCTTGTCGTGCACGTTCTTCAGGATGTCCTGGATCACCTTGGGCTGCTGGCCCGAGGTGTTCAAGGCCAGCGCGTTGTAGCCCTTGGCGCCTTCGCCCACGTCACGCACGTCCGGCTCGGCGCCAGCCCACCACACGCCATACATCTTGTCGCGCGGATAGCCGGTGGCCTGTGCTTCCTTGAGGGCGGTGGAGTTCATCACGCCCCAGCCCCACAGCAGCACGTAGTCGGGGCGGCTCTGGCGCACCTGCAGCCAGGTGGCTTTCTGCTCCACGCCGGGCGCGGTCACGGGCAGCATCTGCAGCTCGAAGCCATGCATCTTGGAGCGTTCCTGCAGCAGCGGGATCGGCTCCTTGCCGAACGGGCTGTCGTGGTACACCAGGGCGATCTTCTTGCCCTTGAGCTTGTCCATGCCGCCCGCGGCCTTGCCGATGTGCTGGATCAGGATGTCGGCGCCGGTCCAGTAGCTGCCCATGAAGGGGAAGTTCCATTTGAACGCCTGGCCGTCCTGCGCCACCGACAGGCCGTAGCCCAGCGTCATCAGCGGGATCTTGTCCACGGGGGCCTTCTCGGTCAGCGCGAAGGTGATGCCGGTGGCCTGCGGGTCGAACAGCGACACGCCGGGGCGCCCCTTCAGGCGCTCGTAGCACTCCACGCCACGGTCGGTGGCGTAGCCGGTTTCGCATTCTTCAAAGGTGAGCTTCACGCCGTTGATGCCGCCGTCGCGGGCGTTGATCATCTTGATGTAGTCCTGCTTGCCGTTGGCCCATGGCACGCCGTTGGGCGCGTAGGGGCCGGTGCGGTACGACAGCAGCGGGAAGAACTGCTCCTTGGCTTGTGCGAAGGCACTGGTGGTGATGGTCGACGCACCGGCGGCGACCACGGCAGCGGCGATCACGAGTTTCGAAAGCTTCATGGATGTCTCCTTTGGATGAATGTGTTGAAGCACGGGGAAGAAACCGACGGATTCAAGGGCTGCGAGCTTTGCACTGGCATGCACGAGGCCAGCGCCACCGTGGAACTGGCTTTGCCAGGCCACCGGTGGCGTCCCCCTCCCGAAGGAGAGGGGGAAGGCGCGAAGCGAATCGGGGGGTGCATATCAATCAATGCGGGAAGGGCCACAGGCGCAGCTTCTGCTTGGCGGTGGACCACAGCTTGGCCAAGCCATGCGGCTCCACGATCAGGAACCACACGATCAGCGCGCCGAAGATCATCAGCTCGGCGTGCGAGACACCGGCGGTGGACACCTCGATGCCGAACAGGCCCATGAAGGCTGGCAGGAACTGGTTGAGCACGATGGGCAGCACCACGATGAAGGCGGCGCCAAAGAACCCCCCGGAGATGGAGCCCAGGCCGCCGATGATCACCATGAACAGGAGGCGGAACGAGATTTCCACCGAGAAGGCCGCGGGCTCCCACGCGCCCAGGTGCACGAAGGCCCACAGCGCGCCGGCCATGCCCACGATGAAGGAGCTCACGGCGAAGGCGCTGAGCTTGGCGTACATGGGGCGGATGCCGATCACGGCCGCCGCCACGTCCATGTCGCGGATGGCCATCCATTCGCGGCCGATGGCGCCACGCACCAGGTTCTTGGCCAGCAGGGCCACGACGACCAGCAGGGCCAGGCAGAACAGGTACTTGCTGGTGGCGCTCTCGATGGGCAGGCCGAAGACCTGCAGGTTGTTCACCGACACCGAGCCCGAGTCCGAGTTGTTGGTGAACCACTTGATGCGCAGGAACATCCAGTCGGAGAAGAACTGCGCGGCCAGGGTGGCCACCGCCAGGTACAGGCCCTTGACGCGCAGGCTGGGCAGCCCGAACAGGATGCCGAAGAACGTGGCGCACAGGCCGCCCAGGATCAGCGCCGGAATCAGCGGCATGCCCGGAAAGCGCACGAAGAAGTTGTAGGCGCCATAGGCCCCCACCGCCATGAACGCGCCCGAGCCCAGCGAGATCTGGCCGCAGTAGCCCACGAGGATGTTCACCCCCAGGGCCGCCAGCGCCATGATGACGAAGGGAATCAGGATGGCGCGGAAGATGTAGTCGCTGGCCAGCATGGGCACGACCAGGAAGGCGACGGCCAGCAGCAGCGCGATGGCGATGCG
Organism: Acidovorax sp. sif1233; assembly: GCF_019218755.1. Taxonomy (GTDB): domain Bacteria; phylum Pseudomonadota; class Gammaproteobacteria; order Burkholderiales; family Burkholderiaceae_C; genus Acidovorax. Next base: position 4,988 of record NZ_JAHUWZ010000008.1, on the reverse strand, counting down.
GTCCTGCGCGATGGGGAAGATCTGCTGGTCGGCGCGGTAGCTGGTCTTGAACTGGCCGTTTTCGCGGTAGAGCATGGAAGTTTCCTGTTCTTGTTGTTATGGGTTACACGCGGTCGATGATCTTCTCCCCGAACAAACCTTGCGGTCTGAACAGAAGGAACACCAGCGCCAGCACATACGCGAACCAGATCTCGATGCCCCCGCCCACGAACGGGCCCAGGTACACCTCGGACAGCTTCTCGCCCACGCCGATGATCAGCCCGCCGATGATGGCGCCGGGCACGGACGTGAGGCCGCCCAGGATCACCACCGGCAGCGCTCGCAGCGCCACCGTGGTCAGCGAGAACTGCACCCCGAGCTTGCTGCCCCAGATCATCCCGGCCACCAGAGCCACGACGCCGGCCACGCACCATACGATCACCCAGATGCGGTTGAGCGGAATGCCGATGGATTGCGCGGCCTGGTGGTCGTCCGCCACGGCGCGCAGGGCGCGGCCGGTGGACGTCTTCTGGAAGAACACCGACAGCAGCGCCACCAGTGCGGCGGCGATGGCGGCGGCGATCACGTCTTCCTTGTTCACCAGGATGCCGCCCTGGAAGAGGCTGTCCAGCATGAAGATCGGGTCCTTGGGCATGCCCACGTCGATCTTGTAGATGTCGCTGCCAAACAGCGTCTGGCCCAGGCCTTCCATGAAGTAGGTGATGCCCAGCGTGGCCATGAGCAGCGTGGCGCCTTCCTGGTTCACCAGGTGGCGCAGCACCAGCTTCTCGATCAGCCAGGCCACCACGAACATGATGGCGCCCGCGATCACGAAGGCCGCGAGGTTGGCCACGATGGGGCTGCTGATGCCCGTCCACTTGGGAATCCACTCGGCAAAGCGGGCCATGGCCAGCGCGGCGAACAGCACCATCGCGCCCTGCGCGAAGTTGAAGACGCCCGATGCCTTGTAGATCAGCACGAAGCCCAGCGCCACCAGCGAATACAGCATGCCGGCCATGAGGCCGCCGATCAGTGTTTCGAGAAAGAATGCCATTGTTTTTTTCTCCCGCCCTTAGTGGCTCGTGCCCAGATAGGCACTGATCACGTCTTCGTTGTTGCGCACTTCGTCGGGGCTGCCGTCGCCGATCTTCTTGCCGTAGTCGAGCACCACCACCCGGTCGCTGATGTCCATCACCACGCCCATGTCGTGCTCGATGAGCACGATGGTGGTGCCGAACTCGTCGTTCACGTCGAGGATGAAGCGGCACATGTCCTGCTTCTCTTCCACGTTCATGCCGGCCATGGGCTCGTCGAGCAGCAGCACCTGGGGCTCCATGGCCAGGGCCCGGCCCAGGTCCACGCGCTTTTGCAGGCCGTAGGGCAGCTGGCCCACGGGGGTCTTGCGGAAGGCCTGGATTTCCAGGAAGTCGATGATGTGCTCGACGTATTCGCGGTGGCGGATCTCCTCGCGCTCGGCCGGGCCGATGCGCAGCGCCTGCATCAGCAGGTTGCTTTTGATCTTGAGGTTGCGCCCGGTCATGATGTTGTCGATCACGCTCATGCCCTTGAACAGCGCCAGGTTCTGGAACGTGCGCGCCACGCCCATCTCGGCCACCTGGCGCGAGTTCATGTGCGAGAAGGTCTTGCCGCGGAAGGTGATGGAGCCGTCCTGCGGCGTGTACACGCCGTTGATGCAGTTGAGCATGGAGCTCTTGCCCGCGCCGTTGGGGCCGATGATGGCGCGGATCTCGTGCTCCTTGACGTTGAACGAGATGTCCGTCAGCGCCTTCACACCGCCAAACCGCAGGCTGATGTTCTTGACGTCGAGGATGACGTCACCGATCTTCTTTTTGGTCATGGATTGAATGCCTGGACTCAATGGGTGGGGTGCGGGGTCATGCGGCCTTTTTCACCGGCGCGAAGGTCTTGGTGTCCGACAGCTTCAGGGTGGCGCTCACGCTGCCGGTACGGCCGTCCTCGAACTTGACCTGGGTCTCGATGTACTGCTCGGTGCGGCCCGCGTAGAGAGCGTCCACGAGCACGCCGTATTTCTCGGCGATGAAGCCGCGGCGGACCTTGTTGGTGCGCGTGAGCTCGCCGTCGTCGGCATCGAGTTCCTTGTGCAGCACCAGGAAGCGGCTGACCTGGCTGCCCGCCAGCATGGAATCGGTGGCGAGGTCGGCGTTGACCTTCTCGACGCACTCGCGGATCAGCTCGTACACGTCGGGCTTTTGCGCCAGGTCGGTGTAGCCCGCGTAGGGCAGGTTGCGGCGCTCGGCCCAGTTGCCCACGGCGTCGAAGTCGATGTTGACCATCACGCACACCTTCTCGCGGCCGTCGCCCAGGGCGACGACTTCCTTGATGTGCGGGAAGAACTTGAGCTTGTTCTCCACGTACTTGGGCGCGAACATGGCGCCGTCGTTGGCGCCGCCCTTGATGCGGCCCACGTCCTTGACGCGGTCGATGATCTTCAAGTGGCCCTGCGCGTCGAGGAAGCCCGCGTCGCTCGTGTGGTACCAGCCGTCGGCCGTGAGCACCTCGGCCGTGGCCTTGGGGTTCTTGTAGTACTCCTTGAGCAGGCCGGCGGACTTGACCAGGATCTCGCCGTTGTCGGCGACCTTGATCTCCACGCCCCGGATGGGCACGCCCACGGTGTCGGCGCGCGCCTGGTTGTCGGGCTGCAGGCACACGAACACGGCGGTCTCGGTGGAGCCGTACAGCTGCTTCAAGTTGATGCCGATGGAGCGGTAGAAGGTGAACAGGTCGGGCCCGATGGCCTCGCCCGCCGTGTAGGCCACGCGCACGCGGCTGAAACCCAGGTTGTTGCGCAGCGGGCCGTACACCAGCAGGTTGCCCAGGGCGTACTTGATGCGGTCGAGCGTGCCCACCGGCAGGCCGTCCATGAGCGCGGGGCCCACGCGCTGGGCCACGGCCATGCAGGCCTGGAACATCTTGCGCTTGAGGGTGCCCGCGTCTTCCATGCGGATCATCACGCTGGTGAGCAGGCCTTCGAAGATGCGTGGTGGCGCGAAGTAGTAGGTGGGGCCCACTTCCTTCAGGTCGATGGTCACGGTGCTGGCCGACTCGGGGCAGTTCACCACGTAGCCGCAAGCCAGCCACTGCGCGTAGCTGAAGATGTTCTGGCCGATCCAGGCCGGGGGCAGGTAGGCCAGCACCTCTTCGCTGCTGGTGAGCTTGTCGAACTCGGCGCCCGCGGATGCGCGGTCCAGCAGCGTGCTGTGGGTGTGCACCACGCCCTTGGGGTTGCCCGTGGTGCCCGAGGTGAAGAACATCGCCGCCACATCGTCGGGCTGGGCCTTGGCCACCTCGGCGCGGAACCACTGGGGGTTCCTGGCGGCATGCGCCTTGCCCGCCTTGATCAGCGAGTCCAGCGACGCGAGGCCTTCTTCCTCGTAGTTGCGCAGGCCGCGCGGATCGTCAAAGAAGATGTTCGAGATCTGCGGGCACTGCGCGCGGATCTCGAGCAGCTTGTCGACCTGTTCCTGGTCTTCCACCAGGCAAAAGCGCACCTCGGCGTTGTTCAGGGGGAAGATGCATTCGGCGCCCACGGCGTCCTGGTACAGGGGCACCGGAATGGCGCCCAGCGATTGCGCCGCGAGCATGGTGGCATACAGGCGGGGGCGGTTGGCGCCGATCACCACCATGTGCTCGTGGCGCTGCAGGCCCGCCAGGTGCAGGCCGGCCGCCACCTGTTCCACCAGGCGCACCAGGTCGGCCCAGCTGTGGGTCTGCCAGATGCCGTATTCTTTTTCGCGCAGCGCCGGCGCGTCGGGGCGCTCGGCGGCATGCTTGAGCAGCAATTGCGGGAACGTGGTCTTCATTCCGGTTCCTAAAAGTAAGAGGTGTCGGCCCGGGGGCTGCCGGGGCGCGGCTGGGTGCCTTGTGGCAGCGCGTTGGGTCCAATGCTAGGACCCACTTTGACGCCATCTTGTCTTGCCGACGACAATTTACGGGAAACTACTCGGTGGGTGAAACCCTGCCTCCCTGTCCGGGCAGGCCCCGCGCTGTGCCCGGGTACGGCCGGGGGTCGTTTCATGGCGGGGCGGTATCCTCACGGCATGTACGCCCCGTTTTTCGGTCTTCAGCATCCCCCGTTTTCCATAGCACCGGACCCGCGCTACCTGTTCATGAGCGAGCGGCACCGCGAGGCGCTGGCGCACCTCCTGTATGGGCTGGACGCGGGCGGCGGCTTCGTGCTGCTCACCGGCGAGGTGGGCACGGGCAAGACCACGGTGTGCCGCTGTTTCCTGGAGCAGATTCCGGCGAACTGCAACGTGGCCTACATCTTCAATCCCAAGCTCACCGTGGGCGAGCTGCTGCGTTCCATCTGCGACGAGTTCGGCGTGCCGCACAAGCCGGCCGTGCCGGGGGTGGAGACGGTCAAGGACTGCATCGACCCGCTCAACGCGTCGCTGCTGGCCGCGCACGCCTCGGGGCGCAACAACGTGCTCATCATCGACGAGGCACAGAACCTCGCGGCCGACGTGCTGGAGCAGTTGCGCCTGCTCACCAACCTGGAGACCAGCGAGCGCAAGCTGCTGCAGATCATTCTCATCGGCCAGCCCGAGCTGCGCGCCATGGTGGCGCGGCCTTCGATGGAGCAGCTGGCCCAGCGCGTGATCGCGCGCTTTCACCTGGACGCCCTGACCCCGCAGGAGACGCAGCAGTACATCGCGCACCGCCTCGCCGTGGCCGGGCTCAACGGGCCGATCCCGTTCGAGCGGCGCGCCATCCAGCGCGTGCATGCGCTCTCCCACGGCGTGCCCCGGCGCATCAACCTGCTGTGCGACCGGGCGCTGCTCGGCGCCTACGCGGCGGGGGCGCGCCAGGTCACCAGGGCCATCGTCAACCGCGCCGCGCGCGAAGTGTTCGACGCACCGGCATCGGCCGCCGCGGCGCGCAGCGCGCGGCCACCGCTGCCACGCTGGGCGTCCACGGGCCTGGGCGCCGTGGCGGGTGCCGTGGCCGTGGCGGCCGCGGGCTGGGCG
>NZ_JAHUWZ010000007.1 GCF_019218755.1 Acidovorax sp. sif1233 | reverse complement strand
GCCCACGCCCGCACGCTGCTCCAGCAGCCCGCGGCCCGCCGCCTGGGGCCGGGCACCGAGCACCTGCTGCAGCTGCGGGACGTGGCGGCGCTGCGCGCAGCGGGCGACACGCTGGTGGTGGACGCCTGCCGCCACGGCGTGCAGGCGGGCGGCGCGTGGCACCCGCTGGCGCGCCGGCCGGTGCTCTTCGCACTCGTGCGCGCGCTGGCCCAGGCGTGGCCGGGCGACGCGGACCGCGATACGCTGATCGCCGACGTGTTCCGCACGCGCCACCCCGACGAGACCCACCGCGCCCGCCTCCGCGTGGAAATGGGGCGACTGCGCGCGCTGATGGCACCGCTGGCGGGCGTGGAGGCCACCGCACGCGGCTTCGTGCTGCGCCCCCAGGGGGGCCGCGGGGTGGCCGTGCTCGCGCCGCCGGTCGATGGCGCGCAGGGCGCGCTGCTGGCGCTGCTGTCCGACGGCGCCGCGTGGTCCACATCGGCCCTGGCGCTCGCGCTGGGCGACAGCCAGCGCACCGTGCAGCGCGCGCTGGCCGAGCTGGAGGCCGGCGGCCAGGTGCGCGCCATCGGCCAGGCCCGCGCCCGCCGCTGGCTGGCGGCGCCGCTCGTCGGATTCACGACGATCTTGTTACTCCCCACGGCGCAGCCGATTCCCTAAAGTGGCATCACCAACCGTTGAAGGAGCCCAGCCATGACCGCCATCACCCGCACCCCACAAGCCCCCCGCGACGCAGCCTGCAGCAGCCAGGTGGGCGACACCCCGCCGCCGCACCGGCAGATGCCCATCGCCTCGCGCCAGCCCGCCCAGGTGGTGCGCGAGTACGGACCGTTCGGCGATGCCGGGGCGGTCCATGGCGTGACGCACGACGGCCAGCGCGTGTGGGCCGCCACGGGCGAGCACCTGGTGGCTTTCGACCCTGCCAGCGGCACCACCGCCCGCACGCTCGACGTGGCGTGCGACGCGGGCACGGCCTTTGACGGCACGCACCTCTACCAGATCGCCGAGGCGCGCATCGACAAGATCGACCCTTCCACCGGCCGCGTCCTGGCCACCATCCCCGCGCCGGGCGGCGGCAACGACTCGGGCCTGACCTGGGCCGAAGGCAGCCTGTGGGTGGGCCAGTACCGCGACCGCAAGATCCACCAGATCGACCCCGCCACGGGGGCCATCCGCCGCACCATCGAGTCCGACCGCTTCGTGACCGGCGTGACCTGGGTGGACGGCGAACTGTGGCACGGCACCTGGGAGGGCGACGAAAGCACGCTGCGCCACATCGACCCCGCCAGCGGTGCCGTGCTGCAGCAGCTGGACCTGCCGCAGGGCATGGGCGTGAGCGGGCTCGAGTCCGACGGGGCCGGCCTGTTCTACGCCGGCGGCGGCAGCAGCGGCAAGGTGCGCGCCGTGCGCCGGCCCGAGGCGCCCCGCGCCTGAACGGGGCGGCCGCGCGCCGCGCCCATCGCCGTGCACCCCACGGGCCCTGCACCGGCCCCGCGCCTTCCGCGCGGGCCGCAGGCCGGGGGCAGGTGCGCCTGCCCCGCCCGCGAGCCCATCCTTCTTCTACCCCACCCGCCACCCCATCGAGGAGTCCTCCATGAACGCCCCCACACAACAACATCCCGTGGTCTCCGCCCGCCAATGGCTGGCCCAGCGCCACACCCTGCTGGCCCGCGAGAAGGCGCTGACCCGCCTGCGCGACGAGATCGCCCAGGAGCGCCGCGCGCTGCCCTGGACCCGCGTGGACAAGCGCTACACCTTCGACACGCCCCAGGGCCCGCGCGCCCTGGCCGACCTTTTCGACGGCCGCAGCCAGCTGCTGGTGCAGCATTTCATGTTCGGCCCGGGGTGGGAGCAAGGCTGCCCCAGCTGCTCGTTCATGGCCGACCACCTGGGTGGCATGGAGCTGCACCTGCAGCACCGCGACGTGTCGGTGCTTGCCATCTCGCGCGCGCCGCTGGCCGAGATCGAGCGCTTTCGCGAGCGCATGGGCTGGCGGTTCCGCTGGGTGTCGTCGCACGGCAGCGACTTCAACCACGACTTCGCCGTGAGCTTCACGCCCGAACAGCGCGCACGGGGAAACGGCGAGGTCTTCTACAACTACGGCATGCGGCCGTTCCCCGCCGAGGAGGCACCGGGCATCAGCGTGTTTTTGCGCAACGATGCGGGCGAGGTGTTCCACACCTACTCGACCTTCGGGCGCGGCGTCGAGGCCATGATGGGCACCTACCAGCTGCTGGACCTGACGCCGCTGGGGCGCCACGAAACCAACCGGGCCTACCCCATGGACTGGGTGCGCCACCACGACCGCTACGCACCCGCCGACGCCGCCCGCACTCCGGCTGCGCAGGCAAGCCAGGCCCACCCGGCACCGGGCGCGTGCTGCGCCGCACGGGGCTGAACACCGCCCCACGGCCATGGACACCCTCTGGCCCTGGCTCGCCACCGCCGCGCTGGGCGCCCTGCATGGGATGAACCCTGCCACGGCCTGGGGACTGGCGGCAGCCTGGGGCCTGCGGACGCACGACCACGGCATCCCGCTGCGCGCCGTGCTGCCCCTGGCCACCGGGCACCTGGCCTCGGTGGCGCTGGTGGCCGCCACGGCGGTGTGGGGCCTGCCGCTGGCCCGGCCCGTGCTGCTGGCGGTCGCGGGCGGATTGTGCGCGGTGGTGGTGCTGGCCCACCTGCGTGGGCATACTGCGCCGGCCGGCATCCGCAGGCCTGCCGGGCCCGCGGGCCTGGCCCTGTGGTCCTTTGGGACGGCCACCGCCCACGGCGCGGGGCTGATGCTGGTGCCCGCGCTGGCGCCGCTGTGCCTGGGCGGCGGCGCGGCAGGGGGCGGTGCCGCATCCACCCCCCTGCTGCTGGCGCTGGCCGCACTGGGCGTTCACACCCTGGCCATGCTGGCGGCCAGCGCTGCCATGGCCGCCGCCGCATGCCGTGGCGTGCAGGGGGCCACACGCTGGCTGCAGCGCCACAAGCGCCGCGCCTGCCGCCCAGTCCGTTGACTACGCCTTTGGGGGGCGGTGCAGCGCGCAGAGCTTGTTGCCGTCCGGGTCGCGCAGGTACGCCAGGTACAGCTTGCCGCCGGGGCCTTCGCGGTAGCCGGGCGGGTCTTCGCAGGTGGTGCCCCCGTGGGCGACACCCGCCGCATGGAACGCATCGGCCTGCTCGGGCGACTGCATGGCAAAGCCGATGGTGCCGCCGTTGGCAAAGGTGGCGGCCTCGCCATTGATGGGGGTGCTGATGCAGAAGGTGCCGGAGGGGCCCCGGTAGAAGTAGCGGTTCTTGTTGGCGACGCCAGGGGGCACACCGATGGTGCCGAGCAGCGCGTCGTAGAACTTTCGGGATACCTCCAGGTCGTTCACACCGACCATCACATGACTGAACATACTTTTTTGTCTCCGCTGGGCCCCGGTGGGGCGGTTGATGGGCGAAGGGATGTTACCGGCTGCGCACCCGCGCGCTGTCGCCCGGCAGACCGTGGCGCGGGCAGCGCCTGCGTGGAGTGAGTGGCCTGCACGGCGCGCGGGGGCACCACTGCCGGCGAACACGCTGCAGCCTGGCATTTTCAAGCCAAAATGCCCTGGAGCGCACATTCAATCACCGCCATCAGCTATCAGTTAGAGAGCATTCACCCTCCCGCCATGCCACCCACCACCCACTTCACCCCCGTCCCCCTCGACAAGGCCTACCGCCTGCTCAACCACGGCCCGACCGTGCTGGTGTCGGCCGCGCACGCCGGCCAGCACAACGTGATGGCGGCCGCCTGGGCCTGCGCGCTGGACTTTTCCCCGCCCAAGGTGACGGTGGTGCTTGACAAGGCCACGCGCACGCGCGAACTGGTGGAGGCCAGCGGCGCCTTCGCGCTGCAGCTGCCCACCGTGCCCATGGCGGCGATGACCGTGGCCATTGGCACCGACAGCGCCAAGACCCACCCCGACAAACTGCGGCAGCACGGCGTGGAGCTGTTCCACGCCCCCGGCCACGCCAATACCCCGCTGGTGCACGGCTGCGCCGCCTGGCTGCTGTGCCGCGCCATCCCCGAGCCGCACAACCAGCAGGCCTACGACCTCTTCATCGGCGAAGTGGTGGCCGCCTGGGCGGACGAGCGCGTGTTCCGCAACGGGCACTGGGAGTTCGACACCGCACCCCAGGCGCTGCGCACGCTGCACTACGTGGCGGGCGGGCAGTTCTATGCGACGGGGGCGTCGGTCGTGGTGTGAAAGGCGCTGTGGCCACCACAGCGCGGCAGGAAGGGCAGTGGGGGCCGCCTCCCGGAGAATCCGGTCCATGCGGAATACCCTAGTGGCTCCGGTTCTTTGACCAGATAATATGCATGCATAGCGAATGCGAAGCCGCTGCGCTGCCGTGCCACGGTCAACCGCAGTCCCGGCGCGCTGCGGCAGCGGCGCCGTGCGGCGGCTGCCTTTCGACTTCGCTGCGTGTATCCCCCGGTTGTAGATGAAACAAGGAAGCTGAAATGAACATGGGTTTTCGAAAGACCGTGCTGGCCGTGGCGAGCGGCGTGGTGGTGTCGGTAGGTGGGGCAGGGGTTGCGCAGGCGCAGTCGCTCACCATCGCGCTGGCGGCCGAGCCGACCGCGGCCGATCCGCACTATCACAAGATGACGGCCAACGATGCTTTTTCGGCCCATGTCTATGACTCGCTGGTGGCGCGCAACGCCAAGATGGAGCTGATCCCTTCGCTGGCCACGTCGTGGAAGAACCTGGACGACCTGACCTGGGAGTTCAAGCTGCGCCCCGGCGTCAAGTTCTCGAACGGCCAGCCGTTCACGTCCAAGGACGTGCTGTTCACCATCTGCCGCACGCTGAACAACGAGACCAACGTCTCGGAGTCGTACACCGACACCACCAAGCGCATCACCGATGTGAAGACGCCCGATGACCTGACCGTGATCATCAAGACCGTGGCGCCGCTGCCGCTGCTGCCCGCCGAAATGGCGCGTTCATTGCCGATTCTGTGGAGCGGTATTGCCCAGGGCGGCAAGCTCGCGTTCGCACCCAAGACGGGCTGCGGCGTGACCGGTGCCTGGCCCACCGTGACCGACTTCAACACCGGCAAGACGGCCATCGGCACCGGCCCGTATTTGATGAAGTCCTACGTCAAGGGCACCGGCATCCAGCTGGAGCGCAACGATGCCTACTGGGGCGAGAAGCCGCACTGGAAGACCGTGAAGATGGTGCCCGTGCCCAGCGCCGGCCCGCGTCTGACGGGCCTGCTGTCGGGCGACTACGACGTGATCGAAAACCCCGCCGCGCGCGACCTGACCCGTGTGAAGGACAACGCCAAGTTCGACTTCGTCGCCACGCCGTCGACGCGCCTGGTGTTCCTGCAGCCCGACATCGGCCGCAACCCCAGCCCGCAGGTGAAGGCCGCGGACGGCAAGAACCCGCTGCAGGATGTGCGCGTGCGCCGGGCCATGAACATGGCCATCGACCGCAAGGCCATCGTGCAGCGCATCATGGACGGCATGGCCACGCCCGCCTACCAGTACATGCCCGACGGCATGTTCGGCGCGCTGCCCCAGGCCCCCGAGATCAAGTTCGACCCCGAAGGCGCCAAGAAGCTGCTGGCCGAAGCCGGCTACCCCAATGGCTTCGAGCTGACGCTGTCGTCCACCAACGACCGCTACGTGAACGACGCCCAGGTGGCCCAGTCGGTGGCGCAGTACTTCACGCGCATCGGCATCAAGACCAACGTGGATGCGATGACGGCATCGATCTACTTCCCCAAGCGCGCCAAGCGCGAGTTCAGCCTGCCCATGGGCGGCTGGCCTGCGGAAACGGGCGAGGCATCGGCGCTGTTCCAGCTGTGGGTGGCATCGCTGGATGCGCCCAAGGGCCAGGGCACCAGCAACTACGGCGCCAACTACAACCCCGAGTTCGACAAGCTGTACCTGCCGGCTGCCGACCTGGTGGACCCCGCCAAGCGCAAGGCAGGCCTGGAAGCCGCGACCAAGTTCGCGCTCGACAACGTGGCGCTGATCCCGCTGCACTTTGAAAGCAGCATCTGGGCCTTCAAGAAGGGCCTGAGCTACGAAGGCCGCCGCGACCAGTACACGCTGGCCACCTCGGTCAAGCCCAAGTAAGCCGTCGCGGTCGGTGAACGATACGGGGTGCGCCTGGCGCACTCCGTATTTTTATTTTTCCTTCAGCGCCACGTCGCGCCCTCATCGCGCAATGCCGCGCAATGCCGCGCCCAGCCACGTCGTCACAGGCCAGCCATGTCCAAAGCCCCCTTCTTCACCCTGCCCAGCGGCAGGCGCCGTGCCGCTGAGCCGAGGCTTCCATCCATTTCGCGAGGGGGTGCCTGAGTGCTCATCTTCATCCTGCGAAGGCTCATGCAGAGCCTTTTTGTCCTGCTGGCCGTGTCGCTGGTGGTGTTCTTTGCGGTGTATGCCGTGGGCGACCCGATCGAACTGCTGGTCAATGCCGAAGCCAGCGAGGCCGATCGCCTGGCGATGATCAAGCGCCTGGGGCTCGACCTGCCCATCTGGCAGCAGTACACGAGCTTTCTGGTGCGCGCGCTGCAGGGCGACCTGGGCACCTCGTTCGTGCACGGCATCCCTGCCATCGAGCTGATCGTGCAGCGCATTCCGGCCACGCTGGAGCTGGTGCTGGTGGCGATCACGCTGACCATCGTGGTGGGTATTCCGCTGGGCCTGATCGCCGGCCTCAAGAACGACAAGCCCACGGGGCGGGGGCTGATGGCGGGCTCGGTGCTGGGTTTTTCGCTGCCCAACTTCTGGCAGGGCATGGTGCTGATCCTGTGTTTCGCCGTGTGGCTGCAGTGGCTGCCCGCCGCGGGGCGTGGTGACACGGTGGCGGTGTTCGGCGTGCCGCTGTCGTTGCTGACGGCGGATGGCTGGTCGCATGTGATGCTGCCGGCCGTGAACCTGGCGCTGGCCAATATCGCGCTGGTGCTGCGCCTGACGGCGACGGGCGTGGTGGACGCCAAGACACAGGAGTACGTGAAATTCGCCCGCGCCAAGGGCCTGACGCCGCGCCGCATCCTCACGCGCCACATCCTGCGCAACATCCTGATCCCGGTGGTCACGGTGATCGGCATGGAGTTTGGCTCGCTGATCGCCTACTCCACCATCACCGAGACCGTGTTTGCCTGGCCCGGCATGGGCAAGCTGCTGATCGACAGCATCTACCAGCTTGACCGCCCCGTGGTCGTGGCGTACGTGATGCTGGTGACCTTCATCTTCGTGATGATCAACATGCTGGTGGACATGCTGTATGCGGCGCTGGACCCGCGCGTGCAGCTGCAAGAGTCCGAATAGGAAAGCGGGCGCAAGCGATTTATGCAAACTCCAGAATCCCCTCCCACTCCCCACGCCCCGTTGACGGAAACGCCGCGCCGCCGGGCCATCCTCAAGCAATTGCGCAGCCGCCCGTCCCTCAGGGGCTCGGCGATTTCGCTGGTCGTGCTGCTGCTGGTGGTGATGCTGGCGCCGTTCCTGGCGCCGCAGAACCCCTATGACCTGGCCGCCCTGGACCTGATGGACGGGCGCCTGCCGCCGGGCTCGGCCAGCATGGACGGCTTCCACTACTGGCTGGGCACCGACAGCCAGGGCCGCGACATGCTCAGCGCCATCCTGTATGGCCTGCGCATCAGCCTGACCGTGGGCCTGGCCGCGGTGGCGCTGGCCACCGTGATCGGCAGCCTGATCGGCCTGCTCGCGGCCTACGTGGGCGGCCTGGTCGACACCGTGCTGATGCGCATCGTGGACTTCATCCTGGGCTTTCCGACCATCCTGGTGGCGCTGGTGCTGCTGGCGATGCTGGGGCGCGGCGTGGACAAGGTCGTGATCGCCATCGTGATGGTGCAGTGGGCGCACTACGCGCGCATCATGCGCAGCCGCGCGCTGCAGGAGCGCCGCAAGGAATACATCGAGGCGGCACAGAACCTGGGCTTTCCGGCCTGGCGCATCATGCTGCGCCACCTGCTGCCCAACTGCCTGGGTCCGGTGATGGTGTTTGCCACCATCCAGATCGCCAACGCCATCGTGCTGGAAGCCACGCTGTCGTTCCTGGGCGTGGGCGTGCCCATCACCGAGCCATCCCTGGGCCTGCTCATCGCGAATGGCTTCCAGTACCTGCTGTCTGGCGACTACTGGATCAGCATGTTCCCCGGCCTGGCCCTGCTGGCCCTCATCCTGGCGATCAACGTGATCGCCGACCGCCTGCGCGCCGCACTGGACCCGAGAAGCCCATGACAACCCCTTTGCTTGCAGTGCGTGGCCTGCACACCGTTTTTCACACCGAGGAAGGCGCCTGGCCCGCCGTCAGCGGGATCGACCTGTCCATCGGGCCTGGCGAGATCCTGGGCCTGGTCGGCGAATCCGGCTCGGGCAAGTCGGTCACCGGCTTTTCCATCTTCGGCCTGATCGACCCTCCCGGCGAGGTGATCGCCGGCGAGGTGCTGTTCAAGGGCCGGAACCTGCGCGACCTGAGCGAGGAGCAGATGCGCCAGCTGCGCGGCGACCGCATCGCGATGATCTTCCAGGACCCTCTGATGACGTTGAACCCTGTGCTGCGCATCGAGGAGCAGATGCTCGAGGCCATCCAGACCCATGCCAGCGTGCCGCGCACCCAGGCGCTCCAGCTCTGCGTGGAGGCGCTGGAGATGGTGGGCATCCCCGCCCCGGCTTCGCGCCTGCGCAACTACCCGCACGAGTTCTCGGGCGGCATGCGCCAGCGCGTGGCGATCGCCATCGCCATGCTCAACAAGCCCGAGCTGATCATCTGCGACGAGCCCACCACGGCGCTCGATGTAACGATTCAGGGCCAGATCCTGTACCGCATGCAGGAGATCTGCCGCACGCACGGCACGGCGCTCATCTGGATCACCCACGACCTCGGCGTGATCGCCGAGCTGGCTGACAAGGTCGCGGTGATGTACGCGGGCAAGATCGTCGAGTCCGGCCCGGTGGATGAGGTGCTGGATGCCCCGGTGCACCCGTACACCCGCGGCCTGCTCGATTCGCTGCCCGGCGCCGCCCTGCCCGGCGGACGCCTGCGGCAGATCAGCGGCATGGCGCCGATGCTGGGCAACCGCCCCGCCGGCTGCGCCTTTGCGCCGCGCTGCGCGCACGCCCTGGCGCAATGCGCCACGGGCGAACCGGAGAACACCACGGTGAATGGGCGTACCTACCGCTGCTTTGCCCCCCTCGTTGCCCTGGACTCTGCCGCATGATCCACACCGCACCACCTCCCGTCATCGAATTGCGCAATGTGTACAAGCGCTTTGCCAAAAGGCAGGACCTGATCGGGCGCGTGTTCGAGCTGGCCGGCAAGAAGCCCGAGCCGCGCACCGTGCATGCCGTCAACGGCGTGAGCCTGGCGATTGCGCAGGGCGAGGTGCTGGGCCTCGTGGGGGAGTCCGGCTGCGGCAAGTCCACGCTTGGCCGCATCGTCGCCGGCCTGCACCGCCAGACCGAAGGCGAACTGCTGTACCAGGGCGCCGCCGTGGACGGCCTGGACCGGGCCGCCAGACTGGCCTACACACTGGGCGTGCAGATGGTGTTTCAGGACCCCCAGGCCTCGCTCAATCCGCGCCAGCGGCTGCACCAGATCCTGGGCGAGGCGCTGCACGTGCACAAACTCGCGCCCGCCGGCGAAATACCGGCACGGGTCGACAGGGCGCTGGCCGAAGTGGGCCTGGCCGCCGAGTACCGCACCCGCCTGCCGCACCAGCTCTCGGGCGGGCAGCGCCAGCGCGTGGGCATTGCCCGGGCGCTGATGGTGTCGCCCCGCTTCCTGGTCTGCGATGAGCCGGTCGCGGCGCTGGACGTGTCGATCCAGGCGCAGGTGATCAACCTGTTCATGGACCTGCGTGCCCAGCACGGCCTGACCTCCCTGTTCATCAGCCATGACCTCGGTGTGGTGCGCCACATCTCGGACCGCGTGGCCATCATGTACCTGGGCAAGATCGTCGAGATCTCGACCACGGCCGAGATTTTTGCGCGCGCCAACCATCCATACACCCAGGCGCTGATGGCCGAGGTGCCGAACCTGGAGCGGCGCAAGCGCGTGTTCGTGCCGATCCAGGGGGAGATTCCCTCGCCACTGAAACCGCCACCGGGCTGCACCTTCCACCCGCGCTGCCCGCACGCCATGGCCCGCTGCCGCGAGGAAGCACCGGCGCTCGAAGCCATCGCCCCCGGCCATTGGTCGGCCTGCCACCTGAACACCGCAGCGGCCTGACAACGGCAATGTCGCCCCGCCTGCTGCCCTGCCCCATTTCTTGCCTATGCCCAACGAACTTCATCTGCAATCCCTGCGCGACGCCGTGCAGCGGGTGGGCTGCCACGCGGTGGACTACAGCAACAGCCCCCTGCCCGGTGGCCGCTCCATCACGCTGAACACCTACCGGCCCGCACATGCCACGGACCACAGCCCCATCGTGCTGGTGCAGCACGGCGTGATGCGCAACGGCGACGACTACCGCGACTTCTGGATGCCCGCCGCCGACGAGCATGGCCTGGTCATCATCGCGCCCACGTTCTCGAACGCGCAGTGGCCCGACGTGGTGAGCTACAACAACGGCAACCTGCTGGCCACCGCCGACCGCGAAGCCCACGCCGACACGGTTCCGGCGAACCCACCCGGGGACTGGTCGTACACCGTCGTGACGCGGCTGGTCGATGAGCTCAAGGCATCGGGCGTGTTGACCACGCAGCCGCTGTACCTGTTCGGCCACTCCGCCGGCGGGCAGTTCGTGCACCGGCTGATGAGCGTGCTCACGCCCGGCACCTTTGCCGGTGTGGCCGCGGGCAACCCCGGCTGGTACACGCTGCCGCTGCTGGAGCTGCCGTTCCCCGAAGGCCTGGCCGGCACTCCCGCCGACACCGGCAGCCTGGCGCGCCTGTTCGCCTACCCGTTGACCATCCTGGCGGGCGACCAGGACATCGCCACGGCCGACGTGCACTTGCCGTCCGAACCGGCGGCACTGCGCCAGGGCCCGCACCGCTATGCCCGCGCGTTGAACTACTACGCCACCGCCCGGGCCGAGGCCGCGCGCCGCGGCCTGCCGCTGGCTTGGCAGCTGCACACCGTGGCGGGCATTGGCCACGATGGCAAGGCCATGTCGGCCGTCTGCGCGCACCTGTGGTTCCACGGCCACCTCCCCGACGCTGCGCAACTGGCCCGGCTGGCCGGCGAGCACACGGCCTGACGCCCGCCGCCTGCACCTCCTCGGCCTCAGCCCTCCGTCCTGCGGGAAGCAGGCGGAGCCCCCGAACCACCCTGTCCCACCTTGCACCGCCATGACCACCTCCGCCACGACACAGACGCTCATTGACGGCATCACCGCCTGGATGCAATGCGAGTCACCCACCAGCTCGCCCGCGGGCGTGGCGGCCATGGTGGCCGACATGGCCCGCTATGCCCGGGAAGGCGGACTGCAGGCCACCGTGACGCCACTGGGCGAGCGCGTGGGGCCGCTGCTGCACGTGACCAACCGCGCAGCCGGCGACACGCGCCCCGGGCTGCTGGTCCTGGGCCACTCGGACACCGTGCACCCGGTGGGCACCTTGAGCGACAACCCCTGCCGCATCGAGGGCGACCGCTTCTACGGCCCCGGCGGCTACGACATGAAGGCAGGCATCTACCTGGCCATGACGGCCCTGCGCGACCTGGCGGCCGCCGGCGCCAGCGCGATGCCGATCGACTTCGTGGTCGTGCCCGACGAAGAAACCGGCAGCCACGCTTCGCGTGTGCACATCGAGCGTTTTGCGCACAATGCCCGCTACGCCCTGGTCTGCGAGCCTGCCCGTGCCAATGGCGGCAGATGCGTGACCGCGCGCAAGGGCACGGGCATGCTGCGCCTGGGCGTGAAGGGCCATGCGGCCCATGCGGGCGTGGCGCATGAAAAAGGCCGCAGCGCGATCCGCGAAATGGCGCACCAGATCCTGGCGCTGGAGGCCATGACCGACTACGCGCGCGGCGTGACGGTGAGCGTGGGCACCATCGAAGGTGGCACCGCCACCAACACGGTGCCGGCGCAGTGCCGCTGCGTGGTGGACTTTCGCCTCCCCGACCTGCAGGCCGCCGACGAGCTGGTGCACAAGATGCAGGCGCTGCGCCCGGTGGGCGCGGACATGGAACTCGACATCGAGGTCGAGGTGAACCGCCCGCCCATGGTCAAGAGCGAGGCCGTGGTGGCCCTGCTGGACCGCGCCAAGGCGTCGGCTCGGCATGCGGGCTTCGCGCTCGAAGATGCGCCCATGACCGGCGGCGGCAGCGACGCCAACTTCACCTCGGCCCTGGGGGTGCCCACACTCGACGGGCTGGGTGCCGACGGCGACGGCGCCCACACGCTGCAGGAACACATCCTCG
The DNA here is from genome assembly GCF_019218755.1 of Acidovorax sp. sif1233. Taxonomy (GTDB): domain Bacteria; phylum Pseudomonadota; class Gammaproteobacteria; order Burkholderiales; family Burkholderiaceae_C; genus Acidovorax. The sequence continues at coordinate 237,319 of NZ_JAHUWZ010000007.1, read as the reverse complement.
TCTCGACCCTGGAGGCGCGCCTGAACTTCTGGCGCCATCTGCTGGCGCACCTGGCGTAAGGGGGGCGATTCCCTGGCGGACGCCTGAAAGGCGGTGTCAGGGCTGTTCGAGGTAGCGGACGGCCAGCGCCTGCCGGGCCGCCGCGCTCACGCCCAGCACGTCGCCCAGGTAGGCATCGACGCCCTGGAACTCGGTGTCCACCATGTGCAGGGCTGCATTGAGAAACTCCTCCTGCACACGCCACAGCACGGCCAGCACTTCGTCGGGCGCGTGGCTGGCCAACCCCTCGGGGCGGCGGTAGAGGGTGTTGGTGAGCAGGTAGTCCTGCATCACCACCTCGCGCGGCACGCCCAGCGCCAGCAGGATGAGGGCGGCGGCAAAGCCTGTGCGGTCCTTGCCCGCGGTGCAGTGGAACACCAGCGGGGTGGCGCTGCCTTCATCGAGCAGCAGGCGGAACAGCTCGGCAAATCGATGCGCGTTGTCGTGCACAAAGCCCCGGTAGGTGTCCTGCATCAGCGCCACGGCGTCTTGCGCGGTGAGCTGGCGGCCGGTGCGCTGCAGTTCCAGCGCGCGCTGCACCACCGTGGGCTCGATGGCCAGCGGGTGGTAGCTGATGCCCGGCAGCGCGTAGGCATACGCGGCGCTTTCGGCCTGGCCGCGAAAGTCCACCGCGCGGGCCACGCCCAGCTCGGCCAGCAGGGCCCGGTCCTGCGCGGTGAGGCCCGCCAGGTGGTCCGAGCGGAAGATGCGCCGCCATTTGACGGTGCGCCCGCCATGGCCGGCGTAGCCGCCCAGATCGCGGAAGTTGGTGGCCCCGGCCAGGGGAAGGGAGCGGGTGGGTGCTGACTGCATGGTGCGTGGCGGGGGATGCGGTGGTGGGCTGGTGAAGCGGAAAGGATAGCCGGGCGGTGCGGCAGGCGCATGTCGCGCGCGTGGCTGGACGGGTGTTCCTGCCAGCACATCGCCGGTGTGCAGAATCCGGGCATGCAGCGTCTTGTGCCCCTCCCCTCCGATCTACAGCCCTGGTTGATGGCAGCGGTGGTGATCGATGCCCCTGCGGAACTGGCGCAGTCGCATTTCCCGGCGATGGTGTCGAGCATGCTGGTGGTGCGGCTGGCCGGGCAGGTGCGGTGCCGGGGCGCGCTGGTGCCGCCGTCGGCCTGGATCAGCGCCAGCACCACGGCCACGGTGTACGAACACGGCGGACCGGTGCGGGCCGTGGGGCTGGTGCTGCAGCCTGAGGCCGCCGCGGCGCTGTTTGGCAGTGCACGCGGGCTGGTGAACACGCTACGGCCGCTGGCGGAACTGGTGGGCCCGCGATGGGCAGAGGTGGAGCATGGCGTGCTGGCGGCGGCAGACGATGCCACACGGCTTACGGTGCTGCACCAGTTCGTCCGGCAGCTGGCCGCACCGCCGTCGCCTTGTGATGCATGGCGGCGGCAAGCCCTGGCCTTGCTGCAGGCGGCCAGCGCCGACGCCACGGGCGCGGAATCAGGCCACCAGCGCATGGGCCTGAGCCAGCGGCAGTTTGAACGGCGCTTTGTGGCGCACTGGGGCATGCCTCCCAAGCAGTTTCAGGTGATTGCGCGGCTGAACCGCACGCTGGGCAACGCCCTCGCCGCGCCCGGCGGCCCGGTGGTGGACCTGGCCGCCGGCCAGGGGTACTACGACCAGTCGCACATGGGGCGCGATGTGCGCAGGCTGGCGGGCCACCCGCTGCAGGCCCTGGTGCAAGGCACGCGCAGCCCGCTCACCGCGCACTGGCCCTTGCAGATCGGCGCGCAGGCCCTGCCGAATCAGCCTGCCCCACCCTTGGAGCCCACGCGCAAGCGCTGAGCCAGGTAGAGCGGCATCACAAACGCGAGGCCAATGCCAAAGCAGGCCGCGATGTAAGCCCAGCGCCACGCACCCAGGCTGCGGTCTGCCGCCACCCAGGCCGAGAACGCCACGGCGGCCAGGTACACGTCGAGGGTGATGCCGGTGGTGAGTGCATTGGCAAACGCATCCCGCCAGAAGACATCGGGCATCACGCTGCCGCCCGCCAGAAAGTACACCCCATTGAAGTACCAGGGGACGGCCAGGCCCACGAGGGCCAGCAAAAGAAAAAAGGTGCGCAGGTGTGTGTGTTTTTGCATCGGTGCATGCGGCCCCCCAAAGAAAAGGAGAGAGGCCCTGGGTAGTGAATCAACGCACCGATTGAATCCGCGCAGCCCCCTGGCGGGCTAGGAAAAAAGCGACATGCCTCACACCGGCGGGCCTGCCGCTGCCCGCCACCTTCATGAACTTACTGCGCGCGGGGCAGCGAGGTCACGGCGCCATCCACCGGCAGCTCCTGCGTGCCCTTGGGGCAGGGCTGGTCGGTGTAGGTGGTGCGGCCGTCCTTCACGCACTTGCGCGGCTGCGGGGCCACGGGCTCGGACGCGCCGCCATGCGCAGCGCGGGCTTGTGCGGCGGGCTGCTGTTTGCCGGGCGGCAAGGTGTCGGGGCCGGGGCGGGTGATCTTCTTCCAGGCCTGCTCGGTCCACGGCCCGGCGTGGGGCAGCCACTGGTCGGCCGTCCACCATGCGGCGGCCGCGGCGGCCAGCAGCAATGCGGCCAGGAGGGACCAGAGGGCTCGTTCGCGGGTGCTGCGCATGGGGTGGGCCTGTGGCGGGGAGGTGGGCGACCACCAAGCTTAAAACATCGCATCGCCCACCGGGCCGCGCCCTATCACGGCTGCTGCTTGCCTTTGGCCGCAGGGCGCCCGTAGCGCGCCGTGAGCGTGGCCTTGCCCAGGCTGTGGGCGTTGATCATGTAGCCGGCCAGCGCAGCGGTGGCGTCGGCAGGCAGGTCCAGGCGCGGCACCTTGAGCGCGTGCACGGTGAAGATGTAGCGGTGCGGCACATCGCCTTCGGGCGGGCAGGCCCCGCCCCAGGCGGCCACGCCATAGTCAATGCGCACATGGCTGGCGCCTGCGGGCAGCTTGGCGCCGCCAGCAGCACCCGCGTCGGACCGCAGCTCGGTGGTGCTGGCGGGGATGTTGACCACCGACCAGTGCCACCAGCCCGAGCCGGTGGGGGCATCGGGGTCGTAGGCGGTGACGGCGAAGCTCTGGGTGCCAGCAGGCGCGCCGCTCCAGCGCAGGGCGGGTGATTGGTTGTCGCCCGCACAGCCAAAGCCCTTGAACTCGAAGCGCTGGGGCAGTGTGCTGCCTTCGGCAAAGTCGGGGCTGGTGAGCGCGAAGGCCTGGGCGTGGGCGGCTGGGGCCAAGCCGATCGTGGCGAGTGCCGCGATGGCGGTGCCAACGCGAAGGGGGCGTGAAAGTGGGTGGGTCATCCGAAAAGCTCCTTGCAGTAGCGGTGTGAAACAAGGGCTTGATGGTGCTGCGCGCCGCGCCTTCGCATTGGCCCGGTGGCGTCAATGGCTGTGCGCTGCGCGTCAGCCGCAGGAATCAGGGCCGCAGCTGCGAGGGCGGAAAGCCAAAGCGTTCGCGGAAGGCCGCGCTGAAGCGGCTGTGCGACTCGTAGCCGCAGCGCGCAGCGATCTCGGACACCTGCAGCGCGGAGCTTTGCAGCAGCACCAGCGCCGTCTCCAGCCGCACGTCGCGCAGGCACTGGCTCACGGTTTCGCCCTCTTGCGCCAGGCGGCGCTGCAGGGTGCTGGCGCTGGTGGCAAAGGCGCTGGCGATGCGCTCCACCGTCCAGTCGGCCTGCGGGCTGGGGCCCACCAGGCGGCGCACGCGTTCGGCCCAGCCCAGCTCGCCGGGCGGGGCGAAGACGATGCCCGCCTCAGCCAGCATCAGCAGCACTTCGAGCGCGCGGTGTTCGCGCAGCGCCTGCGAGCTGGCATCGCTCTCCAGCGCGGCCACGGCGCGCATGTAGCTGTCTTCAAAGGCGGCGTCGGCCGCGAGGCCCGCGTAGCCTTGCACTGGTGGAATGGCCGCGAACTGGCCGAACTGGCGGTGGAACTGCGCCACCAGCTCGGGCGCGAAACACAGCAGCCGCGCCACATAGCGGCCTTGGGGCGCCGGGTCGTTGACCACCTCCCACTGCGCGCCGCGCGGCAGCACGAACACCCGGCCGCTGGGGTAGCGGTGCCCGCCGCCGGGCGTGACCAGGTGCTTGGTGCCCGACACCACCCAGCCCACCGAATCCATGCGCACGGTGACGGTGTGGATGCGGTGGTGCACCGTGGTGGCGATCTGCAAGGACAGCGCGGGTTCGCCCATCATTCGTTCCCCTGCGGTTCAGGTTCCATCATCGACCGTGGGGGCGGAAAGGCTGGCTCCGCGCAGGTTCGGCAGGTTCAGCGGGGACGGCCTGCAAGGCAGCACACCACGCGTCAGCGCGTGCGCTCCCGCGTCACGCCCACATCGATATCGCCAAACACGGTGACGCCGCTGGCGCCCCGCGGTTGCTGCGGGCTCGCGGGGTCGCTGGAGCGCGCAGAACCTGTCGTGCTGCTGCTGCTGCAGCCGCCCAGCGCGCCAACGACCGCGAGAGCCACCAGCGCGGTGCGCCAGAAGCCCCACACAGGCGATGCTGCGGATGCTGCGCGTGGCTTCATCCTTCGCCACCCAGGTGGTTGCCCAGAATGCCCGCCAGCTCGAACATGCCCGCGCTGTCCTTGCCAAACACGACGCGCAGCTTGTCGTCGGCGACGATCGTGCGCTTGTCCTTGGGATCCTGCAGGTTGTTTGCCTTGATGTATTCCCACATTTTCTTGACGGCCTCGGGCCGGGCCACGGGCTCGGCGCCGATCACGGCGGCCAGGGCGGCGCTGGGGGCCTTGCCGGCTGCGGCCTTGCGCGGTGCCTTGGCAGCGGCGGTCTTGGTGGCCGGGGCTTTCTTGGCGGCGGCAGGCTTGGCGGACTTTTTGGCTGCAGCGCTTGTCTTTCCTGCCTTGGCAGCTACTGTTTTTGCAGCAGCCCCGGGACGCGGCGGGAACTTGCTCGGTGCGAACTCGAAGTTGACCTTGCCCGCCTCCTTGTCCCACGCCAGGTGGGCCTTGAAAGCGCGGCGCGTGCGCATGCTCACGAACTTGTCGAGCAGGTCGGTCTTGCCCGTCTCCAGCAGCTTGTGCATCTGCTCGCGCTCCACGGGCTGCTGCAGGATGATCTTGCCGCTCTTGAAAGTGCAGCTGGGCGTGGGCTGCGCGGCGGTGGGCACGGCCTTGCTGCACACGTAGTTGCTACCGTGCTCGTGCACTTCCGATCCGCAGATGGGGCAGGGGCCGAGCGCGGCGTCTTCAAACTCCACGAGCTCGCCCGATTCCTCGCCCTTCTTGTCGTCGCCAAAGTCGAATTCGAGCTTGTAGTTGTGCGCCTCGTCGTCGTACTTGATGACGATTTCGGACGTGAACGGCCAGCCGGCCTTGGACCGGAAGCCCTCCAGCGGGCCGATCTTCTTGTCGCGCAGCAGGGCGTTGGCCTCTGCCGTTTCAAAGGTGCGGCCCGCGGGCGACTTGCCAAAACTGAAGCCGCAACCTTCCGAGCCGGGCTTGCCCACGCAGGCAAAGCGGCGGTAGTTCTCTTTCACCACACCACCGCAGTTGGGGCAGGGCGATTCGAGCGTGGCGTAGTCGCCGGGGATGGTGTCGCGGTCGTATTCCTTGGCCTTCTTGACCATGCGCTCGGTCATGGCGGCGATGTCGGCCATGAAGGATTCGCGGCTGAGCTGGCCCTTTTCCATCTGCGAGAGCTTGAACTCCCATTCGCCGGTCAGGTCCGCGCGGCACAGTTCCTCGACCTCCAGCCCGCGCAGCAGCGTCATGAGCTGGAAGGCCTTGGCCGTGGGAATGATTTCGCGGCCTTCGCGCAGCATGTACTTTTCGGTCAACAGGCCTTCGATGATGGCCGCGCGCGTGGCGGGCGTGCCCAGGCCTTTTTCCTGCATGGCCTCGCGCAGTTCGTCGTCGTCGATCTGCTTGCCGGCGCTTTCCATGGCGCCCAGCAGCGTGGCTTCGGAGTAGCGGGCGGGCGGCTTGGTCTTGAGGCCCTTGGGGTCGGCTGCCAGGGTGTTGACGCTTTCGCCGGGCTTCACGGGCACGAGGTTCTGGCCCTTGTCGCCGTCCTTGCCACCTTCCACCTCATCGGCGGCTTCCTTGCCGTAGATGGCCAGCCAGCCGGGCCTGACCAGCACCTTGCCTTCGGTCTTGAAGCTGTGGGGCGCCACCGTGGAAATACGGGTGGTGACGGTGTATTCGGCGCTCGGGAAGAACACCGCCATGAAGCGGCGCACGACCAGGTCGTACAGCTTCTGCTCGGCGTCGGAGAGGCCGCTGGGGGCCTGCAGCGTGGGGATGATGGCAAAGTGATCGCTCACCTTGCTGTTGTCGAAGATGCGCTTGGACGGGCGCACGTAGTTGTTGCTCAGCGCGGTGAGCGCGTGCGGCGCCAGGTGCCGCATGCCGCTGTCGGCCAGCATCTCGAAGGTCTGCCTGGCCACGGGCAGATAGTCCTCGGGCAGCGCGCGCGAGTCGGTACGCGGGTACGTCAGGGCCTTGTGGCGCTCGTACAGGCTTTGCGCCAGCGCCAGCGTGGTCTTGGCGGAGAAACCGAACTTGCCGTTGGCCTCGCGCTGCAGGCTGGTCAGGTCGAACAGCAGGGGCGACGCCTGCGTGGTGGGCTTGCTCTCTTCGGTGACGGTGGCCTGCTGGCCGCGCACGGCGTTGGCGATGGCCGTGGCCTCGGCGGCGGACCACACGCGGTCCGCGCGCATCTCCACGTCCTCGCCCTTCTTCCACTTGGGGTCGAACCACTTGGCGGGGTACTCGCCGGCCTGCGCGCCGAAGGTGGCGTGGATTTCCCAGTAGTCGCGGCTCACGAACTTGCGGATCTTTTCCTCGCGCTCCACCACCAGCGACAGCGTGGGCGTCTGCACCCGGCCCACGGTGGTCAGGAAGAACCCGCCGTCGCGCGAGTTGAACGCCGTCATGGCGCGGGTGCCGTTGATGCCCACCAGCCAGTCGGCCTCGCTGCGGCTGCGGGCGGCGCTGGCCAGGCCCGCCATCTGCTGCTCGGTGCGCAGTGCGTCGAAGCCGTCGCGGATGGCCTGGGGCGTCATGGACTGCAGCCACAGGCGCTTGACGGGCTTGCCCAGGGGCTTGGCGCCGCCGGCGTACTGCTCGATCAGGCGGAAGATCAGCTCGCCCTCGCGGCCCGCGTCACAGGCGTTGATGAGTTGCGTCACGTCCTTGCGCTTGGCCTGCTTGACCACCGCGTTCAGGCGCGTCTTGGTCTTGTCCACGGGCTTGAGGTCGAAGTACGGCGGGATCACGGGCAGGTGGGCAAAGCTCCACTTGCCGCGCTTCACGTCGAATTCCTCGGGCGCCTGAATCTCCACGAGGTGGCCCACGGCGCTGGTGACCACGTAGCGGTCGTTCTCGAAGTGGTCGTCGTGCTTGTCGAACTTGCCCGCCACGGGGGTGAGCGCGCGCACGATGTCCTGCGCCACGGAGGGTTTCTCTGCAATTACCAGGGTCTTGGTCATTTGGGGCTCTTGCCTGTCATCGTCGTCGTTCGTTCTGAGCGCCCGGTTCCGGCCCGGTCGCTCCTACAATTCGGGTTTCGCGCGCATACACGCGCACGCACACATGTGTGCACTATCAAGTTAACAGAGTTTTTGCCATGCCCCGCTTTGCCTCGCCCGCCGCCCCCACCGCCGCACCGGGACGCCGCATCCAGACCCGGCGCTCGGGCGTCCATGGCAACGGCGTGTTCGCCGCCCAGGACATCGCCGAGGGCGAGGTGCTGGTGGAGTACACCGGCGAGGTCATCACCTGGCAGGAGGCGCAGGACCGCCACCCGCACGACCCCCTGCAGCCCAACCACACGTTCTACTTCCACGTGGATGAAGACCGCGTGATCGACGCAAAGTTCGGCGGCAATTCCTCGCGCTGGATCAACCACAGCTGCAACCCCAACTGCTACGCCGACGAACGGGACGGCCGCATTTTCATCACGGCGCTGCGCAATATCAAGGCGGGCGAAGAGCTGAACTACGACTACGGGCTGATCATCGAAGAGCGCTACACGCCCAAGCTGAAGGCGGAATACCCCTGCTGGTGCGGCAGCGACAACTGCCGCGGCACGCTGCTCGCGCCCAAGCGCGGCTGGGCGCCGCCGGTGCCGCGCAGCCCCGCCAAGGCGGCCACGAAGCCCGCCCTGCCCGCCAAACCGACCAAAACCGCCAAGGCCACCCAGCCAGTCCCAGGGAACCTCCAGCCCGGCGCCCGGAAAGGCCGCCGCCAGTGACCGCCGCCCCCATCCGCTGGCCCGCCGAGGCCGTGTGGGAGGCGGTGTCACCGCTGTTACCCGGTTTTACCGTCGAGGTGCTGCCCAGCATCGACTCGACCAACACCGAACTCATGCGCCGCGCCCGCGCCGGCCAGTGCGAGCCCACGCTGCTCGTGGCCGAGCAGCAGACCGCCGGTCGGGGCCGCATGGGGCGGGCGTGGCAGAGCGATGTGGGGTCTTCGCTGATGATGTCCCTGGGCCTGCCGCTCGCGCCGCGCGACTGGTCGGGGCTGTCGCTCGCCGTGGGCGTGAGCGTGGCCGAGAGCCTGCAGCCCGTGCTGCCGCCGCTGGGTGCGGGCCAGGCCGCCCGCGTGGGCCTGAAATGGCCCAACGACCTCTGGCTGGGCGGCGCGGGTGGCGACCGCAAGCTGGGCGGCATCCTGGTCGAGACGGCCAGTTTCGTAGCGCTCCAGGGGGCCGCGCCGTCCCCGCAGGGGCCAGCCGGCACGGCGCGCTACGTGGTCGTGGGCATCGGCATCAACGTGCTGCCGCGTGGCAGCGAAGGCATGAGCATGCCGCCGGGCAGCCTGCAGGACGTGGAGCCCGGCCTGGACGCACCCGCCGCCCTGCTGCGCATCGTGCCGCCGCTGATCGGCATGCTGCGCTCGTTCGAAGGCTACGGCTTTGGCCCCATGCAGCCACGTTTCGCGGCCCGCGACGTGCTGCAGGGCCGTGCCGTGGCCCTGAGCGACGGCACCGCGGGCACGGCCCACGGCGTGGGCGACGACGGCGCGCTCCTGGTGCACACGGCCGGCGGCATGCAGGCGATCACCAGTTCCGAGATCAGCGTGCGGCCCAGCGCCGTGCAAGAGCTGGGGAGCCCCCCCTGAGCCGCGCCGCGCCTCTCCATCGGGGCGGAGGCTGCCCGTCGTGGCCTGGCGACGCCTGTTCCATGGCGGCCCTGGCCCTGGGCGGGCCCGCCACGCGGGCGGGGACGAGGGCGCGCAACCCCATGGACAACCGGCGGGAAAACAAGGAGAGGCCCCCATGCTGCGACTTGCCGTGATCGCTCTGCTGCTGGCCAACGCGGGCTACTACGCGTGGTCGCAGGGGCTGCTTCGGGACTGGGGCTTCGCCCCCGAGGAGCAGGCCGAGCCCCAGCGCATGGACCAGCAGATACGGCCCGAGACGCTGCAGATCCTGCGGGTGAACTCCGGCAAGGCTCCCGCCGCCGCGTCGCCCGCCGCCCCCAGCGCAGCGGCTGCGGCTTCCGCCGAGACCCCCACCCCGCCCGACACCGGCGAATGCCTTCAGGCGGGCGTGTTCGACGAACGCCAGGCCGACGCCCTGCGCGCCGCCGCCGCCAACCTGCCCCAGGGCAGCTGGCTGCTCGAGCCCACGCCCGTGCCGGGCCGCTGGATGGTCTACATGGGCCGCTTCGAGGACCTGGAAACGCTGGACAGGAAACGGGCCGAACTGCGTGCCCGCAAGGTCGACCACGACCGCGCGGGCGGCACCCTGGAATTCGGCCTTTCGCTGGGCCGCTTCGCCTCGAAGGAGGCCGCCGAGCGCGAGCTGGCCACCCTGGGCGGCAAGGGCGTGCGCACGGCCCGCGTGGTGCAGGAGCGGCCGGACACGGCAGGTTTCACGCTGCGACTGCCCGCCGTGACCGAATCGCTGCGCCCCCAGCTGGACGCCCTGCGCACGGCGATGGCCGGCAAGACGATGCGCGCCTGCGGCTGAACCGTGGTGGCCGCGCTGGCGGTAGCGCCCGGCGTTCCGCGCCCATCCTTCGATTCCGCCCCTCCTTTCGCGAGCCCCGCGCCATGACCGAAGAACTCTCCGCCATCCACTGCAACCGCCACGGCGAAGCCACCGCCACCTACGTCTGCGGGCACCTGTGCCGCCAGCCGGCGCAGCGCTGGTTCTGCGACATGCCGGCGCCGGACTGCCCCTTTCCCGACGCCTGGTGCGCCAGTTGCCAGGCAGCCCTGGAGCGGGAGGGCGGCGAGTGGAACGAGCGCAACGAGGACTGCCTGGACCTGCAGATCATCTGCCACCACTGCTACCAGGACTCCATGGCGCAGAGTGTCGGCGCCATGGCGGATGCGCCGCACGACGCCTGGGTGGACGCGGTCACCGAAAGCCACCAGGCCCTGGTGGGCAAGCAGGATGCCCTGGAGACGGACCACGGCATCTCGCGCTTCGAGCGCTGGGACTATGACCAGGTGCAGGGCACGCTCACCTTCTCGCACGCCGGCGTGCCGCGGCTGGTGGCGGACATTGAATTCATCGGATCGATTTCCCGGACCAGCGGCACCTGGCTGTGGGCCTGGGCCAATTTCCACAACGATCCCCAGGTGGTGGCCCGCATTCCCGCGGTGTGGGAGTGGGGCGACGAGCGCGGCTTTGCGCCCCTGACGGTGCCGCGCTGGGAAGCGGACGAGACCGACGGCTGGGAACTCGCGGGCGTGGCGGCGCAGGTGCTGGGCGCGCTGGGGGTGTACCGCGCGCCCACCCAGAATGGCTTTCTCTTCATGGCGCTGATGTCCCTTCGCGCGCTGCGTCCGCCGCATGCGCCTGCGGCATAGCCGTCACGCTGCGTCCTTGCCGAGCGTGATGCGCGCAAACCGGCTGACGCGCCGCATCTTCTCGACCTCCTTGCGGATCTGCGCGGCAAACTCGTCCGGCAGGCTGCCCGAGGCAAACAGCCCCTGCTCTCCCAGGCGCGCCAGCACCGCGGGCTCGCGCAACACCGTGGCCACCGCGTCGCGCAGCCGCCGCGCCGTGGCGGCCGGCGTGTGCGCAGGGGCCACCAGGCCGAACCAGGACGGGTCGTTGTTCGAGAACAGGCTGAGCTCGGCGTAGGTGGGCACCTCGGGCAGCAGGGCCAGGCGCCGGCTCCACGACACGGCCAGGGCCCGCAAACGGCCGGCCTGGATGTGCGGCAGCGACGACGCCACCTGGTCGAAGTACACCGGCACCCGGCCCGCCAGCACCTCGGCCAGTGCTGCCGTGGCGCCCGCCTGGGGCAGGTGGTCCATGCGCACATTGGCACTGCTCTTGAGCAGCTCGCCCCACATGTGGCCGATGGTGCCGTTGCCCGGCGAGGCATAGGCCAGCTGGCCCGGCCGCGCCTTCAGGTGCTGCATGAACTGCGCGAAATCGCGCACCGGCAGGCCGGGGTGCACCACCAGCACGCCCGGGGCCTTGACGATCTCGGTGACGGGGGTGAAGCCGTCCAGCGCGTTGTAGGTCAGGTGTTTGTAGACGGCTGGGTTCACGCCATGGGTGGACAGCGTGGCCACGCCCAGCGTGGCGCCGTCGGGCGCGGCGGCAGCGACCTCGGCCATGCAGGTGGCACCGGCCGCGCCGGGGCGGTTCTCCACGGCCACGGGTGCACCCAGCAACAGCGACAGCGGGCCGGCGAGGGCGCGCGCCGTGATGTCGGTGGCGCCGCCCGCGGCAAAGGGCACCAGCAGCCGCAGGGGCCGTGCGCTGCCCGTGGACACAGGGGCGGATTGCGCCTGGGCAGCACCTCCCAGGCAGGCAGCGGCGGTGGAGATCAGCAGCTTGCGCCGTTTCATCGTCGTCATCGTGGTCCTCTCCTCGCCTCGCGGCATGTGCGGCCCATTCTGGAGAGGCATGGCCGGGCTGGCTAACAACGTTTGGAACTCATCCCATTCCGGCGCGGAATGTGCCGCAGCGCGAAAGGCCGTGCGGCGGGGTGCACCCGGCCTGGCTCAGGACCCCGCCACCACATCCCGCGCCGCGAACCGCACGCTGAAACGCGCGCCGGGCGGGTGGTGGCCAGGGCGCGCGTCTTCCAGCGTGACCTCGGCCCCGTGCTTGCGTGCGATCTCCAGCACGATGGGCAGGCCCAGGCCCGAGCCGTCGGCCTCGCTGCCCAGCGCCCGGTAAAAGGGCTGGAACACCAGCTCGCGCTCGGCCTCGGGCACGCCGGGGCCGGAGTCTTCCACCTGCAGCAGCAGCACGTGGCCGAAGGTATCGGCCAGCACGTGGGCCGTGACCACGCCGGGCTTGGCGGGGGTGGAAGGCGTGTAGTTGATGGCGTTGTCGAGCAGGTTGCGCACCAGTTCCTTGAGCAGCGTGGGGTTGCCGTCCAGCAGCACGCCGGGTGAGCCGGGCTCGGCGCCGTCGTAGCCCAGGTCGATGTGTTTTTCGAGCGCGCGCGGCACCGAGTCGCGCACCACCTCGATCACGAGGCGCGCCAGGTCGCAGGGCTGGCGCGCGATGCCCACGCCGCTGCCTTCCGCGCGCGCCAATGCGAGCAGCTGGTTCACGGTGTGCGTGGCGCGGATGCTGGAGCGGCCGATCTGCTGCAGCGAGCGCTTGAGCTCTTCGGTGCTGGTGCCTTCGCGCTGGGCCAGGTCGGCCTGCATGCGCAGGCCCGCCAGCGGGGTCTTGAGCTGGTGCGCCGCGTCGGCCAGGAAACGCTTTTGCGTGGCCAGCGAGTCGTTCAGGCGCGTGAGCAGGTCGTTCACCGACGAGACCAGCGGCGCGACCTCGAGCGGCACGGTGCGGTCGTCCAGCGGCGAGAGGTCGTCGGGGTTGCGCGCGCGGATGCGCTGCTCCAGCTGGTTCAGCGGCTGGATGCCGCGCGCGAGCGCCAGCCACACCAGCAGCACCGCCAGCGGCAGGATGACGAACTGCGGCAGCATCACGCCCTTGATGATCTCGGTGGCCAGCACGCTGCGCTTTTCGCGCGTCTCGGCCACCTGCACCAGCGCCACGGGCGTGCCCTCCAGCGGCAGGCGCACCCAGATGTAGGCCACGCGGATCTCGATGCCGCGCATCTCGGCGTCGCGCAGGCGCACCTCGCCGGACAGGGGCACTTCGTCGCTGGCGGGCTCGGGCAGTTCCCGTTCGCCGGAGAGGAATTCGCCCCCCGGGCCGATGACTTGGTAGTAGACGATGTCGGAGTCGTCCGCGCGCAGGATTTCGCTGGCCGGCTGGGGCAGGTTGAACTGCACCTTGCCGCCCACCACGGACACGAGCTGGGCCAGCGCATGGGCGTTGTACTCCAGCGCCCGGTCGAACGGCTTGTTGGCCAGACCCTGGGCCACGAGCCAGGTGAGCGCCAGGCTCACGGGCCACAGCAGCAGCAGCGGCGTGAGCATCCAGTCAAGGATCTCGCCGAAGAGGGAGCGCTGCTCTCGCTGGAAGATTTTCAAGGTTTCAAGCCCTTTGAGCCACTGGCGCCCGTCTAGAAAGCGCAAGTAGCTATCATTTCAGGAGCTACCCTGGAATCTTTTCGAGGCAATAGCCCAGGCCGCGCACGGTGGCGATGCGGATGGGCCCGCCCTCGATCTTCTTGCGCAGGCGGTGGATGTAGACCTCGATGGCGTTGTTGCTCACCTCCTCGCCCCATTCGCACAGGCGCTCCACCAGCTGCTCCTTGCTCACCAGGCGGCCCGCGCGCTGCAGCAGCACTTCCAGCAGGCCCAGTTCGCGGGCGGACAGCTCGATCATCTTGCCGTCGATGGTGGCCACGCGGCCGGCCTGGTCGTACACGAGCGGGCCGTGCTTGATGGCGCTGCTGGTGCCGCCCATGCCCCTGCGCGTGAGGGCCCGCACGCGCGCCTCCAGCTCCTGCAGGCTGAAAGGCTTGGCCATGTAGTCGTCGGCACCGAAGTCCAGGCCCTTGACGCGCTCTTCCACGCTGTCGGCCGCGGTGAGGATGAGCACGGGCAGCGCCGAGCCCCGGCTGCGCAGCTTCTTGAGCACCTCCAGCCCGTGCATCCGGGGCAGGCCCAGGTCCAGGATCAGCAGGTCGAACTCGTTGTTGGTCAGCAGGGCCGCGTCGGCCTCGCTGCCGCTGGCCACGTGGTCCACGACGGCGCCCGACGCCCGCAGCGTGCGCAGCAGGCCATCGGCCAGCACCTGGTCGTCTTCGGCAATGAGGATGCGCATGCGGTGTCTCCTTGAGGGTTGGCTACGGTCTGGCGCCGCGCCTGCCCTCGATTCTAGGATGGCCCCGCCCTTGCGCGCCGCGTCAGCGCGGATCGTGTGCGAGCAGCAGGCGCACCAGTTTCTGCAGGTCTGCCTGCAGCCGGGCCATGCCCTCGGGGTGCTGGGCGAGCGTGCCCTCGTCCATGTAGAGCTTGCGGTTGATCTCGACCTGGATGCTGTGGCGGTGCTGCGCGGGGTTGCCGTAGCGGCGCACCAACTCCACGCCCTTGTAGGGGTGGTTGTATTCCACGCTGTAGCCACAGCCGCGCAGGTGCTCGCACACCAGCGCCGACAGCGCCGGGCTGGCGGTGGTGCCGTCGCGGTCGCCCACCACGAAGTCCGCGTGCTCCAGCCCCGGGAACTCGGTGGCGAAGCGCCCTGCCACGGCGGGCATGGAGTGGCAGTTGATGTGGATGCTGTAGCCGTGGCGCGCATGGGCGGCGTCGATGGCCTGGGCCACGGCCGCATGGTAGGGGCGCCAGCAGCGGTCGATGCGCGCGCGCACCTCGGCCACGGTGAGCTGGCGGCTGTAGATGGGCTCGCCCTCGTCGGTGAACTTCCAGATCAGGCCCTTGCCCAGGCGCACCTTGCTGAGCACCTGGGGGTCGGTGGAGATGGGGCCGGTCCACTCGCCGTCGAGCAGGGAGGTGTCGAGCTCGGTCGTGTCGCGGTTGGCGTCGAGGTAGATGCGGGGGAAGTGGGCTTCGACCCAGGCTACGCCCAGCGCGGGGGCAAAGGCGTAGATCTTCTCGACGTGCGTGTCCTCGGCGCGGCGCAGCGTGGGCAGGTCGCAGGCCGAGCCGAAGTCGGCGGGGTATTGTGTGCCGCTGTGCGGCGAATCGAGCACCAGCGCCGTGGTGCCGGGCAGGTAGGTGAAGGCCGCAGGCGCCAGCGGGGTGCCGGGGGAACCGGTGGCACCGGGCTGGGCCTGCTGGAATCGTCGGTTGATCAGTTTCAAAGCGGCATGCATAGGCAGAGTGTGCGCAAAGTGGGGCGGCCGGCCTAGCCGCCCGGGCCGGTTGGAGACCATGGTTATCCCTGAGATGGACTCCTCCAGCTGTGGCCGCCGGGCCCAGGGGCCCGGTATCGAAGAAAATGAGGCTCCCCCTGGCCGCCGGCCCGCCACCGCCCGTGGGGTGGATCGCGCGAGGCGGCTCAGCGGGGGCCCATGTCAATCCAGCGCCACCTTCGCAAAGGCCGCCACCCGTTTCATCTTGTCGATCTCGCGGGCGATCTGCGCCGTGAAGTCCCGGGACGTGGTGCCCGACGGGTACAGCCCCTGTCCCGCGAGGCGCTCGCGCACGGCGGGCTCCTTGAGCGCCTGGGCCACGGCCTGCTGGATGCGGTCCACCGCGGCCGCGGGCGTGCCCGCGGGAGCCACCAGGCCGAACCAGGACGGGTCGTTGTTGTTGGCGAAACCCAGCTGTGCGTAGGTGGGGACGTCGGGCAGCACGTCAAGCCGCTCGGGCCAGGACACCGCCAGCGCCCTGAGCTTGCCGGACTTGATGTGCGGCAGCGAGGAAGCCACCTGGTCGAAATACACCGCCACCTGGCCGGCCAGCACGTCGTTGACGGCCGGGCCCGCACCGCGGTAGGGAATGTGCACCATGGCCGTGCCGGTGCTGCTCTTGAACAGCTCGCCCCACATGTGGCCGATGGTGCCGTTGCCGGGCGTGGCATACGAAACCTTGCCGGGATGGGCCTTCAGGTACTTCACGAGGTCGGCAAAGTCCTTGACGGGCAGCACGGCCGGGTTCACCACCACGACGCCGGGGGCCTTCACCATCTCGGTCACGCCCACGAAGTCCTTGATGGGGTCGTAGGGCAGCTTGCTGTAGACGGCGGGGTTCACGCCGTGCGTGGACAGCGTGGCCACGCCCAGCGTGAGGCCGTCGGCCGGAGCGCGCGCGGCTTCGGCCATGCCGATGGAGCCCCCCGCGCCGCCGCGGTTTTCCAGCACCACAGGCTGCTTGAGGATGCGGGCCAGCGACTCCTGCAGGCTGCGCACGGTCATGTCCGTGGCGCCTCCGGGCGGAAAGGGCACGATGATGCGCAGGGGCTTGCCTTCTTGCGCCAGAGTTATTCCAGGAACGAAAGATACTGTGGCCAGGGCTGAGAGCAGATGACGGCGTTGCATGGGACATTTCTCCTATGGGGTAGGTTGAGATTAATGGAATCCACGAGCCCTACCAAGCAATGGATATGCCTGATAACATTCCCATATGGAATGATTTGATAACTTACGATGTCTTCCCTGCGCCGCCTTTCACCCCCCTTGCACCTGCTGCGGGCGTTTTCCACCGTCACGCGCTTCGGCAGCGTCTCGCGGGCCGCCGAGGCACTGCACCTCACGCAGAGCGCGGTGAGCAAGCAGGTGAAGGAGCTGGAGGCCTGGGTGGGCGTGCCGCTGTTCGAGCGCAGCCGCAAGCGCCTGGCGCTGACCCCCGCGGGCGAGCGCTACGAGAAGGCCGTGCGCGCCGTGCTGGCGCAGCTGGAGGCCGCCACCCTGGAGCTGATCACCAGCGATGACGGCGGCGGCGCGCTGCACCTGTCGAGCCTGCCCACCTTCGCCGCCAAGTGGCTCATTCCGCGCCTGCCGCAGTTCCAGCAGCAACACCCGCAGGTCACGCTGCACTTCGTGCCGTACGTGCACAGCTACAACTTCGAACGGCCCGAGCTCGACTGCGCCATCCTGTTCGGCGATGGCCACTGGCCGGGCGCCCACGCCCACTACATCACGGGCAACGACGTGGCCCTGATCGCCCCGCGCGCCAAGGTGGCGGACTGGCCCATCCACACCCCGCGCGACGTGGCGCGCTACGCGCTGCTGCGCCACGTGACCGTGCCCGAGGCCTGGCTGCGCTGGAGCGAGATGCACGGGGTACAGGGCCAGCTCGACCCGCTGGCCGGCCCGCAGTTCGACCAGTTCCAGACCATGATCCGCGCGGTGATGGCCGGCATGGGCCTGGCCCTGGTGCCGCGCTGCCTGGTGCAGGACGAGATCACCGCCGGCCTGGTGCGCGAGCCGCTGGCCGCCGCCGTCCAGCGCGGGGGCTACCAGAGCGAGGTGGGCTACTGGCTCTGCTACCCCGAAGGCCGCACGCAGCTGCATGCGCTGCAGTGCTTCCGGCAGTGGTTGCTGGCGTGCGCGGAGCCCGCAGGCGCGGCGCCCCCGCCCACGGGCGCCGCGGCTGGCACCGGGCCGGCGCCCTGAGGGCCCGCCCCCCGGGCCAGGCTCCCGGCCCTGTTGTCAACCTTTGTTGACGATACGAGTTCCGCCAACTACAGTTGACGAATGCCGACCCCACCGCCCCTGCAGCTGCCCCCGCACGACGACCCCGAAGCCGCGCTGGCCGCCGTGGTGGCCCTGCGCCTGATGGCCGACCGGCTGGAGGCGGCGGCCGTGGCCACCGCCCTGGAGCGGGGGTGGTCGTGGGCGCAGATTGCCCAGGCCCTGGGCGTCAGCAAGCAGGCGGCGCACAAGCGGCTCTCTCCCCAGGCCACGCGCCCCGCCCCCCCTGGATGATGGAAGGACTCCTCCCCATGCTGCAACACATCCGCCAGCGCCTGAACGACATGCGCACCCTGCACCGGCTGTGCACGCGCGCCGAGCACCACGCCCGCGCCCGGGGCCAGCCGCAACCGGGCGCGGAGCACTTCCTGCTGGCCGCCATCGAGCTGCCCGACGGCTCCGCGCGCCGCGCTTTCGCGCGCGTTGGCGCGAACCCGGACGCCCTGCCCGCCGCGATCGAACAGCAGTACCGCGATGCGCTGGCGCAGATCGGCATTGATGCCGAAATGCCGCCCGCCGCACCCTGTGCGCCGCAGGCCGGGATCTACCGCGCGCAGCCCTCCGGCGAGGGCCTCATCCAGGCACTGGCGGAGGCCCGCAAGGGCCAGCCCGGCCCCTTGCTGGGTGCGCACGTGGTGGCACTGATCGCGGCCACGCCGCAGGGCGTGGCGGCGCGGGCATTGCGCGCGCTGCGGCTGGACCCCCACGCGCTGAGCCACGCCGCGCGGCAGGAGAGCGCCCCGCGCGCCTGAAGGCCAGGCCCACACCCCGGGGCGCCTGGATGACCGTGCAGCGGCCTAGCCGCCCGCATAGGCCTCCAGCCCGATCGCCACCACGGTGGCCACGTCGTTGCCCACCTCCGCCCGGAACTCCGCCTCGGCCTGCGCGACGGCATCGCGAAACGCCTGCAGCCAGGCCAGGCCCGTGGGCGTGAAGCACACGCGGCGCGCACGCGCATCCAGCGGATCGGCCTCGCGCGTGACCAGGCCCCAGGCCTCGCACTGGTCCACCAGGTTGGCCATCGCCTGCTTGGTCATGCCCGCGCGCTGGGCCAGGTCGGTCAGCCGGTCGCCCTGCAGCGCCAGGTGGCGCGTGATGTGCATGTGGGCGGCGCTCACCTGGTCGCGCGCCGCGAGGTTGGACAGCGCCAGCGGCACCTCCACGTTGTGCGCCATGAGCTGCAGCACGCGCGCGTCGAAGCGCCGCATGGCGTGGCCGAACAGGCGGCCCAGGTGGGTCTGGCGCCAGCCGTCATCGGGGGGTGAAGGAAGAGGCATATCAGGCATCCGTACATTGTCAGGCAAACTGACTAAATTGTGCTTGAATGCCACGCGACGGCTCGCATAAACTACTGTTCAAGCATCCAGCCTGTGATTAACCGCAGAGAGGTGCAGGCACCCAACCCATTGTTTCTCAAGGAGTTTTCTCATGGACGTCGCAGTCAAAGGCACCAACCCCGCATTGCCCGTGAACACCGAAAAGGCCAAGGCCCTGGCCGCCGCGCTCGCCCAGATCGAGAAGCAATTCGGCAAGGGCACGATCATGCGCCTGGGCGAAGGCGAGGTGATCGAGGACATCCAGGTGGTCTCCACCGGCTCGCTGGGCCTGGACATCGCCCTGGGCGTGGGCGGCTTGCCGCGCGGCCGCGTGGTCGAGATCTACGGCCCGGAATCCTCGGGCAAGACCACGCTCACGCTGCAGGTGATTGCCGAGATGCAAAAACAGGGCGGCACCTGCGCGTTCGTGGACGCGGAACATGCCCTGGATGTGCAATACGCCCAGAAGCTCGGGGTGCAGCTGTCCGACCTGCTGATCAGCCAGCCCGATACCGGCGAGCAGGCCCTTGAAATCGTGGACAGTCTGGTGCGCTCGGGCGCCGTGGACCTGATCGTCATCGACTCGGTGGCCGCGCTCACGCCCAAGGCCGAAATCGAAGGCGAAATGGGCGACGCCCTGCCCGGCCTGCAGGCCCGTCTCATGAGCCAGGCGCTGCGCAAGCTCACGGCCACGATCAAGAAGACCAATTGCATGGTCATCTTCATCAACCAGATCCGCATGAAGATCGGCGTGATGTTCGGCTCGCCCGAAACCACCACCGGCGGCAACGCGCTCAAGTTCTACGCCTCGGTGCGCCTGGACATCCGCCGCACCGGCACCATCAAGAAGGGCGACGAGGCCATCGGCAACGAAACCAAGGTCAAGGTGGTCAAGAACAAGGTGTCGCCGCCGTTCAAGACGGCCGAGTTCGACATCCTGTTCGGCGAGGGCATCAGCCGCGAGGGCGAGATCATCGACATGGGCGTGACCGCCAAGATCGTGGAGAAGTCGGGCGCCTGGTACGCCTACAACGGCGAGAAGATCGGCCAGGGCCGCGACAACGCGCGCGAGTTCCTGCGCGAGAACCCCGACCTGGCCCGCGAGATCGAGAACAAGGTGCGCGAGGGCCTGGGCATTGCGCTGCTGCCCGACGCGCTGCAGGCCCCTGCCGCCGCGGCCGAATGACCGCCACAATTCAAGCCAGATTGCCTTCCAGCGCTTGATTGACAAGCGCTGGCAGCTATTGAATTGAAAGCAAAGAAGAGGCCATGGGGTTCACCACGCTCTCGCTCAAGGGGCGGGCGCTGCGGCTGCTGAGCCAGCGCGAGCACTCGCTCGCTGAACTGCGGCGCAAGCTCGCGCCGCATGTGCAGGAGGGCGACGACCTGCAGGCCCTGCTGGAAGACCTGCAGGCGCGCGACTTCATCAGCGAGGCCCGGGTGGTGGAATCCGTGCTGCACCAGCGCGCGGGCCGCCTGGGTTCCCAGCGCATACGGCAGGAGCTGCACGCCAAGGGCATCGGCCCCGAGGCGGTTCAGCACGCCCTCGACCAACTCAAAGGCAGCGAATGGGCACGCGCCCATGCACTGTGGCTGCGCAAATTTGGCGCCGTGGCGGACGATGCGCAGCAACGTGCGCGGCAAGTCCGCTTTCTGACCGCACGCGGGTTTTCGGGCGAGATCACCCGGCGCGTCGTGCGTGGCGAAGCGCCGGAAATCCAGGGCGAGATCTAGGGCCGGTCACGCGGGCAGGGGCGGCGCCCCAAGGCCCCGGGACCCAGAAGACAGCACAGGCGGCCACGCTCCGGAGCCGCCTGTTGTCCCCACACCTATCTCCGCCGTCAGAGGCCCAGCATCAGCTGCAGGTTCTGCACGGCCGCGCCGCTGGCGCCTTTGCCCAGGTTGTCCAGGCGCGCGATCAGCACGGCGTGCCGGTACTCTTCGTTGGCGAACACGCGCAGCTCCAGCTTGTTGGTGTCGTTCAGCGCGGTTGCATCCAGCTTGCCGTCGGCCGTGGCGGGCAGCACGCTGACCCACTGCTCGGGCGTATTGCTCCTGGCGTAATGCGCCGCCAGCGCGTCGTGCAAATCGGCCGCCTTGGGTGCGCCGGGCAGCAGGTCCAGATGCAGCGGCAGCTGCACCAGCATGCCCTGGCGGAAGTTGCCTACCGACGGCACGAAGATGGGCCGGCGGGTGATGCCCGTGTAACGCATGATTTCGGGCAGGTGCTTGTGCTGCAGCGTGAGCGCATAGGCCTCGAACAACGGCGCCGTGCCGGCCTCATAGGCCTCGATCATGGTCCGGCCGCCGCCCGAGTAGCCGCTGACCGAGGGCAGGGCGAGCGGGAAGTCCGGGGGCACCAGGCCCGCATCCACCAGCGGGCGCAGCAGCGCAATCGCACCGGTGGCATAGCAGCCGGGATTGGCCACGCGGTCCGCCTGCGCGACCGCTTCGCGCTGGCCGGCGGCCAGCTCGGGAAAGCCGAACACCCAGCCGGGCGCCGTGCGGTGGGCCGTGCTGGCGTCGATCACCTTGACCTTGCGGCCCGTGCTCCGGGCAATCTCGTCCACCATCGCCACGGTGTCACGCGCAGCATCGTCGTGCAGGCACAGGATCACCAGATCCACGCCGGCAATCAGGTCGCGTTTCGCGGCAGGGTCCTTGCGCAACTCGGGCGCGATGCTGACCAGCTCGATCTGCGGCATGGCCTGCAGGCGCTCACGGATCTGCAGGCCCGTGGTGCCGGCTTCGCCATCGATAAAGACTCTGGACATAAGGGTGCTCCTGCAAAAAATGGGCAGCAAAGTCTGCCAAGAAACCACGAGAAAAGCCAAGAAACTGCCACCCGGCAGGCGCGGCGAAGCCGTCAGCCACGCACAAGGATGGTGCATTGCAACATGATACAGTCGCTGGTTGCCATGTCCCCAGCCCGCGGCCAGACATTTTGTTGTTCATGGCAAACGGGTAACCACCATCCTTCCCTGAGAGAGACCTCATGAAGATTCACGAATACCAAGGCAAGGAAATCTTGCGCAATTTTGGTGTGCCCGTTCCGCGCGGCATTCCCGCATTCACGGTGCAAGAAGCCGTGGAAGCAGCCCAGAAACTGGGCGGCCCCGTGTGGGTCGTCAAGGCCCAGATCCACGCCGGTGGCCGTGGCAAGGGCGGCGGCGTGAAGGTTGCCAAGACCATCGACGACGTCAAGCGCATCGCTGGCGAGATCCTGGGCATGCAGCTCAAGACGCACCAGACCGGCCCCGAAGGCCAGAAGGTCCGCCGCCTGTACATCGAAGACGGCGCCGACATCAAGAACGAACTGTACGTCTCGCTGGTCACCGACCGCGCCACGCAGAAGGTGGCCCTGATCGCTTCGAGCGAAGGCGGCATGGACATCGAGGAAGTGGCGCACTCCACGCCCGAGAAGATCATCACCGAGATGATCGATCCGATTGCCGGTATCACCACCGAGCAGAGCAAGAAGGTCGCAGCCGCCATCGGCCTGACCGGCGCTTCCGTCGACCAGGCCGTGGACATCTTCGCCAAGATCTACAAGTGCTACATGGACACCGACGCGTCGCTGGTGGAAATCAACCCGCTGAATTGCGACTCCAAGGGCAATCTGATGGCCCTGGACGCGAAGTTCAACTTCGACGCCAATGCGCTGTTCCGCCACCCTGACATCGTGGCTTTCCGCGATCTGGACGAAGAAGATCCAGCCGAAGTGGAAGCATCCAAGTTCGACCTGGCCTACATCAGCCTGGACGGCAACATCGGCTGCCTGGTGAACGGTGCCGGCCTGGCCATGGCGACCATGGACACCATCAAGCTGTTCGGCGGCGAGCCGGCCAACTTCCTGGACGTGGGCGGCGGCGCCACCCCC
This sequence comes from Acidovorax sp. sif1233, assembly GCF_019218755.1. Classification (GTDB taxonomy): domain Bacteria; phylum Pseudomonadota; class Gammaproteobacteria; order Burkholderiales; family Burkholderiaceae_C; genus Acidovorax. Next base: position 214,643 of record NZ_JAHUWZ010000007.1, on the reverse strand, counting down.
GAGAAGGTGACCGAAGCCTTCAAGATCATGCTCAAGAACCCCAAGGTCGAGGGCATCCTGGTCAACATCTTCGGCGGCATCATGAAGTGCGACACCATCGCCACCGGCGTGATCACCGCCTGCAAGGCCGTGAACCTGAACGTGCCGCTGGTCGTGCGCATGAAGGGCACGAACGAAGAGCTGGGCAAGAAGATGCTGGCCGAGTCCGGCCTGCCCATCATCGCCGCAGACACCATGGCCGAAGCTGCGACCAAGATCGTTGCTGCCGTCAAGTAAGCCCGGAGAACACACATGTCGATCTACATCAACAAAGACACCAAGGTCATCACCCAGGGCATCACGGGCAAGACCGGCCAGTTCCACACCGAGAAGTGCCAGGAATACGCGAACGGCAAGAACTGCTTCGTGGCAGGCGTGAACCCCAAGAAGGCCGGCGAGTCGATCTTCAACATCCCGATCTACGCCTCCGTCAAGGAAGCCGCATCGCAGACCGGCGCCACCGTGTCGGTGATCTACGTGCCGCCCGCAGGCGCTGCTGATGCGATCTGGGAAGCTGTGGAAGCCGACCTGGACATGGCCATCTGCATCACCGAGGGCATTCCGGTCAAGGACATGCTGATGGTGCGCAACAAGATGAAGGCCAAGGAAGCCGCCGGGGGCAAGAAGACACTGCTGCTGGGCCCGAACTGCCCCGGCCTCATCACGCCCGACGAAATCAAGATCGGCATCATGCCCGGCCACATCCACCGCAAGGGCCGCATCGGCGTCGTGAGCCGCTCCGGCACGCTGACGTACGAAGCCGTGGCCATGTTGACCGAAGTGGGCCTGGGCCAGTCGAGCGCCGTGGGCATTGGTGGCGACCCCATCAATGGCTTGAAGCACATCGACGTGATGAAGGCGTTCAACGACGATCCGGACACCGACGCCGTGATCATGATCGGCGAAATCGGCGGCCCTGACGAAGCCGAAGCCGCCCAGTGGTGCAAGGCCAACATGAAGAAGCCTATCGTGGGCTTCATCGCTGGCGTGACCGCGCCTCCCGGCAAGCGCATGGGCCATGCCGGCGCGCTGATCTCCGGCGGCGCCGACACGGCCGATGCCAAGCTCGCCATCATGGAAGAGTCGGGCTTCATCATCACCCGCAACCCGTCGGAGCTGGGCAAGCTGCTCAAGGCCCAGCTCAAGTAAGCTGCCGGCCCTACACCGGCACGGGCATTCGTAAGCACAATTACGGACGCCCGCAGCCGCAAGGCCCGATAAACTGGCCGCTCCAATAAAAAGAGAAGCGCTCGGAACCCTGGTTCCCGGCGCTTCTTGCATTCATAACAGTGGAGTTCAGTATGGAGTTTGTGCAAAGTGCCGATTTCTGGATCGGCCTGATGAAGATCGTCTGGATCAACATCATTCTTTCGGGCGACAACGCCGTCGTCATCGCCCTGGCGGCCCGGTCCCTCCCTCCCCATCAGCAGCGCAAGGCCGTTTTCTGGGGGTCTGGCGCGGCAGTGGTGCTGCGCATCCTGCTCACCGTGGTGGCAGCCAAGCTGCTGGAGCTCTCGTTCCTGCAGATCGTCGGCGGCTGCCTGCTGCTGTGGATCGGCTTCCAGCTGCTCAGTGACGATGAGGAAGAGGAAGGCGAGTCGAAGGCCTATGGCAGCCTCATGGCGGCGGTGCGCACCATTCTCATTGCGGACCTCGTGATGAGCCTGGACAACGTGATCGCCGTTGCCGCTGCGGCGCACGGCAACGTGCTGCTGCTGGTGCTCGGCCTGGCCATCAGCATTCCGCTCGTGATCTTTGGCAGCACGCTGATGATCAAGCTCATGGAGCGCTTCCCCGCCATCGTGCTGCTGGGGGCCGCCCTGATCGGATGGGTGGGGGGGGAAACCATTGCCAATGACGCAGCGCTGCATGGCTATGTGGTGGCGCATCCTTCGCTGCACTATGTGGCCGCGGCGCTTGGCGCGCTGCTGGTGGTGGGCGCCGGGAAATTCTGGCCCCACAGGGCCCGGCGGGAATCGGCGGCCTGATTACGCCCATCACATGGTGCAACAAATTGTTGCACCATGTGACAAAAGTGGCACCCCCACAGCGTGGCGGCCGCCTCGCCACGACAAGAAGGGCATCCGTGCCTGCAGGGGCCCAGCGGCGCTGCGGTAACGGCGACGGCCGCGCACCCTGCCCGCCCGGGCGCAGATATTGCTTTTACCCACACAAATACAGTGTGGAACCAATAGCAAGTGGGACGAACAACCTCGGGTCGGTGGCTGGGCATGTGGCGGACCGATGGGTTTCGGGGCGCAGTGGCCTCGGCGGTGGTCATTGCGCTGTGTGCGGCCGCTGGTGTCTTCCAGTCCCTGGAATACCGCGTGTATGACGCAGCGAGCAGTGTCGCCACGCCACCCCCCTTGCCTGAAATTGTCATCGTCGGCATGGACGATGCCAGCCTGGCAGCGCTGGGAAGCGCACCCTGGTCCCGCGATGTCTACGCCCGGCTCGTCGACCAGCTGGCGGCCGCGGGCGCCAAGACCATTGTCTTGACCCCTTCCTTCGCCACCCCTGAATCCGACCGCGGCCTTGCCTACGTCCGCACGGTGCGGGAGACGCTTGCGCGCGCCGGGGAAACATCTCCGCTGGCCGCCGAGTTGGGCCGTGCCACCGCCGAGGCGGAGCAGGCGCTCGACACCGATGGCCGCCTCGCGGCCAGCATCCAGCGCGCCGGCAATGTGTTCCTGGCCTCAAGCTATGCCCTGGCCGGAGGAAAGGCGACGCCGCTGCCCCCCTATGCGCACCGCAGCGTCCTGCCCGACTCTGGGTCCTTCGCCACACCCGCCACGTCGGCCCGGCACCCCATCGCGGAACTCGGCTCCGTGGCGGCAGGCGTCGGCCACCTGTCCATGGAAGCGGATGACGACGGCCGCGTGCGCCGCATCCCACTGCTGCTGCGGTATGACGGAGTCGCGGTGCCCTCGCTGGCATTGCTGGCAACGCGGCACAGCCTGCATCTGGGCCCGAACGAGATCCGCACCCAGGACGAGCCGCGCGGTGTGCGTGTGGGCGGACTGCACATTGCCACGGACGAGGCCGCCGCCATGCACCCGCGCTCTCATGCCGCGCAGGATGGCGCGACACCGTTTCCCACGGTGTCCTTTGCCCAGGCGCTCAGCGGCAAGGTGCCCCTTCACACCTTCAAGGACAAGGTCGTCTTGGTGGGGGACACCAGCGAGGCACTGGCGGCGCCCTGGGTTCAGCCGGGCGCACGGACGATGTACCCGGTCGAGATGCTCGCGCACACCGTCTCCGCCATGCGGCAGGGCCTCGGTGTGCAAAGGCCCTCCTGGGCGCCCGCGGCTGCATGGGGGGCGGTGCTGGGGGCCTGGCTCTTCGTGGCCTTGGTTCTTCCCCGGCTTTCGCGTGCCGCGGGATGGGCGCTGAGCGCAGTGCTGCTGTTGCTCCTGGCAGGCACCGAATGGGGCTTGCTGCGCCATGCCGGGCAGTGGATATCGTTGGCACCCGGCACCCTGGCCTTGCTCGTGGGGGTGGTGGCATTCACCGCGCTGCGCATGGGGGGAGGCAGCACCCAGGAATCGTCCGGGGAAGCCGCCGAAACCGACCGCATGATGGGGCTGGCCCTGCAAGGGCAGGGGCAGCTCGACATGGCATTCGAGCGCCTGCGCAAGGTACCTCCCAGTGATGCCTTGATGGACAACCTGTACCACCTGGCGCAGGACTTCGAGCGCAAGCGCAACTTTGCCAAGGCCAAGTCCGTCTACAAGCACATCCTGCAGCACAACCGCGCCTACAAGGATGCATATGCCCGCTACAAGCGCGTGCGGGCCCAGCTGCAGAAGGACGCGGATGGCCCGCCCTCCAGCACGCCCGCGTCGGTCCCGCCGGCCTCGCCGCGCCTGCCGGGCGATGCCACAGCCGGTATCCCGATGCTCGGTCGCTACCGGATCGACAAGGAGATCGGCAAAGGAGCGATGGGCGTCGTCTACCTGGGACGGGATCCGAAGATCGGACGCGTGGTCGCCATCAAGACGCTGGCCCTGGGAGAAGAATTCGAAGGGGACGCGCTGATCGACGCGAGGGCCCGCTTCTTCCGCGAGGCGGAAACCGCGGGACGCCTGCAGCATCCCTACATCGTGACGATATTCGATGCCGGCGAAGAACACGACCTCGCCTACATCGCCATGGAATTCCTCAAGGGCTCCGACCTGACGCAGGCATGCCGGGCCGGGCAGCTCCTGCCCGTGGACACCGTGCTGTCCATTGCGGCCCGCGTCGCCGAGGCACTGGACTATGCCCATGCGCACAACGTGGTGCACCGCGATATCAAGCCGGCCAACATCATGTTCGACGCCGCCACGGACGCCGTGAAGGTGACGGACTTTGGCATCGCGCGCATCACGGACTCCAGCAAGACGCGCACGGGGATGGTCCTGGGCACCCCCAGCTTCATGTCGCCCGAGCAGCTCGCGGGCAAGAAGGTGGATGGCCGATCGGACCTGTATTCCTTGGGCGTCACGCTGTTCCAGCTGCTGACCGGGTCCTTGCCGCTGCGCGGCGAGTCGATGACCGAGCTCATGCACAAGATCGCCAGCGTGGACGCACCCGACATCCGCCAGCTGCGGCCGGAGCTTTCATCCGCGGTGGCCCGCGTGGTGGCCCTGGCCCTCCAGAAGCGCCCGCAGGCGCGCTACCAGACGGGGCGGCAATTCGCTTCCGACCTTCGCCAGGCAGGCGCAGCATCCTCGGCGCCGGAAGTGTTACCGGGCCCGGAAGCAGTCGTCTATGATGCGGACCGCGATGCAACAGGGCATGAAATGGCGGATTTTCAGGAAACCGTGATGGAGCCACCCGCCGGGCGGGGTGCGGCATCCCCGCCGATTCCAGGCGCCCGATGACGCACGCCTCCACATCCATGACCTACGAATTTTTCGCGCGGACCGACAAAGGCCGCGTGCGCACCAACAATGAAGACGCGGTGGCGGTCGACCGGGATGCGCAGGTCGCCATCCTGGCCGATGGCATGGGCGGATACAACGCCGGCGAAGTGGCAAGCGGCATGGCCACCACCTTCATCCGCACCGAGATGGCCCGCTGGCTGGGGCAGGCAGGCGGCACGCCGCAATCCACCGACGTACGCCGCGCCCTGGAAATCTGCGTGGAGAACGCCAACCACGCGATCCTTGGAGCGTCGCTGTCCAACCCCCAGTACGCAGGGATGGGCACCACGCTGGTGGTGGGGGTCTTCCACGGCAGCCGCCTCATCCTCGGGCACATCGGCGACTCCCGCTGCTACCGCGTGCGGGACGGCGTCCTGCAGCAGATCACGCGCGACCACTCCTGGCTTCAGGAACAGGTGGATGCCGGCTTGCTCACCGCACAGCAAGCGGCCCTGTCGTCCAACCGCAACCTGGTCACCCGCGCGCTGGGCGTGGAGCCCAACGTCATGATGGAAGTCAACGAATTCCAGGTCGCGCCGAATGACTTGTTCCTGATGTGTTCGGACGGGCTCACGGACATGGTCGCGGACGCGGACCTGGCGGAACTGGTGCGGGCACCTGTTCCCCTGGAGGAAAAAGCCACACTGCTCATCGACACCGCCAATGCGAATGGTGGCCGTGATAACGTGAGCGTACTGCTGGTGCAAGCGGCCGCGGGAGGCAAGAAGCGCGGCCTTATGTCCCGATTGCTAGGGGCCGCGTGAGTGGCCACTACTACAACAATTACTCATCACATCAGGAGTGGATCATGCCCAGAATGATCGTTTCAATCGACGGGGTTGTCATCAAGGAAGTGCAACTGACCAAGGAGCGGACCACGCTGGGCCGGCGCCCCTACAACGACATCGTGATCGACAACCTCGCGGTGAGCGGCGAGCATGCCGTCATCCACATGGCGGGCCAGGATGTGGAGATTGAAGACCTGGGCAGCACCAACGGCACCTACGTCAATGCCAAGGCCGTCAAGCGGCAGGAACTGCGCAACGGCGACACGGTCGAGGTGGGCAAGTACAAGATCCGCTTCCTGCACGAGGCCGAGGGGCAGAACTTCGAGAAGACCATGATCTTCAAGCCCGGCATGGTCCCGCCCGTCGGCGCAGCCGCGCGCCCCGCAGTTCCGGCGCCGGCTCCTGTTCCCATTTCCGCGGTCATCCGGGTCATGTCGGGAGCCGCCGCCGGGCGTGAAGTGTCGCTGCAGAAGGTGGTCACCACCATTGGCAAGCCCGGCGTGGCGGTTGCATCCATCACCAAGCGCCATCAAGGATTCGTGCTGGCCCACGTGGAAGGTCCCGACATGCCGTTGCTCAACGGCGCCTCCATCGGAACATCGCCCGTGCCGCTCAAGAACGGTGACCGGCTCGAACTGGCCGGCACGGAAATGCAGTTCGAACAGAGCTGACCGCCACCGCCGGACTGCAGCAGCCCCATAGGCGGCTCATTCCGGCCCACTGCCCCTGGAATTCGTGCGCAATCCCGTCTTGCACCTGTTCTGGCGCCATGGGCGGCGCATGGCGGTCACGTTGATTCCGCTGGTATTTGCGCTGCTGCACATTGCAGGCGTTCTTCATCTCCAGGTCCTGGAGCGGCTGGAAAACATCATCTACGACACCCGGCTGCGCGCCACCATGCCGCGCACGCTGGACGAGCGCATCGTCATCGTCGACATCGACGAGAAAAGCCTGGAGCGGGTGGGGCATTGGCCCTGGGGGCGAGACAAGCTCGCCACCCTAAGCCGTGAATTGTTCGAGCGCCAGCAGGTGGCAGTCGTGGGCTTCGACGTCCTCTTTGCGGAAGCCGACGGAAGCTCGGGACTCTCGAGCCTCGAGCAGCTGGCCCGGGGCCCCTTGCGGGCCCAGGCAGGGTTCAAGGAACAACTCGTGCGCCTGGCCCCGGCGCTCGACTATGACGCGCTCTTCGCCCGGTCGCTCCAGGGGCGGCCGGCGGTTCTGGGCTACTACCTCACCAGCGACCGGGACGGAAGGACAAAAGGCGTGTTGCCCGCGCCAGCGCTCTCCCCGGAGCGGCTGCGCGGGCTGCCGCTGAAAACCACTTCCTGGGGCGGTTATGGCAGCAACATCGAAGAGCTTGCCAGCGCCGTGCCCGCCGCAGGCTTTTTCAACTCCATCACCGATGACGATGGCGTCGTCCGCTCCCTCCCCCTGCTTGCGGAGCACCAGGGGAAGTACTACGAATCCCTCGCGCTGGCGATGTTTCGCACGGTGCTTGGCATGCCGGAAGTGCACCCCGGCTTTGCCAGCCCCCTTCCTGAAGGCGGATATGACACGCTGCAGAGCGTCGTGCTGCGCCAGGATGGCCGCGCGCTGGCATTGCCCGTGGACGCCCAGCTCGCAACCCTCATCCCCTTTCGCGGCCCCGGGGATGTCGGCGGTGGGTCGTTCCGGTACATCTCCGCGTCCGACGTCCTGGAGGGCAAGCTCCCTTCCCATAGCCTTCAGAACCAGCTGGTGCTGGTGGGCTCGACCACGCCCGGCTTGCTGGACCTGCGCGTGACCCCGGTGGGCCGCACCTACCCAGGCGTGGAGACGCACGCCAACATGCTCTCGGCCTTTCTGGACGGGAAAAGCATCGTGCGGCCAGACTACGCCGTGGGCTTTGATGCCGTGCAGCTGCTCATCGCAGGCCTTTTGCTGGCGGTGGCGCTGCCAGCGCTTTCGGCGACCTCCGCGGTCTTGCTCAGCCTTGGGACCGTCTCAGTCCTTGCCGTGCTCAATCTCTGGCTCTACCTCGCCCATGGCCTGGCCATGCCATTGGCTACCGTGGTGGTGATGGCGGTGTTCGCATTCGCCCTGAACATGGTCTACGGCTACTTTGTGGAAAGCCGCTCCAAGCGGGAACTGGCTGCGCTGTTTGGCACGTATGTGCCGCCGGAACTGGTGGACGAGATGGTCAAGCAGCCCGACAAATACAGCATGCAGGCCAGCAACCAGGAACTGACCGTCATGTTCTGCGATATGCGGGGGTTTACGGCCATGTCGGAACAGATGGAACCGCTGCAACTCCAAGCCCTGCTCAACGAGGTGTTCAGCCGGCTCACCCACATCATTCGCAGTCATCGCGGCACCATCGACAAGTACATGGGGGACTGCGTGATGGCGTTCTGGGGAGCGCCGGTGGCTACGCCAGACCATGCGCAACTGGCGGTGCGGGCAGCGCTGGACATGGAGCAGACAGTGGAACAGATCAATCTGTCGCATCGGGAGCGCAAGCTACCGGAGATTGGTATCGGCATAGGACTCAACACCGGCACCATGTGTGTGGGCGACATGGGCTCGGAAATGAGGCGCAGTTACACGGTCATCGGCGACGCGGTCAACTTGGGATCTCGCCTAGAGGGCCTGTCCAAGCACTATGGCGTTCGCACCGTGGCGAGTGAATCCACCCAAGCCCAGGCACCAGGTTTTGTCTGGCAAGAGTTGGATCGGGTGCGCGTCAAGGGCAAGGCTCAGGCAGTGGCTATCTATTCGCCGGTTGCCGCACTGCACGCCACGATGCCTCAGAAAGCGGAAGAATTATCCATATGGAAGCACTTTCTGGACGCCTATCGCGCCCAGGACTGGGCACAATGCGACAAACTGCTGGTGAGCTTGCAGCAAACTACCGTGCCCTCTGCCATCTATGACATGTATGCGTCCCGCGTGCAAACCTTACAAGGGCAGCTCTTCGACCCAGAATGGGACGACGCCACCAATTTCGACACTAAATAGACAGGTTGGCCCATGAAGGTTCGTGTATTGGGCTGCTCCGGGGCCATCGCCAAAGATTGCCGGACTACTTCCTTCCTCATCGACGATAGCATTCTGGTCGATGCGGGTACGGGGGTGGGCGACCTGACACTGGACGAGATGCGCAAGATCGACCATGTGTTTCTGACGCATTCCCATCTGGATCACATCGCGGCGTTGCCGCTGATGCTCGACGCCGTGTCGTCGCTTCGCCAAGCCCCTGTGCAAATTCACGCTTTGCGACCGACAATTGAGGTGCTGCGCAAACACATCTTCAACGATATCATTTGGCCTGACTTCGCACGTATCCCTTCGACAGACAGTCCATTCATGCGGTTTTGTCCGCTCAATGTGGGCGAACAATGTACTTCCGCTGGTGTGGTCGTGGAGGTCCTTCCAGCAGTCCACACCGTGCCCGCGGTGGGCTATGCCATTCAAGGACTGCAAGGATGGTGGGTCTTCAGCGGTGATACCGAACGGAACTCGGCCTTCTGGGACCGGGTGAACCAGTTGCCTGTTGCCATGCTCGTCATGGAGACCGCATTTAGCGAACGCGAGAGAGCCCTGGCCCGCCGTAGCTTGCACCTGTCGCCTCGGTCGTTGTTGGCAGAATTGCGCCTGTGCGAACAGCGTGGCTGTCCGGTGTACATCACCCACACCAAGCCGGCTGAAACGGAAGTCATCATGGGCGAGATACGGGAGCTGCTTGCCGACAAGACTGTCAATCTTTCGGATGAGGGGACCCCATTTAGCATCCAGTGGTTACAGGCAGGACAGGAATTCACCTTGTAGACCAGCGTTGTTCACGCACGCGCCCCCTCGTCGGCTGCGCAGCTTCAATGACAAATCCTGCACAACTGGCAACAAAACATGGAATCGATGACAGTCGTGACGGAACAAAAATGTCACCCCATCCTCCGTAGCCGCATATTAGGCTGCGCCAGCGAGCTGGGATCGTGCAGAGTGGACTCACTGCCTTTGGCAGACACCAAGCTGGCATGAGAAATGCTGCATCATGATCAGACCTGGAGAATTCTTCTGCAGGTTGTTAATTGCAATCGACCTCCAAGGAGTTTCTTATGAAGCGCAATCTGCAAAAGGGTTTCACACTCATCGAACTGATGATCGTAGTGGCCATCATCGGTATTCTGGCTGCTGTGGCACTGCCTGCTTACCAAGACTACACCATCCGCGCCAAGGTATCTGAAGGCCTGAGCTTGGCATCGGCCGCGAAGACGGCAGTTGCAGAAACATTTGCGAATACCACGCAAGGCACGATTGAAGCCTATGCTGGCACCGGTGCGATTGTCGCTCCCGCGCTTGGAAACACCACGTATGGATATGAATATACCGCCGGCACCAATGTAGCTTCTATTGCGATTGCAGCGACTACCATTGCTGTTCCCGTCGCAGCTAATTCTGGTCGAATCACCGTTACCTATGCCGGTTCCCTTGGAACCACTTTGGGCAATCCGTTGTTGCTCACTCCCGGCGCTGGCACGGTAACCAATTCCGCCGTACCAAGTGGTCCTTTGACAGCAGGCGCTCCTGTTGTCTGGGGTTGCGGCATTGCTGCCACCGCCTCTTTCAAGTATGTTCCGGCCAACTGCCGCTTTAACAACGTCTAATAAAGGCGATTGGAGAAAGGCCGCCTTGTGCGGCCTTTTTTTTGGTGAATCACATTTGAATGTTGCTGTGCTTTCATTCGTCACTCATTCAATTCAAGTGCCACTTCAGTTGTATGGAAGAGAGGAAGAAGGCATGAAACAGCACTTTCAATCGGGATTCACTTTGATCGAATTAATGATCGTAGTGGCCATCATCGGAATCTTGGCAGCGGTGGCACTGCCCATGTATCAAGATTACACCATCCGTGCCCGAGTTACAGAGGGCCTTAGCCTAGCTGGCACTGCCAAAACAGCGGTGGTGGATTCATTCTTTGCAACGCAAAGCGGCGGTATCTTGCCCTATGCTGGCACGGGTGCCCCGGTGGCGGGCAGCTATGGATATCAGTACGTCCCAGGAACGCATGTCACCTCGATTGCTATTGGCGCCATTGCAGACGTCTCTGCACCTGTATTGCCAGAAGGCCGCATCACGATCAACTACGGAGGTGGGGTAGGTTCTGTATTGGGGACTCCATTGGTTCTGACCCCCGGCAGCGGCATTGTGACCAACACCGCGGTCCCCGGGTCACCGCTCGCCGCCAGAGCTCCTGTAGTATGGGGCTGTGGAGTGGCCTTGATGACCGCCTTCCGCTATGTACCAGCCAATTGCCGCCATCCACTTTAAGGGGAAATCGTGGTTTATAGGAGTTGGTGTTTTTAACGTTTTTTGACTTACTTTGTCCCATGCGTATTCGCCACCGTGCCGCCCTAAAGGCCTCGACCACTCACTTGCTCGTGACCGTCATGATCGCCACGTTGGCCGCGATTCTGGTTTTTTATGTTTGGTATCCCTGGCCGTTCTATGAACTCGTTTCTGGCCGTGAATTGTTTTGGTTGGTAATTGGGGTTGATGTGGTATGCGGGCCGCTGCTGACCTTGGTGTTGTGGAATCCCGCTAAGTCTGCAAGAGAACTAACCCTCGACATGTCGCTCGTCGGTTTAATCCAAGCTGCAGCGCTGGCCTACGGAATGAGCACCGTGACAGATACTCGTCCTGTACGCTTGGTATTTGAGGTGGACCGTATTCGTCTGGTTTCGGCGGCAGAAGTCAACTCCGCCCATTTAGCGCATGCGGTAAAGGGACTTCAACAGCTCCCATGGATGGGGCCAGTGCTCGTTGGCATCCGGCAACCCAAAGATAATCAAGAGATGCTGGAAAGCATCGACATGTCACTGGAAGGGCTGGAGCCGTCACTGCGGCCGGACTGGTGGCAAACATATGATCTGTCGATTCCTCAGGTGTTGAAGGCGGGGCGGTCAATAGCCGTCTTGAGAGCTAATCGCCCAGCGGATGCAGAACGAATAAACACTGCGGTACGAGCTGCAAAAACTCCTGAATCCGATCTAATCTGGCTACCACTGACAGCTGGACGTAGATTTGATTGGGTAGTTTTTCTTCACAAATCAACTGCCTTGCCTGTGTCTTACGCCCGTATTGATGGTTTTTTCTGACAGCCTAGTCTCACCTCCCAGCTCGGCGAGCCTCTCGGTCACAAAACTCCCTGACTTGCCCCCATGCTTTTCCACTATGCACACATCGTGGATAGACATTCCCCTGTCAACGGCCTTGCACATGTCGTAAATAGTAAGTAGGGTTATCTGAACGGCGGTGAGTGCTTCCATTTCCACACCAGTAGGGCCAACCGTTTCCACTGTTGCAGAGCAAACTATGCCAATCGTTCCCGGCTGCCGCGCACCAGAATCTTCGAATTCAAGGGCAACGCGGGTGAGTGCCAGAGGATGACACAGAGGGATTAAGTCACTGGTTTTCTTCGCTGCCATGATGCCTGCGACACGCGCAATGCCAAGCACATCTCCCTTGTGGGTAGTACCGGATTGGATCAACGCCAGAGTGGCAGGCAGCATTTCAATCCGGCCCCTGGCCACTGCGATTCGGCGAGTAGCGGGTTTGGCACCAACGTCCACCATATGGGCTTTGCCTTGGGCGTCGAAGTGGGTGAGAGGCGAGGTGAAGATGGACATGCGAATGGAGCGAAACATTTAGAAGGCGAAGGCATCATACGGCGTTAGTACAGGGCAAGGCATGTGCATCGCCCTGCGGATGGGAAGGACCTTCGTGCGGAAATTTCAGCGAAAATGGCTTCGAGTGCCTATGCATAAAGCGGTAGCAGCTATATTTCTTGTAGCTCATGAGGCGTTGCATATGCCGTTGGCGGTGGCCCAGACCGATCTCCCCACCCTCGGCGACTCCAGCGACCTCACCACCAGCGCCGAGCGCCGCCTGGGTGACCGCATCATCCGCGAACTCTACCGGGATCCCGACTACATCGACGATCCTGTGATCGCGGACTATGTACAAGGCATATGGCGCCCGCTGATGGCTGCCGCCAAGGCACGCGGGGAACTCTCTTCCGAGCTGGATGAGCGCTTTGCCTGGGAAATCCTTCTGGGCCGGGACCGCACAGTCAATGCCTTCGCGCTGCCTGGGGGCTATCTGGGCCTGCACCTGGGGCTCGTCGGCGTCGTGACCAGCCGCGACGAACTGGCCTCTGTGCTGGCCCACGAACTCAGCCATGTCACCCAGCGCCATATCTCCCGCCTGGTCACCCAGCAAAGCAAACAGACGCCCCTGCTGCTGGGCGCGATGATTCTGGGTGCCCTGGCGGCCAGCAAGAACCCAGGTGCCACACAGGCGCTGGTGGTGGGTGGCCAGGCGCTGGCGATGCAGAACCAGCTCAATTTCTCGCGCGACATGGAGCGGGAGGCAGACCGCATCGGCTACGGCCTGATGGCGCCCGCGGGGTTCGCGCCGCAAGGATTCGTGAGCATGTTCGACAAGCTCCAGCAGGCCAACCGTCTCAACGACAACGGCTCCTGGCCCTATCTGCGCAGCCACCCGCTGACCACCGAGCGCATGGCGGACATGCACTCGCGCATTCCTCCGGGTGCCACCACCACGGCGGCAGCGCCTTCCACGCAGGAACACGCAATGGTCGCGGCGCGTGCCAGGGTGCTGTCCAATCCGGGGGTCGACACCCTGCGCCAGTGGATCGCCGAGCCCCAGGGCACGGGGTTTACCTCCCAGCCCGCCACCCGGCGCGCCGCCGTGCTGTACGCGGCAGCCCTGGGCAGCAGCCAACTGCGGGATGCCACAGGCGCGCGCGCGACCGCAAAAAAACTGGAAGATCTGGTTCGCAACGACGCCCCGGCCCACCGGTTGGCAAGGCTGCTGGAGGCCGAAATTGAACTGGCGGCTGGCGAGGCAGGCGCCGCTGTGAACATGCTTTCCAGCGATGTGGGCGGCGGCGACAGCCATGGCGGCAACCGCCGCCCTGAACTGGTTCTGCGTTCACAGGCCCTCCTGCGTGCCGGGCGTGCGGCCGAGGGCAGCGGGCCACTGCAAAGCTGGGTTGCCACAAACCCCAGGGACGCCACGGCGTGGCAGCTCCTGGCATCGACCTGGCAGGCCCAAGGCCAGCCGCTGCGGGCCGTGCGTGCGGAAGCGGAGGCGCACGCCGCGCGCTATGACTACGCGGCGGCGGTGGACCGTTTCAAGGCAGGCCAGGATCTCGCACGGCGTGGCGGACCGCAGGTGGACCACATCGAGGCATCCATCATCGACACGCGGCTGCGGGCCGTGGAGTCACTTCTTCGTGAACAGGCCGCCGAGCGCTGATTCGATCACCACGCCGAGCAGGGAGTAGATCAGCGATCCCAGCAACGCGGCGCCGAAGCCATTGACGTGAAAACCGTCCAGCACGCTGGCCGCCGCCCAGAACATCAGCGCATTGATGACGAAGAGAAAGAGGCCCACGGTGACGATCGTGACCGGCAGTGTCAGCACCACCAGCACCGGCCGCAACACCACGTTGAACAGGCCAATCACAAAGGCCGCGATCAACGCGGACGTGAAGCTTTGCACTTCCACGCCGCTGTAGACATAGGCCACGAACAGCAGCGACGCGGCGCTGAGCAGCCATTTCAGAAGGAGTTTCATGGCCGGAGAATAGCACCGGCCCGGCGCGAAGAGGAAATGCGCGAAGCAGGCCCCTCGCCCCCCGACGCCGGGAAGAAGGCGCCCATGCAGGCCCGCCGCCGGTCTACTCGAGTGCAAGCACCCACAACGCCCCGACGCCCGTGAGCAGGCTGCCCAGCGTTCCGGGCAGCGGCGACCAGCGCTTGTTGTTGTCGGGACGGGCGGGCTCCTGGGGCATGTCGGTCTTCGGCCGGCGGGCATCCACCACCTGGGCGACAGACGCCCCCGCAGCCTGGAGCTGGTCCGTGAGTTCGGCCAGCGGCCCCTTGGCCAGCACCGTGGTCACCCTGCCCGCAGGCACCCGCAGCACGGGAAGAATCTGGGCGAACAGCTTGTCTGCCCACTTGAGCCGCCAGTTCTCCCGCGCACTGTGGCTCACCCATTTGCTGATGCGGTGGGTCATTCGCGGCGCGCATGCCACCAGCACCCACTGCGTCTGGGCAGCCGCGTCACGGGCGAACAAGGGTGCCAGCACCTGCTGCGCATATGCCGCGTCGTCCACATACACGATGACTCTGTCCATACCGCCTCTCCTGTTGGTGCCAAGAACAAAGGGGGGCTGAACGCCCCCCTTTTTCTCCTGGCCGGTTCAGATTGTTGCCTCTATTCCTCAGCCCTGCTGCTCGGCAGGTGCCGCGGCCGCACGGCGTGCAAGGATGATCTTGCCCGCCAGCAAGACGAGCAGGGCACCGGCCACGCTGGCGCCGTACTTGATCACATCCGTCTGCGGCAGCTTCAGCATCCATTGCCATTTGTCGGGGTTGGAGAAGGCGGGGTCCGTCACCAGCATGCCGCCAGCGATCCAGCCCAGCAGCATGCCGCCGAGCGTGATGATCATGGGGAAGCGCTCCATGAGCTTGATGACCAGCTGGCTGCCCCAGACGATGATCGGGATGGAGATCAGCAGGCCCAGCACCACCAGCAGGAACGAGTGGTCGCCCGCATTCTGTGCCGCGCCCGCGATGGCGATCACGTTGTCCACGCTCATCACGAGGTCGGCGACGATGATGGTCTTGATGGCGGCCAGCAGCTTGTCGCTGCCCTGCACGTCGCCGTGGCCTTCTTCATCGGGGGCCAGCAGCTTGACGCCGATCCACACCAGCAGCAGCGCGCCCACGAACTTGAGGAACGGCAGCGCCAGCAAGGTCATCGCGAAGGCGATCAGGATCACGCGCAGCACGATGGCGCCAGCTGTGCCCCAGATGATGCCCTTGGTCCGCTGTGCGGGAGGCAGCTTGCGGCAGGCCAGCGCGATGACCACCGCGTTGTCGCCGCCCAGCAGGATGTCGATGATGATGATCTGGCCGAGTGCGAGCCAGAATTCGGGCGAAGCCAAAAAGTCCATAAAGTCCTCAGTATCAATGTGCGCGAAGGAGGGTCTCGCCGCCACTGTAGCGCCGAGTCCGCCCAAGGGATAGAGGGCCTGCGGCAGGAGGATCAGGACGGCCCCGGGGCTGGGGCGTGAATGCGAAGGGCGGCCTTGATCAGCCCTGGCGGGCCCATCAAAGGTCTTGCTCAGTCCGGCGCCCTGGTGGTGCGCGCTGAACCCGGACCGCCGGAAGCGATGTTTCGCTTCGTATTGACGACGGTTCCGATGCCTCGCTTCCCAATCGCCAGCGCCTGGCCGTGCCGGAATGCAAGTCGGGAGCTACTCCCCTTCGAAGCGTCGATTGGAACATCGCCAGCACGGACGCGCAAGTGCGGCGCGATTGTGGTTATTGCGTATGCGACGCGATGGCGGTCCGCCGGGGCATAACACCTTTGCCAGGATTGCCTTGCCCGCGCGGCTATGATCCAGCCCCCTTCGCGCAATCGCCCATGGCCGCCATTCACATCACCGACATCGAAGCCGCCATCAACCACTGGCGCGGCCGCGCGCCGTCGCCCGATGGAGTCACCCTGGCGCCGCAGATCCGCGCCCTGGGGGAGGTGTATGCGCTGATGGTGTACCGGCGCGAGGATGCCGTGGACGAGGACAGCTTCCCCCTCGACGCGCTGGCCGCCTGGCAGGCCTGGTATGACACGACCCCCGACACGCCCTGTATCGCCATCTGCTCCACCAGCCAGGGCGATGACCTGTGCAAGGGCTGCGGACGGACTTTTGACGAGGTGCAGTTCTGGCCGGCGATGACACCTGTCGAGAAACGCACGGTGTGGCGGCGCATCACGCTGGAGCATTCCGCGTGGCGGTTCAACCGCTATGCGGAGCGTGCCGCCGAAGGCGCATCCCGGACACCGGCCGAGGCACCTTAGCGGCTGGGGCCCGCGCCCCGCGGGGACTGTACGCCAGGCGTTCAAACCGCTATGGTGGTCCCATGCTGCGCCTCACCCAAGCCCCGAACATCGCCATCGCCACGCTGTGGGCGGACTTGTTGTGCGAGGCGGGCATGGCGGCGTCCGTGCAGCGCCAGTATCTGGGCGCTGCGGCGGGGCACCTGCCGCCCGACCAGTGCCTGCCCGAAATCTGGCTGGACTACGACGAACACGCCGCCCGCGCTCGTACTCTGCTGCAGGAACTGCAAGATTTGCCGCAGCGCCGCTGGGCATGCCAGTGTGGGGAGACGGTCGAAGGCGGGTTCGAGCAGTGCTGGCGATGTGGCACGCTCATGCCACGGGATTGAATCAGCGACTACTAAATTAATAGCTGCTAGCGCTTATTTATTAAGCGCCAGAGGCCATTTTCACCAGTATTTCCGTCACTTCCAGCGCACGGGCTCCACATGTACGCTGCCCTGGGTGCTGCTCAGGGTGATCGCGCCCTCCTGCACCGTGGCCTGCAGCTGCATGCTGCGCTCGGCCAGCTGGGCGAGCGCCTGGGAGGCCTCGGTGGGAATGCGCCACACCTGCAGCTTTTCCAGCCGCGACAGCTTGGTCTCGATGCCCTTCCACCAGATTTCCGCGGCGTGGTTGAAGCAGTAGACGATCACGGAATCGGCCTTGCTGCAGGCCTTGGTGAGCGGCTTGTCTTCCGGCTGGCCCACCTCGATCCAGACGCGCTTGCGGCCCGTGAAGTCGGTCAGCGACGCATCCGGGTCATCGGGGTCCGACAGGCCCGCGCCAAACGCCAGCGTGGCGTCGCCATTGCACAGGTCGTTGAGCTGGTGCGCGGCAATGGCCAGGGCGGCCAAGCGGACCATCATGCGCTCGTCCGTCTCGCTGGGATGGCGGGCGAGCGTGAGCGCATGGTCGGCGTAGTAGCCGTGGTCGATGTCGGCGATCTGGAGATTCGCCTTGAAGATGGTGGATTTGATGGCCATGCAGCCTCACTACTAAATAGATAGCTGCCAGCGCTTGACAGGCAAGCGCCAGAGGCCAAAAAGGCTGAAAAACCTGAGGTCAGACCCGGCGAGCCAGCTCGGCCGCCTTGCCGACGTAGCTGCCCGGCGTCATCGCCAGCAGCCGGTCCTTTTCGGCCTGGGGGATTTCCAGCGAATGGATCAGCCCGTGCAGCGCCTCGGCCGTCACGGTCTTGCCGCGCGTGACTTCCTTCAGTTTTTCGTAAGCGCCCTGCACACCAAAGCGGCGCATCACCGTCTGGATGGGCTCGGCCAGCACTTCCCACGAGGCGTCCAGGTCTTCGGCCAGGGCCTCTTCGTTCAGCTCCAGCTTGTTCAGGCCGGTCAGCAGCGAGGCATAGGCCAGCGCCGCGTAGCCCAGGGCCACGCCCATGTTGCGCAGCACGGTGCTGTCGGTCAGGTCGCGCTGCCAGCGGCTGATCGGCAGTTTTTCGGACAGGTGCTTGAGCAACGCATTGGCCAGGCCCAGGTTGCCCTCGGCGTTTTCAAAGTCGATGGGGTTGACCTTGTGCGGCATGGTGCTGGAACCGATCTCGCCAGCCTTCAGGCGCTGCTTGAAGTAGCCCAGGCTCACATAGCCCCAGATGTCGCGCGACAGGTCGATGAGGATGGTGTTGGCGCGGGCCACCGCGTCGAACAGCTCGGCCATGTAGTCGTGCGGCTCGATCTGGATGCTGTAAGGCTGGAAGGTCAGGCCCAGGCCCAGCGGCTCGGGGGTTTCGATGACCTTCTTGCTGAAGGCTTCCCAGTCGAAATCGGGCCAGGCGGACAGGTGGGCGTTGTAGTTGCCCACGGCGCCGTTCATCTTACCCATGATCTTGACGGCGGCCACGCGCTCGCAGGCCGTCTGCAGGCGCATGACCACGTTGGCCATCTCCTTGCCCACGGTGGTCGGGCTGGCGGTCTGGCCGTGGGTGCGGCTGAGCATGGGCACGTCGGCGTAGGCGTGCGCCATTTCGCGCAGCTTGAGCACGATGCGGTCCAGGCCCGGCAGCACGACCTGGTCGCGGCCCGAGCGCAGCTGCAGGGCGTGGCTGGTGTTGTTGATGTCTTCGCTGGTGCAGGCAAAGTGGACGAACTCCGAGGCTTTTTCCAGCTCGGGGCGCGCTTCGAACTTGCTCTTGATCCAGTACTCCACGGCCTTCACGTCGTGGTTTGTTGTTTTTTCGATCTCCTTGATGGCCGCGGCGTCAGCCTCGGAGAAGTTCTTGATGAGGCCCAGCAGGTAGGCGCGGGCGCCGGTCGTGAGAGGCTTGAATTCGGCAAAACCAGCGTCCGAGAGGGCGATGAACCAAGCCACTTCCACCTGCACGCGGCGGTGCATGTAGCCATGTTCGCTCATGATCGGGCGCAGGGCGGCAAGTTTGCTGGCGTAACGGCCGTCAAGCGGCGACAGGGCGGTGATGGTGGACAGGCTCATGGCGCGCAATTGTAGGCGCCGCGCGTCAGTCAGCCCCGCGCAGGCCGCTGCCGATAGAATCAAACTCGAATTGTTCTGCTTACCCGCGCACTGGAAGACAAACCATGAAATTGATCGGAGCCTCTGCCAGTCCCTACGTCCGCAAGGTGCGGATCGTGATGGCTGAAAAAAAGCTCGACTACCAGTTCGTACAGGAAAACGTCTGGGCGGACGACACCCATATCTCCAACTCCAACCCGCTGGGCAAGGTGCCCTGCCTGGTGATGGAGGGCGGCGAAGCCGTGTTTGATTCGCGCGTGATCGTGGAATACCTGGACACCCTGTCCCCGGTGGGCAAGCTCATCCCCACCCAGGGCCGCGAACGCGCCGAGGTCAAGACCTGGGAAGCCCTGGCCGATGGCGTGGTGGACGCCGCCATCCTCGCGCGGCTGGAAGCCACCTGGGCCCACCGCAAGGACAGCGAACGCAGCCAGGCCTGGATCGACCGCCAGCTGCGCAAGGTGCACGACAGCCTCAAATCCATGAGCCAGGGCCTGGGCGACAAGCCGTTTTGCAGCGGCATCCACCTGAGCCTGTCCGACATCGCCGTGGGCTGTGCGCTGGGCTGGCTGGAATTCCGCTTTCCGGAGATCGCCTGGCGCAATGAATACCCCAACCTGGGCAAGCTGCTGGACAAGCTGATGCTGCGCCCGAGCTTCGCGGACACCAGGCCCAGCTGAGCCGCCCGCCAGCGGCGCGGGGCCGCACGGCCGGACGCCGCGCGTGGGCTTGCGGCACGGCGTGGCGGGCATGCCGTATGCTACGCAGCTTATGAACGAAATGGTTCAAAACATCCCCAAGGCCCTTGGCGCGCGCGCCAGCCGGCAACGCGCGGCGCGCGACGCCGCCGCCACGCCGGGCGCGGACCGGGTGCGCGTCAACGACCCCGACCGCACCATGGCCAACATCCTGCAGGTGGCCACGGCGGAGTTTGCCGACAAGGGCCTGGCGGGGGCGCGCATCGATGAGATCGCGGCGCTGACCAGCACCAGCAAGCGCATGATCTACTACTACTTCGGTAGCAAGGAAGGCTTGTATGTCGCTGTGCTGGAGGATGCCTACCGGCGCATCCGCCGCATCGAATCGGAACTGCACCTGGAAGACCTGGCGCCCGAGCAGGCGCTGCGCACGCTGGTCGGGTTCACGGTGGACTACCAGCTCGCCAACCCCGATTTCATCCG
This sequence comes from Acidovorax sp. sif1233, assembly GCF_019218755.1. Classification (GTDB taxonomy): domain Bacteria; phylum Pseudomonadota; class Gammaproteobacteria; order Burkholderiales; family Burkholderiaceae_C; genus Acidovorax. The sequence goes on along the minus strand of NZ_JAHUWZ010000007.1, from coordinate 194,294 downwards.
CCTGGTGATGAATGAAAACATGCACCGGGGCGAGTTCATCAGCCGCTCCACGACCATCCAGGAACTCAACATTCCCGTCATCCACGCGGTGCACAACGTGTACCAGCGCGGCGTGGCTGCCGGCGTCTTCCGCCCCGACGTGGACCCGGTGGACCTGCACATGTCGATCTCGGCGCTGTGCTTCTTCAACGTGGCCAACCGCCATACGTTCGGCGCGATCTTCAAGCGCTCGCTCGACACCCCGGCCGCCACGGCGCAACGCCGGGAATCGATCATCGAGATGATCGTGCGCTTCCTGCGCCCCTGAACCACCGGCGCCGGCGCGCGCCACCACGCCCTCTCCCTCTGAACACGCCGCAGCGCGATGCAGCACCGCGCCGGGGAGCATTGCGTCCCCACGCGGCTGCGGCCGCTACGGCAAAACGGCGTTCAGGGTTTGCACCTAGATCAAATACTAACCAGTTCGTACAAAATTCTTCCAGCCTTTCAACCACAACGACTGGAGACACCATGTTCGCACTGGCCGACCGCGTGCTGCGGGGATACACCCGCGTGCTGGATGCATTGGCGGGCCTGTGCCTGGCCATCATGGTGGTGCTCGTTTTTGGCAATGTGGTGCTGCGCTACACCTTCAACTCCGGCATCACCATCTCCGAAGAGCTGTCGCGCTGGCTGTTCGTGTGGCTGACCTTCATGGGCGCCGTGGTGGCGCTGCGCGAACATGGCCACCTGGGCGTGGACGCCCTGGTCTCGCGCCTGCCCACGCTGGGCAAGAAGATCTGCCTCCTGGTGGCGCAGGTGGCCATGCTCTATGTGTCGTGGCTGCTGCTCACGGGCAGCTGGTCGCAGACGGTCATCAACTGGGAAACCGAAGCCCCCGTGACCGGCGCCTCCGTGGGCATCTTCTACGCCAGCGGCGTGCTCATGGGCGCCTCGGCCATCGCCATCCTGCTGCGCGACCTGCTGCGCACCCTGTTCGTCCCCCTGGCCGACCATGAGCTGATCATGGTGCAGGAGAGCGAGGAGGCCGCCGCGCTGGAGCAGATCCAGCGGGACGCGCAAGCGGCCGCCGACACCCCGGGCGCGAACAGGCCCTGACGACAGACAACCAGCCCGGAACACCTCCCATGACCGTCGCGATCTTCCTCGGCTCCCTGCTGCTGGCCATGGCCATCGGCATTCCCATCGCCTACGCGCTGCTGCTCAGCGGCGTGGCGCTGATGTGGCACCTCGATCTGTTCGATGCGCAGATCCTGGCGCAGAACGTCATCAACGGCGCGGACAGCTTTCCGCTGCTGGCCGTGCCCTTCTTCATGCTCGCGGGCGAGATCATGAACGTGGGCGGCCTGTCCAGGCGCATCGTCAAGCTGGCGCTGGCCCTGGTCGGCCACATCCCTGGCGGGCTGGGCTATGTGGTCATCATGGCGGCGGTGATCCTGTCGGCGGTGTCGGGTTCTGCGGTGGCGGACGCGGCCGCGCTGACCTCGCTGCTGCTGCCCATGATGGTGGTCGCGGGCCACAGCAAGGAGCGCTCGGCCGGACTCATCGCCTCGGCGGGCGTCATCGGCCCCATCATTCCGCCGTCCATCGGCTTCGTGATCTTTGGCGTGGCGGCCAATGTGTCCATCAGCAAGCTGTTCCTCGCGGGCATCTTCCCCGGTCTGCTGCTGGCCGTCTCGCTCGCGGTCACGTGGTGGTGGCTCGGCCGCCGTGAAAACGTCATGCCTCCACCGCGCGCCACCCGCGCCGAACTGAAGGTGGCGCTGCGCGAGGCCGCCTGGGCGCTGGGCCTGCCCATCATCATCCTGGTGGGCCTGCGCATGGGTGTCTTCACGCCCACCGAGGCCGCCGTGGTGGCCGCGATGTATGCGCTCGTCGTCTCCATGGCGGTGTACCGCGAGCTCTCGTGGCGCCAGCTGGTGGGCATCTTCCAGGCGGCCGCGCGAACCAGCGCCGTGATCATGTTCCTGGTGGCCGCCGCCATGGTGTCGGCCTGGCTCATCACCGTGGCCGACCTGCCGTCCAAGGTCATCGGCATGCTCGAACCCTTCATGGGCAACCCCACCCTGCTGCTGGTGGCGATCATGGTGCTGGTCATGGTGGTCGGCACGGCCATGGACATGACGCCGACCATCCTCATCATGACGCCCGTGCTCATGCCGGTGGTGAAGGCCGCAGGCATCGACCCCGTCTACTTCGGCGTGCTGTTCATCATCAACAACTCCATCGGCCTCATCACGCCGCCCGTGGGCACCGTGCTCAACGTGGTGGCGGGCGTCGGGCGCATTTCCATGGGCCAGGTCACGCGCGGCGTGATGCCCTTCATGCTGGCGCAGTTCGTGGTGATGTTCCTGCTGGTCGCGTTCCCCTCGCTCGTCACCGTGCCCCTGCGCTGGCTCGGCGGCTGATTCCCGTGCCCCTCCCGCCTTCCGTTCCTTCCTGTTTCTGCCCCGCCCAAAACCCAAGGAGACATCCATGAAACTCTTGAAGACCCTGCTCGCCACCGCCCTCGTCGCGGCTTCGCTGCTGCCCGGTGCGCATGCCCAGGAACGCACCATCAAGTTCGCGTTCCAGAACCAGAAGGAGCACCCGCAGGCCCAGGGCGCGCAGAAATTCGCCGACCTCGTCGCGGCCAAGACCAGCGGCCGCATCGCGGTCAAGCTTTTTCCCGGCGGCACGCTGGGCGGCGACCTGCAGACCGTCTCGGCGCTGCAAGGCGGCACCGTGGAGATGACGGTGCTCAACGCCGGCATCCTGTCCGCGCAGGCCAAGGAATTCGGCATCTACGACTTCCCGTTCCTGTTCGCCTCGCCCCAGGAGGCCGATGCCGTGACCGACGGCCCCTTCGGCAAGAAGCTGCTCGACAAGCTCGCGGCCAAGAACCTGGTGGGCCTGGGCTACTGGGAACTAGGCTTTCGCAACCTGACCAACAGCAAGCGCCCCATCACCAAGGCCGAGGACATCGCGGGCCTCAAGATCCGCGTGATCCAGTCGCCCATCTACATCGACATGTTCAACGCGCTGGGCGCCAACGCCGTGCCCATGCCGTTCCCCGAGCTGTACACGGCCATGGAGCAAAAGGCCGTGGACGGCCAGGAGAACCCGTTCTCCACCATCCTGTCGTCCAAGTTCGCCGAGGTGCAAAAGCACCTGACCATCACGCGCCACATGTACAACCCGCAGGCGGTCATCGTGAGCAAGAAGTTCTGGGACAGCCTGAACCCCGCCGACCAGAAGGCCGTGACCGAAGCCATGGCCGAGGCCACCGCGTTCCAGCGCAGCGTCTCTCGCTCGCAGGCCGACGTGGCGCTCGAAGAGCTCAAGAAGGCCGGCATGCAGGTCACCGAGTTCTCGCCGGCGGAAGTCGACAAGCTGCGCGCCAAGGTCAAGCCCGTGGTGGAAAAGCACAGCGACAAGGTGGGCGCCGAGACCGTGCAAGAGGTCTATGCCACGCTGGCCAAGCTGCGCGGCGGCAAGTAGGCCATCGCAACGCAGCAGCCACCCCCGCGCTGCGGTGCGGGCACCAACGCCCACACGCCAGCGCGTCCTCCACGCAACCCGCCCATGAGCACCCAGCTCCTTGATCCCCCGGTGTCATCCACCGCATCCGCCATGTCTTCCACAAGCCCCCGCAAGGTGCTGATCGGGCTGATCGGTGCCGGCATCCAGAAGTCGCTGTCTCCCGCCCTGCACGAAGAGGAGGCGCGGCACCACGGCATGCGCCTGCACTACCAGCTGATCGACCTGGACCGCTCGGCGTCTTCTCCCGCCCAGCTGCCCACGCTGCTGTCGGCTGCACGCATCATGGGCTATGCCGGCTGCAACGTGACCTACCCGTGCAAGCAGGCCGTGATCCCCTACCTCGACAGCCTGTCGGAAGAAGCGCAAGCCATGGGGGCCGTGAACACGGTCGTGGTCCACGATGGCAAGCTCGTGGGGCACAACACGGACGGGTCAGGCTGGGCCCGGGGCTTCACCCGTGCGCTGCCGGGCGCCGACCTCGGCCGCGTCGTGCTGCTGGGCGCGGGCGGTGCGGGCGCCGCCATCGCGCATGCCGTGCTGCGCCTGGGTGCACGGCACCTGACCATCGTCGATGCGCAGCCCGAACGGGCCGCGCAACTGGCCGCCGACGTGAATGCGCTCTATGGCCCCCGGGCCGAGGCCGGTGAGATCCACGCGGCCATGGCGCGGGCCACCGGGCTGATCCACGCCACGCCCACGGGCATGGACAAGCTGCCCGGCCTGCCCCTCGATACGGGCCTGCTGCGCCCCGCGCTGTGGGTGTCCGAGGTCGTGTACTTCCCGCTCGACACCGCCCTGGTCCAGGCCGCGCGCGCACTGGGCTGCCGCGTCTCGGACGGGGGCGGCATGGCCGTGGGCCAGGCGGTGGGTGCCTTTGAACTGTTCACCGGCGTGGCGCCCGACGCGGACCGGATGGACGCCCACTTTCGCCGGCTCGTCAGCCCGCGCTGACACCACCGCAACCACACGCAAGGAGTCCAACGCATGAGCACCCCGATGATGGCCGCCCGCGAGGCGCTCGGAGACCTGCCCAACCCCCTGGGACTGCAGGGGGTGGAGTTCATCGAATACGCCACCAGCCGCCCGCAGGCCCTGGGGCAGGCGCTGGAGCGCATGGGCTTCCAGCCGGTGGCGCGCCACCGCTCGCGCGAGGTCCTGCTGTACCGGCAGGGCGACATGAACATCATCGTGAACGCGCACCAGGACGAAGAGCGCACCGGGCCGCACGCGCCGTCGGCCCTGGCGGAAACCCCCGTGCTCGCCGCCATCGCCTTCCGTGTGGGCAACGCAGCCGCCGCCTACCGCCGCGTGCTGGAGCTGGGCGCCTGGGCCGTGCACACCGAGGTCCAGGTGATGGAGCTGAACATTCCCGCCATCCACGGCGTGGGCGCGAGCCGCATCTACTTCGTGGACCGCTGGAAGGAATTCTCGATCTACGAGGTGGATTTCATCCCCATCCCCACCGTGAATCCGCGCCCGCCCGCGCTGCAGGGCCTGCATCTGTTCGGCGTGGTGCAGTACATCGGCCTGGGCAGAGCGCCTGACTGGATCCATTTCTACGGCGAACTGTTCGGCTTCGCCGAGCTGGCGCCCGACCAGTCGTTCGGCGTGCTCACGCATGGCCGCATCCTGGCCAGCCCCTGCGGCACGCTGCACTGGCAACTGATCGAGCCGCTCGTGGATGCGCTCGATGCCGACCCCGAGGAGCTGCTGCAGCGCGTGGCCTTCGGCACACCGGACGTGCTGGCCACGGTGAACGCGCTGCGCGCCCGGGGCGTGGACTTCGTGGAATCCCCCACGGGGGTGCACACGGGCACGCGCGGCGCGCTCACGCGGGCCGATGCCGGCTCGCCCAGCTTCGAGCTGGTTCTCGACGCCCGCTGACCACCGCCCGGAGACTTCGATGCGCACTTCGACCATGCAACGCAACGTCGCCGACTTCGGCATGGACACCATCAGCCTGGCCGGCCCGCTGGAGGCCAAGCTGGCCGCCGTCAAGGCGGCGGGTTTCGGCCAGATCATGCTGGCGGCCCGCGACATCGTGGGCCATCCGCAGGGCATCGAGGCGGCCGCGCATGCCGTGCGCAGCAGCGGCCTGCGCGTGACGGGCTTCCAGGTGCTGCGCGACTTCGAGGGCCTGTCGGGCCACCTGCACAGCTACAAGGTGGACATCGCCAAGCAGATGATCCTGATGGCGCGCGACCTGGGCGCGCCGGTGCTGCTGGCCTGCAGCTCCACGTCATCGCACGCCACCGCCGATGCCGATGCCATCGCGCGCGACCTGCGCAAGCTGGCCCTGCTGGCGCTGCCGCACGGCATCCGCGTGGCGTTTGAAGGGCTCTCGTGGGGACGGCACATCAACGAGGTGCACCAGGCGTGGGCGGCGGTCGAGCAGGCCGATTGCCCCAACCTCGGCCTGGCCATCGACTCGTACCACCAGTTCGCCACCAGCACGCCGCTCACGGCGCTGGCCGACGTGGACCCCGCCAAGATCTATCTGGTGCAGCTCTCGGACTTCATGTGGCAGGAGACCCGCACGGTGCAGGAGCGCATCGACACGGCACGGCACTTCCGCGTGTTCCCCGGCGAGGGCGTGCACAGCCAGGCGCTGGCCGAACTGGTGCGCACGCTCGACGGCATGGGCTACCAGGGCGACTACAGCTTCGAGGTCTTCAACGACGATTACCAGCAGCTGCCGCTGCCCTACGTGGCGCAGCGGGCATGGAACAGCGCCCTGTGGCTGGCCGAAGGCGTGCTGCAGCGCGCGGTGCCGCTGCCGGGGCACCCGCGCATCAAAACGCTGGCGTGATCAATGCGTCAACGGCCAACAATCAACTGTTGGCGCGTTTCTTGAGCCAGCGCATCAGCGCGCCCAGCACCGGCAGCTTTTCATACAGCTCTTCGGCCGCGTCCCAGTAGTCGCGGTGTAGCGCCACCAGGTCCTGGTCATCGAACACCAGGTGCGAGGCGCCGCGCACGGTCTGCGTCACGCCCTTGTCAAAGCCCTTGAAGGCGAACAGGAACTCCCAGGTCAGGAAACACTGCGGGCCCTGCACCACGCGGCCGGTGACCACGAAACGCGGCTGCTCCAGCGCATCGAACATGTGGTCGAAGATGGCCTGGATGGCGGGCAGGCCCCGCACTTCGTTGAACGGGTCCTTGAAGCGCGCATCGGCCGCGTACAGGCGGCCCAGTGCCGCCACGTCGGCCGGGGCCAGGGTCTCGAAGAAGGCCACCACGCGGGTGACGGCTTCTTCGGTGGAGGTTGTGGTGCGAGGTGGCTGCAGCATGGCGCTCAGAGTCCCGTGAACCTGCGGACCGCAGGAAAGTACCACCGATACGGCAACACGCGCAGCAGTTTCATCACCCGCGTGAAGCGCTTGGGGAAGTGGATGTCGAAATGCCCCCGCTCCCAGCCCTGCAAGATGGCCGCCGCCGCCGCCTCGGGCGAGATCAGCGCGGGCATCGTGAAGTCGTTGCCCGCCGTGAGCGGCGTGGCCACGAACCCGGGGTTGATCACGCTCACGCCAAGCCCCAAGCCGTGCAGATCCAGGTACAGCGACTCGGCCAGGTTGATGAGCGCAGCCTTGGTCGGCCCGTAGGCCAGGCTCCTGGGCAGCCCCCGGAACCCCGCCACGCTGCTGACCACGCTCACATGCCCGGGGCGCCCCGCGTGCGCCGCGGCCAGCATGGCGGGCAGCACGGCCGCCAGCACGTGCAGCACGCCGCTGTAGTTGATCTGCCCGTGGCGCAGCATGTCGGCCAGATCCAGGTCGGTGGCGCGCATGTCGCGGTAGGTGCCGGCGCAGTAGCACACCAGTTCGGGCACGCCCCCGGACAGCACCCGTGCGGCGGCGGCCTGCACCTGCGCGGGCTGCGCTATGTCCAGGGGCAGGGCCAGGCTGCCGGGGTGCTGGGCGGCAAAGGCATCGAGCGCATCGCCGCTGCGGGCCGAAACCGTGACCTGCGCACCGCGCGCATGCAGGGCCGACGCCGTGGCGCGCCCGATGCCGCTGGACGCGCCGATCACCCAGGCCCTGCGGCCCTGCCAGTCGCGCAGCGGTGGGTTCAGGCTCATGGCGCGCGCCTGGTGAACGACAGCGTGATCTCGCCCAGGCGCACGCCAAACTTGCTCATGGTGGCGCGGTTGAGCATCACGCGGTCGTCGATGAGAACCATCCAGTCGTCCAGGTCGACGTGGTAGACCGTGCCATCCACCGGCAGGGCCAGCGTGTAGTTCCAGCGGAAGACGTTGCCCCGCGCCTGCCCGTGGGCCGTGCCCACCACGTCGTCGGCGGTGCCGGTGGTACGGCCGTCGGCGTGCTGGGTCAGGCGCCAGATGCGGCGCTGGGTGGTGCCGTCCGAATAGGTGAAGGCCTCGTCGAGCACGCCCTCGTTGCCCTGCCACTGGCAATCCATGACCACGGTGAAGCGTTTGACGATCTGGCCGCTGCGGTCCTGGAAGATGCCCCAGGCGTCGATCTTGCCGTTGAAATACCGGGCCAGGTCCAGCACGGGCTTCTCGCTGGCATAGCCTTCGATGCCCGGGCTGGCGCAGCCGGACAGGGCCACGGGCGCAGCCGCCACGGCGGAAAGGAGGAGGCGTCGTTGCATCATGGGGTGGGCCCTGGGGTCGGTTCGGACAGGTTCATTCAAACAATCGCTGCGCTGCGGGGACGCCGCAGGAGCAGGGCGTAGAGCGCCGCCGCCGCCATCAGCTTGAGCACGCAGGGCAGCACCGCATAGGCGATGCCCAGGGTCTGCAAGCCGCCGTCGCCGCGCGTGCCGGGGGTGTAGCCCAGCCAGCCCAGCAGGGGCAGCGCCAGGCCCGCGGCCAGCGCCAGGTTGAGCTTGGTGGCGAAGTTCCACCAGCCGAAGTACGCGCCTTCGTGCTGGCCGCTGTCGCCCTCGGCCGCGATCACGCCGGCCAGCAGGGCGCCGGGCAGCGCCAGGTCGGTGCCCAGCGCCACGCCCGACAGCGCGCAGACCGCGAGGAAGGGCAGCACATCGCCCACCCCCACGAACGCGGCCCACACAAACACTGCGACCGCCAGCAGCATGCCCGCCAGCCAGGTGCGCGCCAGGCCCCAGCGCGCCACGGCGCGCAGCCACAACGGGATCGACAGCGCGGCGCAGACGAAGTAGGCCGCGAGGAACAGGGGCTCCTGGGCGGGTGGAGCCTGCAGGCGGTCCTGGATGAAGAACAGCACCAGCGTGGCCGGGATGGCGCTGGCAATGCCGTTGATCATGAACACCGCCAGCAGGCGGCGGAATGCGGGGCGCCCCCACGGCTGCCACAGGCTGGCGCGCCGCGACGGGCGATACCCGCCCGCCGCGGCGCCACCCGCATGCGCCGGGGGGCGCGGCGCGCGCGTCCAGGCCCACCAGCCCAGCAGCAAGGCCATGGCAAACACGCCGAGCATGACCGGCAGCCCCAGCAGCGCGGGCAGCACCGAGGCCAGCACCACGCCCGCCAGCGCGGCGCCTTCGCGCCATGCCACGATGCGGCCGCGCTGCAGTTCGTCGCCGCCCAGGCGCGCGCCCCACGCCTGGTGCGCAATGCCCAGCTGGCTGTAGGCCGTGTAGGTGATGAGCAGCGCCACCAGGGCCCAGGCGGTCAGCCCATCGGCCCCGCGCACCAGCGGAAAGAACAGGCCGGTCAGCCCCAGTGCGAGCACCATGGCCGACACCGCGCCCGCCGCCAGCACGGCACGCACCGAGCGGCCGAACAGGTGGTCGCAGAGGCGGCCCAGCAGCGGGTCCGACACCGCATCGAACAACCGCGCCGCCAGCAGCACCGAGCCCAGCGTGGCCAGCGGCATGCCGAACTCGCGGGCATAGTGGTTGGGCAGCAGCACGTACAGCGGCAGCGCCACAAACGCCAGGGGCAGGCCCAGCAGCCCATAGGCCAGGCCGTGGCGGGCGCGCAGGGGCTGGGTGGTGCGGGTCATGGCTGCCCCATGGCGCGGGTCGCGGCCAGCAGTTCCTGGCGCAGCCTGGGTTCGGAAGTCTGGGGCGAGAGCCAGATGCCGAAGAACAGGCGCGAGAACTCGGCATCGGGCACCTCGCCCACCACGCGCCCGGCCATCCTGAACACCGCCCCCACGCCCGGCTGGTGAATGCCCAGAAGGCGGTCGCCCGCCTTCACGTCCGGCAGCGCCGCCTGCAGCGCCTGCTGCCAGCGCGCGGCCTGCTGGGGCGTGAAGCTGCCCACGCGGCGCATTTCCTCGATGGAGCGCCTGGCGATGGCCTCCGCCGTGAAGTCGCGGTGGTAGGTCAGCTCCAGCGCCAGCGGCTGGGCGCCGTAGTTCTCGGCGTCAAAGCCCGGCTGCACCCACAGGCGTGCGCGGTAGACCTCGAAACCCAGGAACCGGAGCACGCCCTGGCCCGCCAGGCGCACGCCGGACAGCGGCGCCGCCGTGGCCTGGGCCGCCCCTGCCCCTTGCGCCACAGCCATGCTGGAATGAAAAACGGCTGCAGCGCAGATAAAACACGCGGTGGCAGCTATATTTTTCATAGCAATCTCAATCCTTGGCCAGCGTGTACTGCACCAGGTCGATGTTGCTCATCGCAAACGCCGCCTCGCAGTACGCCAGGTAGAACTCCCAGATGTGCAGGAAGCGCTGGTCGAACCCCAGCTGCAGGATCTGCGTGCGCTGGGCCACGAAGCGGTCACGCCAGCGCCTGAGCGTTTCGGCATAGTCCTGGCCAAAGGCGAACTCGTCCACCACGCGCAGGCCCGCGGCCTCGGCCTCGCGGCGGAACTCGCGCGGGCACGGCAGGCAGCCGCCCGGGAAGATGTACTGCTGGATGAAGTCTGTGGAGCTGATGTAGCGCTCGAACAGGCTGTCGTCGATGACGATGCTCTGGATGCAGGCCTTGCCACCGGGCTTGAGCAGGCGGTTCACCGACTGGAAGTAGGTGGGCCAGTACTCGCGGCCCACGGCCTCGACCATCTCGATGGAGCAGATGGCGTCGTAGGGGCCATCGTGGATGTCGCGGTAGTCCTGCAGCCGCAAATCGGCCCGGTGCTCCACCCCCTGCCCCGCCATGCGCCCTTGCGCGAAGGCCAGTTGCTCGGTGGACAGGGTCACACCGGTCAGCGATGCGCCGAACTCGGTGGCCGCCATCTCGGCGAGCGCCCCCCAGCCGCAGCCGATCTCGAGCACGCGGTGCCCCGGCCGCACCCCCGCCTGGCTCAGGGCGCGGCGCACCTTGGCATGCTGGGCCTTGCGCATGTCGCCGCCCGCATCGCCTTCGAACCAGGCGGACGAGTAATTCATCGTGTCGTCCAGCCACAGCGCGTAGAACGCATTGCCCAGGTCGTAGTGCGCGTGGATGTTCTTCTGGCTGTTGGCGCGCGTGTTGCGGTTGAGCAGGTGCTTGATGCGGTACAGCAGGCGTCCGGCCCAGCTTCCATAGATCACGCCTTCCACCTGCTGGCGGTTGGCGATGAAGAGCTTGATCAGGTCGGTGAGGTGCGGCGTGGTCCAGTCCCCCGCGATGTAGCTCTCGGCGAAGCCGATGTCCCCCGACCTGAGCGCCGCGCTGCACACGTTCCAGTTCCTGAGCGTGATGGCCGCCGAGAGGCCGCCCCCCTGGCCGAAGTGCTGCAGCGTGCCGTCCGGCAGTTGCACCGTGAGGTTGCCATGCTGCAGCCCCTGCAGGAGCCGAAGGGCCGTGCGCGCGGCGGCCGGCGTGCCGGCGGGCAGGGTGGCGTGCAGGGCGGCGCCGGTGGTCGTGGTCGTGTTCATGGCGGTCTCGTCGGGCTGTGGGGTCAACGGGTCACGATGGAGGCAGGGGCCTCGGGCTTGCGGTGAAAGCGCACGCGCTTGAGCCACAGCCGCAAGGCCTGCCAGTGGATGCGGGCGATGACGGCCAGCGTCATGGCCGGATAGCCCCACAGGGCCCGGCGCAGCGTCTGCCCCGTGATGGGGTGCAGGGTGCCGCTCACGCTGGTCTCGATCAGCGGTCCGGCGTCGTCGTCGTCGTAGTCGATGCGCGCCACGGTGCGGCCCGCATCGGCGGGCCCGCCCGCCGTGCGCAGGAAGCGAAAGCGGTAGCCCCCGCCCACCTCGCAGAAGGGCGAGACATGGAACACCTTGCGCGCCCGCAGTTCCACGCCGTAGCGGGGCGCGTCCAGCAGGTAGCAGTGCCGCTCGCCAAAGGTGTTGTTCACTTCCACCACGATGGCGCGCAGGCTGGCGTCGGCGCGGTGGCAGTACCAGAAGCTCACGGGTTTGAAGGTGTAGCCCAGCACGCGCGGGTAGCAGTGCAGCCAGACTTCGCCGGTGGCGTCGGCAATGCCTTCGGCGCGCAGCAGCTCGTCCAGCCAGGCCAGCGCCCCCCCCTGCGCGGCGCTGCGGCCGTCGCCATGGTCCGTGTCGTGAAAGCTGATGGCGCCGCGCCGGTTCACGGCCAGCGGGCCCGGCGCTGCGGCGCCCATGCTGCGCAGGGGCAGCAGGAGAAAGAACGTGGGGTAGGCAAACGCATGCCGCCGGGGCCGCAGCCGCGCATGGCGCACCTGGCCAAAGCCGATCAGCGGCTGCGGGGCCTCGGGAGCGGTGCCCATGCCGATGTTCATGCGGCCTCCGCCAGGGGAGCGGGCTGGCGGGCCAGCACCTGTTCGGCCACGGCGAGCCCGGACTTCAGTCCGTCTTCGTGGAACCCGTAGCCCGTCCACGCCCCGCAGAACCAGGTGTGCCCATGGCCCTGGATCTCGGCCACCTGCCGCTGCGCGCGAATGGCGGCCAGGTCGAACACCGGGTGGGCGTAGTCGTAGCTGCCGATCACCTGGTCGGGCGCGATCTCGCGCACGGGGTTGAGCGAGACGACCACGGGCTGCGCGAAGGGCACGGGCTGCAGCTGGTTGATGAGGTAGTGCAGGCACACGCGCGCCGATTCGCGGCCGGGCTGCGCGGCGCGCTCATAGTTCCACGCGGCCCAGGCGGCGCGGCGCGCGGGCAGCACCGCGGTGTCGGTATGCAGCACCGCGCGGTTGGCCTGGTAGCGGATGGCGCCCAGCACGGCGCGTTCCTGCGGCGTGGGCCGCGCGAGCAGCGCCAGCGCCTGGTCCGAATGCGTGGCCACGACGACCTGGTCGAAATGCCCGGTGCCGCCATCGGTCACCACCCGCACGCCGGCCGCATCGCGCTCGATGCGGCGCACGGGGGTCGACAGGCGCGTGTCCGCGATACCGGCCACGATCTTGTCCACATAGTGGCGCGCGCCCCCCGCGACCGTCCACCACTGCGGACGGTCGCTCACCTGGAGGAGGCCATGGTTGTGGCAGAACCGGATCAGGGTGGCCACCGGAAACTGCAGCATCTGGTCGGTCGGGCAGCTCCAGATGCAGCCCAGCATGGGCAGGAAGTACCAGTCGCGGAAGGCATCGCCAAAGCGGTGCTCGCGCAGGAAGTCGCCCAGGGGCTGCATGAGCGCCGCATAGGCCCCGGCCTCGGCGATGCGGGTGCACAGGCGGTTGAACCGCAACAGGTCCGCCAGCATGCCCAGAAAGCGCGGGCTGACCAGGTTGGCGCGCTGCGCGAAGACGGTGCCCAGGTTCGTGCCGCTCCACTCCAGCGGCCGGCCGCCCCGGGCCCCGGGCACCTGCACCGAGAACGACATGTCGGACCGGCACGTCTGCACGCCCAGTTCGGCCAGCAGGCGGATCAGCTGCGGATAGGTGCGTTCGTTGAAGACGAGAAAACCGGTGTCCACGCCCTGCGTGACCAGCCGGCCGCTGGCATCCCGCAGCGTGACATCCACGGTGTGGGTGTGGCCGCCAAAGTGGTCGCCGGCCTCATACAGGGTGATGTGCGCCTGGCCACGCAGCCGGTGCGCGGCCGCCAGTCCGGAGATGCCGGAGCCGATGATGGCGATTTTCATGGCCGGCCCCCTCTGGCCGGTGCCTGAAATAAAAAGGTTGCGAAGCGTCCCGAAACGAATAAGAGAGGGAGGGAGGAGAAGCGCTCCAGGAGGTCAGTCGGAACCCGGGGGCCCGAAAGGCTTCGCAACACTAAAACTGTACGCCACGCAATCGCAGCGTGCAGGGAATAGAGTGGGGCCCTCGCGCGGAAGTTCCAGGCCCCGCGCCGGTTTTTTTTAAAGAAACGTAAAGAAAACATTGCAATCACCGTGGAGCGGCAACAGCGAGTTGCTGTTCGATGGCGCGCACCAGGCCCTTGCTGTCAGGGGCGGTGAGGCTGGAGTACTGGTCGACCAGCTTGCCGTCGCGGCCCAGCAGGTATTTGTGGAAGTTCCAGCGCGGCGCGGTGCCCGACAGCTGTGCCAGCTGGCGAAACAGCGGCGAGGCGTCCGAGCCCTTCACGCTGCTCTTGGCGAACATCGGGAATTTCACGCCGAAGGTGTTCTCGCAGAAGTCCGCGATCTGCTGGTTGCTGCCGCTCTCCTGCGAAAAGTCGTTGGACGGAAAGCCCAGCACGACGAGGCCCTTGTCCCTGTACCGGGCATACAGCTCCTCGAGCCCCTTGTACTGGCCGGTGAAGCCGCAGAAGCTGGCGGTATTGACCACCAGCACGACCTTTCCGCTGTACTGGCACAGCGACTGCGGCTTTTCATCCTGCAGCCGTGCAAAGGTGTGCTGCAAGGTGGCCGGGCAGCTTTCCGCGTCCGCCGCCCACGCGCGAGGGGCAAGCCCGGCGGCCATCGCGAGGACAAGAAGGCCCGTGGCCGGAAAAAGGCGTCTGGAAGAGGTTTTCATAGGACTCATAGCGCAGTGGTGTGGGCAATTTAACCATTCCATCATTTTTTGTCCACATGAGTTTTTATTTGTACTCATTGGTATACGTCGATGGATGGCCACTGGATTCAGATTCCCGGCAGCGGGAAGGGGTATTGCGTGGCGCACGGCCAGACGGGCATCGGATGCAAGCCGGATGCCGGGCATCAGCCCCCGTGGGAGCGTTGAAAAACGGGCCAGGGAGTGCCCATGGCGGCCACACCGGGCGAGGGGGCGTTCACCCGCATCGGGTGCGGCCCCGCTGCGGGGCCGAAAAGATCAGCCCAGGTTGAGCAGGCGGTCGAGCGGGAGCTTGACCCGCACGTCCTTGAAGGCGACCACGCCCGTGACTTTCCAGGGCGGCATGCCGGTGTCGCGGGGAATCGGCTCGCCCGTGGGCATGCCGTCCCGGTTGGTCACCACCGCTACCTTGGGCGTGGTGGCCGTCGTACCCCGGCGGATGACGACACCCACCTCCTGGCTGGCCAACCGCACAAAGGCCCCTGGCGGATACACGCCCAGCGTCTTGACGAGCGCTGCACCGGCCTCGTCCACCTGGTGCTCCTCATCGTAGTAGCTCGCCTGCATGGCGGCCGTGACCGGCATGGGCCAGCGGGCCGCGCGGGGCGCCATGCGGGCGCCAAAGATATCGGCGCGCTGGATCAGCCGGGCCATCTGCTGGGCTTCCGTCTTCTTGGCCAGCGGGCCAGGCGTGCGGTGGTGGTGGCAGCGCACGGCCTCCAGCCATGCGGTGTCGGCCACGCCCAGCGAGCGCAGCAGCGCCTCGGACCGTGATGCGTGGTCTTCCACGGCCGCGATCTGCTGGGCAGTCAGGGGGTGGGTCTGCTGGGCCAGCTGGTCCTGCAGTTCGGTCATGGCGATGTTCATGGACAAGGCCGCATGCCCGAGCTGCTGCACCCGGCCCTCGGGCCAGCGCAGCATCTCGCGCGCGACCACCATGCACACGCAGGCCACCAGCATGGAGTGGGTGGCGCTGTACATGCGGGTTTCCTGGGCCGACAGGTAGATCAGGGCCAGCAGGGTGACATCGGGCGTCTGCTCACAGTGGCGCGAGAGTTCGTCGTGCAGCGCCTGGAAGCGCCCGCCAAAGTCCGACGGGGACGGCGCGCGCAGCAGTTGCGTGGCGCGCAGCTGCAGCTCGGGCCAGTCGGGCAGGGCCCGGCCTCCGCGCCCGCGCCCCGCCGGGTCGTCGGCCGCCGTCATCTGCATGGCGGCGATCTCGCCCAGGTTGGTGTCCGCGATCAGCATGCGCTGCAGCTGCGCCAGGTAGGCGCGGTGGCTGTCGCCGGATTCATCGGTGTCCACGCACAGCTGGCGGCCCCGCGCCACCATCTTGGCCAGCTCGTCCCGGGTGCGGATGACATAGCCCTTTTGCGCCAGCAGCACGCCATCAGCCCCCCGCAGCACGAAGGGCAGCGGGTGGCCAAGCTGAATGGATTCGATGTTCAGGCTGACGAGGTTCATGGTGCTCGTTACATTATCTAACGACTGGCGCGCCACCAAACCCTGGTCAACCCGGGTGATTGCCCGGTTGTTCGGGCAACCACCACCGGGCCATCACGGTGCGGGCGGCGAGGCGGGCACCGGGGGCAGCGCCGGGGCGGCGGGCGCGTGGTGCGCCCCCCGCAGCCGGCGCACCAGGCGCCCGAACCGCTGGCCCAGATCATCCACCCCGGTGAAGACGGCGGGGATGACCAGCAGGCTCAGCAGCGTGGACGTGATGAGCCCCCCGATCACCGCCACCGCCATCGGCGAGCGGAAGCTCGCGTCGGCCGCGCCGATGCCGATGGCAATGGGCAGCATGCCCGCGCCCATGGCCAGCGTGGTCATGATGATGGGGCGCGCGCGCTTGTGGCACGCGTCGATCAGCGCCTCGAAGCGCGTCATGCCGTGCTCGCGCCGCGCCAGGATGGCGTACTCGACCAGCAGGATGGAATTCTTGGTGGCGATGCCCATGAGCATGATGAGCCCGATGAGCGAGGGCATCGAGAAGCTCTTTTGCGCGATCAAGAGGCCCACGAACGCGCCGCCCAGCGACAGCGGCAGCGCCGCCAGGATGGTCACCGGGTGCAGGAAGTCCTTGAACAGCAGCACCAGCACGATGTAGATGCACAGCACGCCCGTGAGCATGGCCAGGCCGAAGCTGGCGAACAGCTCGCCCATCATCTCCGCGTCGCCGATGGTAATCTGGCGCACGCCCGGCGGCAGGTTCTTGATGGAGGGCAGCGCCTCCACGGCCTTGGTCACGTCACCCAGCGGCTGGCCCGACAGCTCGATCTCGAAGTTCACATTGCGTGCGCGGTCGTAGCGGTCCACCACGGCCGGGCCGCCGCTGAATTCGAGCGTGGCCACCTGGCCCAGCATCACCGGGCCCTTGGCGCCCGGCACCGCCAGGCGCTCCAGCAGCGACAGGTCCTTGCGGGCGTCATCCTGCAGCTTCACGACGATGGGCACCTGCCGCGACGCGAGGTTGAGCTTGGGCAGCGACACGTCGTAGTCGCCCATGGTGGCGATGCGCAGGGTCTCGGCGATGGCGCTGCTGGTCACCCCCAGGTCGGCGGCCCGGGCGAAGTCCGGGCGCACCGCGATCTCGGAGCGCACCAGGCTGGCGGTGGACGAGATGCTGCCCAGGCCCGGGATGGTGCGCAGGTCCTTCTCGACCGCCAGCGCGGCCGTGGTCAGCGCCTGCGGATCGTCGCCCGAGAGCACCAGCACGTACTTCTCGCCCGATCCGCCCAGGCCCACCTTGCTGCGCACGCCGGGCAGGGTTTCGAGGGCCGTGCGGATCTTGTTCTCGATGCCCTGCTTGCGCGGCCGCTCGCCGCGCTCGGCCAGCAGGATGGTCAGCGTGGCCTTGCGGGTCTCGGCATTGGCCCCGCCCATGAAGGGGTCCGCCCCCGCGGAGCCACCGCCGATGGTGGTGTACACGCTCTGCACGTGCTCCACCTTGGCGATGCGCTCGCGCGCATCCTCGGCCACGGCGCGGGTCTGCGCGAGCGTGGCGCCGGGCGGCAGCTCCAGGTACACCTGGGTCTGCGAGTTGTCGTCCGGCGGGATGAAGCCGGTGGGCAGCAGCGGGATCAGCGCGAGCGAGCCGATGAAGAACGCCGCCGTGGCGATGAAGGTGATCCAGCGGTGCCTGATGCACCAGGCCGCCCAGCGCAGGTACACGGTCATCCAGCGCGGGTCCTGGTGCTTGTCCACGATGGGTTTGAGGATGTAGGCCGCCATCATGGGCGTGAGCACGCGGGCCACCACCAGGCTGGCGAACACGGCCAGCGACGCGGTCCAGCCAAACTGCTTGAAGAACTTGCCCGCGATGCCGCTCATGAAGGCCGTGGGCAGGAACACCGCGATCAGCGTGAAGGTGGTGGCCACCACCGCCAAACCGATCTCGTCGGCCGCCTCCATGGCCGCCTGGTAGGGCGTCTTGCCCATGCGCAGGTGGCGCACGATGTTCTCCACCTCCACGATGGCATCGTCCACCAGGATGCCCACCACCAGCGACATCGCCAGCAGCGTGATCACGTTGATGGAAAAGCCCAGCAGGTGCATGCCGATGAACGCCGGGATCACCGACAGCGGCAGCGCCACGGCTGAGACGAACGTGGCGCGCCAGTCGCGCAGGAACAGCCACACCACCAGCACGGCCAGCAGCGCGCCTTCGTACAGCAGGTGCATGGAGCCGTCGTATTCCTCCTGCACGGGCTGCACGAAGTTGAAGGCCTCGGTGATCTCCAGGTCGGGGTGCTGCGCGCGCATCTCTTTGAGCGCGGCCTGCACGGCCCCGCCCACCTCGATCTCGCTCGCACCCTTGCTGCGCGCCACCTCGAAGCCCACCACGGGCTTGCCGTTGAGCAGGGCCAGCGCGCGCGGCTCGGCAATCGTGTCCGACACCGTGGCGACCTGATCGAGCCGCACGTGGCGGCCGTCCGACAGCGACAGCGTGAGGCTGGAAAGCTCCTGGGCCGACTGCACCGTGGCCAGCGTGCGCACGGGCTGCTCGCTGCCGCCCAGGTCGGTGCGGCCGCCGGCGCTCTCGGTCTGCACCAGGCGCAGCTGGCGCGACACGTCGGCCGCCGAGGCGTTGAGCGCCTGCAGCTTCACCGGGTCCAGCGCCACATGCACCTCGCGCTGAACACCGCCCACGCGGTTGACCGCGCCCACGCCGCGCACGGTGAGCAGCTTCTTGGCCACGGCATCGTCCACGAACCACGACAGCGCCTCGCTGTCCATGCGGCTCGAGGCGATGGTGAAGGCCAGCACGGGCTGCGCGGCCAGGTCCATCTTGGTCACGATGGGGTCGCGCACGTCGCCGGGCAGGTCGCCGCGCACCCGCGCCACGGCCGAGCGCACATCGTCGAGCGCCTCCTGCGTGGGCTTTTCCAGCCGGAACTCGGCCGTGATGGTGGCGCCGCCGTCCTGCACCTTGGTGTAGATGTGCTTCAAGTCCTGCAGCGTGGCGATGCTGTTCTCGATCTTGCGCGCCACGTCGTTTTCCAGCTGCGCGGGCGATGCGCCCGGCAGCGCCACGGTCACGGAGATCGTGGGCAGGTCGATGTCCGGAAAGTTCTGCACCTTCATCGCGTTGAACGACAGCAGGCCGCCGAAGGTCAGCAGCACGAACAGCATCAGCGCCGGTATCGGGTTCTTGATGGACCAGGTGGATACATTCATGGAGAACGCTCCTTATTTGATAGCTACCAGCGCTTGATCAACCTGCGCCACAGGCACTTTTTGTTTGAATTCCTGCAGGGAGGAGGTGCTGCCGCTCGCCGGCGGCGCGCCGACCACACGCACCAGGTCCCCGTCATTCAGGAAGCCCGCGCCGCGCACGGCGACGGAGGCATTCGCGTCCAGGCCCGAGAGCACTTCCACCCGGTCGGCCACGCGGCGCCCCGTCTGCACCTTGCGCTGCTGCACGCGCTGCTCGGCGCCCACCACGAACACGTACGAGAACCCGTCGCGCACCACCAGCGCCTCTTGCGGCACCGTGAGCGCATCGCTCTGCCCCAGCGCGAACTCGCCGCGCGCGAACATCCCGGCGCGGAAATCGCTGTTCGCCGGCAAATCGACATACACCAGCGCATTGCGGGTTTGCGGGTCCACCGTGGGTGCCACCATGCGCACGGTGCCTTCGGCCGCCGCGCCGCTGGCCGCGGTCACGCTGACCTTGGCGCCCGGCGCGATGCGGCGCAGCTCGGTGGACGTGACTTCGGCGCGCCATTCGAGGCGCCCCTTGCGCACCATGCGGAACAGCTCCGTGCCCGCGCCCACCACCGCGCCCACCGTGGCCGTGCGGGCCGAGATCACGCCGCTGTCGGGTGCCACCACCTGCGTGTACTTCAGGCGCAGCTGCTGCGCGTTCAGCGTGGCCTTGGCGGCCTCCACCCGGGCCTGCGCCGTCTTCTCGGCGGTGGTGTACTGCTGGATCTGCTGCTGGCTCAGGGCACCCGTGGCCTGCAGCGAGCGGGCGCGGTCGGCATTGGCGGCGGCCTCGGCCGCGTTGGCCTGGGCTTCGAGCAGGCTGGCGCGCATCTGCGCCACGTCGGCCTGCACCGTTTCGGCCGAGAAGGTGGCGAGCACCTGGCCGGCCTTGACCACGTCACCCACATTCACCCGCACATCGGTCAGGCGCAGTCCATTGCTTTCGGCGCCGATGCTGGCTTCCTGCCAGGCAGCGACGTTGCCGTTGGCCGCCAGGCGCAAGGGCACCGACGTCCGCTGGGGCTGCGCCGTGCTCACCGTGAGCGCGGGGCGGGGCTGGCCCGCCTTGGGCTCGTCGGCGGCGCGCGATGCGCTGGAGAAAACCAGGGCGCCGCCGGTGGCCAGCACGCAGGCAGCAATCACGGCGAAGGCCGTCGGAGAGAACTTGAAGGAAGAGAAATTTTGCATTTGCTTTCGTCCTGAAGAATTCATATCAACTTTCCACGGCGCTACGCGCCACTCGCACGGGATGAAACTGGCGCGGCGCAGGCCAGTGCCCCCGCGCAAGGGCCGCCGCGCCGCGCCGGGGGCGTCCCCCTCCCGACTCGCGCAGCGAGTCGGGAGAGGGGGAAGGCGCGAAGCGACTCAGGGGGTGTTTCACTCTTTCCAGCCACCGCCCGCGGCGCGGTACAGCGAAACCCAGGCGGCCTGGCGTTCATGCTGCAGCGCGATCAGCGCGTTCTCGGCCGCCAGGGAGGTGCGGCGCGCGTCTTCCAGCTCCACCAGGCTCGCCAGCCCGCCGCGCCAGCGCGCCTCCGTGGCATCGAACGAGGTGCGGTAGCCCGCCGCCGCCACCCGCGCACTGGCATTGCGCTCGGCCGTGCTCTGCAGCCGCACCAGCGCCTGCTCGACCTCGCTCACGGCCTGGCGCACCTTGGCGCGGTAGAGCGCGGCGGCCTCGTCGTAGCGTGCCTGCGCCGCCTCCACCTGGGCGCCACGGCGGCCGCCGTCGAACAGGGGCACGCTGAGCGCCAGCGGACCGATGGTCCAGGTGTTCAGGTCGGTCGTCACGCCGCCGCTGCGCACCCAGGCCGTTCCCACCGAGCCGCTGAGCGACAGGCGCGGGTAGCGCTGGGCCTGCGCGCTGCCCACCTCGGCGCTGGCGGCGGCGACTTCGCGCTCGGCGTTGTACACGTCGGGGCGCTGGGCCAGCACCTGGGCGGGCAGGGCGGCGATGGCGAACAGGGTGTCGGGCGCGGCGGATGCCGGCGTGGACAGGCGCGCGCGCAGCGCGGGCTCTTCCCACCCGGTCAGCGCCACCATGGTCTTGACGTCGACATCGCATTGCATGCGCTGCTGCGATGCGCGCGCCTGGGCTTCGGCGGCGCTGGCACGCGCCAGGGCGGCGGTGGCGGGCGCCGTGAAACCGGCGCGTTCGCTGAGGTCGGACAGCCGCGAGGTCTCGCCGCGCGACTGCGCATCGCGCTCGGCCACGCGCAGCTGCTCCAGGCAGGTGCGCAGGCTGCTCGTCTGCTGCGCCACCTCGGCGGCCACGCTCACGCGCGCCTCGTGCCACAGCGCCTGCGCGCCCGCCAGCCGCTCGTCGGCCGCCGTCTTGGTGGCCCGGTTGGCGCCGAAGAGGTCGATCTCCCAGCTCGCCTGCAGCCCGGCCTGCGCCGTGGTGGCGATGCCCGCGAGCTGCTCGTTGAAACCCCGGCTGGCGCTGGCCTGCGCATCGAGCGACGGCAGCAGCGCGGCGCGGCTGCTCACCTGCGTGGCACGCGCCTGCGCGATGCGGGCCTGGGCCTGCGCCACGCCAGGGCTGATGGCTTGCGCGGCATCGACGAGCTCGACGAGCAGCGGGTCGCCCAGCTGCGTCCACCACCGCGCCAGATCCCCCAGCGAGCCCTGGTGCGGCAAGGGCGCCTGCCACGCCACCGGCGGCGGCGCGGGCACCTGCGCGGGGGGCGCCGTGACGGCACAGGCGCCCAGGGCCAGCGGCAGGCAGGCGGCCCAGAAGAATCGGGTCTTGCTCAAAGTCATGCGTTGGATTCCTTGTGCGAATTCCGTGAAGTACTGCGGCGCGCGGGCCGTTGTGCGGCCTGCCGCCGGGCGATCTCGCCCTGCACCATGCTCAGGGCGTAGCCGGTCAGCCGGTCCACCCACTCATCCACAGCCCCCGACCCTGCCAGCTGCGGCGCAATGACCTGCAGCGGGTCGCGCTGGGTCCACATCTGCATGATCAGCCCGGCCAGGGAAAAGGCGAGGCGGTGCATGTCGTCGTCCACATCCTGCACGCCCATGTGGCGGCACAGCACCTGGACCAGGGCCAGGTGGGGGGCCCGGCACTCGCGCTCGATGAGCTCGGGCCACACGTGGGTCGGGTCCAGCAGCTCGCGCACATGCAGGCGCAGCGACTGGGTCACGAGGTCATCGTGCTTGAGCGGCTCCAGAAACCCCCCGAAATAGGAGGCGAGCGCCTGCGGCAGGGTCAGTGCGGGATCGGCGAACACGGCGATGAGGTCGCTGCCGCTGCCAAAGGGTTCATAGAACGTGGCCGTGTACAGCCGGGCCTTGTCGCCAAAGTGGTAGGCGATCGCGGCGACATTGGTGCCAGCGGCCTCGGCGATGGCGCGCACCGAGGTCTGTGCGAAGCCCCGCTCGGAGAACAGCTGCAGCGCCGCGTGCAGCAGGCGCGCGCGCGTGTCCTCGCCATCACTGCGGGCGGTGCGCTGGGCTGCGGGAATGAAATGGGCGCCAAAACTCATGGCACCGGATTAAACACCAGAATTCAAACAGTTGTTTGAATTGGCGAAGGCCAGCGGAAAATTCGCCCGCCAAAAATGCAACGAAACGTCACGCCGGGGCCGGCCTCAGCCGAACACCGCCCTCCACAGGGCCAGCACCGCATTCCGCTCGGCCTGCAGCGCGGGCGGCGCAACCTGGGTGGGCGCCTCGTCCAGGCGCGCCACGTGCTGCACGCGCCGCAGTTCGCGGTAGGCGTCGGCCGCCGCCATGCCCACGCCGGGCGGCAGCAGGCCCACCTGCTCGGCGCGCTGCAGCAGCGCGATGTTGCCCACGTTGCCCACCAGCTCCGGGTGGTTCGCGGATTGCGAGAGCACGAGGTACTGCACCGCGAACTCCGCATCCACCATGCCGCCCGGGCTGTGTTTCACATCGAACTGCCCGGCGCGCGTGGGGTGTGCCGAGCGCACGCGCTCGCGCATGAGCACGATCTCCTCGCGCAGGGCGGCGGGGTCGCGCTCGGAGGTGATCACGGCCTCGCGCACGGCATCGAAGCGCGCCTGCAGGGCGTCGCTGCCCATCACGAAGCGCGCGCGCGTCATGGCCTGGTGCTCCCAGGTCCAGGCGGTGTTGCTGCCCCGGCGCTGCTGGTAGTTGGCGTAGGCCTCGAAGCTCGTGACCAGCAGGCCCGAGCTGCCATTGGGCCGCAGTGCGGTGTCGATCTCGTACAGGTCGCCCTCGCCCGTCTTCACGGTGAGCCAGTTGATGAGCTTGCGCACGAAAGCGGCGTAGACCTCGGGCGCGCGCTCATCGTCGTCGTCGAACACGAAGACGATGTCCAGGTCGCTGCCGTAGCCCAGCTCCTTGCCGCCCAGCTTGCCGTAGCCAATGATGGCGAACTGCGGGCTGTCGCGGTGGCGCGTCTTGAGGCGGCTCCAGCACCACTGGGCGGTGATGCGCAGCACGCTGTCGGCCAGGGCGGACAGGTCATCCGCCACCTGCTCGACGGTGATGCGCCGCTCCACGTCGCGCGCGAGGGTGCGGAAGGTTTCCGCGTGCTGGGCGCGGCGCAGCAGGTTCAGCAGGGTTTCGTCATCGTCCTCGCCCGTGGACTGCAGGGACGCGAGCCGCACGGCCAGTTCGCGCTCGAAGTCCGCCACCACGAAGCGCTCGGCCAGCAGCGAATCCCCCACCAGTTCATCGATCACGCCCGGGTGCTGCAGCAGGTAGCGGGCGGGCCATTTGGCCGCGCCCAGCAGGTGCAGCAGTTGTTCGTGCACGGAGGGGCGCTCCAGCAGCAGCGCCAGATAGCTCTCGCGGCGCAGCAGCGGCTCCAGCCAGTTGGCCAGGCGCAGCGCGGCCTCTTCGGTGACGCGGCCCTCCTTGAGCCACTGCGCGGTGCGCTGCACCAGCCGGAACAGGCGGGCGCGGGCTTCGTCGCGCAGGCCCGCCACGCGCGGGTGGCTGCGCCATTCGGCCACGCGCTCGCGGAATCCGGGCGGCAGCTGTTCCAGCAGGGTGTCGAATTCGGGGGGCGGGGGCGCCGAGGCGCGGGGGCCGCCGCAGCCGCCCCCATTGCACTGCTTCTTGCCCGCGCCACCCAGCAAGGTGTCGAACTCCTGGGCCACGAGTTCGCGGTGCGCGTCCAGCTCGTGCAGGAAGGCGCAGCAGTCGGTGTAGCCCAGGGTGTAGGCGATCCAGGCGAGGTCGTCGTCGCGCGTGGGCAGCACGTGGGTCTGCTGGTCGTCCAGGTACTGGATGCGGTGCTCCACCCGGCGCAAGAAGACATAGGCGCGCGCCAGGGCATCGGCGGTTTCCTGCGGCATGAGGCCCGCCTGGGCCAGGCGCGTGAGCGCATCGAGCGTGGGCCGGCGGCGCAGCTCGGGAAACTGGCCGCCGCGCACCACCTGCAGCAGCTGCACCGTGAACTCGATCTCGCGGATGCCGCCGCGCGAGAGCTTAACGTCGTTGGCGCGCTCGGGGTGGCCCGCGCTGCGCTTGGCCGCATGGTCGCGGATCTGGCGGTGCAGGGAACGCAGCGCATCGAACACGCTGTAGTCCAGGTAGCGGCGGAACACAAAGGGCAGCACCACGCCCCGCAGCGCCTGCACTTCGGGGCTGCCAATGCAGTCGTGCGGCGCCACCACCCGGCTCTTGAGCCAGGCAAAACGCTCCCATTCGCGGCCATGCAGCTGCAGGTACTCCTCCAGCGCCGACAACGAGACCGACGGCGGGCCGGAGTTGCCATTGGGGCGCAGCGCCAGGTCCACGCGGAACACAAAGCCGTGCTCGGTGGTATCCCCCACCAGGCTGTAGATGGCCTTGACCGCCCGCGCGAAGTATTCGTGGTTGGAGATGCGCCCCCGGCCGTCGGCCGTGCCCGCGGTCTCGCCATCGTGTTCGTACACGTAGATCAGGTCGATGTCGCTGGAGACATTGAGCTCGCGCGCACCCAGCTTGCCCATGCCGATGATCCACAGCTGCACGGGCTGGCCGTCCGGTCCGCGTGGCGCGCCGTGGCGCTCGTCCAGCTCCTGCCGTGCCTGGTGGCTGGCACGGTCCAGCGCCAGCTCGGCCAGCTCGGTCACGGCGCGGGTGATGTCGGCGAGCGGCGCCTGCGCGTCGCAGTCCAGCTGGACGAGCCGCTCCATGACGAGCTGGCGCAGCACGCGCAGGGCCGTGCCCGTGTCGCAGCCGCGCGAGCGCAGCGCATCGTAGGCCGTCTCCATGGTGGCCAGGACCGGCGCCCCTGCGGGCAGCAGGGACAGATCGTCCGCATAGCGGCGGTGCAGGCGCTGGTAGAAGCGCGAATGCGCGGCCAGCGGGCCCTCGGGACGGGGCTGGTGGCAGCGGGGATCAGCGGGAGACGCGGGCATGGCAGACATGGCAAGGGGCCACATACATAAGGACACTGGTTTGTAGTGAACCCGCGCTAAGGCCGCGGGTCATAATTCCTGCCACATTCAATCCCACCATGATCGCTCCCACCACGCACCCCACCCGCCTGCTGAAATTCGTGGCAGGTCTCGCGCGGTGGTCGCTGGGTTTGCTGCTGGCCTTCTGGCTGCTGCTGGCCATCGCGTGGGGGGCACTTCATGGCTGGATTGTGCCGCGAATCGGCGATTTCCGCCCGCAGCTGGAGGCGCATGCCGCACGGGCCCTGGGGGTTCCGGTGCGGATCGGGGCCATCGCGGCGCACACGGAGGGCCTGATCCCATCGGTCGAACTCTCGGATGTCGCGCTGCTGGACGCCGCGGGCCGTTCCGCGCTGCGCCTGCCGCGCGTGGTCGTGGCACTGTCGCCCCGCTCCTTGCTCAATGGGGGTTTCGAGCAGCTCTACATTGAAGGGCCCGAGCTGGAGGCGCGGCGCACCGCCGACGGGCGCATCCAGGTGGCAGGCCTGGACTTTTCCCAGCAGCAGGGCGAGGACAACGCCGCGGCCGACTGGCTGTTCTCGCAGGGCGAAGTGTTCATCCGCAATGGCACGGTGCGCTGGACCGACGAGCAGCGCGGTGCCCCCGAGCTTGCCCTGGAGAAGGTGGACCTTCTGCTGCGCAATGGCAACTGGCACCACCACCTGCGGCTGGACGCCACCCCGCCGGAGGCCTGGGGCGACCGCTTCACGGTGGTGGGGCTGTTCCGCGCGCCGCTGCTGAGCGCACGCGACGGCAACTGGAAGCACTGGAACGGGCAGGTGTTTGCAGATTTCGCGCGGGTGGACGTCTCGCGGCTGCGCCACCACGCCGACGTGGGCGTGGAGGTAGCCCACGGCCGTGGCGCGCTGCGCGCCTGGGCCGACGTGCAGCGCGGGCAGATCGTGGGCGGCACGGCCGACCTGGCGCTGGCCGACGTCAACGCGAAGCTGGGCCCCGATTTGCAGGCGCTGGTGCTGCCCTCGATCCAGGGGCGTCTCGGCGGCCGCCGGCTGAACGGGGGTTTCGAGTTTTCAACCCAGGGCCTGCTGTTCCAGACCGATGACGGACTGACCTGGCCGGGCGGCAATTTGCGGCTGGTCCACACGGCCGCCGCGGGCAAGGTGCCCGCCCAGGGCGAGTTCCGCGCGGACCGCCTGGACCTGGCCGCGCTCGCGCAGATCGCGAGCCGCCTGCCGCTGGGGGCCACGGCGCACGATGCGGTCCGCACCTACGCGCCGCAAGGCCTGGTGGATGAGATCCAGGCCACCTGGAAAGGCCCCCTGGACAACCTGCAGCAGTACCAGCTGCGCGGGCGCATCCGCGGCCTCGCGCTGGCCGGCGATACCTCCGCCGGGGCCACCGCCCACCTGGGCCTGCGCGGGGCCACGGTGGACGTGGACATGACCCAGGGAGGGGGCAAGGCGGCCCTGACCATCGCCTCGGGCGCCCTGGTGCTGCCCGGCGTGTTCGAGGACCCCGTGCTGCCCCTGGACCGGCTCAGCGCCGACGTGCGCTGGCAGCTCGAGGGCAGCCGCATCGCGGTGCAGGCCAACGACGTGCAGTTCGCCAACGCCGACGCGCAGGGCGAGGCACGGGCGACCTGGCACACGAGCGATGCGGCCAAGGTGCCGCACCAGTCGCGGTTTCCCGGCGTGCTGGATCTCACCGGCACGCTGCACCGCGCCGACGGCACCCGCGTGCACCGCTACCTGCCGCTGTCCATTCCGGCGGATTCGCGCCACTATGTGCGCGACGCGGTCGTCGCGGGCAGCGCCAGCAACGTGCAGTTCCGCGTGAAGGGTGACCTGCACCACCTGCCGTTCAACGACCCCAGGCAGGGCGAATTCCGCATCGCCGCGCGCGTCAAGGACGTGACCTACGCCTACGTGCCCCCCAGCCTGCAGCCGGCGGGCACCCTGCCCTGGCCCGCGCTGACGGAACTGGGCGGCGAGCTGATCTTCGAGCGCTCGTCCATGCAGGTGCGCGGCGCCACCGGCAGCTTCGCGGGGCGCCAGGGCCTGCGCCTGTCCAAGGTGGATGCCCGCATCCCCGACCTGGCCCACACCGTGGTCAGCGTCAGCGCCGACGCCCGGGGGCCGCTGCCCGAACTGCTCGCGCTCATGGGCACGTCGCCCCTGGGCCGCATGACCGGCAACGCGCTCGACCAGGCCAGCGGCACGGGCAATGCGGACTTCCAGCTGCGCCTGTCCCTGCCCATCAGCGACATCAACAAGTCCAAGGTCCAGGGCAGCGTCACGCTGGCCGGCAACGAACTGCGCATCACGCCCGACACCCCTGCGCTGAGCCGCGTGCGGGGCGTGGTGCAGTTCACCGAGGGCGGCTTCTCGCTCAACGCCGTGCAGGCGCAGGCGCTGGGTGGCAGCGTCAAGCTGGAAGGTGGCATGCGCGCGCTGCCGGCCCACACGCCGGCGGCCGAGTCGGCCGTGCAGGTGCGCGCCCAGGGCACTGCGACGGCCGAAGGGCTGCAGCAGGCGCCGCAGCTGGGCATGCTCTCGCAGCTGGCGCGCCACGCCACGGGCAGCACGCCGTACGCCATGACGCTGGCGTTTCGCCGGGGCGTGCCGGAGGTGCAGGTGACGACCAGCCTGCAGGGACTGGCGCTGGCGCTCCCGCCGCCGCTGGGCAAGACCGCGGAGACCAGCCTGCCCCTGCGCTTTGAAACCCAGGTGGCGCGCGAATCCCTGGCCGGCGTGACCCAGGCCGGGCACGGGAGCGGTGCCGACGCCCCGCCCCTGCGCGACCAGGTCACGGTGGACCTGGGCGCGCTGGGTTCGGCCGTGTACGTGCGCGATATCAGCGGGCACCAGGCCCGGGTGCTGCGGGGCACCATCGGCGTCGGCCTGTCGGGTGGCGAATCGGCCCCCATGCCCGCCCAGGGCGTGGCCGCCAACATCAACCAGGGCAAGCTGGATGTGGATGCCTGGGAGGACGTGCTGACGCAGGCCACCTCCCGCGTGGAAACCGCCGCGCGCGCGCCGGCCGCCGCGGCCCCGGCCAGCGCGCACAGCCTGGCGCAGGACTACCTGCCCACCACGCTGGCCCTGCGTGCGCGCGAGCTCACCCTCCAGGGCCGGACGCTGCACAACATCGTGGCCGGGGCCCTGCGCGACGGCACCACCTGGCGCGCCAACCTCGATGCCACCGAACTCAACGGCTACCTGGAATACCGCCAGCCCGGCGCCGCCGACCAGCCCAACGGGCGCCTGTTCGCACGGCTGTCCCGCGTGAACATGCCGCAAAGCGATGTGAACCAGGTCGAAGCGCTGCTGGATGAACAGCCCGGAGCCCTGCCCGCGCTGGACATCGTGGTGGACGACTTCGAGTTGCGCGGCAAGCGGCTGGGGCGCGTGGAGATCGAAGCGCAGAACCGCGGCGGCGATGGCGCGCAGCGCGAATGGCGCCTCTCCAAATTCAACATCACCGCCCCCGAGGCGAATTTCACCGCCAACGGCAACTGGGCGGTGATGAATGCCGCGGGAGGCGGGCCGCGCACCCCCGACCGGCGCACGGTGCTCAATTTCAGGCTGGACATCCGCGACTCCGGCGACCTGCTGGGGCGCATGGGCATGCCGGGCGTGGTGCGGCGCGGCAAGGGACGCATGGAGGGCCAGGTGGCCTGGATGGGCGCGCCCTTCAGCCCGGACTACCGGTCCATGACGGGCCAGATCAACGTGAACATCGAAGCAGGCCAGTTCCTCAAGGCCGAGCCGGGCCTGGCCAAGCTGCTCAGCGTGCTCAGCCTGCAGTCGCTGCCGCGGCGCCTCACGCTCGATTTCCGCGACGTGTTCAGCGAAGGCTTCGCGTTCGACTTCGTGCGCGGCGACGTGCGCATCGAGCAGGGCGTGGCCACCACGAACAACCTGCAGATGAAGGGCGTGAATGCCGCCGTGCTGATGGAGGGCAGCGCCAACATCGACCACGAGACCCAGGATCTGCGCGTGGTGGTGGTGCCCGAGATCAATGCCATGACGGCATCGCTGGTGGCCACCGCCATCAACCCCGTGATCGGCCTGGGCAGCTTCCTGGCCCAGGTGTTCCTGCGCGGACCGCTCATCGAGGCCGCCACGCAGGAGTTCCGCATCGACGGCACCTGGACAGACCCGCGCGTCGTGCGCGTCCCCCGCCGCGGGCGCGAGCCCGGCCCCGCCAGCGACGCAGCGCCCCGCACCAGCCCCGCCAGAACCGGAGAAGCCTCATGATGAAAGTCGCCGCGATCCAGATGGTGTCGGGCACCCGCCTGGAAGACAACCTGCGCGCCGCGCGCACGCTGCTGGAGCAGGCGGCCGGCACCGGCGCCGAGCTGGCGGTGCTGCCCGAGTACTTCTGCGCGATGGGGCACAAGGACACCGACAAGCTCGCGCTGCGCGAGACCCTGGGCGAAGGCCGGATTCAGGATTTCCTGGCCAGCGCGGCGCGCGACCTGCGGATGTGGGTGGTGGGCGGCACCTTGCCGCTGCAGACCGCCGCGCCGGACCGGGTGCGCAACACCACCCTGGTGTTTGACCCCACGGGCGGCTGCGTGGCACGCTACGACAAGATCCACCTCTTTTACTTCGACAACGGCCGCGAGCAGTACCACGAAGGCCGGGTCATCGAGGCCGGTGGCACGCCCGTGCAGTTCGAGCTGCCATCGCGCGACGGCCACCGCTGGCGGGTGGGCCTTTCCGTGTGCTATGACCTGCGCTTCCCCGAGCTGTACCGCCTGCATGCCAGCGCCGGAGCGGACCTCCTGCTCGTGCCCAGCGCGTTCACCCACACCACCGGCCAGGCGCACTGGGAGGTGCTGCTGCGCGCCCGCGCCGTGGAGAACCTGGCGTACGTGCTGGCCCCCGCCCAGGGCGGCGTGCACGAGAACGGCCGGCACACCTGGGGCCACAGCATGCTGGTGGACCCCTGGGGCACCATCCTGGCCGAGCAGGACCAGCAGGCGGGCGTGGTGTCGGGCGTGGTCGACGCGCAGCGCCTGCGCGACGTGCGCCTGCAGCTTCCCTCCCTGTCGCACCGCGTCCTGTGAAGATCCCGCAGCAGCGCACACTTTTCAGGCGCTGGCGGGGCGCATGGCGGCGCTGGTCGCTGTGGACCCTGCTGGTGCTGCTCGTGATCTCCATGCTCGCCACCATGGTGTGGCTTGCGGGGCGGTACGAGGCCAGCCAGGTGCAGTCGCGCCTGGAGCGCGACACGGCCGACGCGGTGTCCGACATCCGCGTGGCGCTCACGCGCAACCTGCAGAGCCTGCAGGCACTGCACGCGGGCGACCCGGGCCAGCTCGCCTGGGAAGTGGATGCCTCGGAGCTGCTGCGCAACCGGCGCGAGCTGGTGCGCATCGAGTGGCGGGATACCAGCCTGCGGGTGCGCACGCATGCCCAGTCGCCCTACCGCCCCGTGGCCTGGGACGCGCGGCTGCGCGAAGGCAACCAGTCCGACGCCGCCATTGCCTGCGCCAACGCGCGCCGCCTGAGCAGCCCCGCCTATTCCAGCAGCTACTTCCAGCCGCACGGCGACGGGCTGGGCTCGGAAATGATGGAGCTGTGCCTGCCCCTGAGCTCGGGGGGGCGCAGCACGGGCTTCCTCGTGGCCACCTACGCCCTGCAGGACGTGCTGATCAACCTGGTGGCGCACAACCTCACGCGCAGCCAGGAGGCCTCCTTCACCGAGGCCGACGGCACCCGGCTGGCCGTGCTGGGCGCCGCGCGCCGGGGCTCGCGCATGTTCACGGCCACGCACCTGCTGGATCTGCCCGGCAGCACGCTGGTGCTGCGCATGGACACCTGGCACAGCGCGCCCAGCCTGTTCCCCAATGTATTGACCGCGCTGGTCACCGCCATGTCGATCGCGCTGGTCACCGTGATGGTGGTGCTGGTGCGCGACAACCGCCGGCGCCTGCGCGCCGAGCGCGACCTGGCCGACGCGCTGGCATTCCGCAAGGCGATGGAGGACTCGCTGGTCACGGGCCTGCGCGCCCGCGACCTGGAAGGCCGCATCACCTATGTGAACCCCGCGTTCTGCGCCATGGTGGGGTTCAGCGCCCCGGAACTGCTGGGCCAGAGCGTGACCGCACCCTACTGGCCGCCCGAGCGCGTGGAGGAGTACCGCCAGCGCCAGGCCATCCGCTTCGCGGGCACCATGCCGCCGCGCGAGGGGTTCGAGTCCGAATTCATGCGCAAGGACGGCACGCGCTTTCCGGTGCTCATCATCGAGGCCCCGCTCATCAACGCCCAGGGCCTGCACACGGGATGGATGAGCGCGTTCCTCGACATCAGCGAGCAGCGGCGGGTGGAGGAGCTTTCGCGTGCCTCGCAAGAGCGGCTGCAGGCCACCGCCCGGCTGGCCACCGTGGGCGAGATGGCCTCGCTGCTGAGCCACGAACTCAACCAGCCCCTGGCCGCCATCTCCAGCTACGCCACGGGCTCCATCAACCTGCTGGAGGCGCCGGCGCCCCAGGCGGGAAGCCCGGCGGGCGCCGCACCCAACGCGGAGCAGCTGCAGGACGTGCGCATGGCCATGCAGCACATCGCGCGGCAGGCCGAGCGCGCGGGCAAGGTGATCAAGAGCGTGCACGACTTCGTGCGCCGCCGCGACCAGGCGCGGGAGGCCGTGCAGGCGCGCCAGCTGCTCGACGCCATCCTCCCGCTGGTGAGCCTGCAGGCGCGCAAGCTGGCCGTGCGGGTGAACACCACGGTGGAGCCGAACCTGCCCCCCGTCCTGTGCGACCGCACCATGGTCGAGCAGGTGCTGCTCAACCTGGCGCGCAACGCCATGCAGGCCATGGACGACCCCGCCATTCCCACGCGCGTGCTCGACATCCGCGTGCGGCGCGCCGCCTCGAACCAGCACAGCGGATGGATCGAGTTCGCGGTGACGGACCTCGGAACCGGCATCGCGGCGGACGTGGCGAAAAAACTCTTCACGCCCTTCTTCACCACCCGCGCCGAAGGCATGGGCCTGGGCCTCTCGATGTGCCGCACGGTGATCGAGCAGCACGGTGGTTTTCTCGGATTTGCCCCCCACGAGCCGCGTGGTACGGTCTTTACCTTCACGCTGCCCGTTCCCCAACCTTCGCCTGACACCTGATGGAACCCGTATCCAACGCCACCGTGTACATCGTGGACGACGACGCCAGCGTGCGCGAGGCGCTGGCCTGGCTGCTGCGCTCGCGCCGGCTCCCGAGCGAATCGTTCGACAGCGCCGAGGCCTTTGATGCCATGCTGCAAAGCCGCCCGGCGCAGCGCCAGCCCTGCTGCCTGCTGCTGGACGTGCGCATGCCCGGCATGAGCGGCCTGGCGCTGTTCGACCTGCTCGCCGTGCGTGGCGACCTGGCCACCATGCCGGTGATCTTCCTCACGGGCCACGCCGACGTGCCCACGGCCGTGGACACGGTCAAGCGGGGCGCCTTCGATTTTTGCGAGAAGCCCTTTTCCGACAATGCCCTGGTGGACCGGATCGAGCAGGCGCTGGCGCAGTCGGCGGAGCGGCTGGCGCAGCTGCGCGAGCGCAGCGACCTGCAGGTGCGGCTCGCGGACCTGACGGAGCGCGAGCGCGATGTGATGGACCTGGTGGTGGCGGGCCTGCCCAACAAACTGATCGCCGACCAGCTGGACATCAGCGTGCGCACGGTGGAAGTGCACCGCTCGCGGGTGTTCGACAAGATGCAGGTCAAGTCGGCGGTGGAGCTGGCCAACCTGCTGCGCACGGGGCAGTAGGCCGGCCCCCGCGCCCGCGCGCCGGGGTGCGGCGGCTAGCCGCTAGCCGCGCGGGCGCTCACCCACGAAGATTTCCACCCGCCGGTTGCGGGCGCGGCCGTCGGCCGAGTCGTTGGTGGCGATCGGGTAGCGCTCGCCCATGCCATCGATGGCGATGCGGCGCCCGTCCACGCCCCGTGCCGTGAGGTAGCTGCGCGTGCTGGCGGCGCGGTCCACCGAGAGCGGGTTGTTGATGGCGTCGCTGCCGGTGTTGTCCGTGTGGCCCACGATGCGCACATCGGTGTTGGGGTTGTTGCGCAGGCCGGCAGCGAACTGGTCGAGCACCGGGGCAAAGTTGGGCTGGATGTCCGAGCGGCCCACGGCGAACGAGATGTCGCTCGGGATGTTGAGCATGAGCTGGTTGTCGGCTGTCTGTGTCACGGCGATGCCGGTGCCCTGGGTCGCACGCTCCATCTCGCGCTTTTGCCGCTCCATGTTCTGCGACCAGATGTAGGTGCCCAGCGCCCCCACGCCCGCGCCCACGACCGCCCCCGTGCCGGCGCTGCCGCCGGTGGCGGAGCCGATGACGGCGCCGGCCAGCGCGCCCACGCCGGCCCCTGTGGCGGTACGGCGCTGGGTGTCGTCCATGCTGGCGCAGCCTGTGGCCAGGACGATGACGGCGGTGGCGCCGAGAAGAATGTGTTTGCGCATGGTGGTGCTCCTTGAAAGATTCGTTGGAGCTGGGCGCTTCGGGAGTTCCGTTCGCGTGCCGTGTGGCCTGTCCTTGGCCCCGGCCTCGGGTGCGCCCAGCTCAACGCCATCGTGGCCGCGGGCGGACACGGGCGCCATCGGCACAGCGGCACCCTGGCTGTAGGACGGCACCGCCTGGCGCCCGCGCCCCGCGCGCATGCCAAGTCACTGCGCCGGGGGCGGTGGAGGGGCGGGGGGCGGCGGCGGGGAATCCTTCGGGGGCTGCTGCAGCTCACCACCCTTGCGGCCTGAGAACATGGTCCACCAGACGATGGCGACCAGCAGCACCAGCGCGAGCAGCGCTTCAAGCAAAATCAGCCCCATGAAATTGACACTCCCAAGAACGTATTTACGGTCACCCCGTGGCCGCACAGAGGCCTTTGCGGGATGGGATACAAGGCGCGGTGTGCGGCCCATGGCCCCGCTATTGGCAAGCGCCGCAACGCAGCAGACCGACCGCAAAGCCCTCGGCCCTTCGGGCTGGAGTGAAAACGGGCGATGGGACGCCCCGGCTGCTTGCACAAGCGCGAGCCCCTGCGGCGCATCCGAGCCATCCACTCATCCCGAAGGCACTCCAACACGGCCACGGCATGATCGCAAACACCTTCTAGGCCTTGTATTGACGGCACTGATTGTAGGAACGCTGGCCGCCTGCTCGAGCCCACCGCCCGCAAGCCCCTCCCGCCCCCCGGCCATCCCGGCGCCCCTGCCGCCCGGCGCGGTGGTTCTGCCGGGCGACACCGGCCCGCTGCCCCCGCCGATGTCCCAGCCCAAGAGCCGCTGGGTGCCCGTGCGCTGGGCCGAGCTGCCCGGCTTCACCGAAGACGCGCTGCACGAGGCCTGGAACGCCTGGATCAAGAGCTGCGAGCGGCCCGCGCCGCCCTTCACCGCGCTGTGCAGCGACGTGCGCCAGCTGAGCATCGCCACAGGTGAGGAGCAACGCGCCTGGCTCATCGCGCGGCTGCAGCCCTACCGCGTGGAGGCGACCGACGGCAACCCCGACGGCCTGCTAACGGCCTACTACGAGCCGATGATGGAGGGCTCCCGCCAGCCCGGCAACGGTTTCAACGTGCCGGTCTACCGCGTGCCCGCCGGGCTCGGGACGCGCAAGCCCTGGTACACGCGCCAGCAGATCGAGACACTGCCCGAGGCCCAGGCCGCGCTGGCCGGCCGGGCCATCGCCTGGCTGCGCGACCCGGTCGAATCGATGGTGCTGCACATCCAGGGCTCGGGCCGCCTGCGCATCGCCGAGGCGGACGGCACGGTGTCGCTGGTGCGCGTGGCCTACGCGGGCACCAACGACCAGCCCTACCAGAGCATCGGCCGCTGGCTGCTGGACCAGGGCTACACCCGCGACGCCACCTGGCCCGGCATCCGCGCCTGGCTGGCCGCCAACCCCCAGCGCACGAATGAGCTGATGTGGACCAACCCGCGCTACGTGTTCTTCCGCGAGGAGCCGCTGAGCCCGCTGGACGCGGGCTTTGGCCCGCGCGGCGCGCAGGGCGTGCCGCTCACCCCCGGCCGCTCCATCGCCGTGGACCGCCAGAGCATTCCCTACGGCACGCCCGTGTGGCTCGCGTCCAGCGGGCCGCAGGTGCAGCTCAACCGCATGGTGATGGCCCAGGACACCGGCAGCGCCATCCTGGGCGCGGTGCGCGCGGACTTCTTCACGGGCTGGGGACCGGAGGCGGGCGACATCGCCGGGCGCCTGAAGCAGAACCTGCGGCTGTGGGCGCTGTGGCCCCGGTGATTTTTTTAGGTCATTTTGGCTTCCATCCCTTATTGGACAAGCGCTGAAAGCTATTGAATCAGGAGCATTTTCTTCAAGTGTCCCTGTGCCCCAACGCCCCGCGACGGGCAGCCCCGTTCACGGGCACGGCACCCGCGCCGCATCGGTTTCCACCCGCTGGGCCGCAGCGGCCGCCGCGAACGCCATGGCCGGCGGCACGGTCACGGTGTGCAGTTGATCGCCTTCGATGCGGTACTCGTACTCGCGCGTCGAGCCCACCATCTCCGTCCTGAAGGTGCTGCCCGCCATGGTGGCCGCATACACCCGGGGGCGGACGACCTGATACCGGTACGTGGTGGTGGCCGTCCCGCTGGTGGTCTTGCAGGTGGATTCGAACTGGTCCGCCTTGAATTGCAGGGTGCAGCGGCCGGAGGTGTCTTCGGCCTTTTCGCCATCCGGGGCGGTCAGCACGATCCTGGCGGCGCGCCAGCAGCCGAGCAGGGAGGGGTCGGGGGCCGCCGCGCAGGCCCAGGAGGCCGCGAGCGCAAGGGAGAGGAAGCTGGAACGCGTGAAGCACTTCATAGGGAGGTCAACGTGCAAGGTCAGGGGCTGGGGCGGGCCTTTGCAGGGCATCCCGCGATGGTAGAGGCATCGTCCCTGGCGCCCCGCGCTGCAGGGCTGCCCGCCCCCCGGGGCCCTGGCGCCCTACGGCTCCACCGTCCACCGCGTCACCCGCGGCGGCGCATCGCCCACGTGGAAGGCCAGCTTGCGGTCGCGCAGGGCCACGTCCGAGGCCGTCACCCGGTCGAAGCGCCGCAGGTGCTCGGTCCACGACTCGTCCTCGATGCGCTCCACATACCGCGCGGGCTGGCTGATGTCGTGCAGCAGCTGCCAGCCCAGGGCACCCTGGCGCAGGCGGCTGCGGCGGCTTTCCTGCATGGCGGCGCGGAATTCGGCCGCGCGGGCCGGGTCGATGAAATACTCGATCGTGACCACGAGGTGCCCCGCCCCCGGCGGCACGTCGGCCACGGGCGCCTGGAAGGCGCGCGAGGGGCTCAGGTCCTCCTCCATGCTGCGGTCGGCCACCAGGCGCTGCACCAGCAGCATGGCCACCACGCCGGTGCCTGCGGCGATTCCCAGGCTCGCGTGCACGTCGCTCACCGTGGCCACCTGGCCCCACACGGCGGCACCCAGGGCCGTGGAGCCCATGATGGCCATCTGGTAGATCGACATGCCGCGCGCGCGCACCCAGTTGGGCAGCGCCAGCTGGGCCGACACGCTCAGTGAATTGGCCGTGGTGATCCACGCCATGCCGGCCACGAACATCGCGGGCACGGCCACATACACGTTGGGGGCCACGGCCATCACGCCGGTGGCCGCCGCCTGCAGCAGCGTGCCCCGGATCACCAGCACGTCGCGCGCCATGGCCTGGCGCAGGCGCGGCAGGAACATGGCGGCGGTGATGGCCCCCGCGCCCATGGACGCGAGCAGCAGGGTGAAGGTGCCCGCGCCGCCACCTTCCAGGCCCCGGGCCAGCAGCGGCAGCAGGGCCAGCAGCGCGGTGGCGTGCAGGAAGAAGATGGAAATGCGCCACAGCACGGCCCGCATGCTGGGCGACTGCCGCACGAACTGCAGGCCCACGCGCATGGCGCTGGGCAGCTTCTCGCGGCCGAGCGGGCTGGGCACGTGGGTGCGCTTCCAGCGCATGATGACCAGGCCCGAGATGACGGACAGCACGGCGTTGAGCACGAACACCCAGGCGCTGCCCGCGCTGGCGATGATGGCACCGGCCAGCAGCGGGCCGATGATGCGCGAGGCGTTCATGGCCACGCCGTTGAGCGCCAGCGCCGCGGGCAGCTGCGGGCGGCTGACCAGCTCGGGCACGATGGCCGCGAACACCGGCCAGCGCATGGCCAGGCCGATGCCGTTGGCGAACGTGAGCGCGAGCAGCAGCGGCGCCGTCATGCCGCCCGCCATGATGGCCACGCACAGCACCAGCGCCACGGCGGCCACCCAGAACTGCGTGGCGATGAAGTAGCGCCGCCGGTCCAGGATGTCGGCCAGCGCACCGCTGGGCAGGCCCAGCAGGAACACGGGCAGCGTCGAGGCCGACTGCACCAGGGCCACCAGGATGGGTGAGGTGGTGAGCGTGGTCATGAGCCAGGCGGCCGCCACGTCGTTCATCCACATGCAGGTGTTGGCCGCCACCCAGGTGAGCCAGAGCATGCGGAACACGGGCACCGACAGCGGCGCCAGGGGCGAGAGCGAGGCGGAGTGGTCGAGCCGCGCCGCCACGGATTCTTCCGTGCCCTGGGCGAGGGCCGCGCGGTCCGCGGCCGCTTCACGCGCCGCGAGGTCGGCGGGCGCTTCGGGGACCGGGCTCAGTTCAGGAGGGGGCGGGGGCGCAACGCTGCGCGTGCTTTCGTGGGACGGCAAAGGTGGCATGTCCGCGCATTGTGCGACGGGTTCTGCCGCCGCGCTGCGCCCGGCGGCGCGTCCGACGCCGGTGCAGGGGCATGGCCCGGGCCGGCGGCCCGATGCCTTTTGGGCACCTGGCGCTTTCCCAGCATGCGCCAAAAGCTATTGAAATGATAGCAATCAGGATTTGGCGCGCGCCAGGTGGGTGAGCGGCAGCGCGCTGCTGGCCTTGACCTCGCCCAGCGAAAAGCTGGTGTGCATGTCTTTCACGTTGGGCAGGTTGAGCAGCACGTCGCGCGCGAACTGCGAAAAGCTGTCCAGGTCGCGCGCCACCACCTGCAGCTCGAAGGTGCCCGTGCCGCTGATGTAGTGGCAGGCCACCACCTCGGGGATGCGCGCGATCGCCGCCTCCATCTCGCGCGTGAGGTCGCCGGTGCTGCGGTCGGCATCCAGCCGCACGAACGCCAGCACCCCCAGGCCGATCTTGTGCCGGTCGATCTCGGCGCGGTAGCCCTTGATGAAGCCCTGCTCCTCCAGCGCGCGCACGCGGCGCCAGCAGGGCGCGGCCGAGAGGCCCACGCGCTGGGCCAGTTCGGCGTTGGTCAGGCGGGCATCCGCCTGCAGCTCGTTGAGGATGGCGATGTCGAATTTGTCGAGAGTGTTCACAAATGGGCTGTCTGGAGAAAGATCCTTTCTCAGAATAGCCCAAACACGGCACAGAACGCAAAGACATATCAGCAATGCAGACATACACTTCTCTGCACACTGGAGTCGCTGCCCTAAACGGGCGGAAGGACTGCGCCCCGACCGGGCCCACAAGGCCCGGCCCCACAAAAAAGCCATTGGAGACATAGCCATGAACGCCCCACTGCCCGAG
The DNA here is from genome assembly GCF_019218755.1 of Acidovorax sp. sif1233. GTDB lineage: Bacteria > Pseudomonadota > Gammaproteobacteria > Burkholderiales > Burkholderiaceae_C > Acidovorax. The sequence continues at coordinate 155,449 of NZ_JAHUWZ010000007.1, read as the reverse complement.
CACATCCGCAAGGCCCTCGAAACCGTCACCCTCGACGACAAATACTCTTTGGACCACGGCCGGGCGTTCATGAGCGGGGTGCAGGCCCTGGTCCGCCTGCCCATGCTGCAGCGCCAGCGCGACGCCGTGGCCGGCCTGAACACCGCCGGCTTCATCAGCGGCTACCGGGGCTCGCCCCTGGGCACGTACGACCAGGCGCTGTGGGCGGCCAAGAAGCATCTGGCGGCCAACAACATCGTCTTCCAGCCCGGCGTGAACGAGGAACTCGGCGCGACGGCCGTCTGGGGCACGCAGCAGCTCGACCTGTATCCCCAATCCAAGAAGTTCGACGGCGTCTTCGGCATCTGGTACGGCAAGGGCCCGGGCGTGGACCGCTGCTCGGACGTGTTCAAGCACGCCAACATGGCCGGCACCGCCAAGCACGGCGGCGTGATCGCGATTGCGGGCGACGACCACATCAGCAAGAGCAGCACGGCCGCGCACCAGAGCGACCACATCTTCAAGGCCTGCGGCACGCCGGTGTTCTTCCCGAGCAGCGTGCAGGAAATCCTGGACATGGGCCTGCACGCCTTCGCCATGAGCCGCTTCTCGGGCGTGTGGTCGGGCATGAAGACCATCCAGGAGGTGGTGGAGTCCTCGAGCAGCATCTCGGTGGACCCGGACCGCGTGAAGATCGTGATGCCCGAGGACTTCGTGATGCCGCCCGGCGGCCTGCACATCCGCTGGCCCGACGCGCCGCTGGAGCAGGAAGCGCGCCTCATGGACTACAAGTGGTACGCGGCCCTGGCCTATGTGCGTGCCAACAAGCTCAACTACAACGTGATCGAAGGCCAAAACGACCGCTTCGGCATCATCGCCAGCGGCAAGGCCTACAACGACACGCGCCAGGCCCTGGTGGACCTGGGCCTGGACGATGACACCTGCCGTCAGCTGGGCATCCGCGTGCACAAGGTCAACGTGGTGTGGCCGCTCGAAGCCACCATCACGCGCGACTTCGCCCAGGGCCTGCAGGAGATCCTGGTGGTCGAGGAAAAGCGCCAGGTCATCGAATACCAGCTCAAGGAAGAGCTCTACAACTGGCGCGCCGACGTGCGCCCCAACGTGCTGGGCAAGTTCGACGAGCCCGAGGGTGATGCCACGGGCGGCGAATGGTCCATGCCCAACCCCAGCCAGAACTGGCTGCTGCGCGCCAAGGCCGACCTGACGCCGGCCATCATCGCCAAGGCGATCGCCAAGCGCCTGAAGAAGCTGGGCGTCTCCAGCGACATCATCGCGCGCATGGATTCGCGCATCGCCATCATCGAGGCGAGCGAGCGCGGCATGGCCGAGCTCAAGGTGGACACGGGCGAGCGCGCCCCCTGGTTCTGCAGCGGCTGCCCGCACAACACCAGCACCCGCGTGCCCGAAGGCTCGCGCGCCGTGGCCGGCATCGGCTGCCACTACATGGCCAACTGGATGCCCGACCGCAACACGTCCACCTTCACGCAGATGGGCGGCGAGGGCGTGACCTGGGTGGGCCAGGCGCCGTTCACCACCGACCAGCACGTGTTCGCCAACCTGGGCGACGGCACCTACTTCCACAGCGGGCTGCTGGCCATCCGCCAGAGCATCGCGGCGGGCACCAGCATCACCTACAAGGTGCTCTACAACGACGCCGTGGCCATGACCGGCGGCCAGCAGGTGGGCGAACGGCCCGAGGGCCATTCGGTGCTGCAGATCATGAACAGCCTGAAGTCCGAGGGCGTGGTCAAGCTCATCATCGTGACCGACGAGCCGCAGAAGTACGACGGCGTGGCGCTGGCCGAGGGCGTGACGGTGCACCACCGCGACGAGCTCGACACGCTGCAGCGCCAGTTCCGCGAGATCAAGGGCTGCACGGTCATCATCTACGACCAGACCTGCGCGACCGAAAAGCGCCGCCGCAGAAAGCGCGGCACCCTGGCCACGCCCGACAAGACCGTCGTCATCAACGAGCTGGTGTGCGAGGGCTGCGGCGACTGCTCCACCAAGTCCAACTGCCTGAGCGTGGAGCCGGTGGAGACGGAATTCGGCCGCAAGCGCCGCATCAACCAGAGTACCTGCAACAAGGACTACTCGTGCGTGAACGGCTTCTGCCCGAGCTTCGTCACAGTGGAAGGCGGCAAGCTCAAGAAGCCCAAGAAGGAAAAGAAGGGCGACCTGGCCAGCCTGCCGGCCATCCCTGAGCCGGTGCTGCCCGTGGCCGAAGCGGCCTGGGGCATCGTGGTCGGCGGCGTGGGCGGCACGGGCGTGATCACCATCGGCTCGCTGCTGGGCATGGCCGCGCACCTGGACGGCAAGGGCGTCATCACCCAGGACGCCGGCGGCCTGGCCCAGAAGGGCGGCGCCACCTGGAGCCACATCCAGATCGCCAACCGGCCCGAGGCCATCTACACCACCAAGGTCGACACCGCCAAGGCCGACCTGGTGATCGGCTGCGACTCCATCGTGGCGGCGCACAAGTACACGCTGGCCGTGATGCAGCCGGGCCGCACCTTCGTGGCGCTGAACACGCATGGCACGCCCACAGCGGCCTTCGTGACCAACCCGGACTGGCAGTTCCCCGGTGCCAACTGCGACAGCGCGATTGCTGCCGCTGTGGGCGCGGGCGGTGTGGGAAGCTTCGACGCCGAGCAGGTGGCCACCCAACTGCTGGGCGACAGCATCTATACCAACCCGCTGATGCTGGGCTACGCGTGGCAAAAGGGCCGCGTGCCTTTGAGCCTCGCATCGCTGATGCGCGCCATGGAGTTGAACGGCGTGCAGGTGGACAACAACAAGGCCGCGTTCGAATGGGGCCGCCGCTGCGCCCATGACCTGGCCTCGGTGCAGGCGCTGTTTGCCGCCGCGCAGGTGATCCAGTTCGTCAAGAAGCCTTCGCTGGCCGAAATGATCGCCAAGCGCGTGGAGTTCCTCACGGGCTACCAGAATGCCGCCTACGCGTCCGAGTACACGGCCTTCGTCGAGAAGGTGCGCGCCGCCGAAAGCAAGCTGGGCACCACCACCCGCCTGTCGGAGGCCGTGGCCCGCTACCTATTCAAGCTGATGGCCTACAAGGACGAGTACGAGGTGGCACGCCTGCACACCGACAAGGCCTTCACGGACAAGATCGCGAACATGTTCGAAGGCGACTACAAGCTGGTGCACCACCTGGCCCCTCCGATGACGGCCAAGAAGAACGACAAGGGCGAACTCGTCAAGCAGCCGTTCGGCCCCTGGATGCGCAGCGCCTTTGGTCTGCTGGCCAAGATGAAGGGGTTGCGTGGCACGGCACTGGATGTGTTCGGCAAGACCGAGGAGCGCCGCATGGAGCGCGCGCTGATCGTGGAATACCGCGCCTGCATCGAGGAGCTGCTGGCCCGCCTGAACGCGGACAACCTGGCCCTGGCCGTGGAGATCGCCCGCATCCCCGAGGAAATCCGGGGCTATGGCCACGTGAAGGAGCGCCACCTGTCGGCCGCACGCCCCAAGTGGGACGGCCTGATGGCGCAGTGGCGCGCCGGCGGCACCACCGCCCAGCCGCAGCGCCAGGCGGCGTGAAGCCGGCTGCCGTGGCAGCCCTGCCGTGAAGAGCCCGCGCACCGCGCGGGCTTTTTACTATCAAGTCAGGAGCATCAAATGATTGACAGGCCGGCGTCAATGGCCATTTTGATCTGATTTTTTCCCGCCATCGCGGCGCACCGCCCGCCCGCGGCAAACACCCGCCAGCGGCTTGGGTCTTCCCCCTTGGGCCGCGCACAGGGGGCCGCATACAATGCCCTGTTCCGCCCTGGAAGGCGCCCTCGCGCCGGCCCCTGGCGGGTTTTGTGAATTTTGACCATCCGTTGTGGAGTCCAGTCCGTGTTTATTTCTTCCGCTTTTGCCCAAACCGCACCCGCCGCCGCCGCTGGTGGTACCGACATCATGTCCTCGCTGACCGGCATGCTGCCCCTGGTGCTCATGTTTGTGGTGCTCTACTTCGTCATGATCCGCCCCCAGATGAAGCGCCAGAAGGAACACCGCGCCATGATCGACGCCATCGCCAAGGGTGATGAAGTGGCCACCTCCGGCGGCATCGTCGGCAAAGTCACGCGCCTGTCCGAAGGTTTCCTGCACATCGAGATCGCCAACGGCGTCGAAGTGCAGCTGCAGCGCAGCGCCGTGGTTCAGGTCCTGCCCAAGGGTTCGGTCAAGTAATCAATGAACATTCCCCTGAGGCGCTGCGCGCCTTCCCCTTGCCCCCGCGCCGCGCGGGAGGGGGACGACGCCCCCGGACTGGCAGAGCCAGATCCACGGCGTCCCTGGCAGGGGTCGGCGCATGGCGCCATGCACAACTGAGATAAGAGCGCGATCATGAACCGTTATCCGGTCTGGAAGTACGCGATCCTGGTGATCGTGCTGCTGGTGGGGGTCCTGTACACCCTGCCCAATTTCTTTGGCGAAGCGCCTGCGGTGCAGGTTTCGTCGGCCAAGGCCACCGTCAAGGTGGACACCGCCGTGCAGCAGCGGGTGGAAGAAGCGCTCAAGGCCGCGGGCGTCACGCCCGACTTCGTGGCGCTGGAGGGCAACTCGGTGCGCGCGCGCTTTGACACGCCCGACACCCAGCTCAAAGCCAAGGACGCGATCCAGAAGGCCCTGGTGCCCGATGCCAGCGATCCGTCGTACATCGTGGCGCTGAACCTCGTGTCCCGCTCGCCCGTCTGGCTCAAATCCCTGCATGCCAACCCCATGTACCTGGGCCTGGACTTGCGCGGTGGCGTGCACTTCATGCTGCAGGTGGACATGCAGGCGGCCCTGACCAAGAAGGCCGAGTCCTATGCGGGCGACATCCGCACCGCGCTGCGCGACAAGAGCATCCGCCACGGCGGCATCAGCCGCGAAGGCCAGAACATCGACATCAAGGTGCGCGACGAGGCCATGCTGACGGCGGCCCGCAACCTGATCGCGGACCAGTTCACCGACCTGCAGGTCGCCAGCACGCCCGAAGGCAGCGAATTCAAGCTGCGCGCCTCCATCAAGCCCGAAGCCACGCGCCGCGTGCAGGAGCAGGCCCTCAAGCAGAACATCGTCACGCTGCACAACCGGATCAATGAGCTGGGCGTGGCCGAGCCCGTGATCCAGCAGCAGGGCCTGGACCGCATCGTGGTGCAGCTGCCCGGCGTGCAGGACACCGCCAAGGCCAAGGACATCCTGGGCCGCACGGCCACGCTGGAAGTGCGCATGGTGGACGAGGGCACCGAGGCCCGCACCGCCGAGACCGGCCGCGGCCCCGTGCCGTTCGGCTCCGAACGCTACCTGGAGCGCAGCGGCCAGCCCGTGATCGTCAAGAAGCAGGTCATCCTGACCGGCGAGAACCTGACCGACGCACAGCCCGGCTTCGACGGCCAGACGCAGGAGCCGACCGTCAACCTCACGCTGGACGCCAAGGGCTCGCGCATCTTCCGCGACATCACGCGCGAGAACGTGGGCAAGCGCATGGCCATCGTGCTGTTTGAAAAGGGCAAGGGCGAGGTGGTGACGGCCCCCGTGATCCGCAGCGAAATCGGCGGCGGCCGGGTGCAGATCTCCGGCCGCATGACCACGGCGGAAGCCAACGACACCGCGCTGCTGCTGCGCGCGGGCTCGCTGGCCGCACCGATGGAAATCATCGAGGAATTCACCATCGGCCCGACGCTGGGCGCAGACAACATCGAACGCGGCATCCACAGCGTGGTCTGGGGCCTGGCGGCCATCGCGGTCTTCATGTGCTTCTACTACACGCTGTTCGGCGTGTTCTCCAGCATCGCGCTGGCCGTGAACGTGCTGCTGCTGGTGGCCATCCTGTCGATGCTCCAGGCCACCCTGACCTTGCCGGGCATTGCCGCCATGGCGCTGGCCATCGGCGTGGCCATCGACTCGAACGTGCTGATCAACGAACGCATCCGCGAGGAACTGCGCTCCGGCATGTCGCCGCAGGCGGCCATCCATGCGGGCTACGAGCGCGCCTGGGCCACCATCCTGGACTCGAACGTGACGACGCTGATCGCGGGCCTGGCGCTGCTGGCCTTCGGCTCCGGCCCGGTGCGCGGCTTTGCCGTGGTGCACTGCATCGGCATCCTGACCAGCATGTTCTCGGCCGTGTTCTTCTCGCGCGGCCTGGTGAACCTGTGGTATGGCCGCCAGAAGAAGCTCAAGAGCGTGTCGATCGGCCAGGTCTGGAAGCCGGACGCCGATGCCGCCGTGGCCAAGACGAACTAAGAAACTCCAAGCAAGGAACAAAGATCATGGAGTTTTTCCGCATTCGAAAAGACATCCCGTTCATGAAGCACGCGTTGATCTTCAACGCGATCTCCTTCATCACGTTCGCGCTGGCCGTGTTCTTCCTGCTCACGCGCGGGCTGCACCTGTCGGTGGAGTTCACGGGCGGCACGGTCATGGAAGTGGCCTACAGCCAGCCGGCCGAGCTGGCCAAGGTCCGCGAGACGGTCTCCGGCCTGGGCTATCCCGACGTGCAGGTGCAGAACTTCGGCACGGCCCGCGACGTGATGATCCGGCTGCCCGTGCAAAAGGGCGTGACGTCGGCGCAGCAAAGCGAACAGGTACTGGGCGCGCTCAAGGCCGCCAACCCCGAGGTCACGCTGCGGCGCACCGAGTTCGTGGGCCCGCAGGTGGGCGAGGAACTGGTGCACGGCGGCTTGATGGCGCTGGCCATGGTCGTGGTGGGCATCGTGATCTACCTGGCCTTCCGCTTCGAGTGGAAGTTCGGCGTGGCGGCCATCATCGCCAACCTGCACGACGTGGTGATCATCCTGGGCTTCTTCGCGTTCTTCCAGTGGGAGTTCTCGCTGTCGGTGCTGGCGGCGGTGCTGGCCGTGCTGGGGTATTCGGTCAACGAATCGGTCGTGATCTTCGACCGGATCCGCGAGGCCTTCCGCAAGTACCGCAAGATGACGACGCACGAGGTGATCGACCACGCCATCACGAGCACGATGAGCCGCACGATCATCACCCACGCATCCACCGAGGCCATGGTGCTGTCGATGTTCTTCTTTGGCGGCCCGAGCCTGCACTACTTTGCCCTGGCGCTCACCATCGGCATCCTGTTCGGCATCTACTCCTCCGTGTTCGTGGCCGCGGCCATCGCCATGTGGCTCGGTGTGAAGCGCGAAGACCTTGTCAAGCCCGTGAAGAAGGATGGGGATCCGAACGATCCCCATGCCGGGGCCACCGTCTGAACCGCTAATATCGGTCCATGCAAGCCACGCCCCCTTCCGTTCCACAGCGCCGCCTGGCCCGCCAGGCGCGCCAGCGGTTCGTAGAGGGGCTGTGCGGCGGACTCCCGGACCTGGACAAGACGGTCCTGGATTTCCTGACAACGCTGATGTCCCAAACGGGCACAGCGCGCGAAATGCAGGCGCACCGCGATGCCTGGATGCAATATCAGCAGCACCATGCTGCCTGGACCGAACGCACCGGCAAGGCCTGGCGCGATGCGCTGGCGCCGCACAGCAGCACCACCCGCGGCGCCCTCGCCACCGGCGGCGCGAGCCCCCAATTCGAGCTGCTGAGCGACGACGTGGTGGAAAATAAGATCCTGGCTTCCCGCATGGCCCTCACGGTCAGCGAACAGGTCAGCCACCAGTTCGACACCTTGCGCCAGCGCACCCAGTCGCTGGAAGGGCAGGAGCTAGACAGCAGCGACATCCTCCGGCCCGACGCCGTGTGCCTGCTGCTGGTCGAGCAGTGGGTCGAGGCCGGCCTGCCCCGCACCGACCTGCAGACCGTGGTGGACCCGTTGCAGCGGGAACTGGCCAACCTGCTCCAGAAGCAGTACCAGGCCGTCAATGTGTTCTATGTGGAGCAGGGCGTCACGCCCCAGGCCGACCTCAAGTCGCGCGTGCGGCGCACTTCGGGCGGCACGGTTGCCGGTGGCGCCAGCAACTCTGGTGCCGGGGGCCTGGCGTCCCAGGCGCTGGCCCAGACGCGGGAAGCCATGGCTGCGGCGCGCGGCGGCGGCATCCCCCAGCCGGGCGGCGGTCACCCCATGCCCCAGCATCACCTGCCCGGCGGCAGGCCGCCGGCGGGCTATCCGCGGCATGGCCTGCCCACGGGGTTTGCCACGGGCATGACCCCGCTGGCGCGGGCCCGCCAGCGGGCGCAGGGCGTGATGGGGCAACTGCGCAGGCTGCTGACGCAACCGGCGACCGGGTTCGACATGGTCAATGCCCCGCCGGCTTCGGCCGCGCTCGCCCATGCCCTCACCGCCCACCGCGTGCACGCCGACACCTACTACAGTGGCGTGGCCACCCTGATGGAAGACTACAGTCCCGCGGCCGTGGTGCAGTTGGCGGGCGCGGTGCGCGAACGCTCGACCGAGCTCAAGAAGAAGGCCTCCACCGCCGGGGAAAAAGCCATCATCGAAGTGGTGGCCCTGATGTTCCAGAGCATCCTGGCCGAGGACCGCATCCCGCCGGCCGTGCGTGTCTGGTTTGCCCGGCTTCAGGTGCCCGTGCTGCGCGTGGCGCTGGCCGAGCCAGAGTTCTTCAGCAACCTCAACCACCCCGCGCGCCAGTTGATCGACCGCATGGGGGCCTGCGTGATGGGCTTTGATGCCACCAGCATCAATGGCAGCGCGCTGGAGGCAGAAATCCGCCGCGTGGTCCAGGTGATCGAGCAGTACCCCGAGACCGGCCGGCGTGTGTTCCAGCTGGTCTACGACGAGTTCGAGAAATTCCTGTCCAAGTTCCTCACCGAAAAGCAGGCCACCTCGCGCCTGGTCACGGTGGCCCAGCAGGTCGAGCAGAAAGAAACCCTCGCGATCCAGTACACCATCGAGCTGCGCACGATGCTGCGCGACATGCCGGTGCGCGACGAGATCCGCGAGTTTCTCTTCAAGACCTGGGCCGAGGTGCTGGCCCTGTCGGCCGTGCGCGACGGCCCGCAGCACGCAGACACCGTATCGCTCAAGCGCACGGCCGCGGACCTGGTCTGGGCGGCCAGCGCCAAGCCCAACCGCAGCGACCGCGCGCAGGTCATCCAGAATCTTCCGGGCCTGCTGCAGCGCCTGCGCCAGGGATTGGCCCTGATGGGGGTGAACGGCCCGGCGCAGGATGCGCAGATCAAGGTCCTCACCGACACGCTGGCCGACGCCTTCCTGTCCAAGACGGCATCCATTCCGCAGGCACACATCGACGCCATGGCCAAGCGCCTGGCCAACCTTGAGGATTTCATCAACGACGCGACGCTGGGCGACATGCCGCTCAACGCCGACAACATCGAGATGATGCTGGGCATCGATGCCTCCTCCATCCATGTGGTCGCCGACAACGGCGCGCCCGTTCAGGACGACATGGTCGCCTGGGCCCAGGAACTGCAGCCTGGCACCTGGTACACGCTGGACCACAACGGGGCATCGGCCCAGGTGCAATATGCTTGGCAAAGCCAGCGCAAGCAGCTGCATTTGTTCGCCGCTGTCGACGGCAGCAGCTACCTGATCCAGTTGCGAAGGCTCGCAGCCTATCTGCAGGCCGGCTTGCTCGTGGCCCAGGAAGAAGAGGGCCTGACCTTGCGCGCCACGCGCGATGCGCTGGCCAAGCTGGACGCCAACCCCGAGCGGCTTCTGGACTGACCAGGCCCGGGCGCACCGAACGAAGCGGCGCGCGCCCGAACCACCACCGTCCAGAGGGGGCGCCTCAGGCGGTCCCCAGCCGCTGGAACAGGCCGCCCGGCAAACGGGCAACGCGGCCCTCGAGCTCCAGCTCCAGCAACGCCACCTGCAGCGACGCCGCATCCATGCCGGTGCGGGCCACCAGGGCATCCACGCCCATGGGGTCAAAACCCAGGGCCTTCAGCACAGGGCTGTCTGCCCCTCCGTGGATGCCCGGGTCGGTGTTGCTGCATGCTGACCCGAAGTCAACGAGCTGCCTGTCCACCGCCGGGGCGGAAGGCAGGCGCAACTCTTCCAGCACGTCCTGCGCGGACTCCACCAGCTTGGCCCCCTGGCGTATCAGCGCATGGCAGCCCCGTGATTGCGGTGCGTGGATGGAGCCGGGAATCGCAAACACTTCGCGGCCCTGTTCGGCCGCCATTCGGGCAGTGATCAGCGACCCCGAGGCCAGTGCCGCCTCCACCACCAGAGCCCCCTGGGAGAGGCCGGAAATGATGCGGTTGCGCTTGGGAAAATTGGCGGCCAGCGGTGGCGTACCCAGGGGGTACTCGCTGACCAGAAGCCCGTGCGTGGCGATGCGGTGCGCGAGGTCCAGGTTCTTGCGCGGATAGACACGGTCGAGCCCCGTGCCCACCACCGCAATGGTGGCAGGTGCAACCTGCGCCGCGGCTTCAGTGACAACGTCCAGCGCCCCTTCATGGGCCGCAGCATCCACCCCCAGCGCAAGCCCCGAGACAATGGTGAGGCCCGCCCCGCGCAGTGTCCGGGAAAAAAGCCGCGCGTTGTCCGCGCCTTGGGCGGTGGGATTGCGGCTTCCGACCACCGCGAGGCACCGGCCAACGGGAAACGGGGCCTGCGTGACCAGCCGGGCAGGGCCCATCAGGTACATCAGCAGCGGCGGGTCTTCGGTATCCAGCAGAGACTGTGGATACCGGTGGTCACCCAGCGTGACCACCGCGCGCGCAGGCCCCTGGGGATCGGCGCCCTCCAGCCATTGCCAGGTGGTATCGAGCAGCGCTTCCCATTCGCTGGGCACGGCGCACAGCGCCTTGGCCTGGGCCAAGGTCACACATTGCTGCAGCGCAGACTCCGATTGCTGGAAGACCGCCTGGGGCAGGCCAAAGCGCGCCAGCAGGCGCCGTGCGGCGCCATTGCCCACCCCCGCGGAGAGGGTGAGGCGCAACCATGCTCCCAGCTCGTCGCGGTCCATGATGGCGGTTGTAGAAGGCAAACAGCAGCAAAACAGGCCAGGGCCCGTGCCGCCCCTGGGCGGCTTCGCGGCCCCGGCAGGTCCGCGCAGTTACTCCTGGGGATTCACCAGGCGGTCGCCAACCCGCACGCCACTGCGAATCTCCAGGATCAGGGCATACGAAACCCGGTCGAAGGTCCGGAACACCATGGCGGTTCCGTTGTTCTCACTGGGCAGCTTGACCATGGTCTTCGCATCGCCGGTCACATCCTTGATGCGATCGCCCTTGGTCAGCAACGACAGCACATGGCCCGGCTCGATGCCGTCCTGCGAGCCCAGGTTGATCGCAACCACCTGGTTCTGGGCGGCGTAGGCCGCCGAGAAGCTACCGTAGATGGAGACGACCCGCGCGTCGACGTCGATATGGGGCGCACGGGGTGTGTAGCTGGTAAAGACCCGGGCGGGCGCAGGCAGGATGCGGTCCCCCGCGCGGATCTCCTCCTTGGTGCCCGACAGATCCACCGTGGCAGGCACATACTCGGAAATATAGCCGCCCTTGCCGTTGGGGATGTCCTCGAAAGACTCTCCCCGCACCAGCTCGGCCTTGCCCAGATACTGCGCTTCGTACCCCAGGATTTCACCCGTCACGGGATCCTTCATGGCCACGGCATCGCGAAAGACACGGAAGAAACGGGGCTCGCCCGCCTCGGCTCGAACGGGTGCGGAAGCATCCCCGCGCACATAGGCCCGGTCGCCACTGGCCATCAGCACCCGGTCTTCGGTGGTAGCGATGATGCGGGGAGCGCGCTGCAGCACCTGGGCATCCACCACCAGGGGCTCCACGAGGAAAGGCTCGATCAGGTGGGGCTTGAGGGTGGGCAGCGCGGTGCTGGCCAGGCTGTCGCTGCGGGTGCGCGGAGACACGCGCACCGTCTGCGTCTCGGGTTCCGCCACGCCCGGGGGCGTGGTCCGCAGGCGTGCATAGCCTCCATCCTTGTCCAGATACAGCGTCTGGCCCGGGTAGATCAGGTGGGGGTTCGGAATGGACTGGAGGTTCATGCCCCACAGCTCCGGCCAGCGCCAGGGACGCTTGAGGTACATGCCCGAAATGCCCCACAGCGTGTCGCCGCGCTTGACGGTATAGGTATCCGGTGCATTGGGCGCCAGCTCCGAAAGGGGAACGCCACGCTCCGATACCTGCTGTGCGGTCGCGCGCTGGCCGCTGGAGATGGGGTGGTTCTGCGCCTGGGCCGGGGCGATCAGCAAAGCGCCAGCGATCATGGTGAGCGCGCCCAGGGCGGTCCGCCGAACGCTGGTGAATGCCGTCATGTTGTTCCTCTTCTCATGCATTGTGAAACGCCCCCTCACTGGCGCCTCGGTGCCAGCAGCATGCGGGCGACCGGGCATATACGTTACAAACCCTCTTAGATTCTCTGCTCAAGCCCTTGATTCGGCAACGATTATTGGCCTGCAACGCTGCGGCGAACCTCAAAAGTGGCGAAAATAGCGACATCTCTCGGCAGCATCCATGGCAATCCTTCCCATTCTCTGTTACCCGGACCCCCGGCTCCACAAGGTCGCCCGCCCCATCGAGGCGGTGGATGACCGCGTCCAAAAGCTGGCGGCCGACATGCTCGCCACCATGTACGACGCCCACGGCATCGGCTTGGCCGCCACCCAGGTGGACGTGCATGAGCGGCTGGTCGTCATCGACGTGTCCGAGGAGCGCGACGCGCCCTTGGTGCTGATCAATCCGGAACTTGTCTGGACCAGTGCGGAAAAACACCTCAACGACGAGGGCTGCCTCTCGGTGCCCGGTATCTATGACGGCGTGGAGCGCTTCGATGCCGTGCATGTGCGGGCACTGGATGCACAGGGACAGTCGCGCGTCATCGAGGCCGATGGCCTGCTGGCCGTCTGCATCCAGCACGAGATGGACCACCTGATGGGCAAGGTGTTCGTGGAATACCTCTCGCCGCTCAAGCGCAACCGCATCAAGACCAAGATGATCAAGCAGCAGCGGGGGGCGCGCGAGTGACCCGCCCGGCGCTCTGCACCCTCAGGGGTGGCGGAGTGCTGGCGCTGTCGGCGCTGGTGGTCCAGCTCGCGGGCTGCGCGCTGCCCGCCCGTGAAGCGCCCGGCGCGCTGCGCGCCGATGTCATCGCCAGGCTGGGACCACCCACCGCCACCTTCTCCCTGCCGGGCGGCGAGCGGCTGCTGTACTCCGAGCTTCCCGCGGGGTTTGCGGCCTATAACCTGGATTTCGACGCCAGCGGCAAGCTGGTGCGCAACGAACAGGTGCTGACGCAGACACGCTTTGAGAACATCCCCGTCGGAGCCTGGACCCTCGCCGATGTGCAGCGCACCTTCGGCGCCCCCTTGCGCGTGGAACGGGTGGCGCGTTTTGATGGCGACATCTGGACCTACCGCTTCCGCCAGAATTCCGACCCGCGCCTGGCCCATGTCCACCTGGACCGCCAGGGCGTGGTGCGGCTCGTGATGTTCACGGACGAACAGCCCAACTTCGACAACACGCGCGACTGACCTGCCGCGCACCACCCCATTGGTTTCCATGAGAGTCATTTTTGCCGGCACGCCCGAATTCGCCCGCGCGGCGCTGGAACAGCTTCTGGCCGCAGGCTTCACCGTCCCGCTGGTCCTCACCCAGCCCGATCGCCCCGCCGGCCGCGGCATGAAGCTCCAGGCGTCTCCCGTCAAGCAGTGCGCGCTGGACCACCGCATTCCCGTCGCCCAGCCGCGCAGCCTGCGCCTGGAAGGCAAATACCCGGACGATGCCGCCGCAGCGCGCGACGCCCTGCTGGCCGCCCAGGCCGATGTGATGGTGGTGGCCGCCTATGGGCTCATCCTGCCGCAGTGGGTGCTGGACCTCCCGCCACGGGGATGCCTGAACATCCATGCCAGCCTTCTGCCGCGCTGGCGCGGCGCGGCGCCCATCCACCGCGCCATCGAGGCCGGGGACGCGGAAACCGGCATCACGATCATGCAGATGGACGCTGGCCTCGATACCGGGCCCATGCTGCTCACGGAGCGGCTGGCCATCGCGCCGACGGACACGACCGCCTCCCTGCACGACCGGCTGGCCTCCCTGGGCGGCCGCATGATCGTGGAAGCGCTCGAACTGGCCGCCTGCGGGGGCCTGCGGGCAGAGCCCCAGCCAGCCGAAGGCATCACCTATGCCCACAAGATCGAAAAAACCGAAAGCACCATCGACTGGTCTTTGCCTGCCACGCTGATCGGGCAGCGCATCCGGGCCTTCGATCCCTTTCCTGGCGCCAGCACCGAATGCGCAGGAGAAACGATCAAGGTATGGAGCTATGAAATAGATAGCAATATACCCGCTAACGGCAAGCGCCACGGCCAGATACTCTCGGTGGACGGCCAGGGCGTGGCGGTGGCCTGCGGCGAAGGCGCGCTGCGCCTGACCACCTTGCAGCGCGCCGGCGGCAAGCGGCTGGCGGCAGCGGATTTCCTGCGGGGGTTCGACCTGCAGCCCGGCATGGTGCTGGGCGCCGCGCCCGCCGTGGCGGTGGCGCCGGCATGAGCCACAGGGACCTCGTCGGCCGCACGCTGCGCCACCCCTCCTTTCGCATGGCCGCCACCGACATGGTGGGCACGGCCGTGGGCATTGGCGCGTGGGGCCTGGTCACCGGGGTGGTCATGGTCAAGAGCGGCCTGCCCATCGGCATGGCCGTCTTCATGTCCCTGGTGGTGTATGCCGGCAGCGCGCAGCTGGCGGTCATCCCGCTGATGGCGGCGGGCGCGCCGCTGTGGGTGGTCTGGCTCACGGCCAGTTGCGTGAACCTGCGCTTCGTGATCTTCAGCAGCATGTGGCGCAGCTACTTCGCGCACCTGCCCGTGCGGCAGCGGCTGGCCGTGGGCTATTTCAGCGGCGACGTGATCTATGTGGCCTTCATGAAACGCTTTCCCGAACCGCGCCCGCAGCCCGAGCAGTTGCCGTACTTCTGGGGCGCAGCGGCCACCAACTGGCTGGCCTGGCAGGTGCCGTCCATCGCGGGCATCTTCCTGGCCAATGCCGTGCCGCTGTCCTGGGGCCTGGGGTTCGCGGGCGTGCTGGCGCTGCTGGGCGTGCTGCTGTCGCTGCTGTTCGACCGGGCCACCTGGCTCGCCACGGGCGTCGCCGCGACGGCCGCGATCGCGGCCTTCGCGCTGCCGCTCAAGCTCAACATCCTGGTGGCCCTGGCCGCCGCCGTGGCCGCGGGGTTGCTCATGGAGGCCGTGGACCGCCGCCGCCACAAGCCGGAACTGCTGCTGGTGCCCGCCGACAGCGTGATGCCGCCCGAGGAACGCGAACACGTCGAGGCGGGTGACATCGTGCCGCTGCGCGAGGAGCGCCACCCATGAATGCGCCCTGGTCGTCCTGGTGGGATCTGCTGGAACCCTTCATCGCCGTGGCGGGGCTGGCCGTCATCACGGTGGTCTCGCGCTCCTTCTTCATGATTCCCGAGCGCGAGCTGCCCCTGCCCGACTGGCTCAAGCGCGGCCTCAAGTACGCGCCACTGGCCGCCCTGACGGCCGTGATCGCGCCCGAGATCCTCATCACCCGGGGCGAGCTCATCGATACGCTCATGGACGCCCGGCTCCCCGCCGTCCTGTGCGCGAGCGCGTACTACTTCTGGCGGCGGGGCATCCTGGGGACCATCGTGGTCGGCATGGCCGTGTACCTGCCGCTGCACATCGGATGGGGCTGGTAGGGATCGGTGGCGGGGCAGGGCCGCGGGTGGGGCCGCCTAAAATGGCGGCCCTGATCCACGTGCCCCCACCAGGAAGCCCCCCTCCCATGAACATCCTCCGCTTTTCCGATCTCTGTGCCCAGGGCAAGGCCCAAGGCCAGCGCGTCTTCATCCGCGCCGACCTGAACGTTCCACAGGACGACGCCGGCCGCATCACCGAAGACACCCGCATCCGCGCATCCATTCCCTGCATCCGCATGGCGCTGGACGCCGGCGCCGCGGTGATGGTGACCAGCCACCTGGGCCGTCCGACCGAAGGCGAATTCAAACCCGAGGATTCCCTGGCCCCCGTGGCCGCGCGCCTGGCCGAGCTGCTGGGCCGCGAGGTGCCCCTGGTCTCGAACTGGGTGGACGGCGTCGCCGTCGCCCCCGGCCAGGTCGTGCTGCTGGAGAACTGCCGCCTGAATGTGGGCGAGAAGAAGAACAAGGAAGACCTGGCCCGCAAGCTGGCCGCTCTGTGCGACATCTTCGTGAACGATGCCTTTGGCACCGCCCACCGCGCCGAAGGCACGACCTACGGCATCGCCCAGTTCGCACCGATCGCCTGCGCCGGCCCGCTGCTGTCGGCCGAGATCGATGCCCTGACCAAGGCCCTGGCCCATCCCCAGCGCCCGCTGGCGGCCATCGTGGCGGGCTCCAAGGTATCGACCAAGCTCACCATCCTCAAGAGCCTGGCCGACAAGGTGGACCAGCTCATCGTGGGGGGCGGCATTGCCAACACCTTCATGCTGGCGGCGGGCCTGCCCATCGGCAAGAGCCTGGCCGAGCCCGACCTGCTGGAAGAAGCGCGCGCCGTGATCGCCGCCATGAAGGCGCGGGGCGCGGAAGTGCCGATCCCGACCGACGTGGTCACCGCCAAGAGCTTTGCCGCCGACGCCCCCGCCACCGTCAAGGCCGCGGCCGATGTGGCCGAGGACGACCTGATCCTGGACATCGGCCCCGACACCGCCGCCCGCCTGGCCGCCCAGCTCAAGTCGGCAGGCACCATCGTCTGGAACGGCCCCGTGGGCGTCTTCGAATTCGCCGCCTTTGAGAACGGCACGCGCGAGATCGCCAAGGCCATCGCCGACTCGCCCGCGTTCAGCATCGCCGGTGGTGGCGACACCCTGGCGGCCATCGCCAAATACGGCATCGACAAGCAGGTGGGCTACATCTCCACGGGAGGTGGGGCCTTCCTGGAAGTGCTGGAAGGCAAGACGCTGCCCGCGTTTGAAATCCTCGAAAAACGCGCCGTTACCAGTGTTTGAAATTTGTTACACGCGGACGCACAAGCAAATGCAGCCGCGCGTAAGCAAGCACGCCAATCTGTGACCAAAAACAACGAATTGCGTGTGTCTGGGCGCAGTTACCTCAATTTTTTCTTGTTTTTGTTGAGTATCGCGCCCAGAATTATTTTTCAATCGCGTGGGATGTATCTGTTCATGTCCCCGCCTCTCAAAGTCCGTAGGAGGGAATCATGAAATTTTCAAAGGCAGTCAGCTTGGCGGTGCTCGCCGGCGCTGTGGCTACTTTGGCGGGATGTGCTTATCGTTCGCCCATTCCCCTGGCGGAAAACTTTGAGCTCACGGTACAACCCAAGGTCCGCTCCGCCGGTCACTGGGAACTGGTTTCCAACGACGTGGTGGCGCAAACGCTCAGCACGCTCGACAAGTCTGGCATGGCGCCGGGCACGCCGCTGCATGTGGCCTTGCCGCCCAACCCCAGCCCGTTCGACCTGGCGTTCCGCGACTTCCTGATCACCAAGCTGGTCCAGAGCGGCGCCCCCGTGCTGCAAGACCCCGGCCAGACGCTCAACGTGACCTACAACACGCAGGTCGTTCGCCACAACAGCCCGCGCCCCCATTTCATTCCCGGCCAGTTCACCATGATCGCCGCGGGCCTGATGGCCGCCTATGGCCTGCGCCACGAACACCTGGACGCTCAGATGCTGGCCACGCTGGGCCTGACCTCGCTGGCCGACTACGGCGCCAGCATCAACTCGGGCGGCCCCACCAACACCGAAATGATCCTGACCACCACCGTGACGCGGGGCGGCCAGTACGTGGCACGCAAGACCGATGTGTACTACCTGGAAAACGCGGACACGCCGTTGTTCCTGCGCCCCTCGTACTACAAGAACGTCAACATGAAGGTGGTCTCGCAATGAAATCCACAGCACTTCTGACCGCGCTGGCCGCCGCAGCCCTGCTGGCAGGTTGCGCCAACAACGGCACGCCCGTGCGCACGGAGCCCACGTACCAGGAAGCCGCCAACAACCAGTTCCTGGCCAACAGCCGCGATGCCGTCGCCAAGCTCACCGCGGGCTTTGACCTGAGCGCTGCAGGCAGCGGCCCGGTCCTGGTGGCCACCGTCGTGAACGTGAACGACCTGAGCCGCTCGGCCCCCCTGGGCCGCACGCTGTCCGAGCAGTACGCCTCGCACATGGCGTCCAGCGGCTTCAACGTCAAGGAAATCAAGCTGCGTGGCGACGTGTTCGTGCGCGAAGGCGCCGGCGAGCTGCTGCTGTCGCGCGAGATCAAGGACATCGCGCGCAGCCACAATGCGTCGCTGGTGCTCGTCGGTACGTACTCGGCCGCGGCCAACTACACCTACGTGAGCCTGAAACTCGTGCGCACCGAAGACAGCCGCATCATCCGCGGCTACGACTACGCACTGCCCAACGATCGCGACGTGCAGCGCCTGCTGGCCGTACAGCGCTGAGCGGCCGCCCGCAAGCCGGTCCCGCACAAGAGCAACAAAAAAGGCCGTCGAGACGGCCTTTTTTGTTGCCCGCCGGCGGCCACCAGGCCATGCCGGTGCCACGGCAGCCGTCCCGGCCGCCAGAAAACCCCGCCGCGGCGGATGCCCCCACCTAAAATCACGCCCCATGACTTTCACCGACATGCTGCGCGACGCCACGGCGCAGAACAACTCCCTGCTGTGCGTGGGCCTGGACCCGGAACCCACTCGGTTTCCTGCGGGAATGCAGGGCGAAACGCACAGGATCTACGACTTCTGCGCGGCCATCGTGGACGCCACGGCCGACCTGGTCTGTGCGTTCAAGCCCCAGATCGCCTACTTCGCCGCGCATGGCGCCGAAGACCAGCTTGAGCGCCTGATGCAGCACATGCGCGCCAACGCGCCGCACGTGCCGGTGATCCTGGACGCCAAGCGGGGCGACATCGGCTCCACGGCCGAGCAGTACGCCAAGGAAGCCTTCGAGCGCTATGGCGCCGATGCGGTCACGCTGTCGCCCTTCATGGGGTTCGACTCCATCGAGCCCTACCTGGCCTACCACGGCAAGGGGGCCTTCCTGCTGTGCCGCACCTCCAACCCGGGCGGCGACGACCTGCAGACCCAGCGCCTGGCCAGCGTCGAAGGCCAGCCGCTGATGTACGAGCATGTGGCGCGTCTGGCGCAGGGCCCCTGGAACAAGAACGGCCAGCTGGGGCTGGTGGTTGGCGCCACCTACCCGCAGGAGATCGAACGCGTGCGTGGCATCGCGCCCACGCTGCCGCTGCTGATTCCCGGCGTGGGAGCCCAGGGGGGCGATGCCGTGGCCACGGTGCGGGCGGGGCTGCGCGACGGGGGGCCGATCATCGTGAACTCGTCGCGCTCGATCCTGTACGCATCCAAGGGCAGCGACTTTGCGGCCGCCGCCCGTACCGAGGCCCAGCGCACCCGCGCGGTGCTCGAAGCGGCGCGCGCGCGCTGATCCGCACCCGCACGGCCCCCAGCCCCGCGCCGCCGCCGCACCCCGGATCGGCCCATGCAGCTCAAGTGGCTTGAAGACTTCATCGTTCTCGCGCAGGAGCGCAGTTTCACGCGCGCGGCCGAACTGCGGCATGTGACGCACCCCGCATTTGGCCGGCGCATCCGCGCGCTGGAGGCCTGGGCGGGAACGCCGCTGGTGGAGCGGGGCGGCGGCCCCGTCTCGCTCACGCCCGCGGGGCAGAGCTTTCTGGAGACCGCAGGCCACATGGCGCGCAGCCTGGCGCAATCGCACGAGGAACTGCAGAGCCTGGCCGGCCGGCAGGCCCGCACCGTGACGCTCGCCACGGGCCGCACGCTGGCACGCACCGTCGTGGCCGACTGGCTCGTGCGGCTGCAGCCCCTCCTGCAGAACGGCGAGCTGTGCATCCGCACCCGCGCCCTGGCCGACACCGTGGCGATGCTCGAGCGCAACGAGGCCGACTTCTCGCTGGTCTACCACCATCCGGCACTGGCGATCCGGCTGGACGCGCGCCAGTTCACGCACGTCACCGTGGCCTCCGACCGGCTGGTGCCCGTGTCGCGCGCCACCGCGCAGGGCCAGGCGCTGCACCGGTTCGGGCAGGGCCCGGCACTGGTGCCCTACCTGGCCTACGCGCCCCAGCTGGCCCTGGGCCGGCTGGTGGAAGACCACCTGACGCAGAACCCCCACGCGCCGCGCCTGCAGCGCGTGGTGGAGTGCGACTCCGCCGACGCCCACTACGAATACGTGCAAAAGGGCCTGGGCGTGGCCTGGCTGCCCTGGTCCATGGTGCATGCCGACTGCAAGGCCCGGCGCCTGGCGCCCGCGGGCGACGCGCGCATGGAAGTGCGCTTCGACGTGCGCCTGTACCGGCCCAAGCGCCGCCTGGGGCCCATGGCCGAGGCGCTGTGGAAAGCCCTCTCCCAGCGCTGAAGCCCAGGGGTTTCCACCAGGGCCTGCAACCCATTTGGCAACAGACCGTGCCGTTTCGGCACCACGCTGGGGGGCGCGCCTTTTCACAATCGTGCCACCCACCGCGCGTGCCGCCGGGGCCGGCCTGCATGCATGCATGCACCGCCGGCCCGGGGCGCGCGGTGCCCAGCCCCCACGACGACCCAGGAGCCCGAACCATGCCCCACACCTTTTCCCGCCGCCGTGCCACGGCCGCCGCCACCGCCCTGCTGTGCGGCCTGTGCTTGCCCGCCGCGTCCGCGCTGGCGCAGGACGCCTACCCCTCCAAGCCCATCACCATCGTCGTGGGCTACCCGCCGGGGGGCAGCACCGACCTGACGGCGCGCACCGTGGCCACGGAGCTGGGCAACAAGCTCGGCGTGCCCGTGGTGATCGAGAACGTCGGCGGCGCGGGCGGCGCCATTGGCGCGCAGAAGGTGGCCAGCGCGGCCCCGGACGGCTACACCCTGCTGGTGGGCGCGAGCAACGAGATCGCCATCAACAAGCTCGTGACCAAGAAGGTGAAGTACGACGTGAAGGACTTCACCGCCATCGGCCTGATCGCCTCGCAGCCCCTGGTGCTCGTGGCGTCCACCGGCTCGGGCGTGAAGAACCTGGCCGAATTCACGCAGAAGGTCTCGAAGAACCCCGGCAAGTTCAGCTACGGCAGCTCGGGCGTGGGCACCTCGCTGCACCTGGCGGGCGAGATGGTCAAGGAGCAGGGCAAGCTGTTCATGACGCACATCCCCTACCGCGGCGTGGCGCCGCTGACCAACGACCTCATGGGCAACAACCTGGAGTACGGCGTGTTCGTGCTCTCCAGCGGCCTGCCGCACATCCGAAGCGGCAAGGTGATCGCCCTGGGCACCACCGAGGCCAAGCGTTCGGCCACCACGCCCGAGATCCCGGCGCTGGCCGAAACACCGCAGTACAAGAACGTGGACATCGGCGTGTGGTTTGCCCTCATGGCACCCGCGAACCTGCCCAAGCCGGTGTTCGACAAGGTGAAGAAGGCCCTGAACGACAGCCTGCAGTCGCCCGAATTCCGCAAGAAGATGGAAGCCACCGGCTCCACCGTGGCCGCCACCAACGTGAACATCGACCAGTTCCTGTCCGCCGAAGTGGCCAAGTACAAGAAGATTGTTGAATTCGCCAAGATCGAAGAATGAACGCCCAACACGACCACAGCAACGCGGCCCAGCCGCTGCGTTTTGAACTGCCCGCACCCGACCTCGGCGCCTGGCGCGCGGGCAACACCGGCACCGAGGGCGTGTGGCATTTCGACTCGGGGCAGCCCGGGCGCCACGTGATGGTCAGTGCCCTGGTGCATGGCAACGAGCTGTGCGGCGCGTGGGCCCTCAAGGGGCTGCTCGAAGCGGGCGTGCGCCCCGAACGCGGCACCCTCACGCTCGCGTTCTGCAATCTCGATGCATTCGACCGGTTCGACGCCCGCCAGCACGACGCCTCGCGCTTCACCGATGAAGACCTCAACCGCCAGTGGCTGGACGAGCGCATCGACGCGGCCGACACGGCCGAGCGCCGCCGCGCCGCCGCGTTGCGGCCCTTCGTGGCGCGCGCGGACTGGCTGCTCGACATCCACTCCATGCACGAGCCCTCGGCGCCGCTGCTGCTCACCGGCATCCAGCCGCGCAACCTGGAGCTGGCACGCGCCATGCGCTCGCCCGAGCACATCGTGGTGGACGCGGGCCACAAGGACGGCGTGCGCATGCGCGACTACGGCCGCTTTGGCGAGCTGGAGGACAACGGCACCCGTTCGCTGCTCATCGAATGCGGCTTCCACGGCGACCCCGCCAGCCGCGCCGTGGCGCAGGACCAGTGCGTGCGTTTCCTCGCGCAGTCCGGCGCGCTCGGCGACGAGGCACTCGCACGGCAACTGCCCGGCTGGCGCCTGCCCGACGCCCCGCGCCAGTGGGCGCTGGAGGTGACCGGCCCGGTGGTCGCCACCAGCAGCGCCTTCCGCTTCGTGGCGCCTTACACCGGGCTGGAGGTGTTCGAGAAAGCCGGCACCCTGATTGGGGACAACGACGGCGTGCCCGTGACCACGCCCTACGACGACTGC
The DNA here is from genome assembly GCF_019218755.1 of Acidovorax sp. sif1233. Taxonomy (GTDB): domain Bacteria; phylum Pseudomonadota; class Gammaproteobacteria; order Burkholderiales; family Burkholderiaceae_C; genus Acidovorax. The sequence goes on along the minus strand of NZ_JAHUWZ010000007.1, from coordinate 133,102 downwards.
GTGCTGGTGATGCCCTCGGTGCGGCAGGCGCGGGCGGGCGTGACGGTGGTGCGCTACGCGCGGCGGCACCTGCTGTAGGCGGTGGCCAGATCATCAAGATGCTTCTAATTTGATAGCATTCTGCGCTTGATGAGCAAGCGCCAGCAGGTCATTGACGGCTATTTCATCAGATAGGCCTGCAGCTCCTTGCGGCTCTGGACCCCCAGCCGCGTGTAGATCTGCCGCCGGTGGTACGTGGCCGTGTTGGCGCTGATGCCCATGCGCGTGGCGATCTGCTCCCCGGGCACTCCGCGCGCCAGCCAGTACGCCAGCTCGTGCTGGCGCTGCGGCAGGCCCAGCGCGCGCAGCGTGGGCAGCAGCCGCGCCACGCGCGCCACCCGCTGCGTGATGTGGATGCCCACCGCCCGGCCGCCGTCGAAGTCACCTTCACCGGCCCCCGCCGCGGCCGCCATCTGCGTGGCGCGCAGCGAAAACCAGCCGCTGGCGTTGTGCAGGTCCAGTTGCGGCAGCGCTGGCGCCCGGCCCCGGCCGGTGCCGTCCTGCTCCACCCAGCGCAGGCGCTCCAGCAGCACGCACAGCGCGGGTGGCAGCTCGTTGCGGCGGTACCAGCGCATGCCAAAGGCCAGCGCCATCAGCTGGTCTGCCTGGGGCGATGTCCACAGCAGCCTGCCCTGCGGCGTGGCGACCAGCATGGCGCTGTCATGCACCACACTGTCCTGCGCATCCAGCTCGCCCGGCTGCAGGGCACGCGCCAGCCAGGGCGAAGTCCGTTCAAGCAGGGCGATGTCTTCAGGCGCAAAGCGCGGCGCGCCAGGCCGGCGGCACAACTTGAGCGAGCCCACGCCCCGGCCTTGCGGCGTGCGCAGCACCAGGCTCAGAAAATCCTGCCACTCCGACGGCCGCGCCAGCTCGTTGTAGAAATCGCTGCGGATGAATTCGTGGTGAGTGACCTGGAGGATCTGCTCCATCAACAGCACCCCATGCTCATGGCGCACCGCCGCGTCGAAGTCGTGCAGGCTGTAGCGCACCAGCTTCAGCTCCTGCGCCTTCATCCGCGGGTCGAAGTACAGGTGCATCCACTCGCGCGCGGGTGAGGGCTCGATGTAGGCGTCCAGCGCCCCCTGGGCATCCGGATAGAAAAAAACCCCGCTATCGAAGCCGATGAGGCGGTGCAGTTCGTGCAGCACAGGCTCGATGAGCTGCAGCCCGCTGAAATCCAGGCAGGCCATCTGCCGCAGGCGCGCCAGGGCCTGCTGCTGCGTGCGGGAAAGGGACATAGACATAGGGCGCGTGGCAGGTGCGCCGCATCCATGCGGCACCTGGCGGGAGCGTAACGCATCGCACCGCCCCTGCGCCCCGCCCCCAGGGGTGGGGCACCGGGGGCGATGGGAACTCCTGTCGTGTCAGTGGCAGGGGCTGGCCCGGACACGCCACGAAAAAACTCCCCGCGTTCCTGGCCCCGGCCACCGGCGTCCACATGGGCGCGAGCGACGGCCCGCCTGGAAGACCAGCGAGGAGCACGCCACCCTGTTCGCCTGCGGCCCGCCGGGATGACATGCCTGCCAACGTTGCCGCAGGAGGAAAGCAGGCCCTCGGCCCCCGGGGGCGCGTTACCGCCCCATGCGGCGCCGGACCAGGGCCAGCATGGCCAGGGACAGTCCCATCAGTGCCAGCGGACTGTTCGCGGGCACTGACACAGGGCCGCCGCCACCGCCGGGCGGGATGGATCCCGCGATGTTCGTCAAGGCAAACGTCTGCGTGATGGGTTGCTCCAGCACGGTGTCGTACACAATGGCGCTGACTTGGTGCAGGCCCACCGTGGCATCAGCGGTGGCCGTGACTTCCGCGAACCCACCGGCATCGGCCAGCGCGCTTTCCGCAGACAGCACCACCCCGCCGGAGGTGATGAAATAGACACGCACCTGCGGCGTGTTGCTGCCGTCCCAGCCAGTGACTTTCACGCGCAGTTTCTGGGCAAAGGTGGTATTGATCGGCGTGCTTTGGGGCGTGCCGCTCACCGTGGTCATGAACTTGGGCAGATCGGCCACGTTTCTCAGCAGACGGGTTTGGGGGCTGACCAGCGCACTGCCCTGCACGCTGGCCTTCACCGAGTAGGTGCCGACAAACCCGTTGGCCGTCCCGCTCACCTGCGCGTTGCCTGCGGCATCGGTCACCGCCGTCAGTGCCGAGAAACTCGCCGTGGCACCCGAGACCGGATCGGTCGTGATGGCAAAAACAACCGTTGCGCCTTGCACCGGGTTGCCAAAAAAGTCCTGCACGTGCGCCGTGACGGGTGCCGAGAACGGCTTGGTGACATACGTCCATTGCGGCGTGGACACGTCAAAGGCAATGGCGGCGGCGGCGCCGGCCGGTGCGGAGTTCGACAGCTTGATAGAGGCACCGGTGGTGCCAGGCGCCGTGGCACTGACACTGTAGGCGCCAGACTTGCCCGTGGCGGTGGCCGTGACCGCCGCGAACCCGTTCGCATCCGTCACGGCCGTGGACGACGACAGCACCACGCGCGACGGTACGCTGGGGCCGCCGAACGTCACCGTGACGCCGGCCTTCGGATTGTTCGAGGCGTCGGTCACCCGCACCTGCAATGGCGTGCCAAAGGCAGTGTTGACCAGCGTGGTCTGGTTGTTGCCCGCCGTGACCGCCAGACTGTCAGTGTTGGTATTGCACAAATTGAAGAGCGGCACATTGCCCAGGCCGGTGATGAATCCCTTCATCTGATAACAACCCATCACGCCATTGGCCACCGGGGTATAGCTGAAGACACCTTGCGCATTGGTGGTGCCCGAGCCCGTGGACGCGATGGGCAGGCTGGGCCCCGGGTTCACCGGGGTCATGCTCACCGCCAAGCCCGGCACGCCCACTCCATTGCTGTCGAGCACCTTGATCGACAGGGGTTGCGCAAAAGGGGTACTGAAAACGGTGCTCTGCGGCGTGCCGGTCGTCACGATGGACGAAGCAGCAAGGGCAATGGTCTTGAAAACCGCAATTGTTCCGGCCCCCGGGCCTGACGCCACGAGATCGGCGCGGCCATCGCGATTCAGATCAATGGCGGCGAGCATGCGCGTGACCGAATAGCCGATATGCTCATTCAATACAAAGCTGTGGTTGGCCTGCTGCAATCCCACATAGCCATCGGAGATTACGTCCAGCCGGCCATCGCCATTCACATCGGCGACGATGACTCGCCCCATGTCACGGCCGCCTCCGCTGGAAACCCCCGTGGCGAAAAGCTTGGTGCTCGGTAAAAAGATACCGTTGCCCACGCCCTTGGCCAGCCAGACACCTTCGCCGTACTGGTTCTGCAAGAGCAAATCCAGCTTGCCATCTCCATCGACGTCAGCGATTTCAATATCTTCAATATTACCGACGCCGGCGCCTACACCAAGAAGTTGCGCTTGCGGTGCAAATGCTCCGTTGCCCGTACCTTTCAACCATGAAACCGTTGGGCTATTAACATCGTCGACAAAAACCAGGTCTGCTTCCCCATCGCCGTCAATGTCGGCCAGCTGTGTTTCACGTATAGTGCTATAGGAGGCCAGACCGCTGTAGGACACCTCATATTGACCCGTCAATATGAAAAATCCCAAGCCGACGTTCTGCAAAACCTCAAAATAGTGATTTCCACCCAAATCGCCTGGTTCATAGACGCCGACAACAATGTCCAATTTCCCGTCATGGTTCAGATCGGCAAGCATGGGGTTTTGAGCACCATAATCACTCGCATCCGCCAGCCCGGGCCGGGCCAGGGCACTGAAATCCCCATTGTTGTTGCCCGACCCTTTCAATATGGATACACCCAGACGGTCGGTAATGACCAGGTCCATCTTGCCGTCCCCATCCATGTCGCCCGCAGAAATGCCGTTGGGTGTTTGCAGGCCGAACACCAGGTTATTGAAATCATGCTTGAGCGCCAGGCCGCCAATGGGAGTGCCGAGATAGATGAGAAGCTGGTCGGTCTGAGCATTGAGAACCGCCAGATCGGGATAGCCATCGTTATTGAAGTCAGCACTCACGGCCGCTGTCGAAACATTGGGGGCGTTGCTGGCGCTATTGGCCTGCAAATCTGGCGGGCCATAGATATTGGCCGCTTGCGCTGGCAGCGCTGCCACGCAGAACGCGGCGGCGGCTGCAATGCCCATGGCAACGCCTTTCGCCCCTTTTATCCATCTGGTTGCTGTTTTGGGAGTTTTCATGGCTCTTGAATCCGACTGTTTCACTGGAAATCAGTTTAGGAAGCCAAGTCCCCCGGCGCCCCACCCCTGGGGATAGGCGCATCCACAAACAATCCGGCATCCCGGATCAACCGGGTGCAAGCCAGTGGATGACTGTGGTGGCGCGCAAAGCGAGCCCTTCGCCATCCCGCCCCTGGGGGTGGGGCGCAGCGGCGGGGGAATCCATAGACTGGGCGGCAGGTGCGAAATTGCTCCTGAAAACATAGCTTTTTGCGCTTGATGGGCAAGCGCTGGGGCAGTTTTTCTGCCATTTTTCGCCCATCACATCCACACACCGCCCATGCGAAAACACCTTGCCCTGCTGGCCCTCGCCGCCTTCGCCCACGCGGGCGCCTGGGCCGCCACCTACAGCTACACCAACAACGGCTACGCCGCCGCCAGCCTGCACAACTACACGGCGCCCTGCGGCGCGGGCAACTGCGCCAACTTCACCGCCGCCATGGCCCCGACGGCCACCTTCACCACGGCCGTGCCGCTGGCGCCCAACCTGGTCAACGCCGATGTCCTTTTTCCGGGCGGCAACATCCTGGCATTCACGGTGTTCGACGGGGTTACCACCTATACCCTGGGGGACCCGCAGGTGGCGGGGTTGTACCAAGTGAATGTCTCCACCGATGCCGCGGGCCAGCTGACGGCACTGTCGATGATCGTCCTGCGCTGGCAGAACCCCGGCCCGCACAGCGGCGCCAACATGCGGCTGGACTCGGTCAACACCGAGGGCGGCGCCTACCACAACGTGATATGCCAGGCCATCGATGTCGAAGACCGATGCACCGTCTGGGAAGCGCCCGGCAGCATCGACGGCAATACCAGTTGGGCCAATGTGGGCACGGCGCCCGCAGCCGCCGTGCAGAGCGTGCCCGTAGACAACCCCTTTGCCTTGGCCATCACTGCCGCCGGCCTGCTCGGCCTCTCCGGGCAGACGCTGCGAAGACGTCGCAAATTGCTCCCCAAAAAATAGCGCGCAGCGATTGATCCACCACCACTGAAGGCGCTTTTCATTTCGGAAACGCCACACCCCATGAAAAAACACATTGCGCTGCTCGCGCTGGCTGCATTCACCCACGCCGGGGCGCAGGCCGCCACTTTTGTGGTCGATGCCACGGCAGACCTGATCGACCCCACCCCCGGTGACAACATCTGCGGCACGGGTGCTGCGGGCACCTGCTCGCTACGCGCCGCCATCATGGAAGCCAACGCGCTGGCGGGCGCCGACACCATCACGCTGCCCGCGGGCACCTTCACACTGACGCGCGTGCCCGCCCCCAGCAACCTCCTGCAGATCACCAGCGACCTCACCATCAACGGCGCGGGCGCGGGCGACTCCTTCATCGTGGCCAGCAGCGGCAGCGGCGGCGACCGCATCGTCCTCCAGATCCTGGGCAGCCCCACCGTCAACCTCAACAACCTGGCCATCACCGGCGGCACCGGCGCGGGCGCGTCGTATGGGGGTGGGCTGTTCATCGGGGGCGGCACGGCCACGCTCGACCATGTGGCGGTGCACGGCAACAGCGCGGCCGGGTCCTCCACCCAGCAGGGCGGCGGCATCTACGTGTATGAGACGGCCACGCTCCACCTGATCGACAGCGAAGTCTCGGGCAACACCGCCCCCAGTGGCGGGGGCGGCATCGCGGTGCGCCAGACCGGCATTGCCAACATCACGCGCAGCACCATCACGGGCAATACCATGCCCCATCCTGGGGGCAGTGGCGGCGGCATCGCCAACAACGGCACGCTGAACCTCACCAACTCCACCGTCTCGGGCAACACGGCGGTGGGGGCCGGGGGCGGCATCTCGGGGGGCAGCGGCGGCACCACCACCATCCGCTTCAGCACCATCGCCCACAACACCACCGGCGCAGGCAATGGGCAACTGAGCGTCTTTGGCGCCACGGCCCACATCAGCGGCAGCATCGTCGCCAACCCGGCGGCGGGCCTCAATTGCCGGTTCCAGGCGGGCGCCCTGGTGTCCGGTGGCAACAACCTCGACAGCGGCACCACCTGCGGCTTTGGCGCGGTGGGCGATATCGCCAGCGCCAACCCCCTGCTGGCGCCGCTGGCCTACGCCAACAGCCTGCCCAACCAGACCCACGCACTGCTGCCGGGCAGCCCCGCCATCAACGCCGGCCCCACCACCGACCTGCCCGCCACCGACGAGCGTGGCACCCCACGGGTGCAGATGGGGCGCGCCGACATCGGCGCCTATGAATCCGCCCTGGCCCCAGGCGCCGGGCCGGGGAATGGGGGCGGCGTGCAGGCAGTGCCCGTGGACAGCCCCATCGCCCTGGCGCTGTCTGCCTTGGGTCTGCTGGGCCTCGCGCTGCGCGGCGGGCACAGGCTGCTTCTAAAGAAATAGCTGCATCGCTTTAGTTCTGAACGCTTGAGGCATTTCTTTACTCCCCCAAAAGCCCCATGAAGAAGCACCTTGCGCTGCTCGCGCTGGCCGCAGGTACCCACGCGGGCGCCTGGGCCGCCACCTACACGTATACCTATACCGGCAACCCCTACACCGCGCCCACCCTGTACAACTTCACCCACTGCACAGTGGGCAACTGCGGCAGCTTCACCACGGCGATGTTCCAGTCGGGCTGGTTCACCACGGCGGCGCCCTTGCCGCCTGGCCTGGGCAATGCCGACATCTCCGCCCTGGTGACAGGCTTTGTGTTTTCAGACGGGCTGACCAGCTATTCCAGCGCGGCGGGTGACACGCTGTATTCCGCCTCCGCGGACACCGATGCCAACGGCGCATTCACCGACGCCAGCCTCACCTTCTTCCACTGGGAGACACCGGCTCCCCATGCCGTGGGCGACCGCGTGAACCTCATGGGCCTGCATGAATTCGTCAATCACAACTACGAATGCCAGCAAGTTCCCGCTCCCTACAGCGGCGTGTGCACGACGGCGGTGGCAGGCACTTCGGGCAGCTACATCGACAGCCATCCCCACACCACAGGCTCCTGGCTCGTGACCGTCCTGCCTGCAGCGCCGGGCGCAGGCGTCAGCGCGGTGCCCACGCTGGGCGAAGGGGGCCTTCTGCTGCTGGCCGCCTTCATGGCGGGCACCGGCATGGTGATGCGACGCAAGGCGCCCCGCGACTTTTGAAAGAGGCCGGCCACGCCGCAGGGGCCTCGCAGACTTTACCTATCGACATCTTTCCGTTTCAAGGAGTTTCCCCATGTCCCCCGAACAGATCCACCTCGTGCGCCAGAGCTTTGCGCAGGTTGCGCCCGTCGCTGCGCAGGCAGGCGCGCTTTTCTACTCGAAGCTGTTCGCGCGCGACCCGGCCATCCAGGGGCTGTTCGGGTCGTCCGACATGCACGTGCAGGCACGCAAGCTGCTGGACATGATCGGCGATGCCGTGCGCCTGCTTGACCACCCCGAGCGGCTGGACGCCGCGCTGCGCGCCCTGGGCCAGCGCCACACGGGCTACGGCGTGCAGGCCGCGCACTACGACACGGTGGGCGCCGCCCTGCTGGAGACGCTGTCCGACGCGCTGGGCGGTGCCTTCACCCCCGCCACGCGCGAGGCCTGGGGCGCCATGTATGCCCACGTGGCGCGTACGATGCAGGCGCAGGCACAACTGCAGCACTAGCCAGAAAGCCCCATGACCCCCACCACGCCCCGCCTTCGCGCCCGCGCCGCCGCCTGCCTGGCGGCCGCACTGGCCATCTCTTGCGTCACTGCCATGGCCCAGACCGCAACGCCCCTGCTGTTCAAGATCGTCACGGTGCGCGACGAGATCCTTGTCGCCGTGCCGCCGGACGAGGCCGGGGCTCCGCGCCCCGAGGCGGCCGCCATCGGCCAGGCCCTGGCCGCCAAGGGCGCGCTCAGCCTCTGGCAATACGCCCCGCGCAAGGGCACCGACGGCGCGCTGGAGCTGGCCCCCCGCGCCAGGATCAGCGTGCTGGCGCACGACAGCCTGCGCGTGGAGCCGTACCCGCCCGCGCTGCGGGTCGTGCCGGTGCCATAGGCCCGCCGCGCACCGCGCCGTGAGTGCCTGTCCACGTTCCCCATGCGGGTCCGCACGCCTGCGCTGACAGGGTCGGCTGCCACCGGGCTCACCCGCGCCTGCGCGCTGGCGCTCGGGGCGCTGGCCGCGCTGTGCGGCTGCGACGGCAGTGCCACGGGCTACCAGCGCGGCTGGGCGGGCGCCTGGACCTACGGCGGCGCGGCCTTTGCCCCGGCCGACCCGGCCACGTTCCAGCCGCTCTCGCCGCACTTCGGGCGCGACGCGCGGCAAGGCTACTGCCGGGGCAGTGCCGTGGAGGGCAGCGAGGGCGCCACGTTCGAGGCGCTGTCGGAGCACGAGGCGCGCGACGGCCGCGCGGTCTACTACTGCAGCACCTACCGCAAGGCGCAGGAGTACTGGGCCTACCAGCACCTGCGCATCGCCACCATTCCCGGCGCCGACGCGGCCAGCTACCGCGTGCTGGCCCACCGCCATGCCCGCGACCGGCACCGCGCCTACGACCGGGGCCAGCCCTTCGCGGTGCGCGATGCGGCCAGCTTCGAGCCGCTCAGCCCCCGCTTCGCGCGCGATGCGCAGCGCGGTTATTTCGAGCATGCCGACATCCCCGGCAGCCACGGCGCAAGCTTTGCGCTGATGGACGAAGACGATCCCGGCTACGCCCGCGACCGCGCGCACGCCTGGCACGGCCACATCGAGGTCAACCAGCCGAACCGGGGCCCGCACCCGGTGCTGCGCCCCTTGCAGGGCGCCGACATGGCCACGCTGCGCGCCCTGGGGCGGGGCTACGCGGCCGATGCGCGGCGGGTGTGGTACCAGGGCGAGCCGCTGGCGCGGGCGGATGCGGCCAGCTTCACGGTGCTGACCGAGGCGACCGCGGAGGTGGACGCACGCGACCGCGCGCAGGCATGGCAGCGCGGGCGGGCCGTTGCGGGCAACGATCCAGGCCCCAGCCCCGGCGTGAGGTGAGGCACGCCGTGTCTCCACCCGCCGCCCTCCAGGGGCAGGGGCCTGCCGCGCGTTGCCAGGGCCCGAAGGCCACCGGCGGGCGGAACAACGCCGCCCGCCCCCGTCACTGCGCCGCGCGCGCGGCCTCCACATGCGCCTTCACCCGCTGCGCCAGGGCCATGTCGCCCGGGGTTTCGGGGCTCCACCTGTCGATGGCGCGGGGCTGTTCATCGGCGTCCACGGCGGTGTACACCGCCACGCAATGCAGCACCTCGTGCTGCGGCTCGCCATGGATGCCGCCGCTGCGCACCTCCACGGCCAGGTGCATGCCGGTCTCGGTGGTGAAGGCCAGGCGCGCATGCACTTCCACCAGGTCTCCGGGCCGGATGGGGCGCACGAAGTGCGCGCCGCCCACGAACTCGGTGATGCAGGGGCCCTTGGCCCAGGCGCTCGCACAGGCAAAACCCGCCTCGTCCACCCAGCGCAGCACGGTGCCGCCGGGCACCCGCCCCGCCTGCGGCAAGGTGCTTTGAGACGCCAGGAAACGCAGGGTGAGGGATTGCATGCCGGGGTGCTCCAAAGGACGGGAGGAGTTCATTATTCTCCAGCGCACCATTTGCTGCGGCCCTGCTCCAGCCGACCGAGGGGCGGTGCGGGACGCCCAGCGGGCACACACGCCGTGCCGCAAAAAATTGACCTGAGTCAAAACCCTACTGAAGACAGACCCCTACATTGCGTTACATTCCGCGCGGTCTGATGGAGGGCCGCATCCCAGTCGGCGGGTGCCGACACCCCGCCCCTGAGGTCTATCTTTTTGCGCACACATTGACGTGCGCCTACTGCCATGTCACTTCTGCACCGGTTAAACCTGCTCGAAAAATTCCTCATCCTGGGAACACTCGGGCTCATGATGAGCGCGCTGCCCACCTACCTGACGGTGCGCGATTCGCTGCACGCCATTGGCCACGCGCGCCACGAGGCGCAGGGCGTGGTCCCCGCACAGGCGCTGACCCGGCTGGTGCAGCAGATGCAGGTGCACCGGGGCCTGTCCGTGGGCATGCTCGGTGGCGACGAAGCCCTGGCAGCGCGCCGCCCCGCCGCGCGCGATGCCGTCAACACGGCCCTGGACGATGTCACCGCCCGCTTTGCGGCTGCCAAGGTGCCCGCCCCCCAGATGGCCACCTGGACCCAGGCCCAGCAGACCTGGCGCACGCTAGAGCAGGCCGTTGCCGCACGCAGCATCGAGCAGGCCCAGAGCACGGCGCAGCACACGCAGCTCATCGCATCGCTGCTGCAGCTCAACGAATCCTTGCTGCATGCCTATGGCCTGCAGATCGACCCTGACGCCGACACCCATGCGCTGATCCAGGCCTCGCTGGTGCAGGCGCCCATGCTGGGCGAAAAGCTGGGCATGCTGCGCGCCCAAGGCGCCAGCGCACTGGGCAAGCACGAGCTGACGCCCCAGGGCAAGGGCCAGCTGCTGGTGCTGCAGCAGCGTGTGGCCGAGCTGCAGGCTGACACTTTCCGGGGACTGGACCGCGCCCTGCAGGGCAACCCCGATCTGCAACGCGCCCTGGGCAGCAACGCGCAGGCGGTGCAGGGCCAGATCCAGCAGTCGCTGCAGATGGCCGAGCGCGACGTGATCAACGCCAGCGAACTCCAGCTGCCCTCCAAGGACTATTTCGACGCGTTCACCCGCACCATCGAAGCGCTGAACGCACTCAACAACCTGTCCATGGCCAGCCTGGACCAGGCCCTGCAGGCCCGGGTGTCCGACCTGCAGCGCCGGCTGCTGTGGATGGCGCTCGCCCTCGCCGTCACGCTCTCGGCCACCAGCGCCATGGCCCTGGTGTTCGTGCGCTCCATGACGGGGCCGCTTTCGCAGGCCGTGGCGCTGTCGCGCGCCGTGGCCCAGGGCGACCTGAGCGGCAGCGCGCTGGCCCACGGCACCAACGAGGTCGGCCAGCTGCTGGAGGCCCTGATGCAGATGCGCGCCCAGCTCACGCAGGTGGTGCGCCAGGTGCGCAACGGATCGGAGAGCGTGGCCACGGCCAGCGTGCAGATCGCGCAGGGCAACAGCGACCTGTCGGCCCGCACCGAAAGCCAGGCCAGCGCGCTGGAGGAAACCGCCGCGTCGATGGAGCAGCTCAGCTCCACCGTGCGCCAGAACGCCGACAGCGCGCGCCAGGCCAGCACGCTGGCCCACAGCGCGAGCACCGTGGCCGTGCAGGGCGGCGAGGTGGTGGCCCAGGTGGTGGACACCATGCAGGGCATCAACGCCTCGTCGCAGAAGATCTCGGACATCATCGGCGTGATCGACTCCATCGCGTTCCAGACCAATATCCTCGCGCTCAACGCCGCCGTCGAGGCGGCCCGCGCGGGCGAACAGGGCCGGGGCTTCGCGGTGGTCGCGTCGGAGGTGCGCTCGCTGGCCGGGCGCAGCGCCGAGGCGGCGCGCGAGATCAAGGCCCTCATCAGCGCCAGCGTGGAGCGCGTGGAGCAGGGCACGGCCCTGGTGGACCGCGCGGGCACCACGATGAACGAGGTGGTGACCGCCATCCGCCGCGTGACGGACATCGTGGGCGAAATCAGCACTGCCAGCCATGAACAGTCGCTGGGCGTGGCCCAGGTGGGCGAGGCCGTGACGCAGATGGACCAGGTCACGCAGCAGAACGCCGCGCTGGTGGAAGAAATGGCCGCCGCCGCCGGCAGCCTCAAGGTGCAGGCCGAAGACCTGGTGCACGTGGTGTCGGTGTTCCGGCTGGGCGACGAAGGCCAGGGCCAGCACAGGGCGCTGCGCCCGGCAAAATCGCTACAAATTCAGTAGCTATTGGCGCTTATCCATCTATCGCTGGCGGCCAATTTCATTCAGATTCTGCGCCCCTATTCCCCTGGGGGCTGAGCCGCAGCGGCCGGCCCCGCCAGCGGCAGCACCAGCCGCGCGCGCAGGCCCTGGCCGGGAGCGCTGTGCAGCTCCAGCGCTCCCCCATGGGCGCGCGCCACGCGCTCGGCAATCGCCAGGCCCAGCCCGGCCCCGGGAACACCCGCGCGCGCCGCGCCGCCGCCACGCGCGAAAGGCTGGCGCATGTGGTCCAGCTCTTTGGCGTCCATGCCGGTGCCGTGGTCGGCCACCTCGATCCACGCCTGCTGCGCGCTGCCGCCCGTGCGCAGCACCACCGGGGCGGCGCCGTGGCGCCAGGCGTTTTCCACGAGGTTGTCCAGCGCACGGCGCAGCGCCTGCGGGCGCACGGGCAGGTTGGGCAGGCCGCCCAGTTCCAGCGCCAGCACACGGCCGTGGTCGGCCTGCGCTTCGGCCACGGCCTGGGCCAGGTCGTTGAGCGATGCGGTGGCGGGCGCCTCGGCCTCGCCCGCGTCAGCGCCCACCCGCGCAAAGTCCAGGAACTGGCCCACGATCGCATCCATCTCGTCGATGCTGCGCGCCATGCTGGCCGCCAGCGGCGCATCCACCTGTGCCCCGGCGATCTCCACGCCCAGGCGCAGCTTGGTCAGCGGCGTGCGCAGGTCGTGCGACACACCGGCCAGCATCAGCGCGCGCTCGTGGTCGGCGGCGGCCAGGCTCTGCGCCATCTGGTTGAAACTGCGGCCCACGGTGGCGATTTCTTCGGGCCCGGCCTCGGGCAGCACCGCGGGTGTCTGGCCCCGCGCGAGCTGCCGCGCCGCCGCCACCACCTGGGCCAGCGGCTGGTGGATGTGGCGCTGCAGCCACCACGCGCCCAGCAGCGCCAGCAGCATGCTGGCCAGCGTGGCCACCAGCCAGGCCCCGGTGAACTCGCGCGTGGGGAACACGCTGGGCAGGTTGAGCCAGTAGTCAGCGCCCTCGTGCACCATGCGCAGGGCCAGCACGCCGGTGCTGTCGCGGCGCCACAGGGGCTGCGGGCTCTGCGCAGGCGCATCACCCACACCCAGGCGGCGGGCCACCGCCTGCACAAACTGCCGCTCCAACGGCGACAGCAGCGCGCGCCGCGCTGCGCTTTCCGGCGCAACGGGCGGCGTGGCCAATGCGGCCTGCCGGTTGAACGCCTCCACAAACGCCACACGCTGCGCCGGGGGCAGCGCCTGCAGCCCCGCCCGCAGCGCGGCCACATTGCGCGCCACGCCATCGGCCACCTGCGCCACGCGGGGCTGGAAGATCATCTGCCGCACCAGCACCGCCGCCACCAGCTGGCCCAGCACGATGAGCACGGCCATCAGCAGCAGGTTGCGCCCGAGCAGGCTGCGCGGCCAGAGCCCCCCGTGGCGGCGGGCGGGGGTTGCGGGTGCCGTCATGGCTGCCGCCCTCCGGCGGGCGCGGCGCCATCGGGCACGAACACATAGCCCACGCCCCACACGGTGCGGATGTGGCGCGGCTGGGCCGGGTCGGCCTCGATGAGTTTGCGCAGCCGCATGATCTGCACGTCAATGCTGCGGTCGGTGGCCGTGTGGTCGGGGCCATAGGCCAGGGCCATGAGCCGGTCGCGGCCCAGCGGGCGCTGAGGGTTCTGGGCCAGGGCCAGCAGCAGGGCGAATTCACCGGTGGTGAGGGGCACGTCCTCGCCGGCCCTCGCGCCCGCCCGCTCCAGCCGCCGTTCAGTCGGCAGCAACACGAAGTCGCCGAACGTCAGGCGTCCGTGCATTCCCTGCGGCCCGGTGTGCGCGCCCAGCATGCGCTGGCGTCGCACCATGGCCTGGATGCGGGCCAGGAGCTCGCGCGGGTTGAAGGGCTTGGGCAGGTAGTCGTCCGCCCCCATTTCCAGGCCCACGATGCGGTCCACCGGGTCGCCACGCGCGGTGAGCATCAGGATGGGAATGGTCTCGCCCTGCGCACGCAGGCGGCGGCAGATGGCCAGGCCGTCTTCGCCCGGCATCATCACGTCCAGCACCAGCACATCAAACCTCTCGCGCTGCAGCAGCACGTCGAGCGGGCCCGCGCCCTCCACCGTGCGCACGGCGTAGCCCTGGTCGCTCAGGTAGCGCTGCAGCAGGGCGCGCAGGTCGGGCTCGTCATCGGCGACCAGGATCTTGGCCAGGGTGTCGGTCATGGGCAGGGAGCAACGTGGCAGGTGAAGGCGGCGTGGTGGCAATGGTAGGCGCTGGCGCGGGCCATGCACCCCCAGCCATGACAAGGGATGACGGGGCCGCAGGCGTTTGTCATGGTTTGTCATACATCGGCGGATTCCTGCCATCAATGGCTCACACCTGGGACCCACAGTACAGCCATGCCACACCCCCAGGCAAACCCCAAGGAGTTGACCACCATGCCTTTGCCGACACGCCCCGCTGACAACGACCTGCTGCAACGCCCCGCACTGGCAGCGGGTGTGTTGGTGTTCTCCACCCTCGCCACCCTGGGGCTGAGCGCCGTGCTGGCGCTGGCCGCCCCCACCGAAGCGCAGGCCCGCACCCGCCGCAGCGTGGAACACAACGCCGATGGCAGCACCACCGCCCGCACCGGTGTGGCCCGCAGCGGCCCGAATGGCGCGGTGCTGCGCGGGCGCACAGCCACCACCGATGGGCAGGGCAACGCGAGCGTGACGGGCCGGGGCGCCGCCGTGGGTGCGCAGGGCGGAGTGGCCGAGCGCCAGGGCAGCACCACCCGACGTGCAGACGGCAGCGCCAGCCACAGCGGCACCGTGTCCGCCCAGAATGCCCAGGGCAGCCTGCAGAGCAGCGGCGGGGCGAGCCGCAACGCCGACGGCACCGTGACGCAGGCCCGCAGCACCACCGCCACCAACGCGACGACCGGCAACAGCGTGCAGGCGCAAAGCAGCTACAGCAAGGACAACAGCTGGAGCCGCAGCGCCACCTGCTACGACGCGAGCGGCACGGCCTTGGCTTGTCCAACGCGGCCTTGACGCCCTCTGGACCCAGCTACCGCTTGCCACCCTCTGACCTCAGGAGCCTCGCCATGTCCCCGCGCCATCTTCTGACCATGACCGCCCTGGCTGCCCTCACGCTGGCCACCGCCAGCGTGCAGGCCCAGACCACCGCGCAGAACGGCGGCCGCCTGCGCGCCCTCATCGCGCAGAAGCAGGCCGCCGCCGCACCGGCCACGCTGGCCGCCGGCGTGCAGCGCATCGCCGATGTGCCCTACGGCGCCGACCCGGCGCAGCGCATGGACGTGTATGTACCCACCAGCCCCACCACAGGAACCAACAGCCTGGTGGCCAGCGCGGTGCGCGCGCCGGTCATCTTCATGGTGCACGGCGGCGGCTGGCGGCATGGCGACAAGGCCATGGGCCGCGTGGTGCAGGAGAAGGTGAACCGCTGGGTGCCCAAGGGCTTCCTCCTCATCTCCATCAACTACCGCATGCTGCCCGATGCCCCCGTGGCCGTGCAGGAGCGCGATGTGCAGGCCGCCCTCACGGCCGCGCAGCAGCGCGCGGGCACCTGGGGCGGAGACCCGAGCCGCTTCATCCTCATGGGCCACTCGGCCGGGGCCCACCTGGTGGCCCTGCTCAATGCCCGCGCCCCGCAGGCACTGCGCGAAGGCGCCTGGCCGTGGCTGGGCACGGTGTCACTCGACAGCGCCATGATGAACGTGCCCGCCCGCATGCGCGCCCCGCACCTGCCGCTGTATGACGACGCATTCGGCGCTGACCCTGCGTATTGGGTGGCCATGTCGCCCTTGCACCAATGGACGGCGGGCGCCCCGCCGATGCAGATGGTGTGCTCGACCCAGCGGGCTGACGACCCCTGCCGGCAATCCGATGCCATGGCCCGCCATGTGCGCCACCAGGGCGGCCGCGCCGAGGTGCTGCCGCAGGACCTGGACCATGGCGAAATCAACGCCCAACTGGGCCTGGACAGCGACTACACCCGGGCCGTGGAGACCTTCATGGGATCGCTGGACGCCGAGGTGGCCCGCCGCCTGCTGTGATGTAGCGGCAATTTGCTACCAAATCAATAGCTTATAGCGCTTGATAGATAAGCGCTAGCAGTCATTTTCACTCAGATTTCGCCCGCAGGTAGGGCGCCAGATACCGCCCCGTATGGCTTGCCGGGTTGGCCGCCAGGTCCTCGGGCGTGCCCACCCCCACCACGGTGCCGCCGCCGGCGCCACCTTCAGGCCCCATGTCGATGAGCCAGTCGGCGGTCTTGATGACGTCGAGGTTGTGCTCGATGATGACGATGGTGTTGCCCGCGTCGCGCAGCTGGTGCAGCACCTTGAGCAGCAGGTCGATGTCCGCGAAGTGCAGGCCGGTGGTCGGTTCGTCCAGGATGTAGAGCGTGCGGCCGGTGTCGCGCTTGGAGAGTTCCTGCGCCAGCTTCACGCGCTGCGCCTCGCCGCCCGAGAGCGTGGTCGCCGCCTGGCCCAGGCGGATGTAGGAGAGCCCCACGTCCAGCAGCGTCTGCAGCTTGCGCGCGATGGCCGGCACGTCCTTGAAGAACGCGTGCGCGTCCTCCACGGTGAGCTCCAGGATCTGCGCGATGTTCTTGCCCTTCCACAGAACTTCCAGCGTCTCGCGGTTGTAGCGCTGGCCGTGGCACACGTCGCAGGGCACGTACACGTCGGGCAGGAAGTGCATCTCCACCTTCACCACGCCGTCGCCCTGGCAGGCCTCGCAGCGGCCGCCGGCCACGTTGAAGCTGAAACGCCCGGGGCCATAGCCCCGCTCCTTGGCGGTGTTCACCTCGGCCATCAGCTCGCGGATCGGCGTGAACAGGCCGGTGTAGGTGGCCGGGTTGCTGCGCGGCGTGCGGCCGATGGGGCTCTGGTCGACGTTGATGACCTTGTCGAAATACTCGATGCCCACGATCTCTTCGTGCGCGGCGGGCTCTTCGTGGGCGCGGTAGATCTGGCGCGCCACGGCGGCGTACAGTGTGTCGTTGACCAGGGTGCTCTTGCCCGAGCCCGAGACGCCCGTCACGCAGGTGAGCAGGCCCACGGGGAAGTCCACGGTCACGTTCTGGAGGTTGTTGCCCGTGGCGCCCGCCACGCGCAGCGCCTGCACCGCGCCCTGGCGCGCGTGGTGTTCGGCCATGCGCTCGGCGCGGCGCTTGCTGGCCTCGGTCTGCGGAAAGCGCGACTTGCCCTTGGCCTCCACCACCGGCGCCGCCTGCTCCACCACCGGCAGCCAGGGCGTGCGCCGCTTCGGCACGGCGATGGACAACGTGCCCGACAGGTACTTGCCGGTCAGCGATTCAGGGTGGCTGCGCACCGCGTCGTACGTGCCCTGCGCCATCACGCGGCCGCCGTGCACGCCGGCGCCCGGGCCCATGTCGATCACGTGGTCGGCCGCGCGCATCATGTCCTCGTCGTGCTCGACCACGATCACGCTGTTGCCGATGTCGCGCAGGTGCTGCAAGGTGGCGATGAGCCGGTCGTTGTCGCGCTGGTGCAGGCCGATGCTGGGCTCGTCGAGCACGTACATCACGCCGGTGAGGCCCGAGCCGATCTGCGACGCGAGGCGGATGCGCTGCGCCTCGCCGCCCGACAGCGTCTCGGCGCTGCGGTCCAGGCTCAGGTAGTTCAAGCCCACGTCGTTGAGGAACTGCAGCCGCGTGGTGATCTCGCGCACCACCTTGTCGGCGATCTCGGCCTTGGCGCCCGTGAGCGTGAGCGCCTGGAACCAGCCGTGCGCGGCGCTGAGCGTGGCGTGGCTCACCTCGAAGATCGCGCGGGCCTGCGCGCCCTCGCCCACCTTCACGTGGCGCGCCTCGCGGCGCAGGCGGGTGCCGTGGCATTCGGGGCAGGGCTGGCTGCTGCGGTAGCGCGCGAGGTCTTCGCGCACCACGACCGAATCGGTCTCGCGGTAGCGCCGCGCCATGTTGGGCAGGATGCCTTCGAACGGGTGCTTCTTGGTGTAGACCTTGCCCTTGTTGGCGCCACTGTCCAGGATGTAGCTGAACGCGATCTCGTCCTCGCCCGAGCCGTGCAGCACGGCATGCTGCACGGCGGCGGGCAGCGACTCGAACGGCGCCTCCACGTCGAAACCGTAGTGCCGCCCCAGGCTCTCCAGCATCGCGAAGTAGTAGCCGTTGCGCCGGTCCCAGCCCTTGATGGCGCCGCTGGCCAGGCTCAAGCCGGGGAAGGCCACCACGCGCGCCGCATCGAACACCTCGCGCTGGCCGATGCCGTCGCACGCCGGGCAGGCGCCCATGGGCGAGTTGAACGAGAACAGGCGCGGCTCCAGCTCGGCCAGCGAGTAGCTGCACACCGGGCAGGCGAACTTGCTGCTGAACAGGTGCTCCCGGCCCGTGTCCATCTCCAGCGCGAGCACGCGGCCGTTGCCGTCGTTGCCGCCCACGCGCAGCACGGCCTCGATGCTCTCGGCCAGGCGCTGCTGCATCTCGGGGCGCACCTTCAGGCGGTCGATCACCACGTCGATGCTGTGCTTCTCGGTCTTCTTGAGCGCGGGCAGGCTCTCGTATTCGTAGATGGTGCCGTCCACGCGAAAGCGGATGTAGCCCAGCGCCTGCATCTGCGTGAAGAGCTCGGTGAACTCGCCCTTCTTCTCGCGTGCCACGGGGGCCAGCAGCATGAGGCGCGTGTCCTCGGGCAGCGCCAGCACGGCGTCCACCATCTGGCTCACGGTCTGCGCGGCCAGCGGCAGGCCGTGGTCGGGGCAGTAGGGCGTGCCCGCGCGGGCGTACAGAAGGCGCAGGTAGTCGTGGATCTCGGTCACCGTGCCCACGGTGGAGCGCGGGTTGTGGCTGGTGGCCTTCTGCTCGATGCTGATGGCGGGCGACAGGCCCTCGATCAGGTCCACGTCGGGCTTGTCCAGCCGCCCGAGGAACTGCCGCGCATAGGCCGACAGGCTCTCCACATACCGCCGCTGGCCCTCTGCATACAGCGTGTCGAACGCCAGGCTCGACTTGCCCGAGCCCGACAGCCCCGTGATCACCACGAGCTGGTTGCGCGGGATGTCCAGGTCGATGTTCTTGAGGTTGTGCGTGCGCGCGCCGCGGATGCTGATGCGCTGCTCGCGCAGGGCATGGGCGAGGTAACGGCCAGCGTCGGACGGGGCAGCGGGCTCGGGGAGCGGGGCGGAAGGGGGGTTCACGGTGGGCGCGGCTCTGTGCAGGGAAACCCACCATGATAGGCCAGGCACGCCGCGCCGGTGGGTGGCGGCCGTCATGCCATTAACATGGCGCCAAGTTCATCCGCACATTCCACCCCAGTGTCCGATCCCACCCCCCATATCCATGCCCAGGCGCTCACCGTCACCCGCAAGGAGCGCGAACAGCTCGGCGGCCACCCCGGACGGGTCATCTGGCTCACCGGCCTGTCCGGGGCCGGCAAGTCGACCATCGCCAACGCGCTGGAAGGCGAACTCCATCGCCAGGGCAAACGCACCTACATCCTGGATGGCGACAACATCCGGCAGGGCCTGAACCGGGACCTGGGCTTCTCCGACGCGGACCGGGCGGAGAACATCCGCCGCATCGCGCAGGTGGCCCGGCTGTTCGTGGATGCGGGGGTGATCGTCGTGGTGGCCTTCATCTCGCCCTTTCGCGCCGAACGCCAGGCGGCCCGGGACCTGTTCGCGGCGGGGGATTTCGTGGAGATCTTCGTCGACGTTCCACTCGCGCTCGCGGAGCAGCGGGACCCCAAAGGCCTGTACCGGAAGGCCCGCACGGGCGAGCTGCGCCAGTTCACCGGCATTGATTCCCCGTACGAGGCGCCGCTGGCCCCGGAGCTGGTGCTGCCCACCGCCGAGCTCACGCCCCGCGAGTGCGTGCAGCGGATCTGCGGCCTGCTGTGAGCCTGCCGCCGCCGTCCGGCAGGGCACCGCCATGGTCCGCTGAACCGGCACCGCGCCGCCCGCGCACCGGCAGGGGCCTGCCGCCAGGCGCCGCCCCCGCAGAGGCCTTCGGCCCCCTTCGCTCGCCCCTGCGGACAGGCGCTTGCGCGCAATGGGCGAAAATCCCCGCTTTACCCGCCCCATAGGGCACCACCGTGCCGGAATCCTCTTCCCCTTCTTTTTTGGGCGCCGCCCCGCAGCCGCAGCCCCCGTCCCCGCCGCCTTCCGACAACGCAATGACACCGCTGGAGCGCCGCTCCAGCGTGAGTCTGGCGCTGATCTTCGCGCTGCGCATGCTGGGCCTGTTCCTGGTCCTGCCGGTTTTCGCGCTGGAGGCACGCAAGTACCCCGGCGGGGACGATCCGGCGCTGGTGGGACTGGCCATGGGCATCTACGGTCTCACGCAGGCGCTGCTGCAGCTGCCGCTGGGCATGGCCTCCGACAGGTTCGGGCGCAAGCGCGTGATCGTGCTGGGGCTTTTGGTGTTCGCCGCCGGCAGCCTGCTGGCGGCGCTGGCCGATTCGCTCACGGGCCTGCTCGCGGGCCGCGCGCTCCAGGGCGCGGGGGCCGTGTCGGCCGCCGTGACCGCCCTGCTGGCCGACCAGACGCGCGACGCCGTGCGCACCAAGGCCATGGCGCTGGTGGGCGGCAGCATCGGCCTGATGTTCGCCGTGGCGCTGGTGGCGGCCCCCGTGCTGGCGGCCCACATCGGGCTGGCGGGCCTGTTCGGCCTGACCTGCGCCCTCGCACTGGCCGGGGTGGCGGTGGTGATCTGGTGGGTGCCTGCGGAGCCCGCGCGGCACGGCGATGCCGCACGGGGCCGCCTGGCCGACGTGTGGAGCCACCCGGATCTGCTGCGCCTGAACCTGGGCGTGTTCGTTCTGCACACCGTGCAGCTATCGATGTGGGTGGCCGTGCCGGCCCTGCTGGTGCAGGCCGGCCTCGCCAAGGACCACCACTGGCAGGTCTACCTGCCCGCCGTGGTGCTGTCGTTCGGGGCCATGGGCGGGCTCTTCGCGCTGGAACGCACCGGCAGGCTGCGCGCGGCGCTGCTGGGCGCCATCGCGCTGGTGCTGCTCGTGCAGGTGGGCCTGGGCACGCTGGCGTCCAGCGCCGCGCCGCCGACGCTGTGGGTGCTGGGGCCGCTGCTGTTCGTCTTCTTCTGCGGGTTCAACGCGCTGGAGGCCAGCCAGCCCAGCCTGGTCTCGCGCATGGCGCCGCCCCAGCTGCGTGGCGCCGCGCTGGGCAGCTACAACACGCTGCAGTCGCTGGGGCTGTTCGCCGGCGGCGCGCTGGGCGGCGCGCTGGTGAAATGGGCCGGGGCTCCGGGCCTGTTCGCGGCGACCGCCGCACTCACGGCCCTGTGGCTGGCGCTGACCTGGCCGCTGCGGCCCGTGGGCCGCGGCGGCCATTGAGCACAACAAGCGGCGGCGGGCCTGGGCACGGCCGGGCGCTGCCGGGTGGGGGCTTCCATTGCCCCCCGCTTGCGGCACAATGGCGCGTTTGGCGCCCGGAAACTCTCTCCAAATCCGGCGCTTTGTTACTTCCTTAAGGCAAAGACAGCACCATGGCATCCGTAAACAAAGTCATCATCGTCGGCAACCTGGGCCGCGACCCTGAAATGCGCACTTTCCCCAGTGGCGACCAGGTGGCCAACGTGACGATCGCCACCACCGACAAGTGGAAAGACAAGCAGTCTGGCGAAATGCGGGAAGCCACGGAATGGCACCGCGTGGTCTTCAACGGCCGCCTCGCCGAGATCGCCGGCCAGTACCTGCGCAAGGGCTCGCAGGTGTACGTCGAAGGCTCCCTGCGCACGCGCAAGTGGACCGACCAGAGCGGCGTGGAAAAGTACAGCACCGAAATCCGCGCCGACCAGATGCAGATGCTGGGCAGCCGCCAGGGCATGGGCGGCCAGGGTGGTGGTGGCCAGCAGGGCGGCGGCTATGACGATGGCGGCTACGGCGGCGGCGACCAGGGCGGCGGCGGCTATGACCAGGCCCCCCGCCGCGCCGCGCCCGCGCCGCGCCCCATGGCGGCACCCGCCCAGCGCCCCGCCCCCGCACCCGCGGCCCAGGCACCGCGCGCGGCCTCGGGCTTTGACGACATGGATGACGACATCCCGTTCTGATGGACCCACCCCTCTTGCAATGACCCGGCCAGGGGCCCGCAGCACGGACGCTGCGGGCCCTTTTTTTTTGCCCCGGCGGGCGCCGCGCGGCGCTTTTACACCGGCCGCGGCGCCGCCCACCCCGCCACTTTGTCCAGTGCGGCACCGCCGCAACGGGGCCAACACTTTTTTACATCCGGCGCGCCCAACTCGAAGATCATCTCGTCCTTGCCGGCCGCTGCATCCAGCAGCGGCGGCAATTTCAGCCTGTATCCACAACATTCAAGCAAGAACGAGAGAGAGGGAACGTCATGCCAGGATTCGTCCGCAAGATTCTGATTTTCATCACCGGCTACGCATGGCTGCTGCTGCTGGCCGGCCCGGGCCTGATCGGCCTGTCGCTGTACAGCGGCTGGAAGGCCGAGGGCGACCATGCCTACGCGGCGCGCGAGAGCCTGCAGTCCGTGGCAGGCACCGTGACGCAGGCGTCCGAGGTGACGGTCAAGCGCAAGCGCCGCTCCACCAAGAAGTACTACGAAATCAGCGTGAAGCCCGATGCCGCGGGCGCCGAGGAGCGCAAGCTGCGCATCGACTACAGCACGCCCCAGCAGCTGGTTGGCAACCTCATTGACGAGAAGATCACCGCCCTGGTGGACAAGAGCGACAGCGACCTGGTGTACGAAGTGGCGGTCGATGGCAAGCCCGTGATCAGCTACGAGGCGACCCGGCAGCGCCTGCAGGCCGAGGCGGCCTCCTCCGCACGGTCCTTCAGCGGCGCGGGCACCTGGATCTTCGCGATTGTGCTCACCCTGCTGGGCGCCTTGGGCGTGTGGTGCAACCGCAAGCTGCGCGCCGCCGACCAGGAGCAGCAGCTCAGCGCTGCCTGAGAATTTTTCACAGAGAGGGAGGGAGGGGCGCTGTGGCCATGCCCTTCCCCTGTTTTCACAACGATCCAATGGAGGAATGCGCCATGAACCCCAATGCACTGACCCCTTCGACGCCCGAGGGCGCGCCGTTTGAACGGCGCGACTTCATCGTCTCCACCTACAAGCACCTGGGCGCCGCCATGCTGGCCTTCGTGGTGCTTTCCGCCGTGCTGATGGCGACCGGCTTTTCCGGTGCAACGGCCAAGATGCTGCTGGGCAGCGGCAACAAGTTCCTGTGGCTGGGCGTCATGGGCGCGTTCATGCTCGTGGGCTGGCTGGCCTCGTACATGGCCGACAACTCTGAAAACCCGCAAACACAGCTGATGGGCCTGGGCCTGTACGTGCTGGCCGAAGGCCTGATCTTCGCGCCGATGTTCGGCATCGCGCAGATCGTGGCCCCCGGCGCCATCGGAGCGGCGGCCTTCATCACGCTGCTGCTGGTGGGCGCGCTCACCTGGACGGCGTTCACCACCAAGACCGACTTCTCGTTCCTGGGCGGCATCCTGAAGGTGGGGGGCCTGGTGGCCCTGGGCACCATCGTTGCCGGCGCCATCTTCGGCTTCAAGCTGGGCATCTGGTTCTCCGGGATCATGGTGCTGTTCGCGGGCGCCTGCGTGCTGTACGACACCTCGCGCATCATCCACGACTACCCCGCCGACCGCCCTGCGGGCGCCGCGCTGCACCTGTTCGCCTCGATCGCGCTGATGCTCTGGTACGTGCTGCGCATCCTGATCAGCCTGGCGACCAACGACGACTGAGCCGAGCCGCCCGCGCGGCCCGCAAGGCCGGACTCCCGCCCGGAGTCCGGCCTTTTTTGTTGAGCGGCCACAGATGGAGGCAAGAAAACCGCCTCACCCCTTGCTGGCAAAGCGCCAGAAGCTACAAAAATAATAGCAAACCAGTGCACGCCACGCCGTGCGCACTGCCGGCCGGGACGCCAGGGCACTGCCGGCAGCGGGATGCGCCGGGCCGCCGCGCCCCGCCCAGCAAGCCCGCAGCCCCTTGCGGTGCCCCATTTCCCATCGTCCTTTGGGCCTGCTGCTGGCACAATTGGACACCGCCAGCCAGCCTGCATGCCGCGCATGCGCGCCGGCTGGCGCGCCGAGTGCGCCTTGCGCCATGCCCCGGTGCGGAGGCCTCCAGCACTGCGGCAGGTGCCGTGCTTGCGCACCCGCGCCACCCACCTGCCACCCACTGATCTTTCTTTCTGTCCATCATGCGCAAATCTCTTTGGCTTTCTTTGTCCTGTGCGGCCTTGCTCGCCAGTTGCGGCGGCGGCTCCTCCGATGGAGCGGATGTGGGCCCCGCCCCGGGGGTTCAGCAGTTCCCTGGCGGCGTGTGGGAAGGCACGGTGGGCACGGGCGCGGCGCAGCGCCAGGTCGTGGGCTACATCGATCCGGGCCCGATGGGCACCGGCGGGGAGTTCTACCTGGCGCGCGAAGCTCCCGGCGCGGCGGGCTTCGATGCGCTCTACGGGCGCCTGAATGTCAACGTCACCGCGGTGCTGGCCACCGGCGTGACGTATTTCTCGGTGCAGGACGGCAAATTCGCCACCGGTCTGACGCTGCGCGGAACGGCATCGAACAGCGGCAAGATCGGCCGCACCGACGGCATCAGCGGCAACTACAGCGATCCGGTGCAGACGGCGGCCGCCTCCGGCGCCGTGGTGCCGTTGAAGCTCTCGTACAGCAGCCTCAATTTCCACACCGCGACCGCCACGCTGATCGAGGGCACCTACCGGGGCACGGGCCTGTTTGGCGGCGGATGGGTGCTCACCGTCACTCCCCAGGGCCAGCTCTCGGGCCGCATTGGCGGCTGCCTGGTCACGGGCTCGGCAACGCCCCGCGCCGCGGGCTCGCCCCTGTACTCGCTCACGCTGAACCTCTCCGGCGACACGACCTCCTGCGGGGCCAGCGGCACCCAGCAGTCCGGCATCGCCGTGCTGCGCTTCGACGCGGCGGGCGTACCCAACGGCATCTGGGCGTTCACGCGCAACGCAACGGGCCCCGACAACACCTACACCCTCAACGGCATCGCCGACCCGCGCACCACGACGCCGCCCTCGGCCACGCCGCTGTCCGTGGCGGGCAACTGGCAGGGCGCCTTCACGCTGCCCACAGGCGTGATTGGCGACACGTCCGTCTGGGGCAGCGTGCTCCCGGATGGCGGCCTGTTCTTCTACACCAACAGCAGCCTGGACCACAATGCGCTGTACGGCCGGCTCATCCGCTACGCGAACAACGCGACGAACAACCGCTTCGTGACCGCGAACGACGGGGTGTTCTTCAACCGGCTGCTGGCCAACACGGGCGCCTACAACGAGTCCGTGCTGATCGACGGCACGCTGCAAAGCGCCACGGGCTCCAGCACCGCCAGCCTGTTCACCGGCACCTTCAGCTACCCCACCCAGCCCGGCGGCGCCCCGACCCGCTTCAGCGTCCAGCCCGACCCCCTGTATGCGCTGCCCGCCGGCAAGGTGCCCACCACGGCCCTGATCGTCGGCACCTACAAGATGGCAGGCACCGGCTTTGGCGGTGACACCACGACGCTCACGGTCTTCGCCGATGGCGCGATCACGGGCCTGACCACCAGCGGCTGCGAGGTCGCGGGCAAGCTCCTGGGCGAACTCGGCAGCGGCCTGAACCTGTACCGCGTGGAGGCGTTCGGCTACCTCGACAGCCCGAATGCCCCCATCACCTGCGGCCTGTCGTCCGGCCCGCCGCAGTCCGGTTCAGCGGCTGCGCAGTTCGACGCCAACGGCAACGTGGTCGGCCTGCGTATCCTGACCGCCGGGCTGTCCGTCGCGGGATCGCGCGCCCACACGGTGTTTGTGGGCGCCAAGCAGGCCACGCCCTGAAGGTAAGGGGGTGTGGCGCCCTGCCGCGAGGCGGGGGCCACCCGCCGGCCCCTCGACGGCTTGTGCATGCGATGCCTTGCGTGCGTGCAGGCAGGCTGAGGCACACAGGTAGGTAGGCTGGCAAGCAGGCCACACCCGTGGCCGCCAGCAAAAAAAGGCCCGCCGCACTTCATGTGCGGCGGGCCTTTTTGTTGCCTGCAGAAAGCTGGTGGGCCCTCTGGGAAGTTCTGTGGCCTCAGTAGCTATAGGGCGACCGCAGCGGGTTGACCGGGAAGGCCTGCAGGCCGCTGTAGGGCTGGAACGCGTACCGCACATACAGGCCCCCCGCGAATTCGCGGTAGTTGCGCGCGTTGTTGAGCGACAGGTGCCCGCCCAGGAACACCTGCGGGTGCATCTGGTACTCCATGGCGGCGCCCAGGTTGTAGCCCAGGCCCGTGCGGGACTGGCCGGGGTAGATGGCCGTGGCGCCGGTTTCGCCGAAGGCCAGCGCGTCGCTGGCCGCCTGGACGGCACTGGCCTGCCGCGACGGGCTGTTGGGGAAGTACGGTGCCGCGTCTTCCTTGAAGTACTGCACGCCCACCGAGCCCTTGAGCTGGTAGGACAGGCGGCCATTGCGCTGCGCCCATTCGACCGGAATGCCGAAGGACACGAATTGCTGCGGGCTGAAGTACCCGCCGTGGCCCACGGTGAAGTAGCGCAGGTTGCGCTGGTACGACAGGCCCGTGAAACTCAGGCCGGCCGTGAGGTCCTCGTTGGAGGTGCGGTGCACATGCCAGTACATGCCGCCGCCCAGTTCGGCCCGCGCATTGCTGCGCACACGGGTGCCGGTCAGGCCGTGCAGCG
This sequence comes from Acidovorax sp. sif1233, assembly GCF_019218755.1. Taxonomy (GTDB): domain Bacteria; phylum Pseudomonadota; class Gammaproteobacteria; order Burkholderiales; family Burkholderiaceae_C; genus Acidovorax. The sequence goes on along the minus strand of NZ_JAHUWZ010000007.1, from coordinate 106,456 downwards.
AGCCGTAGCCGTACACGCCCAGTTCGCCATCGTCCCAGGTGAGGTCCAGGCGCCCGCCCGTGGCCGACACCCCCCCCCAGCGGTCTCCCGTGCGCGCATCGCGGGCACCGGCGAACGACAGCAGGCTGTCGGTCACCGGGCGGCGCGACAGGTCTCCCGCCACGGTGAGGTTGTCGGTGAGGGCCGTGCGGTATCGCACGCCGGCCGTGACGTCCGACTGGCCGAAGCCCAGCGGCGTGCTGCCGATGTCGGCCCGGAAGCCGCCGTTTTCATAGCCCACGCTCAGCCCGATGCCGCTGTCGCTCTGCGACCCCGCCGCGCGCTCGGGCATGTCCAGCGCGGTGACCGGGCCGCCGCCAAAGCGGCTGACGGTGCCGTACGGAGACCCGGGCGATCCCGCGCTGGCGCCCGTGGGGGTCACGCCCAGGAGCAGGTGCCCGTCGCCCACGCTCATCTTCAGCTGGACGGGGGCTTCGATCTCGGAATGCTGGCTCATGCCCGCCTCGCCCTGCCGGGCACGCGCCGTGGCACCGACCGAGAAGCTGGATATCTGGCTTTGCTGGACTTCCCGCAGCTCGTCGCGGGCCGTACGGGGCCGCGCAGGGTCCGGCACGTTGCCCATCCCGGCCGTGGCCCAGGCCGAGGGAGCCGCCGCGGCAGGCGCACCGCCGCGCTGCAGCGGCTGGGGTGCCGCCGCATACCCGCCATAGGCCTGCGCGGGCGTGAGGTAGCCCCCGCTGGCGGCGGGCTGCGCAGGCACCTGGGAGGCGGACGGAGCAGCGTACGCGGGCGCCACGGCCGGTGCCGCGGGCGCGGCGGCGGACGACCGCTGGACGGGGGCCTGTGGCGCCGCGCCGCGTGCCGCCGTGGCGCGACGCGCGGTGCCTGCGGATGCAGCCACATCGGCCACCGCGGCCGGGCTGGCGGCCTCGGGGTAGTAGCTGGCGGGCGTCATGGGGGCGGCCGGGGCGTAGGCCTGTGGCGCCGTGCCAAAGCGGCTGGCCCCCGCCGGATCCGGAATGTACAGGCCTGCGGGCGCATTGCTGCGCGCCACGGGCTGCGGGGCGTACTGCTGGGGGGTGTAGCCCACCGGCGAGCGCACTGCCGTCGTGGCGGCGCCCGGCACCGACAGCCCACCACCGGCACGCTGGAACTGCTGCCCGGCGCGCTGGGCGAATGGATTCCCGGAGCGCGCCGGACCCGCCGGCACGCCACTGGCGGCCAGCACGGCATCGCGCTGCGCGTTTTCGGCCGCAACGGCCGCCGTGAAGAACTCGGTGGCCTTGGAGTTCTTGCCTTGCGCGCGGTACAGCCGCCCGGTGGCGGTCAGCACCTCGGGATCGCGGGGTGCGCGCGCCAGCGCCACGGACAGCAGCGACTCCGCGTAGCCGTAGTCCTTGGCGCCGGTGGCCATGGCCGCGGTCTGCAGGAGCAGGGACACATCATTGGGCGACTTTTCCAGCAGCCGCGCATACAGCGCCTGCGCCTGGGCATAGTCGTTGTTGGCCGCGTACATGCGGGCCAGCGCCGCCATGGCCAGGGGTTCGTCGGGCTGCTCGGCCAGCAGGGGGGCGAGCGTGTCGTAGGCGGCGACCAGGTCGCCCGCTTCGCGCAGGCCCTCGGCCTGGCGCACGATGTAGGCCCGGCGGATGTCGCTGAAGCTCTTGCGCTCGCGGTCGTTCATGGGGGCGGTCTGCAACTGCCGCAGGATGCCCGCCAGTTCCACGTCCTGCTGGGTCTTGAGCAGGGTCGCCGCGTACTGCAGGCGCAGGCCCACGTCGGGCCGGGCGGTGCGTGCCAGCACCTGGCGCACCATGCCCAGGGCGCGCTGCGGCTCGCCCGCGTCCGCGTAGGCCAGGGCCATGGCCCCCAGCAGCTCGGGATCTTGCGTGGCAAAGGACTCCGCCTGCGCCAGGGCGGCCAGCGCCTCGGACTGCCGGCCTTGCGCCGCCAGCGCCGACGCCGCCGAGGCCTGCACATGCACCCACACGCGCTTTTGCAGCGCGGCGATGTCCCGGGTGCGGTGCTTTTCGGGAATGCGGTCCAGGAGGGCCAGCGCACCCGGCCAGTCACCGGCCTCGGAGGCCAGCAGGGCGCCCGCGTACAGCGCCTCGGGCATGTTGGGGTTGGACAGCAGCAGCCCGTCCATCACGCCGCGGGCCTCGGCCACCGCGCCCATGCGCAGGTACAGGCGCGCGAGGTCCAGCCGCACCCAGGGGCTGGCCGGGTCGTTCAGCAGCGCGTCTTCCAGCGCGGCGCGGGCAGCCGCGACATCGCCGCGCTCCGTGGCGGCGCGCGCCTGGCCCAGGGCCTGCGCGGCGCGCAGGCGCCCCAGGGCGCCCACTTTTTCCTGCTGCGAGGGGGACAGTTTCTCGACGAGCGCCAGCGCTTCGGCGGCCTTGTTGTTCTGCGCCAGCACGCCCACCAGGCCGCGCACCGCGTCGGGGTTGTCGGCCTGGCGCGCCAGCACGCGCCGGTAGGCCGCCTCCGCCGCGTCGTATTGGCCGTCTTCGACCAGCAGGTCCGCCAGATCGCTCTCCGCCGTCACCTCGGCGGGATTGAGCCGCACGGCCTGTTCCAGCGAACGCCGGGCCGCCGCCGTGTCGCCGCGTTCGCGTTCCGTGGTGGCCTGCTCCACCAGGCTCCAGTAGGTGGCGCTGTCCAGGGCCTGCTTCCAGCGGCTGGCCGATCCGGCGCGCGAGGCGCGCTCCAGCAGCCCCCGCGCCTCGGCAAACCGCTCCTGGCGCAGCCGCAGGATGCCCAGGCCGCCCAGGGCGTCGCCATCGCTGGGGCGCGATTCGAGCACGTTCAGGAAGGCGGCCTCCGCCGCGTCCAGTTCGCCGTCGTCCAGGGCCTGGAATCCTGCCGTGGTGCGCTGGCGCAGCGGATCGGCCGTGCGGCCGGGAGCGGCCTGGGACTGCTTTTGCAGGTTCTGCGCCTGCACCAGGCGTGTCTGCACCGCCGTGTCGCCAGGATTGGCGCGCAGGAACTCCTGGTACAGCGGGATGTCGGCCGAGCGATTGCCTGTCCAGGCCAGCGCCTTGCGCCAGCTTTCCGTGGCAGCCTTGCCCACGTCGGGACGCCCCGCCAGCCGCGCCAGCTGGGCGATGCCGTCGCGGCGCGTGGACTCGCGGTAGGTCAGGTGCTGCGCTAGGGCCAGCGCGATCTGCGGATCCTCGGGCGACTCCTGCGCCAGGCGGCTCAGGCCGCGGCGGGCTTCGTCCCAGCCGCCCGCCGTGGCGCCCAGGGTCTGGTAGTACTCCAGGGCCAGCGGCCCGGTGGGGGCGCGGTCTCCCAGCGCCGCCTGGTAGGTGCTCAGCGCCTGGCTGGCCTGGCCGCTGCGGGCCTGCTGGCGCGCGGTTTCGATCTGCGGCGCGCTGCGCCCCGTGCGGATGGACTCCTGCAGCCGGCTCACCAGGGGGCTGCGCGGGTGCGCCGCCTGCAGCTGGTTCAGGTAGCGCTGCGCGCCCTCGGGGCGCTGGGCATTGAGCTCCACCAGCGCCATCCCGTACAGCGCCTGGGCATTCTGCGGGTTGATGCGCAGCAGCTTCTGCCATGCCTCGCCCGCCCGCTCGGTGTCACCGCGCTCCTGCCAGTACTGTCCCTGGTCCAGCAGGGTCTGCTCCGCCCCGGTCTGCGCCCAGGCCGCGGCGGGCGCCATCAGCGAGGCCAGCAGCCCCATGGCCAGTGTGTGGTGACGACGACGTTTGGAGGACATGCCTTCCTTCTCCCTGCGAGGTTCCCGGCCACCGAGGTGCCGGGACTGTGTTGCGTGATTCAGAAAATACCGGGCGTGCTTCGCCTTGCCTCAACCTTTTTGCTTGAGCCGCGCCCGTGCGCGCGCCCTGAGCGACAGGTACATGATGATCGCAATCAGCACCGCCGCCGACACGCCCAGCAGGATCAGCAGCAGCGGGTTGCGCGAAAGAAACCACTGCGCGTACAGCAGGGGGCCCAGCTGGCCCACATGGTAGTTTTTCTCGGCGACCAGGCTGTCCACCTGCTTGCCGCGGATCACCGTGGTGCTGCCCTGCACGTGCTTGAGCAATTCGGCGTCCAGCAGGGCATCCATCACCTGCCCCAGCCCCGCGGGCTGGTTGCTGGCCACGAGCACCACGCTGCGGCCGCTGCGCAGGGGCGATTCAAAACCAGCCACCAGCGCATCGGTGCTGTTGCTGGAGAACGCGACCTGGTTGCGCCGCGCGTGCACGCTGGACTCCTGGCCAAAACCCCACCAGCGCAGCAGGCGGTTGGCGAAGTCCGACATCTGGAAGCTCTTCGCATCGCCCTGCAAGGCCGCGGGGATGGCGCTGGCCCACTGCTTGAGCAAGGGCTGGTTGCCGCCGGAGGCAATGACCAGCAGGTCCTTGTCGGCGAGCCTGTCCACCTGCTGGGCCTGCGCCACGGTCACGCCCAGAGCGGGGTACCCCGTCACGCGCCCCATGACGCCCATCAGCCCCAGGTAGGCCGTGTACTCCTGCACCCCCGGCTTGTCCGGCATGACCACGGCGGACTCCGAGAGATCGGCCATGCGGGTGAACGGGAACCCGGCATTGCCGAAGGCGGCCAGGTCGGGCATCGCGATGAAATGCGGGAAGCCGGAGATGTCGATGGTCGAATCGGCCTCCACCGAGCCGCGCACGTTGTCCAGCGGCACGTCCTTGCACGCGCCCTGCTTGACCACGTCGTAGTAGTAGTGCATCTGCAGCTGCGACTGGGCTGGCAGCTTGAACAGCGGGATGTGGAAGCTCTCGCGCTCCGGCGCCATCTCGCCCTTGGGCATCACCGTCGTCAACAGGCGGTCGAGCGCGCCCGACTCCTCATGGTTCACCGCATGCAGCGGAAGGGACCGCAGGAACTGCTGGTTCACGTTGATATTGAGCGTGGACTTGTCCGCGTTGGGGCGCGGCGTATAGCGGTAGCGCAGGTCCACCGGGATGCCCTTCTGGCGCCACGCGAACAGGTCGGGCGGCAGGAAGAAGTTCACGCGGATCAGGTCGGGCGAATAACCGGACACGTTGAGCGCCTGGGCTTCGACCAGCTCGCCAAACTTCACCGGACGGTCGTTGGCCAGCCAGTTGGGCGCGTCGTAGGGCTTGCGGGGCTTGAGTTCCGTGACCTCGGTGATCCGCGCCAGCGGGCCGGACAGTGCCGAGGAGCCGATGGCCAGCGCCTTGGCGGCCACGGCCAGCTCAGCCTCGTCACGCCCCATGACCAGCAGCAGCTTGCCGTTGCGGTCGGCCGGGTGGCTGACCACCGCCACCGTGGGGCCCTGGATTTCGGGCAGCGCCAGACCCGCCGGGGCCTGGCCCCGGCCGGCCACCATCACGACGGCATTGCCGCGCGGTGGCAGTTCGCCAATGAAGGAGGGGAACTTCGCGCCCCGGAAACCCGCCAGCGCGCCGAACCAGGAAGACATGGTTCCCGCGGCCTGCAGCATGCCCGCGTTGGGCGCCGCGTTGAACACGATGGGCAGGTCCAGCGGCCGCACGTCCCGGCGGTCGAAGAACGGCTGGGGCAGCAGCGCCAGATCGTTCGTCTGCGCCACCGGCGCGACGGTGAGCTCCAGCACGCTGTCGTTGCCGATGTTGGCCCACAGGCTGGAGTGCAGCGGGTCCTCGCACTCCATGGTGTAGTGGCCGATGAGCTGCAGGTTCAGCCGGTTGAACTCGGTGATGAGGCGCGGCGGGATGGTGATCTCGCGCTGCAGGTTCTCGCCCGCCTGCTGCGTGTTCACCGGAATCGTCGCGGCCACCTGCTCGTTCACCAGCACCTTGATGTGGGACAGGTTGGTGAGCAGGGCGGGCGAGTACGAGTAGTTCAGCTTCAGCCGGGCGCCGGTGACCACCTCGTCGCCGCGCACGCTGAAGGCCACGCCGCTGGTGCCGTCCACGCCCCGCAGTTGCAGGGGAAAAAGGGCGCCCAGGTCCTTGAAGCTGGTGCGGTGCACGCGCACGCCGTCGGACTGCGGTGCCGCCGCCGCCGCGTCCACGCCGGCCGCCACGGGCGCGGGGGCGGCGGAGAGCTGCGAAACCGGCACGGCCGTCCCTGCCAGTACCAAGGCCAGCATGGCAGGCAGCATGCGCTTGCGCGGCAGCCGCGCTGTCGGATGTCTTTTGGAAATCATGGTGTGGAGTCTTTGGAAACAGGGAAAGGCTTGGAACGTGTCGGTGTTCTCAGCGGGGTTTCAGGGACTTGACGGCCGAGACGGTCAGCTGCCCCATGCCGCGCAGCCCGATCACGATCACGCTTCGGAGCGAGCGCAGTGGCTTGTCGCGCTGGCCGGTGCCCCAGCTGGTGATCCACGCATCGGCCCGCGCGAAGGTCAGCGACGCCAGCTCGGCCTGCTGGTGCAGGCTGAGGTTGTCGAACTTCACGCCCAGGCGGCCCTTGCCGCTGAACGTGACGACCGCGGGAAAGACACCTTCTTCGTCCGACCGGAACAGCGACACCGAAAGGCGGCTGCCCATGGGAATGTCGCTGTCCGGGGGCACGGACAGGCCCAGCCCGTGCTGGGAAAAGTCTTCGGTCTTGCACACCAGCGTGCGCCCGTTGTCGAAGCGGATCACGGCGGGCAGGGAGGCGGCCACGCGCGGCGTGCCCCGGATCTGGCGGGTCTCGCTGGCCACCGCGACGCTGGCGCCCAGCAGGATGACGTTGTAGGTGGTCCAGACCATGTTGATGACCAGCGTCGTGGTTTCATCGCCCGCCGACGAGAACAGCTTCCAGATTCCCACCGCGAACCCGACGAGATTGATGAGGAGCAGCACCACGTAGGGCCGTGCGATGGTCCAGTCGAAATAGGCCTTCTCGATCACCCCGCCCTTGGCCGTCACGTTGAACTTGCCCAGCTTGGGGTTGATGAACGCCACCAGCACCGGGCGCATGATGTACCAGGCCAGCACCGATTCGTACACCTCGTTCCAGAACGAATGGCGAAAGCGCCCCTGGATGCGGGAGTTGGTCACGCTGGCGTGGGCCAGGTGGGGCAGCGCATAGGCGGTGATCATCAGGGCGGTGGCCTGGAACACGTGCGCGCCAAAGAACAGGTAGGCCAGCGGCGCCGTCAGGAAAACCAGGCGCGGCAGGCCGTAGAAGAAGTGCAGCATCGCGTTCAGGTAGCACAGGCGCTGCCCGAACTTGAGGCCCTTGCCGAACAGCGGATTGTCGGTGCGCGCGATCTGCGCCATGCCGCGTGCCCAGCGGATGCGCTGGCCCACGTGGCCGGACAGGCTCTCGGTGGCCAGGCCCGCGGCCTGGGGCACCTCGAGGTAGGCCGTGTTGTAGCCCAGGCGGCTGAGCTTGAGCGCGGTGTGCGCGTCCTCGGTCACGGTTTCCACCGCGATGCCACCCACTTCCAGCAGCTCCTTGCGGCGGATGATGGCGCAGGAACCGCAGAAGAACGAGGCATTCCACAGGTCATTGCCGTCCTGCACGATGCCGTAGAACAGTTCGCCCTCGTTGGGCATGCGGTGGAACGTGTCCAGGTTGCGCTCGAACGGGTCCGGCGAGAAGAACACGTGCGGCGTCTGCAGCATCACCAGGTTGGTGTCCTTGAAGAACCAGCCCATGCAGATCTGCAGGAACGAGCGCGTGGGAATGTGGTCGCAGTCGAAGATGGCGATGTATTCGGAGTGCGTGACCTTCAGCGCCGCGTTGATGTTCCCGGCCTTGGCATGGTGGTTGTTGTCGCGGATCAGGTAGCCCACGCCCAGCTCTTCGCAGAATTCGCGGAACTCGGGGCGGCGGCCGTCGTCGAGCACGTACACGTGAAGCCGGTCGGCCGGCCAGTCCAGGCTCATGGCCGAGAACACGGTCTGGCGCACCACTTCGAGCGGCTCGTTGTACGAAGGGATGAACACGTCCACGCTGGGCCAGGTGCTGATGTCCTGGGGCATGGGAACCGGGCGACGTTGCAGCGGCCACGCCGTCTGGAAGTAGCCGATGAGCAGCACCGCGAACGCATACAGCTCCGCCAGCACCAGGCCGTACCCGAAAGCCGCATCCAGCAGGTTGGTGAACCCGATGGTGTCCGTGAAGCGCCAGTAGATGTAGCGCGACGACGCCGAGATCGACAGCACGATCATGGCCAGCGTGGACAGGCGGCCGGGCGTCTTGCTCAGCAGCAGGGCGGCACCGAACGAGCCCACGGAAAAGAGGATCTGGCCCTGGAGGTCGAGCGGCACGCTGATGACCAGCCCCATCAGGAGGGCGCTGAACACCACCGCCGCGACACGCACCACGGGGTGCTGCCACAGGTTCCACCCGGTGATGGCATGCACCACGGTGCGCCAGCGGGCCTGGGGGCTGTGGGAGTCGGCGTCGGCGACTTCGTCGGCCCGGGGACGCTGGTCGACGCTCATCGCGCGGCCCCCGCCAGCGGCAGGCGCAGGCGCTGCGCCAGGACGCGCGCGCAGGCGCGCAGATCATCGGCCGCCTGGCCCTGTGCGTCGTACTCCAGCACGCTCTGGTCGTAGGCCAGCGCTTCGCGCACGGCCTGGTCCTCGTGGATCACGCCCACCAGCCGCTCGCCCAGGTTGTCCTGCATGACGCGCGTGATGTCCTTGGACAGCTGGCGCGCGCCGTCGGCCTGGTTGAGCACATAGAGCGTTTCGGAAAAGTCGGGGCGCGGCGTGCAGTACGTGTGCACCAGGCGCTGCATCAGGGCGAGCGAGGCATACGATGCCGCGTCGGGCAGGCTGACCACGACGACCACCTGGGCCGCCGCCAGCGCCTGCTGCATGTAGACGGAGGGGCCGGGCGGCGTGTCGATCAGCACGACCGCGTCCTGCGGCAGTTCCAGGCTCTCCAGCTGCTGTGCCAGCCAGTGCGGATGCGCATCCAGATGCCGCTCGAAGGCCACGCGGTCGGCCTCGTTCACCACCCCATAGGGCAGCACATGCACCCCCGAGGGGCTTTCCACGCAGACGGAGGCCCAGCCTTCGCCCGCCAGGCTGGCCCGGGACACGCCCGCGAGGGAGCGGGGATCGGCCCCGAAGTGCAGGCCCAGCGCATTCTGAGGGTCCATGTCCACCACCAGCAAGGTCGCCACGCCCTGGCGCTCCAGCGCGGTGGCCAGGTTCGCGGTCAGTGTCGTCTTGCCCACGCCGCCCTTGGCAGAAACGATGGCAATCACTTTCATGGGTGGCCCTTGCGAGGCTGCCAGGCCGCTGCGGGCCGGGCCGGGGTGTCGCCCGCGCCCGCCAGGCGCGCAAACACCGACGGCAGATCGGCGGGCAGCGAACCGGGTTGCACCGCCGCCGCATCGGAAGGGGAAGGGGCCGCCGCGGTGCGCAGGCCGGCCAGGCCGGCCAGGGGCGAACGGGCGGCCAGCGCGGCCGACGGTGGCACGCGGTCCGCCGGGGTCATAGGCGCAGGCATGGGCGTGGGCGCCACCACGGGCGGAGGAACCTCGGCCGCAGGCCGCGCGGCGGGTTGCGCCCAGCCCGCGGGGACGGGCCGTGCCGAAGCCGGCGCGAGCGCGAAGGCCGCCTGGGGCGTCGGGGCGCCGGGGGCGCCGGCGCGGCGGTCTACGGAAGGAACGTCATCGGCGACGGCGTCCCGGACGGCCGACACCAGGGGCCAGCGCTCCCTGGAGAGCTTGTGCTCCTGCTGGCGGGCCAGCTCATGGTAGGGGTCCGCCTTGGCGCCGAACTGCTGAAAGAGGTTCACGATGTCGTCTGAATGCTTCATGGGTCACCGTCAATGCCGAAACGTAGAAATCCGAAATCCGCAGGGCTCAGCGTGCCAGCTGGAGGTGCACGCACCCCCAGGCATCCGCGGGCGCGCGCTGCACCACCTTGAGCTGGCCAGCGCCGGCCAGTTCGAACCAGCCCTGATAGACGCCCTCCAGGAAACCACCCGACCATGGTGCGTGGTCGGGCCCGAACGCAGCGGACACGGGCGACAGGCTGTGGTGGATGTCCAGTTGCGCCACGTCCTGCACCAGGCGGACCCAGCCCCAGTCGATGCGGGTCCACACGGCCGACATGGCCTGCTCCAGCTCCTGCAGGGTGGCGCACGCCGGCAGGGGATGCTCCGCCGCGAACCGTGCCCCCACCCGGAACATCAGCGCGCGCAGGTCTTCCGGCGCGAGTGCGGCGGCAAACTCCGACGCCAGGGCCTGAAAGAACCCCCTCCACTGGACCGTGCACTGCTGCTGGGCCAGGTGTTCGGCGATCTCGGGACTGGAGGGCATGGAAACGATGGAGGACATGGCGCGCACGCGAGCAAGCATCGGGCCGGTGATGGCCCTCGGCGGGGTGGACTAAGGGTTTACCATATGCATCGGTTGATACATGTGGTTTCAAACAGCGTTTGCAGGAATTTTAGGAGCCCTGCCCGCCGAAATGGCACTTGCCGCAGCGAACAGAAGGTCAACTTAGTTCAACTGGCGGTATCTACGTAGAGGGTTGTGGGTGCCACACCACATATCTCGCATCAATTGCTATTGAATTTTTCATTCGATAGTCAGTGACAATTGAAAAGCCCGCATTTGCGACCCGCCGCCAACTGGGCTGCGCTGGAAAAATTCCGAGTGTTTCAGTCTGTAGCCGACCCGATGACCCCGCCACCCAGGCACACCTCCCCGTCGTACAGGACCGCGCTCTGGCCGGGCGTGACCGCCCATTGCGCCTGGGAAAACCGCAGCTGGAAATCCGTGCCCGCCGCGCTGACGACCGAGCAGGCGGCGTCCTGCTGCCGATAGCGGGTCTTGGCGCCGTAGTGGCCGGGAACCGGTGGGTGGCCCGACGTCCAGCTGGCATCCTGGGCCTGCAGGGCGTGGGACAGGAGCCAGGGATGGTCATGCCCTTGCACCACGCGCAGCGTGTTCGTGGCGAGATCCTTGCGGGCGACAAACCAGGGCGCGTGATCGCCGCCGCCGCGCTGCACGCCTTTTTCCTTGATGCCGCCAATGCCCAGCCCCTGGCGCTGGCCCAGCGTGTAGAAGCTCAAGCCCACATGCTTGCCGATGGCGCGCCCCCGGTCGTCCTGGATGGGGCCCGGTGCGTGGCTGATGTAGCGGTTCAGGAACTCGCGGAACGGCCGCTCGCCGATGAAGCAGATGCCGGTGGAGTCCTTCTTCCTCGCGTTGGGCAGCCCGATCTCCTCGGCGATGCGGCGCACCTCGGTCTTGTGCAGCTCGCCCACAGGGAACAGGGTCTTGGACAACTGCGCCTGGTTCAGGCGGTGCAGGAAGTAGCTCTGGTCCTTGGACGGGTCGAGCCCCTTGAGCAGCTCGAACAGGCCCGAGGCCGGGTTCTGGCGCACCCGCGCGTAATGTCCCGTGGCGATCTTCTCGGCGCCCAGGCGCATGGCGTGGTCCAGGAAGGCCTTGAACTTGATCTCGGCGTTGCACAGCACGTCGGGGTTGGGCGTGCGGCCGGCCTGGTACTCGCGCAGGAACTCGGCGAACACGCGGTCCTTGTAGTCGGCCGCGAAGTTGACGTGCTCGATCTCGATGCCGATCACGTCGGCCACGGCGGCCGCGTCCACGAAGTCGATGTTGGACGAGCAGAACTCGCTGTCGTCGTCGTCTTCCCAGTTCTTCATGAAGATGCCGACCACCTCATGGCCCTGCTGTTTGAGCAGGTGGGCGGTCACGGCGGAGTCCACGCCGCCGGAGAGGCCGACGACGACGCGCTGCTTGGGGGATGCTGTCATCGCACCGATTGTATTTTTTGTAGCGGCAGGGCACGCGCGGGCGCCAGGAACGCCCTGTCCCCGGCAGGCCATCCGGCGGCCGGGGACAGGGCTGGGCGGAACTACACGAACTTGCCCGTGATGCCGCCGTCCACCACCAGTTCGGTGCCGGTCACATAGGCCGCCGCATCGCTGGCCAGGAAGGCGCAGGCATGCGCCACGTCCCAGGCGGTGCCCATGCGGCCCATGGGCACCTGGCGGGCGCGCGCGGCGCGGGCCTCGTCGAGGCTGGCGTCCGAGAACATCTTCGCCACCGTGGTCGCGATGCGCGGCGTGTCGATGAGCCCCGGCACCACGGTGTTGGCGCGCACGCCCTGGCCCGCGTACTGCTGCGCCACCAGACGCGTGAAGTGGGTGACCGCCGCCTTGGTGACGCCATACGCCAGGTGCGGGTAGCCCAGGTAGCGCATGCCCGCGATGGACGAGATCGTGATGATCGAGCCCCGGCCCCGCTCCACCATGCCTGGCAGCACCTCCTGGCAGGCCAGCAGCAGGCTGTTCACGTTCACGCCGTGGATGCGGTCGAAGTCCTCGGCGCTGGTCTCCAGCGGGCCGCCGGTCTTGCCGATGCCCACGTTGTGGTGCAGCACGTCGATGGCGCCGCCGAAGCGTTCGCGCGCCTCGGCGAACAGGCGTTTCACCTCCGCCGCCTCGGCCACATCGCCCACGAAGGTGGCGGCGGTGCCGCCTTCGGCATGGATCAACGCCGTGGTCTCTTCAGCGGAGGCCGCATCGCGGTCGGCCACGCACACGCTGGCGCCCAGGCGGGCGTAGGTCACGCAGGCAGCGCGGCCAATGCTCCAGCCCGGTCCGGCAGACCCGCCCCCGGCCACGAAGACCACACGGCCCGAGAGGTCCAGCGGCAGGGCGGGGGGATGCGGTACGGCGCTCACGCCGGGCCGCCCTGGCCCGCGCCGCCGACGAAGGGGATCGCATGCTCCACCGTGTCCCAGATGAAGCGGCCCGACGGGCTGTCTTGCTCCTCCACGATGTGCGCCACCAGGCCGGCCGCGCGCGAGATCACGGCAAAGCCGCGCATCACCGCCGTGGGCACGCCGATCTCGCCCAGCAGCGCCGCCACCGCGCCCGTGGCGTTGATGGTGATGGCGCGGCCTGCGACCTCATCGACGGCGCTGGACAGCATCTCCAGCGCGCGGATCTTGTCGCCTTTCAGCTCGGCCTCGGCGCGGCCCATCTCCAGCAGCTTGTAGGCGCGCGGGTCCACGGGCTTGTGCAGGTGGTGGCCAAAGCCGGGCACGGGGGATTTCAGGCCCTTGTAGTGGCGTGCAATGGCCAGCGCTTCGGCTTCGGGGTCCTCAGCCGCCGCGATGCGGTCGAGCAGACTGGAGCAGTTCTCCATGGTGCCCACGAAGGAGCTGCCCACGGCCAGCAGGCCCGCACTCACGGCACCCTGCAGGTTCTCGGGCGCGCTCATGTAGATCAGCCGCGTGGCGATCGCGCTGGGCGTGAGGCCGTGCTCCATGAGCACGATGAGCACCACGTCGGTGATGCGCAGGTCCACGCCGCGCGGCGCGCGGCCCAGGATCTGCATGAGCATCACCTCGGTGAAGGTCTTCTTCCCCATCAAGTCCTCGACCAGGTTCGCATCTCGGTAATGCAGGCTGGTGAGGGTGTGGGTGCACAGGCTGGTGACGGGGGTCTTGGAGGCGTTGGTGGTCATATGGATGGTTCCTTCAGGCCGTAGCGGCCAGTGCCGCATCGCGCACGGCGGACTTGAGCACCTTGCCCACGGGCGACCGCGGCAGGCTCTCGTGGAAATGGATGTGCTTGGGCGTCTGCACCGGGCCCAGGCGTTCGCGCACAAAGGCGATCAGCTCGGCTTCCGTGGCCTGCACGCCGGGGCACAGCTGCACGGCGGCCTGCACGGTCTCGCCCCACTTGTCGTCGGGCAGCCCGAACACGGCGCATTCGTGCACGGCCGGGTGCTGGCCCAGCGCGTTCTCCACGTCCACGGGGTAGACGTTGAAGCCGCCGGTGATCACCATGTCCTTGAGCCGGTCCTTGAGGTAGAGATAACCGCGTTCGTCGATGAGCCCGCGGTCGCCGGTGTGCAGCCAGCCGTCCACCAGGGTCTCGGCGGTCTTCTCGGGCAGGCGCCAGTAGCCGGTCATCAGCAGGTCGCCACGCGCCACCACCTCGCCCACCTCGCCCGTGGGCAGCAGGCGGCCATCGGGCGCCATGATGGCCACGTCGCTGAACCAGGTGGTGCGGCCCACGGCCGCCCAGTTGTGCGGGTCCTCGAAGTCTGCGGGCTGCATCACGGTGAGGATCTGCGGCGCCTCGGTCTGGCCATAGGTCGTGCCCAGCACCGGGCCGAAGAAGTCGCGCACCTGGCGGATCTTCTCGGGCGGCATGGGCGCACCGCCGTAGATCAGCCGGCGCAGGCGCGGAAAGTCCGCGCGCGACACGCCCGGCAGCGCCATCAGCATGTAGACCAGCGTGGGCGGCATGAAGCACACCGTGCCGCCGCGCTCGCGGAAGGCCGTGCGCACCGCCTCGGCGCCCGCGCCGCCCAGCACCACATGGCAGCCGCCCTGCGCCAGGATGGGCAGCAGGTAGGTGGAGGTACCGTGCGTGATGGGCGCGGCGACGATGTAGCGCTCGTGCTCGTCGAAGCCCCAGGCGTGGATCTGGTTGGTGATGTTGGCCATCCACGCGCGGTAGGGCTGCATCACGCCCTTGGGCGCGCCCGTAGTGCCGCCCGTGAACTTGATGGCCTGGGTGGCGTCGTCCGGCAAGTCGATCACCGGGCGCTGCGCGCCCGCATGCACGGCGGCCAGGTCGGCAAGCCCTGCGGTCGGCACGCGGGCACCGGGTGCCCCTTCGACCAGATCGGCACAGGCCGTGTCGAGCACCAGGATGGAGGGCTCGGTCGCGTCGATGATGCGGCGGATTTCGGGCCGGGTGCTCTTGGGGTTGAGCGGCACCCAGACCTTGCCGCAGGCCAGCACCGCCAGCAGCGCAGCGATGTGGTCGGCGCTGTTGCCCGCGCAGATGCCCACGCGGCTTTGGGGTGTGGGGTCGATGGCGGTGAAGCCCGCCGCCAGCGCTGCCACGCGGGCGGCCAGCGCGTCGTAGCGGATGGCGCCCTCGGGCGCGTCGATGGCGATGCGGTCGGGCCAGCGCTGGGCGGCGCGCCAGAAGAAGTCGATGGGGAACATAGGGGCGGCAGGGGAGGTTGCGGGAGGTTGCGTATTACTCGGCCGATGCGCCCGATTCCTTGACGACCTCGCGCCAGCGCTTGATCTCGGCGGCGGCAAAGCCGCGCATCTTGTCGGGCGTGCCCCCATCGGGCGTGGCGGCCAGCTCCTGCAGGCGGTTGCGCACCTCGGGCTGGGCCAGCACCTTGTTGAGGGCCGCATTGACCTGCTCGACCACGGCGCGCGGCGTGCCCGCCGGTGCGGCCAGGCCAAACCACGACTGCACGTCGAAGCCCGCATAGCCCGACTCGGCCAGCGTGGGCACATCCGGCAGCAAGGGCGAGCGCTGGGCGCTGGTGATGGCAATGGCGCGCAGCTTGCCCGCCTGCACATGCGGCAGCGCCGAGGGCGTGTTGTCGAACATCGAATCCACCTGGCCGCCCAGCAAGTCGGTGACGGCAGGCGCGCTGCCCCGGTAAGGCACGTGCAGCATCTTGAGCTTGGACTGCATCTTGAACATCTCGCCCGAGAGATGGATGGACGAGCCGCTGCCCGAGGACGCGAAGGTGATGCCGTCCTTGGACTCCTTGGCGTAGCGCACGTAGTCGGCCAGGTTCTTGATGGGCAGCCTGGGGTTGACCACCAGGATGTTCGGAATCCTGGCGATCATGCCGATGGGCTCGAAGTCCTTGACCGGGTCGTAGCCGAGCTTGGGGTACAGCAAGGCGTTGATGGTGTTGGCGATGGTGTAGACGTACAGCGTGTAGCCGTCGGCCGGCGAGCGCGCCACGGCCTCGGCGCCCACGTTGCTGTTGGCGCCCGCGCGGTTGTCCACCAACACGGGCTGGCCCAGCTGGTCGCCGAGCCTGGCGGCCACCAGCCGCGCGATCACATCGGTGGCGCCGCCAGCCGCATAGCCCACGACGAGCTTCACGGGCTTGGCGGGCCAGCCCGTGGCGCTGGCGGTCTGGGCCTGCAGGGGCAGGGCGGCGGTGCAGGCGATGGCGGCGGCCAGGGCCAGCAGGCGCCGGCGCGGGGCCGTGCCGGGGGTGGCAGAGGGGGTGGTGTGCGAGGTCATGTCTTGTCTCCTGGTGTGTCTGAAAATCCGTCTGGGCGCCCCGGCGGCGTGGCTCTGCGGCACACTGCGCGCTGGTTGCATCGACGGACAAATTCTTTCCCATGCCCTCCCGACCTGCGAATCGAAACGTCCGCCTGCCGGACGTTCCACCCCCGCCCGAAGCCCCCGACGACCCCGGCAGCCGCACGCTGCGCCGGGGCCTGCAGGTGCTGGACGCCGTGCTGGCCCAGGGTCGCGACGGCGCGCGCGTGGTCGACCTGTGCCGCGCGGCGGGGCTGGAACGCGCCACCGTCTACCGCCTGCTGGCCACGCTTCTGGAGAGCGGCTATGTGGCGCAGCGCGGGCGCTTTCGCTACGTGGCGGGCCCGCGCCTTGCGGCCATGGCCGAGCCCGCGGGCCAGCCCAACATGGCCATGCGCCTGGCGCCCGTGCTGGAGCGCGTGAGCCGCGCCTGCGGCGATGCGGCCTTCGCCATCGTGCGCGAGGGGCCCACTTCGCACTGCATCGCCCGCCACGTGGGCACGCACCCGGTGCAGATCCTCGTAATCCAGGTGGGCACGCGCCAGCCGCTGGGCGTGGGCGCGGCGGGCCTGGCGCTGCTGGCCGCATTGCCCGATGCCGAGATGCAGGCCGCCATCGCCGCCAACGCGCAGGCGCTGCCGCGCTACGGCGGCATGACGCCCGAGCGCCTGGCCATCCTGGTGCGCGCCACGCGCGAGCGCGGCTGGTCGGTGGTGGGCAACCACGCCACCCAGGGCGTGCTGGCCGCCGGCATGGCCGTGCGCAACGCGGCCGGCGAGCCCGTGGCCGCGATCAGCGTGGCATCCACCGTGGACCGCATGCCGCGCGAGCGCCAGCAGCTCATCGCGCGCTGGATGCGCGAGGCGCTGGCGGCGCTGCTGCCGGGCGGGGTGTGAGCGGCCGGGCGCCAGATACTATAAAAACAGTAGCTGCCAGCGCTGATGGATCAAGCGCTACAGGCCTATTTCGACCAAAACCCCGGTCGCGGCGGAATGTGCGAACATCCGCCCCATCACGCGCCGTGATGGCCGCGGCCCCGAGGACCCCGATGGAACTGAGACAACTGCGCTACTTCGTGCGCGTGGTGGAGCGCGGCTCCATGAGCCGCGCCGCGCTGGACCTGGACGTGGTGCAGTCCGCGCTGAGCCAGCAGATCACCCGGCTGGAGGGCGAGCTGGCCACGCGCCTGCTGCACCGCACGCCGCGCGGCGTGGCGCCCACCGAGGCGGGGCTGGCCTTCTTCCGCGAGGCGCAGCTCACCCTGCGCCATGCCGACCAGGCCGTGCGCGCCGCGCAGCAGGCGCGGCTGTCGGGCACCGTCACCGTGGGCCTGGCGCCCACCACGTCGAGCGTGCTGGGCCTGCCGCTGATGCAGGCCATGCGCGCGCGCTACCCCGACGTGCGGCTGCACATGGTCGAGAGCATGTCGGGCCACCTCACGGCCATGCTCAACGCGCGCGAGCTGGACCTGGCCGTGCTGTTCGACACCCGCCTGCACCAAGCGCGCCAGGCCAGCGGCGCGCGCCGCTGGGAGATGGCGCCTTTGCTCGAGGAAGACCTGTTCCTCATCTGCGCGCGCAGCGGCCCCGGCAACCCCGGCGGCCGGCAGCTGCCCGAGACCCTGACGGTGGCCGAACTGGTCCATGAACCCCTGATCCTGCCCACCGGCCCGCACGGCCTGCGCAGCACGCTGGACACCGCCTTCGCGCGCGACCGCGTGGCGCCGCACGTGGTGCTGGAGGTGGACTCGCTCGCCATGGTGATGGCCGCCGTGGACGCGGGCCTGGGCTCCACCGTGCAGCCCTGGGCCGCCATGGGCCGCTACCCGGATGCCGCCCTGCGCTTCCAGTGCGCGCGCCTGACCGACGCGCCCGCGCGCCGCGTCAACCTGCTGTGCAGCCTGCCCGATGAAGAGCTCTCGCCCGCCGCGCTGGCCACGCGCGTGGTGGTGGCCGACTGCGTGCGCCAACTCGTGGCCACCGGCCAGTGGTTCGGAACGACATGGATCGGTGGCGAGGGCGCGCCCGCCTGAACCTGCCACGCGCTGCCATCTCGATCCGTGATACCCCCATGACCTGAGCCTGCTGCACGGAGGGCCCACGTCTCCCTACAGTCGCCGTCACCACGATGAACGACACGGCGACCTCGCCAGGAGACACCCCATGGGCCCCAAAACCCCTTCTTCATTCCCCCACGCACAGCGCATGGCCTGGAGCTACCGGCCATGAGCGGCGACGCTGTGGTTGATGTGCTCGTCATCGGCGGCGGCAATGCCGCCCTGTGCGCCGCCCTGATGGCGCGCGAGGCGGGCGCCAGCGTGCTGTTGCTCGAATCGGCCCCACGCGCCTGGCGCGGCGGCAACTCGGCCCACACCCGCAACCTGCGCTGCATGCACGACGCGCCGCAGGACGTGCTGGTCGGCGCCTACCCCGAAGAAGAGTTCTGGCAAGACCTGCTCAAGGTGACGGGCGGCCTCACCAACGAACACCTGGCGCGCCTGGTGATCCGCAAGTCGAGCACCTGCCGGCCCTGGATGCGCCGCCACGGCGTGCACTTTCAGCCCGCGTTGGCCGGCACGCTGCACGTGGCGCGCACCAACGCGTTCTTCATGGGCGGGGGCAAGGCGCTGGTCAATGCCTACTACCGCAGCGCCGAGGCGCTGGGCGTGCGGGTGCGCTACGAAGCCCCGGTGGAGCGCCTGGACATCGACAACGGCCGCTTCGTCGCGGCGCACCTGGCCGGCGGCGAGCGCATCACGGCCAAGAGCTGCGTGCTCGCGGCGGGCGGGTTCGAGTCCAACCGCGAATGGCTGCGCGAGGCCTGGGGCCAGAACGAACGCGGCGAGTGGCCGTCGGACAACTTCCTCATCCGCGGCACGGCCTACAACCGGGGCGTGCTGCTGCGCCACCTGCTCGACGACCACGGCGCCGACCGCATCGGCGACCCCACGCAGGCGCACATGGTGGCCATCGACGCGCGCGCGCCACTGTACGACGGCGGCATCTGCACGCGCATCGACTGCGTTTCGCTGGGCATGGTGGTCAACCGCGATGGCGAGCGTTTCTACGACGAGGGCGAGGACTTCTGGCCCAAGCGCTACGCGATCTGGGGCCGCCTGGTGGCGCAGCAGCCGGGGCAGATCGGCTACTCGGTCATCGACAGCCAGGCCATCGGCCGCTTCATGCCGCCCGTGTTCCCGGGCGTGAAGGCCGACACCCTGCCCGAGCTGGCCGCAAAGCTCGGCCTGCCCGTGGACCGCTTCATGCGCACGCTGGACAGCTACAACGCCGCCTGCCGCGTGGGCACCTTCGACCACACCACGCTGGACGACTGCCACACCGAGGGCATCGCGCCCGCCAAGACCCACTGGGCGCGGCCCATCGCCACCGGCCCGTTCTACGGCTACGCGCTCAGGCCCGGCGTGACCTTCACCTACCTGGGCCTGCACACCGACGACACCGCCGCCGTGCGCTTCGGCGACGTGCCCAGCCCCAATCTGTTCGTGGCCGGCGAAATGATGGCCGGCAACGTGCTGGGCAAGGGCTACACGGCCGGGGTGGGCATGAGCATCGGCACGGCCTTCGGGCGCATCGCGGGAACACAGGCCGCTTTGGCATCCAAACAGGCTCCAGTGCTTATCCACAAAGCGCCAGCAGCTATGAAAACAGGAGTTAGTGATGCAAACGCTTGAAGCCCTGACGCGCGACGCCCGGGCGCTGGCGAACGGCAACATCGTGCTGTCGGCCCCCGAAACCGAAGTGGCGCGCCAGCTGCAGATCTGCAACGCCTGCCGCTACTGCGAGGGCTTTTGCGCCGTCTTCCCCGCCATGACGCGGCGGCTGGAGTTTGGCAAGGCCGACATCCACTTCATTGCCAACCTGTGCCACAACTGCGGTGCCTGCCTGCACGCCTGCCAATACGCGCCGCCGCATGAATTTGCGGTGAACGTACCGCAGGCCATGGCCCAGGTGCGGGGGCAGACCTACACCGACTACGCCTGGCCCCCGGCGCTCGGTGCGCTCTACCAGCGCAACGGGCTGACCCTGGCACTGGCCCTGGTGGCAGGCCTCACGCTGTTCATGGTGCTGGCCGTAGCGCTGCATGGCCAGGGCCTGGGTGCGCTGTGGCAGTCGCCCGTGGGTGGCTTCTACGGCATCTTTCCGCACAACCTGCTGGTGGGCCTGTTCGCGCCGGTGTTCCTGTTCGCCACGCTGGCGCTGGGCCTGGGCGTGCGCCGCTTCTGGCGCGATATCACGCCCGCCACCAGCGGCGCGCCACTGAGCGCGCCCGCCACGGCCGAGGCCGCCAACGCGGTGCTGCGCCTCAAATACCTGGACGGCGGCCATGGCGACGGCTGCCACAACGAGGACGATGCCTACACCCTGTCGCGCCGGCGGTTTCACCACCTCACGTTCTACGGCTTCATGCTGTGCTTTGCCGCCACCAGCGTCGCCACGCTGTACCACTACCTGCTGGGCGCGCCCGCACCGTACGACCTGCCCAGCCTGCCCAAGCTGCTGGGCGGCGTGGGCGGCATCAGCCTTGCCATCGGCACGGCGGGCCTGTGGCGCTTGAACCTGCGCCGTCACCCACAGCATGGCGACGCCGCGCAAAAGCCCATGGACCGCGCCTTCATCGCGCTGCTGTTCCTCACCGCCACCAGCGGCCTGCTGCTCTGGGCCGCGCGCGGCACGCCCGCCCTGCCGCTGCTGCTGTGCCTGCACCTGGGCGCGGTGATGGCGCTGTTCGCCACCCTGCCCTACGGCAAGTTCGCGCACGGCATTTTCCGCACCGCATCGCTGCTGCGCCATGCGGTGGAAAAGCGCCAGCCCAACCCCATCGGGCTGGGCGCTGATTGATTCACTGACACCACACAACCCACGATGAAGGAGACCCCATGACCCCCAAACGAACCCTGCTGCAATGCGCCCTGGCGCTGGCAATCCTGCCCCTGGCCTTCGGCGCCGCCGCGCAAGACTTTCCGCCCAAGAAGCCCGTCACCCTGGTCGTGGGCTTTGCCGCGGGCGGCGCGGCCGATGCGGCCGCCCGCCTGATCGCCAAGAAGCTCTCCGAGAACATCGGCCAGTCGGTGGTGGTGGACAACAAGGGCGGGGCGGGCGGCAACATCGCACACCAGTTCGTGGCCAATGCGGCGCCGGACGGCACGGTGCTGCTGCTGGGCTCGGTGGGGCCGCTCACCATCGCGCCGCACCTGATGAAGCTTCCCTACGACCCGTTCAAGGACCTGGCGGCAGTGTCGGGCGGGGTGAACTTTCCGAACGTGCTGGTGGTGCACAAGGCTGCGGGCGCGAAGACGCTCGCAGAATTCGTGCAGCTGTCCAGGAAGAAGCCCGGCAGCGTGGACTTCGCCTCCACGGGCGCGGGCTCGGCATCCCACCTGGCGGGCGAATTGTTCAACCAGCGCGCGGGCATCGACATGACCCATGTGCCCTACAAGGGCGGGGCACCCGCCTTGCAGGATTTGCTGGGCGAACGCGTCACCTCGTACTTTGCCGCGCCCCCCACCGCGCTGCCGCATGTCGAAACGGGCAAGCTGATCCCGCTGGCCACCACGGGCCTCACGCGGCCGGCCTATCTGCCCAATATCCCCACCGTGGCGGAATCGGGCTTTCCCGGCTTCGAGGCGCTCAACTGGTACGCCTTCGTGGCGCCGGGGAAAACGCCGGTGCCGCTGCTGGAACGCTGGAACCAGGAGATCGTGAAGGTGCTGAACGACGCGGGCGTGAAAGAGGCGCTCAACAAGCATGGCCTCACGCCCCAGCCCACCACGCGCGCCGAACTCACGGCCTTCATGAAGAAGGAATCGACCCAGTGGGCCACCATCATCAAGGAGCGCAAGCTCACGGCGGAGTAGAGGGGGGAAGAATCACTCCCTTGAGGCACTGCACGGCGTCCCGTGGGCACGCCGGTGAAGAGGATGCGGCAGTCCCGGGCCTCAGGGCCGCGCCGTGTCCGGCATCTGCAGCACGCTGGGGTCGGTATGGATCAAGTCCAGCGGAAAGCGCTGCCCGGCCAGGTAGTCCTGGATGCACTGCAGCACCAGAGGCGTGCGGTGGCGGTCGGCGCAGGACCTGATCTCGTCCAGCGTCATCCAGACCGAACGCACGATGCCCGCGTCCAGCGGGCGCCACGCATGGTGCGTGCCCAGGCTGCCGGCGAACGCAAAGCGCATGTAGGTGATGTCGTCGCCCGTGCGCGTCTTGGTGAACCGGTTCATGTACACCCCCACGAGCGCCGTGGGCACGAAATCATGGGCCGTCTCTTCCAGCACCTCGCGCGCGCAGGCCTGGATGGGCGATTCGCCCGGGTCCAGGTGGCCGGCGGGGTTGTTGAGCTTGAGACCGTCGGTCGTCTCTTCCTCGACCAGCAAAAAACGGCCATCGCGCTCGATGAGGGCGGCCACGGTGACGTTGGGTTTCCAGCGGTGGGGCATGGCGCGCATTATGACCACGGGCCATGACGCGCGCTGCCGCGGCCGGCATCGCCCTTCGCAGCGCCGTCCCGCGCTCAGCGCTGCGGGGCCGGTGCGGGCCGCAGCACCAGCCACAGCGCCAGCGCGATCAGCACGCCGCCGGCGGCGTGCGCCAGCGTGGCCACCTCGCCCAGCACCAGCCAACCCCAGGCCACGCCGAACAGCGGGATCAAGAAGGTCACGGTGAGCGCCTTGACGGGCCCCACGTCGGCGATGAGCCGGAAATACAGCACGTAGGCGGCCGAGGTGCACAGCAGGCCCAGCGCCAGCATCGCGCCCCAGACGGCGGGGCCGGCCGCGAGCCAGGTGGCCACCGGCTGGTGCGCCGCCTCCCACAGGGCGAACGGCGCCAGCGCGAGCACGGCCCCCCACTGGCTGCCCAGCGCCACCAGGCGGCTGTCGAGCCCGCCGCGCTGCGTGATCCAGCGCCGCGTGAGAAAGCCCGCCAGGCCGTAGCAGGCCGTGGCCACCAGGCAGGCGGCGATGCCGCCCAGCACCGGCGCGCTGAGCGCCACCGGCCCCGCCTGCGCGAGCACCGCCACGCCCGCCATGCCCAGCAGCACGCCGCCCACGCGGGCGGGCGTGAGGCGCTCGCCGAATGCCAGCGCACCGATCACCACGCCCATGAGCGGCGTGGTGGCATTGAGGATGGCGCTGTAGCCCGCTGGCAGCACGCGCGCGGCCAGCGCGAACATCAGGAACGGTATGCCCGAATTGATGGCGCCCAGCACCAGCGCGGCGCCCAGCTTGCCCCCGAACGCGGGCCGCAGCCGCACCACCGCCAGCAGCGCGAGCAGCCCCGCCGCGCCCAGCACCACGCGGCCGAACGCGGTGGGCACCGCCCCCCACACCGGCGCGGCGATGCGCATGAAGAGAAAGCTGCCGCCCCACAGGGCGGCCAGGGCGAAAAGACGGAGCAGGCTGGGGAGGTTCATGCCCGGCATCTTCGGGGCATGGTGCCGTGGCGGCAAACCATTTATCCTGCACACCCGTTTAGCCACGCTATACAAGCACCATGCGCCTGCCGCCCCTGATCGCCGTCCGCTTCTTCGAGGCCACGGCCCGCCACGCCAGCGTGCGGCGCGCGGCCGAGGAGCTGCATGTCACGCCCGGCGCCGTCTCGCAGCAGGTGCGCAAGCTCGAGGAGTTCCTCGGCTGCGCGCTGTTCGAGCGCCAGCCGCGCGGCCTGACGCTCACGGCGGCCGGGCGCGACTACCAGGTGGCCTGTGCCGAGGGCCTGGCCCTGATCGGGCATGCCACCTCGCGCATCGCGTCGACGAACCGGCGGCACGTGGTGCTGGTGAGCTGCACACCGGGTTTCGCCGTGCAGTGGCTGGTGCCGCGCCTGCATGGCTTCTTGCAGCAGCATCCGGACATGGACGTGCACGTGGGCACGACCAACCGCGCGGTGGACCTCGCGGCCGAAGGCGTGCACTTTGCCGTGCGCCATGGGCAGGGTGCATACACCGGCCTGCGCTCCGAGGTGCTGGTGGCCGACGACCTGGTGCCCGTGTGCAGCCCGCGCCTGCTCGCGCCGCGCCGGTCGGCGCGCGTGGCCGACATCACCAGCGCCCGGCTGCTGCACGACGAGCACCGTGGCGACTGGCGCCTGTGGTGCGAGGCGCACGGCGTGGCGGGCGTGGATTGCGACGGCGGCGTGGTGTTCGCGCATTCCAACGCGGCCATCGAGGCCGCCGTGGCCGGGCGGGGGTTTGCGCTGGCAAGGCGTGCGCTCGTGCAGCAGGAGCTGGACGCGCGCGAGCTGGTCTGCGTGCACTGCAAGCCCCTTCCGGCGCCGCTGGCCTACCAGCTGGTGTACCGGCCCGAAGCCCTGATCGACCCCGCGCTGCGCCGCTTTCGCGACTGGGTCATGGCGCAGGGGAGCGCCGGTCAGGGAGCGAGTGCACGCACCATGTAGACCGCGCCGTCTCCATAGCTCGCCAGCCGTTCGCGCTGCGCCGCATCGGCCAGGGGTTGCACGGCATAGCCTTGCCGCTCCCAGTACGCCTGCGAGCCCTGCACCGACACCAGCGCCGTGTGCCGCAGGCCCTGGCCCCGGGCCTCTTCCCACATCGGCTGCAGCAGCGCGCGGGCCAGACCCTGGCCCGCGCAGGCGGGCAGCACGGCCATGTCGTGCAGGTAGAGCGTATCGGGCTGCGGCACGGCCTCGAAGCCGCCATGCAGCGGCGTCACCTTGCCCATCGCCGACCGGTAGGCCGCCAGATAGGCGCACACCACGCCCGCGCGCTCCAGCACCAGCGAGCAGTTGGCCGGGCTGGCCAGGCGGGCCGCGAAGACCTCGCCGCTCTCCACGAAGCCCGCGCCATAGCAGGCCAGCTGCACCGCGAGCAGGCCAGGCAGGTCGGCGACGACCAGGGGGCGCACCCTCGTCATCGGATCATCGGAAGGGGCCACCACGCCAGGGGCCCGGATGTGTTCCATTCAATGCGGCAACACCGGCGGCTGCACGAAGTCGTCGAGCGACAGGCCCTTTTCCCTGAGCAGGGCTTCCAGCACCGGCTGCAGCCGGCCCAGGCTTTCCTGCACGGCCTCGCGCACCGTGTCCACCACCACCTGGGTGCTGCGCTCGATCTCGATGTTGAGCGGGTCGCCCACCTTCTTGTGTTCAAACACCGTCGCACGGCGCGTTTCGGGAATCATCCAGATCTCGAACCAGCCCTCCTGCCGGTTCACCTCGGCCACCGTGAGGCTCGCGCCGTGGATGGCGATGTAGCCCTTGGCAAAGATGTAGCGGCGAAACGCCTCGGGCACGGCCACGCGCCACACCAGGTTGTTGTCGAACTCGCGGCGCTCGATGAGCGTGCCGGTGAAATCCACATGGCCCGACAGCGGGTGGCCGCCGATCTCGGCGCCGTCCTTGGCCGCGCGTTCCACGTTCACGCGGTCGCCCTGCTGGTAGCCGCCCAGCGTGGTGATGTTCAGGCTCTGCAGCATCACGTCGAAGCTGGCCTGCGTGGGCGAGAGGATTTCCGTCACCGTGAGGCACACGCCGTCGGTGGACACGCTGGCGCCGATGGCGAGGTCCTGGCAGAAGCCTTCCGGGAAGTCGAGCGTGAAGGTGCGCAGGCCTGCGCGATCGTGGATGGCGGCAATGCCTGCCGTGGCTTGGACGATGCCTGTGAACATGGCGCGGTTTCCGGGTAGGTGGCAGAGGGGAGGGCCTTCAATTTTGCCACCCGGCCCCGCGCGCCGGGGCGGCGCGGTCCCGCCGCGCCTACGGGCTGTGCGCCAGCGGGGGCGCACGCCGCGCGTGGCCCACCAGGCAGCCGACAAAGTCCATGAGCGTGGCCGAGACACGCTCGCGGTGCCAGACCACGGTGATGGGCCCGAAGCGGATGCTGGAGTCGATGGCGATCTTCCTGAACAGCCCCAGCGACGCCATGTAGTCGGCCATGGATTCCGAACACACGCCCACATAGTCGCCCTTGTGCAACAGCGCCTGCATCATGGCCAGCGACGCCGTCTCGGCCTTCGGCACCAGCCATGAGGCCTCCTGCGCGATCAGGTAGGCATCCATCTGGATGCGCGTCAGCGTGCCGCTGGGCGGCATGACCCAGTTTTCGTGCAGCACGTCCGCGAAGCCCAGCCCCGCGCTGCGCGACCAGTACTTGCTGCCGTGCCCGATGACGACGGCCACCTGGTCGTCAAACAGGACCTGGTGGTCCAGCCCCGGCCGGTGGGCCCGCGCATCGAGCACGCCGATCACGGCATCGAGCGCGCCCGTCTCCAGCCCCTTGAGCAGATGGTCGAACGGCCCGTCGTGGATCGACACGGCCACATCGGCATGGTCCTGCTGAAAGGCGCTCACGGCCTCGGGCAGGCCGCCGGCGATACCCGCCCAGACACTGCCCACGTTCAGGCGCGGCACGCGTCCCTCGGCCATGGCGTGCATCTCCCGGCCCGTGCGGGCAATGTCGCCCAGCACGTTGATGGCCAGCCGCTTGAGCAGGTGCCCGGCGGGCGTGAGCTGCACCTTGCGCCCGCGCACCACGAGCGCCGAGCCCACCACGCCCTCCATCTCGGCCAGCCAGTGCGACATGGCCGACTGCGTCATGTGCAGCCGCGCCGCCGCCAGCGTGAGCGTGCCCGCCTCGTCCAGCACCAGGAACGACTCCAGGTGCCGGACCTTGATGCGCCGCGCCCAGGACGTGCCTTCCGAACGATCAATCATGAACAAATCCTCATGGCCCCATTCTGCCTTTTCACTAGGCAATCAGCAGTATTCGTCATGACAATGTGCTCATCTTTTCTGTAACTTCCCCGTCGAGGTCACCGTGTTCAACACAATCAACAACGTCTCCAGGCTACTGATGGGCGTCGCTGCCGCAGCCGCCACGGCCACCGCCGCGCATGCGCAAGGCGCCTACCCAAACCGTCCCGTGCGCCTGGTGGTCTCGCAGGCGGCGGGCGGCAGCTCCGACACGATCGCGCGCCTGTGGGCAGAACATGCCGGCAAGGCCCTGGGCGGCACCATCGTGGTGGAAAACAAGCCCGGCGCAGGGGGGCTCATTGCCGCACAGAACGCGCTGAGCGCCCCCGCCGACGGCTACACCCTGCTGTACGGCAGCGTGTCGCTCATGGTGCTCAACCAGTTCACCTACAAACCCCTGCCCTACAACCCCGAGAAGGATTTCACGGGCGTGGCCATGCTGACCACCGTGCCGATCGTGCTGTCGGCCAATCCCGCCACGGGCATCAAGACGCTGAAAGACCTGACGGAGAAGGCCAAGGCGGCCCCCGGCAAGCTCAACTTCGCGTCCGCCGGACTGGGCAATTCCACCCACCTCGCCGTGGAACTGGTGAATGAAGCGCTGGGCATTTCGATGACCCACATCCCCTACAAGGGCGAAGCGGACGGCGTCATGGCCACCATGGGCGGGCAGACCGAACTGATGGGCGTGGTGTATGGCACAGCGTTGCCGCACATCAAGGCCAAGAAACTCAATGCGCTGGCCGTGCTGTCCCCCCAGCGCGCACCCGAGCTGCCCGATGTGCCCACCCTGGGCGAGCTGGGCGTGAAGGGTTTTGACTCCCTGGGATGGAGCGCCGTGGTGGCGCGCGCCGGCACGCCGGCCGACATCGTGGACAAGCTCAACAAGGCCACGGAAAGCTTCCACAAGAGCCCCGAAGTGCAGGCCAAGCTCAAGACCATGGGCGTGATCGCCGTGTCCGGGCCTGCGTCGCTGGTCATGGAAACCACGGTGCGCGACGCCAAGGCCTGGGGCCCCACGCTCGAAAAGCTGAACCTCAGCGCCAAGTAAGCCCGCGCCCCGCAAGCCCCTCCCTCCATCCACCCGTGCCGTGTCACTGATGCCGCACGGGGTTCGCCCTTGAATGCTATGAAAAAAGAAGCCATGGTGGTCTGCCCGCAGCCCGAGGCCGCCGAATCCGGTATCGACATCCTGCGCGCCGGCGGCAATGCCGTGGATGCGGCGGTCGCCTGCGCCCTGGCCCAGACGGTGGTCGATCCGCTGATGTGCGGCATTGCGGGCTTTGGCACGGCCGCCGTGTACCTGCCCGGCGCCCGGGTGCATGAGTATTTCGACTTCCACTCGCCCGCGCCGCTGGCAGCCCGGGAGAACATGTGGGAGCACCTGCTCGAAGGCGAGACCAAGGACGGCTTCGGCTTCATCTTGACAGGCCGCGTCAACGACATCGGCCCCCAGTCGATTGGCACACCCGCCACGCTCAAGGGCCTGGAAGCCATGCACCAGGCGCATGGCCGCCTGCCGTGGAAGCAGGTGGTGGAGCCCGCGATCCGCTGGGCCTCGGACGGTTTCTTTGTGCGCCCCGGCATGCACGCCTTCTGGATCGACGAGCCCGCCATGGGCCGCGTCGGCAACCTGGAGCGGCTGCAGTACTGCGAGGACAGCCGCAACCTGTACTGCCGCCCCGATGGCCGCCCCAAGCCCATCGGCACGCCGCTGCGGAACGTTGGCATGGCCAGCGTGCTGCGCCAGATCGCCGAAGAAGGCTCGCAGCCGTTCTACCGGGGCGATCTGGCCCAGAAGATGATCGCGCACCTGCAGTCGCTGGGCGCGTTGATCACGCTCGAGGACCTGGCCCGGTACGAGGTCACGCGCAACCCGCCGCTGGTGGGCAGCTACCGCGACCGCACCGTCACCACCAACCAGCCCCCCGGCGGCGGCGCCATGCTGCTGGAGATGCTCAACATCCTGGAGCACTTCGAGCTGCGCGGCATGGAGCACAACAGCCCCGAATACATCCGGCTGGTGTGCGAGGCGATGAAGAAGGCGACGGCCGACAAGGACCGCTGCATCGGCGATCCGAAATTCTTCGACGTGCCGCTCGACAAGCTCCTGTCCAAGGACATGGCCCGCGAGGCGGCCGAACAGATCCGCGCGGGCCAGCGCTTCAGCGTGGAGCGCGTGAACCCCGGCGCGCCCGTGCCACGCGACACCACGCACCTGAGCGTGGTCGATGCGGACGGCAACGCCGTGTCGATGACGCACTCGCTGGCCATGCCCTCGGGCATCATCACGCCGGGCATGGGCTTCCTGTACAACGGCTGCATGGGCGTGTTCGACCCGCGCCCGGGCCGTGCGGGCAGCATCCAGCCGGGCAAGAGCCGCTTCACGTCGTCCTGCCCCACCATGACGTTCAAGGACGGCGGGCTGGACATCGTGCTGGGCGCACCGGGTGGAACGCAGATCGCCATGGGCGTGCTGCAGGTGCTGCTCAACGTGATCGACCACGGCACGGAGATGCAGGCCGCCGTGTCGGCGCCGCGGTTTTCGTCCACCAGCAACGCCATCGACGTGTGCAACCGCATCCCGCGCCACACCACGCGCGCGCTCGAAGCCCAGGGCTACGCGGTCGGCCGCAACCCCTACAACTACACCATTGGCTGGGTTCACGGCGTGCAGGTGCAGCCCGACGGCCTGCACGGCGGCGCCGACCCCGGACGCGATGGCGTGGCGTACAAGCTGCGCATGGACGCGGCGCACTGAGCGCCAGCGGGCGGGCAGGCGGGCCCGCGGCGAAGCCGCGTCACTCGCTCCTCTTTGGATAGCTGGTGGCGATTCATCGATCAGCGCCACCCGCCTCTCCGGCCCCTGATCGGCCGCTCAACGTAACGCAGCGCAGGGCGGGGTGCGCGGGCCGGGGCGCCAAGGCATCATCGGCCCGCTCCCGGCATGCGCCGACCGGCTTGCCCCTACCTGGCCCGCAGCAGTTCGCCCACTTCCAGCAGCACCAGCTCGTTGTCATCGGCCTTGTTCGGCTCGCGGCTGCTGCTGAAGGGCAGGTTGTTGTCGTTGCCCACGACGATGTGCGTGCCGTCCACCACGTCCACGTTCTCGATGGTGAAGAACGGGAAGGTGAGCACGCCGTTGTTCAGCGGCTTCCGGGCCAGGCGCTGCGGGTCCTGGATGTTCATCAGGTCGATGTAGCCCACCTTGCGGATCTCGCCGCCCACGTTGGCGTCGCTCATCTCGACCTTGTAGACGCGCTTGAACTTGGCGAGGTCGTGGAAGCAGTCGGTGCGCTTGTGGCCTTCCGGGCAGGCCTTGTCGGCTGTGCCTTCGCCGTTGTCGCGTTCGATGATCAAACCCGTGGTGCTGTCGATCATGTTGAAGTCGCCGATCGCGTGGTGGTTGGCCTCCAGCACGTACTTCCAGTGGCGGCCCGTCCACTGCTCGCTCTTCACATCGAACTCCAGCACGCGCAGGTACTGCCTGCCGCCCACGTTCTCATACGCCTTGGCCTCATCGTTCCACAGCGCGCCTTCCAGCAGCGCATAGAGCTTGCTGCCGTCCCTGGACGCGGCCATGCCTTCGTAGCCCTTGGAGCGCTTGACCTCGAACGGCGTGGGCTTGGCGTCCGGCGCGCCGGGCATCAGCACGCCGGGGGCGTCGGGCGAGCGCACCACCTTGCCGTCCACCTTGGTCTCGAACACACCCAGCACCTTGCCGTTCAGGTCGGCCTTGATGAGGGAGGGACCGAACTCGTCGCCGATCCACAGCGCGCCGCCCGCGAACTGGAAGCTCTCGGGGTCGAAGTCGGCACCGGTCAGGTAGCGCTGTTCCGTGCCTTCGTGCGTGATGCGAAACGGCACCTTCTTGTCCGGGTCGTGCAGGAACACGGTCTTGATCCGGTTGAACTGGCCGCTCTTGAAGTCCACGGCGTAGTGGTTGAGGTAGAGCATGAAATCCGGCGAATTGGCCTTGGCGCCCGCGCCGTTGTCGGTGAGGATCCAGAACGAGCCGTCGGCCATGCGCTTGATGCCCGAATGGCCCTGGATGGGCTGGCCCCTGAAGGGCACGGACACGCCGGTGTCGCGCCCGCCCGACTGGCCCATCACGGTGCCCACGGCCTCCACGCGGCGCGGGGTGGTGAACTTGCCGCTGACCTGCAGGTCCTGCGGGGCGTCCTTGGGCGCGGCGATCAGCGTGAAGGCCGGCAGCACGGCGTGGCCCGCCAGCGTGGCGGGGTAGGCCTGCTGGGCGTGGGAAGGAACCAGGGCAGCGCAGGCCAAGGTGGCGCCAGCAGCAATGCGTGAGAGGTGAAACATGCGTCGACTTTGAAGAAACAAAAGGCGGACGATGCCGGGGCGGTGTGACAGGGAAGTGACGGAGGGCACACGCGCGTTCTTTTCTACGCACCGGAAAACCTCGACACCCCCCTTGCCGTGCGGGCGGGTGGTCCGACGCGGCTAAAAATCCAATATGATGGACAAAATCCCATTTGATGGAAATCCAATGCCCCTCTCCGCCGAGGACATCAGCGCCAGGATTGGCCGCCGCATCCATGGGCTGCGTGCGTCGCGCAACGACAGCCTCGACAGCCTGGCCGCCCGTTCCGGCGTGAGCCGCTCAATGATCTCCGTGATCGAACGGGGCCAGACCAACCCGACGGCGGTGGTGCTCGACCGCCTGGCATCGGCGCTGGGCGTGTCGCTGGGCGAACTGTTCGGCGAGGCGCCGCCCACCCCGGCGCGGGCCGCTCCGCTGGTGCGGCATGGCGACCAGGTGGAGTGGGTGGACCCGCAGTCCGGCTATGTGAGAAAGCAGGTGTCGCCCCCCGCGTGGCCCTCGCCGCTGCAGCTGGCGGAGGTGCGGTTTCCCGCCGGCGCGCGCGTGGCCTACGAGGGCGGCCGGCTGGACGGCTCGCTGCACCAGCAGGTGTGGGTGCTCAAAGGCCGCATGGAGATCTCGCAGGGAGACACGCTCCATGTGCTGCGCAAGGGCGACTGCCTGGCCGTGCGGCTCACGGAGCCCCTGGTCTTTTCCAATCCCGCCGACCAGGAGGCCCACTACCTGGTCGCTCTCTGCGATGTGGCCACCCACGGCCACCGCTGACCGGATTCCCGCCACTTTGTCCATCTCCGCCACCATGAACTCCACCACCACGCCCTCTCCCGACGTCCATCTCATCGACTGCACCGAGCCAGCGCATGCCAGCGCCATTCTGGACATCCTCAACGATGCCATCGTGACCTCGACGGCGCTGTATGACTATGTGCCCCGCCCGCCGTCGGCCATGGCCAGCTGGTTCGCCGCCAAGCGGGCCGGCGGATTCCCGGTGCTGGGGGCCGCCGATGCCCAGGGCAGGCTGCTGGGCTTTGCCTCGTGGGGCACATTCCGCGCGTTTCCGGCCTACAAGTACACGGTCGAGCACAGTGTCTATGTCCACAAGGACTGCCGGGGCCGCGGACTGGGCGCCTGGCTGATGCGGGCCTTGATCGAGCGGGCGAAGGCCGCCGACATCCACGCCATCGTGGGGTGCATCGACGCGGCGAACGCAGGCAGCATCCGGCTGCACCAGCAGCTGGGGTTCGTGCACACGGGCACGATGCCCCAGGTGGGTTTCAAGTTTGGGCGGTGGCTGGATGCGGCGTTCTACCAGCTCACGCTGGACACCCCCCGCACCCCCATCGACGGCTGACACCGCGGAGGGCGCCGCCCCTGGCAAGGGTGGGGCCTGGTGTCATGGCGCCCGCCCCCTGTCAGGAGGCGGCGCCCTCCTCGATGCGCACCAGCGTGCCGACGGCGACCCGGTCGAACAGGTCCATCACGTCGGCATTGGCCATGCGCACGCAGCCGTGCGAGGCGGGCACCCCGAGGGGCGATCCCTCCGGGCAGCCATGGATGTAGATGAAGCGGCGCAGCGTGTCCACCGCGCCGCCCCGGTTCACGCCGGGTTCGCAGCCGGCCAGCCAGAGGATGCGGCACAGGATCCAGTCGCGCCCCGGGTGCCGTGCCGCCAGCGCGGGCGAATAGATCTCGCCGGTGGCCCGCCGCCCGACGAACACCGTGCCCGGCGCGCAGCCCGCGCCCACCTTGGCGCGCACGCGGTGCTGGCCGCGCGGGGTGCAGCCGCTGCCCTTGCGTTCGCCCACGCCGTTCAGGGCGGTCGATACCGGGTAGCTGCGCTCGATGGCCCCGGCCACCACCAGGTGCAATCGCTGCTGCGCCACGTGGATGTGCAGTTCAGGCCCAGCCATCGGGGTCAGCCCGCCGCCACCAGCCCCGCGCCGTGCCCGCGCGTGAAGGCCTCTTCGAACACCGAGTAGCCCGACCAGTCGCTGTGCGCGAACGCCAGCCGCGCCGTGGCGGGGGTGGGAATCCAGGGCGTTTGCTCACCATTTGATAGCTGCCTGCGCTTTTCTGGTAAGCGCTGGAGGCCAATCTGACTTAAAAAGCCGAGCATCCCGGGCGTGGGGATGGCCATGGCGTGGCCGTAGCGCGTGATGTCCACGCGCGTGGCGCGCTGGCGCAGGTCGGGGTGGGGCACCGCCAGCGCGGCCAGGATCGGATCGGCCCAGTGCTGCCAGGGCTGGGTGGCGAGGTGCTGGCGGCCGTCGGGAGCATCGCCCAGCGCCTGGTAGTAGGTCAGCACCGTGGGCCCCGCGAGCACGGCACGCGCGTCCAGGCGCTGGTGTCCGGCGTTCACGTAGCCCAGGCCGCCCGCCGTGGGGTCGGCGTACAGAACGTTGTCCCAGGCGGGGGCGGCGCCGGGCCTGTCGGTCAGGGCACTGTCGATGTGGATGTTGGCCACGAGCCAGGGCGCCCAGCCCAGGCGCCTTGCGGCGCCGGTGAGGAACGCGGGCGGGTTTTGCACCACGCGCGCCGCCATGAACACCGGCAGCGCCACGATGCAGCGCGGCGCCTGCCAGCGCTCCACGCTGTCGGTGGCGTGGTTGAAGGCATCCACCTCCACGCCGTGGCGGTTCTCGGTGATGCGCAATACGCTGGTGGCGGCGCGCAGCTGGCCGCCACCTTGGGCACTGTTCTGCAGCGGGGCCGCCAGGCGCTGGGTGATCCAGCCATTGCCCTGCGGCCAGGTGAGCACGCTTTCGCGTGCCTCGTCCGCGGCCTCGCCCGGGGCGTGAAAACCATGGCGGCTCGCAAAGTAGTGGATGCCCGCCCATGCCGACACATGCGCGGTGCCCGCGCCGTAGTCGTCGCGGCAGCAGTAGTCGAGGTACCAGCGCAGGTGCGGATCGTCCAGCTCCTGCTGCTGCAGCCAAGCGTCGAACGTCACCGCATCCAGCGCCTGGTGCGCGGGTGCCAGGGGCTTTCTGGCGTCCAGCGACTTGAGCACCGGCATGGTGAAGCGCGCGGCCTTGGACTGCTGCGCCACGGCCTGCGCGAAGCGGCGGTACTGGGCCAGGGTTGCATCGTCCACGCCCTGCACCGGCAGCAGGCCTTCCTGCCATGCGCCCTCGAAGAACAGGCGCTCCTGCGGGCTGTGGCACAGGTGGCGCTCGTCGTAGCGCCAGCGGCCGGCCACGCGCTGGCGCAGGCCCAGCTCTTCCAGCAGGTCCTGCACTTCGCGCGCATCGTCGCCGGGCACCGGCAGGTAGTGCGCGCCCAGCGGGCAGGCAATGCCCTGCACGGCCCCGCCCCGGCTGTTGCCGCCCGCGCTGTCCTCCAGCTCCAGCAGCGCGAAGTCCGCGATGCCCGCCAGCCGCAGCGACCGCGCCGCCGCCAGCCCCGCCACGCCGCCGCCCGCGATGATGACCTGCGCGCGCCGCACCACGGCCGGCGCGGGCCAGGAGCCGGTCTTGAGCCAGTCGCGCAGCTGGTGGCCGCGCGCCATGTCGATGCCGGTGAAGCCGCCTTCCAAGACGCGAGGGGCCTTGTCGCAACCCGGCAGGAGCACCGCGGCGGCAGCCGAGGCGGCGGCGGTGGCTAGGAAATGGCGACGTTGCATGGCGTCAGTGTCTCCGGGTGTACGCAACGCCTGCGCGGCTTGCGACCGGCGCGGCCCAGACCAGCGGCCCCCGCGCAAGGGCCGCAAAGCCGCATTGGCGGCGCTTCGCTGGCGTGCGCTGGGGGCGTCCCCCTGCCCGCTGCGCGCAGCGCTGCGAGAGCGGGGGGAAGACGCGAAGCGGCTCAGGGGGGCTTCTCAATGTTTTCCCCACTCGCGCTCGTACGTGTGCACCAGCGCCTGGTTGGACAGCCGGTTCACCTCGGCGGGCACCCGCGCCATGTCGCGCGGAAAATCGAACAGCAGGGGCAGCGAGTCGGTGCCCAGAAACCGCAGGCCATCGGGCAAGGCCCCGGGCAGGCGCCAGGGCCTGCGGCTGGCGATGATGAAGCCCCATTCGCCAAAACTGGGCACATGGGCGTGGTACGGCGCGGCCTGCAGGCCCACGGACTCGATGGTCTGCACCACGGTCCAGAAGCTCTGGCGCGCCACCAGCGGCGACGTGGTCTGCACCACCGCATAGCCGCTGGCCGCCAGGCGCTTGTCCAGCAGCGCATAGAAGCTGTTGGTGTAGAGCTTGCCGATGGAAAAATTGGTGGGGTCGGGAAAGTCCACCACGATGACATCAAACGTGTCCGATCCCTCCTGCAGCCAGCCAAAGGCATCGGTGTTGACGATCTTCACCTTGGGGTTCTGCAAGGCGTTGCCGTTCAGGCGCGCGAGCGTGGGGTTCTCGCTGAAGATCTTTGTCATGGCCGGGTCCAGTTCGACCAGCGTCACGGACTCGACCGACGGGTACTTGAGGATCTCGCGCACCGCCATGCCGTCGCCACCGCCCAGCACCGCCACGCGTTTGGGCGCACCGTGTGCCGACATGGCGGGGTGCACCAGGGCCTCGTGGTAGCGGTACTCGTCGGACTGCGCGAACTGCAGGTTGCCGTTGAGGTACAGCCGGTGCCCCACACGCCCGTGCGTGACCACGATGCGCTGGTAGGGCGATGCGGTGCTGAACACGATGCGGTCCTGGTAGAACTTGTCCTCGGCCACGCTGGTGATGTATTCGGCCCCCGCCAGGGCGGCCAGCAGGATGCCCAGCACCATCACGCAGGCCGCCAGGTGCGCCTTCAGGCGCCGCAATTCATGCCGGAACAGCCACACCGCCCACAGCGCCACGGCCGCGTTCATCAGGCCGAAGAGCAGCCCCGTGCGGATGAGCCCCAGGTGCGGCACCAGCAGCAGCGGGAACGCCAGCGACACCGCCAGCGCGCCCAGGTAGTCGAACGTGAGCACCTGCGAGACCAGGTCCTTGAGCGCCACGTTGCGCTTGAGGATGCGCATGACCAGCGGGATCTCCAGCCCCACCAGCGTGCCCACCATGAGCACCATGCCGTACAGCAGGAAGCGGAACGCGCCCGGCGTGTAGGCGTTGGCCAGGAACAGGGTGGCCGGCAGCGCGCCGCCAACCAGCGCCACCAGCAGCTCGATGCGCAGGAAGTGCGCCGGCAGCTGCCGCTCGAAGTAGCGCGACAGCCACGAACCCACGCCCATGGCGAACAGGTAGGTGCCGATGATGGTGGAGAACTGCAGCACCGAGTCGCCCAGCACATAGGACGCGAGCGCGCCCGCGGCCAGCTCGTACAGCAGGCCGCAGGCGGCCACGACGAAGACGCTGGTGAGCAGGGCGATCTCGATGGGGCGGGGGCCGGAGCGGGCGCCCATGGCCTCGGGCGGGGAGGCGGGGGAATTCAGGTCGGATTGCAAGGCGGTCACCGGCGCGGCCCCGGGGGGAGCGCCGCTTCAGGCAAGGTGCGTCAGTGGATCGCCGCCGCCACGATGATGCTGATGCCCAGGCACATCGCCGCCACCACCAGGCCCAGCGCCTGGTTCTGCTTCTCGACGATTTCGCGCCACAGGTCATACGGCGTGATCTTGTCGACGATGACGAAGCACAGCCAGAAGATGACCACGCCAATCAGCGCATACAGGATGGACCCGAGGAACGCCGCGGGCCTGAGCCATTCGATTCCCATCATGATGTGATCTCCTTGAACGAAAAGGTTGCCGCCAGACAGGCTGGCGGGAAAGGTTGCAAAACTGCCGGCGCCCCCCGGGCTTGCGGCAACCCGGGGCTACTTGTGGCTGCCGCCGGACGAATACCCGCCATACGAGCCGCCCGAGCTGCGGTAGCTGGACGACGAGCAGTTCTCCACCCGCGGGTCGCAGCGGCTGCAGCGGCTGAGCAGCAACAGCAGGATGAGGATGACAATGGCGATGAGGATGACGGTGCCGCAGCCCAGCCCGGACTTGGCCACGAAGGGCCCCGGGTCGTCGCGCTGCAGCACGTCTTTCTTGTCGTCGAGCTTGAAGGCCTTGGCCACCGTGTCGCTGGCGAGCTTGTCGCCGGCCGACCAGGTGATCTCATTGGGGCTTTGCTCCATCGAGAGCAGGCCTTTGGCGCTGGCGAAGTCGCGGTTGGTGGTTTTCTGCCCGCGCGTGACCTGCCAGTAGAACTCGCCCAGCACATAGGTGGTTTCGGCCTCGTAGGTGTACTTGAGGTCGTACTTGGTGCCCATGTAGGTGGCCGAGCGCCCCGTGGCCGCCATCTGCGGCGCGCCCGTGGTGGGGCGCACCATGCTCCAGCCTTCTTCGGAATCGACCAGAAAGGCAAAACCGCGCTTCTGGTTGTAGAGCAGGTATTCGCTCCAGCCGAAATGCTCGTCGTCGCCGGGCTCCAGGCCCATGCGGTGCTGAAAGCCCACCACCTGCCAGTGCACGCCCTGCAGCTGGCCCTTGCTGCCCAGCGGAATGAGGGGCTGCACGGGCTCGTCCTGCTCGGCCGAGCGCAGCTCGCCGCCCACACCGCTGTCCAGGCTGATGATGCTGGCGCACGAGCCACAGGTGACGCTCTTGGAGGTGGACAGCTGCACCTGCACGGGCGCGCCGCAGTGCGGGCAGTTGAACTGGCGGCCTTTTTCGTCCTTGGCCGATTCGTCCTTGAGGCCGGTGAGCTGCAGGTCTTCCAGCAGCACGGCCTTGCCGCGCTCGACGTTGGGCGGCGTGTGGCCGTAGTCGATGCTGACCACTTCGCCGTCGGCGCTGCGCAGTTCGACCATGCCGAACGGATGGCCCAGCGGCGGCAGCTTGGGCAGCTCGCCCTGGGCCGAGATGAGCGATGCCTGGCCCGTGTAGGCCACGCTGTAGGGCTTGCCGTTGATGGCGGTGGTGCTGCCGATGCGAAAGCGCGCGGCCTCGGGCATCTCGCGGCCCGGGTCGATGGGGCGGGTGAAGACGTAGGCGCCGTTGTCCTCGCCCAGCGTGGCCAGGGTGCCGTCCTGCAAAAAGGCGGCCCATTCGGTCCAGGTGCCCGCGTCGCCCTTGTACTGCAGGCGGCCGATGAGGGTGAAGGGCACATCCTTGCCATCGAGCTGGATGCGCCCGCTGGCCATGAGCTGCAGCGGGCTGTGGTCGTCGAACAGCTCGGCCATCTTGCCCAGGCGCTGGAGCACGTCGCCGTTGCGCACCACGGTGCTCTGGCAGTAGCCGCAGACGGCGTGCGTGGACTGCGCGCTGCGGAATTCAACCGGCGCGCCGCAGCCCGGGCAGGGCGCGCGGTAGTAACGCTGTGTGGGGTCGGTGGCCATCGGGGGGCTGCTGCCTGCGCCGCGCTACGCGGCTTTGGGGCCTTTTTGGCCTCTGGCGCTGATCCCTCCAGCGCAAGCAGCTATATTTATGATAGCAACCGGAATCAGACCAGCTTCTTGAGCAGTTCGGCCTTCTTGGCGTCGAACTCTTCCTGGGTCAGGATGCCCTTGGACTTGAGCTCGCCCAGCTTCTCCAGCGTGGCCATCACGTCCTCGGGCTTGACGCCCACTGCGGCAGCAGCAGCCGCCGCAGGCGCTGCCTGCGCGGCCGCACCGCCGCCTTGCAGGCCCTGCTGCAGGTTCTGCGCCAGCACCTGGCCCAGCGCCACGCCCGCGCCCAGGCCCATGGCGTCGCCCGCGATGCCGCCACCGCCATTGCCCGCGCCTTCGGCGAACTTGGGGATGGCCTGCGCCGTCTGGTACTGCATGAACTTGCCCATGTCGTTGCCGACCATGCCCATGCCGATCTTCTGGTCGAGGATCTTTTGCAGCTCCTCGGGCAGCGAGACGTTCTGCACCGTGAGGTTCTCGATCAGGAGGCCCAGCTTGGCGAAGACGGGCGCGAGCTCCTTGGTCAGCGCATCGGCGAACATGACCTGGTTGGCCGCCAGGTCCAGGAACGGCAGGCCGCTGCCCGCGATGGCGTTGCTGATGTTCTGCAGCACCAGGCCGCGCAGCTGGCCTTCGAGGTCGGCCACGGGGTAGGACTCGCGCGTGCCGGAGATCTCGGTGTGGAACAGCTTGGGGTCGGCGATGCGGAACGCGTAGTTGCCGAACGCGCGCAGGCGCACGGCGCCGAAGTCCTTGTCGCGGATCGTGATGGGCTGGGGCGTGCCCCACTTCTGGTCGATCTGCTGGCGCGTGCTGAAGAAGTAGACGTCGCTCTTGAAGGGGGACTCGAAGAGCTTGTCCCAGTTCTTGAGGTAGGTGAGCACCGGCAGCGTCTGCGTGGTGAGCTTGTAGGTGCCGGGCGCGAACACGTCGGCCACCTGGCCCTCGTTCACGAACACCGCCATCTGCGACTCGCGCACCACCAGCGTGCCGCCGTTCTGGATTTCCATGCCCGCCATCGGGAAACGCCAGGCCAGGGTGCCGTCCCCCTCTTCAGTCCACTGGATGATGTCAATGAACTGTTTCTTGATGAAGTCCATGAGGGCCATGTGTGCTCCCGGCGGTTGTAAGAGGGGGTTGAAAAGAGCGGCCATCATAGCAACGGCACCGGTGCCGGCCGGCGCTTTTTTCAGCCCGCCGGCGTGAAGGGCTTCCCACCCGGGCGCGGCCCCGCCGCACCACCCGTCCGGCGCGGGCGTTTGATAGCGCCTATGTTTGTATTAGCCAGTACCAATTGGCTTTTGC
This sequence comes from Acidovorax sp. sif1233, assembly GCF_019218755.1. GTDB lineage: Bacteria > Pseudomonadota > Gammaproteobacteria > Burkholderiales > Burkholderiaceae_C > Acidovorax. The sequence continues at coordinate 66,808 of NZ_JAHUWZ010000007.1, read as the reverse complement.
TATTGAGAATGACTACCATTCCTTCATCCCTGCCGCCACGGCGGGGCTTGCAGATACCCGGAGTCCTCCATGTCCCACATCCGCCGCGCCGCCCGCCAGAACAAGACCATGCTGCTGAAGACGGGCAGCTACTACCTGATCCACATTGGCGTGGCCGCCCTGGTGGCCTACGCCGTGACCGGCAACCTGTGGGCCTCGCTCACCCTGAGCCTGCTCGAGCCCACGGTGCAGGCGGTGGCCTTCTTCTTCCATGAGAAGGCCTGGGACCGCGCCGCCCGGCGCCGCGCGCGCGACTCCGCCCTCGCCCACACGCCCAACGCGGCGCTGCAGGCCGGCTGACCCCCGTCATCCCAAGGAGCCACCATGTACACAATCCCCCTGCGCAGCCGCACCGCCACGGGCCTGGCTTTTCAGCGCTGGCTGGTCCAGCGCCTGGCCGGGCTGGCCCCCGCCGGCCCCGGCTAGGCACCGGAAGGAAACAGGAAAAGAAAAAAGCCCCGGCTGGCGGGGCTTTGTCGGGGGCGTGGACCGCGATGGCCGTCAGGCCTTCACGTCCAGCAGCGAGCCCATCATCTCATCCTGTGTCTTGAGGGTCTGCAGGTTGGCCTTGAACGCATAGGTGGCCGACATCTGCTCGACGGCCTCCTTCTCCAGCGCCACCCCTTGCGCCTCCTGCTCGCGCTGCACCGTGGCGCGCACCCCCGCGCTGTCGGCGGCCTCTTCCTGCGCCACCACCTCGCGGCGGTAGCCCGGGGTGTTCATGTTGGCCACGTTGTTGGCCGACGCGTCCAGCCGCAACTGGGCGGCCTGAAGGCCGGAGCTGCCGATCGAAGAAATGCTTGCCATCACGTACCCCGCGCACAGCGCCCAGTCAAGGAACGGGGATTGTCCGCCCGCACCGCTGCGCAGGCAAGGAAGGCGCCATCAACCATGCGCCTGCAGCAGGCATTGCGCGAAGGCCTGGGCCGCGCGCGGGGGCTGCGGCGACTTGCGCAGCACGCTCACGAACTGGCAGCGGTAGTGGAACCGCCCGGGCAATACCGCCTGCATGAGCCCCTGGCGCTCGAAGCCCTCGGCATAGTGGTCCGGCAGGAAACCCAGGTAGCGGCCCGAGAGGATGAGCGTGGCGATCGACTCCTGGTCGAAGCCCGTGGCCTTGCGCGGCAGGCGCGTGCTGTGGCTCAGCTCCATGTTGGGCGAGTGGTAGCCCAGCCCCGCGAACTGGTAGGCGCGCAGCGATTCCCAGGTCAGCGCGGCATGGTCGGTGCCGTGCAGGGGGTGGCGCGCGCCGCAGTACAGCAGCATGGTTTCGGCGAACAGGTCGGCATAGACCAGGCTTTGCGATGTGCGGTGCGCCGGGATGATGCCCACGTGGAAGCTGCCGTCGATCAGCCCGCGCTCGATGGCCGGGATCGAGGCCACGTGCATCTGCAGGCTCACTTCGGGCGCCTGGCTGGCGAACAGCGCGATCGCATCGCCAATGTGGGCGGCCGGGTTGCTGGCGGTCTTGTCGAACACCGCCACCTCCAGCCTGCCGCCCATGCGGCGGTGGATGTCATCGATGCTGCTGCGAAACGCGTCCACCGCGGACAGCAGCCGCAGGGTTTCGTCGTATACGCGCTGCCCCTCGGCCGTGAGCGCGAAACCGGCCCGCCCGCGCCGGCACAGGGTGAGGCCCAGGCGGGTCTCCAGGTCCTTCATGTGGCGGCTCACGGTGCTGGTGCCGATGTTCAGTTCCAGCTCGGCGGCCGACATGCCCCCGCACTCCGCCACGCTCTTGAACACCTGCAGCAGGCGCAGGTCCATGTCGCTGAGCTGCCCCAGCACGGCGCGGTGCCGGGCCGCGCTGGCGGGCGGGGCAGCGGCTGGGGTGGCGGTGGCGTGCGGGGTGGCGGGCATTACTTGCATAAACCGTCAAGTAAACATTGATATTGGACTATTTTAGAGATTAACCGCCAGCGCAACAATGCCACGCACCCGCCCTGCATGGACGGGCCTGCCCCTGCTTTTGCCGCCGTCTTGCACTGGAGAATCCCATGAGCTTCGTCAACATCGAAAAAACCGCCGCTGGCGCCGAAGGCCCCCGCATGGACGCCGAATGGCTGGAGGCGCACTGGATGCCCTTCACCGGCAACCGCAACTTCAAGGCCAAGCCGCGCATGATCGTGAGCGGCCAGGGCGCCTACTACACCGACGCCGAGGGCCGCAAGATCTTCGACGGCCTGTCGGGCCTGTGGTGCTCGGGCCTGGGCCATGGCCGCAAGGAAGTGGCCGAAGCCATCGGCAAGGCCGCCGCGACGCTGGACTACTCCCCGGCCTTCCAGTTCGGCCACCCGGCTTCCTTCGAGCTGGCCAACCGCCTCAAGGCGCTGACCCCCGCCGGGCTCGACTATGTGTTCTTCACCGGCTCGGGTTCCGAGTCGGCCGACACCTCGCTCAAGATGGCCCGCGCCTACTGGCGCGCCAAGGGGCAGGCCAGCAAGACGCGCCTGATCGGCCGCGAGAAGGGCTACCACGGCGTGAACTACGGCGGCATCTCCGTGGGCGGCATCGTGGGCAACCGCAAGACCTTCGGCCAGGGCATCGAGGCCGACCACATTCCCCACACCCAGCCACCGGCCGGCACCTTCCAGAAAGGCATGGCCGAGGACGGCGGCCGTGCGCTGGCCGACAAGCTGCTCGACGTGATCGCGCTGCACGACGCATCGAACATCGCCGCCGTGATCGTGGAGCCGTTCTCGGGCTCGGCCGGCGTGGTGATCCCGCCCAAGGGCTACCTGGAACGCATCCGCGAGATCTGCACGCAGAACAACATCCTGCTGATTTTTGATGAAGTGATCACCGGTTTTGGCCGCTGCGGCGCCTGGACGGGGGCCGAGGCCTTCGGCGTGACGCCCGACATCCTGAACTTCGCCAAGCAGGTGACCAACGGCGCGCAGCCGCTGGGCGGCGTGATCGCCACCAAGGAGATCTACGACACCTTCATCAGCCAGGGCGGCCCCGAGTACATGCTGGAGTTCCCGCACGGCTATACCTACTCGGCCCACCCCGTGGCCTGCGCGGCGGGCAACGCGGTGCTGGACATCCTGCAAAAGGAAGACATGCCCGGCCGCGTCCAGGCGCTGGCACCGTATTTCGAGCAGGCCGTGCATGGCCTCAAGGGCACCAAGCACGTGGCGGACATCCGCAACTACGGCCTGGCCGCGGGCATCACCATCGCCGCGCTGCCGGGCGAGCCCGCCCGCCGGCCCTACGAGATCGCCATGAAGTGCTGGGACAAGGGCTTTTACGTGCGCTACGGCGGCGACACCATCCAGCTGGCCCCGCCCTTCATCAGCACCGAGGCTGAAATCGACCGCATGGTGAACGCCCTGGGCGACGCCCTGGCGGAAACCGCCTGACACGCGGCACGCCTTTTGCTCCTGAATTGATAGCTTTCAGCGCTTGTCACATGGGCGCTGGAAGCATTTTTTAATCATATCCAGACATGAACCACGACAAGAACGTCACCACCACCATCGGCCACCTGATCGACGGCCAGCCCGTTGCCGACACGGCGCGCACCCAGCCGGTGTTCGACCCCGCCACCGGCGAGTCCCACACGAGCGTGGCCCTGGCAAGCAAGGCCACGGTGGAACAGGCCATCGCCTCGGCCCAGGCCGCCTTCCCGGCCTGGCGCAACACCCCGCCGCTCAAGCGCGCGCGCGTGATGGGCAAGCTGAAAGTCCTGCTCGAGGACAACGCCGACAAGATCGCCGCCCTGATCACCGCCGAGCACGGCAAGGTGCTGGCCGATGCGCATGGCGAGCTGCAGCGCGGCATCGAGAACGTGGAGTTCGCCAGCTACGCGCCCGAGCTGCTCAAGGGCGAGCACAGCCGCAACGTGGGCCCGTCCATCGACTCCTGGAGCGAATTCCAGGCTCTGGGCGTGTGCGCCGGCATCACCCCGTTCAACTTCCCGGCCATGGTGCCGCTGTGGATGTGGCCCATGGCCGTGGCCTGCGGCAACACCTTCGTGCTCAAGCCGTCGGAGCGCGACCCGTCCTCGACGCTGTTCGTGGCCCAGCTCGCGCTCGAAGCCGGCCTGCCGCCCGGCGTGCTCAACGTGGTCAATGGCGACAAGGAAGCGGTGGACACGCTGCTGGCCGACCCGCGCGTGAAGGCCGTGAGCTTCGTGGGCTCCACGCCCATCGCCGAGTACATCTACGCCGAAGGCTGCAAGCACGGCAAGCGCGTGCAGGCCCTGGGCGGCGCCAAGAACCACGCGGTGCTGATGCCCGATGCCGACGTGGGCAACGCCGTGAGCGCGCTGATGGGCGCGGCCTATGGCTCCTGCGGCGAGCGCTGCATGGCCATCCCCCTGCTCGTCGCCGTGGGTGACGAGGTGGGAGACGCCGTGGTCGCCGGGCTGAAGGCCGAGATCGCCAGGATGAAGGTCGGCCCCGGCACGGACAACGGCAACGACATGGGCCCGCTGGTCACCCGGCAGCACTTCGAGAAAGTGAAGTCCTATGTGGACAGCGGCGTGGCCGAAGGCGCGACCCTGGTGGTGGATGGCCGGGGCGTGCAGGTGGCCGCAGGCCATGAGAACGGCTACTTCCTGGGCGCGTGCCTGTTCGACAACGTCCGGCCCGGCATGAAGATCTACCAGGAAGAGATTTTCGGCCCCGTGCTGGGCGTGGTGCGCGTGAAGACGCTGCAAGAGGCGATGAACCTGATCGACGCCCACGAATACGGCAACGGCACCTGCATCTTCACGCGCGACGGCGAAGCCGCGCGCTACTTCACCGACCACATCCAGGTCGGCATGGTGGGCGTGAACGTGCCCCTGCCCGTGCCCGTGGCCTACCACTCGTTCGGCGGCTGGAAGCGCAGCCTGTTCGGCGACCTGCACGCCTACGGGCCCGATGCCGTGCGCTTTTACACCAAGCGCAAGACCATCACGCAGCGCTGGCCCTCGGCCGGCGTGCGCGAAGGCGCTGTGTTCAGCTTCCCCAGCAGCCGCTGACCGAGCCCCCGCGCCCAGGCCAAGACGCCCCGCAGCCGCCCCGGCTGCGGGGCGTCTTGCCTTGTGGGGGATTGCAGCCGATGGGGTCATGGCTGATCCACCCATATAAGCAGATTCGCTTACTAGGGTTTTCACGACCACCGCCCTACAATCGCAGACCCTTACAAAGCTGACAGCCACTGCAGCGCCTCTGCAGCCCGGTTTTTGCACCCACCCCCTGAGTTGGAGACACTGAATGCCCGAGAACACCACGGCCCAGAACAACAACAACGATTCCGACAAGCGCGCCCAGCTGCGCCGTGCCGCTCTCGAGTACCACGAATTTCCCAAGCCCGGCAAGATCGCCATCGCCGCCACCAAGCAGATGGTGAACCAGCACGACCTGGCCCTGGCCTACTCGCCCGGCGTGGCCGCGCCCTGCGAGGAGATCGTGAAGGACCCCGCCAACGCCTTCCGCTACACCGCGCGTGGCAACCTGGTGGCCGTCATCAGCAACGGCACCGCCGTGCTGGGCCTGGGCGACATCGGCGCGCTGGCCTCCAAGCCGGTGATGGAAGGCAAGGGCGTGCTGTTCAAGAAGTTCGCCGGCGTGGACGTGTTCGACATCGAGATCGACGAGAAGGACCCGGCCAGGCTGGTGGAGGTGATCGCCGCGCTGGAGCCGACGTTCGGCGCGATCAACCTCGAAGACATCAAGGCACCCGACTGCTTCTACGTGGAGCGCGAACTGCGCAAGCGCATGAAGATCCCCGTCTTCCATGACGACCAGCACGGCACGGCCATCACCGTGGCGGCGGCCATCGTGAATGCGCTCAAGGTGGCGGGCAAGAAGATCGAGGACGTGAAACTGGTCACCAGCGGCGCGGGCGCGGCGGCGCTGGCCTGCCTGAACCTGCTGCTCAAGGTGGGCGTGCAGCGCAAGAACGTGTTCGTCACCGACCTGGCCGGCGTGGTCTATGAAGGCCGCGAAGAGCTGATGGACGACGACAAGCGCCAGTTCATGCAGAAGACCGAGGCCCGCAAGCTGGCCGAGGTGATGGTGGGCGCGGACGTGTTCCTGGGCCTGTCGGCGGGCAACGTGCTCAAGCCCGAGATGGTGGCCACGATGGCCGAGCGGCCGGTGATCTTCGCGCTGGCCAACCCCAATCCGGAGATCACGCCCGAGCTGGCGCACAGCGTGCGCGGCGACATCATCATGGCCACGGGGCGCTCGGACTACCCCAACCAGGTGAACAACGTCCTGTGCTTCCCCTACATCTTCCGGGGCGCGCTGGACTGCGGCGCGACCACCATCACCGATGAGATGGAGATCGCCGCCGTCCACGCCATCGCCGACCTGGCCCAGGCCGAGCAAAGCGAGGTGGTGGCCGCGGCCTACGTGGGCGAGAAGCTGACGTTCGGCCCCGAATACCTGATCCCCAAGCCGTTCGACCCGCGCCTGATGATGAAGATCGCGCCGGCCGTGGCCCAGGCCGCCGCGGACAGCGGCGTGGCGCAGCGCCCCATCGCCGACATGGACGCCTACCGCGACCGGCTGCAGACCTTCGTCTACGCCTCGGGCACGACGATGAAGCCCATCTTCGACGCCGCGCGCACCGCGGCCCGCAAGCGCGTGGCCTACGCCGAGGGCGAAGAGGAACGCGTGCTGCGCGCCGCGCAGATCGTGGTGGACGAGAAGGTGGCCCGTCCCACGCTGATCGGCCGCCCGGCCATCATCGCCCAGCGCATCGAGAAATTCGGCCTGCGCCTGAAGGAAGGCGTGGACTACGACGTGGTCAACACCGATTTCGACCACCGCTACCGCGACTTCTGGCAGACCTACCACCGCATGACCGAGCGCAAGGGCATCACCCAGCAGGTCGCCAAGATCGAGATGCGCCGGCGCCTCACGCTCATCGGCTGCATGATGCTGCACAAGGGCGAGGTGGACGGCCTGATCTGCGGCACCTGGGGCACCACGGCCAACCACCTGCTCTACATCGACCAGGTGATCGGCAAGCACGCGGGCGGCGCCGACAGCACGGCGCAGGACGTGCCCGTGTATGCCTGCATGAACGGCCTCATGCTGCCAGGGCGCCAGGTCTTCCTGGTGGACACGCACGTCAACTACGACCCCACGCCCCAGGAGCTGGCCGAAATCACCGCGCTGGCCGCGGAGGAAATGATGCGCTTTGGCATCAAGCCCAAGGCCGCGCTCCTGTCGCACTCCAATTTCGGCACCAGCAACCACCCCAGCGCCGTGAAGATGCGCCAGACGCTGGAACTGCTGCGCCAGCAGGCGCCCTGGCTGGAAGTGGACGGCGAGATGCACGGCGACGTGGCCTTGGACGGCAAGGCCCGTGCGGCCCTCATGCCCAGCAGCGAACTGACGGGCGACGCCAACCTGCTGGTGTTCCCCAACATCGACGCGGCCAACATCGCCTACAACCTGCTCAAGACCGCCGCGGGCGGCGGCATCGCGATCGGCCCGGTGCTGCTGGGAGCGGCCAAACCGGTCCACATCCTGACGCCCAGCGCCACCGTGCGCCGCATCGTGAACATGACAGCCCTGACCGTGGCGGATGCCAACGTGTCGAGATAAGCCCAAAATAGATAGCAAGCACTAACTTAAAAAGCTGCTTGCCCCCTTCAGCGTCTGCCCAATCTTTGTGCAGACGCTTGCTTTTTGGGGGCCGTTGAGCGACACTAGCGGCTCGAAATTTCGGGTTAACCCGTAGTTTCTGAAAGGTTCGTTGATGCTGAAGGCTGTAGCCACCCGGGCGCGCAAAGCAGGGTTTTTGTGTGTTTTGGGTGTTGCGTTCGTGTTGTCCCCGGTGGCGGGGCATGCCCGGAAATCCCCGTCCACCGACGGTTCCCTCACCCCCATCGCACTGGCCGAGTTGCCGCCCCAAGGGCGTGCGACGTATGCGCTGATCCGTGAGGGGGGCCCCTTTCCGTATGACAAGGACGGATCGGTTTTTGGTAATCGCGAGCGGCTGTTGCCCGCCCACAAGCGGGGCTATTACCGTGAATACACCGTCAGAACGCCAGGATCGCGCGACCGGGGAGCCCGGCGCATCGTGTGCGGCGGCAAGCCCCGGGTTCCGGACGCCTGCTACTACACCGGCGACCACTACGCCAGTTTTCGCGAGATCGTCGAATGACCCCCGATGCGGTGCACGCAGACCAGAAGAACCCTGGCAGCGCACACCGCGCCACCTTGAATCCCCCACGCGCAGGCCGCATTCCGCAGCCTTGCGAGAAGCCAGAAGTTTGTGGACTTTATAAAGAAAGAGTAGCGGAGATGCAGACGCCACTTCGTAAAGACCTGGAAACGCCACTGCGTGGCGTGCGCACCAACATCGTGCAGTCCATTCGCGCCTTCCGCGTGCAGGACCTGCAGGATGCCGCCACCTCCATGGGTCACCATTTCTTGTACGCCAACCTGGCCCACGCGCAGTCCAAGCAGGATGTGCTGGACCTGATTGCCGGGCAATTCACCTTCCCGTCGCACTTCGGCAAGAATTTTGATGCGCTGTACGACTGCATGACGGATCCCTTGCACAAATCGGGCCCGCAGCCTGGTTTCATCGTGGTGCTGGAGCAGATCCCCGCCACCGGCAAGTTCGACAAGGAAGCGCGTGAACAGCTGCTCGATATCTTCCGCGACGCCGCCGACTATTGGGGCGACCGAAAAATCCCCTTCCGCTGTTTCTATTCTTTTCTGTAGCCCGTTCTGCATCCACCAGCCAAGCAGAACGGGCGAACGAGGCTACCGGCACCCAGGGTGTCGAGGGCATTGAGATCGCCGCGGAGCCCGCCGAGAAAATGCCGACCGACAAGCTCGTCGACGTGTCCCCGATGGCGCTGCGCATGAGCAGCCCTTTCAACGCCGGCTACTGGCTTTCGGCTGCCTGAGTCTGGCGGCTCATCCCCCTGAGCGGCTGCGCGCCGCTTCCCCCTTCTCCCGGCGTCGCCGGAAAGGGGGGATGCCCTCACTGCGGGGCGCCCCTTGCCTGGCATCCTCCGCTCGGGCCGTGCCAGTGGCTGTCATCTTAGTCAAATCAGACTCTAGCGCTTATCCATCAAGCGCGAGCAGCTATTGATTCAAGAGCACTGCTGTGCCAAGGCCACAAACTCGCTCACCGGAACCTCCTCGGCGCGGCGCTGGGTGTCGAAGGTGCCGGCGAACTGGCGCGCTTCGAGCCAGCGGCCCAGCGTGTGGCGCAGCAGCTTGCGGCGCTGGCTGAAGGCGACCTGCACCAGCTCTTCCAGAAGGGGCACCGACAAGGGCGCGGGCTCTGCGTGCGGCACCATGCGCACCACGGCGCTGTCCACGCGCGGGGGCGGGTCGAAGCTCTCCGGGGGAACGAACAGCACGTTTTCCATGGCGTAGCGCCATTGCAGCATCACCGACAGGCGCCCGTAGTCGCTGGTGGCAGGCTGGGCCACCATGCGGTCGATCACTTCCTTTTGCAGCATGAAGTGCTGGTCTTCGATGACCTGCACATGGTCCAGCAGATGGAACAGGATGGGCGTGGAGATGTTGTAGGGCAGGTTGCCCACCACGCGCAGCCGCAGGCCAGGCTGCGCGGCCTTCTCGCGCATCGCTTGCGCCAGCGCGGTGAAGTCCACCTTGAGCACGTCGGACTCGATCACCTCCAGCTGGCCATGCAGCCGCAGGCGCAAGGCCAGGTCGCGGTCCAGCTCGATGACCGTGAGGCGCCCCAGGCGCTCCACCAGGGGCTGCGTGAGCGCCGCAAGGCCCGGTCCGATCTCGACCATGGGCTGGCCCGGCTGGGGCGCAATGGCCTGCACGATGTCTTCGATGATGCCCTTGTCGGACAGGAAATGCTGCCCGAAGCGCTTGCGGGGGATGTGCTTCATGCCATTGGCCCGCTGGTGCTGTCGATATGCCGGGAGACGGCATGCGAGCTGTGCAAGGGCGGCCAAGCCGCGCAGGCGGCGCTTCGCCGGGGGGCGCTGGCGGGGGCCCCTCCCTTCCCGCATCGCGCAGCGATACGGAAGAAGGAGGAGGAAGGTGCGCAGCGCCTCGGGGGAACGTACTCCATCTTCATTGCGGCGGGTCGCGGTATTCCACATACGCGCGCCCGCGCAGTTCCTGCGCCCAGGTGGCGTAGGCCTCGTCCAGCTTCTTCTCGCGCACGGTATCGCGCGCCATGTCGCGCTGCTCGCGCTGCGTGAGCTTGGCCTCGCGGCGCTCGAGCAGCTGGATCAGGTGCACACCGAAGCGCGACACCAGCGGCTCGCTGACATCGCCGGGCTTGAGGCTGTTCAAGGCCTGCTCGAATTCGGGCACGTAGCGGCCCGGATTGGCCCAGCCCAGGTCGCCGCCCTCCTTGGAGCTGCCGTCCTGGGAATGCTCGCGCGCCAGCGCCGCGAAGTCGGCCTGGCCCGCCAGCACGCGGCGCCGGTAGTCCGCCAGGCGCGCCGCGGCGGCGGACTCCGTCAGCTGCGGCCCGGTGCGCAGCAGGATGTGGCGGGCATGGTTCTGCACCACCGTGGTGGGCACCCCCGCCGTGACGCGCTCCACCACCTTGAGCACGTGAAAGCCCGCAGGCGACCGCACGGGCCCGACGATGCTGCCCACCGGCAGGCCCAGCGTGGAGTTCACGAACAGTTCGGGATACCGGTCCGCCGGGCGCAGGCCCAGCAGGCCTGCGGCGCGCTGCCCTTCGGGCGCGTCGGAGAACTCGCGCGCGACGGCCGCGAAGTCCTCACCCGCGCGCACCTTGTCCGCCGCGCGCTGGGCGCGTGCCTGGCGCTCGGCCACCTGCACGGGGCTGGCATTCTCGGGGACGAGGACGAGCACGTGCCCCAGGTTGATCTCCATCGAGGCCACGTCGGCGCCCCGTTGCTGCTCGCGCAGGTACTGGTCGATGTCCAGGTCGGACACCTTCACGCGCGCCTCCACTTCACGTTCGCGCAGGCGCTGCTGCAGCAGCTGGTTGCGCAGCTCTTCACGGAAGCGCTCCTTGCCCATGCCGTCCCGCGCGAGGCGGCGGTAGAGGTCGTCCACCGTCATGTTGTTCTGCCGGGCCACGCCCTGCTCGGCCTGCGACACGGCGAAGTCATCCACCTTGACGCCGGACTCCTTCGCCTGCTGCAGCTGCACGCGCTCCAGGATGATCCGTTCGAGCACTTCACGGGCGAGCAGGTCCCGCGGCGGCATGGCGCCCCCCTGCTGCGCCAGCTGTGCCTCGGCGCGCGCGAGCCGCGAGCGCACCTCGTTGTTGGTCACGGGTTCGGAATTGACCACGGCCACGATGAAATCCGCCTGACGGGGCGCCGAACTGCTGCCGCTGCCCGCCGCCGTCTCCGCGGGCAGCGTGATCGAAGGTGCGGCCGCCGGGCGCGCCGTCAGCCCCTTGCCTGCAGGCGCGCCGGAAGGGCGCAGGCCCTGGGCCAGGGTGCCCTGGGACATCAGGGAAGCCAAGGTGGCAATGGCCAGTGCGATGACACGGTGATTCATGGCGTTAAGCGTTAGTCATAGTTGCTGAAACGGCTGGGCGTTGTCACCTGCTCGCGCAGGTTCTGGTAGCGCGGCACATTTTGCTTGAAGGTATCCAGGGGGCTGGAGCCCAGGCTCAGGCGGGAGAAGCCCACGAATTCGATCTGGAACAGCAGGCGGGTGTTGGACGTGGTGACACTGCTTTGCAGGCGCTCGAGGACCACGCGGCCGATCCAGCAGCAGCTGTCGTACTCAAAGCCCACCACGGTGTCCACGAGTTTGCGGTCCTGCAGGCTGTAGTTCAGTCGCCCGACGCTGTACCAGCGCCCGCCGCCCTGGCCACGGCCGGCGGCGCCGGATGGCTTGTTGTTGTGGGTCTCGCTGCTGCCCCACAGCGCGTCCAGCGGCCATTGCCAGCCAATGTCGATCTGCTCGCTGGTGCCGCGCTGCAGGCGGTAGGCGGCGCTCACGGTGCGGTAGTTGCCCGGGCTGTAGCGCGCACCGATGGTCGAGCGGATGGAACGGCCGGTCTTGGGGTTGTACTGCACGGTGGAGTCAAAGCCCCACTGCGGCGTCCAGGTGATGCCCGCGCCCAGCAGCAGGTCCGACAGGCGCTCGCTCACGGGCGCGCCGCCCGGCAGCGTCACCTGCTGGTCGGAGAAACGAACGCGTTGCGCAACGCCGAAGCGCGCGGCCTCGGCGCCCGTGTTCGGGTCCAGCAGCCGTGTGCTGAGGCCCAGGGTAAGCAGGTTGTTGTCGGCCAGCCGGTCGTTGCCCCCGAAGGCGTTCTCGGTGTAGATGGTGGCGAAATTGAAGTCGTTGGCCGCCGTGTCGTACACGGGCAGGCGGCTCTGGTCACGGTACGGCGTGTACGTGTAGAAAGCACGCGGTTCCAGCGTCTGCAGGAAGGCGCGGCCGAAGTATGCGGCGTCGCGCTCGAAGACCAGGCCGCTGTCCAGGCTGAAGGTGGGCAGCGCGCGGCTGGCCGAACGCTCGCCATTGGACAGCGGGGTATCGAACTGGTACTGCGTGGCGTGCAGCTGCAGGCGCGGCGTGACGAAGCCCCCGGGCGACAGGAACGGCCGGCTGATCTGCGCCATCGCATAGCTGCGGTGGGCATTGGGCTGGCCCGTCAGCTCGCGGGCCGCCTGGAAGCGCGTGGTGTCCAGCTCCACGCTGGCATCCACCCCGCCACCGAGCTGCGAGGGGGCATAGCGCCATTGCAGCTGGGGCATGCGGTCGTAAGGCGGCACGATGGGAGAAGTCACGTCCTGCAGCGTCTGCCACTTGAGGGTGCGCACGCTCGCGGACATGTCATTGCGCGCCCAGGACAGCGTGGCATCGCCGGGCAGCAGGCGCTGGCGCAGAAGCTCGGAGGCACGGCCGAAGTCGCGCCAGTAGTTGTCATCGCTGACGCGATTGAGGTTGAGGTTGAGCCCCACCCCGCCGATGCCGGTGTTGAAAGCACCCTGGTGCTGTCCCGAAAAGCTCCACCGCATGCGGTCGCGCAGGCGGTCGGTGGGCATGACGTCGGCGCTGACCTGGCCGGAATAGCTCGGCTCCAGGTAGCGGAACTCGCCCCCCAGGTTGGCGCCGCGCTTGGTCATGAGGGCGGCGCGCAGCGTGGCATCGCGGTTGGGCGCGATGTTCCAGTAGTACGGCTGCATGTAGGCCACCCCGTCGCGGCTGTCCAGGCCGATGGTCGGGGGCAGCAGGCCGGACTTGCGCTTGTCCGACAGCGGGAAGGTGATGTACGGAATCGGCAGCAGCGACACGCCCTTGAACTCCAGCACCGCGTCTTCCGCCGTACCCACCTCTTCCTCGTTGTCGATGCGGATGGTGGCGGCGCGCAGCACCCAGTCGGGCCGCCAGCTTTCTTCATTGCCGCGCTCGCACGTGGTGTACGTGGCGTTGTGCACCACGGCCCGGTCGCGGTCGATGAAATCCACGCGCGTGGCATCGCCGTGCGCCTGGGTGGCCAGAAACTTGTACCGCGCGTCGCTGAAGAAGCCCTCGAACGCATCCACCCGCAGCTCCAGCGCCGTGCCTTCGTACACATTGCCCGCGCGGTTGATGCGCACCTGCCCGCTGGCCTTGGCCAGGTCTTCGGGCACGTTGTAGTCCAGGCGGTCGGCGCGGATCACGGTGTCGCCCCGGCGCAATTCGGCATTGCCTTCGATGACGGCGTTCAGGTCGGTCTGGCCGCTGATGTGGTCACCCTTCACGAACACCGGCAGCTGGGGGCGCACGGCGTCCGGAATCTTTTCCTGCAGCAGCGGCGAGGTGCGCAGCGCGGGCGGTGCATCCCAGGCGCTGGGCGGGGGGGCCTCCGCCGCCTGCGCCAGCGCGGAGAGCGGCAGCCCGCACCAGGCCAGCGCCACGCCATAGGCCAGGGCCCGGGGCACGGGCGCGCGCAGCCGCACGGCCTTCGCCGTGGCGGGCCGGGTCCGGGGGGAAGGGGTCTGCACGGTAGGGGGCTTGCGGCGTGGCACGTGGGGCGATGGGCAGGGGCGGATGAAAGAAGGACCCGCTCACCACGGAGGCGGGGAGCGGGTTTGTAAAATCGGATTATCCATGAGCCACCCATCCTCCCCTTCTCCCGCCTGCCCGCCCCCGGGCATGGCCGTGGCAACCCCCGCAACTTGCACCGTGGCCTGGCCCGACGCGGCCCGCCAGACAGCCTTCGAAGCCTGGCTCGCCCCCCTGGTGGGCCCGCACCAGCTGCTGCCCGCCACGCTGCGCCCGGCGTCGGCCGATGCGAGCTTCCGCCGCTACCTGCGCATCGACAGCGCCACGGGCAGCAGCCGCATCGTGATGGATGCCCCGCCCCACCAGGAGAACTGTCGCCCCTTCGTGCAGGTGCAGGGCCTGATGGCGTCCGCGGGCCTGAACGTGCCGCAGATCCTGGCCTGGGACGAGCCCGGCGGATTCATGCTGCTGTCCGACCTGGGGCACCGGACGGTGATCGAGCTGCTGGACCCCGGGCAGCCCCAGGCCGCCTACGCCTGGTACCAGCAGGCCACCGATGTGCTGCTGGACTGGCAGAAGGCCTCCCAGCCCGGCGTGCTGCCGGCCTACGACGAGGCGCTGCTGCGCCGCGAGCTGGCGCTGTACCCCGACTGGTACCTGGGCCGACACCGCGGCGTCACGCTGGACGACCAGCAGCAGGCCACCCTGGGCAGCGCCTTCGATGCCATCGTGGCGCACAACCTCGCCGCGCCCCAGGTCTACGTGCACCGCGACTTCATGACGCGCAACCTGATGGCCCCCGTCGAAGAAGGCGCGCCCCTGGGCGTGCTGGACTTCCAAGACGCCGTCTACGGTCCCATCACCTATGACATCGCCAGCCTGCTGCGCGACGCGTTCATCAGCTGGGAAGAGGAGTTTGTCATCGACATTACCGTGCGTTACTGGGAAAAGGCGCGCAAGGCCGGGCTGCTGGGCGCCCGCAGCGCCAGCGGCTGGGGCGATGACTTCGGCGAGTTCTACCGCTCGGTGGAATGGATGGGCCTGCAGCGCCACCTCAAGGTCGCGGGCATCTTCGCGCGCCTGACCCTGCGCGACGGCAAGCCCAGGTACCTGGCCGACGCGCCGCGCTTCATGGCCTACATCCGCGCCACGGCCAACCGCTACCGCCAGCTGGGGCCCCTGCTCAAGATGCTCGACCAGATCGAGGGCACCGAGCCGGTCACGGGATTTGCCTACGGCCGGATGTAGGGGCGCCACCGGGCGCATGCCAGGAAAAATCGAGTCCAATCAGGCTGTAGCGCTTGTCCTTCAAGCGCAAACAGCTATAAATTAGGTAGCAAATGCCCCGTTTCCACTGCCCGGCCCTTCTGTCCACCGGCGCCGAGCTGGACCTGCCCCCGGGCGCCGCGCGCCATGTGCAGGTGCTGCGCCTGCAGCCGGGTGACGCCATCACGCTGTTCCACGGCGGCCAGGACGGGGGCGACCCGGGCGGCGAGTTCGACGCCACCGTGCTGCGCATGGGCCGCAGCGACGTGCGCGTGCTGGTGGGCGCGCACCATGCCACCGAACGCGAAGCCGCGCGCACGGTGCACCTGCTGGCGGGCATCACCGCCAACGAGCGCATGGACTGGCTCGTCGAGAAAGCCACCGAGCTGGGCGTGGCCAGCATCACGCCCCTGGTGGCCGAGCGCAGCGTGCTCAAGCTCAAGGGCGAGCGGGCCGAGAAAAAAATTGCCCACTGGCAGGCCGTGGCCGTGGCCGCCTGCGAGCAGTGCGGCCGCAACCGCGTGCCCGTGGTGCACGGCGCCGTGGACCTGGCCAGCTGGGTGCGTGCGCGGCAGGCGGGTGGCGCCGGGGCCGAAGCGGCGGCACAGCGCCTGCTGCTGTCGCTGCGCGCGGGCACCGCGCCACTGCATGCGGCGGCGGCCCCCGCCGGGCCCGTGGTGTTTCTTTCCGGCCCGGAAGGCGGCCTCTCCGGCGTCGAGGAAGATCTGGCGCTGCTCCACGGCTTCGCCCCGGTCACGCTGGGGCCGCGCGTGCTGCGCGCCGAGACGGCGCCGCTCGCGGCCCTGGCGGCGCTCACGCTTCTCGCGGGCCCGTGAGGGGTTCACCCAGGCTGTACGCAGGGCGGCCCCCGCCCTAGAATGAACCGCAGAGCACCGGCAGCCGCCCGCCCGCGCGCCGCTGGCCCCGCGTTCCGCGCGATCCCACCACACTGGCAGGAGTTTCCATCTTGCGCACATCTTCCCGCCGGCGCCGCCTCAGGGATGTGGTTCTGTCGACCGATCCCCGGCGGCGCACGCTGGTGAGCATGGCGCTGCTCGCGCTGGCGCTCATGTCCAGCAGCGCGGGCGTGATGCTGCTGGTGTCGATGGCGAGCAGCGCGGTGAACGCCGCCGCCGTGCAGTGGTGGGCCGCCATTTCGGTGGGCGGGCTCGTGGTGATGACGGCGTTCATCCGCTCGGGCGAGACCGCCCGGCTCAACGACCCCTCGCTCACCGTGCCCCAGATGGTCTGGACCATCACCAGCGGCGCCGTGGCCTACGTGCTGGCGGGCGATGCGCGCGGCGTGGTGCCCAGCGTGCTGGCCATGATCCTGTTCTTCGGCACCTTCGGGCTGACCGTGGCCGAGGTCATCGGCATCGGCGTATATGCGCTGCTGGCCTTTGCCTGCGCCGTGGCCGCCACCACCCGTTTCAGCGCCAGCCCATTCGGCTACCTGGACACCGCCTATGCGCTCATGGTGCTCATCGTGCTGGGCGGCAGCATCGCGCTGAACCTGCGCATCCAGCGCATCCGCGCGCGGCTGCGCGAGCAGCGCGAGGCCTTGGCCCACGCCCTCGCCGTCAACCGCGAGCTGGCCACGCGCGACGAGCTCACGGGCCTGCCCAACCGCCGCGCGATGCTCGACCTGATGGACCTGGAGCATCGGCGCAGCCTGCGCAGCGGCCGCCCCATGCTGCTGGCGGAACTTGACATCGATCACTTCAAGCGTGTCAACGACAGCCACGGCCATGCCACCGGCGACCGCGCGCTGCAGGCCTTTGCCGGCGTGGTGCGCGCGAGCGTGCGCGACACCGACGTGCTGGCCCGCTGGGGCGGCGAAGAGTTCGTGCTGATGCTGTCGGACACCCATCTGGACGATGCGCGCGACCTGCTCGAGCGCGTGCGCCTGGCCGTGGCCGCGATGGAGATCCCGCACTCCACCGGCGTGCTGCGCCTGTCCGTGTCGGCCGGCCTGGCGCTGCACCTGCCGGGCGACACGGTGGAGCTCACGCTGGAGCGCGCGGACCAGGCGCTCTACACCGCCAAGTCGCTGGGCCGCAACCGCGTCGTGGTGGCGCCGTCCGGCCCACGGGGCGCGGTCTCGCTCGGCGCCCGGGCTTGACATGGGGCGGCACGCCGCGCGTGCCCACGACCGCGACCTGCGCCGCGAAGGACGCCGGCAAAGCCACCACCCGGCGGGCGCTTTCAGGCCTGCAGGCGGGGCGGGGCGCGCATCTGCTCCGGCGTGGTGAAGTAGGCGGTCGACGCGCCCAGCTGGCCGCGCACCTGGGCCAGCTCGTGGCGCGCCACGCTGCGCAGGTGCACCTCGTCGGGCCCGTCCATCAGGCGCAGCGCGCGGCCCCAGGTCCAGAACGCTGCCAGCGGCGTGTCGGGCGACAGGCCCATGGCGCCAAAGATCTGCATGGCGCGGTCCACCACGCGCTGCTGCAGGCGCGCGGCCACCACCTTGATGGCCGCGACCTGGGCACGCACCTGGCGGACATCGGCGGCATCGCCCTGGTCCAGCAACCAGGCCGCATGCAGCACCAGCAGCCGCGCCTGGTCGATCTCGATGCGCGACTCGGCAATCCACTCCTGCACGTTGGCCTGCTCGGCCAGCGCCTTGCCGAAGGCCGTGCGTTCGAGCGCGCGCTCGGTGGCCAGGCGCAGCGCCAGCTCGCACTGCCCGATGGTGCGCATGCAATGGTGCACACGCCCCGGCCCCAGGCGCGCCTGTGCCATCGCAAACCCCGCGCCCCAGTCGCCCAGGAGGTGGTCGGCCGGCACCCGGACATCCTGCAGCAGGACCTCGCAATGCCCCTCGGGGGCGTGGTGGTGCAGCACGCTGATGTTGCGCACCACCCGCAGGCCCGGCGTGGCGGCGGGCACCAGCACCATGCTGTGGCGCGCGTGGCTCGGGGCCTCGCCGCCGCCACCGTCTGCGCCGGCATTGCGGCACAGCACGATGAACAGCCGGCACTGAGGATGCGCCGCCCCCGTGATGAACCACTTGCGGCCGCTGAGCACCAGCACATCCCCTTCGCGCCGTACCGTGGTCTGCAGGTTGGTGGGGTCGGACGAGGCCACATCCGGCTCGCTCATGGCGAAGGCCGAGCGCATCTGGCCACGCAGCAGCGGCTGCAGCCAGCATGCACGCTGCGCGGGCGTGGCAAAGCGGTGCAGCAGCTCGATGTTGCCGGTGTCCGGCGCCTGGCAGTTGAACACCTCGGCGGCCCAGGGCAGGCGGCCCATCGCCTCGGCCAGCGGCGCGTAGTCGAGGTTGGACAGGCGGGTGCCGGGCTCGTCGGGCCCCAGCGTGGGCAGGAACAGGTTCCACAACCCCTCCTCGCGGGCCAGGGCCTTGAGGTCTTCCACGAAGGGCGGCGGGTAGTCGCCCGCCAGCGCGGCCGCATGCCAGGCGGCGTTGTAGGGCAGCAGATAGCGGTCCATGAACGCCACGAGGCGGTCATGCAGTTCACGGGCCAGGGGCGAAGGTGCGAAGTCCATGCGGCCATTGTGAAAACCGCACGGGCACGCGTCATAACGCAGGCGACACCGGGCTTGACACAGGTCACGCACACCGCGGCCCCAGCCCGCTGCCTGCTCTGGAACGCTCTTCATTTCATAGCTGCCAGCGCTTGCCAATCCGGCGATAGCGGACATTTTTTCCATGGGTCGCGCGGCAGGCCGGTACCATCGCACGATGAGCACGCACTACGAAACCCTGCACCCCGCCGACGTCTACCGCGAGGCATTCGCGGTGGAGCCTCCGCCGGCACCCGGCGAGCGCCACCTGTGGCCGCGCAAGCCGGGCGGCTTCATCGTGCATGCAGCCGCCGCGGCGGCCATGGCCACCCCGCCGGGCGAACAGGCCCCAGCACCGGCTGTGGACGACAAGGCAGCCGCCGCCCGCGTGCTGGTGCCCGCGCAGTGGGGGCTGGTGCCGCACTGGGTCAAGTCGGCGTCCGACGCGAAGCTGCGCGCTCCCAAGCTGGTCAACGCCAAGTCCGACCTGGCCTCCACCGGCACGGCATTCCGCGATGCCTGGCTGAACGGCCAGCGCTGCATCGTGCCGATGATGGCGTTCTATGAAGACGACTTCCGCTCCGGCAAGGCCGTGCCCACGCGCATCTCCCGCGTGGACGGCAAGCCCATGGGCGTGGCCGGGCTGTGGGCACGCTGGCAAGGAGCCGGTGGCGAGGTGATCGTGAGCTACTGCCTGCTCACAGTGAACGCCAACAACCATGCGCTGCTGCACCGCTACCAGCAACCGGGCAGCGAAAAGAGCATGCCCGCCATCCTGAACGAAGGCGCCTACGACGCCTGGCTCACGGCCCGCCCCGACAAGGCCAAGGAGTTCATGCGCCAGTACGCGGCCACCGCGCTCACGGCCAACCCGGCGGAGAAGAAAGCCGACAAGGTGCCCAGGGGCTGGCTGGACTGACGGCCATCTTGCCCGCGACCATTGCAAGGCCGCCGGCTCCGCTGACTCACTTACCTGTGAGCAAAGCTGCACAACGAAGGGCTGCTGACCTCGTTATGCACTTTCGTGCTGGCCGAATGGAACTCCATGGATCGGGACAAGAAAATTCAACCATCCGGGATGAAAATGAAAATTAATGCCTCGAATAATATTCGACCAATGCGCTCTTAAAAATGCGGAATGGTTCCCGAGGGCGCACCGTCAAATACATTACCATTTACCATATTGTCACCAAAAGACGAAAGGCTGCCACCCAAGTTGTTATAACCTGTGTCGTTGGCCACGATCGTGGATCCTCGAAGGTAAGTCATGCCGCCACGGGTGGTGATGCCGTATGTGTATCCTCGGACGGATACATTGCTGATGGTTGATATGGAATTGGCTGCACCAATGTGGATGCCGTAGGTGCTGGTAGCGGTCGTCGCATTCGTCATTTGGACGTTGCGAATATCCATGCGCCCATTGACAACGCTGACGGCCATATTGATGCCGTAGGCATAGCCTTCGATGGTACTGTCTTCCACGACAACATACCTGGCCGCAAGGTACCTTACAGCACTCGCCGCCCCAGACACGCCAGTAAATGTAAGCCCACGCAATACCACGACGTCGGTCGGCGCCGCATTAATCACAACACCATTCACCCCAGAACCCGCCGTCAAAATCCCTGCAATATGTCCCTTTCCATTAATGGTAATGGATTTTGTAATGGTGACGCCCCCGAAACCTCCATCATCCAATGCATTGATCTCGCCGCCAGCTGCTGTTTTGCTGATCGCCCCAGCAAATGTCTTGCAGGGGGCTGTCCGGCTGCAGGGGTTTACGTCATCTCCGACTCCTGATACCCAGGTTCGTGTCGCTTGCGCGTACACCGAGGAACTGAGTCCCAGCATGAGCGTGGCCCAGAACAATACGCCCCATTTTGAGAAAGACTTTTTCATGTTGATCTCTTTCGTTAGTCTGACCATGAGCCAACCGCTGGTAGATCGTGTTGACTACTGGCACCACGTTCCCGCGCGGGAGGTTGGCAAACCCGCACACAAACAAGTGTATTGATTTGTATCACTTCATACAACGAAATACCAACAGCCTCGCAGACGCATGCTGAGCATGCAATTCATGCAGCGTCGGTACAGGAAAAGAGTCGACAAGATGGCCAAGTGCTTTCTGGAGCGAACCGGCACCTCAGCTGCCGGGCCCTCAACCGAGTCTCCCAGCACAAACGTTCGCGCGATGAATCCCTATCCGCCCAACGGAAGCTGAGGCTCCCCCAGCGACAGCATCAGCCGGTTCGCCCAGTTGAAGAACGCCGCGCCATGCAGCGCGTCGGAGATCGCGAAGTCGTCGAGCCCTGCAGCGCGCAGGCTTTCGATGTGGGTGCCGTCCAGCGCCGTCGGCGTGGCGGTGAGGGCCACCGAGGCCCCGACGATGGCGTTCCAGCGCGGGCCGAGATCGGCCCCGACACCCTTGTCCAGCAGGCGCTGCACTTCGGCCCCGCGGTGCGAGAAGTGCGCGGCGAAGCGCGCATGCACCGACGCGCAGTAGATGCAGCCGTTGGCGCGCGAGGTGGCCGTGGCCGACAGCTCGCGCTCCGCCCGGGGCAGGCCGGCATCCGGGTTGTAGAAGATGTCCTTGTCGGTGCGGGTGCGTGCGCCCAGCGTGTCCGGGTCGCGCGCCAGCAGGCGAAAGTAGGGCGACTTGGCGCGTGCCGCGTCCACCAGGCCGGCGTAGTGGCGCTCGGTCAACTCGTCCTCGGGCAGCGGCGGCAGCCAGGGCAGCCATTCGAGCTGCGCCTGCGTGAAGGCCGTGGGCTCATGGTTGCCGGGGTGGGTGATGACGGCGGTATCGCTCATGGCTGGACCTCCGCGGTGTGGGGGGTGGACGACGACGTGGCAGGTGCCGGATGCGCTGCGAGCAGGCGCAGGCCCACGACCACGCGGATCTGGAACGACAGGAAAGCCACCAGCTGCGACAGGATCACGATGTCGGTGGCCGACCAGCCTGCGTCCACCAGCGCCTGCAAGGCCTCGGGGCTCGCGTCGCGCGGGTGCAAGGTCAGCAGGTGCGCATGCGCCAGGCCCGCCGACAGCCGCAGGCCCAGCACGGCGCGCTGCGCATCGCCCACGGTGTAGGCCGGGCCGGTGGTGTTTTCGCGGCTCAGCGGACCGGCGGGGTAGTGGCCGTACGGGCCCTGCGCCGCGCCCCGGCTGACCTCGGCTGCGATGGCGGAGGCCAGTCCCCCACCCGCGTCCTGCGCCACCAGCGCCGCGGCATAGAACGCCGCGGCGTCCGGCTGCTTGTGCAGGCCTGCGACGAAGGCCGCAACCGCCAGGCGCTCGGCCAGCGTGACGGTGCCCGGCGCCGGGGCGGTGGGCGCGAACAACGCGCGGTAGCTCTCCTGCGCATGGGTGCGCGCCTCCAGGCGGTGGCGGCGGATGGTGTCCAGGTGGTCGCCGGGCTCGATGCCGGCGAGCAGGTCGATCACGTCGGGCAATGCTGCAGCGTGCGGCGTAGCGCCGGGGGAGGGAATGGGGGCAGGGGTGCTCATGCAATGGCCTCGGTGCAGGTGGAGGATGCTGTTGGTGTGTGTGTCGTGGTGGCTGCGGCTGCAGTGATGGGAGTGGTGGTGGCAGCGCCGGTGTGCTTGCGCACCCAGCCCAGCGCCGGCGCGACGCGCGTGGCCGTGAGTTCGATGGAGCGCAGGATGTGCGCATGCGGCGGGTCCACCGAATGCACCTGGAACACGATGTCGGTGGCGCGTGCCAGCGCCGTGTCGGCCTGCAGGGAGGCGATCACGTCGTCGGGCGTGCCCACATGCACGTCGTACGCGGCGATCAATGCCTCCAGGGACGCGTCGGGCCCGGGGCGCGGCGCCTGGCCGGGTTGCAGCGCGGCCGCGGCAAAACGCGCGGCGGCACGGCGCAGGCCGGTGTCTGCCAGGCGCAAAGCCTCCTTGCGGTCGTCGGCCACGAACAGGCTGCGCGAGCCGACGATGCGCGGCGTGGCGCCGCCGGGCAGTGCGGCCAGGTAGGCGTCGATGATGGGGTGCTGCAGGTCGTGCAGCGCGGCGCCCGGCGCCTCGGCCGTGCGCGGCTGGGTGCGCGACAGCATCAGCCCGTCGCCCGCCTGCCCCGCGCGCTCGCCGCCCGCCACCGAGAACGTCGCCTGCCAGATGCGGCCCAGCAGCTGTTCGGCCGCCGGGTACAGCCGGTCGCCACCCGGCAGGGGTCGGCCGGCCCAGGCCTCGCGCACCAGGGCCAGGTGGCGCGCATAGACCGCGCTGCGGTCATCGCTGGTGATGCCGAAGGCCGCGAACGATTCGGGCGTGCCGCCCGTGCCCACGCCCAGCTCCAGCCGCCCGCCCGAGAGCAGGTCGAGCACGATGGCGTCCTCGGCCACGCGCACCGCGTTTTCCATGGGCAGGGTCACGATGCCGGTGCCCAGGCGGATGCGCCGCGTGCGCGCCGCCACGTGGGCCAGGAAGACGAAAGGCGAGGGCAGGCCGCCTTCGTGTTCGTGAAAGTGGTGCTGCGCCACCCAGGCGGAGTCGAAGCCGAAGGCCTCGGCATGGGCGATCTGCTCGGTCACCAGCCGGTAGCGTTCGCCGGCCGGGGCATCGTCAAGCAGCCTGCTGAAGAACCCGAGGCGTTTCGTTGGGGAGGTCAGGGAGAGGGTCATGGTGCTGGTTTTTCTTTCCGGGAATGGCGTCGATGAGTTCACGCGTGTAGTCGCTGCCGGGGCGCAGGAACACGTCTTCCACGCGGCCCGCATCCACCTGGCGGCCGCCCTGCAGCACCGAGACGGTGTCCGCGATCTGGCGCACCACGGCAAGGTCGTGCGAGATGAAGAGGTAGGTCAGGCCCAGGTCGCGCTGCAGCGTCTCCAGCAGCGCCAGGATCTGCGCCTGCACCGTCACGTCCAGGGCCGACACCGCCTCGTCGAGCACCAGCACGCGCGGCTGCAGCACCAGGGCGCGCGCAATGGCCACGCGCTGGCGCTGGCCGCCCGACAGGGCGCGCGGGCGGCGCTCCAGCACGGCCGGCGGCAGGCCCACGCGCGCCAGGATGTCGTGCACGCGGCGCGCGCGCTCGGCGGCGGGCGGCGGCTCGAAGTTGAGCAGGGGCTCTTCGATGATCTGGAAGATGGTCTGGCGCGGGTCCAGCGAGCTGAACGGGTTCTGGTAGACCAGCTGCACCGTGCGGCGGAACTGCCGCAGCGCCTCGCCGCGCAGGGTGGTGAGGTCCGTGCCTTCGATGACGATGCGGCCCGCCGTGGGCTGGCGAAAGCCCACCACGTCGCGGATGGTGGTGGTCTTGCCCGAGCCCGACTCGCCCACGATGGCGTGTGTGGTGCCGCGCCGCACGCGGAACGACACGCCGTCCACCGCGCGGAAAGGCTCCTTGCGCCCGGCCACGTCGAAGTCGTGCACCAGGCCGTCCACCACGATGGCGAAGTCCTCGGGCCGCTCTGGCGCGTCGTTGGCGGCGGCGGCACGGGCAGGGCGAAAAGCGCCCTGCGCAAGCGACGGCGCGTCGGCCAGCAGCTTGCGCGTGTAGGCGCTGTGCGGATTGCGCAGCACGCTGGCCGTGTCGCCCTGCTCCTGGATGCGTCCGCCCTGCAGCACCACCAGCCGGTGGGCGCGGTCGGCCGCAACGCCCAGGTCATGCGTCACCAGCAGCACGGCAGTGCCGAACTCATGGCGCAGTTCGTCGATGAGGTCGAGGATGCGCCGCTGCACCGTCACGTCGAGCGCGCTGGTGGGCTCGTCCGCAATGATGAGCGCAGGCTGCAGCGCAATCGCGATGGCGATCAGCACGCGCTGCTTCATCCCGCCCGACAGCTCGTGCGGGTACTGCCGCGCACGCAGCTCGGGCTGCGACAGGCCCACCTTGGCCAGCAGGTCAACCACGCGCCGCGCGATGACCTGGCGATCGCCGTAGCGGTGGATCTTCAAAATCTCGCCCACCTGCTCGCCCACCGTGCGCACGGGGTTGAGCGAACTGGTCGGGTCCTGCGGGATGAGGCTCACCACGCGGCCGCGCACGCTGTCGAAGCGGTCGGGCGACCAGCCAGCGACGTCCGTACCGTTCAGGCGAATCGCGCCATGCTCCACCCGGCCGTTGTCGGCCAGCAGCCCGATGAGGGCTTGCGCGGTGGTGGTCTTGCCCGAGCCGGACTCGCCCACCAGCGCCACGACCTCGCCGGGCGCGATGGCGAACGACACGCCGTGCACCACACGCTGTTCATGGTCCTTGTCGCGGTAGGCGATGGAGAGGTTCTCCACCTCCAGCACCGGCGGCTGCGCCACGGCCTGGTCGATGGTGGTCATGCGCGCCCCTTCGTCAACGCCGCGCTGATGCGGTTGGCCGCCAGCACCACGGCCACCACCACCAGCCCGGGCACGGTGGTGAGCCACCAGGCCGTCGAGATGTAGTTGCGCCCCTCGGCGATGAGCAGGCCCCATTCGGGCGTGGGCGGCGGCGCGCCGTAGCCCAGGAAGCCCAGCGTCGAGATCGACAGGATGGCCGAGCCGAATTGCAGCGCCGCCATCGCGATCACCGAGGTCAGCGAGTTGGGCAGCACATGGCGCCACAGCACGGCACCAAAGCGCCCGCCGCTGCCAAAGGCCGCCTCCACGTAGTCGGAGCGGCGCACGCGCACCACCTCGGACCGGGTAAGCCGCGCAAAGCTGGCCACCGACGCCACGCCCACGGCCACCGCCGCATTCAGCGTGCCAAAACCCAGGATGATGATGATCGACAGCGACAGCAGCAGCGAGGGCACCGACAGCAGTACGTCGACGGTGCGCATGATCACGTCCTCCACCCAGCCGCCGATGGAGCCGGCCAGCACGCCCAGCAGCGTGCCCAGCACCAGCCCCACCGCCACCGCCAGGAACGCGCCTGACAGCGAATGCACCGCACCGAACACCAGCCGCGCATAGCCGTCGCGGCCCAGCGCATCGGTGCCCAGCCAGTGCGCGGCCGACGGCGTCTGCAGCTGCTGGCCGGCCACGCCCACGGTGGCGCTGTAGCTGGTGAAGACACCGGGCGCGACCGCCCAGAGCGCCACCAGCGCGATCACGCCCCAGGCCAGCCACAGGCTGAGGGGTGCGCTGCGCGCGCGCTGCAGGATGCGGCCGCCCCAGGTGCCGCCCTGCGCGCGCGATGGCGGGGCGGCCAGGATGGGCGCCGTGGGCACCACGACGGCGGCGGGCGCCGCCACGGCGCGCTCGAAGCGGTGCGGGGCCGGGTGTGCGGCACCCGTGAAAGCGCCCAGGTCGGCGGTCGAAGACGTGGTGGTCATGCGGGATCTCCTCAGGTGCCCAGGCGCGAACGCAGGCGGGGGTCGAACACGGGGTAGAGCAGGTCCACCACCAGGTTGATGAACACGAAGGCCGTGGCCGAGACCACCACCACCGCCTGCAGCACGGCGGTGTCCTGATTTCCCACCGCCTGCTGCGTGAGGCTGCCCAGACCGTTGAGGCCGAACACCGCCTCGGTCACCACGGCGCCCGCCAGCAGTTCGCCGAACAGCACGCCCGCGATGGTCAGCGTGGGCAGCACGGCGTTGCGCGCAACGTGCTTCCACAGCACCCACTGGCGCGTCGCGCCCTTGGCCCGCGCCACGGCCACGAAGGGCTGCGTGAGCACCTCGTCGATGTTGCGGATCAAGATCTGCGCCAGCGGCGCGGCAATGGGAATGGCGAGCGTGAGCGTGGGCAGCACCAGGCCCTGCCACTTGCCCGGGTTGATCACCGGAATCCACCCCAGGCGGAACGACACCACCTGGATCAGCATGATCCCCAGCCAGAACACCGGCACCGAGATGAACAGCGAAGGCAGCGACTGCAGCGCCGAACGCAGCCAGCCCCAGCGCGTGAGCTGCGAGGCAAAGGCCAGCACCACCGCCAGCAGCAGCGCCGCCGCAAAACCCAGCCCCGCCAGTCGCAGCGTGGGCGGCAGGTTGGTGGCCAGCCCCTGACTCACCGCCACCCCCGCCTGCACCGAGTACCCGAAGTTGCCGCTGAGAAAGCCCAGCAGCGTGTGTTGGTACTGCTGCCACACCGACGTGTCGGCGCCGTAGGCCGCACGGATGTCCGCGATCTCCTGCGGGCCCAGGCCGAACTCGGGGTTTAGGAACTTGATCAAAATCGCATCGCCCGGCAGCAGCTGCAGCAGCACGAACGACGCGGTGAACGCCGCCCACAGCACCAGCAGGGCCTGGCCCGTGCGATGGGCAAGGTACTTGAACATGGAAGTCACTCCTTCAGCAAAAGCAACAGCAGCAGCCAGTAGCCAGTAGCCGCACAGCGTTAGAAACTGGCGCGTCCCAAGCCAGTGCCACCGTGGAGCCGGCTTCGCCGGTCCACCGGTGGCGTCCCCCCCCAGGGGGAAGGCGCGCAGCGACTCAGGGGGAGTCAATGTCTTGCGGCGATCCACGTGCCGTAAAAGCTGGGTCGGCCGACGGCCTCGAAGCCCACGCCCTTCACCGACGGCGATCCTGCAAACGCCTGCGGCTCTTCGAACACCGGGATCACGTACGCCTGATCGATCAGGTAGTTCTGCACATCGGCCGTGAGCGCCAGGCGCTTGGCCGCGTCGGTCTCGGCAGCTATGGCGTCGAGCAGGCCGTTGAGCTGGGTGTCCTCGAACGCCTTGACCTTGCTGCTCACTCCGCCCTTTTGCAGCAGCACGTTGCGGTTGGTCGGGTAGTAGTTGCTCTTGATCACGTCGGGGTCGGCGCGGCCCACCATTCCGGGGGACACAGGGGTCTTCTCGGGGTCGAGGTTGTCCACCACGCGGCTGCCCGAGTCGCCCGCCAGCACGTTGAGCTTGACGCCCACCTTGGCCCACTGCTGCGCCACGAGCTGCAGGGTTTCCTTGTTCTGCGGCTGCGGCGGCGACTCGTACGCAGCCAGCACCAGCTCCTTGCCATCCTTCTCGCGCAGGCCGTTCGCATTGAGCTTCCAGCCGGCGTCGTCCAGCAGCTGTTTGGCCTTGGCCTCGTCGTAGCCCAGCTTGGCCGACAGGTTCACGTAGCCCAAGGCCGTGGACGCGATGACCGAGGTGGCCTGCGGGTAGTTGGCCGAGAACAGGGTCTGCACGATCTCCTTGGTGTTGGTGGCGTGCAGCAGCGCCTGGCGCACCTTCACATCGGCCACCAGCGTGTTGTCGGGGCGAAAGACCACGCTGTTGTTCACGCCGCGCGTGGAGGGCGCGTAGATGGCGAACTTCTGGTCCAACACGCGCTTTTCGTCATAGGCCTGCACCTGGCGGATGAAGCCCGCCTGGCCCGACAGCAGCGCGCCGATGCGCACGCTGTCTTCGGGCGTGACGACGAGCTTGATCTCGTCGAGCCGCGCCCGGCCCTGGTGGGCGTGCTGGGCCGGGCCCCAGGCGTAGTCCTTGCGGGCGGTGAGCGTGAGCTCCTTGCCCAGCGTCTCGGCCGTCACCACGAAGGGGCCCGAGCCGATGATCTTGGTCGCGTCGCCCAGCTCTTCGAAAGGCCGCGCCAGCGTGGCCAGCGACACCAGGCCCGAGCCGATGACGGACGTGCCCTGCAGAAAGCCCGGCGAGGGCTTCTTGAAGTAGAACTTGACGGTGAGCGGGTCCACGACCTCGCTCTTGTCGTAGTTGTTGATGACCTCGGACACCGGCAGCTTGAGCTCTTTGTTACCCAGGCCGTAGGTGTCGTAGTTCCTGGCCACGGCGGCGGCATCGAGCGGTGTGCCGTCCGAGAAGGTCACGCCTTTTTTCAGCTTGAAGGTGTACTCGGTGGCCGTGTCGTTCACGGTCCAGGACTCGGCGATCCAGGGCTGGATCTGCAGCGTCTTCGGGTCCTGGTAGGTGAGCTTGTCGGTGATCTGGTTGAGGATGCCGCCGTTCGGGTAGAAGCCCCCCGCCGGCGGGTACAGGTTGGTGTGCGCCTGCTGCTCCAGGTACACCAGCGTGCCGCCCTGCACGGGCTGGTCTGCGGCTGCACTGGTGGAGGCGGCTGGCTCGCTGGCCTGCTTGGAGCAGCCCGCCACCAGCACGCCCAGGGCCACGGCCGATACGCCCACTGCCCACCATCCCGCTGATTTTTTCTTTGCAAGAAACACGTTTTGACCTCGTCGCCGCACAGGCATTGAAATGACACATCCGGCCCCCTTCGTCGCAGGCATCGGCACGGTGTGCACACTGCGGCGGAGCCAGTTCATGTGTATTCATGCTATCGGTGCGCAGGCCCGGGCATGCATGTATTAAGTAGCATCGATATGCGGAAAACGATGCAGCAAACCGCCCGCCGCGCTTATCTGGAACCTGCATATGCGAGCACGGTTTTCTTTGTTGGCTTCACGGGTGCGGCTTCCAACAATCTCCCCACGACGCTGCTTGTTCCGTGCCCGATGTCCGAGGCCGCAAGCGGTTGGAAAGAACACCGCCACATGTCCCACTCCCCCGCCCCCCTCAACGACTACCTGGCCGAGAAGCGCGCCGCCGTGCTCGCGCGCGACGCGGCCATCGAGCGCGGCACGGCGCAGCCCGCGGCCCTGAAAGCCCGCGTGAGCGCCGAAGGCCGCAGCGGCGTGCGCCGCATCCGCATCCGCGACCACCAGGTGATCAGCGACAGCCCGCCCGATTTCGCGGGCTACAACCTGGGCCCCAGTTCGCCCGAGCTGCAGCTCGGTGTGCTGGGCAGCTGCGTGACGCACATCTTCCTGATCCAGGCCGCCTCGCGCCAGGTGCCGCTGACCAGCCTGGAGGTGGAAGTGAGCGGCGTGATCGACCCGCGCGGCGGCAAGCCCGGGCACGAACAGACGCCCATCTGGCCGCACGACATCGCCTACACGGTGCACATCGACTCGCCCGCGAGCCGGGCCGACATCGACGCACTGTTCGAGGCGGTGGAACGCACCTGCCCCATCCTGAACCTGCTGCGCAACCCGCAGCAGGTGCGCGCCAGCGTGGCGCTGACCAACTCCGGCGCCGCCGCGCCGCTGCCTGCCGCACAGCCCTCCGCAGCCGCCGAAGCCGTGCCCGCCTGACCCGCCGATTGACCACGCAAGGAGCCCAGCCACCATGGCATTGACACTCGACCACATCGTGATCGCGGTGAAGGATCTGGACCAGACCATCGCCGACTACCGCGCCCTCGGATTCAACGTGCTGCAAGGCGGCGACCACCCCGGCCGGCCCACCTACAACGCGCTGGTCGTCTTCTCGGACGGCGCTTACTTCGAGCTGATCGCCTGGCGCTCGCCATCGCCCGGCGAGCGCTGGTGGGAGCTCTTGAACGCGCACGGCGACGGCATCGTGGACTTCGCGCTGCTGCCGCCCGACACCGCCACCACGGTGGCCGTCGCCAAGGACCGGGGCCTGGCCTACAGCGGCCCGCACGACGGCGGCCGCGTGCGGCCCGATGGCGAGCGCCTGCGGTGGCAGACGGCGCGCCCCCCGTCGCACGACCTGCCCTTCCTGTGCGGCGACCAGACCCCGCGCGCGCTGCGCGTGCCCGAAGGCAACGCCCGCGTGCACCCCAACGGCGCCCGCGGCGTGGCCAGCCTGGCCCTGGCCGTGAAGGACCTGGATGCGAGCCTGGCCCACTACCGCGCCCTGCTGGGCGAGGCCCAGGCCGCCAACGTGAGCGCGCCTTTCCTGCAGCCCGGCACGGGCGCGCGGGTGGGCACGGTCACCCTCGGACGCAGCACCCTGGTGCTGACGCAGGCAGGGCCGCTGCCGGGCACGGCAGGCCATGCGGCCAGCACACAGCTGGGCACGCGGGGCGAAGGCCCATACGCACTGGTACTGGCCACCGACGGTGCCACGCCGGCGCCTCCCCCGGCAGACCGCACTCATGGCGCGGCCATCGAATTCGCGGCGGCGTAAGAGTCCTCCCGAGTGGCTGCGCGGCTGGCGGTCCTAGAGCCCCAGCGCCGCGAACAACTGCTCCGCACGGGCCGTGGCCGCGTCGGCCATGCGCATGGGCCGACCCCACTCGCGCTGGGTTTCGCCGGGCCATTTGTTCGTGGCGTCCATCCCCATCTTGCTGCCCAGGCCGCTCACGGGGGAGGCGAAGTCCAGGTAGTCGATGGGCGTGTGTTCCACCAGCAGCGTGTCGCGCGCCGGGTCCATGCGGGTGGTGATGGCCCAGACCACATCTTTCCATTCGCGCACGTCCACATCGTCGTCCACCACCACGATGAATTTGGTGTACATGAACTGGCGCAGGTGGC
This sequence comes from Acidovorax sp. sif1233, assembly GCF_019218755.1. GTDB lineage: Bacteria > Pseudomonadota > Gammaproteobacteria > Burkholderiales > Burkholderiaceae_C > Acidovorax. The sequence goes on along the minus strand of NZ_JAHUWZ010000007.1, from coordinate 35,913 downwards.
TCCACACGCCCATCATCACGCGCCGCGCGTGGCCCGCGTAGGCCTTGCGGATGCTCACCACGGCCATGCGGTAGCTGCAGCCCTCGGGCGGCAGGTAGAAGTCCACGATCTCGGGGAACTGCTTTTGCAGGAGCGGGATGAACAGCTCGTTCATCGCCAGGCCCAGCACGGCGGGCTCGTCGGGCGGCTTGCCGGTGTAGGTGCTGTGGTAGATCGCGTCCTTGCGCATCGTGATGCGGTCCACGGTGAGCACGGGGAACTCGGCGCATTCGTTGTAGTAGCCGGTGTGGTCGCCGTAGGGCCCCTCCAGCGCATGCTGCCAGCCGCTCGTGTGGCTCGCGTCCGGCGCTATGTGGCCTTCGAGCACGATCTCGGCGGTGGCGGGCACCGAGAGCGGCACGCCCAGCGCGGGCGTGACCTCGGTGCGTGCGCCGCGCAGCAGGCCGGCGAACTGGTATTCGCTCAAGGAGTCGGGCACGGGCGTGACCGCGCCGAGCAGCGTGGCCGGGTCCGCGCCCAGCGCCACGGCCACGGGGTAGGGCTGGCCGGGGTACGCGGCGCAGTGGTCGGCGAAGTCGAGCGCGCCGCCCCGGTGGGCGAGCCAGCGCACGATGACCTGGTTGCGCGAGAGCACCTGCTGGCGGTAGATGCCCAGGTTCTGCCGCGCCTTGCGCGGCCCGCGCGTGATGGTCAGGCCCCAGGTGATGAGCGGGGCCACGTCGCCCGGCCAGCAGTGCTGCACGGGCAGGCGGGCCAGGTCCACGTCCGGCCCTTCCCACACCACCTGCTGGCAGGGCGCGCCCCGGGCCACGGTGTGCGGCGCCATGTGCCACAGCGTCTTGAGGAAGGGGCCCATGGCCAGCATGTCCTTGACGCTGCGGGGTGCCTCGGGCTCCTTGAGGGTGGCCAGCAGTTCGCCCAGGGCGCGCACGCCGTGCAGGTCGGCCACGCCCATGGCGCGGGCCACGCGGCCGGGCGTGCCGAACAGGTTGGTGAGCACGGGCAGCGCGTGGCCCGTGGGCTGCGTGAACAGCAGCGCGGGGCCGCCCGCGCGCAGCACGCGGTCGCTCAGCGCCGTCATCTCCAGGCGCGGCGACACGGGCTCGCGCACGCGGCGCAGGTCGCCCGTGGCTTCGAGCTGGGCCATGAAGTCGCGCAGGTCGCGGTAGGCCATATCAGTACCAGATTTTGATTTTGAATTTGAATGAAATCAGCCAGTAGCTATCAATTAATGAGCATCCAGTTCCAGCCCCGACCAGCGCGGCGCCAGGTCGTGGGGCACGTCGATGAGGTCGAGCGCGCGCGCCACGCTGTAGTCCACCACCTCGCCCACGGTCTGCGGGCGCAGGTAGAAGGCCGGCAGCGGCGGGCAGACGATGCCGCCCATCTCGGTCACGGCGACCATGTTGCGCAGGTGCGTGAGGTGCAGCGGCGATTCGCGCACCATCAGCACCAGGCGGCGGCGTTCCTTGAGCGCCACGTCGGCCGCGCGCGTGAGCAGGTTGTCGGCCAGCCCATGCGCGATGGCGGCCAGCGTGCGCATGGAACAGGGTGCGACCACCATCGCATGGCACTGGAACGAGCCACTGGCAATGGCCGCGCCCACGTTGTGCACGTCGTGCACGCGGTGCGCCAGGGCCTCGACGGCGGGGCGGTCCAGGTCCAGCTCGTGCTGCAGGTTGCGCCAGCCCGCGTCGGAGACGACCAGGTGCGTCTCGATGCCGCCCTGGCCCTGCAGCACCTGCAGGAGGCGCGCGCCGTACACGGCGCCGCTGGCGCCCGAGATGGCGACGATGATGCGGCGGGTGGGCACGGGCTCAGCCATGGGGCTCGCCCTCGGCCGCCCGGGCGCGCAGGGGTTGCGCCTGCTGGTCGGCCTCGACCTGCTCCAGCACGAGCGCCGCCTGCACGGGGTCGAAGTCTTCGTGCGCGCGCTTCTTCACGCCGTAGTGCTGCAGCTGGTAGTGCCGGTCGGCGGTGATGCCGTGGCGCGCGAGCGTGCTTTTCACGCAGACCAGCGGGCAGCCGTCGAGCGCGATGATGGGCCGGCCCGAGCGCACGGTTTTCAGCAGGTGCGGCACATCGCCGCCCACGCCGGCGATGCACGACATCTCGGCGACGCCGTGCCGGTCCAGACGCAGCGCCACGTGGTTGGCCAGCTGCGCGGCGCTGGAGCAGCCCGAGCAGGAGTAGACGAGGGGATGATTCAGGGCCTGGTGGGGGGTCATCGCTCACCCTCCGTGGCGTGGCGCAGGGCCCCGGCGGCGCCGCAGGTGGTCCAGCACCTGGCGCGGTGCCAGCTTCTGCGCCCACTGGCGCGGGTCCAGCACCGGCAGCTCGATGGCGTCGAGCGCGTTCTTCACCACCAGGCCCAGTTCGGTGTCGCCCTCCATCGACAGGCGGCGGCTGAAGAACAGCGTGTCGGGGTCCTGCTGGCGCTGGGCGAGCAGCAGGAAGTCGTGGGCCGTGGCGCTGAGCGTCAGGTCCGCCACGGCGGGCGCCGCGAGCGGGGCATGGGGCGCGAAACGCTGACCGGTCCAGGCAAAGTCGAACGCCAGGCGCGCATCGCGCACCTGCACCCGCATCTTCTTGTCGAACAGCAGGCGGCCCACGTCGGGGGGCAGGTGCCGGGCCAACGCGAGGTTGAGCGCCGTCACCAACAGCACCGAGCCCGGGTAGGCGGGCAGGCGCGACAGCACGGCCCCCACGGGAGGGGGAACCACCCGCGGGTTCGAAGGCGAAGAGGAGAAAGCAGCCATAGGGTAGGAATCGGGCGCTCAGGCCACGTAGAAGAACACGGTGAAGAAATGGCAGGCACTGCCGCCCAGCACGAACAGGTGCCACAGCCCGTGGCCATGGCGCACGCGGTGGTCCAGCGCGTAAAAGACGATGCCCAGCGTGTAGCAGGCCCCGCCCGCCAGCAGCCAGCCAAAGCCCCCGGGCGTGAGCGCCCGCCACAGCGGCACCACGGCCACCAGCGCCAGCCAGCCCATGAGCACGTAGATGGCCAGCGACAGCGCCCGCGCGCCGCGCGCCCACCAGATCTCCTGCGCGATGCCCAGCAGCGCCAGGCCCCACACCACGCCCAGCAGCGACCAGCCCCAGGGGCCGCGCAGCGACACGAGCGCGAACGGGGTGTAGCTGCCGGCGATCAGCAGGTAGATGCTGCAGTGGTCGAGCTTTTGCAGCACGGCCTTGATGGCGCGCCGGCGCACGCTGTGGTACGCGGTGGACGCGGCGTACAGCGCCACCAGCATGGCGCCGTAGATGCTGAAGGCGACCACCTTCCACGGGTCGCCCAGGCGCGCCGCGAGCGTGATGAGCACGGCCGCGCCCGCCGTGGCGAGCACGGCCCCGGCCAGGTGGCTGATGCTGTTGAAGCGTTCTCCGGCGTACATGCGATGGGGGCCCGCGGGTCAGGACTGCGCCACGGCGGTCCGCACGCGCCCCTGCTCCAGGCCCGGGCGGCCGAACCAGTAGCCGTCGCAGGGGAGGTCGGGCATCAGCGGCTGCATGCGCTCCACCAGGTCGCAGGCCGCCTCGGGGGGGCGCGCGTGGCGGGCTTCGTCAAACGCGGCCACCACCTGCGGCATGTGCTGCGCCTGCGGGCTCAGGCGCAGCACGTCCACGCCGCAGGCGCGCAGGCCCGCCAGTTCGTTGGCCAGGTTGTAGACGCGGGCCGATTGCGTCTGCGTGCCGTTGAGCACGAGAAAGCCCTCGTTCTCGCGCGTGCGCAGCGGCAGCCCGTCGGCATGCTGCAGGCAGCTGAACTGGCAGTCGTCCTTGGGCAGGTTGCGGTGGCGCGCGGTGAAGCAGCGCGCCGAGTACGCCAGCGGCATGCGCCCGTAGGCGAAGACCTCGGTCTCCAGGCCCTGCGGGCGCTGCGCCAGCACGGCCGACAGCGCGTCCCGCGACATCTCCACCGGCATCACCCAGCGGGTGGCGCCGAACTGCGCCATCCACTGCAGCGAGTGCGCGTTGTACAGGTTCAGGTGCGGCCCGGCCACGAAGGCCCGCGGCCCGGTGGGTGGCCGCGAGAGGCAGTGCACGGCGCCCATGTCGTTGGCCTCCACGGTGAACTCGCCGTTGGCCGTGATCTTGTGCAGCAGGCCCACGTCCGCACTGGATTCGATGAGCACCTGGGTGGACAGCACGGCCTCCTTGCCCGCGTCCCGCAGCATGCGCGCCAGCGCCAGCCAGTCGGCCAGGCGCAGCTCATGGCGGCGCGAGCACACTGTCTCGCCCAGGTACACCACGTCGACGGGCGTGGCGGCCATGGCTTCGTAAAACGCGAACACGGTGTCGCGCGGCCAGTAGTACAGCAGGGGGCCGAGAGAGAGTTTCATGGGGCGGGCTTCAGGGGTTTGATCGTGGGATCCAGATGCTGGGAGCGGCGCATGGAGTTCGAATCTGGCGCGGCCCAAGCCAGCGACCGCCGCGCAAGGGCCGCCCCGCCGCGCTGGCGGTGTCCCCCTTCCCGCATCGCGCAAGCGAGGCGAGAGAAGGGGGAAGGCGCGAAGCGCATCAGGGGGTTGTTCTTCATTTCCAGGGACGGTGGTAGGCGCCCAGCGTGTGCTGCTGCCCTTCGGCCACCTGGTCCAGGCTGGCCATCCAGCGCGTCTTGGGCGCGTAGCGGTGGGGGTGGGCCAGGCACTGGTCGATGGCCTCGCGCCAGACCTGCGTGACCTGGGCCACGTAGGCCGGGCTGCGCTGGCGCCCTTCGATCTTGATGGCGCGCACGCCCATCTTCACGAGCTGGGGCAACAGCTCCAGGGTGTTGAGGCTGGTGGGCTCCTCGATGGCGTAGTAGTTCTCGTCGCCGCCCACGTCGAAGCGGCCCTTGCACAGCGTGGGGTAGCCGGCGCTCTCGCCGGGCGCATAGCGGTCGATCAGCACGCCGTTCAGGCGCGACTCGCGGCCCTGCGGCGTTTCCACCCAGCGCACGGCCTTCGGGGGCGAGCACACGCCGTGCGTGTTGGGCGATTCGCCCGTCGCATACGACGACAGCGCGCAGCGCCCCTCGACCATCACGCACAGGCTGCCAAAGCCGAACACCTCGATCTCCACGGGCGTGCGGTCGATGACCTGGCGCACCTGCTCCATCGACAGCACGCGCGGCAGCACCGCGCGCACGACGCCGAACTGCTCGCGGTAGAAGTTGATGGCCTCGTAGTTGGTGGCCGAGCCCTGCACCGACAGGTGCAGGCGCAGCCGGGGGTGGCGCCGCACCGCGTACGACATGAGGCCGGGGTCGGCCAGGATGACCGCGTCCACGCCCAGGTCCACCGCCTTGTCCAGGGCGCTGCGCCACGGCGCGGGGTTGGCGGCCTGCGGGTAGGTGTTGAGCGCCATGAAGACCTTGCAGCCACGCGCATGCGCATGGGCGATGCCGCTGGCGATGGCCGCCTCGTCAAAGTTCAGGCCCGCGAAGTTGCGCGCGTTGGTCGCGTCGCGCAGGCCCAGGTAGACGCAGCTGGCGCCATGGTCCACCGCCGCCTTGAGCGCGGGCAGGCTGCCGGCGGGGCAGACGAGTTCGAGGGCGGGCGCGGCCTCTGCAGGGTTGTGGGGTTCCATGGCTCTGGTTCAAACGCAGGCCCCCGGTGGGAGCCCAAGCACTGGGTGGCACCATACCGAGGCCGCTGCGCGCGCCGGCTGATCTTCATCAACCGGAGTGCACAATGCCAGAGCAATGCAGTCGGACTTTGACGCGGCCCGGCCGCCCATGCCCGCCTCGACCCTTTCCTTCCCCATTCCAACAACACCCTTCGCCGTGAACAAGAACCTGTGGCTGCTGGCCCTGTGCCAGGGCCTTTTCCTGACCAACAACGTGGTTTTCATCGCCATCAACGGCCTGGTAGGCCTGCAGCTCGCCCCCTTTGGCTGGATGGCCACGCTGCCCGTGATGGGCTATGTGGTGGGCGGGGCCCTGTCCACCGCGCTCGTGGCCCGCAGCCAGGCCCGGTGGGGCCGCAAGGTGTCGTTCCAGATCGGGCTGGCCGTGGCGATCGCGTCGTGCGGCCTGTGCGCGTGGGCGGCCTTCAGCGCCAGTTTCTGGCTGCTGTGCGCCGCCACCGTGGTGGCGGGCTACTACAGCGCCAATGGCCAGCTCTACCGCTTTGCCGCCGCCGAGCTGGCCCCCGCGGCCTACCGCGAAAAGGCCGTGTCGCTGGTGCTGGCGGGCGGCCTGCTGGGCGCCGTGGCCGGGCCGAACCTGGCCAGCGCCACGCGCACGCTGTTTCCGGTGCCTTTCGCGGGCGCCTACGTGGTGCTCATGGGCGTGGCCCTGCTGTCCATGCTGTGCATGGCGGCGATCCGCTTCGAGGCGCAGCCCGCGCGGCGCGACGCCGCGGGGCAGCCCGTCGCGGGCCGCCCCCTGTCCGAGCTGATGCGCCAGCCCGCGTTCGTGGTGGCCATCCTGGGCGCCGCGCTGGGCTATGGCGTGATGAACCTGCTGATGGCCGCCACGCCGCTGGCGATGCAGGTGTGCGGCTTCAACTTCGATGCGGCCGCGCTGGTGCTGGAGTGGCACGTGATCGGCATGTTCGCGCCCGGCTTCGTCACCGGCCACCTCATCAAGCGCTTTGGCGTGCTGTCCATCATGGGCGCCGGCGTGCTGCTGAACCTGGCCTGCGTGGCCGTGGCGCTCATGGGCGTGGAGCTGCACCACTTCGGCATCGCGCTGTTCATGCTCGGCGTGGGCTGGAACTTCCTGTTCACGGGGGCCACCACGCTGTCCATGACCGCCTACCGCCCCGAGGAAAAGGACCGCGCCCAGGCCGCCATCAACTTCTGCGTGTTCGCCACGCTGGCGCTAAGCTCGTTCTCGTCCGGCGTGCTGGTCACCACGCAGGGCTGGACGCTGCTCAATGCCGGGTCCCTGGTGCCCATCGTGGTCACGGGCCTGGCGCTCGCCTGGCTCGCGGCCCGGCGGCGGCGCGCCGTCTAGGCCCGCGTGGCTCCGGTGCCGGCACCGCCCGGCACCGCGACCGCGTGGGCGAGCCACCGGGCAAACGCGGCCACGGCGGGGTCTTCCTGCCGCCCCTGCGCCACGAAGAGACTGTAGCCACGCAGGCCGCTGTCATGGTGGGGATGTGCCAGCGCCAGTTCGCCGGACAGCAGCTCGCGCTCCACGAAGTAGTGCGGCACCAGGCCGATGCCCAGGTCCGCGCGCACCGCCTCGACCAGCATGGAAAACAGGTCGAACCGGTGGCCGCCCAGGCTGTGCGCCGGCACGCGCGTGATGCCCGCGCGGGTGAACCACGCATCCCACGCGCCCAGCCGCGAGCTCAGCTGCAGCAGCGGCACCGCGCGGAAGTCGCCGCGCTCCATCGCACGCCGGTGGCGCGAGCCGGGAGCGCACACGGCCACGCACACTTCGCTCATCAGCGGCACGGGCTGCACCCCGGGCCAGGCGGCGTCGTTGTACTGCACGGCCACGTCGAAAGGGATCTCCTGCATGTAGGTGTGCGTGGGGTACACCTGCAGGTGCAGGCTGCAGCCCTTGTGCGTGGCCAGGAAGGCGGGCAGGCGCGGCAGCAGCCAGCGCTCGGCGAACACGGGCACGCAGCCCACCAGCAGCCGCGCGCCGTCGGGCCGCTGGGCCATGGCTTCGAGCGTGTGGTTCTGCAGGCGCAGCAGGTCGCCCACCACCTGCGCGTGGTAGCGGCGGCCCGCCTCGGTGAGCGTGGAGCCGCGCGCGCCGCGCTGCACGAGCTGCAGGCCCAGCTGGCCTTCGAGCAGGCGCAGCTGCTGGCTCACGGCGCTGTGCGTGAGGCACAGCTCTTCGGCGGCCTTGCTCACGCCGTGGTGGCGCGCCACGGCATCGAAAACGAGCAGGGCGCGGGTGCTGGGAATGTGCTGGCGCATGTAAGAAAAACTGTCGGCCCGGCAGATTAAAGCAGAACCGCGCCCCGCCAATCGGTCCAACAATTGCAGGGCGCTTGCGTGCCAGGCGCCGCGCGCACCGGATGCCGCGGCCCGCGTCTGGCCGGGCCCCCCTTCCTTCGCAACTCCGCCCTCTCCATCATCCCGACCATGAAGAACCCTGCCTCCATCTTCCGCTTCACTCCCGGCGCCGTGGCGCTGGCCGCCGCGCTGCTGGGCCCTGCCGCCCACGCGCAAGGCGCCGTCGCCGCCACGCCCACCACGCTGCGCCCGGCCGTGGACCAGGCCTACACGCAGCTCATGGCGGCGCCCCAGATCCTGAAGCTGCTCGACGCGGTGAAGGCCGACCACGACCGCGCGGCGCAAGACCTCCGCATGCTCACCGAGATCGAGGCGCCACCGTTCAAGGAGCAAAGGCGCGCCGAGGCCTTCCTCGCACGCCTGAAGGCCCTGGGCCTGGCCAGCGCCGCCATCGACGCCGAAGGCAACGTGGTCGGCATCCGCAAGGGCACGGGCAGCGGGCCCAAGCTCGTGATCTCGGCCCACCTGGACACCGTCTTCCCCGCCGGCACCGACGTGAAGGTGAAGGAGCGCGACGGCAAGCTCTACGCGCCCGGCATCTCGGACAACACGCGCGGCCTGGCCGTGCTGCTGTCGTGGCTCAAGGTGCTCAACGACCAGCAGATCGCCACGGTGGGCGACCTGGTGTTCGTGGGCAATGTGGGCGAGGAAGAGCTGGGCAACCTGCGCGGCATGAAGCACCTGTTCAAGGAGCACCTGGACATTGACGGCCTGGTGGCGCTGGAGCCCGCGCCCGACGGCACGGTGCTGGTGCTGGGCACGGGCAGCCACCGCCACGAGGTGACCTTCAAGGGCCCGGGCGGCCACAGCTACGCGGCCTTCGGCCAGGTGCCCAGCGCGATCCACGGCATGGGCCGCGCGATCGCCAGGATCGCCGAGATCCGCACGCCCGCCACCCCCAAGACCACCTTCACCGTGGGCACGGTGGGCGGCGGCACCTCGGTGAACACCATCGCGCCCGATGCGCGCATGGCGGTGGACATCCGCTCCGACGAGATGGCCCCGCTGCTGGCCACCGAAAAGCAGGTGCTCTCGGCCATCGATACCGCCGTGGCCGAGGAGAACGCACGCTGGAATGTGAACACGCTCTCCGCCTCCACCAGGCTCATCGGCGACCGCCCCGGCGGCCGCACGGCGGCGGACTCGCTGATCGTGGAAGCCGCCGTGCGCGCCAACACCGCGTTCGGCCGCAAGACGGTGCTGGGTGGCGCGAGCACCGATGCCAACGTGCCCATGTCGCTGGGCATCCCGGCCATCGTGATCGGGGGCGGGGGCAAGACCGGTGGTTTCCATGCGCTGTCGGAGTGGATCGACCTGACCGATGCCTGGCAGGGGGCGCAGACCTCGCTGGTCACGGTGCTGGGCCTGGTGGGGGTGCAGGGCGTGAGCGAACCCCTGCTGGAGAAACGCCCGGCGCGCAGCCAGTGAACGGCGGGCGGCGGGCCCTCCCGCCACGCCCTGGCCGGCGGCCCGGCACCTGCCAGCCTTGCCGGCCCAGCCCGTCGCCCACGCACGGGCGGTAGGGGAATTCACGATTGTTGACACTGGGGCCAGGGCGCGGATGCGTACCATCGCTGGTACCGGGCCCAGGGCCGTGAGCGGCCCCGGGCCGGCGCTCGGCCGTTTTTTACCCCCTTCTGCAGGAGATCACCATGGGTTTGCTCGATTCCGTATTGGGTGCCGTCATCAATAGCGCATCACAGGGCGGCCCCCAGGGCTCCGCCGGCGGCGGCGGTGCCGCAGGCGGGCTGGGTGGCCTGCTGAGCCTGGCCGCGCAGAACCCCCAGCTGGTGCAGGCCGTGATGTCCCTCATCAGCAACGACGGCCCGGTGGGCGGGCTGCCGGGCCTGATGGCCCGGTTCCAGCAGGCCGGGCTGGGCAACGTGATCGCCTCCTGGCTCAGCGCGGGGCCCAACCAGGCCATCTCGGGCGAGCAGCTTTCGGACGTGCTGGGCAGCGGCCCGCTGTCGCAGATCGCCGCGCAGCTGGGCGTGGGCTCCGGCGCGGCGGCAGGCCAGCTGGCCCAGGTGCTGCCGGGCCTGATCGACCAGCTCAGCCCGCGCGGCGAGGCGCCGCAGGGCGGGTTTGGAACGTCCAGCGACCTGTTTGGAATGCTGGGCGGTTTGCTACAAAAATAGTAGCTTTCAGCGCTTGATGGACAAGCGCTACCGGCCATTCTGGCCCGAAACCGCTGCGGCGGCGCTCACCCCGCCGCCGGGCAGCGCCGCTCCAGCCACTGCCGCAGCATGTCGAACACCGGCGCGGCCAGTTCGGGGCTTTCATTGAACAACTCGTGGAACAAGGGCTCGAAGCCGTGCGACTGCACCAGCGCCCGGGGCGCGGCGGCCGCGAAGGCACGGCTGCCGGCGGGATTGACCAGCTTGTCGCTGCCCGCCCACAGGAGCAGCGTGGGCACGCTCCAGTGCGCGGCGCGGGCCACCGTGGCGGGGCCGCCCGTGGCGATGAAGCGCGCCAGGCGCGCGCTGATGCGGTCGTGGCACAGCGGGTCGGCCAGGTAGGCCGCGGGCACGGCCGGGTCGTGGGAGAGGTACTGCGCATCCAGCCCGTTGCCCACGCGCAGGTTCGGTGCGATGCGCGGCAGCGTGGCCAGCAGCAGTTTTTGCACGGCGCCCAGGCCCGCGTCGAGCGCGGGGGATGACAGCACCAGCGCATCCACCGGCCGCAGGTTCAGGGACACAAAACGCGAGGCGACCAGCCCGCCCATGCTGTGGCCCAGCAGCACCAGGGGCTGGCCGGCCGGCATGCGGGCACGGGTGGCGTCCACCATGTCGGCCAGGTCGTCCAGCAGCCGCATGTCCGAGGTGAGGCCGCCGCGCGGGCCGCTCGACTCGCCGTGGCCGTACTGGTCGTAGCCGCGCGCGGCGAATCCCCAGGCATTCAGGCGCCGCGCCAGGGCGTCGTAGCGGCCCACGTGTTCGCCCAGGCCGTGCACCAGCAGCACGGTGCCCCGTGCCGGCACGCCGCGCCCCACCAGGGGCCAGTCCTGCACCGCCAGGTTTTCCCCATCCCCCGCGGTGAAGGTGGTCAAGGTGCTCAGGGTGGACGCAATGGAGTCAGAGGACATGGTGGAACGGGCTCAAGGCAACGCGGCCGGCCGGGCCAGCGCCCTGGCGGCGCGCGTTGCGGTGCGGGGGAAGGGCGGCGGCTGCATCCACACACCGGGGGAGGAGGCAGCGCCAGGGCACATGCGCGGGGGCGGCGATGCGCGCGGTGGGGTTCAGGCCGCCACGGCGGTGGCCTGCTGCGCCGCCATGGCCGCGATCACCTGCGCCACGGCGGCGGTGAGCTTCTTGGCGTAGGGCACGTGCAGGAACTCGTTGGGGCCGTGCGCGTTGCTCTTGGGGCCCAGCACGCCGCAGACCATCATCTGCGCGGTGGGAAAGCCTTCGCTGAGCATGTTCATGAGCGGGATGGTGCCGCCCTGTCCGATATGGCCGCACGGCGCGCCGAAGTGGGCCTGCGAGGCCTCGTTCAGCGCCTGCTCGAACCAGGGCGTGGCGCTGGGCGCGTTCCAGCCCGTGGCGCCGCTCGTGCCCTGGAAGGTGACCTTGGCCTGGTAGGGCGCGTTGTCTTCGAGCAGGGCCTTGAGCTCCTGCACGGCCTGGCCGGCATCCACCAGGGGCGGCAGGCGCAGGCTGAGCTTAAACGCGGTGTAGGGGCGCAGCACGTTGCCGGCGTCCTGCAGCGCCGGGAAGCCCTCGGCGCCGGTGACGCTGAGCGTGGGCTCCCAGGTGCGCTTGAGCAGGGCCTGCACCGGGTCGGTGGTGGTGGGCAGGGCGAAGGTGGTGGCGCCGCCGCAGTCGTAGTGGGCCCAGGGGAAGCGCTTGTACACCTCTTCGCCCAGGATGGCGGCCGTGGCGCGGGCCTGGGCCAGGCGGTCGGGGGGCACCTCGCAGTGGAAGCTCTGGGGCAGCAGGCGGCCGGTGGCACTGTCTTCCAGCCGGTCGAGCACCTGGCGCATGATGCGGAACGACGAGGGCACCAGGCCCGAGGCGTCGCCCGAGTGGATGCCTTCGGTCAGGATCTCGACCTTGAGCGTGCCGGTGGCCATGCCGCGCAGGCTGGTGGTGAGCCACAGCTGGTCGTAGTTGCCCGCGCCCGAATCCAGGCACACCACCAGCGCCACGTTGCCCATGCGGGGCTTCAGGGCATCGATGTAGGGCAGCAGGTCGCGCGAGCCGCTTTCCTCGCAGGTCTCGATCAGGCCCACGATGCGCGGGTGGGGCACGTTCTGGCGCTTCAATTCCTGCACGGCCGCGATGCTGGCATAGACCGCGTAGCCGTCGTCGGCGCCGCCCCGGCCATAGAGCTTGCCGTCCTCGTACTTGGGCGTCCAGGGGCCCAGGTCGCCGCGCCAGCCCGAGAACTCGGGCTGCTTGTCGAGGTGGCCGTACATGAGCACGGTGTCCGTCGCGCCGGGCTGCGTGGATGCGATCTCGAAGAACAGCACGGGGGTGCGGCCTTCCAGGCGCACGACGTCGAGCGTGAGGCCTTCGACTTTCTGCGATTCGACCCACGCGGCGGCGTTGCGCACCACGGTGTCGAGCAGGCCCTGCTCGGCCCAGTCGGGCGAGAACATGGGCGACTTGGCGGGGATGGCGATGTAGTCGGTCAACTGGCGAACAATGTCGTCGTCCCACGCCTGGCTCACCCGCTCGAGCGCGAGTGCAGGTTGCAGGATCTGGTGGGGGACACGGGCATTCATGGGGGCTCTCCTGAAAAAGTCTCTGGGGGACCGAAAACAGCATTCCAACACAACCCCCGGGCGGACGCCACGGTGGGCGCGCAGAGACCTTCACGGCGGGCGCGGACGCCGCACGCGCCCCAGCCCCCGCGCAGCGGGCGCCGCCCCCTGAGGGAGGGCGCGCGGGGAGGCATTTCAATACCTGGAAGCCGGGTGGGTCTCGGGGTTGTCCCGCGCCGCCATCTGGGAGGCGGGGCGCCGCAGGGCCGTGGCCACCTCCACGCGGTTGCGCCCGTTCTCCTTGGCCTGGTAGAGCGCGCGGTCGGCGGCGGCGATCAGCATGTCCCAGCTGTCGCCGGGTTCCAGCCGGCCGCCGAAGACGCCGATGCTCGCGGTGACGGCGATGCCCACGCCCGCATCGGCATCGGCGGCGCCGGCGGGGCGAACGCGGCAGCGCGATTCCTCCACCGCCTTGCACAGCTCGCGCGCCAGCTGCTCGGCCCCCAGCAGGGTGGTGTCGGGCAGCACCACCATGAATTCCTCGCCGCCGTAGCGGCCCACGAGGTCCTGCGCCCGCACGCGCTCCTTCAGCACGCTGACCACGCTGCACAGCACCTGGTCGCCCGCGGGATGGCCGTGGCGGTCATTCACGCGCTTGAAATGGTCGATGTCCACCATCATCAGCGCGATGGACTCGCGCGTGCGCACGGCGCGCGCCACGTCGCGGTCCAGCGCGGCGATCAGCGCGCGGCGGTTGGCCACGCCCGTGAGCGGATCGAGCGCCGCCATGATGCGGTTGTTTTCGTCCGCGCGGTCGCGCGACATGAACACGAAGCCCATGGAGCTGATGAGCACCACCGACACGGTGCCCATGAAGGTCAGGGTCTGCAGGGCGCTGCCCTGCAGGATGCCGGTGGCCGCCTCGCTGGCGCTGAGGGCCAGCAGCGCGCGGCCGCCCAGGACCAGCGCCTCCAGCCCGAGCCCCGCCACCAGCAGCCATTGGCCGCGCCCCACGGTGGCATGGCGGCGCTCCAGCGCCGCGGCCAGGGCCCACACGGCCTGCAGGCCGATGGCCAGGCCCACGAAGCTCACGCGCGCCGGAAAGTTGTCGATGAATGCGATGACGAACCCCGTGACCAGCGCGGACGGCGTGAGCAAGAGCAGCCACCGCACCGGACGGCCCTGGAACTGGTAGATCGCCGCGATCATCCCCACGAAGACGCAGGACAGCAGCAGGTTGCCCACCACCACGGACAGCGCGTCCGGCACCTGCCCGCGCAGCATGATCAGCAGGTGCCCCATGGCATTGACCAGCAGGGCGGCGGCCCACCGCCCCAGGCCGTCGCGCCGGCGCCCCCAGCCCACCACGGCCATGGAGGCCGCCATCATCAGCGAACTGACAATGATCATTGCCAGCATGGTGGGAACATGGGCGGCCATGGCGGGCAGGTGGGGTTGTGCGGACAAGGAAGTTCAGCCCAGCATAAACCATGGAATCGGGCGCGAGAACCGATCAATTGCCAAGCCACCCGCGCCGGCCCCCGCAGGCCCGCGCCCGTCAGCGCAGCCGGGCGGGGGCGGGGGCGGGGGCGGGGGCGGGGGACGCTGCCAAGGCCGGCCGGTCCGCGGGCGCAGGCTCGCCGCCGGGGCCGCGCGAGAGCTTGAAGACCTGCACCGCCCCGGCCAGCCGCTGCGCCTGGTCGCGCAGGCTCTGGGCGGCGGCGGCGGACTGCTCCACCAGCGCGGCGTTCTGCTGGGTCATCTGGTCGAGCTGGTTCACCGCCGTGTTCACCTGGCCGATGCCGTCGGACTGCTCGCCCGAGGCCGCCGTGATCTCGCCAATGATGTCGCCCACGCGTTGGACAGAGCCCACGATCTCGTCCATGGTGCTGCCCGCGTTCTGCACCAGGCGCGCGCCCGACTCCACGCGCTCCACCGAGGCGCCGATGAGCGCCTTGATCTCGCGCGCCGCCTCGGCGCTGCGCCCCGCCAGCGACCGCACCTCGCTGGCCACCACCGCGAAGCCCCGGCCCTGTTCGCCCGCGCGCGCCGCCTCCACCGCCGCGTTGAGCGCGAGGATGTTGGTCTGGAAGGCGATGGAGTCGATCACGCTGATGATGTCGGCGATCTTGCGCGAGCTCTGGTTGATGTCGCCCATGGTGGTGACGACCTCGCCCACCACCTGGCCGCCGCGCGCGGCCACGGCGGCGGCGGTGCTGGCCAGCTGGTTGGCCTGGCGCGCGGCATCGGCCGACTGGCGCACCGTGGACGTGAGCTGCTCCATGCTCTGTGCCGTCTGGGCCAGGCTGCTGGCCGTGGCCTCGGTGCGGGCCGACAGGTCCTGGTTGCCGCTGGCGATCTCGGCGCTGGCGGTGGTGATGCTGTCCACCGCCGTGCGCACCTGCTGCAGCATCTGCGTGTAGCGCTGGCGCATGCCTTCGACCTCCTGCACCAGCGCGCCGATCTCGTCGCGCCGCGTGGTGCGGAATTCCTCGGTGAGGTCGCCCTGCGCCACCAGCGTGATGGCCTGCGTGAGGTCCTGCAGCGGGCGGCTCACGCCCCGGCGCAGCATGAGGAACAGGCCGATGGCCAGCAGCACCACGGCCAGGGCCATCAGGCCCCACACCGCCAGCGTGACGCGGCGCTGGCTGGCCATGGCTTCGCCGTCGGCCACCTCGGCCACCACCCACCAGCCCCCGCCCGTCTTGCGCACCAGCGCCCAGGGGTCGGTGGCGCCCGCGCCCAGCACGGGCGCGGCCTCGCGCACGAAGCCGTCGCCGGAGGCGGCCAGCGCCTCGAAGAAGGGGCGCGCCTCGGGGTAGGCCTCCAGCACGCGCTTGCCGCGCGCCGTGGGGTGGTACACGAACACGGCCTTGTCGAGCGAGGCGCCGGGGTTGACCACGTAGGTGCCGCCGTGCTCGAAGAATTTTGTCTGCGCCACCTGCTTTTGCAGCATGGCATGGAACACGCTGATGTCGTTGCCTATAAAGAGCAGCGCGATCACCTTGCCCGAGGCGTCCTTGGACGGCAGGTAGTGGCCCATGTAGGGCTTGCCCCCCACCACGGTGACGCCGGTGTAGGGCTCGCCCCTGGCCACCGTGGCGTAGGCCGGGTCGTCGCGGGACAGGGGCGTGCCCTGCTGGCGCTCGCCCTTGTCGTTCTTGACCGACGTGGTCACGCGCATGAAGTCCTCGCCCTTGCGCGCGAACACCGTGGCGATGCCGCCCGTCTCGCTGGCGAACTTGTCGACCGAGCCGTAGTCCTCGTTGACCAGCGCGCCGTAGCTGCGCAGCTCGCCCGTGGCCTCGTCCAGGTGCATCACGCCCTCGAAGTAGCGCTGAAAGCCCCGCATGGTGAGCTGCACCAGTTCGCGGTTGGTGTTGTCGGCCGCGTCCAGCGACTGGGCCACGCTCTGCGCCGTGTCGCCCACGCTGGCCACCACCTGGGCGCGCGTGCTGCGCTCGGTCAGCACGGCGATGGCCAGCCCCACGAACACGAGCACCAGGGCCACCAGCGCAATGGCCGCCAGCGTGACCTGCCGGGCGACGGAACGGTTGTTGGCAAGGGAAGCGGCCATGCGGTATGTCTCCTGGAGATTGAAAGCCCAAAGCCGGCTGGGCCGGTCTCAGAAAGGGTTCTCAAACGCCTGAGAACACGCTGCTTCACTCTAAGTCCGGAGGCTTGTTACATTTATTCACGCATTCCCTTACGCAAAGCTGCGTACCTCGACGCGGCCCGTGCATGGACCATAGCGTGCGAAACGGGGCGCCCCCCGGGGGGATGGCCCAACGCGGATCAGGGGGTCTTCCCCTTCATCCAGCCCAGGCCTTGCGAGGTGCCGGCCGCCGGCCGGTATTCGCAGCCGACCCAGCCGCGGTAGCCCAGGGCATCGATGGTGTCGAAGAGGTAGGGGTAATTCAGCTCGCCGGTGTCGGGCTCGTGGCGGCCGGGCACGCCGGCGATCTGGATGTGCGAGACGCGGCCCGTGGGCAGGTAGCGCCGCAGCTTGGCGGCCAGGTCCCCTTCCACGATCTGGCAGTGGTACAGGTCCATCTGCACCTTGAGGTTGTCGGCCTGCACCGCATCCAGCAGCTCGTGGGCATGGTCCTGCCGGTTCAGGAAGTAGCGCGGCATGTCGCGCAGGTTGATGGGCTCGATGAGGATCTCGCGCCCGGCCCGCGCGGCCTGCGCTGCCGCCCAGCGCAGGTTGCCCGCGCACAGGTCCTTGAGCGATTCGCGCTCGACGCCCGGCGGCACGGTGCCCGAGAGCACATGGATGCGCGGGCAGCCCAGCACCTCGGCATGACGCAGGGCTTCCTCGACTCCCGCGCGGAACTCTGCCTCGCGCCCCGGCAGCGCGGCCGTGCCGCGTGCGCCGTGTTCCCAGGCGGCGGCCATGCCGGCGCGGTCGGTACCGCCCGCCGGGGCGTTGAACAGCACTAGCTGCAGGCCGCTGTCCTGCAGCCGCGCGGCCACCTCGGCGGGCGCGAACGCGTACGGAAACTGGAACTCCACGGCGGTGAACCGGTCGCGCGCGGCGGCCTCGAAGCGCTGCAGGAACGGCAGCTCGGTGTACATCAGGCTCAGGTTGGCGGCAAACTGTGGCATGGCAGGCGGTGGAGGGCGTCGGGACCCGGCAGCTTATCGCGCGGCATGGGGGCCTGGGCGCACCGCTGCGAAGCAATAGGCTCAAAACAGCCCCTGGCGCTACATGGACAAGCGCGAACAGCTATATATTCAATAGCAGCCTGACGGTACACCAAGGACACACGCATGCGCATTGGAGAACTCGCCCGACGCACCGGCACCACCCCCAAGGCCATCCGCCTGTACGAGGGGCGAGGCCTGCTGGGCACCGTGGCGCGCAACGGCAGCTACCGCCAGTACGGCGAGGCCGATGTGGCCCAGGTGCGGCTGATCCGCCAGGCCCAGGCCCTGGGTTTTCGGCTGTCGGAACTCGACGGCCTGGACCAGATGCACACCGCCGAGGGCGGGGACCGCATGGCGCAGCGGGTGGCGGCCCGGCGGGTGGCGGTGGCGCAGGAGCTGCTGCGGCTGCAGGCGCTCGATGCCGAACTGGCGCAGCTGCAGGCGCAACTGCATGCCTGCGACGGCATGGCCGTGCCCGCCACGGCGCAGGCCTGCGCCGTGGCCGCGCCGGTTCCGCCCGCGGCCCGCGACGCCCGGCAATTCACCGCCCCGGTGGCGCGGGGCGCGCCGCATCGCGCGCCGGCTTGATCCAGCTGCTTGACTCTGCCCCGTGGGGCAAGGTGACCATGGCGCCATCGACAACAACGTGTGTGATGGAGGTTCTGTGGCACAACAACGCATTCTGGTCATCCTGGGCCACCCGGCGCCCGCCAGCCTGTGCGCGGGCATGGCCCGCGCCTATGCCGAAGGGGCGCTGGACGCGGGCGCCGAGGTGCGGTTCCTGGACGTGGGGCAGCTGGCGTTCGATCCGCTGTTCCTGGGCTACGGCGCCGCGCAGCCCCTGGAGCCCGATCTGGCCGCCGCACAGGCCGACATCCGCTGGGCCGGACACCTCGTGTGGGTCTACCCCATCTGGTGGGGCGCGATGCCCGCGCTGCTCAAGGGTTTCATCGACCGCACCTTCCTGCCCGGCTACGCGTTCAAGTACCGCGCCGGCTCGCCGCTGTGGGACAGGCTGCTGGCAGGGCGCTCGGGCGAACTGCTGGTGACCATGGATTCACCGCCCTGGTACTTCCGCTGGGTCACGCGCATGCCGGGGCATCACCAGATGAAGAAGGCCATCCTGGAGTATTGCGGCATCCGGCCCGTGCGGGTGCACAGCTTCGGGCCGGTGCGCACCGCCAGCAAGGAGCGGTTGGCGGGCTGGGTGGCGCACGCGCGGGACCTGGGGCGGCGCAGGGGCGCGAAACCCGGCACCGCGAGCGCCAGCCCCGCGCCGCAGGCCCCCGCA
This sequence comes from Acidovorax sp. sif1233, assembly GCF_019218755.1. Classification (GTDB taxonomy): domain Bacteria; phylum Pseudomonadota; class Gammaproteobacteria; order Burkholderiales; family Burkholderiaceae_C; genus Acidovorax. The sequence continues at coordinate 17,302 of NZ_JAHUWZ010000007.1, read as the reverse complement.
TCGCCCTGACGCCGCGGCGCCCGTTCAGGCCAGGGCCAGGTACTTTTCAAGGTGGCCCATGGCGCGGGCCACGTACGCCTCCTTCTCGCCAACCGGGGCCACGTAGTGAAGCGCGCTTTCCGCGGCCTCCACGCCTTCCAGCCGGGCGATCACCCACGCGGCCAGGTACGGCGCGGCCAGGCAGCCACCGGCCGTGGCGATGTTGCCGTGCGCGACCAGGGGCTGGTTCAGCACCGTGACCCCGGCCTCTTGCACCCAGGGCCTCGTGGTCAGGTCGGTGCAGGCGGGCACGCCGCCGAGCAGGCCCAGGCGGGCCAGCACCAGCGTGCCCGAACACTGGGCGCCCAGCAACTGGCGGGCGGGGTCGAAGTCCATCTGCGCCATCAGGGATGCGTCGTTCACCACCTCGCGCGTCTGCATGCCGCTGCCCACCAGCACGGCATCGGCCGTGCGGGCCCAGGACAGCGGCGCCTGCGCCTCCACCACCACGCCGTTCATGGACCGCACCCGGGGCGCGGGGCAGGCCAGGCACACCTGCCAGCCCGGCTTCTTCACCCGGTTGAGAACACCCAGGGCGATGAGCGAGTCCAGCTCGTTAAAACCTTCGAACGTCAGTATGGCAATGCGCATGGCGCTTCTCCTGGCGGGAAAACGGCCCCCGCCGGCGGTGGATGAACAGTGGAACCCATGGTATCGGCGGTGTTCAATACAATCAAAAAATTGTCATGAATACACTGCGGAGGCGCCATGGGCCAGGTCCGGTACAAGCAGGTGGTGGATGCGCTGGCCACCGACATCCGCGCGGGCCGGCTGCGGCCCGGCACCCGCCTGCCCACGCACCGCGCCCTGGCGCAGCGCCACGGCCTGGCGCTGGCCACCGCCAGCCGCGTGTACGCCGAGCTGGAGGCCATTGGCCTGGTGGTGGGCGAAACCGGGCGCGGCACCTTCGTGCGCGATGGCTCCTGCCCGCGCGGCCTGGGCGCCGACCTGGCCACGCCCGCACCCGGCTCGGCGGACTTGTCGTTCAACAGCCCCGGCGTGCCGGGGCAGGCGGACCTGCTGCGCGACGCGCTGCGCAGGCTGGCGGCATCGGGCGACCTGGAATCCCTGCTGCACTACCACCCCTACGGCGGGCGGCCGCACGAGCGCGCCATCGTCGCCCGGCACCTGGCCACCCGCCAGCTGTGGGTGACCGGCGAGCAGGTGCTCATCGTCAACGGCGCGCAGCACGGCATGGCGGTGGCGGCGCTGGGGCTGCTCAGCCCCGGCGACGTGGTGGCGGTGGATGCCCTCACCTACCCCGGTTTTCGCGTGCTGGCCGAGCGCATGCGGCTGGACCTGGCGCCCGTGCCCGTCGGGCCGGGCGGCACGGACCTGGACGCCCTGCAGCGCCTGTGCCAGGCCCGGCCCGTGCGCGCCATCTACACCATGCCCACGCTGCACAACCCGCTGGGCTGCGTGATGGATGCGGGGGCCCGCAAGCGCCTGGTGGCGTTGGCGCGCGCCCACGACCTGCTGGTGCTGGAGGACGCCCCCTACGCCTACCTGGCGGCCGACGCGCCGCCGCCCGTGGCCGCGCTGGCGCCCGAGCGCACGGTCTACCTGTCGAGCCTGTCGAAGAACGTGGCCACGGGCCTGCGCTTTGGTTTTGTCGCGGCCGCGCCGGCGCTGATCGCCCCCATCGAGCGCGCCGTGCGTGCCACCTCCTGGAACACGGCGGGCGTGATCACTGCCATCGCCTGCGGCTGGATCGAGGACGGCACCGTGGCGCGCCTGGAGGCCGAAAAGCGCACCGACGCGGCCCGCCGCCAGGCCATCGCCAGCGAGGCCCTGGCCGGGCTGCCGCTGGTGCGGCACCCGCATTCGTACTTTGCCTGGCTGCCGCTGGGCGACGACCAGCGTGCGGACCGCGTGGCCGGGGCGCTCGCGCGGCGCGGCGTTGCGGTGTCCACCGCCGAAGGGTTTGCCACCACGGCACACGTGCCGCATGCGCTGCGCCTGGCGCTGGGCTCCATCCCCTGCGAGGACCTGCCACGGGCCCTGGCCGCCGTGAAGGCGGTCGTGGAAAGCGACTCTTCCTGAGCGGCATGGCCGCGCCGCGACACGCCGCGCCTTCCGGGGCAGCCGCCCGGCTTCACTGCTTGCCGGCGAACGCCCGCACCGCGGCGCGGCCCACGGCGGGGTCATCGGTAAAGAAGCCGTCGATGCCCGCGCGCAGATACGCCGTGATCTCGGCCGCGCTGTCGCCGCGCGCCGTGCCATCCGCCGCCGGAGCCTTCTTCAGGCCGGCGGGCAGGAAGGCGTTCTCGGGCCGCAGCGTCCAGATGTGCACGGCCAGGCCTTCGGCGCGGGCACGCGCGACCAGCGGCGTGGGTTCGCCGGGCAGGCCGTCCTTCACCGGCACGACCAGGGTCTTGAAAGGGCCGATGGCATTGGCATACGTGGCCACCTGCTTCAGGCCTTCGGGCGTGATCAGGTCGGCATAACCGCGCGCATTGGCCGCGCCCTGGGCCACAAAGTCATACGGCCGGCCCGAGGGAGCCACCAGCTGCACCAGGCGCACGCTGCTGAGCCTGCGGATCGCCTGCAGGTTGGCCACCTCGAACGACTGCACGAACACGGGGGCGTCCTTGTGGTTCCAGCCGTTCTTCTCCAGCACGGCGAGCAGCGGCGCCTCCAGCGGCTGGCCAATGGACTGGAAATAGGTGGGGTGCTTGGTCTCGGGGTAGATGCCGACCACGCGGCCGGTTTTGGCGCTCGCCGCCTTGGCCAGGTCGATCACCTCCTGCAGCGTGGGCACCTCGAACTGGCCGTTGTAGGCCACGTTGGCGGGGCGTTGCGCGGGGATGCGCTCGCGGGCGCGCAGGGTTTTCAGCTCGGCCAGCGTGAAGTCCTCGGTGAACCAGCCGGTGATGGACTGGCCGTCGATGGTCTTGGTGGCCTTGCGGCCCGCGAACTCGGGGCGGTCCACCACGTCGGTGGTGGCTTCCTTCACCGAGCCATCGGCGCCCAGGATGGCAATGGCGTTCTCGTGCCGGGCCACCAGCACGCCGTCCTTGGTGATGACCAGGTCGGGCTCGATGATGTCCGCGCCATCGTCAATGGCCTGCTGGTACGCCGCCAGCGTGTGCTCGGGCCGCAGCGCCGAAGCGCCCCGGTGGGCGATCACGGTGGGAGTGGGCGGCCAGGCCTGGGCCATGGCGCCCAGCGCCCAGGTGGCGAGCAACGCGGCAGCAGTCGTGGCGCGCAGTGCAATGCGTTTCATGCGGGTCTCCTACAAACAGAGCCCGCACCTTAGCCGATGCGCTTGACAGCGGCGTGTCGCCGGGGCGCACACACCCACAAGCGCTACGCGTGTTCGAAGTGGAAGACCGCCGTGCCCGCGCGCGCATTCGGCAGCCAGCGCACCTCCTGCCCATCCTGCAGGCCGAAGGCATCCAGGATGCGCAGGCTGTTCTTGGTGGCCAGCACCTCGAAGTCCTTGTAGGTGCCCACGCGGATGTTGGGCGTGTCGTACCACTGGTAGGGCAGGCGCCGCGTGACGGGCATGCGACCGCGCAGGATGGACAGGCGGTTGGGCCAGTGCGCAAAGTTGGGGAAGGCCACCACGCCCGTGCGGCCCACGCGCGCCGTCTCGCGCAGCATGGTTTCGGCATTGCGCAGGTGCTGCAGCGTATCGAGCTGCAGCACCACGTCGAACGAGTTGTCGCCGAACATGGCCAGGCCCTCGTCGAGGTTGAGCTGGATCACATCGACGCCGCGCTGCACGCAGGCGAGCACGTTGGCATCGTCGATCTCCACGCCGTAGCCGCTGCAGCCGCGCTCGCGCTGCAGGTAGTCGAGCATGGCACCGTTGCCGCAGCCCAGGTCGAGCACGCGCGAGCCGGGGGGCACCAGGCGTGCCAGGGCTTGCATCGCCGCTTTTTCGGTCATGGCTGCAGCTCCTTTGCAATGCTATCGAAGTAAGAGCGCATCACGCCCATGTAGCGGGCGTCATCGAGCAAAAAGGCATCATGCCCGTGGGGCGCGTCGATCTCGGCGTAGCTCACGCTGCGGCGGTTGTCGAGCAGCGCCTTGACGATCTCGCGGCTGCGCTTGGGTGAAAAGCGCCAGTCGGTGGTGAAGCTCACCAGCAGGAAGCGCGCCGTGGCCCGCGCCAGCGCCCGCGTGAGGTTGCCGCCCTGGGTGCGCGCGGGGTCGAAGTAGTCCAGCGCGCGCGTGATCAGCAGGTAGGTGTTGGCATCGAAGTAGTCGCTGAACTTGTCGCCCTGGTAGCGCAGGTAGCTCTCGATCTGGAATTCGATGTCCTGCGTGCTGTACTTGAGTTCCAGGCCCTCGCGCAGCTGCCGCCCGAACTTCTCGTTCATCACGTCGTCGCTCAGGTACGTGATGTGGCCGATCATGCGGGCGATGCGCAGGCCGCGTTTCGGAATCACGCCGTGCCGGTAGAAGTGGCCGCCGTGAAAGTCCGGGTCGGTCACGATGGCGCGGCGGGCCACCTCGTTGAAGGCGATGTTCTCGGCCGTGAGGTTGGGCGCGCTGGCCACCACCACCGCGTGGCGCATGCGCTCGGGGTACTGCAGTGTCCAGGAGAGCGCCTGCATGCCGCCCAGGCTGCCGCCCAGCACGGCGGCGAGCTGCTGGATGCCCAGGCGGTCGAGCAGGCGGGCCTGGGCGTTGACCCAGTCCTCCACCGTGACCACCGGGAAATCCGCGCCGTAGACCTCGCCCGTGTCGGGGTGGTTGTGCATGGGGCCGGTGGAGCCGAAGCACGAGCCCAGGTTGTTCACGCCGATGACGAAGAAGCGGTCGGTGTCCACGGGCTTGCCCGGGCCGATCATGTTGTCCCACCAGCCTTCGCTCTTGTCCTGCCCCGCGTAGACGCCGGCCACGTGGTGCGAGGCGTTGAGCGCGTGGCACACGAGCACGGCATTGGAGCGGTCGGCGTTGAGCGTGCCGTAGGTCTCGTAGGCCAGGTGGTAGTCGCGGATGGACGCACCGCTTTGCAGCGGCAGCACCTCCGCAAAGTGCATGGTCTGAGGTGTTGCGATGAACGACATAGTTGGAACTGGTGAGCCCTCATGTTCCACCGCTTGCGCGCGCCGCTGCTCCACAAACAAGGAAGCCGCCCTGGCCTGGAGCGCCGCCCCAGGACAAAAAAACCCGGCGTCGCTAAAAACGAGGCCGGGTACATAGGTCGGACGGGTCTTTAGCAGGATTTATAAAGCGCCCGCAAGCTGTGGCAAATCGGCGCGTCTGGCAAATATACCAAAAGCGCCTGCGGATGGCTCCTGCTTTTCGCAGCCTCCCTCAGCCGACCGGCGTGAAGATGGCCAGCAGCCCCAGCACCAGGAAGATCACGGCAGACACGATGTGCACCGCGCGGATCGGCACCCGGCGGGTGATGCGCTCGCCCAGCCACACCACGGGCGCGTTGGCGATCATCATGCCCAGCGTGGTGCCGGCCACCACCCACAGGTAGGCGTTGTACTGCGCGGCCAGCATGACGGTGGCGATCTGCGTCTTGTCGCCCATCTCGGCCAGGAAGAACGCGATCAGCGTGGTGCCGAACACCCCCCAGCGCGGCGAGCCGTCGGCCTCGCCTTCGTCAAGCTTGTCGGGGATCAGCATCCAGATGGCCATCGCGATGAACGATGCCCCCAGGATCCAGCGCAGGATCTGCGGCCCCACGAACGTCGTCACCCACGAGCCCACTGCGCCGGCCAGGCCATGGTTGACCAGCGTGGCCACCAGGATACCGAGGACGATGGGCCAGGGTTTGCGAAAGCGTGCGGCGAGCACGAGCGCCAGAAGCTGCGTCTTGTCGCCCATTTCGGCGAGCGCGACGATGGCGGTGGAGATGAAAAACGGTTCCATGTGGGGGTCCTGTCCGGCCGGATGTTGTTCGAAACGCATTGACTGCACCCCGACTCCGGCCATTTGGATCGGCATGCAGTCAATGGTCTCGCCCAGCTAGAAAACCGCATACGCCATAGGTCCACCGGACCCAAGTTTGTTGACGCATGCCCCCGGCGCATTGCGCACCGGGCGGGCTACTCCCCAAAGACCCGCGTATTTTACCCTGCGCCAGCCTGGCGGGGGTGCCCCGGCCATGACCGCCTGTCTTTTTTCCTCGGGAAAACCCTTCCACGCACGCGTGAAAACCCCTGATTTGTGCACGACGGGCGGCTTTCCCCAGAAATAAAACCCCACGCGCCACATAAAGTGATTAATAATGGGTTCGCTTTTCTGCTTGCAGGAGAGCAGTTAGCTTAGCGGTGAATGGTCAGTTTCGCGTCTTTGAAGTCGTCACAGGTTTGTTGATTGCGTCGGGCTCCATCGCGTTTTCATGTTTTTTCAGGAGTCCTTCATGGGCAACAAACTTTACGTGGGCAACCTGCCCTACTCTTTCCGCGACGAAGATCTGCAGCAGACCTTCAGCCAGTACGGCTCGGTTGGCAGCGCCAAGGTCATGATGGAGCGCGACACCGGCCGCTCCAAGGGTTTCGGCTTTGTCGAAATGGGCAGCGATGCAGAAGCCCAAGCCGCCATCCAAGGCGTGCATGGCCAAAACTTCGGCGGCCGTGACCTCGTGGTCAATGAAGCCCGCCCCATGGAGCCCCGTGCTCCCCGTAGCGGCGGCTTCGGCGGCGGCAACGGTGGTGGCGGCGGCTACGGCGGTGGTGGCGGCGGCGGTTACGGCGGTGGCCGTAGCGGCGGCGGCGGTGGTGGTGGTTACGGCGGTGGCCGTAGCAGCTACTAAAAAGACCTCATCGGCAGACCTCGCGGCCTGCCGAAGGCAAGACAAAGGAGCCCCAGGGCTCCTTTTTTCATGGCCGCGCGGTATCGCCACCACAGTCGGCATCACCGCTTGCTTTTTCGGCAAAAGTGTGGCGCATAATGGGTTGGCGGGTGCAACCCGTTTCCAAGTTTGCGGTGATCCGTCAGTTTCGCGCTGAGAGCGTCATTGAGATTAGCTGGCTGCGTTTTCGGGACTCCATCGCTTTATCCATGTGTTTTTGAGGAGTCCCTCGATGGGCAACAAACTGTACGTCGGCAACCTGCCGTACTCGGTGCGCGACAGCGATCTGGAACAGGCCTTCGGCCAATTCGGCGCAGTGACCAGCGCCAAGGTCATGATGGAGCGCGACACGGGTCGATCCAAGGGCTTTGGCTTCGTGGAAATGGGCAGCGACGCAGAAGCCCAGGCCGCGATCAACGGCATGAATGGCCAGCCCCTGGGCGGCCGCAGCATCGTCGTGAATGAAGCGCGCCCCATGGAGCCCCGCCCACCCCGCAGCGGTGGATTTGGCGGCGGTGGCGGCGGCTACGGCGGCGGTGGTGGCCGCAGCGGTGGTGGTGGCGGCTACGGCGGTGGCCGTGAAGGCGGCGGTGGTGGCTATGGCGGCGGCCGCGAGGGTGGCGGCGGCGGCGGTTACGGCGGTGGCGGCCGCAGCGAAGGTGGATTCCGCAGCCCCTACGGCTCCGGTTCCCGCAACGGCGGCGGTGGTGGCCGCAACGGCGGCGGTGGCGGCTATGGCGGTGGCGGCGGCAGCAGCTACTGAAGAAGCACCCTGCCGTGGAGTTGTCCTGGCAAGGCCAAAGCCCCTTCGGGGGCTTTTTTCATGGGCGGGCGGCGGCGGCGCCCCGGGGCGGGGCCGGCGCGCTATGTCTGCTCGTCCTGGCGCCGCTTGCGGGGGCGGCCTGACAGCAGCTTGTCGAAAAGCACGTTCGGCAGGAGCCGCAGCACCTTGGCGACCACCCCCATCTGCCACGGGATGACCCGGTAGCTCACGCCCTGGGTGATGGCCCGGTAGGCATGGTCCGCGAAATCACCGGCCTGCATCAGAAACGGCATGCTGTAGCGGTTCTGGCGCGTGAGCGGCGTGTCGATGTAGCCCGGCGAAATGGTGACCACGCGCACGCCGTGCGGGCGCATTTCCCCGCGCAGGCTTTCGCAATAGCTGATGACGGCGGCCTTGCTGGCGCAGTAGGCGCCGTGACCGGGCAGGCCCCGGATGCCCGCCACGCTGCCAATGCCCACCAGGGTGCCGCTGCCCCGCTGCGCCATGGCGTCAACAAAGGGGTGGAAGGTGGCCGCCACGCCGATGTTGTTGGTGGCAAAGGTGCGCGCCATCACTTCGAGGTCATCACGCACGGCCGTGTCCATGCCCACGCTGATGCCGGCATTGGCGATGACCACGTCCGGCACTCCCTGGCGCGCGACACAGTCGCGGCCCGCCGCAACGATGCTGTCGGTGACCGCCACGTCTGCGCTATAAATTTCGTAGCCATCCGCGCTTATCCCTTGTGCGTCAGCCCATGTTTTCACCTCGGATGTCCGGCGCGCCGCCAGCGCCAGGCGGTAGCCCGAGCGATGGAAACGCAGGGCCAGCGCCTGCCCAATGCCGCTGGACGCTCCGGTGATGAAGACAAGGGGAGTGGTCATGGGGGGCTCCGGGCAGGGACAGGGGTGGGCTCGGCGGCTAGGGCTTGGCCGTGCCGGGCTGGAGCACGCCGCGCACGCGCCCGCGCAGTTGCAGCACCTGGTCGAGGTTGTCGTAGTCCATGCCGTCGGCGGTGAAGCGATCGTTGCCGCGCGTGAGGGTGACGGGCTTGTCCGAGCGCACACGCTCCGTGCTGGTGTAGGCGTGCAGGAATTCGCTGCGGAACTCGAGCCGCGGCTGCGCCGGCGTCCCCGGCCTGGCGGCCAGGGGCTCGCGCGTGACGATGGCGTTGCCGAACAGCTGGACCTCCGAACCATCGGCGTTGGTCAGGGCGCGGTCCGCCGTGGCCACGGTGAGGCGCCCGGCGGGCGTGACCGAGCGCATGCGCGCCTTGTCGATCTCCAGCGTGTCGGTGTCGGGGTAGTGCCGCGCCTCCGCGCCCTGCACTTCGCTCTGCAGCCGCCCCGCGGCGTCAAAGCTCTTCACCGAGAAGGATTTCATGAAGTAGTCTGGCTGGTGCCCCTGCTGGCGTTCGGCGGCGGGCAGCAGGGGCATGGGCGCGTTGCGCACCAGCCACCAGGTGCCCAGCGCCAGCAGGCCCATGAGCACGACGGGCAGGTACAGCGAGAACTGGTCCCAGCCCTGGCGGATCACGTTGCGCGTCATGGGGCCGCCTCCGGGCCGGGGGCGCCAGCCTGGCCCGTGGTCCATGGGTACGGGGCGGGCCGGGTCATGCGGTGTATTCCGCCAGCAGCGCGGCGTAGCGGCCCGTGGCCACCAGCAGCAGGTCGCACAGCTCCCGCGCGGCGCCGTCGCCTCCCCGGGCCTGGGTCACGAAATGGGCCGCCTGGCGCACTTCGGCCTGGGCATTGGCCGGCGCGCACGCAAAGGCGCTGCGGCGCATGACGGGCAGGTCGGGCCAGTCGTCCCCCATCGCGGCGGCGTCGGACCAGCCCAGCCCCAGGGTGGCCAGGATCTGCTCGGCGGCCGGGCGTTTGTCCTCGGTGCCGAAGACGGCGTGCTCCACGCCCAGGGCCTTCAGGCGCACGCGCAGGGGCAGGGAGTCGCGCCCCGTGATCACCACGGGGGTGATGCCCGCCTTTTGCAGCAGCTTGAGCCCGTGCCCATCCAGGGTGTTGAAGCGCTTGAGGGTCTCGCCCGATTCGCTGATGTACAGGCCGCCGTCGGTCAGCACGCCGTCGACATCGAAGAAGGCGACGCGCACGCCCTGGGCCCGCAGCAGCAGCTCGGGATCGATCTGCAGCGCGGGCGCGGCATCGGGCAGGAAGGAGGAGGAGGAAGAGGGGCCCGCCACCATCAGATCACCTTGGCGCGCATGAGGTCGCCGATGTGCACGACCCCGGTGAGCACGCCCGCGGCATCCACCACCAGCACGCTGGTGATGGCATGGGCCTCCATCATTTCCGCGGCATCCACCGCCAGCGCATCCGGCGCGATGCGGCGCGGGCTGGGGTGCATCACCTGCTCGGCCGTGGCGGTGCGCAGATCGGCCCCCGCCTCGATGCGGCGGCGCAGGTCGCCGTCGGTGAAGATGCCCAGCACCTGCCCGGCCGCGTCCACGATGGCCGAGGCGCCCAGCCCCTTGGCGCTCATCTCGCGCATGAGGTCGCTGAAGGCGGCGCCGGGCGCCACTTTCGGGATTTCCGCCCCTGTCCGCATGACGTCGCTCACATGGGTGAGCAGCTTGCGCCCCAGCGCACCGCCAGGGTGCGAACGGGCAAAGTCTTCGGGGCGGAAGCCCCGGGCATCGAGCAGCGCCACGGCCAGGGCGTCGCCCATGGCCAGCTGGGCGGTGGTGCTGGCGGTGGGGGCGAGCTGCAACGGGCAGGCTTCTCGTTCCACGCCGCTGTCGAGCACGATGTCCGCATGTTTGGCCAGGGTGGATTGTGGCCGCCCTGTCATCGCAATCAACATGGCTCCCAGGCGTTTGATCACGGGCAGCAGGGTGGTGACTTCATCCACCTCCCCGCTATTGGAGAGCGCCAGCACGATGTCGATGGACTTGATCATGCCAAGGTCGCCGTGACTGGCTTCGGCCGGGTGCACGAACATGGCGGGTGTCCCGGTGGAGGCGAGCGTGGCGGCAATCTTGCGCCCGACATGCCCACTCTTGCCGATGCCCATCACCACCACCCGCCCGCGCACAGTGAGGATCGCCTGCACGGCCTGCGTGAACGACGCGCCAACACGGGTCTTCAGCCCCAGGACGGCCGCAGCCTCGATGTCAAAAGTCTCACGTGCCAGACGCAGGGCCTGATCAGCATCAAAGGGGGGCAGTGCGGCAGGTGCGGGAGTCATCCCGGGATTCTATCGACCGGGCAGGCCCTGGGCGGGCCCTGGATTTATTGTCCCCCTCTGGCACGCCCCGTGCTTCGGACAAGAAGATCGTGAACAGGCTGCTGGCCTCGGATAGCATCGAACCATGTCCTCTCTCGCCCTCACCTTGCTCTACCTGCTGGCCGCGGTGCTGGGCGTGGTGGCCTGCCGCAGCCTCAAGCTGCCCCCCATGCTGGGCTACCTGGCGGCGGGCGTGCTGATCGGGCCGCATGCACTGGCGCTGGCGCAGAACTCGGAAGGGGTGCGCCACCTGGGCGAATTCGGCGTGGTGTTCCTGATGTTCGCCATCGGGCTGGAGTTCAGCCTGCCCAAGCTGCGCGCCATGCGCCGCCAGGTGTTCGGCCTGGGCCTGATGCAGGTGGTGCTGACGATGGCCGTGGTGTCGGGCGCGGCGCTGCTGCTGGCGCGCGTGGCGGGCGGCGTCTGGGAGATGGGCTGGCAGACCGCGCTGGCGCTCTCGGGCGTGATGGCCATGAGCAGCACGGCCATCGTGGTCAAGCTCATGGCCGAACGGGCGGAGCTGGAAAGCGAGCACGGCCGCAGGGTGATGGGCATCCTGCTCTTCCAGGACCTGGCCGTGGTGCCGCTGCTGGTGCTGATTCCCGCGCTGAGCTCGTCCCCGGACCAGCTCCTGACCGCGCTGGCGTGGGCCCTGGTCAAGGCCACGGTGCTGGTGGGCATCCTGCTCACGGGCGGGCAGCGGCTGATGCGCTGGTGGCTGACCCTGGTGGCGCGGCGCAAGAGCGACGAGCTGTTCATGCTCAACCTGCTGCTGATCACCCTGGGCCTGGCCTGGCTCACGGAGCTGGCGGGGCTGAGCCTGGCCCTCGGGGCCTTCATCGCGGGCGTGCTGGTGTCGGAAACCGAGTACCGCCACCAGGTGGGCACGGACATCCGGCCTTTCCACGACGTGCTGCTCGGCCTGTTCTTCATCACCATCGGCATGATGCTGGACTGGCACATCCTGGTGGACCGCTGGGCCCTGGTGCTGGCGCTGCTCACGGTGCCCCTGCTCCTCAAGCTGGTGATCATCCTGGTGCTCGCGCGGGGCATGGGCGCCACGACCGGCGTGGCCCTGCGCACCGGGCTGTACCTGGCCCAGGCGGGCGAATTCGGCTTCGTGCTGCTGTCGCTCACGCAGGCCAACGGGCTGGTGCAGCCGGCGCTGATGAACCCCATCCTGGCGGCCATGGTGCTGTCGATGCTGGCCACGCCGTTCCTCATCATGTATAGCAACCGCATCGTGATGAAGCTGGTGGCCAGCGACTGGCTGCAGCAGTCGCTGCAGATGACGTCCATCGCGCGCAAGTCCATCAACAGCAGCAAGCACGTGATCATCTGCGGCTACGGCCGCTGCGGACAGAACCTGGCGCGCATGCTGGAGCATGAGGGCATCCCCTACATGGCGCTCGACCTGGACCCGGACCGCGTGCGGCAAGCCGCCGCCGCCGGTGATTCGGTGGTGTACGGCGACGCCACCCGCCTGCAGGCGCTGATGGCGGCGGGCCTGGTGCGCGCGAGTGCCGTGGCCATCACCTACATCGACGTGCCCGCCGCGCTGAAGGTGCTGGCCAACGCGCGCTCCCACGCGCCGCAGGTGCCGGTGGTGGTGCGCACGCAGGACGATCTCTACCTGGACAAGCTGCAGGCCGCCGGCGCCACCGAGGTGGTGCCCGAGGCCATCGAGGGCTCGCTGATGCTGGCCAGCCATGCGCTGGCGCTGGTGGGCGTGCCCATGCGCCGCGTGCTGCGCCTGGTGCAGGACCAGCGCGACGCGCGCTACAACCTGCTGCGCGGCTACTTCCACGGCGCGGACGACGACACCGTCAATGAGCGCGACCAGGAACGCCTGTCCACCGTGAACCTGCCCCCCGGCTCCACCGCGCTGGGCAAGAGCCTGGGCCAGCTCGCGCTGTCGGCCATGGGGGTGCGGGTGGTGAACCTGCGCCGCGGCAGCGGCCACATGAGCTCGGCGGTGGACGATGCGCTGCTGGCGGCGGGCGACACGCTGGTGCTCTCGGGTCACCCGGCGGCGCTGATGCTGGCCGAGGACAAGCTGCTGCGCGGGTAGCAGGGTACATCCCCCTGAGGCACTGCGTGCCTTCCCCCTTCTCTCTACGCGCTACGCGCTCCGGGAAGGGGGACAATGCCCTCGCTGCGGGGCGGCCCTTGCCTGGCATCTCTCGCCCGATGCGTGCCAGTGGCTGAGGCTGAGGCTGAGGCTGAGGCTGAGGCTGAGGCTGAGGCTGACGCCAAAATTTGAATTAAATATGGCCCTGGCGCTTATCCATCAAGCGCCAATAGCTATATATTTAATAGCAAACTACAAAAGTTCGGCGGGCCCGGGCCGCCCGAACAGGTAGCCCTGGAAGCGCTTGCAGCCGTTGCGCAGCAGGAAGTCGCGCTGCCCCTCGGTCTCCACCCCTTCGGCCACCACGTCCAGCCCGAGGCTGTGGGCCAGCGCGATGATGGTGCAGGCGATGGTGGCATCGTTGGGGTCGGTGAGCACGTCGCGCACAAAGCTCTGGTCGATCTTGAGCTGGTCCAGCGGCAGGCGCTTGAGGTAAGAGAGCGACGAGTAGCCCGTGCCGAAATCGTCCAGCGAGAACCCCACGCCCTGGGTGCGCAGCGCCTGCATCTTGTGGATGCTCTCCTCCACGTCCTGCAGCAGCAGGCTTTCCGTGAGCTCCAGCTTGAGGCGCGCGGGGTCGGCCCCGCAGTCGCGCAGCACGCTGAGGACTTCCTCCGCGAAGTCGGGCTGCCGGAACTCCTGCGCGCTCACATTCACGGCCACGCTCCAGCCCGCGGTCCCGGGCGCCGCGGTCCACCGCGCCAGCTGGCGGCACGCCATGGCCAGCACCTGGCGCCCCAGGGGCAGGATGAGGCCGGTCTGCTCCGCCAGGGGGATGAAGTCCCCGGGCGGCACCATGCCGCGCAGCGGATGGTTCCAGCGCACCAGCGCCTCGGCGCCCAGCACCCGGCCCGTCTCGTCCACCACCGGCTGGTAGTGCAGCAGGAACTCGTTGCGCGCGAGCCCCTGCCGCAGATCCCCCTCCAGCGCCGACCGCGCGGAGGCCGCCGCCTGCATGGCCGGATCAAAAAAACACAGCGTGTTGCGGCCCTGCGCCTTGGCCTGGTACATGGCCAGATCGGCGCGCTTGAGCAGCTCCTGCACGGGCAGCTGCACATCGCGGAACAGGGCAATGCCAATGCTGGGCGTGCTGTGCACTTCGCTGCCGTGCACCACATAGGGCTGGTTCAGCGCGGCCAGCACCTTCTGGGCCACGGCTTCCGCTTCGGCCGCGGCCGCCTGCGTCTCGGCATCCAGGCCCTGGACCACCACCACGAACTCGTCGCCCCCCAGGCGCGCCACGGTGTCCGTGGCCCGCACGCTGGCGCTGACGCGGCCGCCCACCTGCACCAGCAGCCGGTCGCCCCACTCGTGGCCCATGGTGTCGTTGACGCCCTTGAAGTTGTCCAGATCCAGGAACAGCAAGGCCCCATGGCTGCCCTCGCGGGCGCACATGTTCACCGCGCGCTCCAGCCGGTCCATCAGCAGCCGCCGGTTGGGCAGGCCCGTGAGCTCGTCGTAGAACGCCAGGCGCTGGATCTCCGCCTCGGCCAGCTTGCGCTCGGTGATGTCGCGGGCCACGCCGCGGTAGCCCGTGAACTGGCCCTCTTCATCGAAGATGGGCTCGCCGCTGATCGATACCCAGACGGGTTTTCCGTCTTCGGTCAGGCGCTGCATCTCGAAGTCGTGAAAGACCTCGTGCGCCTCCAGCTGCCTGCGGTGCTCGCGCCACTGGCCATCGCCCACGAAGGTGTTGGGCAGCTCCCAGCGCGTGAGGCCGTAGTGCATCTCGTTGGGCACGCCGGCCTCGTGGTAAGGGTTGCCGTCCAGCCGCACGAAGCGGAACTGCGCGTCCTGCTCCCAGTACCAGTCGGAGGACAGGTGCGTGAGGCTGCGCCAGCGGGACTCGCTCAGGCGCAGGGCTTCCAGGGTGCTCAGGTAGTCGGTGACGTCCGTGAACGTGCGCACGCGGCCGCCCTGCTCCAGGGCGCGCGTGCGCACCTCGATGTAGCGGCCGCCGCGGGTGCGCCGCACGTAGGCGTCGGGCATGGTGAGCCGGCCACCGTGGGAGGAATACTCGGACGCCACGTAGTTGCGCGCCGCGGGCTCTATGAGCTGGAATTCCGCGCCGAAATCCCCCCGCTCGGTCTGGAAACGCACCACTTCCTCGACCTTGGGCTGCGTGGCCAACAGTGCTTCCGGCAGATCCAGCAGCTCCAGATAGCGCCGGTTGTAGACGCGGATCCGCCCTTCGGCATCCACGTTGGTGATGCCCTGCGACACGCTGGCGAGCGTGCCTTCCAGGGCTCGTGTCTTGTCGGCCAGGAGGGCGCTGGTGCGTTCGAGCTCCGCCTCGACCGCGCTGCGCGCCAGCTCGGCGCGGCGGGCCATCTCCAGCTGGCCCACCGTGTTCAGCAGGGGCTGGAGGAACTGCACGTCCGACGCCGAATAGCCCTCGGGCCGGTTTGCCAGGCCGACCATGGCCACCAGTTCCCCCGCCGCGTGGATGGGAAGCCCCAGGTAGGTGCGCAGCGGCGGGTGGCCCCGGGGCGTGCCCACGCCGCGCGTGTCGTGGCTGGCGTCGTTGGAGAGCACCGGCTCGCCGGACACCAGCGCCGCCCCGACCAGGGAGTGCAGGTTGTCGAACACCATGCCTTCCTCGGAATGCTGGGCATAGCGGGCCCTGGAGGCCTCGTCCCAGCTGATGTCGGTCATGGCGTGCACGCGCAGGTAGGGGTGCCCATCCTCGGCGCGCTGCACCTGGCCCACGAGGCCGAAGGCGCTCTGCGTGAGCGACATCAGCTCCTTGAGCAGCGCCTCGAAGGCGGCCCGGGGTCCCGAACTGGCGATGAACATCGCCTGGGCGAGGGAGATGGCCTGCAGCAAGCGGTGCTGGCGGGCCAGCATGGCCTCGGCCGCCAGCCGCGCGCGGGCGCTGGAATTGCGCTCGAGCACCGAGTCGATCTGCGCGGGCAGCGTCAGCAGATAGTCCAGCGCGGGGTCCTGCACCGCGAAGTCGTCGAAGCCATGGCGCATGGCCTGGGCCGCATGGGTTTCCGCCCCCATGCGCACGACGATCATGGCCGGCACGCCGTCGAGCAGCCGCAGCAGGTCGAAGGCCGAGCCATCGACCGTGCGCTGCGCCGCCAATACGATGTCCGGCCTGCTGTGCCCCAGATGTTCCCGCGCATCCGCCAGCGACGCGGCCACGTCCACCCGCCAGCCGGACCACGGGTCCGCGAGCGCGTCGACCACCGCCTGTGCATGGTGGTGATCGCTTTCGATCAGCAGGATGGAGATGGGCATGGCCGATCTGCGGTGTGAAGGGGTGTTCCAGCGTGGCGGTACAGCGGATGTAACAGCGCTGAAACATTATGAGGGTTCGCGGCGCAGGGCGCGGTCCCGATCAACCCTGCTGGATACACTTGCCACGCCTTTCGC
Source organism: Acidovorax sp. sif1233 (assembly GCF_019218755.1). Lineage (GTDB taxonomy): Bacteria > Pseudomonadota > Gammaproteobacteria > Burkholderiales > Burkholderiaceae_C > Acidovorax. The sequence continues at coordinate 985 of NZ_JAHUWZ010000007.1, read as the reverse complement.
CTTCGGGCGCCCCGCGCAATCCTTCATTTCCCCCCCGCAGCCATGCAGCCACTCAGCGTCAACGAATACCTCCGCCAACACATCCGCACCGTGCCCGACTGGCCGGCGCCCGGTGTGCAGTTCCGGGACATCACCCCGCTGCTGCAGGACCCCAAGGTGTTCCGGGTGCTGATCGATGCCTTCGTGCACCGCTACATGGACAAGGCGCTGCGCCCGGATGTGGTCGCCGGGCTGGATGCGCGCGGATTCATCCTGGGCGCCGTGGTGGCCTATGAACTGAACGTGGGCTTCGTGCCCATCCGCAAGAAGGGCAAGCTGCCCTTCACCACGGTCGAGGAAACCTACGAGCTCGAATACGGCAGCGCCACCGTGGAGCTGCACACCGACGCCGTGAAGGCCGGGGACCGCGTGCTGCTCATCGATGACCTCATCGCCACGGGCGGCACGATGATGGCGGGCAGGAAACTGCTGGAGAAGCTGGGCGCCACGGTGACCGAGGGCGCCGCCATCGTGGACCTGCCGGAACTGGGCGGTTCACGGCGCCTGCGCGAGTCCGGGCTGCCGCTGTACACGCTGGTGGACTTCGAGGGCCATTGAGGCGGAGGCGGCAAGGCGGCGGCGCGGCACCACCTTCGGCCCCCCCTTTCGACGACCCGGGGGAATGCAGGACCTTCGGGTCCTGCCCCGGGGGTGTTCAGTTCAGCTCGCCGTACTGGGTGCTGCTCAGGTCGGGTGCGGGGCTGTCGGCACCCGGCATTTCCGTGTCTTCAAAGCCCGTGGGCTGGGCAGGGGGCAGCAGCGGCCCCGAGCGCACCGGCACGCCGGGCTTGGCGGCCGCGGCGGGCACGGCCACGGCGGAAGCCCCGGCCGCCGTGGCCAGGGCGCGTTTGAACGCCGCCACTTCGTCCGCCTCGATGGGCTCGTAGCGCGGGGCGGGGCGGGGCGCCGCGGCCGCCGCAACGACCGGTGGCGGCACCTGCGGAGC
>NZ_JAHUWZ010000006.1 GCF_019218755.1 Acidovorax sp. sif1233 | reverse complement strand
ACCAAACTTTCTTCTTCCACCTTCTCAGCCCCGGCAACAACAAGGCCTAGACCCCATCATCACCCAAACCTCCAGCGCCCCGCATCTCTGCAGCACCGCCTCAGTAGCGAAGCCCTCGACTATAGCATGAGTTCGAAGGGCGAAAAGAAAGTTGATCATTTCTTTCCTGAAGGCCTCCTCCAACCTGCGCTCCATGCAGGCGTCGGCCACGCCACGACCACTGCGCCTCCTTGCGGTCCTCTACTAAAGGGTGAGAAAACACATCCAGTGGGGGTGCGAGCGCCCCGCCCAGTTCTGCCCCATCGCCGGCAACACCACCCTCCCCCCGATAATCCTGCCCTTATGGCACTTATCACCTTACTGGACGCCCAACTCGCATTTGGGCATGTTGCACTGCTGGACCACGCCGGCTTTTCCCTGGAGACTGCCGAGCGCGTGGGACTGATCGGGCGCAATGGCGCGGGCAAGTCCTCGCTGCTCAAGATTCTCGGGGGGCTGGCCAAACCAGACGACGGCTCACTGCAGGTACAACAGGGCGTGCGCATTGCCTTCGTGGCCCAGGAACCCTCTCTGGATTCCACCGCCACCATCTTCAAGTCCGCGTCCGAAGGACTGCAGCGCGTCATTGCCATCCGTGACCAGTACCTGTCGGGTGCGGAAGGCCTGGACCTCGATGCCCTGCAATCCGAAATTGAAGCCTACGACGCCTGGAACTGGGAGCAGCGGGTAGAGGAAACACTGCAGCGCCTGCATCTGGATCCGGATGCCGTTGTGGGCACGTTGTCAGGGGGGACCAAGAAGCGTGTGGCACTCGCACAAGCGCTGGTAGCCCGCCCGGACGTCCTGTTGCTGGATGAGCCCACCAACCATCTGGACCTCGACTCCATCGAATGGCTTGAAGACCTTCTGCTTGATTTTCCAGGCAGTGTGGTCACCATCACCCATGACCGGTCGTTCCTGGACCGCGTTGCCACCCGCATCGTGGAGCTTGATCGTGGGCAGTTGCGCTCCTACCCCGGCAACTTCGCGCAATACCAGATACAAAAGGAGGATCAGCTGGCCCAGGAAGCCGTCATTTCGGCCAAGGCCGACAAACTCCTCGCCCAGGAGGAAGTCTGGATTCGCCGCGGCGTCGAGGCGCGCCGCACCCGCAGTCAGAGCCGCATCAGCCGCCTGGAGCACCTGCGCGCGCGCCGCGAGGCCCGCCGGGAAGTGGTGGGCAGCGTTCGCATGGACGTGGCGACCGGCAGTTCCAGCGGGTATCAAGGCAAGATCGTCGCGGAGCTCAACGGTGTGGGCAAATCCTTCGGCGACAAGACCATTGTGCGCAACTTCACCGGAACGATCCTGCGCGGCGACAAGGTGGGCTTGATAGGACCCAACGGCGCAGGCAAAACCACCTTGCTCAAGATGATTCTCGGGGAGCTGGCACCCGACGAAGGCACCATCCGCCAAGGCGCCAATCTGCAGGTCGCGTATTTCGACCAGATGCGCCATGCCGTCAACCTGGATGCCACGCTGGAGGACTTCATCAGCCCAGGCAGCGAATGGATCGAAATCGGCAATCAGCGCAAGCATGTCAAGAGCTACCTGAGCGACTTCCTGTTCTCTCCGGCCCGCGCGCATTCCCCTGTCCGCTCGCTGTCGGGCGGCGAGCGCAACCGGCTGCTGCTGGCGCGGCTGTTCGCGCGTCCCGCGAATGTCCTGGTACTGGATGAGCCCACCAATGACCTGGACATCGACACCCTCGATCTTCTGGAGGAGCTGCTGGAGAACTACGAAGGTACCGTGTTCCTCGTCAGCCATGACCGGACTTTTCTCGACAACGTGGTCACCAGCACCATCGCCTTCGAGGGCGACGGCCTGTGGCGGGAGTATGAAGGTGGCGTGCAGGACTGGTTGCAGCAATCCAAGCGCAGCCGAGCACTCCAGGCCTCCCCCGCGCCCGGCCAGAAGGCTGGCCGAGAGAATTTGAGCGAAAATCCGGCTCAGGCCTCATCCAGCAAGCGCGAGCCGCTATCAAAAAAGAAGCTTAGCTACAAGGAACAGCGTGAGCTCGACCAGTTGCCTGCACAGATCGCCGGACTCGAAGCAGAGCAGCAGGAACTGCAGGATGCTCTGGCGGATGGCACCCTGTACAGCGCCGACCCCGCACGGGCCGCCGCCATGACCACGCGGGCCGGGGCCATCGAGGAAGAGTTGATGGCTGCACTGGAACGCTGGACGGCCCTGTCCGCCTGAGGCACCAAGGCACCGGGCACAAGCAGGACCGCGCTGCTCTGTCGCCAAAATGCGCGGCCTGCAACGCAGGCCGTGCCCGGCCATCAGATCCGGTGGTGCAGCCGATCCGTCGCGCCCCGCAAACGCGTAATCAATGCGGAGGCGATCTGCCCCAGCGGCAGAACCTCATCCGCGGCGCCGTGGGCAATGGCTTCGCGCGGCATGCCAAATACGATGCAGCTGGCTTCATCCTGCACGTAGTTGTAGCTGCCGGCATCCTTCATCTCTTTCATCGCGGCCGCGCCATCGTTGCCCATTCCGGTGAGCATGATGCCGAAGGCATTGCGCCCCACCACCGCAGCGGCCGACTTGAACAGCACCTCGACCGAGGGCTTGTGGCGATTCACCGGCGGGCCATCATCCACCACGGCAACATAGTTGGCACCACTGCGGGCCACGTGGAACTGGGTTCCCCCCGGAGCGATGTAGGCATGGCCAGGCAGGATGCGTTCGCCGTTCACGGCTTCCTTGACCGTGATCTGGCACAAGCCATTGAGGCGTGCCGCAAAGCTGGTGGTGAAACCCGGGGGCATATGCTGGGTGATGACAATGGCGGGCGAATCCGCCGGCATCTGCACCAGCACCTCCTTGATGGCCTCGGTACCGCCGGTGGATGCCCCGATGCAAATCAGCTTTTCGGTGGACAGGCGCCCCAGGAGCGCCGACGCGGGCATGGCAGGCGCTGCACCTGCACCACTCCCCGCACCGCCAGCGGCGGTGGTTTCGCGAGCGGGCGCGCGGCGAACCTGCGCCACCGCGGCCACGCGGATCTTGTCCACGATCTGGGTGGCCAGATCGTTGAGGCCGCTGGCCAGGCCGACACGGGGCTTGGCCACAAAATCCACCGCCCCCAGTTCCAGCGCCTTCATCGTCACTTCAGCGCCCCGCTCCGTCAGCGTGGAAATCATCACCACCGGCATCGGTCGCAAGCGCATCAACCGCCCCAGGAAGTCGATGCCGTCCATGCGCGGCATCTCGACATCCAGTGTGATGACATCGGGGTTGAGCTCGCGGATCATCTCGCGCGCCACCAAGGGATCATTGGCCGTGCCGATGCACTCCATGTCCCGCTGCCGGTTGATGATCTCGGACAGCAGACTGCGGACCAACGCCGAATCGTCCACCACGATCACCCGGATTTTCCTGCTCATTAACTCACGCCTTCCTCAAAACAGATCGACAGAACCGCCCGAGGTGGTCTTGGCCACGGTGGCGGCATTGCCGCGCACTTCCTGGGCCACCAAGGCCTCGGGATGTGCGTGCGCCAACCGCTTGACCATGGCTTTCCCTGTGATGGGGAAAAAAACCACCTTGCGCGGATAGATATCCAGCACATCCTCGGAGACGATGGGAATACGCTCCGTGTGAAGGTAGTTCAAAACAAAATTGGTGTTGCGCTCACCGACATTCATGGTCGTGAAGTTGTGCATGACCTGCGCCCCGCCAAAAATCTTGGCCTGCATGGTTTCGCGGCGGGCTCCGAGCTTGAGCATCTCGTTGATCAGCAATTCCATGGCGTACGAGCCATAGCGCCCCGAAGCATCCCCCACATCGCCATCGGGCAGCATGAAATGATTCATGCCTCCTATGCGCGCACGGCTGTCCCACAGGCAGGCGGCAATGCATGACCCCAGCACGGTCATGATGACCATGTTCTCGTCGGCGACAAAATATTCGCCCGGAAGGACCTTCACGGCATTGTGCTGAAAGTGATGGTCCAGATAAAAGAAGGAAGCCTCCCCGGGTTTGCGGCTGTGCGCCTTGAGCTCCTGCAGCGAAGACTCCCGGGCCGGCCCTGACCCGGCGGCATAGATGTCCGCGCTCAGGGGGGCGATGCGGGGAGCACGGCGCCGCTCGGACATGCCAGGCGCGGCAACGGCCGAAGAAGGGGATGAGCCTGATGGAGTGGTGGTCATGTGTGCTCGGTGCTAGGCAACATGGCGGGTCAGCGACGCTCGTACACCGTTTTGCCGCGCAGCGTAAACAGGTCCCTGGACTCGCTGAAGTTCTCGGCATGCCCTACAAACAGCATGCCGCCGGGCTTGAGGACCCTGTGGATCCTCTCCAGCACCCGCCGCTGCGTGGGTGCATCAAAGTAGATCATCACGTTGCGGCAAAAAACCACATCGAAGGGCTCTTTGAACGGCCAGTCGTCCCGGATGAGGTTCACACTCATGAAATCAATGGCACGCCGCAGTTCCGGCTTGGCCCGCACCATGCCCAGATTGGCCCCCTTGCCCCGCAGAAAGAACTTCTGCAGGCGCTCCGGGCTCAGGCCTTTGAGGCTGTCGAGGCGGTACACCCCCTGCGCTGCCGTCGCCAGCACGCGGGAATCGATGTCGCTGGCGGTCAGCTTGAAAGACGCGTTGGCCCCCAGCGCCTCGAACGCCGTCATCACGATGGAATAGGGTTCTTCTCCGGTAGAGGCGGCATTGCACCAGACCCGCCAGCCAGTCGATGGCTTGCTGCGCAGATGCGAGGCGAAGATCTCGAAATGGTGCTGTTCGCGGAAGAAGGCCGTGAGGTTGGTGGTGAGCGCATTGATGAACTCCTGCCACTCCGGGCCGTCATGCGTCTCAAGCCATCCGAGATAGTCGTGAAAACTGTTGTGCCCCGTGTCACGCAAACGGCGCGAAAGGCGGCTGTACACCATGGCGTGCTTGCCGTCGTGCAAGCTGATGCCCGCGCGCTGATAGATCAGCGCCTGCACCCGCGCGAAATCCGCATTGGTCCAGACAAACTCGCGCCCCTGGGCCAGCGGCCCCGAGGGGGCAGCCGCGGCGGCATAGACCGGATCCACCCTGGCGGTGGTGGGCCGGGCCGTGGGGAATGCACTGGTGGGTTGGGCCATATTGATCGTCCGACGGGAAATCCTGTTCGCTCCAAGAGACCTGCTAGCCACACCCGCCATCTGCTGGCAGGTGCTGGATCCACCACTGGTGTGACGGTTGCGCCCTATTCGCCCTATTCGTTGGCGGTCACCAGCCCCATGTCCACGCCGGACATGAGTTTCTCGATGTCCAGCAGAATCAGCATGCGCTCACCCACCGACCCGAGCCCGAGGATGCAGCTGTTGTCGATGGCGCTTTCAATATCCGGTGCAGAGCGAATGCTCTCGGGCGTCAGTTCCATCACATCGCTGACGGAGTCCACCACGATTCCGACCACCCGGTTGCGGAGGTTCAAGATGATGACCACCGTGAAGCTGTTGTAGTCCGCCTGCGCGCAGTTGAACTTGAGGCGCATGTCGACAATGGGCACGATCGTGCCACGCAGGTTCACGACGCCCTTGATGAAACTGGGGGCGTTCGCAATCCGTGTCGGTGGCTCATAGCCACGGATCTCCTGCACCTTCAGGATATCGATGCCGTACTCTTCCTGGTCGAGGCGGAACGTCAGATATTCGCGGGTGCCCGTTGGCACCGCCTCTGCGGTTTTACCCATCACACTCATGGTGAATTCTCCTTTCGTGACAGCGCCCTGCCCTTCGGGCACGGCTGCTCAAATCTAGTGGCGCGCCCGCCGCACCAGCCCGCCCGTATCCAGGATGAGCGCCACCGTGCCGTCGCCCAGAATGGTGGCGCCCGACACGTTGGGGACCTTGCGGTAGTTCGATTCCAGGTTCTTGACCACCACCTGGTGCTGGCCCAGCAGCTCATCCACCAGCAGCGCAACACGGCTGCCATCCGCTTCCACGACCACCATGATGTTGCTGGACTTGTTGGGGTCAAAACGCGGCACCTGGAAGATCTTTTCCAGCGCGATTACCGGCATGTATTCGTCGCGCACCTTCACCAGTTGCGATCCCTGTGCCACGGTGCTCACATCGTCCGCGTTGACCTGGAAGGACTCCACGACGGAAGACAGAGGCAGGATGTAGACCTCGTCGCTCACCCCCACGGACATGCCATCCATGATGGCCAGCGTCAACGGCAGGCGCACGGAAACCTTCATTCCGTAACCCTCGGCCGAGTCAATCTCCACCGACCCGTTGAGCGCCGCGATATTGCGCTTGACAACGTCCATGCCCACGCCACGCCCGGACACGTCGGTCACCTCGTCGGCGGTGGAAAAGCCTGGTGCAAAGATCAGTTGCCAGACCTCCGCATCGCTCATCTGCTCGGACACTTCGATGCCGCGCTCCTGCGCCTTGCTGAGGATCTTCTCGCGCGAGAGGCCACGGCCATCGTCGCGCACCTCGATCACGATCGATCCGCCCTGGTGCGAGGCCGACAGCGTGATGGTCCCGTGTTCCGACTTGCCCTTGGCCAAGCGGTCCGCCGGCATCTCGATCCCGTGGTCGCAGCTGTTGCGCACCAGGTGTGTCAGCGGATCGGTGATCTTCTCGACCAGCCCCTTGTCCAGTTCGGTGGCCTCGCCCAGCGTCACCAGTTCGACCTTCTTGCCCAGCTTGTTCGCCAAGTCCCGCAGCATGCGGGGGAAGCGGCTGAAGACGATGGACATCGGAATCATGCGGATCGACATGACCGATTCCTGCAGGTCGCGCGTGTTGCGATCCAGGTCGGCCAGCCCCGCCAGCAGCTGCTGGTAGGCGCCTGCATCCAGCCCCCGGCTGTTCTGCGCGAGCATCGCCTGGGTGATCACAAGTTCACCCACCAGGTTGATGAGCTGGTCGACCTTTTTCACGTCCACGCGAATCGTCGTGGACTCCATCTGCGCCTGCATGGCGACCTTGGGCTCCGCAGCCTTGGGGGCCGCAGCCTTGGGCGCTTGTGCGGGGGCCTGCGCTGCCGCCCGGGGCGCATCGGTACCGGGAGCACCCGGCGCATCGCTGAAGAAGCCGTACGCCTCGCCTCCGGCGGCATCCGCGGCGACCACGACATCGTCGTCCGCGTCCTCCGGGGCTGCAGCCGCTGCTGCAGCGGCCTCACGGATGAGGACCTGCTCCTTGGACACATGGAAGGCGAACAGGTCGAGCAGATCATCGTTGGTGGAGGTGGTCTCCACCGCGAACAGCCGCGTGTTGGGCTGGGTGCTTTCCATGTCCCGGATGGCACCGAGCCCGGGAATATCCCGGAACAGTTCCTTGATGGCATCGGCCTGCTGCGGCCGCTCCAGCGGGCCGATCTGGATTTCCAGTGCACGCGCCTGTCCGGCGACTGCGGGCGTCACCGCCTTGGGCGCCGGAGCCGCTACCTGCGGGGCTGGCGCAGGTGGCGGTGGTGCCACGGCGGGCGCGTCGCTGGGGACGAGCCCCGCAGCAAGCTCACTGATGCGGCGCACCAGCGACGTGGTGGAGACAGCCTCTCCCTGGCCTCCGGCCTGATGGCGGGCCAGCAAGCTGCGGGATGCATCGGCGGACTCCAGCAGCACGTCCACCATCTGGGGAACGGGTTGCAGCTCATGGCGGCGCAACCGGTCCAGCAAGGACTCCATCTGGTGCGTCAGCTCCGCCACGTCCGAAAAACCAAAGGTGGCCGAGCCACCCTTGATGGAATGGGCGCACCGGAAGATGCCGTTGAGCTCTTCATCATTGGCGCTGCTCAGATCCAGATCCAGGAGCATCTGCTCCATCTGGTCCAGGTTTTCGCCCGCTTCCTCGAAAAAGATCTGATAGAACTGGCTCAGGTCGAAGTCAGCGCCTGCTCCCGATCCTTCTTGGTAGGTTTCCGCCATCGTGGGCTCCTGTGTACTTGGTGGTCCGGGCCAATCCAATCCGGCTCAGCGGATCACTTTCTGAATGACTTCGATCAGGCGATTGGGATCAAAAGGCTTGACCAGCCAGCCCGTCGCCCCGGCCGTGCGCCCGGCCTGCTTCATCTGATCGCTCGACTCGGTGGTGAGGATCAGGATCGGGATGGTCTTGAATTTGGGGTTCTCGCGCAGTTTGCGCGTCAATCCGATACCGTCCAGGCGCGGCATGTTCTGGTCGGCCAGGACCAGATCAATGTCATGGCTCTCGGCCTTCTCAAGGGCATCCTGCCCATCCACCGCCTCCACAACGTGGTAGCCGGCACCCGTGAGAGTGAACGACACCATTTTCCGCATGGACGGTGAATCATCTACGGCTAGGATCGATTGCATGTAAGGCTCCAACTGACTTGAATATATAGGTTAACCAGTGACGTGAAGATCAGAACAGGTCCACGGAACCGGCATCCATCTCGCTTTGCGTGACGGGGTTGGGCCGGTCCGGCGCCATCTCTGCAAATGGCGCTGCTTCTTCACCATCTTCATTGCCCATGGCCTCGGAGGCCAAGCGGAAAGCGCATCCTTGAAGCACCTTGGTCGTGTGCCAGATCAACTGGGACGCCATATCCTGGAACTGCAATTCGGTCACGGCGCTGCGCAGCGCGGCCCGAGCGGCCACCAGCTCCGGAGAATCGGCCACAGCCGCGTCCGTCAGCACGGCATTGGCCTCTCCAAAACGTTCCAGCAGGTTGTCGGTGGCATGGCTGAGCAGGCCTTCCAGGCGATGCAGGTCATGCATCACGACCAGCAACGAATCCTGCAGCTCTGCCGCCACCATGACGGGAACCTGGACAGCAGGTCCTCCAGACGTTGTTAGCGTAGATTGCATCGTTTCTCCATCGCAGCACGCAGCAGCAAAGCACGCAAAAATCCCAGGACTACGATATCTGCACAAAAGCCCAAAGCAAAGGCATGCGCACCATGGTGTCGGCATCCATTGGACGCTGACGCTGAAACCATCCCAATCGGACAAACACCCTTGTTTGTTCCAATTTGTATCCTATGATAGCGCTCCTATGGTCACCATAGCACCAGACCAGACCCTCAGCATCCTGCATCTTGAAGATTCACTGGCGGACCATGAGCTGACCGCCTTGACCCTGCGGCGGTCCGGGCTCCATTGCCATCTCCATCAGGTCGACTCGCTTGCCGACTTCCAGCGGCTGACCGATACCCAGGCTTTTGACATCATCCTGGCAGATTACCGCCTGCCAGGCTTTACCGCGCTGGACGCATGGACGCATGTGGCGCAAAAGCCGCAGCACCCCCCTTTTGTGCTGCTGTCCGGCGCCATCGGCGAGGCAGCCGCCGTGGACGCCATCCGCCTGGGCATCGCAGACTACCTGCTCAAGGACGACCTGCAGCGCCTGCCCCATGTGATCGCACGCGCTCTGGAGGTCCACGACGCCCGCAAGGCGCGCGAACAGGCCGTGGCGCAGCTGGAGGCGTCCGAACGCCGGCTGGCGGAACTGACAGAACACCTGCAAACATCGATCGAGCAGGAACGCGCATCCATCGCCCGAGAAATTCATGACGACATCGGCGGCGCATTGACGGCCGTGCGGTTCGATGTGGCATGGATCGGACGCCACAGCACGGCCCCGGCGATGCAGGAACACGCGGCGTCGGCGGCCGAGATGCTGCAGCACGCCATCGAGGCGAGCCAGCGGATCATGATGAACCTGCGCCCGCCGATCCTCGAACAGGGGCTGGTGGCAGCCGTTCAGTGGCTTGCCGCCGGCTTCGAGCGCCGCTCGGGCATACCGGCTCCGGTCGTGACCAGCAGCGAGACCATCCACGCTCCGCCGGATATCCAGCTGGCGGCCTACCGCACCGCGCAGGAAGCGCTGACCAATATTTCCAAACATGCCCATCCAGGCACTGTGCGTATCGATCTCTCCGACAAGGAGGGCGTCCTGACGCTGGAGGTCACCGACGATGGCCGGGGCATCGATCCGCAAATGCTCGACAAGCCCAAGGCCTTCGGGCTCAAGGGCCTGCATGAACGCGCCCGGACTGTCGGGGGGTGGCTGGATATCAGCAGCCGGCCCGGCCAGGGCACCTCCGTGATCCTTTCCATACCGCTAACATCGCACCCATCACCAGCCCCAGGAGATGTGCAGTGATTCATGTGGTCCTGTGCGATGACCATGCCGTTCTGCGGCGCGGAATACGCGACACGCTGGCCGACGCCCCCGATATCCAGGTGACTGGAGAGGCCGGGGGATATTCCGAGCTGCGCGAGGTGCTGCGCTCGGCAGCCTGCGATGTGCTGCTGCTGGACCTGAACATGCCGGGGCGCAGCGGCCTTGAGGTGCTGGCCAGCCTGCGCGAGACGCACTCCGCCATCAAGGTGCTGGTGGTGTCCATGTACCCGGAAGACCAGTACGCCCTGCGCTGCCTGAAGGCCGGCGCCCAGGGATACGCCAACAAGGCAGGGGATCCGGTCGAATTGATTGCGGCCGTGCGCACCGTCATGCAGGGGCGCAAGTACCTCACGGCAGAGGTTGCCCAGATGCTGGCGGACAGCCTGGCACAGCCCACGCCGGAGGCGCCGCATGCGGCGCTGTCCGAGCGGGAGTTGCAGACACTGGTCAAGATTGCCTCCGGCCGCAGGCTGTCGGACATCGCCGAGGAGTTGATGCTCAGCCCCAAGACCGTGAGCGTGTACCGTTCGCGCGTGCTGGAGAAGCTGAAGCTCTCGAACAACGCGGAACTCACCGTCTACGCCATCCGCAACCAGCTGGTCTGAGACGGCCTGCCCACCCCCTCTTTCCCCACTATCGCTGCGTGGCAAAGAGATCGACCGCCTGCTGCATCAGCGCCAGCACGGGTTGCTCCAGCAGCGGAAGCGTGGCCACGATGCCCAGCATGCCCACGGTCAACGTCACCGGGAACCCCACGGCATAGATGTTCATCTGCGGCGCCACCCGCGAAATGATGCCCAGCGTCAAGTTGACGAACAGCAGGAGCGCGATCATGGGCAGCGCGATCCACAGCGCACTGGAAAACAGGGACGAACCCAGCTCGTAAATGCGCATCTGCCCAAGGGCCTGCAGGAAGTTGCCATCGACCGGAAAGCGGTCAAAACTCTTCACCACGGCCATCAGGATCAGCAGATGGCCATTGATCACCACAAAGAGCAGCATGGACATGTGTCCAAAAAAGCGGGCTACCGCACTGATCTGGGCATTCGAAGAGGGGTCGAAAAATGATGCGAAATTCAACCCCATCTGCAACCCGATGATTTCGCCCGCCAGCTCCACGGCCGCAAACACCAGCCGGACGGAAAACCCGATCGCAAGCCCCACGGCCACTTGCTGGGCCACGGCTCCGAATGCCTCGCGCCCGTTGACGCTGATGACCGGTTGATTCACCAGCACGCCCTGGGCGCACAGCGCCACCAGGAACGCCAGTCCGATCTTGACGCGCATGGGTATCGTCCGCATGGAAAACACTGGCGCGACCGAGAAGACGGCGAGCACGCGCAAGAATGGCCACAGGATGGGAGACAGCCAGGCCATCAGCTGGGCTTCGGAGAAAGTGATCACGCGATCCCCGATGGGCAGCCAGAAATGGGGCTGGCGAACAAAGGGTGCGGCGCGAAGCGCAAGGCCGTGCCCCGCACTAGCCGATCATCGACGGAATGGACTCGATCGTCCGGCGGATAAAGTCCACCAGGGTACTGAGCATCCAGGGCCCTGCGATCGCAAAAACCACCATCGCGGCGATCAGCTTGGGAACAAAGGCCAGTGTCGCCTCATGGATCTGCGTGACCGCCTGGAAAATGCTCACGATCAGACCCACCGCCATCACGGCACCGAGCACCGGCATCGAAATCATCAGCAGCAGCGTCAAGGCGTCGCGCCCGATGGTCAGCACCATTTGCGAAGTCATCGCCCACTCCTTCAGGGAACAAAACTGGCAGCCAGCGAGCCGATCAGCAAATTCCAGCCGTCCGCCAGCACAAACAGCATGAGCTTGAACGGCAGTGCCACCAGCACCGGAGACAGCATCATCATGCCCAAGGACATGAGGATGCTCGACACCACCATGTCGATCACCAGAAACGGGATGAAGATCATGAAGCCGATCTGAAATGCCGATTTCAGTTCGCTGGTGACAAAGGCTGGCACCAGCACCCGCAGCGGCGCGGTTTCCGCCGTCACGCTCGCATCCAGGCGCGCCAGCCGGGAAAAGAGGGCGAAATCGGATTGCCGGGTCTGCTTGAGCATGAAGCTGCGCATCGGCGCCTCGGCCTTGACCAGGGCCTGTTCGAAGCTGATGGTGTTGTTGGTGTAAGGCACATAGGCGTCCTGGTACACCCGGTCCAGGGTGGGCCCCATCACGAAGAAGGTGAGAAACAGCGACAGTCCGATGATGACCTGGTTGGGCGGCGCCGACTGGGTACCCAGCGCCTGGCGCAGGAGAGACAAAACGATCACGATGCGCGTGAAGCCCGTCATCATGAGCAGAACCGCCGGCAGGAAGGACAGGGCCGTGAAGAACAGCAGGGTCTGGATGGGCACCGAATAGCTGTTGCCCGAAGGGCCGCTGCCCACCACCAATGGCAGCGCGCCCGCGGAGGCCTGCGCGGCGGCCGTGCCATGCACCATGGCGCCCAGGGAGGCCACCGCAGCCAGCAGCAGCACACGACGCACCCGTGAAGCCTCAGCCATGGGAAGGACTTCCAGGCGCGTTGACGGCCGACGCAACCGCGTGCGCGAAAGATGGTTCCGCCTTGGGCGCCGCGGAAGGCATGCTGGCGGCAACGGCCGGCAGCACGTGCAGGCAGCTCACCTGCTGCGCGGTCACGCCAAGAACCAGCCAGGTCCGCGCGTGTTCCGGCCCCACCTCCACGGTGACCACGCGCTGCTGGGGACCCACGGCCACGGCGGAGAGCACGCGGGAAGCCGCTCCAGCCCCCAGGCCGGCGGTGGCGTGGCGCTGCTGCAGCCGGCGGACCAGCCAGGGCAGCAACGCCATGGCGCCCACGAAAAGGACGACCACCACCAGCGTCTGGGTCATGCTGCCACTATCCACGGCTGACCCGCCGAAGGCGCTCGGAAGGGGTCACCACGTCCGTGAGGCGGATACCGAACTTGTCATTGACCACGACGACCTCGCCCTGCGCGATGAGATAGCCATTCACCAGGACGTCCATGGGCTCGCCCGCGAGCGCGTCGAGCTCCACCACCGAGCCTTGGGCCAGCTGAAGGATGTACTTGATCGGCACCTTGGTGCGCCCGAGCTCCACCGACAGCTGGACCGGAATGTCCAGCACCATGTTGATGTCGTTGACCGTGCCATCCCCGCCGCCAGAGAAAGGGCGCACGGGGTCGCCGGAGAGCGGGCCGCCCTGCTCGGCATCGCCGGGCTTGTCCTCGGTCCGCTTTTGCTCCTCGAGCGCCTCGGCCCAACCCGCAAAGGGGTCATCCGCCGCGCCGTCCTTGTTATCTTCTTCAGTTGACATCTTTTTCTCCCAGCCAGCTCATGTCGGCATTGCGCAGGCATTCTTCGATACGAATGGCGTACTTGGAATTGTGCGTTCCGTACTGGCATTCAAAAATAGGCACGCCCCCGATCGACGCGCGGATGCGGGGCTCGCGGTCGAGCTCGATGAAATCGCCAGGCTTCATGGCCAGCAATTGCTCCACCGTGGCATCAGCGCGGGCCAGTTCAGCCACCAGCGTCACTTCGGCGGCCTGGATTTCCCGGGTCAGCACGCGCACCCAGCGGCGATCCACCTCGATGGAATCGCCCTGTGTGGACGAATACAGCACGTCGCGGATGGGCTCCAGCGTCGCGTAGGGCATGCAGATATGGATCGCCCCCGAAAGGTCGCCGATTTCCAGCTGAAAGGCCGTGGACACGACGATTTCGCTGGGCGTGGCGATGTTGGCGAACTGCGGCTGCATTTCCGAGCGCTGGTATTCGAGCTCCAGGGGGTAGATCCCCTGCCACGCCTTCTTGTATTCGGCGCAGATCACATCCACCAGGCGGTTGATGACCCGTTGCTCCGTGGGCGAGAAGTCCCGCCCCTCGATCCGAGTCTGGAACTTGCCCACGCCGCCGTACAGCGTGTCAATGATGCCGAACACGAGCGAGGGTTCGCACACGATCAGCCCGCTGCCGCGCAGCGGACGGATGGCCACGATGTTGAAATTCGTGGGGACCGCAAGCTCCCGCAGGAAGGCGCTGTAGCGCTGCACGGACACGGTGCCCACCGAGATCTCGGGGCTGCGGCGGATGAAATTGAACAGGCCGATGCGGAAGTTGCGCGCGAACCGCTCATTGACGATTTCCATCGTCGGCATCCGTCCACGGACGATGCGCTCCTGGCTGGAAATGTCGTAGTTGCGTACGGAACCCGCCTCCGCCACTTCCTCGACCGATTTCTGGCTCTCGCCAGTAACCCCTTCGAGAAGGGCATCGACCTCTTCCTGCGAAAGAAATGAATCACTCATGACTGGTCCTTGCCCGGGTCACTGGATGATGAAGCTGGAGAAAAGCACCCGGTGCACCGGGTTGCGCTCCGTGCGCCGGCGCGCGGGGCGTTCATCTTCGTCGCCGTCCTTGTCGGCCGCCGCGGCACGCGCGCGGTCGCGTTCCGTGGCAACCGGATAGCCCAGGGGACGCGAGACTTCGCGCAGGATATCGGAGGCCAGTTTTTCCTTGCCTTCCCTTTGCAGCAATTCGGCGGAGGTCCGCTGGGAAATCAGCATCAGGATGCCACTGCGGATGGTGGGCAGGTACAGCTTCACCTGTTCCGCCGTCTTGGCATCTTCCAGCTCCAGGGTAATGCCGATCTGTGCAAACCGGTCGCCACCGGGGTCCGCCAGGTTCACCACCATGTTCTCCATGGGCAGGAAGGTGGGAGCCACCTTGGGGGCCTCCTTGCGGGCCGGCGCAGCCCCTTCCTCGTCTTCGGCGTGGGAGCGGCTGGAAATCAGCCAGGCCGCCACCCCGCCGCCAATCACCAGCACCGCCACAACGCCGATGATGATGATGAGCATCTTCTTGCTTTTGGCCGGAGCCGCTGCGGGGGTATTGGCTGACACGATGCGGATTCCTTGGTGGGAGACGGGCCGTACCCACGCAATCAATGGGCGGACAAGACCGGATGGCCCATTATTGGGCGATGCTGCGACCAATAATAGCCAGAATAAAAGCCCAAAACCATGGCATTCGCAGCGCTATCCCGATTGCAGGTCACCCGCCAGGAGCTGTGAGCCGGCAATGCGCCCACGGCGCGGCGCATGCGGGGCGGGCCGAAGGTTCCCGCCGCCATGCGGACTCACACAAAGATGTCCACGGCACGGTCTGGCGCGCCGCCACCGCCGCGCAGCGGCGAGGCCATGCCCACCGGCGTGGCGGCCACCACCTGCGCCTGGCGTGACCCATCGCGGCGGCCCTGCCGTTCGGGGTCGGCCGCATTTTCACGTTGTCCGGCCGACGTGCCGACCGACATGCCCGAGAGCACCAGCCCCTCGCTGCGCAGCAACTCGCTCAATTGCGCCATGCTCCGGTCCAGCATGTCGCGGGTCTGCGGCTGGTCGCTGCGGAAAGTCACATGGGCCTCATTGCCCGACAGCGACACCGACACCTCGACGGGCTGCCCGTCGCGGTTGAGCGTCAGCTCCGCATTCTGAGTCTTCTGGTTGATCCAGTACGTCACCTGCTCGGCGACCTGGTCCTCCATGCCGGCCTGGGCAGGATCGCCAAACGCCGCGGCGCCATCGACGGCCGCTCCTGGCTCCACGGGCGCCACGCCCCCGCCATTGTCGAACCATGCGCCGGCATCCCCCCGCCCTTCGCCAGGGCTGCCGCCATTGCCGGCGGCCTCCCCACCCCGTGCGGGCGCTGCAGCCGCCAGCAGGTCGCCCGCCATCGCTGCGCCGTTGGCCACCAGGTCGCCGGCCCCGGCAGCCGCGCTCCGATCGGCGGCGCCCGCAACCGGCAGGCCCGCCGCCATGCGCTCGCTGGCGGCCTGCACCGTCGCCACGGCCGCCATGTGGTGCCCTTGCGTCGGCAGCGCCACATCGCCCGCCCGGGCCCGGCCCAGGGACATTTCTGCGGAATCCGCCCTTTGGGCCAATGCAGTTTGCATGCGCGAGAAAGCCCGGCCGAACGCTGCGGCACCGGCCTGTGGTGCCCCGCCCTTGAGGTCCGCGGAAGCGTCGAGCATGGCCGTTTCGGCCACCATGCCCTGTGGCAGGCCGTCCACGCCCGGCACACCAGCCGCCAACGGGTTCGCCCCTGCCTGGGCGCCCGCGCCGGGCATCCCCGAGCCTGCCGCCGTTCCATCTTGCACTGCAATGCGAAGGCCGGTGCCCTGCCCCGCCGCCGCCCCGGCGGCATCGCCCCGCACAGCGGCGTCGGGCGCCAGCAATCCCTGCCATGCCGCCAGGGCCGAAGCATCCAGGGCATCCTTCGCGGCATCGGCGGGCAACCCATCGGCCGGCGCCGCGCCGGCGGACGGCAGGTCCAGCGGCCCGGCGTCCCCCGGGGCAGCAGCATCCCCGAGCGCTGCCAGCAGGGCCAGAAAACCGCTGGGGGCGGCACTGTGGGCGTCGTCCGGCGCCTGCGCCGTGGACCGGGTCCGCGCGGCGTGGGCCGGCTGGGTGCCCTGGGGAGAAGAAATTCTTGCTTGTTCCATTGTCACTACTCCCGGCCCGCAGAGCCTTGCATCGCACTTCGGTACTGCAGGGCAGCCCGTTCATCGGTTTGTTTCTGATCTCTTCGCATTTCAGCCCGCTCCAGGTCGTGGCGCCGCTTCTCCATGACCTTGCGCAGGCTGGCCAGCCGCAGTTCCGCCTCCAGCAGGCTGCGCCGGGCCGCCTCCACCCGGTTGGCATGGTCACCCACCACCCCGGTCTGGACACCCGCCGCATGTCCCAAACGGTCCATGAACTGGTAGTGGTGGTACATCACCTCGGGCTTCATCGTGGTGTCGGCCTTCATGCCCCACCGCGCTTGCGTTTCACGGGCATAGTCTTCGAGCTGGTCGAGCTGGGCGCGTGCCGCCTGCTGCGCTGCCTGCGTGTCCTGCAGCACCTTGCGCGCGTCGTCCCGCTTGCGGGACGCCACCTCGACGGCGACGGACAGGGAATTGAGGCTGGACATGGCTGGCGACCCGCTGTGTTCAGTGGTCCAGCACCGCCGCCATGCCCGCGACGCTCTGGTCCATGGAGGCCGCCTCGAACATGTCCTGCTGCAGGAACCCCGCCATCTGCGGCTGCAGACGGATGGCCTCGTCCAGCGCCGGATCGGAGCCGCTCATATAGGCGCCCACCTGCACCAGATCGCGGCTTTTCTGGTAGCGCGAGTACACCGCCCGAAAGCGCCGCGCCAGGTCGAAATGCCCGCGCGACACCACGTTGTGCATCACGCGCGACGCGGATTGCTCGATGTCGATGGCGGGGAAATGGCCCGTCTCGGCCAGCGCGCGCGAGAGCACGATGTGGCCATCCAGGATGGCGCGCGCCGCGTCGGCGATGGGGTCCTGCTGGTCATCCCCTTCCGAGAGCACTGTATAGAAGGCCGTGATGGACCCGACGCCATGCAGTCCGTTGCCGCTGCGCTCCACGAGTTGAGGGAGCTTGGCGAAACAGGAGGGCGGATAGCCCTTGGTGGCAGGGGGTTCGCCAATGGCCAGCGCGATTTCGCGCTGGGCCATCGCATAGCGGGTCAATGAATCCATGAGCAGCAGCACGTGCTTGCCCTTGTCGCGGAAATGCTCGGCCACGGCCGTGGCATAGGCCGCGCCCTGCATGCGCAGCAGGGGGGGTGCGTCCGCCGGAGCGGCCACCACGACCGAGCGCGCGCGGCCGTCTTCGCCCAGGATGTCCTCGACGAATTCCTTGACTTCGCGCCCCCGCTCGCCAATCAGCCCCACCACGATCACGTCGGCGCGGGTGTAGCGGGCCATCATGCCCAGCAGGACGCTCTTGCCCACCCCAGAGCCTGCGAACAGGCCCAGGCGCTGGCCGCGCCCCACCGTGAGCAGGGCGTTGATGGCGCGCACGCCGGTGTCCAGCGATTCGCGCACGGGATCGCGGTCCATGGCATTGATCTGGCGGCGCCCCATGGGCTCGGACACCACGTCCTGCACCGGCCCGCCATGGTCCAGCGGCAGGCCCTGCGCGTCCACCACCCGTCCGAGCAGGCCCTCGCCCATGGGCAAGCGCAGCACACCGGCGCGCTGGATGGCCCGCGCGGGCTCGCCCAGTCGCGGCATGGGAACGTAGGGTGCCGCCGGCACCACGCTCGCGCCGCTGGACAGCCCGTGGATGTCTCCCGCCGGCATCAGAAACGCGCGATCGGCGGAGAACCCCACCACCTCGGCCAGCACCGGGGCATGGCCCGGCATCTGGACCATGCACTGCGAGCCCACCGGCACGCGGATGCCCACGGCCTCCAGCACCAGGCCTGTCAGCCGTGTCAGGGTGCCGCGTGTTTCCAGCGGAGCGCCCTCGGCAACACGCTCGCGCGCATCCTCGATGAGGCGTGTCCAGGCGGCGGGGGCTTCAACGCTCATCGCCGCCCTCCTCCTGCCAGGGCGACTGGAGGCCCAGCGCCGCGATGGCGCGCTGCCAGCGCTTGTCCAGGCTGCCATCCACCACGGTGCCCGCAGACTCGACCAGACAGCCGCCTGGCGGTACTGCGGCATCGGCCATCCACTGCACCCCCGGCGCATCCATCTCCTCGCGCATGGGCTGGGCCATCGCCTCCATGTCGGCGGGGTTCAACCGGACCATCGCGGGCCGGCCTTCGGTCACCAGCATGCCCACGGCCTCCCGCACCACGGGCTGCAGGGCATTGGGGTTGACGGACAGCTCCTGGCGCACCACCTGGCGTGCGATGTCGCACGCCAGTTCCAGCAGCTGCTGGGCCATCTGCTGCTGCATGTCGATCAGGCTCGCGTCCAGCGTCTGCATCACACCCTGAAGGCGCAGGGCGGCTTCGTTCCCTTGCTGCGCGATGTAGTCATCCATGCGGCGCTGCCACTCCAGTGCCGTTTGGGCCTGGCCCTGGGCAAAGCCCTCGGCATACGCGTCGTCACACGCCTGCTGGACCAGCGCCTGCTGCGCGGCCTCGTCTATTTCGACCGGAATCTCGGCCACGGGCTCTGGTTCTGGCTCGACGAGGTCGGAGCCATCCACGGCGCCAAACTTCCACTGTGTGAAATCGCCGACTTCCTCGCTGGGGATGAAGCGCGAGTACGAACGCTGGCTAGACGAAGGCATCATCACCGCCGGATCCAATCACGATCTGACCCTCGTCGGACAGGCGACGCACGGTCTTGAGAATTTCCTTCTGCTGGGCCTCGACTTCGGACAGCCGCATCGGGCCGCGCGATTCGAGGTCTTCCCGCAGCGCTTCGGAAGCACGCGAGGACATGTTCGAGAGGAACTTCTCGCGCAACTCCGGCACCGCTCCCTTGAGCGCAACGATGAGCGTTTCGGAAGCCACTTCCTTGAGCACGGTCTGGATCGCCTTGTCGTCGAGCTTGAGCACGTCCTCGAACACGAACATCTTGTCCATGATCTTCTGGGCCAGGTCGGGGTCGTAGCCGCGGATGGACTCCAGCACCACGGCATCCATGTTGCCGCCCAGCAGGTTGATGATCTCGGCCGCTGCCTTGACGCCGCCGAGCGAGCTCTTGCGGATCTTGTCGCCGCCGGCCAGCACCTTGAACAGCACCTCGTTGAGGTCCTTGAGCGCCGTCGGCTGTATGCCTTCGAGCGTGGCCACGCGCAACAGAATTTCACTGCGCTGGCGGTCCGTGAGGTGCATCAGGATGCCCGATGCCTGGTCGCTGTCCAGGTGCACCAGGATGGCCGCGACGATCTGGGGATGTTCGTTGCGCAGCAACTCGGCCACGGACAGCGGGTCCATCCACTTCAGGCTTTCGATGCCCGAGACGTCGCCCCCCTGCAGGATGCGGTCGATGAGCAGCCCGGCCTTGTCATCCCCCAGCGCACGCCGCAGCACGGCGCGCACGTAGTTGCCGGTATCCGACACCAGAAGGCTCTGCGCCGCCGCCGCGTTGGAGAACTTGTTGATGACCTCGTCCACCTTGTCGCGCGACACCGAGCGCATGCGCGCAATGGTTTCGCCGAGCTTCTGCACTTCCTTGGGCGAGAAATGCTTGAACACTTCGGCCGCCTCTTCCTCGCCGAGGGACATCAGCATGATGGCTGCGTCGTTGAGTCCTTGGTCGTCCATGGTGGTCGTCGTCCGTGATGTCGGCGGTCAGACTGGCTCGCCGTTAAGCCAGGTCTTCAGGATATTGGCCACGGCCACAGGGTTCTCCTTGGCCAGCACCCGCGCCTCTTCCAGGCGCAGCTGCTCCGGCGTGGCGGGAAGCACTTCGTTCTTCGCGGCGGGCGCAGGCAGCGCGGGGCGCTCGGGTGTTTCGGACTCCACGGCGTCGAGCTGGCCGCCGGCCACCGGGATGGCGCGGGGCTTGGCAGCGGCGCCGCCCTTGAGCGCCGGCCGCACCAGGCCCAGCAGCACCAGGGCCGCGAACAGAACCGCACCCACTGGCCAGGCGAAGGTCTTGGCCAGTTCGATCACTTCAGGCTGTTTCCACAGCGGAACGTCGTTGGCAGGCGTCGCGTCCACCTGGAACGGGGTGTTCATGAGGTTGACCGAGTCGCCACGATCCCGGTTGAAGCCAATGGTTTCGCGCACCAGGGCGGTCATCTGCTCGAGCTGCTCTGGCGTGAGCGCCTTGGATACCGTCTTGCCCTTGTCCTCGGCGGACTGGTAGTTCACGACCACCGCCGCACTCACCCGCTTGAGGGCGCCGCTGCCGCCACGTGTCACGCGCACGGTCTTGTCCACTTCGTAATTGGTGATGGATTCGCGCTTGCTCGCCGCTGCCTGCGCGCCCTGGGCCTGCTGGCCCGCCGCCGTGGGTGCCGGATTGGCGCCGTTGATGGGCGCCGCCGCAGCCGCGGGAGGCTGGTTGGTCGTGGCGCCAGGCACGCCCGTGGGCAGCGGATTGCCCTGCGGACCGGAGCTTTCCACGATCTGCTGGCTGCGGATGGCGCTGGCATCGGTGGCGAGGTTGGGGCGGTGCTGCTCGGATGTGGATTCGGTCTGGGTGAAGTCCACCTCGGCCGTCACCTGCGCCTTGACGTTGTTGCGGCCCACCACGGGTTCCAGGATGTCCAGGATCCGGCGGGTGTACTGCTGCTCGATCTGCTGCACATACAGCAGTTGCTGCGCGTCGACCCCGGTTCCGGCGGCGCCATCGGGCGATTGGGACAGCAGCTTGCCCGTGTCGTCCAGCACGCTCACGGCGGAGGGCGCCAGTTCCGGCACGCTGGAGGCGACCAGGTGCACGATGCCCGCCAGCTGGGCACGGTCGAGCACGCGGCCGGGATGCAGGCTCACCAGCACGGAGGCCGAGGGTTTTTGCTGCTCCCGGAAAAAGCCATTCTGATTGGGAAGCGCCAGGTGCACGCGCGCGCCCTGCACGGACGACAGCGCCTGGATGGAGCGGGTGAGTTCACCCTCCAGGCCCCGCTGGAAGTTCAGGCGTTCCTGAAACTGCGTCATTCCGAATTTGCTGGACTCCATCAGCTCGAAGCCCGCCACGGAACCCTTGGGCAGGCCCTGGGTGGCCAGGCGCAAGCGCACGTCATGCACGCGGTCGGCGGGGATCAGGATCGCACCGCCGCCGTCGGCATGCTTGTAGGGCACGTTCATCTGCGACAGCTGGGCGACGATGGCACCGCCATCCTTGTCGTTCAGGTTGGCGAACAGCACCCGGTAGTCGGGCTGGCGCCCCAGCACGATGGCCGCAATGGCCGCCGCCACCAGGAGCGCCGCACCCACGCCCAGCCGCATGCGCTGCGCCCTGTCCAGGGCAGACAGCCGCTGCAGCCAGTTCGGGCCGGCAGGGGGAGTGAGAGGAACTTCAGCAACTGCAGACATCTTGCTTTCCAGTAGGGCAGGCCCGACAAGGACCAAAGCGTGGGGTCGATTATTCGGCCACGCCCTCAAAATGTTCGCTGGATAAGCCGCGCGTTTGGCCATCAATTCAGAGCGATGGGCGGGGGCGCGATGGCTAGGATACGCAGCATACCCCCATTCCCACGGACACCGCCATGGACCTTCGCATCTCAAGCTCTACCGCCCCGCTCACGGGCGCTGGCGTGGCGCGCCGTGCTGCGGCGCCGCAAAACGACGCCAATGAAGTGGGTTTTTCAGGGGCGCTCAAAGGCGCGCTCCAGTCGGTCAGTGCGGCCCAGAACCGTGCCAGCGACCTGCAGACGGAAGTCCAGATGGAGAACCCCTCCGTCAGCCTCGAGGAAACCATGGTGGCGATCCAGAAGGCCCAGATCGGATTCCAGGCCACGCTGCACGTGCGCAACCGGATGGTGCAGGCCTATACCGACATCATGAACATGCAGGTATAGCAGGGGCGCTCCCCTGAGGCGCTGCGCGCCGTCCCCTCGCTCTCACAGCGCTGCGCGCTGTGGGCAAGGGGACGATGCCCTCGCTGCGGGGCGGCCCTTGCTGGGCATCCCTCGCGGGGGGGCGCGCCGGTATCTGGCAGCGCAGGTCTGCGCTTACTCCTGATTTTGTAGCTGCTTGCGCTTTATGGATAAGGGCTACAGGCACTTTTTATTCCGTAAAAGACACGCCACACTCTCAGCACAGGGAGCTCCGCGACGCATCGCTGGCCGTGGCAGCTTCGTGACAAGCGTCAGGAATCAGCTGCTCTCAACTTAATAGCTGCTTGCGCCTGATGGACAAGCGGTAGCGCCGTATTTCATCCATGAAAAAACCGACCTCGCGGGGTCGGCTTTGTCTGGGGCTTGGCGCATGCCTCAATGCATCATCTGCGGCTGGCCTTCGAACAGGTGTTCGAACTGCGCCAGCCAGGGCTCGGCCAGGCAACGGATCTGGGCATCGTTGCGCAGGATGCGCTGCATGATGCGGGTCTTTTCGCGCCGGTGCTCTGGCAGCAGTTCGTGTTCCTGCGACTTGAAGCGCAGTTGCTCGATCAGCACGGCACAGGCTCCTTCATAGCGCACCACGCCATCCCAGTCCTTGAGCCTGGCGGCCTCCAGCATCTTGGCGCTGCTGTCTTCGATCGCCTTGTAGTAGTCAATCAGCATGTGGGACATGGTTCAGGCCTCCACCAGTGCTGGCTGCCCCGGGGTGGCGGCCTCCGCGACGGCGCCCGATTGCTTGATCTGGCTCCAGCCCTGCGCCACCGGCTCGATCAGGCGCATGACCTCCTGCATCATGGCATCGTCGTTGCGGGCATTCGCCAGGATCAGGCGGTGCAGGCAGTAGTCATACAAGGCTCCCAGGTTCTGGGCCAGCTCTCCGCCATCCACCTTGTCGAGCGCCGTGCTCAGCCCCTCTTCAATGATGCGGACGGCCTTGGAGATATTGTTGACCTTGCCCAGCACGTCGCCGCGCGCCATGGCGCCCCGCGCCGTGGCGATGGAGTTCAGGACACCTTCATACAGCAGGCTGACCAGCTGGTGCTGGTCCATCGTGTGCATGCTGGTTTCTACATTGATACGCTGATAAGCGTTGGCTGCACGGGGGCTATAGGCGCTGAACATGCTGGCAATCCTTGCGATGTATTACTTTAGTTATCGGCTACAGCCAGAAAAACTGAAGCGGTCAGCCCGAGGATTTATTCCAGGTGGTCACCTGCTGCGAGATATACGCATTGAGCGCATTCAGGCTCGACATCTTTGTATCAAGGGCGGTGTAGCGCGCCGTCAGGCTCTTTTCCAGGCGGTCCGCACGATCGTTGATCGTCTCCACGTCCTTGGCATTGAGCTTGAGGGATTGCTCGTAGATTTTTGCCTTGCTGGCGAAGAACCCGTCGTTTGCGAGCAGCTTGGTCGTGACCGCCTTGAATTTTCCGGCGAACCCGTCCTCCACGCTGCCGCCCTCCGGCCCCCGGAAGAAAGCCTTGACGTCGTCGGCGTTTTCCATGGCCTTGTTGAACTTGGTCGCGTCGAGCGTCAGGTTGCCGGTGGGTGCCACGTTGCCGAGCCCGCCCTCCGAGACCACTCCCACGGCAGACAGATTGCGCAGCGCGCCCGAGCTGTTCACGGACTGCAGCGCCATGCGCAAGGTGTTTTGCAAGGTCACCGCCGCGCTATCCCCCTGCAGCAACCCCGCCGTTTTGGTGCCCTGGTCGTACTTGGTGACCTCATTCAACGCCTGATTGATGGCGTTGTATGCGCTCACGAAGGCCTCGATGTTCTTCTTCACGGCAGAGTTGTCCTTGGCCACCGTCACCGCCACGTCGCCCGTGGTGACCTGCAGCGCCGTGAACGTCACGCCCGACACGGTATCGGCAAAGGCATTCGTTGCCGAAGTGACGGCAACGCCGTTGACGGTCGCGTTCGCGTTCGCCGCATACTCCGTCACGCCGCCCACCACGAGCCGCGACAAGCCCGCACCGTCCGCCAGGTTGCCGTCGGCGTCCGCCGCGCTCATCCGGTAGCCGGCATCCTCGCCCGTTGTCTTGCTGCGCAGCATCAGGCGCTCGCCGGAGGCATCGCTCAGCACGGTGGCCGTCACGCCGGCCTTCGAGCCATTGATCTTGCTGGCGACGTCCGCCAGCGTATCCGTGGCGCTGACTTCCACATTGACCGCGCCCGCGCTGCCCATCGTGAAGACCTTGGGCTCGCCGGACCACTTGCCCGTTTCAAAGGTCAGCGTGCCCGCCCCGACGGCCTGCTTGACGGGCGACAACGCCACGGAGATGGAGGACTGCGCCTTGGCCAGGTTCTGCACCTGCACATTGAATGACGTCGCCGCGGCGCCGCCCACGGCGGAGACCGACACGGCTTCCGGCTTGGCGGAGGTCGCGCTCACCCCGTTCCAGCCCGTGACGCTGGCGAGCTTGCTGGCGGCATCGGCCAGCGTGGAGACCAGGGATTTGAACTGGCCGAAGGCAGACACCTTCGCATTCGTGATGGCCGCCTGCTGGTTCAGGCCGTTGGTCTTGGTGATGGGGATCTTCACGGCGTCGACCGAAGCCTTGATCAGCCCATTGACGTCCACGTTGCCGCCCAGGCCGATGCCTATCGATGAAAAGCTAGCCATATCCCACCTCCTGAATCCGTGTCGGGTTGAATCGCCAGAATTATCCAGGCCTTTGGCTTGTTGCATCCAGCCGATAAGCACCCAAGAAAGCCACCAATCTACCGCGTTGCAGCCCGATTGGCAAAAAGCGGAAAGCGGCGGCGACCAGGTCGCCTCCGCCTTGTGAGGAGCGGGCTTGTTTCACAAACCCGCCCCGCCTGTTCAACCCTCTGCCAAAGATGATCAGCGCAGCAGGGCCAGAACACCTTGTGGCAGCTGGTTGGCCTGGGCCACCATGGCCGTGCCAGCCTGCTGCAGGATCTGGGCGCGCGACAGGTTGGCGGTTTCTGCGGCAAAGTCGGCGTCCTGGATGCGGCCACGCGAGGCAGACATGTTTTCGGACGTGCTTTGCAGGTTGTTCACCGTGGTCTCGAAGCGCGACTGCAGGGCACCGAAGCTGGCGCGCTGGCCGTTGACGGCGGACAGGGCCGAATCGATGATCTTCAGGGCCTTGGTCGAACCGTCGACAGTCGACACGTCGATGGTGTTGACGGAATTCAGGGTCGAAGCACCGGCTGCCACGTACGCGGAGGTGCCGCCCAGAGAGAAGCCCTTGTCGGAGCTGAACTCCACCGTGCCACGCGAGTTGGCCGTGCCGCCAGCGACTGCCATGGACTGCGCGGCAGAGAAGGTCAGCGTAGCGGCCGTCGCGTTTTGCGATGCCAGGGTGGTCACGGCCACCGTCGAGTTGTTGACGATATTGATGTCCGAGCCCGCATCATTGGTCAGCAGGATGCCATCGCCGGCGCTGTTGAGCTTGGCGGTGATGCCGGTCTGCGATGCCACGTCATTGAATGCCTTGACGGCTTCGCCCAAGTCGGTTGCCGAGGTCGCGCTGAAGGTGATGTTGGCGGCGGTCGTGGTGTTGTCGCCCTTGATCGCCAGGGACACGGCACCTGCCGTGGTGATCTTGAACTCGGACAGATTGCGAGCCGAAGCCGTCACGCCGGTGGTCTCGGCCGCTGCGTTGACCGCTGCGGCAATTTTCGAAGCCGTGTCGGCAGCGTCGACGTTCACCGTCTTGCTTTGCAGGCCGTTCACGATAACGGTCGCGGCGGCGGCGGCGGGGGCGGCGGCAGCCGCAGGAACGCTGGCCGAGGCCTTCAGCTGCGCACCATAGGTGGTCGTGCGGAAGTTGCCGGTGGTCGCCGTGATGGTCTGGTTGGCGTTGGCGCCCACCTGGAAGGTGGCGGAGCCGAACGAGCCGTCCAGCAGCTTCTGGCCATTGAATTCGGTCGTGGTGGAGATGCGGTCCAGTTCGGACAGCAGCTGGCCGACTTCAGCCTGGATGGCCTTGCGGTCGCCGGCGGAGTTGGTGGCATTGGCGGACT
The DNA here is from genome assembly GCF_019218755.1 of Acidovorax sp. sif1233. Taxonomy (GTDB): domain Bacteria; phylum Pseudomonadota; class Gammaproteobacteria; order Burkholderiales; family Burkholderiaceae_C; genus Acidovorax. The sequence goes on along the minus strand of NZ_JAHUWZ010000006.1, from coordinate 291,011 downwards.
GCACGGACAGTTCACGCACACGTTGCAGGATGTCGCCAGAGGCCTTGAGCGCGCCTTCAGCGGTTTGCGCCAGCGAAATGCCGTCGTTGGCATTGCGCACTGCCTGGTTCAGGCCGCGGATCTGCGAGGTGAAACGCTCGGAAATGGCCAGGCCGGCGGCGTCGTCCTTGGCGCTGTTGATGCGCAGGCCCGACGACAGGCGCTGGATGGAGGTGTTGAGCGACAGTTGGCTCATACCCAGATTGCGCTGGGCGGTCAAGGAACTGACGTTGGTGTTGATGGTAGCTGCCATTTGCAAATCTCCTGAAAAGAACTGACTGAACATGGCGTTGCCGCCAACCTGGTGCCAGGCAAGGCACCCGGCCATACGGTTCACAGCGCCAGCATGGCCTTCTGTAGAACGGCGGGCATTTACGTCCCGTTGCAAATGTTTTCGGAAGCTGCGGCGAAAACTTTAGGGCGAAACGCACAAGTTGCAGGGTTTTTGTGCGCTTTATCGCACCACTGCGCACCGCGCTCGACTTTCACAATTCACCCATCGTTCCCGTCTTGTCTGCCGGACGGTGGGGCTTCTACCGGCGCAGATTTGGTTTTTCAAGCCTTTAAGGAGCATATCCATGGCAGCCACTATCAATACCAACGTCAGCTCCCTGACCGCCCAGCGCAATCTGGGCATGAGCCAGGCATCGCTCAGCACCTCCATCCAGCGCCTGTCGTCGGGCCTGCGCATCAACAGCGCCAAGGACGACGCCGCCGGCCTGGCCATTTCCGAGCGCTTCACCACCCAGATCCGGGGCCTGAACCAGGCGGTGCGCAATGCCAACGACGGTATTTCCCTCGCCCAGGTCGCTGAAGGCGCCCTGGCGGGCGCCAGCAACATTCTGCAGCGTGTGCGCGAATTGTCCGTGCAGTCCGCCAATGCTTCCAATTCCGCCGGCGACCGCAAGGCCATTCAGGCCGAAGTCGGCCAGCTGCTGTCCGAGCTGGACCGTATTTCCGTCACCACCGAGTTCAATGGCCAGAAGCTGCTGGACGGCTCGTTCGGCTCCGCCACCTTCCAGGTGGGCGCCAACGCCAACCAGACCATCACGGCGACCACCGGCAACTTCCGCACGACGACGTACGGAGCACAGCTCAAGCAGTCGGCGCCCGTGGTGGTGACGGCGGCGGCGGCCCCCACGGCGCTGACCGGCACGTTCGACATCGCCGGGCTGCAAACCAAGACGGTCACGCTCACCGCCACCGACACGATGGCCACCGCGGCCGCCAAAATCAACGCGCTCTCCGAATCCACCGGTGTCTCCGCGTCTGCACGCAACCAGGTCAACCTGACCACCTTCGTGGCTGGCGGCTCCTACTCGCTGGCGGTGAAGGGAGACAACGCGACCGCCGCCAACGTGACTTTCAGCGTATCCGCCGCCGGCGCGACCGCGGGCGGGCTGGCGGAAGCCATCAAGGGTTTCAACGACGTGTCGTCGCAAACCGGCATCACCGCCAAACTCAACGACGCCGGCGACGGCATAGTGCTCATCAATGAGTCGGGTGCCAACATCCAGATTCAGAACAACTCCCTGGCGGGCAACACCATTGCCGTGGGCGCCTACGATGCCGCGACGTCGGCCTCCACCGGCACCGCCACCTTTGTCGCGGGTGTCGCCGCTGCGCCCGCCGGCGGCTTTGCGACGGCCACCGGGTACCTGGAGATGAGCTCGGACAAGGGCTTCGCCATTACCAATCTGACGGGCACGCCCCCGGTCACGGCGACGGCATCCACGTTGAACGCCGTCAACGTCATCGACGTGTCCACCGTCGACGGCTCGACCAAGGCCCTGAAGATCATCGATTCGGCCCTGGCGGCAGTGAACGGCCAGCGTGCAAGCTTTGGTGCCTTGCAGGCGCGATTCGAGACCACCATCTCGAACCTGCAGCTGTCCTCGGAAAACATGTCTGCCTCGCGTGGCCGCATCCAGGACGCCGACTTTGCCGCAGAAACCGCCAACTTGTCGCGCGCCCAGATCCTGCAGCAGGCTGGCACGGCCATGGTGGCCCAGGCCAACCAGATTCCGCAAGGCGTGCTGGCCTTGCTCAAGTAGTGGTGGCACGCAGGCCTGGGCGGGCGAAAAGTCTCAAAAACAGGAGCATCTACCGCTTACCACACAACCACTAGAGGCCAATTTGGCCTCTTTTTTTGCGCCGTCTTGTGCTAACGTCATTGCGCGGCACGCCGGCCGCCAGGTCGTCCCAGGCAACCCGTTCGTTGGTCTGGCCCCTGCAATCCGATACATTTGAGAACACAGCGCCCGCGTTGTTTGCCCCCCCTGAATCCGCCGCATCGTTTGCCCGCTCGCCGCAACTCATCACGCACAAAGCATGTTTGTCATCATCGGTTACGTCGTTTGCCTAGGCTGCATCTTCGGCGTGTACATCGTGCACGGGGGAAATATCAGCGTGATCCTGAAGGCCCTGCCCTTCGAGATCATCACCATCCTGGGGGGCGCGCTGGGCGCCTTCGTGGTGAACAACCAGCCCAAGGTGATCAAGGCCACCATGGCGGCCATCCCGATGGCGCTCAAGGGATCCAAGTACACCAAGGCGCGCTACATGGAGCTCATGGCGATGCTCTATGACATCCTGCAGAAGGCCCGCAAGGAGGGGCTGATGGCCATCGAAAAGGATGTGGAAGCACCCCACGAATCCGAGATCTTCAAGAAATACCCCACGGTGGGCAGCGACCACCACGTGATCGAGTTCACCACCGACTACCTGCGCATGATGGTGTCGGGCAACCTCAACTCGCACGAGATCGAGGCGTTGATGGACAGCGAGATCGACACCCACCACCAGGAGGCCCACGCGCCCGTGGCCGCGCTGGCGCGCCTGGCCGGCGCCCTGCCCGCGTTCGGGATCGTGGCCGCCGTGCTGGGCGTGGTGAACACCATGGGCTCGGTGGGCCAGCCGCCCTCGGTGCTGGGCGGCATGATCGGCTCGGCGCTGGTGGGCACGTTCCTCGGGATCTTGCTGGCCTACGGCGTGGTCGAGCCCCTGGGCGGCCTGGTCGAGCAAAAGACCGAAGATGCCGCCAAGGAGCTGCAGTGCATCAAGTCCACCCTGCTGGCCAGCATGCAGGGCTACAACCCGGCCACGGCCATCGAGTTTGGCCGCAAGGTGCTTTTCTCCAGCGTCCGCCCCAGCTTCACCGAGCTGGAGGGGCATGTGAAGGGGAAGAAATGAGACACCGCCCTGGTGCGCCACGCGCCTTCCCTCCGCGCTCGCGGCGCTGCGGGGCGGACCTTGGCTTGCTGCCCTGGCTTGGCACACGCCGGCATCAAAGGCTGCGGGTGGTGCGCAGCGCCATGGGGAGCCGACGGGATAGCTGACCATGGCAGAAAAGAAGCTCCAGCCCATCATCATCAAGCGCATCAAGAAAGGCGGCCATGCGGTGCATGGCGGCGCCTGGAAGATCGCGTATGCCGACTTCGTGACGGCGATGATGGCGTTCTTCCTGCTGATGTGGCTGCTGGGTTCCACCGCCAAGGGCGAGCTGCAGGGGATTGCAGCCTATTTCGCGTCGCCGCTCAAGGTGGCCATGACCGGCGGCGACGGTGCCGGCAACAGTTCCAGCGTGATTCCCGGCGGGGGGAACGACCTGTCCAAGGTGCACGGCCAGGTGCGGCGCTCCGACGTGGAGGCCGCCAAGCAGCGCCGCATGAGCATCGACGCAGCCCGGGCCGAGCAGGCCAAGCAGGACCTGGACCGCATCAAGGCGCTGGAAGCCAAGATCGATGCGCTCATCACGGAAAACCCGCGCCTGAATGAATACAAGTCGCAGATCCGCATCGACATCACGCCCGACGGGTTGCAGATCCAGATCATCGACGACCAGAACCGCCCCATGTTCGACAGCGGCAGCGCGTTGGTGAAACCCTACATGCGCGACATCCTGCGTGAGATCGGCGCCGCCCTCGGCGGGGTGGAAAACCGCATCAGCCTGGCTGGCCATACCGATGCAGTCCCCTACGGAAACAGCGACCGGGGCTACAGCAACTGGGAGCTTTCGGCCGACCGCGCCAACGCCTCGCGCCGGGAGCTTGTCTCGGCCGGCATGCCAGACGCTAAACTGGGACGTGTGGTGGGCCTGGCGGCCAGCGATCTGCTGGAGCCAAAGAACCCGCGCGCACCCGCCAACCGGCGCATCACCATCACGGTGCTGACCCGGGAGGCCGAAGAACGACTCATGGGCAAGGGGATTCCCGAAATCACTTCGACAGAACTGTTGAATGAAAAGCGGGAAAATCCCCCCCCCGGCAGGTAAACGTTACGACTTGTCACCAACCCTGCCACCCATGACAATACTTACAGCCATTTCCGACCGAAAGGGTCCCACGTGACCACAGCCCTTCGTTTTTTGATCGTTGACGACTTCTCCACCATGCGGCGCATCGTGCGCAATCTGCTCAAGGAAAGCGGCTTTGCCGATGCCGACGAGGCCGAAGATGGCGTGGCCGCCCTGAACAAGCTGCGCAACAGCAAGTTCGACTTCGTGGTGACCGACATCAACATGCCCAACATGAACGGCTTCCAGCTGCTGGCGGAAATCAAGAAGGACGACAAGCTCAAGCACCTGCCCGTCCTGATGGTCACCGCGGAAGCCCGCAAGGAAGACATCGTGGCCGCCGCGCAGGGCGGGGCCGCCGGCTACATCGTCAAACCCTTCACCAAGGCAACACTCGAAGAGAAAGTGACCTTGATCCTGAAAAAGATGGGGCTATGACACCATGGACGACATACCGGACAACAGCCAGCCGCCTGCGGATGTACACCACAAGATCGGCCTGCTGACACGCCAGCTGCACGACTCGCTCAACGAGCTGGGCTACGCCGACAAGCTGCGCGGCTCCATGGGCGAGCTGCCCGACGCCCAGAGCCGCCTGTCGTACATCGCCCGGCTGACCGGGGAAGCCGCCGAGAAAGTGCTCAACCGCGTCGAGCAGGCCAAGGCGCAGCACGACTACATCGCCGCCGAGACGCGCCGTGTGGTGACGTCCCTGGTCAAGGACCCGGTGGCGGCCGTGGCCAAGGGGGAAATCATGAATTTCCTCACCGATGTCGAGCGGGTGACGAAGGAAGCCGACACGCACCTCACCGAAATCATGATGGCGCAGGACTTCCACGACCTGACCGGGCAGGTGATCGCCCGGGTGGTCAACCTCGCCGCCACCATCGAGGACCAGCTGGTGCAGCTGCTGATCCAGACCGCCCCCCCCAATGCACAGGTGGCCGCCGTGGCCGAACCACCCCGCACCCAGCACCTGCAGGGCCCCGTGGTGGACCCCGAGCACACTCCCGACGTGGTGACCGACCAGTCCCAGGTGGACGACCTGCTGGCCAGCCTCGGCTTCTGAGGCTGCGGCCACGCAACGCCGCCCGCGGCCCTGCGGCGGCCGCAGGCGCCACGCCGGCGCCTGTTACGTCTCTGAAAAGAGGGGGCTGCAGCCTCCTTATCGGCCTTTAGATTTCCGGGTCGCTCACGACAATGGCATGACACGAGCCGTCATGCCACCATGGAATCCAGCCAAGAAAAAAGCCTACCCGCGTCAGAGCGCAAGCTGCAGAAAGCGCGCGAAGACGGCCAGGGAGCACGCTCGCGCGATCTTTCCCACCTGGCGATCCTGGGCGCGGGCGCGGCCTGCCTGCTCATTCTGGCCCCCCAGCTGATGGACCACATGCAGCGGGCGATGAGCCAGCAGCTCGCGTTTGACGCCACCACCGTCATGGCGCCCGGCACCATGCTCAAGCGCCTGCAGGACATGGTGGTCGTGGGCCTGGTGGCCAGCGCGGTGTTCGCCATCCTCACCGGCGCCGCGGCCCTGATCAGCGCCATCGGTGCCGGCGGCTGGATTCTGAGCCTCAAGCCCATTTCGCCCCAGTTCAACCGGCTCAATCCGATCTCGGGGCTCGCCAACCTGTTTTCCAAGCAGCAGATGGCCAACGTGGCCAAGATGGTGCTGATGACCGCGGTCCTGAGCTACGTGGCCTGGAAGTTCATGGGCAGCAGCATCGACACCGTGGCCATGCTGGTGCTGCAGCCCTCCCCCATGGCCATCCGCCAGCTGGCCGACTGGCTCACGTCCGGCATGAGCCTGCTGCTCCTGGTGGTGTTCCTGGCCGCGCTGGTGGACGTGCCCCTGCAGGCCTACTTCTTCAAGGCGCGCCTGAAGATGTCGCACGAGGAAATCAAGCAGGAGCACAAGGAATCCGACGGCAACCCCCACACCAAGGGCCGCATCCGCCAGAAGCAGCGCGAGATCGCCGACCGTGCCAGCGTGGGCGCCGTTCCCAAGGCCGACTTCGTGGTCATGAACCCCACCCACTACGCCGTGGCGCTCAAGTACGACGAGAAGACCATGAGCGCGCCGCAGGTCATCTCGCGCGGCACCGACCTCATCGCGCTCAAGATCCGCGACGTGGCCAAGGAGCACAACGTGCCCGTGCTGCAGTCGCCCATGCTGGCCCGGGCGCTGTATGCCCATGCCGAGCTGGACCAGGCCATTCCCGCCACGCTCTACACCGCCGTGGCCCAGGTGCTGGCCTACGTCTACCGCCTCAAGGCCGCCCTGCGCGGCGAAGGCCGCATGCCCGACAGCCTGGTGGAGCCGTTTGTGCCCCCTGAACTCGATCCGCTGAACCGCACGCCCGTGCAAGGTGCCGCCGCATGAACACCTCCGTGAAATCTTTGCAGCAATGGGCGGGCAGCAATGCCAACGCCCTCCAGGGGCTGTCGGCCCCGTTGCTCGTGGTGGCCATCCTGGCGCTCATGGTGCTGCCCATCCCGCCGTGGCTGCTCGACGCGTTCTTCACGCTGAACATCGCCGTGGCCCTGATGGTGATGATGGTGGCGGCCTACATGCTGCGCCCCCTGGATTTCGCGGCCTTTCCCTCGGTGCTGCTGCTGACCACCCTCATGCGCCTGTCGCTGAACGTGGCCTCCACCCGCGTGGTGCTGCTGGAAGGCCACACGGGTCCGGGCGCCGCCGGCGCGGTGATCGAGGCCTTCGGCCACTTCCTGATCGGTGGCAACTTTGCCGTCGGGCTGATCGTGTTCGCGATCCTGGTGGTGATCAACTTCGTGGTGATCACCAAGGGCGCCGAGCGCATTGCCGAAGTGTCGGCCCGCTTCACGCTGGACGCCATGCCCGGCAAGCAGATGGCGGTGGATGCCGACCTGAACGCCGGCCTGATCGACGAGAAGGAAGCCAAGCGCCGCCGCGCCGAAGTGGCGGAAGAAGCGAACTTCTTCGGGTCCATGGACGGTGCCTCCAAGTTCGTGCGCGGCGATGCGGTCGCCGGCATCCTGATTCTGCTGATCAACATCATCGGCGGCTTCGCCATCGGGGTCTTGCAGCACGACCTGTCGGCCAAGCAGGCGGCTGACAGCTACATCCTGCTGGCCATTGGTGATGCGCTGGTGGCGCAGATTCCCGGCCTGCTGATCTCGGTGGCTGCGGCCATGGTGATCTCGCGCGTGGGCAAGGACCACGACATGGGCCGCCAGATCGTGCAGCAGCTCTTCATGTCGCCCCGCGTGCTGGGCGTGACCGCCGGCATCCTGCTGCTGCTGGGCCTGATTCCGGGCATGCCCCACGTGGTGTTTCTGACCATGGGTGGCCTGCTCGCCTATGGCGCCTGGGTGCTGCACGAACGGCAGAAGGTGCCGCCCGAAGTCGAGGCCCCGCCCGCCCCCGTGAGCGACGGCGAAGCCACCTGGGACGACCTGCAGCCCGTGGACCTGCTGGGCCTGGAGCTGGGCTACCGCCTGATCAGCCTGGTGGACAAGAGCCGCCAGGGCGACCTGCTCACGCGCATCAAGGGCGTGCGCCGCAAGTTTGCGCAGGAAGTCGGCTTCCTGCCTCCGGCCGTCCACGTGCGCGACAACCTCGAATTGAAGCCCAGCGGCTACCGCATCACGCTGCGTGGCGTGGTGGTGGGCGAAGGCGAAGCCTTCCCCGGCATGTTCCTGGCCATCAACCCGGGCGGCATCACCACGCCCCTGATCGGCACCCCCACCACCGACCCCGCGTTCGGCCTCCCAGCACACTGGATCGACGACCGCCAGAAGGAAGCCGCACAAATGGCGGGTTTTACGGTCGTTGATTCCGAAACCGTGATGGCCACCCATTTGTCACACTTGATGCAAGTGCAAGCCGCCAAGCTCCTCAGTCGCACGGAAACGCAGCAACTCGTGGAGCACGTGGCCAAGCTGGCTCCCAAGCTCATCGAAGAAGTGGTCCCGAAAATGGTCTCCATCGCAACGTTCCAGAAAGTCCTCCAGCTGCTGCTGGAAGAGTCTGTGCACATCCGCGATATCCGCACCATCATCGAAACGCTGGCCGAGTTTGCCGGCGGCATCTCCGACCCGGTCGAGCTGGCCCGCCGCGTGCGCATCGCGCTGTCGCCCGCCATCGTGCAACAGATCTACGGCCCCACCCGCGAACTCAACGTCATCGCCATCGAACCAGGCCTCGAACGCCTGCTGGTGCAGGCGCTGGGCAACACGGCCGGCCCCGCCCTGGACCCTGGCGTGGCCGACATCCTCACGCAAAAGGCCGCCGAGGTGGCCCTCAAGCAGGAAGAGATGGGCCTGCCCGCCTGCCTGCTGGTGCCAGACCAGATCCGCAATGCCATCTCCCGCCTGGTGCGCCGCGTCGCACCCCGGCTGCAGGTGCTTGCCCACAGTGAAATCCCCGAGACCCACACCATCCGCATTGGGCCGATCCTTAGAGGTGCATCAGCATGAACATCAAACGCTTCCACGCTCCCACATCCCGGGAGGCTCTGGCCAAAGCGCGCATGGCCTTTGGTGACGGCACATTGATCCTGTCCAACCGCCCCACGGCCAACGGCGTCGAAGTCGTGGCCACGGCCGAGGACACGCTCTCGGCGCTGGACGGTGGTGGCGCGGGCCCGTCCGCCAACCCGCCCTTGCTGGCCCCCACACCGGCGCGCAGCGCGCCCCAGCGCGCAAGCCAGGCAGCAGCAGCAGCCGCCGCCAGCACCCTGGGCCGCAACGCGGTGGAGGAAGACACCGAGCAGTTGGCGATGAGCACGCTGTCGTTCCAGGACTATGTGCGCGAGCGCATGCTGCGCCGCCGCCACGAGGCGCTCAATGGCCCGGCCGAACCACAAACCTTGTCGGAGCGCAGCCGCGACCAGGAGCCGGAACGTGAACGCATGCCCGCGCCCGCCGTGGCGCGCCACAACCCGCTGCGCACCATCCCCATGGACATCCCGCCCGAGCCGCCACGCCGCCGGCAGGAGCCCGCGGTGAGCAGCGCCGTGCAATCGGCCGCCAACCAGCAGAGCGTGATGAGCGAGCTGCACGCGATGAAGGAACTGATCGAGGACCGTTTCAACACCCTGGCGTGGCTGGGGCAGGCGCGGCAGAACCCCATCCAGTCCAACCTCATGCTCAAGATGATCCGCGCCGGCTACTCCCCTTCCCTGGCCCGTGCCGTGCTCGAGCGCATGCCCGAGGAGCTGTCGGCCGCCGAATCCGTGCGCTGGCTCATGGAGGTGCTGGAGCGCAACCTCAGGACCGACCTGGCCGAACCCCCGCTGTACGAACAAGGCGGCATCTTCGCGCTGGTGGGCTCCACCGGCGTGGGCAAGACCACCACCACCGCCAAGCTGGCCGCGATGTGCGCGCGCATCCACGGCCCCGGCAGCGTGGGCCTGATCACGCTGGACACCTACCGTGTGGGAGCCCACGAGCAGCTGCGCACCTACGGCCGCATGCTGGGCATCGTCGCCCACCTGGCCCACGACCGCGCCGCGCTGCAGGACCTGCTGGGCCTGCTGTCGGGCAAGAAGATGGTGCTCATCGACACCACGGGCGTGGCCCCGCGCGACCCGCGCAAGCGCGACATGCTCGACGTGCTGGACCTGCCCCATGTGAACCGCCTGCTGGTGCTCAACGCGGGCTGCCATGGCGACACGCTCGACGATGTGCTCACGGCGTTCAAGACCGAAGGCTCCCAGCAGGCCATCCTGTCCAAGGTGGACGAAGCCGTGAAACTCGGCCCGGCCATCGACGCACTGATCCGCCACCAGATGGTGCTGCGCGGCGTGACCAACGGCCAGCGCGTGCCGGAAGACTGGGAGCGTGCCGATGCGCACAAGCTCATCAGCACCTCCATGCGCGCTCCCGCCAAGTCGGCTTTCGACCCCAAGGCAACCGACCTGAACTTCTTCTTCTCGCATTCGCCCGACACCATGAACGAACGGGGGCTGGTCGATGCTTGATATCGGCTTTCACCAGGCGGCAGGCCTGCACAGCTTCACCCCGCAGTCGGAACTGCGGGTGGTGGCGGTCGCCAGCCAGGACAACGCGGGCACCGGGCTGGAGACGCTGTGGCAGATCTGCGCGAGCCTGCAGCGCCTGGGCTACCCGGTGGTGGTGCTCGACGGCACCGCCCAGGAGACGGACGACAGCCCGGGGCTGCTGCACCTGCTGCAACAGGCGCCCTGGAACGAGGGTGTCGCCCTGAACATGGGGGCCATGGCCTCCTCGCTGGCGGTGATTCCGGCAGCCAAGGGCCTTCTGCGCATCAGCCGGGAAGCCAGCCGCAATGAAACGGCACCCCTGCCCAGCCTGCTGCCCTATTTCCGGACCTACGGGTTGATCGTGCTGCACGCGCCTGCGGCCACGCTCGGGCCGCTGCTGACGCACACGTCCACCATACCGCTGGTGGTGATGGGCGACGGATCGGCCGGCGTGCTGACCAGCTACAAGAGCCTCAAGCAGATCGCCCTGCACACGACCCTGCCCTGCATGGTGGCGGCCTTGCTGCGCGGCAACACCGCCGCCGAACGGCGCAAGACACAGCACGCGCTGCTGACCCTGCAGGACTGCGCGGAGCGCCACCTGGGTGGCCCGGTGCGCACGACCACCATCGCCACGCAGAACCCCCAGGACCTCCAGCGCCTGGCCTTGCAACTACTGGAAAATGCGGGCACTATCAGTGAATCGCTGACTGCGCTGCCACCCAGCAACTTGACAGGCATGCCTGCGCATTTTGTCCGGAGCCACTGATCTGATGTACACCGCCAAAGGCCAGCTCGATCGTGATGCGCTGATCCGCCAGCACGTCCCGCTGGTGCGAAGGATTGCGCACCACATGATCGCCAAGCTGCCGCCCAACGTGGAGCTGGACGATTTGATCCAGGTCGGCATGATGGGCCTGGCGGAAGCACTCTCGCGCTACGAAGCCGCCCAGGGCGTGCAGTTCGAGACCTTCGCGACCCAGCGCATCCGCGGCGCCATGCTCGACGAGTTGCGCGAGGGCGACTGGATGTCCCGCAGCTCGCGCAAGAGCCAGAAAGACATCGAGCACGCCGTGCAACGGCTGGAGCAGAAACTCGGTCGCAGCCCGCTCGAATCCGAGATCGCCAGTGAAATGGGCATGAACCTGGCGGACTACCAGAACCTGCTGGGCAAGGTGCGGGGCACGCAGCTGGTGTACCTGGAAGACATGACACACGGCAACGAGGACGACGACGGTTTCCTGGACCGCCATGTTGCCGACGGCGATGCCGACCCCATGGAATTGCTGCGCGACCAGCGGCTCAAGATGTCCCTGGTCAACGCCATCAAGAGCCTGCCCGAGCGCGAGCAGCACATCATGGGCATGTACTACGAGCACGACATGAATCTCAAAGAGATCGCGGCCGTGCTGGGGGTTACCGAGTCACGGGTGTGCCAGCTGCATAGCCAGTCCATCGCCCGCTTGCGTGCCAAGATGCGGGCGCATTAGGGCTCCCTGAGGCCATGGCTCCCCCTGAGTCGCCTGCGGCGCCTTCCCCCTGAGGGGGACGCCACCCCTGGACTGGCGAAGCCAGATCCACGGTGGCACTGGTATTGGGCTGCGACCGTTTCGACGGCCATTGCGCAAGGCCGAACTCCGACGTACTGACCCCGGTTCGCTATCGATGGGATAGCTGCTTGCGCTTGACTTGCGTTGGATCAAGCCGGTTTGGCCATTCAAACGCAGGTAGCTCAAGCGCTGGTAGCTATCTTTTTTGAGTTGCGACTCGACTCAGCCCGCCGACTTGTAGATCCGTGCCACGCCGGGCTTGCCGGGCTGGGCGCCGCGGCCGTCGCCATAGGTGGCGGGGGAGCCGGCCTGGGGCAGCAGGCTGGCAACCTGGCGGTCGGCGTTGGCGGACAGGCGGGCGAGGCCCTCGCGGTGATTGGCGAGCATGTCGCCGATGGCATCCACCCTCTTTTGCAACTGCGCGGGCAAAGGCAGGCCCCGGGCCGCCGCCTGCTCCAGGACGCGCGCGAACTGGGCCGCAGCATCCCGCAAGGCCATGCTGTTTTTCTCAAGGGATGGGGGATCTGCCGCAAGAAGGGCGGCGGAGACTTTTTCGATCAGCTGTTCAACAGCCGAGAGGGATTCTTCCAGCGACATGGCCCATTGTGCGCTGGATGGCATCTGGCTGCCAAGCGAGCTGTGGGATCAGCCGCGGGAGCGGGAGAGGATTTCCTGGGCGTTGGTGAGCATCTTGTCGGCAATGGCCTCGGCATCCACCGAGAACGCGCCTTTTTCGATGGCCGTGCGCACGGCCTTGACCTTGCCGGCATCGAAATCGCCCGTGGAACGGGCCGTCTGGTCCAGTGCGCGGGCTGCGGTGGACACCGTGACGGGCACACCGGCGGTTGACACGGCCGCTGCGTCCTTGGCGGCTCCTTCAGCAGCGCTGGCAGGACTTTTGGCCTGCTTGGCAGGCCCCGTCTGCGCCAAGGCGCCCGGGAGTTCCGGTTTTTGACCAATCTTCATCGCTCTCTCCACCACCCCGCTTGATGTGGGGCACAGTAGCAATGTTTTCGACCCTTTTGGCCCGGACTTTAGCCATTTATCGCCACAGCGTCATCAAAGAGCCACGACCACTGTCCCAGTCTCATTCACAGTTCCACTGACAACGCGGCCATTATCCATGCGGATGCGAACAATCTGCCCCGCTGCCCCTGCCGACATTGCCTGGCCGGCCGATGTCACGGCATAGCCCGGCCCCTGCGCGACCACCTTGACCTGGGCCCCTGCCCGGAAAAGATGCGGGGCCCGCACCATGGTCTGGCGCAAAGTCTGCCCGGCAACCAGCTGACGGGCGGCCACCTGCCCGACCCACAGCTCCGGATTGGCCATGACGGCCGCCGACTCCTCGGCCCAGTCCACCTCGGCCTGCGTCGCATCGTTGGCCGTGAGGATGGCGCCAGGAGCCACGGGGTTGATCAGCACCCAGGCGGGGCCAAAGGCCTTGACGGTCACCGGAAGATACACGTTCCATGCGGTCTGCCCCTCCACGCAGCGCAGTCCTAGGCGCGTACGCCCCCACAGCCGCGCGCCGGCCGGCAGATAGGGCTCAACCCGCGCACACGGCGCCAGCCGCAGCCTGGAATCCAGTGAGCCAACGCTCACTTCCATCCGCAAGGGGAGCCCCGCAGGCTGGTTGCGCGACATCGCATCGTCCAGCCAGCGCTGGGTCAGCGGCCCCAGGTCGGCCGCGGGATCGGCGGCGGCCTGCGCGAACGCGGCGCCGCTGCCGCCGGCCACAGCGGCCGCCAGCGCCACGCCCGCCAGTGCGCGGTGCGCGGCCACCTGCCCGCGCAAGGACACAGCCTGCGCGCAGGCTCGGACGAAACGGGAAGAAAAGATCGATGGCATGGGGCCTCCTGGGCGTCGCGCGTCTTCCCGCGCAGGGCGGCAAAGACTATTTCACGACTGGAACTATAGGCAGCCGGGCACAGCGCAAAACCCGAAACTGCGCGCCCATTTCCTCGTTCTTCGCGCTTTAGAAAAAAGCCACGGTTTCCATAATCAAGCCACGCCGGAAAGCCCCCTGCCCGGCGCCATTGCAACCCAGGGTGTGAGGCAACCATGCTTGACAAGATGACCAACCGGCTGGACTTTCACGGCAACGCGCTGACGCTGCGTGCCGAGCGCCAGCGCGCCATCGCCAGCAACATCGCCAACGCCGACACCCCGGGCTACGTGGCACGCGATTTCAGCTTTGGCGACGCGATGCGCGAAGCCACGGGGTCCGGATCGGGCGTAACCCGCCTCGCCACCGCAGGCTCCGTGGGCACCACGGGCAACCTGGGGGCCAAGGGCGCCACAGACCCCCGCCACATTCCACTGCCCGCGGCCAGCACGGGCACTGGCGCCCCCGGCGCACTGGGCTATTCCGTGCAGGCGCAGCCGAGCCTGGACAACAACACGGTGGACCTGGACCGGGAACGCGCGAACTTTGTCGACAACGCGGTGCGCTACGAAGCCACGCTGCGCTTCATCAACGGCAACGCCAAAACCATGCTCAGCGCGATCCAGGGCCAGTAAAGCCCACCGCATTGCAGCGCAGAAAGCGAGTCACCCCATGTCCATGTTCTCCATCTTCAGCGTGTCGGGCAGCGCCGTCAGCGCGCAGTCGCAGCGGCTCAACGTGGTGGCCAGCAATCTGGCCAATGTCGATGCGGTGGCCGGCCCCGACGGCCAGGCGTACAAGGCGCGCCAGGTGGTGTTCCAGACCGCGCCGATGGGCGCCGACAGCTCCGCCGGCGTGCGGGTGAGCGCCATCAGCGAAAGCAACACCCCCGGGCGCCGCGTGCACGACCCCGCCCACCCCTCGGCCGACGAGCAGGGCTACGTGACGCACTCCAACGTCAACGCCGTGGAGGAAATGGTCAACATGATTTCCGCCTCCCGTTCGTACCAGAACAACGTCGAGGTCATGAACACGGCCAAGTCGCTGCTTCTCAAGACCCTGCAGATGGGCCAGTAATTTCCGGGAGACCCCACCATGATCCTCAGCGCCACCAACGCCCCTTCCGTGACGGATGCGACCGGCACGAAAGCCAACGCCGCCACCGACCCCGCCGCCGCGCAGGACCGGTTCCTGAAGCTGCTCGTCGCGCAGCTGAACAACCAGGACCCGATGAACCCGCTGGACAACGCGCAGATGACCTCGCAGATCGCGCAGATCAACACGGTGACCGGCATCCAGCAGCTCAACCAGACCATGCAGAGCATGTCCGAGCAGTTCAACTCGCTGCAGGTGATGCAGGGCACGGCGCTGATCGGCCGCAACGTGATGACCGAAGGCTCGAGCGTCGCCGTGGCCGACAAGGTCGGCAAGGGCGGCTTCGAGCTGCCCTCGGCCGCCACGAACGTGAAGATCGAGGTCACCACCGCGGGTGGCCAGGTGGTGGACACCATCGACCTGGGCGCCAAGGCCGCGGGCCGCCACACCTTCGAGTGGGACGCCAGCAAATACACCGGCGCCACCGATGCGCTGCAGTTCCGCGTCAGCGCCGTCAACGGCTCGGCCAAGCTGTCGAGCACGCCGCTGTCCCTGTCCAAGGTCACCGCCGCGGGCGCCGAGGACGGCCAGCTCAAGCTGACGCTCGCGAACGGCAAGACCATCAGCTACAGCCAGATCAAGGCCCTGGTCTAACGCCGGCCCAAACCCTTTCTTCGCCTCTATCAGGAGAACACCATGAGTTTTCAGCAAGGCCTCTCGGGCTTGAATGCCGCCAGCAAGAACCTCGACGTCATCGGACACAACATTGCCAACTCCAACACCGTCGGGTTCAAGGCCTCGCGGGCGGAATTCGCTGAAATGGTCGCTTCCGCCATCGGCTCGGCCGGCGGCACCAACGCGGGCATCGGCGTCGAAGTCGGCGCCGTCTCGCAGCAGTTCACCCAGGGCAACCTCACGATCACGGGCAACAGCCTGGACGTGGCCATCAACGGCAATGGCTTCTTCACGCTGACCCTGCCCGACGGCACGCCCGCCTACACCCGCTCCGGCAACTTCAAGCTGGACAAGGAGGGCAACATGATCACGAACGACAACGCGAACGTGATGGGCTACCCCGTGGACCCCGTGACCGGCCTACGCTCGGGCACCGACCCCATCCCCATGGTCTTCCCCACCTCCGAGCCGATCCCGGCCAAGCAGACGACGAAGATCACCGCGGCCTTCAACCTGCCCGCCACCGCCACCGACGCGGCCGGCGACCCCGCCGCCACGCCACCCATCCCGGCCACGCCGCGCGCCACCTATGGCACCTCCATCAACGTGTTCGACAGCCAGGGCGTGGCCAAGCCGGTGAGCCTGTACTTCCAGAAGACCGCGACGGACAACACCTGGGACGTGTACGACGCGCTCGACGATCCCACGGCCACCCCGCCCGTGGTGGCCACCCCCATCGGCCAGATCACGTTCGACAACAACGGCGTCATCACCGGCCCCACCGCCACGCCACCCGCCACGGGCTTTTCGCTGCCGCTCACCGTCAATCCGACGCCGCCCAACCCGAACAACCTGCCCACGTTCACCGTTGACGTGAGCCTGGACAAGGTCTCCCAGAGCGGCAGCAAGTTCGCGGTCTCGAACCTGAGCCAGGACGGCTACACGACGGGCGAGCTCACCGGCATCAACATCGAGAACAACGGGATGATCATGACCCGTTACTCCAACGGCGTGACCCGCGCGGAAGGGCAGCTCGCGCTGTCGAGCTTCCGCAACACGCAGGGCCTGGCCTCTGTGGGCGGCAACAACTGGGTGGCCACCTTTGAATCCGGCCAGCCCGTGGTGGGCACCGCGACGGACGGCAACTTCGGCGCCCTGCGCTCGGGCGCCCTGGAAGACTCCAACGTCGATCTCACGGCCGAACTCGTGAACATGATGACCGCGCAGCGTGCCTACCAGGCCAACGCCCAGACGATCAAGACGCAAGACCAGGTGATGTCCACCCTGGTGAACCTGAGATGAAACACCCCCTGAGTCGCTTCGCGCCTTCCCCCTCTCTCGGCGCGCTGTGCGCTCCGGAAGGGGGACGCAGCCAGCGCGGCGGGGCGGCCCTTGCGCGGCTGCCCGCGCCTGGGCCGCGCCGGTTGCACACGCTGCGCACGGCACGCAGCACTGCAGGGTACTGAAAGGAGCATCGCACCATGGACCGCATCATCTACACCTCGATGACGGGCGCGAACGCCGCCGCCCACCGGCAGGCCGTGCTGTCCAACAACCTCGCCAACGCGTCCACCCAGGGGTTTCGCGCGGAGCTTTCCACCTTCCGCTCGGTGCCGCTGCAGGGCGACGGCTCCAAGACCCGCGTGTTCGCGCTCGAAGCCACCTCCGGCCATGTGAACACGCCCGGTCCCGTGCAGCGCACCGGCCGCAATCTCGATGCCATGGCCGCAGGCAACGCCTGGTTTGCCGTGCAGGGCCTGGACGGCACCGAGGCCTACACCCGCGCGGGCACCTTCGAGCTGTCGGCTACGGGCCAGCTGCTCACGCCCACCGGGCTGCCGGTGCTCTCCGATGGCGGAGCGCCCATTGACGTCCCGCCGGGCGCCGAGGTCACGCTGGGCTCGGACGGCACGGTCACCGCCAAGGCCGCGGGCCAGCCCGCGCAGGCCATCGGCCGGCTCAAGCTCGCCACCCCCACGCTGGAAGACCCGCTCAAGCGCGGCGATGACGGCCTGTTTCGCACCACGTCCGGCGATCCCATCGCGAACGATGCCAACGCCCGCATGCTCGCGGGGGCCGTCGAAGGCTCCAACGTGAACCCGGTCGAGAGCATGGTCGGGATGATCGCCGCATCGCGCCAGTTCGAGCAGCAGATGCGCCTGCTGCAGACCGCCGAGACCAATGACAAGACCGCCAGCCAGCTGCTGGGCATGAACGGTTGACGCGGCACCACCCACGCCCGCATCGCCCAAGGAAGGAAGCACACCATGATCAACTCCCTCTGGATCGCCAAGACCGGCATGTCTGCCCAGCAGACCCAGCTTGACGTCATCTCGCACAACCTGGCCAACGTCTCCACCACCGGCTACAAGCGCAACAACGCGGTGTTCGAGGATCTGATCTACCAGAACCTGCGCCAGGTGGGCGCCAACACCACCGAACAGAACCAGCTGCCCACCGGCCTGCACCTGGGCCTGGGCGTGCGCACGGTGGCCACCAGCCGCAACTTCGTGCAGGGCAGCCTGCAGGAGTCCAAGAACAACCTGGACGTGGCCATCAACGGCAACGGCTTCTTTGAAGTGACCATGCCGGACGGCACCCTGGGCTACACGCGCGATGGCTCGTTCCAGGTGGATGCGCAGGGCCGCCTCGTCACCTCCAGCGGCCTGCCCGTGGCCAACGGCATCACCGTGCCCCCCAACGCCACGAGCGTGAGCATCAGCGCCGACGGCGTGGTGTCCGCCACGGTGCAGGGCAACACCCAGCCCCAGCCGCTGGGGAACCTGGCCATGTCGGCCTTCGTGAACCCGGCTGGCCTGGAGCCCATCGGGCAGAACCTGTTCAAGGAATCGGCCGCCTCCGGCCAGCCGCAGCAGGGCACGCCGGGCACCAACGGGCTGGGCATTCTCAAGCAGGGCTTCCTGGAAGCCTCGAACGTCAACGTGGTGGAAGAGCTGGTCACCATGATCCAGACCCAGCGCGCCTACGAAATGAATTCCAAGGCCATCCAGACCTCGGACCAGATGCTGGCCAAGCTCAGCCAGCTGTGACGACGACAGGACCTTTCGCCATGCTGCACTCCACACGCCTCCCAGCCCTGGCCGCCGCCGCGGGCGCCCTGCTGCTCACGGGCTGCGCCACCATGTCGCCGCCCCCGCCGGTGGACATCCTTCCCACCACGCCCCCTCCGCTGGCCGCCGCCCCGCGCACGCCGCCACCGGTCACGGGCGGCCTGTTCCACCAGGCCAGCTACCGCCCCGCCTTCGAAGACCGCCGCGCGCGCATGGTGGGCGACAACGTGACGGTCATGATCGTCGAGAACGTGACGGCCAGCCAGAAATCCTCCTCCACGGTGGACCGCACCTCCGAGGCCTCGGCCGGCATCACCAACCTGCCCTTCGTGAAGAAATCGCTGGCCGACCGCACCACGCTGGGCGCGGCCTCGGAAAACACCTTCTCCGGCAAGGGCGGCACCGAAAGCGCCAATACCTTCACGGGGTCGATCACCACCACGGTGGTGGACGTGCTGCCCAACGGCCACCTGGTCGTGACGGGCGAGAAGCAGATCGGCGTCAACCAGAACGTGGACGTGCTGCGCTTCTCGGGCACCATCGATCCGCGCGCGCTGCAGCCGGGCAGCATCGTCAACTCGACCCAGGTGGCCAATGTGCGGGTGGAATCCCGTGGCCGTGGCGCGCAGGGCGAGGCCCAGGCCATGGGCTGGATGGGGCGGTTCTTCAATACCATCACGCCGTTCTAGATTCCCCCCTGAGTCGCTGCGCGCCTTCCCCCCCTGAGGGGGAACGCCACCCCCGGCCCGGCAAAGCCGGATCCGCGGTGGCGCTGGCCTTTGGCCGCGCCAGTTTTTACGGGTGTGGTTTCTGGATGCGCCGGGGGCACAAAGCCTGGGGTTTTGAGGCTTCGGGATGTCTGACCGTTGTGAAAAATCCTCGCCCCAGTTTGCTACATAATTTATAGCTTCTAGCGCTTACCCATAAAGCGGTAGAGGCTGTTTTCATTCATACTTTCTCCGGTAGCGCGGCACCAGCGCCTGCCTGGTTTTCCGCGCACCACTGGCCGTTCCCCACCCGCCCGGGAACCCATGCAATAAGCCGGTGAACCCGCTTCTTTTTGGGTTTTAGTTCCTGGCGGGGCCGCCCACAATGGATGCCATGAAAGCCTTGTCCCATTCCCTCCTGCCACGCTCCGCGCGCGCGCTGTGGCTGCTGCTGGCCCTCGTGGCCGCCTGCCTGGCCATGCCCGTGCACGCGTTGCGCATCAAGGAAGTGGCGGCGGTGCAGGGCGTGCGCACCAACCAGCTCACGGGCTACGGCCTGGTGGTGGGACTGGACGGGACGGGCGACCAGACCACGCAGATGCCCTACACCACGCAGGCCATGTCCAACTACCTGCAGCAGATGGGCATCAGCCTGCCACCCAGCGCGGCTGGCCAGCTGCAGCTCAAGAACGTGGCGGCCGTGATCGTCACGGCGCAGTTGCCCGCGTTCGCCCAGCCCGGCCAGATGATCGACATCAACGTCTCTTCCATGGGCAACGCCAAGTCGCTCAAGGGCGGCACGCTGATCGTCACGCCGCTGCGCGGCGCCGATGGCGAGATCTACGCACTCGCCCAGGGCAACGTGGTGGTGGGCGGCGCGGGTGCCTCGGCCGGCGGCAGCAAGGTCCAGATCAACCACCTGAGCGCGGGCCGCATTCCCCAGGGCGCGCAGGTCGAGCGCGCCGTGCCCACGCCGCTCAACGAGGGCGACACCATCAACCTCGGGCTCAACGCCTCCGACTTCCAGACCGCGCGGCGCGTGGCGCAGGCCATCAACACCAAGCTGGGCAGCGGCCTGGCCACGGCGCTGGACGGCCGCACGGTACAGGTGCGCGCGCCGCTCGACCCCGGCGCCCGCGTGGGCTTCATCGCCGACCTGGAAGAGCTGGCGCTGGAGTCGTCCACGCCCTCGGCCAAGGTCGTCATCAATGCGCGCACCGGCTCGGTGGTGCTCAACCAGGCGGTCACGCTGGGCCCCTGCGCCATCGCGCACGGCAACCTCTCGATCACCATCAGCTCCACGCCCATCATCAGCCAGCCTGCCCCTCTCTCGCAAGGGCAGACCGTGGTGGCGCAGCAAAGCGACATCCGCATCAACCAGGAGCCGGGCAACATCATCCAGATGCCGCCCTCGCCCCAGCTCGCGGACGTGGTGAAGGCGCTCAATACGCTGGGCGCCACGCCGCAGGACCTGCTGGCCATCCTGCAGGCCATCAAGGCTGCCGGCGCGCTCAACGCCGAGCTGGAAGTGATCTAAATGCTTCCCCTGAGTCGCTTCGCGCCTTCCCCCAAAGGGGGACGCACCCGGTGGCCTGGCGAAGCCAGTTCCACGGGTGCACTGGCCTGGGCAGCGCCAAATTCACTGTCTGTGGGTAGCCCAGCGCAGGAGGCTTGACCATGGCCCTCACACTCCCTTCGTCCAGCACCACCAGCACATCCAATGCGCTGGCGGTGGACATCCGCTCGCTCAATTCCCTCAAGTACGACGCGGGCACGGCCAGCAGCGCCCAGACCACGCGCGAGGTGGCCAAGCAGTTCGAGTCGCTGTTCATGCGCGAACTGATCAAGAGCATGCGCGACGCCACGATGAAATCCGGTCTCATGGAGGGAGAGCAGGCCAACCTGGGGCAGGACATGCTCGACCAGCAACTGTCCGTGAGCATGTCCGGCATGCAGGGCGGGCTGTCCGAGGCGATCGCCCGCCAGCTGTCGCGCCAGATGGGGGGCGCCGACGCCAACTTCTCCGTGCCCTCCACCCTGAGCCTGCAGCAGCAGGCGCTGCCCCGCGCCGCCGCGCCGGCCACGGCAGCCCCCGCGGAGGCCACCCTGCAGGCCCCCAAGGGCCGCGAGGGTTTCGTGCAGCACCTCTCGGGCACCGCCGAGCGCGTGGCCCAGGACAGCGGCATTCCCGCCAGCTTCATGCTGGGCCAGGCCGGCCATGAAACCGGCTGGGGCAAGAGCGAGATCCGGAACAAGGACGGCTCCAACTCGTTCAACCTGTTCGGCATCAAGGCCGGCAAGGGCTGGACAGGCAAGGTGGCCGAGATCACCACCACCGAGTACATCAACGGCAAGCCCCAGAAGGTGACGGCCAAATTCCGCGCCTACGACTCGTACGAGGATTCGTTCCGGGACTACGCCCGCCTGATCACGGACAACCCCCGCTACGAAAAGGCGCAGGCCACCGCCAAGAGCGGCTCCGCCGTGGCCTATGCGGCCGAACTGCAAAAGGCGGGCTACGCCACCGACCCCGAATACGCCCGAAAGCTCAGCGGCGCCATCAACAGCGCATTGCGCGTACAGCGCGCCCAGGCGTGATGAGAAAGCCGAGGTAAGCCATGAGTCTTCTCAACGTCGGCGCCCGCGCCCTGCTGGCCAACCAGGTGGCCCTGCAGACGGCGGGCCACAACATCGCCAACGTCAATACGCCTGGCTATTCGCGCCAGACGGTGGTGCTGCAGACCGTGCAGGGCCAGTTCACCGGCGGCGGCTACATCGGCCAGGGCGTGGACGTGCAGACCATCCTGCGCAACCAGAGCGAGCTGCTCACGCGCCAGTCGGCCACGGCGGGCTCGGTGCAGTCTTCCGACATCGTGCGGGCCGAGCGCCTGCGCCAGTTGCAGGAGGTCTTCAGCGGCGGCACGGCAGGCCTGGGTGCCGCCATCAACGACATGATGAATGCGTTCTCGGACGTGGTGAGCGCCCCCACCGACATCACGGCGCGCACCGTGGTGCTCACGCGCATGGACGAAACGGCCTCGCGCATGCGCTCGGCCGCCGACCGCATCAACGAGATCCAGTACACCGTCACCGAACAGCTGCAGAGCAGCGTGACGGCCGTCAACAGCCTGGCCCAGCAGATGGCCAGCGTGAACGAGCAGATCGCGCGCGCCAAGGGCAACGGCCAGACGCCCAACGACCTGCTGGACCAGCGCGACCAGATCATCCGCGACATCAACCAGTACGTGCAGACCACGCAGATCCCGGCCGACGACGGCACCGTGGGCCTGTTCGTGGCGGGCAGCCAGCCCCTGGTGCTGGGCACCACGGCGACCAGCCTGTCGGTCGGGGATGCGACGGCCTTTCCCGGCAGCGGTCAGCTCAAGCTGTTCTTCAACCGGCCCGGCGCACCGGCCGTGGAAATGGACGAGAACGTGCTGGGCGGCGGGTCGATGTCCGGCCTGCTGCGCTTCAACAACAACGACCTGAGCGAAGGCCGCAACCTGCTGGGCCGCATGGCGATGGCCATCGGCATGACCATGAACGACCAGCACAACCTGGGCCTCACGCTCGACGGCGCGCTGGGCAAGGACCTGTTCGCGGTACCCACCAGCATGCCGGGCCACACCAATGGCGCGGGCGTCGGCACGGTGTCGTTCACCGGCCCCACGCAGTTCGCGGCGTCGGACTACGAGATCCGCTTCACCACCGGCACGGCCGGGCAGGTGGTGCGGCTGTCGGACGGCAAGTCCACCCCCTTCACCGACGCGGCCAACCTCGCCACGCTGCAGATCGACGGCCTGAACTTCAACCTGACCACGCCCGGCAACCCCGGCGAGCGCATGCTGTTCAAACCGTTCAGCACGGCGGCGGCCAACATCCAGTCCCTGGTGTACTCGCCACGCGACCTGGCGGTGGCCAATCCGGTCAACGCGGCCATGGGCACGTCCAACGGCGGAACGCTGCAGCTGTCGGGGCTCAAGGCCACGGGCCTGCCCAACCCGCCGGGGCTGGTGCTGCCGGCCAATGCGAACCCGGCCGCGGTGCCGCCGATCCTGGGCGGGGTGCAGCTGCGCTTCACCGCCGGCCCGCCGACCACCTACGACGTGCTGGACCGCGGCACGGCGCCCCCCACGACGATCGCCGCCGCACAGCCCTACACGCCCGGCGCGGCCATCTCCATCAACGGCTGGGAGATCAAGCTGCAGGGCTCGCCGAACACCGGCGACACGGTCGTCATCGGCAACGCCGCCGACCCCCAGTACGGCGACACGTTCACCCGCAACTCGGGCAACGCCAGCGCCCTCATGGGCCTGCGCGACGTGAAGATGTTCGACGACTCCACGCTCAGCGACGGCTACGCGGGCGCCATCGCCCAGGTGGGCACCCGCACGCAGAGCGCGCTGTTCGCCGCCGAGCTGTCCACCACCATCGCGTCCAACCTGGAGCGGGACCGCACCGCGATCTCGGGGGTGAATCTGGACGAAGAGGCCGCAAGGCTGATCCAATACCAGCAGGCCTACCAGGCATCTTCCAAGATGATCCAGATCGCGCAAAACATCTTTGACTCGCTGCTGCAGGGCCTGGGCCGCTGAATGCGGACAGGAGTTAGGAGTTCGACATGAGCAATAGCATCTACCGCCTTGGCACCGCCAACATGTATGACAACGCCCTGCGCAATCTGGGCACGCGGCAGACCAGCCTGTCGAACCTGCAGGAAAACCTGACCTCGGGCAAGCGCGTGGTGCGGGCGAGCGACGACCCGGTGTCGGCCGCGCAGGCCGAGCGCGCCATCAACCGCCTGGCCCGCATCCAGACCGAGCAGCGCGCGCTGGAAACCCAGCGCAACGCCATCGCGCAGGCCGAATCGGCCCTGGGCGATGCCGTGAATCTGGTACAGAACTTCCGCGAACTGGTGGTGAGCGCCGGCAATGCCGCCCTCACACCCAACGAGCGCACCACCATCGCCAACCAGCTGCAGGGCCTGCGCGAACAGCTGGTGGAAGTGGCCAACCGCAAGGACACCAACGGCATTCCGCTGCTGGGCGCGCTGGGCAGCGCGCTCGCGCCGTTCCTCGGCCCGCTGAGCAGCTCGCCGGACTACAGCTTCGACGGGCTGCCCGGGCAGGCGGCCAGCTCCGGCGTGACCATTCCCGGCGCGCTGGACGGCGAAGCCGCCTTCATGTTCGACCCGCAGCGCGACGGCGTCTACACCGCCGGCATCAGCGCCATTCCCACCGGGCGCATCCTCAACACCACGGCCATCACGCCCGTGGACCCGAGCCTGGTGACCGGCGACAACTACACCATCACGTTCAGCGCCGTCGGCCCCGGAGCCACGCCCGGCACCACGACCGCCACCTACACCCTCACCAACACCACCACCGGCGCCGTCTCCCCCGCCGTGGTGGTGCCCGACTTTCCATCGGACAAGCCGGTGACCATTGCCGTCACCGGCATTCCGGGGCTGACCTTCGACATCAAGGGCAATCCGGCCAACGGGGACACCATCACCCTGCAGCCCAGCCCTAGCATGTTCAGCACCATGGACAGCGCGATCAACGGCATCCGAAACGCACCCAACAGCAATGCGGCGGCGCAGGCCGTGGGGCAGGCGCTGGGCAACATGGACATCGGCCTGGAGCGCATGCACAACATGCGCGGCTATGCGGGTGAATTGCTCAACCGCGCGGACCGCATCACGGGCGACCAGGAAAAGCGCTCCATCCAGCTCGAAAGCGACCGCTCACGCGCCGAGGATCTCGATATGATCCAGGGAATTTCGGACTTCCAGAACCAGCAGGTGGGCTATGAGGCTGCGCTCAAGTCCTATGCCCAGGTCCAGAAGCTGTCTCTGTTCAACTTCATTAGCTAGGACCTGCTCACGCGGTGGAGGGGATGCCCCCACCCGGGAACAGGCCCCCGTACATTTGCCTGAGAGCACATGGTCCAATCTGTCCTTGGCAGCCTGATTCTGGGCTATCGCCCCTTGTGGAGCCGCGCCCGCAAACTCGCCGGCATCCAGCTCTACGTGCACAGCGAGGCAACGGCCCTGGTCGATGCCGCCCATCTGCTGCGCACGCTGCAGGAGCTCTGGTCGGCCAGTTCCCCGCCGATCCTGCTGTCGCCCCAGAGCCGCCAGCTGCTGTGCGACATGCTCGAGCACGCGCCGCGCGGCACCCCGTGGATCGAGGTGCGGGGCGGCTGGCTGGCCGATTCCGCCATCTACACGCGCGTCAGGTCCGCGCACCAGCGGGGCCTCAAGCTGGTGTGGCGGGGTGAACTGGGCAAGCTGCCAGAACCCGACATAGCCCAGTGCTTCGACAACAGCCTGCTCACCCTGCGCCCCGAAGACGCCGTGGCGGCGCTGCAGGCCGCGCCCGCCCGTCCCGGCGCGCCCGCGCAGCCGCTGCGCGCCGCCAGCCCGGTGCTGGCCGGGCAGATGTACGAAAACGTCGCCAGCCGCGCGCTCATGGAGCATTGCCTGGACCAGAACAACGCGCTGGCGCTGGCCGGCTGGCCGTCGGAGGACGTGCTCTACAGCCTGCGCCACCACCCCCAGCAGCCCTCGCACGCGGTGATCTTCAAGCTCATGAAGGCCATCGACGACGAGCAATCGCTCGAGACCTTCGAGGCCATCATGGGCGAGGACCCGCTGCTGGCCTACCGCTTCATGGTGTACACCAACTCGGCCGCGCTCGGCCTGCGCACCGGAATCGACTCGCTGCGCCGGGGCCTGGTGATGATGGGCTACGGCTCCATCAAGCGCTGGCTGTCCGACCAGCTGCCCCACGCGAGCACGGACCCCAACATGCACCCGGTGCGCGAGGCCATGGTGATGCGCGCCCGCCTGACCGCGCAGTTGCTGGACGCGGGCGTGGAAAACGATTTGCGCCGCGAGATCTACCTGTGCGGCCTGCTCTCGCAGATCGACGAGCTGCTGGGTGAATCCCTGGGCACGATCCTGCGGCGCCTGCCCCTGTCCGAGCGCATCTACGATGCCACGGTGCTGCGCACCGGCCCCTACACCGAAGGCCTGCAGATGGCCTGCGCGCTGGAGACGGACGACGCCAGCGCCATCCGCCAGCTGTGCGAGACCTATGAGCTCGACCTGGAAGAGGTCAACCGCGCCCTGCTGCGCGTGCTGTCAGACCTGGTGGTCGACAGGAAGTAAGCCTCCCACGGAAGCCCCCTGAGCCGCTGCGCGTCTTCCCTCCCAGGGGGACGCCACCCGCGGCCCGGCAAAGCCGGCTCCACGGTGGCGCTGGCGGGGCCGCGCACTGCGCAACGGCCAGCTGGGGTGAGGTGCGCGGGGGCCGCTGATGGCGCGATGAAGACGCGTCCAGTGGGAGCACCCCCGGTTTGGAGCCAACGGTAACTGCCTACCGCCCTTGCTCATCGCGCACGCGCGCGAAAGTCTTCCAGAACGCCGCCTCCTGCGTGGTGGCGAAGTTGATGCGCATGAGGGTGCTGGGCTTGCGCTCGGCGTGGAACAGCGCCCCGGGCGCCAGCAGATAGCCCTCGTCCAGCATGCGCTGCGCCAGCGCGTCGGTGTCCACGCCCGTCTCCACCCAGCCGAACAGTCCCACGGGCTCGGCCGCGAAGGTGCAGCCGGCCCCGAGCGCCAGCTTCACGCTGCGCGCGCGTGCCGCGTCGAGCCGCGTGCGGATGCGCTCGGCGTGGCGGCGCAGCTGGCCCTGCTCGATGCACAGCGCCAGCGCCTTCTCCAGCAGCGCGGGCGTGGTGAGGGTCGCGAGCAGCTTGGTGTCCAGCAGCTGCTCGATCAGCGAGGGGTGCGCTGCGAGGAAGCCGATGCGCCAGTTGGGAGCGAGGATCTTGGCGAAGCCGCTCACGTAGATGGTGCGCTGCAGCCCGTCCAGCGCCGTGAGCCGCGTGGCATGCTCGGGCGCGATGTGGCTGTAGGTGTCGTCCTCCACCACGTGGAAGTTGTATTGGTTGGCCAGCTGCAGGATGCGGTGGGCGCTGCCGGGCGACAGGCAGTAGCCCGTGGGGTTGTGGAACACGCTCACGCTCACGTAGAGCTTGGGCTGGTGCACCTCGCAGTACTTCGCCATGACCTCCAGGTCGGGCCCGTCGGCGCGGCGCGGCACCGGCAGGATGTGCATGCCCAGGGCGGCCAGGCGCGCGAACTCCACGGCCCAGCCCGGCTCCTCCACCATCACCGGGTCGCCCGGGCGCAGCAGCGTGCGGCTCACGATGTCGAGCGCGTGCGTGGCGCCCACGGTGGTGATGATGTTCTCGGGCGCCGCGTGCACGCTGAGCGTGGCCAGCTTCTTGGACAGCACCCGCCGCAGCCCCGTGTCGCCCAGCGGCTCGCCGTATTGCAGCGAGAAGTCCTGCAGCGCGCGCGTGTTGGTCACCTTGCGCACGGCGGCTGGCATGAAGGTGGACTCCAGCCAGTCGGGCGGAAACACGCCCATGCCGGGCTGTGGCTTGTCGCTCACCTTGTGGAACATGCCGCGGATGAGCGCCGTGGCATTGACGGGCGGCGCCCCGCGCGCCGCGCCGCGCCCAGCGCCCCGGGCCGCGAACCAGTGCGCCGTGCTCCAGTTGCCCATGCCGCGCTCGACCTCTTGCGCGGCCGCGTCGTCCTCCGGCGCCCGCTCCAGCAGCGCGGTGGCCATCTCCCGCACGAAGAAACCCCGGTTCTTGCGCGCCTCCACCAGGCCCTGCGCCAGCAGCTGGTCATAGGCGGCCACCACGGTGGAGGGGCTCACGCCGTGCTGCTGCGCGCACTGCCGCACCGACGGCAGGCGCGCGCCCGGCGCCAGCAGCCGGTTGCGGATGCGCTCGCCAAAACGCGCCGACAGCTGCTCGGTCAGCGACTGGGTGGAGGTTTTCATCAGCATGGCGGTGTCCTTGTGTACTGTTATCGCGGCCAATACAGATCACGAACTGCGCTGCTGAACTGTATTGGTTGTGTACTGGGCTGGAAGATTACATTGAAGCCTCAGCGTTGACAAGTTCCCCCCACTGAGCCCCGCCTATCCCCGCACCATGAGCGCCCCCGAACTGACTGCCCTGCTGCTGTTCTGCACCGCGATGAGTTTCTCGCCGGGGCCCAACACCACCTTGTCCACTGCGCTGGCCGCCAACCTGGGCCTGCGGCGCGCCCTGCGCTTTTGCCTGGCGGTTCCGGCGGGCTGGACGCTGCTGATGCTCGGCAGCGGCCTGGGCCTGGGCGCGCTGATCACGGGCGTGCCGGCCCTGCGCTGGGCGGTGACCCTGCTGGGCGTGGCCTACATGCTCTGGCTGGCCTGGAAGCTCAGCCGCGCAGGCCAGCTGGCCGAATTGGACAGCACCCGCCTCTCCGTGACCTTCTGGCAGGGCGTGGGCCTGCAGTTCGTGAACATCAAGGCCTGGATGCTGGCGCTCACGCTCAGCGCGGGCTGGGTGGTGAATGCGGCCGGGCAGCCGGCGGCCAACCCCGGCGAGCGCCTGGCGATCATCTGCGCCGTGATGATGGTGTTCGCGTTCACGAGCAATTTCGTCTATGCGCTGGTCGGCTCGCTGCTGCGCCAGTGGCTGGCGCAGGGCAGCCGCCTGCTCTGGTTCAACCGCGCGCTGGCCCTGGTGCTGGTGGCCACGGCCGTGTGGATGCTCACCCTATGAACCGCGCACAGGAACGCGAAGCGCTGGTCTGGGGCCTGGTGGGCGTCACCTTGTTTGCCGCCACCCTGCCGATGACCCGCCTGGCGGTGGGCCCCGTGGACGCCCCCCAGCTTTCGCCCTGGTTCGTCACCTTCGGCCGCGCGGCGGTGGCCGGGCTCCTGTCCGTGGCCTACCTGGCATGGCAGCACGGCCGCGGGCGGCTCAACGTGCCGCGCCGCACGGAGTGGCCGCTGCTCGCCATCACGGCCTTTGGCGTGATCGTGGGGTTTCCGCTCTTCCTCGCGCTGGCGCTGCGCCACGTGCCCAGCACCCACGGCGCGGTGGTCACGGCGCTGCTGCCCCTGTCCACCGCCGTGCTCGGCGCGCTGTGGTTCCGCCAGCGGCCCTCCGCGGGGTTCTGGGCGTGCGCGGTACTGGGCAGCGGCCTGGTGCTGGGCTTCATGGTGTGGCGTGCAGGGGGGCTGTACCTGGGCGCGGCCAACATCTATCTCCTCATTGCAATGACCACGGGCGCTTTCGGCTACATCGGCGGGGCACGGCTCACGCCGCGCCTAGGCGCCGAGCAGGTGATCTGCTGGGTGCTCGTGTGCAGCCTTCCGCTGACCATCCCGGTGGCCTGGTGGTTCGCGCCCGCCGTGCCCTCTTCCATCGGCGGCATGAGCTGGCTGGGCTTCGTCTACGTGGCCCTGTTCTCGATGTGGATCGGCTTTTTTGCCTGGTACCGGGCCCTCGCGCTGGGTGCCGTGCGCGTGAGCCAGCTGCAGCTCATCCAGCCCTTCCTGAGCCTGCTCTTCGCCGTGCCGCTGCTGGGCGAGCGCCTGGACGCGGCCACCCTGGGCTTCGGCCTGGCGGTGATCGCCACGGTGTTCATGGGCAAGAGGATGCCCGTCCGGCAAGGAGCCCCCGCATGAAGGCGGGCCCTGCGCAGCGCCTGCGCCCCCGGGGCGCGGCCGAGATCAACGCCATGGCTTCCCTGAAGGACTGAGGAGAAAATGCAGCTACACGACATCCCGTTTGCCACCACCGACTGGTCTGGCATTCCCCGCGAGGAAAAAAGCGCGCAGGCCGGCCAGGTCTTCTGGCGCACGCAGCAGTTTGGCGATGTGCGCGTGCGCATGGTGGAGTACACGCCAGGGTATGTGTCGGACCACTGGTGCGTCAAAGGCCACGTGCTGCTGTGCCTGAGCGGAGAATTGCACACCGAGCTGGCCGACGGCCGCCAGTTCACCCTGGCGCCGGGCATGAGCTACCAGGTGGCCGACAATGCGGAACCCCATCGATCCACGTCGCCACAGGGCGCCACACTGTTCATCGTGGACTGACGCAGTGCCCGGCCCGGCGCGCCGCATCCGATTTTTTGACGACTTTGCAACAGGGGCGGTCCTTGGGGACTGCCCGCAGGAGACGAGAGTGAAACTGAACGACCTTCCACAGACCAGCACCTGGACCCTGGCGCGCCGCGCCGAGCGCATGAACCCTTCGGTCATCCGCGAAATCCTCAAGGTCACCGAAAAGCCCGGCATCATCAGCCTGGCCGGCGGACTGCCCTCGCCCAGGACCTTCCCGGTCTCGGCCTTTGCCGAAGCCTCCGCCGCCGTGCTGGCCAACGACGGCCCGGCCGCGCTGCAGTACGCCGCCAGCGAAGGCTTCGCCCCGCTGCGCCAGGCCATCGCCGACTTCCTGCCCTGGGACGTGGACGCCGACCAGGTGCTGATCACCACCGGCTCGCAGCAGGCGCTGGACCTGATCGCCAAGGTGCTGATCGACACGGACAGCCGCGTGCTGGTGGAAACACCCACCTACCTGGGCGCGCTGCAGGCCTTCACACCCATGGAGCCCGCCGTGGTGTCCGTGGCCAGCGACGATGAAGGCGTTCTGATTGACGACCTGAAGGCCAAGGTGGGCACGGGCGCCGGCAAGGCGCGCTTCCTGTACGTGCTGCCCAACTTCCAGAACCCGACGGGCCGCACCATGAGCGAAGCCCGCCGAGCCGCCCTGGTGCAGGCCGCCGCCGAACTGAACCTGCCGCTGGTGGAGGACAACCCCTACGGCGACCTGTGGTTCGACACGCCGCCACCCGCACCGCTCACGGCGCGCAACCCCGAGGGCTGCATCTACATGGGCTCGTTCTCCAAGGTGCTGGCCCCCGGCCTGCGCCTGGGTTTCGTCGTGGCGCCCAAGGCCGTGTACCCCAAGCTGCTGCAGGCCAAGCAGGCGGCCGACCTGCACACGCCCGGCTACAACCAGCGCCTGGTGGCCGAGGTGATGAAGGGCAACTTCCTGGACCGCCACGTGCCCACCATCCGCGCGCTGTACAAGCAGCAGTGCGAGGCCATGCTGGCCGCGCTCGACAAGGAGATGCAGGGCCTGTCCGTGCAATGGAACCGCCCCGACGGCGGCATGTTCCTGTGGGTGCGCCTGCCCGAGGGCATGAGCGCCATCGAGCTGCTGCCCAAGGCGGTGGAGCGCAATGTGGCCTTCGTGCCCGGCGCGGCCTTCTATGCCGACAACGCCGACCCGCGCACGCTGCGCCTGTCGTTCGTCACGTCCACGGTGGAGCAGATCGCCACGGGCATCGCCGCGCTGGCCGCCGCGATCCGCGATAGCAAGTGAACAACCCCTGTGGCGCAGCGCGGCCACCTCGCCTGGGCCGCGCCCGCTTCCTGCTGCGTCACGGGCCGCGCAACGCACCATGAAAGTTGATTCAACATGCTGAGGCTCTGGGGACGGCTCTCGTCCATCAACGTGCGCAAGGTGGTGTGGGCGGCGCAGGAGCTGGGCATCACGCTGCAGCGCACCGATGCGGGGGGGCAGTTCGGCATCGTGCGCGAGGCCCGCTACCTCGGGCTCAACCCCAACGGCCTCGTCCCGCTGATCGAGGATGACGACACGGGCGCCGTGCTGTGGGAGTCCAACCCCATCGTGCGCTACCTGTGTGCCCGGCATTCCATGGGCGAGCTGTACCCCGATGCGTTGCGCGAGCGCTTCGTGGCCGAGCAGTGGATGGACTGGCAGCAGACCACGCTGAACCCGGCCGGGCGCGATGCCTTCATCCAGTGGATACGCACGCCGGCCGCGCAGCGCAGCGATGCGCTGATTGCCGCGTCGGTGGCGGCCACCGAGCCCCTGGTGGCGATGCTGGATGCGCACCTGGCACGCCAGCCCTTCATGGCGGGAGACCGGTTCACCATGGCCGACATTCCCGTGGGCTGCGAGATCCACCGCTGGTGGGGCCTGCCGCAGGACCGCATCGCGCGGCCGCACCTGGAGCGGTGGTACAACACGGTCAGCACCCGCCCCGGCGCTCGGGGCGTATTGGACCAGCCTCTCTCCTGAACCTCACCATGCACCAGCGCCCCTTCAAGCAGATCGACGTCTTCAGCGACCGGCCCGGCTACGGCAACCCGGTCGCGGTGGTGCTGGATGCCGACGGCCTGGACGACAGCGACATGCGCCGCTTCGCGGCCTGGACCAACCTGTCGGAAACCACCTTCCTGCTGCCCCCCACCGAGGCCGGGCGCGCTGCGGGCGCCGACTACCGCCTGCGCATCTTCAGCCCCAATGGCGAGCTGCCCTTTGCCGGACACCCCACGCTGGGCACCTGCCACGCCTGGCTGCAGGCGGGCAACACGCCGCGCCAGAGCGGCCTGGCGATCCAGGAGTGCGCGCTGGGCCTGGTGCGCATCGCGCAGGCAAAGGACACCCTGGCCTTTGCCGCACCGCCCCTCCAGCGCAGCGCGCCCAGCCCCGCGCTGGTGCCGCTGATCGCCAGCGCGCTCGGCGTGCGCCCCCAGCAGATCCAGGGCGCGCAGCTGCTGGACAACGGCCCCGTGTGGCTGGGCCTGCTGCTCGACAGCGCGGACACCGTGCTGGGCCTCAAGCCCGACCATGCGCGCCTGAAGGACCTGGGCCAGGACGTGGGCGTGATCCATGTGGGCCCCGCCGCCAGCGACACCAGCCGGCCCGGCGTGGTGGTGCGCGCGTTTGCCGCGCCCATGGGCAACCCGGAAGACCCGGTCACCGGCACCCTCAATGCCAGCCTCGCCGAATGGCTGATCGCCGACGGCCTGGCCCCGCGCAGCTACCTGGTGGCCCAGGGCGAGTGCCTGGGCCGTGCGGGCCGCGTGCACATCCGCCAGGACGACGACCACCAGCTCTGGGTGGGCGGGCGCGCCGTCACCTGCATTGAAGGCTCGGTGCTGCTATGAGCTGGTCCAAAACCCCGCGCCCCAGCGGCTGACCCCCACCCCGGCGGACTCCTTCCTCCCAGGTGCCCACCGAACACAAGCCCAAGAACTCCAGACCCCCGGTCAGCCCCCGGCGTGCCCAGCTCGACCGATCCACCGCCCGTTTCACCGCTTTTTTGCTTCAAGGACCCTGACCACCATGCAACAACGCCCCTTCAAACAAGTCGATGTTTTCACCGCCCAGGCCTACCGGGGCAACCCACTGGCCGTGGTGCTGGACGGCACGGGCCTGTCCACCGAAGCCATGCAGGAGTTCACGAACTGGACCAACCTGTCAGAAGCCACCTTCTTGCTCCCACCCACCTCGCAAGGCCGCGCCGCCGGTGCCGACTACCGCGTGCGTATCTTCTGCCCCGGGCGCGAACTGCCCTTTGCCGGCCACCCCACGCTGGGCAGCTGCCACGCCTGGCTGCAGGCCGGGGGCCAGCCCCAGGTGGCCGGCAAGGTGGTGCAGGAATGCGGCGTGGGCCTGGTCGCGCTGCGCCAGGACGGCGACCGCCTGGCTTTTGCCGCGCCTGCGTTGATCAAAAGTGGCCCGCTGGCGGAAGACGACGTGACCTTGATTGCCCGGGGTCTGGGGGTGGACCGCAGCGACATCCTGCACCACGCCTGGTGCGACAACGGCCCCAACTGGCGCGGTGTGATGCTGCGCAGCAGCGAACAGGTGCTGGCGCTCAAGCCCGACGCCAGCATCCTGGGCCAGCTGGATGTGGGTGTGGTCGGACCGCGCGGAAAGGTCGGTGTCATCGGCAGCACCGACGCCGAAGGCATCGCCTTTGAAGTGCGCGCCTTTTTCCCCGGCAACAACGGCCTGGCCGAAGACCCCGTCACCGGCAGCCTGAACGCCGCGCTGGCCCAGTGGCTCATCGGCGCGGGACTGGCCCCCACAAAATACGTGGCCAGTCAGGGCACCTGCCTGAGCCGCGCCGGGCGCGTCTATGTGGAGCAGGACGGCGACACGATCTGGGTGGGCGGCAGTTCGGTCACCTGCGTGTCGGGCGAGGTGCTGCTGTGACAGCGAGCCCCTTGGCCCCGTGCGTAGACCATCTGGTCGTGTTGGCCGCCGACCTGGCCAGCGGCGTAGCCTGGTGCGAACGCACGCTGGGCATCACCCCCACAGCGGGCGGTGAACACCCTCTGATGGGCACGCACAACCGCATCTTCAATGTCTCCGGCCCCACCCACCCGCGCGCCTACCTGGAAATAATTGCTATCAACAAAGGAGCTGCTCCCGCAATACCAGAAAGCGCCAGCCGCTGGTTTGATATGGATGATGCTGCCTTGCGACAACAGGTGGCACAACACGGCCCACAGCTGATCCACTGGGTGGCCAGCGTGCCCGACGTGGCCGAGCGGTGTGCCGCGCTGGTGGCGCGGTACATCGAGCGCGGCGCCATCGTCACCGCCAGCCGCCCTACGCCGAATGGCCTGCTGCAATGGCAGATCACCGTGCGCGACGACGGCCTGCGCCTCATGGACGGCTGCCTGCCCACCCTCATCCAGTGGGGCGACGTGCACCCGTGCAGCAGCCTGCCCGCCAGTGGTGTGCAACTGCAGCAGCTCGCGCTGCAGCATCCGCAGGCCGCCACGCTGCAGGCCGCGTGCGAAGCCGTGGGGGTAGCAAACTCCGTCGCCATCACACCCGGCAACACGCCCCGGCTCACCGCGCAGCTCAGCACGCCACGGGGCCCGGTCACCCTCTCGTCGTTCACCCCCCAGGAGTAACCGCCATGCTTTTCTCTGTACAGGAACTGCTGCTTTTCGCACTCGCCGCCCTCGTGCTGGTGCTCACGCCCGGCCCCAACATGGTGTACTGCGTCTCGCGCAGCCTCACCCAGGGGCCGCGCGCCGGGCTCATCTCGCTGACCGGGGTGGTGCTGGGTTTTGTCGTGCACCTGCTGGCGGCTGCCCTGGGCCTGACGGCGCTGCTGGCCGCCGTGCCCGTGGCCTTCGACGCCATCCGCTACGCCGGTGCCGCGTATCTGCTGTGGATGGCCTGGCAGGCCGTCAAACCCGGCGGCAACGCGCCGTTCGAAGCCCGCAACCTGCCGCACGACAGCCCGCGCACGCTGTTCCTCATGGGCTTCATGACCAACCTGCTCAACCCCAAGGTGGCCATGTTCTACCTGTCGTTCTTCCCGCAGTTTCTGCACCCCGAGCGCGGCCAGTTGCTGCTGCAGAGCCTGACGCTGGGTGCCGTGCAGATCACCACCAGCGCAGCCGTCAACACGCTGCTCATCCTGTGCGCCGCCCGCGTGGCGCTGTTCCTGAACCGCAACGCCGCATGGATGCGCGCCCAGCGCTATTTCATGGGCACCGTCCTGGGTCTGCTGGCCCTGCGCCTCCTCACCGAAAAGAAAGCCGCCGCATGAACACCCGCCTCGACCCCACCGCACTGCTGCCCACCCTGGCCGACATCGAGGCCGCCGCGCAGGTGGTGTACCGCGACTTTCCGCCCACGCCCCAGTACCGCTGGGGCCTGCTGAGCGAACGCCTGGGCACCGACTGCTGGCTCAAGCACGAGAACCACACGCCCGTGGGCGCCTTCAAGATCCGCGGCGGCCTGACCTACTTCGACCAGCTCGCCCGGCGCGGCGCCATGCCCCGGGAGGTGATCAGCGCCACGCGCGGCAACCACGGACAGAGCATGGGCTGGGCCGCGCGCAGCCACGGCGTGGCCTGCACCATCGTCGTGCCCGAAGGCAACTCGGTCGAGAAGAACGCCGCCATGCGCGCGCTGGGCGTCACGCTCATCGAGCACGGCAGCGACTTCCAGGAGGCGCGCGAGTTCGCCATGGACCTCGCGGCCGAGCGCGGCGCCCACATGGTGCCCAGCTTCCACCCCGACCTGCTGCGCGGCGTGAGCACCTACTGGTGGGAGTTCCTGCGCGCCGTGCCCCAGCTCGACGTGGTGTACGTGCCCATCGGCCAGGGTTCGGGCGCGTGCTCGGCCATCGCGGCCAAGCTGGCGCTGGGCCACGGCGTGCGCGTGGTGGGCGTGGTCAGCAGCCATGCCACCACCTACGCCGACTCGCTGGCCGCAGGCCGCGTGGTCGAGGCGCCGGTCACCACGCGCCTGGCTGACGGCATGGCCTGCCGCGTGGCCGACCGGGAGGCGCTGGCCATCATCGCCCCGCACATCGACCACATCGTGCAGGTGAGCGACGACGAGGTGGCCGCCGCCATGCGTGCCCTTTTCACCGACACGCACAACGTGGCCGAGGGTGCGGGCGCGGCCGCGCTGGCGGCGGCGCTGCAGGAGCGCGGCCAGTTGCGCGGCTTGCAGGTGGGTTTGGCGCTCACGGGTGGCAATGTGGACGCAACGATGTTTGCAGAAACGCTCACACATCCTTGAATGTTTGTTGGAGAATGCCCCTCGCACTGCTGCCGCCAGAACGGCAGTGACACTACAAGACCAATGAGGGGTGTCCATGGCAAGCTCATCGCCGTCCGGCTATCGCTGGGGTTTGCGCGCGGTCATTGCGCTGCAGTGCCTGCTGGTTCTCGCGTTCGTGTACCACGGGTTTGCGGCACCCGGGCCTTTCGGCCCGCGCCTGCCTGCCGTGCAGGGCCAGACGCTGTGGCTTCAAAGCCACGGAGACCTCCACCAATTCAACGCGCAGGGCCAAAGACTTCAGCACTTTCCGCTGAGTGACCTGAAGCTTTCCAGCAGTCCGAGCAGCCTGCAGTTCACGCAGGCGAACGTGCTCTGGGTGCACGACGAAAGCCGCGTGCACCGTTGTGATCTGAAGCAGCGCCAGTGTCTGCCGGTGGAACTGGCAGACCTGGATTCCCGCCGGAGCAACCGGTGGGTGCGGGTCAGCGATGATGAATCGGAAATCACGGTCTCCGACGCCTCCCGCCACCGGGTACTGGTGTACCGGCGCGACGCCGTCACTGGCCACTATGCCCTGGCACGCACCGAGTCAGAAGGCATGCGCTTTCCCAACCAGACGCTACAGGCCGGCGACAGGATATGGGTGGCCAACACCAATCGCCACCAGATCGTGCAATTGCGCACCGGCCAGGGAGACGCAGCGGTGCGGCAGGAACACTCCATCGATCACCCGGACCTCCGGCCCGGGCGTTCGTTTCCGTTTGCCATGGCGCAGGACCCGCGCGGACAGCTGTGGGTGCTGGTGGCCCGGCCCGACATGCAGCAGGCCGACCTGCTCATCATGAACGAGCGGCTGCAACCGGATCGGGTGATTCCGCTCGCGCCAAAGCAGGACCCGAATGCGATCGCCTTGTTCGATCAGCACATGCTGCTGCCCGACATGACCCAGTTCCTGGTGCGCAAACTGGACCTGTATGGCCGCGTGCTGAGTCCGTTTGGAGACGCTGCGTTCCAGGCGGAGCTGGACACCGCGCGCAGCCAGGCAAAGTGGACGCGCCGGCTGCCCGCCTTGCTGATGTCTGCCACCGCAGTCCTGATGCTGATTGCGGTGTTCCTCGCCTGGAAGGCGGGCGAACTGCGGCAATTGCGCGGCACGGCATGGCGGCCCGATCCCGCCAAGGCGACGCTGGACGCTGGCGGCCCTGGCCCCACCGACCCCATGGTGATCGCGCAGACCCGCACGCAGCCCATCGAGCGCGGCCGCGTGACCATGGTCAAGGCGTTACCCGGCAGCACCCGCACACGACGCCGCGTGATGCTGGCCACGGATGCCATCGTGCTGGTGGCCATAGGCGCGGTGGTCTACTGGGCTTGGCCCCAGTTCTACCAGCGCGACTGCGCCCCAGGCAAAGCCTGCGCACCCTGGATGCCCTATGCGCTGGTTGCGCTGGCTCTGATCCCTGTAGCACTGTCCCTTCAGATGCGGCGCCACCTGAGGGCGCTGGAGGCCATCCGCATTGGCACTGATGGCGAGCAGGTGCAAGCCCGGGTGGGCAAGAAGCGCTACCAGGCCCCAGCCGACCAGGTCACCTGCACACGCCAGCAGTTGCTGATCGGCCTGGGTGCCGTGCCGTTGCGGCTCAATGGCGAGGCCCTGTTCGACGAAGAGTCCCTACGCCACAACATCATCGACCGTCTTCCCCAGATGCACATGAGCGGCAGTGCCTGGAGCCAAGGGCGTCTGGGCCACTATTGGAAACACGGCGGCTGGCAAGGGCGCACCATCGTGATCGGAACGGTGGCTCTGTGTGGCCTGTGGGTCTGGGTGATGCTGCGCTAGGAGGGGCGGCTTAAGGTCGTTGACGGATACACGGATTCATCGATAGGCTGCTGCACCGCAGCATCCGCGACTCCCGAATTGATAGCACCCGTCGCACTAGCGACAAGCGCAAGGCGCTGCGTTCATCACAATCCGCCGCATGGGAACCCTCTACCTCGTGCGCCACGGCCAGGCCTCGTTTGGCGCGGATGACTACGACCAGCTGAGCGCGCGGGGCCGTGAGCAGGCCGTGCGCCTGGGCGAATACTGGCGCGCGCGCGGCCTGGCGTTCGACGCCGTGATCACCGGCACGCTGCGCCGCCACACACAAACGCTGGAAGGCATCGCCGAGGGCCTGCGGACCGCGCCCGAGGTACTGCGGCTGCCGGGGCTCAACGAGTACGACAGCCATGCGCTGATCGCCGCCATCCACCCCCAGCCCCTGGGCCCGGCCGACACGCCAGAGCGCTACCGCGCGCACTTTCGCATCCTGTGCGACGCGCTCGCGCAGTGGATGGCCGGCGTCATCAGCCCGCAGGGCATGCCCAGCTGGAACGAATTCTCCGCCGGCGTGCGCGCGGCACTGGACCATGTGCGCCATCACCACGTGGGCCACAACGTGCTGCTGGTGAGCAGCGGCGGCCCCATCTCGACCGCCGTGGGCGAGGTGCTGGGCACGGCGCCCGAGGTGACGATCGCCCTGAACATGCGCCTGCGCAACAGCGCGGTGACGGAGTTCTCCATCGCGCCCAAGCGGCTGATGATGCAGACCTTCAACACCCTGCCGCACCTGAACGAGGGGCCGCACCTGGACTGGATCACGCACGCATAGCCGCCAGCGGGCCCGCCTGTTCCCCTGCCTGACCATCCAGCGCGCCCGGAACCGGGTTCAGGGCACGGGGTTCGAGCTCACGGGCGCAGCCGTGGCAAAGCCCGGCGAAGCATGGCGCCGCCGGGCCACGGCGGGCTCGGCCAGCACATCCGGGCCTATTCCCATTCCGTATCGGGGCGCACCGTCTGCGGCGCCAGGTCCGCAAGCTCCTGCAGCAACGCCACCAGTTGGCCCGCCGCGGCCTCCACCACCGCGCGCCCCTTGCCCGCCGTGGCGCCAGCGGCATTGCCCACGGCACCCGCGGGGTGGTAGTCCTGCATCTGCCAGCCCAGCTTGGCGCTCTTGCCGTTGCCCAGAATGGCGTAACGCTCCGCCCGGTCCTGCGACGTGGAGCGGAAATCCCGCGCGTGCTCCATGTGCACCGCGCCAGGCGCCAGGTGCAGCATCATCGAGGTCTCGATCTCGCCCGCGTGGATGCCAAAGCGGTGCTCCTCGCCGCTGAACTGGCCCGCCACCGCATCGGGCAGCGGCAGGCTGAACCAGCTGGCGCTGTAGACGATGAGGTCGCAGCGCGTGCGCAGTTCGCGCGCCACGATGTCCATCACGCTCACCTGGCCGCCGTGGCCGTTGAACAGCAGCAGCTTCTTGATGCCCGCACGGGCCACACATTCGCCGATCTCGGTCCACAGCGCGATCACCGTGGCTGGAGACAGCGTGAGCGTGCCCGGAAAGCGGATGTGCTCCGGGCTCAGGCCCACGTTCTGCGGCGGCAGGAAGAGCACGGGCAGGTCGGCGGGCAGCTGCGGCAGCGCCGCGTCGATCACGCCCTGCAGCAGGGTGGCATCCACCGACAGCGGCAGGTGCGGGCCATGCTGCTCGACGGCGGCCACGGGCAGCACGGCCACCACCTGGCCGGCCTGGCCCGTGCCCTGCAGCGCGGCAAAGTCGCGGGTGGACAGATCGGCCCAGAAGCGGGAGGGCAAGGCGGGGCGGGCGGAGGAGGTCGCGGCGGCAGCGGTCATGCCGCGATGTTAGGGCCTGTCCGGGGCCGCGTCACTTCGGCGCCGCCTTGCCCAGCCCATGGCAGCCGGCGGCCCGCGCCCGTGGTATCCCTGCAGCCACGGGGCGCCGCCCATGCCGCTACCATCACCGCATGACCCAAGACATCTTCCGACAAGACGCCTACCTGCGCGACTGCGATGCGCACGTCACCGCCATCACCGACACCGGCGCCATCGTGCTGGACCGCACGGTGTTCTATCCGCTGGGCGGGGGCCAGGCCGGCGACAGCGGCGTGCTCTTGCTCGCCGACGGCAGCAGCATCGCCATCGCCGACACCCGCAAGGGCAAGGACGCCGAAGGCCATGCCACCAGCGACATCGTGCATGTCCCCGCCCCGGGGCAGGAAGACCGCGTGGCCCAGCTCGCGGCAGGCACCGCCGTGACCGCCCGCATCGACTGGGAACGCCGCCACCGCATGATGCGCCTGCACACCACCTCGCACCTGCTGTGCCATGTGGTGCCGCAACTGGTCAACGGCTGCTCCATCACCCCCGACTACGCGCGGCTGGACTTTGCGATGACTGACCCGCTGGACAAGGAAGCCCTCACCGCCGCCATCGCCGCCCTGGTGGCCGCCGCGCACCCGCTCACGGTGGCCTCGATCAGCGACGAAGAACTGGACGCCAACCCTGCCCTGGTCAAAAGCATGAGCGTGCAGCCCCCGCGTGGCACGGGGCGCATCCGCACCATCCGCATCGGGGGTGACAGCGGTGCACCGCTGATCGACCTGCAGCCCTGTGGCGGCACCCATGTGGCCAACACGTCCGAGATCGGCGCCATCGTGGTGACGAAGATTGAAAAGAAAAGCGCCACCACCCGCAGGGTGGTGCTGGGCTTTGCCCAGTGAGCGCAGCGAAGAGCGCTTTTCTTTGGGGAGCACTCATGGGTGCGCAGCGCAAATGAGTGCCCCCAAAAAGACGTGGCACTGCCCCACCACCCGCAGGGTGGTGCTGGGCTTTGCCCAGTGAGCGCAGCGAAGAGCGCTTTTCCTTGGGGTGCACTCATGGGTGCGCAGCGCAAATGAGTGCGCACCAAAAGACGTGGCACTTGGCCACCACCCGCAGGGTGGCACCGGGCTTTGCCCAGTGAGCCCACGCCCTGGCCACCCCCTCAAATGTCAACAATCTTGAGCCAGGGCGGTACCCCCGTTGCATTGGTTTACGCGGCCTGACGTACAACAGGGACAATAGCGGCCCGCGCACGCGGTCTTGCACCAGGCCTCCTGGGACGGCGGCGCTCACTTCTGCCTGCCGCCATGCCGTTTTCCCTGCGCTCCGTCACCCCTGCCTCCGTCCGCCAGCACCGCTGGTTCCGCCCCATCGTGCGCGCCGCCCTGGCCCTGGCCGGGCTGTGGCTGTTGACCTGGCTGGCCGTGCCGCCGCTGCTCAAGGGCCCGCTGGAGCGCGCGGCCACCGCGCAGCTGGGCCGTGCCGTGACGGTGGGCGCGATCGATTTCAAGCCCTGGACGCTGGAGCTGGCCCTGCGCGACGTGGCGGTGGCCGGCGCCGACGAGGGCGCGCCACCCCAGCTCACCATCGGCCGCATCTACGCCGACGGCGAACTGCAGTCACTGCTGCGCCTGGCGCCCGTGGTGGATGCCTTCACCGTGGAAAACCCCGTGCTGCGCCTCACGCACCGCGGCGATGGCCATTACGACGTGGACGACATCATCGCCAAGGTCACCGCGCCCACGAACGAGCCCGACACGGGGCCGGCGCGCCTGGCGCTCTACAACCTGGCGCTGACCGGCGGCAGCATCGACTTCACCGACAGCAGCGTGGGCAAGACCCACGAGGTGCGCGAGCTGGCGCTGCAGGTGCCGTTCGTGAGCACCCTTTCCAGCCAGCGCGACGTGAAGGTCGAGCCCCACCTGGCGTTCGTGCTGGGCGGCAGCCGCTTCGACTCCTCCGCCCAGGGCACCCCCTTCGCCCAGACCACCCATGCCGACGCGAACATCCGCTGGCAGGGACTGAATCTCGCGCCCTATCTGGGGTACCTGCCCGCGAGCCTGCCGGTCAAGGTGCAGGGCGCCACGCTGGATGTGGATGTGAAAGTGGCGTTCGAGCAGGCGCCCCGCATGGCCGTGAAGCTCAGCGGGACCGTCCAGGCACGCGATGTGCGCATGACCGACCGGGGCGGCCAGGACCTGCTGGCCTACGACGGGCTGAAGATCGACATGGCCGATGTGCGGCCGCTGGAACAGATCGTGCGCCTGAGCCATGTGGAGCTGACCGCGCCCGTGGTGACCGCCACGCGCAACGCGTCGGGCGACATCAACTGGGCCCAGCTGGCCCAGGCGCCGTCGGCCCCCGCGCAGGTCGCACAGGCCGCGCCGGCCAGCGCCGCGCGCGGGCCCGCCAGCTCCGAGGCAGCGCCCCCAACACCCGCCAGCGGCGCTGCACCGGGCCCCGCGCGCGCCAGGGCCGCAGCCCCCCGCGCGCCCGCGCCGTGGGAGGTGTCCGTCGCCAGCGCCGCGGTGCGGGGCGGCACCGTGCGCTGGGCCGACCAGGGCACGCGCCCTGCCGCCGCGCTGCAGGCCACCGACTTCACGCTGGACGCCGCCGGCATCGCCCTGCCCTTCACTGAATCGTCGAAGCCCTTCACCTTCAAGGGGGGCCTCAACGTGCAAGGCAGCGCCCTGGCCTTCGTGGGCGAAGCCACCGACCGGCGGGCGCAGACCACTGTCTCGGTCAACGCGCTGGCCCTGCAGCTGGCGGCCCCCTATCTGGCGCAGGCGCTGGAGCCGCAGGTGTCCGGACAGCTGACGGGCGACGTGGCCGTGCTGTGGGAGGCGCCCAGCCCCAAGGCCGCGCAGGCCGGCGCCACCGGCGTCACCCTGACGGCCGGCCCCCTGGCCCTGGAGCAACTGTCGGTGAAGCAGGGCAAGACCACGCTGGCCAGCCTGGGCAGGCTGGAGGTGCAGGGCGCCCAGGTGCCGCTGGATGCCCGCACGG
This sequence comes from Acidovorax sp. sif1233, assembly GCF_019218755.1. Classification (GTDB taxonomy): domain Bacteria; phylum Pseudomonadota; class Gammaproteobacteria; order Burkholderiales; family Burkholderiaceae_C; genus Acidovorax. The sequence continues at coordinate 247,821 of NZ_JAHUWZ010000006.1, read as the reverse complement.
TCACGCTGGAGAAGCTGACCCTCAGCCAGCCGCAGGCCACGGTGGACCGGGGCGCGGACGGGCGCTGGATGTTCGAGCGCTGGGCCAAGGGCGCCAGCCCGTCGCCCGCCCCCGCCAGCCCGCCCCCGGGCACCGCCGCGGCCGCCCCCTGGAAGCTGCGCGTGGCCGATTTCGCCGTGCAGGGGGGCGTGGTCTCCTTCGCCGACAACGCCCAGGCACGGCCCGTGGCCCTGGAAGTTTCCGCCCTGAACCTGAGCGCCAGGAACCTTGCCAGCGACGGCGCCAGGCCCGAGGCCTTCCAGCTCTCGGCGCGCGTGGCCGCGCCCGGCAAGGGTGGCGCCAGGGGCGCGGGCAAGCCCGAGGCAGGCCGGATCGACTACCAGGGCACCCTGGCCCTGCAGCCCCTGGCCGCGCAGGGCAAGCTCGACATCGCGCGGCTGCCGCTGCATGCGCTGGACGGCTACCTGGCCAGCCAGCTGTCGGTGGAGCTGCTGCGCGCGGACGTGGGTTTCCGGGGCCAGGTCGCGCTGGCGCAGAACGACAAGGGCACCAGCCTGCGCCTGGCGGGCGACGCCGCCGTCGACGAACTCAAGGCCAACAGCACGGCCGCCTCCACGCCCAAGACCGAGGCGCAGGTGGGCGAGGAACTGCTGGCCTGGAAAAGCCTGAGCCTGCGCGGCCTGTCCGTGGCCACGGCGCCGGGCACGGCGCCACGCGTGGAGGTCAAGGAGACCAGCCTGGTGGACTTCTTCGCGCGCATCACCGTGAACGAGGCCGGCCGCATCAACCTGAGCGACATCGCCAAGACCCCCGCCGAGGCGCAGGCCGCGAACGCCGCCAGCGCCGCAGCGAGCGGCCCCGCGGCCTCTGCCTCCGCCGCGGCCCCCGCCAGCGCCGCAGTGGCCCAGGCCGACCCGCTGGCCCCGGTGGTGCAGTTCGGGCCGGTGAGCCTGGTCAATGGCCGGGTGGCGTTCTCGGACTTCTTCATCCGGCCCAACTACTCGGCCGACCTCTCGGAGCTGACCGGCCGGCTCAGCGCGTTCTCTTCCGAGGCCCCGGGCGGCGAACCCATGCTGGCCGACCTGGAGCTGCGCGGCCGTGCCGAGGGCTCGGCGTCGCTGGAAGTCACCGGCAAGCTCAACCCGTTGGCCAAGCCCCTGGCGCTCGACATCGTGGGCAAGGTGCGCGACCTGGAGCTGCCGCCGCTCACGCCGTATGCGGTGAAGTACGCCGGACACGGCATCGAGCGCGGCAAGCTCAGCATGGACGTGAACTACAAGGTGCTGCCGAGCGGCCAGCTCACGGCCAGCAACCGGCTGGTGCTCAACCAGCTGACCTTTGGCGAGCCGGTGGAGGGTGCGCCCAACAGCCTGCCGGTGAAGCTGGCGGTGGCGCTGCTGGCCGACCGCGACGGCGTGATCGACCTGGACCTGCCCATCAGCGGCTCGCTGAACGACCCGCAGTTCCGCCTGGGCCCGGTGATCGGCCGGATCATCGTCAACCTCATCGGCAAGGCCCTCACCGCCCCCTTCAGCCTGCTGGCCAGCGCCTTTGGCGGCGGCAACGAGCTGAGCCACGTGGCCTTCGCGCCGGGCAGCGCCGCGCTCACGGCCGAGGCGAAACAGAATCTGGACAAGGTGGTGAAGGCGCTGACCGACCGGCCGGCCCTCAAGATCACCGTGACCGGCATGGCGAGCCTCAAGGACGAGCGCGAAGGCCTGCAGCGCGAACGCCTGCAGCAGCTGGTGGCCGCCGAAAAGCGCCGTGCGGGCGGGGGCGACACGGCAGCGCCCGTGTCGGCGGCCGAGTACCCCGCCCTGCTCAAGGAGGTGTACCGCCGCGCCGACATCCCCAAGCCGCGCAACCTGGTGGGCCTGGCCAAGGACCTCACGGTGCCCGAGATGGAAACCCTGCTGATCACCAGCCAGAGCGCCACCGACGCGATGGCCGCCGAACTCGCGCAGGAACGCGGCCAGGCGATCCGGGCCTATCTGGTGGCGCAGAAGCTGCCCGCCGAACGGCTGTTCGTGGCCGCGCCCAAGTCGGGCAGCCAGCCCGACAAGTGGACACCGCGTGCGGAACTGAGCCTGAACACCCAGTAGCCCCCGTGCCGCCACGAGACGCGGCGGCTCTTCGGGGCGGTCCCCGGCGCCTCCTGCCGGAGCTGCTGCGCCCGTTTCCCCAGGGGGCCCGCGGGGCGCGCCCCGTTCCAGAGGGAGGGCGGTCCCGCGCACAATGGCGGATTCACTGAATGGACGGCCGGGCGCCGGAACCAACGGCGCCGCGCCTGCTCCCACACTGCAACCATGCCCCAACGCCTGCTCCACCGCCTTGCGGTCACTCTGCTTTTCATAGCTGCCAGCGCTGTATGGACAAGCGCTAGCGCCCAATTCAGCCCCAAAACCAGCGGCCAGGGCACGAGCGTGGTCACCACGCCGTATGTGCGGGCCGAGCTGATGGCCCATGCCCCCCAGGGCGTGGCGCCCGGCCAGCCGCTGTGGCTGGGCCTCTCGATCACCCACCAGCCCGAGTGGCATACCTACTGGAAGAACCCCGGCGACTCCGGCCTGCCCACCGACCTGGCCTGGACGCTGCCCGCCGGCCTGGACGCGGGCGAGATCGCCTGGCCCCTGCCCCGCAAGATCCCCATCGGCACCCTGGCCAACTACGGCTATGAAGGCACGGTGCTGCTGCCCGTGCCCGTCACGGTGGCCGGCAGCTTTGCCGCCGGGCCGCTCGCCAGGGACGCCACGATCAAGCTGCGCGCCTCCTGGCTGGTCTGCCGCAAGGAGTGCATCCCCGAAGAGGGCGAATTCACGCTGCAGCTGCCCCTGCGCAGCACCACGGCCCTGAACGGCGCCGCGTTCGAGGCGGCCGCCCAGGCGCAGCCCCGGCCCGTGCTGGCGGGCACCGGCGGCATCGTGCCGGACAGCCAGGCGCAGATTTCCGACGGCAATGCGCTGCAGGTCAGCGTGCAGGGCCTGCCCGTGGCGCTGCGGGGCAAGACGCTGGACCTGTTCCCCGAAACCGCCGAGGTCATCGACAACGCCGCCAGTTGGAAGCAGGCCTGGAACGGCACCGTCTGGACCGCGCAGATTCCCCTGTCTGCCCAGCGCAGCAACAGCCCCACGCTGATGCCCGTGGTGCTGGCCGAGCAGATGGCCGCGCACGCCACCGGCCCCGACACCCGCACCGGCTACCGGGCCGAGCTCAAGGTGCTGGGCACCTGGCCCCCCGCGGCCTCGGTGGCCAGCGTGTCGCCCGCCTTGGAGGCCGCGCTCAAGGCCAATGCAGCGCAAGCGGGAGGAGCGGCAGCGTCGGCCGCAGGCTCCGGCGCATCGTCCCTCACCCTCGCGGCGGCGCTGCTGGGTGCCTTGCTCGGCGGCCTCATCCTCAACCTCATGCCCTGCGTGTTCCCGGTGCTGGCGATCAAGGTGGTGGGCTTCACCCGGCACGCGCAGGACCGCCGCGCGCACCGGCTCAGCGGCATGGCCTACGCGGCGGGCGTGGTGCTGTCGTTCATGCTGCTCGGCGCGCTCATGCTGGGCCTGCGCGCGGCGGGCGAGGCCATTGGCTGGGGCTTTCAGCTGCAGTCGCCGGCCGTGGTGGCCTCGCTGGCGGCGCTGTTCACGCTGATCGCGCTCAACCTGGCAGGCGTGTTCGAGTTCGGGCAGTTCCTGCCGTCCTCGGTGGCCAGCCTGCAGGCGCGCCACCCGGTGGCCGACAGCTTCCTGACCGGCGTGCTGGCCGTGGCCGTGGCATCACCCTGCACCGCACCATTCATGGGCGCATCGCTGGGCCTCACGGCCACCCTGCCCGCGCCGCAGGCGCTGGCCGTGTTCGCAGCGCTGGGCCTGGGCCTGGCGCTGCCGTTTCTGGCCGCGAGTTTCATCCCCGCCGTGGCCCGCGCGCTGCCGCGCCCCGGCGCGTGGATGGACACCTTCCGCAAGCTCATGGCCTTCCCCATGCTGGCCACCGTGGTCTGGCTGGTGTGGGTGCTGGGCCAGCAAAGCGGCATCGACGGCGCCGGTGCGCTGCTGATCCTGCTGGTGGGGCTGTCGCTGGTGGTGTGGGCGCTGTCGCTGGCGGGCCGCGCGCGCGTGTGGATGGCCAGTGTGTCCATCGCGGCGATGGCCTTGCTGGTCTGGGCCTTTGCGCCGCATATCACCACCATGCCCGCCACGCAGGCCGCCCCGCAGGTTTCCGCCAACGGCTGGCAGCCCTGGGCACCCGGCGCGGCCGAGCAGATCGTGGCCACGGGCCGCCCCGTGTTCGTGGACTTCACCGCCGCATGGTGCGTGACCTGCCAATACAACAAGAAGACCACGCTGGCCGACGCCGACGTGATCGCCGACCTGCAGGCCAGGAACGTGGCCCTGCTGCGCGCGGACTGGACGCGCCGCGACCCCGACATCACCGCCGCGCTGGCGGCGCTGGGCCGCAGCGGCGTGCCCGTGTATGTGTTCTACCGGCCCGGCAAGCCGCCCGTGGTGCTGACCGAGGTGCTCAGCGTGGACGAGGTGCGCTCCACCATTGCCCAGTTGTAGAGGTTTTCACCCCGTTTCTTTTCCATCGACAGCCAACCCTTCAGGAGAGTCCGCCATGAAGATGCTTCGCCGTACGTTGATTGCCACCGCCGCGCTGGTGGCGCTGGGTGCCCAGGCCGCCGCGACCGTGGGCCAGCCCGCCCCGGACTTCACGCTCAAGGACGCCGCCGGCAAGACGGTGCGCCTGTCGGACTTCAGGGGCAAACATGTGGTGCTGGAGTGGACCAATCCCGGCTGCCCCTTCGTGCGCAAGCACTACGACAGCGGCAACATGCCCGCCACGCAGAAGCACGCCACCGGCCAGAACGTGGTGTGGCTGGCGGTCAATTCCACCGAGAAGGCCAGCAGCGACTACCTGGAGCCCGCCAAACTCACGGCCTGGCTCGCCGAACGCAAGGCCGTGCCCACCGCCGTGCTCATGGACGAGGAAGGCACCGTGGGCAAAAGCTATGGCGCGCGCACCACGCCGCACCTGTACATCGTCAACCCGCAGGGCGTGCTGGTCTATGCGGGCGGCATCGACAGCATCCCCTCGGCCCGCCCGGCCGACATCGAGAAGGCCACCAACTATGTGAAGGTGGGGCTGGCCGAGGCGCTGGCGGGCAAGCCCATCACGGCGGCGACGACCGCGCCGTATGGCTGCAGCATCAAGTACAAGTAGGAAGCCCCCCTGAGGCGCTGCGCGCCTTCCCCCGGCGGGGGACGCCACCGGTGGCCTGGCGGAGCCAGTTCCACGGTGGCACTGGTGTGGGGAGCGCGCCAGTTTTTACGAGTGTGGCGGGCTCGGCTCAGCGCGCCACGCAGTTCACGCGCAGCACACGGGGCGCCTGGAAGAACATCGTGTTGCCCTGGCCACGGATGTAGGTGCCACCGTCGCCGTACCCAAAGCCGGTGACCACACGCTCAGGCTGCAGCGGCACGGTGCGGCCGTTGATCTCCAGCAGCGCCGGGCCATCGGGCTGGGCGGGCCAGTGCACCACCAGCATGGGGCCACGGTCACAGGCGTAGGTCGTGACACGCTGGACCTTGGGGACATCGGGCGCGCGGGGCGGCGTGCAGGCGCTCAGGGCAACGGTGGACAGGACAACGGCGGCGGCCACAAGGCCAGTGGCGCGGCGAGCGCGTGGGGGGTTCTGCACGGGATCTCCTCGGAATCTGGGGCGGGGCCACAGTGTGGATGGACAACGGTGCTCTGGCGCCGCAGCAGTCCGTCCCCATACACTGCCATGTATGACACGCACGCCCGACACCATCAGCACCCTGCGCGATATTCTGACGCACTGCCGCACCCTTGCGGTGGTGGGACTGTCGCCCCAATGGCACAGGCCCAGCTATTTCGCGGCCAAGTACATGCAGGCGCATGGCTACCGCATCGTGCCGGTGAATCCGCTCGTCGCGCGCGAGGGCGGGCAGATTCTGGGGGAGACGGCCTACGCCAGCGTGGCCGATGCCGCCCGGGCGCTCGCGGCCCGGGGCGAACGCATCGACATGGTGGACTGCTTTCGCAAGAGCGAGGACATCCCCCCGCTGGCCGAGGAGGCGATCGCCATCGGTGCGCGCTGCCTGTGGCTGCAGCTGGGCGTGTTCAACGAGGCCGCCCGCCTGCGGGCGGAAGCCGCCGGGCTGCAGGTGGTCGAAAACCGCTGCGTGAAGATCGAGCACGCGCGGCTGTTTGGCGGCCTGGGCTGGATGGGCGTGAACACGCGCGTCATCAGCGCCAAGCGCCTGCGGCAACTGCCTTACTAGCAAATTCATAGCAGTCAGCGCTTTCCCATCAAGCGCTTGCGGCCAATTTCATTCAAGACCATGTCCTCATCAGACCACCCCTCCGGCGCCGACCGCGACTTCGGCTTCGGCACCCGCGCCATCCACGCCGGCGCCCAGCCCGACCCCGTGACCGGCGCACGCGCCACGCCGATCCACCAGACGACCAGCTTCGTGTTCGACAACGCCGAACACGCGAGCAGCCTGTTCAACCTGCAGACCTTCGGCAACGTCTACAGCCGCATCAGCAACCCTACGGTGGCCGTGTTCGAGGAGCGCATCGCCAGCCTGGAGAACGGCCGCGCGGCGCTGGCCTGCGCCAGCGGCATGGCCGCGCAGATGGCGGCGCTGCTGGCCATCCTGAAGACCGGCGACCACATCGTGGCGGCCAGCACGCTCTATGGCGGCACGGTGGGCCAGCTCGGCGTGGGCTTTGGCCGCCTCGGCATCGAGACCACGTTCGTGGACCCGGCCGACCCCGAGAACTTTGCCCGCGCCATGCGCCCCCACACCCGCGCCGTGTACGGCGAGACCATCGGCAACCCGCTGGTCAACGTGCTCGACATCGCGGCCGTGGCCGAGGTGGCGCATGCGCACGGCGTGCCGCTCATCATCGACAACACGGTGGCCAGCCCCTACCTGTGCAACCCGCTGGCCCTGGGCGCCGACATCGTGGTGCACAGCGCCACCAAGTACATCGGCGGCCACGGCACGACCATGGGCGGCGTGGTGGTGGAGGGCGGCAAGTTCCCGTGGGACAACGGCAAGTTCCCCGAGATGGTGGAGCCCAGCCGCGCCTACCACGGCGTGAAGTTCTATGAGACCTTCGGCGACTTCGGCTACACCATGAAGGCGCGCATGGAGGTCAACCGCACCTTCGGTGGCGTGCTCTCGCCCATGAACGCATGGCAGCTGCTGCAGGGCGCCGAGACGCTGCACCTGCGCATGCGCGAGCACTGCCGCAATGCGCTGGCCGTGGCGAAGTTTCTGCAAGGCCATCCGCAGGTGGCGTGGGTCAACTACCCGGGTCTGGCGGATTCGCCGTACTTCGATCTGGCGCAAAAGCAGTTCCGCGCCGTGGACGGTACGCCCGGGGCCTCGGGCATCCTCACGTTTGGCGTGAAGGGCGGCGCGGCGGCGGGCGAGAAGTTCATCGACGCCTGCGAGTTCCTGAGCCACCTGGCCAACATCGGCGACGCCAAGACGCTGGTGATCCACCCCGCCTCCACCACCCACCGCCAGCTGAGCGAAGAAGAGCTGGCCCGCGCGGGCGTGAGCGCGGACATGGTGCGGCTGTCCGTGGGGATCGAGGATGTGGACGACATCCTGTGGGATATCGACCAGGCGCTGGGGCGGACTTGATTGGCGAACAAGCCATGAACTTGATCTTGGAAGATTGCGCGCAGATTCCTTACTTCACCAACATGCGCTGGGTGCTCGATGCGCTGGAGCTGAACGCTGGCGACTTTGACTGGTTCGTCAGCGACATAGAGCACACGGGCGGCGACGCCTTTTGTGCCGAAGACCACTGGATTTCAGGCAACGATCTAGAACGAGCCCTCCGCGACAATGACATTCAATTCATCTGGGCCGTATTCAGTGCAATCCCCAAAGGCGGCCCTCGGCCGGTGATCCACGAGCCACCCTACGCGGATGGCAATACAGCTTTTTGGAGCGATCCATCTCTACGCCCACAACTCACCGAAGCGCTCTTTGAAGTGGTGTGCTGGGACAGCAGCGCCACCATCCTGGTGGGACTTCCTGAAGCAGCACTGCGCCAGTTTTGCCATCGGTTCCCGGATGCCAAGGAGCTGAGAGCAACTCAAAGCTAATCCACCAATTCAGCGCGCTATCGGCGCCCCCAGCCGCTGCGACAGGCCGCGCGCCGCCTCGCGCAGGTGCCGGGCGGCCTCGCTGTCCGGCCCCGTGTGCAGCGTGGCGCTGGGGCCGATGGTGGCCAGGCACAGCACCAGTTGCCCAAAGCCGTCGAACACCGGCGTGGCCAGCGCGCTGATGCCCGGTAGCAACTGGTCCGTGACCTTGCCGACCTGCTCGCGGCGCACGGCCGCCAGTTCGGCCGCGAACGCGGGTTCATCCAGCGCGCCCGCGAACCCTTCGGCCGCCAAGGCTGCGGCGGCGCGTTCGCGCGACCCGAAGGCCGCGAACACCTTGCCCGTGGCCGTGTGGCGCACCGAGGCCGTGGTGCCGTGGCGCATGGCCACGTACACGGCCGTGGGGCCTTCCTCGACGCGGATGATGGTCGGGCCGCTGTCGCCCCACACCGAGGCCGACACGGTGTAGCCGATGCGCTGGGCCAGCGCGGGCAGCTCGGCGATGGCCAGGCGCACCGGGTCCACCTGCTGCAGGCTGATCAGGCCCAGCTGCATGGCCAAGGGGCCCAGGCCGTAGTGGCCGCTCACGGCGTCCTGCTCGATCAGGCCCAGCTTGCCAAAACTCACCAGGTAGGGATGGGCCTTGGCGGCCGTCATGTCCGCCGCGCGGGCCAGGTCCTTGAGCGCCATGCGCCGGCCGGTGCGCGCCAGCACCTTCAGCAACTGCCCACCCACCTCCACGCTCTGGATGCCGCGCGGGCTGCGGGGCGTGTCTTCGTCATCGGCAAGGGGCAGGTCGGGGGTCGTGATGGGCATGGGCCCGATTGTCCACGCCTGGCGGCAAGGCACGCCTCTTCGGGTTTTCACCTAAACAAATGCATTAGACATGAACGAATTTCTTGCCTAACATCAACACATTCCGTTTAGATAAACGCATTCATCATTAACAAATCTCCACCATGAGCACCGTCAAAACCTTTGCCTCCGCCGCCGACCTCGAAGTGAAGAAGGTGAGCTTCGACAAGCTCTCCGACCACGCCTATGCCTACACCGCCGAGGGCGACCCCAACACCGGCATCATCATTGGCGACGACGCCGTGATGGTCATCGACACGCAGGCCACGCCGGTGATGGCGCAGGACGTGATCCGCCGCATCCGCGAAGTCACCGACAAGCCCATCAAGTACGTGCTGCTCTCCCACTACCACGCCGTGCGCGTGCTGGGTGCCAGCGCCTACGGCGCCGAGCACATCATCGCCAGCGAGGACACGCGCGACCTGATCGTGGAGCGCGGCCAGTTCGACAAGGACAGCGAGATCGGCCGCTTTCCGCGCCTGTTCCAGAACGTGGAGAGCGTGCCCGAGGGCCTGACCTGGCCGACCATGACCTTCAACAAGAAGATGACCTTGTGGCTGGGCAGCGTGGAAGTGCAGATCCTGCAACTGGGCCGGGGCCACACCAAGGGCGACACGGTGGCCTGGCTGCCGCAGGAAAAAATCCTCTTTTCCGGAGACCTGGTGGAGTTCGACGCCACGCCGTATGCGGGCGATGCGTACTTCCAGGACTGGCCGCAGACCCTGGACAACCTGGCCGCCCTGAAGCCCGAGAAGCTGGTGCCCGGCCGGGGCGCCGCGCTCCAGACGCCCGAGCAGGTGCAGGCGGGTCTGGCGGGCACGCGCGCCTTCATCAGCGACCTGTACGAAAGCGTCAAGGCCAGCGCCGCCCAAGGCGAGGACCTGCGCAAGGTGTACGAGGCCACCTTCGCGAAGCTGCAACCCAAGTACGGCCACTGGGTGATCTTCAACCACTGCATGCCGTTCGACGTGACCCGCGCCTACGACGAGGCCACGCAGTACCCCGACCCGCGCATCTGGACGGCCGAGCGCGACATTCAGATGTGGAAATCTCTGGAAGGCTGAGCCACTGAGGCTGGAGGAGACAAAAAATGAACCCCAGAGACATTCCTGCCGAGGCGTTCCACGCGAGCGGCCCGGACGTGCAGGCCATCGATTTCGGCTACGTGCGCTCACCCGACCAGGACAGCGCCGCGCCCGCGCCGCACCCCATCGTGGTCGTGGGCGCGGGCCCCGTGGGCCTGTCGCTCGCCATCGACCTGGCCCAGCGCGGCCAGCGCGTGGTGGTGCTGGACAACGACCACAAGCTCTCCATCGGCTCGCGCGCCATCTGCTTCGCCAAGCGCACGCTCGAAATCTGGGACCGCCTGGGCGTGGGCCAGCGCATGGTGGACAAGGGCGTGTCGTGGAACGTGGGCAAGGTGTTCCTCAAGGACGAGCAGCTCTACGAATTCAACCTGCTGCCCGAAGAAGGCCACGAGCGCCCCGCGTTCATCAACCTGCAGCAGTACTACGCCGAGGCCTACCTGGTGGAGCGCGCGCTGCAGCTGCCCGGCATCGACATCCGCTGGCACAACAAGGTGACCGCCGTGGCCGCACGCAACGACAGCGCCCTGCTCAGCATCGACACGCCAGAAGGCCCCTACCAGGTGGATGCGCAATGGGTGGCCGCCTGCGACGGCTCGCGTTCGCCCCTGCGCCAGATGATGGGACTGGAAAGCAAGGGCCGCATCTTCCAGGACCGGTTCCTGATCGCCGACGTGAAGCTGGCGGGCGATGCGGACTTCCCGACCGAGCGCTGGTTCTGGTTCGACCCGCCCTTTCACCCCGGCCAAAGCGTGCTGCTGCACCGCCAGCCGGACAACGTGTGGCGCATCGACTTCCAGCTGGGCTGGGACGCCGACCCGGAAGAAGAAAAGAAGCCCGGGAACATCATCCCGCGCGTGCAGGCGCTGCTGGGCGCGGATGCGCAGTTCGAGCTGGACTGGGCGAGTGTCTACACCTTTGCCTGCCTGCGCATGGACCAGTTCGTGCACGGCCGCGTGGTCTTCGCGGGCGACAGCGCGCATGGCGTCTCGCCCTTTGGCGCACGCGGCGCCAACAGCGGCGTGCAGGATGCCGAGAACCTGGCCTGGAAGCTGGACTGGGTGCTCAAGGGCCGGGTGGGCCCTGCCCTGCTGGCCACCTACGGGCCCGAGCGCGAATACGCGGCGGACGAGAACCTGTGCAACTCCACGCGCGCCACCGACTTCATCACGCCCAAGAGCGAGGTGAGCCGCCTGTTCCGCGATGCCGCGCTGCACCTGGCGCGCGAGCATGCGTTTGCGCGCCGCATCGTCAACAGCGGACGCCTGTCGGTGCCGGCCACGCTGCACCAGTCGCCGCTGAACACGCCAGACGCCGACACCTTCGCGGGCACGCAGGTGCCCGGTGCGGTGCTGCTCGACGCTCCCCTGACAAAACAGGGCCGCCCCACGTGGCTGCTGCGCGAGCTGGGGCCGGACTTCACGCTGCTGGTGTTTGGCCCCGCCCCCACCTGGGCCCGGGACCTGGCCCATGTGCGGGTGCTGCAGATCGGCATCGACGTGATCGACCACCAGGCGCTGGCCGCGCAGCGGCTCGATGCCCAGCCACGCACCGTGTACCTCGTGCGCCCCGACCAGCATGTGTGCGCACGTTGGCGCACCCCCACCGAAGCGGCGGTGCGTGCCGCCCTGGCCCACGCCACGGCGCCGGCCCCCTGACAAGGAACACCTTCATCATGCTCAACACCCAGCCCCACCTGCAGGCCTGCGACGATTTCTACGAGGCGCTGATCGCTGCGCACCAGGGCCTGTCCACGCCCGAGAGCCACGCCATGAACGCCCGCCTCGTGCTGCTGCTGGCCAACCACATCGGCGACCAGGCCACGCTGCTGCATGCCCTGCAGCTGGCGCGCGGCGCCGCGATGCCACTGGCAGACCGGCGCGCCACCCAGGCCATCACGCCCGTGGTGCCCACGCACGCCCTGGCGGCCTAGCCGCGCCCCCGCACCCCATCCGCCCCCCGGGGCTTGGCACCGCACGGACGGTGCAAGCCCCGGCTTTGCCCAATTCTTTTGACGACACCCCGGAGACGACACCATGCTGCGCAAACACTTCCTCGCCACCCTTGCCGGGCTGGCCCTGGCCACCACCCTCCCCCAGGCCCATGCCCAGGACACCAAGCCGCTGGAATGGGTGGTGGGCTATGCCGCCGGCGGCGGCTCGGACATCGTCGCGCGCACCATCGCCGAGTCGATGTCGGCCACGCTGGGCCGCCCCATCGTCATCAACAACAAGCCCGGCGCGGGCACCAACATCGCGGCCGAGTACAGCGCGCGCAACAAGGACTTCGGCAACCTGATCTTCTCGGCCGACTTCGCCACGCTGGCGGCCAACCCGTTCCTGTTCAGCAAGCTGAGCTACAACGCCGAGAAGGACTTCCAGCCCGTGGGCCTGCTGGTGCGCTTCCCCATGTTCCTCGTGGTGTCCAACAACGTGCCCGCCAGGAACCTCAAGGAGTTCATGGCCTGGGCCAAGGGCCTGCCCGACGGCGTGAACTGGGCCTCGGCCGGGCCCGGCAGCCCGCACCACCTAGTGGGCGAGCTGTTCCGCGAGCAAAGCGGCCTCAGGCTCACGCACGTGCCCTACCGGGGTGCGGCACCGGCCATCCAGGACGTGATCGGCGGCCAGGTCCCGGCCATGTGGATCGACAGCGCCACCGTGTACCCGTTCCTTGCCGCCGGCAAGGTCAAGGCCATCGGCGTGGCCAGCCCGCAGCGCGTGGGCACCATGCCCGACGTGGCCACCATTGCCGAACAGGGCCTGCAGGGCTTCGAGGGCTTTGCGTGGCAGGGGCTGGTCGCCCCCCATGGCACCTCGGCCGAGGCGGTGGCCCAGTTCAGCAAGGCCCTTCAAACCGCCCTTGCCGACACCCGCACGCGTGCGCGCCTGCAGGCCCTGGGTGTCGAACCCTTGCCCGGCACCGCCGCGCAGATGGGGAGCTTCGCGCGCGCCGAACGCGAGAAGTGGGGGCGTGTGATCACCAAGGTGGGCGTCAAGCTGGACTGAGCCCCCTGAGCGGCTGCGCCGCTTCCCCCTCAGGGGGACGCCACCCGCGGCCTGGCCAAGCCAGTCCCGCGGTGGCACTGGCGATAGCAGCGCGCCGGTTTCGCTGCCCGTGGACTCCAGGATCTGCGGGATTTCGCGCTTCGGAAAGCGAGCAGCGCCGATTCGTCCGTTACGCGGCGGCTGAGCGGCAGCGCGCCAGCCGGCGCTTGCGCTGCAGGGCGGGGGCCAGCCACAGCACCTGCACCACGGCGTAACCCAGCGCCGCGAGCAGCAATCCCAGCGTGGGCAGGCCGACCAGCAGTGGCGTGCCCAGGGCCTGGATCCAGGCCGCCATCGCCTGCACGGAGAAATCGCCGCCCGGCGCCACGCTGCTCCATGGCGGCAGGGTTTGCGTGCCGGGCATCACCAGCGCGCCCAGGTAGAAGGCCAGGGCATACAGCGGCACGGTGGTGAACGGGTTGGTATAGAAGGTGGCCACGCCGCCCGCCACCACGTTGCCGCGCAGCCACGCGCACACCAGCAGGGTGCCGGGGATCTGCAGCGGGCCGGGAATGAGCCCGCAGAACATGCCGGCCGCCACACCGCGCGCCAGCGGCTGGCGCTGAAAGCGGAACAGCTCGCGCCGCTCCAGCCAGGGCCGCAAGCGGGCGAGCCAGCCCCGGTCCAGGTGCACGCGGGCCCGGGGTTCCAGGCCGCGCAGCCAGCGGCGCAGGGTGCACAGCATCTGCATCACCACCCTGATCAGCTCCACGCCAGGGCCGCGGCCGTGCCGGCGCCCCACAGGGCGGCAAGGCCCGCCAGCAGGCGCACGTCCCGCCGCTCATTGCCGGCGCGGTACGCCGTCACCGTCGCCCCCACCAGGCCCACCAGCACACAGAGCATGATGGCATCGAGCAATTGCATGGTCTCCTACTCCCTTCAGTCCTTGGATGGCGATGCCAGGGGCTTGTGGGCGCCCGGGGCCGAGTTGCGCAGCGACAGGAAGATCGAACCCGCGATCAGCGATGCCGTGACCAGCAGCGCGTAGCCGATCGGAATCTTCACGAGGTCGATGAGCAGCATCTTGCCGCCGATGAACACCAGCACCAGGGCCAGGCCATAGGCCAGCAGGTGGAAGCGGTCGGCCAGGTCCGCCAGCAGGAAGTACAGCGCACGCAGGCCCAGGATGGCGAAGATGTTGGCCGTGAGCACGATGAACGGGTCGCTGGTGATGGCGAAGATGGCCGGGATGCTGTCCACCGCGAAGATGATGTCGGTGGTGCCGATGAGCACCAGCACCACGAACAGCGGGGTGTAGTGCTTGACGCCCTGGACCAGCGTGGAGAGCTTTTCGCCGTCGAACTGGTCGGTGATGCGGATGCGCTTCTTCAGCAACCTGAGCACGGGGTTGGTCGCGATGTCGGGCTCCTGCCCGGCCGCGAACCACATCTTGGCGCCCGTAACCACGAGGAACGCGCCGAACACGTACAGCAGCCAGTGGAAGGTGGCCAGCAGCCAGGCGCCTGCCAGGATGAGCAGCGTGCGCAGCACGATCGCGCCGATGATGCCGATGATGAGCGCGCGCTTCTGGTACTGCGGCGGCACGGCGAAATAGCTGAACAGCATCAGGAACACAAAGATGTTGTCCACCGAGAGGCTTTTTTCCACCAGGTAGCCGGTGATGAACTGCATCGACACCGTGTTGGCCACCTCGCGGCCCTGGCTGCCGTCCAGGTACCACCAGAGGATGCCCACGAACACGAAGGCCAGCGAGAACCACAGCAGGCTCCAGCGCACGGCCTCCTTCATCGTGACCTTGTGCGCGCCCTGGCGCTCCATCACCAGCAGGTCGATGCCGATGGCCACCACCACGAAGACGGCAAAGCCCGCCCACATCCACCAGGTTCCGATCGTTTCCATGAAGTCTTGCTCCTTCGCGCGACGGCGTCAGCGCCGCGAACGCGGCAGGGGTGGCAGGCCCGGGGTCGGGGCGGACAGGGGAAGGGGTGCGGCGTGGCGCATGGGTTCTCTCCGGTGCAATGGGTTGGCATTCAGGACAAGCCCGCACTGTAGGGATGCTTTTGCATCTTAAAAACCTGCCTTCACGGTACTATTTGTTCGGTTTTTACGAACCAACCAGTTCCTGCACCGATACCCCTTCAACGCACTGGGATACGCAAGACCATGAGCCAGAGCTTCAACTACCGCCACCTGTACTACTTCTGGGTGGTCGCCAAGGAGGGCGGCATCGCGCGCGCCGCCGAGCGGCTGGACATGGCCGTGCAGACCATCAGCGCGCAGGTGCGCTCCCTTGAGCAGGCCCTGGGAACCAGCCTGCTGCGCACCGAGGGGCGCAGCCTGGTGCTCACCGAGGCCGGCGTGGCCGCGCTGCACGAGGCCGACCACATCTTTGCCCTGGGCGAGCAGCTGACCCACCGCGTGCGCGAGGCCGCCAGCGGCCAGACGCTGCGGCTGAACCTGGGCATCTCGGACGGCATCGCCAAGCTGGCCATGCACCGGCTGCTCACGCCCGTGCTCGACGAGCCCCACCTGCGCCTGCTGTGCCACGAGGGGGAGTTCCAGCCGCTGCTCGGCGAGCTCGCGCTGCACAAGCTCGACGCGGTGCTGGCCGACCGCGCCGCGCCGCCCAACCCGGCCCTCAAGACCACCAGCCAGCTGCTGGGCACGAGCGCCGTGGCCTGGTATGCCCCACCCGTGTGGGCCGAGGCGGCGGCGCGGCAGTTTCCGCAGAGCCTGGCCGTGGTGCCCGTGCTGCTGCCCACGGACCATGCGGCCATGCGTGCGCGCATCGACCACTGGCTGGAGCGCGAACGCATCCGCCCACGCATTGCGGGCGAGTTCGAGGACAGCGCCCTGCTCAGCACCTTTGCCGCCACGGGCATGGGTGTGATGCCGGCCCCCGTGTCGGTGGGCGCGCACCTGCAACAAACCCATGGGCTGGTGCAGGTGGGCGCCACGCCCGACGTGCAGGAGCAGTTCCACCTGATCTACAACGCGCGCAAGGTCATGCACCCGCTGCTCACGCGCCTGCTGGAGTCCTCCGAGGGCGGCGCGCTGCTGAACTCCTGAGCAGCGGGCCCCGCCTCGGAGCGGCTCAAAAGCTCAGCGAAGCGGTTCTGGCTAGGCGCTGTGTCGCAGGCAGTCGGAGCCCGTCCACGGCCTTTTACGGGGTTGCGTTGCCTCCTCCGGGAGGATCAGGCAAGGCGCCCACCGCAGATGGACGCATGTCCATCAAGGATGGGCAACGCCGCATGGGCCTGCCGGAGGTGGCAACCCGAAGGGCATGCAGCCCACGCCCCACCCCTCGTCGTTGCCCACCTTGCCCATGCCACCGGCATGGGCAGCGGCGCGCGCCTAGACGGACGCACCGTGGACTGCATGCGCATCCCCGTAAAAGGCCGTGGACAGGCTCTAGTACGACAAGACGCAGCAACGACGCCCAGAAGAGTTTTTGAGTCGCTCCTACTTCGTGAACCGGCCGTCGCGGCCCATCATGAGCAGATCCACGAACTTGCCCGAACTGTGCTGCGTGGCCGACAGCTCCACGGGGTAGCCGCCCAGGTTCACGCTCTTCATCGACTCCATGGCCTGCACCAGCCCTGCGCGCGTGGGCTTGGCACCGGCGCGCTGCAGCGCCTCGACCAGGAAGCGGGCGGAGATGAATCCCTCCATCTGGCTGAAGGTGTACTCGGTGATGCCCTTGGCCTTGGCCAGGGTCTGGAACTCGCGAGAGATCGGCATGCTCTGGTTCCACGGCGAGGGCACGACCTGCGACACCACCACGCCCCGCGCGCGCTCGCCCAGCGCCTTGACCAGCTGGGCGTTGCTGATCACCGAGAGCATGTAGAAGGTGGAGCGGTGCCCGGCCGCCAGGTAGGCATCGACGAAATCCACGCTGGGCTTGCCCGCGCTGATGACGATGATGGCCTGGGGCGTGGCCTTGGCCACCGAGGTCACGGCGTCCGCCATCTTCGAGCCATCCACCTCCAGCGGGGCCTGGGCCACGAGTTCCACCTTGTGGTTCTTGACCGACTTCTCGACCGAGGCCAGCCCGCCCGTGCCGAAGGGGTTGTTGAGGTAGACCGCCGCGATGCGCGCGATGCCCACCGAGGCCAGTTGCTTCACGGTGGCATCGAGCTCGGTCGCATAGCCTGCCTTGATGTTGAACACGTAGCGGCTGCTGGCCTGGCGCAGGCCGTCGGAGCCCGTGAACGGCGCGATGAAGGGCACGCCGCGCTCCTCGGCGATCGGCAGGGCGGCCAGCGCGGGCGGGGTGCCCGCGTACTGGAACAGCGCGAGCACCTTGTCCTCGTCGATCAGCTTCTTCGTGTTCTCGGCGGCCTTCTTGGGGTCGTAGGCATCGTCGATGGCGACCACGCGGATCTTGCGGCCGCGCACGCCGCCCGAGGCATTCACATGGTCGAAATACAGGGCCGCGCCCTGGCGCACCTCGCTGGTCAGCGCCGCGAGCGGGCCGCTCAGCTGGCAGGACTGGCCGATCACGATCTCGCTGTCGGTCACGCCCGCGCCGTCCTGGGCCCAGGCCGTGCCCGCCAGCCCCGCGGCCAATGCCCCACCCGAACGCAAAAACGCCCTGCGTGCCAACCCTGGCTGAACGCCTGTCTTCATGCTTTGTCTCCTGTCGTATTCATGGATCTTCACAACGCAAAAGCCCTTCCGCAGCCCCAAGGCCTGCGAAAGGGCGAAACAGGACGGTCGCTGCGCTGCGCGGCGGTCCTCGGGACGCTCAATGGGCTTCGGCCCGGGCGTGCGCCGCCCCTCCCATGCCCAGGTAGGTGTCGATGATGCGGCAGTCGTTGAGCAGGTCCTGCGCGGCGCCCGTGAGCGCCACGGCGCCCATCTCCAGCACATAGGCGCGGTCGGCCACGCGCAAGGCGGCGCGGGCGTTCTGCTCCACCAGCAGCACCGACACGCCATGCTGGCGCAGCGAGGACACCACCTGCAGCACCTCGCGCACGATCAGCGGCGCCAGACCCAGCGAGGGCTCGTCGAGCATCAACAGGCGCGGGCGGGCCATCAGCGCACGGCCGATGGCCAGCATCTGCCGCTCCCCGCCCGAGAGCGTGGAGGCCAGCTGCACGCGGCGCTCGCGCAGGCGCGGGAAGATGCCGAACACCTCTTCCATGCGCTGCGCCTGGTCGCGCTGGCCCTTGCGCCAGCGCGAGAAGCCACCGAGCAGCAGGTTGTCCTCCACCGACATCTCGCCAAAGAGTTCGCGCTTTTCGGGCACCAGGGCCACGCCGCGCGCCACCATGGCTTCCACGCTGGGGCGGGCGATGCGCTCGCCGGCCAGGGTGATGGAGCCGGTGGCAGGCAGCAGGCCCATGGCCGCGCACAGCAGCGTGGTCTTGCCGGCGCCGTTGGGGCCGATGACGGTGACGATCTCGCCCTCGTTCACATCGAGCCGGACCTGGTGGACGGCCTCCACGGGGCCGTACGACACGGAGAGGTCCTGCAGTTGCAACAAGGCGGTCATGCGCGGGCTCCTTCGGTGGCGGCAGCGGCGGGCAGGTCGTCGTCGGCACCGCCCAGGTAGGCATCGAGCACGCGCTGGTTGCTCTGCACCTGGGCAGGCGTGCCCTCGGCGATCACGGTGCCGAACTCCAGCACGGTGATGCGGTCGGCCAGGTTCATCACGAACTCCATGTCGTGCTCCACCACCAGGATGCCCAGGCCCTCGGCGCGCAGTTGGCGCAGCAGGTCGGCCAGGGCCTTCTTTTCCAGGTGGCGCAGGCCGGCGGCGGGTTCGTCGAGCAGCAGGATGGCCGGCTGGCCGGCCAGGGCACGCGCGATCTCGACGATGCGCTGCTGCCCCAGGGCCAGCGAGGCGGCGGGCGCGTCGGCATGGGCACCCAGGCCGCAGCGCTCGATCTGGCGGCGGGCCTCGGCCAGCAGGGCGGCTTCCTCGGCGCGGTCCAGGCGCAGCATCGAGGCGATCCAGCCGCGGTGGGCGCGCTGGTGCGCGCCCAGGGCGACGTTCTCGACCACGCTGCGCTGGCCCAAGAGGCGCACGTGCTGGAAGGTGCGCGCCATGCCCAGGCGGGCAAAGGCGCGCGAGGGGCGGCGCAGCATGGCCTGGTCCACCAGGCGCACCTCGCCCTCGGTGGCGTCGTCCACGCCCGAAATCATGTTGAAGAAGGTGCTCTTGCCGGCGCCGTTGGGCCCGATCAGCGCGTGCACCTCGCCGGCCTTCACGTCCATGGAGACATTGTTGTTGGCGACCAGGCCGCCGAAGCGCTTGGTCACGTTGCGTGCCTGCAGCAGCACCGTGCCGGGCGCGGGCAAGGTACGCTGGCCCAGCTGTGCAGCCTCGCGCACCGCGCGCGGCGCCTCGCGGCGCAGCCAGCGCTCGCTCAGGCGGTTCAGCGTGGGCCACAGGCCGTCGGCAAAGCGCTGCAGCACGAAGACCATGAGCAGGCCGAAGACGATGACCTCGAAGTTGCCGCTGGTGCCCAGCAGCGAGGGCAGCACGTCCTGCAGCTTTTCCTTGAGCAGGGTGATGAGGGTGGCGCCCAGCACCGCGCCCCAGAGGTGGCCGGCGCCACCGACCACGGCCATGAACAGGTACTCGATGCCGATGTTGAGGTTGAACGGCGTGGGGCTGACAAAGCGCTGCAGGTGCGCATACAGCCAGCCCGAGATCGCCGCCAGCAGCGCCGCCAGCACGAAGAGCTTGATGCGGTAGCGCGCCGTGTCCACGCCCATGGACTCGGCCATCACCCGCCCGCCCTTGAGCGCGCGGATGGCGCGGCCCTCGCGCGAGTCGAGCAGGTTGTGCAGCAGCCACAGCGACACCAGCAGCACCGCCCAGATCAGCACGCCGATGGCGCGCGGCGAGGCCAGCGAGAAGCCCGCCACGACGAGCGGCGGCACGCCGGTGATGCCGGTCTGCCCCCCCAGGAATTCCATGTTGCCGAACAGGTAGTACAGCGACAGGCCCCAGGCGATGGTGCACAGCGGCAGGTAGTGGCCCGACAGCTTGAGCGTGACCGAGCCCAGGCCCCAGGCCACCGCGAAGGTGATCACAAGGCCCAGCACCAGCCCCACCCAGGGCAGGCCGGCCATGCCGACCAGGCCCGAGAGCGCCTGCACCGACGCGGGCGCCGTGCAGATCCAGGCCGTGGCATAGGCCCCGACGCCCACGAAGGCCGCCTGGCCGAAGGAGGTCATGCCGCCCACGCCGGTGAGCATGACCAGGCCCGCCGCGACGATGGCGTACAGGCCGATGTAGCTGAGCACGACCACGGTGAAGTCGGGCAGGAAGCCCCAGCACAGGGCCAGCAGCGCCACGGCCGCCAGCGTCAGCTGGGTGCGCGTGGCGATGCCGCGCGATGTGCCTGCATCGTGTGTGCCGGCACCCATGTCTGTCTTGACGGGCGCGGTCATTCCTCATCCTCCACATGGCGGCTGTTGAGCGAGCGCCACCACAGCACGGGAACGATCAGCGTGAACACGAGAACCTCCTTGTAGGCACTGGCCCAGAACGATGCAAAGGCCTCCAGCTGGCCCACGATCAGCGCCCCGAGCAGCGCCATGGGGTAGCTGCCCAGGCCGCCCACGATGGCCGCGACGAAGCCCTTGAGGCCGATCAGGAAACCCGTGTCGTAGTACACGGTGGTGAGCGGGGCGATCAAGAGGCCCGAGACCGCACCGATCAGCGCGGCCAGGGCGAAGCTCACGTCGCCCGAGAGTTCGGTGGGAATGCCCATGAGGCGCGCCCCCACGCGGTTGAGGGCCGTGGCGCGCAGCGCCTTGCCCACCATGGAGCGACCGAAGAACAGGAACAGCAGCATCACCAGCGCCAGCGTGACGCCCAGCACCACCAGCGACTGGCCCGAGACGGGGATGCCCCCGAGGTCGAAGCGCGCCTCGGAGAACGGTGGCGTGCGCGACCCTTCGGCACCGAAGAACAGCAGGCCCAGGCCCACCAGCACGCCATGCAGCGCCACCGAGACGATGAGCAGCATCAGCACCGTGGCATCGGCCAGCGGGCGATACGCCAGGCGGTACAGCAGCGGCCCCATGGGCGTGATGAGGATCAGCGTGGTGAGCGCCTGCATGCCCAGCGAGGTGGGGCGCAGCCCCAGGATCAGCGCCGTGGCCAGCAGCGGCAGCACCAGGCACCAGACCACGGTGGCAGGCCAGTTCACCGGGCTGCCGCGCTGAAAGCGCACCACCTCCACCACCAGCACCACGGCGGCCATGCCCAGCAATAGCCACAGCGTGGCGGGAATGCGCCCGCCCTGCATCATGGCCATGGTCAGCGCCCCGAAGGCCACGAACTCGCCCTGGGGGATGAAGATCACCCGGGTCACGGAAAAAACCAGCACCAGCGCCAGCGCCATCAGTCCGTAGATGGCGCCATTGACAATGCCGTCCTGCCCCAGCAGCAGGGCAATCTGCAAATCCATATTCAGCTTTCTTTGAGAAGCAGGTCGACCAGCGCTTACTACCAATTTAATAGCTGCCAGCGCTTTACCAGTAAGCTCCAGAGGCCATTTTCATGGCATTTCCAGACAGCTCTTCGCCGAAGAGACGGACACCATGAAACCGGCGCGCCCCAGACCAGCGCCACCGTGGAACCGGCTTCGCCAGGCCACGGGTGGCGTCCCCTTGGAGGGGAAGGCGCGCAGCGCCTCAGGGGGTCAGGGAATGTATTTCCAGGTCCCGTTCTCGATCTTGACCATCACGCGGGCGCGCTGGTCCAGGCCCAGGTGGTCGTTCTCGGACATGTTGAAGATGCCGTGCGCGCCGGGCACTTCCTTGATCTGCTCCAGCGCATCGCGCAGGGCCGTGCGGAATTCCACGGTGCCGGGCTTGGCCTTCTTCAGGGCCACGGGCACGGCGGCGGCCATCAGCACGCCGGCATCCCAGCCATGGGCGCCGAAGGTGGAAACGCTGTCCTTGCCGTGGGCAGCCTCATAGGCGGCCACGTAGGCGCTGGCCGACTTCTTCACCGGGTGCGAGGCGGGCAGCTGCGAAGCCACGAGCACCGGGCCGGAGGGCAGGAAGGTGCCTTCCACGTCCTTGCCGCCCACGCGCAGGAAGTCGGCATTGGCCACGCCGTGGGTCTGGTAGACCTTGCCGGTGAAGCCGCGCTCCTTGAGCGCCTTCTGGGGCAATGCGGCCGGCGTGCCGGAGCCGGCGATGAGCACGGCGTCGGGCTTGGCCGAGATCATCTTCAGCGTCTGGCCCGTCACCGAGGTGTCGGTGCGCGCATAGCGCTCGTTGGCCACGATCTGGATCTTCTTGATGGCGGCGGCCTTGCCGAACTCCTGGTACCAGCCTTCGCCGTAGGCGTCGGCAAAGCCGATGAAGGCCACGGTCTTCACGCCGGCGTTGGCCATGTGGTCCACGATGGCCAGCGACATCATGATGTCGTTCTGCGGGGTCTTGAAGACCCACTTCTTCTTGGCGTCCATGGGCTCGACGATGCGCGCCGAGGCGGCCATGGAGATCATGGGCGTCTGCGCCTCGGCGACCACGTCGATCATGGCCAGGGAATTGGGCGTGGTGCTCGACCCGAGGATGATGTCGACCTTGCTTTCGCTGATCAGCTTGCGCGTGTTGCCCACGGCGGTGGTCGTGTCCGACGCGTCGTCGAGCACGATGTAGTTGACCTTCTGGCCGCCGATGGTGCGCGGCATCAGGGCGATGGTGTTCTTCTCGGGAATGCCCAGCGAGGCGGCCGGGCCGGTGGCCGACACCGTGACACCGACGGTGATGTCGGCCAGGGCAGCGCCGCAGGCCATGGCGGCGGCTGCGGCCACGAGCGCGAGTTGTGCGAAGCGGGTCTTTTTCATGCGTTTGTCTCCTGTGGAAAAGAAAGGATGGTGTTGTCAGCGCAGGCAAGCAAGGAAGATTCAGCGCTGTTCCGGCTCTTGTCGGCCGGTATCGGGTACGCGGTGGTGAACGTGCGTGGCCATTGTCATGGACGCGCGGGTCTTTGGGCCGGTTCAATGGGCATTCGGACGGCAGGAAATCCACCAAAGAACAGGTCCGCAACGATGGGCGCCATGGTCCCGTAGTCGAGTTCGCCGTCGGGCTTGAGCCAGGTGAACATCCAGTTGATCATGCCGAACAGCAGCATGGTCAGCGCCTTGGTCAGGCCCGCGGCATCGGTGTCGGGGCGCAGTTGCCCCAGCGCGGTGGCGAAGGCGGCCACCACGGCGCGCTCCTTGCCCAGGATGCGCTCGCTGTCCTCGGGCTGCAGGAAGCGCACGTCCTCGGTCAGCACGCGGTGGGCGTGCTGGGCCTCGGCGTATTCCTCGACGAAGCGGTGGATCAGTTCGCGCAGCCGCGCCTCGGGCGCGAGCTGCTGGGCCTCGACCTCCTCCACCAGCGCCTGCAGGCGCGAGACATGCCCGTCGGCGATGTGCACGAGCAGGTTGTACTTGTCGCGAAAGTAGTGGTACAGCGTGGGCTTGGACAGGCCGCAGGCCTCGGCCACCTCGTTCATCGAGGTGGCGGGATAGCCGCGGCGTGCGAACAGTTCGGCGGCATGGCGGAGGATCATTTCGCGCTGGTCGTCGTATCCGGGGGAGCGTCCTCGGGCCATGGGCAGTTTTCCTTTGCATCCTGGAGTGAAGGGGCGCCATCTTGCCGCATCCGGGGGCACCGCAGGCCCACGGCGGCCCATTCCTTGCCGATGCCAGGCACCGTGTGCAGCGGTGGATGCCGTCATAGCGACCATCAGCGTTCGTCGAACGACAGCACCACGCTGTCGGACAGCGGCCGGCACTGGCAGGTGAGCACGAAGCCGGCGGCCACCTCGTTCTTGTCGAGCGCGAAGTTGCGCTCCATGCGCACCTCGCCCTCCACGCACTTGGCGCGGCAGGTACCGCACACGCCCGAGGTGCACGAGAACGGCACCTCCAGCCCGGCGGCCGAGGCCGCATCGAGGATGCTGGCCTGCTCGCCCGAGAACGGGAATTCGCGCCGCAGGCCATCGCGCACGATGGCGATGCGGGAGGTCTTGGCATCGCCCGGCAGCGCCTCGTGCACCACCGCGCCGACCTGCCCTCCTGCGGGCAGGGCCACGCCGAAGCGCTCCACGTGGATGCGCTCGGCCGGCACGCCGCCGGCCAGCAGCGCGGCCTCGGCCTCATCGTTCATCTGAAAGGGGCCGCAGATGAAGGCCTCGTCGATCTTCTGCGCGGGGATCAGCGCCTTCAGGAACTCGGCGAGCTTCTCGCTGTTCACGAAGCCCATGTTCAGCGGCGCGTCGGTCTGCTCGGCCGAGAACACATGGTGCAGCACCAGGCGCGTGAGGTAGCGGTTCTTGAGGTCCTCGATCTCCTCCTTGAACATGGTGGACTGCAGCGTGCGGTTGCCGTAGATCAGCGTGAAGCGGCTGCCGGGTTCGCGCGCCAGCACCGTCTTCATGATGGACAGGATGGGCGTGATGCCGCTGCCGCCCGCGATGCCCAGGTAGTGGCGCTGCGCGGCAGCCTGGATGGGCACGAAGAAGCGGCCCTGCGGCGCCATGACCTGCAGGGTGTCGCCCACCTTGAGCTGCGCGTTGATCCAGTTGGAGAACACGCCGCCGTTGACCTTGCGCACGCCCACGCGCAATTCGGCGTCGTCCACGCCGGCGCAGATGGAGTACGAGCGGCGCAGGTCCTGGCCACCGATGTCGGTGCGCAGGGTGAGGTACTGGCCCTGGGTGAAGCCGAAGACCTCGCGCAGCTCGGGCGGCACGTCGAAGGAGACGATGACGGCCTCGGCCGTGTCGGGCTCGATGGCGCGCACGCGCAGGGGATGGAAGATGACGCTCATGTCGGTGTCTTGTGTGGGGGCGAAGGCGGGTGCTTCACAAGGGCTTGAAATGTTCGAAGGGCTCGCGGCAGGCCATGCAGCGGTACAGCGCCTTGCAGGCCGTGGAGCCGAAGGCCGAGAGCCGCTCGGTCTGCAGGCTGCCGCAGCGCGGGCAGGCCAGGGCCGGGGCGGCGGCATTGGCACGCGGCATGAAGCGCAGCGGCACCTCGGTGCCCGGAGGCAGCGGGCCGGGCGGCGCGATGCCGTAGGCCAGCAGGCGGGCACGGCCGCGCTCTGTGATCCACTCGGTGGTCCAGGCCGGGGCGCGCTGCAGCGTGGCATGGGCCGGACCCAGTCCTGCCGCCTCGATGGCGGCGAGCACGTCGCGCTCGATGGCCTCGGTGGCCGGGCAGCCCGAGTAGGTGGGGGTGAGCACGATCTCCAGGCCATCGCCCGCCAGGCGCACGTCGCGCACGATGCCCAGGTCGCACACGGAGACCGCGGGCACCTCGGGATCGGGCACGCCGTCGAGCACCTCCCACGCGCGCGCAATGCGTGCGTCGGGAATGCCCGCTGTGGCCGGACGGTCGATGGCTTCGGCCACCCTCACCACACGCCCCCGGGGAAGCTGCGCTGCAGGTACTGCATCTCGGCCAGGATGTAGCCCATGTGCTCGCTGTGCACGCCCTGCTTGCCGGTGCTGCGGAACGCCGATGCCTGGGGCGTGGCCAGGCTGGCAGCGGCCAGGATCTGTGCCATCTCGCCGGTCCAGGCGTCCTGCAGGTCGGCCCAGCGCGGGCCCAGGCCGGTGGCCTGGGCGGATTCGTCCACCGCATCGACCACGAAAAGCTCAGGCGTGTAGCGCCACAGCGCCTTGAGGGCCGCTTCGGTGCGGCGGCGCGATTCGGCCGTGCCGTCGCCCAGGCGCACGACCCAGTCGGCCGCATGCTGCTGGTGGTAGCGCGCCTCCTTGACTGCCTTGCCGGCAATGGCGGCCAGCTCCGTGTCGCTGGAGGTGGCCAGGCGCTCCCACAGCAGCTTGAAGAGGGTGGCCACCATGGCATTGCGCACCACGGTGAAGGCGAAGTCACCGCGCGGCAGCTCCACCAGGGTCACGTTGACATAGTCGCGCTCGTCGCGCAAAAAGGCCAGCTGGTCCTCGTCGTGGCCACGGCCTTCGATCTGCCCGGCCCGGGTGAGCACGGCGCGCGCCTGGCCCACGAGGTCCAGCGCCATGTTGGACAGGGCGATGTCCTCTTCGAGCACGGGGCCGTGGCCGCACCATTCGGACAGGCGCTGGGCGAGGATGAGGCAGGTATCGCCGATGCGCAGCAGGTACTGCACGGCCGGGTCCTGGCTGGTGTGGATGCTGGTGGCTTGCATGGCAGTGGCGCTCACATGTGGTCCACGGACTCGGGCAGCACGTAGAAGGTGGGGTGGCGGTAGACCTTGTCCTGCGCCGGGTCGAAGTACATGGACTTCTCGCCGGGGTCGCTGGCCACGATCTGGTCGGAGCGCACGACCCAGACGCTGGTGCCTTCCTGGCGCCGGGTGTAGACGTCGCGCGCCAGCTGGATGGCCATCTTCGGGTCGGCGGCGTGCAGGCTGCCGCAGTGCTTGTGGTCCAGCCCGGCCTTGCTGCGCACAAAGACCTCCCAAAGGGGCCATTCGGTGGCGGTCGCAGAGGTCGCGGCGTCAGAAGGGGCGTTGGTGCTCATGGGGTTTCCGGACATTCGTTAAATGCGTTGCACTACTTTTTGATAGCTATTAGCGCTTTATGGATAAGCGCTAGAGGCCTTTTTTTATTCAAATTCTTTGCGGTGATATCAGGCGGCAGCCTTCACCGGCGCGTACTTGGCCGCGTGCGCAAGGGCCGCTTCGCGCACCCAGGCGCCGTCTTCCCAGGCTTTCACGCGGGCGCCCAGGCGCTCTTCGTTGCAGGGGCCGTCGCCGCCGATCACGCGCCAGAACTCGCTCCAGTCGATGGCGCCGTAGTCGTGCGCCTGGCGCTCCTCGTTCCATTGCAGGTCGGGGTCGGGCAGGGTCACGCCCAGCACCTTGGCCTGCTCGACGGTGGCGTCGATGAACTTCTGGCGCAGCGTGTCGTTGGAGACGCGCTTGATGCCCCAGCGCATGGATTGCGCGGAGTTGGGCGACTGGTCATCGGGCGGGCCGAACATCATGATGGAGGGCCACCACCAGCGGTTGACCGCGTCCTGCACCATGGCGCGCTGGGCGTCGGTGCCCTGCTGCATCATGGTGAGCAGCGCGTCGTAGCCCTGGCGCTGGTGGAAGCTCTCCTCGCGGCAGATGCGCACCATGGCCCGCGCGTAGGGCGCGTACGAGCAGCGGCAGATCGGCACCTGGTTCATGATGGCCGCGCCATCGACCAGCCAGCCGATGGTGCCCATGTCGGCCCAGGTCAGCGTGGGGTAGTTGAAGATGGAGCTGTACTTGGCGCGCCCGGTGTGCAGCGCATCCAGCATCTGGTCGCGCGAGCTGCCCAGGGTTTCGGCCGCGGCGTACAGGTACAGGCCGTGGCCGCCCTCGTCCTGTACCTTGGCCAGCAGGATGGCCTTGCGCTTGAGCGTGGGCGCGCGCGATATCCAGTTGCCCTCGGGCAGCATGCCGACGATCTCCGAGTGCGCATGCTGGCTGATCTGGCGCAGCAGGGTCTTGCGGTAGTGGTCGGGCATCCAGTCCTTGGCCTCGATGAATTCGCCCGCGTCGATGCGCGCGTCGAAGGCCTCCTGGCGCTGCATCTCCTCGGCGCTGCGCAGGGCCTTGTTGCCGGCGTCGCCGCCGTCCTTGCCCATGGTGTCCATGGCCTGGGTGTACATGGTGTCGTCCTTTCGTGAAGGGTTAGCGTGGGCGCTGGTCGATCACGCGGCGGGCCTTGCCCACCAGCGTGCGTTCGATGGAATCGGTGGCCAGCACCTCGACCTGGCAGGTGATGCCCACCAGGGTCTTGATGCGGTGCTGCACCCAGCCGGTGAGGTCGGGGCGCTCGCCGTCGGCCACGCCGGGCTGCAACTCGCAGCGCACGGTGACCTGGTCGAGGTTGCCGTCGCGCGCCACCAGGATCTGGTACTGGCCCGACAGCTTCTCGTTCTGCAGCACGATCTCTTCGATCTGCGTGGGGAACACGTTCACGCCGCGGATGATGAGCATGTCGTCCGAGCGGCCCACGATCTTGCCCATGCGGCGGAAAGCGCGCGAGGTCGGCGGCAAGAGGCGCGTGAGGTCGCGCGTGCGGTAGCGGATCATGGGCAGCGCCTCCTTGCTCAGCGAGGTGAAGACGAGTTCGCCCTCCTGGCCGTCGGGCAGAACCTCGCCCGTCTCGGGGTCGATGATCTCGGGGTAGAAATGGTCTTCCCAGACCACGGGGCCGTCCTTGCTCTCGATGCACTCGCTGGCCACGCCCGGGCCCATCACTTCGGACAGGCCGTAGATGTCCACCGCGTCGATGCCGGCCTTGGTCTCGATCTCGCGGCGCATGGCCTCGGTCCAGGGCTCGGCGCCGAAGATGCCGACCTTGAGCGAGCTCTCGCGCGGGTCCAGCCCCTGGCGCACGAATTCCTCGTTGATGACCTGCATGTAGGACGGCGTGACCATGATGATGCTGGGTCCGAAGTCGCGGATCAGCTGCACCTGCTTTTCGGTCTGGCCGCCCGACATGGGGATCACCGTGCAGCCTGCGCGCTCGGCGCCGTAGTGCGCGCCCAGGCCGCCCGTGAACAGGCCGTAGCCATAGGCCACATGGATCAGGTCGCCAGCGCGCCCACCCGCTGCGCGGATGGACCGTGCCACCAGGTCGGCCCAGGTGTCGATGTCCTTCAGGGTGTAGCCCACCACCGTGGGCTTGCCCGTGGTGCCCGAGGAGGCATGGATGCGCGCCACCTTTTCGCGCGGCACGGCGAACATGCCGAAGGGGTAGTTGTCGCGCAGGTCCTTCTTGACGGTGAAGGGGAACCTGGAGAGGTCGGACAGCTGCGTCAGGTCCGACGGGTGCACGCCCTTGGCATCGAAGGCGCGCCGGTAGTGCGGCACGTTGTCGTAGGCGTGCTGCAGCGTCCAGCGCAGGCGCTGCAGCTGCAGCGCCTGGACTTCATCGCGGCTGGCGGTTTCGATGGGCTCCAGGTCGCCTGGAGCGGGGTGGCGCACGGCCATGGATGTCTCCTGTAATGGTGATGGGGTCAGCGGCCGGCGGCATCGGCAAGCGGCACGGTGTGCTTGCCCTTCATGCAGTACGAGCGGCCGCGGAACACCGCGATGGCCTCGCCGCGCTGGTTGTGCACGTTCACGTCGTAGACGCCGGTGCGGCCGGCGAGCGAGACCTCGGTGGCCACGGCGGTGAGGCGGTCGCCCTCGCGCGCGGGCGCCAGGAAGTCGATGGACAGGCCCGAGGCCACGGTCATGTCGTTGCGCGCATTGCACGAGAAGGCGAACGCCGAATCGGCCAGCGTGGTGATGAAGCCGCCGTGGCAGATGGCAAAGCCGTTGAGCATGTCGGCACGCACGGTCATCTCGAGCGTGGCCCGGCCCGGTGCAATGGCCGTGATGGCGATGCCCAGGCCCTGCGTGGCGCGGTCGTTGGCGAGCATGCCGGTGCGCACGTGCTCGGCGATGGCCTGGGGGTCCAGTGGGGAGGTCGAGGAATCCATGGGTCGCTCAGCGGTCTTTGAACACGGGAGCGCGCTTGCCGATGAAGGCCTCGACGCCCTCGCGGTAGTCGGCCGAGGCGCCCAGCGTGCGCTGCACGGCCGCCTCACGGGCCAGGGCCTGGCCGTAGTCCATCAGTGCCGCCGCATCCATCGCGTTGCGCGTGGCGACCAGCGCCTTGACGGGCATGGCGGCCAGGCGCTGGGCCAGGGCCTGCGCTTCGTCCTGCAGGGCCGCATCGTCCACGCAGCGCCAGATCAGGCCCAGGCGCTCGGCATCGGCCGCGGGCAGCTTGTCGCCCAGCAGCGCCAGGCCCAGGGCCTGCGCACGGCCCACCAGGCGCGGCAGCAGCCAGGTGCCGCCGGTGTCGGGCACCAGCCCGATCTTGGTGAAGGCCTGGATGAAGCTGGCCGAGCGCGCAGCCAGCACCAGGTCGCACGAGAGCGCCAGGTTGGCGCCCGCGCCGGCGGCCACGCCGTTGACGGCGGCCACCACGGGGATGGGCATGCTGCGGATGCGCAGGCACAGCGGGCCGTAGAGTTTCTCGATCACTTCACCCAGGTCCTTGGGCGCGGCGCCGGGCGTGAGGTCGGGCGCCACGGCCGGGTCGGCCAGGTCCTGCCCGGCGCAGAAGGCCCGGCCCGTGCCCGTGAGCACCACGCAGCGCACCTCGGTGTTAGCCGCAGCGGCCTCCAGGGCGTCCAGCAGTTGCGCATGCAACTCGGCGGTAAAGCTGTTGAGCGCGGCGGGCCGGTGGAGCGCCAGTGTTTGCACGGCGCCCGACTGCGTCACAAGGACAAGGGGTTCAGACATGGATGCTCCTGCCTACCAAAGTGGGGAAACGTTGTATTGATCGGCCGCAAACATTATTGACCGACCGTTCGGTAGAGAATAAACTTTCCACAACCCTGACACAAGTCAAACCCCTCAGGGCAAACCCTTAACGGAGACAAATACATGCCCCTGTTCGATACGCACCGTGCCCTGCTCGATGGCGCCCTGGACGCACTGGCCACGCGCGGCCACTGGACGCCCTTCCCCGAATCGCCCTCGCCCAAGGTCTATGGCGAGACCGGCCAGGCCGACGGCCAGGCGGCCGTGGCCGCCCTGCTGGGCAAGGATTTCCCGCTGCAGCAGCCCGGTGAACAGGGCCGGCTGGCGACAGAACGCTCGCCCTACGGCGTGGCGCTGGATGTGCGCTACCCCGACTGCGACGTGCACGCGCTGGTGGCAGCGGCCCAGGCGGCCGAACCCGCGTGGCAGGCACTGGGCGCGCAAGGCCGCGTGGGCGTGCTGCTGGAGGCGCTCATGCGCATCCACCGCCGCAGCCATGAGATCGCCCACGCCGTGATGCTGACCACCGGCCAGGGCCCGATGATGGCCTTCCAGGCCGGCGGCCCGCACGCCCAGGACCGCGCGCTCGAAGCCATCGCCTACGCCTGGAAGGCCATGGCCGACGTGCCCGGCGAGGCGCTGTGGGACAAGCCCCAGGGCAAGAACCCGCCGCTGGTGATGCAAAAGCACTACGAGATCGTGGGCCGCGGCGTCGCGCTGGTGGTCGGCTGCGCCACCTTCCCCACCTGGAACACCTACCCCGGCCTGTTCGCCGCGCTGGCCACGGGCAACCCGGTCATCGTCAAGCCCCATCCCCATGCCGTGCTGCCGGCCGCGATCTCGGTGAACATCCTGCGCGAGGTGCTGGCCGAGCAGGGGCTGGACCCGAACACCGTGACCCTGGCCTTGAGCCCCCGCGCCGAAGACACCCAGGCCCTGGCCACGCACAGCGCGGTGGCCAGCATCGACTTCACGGGCAGCAACCAGTTCGGCCGCTGGCTCATCGACAACGCCCGCCAGGCGCGCGTGTATGCCGAGATGGCCGGAGTGAACACGGTGATCCTCGAATCCACCGACCAGTACGCGGCCCTGCTGCGCAACCTGGCGTTCACGCTGTCGCTGTACAGCGGCCAGATGTGCACCACCACGCAGAACCTCCTGGTGCCGCGCGGCGGCATCGCCACCGACGAAGGGCACAAGAGCTTCGAGCAGGTGTGCGCGGACCTCGCCGCCGCCGTGACCGAGCTGGCCTCGAACCCGCGCGTGGCCACCTCGGTGCTGGGCGCCGTGGGCTCGCCCGAGACCGTGGCGCGCATGCAGCGGGCCAGCGGCCAGGGCCACCTGGTGCTGGCCTCGCGCGCCCTGCCCCACCCCGAGTTCGCGAACGCACAGATCCACACGCCCGTGATCGTGGCGCTGGAGCAGGCCGACAGCGCCATCTACGGCCAGGAATGCTTCGGCCCCGTGTCCTACCTGGTGGCCACCGATTCGGGCGCCGCCAGCCTGCAGGTGGCCGAGGCCACGCTGCGCGCGCATGGCGCACTGACCCTGGGCGTGTACTCCACCGACCGCGCCTACATCGACGCCGCCATCGCCCTGGGCCGGCGCACGCGCGTGGCCCTGTCCATCAACCTCACGCAGGGGGTGTTCGTGAACCAGTCGGCCTCGTTCTCGGACTACCACGCCACGGGGGGCAACCCGGCCGCCAACGCCAGCTACACCAACCTGGCCTTCGTGGCCGACCGCTTCGTGATCGTGCAGCGGCGCGAGCATGTGCAGGCGGGGTCCGCTGCGGCAGCGTGATCGGGCGGGCGGCAGGTGGCGGGGCGCCGCGGCCCCTGCCCGCTCCGCCAGGACATGTTTGCGGTCTCAGGCCGGGTGCTGCCGACGTACCCACCACGACAGCCCCAGGCCCACCACCGAAGCCACGCCGGTGACCGCCCAGGTGAAATGCCAGCCGCCCGCCAGGCCCGCCACCCAGGCCACCAGCGGCGGGCCCAGGAACTGGCCACAGGCCGAGCACTGCTGCACCCAGCCCATCGTGGTGGACACCGTGTGCTCGCTGGGCGCCACCCGGACCGCCAGGGCAAACAAGGTGGCCGGAATCACCCCGCCCACCGCTGAAAACGCCACCACGGCAGCGAACCGAAGAACCGCGCCATCCCCCGCCAAGGGGCTGAAGGCCACCACCGTGGCCAATGCCGTGCCGCCGAAACCGAGGGACAACAGACGGTGCGTGCGCCAACCCGCCCGCATCAAGCCACCGGCCCCCAGGTTCCCCACCACGTTGGCCGCGCAGGCCAGTGCGGTCAGCGCACCGGCAGCCACGCCGCTGACGCCCGCCTGCATGTAGATGGAGGGCAGAAACCCGATGACGGCCAGCCACTGGCAGGAGTACATGCCAAACGCCACCGCCACCACCCAGGGCCCGGGACTGGCCAGGGTGAGCCGCAGCCGCCGCGCCAGAAGGACCACCGCGGGAGACGGCGCGTCCGTGCGCGGCCGCGCCACGGTGGCGCGCAGCGCATCCGGGCCAACGGCGAGGGCCAGCCAGAGCCCCGCGCAGCCCGCCAGCACACCCAGCAGACCCCACCAGGCCTGCCAGCTCCACAGCCCCATGACCACCGGCCCCGCCAGAAGCGCCAGGGCAACGCCGGCGGGCATGTAGGCACCCCACAGCCCCATGAAGGCGGGCAGCCTGGCAGCGGGCACCAGCTGCCGCATCAAGCTGGGCGCCGGCAGCACAACCCACAGGAAACCCAGCCCCTCCAGCGCCCGCAATGCCAGCAGGTCCGCCGGATGGCGGGCCCCCACGCCCGCCAGGCTGGCGATACACAACACGCCCAGCCCATACAGCATGCTGCGCCGCAGGCCAAAACCATCGGCCAGCGCCCCCACCAGAACGCCGAGCAGCATGCCCGCCAGCTGGACCGCCGACAGCAGGAAGCCCGCCTCGACCAGCGAGACCCCCAGCGTCTCCCGCAGCACGGTGATGGCGGGTGGGATCTTGCCGATGTGCAGCGCGGCCGCGAGCCCCGCCAGAAACACGGCGATGGGCGCGCGCAGGGGAAAGGAAGTCAACGGGGGCATCTTCAAGGCATGGATTCGGAAGGAAGGCGGGCGGATGGCATGCGCCCCCCACACCATAGCCGACAGCCCCGCCGGCCGCCCGTCACCGCTGCGGCATGTCCTTGACCGAGTAGCCCAGGCTCACCGTCGCGTCGTCCGGGATCGCGGGCATGGACGCATTCCATGCCTCCCAGGCCGCGCGCATCGTCCGCAGCCGCTCGGGTTCCACGGGAGCCCGGTTGGCGCGCTCGCGTTCGTCCTGCGACAGATCGAACAGGTAGTCGTTGCCGTCCACACGCAGGTATTTCCAGTCGCCCTGGCGCATGGCGCGCTGGCCCCGGTGGTTCATGCGCCAGAACAGGGGCGGCGCATCGTGCAGGGCGGCATCGCGCAGCAGCGGCATCAGCGAGCGGCCGTCGAGCGGGTAGTCCCCATGCGCCGCCACGCCGGCCGCATCGAGCATCGTGGCCGACCAGTCCATGGTCATGCAGGTCTGCGGGCTCACGCCGCCCGGTGCGATCACGGCGGGCCAGTGGGCGATCCACGGCACGCGGATGCCGCCTTCGGTCAGGTCCATCTTGCCGCCCACCAGGGGCCAGTTGTCCGAGAAGCGCTCGCCGCCGTTGTCGCTGGTGAAGACCACCAGCGTGTCGCGCTCGATGCCGTGGCGGCGCAGCGCGTCCATCAGGCGGCCAATACCTTCATCCATGTGGTGGATCATGCGGCGGTAGGTCTCGATGTTGCCGCCATGCAGGTGGAAGAGGTTGCCCTTCACCTCCTGCGCCAGCGCCCCGTCATCGCGCGTCTCCCACGGCCAGTGGGGCGCCGTGTAGTGCAGGCTCAGAAAGAACGGCGTGCCGGCCTGTGCGCCCGGCGCCATGCGCTCCACGTAGCCGAGCGCATGGTCGGTGATGAGGTCGGTGAGGTAGCCGTCCTGCTGTTTTTCCTCTTCGCCCAGGTACAGGTCATGGGTGCCGTTGGAACTGCAGTGCGTGAAGTAGTCCACCCCGCCCGACATGGGGCCGAAGAACTCTTCGTAGCCTGACTGCAGCGGCCCGAAGGCCGGCGGGTAGCCCAGGTGCCATTTGCCCATCAGCGCCGTGCGGTAGCCGCCCGCGCGCAGCAGCGAGGGCAGCGTGGGGTGCGACGGCGGCAGGCCCAGCGTGGTGCTTCCCCGGCTCTTGCTGTTGATGGGCTCCTCGGCCGCGCCGCGCAGGCGGTACTGGTAGCGCGCCGTCATCAGCGCGAAGCGCGTGGGCGAGCACACGGGCGAGTTGGAATAACCCTGGGTGAGCTTCAAGCCCTGCGCGGCCAGGCCGTCGAGCACGGGCGAGACCGGGCCGAAGGCCGCTTCGCGCCCGCCGTAGCAGCCCAGGTCGGCATAGCCCAGGTCGTCGGCGACGATGAAGATGATGTTGGGGCGGGTTTTGATGGTCATCTCGAAGTCCAGTTTCACTAAACCGCGCCCATTGCCTTTGCAACAGGCACGGCCGAGGCGAGGGGCGGCAAGCAAGGGCCGCCCCGCAGCAAGGCCGCCGTCCCCTTCGAGGGGGAAGCGGCAAAGCCGCTCAGGGGGTGCTTCCTGTCAAGGCTTGAAGCCCGAGCGCTGCACGACCGGCGCCCACTGCGCGCGGTAGGCCTTGAGCATGGCATCGGTCTGGGCCATGGTCGCCACCACGGGTTCCATCTTGGCGGTCTCGAACTTGCGCTGGGTGTCGGGGTCCTTCATCACCTCCACGATCAGCCCGGCCAGGCGTTCGGCCTGGGCCTTGGGCATGCTCATCGGGGCGAAGAAGGTGTTCCAGCCGGTGGCGGCCAGGTCCATGCCGGCTTCCTTGAAGGTGGGAATCTTCGGGTCCAGCGGGCTGCGCTTGGCGCTCGACACGGCCAGGATGCGAATCTTGCCGGCCTCGTGCTGGGGCAGCAGGGTGTCGAAGGTGTCGAACGCCACGGGCACCTGCCCGCCCAGCAGGTCGTTGAGCAGCGGCGCCGAGCCCCGGTAGCCCACCACCTCGGCGCGCACCTTGGCGGCATCGCCCACCATCAGCCCGAAGAAATGCGGCAGGCTGCCCGTGGCGGGCACGCCGAAGTTGGCCTTGTCCGGGTTGGCGCGCAGCCAGGCCATCAGGTGCGGCAGCTCCTTCACGGGCACGGCGCTGGCCACGGCCACGCCGAACTCGTAGCTGTTGACGTGGCTCACGGGACGGAAGTCGCGCTCGGGGTCATAGCCCGCATCGGGGAACACCAGGGGCGCCACCAGCATCACGGCGGGGTTGGCCAGCAGCAGGGTGGGCTGGTTGGCGGGCGCGGCCTTCACGGCCTGGGCCGAGAGGCGGCCGCCCGCCCCGGTCTTGTTCTCCACGATCACGGGTGTGCCGAGCTTGGTGCCCAGCTTGTCGGCCACGATGCGGGCCACGCGGTCGGTGGCGCCCCCGGGCGCATAGCCCACCACGATGCGCAGGGGCGTCTCCTGCGCCTGGACCAGGGACGCGGACAGGGCAAGCGCGGCGGCGAACGCAAAGGCAAGGGGTTTCCACATGGTCGAAATATCTCCAGGGCAAGGGCATGGGCCCTGCGCGGCCGCGCAGGTGGTGAGGTTGATGGGCGCACTGTATTGGCCACACAATCAATTGATCTAATCAATTCTCGCCCGGAAATACCCTGATGCCCGCACCGCCCGGCCACCGCCTGACCGACCCGCAGGCCGCCAACGACCTGCTGATGTACCGGCTCAACCGCCTGCTCGCCGTGGCGGGCAGCCTGGTGGTGCGGCTGTGCGAGGGCGGCTACGGCGTCACGCGGCGCGAGTGGGGCCTGCTCATGATGCTGGCCCAGCACCCCGGCATGCCCCCGGCCGAGCTGGCCCGGCGCCTGGGACTGGACCGCGCACGCACCTCGCGGGCCGTCACCTCGCTGCTGGCCAAGAAACTCATCACCCGCGACGCCATGCCCGGCGACCGGCGCCAGGCCGTGCTGACCCTCACGCCCGCGGGCCAGGCGGTGCACGACGGGCTGTTCCCGCAGGTGAAGGCGCTCAACCAGGAACTGCTGGCCGGCCTGGAAGCGCCGGATGTGCGGGCGCTGGACCATGCGCTGTCCGACATGCAGCAGCGCGCCGAGGCGCTGGTCGCGGCGCGCACCGACGTGCCGCGCACCTACCGGCTGCGGGGCGGACGGCACACCGACTGAGGGGCATCCCGCCGGCACCGCCCCAAAACAGGGATGAGGCGATATCCTTCCATCCCGCATGCCGCCGCAGCCGAAAAGCGGCCGCGCGCCCGCCCAGCCGAGTCTCTCCCGCCCGACGGCCCCACCACGACGCCCCCCGCAGACCACCTTTCATGTCCCAGCACCCAACCTCTTTGTGGAGCCCCTTGCGCCAACCCGCGTTCCGGGGGCTGTGGATCTGCGGTGGCATCTTTTTCGTGGGCAGCGGCATGCAGACCATGGCGGCGGCCTGGCTCATGGTGGAGCTCACGGGCTCCTCGTTCCTGGCCGCGCTGGTGCAGACGGCT
Source organism: Acidovorax sp. sif1233 (assembly GCF_019218755.1). Classification (GTDB taxonomy): domain Bacteria; phylum Pseudomonadota; class Gammaproteobacteria; order Burkholderiales; family Burkholderiaceae_C; genus Acidovorax. The sequence goes on along the minus strand of NZ_JAHUWZ010000006.1, from coordinate 210,875 downwards.
GTGTTCATGCCCATGTTCCTGCTGGCCTTGCCGGCGGGGGTGCTGGCCGACACCACCGACCGGCGGCGCCTGATCTCCGGCGCGCTGCTGGCGCAGGTGGGGGCCAGCGCGCTGCTCACGCTGCTGGTGCTGGGCGGCTGGGGCGGCCCGGCGTCGGTGCTGTTCCTGGTGTTCGTGTGCGGCTGCTGCACGGCCGTGCTCACGCCCGCATGGAACTCCTCGGTCATCGACCCCGTGCCGCGCGACGAGTGGCCGCAGGCCATCACCGCCGTCAGCATTGCCTACAACGCCGCGCGCGCCGTGGGCCCCACGATGGCCGGCCTGGTGTTTGCCCAGCTGGGCGCGGGCTGGGTGTTCGCCGTCACGGTGACCACCACGCTGGTGATGTGGCAGTCCATCCGCCGCTGGCCGCCCAAGGCCCATCCCCCGTCCAAGCTGCCGGCCGAACGCCTGTGGGGCGGCACCTTGAGCGGCCTGCGTTTTGCCTGGCACTCGCGCATCATCCTCGCGCAGCTGGTGCGGGTGATGGCCTTCAGCGCGGCGGGCTCGGCCCTGTGGGCGCTGCTGCCGGTGATCGCCCAGCGCCAGCTGGGCACGGGCGCACAGGGCTTCGGCCTGCTCATGGGTTGCCTGGGCACCGGGGCCGTGGCCGTGGGCCTGGTGCTGGGGCGCCTGCGCGCGCGCTTTGGCATGGAGGCCATCGTGGGCGCGGGCGGGGTGGTGTTCGCCATGGCCATGCTGGTCGCGGCGCTGACCAAGATGGCCTGGCTGGTCTACATCGCGATGCTGTTCGCCGGGGCCGCATGGATGTCGGCCATGTCCACCTTCAACACCGCCACGCAGGCCAGCGCGCCGCAGTGGGTGCGCTCGCGCGCCGTGGCCATGCACATGGTGGCGGCGCTGGGCGCGTTCGCCATGGGCTCGGCGTTCTGGGGCGCGGCGTCCGACATCATGGGCCTGGCCCCCACGCTGTACGTGGCCGCCGCGCTCATGGGCGTGGGCCTGCTGCTGGCGCGCCCCATGCCGCTGCGCATGGGCGCGCTGCACGAGGTGACGCAGGCCACCCCCTGGGATGAGCTGTTCATCGAGGCCGAGCCCCTGCCCGAGGCGGGCCCCGTGGCCGTGGAGGTGGGCTACCGCATCGCGCCCGGCACCGACGCCGCCTTCCTCGACACCATCAGCCAGATGAAGGCCCCGCGCCGGCGCGACGGCGCCACCTTCTGGCGCGTGTACAAGGACCTGGGCGAACCCTCGCGCTACGTGGAGCGCTTCATCGTCGAATCCTGGGCCGACTACCTGCACCAGCGCGCCCGCGCCACCATGGCCGACCAGGCGCTGGAGACGGAAGTGCGGGCCTTCTTGGCGCCCGGCGAGGTCGTGCGCATGTCGCACTACATCGCCGAGAGATAGCTCCCCCCTGAGCCGCTTCGCGTCTTCCCCCTGAGGGGGGACGCCACCCGTGGCCCGGCAAAGCCGGTTCCACGATGGCGCTGGCAGAGGCGCGCCCTTGGCACAGATCAGCCGAGCCTCCGCCCACCCTGCGACAATCGGTGCATGAGCTTTGCACCCCTCTCCAACGACACCTTCCTGCGCGCCTGCCGCCGCCAAGCCACCGACTACACCCCCCTGTGGCTCATGCGCCAGGCGGGCCGCTATCTGCCGGAATACAAGGCCACGCGCGCCCAGGCGGGCAGCTTCATGGGCCTGGCCACGAATGTGGACTACGCCACCGAAGTGACCCTGCAGCCGCTGGAGCGTTTTCCGCTGGATGCCGCCATTTTGTTCAGCGACATCCTCACCGTGCCCGACGCGATGGGCCTGGGGCTCTCGTTCGCCGAGGGCGAGGGACCGCGCTTTGCCAAGGTGGTGCGCGACGAAGCCGCTGTGGAACAGCTGGCCGTGCCGGACATGGACAAGCTGCGCTATGTGTTTGACGCCGTCACCAGCATCCGCAAGGCCCTGAACGGCCGCGTGCCGCTGATCGGCTTCTCGGGCAGCCCCTGGACCCTGGCCTGCTACATGGTCGAGGGCAAGGGCAGCGACGACTACCGCCTCGTCAAGAGCCTGATGTACAGCCGCTCCGACCTCATGCATCGCATCCTGGCCATCAACGCCGACAGCGTGGCCGCCTACCTGAATGCCCAGATCGACGCGGGCGCCCAGGCCGTGATGATTTTCGACAGCTGGGGCGGCGTGCTGGCCGACGGCGCCTTCCAGGAGTTCAGCCTGGCCTATACCACGCGCGTGCTGGCGCAGTTGAAGCGCACCGGCGTGGACGGCACCGACGTGCCGCGCATCGTCTTCACCAAGGGCGGCGGCATCTGGCTCGAAGACATGAAGGGCATCGACTGCGAGGTGCTGGGCCTGGACTGGACGGCCCACCTGGGCAAGGCCCGGGCCATCGTCGGCGGCCAGGCCGGCGGCCCCGGCAAGGCGCTGCAGGGCAACATCGACCCCAACGTGCTGTTCGCGCCCCCCGCGCAGATCGCGCAGCAGGTGCGCCACGTGCTGGACAGCTTCGGCACGCCGCACACCGACCCCACCACCACCGGCCCCACCCACATCTTCAACCTGGGCCACGGCATCAGCCAGTTCACGCCACCCGAGCATGTGGCCGCGCTGGTCGAGGCAGTGCACGGCCACTCCCGGGCGCAGCGCCAGGGCTGAACCGGTCACCAGCGATGGCGGCACTGCCCGCATCGGCCCTGCTGGCGCCCCCGCCCGCGCTCGCCGGCTGCGTGCGCGCCTACATCTGGCGCGACCTGGCCGCGCTGCCCGCCGGCGCTCCGCGCGACACGCGGGTGCCGACCAGCCCGTACCCCGGAATCCTCTGGCTGGTGCGCGGCGCCGTGCACCTGCATGAATGCGCGGGCCAGGCCACGGACCAATGGCTGCCCCGCACGGCGCTCTCGGGAGCGCACCGGCACGCCTACCACTCCACCTCCGAACCCGCGGGCGACTTCTTCTGCCTGGCCTTCCAGCCCGGCGCGCTCGCGCTGCTGACGGGGCAGGACCTGCAGCCCCTCACCGACCGCGTGCAGGACGCGCGCGACTGGCTGCCCGCCGGCCCCGGGCGCGCCGACTGGCTTTGCTGGCTCGAGGCGATGCACGCCGCCCCCGGCCACGGTGCCCGCATGGCCCTGTGCGAGGCGTTCCTGGCGCCCCGCTGGGCCGCCGTGGCGCGGCAGCATGCGGCCTGGCTGCGCGTGCTGCAGGGGCGCTGGGAGCGCCCGGCGCGCCAGGCCCTCGCCCGGGAGCTGGGCTGGACGCCCCGCCACCTGCAGCGGCGCGCGCACCAGATCACCGGCCTGCGCCCCGGCGAGGTCGAGCGCATGCTGCGCGCCGAACACGCCCTGCTGGCCATGCGCGACGCGGGCGCGAGCGTCGTCGACGCGGCCTTGCGGCACGGCTACGCCGACCAGGCCCATTTCAGCCGCGAGGCACGCACGCTCTACGAGCGCTCCCCCGCGGCGCTCAGGACCCACGCGCAACAGCCCGCCGACGACGCGGACTGGCTGCTGCGCCGGCCCGCGCAAATGCCAGCGGCGCCTGGCGCGCGGCGCTAGCCGGTGCTAGCGCGGGATGACCCGGGGCCGCCGGATCCGGCCCTGCAGCTGCAGGATGCCGTAGAGCAGCGCCTCGGCCGTGGGCGGGCAGCCGGGCACGTACACGTCCACCGGCACGATGCGGTCGCAGCCCCGCACCACCGAGTAGCTGTAGTGGTAGTAGCCTCCGCCATTGGCGCACGAGCCCATGGAGATCACATAGCGGGGTTCGGGCATCTGGTCGTAGACCTTGCGGATGGCGGGCGCCATCTTGTTGGTCAGCGTGCCGGCCACGATCATCAGGTCGCTGTGGCGCGGACTGGAGCGCGGGATGATGCCGAAGCGGTCCAGGTCGTAGCGCGCCATGGCCGCGTGCATCATCTCCACGGCGCAGCAGGCCAGGCCAAAGGTCATGAACCACAGGCTGTCGGAGCGCGCGGCCTGGACCACGTCGTCCAGCCGGGCCAGCATGAATCCATCGCGCTCCAGCGTGGGAGCCGCCTCGGCGGGGAAAGGGGGGTGGGAGGAGGAGGAGGAAGCCATGGCGGCATCTTGGCGAGGCCGCTGCCCGCCGTCTTGAAGCAAAGCGACCTCAGGGCCGCCCGCCGCGCCCTGCGACAATGCCCGGCCGCGCGAGCGCATTTCCAGCCAGTCCGTGCGGCCGAAGGCCTGACTTATGCACAAAACTGGCGCAGGACCCGCGCCGTCCCCGCGGCGCGGCACGCCGGGCAGGCCCGAACGGAAATATTCTCAACCAGCACGTAAGTCATTGATTTCAAAGGATGTAGCAGGACTGCTTTTTTTGCGGGCATTCCGGCGAAAGCACGGCGGCACAAGGGCTTGCACGCCAAACACAGGGGATATCAACAAAGTTATCCACAGAAATTCTGGATTTCTCGCAAAACCTGAGGCAAATCAAGCACTTGCGGCCTACATCGCAGGAAGGCCTCAGCAGGGAATGGGGCGGCTAGCACAATTTTGGGGCTTCCCCGGGCCTTGACGGCCGATCGATGTTCGACTTATGCACACAAATCTTGATGCGACGCAACATAATCGGGCCCGGCAGCCTTAGCACAGAATTTGTACCGAAAATCCTTCAGATGATTGATTCATAAGGATTTTTTGGAGCTGCCGATTTTGTGTGCAATCTGTTCAGGCCCAGTATTCATGCGGGTCGGCAGGGTGCCGGGGCAGGATGTCAACAAAGTTATCCACAGAAAGACGGGATTACTCGCTCGCCCCAACAAATCAAGCACTTAGCCCCCGAACCTCCACACCGCCTCCACAAGCCTCTGTAACTCGCTCCCGTCCGTGTCCGCCTCCCTCGCCATCGTCCACGTCGCGCTGCACACCCCGTCCCACAGCGGCGTGGGGGACCTGCTCAGCTACGCCAGCCCCCAGGCCCTGCCGCCCGGCACGCTGGTGCGGGTGCCGCTCGGAAGCCGCGAAGTGCTGGGCGTGGTGTGGGACGCGGCCGAGGGCACCGGCGAGTTGCCCGAGGGGGCCACCCTGCGCCCCATCGCGGGCGTGCTGGAGGGCGTGGCCCCGCTGGACCTGCCCTGGCGCCGCCTGGTGGCCTTTGCCGCGCGCTACTACCAGCGCGCGCTGGGCGAAGTGGCGCTGGCGGCCCTGCCGCCCCAGCTGCGCGATTTGCGGCCCGAGCAGCTGGCCCGCCGCCTGCGCCGCCCCGCGAAGGCGGCCGGGGACACCACGGACGCTATGCAAACAATAGCACTCACCGCTGAACAGGAAAGCGCCAGGGCCCGGATTTCTTCAGAATCCGGCCCCTTCCTGCTGTTCGGCAGCACCGGCAGCGGCAAGACCGAGGTGTACCTGCGCTGCGCCCAGGAGATGCTGGAGGCGGACCCGGCGGCGCAGGCGCTGGTGATGGTGCCCGAGATCAACCTCACGCCCCAGCTGGAGGAGCGCTTCGTCTCCCGCTTCGCCCCGCGGTTCGGCGCGGGGGCCGTCGTCTCGCTGCACAGCGGCATGACGAACCCCCAGCGCCTCAAGAGCTGGCTGGCCGCGCACGGCGGCGCCGCGCGCATCGTGCTGGGCACGCGCATGGCGGTGTTCGCGAGCATGCCGGGCCTCAAGCTCATCGTGGTCGACGAGGAGCACGACCCCAGCTACAAGCAGCAGGAGGGCGCCCGCTACTCCGCGCGCGACCTGGCCATCTGGCGCGGGCGCGAGCAGGGCGCCAAGGTGCTTCTGGGCTCGGCCACGCCCTCGCTGGAAAGCTGGCACGCCAGCCGCCCGCCCACGCCGGACGACCCCGAGGGCGGGCGCTACGCGCGCCTGGCCATGCCCAGCCGGATCGGCGCGGGCGCCCTGGCGCGGGTGCGCCGCGTGGACATGAACCAGCAGCCGCGCCGCGCGATCTTCAGCGCGCCGCTGCTGGCCGCCATCACCGAACGCGTGGCGCGCGGCGAGCAGAGCATGGTGCTGCTCAACCGGCGCGGCTACGCCCCCGTGCTGCACTGCGCCGACTGCGGCTGGAAAAGCGACTGCCCGCACTGCAGCGCCCACCAGGTCTTCCACAAGGCCGACCGCACCCTGCGCTGCCACCACTGCGGCTACACCGTGCGCGTGCCCCGCGCCTGCCCCACCTGCGGCAGCCCCGACATCCACTCCATGGGGCGGGGCACGGAGCAGCTGGAGGAGCAGCTCTCCACCCTGCTGTCCGAGGTGCTGCGGCCCGACCGCACGCCCGCGCGCATCGCCCGCATCGACGCCGATACCACCAAGGCCAAGGGCGCGCTGGAGGCCCAGCTGGCACAGGTGCACGCGGGCGAGGTGGATGTGCTCGTGGGCACGCAGATGATCGCCAAGGGCCATGACTTCCGGCGCATCACGCTGGTGGCGGCCGTGCAGCCGGACGGCGCGCTGTTCAGCAGCGACTTCCGCGCGCCCGAGCGCCTGTTCGCGCTGCTCATGCAGGCCGCCGGCCGCGCGGGGCGCGACGCCGCCTACATGGCCGCGCAGGGCACCCAGTGCGAGATGTGGATCCAGAGCTACCACCCCAAGCACCCGGTGTACGAGGCGCTGCGCACCCACGACTACCCCGCCTTCGCCGCCCAGCAGCTCCAGGAGCGCGAGGAAGCCGCCATGCCCCCGTTCGCCTACCAGGCCCTGGTGCGCGCCGATGCCCGCACGCAGGAGGTGGCCCAGGGCTTCCTGGCCGCCGCCACGGCCGCCGCCCATGCCGCCGGCCTGCCGGGGCTGGACGCGGTCACGCTGTTCCCCCCGGTGCCGCTGACCATCCAGCGCGTGGCCAACGTGGAGCGCGCCCAGATGCTGATGGAAAGCCCGAGCCGCGCCGCGCTGCAGCGCTTCCTGGCCGCCTGGCAGCCGGTGCTGCAGGCCACGCGCGCCCAGCCCGCGCACAAGGGGCTGGTGCGCTGGCTGGTGGATGTGGACCCGCTGGTGATCTAGGCTCAAGATCCAGGGGCTTCATGGCCCTGGCGCTTGATGGACATGCGCGGATAGCTATTTAATTGATAGCAAATTCCGCCACGCCCCGCGCATCCTCGCACCCGGCGGATTCCGGGCCGGGGTGCGCGCAGGCCATCCGGTCACCCCTGGCGGCACTGCCGGTCCACGTACTGCAGGGCGTCGGGCAACGCGTCGCGGAACACCAGCCACTCGTGGTCGCCGTCGATCACGCGCAGCTCCACCTGCTTGGGCTGAATCTGGTACATCCGCCAGTACAGGGTGGCCGACATGGGAGCGATGCCCAGATAGTCGTGGTCGCCCGAGACGATCCACATCGGCACACGCGGCGTGCCCGCCTTGTAGGCGTCGAGCGCCGCCGCGTAGTTCAGCGACTTCCAGGTGTCGGGGTCAAACTGCCCGTCGCGCACGAACTGCGGGGTGCGCCGTGCCGCCGAGGTGTCCGGCGGCAGCGGGTCATAGATGGCGGGGCTGATCACCGCCGCGGCGCAGAACTGCGTGGGGTTGCGCAGCGACAGGTTCAACGCGCCGTAGCCCCCCATCGACAGGCCGCCGATGGCCCGGCCGCTGCGCTCCTTTTGCACGCGGTAGCGCGACTCGACGTAGGGCAGCAGGTCTTTCATGATGGCCGTGCCCGCCTTCTCGGCCGCGCCGTCGGCCCACCACGACGCCGGGCCCGCCGTGGGCATGACCACGACCGACGGGCGGATCAGCCCGCGCTTGATGAGGCCGTCCAGGGTCTCGACCGCGCCCCCCTTGGTGCGCCATTCGTTCTCGTCGCCGCCCGCGCCGTGCAGCAGGTAGACCACGGGATAGTTCACCGTGCCGCCGGGCTGGTAGCCGTCGGGCACATACACCGTGAACTTCACGTCGCGGCCCAGCGCGGCCGAGGGTGCCTGGTCGGCAAACACCTGGCCTGCCTGCGCGGTGGCGGCGGCGGAAAGAACGGCGGCCGCTGCCAGCCAGCTCCGAAAACAAGGCTTCGCAAAACGCATGGAGGTCTCCTCATGAATGGATGGATACGCCCATGCTGCAGTGGCACAGGCGATAGCATTGTGTGCGCACCACGCCACAGTGGACGTTTCGCCGGCGACAGGCGTGGATGAAGGCCTTCCCGGGCGCTGCGCCCCCCCGACCGTCACGCGCGATGCGGGCGCGCATGCTGGACGACCACACCCATCCGTTCGAGGCCAGGGCGCTGATCCTGTCCGGCGCGATCGGCAGCCCACGGTCGCGCGGGCCCGATAAAACTTGCATGCCGTGGGCTTGCCCCAGATACTGCGGCCTGGCACTCCAGCGCCTCGGGGCGTGGCTGTGCTGCGCGGGTCCGGTGGACCCGGCATCCAGGGCCCGTCGACCGGCCCCGTTCCCCCTTCCCTCGTCAGAAAGCCTGCCAATGACCGCCATTGTTCGTGCCCTGATCTTGCTGGCCCTCCTCGCGGGGGGGACCGCCGTGCGCGCCCAGAACCTGCTCACCAACGGCAACTTCGACGCCGGCTTGGCCGGCTGGAGCACCTGGACGGCGCCGCCGGGCTTCTGGGATGGCACCTGGATCCACAGCAACGATTGCGACATCTGGGTGCCCACCCAGTGCCCCTTCGGGGGTGCGGGCACCTCGCACGCGCAGAAGAAGGGCAGCGGCGCGGGCAATGCGCACGGCGGCCTGTTCCAGACCGTGGCGGTGACCCCCGGGCGGGTGTACCGGCTGCGCGGCGCCTGGTCAGGGGGCGTGACGGGCAATGCGGGCGGCAACGCCACCTGGTGGGAGGTCGTGGCCTACGACGGCGCCGTGGGGGCCGCCACCATCGACGCCGCGCCCGGCCCGCTGGACACGATGATCGCCCGCCGCGACGTCTCGAACCTCGCGCTCAACGGGGTATTCCAGTTCCAGTGGGAGCCGTTCGATGCCACCTTCACCGCCGCCTCGAGCCAGGTGACCATCGCGCTGAAGACCGGCAGCTTCTTCACCTTCGACGCGGCGGGCTACCACGACGACCTCGTGCTCGAAGAGGTGGCGCCCAGCCAAATTCCCGTCAACTCGCCCTGGGCGCTGGCGATGCTTTGCCTGGTGCTCCTGGCGACCGGGGCCTGGCTGCGGCGGAGCCAGGGGATGCGCCCCAGGTAAAGGGCGGCACAGAATTTCAAGTTTTTTTGGCCCCCAGCGCTTTACCAGAAAGCGCTGAAAGCTATCGAAAATATAGCAATCAGGCCAGCAGCGCCACCGCCGCCGAAAAGCTCAGGAACGCCAGCGCCGTGGACACCAGGATGATCCGCGCCACGCGCCCGTTGTTGGCGCCGAACTTCTCGGCCAGCAGCGAGACGTTGCTGGCGCTGGGCAGGGCCGCCAGCAGCACCAGCACCGTGAGCGCGAACGGCGTGAGCGGCACCCCGAGCGCGATGGCCGCCGTGCCCGCGCCCCACACCAGCAGCGGGTGCACCAGCAGCTTGGCCAGCGCGATGGGCACGTAGTCGCGCGCGGGCACCTGCTCGTGCTGGTTCATCTGCGAGCGGGCCAGCACCGCGCCGATGGTGAACAGCGCCACGGGCGAGGCCGCATCGGCCAGCATGGCGATGGTCTTGTCGACCGGGCCCGGCAGGGTGAACTGCAGGGCCGATGCCAGCGCGCCCAGCGCGATCGACCAGGGCATGGGGTTGGTCGCCATGCCCTTGAAGGCGCTGCGCAGCGCCACGCCCACGCCGTGGGTGCCGGCGCCGTCCAGCCGCGACAGCGCGATGCACAGCGAGCTGGTGATGACCATGTCCACCACGATGGTGACGATGGCCGGGCCCGCGCTTTGCGCGCCCAGCAAGGCCACGAGCAGCGGGACCCCCATGAAGCCCGTGTTGGGAAAGGCGGCCACCAGCGCGCCGAAGGCCGCGTCGTTCCAACCGATGCGCGCGCTGCGCGTGAGCGCCACCGTGCCGCCCACCATGGCCAGTGCGCACACCACGTACACGCCCGCCACGGCCGGGTCCAGCAGCTGCCCGATGGGCGTGCTGGCGCCAAAGCGGTACAGCATGCACGGCAGCGCGAAATACAGCACGAAGGCATTGAGCCCCGGGATGGCCGGCTGGGGCAGCACGCCGCGCCGCGCGGCCAGGTAGCCGCAGAGCACGAGCGCGAAGAAGGGGAAGGTGATGAGCAGGACGGAGAGCACGGGGCTATTGTCCGTGCTGCGCGGTGCGGCCGGTCGCCGGGCACCGGCGGCGGTCAGCGCAAAGTCAGGCGGGGGCCATCACCCCTGGCGAATGCACGGCGCGAGCGCCGGCGCGGCGGTGCCCTTGCGCGCCACTACTGCTTGCGCTGCACGATCAGGTTGCGCTTGGCGTCCTCGGGGTAGGCGAAGGTGATGGCACCGTTCCTGACCATGCCGATGACCAGCATGTTGCGGGTGATGGCCTCCTTGTCCTGCACGCTGAACGGCCTGTCGTAGGTGGACACCACCCCGTAGTAGGTCTTCATCCTGCCCTCCAGCGATTCCTTGATGGCCTTGCCCGAGAGGTTGCCGTCGCGGATGCCGAGGAAGGAATACATCAGCAGGTACGTGGCGTCGTACGCGTTGGCCGCGGCCATGGGCACGGCCACCTTGCCGTTGTACTTGCGGGTGTAGCTCGACAGGAACGAGGCCCGGCGCTCGTTGCTCGGCTCGGCGATGAAGGTCTGCACCATGAGCGCGCCCTCGGCGGCGTCCTTGGCCCCTTCAAGGAAGAACGGGAAGGACAGCGGCCACGCGCCCACCTGGGGCACCTTCCAGCCCATCGCCTTCTTGCCGTTGGCGATGGTCGCGTTCTCCGGCCCCACGGTATAGCTGTAGACCACGTTGGCGCCCGCGGCGCGGGCGGCCGCGAGCTCGGCCGTGAGGTCCTTCACGCCCAGGTCGAAGCGTGCCACGTGCACGGGCTTGAGGTTCTTGGCCGCCAGCGCCGCCACCACGTCGTTGTAGCCGCCCTCGCCGTAGCCCGTCTTGTCGGCGAAGATGGCCACCTTGTCCCAGCCGCGCTTGACGATGTCGTCCACCATGAAGGGCGCCTGCAGCGCGTCGCGGGCCTGCACCCGGAAGATGTAGCTGTCGGCGGCCGGGTACCTGGCCGTGACCGCCGTGCCCGTGGAGCACGGCACGATGAGCGGGCTCCTGGCCTCCTGGAACAGGTCGATGGCCTTGAGCGCCACGCCGGTGTTGCAAAAGCCGATGGTGGCGACCACCTTCTCGCCCAGCAGCTCCTGCGAGACCTTGCGGCCCTGGTCCGGGTTGGCGGCGTCGTCCTTGATGACCAGCTCCAGCGGCCGCCCCAGGTAGCCGCCCACGGCGTTGATCTCGTCCACCGCGAGCTTGATGCCGTTGAGCATGGGCACCCCGAAATCCGCCGAAGGCCCCGTGAACGGGCCGACCACGCCGACACGCACCGGGGCGGTGCTGCCCAGCTGCGCGTGCGCCGGGGCCAGCGCGGCGGCGCAGGCCAGCAGGGCGGCGCCCAGGGCCCCACGGCCGCGGCGCCGGCGGGTACCAGGTTGCAGCGGTGCCCGGGCGCGAAGGGGGCGAAGGGCGCGGAGTGGGGCAGGAAGGTGCATGGTGGGACTCGTCACGGCGCGGCCACCCGGATCGGGCGAAAACCGATGGGCGTAGTATCAAAGTGTGACGATCCCGTCCCTAGCGGGGTTTCCCGCAGCGCGGGGGCGGCGTCAGGCCCCTGTCAGACCCCGCCGGGGCCGGCCGCGGCGCAACCCGGCCCCGCCGGAGCGCGCCGGTATCATTGCGCGCTCCGGCGGCGCTGCGGTACGCCCGCCCCTGGGTGCCCCCGGCCCCTTCTTCCTCTCCTGCTTTTTCCTTCTTCCTCCATCCATGTCCGCCGGTCTCAATCTCGCCCAGCTCCAGGCTGTCCACTACACCGACGGGGCCTGCCTGGTGCTGGCCGGCGCGGGCTCGGGCAAGACGCGCGTGATCACGCAGAAGATCGCGCACATGATCGAGAAGGGCATGGAGCCCAGGCGCATCGCCGCCATCACCTTCACCAACAAGGCGGCCGCCGAAATGCGCGAGCGCGCCAAGGGCCTGATCGGCCGGCGCGCCAAGGACGTGCTGGTGTGCACCTTCCACGCCCTGGGCGTGCGCATGGTGCGCGAGGATGGTTCGGTGCTGGGCCTCAAGCCCCAGTTCAGCATCCTGGATGCCGACGACGTGACCGGCATCCTGAAGGAAGCCTCGGGCGGCACCACCGACATGGCCACCGCGCGCCAATGGCAGTGGGTGATCAGCAAGTGGAAGAACATGGGCCTGACCTCCGAGCAGGCGCTGGCCCAGGCGGCCGACGACAACGAGCGCATCATCGCCACGCTGATGGCGCGCTACGAGGAGCGCCTGGCGGCCTACCAGAGCGTGGACTTCGACGACCTCATCGGCATGCCGCTGCGCCTGCTGCGCGACTTCCCCGAAGTGCGCGCCAAGTGGCAGGCGGCGCTGAGCCACGTGCTGGTCGATGAATACCAGGACACCAACGCCACGCAGTACGAGCTGCTCAAGCTGCTGGTGGGCGAGAACGGGCACTTCACGGCCGTGGGCGACGACGACCAGTCCATCTACGGCTGGCGCGGCGCCACGCTGGACAACTTGAAGAAGCTGCCCATCGACTTCCCGCACCTCAAGGTCATCAAGCTGGAGCAGAACTACCGCTCCACCAGCGCCATCCTGCGCGCGGCCAACAACGTGATCGGGCCCAACCCCAAGCTGTTTCCGAAAACGCTGTTCTCCGAGCTGGGCGAGGGCGAGCCCGTGCGCGTGGTGGACGCCGACAGCGAAGAGCACGAGGCCGAACGCGCCGTGGCCCGCATCCAGAGCCTGCGCGCGGCCAGCAACCCGCCGCCCGACTGGAAGGCCTTCGCCATCCTGTACCGCGCCAACCACCAGGCCAAGCCGTTCGAGAAGGCGCTGCGCAAGGCCAACATTCCCTACAAGGTCTCGGGCGGCACCAGCTTCTTCGACCGCGCCGAGATCAAGGACCTGTGCGCCTGGTTCCGGCTGTGGATCAACAACGACGATGACCCGGCGTTCCTGCGCGCCATCACCACGCCCAAGCGCGGCATCGGCCACACCACGCTGGCGGCGCTGGGCGCGTTCGCCACGCAGCACAAGCAGAGCATGTTCGGCGCGCTGTTCAACGGCATGCTGCCGGCGGCCGTGCCCAAGCGGGCCATGGACGGCCTGCATGAATTCGGCCGCTACATCAACTACCTGGAGTACAGCGCGCGCCGCGTGCATGGCGCCGAGGAGTCGCGCACCTTCCTGAACGAGTGGCTCAAGGAGATCGGCTACGAGCAGCACCTGTACGACAACGAGGACAGCGAAAAGGTGGCCGCCGCGCGCTGGAGCAATGTGATGGAGTTCTGCGACTGGATGGCCCAGCGCGCGGGCGGCCAGATCGACGACACGGCGGGCGCCGTGGTGGCCAAGGAGACCAAGAGCCTGCTGGAGGTGTCGCAGACCATCGCGCTGCTGTCCACCATCAGCGAACGCGAGCAGGAGCAGGACATGGTCACGCTGTCGACCCTGCACGCGAGCAAGGGCCTGGAGTGGCCGCACGTGGTGCTGGTGGGCGTGACCGAAGGCATGCTGCCGTTCAAGCTCGACGACGACGAGGGGCGCCAGCAGAAGGTGAGCGACGACACGCTGCAGCGCCTGCAGGAAGAGCGCCGCCTGATGTACGTGGGCATCACCCGCGCCCAGCGCACGCTGGCCGTGAGCTGGACCAAGCGGCGCAAGAAGGGCCGCGAGATGGTGGCCGCGCAGCCCAGCCGCTTCATCGCCGAGATGGGCCTGGACAAGACCACCGCCCGCGAAGACCCGCGCGAGAAGCTCAAGGCCCTGCGCGCCGAATTCGCCGCCAAGGCCCAGGCGACGAGCGCGGCCAACGCCGCCGTGGCCGCCCAGCCCGCGCCCACGGCCTGAGGCGCCCCATGCCCCGGCCGGCACCCGCTCGCCCCCGCCCCGCGCCCCGGCGGGGGGCCGCTTTTATTTTGATAGCTATCAGCGCTTATCCTACAAGCGCCCACCGCCGAAATGAACCACAATCCACGGCGGCGTGCCCCGCCGCGGCGGACAGGGGCCACCCGCGCCTGCGGGGCCGCTGGCTGGCCGAGCCGCCGGCCCCCGCGCCGGGCGCCACGGCCACGCCGCAGCTGGGGCACCACGCCGCACTGGCACACAGCGTGCGTGGTACCGTGCAGCGTGGCGGCACCACGGCGCCGGTCAGCGGCGACGCCGATGGCGGCGACCCGACCCTGGAAGAATCGATCAACGGCATGAACATCAGCACCCCCTGGACGGGCCAGGTGGTGGATGGATCGTGCGGCAAGGAAATACGCGGAACATGGAACAACGCCACCCCCACCCCTTCAGCTCCATCGGCCCCTTTCGCGCTGCGCAGGCAGGCGGGGTGACCAGGACCGCCACGCCCGCCGCCGCGCCATCGCGTCGCACGCTGGCGCTGCTGGTGGCCGCCGCGCTGGCGCCCGCCGGCGCCGCGCTGGCACAGGCGGCCGCACCGGCCGGCGCCACCGCCTCGGCCGCCGGGGGCGCCGAGAGCGCCTGGCGCCGCTGCACCGCCCTGTCCAGCGACAACCAGGCGCGCCTGGCCTGCTTCGACCAGTGGGCCGCCGACCAGCAAAGCTGGAATGCGCCGGGCGCCTCCGCCGCCGCGTCGGCCGTGCCGCCGCCCGTGGACACCACCCTGCCCGCCACCCGCGTCATCGACGTGGCCCGCACCGAGGGCTGCCGCGACCCGCAGTACAGCGACCTCTCGCGCTTCTGGGAGCTGGAATCGGGCAGCGACTGCGGCACCTTCAGCTTCCGGGGCTACCGGCCCATCACCGTGTCGGTGGTGGCGTCGAGCAACGTGAACCGCCAGCCCACGTCCGACGCGGCGGACCACTCGGCCACCGAATCCACGCCCTACCGCCGCACCGAGAACCGCATCCAGCTGTCGGTGCGCACCAAGCTCGCGCAGGGCCTGCTCACGCAGGGCCACCCCACGCTCAAGGATTCCGTGTGGTTCGGCTATTCGCAGCAGTCGTACTGGCAGCTGTTCACGCCCCAGATCTCGCGCCCCTTCCGCGCCACCGACCACGAGCCCGAGGTCATGTACGTCTACCCCACCACGGCGCAGCTGCCGTTCGGCTGGAAGTGGCGCTACAGCGGCATCGGCCTGGTGCACCAGTCCAACGGCCAGAGCAAGCCCCTGTCGCGCAGCTGGAACCGCGTGTACCTCATGACCGGCATGGAGCTTTCCAACAGCTTCAGCGTGAACGCGCGCCTGTGGAAGCGCGTGCCCGAAAGCTCGGGCAGCGACGACAACCCCGGCATCAGCGACTACGTCGGCCGGGGCGAGCTGTCGGCGTTCTGGAACGTCAACAAGGACAACACCGTGGGCGCCACGCTGCGCCACTCGCTGTCGAGCAGCGACCGGGGCTCGGTGCGCCTGGAATGGCTGCAGACGGTGGGCACGGGCCTTTTCGGCAGCAAGAGCAACCTGCGCCTGCACACGCAGCTGTTCAGCGGCTATGGCGACAGCATGATCGACTACAACCGCAAGCGCACCGTGTTCAGCCTGGGGCTGAGCCTGGTGGATTTCTAGCAGGGACATCCCCCTGAGGCGCTGTGCGCCGTCCCCCCGCTCTCGCTGCGCTGCGCTGCGCGGGCAGAGGGACGCAGCCCTCGCTGCGGGGCGGCCCTTGCTTGGCGGCTCTGGCGTGGGCCGCGCCAGTCGCATACGCCTTGGGCAACGCAACGGCCGGGCGCAACCAAAGCCCAGACGCTCCAAACACCCCACTCACAACTCGTTACGACATCGCCCTCAAGTTTCGCGCGCTGGCGCCGGGGCGCCGCCACAATGGCACGCGCACAGAAACCAGCGCGGCCCTGGCGAACGGCTCCCGATAAGAGCCCCTTTCCCACCGTTTTACCTGCCATTGCCCGCACCGTGCGCCCTCGACAATGCCGACAGAGAGGAACACACCCATGGACATGCAATACCAGCTCAAGGCAGGCAGCTACTACCTCTACGACATGCGCGAGGCGCCCAGCGCCGTGACGGGTGAGCGCAGGTTCAAGCTGAAAACCGACACCGTGGCGATTGCATTCGATGCGCACACGGGCGAGGTGCACCAGCACGGCAGCCCCACGCGCATCCAGTCCTGGGCCAACAACACGCGCCGCCGCCTGCGGGCCGCAGGAGCCCAGGACGTGGCCAACGACATCGTGGTGGTGTCGGGCCCGCTGCCCGTGGACGAGCTCAACAAATGCCTGTGGGTGCGCGGCTACGTGCGCCGCATGTTCTCGCGCCTGGCCACCCTGCCCCACGGCAAGCTGCAGCGGCCCGCGGCCGAACCGTTTCGCAAGGCGGCCTGACACGCCGGGCACCCGTCCTCCGAAGATCCCCGCCAGGGCCGCGCACAGCGGCCCTTTTATTTTCTGGCCCCCCCCGAAAAGTTCTTGAACAGGTTCTCAGGCCTCGGTGTCTTCGGCCACGTCGCTTTCCAGCGCTTCCAGCACCTCGGCATGCTTGACGATGGTCACCGGCACCGGGCTCGCGTGCGCCACCTCCTGCGAGACCGAGCCCAGCAGCGCGCTGGTGATGGCGCCCTGCCCCTTGGCACCGATGATGACCATGTCGCAGCCCGAGCGCTCGATCATGTCCACCAGCGTGTGGGCCACGTCGCCCACGCCCACGTCGGTCTCGTAGGCCACGCCCGCCGCGTCGAGCAGCGCCCGCGCGGACGCCATGAGGTGCTGGCCGGCCTCCAGGCTGGCGGCGGCGATCAGGTCGGGGTCACGCGTGGTCACCAGTTCGTACAGCGTGGCGGGTTCCTGGACGTTGGCCAGGACCACGCTGGCCTTCAGGCCCTGGCCCAGGAGCGCCAGCGCATGGTGCACGCCGTCCAGGGAGAGTTCCGAGCCATCCACGGCGATGAGGATCTTGAGCATGTTGTTCTCCTTGTGATGGGCTGGTAGCCCGTCTGGAACCAGTGTAGCGATGCGGCGCGCCAACGCCAGCCCATGTCCCTGCGGCCTGCCCGCACAAGGCGGGGGCGGCCCGTCTGGGACAATCGCCCCATCATGCTGCAGTTCGACCTCCTCAAAACCGACCCCACCAGCCACGCACGCCGTGGCACGCTCACGCTCAACCACGGCGTGGTGCAGACCCCCATCTTCATGCCCGTGGGCACCTACGGCACCGTCAAGGGCGTGATGCCGCGCAGCCTGCACGACATGGGTGCGCAGATCATCCTGGGCAATACCTTCCACCTGTGGATGCGCCCGGGCCTGGACGTGATGCAGAGCTTTGGCGGCCTGCACGGCTTTGAAAAGTGGGACAAGCCCATCCTCACCGACTCGGGCGGTTTCCAGGTCTGGAGCCTGGGCGCGATGCGCAAGATCACCGAAGAGGGCGTGACCTTCGCCAGCCCCGTCAACGGCGACAAGCTCTTCATGTCGCCCGAGGTGAGCATGCAGATCCAGACCACGCTCAACTCCGACATCGTGATGCAGCTCGACGAGTGCACGCCGTACGAGACCAAGGGCCACCTCACCACCGAGGCCGAGGCGCGCAAGAGCATGGAAATGAGCCTGCGCTGGGCCAAGCGCTCGCGGGATGAATTCCAGCGGCTGGAGAACCCCAACGCGCTGTTCGGCATCGTGCAGGGCGGCATGTACAAGAACCTGCGCCAGGAATCGCTGGAGCGCCTGGTCGAGATGGATTTCCCCGGCTACGCCGTGGGCGGCGTGAGCGTGGGCGAACCCAAGGACGAGATGCTGGACATCATGGCCCACACGCCGCACCGCCTGCCCGCGCACAAGCCCCGCTACCTGATGGGCGTGGGCACGCCCGAAGACCTGGTGCAGGGCGTGGCCGACGGCGTGGACATGTTCGACTGCGTGATGCCCACGCGCAACGCGCGCAACGGCACGCTGTTCACGCGTTTTGGCGACCTGAAAATCCGCAACGCACGCCACAAGGCCGACCACCAGCCCCTGGACACCAGTTGCACCTGCTATGCCTGCGCGGGCAGCGCGGGCGTGTCGTGGGACGAGGGCGGGCGCGAGGGTTTCAGCCGTGCCTACCTGCACCACCTGGACCGCTGCGGCGAAATGCTGGGCCCCATGCTCACCACCGTGCACAACCTGCACTACTACCTGAACCTCATGCGCGAGGTGCGCGAGTCGCTCGACGCGGGCGCGTTCGCGCAGTTCCGGGCGCGCTTCAAGGCCGAGCGGGCCCGGGGCGTGTAACCACGATCGGAAGCTATAAAAACAATAGCTATTCGCGCTGGATAGACAAGCGCCAGAGGCCCAAATCATTCCAAGAATCCTGCACCAACTGCTGCGCTGGCCCGCGCGCATGCTGACCGGCCTGGGCAGCGGGCTGCTGGCCCTGCTGATCCTGTTCGAGGAATGGGGCTGGGTACCGCTGCAGCAGTTGCTGGCACGCATCGGCCGCTGGCCCGGCCTGCGCTGGATCGAAGGCTGCGTGCGCGCCCTGCCGCCCTGGGCGGCGGTGGCCGTGTTCCTGCTGCCCACGGCGCTGCTGCTGCCCGTGAAGCTGCTGGCCCTGTGGGCGGTGGGCCGGGGGCACGTGGTGCTGGGCATGACCGTGATCGTGATCGCCAAGGTGGTGGGCACCGCCGTGGTGGCCCGGCTGTACAGCCTCACCCAGGCCGCGCTGATGCAGCTGCGCTGGTTCGCCTGGACCCATGCCCGCTGGATGGGCATCAAGCACGCCGTGCTGGAGCGCGCCCGCGCGTCATGGGCCTGGCGCGTGGCGCGGGTCATCCGGCGGCAGTGGCGGCTGCGCTGGCGCCGCCGCTGAGCGCCTCCCCCATCGCGACCACGAACCACAGACCACGGTCCCCGCCTGGGACCGCCACCAACCCGCCATTGCACCGCGACATGGGCATACAGCTTGACCTCCCCACCGTACTCCTGCTCTACAAGACCGCCCTGGTGGCCGGGGCCCTGAGCATCTTTCACGTCAGCCGGCATTCCTGCCGGCCCCAGGGGCTGCGGCCGCTGGCCGGGGCGTACCTGCTGCTGGCCATCGGCGCCGAACTGGCGGGCCGGGGCGAGTACCTCATCCTGCCGGACTGGCTCTGGACACACGGCAGCCTGCTGCTCGGCACGGTCGGCTATTGCCTCTTCTGGGCGGGCGTCCGGGCGCTGAGCGGGCGCAGGCGCATCCCGATGGGCTGGCTCGCCCTGGTGCCCGCGGGCTGGCTGGTGGCGGGCATCGCCACACAGTTTCCGCTGGACAACCTCCTGCGGGCCGGTGCCTTCCACGTGACGGCCACCGCAGCCCTGGTGGGCTCGGCCCATGAAATATGGCGCGACCGCCGCGCCGAGCCCCTGCCATCACGGGCCCTCCTGGCGGGGTTCCTGCTGGTCAGCGCCTTCATCTTCGCGCTGCGCCTGTTCTACATCGCCACCGAGAACGCCAGCTCCACCGGTTTCGCCCGGGCCTTCTACGTGCAGATGTTCTGCCACTTCGGCATCGCCCTCATGGTCTCGTCGCTCTCCAGCGAACGGGCCGAGGCGCGCCTGGAGCGGATGGCGCAGACGGACGCGCTCACGGGCGTGGGCAACCGCCACTGGGTCATGTCCCGGCTGCCCGCGCAGCTGCCGGTGGGCAGCGCCATCGCGCAGCTCGACCTGGACCACTTCAAGCGCATCAACGACCGCTTCGGCCACGCGGCGGGCGACCGCGTGCTGGTCGCCTTCGCCGAATGCCTGCGCCGCCAGCTGCGCGACTCCGACCTGCTCGCGCGCATGGGCGGCGAGGAATTCCTGGTTTACCTGCCCGATGTCTCGGCGGGCGACGCCACCACCATCGCCCAGCGCCTGTGCACGGCCGTGGCGCAGATCCGGCTGACCGAGAATGGCGAGGACATCCCCGTCAGCGTGAGCATCGGCCTGGCCTGCGTGGCCCGCGCCGGCGGAACCTGGGCCGACTGGCTGAGCGCGGCCGACCACGCGCTGTACGACGCCAAGAGCGCGGGCCGCAACCGCGTGGCGGTGGTGCACGAGCGCCCGGCCTGAGCCGCCCCTCCCGGCCGGGAGCGGACACACCGCGCCAGGGGGCGGTTGCTGCAGAATGCCACCCCATGCCCGCACCCCCTGCCGTTCCGAACGAGGCGCTCGCACTGGCCTTTCACCTCGCGCCCGTGGGCATGTGCGTGACACGCGACCGCGCCATCGAGCTGTGCAACGATGCCTTCGCCCACATGTTCGGCCATGCCCAGGCCGAGCTGCTGGGCCAGCCGCTGGCGCCGCTGTACCCGTCGTTCGACGAGTTCACGCACACCGGCCACCGGGGCCTGAAGGCCATGCGCGACACGGGCGGCTACAGCGACGAGCGCATCATGCGGCGGCGCGACGGGTCGCTGTTCTGGTGCCACGTGGCGGGCCGCGCGCTCGACCGGGCCGACCCGTTCGCGCGCGCCGTGTGGATGTTCGAGGACATCTCGCACCGCCGCCCCGTCAGCACGCCGCTGACCGTGCGCGAGCGCGAGATCGCGCAGCACATCGTCACGGGCGCCACCAGCAAGCAGATCGGGCGCCACCTGGACATCAGCCACCGCACCGTGGACGCCCACCGCGCCCGGCTCATGCGCAAGCTGGGCGCCAGCAGCACGGGCGAACTGGTGGCGCTGCTGCTGGCAGGCCCCCCCTGACCCTCGCGGCGGGCGTTTGAAATCGTCAACAACGGTGTCCCGGGGGTGCCGGGCGAGCCCCCCACCACGCCCGGCCCGGGGACAATCGGGGGCACCCCCGCCCACCGCCGCCCCCGCCCTCCCGCCGATCCACCGCCATCCACCCATGTACCGCCCTTTCGCGCTCCTGCGACCGCTTCCGCCGCCCCTGGCCTGGCTGGGGCTGGCCCTGCTGATCTTCGCCGCCTGCCTGGTGGGCATCTTTGCGCGGCCCATCGGCTTCCTGTCGGCGTTCTGGCCCGCCAATGCGCTGCTGCTGGGACTGCTGGTCCGCTACCCCCGGCTCGCGCGGCCGCCGGCCTGGGTGGCGGCCGCCGTGGGCTACCTGGCGGCGGACCTGGCCACGGGCAGCGACTGGTCCATGGCACTGTGGCTCAACGGGGCCAACATGCTGGGCGCCACGGCGGGCTGGCTGGTGCTGCGCCGCCTGGACGAACGCATCCGGCGCCTGCAGCGCACGGTGTCGGCGCTGTACCTGCTGGTGGCGGCGCTGGTCGCCAGCACCGTGGGGGCCCTGGCGGGCTGCGGCGCCGCGCCGGTGTACTTCGATACCCCCTGGACCGACCTGCTGTCCCTGTGGTTCAGCACCGAACTCATGAACTACATGCTCATCGTGCCGGTGGTGCTGGCCGCGCCCCGCGCCGACGACCCGCCGCCCGCCATGAACGCCCCGCAGGGCCTGCCGGGCGCATCGCTGTTCTGGCGCGTGGCCCCCGTGAGCTCGCTGCTGCTGGCCGAGGGCATCCGCACCGTGGTCGGCGGGCCCGGCATGCTGGCCTTCGTGGTGCCGGGGCTGCTGTGGTGCGCGCTCAGCTACAGCCCGTTCACGTCCAGCCTGCTGTCGCTGGTGGTGTGCCTGTGGACCATGGCCGGGGTGGCCACGGGCGTGCTCAACTTCACGCCCGCGCATGCCAGCGACGTGTTCTCGCTGCGCGTGGGCGTCACGCTGCTGGCGCTGGGGCCGCTGGCCGTGGCCTGCGCCAGCGCCGCGCGCGCCGAGGCCCTGCGCCGCCTGGACCACGCCGTGCGGCACGACGACCTGACCGGCGTGCTCGCGCGCCGCGCGTTCCTGCAGCAGGGCGAGCGCCTGGTCGCGCGCTACCAGCGCGAATCCGCCGGCCTGGCCGTGCTGATGGTGGACGTGGACCATTTCAAGCAGGTCAACGACCAGCTGGGCCACGGCGCGGGCGACCAGCTCCTCGTCGGCCTCGCCCAGGCCATGGCCGGCGCGCTGCGCCCCCAGGACGTGCTGGGCCGCCTGGGCGGCGAGGAATTCGCGGTGGTGCTGCCCGATGCCTCGCCCGCCGAGGCGCACGCGATCGCAGAGCGCCTGCGCAAGGTGGTGGAGCAGCAGACCTTTGGCGCCGCCGGGGGCGTTCCACGGCATGCCACCATCAGCATCGGCCTGGTGCACAGCGCCACGCTGGGCGGCGATGCCGACATGGACATGCTGCTGCTCGCGGCCGACGCGGCGCTCTACCGCGCCAAGGCGCAGGGGCGCAACCGGGTGATGATGGGGTAGCCCCCCGCGCCGGCCCGCGGCGTCCCTCTACAGATACTGCGCCCAGAGCATGTTGGTCATCCGCCCCGCGGGGTCCCAGACGGCCTTGGCCGCGCGAAACCGGTCCGCCTGCGGGTAGGCCGCCGCGAACTGCGCCCGCGTGGCATGGCGCTGGTAGGGCAGGTAGTAGGTGCCGCCATGCTGCAGGGCCAGGTCGATCAGCGCACGCGTCCACAGAGCCACTTCGGCACAGGCCTCGGGGCGGGTGCCCTGCTTGTAGTACAGCACCCACGAAAACACCTCCTCGCGCGCCCAGGCCATGATGGCATCGGGGTCGGGCGGCGCATGGCGCACCGAGATGTTGAGCACCTGCGCCCCATGCTGCTGCAGGATGCGGGCCAAGCCCCGCGTGAAAGCGGCGAACCGGGCCACGGGCACAAAGTACTCCTGCAGCACGTAGGTGGACTGTGCGCGGCTCGCGGGCTCCAGCGAGGCGGCATCCAGGCTGGCCTCGTGGTTGCGCCACACCACCGGCTGGCCACGCAGCAGCGCCGGGCGCACCACCTTGTGCTGCAGCTGGTGGCCGCCCGGCAGTTCGGTCATGGCCCAGATCACGCTCTTGTCCAGGTCATACCGCTGGCCGCGCGGCACCAGGCGCCCGGGCATGGTCACGGGCTTGTCGGTGCGGGCCCAGGTCACGGCGGTGGCGCGGTCGAAACGGGGGGGCAGCAGGTCGGCGTTGTGCATCACGGCCCGCGCGTTGGCGGCCACCCTGGCGGCAAAGAAGCCGGGGTAGTCGTCCAGCGCCACCTGGGCCACGGTGCGCTCGATGGCGGTGTTGGCATCCAGGTCCAGCTCCACCTCGGTGATCACCCCCAGCCCGCCATAGCCGCCCAGCGCGGCACGGAACAGGTCGGGGTGCTGCTGGCGGCTGGCCTCGCGCACCTCGCCGCTGGCCAGCACGATCTGCAGGGCCCGCACGGACGCGCCGATGGGCCCGTGCCCCACATAGCGGCCATGCACGTTCACCGACACGGAACCGCCCACCGTGAAGTTCGAGTAGCTCTGCATGGTGCGCACCGCCAGGTCGTGGGGATCCAGGTGGTCCTGCAGGTCGCGCCAGCGCATGCCGGCCTGCACGCGCACCGTGCGCGCCCCGGTGTCCAGCCACACCAGGGCATTCATGCCGCGCATGTCGATGTGCAGGCCGCCTTCCACGCCGACCTGGCCGCCCATGCTGTAGCGCCCGCCGCCCACGGCCACCGCGCCGGGCCAGTTGCGCACGGCCTGCGCCACGTCCTGCAGGCTGGCGGGCACCACCACCCGCGACACGCGCACGGGGTACAGGCGGGTCACGTTCTCGATCAGCGCCCCGGGCGCACTGTGGGCCGGCAGCGGCGCACAGGCCCCCGCCAGTCCGGCGGCGGCCAGCGCGCCCAGAAGCTCGCGGCGGCGCAGCCCCCCCATGGATGTCACGCGGGGACCCGCTCAGTCATCCCGCGCCAGCCGCACCCCCGCGCCCGTGCCGCAGGCATGGCAGAAGCGGGCGAAGGCGCTCTTGCGCGTGGTGCAGGTGCCGCAGTGGTCGAACAGGCCGATGCCGCAGTGCGGGCAGAAGTCGATCTTCTCGTTCTTCAAGTCCACGGGCCGCTCGCAGCCGGGGCACACGCTCTTGGCCAGGCGGGCCAGGGCCACGTCGTAGCTCAGCTCCTTGCGGCGCTCCTGGTCGGGCAGGGTTTCGGCCAGCTTCTGGCGCTCCAGGTAGCGGTTGAGCGCGAGGATGGCGTAGCGCCCCACCAGCGCCGTGATGCCGATGCCCACCACGTAGCGCACATAGCCGCCGTAGCTGGGCAGGTAGGGCACCAGCTCCACGAAGAACGCGAACAGCGCGAAGAAGATGAAGCCCCACACGAACGGCCAGTAGGTGCCCTTGCGCTTCTTCACGAACAGCCAGCCGGCGATGGCCAGCAGCGGCAGGGTGAGCGCCAGGCGGTACAGGAACACGCGCAGCTCCACCTTGCGGCGCTCGGCCTCCAGCTTCACGTAGCCATCGGCTTCCATGCTGTTCAGGCGCTCCTGCGTGGCCGCCGCCGCCTGGCGCGCGTCGAGCGCGGCCTGCTGCTGCAGCTCCACCGCCTGCTGGGTCTTGCGCTCGGCGAGCTTGAGCACATCGAGCGCCTGGGTGCGCGCAATGACCTCCGGGTCCTGGTCCGCGCGCTGGGTGGCCGAGCGGGTGGAGAGCCAGTTGTTGAAGGTCTCGCGCGCGGCCTGCGTTTCGCTGCGGGCCTTGCTTCGCTGCAGCTGCGCCTGCTCCAGCGCGGTCTGCGCGTCCTGCTCGGCCTGGCGCGCGTCCTTGACCTGGGCGCGCAGCTTTTCGGCGGCCGGCTTGTCCAGGAAGTCATCCACGCGCAGCGGCGTCTCGACCTTGGGCAAATCGCCCACGATGGTGCCGCCCAGCCCGATGAGGAAGCTGGCAAACACCAGCGCCACCAGCCACAGGCCGCGGCGGAACCATTTTTCAGACAGCCGCAGTGATTTGCTCATGATCATTCCCCTCTGTAGATACTATGCATTTGATAGCTGCCAGCGCTTACCAGTCAAGCGCAATCGGCCCATTTCATCAATTCTTCACGGTCAGCACCACCGGCGCGGCCGCCAGCTGGGCCCGCTGCAGCCAGGCCAGCACCGAATCGACCGTGACGGTCTCGATGCGGTCCGAGAACCGCTTGTCGCCCGGGTGGTCGTCGAACGCGATGTTGGCCGAACCCACGCGCCCGCCCATCCGCGTGAGCGGCCCGAGCTTGAGCGTGGTCGGCTCGTAGCCCTTGAACTGCAGCCAGGCCTGCGCCTGCTCGCGGTTGCGCACCGTGGCGGGCTCCATGGCCACGGCCAGCGTTTCCAGCGCCCATTGGTTGGACTGCTGGTACTTGCGGCCCCACACGTAGCTCACCATGCTGTAGGGCGGGTGCTGCAGCGTCCTGGTGCGGGCCTTGTCCTGCAGCACGGCCAGCAGGCGCTGCTGCACCTCGGGCGTGGGCACGGCGTAGACGGCCTCGTAGCGCCACAGGTCGTCCAGGAAGAACTCGCCCAGGCCCTGCCGGTACAGGTGCCCCACGGCCGTGCCGCATTCGTTGAGCTTGTGGGCCACGCGCCAGGGGCCCTCGGGTGTCTTGTAGGCCCAGCCCAGGTGCGAATAGCGCAGGCCGTACTTGCTCAGGTCCTGCCCGGCGCGGGCGAGCACCACCACCTGGGCGCCAGACTTCGCATGCTCCGCGTCGAGCGCGGCGGAGGTCTGCTGCGCCAGTTGCATGCCGCGCTCGATCACCTTGGCCGGCACGGGCTTGGCGGCCTCGCAGGAGCGGCCCGCGTGGGCCGCTGGCGCCGCCAGCAGGGCCGCGCCCGCCACCAGGGCCAGGCCGAGCATGGCGGGGTTGAAGGAGCGCACGCGGGCATGCGCCGGGGTCGTCACGGTCATCTGCTGCATATCCATGGCGGTGCCCCTTACAGGCGCTCGTTGTGCAGCAGCGCACGGCCGATGGCGTTGGGCACGAAGGCGATCGCCTCGCCCGCCACCGACAGCACCACGCCCGTGCCGATCACGCTGCAGGTCACCACCGTGCCCACGGTGTGCGCCGATGCGCCCACGCCCCGGCCCGCCACCTCGACGCTGACCTGGGCGCCGTCGGAGGCGCGCTCCAGCAGGTACACCGTGCCGGTGGCCGAGGCCTCCACCGTCTTCACGGTCAGCACCGCACCCGCCACCGACAATGCGGCAGGCACCGCCACGACCGCGCCAGCGGCGGCGGACGCCACCGACGCCGTGCCCACCACCGAAGCGACAGGCAGCAGCGACAGCGCGGCCGAGGCCTCGCTCTGGGCGCGCGCGGGCAAGGCGGCCAGCGTGCACAGCAGGCCGGCGGCCAGGGCAAGGGTCAGGATCTTCGGCAATTTCTTCATGGTTTCACTCCTCGCGGGAGGTGCTGCGCAGTAGCGCGGCAGCACCGGATTTTTTCAGGGCAACCTCCGAGCATCCGCCATGGGGCCAGGGCGAACGCCGGAAACTCAGCTGGCGTTGTTACCAGACGTAGCAGCATGTGCTGCGGCAGCTTCGCGGCGGCCTTGCAGGCGTGCTTCCAGCAGGTCAGCCTCGTGGCGGTCGCGCAGCATCTTGGCCAGCGTGAAGGCGGTGGTGATCAGGTACAGCCAGCTCACACCCAGGAAGGCCTTGTAGGTCACGTTGATCTCCATGCCGAACAGGCCCCAGCCCGTGAGGCCCATGGCCACGGCGAATCCGCCCCAGACCACCAGCTTCCACATGGGCGTGTCGCCCGCACCGCGGCGCGCGGCGCTCTCGTTGTCCCGCACGAACTTGGCCAGCACGAACGCGGCCGAGAGGCAGAACACATAGCCCATCACCATGAACGCCTGCTCCAGCTGCTCGCCCGGCAGCCAGGCCAGCCCCACGGCGCACAGGAAGACGGCGATGCCGAACGAGACCCACACCTGCAGTTGCCAGGCACGGGTGTCACGCTGAACGAGGAAGGGGGCATTGGATGACATACAGAGGTGGGGCCCTTGTCAGGCCCGTGGTTGAACACGGACCGCATGGTGCCGGGCCCGGCCCCCGCCGCCCCCGCCGGGTTGCGCCAGTGGCGGCAGTCCGGCTTCACGGTATCGCCAAACGATACTTTTTGCCCATTGCAAGCGGCACCTGGGCGACATGCCGGCACCCGCTTGTCTTTCACAATCGCATCCCAGCAGCCGGCGGCCGCCCGCGGCGGCGCCCGCCCCTTCCCCCACCCGCACGCAGCAGTGCACGGAGACAGCCCATGACCAAACCCTTCGATCTTGTCGTCCACGGCGCCACCGGCTTCACGGGCCGCCTCGTGGTCGAGTACCTTTTGCAGCGCTATCCCACCGGCAGCGGCCTGCGCTGGGCCATGGGCGGGCGCAATGCCGACAAGCTCGCCGCCGTGCGCGACGAAGTGGGCGCCCCGGCCGACACCCCGCTGATCGTGACCGACAGCACCGACCCCGCCAGCCTGCAGGCGCTGATGGACCAGACCCGCCTGGTGCTGACCACCGTGGGGCCCTACCAGCTCTACGGCAACGAACTGGTGGCCGCGTGCGCGGCGGCCGGCGTGGACTACGTGGACCTGTGCGGCGAACCCGCGTGGATGCGCCAGATGATCGACGCGCACGAAGCCACGGCCCGGGCCAGCGGCGCGCGCATCGTGTTCTCGTGCGGGTTCGACTCCATCCCGTTCGACCTGGGCGTGTACCTGCTGCAAACCGAGATGAAGGCCCGTTTCGGCCACCCCGCGAGCCGGGTGCGCGGCCGGGTGCGCAAGATGAAGGGCACATTCTCGGGCGGCACCGCCGCCAGCCTGAAGGCCACCATGGCCGCCGCCGCCACCAACCCCGCCGTGCTGGACCTGCTCAAGAACCCGTTCTCGCTCACGCCCGGCTTCGAAGGGCCGCGCCAGCCCTCGGGCAACAAGCCCATGGTGGACGAGGCCCTGGGCGAAGGAGTGTGGGTGGCCCCGTTCGTGATGGCCGCCATCAACACCCGCAACGTGCACCGCTCCAATTTCCTGCTGCAGCACGCCTACGGCACCGACTTCGTGTACGACGAAATGCTCATCACCGGCCCCGGCGAAAAGGGCGAGGCCATGGCCAATGCCGTGGCGGGCGACAAGTCGCTGGGCTCGGACAAGGGCCCCAAGCCCGGCGAGGGCCCTTCGCGCGAGGAACGCGAGAACGGCTTCTACGACGTGCTCTTCCTGGGCACCGACGCCGCGGGCAACAGCCTGCGCGTGGGCGTCAAGGGCGACCGCGACCCGGGCTATGGCTCCACCTCCAAGATGATCACCGAGGCGGCCGTGTGCCTGCTGCAGGACGCCACGGACACCCCCGGCGGCATCTGGACCACGGCGCCCGCGCTGGGCGGCAAGCTGGTCGCGCGGCTGCAGGCCCGCGCGGGGCTGAGCTTCGCGGTGGAAGCGGCGTAACGCCCCGGGGTGGGCCCGGGCATGTCCGTTTTCGCACCAGGCCGGTCGTGAAACGCGCGGCCACGGACCCGCCGGTGCACCGAAAATACAGGGCATGAACACTGCCCTGCGCCCCCGCGATCTCGCCCTGGCCCTGCTCGTCATCGTGGTCTGGGGGCTCAACTTCGCCGTCATCAAGGTGGGCGTGGCCGGTGTGCCACCGCTGCTGCTGGGCGCGCTGCGCTACCTGCTGGCGGCGTTTCCGGCGCTGCTGTTCGTGACGCCGCCCAGGGTGCCGCTGCGCCTGTACCTGCTGTACGGCATGACCATGGCGGTGGGCCAGTTCGCGCTGCTGTTCACCGCCATCCACATCGGCATGCCGTCGGGCCTGGCCTCGCTGGTGCTGCAGTCGCAGTCGTTCTTCACGCTGCTGCTGGCGGCCTGGTGGCTGCGCGAGGCATGGCAGGGCAACCAGGTGGCGGGCCTGGCGCTGGCCGGCGTGGGGCTGGTGCTGATCGGCAGTGCCCACGGCGCGTCGATGCCGCTGGCGGGATTCGCACTGACCGTGGGGGCGGCGGCGATGTGGGGCTGCGGCAACATCGTCACGCGCGCCGTGGGACGCTACGGGCCGATGAACCAGTTTGCCTTCATCGTGTGGTCGAGCGTGGTGGCGCCGCTGCCATTCGTGGCGCTGTCCTTGCTGCTGGACGGGCCCGCGGCCGTGTGGGCCGCCGTGCAGCACCTGTCGCTGAAATCCATGGCCGCCGTGGCCTACATCGCCTGGATCTCCACGCTGCTGGGCTTCGGGCTGTGGACGTATCTCATGTCGCGCTACCCGGTGAACCGCGTCGCCCCCTTCACCCTGCTGGTGCCCGTGGTGGGCCTGACCACGGGCTGGTGGGTGTTCGGCGAGCAGTTGTTGCCCGTGCACTTTGCGGGCGCGGGGCTCTTGATGGCGGGGCTGGTGGTCAACCTGTTCGGCGGTCCGGCCTGGTCGGCCGTGGTGGGGCGCCTGCGCAGCGCCCCGTGAGCGGAGGGCTGGCCGCCGCTACAGCGCCAGCGGCAGCTCGGTGGTGGACAGCACATTGCGCAGCACCATGAACGAGCGCACCTGCCGCACGCCAGGCAGGTAGAGCAGCTGCTCGGCATGCAGCCGGTTGAAGCTGTCGTTGTCGCGCGTGCGCACCAGCATGAAGTAGTCGAACTCGCCGGTGACCACATGGCATTCCATGCAGCCGGACACCTTGGCCGCCGCCTTTTCAAACTCGGCAAACGACTCGGGCGTGGAGCGGTCCAGCACCACCCCAATCATCACCAGCATGCCCGCGCCCACGGCCTGGGGGTTGAGCAACGCCACGATGCCGTCGATGAGCCCCAGGCGCTTGAGCCGCTCCACGCGGCGCAGGCAGGCGGGCGGGCTCAGGTGCACCTTCTCGGCCAGCGCCACATTGGACAGCGAGGCATCACGCTGCAGCTGGCGCAGGATGGCCTTGTCGGTACGGTCCAGCTCGGCCGACACATCGGACTGCGGCACATTCTTGGCACGAACTTTTATTGTGCGCATAGTGATCTGTGAGAAATATTAGTTTTTCATATTCTCATACACAAACCTGAAACGCTGAAATCAGGAAGAAATTCGCAACCACTGTATGCGCGTGTTTTCCTACGATGAAGGCACTGCAAGCCACCTCTTGCACCATCCCTTCCATCGACCGGAAACCCGCCATGAACCTGCAGAAATTCGCCCGCCACCCGCTGACCTTCGGGCCCTCGCCCATCACCGCGCTGCCGCGCCTGTCGGCCCACCTGGGCGGCAAGGTGCACCTGTACGCCAAGCGCGAGGACTGCAACTCGGGCCTGGCCTTTGGCGGCAACAAGACGCGCAAGCTCGAATACCTCATCCCCGAGGCGATCGCGGGCGGCTACGACACACTGGTCTCCATCGGCGGCATCCAGTCCAACCAGACGCGCCAGGTGGCCGCCGTGGCCGCGCACCTGGGCATGAAGTGCGTGCTGGTGCAGGAGAACTGGGTCAACTACTCCGATGCGGTGTACGACCGCGTGGGCAACATCGAGATGAGCCGCATCATGGGCGCCGACGTGCGCCTGGACGCTGCGGGCTTCGACATCGGCATCCGCCCGAGCTGGGAGCAGGCCATGGAAGACGTGAAGAAAGCCGGCGGCAAGCCCTTCCCCATCCCGGCCGGCTGCTCCGAGCACCCCTACGGCGGCCTGGGCTTCGTGGGCTTTGCCGAGGAAGTGCGCCAGCAGGAGAAGGAGCTGGGCTTTACGTTTGACTACATCGTCGTGTGCTCGGTCACGGGCAGCACGCAGGCCGGCATGGTGGTGGGCTTTGCGGCCGACGGCCGGGCGCGCAAGGTGATCGGCATCGACGCCTCGGCCAAGCCCGAGAAGACGCATGCCCAGGTGCTGCGCATCGCGCAGAACACGGCCAAGCTGGTGGAGCTGGGCCAGGAGATCACGGCCGAGGACGTGGTGCTGGACACGCGCTACGGCGGCCCCGAGTACGGCCTGCCCAACGAGGGCACGCTCGAAGCCATCCGCCTGTGCGCACGCCAGGAAGGCATGCTCACCGACCCGGTGTACGAAGGCAAGTCCATGCACGGCATGATCGACATGGTGCGCAAGGGCGAATTCCCCGAAGGCTCCCGCGTGCTGTACGCGCACCTGGGAGGGGTGCCGGCGTTGAACGCCTACAGCTTTCTTTTTCGCAACGGCTGACGCACCGCCGCGCGAGGAAACCGAGCAACAGCGCCTGTGCCGGCTGGCCGGGCTGTCCGTGATCTGAGCGCCCCCCGCTCTGCCCTCGCAAGACCTGCGCATGCCGCCCGGTCTTCCACCGCCATGGCCCCGTGCCCTCATCTCATCGCCCTGGCGGCCTCGACAACTCCGCAGTAGCGACAGGCGTGGCCAGAGCGAGACGAAGACTGGCGCGCCTTCCCCTTGTTCACAGCCGCAACGCAGGGTGAACAACCCGCACCAGAAGGACCGCCACATGAAATGCCCACAGCCCAAAAGACGCACCAGCGTCGCCTTGTTGTTCATGGCAGCCATCGCAGGCTTGGGTTGGGGGCGCATGGCGCACGCCGATGGCTACCCCGCCAAGCCGGTGCAGCTGGTGGTGCCCTTTCCGCCCGGCGGGGCCGTCGACATCGTGGGCCGGCTCATCAGCAAGAAGCTGGGCGAACGCCTGGGCCAGGCGGTGGTGGTCGAGAACAAGGCGGGTGCGGGCACCATCGTGGGCGCATCCTTCGTGGCCAACGCTCCGGCCGACGGCTACACGCTGCTGATCAGCTCGGGCTCCACCTTCACCGTCAACCCGGCGCTCAACAACAAGCTGCCATACGACCCGGTCAAGAGTTTCGAGCCCATCGGCATGGTGGCGCGCGTGCCGCTGATCCTGCTGGCCCACCGCGATGTGCCGGTGGCCAACCTCCCGCAGCTGATCGCGGCGGTGAAGCGCGCTCCGGACAAGTTCTCCTACGGCTCGTTCGGCAGCGGCACCACGGGCCACTTTGCCGCCGAGCTGATGTGGTCGGCCACCGGCATCCAGCTGATGCATGTGCCCTACCGCGGCAGCGCACCCGCCATGAGCGACCTGATCGGTGGGCAGATCCCGTTCACCATCGACACGGTGGCGGCCGCGCTGCCGCAGCTCAAGGGCGGCAAGATCAAGCCCATCGTGGTCACCGGCGCGGCGCGGGCCACGCAGCTGCCGGATGTGCCCACGGTGGCGGAAAGCGGCTTCGCCGGTTTTGCCGCGGATTCGTGGCTGGCCGTCGTGGCGCCGCGCGGCCTGCCCGCCGAAGTCAAGGCGAAGCTGGGCAAGGCCCTGGCCGAGACCATGGCGGATGCCGAGATCCGCAGCAAGCTCATCGCCAGCGGGCTGGAGCAGTCCTATGCCAGCGGCGACGCCGTGCTGGCGCGGATCGAGGACGAACTGCCGCGCATGCGCGCGATCGCCCAGCGCGCGAACATCCGGGCGGAGTGAGCGCGGCAGCGATGGGGCGCTGGCGCGCGCCGGATCACAGCGCCCAGCTCGCCTGCAACGATGGACGCTTTGAAAATGCCTCGTACCAGGCCGCAACGGCGGGATGGCGCTGGCGCCATCCGAAGTCCGCAAACCTGAGATCCAGGTACCACAGCGCACAGGCCACCGTGAGCGTGCCGATGTCCAGCCGCTGCGGCGCGATGAGTGCGGGGTTCGCGGACAGGTGGGCCAGCGAAGTCTCGGCCTTGTCCAGCTGCGCGGCGCGCCACTCTGGCCAGCGCAGCGGCTCGGGCCGCGCCACGTCCTCATAGCGGGCGATCAGCGCGCCGTCGAGGATGCCGTCTCCGAGCGCCTGCAGCGTCAGCGCATTCCAGCGCGCATCGCCACTGCGGGGAAACAGCGTTCCGTTGCCGATCTCGTCGAGGTATTCGCAGATGACGCGGCTGTCGTAAAGCACGGCGCCCTCATCGGTGATGAAGGTCGGCACCTTGCCCAGCGGGTTCCTGGCGATGATGTCCCGGTCGCGCTGCACCGGATTGGCGTTGGACGGCAGCAGCTGCACGCGGTCGCTGAGGCCCAGCTCGTGCGCCGTGACCAGGCATTTGCGCACATAGGGAGAGAACGGAGAGAAATAGATCTGCATGGAAGTTCACCGGTTCATGGATGGGAAGGCGCTGCCTGCGCCAGCTGGCGGCCCGCGATCCACCCGAAGGTCAGCGCGGGCCCCAGGGTGATGCCGGGCGCGGGGTACTCGCCGCCCATCACCGAATGCATGTCATTGCCCGCCGCGTAGAGGCCCGGGATGGGCTGGCCGGCGGCATCGAGCGCCTGGGCATTTTCGTTGCAGGCAATGCCCACGGCCGTGCCGATGTCGCCCGCGAACACCTTCACGGCATAGAACGGGCCCTGGCGCAAGGCACCGATGCAGGGGTTGGGCTGGTGCGCCGCGTCGCCCAGGTAGCGGTTGTATTCGGTGCTGCCCTTGCCGAAGTCGTCGTCGCGCCCCTGGTCGGCCTGCGCGTTGAAGCGCTCGGCCGTGGCCTGCAGCGCGGCGCCGCCGATGCCCAGGGCATCGCCGAGCGCCCGCAGTGTCGGCGCCTTCACCAGGTAGCCGGCCTTGACGAGGTGATCGCGCGGCCGCCCGCCCGGCAACGCCAGGCCCATGCCCCATTGCTCCATGAAGTCGCTGTCGCAGACCAGGTAGGCCGGCAGCGTGGGCACCGTGGCGTGGGAGCGGTACATCGCCCGCACGAACTCGTGGTACGAGGTCGCTTCGTTGACGAAGCGCTGGCCGGCCCCGTTCACGGCCATGAGGCCGGGCTTGGCGCGGTCCCACACCAGGTGCGGGTAGCGCACGACCGAGCCATCGGGCCGCTGCAGCACGGAGACCGGGGCCCAGAACGCCGGACTGGTGTGGCCTTGCCCCAGCGTGGCACCCGCCTGGCGCGCCAGCGCGATGCCCTCGCCCCGGTTGCCTTGCGGCGACATGGACCACGGCCCTGTCGGCGACGGGTAGTGCGCACTGCGCAGTTCCTCGCTCCAGGGGAATCCCCCCGTGGCCACCACCACGCCGCGGCGCGCCCGCACCTGCACCGGCTTGCCCGCGCGCACCAGCGAGACGCCCACCACCGCGCCATGGGACACGTCCAGCTTCTCCACCGGTGTGTCCAGCCAGTAGTCGATACCCCGGTCGATCACGCTCTTGAAAAGCCGGGCCGCCAGCGCATTGCCCAGCACCAGGCGCGTGCCACGGTGGTAGCCGCGCAGCCGGTCGGCGAAGTAACGCAGCACGAGCTTCATGCCCTCGCGCCAGGCCGTGAACGAGCGCGTGACCGCCAGCAGGTGCCTGGCGTCGGTCATGTTGACCATCATTCCGCCCAGCACCATGAACTCGGGCAGGGGGTCGCGCAGTTCCCGGAAATGCGCGCCCAGTTCCCGCCCGTCGAACGTCGCCGGGTCGAGCGAGCGGCCGCCGAAGGCCGCGCCCTCGCGGTCGGGGTAGTAGTCGGGCGAGTAGCTGCGCGCGACAAGCCGCACCGCGGTGTGCTTCTCCAGGTAGTCGACCATGCCGGCGCCGTGGCGCAGGAAGGCCTGCTGCATCCCGGCCGGCGCGGCATCGCCCACCGTGTTGCGCAGGTAGGTCCAGACCTTCTCGAAGCTGTCGGGGTGGCCCACCCGCGCCGACTGCGCATTGAGCGGCGCCCACACGGCCCCGCCGGACACGGCGGTGGAGCCGCCCACGCGGTCGGTCTTCTCGACCAGCAGCACGCTGCAGCCTTCGATCTTCGCGGTCAGCGCGGCGGCCATGCCGCCCGCGCCCGCGCCGATCACGACGACGTCGTACTCGGCATCCCAGTGGGGGGCCGTCATGCGCCCGACCCACCCAGCGACTTGCCGCCATCGACGAACAGCACCTGCCCGGTGATGAAGCCGGTCTGCGGCGACACGAGGAAGGCCACCGCCTGGGCGATGTCTTCCGGCCTGCCGGCCTTGCCCGTGGGCTGCAGCGCGAGCTGCGCCGCCAGCCGCTCGGGCGTGAGCGCGCGCAGGATGGGCGTATCGATCAGCCCCGGCGCGATCGCGTTGACCAGGATGCCGCGCGGCGCCAGTTCCATGGCACTGGCGCGCGTGTAGCCCACCACGGCGGCCTTGGAGGCCACGTAGTGCGGGTGGTTCTTCGCCCCCAGGTACGCGCGCGAAGCGATGTTCACGATGCGGCCGCCCTCGGGCATGGTCTTGGCTACTTCCTGTGTGAGCGTGGCCACGGCGATGAGGTTGACCTCGTAGGCACGGCGGAAGTCGTCGTTGCTCACCTCCAGGAACTTGCGCTCGTCGAAGATGCCGGCGTTGTTGACCAGAGCGCGCACTGGGGGCAGGGAGTGCACCAGGCCGCGCACGGCCGCTTCGTCCGTCAGGTCGAGCACGCGGCACTGCACATCCAGGCCCAGGCCCTTCAAGCGGCCGGTCTCGCGCTGCGCCAGGGCTTCATCGCGGTCCACCATCACCACGGCATAGCCGTCGCGGGCCAGGCGTTCGACCGTGGCCAGGCCCATGCCGCCGGCACCGCCGGTGACCAGGGCAATCGGTTTGCTGTTGCTGTTGTCGTCCATGTGTTTGCGAAGATTCCGATCAAGCCGAGAGAAAGCCGCCATCGACGGGCAGCACCACACCATTCACATAGCTGGCCATGTGGGAGGAAAGAAAGACCACGGGTCCGACGATTTCCTCGACCTCGCCGCCGCGGCCCGCGGGCACGCGCTTCATGTACCAGTCCGTGCCGCCGGGCACGGCCAGCTGCGGGGCGACCATCTCGGTCAGCATCAGCCCGGGCGCGACCGCATTGGCGCGCACCCCAAAAGGCGCCAGGTCGCGGGCCAGCACCTGGGTCAGCGAACGCACGGCGCCCTTGGAGGCGACATACCCCGCCGACGAGATGCCGCTCACGAATGCCACGATGGACGACAGATTCACGATGCACCCCCGGGTCTTCTTCAACGCCGGCACGAAGGCATGCGTGACGTTGAACAGGCCCTGCAGGTTCACGTCGATGAGGCGGTCCCACACCTCGGGCGCGTGCGGGTCGTCGATGCGCGCGCGGCCGGAAATGCCTGCGTTGTTGATCAGCACGTCGATCGGGCCGATGCGCGCCTGCAGGTCCGCGGCGCAGGCCTGGACGGCGGCCCGGTCGCACACGTCCAGCACCACGCTCCAGGCCTCGCCGCCGGCATCGCGGATGCGCCGGGCCGTGGCCTCGGCCTTGTCCGCACCGATGTCGGCGCAGATCACCTTGGCGCCCTCGTTCGCGAAGCCCAGCGCAATGGCCGAGCCCAGCCCCCCGCCGGCGCCGGTCACCAGCGCGAGCTTGCCTTTCAACAAATCCATCCAATTTCTCCTGCTGAATGGGCGCCGTTCAGACGCCGAGGTAGGCCCGGCGCACGGCCGGGTCGTCCATGAGCTGGGCCGCCGCGCCCTGCAGCGTGATCTCGCCGTTTTCCAGGATGTAGGCGTGGCTGGCCACCGTGAGCGCCAGGCGCACGTCCTGCTCCACGAGCAGGATGGTCAGGCCCTGCTCGCGGTTGAGCCGCAGGATCGCCTCGAAGATCTGCTCGACGAGCAGCGGTGACAGCCCCATCGAAGGCTCGTCGAACATGATGAGCCGCGGGCGGGACATGAGCGCCCGGCCGATCGCCAGCATCTGCTGCTCGCCGCCCGACAGCGTGGCCGCCCGCTGCTCGGAGCGTTCCTTGAGCCGCGCAAACAGGGTGTAGACCTTGTCCAGGTCCTCGGCGATCGCGGCGCGGTCGCGGCGCAGGAAGGCGCCCAGCTCCAGGTTCTCGCGCACGCTCATTTCCTTGAACACCTCGCGCCCCTCGGGCACCTGCACCAGGCCCCTGCGGACGATCTCGTCGGACGGCTGCCGGTGGATGGGCTCGCCGGCGAAGTGGACCTCGCCGGCGGTGGGATCGATGAGGTGCGAGATCGCGTTCAACGTGCTGCTCTTGCCGGCACCGTTGCTGCCCAGCAGGGCCACGATGGCGCCCTGCGGCACGGCCAGGCTCACGCCCGAGAGCGCCTGGATGGCGCCGTAGGAGGCGCTGATGCCGCGCACTTCGAGCAGTGCGCCCTGGCTTGGTTGCTGCATGGGATCAGGCATGGGCCGCTCCCTTGCCGAGGTAGGCTTCGATCACGGTCGGGTTCTCGCTGATTTCCTTGGGGGTTCCTTCGGCGATCTTCTGGCCGAAGGACATGACGGTGATGCGGTCGGAGATCGACATCACCAGCTGCATCACGTGCTCGACCAGGAGCACGGTGATGCCGTCCTTCTGGGCCAGTTCGGTCAGCAGGTGGTCCAGGTTCTCGATGTCCCGGTTGCGCAGGCCGGCCGCCGGTTCGTCCAGCAGCAGCAGGCGCGGCTTGAGCGCCAGGGCGCGGGCGATCTCCAGCAGCTTCTGGTGGCCGAAGTCGAGTTCCTTGGCGCGGGTCTCGCGGTCGTGGGTCAGGCCCACGCGCTCGATGAGGCTGTCCACCAGGTCGCGGATCTCGCCGCCGGGGCGGCGCAGCAGCCGGCCCAGCGTGTTCGCGCTGTGCGAGTGGCAGCCCAGCAGCACGTTCTCGTACACGCTCAGGTCGCCGAACAGCTCCAGGTTCTGGAAGGTGCGCGCGATGCCCATGCCTGCCATGCGCGAAGGTGCATGGTGCGTCACGTCCTCGCCGTCCACAACGATGCGGCCTTCGGTCGGCTGGTAGTAGCGGGAGATGCAGTTGAAGGTGGTGGACTTGCCGGCCCCGTTGGGGCCGATCAGCGCATGGATCGAGCCGCGCGCCACGTCGAACGAGAGGCTGTTCACGGCCACCAGCCCGCCAAAGCGCACGGTGATGCCGGAGACTTCCAGGAAGGGGCGCGTGCTCATGCCTGCACCCCCTTGGCGGGCTTGCGTGCCACGCGGCGGTTGCGGTCGGCGAACAGCCCCTTGGGCATGAACATCATGAACCCCATGAGGATCACGCCATAGATGATTTCCTGCACCGACATGAGCTGGCGCAGCAGCTCGGAGATGAGGCCGAAGGCAATGGCGCCGGCCACCGCGCCGCGCACCGAGCCCATGCCCCCCACGACGACCATGGTGAGGACCAGGATGGTGGTCTGGAAGCCCAGGCTCTCCGGGTGGATGAACGAGGTGAACAGCGTGTACATGCCCCCGGCGATGCCCGCGAAGGCCGCCGAGATGGCGAACGCGCTCTGCTTCATGGCCTTGACGTTGATGCCCATGGCCATCGCGGCCACATCGCTCTCGCGCACGGCCCTGAGCGACGAGCCGTACTGTGAGCGCGCCAGCGCCACGGTGAGCCACAGCATCAGCCCCGCCAGCACCACCACGAAGGGGTAGGCCTGCAGGTCGTTGGTCAGCCTGTAGCCGAACAGATTGGCCGGATCCATCTTCATGCCGTTGGAGCCGCCCGTGACGCGCTCCCAGGTGAGAAAGACCCATTGCATCGCCTCGCCGAAGGCGAAGGTGGCCAGGGCCAGGTAGATGTCGCGCATGCGCAGCGCCAGGTAGCCGATGAGGTAGCCGAGCGCGGCCGACAGGGCCCCGCCGGCCAGGACGGACAGCACGAAGGGCGGATGCCATGCCGTGTTGATGATGCCGGCCGTGTAGATGCCGATGCCGAAGAACGCGGCGTGCGCCAGCGCGAACTGGCCCGATTCGCCGATCACGACGTGCATGCCCAGGGCCAGCACCACGAAGACCATCAGCAGGTTGACCACGTACAGGACATAGCCCGACACGGCGAAGGGAAGGATCGACAGAACCAGGGCGGCAGCGAGCAATGCCCAGTGATCGCGGGTCATGGTTTTCATACTTTCTTGACTTGGGGCTTGCCGCCCAGGATGCCCTGCGGACGCACGATCAGCGTGACCAGGATGGCCAGGAAGGGCGCGACCACGATGGCGTTGGTGGAGATGAACAGGCCCACCAGGTTCTCGACGATGCCGATGACGAGGCCGCCCAGCACGGCGCCCGGCAGGCTGGTGAAGCCGCCCACGATGGCCGCCGCATAGGCCAGGATCGCGATGTGCGCGATGTCCGGCGTGATGAGGATCTTGGGGGTAATGAGCAGGGCGGCCAGCGCGGACAGCAGGCCTGCCATGGCCCACACCATCATGCGGATGCGCGACAGGCGGATGCCGACGATCTGCGCGGCGCGCGGGTTCATGCCCACGGCCCGCATCGCCTTGCCGATGCGCGTGTGGTTGAACATCAGGTAGATCAGCACCATCGCGGTGATGGAGGCGGCGAAGATCGCCACGTCGAGCCGCGTGAGAAAGGCGTCGCCGATGATCACGGGGTCGTTGGAGACCAGGGGCGGCAGCGAGCGCGGCGTGTCGCCCAGCCCGGTCTGGCGCACCAGGCCCTTGAGCATGTAGGCCAGGCCCAGCGTGGCGATCACCAGCTGCGGGCCCACGCCCTTGGAATGGGTCACCCGCTCCATCACCACCCGCTGGAAGAGCGCCGCGCCCACCGCCACGGCGACCACCGTGACGGGGATGACCACGGCGTACGACCAGCCCGCGATCAGCAGCAGGGACAGCGCCACATAGCCGCCGATCATGAAGATCTCGCCCTGGGCGAAGTTCGGCACGTCGGTGGTCTTGAAGATCGCGACGATGGCGATGGCCAGCAGCGCATAGACGCTGCCCGTCACCAGGCCGGAAAGGATGCCCTGCTGCAGAAACAGCCAAATCTCACTGAAACTCATGGCGATGGAGGGGCGGCCGCACGCGGGCGTGGACCGGCCCCTTCTCCTGGTTGGTTACTTGGGCTGGTAGGTCCAGAGGCTGCGGTAGGCGCCGGGGACCGCGGTCATGTTGGTGCCGTCGAACTTGAGGTAGATGGCCGATTTCTGGCCCGCGTGGTCGGTGGGCGTGAGCTCGATCGGGCCGGCCATCACGTTCGACTCGAACTTGGTCTGCGACAGCGCGGTGAGGAACTTCTCCCGCGTGAGCTGCGGGCCCGCGGCCTTGAGCGCGTTGACCACGGTCATCGCCGACGGGATGCCGTAGGGCATGTAGGTCTGCGGATAGCCGGGCTTGGCGGCCAGCTCGGGGTAGTAGGCCTTGTACATGTCGTAGACCCACTTGAGCTTGGGGCCGCCGGCCACGTCGGCCATCACTTCCTGCAGGTAGACGTTCTTGAACGCATCCTTGCTGCCCACGTTCTCGACCAGCTGCTTGAGGTCGGCCGTGCCGTTGACGGCGATCACGATGGGTTTGGTCCAGCCCAGCTCCTGCGCTTTCTTGACCAGCAGGCTCACGGGGCGCGCGTAGGTGGTGATCAGCAGCACGTCGGGGTTGGCGGCGCGGATCTTGAGCATCGGCGCGGTCACGTCGGTCAGGTTCGGCGCGACCGACTGGACCTGCAGGTCCACCCCGAGCTGCTTGGCCTGGAACTCCGCCGCTTCGAGGTTCCACCCGCCATAGGCATCGTCGTGGTTGATGTAGCCGATCTTCTTGCCCTTGAGGTGCTCGGCGGCGAACTGCACCATCGAGCCGCCCACCGCGCGCTGGGAGATGGAGAACGCGCCGTAGATGTACTTCGACGGCGGGTACAGGGCGCCGTCGCCCGACGCGTTGAGCATCACCAGGGGGATCTGCGAGCGTTCCACGTACTCGCGCGCGCCCACCACGGCGGCAGAGCAGGAGCCCCCGTTGAGCGCGAAGACCTTGTCCTGCTCGGTGAGCTTCTTCACGGCGGCCAGCAGGTCGTTGGCGTTGCAGCGGTCGTCCTCGACCACCAGTTCGATCTTGCGCCCGTGGATGCCGCCGTCCTTGTTGATCTTGTCGTAGTACATCTTGGCCGCGTTCATCACGTCGAAGCCGTAGGCCATGGAGTTGCCCGACAGCGGCCCGAACAGGCCGAGCTTGATGGTCTTGTCGGTCAGGCCCGGTTCGGTCTGCGCCTGCGCGCAGAAGGTGGAAAGTGCGGCCACGCAGGCCACGAGCAAGGACTTGGCTGGTTTCACGAGAGTCTCCTTTTTTGGGGGGGTGAGGTAACGGGGGAGCGCAATGGCGTCAGGCGGCCGGCTGTGGGGCCGTGTCCTTCTTCTCGAACCCTGGGCGGGGAATCAGGCCCAGCCAAGCCTGCGTCAGGCCGCCGTCGACGAGGAATTCCTGGCCGCTGATGTAGCTGGCCCGCTCGCTGGACAGGAACAGCACGGCGCCGGCGATGTCCGAGGGCGTGCTGATGCGGCCGGCAGGCACGATCTGTTCGCGCCGCAGGCGCACCGCGGGGTCCGTGTAGATGCCCTCGCTCATGGGCGTGCGGATCATCGCGGGGCTGACCACGTTGCTGCGCACGCCGTGCGCGCCCAGCTCGACGGCCAGCAGCTGCGACAGCATCTTCACGCCCGCCTTGCTCACGCTGTACGCCCCGCTGTAGGGCTGCGGAATGCTGGCCGAGATGGACGCGATGTGAACCATCGAGCCCCCGCCGTGGGCGATCATCTGCCGCCCGAAGGCCTGGGCGCACAGCAGGTAGCCGGTCAGGTTCACCGACAGCAGCTGGTTCCACTTGTCGACGGCGATGTCCATCAGCGCGTCGGCGTACAGGGCCGCGGCATTGTTGACCAGCAGATCCACCGCGCCCCAGGCCTTTTGCACCTGGTCCGCCGCCGCCTGCACGCTGTGCGGGTCGGTCACGTCGCAGGTGATCGGCAGGACCCGGCCCGGGTGCTCGCCCAGTCCGCCGGCGATCTCCGCCAGGCGCTGTGCATCGCGGTCGAGCAAGGCGACGCGGGCTCCCGCGGCCAGCAGCTGCACGGCGATCTCCAGGCCGATGCCGCCGCCTGCGCCCGTCACCACACCGGTGCGGTTTGCCAACCCCAGCCAGCCGCCATCTTCACTTGCAACCCTTGCCATATCCACGCTCGCCCTTCTTGATCAAAATCACGCATGGTGCGTGAGCGAGGCAATTATGTATACATGAATACTGATTTATCTCAGGGATAACCCGTAAAAAGGCCATTAATGGCAGCACATGTATACTTGAAGAAAATTTCTACTGGAGCGGCAGGGATGAGAACTTTGGCCCAGGACGTGACCGAGACGCTGCGCAACTGGATCCTCAACGGGGAGATACGGCCCGACGAGCGGCTGGAGGAAATCCCCCTGGCCGAGAAGCTGGGCGTTTCGCGCACCCCCGTGCGCGCCGCCCTGAGCACCCTGGCCAGCGAGGGGCTGGTCGACCACCAGCCCAAGCGCGGCTACCTGGTGCGCGGCTTCAACATGGAGGAGATCGTCGCGGCCTACGAGGTGCGCGCGGTGCTCGAAGGCCTGGCCTGCCGCAACGCCGCCATGCGCGGACTCACGCCCGAACAGGCGCAGCGGCTGCGCGGGGCGCTGGCGGACGGCGACCGCATCCTGGCCCTGGGAGAACTGAGGCCCGAAGACCACGAGCCCTACCAGCAGATGAACGTGACCATCCACGACACGCTGCTGGAAGCCTCGGGCAACCCCTGGGTCACGCGCTTCGCGGAGCAGGCGCAGAACATTCCCTTCGCCTCGGACCGCATCATCCTGTGGGACGACCATCCCATCATCCTGCGCTCGCACGGCGACCACCACCGCATCATCGAGGCGGTCATCGCGCGCGACTGTGTGCGTGCCGAGCAGCTGATGCGCGAGCACGTGTACTACGCAGGGCTGATCCTGCGGCGCAACTACGAGAAGCTGCTCTCGTGCGGGGACGCAGCGCCGGGGGCCAAGCCACCGGCGCGCCGGGGTGCGCCCAAAGACTGACCCGGCGACAGGCCAGGCGGAACGCCCGAGGGCGGTTCCCGGCCCATGTATCCATGCCGGCAGGATCGCGGCTCAGGCGCGCAGCCAGGCCTGCAGGTGCGGATAGGGCGCAACGCCCGAAGAGGCGGCCTGTGCGGGCGATGCCGCGAGGCCCGCCGACACCAGCCCGGCAGCGCCCAGATACACGCCCAGCTCGAAGGTCATGCGCAAGCCCTGCGAGTGGCCGTGGTAGCCCCCTTCGTGGAACAGCACGGCCGATGGCAGCCGCAGATGCTGCAGGGCGGCCCAGGCCCATGCCGTGGCTTCGATCTCGCCGCCGTGCGGCACGGGGGGCAGTTCGGCAAGGGCATCGTCCATGCCCGCGCGCAGGGCTGCGGGCACCACGGCCAGGTGTCCGGCCTCGTGCAGCAGGTCGCCGGGCCACCGCAGCCGCGCCAGGTCCACCCTCAGGCCGCCGCGCGCGATGCGCACGCCGGGCAGGAAGCTGTTGCCGCCGGCAAGCTCGTCCTCGGCCACGTCCAGGCCGATCTCCCGCAGAAAGGCCATGATCTTGCGGGCCAGCGCGGTGCGCTCTTCCTGTTCCACCCGGTCCTGCTCCATGGCGGTCAGGCTCCGAGCAGGTCCGCCACGCGCGAACGCAGCAACGAAGGCTGCACGTCCGACGGCGCCACGGCGTGCCCCACGTTCAGGCCCACGCGGCTGTAGAAGCCCCGCCGGAAGGGCCGCACCATGGCCCCGCCCTGCTCGATGCGGCTGAAGTACGAGCCCCACAGATTGGTCAGCGCCATGGGAATGACGGGCGCTTCGATGCCCTCTTCGCGGGCACGCTCGATGATCTTCATGATGCCGCCCTTGAACTCCTGCAGTTGCCCGTCCTTGGTGATGCCGCCTTCGGGAAAGATGGCCAGCAGGTCGCCTTCGCGCAGCACCTGCGCGGCGCGGTCGAAGGCGGCTTCGTAGGTCTTGGGGTCTTCCTTGTAGGGAGCGATGGGGATGGCCTTGGCCAGGCGGAACAGCCAGCCGAGCACCGGCACGCGGAAGATGCGGTGGTCCATCACGAAGTAGATGGGGCGCGGGCTGGCCGCCATGAGCAGCACGGCATCCACAAAGCTCACGTGGTTGCAGGCCAGGATG
Source organism: Acidovorax sp. sif1233 (assembly GCF_019218755.1). Taxonomy (GTDB): domain Bacteria; phylum Pseudomonadota; class Gammaproteobacteria; order Burkholderiales; family Burkholderiaceae_C; genus Acidovorax. The sequence continues at coordinate 167,190 of NZ_JAHUWZ010000006.1, read as the reverse complement.
GCCGCGCCCGTGCTGGGCAGGTTCTCGTCGCCCTGCACCTTGAAGCGGTAGACGAAACGCGAGGACACCCAGGCCACGAAGCGCAGCAGGTACTCGGGCACCAGCATGAAGATGTAGAACGCCACCACCGCATTGGCCAGGCCGGTGAACAGGAAGATCTGCGGCACCGTGAAGCCGGCGCCCAGCAAGGCACCCGCGATGAGCGAACTCGCGATCATGAACAGCGCGTTCAGGATGTTGTTGGCCGCGATGATGCGCGCGCGGTGCGTGGGCTGGCTGCGCATCTGGATCAGCGCGTACATGGGCACGCTGTACAGGCCCGCGAACAGGCTGAGCAGCGCCAGGTCGAGCATCACGCGCCAGTGCTGGCTCTGCGCGAGAAAGGTGCCAAGGCCCATGATCTCCGCGGGCGGCAGGCTGCGCGCGGCGAAGTACAGGTCGATGGAGAACACGCTCATGCCGATGGCGCCCAGGGGCACCAGGCCGATCTCGACATGGCGGCGCGAGAGCACCTCGCACAGCAGCGAGCCGATGCCGATGCCGATGGAGAACACCACCAGCAGCAGCGAGGCCACCTGCTCGTTGCCGTGCAGCACCTCCTTGGCCAGGCTGGGGAACTGGCTCAGGAACACCGCGCCGAAGAACCACATCCAGCTGATGCCCAGCAGCGAGCGGAACACCACGATGTTGCCATGCGCGAGCCTGAGGTTGCGCCAGGTCTCGGTGAAGGGGTTCCAGTTGATCGTGAGCCCCGGGTCGGTGGCCGGCACCGGGGGAATGAACTGCGCCACGGCGCGCCCCGCCAGCGCGGCCACCACACAGGCCACGGCCACCGTGGTGTGGCCGATGCCCGGCAGCGCCACCAGCAGGCCCCCCGCCACGTTGCCCAGCAGGATGGCCACGAAGGTTCCCATCTCGACCATGCCGTTGCCGCCCGTGAGTTCGCGCTCGTTGAGCACCTGCGGCATGTAGGCGAACTTGACCGGCCCGAACAGCGTGGAGTGCACGCCCATGAGGAAGGTGCACAGCAGCAGGACGGGCACGTTGCCCGCGATGAACCCGAAGGCGGCCACCAGCATGATGGCGATCTCCAGGTTCTTCACGAAGCGGATCATGCGCGTCTTGTCGTACTTGTCGGTGAGCTGCCCCGAGGTGGCCGAGAACAGCAGGAACGGCAGGATGAACAGCGCGCCGATCACCAGCCCCGCCATCGCGGGCGGCAGCCACGACACGCTGAGCTGGTACGTCACCATCACGGTGAATGCGAACTTGAAGAGGTTGTCGTTGGCGGCGCCGGAGAACTGGGTCCAGAAGAACGGGGCGAAGCGCCGCTGGCGCAGCAGCGCGAACTGGTTCGGGTCCTCATGCCCATGGCCCGGGCTGCCCGTGTGCTGCACGGAGTGCACGTGGGGCGCCTGGGGCACGCTGGCTGGGGTGGTCTCGGGGTTCATGCGTTTCTCCTCGTGTCCAATGGGTCGGCGGTGGCTGCTGTGTGTGTTGGTATGGCCCGGCGCACCCGGGGCTGGAGGCCCTGCCCGCGCGCGACACCCATGGTGTGGGCGCCATTCTGCCCGCACATGGCGGCAAATGCGGGGCGCGGTGCGCGGCTGTGGCGCGAAGCCGCCAGCGCATCCAGCGCCATCAGCACCGGCCAGGCAGCGCCAGCCGCCAGCACGTGCTTGAGGCTGTGGCCCGACACCCACTGCGCCGTGGCGTCGAACACGGCATGGTCGGCCGCCTCGAACAGCTTGGCCACGGCGTACATCGCGATCACGGCGCCCAGGTGCACCGGCAGCGTGCCCGCACGCCGGGGCAGCAGGGCCAGCGCCAGCACCACCAGCATCCCGCCCAGCTGCACCACGGCCCAGGGCAGCAGATTGCCGGTGGTGGACCACCACAGCACCGCAGCCGGCCCTGCCAGCAACACCGTGCCTGCGGCGGCCCAGCCCGCCCGGGCGCTCACCCGGCCACCCGCCGCCAGGCCCAGCAGGCCCGCGAAAGGCAGCACCATGCCCAGCCGGTCCCACAGCAGGCCCGCATCGTCGGGCACCGCGTGGTACAGGCCGGAGCCCACGGCCGTGCACACCAGGCCCGCGAAGAACAGGGCCGCGAAGACCCGGGAGGCCGCATCCATGGCCGGGCGCTCCACGCGCCGCAGCCACCGCAGCCCCCACAGGCCGGCGGCGGCGAATGGCAGGTTGCTCAGGACATCCAGCGCGCAAGGGATGCCCCACAGCGCGCGCTGGTCCGCAAAGGCATGCTGGTGGGTGCTGGCCGGCAGCGCCGGGCCCAGGCACGCCAGCCCCAGCAGCAGCACGGCGAGGCCCAGCAGGGCCCCCTCGGCGCGCGACGGGCCGGGGCGATGGCGAAAGGGAGCGGGGAGAACGGTCATGGTCGTCGTGTCCGTGGGCAGGTGGTGGATCGATGCAGCGCAGTGTCTTCAGCCCAACGGCCCCGGGCCGCGAAAAGTCGCACGGAGGGCCACCCGGAGCACCCTGGGTACCGATAATCGATACCCATGAGCACCACCGCCGACCTCGTTGCCGCCCTGAAAAAGGAACTCAAGACCGCGCAGATGACCTACGCGGACCTGGCCCAGGCCCTGGGCATGGCCGAGTCCAGCGTCAAGCGCATGCTGGCCAAGGGCGACATGCCGCTGTCGCGCATCGACGCGATCTGCCGCGCGCTGGCGCTGGACTTCGCCGACCTGGCGCGCCGCGTGGCCGACAGCCAGCCCTTGCTCAAGGAACTGAGCCAGGAGCAGGAGCGCGCGGTGGTGGCCGACAAGAAGCTGCTGCTCATGGCCATCTGCGTGCTCAGCCAGTGGACGCTGGAGCAGGTGACCACCACCTACCGCCTCACCGAGGCCGAGGGCATCAAGTACCTCGCGCAGCTCGACCGCATCGGCATCATCGAGCTGCGGCCGCTGAACCGCTACCGCCTCAAGCTGGCCAAGACCTTCCGCTGGCGGCCCCACGGGCCGGTGATGAACTACTTTCGCGAGCATGCGCTGCTCGACTACTTCGCGGGCGGCTTCGACGGCCCGGGCGAAGGCGTGCTGCTAGTGCACGGCACCATCAGCCGGGGCCTGGCGCCCGCCTTCATGGAGCGCATGCAGCGCGTGGCGCAGGACTTCGCGCAGCAGCACCTGGCCGACCAGAAACTGCCGCCGCGCGAGCTGGAGGGCTACACCCTGCTGCTGGCCATGCGCAGCTGGGAGTTCGAGGCCTTCACCGGGATGAGACGACTCCCCCCCTGAGCCGCTGCGCGGCGTCCCCCGCGGGGGATGCACCCGGTGGCCCGGCAAAGCCGGTTCCACGGGTGCACCGGCCTTGGGCGCGCCGGTTTCGGAGGGCGATGGCATGGCATGGCGGGGGGCCGGGCGAGCCAGCACAAACACTATCGTTTTGATAGCTTCTTGCGCTTTACCGACAAGCGGTAGAGGGCAAAAAAGTGCTCAGAACAGCCGCCTCCAGCGCACCGAATGCCCGTTTCAGCGCCGGTTGACTCTTTAATGTGAATACACTATTCTTTAAATAGTCAATTTGACAGATTTAAAGATATTAAATGAAGACCACCCGCCAGCAGCAAGATGCCACCCGCCGCCAGATCGTGGCCAGCGCGGTGGACCTCATGACCCGCCAGGGCTTCGACGGCACGACGATGAAGGACATCGCCCGCGCCGCCGGCATTGGCGACGCCACGATCTACAAATACTTCCCGACCAAGGACCGCATCGTGCTGGGCTACCTGGACGACGTGGCCCACCAGGCGCTGGCCGACACCCTGCAGACGCCCGGCTTCGCGGGCTACGGCCTGCAGGAAAAGCTGCAGCGCCTGACCGACGCGGTGCTGGAGCGCCTGCTGGCCGACCGCGAGTTCGTGGCCCAGGTGCGCAGCCTGGCGCGGCGCTCGCCGCTGTCGATGCTGGCCGAGCCCCTGGCGGCACGGCACAGCCTGCGCGAGGCCGTCGCCAGCTTTCTGGAAGCCGCGGAGGCCAGTGGCGAAATCGAGCCCTGCGACTTCAAGGGCATGGCGGGCGGGCTGTACACCGACTACCTGGCCGGTGTGGTGACGTACTGGCTGGCCGACACCTCCGAGGAATTTGCCGACACCACGCAGCTGGTGGACCTCTCGCTCGGCGTGCTGGTGCAGGCGCTGCGCGGAGGGCTCGTCAACCGCGTGCTGCAGCTCGGTGGCTTTGTGCTGCGCAGCCAGATGGCCCGCATGGTGCAGCACAGCAGCGGCCTGATGGGCATGCTGCAGCTGGCCAGACAGGCCATGGCCAGCGCACCGCCCGGCCCGGCCCCCGCCTACACGGCAGCCGCTGAACCATCCCGGTCGCCGGAGCCTTCCAAACCGCCGCGTGCGCCGCGCAAACCCCGCGCTGCCAGCCCGACACCCGCCGCACAGCCAGTGGCCACGCCCCGCAAGAGGAAGTCCGCATGACCACCGCCCGCGCCGTGCGCGAAATCCAGGTGCCCCCAGGCACCGTCATCCATGCCACCTTGCATGACGCGGATTTTTTTGACGCCTTCACAACGACCGATCCCCGCCCCGCCGCCAGCGCATTGCAGACCTGGCTGGAGGTCTTGGCCCGGACACCGCGGTGGACGGAGCAACTTCTGGCAGTGCGCAACAAGCTGGTGCGGCTGGTGGGCCTCAAGGGCGTGGGGCAGTTGCAGGACGTGCACCCGCTTGCCAGCGGAGCCTCTCCAACCAATGCGCGCAGCTACCGCGTCGGAGACCGCGTGGGCATCTTCCTCATCCGCCATCTGAGCGACACCGAAGTGGTGATGGGGCAGGACGACAAACACCTGGATGTGCAGGTCTCGCTGACCAAACACGGGCAGCGGGGCAGCGCGCCTACGGTGGTCATCAGCACCGTGGTGCACATCCACAACACGCTGGGCCATGCCTACATGGCCGTCATCACGCCGTTTCACCGCCGCATCGTGCAGTCCATGCTGCAACAACTGGCCGCTTCAAACCATGGCCCGCGCTGACCCGCCGCGCACCAGCCGGCTTGCGCGCGGCACCATCACGGGCCTGGCGGCGGCACGCATCGGCATGGCCCAACTAGGCCATCGCGTGCGCAGCACGCCGTCTGCCCAGGCGCAGGCCGACCACGAGGCCGCCCTGGGCCGCATCCTCTTTGGCGCCCTGGGCCAGCTGCGGGGTTCGGCGCTCAAGGTATCGCAGCTGCTCAGCATGCACCCGGGCCTGCTGCCCGACGGCGTGCGGCAGGAGCTGGCGCGCGCCCACCACCAGGCGCCGCCGCTCAACCGCGCGCTGGTGGGGCGCGTGTTCCGCCAGGCCTTCGGCCGGGAGCCCGAGGCGCTGTTCGACCACTTCGAGCCCACCGCCTTCGCCGCCGCCAGCCTGGGCCAGGTGCACCGCGCACAGCTGGCGGGCCACGGCACGGTGGCCGTCAAGGTGCAGTACCCCGGCATTGCCGCCACCATCGCCAGCGACATGCAATTGATGCGCACCGCGCTGCGCGCGCTGGCCCACACCGACATGCCCCTGCCCGCCAGCACCGTGGTGGACGGCGTGATGGCCGAGATCGAGGCCACGCTGCTGCGCGAGGTGGACTACCTGCAGGAAGCCGAGCAACTGCAATGGTTTGCGCAGCACGCGGCTTTGCCCGGCGTGGTGCTGGCGCGGCCCATCCTGTCGCACACGCGGGCCCAGGTGCTCACGCAGCAGTTCCTGCCGGGCCAGCACCTGCAGGCCTGGCTGGCCACGCAACCCACACAGCAGCAACGCGATCAGGCCGGGCAGCACCTGTGGGACTGGTTCATGCACTGCACTTTTGTGCTGGGCCGGGTGCATGCCGATCCGCACCCTGGTAATTTTCTGTTCGCCCCCGATGGCACGGTGGGTGTGCTCGACTTTGGCTGCACGCGCAGCCTCTCCGACGGGTTTCGGGCGCAAGTGACACAGGCGTGGTCCGCACTGCTGCGCCCTCCCTCCGACCCGCAGCGCGACGCGCTGGTGCTGCAGGCCTACCAGGCACTCGGGCTCGTCAACGCCGGTCTCTCCGTGCAGGCCTACGCCGCCGAACTCGCCCCCGCACTGGCTGACATGCAGGCCTGGCAGATGGAACCCTTCACGCAGGCGGTTTTCGATTTTGGCGCCAAGACGCCGCCACCCATCACCGCCGCCCGCCACCAGCGCGTGCTGGGCGATCACCTGGTGCAGGTGCCCGGCGAAATGCCGGCGTTCGAGCGCATGTGGATGGGCCTGATGCACCTGCTCACGGGGCTGGGTGCACGGGTGCGCACGCATTGCCCCGCCCTTCTTTCTTCCTAGGAACCCGCCCACATGACCACCCTGACCTCCCCCTCCCCTCGCTCTGCGGCCATGCCGCCTCGCAGCCGCTGGAAGGGCCAGTGGATGCTGGCCGTGGCGCTGCTGCACACGCTGTATGCCGCCGTCGTGTTTCCGACCCAGCTGCAGGAGATCGTGCGGCGCGGCGTTTTCAACAGCGTGCAAAAAGACCCGGCCGTGGGCGCCGTGGTCTGGTTTGTGCTGTTCGGCGTGTTGTTCGCGTTGCTGGGCTGGGCCATCCTGCTGGCCGAACGCAACACAGCCATGGCGCCCGTCCCCATGCGCGGGCTCGGTGCCGGGTTGCTGGCACTCACGCTGCTGGGCATCGTGCTCATGCCCGCCTCGGGCTTCTGGCTGGCGCTGCCGCCCGCGCTGGCCCTGTGCTGGCCCCCGAGGCGCTGAAGGCGAAGAAGACGGATCGCCGCGCCGCGTCTGCACCTTCCACGGCCACCCTGATTGACTTGAAAACTGTCCATGAATACTGCGCTGGTACTGGCAGCCGGGGGCCTCGCCCTGGTGGGCGTTGCGCACTCGGTGCTGGGTGAATTCCTCGTGTTTCGCGCACTGCGCACGCAGGGCGTGGTGCCCACCGGCGGCAAGCCCGTGCTGCACGAGCGGCAGGTGCGCATCCTGTGGGGCACCTGGCACCTGGCCACCGTGCTGGGCTGGGCCCTCAGCGCCCTGCTGTGGCGCCTGGGGACCGTACCCGGGGATGCCAACCTGGGGGCCTGGGTGGCTGACGTGGCCGGGCTGGCCACCTTGGTCAGCGGAATGCTGGTGTTCTATGCCACCGAGGGCAGGCACCCTGCCTGGTTTGCCTTGCTGGTGGTGGCGGCCCTGGTGTGGTGGCGTTGACACGCGCGGGCCTGCACCGGACGGCCACCTGCACGCCCCGGCGTGAAAGAAATCACGAAAAGCCCCCCCTTTGCCGTCACGGGAAACACAACTTCACAAGACTTCGCAATTCGCCTACACCGTCTTGACGCAGCATCTGCACCATGAAGTCTCCGGTTCCGCAAGGAATCATTTTGAGGAGACCATCATGGCCCGCAATGCACTCGCCGCTGCTTCCATCGCCCTGCTGTCGCTGGGCGCCGCGACCGTGGCGCAGGCACAGACCAGCGCCACCGTCGTCATCCAGTCGGGGCAGCCCCACCACTACCAGGCGCCGCCCGCGCCGGTGATGGTGCAGTACGGCCCACCCCCGCCACCGCGCTACGAAGTGGTGCCCCGCCCCCGCCGCGACATGGTGTGGGTGCCTGGGTACTGGGACTGGCGCGGCCACCGCCACGTCTGGATCCAGGGCCACTGGGTGAAGGCCCGCCCGGGCTACTACTACCGCGAGCCCCGCTGGGTGGAGCATGGGGGCCGCTGGGAAATGCGCCCCGGCGGCTGGGACCGCGATGGCGACGGCATCCCCAATCGCTATGACCGCGACCGCGATGGCGATGGCATTCCCAACCGCTACGACCGCGACCATGACAGGGACCGCGACGGCGTGTCCAACCGCCACGACCGCGACCGCGACGGCGACGGCGTGCCGAACCGCCACGACCGCCGCCCGGACAACCCCTATCGCAATTGACGGGGCCTGAGCGCCGCCCGCCCCCCGAGGGCGGCGGGCGCGCCAGGAACTGGCCCTCGCCGCCTACGCACACCCCCGCAGGGCGCCTACGCGGCCCGGCTGCCCGTGCCGCCACCATGCAGTGACCGCTTCCGCAAGGAACATCAGGAGAATCCCATGACCTTCATGACCCGCAAGACATTCACCGCAGCCTCCATCGCCTTGATGGCGCTGTGGACCCTCCCGCAGGCGCATGCCGCCACGCAGGGCACCGTCATCGTCCAATCGGGCCAGCCGGAGCGCAGCTACCACGCCACGCAGTACCAGGTGAGGCCCGCGCCCCCTCCCCCGCGCCATGAAGCCGTGCCCCGCCCCCGCCGGGGCCAGGTGTGGGAAGAAGGCCACTGGGAATGGCGTGGCAACCGCTACCAATGGGTGCGCGGCCACTGGGTGCAGGCCCGCGCCGGCCACCAGTATCGCCAGCCGCACTGGGTGGAACGCGAAGGCCGCTGGGAGTTTCAGCGTGGCGGCTGGGACCGTGACGGCGATGGCGTCTCCGACCGCCATGACCGCGACCGGGACGGCGACGGCGTACCGAACCGCCGCGACCAGCAGCCCGACAACCCGCGCCGCAACTGACCCCACGCCCGGCGCGCGCGCCGCGCAGGGCGCCGCCGGTCAGCCCAGTTGAAGTTCGGCGCGCCCCAGGCCGGGAAACTCAGCCACCACCACCGTGCCCGGCGCCACCATCACGGTGCCGGTGCAGGACCCGGTGGTCACCCACTGTCCCGCGCGCAGCCCACCCAGGCTGTGCGCGCCGCCATTGGCCAGCCAGGCGAGCAGGCGCAAGGGATCGCCCGCCGGGTTGCCCCAGCCAGCGTGCCGCACGGCCTGCGCGCCATTCACCGACAGCACCACAGGCTGCCGCATCGGCTGCACCGACTGCGCGCTCTCCGCTCCCGACCCCACGATGAGTGCGCCATGGCAGGCCTGGTCGGCCAGCCGGCTCCACTCGCCTTGCTGCGCCCAGGCGGCGTAGCGCGTGTCGCAGACCTCGATGGCCGCCCGCACCGACGCCACGGCGGACAGCACCTCGGCCTCGCTGTAGGGCTGCGCCCGGGCAGGCAGATCGGCACCCAGTTCGTACACCAGTTCCGCCTCCACACCCAGCACGGCGAAGCCCGCGCAGGACAGGCGCACCACGCCCCCGCCGGCCATCGCAAACACCGAATCGCGCGCCAGGGCCGCCCGCGCAGGCAGCGCCTGCGGCGACGCCGCGCCCACCTTCCAGCCCGCGATCTCGCCGCGCTCGCGCACCACGGCGTCCTGCACGGCATAGGCCTGGGCAGCGTTCTGGGGACGCAATGCGGCGGGCAGGTCGAGCGGACGGGGCGTGCGCCCCAGGCGGGCCATGGTGAGCACGGCCGCGCTGGTCAGCGGATCAAAGGCGGTATCGGGCATCAAGGCGTCCTGGAGAGAAAGGCGAAGGTTCCGGCGGATTATGGCCAACCCCGTGCCCGCAGCATCAGCAACGATTGCGGCTCATTAGCGCGGACAAAGCGGTTTTTGCGCGATGCGGGCTCCTAGAATGGCCCCCGCAGGAGAGTCAGCGGCCCCGCCCGCTTCACCGAAGGCGCAAACTCCCATACACGCTCAGGTCCCGTACTGCACCATTCATCAAAGCCGTCTGGAGAGCCGCTTCGCGCAACGCGAAGCGCACCGAAGGAGCAAACCGCGCGCCATGTGGGCCGCGCGGTGAATCTCTCAGGTACCAAGGACAGGGGGAGCGGCAGCTTGGGCATTCATGCGCCAGCTGCACGCTATTGAATTCATAGCTGCCAGCGCATGTTGTTCTAGCGCCAGAGCCCAGAAAGGCTTTGAAAATCATGCGCGTGATCGTTTTGGGCGCCGGCTTGCTCGGCGTGACTTCGGCTTACTTCCTGCAACAGCGCGGCCACGAGGTGACCGTCATCGACCGCCAGGGTGCGCCCGGCGCCGAGACCAGCTTCGCCAACGGTGGCCAGATCTCGGTGAGCCACGCGGAGCCCTGGGCCAACCCGAGCGCGCCGCTCAAGGTGCTGCAGTGGCTGGGCAAGGAGGATGCTCCACTGCTGTTCCGCCTGCGCGCCGACATGCGGCAATGGCTGTGGGGCCTGTCCTTCCTGCGCAACTGCACGCCCGCGCGCACGCGCCACAACATCGAGCAGATCGTGCGCCTGGGCACGTACAGCCGTGACACGCTGCAGCAGCTGCGCGCGGCCACCGGCCTCCAGTACGACCAGCGCACGCAGGGCATCCTGCACTTCTATACCAACCAAAAAGAGTTCGACGGCGCCCTGGCCCCTGCCGAGCAAATGCGCCAACTCGGCTGCGAGCGCCAGGTGATCAGCGCCGACGAGGCCGTGCGCATCGAGCCTGCCCTGGCCCATATCCGCCAGCAGCTGGCCGGAGCCACCTACACGGCCGAGGACGAATCCGGCGACGCCAACCAGTTCACACGCGAGCTGGCCAAGCTGTGTGAAGAGGCGGGCGTGCAGTTCCGCATGGGCCACCACATCACCGCGCTGCGCGAGGCAGGTGGCCGCATCGACCACGTGGAAGTGACCAATGCCGAAGGCCGCTTCGAGCGCGTGCGCGGCGATGCGTTTGTGCTGGCCATGGGCTCGTTCAGCCCACTGCTCGCGCAGCCGCTGGGCATCCAGCTGCCTATCTACCCGGCCAAGGGCTATTCGGTGACCATGCCGGTCAAGGATGCGGGCAAGGCGCACCAGGTGAGCCTCACGGACGACGAGTTCAAGCTCGTGTTCTCGCGCTACACCAGCGAACGGGGTGGCGACCGCCTGCGCATCGCCGGCACGGCCGAATTGAACGGCTACGACCGCCACCTGAACCAGGTGCGCTGCGACGCCATCGTGCGCCGCGTGGAGCAGCTGTTCCCCGGCGCGGGCGATGCCAGCCAGGCCCAGTTCTGGACCGGCCTGCGCCCCGCCACGCCCAGCAACGTGCCGCTGATCGGCGCCACCAAGGTGGCCAACCTCTTCCTCAACACGGGCCACGGCACGCTGGGCTGGACCCACGCCTGCGGCTCGGGCAAGGCCCTGGCCGACATCGTGAGCGGCCGGGTGCCCGAGGTGGACTTTGCATTCCAGGGTCTGCAGGGCTGCGCTCCCGGCAAGGCGCTGGTGCCATCGCGCACCACGGCCTGAACGGGAGCACAGCGGGGTTGCAGCACCGCCGCGCAGGCGGGCGCTGCCACCACGGGCCAGCGCCCGGCCTACCTGGCAGCGCCCGTGGCGTGCGCCACGAACTGCGCCACGGCCTGCATGTCCTTCTCGCTCATGCGTTCGGCATACGAAGGCATCACGCCGATGCCCGCCTTGAGCGCGCGCAGCACGCGGCTCGCGTCGGGCTTGAGCTCATCCAGCACCGGGCCCACCTGCCCCTCGGCACCGGCGGCCTGCAGCGTGTGGCACACGGCGCAGGCAGGCTGGATCTTGATGAACAGCTCCTTGCCCCGCGCCAGCTCGGCGGCATCCGCCGCCCAGCCGGCACCCGTCCACAGCAGCAGCACGCTCGACATGGCCGCGAGCGCAGGCACGCGCAAATGCTGGAAACCGATGCGCCCCAGCACCAGTGGCACCGCGGATCTGGCACGGCCAGTCCGGGGGGCGCGCGCCCCTCCAGGGAGGAAGGCGCGCAGCGTCTCAGGGGGGCGCCCGGTCACGCTGCGGTCACCGTGACCGCATGGTCGCGCCAGCTCGCGTTGTTGTAGCCGCCCAGGTTTTCCTCGCGCTGCTCGGCCTGCACATTGCCTGCGGCATCGGTGGCGCGGCTGGCCAGCACGTGCGTGCCCGCCGCCAGCGTCACCGGCAGCACGAACTGGCGCCACGCGAACTTGCCCAGATCGGGGCCGATGAGCCGCGCGGCCTGCCAGGTCTTGCCGCCGTCCACCGAGACCTCCACGCCCTTGATGGCCTGCGTGCCGCCAAAGGCCACGCCATGCACCTGCACCTGGCCGGCCTTGAGGGGGCCCTTCTCGGGCAGGGGGCCATTGATCCAGGACTTGACGCCCATCTCCCACACCGACGGCTGGTCGGGGCTGGCCTTGGAGCCGGGGGGCGACATGCGGTAGCCGTGCGACATGATGCGCGCCTGCGACTGTGCGCCGGTGAAGGCCACGCGCTTGACGTACTTGATGTTGTTCACGCCCTGGTAGCCCGGCACCACCAGCCGCAGCGGGCCGCCGTGCGCCAGCGAGATGGGCTCGCCATTCATTTCCCAGGCCAGCAGCGCGTCCTCGGTGGCCTTGATGGGCACGGAGCGCTCCACCAGCACGGACAGCGGGTCCACGCCCTCGGGCAGCTTCTCACCCCCCGTGCCCGTGAGGTAGGCCGCGCCATCGGCGAGCCCGCCCAGCGCCGCCACCACATTGCGCAGCGGCACGCCGCTCCACACGACGCACCCCGCCGCGCCCACGGCCCAGGGCGTGCCGCTGGGCTTGCTGGGGAAGAAGCCACGCCCGTTGCCCGAGCACTGCAGCACGGTGGCCACGGTTTCCACGCCCAGGGTCTTGAGCTCGGCCAGGGTGAGGCTGCGCGGGTTCTTCACGCCTTCGACCGACACCGTCCAGGCGTCCCGGTTGTCCAGGATGGCCGCGTCGGGCGCAGGCAGGTTGTTGCGCACATACAGCTGGTTGGAGGGCGTGATGACACTGGTGCCGAAAGCCGAGCGCCGGGTTTCCAGCGTGCTGCTGCTGTGCACGATGAGCGCATCGGAAGACTTCCATCCCGCGTACGCGGGCAGCGGCTTGGCGGGGCTGGCGGCCTGCTGCGCCCTGGCGCTGCCGGTCCATCCGGCCAGGCCCAGCGCGCTCAAGGCAGCGGCGCTTCCGGCCAGCATGTGGCGGCGCGGCAATGTCATGGAATCTTTCATGGAAACGGTCTCCAAAATAATGATTGAACAGGCAGGCTCGCGACAGCGGTGGGCAGGCCCCCGGCTTTCAGCCTAGGCCGCATTCTGTGCGGCAGCCCCTGCGCACCGCGCGCGACATGGCGTTAGTAAACGTAACAAATACAAAACATCGGAAACATTCGTACGCAGATACGGAGGGCGTGGGCATATTCGCCCTTTCTTTTGAGAGAGGGCGCGCGCCATGAACACTGACTGGAGACCCATGGGCGGCAAGCTCGCGGTGCTGCTTTTCGCGTGCGCGGCCTGTGCCGTGGCGCAGGCCCAGCTCACCGCCATGGTGGCGGTGGAGCCCACGGCCCGCAAGGCGGCCCACTCCATCCTGCGCACGGCCGCCGAGTCCGGGCTCTCCAAGGCGGCCGGCCAGACGGTGGCCCTGGCCACCAGCGACGAACTGGCCGACGTGATGCGCGCCACGCGCAGCGCCAGCCACGACATCTTCATCGGCCCCGCCCAGGTGGCCGCTTCCGCCCTGCAGCGCGGCTATGAACTGGTGGGCGCGACGCAGAAATCGGACAGGTACCTGCTGGTCGGCCTGCCGCAGATCGACGCGGTGCCGGCGATGAAGGGCCGCAGGCTCTACCTGCCCCAGCAGGATTCGCTCTATACCTACATGGCGCGCGGCATGCTCAACGAGGCGGGCCTGTCGTTCCAGGACCTGCGGGCCGTGCAGTACGAGAAGTTTCCCCAGGCGGGACTCACGGCCCTGACGCTGGGCACGGCCGACGCCACCGTGGTGCGGGAGGACGAGTGGGCGGAATGGTCCGCCGCGCACCCGGGCACCGCGCGCGTGCTGGCCACCTCGCAGCCGGTGCCGGGCGGGTTTTCCATCGTGGTGAAGAAGGACCTGCCCGCTGATGCGCGCGGCAAGCTGGCCCAGTGGTTTGGCGGGGCCTCGTCCGCCACCGGCCTGCCCCCGGTCGCCGTGCGCCCCGAGGCCGCGGAGTACCGGCGCGTTGCGGAGCTCGGCCTCTTCACGCCCACCAGCCTGCCCGGGGTGAACCGCATCACCGCGCGCGAGGCGCAGAGCCTGCAGGCCCAGGGCGCGACGCTGGTGGACACGCGCACCGAAAAGGAATTCAAGACCCGGCGCATCCGGGGCGCCGTGTTTGCCGCCTATGTGGAAAAGAGCCTCAAGGACGTGGCGTTCAACGCGGCCCAGGACGATTTCCAGGCGCTCGACAAGATTCCCAGCCTGGACAAGGCCAAGCCCGTGATCTTTGCCTGCAACGGCGCCGAATGCTGGAAGTCCTACAAGGCGGCCAAGGTGGCGGCGGCCAAGGGCTTCAAGTCCGTGTACTGGCTGCGCGGCGGGCTGCCCGAGTGGGACGCGACCGGGCTGCCCACCGAAGGCGGCTGAGCACGCGGCGCACGGGCCGCCACGGACCCCGCGCCAGGCCTGCCCTGCGGCCTGCGCGCCCTGCACCATCGGGTGCCGCGCGCGCAGGCGCCGTGGCCCTTGGGAAACCCGCCGCGCCCCCGTCCTTACAATCCCATACTCATCAACACCCAAGGGCGTGCAAGGCGCCCTTTGTATGGAAATAGCAATACTGTTCGCCCTCATCCTCCTCAACGGCCTGTTTGCCATGTCCGAGATCGCCCTGGTCACGGCCCGCAAAGCCCGGCTGCAGAAGCTGATCGATGAGGGCGATAGCGGCGCCGCCGCCGCCGTGAAGCTGGGCGAGGACCCCACCCGCTTCCTCTCCACCATCCAGATCGGCATCACGTCGATCGGCGTCCTCAACGGTATCGTGGGCGAGGCCGCGCTGGCCGCGCCGCTCGCGTCCTGGCTGGAGTCGCTGGGCGTGCCGCTGCCCTATGGCGGTTATGCGGCCACGGGGCTGGTGGTGGTGCTGATCACGTACTTCTCCATCGTCGTGGGCGAGCTCGTGCCCAAGCGCATCGGCCAGTCGTACCCCGAGACCTTCGCCCGGCTCGTCGCGCGGCCCATCAACTTCCTGGCGCTGGCCACCAAGCCGTTCGTGCTGCTGCTGTCCACGTCCACGCGCACGCTGCTGCGCCTCCTGGGCGTGAAGGAAACCAGCGGCAGCCCCGTGACCGAGGAAGAGATCCACGCCATGCTGGTGGAAGGCACCACGGCCGGCGTGATCGAGTCGCACGAGCACACCATGGTGCGCAACGTGTTCCGGCTCGATGACCGCCAGATCGGCTCGCTCATGGTGCCGCGCGGCGACGTGGTGTGCCTGGACATCGATGCGCCGTTCGAAGACAACCTGCAGCGCATCGAAGAATCCGACCATGCCCGCTTTCCCGTGGTGCGCGGCGGCATGGACAACATCCTGGGCGTGCTCAACGCGCGCCAGTGGCTGTCGCGCACGCTGCGCGACCGCGCCCACGGCCTGACCCAGCAGACGCTGCAGACCGCGCTGTACGTGCCCGAAACCATCACGGGGATGGAGCTGCTGGACAACTTCCGGCTGTCGGACGTGCACATGGCTTTTGTCATCGACGAGTACGGCGAGGTGCAGGGCATCGTGACGCTGCAGGACCTGATCGAGGCCATCACCGGCGAGTTCCAGCCGCGCGACCCCGAGACCTCGTGGGCGCTGCAGCGCGAGGACGGCAGCTGGCTGCTGGACGGCCACATTCCCGTGCCCGAGCTGAAGGACCGCCTGAACCTGGACACCGTGCCCGAGGAGGAGCGCGGCCGCTACCACACGCTCAGCGGAATGATCATGCTGCTGACCGGCCGCCTGCCCAAGGTGACCGACACGGTGCAGTGGGAGAACTGGAAGCTCGAAGTGGTGGACATGGACGGCAAGACCATCGACAAGATCCTGGCCACGCGGCTGACGCCCGAGGAAAAAGCCGAGTCCGACGAGAACGGCGCGGGCTGACCGGCGTTGGCGATTGCGGGGGCTGCCGCACCAGCCCGCCCCCTCTTCTACATCAGGACGGTGAGGGCTCGCCGTCCACAAACACGGTCAACACGCCGGTGTAGCCGTACAGATGGTGGTGGGCAATCTCGCCGCCCGCAAAAAAACCGGCCAGCGGCACATCGCCCAGCGCGTGGCGCACGATCTGCAGTTCGGCGCTGGGGCCGCCAAAATGCGGGCCGCCACGGCCCGAGCAGCTCACGTAGATCGCGCCGCAGATGCGCCGGCCCGCCTGCGGGGCGAGGCTGCCCTGGCCGCCCGCGGCGGGCCCGGCGGCCGCGCCCGCCGCGGCATCCGAGACCAGCGGCACGGGCTCCAGCTCCTCTGGCGACAGTTCCTCGCGGATCTCGGCGCAGATGCGCATGAGGTCGGCGCGCGCCGCAGCCACGTTGCGCTGGCAGAACGCCAGGTGCATGCCGGCCTCGACCTTGTCGGCCAGTGCCACGCCCCGGCGGGCGCCGTCCAGCCCGACGATGTGCCGCACCCGCGTGTCGGTGCCGAAGTGGCCCGTGCGGCGCTGGCCCTGGGGCTGCTCGCCCGCGCTGACCAGGCCCGCCAGCGTGGCGCGCACCTTGCGCAGGGCGGGCTGGGGATCTCCGTCGAGCGTGACGTCCAGCGTCTCCAGCAGCACGTCCAGCGCGGGTTCGCCGTCGAGCTGCAGCACCACGTTCTCCTGCGCGTCGGTGATGGTGCGCAGCGCCCCCACGGGCTGGCAACCCTGCGTGACGCGCGACACCAGCGCCACGCCGGCGCCAAACGCCACGCCCGACAGGCCGCCATCGAACACGCCGCCCGCCGCGCCCTGCCCGGCCATGTTCCCATCGCCCCCCACGGCGAACTGCACGCTCGCGCCGCGGCTTGCGCTCAGGCCCCCAAAGAGATAGCCCGTATCGGTGCGGGCCGCCATCTCCGCCAGCAGTTCGGCCAGCTCGGGCGTCTGGCCATCGGCATGCACCAGCGCGGTGTGCGCGACGAAGCCGCTGGCCGGGTGGCGCGGGTGGTTGGGCAGCGGTGCCACGCCCGAGAACACGCGGTACTGGTCGGCGGGTACATCGAGCAGCAGCACCGACAGCGCGGGCTCGTCAAAGTACTCGGCATTGTTGGCCGATACGCCCACGCCCACGGTGCCGCTCCAGTCCGTGACCTCGGGCAGTTCGCCACTGAGGTGGTCGAGCAGCGCCTGGGCCTCGCTGGCGTAGTGGTCGGTGATGTAGAGCAGGCCCAGCGTGGGCGCCGAGGCGTATTCGGGCAGCGCCATCTGGGCGCGCAACTGCGCCAGAACCAGCGCGGCGGCCATGCGCCACTGGGGATGGGTGGCGTGGCCGGAAGGGAAAAGCTTCATGGTGTGGATCTCCGTGCCAGGGGCGGTGGCGGGGGTGTCGGGCCCCCACGGGTTGCCACCCGCCCGCGTTGGCGTCAGCCCGCCCGCTTGCGGGCCGCCGGGCCGCGGGTGCTGCTGCCGGTTTTTTTGGCGGCGGGTTTCGCCGTGGTCTTGCGGGCCGCGGGCTTCTTGGTGGCGGCGGTCTTCCTGGCGGTGCCCGCCGCCGCGGCACGCTTAGCGCCGCCCTGCATGGTCTGCATGCCCTTGGCGGCGAACTGGGTGGCCATGCCGGTGGCCGTCTTGAGGGCTTCCTTGGCGAGGCCCGTGGCCATGTTCTTGGTGGTGTCGATGGCGGTCTGCTTGGCCGCGTCCTTCATGGCGTTGGCGGCGATCTGCTGGAACTGGCCGGTGAGCGCGCCCCACCACTGCATCGGGTCCACCACGGTGGGCGCGGCGGCGGCGGCCGCTGCCGCCTTGCTGCCCTTCGCCTTGGCCTTGGCGGGCTGGGCGGCGGGCTCGGCGTCCTCGCCCTCGTCTTCTTCTGCTTCTTCGGCGGGGCTCGCGCGGCCCGTGACGCGGGCGGCGGCACCAGCGACGGCACCGGCCGCGCCGCTCACCGTGTCGGCGGCTTTCTGCACGCCGCTCATCACGGTGTCGGCGGTCTTGAGCTTGAAGGCATTGGCCACGTCACCCATGCTGAAGTTCATGCCCTTGAGCGTGGCCAGGGTCATCTTCTGCACCTCCAGCGCCTGGATGGTGGCGGCCAGCGCGCGCGAGTTCTGCTCCAGCCAGAACTGCACGGCCTTGAGTTCGTCGATGCGCTTTTCGAGCTCTTCCACGCTGATGGTGGGCGCTACCCAGTTGCTCAGGTTGGGCAACTGCGGAATGCTGCTGGACGCCCCCTTGGCCAGGCTCTGCAGAAAGTCAAAACCGGGAACAAGTTTGCCGAAACCGAAATTCGATGTGTCGCTCATGGCCGCTCCGCAAGAGGTGGGTCTGTGGTGGGGTCACAGCTTACTCCAATGCGTTGCGGCCGCGAAGGCAGTGGCGCAGGCCAAATCCTCAGTGTTTGTGCTCATGCGCCTTGGCGCCGCCGGGCGCCGACGTGCCCACGGGCACGCTCAGTTCCAGCTTGCTCTCCGCGCCCTTGGCGTCCTGGAACACCAGCGTGATGGGCACCGAGCTGTCCTTGGCCAGCGGGGCCTTCAGGTCCAGCAGCATGACGTGGTAGCCACCGGGCTTGAGCTCCACGGTCTTGCCCGCGGGCAGGTCCAGCGCGGGCACGGCGCGCATCTTCATCACGTCGCCTTCCATTTTCATCTCGTGCACCTCGGTGACGCCCGCAGCGGGCGACTCGGCGCGCACCAGGCGGGCGCCGTCCCGGGCGGTCAACTGCATGAAGGCGCCGGTGCCCTTCTGGCCCTGCACGCTGGCGCGCGCCCAGGCGCCCTCGACCTTGACGGCGGCGGTCTGTGCCCACGCAGCAGGGGCGCTGGCCAGGGTCGCGGCCAGTGTGGAAACGAGGGCGGCGGTGCGAAGCAGTTTTTTCATGATGGATGTCTTTCGGATATCAGAAGGAAAATTGGATGGAACAAGCCCGTGGGCCTGACTGTCAATGATGGTGGGCAACGCCGCCGCCCGTGGGCAGAATCTCCAGCGCCGCCGCAGGGGACTTCAGGTCCGAAAGTTTCTGGCCCGCCTTGGGCACGTCAGTCCAGTCGTTCCGGCCTTCGGCGCAGGCCTGGCGCACGGGCCAGTACACGGTGCCCGCCTGCTCGGGCGCCTGGGCCACGAGCACGAACTCATCGTAGTGCGCGCTTTGCAGCATGTCCTCCGGGGTCTTGGCCGTCCAGGTGATGCGCACCACGTCCTCGGTGATGCTGCGGCCGTGGCTGGTGTACGGCTGGGCCAGCTTGTCGCGTTGCACATCGAGCGTCCAGCCCGGCTTGGGCATGGGGCGCGCGCCGCGCATGCCGGCCGGGATGTCCACCGCGATCTGCCGCGTGGGCGACGCGCCGCAGCCGTGGCCGACCTTGAAGCTCGCCTTGTAGCTGGCGCCCGCCGGGGCCACCTGGTATTCGAGCACCACATGGGCGGATGCAGAGCCCAAAATGCCTGCAGCGCTTAACAGTAAAGCGGTAGCCGCTATATTTTTCATAGTATTTGATTTCATATTCAGACCTTTCATTTCAACGATGCATTGCATTCAACACTGGCGCGCCCGAGGCGAGCGCCGTCGCGGAACCGGCTTCGCCGGGCCGCTGGAGGCGTCCCCCTTGGGGGATGCGGCGAAGCCGCTCAGGGGGCTATCTTTAGTTCTGCCATGTAGGTGCGCTGCGGGTAGGGGTGGAAGTTCCAGAACTGGTAGTTGTTGAGGTTGTCGATGCCCACGGCGGCGCTCACCTGCTTGGTGATCTGGTAGCGCACGCGCACGTCGGTGGTGAAGTAGCGGCTCGCGCCCTGGTAGGCAAAACCGTTCACATCGGTGTTGTCCAGCGTGCTGTACTGCCTGCCGCTGTAGCGCGCGCCCAGGGTGTACGACCATTTGTCGTCCGGCCGGTACGTGGCCACGGCACTCGCGCGCCACTCGGGGATGCGCGGCTGCCACTTGCCCACGCTGGCGGGAAACTTGTCGTTGCGGGTGATCCTGGAGTCCGTCCAGGTCAGGCTTGACCCGAGGTCGAGCCCACGCAGGAGCACATTGGCGGCCTGGTACGACAGCTCGATGCCCTTGGTGCGGATGGCGTCCACGTTCTGCACGTTGGTCACGTTGGGCGTGACGAGCACGTTGGTCTGCGAATACAGCGCGTCCCTGGTGCGCTCGAAGAACGCGGTCAGGCGCAGCAGCCCATTGCCCATATCGCGCTCGGCCGTGAGCTCGGTGGTCCAGCTCTTTTCGGGTTTCAGGTTCGGGTCGTTGTTGATGAGCGTGCCGCTGCCGCTGATGCCCCCCTGGTACAGCTCGGCCACGGTGGGCATGCGCACCGCGCGGCCGGTGGAGGCTTTCAGCACCCACAGGTCGCTGGCCTGCCAGGCCACGGCGGCCTTGGGCGAGAAGTACGTCTCGTTGCGCCCGGGGTGGTTCACCGTGGTGGTGGCGTTGCCGGTCTGGCCGTGGCTGGCGCTCCAGCGTTCGGCGCGGGCGCCCAGGACGGCCTTCCATTGGGGCGCGATCTTCCAGGTGTCTTGCGCCCACAGGCCCAGCAGCTGTGTGTCGCCGTTGAACGCCTGGTTGCGGGCGCCCGCAGCGCCGTTGATCCAGTTCGCCGTGGCGTTCTCCACCGTGCGCAGCTGGTAGCTGTCGCGCTGCAGGCCGAAGTCCACGATGTGCGCGCCCTGGACGCCCTCCGGCCGCCAGGTGCCTTTGGCGGCCAGCGTGTTCCAGCCCGTGCCCTTGCCGTTGACGATGCGGCCCGCGCCGCCATGCAACGCGGCGGGCATCGCCACCGTCGCGGCACGCAGGGTGTCGGTCTGGTAGTCGTACAGGCTGGCGGCCACTTCCCAGTCGAACGTGCCCTGCGTGTGGCTCTTGACCGAGAGCCCGTGCATGAAGTGCGTGAGGTTCTCGTTGGACACATTGAAGTCGGTGGGCGCCAGCGTGTACGAGCGGCCGTTGATGTTGACCGTGCCGCCGTACACCGCATTGCCGTTGGCGTCGCGCAGGTAGCTGGCGGGGCGCCCTTCGGATTCGTTGTGCCACCAGCCCAGGGTGTAGGCCGCGCGCACGGTGGGCGAGACGTCGTAGGCGATCTTGGCCTTGATGTGGTCTTGCTGCGTGTGGTACTGCGTGGCCGTGCCCAGCAGGTACCAGGGCTGGTTGCCGCGGTTGTCGCCCAGCACGGCACCCGTCACCGGCGTGCCTGCATGGCCCACGGCGCCTGCAGACACGAGGCGCGTGGGGAAGGTGAGCGGCTGGCCCTCGCTGTCGGTCTTGTTGAAGTTGAGGAACCACGACCAGTCGCCATTCTTGTTGCCCACCGAGGCGCTGACCTGCTTGCCCGCGTAGGTGGCGCTGGTGCCGTACAGATCGAACGGCTGGTGCTGGTAGCTCACCTGCGCATGCGCCTCGAACTTTGTCGGCATGCGCGTCACATAGTCCACCACCGCGCCCACCGAGTTGCCGGCGTACGCTGCGGAGAACGGGCCGTAGAGCACGTCCACGCGCTCGATCTCCTCGGGCGTGACCAGCATCCAGCGCGGCGCGTTGGTGGGGCCGTTGCCCAGGTAGTTGGAGAGCAGGATGCCGTCGGCGAACACCATGGACCGCGCCGGGTTGCCCGTGCCCGAGGCGCGGGTGGACAGCACGGCGTGGTTGTAGTCGCCGATGTAGCGCTTGCGCACCAGCAGGCTGGGCAGGTACTTGAGCGCGTCTTCGCTGTCGGTGGCGTTGATGGAGTGCTCGATCTGCTCGCGCGTCACGCCTTCGATGGTGGTGGGAATCTGCGTGGGCAGCGACGTGGGCTGGCCGCCGCGGATGGTGACCACGCCCAGCTCCTTGACGGGCGTGCTGCTGTCAGCGGTCTGGGCCCACGCGGGCACGGCCCAGGACAGGGCAAGGGGAAAGGCGCCGGCCACGGCCAGCGCCATGCGGCTTTTGCGCATGGGAACTCCTGAATTTCAAGCCAAATAGGCCGTCAGCGCTTACTCATCAAGCGCGAACAGCTATCAAACAAATAGCAATTTCAGGAGAAAGCGGGGGCCCGCGCGGCGGCAGCGGCGCGGCGGTGCGCGCAGCGATGTGCGCGGCGGGGATGGGGCGCAGGGCGTGCGCCAGGGGGTGAACCACAGGCAGCCGGGCCTGGGACACGGGAGGCGGAGCGCCGACATGCGCACACAGGGGGCAATCGAGCGTGTGGCTGGACATCTCCTGCATGCCATCGTCGGTCTTGACCAGCAGCTTGATCGCGCCCGAACCCGAGCAGATCAGTTCCATCGCCTGGGGGTTGACCAGGGGCGAGGCCACGGCCACGCCGATGGACAGGACAAACCACGCCAGCACAAGGCGGGCGAGCCAGCGAAGGCCGCGGATGGTTTGCAGGGAGGAAGGCATGGCAGGGTGATTGTAGGTGGCCCGGCCCCGGCCGCCTTGATCAGGGTCATCTGCGCGACGGACGCGGCAGGAGCGCCCGCCTACCATGCGCCTGTCATCCACAACTACAAAGGAGACTCCACCATGCTCACACTCTGCGGCTTTTCCGCCAGCAACTACTACAACAAGGCCAAGCTCGCCCTGCTCGAAAAGGGCCTGCCCTTCACCGAGGAGCTGGCCTGGGTCGGCGAGACCGACCGCAGCGCCAGCCCGCTGGGCAAGGTGCCCTACCTGCGCACCCCCCACGGGCCACTGTGCGAATCGGCCGTGATCGCCGACTACATCGAGATGGCCCACCCCCAGCCCGCCCTGCTGCCCGCGGACCCCTATCAGGCCGCCAAGGTGCGCGAGCTGATCACGTTCCTGGAACTGCACCTGGAGCTGGTGGCGCGCAACCTGTACCCCCAGGCCTTCTTTGGCGGCAGCGTGAGCGAGGCCGCCCGCGACAAGGTGGGCGCGCAGCTGGAGAAGAACATCGCGGCGTTCGGCCAGCTGGCGAAATTCAGCCCTTACGTGGCGGGCGACACGTTCACCATGGCCGATTGCGCGGCCATCGTTCACCTGCCACTGGTGAGCTCGGCCACCAAGATCATCTATGGCCGCGACTACTTGGCCGCGCTGCCCGTGCGCGACTACCTCGCGCGCATGGCCGAACGCCCGCACGTGCAGCGCGTGAACGCCGACCGCAAGACGAACACCGCCGACATGCTGGCGAGGAAGTGAAGCTTGAGCGCAGCCCCCTGAGCCGCTGCGCGGCTTCCCCCGGAAGGGGACGCACCAGTTTCACGCGGCTGCGGATGTTGGTGCTGACGGAACCGGAGGGGCGCGGGCACTGCGCGCCGCGTGCAGCCGGTGGTCAGAACTTGGGGGCGCGCTTCTCGCGCAGGGACGCCACGCCCTCGCGGGCGTCGGGGCCGCCAAAGCCCATGAATTCGAGCGCCAGCGAGGTTTCGAACATCGGGCCCGCCTGGCGCAGCCACTGGTTGAGCGCATGCTTGGTCCAGCGGATGGCGGTCTGCGAGCCGGCCGCCAGCCGGTCGGCCACCTCGTAGGCGCGCGGCAGCAGCTCGGCCTCGTCCACGGCCAGCGATACGAGGCCGATGCGCTCGGCCTCCTCGCCGCTCACCGGGTCGCACAGCAGCAGGTAGTACTTGGCCTTGGCCATGCTGCACAGCAGCGGCCACACGATGGCCGCGTGGTCGCCGGCCGCCACGCCCAGGCGGGTGTGGCCGTCCACGATCTTCGCGCCACGCGCCGCGATGGAGATGTCGGCCAGCAGGCCCGCCACCAGGCCCGCGCCCACGGCCGGGCCGTGGATGGCCGAGACGATGGGCTTGTCGCAGTGCACGATGTTGTAGACCAGGTCGCGCGCTTCCTTCCAGATGCGGCAGCGCAACTCGAAATCCTCGGTCATGTCCTGCACCATGGCCAGGTCGCCCCCGCCCGAGAAGCCCGCGCCTTCGCCGCGCAGCACGGCGCAGCGCACGCTGTCGTCGTCGCTCACGTCGCGCCAGACCCCGCACAGCTCGCGGTGGCCCACATGGCCCGCCGTGGGCAGCTTGCCGTTCAGCGCGCGCATCTGGATGTCCAGCACCGCGCCATCGGCGCCGCGGCGGGTGATGTTCAGCGTCTCGTAGCGCTGGTAGTCGGGGGAAGAAGCAGGCATGGCGGTGTGCGCGCGGCAAGCGCGGTGCAGTTGGGGAAGATGCGGCATTGTGGCGCGGGGGCGGCGGCGCCGGAACCCGTGCGCGGCGCAAATCCCGCTGCTATCCTGTGCGCATGCGCAGCCTCTTTCACCTCGCCTTTCACGTCACCGACCTGGACGCCGCGCGCCGCTTCTACGGCGGCGTGCTGGGGTGCCAGGAGGGCCGAAGCACCGACACCTGGGTGGACTTCGACTTCTTTGGCCACCAGATCTCCCTGCACCTGGGAGCGCCTTTCGCCAGCGCCCCCACCGGCCACGTGGGAAACCACATGGTGCCCATGCCGCATTTCGGCGCCATCCTGGAGCTGCCCGAGTGGCATGCGCTGGCCGCGCGGCTGAAGGCGGCAGGCACGGCCTTCGTGCTGGAGCCGCAGGTGCGCTTCGAGGGCGAGCCCGGCGAGCAATGGACCATGTTCTTCCACGACCCGAGCGGCAACCCGATCGAGATCAAGGGTTTCCGGTCGCTCGATGGGGTGTACGCCGCGTGAGCTACACCTTCGCGTCCGCCACCATCCTGCTCCTGCTGATCACGGATCCGCTGGGCAACATCCCCATCTTCGCCAATGCCCTGCGCGGCGTGGCCCCCGAGCGCCGCGCCCGCGTGATCCTGCGGGAGGTGCTGATCGCATTCGCGCTGCTGCTGGTGTTCCTGTTCTTCGGCGCCCAGTTCCTGCAGGTCATGAACCTGAGCGACCTGTCGCTGCAGCTCGCGGGCGCGGTCGTGCTGTTCCTGATCGCGCTGCGCATGATCTTCCCGCCGGACACCGGGCCGCAGACCGAGCTGCCCGGAGAACCCCTGATCGTGCCGCTGGCCATCCCCGCGCTGGCGGGGCCGTCGGCCATGGCCACGGTGATGCTGCTCGTGGCCCAGGCGCCCGAGCGGCGGCTGGAATGGGTGGGCGCGCTGTGCGTGACCATGGCGGTGTGCGCGGTCGTGCTGCTGATGGCCGAGCGCATCCAGCGCCTGCTGGGCGAACGCGTGGTCATGGCCTTCGAGCGCCTCATGGGGCTGATCCTGGTGGCCATCTCCGTGGAGATGCTCATTCGCGGCATCAAGCAGCTCGCCCACCAGCTGTAGCCACGGCGGCGGAGCTCCGGGCGCACCAGGAGCGCCGCCCCCTCAGCGGCGCTGCAGCAACGGGATCGTGCCGAGGGCAAAGACCGAGTTGGGCACGCCGACCCGCGCCATCAGGGGGCGGGGCTTGGCGCTCAGCTTGGGCCGCGGGGCCGCGGGCGCGGCCTCTTGCGGGACCACGCCCTTCTCCAGCTGCTGGGCAACGAGGTCCTGCAGGGTGACCGACTGCAGGTATTCCATCACCCGGGCGTTGAAGGTGGACCACAGCTCACCCGTCATCGACTTCACCTGCGCGGCCTGGCCGGGCGCCATGTTCTGGATGTCATCGGCCTTCAGGTTCTCGACCGCCAGGATGATCTCGGCCACGGAAATCTCGTCCGTGTTGCGTGCGAGGGTATAGCCGCCTCCGGGGCCGCGCGTGCTATCCACGAGCCCGGCGCGCCGCAGCGCACTGAACAGCTGCTCCAGGTAAGACAGCGAGGTGCCCTGGCGCGCGCTGATCGTCGACAGGGCCACGGGCCGCATTTTCTGGCGCAGGGCCAGATCGGTCATGGCCGAGACTGCGAGTTGTCCTCTGGTGGTGATCCGCATCTTTGACTCCTTGTGAACGGTGTATGGCCAGGGTTCGGTGCCCGAAGGGGCGTTCCGCGATCTGTCCATGAACGTACTGTAGGGATCTTGACACTTCGCGTATATTCGATTTATCGAGATTTTTACTTCGATTTTTACGAAGTATCAAGGAGACGGCATGAACTTCAAGCACCTGCGCTACTTCTGGACCACGGCCAAGGCGGGCGGCATCATGCGCGCCGGCGAGCAGCTCAACACCACGCCGCAGACGCTGTCGGGCCAGATCAAGCAGCTCGAGGAATGGCTGGGCCACGACCTGTTCAAGAAGCGCGGCCGGGGGCTGGAGCTGACCAGCGAAGGCCGCGTGGCGCTGGGCTATGCGGAGCAGATCTTCGCGCTGGGCGACGAGCTGGAAAAGTCCATCCGCCTGGCGCGCGGGCAGTCGCGCCCGCTGGAGTTCCGCGTGGGTGTGGCGGATTCGGTGGCCAAATCGGTCGCCTACCACCTGCTGGAGCCTGCCCTGGGCCTGGCCGAGCAGGTGCACATGACCTGCCACGAGGGCAAGTTCCCCGAGCTGGTGGCGCAGCTGAGCCTGAACCGGCTGGACCTGGTGCTGGCGGACGAGCCGGTCTCCAAGAAGATCGGCGTCAAGGCCTTCAACCACGGCCTGGGCACCAGCTCCATGAGCTTCTTCTGCGCACCGGCCCTGCGCAGCCAGCTGCAAGGGCCTTTCCCCAGGTGCCTGCATGGCGCGCCGATGCTGATCCAGGGGCCCATGTCCTCGGTGCGCCAGCAGCTCGATCACTGGTTCAACAAGCACCAGCTGCAGCCACGCCTGGTGGGAGAGTTCGACGACAGCGCGCTGATGAACGCCTTCGGGCGCGAGGGGCGCGGGGTGTTCACCTCGCCCACGGTGCTGGAAGAGGAGACCCAGGCCCAGTTCGGGGTCGAGGTGATCGGGCGCTCCACGGAGCTGGTCGAGGAGTTCTTCGCGATCTCGGTGGAGCGGCGCATCAGCCACCCCTGCGTGGCGGCCATCACCAAGGCCGCCCGCTCCGACCTGTTCGCAGCGTAATGGGGTAGCCCCCCTGAGCCGCTTCGCGTCTTCCCCCCAGAGGGGGACGCCCCCAGCGCGGCGGGGCGGCCCTTGCGCGGCGGGGCGGCCCTTGCGCGGGGGCACTCGCCCAGGTCGCGCCAGTTTCCTGAGGCTGCGACTATTGCCACGCTCCCCTTACATCAAGCCGTCACCTGCACCTGGCGCGCGTACGGCAACGGTGCCACAGCACCATAGCCCTGCACGGCCAGCGCGGCCGCGGCATTGGCATAGCGCGCCGCCGCGAACACGTCGTCACCCTGGGCCAGGCGGGCCAGCAGGTTGCCGCAGAAGCAGTCGCCGGCACCGGTGGCGTCCACGGGCGTGACGCGCAGGCCTGCGATGCGTTCCCTGCGCCGGCCGTCGCTCGCCAGTGCGCCTTCGGCACCGAGCTTGAGCACCACGGTGGCCGCGCCACGCGCATGGCCCCAGTCGACGATGGCGTCGGGATCGGACAGACCGGTCAGGGCCTGCATGTCCTCCAGGCTGGGCAGGAAGATGTCGCACAGCGACACGGCCTGTGCGATGCAGGCCTGGGCGCGCGCCAGCGGCCAGAGCTTCAGGCGCAGGTTGGAGTCGAAGGACACCAGCGTGCCGGCCTCGCGCGCCAGACGCATGGCCTCGAAGGCGGTGTCGCAGGCCTGCGGCGAGATGGCCAGCGAAATACCCGAGAGGTGCAGGATGCGCGCGGCGCGCAGCACGGCCGCGGGCTCGCCGGCCAGCCACTGCGGCGCCATGCGGCTCGCGGCCGACCCTGCGCGCTGGTAGCTGAACTCGTGCCCGGCCGCCCCGTGCGAGACGAAGTAGATGCCGGTGGGGTGCTCGCCGTCGCTCTGCACGGCGCGGGTGTCGACGCCCTCGGCGCGCCACAGCGCGGTGAGCGCCTGGCCGAAACTGTCCTGCCCGATGCGCGTGAGATAGGCCACGCGCGCGCCGGCCCGTGCCGCCGCAATGGCGGCATTGCTGGTGTCGCCGCCGAAGCCGCGCAGGTACTGCGGCTGGCCGGGGTGGACCTGGTTGAACTCGACCATGGCCTCGCCCAGCGCGGCCACGTCGAAGGTCTTTCCCACGGAGGTGGTGGAACGCTCAGGCACGGGGCTTGTAGGCGGTCACGTCGATCTCGACCTTGGCGTCGATCATGAGGCGCGACTCCACCGTGGAGCGGGCCGGCCGGTGCTCGCCGAAGCACTCCATGTAGACGCGGTTGAAGCTGCCAAAGTCGCGCGCATCGGCCAGCCAGACGCTGACCTTGGCCACGTCGGCCAGGGTGCAGTCGGCCAGGGCCAGGGCGTCCTTGACGCGCTGGAACACCTGGCGCGTCTGGGCCTCGATGCCGCCGACGATGACCTGGCCCTGGTCGTCCGTGGGCACCTGGCCCGAGACGAAGACGAAGTCGCCGGCGCGCGTGGCGGGCGACAGGGGACGCGCCTGGCGGTCGGATGCGATGGGGGACTGGCCCAGCAGTTCTACATGGCTCATGCAAGCTCCTTGTGTAATGAATTTACATAAATCGTCGGAAAAAACCCGTTTGACTTTCACAAACGAGTCATCTACGATCAAAAATGTAATGTTATTACTTATGGAGCCACGATGCAATCCTCATCCATCCGTGATTGGTTGACGCCCGGAACGCCTGTCCAGGCCGCCAGGCGCAGTGTTCTGGGCCTGGCAGCAAGCGCTGCCGTGCTCGTGGCCCTGGGGTCGGGCCAGCCCGCCCTGGCCGCCCCCGCCAAGGGGGGTGCCGCCAACCTGGCCATGGTCGGCGAGCCCCAGGGGCTGGACCCCATGGTGAGCACGGCCGACCTGGTCGGCACCATCATGCAGCACGTCTACGAGCCGCTGTACACCTTCGACGCGAACTGGGCCGTGGCGCCCATGCTGGCCGAGGGCCTGCCCTCCGTGTCCAAGGACGGCCTGACCTACACCATCGCCCTGCGCAAGGAAGTGAAGCTGCACAACGGCCGCGACCTGAATGCCGACGACGTGGTGGCCTCGCTGCAGCGCTGGATGGAACTGTCGCCGCGTGGCAAGGCCGTGGGCAAGGAGGTGGCCTCGCTCACCGCCAAGGGCCCGCTGTCGGTGGAGCTCAAGCTCAAGGCACCTTACGCGCCGCTGCTGGCCCAGCTGGCGCTGCCCAGCGGCATGGCTGCCATCATGGCCAAGGAGAGCATCGCGCCGCAGCTCAAGGAATTCGTCGGCACCGGTCCCTACAAGTTCAAGGAACGCCGCCCCGACCAGTTCACGGTGCTGGTGCGCCACGACACCTACAGCGCCCGCAAGGAGGCCCCGAGCGGCTACGCCGGCCGCCGCGAGGCCCTGCTCGACGAGCTGCGCTTCGTGCCCGTGCCCAATGCCAACACCCGCGTGGAGGGCGCCCTGTCGGGCCAGTTCCAGTACGCCGACCTGCTGCCCGTGGAAGCGGCCGGCCGCATCGACAAGGGTGCCCCGGCCGTGGTGCCCATCGTGACCAAGAACTTCGGCTTCCCTTACATCGTCTTCAACACCAAGGAAGGCGTGCTCGCCGCGCAACCGCTGCGCCGCGCGGTGCAGACGGCCGTGGGCTCGGGCGAGCTGCTGGCTGCGGGCTTTGGCGACAACCGCTTCTTCGTGGTGGAGCCCAACTTCTTCCCCAAGGGCACGCCCTACTACTCGGATGCGGGCAGCAAGCTCTACAACGAGCGCAACCCGCAGGCCGCCAAGGACCAGGCGGCCAAGGCCGGCTACAACGGCCAGCCGGTGCGCATCATGGCCAGCCGGCAGTACGAGTTCCACTACAACATGGCGCTGGTGATGGCCGAGCAGCTCAAGAAGGCCGGCTTCAAGACCGAACTGCAGGTGGTGGACTGGGCCACGCTGGTGCAGCGGCGCAACGATGCCAAGCTGTGGGACGTGTACTTCACGCACTCGGGCCTGTTCCCCGAGCCCATGCTCTCGCCGCCGCAGCTCGGTGACGGCGCGCCGGGCTGGTGGGATTCGCCCGCCAAGAAGGCCACGCTCACGGCCTTCAACCAGGAGACCAATGTCGCCAAGCGCGGCCCGCTGTGGGGTGCCGTGCAGCAGGTGGTGTACGACGAAGTGCCCTTCATCGAGGTCGGCAAGTTCAACGGCCTCTCGGCGCGCTCGGCCAAGCTGGAAGGCTACACGCCGGCGATCTGGCCGTTCTTCTGGAACACGGGCCTAGCCAAGTAAGCCCCCACTGCACGAAGGTTCGTTGCCATGCGTTTTCTGATGACCCGCCTGGGCGGCGCCCTGGTGGTGCTGGCCCTTGTCGCGGTGCTGGTGTTCGCGCTCACGCGCCTGGCCTCGGGCGACCCGGTGGCGCTGCTGCTGGGCGAGCAGGCCACGGCCGAGGACATCGCCGCGGCGCGCGTGCAGTACGGGCTGGACAAGCCCCTGCCCACGCAGTTCGTGCTCTGGGTGGGCGAGCTGCTGCAGGGCAACCTGGGCCAGTCCATCTTTCTGCAGCGCCCGGTGGCGCAGGCGCTGCTCGAGCGCGCCGAGCCCACGCTGTTCCTGGCCCTGTTCGCGGTGGGCATCGCGGCGCTGATCGGCATCCCCTGCGGCATGGCGGCCGCCATCTGGCGCGGCAGCCCCGGTGACCAGGCCCTGAGCGGCGTGGCCATGCTGGGCGCCAGCGTGCCCAGCTTCTGGCTCGGGCTGATCCTGATTCAGCTGTTCGCGGTCAAGCTCGGCTGGTTCCCGGCCTCGGGCTATGGAAATCCGGAGTCGCCGCTTGCGGAACGATTGACCCACCTGCTGTTACCCGCGCTGGTGCTGGGCCTGCTGAACTCGGCACTGATCATCCGCTTCACGCGCGCCTCGATGCTCGACATCCTGGGCGAGGACTACGTGCGCACGGCACGCGCCAAGGGCCTGGCCGAGGGCACGGTGATGGTCAAGCACGTGCTGCGCAATGCGCTGGTGCCGATCGTCACGGTGCTGGGCCTGACGCTGGCGCTGATGATCGGCGGCACGGTGGTGACCGAGACGGTGTTCAACCTGCCTGGCGTGGGCAACCTGGTGGTGCGTGCCGTGCTGCGCCGCGACTACCCGGTGATCCAGGGCACGCTGCTGGTCATCGCGGCCATCTATGTATTCATCAACCTGGCCATCGACTTCCTGTACACGCTGGTCGACCCACGCATCCGGCTGGAGGGCCAATGACATGGTGCAAGGCCTGATTCGCAATCTCAAGGACTACTGGCTGCCACTGGCACGCCGCCTGTTCGCACGCAAGGTGGTGCTGGCCTCGGCCATCGTGCTGGCCCTGGTGGTCGCGGTGGCCACGGTGTTCCCCTGGGTGTCGGACGCCGACCCCAACGCCATCTCGATCAGCGAGCGCCTGAACGCGCCCTCGGCCACGCACTGGGCCGGCACCGACGAGCTCGGGCGCGACGTGATGCTGCGCATCGTGCACGGCGCACGCTATTCGCTGTTGATCGGCGGGCTCACGGCTGCGGGCGCGGTGCTGTTCGGCACGCTGCTGGGCATGTTCGCGGGCTTCTTTCGGCGGCTGGACGCGCCGCTGATGCGCGTGGTGGACGCGATGATGTCCTTCCCCGACATCCTGCTGGGCATCGCCCTGGTGTCCATCCTGGGCGCCTCGCTGTGGAACGTGATGCTGGCGCTGGTCATCGTCTACACGCCGCGCGTGGCGCGCGTGGTGCGGGCCAGCACCCTGGTGCTGCGCGAGCTGCTGTTCGTGGACGCCGCGCGCGCCCTGGGCGTGCGCACGCCGCGCATCCTGCTCAAGCACATCCTGCCCAACCTGGTCTCGCCCATCCTGGTGCAGGTGACCTTCATCTTCGCCTATGCCATCCTGGCCGAGGCCGGCCTGTCCTTCCTGGGCGTGGGCGTGCCGCCCGACATCCCCACCTGGGGCACCATGATCGCGGGCAGCCTGGAATCGGCCGACCGCGCGTTCTGGACGATTCTCTACCCGGGCCTGGCCATCGTGTTCACCGCCCTGTCGCTGCAGATGCTGGGCGACGGCGTGCGCGACCTGCTCGACCCCAAGCTCAAGAAGGCCGCATGAGCTTTCACCGACCCACGCAAGCGCCCGCCCCTGGCGAGCGCGTTACGAAGGCACCCACCCCATGACCACCCCCACGGCTGCCCGGCTCGAAGTGCAGGGCCTGTCCACATCGTTCGCCACCGACGCCGGCCGCATCCAGAGCGTGGCCGACGTGTCCTTTGCCATCCACCCGGGCCAGACGCTGGCGCTGGTCGGGGAGTCGGGCTCGGGCAAGTCCGTCACCAGCCTGACGCTGATGGGCCTGCACGCCAAGACCTCGCAGGCCCAGGTCAGTGGCCAGGCCTGGTTCACCCGGCGCGACGGCCGGCGCGTGGACCTGCTGGCCCTGCCCGAGGCCGAGCGCCGGGCGCTGCGCGGCAACGAGATCGCGATGATCTTCCAGGAGCCCATGACCAGCCTGAACCCGGTGCTGACCGTGGGCGAGCAGATCGCCGAATCGGTGCGCCTGCACCTCAAGCTCGACCGCCGCGCTGCCTTGGCCCATGCCCAGCGCATGCTGGAGCTGGTGGAGATACCGGCCGCCAAGCAGCGCGTGCACGAGTACCCGCACCAGCTCTCGGGCGGCATGCGCCAGCGCGTGATGATTGCGCTGGCCATGGCCTGCAACCCCACGCTGCTGATCGCCGACGAGCCGACCACTGCGCTGGACGTGACCATCCAGGCGCAGATCCTGGCCCTCATGGGCCGGCTGCAGAAGGAGACGGGCATGAGCATGCTGTTCGTGACCCACAACCTGGGCGTGGTGGCGCAGTACGCCGACGCGGTGGCCGTGATGTACGCCGGCCGCATCGTCGAGTCGGCCCCGGTGCACGACCTGTTCGCGCAGCCCGAGCACCCCTACACGCGCGGCCTGCTGGCCTGCCTGCCCGGAGTGGCCAGGCGCCATGCGGTCGCGGTGGCCGGGCAGCGCCCGCGCCTGGTGGCCATACCGGGCCAGGTGTCGAGCCCGCTCGCGCCGCCGCCGGGCTGCGCCTTTGCGCCGCGCTGCGAGCGCCGCATCGCGGCCTGCGATGCGCGCATGCCGGCCCTGTCCGACGGCAGTGCCACCGAGGCCGGCCGGCGGGTGCGCTGCATCCGTGTGGGCGAGCAGGCGCAGCAGGAGGTGAGCGCATGAACGCCGTGGCCATGGCCCCGACCCCGGGCGATAACCTCATCGAAGTGCGCGGCCTGCGCAAGTACTTCGGCAGCGGCCCGCACCCGGTGCGCGCGGTGGACGACGTGAGCTTTGCCATCCGGCGCGGCGAGACGCTGGGCCTGGTGGGCGAGTCGGGCTCGGGCAAGAGCACCATCGGCCGCCTGCTGACGCGCCTGGTGGACCCGACGGCGGGCCAGATGCTGTACCACGGCAGCGACGCTGGCGGGCAGGACCTGGCCGGGATGAGCCAGGGCCAGTTCCGCCCGCTGCGCTCGAAGATCCAGATCATCTTCCAGGACCCGTACGCCAGCCTGAACCCGCGCATGCGCATCCGCGAGGTGCTGGGCGAGGCGCTGGACACGCACCGCCAGGCGCGCGGTGCGGCACGCCTGCCGCGCATCCATGAGCTGCTCACCCAGGTGGGCCTCAGGCCCGAGCATGCGGATCGCTTTCCGCACGAGTTCTCGGGTGGGCAGCGCCAGCGCATCGGCATTGCGCGCGCGCTGGCAGTGCAGCCGAACTTCATCGTGGCGGACGAGCCGCTGTCGGCGCTGGACGTGTCGATCCAGGCGCAGGTGGTGAACCTGCTGGGCGACCTCAAGCAGCAGCTGGGCCTGACCTTGCTGTTCATCTCGCACGACCTGGACGTGGTGGAGTACCTGTGCGACCGCGTGGTGGTGTTGTACCTGGGCCGCGTGATGGAGATCGCTCCCACCAGCGCGCTGTATGCGCAACCGGCCCATCCCTACACGCGCGCCCTGCTGGCCGCGGCCCCCATCCCCGACCCGGCGCAGCGGCGTACCATCCCCCTGCTGCAGGGCGACCTGCCCAGCCCCGCCCATCCGCCCTCGGGCTGCGTGTTCCGCACGCGCTGCCCGCATGCGGTGGCCGAATGCGCCAGCGCCGACATGGCCCTGCGCCCCGTGGGCACCGAGCACTGGAAGGCCTGCTGGCGCGACGACATCTGACCGGCGCAGCCCCGCTGCGTCCCTCCAACATGACGAGACGACATGACGAACACCACCACTGACTTCACCCTGGACGCCACCAGCAAGAGCTTTCCCATCGCGGCGGCGCCCTGCCGCGCCAGCGAGATCGCCGCACGCGGCTGGAATGTGCTGGCCGACGACCTGGCCTTCCCGCTGGCAGTGCTCAGCCGCACGGCGCTGGCGCACAACCTGGCCTGGATGCAGGATTTCGCCAAGCGCAAGGGCATCGCCCTGGCGCCGCACGGCAAGACCACCATGTCGCCCCAGCTCTTTGCCCAGCAGCTGGCGGGCGGTGCCTGGGGCCTGACCTTCGCCACCGCCTTCCAGGTCGCGGTGGGGGTGCAAGCCGGTGCGCGCCGCGTCATCATCGCCAACCAGGTGGTCTGCGATGCCGACCTGGATGCGCTCGATGCACTGCTGGCCCGTCACGCCGATCTCACGGTGTGGTTCCTTGTCGACTCGCTGGCGCAGCTCGCACTGGTGGAGGACTGGAAGCAGCGCCGCGGCAGTGCCCGTGTGTTCAACGTGCTGCTGGAGATGGGCATCCCCGGCCAGCGCACCGGCTGCCGCACGCTGGACGAGGCACTGGCCCTGGCGCGTGCGCTGGCGGCGTCGAAGGCCGTGCAGTTCGATGGCATCGAATGCTATGAGGGCGGCGTGGCGCGCTGCGACAACGAGCACGACGCCCGCGAGGTGACGGCCCTGGTGCGCCGCGTGATGGAGGTGGCACGCGCCTGCGATGCAGGGCACCTGTTCGCACAGGACCGCATCCTGCTCACCGCGGGCGGCTCGGCCGTGTTCGACCTGGTGGTGCCGCTGCTGCAGGCCCGGGGCCTGTCGCGCCCCGTGGAGGGCGTGCTGCGCTCGGGCTGCTATGTGACGCACGACCATGGCAACTACGCGCGCTTCCTCAAGAACGTGGAGCAGCGCGAAGGGCTCGATACCTCGCTGCGCCCGGCCCTCACGGTCTGGGCCATGGTGCAGTCGGTACCGGAGCCGGGCCTGGCCCTGCTGACCTGCGGGCGCCGCGACATCTCCTACGACCTGGAGATGCCCATCCCGGTGCAGCTGGCGCGGCGCGGCGAGCGCTCGGCAGCAGCCGCCCCTGCAGGCTGGAGCGTGAGCGCGTTGAACGACCAGCATGCCTACCTGCGCTTCGATGCCGCAGCCGGCGACGCCGGTGCGCCCCGCGTGGGCGACCGCGTGGCGCTGGGCATCTCGCACCCCTGCACCACCTTCGACAAGTGGCGCTGGATGCCGCTGGTGGAAGACGATGGCGCCATCACGGGTGCCATCAGCACCCGGTTCTGAGACGCGGAGAAGCGCATGAACAGCAGCCTGCCTCCTTCGCCCTCGTCCTCCACCCAGCCGCCCAGCCCCACGCCGGGCCTGCTGCAGCAACTGCGCGAGCGCCAGGACAGCCTGCCCGATGCGCAGCGCAGCGTGGTGCGTGCCGTGCTCGAAGACCCGCGCGCTGCCGTGGCGGCCACGGTGGAGCAGTTGGCGCAGCAGGCGGGCGTGTCCATGCCGACCATCGTGCGCACCTGCCGCAGCTTCGGCTACGACTCGGTGCGCGAGTTCATGCTGGCGCTGGCGCAGGACCTCGCGGTCTCGGGCTCCTACCTGCACCGCAGCGTGCTGGCCGAGGACACGGCGCAGGACGTCTCCAGCAAGATCATCCATGCGGCCGTCTCCTCGCTGACCGAGCTGGGCCGGCGCATCGACGTGGACGTGATCGACCAGGTGGCCGCCAAACTCGCCAAGGCGCGGCGCATCGACTGCTACTCGGTGGGTGCGGCGTCGACCTTCACGGCCAGCGAGCTGCAGAGCCGGCTGTTCCGACTGGGCCTCACGGCCAACGCGATCTTCGACGCGCACCAGCAACTGGTCTCGGCCAGCACGCTGGGGCCAGAGGGCGTAGCCTTCGTCATCTCGCACGTGGGGCGCATGCCCTACACGGTGGAGGCGGCCAAGTTCGCGCGCTCGCAAGGGGCCACCGTGGTGGCCCTCACCCAGCCGGGCACGCCACTGGCCGAAACCGCCGACCTGGTGCTGGCGGTGTCGGTGCCGCAGGACGCGGTGATGCGCGTGGGCACTGAGGCCTACCTGGCCCACCTGGTGGTGATCGAGATCCTGATGGTGCGCCTGGCGCAGCAGCTGGGGCCGGTAGCCACGCGGGGCCTGCAGCAATTCAAGGCCCTGCTGCACAAGCACGGATTCGACAGCGCCGAGTATGCCGGCGCCATGGACCATGGACCGGCCATGCACAACAAGCCGGGCAAGAAAGAACACTGATGGCAGCAACGCAAGCGACCCTGCTGAGGAACGGAACGATCATCGACGGCACGGACCGCCCCGGCTGGACGGGCGACCTGCTGATGGCCGGGGAGCGCATCGTGGCACTGGCGCCAACGGGCACGATCGACCCGGCGCTGCTGTCAGGCCTGGCCGTCAGCACCGTGGACTGCACGGACCGCGTGATCGCACCGGGCTTCATCGACGTGCACACGCACGACGATGCGGCGGCGCTGGATGCGCCCGACATGCTGCCCAAGCTGTCGCAGGGCGTGACCACGGTGATCGTGGGCAACTGCGGCATCTCGCTGTCGCCCATGGTGACGGCCGCACCGGCCGCACCGCTGTCGCTGCTGGGCCAGCACCAGTTCCGCCACGCGCGCATGGCCGACTATGCGCGCGCCGTGGATGCCGCGCGGCCCGGGGTGAACGTGGCCGCGCTGCTGGGCCACACGGCCCTGCGCATGCGCCACCTGCCCGAGCTGGGCCGTGCGGCCACGGCCAGCGAGCGCGCCGCCATGGCGGTCGACATGCAGGAGGCCATGGACGCGGGCGCGCTGGGCCTGTCATCGGGCGTGTTCTACAAGGAAGCCTACGCGGCCGACCTCACCGAGCTGACCGAACTGGCCAGCGTGGCTGCGCGCAATGGCGGCGTGTACGCCACCCACATCCGCGACGAACTCGCCGGCATCCTCCCGGCGCTGCAGGAGGCGGCGCTCACGGCGCGCCATGCCGGGCTGCCGCTGGTGCTGTCGCACCACAAGTGCGCCGGCGCCTCGAACTGGGGCCGCACGCGCGAGACGCTGCCGCTGATCGAGTCCCTCGCAAAGGGCCAGCCCATCAGCCTGGACGTGTACCCCTACACCGCGGGTTCGACGGTGCTGCGCACCGACCTGGTCGACGGTGTGATCGACATCCTGATCACCGGCAGCCAGCCACACCCGGAAATGGTGGGCCGCTACCTCAAGGACATCGCGCGGGAATGGGACACGACCGAGCAGGCGGCCTGCGACCGGCTGCAGCCCGGCGGTGCCTGCTACTTCCAGATGCGCGAGGACGATGTGGAGCGCGTGATTGCCCACCCCTTGTCCATGATCGGCTCGGACGGCCTGCCCCATGACGAGCGGCCGCACCCCCGCCTGTGGGGCGCCTTCCCGCGTGTGCTGGCCTGCTACTGGCGCGAGAAGGGCCTGCTGCGCCTGGAGGAAGCCATCCACAAGATGACCGGCCTGTCGGCCCAGCGTTTTCGCATCGGCGAGCGCGGGCGGCTGGAAGCCGGCTGCATGGCCGATATCGTGGTGTTCGACCCGGCGCGCGTGCGCGATACCGCGAGCTACGAACAACCCGTGCAGTTCAGCGAGGGGATCGAACAGGTTTGGGTCAACGGCGTGCTGAGCTACACCGCGGCTGGTCGTGCCACGGGCGCGCGGGCCGGGCGGTTCATCCGGCGTCAGGCACTACCGGCCTGAAGGGGCGATTTGCCTGCGGGGCCTGGATCATCATCCATGCCCCCAGGAATTCCATCTTCTCCTGCCGAGCCTGCCGTCAACCGCGTGCAGCTGTGGCACCAAGACCCAGGAGTTTCGCCGTCTGGGCGGACTTGCCTGCTGGCACGGTGATCCGTCAGCTCACGGCTGAGCGGGTCAGCAGCAGCCGGATGCCTGCGTACACGAAGACTCCAGCCAGCAGCGCATTGAATGCGCGATGGATGCGGGCGTATGCCGCACGTGCCAACGGTGTCGAAAATGCCAGGGCATAGCCCATGAAGATACAAGCTCCGATGCCGGCGCAACACGCCACGACCGCCAGGGCATGGCTGCGTCCGGCGCCGGCGGGCACGCCGAGAGCGACGATGGAAAGCCACACAAAGACGGCCTTGGGGTTGGTCATGTGCATCGCCAGGCCGCGCCGAAAAGCCTGGCGGTGGTCGCCGCCCGTGGTGTCGGAGGCCTCGTGCAGGGCATTCGGCGTGAATGCGGCATGCGCCGCCTTCCAGGCCAGCCAGAGCATGTAGATGCCGCCCAGCACCTTTAGGACGAGCAAGGACCATGAATAGCTGCGCATGAGTGCCGACATGCCCAGTG
The DNA here is from genome assembly GCF_019218755.1 of Acidovorax sp. sif1233. Taxonomy (GTDB): domain Bacteria; phylum Pseudomonadota; class Gammaproteobacteria; order Burkholderiales; family Burkholderiaceae_C; genus Acidovorax. The sequence goes on along the minus strand of NZ_JAHUWZ010000006.1, from coordinate 129,037 downwards.
CAGCGGCCACACCCCAAAACACCGAGCCGAGGACCACCCCGGCAGCCAGGGCCATGGCACGCCTCCGTCCATGCGACATGGCGGCCGCCATGATCGCCAGATTGCTGGGGCCAGGGCTTGCAACACCAACGGTATAGGCCATGAGCGCCACCAGCAGGGCCGGGGACAGAAAACCTGCGTCCATGGAAGAGGCCTCCTGGAATGCACACCCCACCAAAGAGGAAAGCCGCTCACTGCAATGGCAGGGCACAAACAAAAACGCCCACGGTCAAGTGGGCGTTTGCTGTGAGCGGAGACCGCTACATATTGGTTGCGCGAGAAGGATTTGAACCTCCGACCTTTGGGTTATGAGCCCAACGAGCTACCAGACTGCTCCATCGCGCGGTAAGAAATAAATTATACCCTATTATTCAGCTGCTGCCGAATTATTCTCGGTTTCTGCAGCACGATCCACCAATTCAACCAGGGCCATGGGTGCATTGTCGCCCACACGGAAACCCATCTTGAGGATGCGGGTGTAGCCACCAGGACGCACCTTGAAGCGGGGGCCCAGGTCGTTGAACAGCTTGGTCACGCTGTCACGGTCGCGCAGGCGGTTGAAGGCCAGGCGGCGGTTGGCAACGGAGTCTTCCTTGGCCAGGGTGATCATGGGTTCGATCACGCGGCGCAGTTCCTTGGCCTTGGGGACGGTGGTCTTGATGACTTCATGCTCGATGAGCGAGTTCATCATGTTCTGCAGCATCGCAAGGCGGTGCGAGCTGGTGCGGTTGAGTTTGCGGAGGCCGTGACCGTGACGCATGGTGCTTTTTCCTTATTTAAAATTAAATCAGGCAGCCGTGTAAGGTACTGCCCGAGGCACTGTTCCCATCCAAGGGAACCAAAAACCGGGTTCCCGCGATTCGGGGAACCCAGAATTATAACTTAACGCTTGTCCAGACCGGCTGGTGGCCAGTTCTCAAGCTTCATGCCCAACGTGAGACCACGCGATGCGAGCACTTCCTTGATTTCGTTGAGCGACTTGCGACCCAGGTTAGGCGTCTTGAGCAGCTCGTTCTCGGTGCGCTGGATCAGGTCACCGATGTAGTAGATGTTCTCGGCCTTCAGGCAGTTGGCGGAACGCACGGTCAGTTCCAGCTCGTCCACAGGACGCAGCAGGATCGGATCGAACGTGGCATTGCCGCGCGGGCCTGCCGGTGCGTCGAACGCAGCCAGCTCGCCACCTTCCAGCTGCGCGAACACCGCCAGCTGTTCCACCAGGATCTTGGCCGACGCGCGCACTGCGTCTTCGGCAGTGATGGCACCATTGGTCTCGATCTCGACAACCAGCTTGTCCAGGTCGGTACGCTGCTCCACGCGGGCGCTTTCCACCGTGTAGCTCACGCGCTTCACAGGGGAGAACGATGCATCCAGCACGATCCGGCCAATCGACTTGGTCGACTCGTCGGCATAGCGGCGCAGGCTGCCGGGCACGTAGCCACGGCCCTTCTCGACCTTGATCTGCATGTCCAGCTTGCCGCCGGCCGACAGATTCGCGATCACGTGGTCAGGGTTGACGATTTCCACGTCGTGAGGGGTCTGGATATCGCGTGCGGTAACCACACCTTCGCCATCCTTGCGCAGGCTCAGCGTGACTTCATCACGGTTGTGGAGCTTGAACACCACGCCCTTGAGGTTCAACAGGATGTTGACCACATCTTCCTGAACGCCGTCAATGGACGAGTACTCATGCAGAACGCCTGCAATGGTGACTTCCGTCGCTGCGTAACCCACCATGGACGAGAGCAGGACACGCCGAATGGCGTTACCCAGCGTGTGGCCGTACCCACGCTCGAACGGCTCCAGCGCGACCTTGGCACGGTTGTGGCCAAGCTGCTCGACATTGATCGCCTTGGGTTTCAGCAAATTGGTTTGCATTCAGACTTCCTCTCAATACCCCCAGCTCGTTACACCGGTAAGGCTGGTGAAGCGCCTAAACCGCGATGCCTCGCGGTTCAGGGACGGTTTTCTTGAAATATGTACCGAGCGATTAGCGCGAGTACAACTCAACGATCAGGGATTCGTTGATGTCGGCGCCAAACTCATCACGGTCCGGCACCTTCTTGAAGATGCCTTCGGCCTTCTCGGCGTTCACTTCCACCCACGCAGGCATGCCGACCTGGGCAGCCAATTGCAGGGCTTCAACAATGCGGTTCTGCTTCTTGGACTTTTCACGCACGGCCACCACATCGCCCGTCTTCACGAGGTAGGACGCGATGTTCACGGACTTGCCGTTCACCGTGATCGCCTTGTGCGAGACCAGCTGGCGCGCTTCGGCGCGGGTCGAGCCGAAGCCCATGCGGTACACCACGTTGTCGAGACGGGATTCCAGCAGGAACAGCAGGTTGGCGCCGGTATTGCCCTTCTTGCCTTCGGCGGCTTCGAAGTAGCGGCGGAACTGCTTTTCCAGCACGCCGTACATGCGCTTGACCTTCTGCTTTTCACGCAGTTGCAGGCCGTAGTCGGACGTGCGGGCACCGGAGGTGCGGCCGTGCTGGCCTGGCTTGGAGTCGAACTTGGACTTGTCGGCAATCGAGCGACGTGCGCTCTTGAGGAACAGGTCCGTGCCTTCACGGCGGGAGAGTTTGGCCTTGGGGCCGAGGTAACGTGCCACTTGAGCTTCCTTTGTGTCATCTACCGCAAACCATTGCGGGAGCCGCCTGAGGCGCTTGCGCGTTCACAGGCGGCGGTGGGCTTAGAGAGAGATTAGATACGACGGCGCTTTTGAGGGCGGCAGCCGTTGTGAGGCACGGGGGTCACATCGGAGATGGACGTGATGCGAATGCCCAGGGCGCCCAGAGCACGCACCGAGGATTCACGCCCTGGGCCAGGACCCTTGATTTCAACGTCAAGGTTCTTGATGCCTTGGTCGATGGCAGCGCGGCCAGCCACTTCCGAAGCCACTTGGGCCGCGAAGGGAGTGGACTTGCGCGAGCCCTTGAAACCTTGGCCACCGGACGATGCCCACGACAGGGCATTGCCCTGGCGATCGGTGATCGTGATGATGGTGTTGTTGAACGAGGCGTGCACGTGTGCAATGCCGTCCGAAACATTCTTCCGGACCTTCTTGCGAACGCGCTGAGCTGCGTTATTGGCAGGAGACTTAGCCATGATGATCTTTCAATCTCTTTATTTCTTCAGTGCAGCTGCACCCTTGCGCGGACCCTTGCGAGTGCGTGCATTGGTACGGGTGCGCTGACCACGCATTGGCAGACCGCGGCGATGGCGGAAGCCACGATAGCAGCCGATGTCCATCAAGCGCTTGATGTTCATCGTGGTTTCGCGGCGCAGGTCACCTTCAATGGTGAACTGCTCGATTTGCTCGCGAATTTTTTCCAGATCACCATCCGTCAGATCCTTGATCTTCTTGGAGTAAGCGATACCAGTTGCTTCGCAGATCTTGCGAGCGCGGGTGCGACCAATGCCAAAAATGGCGGTCAAACCGATTTCCGCGTGCTTGTGCGGCGGAATGTTAATGCCAGCGATACGTGCCATATGCGTCCTCTAATACTTTCCAATCAACCTTGGCGCTGCTTGTGACGCAGATCCGTGCAGATCACGCGCACCACACCCTTGCGGCGGATGATCTTGCAGTTGCGGCAGATTTTTTTGACCGAAGCCGAAACTCTCATTGCATTCTCCTAAAACTTTTCCATCCGTCCCGGCTGTTTCGCACGGAACACAATTTGTGCCCGCGAAAAATCGTGGGGCGCCAACTCAACCGATATCCAGTTCTGCAGGCAGTCGCCGCTACGCGACCAACTGCCTTCCTTCATCATCATCAACCGCCTGCGTTGCCCTTGAAATTGGCTTTCTTGAGCAGCGATTCGTACTGTTGCGACATCATGTAGTTCTGAACCTGGGCCATGAAGTCCATGGTCACCACCACAATGATCAGCAGCGATGTCCCACCAAAGTAGAACGGAACGTTGTACTTCAAGATCAGGAACTCTGGCAGCAAGCACACGAAGGTGATGTACACAGCGCCTGCCAAGGTCAGGCGAACCAGGATCTTGTCGATATAACGGGCCGTCTGCTCACCGGGCCGGATGCCTGGGATGAACGCACCGCTCTTCTTCAGGTTATCTGCAGTCTCACGGCTGTTGAACACCAGTGCCGTATAGAAGAAGCAGAAGAACACAATCGCGGCAGCGTAGAACATCACATAGATGGGCTGACCAGGAGTCAACGCACCCGAGATGTCCTTCAACCAGCGCATCGACTCGCCTGCACTGAACCAGTTCACCACCGTGGCGGGCAACAGGATGATCGACGAGGCAAAGATCGGAGGAATCACGCCAGCCATGTTCAGCTTGAGGGGCAAGTGCGACGACTGGCCGCCGTAGACCTTGTTACCTACCTGCCGACGGGCGTAGTTCACCAGAATCTTGCGCTGACCACGCTCCACAAACACCACGAAGTAGGTCACCAGACCGACCACGAGGACGATGAAGATGGCGGCCAGGATGCTCATGGCACCCGTACGAACCAGTTCAAGGAGACCACCGATGGAGCTGGGCAATCCTGCTGCGATACCTGCAAAGATCAGGATCGAGATACCGTTGCCCAAACCACGTTCAGTGATCTGCTCACCCAGCCACATCAGGAACATCGTGCCGGCGGTCAGGCTGACGACGGCGGTCATGCGGAACCCGAAACCAGGGCTCAGCACCAGGCCTGCGGAGCTTTCCAGCGCGACGGCAATACCCAGCGACTGGAACAGGGCCAGGCCCAACGTTCCGTAGCGGGTGTACTGCGTGATCTTCCTGCGACCGGCTTCGCCTTCCTTCTTCAACTGCTCGAACGTGGGAATCACGTAAGTCATCAGCTGCATGATGATCGATGCCGAAATGTACGGCATGATCCCCAGAGCGAAGACCGTGAAACGCGACAGCGCACCACCCGAGAACATGTTGAACAGGTTCAGGATGCCGCCTTGCTGGCCACTGAACAGCTGCTGGAGTTGGGCTGGATCGATACCAGGCACAGGGATATGAGCCCCTATGCGATACACGACCAGCGCAAGCAACAGAAAAACCAGACGGCGACGCAGGTCGCCGAACTTGCCGGTCTTTGCAATTTGAGCTGCGCTAGTAGCCACAGATGCCTTCCTTCAGAGCCACACTCAGGCGACGCTGCCGCCAGCAGCTTCGATCGCTGCCTTGGCACCTGCCGTAGCGCCCACGCCATTGAGCTTGACAGCCTTGGTGAGGGAACCGCTCTTGATGACCTTGACCACCTTGGCCAGCTCGCCCACGAGGCCAGCTTGCTTGAGTGCCAGCACGTCCACTTCGGCCAGGCCGAGCTGATCGAGCGCCGTCAGCGTCACTTCTGCATTGAACTTGAGCAGGTGCGACTTGAAGCCGCGCTTGGGCAAGCGACGTTGCAGAGGCATTTGACCGCCTTCGAAGCCCACCTTGTGGTAGCCACCGGCGCGCGACTTCTGACCCTTGTGACCACGGCCAGCGGTCTTGCCCAGGCCGGAGCCGATACCACGGCCTACACGGCGCTTGGCATGCTTGGCACCGTCTGCGGGCTTGATGCTATTGAGTTCCATGATCTATCTCTCAGAGGACTTTGACCAGATAGCTGATCTTGTTAATCATGCCGCGCACTTCGGGCGAGTCCTGCAATTCGCTCACGCTGTTGAGCTTGCGCAGGCCCAGGCCACGGACGGTGGCGCGGTGCGATTCCTTGGTGCCGATAGGGCTGCGCACCAATTGAATCTTGACGGTTTGTTGCGTTGTCATTTTCAGGCTCCGATTCAGGCGAAGATGTCTTCGACCGTCTTGCCGCGCTTGGCTGCCACATTCGACGGAGTGGTCGAATTGACGAGCGCATCAAAAGTGGCACGGACCATGTTGTAGGGGTTGGAGGAACCATGGCTCTTGGCCACGATGTCCGTCACGCCCAGCACTTCGAAAACGGCGCGCATGGGGCCGCCGGCAATGATGCCGGTACCCTTGGGAGCGGGAGCCATCATCACGACAGCAGCGCCATGGTGGCCCGTCACGTTGTGGTAGATGGTGCCGTTCTTGAGCGATACCTTGACCATGTTGCGGCGGGCTTCTTCCATCGCCTTTTGCACGGCAGCAGGCACTTCCTTGGACTTGCCCTTGCCCATGCCAACACGGCCGTCACCGTCGCCAACCACCGTCAGTGCGGCGAAGCCGAGGATACGGCCGCCCTTCACGACTTTGGTCACGCGGTTGACCGCGATCATTTTCTCGCGCAGACCGTCGTCCTGACCTTCGCTCTGCACTTTGGGTTGAAATTTAGCCATTTTTTATTCGCTCCGCTTAGAACTGCAGGCCGGCTTCACGGGCTGCGTCGGCCAGGGCCTTGACGCGACCGTGGTAGGCAAAGCCTGCGCGATCAAATGCAACCTTCTCGACACCCGCAGCCTTCGCTTTTTCAGCGATGCGCTTGCCGATGATCTGGGCTGCAGCGGCATTGCCACCCTTGCCCGAACCGCCGAGCGACTTGCGCACGTCGGCTTCTGCCGTCGATGCACTTGCCAGCACCTTGCTGCCGTCGCCGGAGATCACACTGGCGTAGATATGGAGGTTCGTACGGTTCACGGTGAGACGCGCCACGCCTTGCTGTGCAATGCGGATGCGGGTCTGGCGCGAACGACGAAGACGCTGCTCTTTCTTGGTCAACATGTTGCAGCTCCTTATTTCTTCTTGGTCTCTTTGATCGTGATCTTTTCGTCCGCATAGCGGATACCCTTGCCCTTGTAGGGCTCGGGTGGACGAACAGCACGGATCTCAGCAGCGATTTGCCCCACACGCTGGCGGTCAGCACCCTTGATCACCACTTCCGTGGGCGTGGGGGTTGCGACCGTGATGCCAGCGGGCATTTCGATATTGACCGGGTGCGAATAGCCCACAGCCAGGTTCAGCTTGGAACCGGAAGCCGCAGCCTTGTAACCCACACCCACCAGGCTCAGCTTCTTTTCAAAGCCCTTGCTGACACCGACCACCATGTTGTTGACCAACTGGCGAATCGTGCCGCTCATGGCATTGGCTTCGCGGGAGTCGTTGACAGGCGCAAAGCTCAGCTTGCCTTCATTGCTCGACACCTTCACCAGCACATTCTGTGCGAGCGAGAGGGCGCCACCAGAACCCTTGACAGAGATCTGGTCATCTTTCACGGACACATCCACGCCAGCGGGGATGGTCACGGGCATTTTTCCTACTCGGGACATTTCAGTTTCTCCTCAATGCCGCGGGTTAGGCCACATAGCAGAGCACTTCGCCACCGACACCGGTAGCGCGCGCCTTGCGATCGGTCATCACGCCCTTGGGCGTCGTGACAATTGCCACACCCAGACCGTTCATGACTTGTGGAATGGAATCACGGCCTTTGTAGACACGCAGTCCGGGGCGGCTGACGCGCTCGATGCGCTCAATCACGGGACGGCCTGCGTAGTACTTCAGGGCAATTTCGAGTTCCGACTTGCCAGCTTCGGTTTTCACCTGGAAGCCGTCGATATAACCTTCGTCCTTCAGCACCTGGGCGATGGCAATCTTCACTTTGGAAGAAGGCACCAGAACCGTGGCCTTGGCGACCATCTGTGCATTACGGATGCGGGTCAGCAAGTCAGCGATGGGATCACTCATGCTCATGTTTAATCTCTCCTGCCTGCTTACCAGCTGGCCTTGGTGACACCAGGGATGTCGCCTGCAAAAGCCAGTTCACGGATCTTGGCGCGAGCCAGACCGAATTGACGGAAGGTGCCGCGTGGACGACCGGTGATTTCGCAACGGTTGCGCTGACGCGTCGGGTTGGCATTGCGGGGGAGCTTTTGCAGGCCCAGGCGGGCTGCATCGCGCTCTTCGTCGCTGCGCTTGGCATCGCCAGCGATTGCCTTCAGTTCCGCATACTTGGTTGCGTACTTGGCTGCCAGTTTTTCGCGCTTCAGTTCGCGCTGGATCAAAGCTACTTTAGCCATGCTTCGCCTCAGTTCTTGAACGGGAAACGGAAACCAGCGAGGAGAGCCTTGGCTTCTTCGTCCGACTTGGCCGTCGTGGTGATGCTGATATTGAGACCGCGCAAGGCATCCACCTTGTCGTACTCGATTTCAGGGAAAATGATCTGTTCCTTGACGCCGATGTTGTAGTTGCCACGGCCGTCGAAAGCGCGGCCGGAGATACCACGGAAGTCACGAACGCGGGGCAGAGCCACGGTCACGAAACGGTCCAGGAACTCATACATCTGCACGCCGCGCAGCGTGACCATGCAACCGATGGCCTGGCCTTCGCGGATCTTGAAACCGGCGATAGCCTTCTTGGCCTTGGTCACCACGGGCTTCTGACCAGCAATCTTGGTCAGGTCGGCCACGGCGTTGTCCATCACCTTCTTGTCCGAGACTGCCTCGCTCACGCCCATGTTCAGGGTGATCTTGGTCAGACGGGGAACCTGCATCGGCGAGGTGTAACCGAACTGCTTGGTCAGTTCGGGAGCGATCTTGTCGCGGTAAATTTCTTGGAGTCGTGCCATGTTTACCCCTTAGGCCGCCTTGATTTCAGCGCCGCTGGACTTGAACACGCGAACGCGCGTGCCGTCAGCCTGCACCTTGATGCCCACGCGATCAGCCTTGCCGGTCGCGGCATTGAAGATGGCCACATTGGACTGGTGAATCGGCATGGCCTTTTCAACGATGCCGCCCGTCGTACCCTTCATGGGGTTTGGCTTGGCGTGCTTCTTGACGAGGTTGATGCCGTCGATGACGAGGTGGGAGTCATCCTTGCGCAGCGACACCGTGCCACGCTTGCCCTTGTCACGGCCGGTCAGCACGATGACTTCGTCGCCCTTGCGAATCTTGTTCATGGCGCGTCCTTAGAGAACTTCAGGAGCCAAGGACACGATCTTCATGAACTTCTCGGTACGCAGTTCACGCGTCACGGGTCCAAAGATGCGGGTGCCGATAGGCTCCAACTTTGCGTTCAGCAACACTGCAGCGTTGCCATCGAATTTGACGAGCGAACCGTCGCCACGGCGAATGCCCTTCGCCGTGCGAACGACCACCGCACTGTAAACCTCGCCTTTTTTGACGCGGCCACGTGGAGCGGCTTCTTTGATGCTCACCTTGATGATGTCGCCAACGCTTGCATAGCGACGCTTGGAACCACCCAGCACCTTGATGCAAAGGACGGACTTAGCGCCGGTATTGTCGGCAACCTCTAACCGAGATTCTGTCTGGATCATTTCAATATTCCCAACTTGCACCAGAAGACAACAGCCCCAGAGAACTTCTCAAGGGCTGCGGATCAGCCAGTCAGTCTTGGGCCCGTCGTCCGCACCGCAAACCATTTGCAGCACTTCCCGCTGGGCAGAAACTTCACGCAGGAAACGCGAAGCCCTCGATTATTGCAAAGGACTTCCAGGAAGTCAAGCGCCGCATCAGCCAGGGGCGTGCAGATACTGTTGCGCCAGCACCAGAAAGTCGCCGAGACGAGGGTCCGAACCCAGTTCCTCCTGCAGGAGGTCAGCGACGGCGGGCGCCAGTTCAATGGCCTTGCGGGAATCGAGGAACAGCAGCCTGCAGCGGCGCGCCAGCACATCTTCCACCGTGCGGGCGTATTCATGCCGCGCCGCGAACCGCACCATCGCCTCCGTCAGGCCGCCGCCCAGATCCGTCTGTGCACCCGGCATTTCCTGAACGGCCGCCGCTTCGCTGCCATAGGAGTGCAGCCCCTGGGCATCGCTGATACGGTGCCGCACAGGCCCCGGGGGCGTTCCCACCAGGGGCAAATGATTGGTCACGCCCGCGGGTTTTTCGGGCAGCAGGCCCGTGGTGAAGCATTTTTGCAACACATCTTCAGCCATGGCGCGGTAGGTGGTCCATTTGCCACCGGTCACGGTGATCAGGCCGCTGCGGCTGGCCAGGACGGTGTGCTCGCGGCTGATTTTCTTGGTGTTGTCGCCATCGTCGTCCTGCGGCTTCACCAAGGGACGCAGGCCCACCCAGATGCTGCGGATGTCCCCGATCTTGGGGGCGCGGGTGAGGTAGCGCGCCGATTCTTCCAGGATGAACTGGACTTCCTCGTGGAAAGGCTCCGGCTCCCGCACGATGTCCTGGCGCGGGCTGTCCGTCGTCCCCAGAATGAGCTTGCCCAGCCAGGGCACTGCAAACAGGACCCGGCCATCGGCCGTCTTGGGCACCATGAGGGCATGGTCGGAGGGAAGGAACTCGCGATCCACCACGATGTGCACGCCCTGGCTTGGCGCCACGATCGGCTTGACGGGGCGGCCAATGGCCTCGCCGTCCATCTGGCGCAGGGCATCCACCCACACGCCGGTGGCATTCACCACGGTGCGGGCGCGAACAGTGAACTGCTGGCCGCTGTCGGCGTCCTCGCAGACAAGGCCCGCCACCTTTCCCGCCTCATGGACCAGGGCCCGCGCAGGACAGTAGTTGACCACCAGGGCGCCCAGACCCGCCGCCGTCCGCGCCAGCGCCAGGGCCAGCCGGGCATCGTCGAACTGCCCGTCCCAGTACTTGACCCCTCCCTTGAGCCCCTCGGTCCGGGCCGTGGGCAGGCATTCCAGGGTGCGCGCACGGCCCAGGAACTGGGTGGCACCCAGTCCGGCTTTTCCGGCCAAGGCGTCGTACATCATGAGCCCGATGCCATAAAAGGGCGTCTCCCAGAAACGGTACGAGGGCATCACGAAAGGCAGGGGCTGGGCCAGATGCGGCGCGTTGTTCAGCAAGGTTGTGCGCTCATGCAACGCCTCGCGCACCAGCGCGATGTTGCCCTGGGCCAGGTAGCGGACACCACCATGCACCAGCTTGGTGGCGCGGGACGAGGTCCCCTTGGCGAAGTCGTGCGAGTCCACCAGGACCACGCTGAAACCGCGCGCGGCCGCATCCAGAGCGACTCCCAGCCCCGTCGCCCCGCCACCAATCACGGCAAGGTCGTAGTGGTGCGGCTGGGCCAGACGGGCCAGCAGGTCGGCGCGTCGCGTAGGAAGGGGGGCAGTGGCGATGGTCATGGGGTGATTGTCCATGGGCGGAACAAGAATTAAGGGTTTACCCTTGAATTCTTGGCACTTCCGGGATGAGAAACCGCCCAAGGGGAAGGAACTCCGGGAGGCGGCATGGAGTAAAAAAGGCAGCCAGAGACCTTGTGAGCCCTGGCTGCCGGTGGCATCAGTCGTCAAGAAGCGACCGCTTCAGGGTCTCAACGTGCCTTGCCGTCCTTCCAAGCCTGCAGCAGCGTGCCGTACGCAATCGTCTGGCCCTTCGGCTTCTCATTGGCCAGCTTGGCCCAAGGCGCCTGCTTGTCGCTCAGCCACTTGGCGTTGTCGCTCTTCGGATTGAGCTTGGGGGCGCAATGCGCCATGCCGGCACGTTCCAGACGGGCCATCACCTGGTCCATTTCGTCGGCCAGCGTGTCCATGGCGCCCTGGGGCGTCTTCTCACCTGTGACCGCCTGCGCCACATTCTTCCACCACAGCTGTGCCAGCTTGGGGTAGTCAGGCACGTTGGTGCCGGTGGGCGACCATGCCACGCGGGCGGGACTGCGATAGAACTCCACCAGGCCGCCCAGCTTGGGCGCCATGTCGGTCATGGCCTTGGACTGGATGTCGCTCTCGCGGATCGGGGTCAGGCCCACGATGGTCTTCTTGAGCGACGTGGTCTTGGCCGTCACGAACTGGGCGTAGAGCCAGGCAGCGGCGGTCTTGTTGGCGTCGTGGTCCTTGAAGAAGGTCCAGCTGCCCACGTCCTGGTAGCCGTTCTGCATGCCCTGCTTCCAGTACGGGCCGTTCGGGCCGGGGGCCATGCGCCACTTGGGCGTGCCGTCGGCATTCACCACAGGCAGGCCGGGCTTGGTCATGTCGGCCGTGAAGGCGGTGTACCAGAAGATCTGCTGGGCGATCTGGCCCTGGGCGGGCACGGGGCCGGCCTCGCCGAAGGTCATGCCCGTGGCTTCCTTGGGCGCGTACTTCTTCATCCAGTCCACGTACTTGGTCAGCGCGTAGACCGCAGCAGGCGAGTTGGTAGCGCCGCCACGGGCCACCGAGGCGCCCACGGGCGTGCACTTGTCGTCGGCCACGCGGATGCCCCATTCGTCGATCGGCAGGCCGTTGGGCGCGCCAATGTCCGCCGTGCCCGCCATGGACAGCCATGCATCCGTGAAGCGCCAGCCCAGCGAAGGGTCCTTCTTGCCGTAGTCCATGTGGCCATAGATGGGCTTGCCGTCGATGTTCTTCACGTCGTTGGTGAAGAACTCGGCGATGTCCTCATAGGCGCTCCAGTTGAGCGGCACGCCCAGGTCGTAGCCGTACTTGGCCTTGAACTTGTCCTTGATGTCCTTGCGGTCGAACAGGTCGGCGCGGAACCAGTACAGGTTGGCGAACTGCTGGTCGGGCAGCTGGTACATCTTTCCGTCCGGGCCGGTCGTGAACTTGGTACCGATGTAGTCCTTGAGGTCGATGCCGGGGTTGGTGAATTCCTTGCCCGCGCCGCCCATGTAGTCGGTCAGGCTCATGATCTTGCCGTAGCGGTAGTGCGTACCGATCAGGTCCGAATCGGAGATCCAGCCGTCATAGATCGACTTGCCGGACTGCATGGAGGTCTGCAGCTTCTCGACCACGTCGCCTTCCTGGATCAGGTCGTGCTTGACCTTGATGCCCGTGATTTCCTCGAACGCCTTGGCCAGCGTCTTGGATTCGTATTCGTGGGTGGTGATGGTTTCAGACACCACCGAGATTTCCTTCACGCCCTTGGCCTGCAGCTTCTTGGCCGCATCGATGAACCACTTCATCTCGGCCATCTGCTGGTCCTTGCTCAGCGTGGAAGGCTGGAACTCGCTGTCAATCCACTTCTTGGCTTCCGCCTCGCCCGCCATGGCGGCCTGGCCCGTCATGACCGCAACTGCCAATGCCAGCGCTGTGTACCGCGTCTTCATAGTGCCTGTCTCCTCATAGTCATCTCCCCTTTTGGATGCAAGGGTCGCCCGGCTCCGGGGAAGGGTTGAGCCGCGCGACGGGAACCAACGGAATGAAAGCTGCCTGCGAACGCGCTACCCCTTGCGCAGGATCAGCGCCAGCAGCGCCATCGACAGCACGAAGCTGATCCAGATCGAAGGATCGCCCTGAAGGCTGAACCACTGGGCCAGCTTGCCGCTGATGCCCACAAAAATCAGATTCACGTAGGCCGCTGACAACAGCCCAATAAACAGCCGATCACCGCGCGTCGTCTCCAGCGGCAAAAAACCCTTGCGCATCGTCGTGGGCGACTTGATCTCCCACACCGTCATGCCAATCAGCATCAGCACGATGCAAATGAAGAACACCGCCACGGGCAGCGTCCAAGCCATCCACTCAAACATGGCGATATCTCCTCAAACCCGGCCCATCGCGAAACCCTTCGCGATGTAGTGCCGAACAAACCAGATCACGATGGCACCCGGCACGATGGTCAGCACGCCGGCGGCGGCCAGCGTGGCCCAGTCCATGCCGCTCGCGCTCACCGTGCGCGTCATGGTGGCCACGATGGGCTTGGCATTCACGCTGGTCAGCGTGCGCGCCAGCAGCAGCTCCACCCAGCTGAACATGAAACAGAAGAACGCCGCCACGCCCACGCCGGCCTTGATCAGCGGCAGGAAGATCGTCATGAAAAAGCGCGGAAAGCTGTAGCCATCGATATAGGCCGTCTCGTCGATCTCGCGCGGAATGCCGCTCATGAAGCCTTCCAGGATCCACACCGCCAGCGGCACGTTGAACAAGAGGTGCGCCAGCGCCACGGCAATGTGCGTGTCCATCAGCCCCACGGTGGTGTAGAGCTGGAAGAACGGCAGCAAAAACACGGCCGGCGGCGTCATGCGGTTGGTCAGCAGCCAGAAGAACACATGCTTGTCGCCCAGGAACTGGTAGCGCGAGAACGCATAGGCCGCCGGCAGCGCCACGGTCAGCGATATCGCCGTGTTGATGGCCACGTAGATCAGGCTGTTGATGTAACCCGAGTACCAGGACTCGTCGGTGAAGATGGTCTTGTAGTTGTCCCACGTGAAGTTCTGGGGAAAGAACGAGAACGTCGAGAGGATCTCCGCGTTGGTCTTGAAGCTCATGTTGACCATCCAGTAGATGGGCAGCACGGCGAAGACCAGGTAGGCGATCAGGAACACCGACCGCTTGTGGAAGCGTTTTTCATTCATGGCCGGCCCCTTCGTTGCTGGCGGTGCCCACGCGCTGCATCCAGTTGTAGAGGATGAAGCACAGCAGCAGGATGATGAAGAAATAAATCAGCGAGAACGCTGCGGCGGGACCCAGGTCGAACTGGCCCACGGCCTTGGTCGTCAGGTACTGGCTCAGGAAGGTGGTGGCATTGCCCGGCCCGCCACCCGTGAGCACGAAGGGCTCGGTGTAGATCATGAAGCTGTCCATGAAGCGCAGCAGCACCGCGATCATGAGCACGCCGCGCATCTTGGGCAGCTGGATGTAGCGGAACACCGCGAACTTGCTGGCACCGTCGATGCGGGCGGCCTGGTAATACGCATCCGGGATGGAGCGCAGGCCGGCGAAGGCGAGCAGCGCCACCAGCGGCGTCCAGTGCCACACGTCCATGAGCAGCACCGTGAGCCATGCATGCGCGGCGTTGCCGGTGTAGCTGTACTCGATGCCCGCCTCCTGCAGCAGGCGCCCCATGAGGCCGATATCCGCGCGGCCATAGATCTGCCAGATGGTGCCCACCACGTTCCAGGGAATCAGCAGCGACAGCGCCACCACCACCAGCACGGCGGACGACTTCCACCCCTGCGCGGGCATGGACAGCGCGAGCAGGATGCCCAGCGGGATCTCCACCGCCAGCACCGCCAGCGAGAACGTGATCTGGCGCCACAGCGCGGCGTGCAGCTCCTCGTCGCGCATCACGGCGGCGAACCACTCGGTGCCCACGAACACCCGGCGCTCGGGCGAAATGATGTCCTGCACCGAGTAGTTCACCACCGTCATCAACGGAAGGATGGCCGAGAAAGCCAC
Organism: Acidovorax sp. sif1233; assembly: GCF_019218755.1. GTDB lineage: Bacteria > Pseudomonadota > Gammaproteobacteria > Burkholderiales > Burkholderiaceae_C > Acidovorax. The sequence continues at coordinate 114,010 of NZ_JAHUWZ010000006.1, read as the reverse complement.
GCAGATGATGACCGGAAGGATCAGGAACCAGGCCTTCTGGTTCACGGGCTTGGTGGTGGTGCTCATGCCAGCAGCTCCTCGTTTTGATAGAAGCACGTGTGCTCGCCGAGCACCTGCAGCCAGACGGCATCCCCCGCGGAAGGCAGCCGTGCTTCCGGGCTGAAGCGCGCCTTGAGCGTGTGCTCGCCCACCTTGGCGGTCAGCATCAGGTAGGTACCGATGTCCTGCACCTGCACCACCGTGCAGGGCAACGCGCCGGCTTGGCCGGGCTCGGCCAGGGCCAGGTACTCGGGCCGCACGCCCACCTGCAACACACCTTCGGGCAGGGCGCGGTCCACCGGCGCGGCCAGGCGGTGGCCCGCCACCGACAACGCGGCTCCATCGCGCTGGGCGGGCAGGAAGTTCATGCCGGGCGAGCCGATGAAGTGGCCCACAAAGACGTGTGCGGGCCGCTCGAACAGCGCGTCGGCCGAGCCCACCTGCACGGCACGGCCGCGCGTCATCACCACCACCTGATCGGCAAAGGTCAGTGCCTCGACCTGGTCGTGCGTCACATAGATCAGCGTGAGCTTGAGTTCGTGGTGGATCTGCTTGAGCTTGCGCCGCAGCTGCCACTTGAGGTGCGGGTCGATCACCGTGAGCGGCTCGTCGAACAGCACGGCCGCCACATCGGCGCGCACCAGGCCACGGCCCAGCGATATCTTCTGCTTGGCATCGGCCGCGAGGCCGGCCGCGCGCTGGTTGAGCTGCCCACTCATCTCCAGCATCTCGGCGATCACGCCCACGCGCTGCCTGATCTGGTCTTCGGGCACCTTGCGGTTGCGCAGCGGGAAGGCCAGGTTCTCGGCCACCGTCATGGTGTCGTAGATCACGGGGAACTGGAACACCTGCGCAATGTTGCGCTCCTGCGGGCTGGCGCGCGTCACGTCGCGGCCATCGAACAGCACCTTGCCGTGCGAGGGCACGAGCAGGCCCGACATGATGTTGAGCATGGTGGTCTTGCCACAGCCCGAGGGGCCCAGCAGCGCATAGGCACCGCCGTCCTCGAACTCCATCTTGAGCGGCAGCAGCGCGTAATCGCTGTCCTGCTGCGGGTTGGGCTTGTAGGAATGCGCCAGATCCAGACTAATGCGAGCCATTTCAGCGCCCTCCCTGGCGCGCGGGCGCCCATGCCAGCCGGCCGTCAGCGCCAAACACATAGGCCTGCGCCGGGTCCAGATGCAGCGTGAGGGGCGTGCCCAGTTCGAAGTAATGCACCCCCGTCAGCTGGGCGACCAGGTCACCCCAGGGCGTCGTGGCGTGCACGAAAGTGTCGGACCCGGAAATCTCGGCCAGCTCCACCACGCCCCCCACGCTGATGTCATCAGGGCGGGCATGTACGCGCAGCGCGCTGGCGCGCACGCCCACGGTGAGCCCCGCGGCCGTGGCCACACCCTGCGGCAGCGGCACGGCCAGCTCCACGCCGCCCTCCAGGCGCACGCCACGCGGGGTTGCCGATGCGGCGATCAGGTTCATGGGCGGGTCGCTGAAGGCACGCGCCACGCGCAGCGAGTTGGGCGCATGGAACACCTCCGCCGTCGGGCCGTACTGCAGCAGCTGCCCCTCGTCCAGCACGGCGGTGTAGCCGCCCAGCAGCAGGGCCTCGCCCGGCTCGGTGGTCGCATAGACCACCGTGGACTGGCCGGCGGCAAACAGCTGCGTCAGTTCTTCACGCAGCTCTTCGCGCAGCTTGTAGTCCAGGTTCACCAGGGGTTCGTCCAGCAGCATCAGGGGCGCACCCTTGGCCAGGGCGCGGGCCAGCGCCACGCGCTGCTGTTGCCCGCCCGACAGCTCGGCAGGATAGCGGTCCAGGAACATGTCGATGTGCAGGCGGCTGGCGATCTCGCGCACCCGGGCGTCGATGTTCTTTTCGCCGCGCAGCTTGAGCGGCGATGCAATGTTGGCCGCCACCTTCATCGAGGGGTAGTTGATGAACTGCTGGTACACCATGGCCACGTTGCGGTCGCGCACGGGCATGCCGGTCACATCCACGCCATCGACCGTCACGCGGCCCGCGGTCGGTGTGTCCAGCCCGGCCATGATGCGCATGAGGCTGGTCTTGCCTGCCTGCGTGGCGCCCAGCAGCACCGTCACGGCGCCGCTGTGCAGCGCCAGGCTCATGTCATGGAGCCAGGTCTGCGGACCAACCTTCTTGCTGATGCTGTCCAGTGCCAGCTGCATCACGCAACCTTTCTAATGGGCCCCTGAGGGCCGGGTGGATCTGGCTCCCTGCCGCGCACGCAGCAAAACGCCTCGTTTTCGATTGCGTTCATTTTTGTTCTTTTTTGATCGTATTGAATCAAGGTTTACCCTTAACAGGTTCCTTTTTGTTCGATTTAAAGTATCTCCAATCCTCAGACCACTGATTCGCGTGAATACGAACCCCCGACAACTGCTGCTTCTCGAAGAAGTCCGCGCGCGCAAGTCCGCCACGGTCGAACAACTGGCCGACACGCTGGGCGTGACGCTGCAGACCGTGCGCCGCGATGTGCAGCGCCTGGCCGAGTCCGGCCTGCTCACGCGCTTCCATGGCGGCGTGCGCGTGCCCAGCTCCACGGTGGAGAACCTGGCCCACACCCAGCGCGAGACGCTGCATGCCGAAGGCAAGGCACGCATCGCGCGCGCCGTGGCCGAGCAAGTGCCCAACGACTGCTCGCTGATCCTGAACATCGGCACGACCACGGAAGCCATCGCCAAGGCGCTGCTGCACCACCGCGGCCTGCGCGTGATCACCAACAACCTGAACGTGGCTGCCATCCTGAGCGGCAACCCCGAGTGCGAGGTCATCGTGGCCGGCGGCGTGGTGCGCGCGCGCGACCGAGGCATCGTGGGCGAGGCGGCGGTGGACTTCATCCGCCAGTTCAAGGTGGACATCGCGCTCATCGGCATCTCGGGCGTCGAGCCCGACGGCTCGCTGCGCGACTTCGACTACCGCGAGGTGAAGGTGGCGCAAACCATCATCGAGCAGTCGCGCGAGGTCTGGCTGGCGGCCGACCACAGCAAGTTCAACCGCCCGGCCATGGTGCAGCTGGCCACGCTGCAGCAAATCGACCGCCTGTTCACCGATGCGCCACCGCCCGAGCCCTTTCCCGTATTACTCCAGGACGCCGAGGTCATCTGCACGGTCGCTGCATGACAGAAGGCCCCCCGAGTCACCTGCGGCGCCTTCCCCCGGTGGGGGACGACGCCCTCGCTGCGGGGCGGCCCTTGCTCGGCGTCCGCTGGTCTGGGCCGCGCGCTGATCGACCGCCGTGGACACTACGTGGATTCATACATTTCGGAGCCCCTCGTCACCATGACTTACCTGCTCGCCCTCGACCAAGGCACCTCCAGCTCCCGCAGCATCGTTTTTGACGAAGGCGGCCACATCGTGGCGCAGGCGCAGCTGGAGCTGCCGCAGATCTACCCACAGCCCGGCTGGGTCGAGCATGACCCGCTGGAGATCTGGCGCACCCAGCTGGCCACGGCACGCGATGCGCTTGCCAAGGCGGGCATAGCGGCGAGCGCCGTGCGCGCGGTGGGCATCACCAACCAGCGCGAGACCACGGTGCTGTGGAACCGCAGGACCGGCCAGCCCGTGCACCACGCCATCGTTTGGCAGGACCGGCGTGCCGAACCCGCCTGCGCACAGCTGCGCGAACAAGGCCACGCAGCCACCATCCAGGCCAAGACCGGGCTGCTGGTGGACGCCTACTTCTCGGGCACCAAGCTGCAGTGGCTGCTGGACCATGTCCCCGGTGCGCGCGAAGCCGCCGAGCGCGGCGACCTGGCCTTTGGCACGGTGGACAGCTGGCTGATGTGGAAACTCACCCATGGCCAGGTGCATGTGACGGACGTGAGCAACGCCTCGCGCACCATGCTCTTCAATGTGCACACCAACCAGTGGGACGACGAGCTGCTGGCGCTGCTGCGCATTCCCAGGGCGCTGATGCCCGCAGTGCTGCCGTCGAGCGCCCACTTTGGCGACATCGCCCCCGACCTGCTGGGCCACTCCATCCGCATCGGCGGCGTGGCGGGCGACCAGCAAAGCGCGCTGTTCGGCCAGGCCTGCTTCACGGCCGGCATGGCCAAGAACACCTACGGCACCGGCTGCTTCATGCTGATGCACACGGGCGGCGTGTTCCAGACCAGCCAGAACGGCCTGCTCACCACCAGCGCGGCGCAGGCAGGCACGGCGCCCGAATACGCCATGGAGGGCAGTGTCTTCGTGGGCGGCGCCGTGGTGCAGTGGCTGCGCGACGGCCTGCGCGCCATCTCCACCAGCAACGAGGTCGAGTCGCTGGCGCAGAGCGTGCCCGACTCGGGCGGCGTGATGATGGTGCCCGCCTTCACGGGCCTGGGCGCCCCGTACTGGAAGCCCGATTCGCGCGGCACCATCACGGGCCTCACGCGCGGCACCACGCTGGGCCACATCGCCCGCGCAGCGCTGGAAAGCATCGCCTACCAGAGCGCCGCCCTGCTCCTGGCCATGAGCCGCGATGCCGTGGTCGCCGGCGGCGCACCGGTCAGCGAGCTGCGCGTGGACGGCGGCGCCTGCATCAACGACCTGCTGATGCAGTTCCAGGCCGACCTGCTGGGCATCCCGGTGGTGCGCCCGGCCGTCATCGAAACCACGGCCCTCGGTGCAGCCTATCTGGCGGGGCTGTCGAGCGGCGTGTACCGCAGCACGGACGAACTCTCGCAGCTGTGGCGCGCCGACCGCCGCTTCGTTCCCACGCTGGGCAGCGCGCGCGCGCAGGAGCTGATGGCGAACTGGGAACACGCCGTGCGGCAGACCACGGCCGCATAGGCAGGCTCACCGCCTTCAGGCCGCGGGCGGCATGGCCCCGGGCGGCGGCGCCTGCTCCTGCGGCAGGTAGATGCGCGCCAGCCCCCGCGTGATCGCGTCCACGATCTGGTCGCGCCGCAATGCGATGTGCGCGGACAGCAGACGCTCGCTCAGGGCCGGGTCCCGCGCGCGCAGGGCTTGCAGGATGTCCTGGTGCTCATGCTGGGTGGAATCGCGCCCGACGTTTTCCATGTCAATCCAGCGGATGAACCGGATGCGTTCATTGAGGCTCAGCAGCATGCGCCGCAATTCGGAATTGCCCGCCATGTCCGCGATGCGCATGTGAAAGCCCTCGTCCAGCTCCACCAGCCGCTGCACCGCAGCCGCGGCGGGAACGCGCCGGCTCTCCTCCAGGTAGGAACAGGCCTCTTCCACCTGGGCGTCCGTTGCCCGCTTGATCGCCAGCCGCATGCATTCGCGCTCGATCGCCACGCGCGCTTCATACAGGTCCAGCGTTTCCTGCACGTCGAGCGGGCGGCGCATGTAGCCCCGCGTGGCCGGCTGCAGGAACCCTTCCGTCACCAGCCGCCCCAGGGCCTCGCGCACGGGCGTGCGGCTCACGCCCAGGCGCTCGGCCAGCTCGATTTCGCTCAGGCGCTCTCCGGGCTTGAACTGGTAGGCAATCGCCATGTGCCGCAGCGTGTTGTAGACGCTGGAACCTCTCTCGCGGCGAATCTTGGCAATGGGAGCTGTCATGGGGGTGTATTGTGCACGCGCTCTTTCAGAATTCATTTAGGTATACTTAAATGAATTCTCGCGAATCACCCAACCCGACGAAGGCCCTCCGACATGACGACCCCTTTCAATGGCGCCGATGCGATGGTGCGCATGCTGCAGCACAACGGCGTGAAGCACATCTTCGGCCTGTGCGGCGACACCAGCCTGCCGTTCTATGACGCCCTGGCGCGCCTGGACCACGGCATCGACCACATCCTTACCCGCGACGAGCGCAGCGCCGGCTACATGGCCGACGCCTACGCCCGCGTGACCGGCAAGGTGGGTGTGTGCGAGGGCCCCAGCGGCGGGGGCGCCACCTACCTGCTGCCCGGGCTGGTGGAGGCCAACGAGTCCTCCGTGGCGGTGCTGGGCATCACCTCGGATGTGTCGGTGGGCGCGCGCGGCAAGTTCCCGCTGACCGAACTCGACCAGCAGGCGCTCTACCGCCCCCTGACCAAATGGAACACCACCATCGACCGGGTGGACCAGATTCCGCATGCCGTGCGCAGCGCTTTCCGTGCCATGACCACGGGCCGCCCCGGCGCGGCCCACATCTGCCTGCCCTACGACGTGCAAAAACATGCCATCGACCCCGCGGAGGTGTGGGCACAGCCAGGGCATGGCCAGTTTCCCGCCCACCGCTCGGCACCCGACCCCGCGGCGGTGGACGAGGCCGCCGACCGCCTCGTGGCGGCCACGTCGCCCGTGCTCATCTGCGGCGGCGGCGTGGTGATCGCTGGCGCCAGCGCGGCGCTCGACGCCCTGGCCACGCTGCTCAACGCGCCGGTCTGCACCAGCGTGAGCGGCCAGGGCAGCCTGGCCGACACGCACCCGCTGAACGCGGGCGTGGTCGGCACCAATGGCGGGATCGATGCCACCCGCGCCGTGGTGGCGCAGGCCGACCTCGTCCTGTTCATCGGCGCGCGCGCGGGCTCCACCACCACCGAGCACTGGCAGATGCCGTCCCGCAAGGTCACCATCCTGCACCTTGACGTGGATGCGATGACCATCGGCACCAACTACCGCACCGACGTGGCGCTGGTCGGGGATGCCCTGCTCGGCCTGCAGGCGCTGCACGCCGCGGTGCAGGCGCGCATCGGGCGCCGCCCCGCCCACGCGGCCGATGGCGGGGCGCTGGCCGGCGAGGCACGCGCCCGCAAGCAGGCCTTCTTCGCACCGCTGGCGGCATCGCTGGACCGCCCCATCAAGCCCGAGCGCGTGGTGGACGTGCTCAACCGGCTGCTGCCGCCCCGCGCCATCGTGGTGGCCGACCCCGGCACGCCCTGCCCCTACTTCACCGCCTACTTCAACGCACCGCAATCAGGGCGCCACTTCATCACCAACCGGGCGCACGGCGCGCTGGGCTTCGCCATGTCGGCCGGCGTGGGCGCGGCGTTCGGGCAGCCGGACTCGGTGGTGGTTTCCGTCATGGGCGACGGCAGCTTCGGCTTCACCTGCGGGGAGCTGGAGACCATCGTGCGCCGCAACGTGCCCCTGAAGATGATCGTGTTCTCCAATGCGGTCTATGGCTGGATCAAGGCCAGCCAGAAAACCGGCTACGACGGGCGCTACTTCTCCGTGGACTTCAACCGCACCCACCATGCGCGCGTGGCCGAGGCCTTCGGCGTGAAGGCCTGGCAGGTGGAGGACCCCGCCGACCTCGAGGGCGCCATCAGGGCGGCCCTCCTGCACGACGGCCCGGCGCTGGTCGATGTGGTCTCGCAGGAACTGCAGGACACGGCCGTGCCCGTGAGCCAGTGGATGGGCTGAGGCCCGCCCCCCGGCATGTCCGCGGGCGCCAGCCTTGGCGCCCGCCGCTGATTCACTTGAAGAGGAGTTTCCATGACCCGCACCGCGTCCCGCCGCCAGATCCTGTCGGCCGCCCTTGCATCCGCCCTGGGGCTGGGCGGCCCCGCGCTGGCCAGCAACGATGCCAACCTCAAGCTGGTGATCACCTTTCCACCGGGGGGCAGCACCGACATCGCGGCGCGCATCCTGCAGCCCCGCCTGGCCGAGAAGGCGGGCCGCCCGGTGGTCGTGGAGAACCGGCCCGGCGCGGCCAGCCAGATCGCCACGCAGTACGTGGCCAAGTCGGCCCCGGACGGCAACACCGTGCTGGTGAGCTTCGACACCCACGCCATCAACCCCATCGCCAAGCCCCGGCTGCCCTACGACACCTTCAAGGATTTCGCGGGCGTCTCGCTGGCGCTGCGGTTTCCGCTGGTGATCGGCGCCGCCGCCTCCGTGCCGGCCAAGGACCTGCGCGGCTTTCTCGACCTGGCCGCCAAGGCGCCCGGCAAATACAGTTACGCATCCACCGGCCTCGGCTCGATGAACCACCTGGTGATGGAGGACATCAAGCGCCGCTCCGGCACCTTCGTGCTGCATGTGCCCTTTGGCGGCGGCGGCCCCGCCGTCCAGGCGGTGCTGGGCGACGTGGCCAGCCTGACCTTGCTCAGCTATGCGGCGCTGCGCGGCCAGATCGCCGCGGGCAAGATCAAGCCGCTGGCCGTGACGGGCGCCCGGCGCCTGCCCGAACTGCCCGACGTGCCCACCGTGGCCGAATCGGGATTCCCCGGCTTCGAGGCCTATTCCTGGATCGGGCTGTTCGTGCCCGCCGCGACACCGGCCGCCACGGTGCACCAGCTGACCGAGGACTTCCAGGCCACCCTGCAGACGCCCGACATCAAGGCCAGGCTCACGCAGGCGGGCTTTGAAGTCGTCGCCAGCGACGGGCCGGGCCTGGAGCGCCACGTGCGCGAGGAATATGAGCGCTGGGGCAAATTCGTGCGCGAAACCCGGTTGAAGCTGGACGAATGACCATGGAGCCCCACGCCATGCCCTTCGCCCTGGACCACATCGTCATCGCCGTGGCCGACCTGCAAGCCGCCATCGCCGACTATCGCGCCCTGGGCCTGCAGGTGCTTACCGGCGGGCAGCACCCGGGGCGCACCTCGCACAACGCCCTGGTGGTGTTTGCGGACGGCGCCTACCTGGAACTCATCGCATGGCGGGCCCCGGCCCCCGAAGAGCGCTGGTACCGCACGCTGCGCGACCATGGCGAAGGCCTGGTGGACTTCGCGCTGCGTGCGCCGGACACCGTGCAGGCGCTGGCGGACGCACGCGCGCGCGGGCTCGGCACCCTGACCGGCCCTGTCGACGGCGGCCGGCTGCGGCCCGACGGCGCGCAGCTTCGCTGGCAGACCGCGCGCCACGCCACGCCGGACGTTCCCTTCCTGTGCGGCGACATCACCCCCCGGGCCCTGCGCGTGCCCGAAGGCGCCGCCCGCGTCCACCCCAACGGCGCAGAGGGCGCTGCGGCGCTGACGGTGGCCGTGCACGACCTGGATGCCACCCTGGCGCGCTACCAGGCCCTGCTGGGCGCGCAGGCGCAGGCCGCCACCCTGGCCAGCGCAGGCGGAATCCGCACCGCGCGGCTCCCGCTGGGTAGCACGCTGCTGTGGCTGCAGAGCCCCGAGCGCGCGGCCAGCGCCCCCGGCGCGGCAGAACCGCCCGCCGCCCAGGCGCTGCGCGAGCGGCTGGCCTCGCGCGGCGAAGGGCCCTGCGCGCTGGTCCTTCGCCGCCGCGCTGACACGCTCCCGCCCGGCACCGCGGCCACCCACGGCGTCGCGCTCCAATGGCTGGCCGCCGAGATTCCCTAAACTGCCAGCTTTTGATTCCCTCCGCCTGCCCGACATGAACACCACCGCCGCTCCCACCTCCCTGCCCGTCATCGCCTTCATCGGCGGTGGCAACATGGCCAGCGCCATCATTGGCGGGCTGATCCACCAGGGCCACCCCGCCCGCGACATCGAAGTGGTCGAGCCCTGGCCCGAAGCGCGCGAGGCGCTGCGCAAGAACTACGGGATCGAGGCCCAGCCCGAAGCCGGCCCCGCCCTGCAGCGCGCCCGCATCGTGGTCTGGGCCGTCAAGCCCCAGACCTTCAAGGACGCGGCCGCCCAGGCCCGGGCCCACACGCAGGACGCGCTGCACCTGAGCGTGGCCGCCGGCATCCGCTCGGACAGCATCGCCCAATGGCTGGGCACCGAACGCATCGTGCGCACCATGCCCAACACGCCGGCGCTGGTGGGCAAGGGCATGAGCGCGCTGTATGCCCGCCCCGCCGTGGACGCGGCCGCCCGCGTGCAGGTCGAGTCCATCATGGCGTCCACCGGGGAATTCCTGTGGGTGGAAAGCGAAAAGCAGCTCGACGCGGTCACGGCGCTGTCGGGTTCGGGCCCGGCGTATGTCTTTTACTTCCTGGAAGCCATGACCCGCGCGGGCGTCGGCATGGGGCTGTCGCAGCAGCAGGCGCACCAGCTGGCCGTGGGCACGTTCGTGGGCGCATCGGAGCTGGCGCGCCGCTCCGACGAGCCGCCCGCCGTGCTGCGCCAGCGCGTCACCTCCAAAGGCGGCACCACCTACGCGGCGCTGCAGTCCATGGAGGCCGCGGGCATGGGCGCGAGCTTCGAGGCCGCCATGCGCGCCGCCGAGCAGCGGGCGCTTGAACTGGGCGATGAATTCGGCGGCTAAGCCCCGAGGCGCTGCCCTGGCCGGGGCCATGCCGTCCGCGGCCAGCGGGTACCGCGCAGCCCCGTGACAGGCGGAGACACCGTCGGCAAACGGGTCAATGGGCCGCCAGCTGGCGCAGCAGATAGCTGCCGGCGATCCCCGCGAACACCGTGGCGCCGAGCCAGTGGTTGACCCGGAAGGCCTTGAAGCACCCCTCGCGGGTGCGGTGGCGGATCAGGCGCCAGTGCCACAGCACCTGCGCGAGCGCACCGGCGATTGCTATGCAAAACATAGCACCCAGCGCATACCGATAAAGCGCCACAGCCCAAATGGACAGGAAGAGCAGATAGAACGCCACGATGGCCGCCACGTCCAGGCGGCCCAGCGTGATGGCCGAGGTCTTGATGCCGATCCGCAGGTCGTCGTCGCGGTCCACCATGGCGTATTCGGTGTCGTAGGCCAGCACCCAGAACAGGTTGCCCAGCCACATCCACCAGGCCACGGCAGGCACCGCGCCCTGCACCGCGGCGAACGCGATCACGATGCCGAAATTGAACGCGATGCCCAGCACCGCCTGCGGCATGGAGATCACGCGCTTGGAGAACGGGTAGGCGATGGCCACCAGCAGCGCGGGCACCGACCAGGCGATGGCCGCGGCGTTGGTGGTGAGCACCAGGCCGAACGCCAGCAGCGCCAGCACCGCGCCCAGGGCCAGGGCTTCCTTCACGCCCACCGCGCCCGTGGTGACCGGGCGCTGCGCCGTGCGCTTGACATGCCTGTCGAAGTCGCGGTCGGCCACGTCGTTCACGCAGCAGCCCGCGCTGCGCATGAGGATGGTGCCCAGCACGAACACCGCCAGCAGGTGCCAGCCCGGAAACCCGTCCGCCGCGATCCACAGCGCGCTGAGCGTGGGCCACAGGCATACCAGCCAGCCGGCGGGGCGGTCCCAGCGGATGAGGTCAAGGTACAGGGCGAAGCGGCTGCGCAAAGATACGGACGGCATGCGGGCTGAGCGGAAAAGGACGGTGGAAACCCGCCGGACACGCGGGCGCACCGAATGTAGCAGGGAGGGTACGGGCAGCCCGAAGAACCGGTAAAGTCTCCCGTTCCCTTCCACTACGGACCAGCCCGCATGCCCCGATCATCGAGCCCCCAGGCCGCCACGCGCTTTGCCATCCCCCGCACGCTGCTGGCGGGTTTCGTGGTGGCGGCCCTGGCCACGCTGGTCATCGCTCTGGTCAATTTCCGCGCCTCCGAACTGCGCGCCGACGCGGTCGATGCGATGGACCGGACCACCCTGGCGATGCGCCAGCTCAATCTGCTGAGTTCGGCCCTCAAGGACGCGGAGACGGGCCAGCGGGGCTACCTGCTGACGGGCGAAGCCCCCTACCTGCAGCCCTACCAGCTCGCGCTCACCGCGGTGGAGCGGCAGATGTCCGCCCTGAAGGCCAGCACGGCGGACAACCCCGTGCAGCGGCGGCTGGTGGTGCAGATCGATGACCTGGCCCAGCAAAAGCTGCGCGAGCTGAACGAAACCATCGAGCTGCGCAAGGCCGGCAATGCCGACGGCGCGATGGCGCTCGTGCGCACCGATGCCGGCAAGAACCTCATGGACCGCGTGCGCGACCTGGCCGCCGACCTGTTCACGCTGCAAAGCCAGCAGCTGGAAGCCCGCCGCCAGCAGTGGGTGGATGCCGCCACGGCCTCCGCCTACTACTCGTGGGGCGGCTCGCTGGTGCTGCTGGTGCTGATCTGCGTCTCCGCCGCGCTGACCGCGCGCGAATACCGCGCCAAGGCCCTGCAGTCCTGGGTGGCGGCGGGCCTCACCGGCCTGGGCCAGCGCATCCAGGGCGACCACCGGCTCGAGGACATCGGCGAGCTGGCCCTGGAATACCTGGCCACCTACCTCAAGGCCTCCGTCGGCGCGGGCTATGCGGCCAATGGCCACGGCAGCTTCGCGCTGTTTGGCGGCTATGCCCTGCCGCGCGAACGCCTGGAGCAGAAACTCCTCGCGGGCGAGGGCCTCGTCGGGCAGGCCGTGCGCTCGCGCCAGCTGCTGCATGTGCGCGATGTGCCGCCGGGCCACCTGCAGGTCGCCTCGGGCACCGGGCAGTCCGGCCCGGCCGAGCTGCTGGTGGCGCCCGCGGTGGAAAACGGCGAAGTCTTCGCCGTGATCGAGCTGGGCTTCTACCGGCCGGTGGGCGAGGCCGAGCGCGACCTGATGGAGCGCGCCTCGGAGATGCTGGCCGTGGCCATCCGCTCGGGCATCGACCGCACGCGCCTTGAATCCCTGCTGGAAGAAACCCAGCGCCAGTCCGAGGAGCTGCAGATGCAGCAGGAAGAGCTGCGGGTCAACAACGAGGAGCTGGAGCAGCAAAGCCGCGTGCTGCAGGAATCGCAGGCGCAGATGGAAGTGCAGCAGACCGAGCTGGAGCAGACCAACGCGCACCTGGAAGAGCAGACCCAGCAGCTCGAGCACCAGCGCGAGCAGCTCCTGCGCGCCCAGAGCGCGCTGACCGACAAGGCCCGCGAGCTGGAACTGTCGAGCCAGTACAAGAGCGAATTCCTGGCCAACATGAGCCATGAGCTGCGCACGCCCCTCAACTCCACGCTGATCCTGGCCAAGCTGCTGTCGGACAACAAGCCCGGCAACCTCAGCGGCGACCAGGTGAAGTACGCGCAGACCATCTACGCGGCCGGCAACGACCTGCTGGCGCTCATCAATGACATCCTGGATCTGTCCAAGATCGAGGCAGGCCAGGCCACCGTGGCCGTGGAGCCGGTTTCCATCGCACGGGCCGTGCAGGCACTGGTGGACCCACTGCGCCCGCTGGCCCAGGAAAGGGGCCTGGCGCTCAACGCCACCGTGGCCCCGGACGTGCCCGCGACCATGGACACCGACCCCCTGCGCCTGGGACAGGTGCTCAAGAACCTGCTGTCGAATGCGATCAAGTTCACCGAGCAGGGCTCGGTGGCGCTGCACGTGTCCCGCAACCCCGGCGACACGCTGTCGTTCGTGGTCAAGGACACCGGCATCGGCATTCCCGCGCACCAGCAGGAACTGATCTTCGAAGCCTTCCGCCAGGCCGATGGCAGCACCCACCGCAAGTACGGCGGCACGGGCCTGGGCCTGTCGATCTCACGCGACCTGGCGCAGCTGCTGGGCGGGCACATCACCGTGGAAAGCACGCCCGGCCAGGGCAGCGTGTTCACGCTGGTCCTGCCCCTGCAGCTGGAAGCGGCCATGCCGGTGGCGCCCCTCCTGCCCGCGAGCGTGCGAGCGGACCCCGCCCCGCCCGCCGATGCGCCCGCGCGGCTGCCTGCCGCGGCGCCGCAGGACGCCCCGCCCCCTCCGGGCACCCGCGCGGGCCCGGCGCCACTGCCGCGCGCCGGTGCGCGCAGCATTCTCGTCATCGAGGACGACGAACGCTTTGCGCACATCCTGCGCGACCTGGCCCAGGAAATGGGCTTCGAGTGCGCCGTGGCCCTGAACGCCGCCGACGGCATGCTGGCTGCCACGCAGAGCCTGCCCAGCGCCATCGTGCTGGACGTGAACCTGCCGGACTTCTCGGGACTGGGCGTGCTCGACCAGCTCAAGCGCAACCCGGCCACGCGCCACATTCCCGTGCACGTGGTGTCGGTGGCCGACTATTCGCAGGAAGCCATGGGCCGGGGCGCCGTGGGCTACGCGCTCAAGCCCGTCAAGCGCGAGGAACTGGTGCATGCGCTGGAGCGCCTGGAGGCCAAGTTCACCCAGAACATGCACCGCGTGCTGGTGGTCGAAGACGACGAGCGCCAGCGGGAAAGCGTGCGCCACCTGCTCAGCCGCGATGGCGTGGAGATCGTCTGCGCCGGCACCGCCGCCGCCGCCCTCGAACACCTGCGCGGCGCGACCTTCGACTGCATGGTGATGGACCTGAACCTGCCCGACCTGAACGGCTACGAGCTGCTGCAGCAGATGACCGAGCAGGACGGCGTGTCGTTCCCGCCCGTCATCGTGTACACCGGCAGGGCGCTGTCGCGCGACGAGGAACAGCTGCTGCGGCGCTTCTCCAAGTCCATCATCATCAAGGACGCCCGCTCGCCCGAGCGGCTGCTGGACGAAGTCACGCTGTTCCTGCACCAAGTGGAGTCCGAGCTGTCCGCCGAACACCGCCAGATGCTGCAGGTGGCCCGCAACCGGGACACGGCCCTGGAAGGGCGCACCGTGCTCGTGGTGGAGGACGACGTGCGCAACGTGTTCGCGCTCTCCAGCATCCTCGAGCCCTCGGGCATCCGCGTGGAGATCGCCCGCAACGGCCGCGAGGCGCTGGACGCCCTGGCCCGCGCCGACAGCGGCGCAAGCTCCCATGCCATCGACCTCGTGCTCATGGACATCATGATGCCGGAGATGGACGGCTACACCGCCATGCGCGAGATTCGCGCCCGCCCGGAATGGCGGCGCCTGCCCATCATCGCGCTCACCGCCAAGGCCATGAAGGACGACCAGGAAAAATGCCTGGCGGCCGGAGCCAACGACTACATCGCCAAGCCGCTCGACGTGGAAAAGCTGCTGTCGCTGGTGCGGGTCTGGATGCCCAAGTAACCCGGCAGCGCACCATGCCCCACCGCAAGAAGGCCCGCACGGCGGACATCGAGCAGCGCCTGCTGATCGATGCGATCTACCACCGCTACCACTACGATTTCAGGGGCTATGCGCAGGCGTCCCTCAAGCGGCGATTGAACACGGCCCTGCTGCAGTTCCAGTGCCAGACGCTCTCGCAGCTGCAGGACCGCGTGCTGCACGAGCCCGCGGTGTTCCCGGCACTGCTCGAGTACCTCACGGTGCAGGTCAGCGACATGTTCCGCGACCCAAGCTACTTCCTGTCGCTGCGCAACGAGGTGGTGCCCCTGCTGCGCACCTACCCGTCGCTCAAGGTCTGGGTGGCGGGCTGCAGCGCGGGCGAAGAGGTGTATTCGCTGGCCATCCTGCTGCACGAGGAAGGCCTGCTCGAGCGCACGCTGATCTACGCCACCGACATCAACCCCCATGCGCTGCATGCCGCCGAGGCCGGCGTGTTCGACGTGGCCCGTGTCGCGTCCTTCACCGAGAACCATGCCCGCTCGGGCGCGCGCAGCTCCCTGTCGGACTACTACTCGGCCCACTACGGGCGGGCGGTGTTCGACAAGTCGCTCAAGGAGCACATGGTGTTCTCGGACCACAGCCTGGCCACCGACAGCGTGTTCGCCGAGATGCACCTGGTCTCCTGCCGCAACGTGCTCATCTACTTCGAGCGCGAACTGCAGGACCGGGCGCTGGGGCTGTTCCGCGACGCGCTGTGCCACCGGGGCTTCCTGGGCCTGGGCTCCAAGGAGTCGCTGCGGTTCTCCGGCCAGGCGGATGCCTTTGACGACCTCGTGCCCGAGGACCGCATCTACCGCAAGAAGGCGGGCCTGTGACGCGGCCACGACACCCGCCAGCCGAGCCCCTGGAGGGCTACGACGCCATCGTGGTGGGCGGGTCCTCCGGCGGCATCGATGCGCTCATGCAGGTGCTGCCCGCGCTGCCCGCCAGCCTGCGCGCCGCGGTGCTGATCGTGCTGCACCTGCCCCGCGACCGGCGCAGCCTGCTGGCGGAGATCTTCCGGCAACGCTGCGCGCTCCCCCTGCACGAAGCGCAGGACAAGCAGTCCATCGCCCCGGGCACGGTGTACTTCGCGCCGCCGGACTACCACCTGCTGGTGGATGCGGGGCCGGGCATCGCGCTGTCCGTGGACGCGCCCGTGCATTTCTCGCGCCCCTCGATCGACGTGCTCTTCGAATCCGCGGCCGACCAGTATGGCGGCCGCCTGGTGGGCATCCTGCTCTCGGGCGCCAACGAGGACGGGGCCCACGGCCTGCGGTCCATCCGCGCCGCGGGCGGGCTGGCCATCGTCCAGGAACCCGCCAGCGCGGCCATGCCCACCATGCCGCAGGCCGCGCTGGCCTGCACCGAGGCCCACCACGTCCTGCCCCCCAAAGGCATTGCCGATCTGATCGCAGACCTGCACCGCCAGCGCCTGCTGTGATGCACCGCGCCCTTACCCACCCCGACGCCCACATCCTCTCCCCGCACGCGAAGACCATGCCACACACCGACCGCATCAAATGCCTGCTCGTCGATGACATTCCTGAAAACCTGATCGCGCTGGAAGCGCTGCTGCAGCGCGACGGCCTCGACATCCTGAAGGCCCAGTCCGGCCCTCAGGCACTGGAGCTGCTGCTCGCCCACGGGGACGTGGCGCTGGCCCTGCTCGATGTGCAGATGCCGGAGATGAATGGCTTCGAGCTGGCCGAACTGATCCGCGGCAGCGAGCGCACGCGCCATATTCCGCTGATCTTCATGACCGCCGGTTCCCGCGAGCAGAACTGGCAGTTCCGGGGCTACGAAAGCGGTGCGGTGGACTTTCTGTACAAGCCCATCGAACCGCACGTGCTCACCAGCAAGGCCAACGTGTTCTTCGAGCTGCACCGGCGCAAGCAGGCCCTGGCCCACGAACTGAAGGAGCGCACGGCGGCGCTGCGCATCAACGAGATGTTCATGGCGGTGCTGAGCCACGACCTGCGCACGCCCCTGATGTCGATCACGGCGGCCGCCACGGTGCTCAAGCGCCAGCCCGATGCCGAGAAGGTGGGCGCGATGGCCGACCGGGTGCTCAGCAGCAGCCAGCGCATGGGCCGGATGATCGAAGACCTGCTGGACGTCACCCGCATACGCCACGCGGGCGGGCTGGCCCTGCAGCTGGGCCCCGTCGACATGCAGGCCGTGGTGCAGCGCGCGCTGGACGAGGTGCAGACCGGGTTCCCGGCCCACCGCATCGAGTCCACGCTGGCGGGGGACCTGGCCGGGGTCTGGGACGCCGAGCGCATGTGCCAGGTGATGACCAACCTGGTGGGCAATGCCATCCACCACGGCGATCCCGCACAACCCGTGCGCATCGCGGTGGACGGAACCCAGGCGGGGAGCGTGTCGGTCTCGGTGGCCAACGGGGGCGTGATACCGCCAGGCCTGCTGCCCCATCTTTTCGACCCGTTCCACGGACGGGAAAGAGAGCCGGGACGCCACCAGGGGCTGGGGCTGGGACTGTTCATCGCGCACCAGATCGTTCGCGCGCACTCGGGGAACATCGAGGTGTGCTCACAGGACGCAAGCACCTCTTTTCGCGTGACCCTGCCCCGGGTCTCGCCTGCGCCCGGCGATCGCAAGGCACCGCCGGCCTGAGCCGGCACGGCGGTGGCGTGTCAGGCGACGGGGCGCGCCACGGCCTCGCGGATGGAACTCAGCAGCTGCTCCAGATCCTCCAGGTCGAAGGGCTTGAGCAAGGTCCGGACATTGGGGCCCCAGGCGCCGGGATAGTGGCCCAGTTCATAGCCCGAGCACAGGACCACCCAGCGTTGCGGGTCCTGGGCCAGCAGCCGGCGCGCGAGATCCGTCCCCGAAATGCCGGGCAGGCTCACGTCCGAGACCAGCAGGTCGTAGGACTGCAGGGCATCAAGCTCCAGGGCTTCTTCGGCCGTGGCGCACGAAGTCACCGTCTGGCCTTCGCCCTCCATCAGCATGCCAATGGTCTCGCGCAGTTCGGCGTTGTCTTCCACGTAGAGGATTCGCATACATCACAGATTTTCTTGTCCTCCATGCCCCTGACGTCGCCCCACGGCAGCAGGCGGCATGCCCAAGCCCGGATCATCCACACAAGCCAGGCGGCCCCCTGTAGGACAACACGCACTTCCGTCCCCTGGGGGCGCACGCGGGCGCCGCCCCGCGTCCAGGGCTGCGGTGCGGCTACTCCTCCAGCAGCGAGCGCAACATCCACGCCGTCTGCTCGTGCACCGTCAGGCGCTGCGTCAGCAGGTCGGCCGTGGGCTCGTCGCTGGCCTTGTCCGCCAGCGGGAACAGGCTGCGGGCGGTGCGGGCCACGGCCTCGTGGCCTTCGACCAGCACACGCACCATATCGAGCGCCTTGGGCGGCTTGGCGGGCGCGTCGGGCACCGTGGCGAGCTTGCCGAACTCGGCGTACGAGCCGGGCGCCACATGGCCCAGCGAGCGGATGCGCTCGGCGATCGGGTCCACCGCGTTCCACAGTTCGGTGTACTGCGCCATGAACATAGTGTGCAGCGTGTTGAACATGGGGCCCGTCACGTTCCAGTGGAAGTTGTGCGTGGTCAGGTACAGCGTGTAGGTGTCGGCCAGCAGGCGCGAGAGGCCTTGCGCGATCGCGGCGCGGTCCTTGTCGCTGATGCCGATGTTGATGCTGGGGGCTGCGGTGGTCTTGGGGGCCTTGGCCATGGGAAGCTCCTTCGTTGGAATGGGGGTCAATCGATGGAATCCGCCGCGCCATCGCAGCCCGGAAGGCTCCGGGCCACGGCGCGCGGCGGCTGGTGGTCACTGTAGCGCAGGCGCCAAAGCCATCACTGCATCTGGCTCAAATTCCCGATGCGCACGAGCATCTCGGTGAACATCTGCATGTCCGCGTCCAGGTCCACCACTTCCTTGAACTCCTTGGCGTTGTGGGCCGTGTACTTCTTGCCCGGCATGGCGGGGCCGAAGTTGATGGCGTTGGGCATGAGCTTGGCCGTGGTGCTGCCGGCCGTGGGCACGGGCTTGGCTTCCAGGCCCGTGGTGTCGCCAAAGGTGTTGAGCAGCGTGGCGAGCCAGGCGCCCCGGGGGTCACGCGCCATCCAGTTGCCCTGGCTGTGGTCCACCTCCACCGCCACGCCGGCCTGGGCGCCCCAGGCCTTGATCTTCGCGGCCGTCGCCTGGGAGAGCGCCTCGGGCGTGCTGCCGCGGGGCATGCGCACATTCACCAGCACATCGACCTGGCCGTCCTTCTCGCGCACGAGGTTGGGCGACATGGTCAGCGGGCCCATGAAGTCGTCGGCATACGCCAGGCCCAGCGTGCGGCCCAGGTAGTCGGTGCCGTACAGGTCGGTGAGGTAGCGCACGGCCTGCGCGTAGCCGTTGGGGGCGAGCGCCACGCCGGATTCCTTCAGGAACAGCGCCAGGCGCGGCAGCGGGTTCACGCCCTCTTCCGGGCGCGAGCCGTGGGCCGATGCGCCGGTGACCTTGACCTGCACGGCGGCACCGTCCTGGGCCACGTCGATGCTGAAGGGCCCGCCCTGCGGCTTGTACTTCTCGACGAACGCCGCCTTGGCAGCGTTCAGGCGCGCCGACACGTCGGCGGTGCTGCCTCCCTGCAGCCTGGCCGTGGCGGTCTGCGGCACGGCGTTGGCCGATGCGGCGCCGGCCATGGCGGTGATGGCGGTGGCGCTGACGCTAGCCATCGATCCCAGCGCGAACGAGGCGCGCAGCGCGCCGGAGCCCTTCTCGGCCACCACGGCGGGGTACTTGCTGTCGAGCACGATGTTGTACTCGGGCAGTTCGGTCCTGGCGCGGTAGTACTTCATCGCGTCGCCACCGGTCTCTTCCGTCGTCTCGATCATGAGGCGGATGGTGCGCGACAGCGGCAGGCCGCTGTCCTTGACCGTCTTCATCGCATACAGCACGGCGGCGATCGAGCCCTTGTCGTCGATGGAGCCGCGGCCGTACAGGTTGCCGCCCACGCGCGTGAGCTTGAAGGGATCGAGGCGCGTGCCGTCGTCCAACACCCATTCGTCGGCCACCACGGGCACCACGTCGGCGTGCGTGAGGATGCCGAACTCCTCCTTGCCCGTGCCGGGCAGCTTCACTTCAAAGATGCGGTTGTCCACATTGCGGTACTGCAGGCCAAAATCGCGGGCCATGCGTTCCACCAGCGCGCCGAAGGCGATGATGGACTTGTCCTCGTGCGGCGGTACTTTCTCGGACCGGAAGGTGGGGAGCGCCACCATCTTCGCCGTGGCGTCGATCACCGCGGATTGATTGTGCAGGCGGTTGTACAGGCCGAGCAGGCGGCCGATGTTGACCAGGTCATCCCCCGCCAGCGGCTGCTTGGCCGCATAGGCCGAGACGCTGGCGCGCAGCAGCGGGTTCTCGCGCGCGGCCTGGGCCAGGAACTCGGTGAAGCTGCCTTGTGCCGCAGCGGGCAGCACGGCCACCAGGCGGTCCATGTCGGCCTTCTTGACCGTGCCCGCCGAGGGTGCGTTGGTGGGCATGCTGGTGCACGCGGCCAGGCCCAGGGCCAGGCCGGCGGCCATCAGGATTTTTTTCATCTATTGCTTTCCTTGGGTTGTGGAGTGCGCAGGGCGCCCGCGGTGCGCATGTGGCGCAGCCCCGCGGTGCGGGCGGCCCGTTGGCGCCGCCCGCGGCGTGCCGCCCGAAAGCAGCCGCACGCCATGCGGGGCGAGAGTGTAGTCCCGCGCAGGCGGGGTCAGGACAGGCGCTTGACGCCGGGCAGCTCGCAGGCATACACGGCGTTGCGCAGTGCCGCGATGGCTTCGTAGCGCGTGAAGCTGCGCCGCCATGCCAGCACCACGCGGCGCATGGGCGGCGGCCCCCCATCCTCTTCACGGATGGGCAGGTAGCGGATGTAGGTCTCGTCGCTCTTGCGGCGGCGTGACACGGTCAGCAGGGCGTCGCGCGGCACCGACAGGCGCGGCACCAGGGTCACGCCCATGCCCGCGGCCACCATGTGCTTGATGGTCTCCAGCGACGAGCCCTCGAAGGACTTGCGGATGCCCTCGGCATTGCTCGCAAAGCGCGCGAACTCGGGGCAGACCTCCAGCACGTGGTCGCGAAAGCAGTGGCCCGCCCCCAGCAGCAGCATGGTTTCACTCTTGAGTTCGGCGGCCGTCACGGATTTCTTGGCCGCCAGCGGGTGCGAACTGGGCACCGCCGCCATGAAGGGCTCGTCGTACAGCGGCGCCATGGCCAGGCCCGTGTCCGGAAACGGCTCGGCCAGGATGGCGCAGTCGATCTCGCCCGTGCGCAGCATTTCCAGCAGCTTCACCGTGAAGTTCTCCTGCAGCATGAGCGGCATTTGCGGCGAGCGGCCGATGGCCTGGCGCACCAGGTCGGGCAGCAGATAGGGCCCGATGGTGTAGATCACGCCCAGGGTCAGCGGGCCGGCCAGCGGGTCCTTGCCGCGCTTGGCGATTTCCTTGATGGCCGCCGCCTGCTCCAGCACGCTCTGGGCCTGGCGCACGATCTCCTCGCCCAGCGGCGTGACCGAGACCTCGCCCGCGCTGCGCTCGAAGAGCTTCACGTCGAGCTCTTCCTCCAGCTTCTTGATCGCGACCGACAGCGTGGGCTGCGAGACATAGCAGGCATCGGCCGCATGGCCAAAGTGCTTCTCGCGCGCCACGGCGACGATGTACTTGAGTTCGGTCAGGGTCATGGTCTGTTCCTGGGCTGGGGGTGAATGGCAGTTCCCTGCCCATGCTGCGCGCGCGGCAGCGCGCGGCGGCTTGGGGGGAATGTCATCTTCATGCCTTCAGATAGTCCGATTTTCCACCCAACCAGCGCGCCACGTGTTGCGCCGCCAGGTCCGGGTGGCGGTCCAGCATCACCGGCGCCAGTTCGCGGGCCCAGTCGAGCAGCACGGTGTCGGTGGCCAGGTCGGCAAAACGCAGCAGCGCGTCGCCCGACTGGCGCGCGCCCAGGAACTCGCCGGGGCCCCGGATCTCCAGGTCGCGCCGGGCGATCTCGAAGCCGTCGTTGGTCTCGGCCATGGCACGCAGGCGCTCCTTGGCGGTCTCGCCCACGCGGCCGCTGTCGTTGGTGGCATACAGCAGCACGCAGGCGGACGCCGCCGCGCCGCGCCCCACGCGGCCGCGCAGCTGGTGCAGCTGCGACAGGCCAAAGCGCTCGGCATGCTCGATGACCATGAGCGAGGCGTTGGGCACGTCCACGCCCACCTCGATCACGGTGGTGCTGACCAGCACGCCCATCTGGCCGCTGGTGAACAGCGCCATCACCGCCTTCTTCTGGGCGCTGGGCATGCGCGAGTGCAGCAGCCCGACCATGACGCCGGGAAGCGCTTCGCTCAGCTCGGCATGCGTCGCGGTGGCATTGGTCAGGTCCAGCGCCTCGCTCTCTTCGATCAGCGGGCACACCCAGTACACCTGCCGCCCGGCCTCCACCTGGGCGCCGATGCGCTCGATGACTTCGTCCTTGCGGCTGTCGGCGATCAGCTTGGTGACGATGGGCGTGCGGCCGGGGGGCAACTCGTCGATCACCGAGACGTCGAGGTCGGCGTAGTAGCTCATGGCCAGCGTGCGCGGAATCGGGGTCGCGCTCATCATCAGCATGTGCGGCTCCATGGGAACCTTGCGCCCCCACGCTCCGCCGCTGCGCGGGTCGCTGCCCCCCGAGGGGGCCGCGTCGCCTTGGGGCGGCCCGGCGGCGACGCCCTCCGCCAGCTTTTGCCGCAGCGCCAGCCGCTGCGCCACGCCAAAGCGGTGCTGCTCGTCGATGATGGCCAACGCCAGGTTCTTGAACCGCACCTGCTCCTGGATCACGGCGTGGGTGCCCACCACCAGCGCCGCCTCGCCGCTCTCGACCAGCGCGAGCATGGCGGTGCGGTCCTTCTTCTTTTGCCCGCCCACCAGCCAGGCCACCCTGCGGCCGCGCGCGGCCAGCAGGGGTTCGAGCCAGCCGATCATCTTGGCGAAGTGCTGCTCGGCCAGGATCTCGGTGGGCGCCATCAGCGCGCACTGCCAGCCCGCGTCCATGGCCAGGCACGCGGCCAGGGCCGACACCACGGTCTTGCCCGATCCCACGTCGCCCTGCAGCAGCCGGTGCATGGGTACCTGGCGCGCCAGGTCGGCCGCGATCTCCTCGCCCACGCGGCGCTGCGCGGCGGTCAGGCTGAAGGGCAGCACGGCCATCAGTTGCTCGTGCAGCGGCAGCGCACCATCGGTGGGCCGACGCACCTTCAGCACCGGCGCACGCAGCATGTCCCGCGCGCGGCGTGATTGCTGCTGCGACAGCTGCTGGGCCAGCAGCTCCTCCACCTTCAGGCGCTGCCACGCGGGGTGGCTGTGGTCTTCCAGCGTGGACAGCGCCACATCCGGCGTGGGGTGGTGCAAAAAAGTGAGCGCCTCGCGCAGGCTGAACAAGCGCGGGAGGCCATTCTGGCTCGTAAAACGCGCATACGGCGGCTCGGTGCCGGGTGGCAGCGTGTCCGACAGGTCCACCCGGGCCAGCGCGCCAACCACCGCGCGGCGCAGGTAGGGCTGCGGCAAGCCAGCCGTGGTGGGGTAGACGGGCGTGAGCGCGGCGGGCAGCTCGCCGCCCGCGAGGCGGAACGCGGGGTGCAGCATCTGCCTGCCCCAGAACCCGCCCTTGACCTCGCCCCGGATGCGCAGGCGCGCGCCCACGGACAGGGTCTTCTGGTGCGAGGGGTAGAAGCTGAAGAAGCGCAGCTCGCACGTGCCGGAGCCGTCCTCCACCTGCACCACCAGCTGGCGGCGCGGGCGCAGCTGCACCTCGCTGGCGGTCACGGTGGCTTCGATCTGGACCATCTGCCCGTCGCGCGCGCTGGCCAGCGGGGTGATGCGGGTTTCGTCCTCGTAGCGCAGGGGCAGGTGCAGGGCCAGGTCGATGTCGCGCTGGAGGCCCAGCTTCTGCAGCGCCTTCTGGGCCACCGATGCACCGCCCTTGGACACGGCAGGCGCCGCCGCCGCCGGGGGGCTAGGGCGAATCGGCATTCACATGTCCCCTAGGGGAAACTCTGGATACGGCGGCGGGCATGTAGCGGGTTTTACGAACGACACGAATGGGCAAAAAGGCTACCATGGTTACCACTGCCAGCGCGTCAAAGCAGGCGCCTTTTCCGAGTCCAGGGGTCTTGCCATGCTCAAGCGCATCCAAATTCAGCACCTTACCCTGGGCATGTATCTGCACGAGTTCTGCGGCTCGTGGATGGAGCACCCCTTCTGGCGGGCCAAGTTCCTGCTGAGCGACCCCAAGGACCTCGCCCGCATCCAGGCCACCGCGATCCATGAATGCTGGATCGACACCTCCCGGGGCCGGGACGTGGCCCCCGGCACCGCCTCGGTGTCCCGCGAGGAGGTGGACGCCCAGATCGAGACGGACTTCAGCCGGCTGGAGGACCTGCCGCCCATCAAGGTCACGCTGCCCTCCCCACCCCCGCCGCCCAGGCGCGACCGCAAGCCCGCCGACATGAAGAGCGAGCTCAAGGCCGCCGCCGCCCTCTGCGTGAAATCCAGGGAGGCGGTGATTTCGATGTTCAACGAGGCACGCCTGGGGCGCGCGGTGGACTCCGCCAGCGCGCAGAGCCTGGTGGAGGAAATCTCGGACTCCGTCACCCGCAACCCGGGCGCGCTCATCAGCCTGGCGCGCCTGAAGACGGCGGACGACTACACCTACATGCATTCGGTGGCCGTGTGCGCGCTCATGGTGGCGCTGGCCAAGCAGCTCAGGCTCAAGGACGACCAGCAGCGGCTGGCCGGCATGGCGGGCCTGCTGCACGACCTGGGCAAGGCCGCGGTACCGCTCGCGGTGCTCAACAAGCCCGGCAAGCTCACCGACCAGGAGTTCACCGTGGTGCGCAGCCATCCGGTGCAGGGCTTTCACATGCTCAAGGAAGGCGGCAACATGCCCGACGCGGTGCTGGACGCGTGCCTGCACCACCACGAGAAGGTGGACGGCTCCGGCTACCCGGACAAGCTGCAGGGCGACGGCATCAGCGTGATCGCGCGCATGACGGCGATCTGCGACGTGTACGACGCCATCACCTCCGACCGCCCCTACAAGCGCGGCTGGGACCCCGCCGAATCGCTGCGCCGCATGGCCGAATGGACCCAGGACCACTTCGACGCGCGGCTGTTCCAGGCGTTCGTCAAGAGCATCGGGATCTATCCCGTGGGCTCGCTCGTGCGGCTGACCTCGGGGCGCATCGGCGTGGTGACCGAGCAATCGGCCGCGGCGCTCACCACGCCCCACGTCAAGGTGTTCTTCTCCACCAATTCCGGCCTGCGCGTCCCGCCCGAGACGGTGGATCTCTCCGCCCCGGGGTGCCACGAGAAGATCGTCGCCCGCGAAGACCCGGACAAGTGGCGCTTTCCGGACCTGAACGAGCTGTGGTCGGGCTTTCCGGAAAAGACCTGGTAGGCCCGGCCCCCCGGCCCCGCCGTGGGAAAATGGCGGCCTCCCCGCTTTTTTCTTGGCACGGGCCTGTCCGGCCCTCAAGCCCCATGACCGCATCCAGCCCGCCTGCCCCGCGCACCTACACGCTCAGCGACTTCGACTTCTCGCTGCCTCCCGAACTCATTGCCCAGCACCCCGCTGCCGAACGCAGCGCCTCGCGCCTGCTGGACGGACGCGCCATCGAGCCCATGGACCGCATCTTCCGCGACCTGCCCGGCCTGCTGCGCGAAGGCGACCTGCTGGTGTTCAACGACACCCGGGTGGTCAAGGCGCGCATCTTTGGCGAGAAAGCCAGCGGCGGCAAGCTGGAGCTCTTGATCGAGCGCGTGCTGCCCGCCGAAGCCGGCGGCACGGGCAACGAAGTCGTGGCCCACATGAAGGTCAGCAAGAAGCCGCTGCCCGGCAGCACCGTGCACATGGCGGGCGGCCGCCACGGCGGTGGTTTCGACGCCACGCTGCTGGGCCGCTGGCCCCATGACGACGGCCCGCTGTTCCGCTTTGCGCTGCACGGCCCCGCAGGCGAGTCGCCGTGGGAGCTGATGGACCGCCACGGCCACCTGCCGCTGCCGCCCTACATCGAACGCCAGCAGAACACCGGCCACGACCCCGACGAAGCCGAGGACAGCCAGCGCTACCAAACGGTGTTTGCGCGCGCCCCCGGCGCCGTGGCCGCGCCCACCGCCGCGCTGCACTTCGACGAGGGCGTGCTGGCCGGCCTGGCCGCGCGCGGCATCGAGCGCGCCAGCGTCACGCTGCACGTGGGCGCGGGCACCTTCCAGCCCTGCAAGACCGAAAACCTGGCCGAGCACCAGATGCACAGCGAGTGGTACGAAGTGCCGCTGGCCACGCTGGCAGCCCTGGAGCGCTGCCGCCAGCGCGGCGGCCGCGTGGTGGCCGTGGGCACGACCACGGTGCGCACGCTCGAATCGTGGGCGAAGACCGGTCTGGCCACGGGCGACACCAGCATCTTCATCACGCCGGGCTTTGCTTTCCAGGTGGTGGATGTGCTGGTCACCAACTTCCACCTGCCCAAGAGCACGCTGATGATGCTGGTGAGCGCGTTCGCGGGCTATGCGCACACCATGGGCCTGTACCGGCACGCCATCGCGCAGGGGTACCGGTTCTTCAGCTACGGGGATGCGATGCTGCTGGAGCGCCCACCCGCGCGTTGACCGGCGATGCGGCCCTGC
Organism: Acidovorax sp. sif1233; assembly: GCF_019218755.1. GTDB lineage: Bacteria > Pseudomonadota > Gammaproteobacteria > Burkholderiales > Burkholderiaceae_C > Acidovorax. The sequence continues at coordinate 87,657 of NZ_JAHUWZ010000006.1, read as the reverse complement.
GGCTCCACGGCAATCGGCGGGGTCAAGGGCAGTTGCTGACGGGCGCCACGCGCGGTGCGGCGCCCACATCGGGCAGGCGATTGGCCGAGGGCAGCCGCACGCAGTAGGTGCCCGACGGGCTCTCCACCTGCGTGACCCGGGAGCCATCGCCACCGCGCCACTCGCGGGTCGAAATCGCAGCACCCAAGGGCCTGGCCGCTGGCGCGCCGTCTCCCACTGCCAGTTGCGCCGCCGGTACGGCACCGTGGCGGCGCTGCCATTCGCGCTCTTGGCGGTCGGCACGGCCCACGGCGTCGGGGCTCCAGCGCAGAGGTGCATCGGCCATCCGGCTGTCGGACGCAGGCAGCTCGGGCGCGGGCGCAGCGGCAGTCGCGGCCTGCGGAGGGGGCTGCTGCACGGCGCGTGCCGGGGTGCCGATGACCGTGCCGGTCACTGCATCGGTGGGCGCGTCGGCGCTGCGGTGGCGCTCTGCCGCACGCACCGGGCGCGATGCAGATGCGGGCGCGGAAACGGAACCCTTGGGGAGAGCCTGCGCACGCCCCGGGCCGAGCACCGCCATGGCGGGCTGCAGCACCTCGGCGTGCGTGATCCACTGCACCCCCATCGCTTGTCGCGGTGATGTGAATGGTGGCGGTGGTGCCGATAGCGATGGCGAGACGCGGCTGGTCGACAGATTCCACGCGGTCAGGATGACACCGTGCAGCAGCACCGAGGCCACCACGGCCACTGCCACGCGCCTGCGCCGGCTGACGGAAGCGGCACCCCAGCCCCACCAGCGCACTTACACGCCTTCTTGCGCCGCGCCGTCGTCCGCGCCATCACCGCCGCTGTCCACCCACGCCAGCAGGTCGCCGGGCTGGCACTGCAGGTACTCGCAGATGGCCGAGAGCGTCTCGAAGCGCACGCCCTTGACCTTGCCGCTCTTGAGCAAGGACAGGTTGGCCTCGGTGATGCCCACATGGGCCGCGAGGTCCCGCGACTTGACCTTGCGGCGCGCGAGCATTTCATCCAGGGTCACAACAATCGCCATGGGGAATACGGTACCTGGGAGTGGCTACACAAACGCATCCGCTTCGGCCTGCAGGCGGCAGCCCTCGGCCAGCACGTGGGCCAGGAGCAGCATCATCAGCCCCACCACCAGCACGCTCATTTCAAACGAGCCCACGCCCAGCGCGATGAGCCCGCCCTGCTGGCCGGAGGCCAGCCACGACAGCAGCGCCGTCACGCCCACCTGGTAGACCAGCGAGGTCGCGAACATCGCCAGAAAGCCCCAGCCCACGCCCCGGAACCCGCGCACGACCACCGGCCCGAACACGGCGCCCGCCAGGAAGGCCCGGCAGATGCGGTGCACGCACAGCACCGCGTACAGCATGGCCAGGGCGGGAATGCACTCCAGCGCCACGCCCACCCACCGCCATTGCGTCTCCATGGACTCCGGCGGGGTCAGCCCGACCAGCAGGGCCTGCGTCGGCACCACCGTCAGGGGCATCCACCCACCCCAGCCGGTCTCGTGCCCGATCGCCGCCCAGCGCGCCAGCGAAAAAACCAGCGACACCAGGGCACACACCCAGCTGGCGGCCAGCAGCCCCCAGGCCAGCCGGCGGAATGAAGGGCTGTGGACGGGGGAGACCGGGGTGGCCAGAGTTCGCGTCATGGTTTGGCAATTTTTTTCTGTAAAACAATAATAATATACCGTTAAACAGAAATTTCAACACCACCCGACCCGCATGACACCCAGCCCGCCCATCCCTTTTCGCAGCGGCACCCGCCTGCTCCGGGGCCCTATTTCACCCGTCCGGCCGCCATGGCGGCGCGGGGCGGGCCTTGGCGTTCTCCTCCTGTGCACGGCACTGCTGGCCGCCTGCGGCACCGTGCCGGTGTCGTCCCTGTGGAAGCTGCGCAAGCTCCAGCTGGAGACGCTCGACCCCGCCGCGCTGCGCGCCGCCGTGGTGCACGGCCCCGGCCTGCGGCTCCATGGCCCGGCGCTGGAGCTGACGGTGAGCGTGTCCCGCAAGGTGCGCCAGCCCGGCGGCGGCACCACCACCGAGCGATGGGAAGAAAAGCTGCCGCTGCAGGAGCTGAGCGGCACCGCAGAGCGCAGCCCGCTGGCACCCTATGACACTGCCCGCACCGCGGTGCAGGTCTGGCGCATCGACCCGGAGGCATTGCCCCGGCTGCAGGCACTGCGCGCCAAGGCCCTGGCCTGGAAAACGGTGGACGACGGCCCGCGCGAGCTGGGCCTGGGGGTGGAACTGGCAGGCTGCCAGAAGGGCAGCGCCGGGAACCGGCTGGTGACCACGCTCATGCGCTTCACGGATCCCGGGGAGTACATCCCCCTCGCGCACAACATGGACCTGGCGGAAACCATGCCGGCAGCGGAGCTGGCACGGCGGTTTCCGGACTGCGCCGCCGGTTGACCAGGGAACCTGGCAGGTTCTCAGAACGCGACCGCGTGCCCGTCCTTGCGTGGGTCAGACCCGGCGATGTAGTGGGCGCCGTCGCGCAGCACCAGCTGGGCCCCGCCAAAGGCGAACACGCCATTGCCCTCCTCCACCGCCACCTCGTGGCCGCGCGCGCGCAGCGCGGCGACCACGGCGGAATCAAAGCCCGGCTCCACCGCCACGCCCTTGCCGCCCGTCACGCGCCAGCGGGGCGCGTCGGCGGCGGCCTGCGGGTTCTGGCCGTAGCGCAGCACGCGCAGCGCCATCTGGGTGTGGCCCTGGCTCTGCATGGGGCCGCCCATCACGCCGAAGGCCATCTGCGGCGTGCCGTCCGAGTGCATCGCGAACGCCGGGATGATGGTGTGAGAGGGGCGCTTGCGCGGGCCCACTTCGTTGGCGTGGCCTGGCTTGAGGTTGAAGCCGTGGCCCCGGTTCTGCAGGCTGATGCCCGTGCCCGGCACCACCACGCCCGAGCCGAAGCCCATGTAGTTGGACTGGATGAACGAGACCATCATGCCCTGGCTATCTGCCGCCGCCAGGTACACCGTGCCGCCCGGGCGCGGCGCGCCGTGGCCCGGGTCGCCCGCGCGCTCGGGGTCGATGAGCGCCGCGCGGCCGCGCAGATAGTCCGCCTCCAGCAGCTCCTTCGGCGCGACACGCATCGCACCGATGTCGGCGTTGTACTGGTCCAGGTCGGCCAGCGCGAGCTTCATGGCCTCGATGCTCGCGTGCACCGTCTCCACGCTGTCGAGCGGGTGCGCGCCGATGCCGTGCGCGTCCAGCATGCCCAGCGCCATCAGCGCGGCAATGCCCTGGCCGTTGGGCGGGATCTCGTGGATCACCGAGTCGCCGAAGCGCTGCTCGATGGTGCCCACCCAGTCGGCCTGGTGCGAGGCGAGGTCTTCGAGCGTCATCGCGCCGCCGTGGGCCTGTGCATGGGCCACCATGCGCTCGGCGATCACGCCCCGGTAGAACGCCTCTCCCTGCGTTTCGGCGATCAGTTCCAGCGTGCGCGCATGGGCCTCGCTGCGGAAGATCTCGCCCGCCCGCGGTGCGCGGCCACCGGGCAGGAAGCACTCGGCAAAACCGGGCTGCGCGCCCAGCTTGGCGCCACCCAGCGCCCACAGGCGGGCGATGGTGGGCGACACCGGAAAACCATTGCGCGCATAGTCGATGGCGGGTTGCGCCAGCTGTGCGAAGGGCAGCTTGCCCAGGCGCCTGGACAGCGCCACCCACGCCGAGACGGCGCCCGGCACGGTCACCGCGTTCCACCCCGTCTCGGGTATGCCGCCCAGCTTCTCGAAGTACTCCGGCGACCACGCGGCCGGTGAGCGGCCCGAGGCATTGAGGCCGTGCAGTTCCTTGCCGTCCCACACGATGGCAAAGCCGTCGCTGCCGATGCCGCAGCCCGTGGGCTCGACCACCGTGAGCGCCATGGCGGCGGCGATGGCGGCATCCACCGCGTTGCCGCCCGCCAGCAGCATGCGCAGCCCCGCCTGCGCGGCCAGCGGCTGCGAGGTGGAGACCACATTGCGCCCCATGACCGCGCTGCGGTGGGAGGCGTAGGGATGGGACCAGTCGAGGGTTGGGTTATTCATAGCGTTCTGACTCCGTGGCTCGCAAGGGTTGCGGTGCGTGGAAACTGGCGCGGCGCAAAGCGAGAGACGCCAAGGAAGGGCCGCCCCGCACCGAGGGTGTCGTCCCCCTCGGGGGGAAGGCGCCGAAGGCGACTCAGGGGGGCTACTCCACCGCGATTTTGTGCTGCCGGATCACCGTCGCCCAGCGATTGCTGTCCGCCTGCACCATGGCACCAAACTGCGCGGGCGTGCGCGGCGCGGCAGGCTCCACGCCCAGCTTGGCCAGGCTCTCGGCCACTTCGGGCGCCTGCACTGCCTTGGCAAAGGCCTTGTGCACCTTGTCGACCAGCGCGGGCGGTGCGCCCGCGGGCAGGTACACGCCGAACCAGGTCACCGACGAATAACCGGGCAGGCCGGACTCGGCCAGCGTGGGCAGCTCGGGCGCCAGCGTGCTGCGCTTCTCGCTGGTCACGGCCAGGGCCCGCAGGCGGCCGGCCTTGGCGTGCGGCATGCCCGTGGGCAGCGAATCGAACAGCACGTGGGTCTGCCCGGCGATCAGGTCGGGAATCGCCAGCGCCGTGCCCTTGTAGGGGATGTGCGTCATCTCCACGCCGGCCTGCGCGCTGAAGGCTGCCGTGTTCAGGTGCACGATGGTGCCGTTGCCGCTGGTGGCGTAGTTGAGCTTGCCTGGATGGGCCTTGGCGTAGGCGATGAGTTCGCCCACGGTCTTGACCGGCAGCGAGTTGGTGACCAGCAGCACGCTGGGTGCGTCAGCCACGTGGACCACGGGCACAAAGTCCTTGCGCGGGTCGTAGGCCAGCTTGGGCATCAGATGGGGCGAGATGGCATGCGTGCTGCTGGTGGTCAGCAGCAGGGTGTAGCCATCGGGTGCGGCCTTGGCCGCCTCGGCCGTGCCCAGGGTGCCGCCGGCGCCGGGCTTGTTGTCCACGACCAGCTGCTGGCCCAGGTCGGCCGCCACGCGCTGTGTGACCACCCGGGCCACTAGGTCGGTGGCGCCGCTGGCCGGAAACGGCACGATGACCCGTACGGGCCGGTCGGGCCACGCGGCCTGCGCCTGTGCGCTGGCGCCCCACACCATCAACCAGGCCAGGCACACGACGCCACGGCCCCAGGGAAAAAGACGCATACAAGTACTCCAGAAGAAGGGGAAACGCGCGATGCCGGACCGCGCACGCAGACAGGGACAGGGGGAGCCGCAGGGCCCCGCCCGGGGGCAACCAGACAGCCATCTTAGGAAGCCAGCCCCCGGAAGACCAACGCCAAATAGGCAAGCAGCTTTGCCGCAGCGGCAAACCACTTCATACTTTGGGCCGCCACCCGGCAATACGCCCCACTCCAGCCCCCTGCCCTGCCCATGCGCCCCCAGCTCCTGCAAGACACCGCCCTGCGCTACTTCCTGGAGGTGGCGCACAGCGGTTCGCTCACCGAAGCCTCCGCACGGCTGCACGTGGCCGCTTCGGCGCTCAGCCGCCAGATCGCCGGGCTGGAGGCGCAGCTGGGCACGCCGCTGTTCGACCGCCACCCGCGCGGTATGGTGCTCACCGCGGCCGGAGAGATCCTGGCCGTGCACGCCCGGCGCACGGTGCTGGACGCCGAACGCGCGCTGGGCGAGATCGGCGCGCTGCAGGGCCTGCGCGCGGGGCAGGTGCGTCTGGCCACGTCGGACGCATTTGCCAACGAGTTGGTGCCGCGCCTGTGTGTGGAATTCCAGCGCACGCACACGGGCATCCAGTTCAGCGTGATCTCGCTGCCCACCGCCCAGGTGCCCGACGCGGTGCGCAGCGGCGCGGCCGACATCGGCCTGTGCTTCAGCCGTGCGCCGCACAAGGACATCGAGGTCGCCTACCGGCAAGGCGCTCCGGTGCTGGCACTCATCCCGCCCGGCCATGCGCTGGCGGAATCGGCCAGCGTCACGCTCGCGCAGATGGTCGCCTACCCCCTGGCCCTGCCGCCCGCCGAGACCACGGTGCGCCAGATGATCGACATCGTGTGCAGCCGCCAGGGCCTGCAGCTGGAGGCGGTGCTCATCAGCAACCATGCCAAGACGGTGCTCAACTTCGTGGCGCATGGCGGGGGGCTGTCGGTGGCCAGCGAGATCGCGGCACGCCACCTGGTGGCGGCGGGCGCCGTGGTGGCCGTGCCCATCAGCGACCCTGGCATGGACCTGCGCGACCTGGAGGTGCAGACCCTGGCGGGCCGCAGCCTGCCCGTGGCGGCGCAGGCCTTTCTCGACCTGCTCAAGGAGCGGCTGCCGGGGCGCTGGTAGACCGCGGGGGCGCAGCGCCGCCGCGCTGGCGCCTCAATACCCGTGCTGCGCCCGGAACGCGCGCGCCTTGCCGAAATGCCCGTTGCCGATGAACGGCACGGGCGGGCGCAGGGCGGACAGCGGCGAAGGGTGGTTGGACAGGAGCAGCAAGTGGCCTCGGTCCTGGGGGATCAGCGCGCGCTTGGATTGCGCGTGCGAGCCCCAGAGCATGAACACCACGGGCCGCTCGCCCTCGGCCACATGGCGGATGACCGCGTCGGTCAGGGCCTCCCAGCCCTTGCCGGCATGGCTGGCGGGCTGGCCCTCTTCCACCGTGAGGCCGGTGTTGAGCAACAGCACGCCGTTCTTCGCCCACTTGACCAGGCTGCCCCCCGGGTTCGGAAACGGCGGGAAAGCCACGCCCAGGTCGCGCTGCATTTCCTTGAAGATGTTTTGCAGCGAGGGCGGCAGGCGCACGCCCGGCGCCACCGAGAACGCCAGCCCTTCGGCCTGGCCGCGCCCGTGGTAGGGGTCCTGGCCCAGGATGACCACGCGTACCTCGTCCGGCGGCGTGAGTTCCAGCGCCCGCAGCGGGCGGGGCGGGAAGATCACCGCGCCCGCATCGAGCCGCGACTGCAGAAAGGCAAGCAGCGACTGGCCGCGCACACCAGCAAAGAAGTCATCGACCAGCGGCTGCCAGCCGGAGGCCACCGGCCAGTCGGCCGGGTTGGCGCTTTGCAGCTGGGTGGGATTTACAGCGGCGTCATTCATGGTCAAAAAGGCCTCTACCGCTTGATGGACAAGCGCAATAAGCTATCAAATAAGGAGCAAACAAGCAATCAGGCGAACAGCTTCGCCAGCGCTTCGCCCGGCTCCGGCGCGCGCATGAACGCCTCGCCCACCAAAAACGCGTGCACGCCGGCATCGCGCATGCGCTTCACGTCGTCAGGCTTCAGGATGCCCGACTCGGTGACCAGCAGCCGGTCGGCCGGCACGTCCTTGAGCAGGCCCAGGGTGGTGTCCAGCGTCACCTCGAAGGTGCGCAGGTTGCGGTTGTTGATGCCCACCAGCGGCGTCTTGAGCCTGAGCGCGCGCTCCAGCTCGGCGCCGTCGTGCACCTCCACCAGCACCGCCATGTCCAGGCTGCGCGCGATGGCCTCGAAGTCTGCCATCTGGGCGTCGTCCAGGCTGGCTGCGATCAGCAAGATGGCATCGGCGCCCATCGCCCGGGACTCGTAGATCTGGTACGCATCGACCATGAAGTCCTTGCGCAGCACCGGCAGCTGGCAGCTGGCACGCGCCTGCTTGAGGTAGTCCACGCTGCCCTGGAAGAACTGCTTGTCCGTCAGCACCGACAGGCAGGCCGCGCTCACCTTGCCGTCGCCATCGGCATAGCTCTGTGCGATGTCGGCAGGGATGAAGTCGGCGCGCAGCACGCCCTTGCTGGGGCTGGCCTTCTTGACCTCGGCGATCACCGCCGCCTGGCCCTTGGCGATCTTGGCGCGCAGGGCTCCTTCGAAGTCGCGCGTGAGCACACGGCTCTCGGCATCGGCGCGGATGGCGTCGAGGGGCATGCGCTTCTTCGCAGCGGCCACTTCTTCGTGCTTGACGGCCACGATCTTGTTGAGGATGTCGCTCATGGGAAACCTGCCTTTTCAACCCCGGCGGGGTCGCGATTGAACGTTGAAACATGGCGCGAGCGCAACGCCCGCGCGGCCCAAAGCGGAGGACACCGCAGAGCTGGCTTTGCCAGGCTGCGGGTGTCGTCCCCCTTCCCGCAGGAGAAGGGGGAAGCGGCGCAACTGCTCAGGGGGTTGATCTTCATGCAGCCAGCGCATGCGTGCGCGTGACCATCTGATCGAGCTTGGCCAGCGCTGCGCCGGAGGCGACCGCAGCCCGCGCTTTGGCAAGACCTGCGGGCACCGAGTCGACCACATTGGCCGCATACAGTGCCACGCCCGCGTTCAGGCAGACGATGTCCTGCGCGGCGCCCGGCTCGCCCTTGAGCACGCCGATCAGCATTTCGCGCGACTGCTCGGGGGATTCGACCTTCAAGGCGCGGTTGCTGGACATGGACATGCCGAAGTCCTCGGGGTGGATTTCGTACTCGGTGATCTGCCCGTTCTTCAGCTCGCCCACCAGCGTGGCCGCGCCCAGGCTGACTTCGTCCATGCCGTCGCGGCCGTAGACCACCATAGCGTGTTCGGCGCCCAGGCGCTGCAGTGCGCGCACCTGGATGCCGACGAGGTCAGGGTGGAACACGCCCATCAGGATGTTGGGCGCGCCGGCCGGGTTGGTCAGCGGTCCCAGGATGTTGAAGATGGTGCGCACGCCCAGCTCCTTGCGCACCGGGGCCACGTTCTTCATGGCCGGGTGGTGGTTGGGCGCGAACATGAATCCGATGCCGACCTCTGCAATGCACTGCGCGATCTGCTCGGGCTTGAGGTTGATGTGGATGCCCAGGGCCTCCATCACATCCGCGCTGCCGCTCTTGCTGGACACGCCGCGCCCGCCGTGCTTGCTGACCTTGGCGCCCGCCGCTGCGGCCACGAACATGGAGCAGGTGGAGATGTTGAAGGTGTTGGCGCCGTCGCCGCCCGTGCCCACGATGTCCACCAGGTGTTTGCTGTCGGGCACGTGGACCTTGGTGGAGAACTCACGCATCACCTGCGCGGCGGCCGTGATCTCGCCGATGGTTTCCTTCTTCACGCGCAGGCCGGTGACGATGGCCGCCGTCATGACGGGCGAGAGCTCGCCGCTCATGATCATGCGCATCAGGTGCAGCATCTCGTCGTGGAAGATTTCGCGGTGCTCGATGGTGCGCTGCAGCGCTTCCTGGGGGGTGATGGACATGGTGTCTCCAGTGTCTTTGCGACGGTGTCTATCTAGTTCAATTCGACGGTTGGTCGGTGAAGGCGAGCTTGAGGCCAAAGCCGATGAACATCGCGCCTGCGATGCGGTCCAGCCAGTGCATGCCGCGCTGCACCGCGCCCATGCGGCGCGCCATCCAGCCCGCGGCCAGCGCCCAGCCCGTGTTGACGGGAATCGCGTTCACGTTGAACAGCACGCCCAACAGCACAAAGGCCAGCGCCTTGTTCTCCGTGCCGGGCGCGATGAACTGCGGCACGAAGGCCAGGAAGAAGATCGCGACCTTGGGGTTGAGCACGTTGGTCCAGAAGCCGCCCAGGAAGATCTTGGACAGCGGCGTGGCGGCACCGGACGATGCCCCCGCCTGCGCCGCCGCGATGGCCGCCGCGCTGCCGCCGTCGCCCGACGGTTTGGACAGCAGAATGCGAACGCCCATCCACATCAGGTAGGCCGCGCCCACCCACTTGAGCACGGTGAACGCCGTGGCCGACGTGGCCAGCAGCGCGCCCACGCCCACGGCGGCCGCGAAGATGTGCACGAAGCACCCGGCCGTGATGCCCAGGCCGGCGACGATGCCCGCGCGGGTGCCGGACTTGAGCGCGTTGGACACGATGTAGAGCACGTCCGGGCCGGGCGTAAGGTTCAGCAGCCAGCCGGCCGCGATGAACATGAGCAGTTGGTGGCTGTCGGGCATGGTGTTACGACCAGCGTCGCTCCGGTTGCAGGCGGTGCAGAAAGGTGGTGAGCGAGTCGCGCGGCAGCGGCACGGAGTGCACCGCCAGGATGCGGCCGGCCGCCCCCCGGTGGTAGGTGCCGTGCACCACCACGTGGTTCAGGATCTCGCCCCGGGTCATGGTGCCGGTGTCGCCGTCGGTGAAGCGGAACTGCACGGGCTCGGCCAGCTGGTCCGCGGTGAGCCCGTTCGCGTACTGCACATACCAGTCGTCCGACGCGCGGACCGCCTCGCGCAGGGCCGGCAATGCGGGCGTTTCCTCGGTGTTGGTGGCCGTGTAGGTGGTTTGCGGCAGGCCTTGAAGGTGGCTCGCGAAGATGCGGTCCACCACGTAGGTGTGGTTCAGGATGCGCACGAAGAGCCGGCGGTCGCCTTCGGGCAATACCGCCTGTGACGCCTCGCCCAGCGCGAGCAACTCTTCATTGGCCCAGCGCTTGTACTGGAACAGCTGGGCGAGCGAGCCCGAGGAAGCTGCTGCAGCATCGGCCGGCGCCGTCATGCGCGCTGCTCCAGGAAGTTCTTCAGCATCGCGTGGCCGTGTTCGGTGAGGATGCTTTCGGGGTGGAACTGCACGCCCTGGATGGCCAGCTCCTTGTGGCGCACGCCCATGATCTCGCCGTCATCCGTCCAAGCCGTGACCTGCAGCACGTCGGGGCACGCGGCGCGATCGATGGCCAGCGAGTGGTAGCGGTTCACGGTGAATTTTTCGGGCAGGCCCGCGAACACGCCCTGCTGTGTGGTGGTGATGACGCTGGTCTTGCCGTGCATCAGCTCCTGCGCGCGGACGATGGTGCCGCCGAAGGCCGCGCCGATGCTCTGGTGGCCCAGGCACACGCCCAGGATGGGCAGCTTGCCCGCGAAGTGCTGGATCGCCGCCACCGAGATGCCGGCCTCGGCGGGCGAGCACGGGCCGGGCGAGATCACCAGGCGGTCGGGCGCGCGCGCCGCAATGCCTTCAAGCGTGATTTCATCGTTGCGGAACACCTCGACCTCGGCACCCAGCTCGCCGAAGTACTGCACGATGTTGTAGGTGAAGCTGTCGTAGTTGTCGACCATCAAGAGTTTCATGCGGCGCTCCCGGCAGAGGCGGATTCGCGCAGGCGGGCGAACTCGCGGTGTTCATAGGCAATGCAGGCTTCCATGAGGCTGCGGTAGATGGCTTCCATCACGTCGGCATCGCCGCCTTCGGCCAGCGCCTGCTCGCGCACGCGGTCCACGATGGCCTGTATGCGCGCCTCATCGCGCACCTGCGTGGCGTCTTGCTTGATGCGCGCGGCCTGCGTCATGTAGCCCACGCGCTCCACCAGCAGGGGCACCAGCACGTCGTCCAGCCTGTTCACCTCGCGGCGCACGTCCGGCATGGCGGCGCAGGATTTGACTTTGTCGATGGCGCGGGTCATTCGAGGCCCTCCTCGACCAGCTCCGCCGCGCGCAGCAGCGCACGGGCCTTGTGCTCGGTTTCCTTCCATTCGAGCTCGGGCACCGAGTCGGCCACCACGCCGGCGGCCGCCTGCACGTAGAGCGTGCCGTTCTTCACGATGCCGGTGCGGATGGCGATGGCCACGTCCATGTCGCCGGCGTAGCTCAGGTAGCCGCAGGCGCCGCCGTACAGGCCGCGCTTGGTGGGTTCGAGCTGGTCGATGATTTCCATCGCATGCACCTTGGGCGCGCCGGTGAGCGTGCCGGCCGGGAAGGTGGCCTTGAGCACGTCGATGGCCGTCATGCCGTCGTTGAGGATGCCTTCCACGTTGCTCACGATGTGCATCACGTGGCTGTAGCGCTCGATGGCGAAGGCCTCGGTCACCTTCACCGTGCCGGTCTTGGCGATGCGGCCGATGTCGTTGCGCGCCAGGTCGATCAGCATCACATGCTCGGCGCGCTCCTTGGGGTCGTTGATGAGCTCGACCTCGGCGGCCTTGTCCTTCTCCAGCGTGGCGCCACGGGGGCGCGTGCCGGCCAGGGGGCGGATGGTGACCTTCTGGCCGTCGGGCGTGTTCTCCTGGCGCACCAGGATCTCGGGGCTCGCACCCACCACGTGGAAGTCGCCGAAGTCGTAGAAGTACATGTACGGCGACGGGTTCAGCGAGCGCAGCGCGCGGTACAGCGACAGGGGGCTTTCGGTGTAGCGCTTGTGGATGCGCTGGCCCACCTGCACCTGCATGAAGTCACCCGCGGCGATCAGTTCCTTGGCGCGGTCCACGGCGGCGAGGTAGTCGGCCTTGGAGAAGTCGCGCTGCGCGGGGTGGCTCTCGGTGGGCTTGACGATGGGCGCGCTCACCGAATACTTGAGCTGGTCCTTCAGGTCGCGCAGGCGCTTCTTGGCCTTGGCGTAGGCCTCGGGCTGGGCCGGGTCGGCGTAGACGATGAGGTAGAGCTTGCCCGACAGGTTGTCGATGACGGCGAGTTCCTCGCACTGCAGCAGCAGGATGTCGGGGCAGCCCAGCGTGTCGGGCGGGCAGGTGTCTTCGAGCTTCTTTTCGATGTAGCGCACCGCGTCGTAGCCGAAGTAGCCAGCCAGGCCGCCGCAAAAGCGCGGCAGGCCGGGGCGCAGGGCCACCTTGAAGCGCTTCTGGTACGCCTCGATGAAGTCGAGCGGGTTGCCCGCTGCGGACTCCACCACCTCGCCGTTGGTCACCACCTCGGTCTTGGCGCTGGCGCCAAAACCGCTGGCGCGCAGCAGCGTGCGCGCGGGCAGGCCGATGAAGCTGTAGCGCCCGAAGCGCTCGCCGCCCACCACGGATTCGAGCAGGAAGCTGTGCTTGCCGCCGTCCTTGCTGTGGGCCAGCTTCAGGTACAGGGAGAGAGGGGTTTCCAGGTCCGCAAAGGCTTCCGCCATGAGCGGAATGCGGTTGTAGCCTTCGCCGGCCAGGCTTTTGAATTCAAGTTCTGTGATCACGGGAAGAGCTCCCAGCTGTGGCAGCGCGTGTCCCCCGGGCAACAAAAGGGGGCGCTGCGGTCCATTCAATCGGCCCCGGTAGGGCCACGGGTGCACGCTGGGGCAATTGCCCAGGTGCCATCAGGCGTTCAAGGAGACAGGCTGACGCCAGGGCCAGGCTCCCCGGTCGCTGCAACCTGTGATGAACACGTGGTGAATGAACATGGCCCAAAGTGTAGCAAAGGTTCCCGGCCGCCCCGCTTTTGACACAGCGCAACGCCGCGCCGCGCAACCACTCGAAAACCCTGTTGCGGCAAAAAGCAGGTGCAGCAACAATTTGAAACGAACGACCGTTCTTTTTTAGGAGTTGCGCATGAAGTTCCTCCAGCGATGCGCCGCAGCGGCAGCGTTGTGCCTGCTGACGGCCGGTGCCATTGCCCAGACCATCACCGTGGCCGACGTCAAGTACGAAGAAACCACCAGCCTGAGCGGCAGCAGCCTGCAGCTCAATGGGGCGGGCGTGCGCTACAAGGCGGTCTTCAAGGTCTACACGGCCGGCCTGTATCTCGAAAAGAAAGCCCACACGCCGCAGGACATTGCCGCGCTCAAGGGCCCCAAGCGCATGAGCATCACCATGCTGCGCGAGATCGACTCCACCGAGCTGGGCAAGCTCTTCTCGCGCGGCATGGAGGACAACATGGACCGCGCGGCGTTCTCCAAGCTGATTCCCGGCGTGCTGCGCATGAGCCAGATCTTCTCGGACCACAAGAAGCTGCAGGCAGGCGACCAGTTCATGATCGACTGGATACCCGGCACCGGCACGGTGATCACGGTCAAGGGCAAGCCGCAGGGCGAGCCTTTCAAGGAGCCGGAATTCTTCCACGCGCTGCTGGGCATCTGGCTGGGCAACACACCGGCCGACTGGAAGCTCAAGGATGCCTTGCTCGGCAAGCCCGCATAGCCGCCCGCGCCGGTTGCGCGTCCCGGGACACCGCCGCTACGGGCAAACCCCCATGAAACCATGCCTGCGGCTGTCACCCGCCCGACAGCGGCGGGCCGCACCGGGGCGTAACCTTTGATCCAGGGAATTCAGGGCCTTCGACGCAACCTGCACCGCATGCCCCTGCGGCGCCACCCGCGCCATGTGATGCCACGCACAGCCCGGCCCGGGCGCCCTGCGCCACCCGCATGCGCCACGGCCCTTGCCACCCCAGAGCCCCAGCCCCACCCCCAGACACCTTTTTTGCGCCCGCCATCACCATGAAATTCAGCAACCTTTCCGTCGGCCTGCGCCTGGGCGCTTCCTTTGGGGCCATCCTGCTCATCACCGCCCTCATCGCAGCCACCGGCATATGGCGCATCGCCAGCCTGCAGAACGCCAGCGAGCGTGTCGCCACGCAGGAGATCGAGCAACAGATGCTGGTGGAAGACTGGGCCTCCGACATCCGCCTGAACTGGGTCCGCACGGAGGCATTCCTCAAGGCCATCGACCGCGACTACATGGACAAGCTCGCCGCGGACACCCAGGCCACGGCCAAGGGCATGGATGCCAAGGTCCAGCGCATCGAGGCGCTGGTGCAGGGCGAGCCTGGCCGCGCACTGCTGGCCGCCATTGCCACGGCGCGCGCGGCCTACAACGACAAGCAGGCCGAGATCCGCGAACTGCACCGGGGCGGCGAGCCGAACGTGCCCGCCCTCGTGGACAAGGACCTTCGCCCGCTGGCCGACAAATACCTGAAGTCACTGGACGACCTGCGCACGGCCATGGCCACGCAACTGGCTGAAAGCCAGGCCGACACCGGTACCCTTGCCAAGGCCAGCCAGGCACTTCTGGGCGTGGGCACCCTGGTGGCGGTGGCGCTGGGGGCCCTGCTGGCCTGGACGGTCACGCGCTCGATCGTCCGGCCCGTGCAGCGGGGCAAGCAGGCGGCGGAGAGCATTGCCAGCGGCGACCTCACGCACGCCATCGAAGCCCATGGCGGCGACGAGACAGGCCAGCTGCTCCAGGCGCTGTCCACCATGCAATCGCGCCTGGCCACCATCGTGGGCAATGTGCGCCACAGCGCCGAAGGCGTGGCCACCGCCAGTGCCGAAATCGCCTCGGGCAACAACGACCTGTCGGCCCGCACCGAGCAGCAGGCCTCGGCGCTGCAGCAGACGGCCGCCTCGATGGAACAGCTGGGCTCCACGGTGCGCCAGAACGCGGACAACGCGCGCCAGGCCAACCAGCTGGCGATGAGCGCCTCCACCGTCGCCCAACAGGGCGGCGACGTGGTGGCCGAGGTGGTGGACACCATGAAGGGCATCAACGACAGCAGCCGCAAGATCGCCGACATCATCAGCGTGATCGACGGCATCGCGTTCCAGACCAACATCCTGGCGCTGAATGCTGCGGTGGAAGCCGCCCGCGCGGGCGAGCAGGGCCGGGGCTTCGCCGTGGTGGCCGGCGAGGTGCGCAGCCTGGCCGGGCGCTCGGCGCAGGCCGCCAAGGAAATCAAGGCCCTGATCGGCACCAGCGTGGAGCGCGTGGAACAGGGCACCGCGCTGGTGGACAAGGCGGGCGCCACGATGACCGAGGTGGTCGGGGCCATCCGCCGCGTGACGGACATCATGGGCGAAATCAGCGCGGCCAGCAGCGAGCAGAGCCAGGGCGTATCCCAGGTGGGTGATGCGATCACGCAGATGGACCAGGCCACGCAGCAGAACGCGGCGCTGGTGGAGCAAAGCGCCGCAGCGGCCGACAGCCTCAAGACCCAGGCAGGCCAGCTGGTCGATGCCGTGGCCGTGTTCCGGCTGGGCAGCGACGCTGGCGCGCCAGCGCATGCGGCACTCGTCACCACGGCACCACCGGCCCGTACAGCCGGCAGCGCACGGGTGCTGCCAACGGCTGCGCAGCGCCGTATCGCGGCCTGATCAGCCCGCGAACGCGCTCAGCGCATCCGCGAAACCATCGGCATCCACCGCCCGCGCGGGCTGGCCGTGGTTGTAGCCGTAGGTCACCAGCACCACGGGGCAGCCGGCGGCGCGCGCGGCCTGCGCATCGTTGCTGGAATCGCCGACCATCAGCGTGCGCGCGGGCGCGGTGCCCAGGGCCTCGCAGGTCTTGACGAGGGGCAGCGGATCGGGCTTCTTGCGCGCGAAGCTGTCGCCACCGAACACCTGCGAAAAGTAGCCGTCGAGCCCCTTGGCCTTCAGCAAGGGCACGGCGAAATCCAGGGGCTTGTTGGTCAGGCAGGCCAGGCGCAGGCCCGCGGCCTGCAGCGCCTGCAGGCCGGCCACCACGCCGGGGTACACCTGCGCATACTGGCCGTTGATGGCCAGGTAGTGCTTCTGGTAGCTGGCCCAGGCCGCGGGGTACAGCGATTCGACCTGCGCTGCATCGGCCGGCTGGCCCTCGGATGCCAGCACATGGGCCAGCACCGAACGCAGCAGGTGCTCCGAGCCTTTGCCCACCATGCGCTCGATGGAGGGTGCCTCGATGGGTGGCAGCGCCAGTTCGCGCAGCATGCGGTTGAGCGCCTCGGCAAAGTCCCCGAGCGTGTCCACCATGGTGCCGTCCAGGTCCACGATGGCGGCGTCCACGCGGGACAACAGGGCGGACAGGGGCGAGGATGTGGACATGCGAAAAAACCTTGCAGTGCAGACGAGGAAAGGCCGGGCACCTTGCCCGGCCTGCCTGGATTTTAAAGGGCCCATCTTCGTCTCACATCGCGACCGCCATGCATGGCCATTGCCCCGTGAAACTGGCGCGGCCAAAACCAGTGCTCCCGCGCAAGGGCCGCCCCGCCGCGCTGGGAGCGTCCCCGCTCAGATTGCGAAGCAATCTGAGAGAGGGGGAAGGCGCGAAGCGACTCAGGGGCGCTCATCTCAAGCTCAGTGTCTGGCGCTTCCAGGCCGGGTCCTGCCAGCGCTGGAACAGGGGCAGCGCGGCCACGTCACCCGTCACGCGCTCGGTGGCCAGGCCTTCCAGGCGCACG
The DNA here is from genome assembly GCF_019218755.1 of Acidovorax sp. sif1233. Taxonomy (GTDB): domain Bacteria; phylum Pseudomonadota; class Gammaproteobacteria; order Burkholderiales; family Burkholderiaceae_C; genus Acidovorax. The sequence goes on along the minus strand of NZ_JAHUWZ010000006.1, from coordinate 70,920 downwards.
ATCTCGAAGCTCTTGCGGTAGCGGCCCTGGCCCCGGGCCTCGCGCGCCACCAGCATCTGCTGGCCGCCGGGCACCCAGCCAGCCCACTCGGCCACGCCGGTTTCGGGCGCCGTGGCGGCGGGGGGCAGCACGTCGACCAGCCAGCCCTCGGCGGTCTTGCGCATCACCCACAGCTCGCGCCAGCCTTCCAGCGGCTGCACGGCCAGGGCCACGGCCGTGCCCTCGCGGTTCACGCTGGCCGAGGCAGCCCAGACCACGCCGTAGGTGCAGCGGCGCAGCAGCGGGGTCTTCACGCCCCTGTGGGCATCGACCAGCAGCACGCAGGTCTCGCCGGGCGCACCGGGCTCGGTCACGATGCCCGGGCGGCTGCCCTGGGCCACCGGCAGGCTGGCGGGCACCAGGGCCCAGCGCACGGCGCCCACGCGCATGGCGGCATCGTTGTAGGCCGGCTGGTCCTCGTCGGGCAGGTCGTTCCTGCTCACACCGGAGAACTCGGCCAGGGCGCGGGCCGCAGCAGCGGCCACGGCCGGGCCGATGGCATCCTTGCGCGCCTGCTGGAAAGCCAGGGCACTCCACACACTGGCGCGGCGCATCTGGATGCGGTTGCGCACATAGGAGGGCAGGCCGGCCACGTCCACGCGTTCGAGCACCTCGGACTGCCACGCCTGCACACGGGCCCGTTCGTGCGGCGGCAGGTCGGGGTTCACGCACTCGGGGCGGGTGAGGGCCAGGGCGGCGCGGGCGCGCTGCTCGGCATCGGCCACGGGCATGGCCAGCACGCGGCGAAAGGCCTCGCCGTCGTAGCAGACCTGCATGCGGCCTTCGACCTCGTAGGTCGTGAAGCGCACGCCGTAGCCGTTGGCCACGTCCAGGTGGGCCGACAGCGTGGCGCCCGAGGCCTTGCCCGGCACGGCGGCCGAGGCGCGGCGCGCCAGCCGGTCGGCCAGCGTGCCCAGTGCGTCGAAGGCCTGGGCGCCCTGCTCACCGGCCAGCGCACTGGCGGGCGCGGCCTGCAGGTAGGCGGCCGTGATGCCGATGCCCAGCGCCTCGGCGCCCGGGCTGTCGCGCACGAAGCGCAGCACCGACAGCAGGGCCGGGCCCTGGGCCTCATCGAGCGCCACGCGGCGCACGTCGCTGGCGCGGATGAAGCCGCCGCGTTCGCGCTTGTGGTCCCAGACCTGCAGGTAGTCGAGGCGCTCGCCGCGCACTTCAAGCACCTCGCCCTGCCACAGGGCGGACTGCTGCTGGGCCGAGTCGCGCGGGGCGGCGCGCAGGCTGGCCTGGTCCTGCACGACGATGGCGCTGCCGAATGTGCTGGTGGGCGCGGGGGGCACGGCGGCGGTGGCGACCATGGCGGCGGCAGAGGCGATGGCCGCGACGAGCGTGAGGGTGGTGCGGTCCATGTTCATTGCTCCGTGGCGGGGGTCGTGGCGGTGTCGTCGGCACCGGCGGCAGCCTGCGCGGCCACGGCCTGGGCATTGCGGTTGCCGCCCAGCAGCGCCGCACCGATGAAATCGCCATTGGTCGGCGGGGGCGCGATGATGACCTGGATCTTGTCCGACAGCTTGTCGGCCAGCGTCTTCTGGATCAGCAACGGGTGGCGCGTGACCAGGGCGCCTTCGCGCGCCATCTGCTCGGCGTTGACCTTGCCGATGCGGTCCATGCGGTAGGCCTCGGCCTCGGCCAGCTTCTGGCGCGCATCGGCCTCGCCATTGGCTTCGATGCGGCGCGCCTGGGCGCTGCCCTCCGCGGCCTTGATGCGCGAGACCTTCTCGGCCTCGGCCTCCAGCTGGCGCTGCTCGATCTGGCGCTGCTTGAAGGGCAGCACGTGCTTCATGGCCTCTTCCTGGGCGCGGGCGGCGATCACCTGCTCGCGGGCGGCGGCTTCGGCAGCCACCTCGCGGCGCACCTTGTCGGCGCTGGCGTCGAGCTCGGTCTCCTTCACGCGCTTGTCCTTGAGCTCCAGCGTGTAGCGCATCTTCTCGGACGCCAGCTCCTCGGCCAGCAGGCTGTCCATGCCACGGCGGTATTCGGCGGGCAGGTCCACCTTGCCGATCTGCACATGGCGCAGCAGCACGCCTTCGGCGGCCAGGCGGGTGCGCAGTTCGGTTTCAATGGTCTGCGCGATTTCGGCGCGCTTGGACGAGAAAATCTCGCGCACCGTGTAGCGGGCAAACACCCTGTAGACCAAGCCCTGCACGGCAGGCGCCACGATGTCGGCGTCCACGTCATCGGGCAGGCGGCCGGCCCGGACGGCGTCGGAGGCCGGATCGAGCGCGTAGCGCACGCTCAGGTCGAGCCCGAACGACAGGCCTTCCACCGATTGCAGGGGTGCGCTGCCGTTGGCCTGGCGCATCGCTTCAGGGCGATAGCTCTGGTCCCGCAAGGAGAAGATGCGCACACTGTGCAGGCCCGGCACCACCCACATGCTGCCGTCGCGCCACTGGCTCACCGAACCGGTGAACTGGTTCATGCGGACCGCCAGCTCGCCCTGACCCAGTTGCTGCACCGGTGGGTGGCGCACCACCAGGGCACCGGCGGCCACCACCACGGCTGCGGCTGCCATCCAGCGCGCCGTGCTGGCCGTGGGCAGCAGGTAGGCCCAGTGGATGCGCCCTTCGGCCGCGGGTGCTGGCGTGGGGGCGTCGGCTTCCACAGGTGCCGCAGCTTGCGGCCCTTCGGCACGGGCGTCCAGCGGGTGGGCGGCGGCGTTGCGGCCACGCAGGGCTTGCACGATGCGGTTCCAGGCGGTTCTCATGGTGTTTCTCTCTCTTGGGTGGTGAATTTGTTGTCTGCTTCTGAGCGGCCCAACCGGTCTGCTCATTGGGGACTGATTCTTCGGATTCACCCCGGAAGCAACAATGCAGCGCAGCCCCCAAAGCCCTCACGCCCGCCGCGCAAACCCTCCGGGCCCGGAAGAAACCTTCACACCGGGCAAGCCAGGCGCCCCGGATAATCCACGCACCCCCACCCACTCCGCGCCCACCATGACCCGCATCGCCGTGATCGAAGACGACCTGCCCACCAGCAACCAGCTGGCGGGCTGGATTGCCAGTGCGAAAAACGGCATCGTGATCGACCAGTGGTTCACGCGCGACGACGCCGAAGCCGCCCTGGCGCGCGAGCACTACGACGCCGTGGTGCTCGACATCGAACTGGGCCGCGAGCGCCATGCGGGCGTGGCGCTCATCAACGCCATCAACAAGCGCCGCCAGGGCACGCCGGTACTGGTGGTGTCGGCCATGCCCGCCGCCATCTACCGCAGCATCATGAAGGCGCTGGACGCGTGGGACTACCTGCAAAAGACCACGTTCGAGGAGGCCGACTTCATCGAGACCTTCCTCGACATCCTGCGCACCACGCAGGCCCCGGCGAACGCCGCCACGTCCTTGTCCGCGCCGGCGCCGGATGCGCTGGTGCTGGACCCGCTGTGGCAGCGCACCCCCACCTGGCGCGGCGAGCGCATCAACCTGCCGCTGACGGCCCAGCGCATCCTGGCCACGCTGCACCAGCGCAGCGGCGAGGTCGTGTCGTACGACGAGCTGTTCGAGGTGGTCAAGAGCGGGCGCAACCGGGACAACGTGCGCAAGCATGTGAGCACCATCCGCGAAGCCCTGCGCGAGGTGGACCCCGCCTTCGAAGGCATTGAAAACGTGCCCATGCGGGGCTTTCGCTGGGTAGGCAAGTGAGGCATCCCCCTGAGCGGCTTCGCCGCTTCCCCCTTCTCTCGAACGGCTGCGCCATTCAGGAAGGGGGACGCCGCCAGTGCGGCGGGGCGGCCCTTGCACGGCGGCCCTGGCCTGGGCCGCGCCGGGTTCAGACGCCGTGTGCAGTGCTTTCACGCAGGGGGACCTGAAATGAAACGCCTGCTGCGCCCCACGCTCGACATCCCCAAGCTGGAAATGCCCCGCCTGGGCCTGCCCGCCTTCCGGCTGCGGATTCTGGTGCGCGGTGTGTTTGTGCTGCTGGCGCTGGCCACCGTCGCGCTGAGCGTGGTGCTGCTCAAGGAAGAAAAGGAGCGTGGCTGGCAAAGCTACCGGCACGGCTTCGCGCGCAGCCAGTCCGAGGTCATGGCCCGCCTGCGCCACCCCTCGGGGCAACTGGCCCTGCTCAACGCGGGCAGCCGGGGTTCGGCCCCGGCACCGCTCGCACCCTTGCTGCTGCCCTATGCGGCGCTGGACTTCGACGACCAGAACAAGGCCCAGCAGGCCGTGGAAATGGCGGGCTGCGCGGTGCAGTACCCCGACGGCGCGTCGGTCTGCGCGGCCATCGGCAACAACCCGTATGCCGGGGGCTTCATCTATCTGGTGGGCAGCTTCTACGCGGGCGCGCTGGTGCCGCGCGAACGTGGTGCCCTGGACCTGCAGGCGGTGCACCGCGCCCGCGTCACGCTGGACATGCGCGGCGCCACATCCCGCTGGGTCGCGCCCTTTGAAGCACTGCCCCCCCAGGGCACGATCAGCACCCGGGGCCGCCTGACGGGTTTCGTGGACGGTGGCGAGGAATCCCTGGACGCCCGCGCCCGGCCGGTGCGGGATTTTCGCGGCTGGCTCTGGCAGAACGGCCAGTGCCGGGACCTCGCGGGCGCCGCGCCCGATTGCCTGCGCCGCACCTTCTACTCCATCCGCCTTCCCGTGGAGCTGTTCCGCGAAGCGCTGTTTGACAAGCAGCGCCTGGTCTGGCCGCCACAGGATCTGGGCAGCATGCGCGTGCGCGTGGAAATGCTGGCGCCCGGTGCGGCTGCGCCCCTGTTCGACAGCAACGCCCCCGGAGCCCAGGCCGCCGCATCGCTGGCGGACGTGGCGCGCACCCTGCTGCCTGGCGAACAGGTACAGATCCGCAAGCTGGGCACGAGCGACAGCGAAGCGATCACGCTCAAGGGCTCCGAGGTGCAGGCAGATCCGTCGGCGCCCTGGCTGCTGCGCCTCATCAGCTGGCTGCCGCTGGAGTGGCAGGCCGCTGGCGATCATCAGGCGCAGCCGGTACCGGCCGGCCTCGACATTCTGGACACCCCGGCGGGCAACTATGCCGTCACCTTTACCGGCAACCTGCGCGGCGTGGAGCAGGGCCTTGCCGCCGTGGCCACCCGCATGTCGTGGTACCTGGGCGCCATGCTCGCGGCCATCGCGCTGGCCTGGCTGGTGGTGGAGGTGGGCCTCATCCGCCGCGTGACCGCCCTCACCCGCCGCGCGGCAGCGGTTTCGTACAACGTGCAGGACGGGCACATCGGCCCGCGCCTGGGCGACCTGGACGTGTCGGACCTGCGCGGATCGGACGAACTGGGCATTCTGGCTGGCGGCCTGGCCGACCTGCTCCAGCGTGTGAAGGACGATATCCAGCGCGAACAGTTGCGCGCCCAGCAGGAGCGCGACATGTGGCATGCCGTGGGGCACGAGATCATGTCCCCCTTGCAATCGCTCATGGTGCTGCACGGCGGCGCAAGCGACCCGGGCCACCGCTACATCCAGCGCATGCAGCAGGCGGTGCACGTGCTCTATGGCACTGCATCCCCGGCGGAGGCCTTGCAGGCGGCGGACGTGCCGCAGGGGCGGCTGGACCTGGACGCCTTCCTGCGCCATGTGGCCGGCAACGCGCACTTTGCCGGCATCGACCAGGTGGTCTATGAAGGCGGCGCGGGGCCTGTCATCGTGCGTGCGGACGAGTTTGCGCTGGAGGACGTGGTGACCCACATCCTGCGCAACGCCGACCGCTACCGCCCGGCGGGCACGGCGATCACGCTGACGCTGGTGGCCTCCGAATCCACCGCCAGCGCCACGCTGCACAACCAGGGCGCCACCATCGACGAGGATCTGCTGGGGCGCATTTTCGAGCTGGGCGTCTCCGACCCCAGCCTGCCCATGCCCGAGGGCGAGACCGGGCACCGGGGCCAGGGCCTGTTCGTGGCCAAGACCTACATGGCCAAGATGGGCGGCACCGTCAACGCGCGCAATACGACCGATGGCGTGGCCTTCGTCCTGACCTTTCAGCGCCTGGGCTGACGCCTTCGCCCCACGCGCAACGGGGGGCAGCGGGGTTGCACCGGCCACCGCGCATCAGGTTCCCGCGGCTGCGCCACAGCGCGTTGCGAGATGCCTGCGCAGCACCCGGTCCGGGTGCTCCCAGGGCATCACTCGAATTGAACTTCGGTGGCCTGAAGTACCCCGGAAACCACCTGGCGGCCTCGCACCGTCACGCGAACGCCATTGCGCAAACCCTTCGCCGTCCCGTTGGCGAACACCACGCCCTCACCGGAGGCATTCACGGGCTGTCCGTTCACACGGAAGTCGTGGATGGACCGATACTGCCCAATGGCACCGATCAGCTCAAAGGTGGCAGGCCCGCCCGTCCCCGGCACATGGCGAATGCGCGCCCGCTGGGCCACCAGCACACCGCCGGACATCGTTCCGGCGACTTCGAGCTTGACGCCATTTCCAATGGCCGTGGCGGGCCCGCCCGTGATGAGCGCGGACGCGGCATTCACCCGCGTTCCGTACAGCGAGAACTCGGCATTCAGATGACTGAAGTTCGACACGATGCCCAGCAGGTTGGCCGCGAAGCTCCCCGCCGTGGGCAAGGTGTGGCCTCGCCGGATCTGTTGAGCGTTCAGCACGCCATCAACGGGCGGCGCCATGGCCCGCACGTACACCACCATGCCATTGGCCAATGAAGTGCCGAGCAACGTGCCCTTGAAAGACGCGGCCGCGTAGCTCACCAGATGGCCGCCCAGCCGGAAGGTCCTGGAAGCACCATCAAGCTGTTCAATGGCACCCGCCATGATCAACGGCATGCCCGGGTCCTTGCGTTCGACCCGGCTCGCACGCCACCGGCCATCCCCCACTGGCAGCGCATAGATCTGCAAGGTGGTGCCCACCGCCACCGAGGACAGTCCCGCCAGGCCGTCGTACACCGTGGTTGTATCCACCGCAATCCGGTTCCCCCAGATTTCGAATTCGCCCGCGGCCACGTTCAGTGCCGTGACCGGCCCCCGGAACTCGGGGACCGAAAGCACGCTGGTCGCGACCCCCGTCGCCAGGTCTGGCAGAATGGAGCCGCTGATCAACGCGGTCATCCCCAGGCGCAACGCGTCCGAATCCTCTGTCGTGATCTGCGCAGTGTCGGTGGCAAATCGCACGCCATTGACAATCACGCTGCCAAAACCGTCCGCAACGCCGATGCCCACGGCGGAAGCCGTCACCCCCGTGCCTCCGGAGCCCACGCCGCCCGCGTCCCCTGGGGCGGCAGCAACACCATCTCCCACCCCATCGCCTGTGCCTGTGCCTGTGCCTGTGCCTGTGCCTGTGCCTGTGCCTGTGCCTGTGCCTGTGCCTGTGCCTGTGCCTGTGCCCGTGCCCGTGCCCGTGCCTGTGCCCGTGCCCGTGCCCGTGCCTGTGCCCGTGCCGGCATCAGTGCCCGAACCCGAACCCGAACCCGAACCTGTGCCGGCATCAGTGCCTGAGCCCGAGACTCCACCGCCTCCCACTCCTGCGGGCGCAGTGCCCTCCTGCGACCCACCGCCACAAGCTGCCAAGGCGAGCCACAGAGTCAGCAAGACTGACCGAATCAACACATTCATGGGATATCTCACTGTTATTCTTTCAACGGATCAGATGCTCTCGGCTGGCCGGCCCCTTGGAGAGGCACCACGGGCGCCTCGATGCCGTGGGGCCGATCCCGTTCGTCCTCGTAGTAGGCGTAGATCCCGACACGCATGCGCCCCGCCCCCTGCCCGTCGCTCTGTTCCACGGCGTCCGTCATCTCCCGCACGAGCAGATGGTGGGTCGCCTCCCAGTGCTGGCGTGCGACCTGATGTATGCGCTCGCAGTCCTCCAGTGTCAAGCCGGAGGCATAGACCGCGCGCTCCAGCATGCGGGGCTGCTGGCCCAGCGTGTTGGATACCGCGGCCTGCAGATGGTCTCGCACGTTGTCTCCCAGGAAGGCGAGCATGTCGCGCACGCTGGCGGTGGGCAAAAAGCTGTCCCCCAGCAAGTGGACCTCACCGTCCGACAGAGCGACCAGGTTCAGCCTCAGCAACTCTTCCAGCACGGTGCGGTGGTGGACATTGCCACGGGTAGCGAACCGGGACAGCAGTTCGAAGGAATGGCCCTTCCCAGAATCCGCCAAGGGCAATGTGCGCTGCGATTCGTCTTCCGAGACCACCTGGAGCCAGGCCGTGTAGGCCTTCGCCGCCGCAGAACCCTCGGTGGCAGGCAACACGGAGCGCGTGTCGCGCACCCGGGCTGTCACGTCCTTGCGATTGAGCCCAGTCGTGGTGGCCAACTGGCTGAGATTGGGTTTCGCCCCATCCTTCGCGAGCCATAGATTCCTGGCCTCGTCGACCAAGAGGTCGCGCAGCACCTCTTCGAGCTGCGGATGCTTCAGACCCATCGCCAGGGCCAGACGCACCGCTGGCCGCAGGATGCGTGCCAGGGCGGCTTGGGTCCAGGAAATTCGGTCTTGCATGAATGTTCGGAATAGCCGCGATTTTCCGCGAATTCCGCGGGGGCTGCCATGCCTGCCCGCAGCCCCTCGCGGGCAATGCATGCCCCCGTAAAAAGGCGCGAGGGCGCACGGAGGCGGGAGGCGGTGTCTGACAGGGTCGCAAGGCGCTCGGGGCTACGCTGAAGCCAGCCCGTTTGTGATTACCGAGATTGCCAGGAGCCCTTACATGACCCGCACCGCTTTTTTTGCCCCCGTCCTGACGGCGACCCTGTTGGCAGCCTGCGCAGGCGCCCTCGCCCAGACGCCGCCCCCGGATGCCCGTGCGCGCTACGAGCAGGAGCGCGAGAAGTGCATGACCAACAACACCCAGGACAGCCTCGCGACCTGCCTGCGCGAGGCGAACAACGCGCTGGACGCGTCCCGCAAGGGGCAGCTGAGCAACCCGGGCGCCGCCGCCACGGACAACGCCACGCAGCGCTGCGCGGCGTTCCCGACGGCGGCGGAGCAGACGGAATGCGTGCGCCGCATCCAGAACAGCCCGGCCAGCGGCTCGGTGCCCGGTGGCGGGGTGCTGCGTGAATCCACCACGACCACCGTCGTGCCGCAATAGGCAGTGGCAGTCCCGTATTGGTAATCGTGCCGCGGCAGGCCGCAGCGGCGCGGCCTGGCCAGCCGCCGTGGACGTCAGGCCAGCTGCACGCGCATGGCGTCGATCACGCCCTGGTAGTCTGGCTTGCCGAAGATGGCGCTGCCCGCCACGAACGTATCGGCGCCCGCATCCGCCACACGGCGGATGTTGTCCGTCTTGATGCCGCCGTCCACCTCGAGGCGGATGTCCTTGCCCGTGGCATCGATGCGGCGGCGCACCTCCTCGATCTTGCGCAGCGCCGAGTCGATGAAGCTCTGGCCACCAAACCCTGGGTTCACGCTCATGATGAGGATCAGATCGATGTCGTCGATCACCCAGTCGAGCACATCCAGCGGCGCGGCCGGGTTGAACACCAGGCCGGGCTTCACGCCCTTGGCGCGGATGGCCTGGATGCTGCGGTGCGCATGGGCCGAAGCGTCCGGATGGAAGCTGATGTAGTCGGCCCCGGCGTCGGCGAACGCGGCGGCCAACGCATCCACGGGCTCGATCATCAGGTGCACGTCCACCGGAACGGGCACGCCGGCGGCGGTCCGGGCATGCGGCTTGAGTGCCTGGCAGACCATGGGGCCGAAGGTCAGGTTGGGCACGTAATGGTTGTCCATCACGTCGAAGTGGATCCAGTCCGCGCCAGCGGCAATGACATTGCGCACCTCTTCACCCAGGCGGGCGAAGTCGGCGGAGAGGATGGAGGGGGCGATGCGGAAAGAACGGCTCATGGGGGCAATTGTCGCAGTTCAGCGGTTCCACAGGGCAAGCCTCGCCTATTGCGCTGCGTGCACGCGACGTGCCTCCGCCCGGGCGCCGCCGCGCACTCAGGCCCCGGGCACGCGGGGTTTCTGCACCATTGGCTTACCATTCGCCCCATGCCAAAGTACCAGTTCGCCGTGGAGGTGCGCCCCGAATACCTGCCCGAGCAGTCCGCCCCGGACACCGGCGTGTTCAGCTTCGCCTACACGATCACCATCACCAATGCGGGGGAAGCGCCAGCACAGCTGATTTCGCGCCACTGGATCATCAGCGATTCCCGCGGCCACACCGAGGAGGTCAAGGGCCTGGGCGTGGTGGGCCACCAGCCGCTGCTCAAGCCCGGTGAATCGTTTCAGTACACCAGCGGATGCCGGCTGCGCACCGCCAGCGGCACCATGCACGGGACGTTCCACTGCGTGGCGGAGGACGGGGAGCCTTTCAACACGCCCGTGCCGCTCTTCGTGCTGGAAGCGATCAACCACGGCCCGTCGGGTGAGCCGCTGAGCGGTCGGGTGCTGCATTGAAGCGTGGCAAGACCACCCCGGACCTGGCCAGCCTGCTGTCGGCGCTGGATCCGGCAGCCGATCTCGCGCACCGCCACCTGTGGCTCATCCACCTGCTGGACTGGGTGCGGGGCGAGCGCGACTCCGTGGCCTCCGCCGTGGGCCGCGTGCAGCTCTTCCTGGATGCGGTGCAGGCACGGCCCGACATCCAGCTGCGGCTTCAGGCGTGGTGGGCCACGCTGGTCGACCAGGTGGACATCACCACCCTGCTGGCGGATTTCGGCTTCGCGCCCCGCACCGCGCTGGTCAGCGAGCTGGCCGAACGCCTGCGCACCAAGCTGCTGCCGGGCAGCCCTGAAACCATCGACGCGTCCGAGCTGTTCATGCTGGCCCTGCCCGGGGAGTTCGACGCGCAGTGGCTGTCGGCCCTGGAAGAAGCCCAGCTCACCCGCCTTGTGGCGCTGCTGGCGCCCCCCAGCACCGAAGGCAACCCGGGCCCCTCGCGCTGGCAACGGGCCCTGCTGGATGCCATCACCTACTGCGCCGGACAGATTCTCTCCACGGGCTTCGCACCCGAGCTGCGCCTGCGCATGAGCGAATCCGCCCGCGAAGCCCAGCCCTTTCATGCCCTGATCCGCGACGTGGAAAGCCTGCGCGTGGAGGTGCTGCATGCGCTGCGCACGCCAGACCGGCTCAACGAGGCCGCGCAGCGCCTGCGCGAGCGGCTGGAGGCCTGCCGCGCCGCGGCCGCCACGGTCTACACCCATTTCGAGGACAACGGCATCTCCGTGGGCCTGGTCTTCCGCCTGCGGCAACTGCGCGAGCGCATCCTGCGCGTGCGCGAGCTGCTGGACTGCCTGCTGTCGCCCAAGCCGTCCGTCACCGCCGCCCGGCTCATGGCGCGCCTGGTGATGGTGGGCCAGGAACGGCGCAGCCTGCGCGCCCTGCTGGCGTCCAACTCCTCGCTGCTGGCGGCCAAGGTGGTCGAGCGCAGCGCGGAAACCGGCGAACACTACATCACGCGCACCGCGGCCGAGTACCGGGCCATGGTCCGCAAGGCGGCAGGGGGCGGCGCGGTCATGGCCTTCACCACGCTGGCCAAGTTCGGCCTCTATGCGCTGGCGCTGTCGGCCTTCTGGGGCGGCTTCTGGGCGGGCGTGAACTACGCCGTCACGTTCGTGCTGATCCAGCTGCTGCACCTGACCGTGGCGACCAAGCAGCCCGCGATGACGGCGCCCGCCATGGCCGCAAAGCTCAAGGAGCTGGGCGCCAGCGACGCCATCGAGTCGTTCGTGGACGAGATCACACACCTGGTGCGCTCCCAGGTGGCCGCCGTGCTGGGCAATGTGTTCGTGGTGTTCCCGGCGGTGCTCGGGCTGGCCATGCTGATCGCGCTGGCCACCGGCAGCCCGGCCATCAGCGAGCGCGAGGCAGCGCATGTGTTCGAGTCCCTGCACCTGCTGGGCCCGTCGCTGCTCTTCGCGGCATTCACCGGGGTGCTGCTGTTCGCCTCCAGCATCATCGCGGGCTGGACCGAGAACTGGTTCGTGCTCAACCGCCTGGACTCGGCCATGCACTACAACCCGCGCATCACCCGCATGCTGGGCACGGAGCGGGCCGCCCGCTGGGCGCGTTTCCTGCGCGAGAACCTCTCGGGCTTCGCGGCCAACATCTCGCTGGGCTTCATGCTGGGGCTCGTCCCGGCCTTTGCAGGGTTTTTCGGACTGGCCCTGGATGTGCGCCATGTCACACTGTCCACAGGCCAGGTGGGCGCGGCCAGCGCCGCGCTGGGCCTGGGAGTGCTGCACATGCCCGCCTTCTGGTGGGCCGTGGCGTCGCTTCCCTTGCTGGGCGCGCTGAATGTCACCGTCAGTTTCTACCTGGCCTTCAGCCTCGCGCTGCGCGCGCAGAACGTGAGCGGCGTGGACCGGTCGCGCATCTACGCGGCGATCCGCGCGCGCATGCGTTCGGCGCCCCTGAGTTTTTTCATGCCCGAACGCCGCACCGCGCCCTGAGGCGCAGCGGCGGGTGGAACCAAGCGCCGCCCCTGTCCTACAGAGACGTTTTGTTTCCGCCTGTAAATTCAGGCCACGCCAGGCGCACCCCTTCCCCCGCGGAGGCGGTGTGCGCCCGCTCCTTCACACCGACGGGCCAGCCCGTCTGACGCAGAGGTCCCGAAACATGAATGAAATCCTGAGCTTCTGGGCGCAATGGCTGCGCCCCTCGGCCGGGTTGCCCACGGTGCAATGGTCGCTGCTGCTCGCGGTGGCGGCCATGGTGGGCTATCTCACGCAGCGCCACACCGGCCTGCCCAAGGTGCTGGGCTACTCGCTGGTGGGCACCGCCGCCGGGCTCGCAGGCTTCAGCGGCGCCGTGTGGCCGCTGCAGGGTATCGGCCTGTTCCTGCTGGAGCTGGGGATCGCCCTGGTGCTCTTTGAATGCGGTGGCCGCATCCCGCTGCGCTGGTTCCGCCACAACCCCATGGTGCTGGTGCAGAGCATTGCCGAATCCGTGCTGACCTACTTTGCCGTGTACTGGGTGCTGGTGTGGCTGAACCTGCCCCCGCAGGTGGCCGGCCCGCTGGCGCTGGTGGCCCTGGCGGCATCGCCCGCCGTGCTCACGCGCGTGGTGGCGGACACCCGCGCGGCCGGCCCGGTGACGGAGCGCGCCATCGTGCTCACCACCCTGTCCACCCTGTATGCGCTGACGCTGGGCAGCGCGAAGGCCGAGCTGATCAACCGCCAGAGCCTCACCGTGGTGGAAACCGTGTACCCGGTGATCGTGGTGCTGGGCGTTTCCATCGTGGTGGCGGCCGTGCTGGCGCTGGTCTTGCGCATGGCGCTGCGCTTCATGAGCCCCACGAGCGAGAACACCTCGATGCTGTTCCTCGCGCTGGTGGCGGCGGGCACCGCCGTGGCGGCGCACATGGGCGGTTCGGCGCCGCTGGCGGCGCTGCTGGGCGGCATGCTGCTCAAGCAGCTCAACCCGCGCCCCTGGGCATGGCCGCGCCAGCTGGGCAATGCGTCCTCGCTGCTGACCATGCTGATGTTCGTGCTGGTGTCCACCGTGGCCGCCCAGGCGGACTGGAGCGCGCCGGTGGCGGGCGTCGTGCTGGCACTGATCGCCGTGCGCCTGCTGGCCAAGGCCACGGGTGTCGCCCTGGGCAACGTGGGCAGCGGCGCCAGCTGGAAGCAGGCCCTGTGGGTGGGCTGCGCCATGACGCCGATGTCGTCCATCGCGCTGCTGATTGCCTCGCAGTTCGTGCTCGCCTCGCCCTCCACGGGCCATGTGATCGCCGGCGTGGCGCTGCCCGCCATCCTGCTCATGGAAGTGCTGGGCGCCGTGATCGCCACCGTGGCCATCTACCGCGCGGGCGAGAGCTCTAAACCCTGGGCGCCACTGACGACCCGTGGCCACAACGGAGACACCCCATCGTGAGTCTTGAAGCCTTCAACCATTCCGAACCGCTGACGCTGGGCGTCGAACTGGAGCTGCAGCTCGTCAACACCAACGACTACGACCTGGCCCCCTATGCCGAGGACATGCTGCGCCTCATGAAGAAAACCCCGCTGCCCGGCAGCGTGGTGCCCGAGATGACGAACAGCATGATCGAGATCTCCACGGGCATCTGCCATTCCAGCAGCGAGGTGCTGGGCCAGCTCACGCCCATCCGCGACGCGCTGGTCAAAAGCGCCGACAAGCTCAACATCGCCGTGGTGGGCGGCGGCACGCACCCGTTTCAGCAATGGCACGAGCGGCGCATCTACGACAAGCCGCGCTTTCGCGAGCTGTCGGAGCTGTACGGCTACCTGTCCAAGCAGTTCACCATCTTCGGCCAGCACGTGCACATCGGCTGCCCCGATGCCAACGCCGCGCTGCTCATGCTGCACCGCATGTCGCGCTACATCCCGCACTTCATCGCGCTGTCGGCATCGAGCCCCTACGTGCAGGGACAGGACACGGCGTTCGACTCGGCGCGCCTGAACTCGGTGTTCGCGTTTCCGCTCTCGGGCCGCGCCCCGCTGGCGCTCACGTGGGAGGACTTCACCGCCTACTTCGACAAGATGACCCGCACCGGCGTGGTCAAGAGCATGAAGGACTTCTACTGGGACATCCGCCCCAAGCCCGAGTTCGGCACCATCGAGATCCGCGTGTTCGACACCCCGCTCACCATCGAGCGCGCCGCCGCGCTGGCGGGCTACGTGCAGTCGCTGGGCGCCTGGTTCCTGGCCGAGCAGCCCTTCATGCCCACCGAGGACGACTACCTGGTCTACACCTACAACCGCTTCCAGGCCTGCCGCTTCGGCATGGACGCGGTGTACGTGGACCCGGCCACGGGCGACCACATGCCGCTGCGCGAGCACATCCTCAAGACCATGGACAAGATCGCCGGCCACGCCGCCGTGCAAGGCGCATCGAGCGCCATGCACATGCTGCGCACCGAGGTCGAAGCGGGCCAGAACGATGCGCGCTGGCTGCGCGAGCGCCAGCGCGAGGAGCAACTGCTGGCCGAGGTCAGCCGCCAGGCGGCGCAGCGCTTTCGCGGCGCCACGGCCTGATCCTGCGCAGCCCCGCCGTCACGCCGGCAGCACCGCCAGCTGGCGCGAGCGCTGCGTGCGCCCGCCATGGCCCCAGTCGCTGGCGGGCAGCTCCCGCACCACCACGTAGCTGGCGGGGGCCAGCACGCCGTCCCCGGCCAGCTGGCGCTGCAGCTCCGCGAACGCCGCCTGGATGAAGGCGGCCTTCTCTTCCTGCGTGTTCGTGCCCTGCGTGATGCTGATCTCCAGCAACGCCGTGGGCTGTTCGGCCGGCGCACCGCCGATGTGCCAGCGCGCGGCGGGCAGGTCGTCGATGACCGCCGCCGTCACCTCGCGGCGCTTGCCCAGCAGGTCCACCGTGAGGTCCGTCAGCGCGCCGGCCAGTTGCCGGTAGCGTTCGGGGTTTTGCAGCGGGGCCAGTTTCAGAACGAGGGTTGGCATGGTGTTGTCTTCCTTTCTTGCGGGGTGGGAGCAGCAGGGGACGGCGTGTTCAGCCCGGCGCTGCGCAAAACCCAAAGGCCCGCGCGCGCCAGAGTGCGCGCCAGCCAGGCGTGGGCGTCACGAAGGGCCTGCTGGCGCAGCCGCAGCGCGTCGCGCCGGGCGCAATCGCGCAGCCTCTGGTACTCAGCGGGGTGCATGGGCTGGTGCATGGCGGTTCCTTTCGAGGGCTGTTTTGCAGGGCTTGAAGCCACTGTAGGCAGCCCCGGGCGCGGCGGAAACGGCCCACGGCGCAAGACCGTTTTGCGCGGATTGCAAGGCCCCGCCGTTACCATCGCCCCATGCGCGAGATCCGCTTTGAAGACATGCACCTGTTCGTGCGCGTGGCCGACCTGGGCTCGCTCTCGGCGGTGGCGCGCGAGCGCGGCGCGCCGGTGAGCCAGGTCTCGCGCACCCTGTCGCGCATCGAGCAAGCCTGCGGCGCGCGGCTGCTGCACCGCTCCACGCATGGCCTCGCGCCCACACCCGAGGGACTGACCTTCCTGGACTACTGCCGCCGCATCACGGGCACGCTCGACGAGCTGGAAGGCGAATTCGCCCACCAGAGCGGCCAGCCCCGTGGCTGGGTGCGCGTGGCGTCCAGCTCGGTCGTGGCCGAGCACCTGTTGATTCCGAGCTTTGACAGCCTGCAGCGGCAGCACCCGCAACTGCGCGTGGAGCTGCTGGTGGATGACCGCATGGCCGACATGGCGCGCGATGGCATCGACATCGCCATCCGCACCGGCCCCCCGCTGACCGACACCGTGGTGGCGCGCCCGCTGGGCACCTTGGCACGCGCCCTGTACGCCACGCCCGGCTACCTGCAGGCCCATGGCGCGCCAGAACACCCCGACGACCTGCACGCGCACCGCCTCATCGCCAACAGCGCGGTGGCTTTCCTGAACCATTGGCCCTTCCTCGTCGATGGAGAACCCCGCGTGCTGGTGGCCGAGGGCCACTGGCGCTCGGGCAGCACCGCCATCACGGCGCGCATGGCGCTGCAGGGCCTGGGCATTGCGCGCCTGGCCACGGTGGTGGCCGAGCCCCTCGTACGCCAGGGCCTGCTGGCGCCCGTGCTCGCCGACTGCGTGGACCTGCAGCCCAGCCCCATCCATGCCATCACCCTCACCCGCAGGCACCGGCTGCCCAAGATCCAGGCCTGCATCGACCACTGGGCGCGGTGGTTTGACCCGCGCTAGCGCACCACCATGCCACGCTCTTTTTTGCTGCCGCACATGTTTTCTGATTCTTGGCCCTCCCCGGCCCACCATCCACACCGCACACACCCCATGACCACAAGGCCCTGCCATGGGTGAGTTCGACCTGATCGCCCGCTACTTCACCCGCCCCGCGCGCCCCGGCGGCGCCGTGGCCCTGGGCGTGGGAGACGACTGCGCGCTGCTGGCGCCTGCGCCCGGCATGCAGCTGGCCATCTCCAGCGACATGCTGGTGGAGGGCCGCCACTTCTTTGCGGACGTGGACCCCGAGGCCCTGGGCCACAAGGCGCTGGCCGTGAACCTGTCGGACCTGGCGGCCTGTGGCGCGCGCCCGCTGGCGTTCACCCTCGCCCTGTCGTTGCCCCGGGTGGACGAGGCCTGGCTCGCGGGCTTCTCGCGCGGGCTGCTGGCGCTGGCCGACGCCCACGGCTGTGCGCTGGTGGGCGGCGACACCACGCAGGGCCCGCTCAATATCTGCATCACGGTATTTGGCGAGGTCCCCCCGGGCCAGGCCCTGCTGCGCAGCGGCGCACGGGCCGGCGACGACATCTATGTCAGCGGCACGCTGGGCGACGCCCGCCTGGCGCTGGAAGCCCTGCTGGGCCACGCCCCCCTGCCCGCCGGCGTGCTGGCCCGCGCGCGCCAGCGGCTGGAGCGCCCCACCCCGCGCGTGGCCCTGGGCCTGGCCCTGCGCGGGGTGGCCAGCAGCGCCATGGATGTGAGCGACGGGCTGCTGGGCGACCTGTCGCACATCCTCAAGGCCTCGGGCGTCGGGGCCCGCATCGACACGCACACTACTTCAAAAATGATAGCATACAGCGCTTACTCATCAAGCGCCAACGGCCAAATTGGCTTGGAATTGATCCACCAATGCACGCTGGCAGGCGGCGACGACTACGAGCTGGCCTTCACCGCCCCGCCCGCACGGCGTGACGCCGTGGCCGCCGCGTCGCAGGCCAGCGGCACGCCCGTCACCCGCATCGGCACCGTGCGGGCCGAGCCCGGACTGCAGCTGCTGGACGCGCAGGGCCAGCCCATGGACAACCGCTACGCCTCGTTCGACCATTTCCGGTGACTGGCCCCGGCGGCCGGCGGCCACTTTTTTTCGCGGACCATGAATCCTTTGGCGAAACCAGCGGCTCTTGGTGGGGGAGGCGCCCTGTGCTGGCACCTCCTTCAACCGACCAAGGAACCAATTCCCATGCTGTACCGCAAGAACATCACCCGCCCCGAAAGCCTGCTGCGCGTTGTGGGGGGCGTCGCCCTCATCGCTGCGGGGCTGTGGTGGCTGGCCGCATCCCCCTTGGGCCTGGCGCTGGCCGCCGCGGGCGTCGGCAGCATCCTGAGCGGCGCGTTGGGCTACTGCCCCGCCTGCGCCATGGTGGGCCGCAGGCCCGTGGAATGACATGAGACATTCCCCCCTCGAGTCGCTTCGCGCTCTCACGCTGCGCGCGGGCTGGGAGGCGCAGCCAGCGCGCCGGTCTCATGGGCTGCGGGTGGCGCAATGCACCGTGGAGAACTGAGAGGATGAGCCCGACCCAACCACTACCCACGCTCGCCCAGCTGCTGCCCGCGGCGCGCAGCGGCGACGCCGTGGCGATGGAGCAGCTGCTGCGCCTGACCCGCCCCGACATCCGCCGCTATGCGCTGCGCCACTGCGCGGCCACCACGGCCACCGACGACGTGGTGCAGGAGGCGCTCATCATCGTCTACCGCCGGGTGGGCGCGCTGCGCGAGGTGGCGGCGTTTGGCGGCTGGGTGGTGCGCATCGTGCAGCGGCTGTGCATGCGGCCCATGCTCGCGTGGCTCAAGGCCGAGCCCCTGGCGCAGGTGGAGGACACGCTGGCATGGTCGCACCGGCCCGACCACGAACTGCGCCACGACCTGGCCCTGGCCATCGACTCGCTGCCCCCCCTCTACCGCGACGCGCTGCTCCTGCGCGACTTCGAGGAGCTGACCATCGAGGAGATGGCCCAGCGCCTGGGCGTGACGCGCGAAGCGGCCAAGAGCCGCCTGCACCGCGCGCGGACCCTGGTGCGGGAGTACCTTTCCGCGCCCGCCAGCACCCCGGGGCCTTGAGGCCAGGCGCCAAAGCGGCCGCGCTGCGCAATAGTTCACGCGGCGCCCTGCGGGCTTTTGCAACGCCAGGCCCGCAGCGTGCAACATCACGCCCCATGGCCTACACCTACCTGTTCTTTCAACCCGCCCGGCTGCCGCTGCGCACGGAGGACCTCTCGCCCGACACCGTGCTGGTGCTGCGCGACATCGAGCACATCAAGGCATCGCTCGCCCAGGTGCTGCCGGGGCTGGAATGGGCCCTGCCCACCTGGGGCCATGCCACGGTGCTGGGCCACGGGGTGGAGTTCCACCTTCCCGAGAACGTCTCCGAAGGCCCGCTGGCCATGCATTGCTCGCTGCGCACCGACTACACCGCGTGGGTGCAGGCGCTGTGCGACACGCTGGGCTGGCTGGCCTTCGACGAAACGCCCATGTGCCTGCAGCCCCACGGGCCGCCCTTTCCCGCTTGACGCGCCGCGCGCGAAGCCCCGGTTCGACGCCGCCGCCCGGCGGGAACGGGAAGCCGCCCCGGCCCTCCAGCCAACCAGCCAGCCGGCAAACAGGCCTTCCTTGCGCGGCGACCGCCCCGCTCAGGCGCGCACGAACTGCGCCAGCGGCCGGCGCGGCGTGGCGGGCACCTCGCCCTGCGGGTAGCCGATGCGGCAGAACATCTGCACCGTGGCATCGTCCGCGCTGCGCGGCGCGGGCCGCCCCAGCACCAGCTGGTGCACGCGCTCGTAGTGCGGCGCCATCTCGGCGAACTCCTGCAGCGCCTGGCTCATGGGGTGCATGCCCACGCCCAGCGCCGTGGCCCGCAGCTGCAGGCGCGCGTAGGCCCGGCCCGCCTGGACCTGGTCGGCGCGCGTGTTACCGCCCGCGATCCACACAAAACCCATGGCCGTGCGGCTGTGGCCTTCGAAGCGGCCCATCGCGCTCTTGTAGGCCGCGCTGCCTTCGGCGGGCGGCGCCGTGCGGTCGAACATGCCCAGCGCCGCTACCGCCCGCACGAAGGGCGAGTTCAGGGAGATGCCGTCGCGGTGGCGCAGGATTTCGGAGGGGCCCACGCGCGTGAGGTGGATGCTCTCCATCATCGTGCGCGGGGTGAGCAGCTCGACCTGTGCGGATTCCCAGCACAGCGCGCGCAGCGGCCCCAGGCGGGCATCGTCCACCGTTCCCCCGGCCTGCAGCGGCGCCCCGGGGCGCTGGCTGGCCAGCAGCGCGGCCAGCACCTCGGGCGCCACGGGGCGGGCCGTGTCGAAGTCGCTCTTGGGCGTGCGGCGCTGCAGCACCTGCGCAAACAGCGGATCGGGCTGGCCCGCGGGCTGGAGGGTGACACGCGCCACGGGCCGGTCGTCCCAGGCGGTCAGCGCCTCGGGCAGCGGGCCCTGCGGCCACAGCTGCACCTCGCTGCCCGCGCCTTGCTGCGCCAATGCCAGCACCAGCAGCTCCAGGAACGCCCCGTGGCCGATCAGGATCTGTCGGCCCAGCGGGTCGGTGTGCGGCAGCACGCGCTCGCGGTCGGTGCGCAGGGTAATCACGCCGTCCTCGCGCAGGTCCACCACCCAGGGCTGCAGGTTGTGCGGGTTCGGCGCGGTGATGGCGTAGGCCACGGCGCGGCGGCGCACCTCGGTCTCGCCCACGGGGCCCTGCCAGGCCTCGACCGCCTCGGCGGGGTAGTGCGGGCCGGCCACGCCACACGCGGCCAGCGTGCCCGTGGCGGCGGCGATGGTGCCACCACCGGCCAATCGAATGAAGTTGCGGCGATGCATGGAGACGCTCCTTGGAGGGGTGAGAAAGGCAGACACGGGTCAGGCCAGCGCGGCACGGCGCGCCTGCGGCGCCAGCAGCCCCAGGTCGGCGAGCGCCTGGCGCACCGCCTGGTCGAAGGGCGTGTGGGGTTCATCGCCGATGAGCGCGCGCAGGCGCGTGTTGTCCAGCCGGTGCGGCATGCTCCACAGGTAGCGCATGGCCGCCAGCGCGGCGAACGTGGGCGCCACGGCGCCCGCGATGCGCAGCAGCGGCCAGGGCAGCCGCCCTACCCGCAGCGCGCCGGCATCGGGCAGCCAGCCCTGTTCCGCGGCAATGGCCGTGAAGCTGTGCAGCCATTGCCGGGCGCTGGCGTGGTGCCCCGCGAAATGCAGGCATTCAAAGGCGGCCAGGCGATGCCGCTCCTGGGCCACGCGCACGAAGGCACGCGCCAGGTCGGGCAGGTAGGCCCAGGGCGTGGCCACGTCCAGCGGGCCGGGCCAGGTGATGCGGCCCCGGGGCAGCTCCCTGGCGATGGCCTGGTCGAGCCAGCTGCCCGTGCCGCTGCCAAAGAAGTCGCCCGCGCGCACCACCACCGCCCGCAGTCCGCCGTCCCGCGTGGCGGCGGCCAGGCGCTGCTCGAGCTGCACGCGCAGGCGGCCCTTGAAGCCGGTGGCGGCCTGGGGCGTGTCCTCGCGCAGCACGGCGGGCATGCCCTCGCCGAAGTTGTAGACGTTCCCGGGCAGCATGAGCGTGGCGCCCAGCGTGCGCGTGACGGCGACCGCCGCCTCCATGAGGGCGGGCGCCTCGTCGCGCCAGGCCTTGTGCGTGTAGGCCGGGTTGAGCGCATGCACCACCACCTGGGCGCCCCGGGCCTGCGCCGCCAGCGCGGGGGTGTCCTGCACCGCCGCGGGCAGCCACCACACGCCGGGGATGGCCGGCAGCGCCGCTCCCTGGGCGCCCGGCCGCACCTGCGCCAGCACCTGCCAGCCCGCCTGGGCGAAAGCGCGGGCGGCGGCCTGCCCCAGGCGGCCCCGGCCTCCAAGGATCAGCACGGTGGAAGCCGCCGGGGCGGCGGTGCTGGGCGTGGCGCTGGTGGTCATTGGGGGCCTTTGTGAAAAGAAGGAATGGGGTGATTGTGGAAATGCGCGGCGAACTACACAATTGCCTAACTTTTCATATCAGCAATTCATTTTTGAATAGCAAGGCCCGCAGAAACCGGAGCACGCCGCCGCCCCATGAATCAGACCTTCGACTGGAGCCTGGTGCAGTCCTTCCTGGCCGCGCTCGACCAGGGCAGCCTGCTGGGCGCGGCGCGCGTGCTGAACGCGAGCCAGCCCACCATCGGCCGCCACATCGCCGAGCTGGAGGCACAGCTGGGCGTGGTGCTGTTCGAGCGCACCGGGCGCGGGCTGCTGCCCACGGCCACGGCGCTCCAGCTGGCCGAATCGGCGCGCGCGATGGAGGCCGGCGCGCACCAGCTCGCGCGCAGCGTGTCGGGCGCGCAGGCCGGGGTGAGCGGCACCGTGCGCATCACCGCCAGCCAGCCCGTGGCCTGCGCGCTGCTGCCCCCCGTGCTCGCGCGCATGCGGCAGGCACTGCCCGAGGTGCAGGTGGAGCTGGTGGCCAGCAACGAGGTCACCAACCTGCTGCGCCGCGAGGCCGACATCGCGCTGCGCATGGTGCGCCCCAGCCAGGCCAGCCTGGTGGCCAGGCGCATCGGGGCGGTGACCCTGGGCGCCTACGCCCACCGCGACTACCTGCGCCGCAAGGGCGTGCCGCGCCAGCCGGCCGACCTGCTTCAGCACGAGCTGATCGGCAACGACCGGCACGAGGACATTCCGCAGGGCTTCGCGGCCATGGGCTACCCGGTGGAACGCCAGCATTTCGCCTTCCGCACCGACGATCTCATGGCCTACTGGGCGGCCGTGCGCGCGGGACTGGGCATCGGCTTCGTCGGCCGCTACCTGGCCCGCACCGATCCCGAGGTGGTGGCCGTGCTGCCCCTGCTGCCCCTGCCCGAGCTGCCCATCTGGCTCACGGTCCACCGCGAGATCCGCACCAGCAGCAGAATCCGCGCCGTGTATGACTTCCTGGCGCACGAGGTCCCGGGGATGCTGTGAGCATCCGGCAACGCCACACGGCTGCTAGCATCCCATTTCCGTTTGTCCACCGCGCCCGAGGAACCCCGTGATCCACTTCCCCATCGCCCTGCGCTTGCGCGCTCCACGCCCGCTGCGGCACGCGTGCCTGGCCGGCCTGGCCGTGCTGTGCAACGTGGCCCCGGCGGCCCTGGCCCAGGACACCTCGCGCATCACGCGCGTCACTGTCTATCCGGGCAGCGCCACCGTGGAGCGGGTGGCCAAGGTGCCCGCCGGCGCGCGCAGCCTCACGCTGGCCTGCCTGCCCGCGTCGCTGGATGCGCAAAGCCTGCAGATCAACGCTGACCCCGGCGTGCGGGTGGGCGAGTTCAATGTGCTCACCGAAGACCGCGATGTGGTGGCCGCCTGCGCCAGCCCCCTGGACGGCCGCATCCGCGAGCTGGAGGACCAGATCGCCGGCGTGAAGGCCGAGGCCTCGGCGCTGCAGCTGGTGGACAGCTACCTGCGCGGCGTGGCCCACGCGGGGCCCGCCCCCGGCGATGCGGCGGCGGCGGGCCGCACCGGCGGCCTCGCCCCCGCACCCGCGCAGATCACCGCGACGGCCGAGGTGCTGCGCAAGTCCGGGCAGGACAGCTTTGCGCGCGCGCACCAGCTCCAGCGCAAGCAGGAATCGCTGGAACTGGCGCTCAAGCCCCTGGTGGCCGAGCGCGAGCGCGTGGCCAGCCAGCGCGCGCGGGTGGTGTCCGTCACCATCAACCTCGCCACCGAGCGCGAGGCCGAGCTGCGCCTGTCCTACCAGGTGCGCGGCCCGGGCTGGCAGCCCACCTACCGCGCCACGCTGGACGCCGGCCAAGCCAAGGTGCTGGTCGAGCGCCAGGCGCTGGTGGCGCAAAACAGCGGCGAGGACTGGGGCAACGTGCAGCTGACCCTTTCCACCGGCCAGCCCGGCCGCGCCACCCAGGGCCGCCTGCCGCGCGCCTGGACGCTGGACGTGGCACCGCCGCCGCAGCCCGTGGCCGCGGCGGCCCCCATGATGGCCATGGCCCCGCCCGCCCCCGCGCCCGCGGCCCGCGCGCGCAATGTGGCCGAGGAGGCCATGCCCACGTTCGACGTGAGCGCCACCGACAAGGGTTTCGCCACCGAATTCGCGGTGCCGCAGCGCATCACCGTGCCATCGAGCGGCCAGCGCGTGACGCTGGCGCTGGGCAGCCACGCCGCGCCCGCCACGCTGATCACCCGCACGGCCCCCGCCGTGGAAGAAGCCGCCTACCTGGTGGCCGACATCGCCCAGCCGCCCGGCGTGTGGCCCGCGGGCCCGGCGGGCCTGTACCGCGACGGCGCGTTCGTGGGCAGCGGGCGCATCGACTTCGGCACGCCCAGCCCGGGCGCTCCGGCGGGCAGCACCAGCCTGTCGTTCGGCCGCGATGAACTGGTCACGGTGCGGGCCGAGCCCGCGCAGGACCTGACCGGCAGCACGGGCTTCACCGGCTCGCGCACCGAGCGCAAGACCCGCCGCGCCTACAGCGTGGAAAACCGCCACAAGACCGGCATCACGCTGCAGGTGCTGCATGCCGCGCCGGTCTCGCGCAACGAGAAGATCGAGGTCGAATCGCGCTACCAGCCCCAGCCCGCCGACATGGCCTGGAACCGCACGCCCGGCACCGTGGCCTGGCAGCAGGCCCTGGGCGCGGGCGCCACGGCGCAGTTCAGCGCCGAGCACACGATCCGGTATCCCAAGGATGTGGAGCTGCAAGAGCGCCAGTAAATGATGAGCCCCCCCCTGAGGCGCCTCGCGCCGTCACCCCTCTCTCGCTGCGCGGGAAGGGGACGCACCCGGTGGCCTGGCAAAGCCAGTTTCACAGGTACGCTGGCCTTGTGCGCGCCAGCTCCATACGCCGTGGGTTGCACGAAGCACCGTTGATTGTTGATATGACCCCCAGCTCTCCTTCCGCCCACACACCCGCCCCCCGGCGCCCCACCGTGGCGTTCATGTTTTCTCACCCGGCCCACTTCATCGCCCTGGGTTTTGGCGCCGGGCTGTCGCGCGTGGCGCCGGGCACCGTGGGCACGCTGTGGGCCTGGCTGAGCTACCTGGTGCTGCAGCAATGGCTGTCGCCCCGGCACATGGGCCTGCTGATTGCAGGGAGCACCGTGGTGGGCTGGTGGGCCTGCACCACCACCGCCCGCAACATGGCAGTGGCCGACCCCGGCAGCATCGTGTGGGACGAGATCGTGGCCTTCTGGCTGGTGCTCTGGCTGGCCATGCCCATGGGCTGGTGGGGGCAGCTCGCGGCATTCGCGCTGTTCCGCTTCTTCGATGCCGCCAAGCCCGGCCCCGTGGGCTGGGCCGACAGCCTGTTCAAGGGCTTTGGCTGGCGCGGCGGCTGGGGTATCTTGTGGGACGACTTTGTGGCAGCCTTCTGCACGCTGCTGGCCATTGCACTGTGGAGGTTCCTATGACAACCGCATCGCTATCGAATGAAGAGCTGCTGGCGCTTGATACATCAGCGCTGGAGGCCAATTTGACGCAAATTTCCCTGCGGCTGCTGAAACACAGCCACCTGCTGGCCACCGCCGAGAGTTGCTCGGGCGGCATGATCGCGGCGGCCTGCACCGACCTGGCGGGCTCCAGCCAGTGGTTCGAGCGTGGTTTTGTCACCTACTCCAACACCGCCAAGGTCGACATGCTGGGTGTGCCCGCCGCCCTGATCGAACAGGACGGCGCCGTGAGCGAGTCCGTGGCCCGCGCCATGGCCGACGGAGCGCTCACCCATTCGCAGGCGCAGGTCAGCCTGGCCGTGACGGGCGTGGCCGGCCCCACGGGCGGCAGCGACGCCAAGCCCGTGGGCACGGTGTGGTTTGCCTGGTGCGTGAATGGCGAAACCCACAGCGAGATGCAGCACTTTGCGGGCGACCGCGCCGCCATCCGCACGGCCACGGTGCGCTATGCGCTGCAGCGGCTGCTGGCCTGGTTGCCCGCCTGAGGCGGCGTTGCCTTGCGCCGTCTCACGCCGTTGATTCGCGTTGCCGCGGTACCGCACTGCCTGCGGCTTCCGCTTGGGCTATACGGTTGAACGCACATCCGCACGAGACGGCGCCCGCAGGCGGGTCGGCCTATGCGCGGCCGCGAAAAACACCGCGCCGCCTTGCAGGGATCGCTGCCAGCCCGAGCAGACCTGCCAGCAGCACCAGCCCCCACGACGAAAGCGTGGGCACGGCCATGGCCGCCCCCAGAGCCACGGCAAACACCCCCGACAGCAGGCCCAGGTTCTGCGGATTGCCGTGGGCGTCGCGCGCTCCCGTCACCTGCACGTCGACCGCCGGGAGCACCAGATTGCCCGCGCCCACGGTGAAGCTCTGCACGTAGTGCGTGCTGTCCGTCCAGCTGCCGCCCGTGGGCGTCAGTACGGCAGCCAGCCCCGGCTGGTTGGGGAAGCTCAACACCGGCGTGCTGGCGGTGTCCATGGGTTCGCTGAAAGTGATCGTCAGCGTGAAGAGCTCCCCGGCGCGCAGAATGCTGCCGCCCCGCTGCGTGGTCAGGTCGCTGCGCAATACGGCGGTGCTGGGCGCGACCGCCAGGACGCTGGGGTTCCTGGTGTCGATGCTGAACACGCCCGTGAGTTCGAAATCGGTGTTCTTGTTGTCGGGGTCGTCCTTGCGCCCCACGCCGCCGGCGATCAGCACGTTGATGCTGTCGAACTGCTCGTCGCCATCGGCAATCGTCCAGGTCACTATGTAGCGGTTGCGGTTCGCCCATGTGGATGTGACATTGCCGAGCGTGAGCGGCGTGCCACCCGTGTTGGTGAACACCAGGTTCGTGCACAGATAGTTGAGCGGCACCCCATTGGGGCACCCGCCATAGTCGCTGGCAATGTCATACCGGATAACGAATGTGACGGTTTTCCCGATGTCGGCGTCGGTGAGGACATGGCCGCTGCCGGCCGGGTGCACCAGGATGCCGCCATCGACGACACCCTTCATGTCGACGACATGCGGGGGAGGGATGTAGAGAATCTCGAACACGTCGGCCTGAAAGCCGGGGGACTGGACCGCGCCCACGGCGTCCTTCGCGCCGCTGACCGCCACGTCCACCGGGCTGATGTTCACGACCATGCTGGCGGTGCCATAGTTCTGCCGGAACGTCGTGGCATCGAGCCAGGTCGAGGTGGTGGGCACCAGAAACGCCCCGGGGTCTTCACCCGCCGTGGGAAACGAGATGACCGGAGTGACGGCGGTGTCCATGGCGACGTCGTAGGTCACCGTCAAATGAAAGGCGTCACCGCCCGACACCGGGGAGTCGCTGGGCACGACCGATACCATCGCCGGAGCCGCCAGCACAAACGGTGCCGCCAGGCACAGGCACCACGGCAGCAGCAGCCGTGCCATCAGCCGGCCCCGCCCCCTTGAAATCACGCCCACCCCAAGCCCCGCCCCGCCTGTACAGGCCATCTCTGTCGTACCCACAACCATTCCTTTTTCGGCCCACAGGGCCTGTTTCTTTTTTTGCGCCGAGCACCTTGCCGAACCACCGGTGGAATTCAGAACCTGCGAGGAAAAACCCGGTGCCACGCGGGGCTGCCGCGCACCGCGCCCCAGGCTGCTGCCGGCTGCATGCGGACACCCCGGGGTGCCACCGCGCGCGCCGGCCGCCAGTGTAACTTTACGTAAGCAAAGACGATCCGGCGGCGGCCCGGGGCGCGAGGTGGGGCACCCGGTCGCCAACGCGCCCCTCGCGCGCACCCATCACCGCGTCCACCGTCAGCGCGCTCTTGCGCTGCAGCGCTGCGGTGTAGCATGGGCGCACCTCATTCGCGGCGCACACCATGCACTGGTTCCAAGGATTCAACACCCAACGTATCGCCACGGGCGGGGCAGATATCTTTGTGCGCACGGGCGGCAACGCCGAGGGGCCGCCGCTCTTGCTGCTGCACGGGTTTCCGCAAACGCATGCGCTGTGGCACCGCGTGGCGCAGCAACTGCAGCACGACTACTTTTTGGTGATGCCCGATTTGCGCGGCTATGGCGACTCGTCGCACGCTCCCGGCCTGCCCGGCCACGCCAACTACAGCAAACGCGCGATGGCGCAGGACATGGCCGAGGTCATGACGGCGCTGGGCCATGAGGCGTTCTTCCTGTGCGGCCACGACCGGGGCGGCCGCGTGGCGCACCGCCTGGCGCTGGACCACGCGGCGCGCGTGCGCAGGCTGTGCGTGATCGACATCGCGCCCACGCTCGACATGTACGCCCGCACCGACATGGATTTCGCGCGGGCCTACTACCACTGGTTCCACCTGATCCAGCCCGCGCCGCTGCCCGAGACCATGATCGGCGGCAACGCGCGCGCCTACCTGCACGCCAAGCTGGGCGGCTGGGGCAGCGCGGGCCTGGCCCACATCGAACCCCAGGCCCTGGCCGACTACGAGCGCTGCTTTTGCACGCCCGAGGCCATCCACACCGCGTGCGAGGACTACCGCGCCAGCGCGGGCATCGACCTGGACCACGACCGCACGGGCCGCGCGCAGGGCGAGAAGATCGCCTGCGACACGCTGGTGCTGTGGGGCGAGCACGGCGTGGTGCACCGGCTGTTCGATCCGCTGGCGCTGTGGCAGGCGCAGTGCGCGGGCGCCGTGACCGGCCAGGCCGTGCCCGCCGGGCACTTCATCCCCGAGCAATTGCCCGAGGCCACGGCCGGCGCGCTGCGCGCCTTCATGCGCTGACGGCGCGGGCCCGGGCCGGCACGGACCACAATCGCCGCGGCAGGCGTGCATTTGTTCACGCAGGCCCCGGCCGGCGCCTGCCGCCGGGCACGCGCAGGGGCTCCGGCGTTCCTAGAATCCGCCGCTTCGCAGCTGCGGAATCCGTTGCGAAGGCCTGTGCGCAGGCACCCCGTTTTCCGCAGCGCCCCCCCAAAACAAGCCCTGCCGATTGCGCGACCATGCCCCCTTTCACCGCCACCCAGAACCAACTGCTCACCGAGCACCTGCGCAGCTTTCTGCACGGCATCGAGCCCGAGGCGCTGGAGCTGCTGCGGGCCCACCTGGAATGGGTGGAGGTGCCCGGCGGCAGCACGCTGATGGCGCAGGGCGAGCCGGGCGAATCGATGTACCTCACGGTGAGCGGCCGCCTGCGCGCCTATGTGCGTGGCGACGACGGCCACCAGCGCCGCGTGGCCGACATGGGGCGCGGCCAGGTGATCGGCGAGATCAGCCTGTTCACCGATGCCCCCCGCGCCGCGACCGTGGTGGCCGTGCGCGACTCGGTGCTGGTGCGCCTGACCAAGGACGTGTTCAAGACCCTGCTGGCCAGCAGCGCGCAGGTGTCCATCGCGCTCACGCGCCAGATCATCCAGCGCCTGCAATCCGGGACGGCCGCCAACGTGGCCGCGCTGGAGCGCCCCGTGGCCATGGGGCTGCTGCCGATCAGCGCCGGGGTGGACCTGCAGGGCTTCGGCCAGGGCATGGCACGCCAGCTGGGCCTCATCGGCCGCGTGCGCGTGGTGGATTCCGCCACGGTGGACGCCGAACTGCGCGAGGCCGGCATCGCGCAGCGCGAGGGCGCCGACGCCACGGCCAACCGGCGCATCGCCATGCTGCTCGACGAGATCGAGGCGCGCAACGACTTCGTGCTGCTGGTGGCCGACCCCGAGCCCACGCCCTGGACCCGCCGCGTGAGCCGCCACTGCGACGAGCTGCTGCTGCTGGCCGACGCGCAGGCCGAGCCCGCCCTCCACGCCATCGAGGAGCAGTGCCTGCTGCGCCGCGCGCCGCTGGCCGAGGCCGCCGAGATCCTGGTGCTGCTGCACCCGGCCGGCACCCGGTGCCCGCAAGGCACCCAGCGCTGGCTGGACCGCCGCCCCGTGGCCGACCATCTGCACGTGCGCCCCGCCCTCGACCGCGACATGGCGCGCCTGGCCCGCATCCAGAGCCGCACGGCCGTGGGCCTGGTGCTGGCCGGTGGCGGCGCGCGCGGCTTCGCGCACTTGGGCGTCTACCGCGCGCTGCAGGAAGAAGGCGTGGAGATCGATTGTGTGGGCGGCACCAGCATCGGTTCGGTGATGGCGGCGTACGTCGCCTCCGACCAGCCGCTGGAGGCCGTGATGGCCAATGCGCGCGAGGCCTTTCGCACCAACCCCACGGGCGACTTCAACCTGCTGCCGCTGCTGTCGCTCATCAAGGGCCGGCGCCTGCGCCACATCCTGCACGCGGCCGTGGAGCGGCTGGTGGGCTTCCCCGCGCAGATCGAGGACCTGTGGAAGAACTACTACTGCGTGGCCACCAACTACTCCAAGGCAAGCGAGCAGGTCGTGCGCCGGGGCAGCCTGGTGAAGTCGCTGCTGGCCAGCATCTCCATTCCCGGCGCGCTGCCGCCCGTGGTGCACGAGGGCGACCTGCTGTGCGACGGCGGCACGTTCAACAACTTTCCGGTGGACGTGATGCGCGGCATGCGCGGCGTGGGCACGGTGATCGGCGTGGACCTGAACTTCAGGAAGCCCCGGCGCATCGACCTGGACGACGTGCCCACGAGCTGGGCCCTGCTGCGCGACAAGCTGCGGCCGCGCGCCAAGCGGCGCTACCGGCTGCCGTCGCTGGCGAGCTACCTGATGAACGTGACCATCCTGTACAGCATGTCGCGCCAGCGCCAGTCGCAGCAGCTCACCGACCTGTACTTCAACCCGCCCATGGACCGCGTGGGCATGCTGCAGTGGAACCGCTTCGAGCAGATCGTGCAGCAGGGCTATGCGCACGGTACCGAGGTGCTCGACGCGCTGGATGCCGTGCGCCGCCAGCGCATCGGCGGGCTGCGGGCGGCCTGAGAAGCAGCCCGCGCGGTGCGCGGGTTTCAAATCAAAAAAGGCCGTGGCGCCTGCGTGACAAGCGCCAATTGCTATTCATTTAATAGCAATCCAGCCCATGGAGACCGGAACTCAGGCCGCCCCGTGGCACTTCTTGTACTTCTTGCCGCTGCCGCAGGGGCAGGGGTCGTTGCGGCCCGGCTCGGGGGCCTTGCGCACCGTTTCCACGCGCGGGCCCATGCTCTTCCAGATCTGGCGCAGGTCGTACACGGCCCAGATGGCTTCGCCGAAGGCCTCGACGCGCGCCTGGCTGGTGCTGGGCGGGCCGTCCTCGCTGTACATGCAGACCTCGGGCTTGCCGGTGTCGTCCTCGGTCAGCGCGACGATGCTGTCCAGCGCGTCGTCCAGCCACCGGGCGGCCTCCTTGTCGCGCGGGGCGGCCCAGTCCTCGGGCCAGTTCTCCACGGCGAACATGAAGCCCAGGGCCCAGACCTGGCCGAAGGACGGGATTTCCTGGTCGTCGCCCATCTCCGCGCGCTGCTCGTCGGTGAGGCTGGCCACCGCGCCGCGCATGTCCATGGCCTCGGGCTGGAAGGTGCGGTCGTCATCCAGCGTTTCGACCTTGGTGTCCAGCTGCGCCACGATCTCGTTCCAGCGGCGGTCCCACAGCGCGAGGAAACGCGCCTGCTGGGCGGCATCCGCGAAGGCGGGCAGCAGCGGCAGGGGCTCGCCCTCGGCCACATCGAGCTCGGCGCCGTCGCCCAGCAGCATGGGCAGGTATTCGGCGGGGGCGATGGGGCGGCGGCTGCAGATCACGGCGGTCATGAAACCGTCGCAGAACTCCCACTGCGGGATTTCCTCGCCGCGCGAACGCAGGTCGTCCAGGATGTTGTCGATCTCTTCGAGTTCGTCGGGGCCCAGCCCCAGGGGGGCGGCGGCAGGCGTGGTATCGGTCATGGCAGGGCTCCGGTCAATCGCTCAGGGGCGAAGAAGAACAATTTTTTACTTCTATGATGCTGCGCAGGTCCGCCGCTTGCGGCCGGGCCTGCGAAAAGGCGGCCAGTGTAGCCCTCTCGCCGCCTGGCGCCCGGCATCCCGCAGAATCAGGACCCCCATGATCCACCAACTCAACTCCCTGTACCCGGTGCGCTACACGGCCTTCGCGCTGTGCGTTTTCGGGCTGCTGCTGTCGCTGTTCGCGCTGGTGGCCTTTAGCGTGGGACTGCCCGTGGTGCTGGTGTTCGCCGCCCTGGTGGCCGTGGGCGTGTACGACCTGCAGCAGTCGCGCCACGCCATCCTGCGCAACTACCCGGTCATCGGCCACATCCGCTTCATGCTCGAATACGTGCGGCCCGAGGTGCGCCAGTATTTCATCGAAAGCGACAGCGAGGCCGCGCCGTTCTCGCGCGCGCAGCGCTCGCTGGTGTACCAGCGCGCCAAGGGCGACCCGGACAACCGCCCCTTCGGCACCCACCTGGACGTGGGCGCGCAGGGCTACGAATGGGTCAACCACTCGCTCGCGCCCACGCAGCTGCCGTCGCACGACTTTCGCGTGTGGATCGGCGGCAGCCCGGACGCGCCATCGCGGTCCGTCTCGCCCTGCACCCAGCCCTACCACGCGAGCGTGTTCAACATCTCGGCCATGAGCTTTGGCGCGCTGTCGGCCAACGCCATCCTGGCGCTCAACCAGGGCGCCAGGAAGGGCGGCTTCGCGCACGACACGGGCGAGGGCAGCATCAGCCAGCACCACCGCGTGCACGGCGGCGACCTGATCTGGGAGATCGGCTCGGGCTACTTCGGCTGCCGCAATCCCGACGGCACGTTCAGCGAAGAGCGTTTTGCGGCCAACGCCACCGACCCGCAGGTCAAGATGATCGAGTTGAAGCTGAGCCAGGGCGCCAAGCCCGGCCACGGCGGCGTGCTGCCCGGGGCCAAGGTCACGGCCGAGATCGCGGCCGCGCGCGGCGTGAAGGAAGGCGAGGCCTGCATCTCGCCCGCCAGCCACAGCGCCTTCCGCAACCCGGTGGAGATGATGCAGTTCATCGCCAGGCTGCGCACGCTCTCGGGCGGCAAGCCCACGGGCTTCAAGTTCTGCCTAGGCCACCCGTGGGAGTGGTTCGCCATCGTCAAGGCCATGCTGGTCACGGGCATCACGCCCGACTTCATCGTGGTCGACGGCGCCGAGGGCGGCACCGGCGCGGCCCCGGTGGAGTTCAGCGACCACGTGGGCGCGCCGCTGCAGGAGGGCCTGCTGCTGGTGCACAACACCCTGGTGGGCGTGAACCTGCGCGACCGCGTGCGCATCGGCTGCGCGGGCAAGGTCATCAGCGCCTTCGACATCGCCCGCATGATGGCGCTGGGCGCCGACTGGTGCAACGCGGGGCGCGGCTTCATGATGGCGCTGGGCTGCATCCAGGCGCAAAGCTGCCACACCGGCCACTGCCCCACGGGCGTGACCACGCAGGACCCGCTGCGCCAGCAGGCCCTGGTGGTGCCCGACAAGGCCACGCGCGTGGCGCAGTTCCACCGCAGCACGCTGCACGCGCTGCAGGAGCTGGTGCAGGCCGCCGGCCTCACCCACCCCAAGGACATCACGGCCCACCACATCGTGCGCCGCATCAGCGACACCGAGGTGCGCCTCTTGTCCAACCTCATCACGCGCATGCTGCCCGGCGCGCTGCTGGGCCCGCTGGACGCGCAGCACAACGTGTTCCGCCTGTACTGGCCCCTGGCCAGCGCGCACAGCTTCCAGGCCAGCGAGCCCGCGCTGGAGCCCTCCATCCCGCACCATGTGGAGCTGGTCCATGCGGCGGCGGCAGGCACCGCCGCCGCGGTGGCAGGGGACGCGGCCGTATGACGATGGACACCCCCGGGGCCACCGCCGACTACGGCGCCTTCCTGCAGCAGCACCTGGCCACGCAGCCCCACGCCGTGATGGCCCACGTGCTGGGCGGCGAACAGATCTGGATCAAGCGCGCGGGCGCGCCCCACGGCACGGGGCGCTACCGCGCCATGGCCGCGCTGGCCGGCCTGCTGCGGCTCCCGGTGCTGCGCCCCGTGCCCAACCCCGGCGGCACCGCCGCCATCGCCACCGAGGTGCGGCGCCTCACGGACCTGGCGGCGCGGGGTGTGCGCGTGCCCGTGGTGCTGGCCGCGCAGCGAGATGGCTTCGCGATGCGGCACCTGGGCCGCACGGGGGAGGAGACCCATTCGCTGGGCAACGAGATCGACCATGCCGTGCAGGCGGGCGACACGGCGGCCGTGCTGGCGCTGTGGCAACAGGGGCTGGACACACTCGCCCATGTGCACCGCCAGGGCACGTGCCTGAGCCAGGCCTTTGCGCGCAACCTGGTGCGCTGCCCCGATGGCGAAGTGGCCTGCATCGACTTCGAGGACGATCCTGCGTCCGTGCTGCCGCTGCCGGTATGCCATGTGCGCGATGCGCTGTGCTATGCGCACTCCACGGCCATCTATCTGCACCAGAGCGGCACGCTGGGCGAGGGGCGCGAGCGCTGGGCGGCGTGGGTGGCGCAGGGGAGCACGGAGATGCGGGAGGTGCTGGCGACCAGCGTTCGCCGGATGGGGTGGATGCGGCAACTGCCTGCGAGCCGCAAGCTGGGGCGGGACTTGCAGCGGGTGCGGGCGGCGTATGACCTGTTGGCATGACAAGACTAGCGCGATGAACGACTATGAGATTTACACCCCCACAGCAGAAGAAGTCCACTCCGGCGTCCTCGGCCGCCGGATGCGGCAGTTCAACTACGGATTTGTTGGCGAATACGGCCAGACGCAGCCAGTGTGGGTGAGCGCACGTGACACCAAGGGTGAATTGCTGGGCGGGCTGCGCGGATTCGTGTTTCTGCAGTGGCTGAATGTGGAACTTCTGTTTGTCGACGAATCGGCCCGGCACCAAGGGCTGGGCCGAAACCTGCTAGCCACAGCGGAACAGAAAGCCCGCGAGCTGGGTGCGCACAGCGCGACGCTGAACACCTTTGAATGGCAAGCGCGGGGCTTCTACCTCAAGCAGGGCTATGAGGAGTTCGGACACATCGACAACTACATCCAGGGCTTTCAGCTGGTGTACATGAAGAAGGTACTCGCACCTTGATGTCGCCGGGCAGGGAGACTGGATCTTCAGAAGCGCTAGACGAACCACAGCCAGATGGCCACGCCTAGACACCCCAGCGAGAGCACAACAAAGGCCCAGCAGAGGCCAGGAATGCCACCGATGGCAGTGAACTTGTTCGCCTGCAGCCCCTCCTGTTCAGCGCGTGACAGGGGGTCCACTCCGACAGCCCGACCAGAAGATGGCGGTACAGCCCAGATCGTATGGTCCGACGTTCGCTCGAACTGACGCGCATCGAATGCAAGGTACGCGAAGAAGCCTGAGAGGACTAGAAAACCCAATGGTCCCATACCGATCCTTCCAGTGACGGCCGCATCAAGCCACTGCAGCGACGGACGCTTCTTCCAGCACCAACTCCGTCGCCACATCCGCGCCCAAGCTCAACAACCGCTTGCGCATACAAATCACCGCCTTGTCCTTGCTCAGCAAAATCGCCCGGTGCGCGGCGGCCAGGTCGATGAACTTCTGGTCGTCCGCGTCCTTGCACACATAGGCCACCTTGGGCGCAACATCCACCAGCTGCACCTGCACATCAAACGCGGACAGCACCTGCGCCGCGTCCACGCGGTAGTAGTCCATGCGCTCTGCGATGTGCGGGTAGGCCAACACCCGCTCCAGCTCATCGCGCATGACCTGCGTGGCGATCCATGACAGGCGCCCCTGGGCCAGCAGCGTGCGCAGCGGCGCGGTACGCGGGTCGCTGAAGATCAGCAGGTCCAGCGCCACGTTGGTGTCCACCACCACGGGGCGCGCGGGCTCGCCCTCAGCGGCCTCGGCGGGCAGCGAAAGCTCAACCCGCATCGCGCGGGCCGCCGGCATCGGGCGCCTGGGGCGGCGCCTTGGCACCGCGGTCGCGCACCGCGCCCTTGATCATGTCGAAGCGGAACATGCGGCATTCGATGGGGCCGTTCCACATCGGCACGCGGCGCGACTCCTTCAGGCGCATCTTGCCGGGCAGCTTGAGGTCGGGCGTGAGCATCCAGGCCGTCCAGCCGCTGTAGTTCTTCTTCCAGTGCGCGGCCAGCTGGCTGAAGAACTCGCCGCCATCGTCGGTATGGGCTTCTTCACGGCCCACGGCCAGGCCCTGGGCACGGTCGGCCGCGCGCTCGCTGGCATTGCGGCCCGCGGCACCGGCCGCGGCGATGCGTTCGCCGTACGGGGGGTTCAGGAGCATCACGCCGGGCTGCTCGCACGGCGGCATGCGCTGCAGCGCATCGCCTCCGCGCAGCTGCACGGCGCCCGCCACGCCGGCGCGCTCGGCATTGCGCTCGGCGAAATCCACCATCCGGAAGGCGACGTCACTGCCGAAAATAGGTACAGCGCTTGTCTGTATTGCGCCTTCAGCTTCATTTTTAATAGCAGACCAGACATGGGCCTGGTAGGGCAGCAGTTTCTCGAACGCAAAGCGGCGCAGCCTGCCCGCCGGAATGCGGCAGGCGATCTGCGCGGCCTCGATGGCGATGGTGCCGCTGCCGCAGCAGGGGTCGTACAGCGGCTGGGGGTTGTCGCCGTGGGGGTCCCAGCCGCTGGCGGCGATCATGGCAGCGGCCAGGGTCTCCTTCAGCGGGGCGTCGCCCTTGTCCTCGCGCCAGCCGCGCTTGAACAGCGGCTCGCCCGAGGTGTCGATGTAGATGGTGGCTTCGTCGGTGGTCAGGTGCAGGTGGATGCGCACGTCGGGCCACTGCGTGTTCACGTCGGGGCGCACGCCGCTCTTGGCGCGAAAGCGGTCGGCCACCGCGTCCTTGACCTTGAGCCCCGCGAAATTGAGGCTCTGCAGCGGGCTGTGCTGGGCGGTCACCTCGACCTTGAAGGTCTGGCGCGTGGTGAACCAGATTTCCCAGGCCACGTCGCTGGCGGCGGCGTAGAGGTCGTTCTCGGAGCGGTACGGGCGGTGCGCCAGCTGCACCAGCACGCGCTGGGCCAGGCGGCTGTGCAGGTTCAGCAGCAGCGCGTCGCGCCACGAGGCGCGCAGCAGCACGCCGCCCCGGCCCACCAGCAGATCCTGCCCCGTGAGGCCGGTGATGCCATGCACCTCGTCGGCCAGGAAGCCCTCCACACCGGCGGCGCAAGGGAGAAAAAGTTGGAGTTGATTCATGACGATGGTGAGGATACGCGCTCGGAAAGTGCGTGTGAATCCGGCGCGCCGGCACGGGCCAGCAGCAACTGGCGGATGGAGTCCGGGATCGGCGCCACCTTGCGGCCGGCCTTGCCGATGAAAACGATGCCGATCTTGCCGCGCGCCACCTCTCGGCCCGAGGTCTTCTCGGTCATGCAAAAGACCAGGTCGAACCCATAGCGGTTGAAGTCCGCAGGCGCCATCTCCACGCGCATGGTCTCGCCGTGGAACCCCTCGGACTTGTACTGCGCCACGATGTCTCCGACCACGATGGACAGCCCGCCCACGTCGGCCTCGGGGTAGCCGAGTGACTGGAAAAACCGCACCCGGGCCTCGGACACGAGGCTCAGCAGCTGCGCGTTGTCCAGGTGCCCGCCCTGGTTGACGTGGCTGATGTAGATCTGCATTTCGGTGGCGAAACCGAAGTGCGCGGGAAGGTCGAAGACGATGCGGGCCATGGACGGGGTGGCGAAGTAAGGGGGAAAGACGGCAACGGAGCGGAAAAACGGGCCACCAGGCGCATGCGCCGCGCACACGCCCGCACGGCGCCTACAGCGCCTTGCGCAGATTCGCCGGCGCGATCTTGAGCGCCTCGCGGTACTTGGCGACGGTGCGGCGCGCGCACTCGATGCCCTGCTCCTTGAGCATCTCGGCGATCTGGCTGTCGGACAGCGGCTTGGTCGGGCTCTCGGCGGCCACGAATTGCTTGATGAGGGCACGCACGGCGGTGCTCGACGCATTGCCGCCGGTCTCGGTGCCCAGGCCCGAGCCGAAGAAGTACTTGAGCTCGTAGGTGCCGATGGGCGTGGCCATGTACTTGGCCGTGGTCACGCGGCTGATGGTGGACTCGTGCAGGCCCAGCTCGTCGGCGATGTCGCGCAGCACCAGCGGGCGCATCGCGAGTTCGCCGTGGGTGAAGAAGTTCTTCTGCCGCTCCACGATGGCGCGCGAGACGCGCAGGATGGTGTCGAAGCGCTGCTGGATGTTCTTGATGAACCAGCGCGCCTCCTGCAGGCGCTGCTGCATGCCCTGGTGGCCCTCGCCGCCCTTGTGGCCGCGCAGGGCGCCGGCATAGATGTCGTGCACGCGCAGGCGCGGCATCACGTCGGGGTTGAGCTGCACGATGAAGTTGTGCTGCCCGTCGCGGCCATTGGCGCGCCCGGCCTTGCGCACGATCACGTCGGGGATGATGATGTTGCGCTCCACGTCGGCGAAGCGGCGCCCCGGGCGCGGCTCCAGCCGGGCGATCAGCGCCATGGCGGCGCGGGTGCGCTCCTCGCTGTCGCCGCAGGCCTGCGTGAGGCGGCGCACGTCGCGCCGCGCCAGCATCTCCAGCGGCTGCTGGCACACGCGCAGCGCGGTCTGCACGGTGTCGGGGTCGATGTCGCTGTCCTCGTCGGCGGCCAGCGCCTTGAGCTGCAGCGTCAGGCACTCGGCCAGGCCGCGCGCGCCCACGCCCACGGGCTCCAGGCTCTGCAGCAGCCGCTGTGCCACGGTGAAGCGGTGCACCAGTTCCTCGATCTGCTCCAGGTCGTCGGGCCCGGCCAGGCTGATGGCCAGCTCTTCGAGCGGATCCTCCAGGTAGCCGTCGTCGTTGAGCGATTCGATCAGGAAGCGCAGCGCGGCGCGGTCGATCTCGGACAGGCGCAGCGCCAGCGCCTGTCGGTGCAAAAAGGCGGTCAGCGATTCGTGCGTGCGGGCCAGCTCGGTGGCGTCGGCCTCGTCGCCTTCGGCGTCGTTGCGGTTGCGGGCGGGGGCGTCGCCGCCCCACTCGGCGTCGTTGGGCGCCATCTCCACCGTGCCGTCGCCGCTCCAGTCGGGCTCGTCGGCGCCCGCGCTCGGTGTTTCAGCATCATTTTGAGCCTCAGCGCTGGTACTGCTTGCGCTGGTAGCTCCTGAAAAAATAGCATCATCCGCGCTGTAGTCGTCGGCCTGGGCCGGCGTATCGGCGGCTTCCAGGCCAAACTCCTCGCGCGGCGCCTCGTCGGCGTTGCGTTCGAGGAACGGGTTTTCGTCGAGCATCTGCTCGACTTCCTGCGAGAGTTCCAGCGTGGACAACTGCAGCAGCCGGATGGACTGCTGAAGCTGGGGGGTCAATGCAAGATGCTGCGAGACGCGCAGCGAGAGTCCAGGTTTCATTGATTGAGCGCCGCCGGGCCGCCCCAAGGCGCGAAGGCCCCCTCGGGGGGCAGCGAACCACGCGCAGCGGGGAGCGTGGGGGTACCGTACCGCGCCGCCGGGCCGCCCCAAGGCGCGAACGCCCCCTCGGGGGGCAGCGCAGTACACGAAATGACAAGCGTGGAGGCCATGTCTACATGCGGAAATGTTCGCCCAGGTACACCCGGCGCACTTCGGCGTTGTCCACGATCTCGGACGGCGTGCCCTGGGCCAGCACCTGGCCATCGCTGATGATGAAGGCGTGGTCGCAGATGCCCAGCGTCTCGCGCACGTTGTGGTCGGTGATGAGCACGCCGATGCCGCGCGCCTTGAGGAAGCCGATGATGCGCTGGATCTCGATCACGGCGATGGGGTCGATGCCCGCAAAGGGCTCGTCCAGCAGGATGAAGCGCGGCTGCGTGGCCAGCGCGCGGGCGATCTCGACGCGGCGGCGCTCGCCGCCCGACAGGGCCATGGCGGGCGAGGCCCGCAGGTGGTCCACGCGCAGCTCCTGCAGCAAGGCCGTGAGACGCTCTTCGATGGCCTCGCGCGACAGCGGCTTGCCGTCGTCGTCCGCGCGCTGCAGCTCCAGCACCGCGCGCACGTTCTCTTCGACCGTGAGCTTGCGGAAGATGGAGGCTTCCTGCGGCAGGTAGGACAGCCCCAGCCGCGAGCGGCGGTGGATGGGCATGTGGGCCACCGAATGGCCGTCGATGCGGATGTCGCCCGCGTCGCTGCGCACCAGGCCCACGATCATGTAGAACGAGGTGGTCTTGCCCGCGCCGTTGGGCCCCAGCAGGCCCACGACCTCCCCCTTTTGCACGACCAGCGACACATCCTTGACGACCTTGCGGCTGCCATACGACTTGGCCAGGTGCTGCACCTCCAGGCGGCTGCCCGCCTGGGTGTCAGGACCGGGGCTGACGGGCTGCGCGCTCACTTGGAGCCGCCGCCAAGGCTGTTGCTGGGGCGCAGCACCGGCGCCGATGCCGGGGGCGCGGCCTCCGGCGCGGCGGTACCGGCGGGCGGGTCCTTGGGCGCGAGCACCGCACGCACCCGGCTGCCGGGCGCGGGCGCATCGCCCGCCGCATTGGTCGCGGGGGTGCGCTTGCCGTCCACGGTGAACACATCGGTGAGGTTGTTGTAGACGATCACGGCGCCGGTGATCTCGTCGCTGAGGACCGCCCCGCGGTAGCGGCGCAGCTCGGCGCGGGTGATGAAGCGCACGTTGTCGGCCTTGCCGTCGTACTCGATGACTTCGCTCTCGCCTTCGATGAACTCGTCCGGCGCGCCCGCCACGGTATCGCGCTTCTGGCGGAAGAAGGCCCGCTTGCCCGCCTCGGCCGTGACCACGCCGTACTGGTAGCCGTCGGCGTCCTGGCGCACGTCCAGCCGCGCGCCGCGCAGCACGATGGAGCCCTTGGTCATGACCACGCGGCCCGAGAACACGCTGGTCTGCTTGAGCTCATCGTGCCGCAAGGCGTCGGCCTCGATGTTCATGGGCTTGGCGCGGTCGGCCTTTTCGGCGTGCGCCGCGCCCAGATGGCAGGCCAGGGCGACAAGCAGGAGGTGGGGGAGGATGCGGTAGTTCATAGGGCACGAATCTTGCAGGTCATTGTAGCCACCCCACGGCGTGCGCCATGAAAAAAGCCCGCATCCGCGGGCTTCTTCTTGGGGCATCCGAGGCCGTCGGCGCTTGGAAGCCGCCGCCTGCACCCGTGGAGCCGGCGCTGCCGGGCCGCCGGGTGCGTCCCCCTGGGCAGGAAGGCGGCTCACGAGGGCCACGCTTCCTTCAAGGAGGCGTCACCCCTTTTTCGCCGTGGCGGCCAGGTGCTCCACCACCTGCAGCACGTTCTGCATGTTGCCGGCCATGGTGCCATCGGTGTAGTACTTGCCGGCCACGCCCATGGAAGGCACGCCTTCCACGCCATACGCGTCCTGCAGCTGCGACGCACGGCGCACCTGGTTGGACACGGTGAAGGAGCCGTAGACCTCCTTGAACTTGGCGGCATCGACCCCCTGCTGGGTCACCCAGGCCAGGATTTCGTCGTCCTTGGCCAGCTTCTGCTTTTCCACATGGATGGCGCGGAACACCTTGGCGTGCAGCGCGTCGAGCTTGCCCATGCCTTCGAGCGTGTAGTAGAGCTTTTGCTGCGGCACGAAGCTGGCATTGAAGGCCACGGGCATGCGGCGGATGCTCATGTCCTTGGGGGCGCTCTTCACCCATGCGTCGAGCGTGGGCTCGAAGGCGTGGCAGTGGGGGCAGCTGTACCAGAAGAATTCGATCACATCGACCTTGCCGGCGGGCGCATCGGGCGCCACGGGCTTGTCCAGCCGCTTGAAGTCCTTGCCCTCCTTGAACTGGCGGGCCTGGGCCAGCGCGGGGGTGGCCACTGGCAGCGTCAGGGCGGAAGCGGCAACCGCCGAGGCGGCGGACAAAGAAAACTCACGGCGTTTCATGGCAAAGACTCTCCTGGTTCTGGTCTGGGGGATGTGAGCCATGCCCCCGCAAAAAGTTCAGCTCCCGCTGCGCGGCAGTTCAGCGCTGCACCCGCACCAGGGCCGATTCCACCCCGGCGCCGTCGAGCTTTTCCTTGAGCTGCTCGGCATCATCGCGCTTGGTGAACGGGCCCACGCGCACGCGGAACACGGCCCGCCCATTTTGCTCGCGCTCGCTCACCCGGGCCTCCCAGCCCAGCATGGCCAGCTTGGCGCGCTGGGCATCCGCATCGGCCTGGGTGCGGAATGCCCCGGCCTGCACGAAGTAGTCGAACGGGTCCAGGTTGCCCTTGGCGGCGGCCTTGGCGACGGCCAGATCGCCCAGCGGGTCGGCGCCGGGCTTGCTTTCGGCCTTGGCCGCCTCGGGCTTGCTGGCAACCGGCTTGGGCGCGGAGGCGGCCGCCCGCACCTCGGGCGCCGCCGCGGAGGCGGGCGCGGAAGCCGCCGCCACCGCCGGCGCGGGGGGACGCGCGGGGTTCTTGCCGTACAGCGGAGAGTTCGGGTCCCAGTTCTTGTTCTTCTGGGATTCGGCGGCATCCATGTCCACGCCCCGCCCGTTGCCCTTGTTGAGGAAAGGCACCGGCACCTTGGTCACGTACACGGCCACCGCCAGTGCGGCCCCCAGGCCCACGATGACCCCGACGATGAAGCCGATGATGGTCCCACCCGTCTGTTGTTTCTTCATAGTGACTGCTTACATTCTGGCCGGAGCCGACACGCCCAGCACGGCCAGGCCATTGTGCAATACCTGCGCGGTGGCGGCGACGAGGGCCAGCCGGGCCCGCTTGACGGTTTCATCGTCCACCAGGATGCGCTCGGCATCGTAGTAGCTGTGGTAGCTGGCGGCCAGGTCGCGCAGGTAGAAGGTCACGTCGTGCGGCGCCTCGCCGTCGGCGGCGGCGGTGAGCATCTCGGGGTACTTGGCCAGCTGCAGCATCAGCGCCTGGGCCTGCGGGCCTTCGAGCGCCGACAGGTCCGCGCCCTGGAGCGAGGCCACATCGCCGCCGCCCTGCTCGGCCCAGCCGCGCAGCACCGACTGGATGCGCGCGTGGGCGTACTGCACGTAGTACACCGGGTTGTCGTTGTTCTGCGCCACGGCCAGGTCCACGTCGAAGGTGTACTCGGTGTCGGGCTTGCGGCTCAAGAGGAAGAAGCGCACCGCGTCCTTGCTGGTCCATTCGATCAGGTCGCGCAGCGTGACATAGCTGCCCGCGCGCTTGCTGATCTTGACCTCTTCGCCGCCCTTGACCACGCGCACCATGGTGTGCAGCACGTAGTCGGGGTAGCCCTGCGGGATGCCCACGCCGGCCGCCTGCAGCCCGGCGCGCACGCGGGCGATGGTGCCGTGGTGGTCCGTGCCCTGGATGTTGACGACCTTGGTGAAGCCGCGCTCCCACTTGGCGATGTGGTAGGCCACGTCGGGCACGAAGTAGGTGTACGTGCCGTCCTTCTTGCGCATGACCCGGTCCTTGTCGTCGCCGTAGTCCGTGCTCTTGAGCCACAGCGCGCCGTCCTGCTCGTAGGTCTTGCCGTTGGCCACGAGCTTGCCCACGGTGGCCTCGACGCGGCCGCTGGTGTACAGGCTCGACTCGAGGTAGTACTCGTCGAACTTCAGATTGAAGGCCTGCAGGTCCTTGTCCTGCTCGTTGCGCAGGTAGGCCACGGCGAACTGGCGGATGGACTCCACATCGTCCACGTCGCCGCTGGCGGTGAACGCGCGGTCGTCGGCCTTGACGGTCTTCTTCGCGAGGAAGTCGTTGGCGATGTCCTGGATGTAGTCGCCGTTGTAGAACGCCTTGGACGCCGGGTTCTCGGGGTCGGTGGGCCAGCACTCGTCGCCGGGCTTGAAGCCCTTGGCGCGCAGCTGCGTGCTGGTGGTCAGCGTCTGGATCTGCACGCCCGCGTCGTTGTAATAGAACTCGCGGTGCACCTTCCAGCCCTGGGTGGCA
This sequence comes from Acidovorax sp. sif1233, assembly GCF_019218755.1. Taxonomy (GTDB): domain Bacteria; phylum Pseudomonadota; class Gammaproteobacteria; order Burkholderiales; family Burkholderiaceae_C; genus Acidovorax. Next base: position 27,805 of record NZ_JAHUWZ010000006.1, on the reverse strand, counting down.
AAGAGGTTGCAGATCGCGTCGCCCAGCGCCGCCTGGCGGCCGTGGCCCACGTGCAGCGGGCCGGTGGGGTTGGCCGAGACGAACTCGACCAGCACGCGCTGGCCGTTGTCGGCCTGGTAGCCAAAGCGGTCTCCGGCACCCAAGACCTCGCGCACCACTTCCTGCTTGGCGGTGGGCTTGAGGCGGATGTTGAGAAACCCGGGGCCGGCGATCTCGATGGCATCGACCCAGCGGGCAAACGCGGGCGTGGCCTCGAGCGCGGCCTTGAGCTGCTCGCCCAGCGCGCGCGGGTTGAGCTTGAGCGGCTTGGCCAGCTGCATGGCCGCCGTGCAGGCGAAGTCGCCGTGGGCGGCCACCTTGGGGGATTCGAACGCAGCGCGCCCGGCAGTGCCGGGCGACAATTTTTCCAGCTCGCCGGCGAGCGCCGCGAGCAATTCCTGTTTGACGGAGAGCATGCGGGGATTCTACGGGGGCGCCCCGTCATCCCATCCCGCCGCTGTGGCGTTATGCTGAATGGCCCGGTGTCCACCGGGCCGTCCATCCCCCTACCCGCAGGAGCATTACATGAAGAAACTGCTTTCCCTGATGACGGCCATCGGCCTGACCCTCTCCCTGGCCACGGCCCATGCCGCCGACGCGCCTGCTGCCGCGGCCTCCGCGCCGGCCAAGGCGCCCACCGCGCAGCAAAGCAAGATGGCCACCTGCAATGCCGACGCCAAGGAAAAGAAGGGCGACGAGCGCAAGGCCTTCATGAAGGAATGCCTGTCTGCCAACAAGCAGGAAAAGCAGCAGACCAAGATGAAGACCTGCAACGCAGACCCCAAGGCCAAGACCCTCAAGGGCGACGAGCGCAAGGCCTTCATGAAGGAATGCCTGAGCAACAAGCCCGCCTGACACACCTTGGCCCCCAAACAAAGCCCCGCACGCGGGGCTTTGTGCTTTCTAGCGCGTGCCCACGCCCCGCGCCAGGAACACGGCCAGCAGCGGAATCACCACCAGCAGGTGCGCCTCGATCATCACCAGGCGGCGCGTGCCGCGCACCTCGGCCTCGGTGGGCAGCGCACCCGTGGCGCGCAGCTGCTTGCGCCAGCGCAGAAAGCGCACCGTGGGCACGATGGAGATCAGGCCGATGACCACGAACAGCGTGACCTTGGTGTGCAGCAGGGGCTGCGACCAGTACCACCCCGCGCCCTTCATGCCCCACCAGGTGCGCGCCAGGCCCGTGGCCAGCACGGCGATGGCGGAGATGCCATAGACCATGTCCACCCGCGCCAGGCGCTCCACCACCGCGGCGTTGAGCCACTCCTTGCGGCACAGGGCCGCCTCGCTGGCCAGGAAGACGGTCATGGTCAGGATGGCCAGAAAGTGGGCGTAGGCCAGCAGGGCTTCAGTGGTCATGGGGCGCCTCGTGACAATGGGACTGGCAATGCTAGCGCATCCGGCAAAAAACTCCTGATTTGATAGCTTTCAGCGCTTTCTCATCAAGCGCTGGAGGCCGATCTGGCTTGAAACCTGCGCAGCGCTGCCAGCCCCAGCAGCGCCGCCAGCACGAGCAGGCCCCATTCGGACAGCGTAGGAATCGCCTGCGCGGCGGCGGCCAGCATCAGCATGGCGTGCGGGTCGGCGATGGCGCCGGGGGCGGGGTCGTTGTCGCCCGTGCCGTTGTCGGTGACGGCAAAGCTCACCGTGTCGCCGCTGACCGCGCCATGCGGGAACCAGAGCGCCGTGGCACCGGCCGTGGCGGGGCCGAACTTGCGCGGCACCAGCCCCGCCAGGCTGCCGCCGGGGTAGGTGATGGCCACCGCGAGCGTGGCGCCCGCGCAGCCCGTGGCCGTGAAGCGCAGCACGCCCAGCGGTGCGGTCGCGCCTGCGGGCAGGTTGTCGCCCGGGGCGGCGGCGGTCAGCGCCAGGCTGCCCACGGTGCAGCCCGCCGGGCCGCCGGAGATGCTGGCCTGCGCCATGCCGCCGCCGGGCACCGCCAGGCTGGCCTGGCCCACCGTCAGCGCCAGAGGCCCGCCCGTGGCGCTGGTGTTGTTGGCATCGCCCGCATAGCTGGCGGTGATGGCGTGCGCGCCCACCAGCAGGCCGCTGACGGTGCAGGCGGCCACGCTGCCCGTGATGGCGGGCGGGGCCGCGCAGGCCAGCGGCAGGCCGTCCGCGCTGAAGCTCACCGTGCCCGTGGGGTTGCTGGCGCTGCCGAACGTGGCGGTGAGGGTGACGCTGGCCCCCAGTGCGCTGGGGTTGGCGTTGGCCGCCAGCGCCAGCGTGGGCGCCGCCATCACGGCAAAGGTACGCGCTACGGGCGCCGCCGCCGCCCAGGCCCCGCCGCCCGGCTGGCTGGCCGTCAGCGTGCACGAGCCCGCGCCGCTGAAGCTGGCCACGCTGCCCGCCACGCTGCACGCGCCCGTGGCGCTGTAGGTGATGGGCAGGTTCGACGTCGCCGTGGCGCCCAGGGTCAGCGTGGTGCCCGCAGCCTGCGCGGGGATGGTGGCGGGGAGGAAGGTGATGCTCTGCGCGCCCAGGGGCGTGACCGCGTTGGTCACGGCGGCGTCCGAATCGGGTTGCGTGGGGGATCCGTTGTGCGCCACCACGCGGAACGTGTAGCTTGCTCCATTGGCCAGGTTCGCCACGGTGCAGCTGTGCCCGGAGCCGGTCACGGTGCAGGATCTGGCGGGGTCTTGCACGGCGGTGGCGGTGTAGCTGGTGATGGGGGCCCCATAGGCGTCCGCCCACCGTTCCGGGCTCCAGTCCACCGTCGCCTCGGCGTCGCCCGCGGTGGCGGTGGCGCTGGCCGGCGGGGGCGGCTTGCCTGCCTGCACCGTGATGGAAGTGGGCAGCGACGCCGAGCAGTGGCGGCTGTCCGTCACCGTGGCCGTGAAGCTGAACGTGCCCGTGGCCGTGGGGGTGCCGGAAATGGCGCCTGCAGCCGACAGCACCAGACCCGGCGGCAACGCCCCCGCCGCGACCGCGAAGGACGACCCGCCCACCGCCCCGGCCTGCGCCAGCGTGTAGGCATAAGCGGCCCCGGCCGTGCCGTTGGCGGGCGTGCCGGTGGCCGTCATGGCGGGGGCGGGGCAGAGCGTCACGTCGTCGATGCCGATGTAGTCGCCGTTCGCGCCGAAGGTGCCGGCGCCGGTCACGAAGTAGCGGAACGCGACGCGGCCCGAGGTGGGGGCGGCCAGCCCGGACACGGTGATGCGGTACTGCGTCCAGGCGGCGGGGTAGCCGCCCGCCGCCAGGCCAGGGTTGATGCTCGTCAGCAGCGTGGTGAAGTCTCCCACGTCGGTGGCGGTGGTGCCCACGTCCGTGCTGGCGCCCTGCGTGCTCATGCGCACTTCCAGGCGGTCGGGGTAGTCCGTTGGGTTGGGGACCGGCTTGCGCGTGTAGAAGGTCAGCACGTCGCCATTGCTCAGTGTGCGGTTCGGCATGACCAGCCAGTTGCTGATGGTGCCGCTGCTGCCCGTGTTCCTGAAGTTGGCCGCTATGTAGGCATTGGCTGCGCCGCTGTAGGCGTCGAACGGGCCGGGGTCCGGCAAGGCAGAGATGGGGGTGCCCTGGAACCAGCCCATGGCGCCCACCGGGGCGCTGTTGTTCTGCATGACCCAGCCATTGCCCGATAGCGTGAAGGTGTCGTCAAAGCCTTCGTACAGGACTTGCGCAGGGGCCGCGCCCGGCAGCGCAGCCGCGGCGGCCAGCAGCAGGCCCGCAAGGCGGGCGGTGGTGGAGGGGAATGGCATGGGTGGGCTGGTGGCGATGAAGATGCGCCATGTTGCCGTTGCCTGCCGCTTTTGTATGTCCTCAGAACTGAGGACAAGGCCCTGCCAGGGTTCTATGCAAAAAATTGCCTCCAGCGCCCACCCATCAAGCGCCAGCAGCTACAAAAAGAGAAGTGATTCACACCACCCGCCTTCCCACGCGGCCCGCTGACAGCGCCACCAGGGCCAGCAGGGCCGACAGCAGCAGCAAGCCCCCTTCGGACAGCGCCGGAATCGCCTGCGCGCCGGCGGGCGCGGCGGCCAGCAGCAGCATGGCGTGCGGGTCGGCGATGGCGCCGGGGGCGGGATCGTTGTCGCCCGTGCCGTTGTCGGTGACGGCAAAGCTCACCGTGTCGCCGCTGACCGCGCCATGCGGGAACCAGAGCGCCGTGGCACCGGCCGTGGCGGGGCCGAACTTGCGCGGCACCAGCCCCGCCAGGCTGCCGCCGGGGTAGGTGATGGCCACCGCGAGCGTGGCGCCCGCGCAGCCCGTGGCCGTGAAGCGCAGCACGCCCAGCGGTGCGGTGGCGCCTGCGGGCAGGTTGTCGGCGCCGGTGGCCGCGCTCAGGCCCAGGGTGTTCACGGTGCAGCCGGCCGGGCCGCCGGTGATGCCGACCTGCGCCGTGCTGCCGCCGCCGCCCGGCACGGGCACGGCGGCGGTGTTGACGGTGTGCGCCAGCGGGCTGGCGGTGGCGGGCGCGTTGTCGGCATCGCCCGTGTAGCTGGCGGTGATGCTGTGCAGGCCCATGGCCAGGCTGCTGGTGGCGCAGGTGGCCACGCCGCCGCTGAAGGTGGCCGTGGTGCAGGCCAGCGGCGCGCCATCCACGCTGAACGCCACCTGGCCCGTGGGGCTGGCGGATGCGCCGTTCAGCGCGGCGGTGAAGGTGACGCTGGCGCCCACGGCGCTGGCGGACAGGGCCAGCGTGGGCTGGGCCTGCGTGCCCAGCAGCAGCGCGTTGGACGCCATGCCGTTCACGAACGCCCGCAGCGCATACCGGCCGCTGGGCAGCGCGCCCGGCGCGGCCACGTCGATGCTGGCGGCGGTGGAGCCGGTGGGCGCGAGCCAGGTGTGCGCGCCGTTGTCCAGCCGCGTCAACTGCACCAGCGGCAAGGGGGTGGGCGATGCGCTGGTGCTGCCGCCGCTGGCCTCGCTGTCGCCGCGCAGCCGCAAACCGGTGAGGGTGAAGGCCGCGCCGCTCAACCGGACGGGGCCGCCGGTCAATGCGGGAATGCGGGCCGGGGGCACTGCGCCGCCGGCAGGGTCGTAGCGCTCGGCGGTGGCGATGCCGCTGGTGGCCGTGACGCCGTCGCGCCCCCCGGCGGCGAGCACCGTGCCATCGGGCAGCACGGTGGCGGTGTGGTAGGCGCGCACAGTGGCCAGCGCGCCGGTGGCGGCCCAGGCGCCCGTGGCGGGGTCGTACAGTTCGGCGCTGCCCAGGTAGCCGCCACCACCCCCCCCAGCGGCCAAAACCTTGCCGCCGGGCAGCAGGGTGGCGGTGTGGCCGGAGCGTCCGGTGTTGAGCGGGCCGGTGGGGCTCCATGCGTTCAGGGCGGGGTCGTAAAGCTCGGCGCCGCCGAGGTCGGTGCCGTCGTGCCCCCCCGCGACAAGCACCTTGCCCTGGGGCAGCAGGGTGGCGGTGTGGGTCCAGCGTGGGCTGGCCATCGTGCCGGCGCCGCTCCAGGTGCCCGAGGCGGGGTCGTACAGCTCGGCGCTGCCCAGGGTGCCGCCGCTGCCATTCCCCCCCGCGATGAGCACCCTGCCGGTGGGCAGCAGGGTGGCCGTGGGCCATTGGCGTGCGGCGCTCATCGCGCTCGTGGCGGACCAGAGGCCGGTGGCGGGGTCGTACAGCTCGGCGGTGGCGGTTTGGCTGTTGCTGATGTTGCTGCCCAAGCCCCCCACGACCAGCACCTGGCCGCTGGGCAGCAGGGCGGCGGCGTGCCGCAAGCGGGGGCTGGCCATCGCGCCGGTGCCGCTCCAGGTGCCCGTGGCGGGGTCGTAGAGTTCGGCGCTGGCGAGCGCTCCTGCGCTGCCGAGGCCGCCCACGACGAGCACCTTGCCGCCGGGCAGCAAGGTGGCGGTGTGGTAGGCGCGCGCGGCGGCCAGCGGGCCCGTGGCGGCCCAGGCGCCGGTGGCGGGGTTGTACAGCGCGGCAGCGCCGATGAGCTGCCCGGTGCCATAACCGGCGCCCCCGCCCGCGACGAGCACCTTGCCGTCCGGCAGCAGGGTGGCCGTGTGCTCCGTGCGCTGGCCTGGCAGCGCGCCGGTACCCTCCCAGGTGCCGATGGCGGGGTCGTAGAGCTCGGTGCTGGCGAGCGGCGCGCCAAGGTCGCTGGCGCCCCCGATGAAGAGCACCTTGCCCTGGGGCAGCAGGGTGGCGATGTGGCGCCAGCGCCCGTCGTTCAGGCCGCCGGCGGCGGTCCATTGGTTGGTGTCAGGGTCGTACCGTTCGGCGCTTTGGAGAGCGCTGCCGCTGCCGAAGCCTCCCGCCACGAGCACCTTGCCGCCGGGCAGCAGCGTGGCGGTGTGGAACAAGCGCTTGCTGTTCAGCGAGGCGGCAGGCGCCCAGGTATCGCCCTGGGGGTCGTACAGCTCGGCGCTGGCAAGCTGCTCGCTGCCGCTGTTTCCGCCCACGGCAAGCACCCTGCCGTCGGGCAGCAAGGTGGCGGTGAAATCGCTGCGCGGCCCTTGCGGCAGCGGGGCGGCGGAGCCCCAGGTGTTGTCGCTCGGGCGGTACACCTCGGCGGTGGCGAGGTATCCGGTGCCGTTGCCGCCGCCGACGACGAGCACCCTGCCGTCGGCCAGCAAGGTGGCGGTATGGCCCTGGCGCGCTTCGGCCAACTGCCCGGCGGGGGACCAGGCGCCGGTGGCGGGGTCGTACAGTTCGGCCTGGGCCACCTGCCCCCCGCTGGCGTGGCCGCCCGCGACGAGCACCCGGCCATCGGCCAGCAGGGTGGCGGTGTGTTCCGTGCGCGGCTGGGCCAGCGCGCTGGCACCGCTCCACAAGCCGGTGGCGGGGTCGTACAGCTCGACGCTGGCGATGAATGCGCTGCCGTCGTAGCCACCCGCCACGAGCACCTTGCCATGGGGCAGCAAGGTGGCGGTGTGGCCGCGGCGCGCGTGGGCGAGCGGGCCGGTGGCGGCCCACTGGCCGGCGGCGGGGTCGTACAGCTCGGCGCTGGCAAGGTGGCTGAGGCTGCCGCCGCCATAGCCGCCCGCGACGAGCACCTTGCCGCTGGGCAGCTGGGTGCTGGTGTGCCATTGGCGCCCATCGCCAAGGCTGCCGCTGACCGCCCAGGTGCCCGCCTGGGCGTGCGCGGCGGGCCAGGCGGCCAGGCAGGCGATGGCGATGAACACGAGCTGGAGCAGCAGGGCGCGCAGGGCGCAGGGGCGGCGGGGCATGGCGGGGCCTTGGTGTGTGACGAACCGCCGGAATGTTAAGAAATTGCAACACGCCTGTATGTCCTCAGAACTGAGGACAAGGCCTTGCCGGGGTTTGATGCCTAACAGGCCTCCAGCGCTTAGCAGGCAGGCGCCGGCAGCTATCAAAAGAGTAGTTATTCAATCACCGCGCGCCAGCGGCAGCCACAGGGTGAATTCGCCCCCGCCCTCCCATGCCGCCCACTGGCAGCGCCCGCCCAGGGCCTGGGCGCGGTGGCGCACGTTGAGCAGGCCCTGCCCGGCCAGGGCGGCGGGCGGGCCTTCGGACAGCACGAAGGCGCCTGCGTTGTCGCGGATGCGCACCACCACGCCCGCGCCGCCCTGCCCGGCTTGCGCCTGCGGCGCGGTGGCCACGTCGATCAGGGTGGCCTGGGTGTGCTTGAGGATGTTGGCCAGCACTTCTTGCAGGATGCGCAGCACGTGCAGCGCGGACTGCGGGTCGAGCCAGGGCAGCGGGGGCAGGTCCTGCACGTTCCAGGCAAGGGTGATGCCCGCGGCCTTGAGCCGGGGCGCCAGGCGAAAGCGCACGGCCGCCAGCAGCGCCAGCAGGTCGGCATCGGCGGGGTCCAGCGAGTCGATGGCGAGCTTGAGGTCGTCGATGCAGTCCTTGAGCACCTGGGCCGTGTCGGCCGTGCTGGCCTGGCCGCGCTCGACCATGCGCAGCGCGCTCATCAGCGACGAGCCGATGCCGTCGTGCATGTCCTGCATCATGCGCTGGCGCTCGGTGGCCAGGGTCTGCTGGCGCTCCAGCGCGCGCAGTTGCTCGTGGCTGGCGGTCAGTTCGCGCTCGCGGGCGGCGAGCTGGCTCTCCAGCCCGGCGTTGGCCACCTCGACCGCGTGGATGGCGCCCACGTAGCGCCGCCAGACGATGGCCAGGAAGATGGCGAACAGGCCGATGGCGTTGTAGGGCGCCAGATAGACATGCTCCATGTCGATGCGGTAGTTGACCATCAGCAGGTCGTGCGCGCCCGCGGGCACGTTCAGCGAGAACCAGGCGAACAGCACCAGCCCCTCGCGCGACCGCGCGCGCCACGAGGCCCACAGGCCCGACGCGGCCACCACCGCCGTCAGCAAGGTGATGACGAGATAGACCAGCGGCAGCATGGCATCGAGGTACGGCAGCAGCGGCGGCAGCGGCAGGGTGAGCACGGTGCCCAGCGACACCAGCCCCGCGATGCCCAGCGCCAGCGCGGGCATGCGCCGCCCGTGCACGCGGAAGGCGAAGGCGAAGGTGCACACCATGGCCCAGCCCAGCGAATTGACGGTCATCCAGCCGAACCAGTCGTCGGGCACGGGCAGGGGCCGGTCGTCCACCACGTAGTGCAGGCTGCGCAGCAAGGTGGTGACGGAGATGGCGAAGAACAGCAGGTAGATGGGCTCGCGGCGGCGCACGCAGCCCACGGCCAGCGCGAACAGGCCAATGGCCAGAAAGGCGGCGCCGGTCAGGCTGATGAAGTCGTTCTGCACGAAGCGGCGCACGCTGTAGCGCCACAGCAGGTTCTGCTCGGTGCCCACCCAGGCGCTGGAGACGGCCCCGCCCACGCCGCGCTGGCTGGCCATGCGCAGCCACACGGTGCGGGGCGGCTCGCCACCGGCGGCGTGGTTGCCCAGCGCCACCCACAGGGGCCGGTTGAAGCTGTTCCACACGCGGCTGCCGCGCGTGCGGTAGGCCATGCGGCCATCGACATAGATGGCGACGATGCCGATGGTCTGCCAGCGCGGCAGGTACAGAAACAAGTCCTGGCCCGGCGCGCCCGATGCGCTGGGGGCACCGGGTGTACCGGGCGGGGGCAGGTCGAGCCGGTACCAGGCCACGTCGGGCGGGGCCCGCAGCGAGGCACCGCCCTCGGCCAGGCTGCGCTCCCGCGCGTGGGGCAGCGGCACGCTGGCCCACGCGCCTTTCTCCTCCTCCCCTGCGAAGGGCGGCGCGGGCGGAGGTTCCCAGCCCGCGCCGGGCTCCATGCGGAAGGCGGCCTGCCGCAGGTGCGTGGGGTTATCGGTAGCGCTGCCGCCGCCGCAGGCCGCGAGCCAGGCGGCCAACAGCAGCGCGGCGCACCACCTACCCGTTCGCCAGAAGGCCTTGCCTGTGGGCGGCATGGATGGCCTCGGCGCGCGTGTTGACCTGCAGCTTGGCGTAGATGCGCCGCACGAAGGTGAGCACCGTGGTGCGGGAGACGCCCATGGTGCGGGCCGTCTCCTCGGTGGTGAAGCCCTTGCTCACGCAGCGCAGCACCTCCTGCTCGCGCGCGGACAGCAGCGCGGCGGGCGGCTCGGTGGCGGGCGGCAGGCTGGCGGCGGCGCGCGCCAGGATCTTGCGCGCCACCATGGGGCTGATGGGGCTGCCGCCCGCGTGGATGCTGCGGATTTCCTCGGCCAGCTCGGCGGCGCTCACGTCCTTGAGCAGGTAGCCCATGGCCCCGGCCTCGATGGAGCGCAGCACGTGCGTTTCATCGCCAAAGATGGTGCTCACCAGCACGCTGCAGCCGGGCCACTGCGCGCGCGCGGCGCGGATCACGTCCAGGCCCGAGCCGTCGGGCAGGCCCAGGTCCACCAGCAGCACATCCATGGGCGACTGGGGCAGCAGCGCCAGCGCCTCGGCCCGGCTGGCCGCCGCCATGGCCAGCGCCAGGTCGGGCTGCGCGCCGATCATGGCGATGAAGGTGTCGCGGCAGGCCGGGTCGTCCTCGACCACGCCCACCCGCAAAGGAGCCGGCAGGCGCGCGGGCCAGGGGGCGGGCAGGGGCGGGGCGGTGTCGGGGGCCATGGGCTGGATTATGGGCAAGCGCCGGGCAGCAGCGCCATGTCATCAGTTCTGAGGACAGACAGGCGCATGGCCAATCCCTACCATCTGTGACTTCACGCCAATGCTTTCAATTTCATAGCTGCCTGCGCTTTCTGTGTGGGCGCTGGAAGCCTTTTTTATGCCCAAACGAATCGCCCTCGCCGCCGCCTGCCTGCTGGCCGCCAGCCTGGCCCCCGCGGCCACCATCACCGTCAACACCACGACCGTCATGGGGGGCGACGGCCTGTGCAGCCTGACCGAGGCCCTCGGCAGCGCGGTGACGGATACCGTCTGGGACGCCGACTGCGCGCTGGGCAGCGGCGCCGACACCATCGCGTTCGACCCCGCCGCCTTTCCCGCAGGCAGCACCATCACGCTGGGCAGCGCGCTGGACATCTACCAGGCCTCGAACACCACCATCGACGGCGGCGGGCGCGTGACCCTGGACGGCGGCGGCGCCACACCCCTGGTCACCGCCACGCTGGCGGGCACCACGCTCACGCTGCGCGGGCTGACGCTGGCCGGCGGCAATACCGCCGGCGGCGGCCCGACGGATGGCGGCGGCATCTACGCGGACGGCGTCACCCTGAACATCGACCACAGCGTCATCACCGGCAACACGGCCCTGGCCAACGGCGGCGGCCTCTTCAGCCGCGACAGCACGGTGACCATCACGGACAGCCAGTTCACCGCCAACACCGCCAGCCTGGGCGGCGCCGTCTACAGCACGGGCAGCGGCTCGCTGACGGTGGCGAACAGCCGCTTCACGGGCAACGTCGCCGGCCAGCAGGGCGGCGCCCTCTACAGCGGCGTGAACACGCTGGTCACCGGCAGCATCATTGCCAACAACGCCAGCCCCGCCGCAGGCGGCGCGAACAGGGGCGCGGGCGTCCGGTTCAGTGCTCCGGCCGGGCACACGTTCACGCTGAACCACAACCAGATCACCGACAACACGCCCGGCGACAACTGCTATAGCGCCATCCCCTTCACCGGCACGGGCAACCAGTACTGGCCGGAGAGCGACACGAGCTGCCCCGCAGCCGCGGGCCGCTTCGTCAACCCCCTTGCGCCGCCCGCGGCCATCCCCGTGGATGCGCCCTGGGCGCTGGCGCTGCTGTCTGCGCTGGTGGCCGCGCTGGGCTTGCACCGGCGGCGAGGCGGCGTTTAAGGCCAAAACACCCTTCAACGCCCGCTCAGCAAGCGCAAACAGCTATCAAAACAAAAGCAAACAAGCCATGTTCCACACCCCGTGCCCCCATCCCCTGCGCGGGCTGGCCTGCGCCGCCGCGCTGGTGGCCGCTGGCGCCGCCCAGGCGGCCAGCCTCACCGTGACCAACGGCAACGACAGCGGCCCGGGCAGCCTGCGCCAGGCGCTCGCCGATGCCAACGCCAGCGGCGACACCATCGCCTTCGCGGGCGGCGTGTCCCGCGTGGCGCTGCAGGGCCAGCTCGTCATCGGCAAGAGCGTCACCATCGACGGCCCCGGCGTCACGCTGGACGGGCAGCTTCGGGGCCGCGTGCTGTGGGTCAACGCGGGCGCCACCGCCACCCTGCGCGGGCTGGTCATCACGCGCGGGCTGCTGGCAGGCAAGGGGATCGACGTGGGCGGCACGGCGCAGTCGGGCTCGTCCTGGGGCGCGGGCATCCGCAACGATGGCACGCTCACGCTCGACGGCGTGCAGGTGCAGGGCAACTACGCCACGGGCGGCGGGCAGAGCGGCATGGGCGGCGGCGGCGGGGGCAGCGGCGTGGGGCTGAACATCGGCCAGCCGGGCGAGATCAAGGGCGCGGGCGGCAGCGGAGGCAATGGCAGCAGCCTCAATGGAGGCGGTAGCGGCGCCATCGATGCGCCAACGGGTGGGGAGGGTTTCAGCAATGGCGGCAGCGGCAGCCATGGCGGGGGCGCGGGGGGCGGTGGCGCCGGTGGTGGCGGTGCCGGCGGCGGTGGCTGGGCGGGCGGCGGTGGCGGTGGCGGATGGTACGGCGCGGGAGGTGGCGGCTATGGCGGCGGCGGTGGAAACACCGACGCCGGGAACGGCAGCAACGGCAGCAGCGGCGGCGCAGGCGCAACCCTTGCAGGAAACGGCGGCACCGGCAGCACGGGCTTTCCAGGAAATGCTGGTGACACGGGCGGCGGCGGGGGGTATGCCGCGCTCGGCGGCGTCTGGGTGGGCGGCGGCGGGGGCGGGGGATGGATTAGCGGCGGCGGAAATAGCGCCGGCGGCGCGGCGGCCGGCGGCATCTACAACGCGCCGGGCGCGCAACTCACGGTGCAGGGCGCGGGCTGCGCCATCAGCGCCAACCTGGCCGCGGGCGGTGGCGGTAGTGGTCACCCTGCCAGCTTCGCTGGCGGCCAGGCCGTGGGCGGGCTGTGGAACGATGGCCAGCTGACCCTGGCGCCCGGCTGCGAACACAGCGTCAGCGGCAACGCGGCCGGCGCCGGGATGCGGGGCCGGAACGCAGGCCCTGACCGCGCCGACGCCGACCTGCGCGACGACAAGCTGCTGCAACTGGCCGTGCTGTCCACGGGCGGCAGCGTGGGCGCCACGGCCCCGCCCGCCCCCACGGCAGGCCAGATCACCAACTGCATTGCGAGCAGCGGCACCTGCGAGGCCAGCTACCTCGCGGGCGGCGTGGTGACCCTCACGGCCACGCCCGCCACCGACTGGCACGTGGTGTGGGGCGGCGACTGCGCCGGCAGCGCCACCACCTGCACCGTCACCCTGGACCAGGCGCGCAGCGTGACGGCGAGCTTCGCCATCAACACCCATGCCCTCAGCGCCAGCGCATCGCCCGCCGGCGGCGGCATCGTCACCTGCCCGGCGAGCGTGAACCACGGCGGCGGCGCCACCTGCACCGCCAGCGCGCCCCACGCGGGCTTCACCTTCACCGGCTTTACCGGCTGCGACGGCGTGGACCTGCCCAGCCGCACCTGCACCCTCGCCAACGTGCAGGCCCCGCGCAGCGTGCAGGCGCAGTACGCGGCCATCACCACCGCCACCGGCACCACCGTGCCGGCCGGCGGCGCGGGGGGCGCGGCCAGCGCCAGCTTCACCGGCGGGGGGGCGGGCTGCCGCTTCGACCCGGCGGCCACCGGGTTCATCGCGGCGGCCGCAACGCCGCCAGGCCGCACCGCGCCGCAAGGCGCATTCCGCTTCAAGCTGGTGGGCTGCACCCCGGGCGCGACGGTGCGCGTCACCACCATCTGGCCGCAGGCGGTGGACGACTTCATCAAGCACAGCCATGGCAACTTCATCACGCCCGGCAACCTGCTCATCAACGGCAACACCGTGGGCTTTGACGTGACCGACGGCGGCGTGGGCGATGACGATGGCCTGCAGAACGGCGAGATCCTGGACCCGGCGATGCCCCTGGCCGCCGCCCCCCCCAGCGCCCATGGCATCCCGGCACTGGGCGGATGGGGCTTGCTGCTGCTCACGCTGCTGGCGGGCTCGGCAGGCATGGTGGCGCAGCGGCGCAAGGCATTCGCCTGAACACAGACGGGGGCCAGCGCTTGTCCAGCAAGCGCAAGTAGCTATTACATCAATAGCAAAAAAAAGCGGCACAAGCCCCGGGGCCTGCGCCGCTGCGGCGGCGAGTGGCGACGTATCAGGCCGCGGAGCGGGCCACCGCGCCCAGGGGCACCTCGGCGGCGGGCACCACCCCGGGGGCGGGCAGCGGATGGCCGTTCAGCGCGGCGTCCAGGCGTTCGTGGTCCAGCGCGTTTTCCCAGCGCGAGACGACCACGGTGGCGACCGCGTTGCCGATGAAGTTGGTCAGCGAGCGGCACTCGCTCATGAAGCGGTCCACGCCCAGGATCAGCGCCATGCCGGCCACCGGCACCTCGGGCACCACGGCCAGGGTGGCGGCCAGGGTGATGAAGCCCGCGCCGGTCACGCCCGCCGCGCCCTTGGACGACAGCATGGCCACCAGCAGCAGCGCCACCTGGTGGCCCAGCGAGAGTTCGGTGTTGGTGGCCTGGGCGATGAACAGCGCGGCCAGCGTCATGTAGATGTTGGTGCCGTCCAGGTTGAACGAGTAGCCCGTGGGCACCACGAGGCCCACCACCGACTTGCTGCAGCCGGCCTTTTCCATCTTCTCCATCAGCGACGGCAGGGCCGATTCGGACGACGAGGTGCCCAGCACCAGCATCAGCTCGGCCTTCAGGTAGCGGCACAGCTTGAGCACCGAGAAGCCGCACAGCCGGGCCACGAAGCCCAGGATGACCACCACGAACAGCAGCGAGGTGATGTAGAACGAGCCCACCAGCCAGGCCAGGTTGACGAGCGAACCCAGGCCGAACTTGCCGATGGTGAAGGCCATGGCGCCGAACGCGCCGATGGGCGCGGCCTTCATCACGATGCCCACCACCTTGAACACGGGCGTGGTCAGCGCTTCCAGAAAATTCTGCACCGGGCGGCCGGCCTCGCCCACCATGGCCAGCGCGATGCCGAACAGCACGGCCACCAGCAGCACCTGCAGGATGTTGTCGCCCACGAAGGGGCTGACCAGCGTCTTGGGGATGATGTCCATCGCGAAGCCGGTGAGCGACATCTCGTGCGACTTGGCCACGTAGGTCTTCACGGCCGTCTGGTCCAGGTCGGCGGGGTTGATGTTCATGCCCGCGCCGGGCTGCACCACGTTGGCCACCACCAGGCCGACGACCAGCGCCAGCGTGGAGAAGAACAGGAAGTACGCCATGGCCTTGCCGAACACCCGGCCCACGGTGGAGAGCTGCGACATGCCCGCGATGCCGGTCACGATGGTCAGGAAGATCACCGGGGCGATGATCATCTTCACCAGCTTGATGAACGCGTCGCCCAGCGGCTTGAGCGCCTCGCCGTAGGCCGGCTCGAAGTGGCCCAGCAGCACCCCGAGGACGATGGCGACCACCACCTGGAAGTACAGTTGCCGGTAAAAGGGAAGCCGCACGGGATGGGCGGTGGGGGCGGTAATGGCGTGCATGGGGATGTCTCCTGAAATCACGGTGACTGCACCAGCGGGGTGCGTCGAGGGTGCCGTTTGTACAGCCGCCCCCGGATTCAGCCGATAACCTATTGGTATTAGTCGGTGGCACCGCCAGAGGGCGCCCCGTGCCCCAATATAGGGAAAACCCCTAGGCGCCAGCGAGGTGAGGCACACTCGCTGCCCTCACCATCACAGCCCGGGGCACGCTCCCGGCCCCCTGATTTCTGCCCCATGACGACGCCGCGCCTTCGCAAATTCTGGACCCTGCTGATCCTCCTCACCGGCATGGCGGGCAGCATGTTCGTGGCCGGGCAGTGGGCGTGGCAGCGTTCGCTGCACGAGGAGAGCGACAGCGTGCAGCAGCAGCTGACCCTGTACGGCCAGACGCTGGCCCAGCGCATCGACCGCTACCGCACCCTGCCCGAGGTGCTGGCGCTGGACGCGCAGCTGCAGGATGCGCTGACCCGCGCCCTGAGCCCGGCGGAGGTGGAGCAGCTCAACCTCAAGCTGGAGCAGGCCAACGGCGCGAGCCAGTCGTCCACGCTCACCCTGCTCAACCGCGAAGGGCTGGCCGTGGCGGCCAGCAACTGGCGCACCACCACCAGCAACGTGGGGGTGGACTACAGCTTTCGCCCGTATGTGCAGGAGGCGCTGGCGCAGGGGCGCGGCAGCTTCTACGGCATCGGCGTGACCACGGGCGAGCCGGGCTACTTCCTGTCGCAGGCCATCCGCGACGCCAGCGGCCACACGCTGGGTCTGGTGGCGATCAAGATCGCGCTGCAGGAGCTCGAGCGCGAGTGGCTGCAGACGCCGGACATCGTGCTGGCCTCCGACGCGCACGGCGTGGTGTTCCTGGCCAGCCAGGACGCGTGGCGCTACCGCCTGCTGGAGCCCCTGGGCGACGAGGAGCGCCGCGAGCTCAACGCCACGCGCCAGTATTCGAACCAGCCGCTGCGCCCGCTGGCCTGGCGCGTGGACGACCACATGGACAACGGCGGCCGCCTGGTGCGCCTGTTGTCGCCCGACCTGCCGCCCCTGCCCGGCCGCGTGCTGTGGCAGACCCAGCCGCTGCCCGGCACGCCCTGGCAGCTGCACCTGGTGCACGACACGCACAGCAGCATCGCCGACAGCCGCTGGGCCGCGGCGGCCGGCGGCGGCGGGTGGCTGGCACTGGCCCTGCTGGTGCTGTTCGTGCGCCAGCGGCAGCGCCTGGCGAACCTGCGCCAGCGCAGCCGCCAGGAGCTGGAGACCGTGCTGCAGCAGCACGCGCAGGAGCTGCGCACCGCCCAGGACGGGATCGTGCAGGCGGCGCAGCAGGCCGCCCAGCAGACCGACACGGGCCTGTCGCGCAGCCTGGAGCACCTGCCCCAGGGCGTGGTCATCATCGATGCCGACCTGAACCTCGTGGCCTGGAACTCGCGCTACGTGCAGCTGTTTCGCTACCCCGCCGACCTGATGCGCGTGGGCCAGCCCATCGCGGACCTGCTGCGCCACAACGCGCGCCGCGGCCTGCTGGGCCCCGGCCCGGCCGACGAGGCGATCGAGCGGCGCCTGTCGCACCTGCGCAGCGGCCTGCCCCATCTGCACGAGAGCGCCAAGGGCGATGGCACGGTGCTCGAGATCCGCGGCAACCCGCTGCCCGAGGGCGGCTTCGTGACCAGCTATGCCGACATCACCAGCTACAAGAACGCCGCACGCGAACTGCGCAGCCTCGCCGATGCGCTGGAGCAGCGCGTGGCCGACCGCACGCGCGACCTGGACGCCGCGCGGCGCGAGGCCGAGCGCGCCAACCGCTACAAGACCCGCTTCGTCGCGGCCGCCGTGCACGACCTGCTGCAGCCGCTGAACGCCGCGCGCATGTTCACCTCGCTGCTGCGCAGCCACCTGCAGGACGACGCCGAGCGGCGCACGGTGGACAGCATCGACGGCGCGCTCGCTTCGCAGGACGCGATCCTGAGCAGCCTGCTCGATATCTCGCGCATGGAGTCGGGGCAACTGGACGTGCACATCCACGACGTGGCCCTGGGCCCGCTGCTGCAGGTGCTGGCCCACAACTTCGGCGTGCTGGCCGAGGGCCAGGGCCTGCAGCTCCGCTGCGTGCCCACGCGCGCCGTGGTGCGCACCGACGAGAACCTGCTGCGCCGCATCCTGCAGAACTTCGTCTCCAACGCCATCCGCTACAGCCGGCAGGGGCGCATCGTGGTGGGCTGCCGCAGGGCCGGCGACCACCTGCGCATCGAGGTGCACGACCAGGGCCCGGGCATCCCCGAGGCGCTGCAGCGCGAGATCTTCGAGGAGTTCCGCCGCCTGGACGAAGGCCGCGCCGACGACCGGGGCGCGGGCCTGGGCCTGGCCATCGTCGAGCGCCTGGGCCGCCTGCTGGGGCACGAGATCGGGCTGCGCTCGCAGCTGGGGCGCGGCAGCGTGTTCTGGGTGCGCGTGCCGCTGGGCGACCCCGCCGCCGCGCGGCAACAGCCAGCCGCCGCCGCCACGGCCGCTCCACGGCAGCCGCAGGAAGACGCCCCGCTGCAGGGCAGCAGCGCCTGGGTGATCGAGGACGACGGGCCCACCTGCGCCGCGACACGCGCCCTGCTGGAGCGCTGGGGCTGCCAGGTGCCGCTGGCCGGCGGCGCGCCCGAGGCGCTGGCCCAGGCCGAACGCGGCCAGGCGCCGCAGCTGGTGCTGCTGGACGTGCACCTGGGCGCCCGCCACCATGGCCCCGATGTCTACGCCCAGCTGTGCGAACGCTGGGGCCAGGCCCCAGCGGTGATCCTGGTCACCGCCGAGCACGACGCCACGCTGCGCCGGCAGGCGGCCGAACGCGGCTGGGGCTTTCTGGCCAAGCCGGTGCGGGCGCCGGCGCTGCGGGCGCTGGTGAGCCAGACGCTGCTGAGACAGGGAGCATCCCCCTGAGCCGCTGCGCGGCTTCCCCCTTCTTTCTCTCTGCGCGCTGCGCGCTACGGGAAGGGGGACGACGCCAGTGCAGGCACCGTGTGCTGGCGGCCCTCGCACGGCGTCTCGCACATGGTGCTGCGCCCGGTTGGGGAGGCTGCGCTCATTGCTACGCTTTTAGTAGCTGCCAGCGCTTGATGAATAGGCGACAGCGGCCGTTTTGATTCAGATCCCGACCTCAGGAAGACACGCCGTCTTCCGTCTCCAGGCTTTTCACCAGCACCGCCGCCTGCGTGCGGCTGTAGCACGCGAGCTTTTTCAGGATGGCCGTGACATGCACCTTCACGGTGTTCTCCGCCAGGCCCAGCGCGGCGGCGATCTGCTTGTTGAGCAGGCCGTCGGCCAGGCACAGCAGCACGCGGAACTGCTGGGGCGTGAGCTGCGCGAGCCGCGCGGCCAGTTCGGCGTCGGCCTCGGAGCGCTCGGCCGCCATGGGCGGGAACCAGCTGCCGCCGTCGAGCACGGCCTCGATGGCCTCGCCCATGGCCTCGGCCGGCGCGGACTTGGGGATGAAACCGGCCGCGCCGAACTGCTGCGCGCGGCGGATCACGCGCGGGTGGTCGTTGGACGAGATGATGACCACCGGCAGCTCGGGGTACTCGCCGCGCACGTGCAGCAGCGAGGAGAAGCCGCGCGCGCCGGGCATGCTCAGGTCCAGCAGCACCAGCTCCACCTCGGGGTGCTCCTGCAGCGCCGTGCCCAGCGTGGCGGCGCTGGCCGCCTCCAGCGTGCGGAACTGCGGCAGACGCTCATGCAGCACGTGCAGCACGGCGGCGCGGAACAGCGGGTGGTCGTCAGCGACGAGAAGCGTGGGCTCGGCCATGGAGTGCGCAGTCTGCCACGGGGCGGTCCATCAGCACCACACGTCGCACGGAGCGGGCCAACGCATGGGGCGCGCCAAGGCCAGCGCTACCGTGGAACCGGCTTGGCCCCCGAAGGCATCCCGCTTCGCGTCGGAGGAAGGCGCGCAGCGGCCCAGGGAAGTCATTCGCCTTTCCAGAACGCGGGCTGCGCGTACTGGTGTTTCAGGAAGTCGATCCACAGCCGCACGCGCAGCGGCAGGTGCTTGCGCTGGGGGAACACCACGTAGATGCCGTTGGGCGGCGCGGCGAAGTCCTCCAGCACCGCGACCAGGCGACCAGCGGCGATCTCGGCCTCGACCTCCCAGGTGCTGCGCCAGGCGATGCCCCAGCCGCCCAGGCACCAGTCGTGCAGCACCTGGCCGTCGGAGCAGTCGAGCGGCCCGCCGGGCTTCAGATGCATGACCTCCGTGGCGCCATCCGCAAGGGGCACCCGGAACGCCCAGCCGCGCGTCTGCGATGCGTCGCTGGACAGCGTGAGGCAGTCGTGCTGCACGAGTTCGGCCGGCGCGCGCGGCGTGCCGCGCCGGGCCAGGTATTCGGGCGTGGCCACGCACAGGCGGCGGTTGTCGGCGATGCGAACGCTCACCAGCGACGAGTCGGGCAGGTCGCCCACGCGCACGGCGCAGTCGAAGCCTTCCCCCGCGAGGTCCACCACGCGGTCGCTGAGGTTCAGCGAGATGGTCACGTCCGGGTGCGCCGAGCGAAAACGCGGCACCAGCGGCGCCACATGGCGGCGGCCAAAACCCGCGGGCGCGGTGATGCGCAAATGGCCCGTGGCCTTGACCCCGCCTTCCGACACGCTGGCCTCGGCATTGGCCACGTCGGACAGCAGGCGCTGGCAGTCTTCCAGGAACGCGCTGCCCTCGTGCGTGAGGCTGATGCGCCGCGTGGTGCGCACCAGCAGCTTCACGCCCAGGTGCTCTTCCAGCGCGTCGAGCCGCCGCCCCATGATGGCGGGCGCCACGCCCTCGGCCTTGGCGGCGGCCGTGAGGCTGCCGCGCGTGGCCACCGACACAAAGGATTCGAAGGCCTTGAGTTTGTCCATGGGCAGTGATTATGGAGACATCCGAGGGCGTGCAAGCCCGGCGCCGCACGGGCCTTACGCCCCCGGCCTTGAAGCAAAAACAGCGTCCAGCGCCCGGGGGCATTGCGCCAATAGCTATTGTTTTTATAGCATTCAGAACAGGCGCGACTTGAGGAAACCCACCGTGCCATACCGCTTGACGTCCGCGTAGTGGTCGCGCGTGAGCCCCTGCACCATGGCCGTGTAGGCATCCGCCAGGTCGGGCGCGATGGTGAAGTGGTCGTAGTTCACGATGGCCTCCACGCGCTCGCCCTGGGCGGCAAGCGGTGCCAGCAGGCGGCGCACCTCGTGCTCGATGGCGTCGATGGTGGTGGCCGTGTTGATCTGCAGGCCCGAGAAGTCGATGTGCAGCAGCCTGCGCGCGGCGTCGAGCTCGAAGCGCTGCACCAGCGGGCGGTTGAGCAGCTGCTCGCGCAGGCCCAGCGGGCCGGGCTCGAACAGGCGCATGTCCATGGCCTGCAGGCCCGGGCTGATGCGCGGCGTGAAGGCCATGTGGGCGAGCACGTCGCGGTGCAGGTCGATGCCGGGCGCCAGCTCGATCAGCTCCAGCGCGCCGCTGCCGCCCTCCTCGCCCGAGGGCACCAGGCGGAACACGCAGCGCTCGGTGACGTACAGCACGCGCTGGCCGCGCCGCAGCGCCTCGGCGCCGCTGAAGGTGCGGTGCTCGACCTCGCGCACCAGCTTGCGCGCGCCGCCTTCGTGCAGGATGTGCAGGTGGCCGTCGACCGCCTCCACCTGCAGCGCCCCCGCCGTGAACGTGCCGACGAACACCACGGTCTTGGCGTTCTGGCTGATGTTGATGAAGCCGCCCGCACCCGCCAGGCGCGGCCCGAACTTGCTCACGTTGAGGTTGCCGTGCTGGTCGGCCTGCGCCAGGCCCAGGATGGCGATGTCCAGGCCGCCGCCGTCGTAGAAGTCGAACTGGTTGGGCTGGTCGATGATGGCCTGCGGGTTCACGGCCGCGCCGAAGTTCAGGCCCCCGGCGGGGATGCCGCCGATCACGCCGGGCTCGGCCGTGAGCGTGACCAGGTCGATGATGCGCTCCTCGGCCGCCACGTTGGCCACGCCCTCGGGCATGCCGATCCCCAGGTTCACCACCTGGTGCGGGCGCAGCTCCAGCGCCGCGCGGCGGGCGATGATCTTGCGCTCGGTCAGGGGCATGGCCTCCAGCGTGTCCACGGGCACGCGCAATTCGCCCGCGAACGCGGCGCTGTAGGGCTCGGCAAAGGTCTGGTGGTGGTGCGCGGGCTCGGTGGCCAGCACCACGGCGTCCACCAGCACGCCGGGCACCTTCACCTGCCGGGGGTTGAGCGTGCCGCGTTCGGCGATGCGCTCGACCTGCGCGATGACCACGCCGCCCGAGTTGCGCGCGGCCATGGCGATGGCCAGCGCTTCGAGCGTGAGCGCCTCGCGCTCCATGGTGAGGTTGCCGTCCGCGTCGGCCGTCGTCGCGCGGATGATGCCGACGTGGATCGGGAAGGCCTTGTAGAACAGGTAGTCCTGCCCGTCGATGGGCAGGACGCGCACCAGATCCTCGGTGGTGCGCGCGTTGAGCTTGCCACCGCCGTGGCGCGGGTCCACGAAGGTGTCGAGACCCACGCGCGTGAGCGTGCCGGGCTTGCCCGCGGCGATGTCGCGAAACAGGTGCGTGATCACGCCCTGCGGCAGGTTCCAGGCCTCGATCTGGTTGTCCACCGCGAGCTTCTGGATGCGCGGCACCAGGCTCCAGTGCCCGCCGATCACGCGCCTGAGCAGGCCCGCGTGGCCCAGGTGGTTGAGGCCGCGCTGCTTGCCGTCGCCCTGGCCTGCGGCGTAGACCAGGGTGAGGTCGCGCGGGGTCTGTGTGGCCTCCCAGCGCTGGGCGAGCGCCACGGCGATGCTCTCGGCAAAGCCGATGCCGACGAAGCCGCCCGTGGCCACGGTGTCGCCATCGTGGATGAGCAACACCGCGTCGGCGGCGCTGACGATCTTGTTCTTGTAGGCTGCGTTCAGCGCGCCAGCGGCCAGGGGTGCCTGCATGGGTTTGTCTCCCGGTGGGTTTGTTGTGTGCGCAGCGTAGTGGGTAACCGGCCAAAGCACCATTCCGGGCGACTACGGACGGCCACCAGCTGTGCGTAAAAGTCACTGGTTTAGAGATTTTCAGCGTATTTATGTGGGCAAATATTTGCAATACAGTCTGTCCATGGCCTGCTCATGCAGGTCCCGTTTTCTTTTTCATTGATTCACGTTTGCACAACTTTCTAGGCACCCCATGACCGATCGCACCAAAGTCCACGGCCTGCAAGTGGCCACCTCCCTGTACCGCTTTGTCGAAGACAAGGTGCTGCCCGGCACGGGTGTCGATGCCGCCGCCTTCTGGAAGGGCTTTGACGCCATCGTGGCCGACCTGGCCCCGCGCAACATCGCCCTGCTGGCCGAGCGCGACCGCCTGCAGACCGAGCTCGATACCTGGCACAAGGCCAATCCCGGCCCCATCAAGGACATGGTGGCCTACCGTGGTTTCCTGGAAAAGATCGGCTACCTGGTGCCCCAGCCCGCCGATGTGAAGGCCACCACCGCCAATGTGGACGACGAGCTGGCCACGCAGGCCGGCCCGCAGCTGGTGGTGCCCATCCTGAACGCCCGCTATGCGCTGAACGCCGCCAACGCGCGCTGGGGCAGCCTGTATGACGCGCTGTACGGCACGGATGCCATCAGCGAAGAAGGCGGCGCCGAAAAGGGCAAGGGCTACAACCCCGTGCGCGGCGCCAAGGTGATCGCGTTCGCGCGCCAGGTGCTGGACGACACCGCGCCGCTGGCTGCGGGTTCGCACAAGGATTCGACGGGCTACAAGGTGGAAGGCGGCCAGCTGGTCGTCTCGTTCGCCAACGGGAGCACCACGGGCCTGAAGGATCCCTCGCAGTTCAAGGGCTACCAGGGCAACGCCGCGGCGCCTTCGTCGGTGCTGCTGCAGCACAACGGCCTGCACCTGGACATCCAGATCGACCGTTCCACGCCCATCGGCCAGTCCGATGCGGCGGGCGTGAGCGACCTGGTGCTGGAAGCCGCGCTCTCCACCATCCTGGACCTGGAAGACTCCGTGGCCGCTGTGGACGCTGAGGACAAGGTGCTGGGCTACAGCAACTGGCTGGGCATCATCCAGGCCACGCTGACCGAGCAGGTCGCCAAGGGCGGCAAGACCATCACGCGCGGGCTGAACCCTGACCGCATCTATACGGGCCCGCAAGGTGGCGAGGTGCGCCTGCACGGCCGCTCGCTCATGTTCCTGCGCAACGTGGGCCACCTGATGACCAACCCGGCCATTCTCTGGACCGACGCGCAGGGCGCGCAGCGCGAGATCCCAGAAGGCATCATGGATGCAGTGGTCACAACGGCCATCGCATTGCACGACCTGCAAGGCCACGGCGCGAACGGTATCCGCAACTCCCGCAAGGGCAGCGTCTACATCGTCAAGCCCAAGATGCACGGCCCGGCCGAGGTGGGCTTTGCCAGCGACCTGTTCGGCCGCGTGGAGCAACTGCTGGGCCTGCCCGCCAACACCGTGAAGCTGGGCATCATGGACGAAGAGCGCCGCACCTCCGTCAACCTCAAGGCCTGCATTGCCGCTGCATCGAGCCGCGTGGCGTTCATCAACACCGGCTTCCTGGACCGCACCGGCGACGAGATGCACACCGCCATGCACGCCGGCCCCATGGTGCGCAAGGGCGACATGAAGACCAGCGCCTGGATCCAGTCGTACGAGAAGAACAACGTGCTGGTGGGCCTCTCCTGCGGCCTGCGCGGCAAGGCACAGATCGGCAAGGGCATGTGGGCCATGCCCGACCTGATGGCCGAGATGCTCAAGCAAAAGATCGCCCACCCCAAGGCCGGCGCCAACACCGCCTGGGTGCCCAGCCCTACCGGCGCGACGCTGCACGCGCTGCACTACCACCAGGTCAACGTGGCCGAGATCCAGATCGGCCTGGAGAAGACCGACGTGAACGCCGAGCGCGACAACCTGCTGACCGGCCTGCTCACCGTGCCCGTGGCAGCCGCCCCCAACTGGAGCGACGCCGAGAAGCAGCAGGAGCTGGACAACAACGCCCAGGGCATCCTGGGCTATGTGGTGCGCTGGGTGGACCAGGGCGTGGGCTGCTCCAAGGTGCCCGACATCCACAACGTGGGCCTGATGGAAGACCGTGCCACGCTGCGCATCAGCAGCCAGCACATGGCCAACTGGCTGCTGCACGGCGTGGTGACCGAAGCGCAGGTGCGCGAGACCTTCGAGCGCATGGCCGCGGTGGTGGACGGCCAGAACGCGGGCGACCCGCTGTACCAGCCGATGGCGGGCCACTTCGCCACCAGCATGGCCTACCAGGCCGCCTGCGACCTGGTCTTCAAGGGCCAGGAGCAGCCCAGCGGCTACACCGAACCCCTGCTGCATGCCTGGCGCCTGAAGCTCAAGGCCGCACAGGCCACCTGATTCCGGGAGCGCCGCGCGCAAAGCGCGCCACGCTCACCTATTGATAGCTGCCAGCGCCTGCCCATCAAGCGCTGGCAGCTGTTTTTTTATGGATTGCCCTGGCTGCGGCGGGCCACGTGCCAGTGGTGCGCGGCACGGACCGCCCGCCGCGCATGGCACCGGCGCCCAGGCTTTCCCGCTGCGCGGAAGACGGGACGCCGCAGGCGCCTTACACTGGGCCCGCAGCCGCCTCCCATCCACAGCGGGCGCGTGCCGCCCGCCATCATGCCGCCCTCCAGTGCCCCGCCATCCGCTGCGCCGTCTTCCTCCCCCTCCTCCAGCTGCCCCCTGTGCGGCCAGCCGAACCAGTGCGCCATCGCGGCGGGCCAGCCCGCCGAGAGCTGCTGGTGCATGGCGCGGGTGATCAACCCGGAAGCGCTGGCGGCGCTGCCGGCCCCAGCACGGGGCCAGGTGTGTATCTGTCCTGCGTGCGGCGCGCGGGGCGCTCCAGCGGCGCCCCGGCCCGGCGCCTCTGAAGACGCGCCGGCGCCGATATGATTTCCGCTTTTGTTTTCTGCAACTATCTCCAAGGAGGCTGATATGCCCACGTACCACGTCGAAATGATGGAAGGCCGCACGGTCGAGCAAAAGCGCAAGCTGGTGGAAGAGATCACCCGCGTCTCCGTCGAGGTGCTCGGCGGTTCGCCCGAGTCGGTGGACATCCTGATCACCGACGTCAAGCGGGAGAACTGGGCCACGGGCGGCAAGCTCTGGTCGGAGAGGAGCTGACATCCCCCTGAGGCACTGGGCGCCTTCCCCCTGCTCTCGAATTGCTTTGCAACAATCCGAGAAAGGGAGGGCCCGGTCCTCGGTGCGGGGCGGCCCGTCCCTGGCTGCGCTGACCTGGGGCTGCGCCAGCCCATTGAAGAATCCGTGCTTCTTCGCAACTGATCGCCAGCCCACCGATCCATGAAAACACAGCCTTCTTCTAGTTCCCTCGCCGCCCTGCGCGAACGCCATGGCGAGCGCTACCGCTGGCTGCTGCTGCTGTCCGTCATGGTCGGCACGATGGCGTCGATCATGTCGTCGACCATCGTGAACGTGGCCATCCCCGACATGAGCCACTACTTCACCCTGGGCCAGGAGCGCGCCCAATGGGTCACCTCGGGCTTCATGGTGGCCACCACGGTCTCGATGCTGACCACGCCGTGGCTCCTGTCCCGCTATGGCTACCGCGCCACCTATGTGGGCGCCATGCTCCTGCTGCTGGCCGGCGGCATCGGCGGCGGGCTGGCCCGTGATTTCGGCCTGGTGCTGGCCGCCCGGGTGGCCGAGGGGCTGGCGGCCGGCATCGTGCAGCCCATTCCCGCCGTCATCATCCTCTACGCCTTCCAGCCCCACGAGCAAGGCCGCGCCAGCGGCATCTTCGGCATGGGCGTGGTGCTGGCGCCCGCCATCGGACCGAGCATCGGCGGCCTGCTGGTCGACTGGTTCGGCTGGCGCTCCATTTTCTTCATGGTCGTGCCGCTGTGCCTGGCCTCCCTCTGGCTCGCCTACAAATTCGTGCCCGTCACCGCGCCGGGCGGCGTGGCCGCCAACCGCCAGGGCGAGGCGCTCGACTGGCGCGGCCTGGCGCTGGGCACGGCCGGGACGCTGTGCCTGCTCAATGGGCTGGTGGCACTGCATGGGGGCACCGCATCGGAGGCCATCCTGTTGCTGGCCGGTGCCGTGGTCGCCACGGGCCTCTTCATCGGCTGGCAACGCCGGCAGCTGCGGCAGGGGCGCAAGCCGCTGATGGATTTGCGGTTGTTCCAGTACCGGCAGTTCGCCATGGGCAGCATCGTGGCGTTCATCTATGGCACGGCGCTGTTCGGCTCCACCTACCTGTTGCCGGTGTTCATGCAACTGGGGTTGTCGCTCTCGGCCTCGCACGTGGGCACCATCATGCTGCCCGCGGGCTTCGTGCTGGCCATCACCATCGCCCTGGTGGGACGGCTGGCCGACAGGCAGCCCACGCACCTGCTGGTGAGCATCGGCCTGGCCCTGCTGGCCCTGTCGTTCGGGCTCATGGTGCTGGTGGGCCTGGGCTCCGCACTGTGGATGCTGGTGGCTTTTGCGATCCTGGGCCGCATCGGACTCGGCTTCATCCTGCCGTCGCTCAACCTGGGGGCCATGCGGCCGCTGGACAAGTCGCTGATCTCGCAGGGATCGAGCGCCATCGGCTTCCTGCGCATGCTCGGCGGGGCCGCCGGCGTGAGCCTGTGCGGTATCGTGCTGGAGTGGCGCCTGGGGGCGCATGGTGCATCGCTGACCTCGGGCGCGAGCAACACGGCCCGCATCGACGCCTTTGGCGAGACCTTTCTGATGCTGACCGCGCTGTGCCTGCTGGCCCTGGTGGCCGCGTGGCAGCTGCGCGAAGCGCCTGCGGCGCCGGCCGATACCTCCCCCCCTTCACCCCCGGCCTGATGGCCGATTGATCCGGACTTTGCTCGACCATGTGCCAACTGCTCGGTATGAACTGCAACACGCCGACCGACGTGACCTTCAGCTTCACCGGTTTCGCGCAGCGCGGCGGCAATACGGCCGACCATGCCGACGGCTGGGGCATCGCCTTTTTCGAAGACCGGGGACTGCGGCACTTCGTGGACCATCTGCCCGCCGTGAATTCGCCCGTGGCGGAGTTGATCCGCCGCTACCCCATCCAGAGCCGCAACGTGATCGCGCACATCCGCAAGGCCACCCAGGGTGTGGTGAGCCTGCAGAACTGCCACCCCTTCGTGCGCGAGCTGTGGGGCCGGTACTGGGTGTTCGCCCACAACGGTGACTTGAAGGACTTCCGCCCCCGCCTGCATGCGCATTTCCATCCGGTGGGGGATACCGACAGCGAGCACGCCTTCTGCTGGATCATGCAGGAGCTGGCCAAGTCCCATGCCAGCGTGCCCAGCATTGCCGAACTGACCATCACCTTGAAAGAGCTGGCCGCGCGCATCGCGCCGCATGGCACCTTCAATTTCCTGCTCTCCAACGGCCAGGCGCTGTGGGCCCATGCATCCACAGGGCTGTACTACATCGAGCGCAAACACCCGTTCAGCGAGGCACAGTTGTCGGACGAGGACGTGCGCATCGACTTCGCCACCCGGACCACGGCCACGGACCGCGTGGCCGTGATCGTGACGGCCCCCCTCACCACCAATGAGGAGTGGACGGCCTTCGGCAAGGAAGAACTGCTGGTGTTCGTGGACGGACAGCGGCAAGGCGGTTGAGCCACCGGGCTTTCGCGCAGGCCCTTCCCTCGATCCCTCGGGGTGTACCGCCCGCGCCTGCCGGGCTTAGCGTCCCTAAACGCCAGTGGTGTCACGGAAGACGCACTGCCCACAACGTGCTTTTCGCCGTTCCCCAAAGCAAAAAACCCCAGTCATTGCTGACTGGGGTTTTCTGGGCTGTAAGAGCCTGACGATGACCTACTTTCACACGGGAACCCGCACTATCATCGGCGCAAAGTCGTTTCACTGTCCTGTTCG
>NZ_JAHUWZ010000005.1 GCF_019218755.1 Acidovorax sp. sif1233 | reverse complement strand
CGATCTGGTCGTATGCCTTGGCTTCGCCGCCGAACTTGGCGGACAGCACGGTGGCGATGGCCGCCGTCAGCGTCGTCTTGCCATGGTCCACGTGGCCGATCGTGCCCACGTTGACGTGAGGCTTGGTCCGTTCGAATTTACCTTTTGCCATTTTGAATCTCCAAAGAGCAATGCCTGTGTTGGGGTTTAACGTCTGCACCCGATTGCTGGTTCGTCCCGCACAGGGCAACAGGACGGCACCGGGTCGCAGATTGCAAGAATTTTGCTACTGTTTTAATAGCTGCTAGCGCTTTATAGACAAGCGCCAGCAGCCAATTTGACTCAAAAAAAAGAGGAAAGGCTGCCCAGGGCAGACCTTTCACTCGACGCGCTTACTTGGCGCGTGCAGCCATGATGGCTTCGGACACGTTGCGAGGCGCTTCGCTGTAGTGCTTGAATTCCATCGAGTACGTGGCGCGGCCTTGCGTCGCGGAACGCAGCGAGGTCGAGTAGCCGAACATTTCCGACAGCGGCACTTCGGCGCGGATGGCCTTGCCACCGCCCGGGATGTCGTCCATGCCCTGGACCATGCCACGGCGGGAGGACAGATCGCCCATCACCGTGCCGGCGTAGTCTTCAGGCGTTTCCACTTCCACGGCCATCATGGGTTCCAGGATGACGGGGTTGGCCTTGCGGCAGCCTTCCTTGAAGCCGAAGATGGCAGCCATCTTGAACGCCAGTTCGTTCGAGTCCACATCGTGGTACGAACCGAAGTGCAGCGTGACCTTGACGTCCACCACGGGGTAGCCGGCCAGCACGCCTTGCGTGACGGCTTCGTTGATACCCTTTTCCACGGCCGGGATGAATTCGCGAGGAACCACACCGCCCTTGATCGCGTCGACGAACTCGATGCCCTTGCCGGCTTCGTTGGGTTCGATCTTGAGCACGACGTGGCCGTACTGGCCCTTGCCGCCGGACTGGCGCACGAACTTGCCTTCGGCTTCTTCCACCGTCTTGCGGATGGTTTCGCGGTAGGCCACCTGGGGCTTGCCCACGTTGGCTTCCACGCCGAATTCACGCTTCATGCGGTCCACGATGATTTCCAGGTGCAGCTCGCCCATGCCGGCGATCAGCGTCTGGCCCGATTCTTCGTCGGTCTTCACGCGGAAGGATGGATCTTCTGCAGCCAGGCGCTGCAGCGCGATGCCCATCTTTTCCTGGTCGGCCTTGGTCTTGGGTTCCACGGCCTGCGTGATCACGGGCTCAGGGAACACCATGCGCTCCAGAATGATCTGGGAGTCGATGTCGCTCAGCGTTTCACCGGTCGTCACGTCCTTCAGGCCCACGCAGGCAGCGATGTCACCGGCGCGGATTTCTTCGACTTCCTGACGCTCGTTAGCGTGCATCTGCACGATACGGCCGATACGTTCCTTCTTGCCCTTGATGGGGTTGTAGACGGTGTCGCCCTTGCTCAGAACGCCGGAGTACACGCGCACGAAGGTCAGCTGGCCCACGAACGGGTCGGTCATCAGCTTGAATGCCAGGGCCGAGAACTTCTCGTTGTCATCCGCCTTGCGGGTGACAGGCTTTTCGTCTTCGTCCGTGCCGGTCACGTCAGGAATGTCCGTCGGTGCTGGCAGGTAGTCGATCACGGCGTCCAGCATGCGCTGCACACCCTTGTTCTTGAAAGCGGTACCGCACAGCATCGGGTGGATTTCCGTGGCGATGGTGCGCGTACGCAGGCCGAACTTGATCTCGGCTTCGGAGAGGTCGCCCTCTTCCAGGTACTTGTTCATCAGCTCTTCGGAGGCTTCAGCAGCGGCTTCCACCATCTTCTCGCGCCATTCCTTGGCGGATGCGACCAGGTCGGCTGGAATTTCTTCGTAGGTGAACTTCATGCCCTGCGAGGCTTCATCCCACAGGATGGCCTTCATCTTGAGCAGGTCGACCACGCCGGTGAACTTGTCTTCGGCGCCGATCGGGATCACCACGGGCACGGGGTTGGCCTTCAGGCGCAGCTTCATCTGCTCGTAGACCTTGAAGAAGTTGGCACCGGTACGGTCCATCTTGTTCACGAAGGCCAGACGGGGCACCTTGTACTTGTTGGCCTGGCGCCAGACGGTTTCCGACTGGGGCTGCACGCCACCCACGGCGCAGTACACCATGCAGGCGCCGTCGAGCACGCGCATCGAACGTTCCACTTCGATCGTGAAGTCCACGTGACCGGGGGTGTCGATGATGTTGAAGCGGTGCTCTTCGTAGGAGTTGTCCATGCCCTTCCAGAAGCAGGTCGTGGCAGCCGAGGTGATCGTGATGCCGCGCTCTTGTTCCTGCTCCATCCAGTCCATGGTGGCAGCGCCGTCGTGCACTTCACCAATCTTGTGGCTCACGCCCGTGTAGAACAGGATACGTTCGGTGGTCGTGGTCTTGCCAGCGTCAATGTGGGCCGAGATACCGATATTGCGGTAGCGCTCGATGGGAGTCTTGCGAGCCATGGTGGATCCTTGGATGGGTCGTGTTATTCAGGGGAAGGGCCCAGCATTGTGGCGCTGCGACCCGTCAATTTTGTGACCGCCTCAATCGCCACAAGGCTGCAGGCAAGAATGCCGGCAGCCTTGCGCTTGGCGACGAGGGCAGTTCGTCGATTTAGAAGCGGAAGTGGCTGAATGCCTTGTTGGCTTCGGCCATGCGGTGCACTTCGTCACGCTTCTTCATGGCGCCGCCACGGCCTTCGGTGGCTTCGAGCAGCTCGTTGGCCAGACGCTGGGCCATCGACTTCTCGCCGCGCTTGCGGGCGGCTTCCTTGATCCAGCGCATGGACAGGGCCAGGCGACGGACAGGGCGCACTTCGACGGGCACCTGATAGTTGGCACCGCCCACGCGGCGGGACTTCACTTCGACCATGGGCTTCACGTTGTTGATGGCAACGGTGAACGCTTCCAGAGGGTCCTTGTCAGGGTGCTTCTTCTCGATCAGTTCCAGGGCGCCGTAAATGATGCGCTCTGCAACTGCCTTCTTGCCGCCTTCCATGATCACGTTCATGAATTTGGACAGCTCTACATTGCCGAACTTGGGATCCGGCAGGATTTCACGTTTGGGGACTTCGCGACGACGTGGCATTTTTCACCTCTATCTTTGCTTCAGTTGGCATCTTTTCAGACACCGCGAGAGCCAATCAGGACTCCCACTTACTCGACCCGCGCAGAACACCTGCGTTTGGGGTCACTACGCTGCATCACCGCGCCACGCGGGAGACAGCACCGAAAATTCTGTTGTGCAAAAGCGCAGGGCTTACTTGGCCTTGGGCTTCTTGGCACCGTACTTGGAGCGCGATTGCTTGCGGTCTTTCACGCCTTGCAAGTCGAGCGAACCGCGCACGATGTGGTAACGCACACCGGGCAAGTCCTTGACACGACCGCCGCGAACCAGCACCACGCTGTGTTCCTGCAGGTTGTGGCCTTCACCGCCGATGTAGGAAATCACTTCGAAACCGTTGGTCAGGCGAACCTTGGCGACCTTCCGCAGAGCGGAGTTAGGCTTCTTTGGCGTCGTGGTGTACACACGGGTGCACACGCCGCGGCGCTGGGGGGAGTTCTCCATCGCAGGGCTCTTGGACTTGATCTTTTCGACCTCGCGCCCCTGACGGACTAGTTGATTGATGGTTGGCATGAAATACGTCCCTAAACGTAAAAAACGAAAACGTGAAACCCTTCGGAAATTCCGAAAAGCCTTCTAATGTAGCAGCATGGACCCCAACGGGCAAGTGCCGTGGGGCGTTCCCCTTAAAACCCATCCCGGTACGCCAACATTGCCCGCCGCTCTTGAAAGCGTGCGACCCATGCCAGAGCAGCCGTGCAAGGGCCGCCCCGCTGCACTGGCTGCGCGCCCCTTCCCGAATGGCGCAGCCATTCGGGAGACGGGGTGAAGGCGCGGCAGCGCCTCAGGGGGATGGTCCTGCTACTTGATCCACAGCCGGATCGCATCCCAGGCCCGGCCCAGGATCCCCGCCTGATCCACGCCTTCGAGCGCGATGAGGGGCACCTCGGCCAGGGCCTGCTCGCCCAGCATCACCTTGAGGTGGCCGACGGACTGGCCCTTGGTGAACGGTGCCACCAGCGGGTCGGGCCGTGCGATCTGCGTGGTGATCTTGCCTGCGCTGCCCGAGGGCACCGCCACGACGATGGCTTCCTCGCGGCCGATCTTGAGGGTGTTTTCCGTGCCCTTCCAGACGGCGGGCGTGGCCACGGGCTTGCCGGCCTCGAACAGCTTGACGGCCTCGAACGCGGTATAGCCCCAGTTCAACAGCTTCTGGCTTTCATTCGCACGCGCATTTTCGCTGGCGGCCCCGAGCACGATGGACAGCAGGCGGCGCTGGCCCACGCCGGGGAATTCACGCTTGGACGTGGCCACCAGGCAGTAGCCCGCGGCAGCGGTATGGCCGGTCTTGAGCCCGTCCACCGTCGGGTCGCGGAACAGCAGCGAATTGCGGTTGCTCCCGTTCGACGCGGGAGTGCCGGGGTAGCTGTACTGCTTGGTGGAGTAGTAGTGCATGTACTCCGGGAAGTCCTTCATAAGGCGCATGGCCAGCACGGAAAGGTCGCGCGCGGTGGTGGTGTGGCCGGGTTCGGTGAGGCCTTCGGGGTTCTTGTAGCTCGTGCCCTTCATGCCCAGTGCCTGGGCTTGGTCGTTCATGAGCTTGACGAAGTTCTCGGCCGTGCCGCCCACGCCTTCGGCCAGCGCCATGGTGGCGTCGTTGCCCGACTGCACGATCATGCCCTTGATGAGGTCTTCCACCGGCACCTGCATCTTGGGGTCGATGAACATGCGCGAGCCGGGCATCTTCCAGGCGCGCACGCTCACGGGCAGCTTCTGCTCCAGGGATATCTTCTTGGCGCGCAACGCATCAAACACCAGGTAGCCGGTCATGAGCTTGGTGAGCGAGGCCTGCTCGACGGGAGCATCGATGTCCTTGGCCGCGAGCACCTGGTTGGCGGTGACATCCACCAGCAGGTATGTGCGCGCGGCGATTTCGGGAGGTTGTGGCGCCTGGGCAAAGGCCCCGAAGGCGGCAGGGGCCACCGCTGTAAGGACGGCCAGGGATCGCAGCGCGGACAGGATTCGTTTCATGGGGCAATAGGGGGCTGGAAAGGCTCAAGGAAAAAAGGGAATGAAGAAGAAAGACGGGACAGGAAGAGGAAGGCGCGGCGGCGTGGCCTGCCGCGGCCGGGGCGTTTCAGCCCCCCGACCGAAGGTGGCGCACCACCAGATTCTTCAGAAGCGGCAATTGTCCGTGAAAGAAATGGCCGCCCGCGGGAATGACTGTGACAGGCAGTATCTGGGGCCGCGCCCAGTCCATCACTGCGGAAAGCGGCACGGTGTCGTCCTGCTCGCCATGCACGACCAGGGTCTGCAGATGGGCGTCGGAGGGCACCGGGGCGACGGTGAAGCGGCTGGCCGCGGTGCCCACCAGCACCGCGTGGTCCACGCGGCCCTGCGGCCAGAGGGCGGCCAGCGCGTGGCTGGTGACGAATGCGCCGAACGAAAAACCCGCCAGCGCGATGCGCGGCCCCGCGTCGCCCGCGGGCGCCACCTGCTCCACCACGGCCAGCAGGTCCTGCAGTTCGCCCCGGCCTTCGTCGTGCACGCCTTCGCTGCCGCCCACGCCCCGGAAGTTGAAGCGCACCGCCGTCCAGCCGCACTGCACGAAGGCGCGCGCCAGCGTCTGCACCACCTTGTTGTCCATGGTGCCGCCAAAGAGGGGATGGGGGTGCGCGATGATGGCCACGCCCCGGGGAGGCGCACCGCCGTCGGGCGCGGCGGCATCGCGCACGGCCTCGATGGCGCCAGCGGCGCCGGACAAGCTCAGGCGTTCGGTTTGGGCATTCACGAATTGCTACTCAATCAATAGCTGTTAGCGCACGGCAGTCGTGCGCCAGCGGCTGAAATCATTCCAAAGTCCAGGATGGAGGCGCTTTCAGCGCCCGAGTTCCGCCGGTGGCACCAGGCGTTCCACGATCTGGCCATTCTTGAGGTGCGACTCGACGATCTCGTCGATGTCGGCATCGTCGACATAGGTGTACCAGGTGCCTTCGGGGTAGACCACCGCGACGGGGCCGGCCGCGCAGCGGTCCAGGCAGCCCGCCTTGTTCACGCGCACCTTGCCGGCGCCCGCCAGGCCGGCCGCCTTGACCTGCGCCTTGCAGCGGTCAAAGCCCGCCTGGGCGTTGTGGTGGGCGCAGCTGTCTTCGCCGTTGGTCCGGTCGTTCAGGCAGAAGAAGATGTGGCGCTGGTAGTAGCCGGGCGCTGCGGCCGGCGAGGGGTTGGTGTCGCTCATCCACCCATTTTAGGTTTGCGACTCGCGCCGGGACACGCGCAACAGCACATACAGCAGCGTGGCATAGGGCCACAGCCAGCCCAGCCACTGGCCCAGGCCGTAAAAACGGATGAACCGGCCCTGCTCCCAGATCTGCAGCGTCTGCGCGAAGTAGGCGCTGGTGGGCGCCTGGTTGAGCAGCGCAAGGTGCCAGACCAGCGCGACCAGCAGCACGGCCGCGCAGGCACGCCGGGGCAGCGCCAGCAGCAGCAGCGCCAGCGCCAGCGCACCCCACACGCCCACGCGCGTGGGCAGGCCCATCCACTCCCAGGCATGCACGGGCCCCCAGCTCAGGGCGGCCGACAGCGCGGTGAGCGTGACGCCCACGGCCACGACCCCCAGGGCAAACAGCGCGCGCCGGCCCACGGAGCGGATCACGCAGTAGCCCAGCAGGCAGGGGGTCAGCAGGCCCAGCGTCACGCACAGGAGCTCGCCGCTGGGCGAGAGCGGGTCGAACGCGGCGTCGCGCAGCGGAAGCCATTCCAGGAACGGGGTATCGGCCAGCAGCTCGATGAGCGCGGCCTCCAGCCGCTCGAGCACCTGGCCCAGCCCGAACGGCACGGCCGCCGGGAACAGCAGCGCCAGGGGCCACAGCGCCAGCAGCACGATGGCGCCGCTGGCATCGGCGACGAACCAGCGCCCCCTGAAGTCGCTCCAGCGGTCGATGGCGCCCGCGCGCTCCAGCAGCGCGGCACTCAGCGCCCCCACCAGCGCCCCCGCCGCGTTGAGCAGCAGGTCCAGGTTGGAGGGCACGCGCCGGGGCAGGTAGATCTGCAGAAACTCCATGGCCAGCGACAGCAGCACGCCCACCAGCGTGGACAGCAGCACCGCGCCGCGCCGCCAGCCCGAGCGCAGCATGGCCAGCACCAGCAGAAAACCCAGCGGCGCATAGCCCACGACATTGGTGGCGATGTCGAAGCCCGTCCAGTACGGCGGCGGCAACGGCGCCAGCAGGAACACCAGGGGATCGATGCCCTGCGCGCGCCACCCGTCGAACGGGAACAGGCTGGCGAAGACGATCAGCGCCGTGTAGATCAGCGCCAGAGGCCAGGCGGAGGTCTTGTGCATGCCGTCTCAGCCATCCATGGCGCCATGCGTCACCCGTGCCCCGCAAGCACGGGCGCGGTACAGGGCAGGGGCGCCGCGCGGGGCCCGGCCACCGCAGCGGGCCGGTAGAAGGGACCAGGGAGAAGGCGCGCGGCGCCGCAGGGAGCTGCCCACTTCAGAACGGCTTGACCACCACCAGCACCACGGCGGCCAGCAGCAGGACCACCGGCACTTCATTGAACCAGCGGAACCACGCATGGCTCCTGCGGCTGGTGCCGTTGGCCAGCTTGCGCAGCAGCACACCGCAGGCGTGGTGGTAGCCGATCACCAGCAGCACCACCGCCAGCTTGGCGTGCATCCAGCCGTTGCCCGGGCCGCGCCCGATGCCATAGCCCATCCACAGCCACGCGCCCAGCGCCAGCGCGGGCACGGCCAGCAGCGTGGTGAAGCGCAGCAGCTTCCTGGCCATGAGCAGCAGGCGGTCACGCTCCGCGGCCGAGCCCGGCGCCACCATCGCCAGATTGACGAAGATGCGCGGCAGGTAGAAAAGGCCGGCAAACCAGCTGGCCACGAAGACGATGTGAAAGGCTTTGACCCAGAGCATGGGGGCAGTTTAAGGGCCCGCACCATGCCGCCGGGGCCACGCCAAAAAAAAGCCCGGCAAATCCGCCGGGCCGGGAAAGCCTGTTTTGCATCGCTGCAATCCAAGGCCCCGCTCAGGGAGGGAAAGCGGGGGGCAGCAAGCCGCCCGGCGCCAATTTAGCACCGGGCAAGAGGTGTTACAAGCGGCATTTCCAGGGCGCGGCGCTGCGGCGCCAGCGTTTGGCAACGGGCGCTCCGCCATGCCAGTGCACCCGTGGATCCGGCTTTGCCGGTCCACCGGGTGCGTCCCCCTCTGGGGGAAGCCGCGCAGCGGCTCAGGGGGATAATCTTCACATGCATCTCCAAAGCCCCGCCCCCTTCCCCCAGAACCGCCCGCGCCGCCTGCGCCGCGATGCCTTCACCCGCAATCTGGTGCGTGAGAACGCCGTCACGCCGCACGACCTGATCTACCCCGTGTTCGTGCACGAGGGCCAGGGCCGCAGCGAGGCCGTGACCTCCATGCCCGGCGTGGATCGCCTGAGCCTGGACCTGCTGCTGCCCGTGGCCGAGGACTGCGTGCAGCTGGGCATTCCGGTGCTGGCGCTGTTCCCGGCCATCGACCCTGCGCTCAAGACACCCGACGGCAAGGAGGCGCTCAACCCCGACGGCCTGATCCCGCGCGTGGTGCGCGCGCTGAAGAAGGAATTCCCCGGCCTGGGCGTGATGACCGACGTGGCGCTGGACCCGTACACCAGCCACGGCCAGGACGGCGTGCTCGACGACACCGGCTACATCATCAACGACGACACGGTGGAGATCCTCACCGGCCAGGCGCTCACGCACGCCGAGGCGGGCGTGGACATCGTCGCGCCCAGCGACATGATGGACGGGCGCATCGGCGCCATCCGCGAGGCGCTGGAGGTGCAGGGCCACATCCACACCCGCATCATGGCCTACAGCGCCAAGTACGCCAGCGCCTTCTACGGCCCCTTCCGCGACGCGGTGGGCACGCGCGGCGCCTTGGGCAAGGCCGACAAGAACGTCTACCAGATGGACCCCGGCAACAGCGACGAGGCCCTGCGCGAGGTGGCCATCGACATCGCCGAGGGCGCCGACATGGTGATGGTCAAGCCCGGCATGCCCTACCTGGACATCGTGCGCCGCGTGAAGGACGAATTCAAGGTGCCCACGTTCGCCTACCAGGTGAGCGGCGAGTACGCCATGATCAAGGCCGCCGCCGCCAATGGCTGGCTGGACCACGACGCGGTGATGATGGAATCGCTGCTGGCCTTCAAGCGCGCGGGCGCCGACGGCGTGCTGACCTACTTTGCGCGCGATGCTGCGCGCTTGCTCCGAAAATAAGAGCTGCCAGCGCTTGATGGACAGGCGCCAGAAGCACTTTTTATTGCCACCCGGGGTCGCATGCGCATTTTTCACATCCACAGCGGCAGCGTGCAGGAGCTGGCCGAGCTGCCCACGCAGATGCCTGCCCAGGGCTTTGTCTGGATCGCCTGCGCGCGCCCGGCCTTCCAGGCGCGGCTGGCCGAGATCCAGGCGAGCCTGCAGGCCCTGGTGGGGCTGCAGCTGGTGGACCTGCATGTCTCCGACCTGCTGAACGCGCAGCTTCCCTCGCACTACGACTACACCTCCCAGTACGACCTGCTCGTGTTCCGCCGGCTGGCCACCGCGCAGGGCGGCGGCCCGGAGGCCGAAGCGGGGCAGCCCGGCGACGCCGCCTCCCCGCTCAAGCGGGCCGGCCCGCCGGTGCTGCGCCGCATCGACACCAGCCCCGTGGGCTTCGCGGTGTTCGACCAGCTGCTGCTGACGGTGCACCCCACGGACTGCGCCGTGCGCGATGCGTATGCCGCGCGCCTGCTGGCCGCCACGCCCGCCCCCGCGAGCGAGGGCCGCAGCAGCCCCGTGCCCGGGGCGCGCCGGCCCACCAGCCCGGCCGACCTGATGCTGCGCGTGGTCAACCTCATGGTGGACGGCTACCTGGACCTGCGCCGCGAACTCACGCGCCAGCTGGACCACTGGCAGACCGAACTGCTCAAGCCCCGCGCCCGCTACGTGAACTGGAGCTCGCTGCTCGAGGCGCGGCTGGCGCTGCACAAGCTCGATGAAATCTGCGAGGACCAGCGCACCGCCGTGCAGGACTGGATCGACGCCCTCGAAACCTGGGCCCTGCCCGACACCCCCGCCGGCCTGCGCGAGCTGGACCTGCTCAAGGTGCGCAGCCGCGACGTGCTGGAGCACATCGAGCGCGTGGTGCACCACGTGCGGCGGCTGGAGCAGAGCACGGAGACCGCCGTGCAGATGCACTTTTCCGTGCAGAGCAACCGCACCAACGACATCATGCGCACCCTCACGGCGCTCACCGCCGTGTTCCTGCCGCTGAACCTCATCGCCGGCATCTTCGGCATGAATTTCGAGTTCATTCCGCTGATCCACAAGGCCAACGGCTTCTGGTGGGCGATGGGCTCGATGGCGTTCATCGCCGTGGCGCTGGTGCTGGTGTTCTGGCGCAAGCGCTATCTGGCGCGCACGAGCAGGTAGGGGAGCGCGCCTGCCCGCCGCCGTCAGACGAAGGGTTCGGCCAGCGCCTCGTTGAACAGCACCCGCTGCACGGCGGGGCGCTCCAGCATGCGCCGCAGGTACGGCCCCAGGTGGGGACGGCTGCGGGCCGGCGCGGTGCGCTGGAAGTTGCGGGTCCAGCGGCACAGCGTGAACACGTAGGCGTCGAGCGCGCTGTAGCCCGCGCCCAGGAACCACGGGCCGCCGTGGCGGGCCAGCTCGGCGTCCAGCTGCGCCAGCAGGCCGTCGATGCGCAGTTCCGCGTGGCGCTGCAGCTCCAGCATGCCGGCCTCATGGCCCTCGTCCACCCAGCGGTGGGGATAGAAGTACACGATGAGCGTCGCCTGCAGCGTGTTGGTGAGCCACATCAGCCACTTGTAGAACTGCGCGCGCTGCGCCGTGCCCAGCGCGGGCGCCAGGGCCGCGGCGGGGTGGGTGTCGCACAGGTGCAGGGTGATGGCGGCCGTCTCGTAGAGCACCAGGTCCCCGTCGGTGAGCACGGGCACCAGCCCGTTGGGGTTGAGCCGCAGATAGGCGGGCGCCTGGTGGGCACGCTGGCCGATGTCCACGGGCACGCGCGCGTAGGGCGTGCCCAGCTCTTCAAGCAGGATGTGCGGCACCATGGCGGCGCTGCTGGGGGCGTGGTGAAGCTCGAGCATGGTGTTGTGCGGGAGGGGACCGGTGGCCTGAAAAAGAGGAGGATGCGCGGACCGCGCGGGGATCGATCAGGGCCGCGCCACGCCGAACAGGCCGGCGCCGTTGTCCCACGCGACCTTGCGCGCCACGTCGGCGGGCAGGCCGCCCAGCCAGGTGCGGTAGCCCTGCATGAGGCTTTCATAGTGCTGCCAGCGCTGGTTCACCCAGGTGTCGGAGCCCACGACAAAACGCGTGGGGTACTTGAGCAGCAGCGCGCGCCACGCGGGGCACAGCTGGTCGTCGTCGCACACCAGGCCCGGCCGGTACGAGAGTTCGCCCACGAGGCCGGGGTAGCGCGCGAGCAGCGCGTCCACCCGCTCGGCCGGCGCGCCGCCGATGCCCGTGTGCGCCCAGATCAGGCGCAGCTTGCGCCCTTGCGTGGGGGTGTGCGCCATGAGCTTGTCGATGGCCACGTCGTCCACATGGGCCAGCACCACCAGGTCGCGCTCCTCGGCCAGCGCCATGAGCTTCCTGGCCACCGGGCCGTCGGCATTGGCGCTGTCGTACAGGTGGAACTCGCCGATGCCCCGGTACGGCCCGGCCGCCGTGCCGCGCGCCAGCTCGGCCTGCACCATGGCGTAGATGCTCTCGTCGGCGAACCAGCCTGTGTAGTCGGCGCGGCTGCGGTACAGCCGCACGAAGGGCACCACGGCGACGCCGGCCTCGCGCGTCTCGCGCAGGCCGGCCAGCGTGAGCGAGCCGGTGTTGGGCCGGGAGTTGGCCACGATGGCCCGCACGCCGCTTTTCTGCATGCGGCCCAGCACGTCGGCCGGCGGGTGCGGGCCGTTCTTGCCGTCCCACGCCTCTTCGTTGTAGTGCAGGTGGGCGTCGAACAGCGGCCCGGGATAGTCGGCCGCATGAGGCTGGACCCCGAACGCTATCAAACCGATAGCTACCAGCGCCTTACCAGCAAGCGCCAGATGCCAAAAAGGCTTCACGCTCTGAAGCGGGGCGGCCATGGTGCCGGCCCTCAGGCGAGATGTTTGTCGAAGAACGCCAGCGTGCGGTCGCGCGCGGCCATGGCCGAAGGCTCGTCGTAGCTGCCGCGCTGGTCGCAGTTGAAGCCGTGGTCGGCGTCGTAGATGTGGACCTCGACCTCGGGATGGGCGCGGGCAAATGCCTGCACGGTGTCGAGCGGGATGTAGTGGTCGCGCTGGCCGAAGTGCGCCAGCACCGGCACCTGCGGGTGGCGCGCTGCTTCGTCGGCTGAGGTCATGCCGCCGCCGTAATAAGGCACGGCCGCCGACAGCCCGCTCAGCGTGCAGGCCGCGCGCCAGGTCAACAGGCCGCCCCAGCAAAAGCCCACGATGCCGACCTTGCGGCCGCTTTGCTGCGCGGCGTAGTCGATGGCGGCCTGGATGTCGGGCATCACGCCTGGCGCGGGCAAGGCCTCGACTGCGGCCTTCAGACCCATGCCGGCCTTCATGTCGTCGCCGGTGTAGCCCATGTCCACATCCTGCTGCACGCGGTGAAACGTCGACGGTGCGACGGCCAGGTAGCCGCGCGCGGCAAACCGGTCGGCCACCGCGCGGATGTGCGAGTTCACGCCAAAAATTTCCTGCAGCACCACAATCGCACCGCGCGGCGCCGCATCGGGCTGCGCCACCCAGGCGGGCACGGCGAGACCATCGCTTGATGTCAGATTGACGAATTGACCCATGGCATTGACTCCTTGCTGCGTTGATGGACTGATGTGTGACTCGGGGGCATGCGGCCAGCGCGGGTGCCGGGGCTCCCCCACGCTCCGGTCCCGGCGCCCGCTGAACGCGCCATTCTGGCCGCTGAGCGGACCTCTGTTCAAATGCGGGCCATTTTCAGAGGAGT
This sequence comes from Acidovorax sp. sif1233, assembly GCF_019218755.1. Taxonomy (GTDB): domain Bacteria; phylum Pseudomonadota; class Gammaproteobacteria; order Burkholderiales; family Burkholderiaceae_C; genus Acidovorax. Next base: position 447,345 of record NZ_JAHUWZ010000005.1, on the reverse strand, counting down.
CCTTGCAATGACCCACACCCACAAAGTAGCACTGATCACCGGAGGGTCGCGCGGCATCGGCGCGGCCACCGCCCGGCTGGCGGCGCGCCAGGGCTGGGCCGTGGCCGTCAACTACGCCCGCGACGCGCGCGCCGCCGAGGCCGTGGTCGCCGCCATCGCCGCCCAGGGCGGCCGCGCCCTGGCGGTGCAGGCCGACGTGGCCGACGAGGCGCAGGTGATGGCCATGTTCCGCACGGTGGACGCGCAGCTGGGCCGCCTCTCGGCCCTGGTGAACAACGCCGGCGTGGTGGACGTGCCCGCGCGGGTGGAGGCGATGGGCGTGGCGCGCCTCAAGCGCATGTTCGACATCAACGTGATCGGCAGCTTCGTCTGCGCGCGCGAGGCCGTGCTGCGCATGGGCACGCGCCACGGCGGGGCCGGCGGCAGCATCGTCAACGTGTCCAGCGCCGCCGCGCGGCTGGGGGCGGCGGGCCAGTACGTGGACTACGCTGCCGCCAAGGGCGCGATCGACACCATGACCCTGGGGCTGGCGCGCGAGGTGGCCGCCGACGGCATCCGCGTGAACGCCGTGCGCCCCGGCCTGATCGAGACCGACATCCACGCCAGCGGCGGCCTGCCCGACCGCGTGCGCGACCTCTCGCACCAGGTGCCCATGCTGCGCGGCGGCACGGCCGAGGAGGTGGCCGAGGCCATCGTGTGGCTGATGTCGCCCGCCGCCAGCTACACCACCGCCACGCTGATGGACGTCTCGGGCGGGCGCTAGAGCGCTGCGGTGCAGCATGCGCGGGCGCCAAACCGCGCCAAAAACACCGCATACTCGCGCACAGCAGCCCGGCGGCGGCGCCCTTGCGCTGCCTTGCCGGGCCCAGCCCGATCCACCGCCCTGCCCCCTGCCTCCCGGAGCGCCCTGATGGACCTCAAACCCCTGATCACCCTGCTGGCCATCGTCAACCCGCTGGCCATCGTTCCCTTTTTCATCCACTACACGCAGGGTTTCTCGTACCCCCAGCGGCGGCGCACCATCCAGGTGGCGAGCTTCAGCGTGTTCTGCGTGATCGCCGCCTGCGCCCTGCTGGGCCTGCAGATCCTGGACTTCTTCAACATCTCGCTGCAGAGCTTCCAGGTGGGCGGGGGCATGCTGCTGCTCATCAGCGCGATGAACATGCTCAACGCCCAGCCCGCCGAGGCCAAGCCCAGCACCAACGAATACGAGGAAGGCGCCGAGAAGGCCGCCGCGGGCAGCAGCATCGCCGTGGTGCCCCTGACCATCCCGCTGCTCACCGGGCCGGCCAGCATGTCCACCGTGGTGATCTACGCCGACCGCGCGCAGACCTTCTGGCAGCATGCCGCCCTGGTGGGCTACGGCGTGGTGATCGCCCTGGCCACGGCCGTGTGCTTCGCGCTGGCCGACCCGATCGCGCGCGTGCTGGGCAAGACCGGCATCAACGTGATGACCCGGCTGATGGGCCTGATCCTGGCCGCGCTGGCCGTGGAAGTGATGGCCGACGGGCTGGGCAAGCTCTTTCCCATCCTCATCTCCCGCTGAGATGGAGCACCCCCTGAATCGCCTTCGGCGGCCTTCCCGGCCGCGACCGTGCCAGTTTCGTATGCCGCGGGTGTCTCGCAGCACGAGGGGCGACTAGGCATGTCTGCAAGGCTTCTGCTGCTGGAGGACGACCCCGCCATCGCCCGCACCGTGGCGTACGCGCTGGAACGCGACGGGCTGTCCGTGACGCACAGCCTGCTGGTGCACGACGCGCGCCAGCAGATGCTCTCGCACCGCTTTGACCTCCTGGTGCTGGACGTGGGCCTGCCCGACGGCAGCGGACTCGACCTGCTGCGCGATGTGCGCGGCGCCCCGCAGACCGCGGCCGTTCCCGTGCTCATGCTCAGCGCCCATGGCGAGGAGATCGACCGCGTGCTGGGCCTGGAGCTGGGCGCCGACGACTACCTGGCCAAGCCCTTCAGCCCGCGCGAGCTGGCGGCCCGCGTGAAGGCCCTGCTGCGGCGCGCGGGCACCCGCCTTGCCGCGGCGCCCACCGCCACGGCCAGCCTGTTCCATGACGACGAGGCCGGGCAGCGCATCAGCCTGCACGGCCAGGCCCTGCCGCTGACGCGGCGCGAATACCGACTCCTGTCGTGCCTGCTGCGCGGCGCGGGCCGCATCCACTCGCGCGACGCGCTGCTGGCCGCCGCCTGGGGCGACGACAGCGACAGCACCGACCGCACGGTGGACACGCACATCAAGACCCTGCGCGCCAAGCTGCGCGAAGTGGACCCGGCGCGCGAGTACATCAGCACGCACCGCGGCATGGGCTACTGCCTTGACGTCTGAAACCAAATGGGCCACTGGCGCTTGCCCATCAAGCGCTGACAGATATTGTTCTTGAAGCAGACCCCACAGATCCATGCGCCTCGGCATCCGCCTGCTCTTTGCGTTTTTCCTCATCAACGGCATCGCCGCGTTCTTCGTGCTGCGCGTGTTCATGGCCGAGATCAAGCCCAGCGTGCGCGAGGTGATGGAGGACATGATGGTGGACACGGCCAACATCCTGGCCGAGCTGGCCAGCGAGGACCTGGCGGCCGGCCGGCTGTCCGACGGCACGGGCCAGCACAGCCCGTTCGCGCAGCACGTGCGCCGCTATGCGAGCCGGCCCATCGACGCCGCGATCTGGGGTTTCTCCAAGCAGTCGCTGGACTACCGCATCTACGTGACCGACACCACGGGGCGCGTGCTGTTCGACTCCGAAAACCGCGCCATCGGCGCTGACTATTCGCAGTGGCGCGACGTGGCCCGCACGCTGCGCGGCGAGTACGGCGCGCGCTCCACGCGCGACGTGGAGGGCGACGACACCAGCGGCGTGATGCACGTGGCGGCCCCCATCTACGTGAACAATGAGATCGCTGGCGTGCTGACCGTGGCCAAGCCCACGCGCACCGTGCAGCGCTTCATCGACCGCGCCGAGCGCAAGGTGTTCATGGGCGGGCTGCTGCTGCTGGCGCTCTCGGCCGCCGTGGGCGTGGCCGTGACGCTGTGGATGGTGTGGAACGTGCGCCGCCTGCGCGACTACGCCCTGAGCGTGCAGGGGCCGGCCGACGGCGAACACCGCGACCCCGACACCCCGCCCATGGCGGCCCTGGCCGTGCCCCAGGTGCCCGGCGAGCTGGGCGACCTGGCCCGCGCCATGGACCGCATGCGCGCTCGGCTGGAAGGGCGCGACTACATCGAGGGCTACGTGCGCGCCCTCACGCACGAGCTCAAGAGCCCCGTGGCCGCCATCCGGGGCGCGGGCGAACTCCTGCAGGACGACCTGCCCGCCGCCGACCACGCCGAATTCGCCACCCAGGTGGTGCAGCAGAGCGAGCGCCTGCAGCGCATCATCGACCGGCTGCTGGAACTGTCCAAGCTGGAGCAGCGCCACCACGCCGAGGGCCGTGCGCCCGTGGCCCTGCACGATTGCGCCCGCGCCGCCATCGGCCAGACCCGCGCGCGCGCGGCTCAGCGCGGCATCACGCTCGCGCTGGCCGGCACGGGAAACAGCGGCCCCTGGGAAGCCGAACTGGTGACGCTGGCGCTCACCAACCTGCTGGACAACGCCATCGACTTTGCCCCGCAGGGCAGCACCGTGCAGGTGGAGCTGGAAGGCAGCTGCGTGGCCGTGCAGGACAGCGGCCCGGGCGTGCCCGACTACGCGCTGCCGCGCCTGGGCGAGCGCTTCTTCACCACGGCGCGCCCGGGGGGCGAGCGCAGCGGCTCGGGCCTGGGCCTGGCCATCGTGCGGCGCGTCATGGCGCTGCACGGGGGGCAGCTGGTGGTGCGCAACACCGCACCGGGGCTGCGCGCCACGCTGGACTTTGCCGCGGCCTAGCTCCGCTGGCGCAGGTGCACAGCCACCCCCGCCACCAGCAGGGCCAGCGCCACCGCGTCCACCCGCACGACCACGGCCAGCGGGGCGCCCAGGCCGCTGCCCCGCTGCAGCCACGCCAGGAGCAGAAAGGACACCACGCTCACCAGCCCCGCCACCAGGGCCAGCCGATGGAGTCCGGGGCGCATGGCGGCATACCCCATGAAAGCGGCCAGCAGCCCGAACAGGACGGCCCGGTGCCGCAGCAGCAGCTCCAGCCCCGCATCCGGCACCGGGGTGCCGTACAGCTGCGCCAGCCTGCCCGCCCCCAGCACCCCCACCACGGGCAGGGCGTGGACCACCGCCACCACCCCCAGAATCACCGCGACCACATGGCGCATGCCAGCCCCTTTGTTGTGAAGCGGTGGTTGTAGGCGCAAGGGGCGCGGCCGTCGATGACCTGGCAGGTCATGGCGGCGCGGCACCAGACTTCACACTGGCCTCACAAACTTCATAGCGCCCTCACACCGGCCCACAACACTGCCTCCACAACATTCACTTGTGGAGGACCTCTTGTTCAAGCACCCCCTGTTCACCAAACTGGCCGCGCTCGCGGCCGTCACCCTGCTGCTGCTCCTTGGCCTGGGCATGATCGACAACGTGGTGCGCGACCGCCAGCGCTACCGCAGCCTCACCGCGCAGAGCGTGGCCGACAGCCTGGCCGGGCCGCAGACGCTGATGGGCCCCATGATCCACAGCGCCTGCGTGGAGACCTGGGACGTGGAAACCGGCAAGGGCGACGAGCGCCGCATGGTGGAGCAGCGCCGCGAGTTCCTGCTCACGGCCATGCCCGAGCAGCTCAAGCTGAGCACGGGCGCGGCGATGGAGGAGCGCGCGCGCGGCCTGCACAAGGTGAACACCTACAACCTCAAGGCCCACGTCACGGCGCAGTGGGGGTCGCTGGCCAGCCTCGAGCCGCAAAGCACCATGAAGAACTCGCGCATGCACTGCGGCGCGCCCATCGCGATGATGGCCGTGGGCGACGCGCGCGGCATCCGCACGGCGCAGCTCACGCTGGCGGACCAGGCCCTGGCCCTCAAGCCCGGCACCTTCCACCCCACCTACAGCCGGGGCCTGCACGCCGTGCTGCCCGAATCGGTGCGCGGCAAGGCCGATGGCCTGACCGCCACGCTGGACCTGGAACTGGTGGGCACCGAGCGCCTGGCCATCGTGCCCCTGGGGGGCAGCACCGAGGTGGTGATGACCAGCAGCTGGCCGCACCCCTCGTTCGCGGGGCGCTTCCTGCCATCGGAGCGGGAAGTCAAGAAGACCGGCTTCTCGGCGCAATGGCGGCTGTCGTCGCTGGCCACCACGGCGCAGGCCGATGTCGCCCACGGCAAGCGCATCTGCCTGGGGGGCGCGGACGACGGCGCCCGCGGCGACGACGCGCCCTCCGGCGCCACGCCGGGCGACTGCGCGGACAGCTTCAGCGTGGCCTTCGTCGACCCGGTGAACCCCTACTCCCTCTCCGACCGCGCCACCAAGTACGGCGTGCTGTTCATCGCACTCACCTTCGTGGCCGTGGGCCTGTTCGAGCTGATGAAAAAGCTGCGCGTGCACCCCGTGCAGTACCTGCTGGTGGGCAGCGCGCTGTGCAGCTTCTTTCTGCTGCTCGTGAGCCTGTCGGAGCACCTGCCGTTCGGCGCCTCCTACGCCGTGGCGGCGACCGCCTGCGTGCTGCTACTGGCCTACTACGCCAGCCACATGCTGGGCAGCCTGGCGCGCGGCATTCCCCTGGGGGCCGGCATCGCGCTGCTGTATGGCCTGCTGTACCTGCTGCTGCAGCTGGAGCAGACGGCGCTGGTCGTCGGTGCCATCGCGCTCTTCCTGGTGCTGGCGGCCGTGATGGTGCTCACGCGCAAGGTGAACTGGTACGGGCTGTCGCAAGGTGGCGCGCCAAGCCGCCCCACCCCGCCCGCCGCCCGCCCCACCGCACCCCGCGCGGAGGCCGCATGAGAACGCACACCGCGCCGACAGCCTGGGCGCAGCACCTGGCGGACCCGGCGGCATGCACCGGCGCACCCGTACCCACGCTGACCCCGGCGGAAGCCGAGCGCGTGCAGCGCCACCGCGATCAGCTGACGGCGGCCCTGCGGGCGCAGGACCGGGCGGCGCTGCTCAGTGCCAAGCAGCACGTGCTGGAAGCGGCCTACCACCCGTGCGGCGCCCCCGATGCGGCCTGCGGCCCCACCGACTCCCCCGCCTTGCGCAGGGCGCTGCGCGACCTGTCGTGGCGCATGGCGGGCCTGCTGCTGCCGCGCAGCCCGCGGCACTGAGTGCCCGGCGCCGGGTTCTTGATGAAAATAGCCGCCATCGCTTGATTGGCAAGCGCTGGCAGCTATCAAAACAGAAGCGCATTGCCCATCCCGGCCATTGCGGCTGGCCGGGCCTGGCGCACCGGCAGGCGGGAGAAAGGTCAGGCCACCGCTTCCTGCGGTGCGCAGGCGGCGGCGGGCGATGGAGCCCCCGCGTCCTCCGAGCAGGTCGCACCGCCGCATCCGTGGATCAGCTCGCCCGGCAGCGCCCCGGGGGCGTGCACCACGCCCGAGACGGGGTCGAATCCCACGCGGCGCAAGTGCAGGGCCAGCGCGGCATCCATGCTCTGCGCATGCTGCGGAAACCACAGGGCCAGTTCGCTGGCCATCACGCGCAGCACCGCGAGGTCGCCCTGCTGCGCACGCGCGGTGCCTTCACGCATCACCTGCAGCACCACCCGGTGCTGCATGCTGTGGCAGTTGCCCGATGCGAAGCGCGTGGAGGCCATCCAGGCGTCCTCCTGCGCGAAATGGTGGTCGGTGTGCTCCACCAGCGCCTGCCAGGCAGCCAGCAGGCGCGCGTCGTCCGCGCCATCGACGGCGGCCAGCAGGTCGACGAACTCACGGTGGGTGTCGTCCATCAGGGCCAGGTCCAGGGCCAGGGCGTCGGACCATTCGAGTTGAGCCATGCAAATCCCCTTGTGCACCAAGTCAAAGACAGGGGAGCGAGGTTAGTTTTTCGCGGCGGCCCGCATATTGATGCAGGTCAGGGTTCCGCCCCAGGGCCGCGGCCATCCCCATGAAAAAAGCCCCGCACGGGGCGGGGCTCCTGGGTGGGCGCGGGCCGGGGCCCTGCGCGCTCAGCTCTTGCCGTACATGCGCTTCATGTCATCCACGCACTTGGACTTCAGGTCGCCGGACATCGCGTCGCAGCGCTCCTTGGCGGCCTTGTAGGCGGCATCGTTCTTTTCGGCGTTGGCATCCTTGCGGGCCTCGGCCACCGCCGCGTTCTTCTCGGCGGCGTTGTCCGCGGGCTTGGCCTGGGTCTCGGCCACCTTGGCATCTTCCTTGGCCTTCACGCGGGCTGCCTTCGCATCCTTCTCGCACACGTCCTTGTCATTGCCCTTGAGGTCGTCGCACTTTTCCTTGGCGACGCCGTAGGCCGCATCCGCCCGCGCGTCGGCGACCTTGCGCGTGGCCTTGGGGCTGGGCTTGTGCTGCGCGTCGAGCTCGGCCTTGGCCACGTCCTCGGCGCCCTTGGCCTCCTTCACACAGATGTCCTTGGCGTTGCCTTGCAGGCCATCGCACTTTTGCTTGCTGGCCTTGTAGTCGGCGGAAATGCGTTCCTTGCCAGCCTTGTATTCGGCGTCCGTCAGCGCGAAGGCGGAAGTGGCCAGCAGGCCGGCTGCGACAGAAGCCATCAGGGTGCGGGTGAATTTCATGGGTTTCTCCTCGATCGGTAATGGATAGAAATAGGAAGGGAGGGGCCGGGAAACGAAGGGGCCGTGGCCTCAGTCGTTGAAGCGGAAATCGGGGTGGCGGGCCTGCCAGTCGCTGAGCTGCTTCTCGGCCACGTCGCGGGCGATGCCCTGGCGTTCCTGCAGCTTGCCCAGGAACTGTTCGCGCTTGCCGTCGATGACGTCGAAATCGTCATTCGTGAGCTTGCCCCACTGCTCGATAATTTTTCCCTTGAACTGCTTCCAGTTGCCCTTGACGGTGTCTTCATTCATGGCGTGCATCCTCGAAAAGATTTCGCGTCAGCCATCCACCCGGAATGCGTGGAACAGGTGCGTGATGCGATGGGATTGACTCTAGAAATGATTCGCGGCGGGGACCGTAGGCCATGCCACGCAGCACGCGTCAGCACAGGACTACGGCGGCTGAAGGACAGGGCGCGGCGGCGAGGGCGGCTCCCCTCGCCAGCGGCCAACAAAGTGTTGCAATTTGCCATCACTGCTCCACTGTTACGCGCGGCCCCTTCCCAGCAAGCTGTTTCGTTTGGTAACGCTTGTGTTTCCACGCCGCAACGGCATGTGGTGAAGTCCTGAAATGCGCTGGTTTTGAACGCGCACCTTCACCCCCCACGATCCATGCACACCACCTCCGAGGCGCCTTCCGCAACGCAGACTGCGGGCGAGGCACAAGACAGCCCGCGCCACCCCGCGCCGGCCGCCGTTTCTTCCCAAAACACGAAGAACCCCCTTCCCCTGCTGGCCGGGCTGGCCGCATCCGCGGCGCTGGCGGCCTGCGGCGGTGGCGGAGGTGGCGGGGAAGAAGGCACGACAGCCAGCCCGGGCGCCGGTTCCGCGCTGCCCGGCGCAACCCACACGGCGCCGCTGACGGACGCGGAGGCCGCGCGCTTCCTGCTGCAGGCCCAGTTCTCCGCCTCCACCGCGGACATCGCCGCCCTGCGTTCCACCACCTACGCCAGCTGGCTGGAGAGCCAGTTCAGCGCCCCCCCGTCGCTGAGCGGCTGGGACTGGCTGAACCAGCGCGGCTACGCCGACGTCAACAAGGACACGGCCTACTACGACAACACCTACCCGGGCGACTACATGATCTGGCACCAGCTCCTGCAGTCCAGCGACGGGGTGCGCAAGCGGGTGGCGCTCGCGCTGTCGGAGATCTGCGTGGTGTCGCTCTCGGGCCTGGACCTGAGCTGGCGCAGCCATGCCCTCGCGTGGTACTGGGACCAGCTGGTGGCCAACGCGTTCGGCAACTACCGCAACCTGCTGCAGGACGTGACGCTCAACGCGGCCATGGGCTACTACCTCAATACGCGCGGCAACCAGAAGGAAAACGCCGCCACCGGCCGCCAGCCCGACGAGAACTACGCGCGCGAGGTGATGCAGCTCATGTCGATCGGCCTGGTACTGCTCAACCCCGATGGCACGCCCCAGCGCGACAGCGCGGGCAAGCCCATCGACAGCTACACGCAAAGCGACGTGACCAACCTGGCGCGCGTGTTCACCGGCTACGACTACGACCAGTCGCAGAACACGCCGACCACCGTGCCGGGAACCACGCGCGTCGTGCCCGGCACCACCTTCGCGCGCCTGCCGATGGCGCTCACCGAGTCGCGCCATTCCACGCTGGCGGCCTCCTTCCTGGGCACCACCATCCCGGCCGGCACGCCGGGCGCGGCGGCCCTCAAGACGGCGCTGGACACCCTGTTCAACCACCCCAACGTGGGCCCGTTCATCGGCAAGCAGCTCATCCAGCGGCTGGTCACCAGCAACCCCTCGCCCGCCTACGTGGCGCGCGTGACCGCCGCCTTCAACAACAACGGTGCCGGCGTGCGCGGCGACATGCGCGCGGTGGTCCGCGCCATCCTGCTCGACGACGAGGCGCGCGCGCCCGCCGGCCTCGCCCAGCCCGGGTTTGGCAAGCTGCGCGAGCCCATGCTGCGGTTTGTCCAGTGGGGCCGCACCTTCGGGCTGGAGTCGGCCCAGGGCAGCTGGAAGATCGGCAACTTCAGCGACCCGGGCTCGCGGCTGGGGCAAAGCCCGCTGCGCTCGCCCTCGGTGTTCAACTTCTTTCGGCCCGGCTACATCCCGCCGTCCACCGCGCTGGCGGCCAATGGCGCGGTGGCGCCCGAGTTCCAGCTGGTCAACGAAAGCAGCGTGGGCGGCTACCTCAACTTCATGCAGGGCGTGATCCGCAACGGCATCTTCGTGAACGCGCCGGAGCTGCCCCACAACGCCAGCACCGCCAACAACGGCTTCGACCTGAAGGCCAGCTACGCGCAGGAACTGGCGCTGGTCGCCGACGCGGACGCGCTCGTCGCGCGCATCAACCTGCTCATGTGCGCGGGCCAGCTCTCGGCCGGCACCGTCAAGCTCATCACCGATGCGCTCAAGGCCACCAACGTCACCGCGGCCAGCGCGGACAACGTCCGGCGCGACCGCGTGGCGGCCGCCGTCTTCCTGGTCATGGCCTCGGCCGAGTACCTCATCCAGAAATAAGCAACAAGCCCGGACCGCACCCGAGAAGCCACGCCATGCACCTGCTTCAACCCGAACTCCACACCCGCCGCGCGTTCCTGCGCCGCTCCACCCAGCTGGGCCTGGCGGGCACGGCCCTGCCCTTCGCGATGAACCTCGCCGCGATGGGCGAGGCAGCCGCCTTCGCGGCCAACGACTACAAGGCCCTGGTCTGCGTGTTCCTCTATGGCGGCAACGACTACGCCAACACCGTGGTCACCTACGACGACGCCAGCCACGGCCGCTACAGCGCCATCCGCGGCAGCATCGCGCTGCCCAAGGCCTCGCTCACGCCCACGCTGCTCAACCCCTCCACGCCGCTGCCCGACGGGCGCCAATACGCGCTGCACCCCGCCATGACCGGGCTGGCGGGCCTGTTCAACAGCGGCAAGGCCGCCGTGCAGCTGAACGTCGGCCCGCTGGTCGTGCCCCTGACGCGCGCACAGTACAACAGCCCCGACCGCAAGGCCTACCCCGTCCCGCCCAAGCTGTTCTCGCACAACGACCAGCAGTCGGTGTGGCAGTCGTCCTCGCCCGAGGGCTCCACCGTGGGCTGGGGCGGCAACATCGGCGACCTGGCACTCTCGTCCAACGGCAACTCGCTGTTCACCTGCATCGCCGTCACCGGCAACGCGGTGTTCCTCTCGGGCGACTCGGCCCTGCAATACCAGGTCAGCACGAACGGCGCCGTGGCCATCAACGGCGTGAAGAACAATGTCTACGGGTCCAGCGCGGTGCGCGGCGCGCTGTCGGCGCTCATCCAGCAGCCCAGCGCGCACACGCTGGAGAACGAGTACACCCGCGTGACCACCCGCGCGGTCACGTCCGAAAGCCAGATCACCGGCGCGCTGGCCGGCACCACGCTGGGCACGCCGTTCCCCGCCAACAATTCGCTGGCCGACCAGCTCAAGATGGTGGCCCGCCTCATCGGCTCGCGCAACGCGCTGGGCAGCAAGCGCCAGGTGTTCATGGTGTCGCTGGGCGGGTTCGACCTGCACGACAACCTGATCTCGCAGCAGCCCTTGCTGATGCAGCGCGTGAGCGACGCCCTGACGGCCTTCCACAGCGCCACGGTGGAACTGGGCGTGGCCGACAAGGTGACCGCGTTCACCGCGTCGGACTTCGGCCGCACGCTGAGCTCCAACGGCGACGGCTCGGACCACGGCTGGGGCAGCCACCACCTGGTGGTGGGCGGCGCCGTCAAGGGCAAGGCGTTCTACGGCAGCGCACCGCCCGTGAGCATCACCAACACCGCGGCCCCCGAGGACCAGTGGCACGTGGGCCAGGGCCGCCTGCTGCCCACCACCTCGGTGGACCAGTACGCGGCCACCCTGGCCAGGTGGTTTGGCGTGGCCGACAGCCAAATGGCCGGCGTGCTGCCCAACATCACGCACTTCGGCGCCGCCGCCGGCCGGCCCGACTATCCGGTGGACATGGGGTTCATGGGCCCTCCCTGAAGCGGCGCGGGCGGTGCCCCAATAATGGGGGCATGACCCCAGCCTCCACCCCTTCGTCCCGCCCCCGCGTCGTCATCATCGGCTGCGGCTTCGGCGGCCTGGAAGCCGCCCGGGCGCTGCGCGGCGCGGCCGTGGACATCACCCTGGTCGACAAGACCAACCACCACCTCTTCCAGCCGCTGCTGTACCAGGTGGCCACCGCCGGTCTGTCGGCCCCCGCCATCGCGGCCCCCATCCGCCACCTGTTCCGCCAGCAGCCCAACGCCACCACCTTGCTCGGGGAGGTCACGCACATCGACGTGGCGGCGCGCACCGTGTATCTGAAGGACGGCCCCCATCCCTCCGCCCCCCTGCCGTACGACCACCTCATCGTCGCGGCCGGCGCCACGCACAGCTACTTCGGCCAGGATGCGTGGGCCACGCACGCGCCCGGGCTCAAGACGCTGGACGATGCCTTCGAGATCCGCCGCCGCATCCTGCTGGCCTTCGAGGCCGCCGAGAAGGAGCCCGACCCCGTCCGCCGCGCCGACTGGCTCAACTTCGTGGTCGTGGGCGCCGGGCCCACCGGCGTGGAGATGGCGGGCACCCTGGCCGAGATCGCGCGCCACACGCTGCCGGGCGAATTCCGCCACATCGACCCGGCCAGCGCCAGGATCATCCTGCTCGAAGGCGGCACGCGGGTGCTGCAGGCCATGCCGGAAGCACTGAGCCAGCGCGCCAGGGAGCAGCTGGAAAAACTGGGCGTGGAAGTGCGCCTGCAAGCCCGCGTCACCACCATCGACGGTGACGGCCTGAGGGTTGAATCACCCCCTGACGCTGACTCATCAAGCGCAGTCAGCTATCAAATCAAGAGCAAATGCATCATCTGGGCGGCCGGGGTGGCGGCCTCCCCGCTGGGCCGCCATCTGGCCGAGGCCACCGGCTGCACCACCGACCGCGCGGGCCGCGTGGTCGTGGCGCCCGACCTCACGCTGCCCGGCCACCCGGAGATCAGCGTGATCGGCGACCTTGCCGCCGCCCAGAGCCACGCGCCCGGCCAGCCTCCCCGGCCGGTGCCCGGCGTCTCGCCCGGCGCCAAGCAGATGGGCCGCGCGGCGGCCGCCAACATCATGCGCCGCCTGCGCGGCCAGGCCACGCAAGCGTTTCGCTACCGCGACTACGGCAACCTCGCCACCATCGGCCGCAACTCCGCCGTGGTGGACCTCACCTCACCCGCGGGGCCGGTGCGGTTCTCGGGCTACTTTGCCTGGCTGTTCTGGCTGTTTGCGCACGTGTATTTCCTGATCGGCTTCCGCAACCGGCTGGTGGTGCTGCTCGACTGGGCCTGGGCGTACTGGAGCTTTGCACGGTATGCGCGTGTGGTGACGGGGATCGAGCCGGGCACGGCCCCGCCGCCCCCGCGGTCCTGACGCGGGCCAGGCACCACACCGCGCGGCGAACGCCGCTGCCGCGAGCGGATGGCGCGGGGGGCCCGGGAGCGCGCGCGCCGCGAGAGGGCGCACGGGCGGGGACCGGTGGTGCCCCCGGCAGCTCAGTTCGTGCGCCGCGTCACCTGTTCCAGCCAGTCCGCCAGCTCCTGGGCGACCTGTGTGGAGGCCTCCGCCAGGGCCTTCACGCCGCCGGCCGCGTCGGCGCTGGGCGCCGGGGTGCGCACGATGAACACACGCTGGCCGCGCAGCGACTCGCCCGCCAGCGTCAGCTCCACCACCGTGGCACGCAGGCGCACCACGCCAGCGCTTTCGGTGGGGCTGGCGAAGAGGTGGCTGAATTCCTCCAGCTCCACGCGCAGCACCGGGGGCAGCCGGCCGCCCTGGCTGGCGTCGCGCGCCTGGGCCGCACCGTCGTCGGCCTTGAGGATGGCGCGCCGCTGGCCCAGCTGCTCGCGCAGCCGCTGCTGCAGCAGCTGGGCGGGGGGCTGGCTCCAGCGGGCCTGGCTGTAGGGGCGCAGCTGCTGGGCGTCGGCATAGCCCAGGCGGTAGAGCACGGCATTGCTGCCCTCGGGCAGGCCGGGCGCCTCCACGTCGGCCAGGGCCAGGGGCTGCAGCGGTGCCCGGCGGTCGGCCAGCGCCGGGGCCACCGGGCCGGGGCCAAAGTCGTACAGCACGGGGCGCGAGGGCGGACTGGGCAGGGCCGAGCAGCCGGCCAGGCCGATCACCACCACCAGAACCATGCCGCCCAGCAGGCCGCCAGCGCTTTTCTGGAAGGCGCCGGCAGCTACGTTTTTAATAGCATTTTTCATGAACACTCCTCACGGTGCCGCAAAGCCGGGCTCGCCGGGGCCGGGCGGTATGCGGCCGGACCCATAGATGAACAGCTGCGGGTTGTCGGTGACGCCGCCCGCCGTGCGGCCGAGCTGGCGGGCTGCGCGCGACGTGTCGTCGGCGGCGCGGTTCAGGCGCGGCAGCGTGGAGGCGCCGAACTGGTCGGCCGCGCGGGCGAGGGACTGCGTGCCGATGGTGATCTGGTCGATGGGGCCGCCCTCCGCGCCCAGGCGCTGGGTGGTCTTGCTGACGTCGGCGGCCAGGGACGTCACGCTGGCGCCGGCCTGCTGCAGCGACTGCAGCGTCTTGCGCGCGTCGCTGGCCAGCGGCGGCAGCGCGGCCAGGGCCGGGTCCAGCCGCTGCGCGACGGTGGCATCGAGCCGCTGGGTCAGGGTGTTGACGCTGCCCGCGGCCTGGCCGATGTTGGCGAGGGCTTCGGTGAGCTTTTGCTGGTTGGTGTCGCCCAGCAGCTGGTTGATGCGGCGCGTGGCCTCCTCCACCTGCGCCAGGATGGCCGGCGCCTGCTCGGCGAGCTTGCCAAACGGCGAGGGCTTGAGCGGCAGGCGGGGCAGCCCGCTGGGGCCGGGCGGCAGTTCGGGATAGGGCTTGTCGGCGTCGTCCAGCTGCACATGGGCCAGGCCCGTGACGCCCTGGTAGCCCAGCACGGCGAAGGTGGTGGGGCTGATGGGCGCCTGTTCGTTGACGGCGATGCGGATCAGCACGTTGCCGGTGACCTGGGGGTCGAATCCGATGCGCGTGACCTTGCCCACGGCCACGCCCTTGTAGCGGACGGTGGCCTGGGGCTGCAGGCCGCTCACGCCGTCCTTGGTGGACAGCTCGTACTGCTCGTAGTTGGCGTTGTCGCGCGTGAGCCAGATGGCCAGGCCCGCCAGCATGGCGGCCACCACCAGCACGAAGATGCCTGCGGCGAGGGCGTGTGATTTGTTTTCCATCAGGGATGTTCCTTGTCTGGCGGGGAGGCGGCCGGCCGCGCCGCCGCCGGTACCGGGGCCATGGCGCGCTGGCCGCGTTCGCCCATGAAGAAGTGCTCGATGAAGGGGTGCCTGAAATGCGCGACCTCGTGCGGCGGGCCGGTGACGATGACCTTCTTGTCGGCCAGCACGGCCACGCGGGTGCTGAGCGCGAACAGCGTGTCCAGATCGTGCGTGACCATGACCACCGTGAGCCCGAGCGCGGCGCGCAGCTCGCGCAGCAGCGAGCAGAAATCGTCGGAGCTGCTCGGGTCCAGCCCGGCGGTGGGTTCGTCGAGCAGCAGCAGCGGCGGGTCCATGATGAGCGCGCGCGCCAGCGCCACGCGCTTGACCATGCCGCCCGACAGGTCGGCCGGCATGCGGCTGGCGTGCTCGGGCTTGAGGCCCACCATCTGCAGCTTGACCAGCGCGGCATCGCGCACCAGGTCGTCGGGCAGGGTGCCCTGCTCGCGCAGCGCGAAGGCCACGTTGTCGAGCACGTTGAAGGCCGAGAACAGCGCGCCGTGCTGGAACAGCATGCCCACGCGGCTGGCCGCGCCCTCGCGCCCCATCTCGGACGCCGGCCGCCCCAGCACCGTGACCGTGCCGCGCGCCGGCCTGGCCAGCCCCAGGATCTGGCGCAGCAGTACCGTCTTGCCCGTGCCCGAGCCCCCCACCAGCGACAGCATCTCGCCGCGCTGCACGGTGAAGTTCAGGTCCTGGTGCACGGTGAAGGCTTCGTCGCCCTTGCCGAACACCGTCCACAGGCCCTGCACGTCCACGATGGGCGGCTCGCCCGGCGCGACTGCGATGTGCTCGGGCTTGGCGATGCGTTCAGCCATGGCCACGCTCCGGTAGAAACTGGCGCGGCGCAATACCCGTGCCACCGTGGAACTGGCTTTGCCAGGCCACGGGTGGCGTCCCCCCTTGGGGGGAAGACGCGAAGCGGCTCAGGGGGGGCTTCACATGCGGGCGCTGGCGGCGTCCCCCTTCCCGGACTGCGCAGCAGTTCGGGAGAAGGGGGAAGCGGCGAAGCCGCTCAGGGGGAAGCCACTTCATCTTCATATTCCGATGTTCTTGAAGGCCACCGCGAACAAGGCGTCCACGATGATGACCATGGTGATCGACGTGACCACCGAGGCCGTGGTGCCCTCGCCCAGGCTCTGGGTGTTGGGTTTCACGCGCAGCCCCCAGTGGCAGCCGATGAGCGCGATGAAGGCGCCGAACACCACCGACTTGGCCATGGCGAGCCCCAGGTTGCCCACCTTCACCGCCGCGGGCAGCGCCTGCACGAAATACGCGGGCGAGATGTCCATGGAGATGTCGGCCGCCAGCATGCCCCCGGCCAGCGCGGCCAGCGTGGTCCACACGCTGATGAGCGGCATGGCCAGCGCCAGCGCCAGCGTGCGCGGCATCACCAGCCGAAAGCCGTGCGGGATGCCCATGACGCGCATGGCATCGAGTTCCTCGGTCACGCGCATCACGCCGATCTGCGCGGTGATGGCCGAGCCCGAGCGCCCCGCCACCAGGATGGCCGCCAGCATGGGGCCCAGCTCGCGGATGAGCGAGATGCCCAGGATGTTGACGATGAACGACTCGGCCCCGAACTGGCGCAGCTGCAGGCTCATCAGGTAGGCCAGCACCACGCCGATCAGAAATCCCACCAGCGCCGTGATGGGCAGCGCCGTGGCGCCCATGCGGTACAGGTGGCCCGACACGTCGCGCCACGGCCCCCGGCGCGGCGCGCGCGCCAGGCGGCCCAGGTCGAGCAGCAACTGCCCCACCATTTCGAGCATGTGCCGCGCATGGCTGAGGCCGTGCAGCACCAGCACGCCCAGGTGGTCCGCCTGCTCGGCCAGGCGCCAGGGCTCCCGGGCCGGCGGGGTGGCCGTGGTGAACTCCGCCACGCGCTCCAGCATGTCGCGCTGGCCGTCGGTACAGGCCAGCTGCGCCGGCCAGGCCCGCTGCCAGTGGTTCCACACCAGCTGCGCGCCCACATGGTCCAGCCACTGCAGCTGCGTCAGGTCCCAGCCCAGCCCGGGCGCGGGGGGGCTGGCGCGCAGCTGCTCGCAGACCGCCTCCCACTGCGGCCGTGTGCCCAGTTCGGCCGCGCCCCAGCGCCCATGCAGTTGCGCACTCGCCCCCTGGGGCGTGTCGGCGCGAACAATGCGAGGTGCGTGGTCGGTCATGGACTGGGCGGCGCGGCCGCCAAGAGGGAAAGAGAGGGTGCATGGTAGCGGAGCCACGCACAGGCGGCGCGTAGGATTTACGCCCGCCCGCACGGGCCGCCAAGCACAGGCCGGCCGGGGCCGCGTGAAATTAATATCAAACAGGCCTCCAGCGCTTTGGCATCAAGCGCTTCAAGCTACATATTTAGTAGCAATAGGCACTGACCCTCTCGACACGCGTGGTGCCATCCGCACAATGGCCCTCCGTCCCAACCCTTGCACCGCACCGCCTGCCCATGAGCGACCACACCACGTTTGACACCATCATCATCGGCGGAGGCACCGCCGGCGCCCTGCTGTGCAACCGCCTGAGCGCCGACGGCCGCCACCGCGTGCTGCTGATCGAAGCAGGCCGCAAGGACGACTACCACTGGATCCATATCCCCGTCGGCTATCTCTACTGCATCGGCAACCCGCGCACCGACTGGCTCTACAACACCGAGCCCGACGCGGGCCTGAACGGCCGCACCCTGCGCTACCCGCGCGGCAAGACGCTGGGCGGCTGCAGCAGCATCAACGGCATGATCTACATGCGCGGCCAGGCGCGCGACTACGACCAGTGGGCCGAGCTGACGGGCGACGCCAGCTGGCGCTGGGAGAACGCCCTGCCCTACTTCCGCCGCCACGAGGACCACTGGCGCCTGGACCAGCCCGATGGCGTGAATGAAAATTTCAAGCGCCTGCACGGCAACAAGGCCACGGGCAGCTCCGGCGAGTGGCGCGTGGAAAAGCAGCGCCTGCGCTGGGACGTGCTGGACGCCTTCGCCCAGGCCGCGCAGCAGGCCGGCATCCCCGCCACCGACGATTTCAACGGCGGCAGCAACGAAGGCGTGGGCTACTTCGAGGTCAACCAGAAAAGCGGCTGGCGCTGGAACACCGCCAAGGCCTTCCTGCGGCCCACCTGCTACGGCCGCCCCAACTTCGAGATGTGGACCAGCGCGCAGGCCGCCAAGCTCCTCATCGAGACGCAACCCGACGGCAGCAAGCGCTGCACGGGCGTGTTGGTGTGGGACGGGCATGAGATGGTCACGGCCCGCGCCACGGGCGAGGTCATCCTGAGCGCCGGTGCCGTCAACTCGCCGCAGCTGCTGCAGCTCTCGGGCATCGGCCCCTCCGCGCTGCTGCGCCAGCACGGCATCGACGTGGTGCACGACCTGCCCGGCGTGGGCGCCAACCTGCAGGACCATCTGCAGATCCGCGCGGTGTTCAAGGTGGGCGGCGTGCCCACGCTCAACACCATGGCCAGCTCGCTCTGGGGCAAGGCCAAGATCGGGCTCGAATACGCGACCAAGCGCAGCGGTCCCATGAGCATGGCGCCCTCGCAGCTGGGCGCCTTCACGCGCAGCAGCGCCGACCAGCCCTGGCCGAACATCGAGTACCACGTGCAGCCGCTGTCGCTCGACGCGTTTGGCGAGCCGCTGCACAGCTTTCCGGCCTTCACGGCCAGCGTGTGCAACCTCAACCCCACGAGCCGGGGCACGGTGAACATCAAGAACGCCGACTTCAAGGCCGCACCGGCCATCGCGCCCAACTACCTGAGCACCGCCGAAGACCGCCAGGTGGCGGCCGACAGCCTGCGCGTCACGCGCCGCATCGTGGCCCAGCCCGCGCTGGCCAAGTACCGGCCCGAGGAATGGAAGCCCGGCGTGCAGTTCGAGAGCGACGAGGACCTGGCGCGCCTGGCCGGCGACATCGCCACCACCATCTTCCACCCCGTAGGCACGACGAAGATGGGGCGGGATGATGACCCGATGGCCGTGCTGGACTCGCAACTGCGCGTGCGCGGCATTGCGGGCCTGCGGGTGGTGGATGCGGGGGCCATGCCCACCATCACCAGCGGCAACACCAACTCGCCCACCCTGATGCTGGCCGAGAAGGCGGCGGAGTGGATCATCCAGGCGCGGCGCGCGGCATAAGCGTGGGTACCATCGCGCCCATGTACTCCTCCACCTTCATCTTCGCCACCAAACAGTTCGACGACGCCTTCCACCGCCTGGACGAGGCGATTGCCACCGCCGCCCGCTCCATCGACGGCTACCTGGGCGAGGAATCGTGGGAGGACACGGGCAAGGGCCTGGTGTCCAACGTGTACTACTGGCAGTCGCTCGAGGCCCTGCAGGCATTGATGCAGCACCCCGCCCACCTGAAGGCCAAGGCGGCGCAAGCGCAGTGGCTCAACGGCTACCAGGTCGTGATTGGGCAGGTGCTGCGCACCTATGGCGACGACAAGCTGGCCGGGCTGCTGCCCACGGCGGGCCTGTTCGTGCAGGGCGCGGCAGCGCACTGATATGGATCCCGCCCACGCGCGGGCCCCACGGCCGCGGCGCGGTCAGCGGATTCCCCCGACATACCGGGGCACCTCGGGCGCGGGCTCCGGCGGGGGCGGCGCCATGCGCTGGCGCACCGCCTGGGTGGCCACATCCAGCAAGGGGCGGCGCGGGGCGGCGGGTGGCGCGGCATGGATGGCCTGGTCCAGGCGGTCCGCCCATTCGGTGAGTTCGGGCGCGTTGTCCTCCTGCGCGCGCTGGCGCGCGAACCGCACGATCTCCAGCGCGTACTCGGCGTTGGCCGCCATCCACTCGGTGTCGGTCACGCGCCCCGTCTTGCGGCGCAGCAGCACATGCAGGTGGGCGGCAATGGCGAGCTTGTCGGAATCGGGCATGGTCGGCTCCTTACTGCATTTCAGTCATCCATTGCGCTGCGCACAACCCGCGGCGAATGAAACCGGTGCGGCCCAGGCGCGGGCCGCCGCGCTGGCTGCGCCCCCCGGCCCGCATTGCGCGGCGGTGCGAGAGCGGGGGAAGGCCCGCAGGCCCTCGGGAGAGCGGGCTTCATTCAGCCGCCCAGGTGTTCGCGGTGCTGGGCGATGTCGAGTCCGGTCTGCTCGCTCTGCGCATCCACGCGCACACCCATCGCAAAATTGATGATCCACAGCAGCGCGGCCGTCACCACCAGGCTGTAGGCCATCACGGCGCCCACCCCGATGGCCTGGGTGAGCAGGCTGCCCTGCACGCCCCCCACGGTCTTGCTGGCCAGCACCCCCGTGAGCAGCGAGCCCACGATGCCGCCAATGCCATGCACGCCAAACACATCCAGCGAATCGTCGGCACGCAGCAGGCGCTTGAGCCCCGTGGCCCCCCAGTAGCACGCCAGCCCGGCCACCAGGCCAATCACCACCGCCGAGCGCAGCGTGACGAAGCCTGCGGCGGGCGTGATCGCCACGAGTCCCGCGACCAGGCCCGAGCACAGCCCCAGCAGCGAAGGGCGCCCGCGCACCACCCACTCGCCCAGCATCCAGGACAGCGCACCAGCGGCGGCGGCCAGGTGCGTGACCGCCATGGCCAGGCCCGCCCGGCCATCGGCCGCCACGGCCGAGCCCGCGTTGAAGCCGAACCAGCCCACCCACAGCAGGCCCGCGCCCGCCATGGTGAGCCCCAGGTTGTAGGGCTCGAAGGGCTCGCGGCCATAGCCCGTGCGGCGGCCCAGGAACCACGCGCACACCAGCCCCGCCACCCCAGCGTTCACGTGCACCACGGAGCCCCCGGCGAAATCCAGCGCGCCCATCCGCGCCAGCCAGCCCCCCGGCTCCCACACCCAGTGCGCCACCGGGGCATAGACCAGCAAGGTCCACAGGCCGATGAGGATCAGCATGGCGGAAAACCGCATGCGCTCGACGAACGCGCCCACCAGGAGCGCGGCCGTGATGATGGCGAAGGTGAGCTGGAACATGGCGTACACCGATTCGGGAATGTGCGGCGCGACATGGCTCACGGCGAGCTTGCCGCCCGCCAGGTCGAAGTCCAGCCCCGTGAACCCCGCGCGCTCCCAGCCGCCCACCCAGGCGTTGCCGGGCGTGAACGCCAGCGAATAGCCCGCCCCGAACCACAGCAGGCTGACCAGCGCCGCGATGGCGACCACGCTGGCCATGGTATTGAGCACATTCTTCTTGCGCACCATGCCCGCGTAGAACAGCGCAATGCCGGGCAGCGTCATCAGCAGCACGAGCGCCGTGGAGGTCATCATCCAGGCGGTGTCCGCCGCGCTGACGGCGCCGTGCGCCACCAGGCCAGGGCGCGCCAGGGGCGCGGCGGGGGCCGCCGCCACCTCGGGCACGGCCTGCGCCAGCGCGCTGGCGCACAGCCCCAGACCCAACGACACGACCGCGATGAACCGGTGGTTGACTGCCCGCATGAAGGCTCCCTTTCGCAAATTGTTACAAGCGCATTGCATGAGCCGTGCCAACCCGCGAACCCCGATTCGTGGCCCCGCGCGCGGTTTTCCCGCCCCACAACGGGGGCGGGAAACCCCCAATGCACCAGTGGGGTGCAGCCGTTACAGTTGCGGCACTCGAAAGCGCGCTTCGGTGTGCCAAGCGAGGGGCCCGAGGAGACATCCTTTCTACCAATAACCAAATTTCAAGCACCCAACGAGGTGCGTTTTTTTTCAGGCGCTGGCGATCCCAGCGCCTTTTTCTTGCCCGTTCGTCGCCGGGCCCGGTGCGCTGGTCTCTGTATCTGTTCCTAAATCCATAGCAGGCTGGGTGCGAAAATACTGCGATGGAATGGATTTTTATTACCCTGGCCTCGCTGCTCGCGGGCTTCGTGGACGCCATCGTGGGTGGCGGCGGGCTGGTGATGGTGCCGGCGCTGTTCGCGGCTTTTCCGGGGGCGCCACCGGCCACGCTGCTGGGCACCAACAAGGCCGCCTCGGTGTGGGGCACGGCCATGGCCACCTGGCAGTACAGCCGCCGCGTGCAGATCCGCTGGCCGGCGATGCTGCCGGCCGCGGCGGCCGGTTTCGCCGGCTCGTTCGCCGGCGCCTGGGCGGTGACGGTGATGTCGGCCGACTTCCTGCGCAAGCTGCTGCCCCTGGTGCTGCTGGGCGTGCTGGCCTACACGCTGGCCAAGAAGGAACTGGGGCGGCACCATACGCCGCGCTTCGCGGGCCGCGCCGAAGTGCTGGCGGCCTGCCTGATCGGCGTGCTGATCGGTTTCTACGACGGGTTCTTCGGCCCGGGCACCGGCAGCTTCTTCGTCTTCCTGTTCGTGCGGCTGCTCGGCTACGACTTTCTCAATGCCTCGGCCTCGGCCAAGCTGCTCAACTGCGCCACCAATGTCGCAGCCATCGTGCTGTTTGCCGCCAAGGGCCACGTCTGGTGGCACTTCGCGGTGACGCTGGCCGTGGCCAACGTCGTGGGCAGCCTGCTGGGCACGCACCTGGCGCTCAAGCACGGCACGGGTTTCGTGCGCGGCATCTTCATCGTGGTGGTGAGCACGCTGATCCTCAAGACGGGGTACGACGCATTTCTTCGGTAACCCCCTGAGTCGCCTTCGGCGCCTTCCCCCTGAAGGGGGACGCCCCCAGCGCGGCGGGGCGGCCCTTGCGCGGGGGCACTGGTCTGGGGCGCGCCAGTAGCGCCGACCTCGCCCTGTAGACGGAGCCGTAGCGCCTGCGTCCGGTTGGGGACGCCGCTCTAAACCTGTTGTGAATTGGCACACAACGGGGCTTTGAGGGTTGTCCGCAGGCCCAAGGAAAAAATTCGCATATTTATAATCGTTACTACTTGATGACGGCAGACTTCGCGTTTCGCGATGCCTGTGCATCCGATCCACCAGCCTCCGGCCTGCTACCCGCATGCCGGATTTTTTGTACCTGAAATACCCCCGACAGGACCCATCCCATGAAATTGTTCAAGGCTGTTGCCACCGCCCTCGCGCTCTGCGCCGCTTTCGCTTCTGCCCAGGCCCGCACGCTGGACGAGGTCAAGAAGGACGGCAAGATCCTCATCGCGACCGAGGGGCAGTTCGCTCCGTTCAATTTCTTCAACGGCACCACGCTGACCGGCTTCGAGGTGGAGACGGCCGAACTGGTGGCCAAGAAGATGGGCCTCGCGATCCAGTGGAAGACCCTGGGCTTCGATGCGCTGCTCACCGGCCTGCGCCAGGACCGCTGGGACCTGGTGATCGCCTCGCACGGCATCACCGAAGAGCGCGCCAAGGCCGTCACCTTCACCGACCCGCACTACTGCTCGGGCGGCATGATCATCGCCATGGACCCCGCCATCAAGAGCGCCAAGGACCTGGCGGGCAAGGTGGTGGCCGTGCAGACCGGCACGAGCTACCTCGAAAACGTGCAGAAGGTCTCGTCCATCAAGGAAATGAAGAACTTCCCCACCGACGTGGATGCCCGCAGCGCGCTGAACTCGCGCCGCGTGGACGCCTGGGTGACCGACCGCTTCGTGGCCAAGGCCGTGGCAGAGAAGAACCCCGGCGCCGGCTTCAAGCTCGGCGACATGCTGTTCATCGAGCGCATCGCCGCCGCCGTGGCCAAGGGCAACAGCTCGCTGGCCGCCGGCTGGAACAAGGCGCTGGCCGAAGTCATGGCCGACGGCAGCTATGCCGCGCTGTCCAAGAAGTATTTCAACGAAGACGTCCGCTGCCAGTAAGCACGACCCGCATGTAGTCACAGGGGTCTTTTTCATGCTCACCGCCTTTTGGCCGCAGCGCTGGAGCCGCCAGCAGCGCAGCAACGCCACGCTCGTCTCGGCCGTCATCCTGATGGTGCTGGTGCTGGCACTGCTCGGCAAGCTGCTGTCCTTCCTGCCCGAGCCCATCGGCCCCAACGCCCAGGCGTTCTCCGACGGCGCGCGCACCACCCTGTGGCTCACGCTGATCAGCGGCAGCGTCGGGCTGGTGCTGGGAACCGCCGCCGCGCTCGCCCGCACCGCGCGCTTTGCCGCCGTGCGCTGGGTGGCCAGCTTCTACATCTGGGTCATCCGCGGCACGCCGCTGCTGGTGCAGATCCTGTTCGTGTACTTCGCGCTGCCGGTGCTGGTGCCGGGCCTGAACCTGCCCGACTTCGCGGCCGCCGTGCTGGCGCTGGGCCTGAACGTGGGCGCCTACAACGCCGAGGCCATCCGCGCCGGGCTGCTGGCCGTGCCGCGCGGCCAGACCGAGGCCGCCAAGGCCCTGGGCCTGGGCCGCATGCATGTGTTCCTGGACGTGGTGTTTCCACAGGCCTTCAAGATATCGCTGCCGCCGCTGGTGAGCAACTTCGTGGCGCTGCTCAAGGACTCGTCGCTGGCCTACGCCATCGGCGTGGTGGAGCTGACCAACGTGGGCAACCGCATCCAGTCCGCCACGTTCCAGCCCATTGCCACGCTGTCCACCGTGGCCATCACCTACCTGCTGCTGACCACCCTGGTCACGCAGATCTCGAACGCGGTGGAATACCGCTTCGACGTGGAAGGCCGCAACCAATGACACGCCAGGCCACACCCTTCATCGTGGTGGACCGGGTCTGCAAGTCGTTCGGCGCCCACCAGGTGCTGCGCGATGTGTCCACCGTGTTCAACACCGGCGAGGTCACCGTGATCATCGGCGCCTCGGGCTCCGGCAAGAGCACGCTGCTGCGCGCCATCAACCGGCTCGAACCCCATGACTCCGGCCGCATCACCATCGGCGGCGAGGAAGTCACCGACGACCTGGCCACGCTGCAAAAGCAGCGCAGCGAGGTCGGCATGGTGTTCCAGCAGTTCAACCTGTTCGGCCACATGAGCGTGCTGGACAACGTGACCCTGGCGCCCCGCCGCATCCGCCGCACGCCGCGCGCCCAGGCGAACGAGCAGGCGATGGCCCTGCTGCGCCGCGTGGGCATGCAGGACCACGCGCACAAGTACCCCTGGCAGCTGTCGGGCGGCCAGCAGCAGCGCGTGGCCATCGCCCGCGCGCTGGCGATGCAGCCGCAGGTGATGCTGTTCGACGAGCCCACCTCGGCCCTGGACCCGGAGATGGTGCAGGAGGTGCTCGACGTGATGCGCGAGCTGGCCCGTGGCGGCATGACCATGATCGTGGTGACCCACGAGATGGGCTTCGCCCGCGAGGTGGCCGACCGCGTGATGTTCTTCGACCAGGGGCGCATCGCCCACGACGCCACGCCCGCCGAATTCTTCAACAACCCCGCCAACGACCGAATCCGCGCCTTCATCGGCCGCATGAGCGCCTGAGATCCAGGCCCATGCAATGCCATTACCAGCCCCTACCGGAGTGACCATGAAACTGAACCCCACGTTCCTCGCCCTGCTGGCCGCCGGCCTGTGCAGCCTGCCCCCCGCCGCGTTCGCGCAGTCCGCCAAGGACTTCGAAGAGATGCGCAACGAGCTCAAGGCCCTGCGCGCCGAGCTCAACCAGCTCAAGGCCCAGCAGGCCCAGGCGCCTGCCGCGCCCGCCGCGTCGGCATCGGCCTGGAACGACCGCATCGAGGCCGTGGAACTCAAGCAGAAGGACGCCGTGGTGCTGGGCGACATTCCGGGCAGCTTCCGCCTGCCGGGCAGCGAGACCTCGATCCGCGTGTACGGCTTTGCCGAGGCCAACATGGTCAAGGACTTCAAGGGCACGGCGCCCGGCGACACCTTCACCAACCTGATGGAGCAGCCCCTGGGCGACAGCCGCCACGGCAAGAGCAGCCTGACGGCGCAGACCTCGCGCTTCGGCTTCGAGACCTCCACGCCCACCTCCATCGGCACCTTCAACACCAAGATCGAGGCCGACTTCTACGCCTACTGCGGTGCCGAGTGCAACCGCAACCGCCTGCGCCTGCGCCACGCCTACGGCGAGTACGCCGGCTGGCTGATCGGCCAGACCTGGTCGACCTTCATGGACGTGGACAACCTGCCCGAGACCGTGGACTTCAACGGCCCACCCGGCGCCACCTTCCGCCGCCCTGCCCAGGTGCGCTACACCTACAACAACCCGGACCTGGCCAAGTTCCAGTTCGCGGTGGAAGAGCCCACCGACGGCGCCAAGAGCCTGAACTTCGTGGCCCGCGTGGACAAGGCCTTCGACTGGGGCAACATCAACGCCCGCCTGCTCTCGCACGAGCAGCGCGTGGACGGCATCGGCAAGCGCGGCACCGGCTTCGGCCTGGGCGCGGGCTACAAGATCACCGGCACCACCACGCTGATGGCGCAGTACACGCGCCTGGACGGCGACGGCGACGGCGCCTACCTGGTGGGCACCAACTACCCCGTGCTGGACGGCGGCACCGTGCGCCTGGACAAGTCGCACGGCGTGGTGCTGGGCCTGTCCAACGTGTTCAGCGAGAAGCTGCGCGGCACCGTGTCGCTGGGCATGGTCCGCTCGCGCCACAAGCTGGGCGACGCCTACGTGGACGCCTACGGCGCCGAAGGCAACCACAAGCTGTACCAATGGCATGCCGGCATGTACTACCTGCCCATCAAGAACGTGGAGCTGGGCGGCGAGCTGATCGGCGGCCGCCGCACGACGTTCGACGGCCAGCAGGGCGAGATGCTGCGCCTGAACCTGCAGGCACGCTATCTTTTTAATTGACACCCCCTGAGGCGCTGCGCGCCTTCACCCCTCTCTCTACGCGCTGCGCGCCAAGGGAGGGGGACGCCACCGGTGGCCTGGCAGAGCCAGTTCCGCGGCTACCTCGCTGAGGCCGCGCCAGTGCGACGGCAGCAGGTCGTGCGCAGGCGCTGCGAGGAAATCTTCTGCAAGTGGCTGGCCGGGGAACCGACCAGCCCTTTCTTGTTTTGGAGCCTATGAAACCCGAACGTCTGGGCCTGATTGCCCTGCTGGTGGTGACCGTGGTGTGGGGCACCACCTTCCCCGCCATGAAGCTGTTGTCCGCGCACCTCGATGCGCTGCAGATCATCTGGCTGCGGTTCGTGATCGCCCTGGTGGTGCTGGCCCCGCTGTGGTGGGGCATGCGGCGCCACGAGCGGCGGTGGGGCTGCGCGCTGGGGGTCCTGCTGTTCCTGGCGTTCTGGCTGCAGATCGAGGGGCTGGCGCGCACCAGCAGCAACCGCAATGCCTTCGTGACCGGGCTCAATGTGCTGGTGGTGCCATTGATTGCGATGGCGGCGCTGGGGCGCCGCTACGGCTGGCCGCTGTGGGCGGCGTGCGCCCTGGCCTGCACGGGCATGGCGCTGATGTTCCACGAGAACGAGCCCTGGAACCTGGGCGATACGCTGACGCTGGCGAGCACGGTGTTCTACGCCATCTACATCCTGGCGCTGGAGGAGTGCGCGCGCCGCACGGCGGCAAGCCCGCCGCGGGCCACGCGCATGGCGGCCGCGCAGGCGACCGTCATGGCGCTGGCTTCCACGTTCATGCTGCTGGGCCAGGGCGGCGGCATGGGCTGGCTGCACACCGCCGCGCAGTTGCCCGCCGATGCCTGGGTGGCGCTGCTGTACCTGGGCCTGCTGGCCAGCGTGGTGGTGGTCACGCTGCAGGCCTGGGGCCAGCAGCGGGTGGACGCCATGCGCAGCGCCATCGTGTTCGGGCTGGAGCCGGTATTCGCCGCGCTCACCGCCTGGGCCCTGCTCGGCGAGCGGCTGGGATGGGCGGGCCTGGGCGGCGCGGCGCTGATCGTGGCGGCGCTGGTGTTCAGCCAGCTTCAGCCACCGCCAGCGCGGGCGGCGGCGGCCTGAGGGCGGCACGGCCCGGCGCGGCATCGGGCAGCGCCCAGGCGCAGGCGCAGGCAGCGGGTTCATTTCAAGAATGGCCGGCACCGCGATTCGATGCCGGATTGGGCTCCTGCGCTTATCTGTATTGCGCTAACAGCTATTGTTTTTATATCAAGGCGCCGCCACGGGCACATCCGCCGCCTTGCGCGGCTTGCCAATGGGAGCGCCGGCCTGGCCCTTTTGCACCGCCGCGATGTCTTCCTCGCTCGGGTAGTCCCCCATCAGCCAGTAGTCGAATACGCGGCGCGCGATGGGCGCCGCATGGGCCGCGCCAAACCCGGCGTTCTCGACAATCAGCGCCAGCGCTATCGTGGGCTGCTCTGCCGGGGCGAACGCCGCATACAGCGAGTGGTCGCGCTGGTGCTCTTCCAGCGCCTTCGCGTTGTACTTCACGTTCTGGCCCATGGTCACCGCCTGCGCCGTGCCGGTCTTGCCGCCGGAGGTGTACGGCGCCCCGGCAAACACGCGCGTGCCGGTGCCGCCCTTGTTCACGGCGACCATGGCATTGCGCACGATGTCCACGTTCCGGGGCAGATACCCCAGGTCTTCGCCGGGCGGCTGCACGATCTCGGTGACGACGCCCGTGACCGCGTTCTTCACGGCCTTGGCCATGTGCGGCCGGTAGCGGATGCCGCCGTTGGCCAGCGTGCCCTGCGCCAGCGCGAGCTGCAGCATGGTGAAGTTGTTGTAGCCCTGGCCGATGCCCAGGGACACGGTCTCGCCGGGAAACCAGCGCTTCATGTCCGGGCGCTTGTAGGCATTGCGTTTCCACTCGGTGCTGGGCAGCGTGCCCCGCACTTCGCCATTGAGGTCGATGCCGGTGGACTGCCCAAAGCCCAGCGGCTTCATGAAGTCATGGATGGCATCGACGCCCATGTCCACCGCCAGCGAGTAGAAGTAGGTGTTGCTCGACTGCTGGATGGCGCGGTGCATGTCCACACCGCCCAGCCCGCCCTCGTGGCTGCGGAAGGTGTGGCCGCCGAAGGTGTAATACCCCGGATCGTTCACCACCAGGCTGGGCGAGCGCTTGCCCAGCTGCAGCGCGGCCAGCGCCATGAAGGGCTTGTAGGTGGAGCCTGGCGGGTACGTACCCCGCAGGGCCCGGTTCAGCAGCGGCTTGTCGATGGATTCGTTGAGCGCGGTCCAGTTCTCCACATCGATGCCTTCGACGAAAAGATTGGGGTCGAACGTGGGCTTGCTGACCAGGGCCAGGATCTCGCCGTTGCGCGGGTCGATGGCCACCAGCGCGCCACGGCGGGTGCCGTACAGCTCCTCGACGAGTTTCTGCAGCTTGATGTCGATGGACAGCATCACGCTGTCGCCGGGCGTGGCCGCGTGGCTGGAGAGCTTGCGCACCGCCCGCCCGCCCGCCGAGGTCTCCATCTGCTCGACCCCGGTGGCGCCGTGCAGCGCGGACTCGAAGCTCTGCTCGATCCCCAGCTTGCCGATGTATTCCGTGCCCCGGTAGTTGGCCTCGTCCTCGGAATCCTGGATGCGCGCCTTCTCGCTCTGGTTGATGCGGCCGATGTAGCCGATGGCGTGGCTGGCCACGTCGCCCAGCGGGTAGTTGCGGAACAGGCGCGCCTTGATGTCCACCCCCGGGAAGCGGTAGCGCTGGGCCGTGAAGCGGGCCACTTCCTGGTCGGTCAGGCGCGTGCGGATGGGCAGCGATTCGAAGTTGCGCGACTCTTCCATGAGCCGCTTGAAGCGGCGGCGGTCGCGGCTCTGGATCTCCACCACCTTGGACAGCTCGTCGATGGTGTCGTCGAGCGTTCCAGCCCGCGAGGGCGTGATCTCCAGCGTATAGGCCGAATAGTTGGTGGCCAGCACCACGCCGTTGCGGTCCAGGATGAGCCCCCGGTTGGGCACGATGGGCACCACCGCCGTGCGGTTGCTCTCGGCCTGCGCCGCCAGGTCTTCGTGCCGGACCACCTGCAGGAACACCAGCCGGGCCGCGATGAGGCAGAACGCACAGAACACCAGGGCGCCGACGATCAGCGCCCGCACGCGAAAGCGCGAGGCATCGGCCTCGCTGCTGCGCACCTCGGTCATGCGGCAGCTCCATCGCGCCACGCCCCGAAGGCGTGCGCTGAAACCGGCGCGCGCCCGTCCCCCGGCCCGCAGCGCTGCGGGACAAGGGGGATGCGGCGCGGGCGCTCAGGAGGTTGCTTCATGGCTACAGAGGCCGGTTCTGGTCGCGGTCGGGAGGCCGGCGCTGCGGCGCCAGCAGCACCCAGCTGGCCAGCGGCCAGAGCAGGGCTTCGAGCACCGGCGCCAGAAAGCTCCACAGGCCCGGGAATATGCCCCCGGACGCCATCCGCAGCAAGAGCTCGATGGCATGGGCCAGCGCGAACAGGGGAAGCACCTGCAGGGCCTGCGACGGCACGCTGAACCACAGCAGGCGGCGGTGGATGGCGATGGCGCCAAACGACAGCACGGTGTAGGACAGCGCGTGCTGGCCCAGCAGCGCCGACTGGCTCACATCCATGCACAGGCCCAGCACGAAAGCCACGCCCATGCCGATGCGCAGGGGCTGGTGCACGCCCCAGAAGACCAGCAGCACCATCAGGACATCCGGCGTCCAGACAATGCGGCCCAGCGGCAGCATGTTGATGGCCAGCCCCGCAGCGAGGCTGGCGACGATGAAGACCGGATTGACCGGAAGCAGCAGCGGCTCGCCGCGCGGCATGATCATCGCGCACCTCCCCGCGGCAGCCACGGGCCATCGCGCAGGACGCGCGGCCCCACAAGGGCCATGGCAGGCACAGGCGATGCCCTCATCCCTTGCGCCCCCCGCGTTTCGCCGGCGCCGGGTGCGCGGGCTCCGGCCGCGGCAGCTCGTTGTCGGCCAGCGGCTTGAGCACCACCACATGGCGGGCGCCCTGCACCTGGGCCAGGGGCACGCAGTAGATGCGCGCGAAGGCGGAATCGGCCCTGCGCTCCACGCGCACCACCCGCGCCACGGGGAGCCCCGACGGGTACAGGCCATCCACGCCGCTGGTGGTCAGCAGATCGTCCTCCCGCACATCGGCGTTGGCGGGCATGAAGCGCAGCTCCATGCCGCCGCCATGCCCGGCCACCGGATCCCCATAGGCGACACCCCGCGCACCCGTGCGAATGTTGAGGACCGGAATGGCCTGGTCGCGGTCCACCAGCAGCGTGACCTCGCTCACGAGCGGAAAGACACGCGTCACCTGGCCGAGCACGCCCGCCTCATCCATCACGGGCGCGCCCATCTCCACGCCGCCCATCTGCCCCCGGTCGATGACCACGCGGCGCGTGTAGGGGTCGGCGGTGTCATAGATCACCTCGGCGGCCTGCGCGGGCGTCTCCAGGCGGCCGCGCAGCGCGAGCAGCTGCCGCAGCCGCTCGTTCTCCAGGGCCAGCTGCTCCGCCTGGTTGGCGCGCTGGCCCATCACGGTCATTTTCTTGCGCGCGGCGTCCAGTTCCTGCTGCGCGGTCTGCAGCGACTGGAAGTACCCGGAACCATGGCTTGCGAACTCCACCGGCTTGAGCATCAGCCACTGCACCGGGTAAAGCACGGTGGCAACCGCCTGGCGGAACGGCCCCGTGAGCTGGAAACGTGCATCGGCCACCATGAGGAACAGCGCCAGCGCGCTATAGACGGCCAGGCGCGAAAGGGCCGAAGGGCCCTGTTTGAAGAAAGGCGGAGCGCTGCGCTCGAGGGTACCCAGTGGCATCGTGCGCAGCGGTCAGGATCTGTCGCGTGAAGCCGGGGCCACGGACGCATGCTCAAAAAGCATTGGAGCGGGTGCAGTCATGCAGTTCAGAGCGCAAAAAAGTGCCTGCAGCATACAGGCCCGGGGGCTTACTCGCTCGTGAAAATGCTGCCCAGGCGGTCCATGCGCTCCAGCGCGATGCCGCAGCCGCGCACCACGCAGGTCAGCGGATCTTCGGCCACCAGCACGGGCAGGCCGGTTTCCTCGGCCAGCAGGCGGTCCAGGTCGCGCAGCAGCGCGCCGCCACCCGTCAGCATCATGCCGCGGTCGGCGATGTCGGCGCCCAGCTCAGGGGGGGTTTGTTCCAGCGCGTTCTTCACGGCGGAGACGATCTGGTTGAGCGGGTCGGTCAGGGCTTCGAGCACTTCATTGCTGGAGATGGTGAAGCTGCGTGGCACGCCTTCGGACAGGTTGCGGCCCTTGACTTCCATCTCGCGCACTTCGGAGCCGGGGAAGGCCGAGCCGATGTTCTTCTTGATGGCTTCCGCGGTGGGCTCGCCGATCAGCATGCCGTAGTTGCGGCGGATGTAGCTGATGATGGCTTCGTCGAACTTGTCGCCGCCCACGCGCACACTGCCCTTGTAGACCATGCCGCCCAGCGAGATCACCCCGACCTCGGTGGTGCCGCCGCCGATGTCCACGACCATGGAGCCCGAGGCTTCGGAGACGGGCAGGCCCGCGCCGATGCCGGCGGCCATGGGTTCCTCGATCAGGTACACCGCCGTGGCGCCGGCCGCTTCGGCCGCGTCCTTGATGGCGCGCCGCTCGACCTGGGTGGAGCCGCAGGGCACGCAGATGATGATGCGCGGGCTGGGGGTGAACAGCGTGCGCGGGTGCACCATCTTGATGAACTGCTTGATCATCTGCTCGGTGATCACGAAGTCGGCGATCACGCCGTCCTTCATGGGGCGGATGGCTTCGATGTTGCCGGGCACCTTGCCCAGCATGGCCTTGGCCTCGTGGCCTACGGCCTGGATGACTTTCTTGCCATGGGGCCCGCCTTCGTGGCGGATGGCGACGACAGAGGGCTCGTCGAGCACAATGCCTTTGTCGCGGGCGAAGATGAGGGTGTTGGCTGTGCCAAGGTCAATGGCAAGGTCGGTGGAGAAATACCGACGGAAAGCTCCGAACATTCAAAAATCCTCTCAGGCACGGCATGCACGTCGGCCTGCCATCGCCGGGTTTACGGGGTCAAATATCGCTTTTTTCGCACAATGACCGGCAGGTAGGAGGGTATTGCGGCAAAGCCGGGATAATACCCCATCCCCTGTGAATAACTCCCTCCGGCGCGGCCCGGATCACAGCTTTACTTCTGGTTTCCCTCAATTCTCCTCCCTATGGCACTGACCCCCCAGGACATCGGCCGCATCGCCAATTTGGCACGGCTTGAGCTGACCCCCTCTGAAAGTGAGCGCATGCTGACCCAGCTCAATGGCTTCTTTGACATCGTGGAACAGATGCGGGCTGTGGATACCTCGGGCATCACGCCCCTGGCGCACCCCGTCGCGGCCGTCCAGGACGTGGCCCTGCGGCTGCGCGAGGACGTGGCCAGCGAGCCCAACCAGCGCGAAGCCAACCAGAAGAGCGCCCCCGCCGTGGAGCGTGGCCTGTTCCTCGTCCCCAAAGTGATCGAGTGAGGCGCGCATGAGCACGACAACGACCAAAGCCCTGCACGACCTGGGCGTTTCCGAGCTGGCCGCCGGCCTGCGCAACAAGCAATTCTCCGCCGTCGAAGCCGCCCGGCATTTCCTGGCCCGCGCCAAGGCGCACCAGAACCTGGGCGCCTACGTGGCCCTGAACGAAGACGCCACCCTGGCGCAGGCGCAGGCCGCTGACGCCCGCCTTGCCGCCGGCACGGCGGGCGCGCTGGAAGGCGTGCCGATCGCCCACAAGGACATCTTCGTCACGCGCGACTTCCCCAGCACCGCAGGCTCCAGGATGCTGGCGGGCTACCAGTCTCCGTTCGACGCCACCGTGGTCACCCGCCTGGCCGACGCGGGCGCCGTCACCCTGGGCAAGCTCAACTGCGACGAGTTCGCGATGGGTTCGTCCAATGAAAACTCGGCCGTGGCGCCCGTGGGCTTCGACGCCCCCGCGCCCGTGCGCAACCCCTGGGACACCCACCGCATCCCCGGCGGCTCGTCGGGCGGCAGCGCCGTGGCCGTGGCCGCGCGCCTGGCCCCTGCCGTCACCGGCACCGACACAGGCGGCTCCATCCGCCAGCCCGCATCGTTCTGTGGCATCACCGGCATCAAGCCCACCTATGGCCGCGCCAGCCGCTACGGCATGATCGCATTCGCCTCCAGCCTGGACCAGGCCGGCCCCATGGCCCGCAGCGCCGAAGACTGCGCGCTGCTGTTGTCCGCCATGTGCGGCCCCGACCCGGACCGCGATTCGACCAGCCTCGATGTGCCAGCCGAAAACTTCAGCGCCCACCTGAACGGCAGCATCGACGGCCTGCGCATCGGCATTCCCGCCGAGTTCTTTGGCGAGGGCCTCGCGCCCGACGTGCGCGCCGCGGTCGACGGCGCCCTGAAGGAATACGAAAAGCTCGGCGCCAGGCTCGTGCCCATCAGCCTGCCGCGCACCGAACTGTCCATCCCGGTGTACTACATCATCGCGCCCGCCGAGGCGTCGTCCAACCTCAGCCGCTTTGACGGCGTGAAGTTCGGCCACCGCGCCAAGGACTACACCGACCTGGTGGACATGTACAAGAAGACCCGCGCCGAAGGTTTTGGCGACGAGGTCAAGCGCCGCATCATGATCGGCGCCTACGTGCTGAGTCACGGCTACTACGACGCCTACTACCTGCAGGCGCAGAAGATCCGCCGCATGATCGCCGACGACTTCCAGAACGCGTTCAAGGAATGCGATGTGATCGCCGGCCCCGTGGCCCCCACCGTGGCCTGGAAGCTGGGCGAACACGGCAACGACCCGCTGGCCGACTACCTGGCCGACATCTTCACCCTGCCCGGCTCCCTGGCCGGCCTGCCGGGCATGAGCGTGCCCGCCGGCTTTGGCGAAGGCGGCATGCCAGTGGGCCTGCAGCTCATCGGTAACTACTTCCAGGAAGCCCGCCTTCTGAACGCTGCGCACCGCCTGCAGCAAGCCACCGACTTCCACCTCCGCCAACCCGGAGGCCTGTGACATGACGACGACCAGCAAATTGATCCACGGTTATGAAGTCGTCATCGGCTTCGAAACCCACACCCAGCTCGCCACGCAGAGCAAGATCTTCAGCCGCGCGCCCACCGCCTTCGGCGCCGAGCCCAACACCCAGGCCTGCGCGGTGGACCTGGCCCTGCCCGGCACGCTCCCCGTGATGAACCGCGAGGCGGTGGCCTGCGCTATCAAATTAGGACTGGCCCTCGGTTCCCACATTGCGCCAGTGAGTATTTTTGCCCGTAAAAACTACTTCTACCCCGACCTACCCAAGGGCTACCAGATCAGCCAGTTCGAGATCCCGGTGGTGCAGGGCGGCGAGGTGGAATTTTTCCTCGGCGACGAAAAGAAAACCGTGCGCCTGGTCCGCGCCCATCTGGAAGAGGATGCGGGCAAGTCCCTGCACGAAGACTTCGTCGGCCAAAGCGGCATTGACCTGAACCGCGCCGGCACGCCCCTGCTGGAGATCGTGACCGAGCCCGACATGCGCTCGTCCGATGAAGCCGTGGCCTATGCGAAAGAGCTGCACAAGATCGTGACCTGGATCGGCATCTGCGACGGCAACATGCAGGAGGGCAGCTTCCGCTGCGACGCCAACGTGTCCGTGCGCAAGCCCGGCGGGCCGCTGGGCACGCGCCGCGAGATCAAGAACCTGAACTCGTTCAAGTTCATGCAGCAGGCGATCGACTACGAGATCCGCTGGCAGATCGACCAGATCGAGGACGGCCACGCCATCCAGCAGGCCACCGTGCTGTTCGACCCGGACACGGGCGAAACGCGTGCAATGCGGACCAAGGAGGACGCGGCGGACTACCGCTACTTCCCCGACCCGGACCTGCCGCCGCTGCACATTTCGGAGCAATGGGTGCAGGAACAGCGGGCGCTGATGGCCGAATTGCCCCGCACCATGGCCGCGCGCTTCGTGGCCGACTACGGCCTGCCCGAGTACGACGCCACGACGCTCACGCAGAGCAAGGCCATGGCGGCGTACTTCGAGGCGGCTGCCAAGGTTTGCGGCCAAGCCAAGCTGGCATCCAATTGGGTAATGGGCGAGCTATCGCGTCGCTTGAACATGGAAGAGATTGGTATCGACGATGCCAAGGTGAGTAGCACTCAACTGGGCGCTCTGATCCAGCGCATTGGCGATCGCACGATTAGCAACAACGCTGCGAAGCAGGTGTTTGAAACACTCTGGGATGCAGGTGTGATTGCTGGGCAACCTATCTCTGATGGATATGTTGACCGCGCGATAGAAGATCTCAAAAAAATCGACGAGATCATCGAATCCAAGGGCCTCAAGCAGATGAACGACTCCGGCGCGCTGGAGAAAATCATCGACGAAGTCATCGCCGCCAACCCCGAGAACGTGGCCCAGTTCCGCGCGGGCAAGGACAAGGCGTTCAATGCGCTGGTCGGCCAGATCATGAAAGCCAGCAAGGGCAAGGCCAACCCGCAGCAGGTCAATGATCTGCTGCGCGCAAAGCTGGGCAGCTGACGCCTGACCAGCCTGCCCTGCGGGGCAAAGGCACGGTAAAAAAACAAAAGGGGCCGCAGGGCCCCTTTGTTTTTACTTCCCCAGCCCGGCCCTAGGGCACGCGCGCCGCCGGTGCGCCAACGGGGGGAACGGCACTGGCCGAGCCCATGGCGGGAGGCACACGCTGCGCGTCCCACAGCTTGCGCAGATGGGCCAGTTCCGCATCGAACCGCGCGTGCACGCGCCGCTTTTCCTGGTCCTGGCCGGCAATGAACCGCTGCTGCTCGGCAACGCTGTCATCGACTTCACCGATCTTGCGGCGCAGCGTCATGGGTGCCTTGTTGGGGTCCTTCTTGTAGAACTCCATTTCCACATCCAGCTTCTTGCGCTCCGCTTTCAGCTCGGCAATGCGCTTTTCGGCGGTGGCGGTCACATCGTCCACCAGCTGGATCGCGGCCGCGCGCTCCACATCGTGGGCCGCCTTGTCGGGGTAGCGCGTCACCAGCACGCGTTCGCGCCGGCGCTCCTCCACCACGCGGGCCCGCTCCTCGGCATCCTTGCGGTTCTGGGCGTCCTGGGCCGCACGCTCCAGCTCGGTGAGCGACGGCCCGATCTGCCGGCGCGTGATGCCCGAGGGGCTCAGCTCGCGCTGCTCCCGGTCCAGGCATTCGGGAATGGGCCGGTCGGCCGTCAGCCGGCGCCCATTGCGGTCCACACAGGTATAGATGCTGCCGGGCGCACCCTGGGGCTGTGCCAAGGCCAGCTCGGCGCCCAGGGTGACCAGCAGAACACCGCCCATGATCCACGCCGACTTGCTCAAATCATCTACCCTTCGTTGACGCCATACCGCTGGCGGTAGGCCAGCACTTTCTCATGATGGGAGCGCATCCCCTCTTCCCCGTTGTGCGAGAGGTACAGCAATAAGTCTGCCAGTCGGGCAATGGCGCACACCTGCATGCCCAGTTGCCCGCGAACGTACTGCACCGCGCTGTGGTCCACATCCTGGCCATTCTCCGTGGCTTTTTCCTGCCGGTCCAGCGCTATGGCCACCGCGTGGGGCGTGGCGCCCGCGGCGCGGATGATGGCGATCGATTCGCGGGCGGCGGTGCCGGCCGACATGACGTCGTCCACGATCAGCACCCGCCCCTTGAGCGGGGCGCCCACGAGCGTGCCGCCCTCGCCATGGTCCTTGGCCTCCTTGCGGTTGTAGGCAAAAGGCACGTTGCGCCCCAGTCGGGCCAGCTCCACCGCGACCGTGGCCGCCAGGGGAATGCCCTTGTAGGCCGGGCCAAAAACCATGTCGAATTCGATGCCGCTGGCCAGCAGGGCTTTTGCATAGAATTCCGCGAGCCGGCCGATCTTGCGGCCATCATCGAACAGGCCCGCATTGAAGAAATACGGACTCAGGCGGCCCGCCTTGGTCTTGAATTCACCGAACCGCAGCACGCCTGATTCGACGGCAAACCGTACAAAATCCTGCGCGAGCTGGCCCTGCTCTGAGGTTTGCGCGCCAACATCCACCATGGGGAAATCCTTGTTCAAGTTAACCAGCCTCAATCTCAATGGCATCCGCTCGGCCACCAGCAAAGGCGTGGAAAGCTGGATGGCAGCCACGCGGCCGGATTGTATTTGCGTGCAGGAAGTGAAGGCCCAGGCGGCCGACATGGCCAACCGCTTCGAGCGCCTGGCCGGCCTGCAGGGTCACTTCCACTTTGCCCAGAAAAAGGGCTATTCCGGCGTGGGCATCTATACCCGGCATGAACCCTCTGATGTAGTCATTGGCTATGGGTCGCCAGAGTTCGATACAGAAGGCCGCTACGTGGAACTGCGCTTTGACACGCCGGCCCGCAAGCTGTCCATCATCAGCGCCTATTTCCCCAGCGGCTCGTCCGGCGAGGAACGCCAGCTGGCCAAGTTCCGCTTCCTCGCCGAGTTCCATCCCCATCTGATGAAAGTCAAGGGCGAACGCGACTTCATCCTGTGCGGCGACATCAACATTGCGCACCAGCAAATCGACCTCAAAAACTGGCGCAGCAACCAGAAAAACAGTGGTTTTTTGCCCGAAGAGCGGGCCTGGATGACAAAGTTGTTGCACACAACTGATGAAGGCGGCGGCATCATAGACGTTTACCGCCAGTTACAACCTACCGCCACCGACACCGCCTACACGTGGTGGAGCAACCGGGGGCAGGCGTATGCCAACAACGTGGGCTGGCGGCTGGATTACCACCTGGCCACCCCCGCGATCGCGGCGCTGGCACGTGCTGAATCCATCTACAAAGGTGAGAAATTCTCGGACCACGCGCCCATCACGGTGGACTATGACTTCAGCCTTTGACGATGCCCGCCCCTGACCATTGATGCCCGACACCGCTGCCTCCACCGCCCCCCCGCCCCATGGTTTTCGCCCCGTCAACGCGGAATCCTTGTGGAAGCAGCTCTCCACTCCCCACCCCACCGTCGGCAAAGCGCGGCACCTGGGCGAGGCGCTGATCCATGCCGGCATGGTGTCACCCTCGGCCCTGCAAGACGGCTTGCAGACCCAGCAGCAGGAGCGCAGCGGCGGGCAGCACCGGCTGATCGGACAGATTCTGGTGGAGGATGGCGTCCTGACCCAGGAGCAGTTGCGCCAGGTCATTGCCGCGTGGCTGGGCGAGTACACCGTGCACCCCGGCGACATCACGCCCGAGGCGGCGGCCCTAGCCCTGGTGCCCCGGGCGATGGCCGAACGTGAATCCGTGCTGCCGCTGATCGCCCGCGAGGATGCGCTGGTACTGCTGATGGCCGACCCGCTCGATCGCGTGCTGCTGGACGAACTGCGGTTTCTCACGCAGCGCCGGCTCATTCCGCTGCAGGCCGCGCCAGGCACGCTGATGCCCGCCATCCACAGCGCCTACCGCACCCAGCCTGGCGGCGCCTCTGACGCCACCGCCGCCGCCCGCGCCACCTCGCGCGAGCTGGCCGCCAACCTGGGCAGCACCGTCCCGGACACGGACTCCGAGCAGGCCGACGTGATCAGCGAGTCGGACAACACCCTGGTGCGGCTCATCAACTCGGTGATCGACGAAGCCATCCACCACCGCGCGTCCGACATCCACATCGAGACCGAGCCCGCTCCGCAGAACGTGCGCATCCGCCTGCGCATCGACGGCGACCTCACGCCCTACCTGGAGCTGCCCGCGCGCTACCGCTTCGCGATGGTGGCGCGCATCAAGATCATGGCGGGCATGGACATCTCGGAGCACCGCAAGCCCCAGGACGGCAAGATCGACTTCGCCCGCTTCGGCGGCCCGCCGGTGGAGCTGCGCGTGGTCACCGTGCCCACCTCGCGCGGGCTGGAGGACGTGGTGCTGCGCCTGCTGGCCGGTGCCAAGCCGCTGCCACTGGAGAACATCGGCCTGAGCCCGCCCAACCTGCAGGCCCTGCGGGCGGTGGTGCAGAAAAGCTATGGCCTGGTGCTGGTGTGCGGCCCCACGGGCTGCGGCAAGACGACCACGCTGCACTCGGTGGTGCGCGACATCAACACGGCAGGCCGCAAGATCTGGACGGCCGAAGACCCCATCGAGATCACCCAGGAAGGGCTGCGCCAGGTGCAGGTGAACCCGCGCATCGGCTGGACCTTTGCCGCCGCCATGCGCACCTTTTTGCGCGCCGACCCGGACGTGATCATGATCGGCGAGATGCGCGACGAGGAAACCGCGCGCATCGCCATCGAGGCTTCGCTGACGGGGCACCTGGTGCTGTCCACCCTGCACACCAACTCGGCGCCCGAGAGCATTGCGCGGCTGCTGGAGATGGGCCTGGACCCGTTCAACTTCTCCGATTCGCTGCTCGCCATCCTGGCCCAGCGCCTGGTGCGCCGCCTGTGCACGGCCTGCCGCGCGCCGCGTGTGGCCGACCACGACACGCTGCTGGGCCTGGCGTCGCAGTACCTGGACAGCGGCACCCACAACACCCCCGAGGCCCGCGCGGCACAGGTGGCGCGCTGGCGCCAGCAGCACGGCGGAGCGCAGGGCGAGCTGCGCCTGTGGCGCCATGTGGGCTGCACGCAATGCGACGGCCATGGCTACCACGGCCGGCTGGGCATCCATGAACTGATGCTGAGCGACGAGACCATTCGCCAGCACATCCGCCACCGCGCCCCCGCCTCGGACATCCGCCACTCGGCACTGGCCGCCGGCATGCTGACCCTGCGCCAGGACGGCATCGAGAAGGTGCTGCAGGGGCTGACCGACATGTCGGAAGTGGTCGCGGCGACCAACCTGTGAGGCGGGCACACCGCCGGTGGTGCCTGTCGCCGGTTTTTTAGCCAAAATGGGCTCTAGCGCTTATCTGGCAAGCGCTAACAGCTATCAATAAATGAGTCCTTCCGAAAGGAGGAACTCGCCCACCGGCTTGCACGCACCGCCGCCTCAGCGATCCAGTTCGTAGTGAAACACCTTGGCAATGATCTGCCAGCGCCCGTCCACGTGGATCAGGGTCAGCAGGTCGGTGAAGTGCTTGGGCAGGATGGCGCATTCGACCTTGGCCAGGGCCGTCACCGGTCCGGCGAATTCAATCGACAGGATGCGCTCCTGCACCGTCTCGCCCCGGCTGGCAGGCGAGGGGCGCTGGTCCACGATGGGGAAATACGCCTCCATGCGCAGGATCACCGCAGGCTCGGCCGTGGCGCAGGCATAGACCGCCTGCGGGTGGAACACGCGGCGCAGGCGCTGCGTGTCGCTGTGGCACAGGCCGTCGAAATAGTCCTGCAGCACGGCGGCGACTGCGTCGAAGCGCGGGTCACTCATGGCGCGCTCCCGTCGGTGGCGGCGCGAGCGCGCTGGCGGCGCACGGTCACCGTCTCACCGGCCACACCCCAGTTGTCGGTCTCGACCTCGTCGATCACGACAAAGGTGGTGGCGGGCTCCTTGTTCAGAACGCGCACCAGCAAATCGGTCGCACCCTGGATCAGTGCGGCCTTTTGCGCACTGCTGACACCTTCGCGCGTCACTTTGATGTTGATGTAAGGCATGGCGTGTTCCTTGTGGATGGATGAATGAACGGCGTCTCAGCCCAGCAACCCTTCGGCCCGCATCGCGGCCTGTACCGCGGGGCGCGCGGCCACACGGCGCATGAACGCCTGCAAATGGGCCAGGTCGCTGATGTCCAGCTTCACGAACTTGGCCCAGCCCAGCACTACAAAAAGATAGGCGTCGGCCGCCGTGAAGTGCTCGCCCGTCAGGTAGTTGCCGTCCTGCAGTTGCGCGTCCAGCCACTCCATCTTCTTGCGCAGCAGGGCGGCCAGCGCGGCCTTGGCCTTGTCGTCCAGCCCGGCCTGGAACAGGGGCGTGAAGGACTTGTGCAGCTCGGTGCTGACGTAGTTCTGCCACTC
The DNA here is from genome assembly GCF_019218755.1 of Acidovorax sp. sif1233. Classification (GTDB taxonomy): domain Bacteria; phylum Pseudomonadota; class Gammaproteobacteria; order Burkholderiales; family Burkholderiaceae_C; genus Acidovorax. The sequence continues at coordinate 406,046 of NZ_JAHUWZ010000005.1, read as the reverse complement.
CATGACCCGGTAGCGCGCCCGCGTGCCGGCGGCCGGCATCAGTTGCGTGGCCTGGGCCTGGTCGGCGATGTATTGCGCAATGACCGGGCCTTCGGTGAGGCGGGAGCCGTCGTCCAGCTCCAGCACGGGCACCTGGCCTTTGGGGTTGATCGCATGGAAATCCTGCCCGTCGGCCGTCTGGTGGCGCGCGGTATCGACCTTCTCCAGCACAAACGGCAAGCCACATTCCAGCAGCAGGATGTGGGGCGACAAGGAGCAGGCGGCGGGGGAAAAGTACAGCTTCATGGGGAGACCTTGGGGGTGTGGTGGAAAGGTGAAGCGATGGTATTGGCGATGTAAACAGCAATAAACTAGGTTCTGGGAATTTCACTGATTACATGAAGTAATAAACAAGACATGGCGCGCCAATTCGACGACCTGAAGCTGGGCAGCATCGAGCTGTTCTGCCTGACCGCGCAGTGGCAAAGCTTCACGGCCGCCGCCCAGGCGGCCGGGCTGACGGCGGCGGCCGTGAGCCGATCGGTGGCGCGCATGGAGGCGCGCCTGGGCGTGCGCCTGTTCCAGCGCACCACGCGCCAGGTGCGGCTGACCGACGCCGGCAAGCGCTACTACGAGCAATGCCGCCAGGCGCTGGGGCAGCTGGCCGAGGCAGAACGCGAGCTGTCGGGCCAACAGCAAAGCCCGGCAGGCCTCGTGCGCTTCAGCCTGCCCACCTCCTACGGGCACTGCCGCATCCTGCCCCTGCTGCCCGCATTTGCGCAGGCCTACCCCGACGTGGAGCTGGAGCTGCAGTTGAGCAACCGCAACGTGGACTTCACCGAAGAAGGCTTTGACCTGGCCGTGCGCGGTCGCGCGCCCATCGACTCGGGGCTGGTGGCGCGCAAGCTGGAGGACGCCGCCCTGGTGGTGGTCGCCGCCCCGGCGTACCTGTCGCGTCGCGGCACGCCGCACGAAACGGCCGACCTGGCGGCGCACGAGTGCATCCAGTTCGTGCTGCCCAGCAGCGGCCAGGCGGTGCCATGGATACTGCGCGACGCGGCCGGGCGCGATGTGGAGGTGCCCACCCAAGGCCGCCTGCGCTGCGCCGACGACATCCTGGGCCCCGTGACCCTGGCGCGTGCCGGCGCGGGGCTGCTGCAGACCTACCGGTTCATTGTGGAGGCCGACCTGCGCAGCGGCGCGCTCCAAGAGCTACTGCCCGCGCACGCGGGCGCCTCCCGCCCGTTTTCGCTGCTGTACCCCGCCAACCGGCACATGCCGCTGCGCGTGCGCGTGCTGGTGGATTTCCTCGTCGATCGGCTGGCGCGGGCTTGAGCCTGGCCCGTCCACCCTGCGCCATGCGCCGGACCGCAAAATACACACAACCACCCTCCCCCACCATGCTCCGCTACCTCACCATCCCTGTTACTGCGTTCCAGCAAAACTGCTCCCTCGTCTGGTGTGACGCCACCCAAAACGCCGCCGTGATCGACCCTGGCGGCGACCTGGAGGTGCTGCTGGCAGAAATCCGGCGCCTTGACCTCACGCTCGAACAGATCTGGCTCACCCACGCCCACATCGACCACGCGGGCGGCACGGGCGAGCTGGCCCAGCGGCTTTCGCTGCCCATCGTGGGCCCCCACCCGGGCGACCAGTTCTGGATCGACGGCCTGCCGCAGCAGAGCGCGATGTTTGGTTTTCCGCCCGCGCAGCACTTCACGCCCACGCGCTGGCTGCACGATGGCGACCAGGTGCAGATCGGCAACGAGACGCTGAACGTGCGCCACTGCCCGGGGCACACGCCGGGGCATGTGGTGTTCCACGCGCCGCAGATCGACCGCGCGTTTGTGGGCGACGTGCTGTTCGCAGGCAGCATCGGCCGCACGGACTTCCCGCAGGGCAACCACCAGCAGCTCATCGACAGCATCACGCAGCGCCTGTGGCCGATGGGAGATCAGACGGTGTTCATTCCCGGCCACGGCCCCGAGAGCACGTTCGGGCGGGAGCGCCAGAGCAATCCCTACGTGGGCAATACCTGACCTGGGCCGTTTCGCTGCCAGCGGACTTCGCCCAGGATGCAGTGGCGCAACGGCTACTACCTGGTGACGCCTGCCATGGCGGCGCCGGCGCGCAGCGAGCATGTCGACAAGGACGTGAAGTTCTCGGGACATGCCCCGTCACGCAGGTCTACGATTTCGCCCTATGCCCCCCGCCCACAGGCACGGGACCGGAAGGCGCTGCTACGGCGCATCTGGTGCATGCCCAGGCCAGCCGCCATCAGCGACAACAGGATCAGCCCCCACTCGCTCAGTGCGGGAATGGAAGCTGGGCCTGACGTGCCGGGGATCGCAGCCAGCAACACCGGTGCGAACGGGTCTTCAATCACCCCCGCATCGGCTGTATTGCCATCGCCCATGCCGTTGTCGGTGATCGCGTACGCCACAGTCAACCGGTCTGCACTCAGCGTTGCACCGGTCATTGGATACCAGCTGCTGGCGGCCCCCGCGCTGGCAGGCCCATACTTCATCAGCTGCACCCCGGCAGGAAGTGCGTGGGGGTAGGTGATTCGCACCGTCAGCGTGTTGCCCGCGCAGCCTGTGGAGCGGAAGCGAAACATCCCGGCGGGCGTGCTGGCGTTGGCTGGCAGGCCTGAAGGCACCGCGCTGCTGAACCCCGTGGCGGTGGTATCGAGCGCGCAGCCTGGCGCGCCGCCGCTGATCGCTACCGACCCCACACCCGTGCCCACGCTCCCCCCTCCGCCCGGCCCGCCACCCACCAGAACGGACACCATGGCGCTGTATGTCTGCACTGCAGGGGCAGAAGTTGCATAAAGCTCGACGCTGGTGTCAGAGCTGCCGCTGCCCCCTGTAGCCAGAACCCTGCCGTCAGCGAGCAGGGTGGCTCGGTGGTTGACGCGCCCGGTGTTCAGGCTGCCCGTGGCGCTCCAAGTGGCGGTGGCCGGGTCGTAGAGCTCAGAGCTGGCGAAATCGCCGCTGCTTCCGCCCGCGAGGAGGACCTTGCCACTGGGCAGCAGGGCGGCCGTGTGACCTGTGCGGGTGCGTACCAGACTGCCCGCGGCGCGCCAGGTATTTGCGCCAGGGTCGTAGAGTTCTGCATCGGCCGGCATGCCACTGACGCCCCGCCCCCCCGCGACGATGACCTTGCCGTCGGGCAGCAGGGTGGCCGTGTGGGAATAGCGCCAGGTGGCCATGCCGCCCGCGGGGCTCCAGGCGTTGGATGCGGGGTCGTAGAGTTCAGTGCTGGAGAGCATGCCGACGCTGGTGTATCCACCTGCGACAAGCACTTTGCCATTGGGCAGAAGGGAGGCCGTGTGATAAATGTGCTCATCGGCCATGTTGCCTGTGACACTCCACTGGTTCGTCTCGGGATCGTAGAGCTCGCCTTTGGTGAAGACACTGCCAGCGCCCTCACCTCCCACGACAAGCACCTTGCCATTGGCCAGCAGAGTGGCCGTGCGGTTGTAGCGAGCGACGGCGAGGGTGCCGGCAGCACTCCATGTGCCAGCGACGGGATCGTAAAGTTCTGCGCTGGCAAGCGCACCGCCGTTCGCGACCCCTGAAGTGACCAGTACCTTGCCGCTGGGCAGCACGGTGGCGGTGTGAAAAGTGCGCCCGGTGATCATGCTGCCCGTGGGGCTCCAGCTATCTGTGGCGGGGTTGTACCGTTCAGCGCTTGCAAGAAAACCCCCGCCACCGCCGAACCCGCCGGTGACGAGCACTTCACCACTGCGCAGCAAAGTGGAGGTGTGGACACTGCGCCCGCCAATCATGCTGCCGGTAGCCCTCCAGGCGCCAGGGCCTACTTCGTATCGCTCGGCACTTGCGAGGTAGCCGCCAGTATTCCACCCGCCTACAACGAGCACTCTACCGTTGGACAGCAGGGAGGCCGTGTGGCTGACCCGGCCCGTGGCCAGGCTGCTGGTAGTGTCCCAGGTGCCGGTAGCGGGGTCGTAGAGCTCAGCGCTAGCGAGGTAAGTGCTGCCATCTCCTCCGGCAACAAGCACTTTGCCGCTGTGCAGCAACGTGGCGGTTTGAGAACTGCGCTTGTTGGCCAGGTTGCCAGTGGTGCTCCACATGCCTGTGGCCGGGTCGTACAGCTCGGCACTGGAGCGCGCGCCGTTGCCTCCCCCACCAGCCACCAGCACTTTGCCACTGGGCAGCAGGGTGGCGGTGTGGCTGATACGCGGTGTGGTCATAGTGCCTGTGGCGCTCCATGTGCCAGTGACCGGGTCGTAAAGTTCAGCGGTGGCAAGGTAGCCAACGTCCGCGTTGTTCCCCCCCGCGACGAGTACCTTGCCGTTGGGCAACAACGTGGCAGTGTGGGCGTCGCGCGTGGTGACCATGGTGCCCGTGGTGCTCCACTGGCCGGTGGCCGGGTCGTAGACCTCTGCGCCATTCCCCGCGACAAGCACTTTGCCATTGGCCAGCAGGGTGGCGGTGTGGAACAAACGTGCGCCGGACATGCTGCCCGTGGCGCTCCAACTGCCTGTGCCAAGGTCGTAGAGTTCGGCGCCGGCAAGCGCGCCGCGGCTCCCTGCTCCACCGGAAACCAGCACCTTGCCATTGGGCAGCAGGGTGGCGGTGTGGTACGCGCGTCCAGCATTTAGATTTCCTTTGGCGCTCCAGGTGCCTGCGACCGGGTCATACAACTCGGCGCTGGCAAGGTTGCTGCTGCTGTAGGCCCAGCCCCCCGCAATCAGCACGGTGCCATCGGGCAGGACTGTTGCGGTATGGGCTTTGCGTGCGGTAGCCAGGCTGCCGCTGCCAGCCCAGGTGTTGGTCTGCGCCTGCACAACACCTGACAGCAGCACCATGGCCAACGCGACGGTGCAGCGCAAAAGCGCCCCCGGGACGGAGCGGCGGATCATCGCCATGGCCCCGCAACGGGAGCCAGGCGTCTGGTAAATCCGGGACAGCGAACGCCGGATCTGATGAATGCGAAATAAGACCGCTGTGCACTGGGCTTGCAATGGCTTCACTGGAACCGTCTTCCCTGAATGAGTCTTTGGGGGGAGAAGGCGCCGAATGAAAGCCAGTACCTCCTGGCTGGAGTGAGCGCGAGACGAACATCGCTGACCAGCTATCGCATCCTAGGAGGGTCAACCACATCCAGATTGACTGGGAGTTTCAGACAAATTGACTGTGCGTATCAAAATCTGCGTGCGGGCATGCCCGACGTGGCACAACATCCTCCGGCGGCTTGCCTGGGCACGGGCCCATGCGACGCCCCCAAGCATCCACGGCATCCTGATGGTGCTCCAGCGCGGCCCCGCGAGATCGTCAATCCCTGTTTGCAACTGCCTATCTCTGTCAGCAACACCCCACCAGGTCGTCATGATGGACCCCGTGAGCAACCTGGACCTGCTGTTCACGGAGGTTCGGAGCCTGGGCCTCACGTTGTCACAACAGTGGCCGATGGGAGATCAGACGGTGTTCATTCCCGGCCACGGGCCCGGGAGCACGTTCGGGCGGGAGCGCCAGAGCAATCCCTACGTGGGCGGTACCTGAGCCCCGCTGGACAGCCCCGCGGCGGCGCGCGGCCCGTGGCCCGGCTTGCATGCCGTGCCGACGGAAGTCTTGGTGTTTTGGATGTTTTTGGCCGCCAGCGCCTATCCATCAAGCGCTAATAGCTACTATATTAATAGCATAACCAGCCCCACCACAGGCGCCTGGCGTGCCCACCAGGACACACGCCAGACCCCGTGGCGGGGTTGCTTCGCTCGCGCCGTGCTTCGCCGGGATCAGAAGTCGAACGAGGCCGACAGGCGCACGGCGCGCGGCGCGCCCACGTTCACCCGGCCCGCGCCCCAGATGCTCTCGAAATACGCGCGGTTGGCGAGGTTGGTCACCGTGGCGCGCAGCACCACCGGTTGCGCGCCAAGACGCGTGGCATAGCGGGCGCCCACGTCCAGGGTGGTCCAGGACGGCAGCTTCACGCTGTTGTCGCCCGTGAGCCATTGCGAACCGGTGTGGTTCACGCGGCCGTTCACCGACAGGCCCTGCACGCCGGGAACCGCCCAGTCGGCACCCAGGTTCAGGGTGAGCCGGGGCACGCCGAACTGCGCGCGGCCCTGGTTCACGCCCTTGTTCGTCCGGGTCTGGTCGGCCTCGGTGTAGGCCACGCCGCCCAGCAGGGAAAGCGCCGGGGCCAACTGTCCGAACACGTTCCACTCCACGCCCCGGTTGCGCTGCTCGCCGTCGAGCACCTGGCGGTTGTCTTGCTCGATCAGGGCGGGCTTGCTGATCTGGAACAGGCTCACGGTCTGCGTCAGGCTGCCGCTCACCCACTTCACGCCGACCTCCACCTGCTTGCTCTTGTACGGCGCGAAGGTCTGGCCTTCGTTGGCATAGGGCGCCTTCACGGTCGTGCCCGCGCTCAGGCCTTCCACGTAGTTGCCGTACAGCGCAACGGTCTCGCCCCAGGGCTTGGCCACCACGCCCACCAGCGGCGTCACGGCGCTCTCCTTGTACTTGTTGAGCTTTTGGTGCACCCGCTGCGCGCGCAGGCCCAGGGTGAGCTGCACCTGGTCGTCGGCGAACGACAGCGTGTCGACCGCGCTCAGCGCCGTCATCGCGTCATCGTTCATCTTGCTGTAGGTCGATGCCGCCGCCCCGGCCGGCATGGTGATGGGCGTGGGGTGGTAGATGTTGCTGTTGATGGGCGCCGTGCCGTTGCCGCGGCTGCCGCCTTCGTAATTCATCACGTTGGCGGCCAGGGTCAGCCTGTGCGCCACGGCGCCGGTGCCGAACTGGCCGCGCAGGCCCAGCTCGGCCGTGGTGGTGCCGTACTCGCCCCAGGAGTTGTAGGCCGTGCCCGTGGCGTTGCCCGAGGCCGCGTTCGCCGCCGTCCACACCGGGCGGGTGCCGAAGATGAAGCCGTCGTAGGAATGCTCGGCCTTGCCCGCCGAGGCAAACGCCGTCCAGCCCGCGTTGATCTTCGCCTGGCCGCGCACGATGAGGCCCTGGGTCTGCGTGTTGCTGTACACGCCCTCGCCGTAGAAGAAGTTGGTGGCGCCGTCGGGCGCCTTGGGCACCGTGGTCCAGCCCGCGATGATAGGCTGCATGGGCGAGCCCTTGCGCACCTTGTTCCTGAGCGAATAGGCATCGGCCTCCACGTTCCAGCCCTCGCCCTGGTAGTCCAGCGCCAGGTGGCCGATCTCGCGCGCCTTGGTCTGGTGGTCGAGCCAGGTCTCGCCGCCCGACAGCACGCCATTGACGCGCACGCCCAGGCGCTGTTCCCCGCCGAAGCGGCGCGACACGTCGGCGTGCGCGCCCACGTTGGATTGGGACGAATAGGTGGTGGTCACGCGCGTGAGCGGCTCCTTGCCCGCGCGCTTGGGCACGAGGTTGATCGCGCCGCCCACGTCGCCCGCGGGGGGCAGGCCCATCATCATGGCGCCGGGGCCCTTGAGCACCTCCACGCGCTCGAACATCTCGGTGGGCGTGTTCTGCTCGGGCGCCAGGCCATAGGCACCGTTGATGGCCAGCGAGCCGGCGCCCACGCCGAAGCCCCGGATGATGAAGTTCTCGACGATGTGGCCTTCGTTGGTGGTGGTGCGCACCGAAGGGTCGTTCTTGAGCACCGCGCCCACGGTCTGCGCCTGCTGGTCGGCGATGCCTTCGGCGGTGTAGCCCGTCATGTTGAACGGCGTGTCCATGACCCCCACGTTGCCGAGCACGCCCAGCCGCGTGCCCCTGGCGACCTGGCCGCCCGGGGCCGCGGCTGGCAGGCTGTCGGGAGTCTCGGCGGCCGCATTCACCGTGACTTCCCGCAGCAGCGTGGCGGACGGGGCGGGCGCGTTCTGCTGCGCCAGGGCCGCGCCGGCACCCGCCAGCAAGGTCCACGCGCAGGCCTGGGCGACCTGGCGCAAGGCAAAAGGATGTGCCCGGGGGACACCCGGGGATGGGCGGCGAGTCTGCATAGAAGTCCTGAATCAAAAACGAAGGAGAAGGGAGTCCGCCTCGCCAACGGATTGCAAACAGGAATGAATGCGATTTCACTCAGGGCGCGCAGTGGCTCCGCGAGGAAGCCATCCAGGCGCGGTGCCCGGAACGTGTTGCAAGGCGTGCCGGCTGGTTCCACCCGGCATGGGAGCGATGATTTCACGCAGCCCGCCGCCCTGTGTTTGCACGCCCAACAAAGACGTTTGCCGCGGCCCCGCCAGGGCCGCCGTGGAACGGGCCTTGCCAGGACCGGGGGAGCCGCGAGGCGGCCCGGCGGGTTTCAGACCCTCACTCGCGCCAGCTTGGGAGGCATGCCAAAGCGCTTGCGGTAGGCCGTGGCGAAGTTGGCGGCGCTGTTGTAGCCCGCCACCAGCGCCGCCTGGCCCACGGTCAGGCCCTCCTGCTCCAGGGCCTTGCGGGCGCGCTGCAGGCGGCTTTCGCGCACGAAGTCAAACACCGTCGTGCCGTACACCGCCCGAAAGTGCCGCTGCAGCGTGTTCGCGTTGGTGCCGGCCTGGCGCGCCAGGGCATCGAGCGACAGGTCCATGGCCCCGTCGGTCTGCAGGAAGGCATGCAGCGCCCGCATGCGCCGGTGCTCGTGGGGCAGCAGCCGCAGCCCGGTGGGCGCGGGAGCAGGTGCCGGCGCGGGCGCGGGCGCGGGCCCGGTGGCGTGCTGCGCCAGGCTGCCCAGCGCCTCGCCCACCAGCTCCAGCGCGCGGCTCTCCAGGTACAGGTGCAGCAGCAGGGGGCTCAGGTCCGGCGCATGGGTGATCTGCTCGGCCAGGGCGGCGATGCGCGCCGAGGGCTGCCAGTGGTGCATGGCCAAGTGCTGGCGGCGGAAGGCCTCGATGGCGCCGGAGGCCGACGGGCCGGCCACCTGCTCCAGCCATTCGCCGCCCAGGCCCACGCTCACCCGGCGCGCATACGCGCCCTTGCGGGCGCGGCGCTCGAAGCGCTCCGGCTCCGCCACCGACACCAGCAGGGCGCGCGGCAGGCTGGCCAGGCCTGCATCGTGGGACTGGCGGGCGTGGTCCGCCGCGCTCGACAGCGCCACGCGGCGCGGCCCATAGCTCACGTCCACCGAGCCCTCCAGCAGCACCACGATGCGCAGGCCCGTCTCCATCTCGCCGCTGGCCGTGAAATCCTGCGCATCGGCCGCATCGTCCGCGTGCAGGTGCAGGCCCGGACGCAGCACGCGCAGGCGCTGCAGATGGCGCTGCAGCGACGCCTGCATGCCGTCCGACGCGGGCGCGGCGGACAGCACACTCAAGGGGCTGACGACAGACATGGGCAGGCAGGTGTGACGGCGAAAAAGCGGCAGGGGCAGCGGACGGCAATGCACCACGGCGCGTGGAACCCGGGGCCTGGCGTTTGCGCAAAGGTTTTTCTCCGCTTGGCAAACACGGCGGGCACCGGGGCATGGGATGCTAGCAAGTCGGCATAATAAATGCAAATGATTCTCAATATTGGCCATTGAACCGTCCGCCGCCGATGGTCGCCCGCACACCGTCCCTCCCATGCCCCTGATCCGTTTTTGCCCCTGGGCGCCACTGGCGGCCCTGCTCTGCGCCCTGGTCCTGGGTGCCTCGCCCACGCGCGCGCAGGGGGGCACGCAGACCGTGACCGACCTGGCGGGCCGCGCCGTCACCCTGCCGGCCAAGGTGGAGCGCATCCTGCTGGGCGAAGGCCGGCTGCTGCCCGCGCTGGGCGTGTTCGAGCGCGACGACGTGGCCCGCCGCCTGGTGGGCATGATGGGCGACTACGAGACGCTGGATGCCGCCGGCTATGCGCAGTGGCGCGGCCGTTTCCCGCAGATCGACAAGGTGCCGCGCGTGGGCCGCAACAGCAGCGGCAGCTTCAGCGACGAACAGGCCATCGCGCTGCGTCCGCAGGTCGCCATCCTGGGGCTGGCGGGTGGCCACGGCCCGAGCAAGAACGACCGCGAAACGCTGGCCCGCCTGGAGGCGGCCGGCGTGGCCGTGGTGTTCGTCGACTTCCGCCACGACCCGCTCCGCAACACGGCGCGCAGCATGGAGCTGCTGGGCGCCGTGCTGGGCAAGCGCCAGGAGGCCCAGGCGTTCAACACCTATTGGCGGGCCCAGCTCGACCGCGTGGAAGCCCGCCTGCGCACCCTGCCGGCCGGCACGCGGCACCCCGGCGTGTTCCTGGAGAACCGCGTGGGCCTGGCCGATGAGTGCTGCGCCACCATGGTCGGCCTGGTGGGCGTGCTGCTGGATGCCGCCGGGGCCCAGAATGTGGCGCGCGGTCGCATTCCGGGCGAGCACGGCACGCTCAACCCCGAATTCCTGATCGCCACGCAGCCCCAGCTGTACATCGGCACCGGCATCGGCAGCATGGCCACGGCCGAGAAATCCCCCCTGCGCATCGTGCTGGGCGCCGACGCCACGCCCGAGGCCGCCCGCGCCTCGCTGGCGCGCGCCACGCAGCGCCGGGGCATCGCCCAGCTGCAGGCCGTGCAGCAGCCCGGCCGCGCGCATGCCATCTGGCACCACTACTACAACTCGCCCTTCAACGTCGTGGCGGTGCAGGTGTTCGCCAAATGGCTGCACCCCGAGCTGTTTGCCGACCTGGACCCGCGCGACACCCTGCAGACGATGTTCACCCGCTTCCAGCCCATCCCGCTGACGGGCGTGTACTGGACCAGCCTCTGATGCGCTCCATGCCCATGCCCCGCGACACCCGCCGCCGCGCGCTGCTGGCCTCTGGTGCCAGCCTGTGGCTGGCGGGCTGCGCCAGCGGCGCGCCAGAGGCGTCCCTGCTGCAGGCGGGCCCCGCGCGGCTGCCGGACACGCACCAGCTGGACCTGCGCGACCCGGCGAGCGGCCGCGTCTGGCGCATCTGGGTGCAGAAGCCCGCCGGCCCCGCGCCCGCCACCGGACACCCCGTGCTGTATGTGCTCGACGGCAATGCCGCCTTTGCGCTCGCGGCCCAGCTGGCCCGCAATGAGGCCGCGCGCCCCGCGCAGATGCGCGCGGACAGCGCCATCGTCGTGGGCATCGGCCACCCCGGCGATGCCGTGGTCCACCCCGCGCAACGCCAGCGCGACTACACGCCGCCCGCGCCCGGCCGCTCGGCCACGCCCGAGGCCGGCGGCGCGGACATCCTGCTCGACTTCATCGCGCGCGAGCTGCAGCCGCGCGTGGCGCGGGCGTTTGCCATCGACCCGCAGCGCCAGGCGCTGAGCGGGCACTCGTTCGGCGGCCTGCTGGTGCTGCACGCGCTGTTCACGCGCCCCGCGCTGTTCACCCGGTATGCGGCCACCAGCCCGTCGGTGTGGTGGAACGGCGCGCAGGTGCTGCAGACGGCATCGCAGTTCATGCAGGCGCACGCGACGGCGCCGCGCCCCTTCCGGGCCCGGCTGCAGCTGCGCGTGGGCAGCCTGGAGCAGCCCCGGGCCGCTCCCACCGCGGCGCGCGCCGCCGTGCAGCACGAACGCCGCATGATCGAACGCACGCAGGCGCTGGCGGACCAGCTGGAGGCCTTGCACTGGCCCGAACTGCGCGTCCACATGGGCATATTGCCCAGCGTGGACCATGGCGGCGCCATGGCGCCGGGGCTCATCGACGCCCTGGCATGGGCCCAGCAGCCCCGCTGAAAACCGCCGCCCCGCGCCATGGAACCCTCTCGCACCCCACACGCCCAGCCCCGGAACTGCCTTCGTTGAACCCCGCCGCCCCGTCTCCCTTGCCGCAGCCCCTGGACGCGGCCCGCGCTGGTTCGCTGGCGCGGCGCTACCAGCACTTCGTGCGCCTGCGCCTGCTGCTGCTGGCCGCCCTGCTCGCCGTGCTGTGCGCCAGCGTGGTGGCCGACATCGCGCTCGGCCCCTCCACCTTCGCGTTCGCCGACGTGCTGCGGGGCCTGTTCGCCCCCGCCAGCCTGCCGCAGGCGCAGCAGGTCATCCTGTGGGAAGTGCGCCTGCCCTACGCGGTGATGGCCGTGCTGGTGGGCGCCAGCCTGGGCCTGGCGGGGGCCGAGATGCAGACCGCGCTCAACAACCCGCTGGCCAGCCCGTTCACGCTCGGGGTGTCGGCGGCGGCGGCCGTGGGCGCTTCGGCCGCCGTGGTCACGGGCTTCACGCTCGTGGCCTGGGGCGAGAACCTGGCCGTGCCGCTGTGCGCCTTCGCGGGCGCGGCCAGCGCCACGGCGCTGATCCAGTTGCTGGCCTGGCGCCAGGGCGCCACGGTGGACACCGTGGTGCTGTTCGGCATCGCGCTGCTGTTCAGCTTCGAGGCCCTGCTGTGGCTGCTGCAGTTCATCGCCGACAGCAACGCGCTGCAGCAGATCGTGTTCTGGACCATGGGCAGCCTGGGCCGCGCCACCTGGACCAAGATCGGCATCGTGGGCAACGTGCTCGCGCTGTGCATGCTCTGGTCGGCGCGCCAGGCCTGGGCCCTCACGGCGCTGCGCGCGGGCGAGGACCAGGCGCGCAGCTTCGGCATCGGGGTGGAGCGGCTGCGCCTGGTCACGCTGCTGCGCGTGAGCCTGCTGGCGGCCACCGCCCTGTCGTTCGTGGGCACCATCGGCTTCGTGGGCCTGGTGGGGCCGCACATCGCGCGCATGCTGCTGGGCGAGGACCACCGCTACTACCTGCCCGGCAGCGCGCTGGCCGGGGCGCTGATGCTGTCGCTCGCGTCCATCCTCAGCAAGGCGCTGGTGCCCGGCGTGGTGCTGCCCATCGGCATCATCACCGCGCTGGTGGGCGTGCCGCTGTTCATGGTGCTGGTGCTGCGCCAGAGAAGGGCCACATGAAGCACCCCCTGAGCCGCTGCGCGTCTTCCCCCTCTCCCACATTGCTGCGCGACGCGGGAGGAGGACGCCCCCAGCGCGGCGGAACGGCCCTTGCGCGGGGGCGCTGGCCCGGGCCGCGTCAGTTTCATTGGCTGCTGAGGGTGCGTAGCGCCATGGAGGCTTGATATGACAACCGGCCTGACCCTCGAACAACTCACCGCCGGCTACCCCGGCCGGCCCGTGCTGCAGGGCGTGGACCTGCCTGCCGTGCCCGCCGGCACGCTGGTGGCCGTGGTGGGGCCCAACGCGGTGGGCAAGTCCACGCTGCTCAAGGCCGTGGCCGGGCTGCGGCCGGCGCAGGGCCGCGTGTGGCTCGAGGGCACGGACCTGGCCACCCTGCCGCCCCGCGAGCGCCTGCGCCGCGTGGGCTACCTGCCGCAGGCGCTGCCCCAGAGCACCTCGCTCGTGGCCTACGAGACCTGGCACAGCGCCCTGCGCGCCGGGCGCAGCGACTGGAGCGCCGCCCGGCGCGAGGCGGCCATCGAATCCGTCGTGGCATCGCTGGGGCTGCAGGCGCTGGCGCTGCGCCGGCTCGATGAACTCTCGGGCGGGCAGCGCCAGATGGTGGGGCTGGCGCAGGCCATCGTGCGCGCGCCGCGCCTGCTGCTGCTGGACGAGCCCACCAGCGCGCTCGACCTGCGCTGGCAGCTGCAGGTGCTGCAGGCCGTGCGCGACCTGGTGCAGCAGCAGGGCACCGTGGGCCTGGTGGCCGTGCACGACCTGAACCTGGCGCTGCGCTTTTGCCAGCAGGTGCTGGTGCTGGGCGGCGGCGGCGTGCTGGCCGCCGGCGCGCCGGCCCCGCTGCTGACCCCCGCGCTGCTGCGGCGCGCCTATGGCGTCCAGGCCCGCGTGGAGCGCTGCTCGCAAGGCAACCTGCTGGTGCTGGCCGACGCCGCGCTGCCGCTGGATGCCGCTTCTTCCATGACCACAACCAGCCCCTTCCCATGATGCGACGCCAGGGCCATGTGCCCACGCCCGACGCCAGCCGCTACCTGCAGCGCCTGTGCTACCACTTCACGCGCAAGATCACCGTGACGTATGACGAGCACCAGGGCCAGGCCCACTTTCCCTGGGGCCTGTGCCTGCTGCGGGCCGATGGCGCGGCGCTGCACTTCGACTGCAGCGCCGACGACCAGGCCAGCCTGGACCGGGTGCAGTTCGCGATCGACTCGCACGTGGAGCTGTTCTCGCGCAAGAGCCCCATGGCCGTGGACTGGCAGCCCGTGCAAACCGTCAGTGCGCCGGCGGCTGGCACGGCGCCCCCCGCCCCTTAAGCCCCAATTGCGGCCCGCCTGCCGCCCACATCGGACGATGGGCAGCGCAGGCGCTTCCTAGAATGTGACATTTTGTTATCGCGCCGCACCGGTGCCCGAACACCGGCGAGGCCCCTGCCCGCCATGGCACATTCCGCATCCGCCCGCCCCGAGCCCCGCCCGCCCCGCCCGTTCGCCATCCCGCAGCGCGGCTCCAGCCTGGCGGGCAAGGCCTACTGGGCCATGGTGCAGCGCGTGGCGCTCACGGCGGCGGCCATCGACGGCGGCTACATCGTGCTGTTCCTGTGGCTGGGGTCGCTGCCGCTGGCGGCCGTCAACCTGGTGAGCATCGCGATGTACCTGGGAGCCTACCGGCTCATCCAGTCGCGCTACAACGCGGCCGCGCTGGCGCTGATCTGGCTGGAGGTGGTGGGCCACGCGGCACTGGGCTCGCTGCTCATCGGCTGGAACAGCGGCTTTCACTACTACCTGCTGCTGTTCATTCCGGCCATCGTGATCGCCAACACGCGCGGCTTCGCGGCGCCCATGGTGATCGCGCTGCTGGCGTACTACCTGGGCCTGCAGGTGCTGTGCGACCACCTGGGGCCGCTGGCCCCCCTGCCGCCCCTGAGCGTGAAGATCGTCAACTGGATCCACATCTGCCTGGTGTTCGCGATGTCGGCGGCGCTGGCGGCGTTCTACCGCCGCACCATCCTCATCGCCGAGGGCCGGCTGCGCAAGCAGGCCACGCTGGACCCGCTGACCGGCCTGAACAACCGCAGCCACTTCGAGGCGCTGGCCGCCCACACGCTGGCCCGCGGCCAGCGCGACGGCACGCCCATCGCCCTGCTGCTGTGCGACGTGGACCACTTCAAGCGCGTGAACGACCAGTACGGCCATGCCGTGGGCGACGAGGTGCTGGTGGCCATGGCCCGCACGCTCAGCCAGAGCCTGCGCGAAGGCGACGTGCTCGCCCGCTGGGGCGGCGAGGAGTTCCTGGCGCTGATGCCCGCCAGCCCGCTCGATGCCGCCTGCGCCACGGCCGAACGCATCCGCGCCGCGGTGCAAGCAACGCCGATGGAGGTCGGCCCCGCGCCCCTGTCGCTCACCATGTCGTTTGGCGTGGCGCAGGTGCATGGCGCGGACGACCTGCAGGCCGCCATCGTGCGCGCCGACAAGGCGCTCTACGAAGCCAAGCACGCGGGCCGCAACCGCGTGAGCGTGGCCTGAGGCCAACGTCCATGCCGAGCGGGGCAGGGCACAAAAAAGGCAGCTGGCGCTTGATGGGCAAGCGCAGACAGCTACCATTTTAATAGCAACGCGGCGCCAGCACCCGGCCCCGGGGGCCGCCCGGCGCCTCAGCCGTTGCGTCGCGCCGCCTCGTACAGGCCCTGCACCTTGGGCACGTTCAGCTCCAGCTCATGGATGCGCGCGGGACCCGAGGGGTGGGTGGACAGGAACGCCAGCCCGCCCTGCTTGCTGCCGCTGGCATTGCCCATCTTCTTCCACAGGCTCACGGCGGCCGAGGGCTGGTAGCCCGCGCGGGCGGCCAGCTCCAGGCCCACCAGGTCGGCCTCGCTCTCGTCCGAGCGGCTGAACTGCAGCGTGAGCAGCTGCCCGCCCAGGCCGGCGGCCGCCTGGCCCAGGTCGCCCAGGCCCAGCAGCTGCGAGCCCAGCCGCAGCGCGAGGTTGGTGCCCTGCGTCTTGGCGATGCGCTCGCGCGCATGTTCGCGCAGCGCATGGGCCATTTCGTGGCCCATGATCATCGCGGCCTCGTCGTCGGTGAGCTTGAGCTGGTCCAGGATGCCGGTGTAGAACGCGATCTTGCCGCCGGGCATGCAGAACGCGTTGATCTGCTGGCTGCCGATGAGATTGACCTCCCAGCGCCACTGCCTGGCGCGGTCGTTCCACGGCGCGGCGTACGGGATCAGCCGCTTGGCGATGGCGTGCAGGCGCTGCAGCTGCGGGTGCCCCTCGGGCGCCAGCGCGCGCTTGGCCTTGGCCTGCTGCAGCATCTGCTGGTACTGCTGCGCGGCCGAGTTTTCCAGCGTCTCGGCGGGCACCAGCTTGCGCAGGCTGGACGCCGTGCCCACGTCCACCTGCGCGAGCACCGGCGCGGCGGCAGTGGCGCCGGCCGCCAGCAGGAACGCACGGCGCGCCGACCACGGGGACGACGGTGCAACGGAGGGAGCGGGGCAGAAAAGGCACATACAGGCAATCCCTGAAGGAATAATAAGCAGCGCTGGCGCACCACACACCAGGGCTTGTCGCCAGATGGAGGCTGGCAGGCCGGGCTGCAAGGGTGTCGGCGATGATAGACAAAACCTCCGCCCCCCATGTCAGACACATCCACTTCCTCCCCCCCCGGCCACAGCCCCGAAAAGTCCGCGCGCACGCCCTGGCTGCAGACCCTGCGCGTGTACCTGGAGCCCGCCAGCCTGCGCATGCTCACGCTCGGGTTCTCCGCCGGGCTGCCGCTGCTGCTGGTGCTGGGCACGCTCTCGTTCCGCCTGCGCGAGGCGGGCATCGACCGCAGCACCATCGGGTACCTGAGCTGGGTGGGCCTGGCCTACGGTTTCAAGTGGGTGTGGGCGCCGCTGGTGGACCGCATGCCGATCCCGCTGCTCACCCGGGCCTTGGGACGGCGGCGCAGCTGGCTGCTGCTGTCGCAGGCGCTCATCGTGGGCGGACTCATCGGCATGGCGCTGGCCGACCCGCGCCAGACGCTCGGACCCATCGTGTGGTGCGCGCTGGCGGTGGCGTTCGGCTCGGCCACGCAGGACATCGCGCTCGATGCGTTCCGCATCGAATCGGCCGACGCCAATCACCAGGCGGCGCTGGCGGCCTCGTACCAGACGGGCTACCGCCTGGCCATGATCTGGGCCGGTGCGGGCGTGTTGTGGATTGCGGCGCGCTCCGAAGTGGCCCCTGCGGTGGGGCAGGTGGTGGCGCAAGGCGCGGCCGCGTACCAGAACGGCGCCTGGCAGGCGGCCTACCTGGCCATGGCGGCGTCGATGGCGGTGGGCGTGGTCACCGTGCTGTTCTCGCGCGAGCCCGCGCCCGTGCAACTGCCCCCGGCCAGAAACGCGGCCGAGTGGATCCAGGGCGCCATGGTGGAGCCCTTCGCCGACTTCCTGCGCCGCTACGGCTGGCACGCGGCGCTGATCCTGGCGCTCATCGCCGTCTATCGCATCAGCGACGTGGTGATGGGCATCATGGCCAACCCGTTCTATGTGGACATGGGCTTCACCAAGGACGAGGTGGCCGCCGTGACCAAGGTGTACGGCGTGATCATGACGCTGGCGGGCGCCTTCGTGGGCGGCGTGCTGTCGATGCGGTTTGGCGTGATGCGCATCCTGATGCTGGGCGCCATCCTGAGCGCCGCGAGCAACCTGCTGTTCGCCTGGCTGGCGGGCCACGGGCACGACGTGACGGCGCTCATCGCCGTGGTGTCGGCCGACAACCTGGCCAGCGGCATCGCGTCGGCGGCGTTCATCGCCTACCTGTCGAGCCTGACCAACGTGAGCTACTCGGCCACGCAGTACGCGCTGTTCAGCTCCATGATGCTGCTTGCCCCGAAGTTCGTGGCGGGGTTCTCGGGCGACTACGTGAATGCCTTCGGCTACGCGCACTTCTTCACGGCCACCGCGATGCTGGGGTTGCCGGTGCTGGTGCTGGTGTGGCTGGCATCCCGGGTGAAAACAGCCTCTGGCGCTTGATGGCAATTCGCGAATAGCTATCTAATTTATAGCAGCCGCCTGCTTTTCACCCCCGGCGGTTTACCGCAACTTTACGGAGGCTTCAACACGGGGAGACGCCCGCGCGCGAGCATGGGGGCTCTGTCCAGGCCTCCCACTACACTGCCCCCATGAGCTCCCAACTGCTGATGATCGAAGACGACGCCCGCCTCGCGCAGATGGTGGGCGAGTACCTGGGCCAGTCGGGCCTGCAGGTCACGCACCGCGCGGACGGCAAGAGCGGCCTGGCGCAGCTGCAGGGGCCGGACGCCGGGCCGTTGCCCGACCTCGTGATCCTGGACCTCATGCTGCCCGACATGGACGGGCTGGAGGTGTGCCGCCGCATCCGCTCGCTGCAGGGCAGCGCGGCGCAGGTGCCGGTGCTCATGCTCACCGCCAAGGGCGACCCCATGGACCGGATCATCGGCCTGGAGCTGGGCGCCGACGACTACCTGCCCAAGCCTTTCGAGCCGCGCGAGCTGCTGGCGCGCATCCGCGCCATCCTGCGGCGCCGCACCGATGGCGGCGGTGCCTCGGCGGCCACGCAGGTGCTGCGGTTCGGCACGCTGGAGATCGACCGCGACGCGCGCACCGTGACCGTGTCCGGCGAGCTGGCCGACCTCACCTCCTACCAGTTCGATTTGCTGGTGGCCCTGGCCGAGCGCGCGGGCCGCGTGCTCACGCGCGACCAGATCATGGAGGCCGTGCGCGGCCGCGAGCTGGAGGCGTTCGACCGCTCCATCGACGTGCACATGGGCCGCATCCGTGCCGCCATCGAGGCCGACGCCAAGAACCCGCGCCGCATCCTCACGGTGCGCGGCGTGGGCTATGTATTCGCGAAACAACAAGACTGACCGGTGGAGCGCGGCCCTGCCACGGCGCGCACCCCGCTTTGCTGAATGTCCCTCTCCACCCCCTTCTCCCGCCGCCTGTATCTGCGCATCTGGCTGGCCGTGGTCGGCGGCATCGCGGTGCTGACGCTGACCGTGGGCTGGGCCTGGCGCATGGCCGAAGAGCAGAAGGCGCAGAACGCGCAGCCTTTTGTGCCGCCGTCGCGCGAGATGGTGCTGCGCGACCCCGCCGGCAACCTGGTGCTGCGCGGCCTGGCCACGCGCCAGCCCAGCGAACCCGGCGAAGGGGCCGAGTTCCATATCGAGTCGGGCACCGGCCAGCCGTTCGTGCTGCAGATGGCGCCCCGCCAGCCGCGCGGCGAACGCGGCGGCCGGCCCGGCGGCCCCAACCAGGGCGACGCGGCTTTCTGGACCCGGCCGCCGTTCGGCTTCCTGTGGCTGCTGGGCATCGTGAGCCTGGCGGTGGCCGTGGGCGTGTACCCCATCATCCGGCGCCTGACCCTGCGGCTGGAGGCGCTGCAGCGCAGCGTGCAGAAGTTCGGCGAGGGCGACCTGTCGGTGCGCGTGCCCGAGCAGGGACAGGACGAGGTGGCCGACCTCGCGCGCCAGTTCAACGCCGCCGCCGCGCGCGTGGAAACGCTGGTCAAGTCGCACAAGTCCCTGCTGGCCAACGCCTCGCACGAACTGCGCTCGCCGCTCACCCGCATCCGCATGGGCATGGAGCTGATGGGCGGGCAGCAGCCCTCGCCCGCGTTCCGCGAGGAAATCCTGCGCAACATCGCCGAGCTGGACCAGCTGGTGGACGAGATCCTGCTGGCCAGCCGCCTCGATGCGCGCGAGGCCGACGTGGGCACCGTGGAGCTGGTGGACCTCATCGGCCTGGCCGCCGAGGAATGCGCGCGCGTGGATGCCGACCTGGATGTGAGCTCCAGCGCCGACTCCGTGGACGTGCGCGGCGTCTCCAAGCTGCTGCGCCGCGCCATCCGCAACCTGCTGGAAAACGCCCGGCGCTACAGCACGGGCGAGATCACGGTGGTGGTGCACCGCCGCCAGGGCCACGCCGAGGTGCGCGTGTGCGACCGGGGACCAGGCGTGCCAGCCAGCCAGCGCGAACGCATCTTCGAGCCCTTCTACCGCCTGCCGGGCGCCAGCGAGCGCGCGGGGGGCGTGGGCCTGGGGCTGGCCTTGGTGCGCTCCATCGCAGGGCGCCACAACGGCACCGTGCACTGCGAGGACCGCGAGGGCGGTGGCGCCTGCTTCGTGCTGCGCCTGCCGGTCAGCACGGCTGGCGCCAGCGCCATGCCATGACGCCGTAGAGCACGGCCCCCAGCACCAGCACCGACCCCGCCACGCCCAGCGCCCAGTCAAAACCCTGCGCCTGCGAACCCGCGCGTGCCAGCAGCGCCGCCGCCATGGGCGGCCCCACGATCTGGCCGATGCCATAGAGCGCGGTCATCAGGCCGGTGAAGCCCGCGCCCGCCTGGGGCCACTGGTGGCGCGCCTCCTGCAAGGCAAAAAACGTGATGGCGGTGAACGGCAGCCCCAGCAACAGGCTGCCCAGCGCGAACCCCGCGCGCCCCGGCCAGAGCAGGCCCAGCCCGATGGCCGCCGCCTGCAGCAGGTAGGCCCAGGCCAGCAGCATGCGCCGGTCGCGGGTGGGTGCGATCCGCGTGGAGAGCAGCGCGCCCAGCGCCACGCCCGCGCCGAAGAGCGGCCAGAACAGGTCGGGCCAGACCGATCCGGCGGGCAGCGCCGCGCGTGCGATGACGGGCAGGAAGGTGGCCGTGACGATGTACCCCAGGCCCGCGAGGCCGTAGGCCACGGCCAGGAGGGTCCGCTCGGCCACGGGGCGCGCGGGCGCAGAGGCGCCGCCTGCGGCCCCCGCCGCCCCCGCGGCCGGTGCGTCCACCCCCTGGAACACCGCCCACGCCCCCGCGCACAGCACGGCCGCCAGTGCGCTGAAGGCCGCCCAGCCCGCCGCGGCGCTCCAGCCCGCAGCCACCATGGCGCTGGTGGGCAGGCCGGTGATGACGATGCCCAACCCCGGCCCGCAGAAAATCAGCCCCCCCAGGGCCGGGCGCCCCAGGTGCGCCAGCCGCCCCATGCACCAGTTGGCCGTGCCCAGGAACACCAGCGCGCTGGCCACGCCCGCGAGCAGGCGCAGCAGGGGCCAAAAGGCCGGCCACGGCACGGCCAGCAGCCCCGTGAGCAGCACCGTGGCCACGAGCCCGCCGCGCACGAGCGCCGCGTTGCCGGGCACGCCGCCCAGGCGCCGGCCCAGCCAGGGCAAGGCCATGTAGAGCAGCGCCCCCGCGAGGTAGCCGGCGTAGTTGGCCGTGGCCAGCCAGCTGCCCGTGGCGATGTCCACCACGCCGTCGTGCAGCATCATGGGCAAGAGCGGGGTGAAGGCAAAACGGCCGATGCCCATGGCCGCCGCCAGCGCGGCCATGCCGGCCAGGGCGACCTGCAGGGCCGTGGCGCCGTCAGCGTGCCGGGAGGTGGAAGGGGAAAGAGACGCCGGGTTCACGGTGGGGACATGGGGTTGCCACGGGGAATGCTGTTGCATATCATCTTAGCAAGAGATTGAATTTTTGTAATTCATACTTTTTCATGATGGACAAAGGGCCACCCCCGCTCGACCTCGCCGCTCTCGACATCTTCCGCACCGTGGCGGCGGAGGGCAGCGTCACGCGCGCGGCCGAGCGTTTGCAGCGCGTGCAGTCCAACGTGACCACGCGGGTGCGCCAGCTGGAGTCCGACCTGGGCACCCCGCTGTTCCTGCGCGAGGGCAAGCGCATGGCGCTCACGCCCGAGGGCGAGGTACTGCTGGGCTATGCCGACCGGCTGCTCGCGCTGGCCGAGGAAGCCCGCCAGGCGCTGCACCCGGGGCCGCCCGCCGGCCGCCTGCGCCTGGGGTCGATGGAAAGCACCGCGGCGAGCCGCCTGCCCGCGCCACTCGCGCGCCTGCACCGCCAGTGGCCCGGCGTGGCGCTGGAGCTCACGACCGCCGCGACCCGCGTGCTCGTGGAGCGGCTGCGCGCGCATGCGCTCGATGCGGTGCTGGTGGCCTGGCCGCCGGGCCAGCCCGCCGACCCGGCCCTGGAAACCCGGCCGGTGTTCACCGAAGAGCTGCTGCTGGTCCTGCCCGCCGGCCACCCGCATGCCGCCGGGCCCGATCAGGTGCAGCCCGGCACGCTGGCGGTGTTCGAACCCGGCTGCACCTACCGCCGCATCGCGCAGGACTGGTTCGCGCCACGGCGCGAGCCCATGCAGCTGCTGGAACTGGGCTCGTACCACGCCATCCTGGCCAGTGTGGCGGGCGGCGGCTGCGCGGGCATCGTGCCGCGCTCGGTGCTCAGCATCTCGCCGAACGCGGCCCTGCTGAGCCAGCAGCCGATCACCACCATCACCACCTTGCTGACCTGGCGCCAGGGCTACCGCTCGGCCGCGCTCGATGCGCTGCAGCAGGTGCTGGTCGACTGACCGCCTTCAGCTCGTTTCCCCCTTTATTTCCTTCTTTCTTTCACGGAACGTCACCATGCCCGACCGCAGCCTGCGCACCGCCCTCTCCCTTCGCCTGCCCATCGTGCAGGGGCCCATGACCGGTGCCGACACGCCGGCCCTGGCGGCCGCAGTGTCCGCCGCGGGCGGGCTGGGCACGCTGGGCTGCGGCATGCGCTCACCGGCGGCCATGGCCGAGGCCGCCGCCGAGGTGCGCCGCCGCACCGACCGGCCCTTCGGGCTCAACCTGTTCGTGCAGGACACACCCGCGCCCGATGCCGCCACCGTCGAGCAGGCGCTGGCCCGCGTGGCCCCGCTGTACGCCGAGTTCGGCCTGCAGGCCGCCGTGCCCGCGCGCTGGTGCGAGGACTTCCCTGCGCAGTTCGAGGCCCTGGTCGAGGCCCGGCCCGCCGTGGCGAGCTTCACCTTCGGCATCCTCACTGCCGCGCAGGTCGAGCGCCTGCACCACGCGGGCTGCTACGTGATCGGCACCGCCACCACGGTGGCCGAGGCCCTGGCCTGGGCCGACGTGGGGGCCGATGCGGTCTGCGCGTCGGGCATGGAGGCCGGGGGCCACCGCGGCACCTTTTTGCCCACGGGCCGGCCGCAGGCCGAAGGGCTTGCCCCTGCGGACGCCACCGTGCGCGCGGGCGTGCCATCGCAGGCCGACTTTGCCGCCGCGATGGTGGGCGCGCTCGCGCTGGTGCCACAGTGCGTGGATGCGCTGCGCCCACGCGGCGTGGCCGTGATCGCGGCGGGCGGCATCATGGATGGACGCGGCATCGCCGCCGCGCAGGCGCTGGGGGCCGAGGCGGTACAGATGGGCACGGCCTTCCTCGCCTGCGACGAATCGGGCATCGGCCGCGCCTACCGCGACGCCATGGCCCAGGCCATCGCCACCGACACGCGCACCACCCGCGTGTTCTCGGGCCGCCCCGCGCGCGGCATCGTCAACCCCATGCTGCAGCGCCTGCATGCGCACGAGACGGAGGTGCCGGCCTACCCGGTGCAGAACGCCCTCACCGGCGCCCTGCGCCGGGCCAGCGCCGAAGCCGGCCGCGCAGACCACCTGTCCCTCTGGGCCGGCCAGGGCGTCGCCGCGGTGCGCCCCATGCCCGCCGCCGCGCTGGTGGCCGCGCTGGAAGCGGAATGGCGGACGGCGCTGGCCGCGCAGGCAGCGTTGCTGCAAGCGCAGTGACGCTATTTATTCGATAGCTGCTAGCGCTTACTGGACAAGCGCTAGCGGCAATTCAACCAGGATTCCCTGGAGAGTGACCGGGCGTTGCAACACCGTGTACGCCCTGGCTTCGACAGGCTCAGCCCGAACGGGTGGGAGTGATGGAGGCAGTGCGGACGGCCAATCCCGGTCTCTGCAAAGCGCGCGGCCCCGCCAGTGCACCCGTGGAACCGGCTTTGCCGAGCCACCGGGTGCGTCCCCCTCGGGGGATGGCGCGCAGCGCCTCATGGGGGCTTCACTGCCTCCAGGGCAGTTCGCGCGCAGGCCCCTGGATCACCGGCGGCTGGGCATTGATCTTCTCGCCTGCGAGCACACGTTCGTACATCCGCAGGTAATTGCGCGCCATGCGCTCGGCGCTGAAATGGTCGACCACGTGCTGGTGGCAGGCGCGCGCATCGAAACGGTTGCCACGCACCGCCTCGGCCAGCACGTTCGCCTCGGCCGACAGCACGCCGCAGTGCAGCGGCACCAGCTCGGGCAGCGCGCCATAGGGCGTGGAAAACACCGGGCAGCCGAAGTACAGGCTCTCGATCACCGCCAGCCCGAAGGGTTCGTGCCAGCGCACCGGAAAGATCAGCCCGCGCGATGCGTTGAGCAAGCCCGTCTTCTGCGTGCCGCCCACCATGCCGTGGAAATGGATCTTGCGCGACAGTGTCCAGCGAAAGCCGCGCTTGAAATTGATGCGCGTGCCGCCCAGCACATCCAGCTCCACACCCGCGCGCAGTGCCACCTTGATGGCGCCGCGCACGTTCTTCACGCCCCACGCCGCCTTGCCCAGGAAGTGGTAGCGCGGGCGCGGCGATTGGAAGTCCACCGGGCCGTAGCCGCTCCAGTCCAGGCCGTTGTAGACGAACTCGGTGGAGCCATACCGCGCGGCGTGGTCGCGCGACAGGAACACCGTGTTGAGCGGCAGCGGCTTGGGCTTGCGCGCGTTGCCGTGCTCGGTCACCAGGTACGGCTTGGCCAGCTCGGTACGGGGGTTGAACTGGAAGTGCGTGATGTCCACGCCCTTCGGGATCTGCCCCTCCCACGGCTCGTCCGGGCGGATGGGCAGCACGTCGCCGAAGTCGCAGGTCGAACCCTCGGGCACCAGGTAGCTCACGCGGTGGCCCTGCTGGACGAGTGTCTTGCCCAGGTCCCAGATCACGCGCTCGGTTCCCCCGTAGCCGTAGACGGGGATGGGGGAGTTGTTGACCAGCAGGATGTGCATGAAGAATGCCTCTGTCTCAGTTGTCTATGGCTCTGTGCGAGGCCCGCAACGGTTGAAACCGGCACGGCCCAGTCCCGGGCAGCCGAGCAAGGGCCGCCCCGCAGCGAGGGCTGCGTCCCCCTGCCCGCATTGCACAGCAATGCGAGAGCGGGGGGATGCGGCGAAGCCGCTCAGGGGGGTGTCGCATCTAGAACGGCCGGCCGCAGCCGATGCGGGCACGCCGCTCGTGCAGGGCGGCCAGCAGCAGCGGGCACATGAAAAGATAGAACATGTTGCCGCTGTTGTGGGCCAGGAAGACCTGGGTGAGGCCGAAGCCGATGTACGACAGGGGCACCATCACTCCCACCAGGCACAGGGAAAGCGATTCCTTGTCCATCTTTCCCGCCCCATCGCGGATGCGCCGGGCCGTGGGCCAGAACATCGCCAGCGGAATGCCATAGAACGCCAGCAACAGCAGCACGCCGGGCAGCCCCCGCTTGGCGAAAAGATCCAGGATTTCGTTGTGCGCGTGGCCGAATTCGAGCACCACCGGGTGTGCCAGCCCAGCCGCCACGCGCCGCGCCTTCTCCTCGGCATAGCCCGCGCGGCCCCAGCCGGTCAAAGGCCGGTCCCAGCCCATCTCCCACGCCAGGCCCCAGTGCGCCAGCCGCTGCCCGACCGAGCTGCGGCCATCGCCGTGGTCCTTGTAGGTCTGCACTTCCTGGCGCGCCTCGTCCACCCGCTGCTCCACCGCGGGCACCTGCGACAACGCGGCCGCCGCCAGCGCCAGCGCGCACAGGCCCCAGTACATCCGGCGCTGCCCCGTGGTGCGCACCAGCAGCCACGCACTGACCGGCAGCAGCAGCACCAGCGCCAGCCAACCGCCCCGCGACTGCGACAGCACCGACCCCGCCGCGCCCAGCACGATGGCCGCCGCCAGCAGCACCCGCTGCCACAGCACCCAGCGCTTCCACTGCACCACCAGCAACAGGCCGCTCATCACGGCCAGCAGCATGCTCAGGTTGCCGTACTGGATGGCATTGGTGAAGCCATTGGCGCGGGGCAGCGCCTGCACGCAGATCTGGTAGATGGCCACCAGGCCGCTGCCCACCGCGCCCACCGCCACCCCCATCCACAGCCACGATGCACGCGGCTCGAAGGTCATCAGGTAGAAGATGCAGGGCAGCGCCAGCAGGTACTTGACGGGGCGGTCCATGCTGCCCCAGCCCCAGGTGGCCCCCACGTCCAGCAGCCACAGCGCCGCCATGCAGGAAAACGCCGCCGTCAGCCACCAGGCCGCGCGCGGCGCGGGCCGGTTCCACCACACCGGCGCGCTGGCGAGCGCGGCCAGCAGCAGCACGACCGCCCCATAGGAATAGCCCGAGGGCAGCCACAGGGCCAGGCCCGGAACCATGAACGCGCCGAGGCTGGCGCAGCGCCCGAACCAGCGGTAGGCCTTCATCCGCGGATCACCCGGCCCGTGAGGCGGTCACGGTCGTACCGCAGCGCCGCATAGCGGAAGAACCCCTCCAGCGCCACGAAGAAGCAGTACAGGAAGCCCGCGCCCCCGCACAGGAAGCCCAGGCGGAACACGTACAGGCGCACGAACATGGAAGTGCCCGAGGCCAGCCCCCGCAGCACCCCCCCCCGCTGCCCGTTCTCGGCGCGCTTCGCGGCGCCGAGCATCACGTACTGCGTGAGCTTCTCCAGGCTGCCGCGCACCGTGGTGCGCGAGTAGTGCAGCAGGCGCGCCTTGATCAGGCGGCGCGGCACCTCGCCGCCACCGGGCAGCGCATGCAGCTGCGCCTGCTCGTGCACCACGCCCGTGTACTCCCGGACCATGCCGCGCACGAACAGCCGCTCGATCTGGGACTGCGAGCGAAAGTGCGTGAGCTCCTGCCCGAACGCCACCATGCGCCAGCGGATCTTCCACACGGCCTGCTCGCCCGAGCGCACGATGGCCTGCAGCTCCCGCGCGAAGGCCGGTGTCATCACTTCGTCAGCATCGAGGAAGAAGATGTAGTCGCCGCGCGCATGGGCGAGCAGGCGGTTGCGCTGCACGGCAAAGCCCTGCCAGTCCGGGTGGACATGGACTTCGGCGCCCAGGCCCCGCGCGATAGCCACGGTGTCGTCCGTGCTTCCACTGTCCACCACCAGCAGCTGGTCTGCAAAGGCGGCGCTCTTCAGGCAGGCTTCAATGCGGTGCGCCTCGTTGTGGGTCAGCACCGCCACGGTCAACGTGGGCGGCGGCGATGCGCCGCCGGCTGCAACTGGCATCAATCAATGACCGGCGTGCACGCGCTCGCCCGCCCTGAGGCGGTACACCGTTCCGCAGTAGGGGCACTTGGCCTCGCCCGTGCGGGCCACGTCCAGGTACACCTTGGGGTGGCTGTTCCAGATTTTCATGTCGGCCTTGGGGTTGGGGCAGAAAACCCCGCCCTGTGCGTTCAGGTCCTTGGCCAGGAGTTCAACGGTTGCTTGCGACATGTTCATCAGACCTTGGTGAGCCAGTGGGCGTAGTTGGAATTGCGGCCGTTGACGATGTCGAAGAAGGCACTCTGGATTTTTTCGGTGATCGGGCCCCGCGACCCCGCGCCGATCTCGATGCGGTCGAGTTCGCGGATGGGCGTCACCTCGGCGGCCGTACCGGTGAAGAAGGCTTCGTCGGCGATGTAGACCTCGTCGCGCGTGATGCGTTTTTGCACGATCTCCAGGCCCAGGTCCTTGGCGATGTGGAACACGGTGTTGCGGGTGATGCCGTTCAGGGCGCCGGCCGACAGGTCGGGCGTGTAGATCACGCCGTTCTTGATCACGAAGATGTTCTCGCCCGCGCCCTCGGACACGAAGCCGGAGCTGTCGAGCAGCAGCGCCTCGTCGTAGCCATCGTCCAGCGCTTCCATGTTGGCCAGGATGGAGTTGGTGTAGTTGCTCACCGCCTTGGCCTGCGTCATGGTGATGTTGACGTGGTGGCGCGTGTAGCTGCTGGTCTTCACGCGAATGCCGCGCTTCATGCCCTCTTCGCCCAGGTAGGCGCCCCAGGCCCAGGCGGCCACCATCAGGTGGATCTGGTTGCCCTTGGGGGAGACGCCCAGCTTCTGCGAGCCGATCCAGGTCAGCGGGCGCAGGTAGCAGGATTCAAGCTTGTTCTCGCGCACCACGGCCTTCTGGGCCTCGTTCACTTCTTCCTTGCTGAAGGGAATCTTCATGCGCAGGATCTTGGCGCTGTTGAACAGGCGGTCGGTGTGCTCTTCCAGGCGGAAGATGGCCGTGCCGTTGGCGGTGTTGTAGGCGCGCACGCCTTCAAAGGCGCCGCAGCCGTAGTGCAGGGTGTGGGTCAGCACATGGATCTTGGCGTCGCGCCAATCGACCATCTGGCCGTCCATCCAGATCTTGCCGTCACGGTCGGCCATCGAGGGAACTACGGGGCTCATGGGTGTCCTTTTGTTGCTGTGGGTCGCAAACCGGGGATTTTACGGGGCGGCCGGGGGCTGGCCCGCCGGGGCGGCGGAACCGTCGCCTTCGGGCCGCCACAGCGTCCACTTCGCCAATTTGCCGTGGCGGAACTCGCACGTCACGTGCGACTGGGTGCCATCCGTCCAGCGGTACACCTCCGGCTCGGCCTGCGCCGGCGACAGCTGCTCGCCCAGGGACTGCGTCATGGCCACCACATGCATCAGGTTGACCCCCTCGCCGAGGCGGGCGTTGAGCATGACCGCGCTGCCCACATACCCGATGGGGCGGTTGGCGGCCTTCTTCATCACATTCATGAGCCGCGTGAAATGCAGCAGCGCCCACATGACCAGCCCGCCCATGACGGCGGCCACACCGGGCCATCCGTAGGCCATGAAACCAAAAACAACCAGCCCCACCACGCCCAGGGGCACCAGGATTTTGCGCAAATTCATGGGCGGTATTGTCATATGAGCGCCCGGGCCGCCGGCAAAGATCCCGAGGCCGGGGCGCCAAGCGGCCGGCAAGGCACCTCCAGACGCTGGCCGAGAAATTGTTTCGTTGTGTAAGCACTACATTAATGAAAGAACATCGCACGCGAAGGCGGGCCGGGCCCCCGCAAGTGTTTACGGCCGTGGCGGAAGCACGAAAAATGCGGACTCGTCCTTTCTGGAGATGGTCAATGAAATTGGATAACGTGCGCCTGTCGCCCAAGCTGTGGGGTTCTATCGTGGGGCTGCTGGGTGCCATGCTGCTGGTGTCGGTCTGGGCGCAGCACCAGGTGGCCCAGGTGATGGACCGGTCCATGGAGTCGATGGCATCGTTCGAGAATCGCATCACGCTCGCCGCGCAATGGAAGGGCGCCACCGAAACCACCGGCGAGCGGGTGCTGGCCAGCAATTCCACGCCCGATGCGGACCTGACGGCCCTGTTCGACGGCCGCGTGAAGGCCGGCGTGGCCGGCATCTCGGCCATCCAGGCCAAGGTGGTGGAACTGGCGACCAGCCCGGCGGACAAGGCCGCCCTCGAGCGCGTGGCCGCCGAGCGCACCCATGTGCTGGCCCTCAACAAGCAGGCGCGCGAAATCAAGCAGGGTGGCGACGGGGCCGCCTTCAAGTCGTTCATCGAATCCAAGTACCTGCCGTCCATAGGCCGCTATGTGGACAGCCTCGAGACCTTCGTGCAGCTGCAGCAGAGCCAGCGCGACGCGGCCCGGCAGGAGGCCCAGGCCGCCCGCAGCCGCGCCAACCTGCTGGCCTGGATCACCCAGGGGGCCGTGTTCGCGCTGGGCCTGGTGCTGTCGTTCCTGCTGGTGCGCTCCATCACGCGCCCGCTGAACCGGGCGGTGGATCTGTCCGATGCCATCGCCAGCGGCAACCTCACCGTGTCCGCGCAGGACGATCGCCAGGATGAGTTCGGCCACCTGCTGCGCTCGGTATCGCAGATGGCGGCCCGCCTGCGCGGCCTGGTTTCCGAGGTGCGCAGCGGCGTGGACTCCATGTCCAATGCCTCGGTGGAGATCGCCACGGGCAACCAGGACCTGTCGTCGCGCACCGAGCAGACGGCCGCCAACCTGGAAGAGACCGCCGCCAGCATGGAAGAGCTGACCGCCACCGTCACCCAGTCGGCGGACACCGCGCGCCAGGCCAACCAGCTGGCCACCACGGCCGCGCAGGCGGCCACGCGGGGCGGCGAGGTCGTGGCGCAGGTGGTCGAGAGCATGCAGCACATCACCAGCAGCTCGCGCAAGATCGCCGACATCATCGGCGTGATCGACGGCATCGCCTTCCAGACCAACATCCTCGCCCTCAACGCCGCCGTGGAAGCCGCCCGCGCGGGCGAACAGGGCCGGGGCTTCGCCGTGGTGGCCAGCGAGGTGCGGGGCCTGGCCCAGCGCTCCGCCTCCGCGGCCAAGGAGATCAAGGAGCTGATCAGCGCCTCGGTCGACACCGTGGAGACCGGCTCGGGCCAGGTCGCGCAGGCGGGCCAGTCGATGGACGAGATCGTGGCCAGCGTGCGCCGGGTGTCCGACCTCATCGGCGAGATCACCGCATCCTCCAGCGAACAGCGCGACGGCATCGGCCAGGTCAACCAGGCCGTGAGCAACCTGGACCAGATGACGCAGCAGAACGCCGCCCTGGTGGAGGAATCGGCGGCCGCCGCGGCCTCGCTGCGCGACCAGGCGCAGCGCCTGGCCGAGGTCGTGTCCGTCTTCAACGTGGGCCACCAGCCCGCCAGCACCACGCCCAGCCCTGCCCGCGCGCCGGCCCCGGCGCCCAGGCCGCGGGCGGCGGGCAGCGCGCTCAAAGCCGCCCCCGCCAAGGCCGCCCCGCCCCTTGCCAGGCCGCTGCAGGCCCCCGCGGCGCGCCCAGCACCGCCTCCCGCACCCGCGGCCCCGGCGGGCCAGAAGGCGTCGGATGACGACTGGGAGTCTTTCTGACGTGCTGGTGCGGCACGGGCCGCCACCATCGGCTGCTCTAATTGCGCACTTCTGCATCCAGCCCCCACCGCTTTCCATGCGCAACCCTCCCCTTTTGCTGGCGGCCCTCGCCGCCATGCTGGCCGCCTCCACGGCCAGCGGCCAGAACCTGTTCAAGTGCACGGACGACAAGGGGCACACCACTTTCTCCGACCGGGCCTGCGCCCAGGCGCCACGCCCGGCCGCGCCGCCCAGCCCACGGCCGTCCCCCGCCACGGCACCCGTGGCCAAGGTCAAGGCCAGCGCGCCCTCCGCGCCACCGGCCGCGCCCGCCGCCAGCAGCCCCAAGGCCGAGAACATCACCAGGCTGACCCCGGCCGTGGTGGAGGGTGTGCTGCGGCGAGCCGTGGAGCTCGGCGACCGGTCGGACTACCGTGCTCAGTGCGCGCTGGCCGCGCCCGACCTGAGCTTCAAGCTCACCGACCACAGCAGCAGCCCCGCGAGCGTGTACTCCGGCGGGCGCGCGGAGATCTGTGCGCTGCAGCAGCAGTCCGCGCAGGCCATGCAGGCCAGCGGTCTGCGCTCCGCAAGCCGGCTGGGCAAGCTGGACATCCGCGTCAATGCCGATGGCACCCAGGCCACGGCGCGGTCTGAATCGGCGGCGGCCATTTCCGCCCAGGGCCAGCATGTGCTGACCATGCAATGCACGCGCGAGGAGGTGCTGGGCCTGTACAGCGGCAGCGTGCTGTACCAGCGCGTCACCGCCGTCTGCAGGCCCTCCTAGCCCATCTCCCGCACCACGTTCATCGCCTCCTCCACGCGCTCCACGGCGTGGATGGTCAGGCCCTCGATGGGCTTCTTGGGCGCGTTGGCCTTGGGCACCACGGCCACGCTGAAGCCCAGCTTGGCAGCCTCCTTGAGGCGCTCCTGGCCGCGCGGCGCGGGCCGCACCTCGCCCGCCAGGCCCACTTCGCCAAAGGCCAGGAAGCCGCGCGGCAGCGCCTTGCCGCGCAGGCTGGAGGTGATGGCCAGCATCACCGCCAGGTCGGCCGCCGGCTCGCTGATGCGCACGCCGCCCACCGCGTTCACGAACACGTCCTGGTCCATGCAGGCCACGCCCGCGTGGCGGTGCAGCACGGCCAGCAGCATGGCCAGGCGGTCCTTGTCCAGGCCCACGGACAGGCGCCGGGGGCTGGGACCACCGCTGTCCACCAGCGCTTGGATCTCCACCAGCAGCGGGCGCGTGCCTTCGAGCGTGACCATCACGCAGCTGCCCGGCACGGGTTCGCTGTGCTGGCTCAAAAAGATGGCGCTCGGGTTGCTCACGCCCTTGAGGCCTTTTTCCGTCATGGCGAACACGCCGATCTCGTTGACCGCGCCAAAGCGGTTCTTGATGGCGCGCACCAGGCGAAACTGGCTGTGCGTGTCACCCTCGAAGTACAGCACCGTGTCCACCATGTGCTCCAGCACGCGCGGCCCGGCCAGGGCGCCTTCCTTCGTCACATGCCCCACCAGCACGATGGCCACGCCCGAAGACTTGGCGCAACGTGTGAGGTGCGCCGCACATTCGCGCACCTGGGCCACGGAGCCGGGCGCGGACGTGAGCTGGTCGGAATACACCGTCTGGATGGAATCGATCACGGCCACCGCGGGCTGCATGGACTCGATGGTCGCCAGAATCTTCTCGAGCTGGATCTCGGCCAGCACGTTCACCTGGCTGTGGTCCAGCCCCAGGCGGCGCGAGCGCAGCGCCACCTGGGCGCCGCTTTCCTCGCCCGTCACATACAGCGTGGGCAGCCCGGCGCGCTGCAGGGCATCAAGCGCCTGCAGCAGCAGGGTGGACTTGCCGATGCCCGGGTCGCCGCCGATGAGCACCACGCCGCCTTCGACAATGCCGCCGCCCAGCACCCGGTCCAGCTCGTCGATGCCGCTCGGTGTGCGCTCCACATCGCTGGCCTCGATGGCCGACAAGGGCATCACCGCCTGCGCCTGGGCCAGGCCTGCAAACTGCGACCCGCTGTAGCGGTTCTTGCCCGGCCCCGCGTCCGCCACCTGCTCGATCAGCGTGTTCCAGGCACCGCAGGCCGGGCATTTGCCCAGCCAGCGCGGGCTGGTGCCGCCGCATTCGGTGCAGGTGAACGTGGTTTTTTCTTTGGCCATGGCGATGTAGAGGGAAAGCCCCCGGGGTGGGGCAGCCGACTATAGCGGCCATGCCCCCACGTGCTGGCAACAGCCCGTACGATGGAGGGCTTGGCACCCCGCCGCAGGAAGCTCACATTGCAGACACCCGTCAACCCCTTCAAACAGGCCATGGCCCAGGGCCAGTCGCAGATCGGCCTGTGGCTTGCGCTGGCCGACGCCTACAGCGCGGAAATCATCGCCGGCACTGGCTACGACTGGCTGCTGGTCGATGGCGAACATGCGCCCAACGACGTGCGCTCCATCCTGCACCAGCTGCAGGCCATCGCCAGCGCCGGCAGCGCCCTCGCCCCCGGCGCGCGGGCGCCCCACCCCATTGCGCGGGTTCCCGTGGGCGACACCGCGCTCATCAAGCAGTACTTGGACATCGGCGCGCAAACCCTGCTGGTGCCCATGGTGGACACCGCCGAGCAGGCACGGCAGCTGGTGCGCGCCACGCGCTATGCGCCCGAGGGGGTGCGCGGCATGGGCAGCGCGCTGGCCCGTTCGTCGCGCTGGCAGGCCTACCCCCGGTATGTGCACGAGGCCAACCAGCAGGTGTGCCTGCTGGTGCAGGCCGAGACGGTGGAAGCCATGGCCAACCTGGATGCGATCGCCGCCACGCCCGGCGTGGACGGCGTGTTCATCGGCCCGGCCGACCTGTCGGCTTCCATGGGGCACCCCGGCAACCCGGCACATCCTGACGTACAGGCCGCCATCCACGATGGCATCACCCGCATCCTGCGCGCGGGCAAGGCGCCGGGCATTCTGGCCACCACCGAGTCGCAGGCGCGCCAGTGGCTGGCGGCGGGCGCCCTGTTCGTGGCCGTGGGCGTGGACACCATGCTGCTGGCCAGCGCCGCGCAGGATCTGCTGGCCCGCTTTCGCACCGATGCAGTGGGCACCCCCCAGCGCCCGGCGGGCTACTGAGGCCCCGCAGCAGTCGCGCGCCCCGAATCCCTCATCACCACAAACAACAACCCTGGAAGACAAAGGCTCTACAACCATGAAAGCATGTATCTACGGCGCGGGCGCCATCGGCGGCTGGCTGGGCGTGGCCCTCGCGCAGGCGGGCCACCCGGTCAGCATGGTGGCGCGCGGCGACACGCTGCGCGCCCTGCAGGCCGAGGGGCTGCGCATGCGGCGCGCCGACGGCACGCTGGCGCAGGTGGCCGTCACCGCGCACGACGACCCGGCGGCACTGGGCGTGCAGGACCTGGTGGTGGTCGCAGTCAAGGCGCCGGGCCTGCCCGAGGTGGCGCGCGCCATGGCCCCGCTGATCGGGCCCGAAACCACCGTGCTCACGGCCATGAACGGCGTGCCGTGGTGGTTCCTCGACGGTTTTGGCGGCGCGGCGCAGGGCCATGCCCTGCAGTCGGTGGATGCGGGCGGCGTGATTGCCAAAGCCATCCCGGCGCGCAGCGTGGTGGGCAGCGTGGTGCACACCAGCTGCTCGCTGGAATCGCCCGGTTTTGTGCGCCAGCACTTTGGCAACCGCCTCATCGTGGGCGAGCCCGACGGCCGCCGCAGCGAGCGGCTGCAGGCGCTGGCCGACACGCTGCAGCGCGGTGGCATCGATGTGGAGGTGACCGGCTGCATCCAGAAGGACATCTGGTTCAAGCTCTGGGGCAACCTCACCATGAACCCGATCAGCGCGCTGACCGGCGCCACCACCGACCGCATCCTGGACGACGACCTGGTGCGCGGTTTTGTCAGCGCCGTGATGCTGGAGGCCAAGGCCATTGGCGAGAAACTGGGCCTGCCCATCGACCAGCAGCCCGAGGACCGCCATGCCGTCACGCGCAAGCTGGGCGCGTTCAAGACCTCGATGCTGCAGGACGTGGAGGCCGGCAAGCCCATGGAGATCGACGCCCTGGTGGGCGCGGTGCGCGAACTGGGGCAGATCACCCACACACCCACGCCCCACACCGATGCGCTGCTGGGCCTGACCCGCCTGATGGCACGCACACGAGGCCTGTACTGAAATATTTCAAGAAAATTGGCCGTCAGCGCTTACCTATCAAGCGCCAATAGCTATTTATTTTATAGCACATCAACCATGACCACCCTCACGCTCTACTACACCCCCGGCACCTGCGCGCAGGCCGTGCGCATCGCTCTGGAAGAGGCTGGCGCCCAGCACCAGCTGGTGCGCGTGGACTTCGCCGCGGGCCAGCAGCGCACGCCCGAATACCTTGCCGTGAACCCCAAGGGCCGCGTGCCCGCGCTGGCCACGCCACACGGTACCCTGACCGAAACACCCGCCCTGCTGGCGTATGTGGCGCAGAGTTTCCCCGAGGCGCGCCTGGCCCCCACCGATGCCCACGGCTTTGCGCGCCTGCAGGAATTCCACAGCTACCTCGCGTCCACGGTGCACATCGCCCATGCGCACCGCCCCCGCGCCAGCCGCTGGGCCGACGAGCCCGAAGCGATTGCCGCCATGCAGCGCAAGGTGCCGCAGAACATGACCGACTGCTTCAACCTGATTGAAACCCACTACCTGCCCTCTGCGGAACACGGCCCCTGGGTGATGGGCGCGCAGTACACCGTGGCCGATGGTTATCTCTTCACCATCGCCAGCTGGCTGGCCAGCGATGGCGTGGACATTGCGCTCTTTCCCAAGGTGCACGCCCACACCCAGCGCATGCTCCAACGCCCCGCCGTGCAACGCGCCCTGGCCTGAAGCCCGCGGCGAGCAGCGGCAGGAAAAAAAGCCCCGGGCTCTGGCAGCACCGGGGCTTTTTTTGCGGGGCGCAGGTGATCAATTCACCTTGAGGTAGCGCCAGTCGATCCGGTTGTCGGCACGGTGGATGATGTCCACCTTCTTCGTCGCCGCCCACGGGATCACCTGGTTGTACAGCGGGATGTGCGAGACCAGTTCATGCTCCTTGATCAGCGCCTGCTCGATCAGGTTGTTGCGCGTGGTGGCATCGGTCTCCTTCTTCACGCGCTCCACCAGGGCATCGAGCTGCGGGTCGGAGAAGCGGCCCAGGTTGAAGTTGCCATCGCCCCCCGCGCCAGGCGAGCGCACCAGCGACTGCAGGCTGTAGAACGCATCGAACGTGGGTACGCCCCAGCCCAGCAGATAGATGCTGGCCTCGTTGCGCTGGATCATCGGGAAATACGTGGCAAACGGCAGCGAACGCAGCTTGGCTTTCACCCCCACCTTGGCCCAATGTGACGTGATGGCCTGGCACAACTGCTCGTCGTTGATGTAGCGGCCCGCGCTGCAGGCAAAGTCCACCTCGAAGCCGTTGGGGTAGCCCGCGTCGGCCAGCAGCTTCTGCGCGGCCTTGGGGTCGTAGGGCCAGCGCACGTCGGCCTTCTTGGTCCAGCCGTTCACCTGGTTGGCGATCAGCGTGCCCGTGGGCTGGGCCAGGCCACGCAGCACCACGCGCTGGATGGACTGGATGTCGATCGCCTGGTACAGCGCCTTGCGCACGCGCAGGTCCTTGAGCGGGTTCTTGCCCTTCACGTCCGAGCCGGGCAGCTCGTCGCGGAACTGGTCCAGCCCCAGGAAGATGGTGCGGTACTCCGGCCCTTCGAGCACCTGCAGGGTGGGCGTCTGCTTGATGCGCGCCAGGTCCTGCAGGCTGGGGTCGATCACGAAATCAATCTCGCCCGACAGCAGCGCGGCCGTGCGCGTGGCGTCGGCCTTGATGGGGGTGTAGACGATCTCGGTCAGGTTGGTGGGGTACTTGCCCTTGCCCCACCAGTGCGGGTTGGGCTCCAGCACCACGCGCTGGTCGGGCGTCCACTGCTTGAGCTGGTAGGGGCCGGTGCCCAGCGCATTGCGGTGGGCGTACGTCTCGTCCTTGGTCTTGATGTCCTTGGGCTCGACCGACTTGTTCTTTTCGGCCCAGGCCTTGCTCAGAATGCGCAGCTCGGTGAGCTGGTTCACCAGCACCGGGTTGGGCAGGTCGGAGTGGATGTCGATGGTGTACGCATCGACCTTTTCCACGCGGTCGATGCCCTGGGTGTACACCGCGAAGTTGGAGCTCTTGGCCTTGGCGCGCTCCAGCGAGAACTTGGCGTCGTCGGCCGTGAACTCGCTGCCGTCGCTGAACTTCACGCCCTTGCGCAAGGTCAGGCGCAACTGGGTGGGCTTGATGAGCTTCCACTCGGTGGCCAGCGAAGGCTCGGGCTTGAAGGTCTTGCTGTTGTATTCGACCAGCGTGTCGTACACCGCGCCGTGCATGGTGTTGTTCACGCCCACGTTCTGGGCGTGGATGTCCCAGGTGGAAATGTCCACCGACCGGGACCAGCGGAAGGTCTTGGCCTGTGCCGCCATCGGCAGGGCGGTGGCCAGGGCGGCCGCGAGCAAAAGGGTCTTGAAACGCATGGGGAAAACACTCCAGATCAGTCAATAGACCGACTATGGAGCAAGCCCGCGTTTTACCCAACGAACTTATCTTTCTTAGCTTAGACCCATCGCCACCGCCAGAACCATCATGGTGGCCGCCGTCACCCCGTCCAGCACCCGCCAGGCCCCGGGCGACGCGAACACGGGCGCCAGCCAGCGCGAACCGAAGCCCAGGCTCAGGAACCACAGGGCGCTGGCCAGCGAGCCCCCGGCCGCAAACGTGGCGCGGCCCCACACCGGGTAGGGGCTGGCCATGGTGCCCAGCAGCACCACGGTGTCCAGGTACACATGCGGGTTCAGCCAGGTCAGCGCCACCACGGTGAGCAGCGTGGCGCGCAGGCTCGCACCCGGCCCGTTGGCCGACACCAGCAGATGGGCCGGCTTGAAGGCCCGGCTGGCGGCCTGCACCGCGTACGCGGCCAGAAAAATCGCCCCCGCCCAGCGCATGAACTGCGCCCACTCCGGCCGGGCCAGGAGCACGCCGCCCATGCCCCACACCCCCGCCTGCAGCAGCGCCGCGTCGGACAGGGCGCACACCAGCACCACCGGCAGCACATGCTCGCGCCGCAGGCCCTGGCGCAGCACGAAGGCATTTTGCGCGCCGATGGCCATGATCAGGATGGCCGTCGACGTGAATCCGTGAAGAAAGGCAGTGGTGCTCATGGGCGCGGATTGTGGGCCGCGTGCCATGGTCACGCCAGCTATACTTTTTAACGATCCGTCAGAATGGCTAACCATCCATGCGCCTTGACTCCGCCCAGCTCAACGCCTTTGCCACCGTGATCGACGAGGGCAGCTTCGAGCGCGCCGCCGCTGTGCTGCACGTCACCCGCTCGGCGGTGTCGCAGCGCGTGAAGCTGCTGGAAGAACGCGTGGGCCAGGTGCTGGTGCGCCGCGCCACGCCCTGCGCGCCCACCGAGGCCGGCCAGGCCCTGTACCGGCACGCCCGCGAAGTGGCCCTGAGCGAGGCCGACGCGCTCGCCACGCTCGGCGGCGGGCAGCACGCGTCCACGCGCCTGGCCCTCGGCGTCAATGCCGACTCGCTCGCCACCTGGTTTCCCCATGCCATGGCGCAGGCCGCGGAGGGCCAAAGCATCACCTTCGACATCCATGTCGAAGACCAGGACCATTCGGCCAACCTGCTGCGCGAAGGCCGCGTGATGGCCGCCGTGACGGCCGACCCCCAACCCGTGCAGGGCTGCAAGGTGCTGCCGCTGGGCACCCTGCGCTACCGCGCGCTGGCCAGCCCCGCCTTCCTGCAGCGCCACTTTGCCCAGGGGGTGAACGCAGCCACCCTGGCACAGACGCCCATGCTGGTGTTCAACCGCAAGGATGCGCTGCAGGCGCGCTTCGTGGGGCGCATCACGCGCCGCAAACTCGCGCCGCCCGTGCACTGGCTGCCCGAGGCGAACGCGTTTGTCATGGCCACGCGGGCCGGCCTGGGCTGGGGCATGACGCCGGACCCGATGGTGCAGCACGACCTGAAGGCCGGCACGCTGGTCGAGCTGATTCCGGGCAAGCCCGTCGATGTTCCGTTGTACTGGCAGTACTGGCGCCTGAACGTGCAGGCGCTGCACCGCATGACCGAAGCGGTGCAGCAGGCGGCGGCGCTTACGCTGCTGCGCTGACCAGGTCTTCGTGGTGGTCTGCAGCGCCGCGCTTCCAGTAGGCGGAGATGCGCATGCGCCTGGCGTCCACGCCCGGCTTGGCCAGCACGGCACGGCGCACGGCGGCCATGTCGCCGTGTTCGCCGGCGGCCCACACAAACCCCGCGCCGGTGGGCAGCGCCAGGTCTTCCACCGCCGCAGGCAGCGCGTCTACCCATTGCAGATCGAGCCGCGCCGCGCTGGCCAGGACCCGCTGGTCGGCAGGATTGCTCACCTGGATGCGCACGGTGGCCTGGGTGTGCGCGGGCAGCTCGGCCAGGCGGCGGGCGATGGCGGGCAAGGCGGTTTCGTCGCCCAGCAGCCAATGCCAGTCAAAACCGGTCGGCACCACCATGCTGCCGCGCGGCCCGGCAATGCCCACCCACTGGCCCACGGCGGCGCTCGCGGCCCAGTCGGTGGCGGGGCCTG
Source organism: Acidovorax sp. sif1233 (assembly GCF_019218755.1). Classification (GTDB taxonomy): domain Bacteria; phylum Pseudomonadota; class Gammaproteobacteria; order Burkholderiales; family Burkholderiaceae_C; genus Acidovorax. Next base: position 367,041 of record NZ_JAHUWZ010000005.1, on the reverse strand, counting down.
CGTCGTGCAGGGCCACCTCGATGTCCAGCTCGCCCGCAGCGGCGTCATGGCGCGCGGGGGTGTAGTCGCGCAGCACGGGGCGTGGGTCGGGGAAGACGGGGCGGCCGTCCTGCATCGACGGCAGCGACGGGCGCTCCTGGCCTGGCTGGGGCAGGATGAGCTTGAGGTGGTCGTCAAACCCCGCGCTCACAAACCCGGCCAGCTCGGGCCCGGCCAGGGTGAGCCGCACGAAACCGGGGCTGACGGCGGTGCGCCGCACCACCTGGAGGTGGCGGGCTTGCAAGGGGTGGCGGACGCGTTCGATGGCAAGGTGCGCAGCGTCGGCGCGGGGTGTGGCGGTAGGCAGGGGTGCGTTCATGACTTAAAATGTTGATTTGATCAACCAATGATCTGCGCATTGGTTGATTTTGTCAACCACAAACCCCCATGACCACCCACGCGCCCGCCGATGTCTTTGAAGCCATGCACGACCTGCTGCATGCCTACCGGGCCCACATGGTGCGCGCCATGGCCGCCATCCACCCCGACCTGACGCACAACGAAGTGCGGGCGCTGATGTTCGTGGGCCGCCACCCCGGCACCACGCAGCGCGAACTGGTGGCCCACAGCGGCGCCGACAAGGCACAGGTGGCCCGCATGGTGGGGATGCTGCAGGACAAGGGCTGGCTGGAGAGCGCACCGAATGCCGAGGACAAACGCAGCCGCTGCCTGCGCCTGAGCGCCCAGGGTGCGGCCCTGCACCAGGCGCTGCGCGACGCCCGCCGGGGGCTGGCGGCGTCCCTGCTCAAAGGGTGCGACGACGCCACGCAGGCCCAGCTGCTCGCCCTGCTGGCGCAGGTGCGCAGCAACCTGGACGCCATCGAGACCGGCTGCCAGGGCGGCCGGGACTGCCGCCGCTGAGGCCGGGAGAGGGAACGCGGGGCCAGCCTGACCCAGGCCGGGAGGCGCCAGGACATGAAAAGAACCGGCCCCTACCGCTTGATAAGTCTATATTTCAAGCTACCAATTTAGTAGCATTCTGCCTTTTGCATCACTGCCCCTGGATCACGCGCACGGCCTGGGGCAACGACTGCACGCCGGGCAGGAAATGGTCGATGGTGGCACCCAGCACCACGGCGCAGACCAACGCGCCCAGCAAGGGCTTCCAGGTCAGGCGCACGGCGGCCGTGAGCCAGCCCTCGCGCTCCACGCCCACGGCGGCCCGCGCAGTGGCCACCGAGAAGGCGATCTCCACCGCCACGGTCAGCAGCACATCCCAGCCAAAGAACAGCATGGCCAGCGAGCCCGCGCCAAAAATGATCGCCGCGCCGATGAGGAAGATCGCCACCACGGGCACGACCACCACGGCGCCTTCGTCGGCGCTGCCCAGGGCGTCGGCGGCGCCACTGGCCAGGTCGCCCAGCGCGCTGGAATCGCTGCTGGAGCCCCCGCTGGACAGGCCCTGCGTCCATGCGCCACCAAAATCGCCCGACGCGCCGCCACCGCCAAAATCACCGCCGCCCGTGCGCGGCAGCGGCACCTGGCCACCGCCACCGCCCGACGGCCCGTTGCCGGGCCAGGACACGTCGGGCACATCCAGGCCGCTGCCATCGCCACCCGTGTCGCGGTCCTGCCGCACCAGCCGCGCCGCCCAGGCCCGCAGCACCAGCAGGTACCCCAGGTAGCCGACCGAGAGGGTGACGAAATACCGCAGCGCCAGCGACTCCACGCCCACCAGCATCTGCACGTGGGAGGTGCACCACATCAGCAGCAGCGTGAAGCTGCCGATCAGCAGGCCATGCCAGCGCAGGCTGTAGCGCTGCTGCAGGGTGCGTGCCACCCGGCTGTGGTGCGGCATGCGCACGGCGCGCCAGGTGGAGGTTTTCTTCTTGCTGTTGCTGTGGCGGTCGCTGCGGGAAGTGGCCATGGAGGAAACACCTGCGGTGGAAAGAGGGGCGCGGCCGGCGGCGTTGCGTGCCGGCGCCGCGCCATTTCACACCACTTTGGCCCGGCCGTGCGGCCCCGCGCCCCGCCGTGCGTGAACTTGTCGACGGTTCGGATCAGCCGATGCCATCCACCGACACGGGCACGCGCTGGGCCAGTGCCGTCAGCAGCTCCCAGCTGACGGTGCCCGCGGCGGCGGCCACCTCGTCCACGCGCAGCACCGTGCCGTTGCCAGCCTGGCCCCACAGCGTGACCTCGGAGCCGAACCCCGCGGCCACGCCCGCCTGCTGCAGCGGCGTGAGGTCCACCGTCACCATGTCCATGCTCACCCGCCCCACCAGCCGCGTGCGCACGCCGTTGACCAGCACGGGGGTGCCGGTATCGCAGTGGCGCGGGTAGCCGTCGGCATAGCCGCAGGCCGCCACGCCGATCAAGAGCGGCCCCTCGGCCGTGAAGCGCGAGCCATAGCCCACGGTGTCGCCCGCCTGCAGCTGCTGCGTGGCGATGAGGCGGGTGGCGAGGGTCATCGTGGGGCGCATGCCCCAGTGGCTGGCGTCATGCTCGGGGTAGTCGGGCGCGCTGCCATACAGCGCGATGCCGGCGCGCACCCAGTCGGCGCGCACGCGCGCGTCCGCCGCGTGGCGCAGGGTGGCGGCACTGTTGCTCAGCGTGCGCTCGCCCGGCAGGTCCTGGGCGGCGGTGTTGAACACGGCCAGCTGGTGCGCCACCCCCCGGGGGCCGTCCGCATCGCTGAAGTGGGTCATGAACGAGATCTCGTCCACCTGCGGCAGCGCGTTGAGCCGCGCCCAGGCCGCGCGAAAGCGCTGCGGCGCGAAGCCCAGCCGGTTCATGCCCGAGTTCATCTTGAGGAACACGCGGTGCGGCACCTGCGTCTTGTGGGCCGCCAGCATGTCGATCTGCTCGTCGCAATGCACTGCGTGCCACAGGCCCAGGCGCGAGCACAGCTCCAGGTCGCGCGGCTCGAACACGCCTTCGAGCAGCAGGATGGGCCCGCGCCAGCCCAGATGCCGCACGCGTTCGGCCTCGGCCAGGTCCAGCAGCGCGAAGCCGTCGGCGCCGCGCAGGCCTTCGTACGCGCGTTCGATGCCGTGCCCGTAGGCATTGGCCTTGACCACGGCCCAGACCTTGGCATCGGGCGCTGCCTGTCGGACACGCTCCAGGTTGTGGTGCAGGGCTGCGGTGTGGATGGTGGCGGCGATGGGACGGGGCATGGAAAGGACCAGGTGGGGCAAGGGATTTACCGGGGAATACGCGCAGGATTCTGGCACCGTGGCCGTTTATCCGCGTGATATAACCGTCCGTCACTTGCCAGGGTCCCCACATTTAACAGGGCATCAGCCGAACTGATGCAGCCACCAGCCATTCGATGAAGCGCGGTTTCTACACCATCATGTCGGCGCAGTTTTTCAGCTCGCTGGCCGACAATGCACTTTTCGTGGCCGCCGTGGAGCTTTTGCGCACAGAAGGCGCTCCCGAGTGGCAGCGCGCCGCCTTGGTGCCCATGTTCGCGCTGTTCTATGTGGTGCTGGCGCCCTTCGTCGGCGCCTTTGCCGACGCCCTGCCCAAGGGCAAGGTCATGTTCGTCAGCAACGCCATCAAGGTGGTGGGCTGCCTGATGATGCTGTTCGGTTCGCACCCGCTCATCGCCTATGCGGTGGTGGGTCTGGGCGCCGCGGCCTACTCGCCCGCCAAATACGGCATCCTCACGGAACTCCTTCCCGCCTCGCAGCTGGTGAAGGCCAACGGCTGGATCGAGGGACTCACCATCGCGTCCATCATCCTGGGCGTGCTGTTCGGCGGGCAGCTCGTGGGGCAGCACCTGTCGGGCATGCTGCTGGGCTTCGACCTGCCGATGATCGACACGGGTGTGGACACCCCCGCCGAGTCCGCCATCGCCGCGCTGATCGCGGTGTATGCGCTGGCGGCCTGGTTCAACACCCGCATCCCGCACACCGGCGTGGAAATGCGCCCCCTGCGCGCCGACCCCGCGCGCAGCGTGTTCTCCAACGCGCTGGCCCTGCTGCCGGACTTCTGGGCCTGCAACGGCCGCCTGTGGCGCGACAAGCTCGGCCAGATCTCGCTGGCCACCACCACCCTGTTCTGGGGCGCGGGCGGCAACCTCAAGTTCATCGTGCTGGCCTGGGCCGCCGTGGCGCTGGGCTACAACACCACGCAGGCCTCGGCACTCACCGGGGTGGTGGCCATCGGCACCGCCGTGGGCGCGGTGGTGGCCTCGATGCGCATGCGCCTGGACATGGCCACCCGGGTGATCCCGCTGGGCATCGCCATGGGGCTGCTGCTGATCCTGATGGTGTTCATCAGCAACATCTGGCTCGCGATCCCCTTCCTCATCCTGCTGGGCGGGCTGGGCGGCTACCTGGTGGTGCCCATGAACGCGCTGCTGCAGCACCGGGGCCACAACCTCATGGGCGCGGGCCGCTCGATCGCCGTGCAGAACTTCAACGAGCAGGCCTGCATCCTGGGCCTGGGCGCGTTCTACAGCCTGTCGCTCAAGCTGGGCCTGTCGGTGTTTGGTGCGATCATCACCTTCGGCCTCGTGGTGGCGGCCATCATGTGGATCATCCGCCGCTGGCACCAGCGCAACTGCATCAACCACCGCGACGAAGTGAACCACCTGCTGCACATTGCGCGGCACGATACGCATCATTGAGTTGCCCCCCTGAGCGGCTGCGCCGCTTCCCCCGGAGGGGGACGCACCCAGTGGCCTGGCAGAGCCAGTTCCACGGGTGCACTGGCGGGGAAGCGTGCCAGTTTTTGGCGCCGCCTCACTTGCGCAAATTGCTACATAATCGATAGCTATTGACGCTTATCCATCAAGCGCTAGAGCCTATTTTTATTCTCGATGCAATCTCCCCTGCCCTTTGCCGCCCTGCTGTTCAACGCTTTCGTCTGGGGCCTGGCGTGGTGGCCGTTCCAGCACATGCACCAGGCGGGGCTGCATCCGCTGTGGGCCACGGCCTGCATGTACGCCGTGGTGCTGCTCGCGCTCATGGCCTGGCGCCCGGGCATCCTGCGGCAGGTGCGCGAACATCCGCAGTTGTGGCTGCTGGCGCTGGCCTCGGGGCTGAACAACGTGGCCTTCAACTGGGCCGTGACCATCGGCGACGTGGTGCGCGTGATCCTGCTGTTCTATCTCATGCCTGCCTGGGCCGTGCTGCTGGCCTGGCGGGTCCTGGGCGAACGCCCCACGCCCGCCGCGCTGCTGCGCCTGGCCCTGGCCTTCGCCGGCGTGGTGCTGGTGCTGCTGCCCGAGGGCGCGCCCGCGGCGCGCCTGCTGCAGAACCTGAGCCTGGCCGACGGTCTGGCCCTGTTGGGCGGCTTCATGTTCGCGCTCACCAATGTCACGCTGCGCCGCCTGCACGCCGTGCCGGGGCCGGCGCGCATGGCCACCATGTTCGGCGGCTGCATGCTCATGGCGCTGGCCGTGGCTGGCCTCGGGCTGCAGGTGGGCGTGGTCGATCCCTTCCCCGCCCCCAACAGCACCTGGGTCGTCACCGGCCTGCTGCTGGCCGGCGTGCTGATGCTGGGCAACTGGGCGCTGCAGTTCGGCGCCGCGCGCCTGGCGGCCGGCACCACGGCGCTGGTGATGCTGTCGGAGGTGATGTTCGCCAGCGTGTCTTCCGCGCTGCTGGGCGCCTCGGCCTTGAACACGCGCACCGTGCTGGGCGGGGCGATGATCCTGCTGGCGTCCCTGCTCGCCGCGCTGCAGTTCCGCAGGGCAGGCCCCAGCACCCCCTGAACCGCCAGGGCGAAAAGCAGAAAAGGGGCGCAACCCCTACCATGCACAGTCTTCCACCTTCAGGAGCATGCGCCATGCCCGACAGCATCTACGACTTTGAAGCCCAGCAGATGAACGGCCAGACCGTGCCCTTGTCGCAATACAAGGACAAAGTGCTGCTCATCGTGAACACCGCCAGCGCCTGCGGCTTCACGCCCCAGTTCGGGGGCCTGGAAGAGCTGCACAAGCAGTACGGCGGCCAGGGCCTGGTGGTGCTGGGCTTTCCCTGCAACCAGTTCGGCAGCCAGGACCCGGGCAGCAACGACGAGATCGCGAGCTTCTGCCAGCTCAACTACGGCGTGAGCTTTCCGATGATGGCCAAGATCGATGTGAACGGTGCCAATGCGTCGCCCCTGTACCAGTGGCTCGCCGCCGAAGCGCCCGGCCTGCTGGGCAGCAAGGCGATCAAATGGAATTTCACCAAGTTCCTGGTTGGCAAGGACGGCCGCGTGATCCGCCGCTATGCGCCGCAGGACGCGCCCAAGAAGCTGGCGGGCGACATCGAGGCGGCCCTCGCGGCCTGAGGCCGCGCTCAGCCTGCTGCCGCTGCCGCCGCAGGCGCCCAGCGGCACAGCACCCGCTCGCGGCCCGTGGCCGGATGGGTATCGACCGGCCCCTCCACCAGGCCATGGCGCGCATAGAAGCGGCGCGCGCCGTGGTTGCCCGTGGCCACGTGCAGGGTCCAGCCGCCCGGGCACAGGCGGATCACCTGCTGCAGCATTTCGGCCCCCACGCCCCGGCCCTGGCATGCGGGGTCCACGAACAGCTGGTGCAGATGCGCGCCGCCCACGTCCAGCACCAGGAACGCCGTGACCTCCGGCCCCACCGCACGCACCAGCACCGCACATGGCGGACCGAATTCCGCGCGCACCCGCGCCTCCCAGTGGCCGGGCGGAGCCACGGGCCTCACCGAGGGGTTGGCGGAACGCCAGGCCCTGCGCCACACGCGGGCCAGGCCGGCGTGGCTGTCGGCATCGGTCGCCGGCCGGATCACGGGCTGGACGCCGGGGGCATGGGAGCGGGGCTGCATGCGGGCATTGTCATCGGAACGCGCCCGCGCCCGCCCGGCCACCAGGACCCGCGGCTCCCCCACCGGCCCCAGTCGCGCGGGCGCCAGCGCCCCGCAGCCTCCTTCATGCACCACGGCGTGCCCGGGTGCCACGCGGGCGGCGCCCAGGTACCGCGCATTGCCGGCCTGGTCGGCCGCCAGGGAGGCCGTGGCGCCGGTGGGCACGACGGGTTCGCGGCCGCCATGCGCCCCAGGCGCGGCAGCGGATCTTGCGCGACGGCGACGGCGCCGGCCCGGATTGCCCTGGGGATGCCGGAATCCTTGATCGAGCGTCCCGAAACCGCATGCAAATCCCGGTGCGTAGCAATTCGTTGCACTATGGTGCCAGGACCGCCGCACCCCAGGCCCGCGGCCCTGGCGCCCCATGCGAGGGCCGTCTTCCAGGCCGGGCATCTGTAGCTCAAAGTCCCATCAGCGCTTATCGAATCTGCGCAAATAGCTATTTTTTAATAGCATCAAGAAGCCGCCGCACCACCAATGCCCCGCCACCCAAGGCCCCTCGCGCGCATTGCAGCCTGCCGCCAGATGTGAGAGGCTACTGCGCTGTCCCGCCCCCAAGGAGCACCAAGATGGTCAGCAAGAACACGGTATGTCTGTGGTACGACGGCACCGCGCTGGATGCCGCGAAGTTCTATGCCGAGACGTTTCCGGACAGCGCCGTGGGCGCGGTCCACCGGGCGCCCGGGGACTTTCCCTCGGGCCGGCAGGGCGACGTCCTGACGGTCGAGTTCACGGTGATGGGCATCCCCTGCCTGGGCCTGAACGGAGGCCCCGCCTTCCGGCACAGCGAGGCTTTCTCGTTCCAGGTGGCGACCGACGACCAGGCCGAAACCGATCGTCTGTGGAATGCGATTGTCGGAAATGGCGGCCAGGAAAGCGCCTGCGGCTGGTGCAAGGACCGCTGGGGCCTGTCGTGGCAGATCACGCCCCGGGCCCTGACGGCCGCGGTCACCGGTCCCGACAAGGCGGCGGCCGCGCGCGCGTTCGAAGCCATGATGGGGATGAAAAAAATCGACATCGCCACGATCGAGGCGGCCCGGCGCGGCTGATGCCTGGCGGGCCGGCGCGGCCCAGGGCCCAAAGGCCTTCAGGCCGTCAGCCCGGGCGTCGGCGCGGGCGGCCATTCGGGCGGCCGCGAGGCCATCTCCGCCTCCACCTTGCGCAGCATGTCGGCCAGCGTCTTGCCGGGCTCCTGGCGAAACTGCTCCTCCAGCACCACGAGGTCCACGATGCGGTCGATGCGAAAGCCCCGGAAATCGTTGCGCAGCTCGCACCAGGCCGACAGCGTCCAGACCTTGCCCCAGTAGAAGCACCCCAGCGGCCGCAGGCGGCGCAGGCTGGGGCGGCCGTGCACGTCGGCGTAGTCGATCTGCACCACGTGGCGGCTGTGCACCGCCTCGCGCAGGGCCTGCAGGGTGGCCTGCGCCCGGGGGTCCAGCCCCACGGACGGCGCATACAGCGCCTGCGCCTCGGCCGCCGCGCGCGCGGCCGGCGGCAGCACCGACAGGATCTTGCCCAGGGCCCCCTCCACCTCGCGCGCGAGCCCCGCGTCCAGCCAGGCCTGCGCCAGCCGCGCGGCCGCCACCAGCGCGTTGGCCTCGCCCTGGCTGAACATCAGCGGCGGCAGCTCGAAGCCAGCGCCCAGCCGGTAGCCCACGCCGGCCTCGCCCTCAATGGGCACGCCCTGGTGCTGCAGGTCCGCCACGTCGCGGTAGATGGTGCGCGGAGACACCTCGAGCCGCTCGGCCAGGAACGCCGCCGTGGACAGGCGCCGCCCCCGGATGAGCTGGACGATCTGGAAAAGGCGGTCAGCGCGGCGCATGGATGAAAGGGGACATCTTGTGGGTATTCCTGGCTTGCACCGCTCATGCCATCAGCGCGGGAAGCTATTGAACATATAGCATCATGCACCAACGCCAAGGCGCTGCGCGTGGCGGTTGGGCGGGGTGCGCCGCCATCGGCAGGCCGGTGGCGCTACGGCTTCACGCCGACGTGGATGGCCACGCTGTCCGGGCCCTCGTAGGCCTCGAAATCGGTGCCGAAACGGCGCTGCACCTGCGGGTTCTCGGCGAAGTAGCGCCAGATGCGGACCCAGGTGTCGATCACCATCTGGGGCATGTCGCCGTGGCCGGTGAAGACGAGGTAGTCGCCCGCCTGGATGTCCACGCGGGCGGCTCCGGGCACCGCCTGGGCCAGTTCCGGGTCGGCCGTGGCCACGCCGGCGGTCACGTCGAAGGCGCCGTGTTCGTTGGATTCGTAGCCGCTGTAGACGCCGAAGATGCGGCCATCGCTGTCGCGGCCAGGCAACTTGCGCTCCCAGCTCTGGCTGAAGAAGCGGTCCCACAGGCCCCCGAGGCGCGCGATGGCGGGGTTCATCTCGTCGCTGTTGCGCGTGCGGACGGCAATGCCGGCCACGCTGAAGGCGGGAATCTGGACGGTGGTGGGTGTGGTCATGGGCAGGTCCTCTCTTGTCTGTGAAGGGGATCGATGGATCGATCGGTGGTGTGCAGCTGCGAGGACCGATGGTGCGGACCCGCTGCTGACAGCCTGATGTCAGTAGCGTGCGCAACGCGCTGGGGGCCGGGCGGCAGGCTGCTGACACACCGTGTCAGCAGCCTGCCCCGGGGGGCCTCAGCCCTGCGGCTCCACGATGGCGGCCGTCACCCGGCGCACCACGGGCAGCACCAGCAGCAGCGTGGGGAAGGCGACGAGCCAGGACAGTGCCCAGGAGCTCATCCACAGGCGGGGAAGATCCAGCGAGAAGCCCACCACGCGCACGGTGCTGATCAGCGACACGATGAAGGTCATGAGCAGCGACAGCAGCAGGGGCATGACCCAGGCCGCGGACCGCGCGGGCAGCTTGCGCAGGCCCCAGGAGGTCCTGGGGGAAGGCGGGGTGGGCGACGAAGAGTCGTTCATTGCAGTTCCAGAAAGCAGCCGGTCAGACAAGGTGCCGCCCCCGCCCGCCCACGCGGCGCGGGCCGCGCCGGGACAGGAAAGGGGCCACCACCCCGGCAAGGCCGGCGTTGGTTGGCACGTTGATTGACGTAAACGCTTACGGCAACCCGTGAACCGGGCCGCAGCGGGATTCTAGGCGTTCTGCGAAGCGCCCTGTCCGGCATCCCCTGAGGCGCCGCCCCGCAGATGGCGGTGGATGTGCCCGGCCACGGCCCCGGCGTGCGTGCGGGCCAGGTCGTGGGCACCGCCTGGCAGCACGTGCATGCGCGCGCCGGGCAGCAGGCCGCACAGGCGCCGCCCCACGGCCACGGGGCTGATGGGGTCCTTGTCGCCCCACAGCAAAAGGGCGGGCGCGCGCACCGACGCCAGCCGGGCCGACAGGTCCCACCGCGCCTGGGCCATCCACGGCGGAAACGCGGGGTTGGCGCGCAGGAAATCGGGCCGCCAGTCGTGGGGATGCAGGTCGTCCATGGGCACGCCGCCCGACGTGGCCACGAGCACCAGGTGGGTCAGGTGGTCGGGCCGCTCGAGGGCGGCGAGCAGGGCCACCACGCCGCCCAGGGACTGCGCGACCAGCGCGCAGGGCCGGTCCATGTGCGGCGTGACCGCATCGACCAGATCCTGCATGCCACCGGCCGCGTCCGGCGCCAGCCCCGCGCCGGCTCCTGCATCGCGCCAGGGCCAGCCCAGCAGCACGCGCGCGGCGGGCAGCGGCATGGCCGACGAGACCGGTTGCCAGAACGCGGGGTCGCCCCCCACGCCGGGCAGGAAGATCAGCCTGGAAGGTGCCGCCGGCACGGGCGAGCCTCTCGCGTCAGGCGTCTTGCGGGGCCGGTGCGATGGCGGCCACGGCCGCGGCCGCCGCGGCCTGCACCCGCGCGGCGGCGAGGCGGCGAGCGCGCTCGAGCTGCTGGCCCACGGTGCGGGGCACCAGGCCGTACATGTCGGCAAAGGCCTCCAGTGTCTGGCCGCTGGCCTCGAACGCGCGCAGCAAAGCCTCGTCCTTGGCGTTGCGCGCCAACCATTCGGCAAAGGCCTCTTCGAGGATGGCGTTGGCGGCTTCGTCGCGGCCCTGCACCAGCTCGGTGTAGGCCTCGCGCGTGAGCCCCGAGGCCTCGAACGCGGCCATCATGCGGTTGCGCAGCTTGGGCAGCAGGTCCTCGGTGGCACGGGCCTTCTTGCGGCGGTAGACCTCCAGCAGCGCATGGTGCACATGCTCGGGGGCCATGTCCTCCACGGGCTGGCCCGAGAGGTCATGGCGCCGGTCGCCCGCCGCCACGCTTTGCAGGTAGCGCGTGGAGCGGGTGTGGATGCCCAGCGCCACCTTGAGCGCCTCGCGCTCGAACACCTCGGGGTGCGCGGCCAGCAGGTCCTGGAAGATGCCGCGCTTGAGCGGGCGGAACACCGCGCCGAACAGGTGCGGGTAGAGCCCCGCCAGTTGCTCCAGCGCGGGGTGCACACGCTGCGGCGCGCGCGCGCCCGCAGGTGCGGGGGCAGAGGCCTCGGCGCCGCCCTCTGGCGCCGGGCGCCCTTCGGGCTTGCGGCGGTTGCGGCCGCCACGGCGTGATCCGCCCGCGCGCTGCTGGGGTGCCCCGGCAGCGTCGGCGGCGGCGGACGCCCCGGGAGCGGCGGCAGCCACCTCGGCCGGTGCGGCCGAAACAGGCGCCGCCAGCGGTGTGGCAGGGGCTGCGTTCGGTTGTTCTTGTGCGGGCACGGAGTCGGTCATGGCGGTGCGAATGGGTGAGGGAGAGGGCAACAAAACCCTCAATCATGCCAGCGTTGGAGAAAAGCCCGCCAGCGGCGGCATCCCCTTGTCAGGCCAGGGCTTCGTCCAGCACCTCGATCCAGTGGCGCACCGGCGTGCCGGTGCCGCTTTGCAAATGGGTGATGCAGCCGATGTTGGCCGACAGGATCACGTCCGGGGGCTGGTCGCCGAACGCCTCGCCGAGCACGCCGAGCTTGCGGTCGCGCAGCTGGTACGCCAGGTCCGGGTTGAGCACCGAATACGTGCCCGCCGAGCCGCAGCACAGGTGGGCCTCGTTGCGCGCCGCGCGCAGCCGGAACCCCAGGCGCGCAAGCTGCGTTTCCACCCCGCCGCGCAGCTTCTGGCCGTGCTGCAGCGTGCACGGCGGATGGTAGGCGTACAGCACGTCGGCGGCGGGCTGGGCGCGGCCCGCCAGCTTGTCGGCCAGCTCGGGCAGCAGGGCCGGCAGCAGCTCCGACAGGTCGCGCGTGAGCGCGCTGATGCGTTCGGCCCTGGCGGCGTATTGCGCGTCGTCCTTGAGGATGTGGCCGTATTCCTTGACGGTGACGCCGCAGCCCGAGGCGTTCATGACGATGGCTTCCACCCCGCCCTGCTCCACCAGCGGCCACCAGGCGTCGATGTTGGCGCGCATCTCTGCCTTGCCGCCGTCCTGGTCGTTGAGGTGGAACTTGACGGCACCGCAGCAGCCCGCCTTGGGCGCGACCACGGTCTGGATGCCCACGGCGTCGAGCACGCGGGCGGTGGCGGTGTTGATGTTGGGCATCATGGCCGGCTGCACGCAGCCCGCCAGCAAAAGCACCTTGCGCGCGTGTTCGCGCACGGGCCATGCGCCGGCATTTTGGGGCGCAGGCACCTTGGCCTTGAGGGATGCGGGCAGCAGGCCGCGCACCAGTTGCCCTGCCTTCATGGCGGGGGCGAACAGGGGCGAAGGCAGGCCCTCCTTCAGCGCCCAGCGCAAGGCCTTCTCGCCCACCGGGCGGGCGACTTTCTCATCGACGATCTTGCGGCCGATATCGACCAGATGACCATATTGCACGCCGCTCGGGCAGGTGCTTTCGCAGTTGCGGCAGGTCAGGCACCGGTCCAGGTGCATCTGGGTCTTGCGCGTGGGCTCGGCGCCCTCGAGCACCTGCTTGATGAGGTAGATGCGGCCGCGCGGGCCGTCGAGCTCGTCGCCCAGCAGCTGATAGGTGGGGCAGGTGGCGGTGCAGAAGCCGCAGTGCACGCATTTGCGCAGGATGGCCTCGGCCTCCAGGCCATCGGCGCGGGCGCGGTATTCAGGGGCGAGTTGGGTTTGCATGGAGCATGCCTGGACAGGGGAAGGTAAAACAGGGCCGGAACGCTCAGAGCGCGGGCGGCGGAGTGAGCGGCGGCTCCAGGGGCAGCGCCTTGCGCAAGGGGTGGCGCAGGCGCGCGCGGTCGGCCCACAAGGGGGGCAGCGACAGCCCCAGCAGCACCAGCGCCAGCGGCACCACGAACACGAAGCCCACGTGCTTGAAGCCCGCGGCCCCGGCAACGCCTCCCACGAGGAACATCGCCACGAGCCCCGCGAACAGCCGCAGCCGGGCCTGGTTGGCGCGCACCTGGGATTCCGGCGCGGTGCCGGTGCGGTTCCAGTAGAGCATCTTGCCCAGCTCGATGCCCAGGTCGGTCACCACGCCGGTCATGTGCGTGGTGCGGATCTGGGACGAGGACATCTTGGTCACCGTGGCGTTCTGCAGGCCCATGATGAACGACAGCAGCAGCACCGTGGTGGGCACGGCGAACGGCGTGCGCCAGTTGAGCGTGATGGCGCCCACCAGGCCGAACACCAGCATGAGCACCGCCACCACCAGCAGCGGCAGCGCATAGCTGCTGTGCAGCTTGCGCTGGCGCGCCCAGTTGACCATGACGGCCGTGGTGGCCGCGCCGCTGACGAAGGCCAGCAACGCCCCCACCGCGCCCAGCACCAGGGCCATGTTGCCCAGCACGAGGTTGTCGGCCAGCATCGAGACAAAGCCGGTCATGTGCGAGGTGTACAGGTGCACCACCAGGAACCCCCCGGCATTGACCGCGCCCGCATTGAAGGCCAGCAGCAGGCCCAGCACGCGGTTGCTCGCCACCGTGCGGTGGTGTCCGGTGAGATGGCGCAGGCGTCGCATGGGTGCCGCAGGCTGGCGCGTGGCTTACCAGGCGCGGGCCATGCGCCCGGGGTTGAAGATGCCCGCGGGGTCGAAGCTGTGCTTGAGGCGCGCGTGTATCTGCTCCAGCGCACTGGATTTCAAGCCAAACTGGCCGCTACCGCTTGATGCACCTGCGCTGGAAGCTATGAAAACAGAAGCACTTCCGCCCACCGCGCGTGCGGCCTCGCGCAGGGCATCGCCCGCCGCTTCCGGCGCCTGCACCCAGCGCAGGGCGCCGTGCCATTCGATGAGCGGCTGGGCCGCCGCAGGCAGTTGGAGCACGGGGGCCGTGGGCGGCAGGGACAGGCGCCACAGCGCGTGGCCGGGGCGCTGGGCGCGGTCGCTGAACCAGGGCAGGGTCTGTTCGCGGCAGGCGGCCCAATCGGCAGCCACGGCGGCGCTGTCGTCCATGCGCACGCCACCCATGGTCTTGCACGCGGCCTCGACGGCGGCCACGGCCCCGCGCAGGCGCACGTAGAGGGTGCCCGTGCCCGTGTCCTGCACCCAGCAGCTCGCGTTGAGCGGCAGGGGCTGGCCGCCCCAGGCGTGCAGCTTGCGCAAGGCATCGGCCTGGTTGCATTCGAAGCGCAGCGTGGCCTCGGCCGGGGCCACCGGCAGCACCTTGAGGCTGAGCTCGGTGAGCAGGCCCAGCGTGCCCCAGGCGCCGGCCATGAGGCGCGACACGTCATAGCCCGCCACATTCTTCATCACCTGCCCACCAAAGCTCAGCAGCTCGGCCCGGCCGTTGAGCAGCGTGACCCCCAGCACATAGTCGCGCACCGCGCCCACGCTGGCGCGGGCCGGCCCCGACAGGCCGGCCGCCACCATGCCGCCCACGGTGGCGGCATCCGGGGGGGTCTTGGCGAAGTGCGGGGGCTCGAAGGGCAGGCACTGGCCCTGTTCGGCCAGCGTGGCCTCCAGCTCGGCCAGCGGGGTGCCCGCGCGCACGGTGACGACCAGTTCGCTGGGCTCGTAGCTCACGATGCCGCGCAGCACGCGGGTGTCGAGCACCTCGCCATGCAGCGCCAGGCCATGGAAGTCCTTGGTGCCCCCGCCCCGGATGCGCAAGGGGGTCTGGTCGGCGGCGGCGGTGCGCACACGGTCGGCGATCTGGGCAAGGGCGAGGTCCATGCCTTGCATCGTAGCTCCAGCGATGTCCGGCGCCACGCGGAGAGCGCGTGAATTTTTTGAACAGCGCGCGTGCAAATGGCTCGGGACCGCCGGGAGGGATGTCTGCGGACGTGTGCTCTGGGCGTGCATGCCAGAACAGAATGCAGACAAGCGAGTCCCCCGCCCGGTACGAAAAAAACCCGCCGTTGCCGGCGGGTTCAACAACCAAAGGAGCGACTCGCTTGTTCTTGTTGCGACGCCACGGTGCCACCAGACACCGCGGCGCGTCGGGCGCACCGGCCTGCTTCAGCGGTTGTACGCTGTTTCGCCGTGCGAGGTGATGTCCAGGCCTTCGCGTTCGTCTTCTTCCGAGACACGCAGGCCCACCGTCAGGTCGACGATCTTGTAGGCCACGAAGGAGACCACGCCCGACCACACGATGGTCAGCAGCACGGCCTTGGTCTGGGTCCACACCTGGGCGGCGATGGAGTAGTCGGCGGAGGTCACCATGGTGGCGGTCACCCAGTCGGCCACGTAGCCGGGGCCACCCAGGCCAGGCGCATTGAACACGCCGGTCAGCAGGGCACCCACGATGCCGCCGATGCCGTGCACGCCGAACACGTCGAGCGAGTCGTCCGCGCCCAGCAGCTTCTTGAGGCCGTTCACACCCCACAGGCAGGCGAAGCCGCCCACGAGGCCGATCACCAGCGCACCGCCGATGCCGACGTTGCCGGCAGCGGGCGTGATGGCCACGAGGCCGGCCACGGCACCCGACGCGGCACCCAGCATCGACGCCTTGCCGCGCATCAGCGCTTCACCGATGGACCATGCCAGCACGGCGGCGGCGGTGGCCACCAGCGTGTTGATGAAGGCCAGGGCGGCAAAGCCGTTGGCTTCCAGGGCGGAGCCGGCGTTGAAGCCGAACCAGCCCACCCACAGCAGCGAGGCACCGACCATGGTCAGCGTCAGGCTGTGGGGCGCCATGGCTTCCTTGCCGTAACCGATGCGCTTGCCCACCATGAACGCGCCCACCAGGCCCGCCACGGCGGCGTTGATGTGCACCACGGTACCGCCGGCGAAGTCCAGCGCGCCCCACTGCCAGATCTGGCCGGCCTTGCCGGTCATGGCGTCGGCCACTTCCTTGGAGGCGTATGCGTCAGGGCCCATCCAGAACCACACCATGTGGGCGATCGGCAGGTAGCTGAAGGTGAACCACAGCACCATGAACATCATGACGGCGCTGAACTTGATGCGCTCTGCGAACGCACCGACGATCAGGGCGCAGGTGATGCCGGCGAACGTGGCCTGGAAGGCGGCGAACACCACTTCCGGAATCACGACACCCTTGCTGAAGGTGGCGGCGTTGGCGAACGTGCCGGCGGCGTTGTCCCAGATGCCCTTCATGAACAGCCGGTCGAAGCCGCCGATGAAGGCGCCGCCCTCGGTGAAGGCCAGGCTGTAGCCGTAGATGAACCACAGCACCACGATCAACGAGAACGTGACCATCACCTGCATCAGCACGGACAGCATGTTCTTGCTGCGCACCAGGCCGCCGTAGAACAGCGCCAGGCCGGGCAGGACCATCAGGATCACGAGGATGGTGGAGGTCATCATCCAGGCGGTGTCGCCCTTGTTGGGGACCAGAGCGGGGGCTTCGGCGGCGGCGGCCGGTGCAGCGGCTGCAGCGGCGGCCGCGGGAGCAGGGGCAGCCGCAGGGGCTTCAGCGGCGGGAGCGGCCGCCGCAGCGGGCGCGGCGGCGGCCGGCTCGGAGGCGGCGGGCGCCTGGGCCAGGGACAGGTTGCCCATGGTCAGCAGGCCCAGCCCCAGAATGAAGGAAGCAAGCAGTTTTTTCATGGCGTTTCTCTTCTTGGGTGTGATGCGGCCGGGCCCTTACAGGGCTTCCTTGCCGGTTTCGCCAGT
Source organism: Acidovorax sp. sif1233 (assembly GCF_019218755.1). Taxonomy (GTDB): domain Bacteria; phylum Pseudomonadota; class Gammaproteobacteria; order Burkholderiales; family Burkholderiaceae_C; genus Acidovorax. Next base: position 350,314 of record NZ_JAHUWZ010000005.1, on the reverse strand, counting down.
GCGGATGCGCACCACCTGCTCCAGGTGGGTCACGAAGATCTTGCCGTCGCCGATCTTGCCGGTGCGCGCGGCGCTTTCGATGGACTCGATCACGCGGTCCACGAGGTCATCCGCCACGGCGGCCTCGATCTTGACCTTGGGCAGGAAGTCGACCACGTACTCCGCGCCGCGGTACAGCTCGGTGTGGCCCTTCTGGCGGCCGAAGCCCTTGACCTCGGTCACCGTGATGCCTTGCACGCCGATGTCCGAGAGTGCTTCACGCACCTCGTCGAGCTTGAAGGGCTTGATGATGGCTGTCACCATTTTCATTTTGGTTCCTCCGACGATGGGCGCACCCGGCGCCCATCGAGACTTGCTTACAGGGTTTTGGTGAGCGTGACGATCACGCGCGACTTGTTGACGTGGCCGAAGAAGGCCTTCTTGTTGGCGCCCACCACGGCGGCGCCCAGCGACAGGCCGCTGCCGAAGTCATACGCGCCGCCCACGCTGTAGTCCATGTAGTTGGGCACGCCCAGGTCCTTGATGTCGCTGGCGAAGCGGGTGAAGCCCACCGAGGCCTTCAGGGTGACGCTGGGAGCCACTTCCTGGGCGAACGCCAGGTTCAGGTAGCCGGTGTTGCGGCCCTTCAGGCCGGAGCCGGACTTGGCGCCGGCCCAGCCGAAGTAGTCCTTGGAGATGGTGTGCGAATACTTGGCGGTGAAGGGGCCCATGGTGGCCGCGCCATACAGCTCGGTGGTGTTGCCGTTGGCATTGCCGGGGTAGATGTAGGTCAGCGCGCCCAGGTCCAGATCGGCGCCGCCGGCCTTGAACTTGTAGCCGCCGTACAGGTCGGCTTCGAGCGAGTTGTTGGCCAGCCAGTCCACGCTGGAATTCCAGTTGCCCACGTACCAGCCAGACTCGCCGAAGGCATAGTCAAAACCGCCTTGCAGCGCGGGCTTGAGGGCCTTGGCCTTGGAGGCGTCCTGGTCCTGGCCACGGAACTTGTAGTTGGTGGTCAGGCTGACGTTGCCGGTGAGCTGGGCGCTGGCCAGCAGGGGAAGGGATGCTGCAAGGGCAACGCCCAGGGTCTTGATGATGGCGCGGGTCATGTTTCCTCCGGTTGGACAAAGTAGGGACGAGCGCTTTAAGCACGGACCGTGCCACGCGGCGCAATACATCCGCGCGCGCCGTTGCTTCGCGTTACAACGATCCCCGGTACAGTGGGCATCAGCACCGTGCCACGGCCATACGCACGCTATTGGTGCATGGCGCCAAGGGCCCGCGCGGGAACGCCATAAAACGCACCCATCTGGGGAGGAATCGCTTCATGAGTCTTGCTTTGGTGCAAAGCCGCGCCCTTCTGGGGCTGCAGGCGCCGTCCGTCACTGTCGAAGTGCACCTGGCCAACGGCCTGCCCAGCTTCACCCTGGTGGGCCTTGCCGAAGTGGAAGTGAAGGAAGCGCGCGAGCGCGTGCGGTCGGCACTGCAGAACGCGGGGCTGGAGTTCCCCCACAACAAGCGGATCACCGTCAACCTCGCCCCCGCCGACCTGCCCAAGGATTCCGGCCGGTTCGACCTGCCGATCGCGCTGGGCATCCTGGCGGCCAGCGGGCAGCTGGACGGCGCCCGCCTGCCGGGGCACGAATTCGCGGGCGAGCTGTCGCTGTCGGGCGAACTGCGGCCGGTGCGCGGCGCGCTGGCCACGAGCCTCGCGCTGCAGACGCAGCAGATCAGCGCCGTGCTGGTGCTGCCGCCCGGCAGCGCCGAAGAGGCCGCCCTCGTGCCCGCCGCGCAGGTGGTGCGCGCCCGGCACCTGCTGGACGTGGTGCGCGCCTTCCTGCCACCGGGCAGCGCCGCGGCGGGCGATGCCTCCGTGGACAACGATGGCTGGACCCGCCTGCAAGCCACGCCGATGGCGGCCGCAGCCGCCTCCCTGGACATGGCCGACGTGAAAGGCCAGGCCACGGCCAAGCGCGCGCTGGAGATCGCGGCCGCCGGAGCCCACAGTGTCCTGATGGCCGGCCCGCCGGGCTCGGGCAAGTCCATGCTGGCCCTGCGCTTTGCCGGGCTGCTGCCGGCCATGACGGTGGACGAGGCGCTGGAGAGCGCAGCGATCGCCAGCCTGGCCGGGCGGTTCCGCCCCGAACTGTGGGGGCAACGGCCCACGGGCACGCCCCACCATACGGCCAGCGCGGTGGCCCTTGTCGGAGGTGGATCGCCGCCCCGGCCGGGCGAAATCTCGCTGGCCCACCACGGCGTCCTCTTCCTCGACGAGCTGCCGGAATTTCCCCGTGCCGCCCTCGAGGCGCTGCGCGAGCCGCTGGAGACGGGCCACATCACCATCTCGCGGGCCGCGCAGCGCGCGGACTTCCCCGCGCGCTTTCAGATGATCGCTGCGATGAACCCCTGCCCGTGCGGCTTTCTCGGGTCCACGCAACGCGCGTGCCGCTGCACGCCCGACCAGATCAACCGCTACCAGGGCAAGCTCAGCGGCCCGCTGCTGGACCGCATCGACCTGCATGTGGAGGTGCCCGCCCTCCCCGCCGAGCAACTGGTGCAGGCCCCCGCGGGCGAGCCCACCGCCGCCATCCGCGGGCGGGTGGAACATGCCCGCGCCCTGGCGCTGGCGCGGCAGGGCAAGGCCAACCAGGCGTTGCAGGGCCAGGAGATCGACACGCACCTGCGGCTGGACGATGCGGCCGCCAGGTTCCTGAACACCGCCGCCGCGCGGCTGGGATGGTCGGCCCGCAGCACGCACCGTGCGCTGAAGGTGGCGCGCACCATCGCCGACCTGGCGGGCTCGCCCACCACCGAGGTCATCCATGTGGCCGAGGCCGTGCAATACCGCCGCGTGCTGCGCAGCCCCGCTTGAGGCGGGTGGAGCCGCGTTTTTCGATTTCGCGATATAGCTATATTTTTAATAGCAAAAGATGTATATAAAATAAGCGGCAGCGGCGAAAGGGAGTCAGAAAGTGGTCTTGCCCGATGCGTCGCCAAACCCGACCTTGCTCCGGCACCCATCGCCCCATGTCCAGCGCCCGCCCCTTCAAAAACCCACCGCCCCCCGCCACCGCGCTCTCCACGCCGGAGGCCGTGGACACCAGCTTCCTGCGCACGCTGGTGGGCTACAACGCGCGCCGTGCGTCGCTGGCGGTCATCGAGGTGTTCATGGAGCGCATGGCGGTGTACCGCCTGAAGGTGGTGGAGTTTTCCGTGCTGTCGCTGGTGGCCCACAACCCGGGCATCACCTCGCGCCAGCTGTGCGCCACGCTCAATGTGCTGCCGCCCAACCTGGTGGGGCTGATCGCCGCGCTGGAGCGGCGCGGGCTGATCGAGCGCCGCCCGCACCCCAGCGACGGGCGCGCCATGGGCGTGCACCTCACGCCCGCAGGGGTGGAGCTGACCGCGCAGGCCGAGGAGACCGCCGCCCAGCTGGAAGTGGACGCCACGGCGGGCCTGACCGCCGCCGAGCGCAAGACGCTGATCCGGTTGCTGCAGAAGGTCTATTCGCCGGACCCCGCCTCCTGAGAGCCCGCGCAGGGTTGCTGCGTATCAGTCGGCAGACCCGGCCTTGGCGGCCATTGCCTGCGCCAGCCCGCCCCACTGGGCACGGAACAGGCCCGGGTCCATCATCTTCACATCGCGCATCAGGGGCTTGAACCCCATGTGCGCCAGCACGTCGCGTTCCAGGTCGATGCCTGGCGCGATCTCGGTCAGCTCCAGGCCCTCGGTGGTCAGGCGGAACACGGCGCGCTCCGTGACGAACAGCACGTTCTGCTCGCGCTGCGCGGCGTCCAGCCCGTTGAAGGTGATCTGCTCGACCTTCTCGATGAACTTGCGCGAGCGGCCTTCCTTGACGATGGTGAGCTGGCCGTCGGCCACCTGCACCTCCAGCCCGCCCGCGGTGAAGGTGCCGCAGAACACCAGGTGCTTGGTGGACCGCGTGATGTTCACGAAGCCGCCGCAGCCCACGGGCCGGCCGTTGAACTTGCTCACGTTCACGTTGCCGTGGTTGTCGGCCTGCGCCAAGCCCAGGAAGCTCGCGTCCAGCCCGCCGCCGTCATAGAAGTCGAACTGCAGCGACTGCTCGATGATCGCGTCGGCGTTGTAGGCCGTGCCGAAGTCGCCCAGCTGCGCCGGGATGCCGCCGGTGATGCCGCTTTCCACGCTCAGCGTGAACTGGTCGGACACGCCCTCTTCCGCCGCCACCGACGGCACGCCGGCCGGGATGCCGATACCCAGGTTGGTGATGGCGCCCGGCGTGAGCTCCAGCGCCGTGCGGCGCGCGATCACCTTGCGCTCGTCCAGCGGCATCGGCGCCAGCGAGTTGAGCGGCACGCGCACATCGCCACACAGCGCGGGGTTGAACTGCGTGGTGATGGTCTGCATGTGGTTCTCGGGCTGGCTGACCACCACGTAGTCCACCGACACGCCGGGCACCTTGACCGACTTGGGGTGCAGGCTGCCGGCCTTCACGATGCGCTCCACCTGCGCGATCACGATGCCGCCGCTGGCCTTGGCCGCGTGGGCGATGTTGATCTGCTCGAGCAGCACGCCTTCCTTGTCCAGGGTGATGTTGCCGTTCTCATCGGCCAAGGTGCCGCGGATGATGGCCACATCGACCTTGGGCGCGGGGTAGAACAGCCATTCCTCGCCGTTGAATTCGACGAGCTTGACCAGGTCTTCGGTGGACTTGCTGTTGAGCTTGCCGCCTTCGATGCGGGGGTCCACGAACGTGCCCAGGCCCACCTTGGTCAGCAGCCCGGGGCTGCGGCTGGCAATGTGGCGCGTGAGGTGCGACAGGCTGCCCTGCGGGAAGTTGTAGGCCTCCACTTCGCCGTCAAACACCATCTTCATCATCTCGGCACCCGTCTGGCCGAAGTGGCCCGCCACGGTGCGCTTGATCATGCCGGGGTGGGCAAAGTGGACCATGCCCGCATCCTTGCTGTTGCCGATGGCGCCGCAGGCCCAGGTGGTCACGTTCTTCGGGTGGCCGGTGTCGAGGAAATTCTTTTCCACGCCCTTGAGCACTTCCTCGGGCAGGCTGGAGACGGCCAGGCCGCCCAGGAAGATGGTGGCGTTGTCGGGGATCAGGGCCCCGGCTTCAGCGGCGGTGATGATTTTCATGGTCTGTGTGCTCTTGCGAAAAAAGGGATGACTGGTTCAGGCGTCAGGGTTCTCGATCAGCAGCGCCATGCCCTGCCCGCCGCCCACGCAGGCACTCGAGATGCCGTAGCGCAGGCCGCGCCGGCGCAGCTCGCGCGCCAGCGTCACCGTCAGGCGCACGCCCGTGGCGGCCAAGGGGTGGCCCAGCGCAATTGCGCCGCCGTTCACGTTGAGCTTGTCGCGGTCCAGGCCCAGTTCGCGCTCCACGGCGATGGTCTGCGCGCCCTGTGCTTCGTTGATTTCAAACAGGCCGATGTCCTCCAGCGTGAGCCCCGTGCGCGCCAGCAGCGCGCGGATGGCGGGTGCCGGCCCGATGCCCATGAATTCGGGCGCCACACCCACGGCAGCCGCGCCGCGCAGGCGCGCCAGGGGCTTGAGGCCGCGCCGCTGCACATAGGCATCGCTGGCCACCACGGCGCCCACGGCCGCATCCACCAGGGCGGAGCTGTTGCCCGCTGTCTGCACGCCGCCGGGGTACACCGTGCGCAGCCCCGCCAGGGCCTCGATGGGCGAGGGGCGCGGGTGCGTGTCGCGGTCGAGCTGCGCCACCTTGCGCGGCAGCGTGATGCCGCGCGTGGCGTAGCCTGCCAGCTCGAACTTTTCGCTCGTCACCGGCACGATCTCGCCGGCCAGAAAGCCGTCGGCCTGGGCTTGCAGCGCCCGCTCGAACGAGCGTGCCGCGTATGCGTCCACGTCTTCGCGGGTGATGCCGTACTTCTTGGCCAGGTTCTCGGCGGTCTCGATCATCGTCACCGGGCCAGCGGTGTCGATCAGCGCCTCCATCAGGAAGTCCTTGAACTCCACCGGCGCACCGAGCTTGAAGCCCGTGCGGTGCGTGTACGCGGCGATCGGGTTCCGCGTCATGGACTCGGTGCCCACCACCAGCGCCACGTCGGCATAGCCCAGCGCGATCTGGTCCGCGGCCTGGCGGAACAGCTCGAAGCCCGTGCCGCAGATGCGCTGCACCAGGATGGCCGGCACGCTCTGCGGAACGCCCGCATACAGGCCGATGTGGCGCGGCAGCACGAAGGCGTCGAAGTCGGCCTGCGCCATCGAGCCGGTGATGACCGAGTTCACGTCGGCAGCGGGCACGCCGCTTTTGTCGAGCACGGCGCGGGCGACCTTGATGCCCATGTCGGTGGGCGACACATGGCCGAGCGGGCCGCAGTAGTCGACCATGGGCGTGCGCACGCCGTCGACCAGCCAGGCGTTCAGCGGGGCGGAAAAGGAATGTTCGTTGCTGGTTGTCGTCGCAGTGGTCGTCATGGTCAGGCCTTGGGGGTGGTGCTGGTTCTGCTGTCGGTCACGCGCAGCACGGTGGCGTAGCCGGTGTCGCCCGCGGCGCAGCCGGTGAACAGGCCCGCGCCGCCGCCGCGCAGCACCAGCTCTTCGATGAGTTCGATGATGGCGCGCAGGCCGGTGGGCGCCTGTGGGTGGCCCCAGATGATGGAGCTGCCGTAGTTGTTCATGCGCTCCCACGCAAAGCCGGTGTCGCGCGCCAGCGCGATGTCGTTCACCGCAAACGGGTTGTGCGTCTTGATCGCGTGCACGTCGGCAATCGACAGGCCCGCTTGCTTCAAGGCGTTGAACGCCGCCGGCGACGGCGCCATGGGCATGAAGCCGGCCTCCACGCGCGCCATGCCGAAGCCCAGGATCTCGACCTCGATGCCAGGGTCGGTGGCCACAGCGCGCGCACGTTCGCGCGTGGTGACGATGGCACCCGCATTGCCGTCAGCCGGGTGCGTCTGGCCGCCAAAGGTCACGGTGCCGCCTTCCTTCACCGGCTTCAGTTTGGCCAGGCCCTCGGCCGTGGTCGGGAAGATGCCTTCGTCGGCGCTGAGCGTGCCGGTCTGCTTGCGGAATTTCGAGTCGGTGACCGGCACATCGGCCATGTAGCGCTTCTGGAAGGCGCGGTCGTCGGCCAGCGCCGCCTGGTACTGCGTGTAGCGGTGCAGCTTGAGCGCGTGCTGCTCTTCGGTGGTGATGCCGTAGCGCGCCGCCACGTTTTCGCCCGTCTGCAGCATGGGGTTCTTGGCGTAGGGGTCGTGGCCCATGTTGTCGGGCACCCAGTGCTCGGTGATGCCATAGCCGCCGGTGCCGCTCGAATCGGGGTAGTACACCACCGGCCCGTTGGACTGGCGGTCAGCCATCACCAGCAGCGCACTGGTGGCCGTGCCGCAGGCCACCTCTTGCGCGGCCATCTGCAGCGCGCGCACACTGGTGGCGCAGGCCTGCTGCACCGTGGGGCCCGCCACGCGGTCGATGCCCATGAGGCCGGTGACCCAGGGCAGGCCGTAGAAGCTGCCCTTCTGCGGGTTGGTGATGCCGAGGATCGCCAGGTCCACCGCCGCCAGGTCGTACCCGCGCGCGGCCAGCGCCTGCTTGCCCACCGTGGCCGCCAGCGGCAGCGCGTTGAGGTTGGCCAGCGAGCCCTGCCACTTGGCGAACGGGGACGACCAGTAAATGCCGTAGGGGATGAAGGCGTTCATGACGGTTCCTTGCTGTGAATCGGTGCCATTTTAGTTATTTATCATAATCATATGAACACCCAGAAAAGCTAGGGAAAGCACCTAGCAAAGACCGCCTCCATGGCCTTGTTTTAGTTATTTTTGATAACCATAATTTCTCCAACTCACCTCGATGACCATGACCAAGCACTCCGACATCTCCCTCGAAATCCGCGGCGAACGCGAGGACATCGCGGTCATCCGCCTCGCCCGCCCCGCCAAGCGCAATGCCCTGAACGACGGCCTGATCCTGGCGCTGCGGGACGTGATGGACAACCTGCCCGCCACCGTGGGCGCGGCTGTGATCGATGGCGAAGGCGAGCACTTCTGCTCGGGCCTGGACCTGTCCGAACTCAAGGAGCGCGATGCGGGCCAGGGCCTGCACCACTCGCGCATGTGGCATGCGGCGCTGGACCGCGTGCAGTTCGGCCCCGTGCCCGTGGTGGCCGCGCTGCACGGCGCGGTGGTGGGCGGGGGCCTGGAGCTGGCCAGCGCCTGCCACATCCGCGTGGCCGACGAGTCCACCTTCTACGCGCTGCCCGAGGGCTCGCGCGGCATCTTCGTGGGCGGCGGCGGCGCGGTGCGCATTCCGCGCCTGATCGGCACGGCGCGCATGACCGACATGATGATGACCGGCCGCGTCTACAACGCGGTGGACGGCGAGCGCGTGGGCTTTGCGCAGTACCTCGTGCCCACCGGCACGGCGTTCGACAAGGCCTTCGAGCTGGCCCAGCGCATCGGGCAGAACGCGCCGCTGACCAACTACGCGCTGATGCACGCGCTGCCGCGCATCGCCGAGCAGCCGTCGGACCAGGGCCTGATGACCGAAGCCATGATGGCCGCCATCGCGCAGAGCGCCCCCGAGGCCAAGGCGCGTGTGCGCGCCTTCCTCGACGGCAAGGCCGCCAAGGTCCAGAAGGGCTGACCGCAGCGCCCCGGACAGGACAGATAGCACAGACAGCACGCGCCCGCGCAAGCCCACCGACACGCACCCATGACGAGCAACCCATCCCCCCGCTACCGTCCGCTGCGCTTTGGCGTGACCGAGGTCAGCACGCGCCAGGCAGACAACGGCGTGGTCTACGTGCGGGCCACTCAAGACCTGCAGGCCTACCCGCTGCGCCTGACCGACCGGCTCGCGCACTGGGCCCAGACCGTGCCCGACCGCACCTGGATGGCCCAGCGCGTGAAGAACGCCGACGGCAGCCTGGGCGAGTGGCGCCACGTCACCTACGGCCAGGCCTGGCAGGCCGCGCGCAGCATTGCCCAGGCCTTGCTCGACATGCACCTGGGCGCCGAGCGCCCCGTGGCCATCCTGAGCGAAAACGACCTGGACCACGCGCTGCTGTCGCTGGGCTGCCTGGTGGCCGGCGTGCCGCAGTGCACCGTCTCCACCGCGTACTCCACCATCAGCCAGGACTTCGACAAGCTGCGCCATGTGCTGGACACGCTGACCCCCGGCCTGGTGTTCGCCAGCGACGCCGCGCGCTTTGCGCGCGCCATCGAGGCCACCGTGGCCGACGACGTGAAGGTAGTGCTGGGCACCGGCAGCATGCCGGGCCGCAGCACCGTGGCCTTCCGCGACCTGCTGGCCACCCCTGCCACGCCCGCCGTGGATGCGGCGCACGGCGCCATCACCGCCGACAGCATCGCCAAGTTCATGTTCACCTCGGGCTCCACCAAGCTGCCCAAGGCCGTGATCGTGACGCACGGCATGTGGGCCGCCAACCTGCAGCAGATGAACCAGTCGATGCCGGTGCTGGCCGAGGAGCCCCTGGTGCTGGTGGACTGGCTGCCGTGGAACCACACCTTCGGCGGCAACCACAACTTCGGCATCGTCATCTACAACGGCGGCACGCTGTACCTGGACGAAGGCAAGCCCACGCCCAAGGGCATGGCCGAGACCATCCGCAACCTGCGCGAGATCGCGCCCACGGTGTACTTCAACGTGCCCACGGGTTTCGAGGTGATCGCGCAGACCATGAAGACGGACGACCTGCTGCGCAAGAACCTGCTCAGCCGCGTGAAGATGTTCTTCTTTGCCGCCGCCGCGCTGTCACAGCCCATCTGGGACTCGCTGTTCGACAGCGCCGAGCGCGAGGTGGGCGAGCGCATCGTGATGAACACGGGCCTGGGCATGACCGAGGGCTGCCCCTTCTGCGTGGCGGTGAACAGCCCCGACGTGCAGGCCGGCGACATCGGCGTGCCCACGCCGGGGCTCGAACTCAAGCTCGTGCCGGTGGACGGCAAGGTCGAGGTGCGCTACCGCGGCCCCAACATCACGCCCGGCTACTGGCGCAATGCCGAGGCCACGCGCGATGCCTTCGACGAAGAAGGCTTCTACTGCTCGGGCGATGCCGTGAAATGGATCGACGAGACCGACCCGAACAAGGGCCTGAAGTTCGACGGCCGCATTGCCGAGGACTTCAAGCTTTCCACCGGCACCTTCGTGAGCGTGGGCCCCATGCGCGCGAAGATCATCGCGGCCTGCGCTCCCTACGTGCAGGACGCGGTCATCACCGGCATCAACCTGAAAGAGATCGGCGCGCTGCTCGTGCCCACCCCCACCATCCGCACGCTCAGCGACCTGCCAGAGAGCGCCAGCCTGCACGAGGTGCTGCACAGCGCCCCGGTGCAGCAGCACTTCCAGCAGGTGCTGGACAGGCTTGCGGCCGAGTCCACCGGCAGCGCCACCCGCGTGGCCCGTGCGCACCTGATGGCCGAGCCGCCCTCGCTCGACAAGGGCGAGGTCACCGACAAGGGCTCCATCAACCAGCGCGCCGTGCTGCAACACCGCGCGGACGTGGTGGACGCACTGCACGGCGGCACGCTGCCCGGCACGCTGGTGCCGCGCCGCTGAACGCCAAAGACACACCCCACATTTTTCTCAAGGACACACAGCATGGACATCCAAGGACAAGCCGCCATCGTGACCGGCGGCGCATCGGGCCTCGGTGAAGCCACCGCCCGCGAACTCGCCCGCCTGGGCGCCAAGGTCGCCGTGCTCGACCGCAATGCCGAGCTGGCCGAACAAGTGGCTGCCGATATCGGTGGGGTGGCCTGCGCCTGCGACATCACCGACCCCGCCAGCGTCACCGCCGCGCTGGAGAAGGCCGCCGCGGCCCACGGCCCCGCGCGCATCCTGATGAACGTGGCCGGCATCGGCAGCGCCAAGCGCATCGTGCAGCGCGATGGCAGCGCCGCGCCGCTGGAGGACTTCACGCGGGTGGTCACCATCAACCTGATCGGCAGCTACAACGTAAGCCGCCTGTTCGCTGCCGCCTGCGCCAAGCTCGACGCCCTGCCCAATGGCGAGCGCGGCGTGATGATGTTCACCGCCTCGGCCGCTGCCTTCGACGGCCAGGTGGGCCAGCAGGCCTACAGCGCCTCCAAGGGCGGCCTGGTGGGCATGACGCTGCCCATGGCGCGTGACCTGGCGCAGCACGGCATCCGCGTGTGCACCGTGGCGCCCGGCCTGTTCGCCACGCCGCTGATGAAGGAGTTGCCCGAGGCCGTGCAGCAATCGCTGGCCGCGAGCATCCCCTTCCCCCCACGCCTGGGCAAGCCCGAGGAATTTGCCGAGCTGGCGTGCCACATCGTGACCAACGGGCACCTGAACGGCGAGGTGATCCGCCTCGATGGTGCCCTGCGCATGGCGCCACGGTAATGCACCCCTCGAGTCGCTTCGCGCCCTCCCCCTCTCCTGCGGGAGGGGGACGCCACCGGTGGCCTGGCAAAGCCAGTTCCACGGTGGCGCTGGCTTGGGCAGCGCCAGTTTCTTGCGCCCCGGGAGGCGCCGCACAGCTGATAACGAGAGGGTGTGCGAACACCCCGGTTGATTTTTGAGATGTCCGTCAGATACACACCAGGAGACAAACCATGACCACCACACGCCGTCAATTCGTTCAGGCCCTTGGCGCCAGCGCCGCCTTGGGCGCCCTGCACCCCTTCGCCGCCCATGCGCAGGTGGACCAGGTCAAGGTGTATTTTGGCTTTCCGGCCGGCAGCTCGGGCGACACCGTGGCGCGGCGCGTGGCCGAAAAATGGGGTGGCTCGGCGTTCAGCAAGAACGCCGGCGTGGTGGAAAACAAGCCTGGCGCGGGCGGGCGCATTGCGCTGGAGACCCTGAAGTCGGCCCCGGCCGATGGCTCGGTGCTGGCGGTGGCGCAGGTGTCGGCCCTGGCCAACTACCCCCACATCTACAGCAAGATGAACTACACCGACAAGGATTTCGCGCCCGTGTCGATCGCGGCCATCATGCACCACGGCCTGGCCGTGGGCCCCATGGTGCCCGCCAGCGTCAAGACGGTGAAGGACTTCCTGGCCTGGGCCAAGGCCAACCCCAAGGACGCGAGCTACGGCTCGCCTGGCGCGGGCTCCACGCCCCACTTCCTGGGCGCGCTGCTGGGCATCAACAGCGGCGTGGACCTGCGCCACGTGCCCTACCGTGGCTCCATCCCCGGCGTGACGGACGTGGTGGGCGGCCAGGTGGCGGCCATGGTCACGCCGCACGGCGACTTCATCGCCAACTACAAGGCGGGCAAGCTGCGCATCCTGGCCACCTCGGGCCCCAAGCGCTCGCAGTACGTTCCTGATGTGCCCACGTTTGCCGAGCAGGGCTTCCCCGAGCTGACGACCGAGGAATGGTTTGGCTTCTACGCCCCCGCCGCCACGCCCAAGCCCGTGATTGCCGCCGCCAACGCCGCCATCAACGCGGCGCTGAAGGAAAAGTCGGTCATCGACAGCCTGGCCATCGTGGGCCTGATGCCCCACGGCTCCACGCCCGAGGAGCAGGCGCGCTGGCAGAAGGCCGAGTACGACACCTGGGGTCCGCTGATCAAGAAGATCGGCTTCACCGCGGATTCCTGAGCTCCCCCTGAGCGGCTTCGCCGCTTCCCCCTGAGGAGGACGCCACCCGTGGCCTGGCGAAGCCAGTTCCACGGTGGCGCTGGCCGGGGCCACGCCGGTATCACGGGCAGTGCGCAACGCGGCGGGAGGGCGCGCAGCCATTCCCCACCCGTTCAGGCTGAGCCTGTCGAAGCCTGGGCATGCCACCCGCGCAGTCCGTTCGACCGGATCAGGGTGAACGGTCAGCCGCTGGTTGACCAGGATTTCAAGCAAAAACAGCCGCTACCGCGCGTCCATCAAGCGCCAATAGCTATCAGAACAAGAGCAAACCATGCAAGCACGCCAGGCCCTTGCCGACATCCAGCATCTGCTGACCCATGTGCTGCAGGCGCCCAGCCGCTGGCAGGCGCTGCCCCCGTTTGCGGACACCGATGGCGAGCTGGCCGCGCAGGTGCTCGACGAAGCCGCCAAGTTTGTGGACAGCGCCATCGCCCCGCTGCAGCGCGGCGGCGACGAAGAAGGCTGCCGCTTCGACGCAGGCCAGGTGCGCACGCCCGCAGGCTTCCGCGACGCCTACCAGGCCTTCTGGCAGGCGGGCTGGCCGTCGCTGTCATGCGCGCCCGAGGACGGCGGCCAGGGCCTGCCTGCGGTGCTCGAATGTGTGCTGTTCGAATGGCTGGCCGGCGCCAACCACGGCTGGACCATGGCCCCCGGCCTGCTGCACGGCGCGTACGAATGCATCAAACACCACGCCAGCGACGAACTCAAGGCGCAATACCTGGAGAAAGTCGCCACCGGCGAATGGCTGGCCACCATGTGCCTGACCGAAGCCCACGCGGGCAGCGACCTGGGCCTGGTGCGCACACGTGGGGTGCCGCAGCCCGATGGCAGCGCGCGGGTGAACGGCAGCAAGATCTTTATCTCCGGCGGCGAGCACGACCTGACCGACAACATCGTGCACCTGGTGCTGGCGCGCCTGCCCGATGCGCCTGCGGGGCCCAAGGGCCTGTCGCTGTTCCTGGTGCCCAAGATTCTTCAAGATGGAAGCCGCAACGCCGTGGTGTGCGAGCGCATCGAAGAAAAGATGGGCCTGCACGGCAGCCCCACCTGCGTGATGCGCTTTGACGACGCCACCGGCTGGCTGGTGGGCGAGCCGAACAAGGGCCTCAACGCCATGTTCGTGATGATGAACGCGGCGCGCCTGCACGTGGGCCTGCAGGGCATCGGCCTGCTAGAGGCCGCATGGCAAAAGGCGAGTGCCTACGCGGCCGAGCGCCGCCAGATGCGCGGCCCCGGCGCCAAGGACACCAGCCTCATCCAGGACCACCCCGCCATCCGCCGCATCCTGCACACGCAGCGCGCCTGGATCGACGGCGGCCGCGTGCTGGCCTACCACACGGCCCTGCAGCTCAACGTGGCCAAGCACAGCACCGACGCTGCCGCGCGCGCCGCCGCCCAGCGCTGGTGCGCGCTGGTCACGCCCGTGCTCAAGGCCGCGCTCACCGACCAGGGCTTTCACGGCGCCAGCGCCTGCCTGCAGGTGTTTGGCGGCCACGGCTATGTGCGTGAATGGGGCATCGAGCAGATCGTGCGCGACGCGCGCGTGGCCATGATCTACGAGGGCACCAACGAGATCCAGGCCATCGACCTGCTGGTGCGCAAGGTGCTGGCCGATGGCGGCCAGGGCCTGGGCGCCCTGCTGGGCAGCCTGCCCGGCGCGGCCCCCAGCACTGCCGCCAGCGTGCGCCGCCATGCGCTGGTCGAGATCACGCAGGCCCTGGCGGCGGCCGCCCAGTCCGACCCCGAGCTGCCCTACTGGGTGGCCGACGACTACCTGCGCGCCGTGGCGCTGGTGCTGCTGGAATGGGCCTGGGGCCAGATCGGCGCCGCCAGCCCCCGCGAACGCGGGAGCGAACCCACCAGCGCCACGGACCGCTGGACCGCCCCCGCCCAGGCCTTCGCCCTGTGGGTGCTGCCCGAATTCGACCTGCGCACCGGCATCCTGCGCCAGCGCATCGCGCACGCCTTGGAATCCAGGCCCCAGGAGGCCACAGGCGCTCAACCCATATGCGCCAGCAGCTCCTGATTCAGTAGCAATCCGCCTTCCGCCGATCTCCCGCCCACAGCGTGTTGAGGCCACGCTGCGGGTTTCCTTGCGCCTCAGAAAAACAGGAGACAACACCATGAGCTTGAAAAAAAGAAGGACCAGAATGCGCGCCCATCCCATCGCTTTGTCGGCCCTGACCACGGCCCTGCTCATGGGCTGCGGCGGCTCGTCCGATGCCGCCCTGCCCCAGCTCTCCGCCGCCACACCGGCCCCCCTGCAGTCGTGCGCCACGCTCGCCACCAGTCTGGCCCTGCCCGACACGCGCATCACCTCCGCCGAGCAGGTGCCCGAGGGGCCCCTGGCCCTGCAGGGCGTGACCACCCAGGCGCCCGCGCACTGCCTCGTCAAGGGCAAGATGAAGGAGCGCACCGGCCCCGTGGATGGCGCCAGCTACGCCATCGGTTTCGAGATGCGCCTGCCCGTGGCGTGGAACGGCCGCTTTCTGCACCAGGCCAACGGCGGACTGGACGGCAGCGTGGTCACCGCGCTGGGCTCGGTGAGCGGCGCCGCGCCGGTGGCCCCCGGCCTGGTGCAGGGCTTTGCGGTGCTCAGCTCCGACGCAGGCCATGGCGCGCCCACCCCCTTCTTCGGCGTGGACCCGCAGGCCCGGCTGGACTACGGCTACCAGGCCGTGGGCACCCTCACCCCCATGGCCAAGAACCTCATCAAGATTGCCTACGGCAAGGCGCCCGACCGCTCGTACCTGGCCGGCTGCTCCAACGGCGGCCGCCACGCCATGGTGGGCGCATCGCGCTATGCCGACCAGTACGACGGCATCCTGGCGGGCAACCCCGGCTTTCACCTTCCCAAGGCCGCCACCACCCAGCTGTGGAAGGCCCAGCAGTACGCCAAGGTATCCACCAAGGACGCCACCACCGGCCTGCCCGACCTGAACACGGCCGTGAGCCCCGCCGAGTTCAAGCTCATCGGCAGCAAGATCGTCGCCAAGTGCGACGCGCTGGACGGCGTGGCTGACGGCCAGGTCAACGACGTGGCAGCCTGCCAGGCCGCCTTCAACCTGCAGACCGACGTGCCCACCTGCACCGGCGCGCGCGACGGTTCGTGCATCACTAGCGAACAAAAGAGCGTGCTGGCCAGCATCTTTGCGGGCCCCAGGAACAGCAAGGGCGAGGCGCTGTACACGGGCACCTGGTTCGACCCCGGCATCGCGGGCGCCAACTTCGCGTCCTGGCACTTCGGCTCGCCCGCCACGCGCGACGCAGGGGCCATGGCCTTCATCTTCACCTCGCCCCCGTCCACCGTGGCCGCGTTCACCGCCATCCCCGGCATGCAGTACGCGCTGAACTTCAGCATGGAGACGGACTACCCCAAGATGTTCGCCACCAACACCACGTACACCGAGTCCCCCTGGTCCTACATGACCCCGCCCAACGAAGCCGACCTGAGCACCCTGAAGAACCGGGGCGCCAAGATGATCGTTTTCCACGGCGTGGCCGACGGCGTGTTCTCGCCCATGGACACCGCCAACTGGATGGACCGCCTGCAGGCCAACCACAGCGGCAAGGCCGATGCGTTTGCCCGCCTGTTCCTGGTGCCCGGCATGAACCACTGCTCCGGCGGCCCCGCCACCGACCAGTTCGACATGCTGGCCCCGCTGGTCGCCTGGGTGGAACAGGGCAAGGCCCCCGACAGCGTGACCGCCAAGGCACGCGGCGCGGGGGCCAATGTGGTGAATGCCGAGCTGCCTGCCAGCTGGTCCGCCAACCGCACCCGGCCGCTGTGCGTGTACCCCAAGGTGGCGCGCTACAACGGCACGGGGGATGTGGAGAGTGCGGGCAGTTTCAGCTGCAGGTGATGGGGGATTGAAAGTGCGATGCCCGGCTTGTGCCGGGCTTTTTCATCGGGCGAAGGGGTGACTAGAAGCGCTGCTGCGTGCAGCCCCGGAAGTTCCAGACTTTTGGGCCCGGGCTACACACTAGTGAGAAGCGATTTGCGCAGATTCATTGGCAGCTTTGCAGCGGTTGCTGCCGTTCGCATCTCGGTCACGAATGGGTACTATCGGCCAGAACCGGACATAGGCGTCATATGGAATTTTTGAGCGCTCCCAGAATTCTCCCCGGACTACCTGGAGTGGGCAATTTCCCGCGCCAATTCAGTGCGACCGGACAAGGTAAGCATCGCGAGGGTCTGGTCGTAGAGTTTTGCGCGGACGAAAGCCGCTGCTGGGTTGGAAATTTTCAGCCAGGTCTCACGAAGTTTTCAGCCGTTTTCGCGGATGGAAGGGGACTTGAAGTAAACGTGCTAGCTGGCGGCCAAGGCTACAGGGTGAACACGGTGACCGGGGAGCTGCTTGAAGAGTTTGGGGGTGACATTGAGTCTGTCCTTGAAGTACCTAGCACTGGATATCTGCTGCTTTGCAGTCCCACAGACTTCGAACTTCGACAAAGGGGCGGAGGCGTCGTTTGGCGCTCGCGCCGCATCTCTTGGGATGGCTTCCGCGATCTATCCCTTCATGACGGTGAGTTGAGAGGCGAAGCATGGATGTTCGACGACACGTGGCACCCCTTTACCGTTTCTCTTGCAACTGGAGCGGTTGAAGGTGGCTCGTACTACGAAGCGCAGCAGGTGGAAGAAAGATGATCGTTTGGGGTTTGCGCAGGCGTCACCTTCGGGCCCTGAACAGTCCATCGCATAGCAGCGGCAAGCCGCCAGTCGATGAGTCCGGCCCTTCATCTACGGGCCTGCACATTGCGCAGGCTATATTGGTCGTTCAACTGTGATTGGTCGAAAAACTAACTCTATGCGTGTCACGCTTGTCGTCAAAAATTTAGCCGTCGCTGCATTGATGGCCTCACCGTTGGCGCTTTCTATTGGATCGGCGTGCTCTGCTTTGATTGCCCCCAATGACACTCGAGAGCCTGCAACAGCTTGGGTGCTCATTGCCCTGGCATCGATGGCAATGGCAATCAATCTTCACCTTTCGTTTTTACGACCTGCGCTGTACGCCAAGCTCCATGGCAAATCAATGAAAGGCTACAAGCATGCTTCTGGGATTCCCCTGGTTGGTTCAATCCTTGCAGCGATTGCAGTTTTAGTCGCCTGGGGAAAGCTGTCGGTAGCTGCCACCAGCTTGCTGATACTTTTTGCCGACACCGGGAGCGTTGTTTGGTTGTTTGCAGCCCTTGCTCGTGACAGATCATTTTGGAGCGAAGACGCTTGACCCGTTATGCGAACTCCGGGCCTGCTGCCGCCGGTGAGCGCGAACATTGAGCGACCGCTTTCTCAAACCGCCAACGGCAGCTACTGGCCGATAGTACTCATTCACGAAAGTGGAGCGTACGTCCGCAACCGGCCTGAAGCGGTCGCCCGTCTGTTACCGTACTTTCGCACTGGCTCAATTCGCAACCTCGATTGCCAGCCGGTTGACCGTGCCGAAGTCACGCCAAGCAACGACATTGGCAGGGCTGGATCCAGGGTGGAGTAGGCGCACGGAGTTGGGTTGACGCAGCTATGACCATCGACAGCAATTAGCTATTGCTCCGACGCGCCCGGCCTGCGTTCAGTCGGAATTGGCGATTTGCTGGCTTCGTTCCTCGCCTTCTTCCCTTGGTCGTAATGCCACTTGATGGCGAAGAACATGCCGGTGCCGAACACGGCCACCTTGAACACAATGAAGACTATCGGGACCCAATCCATCTTTGAGATTTTCCTGGCTATTGATTGGCAGTCACTACCGTGAAGTGCACTGACTTAAAACGCTGCGTCAGCAGCTTCATCGTGTTCAAGCCATCGTCGAATCTCACATCGACAGCACTGGGCAAATGATCTGAAAACTTGGTGCGATGCTATCGAGCCTGCTGTGCGGGCGTAAGCATCAGTTCTGCCTAAATTTTGCGTAGCAGATGAAGATCGCCGTGCAGGGCAACTGCCTGGAAAGCGGCTTTGTCATTGGGGCTGTGTGTGGCCGCGATGCGCGGGCCGTGGTGCGCGCGGAGAGTGAGCCGACGGATCGCCGGTTGCAATCAACGCCGATGCGGGCACACACAAAAAGGCCTGCATGAGGGAACCCCATGCAAGCCTTTGATTGGGTGACAGTGCGAATGCCGGATGCTCAGAACGGCAACCCCACATAGTTCTCCGCCAGCGACCCCAGCGCCTTCTCGGACGAGAACAGATACGCCAGGTCCGTGTCCTGCAGCTTCTGGTCGTAGGCCAGCGACTCGGGGAAGGTGTGCAGCATGGTCGTCATCCACCACGAGAAGCGCTGGGCCTTCCACACGCGGGCCAGGGCCTTTTCGGAGTATTTGTCGAGGCCGGTGCTGTCGCCGTTTTGGTAGTGGGCGACCATGGCGTGGTACAGGTAGTAGATGTCGGATGCCGCGCTGTTCAGGCCCCGTGCGCCGGTGGGGGGCACGATGTGGGCGGCGTCGCCCGCCAGGAACAGGTTGCCGTAGCGCATGGGCTCGGCCACAAAGGAGCGCAGGGGGGCGATGGACTTTTCGATGGAGGGGCCGGTGATGAGCTTGGCGGCCACCTCGGCGGGCAGGCGGCGCTTCAGCTCGGCCCAGAAGGCTTCGTCGGACCAGTCTTCCACGTTGTCGGTTAGCGGCACCTGGATGTAGTAGCGGCTCAGCACTTGCGAGCGCAGCGAGCACAGCGCAAAGCCGCGTTCGTGCTTGGCGTAGATCAGCTCGGGCGAGACGGGCTTGGTGCGCGAGAGCACGCCCAGCCAGCCGAAGGGGTAGACCTTTTCATACTCCTTGAGCACGTCGCGCGGGATGGACTTGCGGCTCACGCCGTGGAAGCCGTCGGCGCCGATGACGAAGTCGCAGTCGATGCGCACCACCTCGTCGCCTTGGCGGTAAGTCACATACGGGTTGGCGCTTTTGAGGTCGTGGGGCTGCACGTCTTCAGCGTTGTGGATGACGACGCCCTTCATGCGGTCGCGCGCTTCATACAGGTCGCGCGTCAGCTCGGTCTGGCCGTACACCACCACCGAGCTACCACCGCTGTACTTGTGCAAATCGACCCGTTCCATCTTGCCGTCGTGGGCGATGATGAAGCCGTCGTGGATCTCGCCCTCCTTGTCCATGCGCTCGCCGCACTGGGCCTCGCGCATGAGTGCGGCGAAGCCGTGCTCCAGCACGCCGGCGCGGATGCGGCCCAGCACGTATTCGCGGCTTTGGCGCTCCAGCACGATGGTGGCTATGCCCTTGAGGTGCAAGAGCTGGGAGAGCATGAGGCCCGAGGGGCCTCCGCCGATGATGCAGACCTGGGTTTTCATGGTGTCTCCTGTAGTGGTTGGTGCGTTCATGACATGGGTCAAACGGACCACCCAAAGATACGTGGCACAGTCGCCGCGTTGAATGGACGGATGGAGCCAGAACATGCACTTTTCGAACATCGGAACCATCCACTCGTACAGCCTGTTCGGCGAGTCGCAACACCTGCCCGATGTATTGCACTGCGAGACAATTGCCGAGCGCTCGGTGCTGCACGACTGGGAGCTGGCGCCGCACCGGCACACGCGGCTGCACCAGGTGCTGCTGATCACCTCGGGCGGGGGCGTGGCGCACCTGGATGGCGAGCGGATTGCGCTGTTTGCGGGTGCGCTCATCAACGTGCCGCAGGGGCACGTGCATGCGTTTCGCTTCACGCAGCACACGCAGGGCTGGGTGGCCACGCTGGCCGATGAACTGATGGACGAGATTTTTGTGCGCGTGGGCGATGTGCGGCGCGACCTGGCGCGGCCCGCCGTGGCGCCTGCGCCGCCTGAACTGCACCAGGCCATGGGCCAGATCTGGCAGGAGTTCTCGGGCCGCGCCAAGGCGCGTGCGCTGGTGCTGCGGGGCCTGAGCGCCACGCTGCTGGGCTGGGTGGCCCGCGCCATGGAAGAGCACAGCCCGGGCGACACCGCGGCGCCAGAGTCCAGCCTGGTGCAGCGGCTGGAGGCGCTGATCGAGGCGCATTTTCTGGAGCACTGGCAGGTGGCGGACTATGCGCGCGCGCTGGCCGTATCGCCCACGCACCTGAGCCGGGTGGCCCGCGCCACCACCGGGGTATCGGCCCAGCGCCTCATTGAGGCGCGCCTGATGCGCGAGGCGCGGCGCAACCTGGCCTACACCCATCTGGGCGTGGCCACCATCGCCTACACGTTGGGCTATGCGGACCCGGCGTACTTCACGCGTGCCTTCACGCGCGATGCGGGCCTGTCACCCCGCGCGTTTCGTGCGCAGGTGGCTGCGTCGGCGCCCACCCCGGCGATGTGATGCCGCGTGACAGGCTGCTGACACGCCGCTGTCAGCAGCCCCCGATCACCATCAGGGCTTCTTTCTTTCACACACAAGGAGCCCCCATGAAAAACGCCGTCGCCTGGTTCGAGATCCCCACCACCCAGCTGGACCGCGCCCAGGCCTTTTATGAAGCCGTGCTGGGCCAGCCCATGCGCCGCGAGAACATGGGCCCGAGCGAAGGCGCCGTGTTTGCCTACGACCCCGCGGCCGATGGCGCGGGGGGCGCGCTGATGATGGGCCCCACGGCACCGCAGGTTTCTGGCGGTGGCACACTGGTGTACCTCGATGCATCACCCTCGCTCGACGCCGCGCTGGAGCGCGCGGTGGCCCAGGGCGGCCGCGTGGCCCTGCCGCGCCAGGCACTGCCGCCGGGCATGGGGTTCTTCGCGCACATCCATGACCTGGATGGCAACCGCGTGGGTCTTCACGCACTGTCTTGAAGAAAGGACAACCGCATGGAAACACAGGAACTGCACAGGGGCCGCCTCATCGACCACATCCAGCTGGTCGTGCGCGACCTGCCGGCCAGCCAGGCCTTCTACACCGCCGTGTTCAAGGCGCTCCAGGTGCCGATGGGCGGCACGGGCGAAGGGTACTTCTGGGCGGATGAGCTGTTTGTCTCCACCGCCGACAGCGCCGCCGCCCAGGGCCATCTCACGGGCCGGCACCACCTGGCCTTCCAGGCCCGGGACCGCGCCATGGTGGAGGCATTCCACCAGGCCGCCCTTGCCCATGGCGGCACGGACAATGGCGCCCCGGGCGAGCGGCCGTACCACCCCGGCTACTACGCCGCCTTTGTGCTGGACCCGGACGGCAACAACATCGAGGCGGTGTTCCACGGCGAGGCGCAGCGCAGCGCGCCGTCGGTCAAGGTGACGTTCTGATGGCCTGACGCCCCGGGCCCCGCCACTGGATCAACAACCCACCTCGGGGCGGGCCAGGCCGCGCAGCGGTATCGGCGTGGAGAACACGATGGAAGTGCGTGTTTCTCCATAGCCATTGATGTCGCCCAGGAAACGCTCCAGATCCGGCAGGTCGCGCGCCACCACCTGCAGCACATACGAATCGTTGCCGCTGACATGGTGGCATTCCAGCACCCGCGCGGATTGGCGCAGCTTGTCGATCAGCGCCTTCTTGCCGGGCTGCGGCACGTTGATGCCCACCACCGCCCGCACGCCGTAGCCGACCTGGGCGGGGTCAATGTCGGCATGCACGCCACGCACCACCCCGGCCTCCTGCAGGCGCCGCAGGCGCTCCAGCGTGGCGGGCACCGACAGCCCGACCGTGTGCGCCAGGTCCTTGAGGGATGCACGCCCGTCGGCCTGCAGCGCGGTGATGAGCCGCCAGGCCTTGTCATCGACTTCCATGGAGCGCCTTTTTGAGTAAATGCAGAAAAATAGGAAACCAGAATTGAAAAATACCAAATTTTCAGCATTCTCCTTCGCAAGGCGCCCCCCTAGCATCGGTGCATGGACTTCGCACCACTCACCCTCTTTCTTCAAGCCGCCCTCATTGGCGTCCTCATCGCGGCCCCCGTGGGGCCCATCGGCCTGCTGACGATGCAGCGCACCCTGGAGCGGGGCCTGGCGGCCGGGCTGGCCACCGGCCTGGGCGCCGCTGCCGCGGACGCGGTGTACGGCGCCATCGGCGCCTTCAGCGTGCGCTGGCTGATCGACCTGCTGGCCAGCGCCAAGACACCGCTCGCGCTGGGCGGCGGCGCGCTGCTGCTGGTGCTGGCCTGGCGCACCTGGCATGCGCCGGTAGCCCACACCGCCGCCCCGGCGCGCGATGCGCGCGGCCTGCTGGGCCTGGCGGCGGGCACCTTTGCGCTCACGCTGGCCAACCCGGCCACCATCGTGTCGTTCATCGCGGTGTTTGGGTCGCTGGGCGGTGGCCGGCAGGCCATGCCGTCACCGCTGTGGATGGTGGCGGGCGTGCTGGCGGGCTCCGCGGCGTGGTGGCTGCTGCTGACCGGCGCGATCGCGTACCAGCGGCGGCGCTTCACGCCGGCCTGGCGCCAGCGCATCAACCAGGCATCGGCGCTGCTGCTGGGCGGGTTCGCGCTGTGGCAGTGGGTGCAGCTGGTCTGACGGCTCGTGTACCCAACGCAGGAGATGCTGCAAGGGTACTGACACTGCGGTGTCAGCAGCCCGCCCGCACCATCGGTGGCTTCTTTGACCAGGAGCTTTTCTCATGACCGACGCCGTGCTGCAACACACCCTTTGGCCGGATGCCGAGCCCGTGCGCATGGAAACGTCCGTGTCGGCGGCAACCTCTGGCGCCCCAGCGCGCCGCAACTGGATCGCCGTGGCCAGTGCCCAGCACGCCCGCCGGGGCTGCGCCGAGCCGGGCGCCGGCTACATGCAGGTGTGCCATGGCAAGGCCGCGCCGCTCAGGCGCATCCAGCCGGGAGACCGCGTGGCCTACTACGCGCCCACGGTCACCATGGGGGGCAAGGACCGGCTGCAGGCGTTTGTCTCCATCGGCCTCGTGCTGCCGGGCGCGCCGTATGCGTTTGACATGGGCGGCGGGTTTGTGCCGTCGCGGCGGGACGTGGCCTATGTGCCTGCACGTGAGGCGGCGATTGCGCCGCTGCTGGACGATTTTGAATTTGTGGACGACCGCCAGCGCTGGGGCAGCAAGTTCCGCTTTGGGCTGCTCTCCGTCAGCGACCATGACATGCGCCTCATTGCGCGGGCCATGCGAGCCGAATTGCAATTGCTACATTTTTAGTAGCCACCAGTGCAATCGGGGCCAGCGCTAGGGCCCTAAAAGATTCAAAATTGACTTTGAATGGCCGCGTGGCGCGTCAGCACACCGCCATCAGCGTGTCTACCACCCTGCGTTGGGCGACGGTCAGGGCGGCATAGCCTTCACGCAGCAATCGCAGCACGATCTCGTGGATTTCCAGTTCACTAGCGGGCATGGTCTTCTCCTTGAACGACAGTGGACGGCCGCTGCTTGGGCAGGCCGATGACGTGGGCGCCTGCCACAACAATGCGGGCGCCCGGGCCTGCCCCACCATGGACCAAGCCCCGATGTCACTGTGCCGAGGCGGCAGCGCAGGCGGTGGCGCGATAAACGGGGAAGTTCGCGGCCTTTTTCGCGCGCCGCTCTGCAATCAAAAAGCCTAAGGGGAGGTGGCCCCGGGCACGTAGGCGTCTATGACCGGCGGCTCGCTGTCCCCCGCAGCGGTGCGGGCCAGCTTGAGCCAGGTCCAGGTCTCCACATCGGGCGCGTCGTAGCTGCCGTAGGACTGCCCGCCCCACGAGAAGTACGAGCCCTTGTTGCCCGTGCTGACGGTGCGCTTGCCCACGGCCAGCCCGCCATCCTTGAGCAGCGCCAGCCTGAAACCCTGCAGCACGCCCGAGGCCCCAGGCTCCTTGTCCGGCGGCACGGTCTGCGGGACAAGGTCGAGCATGCCGGAGCTGCAGCGGGCCTGCGCGCCGCCGTAGGTGACCAGACTCCACTGCCGGGTGAGCGAGGTACGCACATTGCGCGCGCGGTTGACGGTGCGCGTGCGCAGCGTGGTTTCGCCGCGCTGCTGCTGTACCCAGACCTGCATCTCCGGCGAACCGGTGAAAAACGGCAGGCTGCCCCGCACACCACCGGGCTCCACCGGCGGCCAGGCGTACACCCCTTGCAGCGACGGGCAGCCGAACCAGCTGCTCTGCACGGGGCCAAACGCCGGGGGCGGCTTGGGCGACCCCTGCACATCCGGCCCGCAGGCCGTGAGGGCCAGACAACACAGGGCCAGCGTTGCGGCCCCGCCTATGCGCTGCGCGCGCCGGTGCGGGGTGAGTATGACGCTGTGCGATGGCAGGGGAGCGACAGGTGTCATGGTGTCTGGGCGGTGGTGCAGCCCGATTGTCGGGCCGAACATTGCACCTGCGGTCGCTCTATTTTTGATAGCTGCTTGCGCATATTCCACTAGCGCCTCAGCACCAAAAAGCTTCAAAACGTGTTGACGCTCGCCCAGAGCGGTTCTGCGAGATCGTCAGTCTAAGGATGCGCAGGCCCCGCCCGCACACGGGCCAGCGCCTCGGGCACATCACGCCACGCCGGGCGCCCGGGGGCGTAGCGCTGGCGCATGTAGCCTGCCAGCTCGGTGATCTGCGCGTCGCTGAGCGCGTGGCCAAAGCCGGGCATGAAGCCGATGTCGCGCGCGGCGGGTTCGCGGATGCCGTGCACGATGACCTGCAGCAGGTTGTCGGGCCGGTCGCTGTGCAGGTTGCTGTTGAGGGCCAGCGGAATGTTCACGCCCAGCAGCTTCGGCCCGTCGCCGTCGTGGTGGCAGGCGGCGCAAGCGCCGTTGAACAGGCGCTGCGCGGAGCCGGGCTGGGGCGCGAGCGCGGCGGCCTGGGCCACGGCCGCCGTGGCGCGGGCCCGCGCCGCGTCGGCGGCAGGCTCGGTGGCGGCCGTGAACGAGGCGAGGTAGGTGGCCATGGCGCGGATGTCGCCGTCGGGCAGGTGCGCCAGCTCGCGCACCACGGGCGCCATGGGGCCGGAGGCGCTGCCGTGCTGCGCGCTGTGGCCGTGGCGCAGGTAGCCGTAGAGCGACTCGGCGCTCCAGGGCACGGGTGCCTTGGACAAGCCGGTGAGCGCGGGGGCCTCCCACCCGTCAATGAGCGCGCCCGACAGGAAGGCCGCCCCGCCCTGCTCCGCGCCCAGCGCATTGCGCGGCGTGTGGCAGGCGCCGCAGTGGCCCACGCCCTGTACCAGGTAGGCGCCCCGGTTCCACTCGGGCGGGCGCGCGGGGTCGGGCTTCCAGGGCGTGGCGTCGTGGAACAGCGCGTTCCATCCAGCCATGAGCGGGCGCACGCTGAAGGGGAATGCAAGTCGGGTGGCGGGCACCTCGGCGCGCACGGCGGGCTGCGCCATGAGGTAGGCGTAGACCGCCGTGAGGTCGTCGTCGCTCATCTTCGCGAACGAGGTGTACGGGAACGCCGGGTACAGGTGGCGGCCGTCGCGCGAGATGCCCTCGCGCATGGCGCGCTGGAAGGCGCTGAACGACCACCGGCCGATGCCGGTCTCGGCGTCGGGCGTGAGGTTGGTGGTGTAGACGGTGCCGAACGGCGTTTCCATGCCGCGCCCGCCCGTGTTGGGCGTGCCGCCGGGCGCGGTATGGCAGACCACGCAGTCGCCCGCGGCGGCCAGCAGGCGGCCGCGCTCGATGGTGGCGGCGTTGTACACCGCCGCACCGCCCGCCGTCTGCACCACGGGCGCGATGGACGGGCGCCAGCCCAGCAGCGCGGCGCCCATGGCCAGGCCACCCGCGGCCAGGGCCAGTGCACGCGCCCAGGGGCTGCGCTGGCGCGGCCACGTGGCGGTGGCGGGCACGGTAGGCGCTGGCAGTTCCAGGGTGGGCAGCACGTCGGCAGGCTGCGTGGTGGCGGTGCCTGCCGTGCCCGCATCTCCCGCACCGGCGTTGCCCGGCAGCGGATTGAGCCCGGCGCGCACCACCTCGGGCGTGAAGGGCGGCGCGCGAAAGCGCACACCCGTGGCGTCGAAGATCGCGTTGGCGATGGCCGCCGTGCCGGGTACGGAGGACGACTCGCCCGCACCCAG
Organism: Acidovorax sp. sif1233; assembly: GCF_019218755.1. Taxonomy (GTDB): domain Bacteria; phylum Pseudomonadota; class Gammaproteobacteria; order Burkholderiales; family Burkholderiaceae_C; genus Acidovorax. The sequence continues at coordinate 323,885 of NZ_JAHUWZ010000005.1, read as the reverse complement.
CGGCGCCTCGTCCTGCCGGGGCATGTGCATGACCTCGATGACCGGCACCTCGCGGAAGCTCAGGATCGGGTAGCTGCCCCATTCGCGCGTGTCCACCGCCTGCGTGACGGGGTCGAAGCGCACCTGCTCCTTGAGCGCGCGGCTGGTGGTCTGCACCACGTTGCCGTGCACCTGGTGCTCCACGCCGGCCGGGTTGACCATGAGGCCCGCATCGTGCCCCACGACCACGCGGCGCACATGCACCTCGCCGGTCTTCCGGTTCACGTCCACGTCGGCCACCCAGGCCGCCCAGGCGGCGCCAAAGCCCGGCCACTTGCTGTGGATGTAGCGCGCGTAGGCAAAGCCCTGGCCCTGCACCCAGTCGCCGTCCAGCCCGCGCTGCAAGGGGCCGGTGCGGCGCACCCAGCCCGCCTTTTCCGCCGTGGCCTGCACGAGCTCGGCCGCGCGCGGATCGTTCAGCAGCTGCAGGCGGAATTCGACCGGGTCCACGCCCGCCGCCGTGGCCAGCTCGTCCACATACGACTCGTGCGCGAACGAGTTGGGCAGCGCCGAGACGCCGCGCAGCCACGAGGCCCGCACGATGGGCGCCATGTCGTTCACGGCCACGCGCAGGTTCTCGTAACCGTAGGGCGGGCGCGCGGTGCGGTCGCCCATCTCGTAGGCCTGGGCCACGGGCTCGATGGTGCGCGTGAGCAGCAGGGCCAGCGTGGGCGCGCCGTTGGAGGGGTAGGAGGTCTCGAAGTCGTAGGCCGCCACCGAGCCATCGGCGTTGAGCCCGCCACGCACCTGCATGAGCTGGGCCGTGCCCTTGGGCTCCCACAGGTGCTCCTGCTCGCGCGTGAGCTGCACGCGCACGGGCGCCCCCACGGCGCGCGAGAGCAGCGCAGCATCGGCCGCCACGTCGTCGGCCCCGTTGCGGCCGTAGCAACCCGCAGCCTCCATGCGCACCAGGTCGATGTCCACGTCGGCCAGGCCCATCAGCCGGGCCAGGTCGGCGCGCAGCACATGGGGGTTCTGCGTGCCGGCCCAGACGGCCATGCGGGCACGGCCCGAGGTTTCGTCCTGGCGCCACTCGGCCACCGCGCACGAGGGGCCGATGGAGCCGTGCAGCTGGTAGGGCCACACATAGGTGCGCGGCATGGGCTGGTCGGCAGCGGCCAGCGCGGCATCCACATCGCCCTCGTCCACCAGGCGGCGCTGGGTGGCGGGGTTGGCGCGAATGGCCTGCTCCACCGCTTCAGCGCTGTCCTGGCGCGGGAAACCGGGCCAGTGCTTCCACTGCACCTTCAGCTCGCGCAGGGCTTGCTCGGCCTGCTCCTCGCGCTCGGCGACGATGCCCACGAAGTCGCGGATCACCACCACCGCGCGGATGCCCGGGATGTGGGCGATGGACGACTGGTCCACCGATTCCAGCGTGTTGCCGATGAAGTCGCCATGGTCGGCGCCCGCATACGGCGGGCGCACCACGCGCCCATGCAGCATGCCGGGCACGCGCATGTCGTGCACGAAGACCAGCTCGCCGCTGACCTTGGCGGGGATGTCCACGCGCGGCACCGGCTGCCCGACCACGGTGTAGTCGGCCGCGGGCTTGGTGGGCGTGGCCTCGGCGAGCTCCAGGGTGGTGTGCGCGCCAGCGAGCAGTTCGCCATAGGCCACCTGGCGCGCCGGTTCGGCGGCCGCCTGCACCACCCCGGCCTGCACCCGCAGGGTGTCGGCCGCCACGCCCAGGCGCGCGGCGGCGCGCGCCACCAGCCAGTGGCGCGCCTGCGCCGCAGCGATGCGCAGCGGCCTGGCGTGGATCTGGATCGAAGCGCTGGCGATGGTCGCACCCTGGTTGGGCGCGCGCGCGGTGTCGCCCAGCACCATGTGCACCCGGGCCAGCGGCACATCGAGTTCCTCGGCCACGATCTGCGCCAGCGCCGTGCGGATGCCCGTGCCCAGGTCGACGTGACCGTTGAGCGCGGTCACGCTGCCGTCGTCCCACACGGCAATCAGGATTTCGACCCCCTCGGCCGGATTGCCCGCCACCAGCGCGGGCTGGCCTTTGACGGGCGGCGGCCCGGGCGGCGGGTTGCGCACCACCAGCAGCACACCCTGCGCGGCATGGAAGTCAGCGCGGGTCAGGGGTGCGTGGGCGCGCAATGGCAAGGCGCCGGCGGGCGTGGTGCTCATGCCCTGGCCTCCCGCATCAGCACGGCCGCGCGCAACACGGCGCGGATGATCTCCACATGGGTGCCGCAGCGGCACAGGTTGCTGGCCAGTTCGCGGCGGATGGCGGCCTCGTCGGGGTCGGCGTTGCGCTCCAGCAGGGCCACGGCCATCATCACCATGCCGCTCAGGCAATAGCCGCATTGCGCGGCCTGCTCGTCGATGAAGGCCTGCTGCACCGGGTGCAGCCCCGCGGCCTGGCCGCAGCGCGCCGGCAGCCCCTCCAGCGTGGTCACGTCGCGCCCCGCCGCGCCCCGCGCGGGGATCACACAGGCCCGCGCGGCCACGCCGTCCACCAGCACCGTGCACGCGCCGCACTGCCCCAGGCCACAGCCGTACTTGGGGCCGTTGAGCTGCAGGTCGTTGCGCAGCACGTGCAGCAGCGTGGCGCCGTCCGCGCCGGTGGCGGGCAGTGCGCAGGGCTGGCCGTTGACGGTGGCCGTGGCGCTGGGGGTGGCGTGCATGGGGCGAACGGACTCCTGGCCTTCAGCGCTTCAAGGTGCCCGAGCGCGTGTACATCTCCAGGTCCACGAAGTTGGAGCCATTGTGGTTACCCGGGCCGTATTGCAGCGGGAAGTCGCCGAGCTTGGTCGTCCCCATGTCCTCCATGGCCTTGATGAAGCCATCGCGCGTGAGGTTGCGGCCCGCGCGCCTGAGGCCTTCGACGAACACGCGCGCGGCGATGTAGCCTTCCAGCATGGTGTAGCTGTCGATCTTCTCGCCGGCGTCGGCGCGGTCCTTGCGGTAGTCCGCCACGATGGGCATGCGGCTGGACTGGGGCGACGGCACGATGCTGGCGGTCACCAGCCCTTCGATGCCGCCGTTCAGGCGCTGCGCAGATCCCGGCGCGTCGGTGATGCCGACGGAAATGGTGTACAGCGGCGCCGCGCTGCCGCTGGCACGGTAGTCGCGCAGGAACACTTCCACCATCTTGCCGGCCATGATCATCACCACGGCACCGGGCTGGGCCTTGGTGAGCGTGGCAACCTGGGGCTTGGCGTCGGTGGCGGCGATCTCCATGGGCACGGATTCCACCACCTTCACCTTCAGGCCCTGCGCGATCTGCAGGCAGGTCTCGAGGTTGGACTTGCCGAACGCGCTGTTCTGGTAGATGACGGCAATGTTGTTGATGCCCAGGGTGGCCAGGTGGCCCACGATCTTGCGCAGCTCGGTCTCGTAGCTGGCGCGCACGTGGAACAGGTGGCGGTTGTGGTTGGTGCGGAACGAGGTCGTGCCCACCAGCGGCGCGAACATGGGCACGCCCGCCTTCTCGGCGATGGGCATGGCCGCGATCAGGTTGCCCGTGGCCACGTAGCCGATCAGCGCGAACACCTTGTCCTCCTCGATGAGGCGCGTGGTGTTCTCGGCGGTCTTCTTGGGCTCATAGGCGTCGTCGTGCGAGACGAGTTCCAGCGCACGCCCGTGCACCCCGCCGGTCTTGTTGGCCTTGTCGAACGCCAGCACGATGCCGGCCTTGTAGTCCACCCCGAAATCCTTGGCCGGCCCCGTGAAAACGGCCGACTGCCCCACCTTGATGCGGGTGTCCGTCACCCCGGTCTCGGCCGCTGCCGGGCCAGCGGCTCCCAGAGCGGCGGCGGCCAGGGCCGTCAGCACCACCCGGCGGTCGATGCTCCCATCCTCCATCCCACGAAACTTCATGAAACGCTCCTTACATCAAAGGCGCAAGTTTCCCTGCAAGCGAAGCGGCTGTGCAACCATTTCCGCGAGGTGTTGTGAATCCGTCATAGCCGCCACCCCCGGCCCTGGCCGCGCCATGGGCGGGCGGGCAGCGGCCATGGCGCTATACGCTGAGGTAGGCGCGGCGAACCTCTTCGTTCGCCGCCAGCTCCGCCATCGTGGCCTGGTAGCGGATCTGCCCCTTCTCCAGCACATAGGCGCGGTCGGACACCAGTTCGGCAAAGTGCATGTTCTGCTCGGACAGCAGGATGCTCACGCCCTGTTCCTTGAGCTCCAGGATCATGTGCGCCATCTGCTCCACGATCACGGGCGCCACGCCTTCGGAGGGTTCGTCCAGCAGCACCAGGTAGGGGTTGCCCATGAGCGTGCGGGCCACGGTCAGCATCTGCTGTTCGCCGCCGCTCATGCGCCCGCCCGGGCGCTGGGGCATTTCGCCCAGGTTGGGGAACAGTTTGAAGAGACGCTCGGGTGTCCACACCGGGGCTGCCGTGCCATCGGGCCAGCTGCGGGCGGGCTGGCGCCCCACCTCCAGGTTTTCCATCACCGTGAGGTCGGTGAACACGCGGCGGTCCTCGGGCACGAAGCCCAGGCCCAGGCGCGCCGCATCGTGCGGGTCGCTCCTGGAGATGTCCTGGCCCATGAACCGGATCTGGCCCTTGCGCTTGGCGAGCATGCCCATCAGCGTCTTGAGCGTGGTGGACTTGCCCGCGCCGTTGCGGCCCATCAGGGCCACGACCTCGCCCCGGCGGACGTCCAGATCCACGTCGTACAGGATCTGCGCGGCGCCGTACCAGGCCTGCAGCCCCTGGGCCTGCAGCAGCACTTCTTTGGTTTCGTTGGTCGTCATGCTCATGCGGCCTCCGCAGCAGCGGCTGCCGTTTTCTTCTCGAAGGTCTTGCCGGTGCCGAAGTACACCTCCTGCACCTTGGGGTGGTCGCGCAGCTCCAGGGGCTTGCCCTCGGCGATGAGCCGCCCGCGCGCCAGCACGATCATGCGGTCGGCGTACGCGAACACCACGTCCATGCTGTGCTCGGTGAACAGCACGGCCATGCCGCGGTCGATCACGAGCTGCTTGGTGAGCGCCATGAGTTCGTTGCGCTCCTTGGGCGCCATGCCGGCCGTGGGCTCGTCCATGAGCAGCAGCTTGGGCGCGTTGGCCATGGCGATGGCCAGCTCTACGCGCTTCACATCGCCATAGGCCAGCACGCTGCAGGGGCGGTCGGCCTGGGACTTCATGCCCACCTGGTCCAGCAGCGCCAGGGCTTCTTCTCGCTTGTGGTCGGCCGCCTTGCGCCACATCGCGAAAAGGCGGCTGTCGTGGGAGATCAGCGCCATCTGCACGTTCTCCACCACGGTGAGGGAGGCGAAGGTTTCTGCGATCTGGAAGGTGCGGCCCACGCCCATGCGCCAGATGTCGCGCGGCTTGCGGCCCACGAGCTCCTGGCCGTGGAGCTGGATCGAGCCCGCGTCCGCCGCCAGCTGGCCGTTGACCATGTTGAAGGTGGTGGACTTGCCGGCGCCGTTGGGGCCGATGAGTGCCAGCAGTTCGCCGGCGGCCAGCTCGAAATGGATGCCATCGACGGCCTTGACGCCGCCAAAGGACTTGCCCAGGCCCGTGACTTTGAGCAAGCTCATGCCTTGCCCTCCTGCTTGTTGATATCGGCTTCGCGCCGGTTGTCGAAGAGCTGCTTGATGGCCCCCGCAATGCCCTGGGGGAACAGCAGCACCAGGATCAGGATGATGGCGCCCAGCATGGCGCGCCAGTAATCGGTGTTGCGCGCCACAGTGTCGTGCAGCCAGGTGAACGTGACGGCGCCCACCACGGGGCCCGCCAGTGTCTGGATGCCGCCCAGCAGCACCATCACCAGGCCATCGACCGACCGGCCCACGTGCAGCGTCTCGGGCGAGATGCTGCCCTTGGAAAACGCGAACAGCGCGCCGCCCAGGCCCGCGAACAGCCCGGCGATCACGAAGGCCGTCCACTGCATGCGCTTGACGTCGATGCCGATGGCATCGGCGCGCAGCACCGAATCACGGCCTGCGCGCAGCGCATAGCCGAACGGCGAGAACAGGATGCGGCGCAGCAGCAGCACGCCCCCCACGACCAGTGCCAGTGTGAGGTAGTAGTAGTTGCGCTTGTCCGACAGCCAGGCCGCCGGCCACACGCCGGTGAGGCCGTTGCTGCCGCCGGTGAAGCCGTCCCACTGGTAGCAGATGGCCCAGGTGATCTGCGCGAAGGCCAGCGTGAGCATGGCCAGGTACACACCCGACAGCCGCACGCAGAACCAGCCGTAGATGAGCGCGCCCGCCGCGGCCGCGAGCGGTGCCAGCACCAGGGCCAGCTCCATGGGAATGCCCGCAGAGCGCACCAGCAGCGCCGCCGCGTAGGCACCCAGGCCAAAGTAGGCCGCATGGCCGAACGAGTGCATGCCCGCCGGGCCCATGATGAAGTGCAGGCTGGCCGCGAACAGCGCGGCGATCAAGAGGTCGATGAACAGCACGGTGAGGTACGGCGAGCCGGCCGTGAGCAGCGGCAGCAGCACCAGCACGGCCACCAGGGCCACGCCGCCGAGCTTGAACCAGCGGTCGGGCGCGCGCAGCGGTGTCTCCGGCAGGCCCGTGTTGCGGCTCACGCCCTGCGGACGGCCCATCAGTCCCCAGGGGCGCACCACCAGCACCACCGCCATCACGAGGAACTCCACCACCAGGGTGAGCTTGGAGAAGGAGACGCTGTAGCCGAGGATCTCCACCACGCCCAGCCAGATGCACACGGCCTTGATCTCCGCGATCAGCAGGGCCGCCACATAGGCGCCCGGGATGGACCCCATGCCGCCCACCACCACCACCACGAACGCGGCGCCGATGGTGTTCAGGTCCATCTCCAGCGTGGCGGGTTCGCGCGGCAGCTGCAGCGCGCCACCCAGGCCCGCCAGCAGGGCGCCGAGCGCGAACACCGCCGTGAACAGCCAGGCCTGGTTCACGCCCAGCGCGCTGACCATCTCGCGGTCCTGCGTGGCGGCGCGCACCAGCGTGCCCCAGCGGGTGCGGGTGAGCAGCAGCCACAAAAGGCCCAGCACCACCGGCCCCACCACGATCAGGAACAGGTCGTACGAGGGGAATTGCCGCCCCAGGATGTCCACCGAGCCCGACAGGCCCGGCGCGCGCGGGCCGAGCAGCTCCTCGGGGCCCCAGATCCAGAGCGCGGCATCCTTGATCACCAGCACGAGCGCGAAGGTGGCCAGCAGCTGGAACAGTTCGGGCGCCTTGTAGATGCGGCGCAGCAGCACCACCTCGACCAGTGCGCCGAGCGCGCCGACCACCACGGCCGACAGCAGCAGCGCGGGCCAGAAACCCAGGCCCGTGCCCAGCTTGGCCACCAGCGAGTAGGCGACGTAGATGCCCACCATGAAGAACGAGCCATGCGCGAAATTCACGATGCGCGTGACGCCGAAGATCAGCGAGAGCCCGGCGCCCACCAGGAACAGCGAGGAAGCCCCCGCCAATCCGTTGAGCAGTTGAACGATAAAACTCGAAAAACCCATCTCAGGTCTCCACGGCGCTACCTACGCGCCGCCCACAGCCTATGAAACTGGCGCACCCCAGGCCAGGGCAGCCGAGCAAGGGCCGCCCCGCAGCGGGGACGGCGCCCCCTTCCCGCGCACAGCACGGCAGAAGGGGGAAGACGCGAAGCGTCTCAGGGAGGGTTGCGACTCAATCCGCGGGGCGCATCTTCTTGACTTCGTCGTTGCTGGGCTGCACCTTGCTGCCGTCCACGTAGCGGTAGTTCACCATCACGCCCTTGCCGCCCTCGTTCTTGGTGCGGCCCACGTAGCCGCCCATGGTGGACTGGTTGTCTTCGGCCCGGTAGACGATGGGGCCGAAGGGTGTGGGCACCTGCAGGCCCTTGAACGCGACCACGAGCTTTTCGGTGTCGGTGGAGCCGGCTTTCTTCATGCCCTCGGCCAGCGACTTGATGGCGCTGTAGCCCACGATGGAGCCCAGGCGCGGGTAGTCGTTGAACTTGCCCTGGTAGGCCGTCTGGAAGGCCTTGTGCTCGGGCGTCTGGATGCCGTACCAGGGATATCCCGTGACGATCCAGCCGTTGGGCGCCTCGTCCTTGAGCGGGTCCATGTACTCCGGTTCGCCCGTCAGCAGGCTGACCACCTCACGGTCCTTGAACAGGCCCCGCGTGTTGCCTTCGCGCACGAACTTGGAGAGGTCGGCACCGAAAAGCACGTTGAAGATCGCATCGGGCTTGGCATCGGCCAGGGCCTGCACCACGCTGCCCGAGTCGACCTTGCCCAGCGGCGGCGCCTGCTCGACGACGAATTCCACGTCCGGCTGGGCCGCCTTGAGCAGCTGCTTGAAGGTGGCCACGGCCGACTGGCCGTATTCATAGTTGGGGTAGACCAGCGCCCAGCGCTTCTTCTTCAGGGCGACGGCCTCGGGCACCATCATCGACACCTGCATGTACGTGGAGGGGCGCAGGCGGTAGGTGTAGCGGTTGCCGTTCTGCCACACGATCTTGTCGGTCAGCGGCTCGCCGGCCAGAAAGAAGAATTTCTTTTGCTTGGCGAAGTCCGTCAGCGCCAGCCCCACGTGCGACAGGAAGGACCCCGTGAGCACATCGACCTTCTCGCGGGACACCAGCTCCTCGGCGGCCCGGACCGCGTCGCCGGGGTTGCCGTTGTCATCGCGGATGACCAGCTGGACCTTCTTGCCCAGCACGCCGCCCGCGGCATTGATCTCGTCAACGGCCAGCTCCATGCCTTTCTTGTAGGGCTCCAGGAAGGCGGGCTGCGCCTTGTAGCTGTTGATCTCGCCAATCTTGATGACATCCTGGGCGTGCACAGGGGCCAGCGTGATGGCCAGCGCGGCCGCAGCCGTGGCACGCATGAGGTTTCGTCGCATCGTCATGGGGAAACTCCTGAAAGGTGGGTTGGGGAGACAGGGGGGATGGTGGTGGGTGATGGTAGTGCCGGGGACCGCGCTCAGCGCAGCCCGTCCGTACCCTGGATTTCGGACGCCTTGAGGCCGCCCACGCGGGGCAGCGGCCGGCCGCCGTCCGTCACGACGACGGCGACGACGATTTCGTTGGCCCGCGGCGCGTCGGCCACGCGGGCCTCCATGGCGTCGAAATGGCTGCGCACGTAGGCCGCGTCCTTGTGGCCCAGGGGCACGTCGATGGCCGTGCCCAGGCCACCGATCTTCTTGCTCGACGGCACCAGCGCGGCGCCTTTTTCCACCGCCACGCGCAGCGGGGCGCCCAGCTTGGGGTGCAGGATGGCGGCGGCATGCTCCAGTTCTCCCGCCTCGCCCACGATGGCGGCCTTGCCATAGCTCTGCGCCTGGCCCGGCTCGATGCCCAGCGCGGCGACGCAGCGGGCGCCCAGCAGGGCCCCCAGCTCCTCGCCGATGGCCACCAGCTCGTCGAGGTTCTCGACATAGCGGCCCGCAAAGGGGTTGTCGATCACGGCCATGGCGAGGGCCTTGCGCACGGGGGGCTGCACGTCGCGCCCCATCTCCACGCGGACTTCATCCGTCTGGACAATGATTTTCCGGATCTTGGCTGGCATGTGTTGCTCCTTGGTTTTCTTGTGGGCGCGGCAGCGGGCCTGACGCCTTCAGCGCAGGCCGTCCCATTGGCTGATGTCGGCGGCCTTGAGCCCGCCGACGCGGGCATGGATGCGCGCGCCCGTGGTCATGGCGAGGATGAAGACGATTTCATCGGACGCGGGCGCTCCGGGAACGCGCACCTCGATGGCATCGAAGTGGCTGCGCACGTAGCTGGCGTTGATGTGGGTGAGCGGAACATCCAGCGCCGCGCCGGGGCCGCCGACCTTCTTGGTGGAAGGCACGATGGACAGGGCATTGGCGGGCTGCCCGGTCTTCTTTTCCGCCTGGCCCTTGGCATAGGCGTTGCGGTCGCCCTTCCAGCCCAGCAGCTCGCGCATGGCATAGCCGCCGGGCACGTGCCACAGCGCGCCATGCTCCAGCTCGCCGGCGGCCCCGACGATGGCGCCCTTGCCGTAGGTCGCGATGCGCTCGGCGGGCACGGCCATGGCCTTGAGCAGCCGCTGGGCCATGTCCAGCCCCACATCCTGCAGGGCGTCCATCATCGGGAGGATGTCCGGCTCATACCGGCCGGAATAGGGGTTTGTCAGCACCGCGCCGATGGCGCCGCGCAGCAGCGGCACATCGGCCACGGGCCCGAATTCATGCCGGACTTCCTCGAGATGGGTGAAAACACGTCGTATCTGGATCATTTTGGAAACCTGTGCAATTCGTTAAGCAAATACCGAACCAACTTCTGCCTGCGGCGCCATTTCCACCGGCAGCGCCATGCCATCCGCCGCTGGCTGCGCCGCCGCGGTGGCCACGAACTGGCCCTGGCAGGCGAGCAGGGCGAACCACAGCAGGCCCTGTGCCTGCAATTCTTGCGCCTTTTGCAGCCCCTGCCCCAGCGCGCGATGCACGAGCCCGGCAGGCAATGGCGGAACATCCACTGTGACAGGAATGGCACCCAGATCGCTGTCATCGCGGACCCGCCATGCCGGCATGCGCAGGATGCGTTCGTCATCCACATTGACGGCATTGGCCACGATCGTGGCCGCGGCGTCGGCCTCGGCCGCGGTGCGGGCCAGCACCGTGACGCTGTCGGCAATGCCCAGCGAGTGGCTGCGCCCGCGCCAGCCGCTGGTGGCCACACCGCGCACGGGCATGGCGCTGTCGATGCGAATCTTTCCGTCCAGGACCAGCCCGTGGCGCCATTGCGCGGCGTCCAGCGCGGCGATGTCGGAATACACCCCCACGGTGGCCGACTGCCCGGGGGCCAGGTGCAGCGCGATGTCTCCGCCATTGTTGACCCAGGCCCGCCCAATGCCGTCCTGGGCATAGCACCCGAGGATCTCCTGCGCCACCGACCCCGCGACCGCAGCCATCGCGGTGATGAAGCCTGCGCGGTACGGCCTGCAGGCCGTCCACATGCGGCGCGCGACCACGCCGCGCAGAGGACAGGCGCCCCCCTCCACCGGCGCGCGCAGGGCTGGCAGCTCGTCCACCAGTTCCTGCAGCAGACCCTCGAAACGCGCCCAGGCACGCTCATGGGCCCGGGCCACGGCATCGGCTGCGCCCTCCGCCTGGATGACGAGATCCATGGGCCCGTGCTGGAAATGCCAGCGGCCGTCGGACAGGGGATTGCGGCAGGCTTGCATGGCGGTGCCGCTCAGCCCAGCAGGGGCGGGCGCCCCAGCGGCCAGGGGTTGGCGGACGGCAGCGTCTGCCATGCCAGCGCCTGGGGCGCGCCGTCGTTGTGCCACGCGCCGTGCTCCAGCACCTCGCGCAGGCTGCGGATCTGCCCCGCATGGCCGCCCAGTGCTTCGTAGTCGGTGCGGCGCATGCTGAATTCGATGGGCGCCACGATGGCGGGCGTGGGCACGGTGCCAAAGCTGTTGTCGGGCATGCGCAGCACGTCGGCCATCACCGTGATGCCGCCACCGGGCCACACATAGGCCGGCGCGCCGCCGCAGGTCACATTGACCAGCGCATTCTTGATGGAGCGGGTGAGCAGCACGGGGTTCTCGGTGACGCCGGCACGCAGGCTGCCGCCCGCGCCGCCGAGGAAAAGCACCGAAGCCAGCGAGGGCTCGCAGTTCTCGCCGATGCGGTCCACGATGCGGCGCACTTCGGAAGGCATCTGCGCCTCCACCGGGTTCAGCTGCCCGTCCAGCACATACCAGCAGGCATGCTCGCCCGTGGTGGATGTCATGAGCAGGCGCAGGCCGGGCCATGCCACCTCGGGGTCCCAGCCTTCGATGATGGCCAGCGGGTCGGCGATGTCGGTGCCGCCCCAGCCCGTTCCCGGATTCGCCACCTGGAAATAGCGCCCCGGCGTGGACTTTCGCCCGCGCATCTGGATGCCAGAGGACTTCATGTCCAGGCAGCGCCCAGCCTGGTGCTCGGTCAACACGCCGGTGATGTGGTCGTCCACCACCACCACCTCATCCGCATGGCCGAAAAACTGGCGCGCGAAGATGCCGATGGCGGCCGAGCCGCAGCCCACGCGCATGCGCTGCTCGGCCACGCCGTTGACGATGGGCGCGCGCCCGGCCTGGATCACGAGCTGCGAGCCGCCGTCGATGGTGAACTCCACGGCCTGCTTGTTGCCCAGCAGCTGCATCATCTCGGCGGTGACGCGGCCTTCCTTCTTGGTGCCGCCGGTCAGGTGGTGCACGCCGCCGAGCGACAGCATCTGCGAGCCGTATTCCGCCGTGGTCACGTGGCCCACCACCTCGCCCTTGCAGCGCACATTGGCCTGCTCGGAGCCGAGGAAGCGGTCGGTGTCGATCTTCACCTTGAAGCTGCAGTAGCTGAAGATGCCTTCGGTGACCACTGTCACCATGTCTACACCCTGCACCTGGGAGCCCACGATGAACGGCGCGGGCTTGTAGTCAGGATAGGTGGTGGACGAACCCACGCCCGTCACGAAGACCTCTTCGCTCAGCAGCAGGTCGCCCGACCAGGGCGCGGGCGGTGTGGAAGGCCCGCTCCCCGCATCGCTTGCGGCGGCATCCGCACCGCTCTGCTGCGCGGCCTGGGCCCGCGCCGCGAACGGCACCAGCGTGGCCTCGCCGGCCTCCAGGGTCTTGCGCAGCACCACCACCGGGTCCAGCCGCACCAGCACCCCGGCGTGGTTGGCGTAGCGGTCGCACGCCCCCGCGCGGCCCTCGGAAATCTGGCACAGCACCGGGCACGCATTGCACTCGACCTTGGCCGCGTTCATGCGCTCATTGCGGGGCCGGGCGCGCTCGAGCACTTGCGGCAGATCCGGCGCATCCATGCCCGGAAGCCCATCGGTCTTGGTGTGTTCAGTCATCGTGCGGCCCATTCATTGCATCTTTTCAAATGCTTGTACGCTCAGTGCATTTTGTGTAGCATTCACTTAACTTAAATGTTGTGATCACTACATTTATCGCGAATGTAGCGTAATCATCCATGGTCCGCAATGGTGTTTTCGCACCCCCCGAAAAGGTGCATGAGGAGCCCCAATATGACGCACGTTGTCACTGACGCATGCATTCGGTGCAAGTACACCGATTGCGTCGACGTATGCCCGGTCGACTGCTTCAAGGAAGGGCCGCAATTCCTGGTGATCGATCCCGACGAGTGCATCGATTGCGCGGTGTGCATTCCCGAATGCCCGGCCAATGCCATCTACGCGGACACGGACCTGCCGGCGGAGTTCGCTGCCTTCCTGGAATTCAACAAAAACCTGGCCCCGGGCCTGCCCACAATCACCAAAAGAAAGCCTCCACTTCCAGATGCGGAACAATGGAGGGTTGTGAGCCACAAGCTTTCCGGCCTGGATATCGCGTTCTGACGCGCTCCGGGAGCGGACTTCAGCCAGTTTTCCCCTGTTTTTTTCAACTTTCCCGACCCAAGCACCATGAGCGCCTTTCTCGAAGAACGCGTCCTGACGGTCCACCACTGGACAGACCGACTTTTCTCCTTCACCACCACGCGCGACACCGCCCTGCGCTTTTCCAACGGCCATTTCACGATGATCGGCCTGCGCGGGGAAAACGGCAAACCCCTGCTGCGCGCCTACAGCATCGTGAGCCCCAACTACGAGGAACACCTGGAGTTCCTGTCCATCAAGGTGCCCGACGGCCCGCTGACCTCGCGCCTGCAGCACATCAAGGTGGGCGACCACATCGTGGTGGGCAAGAAGCCCACCGGCACCCTGCTGATCGACTACCTGCTGCCCGCCAAGCGGCTGTACATGTTCTCCACGGGCACGGGCGTGGCGCCATTCCTGAGCCTGATCCGGGACCCCGAAACGTACGAGAAGTTCGAGGAAGTCATCCTGGTGCACGGCGTGCGCGAGGTGAAGGAGCTGGCCTATCACGACTACATCACGCAGGAACTGCCGCAGCACGAGTTCCTGGGCGAGATCGTGAGCAAGCAGCTCAAGTACTACCCCACCGTCACCCGCGAGCCATTCAAGCACCAGGGCCGCGTGACCACCGTGATCGAGAACGGCCAGCTGGCGCGCGACCTGGGCCTGCCGGCGCTGAACCCTGCGGAAGACCGCGTGATGATCTGCGGCAGCCCCGAAATGCTGCGCGACCTCAAGCACATGATGGAAGAGCGCGGCTTCAAGGAAGGCAACACCACGAAGCCCGGCGACTTCGTGATCGAACGCGCCTTCGCGGAGCAGTGACCCCCGGCCGGCCCCGCGGGGCCGGCCCTTCTCACCTGGATCATCCATGTCTGCCACACCCACCAAGACCCGGACGGCGTCCACCCGCTCCCCTTCCGCCCGAAAGACGGGGGTGCGCGAACTGGCGGCGCAGACCACGCGCGACAACATCCTGAAAGCAGCGACCAAGGTGTTTGCGCGCTATGGCTACGAAGGTGGCAGCGTGGAGAAGATCTCCAAGGCCGCCAAGTCGTTCGACCGGATGATCTACTACTACTTCGGCAGCAAGGAAGGCCTGTTCATCGAGGTGCTCGAAGAGATCTACCGGCGCATGAACGACGCGGAATCCAAGCTGAACCTCGACGTGGACAACCCCGGCGAGGCCTTGCAGGCGGTGATCCGTTTCGTGGTGGGCTACTACCGCAAGCACCCCGAGTTCGTCACCCTGCTCAACACAGAGAACCTGCACAAGGGCAAGCACATCTCCAAGTCGATGCGCGCCCGCGAATATTCGTCGCCGGCCATCGAGGTGATCCGCCGCGTGCTGGAAAGCGGCCAGGCCCAGGGGGCCTTCCGCCAGGATGTCTCGGCGCGCGACGTCTACCTGCTGATCGCGGCCACCGGCTATTTCTACATGTCCAACCGGCACACGCTGTCGGCCTTCCTGGGCGAGAACCTCGAGGCGCCCGAGGCCCTTGCGCACTGGGAGTCCTTTGTCATCGACAGCGTGCTGCGCACCGTCGCACCCGGCCCCAGCCTGCCCCAGGGCCAGGCGGCCCGGCGCGCCTAGGCAGGCAGCCATTTCCCGCGCGGCCCGCCCGGGCCGCGCCCAACATCCCCACGAGGAGCATCCCATGGCAGAAGCAGCAGCCGGCGGCAAGTCGGGCAAGGTCGTCATCAAGAACATCGGTCTTTTGTTGTCGGGCGACCTGGACCGCCCCATCCTCGATGCCGACACCATCGTCGTCAACGACGGACTCATCGTGGCCGTGGGCCGCGAAAAGGATTGCGACACCGAACACGCGCAGACCGTGATCGACGCGCGCAAGACCTGCGTCGCCCCCGGCCTGATCGACAGCCACGTGCACCCCGTCTTTGGCGACTGGACGCCGCGCCAGAACCAGATCGGCTGGATCGACTCCACCATGAACGGCGGCGTGACGACCATGGTCTCGGCCGGCGAAGTGCACCTGCCGGGCCGCCCCAAGGACATCGTGGGGCTCAAGGCACTGGCCATCACCGCGCAGCGCTCGTTCGACAATTTCCGCCCCGGCGGCGTGAAGGTGATCGCGGGCGCCCCCGTCATCGAGAAGGGCATGACCGAGCAGGACTTCAAGGACTTGGCCGACGCGGGCGTGACGCTGCTGGGCGAGGTGGGCCTGGGCTCCGTCAAGGCCGGCTACGAAGCCCAGCAGATGGTGGCCTGGGCACGCAAGCACGGCATCCAGAGCACCATCCACACGGGAGGACCCTCCATTCCGGGCTCGGGCCTGATCGACAAGGACGTGGTGCTGGAGGCCGATGCGGATGTGATCGGCCACATCAACGGCGGCCACACCTCGCTGCCCTGGAAGCACGTGTGCGAGCTGTGCGAGAAGTCCTCGCGCGCCATCGAGCTGGTGCACAACGGCAACGAGAAGATCGCCATCCAGGCCGCGCGCGCGGCCATCGAGCTCAAGTGCCCGCACCGTGTGATCCTGGGCACCGACGGGCCCGCGGGCTCGGGCGTGCAGCCACTGGGCATGCTGCGCATGATCGCCCTGATCTCCAGCTTCGCCGACATTCCCGCCGAGCTGGTGTTCTGCTTTGCCACGGGCAACACGGCGCGCATCCGCAACCTGAACTGCGGGCTGATCGAGCCGGGCCGCGCGGCGGACTTCGTGTTCATGGACCGCGCCCAGCACACGGCGGGCGCCACGCTGCTCGAAAGCGTGCAGCTCGGCGACATCCCCGGCATCGGCATGGTGATGATCGACGGCCTGGTGCGCTGCGGCCGCAGCCGCAACACGCCGCCGGCCACCGAGATCCCCTTGGTGCTGTAGCCCACCCCCGGCCCATGAAAAAGCCCGCTGGCAGCGGGCTTTTTTTTCATTGGGAACGAGGTGGATCAATATGTGTCCGCCACGCGCACGGCGCCGGGCTGCGGGCGTGGATAGGGCTCTGCCGCCCGCGTGGCGGCACCGTCGTCCACGCGGAAGCCCTTGCCCTGCAGCACCACGGGCGTGCCCACGGCTGGGGGCTGCGCGCGCGTGAAACGCCGCACGGAGCCATCTTCCATGCGCACGGCGATCTGGTAGACCGTCTGCGTGCGTGTGCGCTCTTCGACCTTGTGGCCGACATAGCCACCGCCCACGGCACCCAGCACGGTGGCCGCCGTGCGGCCCGAGCCCTTGCCCACCTGGTTGCCCACCACCGCCCCCAGCACCCCGCCCGCGACCGCCCCCACGCCGGTGGCGGGTGCCGCCTGCTGCACGGCCTGGACGGACTCGACACGGCCACAGGTGGCGCACACAGGTGCCTGCGCGGCGGTGCGCAGCGGTTGTTGTTGTTGCAGCTGCTGTTGCGGCTGCCGGGACGGCTCGGCATACCCCTGCGCCAAGGCCGGCGGCTGGTTGGCCGCGCTGTGGATGGCAACGTTCCTGTTGCCCACGGGCGGTGGTGCCTGGTAGGACTGCGGGGGCGTGGCAGCCCCTGGCGCACCGTTGGCGGGCTGCGCGGCAGCGGCCAGCGGCGGCGCGTCGGCCGCGGACGGCCCCGCGTTCTGCACCACCAGGGTCGTACCCAGCGCGACCACGCTCACGCCGAGCACCCCGATGGCCGCCCACAGCCACTTGAGGGAGGGCGCCGCGCCGAAGGCCCCCACGGGCGCGGCGGCCAGGGAGCGGGTGGTATTGGAAGGTGAAACGATGAGGCTCATGGCTGTTCTCCGAAAGGTCCAGAAGGTTCTGGACGGTGGCCGCCAGCGTACCCGGCAGTACCGGGAATCCGGGCGTAGCCTCTGTAAAGGACGTAAGAACCTGTTTACACATTCTTCTCTGCGCTGCAGCGGCAGGGCGGCACGTGGCCCCTGCGAACTCCCGGCGCCAAAGGGTGGCAAGCACCCGGGTTGTGCCCGCGCAAACGGCCGCCTATGCTGGCCGTCGGCCCGTGCGCCGCGCGGATGCGGAAAGAAAGGAGGCTCACGATGGCGATGGCTGCGGCACAGATCCGCATCGGGATATCCGGCTGGCGCTATCCGCCCTGGCGCGGCAGCTTCTACCCCCCGGGCCTCACCCAGGCGCGAGAGCTGGAATTCGCGTCGCGGCAGTTCCCCAGCATCGAGCTCAACGGCTCCTTCTATGCGCTGCAGCGCCCGTCCAGCTATGGGCGCTGGGCCGCCGACACCCCCGAGGGCTTCGTCTTCACGGTGAAGGCCCCGCGGTACATCACCCACGTCCTGCGGCTGCGCGACGCCCGCGCGGCCATCGCGAACTTCATGGCGTCGGGGCCGCTGGCCCTGGGCTGCAAGCTCGGGCCCATCCTGTGGCAGCTGCCGCCAAGCCTAGCCTTCGAAGAAGCACTGCTCGATGCCTTCCTGGGCCACCTGCCGCACGACACCGAGGCCGCAGCCCGCCTTGCCCATGAACGCGAGGACCGCATGCGGGGCAGGGAATGGCTGGGCCCCGTGGCCCCGATGCGGATGCGCCACGCCCTCGAGGTACGCCACGCGAGCTTCTGCCAGCCGGCGACGGTGGCGCTGCTGCGCCGCCACGGCGTGGCGCTCGTGGTGGCGGACACGGCGGGCCGCTGGCCCGAGGTGGGCGATGTGACGGCGGACTTCATGTACCTGCGCCTGCACGGCGCCCAGGAGCTGTACGCGAGCGGCTACAGCGATGCGCAGCTGGCGGCCTGGGCCGGGCGCATCCGCGCGTGGGCCGCCGGCGGCGTGCCGCCCGACGTGCGGCTGCTCTGCGCAGAAGACGCCGGCCCCGCCGCCATGGCCGCGCGCAATGTGTTCTGCTTCTTCGACAACACCATGAAGACCCATGCGCCCGGGAACGCGCTGACGCTCGCCCGCACGCTGGGCCTGGACGCCCAGCTGCACATTTCCGCCTGAGCGCGCGGGAAGGCACCCTCGGCACCGCCGGCCTCAGGCCTTACTGCGGCACGTGCAGGCGCCCCCGCTGCGCGGGCAAGGCGCCCAGCTCCTGGAACGCCCGGGCGCAGCTCGCGGAAAACAAGAGGACGGCGGACGAGAAGTAGATCCACATCAGCAGCACCACCAGCGACCCGGCCGCGCCATAGGCCGACACCACGGCTGCGGTGGACAGGTACCAGGCCAGCAGCTGCTTGCCCACCGTGAACAGCGTGGCGCCCACCACGGCCCCGGCCATGATGCAGCGTGCGGGCGGCTTGGCCCCCGCGCCGATGCGCATCAGGCCCACGAACAACGCCACGGCAAAGCCGAAGGCGACGGCTTCGTTGACGACCTGCATGACGGGCGCGAGCGGCGCGAACGACAGGTGCGCCCCGGCCCAGCCCGCCAGCAGGTGGATCAGCGTGGACAGGGCCAGCGACACCAGCAGCAGGAACCCCAGCGCCAGCACATAGGCCAGCCCCCTCAGGCGCAGCGAGGCCATGCGCCACCAGGCCGCCCGCTGCGGCACCGGCCCGCCGCCGCGCCAGAGATGCTCCAGCGCCGACTGCAGTTCCACGAACACCCCGGTGGCCCCCGACACCAGCACCACAAAACCCACCAGGGAGGCCAGCCGCCCTTCGCTGGGAGCCTGCGCGCTGGCCAGCGCCTGCCGCACCACGTCGGCCACCTGCTGGCCCATCACCGCCTGCACCTGCGCGATCAGATTGCTCTCCAGATAGCTGCGGTCCATCCACCAGCCCAGCACGCCCACCAGCAGCAGCAGCAGGGGCGCGAGGCTGAGCATGCCGTAGAACGACATGGCCGCGCTCATGCGCAGCCCGTCGGCATCCAGCCACATCTGGGCCGCGCGCCAGAAGGGCTGCAGCAGCCGCCAAAGGGCTTGAAAAGGCAGGAGGAGGCGTTGGACTGTCGGGCGCACGTTCATCGCCACAGCCTAAGGCCGCAAGGCCGTTGCGTCCATGCGCGGATCACCGCTGTGCAGGTAGGTGCGCTCCCACAGCGGCCGCCCGGCGCCAGGCAGTCCCCTGGAACCGCATCGCCATAATGCGCCCATGCCGCCGCCCCGCCCTGCCCACACTCCCCGCGCGCCCCTGGCGCGGCCTCCCCAGGACCGGCACTTCGTGACGGCGCTGGCCCGGGGCCTGGAGGTGCTGGCCTGCTTTCGCGCAGGCGACAAGCTCCTGGGCAACCAGGAGATCGCGCAACGCTGCCGCCTGCCCAAATCCACCGTGTCGCGCCTGACCGCCACCCTCACCCGGCTGGGCTACCTCATCCACGTGGAGGCCTGCGGCAAGTACCGCCTGGGCACCGCCACGCTGTCGTTGGGCAGTTCGATGCTGGTGCGCCTGGACGTGCGCCAGGTCGCGCGCCCGCTGATGCAGGAACTGGCCGACTTCGCGGGCGCCGAGGTGTCGATGGGCACCCGGGACCGCCTGTCGATGATCTATGTCGAGAACTGCCGCAGCGCGGCCCTGCACACGCTCAGCCTGGACGTGGGCTCGCGCATCTCGCTGGCCACGTCCGCCATGGGGCGCGCCTGGCTCGCCGCCGTGCCGGCCAAGGAGCGCAGCGCGGTGCTGGCCCAGATCCAGGGCCGCGACGAAACCGCGTGGCCGCAGGTGCAGCTGGGCATCGACCAGGCGCTGCAGGACTACCGCGGCCTGTCCGTGGCAACGTCGTTCGGTGACTGGCAGAAGAACGTCAATGCGATCGCCCGCGGGTTTCAGCCGGGGGGCGGGCTGCCGCCCATGGTGATCAACTGCGGCGGGCCCGCGTTCAATGTCCCGCAGGATTTTCTGCTCGATGCGGTGAGGCCGCGGCTGATAGAGATCGTGGCCCGCATCGAGACCGCGGTCTACCGCTGAAGACCGCGCTGGCGGGCCTTCGCGGGCACGCACCGAGTTTCGCAGGTGACAGCTCGCGTTTTACATCGGGTGCGGCCCCGACTAGCATGAAGTGCAGTTGCGGGTTCCGCGCCGCGAGCGCGGTGCCCCGCACCTTTCCCCATCCCACGGCAGCGCGATGCCCGGGCGCCCTGTCGCCTTCGAGCCCGCGCGCTCCACGCACTTCCAACGAAAGCCCTTCTCATGAGCGTCAAGCAACTCTTCGATCTCACCGGCCAGGTCGCCCTGGTCACCGGCGGCTCGCGCGGCCTGGGCCTGCAGATGGCCGAGGCCCTGGGCGAGATGGGCGCCAGGCTCGCCATCACAGCCCGCAAGGCCGATGAGCTGGCCGAAGCGAAAAAGCACCTGGAAGGCCTGGGCTGCGAGGTGTTGACCGTGGTCAACGACCTGCAGAAGACCGGGGACATCCCCGGCCTGGTGGACCAGGTGGTGGAGCGCTTTGGCACCATCGACATCCTCGTCAACAACGCGGGTGCCACCTGGGGCGCCAAGGCCGAGGACCACCCCGACGCCGCCTGGCACAAGGTGATGGACCTCAATGTGAACGCGCCCTTCTTCCTCTCGCGCGAGGTGGGCAAGCGCTGCATGATTCCGCGCGGCAAGGGCAACATCATCGTGACGGCCTCGGTGGCCGGCATCAAGGGCACGCCGCCGGGCATGAACACCATTGCCTACAACACCTCCAAGGCCGCGGCGATCCACTTCGCGCGCACGCTGGCCTCCGAATGGGGGCACTACGGCATCCGCGTCAACGCCATCTGCCCCGGATTCTTCCCGAGCAAGATGGCCAGCGGCCTCATCGACAAGCTGGGCCCGGCCATGATCGAGCGCACCCCGCTGCGCCGCATCGGCGGCGAAGAGGACCTCAAGGGCGCCGTGGTGTTCCTCGCCTCCGAGGCCTCGCGCCACATCACAGGCCACGCGATCGTGGTGGACGGCGGCGCCAGCCTGATCTGACACCGCGCCATTCCCTGCCCTTTGCGGAAAGCACCCCTTCATGGATTTCACCTACTCCCCCAAGGTCGTCGACCTGCAGCAGCGCCTGACGGCGTTCATGGAAGAACACATCTACCCCGCCGAACCGGTGTACCACCACGAGGTGGCCGCAAACCGCAAGGCCGGCAACGCCTGGCAGCCCACCCAGGTGATGGAGGACCTCAAGGCCAAGGCCCGGGCCGCCAACCTCTGGAACCTGTTCCTGCCCGAATCCAACCTGGGCGCGGGCCTGACCAACCTGGAATACGCGCCCCTGTGCGAAATCATGGGCCGCTCGCACATCGCGCCCGAGGCCTTCAACTGCTCGGCGCCCGACACCGGCAACATGGAAACGCTGGCGCGCTATGCCACGCCCGAGCAGCAGCAGCGCTGGCTGCTGCCGCTGCTCGACGGCCGGATCCGCTCGGCCTTCGCCATGACCGAGCCCGACGTGGCCTCCTCGGACGCCACCAACATCGAAGCCCGCATCGTGCGCGACGGCGACCACTACGTCATCAACGGCCGCAAGTGGTGGACCTCGGGCGCGCCCGATCCGCGCTGCGAGATCCTGATCTTCATGGGCAAGACCGACCCCGATCATGCCAGCCGGCACCAGCAGCAGTCGATGATCCTCGTGCCCATGGACACGCCCGGCGTGACCATGGAACGCGCGCTGCCCGTGTTCGGCTACGACCATGCGCCGCACGGCCATGGCGAGGTGAGCTTCGTGAACGTGCGCGTGCCCGTGGCCAACATCCTGCTGGGCGAGGGCCGTGGCTTCGAGATCGCCCAGGGCCGCCTGGGCCCCGGGCGCATCCACCACTGCATGCGCCTCATCGGCGTGGCCGAGCGCGCGCTGGAGCTGATGTGCCAGCGCGCCCTGGGCCGCACGGCGTTTGGCCGCAAGGTGGCCGACCAGGGCGTCACGCGCGAGCGCATCGCCAACGCGCGCATCCTGATCGACCAGGCGCGCTTCCTGGTGCTCAATGCCGCGCAGATGATGGACACCGTGGGCAACAAGGTCGCCCGCAAGGAGATCGCGATGATCAAGGTGGCCGCGCCCAGCATGGCCTGCCAGGTGATCGACTGGGCCATGCAGGTGCATGGCGGCGGCGGGGTGAGCGATGATTTCCCGCTCGCGGCCGCCTATGCCCAGGCACGTACCTTGCGGTTTGCCGACGGCCCCGACGAAGTGCACCGCAATGCCATCGCCAAGGACGAGCTGGCACGCCATCTGAAACGCGGCTGACCGCCCCGCCGCCGAACCACGCCTTCAGGAGCCCGCCCCGCATGTCCGACCGCCACCTTGCCCACTGGCCCCCGGGGCTGTCCCGCCACCTCACGCTGCCGCAGACCAACCTGTTCCACAACGCCGAGGTTTCGGCGGCGCGCTACCCGGACAAGCCCTTCCTGGTGTTCTACGACACGCTGGTGACGTTCCGGCAGTTCCAGCAGGAGGCCGAGCACATCGCGGGTTTCCTGCAGCAGCGGTGCGGCGTGAAGGCCGGCGACCGGGTGCTGCTGTACATGCAGAACAGCCCGCAGTGGATCCTGGCGTTCTACGGCATCCTGCGCGCCAATGCCGTGGTGGTGCCGGTGAACCCCATGAACCTCACCGACGAGCTGCGCCACTATGTGCACGACAGCGGGGCCACCGTGGCCTTCCTGCCGCAGGACCTGCATGCGCAGGCGCAGCCGCTGGTGGGCGGGGCGCAGGGTGGCGCCGGCCTGAAGCACCTGATCGTCGCGGCCTACAGCGACTACCTGCAGATGCCCACCGACCTGCCCGTGCCCGCGTTCGTCAGCGCGGCGCGCGAGGCCATCGCCGCCCCGGGCGTGACGCTCTGGAGCGACATGCTGGCGCAGCGGCTCGCGCCCGGCCCGCTGACCGCCGGACCCGATGACCTTTGCGTGATGCCCTACACCTCGGGCACCACCGGCCACCCCAAGGGTTGCATGCACACGCACCGCAGCGCCATGAGCACGCTGGTGGGCGGCGCGCAGTGGTTCTCGCGCACGCAGGATGCGACCTATCTGGCCGTGCTGCCGCTCTTTCACGTCACGGGAATGTCGGGCAGCATGAACGGGCCGCTGTTCGTGGGCGCCACCGTGGTGGTGCTGCCGCGCTGGGACCGCGACGCCACGGCCCGGCTCATGCAGCGCTACCGCATCAGCATCTGGCAGGCCATCTCCACCATGGTGGTGGACTTCCTGGCCAACCCGCGCATCGGCGACTACGACATCTCCAGCCTGCAGGCCATCCGGGGCGGTGGCGCGGCCATGCCCAAGGCGGTGGCGCAGCGCCTCAAGGAGCTGACGGGGCTGGACTACGTGGAGGGCTACGGCATGTCCGAAACCATGGCGGCCACGCACATCAACCCGCCGCACCGGCCCAAGCCGCAATGCCTGGGCATCCCGGTGTTCGACGTGGATGCGCGCGTGGTCGACCCCGCGACGTTCGCCGAACTGCCGCCGGGCGAGACCGGCGAGATCGTGGTGCACGGACCGCAGGTCATGGTGGGCTACTGGAACAACCCGCAGGCCACGGCCGACAGCTTCATCACCCTGGAGGGCAAGCGCTTCCTGCGCACCGGCGACCTGGCGCAGGTGGACGAGGACGGCTACTTCTTCATGGTGGACCGCTTGAAGCGCATGATCAACGCATCGGGCTTCAAGGTCTGGCCCGCCGAGGTCGAGGCCATGATGTACGCCCACCCCGCCATCCAGGAGGTGTGCGTGATCGCCGCGCACGACGAACGCCGGGGCGAGACCGTGAAGGCGGTGGTCGTGCTGCGCGACGCCTTCAAGGGCCAGGTGAGCGCGCAGGACATCATCGACTGGAGCCACGACCACATGGCCGCCTACAAGAGCCCGCGCCGCGTGCAGTTCGTGGACAGCCTGCCCAAGTCGGGCACGGGCAAGGTCCAGTGGCGCGAGCTGCAGGAACAGGAGCGCAGCGCACCTCCCGGGGCGGGTCCGCGCGCCTGATGCTTCACTTTTTATAGCACCTTGCGCTTGCCAGTCAAGCGCTAGCAGCCAAAAGCACTGCAAATCCAGGAGTCAACCCGCGCCGGGGCAGCGCGCGGTGCACGGCAGGATCCCTTGCAAAAAAAGGCCTGCCCCTTCTCCGTGGCAGGCCCTGCGTGGCGTGGTGTGGCGGGCCAGGGCCCGCGCCGACCTACTTGGCCAGAGCGTCCAGCCGGATCTCCTTGACCTTGCCGCCTTCCACGATGGCCACGCGGGTGTTGGCCGTGGAGCCGCCGCGCTCGTTCACGCCGTCCATCTCGTGCGGGTTGTTTTCGGTGGGCAATGACTTGAAGGCCTTGTCCAGCTGCGCGCGGATCGCGGCGGCGTCGGTGGTGCTGCCCGCGAGCTTCATCGCCAGCGCGGTGGCGTGCACGGTGGTGTAGTTGAGCGAGACCTCGGAACTCGGGTCGCGGCCGGGGTGGGTCTTGCGAAAGCGTTCCACGAAGGCCTTGGTCACCGGCGAGCTGTCCTCCACCACGGGCAGCACGCCGATCGATCCCTCCAGGGGGCCGTAGCCGCCGGTGATCTTGCCGATCTCGTCCATCTTGGCCTGGTCGATGATCACGAAGCCCCCCTTGAAGCCCAGCTCGCGCGCCTGCTTGATCACCAGGCCCGTGGGCTCGGACGCGCCGCCGATGAAGAGCACGTCGGGCTTGGAGGCGAGCACCCGGCTCACGCCGCTGTAGAAGTCCGTCGCGCGGTTGTAGGACATGGGGTTCTCGGCCACCACCTTGCCGCCCGCGGCTTCCCACGCGGGCTTGAAGGCGGCTGTCCAGGCCTTGGCGTAGTCGTGGTCGGCATTGGCGATGGCCACGTTCTTGCCGTACTTGCCCATGGCGTGGTTCACGAAGGGCTTCACGTAGGACGTGAACTCGGGCGGGATGCGCAGCGTGAGCTTGTTATTGCGCTCGGTGATCTGCGGCACGCTGGTGTACGAGAGCAGCAGGACCTTCTGCGCCTCGTTGGTGGCCATCACCGCGAAGCTGCCGCCCGAATGCGGCACCAGCACCGCGGGAGCCTTGTGCTCCTGCACCAGGCGCTGGGTATTGATGGCGGTTTCACTGGGGTTGTACTTGTCGTCCAGCGCGACGATCTCGAGCCTGACCTTCTGGCCGGCCACCTCCAGGCCCTTAGCGTTGATCTCCTGCACCGCCATCTCCATGCCGCTGAGCACGTTCTTGCCGTACAGCGCGGCGCCGCCGCTCAAGGGGCCCGAGTAGCCGATCTTCACGACCTGCTGGGCGAAGGCGGTGCCGGTGGCACCCAGCAGTGCGGCCACCGCGAAGGCGCTGGCACCGAGTCGAAGGATGGTCTTGCGTTTCGTGATCATGCTGATGTCTCCTTGGGGTTTCTGAAAAAGCGGCTCTTGCGAGTCAGGGTCGTCAAACAGGTGGCACTACCGTCGCACGCGCGCGGCGCCGCGGGGGGCTGCTCCTCATCTCCTATGCGCCGATGTAGGCCCGGCGCACGGCCTCGTTGTTCATGAGGCTGTCGCGGTCGCCCTCCATCACGATGCGGCCGCTCTCGATGACGTAGGCGCGGTGCGCGATCTTGAGCGCCGCGAACGCGTTCTGCTCGGCCAGCAGCACCGTGGTGCCGGCCTGGTTGATGCGCTGGATGACCTCGAAGGTCTGCTTGATGACCAGCGGCGCCAGGCCCAGCGAGGGCTCGTCGAGCAGCAGCACCTTGGGCCGGCCCATCATGGCGCGGCCGATGGCCACCATCTGCTGCTGGCCGCCGCTGAGCGAGCCCGCGGGGTCGTCCTTCTTCTCGGCCAGGATGGGAAACAGCGCGAACACCTCGTCCAGCACCTTCCTGCTGCCCGCCGTGTCGCCCCGGTGCACGTAGGCGCCCAGCATCAGGTTCTTGAGCACCGACATGCCGGGGAACAGCTTGCGCCCCTCGGGGCACTGCACCACGCCGTGCTGCACGATCTGAGAGGGCTTCATGCCCGCCAGCTCCCTGTCGCCATAGCGGATGCTGCCCCCGGCGGCCTTGTGGATGCCGCTGATGGTCAGGAAGATCGAGCTCTTGCCCGCGCCGTTGGCGCCCAGCAGCACCACCAGCTCGCCCTGCCGGGCATGCAGGCTCACGCCATTGAGCGCCTGGAAGCTGCCGTATTTGAGCGAGAGGTTGTCAAGCTGCAGCATGCTCGCTCCCCAGGTAGGCGTCGATGACGGCCGGGTTGGCGCGGATCTCGGCGGGGGTGCCCTCGGCGATCTTCTCGCCGTAGTTCAGCACCATGATCTTGTCGGCCAGGCTCATGATCATGTTCATCTTGTGTTCGATCAGGCACACGGTGAGGCCATGGGCCACCATCTTGCGGATGAGCTGGGCCAGGCCTTCGGTCTCGTCGGGGTTCACGCCGCCGGCGGGCTCGTCCAGCAGCACCAGGCGCGGCCCGGTGGACAGCGCCAGCGCGAAGGCCACGCGCTTGCGCTCCTCCTGCGAGATGTCGCCCGCCATGCGGTTTTCCAGGTGCGCGAGGCCCACGAAATCGAGCGCCTCGCGCGCCTTCTCGCGGCAGATGCGCTCTTCCTCGCGCAGGCGGCTGGAATTGCACAGCACGTCGAGCAGGCCCGAGCGCGTGCGCAGGCGGTGGCCCACGATGAGGTT
Organism: Acidovorax sp. sif1233; assembly: GCF_019218755.1. GTDB lineage: Bacteria > Pseudomonadota > Gammaproteobacteria > Burkholderiales > Burkholderiaceae_C > Acidovorax. Next base: position 297,118 of record NZ_JAHUWZ010000005.1, on the reverse strand, counting down.
GTCCAGCACCGAGGCCATGTCAAAGAGCGCCGTGGTCTGGAAGGTGCGCGCCACGCCCAGGCGCGCCACCTCGTCGGTGCGCAGCGAGGTCACGTCGCGCCCCTCCAGCGTGATGGTGCCCGAGCTGGGCCGGTGCATTCCGCTGATGAGGTTGAAGAACGTCGTCTTGCCGGCACCGTTGGGGCCGATGATCGCGTTGATCCTGCCGGCCTCGATGGTGGTGCTGACGTTGTTGACGGCGGCCAGGCCGCCGAAGCGCTTGGTGAGGTGTTCGATCTTAAGCACGGTCGCCTCCTGCGGGCGGTGTGGCGGACGGCCGGGTGGCGCGGCGTGCCTTCCAGCCCAGGTAGGTGCCCACGATGCCGTGCGGCACGAAGATCACCAGCAGCACGAGGATGGGACCGAAGACAAGGAAGCGGTACTCCTGCAGGAACTGCAGGTACTGCGTGAGCCAGGGCATGGCGAGCGCGCCCAGCAACGGGCCCAGCAGCGTCCCCAGCCCCCCGATGAGCATGTACATGGTCATGTCGAAGGTGTGCTCCACCCCCGCCACGCCGGGCCCGATGAAGCGCACATAGCCCGCATACAGCCCCCCCGCGATACCCGCGTAGAACACCGACAGCATGAACGCCAGCACCTTGTTGCGCATGAGGCTGATGCCCAGCGACTCGGCCAGCTCGTCGCTGTTGCGGATGGCCATGAAGGTGCGCCCGAGCAGCGAATTGACGATACGGCGCATGGCCCACATGCCCACCACCAGCCAGAAGAAGGCCAGGTAGTACAGCGCCAGCGGCGTGTCGAACCGCAGCCCCCCGATGGGCGACGGGGCGGGGATGCCGATGATGCCCACCGTGCCATGGGTGAGCCCTTCCCATTTCTCGATCACGAGGAACATGATGTAGCCCACGCACAGCGTGAAGATCGAGAAGTAGTGCCCCTTGAGCCGCAGCGACAGGACGCCGATGAAGAAGCCCAGCACGGTGGTGACCACGCCCGAGAGCGCGAACGCCACCCAGAACGGCACCTGGTGGTCCACCGTGAGGATGCCCACCGTGTAGGCGCCCACCGCCATGAAGCCGCTGTGCGCCAAGTTGAACTGCCCCGTGTAGCCCGTGATGAGGTTCAGGCCGATGGTGGCGATCGCAAAGATGTAGGCGGTGCCCATCACCGTGAGGTGGTAGTCATTGCCCACGAACAGGGGAAACGCCAGCCCGGCGGCCAGCAGCAGGGCCCAGCCCCATTTGCCTTCCAGGAATGCCATGTCAGCGCACCCCCTTGGTGAACAGGCCCTGCGGACGCACCGACAGGATGGCCACGAGCAGCACGAAGGCGATGATGTCCTTGTAGTCGGTGGAGATGTAGAACGCCCCGAAGCTCTCGGCAAAACCGATGATGAGCCCCCCGATGATGGCGCCGGGCACGCTGCCCATGCCCCCCAGGATGATGATCACGAAGGCCTTGGTGATCACGAGGTGCCCCATGGCCGGGTACACAAGGTTGATGGGCGCATACAGCGTGGCGGCCACCGCGGCCAGCGCGCCCGAGATGGCGAAGGTGAGCATGGCCACGCGGTTCGCGTCGATGCCCACCAGCGACGCGCCATCGCGGTTCTGCGCCATGGCGATGATGGTCGAGCCCGTCACCGTCTTCTTGAGGAACAGGTGCAGCACCACCATGAGCACGAAGGCCGCCGCGATGATCAGCAGGCGCTGCACCGGCGCCGTGACTCCGCCCAGGTCGATGATGCCGGTGTACGGCGTCTGCATGCGGTGGAAGTCCGCGCCCCACAGGGCCTGCGCGCCGGCCTCCAGGAACAGCAGCACCCCGATGGCCGCGATCATCGGATGCAGGCCCGAGGCATTGCGCAGCGGGTGGAACACCAGCCGCTCCGACACCACGCCGATCAGCGCCACGGCAAGGGCCGAGCCCGCCATCGCCACCCAGTAGTTGAAGCCCCAGGCCGCCATGAGGTGCCACGACACGAACGCCCCGGCCATGTAGAACGCGCCATGGGCGAAATTGGGCACGTGCAGGATGCCGTACACCAGCGTGAGGCCCAGGGCCACCAGGCTGTAGATGCCGCCCAGCGTGAGGCCGTTGAGCACTTGCTGCAGGAACAGGTCCATCAACCGCCCCTCCCTGCGAGCGGTGCGCGGCCGTGCTGCGCGGGCGGCATGGTCTCGGGGCGTGGGCTCGGGGCGTCCCCGCGGGGGCGTGTCTCCATCGTCGTGCTCCTGGTAGGTTTGCAGACAGGCTGCGGCCATCGGCCCAGCCGCCCCGCATGCCGCACGCGATGCGCCGAAGCGGCGCGATCCCCTTGCGGTCGAGGCCGGGCCAGCTTAATAACGAAGCCCCGGATGCCCAACCTCGTATTCCGCTGTGCAGAACATTTCAGGGTAATCACCCAGCGATTGGCGGGTGCGCCAGTCATCTGCGCGACTTGCCGCCGCGGGATGCCGCAACAGACTGAAACAATCCGTCCACCACCGGCGACGTTCCGACACGCGGAACGTGCGCGGGCCCCATTGCCACCACCGTCTCGAGGAACCCATGCACCCAGCCCCCCTGGCACGCCTGTGCCACGTACTTCAAGCCCATGTGGACCAGGGCGTGCTGCCCGGCGCGGTGGCGCTGGTGCACCACCAGGGCCGCACCGTGCTGCACCAGGCGGTGGGCGCACAGCGCCCCGGGGCGGGCGCCCCCGCCATGGCGCACGACACGCTTTTTCGCATCTACTCCATGACCAAGCCGATTGCCTCGCTGGTGGCACTGATGCTCATGGAGGAAGGCCGCCTGCTGCTGGCACACCCCGTGTCGCACTACCTGCCCGCGTTTACCGGGCAGCAGGTGTACGACCCTGCCACCGGCCAGCGGGCACCCGCGCCGCGCGCGGCCACCGTGCACGACCTGCTGCGCCACACCGCCGGCCTCAGCTACGCGTGGGAGGCGGGCCCGGTGCCCGACCTGTACCGCGCTGCCCGCATTGGTTCGCGCCGCCACACCAATGCCGGTCTCGCGGCCGCGCTGGGCCCCCTGCCGCTGGTGCATGCGCCCGGCAGCCGCTGGGAGTACAGCCGCGCCACGGATGTGCTGGGCGCCGTGCTCGAGGTGGTGGAAGGCGCGCCCCTGGGCACCATCCTGCAGCGCCGCGTGTTCGGGCCCCTGGGCATGCACGACACGGGCTTTAGCGTCCCTCCCCGGAACCTGCACCGGCTGGCCGAGCCCTTCGCGCGCGACCCCCAGACGGGTACCGAGGTCGCGCTGATCGACGTGGCCGCCCCGCCCGCGTTTGAATCCGCCGGGGGCGGGCTGGTGTCCACCGCCGCGGACTACGCGCGTTTCCTGCAGCTCCTGCTGGGCCGGGGCACCCTGGAAGGCACGAACGGCCCCGTGCGGCTGGCCAGCCGCGCCACGGTGGATTTCATGACGGCGGACCACCTGGGCGGCATCCCCACGGCCGGCGACGTGCTGCCCCCCGGCTACGGATTCGGGCTGGGCGTGGCGGTGCGCACGGCCACCGGGCTGGCGACGCGCCCCGGCTCGGCGGGGCACTACAGCTGGAGCGGGCTGGGCGGCACCTTCTTCCTCGTGGACCCGGCGCAGGACCTGTTCGCCATCCTGCTCACACAGGCCCCGGGACAACTGCGCTACCTGAGCGAGCTGTATCCGGCCCTGGTGTACGCCGCGCTCTGAGCGCCCGCCGCCTTACACTCTGCGTCCAGTTGGGCAGCCATAACAACAGGAAATTTATGCAGATTCGCTGTGCACTGGTCGGTATGCCCGGCTCGGGCAAATCCACCATCGGCCGGCAACTCGCCCACCGGGCGGGTGTTCCATTCGTCGACCTGGACCACCGGCTGGAGCAGACCCTCGGCACCACCATCCGCAGCTTTTTCGAAGCGGAAGGCGAAGCGCGCTTTCGCGATGTCGAGTCCCAGGTCCTGGCCGAGGTGGCGCAGGAGCCTGGCGGCATGGTGCTCTCCACCGGTGGCGGCGCCGTGCTGCGCCCGGCCAACCGGGAGGTGCTGCGCCGCTTCGGCAACGTGCTGTATCTGCGCGCCTCGCCCGAAGAGATCTACCGCCGCGTCAAGCACGACAAGACCCGGCCACTGCTGCAGGTGGGCAACCCCATGGACAAGCTGCGCGAGCTGTACGCGCACCGCGACGGCCTGTACCGCGAAACGGCCCACTTCGTGATCGAGACCGGCCGCCCCACGGTGCACACGCTGGTCAACATGATCATGATGCAGCTGGAGATGGCGGCGGGCGCGCAGGGGTAGGTTTCCTGGCGGTTGATGGCTGCGCGGCGGGCTTCAGCGGTTTGGGTTGACCGGCCATCCTGAAGCTGAATGGGCCCCGGGCACTTATCCATGAACCCTGAATGCTATATTTTCAATAGCTTTCATCGGCACGCCGCACCGCCACCGGTGCATGCAGCACCATCAGCTCCACCACCCAGTCAATGAACACCCGGACCTTGGCGCTCACATGGCGGTTGGGCGGGTAGGCCACGTACAGGGGCATGGGGTCCATCGTCCAGCCTTCAAACAATGGCACCAGTTCGCCGCTGGCCGCGTGCGGCCGCGCCATGTAGCTGGGCAGCCACAGCACCCCCATGCCGGCCAGCCCTGCGGCCAGGTAGGCATTGCCGTCGTCCATCGCGCACACGTAGCGGCCCTGCACGTGGATGCTCTCGCCGCCGCGGCGCATGGCATAGGGAACCGGCTTGCCGGTGCGCGCCCACAGGAAACCCACGATGCGGTGGTGCGAGTCCTCCAGCTCCCCCGGGTGCGCGGGCACGCCCGCGTGCCGCAGGTAGCTGGGAGCGGCAAACACGCGCAGTGCGAGCTCTCCCACCTGGCGGGCGATGAGGGACTGGTCGGTGAGGGTGCCGCCGCGCACCACGCAGTCCACGTTCTCGCCCAGCATGTCCACGCGGCGGTCGCTCACGCCCATGTCGAGCTGGATGTCGGGATACCGTGCGTGGAACGCGGGCAGCGCGGGGACGAGGACGAGCCGGGCCAGGGGGCTGGGCACATCCACCCGCAGGCGGCCCCGGGGCGCGGCGGCGGCGGTGGAGAGGCTGGTCTCGGCGTCGTCCAGGTCGGCCAGCAGGCGCACCACGCGCTCGTAGTAGGCGGCGCCATCGGCGGTGACATGGACCTTGCGCGTGGTGCGGTTGAACAGCCGGACCCGCAGGCGTGCCTCCAGTTGCTGCACCAGCTGGGTCACCGTGGTCTTGCTCATGTGCAGGGTTGCCGCCGCCTTGGTGAAGCTGCCGGTTTCCACCACCCGCGCGAAGGCCTGCATTGCGTCAAAACGGTCCATGGGGATGCTCCGGTGCGGCCGCCTCAGGGGGGCCCGTGGGGTGCGCGGGCCGAGCCCGTGCCGCGCTGCAATGGGCCTGGTGCGGCCCGCGATTGTTTGGATTCTAAGAACAGTGATGGACAGGCTTGCCTGTTTATCGGCCGGCCCCGCGCTTCTACAGTGCCTTCATCGTCAACACGGGGCGACTTGCCGGCCCCACCGAAGGAGTTTTTCATGGCCCAACGTGATGTGGTGTTTCCGGCCGGTCGCCAGGCGCTGTACGAGCGCAACCGCTATTCGCCGGCGGTGCGGTCCAACGGTTTTCTGTTCGTGTCGGGCCAGGTGGGCAGCCGCGAGGATGGCTCGCCCGAGCCCGACCTGAAGGCGCAGGTGCGGCGGGCGTTCACCAACCTGGACGCGGTGCTGCAGGCGGCGGGCTGCACCTTTGACGACGTGGTGGACGTAACGATGTTTGTCGTCAACCCCGAGGCGAACTTTGAAGCGGTGTGGAGCATCGTGCCCGAGTTCTGGGGCGAGGCGCCCCACCCCACGCTGACGGGCATTGGTGTGACCTGGCTGTATGGGTTTCAGTTCGAGATCAAGGTGATTGCCCGGCTGCCGCAAGGCCAGGGCGGCTGAATCTTGCAGGGAGCGGATGGCTGCAATCTTTGAATGAAATGGGGCCCCAGCGCTTATCCCAAAAGCGCTGGCAGCTATGATTTTCATATCAACCGCACATCACCCCGCGCCCCGGCGGCGCTGGCCTGCGGCCACGGCCAGCAGACCCAGGGCCAGCCACCAGATCAGCCCGTCGCCCAGCGGCACGGCCGTGGCGGCCAGCCCGAAGCCCGCGCCACCCGCGTCCACGATGGCGCCGTTGGCGGCCAGGTCATCATCCCCCAGGGCGCCGTCGGTGATGGAGAAGGTCGCCACCGCGCCCGCCACCCCGGCGGGCAGGGTGTACCAGCGTGGCGCCGCGTTGGGCGGGCTGGCCGGCGTGGGGCCGTACTTCCAGTACTGGGTGTGGGCCGGCAGCGCGCCGGGGTAGGTCATGGTGAACTGCAGCGTGCTGCCCGGCGTGCAGCCCGTGGTGGCGAAGTCAAACAGCCCGTGCGGAAACTGCACCCCCGCCGGGGCGCTGTGGGCGGGCGGGCTGGACGCGTGGCCCGACGGCGGGATGAACTGCGCGCTGGCGAACACGCACCCCGCACCGCCGCCGCCAAAGCTGGCCGTGATGGTGCCCGAGCCCGTGGGGGACGGGCCGCTGTAGGTCTGCGCCAGCGCCACCTGCAGCGTGTAGGCCTGGCTGCCTGCATAGGCCGCCCCGCTGGCGTCGGTGGCCGTGACGGTGAAATGGTAGGTGCCCGGTGCGCCCACGGTACCGGCCAGCACGCCGGCCGTGCTCAGCGCCAGGCCCGGGGGCAAGGCGCCGGTGCTCACGGCATAGCTGTGCGGGGCCAGCCCACCGGCCGCCGCGAGGGCCTGGCTGTAGGCGCTGTACGCGCCGGCAGCGGGCAGCGTGGCGGGCGCCAGGGTGACGGTGGGGGCTCCCACCGTGAGCGCCACAGCCTGCGCGCCGTTGAACGGGCCGGCGCCGGTGCTGCTGTCGGTGGCGGTGAGGTGGAGGTTGAACGCACCGGCCACCGAGGGCGTGCCCGACACCGTGGCGCTGTCGGCCGTGGTGGCCGTGACCGACAGGCCTGCGGGCAGGTTCTGCACCTGCAGGCCCGTGTAGGGGGCGGCGCCGCCGCTCCAGGTGAAGGTGCGGGTGTAGGCGCTGCCCACCGTGGCGGTCTGCGCACTGTTGGGGCTGACCACCAGGGTGGGCGGGCTCACGGTCAGCGTGACGGTGGCGGGCGACGATGTGCCGGAGGTGTTGGTGGCGGTATAGGCAAGACTGTCACTGCCCGCATAGCCCGGCGTGGGCGTGTACTGGAGGGTGGTGCCACTGACCATCGCCGTGCCGTGCGCGGCCGGCGTGGTGAGGGCCAGCGACGTGGCCGCCCCGCCGGAGAGGCTCAGCGGCACGGCGTTGCCGCTGGAGCCATAGGCCACCGTGTGCGCCGAGTGGCTGGCCACCGGCGCCGCATCGGCCACCACCAGCGTGTAGGCGCGCGTGGCGGTGTAGGGGCCGGTGCCGGTGCTGCTGTCGGTGGCGGTCACGCTGAAGTTGAAGGACCCCGTGGCCGTGGGCGTGCCCGACAGCACGCCACCCGCGCTGAGCAGCAGCCCGCCCGGCAACGCCCCGGCCGTGACGGCATGGGTGTACGGCGCCGTGCCGCCCGATGCCGCGAGCGGGGTGCTGTAGGCCACGGTGCGCGTGCCGCCCGGCACGGTGGCGGGGGCCAGCGACACCGTGGGGCTGGCAATGGCCAGGGTATAGGCCTGCGAGCCCGCATACGGCCCCGGAAAGGCGCTGCTGTCGGTGGCGGTGACCGTGAAATTGAACGCACCGCCCGCCGTGGGCATGCCGCCGAGCAGCCCGCCGGTGGACAAGGCCAGCCCCGTGGGCAGCGCGCCCGCCGTCACCGCGAATGCATAAGGGCCTGCGCCACCGCTCCCCGCCAGGGTCTGGCTGTAGGCCGCCGCCACCGTGCCGACCGGCAGGGTGCCGGGGCCGACGGCCACAGGCACATCGTCGTTGGTGATGGTGCCCAGGCCCTGGTTGTCGGCGATGGTGGCGTTGACGGCGCCGCTCAGGTGGACGAAGAAGGTCTCGTGGGCCTCGGGCGTGGTGTCGCCGACCACGGGCACCGTGACGGTGAGCAAGGTTTGCCCTGGCGTGAAAGTCAGCGTGCCGCTGGTGGCGGTGTAGTCGCCGGGCTGCGTGGCCGTGCCGTTGGCCGTGGCGTAGTTGACGCTGGTGGTGAAGCCACTCGGCGCGCTCAGGGACACGGTGAAGACGGCGCCGGTGGTACCGCCGTGGCCCTCCACCACGGTCACATCGTTGATCGACAGGCTGGGGGCCGCGTCGTCGTTGACGATGGTGCCCTGGCCCTGCGCGTCGCCCGCCACGGCATTCACCAGATTGGTCACATTCACCCCAAACGTCCTGTCCGGCTGGAAGAGCGCATTGCCCGGCACCTGCACCACGAAGGGGTAGGTGCTGCTGCCTGCGGGTATGGCCTGGCCCGCGAGGCTGTGCGCCACGTAGTCGGCCCCCGCGGTGGCCGTGCCATTGGCCGTGGCGATGTCGAAGGTGACGCCGCCCGGCCCGGCGGGCGCGCTGAGGCTGACCGTGAAACTGAAATGGGCCATGCCCGCATTGCCTTCGCTGGCCGCCACGTCGTTGATGGACAGCACGGGCTGCTGGCTGACCACCAGCGTGTAGTTCTCCAGCTCGAAATAGCTCCCAGGCCCCGTGCTGGCGTCCGTGACCCGCAAGGTCACCGGGTAGCTGCCCAGGGACGCCGCCGTGGTGCCGCTGACCACGCCCGCGCCGGAGATGCTGATGCCCGCCGGGAAGCTGCCCGTCTCCAGCAGATAGCTGTAGGGCGGCACACCGCCCGTGGTGGCCAGTGCTTGCGAGAAGGGCTGGCCCTGCACCGCCGTGCCCGTGGGGGTGGCCAGCGCCAGGCTCGGGTTGCCCACCGTGCCGGTGTAGCCCTTGTCCACGAACAGGCCGCCATGGTCGGTGGAGCGCACGCTGAAGGTGTAGCCCCCGCGCCGGGTGGGCGTGCCGGTGATGGCGCCCGAACCGGCCAGGCCGAGGCCCGGGGGCAGCGCGCCGCCTTGCAGCGTGTAGGTGTATGGCGCCGTGCCGCCGCTGGCGCTGAGGGCCTGCGAAAACGGCGTGCCCGCCGTCAGGGCGGGCAATGTTGCGGGTGCGACCGCAATGGGAGACGACGAGGGATGGATGGTGACCGTCACGCCCACGACGCTTTGCGCAGTGGCGTTGCCCGATGCGTCGGTGAACTCGAAGTAGTCGCTGGTGGCGCTGTTGCCATTGTGGCTGTAGTCCAGGACCCAGTTCGGTCCGGTGATGCGCAGGTTGGCACTGCCATGCACCGGCAACGCCGGCCCGTCCACCGGACCGGTGCCCGCCCAGCCAATACCTGGCGTGCAGTCGGTCACGTCGATGGTGACCGTGCCGCCTTGCGTGACCCCACCACCCTTGGCCGGGCAGATGAGCGAGGTGTGCGCGGCGCTGGCCATGCCAGGCTGCAGCAAACCCGCCAGCAGCGCCGCGCAAGCCAGCAGGCGCAGGGCCGCATGATGGAGCCCCTCCGGAAATCCATGGAAACGCAGCATTGGCATCGCCCCTACACAGTTCTTTGTCTTGTGCTTGGGCGGGCCCTGCGCGGCCCACGGCGGGAGCCACTGTCCTGTGAAAAGTGCAGCGGCAGCGCCGCACCGAGCTTGTCCCAATCGTGGCTGATTACATGCTGCGCCCTGGCAAATAGCATCCCTCCTGAAGTAGGGTTCCCACTGCCGAAAACACGCGCCAGGCATGGCGCAGGCGCGCCGGTCTGGAGGCAGGCCCATGGCTTGCGAAGCGCTTTCCGGCAAAGCCACCAACAGAAAGGCCCCGCGTGCGGCGCCTTTCTGTCCATTCAATCAAATCAGCCCCTGGCGCTTATCCATCAAGCGCCAGAAGCTATAAAATCAATAGCATCACAGATTCGGCGCCAGCAACCGCTCCAGCACCTTCTCATCCATCCTGCGGCGCTGCGCCATGTCGTGCAACTGGTCTTCACCGATCTTGCCGACGTTGAAGTACACGGCATCCGGATGACCGATGTAGAAGCCGCTCACGCTGGCCGCCGGCATCATGGCCAGGCTTTCGGTGAGGGTCATGCCGATGTCTTCGCACTGCAGCACACGGAACAGCTCGCTCTTGGCGCTGTGGTCGGGGCAGGCGGGGTAGCCGGGCGCGGGGCGGATGCCGCGGTACTTCTCGGCGATCATGTCGTCGTTGCTCAGCGCCTCGCCGGCGGCATAGCCCCACAGGTCGGTGCGCACGCGGTGGTGCAGGGCTTCGGCAAAGGCTTCGGCCAGGCGGTCGGCCAGGCTCTTGAACAGGATGGCGGAGTAGTCGTCCAGCGCATCGATGAAGGCCTTTTCCTTCTTCTCGATCCCCAGGCCCGCCGTCACGGCGAACATGCCGGCGTAGTCGGCAATGCCGCTTTCCTTGGGCGCCACGAAGTCGGCCAGGCAGCGGCTGGGGCGGGTCACGCCGTCGATGGTGTGCTTTTCCGCTTGCTGGCGCAGGCCGTACCAGGTCATGGCGACCTCGGTGCGGGTGTCGTCGGTGTAGAACTCGATGTCGTCGTCGTTCACGCTGTTGGCGGGCAGCAGCGCCATCACGCCGCTGGCCGTGAGCCACCGGCCTTCGATGATCTTTTTCAGCATGGCCTGGCCATCGGCAAACACGCGCGTGGCCTCCACGCCCACCACCTCATCGGTGAGGATGGCGGGGTACGGGCCGGCCAGGTCCCAGGTCTGGAAGAACGGGCCCCAGTCGATGTACCTGGCCAGCTCGGCCAGGTCGAAGTTCTTGAACACGCGGCGGCCCAGCGCACGTGGCACGGCGGACTGGTAGGCGGACCAGTCCACGGGTGTCTTGTTCGCGCGGATCTTGGCCAGGGGCCACAGGGGCGTGGCCTTCTTGTTGGCGTGCTGGATGCGCACCTTGTCGTAGTCGGCATTCAGCTCGTCCACGTAGTTCTGCACGCCGTCGCCCAGCAGGCTCTGCGCCACGCTGACGCTGCGCGAGGCATCGGGAACGTAGACCACGGGGCCTTCGTAGTGCGGCGCGATCTTCACGGCGGTGTGCACGCGGCTGGTGGTGGCGCCGCCGATGAGCAGCGGGATCTTCTTGATGCGGAAGTGCTCGTCCTTCTGCATCTCGCCCGCGACGTACTGCATTTCTTCCAGGCTGGGGGTGATCAGGCCCGACAGGCCCACGATGTCGGCGCCCTCGACCTTGGCGCGCGCCAGGATCTCGTGGCAGGGCACCATCACGCCCATGTTCACCACCTCGAAGTTGTTGCACTGGAGCACGACGGTGACGATGTTCTTGCCGATGTCGTGCACGTCGCCCTTGACGGTGGCGATGACGATCTTGCCCTTGCTGCGCACGTCGCGCCCGGCCAGTTCGTCCTGGCGCTTTTCTTCCTCGATGTAGGGGATCAGGTGGGCCACGGCGGACTTCATCACGCGCGCGCTTTTCACCACCTGGGGCAGGAACATCTTGCCGGCGCCGAACAAATCGCCCACCACGTTCATGCCGTCCATGAGCGGGCCCTCGATCACGTGCAGCGGACGGCCGCCCCTGGCCAGGATCTCGCGGTAGGCCTCTTCGGTGTCCTCGGTGATGAAGTCGGTGATGCCGTGCACCAGCGCGTGCGACAGGCGCTCGCCCACGGTCTTGGGGTGCTCGGGCGTGCCGCGCCATTCGAGTTTCTTGCTCTCGTCCTTGGCGCCGCTCTTGGCGGTTTCGGCGATCTCGACCAGGCGCTCGCCGGCGTCGGGGCGGCGGTTGAGCACCACGTCTTCCACGCGCTCGCGCAGCACGGGCTCCAGGTCGTCGTACACACCCACCATGCCGGCATTGACGATGCCCATGTCCATGCCCGCCTTGATGGCGTGGTACAGGAACACGGTGTGGATGGCCTCGCGCACGGGGTCGTTGCCCCGGAAGCTGAACGACACGTTCGACACGCCGCCCGAGACCTTGGCGCCCGGCAGGTTCTGCTTGATCCAGCGCACGGCCTCGATGAAATCGACGGCGTAGTTGTTGTGCTCTTCGATGCCGGTGGCCACGGCGAAGATGTTGGGGTCGAAGATGATGTCTTCGGGCGGGAAGCCCACTTCATCGACCAGGATGCGGTAGGCGCGTTCGCAGATTTCGATCTTGCGTTCGTAGGTGTCGGCCTGGCCTTTTTCGTCAAACGCCATGACCACCGCAGCGGCGCCGTAGCGGCGCACCAGGCGCGCCTCGTGCTTGAACTTGTCCACGCCCTCCTTCATGGAGATGGAGTTGACGATGCCCTTGCCCTGCACGCAACGCAGGCCGGCTTCGATCACCTCCCACTTGGAGCTGTCCACCATGATGGGCACGCGCGCGATGTCGGGCTCGGACGCGATGAGCTGCAGAAAGCGCACCATGGCGGCCTTGCTGTCGAGCATGGCCTCGTCCATGTTGATGTCGATGACCTGGGCGCCGTTCTCCACCTGCTGGCGCGCCACGGCCAGGGCCTCTTCGTACTGGCCGTTCAAAATCATGCGCGCGAACGCCTTGGAGCCGGTGACGTTGGTGCGCTCGCCGATGTTGACGAACAGCGTGCCCTCGCCAATGGAGACAGGCTCCAGGCCGGACAACTTCATGGGGGGGACGGACAAATCTGACATAAGGCTCACCTGCGCGGCACAAGGGGGTTCAGGTGAGCGTCGTTGTCAATGTACTGAGGGATGCGCGGCCCAAGCCTGACGAGCCGCCATGCCCCACCAGGGCACGGCAAGCCGCTGCAACGCTCCTTGGACCAGGGGCCGATTGTAGTTGGCCCGCCCGCGGTCAGCGCATCTGGCGGCGCTGGCCCAGCGCGGCCAGCAGCACCAGGCCGGCGAGCAGCCACAGCGCCCATTCCGACAGGGACGGAATCGCGCTCGGGGCCGCCGCGATGGTGTCGGTGTCGGTGGCGCTGTTGTTGCCGGGGTTGGGGTCGGTCACGCCACCTGGGGCCGCGACGGTCGCGGTGTTGACCAGTGTCCCCGTCGCCGACGCGCCCACCGTGGCGCTGACGGTGTAGGTCACCGATCCGCCCGCGGGCAGGTTGACGGTGTCGTTGATGCTGCCACTGCCCGAGGCGGTGCAGGTGCCGCCGCCCGCGCCCACGCAGGTCCAGGTGCCGGTCAGCACCGCGGGCAGGGTGTCCGCCACCGTTGCCCCAGCGACGCCGGAGGGCCCGGCATTGCTCGCGGTGATGGTGTAGGTCACCGAGCCGCCCGGGGTGGCCGTGGTCACGCCGTCCGTCTTGGTGATGGCCAGATCCGCCTGCGGCGTGACGGTGTCGGTGTCGGTGGCGCTGTTGTTGGCCGGGTTGGGGTCGGTCACCCCGCCCGGCGCCGTCACCGTCGCCGTGTTGACCAGCGTTCCCGTGGCCGCCGCACTCACCGTCGCGCTGACGGTGTAGGTCACCGAGCCGCCCGCGGGCAGGTTGACGGTGTCGCTGATATTGCCGCTGCCCGCCGCCGTGCAGGTGCCTCCGCCCGCGCCGACGCAGGTCCAGGTGCCCGTGAGGGCGGCGGGGAAGGTGTCCACCACGCCCGCGCCTGCGGCGTTCGATGGGCCGGCGTTGCTGGCGGTGATGGTGTAGGTGACCGAGCCGCCCGGAACGGCCGTGGTCACACCATCCGTCTTGGTGATGGCCAGGTCGGCTTGCGACGCGAGGGTGTCGGTGTCGGTGGCGCTGTTGTTGGCGGGGTTGGGATCGGTCACCCCGCCCGGCGCTGTCACCGTCGCCGTGTTGACCAGCGTTCCGGTCGCCGAACCGCTGATCGTGGCGCTCACCGTGTAGGTGACCGATCCCCCCGCGGGCAGGTTGACGATGTCGTTGATGTTGCCGCTGCCCGCCGCCGTGCAGGTGCCTCCGCCCGCGCCGACGCAGGTCCAGGTGCCGGTGAGCGCGGCAGGGAAGGTATCGAGCACCGCGGCCCCCGACGCATTGGACGGCCCCGCGTTGCTGGCGGTGATGGTGTACGTCACCGATCCGCCCGGAACGGCCGTGGTCACGCCATCGGTCTTGGTGATGGACAGATCCGCCTGTGGCGTGAGCGTGTCGGAGTCGGTGGCGCTGTTGTTGGCTGGGTTGGGGTCGTTCACGGCAGACGTCACCGTCGCGGTGTTGGTCAGCGTGCCCGTCGCAGACGCATTGATCACGGCGCTCACCGTGTAAGTCACCGAGCCGCCCGCGGGCAGATTGACGCCATCGTTGATGTTGCCGCTGCCCGCCGCCGTGCAGGTGCCGCCGCCCGCGCCCACGCAGGTCCAGGTGCCGGTGAGCACGGCCGGAAAAGTGTCCGCCACCGTGGCACCGACGGCGGGGTCCGGCCCTGCATTGCTGGCGGTGATGGTGTAGGTCACCGATCCGCCCGGCGTGGCCGTGGTCACTCCATCGGTCTTTGTGATGGAAAGGTCCGCGTCTTGGGCATGCGCTGCGGTCGCGGCCACCATGGCCAACAAGAACGCAGTGAGCCACAGCAATGCACGTTGGCGCATGGTGAAGTCCCGATTTGGAGTGGAAGGGTGGCCAAAGTGTAACGCCACGTTTCCATCTGGAACGTTCATGCGCGTCGGCGCGCGCTGACGGCGCGTCCCGCGCTGGACGCGGTCGAATCGCCCTTAACGCACCGGCAGAAACTGCAGGAAAGTCCCGCCCACGATACCCTGCACGTAGCTGATGGCAGCGCGGCGGTACTTTTCGGTGGTCAGGGCGGCCAGCAGGTCGAGCCGCGCGATGACCTTGCCGAACTCGCGCTCGAAGCTCAGGTTGCGGCCCTGGGGCCCGATTTCGTCGGCCAGCAGCAGCGGCTGGCCCTGGGCATTGCGGCGCTGGGCCAGCAGCCACACGGCGCTTTCCACATTGCGCGCGGCGTTGTAGAGGTGCTGGGCATCCACACCGTCGAGCAAGAAGAACTCGGTCTTGCCGCCATGGGCCGTGATGATCATGTCGGCCGTCGCATGGATGAACGCCGCCACGCGGTCTCCCGCAAACTCCGGCGCCAGCGCAAAGCCCATCGCGGCGATGTCACGGCGCCCCTGCAGTGGCGCCCAGGGCTGGCGCTGCAGGATGGCCGTGCGCACCTGCTCGGCGGCGTGCTCGCGGCTGGTGGTGCTGGTCTTGCGCCATTCGGCGGGGTTGCGGCGGTAGAGCTTGTCCATGAGGCGGAACAAGCCCTCCAGGTTCTCCTGCATGGCCAGCGTGGCCAGGCGGTTCATGTCGGACTGGGCCAGCTCACCGGGCGCGGCGGATGCGCCCTTGACCTCGCCGCGCTGCGTGGGCGCGTTGCCCGCGCAGCCCGCGAGCACGGCGCACAGCAGCGCACAGGACGACATCCACAGGATAGAAAAGAACGGCCCACGCATGGGGGCCGATTATCGGGCGCAGTGCGGGCCTCGCACAGGCGGTTGACACTGTTTGAAGATCTCAGGCCGCTGCAGTGCATCGAACGGGCGAACCCGCGCCACACCCCCCTTTGGCGTCAGCTGCGGCCTGCGCTGTCAGGGTTGGGGATGCCCTTCATCGGGCATTCCTCGGTGCCCACCATGGGCCGGGTGATGGCTTCCACGGCCTTGCGGGTGCCTTCGGGGTCATTCACCCAGCGGGTGTAGAAGTCATACGGGCAGGCGGCCACGCCCTGGTCCCCGTCGCGGGAGTTGATCATGCCGGTGTAGCCCCGGTGCAGCAGCTTGAAGAGGTGGTTTTCGGACTGCCCGTTCCTGCGGAAGTCGCGGATCAGGCTTTTTGACAACGCTGCGTACTGCACCCCGTATTCCTCCTCGCCGCATTCACCGAGCGTTCGGCCATCAAAGCCAATCAGCGCGCTGTGGCCAAAGTAGCTGTACACGCCGTCGAACCCGGCGGCATTGGCCACGGCCACGTAGGTGTTGTTGGCAAAGGCCATGGCCTTGCTCATCAGAATCTGTTGCTCCTTGGCGGGGTACATGTAGCCCTGGCACCGCACGATGAGCTCAGCGCCCTTCATGGCGCAGTCGCGCCAGATCTCGGGGTAGTTGCCGTCGTCGCAGATGATGAGGCTGATCTTCAGGCCCTTGGGGCCTTCGCTCACGTACGTGGTGTCCCCCGGGTACCAGCCTTCGATGGGGGTCCAGGGCATGATCTTGCGGTACTTCTGCACGATCTCGCCCTGGTCGTTCATCAGGATCAAGGTGTTGTACGGCACCTTGTGCGGATGCTTCTCATGGCGCTCGCCGGTGAGCGAGAAAACGCCCCACACCTTGGCCTTGCGGCAGGCGGCGGCGAAGATCTCGGTCTCCTCGCCGGGGATGGTGGCCGCCGTGTCCATCATCTCCTGGGCGTCGTACATGATGCCGTGGGTGCTGTACTCCGGAAAGATCACCAGGTCCATGCCGGGCAGGCCGGTCTTCATGCCCACCAGCATGTCCGCGATCTTGCGCGCGTTGTCCAGCACCTCGGCCTTGCTGTGCAGGCGTGGCATCTTGTAGTTGACCACCGCCACGCCGACGGTGTCCTTGCTGCTGGAGATATCGCCGTGAATCATGGTGAAGCACCCCTATCAATGAGAAATCATCCAGGGCCGTTTGCTGGGAAACGCCTTGGCGCCGCTGGGCGCCGTCACCGTGGCCTTGCGGCTTTGCGATGACGAACAGCAACCACAGCCTGCAGGGTGCTTGAGGCGGGCGTAGTCGCCCGAGCGCTGCGGCTCGTGCCGCGCGCGCTCGTTGGTGGCGATGGCGCTGCGCGCCGACGCGCTCATGAGCGCCAGGCGCGGTGCGGTGGCAAACACGCGCGGCGATGCGGCGCCGCAGTCCGGGCAGGCGGCGGGTTCGTTGCGGTCGGCCAGCAGGCGGAAGGCATCAAAACCGCCACACTGGGCACAGGCGTAGTCGTAGGTGGGCATGGCGGGTTCTTTCTGGCGAAGGCGCCCCGTGGGTCAGGCCAGATCGGGCGACAGCGGCATGACCACCGAGCCATCCAGGTGCTGGACCGGCCCTGCGGCGCTGGGGTTGATGTCAAAGTCAAAGATCTGCGTGGGCAGCCACAGCGTGGCGCAGGCGTTGGGCACATCCACCACGCCGCTGATGTGGCCCTGCACCGGGGCTGTGCCCAGGATGGAATACGCCTGCGCGCCCGAGTAGCCGAACTTCTTGAGGTATTCGATGGCGTTCAGGCAGGCCTGGCGGTAGGCCACGTTCACATCCAGGTAGTACTGCTTGCCGCTTTCGTCCACGCTGATGCCCTCGAAGATCAGGTAGTCGTTGTAGGTGGGCGTGATGGGGCTGGGCTTGAAGATGGGGTTCTTGATGCCGTACTTGGCCATGCCGCCCTTGATGAGCGTGACCTTCATGTGCACCCAGCCCGCCATCTCGATGGCGCCGCAGAAGGTGATTTCGCCATCGCCCTGGCTGAAGTGCAGGTCGCCCACCGACAGCCCGGCACCGTCCACATACACCGGGAAGAACACCTTGGCGCCGCGCGACAAGTCCTTGATGTCGCAGTTGCCGCCATGCTCGCGCGGTGGCACCGTGCGGGCCCCTTCGGCAGCCGCCTTGGCCTTGGCATCGCCCGTGAGGCGACCCATGTGCGCGGTGCCCGCCGAGGGTGGGTTGGCCAGCCCGGCCGTGGGGTCCGAGTCGATCAGGGTCTGCTCACGGGCGTTCCACTGTTCCAGCATCTTGCGGTCGGGCAGGCATCCGATCAGGCCGGGGTGGATGAGGCCGGCGTACTTCACACCTGGCACATGGCGCGAACTGGTGAACATGCCATGAAAGTCCCAGATGGACTTTTGCGCCTGGGGAAAGTGCTCGGTCAGAAAGCCGCCGCCATTTTTCTTGCTGAAGAAACCGTTGAAGCCCCACAGGCTGTCCTGCTTGGCGCCAATGTCCAGCAGGTCCACCACCAGCAGGTCGCCCGGCTCGGCGCCCTTCACGCCCACGGGGCCGCTGAGGTAGTGCACCGTGGTCAGGTCGATGTCGCGCACGTCGTCGGCGCTGTCATTGTTCTTGATGAAACCGCCGGTCCAGTCGAACGTCTCCAGCACGAACTCATCGCCAGGGTTGACCCAGCAGGCCATGGGGATGTCGGGGTGCCAGCGGTTGTGGATGTTCTCGTTCTCGGTGGGCGACTTGCTCAGATCGACCTTGATCAGGGTTTCAGCCATGGCGTGCTCCTTGGAAGGGTGGGTGGACAGAGGAAAAAGTGGGGGAAGAGAGTCCAGGGCTTGCACGGCAAGCGCCCTGCGAAACTGTCGCGGCGAAGGCCAGTGCCCCCGCGCAAGGGCCGCCCCGCCGCGCTGGGGGCGTTCCCCTCCTGCAGCGCGCAGCGATGCGAGAGAGGGGGAAGGCGCGAAGCGACACAGGGGGTGCCTCATACAGACAAATAAGCCTTGATGCGCTGCTGGTCGGTGTCAGCGCGTGCCGTCTCATGCACCAGGCGGCCGCCCTCGATGACGAACAGCCGGTCGGCCACGTCCATCGCGAATGACAGCACCTGCTCGCTCACCACGATGGTGATCTGGCGCAGCTTGCGGATCTCGTTGAGCGCCTTGGCGATGTCCTTGATGATCGAGGGCTGGATGCCCTCGGTGGGCTCGTCGAGCAGCAGCACCTTGGGGTCGGTGACCAGCGCTCGCGCAATGGCCAGCTGCTGCTGCTGCCCGCCCGACAGGTTGCCGCCCTTGCGGCGGCGCATGTCCCACAGCACGGGGAACAGCGCGTAGATGTCTTCGGGAATCTGCCGCGTCTTGGAGTTTTCCAGCCCGGTCTCGATGTTCTCTTGCACCGTGAGGGTCGGGAAGATCATGCGGCCTTGCGGCACATAGGCGATGCCCTTGGCCACGCGGCGAAAGCTCTCGTCTTTGGTCACGTCCTGGCCTGCCACGGTGATCTGGCCGCTCTTGACGGGCATCACGCCCATGAGGCTCTTGAACAGCGTGGTTTTGCCCATGCCATTGCGGCCCATGATGGCCACGGTCTCGTTGGCACGGCCGTCAAACGAGATGCCGTGCAGCGCCTCGCTCTGGCCGTAGGCCACAAACAGATCTTTGACTTCCAGCATGCTGCGCTCCTGTGGGGGTTCGGTGGGCGGGTGGCGAAGTCAATGACCGAGGTACACGTCGATGACCTTGGGGTCCGCCTGCACCTTCTCCATGGGGCCTTCGGCCAGGATCTTTCCCTGGTGCATCACGGTGACCTTGTGGGCAATGCGCTTGACGAACTCCATGTCGTGCTCAATGACGATCACCGCGCGGTTCTTGCAGATGCGCTGCAGCAGCTCGGCCGTCAGCTCACGCTCGCGGGCGCTCATGCCAGCGATGGGCTCGTCCAGCATCAGCAGCTCGGGCTCCTGCATCAGCAGCATGCCGATCTCCAGCCACTGCTTTTGCCCGTGGCTGAGCAGGCCCGCCTCGGTGTCGAGCTTGTCCCCCAGGCCGATGTCCTCGGCCACCACCTGCACACGCGCCTTGACTTCGTCGGTGCACTTGAACGCCAGCGCGCCCAGCACCGAGCGGCCCGCGGGGTAGGACACCTCCAGGTTCTGGAAGACCGACAGGTTCTCGTAGATGGAGGGTGTCTGGAACTTGCGCCCGATGCCCAGCCGCACGCGCTTGTGCTCGGCCATGCGGGTGAGTTCTTCGTTCTTGAACTTGATGCTGCCGCCCGTGGCGCGCGTCTTGCCGCAGATCAGATCCAGCAGCGTGGTCTTGCCCGCGCCGTTGGGACCGATGATCACGCGCAGCTCGTTCTTGTCGATGTACAGCGTGAGGTCGTCGATGGCCTTGAAGCCGTCGAACGACACGGTCAGGTCTTCAATGGCCAGCGCGAAGTCGGTGTTGCTCATGAGGAGTGCTCCGGTGGTTTCAGACGCCCTGGCGGCTCACGCCGTCAGGCAGCGTGGCAGACGGTACGGGCGACGATGCCGCCGCTGGCCCAGCATCGGCGGGTGGGCGGGCTGCGGGTGCCCGGCCTTGGGCGGACGCCTGGCGCAACGCTTCGCGGCGGCCCTTCCACCACGGCACCACATGGCTCTCCCACAGGCCCGCCAGGCCCATGGGGAAGGCCATGGTCACGCCGATGAAAAGCCCGGCCATGAGGAACAGCCACAACTCGGGAAAGCTCTCCGAGAAATACGTCTTGCCCGCGTTCACCAGCAAGGTGCCATACACGGCACCCACCAAGCTCATGCGCCCGCCCACGGCGGCGTAGATCACCATCTCGATGGACGGAACGATGCCCACGAAGCTGGGCGACATGAAGCCCACCTGCAACGAGAACATCGCCCCACCGATGCCCGACAGCGCGGCGGCCAGGCAGAAGGTGAAGACCTTGAAATTGGCCACGTCGTAGCCGGAAAAGCGCACGCGGTCTTCCTTGTCGCGCATGGCCAGCAGCAGCGTGCCCACCTTGCCGGTCTGTATCCAGCGGCACAGGACGATGGAGCCGATGAGCAGCGCCACGCACACGTAGTACAGGATGTACTTGGCGCTGTCGGTGCGCGTGTCCCAGCCCCACAGGGTCTTGAGGTCCGTCATGCCGTTCACGCCCCCGGTGTAGCCCTGCTGGCCGATGATGAGCACGGTCAGGATCAGCGCCACGGCCTGCGTGATGATGGCAAAGTACACGCCGCCCACGCGGCGCTTGAACATCGCGAAGCTGATGACCCAGGCCAGCACCGTGGGCACCACGATGACCGCTGCCAGCGCAAACGGCAGGCTCTTGAAGGGAATCCAGAAGTTGGGCAGCTCGGTGATCTGGTTCCAGTCCATGAAGTCCGGGATGCCGGGTGTGGACTGGATCTTGGTGCTGATGGGGTCCGACGCCTCGAGCTTGAGGAACATGGCCATGGCATAGCCCCCCAGGCCAAAGAACACGCCCTGCCCCAGGCTGAGCACGCCGCCGTAGCCCCACACCATCACGAGGCCGATGGCGACGAACGCATAGGTGAGGTACTTGCCCACCAGGTTCAGCCGAAAGATGTCGAGTGCCAGCGGCAACACCACGGCCAGCAGCACGGTGAGCAGTACCAGACTGGCGAGCTGGTAGCGCAGGATCCAGGCTTTGAGGGCGTTCATGCGGAGACTCCGGTGGGCTCGAAGGAAATGGACAGTTGAGCGAATTTCATCGGCGAACTTTGGAGGCGAACAAACCCTGCGGCCGCACCATCAGGATCAGCACGATCAGCGACAGCGTGATCATCTTGGCCATGGAGCCCGCCATGAAGAACTCGGTGATGGACTGCGTCTGCGCAATGCCGAAGGCCGACACCACGGTGCCCAGCAGGCTGGCGGCGCCGCCAAACGTCACCACCAGGAAGGCGTCCACGATGTAGAGCGAGCCCGATGTGGGGCCGGTGGAGCCGATGGTGGTGAACGCTGCGCCCGCCACGCCGGCAATGCCGCAGCCGATGGCGAACGTGAGGCGGTCGGTCTTCTGGGTGTCGATGCCAATGGCGTTGGCCATGACGCGGTTGCTCACCGTGGCGCGCACCCGCAGGCCCCAGCGGCTTCGGTGCAGGGCCAGCAGCACGCCGCCCGTGACCACCGCCGTCAGCGCCAGCACGAACAGGCCATTGATCGGGATGTCCAGCCCCTCGGCGGGCGCCCACGAACCCAGCAGCCAGTCGGGCAAGGTCGGGCTGACCTCCTTGGGGCCGATGAAGGTGCGAAACGATTGCTGCAGGGCCAGGCTGATGCCCCAGGTGGCCAGCAGCGTGTCGAGCGGGCGCTTGTACAGGTGGCGGATCAGCCCCCATTCCACCAGCCAGCCCGCCGCAAACGCGAAGCCGAACGCCGCCACGATCGCCAGCGGAAAGTAATACGGAATCATCTGCGGCGCATGGTTGGCCGCCAGCGTGGATCCAAGGTAGATGGTGTAGGCGCCAATGGTCATGAACTCGCCATGGGCCATGTTGATCACGCCCATCTGCCCGAAGATGATGGCCAGGCCCAGCCCCATGAGCAGCAGCACGGCAAAAAGGCTCAGGCCCGCAAAGCCCTGCATGAGGCCGATGTTCATCATTTCGGAAAAGGTCATGTTGCAGCTCCTGCGTGGGCAGCGTTGGAAAACGAACAGCGGTGCCATGGGGCGGCCTCTTGCGAGGGACACCGAGGAAGGGCCGCCCCGCACCGAGGGTGTCGTCCCCCTCCCGCGCAGCGAGAGAGGGGGAAGGCGCGAAGCGCCTCAGGGGGTGTTTATTGATACCCTTTGGGGAACGGATCCGGCTTGATCAGCGCGGGCGACTCGGACACCACCTTGAACGACGCGTCCGGCATGCCCATGGCGATGCGCGACTTGCTCCACAGGTGGTGGTTGGCGTCCACCTTCACATAGCCCTCCGGCGCGGTGGTCAGTTCAATGCCGGGCGATGCGGCCACCACCTTGTCCACGTCAAAGCTCTTGGCTTTTTCGACCGCCGCCTTCCACAGCCAGGGGCCCAGGTAACCCGCCTGGGTCACGTCGCCAATCACGGCCTCCTTGCCGTACTTGGCCTTGAAGGCGGTCACAAACTTCTTGTTGTTTTCGTTGTCGAGCGACTGGAAGTACTTCATCGACGAATAGAAGCCCGCGAAGTTCTCGCCGCCCACCCCGGTCATTTCGTCCTCGGTGACCGACAGCGTGACGAGCAGCTGCTTGTCACCCGTGATGCCCGCGGCCTTGAGCGCCTTGTAGAACGCCACGTTGGAGCCACCCACCACCGCCACAAACAGGCAGTCGGGCTTTTGCACCTTGATCTTGTTCATGAGCGAGCCGAAGTTGGTGCTGCCCAGCGGGTAGTACTCCTCGCCCACGACCTTGCCCTTCTGGAAGTTCTCGATGTGCTTGCGCGCAATCTTCATGGAGGTGCGGGGCCAGATGTAGTCGGAGCCAATCAGGAAGAAGCTCTTGGCCTTCTTCTCGGTCTTGGCCCATTCCAGGCTGTACAGGATCTGCTGCGTGGCTTCCTGGCCGGTGTAGATCACATTCTTGGACTGCTCCAGGCCTTCATAGAACGTGGGGTAGTAGAGCAGGCCGTTTTCCTTTTCGAACACCGGCAGCACGGCCTTGCGCGAGGCACTGGTCCAGCAGCCAAACACGGCGGCGCAGCGGTCGTTGATGAGCAGCTTCTTGGACTTCTCGGCAAACGTGGGCCAGTCGGAGGCGCCGTCTTCCTTGATCACCTTGATCTTGCGGCCCAGCACACCGCCCATGGCGTTGATCTGGTCAATGGCCAGCTGCTCGGCCTGGATGGAGCCCGTTTCGGAAATCGCCATGGTGCCGGTGGCCGAGTGCAACTGGCCCACGGTGACTTCGGTGTCGGTGATGGCCAGCTTGGTGGTATTGACCTGCGCCGTGGGCTGGCCAAAAGACCAGGCGGGCAGGCCCGCTACCGACGCGGCGCCCAGCGCCTGCAGGATGCGACGGCGGCCGGGTTCGGCCTGGACGGAGTCACTGAAGCGGGGGTCGGAGGGGTGGCTCATGAAGGCGCTCCTTGCGAGATCGGTGTGAATGAATGAAGGAAGGAAGGGACGGGACCAAAGCGGTTTGTTTGCGCTGTGGAATGAAGGTTAGGGACAACCCTTGCATGCGCCCATACGTCAATTAACGTAGGGCTGCCTACGCACCCCGGTGCGCACCCTGCGCATGGCCCCGCGCACCCGTGCAGCGCCCCAACGCGGTGCACGCCTAGAACGCTTCTTGCTTGAAGCCTGCGCATGGCCCCACCGCTCCCACCCAACGCCCAGAGCGCGCCGCAGACCATCTTCCGGTTCCGGCGCGAATACAACGCGTGGGTGGCCGACGAGACCATGGAGGACTACGCGCTGCGCTACACGCCCAAGAGCTTTCGGCGCTGGAGCGAATTCCGCGTGGCGAACACCGCATTTGGGTCGCTGTCGTTCCTGGCGCTGGAGGCCATTGGTGGTGCGATTGCGCTGAACTACGGCTTCAGCAACGCCATGTGGGCGATCCTCACCGTGGGGTTGCTGATCTTTCTGACGGGCCTGCCCATTGCCTACTACGCCGCGCGCTACGGCCTGGACATGGACCTGCTCACGCGCGGCGCGGGCTTTGGCTACCTGGGCTCCACCATCACGTCGCTGATCTACGCGGTGTTCACCTTCATCTTCTTTGCGCTGGAGGCGGCCATCATGGCGCTGGCGCTGCAGATGGTGGTGGACTGGCCGCTGGAGTGGTGCTACATCGCGTCGTCGCTGGTGGTCCTGCCGCTGGCCATGCGCGGCATCACCCTCATATCGCGCCTGCAGGCGTGGACGCAGCCGCTGTGGCTGTTCCTGCTGCTGCTGCCCTTTGTGTGGATTGCACTGGCCCAGCCGCAGCTGTACCGCGACTTTGCGGGGCTTTCGGGCCTCAAGAGCGGCAGCAGCCAGTTCGACCCGCTCATGTTTGGTGCAGCGGCCGCGGTGATCTTTTCGCTGGTGGTGCAGATTGGCGAGCAGGTGGACTTTCTACGCTTTCTGCCCGAGCGCACGCCCGCCAACCGCCTGCGCTGGTGGGGCGCGGTGCTGGTGGCAGGCCCCGGATGGATCGTCATGGGCATGCTCAAGATGGCGGGCGGGGCCTTTCTGGCGTTTGCCGCGCTGCAGTTCGAGGTGGGCGCCCAGCGCGCCGCCGAGCCCACGCAGATGTTCCTCGCAGGCTTTCACCAGGTCATGCAGGCGCTGGGCCTGCCCGGGCTGGCCGTGGCGGTGACGGTGGTGTTCGTGGTGGTGTCGCAGATCAAGATCAACCTCACCAACGCGTACGCGGGCTCGCTGGCATGGTCCAACTTTTTCGCGCGCGTCACCCGCAGCCATCCGGGGCGCGTGGTGTGGCTGGTGTTCAACGTGTTGATTGCCACGCTGCTGATGACGCTCGGGGTTTTTGGAGCGCTGGAGAAGGTGCTGGCCGTGTACAGCAACGTGGCCATCGCCTGGGTGGGCGCGCTGGTGGCCGACCTCGTCATCAACAAGCCGCTCGGGCTCTCCCCCAAGGGCATCGAGTTTCGGCGCGCGCACCTGTACGACTTCAACCCCGTGGGGCTGGGCGCCATGGTGCTGGCGGCCACGGTGGCCTGCGGCGCCTATGCGGGGCTGCTGGGCGAAGAGGCGGCCGCGTTTTCGCCCTTCATCGCGCTGGTGCTGTCGATGGCGCTGGCGCCGCTGCTGGCCTGGCTGACGCAGGGCCGCTACTACCTGGCGCGCGCGCCGGGCAACGAGTGGCGCCCCGGCGAGATCGTGCGCTGCGCCGTGTGCGAGAACCAGTTCGAGTCCGAAGACATGGCGCGCTGCCCGGCCTATGCCGCGCCCATTTGTTCGCTGTGCTGCTCGCTGGAGTCCCGCTGCCACGACCGTTGCAAGACCGGCTCGCGCGCGGCCGACCAGTTGCGCGGCGTGGTGATGGCCCTGCTGCCGCAGCGCTGGGCCATCAAGGTGAACTTTCGCCTCGGACAGTACCTCATGGTCGTGGTGTCGCTGTGCGCGGTGATGGCGTTTCTGGTGGGCGTGGTGTATGTGCAAGAGAGCCTGCAAACCCCTGCGCCCGAGCAGGTGCTGCGGATGCCGTTCCTCAAGGTGTTTGCGTTGCTGGCGCTGCTGGCGGCCGTGTGCGCGTGGTGGGTGGTGCTGAGCACTGACAGCCGACGCATGGCGCAAGATGAATCAGAGCGGCAGACGCAGCTGCTGCTGCAGGAGATCGAGGCCCACAAGCGCACCGACGCCGAACTGCAGGCCGCCAAGGACCAGGCCGAGTCGGCCAACCAGGCCAAGACACGCTACGTGGCGGGCATGACGCACGAGCTGCGTTCCCCCCTCAACAGCATCCTGGGCTACACGCAGATCCTGCTCAAGAACCCGCACACCGAAGGCTGGATGCGCGAGACGCTGTCCACCATGCAGCACAGCGGCCAGCACATGCACGCGCTCATTGACGGGTCGCTGGAGCTGGCGCGCATCGAGGCCGGGCGCCTGCGGCTGGACATGGCCCCGCTGCCGCTGCCCGACCTGATCGAGAACATCGAAGCCATGCTGCGCCCGCAGGCCGAGGCCAAGGGCCTCCACTTTGTGGTGGAGACACTGGGCACCATGCCCGGCTGGATTCGGGCCGACGCCAAGCGCCTGCGGCAGATCCTCATCAACCTGCTGTCCAACGCGGTGCGGTTTACCGAGCGCGGCGAAGTGCGGCTGCGCATGGACTTTCGCCAGCATGTCTCGCGCATTGAAGTGATCGACACCGGCATCGGCATCGAGCCGCAAGACCTGGAGCGCATCTTTGTGCCGTTTGAACGCGGCAGCGCGGGGCGCCGGGCCAGCGAGGCGGGCACGGGCCTGGGGCTGACCATCACGCACCTGCTTGCCGAGCTGATGGGTGGCCAGCTCACACTGACCAGCACCCCGGGCCAGGGCAGCACCTTCACCGTGCGGCTGTACCTGCCCGGCATTGCGGTGGACCCGGCCTGGACCCCGCCCAGCCGCGCCACGCTGCGCCCGGTGATCGGCTACCTGGCACCCCGGCGCACGCTGCTGGTGGTGGACGACCAGCCCCTGCAGCGCCAGCTGCTGGCCGGCCTGCTGGTGCCCCTGGGCTTTGATGTGCGCGAGGCCGCCAGCGGCCGCGAATGCCTGGAGATCGTGCGCCAGACACCGCCCGACCTGGTGCTGCTCGATATCACCATGGACGACCTGGACGGCTGGCAGACCGCTGCCCTGCTGCGCGCGCTGCGCCCCGCGGCCGAGCTGCCCGTCGTGTTCGTATCGGCCAACCTGTTTGAACATGAAGCGACGCGCCTGGCCGCCCAGCAGTGCCAAGGCTTCGTGGGCAAGCCCGTGATCGAATCCGAACTGCTGCAGGCGCTGGAGCACGCGCTGCAGCTGGAATGGGTGCGCGACAACACCCCGCTGGCGCCCGGCCCGGATCCCGCCGCAGGCCCCGCCAACCCGGACGACACCCTGGCCACCCTGCCCGAAGAGCTGCGCGAAGACCTCACCCGCCTGGCACGCTCCGGCCAGGCCGCCGCGCTGCGCGAGCGGCTGCGGCGCGCACGCGGCGACCTGCCGGGCCACGCCGCCACGCTGGCGCTGCTGCAGGCCAGCGCCGACCGCTTTGACTTCGAAACCCTGGCACGCCACCTGCGCGAGCCCGAAGAGGGAACCCCATGAACGACCAACCCGACGCCGCCCCACAGATCAGCCAGCGCGTGATCCTGGTGGTGGACGACGCGCTCGACACCCTGCGCATGCTGTGCGATGCACTGGCCGCCGAAGGCTACGCCGTGCTGGCCGCGCGCGATGCCGAAGAAGCCCTGCAGCG
The DNA here is from genome assembly GCF_019218755.1 of Acidovorax sp. sif1233. Taxonomy (GTDB): domain Bacteria; phylum Pseudomonadota; class Gammaproteobacteria; order Burkholderiales; family Burkholderiaceae_C; genus Acidovorax. The sequence goes on along the minus strand of NZ_JAHUWZ010000005.1, from coordinate 269,826 downwards.
CTTTGACCTCACCGTGCCCGACGGCGTGCTGCTGGACGCGGTGATGCCCGGCATGGACGGCTTTGCGCTGTGCCGCCAGCTCAAGGCCACCCCGCCCTGGTCGCATGTGCCCGTGGTGTTCATGACGGGCTTGTCGGACACCGAACAGATCCTGCAGGGCTTTGCCAGCGGCGGCGTGGACTACGTGGTCAAGCCCCTGCGCATCCCCGAGGTGCTGGCCCGGCTGGCCACGCATATGCGCAACGCCCAGGCCACGCGGCTGGCGCGCGAGGCGGTGGACGTGGCCGGGCTCGGCGTGGTGGTGCTCGACGGCCAGGGCCGCGTGGCCTGGCGCTCACCGCAGGCCACGCGCTGGCTGGAGACGGCTTTCGCCCGTGAGGAGGCACCGGCCGAACGCGCAGCCGCCTGGCTGGTGCAGGCGCGCCGGGAGGGCGCGCAAACCCTGCCCCTGGCCGATGGCCGGCAGCTGCTGGCTCGGCACATGGGCGCCAGCGGCCTGGCCGAATCCATGCTGCTGCTCAGCCACGCGCAGCCCGAGGCCGCCGCGCCGCGCCACCTGCAGCAGGTGGCGCTGACCCCGCGCGAGACCGAGGTGCTGTCCTGGCTGAGCAAGGGCAAGACCAACCGCGACATCGCCGACATCCTGGGCATGAGCCCGCGCACGGTGAACAAGCACCTGGAGCACATTTTTGAAAAGCTGGGGGTGGAAACGCGCACCGCCGCCGCGGCCATTGCGGGGCAGTTGCTGCAGGTCTGAGTCCGGATTTTCCGGATGGGCCACGCCTGCCCCCATTCGTCCGGGCGGAGCCTGTCGACGCCAGGGCGCTCCTTGCGAGCGGCCCTTCGACGGGCCCAGGGCGACCGGCTGATCCGAGGCCGGCACCCATCAGGTCAATTGAGGTCAAATTGACCTTTGGCGCCTATCCACCAATCGTCAAAAGCTATTAATTTAATAGCTAAATTCCTTGCAACCTCAGGCAGCCACGGGCTCCATGGCCGAGGCCGGCAGGCCGAACAGATGGTCGAACACCCAGTTGAAGACAAAGGTGTAGCACAGGAAGAACACGATCAGCCCCAGGTCCATCACGAACGCGTGCCACAGGCTGATGCCGAACCACCACGCGAACAGCGGCACCAGCGTGAAGACCAGTCCGCCCTCGAAACCGATGGCATGCGCCACGCGCCGCGCCACGCTGCGGCCGCGCACGGGCTGGCGTGCTTCCCAGCGCTCGAAGGCCCAGTTGAAGATGATGTTCCAGAGGATGGCAATCACCGAGGCCGCCACGGCCACCACGCTCGAATGGCCCGCGCCCTGACCCGTCAGCAGGGCCAGCCCCGCCGTCGCCGCCACGATGGCGATCAGTTCGTACAAGGTCACATAGATCAGGCGGCGCTTGAGGCCCTGCAGACCAAAAAGAGTAGGTTTCTTGTCCATGGGCCGGACTTTATATTCAACAATCTGACATATAAAGTCAGCTTGTTTCAGTTTTATTGATAGATCAGGAACCACCATGGCCTTCAGTTCCGACAGCGTGCAGGTCTTTCTGGCCGCGCTGGACCACGGCTCGTTCTCGGCGGCGGCACGCGCGCTCTCGCGGGTGCCCTCGGCGGTGAGCATGACGATGGCCCATCTGGAGGCCGAGCTGGACGTGCAGCTTTTCGACCGCAGCGGGCGCGAGCCCCGGCCCACCGCGGCGGCGCGTGCGCTGGAGCCCCAGGCCCGGCTGCTCGCGGGCCAGCTGCAGCAGCTCAACGCCCAGGCGCTCGCGCTGACCCAGGGGCTGGAGGAGCGGCTGACGCTGGCCATCGCCCCCGAGCTGCTCGCGGCGCGCTGGACCGGGCCCCTGGCCGCGCTGGCGCAGGAGTACCCGCTGCTCCAGGTCGAGGTGCTGGCCGCGCCGCAGGTGGATGCGCTGGAGCTGCTGCACGGCGGCCGCGCCCAGCTGGCGCTGGTGTTCGAGCGCCCCAGCATCGACGGGCGCGAGGGTTTCCAGGAGGTGGGCACCGAGACGCTGGTCGCCGTGATCGCCCCCGAGCATCCGGTGCTGGAGGGCGCACGGGCGTCGGCGAAGGCGCGGGGCGAAGACCCCGGGCGCGCCATGCTGCGCGAGGAGCACCTGACCACCACGCGCCAGATCGTCGTGGCCAGCCGCGACCTGGCGCAGACCGATCCCCGCTTTGTGTTTGCCCGGCACCACTGGCGCACCGACAACCACCTGGCCGCGCTGGGGCTGATCGAAGCGGGCCTGGGCTGGGGCTGGCAGCCCCGCGCGCTGGTGCAGCCACGCATCGAGGCCGGCCGCCTGGTGGAAATGCCCTTCGAGAACCTGAGCAACGGCACCGCGCTGTGGGTGGACGTGGTGTGGTCCAAGGAGCGCCCGCTGGGCCTGGGCGCGGCGCGCTTCGTGGCGCTGATGCGGGAGAGCACGGGGGTGCGCACGGCCCCCGGCGACTGCACCCTCAAGAAGGGCTCCAGCGCCTGACCATCATGCGCAATTAGCTATTATTTCAATAGCATCCGTGCCGCCAGCCGTGCGCCGGAATCGCCGCGCCTCGCCGTCCTCGGGCACCCACAGGCGGTGCGCCCAGCCGCCCTGCTCGGCCAGCGCACGCACTGCCGCGCGGGTGGTGGGGCAGTGGTCCAGGGCCTGCAGGTGGTTGACCACCAGGGTGCCGGGCGTCAGCGCGGCGGCCTCGGCCATGTCGGCGGCGTCCATGAGGATTTCCGCGCCGATGTCGAAGCGCGCCCCCCCAGCGGGCAGCACCGCCACATCCGGCTTCAGTCGCGCCAGGCAGTCGCGCACGGCGGGGGTCAGCAGCGTGTCGCCCGCCAGGTACACGCGGGGCTCGCCCGGCAGCTCCAGCAGGTAGCCATGGCCGTGCTCCATGAACCGGCCGATCCAGCCCCGGCCGTGCACGCAGGCGATCGGCGTGACATGGCCGCCCAGCGCGAACGGCTGGCGTTGCGGGCCGGACAGCGGCCACACCGCCAGGCCCCGTTGCGCCAAGTAGCCCGCATCGCGCGGCATGCAGACCACCGGAATCTGCCGCTCGCGCAGAAAACGCTTGCCCGCGCTGTCCAGGTGGTCGAAGTGGCCGCGCTGGCAGTGCGTGATGAGGGCGTGCGTCACGCGCTCCAGCGCCGCGTCCGTGCCCGGCGGCAGGTCGACGATGGGATTGCGCTCGCGCCCCTGGCCCAGGTAGCGCAGCGCAGGCAGGGCGCCGCGCGGGGCGAGCATCGGGTCCACCAGCAGGCCCACGGGGCGGCCTTCCGATGAGAATTCCAGCAGGACGGTGGCATTGCGCAGATGGGTGATGTGCATGGGGGTCTCCAACAGGGCCGGGGGGTGGGTCGATGGCCGATTGTGGGATGCCGTGGCCTGCGCGAGAATGGCTTGATTGGACAACTTCTTACCATTTCCAGCCAACCACTTTTTCCCCCATGGCAACACCCGTCGAGCCACCTCTCCCGCGTCGCTCCGTGCCGCCGCCCGCCGCCCCGCTGCGCCTGGGCCTGCTGCTGTACCCCGGCTGCATGCCGGCGGGCCTGTTCGCTGCCGCCGACATGGCCCGCGCGGCCGGCCTGCGGGTGCAGCGGCCCGTGGTGCAGACGCTGTGGGTGGGCGCCGACCTGCAGCCCGTGCCCACGTGGCAGGGGCCGGCGCTGGCGCCCACCGCCGCCCTGGCCGGGGCCGATGTGGATGCGGTGCTGGTCCCCGGCCTGTGGCTTTCGTCCACGAACGGCCTGGCCGCGCAGCTGCAGCAGCTGGCCCCGGTGGTGCGGGCCCTGGCCGCCCTGCCCCGCCGCACGCAGGTGTGGAGCTACTGCGCCGGTGTGCTGCTGGCCGCAGCCAGCGGCTGCCTGCGCGGGCGTGGCGCCACGGCCACCTGGTGGCTGCGCGCCGCGCTGGAGCAACAGTTCGGCGCCGTGCGCTGGCGCTTCGACGAACCCCTGGTGCAGGACGGCGCCGCCACCACGGCGGCCGGTGCCAACGGCCACCTGCCGCTGATGCTGCACGCCCTGGGCGCGCGGATCGCGCCCGAGGCCCTGGCGGACCTGCAGGCGCTGCTGATGCTGCCGCGCCCGCGCGCCACCCACCCGGCGTTCGCGGGGCACGACCTCATGGCCACGGCCGACGCCGACCTGCGCCGCGCCATGCTCTGGGTGCAGCGCAGCCCCGCCGCAGAGCTGCGGCTGCCCGCGCTGGCGGACGCGCTGGGCGTGTCGCCCCGCACGCTGGCGCGCCGGGTGCAGGCCCACACGGGGCTGCCGGCGGCGCACTGGATGCGCCGCATCAAGCTGCGCCAGGTGAGCGAGGCGCTGTGCGACACGCCACGGCCCTTGAAGCGCATCGCCGAAGACCTGGGTTTTGCCAGCGAAGCCGGCCTGCACCGGGCCTTTCGGCAGGCCACGGGGCAGACGCCGCTGGCCTACCGCATGGCGCACGGGCGCGGTTGAAGGTTGAAAGAACCCCGGCAGAAGGCTGGCGGGGTAGCCCCGCAGCCGCGCTTTTGCGATCATCCGCCCTCGCCCTGCAAGATCGCCACACGTTCCGAGGACCCGCCCATGCCCCAGACCTACACCGCCACCTGCCATTGCGGCGCCGTCCATGTGCAGGCGGGCCTGGACCTGAGCCAGCCCACCTTCCGCTGCAACTGCTCCATCTGCCGGCGCACGCGCTTCTGGGCAGCCGTGGCGCTGCCGGGCCAGTTTCACATCGTGCGCGGGCAGGACGAGCTCACGCGCTACCAGTTCAACACGCGCAAGAACCTGCACTACTTCTGCAGGCACTGCGGCGTGCGCGTGTTCGGCCACGGCACCGAGACGCCGATGGGCGAGATGTACGGCGTCAACGTGGGCTGCATCGACGGGCTGACGGACGAAGACCTCTCGCGGCTGGCCATCGTGCGCATCGACGGCCGGCACGACCAGTGGCAGCAGCCGCCGGCCCACGCAGGCCACTTGTGAGCTAACCTCTTTCACACCAACGCACCGCCCCTGGAACCCCATGCCGTCACCCCTGATTCCCAAGTCCCGCAACAAGGCCGCCGAGCTCTGGTCGCAATGGCAACCCGGCAAGCCCGCCGATGGCGAGGGCAAGGGCAGCAGCCGGGGCAAGCCGCCACGCGGCGTGTCGCTGCAGGACTACGACCCGGGCGCCAAGCCGTTTTCGCACGGCGAGAAAGCCCGGGACAAGGCCGCCGTCGAGGCGCTGGCCGAGGAACTCGATGCGCTGCAGAACCTGTTCTATGCCGACAAACGCTACAAGCTGCTGGTGGTGCTCCAGGGCACCGACACCTCGGGCAAGGACGGGACGATCCGGGGCGTGTTCGGCCGCATGAGCGCCCTGGGCGTGCATGCCGTGGGCTGGAAGGCGCCGACCGAGGCCGAGCGCGCCCGCGACTACCTCTGGCGCATCCACCAGCAGGTGCCACAGGCCGGCGACATCACGGTGTTCAACCGCAGCCACTACGAGGACGTGCTGGTGCCCGTGGTCAACGGCTGGATCACGCCCGAACAGCACCAGCAGCGCCTGGCCCACATCAACGACTTCGAGCGCATGCTCGGCGAAACGGGCACCATCGTGCTCAAGTTCCTGCTGCACATCAGCCCCGAGGAGCAGCGACAGCGCCTGCAGGAGCGCCTGGACGATCCGGCCAAGCACTGGAAGTTCAGCATGGGCGACATCGAGGTGCGCAAGCAATGGGCGGAGTACCAGCGCGCCTACGACGCCCTGCTGGCCGCCACCCACACGCCCTGGGCACCGTGGACCATCGTGCCCGCCAATTCCAAGACCCACCGCAACCTGATGATCGCCACCGTGCTGCGCGAGGTGCTGCAGAACCTGGACCTGCGCTACCCGACGGGCGACCCGGCGCTGACCCATTTCACGGTGGAATGACCGGCGTGGCGGGCGGCCGCCCGGTGCCCGCGCCCGGCGCGGCCCATGGTGCAGTGCCACATGGGGCGGTCGTTTGCGTGGTTATGCAACAAATGCATAACACACAAACACTACGGCCTTAGACAGCGTGCGGCGGCAGGCATAAGCTTCGCGGCTTGAACTGATCCCACAAGGAATTCACCATGTCTTCATCCACGGGCGCCCCAGCCTCCAACCCCGCAGGCGCAGTCCACACCCTGCCCTCGTACTTGCAGGCCGACCACCTCGGCCCCTGGGGCAACTACCTGCAGCAGGTAGACCGCGTCACCCCCTACCTGGGCAGCCTGGCGCGCTGGGTGGAAACGCTCAAGCGCCCCAAGCGCATCCTGATCGTGGACGTGCCGATCGAGCTGGACAACGGCACCATCGCCCACTACGAGGGCTACCGCGTGCAGCACAACCTGAGCCGGGGCCCCGGCAAGGGCGGCGTGCGTTTCCACCAGGACGTGACACTGTCCGAAGTGATGGCCCTGTCGGCCTGGATGTCGGTCAAGAACGCCGCCGTGAACGTGCCCTACGGCGGTGCCAAGGGCGGTATCCGCGTGGACCCCAAGAAGCTGTCGATGGGTGAGCTGGAGCGCCTGACGCGCCGCTACACCAGCGAGATCGGCCTGCTGATCGGCCCCTCCAAGGACATCCCCGCCCCCGACGTGAACACCAACGGCCAGATCATGGCCTGGATGATGGACACGTATTCCATGAATGTGGGCGCCACCGCCACCGGCGTGGTGACCGGCAAGCCCGTGGACCTGGGCGGCTCGCTCGGCCGTGTGGAAGCCACTGGCCGCGGCGTGTTCACCGTGGGCGTGGAAGCCGCCAAGCTCACCGGCCTGGCGCTCGACGGTGCCCGCGTGGCCGTGCAGGGCTTTGGCAATGTGGGCGGCATCGCGGCCAAGCTGTTTGCCGAAGCGGGCGCCAAGGTGGTGGCCGTGCAGGACCACACCGGCACCATCTTCAACGGCAAGGGCCTGGACGTGCCCGCGCTGCTGGCGCACGTGAAGACCCGGGGTGGCGTGGGCGGCTTCGCCGGCGCCGATGTGATGCAGCCCGAGGAGTTCTGGGGCGTGGATTGCGAGATCCTGATCCCCGCCGCGCTCGAAGGCCAGATCACCAAGGACAACGCGGGCCAGATCAAGGCCAGGCTCGTGATCGAAGGCGCCAACGGCCCCACGACCACCGAGGCCGACGACATCCTGCACGACAAGGGCGTGCTGGTGCTGCCCGACGTGATCGCCAATGCCGGCGGCGTGACGGTGAGCTACTTCGAATGGGTGCAGGATTTCTCCAGCTTCTTCTGGAGCGAGGACGAGATCAACGCCCGCCTGGTGCGCATCATGCAAGAGGCCTTCGCGGGCATCTGGCAAGTGGCGCAGGAGCACAAGGTGAGCCTGCGCACCGCCACCTTCATCGTGGCCTGCCAGCGCATCCTGCACGCCCGCGAAATGCGCGGCCTGTATCCGTAAGCGCCCGCAGCGGCTGCGCCGCTTCCCCCGAGGGGACACGCCGGTGGCCTGGCGTGAAGGCGCCGCCTGATTGCGCAGGGGCACTTTCTAGTCCGCCATCCTGGCCACGCCCTTACCGGGGCGGGCCTTGCCAAACAACCGCCACGCCGTGATCCGGCCTGGCGGTTTTTTCTTTGTCTGCGCACGGTGCGCCGGCCTGCTTGTTGCGCCACGGCGACGGGCACGCGGCGCGCACCGCCGTTCACGGAGCCAAAGCGACCGCACAGCCGAAGCAGAAACAAGAAGATACGCGCACGTACAAATGGTCATCTTTTGCCACGGGTGCGCGTGAAAAACTTCCTTGACCTTGCTTTCACGCCCCTCCTGGGAGACTTCCGGTGGCCTTACCTTCCCTGCGCAGCCTGGTGGCGCGCTTTCTCCTGAACCGCTTGCGCACCGCCCGCGCCGTCGCCCGCCTGGCGTACCGCCTGCACCCCCACAAGCCCGCGCTCATCGACCGGCGCGGCACCCTCACCTACGCGCAGCTGCAAGACCGCGTGTACCGCCTGCAGGCCTGGATGCAGGCGCAGGGCGTGAAGAAGGGCGACGTCGTGTTCACCTGGCTGCCCGAGACCGGCGAGCAGTACGAAACCCGCCTGGCCACGTTCGAGAACGGCACCATCTTCGCGAGCTTCCACAAGCACCTGCCGGCCGATGCGGCGCTCACCACCATGGGCCGCGTCAAGCCCACGGTGTTCATCCACGACCCGCTGCTGAGCACGCCCATCCTGCAGGCCGTGCGCGAGCAGCTGCCCGGCCTGCGCCTGCTGGCGCTGGGGGATGAGTACGAACAGTCGCTGGCGCAGGCCACCCCCACCGCGGGCACCGCCGAGGTGCACGAGGACGACGTGTTCGCGCTGCACATGACCTCGGGCACCACGGGCCTGCCCAAGTCCATCGGCTACAGCAACCGCAAGTACCTGGACAGCGTGCGCCTGATCTCGCGCGCCATCGACTTCAAGCCACCCGCCCACGGCCCCGACGTGAACATGCTGGGCCTGCCGCTCACCGGGCCGGGCTCGGGCCTGGTGCTGCCCACGCTGCTCTCGGGCGCGGCGCTGGTGATGCCCGAGGACTTCCGCGCCAGCACGCTCGCGGGGCTGATCCAGAAGCACCGCGTGTCGCGCGCCTTCCTCTCGCCCTCGGCCATCATCGACCTGCTGGACGAGCCCACGCTGGACCAGTACGACCTGTCGTCGCTGACCCACGTGCCCTACGGTTCGGAGATGATGCCCGCGCCCAAGATCGCCGAGGCCATCCGCCGCTTCGGGCCGATCTTCCAGCAGGGCTACGGCTGCCTGGAGGCCCTGCCGCCCATCACCTGGCTGCTGCCGCACGAACACGTGGATGCACAGGGCAACCCGCTCGGCCTGGAGGTGCTCTCCACCGTGGGCCGGGTCATGCCCGGCGTGCAGGTGGTCATCCGCGGCGACGACTTCACGCCGCTGCCGCAGGGCGAGATGGGCCTGATCACCGTGCTGACGCCCGTGCGCTTCGACGGCTACTGGCTCGACCCCGAAAAGACCGGCGAGACCCTGCGCGACGGCTGGGTGGTGATGGGCGACCTGGGCTATTTCGACACGGCAGGCTACCTGCACGTGCTGGGGCGCAGCGCCGACCGCGTCTCGCGCGATGGGCAGCTGCTGAACCCGCGCGAAGTGGAGGAGGTGGCCCACACCCACCCCTCGGTCAAGGAGGCCTGCCTGGTGCAGCATGGCGCGCAGGCCGTGCTGGTGCTGAGCCTGCGCCGGAGCTGGCGCAAGGGGCAGGACTGGGGCACGCTGGAGGGTGAGATCGCGCAGTACCTGGCGCAGCAGCTGCCCGCCACCCTGTGCCCCGACGATGTCCGCATCGTCGAGGAGATTCCGCGCAGCTTCCTGAACAAGATGCTGCGCCGCGAAGTGCGGCTGATGCTCGAAGCCGCGCCGCCGCGCGCAGCCGCCCCTGCGCCCACGTCCGCCGCAATGCCCGCGTCCGTCTCGGCGGTGGCACCGTGATGCACCCCAGCCACGCGCCGGGCAGCACCACGCCATCGCCCCTGACCCTCGGCACCAAGCTCAGCTACGCGGTCGGCAACGTCGGCCTGCAGATGCTGGTCGCGGCGATGAATTTCATGCTCATGATCTTCTACACCGACGTGGCCCTGGTCGCGCCCGCCGTGGCCGGCGCGGCGCTGCTGGTGGGCAAGGTGTGGGACACCATCAACGACCCGCTGTTTGGCTGGCTGACCGACCGCACGCGCTCGCGCCACGGCCGCCACCGCGTGTACCTGATCTATGGCGCCCTGCCGCTGGCAGTGGTGGCCGCCGCTGTGTGGATGGTGCCGCCAGGCCTGAGCCCCTGGGCAGCGTTTGTGTGGATCGCCGTCACCTACACCTTGTTCGACACCGTGATGACGCTGGTGCAGCTGCCCTACCAGGCCATGGCCGCCAACATGACGCAGGACTACGACGAGCGCACCAGCCTCACGGCTTTTGCATCCATGGGTGCCCTGCTGGGGTTTTTTGCGGGCAGCGTGTTCATGCCCCTGCTGGTGCGGGCCGCGCCCGATGCACGCACGGGCTACGCACTGGCCGGCGCCTGTTTCGGGCTGGCCGCCGGGGTCGCTGTGGCCGTGGTGGCCTGGCGCGTGCGCGAGCCCGCCACCACCGGCGACTTATCGCCTGCCGCCCCAAACCCTCCAGCAGCCACACCCGGCTGGGCGTCGGTACGCAGCACCCTGCTGGCCACGCTGCGCAACCGCCCGTTTGTGATGCTGGTGAGCGCAGCCGGGCTGGTGCGGCTGGGCCTCACGCTGGTGCAGGCCTCGCTCGCTTATTTCGTCATCTACCAGCTGCAGGGCGACAAGGGCGATCTGCCACGCTTCATGGGCATCCTGCTCGCGGTGGTGGGTGTCTCGCTGTTCGTCTGGAAGCGCGTGGTGGACCGCTGGGAGAAAAACCGGGCCTACATCCTCGGGCTGGTGTTTTGCTGCGTGGGGCTGATAGCGCTGTACTGGGTGGGCCCAGGCCAGCAGGCCCTGGTGACGGGCATCCTGGTGGTGGTGGGCATTGGCATGGGCGCGCACTGGATCGTGCCGTTTGCCATGGTGCCCGACACCATCGACCACGGCCACATGCAAGCGGGCGAGCGGCAGACCGGCATGTACTACGGCCTGTATGGCCTGGTCGACAAGCTGGCTCGCACCCTGGCCACGGTGCTGGTGGCCGGCATGCTGGAGCTGACCGGTTATGTGCCCAACGTGGCCCAGTCGGCCCAGGCACTGCAAGGCATCACGGCCATGACGGGCCTGCTGCCGGCGCTGTGCCTGGTGCTGGCCATCCCGCTGCTGATGGCCTACCCCATCACGCGCGCCCGCCATGCAGACCTGGTGCGCAGCGTGGGCGCTGCCGCCCCGGCGGAGACGGCCAGTGCGGCAGCAGTGGCCGCAACCCCTGTACGCCAGAGCGAACACACCACCCGCCCTGCGTGGGAGCCCTCACGCAACCTGCCCGGTGGTGGGCACGACTTCGCACACAGTCGTTAGAGAACATCCGGGAGCGCCCTCAGGCAGACGGCGCTGGCCCCACGGGCTCGGGCGGTAGCACGCCCCGCATCGCGAGGCAGAAGGGCTGCACGCACTCGGCCCGCGCGGCGTAAGGGCAGCCCACCGTCTCGCACAGGCCTGACGCGCCATTACGCGCCTTCTCCTCTTCTCGCGGCACCTGGCCGCTGGCTTGCAGCACGGCCATCTGGGTCCAGGGGTCCAGGCGCCCAGTGGCCTGCTGCAGCATGTCGCGGCCGTACACGGTGGCAGCCAGTTGCGGCTGCAGGTCCAGCACCAGCAGCGCGCTGGTGCGCGGCGCGGCAGCATCCATGCCCTGCAACACCAAGGCCATCACCCCCGATTGCAACGCCTGGCCACCCCCGGCAAAAGGCACCTGCAGCGCGCCACCCGCAGCACTGGCGCCCGCGCCCAGGCTTGCGCCGACTTGCGCCGCCGCCGCGCCCGCAGCGGCAGGTGACGCCTGGGCCGCCAGCCACGGCACCGGGGCACGCAAGGTGAGCGCGAGCCCGCGCGGCCCCTCAGGCGTCGACACCACGCCCTGGCGCACCAGCCAGGTTTGCAGCGGCGGCTGGTCGGCATCCAGCGCGCCGCTCTCCAGCGCCTGCGCCATGCCGATGGGCCAGGGCTGCGCGGCCACCACGCGTTGCGGCACTCCGGCCTGGGCGGTGACCTGTGCGACCAGGGCACTCACCATCCGCAGCAGCGGTGCACCCAGGCCCGACGCAGGCCAGGCCGTGCCACTTGTGGCGGAGGCAGCGGAGGTTGCCGCATTGGCCTGCGCCGCCATGGTTGCGCCACGCGGCAGCGCCGACGACCCTGGTGGTGCGGCCCGCGCAGTGCCTTCGCCCCTTGCGCCCTGCAAGCGGCCATCGGCCCCGCCCGCCCTGCGCGGGTCGAAGCCCGCCGCCAACTGTTCGCGCGCCTGGGGCGAGATGCTGGCCTGGTCCGCCGGTGTAGGCAGCGGCCCGCCGGGCGGACTGGGTGACGTGACCGAGGGCGGCGGCGCGCTGGGGTCTGCAGTGGGCAACGGCGAGGGTGCAGCGGGTTTGGGCTTGTCCAGCCCCAGCAGCGCCGTCTGCCGCTGCAGCGCCGCCTCGGCCAGGAACTGGGCCACGGGCCGCAGTGCCGTGCGGGACGGATCGATCGGGAGGGTCATGCCGGGTTGCCTGGGGAAGGGATGCCCGATTCTGTAGTGATTCGTCCAGCGTGAACAGGCCATGGTGCGGGCAAACCTGTCGCCCGCATCAGCTATCAACTACATAGCAAAAGGTGCAATAAAGTCCAGCGCTACCGGCACTTTTTGCCCACAATCCGGTTCCACCGCCCGCCGCGCTGCCTCTCAGTGCGCAGCCACCTCCCCGCCATGTACCCGCACACCACCGCCCACCCGCGCCTTGTTGATCGCCACCCCACGCCCCACACTGGGGTTGCGCCCGCACTGCTGATGGCCGTGCTGGGCTTCCTCCTGTTCAGTGGGTGGATGTATGCGCCGCAGTGGGAGCGAGCCTTCCGCTCGGACGGCTCGCCGGTGTCGTGGCTGTCGAGTGCGCTGCTGCTGGCGCTCAGCATCACGGCCCTGAGGATGGTGGGGGACCGCGCCCTGCCCCGGCTGCTGGGTGCCTGGCTGGCGCTCTCGTTTTTTGTGCTGGCGCTGGACGAGCAGTTCATGCTGCACGAGCTGTGGAAGTTTCGCTGCCACGAATGGACCGATGCCTGCCGCTGGAGCGCCGTGCGCGAAGCCCCCATGCTCACCGTGGCGGTGGTGGGCCTGCTCACCATGGTCTGGCTACACCGCGCCTTGTGGCACACCGGCACACGCACCCTGCTGTGGGCGGGCCTGGCTGTGGGCTGGCTGGCGATTGGTGTGGACCAATGGCCCGAAGTGCAAGCGCGCTGGCCCCGCCTGCCCGAGCTGCCATCGCTGCTGGCTACGCTGGAAGAAGGGCTTGAGGTGGTGGCCGAGGCGCTGGTGTTGGGGGCGTTGTTGCGACAGCCGGGGTTGCGATAAGAAGCGAACGAAGTGAAGGCTTGACGACGAAATACGCTCCGCTCACAGGAGCGTTATTCATTCCGCGGCTGTTTTTTTGGCCTTCAAAGCCTCGTGCCACTTCTCAGCTGCTTGCCCCATCGATGTCTTGAGGTCAGCGTCAATGTCGGAAGTCTGGAACATGAACGCCAGGCGCTCATTGACGACAACGGCAAGCTTCTCGTTTCTGTTAATGCGGCCAATGCTATCTGCCAAGCCATGATTGAAGGCCACGAACAGGGCGGCCAGACTTGCAAGAACCAGTGACTGGTCCTCATTGGCGCGGACGGGCGGCAGCATATCGTCCAGCCATCCGAGCATCACTGCCCTACCCTGCCGGATGAGCTTGGCCTGCGATGTGTAGCCGTGAAGGAGACCACATCGCGCAGCGTACAAATCAACGCCACGGAGTGTGTACTCTGGCCCAGACAAGGTTAAGTAGCGGTCTGCCCAGGAGATGAAGTCCTCCCGGTCTGTATCCATTTTCTCGCGTGGTCGCTCGATTCCGGATGCTATGTCGATGGCGCTCATCAGCAGCTGCGCTCCAGCGGCCATACGCTTGTTCTCAAGGCAGAACTTGATGTCGGAAATGATGTGATCGAAAAAGACCGCGTGATACAGCCGCAGGTCAAGCCAGCCGTCCGGATTCAGTTTTTCCGCCATGAGTGCTTCCAGTAAAGCATGCAGTGACACCTTTTAAAGCGTCATAGGCGAATTGTCATGCAACCGGCGCGGGGGGCTACGGCTTAAGCGCTGCCGATCCTGACCCAAAGCAGTCCAGCAGCATCCCCTCACGTGCACTCCTGATCCACCCAATACCCCGCCGGAAACCACTGGCCGTTGATATTGAGGTACCAGCGCCATTCAAAGATGGGCTCAAAGCTCATGCCGCCCGGCGATGGCGTGTCGATGCGCAGGATGTCCGCCACGCCGTCGCGGTCCAGGTCGATCTCGTGCACCGTCACCGCTGTTTTCTTGCGCTCGGGCTGGGGCCGGTAGGGCGGGTCGGCGGGCATCATCCAGCTGGTGGCGTAGCGCCGGGAGCGCACCTTCACCGCATCGGGCGGCAGCTTGCCGGGCACCACCAGGCGCACCAGCACTTCAGCGGAATCTGACACCTTGACATAGCCGCGCACGGCAGTGGTCTCGTCGTTGCTCGGGTCGTCAAAGCCCTTGCCCGGGTAGTGGCCGCCGCAATAGTGGTCTGCATTGCTGATCTCCCAATACCGCCGGCCCAAGGTGCGGGCGCCCACCAGGCCCTGGTGCGTGATGGCGTAGAGCGTGAGCGCCGGGGCAAAGGCCAGATCGGCACCGCCCACGTCCCAGAAGCCGGTCACGAACTCGATCTCGGGTCCGCTGTGGCGGTTGAAGCTGCCATAAGGCACAGCGGTGGGCTCCACGGCAATGCGGCTGCCCGCCACGGCCGCGATGCCGTCGGCCTCGGTCTCGTGCAGCAGGGCCACGCTGGTGTGGCTGCGGAAGTACGACGGGGCAATGGCAGGCAGCGTGGGGGCGGATGCCAGGGGCGCCACGGCCGGGATATGGTCCACGGCGCGGGTGGCCAGCTTTAAGTTATCCAGCGGGTTGACGGGGCGGCCCCGGTCGATCTCCTGCTCGGGCCGCAGCAACACGCCGCCGCGCATGAGCTTTTTGGCAGCCTCCCATTCGGGGCGCAGGGGGTACTGCACGGGCATCCGGGGCGTGTGGCTTTGAGCCAACGCGGGCAACTGCAATGCAGCGGGGCGCGGCAGGGCGTTGCCATAGGCTCGCATGCGGTTGGCGGACGGCGCCACCCAGAAGGCGCGGGCGGCGTCCTTGCCCGCCTGGGCCAGGGTGAGGGGCTGGTCGGCCAGCAGGTTGCAGGCCACATGGGCTTGCAGGGGCTCAGGCAAAGGCGGGCCCAGGCGCGCATCGCCCGTGTAGAGCACGGCGCACCAGCCGTCGCGCTCGGTGATCTGCTGCAGCACGGTGTTGGCGGGTACCTGGGCCACGATGCGCGCCTGCGACTGGGCAGCATCGCGCAGGTTGACCCAGGAGCCCTGCACATAACGCTGCTTGGCGGGCGCCACAGCCGGCGTCTGGGCATTGACCGGGCCTACGAGAACTGCGCCCAGCAAAGCAGCCATGGTCCAGTGGCGAGGCCGTGTGGCGTGCACCAAGGTCTTCATGCTCCAGCCCCTGCAAAAGAGTTACACCGCCAATGCAGGCTCTGCCGCTGCAGCAGGCGGTTGCGATTCAATCACCCGCGCCAGCAGTGCGCCGCTGTAGCGTGCAGCCAGCGGAATCCACACGCGCACCGGGCTGCCCTGGGCGACCTGCACGGGCTGGCCTTCCACATTGCGCATCTCTTGCAGGCGCACGGTGGTGTTGCCGCTGGGGTGCACGACCTCGACCAGGTCGCCCACGGCAAAGTGGTTCTTGGTTTCGACCTGAACCCAATCTCCTGACAGGCCCACTTCGGCCAGTCCTTCGGCACCCAGCACCTCGCCCACATACTGGCTGCGCTGCGTGGCCGAGTGGCCGTTGATGTAGTTCTGGTAGTCGTTGCTGGGGCGGCGCTCCAGCAGGCCGCCGGTGTAGCCCCGGTTGGACAGGCCTTCGAGTTCGATGAGCAGCTCGGGGTTGAACGGGCGGCCGGCCACGGCGTCGTCGATGGCGCGGCGGTACACCTGGGCGGTGCGGGCCACGTAGTACAGGCTCTTGGTGCGGCCTTCGATCTTGAGCGAATCCACGCCGATCTGCGCCAGGCGCGCCACGTGCTCCACCGCGCGCAGGTCCTTGCTGTTCATGATGTACGTGCCGTGCTCGTCTTCCATGATGGGCATGAGCTGGCCGGGGCGGCCTGCTTCTTCAATCAGGTAGACCTTGTCGGCCTTGGGGTGGCGCTCGCCGTTGCCAGTGGTGGAGGCGAAGGACTGTTCGGCCTTCTGCTGCGCGGCCTCGAAGTTGAAGTCGCCTTCCATCTTCTGCGCGATGGCTTCGCCCGTGGTGGGGTCGATGTCGGCGTCGTGGGTGGCGTAGTTCCAGCGGCAGGCGTTGGTGCAGGTGCCCTGGTTGGGGTCGCGGTGGTTGAAGTAGCCGCTGAGCAGGCAGCGGCCCGAGTACGCGATGCACAGCGCGCCGTGCACGAACACTTCCAGCTCCATGTCGGGGCATTCCTGGCGGATTTTTTCGATCTCGTCCAGGCTCAGCTCGCGCGACAGGATCACACGCTCCACGCCCATCTTTTGCCAGAACTTCACCGCCGCCCAGTTGGTGGTGTTGGCCTGCACCGAGAGGTGCACCACCTGCTCGGGCCACTTTTCCTTGACCATCATGATCAGGCCCGCGTCGGCCATGATGAGGGCGTCGGGTTGGCAGTCGATCACGGGCTCGATGTCGCGCAGGTAGGTGCGGATCTTGTCGTTGTGCGCGATCAGGTTGCTGGTCACGAAGAACTTCTTGCCGCGCGCATGGGCCTCGGTGATGCCTTGGCGGATCTGCTCGAGCTTGAATTCGTTGTTGCGCGCGCGCAGGGAGTAGCGCGGCTGGCCGGCGTACACGGCGTCGGCGCCAAAGTCGTAGGCGGCGCGCATCTTGTCGAGCGAGCCGGCGGGCAGCAGCAGTTCGGGGGCTTTGAGGGTGGTCATGGGATGGCCCAATCTAGAAATCGTCGGGGTCGGGTTCAGCGGGGCATCAGGGGCAGGCCCGCGAGCATGCCCACGGCCTGCGCAGGCAGTTCTTCGGCGTCAAAGGCCTTGTCACCATCGGCGTCGGCCACGCCGTTGGGTACCAACCCCTTGAAGTCGAACTGGCGCGGGTCCATGAAGTGCGAAGGCACCAGGTTGCGCAGGGCCACGGCCATGTTCTCGATGCGGCCGGGGTACAGCTGCTGCCAGTCGCGCAGCATCTGGCCGATTTGCTTGCGCTGCAGGTTCTCCTGGCTGCCGCACAGGGTGCAGGGGATGATGGGGAAGTTGCGGATCTCGGCCCAACGCGTGAGGTCATCCTCGGCCACATAGGCCAGCGGGCGGATGATGAGGTGGTCGCCCCGGTCGCTCTGCACCTTGGGCGGCATGCCCTTGAGCTTGCCGCCGAAGAACATGTTCAAAAAGAAGGTCTGCAGCATGTCGTCGCGGTGGTGGCCCAGCGCGATCTTGGTGGCGCCCAGTTCGTCGGCCACGCGGTACAAAATGCCCCGGCGCAGGCGGCTGCACAGGCTGCACATGGTCTTGCCTTCTGGGATGTGCTCCTTGACGACGCTGTACGTGTCCTGCGTTTCGATATGAAAGGGCACGCCGACCTGCGTCAGATACTCCGTCAGCACATGGGCCGGAAAGCCGGGCTGCTTCTGGTCGAGGTTGACGGCGATCAGCTCGAAGCGGTTGCCGTTGCGCTGCTGCAGCAAACGCAGCACGTCGAGCATGGCGTAGCTGTCCTTGCCGCCCGAGACGCAGACCATCACCTTGTCGCCGTCTTCGATGAGGCCAAAGTCGGCAATGGCCTGGGCGACCTGCCGCACCAGGCGCTTTTCGAGCTTGAGCGCGGCGTGGGCGGCGGCTTTCTCGGCGGCCTCAGCAACAGGGGTTTCGGGCAGGGTGGCGGTAACGGACATGGGGAGCGGGCCGGGGTTCTGGCAAAGGGTGCGGGCGAAAGTTCAACCGAAGGCGCAAGGGTGCCGCAGAGTCATGCGCCCGGCAATGCGCCACCGCAGCGCAGTGACGATTTGAGTGCTGCGTTTTTTATAGCTACCAGCGCTTTCTGGATCAGCGCCAGAGGCCAGTTTGCCTCCAAATTCAGGCTTCAGCGGGGTAGAACATCTTGCGCGTGGGCACGTTTTCCACCGCCTTGGCGATGGCGCCGATGTGGTCCGGCGTGGTGCCGCAGCAGCCGCCCAGGATGTTGACCAGCCCCTCGGCCGCGAACTCGTGCACCAGGCGGCTGGTGATCTCGGGGGTTTCGTCAAACCCCGTGTCGCTCATGGGGTTGGGCAGGCCCGCGTTGGGGTAGCAGCTGATGAACGTGTCCTCGGCCACGCGGTTCAGCTCCTGGATGTAGGGGCGCATCAGCGTGGCACCCAGGGCGCAATTGAGGCCGATGGCCAGCGGGCGGGAGTGGCGCACGCTGTGCCAGAAGGCGGTCACGGTCTGTCCGCTCAAGATGCGGCCCGAGGCGTCGGTGACGGTGCCGCTGATGATGAGGGGCAGGCGCTCGCCGCTTTTTTCAAAGAACTCATCGATGGCGAACAGCGCGGCCTTGGCGTTGAGGGTGTCGAAGATGGTCTCGACCAGCAGCACGTCGGAGCCGCCCTCGACCAGCGCCTCGGTCTGCTCGTAGTAGGCGGCGCGCAGCTGCTCGAAGTCCACATTGCGCGCGCCGGGGTCGTTCACGTCGGGGCTGATGCTGGCCGTCTTGGGCGTGGGGCCCAGGGCGCCGGCGACGAAGCGCGGCTTGTCGGGCGTGGAGTATTTGTCGCAGGCGGCGCGGGCGAGCCGGGCGGACTTGAGATTCATCTCGCGCGCCAGGTCGGCCATCTTGTAGTCCTCCTGCGCGATGGTCGTCGCGCCGAAGGTGTTGGTCTCGATGAGGTCGGCGCCCGCGGCCAGGTAGCGCTCGTGGATGTCGCGGATCACGTCGGGGCGGGTGAGGCTGAGCAACTCGTTGTTGCCCTTCACGTCGCGCGGGAAGTCCTTGAACCGGTCGCCCACACCGTCGGGGCCCGTGTAGCCCTCGCCCCGGTACTGCGCCTCGCCCAGCTTGAAGCGCTGGATCATGGTGCCCATGGCGCCGTCGAGGATGACGATGCGTTGGGCGAGGATGTCGGGCAGCTGCGCGGCGCGGGTGTAGTGAAGGGCTTGCATAGGCCGCTATTGTAGAAAGTGCGGCCCGGTGCGCGGTGCAGCGCACAATATGCGCCTGCCGCGCGCGGGGCCAGGCCCTGGCGCGCCAGAGAATTCCCGCCCTATCGGCACCAGGCGCTTGCTGGTCATGCGCTGGCAGCTATTAATTTCAGAGTATCCGCTTGTCTTCCCGCCTGTCTCCCGCCTTGTCCCCCGCCCATACCGTCCTGCAGGACGTCTTCGGCTACGAGCAATTCCGCGGCCCCCAGCAGGCCATCGTTGAACACGTGATCGCGGGCAGCGATGCCCTGGTGTTGATGCCCACGGGCGGCGGCAAGTCGCTGTGCTACCAGGTGCCGGCCATCGTGCGCCAGCAGCAGGGGCGCGGCGTGACCATCGTGATCTCGCCCCTGATCGCGCTGATGCACGACCAGGTGGGCGCGCTGCACGAGGCGGGGGTGGATGCGGCCTTTTTGAACTCCACGCTGAGCTTTGACGAGGCGCAGGACGTGGAGCTGCGCCTGCAGACCGGCGACATCACGCTGCTGTATGCGGCGCCCGAGCGGCTGAACACGCCGCGCTTCCTGGGCCTGCTCGACAGCCTGTACCACGAGGGCCACCTGTCGCTCTTCGCCATCGACGAGGCGCATTGCGTGAGCCAGTGGGGCCACGACTTTCGCCCCGAGTACCGCGCGCTCACGGTGCTGCACGAGCGTTATGCGGGGGTGCCGCGCATCGCGCTCACGGCTACGGCCGACGACCTCACGCGCGCCGACATCATCGAGCGCCTGCAGCTGGAAGACGCGCGGCTGTTCATCAGCAGCTTCGACCGGCCCAACATTCGCTACACCATCGTCGAGAAGAAGGACGCCACCACGCAGCTGCTGCGCTTCATCGAGCGCGAGCACTCGGGCGAGGCGGGCGTGGTGTACTGCCAGTCCAGGAAACGCGTGGAGGAGCTGGCGGTCACGCTGAGCGACGCCGGCCTCACGGCCCTGCCCTACCACGCGGGGCTCGACACCAAGGTGCGCCAGCGCAACCAGGACCGCTTCCTGCGCGAGGAAGGCATCGTGATGGTGGCCACCATCGCCTTCGGCATGGGCATCGACAAGCCCGACGTGCGCTTCGTCGCGCACGTGGACATGCCCAAGAACATCGAGGGCTACTACCAGGAGACCGGCCGCGCGGGCCGCGACGGCCTCAACGCCGATGCCTGGATGGCCTATGGCCTGAACGACGTGGTCAACCAGCGCCGCATGATCGACGAGAGTCCGGCGGGCGAGGAGTTCAAGCAGGCACTGCGCGGCAAGCTCGACGCGCTGCTGGCCCTGGCCGAGGCCACCGACTGCCGCCGCGTGCGGCTGCTGGCCTACTTTGGCGAAGCCTCCACGCCCTGCGGCAACTGCGACAACTGCCTGACACCACCCGCGATCTGGGACGCCACCGACGCGGCGCGCAAGCTGCTGTCCACCATCTACCGCGTGAACCAGGCCAGCGGCATCAGCTTTGGCACGGGGCACATCATGGACATCCTGCGCGGCAAGAAGACCGAGAAGGTCGCGCAGTTCGGGCACGAGAAGATTTCCACCTTCGGCATTGGCGCGGACCTCTCGGAACCGCAACTGCGCGGCGTGCTGCGCCAGCTGATCGCCACGGGCGCTTTAGGCCTTCAGAAGGTGATGCTGGACAGCGGCCACAGCTTCGACACGCTGTGCCTCACCGAGGGCTCGCGCGCCGTGCTCAAGGGCGAGGTGCCGGTGCAGCTGCGCGAATCGGTGTCGTCCGCACCAGCCAAGCGCACGCGCAAGGGCAGCGCCCCGCCCGCCGCCGCCGCCAACCTGGGGCCCGACGCGCAGGTGCGCTTCATCAACCTCAAGGCCTGGCGCGCCGAGGTGGCGCGCGAGCACAACCTGCCCGCGTATGTGATCTTCCACGACGCCACGCTCGCGGCGATTGCCGAACGCAACCCGGGCACGCTGGACGACCTGCAGGGCATCAGCGGCATGGGGGCGAAGAAGCTCGAAGCCTACGGCGCCGACGTGCTGCGGGTGGTGGGCGGCTGAGCCGCCCGGCCACCGGCATCGCCCCACCCCCTGCCAGGCTGGCGCGCGCGTGCGTGTGGCGGGGAGGGCTACCTTCCCGCGCGCAGCGCGCGAATGCCCTCTGAAAAACGCCGCAGCGTGGGCGTGCTGTCGCCCGGCGGCACCATCAGCTCGATGAGCTGGAAGCGCCCACGTTCGGCAAACGCGGCATCGAGCGCCGCCTTGAACTGGGCGCGCGTGTGCACCCGGTGGCCGCGCCCGCCCAGCGCGTCGGCGGCCTCGGCCAAGTGCCAGTCGCCGAGCGCGGCGCAGCGCGACGTGGTCTGGAACGCGCGGATCATTTCCCAGGTCTGGTTGTTGAGCACGATGGCGATGGGGTCCAGCCCCAGGCGCGGGCAGTTGCCCAGCTCCCAGCCCGTCATCTGGAAGGCACCGTCGCCCACGAGGATGAGGCTGCGCTGGCCCGTGGCCACCTGGGCGCCGATGCCGGCCGGCACCCCGAACCCCATCGACGCGTAGTAGCCCGGTGCCACCAGCGGCGTGGGCAGCAGCTCCATGGCGGCGAACAGGCAGTCGCCGATGTCCGAGACGATGTTCATGGGGCCGTGCGCGCGGATGCGGTCGTTGAGCGCGCGGGAGAGGTCGGCCGCGCACACGGGCGCATCGTCGGCCACCAGGCCTTCGGGGCAGATGGGCGGGGGTGGCAACGCGCGTGCCATTGCAACGCCCGCTGCCGGGGCACGGGCCAGCAACGCCTCCACCAGCGCGGCCAGGGGGATGTCCGGGTACAGGTGGTGGCCCACGCGCGCCTCGCGGTGCGCGGCGATCAGCGCGCGGCGGAAGTCCATGCGCTGGGCGCTCACGCCGAAGTTGCTGTCCGACAGGATGGCGCCCAGCATCACGGGCAGGTCGGAGTCGTCAAGCAGCGCGCTGGTCTCCGGTGCGCCCGCCACGCCCAGGTAGGTGCCGTGGAAGGGCACGCCGGCATGCCCCGCGTCCTCGGCCAGCAGGCCCCGGCCCATGAAGGTGGTGAGCACGGGCAGCTGCAGGCGGCGCGCGAGTTCGGCCACGCGGGCTTCCAGGCCAAAGCGGCGCACCTCCACGTCCACCACCAGCACGGGGCGCCGGGCCGCCTGGATGCGGGCCATCCATTCATCGGCGCATTCGGCCACGGCGGCTACGTTGAACGGGCTGGGGGGCAGCACCGGCACCTCGGCCATGGGGTGCAGCGTCATGTCGCGCGGCACCTCGATGAGCACGGGCTGCGAGTACTCGCGGCAGCTGCGCAGCACGCGGGCAAGGTCGGCGGGCGCGGTGGCGGGGTCGGACAGGCGCACCTGGTCGCAGGTGATCTCGCGGAAGATGCGCCACTGCGAATCGACATGGCGCACCTGGTGGTGCAGCACCAGGCCGGAGTGCGCCTCGACCTCGCCGGGGCAGCCGGCCAGCACCACCAGCGGCGAGCGCTCGGCATAGGCCCCCGCCACCGCATTGACCACGTTGAGCGCACCCGCGCCGTAAGTGACGGCCACCACGCCCAGCCCGCAGTGCATGCGCGCGGCGGCATCGGCGGCAAAACCCAGCGAGGGTTCGTGGCTGAGCGTGACCAGCGGCAGGATGCCGCTTTCCTCGATCTGCGCGAACAAGGGCAGGATGAAATCACCGGGGATGCCGAAGATCTCGCGCGCGCCGTGGTGCTTGAGCGCGTGCAGCAGCTGGAGGCCGAGGGGGTTCATGGAGGATTTCCTGACAAGGTGGTGCCGTTGTGCGGCGGTGGCGCGAATGATCCGCGCGGGCCGCGCAAAGCACTTCTGACGCGCATCAAGGCGTGTGCAACAGCGGCCGTATTTGCATGCCTATTTCATGCAGGCCCTTGCAACGCAGGAAATCTGCGCCCGGCGCTCACACCCGGCGCAAGGTGAATCCGGAAAACAGCGCGGCCAGTTGCTGCTGGTGCGCGGGCGCCAGCGCCCAGGCCGGGGCGCCGAGCACGCGGCATTCCTGCAGCGCCCAATGCCGCACCCCGCGCGCGGCCAGGGCCTGGGCCAGTTCCAGCAATTCGCCCACACCAAACAGGCCCGCGTGCCAGGTGGTGCGGCATTCGTGGTCGATGCCATGGGCCAGCATGGCATCGAGCGCGGCCCAGGCGCGCGCGCCGCTGCCGGGGGTGGCGGTGATGGCGTCGTAGCGCTGCGGCAGGGCCTTGATGTCCAGCCCCACCCAGTGGAGGCGCGGCAGCAGCGCCGCCAGCCGCCCGGGGTACATGCCGCCGGTGTGCAGGGCGGTCTGCAGGCCCAGTGCGCGCACGGCATCCACCGCAGCGGGCAGCGCGGCTTGCAGCGTCGGCTCACCGCCCGAAAACACCACGCCGTCAAGCAGGCCCCGGCGGCTGTGCAGGAACTGCAGCGCCTCGTCCCACGGCAACGCCGGGGGCGCGGCGGCGTCGAGCAGCCCGGGGTTGTGGCAGTAGCCGCAGCGCCAGGGGCAACCCTGGCAATAGAAAACGGCCGCGAGGCGGCCGGGGAAGTCGATGGTGGTCAGCGGCGTGAGGCCGCCCAGGCGCAGGGCGGCGGCACCGGGCTCAGCAGCCGTTGCTGCTGGAGCCACGGTGCGTTTCGGCGAAGAAGCGGCGTTCGGCGTGCTCGCCCTGCTTGCCCGTGTTGAAGCTGGCCACGGGGCGGTGGTAGCCCATGACGCGGGTCCAGACCTCGCAGGGCTGGCGCTCGTCGTCGGTGAGCTGCACGGCGGCGGCGCTGGAGATGGCGATGTGTTCGGTGGCGGAGAAATGGCTCATGCCGGGGTCCTTTCGGGGGTTGAGGAAATGGTTTGCTTCTGTTTTGATAGCTGCTTGCGCTTGACCATCAAGCGCCAGGGCCACTTTTTGTTCAAAATCTAGTGTGGTGTTGCATGCTTGACGGCACATTTAAAACCGATGGATTTTTGGTCAGGGCAAGGCGCAAACCACAGCGATACCCGTAGGTATCGCGCGGATTTGCAACGCAGCCCTGGCCGAAAAGACGCGGTTTTAAGTGCCGGATAGCGTGCAGCACCACACTAGGCGACCAGACGCCGCCGCTTTGCGTCCAGCCGCTCTTCGTCGCAGCGCGGGCAAAACGGGTGCTCGCCCGCCAGGTAGCCGTGGGTGGGGCAGATCGAGAACGTGGGCGTGACCGTGATGTAGGGCAGGCGAAAGCGCGTGAGCGCGCGCCGCACTAGATCGCGGCAGGCCGCGCCGCTGGACAAGCGCTCGCCCATGTACAGGTGCAGCACGGTGCCGCCGGTGTATTTGGATTGCAGCGCCTCCTGCCGCATCAGGGCCTCGAACGGGTCGTCGGTGAAGCCCACGGGCAGCTGCGAGGAGTTGGTGTAGTAGGGCTGCTCGGCCGTGCCCGCCTGCAGGATGGCGGGCCAGCGCTTTTTGTCTTCCTTGGCGAAGCGGTAGGTGGTGCCTTCGGCGGGCGTGGCCTCCAGGTTGTAGAGGTGGCCGGTTTCTTCCTGGAAGGCGGTCATGCGCTCGCGCACGTGGTCGAGCAGGCGCACGGCAAACGCGTGGCCCCATTCGCTGGTGATGTCGTGCCGGTCCGCCGTGAAGTTGCGCACCATCTCGTTGATGCCGTTCACGCCCAGCGTGGAAAAGTGGTTGCGCAAGGTGCCCAGGTAGCGCTTGGTGTAGGGGAACAGGCCCTGGTCCATCAGGCGCTGGATGAGCTTGCGTTTGGTCTCCAGGCTTTGTTTGCCCAGTTCCAGCAGGCGGTCGAGCGCGGCGAACAGGCCCGCCTCATCGCCCGCATGCTGGTAGCCCAGGCGCGCGCAGTTGATGGTGACCACGCCCAGGCTGCCCGTCTGCTCGGCGCTGCCGAACAGGCCGTTGCCGCGCTTGAGCAGTTCACGCAAATCGAGTTGCAGGCGGCAGCACATGGAGCGCACCATGTTGGGCTCCAGCTCGGAGTTGATGAAGTTCTGGAAGTACGGCAGACCGTACTTGGCCGTCATCTCGAACAGCCGCTGCGCGTTCTCGCTCTCCCACGGAAAATCCTTGGTGATGTTGTACGTGGGGATGGGGAAGGTGAACACCCGGCCCTTGGCATCGCCCGTGGTCATCACGTCGATGTAGGCGCGGTTGATGAGGTCCATCTCGGCTTGCAGCTCGCCGTAGCTGAACGGCATTTCCACGCCAGCGATCACGGGCACCTGCTCGCGCAGGTCCTCGGGGCAGGTCCAGTCGAAGGTGAGGTTGGTGAACGGCGTTTGCGTGCCCCAGCGCGAGGGCACGTTGAGGTTGTAGACCAGCTCCTGGATGCACTGGCGCACGGCGGCGTAGTCCATGGCATCAATGCGCACAAAGGGCGCCATGTAGGTGTCGAACGACGAGAACGCCTGCGCGCCCGCCCACTCGTTTTGCAGCGTGCCCAGGAAGTTCACGATCTGCCCCACGGCCGAACTCATGTGCTTGGGCGGCCCCGCCTCCACCTTGCCCGGCACGCCGTTGAGCCCCTCGTGCAGCAGCGTGCGCAGCGACCAGCCCGCGCAGTAGCCGCTGAGCATGTCGAGGTCGTGGATGTGCAGGTCGCCGCTCCTGTGCGCCTCGCCGATCTCAGGCGTGTAGACGTGCGACAGCCAGTAGTTGGCCGTGACCTTGCCCGCCACGTTCAGGATCAGCCCGCCCAGCGAGTAACCCTGGTTGGCGTTGGCGTTCACGCGCCAGTCGGCGCGCGTGAGGTATTCGTTGATGGAGCTTTCCACATCGACCAGCGTCTGCCGGTCGGCGCGGAGCTGGGCGTGCTGCTCGCGGTAGACGATGTAGGCGCGCGCGGTCGCCAGGTGGTTGGCGGCGATCAGCGTCTGCTCGGCCACGTCCTGGATCTGCTCGATGGTGGGTGCCTCGCCATGGAAGCGGTGGATCAGCACCTTGGTGACCTGGGCGGTGAGCAACGCCGCTTCGTCGGCGCCATATTCACCCGAGGCCTGGCCCGCGCTGGCCAGCGCTGCGCGGATGCGTTCGGCGTCAAAAGGAACGCGCTGGCCGCTGCGCAACACAACATCGCGGGGCAAGGTGGCAAGGGTGGACGCCATGGGTTCGACCAATCTGTGGAACGGGTTAAAAACACTACCTATGGTGTCCACGATACCCACCAAACACTATAGGTAGTTTGACCCAACACAATCGAGGCGGTAAGCAGGGGTAAAAAAAATGCCGGCACAAAGGCCGGCGAAAGGAAGGTGCCGTCAGGCCCTACCGATGGATGGGGGTGCGTGTGATGGCACGCTGGAGCACAAGAGGTGTGCGTGGAAAAGGTGGGTGTTTTTCTTGGGGGCTAGGGGCTGCAGGGGCTCCACTGCTGCGGCCGGGCTGCGCTCGCGTGGGCGCTCAATGGCAGGCGGCGGTTTCTTCCTCCTCGATGCGCGGATAAAAGTCATGGTCTTCGCGCTGCATGCGCTCGAACACCCGGCGCAGCACCACGTTGGCCTCGTCCCGAAAGCCCTGCGCATCGCGGCGCACGGCCTCGGCCGTGTTCCAGCGGCGCGCAAAGGCGTCGTAGGCGCTGGCAATCGAGGCCATCTCGCTCTGGTACTGGCGGCCCAGGCGCGCCAGTTCGGCGTTGCCACCGCGCTGCAGTGCGGGGTACAGCACCTGGTCTTCCACGGCCAGATGCAGCTTGATGGTGCCGCTCATCGCCACGATGCCCTGCGCGATGGCCGTGGCGTTGGCCTGCACGCCCGCGTGGGCCAGGGCGCGCAAGGTGGCGATGCTGCGCAGGATGTCGGTGTGCTGGTGCTTGAATTTGTCGAGGTTCATGGTCAGTCCTTGTGGGCAAACGGTGTGTGAGCGCGGTGGCCGCTTGTGGCAGCCGCCGCGCACGGTGCATTTCAGCGGCGGGCCTGTGCCAGGTAGGCCCCCGTGGAAGCGGCCGGGGCCCGCGAACCGAACACACCGCTCACCACCTGCCAGGCCATGGCCAGCGCGCCGACGATGAAGACCACGTCGCCGAAGGTGCGCACCCAGCGCAGCGTCTGGATGAAGGGCTGCTGCATGAAGGCCTCGCCCCGGGCGTACCACAGGCCTTCGCTCACGCTGGCATGGAACTGGAACAGGGCAATGGGGAACAGGCTGGTGGCGATCATCAGCACCAGGCCGGCGTTGAGCCACCAGAAGCCCGTCTTCATGAGCCGCTCGCTGAACACCAGCTGCGGCCGGATGTAGCGCAGCACCAGCAGCGTGAAGCCCAGCGCCAGGAAGCCATACACCCCGAACAGCGCGGCGTGGGCATGCACCGGCGTGGTGTTCAGGCCCTGCACGTAGTACAGCGAGATGGGCGGGTTGATCATGAAGCCGAAGACACCCGCGCCCAGCATGTTCCAGAAGGCCACGGCCACGAAGCACATCAGCGGCCAGCGCAGGCGGGCCATCCAGGGCGTGCGGTGCTGCAGGCGCCAGTGTTCCCAGGCCTCGTGGCCCAGCACGACCAGCGGCACCACTTCGAGCGCGCTGAAGGCTGCGCCCACCGCCATCACCGGCGTGGTGGTGCCTGCAAAGTACAGGTGGTGGAAAGTACCGGGCACGCCGCCCAGCATGAACAGCGAGGCCGAGGCCAGGCTGGCCGTGGTGGCCATGCGCACCGACACCAGCCCCAGCGTCGAGAAGATGAAGGCGAGCGCCGTGGTGGCGAAGACTTCGAAGAAGCCCTCAACCCACAGGTGCACCACCCACCAGCGCCAGTACTCCATCACCGACAGGTGGGTGCGTTCGCCGTAGAAGAAGCCCGCGCCGTAGAACAGGCCGATGGCCACCACCGACGCCGTCAGCAGCGCCAGCAGGTTCTTGTCGCCACCGGGGGTGCGCAGCGCCGGCACGATGCCGCGCAGCATGAGCACCAGCCAGAAGGCGATGCCGGTGAACTTGCCGATCTGCCACAGGCGGCCCAGGTCCACGTATTCATAGCCCTGGTGGCCCAGCCAGAAGTTCCACTCGGGCGGCATGACCTGCGCGATGGCCAGGTAGTTGCCCGTGAACGAGCCCACCACCACCACGACCAGCGCCCAGAACAGGATGTCCACGCCCAGCTTCTGGTAAGCCGGGTCCTTGCCCCCATTGATGAGCGGCGCGAGGAACAGCCCCGCCGCCAGGAAGCCCGTGGCGATCCAGAACAGCGCGCTCTGGATGTGCCAGGTGCGCACCAGCGAATACGGGAACCACTGCGACACGTTGATGCCGTAGAACTGCTGGCCTTCCACCGTGTAGTGGGCCGTGAAGCCGCCCAGCAGCACCTGGAAGCTGAACAGCGCCACGATGAGGAACAAATACTTGCCCAGCCCGCGCTGCGACGGCGTGAGCGGCACGCGCGAGAGCGGGTCATGCTGGGGTGGCGTGGGCTCCACCTCGTCGTGCTTGCGCAGGAAGGACCAGCCCCACACGAGGAAGCCCACGCCCGCCATCACCACGACCACGCTCATCACGGACCAGACCATGTTCTCGGCCGTGGGCTTGTTGCCGATCAGCGGCTCGTGGGGCCAGTTGTTGGTGTACGTCGCCGTGGTGCCGGGGCGCTCGGTGGCGGCGGCCCAGGCCGTCCAGAAGAAGAAACCCGTCATCTGCGCGCGCCGCTCGGCGCTGGGCAGGGTGTTCTCCTTCATGGCGAAGTGCTCGCGGGTCTTGTGCAGCGCGGGCACGTCGCTGAAAAGCTGGTCGTAGTACAGCGCGGTCATCGCAATGGCATCCGCACGCACCGAAGACACCGTGGCCACGCCCGTCTCGGGGTGGTAGGTGTTGGTGCGGTACTCGGTCTTCATGCGGTCGCGCAGCACGGCCTGGGCGGCGGCGTCGAGCTCGGCAAAGGGCTTGCCGTGCGCACGCTCGGCGGCGACGTCAAGCCAGTGGAGCAGCTCGCGGTGCAGCCAGTCGGCCGTCCAGTCGGGTGCCTGGTAGGCGCCGTGGCCCCAGATGGAACCCAGCTGCATGCCGCCCACCGATTGCCACGCGGTCTGGCCGTCGAGAATGCTGTCGTGGGTGAAAAGCACTTCACCCCCGGCCGTGGCGATCCTGGCGGGAATGGGCGGCGCGGTGCGGTAGACCTCGGCGCCGTAGTAGCCCAGCAGGCTGAAGGTGACGATGAGCACGCCGATCAGCGTGAACCAGAGCTTGCGGTAGTTACCCATGGCGGGCCTCCTGCTTCAACAGAACAACAACAACGGGGCGGCGCCAGCGTGCGCTGGCGGCATGGGGTCGGGGTCTTGTGGTCATGGCTTTCCGGAACGAGTGAATCGGTGTCACTGTCCACATCGCAAGCGCCGGGCCAGGGCTGCAGGCCCATCAAATCAACCACTTGCAGCAGTCATGGTCTTTTTGACCATCCATGGATAGGGTTTAATTCACCCATCAAAGGTAAATATCACCATGGACCATAGCCCCCTGCTCGCCGACCTGGCCACCGATCTGCCCCAGGCCGTGCGCCTGCAGCGGCTGGCGGACCACCTGCGCACGCGCTTTCACTGCGGGGCCGTGGCCCTGCTGCAGCTGGAGGAAGACCACCTGCGCCCCGTGGCCGTGGAGGGCCTGGTGCGCGAGGCGCTGGGCCGGCGCTTCGTGGTCAGCCAGCACCCCCGGCTCGCCGCCATCCTGGCGCGGCGCGAGGTGACCTGTTTCGACCACGACAGCGCCCTGCCCGACCCCTACGACGGCCTGCTCGACACCCTGGTGGGCGAGCCCCTGCCCGTGCACGACTGCATGGGCGTGAGCCTGTGGGTGGACGGCCAGCCCTGGGGCGTGCTGACGCTCGACGCGCTGCAGACCGGCACCTTTGGCGAGGCCGCACGCGCCGCGCTGGCCGACTGCAAGGTGCTGGTGGAGGCGGCCGTGCGCATCTCGCGGCTGGAGCGCGAGGTGCAGGCGCTGCGCAGCGCCCCCCACACCCGCAGCGCCGACGACGAGCGCACCACCCGCGCGGGCGATGGCGACATGGAGATCGTCGGCCAGAGCGAGCCCCTGCTGCGCCTGCTGCACGAGCTGGAGGTAGTGGCGGGCTCGGACCTGCCGGTGCTGCTGCTGGGCGAAACCGGCGTGGGCAAGGAGCTGTTCGCGCGCCTGCTGCACCGCCAGTCCACCCGCGCTGCCCGCCCGCTGGTGCACGTGAACTGCGCGGCGCTGCCCGAATCGCTGGCCGAGAGCGAGCTGTTTGGGCATGTGCGCGGCGCGTTCTCCGGCGCAGTGGCCGATCGGCCCGGGCGCTTCGAGGCCGCCGAGGGCGGCACGCTGTTCCTGGATGAGGTGGGCGAGCTGCCGCTGGCCGTGCAGGCCAAGCTGCTGCGCACGCTGCAGAACGGCGAGATCCAGCGCCTGGGCGCCGACCGCCCGCGCCGCGTGGACGTGCGCGTGATCGCCGCCACCAACCGCAACCTGCGCGAGCAGGTGCGCGACGGCGCCTTCCGCGCCGACCTGTACCACCGGCTGTCGGTGTACCCCGTGCCCATCCCGCCGCTGCGCGAACGGGGCAACGATGTGCTGCTGCTGGCGGGCCGTTTTCTGGAACTGAACCGCGCGCGCCTGGGCCTGCGCAGCCTGCGGCTGTCGGCCAGCGCACAGGACGCCCTGCGCCGCTACCCCTGGCCCGGCAACATCCGCGAGCTGGAGCACGTGGTCAGCCGCGCGGCGCTCAAGGCCCTGAGCCGGGGCGTGAGCCGCGCGGACATCGTGACGCTGGAGCCCGCGCTGCTCGACCTGGACGCCAACGCCGCCAGCGTGGCCCACGCCCCCCTGGATGCCGGTGCCCCCGCTGTGGCCACCACGCCGCCCACCCCCACCACCGCCGAAGGCCCGCTGCGCGACGCCGTGGATGCCTGCCAGCGGCACGCCATCACGCAGGCCCTGGCGCGCCACCAGGGCAACTGGGCCCAGGCGGCGCGTGCGCTGGAGGTGGACGCGAGCAACCTGCACAAGCTGGCGCGCAGGCTGGGCATCAAGTAGATGCTTCAATTTTGATAGCATTCAGCGCTTACCCCTCAAGCGCTGGCGGCCATTTTCTTCCCATGTCCATGCCGGGGGGCCTGCGGCACGCGGGCCTGCGCCACAATGGCGCCATGCTGACCCTCCAAGACATCCGAGACGCCGCCACCCGCCTGCAGGGCCAGGTGCTGGACACCCCCTGTGTGGAATCCAAGACGCTCTCGCAGATCGTGGGCGCGCAGGTATTCCTCAAGTTCGAGAACCTGCAGTTCACGGCCTCGTTCAAGGAGCGGGGCGCCTGCAACCGGCTCACCTTGCTGGTCGACGCGGAACGTGCCCGCGGCGCGGCGCCCGGAACGACGCCGGGTGTGGTGGCCATGAGCGCGGGCAACCATGCCCAGGGCGTGGCCTACCACGCGCAGCGCCTGGGCCTGCGCGCGGTGATCGTGATGCCGCGCTTCACGCCCGGCGTGAAGGTGGAGCGCACCCGCGGCTTCGGCGCCGAGGTGGTGCTGCACGGCGACACGCTCGAAGAAGCCCGGGCCCACGCCTACGGGCTGGCCGATGCGCAGGGGCTGACGTTCGTGCACCCCTACGACGACGAAGCCATTGCCGCGGGCCAGGGCACGGTCGCGCTGGAGATGCTCGCCGCCCAGCCCGATCTGGACATGCTGGTCGTCGCCATCGGCGGGGGCGGGCTGATCGCCGGCATGGCCACGGCGGCCAAGGCGCTCAAGCCCGGCATCGAGATCGTGGGCGTGCAGGCGGCGCGCTTTCCGTCGATGGTCAACGCCGTGCGGCACACGCAGCACCCCATGGGCACCTCGACCATCGCCGAGGGCATTGCCGTGGGCACCCCGGGCAAGATCACCCAGGAGGTGGTGCAGCGCCTGGTGGACGACCTGGTGCTGGTGGACGAAGGCGATATCGAGCAGGCCGTGCTGATGCTGCTCGAAATCGAGAAGACGCTGGTCGAGGGCGCGGGCGCCGCGGCCCTGGCGGCGCTGGTGCGCCACCCCGCCCGCTTCAGGGGCAAGCGCGTGGGGCTGGTGCTCTCGGGGGGCAACATCGATCCGCTGCTGCTGGCCGCCATCATCGAGCGCGGCATGGTGCGCTCGGGCCGGCTGGCGCGCATCAAGGTCAGCGCGCGCGACGTGCCGGGCGTGCTCGCGCGCATCACCGCCACCGTGGCCGACGCGGGCGCGAACATCGAGGAAGTGCACCACCAGCGCGCATTCACCATGCTGGCCGCGCAGAACGTGGAGATCGAGCTGGTCCTGCAGACAAGGAGCAAGGCGCACGTGGACGAGGTGCTGGGCAAGCTGCGTTCGGCGGGCATGGAGGCCGACCTGATCTGACCCCCGGCGCGGGGTTTTCAGCCCCGTGCACGCCGGCGCGGCTAGAATTGCGCAAGTTTTAAGCATCTGGAGCCCACACCATGTCCGACCACCACACTACGCACGCCCCCGAATCGCTCCCGCACGATCCTGTGGAAAACGTGGTTCACGTGATTCCCGTGGTGCTGCCCGTGGTCGGCGGCATCATGATGTTCCTGCTGGCCTTCATCGCCGTGTACATGGCCTGATCGATTGCCCTGGCACCGCCACAAGCCCCGCTGCGCGGGGCTTTTTTTCGCCTTGCACCACCCCCGTCACCAGGAGACCCCATGAGACCCGGACACGCCCTCGTCCTTTTTTCCGGTGGCCAGGACTCCACCACCTGCCTGGCCTGGGCGCTCACGCAGTTCGAGCGCGTGGAAACCATCGGCTTCGACTACGGCCAGCGCCACCATGTGGAGCTGCAGGCCCGGCAGGCAGTGCTGGCGGCCCTGCGGTCCCGCTTCGGGCCATGGCGGGACCGGCTCGGCGACGACCACATGATCGACCTGGCCGTGCTGGGCCGCATCAGCGACACGGCGCTGACCAGCGACGCCGAGATCCAGATGACCGCCGCCGGCCTGCCCAACACCTTCGTGCCGGGGCGCAACCTGCTGTTCTTCAACCTGGCCGCCGCCGTGGGCTACCGGCGCGGGCTGCACACGCTGGTGGGCGGCATGTGCGAAACCGACTTCTCGGGCTACCCCGACTGCCGCGACGACACGCTCAAGGCGCTGCAGGTCGCCGTGTCGCTGGGCATGGGGCAGCGCTTCACGTTCGAGACGCCGCTCATGTGGCTGGACAAGGCCGCCACCTGGGAGCTGGCCCGCACCCTGGGCGGCGACGCGCTGGTGGATCTCATCATCACCGAGTCGCACACCTGCTACCACGGGGTGCGCGACACGCTGCATGCCTGGGGCTACGGCTGCGGCACCTGCCCGGCGTGCGAGTTGCGCAAGGCGGGCCATGCGCGGTGGCAGGTCGGCCAGACAGGCCAGCCCTGCACCTGAAGGGCGGGACAGAGCGGGACTGGGCGGATTGTGATGCATAACCTCATGCATCTTTTGCATGGTTTTAGCCCCAGTCTGACAGACAAGCGGTCGGCAGATTCATAAAATTGACACCCCAGCCGACCCGCGGAATCCGTGGAAATAGCCTCCACCCCGTGGGGCTGATCCACGCTCCCGCCCGCCGACTGAGCACGAAAGCCGTTTTTTCAAAGGCAGCGCTCAGCATCGCAACTGCGCCAGGCCTTGCCGCGATCCACCGGGTCCGCTTCCTTTGAAAAAACTGTTTTTCAACTTAGGAAGCTCCCGATGAACGCACCCACCATGCAGGGCCTGAATCTCAACGCCCCCGCTTACGTCAAGAACGCCCGGCTGCTCGCCTGGGTGGCCGACATGGCCGCCCTGTGCAAGCCCGACACCATCTATTGGTGCGACGGCAGCAAGGAAGAGTACGACCGCCTGTGCCAGCAGCTGGTCGACGCCGGCACCTTCAAGAAGCTCAACCCCGCCAAGCGCCCCGGCAGCTTCCTGGCCTGGTCCGACCCATCGGACGTGGCCCGCGTGGAAGACCGCACCTACATCTGCTCGGCCGCCAAGGAAGACGCAGGCCCCACCAACAACTGGATGGCACCCGCAGAGATGCGGGCCACGCTGCAGCCCCTGTTCGACGGCTGCATGAAGGGCCGCACCATGTACGTGGTGCCTTTCAGCATGGGCCCCCTGGGCAGCCACATCGCCCACATCGGCGTGGAGCTGACCGACAGCGCCTACGTGGCCGTGAACCAGCGCCTCATGACCCGCATGGGCAAGGCCGTGTACGACGTGCTGGGCGTGGAAGGAGAGTTCGTGCCCTGCATGCACACCGTGGGCGCCCCCCTGGCCGAAGGTGAAAAGGACACGACCAGCTGGCCCTGCAATCCCAAGGTCAAGTACATCGTGCACTACCCCGAGACGCGCGAGATCTGGTCGTACGGCTCGGGCTACGGCGGCAACGCGCTGCTGGGCAAGAAGTGCCTGGCCCTGCGCATCGCGTCGACCATGGGCCGCGACCAGGGCTGGCTGGCCGAGCACATGCTCATCCTGGGCGTGACCAACCCCGCCGGCAAGAAGTACCACGTGGCCGCCGCCTTCCCCAGCGCCTGCGGCAAGACCAACTTCTCGATGCTGGTGCCGCCCGAAGCAGGCTTTGCCGGCTGGAAGGTCACCACCATCGGTGACGACATCGCCTGGATCAAGCCCCATGCCGACGGCAAGATGTATGCCATCAACCCTGAAGCCGGCTACTTTGGCGTGGCCCCCGGCACGAACATGCACACCAACCCCAACTGCATGAAGAGCCTGGACAAGGACGTGATCTTCACCAACGTGGCCCTGACCGACGACGGCGACGTGTGGTGGGAAGGCATGGAAAAGGACACCGGCAAGCTCCCGGACCACCTGATCGACTGGCAAGGCAAGGACTGGACGCCCCAGATCGCCAAGGAAACCGGCGCCAAGGCGGCCCACCCCAACTCGCGCTTCACGGTGGCCGCCACCAACAACCCGGCGCTCGATGCGCAGTGGGACGACGCCAACGGCGTGGCGATCGACGCCTTCATCTTCGGCGGCCGCCGCTCCACCACCGTGCCGCTGGTGACGGAAGCCCGCACCTGGACGGAGGGCGTGTACATGGCCGCCACCATGGGCTCCGAGACCACCGCCGCCGCCTTCGGGGCCCAGGGCGTGGTGCGCCGCGACCCCTTCGCCATGCTGCCGTTCTGCGGCTACAACATGAGCGACTACTTCCAGCACTGGCTGAACATGGAAGGCAAGATCGCCGCCACCGGCAAGGCCGTGCCCAAGGTCTTCTGCGTGAACTGGTTCCGCAAGGACGAGGCCGGCAAGTTCGTCTGGCCCGGCTACGGCGACAACATGCGCGTGCTCAAGTGGATGATCGACCGCATCGAAGGCCAGGCCCAAGGCCAGGAAACCATGTTCGGCGTGGCGCCCCAGTACGCCGAGATCAACTGGACGGGCCTGGATTTCAGCGCCCAGAAGTTCGACGCCGTGACCAGCATCGACAAGGCGGCCTGGGCCGATGAGTTCAAGCTGCACGATGCCCACTTCGAGCAACTGGCCTACCACCTGCCCACGGCCCTGCTGGACACCAAGGCCCTGCTGGAAAAACGCCTGGCTGCATAAAACCCTGTTCTTCCCAGTCCGAGAAACCGCCCCTTCTGCCGAACGGGCGGTTTTTTCATGGGCCGGCGCCAGGGGGAAACAGGCCAGGCGCAGGACAGCCGGCCCATGAAAAAAGCCGTGGCGAGCATTCGCCACGGCTTCAAGGGGATCGGGACGGCCGCGCCGGCCGCGCAGCGCGGTCTCAGTAGTACGTGCGGATATCGTTCACCGTGGGGATGCCCATTGCATGGTTCAGTTCAGCCATGATGCGGGGATCCTTCATGGCGACTTGCCAGGTGCGCTCGTCGTCCGCGGCGCGGCGGCGGTTTTCCGCCCAGGCGCGGCCTGCCACGCGCAGAGCGGCGCCAGCACGGCGTGCCGGGGCGGTCAGCAGGGCCAGGGCGGCGAACGCCACCAGCCACAGCACCATCCACGCGGCCAGCAGGTGGCCTTCGCTCCAGGTGTCGATCACCTGGTTGGCCACGACCAGCAGTGCCGACACGACGGCCGCGAGCAGCAGGGTGGCGGCGCCACGGGCGCCGTCAAAGTTGGCGGCCACGCTCTTCAGAGCGGCGGCGGCGTTTTCGGCGCGGACCACGCCGGGGTGTTCAGTGGGGTAGTCAACGTGTGCAAAGCTGGTCATTTCGGTTTCCCTTTTCTAACGCTTGTGGCGAGATTGCCGGGCGATGGGGCAATACTAGGGTTTACCCTTTGCATGTTCAAGTTTATATTTTGAATCATTGATATTCATAATGGTGATGAATGGCCATGACACCCTTGAACTTCCGCTCGCTGGACCTGAATCTGTTGCGCGTCTTCGACGAGGTGATGGCCGAGCGCAGCCTCACGCGCGCGGCGCACAAGCTGTCCATCACCCAGCCCGCCGTGAGCAATGCCATGCGCCGGCTGCGCGACGTACTGGGGGATGAACTGGTGGTGCGCAGCGGCCAGGGGGTTGAGCCCACGCCCCGCGCCTTGGCGCTGTGGCCCCCCGTGCGCGAGGCCCTGGCCCATCTGCAGGACTCCCTGGCGCCGGGGCGCTTCGAGCCCGCCACGGCCGAGTCCACCTTTGTGCTGGCCATGGCCGATGCCACGGCGGCCACGCTGGTTCCCGCCCTCGTGGAGATCATCGAGCGCGAGGCCCCCGGCATCTCGATCCGGGTGCTGCCCCTGACCACCCGCGACCCCCGGCGCCTGCTCGACGAGGAAGCCGCCGACATGGCGGTGGGCTACTTTCCGGCCGTGCTGGCGGACCTCACGGCACGCGCGCAGTCGGGCGGGGCGGTCGCGTTCGAGAGCCGCCGCCTCTACGACGGGGAATACGTGTGCGTGATGCGCCAGGGCCACCCGCTGGCGGACGCGCCGCTCACCCTGGACGCCTATTGCGCTGCCCGGCACATGCTGGTGAGCTTTTCCGGCCGCCCCTTCGGTTTCATCGACGAGGCGCTGGCCTCCCTGGGCCGCGAGCGCAAGGTGGTGATCACGGTCAACCAGTTCTTCACCGCCGGGCGCGTGGTGTCGGGTTCGGACCTGCTGACGGTGCTGCCGCGCCACTTCGTGCCCGTCACGGGCATCTCCGACGCGCTGGTGCAACGGGCCCTGCCGCTGGACGTCCCGCCCGTGCACGTCGATGCCCTGTGGCGCCGCCGCGGCCCGCAGCAGGCGGCGATGACCTGGCTGCTGCACGCCCTGGCGCGCTCGGCGCGCCGCACCTTTCCCGAACCGTGAGGCCCGGGCGCGGGCATCCCCCACCCACCCCAGCGCGGCCTGCCGCGGCAGTGCCTTGCGGCGGGATCTGGCGCATTTCGGGGTGCCGCCACGGCATTCGATTCGCCCCGTCCCACCCCGAGCCCGTAGACTGCGCGCTCCATGAACATCCAGCTGCTGTCCGATCTGCACCTTGAGGCGCACCCCCATTTCATCCCCGAACCGGCCCCCGGCGCCGATGTGCTGGTGCTTGCGGGGGACGTGGGCTCCTACCAGCAGGGCTCGCTGCTGCAGGACGATGACTTCGGCCTCGCCCGGTTCTCGCCCCTGGCCCCGTACGCGGGCTGGCCCACGCCGGTGCTCTTCGTGCCCGGCAACCACGAATACGACGCGCAGGATTTCGATGCGGCCCACCAGCGGCTGCGCAGGACCTGCGAACGGCTGGGGATCACCTGGCTGGAGCGGGAGGTGGTCACTCTTCAAGGTGTCCGCTTCGTGGGCACCACGCTCTGGAGCGATTTCGACGCTTTGGCGGACCACGAAGGCACCACCGACCTGGCGAGGCGCCTGAAGCTGCGCGACAAGGCTTTCCGGGCGGCGAATTTCTATCTGCGCAAGACGGGCGGCACCCGCCATGCGCAGCCATTCCTCGCGGAGGCCGTGCGCGACCAGGCCCTGGCCTGCCAGCAGTGGCTGGCCGACGCGCTCGCGGTCCCGTTCGACGGGCCCACGGTCGTGGCCACGCACTTCGCGCCCAGCCTGCGCAGTGCCGACCCGCGCTACGGCATGGTGC
Source organism: Acidovorax sp. sif1233 (assembly GCF_019218755.1). Lineage (GTDB taxonomy): Bacteria > Pseudomonadota > Gammaproteobacteria > Burkholderiales > Burkholderiaceae_C > Acidovorax. Next base: position 231,968 of record NZ_JAHUWZ010000005.1, on the reverse strand, counting down.
CGGGCACGGCGGGCTTCTGCAACGCGCTGGACGCCCTGCTGCCCCGCGCGCAGCTGTGGCTGCACGGGCACCTGCATGCCCCGAGCGACTACACGGCACGGGGCCTGCGCGAGGACGGCACGCCGTGGCAGTGCCGCGTCGTGGCCAATCCGCTGGGTTATGCGCGCAAGGGCGAGCAGGCGGCGTTCCAGGCGCAGTGCTGCATCACCTTATGATCGGTGCACGGGGCCCTGCCGCCCCGCAGTGCAGAGGAAAAAACATGACCCAGGTCAAGACAACAGAAGTCCGCGCACGTTAGTCTGACCCATTCCTTTTCGGAGAACACCATGAACATCCTGCTTGCTGTCGACGGCAGCGCCTACACCAAGAAAATGCTGGCTTACCTGGCCACCCACGAAGAACTGCTGGGGGGCAACCACCAGTACACGGTGCTCACCGTGCAGGCCCCGCTGCCCGCGCGTGCCCGCGCGGCCCTGGGCAAGGAAGTCGTGGAGAACTACCACGCCGAAGAAGCCGAGAAAATCCTGGCGCCCGTGTGCAAGTTTCTCGCGCGCCACGGTGTGGAGGCCAAGCGCAGCGTCAAGGTCGGCACGGTGGGCGAGAACATCGCCAAGGTGGCCGACAGCGGCAAGTTCGACCTGCTGGTGATGGGCTCCCACGGCCACGGGGCCCTGGCCACCCTGGTCATGGGTTCGGTCACCACGCAGGTGCTGGCCCACAGCAAGGTGCCCGTGCTGCTCGTGCGCTGAGCCCCGCCGCCCGGCGCAGGCCGCGCCCTGCCTCGGCAGGGTTTTTCGCCCACAAGACAAGAAAGCCCGGCATGCCGGGCTTTCTTGCGAGGTGCGAAACGCCGGAACGGGCTGCCGCTACCGCGCAGCCAGCCCGTCGAAACAGGTGCGCACCACCAGATCCACGATCTGCGCATCCGAATACTGGCCGCCTTCCTTGAGGAAGCTCACCACCGGGTCACAGGCCCGCGCATACAAGGTGTACAGCACCACCAGCGGTGGCAGCGTGGGGTTGATCACGCCCTCGGCCTGGGCCTGGGTGATCCATTCGCCGATCTGGTCGCTCACCGCCACCAGGCCGTTGAGATAGTCCTTGTTGGCCATGAGCACCGCGCGCAGCGTGGAGTTGCGGCTGGGCAGCAGCGGCATTTCATTGCTCAGCAGGCGCTCCAGCGACCAGCGCACCAGCGCATGGAGCTTTTCGAGGGGTGGCGTTTCGGCGGGCAGGTCCGCCAGATAGGCCCGCACCCGCGCCAGGATCTGCACCATGGCGGCGCTGCACAGCTCTTCCTTGCTGCAAAAGTGCTTGTACAGGCTGGCCTTGGCAATGCCCACGGCGTTGGCCACATCGTCCATGGTCATGGCGTCGAAGGCCTTTTCGCCCAGGAGCTGGCAGGTGGACTGGAGGATGGCATCCTCGCGCGCCTGGTGCATCTGCTCCTTGAACGAGGCTTTGGGGGGCTGCGTTTGCATGGCGTCCATTTTATACATCACAGTAAAAAAATAAATGACCAAGTTGCAATGCAACTACGTCGTTCACGTTTTCTCCAGCAGGAATCGTGCCGCGGGCCTGGGCGCGAGGGCGGGCAATCTGCGCTGGTGCACTGCAGCACCCGCCCCCATAATCGCGCCGCCATGTCCACGCCGCACGCCCTGCCATCGACAGTTTTCACCACCGACCAGGGTTCCGGCGAAGAGCGCTTCGAGGCCTGGCGCAGCAGCATTTCGGTGGTCTTCGATGTCGCGCCGCTGGACCGCGATCCGCTGGAGAGCTTCAGTGCATCGGTCACCGCCAGCCACCTGGGCGCCCTGCTGGTGGGCGACCTGCGCTTTGGCCGGCAGCAGTTCTCGCGCGGTACGCCGCGCGTGGCGCGCGACGGGGTCAACCACTACCTGGTGCAGTGGTACCGCAGCGGCGGGTTCGTGGGCCAGCACGACGACGGCGTGGACATGCAGGTGCGCGCGGGCGACATCACCGTGTTCGACCTCGGCCGCACGCAGCGCACCTACGCCAGCCCCTCGCACGTCCTGTCCATCGTCGTGCCCCGCGAGATCGCCGACGAGGCCTTTTGCAGCCCCTCGGCCGACCTGCACGGCACGGTGCTGCGCGGCCACACGGCGCTGGGCGGGCTGCTCAGCGACTACCTGCAGTCGCTGCATCGGCGGCTGCCCACCGTCACCCTCCCCGAGGCGCCCGCCGTGGTGCAGGCCACCACGCAGATGCTGGCGGCCTGCCTGCGCCCGGGCCGCGACACCCTCGCCCAGGCGGAACCACAGATCCAGGGTGTCACCCTCGGACGCATCCAGCAATACATCGCGCAGCACCTGGGGGCCCCGCTCAGCCCCGAGCTGCTGAGCCGCACGTTCGGCGTCTCGCGCAGCATGCTGTACCGGCTGTTCGAGCCGCTGGGCGGCGTGGCGCACTACGTGCAGCAGCAGCGCCTGGCCCGGGCGTTCCACGCGCTGGCCAACCCGGCCAACCGCCGGCTGCGGGTGGGCGAGATCGCCACGCGCGCCGGGTTCACCAGCGAGGCGCATTTCAGCCGCGCCTTTCGCACGACCTTTGGCCTCACGCCCAGCGACGTGCGTGCCATGGGGCGCGGCTGTCAAGCGCCCCGCAAGGGCCCGGACGGCGCCAGCGGGCAGACCACCGCCGAATACGCGGACTGGCTGCGCGGCTTGAGGGTGTAGCACCCGCTTTTGCCGATCCCTCGGCGGCACGGGCAGTCAAGCGCCCTGAAACGCACAGTCAAGCCGCGCCGTGAATGCTGCCTAGCATGCGCGGCAGCCCTCCTCCGCTTCTTCTCCGTGCGCGCCACCATGTTCCTTGTCCGCGGCATCGCCGCCGCCCTTTTCGCGGCCAACCAACCGGCGCAGCGTGGGCTTGGCCTTGACCGACGGCGGCCCGGGTCCCGTCGCAGGGCTCGCGCGTCACTCCCAAAACAATAGCTACTCACCCTTTTAAAACAAGCGCTACAAGGCAATTTCATGCAAAAAAACCATCCCTCCCGTCACCCCGCAACCGCCCCACGCATCGCCCTGCTGTGGGCCGCCGCCGCTGCAGCCCCCGCCGCCTGGGCCCAGGGCGCGCCCGTGGGCGCGGTGGCCTATGCCCCGCTGGCGGCCCCGGCCGCCGTGCCCACGCTGTCGCAATGGGGGCTGCTGGTGCTGGTGCTGCTCCTGGCCGCCGCGGCCCGCCACCTGCTGCGCCACGCGGGACACGGCGTGGTCCGCGCCATCGTGCCGGGGCTGCTGGCCTGCGCGGCGCTGCTGTGCATGCCGTGGGGCGGACAGGCGATCGCGGTGCCCTCCAGCGATGTCCCGCTGGACAACCCGGCGGGGGGCGTGGCCGACATTCCCGACCACCCCGACTTGGAACGTGCATTCGCCGACTACCTGCACGCCTACGAGGTGCGCAACACCACGGACCGCCCCCAGCGGATCACCGCCGTGAGCGTGACCGCCGCGCACCGCATCCAGGGCCCGGGTGATGAGACCCGATGCACGGTGGGGCAGACGCTGGCGCCCATGGCCTCGTGCCATCTCGTGGTGGGCCGGCCGCACTGAACGCAGCCGCCGCCCCGGCTAGGCCGCCGGCGCCTCGAGCGTGCGGGCGGCCGTGGCCGTGAGCGCGGCCGTGAGCGCGTCCAGCACCGCCGACTCCAGGTTCCAGCAGTGCCAGTACAGCTGGATCGGCAGCCTGCGGCCGGGCGCCAGGTCCACCATGCTGCCGTCGGCGATGGGCCCGCGCGCCAGCAGCTCGGGCACCACGCCCACCGCCCAGCCTGCGGCCACGGCGCGCATCTGCGCCTCCGACCCGGGCACGAACAGGTGGTTGAGCGCCACGCGCTTGAGGCCGAAGGCACGGGCCACGAATTCGGCGGCCATGTCGTCCTTGCGGTTGAACGACAGGAACGGCACTTCGCGGAAGTTGTGCGGCGTGAGACCCTGGGGCAGGTGCTGCTGCGCATAGGGCGCGGACGCCACCGCCACGTAGTGCATGGCGCCCAGAGGCACCATCTTGCAGCCGCGCAGGGCCTGCTTGAGCGTGGTCACGCAGCCCAGCACCTGGCCGGAGCGCAGCCATTCCTGGGTGAAGTCCTGGTCGTCCACGATGATTTCGAGCGGCAGGCGCTGGCGCACCAGGTCGTGCAGCGCGCCCATGGCCCAGGTGGCGATGCTGTCGGCATTGATGGCGATCGAGATGCGTTCGTCCTCGCGCGTGCCGCCGGGGGCGCTGGGCGCGAGTTCGTGCAGGTCGCGCTCCAGGTCGGCGCGCAGCAGTCGCAGCTGCTTGGTGTGCTTGAGCAGCAACTGCCCCGCCGAGGTGGGCCGCAGCGGACGGCTGCGCACGATGAGCACCGAGCCCACCTGCGCCTCCAGCGCGCGCAGGCGCTGTGAGACGGCCGACTGTGTGACGTTCAGGCGCTGCGCAGCGCGCTCGAAGCCGCCCTCTTCAACGATGGCGGCAAGGCATTCCAGGGCGGCGGGATCGTAGGTGCTCATGGTCTCGGGCTCGAACAAAAGAGGGTTGTCTCTACCGCACCGTTTATTAGGTGCGCTGATGTTTTTGGAGTAAGTTTAATTTTGCTTTTAGTTGAATGCAATGTCGCGCACACTGCGCCCCATCGTGTCCCGCACTGGGGCGGGTGGCACGCAAAGGCTCACAAGGCATTCCGCATATGAAAACCATTGTTCTCGGCGCAGGCATCATCGGCACCAGCACCGCGTGGCACCTGCTCGAACGCGGCCACGAGGTCATCGTGGTCGACCGCCAGCCCGATGCGGCGCTCGAAACCAGCTTTGCCAACGCGGCGCAGATCTCGGTGAGCTACTGCGAGCCCTGGGCCAACCGCGAGGCACCGCTCAAGGCGCTCAAGTGGATGTTCGACAAAGAGGCGCCGCTGCTGTTCCGCCCCCAGATGGACTGGCAGCAATGGCGCTGGGGCCTGCAGTTCCTGGCGCAGTGCAACGACGCGGCATTCGAGCGCAACGTGCAGCAGATCGTGGCGCTGGGCGCCTACAGCCATGCCGCGCTCAAGGACCTTGTGACCACCACGGGCATTGAGTACAACCGGCTCGAACGCGGCATCGCCCACTTCTACACCGACCAGAAGTCCTTCGACGCCGCGGGCCATGCGGTGGAGCTCATGCGCAAGCACGGCGTGCAACGGCGCCTGGTGAGCCGCGACGAACTGCTGCAGATCGAGCCCGCGTTCAAGGCCTACGGCGACAAGATCACCGGCGGCACCTACACCAGCACCGACGAGAGCGGCGACGCGCGCGTGTTCACGCAGGAACTCGCCCGCCGCTGCATGGCGCGCGGCGCGCAGTTCCTCTATGGCCACGACGTGCTGCGCCTGAACAAGATCGGCAACGCTATTGATTCGGTAGCTGTCATGGCACGCCAGTCCAGCGGTGGGGGCAAAAAAGACTTCATCCTGAAGGCCGACGCCGTGGTCGTGGCCTGCGGCTCCTACAGCGCACCGCTGCTGCGCACCGTGGGCGTGGACCTGCCCATCTACCCCGGCAAGGGCTACAGCGCCACGTTCCCGCTGCTCAAGCCCGAGGGCGCGCCCATGGTCTCCACCATCGACGACGGCAAGAAGATCGCCATGAGCCGCCTGGGCAACCACCTGCGCGTGGCGGGCACCATCGAACTCAACGGCTGGGACCTGACGCTGGACAGCACACTGGCCCGCGCGCGCTGCCACATGCTGTCGCGCCGCATCGAGGCCATCCTGCCCGGCGTGTGCGACACCCGCACGCCCGAAGAAGGCGGCGACCCGCAGTACTGGACCGGCCTGCGCCCGGCCACGCCCACCAACATCCCTTTCATCGGGCAGACCCGCGTGGGCAAGCTGTGGGTGAATGCGGGCCACGGCACGCTGGGCTGGACGCACGGCGCGGGCTCGGGCAAGGCGCTGGCCGAGCTCATCAGCGGCGAACAGCCCGCGATGAACTTCGGCTTCCTGGGCGACGAGCGCGTGCGCGCGCCCCGGGCCGTCGCCACGGCCTGAAGCCACTGCCAGCAGACACGGGCCGGGGCCGTTACGATCCCGTCCATGCCTGCACCGCACTACCTCTTTCTCACCACGTCCACCCGCGAGCCGGGCCACACCGGCAACACCGAGTGGCTCGCGCGCCAGGCGGCCGCCGCGCTGCCCCCGGGCACCGCGCAAACCTGGCACCACCTGGCCCGGATGGACCTGCCGCCCTTCGTGGACCAGCGCCACACCTCGGGCACCTATGCGCCGCCCGAAGGCGACATGAAGACGCTGCTGGACGCCACGCTGGCGGCCACGCACATCGTGTTCGTGGCGCCGGTCTACTGGTACAGCATTCCCTCGCCGCTCAAGACCTACCTGGACCACTGGAGCGCCTGGATGCGCGTGCCCGGCCTGGCCTTCAAGGAGCCCATGGGCGCGAAGACCCTGGCGCTCATCACCACCAGCGGCGACCGCGCCAAGGCCCAGCCCATGATCGACTCCGTGGAGCTGTGCGCCCGGTTCCTGTCGATGGCCTGGGGCGGCGCGCTCTGGGGCAAGGGCGGGCCGCCGGGGGCGGTGCAGGCCGACGCGCAGGCGCTGGCTGCGGCGCCGGACTTCTTGCTGGCGTAACTAACCACAACGCCGTGCCGGCACGGCCCAGGGTGAGGCTGCTGCGGTCGCGGTGGGTGTGGCTTTCGCCACAGGGGCCGGGCCGCCGGCGAGAACAGCTAGGGCTGCCGGCTCCGGGCCAGCGCCACGATGGCGCCAATGGCACCGCGCGCCTGGGGGCTGTTGTGCCAGCAGGTGGACCTCATCATCTCCGAGATGGTTCTGGTCACCGCGGCCACATCCGCGTCGACCAGTTCGGCCAGCGCCGAAAACCCGACCTGCTCCAGGCGCGCAATCACGGTGGCCCCCACGCCGTGCAGGGCCAGCATTTGCTCTTTTTCAGCGGCAGAAAAACCCATGTCACCCCACTGTGGGCATTGCAACGAGGGAGACTGTATCCGCCTGCCCGAGCGCCGTCAGGTTCGCCAGGCTCTGGCGGCCCGCAGATCCATCCGGCACCGGGGCGTGCGCGGCGTCTCCCATGGCTGGGGCGCCGGCGCCCGGCGCGCCTTTCCACTTCGCTGTGCCGGCGGCATTGGCCTGCATCATGGGCAGCTCCCTCTCAAGAATGGTGCACACGAGGCTATTGCCGGGCTGCTGACAACGTCGTGTCAGGAGCCCAGCCCCATCCGCTGCACCAGAATCCCCAGCCATTCGTGCAGCGCCAGGCTGCTGTCGGCCAGCGCGGAGGCGCGCGGCAACACCCGGTACAGCTTGCGGGCCTGCCCGCCCTTGAAGCCCATGGGCGCGGGCAGCACCTGCAGCCCCGCGCGCTCGAAGGCCCCGGCCGCGCGCACCATGTGCCAGCCGTGGGTGACCAGGGCAATGCGCTCGATACCGGCGGCCTTGAGCAGGATGGCGGATTTTTCGGCATTGCTGCGGGTGTCGAGCGACTCCACCTCCGTCCAGCGCACCCGCCCTTTGAACTCGCGCTCCACCACGTCCTTCATGACCAGCGACTCGGCCCGCATGCCGCCGGTGGAGCCGCCCGTCGCCAGGATCGGCAAGCCCGCCTGCTGCTGCAGGTGCACGGCGTAGCGCACCCGCTCGCGGGCGCCCCGGCTGAGCACATCCACACCGTACTCGGGGGCCACGGTGTCGGCCCCGCCCCCCAGCACCACGATGGCCTGGGTGCGCGCTTGGGACAACTGCTTGGCGGTCACCACGGGATGGTGCTCCAGGCTGCGCACCAGCACATCCGACACCGGTGGCCAGGACAGCACCAGCACCGACAGCAGCGACAGCACCACCACCGTGATGCCCGTGCGGCGGTGGTAGCGCGCGATCCACAGCCCCACCAGCGCCAGCAGGATGCTGGACACCGGGGGCAACAGCAGCGCAGACAGTATTTTCTTCAGGGCAAACCACATGGCAACAGAAGGAGAAAGGGAAGGAGCAATCAGGCCTGCACGAGCCCGCCCGGCGGCGCCAGGGCATGGCGGGGGAAAAAATGGACCGCTTGGACGGCCGAACCATCGGCCCTGCGGGGTGGGGCAAGCTCAGTGCAGCACCCGCCGCTGCGCCAGAAAGTCCAGCAGCGCGGCATCGAAACCCTCGGGGTCCTCCAGCTGGGGCCAGTGCCCGACATGGGGCAGCACCAGGGTCTGCGCATCGGGCAGCACCTGGGCCAGCGCCTCCAGGGCCGCGGGGGGTGTGCAGCGGTCCAGCGCGCCCCCCACCAGCAGCGTGGGCATGGCCAGGTGGGCCAGCGCGGCAGCCCCGCGATCAAACGTGGGCAAGGCCTCCAGCGCGCGCCGGTAGGCCCCCGGGTACACCTGGGCCAGCGCATGGCTGGCCAGCCGCACCCCTTCGGGCAAGGCGCCGGTGCCGATGAACTGGGGCACCAGCGTCTGCGCCAGCGCCTCCATGCCGCCACCGCCATCCAGCGCTTTCAGGGCGCGCAGCCGGGGCGCCACCCAGTCTTCCACCGCCTGCGCATCGAGCGCCGGCCCGCCCGCGCACAGCACGAGGCGCCGCACCTGCGATGGGCCGCGCACGGCGGCCTCCAGCGCCACCATGGCGCCCATGCCGTGCCCCACCAGCGTGACCGGGCCACCCCGCAGGGCGTCGATCAGGGCCAGGCAGCTCTGCGCCAGCGCCTTGAAGGTGTAGGGCTCCACGGGCGCGCTGCGGCCATAGCCCGGCATGTTCCAGGCCACGGCGCGGTAGCCGACCGTGGCCAGCGTTTCCACCTGGGGGGCAAAGGTGAGGTGGTCGCCATCGGCGTCGTGCAGCATGAGCACGGTGGGGCCGGAGCCCAGGGCGGTGAAGGTAGGAAGAACGGCCATGCGGTGGAAAACGGAACAGGAATGACTTACGCAAAACAGGGTTCAGGCAGGTAGCTCGCCCCCACGCCAGGTGGTGGTTGCATCCCGATTTGCGCAAGTCTTACGGAAGTAAACCCCGCAACAGCGCGGTGGTGGGTGGCGCCTGATAATAGTTGCTCCCCCCTGCTGCCACCGCTGGCACCGCTTTTGTGAACCCTTCGCCCCCCCGCCCCGCCCTCGCCCTGCCACCGAGCTTCTCCACACGCGAGTTTCGCGATGCACTGGGCATGTTTGCCACGGGCGTGACCATCGTCACGGCCCGCACGGCTGCGGGTGACCTGGTGGGGCTCACGGCCAGTTCCTTCAATTCGGTGTCGCTGGCACCCCCGCTGGTGCTGTGGAGCCTGTCGCACGGCGCCAGCACCCTGCCCACCTTTGCCGATGGCTCGCACTACGCCATCCACGTGCTGGCCGCGGACCAGAAGGCGCTGGCCGAGCGTTTTGCCACGCGCGGCATCGACCGCTGGGCAGGCCTGGAACACCGGCCCGGCATCAGCGGCGCCCCGTTGCTGGCCGGGGCGGCTGCCACATTCGAATGCTTCAACCGCAGCCAGTACAAGGAGGGCGACCACACCATCTTTGTGGGCGAGGTCGAACGCTGCGAGCACCGCGAAGGCATCTCGCCCCTGCTGTACCACGGGGGCAAGTTCTACACCGAGCACCCGCTGTGACGACCCCCACCGTGGCCGTGCGCCACGTGAACATCGGCCTGGCCCGGCGCCTGAAGGTGGGCGAACGCTCGGTGCTCACCGCCATCGGCAAGGCGCCCGTCACCGGCCCGGTGGCCGTGGGCCCGCTGGGTCTGGCAGGGGACGAGCAGGCAGACCCGAGCGTGCACGGTGGCCTGGGCAAGGCCATATACGCCTACCCCGCCGCCCACTACGCGTTCTGGCAGGCACAGCGCCGCGAACGCGGCGTGAGCCTGTTCGATGAAACCTTGCCGCCGGGTTTCATGGGGGAGAACCTCACCATCGACGGGCCGCTGGAAGCGGAGGTGTTTGTGGGCGACGAATGGCATTTCCCCCACTGCGTGCTGCGGGTGAGCGCCCCGCGCGAGCCATGCTTCAAGTTCAACGCCGTCATGGGGTTTGCGCAGGCGGGCCGCACCATGGCCCTGGCCGGATGCTGCGGCTACTACCTGGCGGTGGACCAGCCCGGCACCATCGCCGCCGGAGAGACCGCCACGCTGGTGCCCGGGCAGCGCGGGCTGAGCATCGCGCAGGCGCTGGCCGGCAAGTGGGCGAAACACGCGCGCTAGCCAAGCCCCACCGGGTTCATCAATTTTGATAGCTGCCAGCGCTTACCAGATAAGCGCCAGGGGCCAATTTGGCTTGGATGCAGGACCTCAGCGCACGGTGTCGGGCAGCTCGATCTTGACTTCCAGAACTTCCAGGTTGTCCTGGCGCTCCAGGTGCACCTTGAGGTCGTCGGGGTTGATCTTCACGTACTTGGAGATCACCGCCACCAGTTCGCGCTGCAGCGCGGGCAGGTAGTCGGGCTCCGAGGCATTGCGGCCGTTGCGCTCGTGCGCCAGGATGATCTGCAGCCGCTCCTTGGCGACGCTGGCGGTTTTCTTCTTCTCGCCGAGCAGGAAGGACAGGAAAGAAGCCATGGCTTATTTGCTCCCGAACAGGCGTTTGAAGAAGCCTGGCTTTTCCGCGTCGATGAAACGCAGCGGCTTGTCGGTGGCGCCCAGGAAGCGGTCGATCACATCCTTGTAGGCCTCGGACACATCCGAGTCCTTGGCGTGGATCGCGGGCGTGCCCTGGTTGGACGACTGCAGCACCACTTCCGACTCGGGGATCACGCCGATCAGCTTGATGCGCAGGATGTCCTGGATGTCTTCCAGGCTCAGCATCTGGCCGTCCTGCACGCGGCTGGGGTTGTAGCGCGTGATGAGCAGGTGCTCCTTGATCGGCTCGCCGCCTTCGATCGCGCGCTTGGTCTTGCTGCCCAGCATGCCCAGGATGCGGTCCGAGTCGCGCACCGACGACACCTCGGGGTTCGTCACCAGCAGCGCCTCGTCGGCGAAGTGCATGGCCATCAGCGCGCCGCTTTCAATGCCGGCGGGCGAGTCGCAGACGATGTACTCGAAGTCCATCGCGGCCAGGTCCTTGAGCACTTTCTCGACGCCGTCCTGCGTGAGCGCGTCCTTGTCGCGCGTCTGGCTGGCGGCCAGCACGAACAGGTTGTCGCACTGCTTGTCCTTGATGAGGGCCTGGTTCAGGTTGGCCTCGCCCTGGATCACGTTGATGAGGTCGTACACCACGCGGCGTTCGCAGCCCATGATGAGGTCCAGGTTGCGCAGGCCGACATCAAAGTCGATCACGGCGGTCTTGTGGCCGCGCAGGGCGAGGCCGGTGGCAAAGCTGGCACTGGTGGTGGTCTTGCCCACGCCACCCTTGCCGGAGGTCACGACGACGATTTTGGCCATGTGTTGGGGTCTCTTGAGGGGTTGGATGATGAATGAAGTATCAATTTTCGTGGTGCATGCACCGGGGCGACGCTTGACACGGGCGTGGCCCACACCAGGGCTCCCGCGCAAGGGCCGCCCCGCCGCGCTGGGAGCGTCCCCCTGCCCGCTGCGCGCAGCGCTGCGAGAGCGGGGGGAAGGAGCGAAGCGACATAGGGGGGTGTTTCACTTGAGAGCTTCGATGATGAGCTTCTCGCCGTCGAGCCGGACCTGGGCCGGCTTGCCGCGCACATCGGCGGGCAACTCGGTCTCGGTGGTGCGGTAGATGCCCGCGATGGACACCAGCTGGGGCTCCAGGCAGGTCGAAAAGATGCGCGCTTCGGTGTTGCCGCGCGCACCGGCAATCGCGCGGCCGCGCAGCGGGGCATAGACGTGGATGTTGCCGTCGGCGATCACCTCGGCGCCAAAGCTCACCACGGCCATCACCACCAGGTCGGCGCCACGGGCATACACCTGCTGGCCCGAGCGCAGGGGCTTGTCCACCACCACGGTGCCGGGGCCCGGCATGGGCACTTCGCGCACCACTTCGACCTCGACCTCGCGGATCACCTCGCGCACCACTTCCTGCACCGGGGTGGCAGGGGCCTCGGCGCGAACGGGCGGTGCATCGGGCGCCGCGGCCAGCCCGGCCGCGCGCGCGGCATCCATCTGGGCAGGGCTGCCGCCGCGGACCGCCACGGGCAGGGTGCTGTGGCTGCGCAGCAAGGCCGTGATGGCCGCGAAATCGATGGGTTCCTGCGCTTCGCGCACAGGGGCCAGATCGATCAGCACCGGGTCATTGTCGAAGAAGCCCGGGGCGTCGGCCACGCGCTCGGCCAGGTCGGCGGCAAACAGCGCGGCGTCGGTGGTCTTGAGCACCACGGCCACCACGGGCAAAGAGGCGCTCTTGAGGTCAAAGCTGGTGCGGGACTGCGCCGCCGTCGTAAGGGCCATGAATGAGGGTGGAAAAGACGCTCGGGAACGGGTTTCAGAAGGCGCAAAGTGTACCGTGGGCCCGTGTAAGAACCTGTTCGCGCTCCCCGGGCGCCCTGCGCGGGAACACAAGGGGAAACGCGCGGCGCCTCGCGCGTGGCGCCGCGCCCCTCCCTGGGGAGCCCGTGCCTTCATCGGAAACCGGGCCAATGGCCGCCAGGGTCGCGAGGGGCCGTGAAGCCTTCCGCCCGCGCTCCGGGGCGCCTGGATGCATGGGCGACGGGCCGCCGGGCAAGGGTCTTTGATAATCGACCGATGTCTTCTCCCCGCAAAACCCACATCGATTCCCTGGCCATCGCCCTGCTGCTGGCCTGCTGCATGTTCTGGGGCTTCCAGCAGGTGCTGGTGAAAGCCACCGTGGGCGAGGTGGCTCCCGTGTACCAGGCCTTTCTGCGCTTCGTGCTGGCCACCGTGGCGGTCGCCGCCTGGTGCGCGTGGCGCGGCGTGCCGCTGTCGGGCGCGGCCGAGCCGGCCGGGGCACCGCGCGCGGGCCTGCTCGCCGGGGCGCTGTTCGCAGGAGAATTTGCCTGCATCTACCTGGGGCTGCAGTACACCACGGCGTCGCGCCTCACGGTGTTCCTCTATGCCGCCCCGTTCTGGGTGGCCCTGCTGCTGCCGCGCTTCATCCCCGGTGAGCGCCTGCAGGGCTGGCAGTGGCTGGGACTGGCCGCTGCCTTTGTGGGCGTGGGGCTGGCGCTGGGCGACGGTCTGCTGGGCCCCGCCAACGCCGCCCTGCCCCGTGCCTGGCTGGGCGACCTGCTGGGCCTGGCCGCGGGCCTGATGTGGGCGCTGACCACGGTGGTGATCCGCACCACGCCGCTCGCGCGCGTGGCGCCCGCCAAGCAGCTGCTCTACCAGGTGGGCGTGAGCGCCGCCGCACTGCCCTGGCTGTCGCTGGCCCTGGGCGAAAGCTGGACCTTGCAGTTCAGCACCTTCGCCTGGGGTTCGCTGCTGGTGCAGGCACTCGTGGGTGCATTCGTGAGCTATCTGGCCTGGATGTGGATGCTGGCGCACTACCCGGCCACGAAGATCTCGGTGTTCGTGTTCCTCACGCCCGTGTTCGCGCTGCTGTTTGGCACCTGGTGGCTGGGCGAGCCCGTGACGCCCGGACTGGTGGCGGCGCTGGTGCTGGTAGCGGCGGGGATCGTGCTGGTGAACCGGCGCGCGAGCTGATCATTTGTATCAAATGGTGCTACTGCGCCTACTCACTTGGCACTGGCAGCTATCATTTTCATGGCACTTGTTGTCGAAGGTGCCCAGTCCAACCAGGCATGTGGGAAGAACACATGGGGACGATTTGAATCATCGCTGCAAAGTACCACCACAGGTACGCGAGCACCGTTTACCGCTTCCTGAAAAAGCACCCATGCATCACAACACAATGACTTTTGCACCCGAAGCTGCCCACCAATGGGCCCGACGTGCCTTGCCGACCTTGCGAGCCGCACTGGCCTTGAGCTGTGCCGCACTGGCCTTGGCAGGCTGCGGTGGCGGCTCAGGCTCCGCAGAGCCAGGCCAGCCTCCCGTCACCGGCGCGCTGGCCGCCCCCGAGAACTTTGAGAACGGTGGGGCCCTGAGTTTTTCGTGGAGCGCCACGCCGGGCGCCACCCGCTATGAGCTCTTTGCCGACACGGATGGCCCAGGGCCTCAAACGGAAGTGCAGATGGGCGAGGCGCAAGGCCTCAGTTTCTACTCCACGACTCAACGACAGTTCGGCTACCTGAATCTCGCCCGGCTGCCTGACTTCATCAACGCCACCTTCCGTCTGCGGGCTTGCAACACCGATGGCTGTGGAGCCTTCACCGCAGCGAAGGCGCTGGACATTCCCAAAAGCATCAGCCATGAATTCCCATCGGGGCGTGCGCCCCTCAAATCATCAGCGAGCAATTTCGATCCCATATCCCAGGACGGCCTGACTTTGGTCCTGCGCGGTGCCAGCGGTTCGACAAGCACCTTGTTGGTGTTCGCGCGCACGGCCATCGACCAGCCATGGCAGCAGCAAGCCGAGTTCCCCACGCGCGCGTCCCGGATCGCGCTGTCTTCGGACGGCACCACCCTGGCGGGGGCTGAAGACGACAAGATACAGATCTACCACCGCGGCGGCGCAACCTGGGGCCTGCAAGCCACGATTACATCGACCCAGACGCCTGCCGCATGCCCCCAGCCCTGCCAGTTGGCCTCCGTCCCCGGCAAGCTGGCACTGTCGGCCAACGGCAACCTGCTGGCCGTCACGGGGATCTATGGCGCTGCCACTAACACCCCCAACGCTGTTTTCACCTACGTGCGCACCGGCACGACCTGGGCACCCCAAAGCCATCTGGCGCCGGGAGGCAGCGTCGTGGGAACGGCCCTGGCCCTGTCGGGCGATGGCAGCACCCTGGCGTTGAACAGCGGCGCCATCACCCGCAGCGAGAGCTTCGCACCACCATACCTGCATGTTTACGCGCAAAGCGGAGGCGGGACGTGGAGCGAGCAAGCGCGGCTGCCCGTGGGCATCGTGAATTTCCTGGACATTGCGGCATCGCGGTACAGCGCCTTGGCGCTCTCCAACGATGGCGCCACGCTGGCCGTCGAAGCCCTGAACGCACCCAACTCGTTGCCGGCAGAGTTCCACATCACTGGTGCAGACCTCACATGCGCAGGCACGGGGAGTACGGCGCCCGGGTGGCACATCGCCTTGTTCGCCCGCGAGGGTGCTACATGGCGCAGGCAGGCCGTCATAGCGCGCGACGCAGCGTCCTGGGCCCTGGCAAACGACGGCAACGCCCTCTTCTTCGGTGGCGAGCTGTTCAACCGCCGCAGCGGCGCCTGGACGTGCCCTTAGGGTTACGCGCCGCCGGGGGCCTGAAGCCCCGCGAGGATGGCCACCTCCAGCCCCCCTACGGACCGTGCCCCGCGGCAATGAAGCCGGGAAAAACAAGGCCTACCGCCATATAGCAAGCGTATGTAGCTTCTATTTTTATAGCAAAATGCAGGTCAACCGGGGGCATGGCCTCATGGCGCCAGGGATGCGCGCACCCAGCGCAGCACCTTCATCGTCGTCCAGGCGCGTGAACTGCCGGGACCAGGTTTCGGACTGCGCAAGTTTCGAATACTGGGGCGGTTCGCCCACAACCAGTCCGGGTGGGTGGCCCGGGGCTTCGCCCGAAAACATGCAGGTGTACCCTGTAGTACAAGGCAGTGCGGGGGTTTTGGTCCCCGGGGATGGGCCAGCGGGTTTAGCGCGTCGTTGCCCGCATCGCAGTCTTTGAGGCAGTCACCGGCGAGCTGTCGAGCAGGGCCCGGCCCGTGGTGGTCGCCAGGCACGACCAACGCGCCAGCTCTTCGGGCGTCAGCTCGCTGCGTTCCCAGACGGGCACATGACCGCCGTCGCTGCAGTGGTTCATAGGCCGCACGAGCAGGTCGACCGTGCCACCAGCCAGTGGCTCAGAGCTTGGGAATGCGGATCCGGCTGATCATCAGCGAACCCGACAGCGCGAACAGCAGCACCAGCGGGTGCAGCGTGAAGCCGCCGATGAGCACCTTGCCGAACCACAGGCTCTCGCGCACCGCGCCCAGGTAGGCCGCCAGGGCCAGCAGGCCCACGAGCACGATGGAGGTGGGGATGGGCGTGCCCTCGAAGTACTTCACCTTGCCGTCGTCGCCCGAGAGGGTTTCGGCCGTGACGTTGTAGCGCGCCAGGCGCGAGACGCCGCAGGCCACGAAGTAGGCCAGCACGATGCGGTCGTACAGGCCCTGCATGCCGCAGCCATAGGCGATGATGGCCGGAGCCACGCCGAACGAGATCACGTCGGCCAGCGAATCGAGCTCCCGGCCCATGGCCGAACTCTTCTGGCGCCAGCGCGCGATGCGGCCGTCCAGCACGTCGAAGATGAGCGCGGCCAGCACGAGGGCGGCGGCGAAGTAGACGTGCACCACGGCGCCGGTTTCCAGGTAGGTCATCGACGAGAACAATGCGCCCACGCCGCAGACCGCGTTGCCCAGCGTGAACCAGTCGGCCAGGTGGAATTCGCGGATCATCGAGAAACGCTTGGGATGTCGGGGAGTGTTCATGTCAGGAGCTCCGGTCGCGCCATGGTGGATGAGAACGCCCCATTATGGGCGGCCAGGTGCCGGGCTTCTTGTAGGCACACCGCCCGCCCGCTCGAGGATGAAATCAATGAGCGTGCGCACCGAACTGGTCTGGTAGCGGTTGGGCATGTACAGGAGGAACATCTGCGTGCCAAAGACGCTCAGGCGGTAGTCGTCGAGCGCGGTGACGATGCGCCCCTCGCGCACCGGGTCCGCCACCACGTAGTCGGGCAGCAGGCCCACGCCCAGGCCCGCCAGGACCGCGTCGCGCAGGAAGGGAAAATGCTCGGACAGCAGGGTGGGCCGGGGCAGCACTTCCTCGCGCTGGCCGTCGGGCCGGTAGGCGGCCACGCGCAGCTCGCGCCCGATGAAGCCCGAGGTGAAGAGCGGCACCGTGGCCAGGTGCTCCAGGCGCGTGGGCAGGCCGTGCTCCTGCGCGTACGCGCGGGCGGCGCACACCACGTAGCGCACGGGCCCCAGGGCCCGCGACACCAGGGCCGGCGGCGGCTCGGTCATGATGCGGATGGCGATGTCCACGTCCTCGCGCACGAGGTCGCTCACGCGGTTCTCGAACATCACTTCGAGCACGATCCCCGGGTACAGACGCTTGAATTCGATGAGCCAGCCGGCCATGACCATCTGGCCGTAGCCCAGGGGCATGCTCAGCCCCACGCGCCCCTGCAGGCTCTGGCCCAGCGTGGCGATGGTTTCGCGCGCCGCCAGCATCTCGTTCATGATGCTGCGGCCGTGCTCGTACAGGCGCAGCCCGACCTCGGTGGGCTCCACGCGCCGCGTGGTGCGGCGCACCAGCTGCACGCCCACCGACTTCTCCAGCTGGTGCAGGTGGTAGCTCACGTTGGCGCGGCTCATCTTGAGCTTGCGCGCGGCCAGGCTGAGGTTGCCGGCGTCCAGGATCTCCACCAGCAGGGTCAGTGCCGAGAGATCCATGTGGCGCGCTCCGCTTGTTTGTCAAAAATATTCATACAGAGTGTCAATCCTTCATGTGATTGTCAAGAAATCCTGTCGGCACAACAATCCCGGGTCTGCCCGCACTTCCGTCCATGACCGCTCCCGCACTCCATCCGCCCTTTGCCCGCACCGCCACCACCCTCCGCGGCCTGCGGGATGTCGAACAGCTGGAAGCCACGCCCCTGGCCGAGGCGCTGCCGGTGCGGAGCACCTATGAAATCCTGCGCAACGCCGCCCATGCGTTCGGCGGCAAGACCGCGCTGACCTTCCTGCCCACGGCCGATCCGGCGGACGCGCCCATCCGCTGGTCGTACGCGCAGCTGCTGGCCGGCATCCACCAGACGGCCAACCTGCTGCACACACTGGGCGTGGGCCCCCGGGACGCCGTGGCCGTGCTGCTGCCCGGCTGCCTGGAATACCACCTGGCCCTGTGGGGCGGCGAGGCGGCGGGCATCGTGCAGCCCCTGAACCCCATGCTCACCGACGAGAAGCTCGCGGCCATGATGGCGCTGGCGGGCGCCAAGGTGCTGATCGCCTACGGCGCGGAAGGCGACGTGGGCTACTGGAGCAAGGCCCTGCGCCTGCGCAGCCAGGTGCCCACGCTCGCCACCGTGCTGCGTGTGGCCCCGCACGATGAGGCGCCCGGCGCCGCCGGCGCGCTGCCGGAGGGCGTGGTGGACTTCGCGGCGCGCCTGCGCCAGCCCGCCGGCCAGCTGGTGAGCGGCCGGCGCATCGCGCCCGGCGACATCGCAGCGTACTTTCACACCGGCGGCACCACGGGCGCGCCCAAGATCGCGCGCCACAGCCATGGCGCGCAGGTGTTCACCGCCTGGGCCAGCGTGCAGATGCAGGGCATCACGCCGCAGGACGTGGGCATCAACGGCTACCCGCTGTTCCATGTGGCGGGCGTGCTGCCCGGTTCGCTCGCGGCGCTCTCGGCGGGGGTGGAGACCATCATCCCGACGGCGGGCCTGTTCCGCAACCGCGAGGTCATCGCCAGCTACTGGCGGCTGGTCGAGCGCCACCGCTGCACCTACCTGTCGGCCGTGCCCACGGTGCTGGCCGCGCTGGCCAACGTGCCGCTCGATGGCGCCGACATCTCGTCGCTGCGCTACTGCCGCACGGGCGCGGCCATCCTCGCGCCGGAGCTGGCGGCGCGCTTTGAGCGCCTGTTCGGCCTGCATGTGCACGAAAGCCTGGGCATGACGGAGATGGCGGGCATCTCCACCATCACGCCACCGGGCGTGCACGCGCCCGCCGGCTGCGTGGGCTGGCGCCTGCCGTACGCGCGGCTGCGCATCGTGGCGCTGGACGCGCACGGCAACGCGTCCGGCCAGGACATGCCGCCTGGGCAGCCGGGCATGGTGCTGTTCCAGTCGCCCAACCTGTTCTCGGGGTTTCTGGATGCGGCGGACACGGCCAAGGCCTTCACGGCCGACGGCTGGCTGGCCACCGGAGACCTGGGTTTCGTGGACGCCGAAGGGCGCCTGCACCTGAGCGGCCGCTCCAAGGACCTCATCATCCGCAGCGGCCACAACATCGATCCCAAGGTGATCGAGGACGCGCTGGGCGCCCA
Source organism: Acidovorax sp. sif1233 (assembly GCF_019218755.1). Classification (GTDB taxonomy): domain Bacteria; phylum Pseudomonadota; class Gammaproteobacteria; order Burkholderiales; family Burkholderiaceae_C; genus Acidovorax. Next base: position 212,973 of record NZ_JAHUWZ010000005.1, on the reverse strand, counting down.
CCCCGCCGTGCAGCTCGCCGCCGCCGTGGGCGCGCCCGACGCCTATGCGGGCGAGCTGCCCGTGGCCTTTGCCACGCTGGTGCCCGGCGCGCAGGCGACCGAGGCCGAGCTGCTCGCCTTCACCGCAGAGCGCGTGGACGAGGCCGTGGCCCGCCCGCGCTGGGTGCGGGTCCTGGGCACCATGCCCGTGACCAACGTGGGCAAGATCTACAAGCCCGCGCTGCGCCTGCAGGCCGCCTGCCACACGGTGCAGGCGCTGGCCGACGGCGTGTGGGCCGAGACCCCCGGCCTCCCCCGCCCCCAGGCGCAGCCCGAAGGCGAGAGCGCCGTGCGCGTGACCCTGGAGCCCGGCCCGGGCGCGGCCGCGCTGCAGGCCCGGCTGCGCGAGGTGCTCGCGCCCCTGCCGCTTGCCGTCACCATCGCCCCGGCGCCAGGAAGCCCCCAGCCCGCCTGAACGAGCCCCCGCCCGCCACCGCGCAGGGCCGGGCCAGGCTGATTTGCAATACCCATGACAGGAGACGACACATGCCCCACCACCCCCCGTCGATGACCCGCCGCCACTGGCTGGGCGCCGCCGCCCTGGCCGCCGCCGCCGCGTGCACCGGCCCCGCCGCCCTGGCGCAGGCCTACCCCAGCAAGCCCATCAAGGTGGTCGTGCCCTTTGCCGCAGGCGGCGCCACCGACGTGCTCGCGCGCGTGCTGGCCGAGAAGATGGCCGCGGGCCTGGGCCAGCCCATGGTCATCGACAACAAGCCCGGCGCGGCCGGCATCATCGGCACCGACGCGGTGGCCAAGGCCGCGCCCGACGGCTACACGCTGCTGCTGGCCTTGAGCAACTCCATGCTCACCAACCAGTTCCTGTACACCAAGCTGCCCTACAGCCCCGAGCGCGACATCGCGCCCATCTACCAGATCGCCATCGCGCCGCTGGTGCTGGTGGCCCACCCCGGCGTACCCGTGGCCACGGGCCCCGAGCTGCTCAAGTATGTGGTGGCGAACAAGGGCAAGGTGGCCTACGGCTCCTACGGCACGGGCGCCTACCCGCATCTGGCCGGCGCCTACATGAGCCTCACGCAGAACGCCGACATGAGCCACGTGGCCTACCGCGGCGAGGCGCCCATGGTGCAGGACCTGCTGGGCGGCCAGATCCAGATCGCGTTCGCCAGCGCGCTGCAGGCCAAGCCGCACATCGACGCGGGCAAGCTCAAGGCCATCGGCGTGAGCGGCGAGCGCCGCATGGGCGCGCTGCCGGGCGTGCCCACGCTGGCCGAACAGGGCCTGAACGACGAAGCCTACCGCGTGGCGGGCTGGCTGGCCTTTGGCGCACCGGCCGGCACGCCCGCGCCCATCCTGGAGCGCATTGCCGCCGAGGTGCGCAAGGCCACGCAGTTGCCCGACGTGGCGCAGCGCATCGCGGCCATGGGGTTCGATGTGCAGAACAGCTCGCCCGCGCTGTTCACGGCCGCGATCGCCAAGGAGCGGCCGGTGTGGGAGCGATTGATCAAGGCCTCGGGCGCGAAGCTTGACTGACCCTCTGAGCGGCTGCCAGAAACAGCTGCTCTTCGTCATGTCCAGGCCTGCGCAAGCAGGCTTGGAGCCGCAGCCCTCAGCCCCGGAAGGGGGCCGTCCCCAGCGCGGCGGGGCGGCCCTGGCATGGCGGCGCGCCGGTCACAACAGGTGGCAGGAAGCAAAAAGGCTCGCGAGGGCCTTTGAGGCCAAAATGGGCCCCAACACCTATCCATCAAGCGCAAGCAGCTATCATTTTTGAAGCACTGTGGCGCCACACCACGGTGCAGGGGCCCCGCCGCGTTCAATCGAGGGTCACGCCGGTCGATTTCACCACCCCGGCCCAGCGCTGGAGTTCCTTGCCGACATAGGCGCGGTACTCTTCGGGCGTGGAGCCCAGCGGCTCGGCGCCCTGCACCGCCAGCCTGGCACGCACCTCATCGCTTTGCAGCGCCTTGTTGATCTCGGCGTTGAGGCGCTGCACCAGCGCCGCCGGCGTCCTGGCGGGCACCATCACGCCCTGCCAGGCGCCGGCCTCAAAACCGGGCATCACGGTTTCCCCCAGCGTGGGCACGTCGGGGTACAGGGACATGCGCCTGGCGGTGGTGACCGCCAGCAGCTTCAGGCGCTTGTCCTTCACGAAAGGCATCACGGAATTGATGGTGTCCGTCATGAACTGGATCTGCCCCGCCACGAGGTCGACATCCGCGGGGGCGCTGCCCCGGTAGGACACGTGCGTGGCCTCGATGCCCAGGCTCCTGGTGAACTGGAAAGCCGCCAGGTGGGTCACGTTGCCATTGCCTGCCGAGCCATAGGAGAGCTTGCCCGGGTTGGCCTTGGCGTAGTCGACGAACTCGCGCACATTGTTGACGGGAAGGCTCGGGTGCACGACCAGGGCCAGCGGCACCACGGCGGTGAGGGCCACGGGCGCCAGGTCTTTCTGCACGTCATAGCTCAGGTTCTTGTAGAGCGCCGGGCTCAGGGTGATGGACGAGGTGTTGTAGAGCAGCGTGTACCCGTCACCCGCCGCCTTGCTGACCTGGGTGCCGCCGATGTTGCCGTTGGCGCCGGGCTTGTTGTCCACGATCACGGACTGCCCCATCTGCTCCGTCAGCTTCTGCGCCAGCACGCGCGCCACCTGGTCGGTGGGCCCGCCTGGCGGAAAGGGCACCACGAGGGTGATCGGTTTGGAAGGGTAGGCCTGCGCATGCGCCAAGCCCATGGGGGCGATGGCCGCCACGCCGGCCGCGCAGCCGAACATGGCCAGGCATACGCGCCGGACGCCGCTGGGTCGCGAAGACGTGCGGGAAGTGCTTTTTTTCATGGTGCTTGTCTCCTGGGTGGTTGTAGTTGGGGAAATCTGTTCACGAACGCCCGGCGAGCAAGCGGGTGGCCGTGTAGGTCATGACCGGTACCCCCTGCTGGTTGAAGACGTCGATGCGCGAGGTCACGACCGCGCGGCCACTCCTGGAGGTGGGCCGGATCTCCGTCACCTCCACCACCGCCTCGATGGTGTCGCCCACCCGCACGGGCGCGAGGATCTTCTGGTGCAGCTCCAGCATCGCAAGGCCCGTGCCCTGGATCATGGTCTGCAGGATGAAGCCCTCGATGAGCGCATAGGTCAGCGCCCCCGGCACGGGCCGCCCCACCATGGCGCCGCCCTCGTAGCCGTCTTCGATGAAGATCGCCTCCAGCATGCCGGTCACGCCGATGAAGCTGACCAGGTCCGTCTCGGTGACCGTGCGCCGGAAGGTGCGAAAGCGTTGTCCCACGCTCAGGTCCTGCCACACGAACCCCTGTCCGAGGCGCGGCAAATGGCGGTCCACGCCAGCGGGGGCGGCAGGGCGGAGGGTGTCCGCAGAAGGCGTCTGGGGGATCATGGAAGGCGTCCTTGTCAAGAAGAGGGGCCCACGGCTGCGCGGGTGCCCAGCAGTGCCTGGATCCGTGCGCCGCCGAGCCCGGCCTGGGCCAGCAGCGTCTCGGTGTGTTCGCCCAGCCGGGGGGGCATGGCGATGGCGGGGCGCTGCCCGTCAAAGCGCACCGGCACGCCCGGAAAGCGCACCTCGCCCAGGGCGGGGTCGGAGAGGGTTTCGAAGAAATCCGTGGCCACGAGGTGTGGATCCAGGGGCAGGTCCTGCAGCCTGGCCACGGGCGCGGCGGGGATTTCCAGCCGCTCGCACACCGCGATCCAGTGGGCCGTGGTGTGGCGCCCGGTGAAGCCCGACGCAAGCTCCAGCAGTTCGGCGATGTGCCGCGTGCGGCTGGCGATGTCGGCGAAGCGCGCATCGCGCGCCAGGTCCGGGGCACCCACTTCGGTGAAGAAGCGCTGCCAGTGCAGGTTGGTGTACGGCATCATGGCCACCGCCCCGTCGGCCGTGCGGTAGGGCCGGCGCCAGGGGGCCAGCACACGCGGGTAGCCCGGTGGGGACAGCGGCGGCTCGAAGTGCTGGCCGTAGTAGTGCTCGACCAGGTTGAAACCCACCATGGACTCGAACATGGGGATTTCCACGAAGGCCCCCCGGCCCGTGCGCTCGCGCTGCCACAGCGCGGCCAGGATGGCATGCGCGGCCACATGGGCACAGGTCTTGTCGGCGGCGATGGTGGGCAGGTAGCGCATTTCCCCGCCCTGCCGTTCCATCAGGTCGGCGAGCCCCGACATGCCCTGGATCACGTCGTCATACGCGGGTTTGCCGGCATAGGGGCCAGGCAAGAAGCCCACCAGGCTGGCGTACACCAGGCGCGGAAAACGCTCGCGCAGCGCCTCGGGCGCGAGGCCCAGGGCCGCCAGCTTCTGCGGCCGCATGCTGTGCATCAGCACATCGGCCGTGGCGATCAGTGCGCCCAGCGCCTCCTGCGCACCGGCCTGCTTGAGGTCCAGCGCCACGCTCTTCTTGCTGCGGTTGGCGCCCAGGAACATCGCCGCCATGCCCGCCTCCCGGGCGGGGCCGGTATGGCGCGTCGAGTCGCCCTCGGGCGGTTCGATCTTGATCACCTCGGCGCCGTAGTCGGCCAGGACCTGGCTGGCCAGGGGGCCGAAAATCACGCTGGACAGATCCAGCACGCGAAGGCCTTGCAAAGGCGTCATCTCACATCCTTCCGAAGGCGGTTGGGGGGACGCGGTGCCTCACTGGAACTTCGGCGCGCGTTTTTCAATGAAGGCGGTCACCGCTTCCCGGTGGTCTGCCGTCTTGTGCGCGATGGCCTGGTAGCCCGCCGAAGTCTCCAGCAGCGAGGCCAGCGAGGCGTGTTCGCCCTCGCGCAGCAGGCGTTTTGTCATCCGCATCACGGCGCCGGGGTTGGCCGCGATCCTGGCGGCCAGCGCCCGCGCGGCGGGCAGCAACTGGTCCGCCGCCACCACGCGACTCACCAGGCCGCAGGCCAACGCCTCCTGCGCGCCGATGGCCTCGCCGGTGAACGCCATCTCGGACGCCTTGGCCCTGCCGACCGCGCGCGGCAGCAGCCAGGCACCACCGTCGCCGGGCACGATGCCCACGCGCACAAAACTCTCGGCGAAGGTGGCCGCCTCGCTGGCGATGCGGATGTCGCACATGCAGGCCAGGTCCAGCCCCGCGCCGATGGCCGGGCCGTTGACGGCGCAGATCACGGGAACATCGAGCTGGTACAGCGCCTGGGGGATGCGCTGGATGCCCTGGCGGTACTCCTCGCGGATCAGGTCGGGCGTGCACGCATCATCAAAGAAACGCTTCATGTCCTTGACGTTGCCGCCCGAGCTGAAGATGGGGCCCGCGCCCGTGAGAATCAGCACCTTGACGCCGGCATCCCGGCGCACGTCCTCGCACAGCTGCACGAACTCGTCCACCGCGGTGTTGCCGGTGAGCGCGTTGCGCGTTTCGGGCTGGTTCATGGTGGCGGTGAGGATGCCGCCGTCGCGTTCAATGGTCAGAAAGGCCATGGCAAATGTCTCCAGTCAGCGAAATGGCACTCAGGCCGGGAATTCGACGTCGGTGATGCGGCGCACCAGGTCGAGCGTGATGCCGCTGTGCTGCAGCAGCGCCTCGCCGGCCACGGTGTGCCAGTACCCCTCGCTGCCGGCCGTCTGGCGCCAGGCATGCAGGCGCCGGGTGAAGAGCTGCAGGTCATGCTCCTCGGTGAAGCCGATGGCGCCGTGGATGGCGTGGGCGGCTTCCGACACGGCCAGCGCGGCCTCGCTGCAGCGCGCCTTGGCGGTCGCCACGCGCAGTCGGTCGGGCTGGATGCCCACGCCGCCGCTGCAGCCGAGCTGCGCGGCCATGCGCGCGGCAAACACGTGTTCGCTCATCACGGCCAGCTGGTGCTGGACGGCCTGGAACTTGCCGATGGGGCGGCCGAATTGCTGGCGTTCGTTGGCGTACCGCAGGGTGCGCTGGAACACGCTGCTGAGGGCGCCGGCCATCTGCGCGGCCACCACCGCGGCCTGCAGGGTGCGCACATCCAGCGCGGCATCCACGCCCACCGTGGGGGCGGCATCGCACTGCGCGGCCGACCAGGTCAGCGCCGCGTCCAGCGCCAGTGCATGCGCACGGGCGTGGGCGCCGTCGACGGGAAGCAGGTGCCAGGCGCTGCCGGCCTGCACCAGCACCGCATCGGCCACCTGGCCGCCGCGCACCAGCGCGCAGTGCAGACCGCCGCCGGCGCCGCGCTGGCCGCGTGCCAGGGCGATGCTGCCCTGCGGGCGCACCAGCCCTGCCTGGGCCAGCAAGGCCCGCGCCACCATGGTCTCGGCCAGGGGCAGCGGCAGCGCGTGGGCACCGCATTGCTCCAGCACGCCAAAGGCCTGGTCCAGTTCCAGGCCCGCCCCCCCCTCGTCTTCGCCCAGCAGGGCGTCGGCCAGGCCGGTGGATTCCAGCTGCTCCCACAGGCCCCGCGCGGCATCCGCCGCGCGCCCGCCGCACTCGATGGCGCGCACCACGGCGGGGGTGCACCGGTCCGCCAGCACGTCGTGCGCGGCATCGGCGAACAGGTCGTTGTCATTCATGCTCATGTCGGTCATCCATTGCGTTGCACACACTGCCCCCGGCCCCTGGCCGAAACGCGGCCCGGTCGGAGGCGCCAGGCACGGTCCCCACGCAGCGCGCGCGAGAGATGCCGCGCAGCAGCCCAGGGGTGTCTCATCTCAAGCCCAGGCCGCGGGCGATCATTCCGCGCAGGATGTCGCGCGTGCCGCCGCGCAGCGAGAAGGAGGGCGAGGCCTCGGTCACGTACTTGAGCGTCATCAGGAGCTCCACGGGCACGTCCTCGGCCTCGCGCGCGAACAGGTCCTCGGCAATGGCCGCTGGAATCATCTGCTCGAGGGTGGTTCCAAGCTCCTTCACCAGCGCCGCCTCGACGATGGGGCTCGCGCCCTGCGTGAGTTTTTCCTGCACCGACACGGACATGGCGCGCAGCGGCGCCAGCTGCGTGAGCACCTTGCCCGCCAGCCGCACGGCCGAGTCGGTGCGTCCCTGGGGCGTGCGCACGTAGCCGAGCCACTGGTCGAACAGCACGATGGAGGAGAACAGGCGCTCGGGCCCGCTGCGCTCGAACGCCAGCTCCGCCGTGACCTGCTCCCAGCCCTGGCCCTCGGCGCCAATGAGCGCATCCGGTCCCAGCCGCACGTTGTCGAAGAACACCTCGCAAAAATGGCTGTCGCCCGAGAGGTCTTCGATGGGGCGCACCGTGACCCCCGGCAGCGACAGGTCCACGATGACCTGCGACAGGCCCTGGTGGCGGTCCTCGGAGGTTCCCGAGGTGCGTACCAGCGCGATCATGTACTGGCAGTGGTGGGCGTTGGTGGTCCAGATCTTCTGGCCGTTGAGCACAAAGCCTTGCGCATTGGGCACGGCGCGCGTCTTCACGCTGGCCAGGTCCGAACCCGCGTTGGGTTCGCTCATGCCGATGCAGAAGAACGCCTCGCCCTTGCACACGCGCGGAATGTAGAACTGCTTTTGCGCCTCGGTGCCGTACTTCAGGATCAGGGGCGCGCTCTGGCGATCGGCGATCCAGTGCGAACCCACGGGGGCGCCGCAGGCCAGGTATTCCTCCACCAGCACGTAGCGCGTGAACGCGCTGCGCCCGCCCCCGCCGTACGCCCTGGGCAGCGTGATGCCGATCCAGCCCTTGTCTCCCAGCCGGCGGCTCAGAGCGCTGCTGTAGCCGCCCCAGGAGCGCGCGCGGATGTGCGCGGGCAGGTCGGCAATGGCCTCCTGCAGGAAGGCGCGCACCTCGGCGCGCAGTGCCTCGTCTTCAGCGGGAATGCGCGTGAGCGCCAGTGAATCCAGGGTGCTCATCCCAAAACTCCGTCGTCCTTGTAGGCCTGCAATTGCGCGGGCGAAAAACCCAGGTAGCGGGCCAGCACCTCGTCGGTGTGCTGGCCCAGCTGCGGGGGCGTGTGGCGATAAGTGACGGGCGTGTCCGACAGGCGGATGGGGCTGGCCACCAGCGGCACCTCGCCCGCCTGCGGGTGCGGCATCGCGATCCGCAGGCCCCGGGCCTGGACCTGTGGGTCCTCGAACACGTCGCGCACGGTGTTGATGGGGCCGCAGGGCACGGCGTGCCGCTCCAGCAGAGCGATCCAGTCGCGCGTGGTGCGCGCCACCGTGGCAGCGCGGATGCGGCCGACCAGTTCCTCCCGGTGGGCCAGGCGGCCGGCGTTGCACACGAAGCGTTCGTCCTGCGCCCAGTCCGGTTCGCCGATGGCATGGCAAAAGCGTGCAAACTGTCCGTCGTTGCCAATGGCCAGGATCATGTGGCCGTCCTGCGTGGGGAAGTCCTGGTAGGGCACGGTGTTCGGGTGCGCATTGCCCATGCGCTGCGGCACCTTGTCGCCGTACAGGTAATTCATGCCCTGGTTGGCCAGGCAGGCCACGCCCACGTCGAGCAGCGCCAGGTCGATGTGCTGGCCCCGGCCCGTGTGCTCGCGCGCCTGCAGCGCAGCGAGGATGGCCGTGCTCGCATACAGCCCGGTGAGGATGTCGGTGAGCGCCACGCCCACCTTCATGGGACCGCCGCCGGGTGCCCCGTCGGGGTGGCCGCTGATGCTCATGAGCCCACCCATGCCCTGGATCAGGAAGTCGTAGCCCGCGCGGTGCGCGTAGGGGCCGTCCTGGCCAAAGCCGGTCACGGAGCAGTACACCAGGCGCGGGTTCAGCGCGCTCAGGCTTGCATGGTCGAGCCCGTACTGCGCCAGGCCGCCGGTCTTGAAATTCTCGATGAGCACGTCGCACCGCGCCGCGAGCTCGCGCACGATCCGCTGACCCTCGGGCCGGGTGAAGTCCACCGTCACCGACTGCTTGTTGCGGTTGGTGCACATGTAATAGGCCGACTCGCCGGTGGGCTGGCCCGCCGCGTCCGTCACATGGGGAGGGCCCCAGGCGCGGGTGTCGTCGCCGGTGCCCGGGCGCTCGACCTTGATCACTTCGGCCCCCAGGTCGCCCAGGGTCTGCGCGGCCCAGGGTCCGGCCAGCACGCGGGACAGATCGAGCACCTTCACATGCTGCAGCGCACCCGGCTGCACGGCGGGAGCACCGCTCATTGCAGCGGCACCTTGGCCTGGGTGACGATGCGCTTCCACAGCACGATCTCGTTTTTCTGGAACTCGTGCATCTGCGCGGGCCCACCGGTCATGGCGGTGGCTCCGATGCGCTCGTAGAAGGCACGGGTCTCGTCCATCCTGGAGATGGCGGTGAACAGCTCGGCCAGCCGGGCGGTTTCGGCGGCGGGGGTCTGGGCGCTGACCATGGCGCCCACCCACGTGTAGGCCTCGAAGCCCGGCAGGCCCGCTTCCGTGGCGGTGGGCACGTCCGGCGCCGCGGCCACGCGCTTGTCGGACGCCACGGCCAGCACCTTCACGCGGCCGCCCTTGGCTAGCTCCTGCACGGCGGTCACCTCGGCGAAGGTGTAGTCGACGGTGCCCGAGGCCACGGCCGTCATGGTCTCGCCGGCGCCCTTGAAGGGCACGTGCACGGTGTGGATGCCCGCCGTGTCGTTGAGCAACTCGCCCATGAGCTGGTAGCCGGCCGAGCCCGCGCCGAAGTTCACCTTGCCCGGGCTGGCCTTGGCGTAGGCGATCAGGCCCTTGAGGTCGCTGTACGCCGCCTTGGGCATGGCCGCGATCATGGCGGGCGAACGCATCATCATGGTCAGCGGCGAGAAGTCCTTCACCGGGTCGTACGGCAGCTCCTTGAACAGCGCGGCGTTCACCGCCAGCGTGGAGTTGCTGCCGATGAAGACGGTGTAGCCGTCGGCCGGCGCCGACAGCACTTGCTTGACGGCGATGAAGCCGTTGGCGCCGGGCTTGTTTTCCACCACCACGGCCTGGCCCGTGAGGTCCTGCAGCTTGCGCGCGAAGTAGCGCGCCGAGGTGTCGGTGCCGCTGCCAGGGCCGAAGGGCACGACGAACTTGATGGTTTTGGCAGGGAATGCCTGGGCTTGCACGGCGGGGGCCAGGGCCGTGGCGGCAAGCGCCAGCAGCGCGCCGGCCACGGTTCTACGGGATTGCATCACGGTGTCTCCTTCATGGAATTTTTTTGATCGTCAGGCCCTGCCCAGGCCTGCAGGCGAATGTAGGCAGCGGGCACCCATGCTGTCTAATATTAAAAATTCACAAACCGATATTTGTTTGGTATCCCATGAACCTGCGCCAGCTGCGCCAATTCGTCACCCTGGCGGAAACCGGCAACTTCCACCGCACCGCCGAGCTGCTGCACATGGCCCAGCCGCCCCTGTCGGTGTCCGTGCGCAAACTGGAGGAGGAACTGGGCAGCCGCCTGTTCGAGCGCCACAGCACTGGCGTGCGCCTGACGGCCGAGGGCCAGGCCATGCTGCCCGAGGCGCACCTGGCGCTGTTTCATGCGGAGCGCTGCCGCCAGGCCGTGGCGGACGCGCGCGAGGGGCTGGGCGGCCTGCTGCGCCTGGGCATCATCGGATCGGCCACCTATGCCCTGCTGCCGGAGCTGATCCCATCCGTGCGGGCGCGCTACCCGCAGATCGAGCTGGAGCTGTCGGAGGCCACATCGACCGAAATCCTCGACGGGCTGCTGGCGCGCCGCTTCGACGTGGGATTCGTGCGCTACCCGGTTCTGCACCCCGAGCCGTTCGAGCTCCTGCCCATGGACCGCGACGATTTCGTGCTCGCCGTGTCCGCGCACGGCCCGCTGGCGAAGCGCCACGCGATCGCGCTCTCGGAAGCGGCGGGCGAGCCCTTCATCATGTACCCGCAGGACAAAGTGCCCGGGCTGTCCGCCCTGGCGCTTCTGCGCTGCCAGCTGTCGGGCTTTTCACCCCGCGTGGCACAGGAGGCCATGCAGGTGCAGACCATCATGAGCCTGGTGGCCGCGGGCCTGGGCGTGGGACTGGTGGCGGGCGTCGCGCGGCTGGTGGTGCCGCCCGGCGTGAAGTGCCTGGCGCTCACCGACAACCCGCCGGGCTTCAAGGTGGGCATCGCGCTCGCGCGACGCGCGGGAGAGGCCAGCCGGCTCGTGGAGCGCTTCATCGAGCATGCGATGGGCTTTTCCAGCGTGCCCCGCCCCGGCCCGGATATGGATCAAACCGGGCTGTAGCGTACAGCCCGCAAGCGCGGGCAGCTATGTATTTTGCACTTCTGCCGCGCGCTCGGCGGCAAGCGCCACATACCAGTCCAGGCAGCCCGGGTTGGCCATGGCGTCCTTGTTCACCACCTTTTCGATGGGCTGGCCCAGCAGCAGTTTCTTGATGGGCAGCTCCTGCTTCTTGCCGCTCAAGGTGCGCGGCACCTCCGCCACCGCGAAGATGTCGTCGGGCACGAAACGCGGGCTCAGCGCCGTGCGCACCGCGCCGTTGATGCGGGCGCGCAGGGCCTCGTCCAGCGTGTGGCCGGGGCGCAGCACCACGAACAGGGGCATGTAGCTTTCGCGGCCCAGGTATTCCAGGTCCACCACCAGGCTGTCGAGCACCTCGGGCAGGGATTCGACCGCGCTGTAGATCTCGCTCGTGCCCATGCGCAGACCGTGGCGGTTGATGGTGGCGTCGCTGCGGCCGTAGATGACACACCCGCCGTTGGCGCCGATCCTGAGCCAGTCGCCGTGGCGCCACACCGCGCCCATGCGCGCGGGGCCATCGCCGCCGCCGGGCTGGCGGCCGTGGCCAGGCGGGTACATGTCGAAGTAGCTCGACAGGTAGCGTGAACCGTCCTTGTCCCCCCACAGGTACAGCGGCATCGACGGGATGGGCTGCGCGCACACCAGCTCGCCCACCTCGTCCATCACCGGCACGCCCTCGGCATTCCAGGACTCCACGGCCGCGCCCAGCATGCGGCATTGCATCTCGCCGGGCACCTGGGGCATCTCGCGGTTGCCGCCGATGAAGGCGCCGCAAAAGTCGGTGCCGCCCGAGATGTTGTTCCACCAGATGTCGTGCGTGCCCAGGGCCTCGAACTGCGCCGTGCCCCATTCCTGCACCTCGGGCGACAGCGGCGAGCCGGTGGTGCCCAGCGCGCGGATGCGCGTGAGGTCGCCGTATTCGGCCAGCGTGATGCCCGCCTTCATGCAGTTGGCAAAAAACGCCGCGCCCGCGCCGAAGAAGGTCACGCCCGTCTCGGCCGCGAAGCGCCACAGCACGCCCCAGTCGGGGTGGTCCTTGCTGCCGCCGGGGTTGCCGTCGTAGATCACGCAGGTGGTGCCCGACAGCAGGCCCGAGAGCTGTGCGTTCCACATCACCCAGCCCGTGGAGCTGTACCAGTGGTAGCGCTCGCCGAAGCTGTTGGGCTCGTAGCTGCAGCCGATGTCGTTGTGCAGCACCTTGAGCTGCAGCGCCACCAGCACCGTGCCGCCGTGGCCGTGCACGATGGGCTTGGGCAGGCCCGTGGTACCGCTGGAATACACGATCCACAGCGGGTGGTCGAACGGCAGCCACATCGGCTCGAAAGCTTCAGTTGCAGCATCATTTCGGGCTGTAGCGCTCGTCCAGCTTGCGTAACCAGCTATCGAAACAGAAGCATCCAGATTGCCCAGCAACACCGCGTGCCGCACGCTGGGCAGCGCCGCGCGCAGCTCGGCCAGCACGCCGGTGCGGTCGTGGTCGCGCCCGCCGTAGGTCACGCCGTCCACGCCGATCAGCACCTTGGGTTCGATCTGGCGGAACCGGTCGAGCACCGCATGGGTGCCCATGTCGGGCGCGCAGATGCTCCACACGCCGCCGACGCTCACCGTGGCGAGGAAGGCCACCATCGCCTCGGGCACGTTGGGCAGGTAGGCGGCCACGCGGTCGCCCGGCTCCACGCCCTGGGCCTTCAGGTGCAACGCCAGCGACGCGACCTGGCGGCGCAGCTCGGGCCAGCTCATTTCGCGGTGGTGGCCCTTTTCGTTGCGGCTGATGATGGCCGGCAGGCCAGCGGCATGCGCCGCATCCACATGCCGCAGCGCCTGCCGCGCGTAGTTGACCTGGGCGCCCGGGAACCACAACGCGCCGGGCATGGTGTTCTGGCCCAGCACGGCGGTGTGCGGCGTGGGCGACTCCAGCTTGAAGTAGTCCCACACGCTTTGCCAGAAGGCATCGAGCTCGGTGGTGGACCAGCGCCACAGGGCGTCGTAGCTGTCGAACTGCAGTCCGCGCTGGTCGCGCAGCCAGTCCTGGTACAGGCGGATCTGGGGAATGAAAGGCGGGGTGTTGTGTGTTGTCTCCATGGCGACGCAGCGTACCAGCGGCACGGGGCGCAGGCCAGCCATCCCCGTCACCCGCTTGACAGCAGGGGGAATTCCGCATTTCGCACAATCGTGCTAAATTAGCGCCATGGATGCAAAGACCCAGAAATCGGAACTCACCCGCGCGGCCATCGTGGGCGCGGCGCTGGACCTGGCCGCGGCCGAGGGGCTGGAGTCGATCACCCTGCAGGCGGTGGCCGACCGCGTGGGCCTGTCCAAGAGTGGCGTCTTCTCGCGCGCCGGCTCGCGCGAGGCGCTGCAGAAGGCGGTGATCGAGGAGTTTGGCCGCCGCTTCCTGGCCGATGTGTTCGTGCCCGCCATGCAGCACCCCAAGGGCCTGCCGCGCCTCAACGAGATCGTGCGCCGCTGGATTGCCCGCACGCGCGACGTGGAGGCCTTCACCGGCTGCATCTATACGGCGGGCGCCTTCGAGCTGGACGACCGCGACGGCGAGCTGCGCGACCTGCTGCACGCCGAGATCACCCGCTGGCGCGCGGCCCTGCGCCGCACGGTGATCCAGTCCATCGAGGCCGGGCACCTGCCCCCCGACACCCCGCCCGACCAGCTGGTGGGCGAGATCTATGCGATGGCCATGGGCCTGTTGCACGACGTTCGCTTCCTGCGCGATCCGCAGGCAGTGCAGCGCACCGAGGCGTCCTGGGCGCGCCTCGTCAAGAGTTATCAGACCGCCTGATCCTCCCCTCCGCTTGTTCTTGCGCGATGGATGCCTCTTGTTTTTCTTTGCCCCAATTTCGCACAACCGTGCGAAGAAAGGAACCACCATGCTGATCATCTTGGGTATCGCCGCCATCGTGGCCGCGGCGGGCGCCGTCCGGGCGCTGCGCCAGACACTCGCCCGCCTTCCGCGCAGCAACCGGGACTGGATCTTCTACTGACCGTCCACCGCGTCCGCCCCCCATTCCCTCCCTTTCCGGAGCCCCCCATGAACGCCTCCCCTTCCTCCTCCACCGCCCTGCAGGCCACGTCCAGCTTCTACGGCGAACACCCCGGCATGCGCCTGCTGCGCGTGGCGCTGGGCACCACCGAGCGCCTGTGGCCCGCGCTGGCCGTGCGCGCGGCCTACCGCCTTTTCGGCACGCCCCTGCCCCTGCGCAAACCGGGCCGCAGCGCCGTGCCGCCCGGCCACTGGCGCACGGAACGCTGGCCGTTCGAAGACGCCGAGATCACGCTTTACCTGCCCCAGGCCCAGCCGCACGGCCCCACGGTGCTGCTGCTGCACGGCTGGGGCGGCCACGCGCGCCAGATGCTGCCGCTGGCCGGCGCCCTGGCCGCGCGGGGCCTGCGCCCGGTGCTGGTGGACCTGCCCGCGCACGGCGGCAGCCGGGGCCGCGTGAGCAACCTGCCGCAGTTCGCGCGCGCCATCGAATACGCCACCGCCCGCCTGCATGCGCAGGATTCGGCGCCCAGCGCCGTGGTGGCCCATTCGCTCGCGGCCAACGCGGCGGCCCATGCGGCCAGCCGGGGCCTGGCCACCGGGCGGCTGGTGCTGCTGGCGCCGCCCGCGTCGCCCCACGAATACACGCGCCTGTTCGCGCAGGTGTTCGGCCTGTCGGAGCGCACGCGCGCTTCCATGCAGCGGCGCATCGAGGCGCGCGAGGGCATCCTGATGCGCCAGTTCGAGCCCCCGGCCGTGGGTCCGCGCATCGCGCTGCCCACCCTGGTGGTGCACGACCGGGGCGACCGCATCAACCGCTTTGCCGATGGCGAGGCCTACCGCGACCACATTCCGGGCGCCACGCTGCTGGCCACCGAAGGGCTGGGCCACCGCAAGATCCTGCAGCAGGATGGCGTGCTGGCGGCCGTGGCCGATTTTGTGGCGGGCCCGGGCCATCCACGCTGACGGGCCCGGGAGCCAGGGGGCCCGGCGGGGGCCGTGCGGCGCAGCGTGCGGTGCGGGGTGGCTCGGCGCACTGCCGCGCGGTGTCGCCAACAGTTACAGCCGCAAGGCGAACAGGACGCGGCCAGCGCCTATCATCCGCAGTCGTGCGTGCCCCCAGGGCCGCTCTTGCCGATGATTCACCGGTGTGCTGCCTGCCACCGGTGGCCCCACGCCGCTACCTGTTGTCTCCGATGCACGCTCTCCTGTCCGCCTGGCCCGCCCTGGCCCTGCTGTTGCCCGCGCTGGTGCTGGTGTCGGCCTTCTATTTCCTGGCCAAGGGCGACCGCCGCGCGTTCTCGCACCTGCTGGCCCTGCTGGCGTGTTTCCTGATCGGCGCGCTGCTGATGGAGTTCTTCATCTTCATGGCGGCGCGCATGGCCCGTTCGGGCAGCCGCGAGGCCGTGCTGGGCGCCGGCACCCGCCAGCTGCTGGAAACCATGGCCAATCCGCGCTCCATCACCGCCCCGCCCCTGTCGCTGGCGGCCGTGGCGGCCTACAGCGTGCTGGCGTCGTACCTGTGGCTGCTGGTCACCTGGGGCCTGCACCTGCGCGGCAAGCCTGCCGGCGGCGCCGGAAAGAAGAAAGCGGCCAAGCGCCCGCCGCGCAAGCCGGCCCGGGCTTGATCCACGGGCCTTGGGGTCTTTGGGGCCCCTAGCGCTGGATACATCAGCGCCGACAGCTATATATTTAATAGCATACCCTGCGCGCACACTTGACGCAGGGCAACCCCCGGCGCGCGGAGCGCATCCACAATGGCAGGCGATCCCCTCCGGTCGCGGGGGTGCGTACCAGGCTGTCCACCTCCTGCCTTTTCCTGCCATGACTTCCTCCTTCTCCTCCTCCTCCCACAGCCATGTCCTCATCGTCGGCGCGGGGCCCGCGGGCCTGTCGCTGGCCATTTCCCTGGCCCACGCCGGTTTCACGGCCACGGTGGTCGAGCAGCAGCCCCAGGCCGCGCTGGCCGCCCCCGCGCCCGACGGTCGCGAGATCGCGCTGACCCACCCCAGCCGCGCCACGCTGCAGCGGCTGGGCACCTGGGCGCAACTGGCGCCGCACGAGACCGGCGCCATCCGCGAGGCCCAGGTGCATGACGGGCCGCTCGGCCAGCGCAGCGCGCTGCAGCTCGACGCCCAGCGCTCGGGCCACGGGGCGCTGGGCTTCATGGTCCCCAACCACGCGCTGCGCCGCACCGCCTATGCGGTGGCCGCGCAAACGCCCGGCGTGCGCATCGTCACCGGCGCCCAGGTGACGCGCGTGGCCACCCTGGCCACGCATGCCGAGCTGGAGTACCGCCTGCTTGCCCCCACAGACACGGCCCCGGACGCGGAGGCCCCTTCACCCCAGCGCCTGCAGGCGCCCTTGCTGGTCGCGGCGGACAGCCGCTTCTCGGTCACGCGGCGCCAGCTGGGCATTGGCGCGCGCATGGCGGACTTCGGCCGCACCGTGATCGTCTGCCGCATGCGCCATGCCCGGCCCCATGGCGGCGTGGCGCACGAGTGTTTCGGCTACGAACGCACGCTGGCCATCCTGCCCCTGCCGGATGCGGTGGATGCCGCAGATGCAGCCGACACGGCCGGCAGCCCGCACCTGTGCTCGGTCGTGGTCACCGCAGGCGCTGCGGATGCCGCCACGCTGATGGCGTTGCCCGCCGACGCCTTTGCCGCCCAGGTGCAGGCGCAGTTCGACAACCGCCTGGGGCCCATGCAGCTCGACGGAGAACGCCACGCCTACCCGCTGGTGGCCGTGTACGCGGAACGCTTTGCCGCCCACCGCTGCGCGCTGCTGGGCGACGCGGCCGTGGGCATGCACCCGGTGACGGCCCACGGCTACAACCTGGGCCTGGCCGGGGTGGAGCGCCTGACCGCCGCCCTGCTGGCCGCGCGCGGCCAGGGCCGCGATATCGGAGACAGCGCAATCCTGTCCGGCTATGGACGCGCGCACCACCACCACGCATGGCCGATCTACGAAGGCACGAACGCCATCGTGCGGCTGTACACCGATGCCCGCCCCCTGCCCCGCCTGCTGCGCCAGCTGGTGCTACAGGGCGCCCGGCGCCTGCCACCGCTGCAGGCGGCCATCGTGGGGCAGCTCACCGGCAAGCCGCCCGCGTGGACCGAGCTGCTGGGGCGCCTGGCACGGCAGTGACACGTCCGCCCCCGGCAAGCCCGCCGGCCGCCACCGGGTGCCGCCCCCTTTCCACGCGCGGAAGGGAAGAAGTGGCAGCGCCCGCGCCCACGCCACGGGCGCTCAGGGGGTGGTGACTTCCAGCTCCACCATGCCGTACAGCGGCGCGCCCAGCCAGGGCCACCACAGGGTCTCCAGCGCCAGGCCCGCCCAGCCATAGCATTCCGCCACGCTGTGCGCGTGCCGCAGCGCCAGGCGCGGGTGCGCGGCGGACAGGTCGGCCAGGCGTGCCAGGCCCCAGCGGAACTCGGCCCCCGTGGGCCCCACGCTCGCGTGCCGGCCGGCCGTGCCCACGGCCCGGTGGGTGAGCACGTCCAGCACCAGGCGCGAGCCCGGGGGCGCGCACTGCGCGAACTCGTGCAGCACCGCCTGCACCTGGCCTGGCTCCAGGTACATGAGCACGCCCTCGCACACCACCAGCGCGGGCGCCGCTGCCGCCCCGCTCCCCGCCGCGCGCGGCGGCAGGCCCAGCCGGTGCCACCAGCCGGGCTGGGTGATGTCCGCCTCGGCCAGCCGTGTGCGCGGGCACCGCGCGGGCAGCAGTTGCCGTCGCAGCGCCATCACCTCGGGCAGGTCGGCGTCGAGCCAGTGGTTGGCGCCGGTGTCCAGCCACTGGAAATGGTGCGACAGGCCGCAGCCCAGGTTCACGCCCTGGCCCCCGGGGTGCCTGAGGAAGAAGCCTTGCGCGGTGTCCCGGATGATCCGGGTGCGCCACAGCACGTTCAGCACGGTGGGCAGGTCGTTGAGGTAGGGCTCCACATCGGTGCCCAGCCGCTCCAGCAGCCCGGCGGCCACCGCATCGCCGCAGGCCAGCCAGGGAAAGTAATGGTTGCCCCGCGCCCGCGCCGCCAGCGGGATGAGCAGGGTGCTGGGCACGGCGGGCAAGGGCGCGTGCCGCAGCGGGGCCGGTGCCGCGGCGCTGCGTGGCGCGGGCACCCGCCCGGCGGATGCCCGGGGACGGCGTCGGCTTCGGTGCGGCTGCAGCGGCAAGATCGTCTCCTCCTGTGGTCGCAGGGGCGCCCCGTTTGGCGGAATGGATGGACGGGAGCAGGCAGTACGGCGGCCACGCGCACAGGCTGCTGGCCGCCACGGGAGACTGCGGCGACGGACTGGGGCCGCCGGGAAGTCTGCGAACGCCATTGTGGTCCGAACCCGGTCCGGTGTGCCCATTTCGCAGGGCCGCGCAAGGGTATATGCAAACGCGGGAAATGGCCGGCGCGGCTACACCCGCTTGGTCAACACCTCCCAGACCAGCGAGACGCCCGCGGCCAGCAGGTCGCCGGTGAAGGAGTCGCCATCGCCATCCCGCGCGCCGCTGAAGGCACTTTTTTGCCGCTCGCGCTCGGCCCGGCTGCGGTCGCGCTCCAGCGCCACCAGGGCATCGCCAATGTCCACGGTCGCCGCCGGCGTGCCGTGCGCGGCCTGGGCCGGGCGGGCGCCAGCCCGGGCGTAGCCCTCCATCGCGCGCACCACGGCATCGGGGTCAATGAGCGAGAACGCCGCGCGGCAGTAGGGGCAGGCGTGGTCCTTGCGGATGTCCACGGGCGCGCCGCAGCTGGTGCAGTAGATGGCGCCCACGCGCCGGGCCAGGTCGTCGATCTCGGGGCGCGTCATGTGGCGCACGAAGCCCTTTTCGACCATGAAGGAGGAAAAGGTGCTGAACCGCCCGTGCTGGCGCGCGCAGCGGTAGGTCATGTAGCGGCCGCTGCGCACCACGTCGAAGCCCTGGTCCAGCGCGCAGCTGCAGCGCGGGCAGGCCATGCGCGCCTGCAGCGGGCGGTGTTCATGGGTGCGGTGTTCGTGCAGCAGGCGGAACAGGTCCACCACCGCCTGGGGCGAGAGCTTGAGGTTCTCGTGCCGGTCCAGCCAGAGGCCCTGGCAGGCGTAGCAGATGTCCAGCTCCAGCGTGTGCCCGGTGTTGCTGGTGAACGAATGGGCCTCCATGGGCTGGCGGCACGACGGGCAGGATGGGGCGGATGGCGGCATGGTGGACGTCGGGTGAGGGCCGGCCCTCTTGCCCGCCGTTGTGAGGCAGCCATCCTACCGTTCCCGCCGCCTCGCACCTTCGCCTGGCGAAGTTCATCGCCCACGTGCGCATTCATCCACTAGCATTCGCGCCTCGAACTACAAGGAACAACACACATGGGATTCATGAACTGGCAAGAAAAAAGCGCGGCCGTGCTGCAGCAGGGCGGAGTGATCGCGCCCGACGAACGGCTGCCCTGGCCGCAGACGGCGGCGATGGGCGTGCAGCACGTGATCGCGATGTTCGGCGCCACGGTGCTGGCGCCCATCCTGATGGGGTTCGACCCCAACGTGGCCATCCTGATGAGCGGCGTGGGCACGCTGATCTTCTTCCTGGTGACGGGCGGCAGGGTGCCCAGCTACCTGGGTTCGAGCTTTGCCTTCATCGGGGTGGTGATCGCGGCCACGGGCTATGCGGGCAAGGGGGCCAACGGCAACATCGCCGTCGCCCTGGGCGGCATCATCGCCTGCGGCCTGCTCTACACGCTGATCGGCGCGCTGGTGCAGGCCATCGGCACGGGCTGGATCGAGCGCTTCATGCCGCCCGTGGTCACGGGCTCGGTCGTCGCGGTGATCGGGCTGAACCTGGCGGGCATTCCGATCAAGAACATGGCGGCGAGCAATTTCGACAGCTGGATGCAGGTCGTGACCTTCGTGAGCGTGGGCCTGGTGGCCGTGCTCACGCGCGGCATGGTGCAGCGCCTCTTGATCCTGGTGGGGCTGATCGTGGCGAGCATCATCTACGCGGTGCTCACCAACGGCCTGGGCCTGGGCAAGCCCATCGACCTGTCGATCCTGGCGAACGCGGCATGGGTGGGCATGCCCAACTTCGCCGCGCCGGTGTTCGACGGCAACGCGATGCTGCTGATCGCCCCGGTGGCCATCATCCTGGTGGCGGAGAACCTGGGCCACATCAAGGCCGTGACGGCCATGACCGGCCGCGACCTGGACCGCTACATGGGCCGTGCGTTCATCGGCGACGGCGTGGCCACCATGGTGAGCGGCGGCGTGGGCGGCACGGGCGTGACGACCTATGCCGAGAACATCGGCGTGATGGCCGCGACCAAGATCTATTCCACCGCCGTGTTCCTGCTGGCGGGCGTGTTCGCGCTGGTGCTGGGCTTTTCCCCCAAGTTCGGCGCGCTGATCCAGACCATTCCGCTGCCGGTGATGGGCGGCGTCTCCATCGTGGTGTTCGGCCTGATCGCCGTGGCCGGGGCCAAGATCTGGGTGGACAACAAGGTGGACTTCTCGCAGAACAAGAACCTGATCGTCGCGGCCATCACGCTCATCCTGGGCACGGGCGACTTCACGCTCAAGTTCGGCCAGTTCGCGCTGGGCGGCATCGGCACGGCCACGTTCGGCGCCATCCTGCTGTATGCCTTGCTCAACCGCAAAGCGGCGTAATCTGCGGACGTGAGCGGACGTACCGCATTTGTAAGGGTTAACCCTTAATTTGTAAGGAACGACGGCTAGCATCCTGGGTTTTGTCCACGGGGCCATCCGCTCACCGGGCGGGTGGCCTCTTTTCTTTTTTTGCGGAGTTTGTTCATGTCCCTGGCCGATCGGGTGCTGTACCCCGACTTTCTCTCCCGCACCATGTCCGCCGACGAGGCGGCCGCCCTGATCCCTGCCGGTGCCCATGTGGGCATGAGCGGCTTCACCGGCGCGGGCTACCCCAAGGCCGTGCCCGGCGCGCTGGCGCGGCGCATCGAAAGCCTGAACGCGCAAGGCCATGGTTTCAAGATCGGGCTGTGGACGGGAGCCAGCACCGCGCCTGAGCTGGACGGCGCGCTGGCCCAGGTGGACGGCATCGAGATGCGACTGCCCTACCAGTCCGACCCCACGGTGCGCCGCCAGATCAATGCGGGCCACATGCAGTACGTGGACATCCACCTGTCGCACGTGGCGCAGTTCGTGTGGTTCGGCTTCCTGGGCAAGCTCGACGTGGCCGTGGTCGAGGTGGCGGGCGTGTTGCCCGACGGCCGGCTGATTCCCTCGTCCTCGGTGGGCAACAACAAGACCTGGCTGGACCAGGCCGACAAGGTGATCCTGGAAGTGAATGCCTGGCACAACCCGGGCCTGGAAGGGATGCACGACATCTACTACGGCACCGACGTGCCGCCACACCGCAGGCCCATCCCGATGACGCGGCCCGACGAGCGCATCGGCGAGCCCTACCTGCGCTGCGACCCGTCCAAGGTGATCGCGGTGGTGGTGACGGACCAGCCCGACCGCAACAGCGTCTACGCCGCGCCCGACGACACCTCGAACCGCATCGCGGGCCACATCATCGAGTTCCTGCAGCACGAGGTGAAGAAGGGCCGGCTGCCCCGGGACCTGCTGCCGCTGCAGTCGGGCGTGGGCAACATCGCCAACGCGGTGCTGGCGGGGCTGAACCACGGCCCGTTCGAAAACCTCACGGCCTACACCGAGGTGCTGCAGGACGGCATGCTGGACATGCTGCGCTCGGGCAAGCTCGCCAGCGCCTCGGCCACCGCCCTGTCGCTCAGCCCGGCGGCGATGCAGGACTTCAACGAGCGCATCGAGTACTACAAGCAGCGCATCGTGCTGCGCCCGCAGGAGATCAGCAACCACCCGGAGCTGATCCGCCGCATGGGCCTGATCGCGATGAACGGCATGATCGAGGCCGACATCTACGGCAACGTGAACTCCACCCACATCATGGGCTCGGCCATCATGAACGGCATCGGCGGCTCGGGCGACTTCGCGCGCAATGCGTACCTGTCGATCTTCATGACGCCCTCGCTGGCCAAGAACGGCTCGATCTCGTGCATCGTGCCCATGGCCTCGCACGTGGACCACACCGAGCACGACGTGCAGATCCTCGTCACCGAACAGGGCCTGGCCGACCTGCGCGGCCACTCGCCCACGCAGCGGGCCGAGCTCATCATCGACCGCTGCGCGCACCCCGACTTCCGCCCGGCCCTGCACGACTATGTGGCCCGCGCCAAGCGCGGCGCCGTGGGCCAGCACACGCCGCACCTGCTGGGCGAGGCACTATCCTGGCACCAGCGCTACGTGGAGACGGGCAGCATGCGGCAGAGCGCGCCCGCCTGACCAGGCCCCGGCCGAATCCCCCGGCCCGGCAGGGAGAACATGGTCTTGTCACAGGCCCTGGGTAGAATCAGGGTTAACCCTTGGTCGTCGGACCACCAGGCCTCCCCCCGTTTTCCTTTTTCTTCACCGGCCACCAGCCCTTCGCGGGGCTGGTGGCCTTCTTGTCCGTGAGTTTTCCTGCCATGCAACGTCGCCAGTTCACCCAGTCCCTTGCCGCTGCCAGCGCCGGCCTGCTTTTTGCCAACCCGTCGCGCGCCGTGGGCGTGCAGGACCCGATGGACGCCAGGAGCGTGGCCATTGGCTGCTCCGTCGGCCTGACCGGTGCCCTGGCCAGCCTGGGCAAGGAACTCAAGCAGGGCCTGGACGCGGGCATCGCCCAGGCGAACGTGCGCGGCATCCATGGCCGGGAGCTGAAGCTGCTGGCGCTGGACGACGGCTATGACGCCGCCCGCTCGGAGGAGAACGCGCGCAAGCTGATCGCCGACGGCGGCGTGGTGGCGCTGCTGTCGTGCATGGGCACGGCCAACAACCAGCGCATCCTGCCGCTGGTGGACGAGGCGCAGATCCCCTACGTGGCCCCGCAAAGCGGCGCCACGTCGCTGCGCAAGGCCGAATACCGCTCGGTGTTCCACGTGCGCGCCAGCTACTCCGACGAGGCCCAGCGCCTCACGCAGAAGCTGGTGGCCATGGGCATCACCGACCTGGCCATCGTCTATCAGGACACCGCCTTCGGCCGCGAATTCCTGGCCGATGTGAACAACGCCATGAAGGCGGCCCAGCAGCCCGCGCCCAAGGCGTTCAAGCTCGACGCACAGGGCGCACAGGTGGCCGACGTGGTCAGGCAGGCCGTGGCGGCCAAGCCCACGACGGTGCTGCTGGGGACGGCGGGCGACGTGTCGGCCGCGCTGGTCAGCGAATTCAAGAAGGTGTCGCCCAGCACCCCGCTGGCAGCGACCAGCGTGGCCCTGTCCGGCGACAACCTGCGCCAGCTCGGCGGCAAGGCGGCGGGCATCGCGCTGTCGATGGTGCTGCCCGACGCCGGCCGCACCAGCGTTGCCCTGGTGCGCGACTACCAGCGCGCCATGAAGGCGGTGGGCTTTCAGGAATTCTCGAGCCGCAGCTTCGAGGGCTATGTGAACGCCCGCGTGCTCGCCGAAGGCCTGGAGCGCGCCGGCCGCGAGCTGACCCGCGCCAGGCTGCGCAACGCGCTGGCCGGCATCCGCAGCAACGACCTGGGCGGCCTCACGATCGACTACGCCGGCAGCGCCCCCTATGTGGGCTCGCGTTTCCTGGACCTGGGCGTGATGGGCGCCAACGGCAAATTCATCGGGTAACCCCCTGAGGCGCTGCGCGCCATTCCTCAAGGGGGGACGCCTCCGGTGGACCGGCAGGGCCGGATCCACGGTGGCGCCGGGTCGGGTCTGCGCCCATGAGAGCAAGATGGGCACAATGGCCGGTCCGAAAAGATTCATCCCTCTGTCCGACCGAAGCCACCATGCCCATCTGGAAAAAGCCCGTCGACCTGGCTCGACTCAACGCCGACCACCACAACACCGCTGCCTCGCACCTGGGCATCGAGATCATCGAACTGGGTGACGACTTCCTGCGCGGCCGCGTGCCGGTGGACCAGCGCACCAAACAGCCCTTCGGGCTGCTGCACGGCGGCGTGAGCGTGGTGCTGGCCGAGTCGCTGGGCTCAGTGGGCGCCTACTACGCCAGCCCCGAGGGCCACAACGCCGTGGGCCTGGACATCAACGCCAACCACCTGCGCTCCGCCACCAGCGGCTGGGTGACGGCCACCGCCCGGCCCATCCACCTGGGCCGCACCACGCACGTGTGGCACATCGACATGGTCAACGACGCGGGCGAGCTCACCTGCGTGTCGCGGCTGACCATGGCGATCCTGGCGCCGAGATAAGGTGCATCCCCCTGAGGCACTTCGTGCCCTCCCCCTTCTCTCGAATCGCTAACGCGACTCGGGAAGGGGGACGCAGCCCTCGCTGCGGGGCGGCCCTTGCTTGGCTGCCCTGGTGGGCAGCGCCACCCGCAGCGGGCAGGGTTGAATTTATAGAAAATTACTCTCCAGCGCTTACTGGGTAAGCGCCAAAAGCTATCTATTCAGTAGCATTCTGCTGCGCCAGGCGCTCGCTTTTCCAGTACACGTCATCCCCGCCATCCATGCGGTTGAGCACGCGGGCCAGGACGAACATCAGGTCGGAGAGGCGGTTGAGGTACTGGCGCGGCGCGTCGTTCAGCGCCTCTTCGTTGCCCAGGGCGACCACGGCGCGTTCGGCGCGGCGCGCCACGGTGCGGCAGACATGGGCTTGCGCGGCGGCGCGGGTGCCGGCGGGCAGGATGAATTCCTGCAGGCGCGGCAGCGCCGCGTTGTGGTGGGCCAGGGCGTCATCCAGTGCCAGCACCGCTTGCGGCTTGAGCAGTTCGAAGCCCGGGATCGACAGCTCGCCCCCCAGGTTGAACAGCTGGTGCTGCACCTCGACGAGCAGGCCGCGCACGTCCTCCGGCACGCGCTCGCACAGCAGCAGGCCGATGTGGGAGTTGAGCTCATCCACGTCACCGAGCGCATGGATGCGCAGGCTGTCCTTGGAGACGCGTTCGTTGTTGCCCAGGCCGGTGGTGCCGGCGTCGCCGGTGCGCGTGGCGATCTGTGTGAGTCGGTTGCCCATGGGTGCCTTGCTTGGTCGGTGGGGGATGCGGCGCAGGGCCGCGCGGGGAATCTGCACCCGCGATTTTCCGCCACCGCGCCCGCCGGGCCGGTATTCAAAAAAAAGCCCCTTGCACACGCACCCGGTGCAAGGGGCGGGCGGGCAGCCCCTATCGCGCTGCCGCCCACCGGCTGCCGCCGGCCACCAGGGTCACTGGGTCGCCGTCGAGCGGTTGAGCTTGTCGATGTCCGCCGTGGAGACACCCGTGTTCGAGGGCTTGAGGTTGTTCCACGCATGGGCGTGGTACGTGTCCCACTCCTGGCGCGACACCATGCCGTCGCCGTTGGAGTCCATGAGGCGGGCGTTCACCCGCGTTTCCGCCTTGGCGGCGGCCTTGCCCCCGGAGGCGCTGGGGTTGATCTCTGCCACCGGGGCGCCACGGCCATCGCCCTTGGCAGGGTTGGCGGGCGCCGCCGTGCTCTGGCTGGCACGGTTGTCGGCCTTGTTCTGCGCATTCGCGGCGGCGGGGCCGCCCGAAGCGGCGGGATTCACCTCGGAAGGGGGGCGGGCGGTGTTGGTGGCGGGCGCCTGCGCGAGGGCGGCGGTGCAGGCCAGGGCGGCGAGGGCGGCCACAACGGTTTGCTTTTGCATGAGAGGCTCCTTGGGATAAAACAACAAAAAAACATCCATCCAGCGGGATGCTGAAGTGCATTGTTTTGGGCCGGCGGGAACGCCGATGTAGGACATGCCCCGGCCTGCCAGTCATCCGGCAACCGGCCCGCGGCGTCGGGCGGGCGCCTGTGGCGCCCTACGTTTGGGTACATCCCCTCCGCATTGCCCTACAAGGCAGCCGCTGCCGGTTACACCGCGCTGGGAAATGTTGGCCCGGGCAACAGCAGGCAAGAGTGCTGGCCTTGGCCGGCCTGCTGCGGTGCAATGAAACCCTGTTCAACTTCGAAGGAGCCTAGCTTCCATGAAAGCACTGCAACGACGCACCTATTCGTTCGATACGCGCAGCGTGATGCTCTTCGCCGCCCTCTCCCTGGGTGGCGTGGGCGCATTGCAGGCACAGTCCACCTCCACTTCGCCCCAGCCTGCGCCGGCCAGCAAGGCCGCAGCCCCGGGAGACCCCAAATACTCCTACGGCCCTGGCACCGGAAACCCCTCCATGGCCGCCACCACCGCTTTCAATCGCGCCGACACCGACAAGGACGGCAAGCTGAGCGAGAAGGAAGCCACCAAGCTGCCGGCCATCAGCCAGCGCTTCAAGGAACTGGATGCCGACCAGAGCGGCTCCCTGTCTCCAGCCGAATTCGAGAAGGGCCTTCTTTCCTGATCCTCCATCCCGGATGCCCTGGCTCTTGGCCACGGAGCCAAACCCGGGGTGACCACCGCGTGTAGCGGACCATTGGCGTCCGCGAGCCCGCCCGCCCTGGAGCGTTCCAGACCGTGGGCGGGCTTTTGCGCCTGCGCGCCGAGGGCCGCCGTCAGTCGTGCAGCGAGGACAGGAATTGCTGCAGTTCAGGCGTGCGCGGGTGGCCGAACAGCTCGGCGGGCGTGCCCGTCTCGTGCACACGGCCCTGGTGCATGAAGATCACGCGGTCGCTGACCTTGCGCGCGAATGCCATCTCGTGCGTGACCATCATCAGTGTCATGCCTTCCAGCGCGAGCGACTCCACCACGCGCAACACCTCACCCACCAATTCAGGGTCGAGCGCCGAGGTGATCTCGTCGCACAGCAGCACCTGCGGCTCCATGGCCAGGGCGCGTGCAATGGCCACGCGCTGCTGCTGCCCGCCCGAGAGCTGGTCGGGCATGGCGTCGAATTTTTCTGCCAGGCCCACGCGCTCGAGGAGCTTGCGCGCCTGCGCGGCCGCCGTGGCGGCGTCGCGCGACTTCACCAGCGTGGGGGCCAGCATGATGTTGCGGCCCACCGAAAGGTGCGGGAACAGGTTGAAGTTCTGAAAAATCATGCCCACCTGCTGGCGCAGCTCACGCATGGCCGTGGGGCTGTCGTGCATGAGCTTCTTGCCGTTGACGCTGAGGGCACCCTCCTGAAAGACCTCCAGCCCGTTCACGCAGCGCAGCAGCGTGCTCTTGCCCGAGCCGCTCTTGCCGATGATGGCGATCACCTCGCCCTTTTGCACCTTGAGGTCGATGCCCTTGAGCACCTCGTTCGTGCCGTAGGACTTGCGCAGGGCCGTGATGTCCACGATGGGCGGCGCGCCCACCACGATGCCGTCGTGGGCGGGAGCCGGGGTTGTATCAACTGCGGTTGCCATGGAGTTTCCTTTCAAGGGACTGCGCCACCAGGCTCACCGGGAAGCACAAAACAAAGTACAGCAGGGCCACGCAGGCGTAGACCAGAAAGGGCTGGTAGGTGGCGTTGGAGATCATGCTGCCGGCCTTGGTCAGCTCGACAAAGCCGATCACCGATGCCAGCGCCGTGCCCTTGATCACCTGCACCAGAAAACCCACGGTGGGCGGCACCGCAATGCGCAGTGCCTGCGGCAGCACCACATGGCGCAGCTGCTCGCCAAAGTTCAGGGCCAGGCTCTGCGCCGCCTCCCACTGGCCCTTGGGGATGGAGGCCACGCAGCCGCGCCAGATCTCCGTGAGATAGGCGCTGGTGTAGAGCGTGAGTGCCACGGCGGCGGCCGTCCACGGCGAGGTCTTGATGCCAAAGAGCGCAATGCCGAAGTACGCCAGGAACAGCTGCATGAGCAGCGGCGTGCCCTGGAACACCTGCACATAGGCACCGATCAGGCGCTCGGTACCCCGCACCTTGGACAGGCGCAGCACCAGCAGCAACAGGCCCACCAGCCCGCCGCCGATGAAGGCAATGAGCGAGAGACTGACGGTCCAGCGCGCGGCCATCAGCAGGTTGCGCAGGATGTCCCACAGAGAAAATTCCACCATGGCTTATCTCCCCACCAAGAATCGGGCACCCACCCAGATGAGCAGGCGGCGGGTCAGCATCGACAGCGCCAGGTACACGGCCGTCGCCAGGATGAACGCCTCGAACGCGCGGAAGGTGTTGCTGGAGATCAGGTTGGCCGCGTAGCTCAGTTCCGGCGTGGAGATCTGCCCGCACACGGCCGAGCCCAGCATCACGATGATGATCTGGCTCACCATGGCCGGCCACACCTTGAGCAGCGCCGGCGGCAGCACCACACGGCGGAAGGTCTGGCCGGGCGTCAGGGCCAGGCTCTGCGCGGCTTCGATCTGCCCGCGCGGCGTGGCCTCGATGCCGGCGCGGATGATCTCGGCCGAATACGCGCCCAGGTTGATCACCATGGCCAGCACGGAGGCCACCTCGGGCGAGAGCTTGAGCCCGAGCGCCGGCAGGCCGAAGAACAGGAAGAACAGCTGCACGATGAAGGGCGTGTTGCGCACCAGCTCCACATAGGCGGCCACGGCCCAGCGCAGCGGCAGCGCACGCGGCCCCAGGTTGCGGGCGCGCGCCCAGGCACAGGCCGTGCCCAGCAACAGGCCCAGCACGGTACCCACCACCGTGAGCCCGATGGTCCAGACCACACCGCGCACCAGCAGCGGCCAGGAGGACAGCACGGCAGAGAAATCCAGCGCGATCAGCATGCGGTTGCCCTGCGGCGCTTGTCACGCCCCAGGCCTGTTCAGCAAATGGTCAGTGGTGTGCGTTCACAGGGGCAGTTCGCCGGCGGGACGGCCCAGCCACTTGCTGGAGAGCTTGTCGATGTCGCCCGACTTCTTCGCCTCGGCGATGATCTCGTTCACGCGCAGGCGCAGCTTGTCCTCGCCCTTGGCCACGCCGATGAAGTTGGGGCTGTCCTTGAGCAGCAGCTTGTACTCGGTCTGCAGGCTGGGGTTCTTCATCATGATGGTGCCGGCCGTGGACGCGCTGGTGGCGATGGCCTGCGTCTGGCCCGACACGAAGGCCGAGATGCTGGCCGCGTGGTCTTCAAAACGCTTCACGTCCACGCCGGCGGGCGCGACCTTGGCCAGTTCCTGGTCCTCCATGGCGCCACGCGTCACGGCCACCGACTTGCCGGCCAGGTCCGCAAAACTCTTGATCGACAGGCTCTTGCCCGCGAACACGGCCTGGAAGAACGGGGCGTAGGCGGCGGTGAAGTCGATCACCTTCTCGCGCTCGGGGTTCTTGCCCAGCGTGGAGATGACGAGGTCGGCCTTCTGCGTCTGCAGGTAGGGGATGCGGTTGGCGCTGGTCACGGGGATCAGTTCGACCTTCACGCCCAGCTTGGTGGCGATGTAGTTGGCCATTTCCACATCCAGGCCCTGAGGCTTGAGGTCCGTGCCCACAAAGCCGTAGGGCGGATAGTCGGTGGGGATGGCGATCTTGATTTCCTTGGCCTTGAGGATGTTGTCCAGCGCGTTCTGCGCGTGGGCGGCAGGGGCCATCAGCGCGGCCGACAGGCCGGTGGCGGCGAGCACGCCCAGTGTCAGGCGGCGGGTCGAGGAAACAAAGGCACGGTGGGCGGTCATAGCAGGGCTCCTAGGTAGGTGGATGCGTCGGCGGGTGCTGCGTCCTTGTCGGACGCTTTCTGGGTGGAACTCTTGGACACAGCGCGGGGCTTGCGTTGCCGGGGCTGCGCGGTGGTGTCCGCTGCGGCGGCAGTGGTCTTGCGCACCGGGGCCAGCGCATCGCGCAGCCCGGCCAGCGGGTCGGTGCTGGCCTGCAGGCGCAGCGCGGATTGCACCGAGCCGATGTGCTCGGACATGAGCGCTTCGGCCTGGGCGATGTCGCCCGCCTCCAGCGCCTCGACGATGCGCACGTGGTCGGCGCACGACTGCGCGGCATCGTGCGACGACTGGTAGAGCATGGCGATCAGCGTGGTGCGCGCCGTGAAGTCGCGCAGCGTGTCGGCCAGCAGTGAATTGCCCAGGCATTCGGCCAGGCACACATGGAAGTCGCCCAGCAGGAAGCTGCGCGCGCCCACGTCGCTGCCCGCCAGCGCCGCCTTCTCGCGCTGCAGGTGGCTCCTGAGCTGGCGCACGGCCGCCTTGTCCACCGCCTTGAGCTGGTGCAGCAGGCCCAGTTCGATCACGCGGCGCGCCTCGAAGGCCTCGCGCGCCTCGTCTTCCGAGGGTTCGATCACATACCAGCCACGCCGCGCGCTCACGGTGACGATGCCGCGCGTGGACAGCCGCGTGAGCGCCTCGCGCACGATGGTGCGGCTGCAGTCGAACAGCATGGCCAGCTGCTGCTCGCCCAGGCGCGAGCCGGGGGCGAGCTTTTGCGCCATCACGGCTTCGATGATGCGGTTGCTGATCTCGGTGGCGGTGGTCATTGCCGCCTGCTGATTGCAGGTTCCGTGCCAACTGGTATACAAGATGGATGCACCAGTGTGGCGCGCCAGCCTATGGCGCCCTACGGGGGCTCAGCGGACTTCGCCCTCCTTGCTCAAAGAATGCCTCGCCACAGATTGAATCTGGTGGGTTCGCTATGGATTTCGCAGCGCGATGCGCTGTTGAAATGCTGCAGCCAGGGCATGGTGCCCTCATGGCGCGCCCAGCCGGGGTCGCCCCGGCGCGCAAAACTCGCCCAGCTTTGGTGCATGGCCTGCGCCAGAGCGGCAGGCGGCGCGGCCCCCGTGAACTCTTGCCCCTGGGCAGGGTGAAGGTTGCCAAAGACAAACGGCAGCTCCACCGCGTGCGCCGCGCCCAGCCGCCCCCGCCACTGGGGGGATGCCCAGGCAAACTCATAGCGGTGGGCGCTTTGGGCCCATTCGCTGGCCAGCGCCGCGATGCGCTGTGCGGGCACGCGGTAGTAGAAATCGGACTGCAAGGCTGACAGCAGCTCGCCCGGTGTCTGCTGGGCAGCCGGCAACAGCGCCCGGCAGGCGCGAACCGCCTCCGTGGGCAAACCCACATCCTGCGCAAACGCCAGCACCTGCGCCTCGCTCACGCGGTCGATGGCGCCGCCCGGCACGTGGTACAGGCGCATCTCGTCCACATTGCTGCCCACCAGCACCTGCAGGTCCGGTGGCCGGGCCCTCCATTGCTGGCGCATCGCCTGCAGCGGCGGCGCAGCCAGCACCCGCCCATCCACCACGGGCCGCAGCGGAAAGAAGTTGCGGCCCCCGATGCCATGCCGAACCCGAAGCGATGGATCTGCTGCCAGCCTGTGGACGGCATGAAGCACCGAACCGATGGGTGCCGAGGCCAGCGTGGTGCGGCTCGGCGCCACGCCCACCAACGCAGCCACTGCGCGGCGCACGGCGGCGGCTTCGTCCAACGTTTGGCAGGCCACGCTCGGGCTTTGCAGGATGACCCTCTGGAACAAGCCGCGCGACGCTGGCATGCCCAGCAGGCACGCCAGCGCACCCGCGCCCGCCGACTGGCCAAACACCGTGACCTGCGTCGGGTCGCCACCCCAGGCCTGGACATGGTCCTGCACCCACTGCAGCGCAGCGATCTGGTCCAGCAAACCCCGGTTGGCGGGTGCACCGTCGTCCTCACCCTCGAAGTGCATGAACCCGTCCATGCCCAGCCGGTACTGCAGCGACACAAAAACCAGCCCCTGCCGGGCGAACGAAGCGCCGTCGTACAGCGGTTCGCTCGCCGAGCCGCGAAAGAAGCCGCCACCATGCACCCACACCAACACCGGCAGGCCCGCACCCGGCGCTGCGGGCGGTGCCCACACATTCACGGCCAGGCAGTCCTGGCCACCCAGCATGGGTGCATCGGCTTTTGCCGTGCGGGCCAGTTGCGGCGCCATGGGCGCGAAGGTGGTGGCGTCGCGCAGGCCGGACCACGGCAACGCAGGCGCCGGTGCCACAAAGCGCAGCGCGCCACGTGGTGCCAGGGCGTACGGCACGCCACGGAACACACGCACGCCGTGGTCCCACAGACCCCGCAGCTGGCCGCCGTGGGGCAGCGTGACCTGGGGTGCCGCTGTGCCCACTGTCATTCCGTGGCCAGGCCCAGCTTGTCGATCAAGGGCCGCCACACGGCCGCATCGCGCGAGGCCCAGGCGCGCACGTCGCCCGGCACCGAGGAAGTGAGCGTGACGTTCATGGCCTCCAGCCGCGATTTGTACTGCGCATCGCCCCGGCACTTTTCGGTGACGGCATTGAGCTTGCTCAGCAGTTCGGGCGGCGTGCCCGCCTTGGCCACCACCGCAATCCACGCGGGCCGCGCCAGGTCGGCAGCAGGGGGCAACGCTTCGGCAATGGTGGGCACCTCCGGCAGCAGGGGCGAGCGCTGCGCGCCAAACAGCGCCAGCGGCACCAGCTTGCCCGCCTTGACCTGGGCTGCGGCCGTGCCGATGACCAGGGTCATCGCATGGATCTGCTGCCCCATCAGCGCGGTGAGGCCCGCGCCTTCGCCCACAAAGGGCACATGGGTGCCAGCCACGCCCAGGCGCTCGATGAGCGCCGAAGTCAGCAGGTGCGCCGGGCTGCCCTTGCCCGGCGACCCAAAGTTGACGCCACCCGGCGTGGCGCGCGCGAGTTTTTGCAGATCGGTCAGACTGGCGATGCCCTGCCCCGCAGGCACGGCCAGCACCAGCGGCGACGTGCCCAGCACGGCCACGCCATCGAAATCGCGCAGCGGGTCGTACGGCGGCTGCTTGTACACATAGGGCGTGATCGTCATCTGCGACATGCCGATGCTCAGCAGGCTGTAGCCGTCGGCGGGCTGGCCCTTGAGGTGGTTGACCGCCAGGACGCCATTGGCCCCCGGCTTGTTCTGCACCACCACCGCCTGGCCCAGTTCACGCGCGGCGCAGTCGGCCCACACGCGGGTCATCGCGTCCGAGCCGCTGCCGGGCGGCTGCTGCGCGATGAGCTGGATGGGCTTGGCCGGGTACGCGCCTGGCTGTGCCACTGCGGTGCCTGCCAGCAGCACGAGGGCGCCCAGCAGCGGAATGCGGGGCGCGCGGGGGAAGGAAAGGGCCATGGTGTGTTGTCTCCTGGGGTTTTTTTGGGGGGGTGGCAGTGGAATGGCGTTGCACGGGCGCCTGGCGGGGCTCCCGCAAACGTGCGCAGGTGCGCGCCGGTGCGGCGGCACCCAGGGCCTAGCGGCGAGGCGCTCGCGCCTTGGCGGGCGCGGCACTGGCGGCTGCGGCTTCGCAGCGGGTGGCGATCAGGTCGGCCAGGCAGGCCAGCTGGGCTTGTTGCGCAGCATCCGGCGTGTCCTGCCGCGCAGGTGCAAAAAGCTGCAGCATCCCCAGCCCGCGCAGCGAGGACAGCACCAGGCCCAGCAGGCCATCGCGGTCGGCCTCGTGGGCCAGTTCGGGAAATGCCTTGAAGAACCCGTCGCGCATGCGCGCCTGCACGCTCTGGCGCAGCTCGGCAATGTGGCCCAGCACTTCCGGCTGGTTGCGGCAGCCCAGATAGATGTTCCAGGCCACGATGAAGCGCGGCTGCGCATAGACCAGGCCCCAGACGGCCTGCACGAAAAGGGTCGCCCTCTCGCGGGGCGCCAGCGTGCTGTCGGGCCAGAGTGCGCCCGACAGCACGCTGGACTCGATCAGCTCGCTGAGCACGTTCATCATCAGCACCGCCTTGGACGTGAAGTGGTGCTGCACCGCCCCCGACGTCATGCCCGCCGACTTGGCCAGCTCATGGATGGACATCTCCTCCAGGCTGCGGTTCTGGATCACATCGATGGCCGTGGCGATCAGGTGCTGGCGGGTGGCGGCGCTGCGCTCGGCATGCGTGCGGCGCACCCCCGCCTTGGGGGAAACACGGTGGTTCATGGCGCTTTCACAATATACATTTCAAACGTAATGTATTTAAGCGAGCACCCGCGAACAAGCCCGTGAATACCCGCACCACGCCGCGCAGTGCCCGCGCGCCTTGTGCACCCGCGGGGTACGGGCCAGCTTGCACCTGCCTGACCACTGCCATGGCGCCCCGCAAAGGCCGGTGGTATTCTTTTCGATCACCCTGGAGACAACCCATGAACGCCCCCACCGCCGCCGCCCACCTTCTCCCCGAAATCAACCTGCGCGAAGTGCCCCAGGCCCTCATCGAAGCGCTGCAGACCCGCTTTGGTGCGCGGTGCTCGCTGGCCCAGGCCGTGCGCGAGCAGCATGGCCGGGACGAAGGTTCCTTCCAGGCGCCGCCACCTTCCGCTGTCGTGTTCGCCGAGAGCACGCAGGACGTGGCCGACGCCGTGAAGCTGACCAGCCAGTACGAGGTGCCGGTGATTCCCTACGGCGCCGGCTCCTCGCTCGAAGGCCACCTGCTGGCCGTGCAGGGCGGCATCAGCATTGACGTGAGCCGCATGAACCAGGTGTTGAGCATCAATGCCGAAGACCTCACCGTGACCGTGCAGCCCGGCATCACGCGCAAGCAGCTCAACGATGCGATCAAGGACACGGGCCTGTTCTTCCCCATCGACCCCGGCGCCGATGCCAGCATTGGCGGCATGAGCGCCACGCGCGCCAGCGGCACCAACGCCGTGCGCTACGGCACCATGCGCGAGAACGTGCTGGCGCTGCAGGTGGTCACGGCCAGCGGCGAAGTCATCCACACCGGCACGCGCGCCAAGAAGAGCAGCGCGGGCTACGACCTCACGCGCCTGATGGTGGGCAGCGAGGGCACGCTGGGCATCATGACCGAGATCACCGTGCGCCTGTACCCGCTGCCCGAGGCCGTGAGCGCCGCGATCTGCTCGTTCCCGAGCATCGAGGCCGCCGTGCACACCGTGATCCAGACCATCCAGCTCGGCGTGCCGATCGCGCGCGTGGAACTCATCGACCACCACACGGTGCGCATGGTCAACGCGCACAGCAAGCTCACCCTGCGCGAAGAACCCATGCTGCTGATGGAGTTCCACGGTTCGCCATCGAGCGTGAAGGAGCAGGCCGAGACGGTGCAGGACATCGCCAGCGAGTTTGGCGGCAATGCCTTTGAATGGGCCAGCACGCCCGAGGAACGCACGCGCCTGTGGACCGCGCGGCACAACGCCTACTTCGCCGCCGTGCAAAGCCGCCCCGGCTGCCGCGCCATCAGCACCGACACCTGCGTGCCCATCAGCCGCCTGGCCGACTGCCTGCTCGACTCGGTACAGGAAGCCGAGGACAGCGGCATCCCTTACTTCCTGGTGGGCCATGTGGGCGACGGCAACTTCCACTTTGGCTACCTGCTCGACCCCAACATCCCCGAAGAGCGCGTGACCGCGGAAGACCTGAACCACAAGCTGGTGGCCCGCGCGCTGAGCATGGGCGGCACCTGCACGGGCGAGCACGGCGTGGGCCTGCACAAGATGGGCTTCCTGCTCGATGAAACCGGGGCTGGCGCGGTGGACATGATGCGCGCCATCAAGCGGGCGCTGGACCCGAAGAACATCCTGAATCCGGGAAAGATCTTCGCGCTGTAGCCGCCGCGTGGCGCAGCCCCCGTCCCGGGCGGCCCATGCTGCCCTTCGAAAGCTGTGCGCATCCGCAAGACGGGCCGCGGGCGAGTCCCATGGCCTCGCTAGCGCCGCGGCGGCGGCGGTCTCGATGCCCCCGGGAAGACGTCGGGTGCCTTCTAGAATGAAGGAATGATCAAATACTCCTTCCCAGCCGCGCCGGTGACGTACCGGCCCGCCGCCAGCCCCCCCGCCACCATGGCCGGCGAGTTGATCGACTACCAGGCGTGCCCGTTGTGCGAGAGCAAGGCCTTTCGGCCGCTGCGCAGCGCGGACTGTTCCCACCACCCTCGCTACAGCCAAGAACTCTCCCGCACCATGCATTGGAGCCAATGCACGGCGTGCCAGCATGTTTTTCGCAGCGGCTACTACTCCGAAGCGGCGCTGAATGTCGTTTTCCGTGGCACCAACGAATCCCAGGTGGTGGGCTATGACCTGGAACGGCAGCGCTATGTGTCTGCGCAGATGATCGAGAAGGTGCTGTCCTACCAGACGGGAGGCACGTGGCTGGACGTGGGGTTTGGGAATGCATCGCTTCTGTTCACCGCGCAGGAGTACGGCTTCGATCCCGTGGGCCTGGACCTGCGTCCGCAATCGGTGGAAGAGCTGCGCAGATGGGGGGTGGCGGCCCATTGCCAGGACGTCACAGGGTTCGAGCTGCCGCGGCCGGCCAGTGTGGTCAGCATGGCGGATGTGCTGGAGCACATGCCGTTTCCCAAGGTGGGTCTGCATGCCGCCCACCGGCTGCTGCAACCCGGGGGGGTGCTGCTGATCTCCCTGCCCAACCTGGGCTCCTTGGTCTGGAAGGCGCTGGATGCGAACAACGCGAACCCCTACTGGGGTGAAATCGAGCACTATCACAACTTTGACCGCGACCGGCTGTACGCGCTGCTGGCCGAATGTGGCTTCCGGCCCGTGCGCTATGGCATCAGCCAACGCTACCGCGTGTGCATGGAAGTGATTGCCGTGAAGGTCGGGGCGGACAGCGCACACCACACACCGCCACAACTGCCATGACCCACGGAAATCCCGATGAGGGGCCTTGGCTTGCGGCCTGCTGGAGGGAGGGCGCCGGCTCTGGTCCAGTGGCCACTTGACACGCCGCGGATGGGATGGCCGGTGGCGGCCCTCCGTGCGGGGCTCGCGCTCCGCCCCCCCATCTTTGCGGCAGTGTCATGGCAAAAGGCCGCACGGCGCCGTGTCAGAAAGCGCACGTTGTCCCGCCGAAATCTCCAAGACGAAAGAGCCCATGCAGAACGCCAGCCCCGCAGAACGCGCACTTCAGGTCGCCCTGGTCGCCGAATACCAGCATGCCTCGCTGGCCAACCTGCTGTGTGAGCTGCACGCCTTCTACAACGAAGGCGCCACGCCCTCTCGGCAGGTGGTGATGGAGCACCTCCGCCAGAACCTCCTGGCGCCCGGCTCCGCCCAGCGTTTGCTGGTGGCTTCGCGCAGCGACGGCGTTGTGGTGGGCCTGGCGGCGTTCTCGCTGGTGTATTCGCTGGTCGAATTTGCAGAGGAGCAGCGCAGGCATTGCCAGCTCAAAGAGCTGTACGTGAGTTCGGCCGAGAGAAGCCAGGGGACTGGCCGGGCGCTCATGTCCGGGCTCGCCCGATATGCCTTGGACCACGGCTGCCGCCGCATCGACTGGCCTGTGAAGGCGTCGAACGCCAGGGGAATCCTGTTCTACGAAAGCCTCGGTGCCCAGCGTGTGGCCGAACGGCTCAGCTACCGGCTGACTGCGCCCGCACTGGGCCGGCTGGCCCAGGACCGTGGATGTGCCGGCGCAGGGCCCGCACTGAACTGAAAACCGGAGACCTGCGCCTTGTTTCGATCTTTCGTCCTTCTGCTCGCCCTGCTGGGCGGCGCGGCCTTCGGCGGGTTGCTGCTGGTGTCGCTGCTGCAACCCACCTGGATTGAACGCGGCGCGCGCGAGCTCATCCGCCAGCACATCGAGCACAAGACGGGCGAGAAGCTCCAGGCCCTGGACGAACGCTTCCTGAACGCGCAAGCACGGGTCTTCTTGCGCGGCAAGGAACAGGAGATCGACGCCGCGCGCAAGGCGCTGTCGGCCGGCCTACCCGCCCGGGTCGCCGCCATTGCGGCCGAGATGGGGATCCCGGCCTGCGAATGCCGCAAACGGCGGCAGCAGCGGCTGGAGTTGCAGATCGGCACCGCGCAGCAGATGCAGGCCCAGCTCGATGCGCTGATCCGCAGCGCCTACATGGATACGGCCGAGAAGCTGCTGCGCGAATTGCGCATCTTCAGCGGTGCCAACGCCCTGGCGTTCGCCCTGCTGGGCCTGGCCGCATGGCGGCGGCCCCACGGCGCAGTTGGGGCATCGCTGGTGCCGGCCACCGCCACGCTCCTCGTGGCAACGCTGGCGAGCAGCGCTGTCTACCTCTGGGGCCAGAACTGGCTGCAGACCATCGTGTTCGGCAGCTATGTGGGCTGGGCCCAGCTGGCTTACATCGCGCTGGTGTATGCGTGGCTGTGCGATCTCTTGTTCAACCGGGCACGCGTCAGCCTGCACCTGTGCCAGGGCAGCCTGAGCGGCGCTGTGTCCCCCTGCTGAAAGCCACCACCCCATGCGCATGGCCCTCGTCTCCGACATCCATGGCAACCTCGCCGCACTGGAAGCGGTGGCCGCCGACATCCGCCGCCGGGGCGCTGACCAGGTGGTGAACCTGGGCGACAACCTCCAAGAACCTGTTCAAGGTGTTTTCGGGGTCGCACAAGTACCTTGCCGGGATGGGATGCTAGGCGCAGTGCGCAGTTGATAGCTTGGCTATCAACAAGCGCCGCAACGCCGCAGACCGCCCGGCAAGGCACTTGCCCGAAGGGTTGGAGTGAAATCGGGCGATTGAATGCCCCGGCTGCTTGCATGGGCACGAGCCCATGCAGCGCATCCGAGGCATCCACTCATCCCGATTGCACTTCAATGCGATTCCCGAAAACACCTTGAACAGGTTCTCGGCCCGCTGCTGCCGCGCGAGACGGCGCAGTGGCTGATGGCGTCGGGCTGGCTATCACTGGCGGGCAACCACGAGCGCCAGGTTCTGGAACTGCGCCCCGGGCGCGGCGGCCCTTCGGACCAGTACGCGCACGCACAGCTCACCGAGGCGGAGTTCACCTGGCTGCGCACGCTCAAGGCCTGGCATCGCTTCAGCGACGACATTTACCTGTGCCACGGCTCGCCGCGCAGCGACCACGAATATCTGCTGGAAACATTGGACGGCAGCACACTGCGCCTGGCCACCCCAGCAGAGATATCCGACCGGCTGGGCGGCGAGCATTCACCGGTCATCACATGCGGCCACACCCACGTGCCCCGCGCAGTGCGGCAGGGTGCAAGCCTGCTGGTCAACCCCGGCAGCGTGGGACTGCAGGCCTACAGCGATGACCACCCCGTGCCCCACGCGGTGCAGACCGGGACACCCGACGCACGCTATGCCTTCATCGAACAGCGCGCAGGCGGCTGGCATTGCGAACACATCTGCGTGCCCTACGACCACGCGGCCATGGCGGCGCTGGCCCGGCAACACGGGCGCCCGGACTGGGAGCACGCACTGCTCACTGGCTACGCCGCCTAGTCCGCGCGCCCATCAGCCGTGCACTGACCGCGAATCTGCGGGAGCCTGGTCACGGTCATGCATGCCGTAGTCGCGCACCACGGCGGCAACGCGCAGGCGGTAGTTGTCGAAGATCCGCTCGCGGCCGGCTTTCTGCGTGGCGCGGTGGGCTTCCATCTGGCGCCATTGCGCAACTGCCTCCTCGTCACGCCAGAACGAAAGCGACAGCAGCTTGCCGGGAGCACTGAGGCTCTCGAACCGTTCGATGGAGACAAACCCGTCGATCTGCTCCAGCAAAGGCCGCAACGCAGCGGCAGCGCCCAGATAAGCGTCCTGCTGGCCCGGAGCGGGCTGTACCTCGAAAATGACAGCGATCATGCCCTGAGCTCCAGCGGGCGTGCGGGCAGGCCCAGCGTGCCTTCCACGCCCTGCGTGAACGTGCGCTCCTCGCGCAGGATGAAGCGCTTTTCCTGCGCCATGGCGAAGTTGGCGCGGCCCTCCGGGTCGGTGCGCAAGCGGGCGCGGTAGGCCTCGTAGGCGGCCAGCGACTCGAAACCTATGAGCCCCCAGGCCTCGTAGTTGCTGCCCTCGTGCGGCAGGAAGTAGCCGATCAGGTGGCCGCCGCAGCGCGGGATGATCTGGCCCCAGCGGCGTGCGTATTCGGCGAACAGCTCGCGCTGGAAGGGGTCGATGTCGTAACGGATGAAGCAGGTGATCATGGTGCGTGGCCCTGTGCGTTGTGAGGGCCTCACGATAAGCGCTTGACGGCCCGTGATGGTTCGCTCAACATCGAACCATGAAAGATGGCCCCCACATTGCGCGCATTGCCGCGCTCATCGGCGACGCCGGTCGCGCCGAAGTCCTCACCGCGCTGATGTCCGACCGCGCGCTCACGGCCACCGAGCTGGCCGAAGTTGCCGGCGTCACCAAGCAGACCATCAGTGCCCACCTGGCCAAGCTGCTCGATGCAGGCCTGCTGACCGTCGAGCACCAGGGCCGCCACCGCTACTTCCGGCTGGCCGACCGCGATGTGGCACACCTGCTGGAATCGCTGATGAACGTGGCCTTCCGCGCGGGCGCGGTGCGCCTGCGCTCCAGCCCGCGCGAGCCTGCCTTGCGCCGCGCACGCATGTGCTACGACCACCTGGCCGGCGAAGTGGGCGTGCAGTTTTATGAAGCCCTGGTGCGCCAGGGGCTGCTGCAGACCACGCCCCAGGGTGCGGCGGTAACGCCCGCCGGCGCGCAATGGTTTGCCCAGGTCGGGATCGACACCCCCGCCCTGGCCCAGCAGCGGCGCATGCTGTGCCGCCCTTGCCTGGACTGGAGCGAACGCCGCCACCACCTGGGCGGCGCGCTGGGGGCTGCGCTGCTGCAGCGGCTCTTCGAGGGCGGCTGGGCACACCGCGCACAGGGCTCGCGCGTGGTGCATTTCACGCCCAAGGGCGAGCTGGCGTTGCGCCAGTGGCTGGCCACCACCTCCAACGCACCCCCATCCATCCCCCTCCTCGGCCCCGGGACATGATGAAGACCCTGCTGCTTTTCATCGCCACCGCCCTGGCTGAAATCGTGGGCTGCTACCTGCCCTGGCTGTGGCTCAAGCAGGGCAAGCCCATGTGGCTGCTGCTGCCCGCGGCACTGAGCCTTGGTCTGTTCGCATGGTTGCTCACCTTGCACGACACGGCAGGCGCGGGGCGCGTTTACGCGGCCTATGGCGGGGTCTACATCGGCGTGGCCCTGGCGTGGCTGTGGGTGGTGGACGGCATCCGTCCCACGCCGTGGGACGTGGCGGGCGTGCTGGTCGCGCTGGCGGGCATGGCGCTTATCGTGCTGCAACCCGCGCGCTGACACCTATTCCCCGGCCTTCGGCAACTTCACGCCCTTGGTGGCCTTGGGCCGCACATGGGCCGAGCGCGGACTGCGCAGGGTGTCGGCATCGAGGATCAGCCGGCCCTGGATGCGCCCCTTCATGCGCTTGACGCTGCTGGCCGCGTCCTGCATGTGGCGCGCCATCAGCGTGCGCACCGTCTCCACGTCGCGCACGCGTGCGGCCCGCACGATCTCGCGGTGGAAATTGGCATTCACTTCGCCAAAGCGCCGGTGCTCGGCCTTGGGCGTGCGGTTGCCGTAGACGATGAGCTGGCGCAGCATCTCGTTGATCAGCTCGCAATTGAAGCGCAGGAACGGATTCGGGTTGGCCGCGGCCAGGATGTCGTGGAAGTTCACGTCCTCGCGCCGCTGGCTGAGCATGTCCTCGCTGCTCGACGCCGGGTCGCAGCAGGCGATGGAGTGCTCCAGCGCCTCGAAATCGGCCTCGGTCAGGTGCGGCACGGCGCCGGCGGCCAGCTCGGGCTCCAGGAACTGGCGCACGGCGTAGATGTTGTCGATGGTCACTTCCTGGAAGAACAGGTAGTTCTGCATGAACTGCAGGGTGCGGTCCAGCGGCACCTCGGCGATGGTGCCCCCGCCCGAGGGGCCGGTGGAGATGGTCACCAGCCCCTGCACCTCCAGCGACTTGAGCGCCTCGCGGATGGTGCCCTTGCTCACCTCGAACTGCGCCTGCAGCTCGCTCTCGCGCGGCAGGCGGTCGCCCGGGCTCAGGTTCTTCTCGGTGATGAGGCGCTTGATCTCCTGCGCCACCAGGTCGGGGCGCTTGAGGGCTTTGAGCGGCTTCTGTGTGGACGTTTTGGTTGCCATGTTCAGGGAATTGTCGTTGGTCGGCCGGCAGCCACGGCGGTGCCTCCGCGCGGCGAAGTACCGCTCATGGTGCAGTGTATGCACCGCAAGGGGGCAGCGGAAGGGATGCAGGGTTTCCACGCACGGTGTTTATTCTATTTATCACTATAAATAGCAGAAATGAGCGCCAACGACGCTCTGCGGCGGTGGCACGCAGTGTGCTTTGCACAAGCCGTGCCCCGCTATCGGCCAACCGGCCTCAACCCCTCCACAGGAGCCCCCCATGCACCGTCGCCACCTCTTGCAACTCTCTGCCCTGGGCGCACTGCCCGCATCGCTGGGCCTGGCCCAGAGCGCCTGGGCGCAGTCCAGCGGTGCCATCCAGTTCGGCTGCCCGGTGCCCATGTCGGGCGCGTTCGCGGCCAACGGCAAGTTCGCCGACCTGGGCATGAAGCTGGCCATCGAGCAGTACGGCACGGTCCTCAAGCGCCCCCTGGCCTACACGGTGCTGGACACGGAAGGCAAGCCAGCCACGGCCGTGCGCAAGGTGCAGGAGTCCTCGCAGCAGCAGGGCACGCGCTTTTTCGCGGGCGGCATCCTGTCGTCCGAATCGCTGGCCATGGGCAAGGAGGCCGAGAAGGCCGGCGGCATCTTCATCACCACCGCCGGCGCCGACGAGATCACGGGCAAGGACTGCAACGCCGCCACCTTCCGCTGGTCGGTGCCCACCTTCGGCGCCATCGAGCAGACGGTGCGCCCCCTGGCCGAGGCCCTGCCCAAGGCCAAGCGCTGGTACACCATCACGCCGCAGTACGTGTTCGGCGACGGCCTGCTGTCGGCCGCCAAGAACATCTTCAAGGAAAAGGGCCTGGAGCACGTGGGCAACAGCTACCACTCGCTGACCGAAAAGGAGTTCAGCGGCTACCTGACCAACGCCATGGCCGCCAAGCCCGACGTGCTGCTGCTGCTCAACTTCGGCTCGCAGTCGTCCGACGCGCTGCGCCAGGCCGTGAGCTTCGGCATGCACAAGAACATGACCATCCTGGTGGCCTGGGCCTCGGGGCTGGAGCAGTTCGAGTCGCTGGGCGCCGACCTGTGCGAAGGCATCTACTTCGGCGCGCAGTACTGGCACACGGCCAATGCGCCGCTCAACCTCGACCTGGTCAAGCGCAGCAACGACAAGTTCAAGTCCAACCCCAACTACAGCCTGGCGGGCTCGTACATCTGCACCAAGCTCATGATCGACGGCATCATCAAGGCCGGCACGGTGGAGCCCAAGGCCGTGATCGCCGCCATGGAAGGCATGAAGTACCAGGGCCTGACGGGCGACGAAGAGATCCGCAAGGGCGACCACCAGGTGCTCAAGAACTACTACCTGCTCAAGGGCAAGGCCAAGGCGAAGATGGCCAACAAGGACGACTACGTGGACGTGGTCAGCTCGGGCAAGTCCTTCCTGCCCCTGGACCAGACCGGCTGCAAGCTCACCTGACACGTATTGGCCTTCAACCGGCTGGCGTCGCTGGGAAGCCTTGCCGTGCTAACGCACTGTCTGCGGCTTCCCGCCTGGCCATCCGGCTGAATGCAAACCCGCGGTGACGCTCGCAAGCTCTGCCGCATCGCCCTCCTCCACGGCCCGCAGCCGCGCGCCTTGGGATTTTTCCTTCCATCTCTCG
This sequence comes from Acidovorax sp. sif1233, assembly GCF_019218755.1. Taxonomy (GTDB): domain Bacteria; phylum Pseudomonadota; class Gammaproteobacteria; order Burkholderiales; family Burkholderiaceae_C; genus Acidovorax. Next base: position 169,680 of record NZ_JAHUWZ010000005.1, on the reverse strand, counting down.
CCCATGAACATCTACCTGCTACAGGCCATCAACGGGATCGGCATCGGCATGCTGTACTTCCTGCTGGCGGTCGGCCTGTCCATCGTGTTCGGCCTGCTGCGCTTCGTGAACTTCGCGCACGGGGCGTTCTACCTGCTGGGCGCCTACTTCTGCTTCCAGATGACGCGCTGGGGCCTGAGCTTCTGGCTGGCGCTGGCCGTGGTGCCACTGGTCGTGGGCGCCCTGGGCTGGCTCACCGAAAAGCTGGTGCTGCGCCACGTGTATTCCAAGCCGCACGAGTTCCACATCCTCGTCACCGTGGGCCTGGCATTGGCCATCCAGGAGCTGGTGATCCTGCAGTGGGGCCCGCTCGGCGACAGCGTGCCGGTGCCCGACCTGCTGCAGGGCGTGGTCATGTGGGGCGGCATCGTCTACCCCAAGTACCGGCTGTTCGTGATCGGCTTCACCGCCGTGCTGGCCGTGGGCCTGTGGTACGTGCTCGAAGGCACGCGCCTGGGCAGCGCGGTGCGCGCGGGCAGCGAATCCACCGAGATGGTCTCGCTGCTCGGCATCAACGTGTTCCGCATCTTCAGCCTGGTGTTCGCACTGGGCGCGGCCACCGCCGCGATTGCCGGCGTGCTGGCCGCCCCCATGCGCGGGGCCGAGCCCTTCATGGGCATCGAGGCGCTGGGCGTGGCCTTCATCGTGGTGGTGGTCGGGGGCATGGGCAGCTTTGCCGGGGCGCTGATCGGCGGCCTGCTGATCGGCATCGTGCAGAGCGTGATGAGCACCGTGTGGCCCGAGGGGGCGCGGCTCATGATCTACATCGCCATGGCCGCCGTGCTGCTGCTGCGCCCGCATGGCCTGCTGGGCCGCAAAGGATGAACACCGCCATGACGATTTTTCGCAAGAATTCCCACCTGCTGCTGGCCCTGGCCGTGGTGCTGGTGATGCCGCTGACCATGCAATCGGGCTCGCTGGCCAGCGAGGTGCTGATCTATGGCCTGGCCGCCATGGGCTGCAACCTGCTGCTGGGCCACACCGGGCTGCTGTCCTTCGGGCAGGGCATCTTCTTCGGCCTGGGCAGCTACACCATCGCCCTCACGCTCACGCGCTGGCCCCTGCCCATGCCGCTGGCCCTGGCGCTCGCCGTGGTGATGGGCGCGCTGGGCGCGGCCATCGTGGGCTGGGTGGCCATCCGCCAGCGCGGCACCTACTTCGTGATGCTGACCCTGGCCTTCGCGCAGATGTTCTACTTTCTCGCCTACTCCATGCCTGGCATCACGGGCGGCGACAACGGGCTGATGGACATCCCGCGCCCCTCGCTGGCCGTGGGCGGCTTCACGCTGTGGCCGCTGGCCTCGCCCTGGCAGTACTACGGCTTCGTGGCCACGGTGTTCCTGGTGGCCTTCTGGCTGCTGCAGAAGGTGTCGGCCTCGGTCTTCGGGCGCACGCTGCTGGCGGTGCGCGACAACGAGGAGCGCGCGGGCGCCATCGGCTACAACCTCAAGCTGCTCAAGCTGCAGGCCTTCGTGATCTCGGGCGCGGTGACGGGCCTGGCCGGCGCGCTGCACGCCATGATGACGGGCATCGCCCCGCTGGCGAGCGCCGAGTACCACACCAGCGAGATGATCCTCGTCATGACGGTGATCGGCGGCACGGGCAACCTGCTGGCCTCGCTGCTCGGCTCGGCCTTCTACCTGCTGGTGGGCGACTGGCTGTCCACGCTGTGGCCGCGCTGGCTGCTGATCCTGGGCGTGGTGCTGATGGTGGTGAGCCTCGGCATGCAGCGCGGCCTGTGGGGCCTGGGCGAGTCGGCCTGGAACCTGCTGCGCGGCAAGGGCCGTGGCGGCAAGGGCCGTGGCGGCAAGGCCGACGCATCTGCCACGCAAGGAGGCCACGCATGAGCACCGCAACCCCCTCCCCCATCCTGCTCGAAGCCGTGGGCGTGGAAAAACGCTACGACAAGTTCGCCGCACTGGCGGGCGTGGACCTCAAGGTGCGCGCCAACACGGTCCATTCGGTCATCGGCCCCAACGGCGCCGGCAAGACCACGCTGTTCCACATGCTCACCGGCACCAAGAACGTGAGCGGCGGGCGCATCGTGTTCGACGGGCACGACGTGACGCACGAGCCCGACCACCGCCGCGTGCAGCGCGGCATGGCGCGCTCCTTCCAGGTGACCAGCCTGTTCCTCACTCTGCCCGTGCGCGAGAACCTGCGCCTGGCCGCCCAGGGCACCGCGCCGCGCCATGCACTCAACTGCTGGCATGCGCCGCAGGGCGCGCGCTCGCAGGCCGAGGTGGTGGCCAGCGTGCTGGCGCGCCTGGGGCTGGAGCGCCATGCCGACACGCCGGTGGGCAACCTCTCGCACGGCCAGCAGCGCCGGCTGGAGGTGGGCATGGCGCTGGCGGCACGGCCCAAGGCCATCTTCCTGGACGAGCCCACCTCGGGCATGGGCATCGACGACCTGGACGACATGAAGCGGCTGATCCAGGGCCTCAAGGACGAGCACACCGTGGTACTCATCGAGCACAACATGAACATCGTGATGGACATCTCCGACACCGTGACGGTGATGCAACAGGGCCGCGTGCTGGCCGAAGGGCATCCGCACGCGATCCGCAGCGACGACCGGGTGCGCAGCGCCTACCTGGGCAACATGATCACGGGGGGCAAGGCGGCATGACGATCCTCGACATCCAGGGGCTGCACGCCCATTACGGCAAGAGCCATGTGCTGCAGGGCGTGGACCTGCGCGTGGGCGACGGCGAGCTGGTCACCCTGCTCGGGCGCAACGGCGCGGGCAAGACCACCACGCTCAAGAGCATCTGCGGCGTGGTTCCGCCCACCCAGGGCCGTGTGCGCTTTGCGGGCGACGAGGTGCAGGGCCTGGCCACGCATGCCATCGCCCAGCGCGGCGTGTGCCTGGTGCCAGAGCACCGGGGCATCTTCAAGCTGCTCACGGTGGAGGAGAACCTGCTGCTGGGCCAGCGCAAGCGCTCGCCCTGGCAGTTGCCGGACATCTACCGCATCTTTCCGCGCCTCAAGGAGCGGCGCGGCAATGGCGGCGGCCAGCTCTCGGGCGGCGAGCAGCAGATGCTGGCCATCGGCCGCGCGCTGATGAATGCGCCGCGCCTGTTGATGCTGGACGAGCCCGTGGAAGGGCTTGCCCCGGTGATCGTGGAAGAGATCGTGGCGCAGCTCAAGACCATCAAGGCCGCGGGCGTGGCCATCCTGCTGGTGGAGCAGAACCTGGAGGTCTGCACCCAGCTGGCCGACCGGCATTACGTGATCGAGCAGGGCGCCATCGTGCACGAGGCGGACAACACCGCCTTTCTCGCCGACGACGCCATCAAGGACCGCTATCTGGGCGTGGGCCTGGCATAGATTTTTCAGGAATTCGACTGTGGACATGACGACGACCCCCTCCCCTGCCCTGCAACCGCGCGTGAACGGCGCGCGCCTGTGGCAATCGCTGATGGACCTGGCGCAGATAGGCGCCACGCCCAAGGGCGGCGTGTGCCGCCTGGCCCTCACCGCGCTGGACGGCGAAGGCCGCGACCTGTTCGTGCGCTGGGCGCGCGAGGCCGGCTGCAGCGTGCGCACCGACGCCATCGGCAACATCTTCGCGCGCCGCGCGGGGCGCAACGACGCCCTGCCCCCGGTGATGACCGGCAGCCACGTCGATACCCAGCCCACGGGCGGCAAGTTCGACGGCAACTACGGTGTGCTTGCCGGCATCGAGGTGGTGCGCACGCTGAACGACCTGGGCATCGTGACCGAAGCCCCGATCGAGGTGGCGGTGTGGACCAATGAAGAGGGCTCGCGCTTCGTGCCGGTGATGATGGGCTCGGGCGTGTTCGCCGGCGCCTTCACGCTGGAGCATGCGCTGGCCCAGCGCGACGCGCAGGGCACCAGCGTGGCCGAGGCGCTGGCCGTCATCGGCTATGACGGCGAGCACGGGCCCACGCCGCCCGTGGGCGCGTATTTCGAGGCGCACATCGAGCAGGGCCCGGTGCTGGAGGCCAACGGCTGCGTGATCGGCGTGGTGCAGGGTGCCCTGGGTCAGCGCTGGTACGACGTGAGCGTGCAGGGCATGGAGGCCCATGCCGGCCCCACGCCCATGGCGCTGCGCCGCGATGCCCTGCTGGCCGCCAGCACGCTGGTGGCCGAGGTGAACCGCATCGCCCTGGCCCATGCACCGCATGCGCGCGGCACGGTGGGCGTGCTGGAGGTGTTCCCGAGTTCGCGCAACGTGATCCCCGGCAGCGTGCGCATGACCGTGGACCTGCGCGCCGCCGACGATGCCATGCTGCTGCAGATGGATGCGGAGTTGCGCACCGCCTGCGAGCGCATCGGCACGGCCCACCGCACACCCATCGCGGTGGAGCAGGTGGTGTACTTCCCGCCGCAGCCGTTTGCGCCCGCGCTGGTCGAAGGCGTGCGCGCCGATGCCCAGGCACTGGGCTACAGCGCCATGGACGTGGTGAGCGGTGCCGGGCACGACGCCGTGTACCTGGCGCGCCTGGCGCCCACGGCCATGGTCTTCGTGCCCTGCGCCGACGGCATCAGCCACAACGAGATCGAGGACGCGGAGCCCGAGCACCTGGAGGCCGGGTGCAACGTCTTGCTGCAGGCCATGCTGCGCAGCGCCCGGGTGGTCGCCGCATGAAGATCCTCATCGCCCGCCTGAACCACGAGACCAACACCTTCTCGCCCGTGCCCACGCCCCTGGAGGCGTTTGCGCCCACCTACGGCGAGGATGCCCTGCGCGACAACCTGGGCATGCGCACGGCCATGGCGGCCTTCATCGACCTGGCCCGGGGCCTGGGCGCCACGCTGGTCACGCCGGTGTCGGCCATGTCTAACCCCAGCGGCAAGGTGCACGCCGCGGCCTACGAAGAACTGACCCGCCGCATCGTGGAGGCAGCGCCGGGCTGCGACGCCATCCTGCTGGACCTGCATGGCGCCATGGTGGCCGAGAACAGCCCCGACGGCGAAGGCGACCTGCTCGCGCGCGTGCGCGCAGCGGCGCCCGGCGTGCCCATCGGCGTGGCGCTGGACCTGCACGGCAACATCACGCCCAAGATGGTCGCCAACGCGGATGTGATGGTCGGCTTCAAGACCTACCCGCACATCGACATGTACGAGACCGGCGAGCACGCGGGCCGCCTGCTGCTGGCCATGCTGCAGGGCCAGGCGCGCTACAGCGTGCGCTGGCACCAGTTGCCCATGATGGGCCACACCCTGCGCAGCACCACGCTGCAGGGCGCCATGCTGCGCGCGGTGGACGCCGCCCGCGCTGCCGAGGCCGACGGCGTGCCGGCCGTGTCGGTGTTCGCGGGGTTCTCGCTGGCCGACATCGAGGCGCCGTTCATGAGCGTGGTGGTCACCGGCCTTGCCGATGCACCCGAAGCAGCCCAGGCCGTGGCCGACCGCATCGCGGCCGCCATCTGGCAGGAGCGCACCGAGTTCGTCTACGACAGCGAGCCCCTGGCGCAGTCGCTGCAGCGCGCACAGACCCTGGCGCAAGGCGCCGAGCGCCCGGTGCTGCTGCTGGACCACAGCGACAACTGCATGTCCGGCGGCACCTGCGACTCCATGGATGTCTTGCAGGCCGCGCTCGCCGAGGGCCTGTCGGACATCGCCGTGGGCCCGCTGTGCGACCCCGAGGCCGTGGCCGAACTCGTGGCGGCCGGCGTGGGCGCGCAGTGCACCGTGCGCCTGGGCAACAAGGTGCCGCTCACCCAGCTCAACGTCTCCAAGGAGCCCGTGGCGCTCAGCGGCACGGTGCGCGCCATCAGCGACGGCGAGTACACCGTGACCGGACCCATCTACACCGGGCAGCGCTGCGCGATGGGGCGCACCGTGCTGTTCGACACCGGCAGCGCCCTCATCGTGGTGACCGAGAAGACGCACGAGCCCTGGGACCTGGGGGTGTTCTCGTGCGTGGGGGTGGACCCCACGGCGCACCGCTTCGTGCTGCTCAAGTCGCGCATGTACTGCCGCCCGGTGTTCGTGCCGCTGTCGCATGCGCTGGTCGAATGCGACAGCCCTACCGGCGTGACCAGTTCCAACTATGCGCTGTTTCCGTTCAAGCACGTGCGCCGGCCGGTGTTTCCGCTCGACGCTGTCTGACCTTCCATCGCGCAGGAGGCCCTCAGAACCCGCATCACCAGCAAGCGCAAGCCGACGCAACTGGCGCGCCCGACGCCAGTGCCCCCGCGCAAGGGCCGCCCCGCCGCGCTGGGGGCGTCCCCCTTCCCAAATCGAGCAGCGATTTGAGAGAAAGAGGGATGACGCGAAGCGACTCAGGGGGTTAGTTCACCTTGATCAGACGCCAGTCGATGCGGTTGTCGGGGCGTTGCACCAGCTCGACATTTTTCTTCATCGCCCAGGCCAGCATCTGGTTGTGCAGGGGGATGTTGGCCACGGTGTCGTTCTGCAGCTGCAGGCCTTCGGTCAGCAGGCGGTTGCGCACGGGCTGGTCGGTCTCGGTCTTCACGCGGTCCACGATGTAGTCCATGCGTTCGTTGCTGTAGCGGCCCAGGTTGTAGTTGCCATCGCCGCCCGTGGTCTTGGTGCGGGTGAGCGATTGCAGGGTGTACAGCGCGTCGAAGGTCGGCACGCCCCAGCTGAGCAGGGTGATGCTGGCCTCGTGCCGCTGGGCCATGGGGTAGTAGGTGATGGAGGGCATGGTGCGCAGCTTGGCCCTGACGCCCACGCGCGCCCACATCGAGGTGATGGCCTGGCACAGGTTCTCGTCCTGGATGATGGAGTTGTTGCTGCAGGCGAAATCGACCTCGAAGCCGTCCTTGTAGCCCGCATCGGCCAGCAGCGCCCTGGCCGCGTTGGTGTCGTAGGGCAGGCGCTTGTCCACCGCCTCCGTCCAGCCGTTGACCAGGGGCGAGACGATGGCGCCCGTGGGCTTGGACATGCCGCGCATGGTCACGCGCTGCAGCGTGGCCACGTCGATGGCCTGGTACAGCGCCTTGCGCACGCGCAGGTCCTTGAGCGGGTTCTTGCCCTTGACGCTGCTGCCCGGCAGCTCGTCGCGGAACTGGTCCAGGGCCAGGTAGATGGTGCGGTTCTCGACCATCTCCATCACCTTGATGCTCGGGTTGGCCCTGAGGCGCTCCAGGTCCTGCAGGCTGGTGTCGCGCACCATGTCGACCTCGCCCGAGAGCAGGGCCGCGACGCGCGTGGCCTCGGACTTGATGGGTGTGTAGACGATCTCGGTGACGTTGCCCTCGGTCTTGCCCGCGTTCCACCACTGCGGGTTGGCGGCAAACACCAGCTTCTGGTCGGGCACCCATTCCTTGAGCACGAAGGGCCCGGTGCCCATGGCATTGCGGTGCGAGAAGGTCTCGTCCTTGGACTTGATGTCCTTGGGCTCCACGGCATTGTTCTTCTCGGCCCAGGCCTTGCTCATCACGCGCAGCTCGGTCAGCTGGTTGAGCAGCACCGGGTTGGGGTTCTTCAGGAAGATGTCGATGGTCTCGCCGTCGACCTTGGCGATGCGCTCCATGCCCTGGGTGTAGATGGCGTAGGTGGAGGTCTTGCTCATCGCGCGCTGCAGCGAATACACCACGTCGTCGGCCGTCATGGGCGATCCGTCGCTGAACTTCACGCCCTGGCGCAGCTTCACGCGCAACTGCGTGGGGCTGACCTGCTGCCACGAGGTGGCCAGGAGCGGCTCGACCTTGAGCGTGCGGCTGTTGAACATCACCAGCGACTCGTACACCGCCGCATGGATGCCATTGCCCAGGGCACTGTTCTGCGAGTGGATGTCCATGGACTGGATGTCGGTGGACCCGGCCCAGCGGAACGTCTTGGCGTGCGCGCCCGGCATCGCGGCCACCCACGCCGCCATGGCCAGCGCGGGCACGAGCCAGCGGCGGCCTGGCCTTGCGGTGCCGGCCCCGCGGGGCGCGGCGGGCTGCGGGTGCGCAGGGTGCCGCGCCACTGCGGCAACGCGGGACACAACAGTGCGCGGAGACAGGTGAGGAAGGAAGCTCTGGAACCTACGGGGCATATGTTTTCCTTTGCAGGGATGGAAGCCGCAATATGCCGCAGCGGACCGCCAAACCTATTGCGCGTTTTCCACGACATCCACCCCTCTGCGCACGGTCCCCGGGGCGCAGAGGGAGCCCCGGGCGTCCAGGCGACCGGCCAGCTGCCGGTACTGGCTGGGGCTGACGCCACAGGCACGCTGCCAGCCATGCACGAAGTGCGCGGAGTCGAAGAACCCCGCGGCATGCGCGATGCCCGTCAGGCTGGCCGTGCCGCCAAGCAGGGCCTGCTGCGCGTGCTCGATGCGGGCGGCCTGGCGCAGCGTGGCAAAGCCCAGGCCGTGCCGGGCCAGATCGCGTTGCAGCTGGCGCGCGCTGCGACCCAGGCGGCGGGCGGCGTCGGGCAGGGCCAGGGCAGGCTCCTCGCGCCACCAGGCCAGCAGGTCCAGCACCTCGTTCGCGCACCCCAGCCGCCGCGCCAGGGACTGCAGCGTGCGCGGCGCATCCGCCGGGCTGCCGCTGGTGCCGCCGCGCGCCAGCACGCTCACGCACGAGGCGGCAATGCCCGCGCGGATGTCCGCACTGCGCTGCGCCGCGGCACGCAGGGCGCGGTCCGGCAGCATGGGGGATTCCCGCCGCAGCGCGCCCTGGCCATCGAGCTGCGTGTTGACGCCCAGGGGCGCCATCCGGTTGTAGGCGTTCCAGCGGTCCACGAACGCAGAGGGCCCACGGCCCACGGCGGCCGAGGGCGCCAGGAGCGCCTGCACCGGGTTCAGGTCCAGCGCACACAGCAGCGCAAGGCGCGCCTCCCGCCGGGCCTCTTGCCCGCGCGCCTGCGGGCCGCCGCGCAGCACCTGCGCCACATATGCCTGGTGGGTGACGAAGCCCTGCATCTGCGTGCGCACGGCCCGCGCCAGCAGCGCGTGGGGGCGTTCGTCGATATCGCCCAGGCAGGCGGGCAGCAGGTGGTAGCAAAAAAGCGCGGCCATGGCGCTTTTATACAAGCTGGCGCGGCCCGGCCCAGGGACGATGGCCCTCTCCTTCATTCCCTGTGCAAACACACCATGCAACGACGAGATCTTCTGGGCCTGATGGGCCTGACCGCACTGGGCGCCCCCCTGCGCCCCGCTTTCGCCCGCGGCGCCACCCACGGCCTGCTGGCGCTCGATGCCACGGCCCAGGCAGCGCTGGTGCGGGCGGGCCATCTGCAACCCGCGCAGCTGGTGCAGGCCAGCCTGGCGCGCGTGGCGGACGTCAATCCCAGGCTGCAGGCGCTGGTGGAACTCTGCCCCGACCGGGCCCGCGGCCAGTGGCAGGGGCCGCCCTCCCCCGGGCCCTTCTGGGGCGTGCCGTTTGCCTACAAGGACGCGGTCGACCTGCAAGGCACGCACCGGCGCAGCGGCTCGCGCCTGCAGGCGGAGGCGGCACTTTCCAGCGCCTCGTCGCCGCTGGTGGCGCGCTGCGAAGCCAGCGGGCTGATCGCCATCGGCAAGACGGCAACGCCCGAGTTCCAGCTCAGCGCCACCACCGAACCCCTGCTTGGCGGCCCGGTCCGCAATCCCTGGAACCCGCTGCACTCCCCGGGTGGTTCCTCGGGCGGCGCCGCGGCGGCCGTGGCCGCGGGCATGCTGCCCATGGCGCACGCGACGGATGGCGGTGGCTCGATCCGCATCCCCGCCTCGTGCTGCGGGCTGTTCGGGCTCAAGCCCAGCCGCTCGCGCATGCAGGGCTCCGGCCCGCGCGATGCCGGTGTCGACCACGCGGTGAGCCGCACGGTGCGCGACAGCGCCACGCTGTTCTGGTGGAACCAGCGCGGCGATGGCGCCGCGCCGCTGCCGCCCATGCCCGCGGTGCACGGGCCCTCGGCCCGGCGCCTGCGCATTGGCTTCGCGCCGCAGAACCTCTTTGGCGAGATGCCGGACCCCGCCGTGCTGCAGGAAGTCACCCGGGTCGCGCGGCTGTGCGAACGGCTTGGGCACCAGGTTCTGCCTTTTGCGCACGGCATCGACGGCGAGCGGTTCTTCGATGCCTTCATGGTGGCCTGGAGCGGCGGCGCCGAGCGGGCGCTGCAGCAGGCCGAGGGCACGGGCCGCCCGCCCGACACGCTGCTGGAGCCCTGGACCCTGCACCTGGCAGGGCACGCGCGCGCGCTCCCCGCCGGCGCGGCGGCACGCGCCGGCGCGCACTTTGCCGCCGTGGGCGCGCAGGTGAATGCCTGGTTCGACGCCGTGGATGTCGTGCTCAGCCCGGTGGCCGCCAGCGAGCCGCCACCGCTGGGGTGGCTTGCCCCCACCGTGCCCGGCGCCACGCTGTGGGCCCGGCTGATGCGCTATGCGTCGTACACGCCGCTGCACAACGTGGCGGGCACGCCGGCGATGTCGGTCCCGCTGGGGCTGAGCGCGCGCGGCCTGCCCATCGGCAACCATTTCGCGGCGCGGGTCGGCGACGAGCAGACGCTGTTCGCACTGGCCTATGAACTGGAACAGGCCGACCCCTGGTCGCACCGGGTCCCACCGCTGTGAATGAAGCCCCGTCAGGGGCGCGCGGGCGCGAGCGGGTAGCGCGCGCCCGCGCGCGCCGTGCCCACCTGCAGCAGGTTGATGACACCCATCACGTCATCCACCAGCCCCACGGCTTTCTCCAGCGCCTGCGACTGCGCCTCGGACTGCACGCAGCCCATCAGCGTGACCAGCCGCCGCTCGCCCAGCACCCAGACGCTGGTGTCGTCAAAGCGCCCCTCCTCGCGGATATAGCGCTGCACGCGCGGGATGAGCTCCGCGTCGTACAGGTAGGAGTTGGGCAGCCGGCAGCGCCCCACGCGGTGGCAGCTGCCGCCATGCTGCGAGCGCGTGTGCGCCAGCTCGCGCACCTCGGCGTCGGTGTAGAGCGGGCCCTCGGGCACGGGGCATTGCGGGATGGCGCTGGTGACCTGTACGAAGGGGTCGTTGAAGGCATTGGTGCGGGGGGCTGGGCTGCCATCCTGCGCAACGGCCAGGGCAGCCACCCCCAACCACAGCAGGAAGAACTGGAAGAACACACAAACACGGCGCATGCATTGCTCCTTGGTGGACGGCAGGCACCCACGCTGCCTACAACGCGATCTGGTATCGCGCAAATTCCCTGCGGCCTTTCAGCACACAGTCGTACAGGGTAAAACCAAAGCCCTCATAGAGTGCGCGCAGCGGCTGCCGATCGGCCACGCAGTCCAGCCGCAGGTAACGCACACCCAGGCTGCGGGCGTGCTCGCGCCCGAACGCCAGCAGCGCGGCAGACACCCCCTGCCCCGCCCATGCCCGCCGCACGGCCAGCTTGTGCAGGAAGGCGGAGGTGCCTGGTTCCGCATCCGGCCAGAAAGTGGGGTCTTCGCGCTGCCAGCGCACCACGCCCGCCACGTCATCGCCCACCCTGGCCACCAGGAAGTGGCCGGTATCCACATCCTGCTGCACACGTTCCTCGCTGAAATCGGACACGGCCCACAGCGGCATCTGGCGGTCTACCAGCCACTGCGCGGCCTCGCGCAGCACCGCCGCGATGGCGGCGGCGTCTGACGGGCGGGCGATTTCTGTGTGCATACGAAAGCGGTATTGGCCTGCAGACAGGGGAGGTCCACGCAGGATGATGGGATGGCGCAACGAACTATCCGCCTGCACAGCAGGCAGATTGCGGTTTACTCATTTTTTGATAGCTATTGGCGCTTGATGGATAAGCGCTGGAAGTCATTTTTATCTAAATTTTAGGGACAAAACCTCTTTCTACAATCCCCAGCCCGCCCCCCGGATGGGGCGTGCCCCCTACGATGCCCTGACCGTGCCCCCCAGCGACCTCATCGTCCACCGCCCCGAAGGCCTGTACTGCCCGGCCGGGGATTTCTACATCGACCCCTGGCGGCCGGTCAGCCGGGCCGTGATCACGCATGCGCATTCCGACCATGCGCGCATGGGCTCGGCCCACTACCTGGCGCACCAGGACAGCGAAGGCACGCTGCGCAACCGACTCGGAGCCGATATCGATCTGCAGACGCTGGCCTATGGCGACACCATCGACCACCACGGCGTGCGCCTGTCGCTGCACCCGGCGGGGCATGTGCTGGGATCGGCCCAGGTGCGGGTGGAACATGGCGGCCAGGTGTGGGTGGCCTCGGGCGACTACAAGCTCGAGGACGACGGCACCTGCCCGCCGTTCGAGCCGGTGCGCTGCCATACTTTCATCACCGAATCGACCTTCGGCCTGCCCATCTACCGCTGGCCGTCGCAGCCCGCGCTGTTCGCCGACATCAATGCCTGGTGGGCCGCGAATGCGGCCGCCGGCAAGGCCAGCGTGCTGTATGCCTATGCCTTCGGCAAGGCGCAGCGGCTGCTGCACGGGGTGGATGCGGGCATCGGCCCCATCGTCGTGCATGGCGCGGTGGACCCGCTCAATGCGGTGTACCGCGCAGCAGGGGTGGCGCTGCCGCCCACCCTGCGCGTGACGGACCCGGGCGTCACCAAGGCCGAGCTGCGCCGCGCGCTGGTGCTGGCGCCGCCCTCGGCGGCGGGCACGCCCTGGCTCAAGCGCTTTGGCGAGCATTCCGATGCCTTTGCCAGCGGCTGGATGCTGGTGCGCGGCGCGCGCCGCCGCCGCGGCGTGGACCGGGGCTTCGTGATGAGCGACCATGCGGACTGGCCGAGCCTGCAGAAGGCCATCGGCGCCACGGGGGCCGAGCGCATCATCGTCACCCACGGCAGTACCGAGGTGATGGTGCGCTGGCTGTGCGAGCAAGGCCTGGATGCGCAGGTGTTCGTGACCGAGTACGGCGCCGACGACAACGAGGATGATGCAGGTGCTGCGCCGCCAGCGCAGGCCGATGCAACGGCTCCCGAGGCTGCTGCATGAAGGCCTTTGCCCAGCTGTTCCAGGCGCTCGATGCCACCACCGGGCAGTCTGCCAAGCTGGCGGCACTGGTGGCCTACCTGCGCGTGGCACCGCCGGCCGATGCTGCCTGGGCCACCTACTTCCTGGCCGGGGGCAAACCGCGCCAGATGGTGCCCACCAAGCGGCTGAAGGCCCTGGCGCAGGAGGCGGCCGAACTGCCCGAATGGTTGTTCGAAGAAAGCTACCAGGCCGTGGGCGACCTGGCCGAAACACTGGCCCTGCTGCTGCCACCGCCGGCGCAGCCGGTGGACCTGCCGCTGGCCGAGTGGATGGCCCAGCTGTTGCCCCTGCGCGCCCTGCCGCCCGAGGAGGCCGACGCCCGCCTGCGCTCGCAGTGGGACATGTTGGCGCCGGAGCAGCGCTTTGTGTACTTCAAGCTCATCACCGGCAATTTTCGCGTAGGGGTGTCGCGCCTGCAGGTGACCCAGGCGCTGGCCACGGTGAGCGCGCTGGACCCCAAGCGCATCGCGCACCGGCTCATGGGCTACACGCAGATCGGCCGGCAGCCCCGGGCGGACGACTACGAGGCGCTGGTGGCGCCCGTGCAGGAGGCCGCGGATGGCGACGCGGGCGCCGCCGTGGATGCGGGCATGGCGGGCCAGCCCTACCCCTTCTTCCTGGCGCACCCGTTCAACCAGCCCGTGGCCGAGATGCCTGCGCTGCTCGGCGCGCCCGGTGACTGGATGGTGGAGTGGAAGTGGGACGGCATCCGCGCGCAGATCGTGCGGCGTGCGGGCGCGGTGTGGGTCTGGTCGCGCGGCGAGGAGCTGGTGACCGACCGCTTTCCCGAACTGGCCGATGCCGCGATGGCGGCCCTGCTCGATGGCACGGTCGTGGACGGCGAGATGCTGGTGTGGCTGCCCGATGAGCCCCAGCCCCGCCCCTTCGCCGACCTGCAAAAGCGCCTGGGCCGCAAGACCCTGGGACCCAAGTTGCTGCGCGAGCTGCCCGTGGTGCTGGTCACCTACGACCTGCTTGAACATGCGGGGCAGGACCTGCGCCAGCAGCCCCAAGAGGCACGCCGCGCTCTGCTGGAGGCCACGCTGCAGCCCGACCCGGCGGCGATCGCTCCCGCCGCGCAACCGGGCCTGCGCCTGAGCACGCTGCTGCAGGGCGCCGACTGGCCGGACCTGGCGCGCCAGCGCGAAGCCGCGCGCGGCATGGGCACCGAGGGTTTCATGCTCAAGCACCGCCAGGCGCACTACGGCGTGGGCCGCACCAAGGACGTGGGCGTGTGGTGGAAGTGGAAGATCGACCCCATGAGCGTGGACGCGGTGCTCATCTACGCCCAGCGCGGCCACGGCCGCCGCGCCAGCCTGTACAGCGACTACACCTTTGCCGTGTGGAACGGGCCGCCCGATGACCCCGACCGGCAGCTCGTGCCGTTCGCCAAGGCCTATTCGGGCCTGACGGACGTGGAGATCGGCCAAGTGGACGCCATCATCCGCAAGACCACGCGCGAGAGCTTCGGCCCCGTGCGCAGCGTGGATGCGACCATGGTCTTCGAGCTGGGCTTCGAGGGCATCGGCAGGAGCCCGCGCCACAAGAGCGGCATCGCCGTGCGCTTCCCGCGCATGCTGCGCTGGCGCCAGGACAAGACCGTGGCTGAGGCCGATACCCTGCAGACCCTGGTGGCCCTGCTGCCAGGGCAGGACACTGCCGCATGAGCACGGCCCGCCGCCCGCGCAAGCCGCTGCCCACGGTGGCCGCGAGCGCGGCCGCAGGCTGGATGGCATCGCGCGGCTGGCAGCCCTTCGGCTTTCAGCAGGAGGTGTGGCGCGCGATGGGCGAAGGCCGCTCAGGGCTGCTGCATGCCACCACCGGCGCGGGCAAGACCTATGCCGTGTGGCTGGGCGCGCTGCAGCACCTGGCGCTGGCAGGCGCGCCCGTGGCACCCGCTGCAGACGCCAGTGCGCGCACGGCCCTGCGCACACGCCGCGCGGCGGCGCCGCCGCTCACGGTGCTGTGGATCACCCCCATGCGCGCCCTGGCGGCCGATACGCTGCGTGCGCTGGTCGCGCCCCTGCCCGATCTGGCGCCGGACTGGACCAGCGGCCTGCGCACCGGCGACACCGCCAGCGGCGAGCGCGCCGCACAGGACCGGCGCCTGCCCACGCTGCTGGTGACCACGCCCGAAAGCGTCTCGCTGCTGCTGGCACGGGCAGATGCCCACGAGCGCCTGCGCCACGTGCGGCTGGTGGTGGTGGACGAGTGGCACGAGCTGGTGGGCAACAAGCGCGGCGTGCAGGCGCAGCTGGCGCTGGCGCGCCTGTCGGGCTGGAACCCCGCGCTGCAGGTGTGGGGCATGTCGGCCACGCTGGGCAACCTGCAGGAGGCGCTGGATACGCTGCTGCCCCGCCCGGTCCACGATGCCCCCGCAGTGCCGCCCGCCGTGCTGGTACAGGGCCGCATCGACAAGGCGCTGCAGGTCGACGTGATGCTGCCGGCCAAGGTGGACCGCTTCGCCTGGGCCGGCCACATGGGCCTGGCGCTGCTGCCGCAGGTGGTGCAGTCCATCGAGGCCTGTACGTCCACCCTGGTCTTCACCAACACCCGTTCGCAGGCCGAGCGCTGGTACCAGGCGCTGCTGGAGGCGCGGCCCGACTGGGCGGGCACCATCGCGCTGCACCACGGATCGCTGGGCCAGGAGGTGCGCGCCTGGGTGGAGAACGGGCTCAAGGCCGGCCTGCTCAAGGCAGTGGTCTGCACGTCGAGCCTGGACCTGGGCGTGGACTTTCTGCCCGTGGAGCAGGTGCTGCAGATCGGCTCGGCCAAGGGCGTGGGGCGACTGGTGCAGCGCGCGGGCCGCTCGGGCCACGCGCCGGGGCGCACGTCGAGCATCACGCTGGTGCCCACGCACAGCCTGGAGCTGGTGGAGGCCGCCGCCGCGCGCCACGCGCTGGCCCAGGGCCGCATCGAAGACCGGCACACGCCGCGCGCGCCACTCGACGTGCTGGTGCAGCACCTGGTCACCATTGCCCTGGGCGGCGGCTTCGTGCCTGCCGAGCTGCTGGCCGAAGTGCGCCGCGCGCCGGCCTATGCGGCACTGGCCGACAACGACTGGCAATGGGCCTTGCAGTTCGTGCGCCAGGGCGGCGCCTCGCTGGCCATCTACCCCGACTTCCAGCGCGCCGTGCCTGACGAGGAAGGGGTGTGGCGCGTGCCCGATGCGCGGCTGGCGCGCCGGCACCGCAGCAACATCGGCACCATCGTGAGCGACGCCAGCATGCAGGTGCAGTTCGTGAGCGGCGGGCGACTGGGGTCGGTGGAAGAGAGCTTCATCGCGCGGCTGCGCAAGGGCGACGTGTTCATGTTCGCGGGCCGCCTGCTGGAGCTGGTGCGCACCCAGCAGATGACCGCCTACGTGCGCGTGGCGCCCAAGGGCAGCGCCGCGTTGCCGCGCTGGAACGGCGGGCGCATGCCGCTGTCGAACACGCTGGCCGACGCCATGCTGGAGATGCTGGAGCAGGCCGAGCGCGGTGTGTACGCCTCGCCCGAGATGCTGTGCGCCCAGCCGCTGCTCGCGCTGCAGCACGCCTGGTCGGCCCTGCCCACGCCCGGCCGCCTGGTGGCCGAAACCCTGCACACCCGCGAGGGCTGGCACCTGTACCTGTACCCGCTGGCCGGCCGCCTGGTGCACCTGGGCCTGGCGGGGCTGCTGGCCTGGCGCGCGTCGCAGCAGGTGCCCAACACCTTCTCCATCGCGGTCAACGACTATGGGCTGGAGCTGCTGTCCGCCAAGCCCGTGGACTGGGCCGCGCTGCTGCCGCGCCTGATCGGCGAGGGCACGCACACCACCATCGGCAGCGGGCTGGAGGACGAAGTGCTGGCCAGCCTGAACGCGACCGAGATGGCACGCCGGCGCTTTCGCGAGATCGCGCGCATCGCCGGCCTCATCTTCCAGAGCCACCCGGGCGAGCAGCGCAGCAGCCGCCAGCTGCAGGCATCGTCCTCGCTGTACTACGACGTGTTCGCCCAGTACGACCCGGACAACTTGCTGCTGGCCCAGGCCCGCGCCGAGCTGCTGGCCAACGAGCTGGACATGGAGCGCCTGGCCCGCACCCTGCGCGGCATGCAGGCGCAGACCCTGTCCGTCCATGCCCTCACGCGCCCCACCCCATTCGCCCTGCCGCTGATGGTGGAGCGCTTTCGCGAGCGCCTGAGCACCGAAACGCTGGCCGACCGCCTGGCGCGCATGGTGCAGGCGCTGGAGAAGGCCGCCGACGACACCACCGGCACCCACCACGCCGACCATCCCGTGGCCCCGGCCGACATGGCCTGGGACGTGCCCGACGGGGCCACCGCGTCGCCCCGGCGCGCGCGCCGAGGCGATGCCGGCGACACGCCCCGCCGACCGAGAAGGCGCCATGGATTCTGAGCACCTCGACGACCGACCTTGCCCGTGAACGCAGACCCTTCTTTCGCCCCTTCACCCACCGCACCTCCCCCAGGCGCCCAGGCCATCACCCTGCCCTGCGGCACTGCCCTGTGGCTGCTGCCCCAGCGGGCCGTGTGGTGGCCCGCTGCGCGCACGGCCTTCGTGGCCGACGTGCACTTCGGCAAGGCCGCCACCTTCCGCCGCGCGGGCCAGCCCGTGCCGCATGGCACCACGGCCGACAACCTGGCCCGGCTCGACGCGGTGCTGGCGGCCACGGGCGCCGGACACCTGGTCTTCCTGGGCGATTTTCTGCACGCGCGCAGCGGCGCCGGCGCGCCGCTGTGGAACCAGTTGCTGCCCTGGCGCGAGCGCCACGCCCGCATCCGCATGACCCTGGTGCGCGGCAACCACGACCTGCATGCGGGCGACCCACCCGCGCCGCTGGGCGTCGATGTGGCCGATGAGCCCTGGCGGCCCGTGGAGGGGGCCGGGGTGCTGGCCTGCCACCATCCGCAGGCGGGGCCGGGCGATACGGTGCTGGCAGGGCATTGGCACCCGGTGGCCACCTTGCAGGGCCCTGCGCGGGACACGGTCCGCCTGCCGTGCTTCGCGTGGCAGCCGGGGCTTCTGGTGCTGCCCGCGTTCGGGGCTTTCACGGGCATGTCCAGCCAGCCGGTGCCCCCGTCCGCGCGGCGGTTCGCGGTGGCTGGAGACCGGGTCCGCGAAGTGCCGCGCCGGCCGGCCAGCGCCTGAGCCCGCGTTTCAGGGGCGCCTCGGCCGGGCCCGCCATGAAAAAAAAGGCTTTACCCGTCGGTAAATTTTGCATTATGGGATTCGATTGCAAAAACAGGGGGCACGGAACGCCGCAAGGAAGGAGAATCAGAGAGCATCCGCGTTTGGCCCCGCTGCGACCCGGCCGGGGACATTTACATACTCTGTTTCGTGAGACAAGCCATGACGACCCAGCAACCGACCATCATCTACACCCTGACCGACGAAGCACCCCGTCTGGCCACGGCTTCCTTCCTGCCCATCATCCGCACCTTTGCGGCGCCTGCGGGCATCAACGTGACCGAGAGCGACATCTCCGTGGCCGCGCGCGTGCTGGGCGAGTTCCCCGAATCGCTGACCGCCGAACAGAAGGTGCCCAACACCCTGGCAGAGCTGGGCAAGAAGACCCTGCAGGCCGATGCCAACATCATCAAGCTGCCCAACATCAGCGCCTCGGTGGGCCAGTTGCAGGCCTGCATCAAGGAGCTGCAGGGCAAGGGCTATGCGATCCCTGACTACCCGGAAGATCCCAAGACCGAAGAAGAAAAGGCGATCCGCGCGCGGTATGCCCGCTGCATCGGCTCGGCCGTGAACCCCGTGCTGCGCGAAGGCAACTCCGACCGCCGCGCCCCCAAGGCCGTGAAGGAATACGCGCGCAAGAACCCGCACAGCATGGCCGACTGGAGCCAGGCCTCGCGTTCGCACGTGTCGCACATGCACGCCGGCGACTTCTACCATGGCGAAAAGTCCATGACGCTGGACCGCGCCCGCGACGTGAAGATGGAGCTGATCACCAAGAGCGGCAAGACCGTGGTGCTCAAACCCAAGGTCTCGCTGCTGGACCGCGAAATCATCGACAGCATGTTCATGAGCAAGAAGGCGCTCGTCGAGTTCTACGAAAAGGAAATCGAAGACGCGCGCAAGACCGGCGTGATGTTCTCGCTGCATGTGAAGGCCACGATGATGAAGGTGTCCCACCCCATCGTGTTCGGCCACTGCGTGAAGATCTTCTACAAGGACGCGTTCGCCAAGCACGGCAAGCTGTTCGAAGAGCTGGGCGTGAACGTGAACAACGGCATGGCCAACCTGTACGAAAAGGTCGCCACGCTGCCCACGGCCCAGCGCGAAGAAGTCCTGAAAGACCTGCACGCCTGCCACGAAGGCCGCCCCGAGCTGGCCATGGTCGATTCGGCCAAGGGCATCACCAATTTCCACTCGCCCAACGACATCATCGTGGACGCGTCCATGCCCGCGATGATCCGCAACGGCGGCAAGATGTGGGGCGCCGACGGCCGCCTGAAGGACGTGAAGGCCGTGATGCCCGAATCGACCTTTGCCCGCATCTACCAGGAGATCATCAACTTCTGCAAGTGGCACGGCGCGTTCGACCCCAAGACCATGGGCACGGTACCCAACGTGGGCCTGATGGCCCAGCAGGCCGAAGAGTACGGCTCGCACGACAAGACGTTTGAGATCACCGAAGACGGCGTGGCCAACATCACCGATCTGGCCACCGGCGAAGTGCTGCTCTCCCAGAACGTGGAAGCCGGCGACATCTGGCGCATGTGCCAGGTCAAGGACGCCGCCATCCGCGACTGGGTGAAGCTGGCCGTGAACCGCGCGCGCAACTCCGGCATGCCCGTGGTGTTCTGGCTCGACGCCTACCGCCCGCACGAGGCGCAGCTGATCACCAAGGTCAAGATGTACCTGCACGAGCACGACACCACGGGCCTGGACATCCAGATCATGAGCCAGGTGCGCGCCATGCGCTACACGCTGGAGCGCGTGATCCGCGGCCAGGACACCATCAGCGCCACCGGCAACATCCTGCGCGACTACCTGACCGATCTGTTCCCCATCATGGAACTGGGCACCTCGGCCAAGATGCTGTCCATCGTGCCCCTGATGGCCGGTGGCGGCATGTATGAAACCGGCGCGGGCGGCTCGGCCCCCAAGCACGTGCAGCAGCTGGTGGAAGAAAACCACCTGCGCTGGGATTCGCTGGGCGAGTTCCTGGCGCTGGCCGTGTCGCTGGAAGACCTGGGCCTGAAGACCGGCAACGCCAAGGCCAAGGTGCTGGCCAGGACGCTGGATGCCGCTACCGGCAAGCTCCTGGACAACAACAAGAACCCTTCGCCCAAGACCGGCCAGCTCGACAACCGCGGCAGCCAGTTCTACCTGGCCCTGTACTGGGCGCAGGAACTGGCCGCGCAGACCGACGATGCCGACCTGGCCAAGCTGTTCGCGCCGCTGGCCAAGCAACTGGCCGCCGACGAACAGACCATCGTGGCCGAGCTGGCCGCGGTGCAGGGTGCGCCCGCCGACATCGGCGGCTACTACCTGCCCGACACCGCCAAGCTGGACGCCGTGATGCGCCCCAGCAAGACGCTGAACGCGGCGCTGAAGACCGTGGCTGCGTAAACAACCAGCCAAGCCGCCCGCCCCCTAAAAAGGCTCCGCCCGTCGGGGCCTTTTTTCATTGCCCGACCACACCAGGATGACAAGGCGGCCCGCAGCGGAGCCACCGTTCATGTCGCAGGCGGTGGAGACAAGTAAGTGGCGTGGCTACCGCCCCAGGATCAGGGCCGGTCGCGGTCGGCCACGCGGGTGTTCAGCGCCGCGGGCAGGTAAGCAGGCAGGAACGCACAGCCCTTGCCGAACTGCGCCTCGAAGGCCGGGCACTGCGCAGCGATGCGCTCGGGCGTGGGCTTCACGCCCTCGTCCACCCAGCGCAGCAGGGCGGTCATCAGCGCCGGGTAGGTGGGATCGCTCAGGTAGCTGTGGGTATGGTGCTGGGTGAAGGTCTGCACCAGGCGCACCGCGCTGCCGCCCTGCTCCATGGTGGCCTTGAAAGCCGCATCCAGCTCGACAAAGGCCGTGGGGTCCTCCACGCCTTTCACGGTGAGCACGGGCACGGGAATGCGGCCACCGAGGTCCGTGTCCTGCGCAAACCGCGCCACGGCGGCCGGGTCCGCGCGGTAGCGCAGCACGGCGGCGTTCAGGGCCGCATCGTCGGGAGAGCCCTTGTACTGCACGCCCCGGTTGCCAAACGGGCTCGCGCCACCGGTGCGGTGCTGCACCACGTCGCGGTAGTGGAACGTGGCCCAGTTCATGTGGCCCTGGATGGAGCTGGCGGGGATGCGGATCACATCCACGATGGTCTTGACCTTGCGCTGCTGCTCGGGCGTGCGCTCTGCAGCGGGCCGGTTCAGCGCCAGGCATTCGTTCACGCGCGCCGCCAGATCCGCCTGCGTCATGGCCGCATCGCGCGGCAGGCCGATGTTGAGCGGGTACGCCGCCTCGGTGGGGCGGGGGTGGTTGTTGCACAGGTACTGGTAGACCACGCGCAGATCGGTGCGGAAGTCGTACGAGCGGGTGCCACCCGCGAGCACGCCGCTGGTCAGCCGCACGGCATCGTAGGGGCGCTGGTCGCCGGCCGTGGCCTGGAACATCTCGGCCCCCTTGGCCGCCACGCTGGCGCCCCACGACTGGCCGTGCAGGATGGTGCGCTGCGGCCGGGCCACCTGCTGCACGAAGATCTTGCGCAGGCGCTCGGTATCTTCCGCCGCCGCGCGCACCTCCACGCCGCCCTGGTGGAAGGTGCTGCCCGCCCAGGCGTAGCCCGCACGGACCATGATGGACCAGCGCTCCAGGTCCTCCACCGCGCGCTCCATCCTGGGCGCGCCCAGCGCCGGGCCGCCGTGGGCGTGCAGCACCAGGTGGCCGTTCCACTGCTGCGGCATGGCGATGAGGTAGTAAGCCCCTGCGGAATCCTGGCCCGACAGGCAGCGGGCAATGGGCGCCAGGTCCTTGGGGCAGGGCGTGGCGGCGGGCGCGGCCTCCGCCACCGCCTGGGGTTGGGTGGCAACCGGCGCGCAGCCAGCCAAAAAGACGGCGGCTGCCAGGGCGGCCGGTACGGCCACGGTCCGGCGCGGCCAGGCGCGAAGCGGCGGCAAAGCAGTCATGGGAAGGTCTCCGTTGAAATGATGGTGGCGGTGGGCAGCTGCTGCGCATCGTAGAAACGGGGCTCCGATACGTCAAATAGGCAAATCTCCAATCTCCGATACGATTTGCATATGAACCCGCTCCCTGAGCCATTGCACTGCTGACATGGACATCCGCCAGCTCCGCTACTTTCTCGCCGTGGCAGAAGCCGGGCACATGACCCGCGCCGCCGAGCAGCTGGGCATGGCCCAGCCACCGCTGAGCCAGCAGATCAAGGCGCTCGAAAGCACCGTGGGCATGGCCCTGTTCAAACGCCATGCCAAGGGCGTGGCACTGACCGAAGCGGGCCGCGCGCTGCAGGTCGACGCCACGCGCCTTGTGCACGACTTCGATGCGCTGCAAGGCCGCATGCAGTTGCTGGCCGAGGGCAAGACCGGGCGCTTGGCCATCGCCTTCACCAGCTCGGCGGCCGCGCACGAGTTCACGCCATTCGCCCTGCGCGAGTGCCGCGCGCGGCACCCCGGTCTGGTGCTGGAGATCGGCGAGAACAACGCCGCCGAGATCACCGAGGCCGTGGCTGGGGACCGCCTGCATTGCGGCCTGCTGCGCGTGCCGGTGGCCCGCCCCGAGGGCCTGGCGTTCGACACCCTGCAGCACGAGCCCGCCATGGTGGCCCTGCCCATCGACCACCCGCTGGCGCTGCGCCAGCGGCGCGGCAAGCCGCTGGCCATCCGCATCGCGGACCTGGAGGGCGAGCCCATGATCCTGGTGCGCCGTCCGGGTGCCCCGGGCCTGTACGCCAACCTGCTGGCCCTGTGCGACGAGGAAGGCGTGCGCCCCCGGGTGGTGGCGGAAGTTGCGCGCATGCTGACCAACCTGAACCTCGTGGCGGCGGGCACCGGCATCTCGGTGGTGCCGTCGTCGATGGTGGGCGTGCACCGCCACGCGATCGCGTACCGCCCGCTGGTGGACGGCGGGCGGCTGGACGTGCCGCTCACCCTGGTGTACCGCTCGGCGGACAACATGGGGCCCACGGCCACCTTCACCGCGCTGCTCAACACGCTGGCGCGGCAGGGCACGCCCTGACGCCGGGGGGACCGGTAGGCCATGGCGATCTCGCGCTGCGGCGCCCACGTGTAACTGGCGGCAACAAACCCCACACGGCCGATGCGTGCGGGCACACTGGCGCCGCCGCCGGTGCCGCGCGCCGTCCCCGCCGTGCCCTGCCGCGCACCCCCGTGGCAAGTGGGCGGCGCCGAACGGCGGGCCCCTGCTTGTCCGCATCCGCGTTTTTCTGGCCGCCCCCGGGCCCATCGCCCCATTTACTTTTTATGCCACGTCTGACCCCCTCCTTGTCCTCCCTCGTGTCCGCCGCCTGCCTGGGTGCGCTGCTGTGCGCCGCAGGGCCCGCCGCGGCGGGCCCGAAAGAGGGAGTCCGCGCCTATGAGCGCGGGGAATACGCCACAGCCCTGAAGGAATTGCGTCCCGCCGCGCAGGCCGGCCATGCAGACGCCCAGTACCACCTCGGCCGCATGTACGACGCAGGCCGCGGCGTGGCGCTGAACGAAGCCACGGCGGTGGGCTGGTACCTCAAGGCCGCCCAGCAGGGCCACACGGATGCGATGTACGAGCTGGGCGTGTCCTACGACGAGGGGCTGGGCGTGCCGCAGGACCGGGTGCAGGCCGCCCAGTGGTACCGCAAGGCGGCGGACCTCGGCCACGCCCAGGCGCAATACAACCTGGCGGTGTCCTATGACAAGGCCGAGGGGGTGCCGCAGGACTTCCGCAAGGCGGTGGAGTGGTACCGCAAGGCGGCGGCCCAGGGCCACCTCGATGCGCAGTACAACCTGGGCATTTCGTACGACAAGGGCGAGGGGGTCGACAAAGACCCCCGGCAGGCCGTGCAGTGGTACCGCAAGGCCGCCGAGAAGGACCATCCCGAATCGCAGTTCCAGCTCGGCATGGCGTTCTACCACGGTGACGGGGTGGCCAAGGACCTGGCGCAGGCCGTGCACTGGTACCGGCGCGCGGCGGAGAACGACCTTGCATCCGCGCAGTACCACCTGGGGCTCGCCTACGACGCGGGCGAGGGCATCGCCCAGGACAAGAAGGAGGCCGTGCACTGGTACCGCCAGGCGGCCGGGCAGGACCATGCCAAGGCCCAGTTCAATCTGGCCGTGTCCTATGACGAAGGCGACGGCGTGGCACGGGACAAGAAGCAGGCCGTGCACTGGTACCAGCAGGCGGCCGGGCAGGGACATGCCAAGGCCCAGCGAAACCTGTCGCTGATGTACGCCCGCGGAGAAGGCGTGCCGCGCAACGCGGCCCTGGCGCGCGAATGGGCGCGCAAGGCGGCCGAGCCGCGCGACGGCACACCGGATTGATGCCCTGGCACGCGGTGCCGCCTGGAGCAGCGGCACCGGAGCAGCCCCAGGGTATGGCGGCGGCAGTTGCTATATTTTGAATAGCAAAAACCCGCCATCCATCCTGCGCCAGGGGCATTTTCCCAAGGGACACCGCACTGCGGTGCCGCCGTGGCGGCTCAGGCCGCCACGGTGTCCTCAGTTGTTGCCCTGGGCCGTGCCCTCGCGGCGCGGGTCCGCGCCGCCCGCATACGTGCCCGCGCCGGGGTTGCGCGCCAGCAGGCCGGCATTGCCATTGGACCGCAGGCCGTTGAATACCGCGCCGTGCAGGCCGCTCGTGAAGGTGTCGGTCTGCGCCACGGTGTGGCCGCGCGCCTTGAGGCCGTCGCGGATGGCGGCCGTGTCGATGACCGAACCCTTTTCGATGGATGTGGTCGCGTTGGTCTGCGCGCCGAAGTTGGGCAGGTTGATCGCCTGCTGCACGTTCAGCCCCCAGTCCGTCATGCCCAGGATGCTCTTGGCGGTGTACTGGATGATGGCGCTGCCGCCGGGCGAGCCGATGGCGCCTTCCAGGTCTCCGGTGGCCGCGTTGAAGATGATCGTGGGCGCCATCGAGCTGCGCGGGCGCTTGCCGGGCTGAACGCTGTTGGCGATGGGCAAGCCTGCAGCGTCGGTGGCGGTGAACGAGAAGTCGGTGAGCTGGTTGTTCAGCAAAAAGCCCCGCACCATCTGCAGGCTGCCGAAGCCGTTCTCGATGGTGGTCGTCATGGACACCGCGTTGCCCGCGTTGTCGATGATGGACAGGTGGGTGGTCGATGGCAGGGCCAGCGAGTTGTCCTGCCCCTTGGCGCCGCTCACGCCCGGCGGTGTGCCCGCCACGGGGGTGCCGATGCTCTTGCTCAGGCTGATGAGCTTGGCGCGCTCGCGCAGGTAGTCGGCGTTGACCAGGCCGGCCTGCGGCACGTTCACGAAGTCAGGGTCGGCCACATACAGCGCGCGGTCGGCATAGGCCAGGCGGTAGGCCTCGGACACCACGTGCACCGCATCCAGCGTGTTGGGCTTCATGGCCGCCAGATCGAAGCCCTGCAGCAGGCCCAGCGTCTGCAGCACGGCGATGCCGCCCGAGCTGGGCGCGGGCATGCCGCACACGCGGTACTGGGTGCGGTAGACGCCGCAGACGGGCTCGCGCACCTTGTGGGTGTAGCTGCTCAGATCGTCCAGCGACAGCTTGCCGGGGTTGGTGGGGTGGCCCGCTACCTTGGCCACGATGTCCTTGGCGATGTCGCCCTGGTAGAACGCGTTGGCGCCGCCCGCGGCAATGGCCCTGAGCGTGGCGGCCAGTTCGGGGTTCTTGAGCAGCGTGCCGGCCGCCTTGGCCGTGCCGTCGGCATTGAGGAAGTAGCTGGCGCCGGGCTCGCCCTGCGCCTTGATGCGCGCGGCCGAGCCGGCGATGGA
This sequence comes from Acidovorax sp. sif1233, assembly GCF_019218755.1. GTDB lineage: Bacteria > Pseudomonadota > Gammaproteobacteria > Burkholderiales > Burkholderiaceae_C > Acidovorax. Next base: position 143,863 of record NZ_JAHUWZ010000005.1, on the reverse strand, counting down.
CACGCTCATGCGCTGCGAGATCGCAAAGCCGTTTTCACTGAGCTGGATCGCGGGCTCGAACAGGTCCTTCCAGGGCAGCTTGCCGTGCACCTTGTGCGCGGCTTCGAGCATGCGCAGCACGCCGGGCGTGCCCACCGAGAGGCCGCCATCCACCGCCGCCAGAAATGCCAGCGGCTTGCCGTCCGCGCCGATGAAGAGATTGGGCGTGGCCGCCTTGGGCGCGGTTTCGCGGCCGTCATAGGCGAGCAGCTTGTTGGCACCCTTGTCGAAGTGCAGCATGAACGCGCCCCCGCCGATGCCCGACGACTGCGGCTCCACCAAGTTCAGCACCATCTGCACGGCGATCGCCGCGTCCAGCGCCGTGCCGCCCTTGGCCAGGATGTCGACCCCGGCCTTGGTGGCCAGCGGGTTGGCGGTGGACACCATGTCCTTGTTGGCGTAGCTGATGGCCTTGGGCGTGTAGCCCGAGGGCGGCTCCGGCGGCACGTACTGCTCGACGGGCTCGGGGTTGGCCACCGGCGTGCCGGGGCCGTCATTGCCGCCGCAGGCGGCCAGCAGGGCCAGCGCGGCGATGCCCAGGCCCCAGCGGGTGGGTTGGCGTCGAAAGACAGAAGCCGTCATGGTGAAAGGTCCTTGGAAAGGGAGGGTGGTGAAACCGCCGCCCTGTGGGGCACGGCGGACGGCCCGGGGGCGCCGGGAACGCCCATCAAGTATGTGACGACTTGATGAAAATCATTTTGCTTTTATGCCCCATTTCACGCCAAATGCGAGAAACAGATTTCCTTATTTGCCGTGAAACAGAATCTGGATTCCATCGACCGCCAATTGCTTGCCCTGCTGCAGCACGACGCCGAGACGCCGCTGGCCGAGCTGGCCGATGCCGTGCACCTGTCCAACACGCCCTGCTGGCGGCGCATCCAGTGGCTGCGCGAGAAGGGGTTCATCACACGCCACGTGGCGCTGGTGGACCCGCGCAAGGTCAATGTGGGCGTGACCGTGTTCGTGGCCATCAAGACCAACCAGCACCACCAGCAGTGGTTCGAGACCCTGCGCGACGTGGTGATGGGCATTCCCGAGATCGTGGAGTTCTACCGCATGAGCGGCGACGTGGACTACCTGCTGCGCGTGGTGGTGCCCGACATCCGCGCCTACGATGCGGTCTACAGGCGGCTGACGCAGGCCGTGGCGCTGTCGGACGTGAGCTCGAGCTTCGCGATGGAAGAAATCAAGTTCACCACCGCGCTGCCGCTGGACTACGCGCAATGACGCACTGCCGGGCAGGGGCAGCATTGCGCCCGGCCGGCAGGCCGGCTGCGCGGCACAATCCAGTCCGCGCCACCTGATGCCGCCACACCCGCATCGCCGCCCCTGGCCCCCTGAATCCAGCATGCACTGGATTTTGTTAACCAAATAGTGAACTATTCGGGCATGACCAAAGACACCGAGACCCCCGCCAAGGAGCGCCAGCGGGATGCCGACCGCTCCCAGGGCGTGATCTTCAGCGCCGCGCGCGACGAGTTCGCCGAACACGGCCTGGGCGGCGCGCGCATGGACCGCATCGCCGAGCGGGCGGGCCTGAACAAGCGGCTGATCTACTACTACTTCGAGGACAAGGAAAAGCTCTTCCAGGCCGTGCTGGAGCAGGCCTACCTGCACATCCGCGAGGAAGAGCGCAAGCTCAACCTGCTGGACCTCCCGCCCGCGACCGCCATCCGGCGGCTGGTGGAGTTCACCTGGACCTACTACCTGGAGAACCCCCAGTTCCTCACGCTGCTCAACAGCGCCAACCTGCACAGGGCGCGCCATCTGCAGGAGTCGCAGCGCGCGCGAGAGATGAACTCGCCGTTGATCGCCACGCTGGGCGAGGTGCTGGAGCGTGGGCGGCGCGAGGGCAGCTTCCGCGGCGGGGTGGATCCGCTGCAGCTGTACGTGTCCATCGCCGGGCTGTCGTACTTCTACCTGTCGAACAACCACACGCTGTCGGCGATCTTCGGGCGCGACCTCATGGCCCCGAAGGCGCGCAGCGAGCGGCTTTCGCACATGTGCGATGTGATCCTCGGGTACGTGCTGAGGAACTGAACGGGCCCACACCATGCAAATCGCCGCCGTCCTGATCCTCCTCGTTGCACCCGCCGCCATGGCGGGCTTTCTGCTCTGGCGCGCCTATCAACTGGGTATCAAGCACCGTGTCGCGCTCACCCGTCAGTGGATTTCGCGCCCGCCCGAGGGGATTGAAGGATGCGCGCGGTTGTTTGCCTGGCGCGACCTGTCTTTTGCCATAGCGTTGTTGGCGTCTCTCGGCCTGCTGCTTTCTTTGCCGCAGTACTTACCGGCGTGGGTCTTGCTGATGGCTTTCGGTAGTTTTGTGCACCAAGGTTTCACCGGCTATGCCGTCGCCAAACTTCGAAAGAGGCCATCCCGTTGAGCGCGCAACTCGCTGGCCACTCAGTTGGTTTGCAACTTGACCGCTGAGCCTGTAGGCGCAAGGTAGCAGCGCGGCACGGCCGCCGACCGTTGGCTTCACCGCAATCCACGGGTAAACCCCTACCCCCACCACCCGCGTCCGCGTTGACGCAGGCGCAGCGATGTCTAAAAATATTCTCTATTCACCATTCAGTGAATTAAAGAGCAAGTCCAAGCCTGCCCACGGAGACAAATCCATGCCCATCACCCGCACCACCCGCCGCGCTGCGGCCACCGCCCTGGCGGCGGCCGCGCTCACCACCCTGTCCTTCGGCGCCCTGGCGCAAGGCGGCTACCCGACCAAGCCGATCCGCGTGATCGTGCCGTTTGCGGCGGGGAGCACCACCGACATCATTGCGCGCGCCATCGCCGACAAGATGGGTCAGAGCATGGGCCAGACGCTGGTGGTGGACAACCGCGGCGGCGCCAGCGGCACCATCGGCCAGCAAGCCGTGGCCACGGCGGCGCCGGACGGCTACACGGTGATGATCCATTCGTCGTCGCACACGGTGAGCCCTTCGACCTTCGCCAAGCTGCCGTTCGACACGGTGGGCGACTTTGCGGGGGTGACGCCGATCTCGTCGCTGCCCAATGCGCTGGTGATCTCGCCCGCCAAGGGCATCAAGACGCTGCAGGACCTGGTGGCCACGGCCAAGGCCAAGCCCGGCACGGTGAACTTCGCCTCGGCCGGCCAGGGCAGCGCCACGCATTTGAACGCCGAGAAGTTCAAGCTGGCCGCCAAGATCGACGCGCAGAACATCCCCTTCAAGGGCTCGGCCGAGGCCGTGACCGAGGTGCTGTCGGGCCGCGTGGACTACTACTTCTCGCCCATCGCGCCCGTGATCGGCCAGATCAAGGACGGCCAGCTGCTGGCGCTGGCCGTGGGCTCGCCCAAGCGCGCCGCCGCCCTACCCGATGTGCCCACCACGGCCGAGGCCGGCGTGCCCGGCTCGGAATTCAACTTCTGGATCGGGATGATGGTGCCCGCCAAGACGCCGCGCGACATCGTCAACCGCCTGCACGACGAGGTGGTGAAGGCGCTGGCCACGCCCGAGGTGAAAGAACGTTTCCTGAAACTCGGCGCCGATGCCTGGACGCTCAAGCCCGAGCAGTTCGATGCCTACATCAAGGACGAGATCAAGAGCAACGCCACGCTGGTGAAGGCCGCCGGACTCTCGCCCACACAGTAATTCCCTTCGCGCCGCACCGCACCGCCAGCCCCTGCCGTGGGGGTGGCCAGGCCGCGCCTTTGCCCAATTTTTTTTGCAACCTTGAACTGAACGAAAGCACCACCGCCATGGCAACCCAACGACTCGGACTCATCATGCACGGCGTCACCGGCCGCATGGGCATGAACCAGCACTTGATCCGCTCCATCTGCGCCATCCGCGCGCAGGGCGGTGTGGTGCTCTCCAATGGCAACCGCGTGATGCCCGATCCGATCCTCATCGGCCGCAATGCCGAGAAGATGGAGGCGCTGGCCAAGGCCCACGGCATCGCGCGCTGGGGCACGGACCTGGACGCCGCGCTCGCCAACCCCGAGGACACCGTGTTCTTCGATGCCGGCACCACGCAGATGCGCCCCACCCTGCTGGCCAAGGCGATCCGTGCGGGCAAGCACGTGTACTGCGAAAAGCCCATCGCCACCAACCTGAACGAAGCGGTGGAGATCGCGCGCCTGGCGTCGGGTTCGGGCCTCAAGCACGGCGCGGTGCAGGACAAGCTCTTCCTCCCCGGCCTGCGCAAGCTCGACATGCTGCGCCGCGCGGGCTTCTTCGGCCGCATGCTGAGCGTGCGCCTGGAGTTCGGCTACTGGGTCTTCGAGGGCGACCTGCAGCCCATCCAGCGCCCGAGCTGGAACTATCGCAGCGAAGACGGCGGCGGCATGATCCTGGACATGATGTGCCACTGGCGCTACGTGCTGGACAACCTGTTCGGCGAGGTGAAGTCGGTGTCTTGCATCGGCGCCACGCACATCCCCACGCGCTGGGACGAGGCCGGCCAACCGTACCAGGCCACGGCCGACGACGCGGCCTACGCCACCTGCGAACTCACGGGCCACAACGGCGAGCCGGTGATCGCGCAGCTCAACATGAGCTGGGCCACGCGCGTGCGGCGCGACGACCTGGTGACCTTCCACGTGGACGGCACCGACGGATCGGCCGTCGCCGGCCTGTCGAGCTGCCGCGCGCAAAGCCGCGTGGCCACGCCGCGCCCGGTGTGGAACCCGGACGAGAAGCAGACCATGAACTTCTTCGACCAGTGGCAGGAGATTCCGGACTCGCAGGTCTACGACAACGGCTTCAAGATCCAGTGGGAGCACTTCATCCGCCACGTGGTGGAAGACGCGCCGTACCGCTGGACCCTGCCTGAAGGCGCCAAGGGCGTGCAGCTGGTCGAAGCCGCGCTGGAAAGCTGGAAGGAACGCCGCTGGGTCGATGTGGCCCCCCTGCAAGCTTAACCACCGATTACTGTTTTGATAGCTGCTAGCGCTTTCTGGATAAGCGCCAGAGGCCAATTTCATTCAAATTTCTGCGAGTACACCATGGCCTTCAGCCTCCCCTTGCCCACGGCCGATGGCCGCATCAGCCCCTACACCCTGCAAGGCCGCCCGCCGGTCGCGCCACAGCGGGGCGTGGCGTTCAACCGCATCGCCTACTCGGCGGCCCACGTGGTGGCCAACCCGCTGGCGGCCATCGACCCCTGGCTGCAGTGCGCGGTGGACTGGGACGCGACCATCGCCTACCGCCAGCGCCTGTGGTCGCTGGGCCTGGGCGTGGCCGAGGTCATGGACACCGCGCAGCGCGGCATGGGGCTGGACTGGCCCACCTCGCTGGAGCTGATCCGCCGCTCGCTCGACGCGGCGCGCGACTTCGGCCCCGGCGCGCTCCTGGCCTCGGGCTGCGGCACGGACCACCTGGTGCTGGAGGACGTGAAGTCGGTGGACGACGTGATCCGCGGCTACGAGGAGCAGATGGAGGCCATCGAGAAGCTCGGCGGCAAGCTCATCGTGATGGCCAGCCGGGCGCTGGCCCGCGTGGCGCAAAGCCCCGCCGACTACGAGCGTGTGTACGACCGCATCCTCTCGCAGGCACAGCAGCCCGTGGTACTGCACTGGCTGGGCGACATGTTCGACCCGGCCCTGGCGGGCTACTGGGGCTCGCGCGACGTGGATGCGGCCATGGACACGGCGCTGGCGGTGATCGCCGCGCACCCGGACAAGGTGGACGGCATTAAGATCTCGCTGCTCGACAAGGACAAGGAAGTCGCCATGCGCCGCCGCCTGCCCACCACGGGCGGCACCGACGGCCAGGGCGTGCGCATGTACACGGGCGACGATTTCAACTACGCGGAACTCATCGCCGGCGACGGCGCGGGCGGCACGCCGCGCCAGGGCCAGAGCGATGCGCTGCTGGGCATCTTCGACGCCATCGCACCGGCCGCGAGCGCGGCACTCGCAGCGCTGGCCGCTGGCGACACGGCGCGCTTTCACGCCATCCTGGGGCCCACGGTGCCGCTGTCGCGCCACATCTTCGCGGCGCCCACGCGCTTCTACAAGACGGGCGTGGTCTTCATGGCCTGGCTCAACGGGCACCAGAGCCACTTCACCATGGTGGGCGGGCAGCAGAGCACGCGCTCGCTGGTGCATTTCGCCGAGCTGTTCCGGCTGGCCGACCAGGCCGACCTGCTGGAGCAGCCCGAACTGGCCGTGCAGCGCATGGGCCACCTGCTGGCACTGCACGGCGTGAGTGCCTGACCGCCATGCGTGATTTCACCCAAGACCACCGCTGGCTCTCCATCAATACCGCCACCGTGCGCAAGCAGCAGGGGGCCGAGGTGCCACTGGCGCGCATCATCGACCAGTGCGCCGCACGCGGCATCCGCGCCATCAGCCCCTGGCGTGACCAGGTGGCCGCGGCGGGGCTGGACGCTACCGCGCGCCAGCTGCGCGCCCATGGCATGGAACTGTCGGGCTACTGCCGCGGTGGGTTCTTCCCGGCGGCGGATGCGGCCGGCCTGCGCGCCGCGCTCGACGACAACCGCCGTGCCATCGACGAGGCCAAGACGCTCGACGCCGCCTGCCTGGTGCTGGTGGTGGGCGCACTGCCCGGGGCGCTGGAAGGCACGCCGCACTACACCGACATCGCCCGCGCGCGCGGCGAGGTGGTCGACGGCATCGCCGCGTCGCTGGAATACGCGCGCCAAGTGGGCATGCCGCTGGCCATCGAGCCGCTGCACCCCATGCAGGCGGCCGACCGCGCCTGCATCAACACGCTGGAGCACGCGCTCGACATCTGCGATGCGCTGGACCCCAGTCGCAGCGGCAGCCTGGGCGTGGCGCTGGACGTGTACCACGTGTGGTGGGACCCCAAGCTGGAACAACAGATCGCGCGCGCCGGCAAGGAACGCCTGCTGGCCTTCCATGTCTGCGACTGGCGCCTGCCCACGCGCGACCTGCTCAGCGACCGGGGGATGATGGGCGACGGCGTGATCGAGCTCAAGAAGATCCGCCAATGGGTCGAGGCTGCGGGCTTCGGGGGCTATGCCGAGGTGGAGATCTTCTCGGCGCTGGACTGGTGGCAGCGCACGGGCGAGGACACGCTGGACACCTGCATCGCGCGGCACCGCAGCGTGGTCTGAGCCCCCGGGGCGGCTCCGCGCCCTGCGGACCCCGGCGCCACCGGTGCGCGTGGACCCGTGGACCCGTGGACCCGTGGACCCGTGGACAGCATCGTCCGGGCCCGCGCCACGGCGGGCCGTCACCCGGGGCCCTCGCCTGCCACGGGCCGTGCGAGGGCGCAGCCTGCGACGCGCGGGGCGGGCCGGCCGTTGCCCATCACCCTGGCAGCAATGGGGAAATGGTGCAAAGGGCTGCATAATTACGAATCAATCTCATCACCAATCCCGTTCGCATCCGTTTCGCCATGGCCACCAGCGCAGTTTCCCGCTTGCACATCGTTTCGCGCATCGCCGCGGGCGTCCTGGGCGGCTATGCCTTCACATGGGGCTTCATCGCGCTGGGCATCGGCCTTCTGTTCGCGGCGCAGATGGAGTTCCACGATGCGGAGGCCCTGGGCTACATCGTCGGCTTCATCGTCTTTCTGGTGGCCTTTCTGTGGGCGTTTTCGGCGGCAAGCGTGAAGCGCGTGTGGCTGGTGCTGGCCGGCGGCGGGGCGCTGATGACCGGCGCCGCCTGGCTGGTGCAGCGCGCCATCCTGTAAACCGCGCGCACGAACCCAAGAGGTAGATACCCATCATGTTCCAGAACTTCCGGCTCACCATGGCCTGGCTGCACACCTGGTTCGGCCTGGTGCTGGGCTTCGTGCTGATGGTCGTTTTCTTCTTCGGCTCGCTGTCGGTGTTCGACCGCGAGATCGACCGGTGGGCCATTCCCCAGACCCGCTTCGAGCCGCAGCCCATGCCCTCGTTCGACAAGATCCTGCAGCCGGCCTTCCAGGACATGAGGCCCAGCGCGGAAAACATCGAGGCCGCCAGGGACCGCGTGAACGGGCCTGTGGCGCAAAGCTTCCCCGTCATCAAGACCTGGGGCGCGTACACCACCCACCGCGACCCGGTGCTGGGCCTGTTCGCGGGCTATGAGCTGCCCAATGCCAAGGACCCCGACGACAACACCATCTGGGGCAACCGCACGATCGATCCGCGCTCGGGCGCCTCGCTGCCCGACGACCACCTCAAGATCGGCAGCCAGTTCTTCTACCCGCTGCACTACAGCCTGAACTTCAAATGGAAGGACCTGGGCACCTGGATCGTGGGCTTCGCCGCGCTGATGATGCTGGTGACGCTGGTCAGCGGCGTGGTGATGCACCGCAAGATCTTCCGCGAGCTGTTCACCTTCCGCCCTCGAAAGCACACGCAGCGCAGCGCGCTCGACCTGCACAACCTCACGGGCGTGGTGGCGCTGCCGTTCCACTTCATCTTCGCGTTCTCGGGGCTGGTGATCTTTGGCGGCATCTACTTCCCCATCACCCACACGCAGCTGCACCCGCTGCACGAGCTGCACGAAAAACACGAGGCCGCAGAAACCGGCCTGCCGCACGAGCGCGCGGGCACCGCCGGCACCCTGGCCTCGGTGGACGCGATGGTGGCGCAGGCCCAGCGCCGCTGGGCCGCGCAGGGCATGGCGGGCGACGTGGGCTTTCTGACCGTGCAGCACGTGGGCGATGCCAATGCATACGTGAGCGTGTACCGCGCGGGCACCGACCGCATCGCGCTCGTGGGCAACGGCATCCACTTCAAGGCCAGCACCGGCGAGGTGCTGCGCGAAGACCCGCCGCTGACCCCGGTGGCCAGCGTCAACACCTTCCTCACCGGGCTGCACCTGCAGCATTTCCGGCACTGGCTGCTGCGCTGGCTGTATGTGCTGGGCGGCCTCTCGGGCTGCGTGTGCATCGCCACGGGCTTCATCTTCTTCGTGGAAAAACGCAAGCGCCAGCACGCCAGGCAGGGCGTGACCGGAGCGCGCTGGGTGGACGCGTTCGCGGTCTCCACCGTGACGGGCATGCTGATCGCCGCGCTGTCCATGCTGATCGGAAACCGCCTGCTGCCCACCGACCTGCCCGCGCGCGGGGACTGGGAGCAATATGTCTTCTGGGGCGCCTGGGCACTGGCCTTCGTGCACGGCATCTGGCGCACCGCGCCCGTGGCCAGCGCGCGCATGGCCCCCGCCTGGGCCGAGCAGTGCTGGGCCATCGCCGTGCTGGGCGTGGCGGCCGTGCTGCTCAACTGGGTGACCACGGGCGACCACCTGCTGCGCACCCTTGGCAACGGCTACTGGCCCGTGGCGGGCATGGACCTGGCCATCCTGGCGAGCAGCGCCATCGCCGTGCTGGCCGCGCGCAAGCTCAAGCACCGCGCCCAGGGCCAGCTGGGCGCCCCTGCCGTGGACGGCGGCGCGGCCTCCTCGCTGGAGACCGCCCGTGCCTGACGCCTTGCTGCTGGTGGCGGCCCTGGCCGCCAACGTGGTCGGCCTCGGCTGGCTGGCCCTGTCGATGGATGCGCACTGGGAGCAGGTGCGCGGCACCGAGCCCCTGCGGCGCAGCACCGTGCGCACACTGCGCTGGATGGGCGCCGCCGGCCTGCTCGTGGCCCTGGCCCTGTGCCTGGCCGTGGACCACGCATCGATGGCGTCGCTGGTGTGGTTCATGGCGCTCGCGGGTGCCGCGCTCACCATCGCGTTCACACTGTCGTGGCGGCCCCGCGTGCTGGGCGTGCTGATCGCCTGGGTGCGGCGCAGCGGCGCTGGCGTGGCCCGATAAAACCGCCGCACGCAGTTCATGCGGGCCCAGGCTGGGTGGTGCGATGTTTGCGCCCCGGCTTCGACAGGCTCAGCCCGAACGGCTTGTGAAATACCGGGAGGCGACGCTCCCCGAACCCGATTCCGCCACACCCTCAACCACTGGCGCGCCCCCACGCCAGTGCACCCGTGGAACCGGCTTCGCCGGGCCACCGGGTGCTTCCCCCTCGGGGGAAGCCGCGCAGCGGCTCAGGGGGGCATCAAATCTTGCCCATGTAGTCCCGCTTGCCCAGCTCCACGCCGTTGTGGCGGGCCAGCGCGTAGGCCGTGGTCACGTGGAAGAAGAACTGCGGCAGGCCGTAGTGCAGCAGGTACTGCTCGCCCGGAAACTGCCGCTCGCGCGCGGTGCCGGGCTGGATGGTGATGGTGCGCGTGGCGGCATCGGCAAACGCCTCCACGGGCAGGCCTTCCACGAACGCCAGCACGGTGTCGATGCGCTCGTTCAGGTCGGCAAAGCCGGGGCGGTCCGCATCCGGATACGAAGGCACCTCCGCCCCCGCCAGCCGCGCCGCCACACCCTTGGCGAAGTCGCAGGCGATCAGCACCTGGCGCGCCATGGGGAACATGTCGGGGAACAGCCGGGCCTGCAGCAGCGCGTCGGGGTCGAGCTTGCGCGCCGTGGCGTGCGCCTCGGTCTTGGCCAGGATGTCTTTGAGCGAGCCCAGCATCTGGCGGAGAACGGGAACGCTGGCGTTGTAGAGGGGAGATGTCATGGCGGGATTCTTGTCTTGGGATGAAGCACAGGGAAGGAAGGGTCGGCGCCCGGCGGCCTTTTTTTGCCTGCCGGGACCGGAGCGCATTGCAGCACATCGGCGCACTCCGTGCTGGCGCCCCGCCTTTTGGGCTCGTGCCCGGCAGTGTCAGGCCAGGTGCTGGCGCAGCTGGATCACATTGCCCTCGGGGTCGTGGCCATCGCAGGCCCGAAAGCCCCGGGCCTCCCATTCCCTGGCCGCGGGCGCGAGCTGCCCGCCCAGCGCCACGGCCCGCAGCCGGGCCTGGGCCAGGTCCGGCACCGCGAAAAAGAGCTTGATGGGGGTCTCCTCGCGCACCACGGGCGGCTGCGTGATGGCGATAGCCCGGGCGATCCGCTGCGGGATGGCGTGGACCACGATCTGCACCGCGCCAGACTCCAGCACGATATGGTCGCTTTCGGCGTGGACCACGTTCAGGCCGCAGAGCCCTTCATAGAACGCGGCGAGCCGCTGCATGTCCTTGGCGAAGACGACGGCGCCGGACGAAGGCATGGTGGACACGGTGAATCTCCCGCAATGGACGGATGGATCGATGAGGGGCAGCCGCCGCCATTCTCACCGAGATTCACGCGGCCACGGGGTCCGGCAGCAGGCCACCCGGCCCGCGTTCAGGCCGCCACCGGCGCCACCGTCCTGCGCACCCGGCGCACGTTGAAGGCGCTGGCGATCAGCACGCCCTGCACCACGGCCAGCCCCAGCAGCACGGCGGTGAAGCGGCCCTGGTCGAGCAGCACGCCGAACAGCAGCGGCGACAGCGCCTGGCCGATATCGAGGCCCGAATACACGATGCCGTAGACGCGGCCCGTGGAGCCCTCGGGCGTGGAGCGCTTGACCAGCAGGTCGCGCGAGGGGCCGGCGATGCCGGCGCAAAAACCCATCACCCCGAACAGCACGGGCACCAGGGCGCCGGGCGGGTGCGCCAGGGCCAGCGCCACGGCCACGCAGGCCGCCAGGCCGAAACCGATGCCCACGATGCGCTCGCAGCGGCTGGGGTCGGCCGCCAGGAAGCCGCCCAGCACCATGCCGCCCGCGCTGGCCACCATGTAGACCGTGAGGCACATCGCGGCCAGCGCCACGGGCACGGCATGCAGCTGGCGCGCGGCCTCGGGGGCAAAGGCCTGCACCACGTTCAGCGCCACGGCGTAGAAGAAGAAGAACGCAAAGCACATCCACACGGCGGGGATGCGCAGGAACGCGAAGTTGCCGCCCTGCCCGGCCGCGCCGGTGGCGGCGGACCTGGCCGCAGCGGTGGGCGCCGGCATGGGCGGCAGCGCCAGGTGGCGGCGGCTGACCAGCAGCACCAGCAGCACCGAGAACGCCAGCACACCCGCGCACACCAGCGCCACGCGCCACGATGTCGCGATGGCGATGGGCACCAGCATGGCGGGGGCGAGCGCCCAGCCCAGGCTGCCGGTGATGCCGTGCACGCTGTAGGCGTGGCCCAGGCGCGGCGCGCTCACGCGGCGGTTGAGCAGCGTGTAGTCCACCGGGTGGAACACGCCGTTGCCGATGCCCGCGAGCACCGAGAACGCCGCGAGCATGGCGTAGCTGGTGCTGGCCGCGAAGCCGAAGGCCGCCAGGCCCAGCAGCGCCAGGCCGCCGAACAGGATGGGCCGGGGCCCGAAGCGGTCCACCACGAAGCCCGAGCCCGCCTGCACCGCGCACGAGACCACGAAGAAGATGGTCATCAGGAAACCCAGCTCGGTGTAGCCGACCTGGAACGCGTCCTTGAGCCACGGGAACAGCGGCGCCAGCAGGAGCTGGCTGTAGTGGCTGATGAGGTGGGCGATGCCGACCAGCCCGATGACGCTGGCATCGGCGCGCAGCGGGGTGGAGGCAGGCGGAAGGCCGTGGACATTTGCGGTGGTCATGGCGGCATCGTAGTATTGGCCCCGGGTTTCTGGAATGCGACGGAACGACAGCTTTCGGCGAATTTGCGCCAAACCGTTGATCCGGGGCACGCCGGCCACGCCCCCTTTTCTGCTTTTTTCGACCCGCCATGGCCCGTACCAGCCAAGCCGCTCCCCTGGGCGACACCGACCCGTTCACCCCCACGCCCGCCAGCCCCGTGCGGGTGCGGGCGCGCGACATGCCGGCCGATACGCACTTCGAGCCGCACCGCCACGCCTGGGGCCAGCTGGCCTACTGCGCCAGCGGGGTGGTCCAGGTGAGCGTGCACGCACCGGGCACCGCCACCGCGTACATCGTGCCACCCTCGCGCGCGGTGTGGATCGCCCCCGGCGCGCTGCACGCCGTGGCGGTGCTGGAGGCGGCCGCCTTCCGCACGCTCTACATCGACCCCGGCGTGGTGCCGGCTGGCGGCGCGAACTGCCGCGTGATGGCCGTGACGCCCCTGCTGCGCGAGCTCGTGTCGGCGCTGGACCCGGTGGGCGGCCCGCACCCCGGCCCCGCGCGCGAGGCCGCGCTGACCGCGCTGGTGCTCGATGAGATCGGCCAGGCCGAAAGCCTGGCCCTGGGCGTGCCGCTGCCCGGCCCCCACAGCGACAAGCGCCTGCGCGCGCTGTGCCAGGCCGTGCTGCACGAGCCCGGCCGCTACGCCACGCTGCAGCACTGGGCGGCCGACAGCGGCGCCAGCGAGCGCACGCTGGCCCGCCTGTTCCGCGCGCAGTTCGGCATGGGCTTCGCACAGTGGCGCCGCCAGGCCGTGCTGGCCCATGCCCTGCCCCGCCTGGCGCGCGGCGAGCCCGTGGGCCAGGTGGCGGCGGCCAGCGGCTACGCGAGCGAAAGCGCGTTCTCCGCGATGTTCAAGGCGGCGATGGGGCAGCCGCCCAGCGGGTTCATTGGCAAAAACATGGCCTAGCGCACGGCCGGAAAGCGCCAAAAGCTATCAAATTTGCAGCAAACGGACGTCGCCGGATGGGACCACGCCCCTCAGCCCGGCGCGACCCGCTGCTGCACCAGGTCCATCGCAAAGCGGCCGTGGCCCACGGACCAGTCGGAATAGTCGTTCTCGTGCAGGAAGATGAACACATCGGCCGGCGCCACGCCCGCCAGGGTGTGCAGGTTGTGCGCGATGGCGGCGTACAGGGCGCGCTTCATCGCATCGCTGCGCCCGCGCCGCAGCGTGATCTCGAGCACCACCACGCGGTCGGAGCGGGCCACGCCGTTGAAGGTGCGGCTGCAGGCGAACTCCCCGGGCGCGTAGCCGGCCACCAGGTTGAACAGCTCGTCCGGCGGCATGCCGATACTGTCCACCAGCGCCTGGTGGACGCCTTGCACGATGGCCGTGCGCGTGGCGGCGGGGGTGTCTTGCGGAACATGGGTGCGGATGAAAGGCATGGTGGTGTTCTCGTATGTTCCCTGAAGTCAATTAAATAGGCAGAAGCGGGCAGCGCAGCCCCCAGGCGATCCACGCATTGCCGCTGATGGCATGGGCCATTGTTGCTATCGTTCTACCGCCTGCAAAGCGATGATTTCTCCGCAGCCTTGTGCACTAAACTCACAAAGATGAGCCCCCGCCTGCCCCCACTGGGCGCCCTGCGCGCCTTCGAGGCCGCCGCCCGCCTGGGCCGCATGACCGCGGCGGCCGACGAACTGTCGGTCACGCCCGGCGCCATCAGCCGGCAGGTGCGCCAGCTCGAGCAGCACCTAGGCGTGCCCCTGTTCGACGGCAGCAAGGCCCGCCCCACGCTCACCCCGGCGGCGCGCGTGCTGCAGCCCGTGCTGACCACCGCGTTCGCGCACATCGCCGAGGCCGTGCGCGAGATCGGCGACGGCAGCCGAGGCCCGCTGGACGTGGCCTGCTTCAGCACCTTCACCGTGAAATGGCTGATCCCCCGGCTGTTCGACTTCCAGGCGCGGCACCCGGGCATCGAGGTGCGCCTGCGCACCACCGCCACCGCCGACGCAGGCGCCGGGGCCGCCCCCGCGCGCTGCGACGTGTCCATCACCGCCGAGGAGCCCGGCGCGGCGCGGGACACCCCGGCCTGTACGCGGCTGTTCCCCGAACACCTGGGCCCGGTGCTGAGCCCCGCGCTCGCCGGGCGCGTGGCCCTGCGCCAGCCCGCCGACATGGCCGCTCCCGCCCTGCAGCCCCTGATGCTCCACACGCGCACGCGGCGCAACGCCTGGGCCATGTGGGCGGCCGCCACGGGAGCGCCGGTGCCTGCCGCCCCACCCGCGGGCCCCGAGTTCGAACACTATTACTTCACCCTGGAGGCCGCCGTGCGCGGCCTGGGCGTGGCGGTGGCCCCCTGGCACCTCGTGCTGGACGACGTGCGGGCCGGCCGGCTGGTGGCGCCGCTGGGCTTCGCGGCCTCGGGCTACGACTACGTGCTGCGCCGCCGCGCCGGCGCCCACCCCCGGATCGATGTGTTCTGCGCCTGGCTGCAGGCGCAGGCCGAGGCCACCGCAATGCCCCCGGGCCCGCAGGCGCCCTGAGATCGCCCTACGATGGGCATTCCTTGCCTTCGCCGCCCCGCCGCCATGCCCGACTCCGCCATCCACAGCTACCAACCCCGCCAGGGCCACGGCCTGCCGCACGACCCGTTCAATGCCATCGTCGGCCCCCGCCCCATCGGCTGGATCTCCACGCAGAGCGCGGCCGGAGCCACCAACCTCGCGCCCTACAGCTTCTTCAACGCGTTCAACTACGTGCCCCCCATCGTGGGCTTCGCGAGCATCGGCTTCAAGGACACGGTGCGCAACGTGCAGGAGACCGGCGAGTTCGTGTGGAACCTGGCCACGCGCGACCTGGCCGAGGCCATGAACCAGAGCTGCGCCAACGCGCCGCCCGAGGTCAGCGAGTTCACGCTCGCCGGCCTCACGCCCCGACCGTCCACGCAGGTGCGCCCACCCCGCGTGGCCGAAAGCCCCGTCACCTTCGAATGCCGCAGCACGCAGATCCTGCAGCTGCAGGGCGCAGACGGCGTGCAGGTGCCCACCTGGCTGGTGCTGGGCGAGGTGGTGGCCGTGCACATCGACCAGCGGCTGCTCAAGGACGGCGTGTACGACACCGCCAACGCCGGCCACATCCTGCGCGCGGGGGGCCCGGCCGACTACTTCACGGTGGGGCCGGAGCAGTTGTTCAAGATGTACCGGCCACGGTAGGCCGCGCCCCCTGCGCTACGGCGGCTCCAGCGGCAGGGCCACGCTCACCTCGAACCACGGGATGGCGCCCCAGCCGCCGCGGCGCGTGACCAGCGTTTCGCCCGAGTGCATGGACACGCGGTAGGCCAAGCCCTGCGGCCCCGGCAGGCTGCCCGTGCCCTCGCGCCCCCGGTGGCGGCTGCGGGGCTCCCAGCCACAGCACACGAAGTGCAGCCGCGCCATGCCGGTGTGGCGTGCCAGGTAGCGCTCCACGGCCGCCGCCTGCGCGCCCGGTACCCGATAGGTCGCGGTCAGCGCGCGCAGCTGGTGCAGATGGCCTTCGGCACAGCCGGTCCATTCAAGCCCCGGCGGCTCGTGCCGCTGCACGGCCAGGAAGTCAGCGCACGAGGCCGTCTGGCCGAACGCGGCGGGCGCGAGGAGGAGGAAGAGGAAGAGAAGGCTCAGACACGGCACCGCGACGGGCGCGCAGCCCCGGGGCCACCACCACTCCATGCGCCGCGCCCCTGGCTGGCATGCAGGCGGCGGCAGGTGGCGCTGCGCCATGGCCTGTTACCGCGACAAGGGCGCGCACAGGCCTGCGGCCGGGTCCCGTGCCCATTGTTCTGCCCAGGCCCACACCTGCTGCACGCCATCCGCCCCGGCGGCGCGGCGCTGCAGGCCATGGTCCGCGTCGGGCAGGCTGCGCGCGCAATAGGGCTCGGTGCGCAAGGCGGCGAGTTCGGCAAACCGTTCGTATGCGGCGGGGGGCACCAGGGCATCCTCGCCGCCCCACACCTGCACCACGGGCCAGGGGCTTTGCACCAGCGGCAGGGTCAGCGGCCAGCTCCACAGGTCGCGCCAGTAACCCAGGCTGCGGCCCTGCGCCACGGCGGTGTCGGGCCGGCTCCCGGCCACCACGCGGGCCAGTTCCTCCCAGTCTTCCTGCGCACCCAGGCGCTGCGCCTGCAGCCTGCCGGCCTCCTGCGGGTCCAGCCCGCTGGCCGACAGCAGCACCAGGCCCGCCAGCTGCGGCACCTCGGGGGCGAGGGCGGGCAAGAGTTCGGCCCCTTCGGAGATGCCCACCAGCAGCTGCGGCAGCGCGGGCGCGCCGTCGCGCGCGCGCTGCCGCGCATCCGCGACCAGGGCCGCACGCGCGTGGGCCAGCCAGGTGGAGAGGCGGTCCTGCTGCACAAATTCGCGCGCGCAGTCGCCGGGGGCCGTGCGCGCCTGCGGGTCCACGCCGGGCTTGTGCAGCACCAGCACCTGCGCGTGCAGCAGGCCGGCGAAATAGCGGTCTGCAATCGGGCCCATGCCCGCGCAGCCGGAGCCGGGGATGACGATCACGCGGTAGCGCAGCGGTGCCGTGCGCTCGCTGCGCGCGAGGGCCTGGAGCGTCGCGCCATCGGCGCCCGGCAGGGGCCGCGGTGCAAACGGCTCCGACGGCGGCGGGGCCTGGGTCGGCGCCGCCGGGGCCTGCGGGGGCGCCTGGGGCGCGTCCGCGGACGCTTCGGGCCCGTACACATTCACCAGCGATCCGGACATGGCCGCCGCATAGAACGGCGGTGGCGACGCGGCGCAGCCGCCGAGCACCACGGCCCCGGCCGTGGCCACGAAAAAGGCCAGCGCAGGGCTGGCCAGGGACCGCCCAGGCGCGGCACAAGAAAAAAAGCGTTGGACGTTGAGCACAGCCGAAGTCTGGCACGACTGCGGCGACCCGGAACGCTGCGCCTGCCACTGGCGCGCCGCCAGGCGCCTGAGGCCGCAAAATGCTACCAAATCAATAGCATATTGCGCTTATCCATCAAACGGAACGGGGCAATCCAGTCAAAACCGGCACGCCCCGGCCCAGGGATGCCCTTATTTCAGGATGAGGACCTGCTCGGGCTGCTGGGGCTGCGGCACGGGCATGGGCTGGCCTCCCTGCTGGTACACCGGCGGCGGGCGCACGCCGCGCGCCAGGTGGGCGTCGGTGTAGCCCAGCTGCATGGCCATCTGCTGGTACACGTCCTGCGCGAGCGACAGCGAGGTCTCGCGGATCACCTTGGCGCGGTTGGGCGGGGCGATGTCGCCACGGATCGACAGGATCTTGGTGTCGTTGCCTTCGCCCTGGGCGGAGAACGCGGCCTTGATCTCGTAGGTCTTGGTGTTGATGAGCGAGAAGTCGGCCAGGAGCTGCAGGCCGTACTGGCGCGTGGCGCTGGTGGTGCCCTGCAGGGGCGAGAGCGCATCGGTGAAGTCGATGCTGGAGACCACGCCGAACAGCACGTAGTCAGCGCCGTTGAACTCGCCCTTCTTGATCCGGCTGATCACGTCGTTGACCTGGGGCTGCACCTGGGGCGTGGCCATCTTGCCACCCTGCACCTGGTTGAGCACCTGCTCTGCCTTGGAGGGCTGGGGCTTGCCCGCGTCGAAGCCCTTGCCCTGGATCAGACGGAAGTAGGTGCCCTGCAGGATGGCACCCTTGATGTCGTTGGTGTAGCCGCCGAGCTCGCGCTGCTCGATGTAGCTGTAGCGGCCAGCCACGTAGGTGCCGCTGGCCTGCTCGGACGCCTGCATGTGGTGGCTGCCCGAGTGCGAGCCGCCCCCGCCGTAGGGCCCGGCGCTGTAGCCGCCGCTGTGGCTGCCGCCCGCGCTCATCTGGCTGCTGCGCTGGTAGGTGCCGGCCAGGAAATATTCGGACACGCGCTGGGCGTAGGCCAGGTCCGTCACGGCGATCTTGGGCGCGGCGCCCGGCTGCTGCGCCTGGGCGGCGGTGCCCCACGCCATGGTGGTGGCGGCGATCACGGCCAGGGCCGTGTGGAGGGTGATTCTGCGTTGCATGGTGTGCTCCTTGTGAGCTGACGGAAATTCATGAATGGGTCGAGCGATGCGGGCCGGAGCACCTTCATCCTTCGAAACTGGCGCGGCCCAGGCCAGCCGCCGCCGTGCAAGGGCCGCCCCGCCGCACTGGCGGCGTCCCCCTTCCCGCGCGCAGCGCGAGAGAAAGGGGGAAGCGGCGCAGCCGCTCAGGGGGTTGCCTACTTCTTATCGCTTGCTTGTCTTGCGGATCTCTTTTTCATCCTGCCACTCGATCGTGCCTTCCTGCACATCGAACAGCTTGAGCGTGAACTTGTAGTAAACGTCCTTGGTCGCGTTGTTCTGCTTGACGATGCTGGTGAGCTCGCCTTCCATGCTGTACTTGGCGGCCGTCATCTGGCCGACCTTGGCGGTGGTGCCCTGCTTGTACAGGCCGCTCTGGTTCTGGCGCTGCAGCTCGTCCACACCGGCCTGCATCTCGTTGATGGAGCGCACGAAGCGCACCTTGCCCGACTTGACCAGCGCCGTCTGGATCGAGTTCATCACGTTGGTGGTGTCGATGTACTCGCTGGTCTTGTTCTTCACGGTGGAGATCGTCACCGTGGGGCGGCCCTGGAAGATGCCGGTTTCCAGCAGGCCGCCGGTCATCTTCTCGGCGATCATCTGCAGGTCGGTGGAGCCGAACTCGTTGGTCACCAGCTCGACGGCCTTGGCGTCGCCGTAGTTGACCTGGCGGTCAAAACGCACGGTGGGCGAGGACAGGTTCTGGCAGGCCGAGAGGGCCAGGGTGCTGGCCGCGAAGGCCAGGATGAGCGTGGTGCGCTGAATGGTGTTGCGTTGCATGTTGTTTTCTCCGGTCGGCACTGTGGTGTTCAGCGCGGTTCTACGTTCATTTCCAGGCGCAGGTCGACGGCGGCGCTGGTCGGCGCCACGCTCTTGACGGTTTGCTGGCCCAGGCCGAGCACGCTCATCTGCTTCCACGATTCGCCGTCGCCCACCTGGTTGCCCACGTTGTCCAGCCACTTGAAGCGATAGAACACGGTGCGGTCGGTGCGGCCCATGTTGGCCATGTCGGCCTGCACGACGAGGATGTCGTTCTTGCGCACGATGCGCATCTCGCGCACGGCGATGCTGTTGGCCTCGCCGCGCAGCGCCACCTTGGAGGCCACGGCCAGCGGCGTGGCCGGGTCGTGCAGCTGGGCGCGGGCCGCGGTGGCCAGGGTCAGGGTGAGGGCCGCGCACGCGATGGCGGGTGCGGCGGCGGCAAGGGCAAAACGGGTTCTCATGCCAGAGGCTCCTTGGAAATGGGACATGTGCGGTTTCAGTTCTTGGCGGCGGGCGCGGGCGTGGCCGAGGTGGACTTGACCACCGACTTGGGCACCGAGCGCGTCCGGCTGGTGGTGGTGGTCGTCGTGCGCACGGTGGTGGCAGGCTCTGCGGCGGCGGGCTGCGGCGCGGCGGCCACGGTGGGCAGCTGGCCCAGCATGGCCACATCGCCGGTCAGCACGCTGTTGTCGTACATGCGCAGGGGCACCAGGGCGTACTGGCCGTCGATCTTGATGGGCTGGGGCAGCTGGCGGCCGTTCACGCTCACCACGTGCTCGCCCGGTGGCAGGTAGCCACGGGCCACGTACACGCGGCCGGGCAGCATGCGCCACATGCGGTCGTCGGCCTGCTCGGTGGCCACCGAGGCCGCCGCGCCGATGATGCCGCCGATCAGGCCGCCGCGCTTTTGCAGCTCGTTCTGCAGCACGCCCTTGGCCACGGCGCGGGTGAAGCCGCGCAGCACCATGCCGGGCATTTCGTCCTTGAGCGCGCGGCGCGCCATCACGTTCACGTCCACCACCTTTTCGAGCTTGAGGTCGGTGCCCGCGGCGGAGATGGTGGTCAGCAGCGCGTCCTTGGACGGCTCGATCACGGGGTAGGAAATACTGGCCGTGACCATGCCCCGGCCCGTGGGCACCGGAAGCGTGAAGGCCTTGGGCTTGCGCGCGGGGGCGTCACCGGCTTCCACGATGAAGAGCACGTCGGTCATGCGCTGGCGGCGCTTCCAGGTGAAGCCGGTGCGGGTGTCCAGGCCGCGCAGGCCTTCTTCGAGCACGCCGGTTTCGGGCTTGAGCTCGATGGCCTTGCGGTAGCCGGGCGCGGCCAGGCCGGGCTCGTTGAGCATTTCGTACAGGAAGCCGGCGAGGTAGTGCGAAAGGGCGTTCTGGTAGCCGTTCTTGAGGGCCAGCACCTCGGGGTCGTTGAGCGTCTCGACGGGGTAGCCGTTGAGTTCCTTGCCCCCCGAGGTGGCGCCCTTGGACTTGGCTTCTTCTTCCGCCGCCAGGGTTTCCTTGGCACGGAACTCGGCAATGATGGCCTCGCGCTCGTGGGTGCGCTTGATGTCCACGCGGGCGTTCTCGAAGTCGCCCACGGCCATGCGGTTGAGCGCCAGGCGCGTGGTCACCCACACCTTTTCATAGTCCTGGCCTTCATAGACCTTCAGGCGTTCGCTGATCAGCGCGGCGCCCACGGTGCCCATGAGCTTGCTGGGGTTGGTCTTGGCGGTTTCTTCCCATTCCTTGACCTTGATGTCGGCCAGCAGGAAGGCGTTGGTGCTGTCGGGGTAGCGGCGGTCCATGCGCAGCAGCTCGCCGCGTTCCATGTTGAACAGGAGCGCGGTCTTTTCTTCCTCGGTCTTGGCGGTGCTCTCGAGCTGGGCGATGGCCGCGGGAATGCCGCCGCTGCGCCCGGCGTTCTGCATGTCGGTCGCCAGCTTGTCATGGCTCTGCATGGTGGCGCAGCCCGTGAGGGCGGCGCTCAGGGCCAGCACCCACAGAAGGCGCGGGCGGAAACGGGATGGGTGGGCGGTCATGGATGCTCCTTGCAGGTCGGTCGGTTGCGCACCAGAAAACCCCGGCACTGCCCACGCGCAAGGCCGCGCCACGCCAGGCGCGCACCGGTCAGGGAGGTGCGCCGCGACGGCGGAAAGCGCCTGCAGGATGGGAGATCCGGACAAGGAAGGTGCTGGCTGCGCGTGCGCCCCCTCCCGGCGCTTTCACGTGCTGCTGGCAGCCCCCTCTGGCTGTGAGTTTCTTGGTAGTTTTGTATGGGGTTGTAGCCAGGGACGCAATGTAGCAAAAGCTTGTATCTTTTCTGTAACCGCGCCGAACGGCTCAAATCGCCATGGAACAGTGGCATGTCATGCCTCCACGCGGTTGAGCGGCATGCGG
Source organism: Acidovorax sp. sif1233 (assembly GCF_019218755.1). Lineage (GTDB taxonomy): Bacteria > Pseudomonadota > Gammaproteobacteria > Burkholderiales > Burkholderiaceae_C > Acidovorax. The sequence continues at coordinate 122,273 of NZ_JAHUWZ010000005.1, read as the reverse complement.
TAGAGCCACACCACGCGGCCCCCCGGCGCGCGCAGCTGCACGCTGGGCAGCACGCCGGGGATTGCGAATTCCAGGCTCACCAGCCACGCGCCGGGCGCCAGCTCGGCCTGGGCCTTGGCGGCGGCGCGGGCCATGCTCTCGGGCCGCTGGAACAGGTACACCATGCGGTAGGGGCTCCAGTCCTCGGCCCACATGTCGGCGCGCCGCACGCGGGCCCAGGGGCACCGCAGGGCGCACAGCAGGCGCAGGGGCCAGCTCCATTCGATGCCCTCCAGTTGCGCGGCCGGGTAGGCGTGGCGCAGTGCCTTCAGGCCATCGCCCACGCCGCTGCCCGCGTCCAGCACCCGCGCCCCCAGCGGCAGCGGGGCCTGCGAGGCCAGGGACTGCAGCGCATGGTGGGGCGTGGGAAACAGCGGCGCATCGCGCCAGGCGTTGAGCGGGTAGACCAGCAGCAGCAACGCCAGCGGCACCAGCCACGCCCAGGTGGGCAGGCTGGCCGCGCCCAGCAGCGCCAGCGACAGCGGAAAGCCCGCCGCGATCAGCCCGCGCCGCCACCAGCTGCCGCCCAGCACGCTGGCCGCCGTCCCGATCAGGCAGGCGGCCAGCAAGGCCGCCACCGGTGGGACCGCGCGCTGCAGGGCCACAAAAATGAGCCACGCGCACGCCCACGCCAGCAACGCGGGCAGGGGCCAGGGCATGCGCAGGGCCAGCATGGGTTCGTGCTCAGCGGCCAAAAATGCCGCGCAGCAGGTTGACGGGGTTGACCACGTTGCCCGCATCCGTGCCACCCTCGCCCGCTGGCTGCTGGCCTGCCGGCGCGCCGCCCATGCCGCTGGAATAGGCGCCGCCCGAGGGTGCGCCGGGTGCCGCGCCCATGCTGCCGCCGCGCCGCCCCTGCATCTCTTCGCCCAGCATGGCCATGGTGTGCGACTTGACGCGCACGCGCACGGCCCACTCGGGCTCCCAGGCTGCCTTGGGGTCGGCCGGGCGCGGGGGGTGCACGATGTGGCTTTCGCCGCCGTAGGCCATCATGCGCAGCATGGGCGTGGCATCGCGCCCGCCGCCCGCGAAGATGCCCTGCGGGATGGCGCACTGCGTGGTTTCGGGCGAGAGCAGCACACGCTCCTTGAGCCAGCGGTCGATGGTGGCGGGCGACAGGTAGTCGAACAGGCCCATGCCCGTGTCGGGCGTTTCGGCGCTGGACCACATCACGAGGTCGTCCCCGTTCTGCGACATGGCGTGCAGGTAGTAGGCGCGCGCATTGCGCACGGGCTGCCAGCTGGTGCCCATGCTGTCCTGCGGCTTGCCGGTGGTGCGCAGGTCGATGGCGGGCATCAGGTCCTGCGCGGCACCGAGCGTGAACTTCATGGATGCAGGCACGCCATCGCCGCGCACCTGGTGTTCGCCCACCAGGGAGCTGCCCGCCGACAGGCTCACCTGGTTGCGTTCGTTGGGGTACAGCGCATAGGAGGGGCCCACGCGCGGCCCCCGGTCGGGCACGGCGCGGCCGGCGAAGGCCTGGGCATAGTCGGACGGCTTGGCACGCGCCAGGTCGATCACGCGCGGCTGGCCCGCGCGCACCGCGCTCCCGCAGCCCCAGTACAGCAGGATGCGGCCCTTGGGCTGGTGCTGCTGGTATTCCTGGGGCACCTCGCCCGGCTCGGTCTGGGTGGGCTGTGCGCGCGGGGGGACCAGCTGCAGGGATTCGCCCATGCGCATGCCCGCCGGAATGGTCTGGCTGGCCTCGACGCCGGGGCGCAGGGTGTTGTGCAAGGCGATGTCGATGACACGCGGCGGCATGATGGACATGGCGCGGGCGTTGCCGTAGGCCGTGTTGCCACCGCCCGCCCTGCCCTGCGCGCCGCCGCCCATGAGGCCGCCGGGCAGGCTGTCCATCTCGGGCATGCCCGCCATGGTGCCGGTGGACACGTCCATCCACAGCTGGACCTTGGGGGCTTTGGTGTTTTGGGCCTGGGCGCCCAGGCTGGCGATGCACAGGCCAACGGCCAGGCAGGCGGGGGTCAGGACGAAGCGCAAAGGGGTCATGGGGGTCTGCTCCAGGAGATGCATGGATCACCCGGCAAACCATCGTGGGCCGCAGGGCGGCTGTATCGCCGCCCTGTGAAGAGGCCTTGCGGTCAACCCGGGTGTGTTGAACGCAGCGCAGTGTAGGCCCCGCACAGACGCATTTTGCCTGCGCAAGTTACGTGTGGAAACCGCTTGTGTGCGCTATTTCACACATCCCCGGCACAAGAAGGCTAGGCCTGACCCCGCAGGCGGTCGATCAGCCCGTTCAAGGCCTCCAGCGAGCCGAACTGGATCGCCAGCTCGCCCATGTCCTCCACCCGGCCGTGGCGCTTGACGCGTTTTTTCACGCGCACCTCGACCTCGGCCATGAGCAGGTCCGAGAGTTCTTCCTCCACGCGCTTCAAGTCGCGCGACTTTTCCTTCTGGGGCTTTTGCGGCACCAGGCTGAACTCGGCGCCGATCTTCTTGACCAGGGCCTCGGCCTCGCGCACCGACAGTTTCTTGGCCGCGATCTGGTTGCCCGCCGTGATCTGCGCGGCGCGGTCCAGCGACAGCAGCGCGCGCGCATGGCCCATGTCGATGTCGCCGGCCATCAGCATGGTCTGCACGGGCTCGGCCAGGTTCAACAGGCGCAGCAGGTTGCTGGCGGCGCTGCGCGAGCGGCCCACGGCCTGCGCGGCCAGCTCGTGCGTGAGCCCGAATTCCTTGACCAGGCGCTGCAGCCCGTGGGCTTCTTCCAGCGGGTTGAGGTCTTCGCGCTGGATGTTCTCGATGAGCGCCATGGCCGCCGCCGACTCGTCGGGCACATCGCGCACCAGCACCGGCACCTCGGCCAGGCCCGCCAGGCGCGAGGCCCGAAAGCGCCGCTCGCCCGCGATGATTTCGTACTTGCCCGCGTGCTCCCCGCCCGTGAGGCGCCGCACCAGGATGGGCTGCATGATGCCCTGGGCCTTGATGGACTCGGCCAGCTCATACAGCGCCCCTTCGTCCATGCGCGTGCGGGGCTGGTACACGCCGGGCACCAGTTCAGACAGCGGCAGGCTGCTGGGCAGCCCGGCTTCGGCCGCCTGGGCCTGTTCCACTTTTTCTTCGACCTTGGGGCCCAGCAGGGCTTCGAGGCCTCGGCCGAGGCCCTTGGGTTTTTTGGTGACCATGAAATGCTTCTCGCGAAAAGGAATGGGGAAAGAGTCTTCAGCGGTCGATGATGACCAGCGTGCCATGGCTGCCCGGTGCCACCGCGTGGGGCACGCCAGCGGGCACGATGAACACCTCACCCGCGTTCACCTCGGTGACCTGCCCCTGCAGGGCGAGGCGCATGCAGCCGTCGAGCACCAGCAGCGCCTCGTCAAAGTCGTGCGACTCGTCGGAGTAGGCGGCGTCGTCCATGCGCAGCACCTTGACGTTGGCGCCTGCGGCCTGGCCCACGACCGTGGAGCTCCAGGCGCGGGGAAGTTGGTCGGCGATGGCGGGCAGGTTGATTTTGGTCATGGATCGGATCACTGAGAAATTCGGTAGCTGACAGCTACACGGCGCACCACGCGCCACAAGGCCCAGCGGCTCATGCCGGGTTGGCCAGCTGCAGCAGCCAGCCATGCCCCTCATCCCAATCGCCCAGGCCCGATTCGGCATTGATGTGGCCGCGCTCGCCGTAGTCGATGAAGCGCGCGCCCCAGGCCTGCGCCAAACCTTCGGCGCGCTCCAGGCTGCAATACGGATCGTTGCGGCTGCCCACCAGCACGGCCGGGAACGGCAGGGGTTTGCGTGCAATGGGCGCCCAGCCGTGGATCTGCGCGGCCAGGTCGGGGCGTTCCACATCGCCCGGCGCCACCAGCAGCGCGCCCACCACGCGGTGCGCGTTGGCCGAATGCGCAGCCCACCACGCGGTAAGGATGCAGCCCAGGCTGTGCGCCACCAGCACCACGGGGCCATCGGCATCGACCACGGTTTCCTCCAGCCGCGCCGACCAGTCGCCGCGCAGCGGGCGCATCCAGTCGTGCTGCTCCACGCGGTGGTAGCCATAGCGGGCCTCCCACAGGGTTTGCCAATGATCAGGGCCGGAGTTCTGCCAGCCGGGCAGCAGCAGGAGGTTGGAAGCCTTCATTACTATCAATTCAATAGCTATCAGCGCTTGCCCATCAAGCGCTAGGGGCCATTTTTGCCATGGAAGATGCTGCCACCGGCATGGTGTGCACGCGCTCGACCATCTCCTGCGCAAACTCCACAAAGGCCTGGCTGCCCTTGGCGGCCGGGTCGAACACCACACCGGGCAGTCCGTAGCTGGGCGCCTCGGCCAGGCGCACGTTGCGCGGGATCACGCTGTTGAACACCTTGTCGCCGAAATGGCCCTTGAGCTGGTCGCTCACCTGCTGCTGCAGGGTGATGCGCGGGTCGAACATCACCCGCAGCAGGCCGATGATCTGCAGGTCGGCATTGAGGTTGGCGTGCACCTGCTTGATGGTGTTGACCAGGTCGGTCAGGCCTTCGAGCGCGAAGTATTCGCACTGCATGGGCACGATCACGCCGTGGGCGCTGCACAGGCCGTTGAGCGTGAGCATGGACAGCGACGGCGGGCAGTCGATGAGCACGAAGTCGTAGTCGCCATCGGCCTCTGCCAACGCGGCCTTCAGGCGCTTTTCGCGGTGCTCCAGCGCCACCAGTTCCACCTCGGCGCCCGCCAGCTCGCGGTTGGCGCCCAGCACCCAGTAGCCACATTTTTCCGACAGCACGGCGGCCTCTTTGACCGAGGCGGATTCGAGCAGCACGTCGTACACCGTGAGGTCCAGGCTGCGCTTGTCCACGCCCGAGCCCATGGTGGCATTGCCCTGCGGGTCCAGGTCCACCATCAGCACGCGCTGGCCGATCTTGGCCAGCCCGGCAGCAAGGTTCACGGTGGTGGTGGTCTTGCCAACACCACCCTTCTGATTGGCAACGCAGAAAATTTTGGCCATGTGGGTGTTGCAGTCCGTGTTGTTGTCGTTGTTTTACTTGGAGATGGCCAGCTTGATGCCAAAGCCGATCAGAAAGACGCCCGCCACTTTTTCCAGCACGCGGCCGATGCGCGGGTTGGCGCGCATGCGCGCGGCCAGGTGGTGCGTGAGCAGCACGGCGACCAGCCCGTAGAGGAACGTCAGCACCGCCACGGTAGCCGCCATCACGCCAAAGGTCAGCATGCCCTGGTGGCGCGCCGGATCCACGAACAGCGGGAAGAACGCCATGTAGAACACGATGGCCTTGGGGTTGAGCAGGGTGATGAGCCCCGCCTGCTTGAAATAGTGGCGCGGCTGGATGTTGAGGATGGGTTGCGCCCCCGGCTTGGCCGTGAGCATCTTGAAGCCCAGCCAGGCCAGGTAGGCGGCCCCCAGCCACTGCACCGCATGGAACGCCGTGGGGTACGTGGCCAGCAAGGCCGCCACCCCGGCCACCGCCGCCCACATCAGCACCTGGTCGCCCGCGATCACGCCCATGGTGGCGGCCATGCCGCCGCGCACGCCGCCCTTGCTGGTGGAGGTGATGAGCGCCAGATTCCCGGGGCCCGGAATGAGCAGGAACAACACGATGGCGGCGACAAAGGCGCCGTAGTCTGCGATGCCGAACATGATCTCTCCCGGTGTGCTGGATCTGGAGGGGGTGCCGCGACATGCGGCGCACCCACGATGAGCAGCCGAGTTTAAGCGACCACCCCGCCCTGCTCCCTCATCCGCATGTCAGCAGCCGGCAAACCCGTCCCAAAAAACCTCAGGCGGGCTTCAACCAGATGATGCAGCGCTCGGCCTCCAGGCCCGGGACAGTCAGTGGTTCCACGTGAAACACCGACGCACCCGCGGGCAAGGCGGCGATCTCGTCCTCTGGGTGCTTGCCCTTCATGGCCAGCCACACGCCGTGGGGCGCGGCCAGCGCACCCTGCGACCAGGTCACGAAGTCGGGCAGCGAAGCAAACGCACGGCAGCTGATGATGTCGAACGGCGTCGTCAATGTCTCCACGCGCGCATGCACCCCATGCAGGTTGCGCAGCTTCAAGGACACCGCCGCTTGCTGGATGAATGCCGCCTTCTTGCCCACCGTGTCCACGCAGCTCACATCCACCGCCGGGCAGCAGATGGCGAACACCACACCGGGCAGCCCGCCGCCCGAGCCGACATCCAGCAGGCGCACCGAGCCCGCTGCCAGGCCCTGTTGCTCCAGGGTGGCGACCTGCCGGCGCAGCGGTGCCACCGCCGCCAGGCTGTCGAGCAAATGGTGCGTCATCATCTCCTGCGGGTCGCGCACCGAGGTCAGGTTGTAGACCTTGTTCCACTTCTGCAGCAGGGCCAGAAATTCCATCAGCTGGCTGACCTGGTCATCGCCCAGGCCCAGGCCCAGAGCATCTGCACCCGCCTGCAACTGGCTGCGCAATGCGTCGTTGTGGGGTACGGTCATCGTCATGCCGCGACTTCGCCTTCAGCCTTGGACGGGGCGACGGCAAATTCCTTGAAGCCACCCTTCTTCAGATGCACCATCAACAGCGAGATCGCCGCCGGCGTGATGCCCGTGATGCGCGATGCGTGGCCCAGGGTCTCGGGCCGGTGGCGGCTGAGCACCTGGCGCGCCTCGATGCTCAGGGCCGTGACCTGCATGTAGTCCAGGTCGGGCGGCAGGCGCAGTTTCTCGAAGTGCGCGGCGCGTTCCACCTCGCCCTTCTGGCGGTCGATGTAGCCCGAATACTTGGCCGCAATCTCCACCTGCTCCACCACGGGCTCGCTCAAGGGCCCCAGTGTTTCACGTGAAACCTCGCTGGAGGCGTACTTGCCGCCGTCCATGGACACCAGGCTGGCGTAGTTCACATCCGGGCGGCGCAGCAGCTCGAACAGGTTGTATTCGTGCTCGATGCTCTTGCCCAGCACGCGCTCCGACTCGGCCGCGGGCAGGTTGCGCGGGTTCACCCAGGTGGCTTTCAGACGCTCTGTTTCACGTGAAACCGCATCGCGCTTGCGGCTGAAGGCATCCCAGCGCGCGTCGTCCACCAGGCCCATGCGGCGCCCTGCTTCGGTCAGGCGCATGTCGGCGTTGTCCTCGCGCAGCTGCAGGCGGAACTCGGCCCGGCTGGTGAACATGCGGTAGGGCTCGGTCACGCCCTTGGTGATGAGGTCGTCCACCAGCACGCCCAGGTAGGCCTCATCGCGGCCGGGCAGCCAGGCGGCTTCGCCCCGGCACTGCAGCGCGGCATTGATGCCGGCGAACAGGCCCTGCGCCGCCGCCTCTTCGTAGCCCGTGGTGCCGTTGATCTGCCCGGCGAAGAACAGGCCCTGGATCTGCCGCGTCTCGAAGCTGCTCTTGAGCGAGCGCGGGTCGAAGTAGTCGTATTCGATGGCGTAGCCAGGGCGCAGGATGTGCGCATTCTCCAGGCCTGGCATGCTGCGCACCAGGTCGTACTGGATGTCGAACGGCAGGCTGGTGCTGATGCCGTTGGGGTAGTACTCGTGTGTGGTCAGGCCTTCGGGTTCCAGGAAAATCTGGTGGCTGTCCTTGTCGGCAAAGCGGTTGATCTTGTCCTCCACGCTCGGGCAGTAGCGCGGGCCCACGCCCTCGATCTTGCCGGTGAACATGGGGCTGCGGTCGAAGCCGCTGCGGATGATCTCGTGCGTGCGCTCGTTGGTGTGGGTGATCCAGCAGGGCACCTGCTGGGGATGCATCTGCGCGTTGCCCATGAAGCTGAACACGGGCACGGTGCCCTCGTTCACGCCACCGGGCATGCCGTCGCCGGGCTGCTCGGTGCACTTCGAAAAATCGATGCTGCGCCCGTCGATGCGCGGCGGCGTGCCCGTCTTCAGGCGGCCTTGGGGCAATTTCAGTTCCTTGAGCCGCGCCGACAGCGACACCGCAGGCGGGTCCCCGGCCCGGCCGGCCGCGTAGTTGTTCAGCCCCACATGGATCTTGCCGTCCAGGAACGTCCCGGCCGTGAGCACCACCGTACGGCTGCGAAAGCGGATGCCCACCTGCGTGACGGCGCCCACCACCCGGTCGCCCTCCACCATCAGATCGTCCACCGCCTGCTGGAACAGCCACAGATTGGGCTGGTTCTCCAGCATGCGGCGGATGGCGGCCTTGTAGAGGATGCGGTCGGCCTGGGCGCGCGTGGCACGCACGGCGGGGCCCTTGCTGCTGTTGAGAATGCGGAACTGGATACCGCCCTCGTCCGTGGCCAGCGCCATGGCGCCGCCCAGCGCATCCACCTCCTTCACCAGGTGGCCCTTGCCGATGCCGCCGATGCTGGGGTTGCAGCTCATCTGCCCCAGCGTCTCGATGTTGTGCGTGAGCAGCAGCGTCTTGCTGCCCATGCGCGCGGCGGCCAGCGCGGCCTCGGTGCCCGCATGGCCACCGCCGACAACGATCACATCAAATTCCTGGGGATACAACATGGGGACACTCCGGGGCCTGGCGGGCCCGATAATCAAAACACCCGGTAGCACAGGAGCACCCTACCCAAGGCGCCGCACACCGGCCCTGCTGGTGGTGGGCGCGCCCGGCGCCCCAGCAGGCAACCCGCGATTTTCCCACTTTGCGCAGGCCGTGTCTGTTTCCAACCCCCTCACCCTCTTTCTGACCGAGTTGCTTGGCGCCCCGCCCCCGGCCGTGGAAGCCTGGTGGGCACGCGCCGAACGGCGCGTGCTGGAGCGTGGCCAGCCATTGCTGCGGGCAGGCGAATACTGGCGGCACCTGTGGTGGGTGGAGCGCGGCGCCCTGCGGCTGTTTTACCTGGACCGCGACGGGGCCGAATCCAACAAGAACTTCTTTCTGGACGACGCCCTGTGCTGGCCCATCACCCCCACACTGCGCCAGCAGCCGGTGATGTTTCACGTGGAACCATTGGAAGACAGCGTGGTGTGGGCGCTGCCCTTGCCCACCGATTCCAGTCGCCCCCTGCCCGGCGCGGGCTGGGCACCGTGGGCCGCGCTGGAGCACCGGGTGCTCTGCGCCCTGCTCGACGGCAAGATGCAGCGCGAGCAGGAATTTCTGCAGCTCAGCGCCCGCCAGCGCTACGCCCGTTTGCTGGAGCAGCATCCGCAATGGGCCGAGCGCATCGCCCTCAAGCACCTGGCGTCGTACCTGGGCGTGACCGATGTCTCGCTGTCGCGCCTGCGCAGCGAGATGGGGCTTAGAGCGGCTAGCAAAACTCAGCGTAGCGGCCCTGGCTAGGCGTTCCGTCGCAGGCAGTACAAGCGGTACGACAAGACGGAACAACGACGCCAGGGGAGTTTTGTGAGCCGCTCTTATCAAAGGATAAGGCACTGGGGGCGGCTTACCGGCAGAGTGCGGGCATCACCCCCACCAGCCCGCCCATGACCACCGCCCAGCACCCCAGCAACGCGCCGCCCCCGCTCTCCCTGATCCCCCACGCCCTCGCCGTGGTGTGGCTCGGCCTCATGGCAGGGTTCTTCGGCACCTACAGCGCCAACGTCAACCTGGCCCTGCTGCAGATGGACGGCGCCATCTACGCCACCGTGCAATCGGCCTTCAACCGCAACGTGCGGCACGCGCTGTTCTTTGTGCTGTTCTTTGGCCCGCCGCTGTGGTGCGCGCTGGCCCTGGCCACGGCCTGGCGTGAACACCGCGCGCCATGGTGGCGCCTGCTGGCCGGGGTGGGCGTGGCCTACCTGCTGGGCATCGTGTTCTTCACCCAGCAGGTCAACCTGCCGCTCAACCACACCACCGAAGCCTGGAACCCCCAGGCCCTGCCCGCCGGCTGGGCCCAGGTGCGCGACCGGTGGAACGCCGCCAACCTGTGGCGCGCGCTGCTCAGCCTGGGTTGTTTCATGGCGGCGCTGGGGTCGCTGGTGGGGCGGCTTGCGGGTCGCCGCACGTAGCCGCGCTGGCACAGCGCCACGCACCGGCCTCCCGGCTTGCAGGAATCCTGCCACGCGCCTGTGCTCCAATCGCAGGCACCATGCCCCACACACCTTCCCTCCTGATCTTCGCCGGCAGCACGCGCCAGCAGTCCTTCAACCGCAAACTGGCCCACGCCACCGCCACCATCGCACGCGACGCGGGCGCCACGGTCACGCTGCTGGAGCTGTCGGACTTCGACATCCCGCTGTACAACGCCGACCTCGAAGCCCAGGGCACACCGGCGGACGTGATCCGGCTCAAGGAGATCCTGTGGCAGCACCCCGCCTGGGTCATCTGCTCGCCCGAGTACAACGGCAGCTACACCGCCCTGCTCAAGAACACCATCGACTGGGCCTCCAGCCCGGTCAAAGGCAACCCCGACTGGCAGGACGGCGGCAAGAGTTTTCGCGGCAAGGTCGTGGGCATGCTCAGCGCCTCGCCCGGCGCCCTGGGCGGCCTGCGCTCGCAAAGCCACCTGGCGCCCCTGCTCATCAACGCCGAATGCTGGCTGGCACCCAAGGCGTTTGCGCTGGGCTCGGCCGGCAGCGCATTCGACGACGGCGGCGCTCTCATCCAGCAAGCCCACCGCGACCGCGTGCGCGCCGTGGTCGACCAGGTGCTGTGGGCATCCAGCCGCCTGCACGGCGGTGCTGCCGCTGGCCAGTGAACGTCAAAATTTGAATCAAATTGGCCTCTAGCGCTTTATTCATAAGCGCTAGCAGCTATATAAATAATAGTAACCACCCATGAACTGCCGCCCCGGCTGCGGCGCCTGCTGCACCGCCCCCTCCATCAGCTCGCCCATCCCGGGCATGCCCCAGGGCAAACCGGCGGGGGTGCGGTGCATTCAGCTGGGGGACGGTGCGCGCTGCCTCATTTTTGGGCAACCCGAGCGGCCGGCGGTGTGCGGGGGGCTGATGCCGTCGGCCGAGATGTGTGGCACCAGCACGGAGCAGGCCATGGGTTTCCTGGCGCGGCTGGAGCGGCTGACGGAGCCCGGGAGCGTGGGCGAACCGGCGGGGTGACCGGCGGTCCTCCCGATGGGTCCGCGCCCGCTACTTCATCGAGTGCAGCCCGACCTTGTTGCCCTCGGTGTCCATGAAGTGGGCAAAGAAGCCGAAGTCGTTGCCAATCTCCGTCTTCGGCACCACCACCGCCCCGCCCGCCGGCTCCACGCGCGCCAGCAGGGGGGCCAGGTCCTCGCCGCCATTGAGGTACACCATCGTCCCGTTCTGCGAGGGTACGCTGCCCTCCGCCTGCACGAGGGCACCGCCCACGGCGGCGGGGTCGGAGGACAACATCCCCATTTTGGTCGGGCCCATTTCCATGGGCGCAATGGTGATGCCCAACACCGTCTCGTAGAAAGTCCTGGCGCGGGTGAAGTCGGTCACGGGGATCTCGAACCAGTTCAATGCATGGGCCATGCTGCGCTCCTTGGGTTGCGGGATGGAAACCCGCACTGTGAACCATCGCGCAGCCCGGTGCAATGACGGCCCGGCCAGGGCGCCGCAGGCCTTTCCGCGGGCCGTCCCTTCCCTGTCACGGGCCCCGCGCGGGGGTTGCCTGCGCACGCCCGGTTGCGTACAACACGGTCATTCCTCCCAGCCTTCGGCTCTGCTCAAAAATGCCTCCAGCGCTTTACCGACAAGCGCCAATAGCTATCAAAATAAAAGCAACCAAGGCCGCCCTGTCACACCACCGCTGCCTCCAACGTCTGTGCAGGACCACGGAACAGTCTTCCCACACGCTCCTGCCTGCCGCACGCCACCCGACACCGCCATGACCACACACCCCGCATCCACCGACCCCTTCACCACCCTGCGCCCCCGCCTGTTCGGCATTGCCTACCGCATGCTGGGCGTGCGCGCCGATGCCGAGGACGTACTGCAGGACGCCTGGCTGCGCTGGAGCCGCCAGGACACCGCTGTACTGCAGTCGGCCGAGGCCTGGCTGGTGACGGTGGTCACGCGGCTGGCCATCGACCGGCTGCGCGTGCTGAAGGCCGAGCGCGAGGCCTACGTGGGCTGGTGGCTGCCCGAGCCGCTGGTGGAGCTGCACCACCACCACGGCGACGCACCGCACCACCACGACACCCCCGAGGCGGCCGCCGAGCTGGCGGGCGAGCTGTCGGTGGCATTCATGTACGTGCTGGAACGCCTGGGGCCGGAGGAGCGCGCGGCCTTTTTGCTGCGCCAGGTGTTCGACTACGACTACCCCGAGATCGCCGCGCAGCTGGGCAAGAGCGAGGCCAGCTGCCGCCAGATGGTGCACCGCGCCAGCGAGCGCGTGCAGCAGGCGCGCACCCGGTTCGAGGTGCCGCAGGCCGTGCACCACCAGCTGCTGCAGCGCTTCATGCGGGCCGCCCAAAGCGGCGACCGCAACGCCATCGAGGCGCTGCTCAGCGAAGACGCGCAGCTGATTGGCGACGGCGGCGGCAAGGTGCCATCCTTTCCCAAGCCGCTGGTGGGGCCGTTCCGCATCGCCAACCTGTACTGGGCGCAGTTCCGCCGCCTGGGCGCGCTGGTGGTCTACCGCATGGCGCTCCTCAACGGCGAACCCGGCCTGCTGCGCTACGTGGACGGCCGCATCGAATCGGCGCAGGCGTTCGTGACGGACGGCGAGCGCATTGTGGCCATCTATGCCGTGCGCAACCCGGACAAGTTGGCGGGCATCCCGGACACGCTGGGGTGACGTGCTGAGGTTTTTTCGGGGCACCGTGTCACAGCGGCAGACCCGGCCACGTCTAACCAGTATGAAAGGCAGCAGCAGCAGCAACACCACCGCAGCCTTCATGCCCGACGTTTTTACCCCGGACCATTGCCATTCACATCCAAGGACCCGCCATGCCATCGACCACCCAACACACCGCCCGCCTGCCCTATCACAAGCTGTCTTCCAAGGCCTTCATGGGCCTGGTGAGCCTGTCGGAAACCCTCAAGAAGGGACCACTGGGCGCGCGCCTGGCCGAACTCGTCTTCCTGCGCGTCTCACAGATCAACGGCTGCGCGTACTGCATGGACATGCACTGGACCTACCTGGTCAAGGACGGCATGGAGCCGCGCCACCTGAACGCCGTGGCCGGCTGGCGCGAGGCGCCGTTCTTCGGCGAGCGTGAACGCGCCGCCCTGCGCTGGGCCGAGATCATCACCGCCACGCCCCACAGCGATGCGAGCGACGAGGAATTCGCGAAGCTGCAGGCGGTGTTCAACGAGACCGAAATCTCCGAACTGGGCTTTGCGATCGCCGTGATCAACGCCTGGAACCTGGTGAACGCCGGGATGCGCGCCCCGATCCCGGAAGCGGGCTGAAGCGTCCTCCCACGCGCCGCAGGGGCGGGCCTGGCGCGCGGGAGAGGGTTTCGGCCCCCACAACCCCTCTCCCGTGCGCAACTGCGGATTGACGCCGCAGTCCCGGTCGCTCAAACTCAAGTGTTTCCATGGGTAACTGGTGTCGCAAAGATGCCTTACCGGCCTTCCCGTGCGCTTCCACCCGCTTTTGAGACCACCGCCATGAACTTCCTGCACCGAACCGCGATGGCCCTGATGGCGAGCCTCGTCGGCGCCACCTGCGCCGCGCAGGCTCCCGCTGCGTCCATCACCACGACACGCCAGAGCGAGCGCATCACCTGGACCGCCAACGAACCCCACGGCGCGGGCAAGTTGCGGCTGGCACGCCCCGACGGCACCGTCAGCGACATGGCGTTCCCACGCGCCCCGATCGTGCTCGAGCCCCAGCGGGCGGGCCTGGCCGACGGACGCTATTTCTATGAGCTGAGCCTGGATCCCCCGCTCGTCATGGACCCCGCGCTGGCCCAGGCCACCCTGCACCAGCGCATCGTTTCCGGCTCCTTTGTCGTGGCCCAGGGCCAGCTGGTGGTCGGCGGCGCCGAGTCCAGCGCGCCCGTACCGCGCCCCAAGTCGGCGGCCACCACGTTCTCCACCAAGGACCAGTTGCTTGCGGACGACCTGATCGTGCAGGGCAGCGTGTGCGCGGGCCTCGACTGCGTCAACAACGAGAACTTCGGTTTTGACACGGTGCGGCTCAAGGGAGCCAATCCCATCATCCATTTCCAGGACACGAGCAATAGCCCGTTTCCCACCAACGACTGGCGGATCAAGGCCAACGACACCGCCTCGGGCGGCGCCTCCTACCTCGCCATCGAGGATGCGACCTCCGGCAACCAGGTCTTCACCGTCAGTGCCGGGGCCCCCACCAACAGCCTCTACGTCAGCTCCGGCGGCGACCTGGGCCTGCGCACCGCCACGCCGGTGCTGGACGTGCACGCCCTGACGGGCGACACGCCCGGGGTCCGCCTGGAACAGACCTCGGCGGGCGGCTTCACGGCGCAGACCTGGGACATCGCTTCCAACGAGGCCAACTTCTTCGTGCGCGACCTCACAGGCGGCTCGCGCCTGCCGTTGCGCATCCGCCCTGGAGCGCCCACCAGCAGCCTGGACATTGCCGCATCGGGCAACGTCGGCCTGGGCACCGCATCGCCGTCCGCCGCGCTGCATGTGCTGCGCAACGACGGCACCGCCCAGGTCCTGGTGCAGGAGACCAACAGCACAGCCGCCCCGCGCACCCTGCTGAACCTGGCCAACAACGGCCCCGCCACGCTGCGCTTCACCATGGCACCGGCCACCGGCTGGGACATGACCTCCGGCACGGCCCTCACCCTGGCCACGCAGGGCGCGGGCACACCGCAGTTCACGCTGGCCGCCAACGGCAACCTGGCCATCACCGGCACGCTGAGCACCGGCTCCAGCCGCACGCTCAAGACGGGCATCGAACCCGTCAACGGCACCACCCTGCTGGAAAAAGTGCTGAGCCTGCCGCTCTACCACTGGCGCTACAAGTCCAGCCCCGCGCAGGAGCGCCACGTCGGCCCCATGGCCGAGGACTTCCGCAAGATCTTCCAGCTCGGGCAGGACGACAGGAGCCTGGCCCCCGGCGACCTCGCGGGCGTGACCCTGGGCGCCGTGCAGGCGCTGGCCCGCAAGGTGACCGAACGCGAAGCCGACATCGCAGCCATCAGGGCCCGCATCTCCCTGCTCGAAGCGCAGATGGCGGCCCCCGCCAAGCCCGCGCGCTAAGAGGGTGCCAGCCATGCCACACCACCCCAACGCCTTCCTGGACAGGCCGCAGCCGCGCGCCACGGCCTTGCTGATGATGGCCACCGCGCTCGCAGCGTTGCTGCTGTGCCAGAGCGTGCAGGCACAACAACCAGGCGACGCCGCCGGTGCCGCCGCGATCACGTCCCGCCTGCAGGCCCAGCGGCTGGAATGGACCCCCGCCGCGCCCCATGGCCGCGCCGTGCTGCGCATCGCGCGCGACGGCGGCATGCCCCAGGACTTCGCGCTGCGCAGCCCGCTGGTGTTCTCGCTGCAGGACACCCCCCTGCCCGACGGGCACTACACCTACGAGCTGACGCTCGCCCCCACCACCAGCGCCGTGCGGCACGACGACGCCACGGCGGCCCTGGTCCCGTCCGCACCCTCGGGCGTCGGCGGCGCCATGCTCAGCGGCAGCGTGTCCGTGGCGGGCGGCGCTTTCGTGCTGCCACCGCAGGTGCCGCCCCGGGGCGAGGTCGGCGCGGCAGACAGCGGCAGCGACAGCGCCACTACGCCCTCCACCCGCTCCACCCTGGCCAGCGCAAGCACGCGCATGGTGGCCAAGGACCAGCTGGTCAGCGACGACCACATCATCCAGGGCAGCGTCTGCGCGGGATTTGACTGCGCCATCAACGAGGGCTTTGGCGACGACACCCTGCGGCTGAAGGAAAACAACCTGCGCATCGGGTTTCAGGACACCCGCGTTGCACCGTTTCCCAGCAATGACTGGACGCTGGTCGCCAATGACAGTGCCAGCGGTGGGGCCAGCTTCATGGGCATCGAGGATGTCACGGGTGCCAAGTTCCCCGTGCGCTGGCTGGCCGGAGCGCCGGCCAACAGCCTGTACGTGAGCCCGCAGGGTCGCGTGGGGATACGCACGGCCGTGCCCGTGCTGGACCTGCATGTGGTGTCCACCGACACACCGGGGTTGCGGCAGGAGCAGAGCAACGTCAGCGGCTTCACGGCCCAGACCTGGGACATTGCCGGCAACGAGGCCAATTTCTTCGTGCGCGACGTCACGGGCGGCTCGCGCCTGCCCCTGCGCATTCGCCCCGGGGCTCCACACTCCAGCCTCGACATCGCCGGCAATGGCAACGTCGGCATGGGGACTCCGCGCCCCATGGCATCCCTGACCCTGCGGCGCGCCGACGGCTCCGGCAGCCTGCTGGTCGACAACACGGCGGGCGCTGCCCTGGCCCCGCGCGTGCAGATGGAACTGCAGAACAACGGCGCCATCGCCGCGCGCCTTGCGCACGGCACCGGCACGGCGTACTGGACCCAGCATGCCACCGCCACCGCCATGGGCCTGGCCCCCAGCGGCAGCGGCAGCAACGCGCTGTCGGTGCAGTCGAATGGCGGCCTGATGGTGGCCGGCACGCTCAGCCAGGGCTCCAGCCGCACGCTCAAGCACGACATCACCGCTGCACCGGTCCACGCGATCCTGGGCGAGGTGGCGCAACTGCCGCTGTATGCGTGGCGCTACCTGAGCGACCTCAACGCCAGCCTGCACCTGGGCCCCATGGCCGAAGACGTGCACCACCGCTTCAAGGTGGGCGAAAGCCCCCGTACGCTCGCGCCCAGCGATGTCGCCGGCCTCGCGGCCGCCACGGTCCAGGCCCTGCACCAGAAGCTGGCCGCCAAGGATGAGGAACTCATGGGCCTGGCGGAACGCCTTTCGGCCCTGGAGCAGCAGCTTGCACGCAAGCGCGGAGGCGCGCGATGATGGCCCGCGCAGCGCGGGCTGCAGCCACCTGGTGCCGGCACCTCCTTGCGGGAGCAGGCGCCGCCGGCCTGCTGCTGTGGGGTGCAGCAGCAGGCGCCCAGAGCATCAACGTCACACCTTCCACCATTCCCGTGCCGGTGCAGGGCGTGCCCTACAGCGTGACCTTCGTGGGCAGCAATGGCGTGGCGCCGTACCAGTTCCTGGTCAGCACCGGCATGCTGCCCGCCGGCCTGAGCCTGTCGGCCGGGGGCGCCCTCACGGGCACCCCCACCACCGCGGCGGCGTACAGCTTCACCATCACGGTGTCCGACTTCCTGGGCCGCGAGCTGGACCTGACAGGCACGGGCGCCGTGACCAGTGCGCTGGTCATCACCCCGCCACCCGGACTCGTCGTCAACACGCCATACAGCGGACAGATCCAGGTGACGGGCGGAACAGGCCCCTACACCTTTGCCATCAACTCGGGGGCCCTGCCACCAGGCATGTCGCTCAGCGCCAGCGGCATGCTGACCGGCACACCCACCACCCTGGGCAACTACGCATTGGTCATCCGGGTCACGGATGCCAACGGCCTGTCCTCCGTCATCACGCTGAACATCAGTGTCGCGGCCACTGCCACGATTCCGGTCAACGACCCCTGGATGCTGGCCCTCGCTGCACTGGGATTGGGCTGGCTGGGACGGCGGCAACTTCAGCAGCGGCAGCGGTACTGACACACGGGCACCGGCCGTACGGGCAGCCAGGCGCGCCTGCGCCTGCTGCCCGACAAGGTCGGGTTGCCTGGGCTTCCTGCGCCAGCAGCGACACAGCACCGGCCGTCCCGCGTCACGGCCAGACCCATGCATGGCGGCTCCTGGGCCACAAGGCCGCCAAGCTGCCCCAAAGTGCGTCAGGTGTAGCCTGCCTGACAGACCCTGGCGCAACACCGCCCTACAGTGGCGTCTCCCATCCCCACAAAAAGCCGGAGACACCACCATGCTCAACATCCCTTCCCTGCAAGACAGCGTCAGCCCCGAAGAATGGCAGCTGCGCTGCGACCTGGCGGCCTGCTACCGGCTCGTGGCGCTGTACGGCTGGAGCGACCTGGTCTTCACGCACATCAGCGCCAAGCTGCCCGAGTCGGTGTCCGGTCCGGAGCACCACTTCCTCATCAACCCCTACGGCCTCATGTTCGACGAGATCACCGCGTCGAGCCTCATCAAGGTGGACATGCAGTGCAACAAGCTGCACGACTCGCCCTTTCCCGTGAACCCGGCGGGCTTCGTGATCCACAGCGCCGTGCACGAGGCCCGGCCCGAGGCGGGGTGCGTGCTGCACACCCACACGCGCGCCGGCGTGGCCGTGAGCGCGCAACAGGGCGGCGTGCTGCCCATCAGCCAGCAGAGCACCTTCGTGCTGGGCTCGCTGGCGTACCACGAGTACGAGGGCGTGGCCTTTCGCGACGAGGAAAAGCCGCGCCTGCAGGCCGACCTGGGCGAGGCCAACTTCCTCATGCTGCGCAACCACGGCCTGCTCACCGTGGGCAGGACGATCGCCGATGCCTTCCTGTCGATGTACACCTTCGAGAACACCTGCCGCATCCAGATCGACGCGCAGGCCGGCGGCGCGCTGACCTCGGTGAACCCGCAGATCGTGAGCGGCGTGGCCCAGGCCATGCGGGTGCAGACAGGCGGGCTGGGCGGTGCGTTTGCATGGCCCGCGCTGCTGCGCAAGGTGCAGCGCGACATGCCCGGCCACGACGTCTGAGGCGCCGTGGCGCGAGGGGGCGCGGGGCCGTGCCCCCGTGCCAGCAGAAAGACGGTGCAGCGCATAGCATCGGAGGGTTCCCACTTTTCACGAGGATCCGTCCATGAAGCTCTACTACTCCCCCGGCGCCTGCTCGCTCTCCCCGCACATCGCACTGCACGAGGCCGGCCTGGCCTACACGCCCGTGCTGGCCAGCACCAAGACGCACAAGCTGCAGGACGGCTCCGACTACTACGGCATCAACCCGCTGGGCTATGTGCCGATGCTGGAACTGGACGACGGCACGCGGCTGCGCGAAGGCCCCGCCATCGTGCAATACATCGCCGACCAGGTGCCACTCAAGATGCTGGCCCCCCAGAACGGCACGCTGCAGCGCTACCGCCTGCAGGAATGGCTCACCTTCATCGGCATGGAACTGCACCGCGGCTTCACCCCGCTCTTCAATCCTGCCACGCCCGAGGAATACAAGGTGATGGCGCGCGACAGACTGCTGCAGCGTCTGCAGTGGGTGGACGGCCAGCTCGCCGGCAAGCAGTACGTCATGGGCGACCACTTCACCGTGGCCGACGGCTACCTGTTCACCGTGCAAGGCTGGCACAAGCCCACCAGCATCGATATCTCCGGCCTGGCCAACCTGCAGGCCTACGCCGCCCGCGTGGCGGCCCGCCCCGCCGTGCAGGCCGCCATGAAGGTGGAAGGCCTGCTGAAATAGGGACACCCCCCTGAGGCGCTGCGCGCCTTCCCCCCGCTCCCGCTACGCGGGCAGGGGGACAACGCCCTCGCTGCGGGGCGGCCCTTGCCCGGCGTTCCTGGCCTAGGCCGCGCCAGTATCGATTGGGAGCGCCTAGCGCGGCGCACGGCCAAAACTCCAGATGCGCTAGAGCGGCTTCTGCCGCCACGCCACCAGCGCCCCCAACCACAGCGCGCAGGCCGAGAACACCAGCCCGCGCGCGAGGCCTCCCGGGCCATCGGCGATCCAGCCCACCACCGTGGGCCCCACGATCTGCCCGGCGGCGAACACGATGGTGAAGGCGCTGATGCCGCTGGCCCACAGCACCTGTGGCAGGTTGTGCCGCACCAGGGCGGTGGTCGATGCCACCACCGACAGGAACACGCCGCCAAACAGCAGGCCCGAGGCCAGCACCACCGGCCAGGCCGACGTCAGCGCGGGCAGCACGGTGGCCACGCCCAGCAGCCCGTTGAGCAGGCCCAGCGCCTGGCCGCCACGGCTGCGGTCCAGCAGCCCCGCCCAGATGCGCGACGACAGCACCACCGCCAGCCCCAGCAGCGCATAGAACCAGGTCACCGCCGTGCCGCTGGCGCCTTGCTCGCGCAGCAGCGCCACGACGAAGGTCATGTAGCCGATGTAGCCCACGCCGAACAGGCCGTAGCCCAGCAGCGCGGGCGCCAGCGCACGCCAGCGCACCCGGGCGGGCGGCGGCACCACATTGAAGGCCCGGGGGGCATCCGCGGGCACCGCCAGCCCGCGCAGCACACGCGCGGGCCACCACAGGGCCGCCGTCGCGGCCATGCAGGCCAGCGCCAGCGCCCACCAGGCCCACGTCCAGGCATGCGGGGACGGCGCCGCCGCCAGCACGGCGGGCACGAGCACGGCCGACAGGCTGATGCCCCAGCCCGTGCCCCCGTAGTACAGCCCCAGCAGCAGGCCGCTGCGCCCCGGCTCCTGCGCCCCCAGGCGCGCGGCGAGCAGGCCGCCGGCAATGAACACGAGCGCGCTCGCCACGCCGGCCAGCAGGCGCTGCAGCAGGAGCGGCACCGCCTCGGTGAAAAAACCGCAGAGCCCCATGAACACGGTGGCCAGCACCGCGCCGGCCAGCAGCACGGCCCCGGGTGCGGCACGCCGCAGCAGCCAGGGCGTGGCCAGCGCGCCGACCAGGTAGCCCAGCGCATTCACGGTGTTCATCGCGCCCGCGAGGGTGTAGGACCAGCCCAGGTCCTCCCGCATGAGCGGCAGCAGCAGCGCGTACGCAAAGCGCGTGATGCCGAGCGACACCGCCGCCCCCATCGACAGCGCCACGGCCAGCCACAGCGCGGGCACGGGGCGGGGGGAAGGATGGCGGGGCGGCATGGCGTTTGATTCTGCCCCAGGCCGCGCCAGCGCGCCGCGGCCCCCCGCACACCGCCGGCCAGCCCCGGATAGCACAAAACCAGAGCCCTTGTTGACGCATGTGCGCTGCACGTTTTGCGCTGCAGCATTAACCTTCCGGGGTTGATCGATTGTGTGCAACCCGTTTTTGAAAGCCCCGCATGCCTTTTCTGTCCGACCCCGTCCAAGCCGGTGACCTGCAGCTGGCCAACCGCATCGCCATGGCACCGCTCACGCGCAACCGCTCGCCCAACGCCGTGCCCACCGACCTCGTGGCCACCTACTACACGCAGCGCGCCAGCGCCGGCCTGCTGATTTCCGAGGCCACCGCCATCAGCCACCAGGGACAGGGCTACGCCGACGTGCCCGGCCTGTATGCGCCCGAGCAGATCGCCGGCTGGAAGAAGGTCACTTCGTCCGTGCACGCGGCGGGCGGCAAGATCGTGGTGCAGCTGTGGCATGTGGGCCGTGTCTCGCACACCGACCTGCAGCCGGGCCATGCCGCGCCCGTGGCCCCGTCGGCGATCCAGGCCAAGACCAAGACCGTGCTCATCAAGGACGGCGTGCCGACGTTCACCCAGACCTCGGAGCCCCGCGCGCTCGAGATCGCCGAGATCCCCGGCATCGTGGCCGACTACCGCCGTGCCGCCCGCGCTGCCATCGAGGCCGGCTTCGACGGCGTCGAGGTGCACGCCGCCAACGGCTACCTGATCGACCAGTTCCTCAAGACCAGCGCCAACCACCGCACCGACGCCTATGGCGGCAGCATCGAGAACCGCGCCCGGCTGCTGGTCGAAGTAGTCACCGCCATCACGCAGGAAATCGGTGCCGGCCGCACGGGCATCCGCCTGTCGCCCGTGACGCCCGCCAACGACGTGGTGGACGCGGACCCGCAGCCCCTGTTTGACTACGTGGTGCGCCAGCTCGGCCCGCTGGGCCTGTCCTACATCCACGTGATCGAGGGTGCGACCGGCGGCCCGCGCGAACTGCCCGACCGCCCCTTCGACTACGCGGCCCTGAAGGCGGCCTACCGCGCGGCCGGCGGCCAGGGCGCGTGGATGGTGAACAACGCCTACGACAAGGCGCTGGCGGAAACCGCGCTCGCGAACGGGGCGGACATCGTGGCCTTTGGCCGGCCGTTCATCGCCAACCCCGACCTCGTGCAGCGCCTGGAGCGCGGCGCGCCCCTGAACGAGGTCAACCGCGCCACGCTGTACGGCGGCGGCGCGGAGGGCTACACCGACTACCCCGCCCTGTCGGCCTGAGGCGGGCGCGCCGTCAGCCCAGCCCGATCGGGCTGGGCGCCCGCATCACGATGCGCGTGAACAGGCGATCGTAGGCGGGGTCCCGCGCCTGGCCGGGCGCCAGCGGGTTGGTATTGCCGGCAAACGCCGCATCGATCGCGGCCCAGTCGCCAGGCTGCAGGCATGCCTGGGCCGCTGGCAAGACCACGGTTTCCTCCAGGCGCATGTGCTCCAGGTAGAAAGCGACATAGCGCCGCAGGGCCTCGGAAAAGGTGTCGCGGCGCGCCTCGCCCATCAGCTCCCAGCCCAGCAGCAGATGCTGCAGCTCGCGCACGGCGGCCTCGCCGCCCGCGTGTTCGCGCTCCAGTTGCGCGATGGCGCCGGCCGCCTCCGGCGAACGCTCGGCCACCTTCGGGAACAGCCATTGCGATTCCTTCGGGTGGTGCTGGCGTTCGGGGAATTCGTCGATGTAGAACAGCATGGCCCGCATCACGTCGAAGAACGCGGCGGGCTCGTCGCCCGGCCCCTGGTCCAGCATCAGGCGCAAGGAGTGCAGCACGGCCGCAAGCGACGCATGCTCTTCGTGGATGGTCCGCAGGCTGATCGACGGCATGGCAGTGCTCCCCAGGTCACAAGGCCTCCAGATTGCCATGCAGGCGCCCGCCCGCGCATGACGCAGGTCAACAAACCGTCGGGGACCGGGTGCGCATCGCGCGGCCGGTGCGCCTGCGGCCGCCGCGCGCCGGGCATGAAAAAGCCCTGCATGCGCATCCGCCCGCAGGGCCCATTCCGGGTGTGACGGCGCGCGGGCGCCACCGGTTCAATCCATCATCAGCGCGCGAGCAGTGCCCTGGAAGGCTCCCCGGCGAGCGCCTGGTGCTGCGGCGCCTCCACGGGTGCGTGGTGGGCGGCGTGGAGCATGGCGTCGGCCAGGCGGAACTGCTGCACCACCTGCGACAGGCGCGCGGCCTGTTCGCGCATGGACTCGGCCGCCGCCGCGGACTCCTCCACCAGCGCCGCGTTCTGCTGCGTCATGCGGTCGATCTCACCCACCGACTGGTTCACCTGGCCGATGCCGGCCGACTGCTCCGACGCCGCCGCCGTGATCTCGCCGATGATGTCCCCCACGCGCTGCACGCTGGCCACGATTTCCTTCATGGCCGTGCCCGCATCCTCCACGTGGCGCACGCCCCCGTCCACGGCCGTCACGCTGCTGTGGATCAGGCCCTTGATGTCGCTGGCCGCCGCCGCCGAGCGCTGGGCCAGGCTGCGCACCTCGCTGGCCACCACGGCAAAGCCCCGCCCCTGCTCACCGGCGCGCGCGGCTTCCACGGCCGCGTTCAGCGCGAGGATGTTGGTCTGGAAGGCGATGGAATCGATCAGGCCGATGATGTCGCCGATCTTGCGGCTGGAGGCCGAAATCTCCTGCATGCTGGAGACGGCCTGCTGCACCACCGAGCCGCCGCGCGTCGCGGTGCTGGAGGCCGATGCCGCCAGCTGGTTGGCCATCTGCGACGACGACGCGGTCTGCTGCACCGTCGAGGTGAGCTGCGAGAGCGAAGCCACCGCTTCCTGGGCATTGCTCGCCGTCTGCTCCGTGCGTTGCGAGAGGTCCTGGTTGCCCATGGCGATCTCCTGGCTGGCCGTGGCGATGTTGCCGCTGGCGTCCCGCACCTGCGCCACGAGCGCGCCCAGGCCCTGCTGCATGTCGCGCAGCGCGCGCTGCAGGTCGGCCACTTCGTCCTTGCCTTCGGCGGCAATGTTCTGGGACAGGTCACCCCCGGCAATGGCCTGCGCCATGCGGCGCGCCTCTTCAAGCGGGTGGCAGATCGAGTTCATGTTCATCAGCGTGGTGGGCACCACCACCACCACGGTGATCACCACGGCCAGGACGAAGAGCCACTTGGTCTCGCTGGACACCCGGCCCTGCTGTTCGACCGACTGGGCCACTTCGGCCCGCAGCACGGTATCGAGCTCTCCCACCAGCTTGTCGGCCTGGTCGAACTCGGCCACGGCCTTGCCGCTCATGCGGTTGGCAATCGTGGCTGTGTCGTAGCCGCTGGCTTCCAGCTGCCGGGCCACATGGGCAAACAGCTCGCGGTAGCTGTCCAGCCTGGCGATGATGTTGCGCACCACCACGTTGTCCGCGTCGTCCTCGCCCTCCAGGAACTTCGCGGCGATCTTCTTGGCCTTGTCCTGGCTGGCCAGCCACTTGTCGTGCGCGGCCTTCACGGCTTCCGGCTTTTCGTAGCCAATGATCATGTCCTTCTCGTACTGGCGGACGGAGCCCATCTCGCCGCGCAGCTCCGCCATGTAGCCCACCTTGGCGAAGGAGTTGTCCATGAAGTTCTGGCTCATGTCATGGATGCGGAACATGCCCAGCATGCCCGCGCCGCCCAGCAGGCCCAGCAGGCCCAGCACCACCGCGATGGCCCCCAGCATGCGCATTCGGATGGTGAACTGCCGCATGAACGAGAAGAGATTCATGATGTGTCGTCCTTTTATGGGTATGGAGGGGCCGCGCCTGCATTCGAAGCCGCCGGCCTGCAACAAAGCGTTGCAGTTTGCCAGACATCGATGACCGCACTGTACGTATTTATCACATGCGCCAGCGCTTCAGTAAGAGGGCATTCGCCATCACGCTGACCGAGCTCAAGGCCATGGCCGCCCCTGCCACCACGGGGCTCAGGTAGCCCATCGCCGCCAGAGGAATCCCGGCCACGTTGTACGCGAACGCCCAGAACAGGTTCTGGCGGATCTTCATCACCGTGCGGTGGGAGATGTCGAGCGCCGCGGCCACCAGCATCGGGTCGCCCCGCATCAGCGTGATGCCCGCCGCATGCATGGCCACGTCCGTGCCGTTGCCCATGGCCATGCCCACATCGGCCGCCGCCAGCGCCGGGGCGTCGTTCACGCCGTCGCCCACCATCGCGACAATACGGCCCCCGCGCCGCGCCGCTGCGCCGGGTCGCTGCCCTCCGGGAGGGACTTCTTCGCTACCCCGTTGCAACGCAGCCACCCTGGCGG
Organism: Acidovorax sp. sif1233; assembly: GCF_019218755.1. Taxonomy (GTDB): domain Bacteria; phylum Pseudomonadota; class Gammaproteobacteria; order Burkholderiales; family Burkholderiaceae_C; genus Acidovorax. Next base: position 97,424 of record NZ_JAHUWZ010000005.1, on the reverse strand, counting down.
CCTTGTCACCCGGCAATACCTCGGCCATCACCTCACCCGCGTCGGGGTCCAGCCCCAGGCGCCGGGCCATGGCCTCGGCCGCTCCCCGGTTGTCGCCCGAGATCATCACGGTGCGGATGCCACGCGCCTTCAGCGCCGCCAGCGCCGCGCGCGCGCCGGGCTTGGGCTCGTCGCCAAAGGCCATCAAGGCACGCAAGACATAGCGTGCGCCGCTCGCCCCTTCGGTCGCACGCTGGGCCACGGCCGACACGGTGGCGCCCTCGTCCTGCAGCGCCCGGGCGCGCGCCGCCAGGGGGCCCATCTCCACGCCCAGCTCCTGCATCCAGCGCAGGCTGCCCACCAGGTAGCGCTGCCCGGCCACATCGCCCTCGGTGCCGCGACCGGGCACGGCGCGCACATCCTGCACCGCCGCCACGCGGACCTGCCGCTCGCCCGCGGCCGCCACCACGGCGCGTGCAAGCGGGTGTTCGCTGCCGCTTTGCACCGCCACCACCGCGGCCATCACGGCCGCGTCGTCCAGGCCGGGCACCACCTCGAACGCCGTCAGCCGGGGCTGGCCCACGGTCAGCGTGCCCGTCTTGTCGAAGGCCACCGTGTCCACCTTGTGGGCCAGCTCCAGCGCCTGCGCGTCCTTGATCAGGATGCCGTTCCTGGCCGCCACCCCCGTGCCCGCCATGATGGCCGCCGGCGTGGCCAGGCCCAGCGCACAGGGGCAGGCGATCACCATCACGGCCACGGCGTGGATCAGCGCGGCCTCGATGCCCACGCCCATCCACAGCCAGCCCAGCAGCGTGGCCAGCGCCACCACCAGCACCACGGGCACGAACACGGCCGACACCTGGTCCACCAGCCGCTGGATGGGCGCCTTGGCCGCCTGGGCGTCTTCCACCAGCCGGATGATCTGGGACAGCACCGTCTCGGCCCCCACCGCGGTCACGGCCATCACGATGCGGCCGTCGCCGTTGATCGAGCCCCCCGTCAGCGCCGCCCCCACATCACGCGCCACCGGCAGGGGCTCGCCGGTCAGCATGGATTCGTCCACCTGCGTGTGGCCCTCGTGCACCGTGCCGTCCACCGGAATGCGCTCGCCCGGCCGCACCACCAGCTGGTCGCCCACCAGCACCTCGGCCACGGGCACGTCCACCTCGCCCTCCCTGCCCAGGAGGTGCACCAGGTCCGGCCGCAGGGCATGCAGCGCGCGGATGGCGGCCGTGGTCTGGCGCTTGGCGCGCGCCTCCAGCCACTTGCCCAGCAGCACCAGCGTGACCACCACGGCAGAGGCTTCGAAGTAGAGGTGCGGCGCATGGCCTTCATGGGCCGTGAGCCACAGCCACACCGACAGGCCCCAGCCCGCGCTGGTGCCCAGGGCCACCAGCAGGTCCATGTTGCCCGCCAGGGCCTTCACCGCATGCCAGCCCGCCTTGTAGAAGCGCGCGCCCAGGACGAACTGCACCGGCGTGGCCAGCGCGAACTGCACCCAGGCCGGGAGCATCCAGTGCAGGCCGAACAGCTCCCCCAGCATGGGCAGCACCAGCGGGGCCGACAGCAGCAGGCCGATGCCCACCGGCAGAAAGCCCGCCCAGGGCGACAGATCCTCGGGCGCCTCGGCCGGCCCCGCGGCGCGCGGCTCATAGCCCGCATTGCGCACGGCGCGGCGCAGCAGCGCCTCCATGGCCTCGGCGTCGGCGGTGGCCGCGCCCGGTGCCCAGGCCACGCGGGCCGACTCGGTGGCGAGGTTCACGGTGGCATCCTGCACGCCGGGCACCTTGCGCAGCGCCCGCTCCACGCGCGCCACGCAGCTGGCACAGGTCATGCCGCCGATGCCCAGATCCAGGGGCGGGAAAGCCATGGGCGTGGCGGAAGGACCGGCGGGAGAGGAAAGGTGTTGTATGGCCATGGGGAGCACGGTACACCTTGACATGATGGCAAGGTCAAGCACCTCGGCAGGCCCCGGCCCGGCAGGCTGCCGATCACCCGCCGCCGACAGCCCACACGGCGCCTTGTCCGATACGCAGCCCCACGGGCTGGTGATCGAATGGCCGCATGACGACACGCTCCACGCCCCACGCTCCTCCCCCCGCCGCTGCCGCGGCTGCGGCGCCGCAGCCGCGCACTGGCCAGGCCCCCGCGCCCCTGGACCGCGCGGCCTTCCGCGAGCGGTTCCTGCAGGACTTCCAGGACCCGCGCTTCGCCAGCGAGGCGGCCGACGCCATCGACCGCATCGAGGCCATCGCCTGGCGCAACTACGACGAGGGCCGCAAGGCGCCGCGCACCCGCAAGGCCGGCCCGGGCCATGCCGACCCGGACTACGACCTGTCGGTGGACTGGATCGAGGCCAAGGAGCGCATCGACGCCGCGCGCACCCGCTGGGCCGACCCGGCCTCGCCGCCGCGCGCCCTGCTCGTGTGCGGCTCGGCCCGCAACGATGGCACCTGCCCCGGCGAAATCTCCAAGAGCTGGCGCCTGCTGCACGCGGCGCGCGAGGCCCTGGCGGACGCCGGGGTCGAGGTGGACACGCTGGACCTGAGCCGCGTCACCTCGGACTACGGGCGCCACATCCACCCCTGCAAGGGCTGTGTCTCCACCGCCATGCCGCTGTGCCACTTTCCGTGCAGCTGCTACCCCAACCACGCCATGCGCCAGACCGGCGACTGGATGAACGAGATCTACGAGCGCTGGACCGCCGCGCACGGCGTGATGATCCTCACCCCCGTGTACTGGTACCAGGCACCGAGCCCGCTCAAGCTCATGATCGACCGCCTGGTGTGCACCGACGGCGGCAACCCCGACCCCACCAGCACCCACGGCAAGAAGGCCGCCGAAGCCAAGGCGCTGGAACTGGCGGGCTGGGACTACCCCAAGCACCTGGCCGGGCGCGCCTATGCGCTGGCGGTGCATGGCGACGTGGCGGGCATTGAGAGCACGCGCCGGGGCCTGTCGGACTGGCTGGACTGGATGGGCCTCATCGACGCCGGCCCCGCCGCGCGGCTGGACCGCTACATCGGCTACTACGAAAGCTACGCCGACAGCCATGCCGCGCTGGACCGGGACACCGCCGTGCAGGACGAGGTGCGCGGCGCCGCCCAGGCGCTGGCCGTGGCCATCACCGCGCTGCGCGCCGGCCGCCTGGTGCAGCCCGACGCAGGCGTGCGCAGGCCACGGCCCAAATAGGATTCGATCAAAATCCCGCCGTGGCGCTTGTCCATATTGCGCAAGCAGCTATATTTTCAATAGCAAACAGAGGGGAATCCCCCGGGGGGCTTGACCTTGCCATGATGTGAAGGTTTACGCTGCAGGTGTTCAAGCACTTTATCGGCACAGGAGCCCGCCATGACATCCACTTCCCCGATCTCTTCCCCGTCGCCTTCTTCTTCTTCCACGCAGCTCTTCACCGTGCAGGGCATGACCTGCGGCCACTGCGAGCGTGCCGTCACGCAGGCCGTGCGAGGGGTGGACCCGGATGCCACCGTGCGCATCGACCGCGGCACGGGGCGCGTGGAAGTGGGCAACACCGACGCGGACCGCGCGGCCCTGGCCAGCGCCATCGCCGAAGAAGGCTACGCGGTCGCGCCATGACGGCCACCCCCGGCGCACCGGCCCGCCACCGCGCAGAGCCCGCGCTGCCGGGCCGGCCGCTGTCCATCGGAGAAGCGGCGCGCAGCGCGGGCATCTCCGCCCGCATGGTGCGCCACTACGAGTCGCTGGGCCTGCTGTCCGCCGTGGCCCGCACCGACAGCGGCTACCGCCAGTACACCGAGGCGGACGTGCACACGCTGCACTTCATCCGCCGCAGCCGCGACCTGGGCTTCTCGATGGAGGAGATCGCCGAGCTGCTCGCCCTGTGGCACGACCGCAGCCGCGCCAGCAGCCAGGTCAAGCGCATCGCCCAGGCGCACATCGACGACCTGAGCGAGCGCATTGCCGCCATGCAGGCCATGCAGCGCACGCTGAAAACGCTGGTGTCGTGCTGCCAGGGCAATGACCGGCCGGACTGCCCGATCCTCGACGACCTGGCGGCAGCGCCCGGCACACCGCTCGCCCCCAGGCCCGCGCGCCCGGATTGAGGCACAGCCCTCGCGGCGAGGCGCTCGTTCAGGCCTTGGACGCCCGGGCGGCGGGCGCAGCCCTGCCCTTGGCCACGGCAGGGGTGCCGGCCTTGCGCGCCGCACGCTTCGCAGCCGGCGGCGGGGGTACGTCCGCGCGGCGCAGCACCCCCTGGCACAGCGTTTCGATGCACTGCCCCGCCACCTGCTCGGCCGTGTACTCGCCGCCGGGCTGGTACCAGCGCCCGATCCAGCTGAGCGCGCCCGCGATCACGAAGGCCGTCATCTTCGGGTCGCAAGGCTGCAGCGATCCTTCCTCCACCCCCTGGGCCACGAGGCGGCGGAATTCCTGGTCGATGGCGGACTTCAGGCGGCGCAGCTCCTTGCGGCTCTCCGGCGGCAGTTGCTCGTCGCCCACGCGGATCAGGCACTTGCCGAAGTCCATGGTGACGATGCGCGCATACACCTGCATGCAGGTCATGAGCTGGTCGATGGCCTTGCCCCCGGCCGCGCGCGAGGCATCGATGCCCTCGAGCATCATTTCGAGGCCCTTGCTCACGCACTGCAGCAGGATCTCGTCCTTGTTCTTCACGTAGTAGTACAGCGTGGGCTTGGTCACGTTCAGCCGCGCGGCGATGTCGTCGAGCGAGGTGGCATGAAACCCGCGTTCGTTGAACAGCTGCGCGGCCGCCTGCAGCACGGCATTGCGCTTGGCCTCGCGCTGCTGTTCGCGGTGGGACGCGGGCGCCCAGGGAGACGCAGGCGGGCGGTCGGCACTGCGGGGGGGCGACACGGTGGGGCTGGGCATGGCGGGCTGGTTCCTCGGGAAAGTACGGATGCTGGTTTGGCGCGGGGCCTTCCAGAATCTACTCACGAGTAAACAGTTTACGCACAAGTAGGAAATTCCTGCAGGCCCGCAGGAATTTTCTGGTCAGCACAAACCCGCATTAGAAAGCCAATGGAGACACACCCACCCGGCATTCCCCCCGCCAGCGCGCCGCCCCTGCTGCAGGTCGATGGCGTCACGCTGGCCTTCGGCGGGGTCAAGGCGCTCACCGGCGTGGGCTTTGGCGTGCAGGCCGGCTCCATCACCGCCGTGATCGGGCCCAACGGTGCGGGCAAGACCTCGCTGTTCAACACCATCTCGGGCTTCTACCGCCCGGGCAGCGGCGCCATCCGTTTCAAGGGCCAGGACATCACGCGGGTGCCGGCACCGCAGCGCGCCAGGCTGGGCCTGGGGCGCAGCTTCCAGAACATCGCGCTGTTTCGCGGCATGACGGTGCTCGACAACATCAAGCTCGGGCGGCATGCGCACCTCAAGACCAATGTGCTCGACGCGCTGCTCTACGTGGGCCGCGCGCGCCGCGAAGAGGCCGCCCTGCGTGCCGACATCGAGGAGCGCATCATCGACTTCCTGGAGATCGACCACATCCGCCATGCGCCCGTCTCGGCCCTGCCCTACGGCCTGCAAAAGCGCGTGGAGATGGCCCGCGCCCTGGCCATGCAGCCCGAGGTACTGATGCTCGACGAGCCCGTGGCCGGCATGAACCGCGAGGAGACCGAGGACATGGCGCGCTTCATCCTCGACGTGCGCGCCGAATGGGGCGTGACGGTGCTCATGGTCGAGCACGACATGGGCATGGTGATGGACCTGTCGGACCACGTGGTGGTGCTCAACTTCGGCCAGGTCATCGCCCAGGGCACGCCGGGGGAGGTGCAGGCCAACCCCGAGGTGATCCGCGCCTACCTGGGCTCGGGCGACGTGGGCGACCTGCGGGCCCGGTTCCAGGCCGCTGCCACCGCCGCGCCAATGCAGGGGGCCCCGGCATGATGGACTGGGCCTACCTCTTCGAAATCAGCCTCACCGGCATCTCCGGCGGTGGCCTCTATGCGCTGGCGGCGCTGGCCTTCGTGATGGTCTACAAGGCCACGCGCGTGGTGAACATCGCCATCGGCGAGATGCTCATGGTCGGCGCCTACCTGTTCTTCACCTTCGCCGCCACCTTCGCGCTGCCGCTGTGGCTGGCCATTCCGGCGGCGGTGCTCGGCTCGGGCCTCTTGGGCGCGGTGATCGAGCGCACCATGATCCGCCCGCTGCTGGGCGAGCCGCCGATCTCCGTCTTCATGGTCACCGTGGGCCTGGCCTCGGTGCTCGTGGGCCTGGTGGAAATGATCTGGACGGCCGACCAGCGCCGCCTGCCCGAGTTCATGCCCACCAAGCCCATCATGATCGGCGAGGCCTTCCTTGCGCCCAAGGTGTTCTGGGGCGCGGTGATCGCCGTGGCCTTCATCGCGGCCGTGCTGCTGGTGTTCCGTTTCTGGCGCGGCGGGGTGGCCCTGCGCGCCACGGCCAGCGACCAGGCCGCCGCCTACTCGGTGGGCATCAACGTGCCGCGTGTGTTCTCGCTGGCCTGGGTGGCCTCGGCCATGATCGCCGCGATCTCCGGGATCATCGTCGGGTCGATTGGCGGCATCTCGTCGAGCATGGGCGTGTTCGGCCTGTCGGTGCTGGTGGTGGTCATCGTGGGCGGGCTCGACAGCGTGCTCGGCGCCCTCGTCGGCGGCCTGCTCATCGGCCTCATCGAAGCGCTGGCTGGCGCCTACCTGGGCGGCGAGTACAAGCTGCTGGCCACCTTCATCGTGCTCGTGGCCGTGCTGCTGGTGCGGCCCTATGGCCTGTTCGGCACCCACGAAATCGAACGTCTCTAAGGCACCCATGCGCATAGGCACCCTCAAGGAATCCTACGTCGCCGACGCGGCGCTGTTCGACTCGCGCACGCAGAAGGTCTGGCTGGCCGTGGCCGCCGCGCTGCTGCTGCTGTTCCCCTTCATGGCCAGCGACTACTGGCTGTACCTGGCCTGCCTGGTCAGCATCAACGTCGCCAGCGCCACCGGCCTGAACATCCTCACGGGCTACACGGGCCTGGTGAGCCTGGGGCAGGCGGCCTTCATGGGCCTGGGGGCCTACACCGTGGCCGTGCTGGAGACGCGCGCGGGCACGCCCTTCGTGCTCAACCTGCTGGCCGGCGGCTTCGTGGCCATGCTGGGTGGCATCGTCGTGGGCATCCCCTCGCTGCGTGTCAAGGGCCTGTACCTGGCCATCGCCACCATCGCGGCGTCGTTCATCGCGCACTTCATCTTCGCCAACTGGAAGTTCACGGGTGGCACCGGCGGCCTGAGCGTGCCGCCGGCCAAACTCTTCGGCCTGCCGCTCGACACCTCGTTCCGCCTGTACTGGGTGATCGTGCCGGTCACCGTGCTCATGCTGCTGGGCGCGGCCAACCTGTTTCGCACGCGCGTGGGCCGCGCCTTCATCGCCATCCGCGACCGCGACATCTCGGCCGAGGTGCTGGGCATACCGCTGCTGCGCTACAAGCTGCTGTCGTTCGGGCTGTCCTCGTTCTACGCGGGCGTGGCAGGCGGCCTGTGGGCCTACTTCTTTCGCGTGGTCACGCCCGAGAGCTTTCCGCTGCTGATGTCCATCTTCTTCCTGGCGGCCATCATCGTCGGCGGCATGGGCTCCATCCTGGGCGGCATCCTGGGCGCGGTGTTCATGACCATGGTGCCCGAGCTGCTCAAGCTGGTGGTCGCCCTGCTGCCCGGCGGCAACGAGCTCACGGTGTTCCTCTCGCCCGTACGCACCGTGATCTTTGGCCTGCTGATCATCGGATTTCTGGTGTTCGAGCCACAGGGGCTCGCAGAAGTGTGGCGGCGCATTCGCCGCTTTTTCCATCTGTGGCCGTTCCGCAATTGAGAGAGCCGCCACAGCCCATAAAACCATGAAGGAGACAAGCACCATGCCCACCACCACCAACGCATCCCCCATGTCACAGCGCCGCCGCACCCTGCTGCTCGCTGCGGGCGCCACGCTGGCCGCACCGCTCACCGCCACCGCGCAGGCCAGCGGCGAAGACATCGTCATCGGCGGCTCCATCCCGCTCACCGGCGTGTTCGCGTTCGCGGGCGTGGGCATCAACGCCGGCATCGGCGACTACGTGAAGATGGTCAACGACGCGGGTGGCATCAAGGGCCGCAAGCTCAGGTACGTGCCCGAGGACACGGGCTACAAGGTCGACGTCTCGGTGGCCGCGTACAAGAAGATCACCAGCCAGAACAAGGTGAACCTCTACTACGGCGACTCCACGGGCTTTGCCAAGACCATCAACCCCGAGCTCGACCGCGCGGGCACCACGCTGATGGCCGGTGCCTCGTTCGCCAGCGAGCTCAACGATCCGAAGAAGTACCCGAACCAGTTCCTCGTGGGCCCGGACTACACCGAGATGTTCGGCATCCTGCTCAAGCACATCGCCAAGGAAAAGCCCGGTGCCAAGGTGGCCTTCGTGTACTCGGACTCCGAATTCGGCCGCGACCCGATCGACAAGAGCGAGGCCACCGCCAAGGCGCTCGGCCTGTCGGTGCCCGTCAAGATCATGACGCCCGCGGGCAGCGTGGACGTCTCGGGCGAGGTCATCAAGCTGCGCCGCGCCGCGCCCGACTACACCATCTTCCACGGCTACATCCTCGCGCCCATCCCCGAGTTCATCACCCAGGGCAAGCAGCAAGGCATGACCAGCAAGTGGATGGGCACCTTCTGGACCATGGACAGCTCCACCGTGATGAAGATGGGCGAGGCCGCCGACGGCTTCATGGGTGTGATGCCCTACCGCTACTACTACGACACCGAGAAGGCGCCCATGCTGGAGAAGATCCGCGCGCTGCGCCCCGAGTACCAGAGCACGGCCTACATCCAGGGCTTTCTCGCCGCCATGCTGTTCACCGAATCGGCCAGGCGCTGCCTGGACGCGGGCAAGCCCCTCGACGGCAAGAACCTCAAGGCCGCGCTCAACAGCATCAAGGACTTCGACACTGGTGGCCTGATCGGCGTGCCGATCACCATCAGCGGCAACTCCATCCCCGTGGGGCGCGTGTACCGCGCGGACATGAAGGCACAGAAGATGGTCGCGGCCTCCGACTGGATCAAACTGTGACCAGCCTGCCATGACCCCGCTCGCCACGCCGGACCACGTCCTCGAAGTCAACAACATCGAGGTCATCTACAACAAGGTCGTGCAGGCCCTGCGCGGCCTGTCGCTGGCCGTGCCGCGCGGGCAAATCGTGGCGCTCTTGGGCAGCAACGGCGCGGGCAAGTCCACCACGCTCAAGGCCATCTCGGGCCTGCTGGCGCTCGAAGACGGCACGGTGGAGTCGGGCAGCATCCGCTTCAACGGCCAGCCCACCGCGGGCTTGGCACCGCAGCAGCTGGTGCGCAATGGGCTCTCGCACGTGATGGAGGGGCGCCGCGTGTTCGAGGACCTCACGGTCGAAGAGAACCTGGTGGCCGCGACCTATGCGCTCACGGGCCGCGCCGATGCCAGGCCCGACTTCGACACCGTCTACAGCTACTTCCCGCGCCTGCACGAGCGCCGCAAGGGCCTGGCCGGGTATCTCTCGGGCGGCGAGCAGCAGATGCTGGCCATCGGCCGCGCCCTCATCGCCCAGCCCCAGCTGATCCTGCTCGACGAGCCCTCGCTGGGCCTGTCGCCCAAGCTGGTGGAAGACATCTTCACCATCATCGCGCGCATCAACGCCGAGCGCGGCACCTCCATGCTGCTGGTGGAGCAGAACGCCACCGTGGCGCTCGCGGTCGCCCACCAGGGCTACATCATGGAGAACGGCAAGATCGTGATCGACGGCTCGGCCGAGCGCCTGGCCAACGACCCCGACGTGCGCGAGTTCTACCTGGGCATGGGGGGTGGCGGGGAAGCCAAGAGCTTCAAGGACATCAAGCACTACAAGCGCAGGAAGCGTTGGCTGTCATGACCCTCCCGAACCTCACCCTGCCCCAGATGCTGCGCGAGCGCGCACGCACCGAGCCAGCGCGCGTGGCCATCAGGCAAAAGGACTTCGGCATCTGGAAGCCCTTCACCTGGGCCCGCTACCACGAGCGCGCCTGCCACTTCGGCCTGGGCCTGCGCGCGCTCGGCCTGCCGGCGGGCGGGCATGTGGGCGTGATTTCCGAGAACCGCACGGAATGGGTGCTCGCGCAGATGGGCGCGGGCCTGGTCGGTGCGGTCACCGTGGGCGTCTACCCCACCAGCCCCAGCAACGAGGTGGCCTACGTGGTCGGCCATGCCGACATCGAGGTCATGGTCTGCGAAGACCAGGAGCAGACCGACAAGCTGCTCGCCGCCCTGCCCGAGCTGCCGCGCCTGAAAAAGATCATCGTCATCGAGACCAAGGGCCTGCGCAGTTTCGCGCCCGAGGTGCGCGCGCTGATCGCCACCTTCGCCGAGGTCGAGGCGCTGGGCGTCGCATCCGGCCAGCAGGCGCTGGTGGACGAGGCCCTGGCGCGCCAGACGCTCGACGACGTGGGCCTGATGATCTACACCTCGGGCTCCACCGGCAAGCCCAAGGGCGCGATGATCAGCTACCGCAACATCCGCGGCGTGGTGCCCGGCATCGTCGACCGGCTGCAGCTCGATGCGGCCACCACGCACCTGTCCTACCTGCCGCTGTGCCATGTGGCCGAGCAGATGCTCACCAGCTTCGTGCCGGTGTACATCGGCTCGCAGGTGAACTTCGGCGAGTCCATCCGCACCGTGCAGGAAGACCTGCGCGAGGTGGCGCCCACCATGTTCCTGGGCGTGCCGCGCATCTGGGAGAAGATGCACGCCGCCATCCACATCAAGCTGCAGGAGACCGGGGGCCTGCGCCGCCGGCTGTTCCACCATGCGGTCGCCGCCTGCCAGCCGCTGGCCGAGAAGCCGCGCAGCGCCTGGAGCCTGGGCGAGCGCCTGGCCTTCGCCGCCAGCTACTGGCTGGTGTTCCGCGCGCTGCAGAACTTCGTCGGCCTGCGCCAGGCGCGCGTGGCCCTCACCGGGGCCGCGCCCATACCGCCCGACGTGGTGCGCTTCTTTCGCGTGCTCGGCCTGCCGCTGGTGGAGGTCTACGGCCTGACCGAATCCACCGGCATGGTCACGGGCCACCGGCTGGACAACGTGGTGGTCGGCACCGTGGGCGTGCCCATCCTGGGCGTGGAGCACCGCATGGCCGACAACGGCGAGCTGCAGCTGCGCGGCGACATGGTGTTCGCGGGCTACTACAAGAACCCCGAGGCCACGGCCGCGAGCATCATCGATGGCTGGCTGCACACCGGCGACGTGGTGCGCGAGGAGCAGGGCCAGATCAAGATCGTGGACCGGCTCAAGGACATCATGATCACCGCCGGCGGCAAGAACCTCACGCCCTCGGAGATCGAGAACACCATGAAGGGCAGCCCCTTCATCAAGGAATGCATCATCGTCGCCGAGGGCCGCAAGTTCGTGGGTGCGCTGGTGATGATCGACTACGAGACCGTGGGCAAGTGGGCCGAGGCCCGGCGCCTGGCGTTCACGCATTTCCGCTCGCTGGTGGAAATGCCCGAGGTGCGCGAGCTCATCGACGCCGAGATCCGCCGGGGCAACGAGCGCCTGGCCCAGGTCTCGCAGATCCGCCAGTTCCACCTGCTCACCAAGGAACTGGACCACGACGACGGCGAGGTCACCGCCACCATGAAGGTGCGCCGCTCCAGCATCTACAAGACCTACGCTGCCGAGATCGAGGCGCTGTACCGGTAGAGAGAAGAAAAAAGGCAGGTCGCGCAGGGCCGTTGTGGGTTTCGTTTGCCATCCTGCTCTCAGCAATGCTATCAATATAGAAGCGTCTTGCGCTTATTGAGCAAGCGCTGGAAGGTATTTTGACCATGAACTCGTCTACCACCGTGCAAGCACCGCCCGCACAACCCCCCCTGCTGCTCGAACGGGACGGCCCCATCGCCACCCTGCGCTTCAACCGCCCCGAGGCACTCAACGCCATCGATGTGCCCATGGCGCAGGCCTTTCTCGCCAGCGTGCAAGCCATTGCCGCCGACCCCACGGTGCGCGCCGTGGTGCTGCGCGGCAACGGCAAGGGCTTCATGGCTGGGGGTGATCTGGCCACGCTGCGGGCCACGCCCGTGCAGGGCGCCATCGACATCCTCACGCCGCTGAACCAGGCCCTGCCGCTGCTGGCGCAGATGAACGCCCCCGTCATCGCCCAGGTGCACGGCGTGGCCGCGGGCGCGGGCCTGAGCCTGCTGCTGATGGCCGACTATGTGCTCGTGGCAGAGGGCACGCGCTTCAACCTGGCCTACATCAACCTGGGCACCAGCTGCGACGTGGGTGCCTCCTGGGCGCTGCCGCGCCTGGTGGGCATGCGCCAGGCGCTGGAGATCGCGCTGCTGGGCGAGGCCTTCACCGCCGAGGATGCGCTGCGCCTCGGCCTGGTCAACCGCGTGGTGCCCGCTGCAGAGCTCGACGCCGCCACCACCGCCATCGCCGAGCGCCTGGCCGCAGGCCCCACCCTGGCCTACGGCGCCATGAAGCGCCTGATGCGCGAGTCGATGGACCGTACCCTGCCCGAGCAACTGGCCGCCGAGGCGCGGGCCTTCGTGCACTGCGCGGGCACACAGGACTTCCAGGCCGGGGTGGACGCCTTCCACGCGCGCCAGGCACCGCAGTTCACGGGCCGCTGACCTTCCTTTTTCCATCCCGCCTTCCACCTCCCCTTCGCCGAAACTTCCCATGAGCCTTCAAGACGTCTACGTCCTCTCCACCGCCCGCACCGCCATCGGCACCTTTGGCGGCAGCCTCAAGGACGTGCCCAACACCGATCTCGCCACCACTGCCGTGAGGGCCGCCATCGCGCGCAGTGGCCTGCCCGCCGATGCCATCGGCCATGTGGTGATGGGCAACGTGATCCCCACCGACACCAAGGACGCCTACCTGGCCCGCGTGGCCGCCATCGACGCCGGCTGCCCCATCGAGACGCCGGCCTTCAACGTCAACCGCCTGTGCGGCTCGGGCCTGCAGGCCATCATCTCGGCGGCCCAGGCCATCGGTTACGGGGATTGCGACATCGCCATCGGCGGCGGCAGCGAATCCATGAGCCGCGGCCCCTACTTCGACACCGCCGCGCGCTACGGTGCGCGCATGGGCGACGCCAAGAGCATCGACTACATGCTCGGCATCCTGCACGACCCGTGGCAGAAGATGCACATGGGCATCACCGCCGAGAACGTGGCCGAGCGCTACCGCATCGGCCGCGAGATGCAGGACCAACTCGCCGTGCAGAGCCAGCAGCGCGCGGCGCATGCCATCGCGGCGGGCTACTTCCGCGAGCAGATCGTGCCGGTGGAGATCGCCACGCGCAAGGGCACGGTGGTCTTCGACACCGACGAGCATGTGCGCGGCAGCACCACGCTCGAAGTGCTGGCCGGCATGAAGCCCGCGTTCAGGAAGGACGGTTTGGTCACCGCCGGCAATGCCTCGGGCATCAACGACGGCGCCGCCGCCGTGGTGCTGGCCTCGGGCGCACGCGTGTCGGCCCTGGGCCTCACACCCCTGGCCCGCCTGGTGGGCTACGCCCATGCGGGCGTGGAGCCGGCCTACATGGGCATCGGCCCCGTGCCGGCGACGCGCAAGGTCCTGCAGCGCACCGGCCTCACCGTGCAGGACATGGACGTGATCGAGGCCAACGAGGCCTTCGCCGCCCAGGCCTGTGCGGTGATCCAGGAGCTGGGCCTGGACCCGTCCAAGGTCAATCCCAACGGCTCGGGCATTTCGCTGGGCCACCCGGTGGGCGCCACGGGCGCCATCATCACCACCAAGGCCATCGCCGAGCTGCACCGCACCGGCGGCCGCTATGCGCTGGTGACCATGTGTATCGGCGGCGGCCAGGGCATCGCGGCGGTGTTCGAGCGGGTGTGAGGGCGGCGCCGTCCCCGCGCTGCCGCCATTCAGGAGTTTTGCCTCCAGCGCTTTCCCATCCACCATCGATTACTACCAAATAAATAGCAACTGAGTCCCGTGGATCCTGTGAATGCGCTTCGCACTTGTGTGGCGCGGCGCCTGGGCAAGGAGCGGGCCCGGCGCAGTCCCGGGGGCCACTTCGGCTTCCGAGGCCTGTGCCGATCGCATCAGTATGATCGCGCTGGACAGCGCTCTCCAGCCGGAGCGCCCCGCCTTTCTCTCCAAAAATCCCCATGAAAAAACTCTTTCGCATTGCGGCACTGCTTTTCTCCCTGATTCCTTTTGCCAGCAGCGCCGTCGCGGCCCGCCCGGTGTCCAGCATCATCGTGATGCCTTGGGACCTCAGCCAGAACAAGAATCTTCCTGGCGAACTCAAGTCCAAGGGATTCAGCCACGCCACGGTGTACCTGAACTGGTCCGACATCGAGCGCAGCAAGGGCCTGTACGAGTTCAGCCACTACCACGGCCACATGGATGCCCTTGTCGACGGCGGGCTGTCGCTCCTGCTGGTCATCGACATGGGGGGACGGCCCTACAAGGACGAGAGCGGCAAGCTGGTGCCCAACATGTCCACGGTCCCGCAATGGATCACCGCCGCGCATCCCGATGCCGTCATGCGGAATTTCTCGGGCGACCCGAGCTGGCAACCGGATTTCACGGACGACAGGATCAGAAAGCCCGCGCACGCTTTCATCGCGCAAACGGTCGATCATTTTTCCAGGCGCTACCCCGCAAAGGTGCTCGGCTATGCCCTCGGCCTCCAGGAGGAACACGAAATAAAGTATGGGCAGATGGGCTACCAGTGGCGGGACTACAAGGAGTCCACACAGAATGACTTCGCCAGGAAGCACAACAACGCCCGTCAGCCTGTCATCAACTACAACAACAACATCGCCGCAGGGGTGCCCAAAGCGGAACCTCTTTTGCATGCCCACAAGGAGTTCCGGGAAAACCGGCTCCAGGAAGCCACCTGCGCATACACCAAGGTGATCCGGGACAAGGGGGCGCAGGCGATCGGATATTTCGCCGAGACATTCACGTCGCATGACGCCATCTATGCCACCGGCATCGTTGAAAAACTGGCTGGGTGCATCGACATAGCCGTCATCGATTTCAACTTCTACGATGGCTACAGCCTGGTGCCGGATGCAGACGTCCTGCCCACGCTTGCCAACTACATGGGCTCGCTGGGCTACAGGAAAATCATGGTGGGTGCCTACGGTGAGCGATGGGAGGCCGAAAAAAGATCGCGGGAACTGATGCCTGTCATCCAACGCTCCGTCACCCAATCGCTGACGCAGGCCAATGTGATGGGCTACGAGATCGGAGGGTTCGCGCACCAGGCAGGCGGCGGCTCCCTCTCCGCCCTTGACATGGACAAGCTCAATGCCCCATCTGGCCACACTGCGGCAACCAGCACGGCCCCCCGGATCAAGATTGGCATCCTGGGCTCCACGACCAACTTTCACGTCTGGCACGGGGAAAGAAGTGCAGGCAGAAACACCCACCGTGATGCGCTGTTCGCGTCCTACAAGATCCTGAGCAGCGAGCCCGGGATGGATGTCCATGTCATCGGCGAAAAGAACCTTCTGCAGGACGATCCCCTCATCCAGCGCCTGGATGCCATCCTCGTTCCGCACCAGGCAGCCCTGCCACAGAGCGTCAAATCCAAGCTGACCACTTACTGGAAAAACGGCGGGTCGCTCATCCAGGACATGCGTCTGGGTGAGTTCGACGAAAACGGCAAACCCACCTTTGACTGGATGCATGAGGTGTTTGGGATTGCCAATATCGAGTGGAAGAAAAAGGGCGGTGTCTTCCTGATTGATGGCAAGGTCTATCGGCTCAAACCCTCAAGGCGCATGTACGTCAGCTATGCGTCGATAACCCCACGCCCGGGCTACAAGGTGCTGGCCACGGAACTGCTGCAGCGGGATCAGGGGATCATGGTGCGGGGGGAACGTACGCTGGCGTTCGGCTTCATGCCGCAATTGATCGAGGACGACACGAGGGAAGCCTGGGGAAAGTTGTTCGTGCGGGAAATCGTGAACATCGTGCCCCCACGGCCCTCGCGAAAGTGACATTGGCGATGCCCCGTACAGTGATCTGACCTGCAAGACAACCGCAGTTTTTGCTCGGGGCCCACACCACCGGCTCGAATACCGGGCGGTCTGGTCAGCGGTGGTTGCTCTGTCCTGCAGCGACCTTTCCGTCATTTCCGATTACCACGTGCTGCGGGTGCAGCGCAGAGCCGTTCCGGTATTTGACACCCTCAAGCCAGGCCAGCCCTGCGTGGACGCGGCCTCAAGCGGGCTTCCATACAGCAGTGAAAGGCAATAAAACAAGTGCCCGGCATTGCTGTCATCGACCCACGCACCTTGCCCTGTCCTTCTATCTCTGGCTTGACTCCAGAATGGTAGGCCTCACTTGCCTGCGATTCGGCACTTGGTGAAATCCGGCCAGCATGAACTCCCCCGGCCGTGGGCGCCTGCAGCCTGCCCCAGCCATCAAAACGGCGCAGAGTCGGGATCCGTGTCCACTGGCACCTGCGCAGGCCCTGTCACAACTGCACCGGTGCGGGCGGCGGACGAGGGCGCTGCCACGGTAGCTGCCGCCGAAACCTCCGCCACCCCACTCTCCGCCTCGCCCCCCAGCGCCTCGATCAGGTCCGGAATCAGCTTGACCAGCTCGCCCGTGGCGATCGCCACGTCGGTGTCAAAGCCACCGTCATCGGCCTTGGTGCCTTCGAACACCGTGTCCAGGAACGAGACCTTCTTGATCTGCAGCCCCTCGGTGAGCATGAAGCTCACGCGGTCGTCCCAGGTGAGTGCGAGCTTGGTGGGCAGCTTGCCGGCGTCGATGTGGGCCTGCACCTCTTCGATGTCCAGCGGGTGGCGGGCATAGCGCACCACGGCCTTTTCCTCGGTGGCGCTCTTGAGCTCGCATTCGCGGTCCACGGTGAAGCCCACGGGCGGCTCTTGTTCCTTGAGCCAGTGGGACATGGCCGCTTGCGGGCTGGTCTGGGTGTTGATGAGCGACACCGACAGGCCGGGCAGCGATTCGACCAGCAGCGTGACGACTTCGTCCGCACGGCCCTGGCTGGAGGTGTCCAGCACCAGCAGGCGCGATGCCGTATCGATCCACACCCACATGGAACCCTGCTTGGTGAACGCCATGGGCAGCAGGTCCAGCTTGGCCTCGTCCTTGAGTTCCTTGCTTTCCTTCTTGCCAGGCTTGCGGCCGGTTTCCTGCTCGATGCGTTCTGCCTTTTCCTTCACGCGGCGTGCCAGCACGCTGCCGGGCAGCACCTTGGACTCGACCATGAAGCGCAGGATCCACTGGCCCCCGACCGACTCGGCCAGCGGGCCGTGCTGTTCGCCACGCGGCGGCACCCAGCCCAGGGACTTTTCCTGCGTGGCGCCGCATTCGATGAAGGGCGCCTTGGCCAGGGCCTCTTCCACTTGTGTCAATTCGACCTGCCATTGCGGCGCAATGCGGTACACGATCATGTTCTTGAACACGGAAAACCTTTTCTTTTCTGGGACGGAATGCGCCATTGTCGGTGGTTCTGCGGGAGAGGTTTCCTGCCGTCCATCCCTGGCGGTCCGCGCACCCGCGAGCGGATGAACAGGCACGATCACAGCCGGCAGACGCCGTGGAACGGGCCTTGCCGTGCCACTGGCGCCGTCCCCCTTCACGAGACATGCGCGGGGTGTTTCTTTTGGAAACTTTACACAGCCTCACCCAACCGGTATGGCGGCGATACATGTGGGGCGGACACTGGCCCTCAATCGCCGGAACGGTCGTCCTGGCGAGTTCCCAACCCTGTGAAAGGACTCACACCATGGTTTTCAGATTCCAACACCGCCTGGCCGCCACCGCTGTTCTCGCTGCACTGGCCCTGCCGGTCCTGGCCCAGCAACCTCCAGCCGCCCCGCCTGCAGCGGGTGCCAACGCAACCACCGAAGGCCGCCACAAGGCAGGGGGTGACCGCCACGAGCACCATGCGCGCCACCAGGCCCAAATGGCCAAGCGCATGGCCGCCCTGAAGGACCAGCTCAAGCTGAGCGCCGCCCAGGAACCCGCCTGGACGGCCTTCAGCACCGCGATGCAGCCCGGGGAACGCACTGCCCGCCTGGACCGCAAGGACATGGACAAGCTCACCACGCCCGAACGCATCGACCGCATGCGGGCCCTGCGCGCCCAGCACGCCGCCGAGGCCGACCGCCGGGGCGAGGCCACCAAGACCTTCTACGCAGCCCTGACGCCAGACCAGCAGAAGACCTTCGATGCGCAGGCGCACCGCGGCCACCAGCGCATGCGCGACCACCACCACGGCGGCGGCGGCATGCGCGGCGGCGAGGGCCATCCATCGCCCGCCGCACCGGCGAAGTAACGCCCCACCCAACCCCCACCGCCCCCGCACGCCCTGCGGGGCGGCGGCCCTGGGGACGGGTCTCCGGCGTGCAGCCGGCGCTGCCTTTTACTTTTTCTTCCCGTGCTCCCCAAGCCCGGGGTCCTGACTGGACCCCGGGCTTTGTGCTTTGCGGCCACGCAGGCGGTCGCCTTGGACGGCGTTTGTGGATAACCCTGGGGGCAGTTGCGGCACAACTTGCTGGTTATCCACAGAAGAAGGCGCTGCGCCGAAGTTGTTGTCTGTGAGCCCCGGACTTTGCGCAGCCCGCCGCACAGAGTTTGCGGCCACGCAACCCCGCGCCAGCATTGGAAAAAAACCCCTTGTCCACAAAAAATGGGGTGCTCTACTACTACTGCTATTTATATATAGAACCATAAAAGAATAACCAGAACCTCTTTTTCGTGCCCCCCAACGCCCGTGGAGCCGAGCCCCCGGCACCACTCCACACGGCGGCTCGCGATGAAGCGGCCGGCGCCGAAAAGGCCGACGCGGAGCGGACAGGGCTCCGCGCCAGCCCGCAGGTTCCTTACCGCCACCGCCTGGGGGCCTTTATATTTCTCATTTGCTATCAATTGAGTAGCTGTTGGCGCTTCCTCCATCAGCGCTTCATGCCATTTCAATGCCAATCCTCTCTGTGGGAATGTTCAGTGCGTAAAACTGGGGATAGTTTTGGCACAACCGCCTGGTTATCCACAGAAAAAGGCCGTGGCCGTGTTTTGTCCCCTTTCGCGCGACAGCGGAAAGAGGGATCGGTGCACAGGGTTGGGCGGCGTGCAAGTGCGCGCCACGGCGAGGGAAAAGGCAGTTGTCCACATCCTGGGCCGCCTTCTACTACTACGACTATGTATTTATAGAAAACATAAGAAGAAGACAGGGGAGAACTTCCCGCGCCGGGCATGCGGTGCCGCGGCAACACCTTGTGGGGCCTTGCGGACGGACCGGTGCACGCAAAGGAGGGCGAACGCAGGGACGCGGCGATCCGCCGCGGGTGGGGACTGAATCCCGAAGACGGGCCGGCGGAAGCTCGCTACGCGGCGCAGGACCGCAGGAAGGCCCCCAGAACGTCCGCGGAGAGGGGTCGGCTGAAGAGGTAGCCCTGGTAGTGCAGGCAGCCCGCGCGGGCCAGCAGCTCGCGTTGCTCGGGGGTTTCCACCCCTTCGGCGATGACTTCCAGGCCCAGGCTGCGCGACAGGCCGATGATGGTGTCCACGATGGCCGCGTCGTTGGGGTCGGTCAGCAGGTCGCGCACAAAGCTCTGGTCGATCTTGAGCTGGTCCAGCGGCATGCGCTTCAGATAGCTCAGGCTGGAATAGCCGGTGCCGAAGTCGTCCAGCGAGAAGCCCACGCCATAGGAGCGCAGCGCGGCCATCGTGGCGATGGTGGTTTCCATGTCTTCCACCAGCAGGCTTTCGGTCAGCTCCAGCTTGAGCAGATGCGCCGGCGCGCCGGTGATGGCCAGCACGCGGGCCACGTCGTCCACGAAGCTGGCGTGGCGGAACTGGCGCGAGCTCACGTTCACCGCCATGGTCAGGTGGGCCAGGGCCGGGTCGTCCTGCCAGCTGGCCAGCAGCTTGCAGGCCGTGTGCAGCACCCAGCGGCCCAGGGGCAGGATGAGGCCCGTCTCCTCGGCCAGCGGGATGAACTGCGCGGGCGGCACCATGCCGCGCTGCGGGTGGGCCCAGCGCACGAGCGCCTCCACCCCCACGCAGCGGCCGGACAGGTGCATCTGCGGCTGGAAGTGCAGCAGGAATTCCTCCTGCGCGAGCGCGGCGCGCAGGTCGGTCTCCAGCCCGGCGCGGGCGGTCACCACGGCCTGCATGTCGGGGTCGAAGAAGCGCAGCGTGTTGCGCCCCGCCGTCTTGGCCTGGTACATGGCCAGGTCCGCCTGCTTGAGCAGCTCGCCCACGCTGGTCTGCTCGCCCGTGAACGGCGCGATGCCGATGCTGGGCGTGCTGCGGTACTGGTACCCTGCCAGCGCGTAGGGCACAGCCAGCATGGTGAGGATCTTCTCGCCCACGCTGCGCGCGTGCAGGGCCAGTTCGTGTGGCCTGGGGCTGAGCTCCTCGAGCATCACCACGAACTCGTCGCCGCCCAGCCGGGCCACCGTGTCCACGCTGCGCACGCAGGTGTTCAGGCGCTGCGCCACCTGTTGCAGCAGCAGGTCGCCCTGGTCGTGGCCCAGGGTGTCGTTCAGGGTCTTGAAGTTGTCCAGGTCGATGAACAGCAGCGCACCGCCCTGCAGGCGCCGGTGGGCGTTGGCCAGCGCATGGCCCATGCGGTCCATCAGCAGCATGCGGTTGGGCAGGCCGGTGAGCGCGTCGTAGAACGCCAGGCGCTGGATCTCGCGCTCGTTGGCCTTGCGCTGGCGGATGTCGGTGTTGATGGCCAGGATGGACTGCGGCTGGCCGTTGTCGCCGCGCACCAGGGTCCAGCGGCCCTCGACCTCGATGGTGCTGCCGTCGCGGTGGCGCTGCACGATCTCGCCCGTCCACTCGCCCTGCTCCAGCACCGTGCGCGTGGCGTGGCGGAAATGGGTGGGGTCGTCGTAGAGCAGCGTTTCGATGGACTGGCCCAGCGCCTGCAGCTGCGACCAGCCATACAGGCGCTCGGCGCTTTTGTTCCAGAAGATGATGCGGTGCTCCAGGTCGCGCACCAGGATCGCGTCCTGCGCCTTGTCAAGCAGCGAGGCCTGGTGGCGGATGCGGGCATCCGCCAGCTGCCGGTCGATCTCGGACGACGCGCGCGCGGCAAAGATCTGCAGCGTGGAGGTGATGAAGTCCGTCTCGGCGATGGGCTGGCGGAACAGCACGAACACGATGCCCACCACCTCGCCATCGGCATTGCACAGCTGCTGGCCCGCATAGCCCTGCGCGCCCACATGGCGCAGCATGGGCGCCTCGGGGTGCAGCTGCTGCACCTTCTCGGTCACCACATACGCGCGCTGCGACAGCAGCATGAGGCTGGGCGTGCCTTCCAGGGTGTATTCGTCGTTGGGCAGCATCTGGCCATCGAGCACCGCCGCGAGCGTGACCACCCGCGGGGCCTGCCCTTCCACCGGTGGCAGCAGCCGCACCACGCAGCCGCCCTGGGCCCCCAGCGCATCGGCCATGTTGCGCACCAGCTGCACGAAAAACTCCGTGCCCGTGCTCGCCGACACGGCGGCCGCCACCTTGAGCACCGAGGCCTGCAGCCGCTGCTGCGCCTTCTGCGCGCGCAGGCTGGTGATGCCAAAGGCCAGGTCGTTGGAGAGCTCCTGCAGCAGGGCCGCCTCTTCGGGGCTGATCTGCAGGATGTCCGGCGCGTACAGGTACAGCAGGCCGAAGGTGCGGTCGCGGTCGCGCAGCGGCAGGCAGATCACGCCGTGAAAGCCGTTGTCCAGCATGCGCTCGGTCCAGTCGGCAAAATCGCCCTCGGCGCGGATGTCCTGCACGATCACCGGCTTGCCCGAGCGCACGGCCATGCCCGCGGGACCCCGGCCGTAGCGGTCGTCGGCCGACCAGGACAGGTGCAGGTTCTCCAGGTAGTTCTGGTTGTGGCCCGCGTGGGCCACGGGCTGGATGGACTTGCGTTCGTCGTCCAGCGCGAAGCCCACCCATCCCATGCGGTAGCCGCCGATGTCCACGGCGATGTGGCAGATCGCCTGCAGCAGCGCGGTCTCGGACGTGGCGCGCACGAGGGTTTCGTTGCAGGCGCTCAAGAGGCGCTGCGCACGGCCCATGCGCGCCAGCTCGCGCTCGGTGCGCAGGCGCTCGGTCACGTCGGTGGCCAGCACCTGGCGCGCGGGGCGGCCGTTGAAGCTGATGCTGCCCGCCGTGATTTCCACGTCCATGAACGTGCCGTCCTTCTTGACGTGGCGGCTGATGACCGGCTTGTTGCGCTGGTCCATCGCAATCGCGTTGATGGTGGCCCGGATGCTGGCGCGGCGCTCCGCCGGCCACAGGTCCGTCATGTCCATCTCCAGCAGCTCGGCTTCGGCATAGCCGTAGTGCGTCTCCATCGACTGGTTCACGGCCTGCAGGCGCAGCGTTTCCCTGTCGTACACCCACATCGGATGGGGGTGCTCGTCGAACAGCATGCGGTACTGCTGCTCCGATGCCCGCAGCTGCCCCGCCACATGCCGCAGCTGCACCATCGCGCCCAGGGATTCGGTGAGGATCTCCAGGTGCGCGACGTCGCGCCGCGAAAATGCGTGGGCCTTGTCCGAAACGACCTTGAGCGAGCCCACCACGCCCTCGGCGGTGCGCAGCGGCACCGCCATCACGGAGCGCACGCCGTGCCGGTGGGGCAGCGAAACCATGTCCCAGCCCTCGGCCTCGGTGTCATTGCACACCACGGTGCGCCCTTCGCGCAGGGCGGGCCACAGCAGGCTCTGGTCGGCCGCCAGCATGTGGCCCACGGGCCGCACGTGGTCGCCCGCCGATGCCTGCGCCACCAGCTGGCGGCCCTGCAGCAGCTCCACCAGCGCCCCGCGCGCCAGCGTCTGGCGCAGCACGGTGTCGGCCACGAGCTGGAGCACCTCGGGCAGGGGCATGTCCAGCGACGAGATGCGCTGCTGCACCTGCAGCAGCTCCGCATGGTTCTGCGCATCGCGCTGGGCATCGAGTTCGGTCAGCTTCTGCGCGCTGATGTCGGTCATGCCGCCCACCATGCGCACGGCCTTGCCTTCGGCGTCGCGGATCAGGAAGCCCCGGTCCAGCACCCAGGCATAGCTGCCGTCCTGGCGCCGGAAGCGGTATTCGGCGGACCAGTGGTTGTCCGTGCCGCCAATGGCCGCGTGGAGGCCCCGGAGGATTTCCTCGCTGTCTTCGGGATGCAGCCGCAGCGTCCACGAGGTGCTGTCGGGCGGCAGCTGGTCGAGCGGCACGCCGAACAGGTTCTGCATGCCTTCGTTCCACCACATGAGGTCGGTGTCCAGGTTCCAGTCCCAGACGGCATCGGCCGTGGCGCGCGAGACGAGGTGAAAGCGCTCCTCGCTTTCACGGCGCGCCTCCTGGGCCAGGTGCTGGGCCGTGATGTCCTGGAAGGCCCCCTGGATGCGGACGATGCGTCCCCCGGCATCGCGCGCCGCCTGCCCGGCGGTGCGCACCCAGAAGCGCCTGCCGCCCGGCATGTCCACCTCGGCTTCCACGTCAAAGGGCGTGCCGTGGTGCCGGCAGTCATCGAACGCCTTTTGCATCTGCGGCCGGTAGGGCGGCGTGTACAGCTGCAGGACCTGCGCCAGCTCGCCCACGCGGTGGTGGAGCCCATAGGCGGCCGCGATCTCCTGCGACCACACGAGCTGCATCCCGGGCAGTTCGACCGTCCAGCCGCCTACGCGGGCGATCCGCCCCGCCACGCGCTGTGCCTCGCCCTGCGCGACCATCTCGGCATGCATCTGGTCGCGCTCCCGCACGAGCTGGGCCAGCAGCCTTTTCTGGCGGCGCAGCTCCAGCTGCACCATGGCCTGGCCCGCGAGGATCGTGAGGCCCTCGATCTGCCCTTCCTCCAGCGTGCGGGGCACGGTGTCCACCACCGCGAGGGTGCCCAGGGTGAACCCCTCGGGCGTCACCAGCGGCACGCAGGCGTAGAAGCGGACATGGGGTTCGCCCAGCACCAGGGGATTGCTGGCGAACACGGGGTGGAGCGTGACGTCGGGCACCACCACCGGTTCGCGGCCGCCGTCCAGTGCCTGGGCACAGAACGCGATGGCGCGCTCGGTCTGCTGGAAGGGAATGCCGACCGCCGCCTTGAACCACTGGCGCTCGCTGTCGAGAAAATTGACCACGGCGATGGGGCAGCCGCACACCCGTGCGGCCAGCGTGGCCAGCTGGTCGAAGCCTTCTTCCGCGGGGGTGTCGAGGATCGCGTAGGACTGCAGTGCCGTGAGCCGCGCTGCCTCTTCGGGTGCGTGGGCTGGCGGCATGGTCAGGCCGCTGTGGCGTTGGCTGTGCCCGCTGGCGCGCACCCCAGTTCCAGCGCCCGGGGGGCCTGGAGCTTGTTGCGCAAGAACTGGAACAGCGTCGTCTTCAAAGGGGTCGGGCGGCAAGAAAAGAACCGGACGGGGTGCGGGCAGAAGAAGCACGCGCTCGCGCTGCCCCCTGAAACGTGAATCCTACACCGCAGAGCGCCGGACCGAGCGGTCACCACCATGCGGGTTTGCCCCAGAACGCCGCCAGTCGCCCCGGCAACCTTCGCGCAGCGCCATGCTTGCTAGGCTGCGTGCCATGCAGATATCCGAACTCGCGCAACGCACCTCGGTTTCCGTCCACGCCCTGCGCCACTATGAGCGGCTGGGGCTCCTGCAGCCGCGCCGGCGGGCCAATGGCTACCGCGACTATCCACCGCGCATGCAGCGCGAGGTCGTGTTCATCGCCATGTCGCGCCAGCTTGGCTTCACCCTGCCGCAGATCGCCCTGCGCCTGGGCGCCTACCGGGCAGGCACCCTGCGCACCGAGACCATGGTGCAGGCCCTGCAGGAGCGCGCGCAGGCGCTGGACGAGCAGATCGATGCGCTGCGGGCCCAGAAGCAGCGCGTGCTGGAGCACCAGGCCTGGCTGCAGGCGCAGCAGGCAAGGCCGCGTACCGCCGTGTCGGCGCCACCGGCGCCCTGGCCGCGCGTGCGGCCCCCCGCCACGCCACCCCCATCGGCCCGCACCCGTCCATCCACCACCTCCGCAAGGAAAGCACCATGACCTCTTTGTCCGCACATTCCGCCGCCGCGCCCATGGACCATCTTCGGTCCCTGGTGCTGGCCATGCCCATGGCGCGCACGCTGGGCCTGCGCTTCGTGCGCGCCGAGCCGGGCGCGGTGGAGGTGGAGATTCCGGTGAGCGACGCCTTCTGCTTTCGCCCCGGCCAGCTGCAGGCCACCGCCGTGTTTGCCGTGGCCGACTTCGCCGCCGTGGGCGCGGCCGGCAGCGTGCTGCCGCCGGGCTGGGTGAATGCCACGGTGGACGCCACCGTGAAACTCGTGGCCCCCGCACGGGGCGTGTGCCTGCGGGCGCGCGGGCGCGTCATCGACGCGGCGCGGCTGCTCACGGTGTGCGCGTCCGATGTGTTCGCTGTGGATGCGGATGGCAAGGAAACGCTGTGCGCCACGCTGCTGGCCACGGCCCGCAACATCGACGCCACCGTGGCGCCACGGTAGCTGCCGTGGCCCGCTGCAGAGAGAGCGCCGGGCCGGTCAGGCGCGTGCGCGCCGCGCGCGCACGGCGGCGGCCAGGCCTTCCAGCACCGGCACCGTCTTCGCGAAGCTGATGCAGGCATCGGTCACCGACACGCCGGGCGCGAGCGGCCGGCCGGGCACGATGTCCTGGCGGCCTTCCTGCAGGTGGCTCTCGATCATGAGGCCGGTGATGCGCCGGTCGCCCGCGGCGATCTGCCGGGCGACGTCGTCCGCCACGGTGATCTGGCGCTGGTGCTGCTTGCTGCTGTTGGCATGGCTCACGTCGATCATCACCTGCTCGCGCAGGCCCGCCGCCTGGAGCATGGCACAGGCGGCATCCACATCGGCCGCGCTGTAGTTGGGCTGCTTGCCGCCGCGCAGGATCACGTGGCAGTCCTGGTTGCCGCGCGTCTCGAAGATCGCGGCCTGGCCCATCTTGGTCATGCCCATGAAGGCGTGCGACGCCTGCGCGGCCTGGATGGCGTCGCTGGCCACCTTCACGCCGCCGTCGGTGCCGTTCTTGAAGCCCACGGGGCACGACAGGCCGCTGGCCAGCTGGCGGTGGCTCTGACTCTCGGTGGTGCGCGCGCCGATGGCGCCCCAGCTCACCAGGTCGCTGATGAACTGCGGCGAGAGCAGGTCCAGGAACTCGGTGCCCACCGGCAGGCCCGTGGCCAGCACGTCCAGCAGCAGCTGGCGCGCCAGCTCCAGCCCCTCGTTGATGGCGAAGCTGCCATCCAGGCGGGGGTCGTTGATGTAGCCCTTCCAGCCCACGGTGGTGCGGGGTTTTTCAAAGTAGACGCGCATCACGACCAGCAGGTCGGCCTGCAGCGCGTCGGCCTGGATCTTCAGCTGGCGCGCGTAGTCCATCGCCTGGTCGTGGTCGTGGATGGAGCAGGGGCCCACCACCACGATGAGCCGGTCGTCCTGGCCGTGCAGCACGCGCGAGATGGCGGCACGGCTGGTTTCCACCAGGGTCTGCGCGGCGTCGGGCGTGGGCAGCCACTCCTGCAGCAGCGCAGGCGTGATGAGCGGGCGCACGGCCTTGATGCGCGTGTCGTCGATGCGCGTCGTGTCGTGGGTGGAGATCGGGGTGGCGGAGCGGTGTGCGTGGGTCATGGTGGCCCCGATTGTCGCGCGGGCGGGGCCATCGGCTGGCCGACGATGTGGTCACACTGCCTGCAACTGGCGCGTCCCGGCCGAGGGACGCCGAGCAAGGGCCGCCCCGCAGCAAGGGCGTCGTCCCCCTCAGGGGGAAGGCGACTCAGGGGGAGCCGCTACGGCCGCCGGAACGCCGCATTCTGCCGCGACCAGTGCCGCGACTGCAGCTGGTCGAGCCGCACCGTGCCGCCGGTGGACGGCGCGTGCACGAAGCGCCCTTCCCCCACGTAGATGCCCGCATGGTTGGGCTGGCGGCCCGTGCCGAACACCACGAGGTCTCCGGCGCGCAGCTCGCTGCCGTCGATGGGGTAGCCCCAGCTGTTGAGCTGCGCCACCGTGCGGGGCGGCGGGGTGCCCACCTGGTTGCGGTACACATAGCCGATCAGCCCGCTGCAATCAAAGCCCGCATCGGGCGTGTTGCCGCCGTAGCGGTACGGCGTGCCCACCAGGCCGAGCGCGTGGATGGCGATGTCGTGCGCCTGCTCCGCGGTCAGGGGTGGGGTGGTGCGTACCGGGGCTGACGAAGAAGGCGACGGGGGCCGCGAGGTGCCGCAGCCGCCCAGCGCCAGCAGGGCGGCGGTGCAGGCGGCCAAGGCCAGTCTGTGAAAAACAACGCGCATGGCCCGAAGGGTAACGGATAGGCCCCGGCGCCTGCGCGGACTCCGTCCATGGCCTGGGGCTATTGGCCAAAAATGCCGCCAGCGCTTGGTGGTAAAGCGCTGGCAGCTATCTTTTTTACAACAGCGGCGGCGTCACACCGCCGCCGTGGCGGCCACGCCCTGGCGCCGCTCGGCCAGCCGGTTCGCCACGCTCACGATGGCCAACACCGACGCCGTCACGATGTTGTGGCTCATGCCCGCGCCGAAGGTGGAGCCGGCCACGCCCTCCATCGCGGCCTCCACGATGGCCAGCGCCTGGGCGTGGGCCCCCGTGCCGGTGGCGCGCTCTTCGTAGTGGTCCACGCGCAGCGGCAGGCCCAGCGCATCCACCGTGGCGGCGATCGGCCCGTTGCCCTGGCCGCGCAAATGCTGGCGCATGCCGTCGATGGTGACGTCGAGCTCGATGCCCTGCCCGTCTTCATCGAGCCGGTGGCTGTGGCAGATGATGGCCGCCCGGGCCGGGGCGCGCAGGTAGGTGGCCTGGAACAGGTCCCACAGTGCCTCGCCGCTCATCTCGCCTTCGCTCGCGTCCGTCTGGCGCTGCACCACGGCGCTGAATTCGACCTGCATGCGGCGCGGCATCACCACGCCGTGTTCGCGCTCCAGCAAGAACGCGATGCCGCCCTTGCCCGACTGGCTGTTCACGCGGATCACGCTGTCGTACGTGCGACCCAGGTCCGCGGGGTCGATGGGCAAGTACGGCACTTCCCACAGCGCGTTCGGGTCCTGCGCGGCAAAGCCTTTCTTGATCGCATCCTGGTGCGAGCCCGAGAACGCGGTGAACACCAGGTCGCCCGCGTAGGGGTGGCGCGGGTGCACCGGCAGCGAGGTGCATTCCTCGGCGATGCGCGCCACCGAGGTGATGTCCGAGAAGTCGAGGTTCGGGTGCACGCCCTGCGTGTACATGTTGAGCGCCAAGGTCACGATGTCCACGTTGCCGCAGCGCTCGCCGTTGCCGAAGAGGCAGCCTTCCACGCGGTCGGCGCCGGCCATCATCGCGAGTTCCGCCGCGGCCACGCCGGTGCCGCGGTCGTTGTGCGGGTGCACCGAGAGCGTGATGTGCTCGCGGGGGGCGAGGCGCCGGTCCATCCACTCGATCTGGTCGGCGAACACGTTGGGCGTGGCGTTCTCCACCGTGGTGGGCAGGTTGATGATGATGGGGCGGCCGGGGCCCGCGTTCCAGGCCGCGATGGCCGTCTGGCAGGCCTTGAGCGACACGTCGAGCTCGGTGGCGCTGAAGGTCTCGGGCGAGTACTGCAGCGTCCACTGCGTGGCGGGCTGCGCGTCGGTGAGCTGCTTGAGGTAGCCCACGTGGTGCGCGATGAGCTGCATCACCTGCGTCACGTTCATGCCGAACACGATGCGCCGCCAGGCAGGCGCCGTGGCGTTGTACAGGTGCACGATGGCGCGGGGTGCGCCCTTCACGGCCTCCACCGTGCGCGCTATCAGGTCCTCGCGCGACTGGGTCATGACCATGATGGTCACGTCAGCGGGGATGAGGTTTTCGTCGATGAGACGGCGCACGAAGTCGAAGTCGGTCTGCGACGCGGCCGGAAAGCCGACCTCGATCTCCTTGAAGCCGATGCGCACCAGCTCCTGGAAGAGCTTCATCTTGCGCTCGCCGTTCATCGGCTCGAACAGCGCCTGGTTGCCGTCGCGCAGGTCGGTGGAGAGCCACACGGGCGCGCGGGTGATGCTGCGGGTGGGCCACTGGCGGTCGGTCAATGCGACCGGGGCGATGGGCTGGTACTTGGTGGCGGGCTTGGCAATCATGAGAGGCTCCACGAACGGTGTGTGCGGTGCGCTGAAAAGAAGAATGCGCGGTGCACGGGTCAGACGAAATGAATGAAGAAAACAAAACGTGTGACATCCCCTGCAGCCCTTTGCGTGTGCAAAGGCTGGTTCGCGGGCCGGGGTCAGGGGGAGATCAGGTGTTGCGCTGAGCGGATCAGGCAACGGTGGCGAACGCAGGCAGACCCCGGCCAGGCACTAGTAGGCCTAGCGATAGGGTGGGTAGGAGCATGCTGCGTTGCATAGAGGCTTGAAGATAGCACAGGCTTGCTGCGCTGCGCAAGGTTTTGATGAAAAGTGCCGTCAGCGCCTGATGGATAAGCGCTGATAGCTATAAAAACAGTAGTAAAGGCTGCTGGTAGGATGGCGCCTTTCGCTTTGCCCCCCTCCCCTCTCGCTTCGCCAGGAGACCCTCTCATGCCCTACATGCTGCTCATCATGGAACCCCACGGCCAGCGGGCCGAGCGCGGGCTGGCGGGAGGCCAGGAGGCGTATGCCCGCATGCTGCGCTTTGGCGAGGGCCTGAAGGCCCGGGGCCTGCTGCGCGCCACCGAGTCGCTGGCGTCCACCGACCAGGCCGTGCGCCTGCAGGTGCGCGAAGGGCAGTCCCGGCTGGTGGATGGGCCGTTCGCCGAGACGAAGGAAATGGTGGGTGGCTTCTTCCTGCTCGACTGCGCCACGCGCGACGAGGCCGTGGCCATCGCCCGCGAATGCCCGGCCGCCGAATGGGCCACCATCGAGGTGCGCGAGGTGGCGCCGTGCTACCACGGGGCATCGTGACCTGGGCGGCTAGGCGCGGCGCGTGGTGCCTTCCTGCAGCAGTGCCTGAAACTGCTCCACCGGCATCGGCCGCGCAAACAGGTAGCCCTGCAGCACGTCGCAGCCCTGGTGCACCAGGTAGTCGGCCTGTTCCGGCGTTTCCACCCCTTCGGCCGTGATCTGCAGCCCCAGGCCATGGGCCAGGGCCACGATGGCGTTGACGATGGTGCGGCTGTGTTCGTGGCCGGGCAGGTCCTTGACGAAGCTGCGGTCGATCTTGAGGCGGCGCATCGGCAGCTGCCGCAGGTAGGCCAGCGACGAATAGCCGGTGCCGAAGTCGTCGATGGCCAGGTGGATGCCCAGCTGGCTCAGGCGGTGCAGCGTGTGCGCGCCCGCTTCCATGTTGTCCATGAGCACGGTTTCCGTGAGCTCGATCTCCAGCAGGTGGGCGGGCAGGCCTTCCTCGCGCAGGATGTCCATCACGCGTTCGAGGAACTGCGCATCGCCCAGCTGCCGCGCCGAGATGTTGACCGATACCCGCAGGGGCCCGCCGGCCTGCCACCGGGCGGCATCGCGGCAGGCGGTGCGCATCACCCAGTAGCCCAGCGGGACGATGAGGCCGCAGTCCTCCGCCACCATCACGGCCTCCAGCGGCGGGACATGGCCCAGCTCCGGGTGCGACCAGCGCAGCAGCGCCTCCGCGCCCACCAGCGCCTTGCCGGCGGCGGCGAACAGGGGCTGGTAGTGCAGCGCGATGCCCTCGCCCTGGTCGAGCGCGGCGCGCAGCGCATGCTCGATGGCCTGGCGGCGGACCACCGCCAGGTTCATCGACGCGTCAAACCGCACGCACCGGTTCTTGCCCATGTCCTTGGCCCGGTACATGGCCGTGTCGGCGTTGCTCACGAGGCTGTCCATGTCCGCCGCATCGTCTGGAAAGATGGCGATCCCGGCGCTGCAGGTCATGGTCACCTGCTGGCCCACTTCGGTGAAGGTGGGGCGAAAGACGCCCACGATGCGCTGGCCGTAGGTGTTGAGCGCCGCGTCGTCCATGTCCAGCCGCAGGATCACGGCGAACTCGTCGCCGCCCAGGCGCGAGATCGCGTCGGCGGCGCGTACCACGGACTGCAGGCGCCGGGCCACCTGGCGCAGGAGGCCGTCCCCGGCCGCGTGCCCGAAGGTGTCGTTGAGGGTCTTGAAGTTGTCCAGGTCGATGTAGACCAGGGCGACGCGGGAGCCCAGGCCACGCGCGCGCTCGATCTCGGCGGCCAGGCGTTCGTTGAACGCGTGCCGGTTTCCGGTGCCGGTGACCGCGTCGGTGTGGGCGAGCGTGTGCAGGCGGTTTTCGGCGTTGCGCACGGCCGCCTGGCTGCGCAGCACCATCGCGGCCGCCAGGGCCATCACGCACCCCGCGATCAGCAGCGCGCTGACGAAGCGGATGGCCAGGCGGGCGTACACCGCGCTCATGGACTTGCGAAAGTACAGCGTGCCCGACACCACGCCGCCCATCTCCACGGGCCGTGCGATCTCCAGCACGCGCAGCCCCGCGCGCTCGGCCACACCGGCCATGCCCGCGGCCGGCAGCGTGGCGGGAAAAGCCTGGTCCGCGTCGCGTGCGTAGTGGGCCAGCAGCAGGCCCTGCCGGTCGTAGACGTCCGCGCCCAGCACCATCGGCGATGCCTTCAGCGCCCCCAGCATCTCGCTGGCCGTGTGCGCATCCTGGAACATCACCGCGGCCGAGATGTTGTCGGCCACGATCGCCGCCTCCACCCGGCTGTCCTGCAGCATGGACTGCCGCGTGCTCCAGTAGTCCACGCCCGTGAGTGCCAGCACCACCGTCAGCAGCGCCAGGCCCGCGGCCAGGAGGCCGGTGGCCACGAGCCGCGACGATGGCAGGGGCTGCGCGGCCCCCGGCTCCTGCGCGGGGGCCTGCGGCA
This sequence comes from Acidovorax sp. sif1233, assembly GCF_019218755.1. Lineage (GTDB taxonomy): Bacteria > Pseudomonadota > Gammaproteobacteria > Burkholderiales > Burkholderiaceae_C > Acidovorax. The sequence goes on along the minus strand of NZ_JAHUWZ010000005.1, from coordinate 65,689 downwards.
TGGCGGGCGCCTTCGTTTTTTCCTGATTCTTCTTCGTCATCATCGTCATCATCTGGCCGCCCTGGCCAGCCGCAGCAGTCGGGAGCTCACGGACAGGCCCGCGCGCGCGGTGGCATCGGTGTTGATGGCGAACACGATGCGGTTCTTCTGCTGGCCGAGCGTGATCATGATGTCGGGGCTGCCTGCGGCGTCCTCATCGGCCACCGTCAGGATGCCGTGGGCGGGCGGCAGGGCCCGCAGCGCGCGCAGCACCGGCTCGATGTCGGCGCCGTGCAGGATGAGCACGCGGCAATGGCGCAGCTCGGCCAGTTCCAGCAGCCTCACCCGGATGGGCCGCCCCTTGCGGGCGGGCTTGCCCTCCAGGGCCGTCAGGGCGCGCTTGAGCGGACTGAAGGGAGAGATGCACAGGGGCCAGTCGCCGTCGGTGGCCAGGTCGCTGTCGGGCCATTCGATGAACTGGATGAAGTTGAAGATGTACGCGGCCTTGAGATCGGGTTCCTCCACGGGGTTGGTGGCATGCGCCAGGCCCCCCGCCCAGCACAGCACGCACAGCCCGGCCCACAGCAGGTTGCGCAGGCGCAGGGCGTGGGACATGGCTCAGAACCCGTAGGTGAGCTTGACGCGGTAGGTCCGTCCATCCTGCCGGATCGAGTCTTCGCGGATTTCGTAGGAGGCGGGGTCCGCATGGCGGCGGTTGAAGACGTTGTACACGCCCACCGACACATCCACGTCCCCCAGGCGCTTCGTATAGACGAGGTTGGCCAGGACGTGCGCAGGCAGGCGCGCGTTCGCGAGCGTCCTGCGCGCGCCCACGCCAATGGCCTCGACGGCATACTGCCCCGGCCTGCCGTGCCCCGGCGCCGCGAGCGCCAGCGTGTCCGACCACTGCAGCTTGAGCAGGTGCCGGGGGGAGTTGGTCAGCGTCTCGGGTGCGCCCGCGTCGCGCGCCTTCTGCCACCCGTAGGCCACGCGCAGGCGCGACCCTCCTTGCCAGCGCTGCTCCACCTCGGTCTCCATGCCATGCACGCGCACGCCCCGCGCGTTGCTGAACCTGAGCCTGTCCGGGATGCCCGCGTCCCCCAGCGAGATCAGGTCGGTCACCTCGGACCTGAACGCCGTCAGCAGCATGCGCGTGGTGCCAGTGGGGGCGTGTTCCAGCGCCAGCTCCGTGGTGCGCACCTTTTCGAGCCGCAGGCCCGCCAGGTCGACGATGCCGCCGGGCAGGTCCACCCGGTAGTCGCGCTCGTAGGCGTTGGGCGGCCGGTAGGCCGTGCCATGCAGCAGCTTGACGGCCGTGGCCGGGTTCCACCAGTACACCAGGCCCAGCCGGGGGTGGAAGCTGCCGTCGCTGCCCGACTGCTTGCCCCACCGCAGGCCCGCGTGCAGGGTGAGCGTGGGCGCCAGCGCGAACTCGTCCTGGACATAGATGCCCAGCGCGTTCCCCGCGCGGCGGGTATCCAGGTATTGCACGGGCGGATCCACGTCGGCATTGAGCTGCCGGATGCGGGTGTCGCGCCGGTAGTCGACGCCCCACGCGAGCTTGTGGCGTGCAAGGGCCGTGCTCACCCACTGCCATTCCGTGCCCCACCATTGGCCGGTGCCCACGTCGCGGTTGAGCGTGGGCGGCGGATAGTCGTACGCGTAGTCGCCCACGAAGCGGTAGTGCCCGGCGTGGACGCGCCCGGTGAACGCGAGGGAGGGCTGCAGCTGGCTCGCATACTCGGCCGCGACGCGGGTGGTGGTGTCGATGGACCGCGAGCGCGGGTCATTGAAGGTCTGCGAGAACGCCGCGGTGGGCGTGCCCTTGCTGCGCTCGCCGTGCGCCAGGGTGAGGCTCAGGCCGTCGCGCTGCATCCGGGCGAACAGCTGGGTGCTGCGGTCGAAATCCAGGCGCTGCGCGACGCCCTGGTTGCTGGCCGGCGTGTCGAACGCGGCGAAGTACTGGTCCGCGCCCCGGCTGCTCGCGCGCGTCAGCGCGATCAGCCAGTCCCCGCCCTGTGCGTCCACGGTTCCCACCGAGAAGCGGGCCTTGGCGCTGCCGTGGCTGCCGGCCGCCACGCTCAGCTGCGGGCCGGCCAGCTGGCGGCCGTCGCGCGTGATGACGTTGACCACGCCGAAGAACGCATTGGGTCCATAGACGGCGGAGCCCGGCCCCGGCACGAACTCCACGCGGTCCACCAGGTCCAGGTCCAGCGGGAAGTCGGTGCCGATGGTGGCCTGGTCGTAGAGGTTGTCATTGAAGCGCACGCCATTGACCAGCAGCAGCACGCGGGTGTTGTAGTCGCCCGGCGTGGCGAAGCCGCGCGTGCCCAGGTAGTGGTAGGAGCGGTCGTACGACACATACAGCCCGCGCATGCTGCCCAGCACCTCGGCCAGCGTGCGGTAGCCGAAGAGCCGGATGTCGTCGGCGGTCACCACGCTCACCAGGGCGGGTGCTTCCAGGGTGGTCTGCGTGTACCGGCTGGCGGTCCGGACTTCCATCTGCACGAGCTGTTCCAGCGGCAGATGGGCGATGTCCGCCTGCGCGATGGCGTGGGAGAGTCCGCTGCAAAGGAGGGCCAGCGCCATGCGCTGTGGCCACTGTGCCGGGCGATGGTCCGATCCTCTTGTCATGGGCGTTGCACCCGCTGTGGCGGTGGCTCCTGTGTGCGAGACCAAGCGTTCCGGAGGTTCGTGGGTCGGTGGGGCGAGTGTTTACAAATTGTATCCACCAGCAGGCCCGGCAGGCCCCCGGGGGGATCGGTGATGACCCTAGGAAAAATGTAAAAGGTGGCCGCAGCAGCCGGTGGGCCGGCTGGGGCTCAGTCCCCCGCCGCCGAATCCCCGCGGTGGGCGAAGGCCAGGCCCACGCGGCGGTACAGGCGGCGCCAGCCGAACAGGTAGACCACCACCAGGGCCGCCGCGACTGCGAGCCAGGGGCTCTGGGGGCTGGCGAATACAAACCGCCACGCCCAGTACAGTTCGGAAAAGCCCATGAGCGCGAACGTCCCCAGCCCGATCCACGCGCCTTCCGCCCGCCAGGCGGCCACCGAGACGAACGCGTGGCCCACCCAGGCCGCCAGGCCCAGCAGCAGGTGGGTGGCCCAGGCCAGCACCGGCCGCTGCTCGAACCAGCCCGCCAGTCCGGTGAGGGTGGGCGGCGTGCCGGACCGGGCGGTCACGGCGGCCTGCACCAGGAACGCGGCCAGCACGCCCTGGTGCTGCAGACGGCGGGCGGCGGTGCCCTGCCCCTTCAGCGCGGAATCGACCACGTGGCGTGCCAGCCAGCCGCCCACGCCGCCGGCGCGGGGGGTGCCGTCTGCGGCATCCCCGTCATCGCGGGGCAGGCGCGCGGCGGCTTCCCGGGCCTGGTCGTGCAGGGCCTGGGGCACATGTTCCATGGCGCTGGCGCTGCGGCGCACCGCGTGGGCGCAGACCGCCACGGTGCGCAGCGCGGGCGGGATCTGCTCCAGCCGCCAGCCGCCCTCCTGCACATGCGCGATGCAGGCTTCCTCGCTGAGCATGTCGGGAGGGATCTGGCCGAAATCCTTCACGCCCTGGCGCAGCGCCGCCGCATAGCGCGCGGGGGTCATGAGGCGCTTGGGCACGAAGCGCACCGTGTCCTCGTCGGCCGCCAGGGCGGCATCGACCATGGCGTGGGTGATGCGTTCGCGCGGCACATCGGCCAGGGTGCGCGGGTGCGACTGCAGCCGTGCGATCAGCGTGGCGTCATCGGCCGCCTGGGCCTGGCCCTGCGCCAGGCCTTGCAGCCAGCGCGTGTCCTCGGCGGCATCCCACTGCGCGGCGTAGGGCGACTGCAGCGACAGCACCGTGGAGGCCTCGAGCGCCGCTTCCTGCGTGCGGCCCAGGGCGCGCAAGGCGCTGGCCAGGATGTAGCGCGCATGCTCTTCGTGGCGCACGCGGCCGAGGCCCAGGCGGGCGTCGGCCATCGCGCCTTCAGGGTCGCCCGCCCACAGCCGAGCCCAGGCGCGCTGCACGTGCCAGTGGCTGGCCTCGCGGGGTTCGCCGTCCCGGCGGGCCTGGTCCAGGTCGTCCGCGATGAGCCGGGTGGTGACGTCCTCGCGCAGCGCGGGCGGTACGGCGAGGAACATGTCCCAGCGGTCCTGCAGCGCGGCCACGCACACGTCGGTGGTGCGCAGCGCCGCAGGGATCTTGTCCAGCGACAGGCCGTTGGCGCGCGCCGAGGCCAGGCACAGCGCGGGCGTGAGCATGTCGGCGGGAATGTGCTCGATCAGGCAGCCGTAGTCGTGCCGCACGGCGCGCTCGGCCAGCGCGGGCGTGATCTTGCGCGGGTCGATGTAGCTGATGTTGTAGATGTCGGCCTGCAGGGCGGCCTGCTCCACCGCATCGGTGCGCAGCCAGTGCGCCAGGTCCTTGAGCGGCGCCTGGGCGCGCACCGCCTTGAGCGCGAGCTCGGGCGTGAGCAGGCAGCCCCACACGTCGCACAGGCTGTTGTGGTCCCAGGTGGCGGGGATGCGGCTGTTGCGCTCGTCGCGCCAGTCCCATTCGGGCTGGCCGGCATACAGGCTGCGTGCCAGGGCCAGGGCTTCGGCGGTCATGCATTCGGGCGGGATGCCGGCCGCCTCGCGCAGGCCCCGGCGCACCAGCGATTCGAGCCGTGCGGTTGTCCGCCAGGCCGCAGGCACGTATTCCAGCGCCGCCACGTTCGCATCCAGGGCGGCATCCACCACCGCATCGTCCAGCCACTGCGCGGGCACATGGGCGATCGCATGGCGGTCGTTGCACACGGCGTGCAGCCATTCATCACGTGTCCGGGGCGGCTGCGTGGCCGGCGCGCCCTCGGGGGGCCGGCTGTCCAGCGCCGGGCCGTCGCTGTCCGGGCCTTCGGGCTCGCCGCCGTGGCCGGGCGGTTCCGTGGCGGGGCCGGCGCCGCGCGCGCGCTGCGCCAGCTGCAGCGCGTCGATGCTGGGCGCGGCCATGAGCCACAGTTCCCACCACACATCGCCGTCGCCCGAGTCCGAATGCTTGTACAGCGTGAGCCACTGTTCGCGCGCCTCGTGCAGCGCGCCGCCGTCGCCCGGCAGGGGCTTGGCCATTGCCACGGGCCAGGCCTGCGTGTAGTCGCCCTGGCGGCGCCAGGGGACGGCGTGCTCCGGGTTCGGGTCGGCGGCGCCAAAGCGCGCGCTCAGCTGCTGCACCATCGCCACGCGGGCTTCGTCCACCGCGCGGTTGAGGTCGGTGCACAGGAATTCGTAGGGGCCGTTGTGCGATTCGCTCAGGTAGGCGCGCATCACCCGCCGCACGACCACGGTGCGGCCGGCCTGCACCTGGCCGGGGTCCTGCTCCCCGTCGTCATCGTCATCTTCATCGTCGCCGTCCACGGGTTCGTCGGGCGCGAGTTCATCGCCCGCCGCCAGGCGGTGGAGCCGGGCCTCGGCGTCGGCCAGCAGGTCCACGGCCAGCGGCACGATGCCGTCGAGCGTCTTGAGGTTTTCCAGGTGGTCGGTGAGCGGCGCGTGGAAGAACGGCCCGGGGGGCCAGCAGTTCTCGCGCACGCCGCTGCGCCACAGGGGCGTGCCCCCGGCGTCGAGCAGGGCCACCTGCTGGCCGTCGTAGTGCGCGCGCCAGGCGACGGCGCCCTCGCCGTCGATAAAGGCCAGTTGCCCGTCGCGGGTCAGAAACGGCACCAGCGGCGTGTCCGGCGGGTGCCCCACCAGCCAGCCATCGCCATCGGTCAGCGGCTCCAGCAGGTGGTCGGGCGCGGGCACGAAGCGGCCGTCCGGGTGCAGCAGGCCCCAGTGCGCCGGGGCCGCTGTGGTGGCATCGGCCGCGCCCTTGCGCACGGCGGCGGCGGTGCGCACGACGGCAAAGCCGCTTTCCGCAGAGAAATCCGTGCCGTAGCTCAGCGGCGGGGCCGCAAGGGGTTTGCCGTCGGCCGTGAGAAAGCCCGTGCCGTCATAGCTGTTGGCGGCCACGCCGCAGGCCATGCGCCGCGAGAGGTGGCGCCCGCCTTTCACGACCACCTTGCCGCGCGCGTTGAGGTAGCCATGGCCGTTGTCCCAGGCATGGGGTTCGTCGAAGAAGGCCAGGCCCTCGGCATTGAAGGCATCGATGCGCGGGTAGCGGGGCTCCAGCACCCAGCGGCCTTGTGCGTCGATGAGGCCGTAGGTGTCGCCGTCCAGCGAGGCGGCCGTGGCGGTGGATTCGCCAAACGGCCGCGCGTCGCGAAAGCGGGGCTCGATCACCCAGCGCCCCGTGCGGTCCACGAAGCCCTGGGTGCGCTGGTTGCTGGCCTTCTTCCACAGCGTGGCGCGCGCCAGGCCATTGGCGCCGAAGGGGCTCAGCTCATGGAACACCTCGTCGCAGGTGGTGTGGCCGGTGCGGTCGATGATGCGCCAGGCATCCTGGCCCACCTGCACCGCGCACAAACCGTTGCGAAACGGCTGGGCGTTGTCGAATGCGGGAGGGATGGCCACCGTCCCCGCCAGGTCCATGAACCCCCAGCGCCCGCCGTCGCAGAAGCGGGCCAGCCCGTCCTCGGAAAAACTGCGCGCGTTCTGCAGCGTGGGCGGCACGCGCCACCGGCCCTCGCCGTCGATGTAGCCCCACGGGCCGTGGGCCGCGCGGGCTGCGCCGATCCAGCCGCCGCGCCCGTCGGCCCAGAAGCGCAGCACCTCGCCCAGGCCTTCGGCGGGGACCACGGCCCGGCCCGGGTGGACGATGACCAGCGCGAGGGCCTGGTGGCCGGGCATGAGCGGGATGCTGGCCAGCCAGGGGGGTGTTGGTTCGGTGTCGTTGTGGCTGGTCATTGCGGTCGGGTCCCTCGCGCGGCATCCTACCGAGGCAGATCGCTATGGCCGGTAACCATTTGCACGGCTTGGCGGATACGCCACAGCGGGCGGCGCTGCGGGCGTGTGGCGCAGGCCGGGCCGCGCCCCACCCTCTTTTTCTAAGTAAAAACCCTGAACCAGCCACCAAGCTGTCGATCTGCCACGGGTTCGTCCGTCGTGCTGGTGAAGGCCACGGATCGCGCCATGGCCCGCCCCCCTGACCCCCCGAGGAGAACCCCATGCGATTCATGATCATCGTGAAAGCCACCGCAGAATCCGAGCGCGGCGACATGCCCACCGAACCCCTGATGGCCGCCATGGCCCGCTACCACGAAGAGCTGGCCCGGGCGGGCGTGCTGCTGGACGGCAGCGGCCTCAAGCCCAGCGCGCAGGGCTGGCGCGTGCGCTACGGCGCGGGCGGGGCGCGCACCACCATCACCGACGGTCCCTTCACCGAGACCAAGGAGCTCATCGCCGGCTACACGCTGATCCAGGTGCGCGACCGCGACGAGGCGCTGGAATGGACGCGCCGCTTCCCCAACCCGCGCGGCGAGGGCCTGGAGGCCGAGATCGAGGTGCGCCCGCTCTACGAGATGGAGGACTTCGCCGCCGTGGAGGGCGTCGAGCACTTCCGCGACCTGGAAGCCCGCCGCTGAACCGCTGCACCTGCCTGGAGACCATCGCCATGATCAAGACCATCGCCCTCGTGCTGCTCGCCGCCCTGGCGCTGCTGCTGGCGTTTGCCGCCACCCGCCCCGACAGCTTCCGCGTGGAGCGCAGCCGCGTGATCCCCGCGCCGCCAGAACGTGTGTACGGGCTCATCCACGACCTGCGCCAGTTCAACACCTGGAACCCGTATGAACGCAAGGACCCCGCCGCCAAGGGCCAGTACAGCGCCACCACCGCAGGCCCCGGCGCGCGCTATGCGTGGCAGGGCGACAAGGTGGGCACCGGCAGCATGGAGATCGTCGACGCCACGGCCCCCGCGCGGGTTGCGATGAAGCTCGACTTTGTGGCCCCGTTCGAGGCCCACAACCAGGTGGAATTCACGCTCCAGCCCGAGGGCTCCGGCGCCACGCGCGTCACCTGGGCCATGCAGGGTCCCGTGCCGTACGTCGCCAAGATCGCCCACCTGTTCTTCAACATGGACCGCATGGTCGGCCAGGACTTCGAGGACGGCCTGGCCAACCTGCAGGCGGTGGCGCAAAAACCAGCGACCTGAACCGCGCACCTTTGCCAAACCTTCTGTTTCCCTTTACCTTCCCACCCCTTCAGGAGCCTTTCATGCACAAGCAAATCTTCGTGAACCTGCCCATCGAGAACATGGCCCGCTCGCAGGCGTTCTTCCGCGCGCTGGGCTACGAGTTCAACCCCGAGTTCACCAACGAACAGGGCGCCTGCCTGGTGGTGGGCGAGAACCTGTTCGTGATGCTGTTGGTCAGGGACTTCTACCAGACCTTCACCAGCAAGGCGATCGCCGACGCACGCACCACCTCGGAGGTGCTGGTGTGCTTCTCGTGCGACAGCCGCGAGGAGGTCGATGCCCTCGTCGCCAAGGCCGTGGCGGCCGGCGGCACCTCGCCGCGCCCGGTGCAGGACCTGGGCTTCATGTATTCGCGCAGCTTCGACGACCTGGACGGCCACAGCTGGGAGTTCGTGCACATGGTGGATGCCAGCAAGGCGCTGGGCTGAGCTTTCACCGAGGCCACCGATGCACAACCCCCGCAGTCCCGATGCCGATGCCAGCGCCGATGCCCTGCACCGCACCATCGATTCGGTGTGGCGCATCGAGGCCGCGCGCATCATCGCCAGCGTGGCGCGCATGACGCGCGACGTGGGCCGGGCCGAGGAGCTGGCGCAGGACGCGCTGGTGGCCGCGCTGGAGCACTGGCCCGCCACCGGCCTGCCCGCGAACCCGGGGGCATGGCTCATGACCACGGCCAAGCGCCGCGCCATCGACCACCTGCGCCAGCAGGCGGTGCATGCGCGCGAGCACGAGGCGCTGGGCAAGGACCTGCAGGCGCTCGAAGCCCAGTACGCCCCCGACGTGGTGGACGCCCTGGTCGCTGCGCAGCAGGACGACATCGGCGACGACCTGCTGCGCCTGATCTTCACCGCCTGCCACCCCGTGCTGCCCACCGAGGCGCGCGTGGCGCTCACGCTGCGGCTGCTGGGCGGCCTCACCACGGCCGAGATCGCACGGGCGTTCCTGGTGCCCGAGCCCACCGTCGCGCAGCGCATCGTGCGGGCCAAGCGCAGCCTGTCGGCCGCCCACGTGCCCTTCGAGGTGCCGGGCGCGGCCGAGCGCGCGCCGCGCCTGGCGTCGGTGCTCGAAGTCATCTACCTCGTCTTCAACGAAGGCTACGCGGCCACGGCGGGCGACGACTGGATGCGGCCTGCCCTGTGCGGCGAAGCCCAGCGCCTGGTGCGCGTGCTGGCCAGCCTGGTGCCCGACGAGCCCGAGGTGCAGGGGCTGGTGGCGCTGCTGGAAATCCAGGCCTCGCGCCTGCCCGCGCGCACCGATGGCGAGGGCAAACCCGTGCTGCTCATGGACCAGGACCGCGCGCGGTGGGACCGGCTGCTGGTGCGCCGGGGCCTGGCCGCGCTCGACAAGGCCGAGGAGCTGGCGCGCGGGGGCCATGCCTGGGGCCCCTACGCGCTGCAGGGCGCGATCGCCGCCTGCCATGCCCGCGCGCGGCGCGCCCAGGACACCGACTGGGCCCACATCGTGGCGCTGTACGACGCGCTCGCGCAGGTGGCGCCCTCGCCCGTCGTGGCGCTGAACCGCGCCGTGGCGGTGGGCATGGCCGAAGGCCCGGCGGCGGCGCTGCGGCTGGTGGACGAGATCGCGGCGGACCCCGTGCTGGCCCAGTACCACTGGCTGCCCAGCGTGCGCGGCGACCTGCTGGCCAAGCTGGGCCGCGTGGCCGAGGCGCGCGCCGAGTTCGAGCGCGCGGCGGGCCTCACGCGCAACGCGCAGGAAAAGGCGCTGCTGCTGGGGCGCGCGGGCGGCTGAACGGCGCTTGCACCCCGGGGCCGGGCACCGCGCGCGGCGGCCGCGTGATTTTGTCCCGCGCTTTCGCCAAAATGGTGCCTCGTTCCGTTTTGTCGCCCACCGCCCTGCCATGACGCACCCAGACCCCGTGTTCCCGCTGGACGGCGGCTGTACCTGCCGCCATGTCCGCTACCGCATGCTCACCGCGCCGCTTTTCGTGCACTGCTGCCATTGCCGCTGGTGCCAGCGGGAAAGCGGGGCGTCGTTCGCCTTGAACGCCATGATCGAGGCCGACAGGCTGGCGCTGCGGGTGGGCGAGGTCGACCTGGTGGACACCCCGTCCGAAAGCGGCTTTGGCCAGAAGATCGCGCGCTGCCCGCACTGCCGCGTGGCGGTGTGGAGCCACTACTCCGGCGCGGGCCCGCTCGTCGCCTTCGTGCGCGTGGGCACGCTGGACGCGCCGGACCACCTGCCGCCCGACATCCACATCTACACCGCGTCGAAGCAGCCCTGGGTGGTGCTTGCGCCCGGCACGCCCGCCGTGGCGCAGTATTACGACCGGGACGCCCACTGGCCCCCGGGCAGCCTGGCCCGCCGCCAGGCCCTGCTGCCCCGCATCAACGCCTACCGCGAGGCCCTGGGCCTGGACTGAGCGCGCAGCGCGCCGGCCGGTCAGCGCCGCTTTTTCCTTGTGCGGGTGTGGTGCTTCGTGGACGGCTTGGGCGCCAGGTCCAGCGCGCCGCGCGCGAGGGTGTCGGCCTGACCATTGCGGTGGCGCGGAATCCAGCGCACCGCCACATCGCCCACGGCCTGCATCAGCCCGCGCACCTCGTCGAACAGCAAGGCCAGCCGCGCGATGGGCGCGGCGCGCGCACCACCGGGGGCGAGCTGCTCCACCAGCACGCTGTTGTCGCTGTACACCCGCACGCCAGCGGTTGCAGCGGTGCCATGGGCCTGCAGCCAGCGCAGCGCCAGGGCCAGCGCCCTCAGCTCGGCCTCGTTGTTGCAGCCGGTGAAGGTGGTGGCCTCGGACAGCTGCTGCGCCACCGTGCCATCGGGCGCGTGCACCACCGCGCCCAGCCCCATGCGCCCCGGGTTGGGCACGGCGCTGCCGTCGCAATGGATCACCCAGGGGGCGGCGTTGTCGTCAGGCACGGAAAACGCGCGGCAGATACCGGCGCGGCGCGGCCGCGCGGGGCGATGTCACTTGTAGAAAGCCTCGACCTTGCCCTTGAGCTTGATCATCAGCGGGTGGCCCTTGCGGTCCACCGTCTTGCCCGCGGGCACCTTCACCCAGCCTTCGCTGACGCAGTATTCCTCGACATCCGTGCGGTCCTTGCCGTTGAAGCGGATGCCGATGTCGTGCTGGAACACCGCGGCCACATGGTGCGGGCTGCGCGGGTCCACGCTCAGGTGGTCGGGGAGTGGGGGGCGGCCGGCGGCGGCAGCGGCTGGGGTGGTGTCGGTCATGCGGTGGTCTGGTTGAAAAGCGAAAGCGCGGATTTTCCGGGATTTGGCCGGGGACCCGGATCAGGTGCCCCCTGGGGCACGGCTGGAACATGAATGAAAATGCCTTCTGGCGCACTGTGGATAAGCGCAGCATGCTATCGAATATGTAGCAAACGCATTCAGGGCGTGGCGTGCCGCGCGAGCAGCGCGCCCACCGCGGGTTTGGCGCAGCGCTGCACCAGCTGCAGCAGTGCGTGGCTGGGTTCGGCCACCCGCCAGCGCGTGCGCAGGTCGTGCTGGATGCGCGCGAGCAGCGCGGCGGCCATTTCGGCATCGGCCAGCGCCCGGTGGGCCTGGCCCGTGCGCGGCAGGCCGTGGTAGTCCACCAGCGTACCGAGCTTGTGGCTGGGGGCCTGCGGGTACAGGCGGCGCGACAGCAGCACGGTGCAGGCGAAGGGGTGCGGCGCGGCCACGCCGGCCCGTGCCAGTTCGGCCTGCCAGAACTTGCTGTCGAACGACGCGTTGTGCGCCACCATGGGCGCATCGCCCACGAAGCGCGCGGCATCGGCCATGACGCCTGCGGCCTCTGGGGCCGCGTTCACCATGGCGTTGGTGATGCCGGTGAGCTGGGTGATGAACGGCGGAATCCACGCGCCGGTTTTCAGGAGGCTCTGGAAGCGGTCCACCACCTGGCCTTTTTCCAGCAGCACGATGGCGACCTCGGTCGCGCGCGCGCCCTGGCCGGGCGAGACGCCGGTGGTTTCAAAGTCGATGACGGCGATGGGGGGCATGGGTGTTCCGAGGGACAAGGCCGTGCGTCAGCGGCCCCCATTGCGGGCCGCAGCGGATTGTGCCGGCGGGCCTGCAGGATAAACCGAACCCCGTGCCGGGCCCCGGGGATGGTCGGCTGGGAACGGCTACGCCGTGAAGGTGTAGTCCACCGGCACGCGGTGTTCGTAGACCGTCTGGCTCGACGCATTCTTCATCAGCAGCCGCAGGCCCGTGACCGCGCAGGGGTCGATGAGGGTGAAGTGCCTGTGCACGGTCCCCGCGCCGTCCAGCCGGCCCGTGGTGCCCTCGTAGGTCATGTTGGCCTGCGTGTCGGGAATGACCCAGATGTCCAGGCCTTCCTCCGCCTGGATGTCGTATTCGACCTCGACATCGATGCGGGTGCCGGCCTTGACCGTGGCGGGGGACGCAATGGACAGACGGATGTCGGTGATCCGCGATCCCTTGCCATCGTTCCTTTGCGCCTCGTCCAGCACCGCGTCCTCGTAGGTGAAGTCCACGGCGATGGCCTGGTTGAACACCTCCACGAAGTCCCGGTTCTTGATCACGATGAACAACTCGCGCACGCTCCCCGCCTGCGTGAGGTGCACGGAACGGCTCACCCGCCCGGAGCCCGGGTTCAGCATGTCGTGCGAGCCTTCGTAGAGGGAGTCGTAGGTGGTGTCCAGGATCTTCACCCACGCATACAGCGGCTCGCGCGGCGCGCCGTAGCGGTAGTCCAGGGTCACGGTGATCGGCGTGTTGGCCTGCAGCACGCTGCCCGAGGGGGGCGCGATGGAGACCGCGGTGATGCGCAGGTCGGTGCGGGTGTTGTCCTGGCGCCCCGAACGCCGCAGGGCGTAGAAGACCAGCCCGATGGCCACCAGCCCCGCGACGGTGATGTAGACGTTCTCCATGACGGATTCCTCTCCCTGGATGGCTTTCGCACCGTGTTGTTGTGCTGGATGAAGGTGGCGCTGCGCTCCCGGGCAAATTATGGCGGGGTGCCGGCCAGTCCCCGGGGATGCTCCAGGAAGAACCGCAGCATCTCCCGCGTGGCCGATACCCCCCGGGGGTCGGTGTGGCTGCCCTGCGCATGCCCGCCCGCCCAGGCATGGCCGCCGCCATGCAGCACCCAGTGCTCCGCCACCGGCGCGCCTGCGAGGCCATACACCGTGCGCGTGTAGCCCTGGCCACCGGCCGACTGGCCCTGGTGCGTGCCCAGCTCCACGGTGCCCGGGGCGCTGGCCCGCGCCGCCTGCACCAGCTGCTCGCCGTTGCGGGCGTGCACGGTGGTGTCGGCATCGCCGTGGAAGACGATCAGGGGCGCCGCCGCAACAGCCCCCGGAGCCGGGGTGCCCGCCGCCGGCCTGGCGCCATGCTTCATGGCCGACAGCGCCCCCATCACGTTGTGTGCCGCGCCGGCCTGCAGGCCCGAGTGCACGCCCACGGCCGCAAACACGTCGGGGTACTCGCGGCCCAGCAGCGCGGCCATGGCGCCGCCGGCCGACAGGCCCGCCGCGTAGACGCGCCGCGCATCCACGGGGTGGCGCGCCATCACGTCCTGCACCATCGCCACCAGCAGAGCGGGTTCGCCGCCGCCCCGGCGCTGGTCTTCGGGGCGGAACCAGTTCCAGCAGCCGTTGGGGTTGGCGCTGTGGGGCTGTGCGGGGTACAGCACCAGCGCGTTGGCCGGGGCGGCGGCGGCGTTCATCCCGGTGCCGGTGGCGAAGTCCACGGGGTTCTGCGTGCAGCCGTGCAGCATCAGCACCAGGGGCATGGGCGTGCCGGCCCCCGCGCCGGGCGGCACGTACAGGTGGTAGTGGTGCGGGTTGTGCGGGGCGCCAGGGTGGCTGAAGGCGACCGCGGTGAAGCTGTCCGGGGGCTCGGCGGCGTGCGGCGCGGCGGCCGCCGGGCGGGCACCCGGCCCGGACGGTGGGGCGGGCCGGGCCGCGCCCGGGGGGGCTTGCACGGTGCCGCGCTCGACCACCACCGCGTCCTCCACGTCCTGCGCCGCGCTGCTGCGCCACGGGGTTCCCGTGCGAAAGGCGAAGGGGGCTGCCGGTGCCTGCACCGGGGCGGGGCCCGCGCGTTCCGGCGGCGGCGCGGCGGGCCCCGGCGCCGTGGCCGAAGCGCTGCCCAGCGCCTGCTGGATGGCCCGCGTGGCATCCGCCAGCTGGCCGCTGCGCACCAGGTGGGTGGCCTGACCCATCAGCTGCTTGAGTTTGAGGTTCCAGTCCATGGGGTTCTTTCGTGGTGGTGGTGGTGGGCCGCGCTCAGCCAATGCGCCCTGCCAGGGCGGCCTTGACCGGGGCGCTGGCGTGAAACGCGCCCAGCACCGTGATGGAGGCAATCGTGGCCTGCGCCAGGGTGGGCGGCACGTCGTCGTCGATGCTGACCAGGCCGAGCACGCGGATCTCGAGCACCTGGCCCGCTGCCTGCACGGCTTGCAGCTCGGCGCGGCCAAACCGCTGCAGGCCCAGCACAAGCATCTTGCGGGCCACCACCTGCCGCACGGCGTCGCCCTGGGCGGCCAGCTGCTGGCGGATGGCCGTGCGGATGAAGTCGGTGCGGTTGGCATAAAACCCTTCCGACACCAGCAGGTCGATGTGGCCCAGGTCGACAAAGCCCAGGTTGATCGTGATCTTTTCGGAATCGGGAATCTTGCCGCGCACGGCCAGGGACGAAGCGGGAGCTGGGGTCATGGGGCCCTCCGTGGCCGGTGGTGTGGATGATTTCCATCCATATGGATGGTGCATGGATGGTATATGGATGGAAATTTTTTTGCTTCAAGGGCCACGCGCAAAAGAAAAGAGCCCGAAGGCTCTTTGCGCATGGGTGCGAGCGGTGCCGGTGCCCGGCGGCGCTCAGCCCGCCCCGCGGCTGCCCGCCGGGCCGCTGCTGCCGGCGGCGCCCCGGCGCGACTGCGCCTGGTTGCTGCTGCCCAGGTGCGTGTCGCGGTCGCCCCGGCTTTCGGGGGTGCGGCGGCCCTGGTTGATCTGGGTGGTGGGCTTGTCGCCCGTGCTGTTGTGGGCCTGGGCGACCTTGCCCGAGCCCTCGGTGTTGTCATTGCCGCCCGATGGGTCTTCCTCGCGGCGGTTTTCCTTGCTGCTCATGGAACCTCCTGGAATGGATGGTGAAGAAAAAGTCGTGGCGGTGCCGTTCACGGCAGCGTCAGTTCCTTGTGCTCGCCCAGCTGGCGCGGGGGCTGGCCGGTGACGGCCGCCTTGGCCATCTTGAACAGCTGCACCATCTTGCTTTCGTCCACGTCCCAGTATTCGGCATGGCGGATGCGCACGGCCAGCAGGGCCAGCTCCGGATCGGTGTGGCCGCCCGGAAACCATGCCTGGGCCGCGGTCGACCACAAGGCTTCCTTTTGCGCCAGATCGTCCACGAAACGCGCCTGGCCCGAGAGCGAGACATAGCTGTCCGCGCCGGGGTCGGCGTACGAGACGTTCACCTCGCCATCGGTGAGGAGGCGCTCGTACAGTTCGCCGGACTTGGGGATGAAGAAATAAAGCTCCGCCTGTTCGTCCATGCGGCGGTTCTGCGTGGTCAGCGGGTGGGCATGCAGCATGCCGCTGGCGGTGCGGTGGGTCAGCATCCCGAAGCGGATGTCCTTGATGAGCTTCCACAAGGTGTCGTGGGCGGGGGTGTCGTGGGGCATGGGCTCTCCGTGCGGTGGTGAATGGGGGAAGGGGTCGGTGCTTCCATTCACTCTAGGCAGGGTGGCGCGCGCACCGTGTCGGCCCGCCGCCCGCCGGGGCGTGGGTGTTTATCTGACACCGCCGCGCCCCGCGCCCTGTATCGCGGGCGGGGGCCCGGGGCCGGGCCCGATCAGGCCTTTTTCAGGAACTCTGACTTGAGCAGCATGCTGCCCAGCTCCGTCTTGCAGTCCACGTTGTGGCCGTCGGCGCCATCGACGAGGCGGATGCCCTTGATCTTGGTGCCCTTCTTGAGCGTGGATGAGGACCCCTTGACCTTGAGGTCCTTCACCAGGATCACCGCGTCGCCATCGGCCAGCGGGTTGCCGTGGGCGTCCAGCACGGCGCCGCCGCCCTCGGGCGCGTCGGCCTCGGCGGATTCGGCTGCCTGGGGCCATTCGAAGGCGCAGTCAGGGCAGATGTAGTGGTTGCCGTCGGGGTAGGTGTTCTCCAGGCCGCATTGGGGGCAGGCGGGGATGGCATTCGTCATGGGGTTCTCGCTGGGGATGGCAAATGGGGAGGAAGGGAGGGGCAGCACGCGCATGGGACGGGTCCAGCCCCCGGCCCGTGCCGCCGTGGCGCCCGCTGGTGGGGAGGGCGCCGCAGGCGACTCGGGGGGCATCCTACAGGGGCGCGCGTTGCTCCAGCGCAAAGGGCGGCAGGCCCTTGAGCAGGCGCTGGCCGTAGCTCGTGCGCATGAGGCGCTTGTCGTAGCAGTAGACATGCGCCTGGTCGTCCTCGGTGCGGATGGCGCGGCCCACCCACTGCGCCAGGCGGATGGCGGTGGCGGGCACCACCAGTTCGCTGAACGGGTCGCGGCCCACGGCGCGCAGCCATTCGGCGCGGGCCTCTCCCACGGGGTCGTCGGGCGGGGCAAAGGGCAGCTTGGTGATGAACACCGACTCGCACAGCCGCCCGGGCAGATCCAGCCCTTCGCCGAACGACTGCATGCCGAAGATGACCGAGGGCTCGCCGTTCTCCACCCGTTCGCGGTGGCGCTTGAGCAACTGCGTGCGCGGCAGCGCGTTTTGCACCAGCACCACGCTGCGCATGGCGGTGGGCAGCGCATCCACGGCCTGGCGCATCTGCTCGCGCGAGGTGAACAGCACCAGCGCGCCGTACTCTACCCGTGCGATGTCGTGCAGCAGTGCATCCACCATCTCGGCCGTGAACTGCGCGGCGTTCTTGGGGTCGGCGCGCGTCTCGGCGGCGATCAGCGTGCCCTGGGCGGCGTAGTTGAAGGGGCTGGGCACCTCCAGCGTGGTCGCGGCCTCGTCGCCGTGCAGCCCGGCCTCGCGCAGGAAGAAATCGAAATTGCCGCAGCTGTTGAGCGTGGCCGACGTGAGCACCGCGCCGCGCACCGCGTTCCACAGGTGGTTGCGCAGCGTGGTGCCCGGCAGGATGGGGCTGGCGTGTGCCTTGACCACGATGAAATCGCCATCGACCTCCAGCGTGAACCACTTGGCCGCAGGCACGAAGCTGCGGTCTGCGCCCTGGGGGGCCTCCTGCAGCAGCAGCTGCGCGGTGGCGTGCAGCTCTTCCAGGCGCGGCGCCAGCATGCCGATCTGCGCATACAGCGTGGACAGGCGCTTGGCCTCCTCGGGCTTGTCGCGCATCTCGGCGCGCAGGGCCTTGCTGATGGCGCGCAGGGCTTCGAGGAAGCCGTCGGCGCTGGCGGCCAGCAGCCCCAGCGGCGCGGTGAGCGGCTCGGGCAGCTCGCCGCGCGGCACCCGCACCCGGGCCGGGCCCCAGGTGTCCTTCTGGCTCTTGAGCGCGGGGCCGTACACGTCCATCACGATGCGCGCGAGGTCCTGCAGTGTCTGCCGCAGCTGGGCCGCGTGGCGCGGGATGTCGGCGATCTCCTCCACCTCCAGCAGCGCGCCGATGCGCAGGCCCCGGCTGGAGAGCCGGTCGATCCACGCCAGGCGCGACAGGTCCATGCTGCAGGCGAACTGGTCGAGCGCCGTGGCGGGCAGGTGGTGGGCCTCGTCCAGCACCAGGAGGCAGTTGTCCAGCTCGGGCAGCACGCGCGCGCCCAGCGACGACAGCAGCAGGTCATGGTTGGCCACGATCACCTGCGCGCCCACCAGCTCCTTGCGCTTGTCGTAGTAGGTGCACTGGCTGAAGGCGGGGCAGTGCTTGCCCGTGCACGACGCGCCCTCGGCCGCCACGGGGCTCCACACCTCGGGCTCGGGCGGGGTCTCCAGGCTGTCGCGGTCGCCGTCCCAGGCGCCCTTGGCCAGCGTCTGCGCCATGGCGCCGTAGAACTGGATGCGCGCCTCGGTTTCCTGCCGGGGGCGCTTGGCGCGGGCGGCGGCCTCCTCCTCGGCGAACAGGTCGTCTTCATCGGACGCCTCGGCCTCGCCCGTGCCCGCCAGCCGGTCGAGCTTGAGCTTGCACACATAGCGCCCGCGCCCCTTGGCCAGCGCGAACTTGAAGGGCTGGGGCATCAGCGCGGCCAGCGCCGGCAGGTCCTTGTTGACCAGCTGCTCCTGCAGCGCCACGGTGGCGGTGGAGATCAGCACCCGCGTGCCGCGCGACAGCGCCAGCGCGATGGCGGGCGCGCAGTAGGCCAGCGACTTGCCCACGCCCGTGCCGGCCTGGATGACGGCGATGGAGCGCGTGGGCGCCGCCTCACCGCCCTCCTCGTCCACCTTGCCCAGCGTGGCGCTGCTGAACGTGCGTGCCACCTGCTCGGCCATGCGCCGCTGGCCGTCGCGGCTGCGAAACCCGGGCGTGGCCTGCACCACCGCATCGAAAGATTCAAGGGCCTGCGCGGCCCACACCTGTTGAGACATACAGTAGTGTCGCATGGGTTGGCGCCTGCGCCTTCGCGGCCAGCGGCCGCTTCACCCGGCGGACAGATGGCGCCGGGGACTACACGGCGGCTCCGGGGGCTTTCCTACGATGAAGCCCTGTACCGCAGGAGAGATCACATGCCCACCGCCAGCACCCCGGACCACCCCAGCGCCGCCCCCACCGGCCAGCCCAGCGTCAACACCACCACGCCCCAGTCGCCCGCCACCGCCGGCCGGCGTACCCCACAGGCCGCGCCGCCGCCCGAAAGCGCCGACAAGCCCAAGCTGCCGCACGAGCGCGATGAATCGGTGGACATGACCCACGGCCAGCCCGATGCCCAGGTGGAGCAGGCCTACCGGGACGTGCAGCGGGGCCTGCAGGACACGGACCGGGGCCCGCCAGCGGACAAGGCCTATCAGAAGCAAAAGCAGTAGATGCTCTGCTTTTCATAGCTGCTGGCGCACATGGTTCATGCGGTGGACGCCAATCTGATTGATCCGCGAAATGTGGCGGTGGTCCCAAGCGCCGTGGGCGGCAGGCGCTACGCCACCCCGATCCGGTGAAACCAGCGCGGCAGATGGCCGGCGCCACCATCGGCGATTCGCGCACGCCATGGCATGCGCTCCAGAATTTCCCGCCGCAGGGTGCTCGAGGTCCGGGACGACGACAACCGCCACGCCGGCTGCCTGTGCGGCGCACGCTCCGTTCTCGCTGTCTTCAAACGCCAGGCATTGGGCTGGCTCTACCTCCAGCCGTGCAGCGGCCAGCCGGTACAGCGCCGGGTCGGTCTTGCTTCGCTCCACCTCGTTGCAGCCCGCCAGGGCCTGGAAGTGGTGCAGCACCTCCATGCGGCCCAGGCGGTGCTCGATCTCGTCGCGCCGTGACGATGACGCCACCATGATCGATTCCGGCAAGGCCCGGCCCACTACCTGTAGATAACCCGCCTTGGCCGGCAGGAGGCTGTGCGCCCGCGCTGCATTGATGCAGGCCCGCAGAGCCATGCGCTCCGAGTCGATGACAAGCCGTCCATG
This sequence comes from Acidovorax sp. sif1233, assembly GCF_019218755.1. Lineage (GTDB taxonomy): Bacteria > Pseudomonadota > Gammaproteobacteria > Burkholderiales > Burkholderiaceae_C > Acidovorax. The sequence continues at coordinate 46,152 of NZ_JAHUWZ010000005.1, read as the reverse complement.
TCGAAGACGGGGGCGGAGAACCGGCGGGCGCCGTATCGCCCCGTCAGTGGGCAAAGATGCTCTGCATTCAATAGCATGTGGCGCGTTTCATCCAGGCGCTGCGGCCATTTTGGCTTGAGTTTCGGGGGGACCAGACACTCCCTCGTCACGCTGCAAATGAATGAAGGTAGCTTGAGTAAATTGGGCGCAATTTGATGATATTGAGAAAACAATATCACAAAATTTAACAACTGAATGCGCCATCGATTGCTACGCTCCGCCCCTCTTTGGTGAATGGTCGCCAAACGGAGATTTGCACTATTGGCGCTGGATGCCGGAGCTGGCGTAGATCAGTACCGGTATCCCCCACGGCGCGCGGTGTGAAGAAAATAAGAGAGGGTCCTCATGCGCGCGCCGATCACAGGGTGCGCAGTGGTTGGCTGCGTGCGACTGCTGTGCTTCGTTTTCGTTTTCCTGCTCTCCCACACTGCCTGGGCCGACGAGGCGCTGGGCCTGTCATGGTTGCAGGGGCAGGTTCAACCCAGCGGGGGTCTGGCGAGCGAGACAGGTTCTGTTGCGCTGCCCGTGCAAAGCCGCTCGGAAGCCGCCGCCACCTTGCGTGCTTGGAGCAGGCCGGTGCCGCCGGTGATGCTGGATGCGATCGCTGCGGCGAGTGACGACACCGTCGAGGTACTGGCCCGGAAGTCCCTGACAAAACAGCTCCAATCGGCCAGCACGGCCCATCTTGACGCCCTTGCGCCCAAGCAGAACGCGGATGGCGGATTTGGCGCCACGGTGGGCTATGCCAGCAATGTGCAGGACACGGCGTGGGCCGTTGCCGCATTCACGGCGTCACGCGCTTCGTATCCCGAAACCGCCGATCAGGCGCTGGCTTGGCTGCTGGCCGCGCAGCAGGCGGACGGCCGATGGGCCCTCGCCACCGATGGCGATGCGCTTCTCTCCACGGCGCAGGCCGTACAGGCGCTCCACCCCTATCGCCAGACCTCTGCGGTGGCATCGGCACTGTCGAACGCGCGCACCTGGCTGCTCGCCGAACGCGGCGCTGCCCCGTCGTGGGGCGGGTCCCTGCGCAATGCGCAGGCCCTGCTGGCGGTGCTCCCGGGGCTGTCCACGGCAGCCGCCGTGCAGCCCGCCGTAGATTCGCTCAAGGCCGCCCAGCGCGCGGATGGCAGTTGGGATGGTGACCCGTACGTCACGGCCCTGGCGCTGCGCGCGCTCTGGATCGCGGGCCAGCCCACCACGAATCCCGATCTGGCCAGCGTGCAAGGCCTTTTGGTGAGCGACACCACGGGCCAGCCGCTGGCGGGGGTGTCAGTGCGGTTGACCGGCAGTGCCCAGCCCGCCGTGACCAATGCCCAGGGGCGTTTCGAGTTTCTGCAGTTGGCTGCCGGCACCCACAATCTGGCGATCGAGGTCGCTGGATACCTTTCGCTGTCCGCGGACCTGGGGCTGCTCAAGGGCCAGCAGCTGGATCTGGGCACCATCCGCCTGAAGGCGCTCACGGTCGGCAATGCGAGCACCGTCACCATTTCAGGCGTTGCCAAGTTCACCAACGACGGGGTGAGTTTCCAGAACGCCGCCAACGCCACCATTTCGGTCGGCAGCTCGACCACGCAGACCAACGCCCATGGTGAGTACGTCCTCGAAGGTATTGCGCCCGGTGCGATGGGCCTGAAGGCAAGCTATTCGTCCTATCAAGCGGTCGAGGCCAGTTTCAGTGCCTTGGCGGGGCAGCAGGTGCGGTTCGACCCGGTTTTCCGCCGCAGCACCGCGCAAAGCACGCTCAAGGTGGTTGTAAGCAACCAGGCAACAGGCGCGGCGATTGCAATGGCCAGCGTGTCACTCAATGGCCTGATCCGCAGCACCAACGCCCAAGGTGAGGTTGCCTTCGACGCTGGCGTGGTGGCAGGAGATAACACCGTCACGGTGTCTGCCAGCGGCTTTGCAACGCGCATCATCGCCATGAACGTGCAAGGCCATCACTCCATCGTCCTGCCTGTCACGTTGACCGCAAACAACATCGGTCCCGATCAAACGGTGCTGCAAGGCATTGTTTCGGATGCCTCCACACGGCTGCCTCTGCAGGGGGTGTCCGTGGTCGTGGATGGCACCGGCCGCACAGCCACCACGGATGCTGCCGGGCGCTACACCATTGGTGGTGTGCCGGATATTGCTGGCTCACGCACCGTTTCCATGGAGAAAGCGGGCTATCAACGTTTTGAACAAGCCATCACGCTCGTGCAAAACGGCACACACCAGTTCGACGTGCCGCTGCACCCCAGCGTCGACCCTCAGCAACCCATCGCCATCCAGGCCACCGTCACTGACACAGCCACCCACCAGCCCATTGCAGGTGCCACGGTGACCCTTTCGGGCAGCAACCCGCAGGTGCTGCAGACCAATGCCCAGGGTGTGGCGGAAATCTCGGGCCTCAACGCGGGGGCTACCCAGGTGCAGGTGTCTGCGCCCGGGTATGACAACGTGGCCTTTGCGGTGGATCTGGCGGCGGGAACGCGGTACGTGCTGCCGGTGGAAATGACCCCCAAGGTGCAAGGGCAAGACCGCATATACGGGGTGGTGCTCGATGCCCAGAGCCAACGCCCGGTGCCAGGGGCCAAGGTGGTCCTGGCGGGGGTCAGCCTGCTGGAGACCACCTCGGGGGTCGATGGCCGCTATGAATTTGCCAACATCACTGCGGGCCGCTGGAACCTCGCGGCAAACGCCCCCGGCTACCAGGGCAGCAGCAGCGGCTTTGACATCGCCACGAGCACCGCCATCAACCTGCCGCTGAAGCCGGACTATGGCCTGGAGGCCAGCAACACCCTGCGAGCCGTGGCAGTGGGGCATCCGAACTACCCCACGACCTCTGCGGGACCTGTTGGATACCTCTTCATATTTGGCGAGCAAGGCACCACGGGCCAGGTTGTGAGCAACGACGGCGCCATCAACTACAGCTTTGTTGTTGGTGCCAGCGGCGTAGCGGAACTCATGGTGCCCAACAACCAGTTTCTGCACGAGGCGGGCAAGGTAGTGGACAAGGCGCTGCAGGTGTACGCCAGCAAAGGGGTGAGCGCGTATTTCCTGAACCGCGAGATGTACACCACGGACATGTCGTACCTGCTTGACGTCACGGCGTTGGGCCTGGAATACCGCATCGTCGACTGGAACCATGCGTACAGCGTCATCCAGTTTTCACTGACCGCCGTGGAGGACGGCACGGTGGCCACCGTCACGCCTGCCAGCAGCCTGACGACGGGGCAGCCTGCGAATGTTCCCTTTGACGTGACCCTGCAAAAAGGCCAGTCCGTGATCTACACCGCCTACTCCGGCAATGAAATCACGGGCACCCGCATACAAACCAACAAACCCGTGGCGGTATTTGCGGGAGGGCAATGCGCCAACGTGCCACTCCATGCTGGCTACTGCGACCACTTGTTCACCCAGTTGCCGCCTGTGAAGCACTGGTCCGCTGAGTATGTGGCGCCCAAAACAGCCAACACCGGCGCAGCGGGCAACCTTGTTCGCATCGTGGCCAACACCGCTGCCACCCAAGTGCGGGTGAACGGTGCGCTGGTGGCCACCCTGAATGCGGGGGAGTTCCATGAGGTGACTGACGCGGAGAGCCTTCACATCGTAGCCTCCGCTCCCGTGCTGGTGGGGCAGTTCCTGAAGGGGTCCACGATCACGACCGGAGGAGTGCTGGGGGACCCAGCTTTTACCTACGTGGGCGGGATCGATCAAACCCTTTCTGACTACGTGTTCACGGCGCCGACCAACCTTTCGCCCTACAAGGAAAACTACCTGAACATCGCAATTCCGACCCCTGCGATGAACAGCCTCCAGCTCAATGGCCTGCCTGTGGATGTGTCTGGTTTCACAACCTTGGGTATTAGCGGCTACAGCGTGGGCCATGTCGCGATACCTACCGGCCCAGGGCGCATCAAGGCGGCCAAGCCGTTTCTGGCCACCATTGCTGGCTTCAGCCGAGACGACAGCTACCTCACCATCATCGGGGCCAAGTACTCCGCCGGGGCATCACCCGACGACATCGTTGCGCGTGTCAGTGCCAGCACGGACAAGCCCTCTTACGCCGCCAATGCCGCGGCGCAGCTGGGCGCCTCCGTGCTCAACCTCGGCACGACATCGGCGGCGTTGACGCTCGTGCTGCGCATCCATGACGCCATCGGGGTCGAAGTTGCGCGATTTGCCCCGCACGAACTGGGTGACGTGGTTGCGGGCGCAACGCTGCCGCACAAGCAGCCATGGAACACCGCGCGCTACCCGGCCGGAACCTACACACTGGTCGCCACACTCCTGAACACCCAGGGCGAAACAGTGGACGTGGGCAGCACATTGTTCGCCATCGTTGCAGATGCACCGCAGGGCGCCGGCAAGGCTGCGCTGACCGTGGCGGTGGACAAGGCTCAATACGCACCCAATGACCGCGTACGCATCAGCAACCTGGCCCGCAATCTCACGGTAAATGTGCCAGTGGACAACGCCCGTGTGCGCATTACCGTGCGCAACCCCAACAATGCCGTGGTCTACACCCACACCCACCTGCTGGGCCAACTGCAAGCCAACGGTCTTCGGTCCACAGACACCCAGCAAACGCTTCGAACCGCGATGGAGGGAATCTACACGGTGGAGGCCCTGCTGATCGGCAGCGGCAACAACCTCAAATCGGCAACTGCACTGCCCACAAGCCAGGCCAAGGCGTATGACGTGGATGTGGACCTGGCAACGGCGACGGTTACCTACGTGGTGTGGGCCAATGCGCCAGGGGGGCCTGGAGGCCCCGGTGGCCCAGGCACACCCGGCGTCACCAATTCCATCCCCGTCAACCAGCCGTGGTTTCTGTGGCTCGCCGGCGTATTGCTGGCGGTGGTTGCCGCGTATCGCCTGCGGGCTAGCTCCTGCCAGCCTGGCCTCGCATACCGCCAAGGTGGGGGGGCGCAATGACGCAGTTGCGAAACCCCGTTGCCGCCACCGGGCTTTTGATACCGGCCACCACTGTCACCCCCCCTTTGAGAGAGAACGACCCCATGCGCCCATTGCAGGCCCCCGGGCACCAGCACACCCGCAGTCACCCAACCCAGCCCACTCAGCAGGACCGCCCGGTGGGCTGGTTCAAACGCGCGGTGGTGTGGCTGCTCACGGCCTCGGTGCTCAACACCGTGGGACTGCCCCTCGTCCACGCGCAAATGGCGCAGCGCAACCAGCTGGCGGTGCAGCAGCGCCTGCAAAGCGGTGCGCCAGCCGAGCAATACGCTGACACCCTGGAGCAACTGGCCAGAGCGCTGAATCCCGAATTTGGCACCCCCGGCATCGCCGCCACCTTCACTGACGCAGCCTCGAGCCTGCCCGCCGTGCAAACGCTGGACCGCCAGGCCCAGGCGCTCCAGCAAGAATGGGAATCCCTGCGCAACACCTGGCAAAACGCAGGCGTTGAAGGCAGCGTTCTTGACCGCCAGCTCGCCCAGGAAGCCGCCTTTGCAGACAAGCACGAACAGCTGGTCAAGCGCCTCCAGGCCGTGCAGGAAGGCAGCAGCAATGGCAAGGCCGCGGCCTTGCAGGTGCTCAAGGAATTCATCGACACAGAGGCCCCCGGCAAAACCCACCTGCCCCTCAACCTGAACAAGCTGCCCTGGCAGGCAGAGCGAGCCCGCCCCCAAGCGCCCATCCAGATGGATGGCCCTGAGGCAGAGCAGCCTCCATCCGCCGCCAAGGCCGCCACCGTGCAAAGCGCTAAAGCCGCCAGCGCCCCCAGCGCAGCCGACTTGGCCCCCACGCTGGATGCTCCCCACACCGACGCCATCAAGGCCCTGGCCCAAACCCTGGGCCACAACCCCCACAAGATCTACCAGTGGGTGCACGACAACATCCACTACGTGCCCACCCAAGGCAGCGTACAAGGCGCGCAAGACACGCTCGACAAAAAATCCGGCAACGCCGTGGACACCGCCAGCCTGCTGGTGGCCCTGCTGCGCGCCAGCGGCATCCCTGCGCGGTATGTGGCCGGCACCGTAGACATCCCCACCGCCCAGGCCCTCAACTGGGTGGGCGGCGTCCGCACCGTAGACGCCGCCCAGCAAATCTGGGGCCAAGGCGGGGTCAGCAATGTAGCCCTGGTATCGGGCGGGCAAATCAAGGCCCTGCGCATCGAACACACCTGGGTCGAAGCCCTCATCCAATACCAGCCCGGCCGAGGCACGCGCCACACCCCAGGCCAAAGCACCCCCGACACCTGGGTGCCCCTGGACGGCAGCTTCAAGCAATACACCTTCAAAGAAGGCATGGACCTGCAAAGTGCCGTACCGCTGGACGCCCAGGCCCTGTTGAACGCAGCCCAGCAAGGCGCAGAAACCAACCCGGCAGAAGGCTGGGTGAGAAACCTCAACACCAGCGCCCTGCAAAGCCAGCTGGGCAGCTACCAGGCCCGCCTTAAAACCTACATCGACAGCCAAAACGCAGGCCAAAGCACAGTAGGTGACGTCCTGGGCACGCGGCAAGCCAGCATCGACCCGCTGCCCTACCTGGCAGGCACCCTGCCCTACAACATCAAGACGCGCAGCCAAACCCACAGCGACCTGCCCACGTCCAGCAAAACGCACTTCAAATACGAAATCTACGCAGACGCCCGCAGCGCCGCGTGGGGAGACAACCCCCTGCTGAGCTGGCAAACCCCCACCGCAGCCATCGCCGGCAAAAAAATCACCCTGGCCTGGGTGGCAGCCAGCGCCGCTGACGAAGCCGCCATCGCAGCCCTCATCCCCAAGCCCGCCCCCGGCCAACAGTTGGACCCCAGCCAACTGCCCAGGGGGCTATCGAGCAGCATCAACCTCAAGCCCCAAATCTCGGTGGACGGCACCGTCGTAGCCACCGGCCCCGGCATGCGCGCAGGCAGCGAACCCGTAGGTCAAGGCGGCTTCACCCGCTACGGCAGCCAGGACTGGGATGAAACCCAAGACCAGCTTATTGCAGGCCAGCAAACGGCATTGGGCGTGAGCATCCAGGGCATCAGCCAAGCCCAGCTCACCACCCTCAAGACCAGAATGGAGGCCACAAAACAAAAGCTGGAACTGGCTCAGGCCGCCCCAGAGGTTCAACGGGCCACCATCCTGCAAGGACTCACCGGCGACCACCTCACTGGAGACCTGCTCACCGCCACCGTATGGGGCTACTTCGCAGCACTGCAAAGCCACGGCGCCATCGCCAGCGCCCAGGCGCAGATGGTGGACCGCCCAGCGCTCAGCTACGGCCTGTTCCATGCCCAGGTACGCCCCAACAAGCTGTACGGCATCGTCACCACGGGCATTACCTTCCAGGGGCTGAACATGGACATCGGGCACCTGCGGCACACCCGGTGGGTCAAGAACGACGACCCCAGTGCCGCGATCAACAACAAACCCGAACTCACTAGCAACGGAAAAACTGCAGCCCAAAACCGCTGGATTGCGTACAACAAGATGCGGGGCCAGTACAGCAGCGCCATGGAACATGCCGTGCCTGAGCAATTCTGGGTGGACAAAACGCAATGCCGGTACACGGACGACCAGGGGCAAACCCAGAACCCCACCAAAGCAGACTGCGCGCAAGCAGTCTCAGCCGTCAAAGCCATTGCTATCGCCCAGGCGGAAGGCCAGCGCATCTACACCATCAACCAGAGCAACGCAGCCACGGCCTTGCCCAAGCTGCCGGTGGGCGGTACGGTGGGGCAGGAGATTCAATCAGCGGTGATGGCCGGGAAAGAAGTGACGGTGCACGAGCGGCAACTCAATGTGCATGGATTCTCGGGGTATGGCTACATCATCACCGACCCGGAGACGGGAGCTGGGGCCTACATGATTGAGGGAAGGGGGAGTGGTGGATATATGGATGATAAAGCTCCTAGCTCTGTGAGCCTCCTGTTTTCATATTTTGTAAACTTAATTGGTGCTGCTGCCGATAAGTTATTTTCTTTGCTGGGTAATTTTCTTGGAATTATTCTTAATGTCTTGGATGCGCTCGATATATATGACGGTTCTGAAGAGTGTAGAGGGGCTGGCGATGCTTTTGTGAGAGCCATTGCTTTTTACTCTTTTGTGACGATTTTTGGTCTTTTGCTTGGTTATGCAATATTGGGTCTTGGTTTTCTAGTGGGTATGGTTGCTATGTTGTACTACACTTTATTTGTTATGTCACTCAAGGAAGCTTTCATACGTTGCCCAGTCAAAAATTAGTCTATTATGTTAAATCACTGGCCTATCCCATTATTTATTATTTTATCAATCGCTGCTTTTGAAAGAGGGAGTAATTTGGGTGCTGCACTGGCCTTTGTGTCAGCCGTACTGAGTGTTAGTGGCCCTATTTCAATTCGAGAAAGAGGGCGGGGGCGAATTGTTTTCTTATTGATGGCAATTCTGTTGTATTTATCTCTTCGATTTTTCCGTTTGTGATGTTAATTTTTGCATCATCGTGGAAAATTGTGCTGTTGCAATGCGCTATGTTTTTTTGACGGCTACCATAAGCGTGCTTGGCTAGGCGAAAAAATGAAAATATCACGTGATGTGGAGATTTTTATTTGTCGTGAGATTGTTATTGATTTGGTTTTTGTGTCATTCATATTTTTGTGCGGGGCTTTTACTTTTTTCTTTGAGGGTGTTGTTCAATATTCATTATTCGCGGGGCTTGTGGGATTTTTGGTGGGTATTTTTTTGTTTCTATGGTTTTGGCATGTTCGTTAAAAGTAGGTTGATGATGGATGATCTGCTTGGCGACAAGGCGTCGCAGAAATATTGTTTTTTCTGTTGGGTGTTGAGAGCTGTGGGGGCGCGATCCTGAGTTTTGTTGAGCAGCCCCAAATCTGAAATCCAACTCCTGAATATCAGGTAGCTTGCACAGAGGACTTCATGAGATACGTGTATGTGCAGCCAGAATATCGCCTCACTGCGGTATTCCCCTTGCCGCAAGGCTGGAAACAACGATTGGTGACGAGGGGTGGCCTGCAGCACCAATTTCGGTACACGGACGACCAGGGGCAAACTCAGAACCCGACGCTGGCGGACTGCGCGCAAGCGGTCTCAGCTGTCAAGGCCATTGCCATCGCGCAAAGCCAAGGGCAAAAGATCTACACCATCAATCAGAGCAATGCAGCGACAGCGTTACCCAATTTGACAATTGGAGGTGATGTAGGCGCAGAAATCCGCAATGCCATCCAGGCAGGCAAGGAAGTGACATTCCACGAAAGCCAGATCAATGCCCACGGATTCACGGGATACGGATACATCATCACTCACCCGGAGACGGGGGCTGGGGCTTACATGATTGAAGGGAGGGGAAATGGGGCGATGCTTTTTATCGCGATAGCGTTGCTTTCGTTTGCATTCCCACCCCTTTGGTTTGTTATGGCTGTGGGCGTCTACTCCATCGCCACATTTGCTTCTCTCGCTGTACTAGTTGCTGCAATGATCTATGGTGTCCTGAGTTATATAAAGACTTTGGATAAGATCCTGAGTCAAGAGAACTTGTCTCAGGATGAGAAGGATGGGGTCATAAAGGCTATATCAGCGTTGGTTGTGTTCTCGAATATATTAGGCGGGATAAAAGGCGCCACAGAAAAAGGTGCTGCGTGGGCGGCGGCCGGCCTTGCGATACTGTCGACAGTCTTGCAACAAGCTGTAGGCTATTTGGTTGTTGCTATAGATTTGCTTCGTGAGGCAAAAAAATGAAACTATCACATAATATGAAGATTGAAATCTTTTCTGGAATTGTAATTATTTCAGATATTTTATTTTCGTCGTTTGTGTTTTTGTGTGGTGCTGTTTTTTTTATTTTTGAAGATTCGGTGTCTCATTACTTTTTTCTTGTTGGAATAGTGGGGTTGTTGGTTGGTTTTTTATATTTCTATGCGTTGGCGATAGTTGCAAAAAAAATGTCAATTATTGAGGGTTTTCTAAAAAATACAGTTTCAAAAAGGCTTTGCCTATTTTGTTGGGTGTTGAAGGTTGCGGGAAGGTGGGCCTGAGCCCTGAACGTGGTATGGGATGCCTTTCATTACCGTGTCGGTGGCCTTAAATCAGACGTGCAACACACTCCCGTATCCAGGCGGCCTCAAATCCGAAGTGCGACACCTTCGATAATTGAGGCCGAGATGAATCAGAAAAGCTATGCACAGCTGAGTGATGCCTATAGTCCTGAGCCTGAGCATCCAGGGCATCAGCCAGACCCAACTGCAAACGCTCAAAACGCGCATGGAGGCCACAAAACAAAAGCTGGAGCAAGCACAGGCGGCCCCTGAAAGCCAAAGAGCAACGATCCTGCAAGGTCTGACAGGTGACCACCTCACCGGAGACCTGCTCACCGCCACCCTGTGGGGCTACTTCGCAGCACTGCAAAGCCACGGCGCCATCGCCAGCGCCCAGGCGCAGATGGTGGACCGCCCAGCGCTCAGCTACGGCCTGTTCCACGCCCAGGTACGCCCCAACAAGCTGTACGGCATCGTCACCACGGGCATTACCTTCCAGGGGCTGAACATGGACATCGGGCACCTGCGGCACACCCGGTGGGTCAAGAACGACGACCCCAGTGCCGCGATCAACAACAAACCCGAACTCACTAGCAACGGAAAAACTGCAGCCCAAAACCGCTGGATTGCGTACAACAAGATGCGGGGGCAGTACAGCAGCGCCATGGAGCACGCGGTGCCCGAACAGTTCTGGGTGGACAAGAGCCAATGCCGGTGCACCGCCGTTGCGCAAACGGGGCGCCGCCAGCGTTGAGTCTGCGCCGGTTCCGGCTTGGTCGCTGAGGCGGCGGCTTGTGAAATGCCCGCCGTGACCACAGGTTCTGCTTGTGTAGGGTCTGTCGAGGAAGGCGGGCTGTCTGCGGTGTGCAGGCTGCTGACTTTGGAAACTGCGCCAGAACTCCGAGGGAAGCAGGGTCCCCCTGACACATCACCCGCAAAAATGGCTTGAAACGCCGATGTACCGGGCGCTAGCAGCTATCAAAGGAGATATATATCCTCATCCTCGCTCGCGCAGCGCCCGCTCGATGCGGTCGCGCCGCACCGTGGTCTTGGGCACCTTGAAGGGGAACCACGTGCGCACGTCTTCTTCCAGGCCGATGCCGTGCATGTAGTTGTAGATGGCTTTCTTGAGCGCGCCGCCCAGCGCATCGTGGTCCACGCCCGTGGGGTCGATGAAGGCCACGTCGTTCTTGGCGAAGTCGCCCGGCGGCAGCGGCGCGAGGGTCACGCCGTACTCCTCGGGGTTCTTGCCCACGGGCGAGTGCACGGTGCAGGCAAAGCGGTGGAAGAACCCGCTCTGGATGCAGCCGTTGGCGAACAGCTGGCGCACGTATTCGAGCGCGTCCACCGTGTCCTGCACGGTCTGGGTGGGAAAGCCGTACATCAGGTACGCATGCACCAGGATGCCCGCGTCGGTGAAGGCCCGCGTCACGCGCGCCACCTGGTCCACCGACACGCCTTTTTTCATGAGGGTGAGCAGCCGGTCGGACGCGACTTCGAGCCCGCCCGAGATGGCGATGCAGCCGCTGTCGGCCATCAGCTCGGCCAGGTCGGGCGTGAAGGTTTTCTCGAACCGCACATTGCCCCACCAGCTGATGCCCGCGTTGCGCGCGATCAGCTCGGTGGCCAGTGCTTTCAGCGCCTTGGGGGGCGCAGCCTCGTCCACGAAGTGAAAACCCGTCTGCCCCGTCTCGCGCACGATGGCCTCGATGCGGTCGGCCAGCACCTCGGCGCTCGCGCCCTCGTAGCGGCTGATGTAGTCCAGGCTCACGTCGCAGAAGCTGCACTTCTTCCAGTAGCAGCCGTGCGCCACGGTGAGCTTGTTCCAGCGCCCGTCGCTCCACAGCCGGTGCATGGGGTTGAGCATGTCCAGCAGCGACAGATAACGGTCCAGCGGCAGGCCGTCCCAGGTGGGCGTGCCCACTTCGGCGAAGGCCACGTCGGCCTCCATCATGTTGATGTACTGCACCGCGCCATCGCCGCCCTCGCCGTCGTTGCGCACGAAGGTCCGCACCAGCCGCTGGCGGCCGCGCTCGCCGCGCACATGTTCCAGCAGCGCCAGCAGCGGGCGCTCGCCGGCGTCCAGCGTCACGTAGTCGACATGGTCGAACACGCGCGGGTCGGCCAGCTCGCGCAGTTCGGTGTTCACGAAGCCGCCGCCCAGCACCGTCACCACCTGCGGATGGCGCGCCTTGATGGCCTGCGCGATGCGGAACGCCGCGTACACGGAGCCCGGGAAAGGCACCGACAGCAGCACCACCGTGGGCTGGTGGCGTTCGATGGCCTCGTGCGTGAGCTGCGCCAGCAGGTCGTCCACCAGCGTGGGCGGTGCGGCCAGGGCCGTGGCCAGCGGGTCGAACGTGGGCTGGCTGCCCGCCAGCGATTCGGCATAGCGCACGAATTCGAAGCGCTCGTCCACCGCGTCGCGCAGCACATCGGCCAGGTCGTTCAGGTACAGCGTGGCCAGGTGCTTGGCCTTGTCGTGCAGGCCCAGGGCGCCGAACGCCCAGCCCAGCGGGTCGCCGCCTTCGTCGTCCACATACACGTCCAGCGTGGCGAAGCGTGGGCCCTCGGGCAGGTAGTTGCGGCCCGCGATGCGGTGGGCCAGCGTGCTGTCGCGCCCCTGCAGGAAGGCAATGGCCGGGCCGATGGTGGCCAGGTAGCGGTCCTGCTGCGCGGCAAAGGACTGCACGGCGGGGCTTTGTTTCTTGGCGGGCAGTGCATCCACCTTGGCGGCCACGGCCCTCAGGCCCTCGGGCGAGAGCAGCCGCAGCACGAGCGCCAGCGCCAGGTCCTCCTGGAACGCGAGGACGCCGCGCGAGCGCAGGAAGCCCGTGAGGTAGGCGGTGGACGGATAGGGCGTGTTCAGCTGCGTCATCGGGGGGATGACGGCGAGCACGCGGCACGGGGAAGAGGCCATGGAGCGTGGGGGTGGTGACCGCCGATTATCCCGGCACCGCGATGGTGTCCCTGGCGGTGTGGCTACTGCGGCGGCGGCGCGGGCCGGCTCAGCGGCGGGTGGGCAGCCCGCCGCGCGCCTGTGCCAGCGCGTCCTGGGCCTGCCGGCGCGCGCGCTTGACTTGGTACATCATCTGGTCGGCCACGCGCAGGGCGTCCTCGGCCCTGCAGGTCTGGTCCGGCGCCATGGTGACCGCGCCCACGCTGGCGCCGGCGTAGTCCAGCGATGCGCCCGGCAGGTCGAAGCGGCCCTGCGTGGCCTGGGCGATGCGCAGGCTCAGCGCATCCTGCGCGGTGTGCAGGGCGTCGCCGGCGTGTGCGCTCAGGCTGATCACCACGAACTCGTCGCCGCCCAGGCGCGCGGCCAGGTCCTCGGCGCGCAGCACGCCCCGCAGGCGCTGCGCGACGGCCACGAGGAACCGGTCGCCCACCTCGTGGCCGTGGGTGTCGTTGATCGCCTTGAAGCCGTCGAGGTCGATGAACGCGATCTGCACGCCCATCTGCCGGCGCCGGCCCTGCGCCAGCATCCGTTCCAGCGCCTCCATGAGCGCGCGGCGGTTGGGCAGCCCCGTGAGCTGGTCGGTGGCGGCCACGGCGGCCAGCTGTTCGTTGGCGGCCAGCAGTTTGTGGATGAGCTGCTCGCGTTCCACCTGCTGGCCGATGAGGTAGGCGAACAGCGTGAGGATGCGTTCGGCCTCGGGCGTGCGCGGGCGGGCGTGGGTGCTGGCCGCGCACAGCGTGCCGTACAGCGCGCCGTTGCCGACGCGCACGGGCTGGCTCGCGTAGGTGCGGATGCCCAGGCCGCGCGCGGCCTGCGAATCGCCCCAGCAGGCGGGCACGTTGTCGGTGAAGGTGCGGCCCTCTTCCAGTGCGCGCTTGCACAGCGTGTCGTTCCAGGGCACGACCAGGCCCTCGGGGATCTGCATGGCGCTGGAGTTGCGCGCGTACAGCACGTGCTGCACGCCCTGTGCCTCGTCGATGGCGGTGAGGTAGGTGGACTCCAGCCCCGTCACCGCCTCCAGCATTTCCAGAAGCGGCCGCGTCAGCTCTTCGACGGAGTGGGCCGTGGAGACCGACTGGGACAGTTGCTCAAGAAGTTCACTCATAGACAAACATGGCTCGAATAGTGATGCGATACGCGCCGCCCGCGCGCCCTGGGGCCTGCCGGACTTCCGGACCGGATCAGGCTGCAGGCTCCGTCAGCGGCGGGGCCTGGTAGTTGTTCTTCACCCGCACGTAGTGTTCGGCCGAGTAGCGCAGGTACGCCATCTCCGCGTCCGTCAGCGCGCGCTGGCGCACCGCCGGGCGGCCCATGTAGAGGTAGCCGCTTTCCAGCACCTTGCCGGGCGAGACCAGGCTGCCCGCGCCCAGCATCACGCGGTCGCCCACCACGGCGTCGTCCATCACGATCGAGCCCATGCCGATCAGGCATTCGTCGCCGATGCGGCAGCCGTGCAGGATCACCGAGTGGCCGATGGTCACATGGCTGCCGATGAGGAGCGGCGAGCCCTCGGGCTTGCTGGCGTTGCGGTGCGAGACATGGCCCATGGCCAGGTCCTGCACGTTGCTGCACTCTCCCACCACGATGCGGTTCACGTCGCCGCGCAGCACGGCGTTGCACCACACAGAGGCGTCGCGGCCCAGGGTCACGTCGCCGATCACCTGGGCGGAGTCGTGGATGAAGACGCCGCTGCCCAGGCACGGGGCGGTATCGAGGTAGGGGGCAAGGGGCATGGGGTGGGAAGGGATGAGGTGGTGGTGAAGAGAAAGAAGCCGGAATGCGCCGGGGCGCACGCAGCCGCCAAGCGTAGCGCCAAGCCGGGCTCAGCGCCGGAAGACGGGCCCGATGACCTCGATCTTGTTGGTCCAGACATAGCCCGCGAAGCCCCGGGGCACCTGGGCCAGCTGCGCGGGCGTGTCGATGCCCGAGGTGCCGGCGTCGCCCGCGCCGTAGGGGCCCAGCAGGATGATCTCGCTGCCCGCCTGCCGCAGCCGCTGCTGCAGCAGGTTCGGCCAGCCCCAGAGCCAGGGCGCGACGTTCAGAGGCACCATCACGGTGGTCTGGCGGCAGGCCTCGGGCACGATGCCGGCCCAGCCCAGGGCGATGTAGCGGCCCAGGCACTGCGCCAGCCCCTGGCGCGACCAGGTCCTGACGGGTGCCCCGCCCTGGGCCGCGAGCGCCCCGGCGGCGCGCAGGGTGGGCTCGTCGCCCCCGTACGCGCCCCAGATGGCCTGCCGCCAGGCGGGCTGTCCGGCCACCAGCGCGGCGAGCATGTCGCCCTCGCGCGCCTCCCGGCTCTTGAAATTGACGAGAAAGCGCTGGCCGGGCATGGCCGTGAAGACCTCGGAGAGCTCGGGCATCAGCCCCACGCCCTTGCCGCGCAGGGGGTAGGTCCGGCCCCCGTCGGCGGTGTAGCCGTAGCCCACATCCAGCGTGCGCAGGTAGGACATCGCGTGGCTGCGCGTGGTGCCCCGGCCTTCGGTGCGGCAGTCCAGCGTCCAGTCGTGCAGCACGGCCAGGCGGCCGTCGGTGGTGGGGTGCACGTCCAGCTCCACGATGTCCGCGCCATGGGCGAATGCCGCCTGCATGGAGCGCACCGTGTTCTCGATGTAGTCGTGCGTGGGCGGCTCGATGCGCCGGGCGGTGCAGGTGTCCCGCTCCAGCCCCTCGCGGTGGTAGGTCTGGTGCACGCCCCGGTGCGCGATCAGGCGCGCTTTGGCGCCTTCGGGCGGCGCTGCGCGCCAGGAGGCGTTGAAAACCCAGACCGCCGCGGTGGCGATGCCCAGGCCGATGAGGAGGGAGTGGCGTTTGCGCATGGGAGGCGTGCCCGGGGAGGGGCTGGCGGTCGTGCGGCGAGCATTTTGCCCGGGCCGGGGTTCCCCGGCCTACGGCGCGCCGACCGCGTAGAACCCGAGGAACATCTCCACCGCATCGGCCAGCACCTGCTGCTGCACGGCAGGCGCCAGCGGCGGCTGGCCCATGGCCAGCTGGGGCCAGAAGGCAAAGGACTTGACCATGCCGTGCAGCTGGTGGGCCGCGTACTGCGGGTCCACCCCCGCGCGCAGGGCGCCATCCTGCTGGGCCGCGCGGATCCAGCGCGGCAGGCCTTCTTCCTTTTCGGACAGGCGCGCCACCATGGCCTGGGCGCGCTCGGGCGTGTGCATCATCTCGGCCATCGCCACGCGCGAGAGGTCGATGAAGCTCGCGTCGTTCAGCAGCTCCATCTTCTGCTCCAGCACCGCGAGCAGCTGCGCGCGCAGCGGTCGCCCCGCGTCGTAGGCCACGTCGGGCAATGAATGGCTGCGCTCCCACAGGTGGTCCAGGATGGCGCCGAACAGCTCGTCCTTGCTGGGAAAGTGGTTGTACACCGTGCGCTTGGACACCTCGGCCGCCGCGGCCACGCGGTCCATGCTGGTGCCGTTGAAGCCATGTTCGCGGAATTCGCCGATGGCGGCCTGCACGATGGCCTCGCGCTTGCGGTCGGTCAGGCGGGTGGGGGCGATCACGGTGGCGGGCTCGGTCATTCCCCTATTTTACACCGGGTAGTTTACTTTTTGGAAAAGTGAACTACACTGTGCAGTGCACTTTTCGGAAAAGCATCCATGCTCCGCCGCACGCCCCGAATCCTTCTCATCCTCACCGTTGTCACCGCCATGGCCTACAGCATCCTTTCCTGCACCTCCTTGTCGGCAAGCTCCCATGAGCAATCGCCCCAGTACGTCGATGGCAAGTTCCGCAATGCGGCGCCGCGCCAGGCCCCGGGTTTTGCCAAGACCCTGGGCATCATGTGGCGCTTCATGACGGACAAGCCCGCCGACGCGGTGCCGGCCCAGCCGCCACAGGTGCTGCCGCTCACGCAGGCCGATCTGCTGGGCGCCCCCGACCTGAGCCTGTGGCGCCTGGGCCACTCGACCATGCTGCTCAAGCTGCAGGGCCAGTTCTGGCTGACCGACCCGGTGTTCTCCGAACGCGCCTCGCCGTTTTCCTTCATGGGCCCCAAGCGCTTCCATGCGCCGCCCATCGCCATCGACGAGCTGCCGCCCATCACCGGCGTGGTGCTCTCGCACGACCACTACGACCACCTGGACTTCGATGCCATCCGGCAGCTCGCCCCCAAGGTGGCGCATTTCGTCACGCCGCTGGGCGTGGGCGACCGCCTTGTCGCCTGGGGCGTGCCCGCCGCCAAGGTGCAGCAGTTCGACTGGTGGCAGGGCACCACCATCGCCGGCGTGAAACTGGTGGCCACGCCCGCGCAGCACTTCTCGGGCCGCAGCCTGTCGGACGGCAACCGCACGCTGTGGGCGTCGTGGGTGCTGGTGGTGGGGGACACGCGCATCTTCTTCAGCGGCGACACGGGCTACTTCGACGGTTTCAAGGCCATCGGCGAGCGCTTCGGCCCGTTCGACCTGACGATGGTGGAAACCGGCGCCTACGACGCCCAGTGGCCCGACGTGCACATGCAGCCCGAGGAAAGCCTGCAGGCCCACCTGGACGTGAAGGGCCGCCACCTGATGCCCATCCATAACGGCACGTTCGACCTGGCGCTGCACGCGTGGACGGACCCGTTCGACCGCATCACCGCCCTGGCCGGGAAAGCCGGCGTGCCGCTGGTGGCGCCGGTGATGGGCGAGCGGCTGGACATCCGGCAGCCCGCGCTCTCGCAGCAATGGTGGAAAAGGTAGGGGGACACCGCCAGCGCGGCGGTCGCTCGCCGGTCAGAGCCCCTTGCGGTGACTTCTGGAAGCTAACCGCGCCACTACCCGCGCGGCGGCCACGATCTCGGGCTCGCCGTAGCCCGCGTAGCCAAACAGCCAGCCTCTACGGTTCGATTCCATCGCATAGCGCGACAAGGGTGCCAGCATCACCCCGGCGGCGAGTGCGCTGCGGCTCAAGGCCTCGTCGTTGCTGCCGGGCGCGCATTCCAGCAGCAGGTGCATGCCCCGGTCGCTGGGCGCCAGCTGCAGCGCGCCGCCGCTGGCCTGGGCCAGCGCGTCGATCAGCACCTGCTGGCGCTCCTGGTACAGCTCGCGCATCTGCCGCAGGTGGCGCAGCAGGTGGCCTTCGGCGATGAAGCGCGCCAGCACCGCCTGTGCGTCGCCGGGCGCATGCCGGTCGGTGATGGCGCGGGCCATGGCAAAGGCTTCCACCAGCGCGGGTGGCACGACCACGAAGCCCAGGCGCAGGCCGGGGTGCAGGGTCTTGGAGAACGTGCCCACGTACAGCACGCGCTCCGAGCCCGGCAGGCTGCACAGGGCGGGCACGCGCTGGGCCTTGCCGTCGTGCTTGCCGTACTGGAATTCGCCGTCGTAGTCGTCCTCCACCACCCAGGCGTCGTGCGTGCGCGCCCACTGTAGCAGGGCCTGGCGCCGCGCCAGTGGCATGCACACGCCGGTGGGGAACTGGTGCGTGGGCGTGACCACGGCCATGCGCGCACCGGGCCACTGCGCGGCGCCTTCGGCGATGCGCAGGCCCTGCGCATCCAGCGCTACCGGCCGCGCCAGCACGCCGTGGCCCAGCAGGCTGGCGCGGATGCCGGGGTAGCCGGGGTCTTCCACCAGCACCTCGTCGCCCGCGTCCAGCAGCAGCCGCGCGATCAGATCGATGCCCTGCTGCGAGCCCGAGCACACCACCACCTGCGCCGCATCGCAGCGGATGCCGCGCGACGCCCACAGCCACAGCGCGATGGCCTGGCGCAGCTGGGGGTCGCCCGCAGGGGCCAGGTACTGCGCGCGGGCGCTGCGCTGGCCGGGGCTGGCCTGGCGCGCCAGGCGGTCCCACAGCGCGAACGGAAAAGTGTCCACCTCGGGCGCGCCGATGCGAAATGCCCGCGCCGCCACATGCGGAGGCCGCCAGCGCGCCGCCGTCTCGGCAATGAGCTGCCCGCGCTTCGACAGCCCGCGCGGCGGCGCCACCAGTCCCTGCGCCGGGGCCGTGCCCGCGGCCTCGGACACATAGGTGCCGTCGCCCACTCGCGCTTCCACGTAGCCCTCGGCCTGCAGGCGCTGCACGGCCCAGAGCACCGTGTTGCGCGACACACCCAGGCCGGCCGCATGCTCGCGCGACGGCGGCAGGCGCGTGCCCGCAGGCAACCGCCCTTGCTCGATGGCGCTGCGCAACTGCTCGTACACCTGCTGGCGCAACAGGCCCGGGCGTGGGCTGGGTGCGCCCGCGGCGGCGGTGGGCGCCTTGGGATTGGCTCTGGCAACCGGCATGAATTGGCCCCTTCGTTGTGGCAATGCAGCCATAAACTGAAGAACCATTTTAGAAACCATCCGGGCTGCCTGCGAGGCCCGGTCCCACAAGAAAGATCCTATGGCCGAGCACACCGCCACCATCGCCTGGTCCCGTGGCAGCGACGACTTTCTGGACAAGCGCTACCACCGCGCGCACACCTGGCAATTCGATGGCGGCGCCGTGGTGGCCGGCTCGTCGTCGCCGCATGTGGTGCCGCTGCCCTACTCCGATGCCGCGGCCGTGGACCCCGAAGAAGCCTACGTGGCCGCGCTGTCGAGTTGCCACATGCTGTGGTTCCTGGACTTCGCCTGCCGTGCCGGATGGCGCGTGGACAGCTACACCGATGCCGCCGTGGGCACCATGGCCAAGGATGCCGAAGGCCGCCTGGTGGTTGCGCACGTGCAGCTGCGGCCCGTGACGCGCTTCGACGCGGCGCACCCGCCCAGCAGCGCGGTGCTGGCCGACCTGCACCACCAGGCGCACGCGGCGTGCTTTTTGGCCAACTCGGTCAAGACGCAGATCGACTGCGCGCCCGTGCTGGACGTGGAAGGACCACTGACATGACCATTGCCAACCGCCAGTTCCAGGTGACCGACCCAGCCGTTCTGCACGGCCTGGTGCGGGACCAGCCCCTGGCCACCCTGGTCGTCTCGCACGAGGGCGCCCTGCACGTCAACCACGTGCCGCTGTACCTGGACCCCACGCGCGGCCCGCACGGCACGCTGGTGGGCCACGTGGGGCGCGGCAACGGCGTGTGGCCGCTGCTGCCGCAGCAGGCGGTGGCCGTGTTCCATGGCCCGCAGGCCTACGTGTCGCCGTCGTGGTACCCGTCCAAGGCCGTCGATGGCAAACAGGTGCCCACCTGGAACTACGCCACGGTGCACGCCCACGGCACGCTCAGCGCGGTGGACGGCGACCCCGAGCGCCTGCGCGCGATCCTGCACACCCTGACCGAGGCGCACGAAGCCCACCGCCCGCACCCCTGGCACGTGGACGATGCGCCCGCCGACTACCTGCACAAGCTGCTGGGCGCCATCGTGGGCGTGGAGCTGGCGGTGGAACGCTGGGAAGGCGTCTGGAAGGTGAGCCAGAACCGCACGGACACGGACCGCGCCGGCGTCGTCGAGGGGCTGACGGCGCAAGGCACGCCGCAAGCGCTGGCCATGGCGGCGCTGGTGGAACGAGGGCCGGGCATCTAGCCAGTGATTGCTGCGATATTCATAGCTTGAAGCGCTTGATAGTAGGGCGACAGAGCCTGTTTGGACCTTTAAAACCGCAGCATCAACCCGTACCGGTCGGGCTGCGCCTGTCGCAGCCATGCGCCGCGTTTCGACAGGCTCAGCGTGAACGGTGCTGGTGAGTGCAGAGTGGTGGTGGCACGACGTGGCGTGCGGCCAGACACCGCCCATGGCAACCCTTCAGCATCAGCCCTCCAGCATCTCCACGCGCAGCGACACCACCGGCCCGGCCACGGCGGGGTGCGCGGCCAGCGCGTGCATGGCCAGGTCCACCGTGGACTGGGCCGCCACGTCGGTGAGCACCAGCACCTGGGGATGGCCGGCGCTGGATGCCGCCTTGTCGGCCTGCAGTGTTTTTTCGGCCGCCAGCTCCACGTGCAGCACCGGCACCTGCTGCGCCGCCAGCCACGCGCCCACGGCCTCGATCTGCTGGGCCGTGTGCACGGGCACCCGCAGGTAGTGGCGCGTGCGCACGGCGGCGCGCGGCAGCACGGCCTGGTCGTTGCTGATGGCGCTGGCATGAAAGCCCAGGTGCGGCACCCGCTGCGCCGCGTGGGTGCCATGAAGCCGCGCCACGTCCACCAGGTCGGCGATCACGGCCGACGCGGTCTGCTCGGACCCCGCGCCCGCGCCGTAGTACATCGTCACGCCCGACGCATCGCCCTTGACCATGATGCCGTTCATCGAGCCATTGACATGCGCCAGCAGGTGCGTGGCGGGCACCAGCGCGGGCTGCACGCGCAGCTCCACGCCGTCGGCACCATCGCCGTTGACTCCATTGCCGTGCTCGCGGCGCCGCGCCACCCCCAGCAGCTTGATGCGAAAGCCCAGCTGCTCCGCGCAGGCCACGTCCAGGCCCTGCAGCGCGGTGATGCCCTCCACCTGCGCGTCGGCAAAGCGCAGCGGCATGCCGAACGCATTGGCGGCCAGCAGCGTGATCTTGTGCGCGGCGTCGATGCCCTCGATGTCGAAGGTCGGGTCCGCTTCGGCGTAGCCCAGCGCCTGGGCCTGGGCCAGCGCCTCGGCAAAGCCCACGCCCTCGTCGCGCATCTTGCTCAGGATGAAATTGGTGGTGCCGTTGATGATGCCGGCCACCCATTCGATACGGTTGGCGGTGAGGCCCTCGCGCAGCGCTTTCACGATGGGGATGCTCACGGCCACCGCGCCTTCGTACGCCACGGCCACGCCGTGCTGGCGCGCGGCGGCGAAGATCTCGTTGCCATGCTCGGCCAGCAGCGCCTTGTTGGCCGTGACCACATGCTTGCCCGCGCGGATGGCGGCCAGCACCCAT
Organism: Acidovorax sp. sif1233; assembly: GCF_019218755.1. Lineage (GTDB taxonomy): Bacteria > Pseudomonadota > Gammaproteobacteria > Burkholderiales > Burkholderiaceae_C > Acidovorax. Next base: position 24,424 of record NZ_JAHUWZ010000005.1, on the reverse strand, counting down.
TCACGCGCCGGGCCGGTGCCGCCGGCGGCCTCCACCAGCACGTCCACATCGGGGTGCGTGGCTACCTGCATGGGGTCGTTGGTCAGGGCCACGTCCTTGCCCACCACGCTCATGGCACGGGCCAGGCTGCGGGCGCAGACCACCACCATCTTGATGCCCCGCCCCGCGCGGCCCGCGATGAGCGCCTGGTTGCGCGCCAGCACGCGGAAGGTGCCCGCGCCCACGGTGCCAATGCCGATCATGCCCACGCGCAGGGGGCGCATGGCCGCGGCGGAAGGCTCGAACGACGGGGCTTCTAGGGACTGGACGGGATCGCGGAACATGGGCTTCTCCAAACGACTGCAAAACAAACAAACAAACAAAAAAACCCAGCTGCCAGAGCTGGGTTTCAGTCAATTCGTCTTGGGGGAGAAGAGAGAGCGATCACCAGGTGGCTGCCGAAACGGCCACCTGCGCGTGCTCAGGTGGCCGCGGTGGTAATGGTGGTAATCATTCGTGCACCCATCGCCCGCGTGAATGCGGACAGCATCATGCACATGCCCTGGAAGGCCGTGGCGCGTGCGGTGAAGGGGATGGCGGTGTACGACATGAAGGATGCAGTGTACCCGAGGCCCTTGGGCCGCCGTCAAGCCCGTGCCGCGCCTGGTGCCGCCGGCGGGCGTCCTGGCAGTCCGCGACAGGGTGATTTTGCTATTGAATCAATAGCTTTTGGCGCTTCATGGATAAGCGCCAGGCGCCGATTTCTTTCTCATCGCCATCTCGCCAGCACCTGCGGCCTGCGCCCGCAGTCCCAGCTGCGCCATCAGCTCCATCGCGCCGGCCGGGGCCCGCTCCTTCGCGCCGTTGATGAAATACACGAACACATCGCGCGGCCGCTCGCCGCGGGTCCAGGCGCGCACGCCCTCGGCCCATTGCGCAATCGCCTCGGGCGTGTAGCCGGTGGGCACGTCGGCCTGGCTGCGCATCAGCCGCAGGTAGGCGAAGTCCGCCTCGGCATCGGCAATGGCCGGGAATTTCTCGGAATCGGTGTGCACCGGCACGCAGCCGTACTGGCGGGCCAGCGCGATGAAGGCCGGGGTGGCAAAGCTCTTGTGCCGCACGTCGAGCACATGGCGCAGGCTGCGGCCATCGACCTGTTGGGGCAGCAGCGCGAGGAAGGCCTCGAAGTCCCCCGGTTCGAACACCTTGGTGGGCATGAACTGCCAGACGATGGGGCCGAGCTTGTCCTTCAGTTCCGAGATGCCGCTTTCCACAAACCGCATGACCGAGTCGCCCGCCTGCGCTAGCACGCGGCGGTTGGTTGCAAAGCGGTTGGCCTTGAGCGAGAACATGAAGCCCTCGGGTGTCTCGCCGTGCCACTTGGCAAACGTGGGCGGCTTGAAGGTGCTGTAGTAGGTGCCGTTGACCTCGATGGCGCTGAGCTGGCGGCTGGCGTACTGCAGCTCCTTGCTGTGCGCGAGGCCCGCGGGGTAGAAGTTGTCGCGCCAGGGCTCGAAGGTCCAGCCGCCGATGCCGATGCGGATGTGCTGGCTGCGGGTGCTACTGCTGTTTGCGGTGGTTTCCACGGTGTTCCCTGTCTGACAGTCCACGGGGTGGCCACTTTAGCAGCGCGACCGAGGCTGCGGCAACGCCCCGGACCGCCCGACGCCGCAGGGGCATACGGTGCGCCTGACTTATGCGGAGGTTTCCCGCGACCCCGGCACTTCCACGCGCGCCTCCAGCCCCGCACCGTCCTCGCGCGGCCCCAGCATCAGCCGGCCGCCCAGCGCCTGGGCCAGTTCGTTCGCAATGGCCAGGCCCAGCCCCGTGCCGCCGGTGCCGCGGTTGCGCGAGTCTTCCAGCCGCACGTAGGGCTGCAGCACGGCGGCCAGTTCGGCGGCGGGGATGCCCGGCCCCCGGTCCAGCACCCGCACCAGCCATTGGCCTTGGTGCCCGGCCTCCAGGCTCAGCTCGGCCGCGCCGGCGAACTTGAGCGCGTTGTCCACCAGGTTGCATACCAGCCGGCGCAGGGCCTGCGGGCGCGTGTCGCAGGTGCCCTCTGCGGCGTGCAGCAGCGTCACGGGCAGGCCCGCATCGGCGTAGTCGAATGCAATGCTCTGCAGCAGCGCGCGCAGGTCCACGCGCTGCAGGGGCTCCCGGGCGGCCTGGGACGAGCGCGCGTAGGCAATGCCTTCTTCCACCAGCGACTGCATCTCGGCCAGGTCCGCGTGCAGCTTGCCCTGCAGCGCGGTGTCGTCCAGCAGGTCGGCGCGCAGGCGCAGGCGGGTGATGGGCGTCTGCAGGTCGTGCGAGACGGCGGCCAGGATGCGCATACGCTCCTCCAGGTGCGCCTGGATGCGCTGCTGCATGCGGTTGAAGGCCTGGGCGGCGCGCTGCACCTCGCGCGGGCCGTCCTCGGCCAGGGGCACGGCGGGGCGGTCGGCACCCAGCGCGTCGGCCGCGTCGGCCAGCGCGCGCAGGGGCCGCGTGGCCGCGCGCACGGCCCAGGCGCACAGGCCCGCCAGCAGCGCCAGCTGCAGCGCCAGCGCGCCCAGCACCCAGGGCGAGACCTGCAGCCGGGGCTCGTCCATGTCCACGGCCAGCGGCGTGCCGTCGCTCAACTGGAGCTGCAGGCGCAGCTCGGTGCCGGGCACGCGGGGGTCGATCACCCGCACCGTCTGGCCGGGGGGCAGCGTGGCGCCCACGGCGCCCGCGATCAGGCGGGCCAGGTCGGACGGGTCCTCGGGCGCATCCAGCGGCGCGGTCAGCGCAAACCGGTAATTGCGGCGCGCCAGCCGGTCCACCCACTGCGCGCGCTCTGCGGCGGGCAGGCGCTCCAGCATGGCCACGGAGCTGGCCACGTCGCTCGCCAGGTACGACACCATGGCGCGGCGCATGGTCATGCCGCGCTCGGTGAGCGCGAGCACGAAGGTCAGCGCATGCGCCAGCGCCAGGCCCAGCGCCAGCACCAGCAGGATGCGCCCGAACAGCGAGCGGGGCCACCCGCGCAGCGTCATGCGGCGGCCTCGTTGGAGGTTGCCGTGGGCAACACGTCGGCGCAGAACACATAGCCCTCGTTGCGCACTGTCTTGATGTAGCGCGAGCCCCGGGCACCATCCCCGAGCCGCTGGCGCACGCGGCTGACCAGCAGGTCGATGGAGCGGTCGAACACATCGGCGTCGCGCCCCTGCGTGAGCTGCAGCAGTTGGTCGCGCGTGAGGATGCGCTGCGGATGGTCCAGCAGCACGCGCAGCAGCCGGTATTCGGCGCCCGACAGCGCCACCACCGCGCCCGTGGCATCGAGCAGGTGGCGCGCCGTGGTGTCCAGCCGCCAGTCGCCGAACGCGAGGTGCCGCGCGGGCTCGGCCGCCGCCAGGTTGGGCGGCAGCATGCGCGTGCGCCGCAGCACGGCGTGGATGCGCGCCAGCAGCTCGCGCGCGGCGAAGGGCTTGGTCAGGTAGTCGTCCGCACCCAGCTCCAGGCCCAGGATGCGGTCGGCCTCGTCGCTGCGCGCGGTGAGCATGATGATGGGCAGCGGCGGCGCGCCGGGGCTGCGCAGCTCGCGGCACAGCGTGATGCCGTCGGTGCCGGGCAGCATCAGGTCCAGCACCAAGAGGTCGATGCGCTGCGTGGCCAGCACCTCGCGCATCTGCCGCCCATCGGCCGCCACGCTCACCTGCAGGCCCTGGCGTTGCAGGTATTCGGCCGCCAGCTCGCGGATGCCGGCGTCGTCATCGACGATCAGGACGTGGTCTTCGGTGGGCGTGCTCATGGGCCGTGATTCTCCGGGGTTTGCACTGGGTGTGGCGGCGGCGCGGCGGGCCGTATGTATCTGAACTTGTCGGGCGGCGCTGCGGACACGCACGCATACCAAAAGGCCTTGCCAGGAAATATCACCGATACGTCCGCTGGCTTCAATGCAGTCTTCCTGAACTTCACGAGGACCGTGCCATGAAGATGAACCCCTGGACAACCACCACGGCCGGGCTGCTGGCCCTGTGCCTGGCCCAATCCGCTGGCGCCCAGCAATCCCTGGCCGCCGCGCCTGCCAAGGCCCCGCTGGGCCGCTGGATCACCGAAAGCGGCAACCTGGAGGTGGACATTGCGCCCTGCGCCGGCGAGACCCTGTGCGGCAAGGTGGTGCGCGTGCTGGGCAACCGCTCCATGAGCGCGCCGGGTACCGAGATGGCGGCGGCCGACGCGCGGCCCGCGCTGGGCATGACCCTGCTGTCGGGCCTGCGCCCCAGCGATGGCGGCAACACCGAATACCAGGGCGAGATCTACAACCGCGAGAACGCCAAGACCTACCGCGCCACCCTCACCCCCGCCGAGCCGGACCAGCTGCTGGTGCGCGCCTACGTGGGCATCCCGCTCTTTGGCAAGACGCAGGTGTGGCGCCGCCCGGGCGCAGAGCACGGGGGCGTGCAATGACCATGGCCGCCACCTCGCCCTGGCTGGCCGTGGCCGCCGGCATGCTCACCGTGGGCGCGCCCTGCGTGCTGCCCATGCTGCCGGTGGTGCTGGGCGCGTCGGTGGCGGGCGGCGCGGCGCGGCGCACGCGCCCGCTGTTCATCGCGCTGGGCTTTGCGCTCTCGTTCGCTGCCGTGGCGCTGTTGTTCAGCAGCTTCACGCAGGTGCTGGGCGTGTCGCCCGAGGGCTTGCGCCGGTTCGCCGCCGTGATGCTGCTGGTGTTTGGCGTGCTCACCGTGTGGCCTCGGCCCTTCCAGTGGCTCAGCCAACACGCGGGTGGTGCGCTCAGCCGCGTGGCCAGCCTGGGGCTGGGCTCATCGGCCGGCAACTGGGGCGGGCTGCTGCTGGGCCTGAGCCTGGGCGCGGTGTGGACGCCCTGCGCCGGGCCGGTGCTGGCGTCCATCCTCACGCTCATCGCCACCGAGCCGCCCGGGGTCAGCACGGCGGTGCTGCTGCTCGCTTATTCCACCGGCGCCGCAGTGCCCATGCTGGCCATTGCCTACGGTGGCCAGGCAGCGGCCAGCCATGTGCGCCGCATCTCGCGCCACGCGCACCGCGTGCAACAGGCCTTTGGCGTGGTGGTCATCGCCGTGGCGCTGGCCATGCTGCTGGAGGTGGATGGGCAGGTCACCGCCTGGCTGTCGCAGTTCTATCCCTCGGGTTCTGGCGGGCTGTAAGAGCGGCCCGCAGCAAGGAGTTTTCACCATGACATCGCGCCTTTCTTCACCATTCTCTTTTCAACGCCGCACATTCCTGGCGTCCGCAGCTTCTGTAGCCGCAGCGGTGGCGGCACCCGCCCTCACCCACGCAGCGGGGCCCGCCATCCAGGCCGCCACGCTGCCCGACTTTGGCGCGGCGCCCGAGTTCACCGGCATCGAGCGCTGGCTCAACTCCGAACCCCTCACCCTGGCCCAGCTGCGCGGCCGCGTGGTGCTGGTGGACTTCTGGACGTATGCGTGCATCAACTGCATCCGCACCCTCCCCCACGTGAACCGCTGGGCCGAGCTGTACACGCCCCAGGGCCTCACGGTGGTGGGCGTGCACACGCCGGAGTTTCCGTTCGAGCGCACCACCAGCAACGTCGAGGTGGCCATGCGCCGCCACGGCGTGAAGCACCCCGTGGCGCAAGACAACCGCTACGGCACCTGGAAGGCCTACAGCAACCAGTACTGGCCCGCGGCCTACCTCATCGATGCGCAGGGACACATTCGCTACAAGCACTTTGGCGAAGGCGAGTACGACCGCACCGAGGTCGTGATCCGCGCGCTGCTGGCGGCGCGGGGATAGCCCGCCCGCCCCTTCCTGTTCCGTCGTTTCTCTGCCCGATCCCACCCACCTTTTGCAGGACTTTCGCACCATGCCGTTCCCCCGCCTCCAATTTGCCCTGGTGACGCTCGCCACTGCCGCAGCAGCCCTGTGCATGGCCTCCGCCAGCCATGCGCAGGCACCGCAACTGCCACCACCCGACGCCACCCACCCCGCCACGCTGCAGCTGATGCAGGGCTTTCCGCCGCCGCCCGACAAGATCGTGCGCCTGGCCAACATCCTCAAGTACCCCAACGTGCGCTGGGCCGCGCACCACCTGCGCGAGCTGGGGCCCACGGCGTCCGTGTGGCGCGGTGCCGGGGCGCCCAGCGCGCTGGCCGCCGCATCCCGAGCGCTGGACGACGCGCTGCCCGTGCCCGACGGCAAGGGCGGCACCACCACGCTGGCCGACTGGCAAAAGGCCACCTACACCGACGGCCTGCTGGTGTTGCACCGGGGCCAGGTGGTGTACGAGCGCCACCACATCGGCATGCAACCGCACCAGCCGCATGTGCTGTGGTCCATGAGCAAATCGCTCACCGGCCTGCTGGTGACCGAGCTCATCCAGGAAGGCGTGATCGACCCGAAAGCACCGATCCCCCGCTACCTGCCCGAGCTGGCCACCAGCGCCTGGACCGATGCCACCGTGCAGCAGACGCTGGACATGACCACCGGCGTGCAATACGCCGAGAACTTTGCCGACCCTGCGTCCGGCGTCTTCCAGTACCTGGCCGCCGCAGGCCTGCAGCCCGCGCCGCCCGGCAGCAGCGCCGCCAAAAGCATGGCCGAGTTCCTGCCCACGCTGAAGAAGGAGGGCGAGCACGGCGCCGCGTTCGCGTACAAGTCGGTGGACACGGAAGTGCTGGGCTGGCTGCTGCAGCGCGTCACCGGCAAGAGCTACGCCACGCTGCTGTCCGAGCGCATCTGGTCGCGCCTGGGCGCGCAGGAGGATGCCTATGTGTTTGCCGACGCCAACGGCGGCCAGTCCACCAGCGTGGGCGTGAACGCCACGCTGCGCGACCTGGGCCGCCTGGGCGAAATGCTGCGCGCCAACGGCCGCTACAACGGCCAGCAGATCATCTCGCCCGCCACCATCGCCGAGCTGCGCAAGGGCGCCGACCCCGCGAAATTCAGCAAGGCCCCCGGCACCGCCATGCGCGCGGGCTACTCGTACCACAACCAGTGGTGGGTGCCGCACGATGCGGACGGTACGCTGGAGGCCAAGGGCCTGATGGGCCAGCACATCCACATCAACCCGGCGGCGGAGCTGGTGGTGGTGAAGCTGTCCACACACCCGGTGCCCAACACCGCCTTCACGCATGCGGCGGACCGGCAGGCGTTTGCCGCGCTGGCCGCGGCGGCGCGGGGGCGCTGAGGGGCAGGCGGACAAAAAGAAGACCGTGCCGGGGCGCGGTGTCCTGGCCCGTCCCGTTGGCTACTTCACCAGCGTGGCGGTCAGCGTGATCTCGGGCACCGCGGCCAGTGCCTTCGACAGCGGGCAATTGGCCTTGGCATCGGCCGCCAGTTTCTGGAAGGCCGCATCGTCCAGCCCGGGCACCTTGGCGGTGAGCGTGAGCGCGATGCGGTCGATCACAAAACCTTCGCCCTCCTTGGACAGGCGCACGCTGGCGGTGGTGTCCACCGCTTCGGTGGCGATGCCCGCCTTGTCGGCGGCGAACGAAAACGCCATGGTGAAGCAGGCCGCATGCGCCGCCCCCAGGATCTCCTCGGGGTTGGTGCCCTTGCGGTCGTCGCCAAAGCGGCTGGCAAAGCCATAGGGGTACTTGTCCAGCGCGCCGGTCTCGGTGCTGATCTGGCCCTGGCCGGCCTTGCCGGCCCCTTCCCAGTGAACGCTGGCTTTCTTTTCAGGCATGGCGTGGCTCCTTTTCTGGCATGCAATGGTGGGGTGGTGAACACTCGGGTGAAACCCGGGCCTGGAATCACACCACAGCCGCGCCGCCGCTGGTGTGGGACAACGCCGCATCGTCCCGCACCGCATGCAAGGAGCCCGCACGCACCATGCGGATCGCATCGAACGGGCACCGCACCGCGCACAAGGCACACCCGGTGCAGGCCGCCGCATCATGCAGCCGGGACCGCTTGGGACCCCAGGCTTGCGGGCCCTGCACCTGCAGCGACAGCACATGCGGCGCGCACACGGCCACACACCAGCCGCAGCCCGTGCAGCGGGCAGTGTCGATGGCGGGCAAGGCCTTGCGGGGTGCGTTCATGCGGTGGCCTGGACAGTGCGAGGGATGGCAGTGCTGGACGAAGCCCGCGGCTGCCACGCCACAGCTTAGCGCGCCGCATCCGGCCGGTCGAGCACCGCCATGGCGCGCATGTGGTCAACGCCCCGCGCTGGCGATACAGTGCGCCCATGCACCACAGCGGCGGTACCTACAACAACAGCGGCAACACCACCACCGTCACCCGGCACCTTCTGATCCGGGGGCATGTGCAGGGCGTGGGCTACCGCTGGTCCCTGGTGCAGGCCGCCCTGCAGCGCGGTGTGCAGGGCTGGGTGCGCAACCGCCGCGATGGCAGCGTGGAAGCCCTGGCCACCGGCCCCGCCGATGCCGTGCAGTCCCTCATCGACTGGGCCCGCCACGGCCCACCGCAGGCGCGGGTGGACGCGGTGGACGTGGGCACCGTGGCCGAGCCCGCCGAGCCCGTGGCGGGCTTTGTCCAAAGGGAGACGGTGTAGCGGTAGCGCGCGGGCTGGCGCTGCGGCGGCCCGCCGTGCGCCCTCCGGCAAATAGCGTGGCCTGGCGGCAGGCAGCCCCGGGTGCCCGCCGCTCAACCCCTGCGCTGCAGATCCCGCGCCCCGTAGGCGCAGTACCCCGGCTTGGGGCTCTTCTTCTGCGGATGCAGCCGGCACGTCTCGGGCCGCTTGTCGTACACCGTGCACAGGCGTGTTTTGGGGTCGAGAAAGTTACAGTCCCCACTGGCCCGCCGCGCCATCGTGAAGATCGCGTTCTTGTGGTTGAAGTGGTCGATCAGCCGTGCCTTGAGCAGCCGCCTGGCAATGTGCCGCAGCTCTTCATGCTCGGCCTCGAACGGGTCCACCAGCTCCAGCCGCACCAGGTCTGCCAGCTGCACTTCGAGCGGCATCGTGCAGCAGTTGGCCGCGCAGGTGTCGCACAGGCCTGGGCGATAGCGGGTCCAGGTGTCGAGGCGGTCAACGTCGACGATGGAAATGGGGGAGCGCATGGGGTTGCGATTGTGCCTGGGTGGCCGGCCGCCCATGTGGCGCTGCCCACGCAGTCATCGCGGCCACCCGCTGGCGCTGGGCGCAATGACGCCCATGGCCATGGTCCCCAAAAGCTGTCGCCGCATGTGGCGCTTGGCCTACGCCAGTGTGGCGCGGCGGCGAAGACCATGGGGTTCTGGACGTATCCACCCCTACCCCTACCTACAGGAGACCACCATGACCCATCCCCAAGACCCCACCCGCGACATGAACCTGGACCCCATCACCAAGGAGCCGGGCGCCCACCCCATCGGCACGGGCATCGGTGCCGCAGGCGGCGCCGTCACGGGCGCAGCTGCGGGCTCCATCGGCGGCCCCATCGGCTCCGCCGTGGGCGCAGTGGTCGGCGCCGTCGTCGGCGGCCTGGCCGGCAAGGGCGCGGCCGAAGCGGTCAACCCCACGGATGAAGACGCCTACTGGCGCGACGCGTATGGCCGGGAGCCGTACTACTCGGATGCCTATACCTACGACGACTATGCGCCTGCGTACCGCCACGGCTATCAAAGCGTGATCGACGGACGCCACCGCGACTGGAACGACGCCCGCGACCATCTGCAGACGCGCTGGGACACCGACCGCGAGAGCAGCCGTTTGAACTGGAAGGATGCGGAGCCCGCGGCCAAGGCGGCTTGGGAAAGGGCGGATCGGATTTGGAAGCAGACGAAGCAGGAATAGGCAGCCCGGGCGTGCTGTAGCCCAATAGGCTGCCTGTCAAGCGCAGCCATTGGACACTGCGCGTGGCTGGCTGGCTGGCTGGCTGACTGACAGGCTGGTCAGCCAACCACGTCAACGACTTTTCCGGTTGAATCCTGGATCGTCGTTTTCTCTATCCGCCACTCCACCTGCGGCAACAGCGGCAGCACATAGCGGCCTTCGCGCGGCTGCAGTGTCTGTACGAACTGCAGCACCGTGGCATTGGTCAGACGCAGGATGGCGGCGCTCTCTTCCTCGCCCTGCCATTCCACTGCATTGCTGCCTTGGTTGCCTGAAGGCTCCAGCAGTAGTTGCCACCGGTGCCCCGCCACACGCAGCGTGCGGCCAAACGGCAGGCGCAGCGGCAACAGGGCCACCAGTTCATCCACCTGGCGGGCGCCCAAAGTCACCAGAGTCAGCGGCTTGCGCAGCCGCCGCTTGGTCTGATGGAGGTCCAGCACATCGGTAAACAGGTACCCGCTCGACGAGCCGTCCCGTCGCACGCCCTCGTCCACCTGCTGCTTCACCGTGGGGTCGCCCAGCAGCGAGGCGCGGTCCAGGTCCGTTACCCACAGCGGCATGTGCGGCAGCAGCACATCGAGCAAACTGCGTGTGTGCCATTGTTTGGCCGCGCGCTCCTCGTCCAGCGTCAGTCCCACTACCTGCAAAAAGGCGACTGAGCCATTGGGCGTGGCCAGCGGCTCGGCCAGCTCCGGGTCGGTCACAAAGCCCATGGAGCAGATCAGCGTGGCCTGCCCCAGTGCAATGGGACCGTTGGCTGTCATCCAATCACCGTCGTTGAAGACGTTGCCGCTCTGGAACACATAGCGTGCCAAGTTCTGCAAAAAATTCAGCGCCCATGTCGGGGGCTCGGCATCGACCGCTGCGTTGGGCGCTATCGCCAGCCGAAACGTCAGCTCGAAACCATAGCCGCTCACCTCCGGGTCATTGGACTCCTTGGCGTACAACTCGCTGAACCCATACGTCACAAAATGCCAGTGCGGCATCGGGTCCGTGCGCCGCCAGGCGCTGATGCCATCCAGCGGGTCAGGCCCGCCCAGCATGTGCGAGATCAGCGTGCCAAAGTGCTTGGGCTCCTGGCCGGGGTAGAGTTGGTCCAGGCGGGCGGAGATGGCGTCCCAGCAGGGGGAAGGGGCGTCGTTGCCTTCAGTGCTTGTCATGTCTGTGGAAGGTATGGAGCTCTGGTCAGCGTCTCAAAACTGGTCATTTTCTGCGCCGGGTTGTTGTACATGCCCTCTACACTTCGCATGTAACTTTTGGTCAATGAGTGAGGGAACAAATGGGTGTTCAGCGGTATGCGGTTAACCAGTACATGATCGAAAGCGTTCTTGCCAAAGTGCGGGAAGGCGAAATAGCCATTCCCGAGATTCAGCGACCTTTTGTTTGGGACGGGACTCAGGTTCGTGACCTTTTGGACAGTCTTTACAAGGGCTACCCAGTTGGCTACTTGATAGCTTGGCGCAACCCCGATGTGAAGTTGAAAGACGGATGCATGGCGCTGGGGAAGATGATCCTCATCGACGGCCAACAGCGAGTAACGGCACTCACAGCTGCTGTGCTTGGGCAGCAGGTCATCAACAAGGACTACCGCAAGGTCAACATTCGAATTGCGTTTCACCCCTTGAAGGAAGTGTTCGAAGTATCGAACACTGCTATCGGACGCGATGCTTCCTGGATCGCTGACATAGCTCCCATTGTGAGTGGCAAGATTAGTCTTCTGAAGGCCATTCGTGAGTACTGCCAAGCAAACCCTAGCGTGGATGAAGAGTTGATCGAGAAGGCACTTAGTGCGCTTACTGACATTGCCAAAAAGCAGATCGGCCTCATAGAGCTGGATCACGATCTGGACATAGAGACAGTGACCGAGATCTTCATTCGCATCAACTCAAAAGGCACCGTGCTTTCGCAAGCGGACTTTGCCATGTCCAAAATCGCGGCAGACACGAGGTTCGGGGGGCCAGAGCTTCGAAAAGCCATTGACTACTTTTGCCACATGGCCATGGAGCCTGGATTCCATGATCAACTTAAAGAGCGCGATCCAGAGTTTGCGGCGACTGATTTCTTCCAGAAGATCAGCTGGCTGCGCAGCGACAACGACAACCTGTATGACCCAAGCTATACAGACGTTTTGCGCGTCACATTCGGCACCGAATTTGGTCGGGGCAAACTGGCGGATCTGGTGAGCTTGCTTTCAGGTCGTAATTTCGCCACGAAGCAATTTGAAGAGAGCATCGCAGAAGAGTCCTTTGCAAAGCTGGCCCACGGTGTGCGGCGTTACATCAACGAAACCCACTTCCAGCGATTTGTCATCATCATCAAATCAGCGGGTTTCATCGTGAACAACATGGTGCGGTCGCAGAACGCACTTAACTTTGCATACGCGCTTTATCTGGGACTGCGCGCGCGTGGAGTCGACGAGTCAAAGATTGAACGATTGGTCCGGCGCTGGTTTGTGTTATCAATTCTGACCAGTAGGTTCTCGGGTGCTGCTGAAACCCAGTTTGAACGAGACATCCGCTTGATTGATGAGCCAGACTTCGCTGCGGTCCTCGCTCGAATTGAGCAAGCTGAGCTTTCGGACGCGTTCTGGCAATTCGGACTGGTGCAGGCGCTTGATGTCGCTTCTACAAATCACCCACTTTTTTGGGTCTTCGTAGCTGCACAGATTAAAACCAATGACAAGGGATTGCTTTCCCGCGATGTCACCGTGCGCGAACTGGTCAGCAATTTGGGAGACGTGCATCACATCTTCCCAAGACAGTTGCTTAAGGCGAACGGGAAAGGTCGTGGTGACTACAACCAGATCGCCAACTATGCGTATACGCAAGATGCGATAAACATCAAGATTGGCAGCAGATCGCCCCATCTCTACTTCGCGAATGCGCAAGCTCAGTGCCAAGGGGAACCATTGATACTGGGTGGCATTGACCAGCATGAGGAACTGATCGAGAACCTGCGAGCAAACTGCGTACCCACGGCTGCGATGACGATGACTGCATCGAATTTTCCCGAGTTCTTAGCCCAAAGACGCGTACTCATGGCTTCGAAGATTCGTGACTACTACCAAGCGCTCTGAAGAGAGCGAACTCGATGTGGCGCTAGTCAGCGTGGTAAACGGGCGCTTATGCCCTTGGGCTAAACCATATCGCCAAAAGCTGCTCGCTCCAGCACTTCGTGTTGGCGCTTCCAGTCCGGCATTTGCTTTTCCACCAACGCCCAAAACTCCCGCGTGTGACTTTTCCCTACCGTTTGGCAGAGTTCGTGAATCACCACAGGCTTACACGTCGATATTCCCCGCCCGCAGCGCATTCGTCTCAATGAAGTCCCGGCGTGGCTCCACTTCATCCCCCATCAGCATCGTGAACACGCGGTCCGCTTCGATCGCATCGTCAATTTGCACACGCAGCAAACGGCGCACGTTGGGGTCCATCGTGGTTTCCCACAGCTGCTCGGGGTTCATTTCGCCCAGGCCCTTGTAGCGCTGGCGGGATGTGCTGCGTTCGGCTTCGCTGATCAGCCACTTCATGGCCTGGCGGAAGTCGCCGACTTTTTCTTCCTTCTGCTTTTCGCCTTCGCCGCGCAGGGCCTTGGCGCCCTCGCCCAGCAGGCCGCGGAAGGTCTCTGCGGCTTCGGCCAGGGCGGCGTAGTCGGCGCCGTGCACGAAGTCTTGCGTGATGACGCTGCTCTTGATGTTGCCGTGGTGGCGGCGGCTGATGCGCAGCAGGGGCTTGTCGGTGCGGGCGTCGAACTCGCCAGCCACTTCGGCGGGGGCGCCGGTGGTGTTCAGTTCGCGCAGCTTGGCCTGCAGGGCCACGGCGCTGGCTTCAGCGTCGGCCACGGTGTCGAGCTTCAAGCTCACGCCGTCGGCAATGGCGCGCAGGGCTTCGGCGTCCATGAAGTTGCCCAGGCGCGCAATGACGCTCTCGGCGATCTGGTGCTTGCGCGCCAGTTCGGCCAGGGTGTCGCCGGTCAGCGTTTGTGGGTTGGCACCGCCGGTGGTCACGCTGGCGTGGTTGAGCGCAATGCGCAGCAGGAAGCCGTCGAGCGCGGGGGCGTCCTTCAGGTACAGCTCTTCCTTGCCAGCTTTCACCTTGTACAGCGGTGGCTGGGCAATGTAGATGTGGCCGCGCTCGACCAGCTCGGGCATCTGGCGGTAGAAGAAGGTGAGCAGCAGGGTGCGGATGTGGGCGCCGTCGACGTCGGCGTCGGTCATGATGATGATGCGGTGGTAGCGCAGCTTGGCCACGTCGAAGTCGTCGCCACCCGTGGTGCCCCCGGCCTTGCCGATGCCGGTGCCGAGGGCGGTGATCAGCGTGAGGATTTCGTTGCTGGTCAGCAGCTTTTCGTAGCGGGCTTTTTCCACGTTCAGGATCTTGCCGCGCAGCGGCAGGATGGCCTGGAACTTGCGGTCACGGCCCTGCTTGGCAGAGCCACCGGCGGAGTCGCCCTCCACGATGTAGATTTCGCACAGGGCGGGGTCTTTTTCCTGGCAGTCGGCCAGTTTGCCGGGCAGGCCCATGCCGTCGAGCACGCCCTTGCGGCGGGTCATTTCGCGGGCCTTGCGGGCGGCTTCGCGGGCGCGGGCGGCTTCCACGATCTTGCCGCAGATGATCTTGGCGTCGGCCGGGCGCTCCTGCAGGTAATCGGTCAGCAGCTTGCCCACGATGTCTTCCACGGGGGCGCGCACTTCGCTCGATACCAGCTTGTCCTTGGTCTGGCTGCTGAACTTGGGCTCGGGCACCTTTACGCTGAGCACGCAGCACAGGCCTTCGCGCATGTCGTCGCCGGTCACTTCGACCTTGGCCTTCTTGGCGAACTCGTTTTCTTCGATGTACTTGTTGATGACGCGGGTCATCGCGGCGCGCAGGCCGGTCAGGTGGGTGCCGCCGTCACGCTGGGGGATGTTGTTGGTGAAGCACAGCACTTGCTCGCTGTACGCGCTGTTCCACTGCATGGCCACTTCAACGCCAATGTGCGTGCCGGGGATGCCGCCATACGTCTCGGCCGGGCGTTCACCGGCTGCGTAGAACGAGGTGGGGTGCAGGACGGTCTTGCCCTTGTTGATGAACTCCACGAAGCCGCGCACGCCACCGGCGCCCGAGAAGTCGTCTTCCTTGCCGCTGCGCTCGTCTTTGAGGCGAATGCGCACGCCGTTGTTCAGGAACGAGAGTTCGCGCAGGCGCTTGGCCAGGATCTCGTAGTGGAACTCGTTGTTCTCCTTGAAGATCTCGGTGTCGGGCAAGAAGTGCACTTCGGTGCCGCGCTTGTCGGTGTCGTCCAGCACCTGCATGGGCGAGACTTCCACGCCGTCCACCGTCTGCACGATGCGGTTCTGCACGAAGCCCTTGCTGAATTCCAGCGCGTGCACCTTGCCTTCGCGGCGCACGGTCAGGCGCAGCATCTTGCTGAGCGCGTTCACGCAGCTCACGCCCACGCCGTGCAGGCCCCCGGAGACCTTGTAGCTGTTCTGGTTGAACTTGCCGCCCGCGTGCAGTTCGGTCAGCGCGATCTCGGCGGCCGAGCGCTTGGGCTCGTGCTTGTCGTCCATCTTCACGCCGGTCGGAATGCCCCGGCCGTTGTCGGTCACGCTGATGGAGTTGTCGGAATGGATGGTGACGACGATGTCGTCGCAGTGCCCGGCCAGGGCTTCGTCGATGGAGTTGTCCACCACCTCGAACACCAGGTGGTGCAGGCCGGTGCCGTCGCTCGTGTCGCCGATGTACATGCCGGGGCGCTTGCGCACGGCCTCCAGGCCTTCCAGGATGGTGATGGCGCCTTCGCCGTAGCTTTCGCTGGCGCCAGCCTGGTTGGTGTCGATCTTGGCGAGGGTGGGCTCAACATGGCCGGAGACGCCGGTGGCTTCGGGCTCGGAGGGGATGTTGTCAGCGGTCATGGTGGGCCTTGGGATCCGTGGAAACCGGGGTTTCCAATGTGTTCAATGGTCAAACTGGGCTCTAGCGCTTATTCAATAAGCGCTGGCAGCTATCAAAAATGTAGCTTTTTCGGTGGGCTGCTTGGGGCGGGGGGCGGGGCATCGCAACCTCACGCCCACCGGTGGCGGGCGCAGGGCTAGATGCGCATCGGCATCACCACATACTTGAAGCTGTCGTTCTCGGGGATGGTCATCAGCGCGGAGCTGTTGCCGTCCGAGAGCTCCACCTTCACCATGTCCTGGCCCATGTTGGCCAGGGCGTCGATGAGGTAGGTCACGTTGAAGCCGATCTCGATGGTGTCGCCACCGTAGTCGATGTCGAGCTCGTCCACGGCCTCTTCCTGCTCGGCGTTGTTGGATGCCACGCGCAGGGTGCCGGGCTCCAGGTTCAGGCGCACGCCCTTGAACTTGTCGCTGGTCATGATGGCGGTGCGCTGCAGGCTGGCCAGCAGCGGCGCGCGGCCCAGGGTGATGCTGTTCTTGTGGTTCTTGGGGATCACGCGGTTGTAGTCGGGGAACTTGCCCTCGACCAGCTTGGTGACGAACTCCATGCCGCCAAAGGTGAACTTGGCCTGGTTGTTGGCGAACTGCATCTCGATGTGGGGCTGGTTCTCGCCACCCGCGTCGGACAGCAGGCGCTGCAGCTCGATCACGGTCTTGCGCGGCAGGATGACTTCCTGCTTGGGCACTTCGACATCCAGCGTGGCGCTGGCAAAGGCCAAGCGGTGGCCATCGGTGGCGACCAGGGACAGCTGCTTGCCCTCGGCCACGAACAGGATGCCGTTGAGGTAGTAGCGGATGTCCTGCACCGCCATGGCAAACGACACCTGGCCCAGCAGGTCCTTCAGCGTTTTTTGCGGCACGGCGAACACGGGGCCGAAGGCGGCGGATTCCTGCACCAGCGGGAAGTCCTCGGCCGGCAGGCTCTGGAGCGTGAAGCGGCTCTTGCCGCCCTTGAGGATGAGCTTGGACTGGGCCGACTCCAGGCTCACCGTCTGGTCGCCGGGCATGGTGCGCAGGATGTCGATGAGCTTGCGCGCGCCCACCGTGGTGGTGAAGTCGCCGGTGTCGCCGCCCAGTTCTGCCGTGGTGCGGATCTGGATTTCGAGGTCGCTGGTCGTCAGCTGCAGGGCGTTGCCTGTCTTGCGGATCAGCACGTTGGCCAGGATGGGAAGGGTGTGCCGGCGCTCGACGATGCCAGCCACGGACTGCAGTACCGCGAGAACCTTGTCTTGTGTTGCCTTCAGGACGATCATGTCATCAACCTCTTGTGGTTTTTGGAACGGAGCTTGGACAGCGGCACGGGTCGTGCCTCCCCCTGCTGCACAACCCGTCATTTTGCCCCTTAACGGAGCCGTTTCTCTGGGGGGCCTCGATCACGCCTTTTTAGCCTTTCAGCGTCTGCTCCAGCACGTGCAATTGCTGGTTCAGTTCCGTGAGCTGCTGGCGCTCTCCGGAAATCTTGCGCACGGCGTGCAAAACCGTGGTGTGGTCGCGCCCGCCAAACAATTCTCCGATCTCGGGAAGACTCTTTTGCGTCAGTTCCTTGGCTAGGTACATCGCGATCTGGCGCGGCCGGGCAATGCTGGCCGGGCGCTTCTTGCTATACATGTCGGCGACCTTGATCTTGTAGTAGTCGGCCACCGTCTTCTGGATGTTTTCCACACTGATCTGCCGGTTCTGGATCGACAGCAGGTCGCGCAGCGCCTCGCGGGCCAGCTGGATGGAGATTTCCTTCTGGTTGAAGCGCGAGTACGCGAGGATCTTGCGCAGCGCGCCTTCGAGCTCGCGCACGTTGGAGCGCACATTCTTGGCCACGAAGAAGGCGACTTCCTCGGGCATCTCGGTGCCTTCGACGCGGGCCTTGTTGATCAGGATGGCCACGCGCATCTCGAGCTCGGGCGGCTCGATGGCGACCGTGAGGCCCGAGTCGAAGCGCGAGACCAGCCGCTCGTGGATGTTGGCCAGGCCCTTCGGATACGTGTCCGAGGTCATCACGATGTGCGACTTCTTGGCCAGCAGGGCCTCGAACGCATTGAAGAATTCTTCCTGCGTGCGGTCCTTGTTGGCGAAGAACTGCACGTCATCGATGAGCAGCAGGTCGAGCGAGTGGTAGCGCTCCTTGAACTCGTCGAAGGTGCGGCGCTGGTACGCCTTAACCACATCCGACACGAACTGCTCGGCATGGATGTAGAGAACTTTGGCGTCGGGCCTGTCCTGCAGCAGGCGGTTACCCACAGCGTGCACCAGGTGGGTCTTGCCCAGGCCGACGCCGCCATAGATGAACAGCGGGTTGTACAGATGGCCCGGCATGCCGGCCACGTGCATGGCCGCCGAGCGTGCCATGCGGTTGGCCGTGCCCTCCACCAGGGTCTCGAACGTCAGGGCGGCATTGAGCCGGTTGCGGAACGCGCCGGCCGAGGCGTCATCGCTGCTGCTGGCCGGTGATTCAGCGGGGGCGGCGGTGTTCGATGGCTCCGATGCCGCAGGGCGCACATAAGTACGGGCAACGGATTCGCGCTGAGCAAGCGCTAACTCCAGGGTGACGGGCTGGCCGTACAGGCCCTCGAGCAGGGCGGCGATGCGGCCCGCATACTGGGCACGGATCCAGTCGAGCTTGAAGCGGTTGCCCACCAGCACGGTCACCTTGGAGAAGTCCTCGGCCACCTGGGCCACCAGGGGCTTGATCCAGGTGTTGAACTGTTGTTCGGGCAGGTCTTGCGCCAGTTGCTCTACGCAGGCTTGCCACAGGCCCTGGCCGGCGTCTGCGCCGGGTGATGGAAGGGGGCTGCGGGAGGGTTCCTCGGTCATTTCAGGGAGATTCTTGTTGTGGATAGGAGGAACGGTACTGGGCGGGGGATTGTAGCTTGTCAAGGAGTTATCCACAATTTGGCGGGCACCGCATCCGGGTGTTTCCTGGGGTTGAATTTCTGCCCGGGCTGTGGTGCGCGCTGGTTGCGGATGGCGGCCGCGCGGCACAGGCCGGCCGCCGCGCGCAGGGCTGTTGCGGGGCCTGCTGGAAAGGCCCGCCAGCCGAAAGGCATTGCCAGCAGCGGCCAAGCCTGCGATAATTTTGGGTTTCCCTGAATGTGTTCAGGGTGATTTGACCCGGCGCGCCGTTATTTCTGCCCCCGTGGGTCTGCCTCCAGAGTGCTGTTTCATATGGCGCGGGTTGCAGGCCGCAGGGGGTTCAAGAGCAGCAGTCCGGAACTGAACCTCAAGGAATAGCATCATGAAACGTACTTACCAGCCCTCCAAGACCCGCCGCGCGCGCACCCACGGTTTCCTCGTCCGCATGAAGACCCGCGGCGGCCGTGCCGTTATCAACGCACGCCGCGCCAAGGGCCGCAAGCGCCTGGCCGTCTAAGGCCGCTACGGTCTACGGCCTGCTCCCCGCCTGTTCCCGGCTTGTACCGCCAGGTTCCAAACGGGGCGCTTGCATGCACAGGCTGAAAACCCGTCCGCAGTTCCAGGCCGCGATGGCGGGGGGCACTGTCTCCCGCACGGCGCATTTTGCGCTGCACCGCCTGGTGCTGGACGCCGCTGGCAGCAACCCTGCCAGCGGGGCCGCCAGTGCTGCCGCACCCACAGGGCCCGGTTCCTTGCCGCCAACGCAAGGGCCGCAGGCCCTGTTTGCCGTGCAGGGCGTCTGGCTGGGTGCCATGGTGCCCAAGCGCTGGGCGCGCCGCGCCGTGACGCGCAATACCATCAAGCGACAGATCTACACGGTGGGCGCCACGTTCGAGGCGCGGCTTCCGCAGGCGGCCCATGTGGTGCGTCTGCGCACGGCGTTTGACCGCAAGCAGTTCGTGAGCGCCACGTCCGACCAGCTCAAGCAGGCGGTGCGTGCAGAGTTGCTGCAGCTGTTTGGCCATGCCGCCCGGCGGTCGGGCGGTGCTGCGGCGGCCTCGGCCCCCGCTTCGCCTGTGGTGGCAGAGGTGGTTGGGCCATGATGCAGCGCCTGCTGATGGGCGTGGTCAAGGGCTATCGGCTGTTTCTCAGCCCCTGGCTGGGGTCTGCCTGCCGCTTCGAGCCCACCTGTTCGGCCTATTCGCTGCAGGCGCTGGAACGGCACGGCGCCGCGGCAGGCAGCTATCTCACGGTGCGCAGGCTGGTACGCTGCCACCCCTGGTGTGACGGGGGCCATGACCCGGTCCCGCAACAATTGCCGCGCAGCATGCGGCTGTTCTCGCGGCTTTCTGATTCCAACACCCAACCATCCTCACCAAAGAAGTCTTCATGAACGACATTCGCCGCACCATCCTGTGGGTGATTTTTGGCTTTTCCATGGTTCTGCTGTGGGACAAGTGGCAGCTGCACAACGGCAACAAGGCCACCTTTTTCCCCTCCACGCCGACGGTGACGGCGCCTGCCGCCCAGGGCGCCGCGTCCAGCGCCACTGGCGCGGCCAGCGTCCCCGCCTCCAGCGCGCCGGTGGCGGCTGCGGCGCAGGGTGCCTCGGCGGTGCCTGGCCAGCTGGCGCCCGCGGCTGCTCCGGCCGCGCGCGAACGCGTGGAGGTCAAGACCGACCTGTACCGGCTGACGTTTGACAGCGAGGGCGGATCGCTCACGCATGCCGAGCTGCTGCAGCACGCCGACATGGCGGACAAGACCCGCAATTTCCTGTTGCTGGACGAGAGCGCGCAGCGTGTCTACGTGGCGCAGACGGGCCTGATCGGCGGCACCTTCCCCACCCACAAGACCGCGATGACCGTGGTGCCCGGCCCCCGCGAGCTCAAGGACGGCGAAGACGAAATCAGCATCCGCTTCGAATCGCCCGTGCAAGGTGGCGTGAAGCTGGCCAAGACCTGGACCATCAAGCGCGGCGCCTACGACATTGCCGTCAAGCACGAGGTCGTGAACACCGGCAGCGCCGCCGTGTCGCCCCAGCTGTACCTGCAACTGGTGCGCGACGGCAACAAGCCGCCCGGAGAGTCTTCGTTCTACTCCACCTTCACCGGCCCCGCGGTCTTCACCGAGGCCAAGAAGTACCAGAAGATCGAGTTCAAGGACATCGAGAACGGCAAGGTCGACATCCCCAAGGATGCGCCCAACGGCTACGTCGCCATGGTGCAGCATTACTTCGCCACGGCCTGGCTGCTGGCCGACGGCGTGCAGCGCGAGCCCTTCACCCGCAAGGTGGACACCAACCTGTACTCCGTGGGCATGCTCACCTCGCTGGGCGCCATCGAGCCGGGCGCGAGCAAGACCGTGGACGCGCGCCTGTTCGCCGGCCCGCAGGTGGAGACCATGATGGAAAAGCTCTACCCCGGGCTGGAGCTGGTCAAGGACTACGGCTGGCTCACCATCCTGTCCAAGCCGCTGTACTGGCTGCTCGACCAGCTGCACAAGCTCCTGAACAACTGGGGCTGGTCCATCGTGGCCCTGGTGCTGCTGCTCAAGATCGCGTTCTACTGGCTCAACGCCAAGGCCTACGCCAGCATGGCCAAGATGAAGGCCATCAACCCCAAGATCATGGAGATGCGCGAGCGCCTGAAGGACAAGCCTCAGCAGATGCAGCAGGAGATGATGCGCATCTACCGCGAGGAAAAGGTCAACCCCATGGGCGGCTGCTTCCCCATCATGATCCAGATCCCCGTGTTCATCGCGCTGTACTGGGTGCTGCTGTCCAGCGTGGAAATGCGCAACGCGCCCTGGATCGGCTGGATCCGCGACCTGTCCACGCCCGACCCGTTCTTCATCCTGCCCCTGCTGATGACGGCCAGCTCGCTGCTGCAGACGGCCCTGAACCCCGCGCCACCCGACCCGATGCAGGCCAAGATGATGTGGTTCATGCCGCTGATCTTCAGCGTGATGTTCTTCTTCTTCCCGGCCGGCCTGGTGCTGTACTGGCTGACCAACAACATCTTGTCGATTGCGCAGCAGTGGCTCATCAACACCCGCATGGGCGTGCCACCGCAGTTCAACCTTCCCAGTTTCAAGTGATGCCACAGCGGCAACGCTGACATCCATGAACTGACCCCCCGAAAGGCCGCGCAAGCGGCCTTTTTCTTGTCCATCAACCTTGTACAGTCGCCACCATGCTTGCCCGCCACCATGACCCCATCGTCGCCATCGCCACCGCTCCGGGGCGCGGGGCCGTCGGCATCGTGCGGGTGTCCGGCCGCGCCATCGGCGCGCTGGTGCAGGCGCTGTGCGGCCGGGCGCTGAAAGCCCGCGAGGCCACCTACCTGCCCTTCCGGGATGTGCAGGGGCAGGCCATCGACCAGGGGCTCGCGCTGTATTTCCCTGGCCCGCACAGCTACACCGGCGAAGACGTGCTGGAACTGCAGGCCCACGGCGGCCCCGTGGTGCTGCAGCTGCTGCTGGCGCGCTGCCTGGAGGCGGGGGCGGCCACCGACCCGGCCACGGGCCAGCCCTGCCTGCCCGGCCTGCGCGTGGCGCAGCCGGGCGAGTTCACCGAACGCGCGTTCCTGAACGACAAGATCGACCTCGCCCAGGCCGAGGCGATCGCCGACCTGATCGACGCCAGCACCGAGGCCGCCGCGCGCAGCGCCAGCCGCTCGCTCACGGGCGCGTTCTCGGCCGAGATCCACGCCTTGCGCGATGCGCTCATCCACCTGCGCATGCTGGTGGAGGCCACGCTCGATTTTCCCGAAGAAGAAATCGACTTCCTGCGCAAGGCGGATGCGCACGGGCAGCTATCGAAATTGCAGCAAACGCTGGCCTCCGTGATGCAGCGCGCGCGCCAGGGCGCGCTGCTGCGCGAGGGCATCAAGGTCGTCATCGCGGGCCAGCCCAACGCGGGCAAGAGCTCGCTGCTCAACGCGCTGGCCGGGGCCGAGCTGGCGATCGTCACGCCCATTGCGGGCACCACGCGCGACAAGGTGCAGCAGACCATCCAGATCGAAGGCGTGCCGCTGCACATCATCGACACCGCCGGCCTGCGGGACAGCAGCGACGAGGTGGAGCGCATCGGCATCGCGCGCGCCTGGGACGAGATCGCGGGGGCCGACGCGGTGCTGTTCCTGCACGACCTGGAGCGCGCGGATGCTATTGATTACATAGCTGCCGACGCAGGTATAGAAAGCGCACTGACCCAGAAACTGCCTGGAAGCATCCCCGTCATCGATGTCTGGAACAAGCTGGACCGGGCTCCCCGGGGCGTGCCCGGGGCTCCTGCGGGAGCGGGCGCCCGGCCGGGGGTGCGCCTGTCGGCCCGCACGGGCGAGGGGCTCGACAGCCTGCGGCGCCTGCTGCTGGAGGTGGCGGGGTGGCAGTCCGCGCCGGAGGGCATCTACATCGCCCGGGCCCGGCACGTGCAGGCGTTGCAGGCCGTGGGGGCCCATCTGCAGGAGGCGGCCGACCAGCTGCAGGCACAGGGCCCGGCGCTGGACCTGCTGGCCGAGGAGCTGCGCCTGGCCCAGAACGCCCTGAGCGCCATCACGGGCGAATTCAGTTCGGACGACCTGCTGGGCGTCATCTTTTCCAGCTTCTGCATCGGCAAATGAAGGGTCGCGAGGCGGCCGGCGGCATCCGGCCAAGGAGCCCACGCCGCCGCTTGTCGCGAATGTTGTAAACGGACGTTAACAACGCTTGTGTCCCATCTGTAACAAGGGTACTTTCGGCGCACCATGAATGTTCCCACGCCGGTTGTTTCCAAGGTGGACCTGCAAGGTCTGATCGATGCCATTGCACAGGCCAGTGCAGACGACAGCATGACCAACCCGCTGACCCCCGCGCAGTGGGATGTGCTGTCGTCGTACCTCCTGCCCGTGGTCATGCCCGCCGGGCAGGTGCTGTTCACCCAGGGCGCCACGGACCGCACCCTGTACCTGGTGGAAAGCGGCAGCCTGAGCGTGCACTACCAGGACGAGAAGGAACGTTTGCGCCTGGCCATCGTGGGCGCGGGCTCGGTGGTCGGGGAAGGCGCGTTCTTTTCGCACCGCGCCCGCAGCGCCACCGTGCAGGCCAGCGCGCCCTGCAAGCTGTGGAGCCTGCCGGCGATCCGTTTCACCGAATTGTCGATCCGCCAGCCCGCCATCGCGCTCGGCCTGGTGATGGCCGCGGGGGCCGTGCTGGCCAAGCGGTTGGGCAACCGCCGCCGCCGCGTTGCGGCCACCTGACAGACCCCCCGGACTGTCAGCTCCTGCGGGCTTTCGTGGGGCGCGAACGGGTGTACAGCAAGTTACACTCGATTTGGATTTTTCTGGCGCCGTCCCGTAGAAAGCAAGCCATGTCCCTGTTCAGTTGGTTTAGCCGCAAACCCGCCCCCCCCAAGCCCCGGTCCATGGCCGAACCGTCGGGCTTGCTGAATGCCGATGCCACGGTGCCACTCTCGCCAGGCCGACAGGGCAAGCCCCTGGTGGAGCCGCTACCGCCCGAACACGCCGCCAACCGCAAGAACGAGCGCATGGAGCGCCGCGAGCTGCTCTACACCGTGGTGCGCGATGCGATGGTGCGTGCCGGCGTGCTGTCGGCCAGCTACAAGTTCAAGGTGCTCTCGCTGGACCAGCGCGGCCGCCAGTTCCTGGTGATGATGGACCTGGCCCGCGAATACGGCGGCGAGACCGTGCGCCTGTCCGAGATCGAGGCGCTGATCGCACAGACCGCCAAGACCCGCTACGACATCCTGGTGACGGCCGTCTACTGGCGCATCAATGACCATGTGGCGGTGGGGATTCCCCAGAAGGGCGTGGCGCCCCAGGGCGCGTCCCTGCAGGCGGCGCCCCCCCTGGCCCGGCGGCCGTTGCCGGCGGCGGCGGCACCCGCCCCCGTGGGGGCTGCGCCCGTGCGCCCGGCGGCGCCTGTCG
>NZ_JAHUWZ010000004.1 GCF_019218755.1 Acidovorax sp. sif1233 | reverse complement strand
TGCCTGATGACCATAGCAAGTTGGTACCACTCCTTCCCATCCCGAACAGGACAGTGAAACGACTTTGCGCCGATGATAGTGCGGGTTCCCGTGTGAAAGTAGGTCATCGTCAGGCTCTTACAGCCCAGAAAACCCCAGTCAGCAATGACTGGGGTTTTTTGCTTTGGGGGCGGCGAAAAGCAAGCATCCATTCAGCTGGGTTCTCTGCAGGTCTGGACCTTGGTGAGCTCTATGAGCGTCTGATGGAATGGACTCACCCTGCTCTTGTGCCCCCGCTTCGCGAAAAACCCGCCACACGTCTTCTTCATCACTCTGCGGCACCTGCCTATACGGGGCAGCGCCTTTCCACCACTGCGCCACCCACACGTGTGACGAAGACGCCTGAGCTCCAATGCACCGGCGGTTCGCGCAAGTTCAATGCTTGCGTGGGGTTTCAAACCTGTGAACGCCAGCGGCGTCGAGAACCCGATGCAGTTGGCGGTCAAACCACAGCAGGTGCAGATGGGCCAGTGCCTCGCCCATCGCAAAGGTCATCTGGTGGGCATCCAGCTTTCGCTTGAACATGATGGGCAGCACATCCGCCGCTGACAAAGGGCCCGATTTCGCAGCCTCCAGGATTTCTGCCAGCCGATCCCGGTGATGGTTCTGCAGTTGCTGGATGCGTTCATGCAATCCCTGGAAGGGTTTGCCATGAGACGGCAGCACAAGCGTGTCAGCCGGCAATGCGAGGTACCGGAGCAGGGAGGCCAAAAAAAGCCGCAGAGGGTCCGATTCGGGTTCTGCCGCGTGGACGCTGACGTTGGTGGAAATGCGCGGCAACACCATGTCGCCACTGATCAGGGAGGACAATTCCGCGCAATACAGGGCAATGTGCTCAGGCGCATGCCCGTACCCGCTGATGCACTGCCAATCGCGGCCACCGATTTCGATGACATCACCTTCCATAAGCCTGCGGAAGGTCGGCGGCAGGGCGGGCACCAGGGTCGGGAAGTACGACACGCGTCCCCGGACATGCTGGAGAAATTCCACATCCTGCATGCCATGCAGGGCATAGAAGTCGGCGCTGGCCTCGCCACCGAATCCATTGCGGTCGTATACCGCGGTTCTCGCCACGTTGTAGTCGGTGGCGCTGATCCAAAGGCGTACTTTCCATCGGTCGCACAGCCAATGCGCCAGCCCGATGTGGTCCGGATGCATGTGGGTCACGATCACGCGCAAAATCGGCAACCCTTCCAGGCTGCTCGCAAAAACCTGCTCCCACTGTGCACGCGTGGTCGCACTGTCGATGCAGCAGTCCACCACCGTCCAGCCGCTGACCATGGTGCCGTCGGCGTCGGGTTGCCGGTCGCGCAGCAACCACAGGTTGATGTGGTCCAGCGCGAATGGCAAGCCCATGCGGATCCACTTGACGCCAGGTGCGACTTCCATGGTGCCCCCCTGCGGAGGGAGTGCATCGCCAAGCGGGTAGTGGATCTGGTGTTCGAGTGGGTTCATGGCGGTCGTGGTATGGGTTAGCATTGACGTTAACGTAAACGTCATGCATCCGATGCATTGTAGGGAGCTGCGGCCGCGGGGCTGTCTCCTGTGCGAAACCGACCTTGCTGCACGCAGTACCCACCATGGCCAACACCTACACCATCAGCGATCTCGCCAAAGAGTTTGATCTCACCACGCGGGCGATCCGCTTTTATGAAGACATGGGCCTGCTGCAACCGGAACGCACGGGACCAGCGGGCCGAAACCGCGTCTACAGTGCCCGTGACAGGACCCGATTGCGCCTCACGCTCCGCGCCAAGCGACTGGGGCTGTCGCTGACGGAGGCCAAGGAGATCATCGACCTGTACGACAGTCCCCGCGACACGGGCGTGCAGCTGCGCAAGTTTCTGGATGTGCTTGTCGTCCATCGCAAGCAGCTCGAGGAACAGATGGCTGACCTGCAGGCCAATCTGGAGGAGGTCCAGGAGCATGAAAACGAGGCGCGGGCACTCCTGCTGAAGGTCGAAAAGCAAAAATGATTCATAATTGACGTTTACGTAAACGTAAATGCTGATCAGGAGATTGCCTTGAGCACGCCCCCCCTTGAGCCCCGGTGCGCTGACTACGCGGAGCGCGTGCGCGCCAGCTTCGCCCTTCAGGGCGCCATGCAGACGTTGGGCGCGCGCCTGGCCCGCGTGGCGGCGGGGGCGGTCGACATCGAGCTCGAATGGGCTCCGGCACTTACCCAGCAGCATGGCTTCCTGCATGCCGGCATGGTGGCCACCGCCCTGGATTCGGCCTGTGGCTATGCGGGGTTCACCCTGATGGGCCCCGACGCCGCCGTGCTCACCATCGAATTCAAGATCAACCTGCTGGCCCCCGCCAAGGGCCAGCGTTTTCGCATGGAGGGACGGGTGCTGAAGCCCGGCCGCACCATCACCGTGTGCGAGGGCCGTGCCTTCGCCATAGAAAACTCCCAGGAAAAGCTGGTGGCCACCATGGGGTGCACCCTCATGGCCGTCACCGGGCGCGACAACATCCAAGGCTGAACAAGCCACCTTCCACAATCTGTTTTGAGGAGACATTCACCATGAGCATTCCCGCCAACCTGCCTGGCCTCAACTTCCAACTGGGCGAGGATATCGATGCCCTGCGCGATGCCGTGCGCGACTTTGCGCAGGCCGAGATCGCGCCGCGCGCGGCCGAGATCGACCGCAGCGACCAGTTCCCCATGGACCTGTGGCGCAAGATGGGCGACCTGGGCGTGCTCGGCATCACGGTGCCCGAGCAATATGGCGGCGCCGCCCTGGGCTACCTCGCCCACATGGTGGCCATGGAGGAAATCTCCCGCGCCAGCGCCTCCGTGGGCCTGTCTTACGGCGCGCACAGCAACCTGTGCGTGAACCAGATCAACCGCAACGGCAGCGAGGCACAAAAGGCCAAGTACCTGCCCAAGCTCATCAGTGGCGAGCATGTGGGTGCGCTGGCCATGAGCGAGCCGGGCGCGGGCTCTGATGTGATCAGCATGAAGCTCAAGGCCGAGGACAAGGGGGGCTACTACCTGCTCAACGGCAACAAGATGTGGATCACCAATGGTCCGGATGCCGACACCCTCGTGGTGTACGCCAAGACCGAACCCGAAATGGGCGCGCGTGGCGTCACGGCCTTCCTGATCGAAAAAGGCATGCCGGGATTCAGCATTGCGCAAAAGCTCGACAAGCTGGGCATGCGTGGCAGCCACACGGGCGAGCTGGTTTTCAACAATGTCGAAGTGCCCGCCGCGAATGTGCTCGGTGGCCTGAACCAGGGCGCCAAGGTGCTGATGAGCGGCCTGGACTACGAACGTGCGGTGCTGACCGGCGGCCCGCTGGGCATCATGCAGTCCGTGATGGACAACGTGATCCCGTACATTCACGACCGCAAGCAGTTCGGCCAGAGCATTGGCGAGTTCCAGCTCATTCAGGGCAAGGTGGCCGACATGTACACCGTGCTGCAGGCGGGGCGCTCGTTTGCCTACACTGTGGCCAAGAACCTCGACATGTTCGGCACCGACCACGTGCGCCAGGTGCGCAAGGACTGCGCCAGCGTGATCCTGTGGTGCGCGGAAAAGGCGACCTGGATGGCAGGCGAAGGCGTGCAGATCTACGGTGGCAATGGCTACATCAACGAATACCCGCTCGGCCGTCTGTGGCGCGATGCCAAGCTGTATGAGATCGGTGCGGGCACCAGCGAGATCCGCCGCATGCTGATCGGCCGCGAGCTGTTTGCCGAAACCTGCTGAGCTTCACTTCTTTCACTGACTCTCCAAGGACAACATGCCCTCCTCGATCGACGACCTGTTTGTTCACAACCGCGCCTGGGCGGCCCAGATGGAGCGCGAGCGGCCCGGGTTCTTCACCAGCCTGCTGGCCCAGCAAAAGCCCAAGTACATGTGGATCGGCTGCTCCGACAGCCGCGTGCCCGCCAACCAGATCACGGGCCTGGAGCCGGGCGAAGTGTTCGTGCACCGCAACGTGGCCAATGTGGTGGTGCCCACCGACCTGAACTGTCTTTCCACCATCCAGTACGCGGTGGACCAGTTGCACATCGAGCACCTCATGGTGGTGGGGCACTATGGTTGTGGTGGCGTGCTGGCGGCCCTGGAAGGCACGCGCGTGGGCCTGGCCGACAACTGGATCCGCCATGTGCAGGACGTGCGCGACCGCCACCGCGACCTGATTGCCGCCACCGCCCCGGAGTGGCGCCACGACGTGCTGTGCGAACTCAACGCCATCGAGCAGGTGGTCAACATCGCCCAGACCACGGTGATGCTCGATGCGTGGGGACGGGGCCAGAAGGTCACGCTGCACGGCTGGTGCTATGGGCTCAAGGACGGTCTCATCAACAACCTGCACATGTCCGTGGGCAGCACCGAAGGCCTGGACTCGCTGTACAAGGCGGCGATCGCCGGTGTGGCTGCCGTCAAAAGGCAATAGCCCGCCTCTTGCCTGACCGCATTGCGATGCCTGCGCTGAAAGACTGCCATGTTCCCGCAACGGCTTGATGCTCCCCAGGCCTACGGCATTGCCAAGGCCATGATGGACGGTTTCAACCGGCACTACCGGCTGTTCCGCACCGAGTCGGCGCGGGCCAAGCACCGCTTCGAAACCGGCGACTGGCACGGCCAGCAGCGGGCGCAGCGCGAACGCATCGAGTTCTATGACCTGCGCGTGAAAGAATGCGTGCGCCGGCTGGAGAAGGAATTCAGCGCGGGCGCGCAGCCCATGGACGTGTGGCACCAGATCAAGCTGCATTACATCGGCCTCTTGGTCAACCACCACCAGCCCGAACTGGCCGAGACCTTCTTCAACTCGGTCACGACCAAGATCCTGCACCGCACGCATTTCCACAACGACTTCATCTTCGTGCGGCCTGCGGTCAGCACCGAATACATCGAGAACGAAGAGCCCGCAGCGCGCCCCACCTACCGCGCGTACTACCCCTCCCGCGACAATCTGCACGAGACGTTCCAGACCATCATCGAGAACTTCCAGTTGCAACGCGAGTTTGCGGACTTGGCGCGAGACAGTGCCTGCGTGGTGGCCGCCGTGCGCGGCCGTCTCGACAAGGTGCGGCTGCGCGCCAACTTCCAGATTCAGGTGCTCACCAGCCTGTTCTTTCGCAACAAGGGCGCCTATGTGGTGGGCAAGATCATCAACGGCTTCAACGAAGTGCCGTTTGCGCTGCCCATCCTGCACGACGATGCTGGCAGACTGTTCATCGACGCCGCGCTGTTCGGCGAAGACGATATGCAGATGCTGTTCAGCTTCGCCCGCGCCTACTTCATGGTGGACATGGAGGTGCCCAGCGCCTACGTGCAGTTCCTGCGCAGCCTCATGCCGCGCAAGCCGCGCGCCGAGATCTACAACGCGCTGGGCCTGGCCAAGCAGGGCAAGACCCTGTTCTACCGCGACTTCCTGTACCACCTGAAGCATTCCAGCGATCAGTTTCGCATCGCCCCCGGCATCAAGGGCATGGTGATGCTGGTGTTCGACCTGCCGAGCTTTCCGTTCGTGTTCAAACTCATCAAGGACTATTTCCCGCACCAGAAGGAAACCACGCGCGAGCAGATCAAGGCCAAGTACCTGCTGGTCAAGCAGCACGACCGCGTGGGCCGCATGGCCGACACGCTGGAGTACAGCGAGGTGGCCTTTCCCCGCGACCGGTTTGACGATGCACTGATTGCCGAGATCGAGAAGTTCGCCCCCAGCCAGCTGGAGATCAGCGACCGCGATGGCGACGGCCAGACCGAAGTCATCATCAAGCACCTGTACATCGAGCGGCGCATGATCCCGCTCAACATCTACCTGCAGGAGGCCTTTGACACCGGGCTCTCCGACCCGCGTGCGCGCCAGCAGATGGAGCACAGCGTCATCGAATACGGCAACGCCATCAAGGACCTCGTGGCCGCCAACATCTTCCCCGGCGACATGCTCTGGAAGAACTTCGGCGTCACGCGCAATGGCAAGGTCGTGTTCTACGACTACGACGAGATCGAATACCTCACCGACTGCAACTTCCGCCGCGTGCCCACGCCGCGCAACGAGGAGGAAGAGATGAGCGGCGAGGTCTGGTACAGCGTGGGCCCGCGCGATGTGTTCCCCGAAACCTTCGGCCCTTTCCTGCTCGGCAACGACGCCGTGCGCGAGGTGTTCATGTCGCACCACGCCGACCTGCTCGACGCCGCGTTCTGGCAGTCGCACAAGGAGCGCATCCAGGCGGGCCACATGTTCGACGTTTTTCCCTACGACACGGACCGGCGCTTCGCGCAGGGCGCGCCGGCCCGGTAGTCCATTTCATTCAACCCCCGACTTTCGTCTGAACCCTTCCCAGGAGATTTGCACCATGTCCGCATCCACCCAAGACCCCATCGTCATCGTCGGCGCCGCGCGCACCCCCATGGGCTCGCTGCAGGGCGACTTTTCCAGCCTGGCCGCGCACGACCTGGGCGGCGCCGCGATCAAGGCCGCCATCGAGCGCGCCGGTGTGTCACCCGACGCCGTGGGCGAGGTGCTGTTCGGCAACTGCCTGATGGCCGGCCAGGGCCAGGCGCCCGCACGCCAGGCGGCCTTCAAGGGCGGCCTGCCCAAGGGCGCTGGCGCGGTCACGCTCAGCAAGATGTGCGGCTCGGGCATGAAGGCCGCGATGATGGCGCACGACATGCTGCTGGCCGGCACGCACGACGTGATGGTGGCCGGCGGCATGGAGAGCATGACCAACGCCCCCTACCTGCTGCAGAAGGGCCGCGGCGGCTACCGCCTGGGCCATGACCGCATCTTCGACCACATGATGCTCGACGGCCTGGAAGACGCCTATGAAGCAGGCCGCAGCATGGGCACCTTTGGCGAAGACTGCGCCGCCAAGTACCAGTTCACGCGCGAGCAGCAGGACGCGTTCGCCACGGCCAGCGTGCAGCGCGCCAAGGCCGCCACCGAGTCCGGCGCGTTCGCGGCCGAGATCGTGCCCGTCACCGTCAAGACCCGCGCGGGCGAGACCGTGGTGTCGGTGGACGAAGGCCCGGGCAAGGTCAAGCTGGAGAAGATCGCCACCTTGAAGCCCGCCTTCAAGAAGGACGGCACCATCACCGCCGCATCCAGCTCCAGCATCAACGACGGCGCCGCCGCGCTGGTGATGATGCGCGAATCCACCGCGAAGAAGCTCGGGGCCAAGCCGCTGGCGCGCATCGTGAGCCACGCCACCCACGCGCAAGAGCCCGAGTGGTTCGCCACCGCCCCCCTGGGCGCCACGCAGAAGGCGCTGGCCAAGGCCGGCTGGGAAGTGGGCGACGTGCAGCTGTGGGAGATCAACGAGGCCTTCGCCGTGGTGCCCATGGCGCTGATGAAAGAGCTGGACCTGCCGCACGACAAGGTCAACGTGAACGGCGGCGCCTGCGCCCTGGGCCACCCCATCGGTGCCAGCGGCGCCCGCATCATGGTCACGCTGATGTATGCCCTCCAGGCACGGGGCCTGACCAAGGGCCTGGCCACGCTGTGCATCGGCGGCGGCGAAGCCACGGCGGTGGCGTTGGAACTCGTTTGATGCGGGAGGGAGATGGGATGATTTGGCTCTTTTCACAAGGACAGTGATGACCGCACCCTCTCCCGAGATCACCGCCTTCTGGCGCGCGTTTTCCGATGCCCAGGCATCGCTCCAGGCCCAGCCGCTGCGCGAGCGGGTCGAGTCCGCCAACGCGCTCATCGAGCGCCACCTGGGCGGCCTGGCGCTGGAGATGTCCGGCGGCGACGGCGATGCGGTGGTGGACCTCATCGTCACCGCCCACGGCAGCACCGAAAAATTTCCACTGCTGATGCAGGCGGTGGCGGCCGCGCCCGCGCTGCAGAACTACCGCGTGCGCGCGTTCCGCGAGCGCACCACGCAGCCGGACTTTCCCATCGGCATGGACGGTTTCCAGCTGGCCACGTCCGAGGTGCTCATCGCCCTGGACCAGGATGGCGGGCAGGCCGCGCTGGAGATCCGCTTTGGCCGCGAGATCCCGAGCGACTACCAGGACCATGCGCGCAACATGGCGTTCATCATGCTCGACCATGTGCTCGGCGAGTACGACTTCGCCGTCAAGGTGGGGGCGGTGGATTTTGTCGGGCAGGCTGGCGACCCGCAGGCGCAGTGGGTCCCACTCAGCCAGTTGCCTCCGGTGTTTGATCGCTACTGGGTCGAGACGCTGGGCCGCACGGGAGACTTCCCGGCGGGTGAACACGACTGGTCGGGCATGACGCTGGCGTTCGGCGGCGAGCCCGGAGATGGCGACGACGACGAAGGCCCCGGGGTGCGCGAGGACACCGCCATTGTCATGGTCAACCGCAGCGCCAGCCCCGTGGCCATGCGCGCCGACCTGTCGCACGCGCTGGTGCTGGACCTGGCCGTGGGGGACCGCGATGAGCTGGCCGCCGTGCAGGCGCTGCAGGACCAGGCCGCCACGCTGCTGGAGCTGCCCCAGCTGGGCATCCTGGCCTACACCCTGACCCGTGCCGGGCGCCGCAAGGCCGTCTACTACGTGGGCGACGAGCAACTGGCCAGGCAGGCGCTGGCACCCCTGCTGCTGCGGGACGAGGCCGAGTCGCTGGTGCTGTCCACCACCTATGACCCGGCGTGGTCCGGCTACTTCGAATTTGCCGCGCATTGACCTGGACGCGACCATGATCGAAACCACCGAGCAGCTGCGCGCCCTGTATGCCGCCCCAAGCGAGCGGGCCCTGCACAAGCAGCAACCGCAGCTGGATGCGCACTGCCAGCGCTTCATTGCCCTGTCGCCGTTCTGCGTGGTGGCCAGTGGTGGCCTCCATGGCGCATTGCTCGATGCCTCGCCGCGCGGCGGTGCGCCCGGTTTCGTGAAGTCGCCCGATGCGCACACCCTGCTGCTGCCCGACGCGGGGGGCAACAACCGGCTCGACACCCTGACCAACCTGCTCGACGACCCGCGCATCGGCCTGCTGTTCATGATTCCGGGCGTGGACGAAACCCTGCGGGTGAACGGCACGGCGCGCCTGCGCGACGAGGCGCTGTACACCGACTTCTTCACGGCCGAGCGCCAGCGCCCAAAGATAGTGATCGAAGTGCGCGTGGCCGAGGCGTATCTGCACTGCTCCAAGGCCTTCATGCGCTCGCGGCTGTGGTCGGCTGATGCGCAGGTGGACCGCGCCGCGCTACCCACCATGGGCCAGATGATCCACGACCAGATGGGCCTCGCCACCGAGCCTGAGTCGCAAGTGGCGATGCTGCAACGCTACCGCGCCCAACTGGCGCAGGAGCAGCAGCTCGGCGACGCTTGAGGGTGTTGAGAGTGATTGCTACTATTTTGATAGCTATTGGCGCTTGATATATAGGCGCCAGGGCCCAATTCAATCCAAATTTCAACCATGAAATCCATACTTGTCATCGGCGCATCGCGCGGCATCGGTCTGGAGCTGGTGCGCCAGTACGCCGAGGCGGGCCGCCGCGTGATCGCCACCGTGCGCGACGACGCGGGCCGCGAACGGGTGCAGGCCCTGGGCGCCGAGGTGCTCACCGTGGACGTGGCCAACCCCGCCAGCGTGAGCGGGCTGGCCTGGCAACTGGACGGCGAAAAGATCGAGACCGCCTGGTACGTGGCGGGCGTCATCCGCCGTCCCAACGCGCTCACGCCGCCCACGCAGCAGGACTTCGACGCCGTCATGCACACCAACGTGCTGGGCGCCATGCAGGCGCTGCCGCAGGTCGCGCCCCTGGTGGCCGACGCGCAGGGCGTGTTCGCGTTCCTGTCCTCGTCCATGTCGCAGATTGGCAGCGTGCCGGGCAGCGGCTCCTGGCTGTACCGCACCAGCAAGGCGGCGCTGAACATGGCGGTGGCCGCGGCCCAGCATGACTACCCAGGCGCCACGCTCATCACCATCGACCCCGGCTGGGTGCAGACCGACATGGGCGGCGAAGGCGCCGCGCTGACGGTGCAGGACAGCGTACGCGGCCTGCGCGCCACCGTGGCGGGCGTCACCGCCGCCGACAAGGGCCGCCTGCTGCACCACGACGGCCGCCGCGCCACCCACTGGTAACTCTTTCGACCGAACCCACAACGACTTCTGGAGACAACCCCGATGCTGCTGACCCAAGACCAGGAAATGATCCGCGACGCGGTGCGCGACTTCGCGCAGGAACAGCTGTGGCCCCACGCCGCGCGCTGGGACAAGGAACACCACTTTCCCAAGGAGGCGCACCAGGGCCTGGCCGCGCTGGGCGCGTATGGCATCTGCGTGCCCGAAGAATTTGGCGGCGCCCACCTCGACTACGTCACCCTCGCGCTGGTGCTTGAAGAGATCGCGGCCGGCGACGGCGGCACCAGCACCGCCATCAGCGTGACCAACTGCCCGGTCAACGCCATCCTCATGCGCTATGGCAACGCCCAGCAAAAGCGCGACTGGCTCACGCCGCTGGCCCGTGGCGAGATGCTGGGCGCGTTCTGCCTGACCGAGCCGCATGTGGGCTCCGATGCCTCGGCACTGCGCACCACGGCCGTCAGGCAGGGCGACGAATACGTGATCAACGGCGTCAAGCAGTTCATCACCAGCGGCAAGAACGGCCACGTGGCCATCGTCATCGCCGTGACCGACAAGGGCGCGGGCAAGAAGGGCATGAGCGCCTTCCTCGTGCCCACCAGCAACCCGGGCTACGTGGTCGCGCGGCTCGAAGACAAGCTGGGCCAGCACAGCAGCGACACCGCGCAGATCAACTTTGACCACTGCCGCATTCCGGCCGAAAACCTGATCGGCGCGGAAGGCGAGGGCTACAAGATCGCCCTCGGCGCGCTCGAGGGCGGCCGCATCGGCATCGCCGCGCAAAGCGTGGGCATGGCACGCAGTGCCTTCGATGCGGCGCTGGCGTATTCGAAAGAGCGCGAGAGCTTCGGCACCGCCATCTTCAACCACCAGGCCGTGGGCTTTCGCCTGGCCGACTGCGCCACGCAGATCGAAGCCGCGCGCCAGCTCATCTGGCACGCCGCCGCGCTGCGCGATGCGGGCCGGCCCTGCCTGAAGGAAGCCGCCATGGCCAAGCTGTTCGCCAGCGAGATGGCCGAACGCGTGTGCAGCGCCGCCATCCAGACCCTGGGCGGCTACGGCGTGGTGAACGACTTCCCGGTGGAACGCATCTACCGCGACGTGCGCGTGTGCCAGATCTACGAAGGCACGAGCGACGTGCAGAAGATCATCATTCAGCGTGCGCTGGCTTGATGCTGATTGCTACGAATTGAATAGCTGTTGGCGCAGAATGGGAAAGCGCCAGGGCCTGTTTTGTTCAAGTTTCTTGCGGCGGCAGCCACTGGGCCAGCACCGCATGGAGCGCGTCCACATCCGCGGGCTTGCGCAGCACCAGGTAGCCCTCGGCATCGGCCTCGTGCAGGGCGGGTGAGTCAAACTCGCCGCTCACCATGGCTCCGCGCGCGGCGGGGCAGCGCTCCAGCAGGGCGCGCAGCACGTCAAAGCCGCTATCGCCCGACGACAGGTGCTGGTCGCACAGGATGGCCTGCGGTGCAAAGCCGTTGTCCAGGTGGGCGTGGGCCTCGCCGGGGGTGCGGGCGGTGCGCAACGCTATGCCCCAGCCGCCCAGCAGGGCCGACCAGGCCCGCAGCACGTGGGGATCGTCGTCCAGCACCAGGCACCGGCCCTGCAGGCGGGGCCAGGTGCGTGGCGCGGCGGTGCCACGTGCGTCGGGCGCCAGCGCAGGCGCGGCCGTGGCCGGCAGCTCGATCCAGAAACACGACCCCCGCCCCGGACGCGAGGCCATGCCCTGGCGTGCACCCATCAGCGCCACGCAGCGCGCCACCACGGCCAGCCCCAGGCCGTGGCCTTCGCGGTGGAGGTGCCCCGCGCTCTGCGGGCGGTAGAAGGCCTGGTAGATGGCGGCCTGCTCCTGTGGTGCCACGCCTTCGCCGGTGTCCCACACCTCCAGCCGCCAGTGGCCACCGCGCTGCCGTGCGCCCACCAACACCCCGCCCCGCAGTGTGTAGCGCAAGGCGTTGTGCACCAGGTTGGCCAGCGACTGCCGCACCAGCGCGGGGTCGGCCAGCACCGTGGCGTGCGCCGGGGGCGGGCGCATGCGCAGGGCCAGCCCGCGCGCGGTGGCTTCGGTGACGAACTGGTGGCGCAGGTCGTCGAACAGGTGGGCCAGCGGCACGGGCGCGGGCCGCAGCTCCACCGTGCCTGATTCGATGCGCGACAGGTCGAGCAGGGCGTCGAACATCTGGCTGAGCGAGTGCATGCTCAGCCGCCACTGGCCCAGCAAGGGGCCGATGTGCGGGTGGTCCTGGCCCTGCAGCGCAATGGCTTCGGCCAGCAACGCCATGGCGTGCACGGGCTGGCGCAGGTCGTGAGCGGCGGTGCTCAGAAACCGGTTCTTCTCGGCCAGCGCGGCTTCGGCCGCGTCGCTGGCCTCGCGGTAGCGCTCGGCCAGGTCGCGGCTGCGCTCTTCCAGCACCACCTGGCGCACGAAGAACCGGTGCGAGTTCATGGCGCTGCGGTAGATCACGGCGGCCATCACCAGCGTCATGGGCAGTACAAACGGCCACTGCGCCGGAAACGCCCAGGGGATCATCGCCAGCCCACCCACCGCACCCACGAAATACATGCGGTAGACAGCGAGCGTGGCGGTCATCTGCGCTGCGTTGGCGGCCAGAATGCCCGCCAGCGTGATATGCAGCAACAGCATGAATTCGTAGCTGGCGTGGCCCAGCGACAACGCTATCGAGAGTGAAACACCTACCCCGTGCACCAGGGCCAGGTAGCACACGCGGCGGGTCCAGGGGGGCAGCAGGACTTCGGGCGGCCGCAAGGCGCGTTCGCGCCGGTACTGCCGGTGGCCCCACCCCACGAACAGCAACACGGGCAGGTATGCGCCTCCCCACGCCAGCAGCGGCATGGCCTGCCCACCCTGCCAGCCCAGCAGCAGGCCAAACAGCAGCCCCATGGCGGGCATGACCGACATGCCCAGCCGCAGGCGCGCAAAAGAGGCTTCGAGCAGCAGCAGCCAGCCTTGTGCGCTGGGCGCGCCGTGCGCGTGGCCCGGGGCCTTGGTGTTGGGCGTCATGTGCCTGCGAAGGTGGCCGCCGCCTCCCGGCGGCGCCGCAGCCGGCGCACCTGCCGCCACATGCCCAGGGCCGCGCGGGCGTGGACCGCGGTCCAGGCCGGGATGCGCACCTGGCCGCGCTCGCCCGGTCCGGTGCCGGCGCGGGGATGGGGGTGGGGAAACCAGCGGCGCGGCAAGAACTGGAGTGGCATGGGGCGCGGGCGGGCCGGTGTTCAGGCGGGTGGATCGGGCAGGACCAGCCGGCGCCCGCGCAGTCCCGTGATGGCCTCCACGCGGGTGCGTGCGCCCAGGCGCAGGAGGATGGCGCTCATGTGCTCCTTGACCGTGCTCTCCGACAGGTCGTACTGCAGCGCGATGCGCTTGTTGGGCAGCCCCTGCAGCACCAGCGCCAGGATTTCGCCCTGGCGCACCGACAGGCCCAGTTCGGCAGGCGTGACCGGCAGGTCGCGGCTGCGCGGGGGCTGGTTGCCGGGGGGGGCGGGCACAAACCAGGCCAGGCCGCCCAGCAGGGCCTCCACCGCCTGGGCGAAGATCTCTGGCGGAGTCTGCTTGTGGATGAAGCCGTGCGCGCCCGCCTGGCGCACGCGCTCCATCATGGCCGGGTCGTCGTCGCCGCTGACGACCGCCAGCGCGGTGCCGGGGCAGTGCTCGCGCACCAGCGCGATCAGGCCCAGCGCGGCACCTTCGGCCAGCCAGAAGTCGACGAGCGCGATGGCGGGGGCACCCCGCGTGGCCACCAGCGGCAGAAAGTCATCGGCGCACCCGGCCACGGCCACCTCCAGGTAGGGCAGGCGCAAGCGCAGGAATTCGGCCACGCCGCGTGCTACCAGCGGGTGGTCGTCCAGGATGAGTGCATAGGGTGACATGGGGGCCGGGGGGCGCTGCGGCGCCGGGCGCCAGGATGCCGCAGCAAAGCAAATTCTGCCAAGTGTGGACCGGAAGGGGCGGCGCGCAAACCCTACCTCGGTAGGGTTTTGCGGCGGGCGGCGTGCCGCACAGAATCCGCCCCCGTTTCACCCATTCATTCACCACCCAGGAGGTTT
The DNA here is from genome assembly GCF_019218755.1 of Acidovorax sp. sif1233. Classification (GTDB taxonomy): domain Bacteria; phylum Pseudomonadota; class Gammaproteobacteria; order Burkholderiales; family Burkholderiaceae_C; genus Acidovorax. Next base: position 542,278 of record NZ_JAHUWZ010000004.1, on the reverse strand, counting down.
CCGTTCATGACCCCCACAAGCGCAAAGTTCACCCGGCACCACGCACGGCCCGCAGTCCGCTGGGCCCCTCTTGGGCTGGCCGCGGTGTTGCTGGCGGGCTGCGGGGGCGGCGATGGCGACGGCGGCACCACGCCCCCGCCCACGGCCGGGGCCTTCACCGTGGGGGGCTCCGTGGTCGGCCTGGGCGCCGGCAAGGCGCTGACCCTGCAGAACAATGGCGGCGATGACCTGGCCCTGAGCGCCAACGGCGGTTTTGTGTTCGCGGCCCGGCTGGACCGCGGCGTGGCCTATGCCGTCACCGTCAGGACGCAGCCCGGCGGCCAGCGTTGCGCCGTGGCGCAAGGCACGGGCACCGCCACCGCGAACGTGGGCGATGTGCAGGTGCGCTGCGAGAACCTGGCGGCGGCCACCTTCACGGTGGGGGGCTCGGTATCGGGCCTGGCGGGCGGCGCAGTGGTGCTGCAGAACAACGGCGGCGATGACCTGTCCCTGGCCAGCAACGGTGGCTTCGCGTTTTCCACGGCGGTGGCCACGGGCAGCCCCTATGCCGTCACGGTGAAGACCCCGCCCGCAGGCCAGAACTGCGCGGTGCGCAACGGCAGCGGCACGGTGGGTTCGGCCCATGTCGGCTCGGTGGAGGTGGCCTGCACCACGGCCGTGGCACTGCCGCAGGGGGACTGGAAGCAGGAGCGTTGCACGCCCATCGGCCCGGGCCAATGGGGCCGGTCGCTGTGGCGCATCGTGCGGCAAGGCGAGACCCGGGCCACGGTCAGCCTGGGCGTGGCGACCTACTCCGACGGGAACTGCACCGCCGCGGGCGCGGTCATTGGCGGGCAAGGGGGCGATGGGGGCAATTTCACGTTTGACCGCACGGGCGCGACACCCACGCTCGCCGCCTTCTGGGGCAGCTGGGCCCAGGTCACGGGGTTGACCTCGCGCACCGTGTGGGCGCGCAAGGGCCCCTATCTGTGCCCGCTGGGCGACCAGAACCCGAGCCTGTTCGGCTCGGCCGCCGCCGTGGAGGCCTCGGCCGACATCTCCATCCAGAACAAGGCCTGCTACACCCAGAACTGAACCCCCGTGCTCCCTGCGGGCCGTGGCGGCCCGCGGGCACGGCCGGGCGGCTGGACGGGGGCGGGGGCGGAATTTCAGCCGCCACTGCCCCGGCGCCGCAGCACCACCGTGATCTGCCCATTGGTCTCGATGGTCGCGCGCTCCACCTCGTGCAGGTGCAGGCATCCGCTGGCGCGCAGCGCGGCCTCGAGGTCGTCCGGTGAAAGCAGCTCCTTGCGCAGGAGGTCGGCGTTCACCTGTCCCTGCTCCACCAGCACCCGCGGCGTGCCGTCGATCAGCCGCTCCATCCACGCGAAGCGGAACGTCAGCTGCGCCAGCACCACGTGGCAGCCGATGAGCGTGGTGGCCGAGACGAGCCCGCCCACCAGCGAGTTGTCGCCCGCGTTCATCGAGTTCTGCACCGCGTTGGACAGGATCAGCAGCAGCACGAGGTCGAACGGCGCGTACTGCCCTGTCTGCCGCTTGCCTGTCAGGCGCAGGAACACCAGCAAAAAGACATAGACCACCACGCCGCGCAGCACGAACTCCCACCACGGCACATTCATTTCCCACATTGCAGGCTCCTTCTTGGAGGGTTGTGTCGCGTGCCAGTCTACGGCGCTGAGCGAAAATCCCGGACATGCCACCTGCCAGGCCGGCCCACACCCCGTGCGGCCCCGGTCCCTTCACAGAAAGAAAACACCTCCATGCAACGCCGCCAATTCCACCAAGCCAGTGCCCTGGGGGCGCTGCTGTGCGCCAGCTGGCAGCAGGCCTGGGCCCTGTCGCTGGGCGATCTCTCCAATGCGGATGCCACGGGTGGCCTCAAGGCCGCGCTGGGCCAGGGTGCCCAGGCCGCGGTGTCGCTGCTGGGGCGGCCCGACGGTTTCCTGGGCAATCCCAAGGTGCGCATCGGGCTTCCCGGCTACCTGGACGACGCGGCCAAGGTCATGAAGTCGCTGGGCCAGGGCAAGCGCGTCGATGAGCTGGTCACCTCCATCAACCGCGCCGCCGAGGCCGCCGTGCCCATGGGCAAGGACCTGCTCGTGGGCGCGGTGCAGAACATGACGGTGACGGACGCCAAGAACATCCTGGCGGGAGGAAGCACCTCGGTGACGGCCTTCTTCGCCGAGAAGACGCGCGTGCCGCTGGGGGAGCGCTTCCTGCCGGTGGTGGACCAGGCGACGGAGAAGGTGGGCCTCACCCAGAAGTACAACGCCTTCGCTGGCAAGGCCGCGGGCTTCGGACTGCTCAAGCCCGAAGAGGCCAACCTGGCGCGGTACGTCACCGGCAAGACGCTCGATGGCCTGTACACCATGATCGGCGAGGAAGAGCGCCGCATCCGCCAGGACCCGGCCGGCGCGGGCAGTGCCATCGCCCGCAAGGTGTTCGGCGCGCTGCGCTGATCGCCGTTCACCGCGATGCGCACCCCGCCCATGGCCCTGGCCGACAGCGCACCCTGCCCGTGCGGACGCACCGTGGCGCCCGCGGGCCGGCGCGCCGGCGGCACGGCCGCCGTGCTGCGTTATGCCGACTGCTGCGGCCGCTATGTGGACCATCTGGAAGCGGCGCCCGCGCCCGACGCCGAAAGCCTCATGCGGTCCCGGTACACCGCGTTCGTGGGCGAGCGGGCCGAGTACCTGCAGGCCACCTGGCACCCCACCACGCGCCCCGCGTCGATGGATTTCGATGCGGGCGCGCGGTGGCTCGGGCTTGCGGTGCGCGGCCACCGCGCCACGGGCGAAGGCCGTGCGGAAGTCGAGTTCGTGGCGCGCTACCGCGTGGGCGGCCGTGCCGTGCGCCTGCACGAGACCAGCCGCTTCGTGCGCGAAGGCGGGCGCTGGTTCTATGTGGATGGCGATGTCCACGGTTGAAGTTTGCATGAAAATGACCTCAAGCCCTTTATCCATAAGTGCCATAAGCTATGAAATTTGAAGCAATACTGTTCGACTGCGACGGGGTCCTGGTGGACAGCGAACCCATCACCAACGGCGTGCTGCGCGACATGCTCGCGGAGGCCGGCTGGGCCCTGAGCGCCGAGGAGTGCATGCGCATCTTCATCGGAAAGACCGTGCGCAGCGAGGCCGCCCGCATCGAGACCCACACCGGCCGGCCGCTCACCGATGCATGGATGGCCGATTTCTATGCGCGGCGCAATGCCGAGCTGGACCAGCGCCTCACGGCCATCGAGCACATCCACGGCACCATCGAGCGCGTGCACGCGCACCACGGCGGGCGCATCGCCTGCGCCTCGGGGGCCGACCGGCACAAGGTGGAGATGCAGCTGGCCAAGGTGGGCCTCACGCCCTTCTTCGAGGGCCGCATCTTCAGCGGCCACGAAATGCCGCGCACCAAGCCCGCGCCGGACGTGTACCTGGCGGCGGCCGCCGCGCTGCAGGCGCAGCCCCTGCGCTGCGCGGTGGTCGAAGACACGGTGACGGGCGTCACTGCGGGGGTGGCGGCGGGCGCCACGGTGTTTGCCTATGCGCCGCTGGACGATGGCGAGGCCCTGCGCGCGGCGGGGGCGTCTGAGGTGTTTCGCAGCATGGCCGAGCTGCCGGCCTTGCTGGGCTGCTGACCGCTGCTGTTCGCACCAGGACACGCCATGCCCAAGCACAGCAGCCAGCTGCCACGGTGGCTACGCAACTGCGCCGCGCTCGCGGCCCTCGGCGTTCTCATGGGCTGCTCGTCGGTGCGCCCCTGGATCAACGAGCCGCTGCCGCCCGAAGACCGGGACATCCCCGTGCGCAAGTCCGAGCGCGACCCCACCATCCTGGTGGCCGTGACGCTTTCGGGCGGCGGCGCGCGCGCGGCCGCCTTCGGCTTCGGCGTGCTGACCGAGATGCAGCAGACCCGCTTTCGCTGGAATGGGCGGGACACCACCCTGCTGGACGCCACGGACGTGGTGAGCGGCGTGTCGGGCGGCAGCATTGTTGCCGCCTACTTCGCGGCGCATGGCATCGAGGGGCTGCCCCGGTTCGAGCACGACTTCCTGCGGCAGAACTTCCAGAACAGCCTCATCACCCAGGCCCTGCGGCCCGGCAACCTGGTGGACCTGACCTCGCCCTGGCTGGGCCGCACCCACCTGCTCGCGCGGCGGCTGGACGACCTGTACGGCGGGCTGACCTTCGGCGATGTGGAGCGGCGCCCGCGCCACCCGCAACTGTTCATCACCGCCACCGACATGTCGCTGGGCACGGGCTTCGAGTTCACCTGGGAGCAGTTCACGCTGATCTGCTCGGACCTGCGCAAGGTGCCGCTGTCGTTTGCGGTCGCGTCCTCGTCGGCCGTGCCGCTGCTGCTCAGCCCGATGACGCTCAAGAACTACGCCGACCAGTGCCCTGAACGCCGCACCGGCTCCACGGCCAGCGCGCGCGCCGCGGCCGCTGGCGACTACCGTGCCCGGCTGTACCGCGCGCACGAACTGAGCTACACCGACGCGCAGCGCAAGCCCTACATCCACCTGGTGGACGGTGGCCTGGCCGACAACCTGGGCGTGCAGCGCCTGCTGGACCGGGCCCTGGCGGGCGGCGGCCTGCGCCAGACGTTCAGCGAGGTGGGCATCCCGCCCGCCACCATCCGCAAGCTGGTGCTGATCACCGTGAACGCGGAGCGCGATCCGTCGGTCAACATCGACATGAGCGACCAGGTGCCCAACATGGCCCAGGTGGTGGATGCGCTGCTGTTCGGCACCGGCGCACGCGCCACGCGCGAGACGCAGGAGTTCCTGCGCGACATCACCCAGCAGTGGCGCCAGGCCCTGGCCGCGGGCTCCACGGGCAGCGGCGATGCCTTCGCGCCCGATGCCGAGATCCATGTGATTCCCGTGAACCTGCGCGACGCGCCGGACGACGTGGCGCGGCGGCGCCTGCTGCAGGTGCCCACGGCGTTCTCCATCTCCCACGAAGAGGTCACCGACCTCATCGAGGCCGGCGGCAGCGTGCTGCGGCATTCGCCCGAGTTCCGCGCGCTGGTGCAGTCATTGCTGCACGGCGCACCCAGGTCGCCGCAGCCGTCGCAGTGACAGAGGCGCGGGGCCGGTAGGCCGACAGCCCGCGCGGGCAGGCCTTTCGTCCCTGGCTCAGGGCCGCGTGTCGGGCGCGGGGGTGGTGGGCACGTCCTGGTCCTCGGCCGCTTCGATCTGCGCCGCCAGGGCCCTCTGGTAGCCGGGGCGCTGCTGCAGCCGCTGCCAGTAGGCGCGCGTGGCCTCGCCGAACTGCGGCTCCAGGTCCAGGTGCTCGGCCAGCAGCAGCGCATAGCCCACCGACACATCGGCCGCCGTGAAGCGGCCCGCGCACAGGTAGTCGCTGCGGGCCACGGCGGCCTCCACCGCGCGCAGGCGCGCCAGGAACCAGCGGCTGTAATCCTCCACCACCTGGGGCTGCTTGCGGTCCGCGGGTTCGAAACGCCCATAGCGCAGCACCAGCGTCTGCGGAAAGGTGAGCGTGGCCTCGCCCAGGTGCAGCCAGTTCAGGTAGGCGCCAAAGGCCGGGTCGGGGGGGCGCACGTCCAGCCCGGCGTCCGGGTGCGCGGCGGCCAGGTACTGGCAGATGGCGGCCGATTCGGTCATGCGCACCTGGTGTGGCGCCTTGCCCTGCACCAGCAGCGGCACGGTGCCCAGCGGGTTCTCTTCCAGGAACCAGCGGGCGTGTGCGCGCGGCGGAAACGGCAGCATGTGCAGCACGTACGGCAGCCGCAGCTCTTCCAGCATCCACAACGGGCGGAAGGAGCGGGCGCTGACGCAGTGGTACAGATGGATCATTGGTGCGGTGGGGGCATGGCGGTGTGGTGACCGGGCCCGCCAGTGTAGTGGCGGGTGGCGAAAGTGCGCTGGCCGGTGCCGTCCTGGCGACGCTCGTCACGCAGCGCCGCACCGCTTCATGCGGCGTTGCGCGCCTTGCGCCGGAACTCCGCCGGCGAGTCCCCCGTCCAGCCGCGGAACGCGCGGATGAAGCTCTTCTCGTTGACGAAGCCCGCCGCCTCGGCCACCTGCTTGATGGGGCGGTCCGTGCGGTGCAGCAGGTCCACGGCGCGGCTTTGGCGCACCTCGTCCTTCAGGCCCTGCAGCGTGGCGCCTTCTTCCTTGAGCTGGCGGTGCAGCGTGCGCGGCGACACATGCAGCAGGCCCGCGAGCGATTCGGCGCTGTGCTGGGGCAGCGCATGCGCCAGTTGCCCGGCCACGGGGGCGCCCAGCAGCTGGCGCACGCGCTGCACCAGCAGCCGGTCGCGCCGGTACTGCAGCACCGTCAGGGGCAGGGCGTGCTGCAGCATCTGGCGCAGGGCCTGCTCGTCGCGCCGCAGGGGCAGGCTGAGGTAGCGCGCATCGAAGTGGATGGCCGTCCGCGGGGCGCCAAAGGCCACCGGGCCGCGGAAGAGCACCGCGTACGCGTCCGCATGCGGCGGCGCGGCGAACGCGAACTCGGCGGCGATCAGCGGTATGCGCGAATCCACCAGCCAGCAGGCCAGCCCGTGTGCATTGCGCAGCACCGAGACCAGGCAGAACTCGCGCAACGCGCCCAGGTCGCGTGCTTCGGCGATGCCCAGGGTGGCGGTGCCGCCCTGGACCGTGAGGTGCAGCGCGATATCGTCCGCGAGCAGCCCGTGGTGGCGGCACCAGCGTGCCAGCGCCACCTGCAGGTTGGGCGAGCTGATGGACGCGCGCGCCAGCATGCCGTAGCTGCCCCAGGGCAGGCGCCGGCTGAACCAGCCCAGGGCCTCGTCGTCCAGCTCCTGCATGGCGGCATCGGAGATCTGCTCCATCTGCCAGGCGGTGATGCGGGCATGGGGATCGTGCAGCAGCTCCGGCGCGATCTGTGCCTGCGCCAGGGCGCGTTCGGGGCCCATGCCCCGGCGTTCGTAGGCCAGCGCGATCGCCCGCACGAAGGCCATGGGCGTCACGGCGGGTGCGCTGGCGGGGGCCAGGGCCTGCCAGGCCGGCTCGGGGGTGGGGGCAACGGGTTTCACACAAGGCAGTGTGCCCGATGCGTGGCACGATTTGCAACCTTTGTGGCAACCAGGGCCGGACCAGGGCTTCTATGCTTACGGATCGCCGCCCCGCCGCCGCACGCGGGAGGGAGAGCCATGCAAGGAGACACAACATGACGACGACCCCTGCCGCCTTTGCCGCCGCAGCCCCTCTCGCCGGCAGCCACGCCCGTGGCGCCAGCGGCGTCCCGCTGATCGAGCAGACCATCGGCGACTTCTTTGCCGGCATGGTGGCCCGCCAGCCGGGGCGCGAGGCGCTGGTCAGCGTGCACCAGGGGCGCCGCTACACCTACGCCGAACTGCAGGTCCAGGCGCAGCGCCTGGCCAGCGCGCTGCTCGGCCAGGGCCTGGTGCCCGGCGACCGCGTGGGCATCTGGTCGCACAACAACGCCGAATGGGTGCTGATGCAACTGGCCACCGCGCAGGCGGGCCTGGTGCTGGTCAACATCAACCCGGCCTACCGCACGTCCGAAGTCGAATACGCCCTGAACAAGGTGGGCTGCAAGCTGCTGGTGACCATGGCGCGCTTCAAGACCAGCGACTACCTGGGCATGCTGCGCGAGCTGGCGCCCCAGTGGCAGCACCAGCAGCCGGGCCAGCTGGGCGCGGTGAAGCTGCCCCACCTGCACACGGTGGTGTGGATCGACGAGGCGGGCCAGGGCGCCGACGGGCCCGGGCTGCTGCGCTTTTCGGACCTGATCGCGCGCGGCGATGCGGCCGACCCGCGCCTGGCCCAGGTGGCCGCCACGCTCAAGGCCACCGACCCCATCAACATCCAGTTCACCAGCGGCACCACGGGCTTCCCGAAGGGCGCCACGCTCACGCACCGCAACATCCTGAACAACGGCTTCTTCATCGGCGAATGCATGAAGCTCACGCCCGAGGACCGCCTGTGCATCCCCGTGCCGCTGTACCACTGCTTCGGCATGGTGCTGGGCAACCTGGCGTGCCTGACACACGGCGCCACCATCGTGTACCCCAACGACGGGTTCGACCCGCTCACCGTGCTGCAGACAGTGCAGGACGAGCGCTGCACCGGCCTGCACGGCGTCCCCACGATGTTCATCGCCGAGCTGGACCACCCGCGGTTCGCCGAGTTCGACCTGTCCACCCTGCGCACCGGCATCATGGCGGGCTCTCCCTGCCCCACCGAGGTGATGAAGCGCGTGGTGGAGCAGATGAACCTGCGCGAAATCACCATCGCCTACGGCATGACCGAGACCAGCCCGGTCAGCTGCCAGAGCAGCACCGACACGCCGCTCGACAAGCGCGTCTCCACCGTGGGCCAGGTGCAGCCGCACCTGGAGGTCAAGATCGTGGACCCCGACACCGGCGCCGTGGTGCCCATCGGCCAGCGCGGCGAGTTCTGCACCAAGGGCTATTCGGTGATGCACGGCTACTGGGGCGACGATGCCAAGACCCGCGAAGCCATCGACGAAGGCGGCTGGATGCACACCGGCGACCTCGCCACCATGGACGCCGAGGGCTATGTGAACATCGTCGGCCGCATCAAGGACATGGTGATCCGTGGCGGCGAGAACATCTACCCGCGCGAGATCGAAGAGTTCCTGTACCGCCACCCGCAGGTGCAGGACGTGCAGGTGGTGGGTGTGCCCGATGCCAAGTATGGCGAGGAGCTCTGCGCCTGGATCATCGCCAAGCCGGGCACGAAGCCCACCGAAGACGACATCCGCGCCTTCTGCAAGGGCCAGATCGCGCACTACAAGGTGCCGCGCTACATCCGCTTCGTCACCAGCTTCCCGATGACGGTGACGGGCAAGATCCAGAAGTTCAAGATCCGCGATGAGATGAAGGATCAGCTCGGTCTGGTCGAAGCCAAGACCGCGTGAAACACACAAGAAGCAACACAGCATGACCATTCTCGACACCCAACTCAACGCCCGCTCGGCGGACTTCCTGGCCAATGCCGCCGCCATGCGCACGATGGTGGACGACCTGCGCGCCCAGCTCGACAAGGTCGCCCAGGGCGGCGGCGAGGCGGCCCGCGCCAAGCACACCGCGCGCGGCAAGCTGCTGCCGCGCGAGCGCGTGCAGATGCTGCTGGACCCGGGCACGCCGTTTTTGGAACTGGCCCCGCTGGCCGCGCTCAACATGTACAACAACGATGCGCCCAGTTCGGGGCTGATTGCCGGCATCGGCCGCGTGAGCGGCGTGGACTGCATGATCGTGTGCAACGACGCCACGGTGAAGGGTGGCACCTACTACCCGCTCACCGTCAAGAAGCACCTGCGCGCGCAGGAAGTGGCGCAGCAGAACCACCTCACCTGCATCTACCTGGTGGACTCCGGCGGCGCCAACCTGCCCAACCAGGACGAGGTCTTTCCGGACCGCGACCACTTCGGCCGCATCTTCTTCAACCAGGCCAACATGAGCGCGATGGGCATCTCGCAGATCGCCGTAGTCATGGGCAGCTGCACGGCCGGGGGCGCCTACGTGCCGGCCATGAGCGACGAGTCCATCATCGTCAAGAACCAGGGCACCATCTTCCTGGGCGGCCCGCCGCTGGTCAAAGCCGCCACGGGCGAGGTCGTCACGGCCGAGGACCTGGGCGGTGGCGACGTGCACACGCGCCTGTCGGGCGTGGCCGACCACCTGGCGCAGAACGACATGCACGCGTTGCAGTTGGCTCGCAATGCCGTGCGCAACTTGAATAAAAATAAGGCTATAGCGCACGCAGATCAAGCGCCGATAGCTCCTAAATTTGTAGCGGAAGAGCTCTATGGCGTGATCCCCGTGGACACGCGCAAGCCCTTCGACGTGCGCGAGATCATTGCCCGCATCGTCGATGGCAGCGAGTTCGACGAGTTCAAGGCGCGCTATGGCACCACGCTGGTCACGGGCTTCGCGCGCATCGAAGGCATGATGGTCGGCATCATCGCCAACAACGGCATCCTGTTCAGCGAGTCGGCCCTGAAGGGCGCGCATTTCATCGAGCTGTGCTGCCAGCGCAAGATCCCGCTCGTGTTCCTGCAGAACATCACCGGCTTCATGGTCGGGCGCAAGTACGAGAACGAAGGCATAGCGCGCAACGGCGCCAAGATGGTCACGGCCGTGGCCACGGCCAGCGTGCCCAAGTTCACCATCATCATCGGCGGCAGCTTTGGCGCCGGCAACTACGGCATGTGCGGCCGCGCGTACTCGCCCCGCTTCCTGTGGATGTGGCCCAACGCGCGCATCAGCGTGATGGGCGGCGAGCAGGCGGCCGGCGTGCTCGCCACCGTCAAGCGCGACGGCATCGAGGCCAAGGGCGGGCAGTGGAGCATGGAGGAAGAAGAAGCCTTCAAGGCACCCATCCGCCGCCAGTACGAAGACCAGGGCCACCCCTACTACGCCACTGCCCGCCTGTGGGACGACGGCGTGATCGACCCGGCCGACACCCGCCGCGTGCTGGCGCTGGGCCTGGCGGCCACGCGCAATGCGCCCATCGAAGACACCAGGTTCGGCCTGTTCCGCATGTGACCGTGCCGGGAGCCGCCATGGACGCCGTCGCCCACTTCACCCAGCTCGCACGCTACAACGTGTGGGCCACGGCGCGCCTGCTCGATGCCGTGCGGGCGCTGCCTGAAGAGGCCTACCGGAGCGATGTGGGCCTGTTCTTCCACAGCATCCATGGCACGCTCAACCACCTGCTGGTGGGCGAACACCATCTGTGGTTCGTGCGGTTTGCCGAAGGCACCTCGCCCAAGATGGCGCTGGACGCCGAACTGGAAAGCGACCGCGCGCGGCTGGATGCCCGCCTGCGCGAGGGCGCGGCCCGCTGGGCACCGCTGATCGCTTCGTTCGCCCCAGGCCGCTGGGACGGTACGCTGGACTACACCACCATGCGCGGCACGGCGGCATCGCTGCCGTTCGCGGCCACGCTGGCGCATGTGTTCAACCACGGCACGCACCACCGGGGCCAGATCACCGCCGCATTGACCGCCCTGGGCCAGTCCAGCCCCGAGCTGGACCTTGTCTACTTCCTGCAAAACCCGCCCAAGCCATGAGCCAGAACCTGTCCATCACCCACACCGGCGCCGTGGCGCGCATCACGCTCACGCAGCCCGAGATCCGCAACGCCTTCAGCGACGAAGTCATCGCCGAGATCACCGCCGCCTTCATGGAGGTGGGCGGGCGTGCCGATGTGCGCGCCGTGGTGCTGGCCGCAGAAGGGCCCGCGTTCTGCGCGGGCGCCAACCTGAACTGGATGCGCCGCATGGCCGACTACACGCGCGACGAAAACATCGCCGACGCCGGCAAGCTGGCCGAGATGCTGCGCGTGATCTACGCATGCGAGAAGCCCACCATCGCCCGCGTGCAGGGTGATGTGTACGCGGGCGGCATGGGCCTGGTGGCCGCGTGCGACATGGCGGTGGCGGTGGACACGGCGGGGTTTTGCCTCAGCGAGGTGAAGCTGGGCCTCATCCCCGCCACCATCAGCCCCTATGTGATCCGTGCCATGGGGGCGCGCGCCGCGCACCGCTATTTCCTGACGGCCGAACGCTTTGGCGCGGCCGAGGCGCTGCGCATCGGCTTCGTGCACGAGGTCGTGGCGGCCGACCAGCTCGACGCCAAGGTGGACGAACTGCTGAAAGCACTGACCAGCGCCAGTCCCAACGCCGTGCGCGTATGCAAGAAGCTGGTGATGGATGTGGCCGAGCGGGAAGTCAACGCGGGCCTGATCGCCGCCACCGTGCAGGGCATTGCCGACATCCGCGCCAGCGACGAGGGCAAGGAGGGCGTGCAGTCCTTCCTGAACAAGCGCAAGCCGAACTGGCTATGAAACACCCCCTGAGTCGCTTCGCGCCTTCCCCCTCTCTCGCTTCGCGGCAGGGGGACGATGCCATCGCTGCGGGGCGGCCCTTGCTCGGCATCTCTGGCATGGCGCCGTGGCGGTCTCTGAGGCACGAGGCAGTGCAGAGCGCAGTGGAGGACTGATATGGACACCCTTTGGCTCAACATCGTGCAGTGGCTCCACACCCTGGGGCTGCATGTTGACGCCGGCACCGCGCGCGAAGTGGCCGCGGGCGCGGCGCGTGCCACGGCGCAGCTGGACATGCCCAGCCTGCTGGCGCTGGCCGCCGCGCTGGGCTGGGCCAGCGGCTTTCGGCTGTACGCGGTCGTGTTCCTCGTCGGCGGCATGGGTGCCATGGGCTGGATGCCCTTGCCCCCCGGTCTGCACGTGCTGCAGAACCCGCTGGTGCTGCTGGTGGCGGGCGGCCTGATGCTGGTCGAATTTTTTGCGGACAAGGTCCCGTGGATCGACAGCGCCTGGGACGCCGTGCACACCGTCATCCGCGTGCCCGGCGGTGCCTTGCTGGCCGCGGGCGTGTTCGGCGCTGACAACGCCACCATGGGCGTGGTGGCCGGTTTGCTGGGCGGGTCGCTGGCCGCCACGTCGATGGCCACCAAGATGACCACGCGCGCGGCGGCCAACACCTCGCCCGAGCCGTTTTCCAACTGGCTGCTGTCGTTTTTCGAAGACGGCCTGGTGGTGGCCGTGGTGTGGCTCGCCACGCAGCACCCGGTGGCCTTCGGCATCGCACTGGTGCTGATGGTGGCCGTGTCGGTGTTGCTCCTGGTGGTGCTGTTCAAGTTTCTGCGCGCCGTGGTGCGGCGCTTGTCTTCTTTCTTTTCTGGTTCTGCCAAGGTGGCTTAAAAATGTTCAAAAAGATTCTGATTGCCAATCGTGGCGAGATCGCCTGCCGGGTCGCCGCTACGGCCAAGCGCCTGGGCGTGAAGACCGTTGCGGTGTACTCCGATGCCGACGCCAAGGCCAAGCACGTGGCCGTGTGCGACGAGGCCGTGCACATCGGTGGCAGCGCGCCCAAGGACAGCTATCTGCGCTGGGAGCGCATTATCGAAGCCGCCCAGGCCACGGGTGCACAGGCCATCCACCCGGGCTACGGCTTCCTGTCCGAGAACGAGGACTTCGCCCACGCCTGCGCGGCCGCAGGCCTGGTCTTCATCGGCCCGCCACCCTCGGCCATCAAGGACATGGGCCTCAAGGCCGAGTCCAAGCAGCTCATGGAAAAGGCCGGCGTGCCCCTGGTGCCCGGCTACCACGGCAGTGACCAGGACCCGGCCCTGCTGCAACGCGAGGCCGACCGCATTGGCTACCCCGTGCTCATCAAGGCCAGCGCCGGCGGCGGCGGCAAGGGCATGCGCGCGGTGGACCACAGCGGGGACTTCGCCGCCGCGCTCGAATCGTGCAAGCGCGAGGCCATCAACAGCTTTGGCGACGACGCGGTGCTGGTCGAAAAATACGTGCAGCGCCCGCGCCACATCGAGATCCAGGTGTTTGGCGACACGCACGGCAACTGCGTCTACCTGTTCGAGCGCGACTGCTCCGTGCAGCGCCGCCACCAGAAGGTGCTGGAAGAAGCCCCCGCCCCCGGCATGACGCCGGAACTGCGCGCGCAGATGGGCGAAGCCGCCGTGGCCGCTGCCAAGGCCGTGAACTACGTGGGCGCGGGCACGGTGGAGTTCATCGTGGAGCAGCCGGGCGGCTACGAGCGGCCCGACCAGATGAAGTTCTACTTCATGGAAATGAACACCCGCCTGCAGGTGGAGCACCCGGTGACCGAGGCCATCACGGGGCTCGATCTGGTGGAGTGGCAACTGCGCGTGGCGTCTGGCGAGCCGCTGCCTTTGACACAGGACGCGCTGCGCATCACCGGCCATGCGATCGAAGCGCGCATCTGCGCCGAGAACCCCGACAACAACTTCCTGCCCGCCACCGGCGCGCTCAACGTGTACGCGCTGCCCGAGTGCGTGACCTTCGAGCGGGGCGCGGTGCGCGTGGACTCCGGCGTGCGCCAGGGCGATGCGATCAGCCCGTTCTACGACTCCATGGTGGCCAAGCTCATCGTGCACGGCGACACGCGCGAGCAGGCGCTGGCGCGGCTGGACGAGGCCCTGGCGCAGACGCACATCGTGGGCCTGGCGACCAACGTGCAGTTCCTGCGCCGCGTGGCGCGCACCGGTGCGTTTGCGAACGCGCAGCTTGACACCGCGCTGATCCCGCGCGAGCAGGCGGTGCTGTTCCACCAGGAGCCGGTGGGCCTGCCCCTGGCCGCCGCAGCCGCCGTGGCGCAGACGGTGCTGCATGAACGCGCCAGCGAAGGCGTGGACCCCTTCAGCCGCCGCGACGGTTTTCATTCGCACGCGCTCACGCGCCGCCGCTTCGAGTTCGAGTTTGGCGGCGAGCACGCCAAGGCCTGGCTTACCTATGAACGTGACGGCGCGCTGCACCTGGCGGTTGGCGAGGGCGATGCGGCCGTGGCAGGGCCGCTGGAATTCGCGGAACAAGGCGGCGCCATCGAACTGCAGTTCGCAGGCCAGCGCACCCGCGCTGCGGTGTACGCCCAGGGCGAGGTGGACCATGTGTTCACCCCGCGCGGCGCGACGCAGATCACCGCCATCGACCTGCTGGCCCATGCGGGCGAGGCAGCGGCCGAAGGCGGGCGCCTCACGGCCCCCATGCCCGGCAAGGTGGTGTCTTTTGCCGTCAAGGCGGGCGATGCCGTCACCAAGGGCCAGCCGCTGGCGGTGATGGAAGCCATGAAGATGGAGCACACCATTGCCGCGCCCGCCGACGGCGTGGTGCAGGAGCTGCTGTACGCCCCGGGCGACCAGGTGACCGAAGGCGCGGAGCTGCTCAAGCTGGTGGTGGCCGAAAAGGCGTAGGCGGCCGCAGGGCACCCCGCATGCGACAGCGCGCGGGGGGCAATGCCGTTACGCTTGGGCGCCATGAAAATCACCTTCTGCTGTACCGACACCAAGGCCGACCCCTGGCTCCAGGGGCTTTCCGCCGCATTGCCCGGCGCTGATATTTCCGTGTGGCAGCCCGGCGCGCCGCAGGGCGACTACGCCGTGGTCTGGGCGCCGCCCCAGCAGTTCATGGACGAGCAGCCAGGCCTCAAGGCGCTGTTCAATATCGGGGCGGGCGTGGATGCGCTGCTCAAGCTGCGCCTGCCGCCCGGTGCGCTGGTGGTGCGGCTCGACGATGCGGGCATGGCCGTACAGATGGCCGAGTACGTGTGCCATGCGGTCATCCGCCACTTTCGCGAGTTCGACGGCTACGAGGCCGACATGGCGGCCGGGCGCTGGGGCTACCGCAAGCCGCGCCTGCGTGGCGACTACCCCATTGGCGTGATGGGCCTGGGCGTGCTGGGCGAGCGCGTGGCCAAGGCGCTGGCGCAGTTCGAGTTCCCGGTCAACGGCTGGAGCCGCAGCCCCAAGGCCATCGAAGGGGTGCGCGCCTTCAGTGGCGCGGAGCAGTTCCACGACTTCCTGGCGGCCAGCCGCGTGCTGGTCAACCTGCTGCCGCTCACGCCCGACACGGCCAATGTCATCAACAAGGAAACGCTGGGCCGCCTGCTGCCGGGCGCCTACGTCATCAACGTGGCGCGCGGCGCGCACCTCGTGGACGAAGACCTGCTGGCGGCCATCGGCAGCGGCCACGTGGCCGGCGCCACGCTCGATGTGTTCCGCACCGAGCCGCTGCCCGCGGGCCACGCGTTCTGGAGCCACCCGCGCATCACCGTCACCCCCCACACCTCGGCGCGCACGCTGCGCGAGGAGAGCATTGCCCAGATCGCGCGCAAGATGGCCGCGCTGCAGCGGGGCGAGGCGGTCGCTGGCGTGGTGAACCCCGGGCGTGGGTACTGAGGCCGCTGGCCGGCGGTGTCTCCAGCGTTGAAAATGGGGGCATGAACACGTCAACCTTTCGCGGCTTGCTTGGCTTCCTGGGCTGGTTCCTGCTGGTGCCCGGTGCCCTGACCGCGCTGGGCGCGGCGTGGCTGCTGGCCTCGGGCATGAGCCTGCTGGGCGGCACGCTCACCGCCCAGGGCCGCGTGGTGGCGCATGAGGAGACCTTTGTCGGCCCCTCCCACCGCAAGGCGCTCGCCCGGAAGAGCATCGTGGAATTCGTGGCGGGCGACGGGCGAACCCTGCGTTTCACGGACTCGGTGGCGCGCCAGCTTCAGGCGGTGCACAAGGTCGGCGAGGCGGTCACGGTGCGTTATCCCGCCAAGGACCCCGCGCAGGCCGAGATCAGCAGCTCCACCACGATCAGGAGCTTCATCGGCGTCGTGATGCTGCTGTTCGGTGCCGTGGGCATGGCGGCGGGCTGGCTGTTGCTGCGCCTGCGCCCGAGGGCCGCGGCCCCACCGCCCTGAGCCCCTGGCTGGCAGCCCGTCAATCCATCGTCACGCCCGCATCGCGCACCAGCTTGCCCAGGCGCTGCGCGTCGGCCTTGATCAGCGCGCCGAAGTCTGCGGCCGTGCCCGCCACCACCGGCGTGCCGATGGCCTCCCACTTGGCGCGGAAGGCGGGTTCCTTGAAGATCGCATTCACCGTGGCGTTGAGCTTGTCCACGGTGGCCTGCGGCGTGCCCGCGCGCACGGCGATGCCGTGCCAGCCGGTGATCTGGTAGCCCGGCACGCCCGCTTCGGCCATGGTGGGAACGTTGGGCAGCACCTTGGCGCGCTCGGCCGACGTGACCGCCAGCGGGATGAGCTTGCCCGACTGGAGGTGCGGCAGCGAGCTGCCCACGATGTCGAACATCACGTTCACCTGGCCGCCCAGCAAGTCGTTGAGCGCGGGGCCCGCGCCGCGGTACGGAATGTGGCCCATCTTCACGTGGGCGGTGGTGTTGAACAGCTCACCCGCCAGGTGCTGCGGCGTGCCGTTGCCGGCCGATGCAAAGCTCAGCACCGGCTTGCCCGCCTTGGCCATGGCGATGAGTTCCGGCAAGGTCTTCACGCCCAGCGAGGGGTGCACTTCCAGCACCAGCGGAAAGGCCGACAGCTGCACCACGGGCACCAGGTCGGTCAGTGGGTTGAACGGCATGCTGGCGTACAGCGACGGGTTCACCGCCATCGGGCCGCTGGCGGCCAGCAGCAGGGTGTGGCCGTCGGCGGGCGCCTGCTTGGCCACCTCGGCGCTGCCGGAGTTGCCGCCCGCGCCGCCCTTGTTGTCCACCACCACGGTCACGCCCAGGCGGCTTTGCAGCTCGGGCTGCAGCATGCGCGCCATCAGGTCGGTGGGGCCTCCGGGCGGGTAGGGCACCACGAAGCGAATGGTCTTGGTGGGGAAGGCGGCCGGGGCCGCCTGGGCCACGGCGTGGCCTGCCATGCCCAGGGCCAGGGCCCAGGTGGCGGGCACGGCAAGCGCCAGGCGGATGGCCGTGCGCCGCGTGGCCTGGAGTGCCTGCGGGGCGTGAGCGGGGGCGGTGGGGTGTTGTTGCATGGTGTCTCCTGCGGATGGATGAAGGCCCGTCTGGCGCGGGCTGATGGGGTGGATGGGGGATGAGGAAGTGCAGAGGCGTGCAAGGGGCTCAGCCCGCGCCGAAGCGCTGGCGGATGTCCCGCGCCGTGGCCAGCGGCCGCCCCAGCGCTGCCGCGGCCTCGACCGCTTGGCGCACCAGGGCCGCGTTGTCGGGCGCGGTGCTGCCGTCCTTGCGCAGCAGGTTGTTCTCGAACCCCACGCGGGCATGCCCGCCAAAAACCGCGGCGGCGGTGATGCAGGTGTTCTCGGCCGCGCCGAACGCGCACACGGCCCAGGGCTCGGGCCCGTCGTGGGCGGCCAGGAAGGGCAGCAGGTCGCGCGGGCTCGAGGTCTGGCCCGCGCTGTAGCGGCCCAGCACGAACAGCAAAAACCACGGCGCATCGGGCACCACGCCGCTGGCGCGCAGCGCCTGCCAGCGGCGCAGGTCGGCCACGTCGTACAGGATGACCTGCACCATGCAGCGGCGCTGCACCAGGCCGGTGAAGAAGCGCTGCAGCCCCGTCTCGCCGATCTCGGGCTGGTCGATCTCGCGCAGGCCGATGGACACGGCCTCGGGCTGCAGCGTCTCGACCATCGCGATCTGCGCCGGGGCACGGTACACGCCTGCGGCTTCGCTCGTGACCTGCACCACCATCGCATCGCCCACCGCGTGCTGCACCACGCGCCGGGCTTCGCGGTAGCTGTCCACGTCCAGGCTGTGGCGGCCCTGGGCGTCGCGGATGTGCATGTGGATCATGGCCGCGCCCGCCTCCAGGCAGGCCTTGGCGGTGGCGGCCAGCGTGGCCGGCGTGGTCGGCACGGCGGGGTGGTCGCTGGGCAGCTTGTAGGCACCGTTGGGCGCCACGGTGACGATCAGCGGGTCAGGCCATTGGCTGGAGGCGTTCATGGCGTGGCTCCCGGCGTGGTGTGTGTGCTGGCGGGCTCGATGGCAGGCAGCTCGCTGGCCAGCAGGGCCAGGCCCTGGCGCAGCAGCGTGTCGTAGCGGGTGCGCTCGGCGCGTTTGCGGTCCTCGGGCCAGTCGAAGAAGCCCTTGCCGGTCTTCATGCCCAGCTCGCCCTTGGCCACGCGGTCGCGCAGCGCCTGGGCGGGCACGTCGGTGTTGGAAAGCGTGGGATACATGGTGGCCGCGGCCGCGCAGTGCACCTCGATGCCCGCGTGGTCGCGCTGCAGCACCGGCCCCGCCGCCAGGAAGCGGAAGCCAAAGCCAAAGCGCACGGCGGCGTCCACGTCTTCGGGCGACGCGATGCCTTCGTCGATGAGCGCAAACGCCTCGCGCGACAGCGCATGCTGCATGCGGTTGGCCAGAAAGCCCGGCTTGTCTTTCTTCACCAGCACCGGCACGCTGCCGCAGCGGCGCATGAAGCCGTGCAGCCACTGGCCCAGCGTGGGGTCGCTGCGCTCGCCCAGCACCACCTCCACCAGCGGCACCAGGTGCGCCGGCATGAAGAAGTGCAGGCCCAGCATGCGCTGCGCGCTGGGCAGGCCCTGTGCAATGGCGCTGATCGGAAAGCCCGAGCTGTTGCTGGCCAGCACGGCGCTGGCCGGCGCCAGGGCCACCAGCTCGGCGAACAGCTGCTGCTTGGCGGCCAGCTGTTCGGTAATGCATTCGACCACCAGCACCACGCCGTCCCAGGCCACGTCCTGCAGGCTGGCGCACACCTCCACCGGGCCCGCGCTCGTGGCCAGGCCGGCGGCGTCGAGTTCTGCGGCAATGTGCGGCAAGAGCAGATCGCGCCGCGCGGTGTGCGGGTCCACCACCGTGACCCGGGCGCCGCCGCGGGCCAGGACCACGGCCACGTCGGCGCCCATGGTGCCCCCGCCCACGACCACCGTGCGTGCATTGCGCGGCGAACTGATGTCCATGCTGCTGTCTCCTTGTGTTGTCTTGCGGTGCAGTCTAGGCAGGCGGCATTGCGCGGTCCAGACGTATTTTTCGATAGACTGATCGGCCATGAAGATCAATTGGTCGGCCCGCGAGGTCGATGTGTTCCTGGCGCTGGCCGACACGCTGAGCTTTCGGCGCACCGCGCTGCAGATGCACCTGTCGCAGTCGGCGGTGTCGGGCACGCTCGCACGGCTCGAAGAGATGCTGGGCGCCCGGCTGTTCGACCGCACCACGCGCACGGTGCAGCTCACGCAGGCGGGCGAGGTGTTTGCCGAGCAGGCCCGCTTTCTGCGCCACCAGATGGATGAGACCGTGCGCCGCGTGCAGGCCGTGGCCCAGGTGCAGGTGGGGCGGCTGGCGCTGGCGGCGCTGCCGTCGCTGGCAGCGGGCGTGGTGCCCCGTGCGTTCGCGCGCTTTGCGGCGGGGCACCCGGGCGTGCACCTGGAGCTGTTCGACAGCCTGGCGGGCCCGGCGTTCGACATGGTGCGCGCAGGGCGCGTGGACTTCGCGCTCACCGCGGCCAACCCGGCGTATGCCGACCTCGACTACACCCCGCTGTCGTCCGACCGCTTCGTGCTGCTGCTGGCCCGCGCCCACCCGCTGGCGCGCGGCCGCGGTGCCCTGGGCTGGGCCGACGTGGCGGACCTGCCGCACATCTCCATGCCCGCCGGCACCAGCGTGCGCCAGTACGCCGACGAGGCGCTGCTCACGCACCGCATCCGCTTTGCGCCGCGCTACGAGGTGGAGCACCTGGCCACCATCGCGGCCATGGTGGCGGCGCAGCTGGGCGTGAGCGCGCTGCCCGAGCTGGCCGCGCAGGTCGTGCGCCGGCCCGAGGTGGTGGCCCGTCCGCTCAAGCTGCCCTCGCTGCGCCGGCCCATCGGCCTGGTCACGCTGCGCGGGCGGCGCCTGTCGCTGGCGGCGGTGCAGATGGTGGCGCTGCTGCGCCAGGAGATGGAGGAGGGGGCTGCACGCTGAGGCCCCGGACGCCGGCGCCGCAATGGCAGGAGCGGGGAAGGGTCTGGCAGGATATGGGGTGGTGCCGTCCCCGCGAAGCCCGGACAATAGAAGGCCTGTTCCCGGCCGTGGTGCCCGGGCTGCAGCGGCGCCGCCCGGGCGCTGCCGCCGCCAGGGCCCGGCCTGTTTCCCGTTTCCCTTTCTTTCAGGTAGCCGCCCATGAGCATTCCTTCTCGCGTCAAACTCATCGATGTCGGTCCGCGCGACGGGCTGCAGAACGAAAAATCGCCCGTGCCCGCCGACGTCAAGATCGCCCTGGTGCACCGCCTGCAGGACGCGGGCCTCAAAGAGATCGAAGTCACGAGCTACGTGAGCCCCAAGTGGGTGCCGCAGATGGCCGACAACCACGAGGTGATGCAGGGCGTGAACCGCGTGGCCGGCGTGCGCTACTCGGTGCTCACGCCCAACCTCAAGGGCTATGAAGCCGCGGTGGCGGACCGGCCCGACGAGATCGTGGTCTTCGGCTCGGCCAGCGAGGCGTTCAGCCAGAAGAACATCAACTGTTCCATCGCCGAGAGCATCGAGCGCTTCGCGCCCGTGGTCGAGGCGGCGCTGGCGGCCGGTATCGGCGTGCGCGGCGCGATGAGCTGCACCGTGGGCTGCCCGTACGAGGGCGAGATCGCCCCCGGGCGCGTGGAGTACCTTGCCGGCCTGCTCCAGGGCATCGGCGTGCAGCGCGTGGACGTGGCCGACACCATCGGCGTGGGCACGCCGCGCAAGGTGCAGCGCGCGCTGGAAGCGACGCTGAAGCATTTCGGCATCGACGATGTGTCTGGCCACTTCCACGACACCTACGGTCAGGCGCTGTCCAACACGCTGGCCGCGCTGGAGCTGGGGGTGTGGAACTACCAGTCCTCCGTGGCGGGCCTGGGCGGCTGCCCGTACGCCAAGGGCGCCACGGGCAACGTGGCGACGGAAGACGTGGTCTACATGCTGCACGGCATGGGCATCGAGACCGGCATCGATCTTGATAAGCTCATCGATGCGGGGGCCTACATCAGTGGCTTCCTGAACCGTAAACCCAATTCCCGCGCAGCGAATGCACTGCTGACCAAACGCGCGGGATAGCGCCATCGGCGCAGGAGAAAACTACCGTGTGCGGAGCTGAACTGAAGAATTTGCCGGACGGCGTGCAGCGCGTGGCCGCGGCGCTGCAATCGCAGGGCCATCCCCACATGCCCCAGATGCTCGACGACGCCGCGCGCACCGCGCAGCAGGCGGCCGATGCACTGGGCATCCTCGTGGGGCAGGTGGCCAAGAGCATCATCTTCCGGCGCAAGAGCGACGACGTGGCCGTGCTCGTGGTCACGTCGGGCGACCGGCGCGTGGACGAGAAAAAGGTCGAGGCCCACGTGGGCGGCAAGATCGGCCGGGCGGACGCCGAGTTCGTGAAGTCGCGCACCGGTTTTTCCATCGGCGGCGTGTCACCCGTGGCGCATGCCACGCCGCCCGTCACGCTGATCGACCAGGACCTGCTGCGCTTTGACGTGGTGTGGGCGGCGGCCGGGCATCCGCACAGCGTGTTTGCGCTGCATCCGGGCGACCTGCAGCGCCTGACCGGGGCGCCCGTGGTCGACGTGGTGCAGGCGCCCGTGGACACCAGCGTGCAGCCCGCCGCATGAATGCTATTGATTTGCTAGCTGATCGCGCCCGCCAGTTGGGCGCTGGCGGCCATTTTGATGCCCGGAGCATGGAGCCCGTGCCCTCGCCGTGCATCTCGGTGTGCCGCATGTCGCCCGACCGCAGCCATTGCGAAGGCTGCTTTCGCACGCTCGACGAGATCCGCATCTGGTCGCGTGCCGACGCCAGTTTGCGCCGGGGCATCTGGGCGCAGCTGCTGGGCCGCGCTGGCATCCCGGCCGCCCCGCAGAAGGCACAGGAGACATCGCCGTGAAGCGCATCACCTTTTACCTGGACTTCGTGTCCCCCTACGCCTGGCTGGCGTTCGAGCGCCTGCCCGAGGCGCTGCAGGGGCTGAGCTACAGCGTGGCCTACCAGCCCGTGCTGCTGGGTGCGCTGCTGCAGCAGCATGCCAACCCCGGGCCGGCGGGCATCGCCCCCAAGCGCGACTGGACCTACCGCCATGTGACCTGGCTGGGCCACGCGCAGGGCACGCCGCTGCAGATGCCCGCGCGCCATCCGTTCAACCCGCTGCCCCTGCTGCGCACGGCGCTGGCCTGCAGCGACGACGGCCACATCAACCGCTTCGTGGCCGGCACGGTGCTGCGCCATGTGTGGCAGGGCGGGCACGATGCGCTCGACCCGGCGCGCCTGGCCGATCTGGCCACGCAACTCGCGGACCAGCTGCGGCCCGGCGAGGATGCGGCCAGCGATGGCCCCAAGGCCCTGCTGCGCGCCAACACCGAAGCCGCGCAGGCGGCGGGCGTTTTTGGCGTGCCGGCGTTCGAGGTGGACGGCAAGCTGTTCTGGGGCCTCGACGGCCTGCCGATGCTGCGCGCGTACCTCGACGGCGACGCGTGGTTCGACGGTCCGGGCTGGGAGGCTGTCAGCCAGCTCCCATCGGGTTTACCCGGCAAGGTGTGAGCGATTTCCGGATGCTGAAAGGGGCGCTGCGGGTTTCACCCTAAGTTGTCAGAGAGCGGTCAGTTTGGTGAAAGCTCGTGTTGGTTTCGCGTCAGAGCGTGGTCAGTGCCATCTCCAAGAATGCGTGCAGCCCGCCGCAGCGCGGTCTGAACAACCAACAGGAGACACACACCATGGCAACCGTTCATCCCGCACCGCGGCCGATGTCGCCCGAAGAGAGGAAGGTCATCTTCGCGTCGTCCCTCGGCACCGTTTTCGAGTGGTACGACTTTTATCTGTACGGCTCGCTCGCGGCCATCATCGCCAAGCAGTTCTTCAGCGGCCTGGATGCCGGCTCGGCGTTCATCTTCGCGCTGCTGGCGTTTGCCGCGGGCTTCATCGTCCGCCCCTTCGGCGCCATCTTCTTCGGCCGCCTGGGCGACATGATCGGGCGCAAGTACACGTTCCTGGTCACCATCCTGATCATGGGCCTGTCGACCTTCATCGTGGGTATCCTGCCCACGTATGCATCGATCGGCGTGGCGGCTCCCGTCATCCTGATCGCACTGCGCCTGCTGCAAGGCCTGGCGCTGGGCGGTGAGTACGGCGGCGCGGCCACCTACGTGGCCGAGCATGCCCCGCACGGCAAGCGCGGCGCCTACACGGCCTGGATCCAGACCACGGCCACGCTGGGCCTGTTCCTGTCGCTGATGGTGATCCTGGGCACCCGCACGGCCATGGGCGAGGAAGCCTTCGCCGACTGGGGCTGGCGCATCCCGTTCATCGTGTCGATCCTGCTCCTGGCCATCTCGGTCTGGATCCGCCTGTCGATGAACGAATCCCCCGCCTTCCAGAAGATGAAGGCCGAAGGCAAGACCTCCAAGGCGCCGCTGACCGAGTCTTTCGGCCAGTGGAAGAACCTGAAGATCGTGATCCTGGCGCTGGTGGGCCTGACCGCCGGCCAGGCCGTGGTGTGGTACTCGGGCCAGTTCTATGCGCTGTTCTTCCTGACGCAGGCGCTGAAGGTCGATGGCGCCACCGCCAACATCTTCGTGGCCGTGTCGCTCTTGATCGGCACGCCGTTCTTCATCGTGTTCGGCGCGCTGTCGGACAAGATCGGCCGCAAGCCCATCATCCTGGCGGGCTGCCTGCTCGCCGCGCTGACGTACTTCCCCGTGTTCGGCGCGCTGACCAAGGCGGCCAACCCCGCCCTGGCCGAAGCACAGGCCAAGAACCAGGTGATCGTGACGGCAGACCCCAAGGAATGCTCGTTCCAGTTCAACCCCACCGGCACCTCCAAGTTCACCAGCTCGTGCGACATCGCCAAGCAGGTTCTGGCTGGCGCTTCGGTGAGCTATGAGAACGCCACGTCCGCCGCCGGCACGCCCGCCTCGATCAAGATCGGCGAGACGGTCATCACCTCGTACTCCAGCAAGGGCCTGCCCGCTGACGAAGCCAAGAAGAAGGACGGCGAGTTCAAGAAGGCCGTGGCCGATGCGCTGAAGGCCGCCGGCTACCCCACCAAGGCCGATCCCGCCCGCATCGACAAGGTCATGGTCACGGTCATCCTGACCTACCTGGTGCTGCTGGTGACCATGGTGTACGGCCCCATCGCCGCCATGCTGGTGGAAATGTTCCCCACCCGCATCCGCTACACGTCCATGTCCCTGCCGTACCACATCGGCAACGGCTGGTTCGGCGGCCTGCTGCCCACCACGGCATTCGCCATCGTGGCCCAGACCGGCAACATGTACAACGGCCTGTGGTACCCCATCATCATCGCGGGCGCCACCGTGGTGATCGGCGGCCTGTTCGTCAAGGAAACCAAGGACGTTGACATCTACGCCAACGACTGACCGTTTCTGATCGGTGTGCAGGGCCCGCCCCGCAAGGGTCGGGCCCTGTGTTCCATCAAGGGGCTTGTGCTGCACCAGTACAACCTACAACGCCGCGCTCCAGGCCCCTTGATTGAACAAACCCATCCAAGGAGATATTGATATGTGGAAGATTGTTGTTGGTTTCGTCCTGTTCGCCGCGTTGTCGATGTACGTGATCATCAAGGCGGGCGACAAGGCCGACATGGGCGGCGAGAAGCACGGCGCCGATGCCGTGCATGCGCCCGAGCCTGCGGCCAGCGCGCCGGCGGCGGCTGCGCCCGCGTCGGCGCCGGCTTCGGCCGCCAGCGCGCAGTGATGCGCTGAGTCCATGGCGGCCCCGGGACGCGGGGTGCGTGCCCCGGGGCCCTGCGGGCCTCCATGAAAAAGCCCGAAGCCACTGGCTTCGGGCTTTTTTCTTTTGCGGGGGCCTTGCTCAGCGCTTGAAGCGGCCGTCGCTTCCGATGATGGACAGGTCGGAGAAATCCAGCCCGCTGTGGTCCGTGGCGCTGTAGCTCAGTTCCAGCCCGCCCAGGTCCCATTTCCGGATGCTCTCCAGCCCGGCCTGCAGCCTGGCGCGGTCCGGCTTGGCGCCCGCGCGCTTCAAGCCTTCCACGAGCACCTTGGCGCTCACGAAGCCTTCCACCATGGCGGGGGTCAGCTCGCCCAGGTTCCTGGCGCGCACCAGGTCCATGGCCTCCTTGATCACCGCGTAGTTCAAGGACCGCTCCGACGGGAACACCTGCGTGACCACCACGCCCCGGGCCTGTTCGCCCAGCGCCTTGACGAAGCCGCCCGAGGCATTGTTGGACAGCGTCACGATCTGCCCGGTCGCGCCGGCGGCGCGCAGCGCCTTGATGCCGTCCACCACGGCCGCGCCCGTGCCGATGAAGATGATGGCCTGGGGCTCCTTCTGTGCCACGCGCGGGGCGATGGCGCTGTAGTCGGGCTTGGCGCGGTCGAACTTCTCGACGAAGAGGGCTTCCAGCTGGTTGGCCTTGAACCCGGACTGCGCGCCCGCCAGGCCGTCGGCGCCAAAGGTGTCGTCCACATGCACCACGCCGATGCGCTTGATGCCCAGGGTGTTGAGGTGGGTGATGGCCTTTTCCACTTCGCGCTGGTAGGGGGCGCGCACGTTGAAGATGTACTTGTTCACCGGCTGGTGCAGCGCGATGGCGCCCGTGGAGGGCCCCACCAGCGGCACGGCATGCTGTTCCAGCAGCGGAATGATCCCCTGGGTGTGGGGCGTGCCGCGCGTCATGAACAGCCCGATCACGCCTTTCTCCTCGATGAGGGCGCGGGTGTTCTCCAGCGTCAGCTTGGGGTCGAACTTGTCGTCCATCGACACGACCTCCACCTTCTGGCCGCCCACGCCGCCCTTGCTGTTGACGTGGTCGAGGTAGAGGGCGGCACCCCGCATGGATTCGGCCACCGTGGCGGCGGCGGAGCCGGTGATGCCCACCGTCTGGCCGATGAGGATCTGCGCGTGGACCTGGGCCGCGCCGAGCGCCAGGGTGAGCAGCGCGGCGGCGCATTTCGCAAGGGTGCCAGGGACTGTCATGGTGCTCCTCTCTTCATTGAGGTGCCCGAGTTTAGGGACTGGGCACCGCAGGGCATCCGTAGAAGTGCGTAGCGGCCAGGGGGTGTTTTCACTGATTTGTCAACAATTTCTTCCCGGGTTTGCGGGTATTTCGCAACACTTCAGCGGCGGAACTTGCCGTCGGTGCCGATGATGGACAAGTCCGCGAAGTCCAGGCCCGTGTGGTCGTCCGGGCCATAGGAGACCTCCAGGCCGCCCAGGTCCAGCTTCCGGATGCTCTCGAGCGCCGCATGGATCTTTTCGCGGCTGGGCTTGGGGCCGGCGCGCCTGAGCCCTTCCACCAGCACCTTGGCCGCGGCAAAACCCTCCAGCATGGCGGGCGTGATCTCGGTGAGGCCCTTGGCCCGCGCGAGTTCCTGGGCCTCCTTCACCATGGCATAGGTCACCGCGCGCTCATTGGGATACACCTGCGTCACGATCACGCCGCGCGCGTTGTTCCCCAGGCTCTTGATGAAGCCGCCCGAGGCGTTGTTGGACAGCGTCACGATCTGCGCGGCCGAGCCCGCGCCGCGCAGCGCGTTGCCTGCGTCCACCACGGCTGAACCCGAGGCGATCATCAGCACGGCCTGGGTATCGGCCTTGGCCACCTTGGCCGCGATGGGCGCGAAATCGGGCTTGGCGCGGTCGAACTTTTCCAGCACCACGGGCGTGAGCTTGGCGGCCGCCAGGCCCTTCTGGGCGCCGGCCACGCCGTCGGCGCCAAAGCTGTCGTCCGCGTACACCACGGCGATGCGCGAAATGCCCATGGAGGCCAGGTGGGTCATGGCCTTTTCCGCCTCGCGCTGGTAGGTGGCGCGCACGTTGAAGATGTACTTGCGCACCGGCTGGTGCAGCACCATCGCGCCCGTGGACGGGCCCACCAGCGCCACGCCATGCTTCTCCAGCAGGGGGATGATGGCTTCGGTGTGGGGCGTGCCGCGCGTGAGGAACAGCGCGGACACGTTGTTCTCCTCGATCAGCTTGCGCGCGTTCGCGGCGGCCAGCTTGGGGTCGAACTTGTCGTCCAGCGAGGTCAGCTCGATCTTCTGGCCGTGGACACCGCCCTTGGCATTGACGGCCTCGATGTGCAGCAGGGCGCCATCGGTGGTCTCCTTCACGCCCGCCGCCACCTGCCCGGAGAAGCCCGCGGTCTGGCCGATCAGGATCTGGGCATGGCCGGTGCCGCACAGCGCGGCGGCCAGGGCGGTCGCGGCTCCCCATTGTGTCCATGTGTGCATGGTCGTCTCCTTTGAATTGTCCGGCCACTCTAGACAAATGTCCTCGGTTTGCGAATCGGCATAACCCGAAGGTGTGACAGGACTTGTCAGCAGATGTGCGATCAGGGGCTATTGCGGCATGGCCGGACGGGGTCCGTGGCGGTGCCTAGAATGTCCCGCCTCACCCTCGAAAAAGACTGCCTCCATGACCCAGGGACTGATCCGTATCCGCGGCGCACGCCAGCACAACCTCAAGAACCTGGATCTGGACATCCGCACGGGGGAGCTCACCGTGGTCACCGGCCCCAGCGGCTCGGGCAAGTCCAGCCTGGTGTTCGACACGCTGTACGCCGAGGGCCAGCGCCGCTACGTGGAGACCTTCAGCGCCTACGCGCGCCAGTTCCTCGACCGCATGGACAAGCCGGCGGTGGACAAGGTCGAGGGCGTGCCGCCCGCCATCGCCATCGACCAGACCAACCCCGTGCGCTCCAGCCGCTCCACTGTGGGCACGATGACGGAGCTCAACGACCACCTGAAGCTCCTGTTCGCGCGCGCCGGACAGCTGTTCGACAAGCAGACCGCCCAGCCGGTGCGCCACGACTCGCCCGAGACCATCTACGCCGAGCTGCAGCGCCGCGGCGCCGAGGCCGGCGACCCCCGCATCGTGCTGACATTCCCCGTGGAGCTGCCGGGCGGCACGTCGGCCGAGCAGGTCGAGCAGTGGCTGTCCGCCAGCGGCTTCACCAAGGTGCAGGCCGAGCGCGAGGTGGCCACGTCCACGGGCCCGCGCAAGGTGCTCGATGTGGTGGCCGACCGGTTCCGCCTGGGCCACGCCGAGAAGGCGCGCGTGGTCGAGGCCATCGAGGTCGCGCTCAAGCGCGGCACGGGGCGCCTGAACGTGTACCGCCTCGTGGACGAGGGCGAGCCCGAGCTGTGGCGCTTCTCGACCGGCCTGCACTGCCCCGACAGCGACCTGCGCTACAGCGACCCCATTCCCTCGATGTTCTCGTTCAACTCCGCCGTGGGCGCCTGCGAGAGCTGCCGGGGCTTCGGCCGCGTGATCGGCGTGGACTACGGCCTCGTGATCCCCAACGACAGGCTCACGCTGCGCGCGGGCGCGATCAAGACCATCCAGACCCCCGCCTGGAAGGAAGCGCAGGACGACCTCATGCGCCATGCCGAGGCGGCCGGCATCCCGCGCGACACTCCCTGGTACAAGCTCACCGACGACCAGAAGAAATGGGTCATCGGCGGCACGCCGGGCTACAAGGACGGGCAGTGGAGCAAGCAGTGGTACGGCATCAAGCGCTTCTTCGAGTACCTGGAGAGCAAGGCCTACAAGATGCACATCCGCGTGCTGCTGTCCAAGTACCGCAGCTACACGCCGTGCCCCACCTGCGCGGGCGCGCGCCTCAAGACCGAGAGCCTGCTCTGGCGCGTGGGCAGCAAGGAGGATGCGGACGCCGCGGTCGATCCTGCCCGCCGCTTCATGCCCGAGGGCGTGTTGTGGTCGCGCGAGCAGCTCGAAGCCCTGCCCGGCCTGTGCCTGCACGACCTGATGCTGCTGCCCATCGACCGGCTGCGCCGCTTCTTCGACCGCATGGAGCTGCCTGTGGGCGACGCCGCGGCCGGTGGCGATGCGCAGGCGCTGAAACTCCTGCATGAAGAAATCACCACGCGCCTGAAGTACCTGTGCGACGTGGGCATCGGCTACCTCACGCTGGACCGCCAAAGCCGCACGCTCAGCGGCGGCGAGGTGCAGCGCATCAACCTGACGACCGCATTGGGCACCAGCCTGGTCAACACGCTGTTCGTGCTGGACGAGCCCAGCATCGGCCTGCACCCGCGCGATATGCACCGCATCACCGAGGCCATGCTGCGCCTGCGCGACGCGGGCAACACCCTGGTGGTGGTCGAGCACGACCCGGCCGTGATGCTCGCGGCCGACCGCATGATCGACATGGGCCCCGGCCCCGGCCGCCTGGGCGGGCAGATCGTGTTCGATGGCACCACGGCCGACCTGCGCCATGCCGACACGCTCACCGGCGCCTACCTGGGCGGGCGCAAGCACGTGGGCTTCGGCTTCAAGCGCATGGTGACCGAGTCCACGCCGCGCCTCATCCTGGAAGGCGCGCGCGAGCACAACCTGCAGAACGTGTCGGTCGAGTTCCCGCTGCAGCGCCTGGTCACCGTCACCGGCGTGAGCGGTTCGGGCAAGTCGAGCCTGATCCAGGACGTGCTGGCCCCCGCGCTGCTGCGCCACTTCGGCAAGGCCACCGACACGCCGGGCGCGCACGACCGCATGCTGGGCGCGGACCACCTCTCGGACGTGGTGTTCGTGGACCAGTCGCCCATCGGCAAGACGGCCCGCTCCAACCCCGTGAGCTACGTGGGCGCCTGGGACAGCATCCGCGAGCTGTACGCCGTGGCGCCGCTGTCCAGGCAGCGCAGCTACACCGCCAGCAAGTTCAGCTTCAATAGCGGCGACGGGCGCTGCCCGACCTGCGGCGGCTCGGGCTTCGAGCATGTGGAGATGCAGTTTTTGTCGGACGTGTACCTGCGCTGCCCCGATTGCGACGGCAAGCGCTACCGGCCCGAGATCCTGGAGATCACCATCGAGCGGGGCGGCAGGGCCCTGAACGTGGCCGACGTGCTGGCCCTCACGGTGGCCGAGGCCGCCGCGCTGTTCGCCGCCGACCGCGACGTGATCCGCGCGCTGCAGCCCATCGTGGACGTGGGGCTCGAATACGTGGCGCTGGGCCAGCCCGTGCCCACGCTCAGCGGCGGCGAGGCGCAGCGCCTGAAGCTGGCGGGCTTTCTGGCGGAAGCGGCCCGCGTGCAAAGCAAGTCGCGCCAGACGATAGCGCGCAAGGGCACCTTGTTCCTGTTCGACGAGCCCACCACGGGCCTGCACTTCGACGACATCGCCAAGCTCATGCGCGCGCTGCGCAAGCTCATCGACGCGGGGCACTCGCTCATCGTCATCGAGCACAACCTGGACGTGATCCGCGCGAGCGACTGGCTCATCGACCTGGGCCCCGAGGGCGGCGACGCGGGCGGCCTCGTCGTGGCCGAGGGCACGCCCGAGGACGTGCGCCAGCACGCCACCTCGCACACGGGCCTGGCGCTGCGCGACTACGAACTCACGCTGGGCATCGGCGGCCACTCGGTGCACGAAAAAGCCGCGGCGCTACGAAAACAGGAGCGCTCTGCGCTCATGGATAAAGCGCCAGCGGCCAAAAACGCCATTGAAATCGTCAACGCCAAGGAGCACAACCTCAAGAACCTGAGCGTGAACATCCCGCGCGGCCAATTCAACGTGGTCACGGGCGTGAGCGGCTCGGGCAAGTCCACGCTCGCGTTCGACATCCTGTTCAACGAGGGGCAGCGGCGCTACCTCGAATCGCTCAACGCCTATGCGCGGTCCATCGTGCAGCCGGCCGGCCGGCCCGAGGTGGATGCGGTGTACGGCATACCGCCCACCGTGGCCATCGAGCAGCGCCTGTCGCGCGGCGGGCGCAAGTCCACGGTGGGCACCACCACCGAGGTGTGGCACTTCCTGCGCCTGCTGTACGTCAAGCTCGGCACCCAGCACTGCGTGAAGGACGGCGCGGCCGTGCAGCCGCAGACGCCCGAGAGCATCGCCGCCCAGCTGCTCACGCAGTTCCGGGGCCAGCACATCGGGCTGCTCGCGCCGCTGGTGATGAACCGCAAGGGCGTGTACACCGAACTGGCGGACTGGGCGCGGCCGCGCGGCTACACGCATTTGCGGGTGGACGGCAATTTCCTGCCCACCACCCATTTCCCGCGCATCGACCGCTTCAAGGAGCACACCATCGAACTGCCCGTGGCCAGCGTCGAGGTGTCCGCAGGGAACGAGGCGCTGCTGCGCGCCTCGCTGGCCGAGGCCCTCACGCACGGCAAGGGCGTGGTGCACGTGCTCAGCAGCATCGGCGACCTGCGCGCCGCCATGGAAAGCGGCCAGCCCACGGCGGGCATCGGCCAGCTGCAGGCCTTTTCCACCAAGCGCGCCTGCCCCGTGTGCGCCACCAGCTATGCCGAGCTGGACCCGCGCCTGTTCAGTTACAACAGCAAGCACGGCTGGTGCCCCGATTGCGTGGGCACGGGCGTCAAGCTCACCCGCGACCAGCGCAAGGTGTTCGACGACTCGGTGCAGGACGACAAGGAAAAGGGCCGCGAGCAGACCTTCGCCGAGCCCGAGGTGGAAGACCTGGCCGACACCGCCTGCCCCAGCTGCCAGGGCACGCGCCTGAACGCCACGGCGCGCGCGGTGCGGTTCGCGGGCATCGGCATCACCGACATCGCCGCGCTGTCGGTGACGGACGTGCGCCGCTGGATCGAGACCCTGCAGATCGAAGGCGGCATGAGCCGGCGCGAGGCCGACATCGCCCGCGACCTCGTGCCCGAGATCCAGAGCCGGCTCGAATTCCTGGAGGAAGTGGGCCTGTCCTACCTCACGCTCGACCGGGGCGCGCCCACGCTCAGCGGCGGCGAGGCGCAGCGCATCCGCCTGGCCGCGCAGCTGGGCAGCAACCTGCAGGGCGTGTGCTACGTGCTCGACGAGCCCACCATCGGCCTGCATGCGCGCGACAACCAGATCCTGCTCAACGCCCTGCACAAGCTGGGCGACAAGGGCAACACCCTGGTGGTGGTGGAGCACGACGAGGACACCATCCGCCGCGCGGACCACATCATCGACATCGGCCCGAGCGCGGGCAAGCGCGGCGGGCGGCTGGTGGCGCAGGGCAGCGTGGACGACATCACCGGCGCGCCCGAATCCCAGACCGGCCGCTACCTGCTGCACGCCATGAAACACCCGCTGCAGCTGCGCCGCAGCATGCTGCCGAGCGAGCTGAGCGCCGAGGCCCTCGCGCTGGGCGAACCCGCCGACGTGCCCAAGGGCCGGCAGAGCGCCGCGGTCAAGAAGCGGGCCGCGGCGGCGGCGGCGCTCACGGCCGATGCGCTGGCCGATGCCAAGGCGCGCGCCGCGATCCGCTGGCTTACCGTGCACGGCGCGCACCTGCACAACCTGCAGGACGTGACGGCCACCGTGCCGCTGCACCGCCTGGTGGCCGTCACGGGCGTGAGCGGCTCGGGCAAGTCCACGCTGGCGCGCGACGTGCTGCTGGCCAACGTACAGGCCTGGGTGCAGCAGCGCGCCACCAAGGCCGGGCGCGACGCGATGGACGCGGGCAAGGCGCCGCCCCTGGTGGGCTGCACGGGCCTGTCGGGCTTCGAGAGCATCGACCGCGTGCTCGAAGTGGACCAGACCCCCATCGGCAAGACGCCGCGCAGCTGCCCGGCCACCTACATCGGCTTCTGGGACACCATCCGCAAGCTGTTCGCCGAAACGCTGGAGGCCAAGGCGCGCGGCTACGCGGCCGGGCGCTTTTCCTTCAACACCGGCGAGGGCCGCTGCGCGAGCTGCGAGGGCGCGGGCGTGCGCACCATCGAGATGAGTTTCCTGCCCGACGTGAAGGTGCCCTGCGAGACCTGCCACGGCGCGCGCTTCAACCCCGAGACGCTGGCCGTGACCTGGCGCGGCAAGAGCATCGGCGACGTGCTGCAGATGGAGGTGGACGAGGCGGTGGAGTTCTTCGCCAGCATGCCCTCCATCGCGCACCCGCTGCAGCTCCTGAAGGACGTGGGCCTGGGCTACCTCACGCTGGGCCAGCCCTCGCCCACGCTCTCGGGCGGCGAGGCGCAGCGCATCAAGCTCGTGACCGAGCTGACGAAGGTGCGCGACGAGGTGGGCCGCCGGGGCCAGAAGGTGCCGCACACGCTCTACGTTCTGGACGAGCCCACGGTGGGCCTGCACATGGCCGACGTGGACAAGCTCATCCGCGTGCTGCACCGCCTGGTCGACGGCGGCCACAGCGTGGTGGTGATCGAGCACGACCTCGACGTGATCGCCGAGGCCGACTGGATCATCGACCTCGGCCCGGAAGGGGGCAGGGAGGGCGGCCGCATCGTGGCGGCCACCGTGCCGGAAGAGGTGGTGCGGCTGGGCACGCACACCGGCAAGGCGCTGGCGGCGGTGCTGGCGCGGTGACCGGAGGGCCCGGCGGTGGCGCACGCCACTGTCGGCCCATGTCCTACGCACGGCGCGGAACATGGCGCACGCGCGGCGCGGGGTGAGGTTTCTAGGATTCAGTGCAGGGGTTGGCGCCAGGCGCAGCGGCCCCGCACATCTCCACCAACTCCTACGGACCCATCACCATGAAATCACTGCTCAAGACCTGCGCTGCCCTTGCAGCCACCTCCGTTCTGCTGGTCGCCTGCGGCGGCGGCAATGACGACGATCCGACGCCCAGCAATGAGCCCGGCGTGCTCACCGTGAGCAGCGCCACCCTGGACGGCCTCAACGGCGTGTATGGCAACGGCACGCTGAACCTCACGGACGTGGACAAGGAAAACCCTGTCGGTTCCGTGCCCGAGCTGTGCGCCTTCCGCTTCGACGGTGCCAACAAGGTGGGATCGTCGGCCACGGCCTTTGGCGACATCCGCTACCGCCCCGACGCCACCGGCCTGCACCAGGTGTTCCTGACCTTCGATGGCAAGGAATACGCGAGCGGCGAGCCCACCGACACGGCCGTGGTGCGCGAGAGCAACCAGGTGCGCTTCACCGGCAAGACGCTCACCGCCACCGACGGCTCCAACGCCACGCTGCGGGTTTCGGGCATCGTCCCCATGCGCCCGAACCGCCCGCTGGGATGCTGATGCGCCCTTGCTGATTTCGGGGCAGCTCGCTCCCCCTTGTTTGTCTCCCTCTCCCGGTCCTCTCGACCGGTTCAGCCCCCGTGGCCCCGGCCGCGCGGGGCTTTTTTGCGTGCATGCCCCTGCGGCCGGCCTGCGGGCGCGCCACGCGCCCATGCGTGCATGGCGCCACAATGCAGGCCTGAGCGCTGCGGCCCGAGGCCGCTGCGCGCGGTCCATTCGATCCGCTTTCTCCATGCCCGCACAATCCCCTGGTCCGCACGCCGTGGTGTGGCTGCACACCCAGGCACCGCCCAAGCCCCCGGAAGGCGCGCCCTGCAATGGCTGCGGGCTGTGCTGCCTGGCGGAGCCCTGCCCGCTGGGCATGCTGGTGTCGCGGCGCCGCACGGGGCCGTGCACGGCCCTGCGCTGGAGCGATGCCGACCAGCGCTACTGGTGCGGCATGGTGGCCGACCCCGGCGGCGTGACCGGCCTGGCCCACCCCTGGGCCGTGCGCGCGCTGTCGGCGCTGGCGCGGCGCTGGATCGCCTCGGGCGTGGGGTGCGATGCGCGGCTGCACACGCAGGCGTTGCCGCCGCCTTCCCGGGATTGAGTTTGCTATTGAATATATAGCGCGCCGCGCTTGTTCATCCGGCGCTGGTGGCCATTTCGATGTGAATGCCCGTGGGTGCGGGGGCATGGCGCCGCGCCAGATGGATGCCCGCCAGCATGCAGCGCACCGAGCCCCCGGCCAGTTCGATGGTGGGCACGGCCAGCGGCAGCAGGCGGGCGCTGCGCTCGATCACGGCCTTTTGCGCGGGCGCCAGGCTGGCCGCCGCGCGCGACGACAGGGCCAGCACGCGGCCCTGGGCGCCCGTGAGTTCCAGCGCGTTGCCTGCGAAGTCGGCGATCTGCGCCGCGCTCAGTTCGATCACCTCGCGCCCGGTTTCGCGCAGGCGCTCGCGCACGGCCTCGCGCCGCGCCGGGTCGGTGATCATGTGGAACCCGCCCAGCGCGAAATCGGTGCCCACGCAGAGCATCACGTTGGTGTGGTAGCAGGGCTGGCCCCGCGCGTCGGCGGTGGCGAACACCATGGGCTCGTAGTTGAAGTGGGTGCAAAAGCGCTCCAGGGCCACGGGGTCGGCGCGGTTCGACTGCGCGGTGTAGGCGACCCGGGAGATGTGGTCGAGCACCATGGCGCCCGTGCCTTCGAGGAACATGCCGTCGGCCTCGAGGCCCGAGTAGTCGATCACGTCCTGCACGCGGTACTCGGCCTTGAGCAGGTCCAGCACGTCGCTGCGGCGCTCGCGCCGGCGGCTCGCGGCGTACATCGGGTACACGGCCACGTGCCCGCCCGCGTGGGTGGAGAACCAGTTGTTGGGAAACACGGCGTCCGGCGCGTGGCGCTCGCCCCGGTCCTCGAACAGGTGCACGCGCACGCCCGCGGCTTCGAGCCGCGCGGCGGCCTGCGTGACTTCGGCATGGGCTTGGAGCGCCGTCTCTGCCGCGGTGGCGTTCCACGGCCGGGTTTGGAAGGCGTTGTCGTGCGCGGTTTCCGGGTTGGGGTGAAAGTGGTGCGGGCGCACCATCACGACGGCGCGGGGGGCCTGGGCGGAAGCAGGTGTGGGCATGGCGGTGGATGGGTGCAAGGAAGGGGGTGGGAGAATTTTGCTGGCAGCCCACGCCAACCAATAGCCTTAGAACTGGTCAAAATGCTGCAAAATCTGCCACTCTGATAGCAATGAGGCCCACTATGAACAGGCTGGACGACACCGACCGGGAAATCCTCAGCATCCTGCGCGCCGACGCGCGCACCCCCGTGGCCACCCTCGCGCAGAAGCTGCGCGTATCGCGCGGCACGGTGCAGAACCGGCTGCACAAGATGGAGGAGGGCGGCGTGATCGTGGGCTACACCGTGCGCCTGCGGCCGGATTCCGAACCGCAGCGCATCCGCGCGTGGATGAGCATCGCGGTGGAGGGCAACGCCGCGCCCGAGGTGATCCGCGCGCTGCGCGGCGAGCCCATGGTGGGCACGCTGCACACCACCAACGGCCGCTGGGACATCGTGGCCGAGGTGCGCGCCGAGAGCCTGGAGGCGTTCGACGCGGCGCTGGGCCGCATCCGCCTCACGCCCGGCATCGCCAACACCGAGACCAGCATCCTGCTGTCCACCTACAAGGCTTGAACCCCGGGGTTGGCGGACAGCCCATTCCGGCCCATGCTCGCCCCACCGGCGCGGCGCGGGCGAGCGGCGGCGGCCGCCGCCCCTGGCGGTGGCACCGAGGCGCGAAACGCGGCCCAGGGGTGCCGCGTTGGCGACAGCGGCTAGGGGGTTTCCGCATGCCCTGGCCGCCGTGGCTGCAGTCCAATGAAGGGGTCTTCGTTTTGCCTTTTCAGGAGCCCGCCATGCAACGCCGCCAGATCATCCAATGGGGAGCCGCCAGCCTCGCCGCCCCCGCATTCCTGGCTCAGGCCCAGAGCTTTCCCAACAAGCCCATCAAGCTCGTGATCGCCTTCCCGGCGGGCGGCCCCACCGACATCACCATGCGCTCCCTGGCCGACAACGCCAGCAAGATCCTGGGCCAGCCCGTGATCGTGGAGAACAAGCCGGGCGCCGGCGGCACGCTGCCCGCGCAGGCGCTGCAATCGGCCGCTGCCGATGGCTACACGGTGGCGCAGATCCCGCTCGGGGTGTTCCGCCTGCCCTACACCACCAAGATCAACTGGGACCCGGTCAAGGACATCAGCTACGTGCTGAACGTCACGGGCTATGCGTTCGGCCTGGTGGTACCCGCCGACTCGCCGCTCAAGACCTGGACGCACTTCGTCGCCTGGGCCAAGGCCAACCCCGGCAAGCTCAGCTACGGATCCACCGGCACCATGACCAGCCCGCACCTGACCATGGAGCTCATCGCGCAGCAGCTGGGCATCGAGCTGCTGCACGTGCCCTACAAGGGCAGCGCCGACCTCATGCAGTCCATCCTGGGCGGGCAGATCATGGCGGCGGCCGACTCCACCGGCTTTGCGCCGCAGGTCGAGGCCGGCAAGCTGCGCGTGCTCAACACCTGGGGCGCCGAGCGCCTGGCCAAGTTCCCCGATGCGCCCACGCTCAAGGAGCTGGGGCTGAACCTGGTGCAGAACTCGCCCTTTGGCATCGGCGCGCCCAAGGGCACGCCCGATGCGGTGGTCAAGCGCCTGCACGACGCGTTCAAGCAGGCCATGGAGCAGGAAAGCTACCGCACGGCCCTGGCCCGCTACGACATGGTGCCCATGTACATGAGCACGGCGGCGTACAAGAAATTCGCGCAGGACACCTTCACGCGCGAGAAGGCGCTGGTCGAAAAGCTGGGCCTGGCAAAGCCGAGTTGAAGTGAGCTCCCCCTGAGCGGCTGCGCCGCTTCCCCCTCTCTCGCTGCGCTGGCGGGAGGGGGACGCCCCCAGCGCACGGAAGTGAAGCGCCGCAAGCGGCTTGGCGGCCCTTGCGCGGGGGCACTGGCCTGGGACGCGCCAGTTACGACGTTTCGCTGGCAAACTTTTGTCACTGAAGGTCCGCGCTCAAGCTATTCATCGGTACCGCGACGTGGCCTCTGGAGGGGCGTATGACGTTCCGTGTGATGATCCGTCCCAACATTGAACGGAACACCGCGAGCATTTATGGCATCCCCCTCCGACAGCATCAGCATGGCCCTGTTTTGCGACTTTGAAAACGTCGCCCTGGGCGTGCGCGATGCGCAGTACGAAAAGTTCGACATCAAGCCCGTGCTGGAGCGCCTGCTCCTCAAGGGCTCCATCGTGGTCAAGAAGGCCTATTGCGACTGGGAGCGCTACAAGGGCTTCAAGGCGACCATGCACGAGGCGAATTTCGAGCTGATCGAGATCCCCCATGTGCGCCAGTCGGGCAAGAACTCGGCCGACATCCGCCTGGTGGTGGACGCGCTGGACCTGTGCTACACCAAGTCGCACGTCAACACCTTCGTCATCATCAGCGGCGACTCGGACTTTTCGCCGCTGGTGTCCAAGCTGCGCGAGAACAACAAGCAGGTCATCGGCGTGGGCGTGAAGCAGTCCACGTCCGACCTGCTGATCGCCAACTGCGACGAATTCATCTTCTACGACGACCTCGTGCGCGAGAAGCAGCGCGCGCTGGCCCGGCGCCAGCCCCCCGGCGCGGCACCCGCACCGCGCCGGTCCCCCGAGGAAGAGCGCCATCGCAAGGAAAGCCAGGAGGTGCGCCGCGCCCAGGGCGTCGAGCTGGCGGTGGAGACCTTCGAGGCCCTGACCTCCGAGCGTGGCGACAGCGGCAAGATCTGGGCCTCGGTGCTCAAGGAAGCCATCAAGCGCCGCAAGCCCGATTTCAGCGAGGGCTACTACGGCTTTCGCACCTTTGGCAACCTGCTCGAAGAAGCGCAGGCGCGGGGGCTGCTGGAGTTCGGGCGCGACGAGAAATCGGGCGCGTATGTGTTCCGTGGCCACGGTTCCGCGGCCACGGGGGCCGAGCCCGTGGGCCGAGCCGACGCGCCCGCCGAGCGGCAGGGCGGGGCGGGGTACTTCCGCCATGATTTCCATGCGGTCGCGTCGGTGCCGGAGGCATCCGCTGGCGGCAGCGAGGGCGGTGGGCGTGGCGGTCGTTCGCGCGGGCGCCGGGGCGATGCCGCTGCGCGCGCCGGGGCGATGCCGCCGGATGCGCGCCAGGACCTGCCGGCAGAAACCCGTGCCGAGCCGCCGGCTTCCGGCGCGCGCGACGATGCGCTGCCGGAGCGCCCGGTGGGCAGCTACTTTCGCCAGCAGCTGCCGGCGCCCGTGACGGCCCAGGCGCAATCCGGCCATGAGACGGCGCAGGAGGGCGAGGACCTCGCGGACGAGGAGCCCGTGCGCGTGCACGTGCAGGCGCCCGTGGCGGCGCCGGCGGCGGAAGGGACCGCGAGCGATGCGCTGCCCGATGCCCCTGTGCCGGCACCCGCGCCCCGCAGCCGCCGCCCGGCATCCACCCCGCGCAAGAGCAGCGGCGGGCGCAAGGCCGGCGCGGCGGGCGCCGCAGCGCAGGCCGATGCCGGGGCCCCGGCCGCGCCATCGTCCAAGGCGGCGGCCCCTGCGGCCGCGCCCGCCAAGGCAGCGGCAACCCGCGCGCGCAAACCGCGCGGGGCGGGCAAGCCGCCCCAGCCCGCCGAATAGGCCTGCGACGCTTGCCAAGCCTGCCAAAGTTGCCACGGAGCCGCCTGGCCGTGCAGCAGCGCATGCCGACGCGGCAAGGCGCCCGGGCGCCTTGCGGCGCGGCCTTCGGTACATGTCCTGGCGCGCCGCCTGCCCGCGCACCCGCGTGGGGTCGGGCGGTTAATTTGCTATAAAATATATAGCTATTGGCGCTTGCCTATCAAGTGCCAGGGGGTGTTTTCATTCAAACCCAGGGGTGGCTCGCTGGGCGCTCGGCGCCTGGCCGCGCCCGTGGCCCGACAGGATGGCCCGCGCCACCTCGGCAAACCCCGCGCCGCGTTCGCTCTTTGTCACATAGCGTGGCAGGTGCCGCAGCTGCGGCACAAAGCGCGCGATGTTGGCCACGCCCACGCTGTGGGTGAAGTGTTCGAACATCGCCTGGTCGTTGCCCGAATCGCCCACGAACACCCAGCGGTCCAGCTCCTGCGCCAGGTCCCGGCCCCACAGCGCGCGCACGATCCAGTTCGCGCCCTGCCACTTGTTGAAATCACCGAAGCAGCCGTGGATGTGGATGCTGCTCACCGTGGTCTGCATGCCCACGCGCTGCAGCACGGCCAGCACCCGCTGCACGGTGTCGGGCGTATGCCGGGCGAACTCGGCGTAGTCGAACGCGATGTCCGTCTCGCGCCCCGCGCTGTCGCTGCTCAAGTCCACGCCGGGCACTTCGGCCGCCACCAGGGCCGCGATCTCGCGCATGCGCGCCTGGTTGGCGCTGCGCGTGGCGGCGTCCTGCTGGTAGCGCTTGGCCAGCGGCTGCCCGGAGCCCGGGCCCCGCGCAAACGCCACGGCACCGTTCTCCGCCACCATCGCATCCACGGGCCAGGCCGCGCCCGCGCCTGCGGTCATGAAGGGCTCGCACCAGCCGATCGGCCGGCCGGTGATGGGGATGACCACGAGGCCCGCCGCCTTCAGGTCGGCCAGCGCCTGCAGCGCGTCGGGCGTGATGGCGCCCTCGGTGGTCAGGGTGTCGTCGATGTCGGTGAAAACGCCCACCAGGTCGCGGCGGGCCTCCGGGGGCCAAAGGTTCAGGGCTTGCATGCGGTATGTCGTTATGCTGCGGCTCTTGCGCAAGAGAGCGCCATTGTCCGGGAGATAGTTGTCGTGCAGCGTGGGGCCTTGATCTTCTTCTTCATGTGGGCGGGGTGCTGCGCTGCGGCCCCCGCCATGGCGCGGGCGCACGGCGATTCAGCGGCCGTCTGCCAGCGCGCGGCCGGCAAGCTCGATGGCCTGGTCCCGGAGTGGCGCGACCTCGTCGTGGAGTTCAAGGCCGAAGCCAGGAACCCGTCCGTGCTGGCCCTGGCCGAAGAGCACCGCCAGGGCCGCCTGAAGGCCGGCTTCCTGCACCACTGCCAGCGCGAGTGGGGCACCCACCAGACCACCTTCGTGTGCTTCAGCGGGTCGGTCACGGCGCTGGGGCTGGCGCTGTGCTTGCAGAAGGACACCAATCCCCATGGGTGGGAGTACCGGCCCTGAGGCCGCCCCGCAACGCCGCTCAGCCCGCCTTCTGCAGGGCCAGGCCCGCATGCTCGCGCAGCGGGTGGAAGTGGATCTTGGGAAACCGCTCCTGCGCCAGGCGCACGTCATAGGGGCTGGTGCACAGGTAGGCCAGCGTATCGGCCGCGTCGTGCGCCAGGCGCAGCGGGTAGGCGTCCGTGAAGGCGCGCAGGTCGGCCGCGTTGTCGGCCGTGATCCAGCGGGCGCCCGTGTACTGGCAGCCTTCCAGGCGCACGTCGGCGTCGTACTCGGCCTTCAGGCGGTGCTGCACCACCTCGAACTGCAGCTGGCCCACGGCGCCCAGCAGCATGTTGCCGCCGGCGTCGGGCTTGAAGACCTGGATCGCGCCTTCCTCGCCCAGCTGGGCCAGGCCCTGCTGCAGCTGCTTGGTGCGCAGGGGGTTCTTGAGCACCACGGTCATGAACATCTCGGGCGCGAAGAACGGCAGGCCGGTGAACTGCAGGTTGGCGCCGTCGGTGATGGTGTCCCCGAGCTGCACGCCGCCGTGGGTGGTGAAGCCGATGATGTCGCCCGCGTAGGCTTCTTCCACCGCCTCGCGGCGCTGGCTCATGAAGGTCACCACGCTGGTGGGGCGCAGTTCCTTGGCGGTGCGCTGCACCTTGAGCTTCATGCCCGGCATGTACTTGCCCGAGGCCACCCGCACGAAGGCGATGCGGTCGCGGTGGTTGGCGTCCATGTTGGCCTGCACCTTGAAGACCACGCCGGCGAAGCCCTCGTCCTCGGGCTGGATGGTCTTGACCACGGGCTGCTTGTTGACCTCGAGCGTGCTCACGCGCGGGCCGGGCGGCGGGGCCATGTCCACCAGGGCGTCGAGCACTTCCATCACCCCGAAGTTGTTCACCCCCGAGCCGAAGAACACGGGCGTGAGCTTGCCGGCCAGGAAGGCCTCGTGGTCCCAGGCGGGCGATGCGCCCACGGCCAGTTCCATGCTCTCCAGCGCCGCATCGAACTCGGCGCCGAAGCGCGCACGCAGCGTGGCCTCGTCGGACAGCGGGATGGCCTCGAAGTCCTGCGGGCGGCGCTCGCTGCCGGACTCGAACACCGTCATCGTCTGGGTGCGCAGGTTGATGATGCCGCCGAAGGCCTTGCCCTGGCCCACGGGCCAGGTCATGGGGCAGCAGGGCATGCCCAGTTCGCGCTCGACCTCGTCCATGATGTCCAGCGGGTCGCGCACCTCGCGGTCCATCTTGTTCACGAAGGTGATGATGGGCGTGTCGCGCTGGCGGCAAACCTCGATCAGGCGGCGTGTCTGCGCTTCCACGCCGTTGGCCGCGTCGATCACCATCAGCGCCGAATCGACGGCGGTGAGCACGCGGTAGGTGTCTTCCGAGAAGTCCTTGTGGCCGGGCGTGTCGAGCAGGTTGATCACGTGTTCGCGGTACAGCATCTGCATCACCGACGAGGCCACCGAGATGCCGCGCTGCTTTTCGATCTCCATCCAGTCCGAGGTGGCATGGCGGCTGGCCTTGCGGCCCTTGACGGCACCGGCGATCTGGATCGCGCCCGAGAACAGCAGCAGCTTTTCCGTCAGCGTCGTCTTACCGGCGTCGGGGTGGGAAATGATGGCAAAGGTGCGGCGGCGCCGGGTTTCTGAGGCGTAGGACACAGGGGGGTTCCAGAAGAGGGGCAGGGCGCGCTGCGGCAGGACTCTGCGGCAGTCGGCGCGGCAGGCGCAGCGGCGCCCGGAAGCGGCGATTTTACCGGCGCCCGCTGCGAACCCTCTTCCGGCCGTTCTTCAACGCCCGTTTCCGTTCAGCTGGCCTGTGCCTGCGCCTGGGCGTGCCGGGCATACATCTTCTGCATGCCGCCCAGCCAGCGCTCGTAGTCCTGCCCCTTGTTGCGGAAATACTGAGCCACTTCGGGGTGGGGCAGCACCAGGAAGCGCCCGTCCTGCATGGCGGCCAGCACGTCGCCCGCCACCTGTTCGGGCGGCAGGATGCCGTCGTGCGAGGCCGAACCGCCATCGCCCGTCACCATGGCGGTCTGCACCGACTGCGGGCACAGGCAGGCCACACCCACGCCCCGGCGGCCGTAGGCGATGCGCAGCCACTCGGCGAAGGCCACGGCGGCATGCTTGGTGACGGCGTAGGGGGCGGACTCGACGATGGTCAGCAGCCCCGCCGCCGAGGCCGTGACGAGGAAGAAGCCCTCGCCGCGCTCCACCATCTCGGGCACCACGGCGCGTGCGGCCCACACGTGGGCCATGCCGTGGATGTTCCACATGGCGTCCCACAGTGGGTCCTCGAGTTCGATGCCGCCCGGGCGGCCCAGGATGCCGGCGTTGGAGATGTAGGCATCGACCCGGCCGTAGCGCTCGCGCGTGGTGGCCACCAGCGCCTGGATGTCGGCCTCCTTGGACACATCGCAGCGCACGGCCAGGCCACCGATCTCGTCGGCCACGGCCTGTGCGGGCGCGAGGTGCAGGTCGGCCACGACCACGGCGCGGGCGCCTTCCTGCGCAAAACGCCGCGCGATGCTGCGGCCGATGCCGCTGGCGCCGCCGGTGACGATGATGACCTTGTCCTTGGGGTCCATGCAGTGCTCCGTTGGTGTTTTTTGGTGAGGGCGCCAGTGTCGGGCGGCCCGCGGGGCAAGGCAGCCGCGCAGGTGACAGGGCTTCAGCCCGGCGCGCTGGCGGCCTGCACGATGGCGGCGCAGCACAGTTGCTCCACACCGTCGGCCCACTGCCGCATGGCGGCGGGATCGAGCTGCAGCAGCAGCGCATAGCGCCGCCCACCCCAGGCCGAGAGGTGCAACGCCTGCAGCAGTGCTTGCCCGGGCGGGCGGGGCAGGTCGGTGCAGGCGGCAATCACCCGGCCCCAGGCGGCGGCCAGCTCTTCGTGCACGCGGCGGTGGTGCCGGGGCTCGGCCATCTGCGCCTCCAGCGCCAGCATGTCGGGGTGGAAGGGCGGCAGCCCGGGCGCATCCACGCCGCCCACCAGGCGCACGAGATGGTGGATGCGCTGCGTCCATGGCAGGCCCTCGGGCTGCACGGCCTCGCGGTCGATGGCGGCGAGCAGGGCCTCGACGCAGTGGCGCACATAGCCCGACAGCAGCGCTGTCTTGTTGGGGAAATAGTCGTACAGCGTGCCGACGGAAATGCCGGTTTCCAGCGCCACGTTGCGCGTGGTGAGCTTGTCCCAGCCGTCGCGTTGCCAAATCCGAACAAAGGCGTCGTAGATGGCCTGCACCGTGAAGCGCGCCCGGGCCTGGCGGGGGCGCTTGAGCGGCCTGGGGGCCGCGCTGGAGCTGGCGGCAAGGGTCTTGCGCGGCGGGTTCACCGGTTTCCGAACCCACGCGGCGGCAGGGCGCCATACAGTGCCCTGAGTGTTTTTTCACCCTTGAAACGGAGACTTCCCATGACGCTGCTCACCCGCCTGTTGACCGACAGGAATGCATTGAATCACACCCGCACCGAGGAGCTCCCCCTTGCTCCACTGCAGCCCGGCGAGGCCCTGCTGCGCGTGGACCGCGTGGCGGTGACCACGAACAACATCACCTACGCCGCCTTTGGCGACGCGATGAAGTACTGGGACTTTTTCCCCACGGGCGAAGCGGGCTGGGGCCACATGCCCGTGTGGGGCTTTGCCGACGTGGTGGCCTCCGGCGTGCAGGGCGTGG
Source organism: Acidovorax sp. sif1233 (assembly GCF_019218755.1). Taxonomy (GTDB): domain Bacteria; phylum Pseudomonadota; class Gammaproteobacteria; order Burkholderiales; family Burkholderiaceae_C; genus Acidovorax. Next base: position 497,788 of record NZ_JAHUWZ010000004.1, on the reverse strand, counting down.
CCGTGGGCGAGCGCTTCTACGGCTACTGGCCCATTGCGAGCCATGTGCGCATGGCGCCCGTGCGCGTGACGGCCCGGGGCTTCTACGACGGCGCGGAGCACCGCCAGTCGCTCACCTCGGCCTACAACCAGTACACGCGCACCAGCGCCGACCCGGCATACCGGGCGGGCGATGAAAACTACCAGATGCTGGTGCGGCCGCTGTTCATCACCTCGTTCATGCTGGCGGACTTCCTGCAGGACAACGGATTTTTCGGCGCGCGGCGGCTGCTGTTCTCCAGCGCATCGAGCAAGACGGCCTACGGCACCGCGTTCTGCCTGGAGGGGCCCGGGCAGATCGAGCGCGTGGGGCTCACCGCGCCGCGCAACAGTGCCTTCGTGCAGGGCCTGGGCTGCTACCAGCGCACGGTGGCGTATGGCGAGCTGGAGGCCCTGGATGCCGGTGTGCCCACGCTGTATGTCGATTTCTCGGGCGACGAGGATCTGCGCTCGCGCGTGCACCACCACCTGGGCGATGCCCTGGTGTACGACTGCTATGCGGGGTCGGCGCAGAACACGCACTTCCTACGCGACACGGCCCTGCCGGGGCCCGCGCCCGTGTTCTATTTCGCGCCGGTGCAGATCAGGAAGCGCAATGCGGACTGGGGCCCCGAGCTGGTCAACCAGAAGTTCAATGCCGCCCAGCGCGCGTTCATCGACCGCGTCGGCAGCGCGCACCAGCCCTGGATGCGGGTGCGCGAACACCAGGGTTTCGCGGCGGCGCAGGCCCTGGTCGAGGACCTGCATGCGGGCCGCATCGATCCGCAGGAAGGCCACGTGGTCGTGCTGGCGCCGTAGCGCGGCCCAAGGCATCGAGGCGGGGCGCTCCCTCGCCTCCCGCACTTGCTTTTATAATCCGCCGATCCGAGGAGCGTTGCAGCGTCCCCAGCACTGGCGGGGCGTGAGGCTCGGAGTCATCTAGCAACGACGCTCATCCACTTCTCGTGTGGTGAGCCTTCCGTCTCATCCCCGCGCTGAATGTGGTCTTTCAAACATGCTTTGGAGCACACCATCATGAACGCACGCGTCAACGCCCCGGTCGTCAACACCGACTGCATCATTGCCGACATCGGCCTGGCCGCCTGGGGCCGTAAAGAGATCCGCATCGCCGAAACGGAGATGCCCGGCCTGATGGCCATCCGCGAGGAATTCGCCGCCAAGCAGGCGCTCAAGGGCGCCCGCATCACCGGCAGCCTGCACATGACGATCCAGACCGCCGTGCTGATCGAGACGCTGCAGGCCCTGGGTGCCGAGGTGCGCTGGGCTTCGTGCAACATCTTCTCCACGCAGGACCACGCCGCCGCCGCGATTGCCGCCAGCGGCACGCCCGTGTTCGCCGTGAAGGGCGAGACCCTGGCCGAATACTGGGACTACACCCACCGCATTTTTGACTTCGGCCCCGCCGGCAGCGAAGGCGAAGGCCCCAACCTGATCCTGGACGACGGCGGCGACGCCACGCTGCTGATGCACCTGGGCAAGCGCGCCGAAAAGGACGCATCGCTGATCGCCAACCCCACCAGCGAAGAAGAAACCTGCCTGTTCGCCTCCATCAAGGCCAAGCTGGCCGTGGACCCGACCTGGTACAGCCGCAAGAGCGCGCAGATCATCGGCGTGACCGAAGAGACCACGACCGGCGTGCACCGCTTGAAGGAAATGTCGGCCAAGGGCTCGCTGATGTTCCGCGCGATCAACGTGAACGACTCGGTGACCAAGAGCAAGTTCGACAACCTGTACGGCTGCCGCGAGTCGCTGGTGGACGGCATCAAGCGCGCCACCGACGTGATGATCGCCGGCAAGGTGGCCTGCGTGGCCGGCTACGGCGACGTGGGCAAGGGCTCTGCCCAGGCCCTGCGCGCCCTGAGCGCCCAGGTCTGGGTGACCGAGATCGACCCCATCAACGCCCTGCAGGCCGCGATGGAAGGCTACAAGGTCGTGACGATGGAATACGCCGCCGACAAGGCCGACATCTTCGTGACCACCACCGGCAACAAGGACGTGATCACCCACGACCACATGAAGGCCATGAAGGACCAGGCCATCGTCTGCAACATCGGCCACTTCGACAACGAGATCCAGGTCGCGACGCTCGAGCAGTACGAGTGGGAAGAGATCAAGCCCCAGGTGGACCACGTGATCTTCCCGGACGGCAAGCGCATCATCCTGCTGGCCAAGGGCCGCCTGGTGAACCTGGGCTGCGGCACGGGCCACCCGAGCTTCGTGATGTCGTCGAGCTTCGCCAACCAGACCATCGCCCAGATCGAGCTGTTCACCCACAGCGACTACTACGAGAACGGCAAGGTCTACGTGCTGCCCAAGCACCTCGACGAGAAGGTGGCGCGCCTGCACCTCAAGAAGGTGGGCGCGATGCTCACGGAACTTTCCGACGAGCAGGCCGCCTACATCGGTGTGCCCAAGCAAGGCCCGTACAAGCCCGACACGTACCGCTACTGATCGTGCGGGTGGCTGTTGCTGCTCCTTTTTTGGGAGCGGCCAGCGCTTGTGATAAAGCGGTAGAAGCCATTTTGGCTATGAAATCCATCGTCGATTGACGAGAGAGTGACGCATGCGCGCAGATGTTTTTTTGGTGGAGTCCGGCCATGCGGCCACGCGTTCGCAGGCACAGCGACTGATTGCTGCAGGCGTCGAGTGGCGCCTGTCGCCGCTCGCGCCCTGGCAGAAGGTGGCCAAGAACGGCGATGACATCCCGTCCGTGGCCGAGGTGAAGCTGCTGGACGATGCCGAGGCCAAGTACATCTCGCGCGGCGGGCTCAAGCTGGAAGGCGCCTTGGGGGCCACGGGCCTGCCCGTGGCCGGGCTGCGCTGCCTGGATGTGGGGCAGAGCACCGGCGGGTTCACCGATTGCCTGTTGCAGCAGGGCGCGGCGCAGGTCGTCGGCGTGGACGTGGGCCACGGCCAGCTGCACGAGCGGCTGCGCAGCGATCTGCGGGTGGTTTGCGTCGAGGGCGTGAATGCGCGCTCGCTGACCGCCGAGGCGCTGCAGCAGGCGTGCGAGGACGCGCTCTCCGAAGCCGTCGATGTGGACGAGGACAACGAGACCCAGCCCGAGGCGCCCTACAGCTGGATGCGCAACGGCGGGCTGGTGGACGACGCCTACGATGACAGCGGCGACGCCAAGGACCAGGACATCGAAGCCTTCAAGTCCGAGCGCGCGCAGCGTGCCGAGGCGCGCGCGCTGGGCACGCTGCCCGTCCAGCGCCGGCGCCGCGCCGAATGCGCGGGCGTGGACACGACCCCGTTGTTCGACGTGGTGGTGGGCGACCTGTCCTTCATTTCGCTGACCCTGGTGCTGCCTGCCATCGCCGCATTTCTGCGGCCCGACGGCCACCTGCTCATGCTGGTCAAGCCGCAGTTCGAGCTGCAGCCCGGCCAGGTGGGCAAGGGCGGCATCGTGCGCGACGAGGCGCTGTACGCCGTGGTGGAAAAGCGCATCCGTGACTGCTGCGCCGAACTGGGCCTGGCGGTGCACGCCTGGCTGGACAGCCCGATCCAGGGCGGCGACGGCAACCGTGAATTTTTTGTTTATGCGAGGAGGGCCACATGATTGCTGCCAATGCCCAGGGCATCGGTTTCCCGGTGAGCTTCGAGTTTTTCCCGCCCAAGACGCCGGAGGGGGCCGACAAGCTGCGCACCGCGCGCCAGCAGCTGTATGCGCTGCACCCTGATTTCTGTTCGGTGACCTACGGCGCGGGCGGTTCCACGCAGGAGGGCACGTTTGGCACGGTGCGCGAAATCCTGGCCGAGGGGGTCGGCGCAGCCTCGCACTTCTCGTGCATTGGCGCCACGCGCCAGTCCGTGCGCGAGCAGCTTGCCATGCTCAAGGACATGGGCGTCAAGCGCCTGGTCGCGCTGCGCGGCGATCTGCCCAGCGGCTATGGCGCGGGCGGGGAGTTCCACTACGCCAGCGACCTGGTGGCCTTTATCCGTGCGGAGACCGGCCGGGACTTCCATATCGAGGTGGCGGCCTACCCCGAGGTCCACCCCCAGGCCAAGTCGCCCGAGGCGGACCTCAAGGCGTACATCGCCAAGGTGCAGGCCGGAGCGGACTCGGCGATCACCCAGTATTTCTACAACAGCGATGCGTACTTCCGCTTCGTGGAAGACACGCAGCGCCTGGGCGCCGATGTGCCCGTGGTGCCCGGCATCATGCCCATCGGCAGCTCCACCCAGCTGATGCGCTTCTCGGACGCCTGCGGCGCCGAGATTCCCCGCTGGATACGCCTGCGCCTGCAGTCTTTCGGCGACGACACGGCGAGCATCAAGGCCTTTGGCCTGGATGTGGTGACCGACCTGTGCGACCGGTTGCGCAGTGCCGGCGTGCCGGCCCTGCACTTCTACACGATGAACCAGAGTGCCGCGACGCTGGAGATCTGTCGCCGGCTGGGGATCTGATGCGCCAGCCGCGCGGCGATGCCGCGCTGACGGGCCCGGTGGAGGGCCGCCGGGCCGCCCTGTGGTGGAAGGTGCTCGGGGTGGTCTGCTGCGGTGTTTCGGTGTGGGGCTGCTCGTCCTGGGGGCGCGCGCAAGGGCTGTCCGCCGAGGCCGACGCACTGGCCCCGCACCTGCTGAGCGTGCCGGGCGAGGCCATGCTGATCGACCCGCCGTCGCGCCCCGGTGGGCGGGAGGATGGCACCGAAAGCCCGCAGGCCCCGCAGCTGCGCCTGCCCGCCGACGAGGTGGGCCTGGCCTCCTGGTACGGCGCGAAGTTCCACAAGCGCCGCACGGCCAGCGGAGAGCCCTTCGACATGAAGGCGCTCACCGCGGCGCATCCCACCTTGCCGTTCGGCTCGCGCGTGTGCGTGCGCAGCCAGGCCACGGGCCGTTCGGTCGTGGTCCGCATCAACGACCGGGGCCCGCACACGGGCAACCGCGTGATCGACCTGAGCCGGGGGGCCGCCGAGGTGCTGGGGATGGTGGGCCTGGGGCTCAAGCCCGTGGAGCTTTTTGCGCTGGACGAGGGCGAGCGGGACTGCCCCGCCCCCTGACCGCCGCCGTCAGCCGCCGGATTCGAGCGTGTGCGTGGCGTGCTTGTCTTGCGCCAGCAATTCCACCATCTGCGGCAGCGCGGTCTTCAGCGCCGCCTTCAGGGTGAAGGGCGGGTTGATCAGGAACATGCCGCTGGCCGGCAGGCCGGGGCGCTTGACGTCGCCCGCGGCGTTTTCAGTGAGCTTGCTGTTCTTGACCGTGAGCGTGGCATGCAGCCAGCCCTTGCCGGCCTTGGTGGCCAGCGTCTTGAGGCGGCGCGGCAGGTCGTGGGCTTCCGGGCGCGGGATGATGGGGTACCAGAACGCATAGGTGCCGGTGGCAAAACGCTTGAGCGAGTCGGCGGCCATGTCGAGCACCTTGGCGTAGTCGCTCTTGATTTCATAGCTGGGGTCGCAGAGCACAAGCGCGCGGCGGGCGGGCGGGGGCAGGAATTTCTTGATCCCCTCAAACCCGTCTTCGTGCAGGACGGCCACCTGGCGGCCTGCCTCCAGCTGGGCCACGTTGCCCGCCAGCGCCCGCAGGTCCGTGGGATGCAGCTCGAAGAGCTTGAGCTTGTCGTGGCCGCGCAGCAGGCGCTGGGCGATGAACGGGGAGCCCGGGTACACGCGCAGCGCACTGCCCTGGTTGAAGGCGCGGACCATGTCCACATAGGCCTGCAGGGCGGGCGTGAGGGCGGGCGCGGTGGGTGCAAAAAGCCGGACGATGCCGTCCGCTGCCTCGCCGCTGGTGCTGGCATAGTCGCCATCGAGCCGGTACAGTCCCGCGCCCGCGTGGGTGTCCAGCACGGTCAGTGCCGCGTCTTTCTCGGTAAGGTGTTGCAAGGCGGCGATCAAGACCGTGTGCTTGAGCACATCGGCATGGTTGCCTGCGTGGAAGGCGTGGCGATAACTGAACATGGCCCTATGGTAACGAGTGCGCCCCCGGCGCAGCGCAGTCGATGGGGCCATGGCCCGGCGGCAGGCCCCGGGCGCGCGGTCATGATCCGATGCGAATTTGTCATGGGCCCGGGCGCTGCCTGTCCCCATGGCGCGGCACAATCGGCGCTTGTCTGACCAGGGTGTGTAACTTTTTTGGCAGACCGGAAGCCTTTTGTTTCTGTCATGCATGCTGGCATGCTTCATGATTGCGATGAAAACGGCCTTGGCACCCGTTCGCTCACAATCCCCCGCCGAAGCCCGCATTCACGCCCCATTCTCTTCACCATGATCGCAAGTTCCAGCCAAGCCTCTGCCAGTGGTGTCAGCCATGTGGATGCGCTGCCCCCCGGCACCCGCCTCGCGGAATTCGAGATCCTGGCGCTCCTTGGCGTGGGCGGGTTCGGCATGGTCTACAAGGCCTTCGACCATTCTCTGCACCGGGCGGTGGCGATCAAGGAGTACATGCCTTCGGCGCTGGCGGGCCGTGCGCAGGGCCAGTCGCTGTGGGTGCGGTCGTCGTCCGACCAGCAGACCTTCCATGCCGGGCTGGCGTCTTTCGTGGGAGAGGCGCGCCTGCTGGCCCAGTTCGACCATCCCTCGCTCGTGAAGGTGTTCCGCTTCTGGGAGGCCAACAACACCGCGTACATGGTCATGCCGCTGTACACCGGCATGACGTTCAAGCAGGCCCGCGCCCAGATGCGCACCCCGCCCCCCGAGATCTGGCTGCGCAAGGTGCTGTGGTCGGTGCTCGGCGCCCTGCGGGTGCTGCACGACGGGAAAACCCTGCACCGGGACATTTCGCCTGACAACATCTTCCTGCAGGACAGTGGCCCTCCGGTGCTGCTGGACCTGGGCGCCGCCCGGCATGCGATCAATGACCAGGACCGCAAGCACACAGCCGTGCTCAAGGTGAACTACGCACCCATCGAGCAGTATTCCGACGGCGACGAGGAACTGCGCCAGGGCCCCTGGAGCGACCTGTACTCCCTGGCCGCCGTGGTGCATGGCTGCCTGTGCAACGACACGCCGCTGCCCGCGACCCTGCGTTCCATCCGTGATCGCATGGTGTCGTTCTCCCGGGTGGCAAGAACCGTCAAGCGCCAGTTCGGCGTGGAATATTCCGCGCCCTTCGTGGCGGCGATCGCGCAATCCCTGGCGCTCAAGCCCGAGGACCGGCCGCAGAGCATCGATGCGTTCCTGCAGCTCATGGAGATGACGTCCGCGCCGGAAGGAAGCGAACATTTCGATTTCCGTGCCGATCTGGGCGACATCTGGGTCGAGCCCGCCGACCAGCCCGGCCCGGGCCTGCTCACGCCCACGGTGGATGTGACGTCCGCGGCCAGCAGCGTGGTGGAGATACCGCCCCAGGCGCCGCGCGCCGTGGCGCAGGCGCCCGCCCGCGATGCGCGCGAGGACGACCCCTCCGGGGAGGAGGCCGCGGCCGGCGGCGACACCGTGATGCTCGGGGGGCCGGACACGGTGGCCGCCGAGGCTGGAGACACGGTCTTCATCGACGCCGGGGATACCGTCGTGGCCGACGACTCCCGCTATGACGACCCTGCGGCCGGCCACCGGCACGGGGCCGCCGCGCGGCATGCGCACGATCACCGGCCGCGGCCGATGGAGCGTGAGGTTCCCCGTGCCGCAAGCAAGACGGCCAGAACGGCGCGGCGCTCCCCCGTGGTGGTCTGGCTGGGCGTGGCCGTTTTTGCCGTGGTGGCCTCGGCGGCAGGACTGCGCTGGGCCCAGAGCAGCAAGGCGCCGCACGACGACATCATCACCGAGATGGCAGAGCGGCCGGCTGCCACGCCGCCCGCCCTGGTGGAGACCGCGCTGGCCGACATGGCTGCGAGCGCGCCGGCTGCGGTGGCTTCCCTTGACGGCGCGGCGGGCGCTGCGGTGGCTGCATCCCTGCCTGCGCCTGCCTTTGTTCCGGCCTCCGCGCCGCGCACGCCGCCCCGGACCGCGAAGCGCGCGGCGCCCGAGCCCGCACCCGTGCAGGCCGTGGTGCACGAGGAACCCCCGCCACCGCCGCCCCCGGTCGTGGCCGAGCCCAAGCCTCGCCCGCTGCCGCCGCGCGTGCCCAGTCCGCAGGAGGCCTGTGCCGACGCCAATTTTCTGGCGCGGCCCATGTGCATCCACCAGGAATGCCAGAAGCCGTCGCAGGCGGGGCAGGCCGTGTGCGTGGAAAACCGCCGCCGCTACGAGGCCGAGGAGCAGCGCCGCCGCCAGACCCCCAACTGAGGGTGGCCGCCGGGGCCTGGAGCACTGTGCGCACGGGCGGCTTGCGCCCCTGGCACGCAAATTCGTATAATCGAGGGCTTCGCAGCGCTTTGTGGTCCCGCGGCGGAGACATTTTCGCCACCTAAGAGGCTTCCTTCAGAGAAGCACCGACCGTGGAAAAGGACCCGCCAAACCCTCTTCATAAGAGAAAACTCATGACTACTACTTTCAGCGCCAAGCCCGCTGAGGTTGTGCACGAGTGGTTTGTGATTGACGCGACCGACAAGGTCCTCGGACGAGTAGCCAGCGAAGTTGCTCTCCGTTTGCGCGGCAAACACAAGGCCATTTACACGCCTCACGTCGATACCGGTGACTTCATCGTCATCATCAACGCCGCCCAGCTCAAGGTCACCGGCACCAAGTCCCTGGACAAGGTGTACTACCGCCACTCGGGTTACCCCGGCGGCATCACGGCCACGAACTTCCGCGACATGCAAGCCAAGCACCCCGGCCGCGCGCTGGAAAAGGCCGTCAAGGGCATGCTGCCCAAGGGCCCCCTTGGCTACGCGATGATCAAGAAACTCAAGGTGTACGGTGGTGCTGAGCATCCCCACACCGCCCAGCAGCCCAAAGTGCTGGAAATCTAAGGAGCCTTGAGATGATTGGTGAATGGAACAATGGCACCGGCCGTCGCAAGTCCAGCGTCGCCCGCGTGTTTCTGAAAAAAGGCTCCGGCAAGATCACGGTGAACGGCAAGGACATCCAGTCCTACTTCGGCCGCGAAACCTCGATCATGATTGCCAAGCAACCCCTGGCGTTGACCAACCATGTCGAAACCTTCGACATCCAGATCAACGTCCACGGCGGTGGTGAATCCGGCCAGGCCGGCGCTGCCCGCCACGGCATCACCCGCGCCCTGATCGATTACGACGCATCCCTCAAGCCCGTCCTGAGCCAAGCCGGCTTCGTGACGCGCGATGCACGTGAAGTCGAACGTAAGAAGGTCGGCCTGCACTCCGCACGCCGCGCCAAGCAGTTCTCCAAGCGTTAAGCTGGCTGTGCACTGCCGGACACCCGCCCCTGGGCGGATGTCCAACCCCTGCAAAGCGCTCCGTCCTGGATTGCTTTACAGAGCAAAAACCGCCTCCGGGCGGTTTTTTCGTTTAAGGTGCGCTCTTTTCTCCCGGGCCTCCCCGATGACTCCCCTGTTTTCACCATGCGCCTTCGCCTTCTGCGCCGCCGGCTGACGATCAGCGCCCCCCGGGTAGCCATCCGCAGCGCCTTGCCCTGGCCCCTGCGCTGGCTGGCCTTGGCGGTGGTTTTCGGGTTCTGCGCGGCCGTGGCGCTGTGGGCCTTCGAGTTCGGCAAGTCGATCGCGGGCCTGGACTCCGTTTCCCGGGACGAATTGCTCCAGCTGCGCGCGGAGGTGGCCCGCCTGCGCGGCGTGGGCCAGGAGCAGCAGACGGTGGCCCATACGGCCGAGAGCCTGCTCGTGACCGAGCGGGCCGCCAAGGAAAGCCTGATGGCGCAGGTGCGACAGCTCGAGGCGGACAATCGGACGCTGCGCGAGGACCTGGGGTTTTTCGAGAAGCTGATTCCCGCGGCAAAGACCGAAGGGCTCGCGATTCGCAGCCTGCAGGCCGAAGTGCTGGGAGGGATGCAGCTGCGCTGGCAGGTCCTGGTGATCCAGGCCGCGCGCAATGCGCCCGAGTTCAATGGCCGGCTGGAACTGGTGCTGGCAGGCACCCAGGACGGCAAGCCCTGGACGCAGACCCAGCCGGCCCAGGGGCAGCCCCTGCAGGTCAAGCAGTACCGGCGCATCGAGGGGGTCCTCGATCTGCCGCCCAGCGCCGTGGTAAAAACCGTGACCGCCCGCGTGCTGGAAGGCACGACAGTGCGCGCCGTGCAGGCCATGGCCATCGACTAGTAGGAGCACCCGCAAGGCGCCCGCGATGGCCCCGGCCAGGCTGTCGTCGTCGAGAGAGGCCCCCGCCGCAAGCGCCGGGCCCGCGCAGAGGCCGCGCCGGTACGCCGTGGGCCTGGCGGCATCCGTTGTTTCCCATCCGCACGCTCCTTTCGGCCGGAGCGTGTCCTTTCAGGAGTTCTCACCCATGTTTTCCCGCAAAAAGCAGCCACCGATCAAAAGCCTGGTCGCCCAGGGCACCCGGATCGAGGGGGATGTGCACTTCGCAGAAGGGATGCGCATCGATGGCGAGGTGGTGGGGGACATCCGCGCGGGATCGGAGCAGTCCAGCATTCTGGTGATTTCCGAGACGGCCCGGGTGGAGGGTGCGGTGCACGCCGACCATGTGATCGTCAACGGGCAGGTGGTGGGTCCCGTGCATGCCGCAGAATTGCTGGAACTGCAGCCCAAGGCCAAGATCACAGGCAATGTGCACTACAAGGCGCTGGAGATGCACCAGGGCGCCGTGATCGCCGGGCAGATGTGCCCTGTGGCCGTGCTGGTGGAGGAAAAGCCCCCACTGAAGTTAGCGTCAAACAGCCAGTGAACTGAATTCCCGAGCGGTCTGCAGTACTATTCACCGCAAACATTGAACCCGGAGTACCCCATGAGCGCTGTTGCCGAAAACATCCAGACCGAAATGCCCGCCCCCATTCTGTTCACGGACAGCGCGGCGGCCAAGGTGGCGGACCTGATCGCCGAAGAGGGCAATCCTGACCTGAAACTGCGCGTTTTCGTGCAGGGTGGCGGTTGCTCGGGGTTCCAGTATGGCTTCACCTTCGATGAAATCACCAACGAAGACGACACCACCATGACCAAGAATGGCGTGTCGCTGCTGATCGATGCCATGAGCTACCAGTACCTGGTCGGCGCCGAGATCGACTACAAGGAAGACCTGCAGGGCGCCCAGTTCGTCATCAAGAACCCCAACGCCACCACCACCTGCGGCTGCGGCTCCAGCTTCTCCGCCTGAGGGTGGGCCTCTGCGCCGCGCCAGCGGCACGGAATGAAACGACAAGCCGCCCGGACGGGCGGCTTTTTTCATGGGGATACCCCTTTTCGTTTTCCTGGAAAAGCCATCCTGGCGTGCCATGCAGCAAGACAGATCCCTGAAAGTGCTCCTGTGGCTGGTGGCCATCGGCTTCTTCATGCAGACGCTGGACGCCACCATCGTCAACACCGCGCTGCCCGCCATGGCCCGCAGCCTTGGAGAAAGCCCGCTGCGCATGCAGTCGGTGGTGGTGGCCTATTCGCTGGCCATGGCCATGCTGATACCGGCTTCCGGGTGGCTGGCCGACCGTTTTGGTTCACGGCGCGTCTATCTGTCCGCCATCGTGCTGTTCGTGCTGGGTTCGGTGTGCTGCGCGCTCGCGCAAAGCCTGACCCAGCTGGTGGCGGCGCGCGTGGTGCAGGGGCTGGGCGGGGCGTTGCTGCTGCCGGTGGGGCGGCTGGTGGTGCTGCGCACCTTTCCGCGCGAGCAGTTCCTGCAGGCCATGAGTTTCGTTGCCATTCCGGGCCTGATCGGGCCACTGATCGGCCCCACGCTGGGCGGCTGGCTCGTGGAGGCGGCGTCGTGGCACTGGATCTTCCTCATCAATGTGCCGGTGGGGCTGGTGGGCTGCATCGCCACCCTGCGCTTCATGCCGGGCGAGCCCGTGACCTTCGTGCCCCGCTTCGACCTGGCGGGCTACCTGATGCTCGCCTTCGGCATGGTGTCGCTCTCGCTGGCGCTGGACGGCCTGGCCAGCATGGGGCTGCGCCAGGCGGGCGTGCTGGTGCTGATGGTCTTCGGGCTGGCCAGCCTGGTGGCCTACTGGCTGCACGCGGCGCGGCGGGCCGACCCGCTGTTTTCGCCGCGGCTCTTTTCCATTGACACACTGCGCATCGGTCTGCTGGGCAACCTGTTCTCGCGTCTGGGCAGCTCCTGCATGCCATTCCTGGTCCCGCTGCTGCTGCAGGTCACCATGGGCTACTCGCCCCTGCAGGCCGGCATGATGATGCTGCCCGTGGCCATCGCCGGCATGTCGATGAAGCGCTTCACCACGCCGCTGATCACCCGTTTCGGCTACCGGCAGGTGCTGGTGGGCAACACCCTGCTCGTGGGCGTCACGATGGCCAGCTTTGGCCTGGCCGCTCCCACGCAGCCCCTGTGGGTGCATGTGGCGCAGCTGGCGGTCTTTGGCGCCGTGAATTCCCTGCAGTTCACCGCCATGAACACCGTGACGCTCAAGGACCTGGAACATGCCATGGCAAGCAGCGGCAACAGCCTGCTGTCGATGGTGCAGATGGTGGCCATGGGAATGGGCGTGGCGGCCGCAGGGGCGGTGCTGGCTGCGTTCACTGATTTCTTCCCTGCCGGCGGCGCCCAGGAGACGCTGAGGGCGTTCCAGGCCACGTTCGCATGCATGGGGCTCATCACCGTGGCCTCGGCGGGCATCTTCTGGCAGCTGTCGCCCCAGGACCGCGCCGGCAGCCGGGCCGCAGCCACGGCGGACGCCACCGACCACGGCTGAAGGTGGTTTCGGGGAAGGGGCCGCCAGGCCCGGCCCGGATCAGGCGGGGTAGACCGCGCCCAGCACGCGGGCGCCCACGGCCCCGGTGACGCTGGCCAGGTTGCCGGGCTGCCCGTGCAGCGCCTGCCGCGCCAGCCAGGCAAAAGCCGCGGCCTCGACCTGCAGGGCCGGCAGGCCCAGCGCATCGGTGGCGACGACCCGCACGGCGGGGCATGCGGCCTGCAGCCGCGCCATCAGGTGGGTGTTCAGGGCGCCGCCACCGCACACCGCCAGGGTGTTGCTATTATTTTGATAGCTATTGGCACTGATGGCGCAAGCGCGGGCGGTGTATTCCGTCAGGGTGGCCTGTACGTCCACGGGGTCCGCCGATGCCCATGGCTGCAGATGCCGCGCGAGCCAGATGGGGTTGAACAGGTCGCGCCCCGTGCTCTTGGGCGGGGGCTTGTGCAGAAAGGGTTCGTCAAGCAGCGAGGCCAGCAGCGCCGGCAGCACCTGGCCGCTCGCGGCCCATGCACCGTCCGCATCGAAAGGCTGGCCGGTGTGCTGCTGGCACCAGTGGTCCATCAGCGCGTTGCCGGGGCCGCAGTCAAACCCCATCACGCTGGCCCCCCCGGCACCCAGCACGCTGAGGTTGGAGATGCCGCCGAGGTTGAGCACCAGCACGGTCTCGTCCGCGCGGCCGAACACGCCCTGGTGGAACGCGGGCACCAGGGGCGCACCCTGGCCGCCGGCGGCCACGTCGCGGCTGCGGAAATCCGCCACCACGGTGATGCCCGTGCGTTCCGCCAGCACGGCGGGGCTGCCCAGCTGGAGGGTGTAGCCCGTTCCGTCGAATTCCTGGGGGCGGTGGCGCACCGTCTGCCCGTGGGCTCCGAGGGCGCGGATGGCGCTGGCCGGCTGTCCGCTGCGCTCCAGCAGCGCGTGCACCACCTCGGCATACGCGCGCGACAGCGCATTGCCCGCCAGCGCTGCGCGGTGCAGCTCGTTGCTGCCAGGGGTGTTCAGGGCGAGCAGTTCCGCCCGCAGCTCCGGCGCGAACGCCATGCTGGCGTGGTGCGTGACCACCATGCGGGGGCCGGAAAAATCCGCCAGCACCCCGTCGATGCCATCGAGCGAGGTGCCCGACATCAGGCCGATGTACAGATCAGACATGGCCCGGGGGATGTGCGCGCGGATGCTGCCAGCGGCTCAGTCTGCGCTGGCCTGTTCGACAAGCGCCGCAGCGGACAGCTGGATGCGCATGTTGGACGCCAGGCGCTCGAACGCGGGTCGCCCGGCCGCCGAGACGGGGGCCGCCGCTTCGCTCTGGGCGACGATGGTCTGCGGATCCTGGTGCACGCCGTTCACGCGGAATTCGAAATGCAGGTGGGGGCCGGTGGCCCAGCCGGTGGCGCCCACGGCGCCCAGCGTCTGGCCCTGCTCTACGGACTGGCCCTGGCGCACGTCGATGCGGCTCAGATGGGCGTACACGGTGACGTGCTGGTTGCGGTGCTTGACGAAGACCACGTTGCCAAAGCCGTTCTGCACGCCGGCAAACTCGACCACGCCGTCGCCCACGGTGCGCACGGAGGTGCCGGAGGGGGCCGCGAAATCGGTGCCCAGGTGAGCGCGCCAGGTCTTCAGGATGGGGTGCATGCGCATCTTGAAGCCGCTGGTCACGCGCGAGAACTCGACCGGCGAGGTCAGGTAGGCGCGGCGCATGCTCTCGCCGTCGAGCGTGTAGTAGGCGCCCTTGGCGGCGCCCTGCTCCTGGAACCACAGGGCCTGGTGGGTCTTGCCGTTGTTGACGAACTCGGCACTCAGCACCCGGCCGCTGGACAGGGGCTCGCCGTCGGCTTCCAGGGTTTCATACACCACCGAGAAGCGGTCGCCCTTGCGCAGCGAACGGCGAAAGTCGATGTTGCCCGAGAAGAGTTCGGCCATCTGCACGGCCACGCCGTCGGGGATGTTGGAGGCATCGGTGGCGGCGAACAGCGAGCTGTGGATGATGCCGCCCGCCAGGCGGCTGCCCACCGTCATCTTGGCGGTTTCGATGCGGGAGCTGAATTTGTCGCCGTTGCGCTCGACGATGAGCCGGCGGAAGCTGCCGCTGTCGTCGGGCACCCAGCGCACGGTCAGGCGGGTCAGGCGGTGGTCGTCGGTGGTCTCGGCCGACACGGCACGGCCGGTGCGCCCGAGCACATTTTGTCGGACAGGAGTGTCACCGCGCATGAACGCGGCGGCGGCCGGGTCGGCCACGCCCAGGCGCTGCAGCAGCGATTCGGGGGTGTCGCTGCTGCGCACCTGTTCGGAGCGGAACAGCGAGAAGCCCGGGGCGTCGAGCTCGCCCAGCACGAGGTTTTCGGCCAGCGATTCGACGGGGTAGCTCACCATGCGCACCGGCAGCTCGGCCGGGTCGGGGGCGAAGGACGCCACGGCGAACGCGCCGCCGCCGCCCGTCAGCAGCAGGGCTGCGACAGCGGCGGTGATGCGTTTGGGATGTTGTTGGATCGTGCGGGACAGCCGGTCAAGCAAAGCGGTGCTGGCGGTGCGGACCGTAGTGAGGCCGTGAATCAAAGGTCTATCCCCAGGGTGAGCGTGACTTCCTGAAACTCCCCCGTTGCGACGGCGGGGCGAGGCCAGGAACACAGGCTGCCAGGCATGTGGCCATGCGACAGCGTGAAAACAGGTCGAAACGGCGGGCCTACTAGAATCCGCCTCAAGCAATGTGGGCTGAAGTATAGCGGTGCATGCTGTCTAGACATCCCAAAAAACCCTTATGAATCAATCTGCTGTTACAACAACCCCGGTCTCTGATGGTGTAAGACAGGCCCTTGAAATCTCGCTGCGCGGCGTGCAGGAACTGCTGCCGCAGGACGAATGGGGCAAGAAGCTGGCGCGCTCGGAGGCCACGGGCCAGCCGCTGCGCATCAAACTGGGACTCGATCCCACGGCACCCGACATCCACATCGGCCACACGGTGGTGCTGAACAAGATGCGGCAATTGCAAGATCTGGGCCACCAGGTGATCTTCCTGATCGGGGACTTCACGAGCCTGATCGGCGACCCTTCCGGCCGCAACAGCACGCGCCCGCCGCTCACGCCCGAGCAGATCAAGGTGAACGCCGAGACCTATTACAAGCAGGCCAGCATGGTGCTGGACCCCGCGCGCACCGAGATCCGCTACAACAGCGAGTGGAGCGAGCCCCTGGGCGCGAGCGGCATGATCCAGCTGGCCTCCCGGTACACCGTGGCGCGCATGATGGAGCGCGACGATTTCCACAAGCGCTTCACCACCGGCCAATCCATCGCGGTGCACGAGTTTCTGTACCCGCTGATGCAGGGCTACGACTCGGTGGCCCTGAAAAGCGACCTGGAGCTGGGCGGCACCGACCAGAAGTTCAACCTGCTCATGGGCCGCCACCTGCAGCAGGAATACGGCCAGGAACCGCAGTGCGTGCTCACCATGCCGCTGCTGGTGGGCCTGGACGGCGTGGACAAGATGTCCAAGTCCAAGAACAACTACATCGGCATTGCCGAAGAGCCCAACACCATGTTCGCCAAGGTGCTGTCGATCAGCGACACGCTGATGTGGGACTGGTACACACTGCTGTCGTTCAAGAGCCTGGCCGAGATCGCCGCGCTCAAGGCCGAGATCGCGGGCGGGCGCAACCCCAAGGACGCGAAGGTGATGCTGGCCAAGGAAATCACCGCGCGCTTCCACAGCGCTGCGGCGGCCGATGCGGCCGAGCAGGATTTCATCAACCGCAGCAAGGGCGGCGTGCCCGATGAGATCCCCGAAGTGTCCCTGTCGGGTGCGCCGCTGGGCATCGGTGCCTTGCTCAAGCAGGCCAACCTGGCGCCGTCCGGCAGCGAGGCCAACCGCCTGATCGACGGCGGCGGCGTGCGGGTGGATGGCAGCGTGGTCAGCGACAAGGGCCTGAAGCTCGGCGCCGGCACCTACGTGGTGCAGGTGGGCAAGCGCAAGTTTGCACGGGTGACCTTGGCCTGATTTTCAGTCAAATTGGCCGCTGGCGCTTGATGAATAAGCGCGAGTAGCTATCAAAATAAAAGCGCTGACCCAGCCGGGTTCAGCGTTTTTTTTGTGGTCAGTCCAGGTTGTCGTTCAGGTCCGGGTCCGGCACATCCCCGATCGCCTCGCGCGTGGCCTGGGCCTGCACCTGCAGCCAGGCGCAAAACGCCTTGATCTCCGGCCGCTGCGCGCTGCGGGGCCCCACCATGAGCCAGTAGGCCAGCGGGGAGTCGATGCGGTGGCCGGGCAGCACCTCCACCAGGTCGCCTGCGGCCAGTGCATCGGCAATCAGCGGCATGCGCGCCAGCGCCAGGCCCTGGCCGGCGAGGGCGGCCTGCACGATCTGGTGGGCGTAGTTGAAATACAGCCAGCGCTCGGGCTGCAGCTTGGCCAAATCCCGCGCGTCGAACCAGCGGCGCCAGCTGAGCCATTCCAGGTGCTGGCTGCGGTGCGCGTCGCCCGCCTCGATCAGCGTGAACTGGGTGACATCGGCCGGCGTGCGCAGGGGCTTGCCGCTCTTGAGTAGCCAGGGGCTGGCCACCACGGCCAGCTGCTCGCCAAACAGGCGCTGTCCGCCCAGGGTGCCCGCGCCCGGCATGCTGTAGCGCAGGGCCAGGTCCACGTCCGAGGTTTCCAGGTCCACCGGCACGTCGCTCGCATCAATGCGGATGTCGATGCCCGGGTTGTCGCGCTGGAACTCCTCCATGCGCGGGATCAGCCACATCGATGCGAAGCTGGCCCAGGTGGTGATGGCCACACTGCGGCGCCCGGCCGTCTGGCGCACCAGGCGCACGGCGGCGTCCATGCGCTCAAGCGCCGGGGCCACGGCGCGCTGCAGCTGCGCGCCCGCGCTGGTCAGCTCCACCGCCCGCGTGTGGCGCAGGAACAGCGCCACGCCCACTTCTTCTTCCAGTGCCTGGATCTGGCGGCTCACGGCGGACTGGGTGAGCGCCAGCTCGTCGGCGGCGGCGCGGAAGTTCAGGTGCTTGGCCACGGCGAGAAAGGCGCGCCAATGGCCGGTGGCCACGGGGCGGGTACGAAGGACGGCAGGGGAGTATTCGGCAGAGGCCATGGCAGGTGTCCTGGATGCGATTCATGCGTTGGCGGAATGAATAGCGTACCGCGTTTTCATTGGACTGTGTGTGCCGCCGAGCGCACTATCCAGTCTCCGAAACACCTTTTCATCGAAGCCAAGGAGCCTGTCATGTCCCCCCGCAACGTTCTGGAATCGCAACAATCCGTGCACGCCAGCCTGGCTGGCCGATCTGCGGCCGGTTGCTGGAAACTGGCCACGGGCCAGGCGCTGTCGCTGCGCCCGCACACCCATGGCGTGCTGCAGATTGCCCAGGGGCAGGTCTGGCTCACCCTGAGCGGGTCTTTGGCGGACCTGCCCGGTGCCACGGCCGACCATCTGCTGCGGGCGGGCGAGCAGCTGGCTGTCGCGCCGGGCCAGCATGTGGTGATGGAGGCCTGGAACCCCGGCGGTGGCACCGAGCCCGTGGCCTTCCACTGGGATGGCGCGGCCGCCCCGGCGACGACCCTGCCCCACAGCCTGGCCGCCCGCGACTGGGAATGTGGCGTGGTGCAGCCGCTGCGCGACCTGGGGCATGCCCTGGGGCAGGGCGGGCGTGCCCTGGGCGCTGCGTTGGCGGAGGTGACGGGCGCGGGCGGGCGGTTTGCTGCTGGCCTGGCCCGCTTTGCTCTCAATCGGATAGCGCCACAGGGACAGCGCAGGCCCGCTTGAGGACTACATGCAGGAAAAGCATCAATCGGTGCCGTGCTTTTCATTGGACGTTGTTCTGCAAGCCGCGCACCATACGGTCTTACTAGGGTTAACCCGGAGAATGCCATGACAACCTCTCACGCTCTTCATCTGTTCGCATCTTCCCGCGCCGTGGGCGCTTCGGCCGCTGGCGCCGGCACCGTGGCCGCTGGCGCCGCCGTCAGCCTGGTCCCCAGGGCCGCGATGACCTTGCGCATCGCCGAAGGCCAGGCCTGGGTGACGCTGGGCAAGGGCCTGGGCGACAGCAGCGATGTGTTCCTGTGCGCCGGCCAGTCGCTGCAGGTCGCCGCGGGCCAGTCGGTGGTGGTGGAACCCCTGAACGGCCGCCGCCTGCAGTACCGCTGGGTGCGCGGCGAGGCTGCCAGTGCCCGCCCTGCATCGTGGTGGCGCCGCGCATCCGTGGGCAACGGGGCTCCCGCCTGGGGCGACGCCGCCTGCTGCGCCTGAGGGCTCCGGCCTGATCCGGAGAGGGGCCTGCCCCGCCGGTGTTCGGGTGTGCAATAGAGCTTCAAAGAGCTGCTGGCGCTTGATAGTCAAGCGCCAGCAGCTCTTTTTTTGATAGCAATGGGTGAGCGCCAGGTTGTCAGCGTGCGTCGCCGTCGCCCAGCAGCCCGATCAACTGGGCCTGCAACGTCGTCAATATTTCATCCGACAACGCCGGCCGCGCCGCGGCGGTGGCGCGGGCCAGCACCAGCCCGCCGACCATGGTGGCCAGCACCTGCATGGCGCGGGCGCGGTCTTGGGGCTGCACGGTGGCGTCCCCACCGCAGAGCAGCTGGGCAAAACGCCCGATGTTGCGCTCAATGCCCTGGGCGAACACTTCCGACAGCTCGCAGCCCGCCCGCGCGGCGTCCACCGCCAGCGCGGCGGCCGGGCAGCCCGTGCCGGGCGAGTCGCGGTGCTGGGGCGAGAGGTAGCTCTGAATGCGCTCACCGACCGTGGTGTTCGGGGTGGCGCCGTCCAGCGGGGCGATGGACCAGTCGAACGCCCGCGCACAGGCCTCCTGCACCAGCGCGTCCTTGGAAGCGAAATGCCGGTACAGCCCGCCATGCGTGAGCCCGGCGTCGCGCGTGATGTCGGCCACGCCCACGCCGGTCAGCCCCCGCTCGCGGTACAGGCGGGAGGCCGCGTCGAGGATGCCCTGCCGGTTCTCGGCGGCCTGTGCTTTGGAAACCTTCATGCTGCCTCTTATTGATTGCGATCGTACGCAAAAAGTGGTGATGCCTTTATGATGACGGCTGCAATCATAAAGGCGCGGATCGTTTCCGTGCGTCGCCGCAGTGCCCTGGAACCGGTTCCTGGTGCTGCGCCCAATCTGTCTACGAGGTGAATCCATGAAGAAGATGATCCATGGCGGCCGTGGTGCCGAGGTGTGGAGTGGTGTGTGCTGCGACAAGGCGGTGGCCTGATGCGGCGCGTCGTGGTCACGGGCATGGGCCTGGTGTCGCCGCTGGGCTGCGGTGTGGAACTGGTGTGGCGGCGCCTGCTGGCGGGGCGCTCGGGCCTGTCGCGCCTGCCGGACGCTGTCACGGACGGCATTGCCGCCAAGGTGGCGGGGCAGGTGCCGGATGTCGCTCAAGACCCCGAAGGTGGCTGGGACGTGGATGCCGTCGTCTCGTCCAAGGACCAGCGCAAGATGGACCGCTTCATCCCCTTTGCGCTGGGCGCGGCGCAGCAGGCGCTGGCGCAGGCCGGCTGGCCGCCTGCCGACGAGCGGGCGCGCGAACGCACGGCCACCGTGATCGCCTCGGGCATTGGCGGCTTTGGCGCGATTGCCGAGGCCGTGCGCACCACTGATACGCGCGGCCCGCAGCGCTTGTCGCCGTTCACGGTGCCGTCGTTCCTGGTCAATCTGGCGGCGGGGCAGGTGTCGATCCGCCACGGGCTCAAGGGGCCGCTGGGCGCGCCGGTCACCGCCTGCGCCGCCAGCGTCCAGGCGATTGGCGATGCCGCGCGCCTGATCCGCAGCGGCGAGGCCGACGTGGCCCTGTGCGGCGGCAGCGAGGCGGCCATTGACCGCGTGAGCCTGGGCGGCTTTGCGGCGGCCAAGGCCCTGGGCACGGCGTTCAACGACACGCCCGAGCAGGCCTCGCGGCCGTTTGATGCGCAGCGCGACGGTTTCGTGATGGGCGAGGGCGCGGGCATGCTGGTGATCGAGGCGCTGGACCATGCCCTCGCGCGCGGCGCGCGGCCGCTGGCCGAGCTGGTGGGCTACGGCACGTCGGCCGACGCGTACCACATCACCTCGGGCCCCGAAGACGGTGACGGCGCCGCGCGCAGCATGTGGGCCGCCCTGGCGCAGGCAGGCCTCACGGCCCAGGACGTGCAGCACCTGAACGCGCACGCCACGTCCACGGGTGTGGGCGACCGGGGCGAGCTGGCCGCCATCCGCCGGGTGTTTGGCGCGGGGGCGCAGGTGGCCATCAGCTCCACCAAGTCGGCCACCGGCCATCTGCTGGGGGCGGCGGGAGCGGTGGCGGCCATCTTCACGGCGCTGGCGCTGCGCGACCAGGTGGTGCCGGGCACGCTGAACCTGCACACGCCCGATGCGCTGGCCGAGGGGCTGGACATGGTGGCGCTGCGGCCCCGGCCGATGGCGCTCACGCACGCCATGCTCAACGGGTTTGGTTTCGGCGGGGTGAACGCCAGCCTGCTGCTGCGGCGCTGGCCGGACGCCGCATGACGCGGCTTCAGCCCCCGCAGGGGCCCATGGGGGCCGGCGCGTGGGCGCGTGTCAGAGGACGAGCTGGCTGCGCATGGACTCGAACGCGGCCAGCGCTGCTTCGCCGTCGAGCCGTTCCATGCGCGCGAGCGCATCCACGTCCTCCACCGTGCTGAAGGCCAGGCTGAACTGCTGGAAGCGGCGCGCCGCCAGCGGGCCGTTGTGCAGCACCTCGACGTTGATGTGGCGGGGGTCGTTGCGGATGCGCTCGATGAGCTTGAGCACGGCCTTCTGCGGGCCTTCCAGCTGCTGGCAGAAGCGCTGGCCGTCGAAGATCAGCAGCCCCGTGATGTCAAGCTGCGCGTTCACCAGGCGCGCGCGCCCGGCGACCTCGGCCACCACGCTGGTGGGTTGGTCGGGTGCGAGGGTGCTCACGTAGAGCACTTCGTAGAGGTCGGGGCTGGGTTTCATAGACGATCCCAATGTAGGGAGCGCCCGGTGGTTGTGCAATGTCAAAAGACATACATGTAACTATCGCGCCACCGGGCGGGGCCGTGGCATCGTGGAGCCCTTGGAATGCCGGCCGCAGTCCCTAAAATCTCCCCACCCTCCGCCACGCCATGAACCCCAGCCTGCCCACCCATGCCTGCCCGCCCACCTGCCATGAATGCAGGCTGCGCGCAACGGGGGCATTCACGGCGGTGAAGCCCGAGGTGCTGGACTTCATAGAAGGCTTTCGCACCACCACCCTGGCCGTGGAGGCCGGTGGCGCGCTGGTGCGCGAGAACGAGGTCAATGCCAGGCTGTTCACGCTGTATGCGGGCTGGGCGTTTCGCTACAAGACGCTGAGCGACGGGCGCCGCCAGATCCTGAACTTCCTGCTGCCGGGCGACCTGGTGGGGCTGCAGCAGGAGTTTGGCGAGGTGTCCACCCATGGCATCGAGGCGCTCACCGACTGCGCGCTGTGCGTGTTCCAGAACGACAGCCTGTGGGCGTTGTTTCGCGAGCACCCGCGCCTGGGCTACGACATCACCTGGCTGTCGGCGCACGAGGAGGGCCATGTGGACGACAACCTGCTGACCGCCGGCCGCCGCAACGCCACCGAACGCGTGGCCATGCTGCTGATGCACCTGTACCGGCGGCTGGACCGCATCGGGCTGGTGGAGGCCGACGGCACCGTGGCGTTTCCGCTGAATCAGCAGCACATCGCGGATGCGCTCGGGCTGTCGCTGGTGCACACCAACAAGACCCTGCGGCGGCTGGCCACCCTGGGCCTGCATGAAATCAGGAACGGGCGGCTGCGCCTGCTCAACACCCGGGCGCTCGCGCGCATCGCCGAGTACTACGACAGGCCGCCCCGCCTGATGCCGCTGCTGTAGCGGATTGCCGGGCACGGGCGGGCGCAGCCGATAATCGTGGCCCAGCCTGCGCGGGGCTTCCCGCCCGGTATCGAATCTCCCCCAGAAGATCCATGACGCAACTCGACATCCTCATCATGGCGGCCGGTAAGGGCACGCGCATGAAAAGCCGGCTTCCCAAGGTGCTGCAGCGCCTGGCCGGGCGCCCGCTGCTGCACCACGTGCTCGACCAGGCGGCGCACCTGCAGGCGCGCAGCGCCATCGTCATCACCGGCCATGGTGCTACAGAAGTGGAAGCTGCCAGCGTAGGCACAGCAAGCGCTGGGGGCACTTTGGATGTGAAATTCGTGCGCCAGGAACCCCAGCTCGGCACCGGCCACGCGGTGCTGCAGGCCGTGCCGCACCTGCGCGACGACGGCACGGCGGTCGTGCTGTCGGGGGACGTGCCGCTCACGCAGGCCGACACGCTGCGCGCGCTTGTCGCGGCCTCGGCCGGCGGGCAGCTCGCGCTGCTCACCGTCACGCTGCCCGATCCCACGGGCTACGGCCGCATCGTGCGCGATGGCCAGGGCCGGGTGCGGGGCATCGTCGAACACAAGGACGCGAGCGAGGCCCAGCGCGCCATCACCGAGGTCTACAGCGGCATCATGGCCGTGCCCGCGCGCCTGCTGCGCGGCTGGCTGGCCCGCCTGACCAATGACAACGCGCAGGGCGAGTACTACCTCACCGACATCGTCGCGATGGCCGTGGCCGATGGCGTGCCCGTGGCGGCCCACCGCATCACCGATGCGCTGCAGGTGGCGGGCGTGAACAGCCCGCTGCAGCTGGCCGAGCTGGAGCGTGCGCACCAGTTGCGCCAAGCCCGGGCCTTGATGGAGCAGGGCGTGCGCCTGGCCGACCCCGCGCGGTTCGATGTGCGCGACGACACCCGCACCGGCGCGCGCGGCGAGCTGGTGTGCGGGCAGGACGTGGAGATCGACGTGAACTGCGTCTTCACCGGCCGCGTGGAGCTGGGCGAGGGCGTGAGCATCGGCGCCCACTGCTGCATCGCCAACGCGCGCATCGCTGCGGGCGCGGTGGTCCATCCCTTCACCCACATCGACGGCGAAAAGGCAGGCGCCACGGTGGGCGAGGGTGCGCTGATCGGCCCGTTCGCCCGCCTGCGCCCCGGCGCGCAGCTGGGCCGCGAAGTGCACATCGGCAACTTCGTCGAGGTGAAGAACAGCACCCTGGCCGACGGCGCCAAGGCCAACCACCTGGCCTACCTGGGCGATGCCACGGTGGGCGAGCGCGTGAACTACGGCGCGGGCGCCATCACCGCCAACTACGACGGCGCCAACAAGCACCGCACGGTGATCGAGGCCGACGTGCACGTGGGCAGCAACTGCGTGCTGGTGGCGCCCGTCACCATTGGCGCGGGCGGCACCGTGGGCGGCGGCAGCACCATCACCAAGAGCACGGCCCCGGGCGCCCTCAGCGTGGCGCGCGGCAAGCAGGTGAGCATCGCCAACTGGGCGCGCCCCGCCAAGCTGCCCAGGCCATGACACCCTCCGACGCCACCGCCGGGCAGGAGCTGCAGCTGTTGCGCGCCGAGCTGGCACGCAGCCAGCAGCAGGTGGCCGGCATGGCGGCGGCGCAGGAAGAGTTTCTGCGCGCCGTCTCGCACGACCTGCGCGCGCCGCTGCGGCACGTGACCTCGTACGGCACGCTGGTGCGCGAGGTGCTGGGCGACCTGCCGCCGGACGTCGCGCAGTCGGCTGCGGTGCAGGAGGCGCTGCGTTTTCTGGGCACCATGGACCAGTCCGCGCGGCGCATGGGGATGATGATCGACGGCCTGCTCGCGATGGCGCGTGCCCAGCGGGCGCCGCTGAACCTGCAGCCGGTGCCGCTGGCGGACGCCGTGGTCCGGGCGCGTGCCGCCCTGGCCTCCGCCGAGGCGGGCCGCGCCATCGACTGGCGCACCGCGGATGCCACCCGCCTGCCCACGCTGCAGGCCGACCCCGCCCTGCTGCAGGAGCTGCTGGTGCAATTGCTGGGCAATGCCCTCAAGTTCACGCGCCACAGCGCGCGGCCGTGCATCGCGGTGCAGGCCGAATCCGACCCCGCGGCGGCGCAGGCGGGGCAGGTCGTGTTCACCGTGCAGGACAACGGCACGGGCTTCGATCCTGCGCGCGCCGACGGCCTGTTCGGCGTGTTCCATCGCCTGCACCGCGAGAGCGAGTTCGAGGGCGTGGGCGCGGGGCTGGCGCTGTGCCAGGCCATCGCGCAGCGCCACGGGGGCGCCATCACGGCCACCGCATTGCCCGGGGCGGGTTGCACGGTGCGGGTGGCGTGGCCGGGCTCGGCGGCTGTTGCTGCCGTTGCCGCGCCATCGCGCGCCTGAGGCCGCGGTTGTCCGTGGGCAGGCCGCGGGCCCGGCGCTACGCGGCGGGCACCAGTGGCGCGGCAGCGTCCGGGCCGCCCGAGACGCGGTTGCGCCCGGCGTTCTTGGCGGCGTAGAGCGCGGCGTCGGCCGCATCGGTCCATTCGCGCACGCTGGCGTGGCCGCGCTGGGCAGGCGCCACGCCGATGCTGCTGGTAAAGCGCAGCTGCGGCAGGTTGCGCAGGCGCGTGCCCTCGGTCTGCTCGCGGATGCGCTGGGCGATGGCCATCGCGTCCCGGGCCTGCAGCCCGGGCAGGATGATGGCGAACTCGTCGCCGCCGTAGCGGCCCGCGCAGTCGCCAGCGCGCACATTGCCCCGCACCACATGGGCCAGCGCCCGCAGCGCCTCATCGCCCACGGTGTGGCCGTGGGCGTCGTTGATGTGCTTGAAGTGGTCGATGTCCATCATCAGCATGCAGGCCGGTTCGCCGGTCGCGTGGTGGTGGCGCAATGCGGCCTCGGCCTGTTCCTCCCAGTGGCCGCGCCGGTACAGGCCGGTCAGCGAGTCCACGCGGCGCAGCTCGTCCAGCTGCTGGTTCTGCCGCGCGGTCTTGCGGATCAGCCGGTAGCTCACCACGCTGACCGACAGCGTATGCAGCATCATCACCGGCAGGCACGCCACGATCACCCGCATGGAGGTCTCGGGCGCCCAGTGCATGCCGGTGGCCACCGCGCTGGCCACACCGGCCGCGAGCATCACCGGGATGGACCGGGCCCAGAGCCCGCCGATGCCGGTGGTGATCTTGTCCACCATCGTCAGCGTGACCAGCAGCGCGCTGGGCAGCAGGTTGAAGTGCATCAGCGGCACCAGCGCGGCCGTCATGGCCGAGTCGGCAAGCAGGTTGCGGATTTCAGCGCGGTAGGGGTCGGCGCTGCGCCGCGCGAGCAGGCAGGCCGCATGGGGCCAGACGAGGGCGGCCAGCACCAGCGCCGCCCAGGCCGGGAACGAGGCCTGGCGCTCCCACAGCACCACACCCACCACCATCCCGCCCAGCCCCATGCCCAGGACCCGGAGCGGGTAGATACGGCGGGGCATCTGGCGTTCGGGTGTGGGCATGGGTCCTGGTGCGCCTCTGGCGGACCCGCCGGCATGCGGTACCGCGCGAAGCCCGGCGGGCTGGAGGGTGGAGGTCTGGGGCAGCTTACCTTGCCGCGGGGCAAGAGGCCAGCAAGGCATGGCGCCCAGCGGGGGAACTGGCGGGGGATGCGCCAAGCAGGTGATTGCTATGAAAAATATAGCTTATAGCGCTTGTCAATCCAGCGATAGCGGCACTTTTGTATCAAATTTTGCCCTGCGGGTGGCGAAAAAAGCCTTGACGTTGCGCACATTGGCGTTGCCGGTGAAAAGCCGCTGCGACAGCGCCAGGTAGCCGGGCATGTCCCGTGTGTGCACCACCAGCACGAAGTCCGGCCCCGGCGAAACCCGCCAGCACTGCTGCACGGCGGCGTCCGCCACCGCGCGGGCCTCGAACGCGTCGAGCTGCTCGGCCCCCTGCCGGTCCAGCGACACCTCGACGATGCACGCCAGCCCGTGGCCCTGGAGGGCGGCCAGCCGGTCGGGCTGCAGGATGGCGACCTGCCGCTCGATGAGCCCGGCATCCTGCAGGCGCTTGACCCGGCGCAGGCAGGTGGGCGGGGAGACATGCACCCGCTCGGCCAGGGACTGGTTGCTTTGCGCGGCGTCGGTTTGCAGGAGGTTGAGCAACTGCAGATCCACGAGGTCGAGTGCTATGGATTCCATATTTTAAGTAAAATTGATTGAAAATTTCATCAATGATTGGTGGTGAAATTAAAGTCCAAAACAAGATGAATATCAATCATTAATTTCTTGCTGTGCCGCCTACCATCGCCCCCATCGCTTTCCAACCAGGGCAACCACCATGTGCGGCATCGTCGGCGCGGTCTCCACGCGCAACATCGTTCCCATCCTCGTGCAGGGCCTGCAGCGGCTCGAATACCGGGGCTATGACTCTTGCGGCGTGGCCGTGCACGCCTCCAGCCTGGACGCGGCGCGCCCCGCCGGCCTGCAGCGCGCGCGCAGCACGGCCCGCGTGACCGAACTGCTTGAACAGGTGCAGGCCGACCATGTGGATGGCGCCACCGGCATTGCCCACACCCGCTGGGCCACGCACGGGGCACCGGAAGTGCACAACGCCCACCCCCATTTCAGCCACGGCGCGGGCGATGCGGCGGGCACCCCGGGGCGCGTGGCGTTGGTGCACAACGGCATCATCGAGAACCACGAGGAGCTGCGCGCCGCCTTGCAGGCGCGCGGCTACGTGTTCACCAGCCAGACCGACACCGAGGTCATCGCCCACCTGGTGGACAGCCACTACAGCGGCGACCTGTTCGATGCCGTGCAGGCCACGGTTGCCCAGTTGCACGGCGCCTACGCCATCGCCGTGATGCACAAGGACGAACCCCACCGCGTGGTGGGCGCACGCGCGGGTTCGCCGCTGATCCTGGGCGTGGGCAAGGATGGCTCAGAACACTTCCTGGCCAGCGACGCCATGGCCCTGGCGGGCGTCACCGACCAGATCGTGTACCTGGAAGAGGGCGACCTGGTGGACCTGCAGCTGGGCCGCTACTGGATCGTGGGCAAGGGCCGCGAGGCGCTCACCCCGGCGCAGCGCCCCGTGCGCACCGTGCTGGCCCACAGCGGCGC
The DNA here is from genome assembly GCF_019218755.1 of Acidovorax sp. sif1233. GTDB lineage: Bacteria > Pseudomonadota > Gammaproteobacteria > Burkholderiales > Burkholderiaceae_C > Acidovorax. The sequence continues at coordinate 470,228 of NZ_JAHUWZ010000004.1, read as the reverse complement.
GGCCGAGCTGGGCCCCTACCGCCACTACATGCAAAAGGAAATCTTCGAACAGCCGCGCGCCATCGCCGACACGCTCGAAGGCGTGGAGGGCATCGTGCCCGAGCTGTTCGATGGCGCGGGCCAGCACGGCCAGCCCGGCGCTGCCGCCTGGCGCGTGTTCAAGGAGATCGACAGCGTGTTGATCCTGGCTTGCGGCACCAGCTACTACAGCGGCTGCACGGCCAAGTACTGGCTCGAGGAGATCGCCGGCATTCCCACCCAGGTCGAGGTGGCCAGCGAGTACCGCTACCGCACCAGCGTGCCCAACCCGCGCACGCTGGTCGTCACCATCAGCCAGAGCGGAGAAACCGCCGACACCCTGGCCGCCCTGCGCCATGCGCAGAGCCTGGGCATGGCGCACACGCTCACCATCTGCAACGTGGCCACCAGCGCCATGGTGCGTGAATGCAAGCTGGCCTACATCACGCGCGCGGGCGTGGAGATCGGCGTGGCCAGCACCAAGGCCTTCACCACGCAGCTGGCCGGCCTGTTCCTGCTGACGCTGGCACTGGCCCAATCCAAGGGGCGCCTGACCGAAGCGCAGGAAACCGCCCACCTCAAGGCCATGCGCCACCTGCCCGTGGCCCTGCAGGCCGTGCTGGCGCTGGAGCCGCAGCTCATTAGCTGGGCCGAGGACTTCGCGCGCATGGAGAACGCGCTCTTCCTGGGCCGGGGCCTGCACTATCCCATCGCGCTCGAAGGCGCGCTCAAGCTCAAGGAAATCAGCTACATCCACGCCGAGGCCTACCCGGCGGGCGAACTCAAGCACGGCCCCCTGGCCCTGGTCACCAGCGCCATGCCCGTGGTCACCGTGGCCCCCAACGATGCGCTGCTGGAAAAGCTCAAGAGCAACATGCAGGAAGTGCGCGCCCGCGCGGGCGTGCTCTACGTGCTGGCCGATGCCGACACCCGCATCGAGAGCAGTGAGGGCATCCACGTGATCCGCATGCCCGAGCACTACGGGCCCTTGAGCCCGCTGCTGCACGTGGTGCCGCTGCAGCTGCTGGCGTATCACACGGCCTGCGCGCGGGGGACGGATGTGGACAAGCCCCGGAACCTCGCGAAGAGCGTGACGGTGGAGTGAGTGCGGGGTGTTGGCCGAAGCGCCGGCGCTGGTAGACCAGCTCGACGATGCGCGCGCTCAGCCAGGCAGCTGCCTCGGTCATCTTGGGCGGTTCCCGGTAGCTCGTTGTGGACAACCCCGCATGGCGATCGGCGCGGGCTCGCTGATGAACAGTTCCTCAACCATCCTGGCCGGTGCAGGTCACCTTCACCCCATTTCCCCCGCATCGCGCTGGCCTATGGTTTTTCAGCGCAGGTGTTGCGTCGCGCCGCGGTCAGTGCGGCCGACAATACATCACGCTTTCCTACATGGTTAGCGAGCAATAGCACGAGCTTTATGTTTAGTTCGTGGCTCTGCGTCAGGTCGAGCTCGCGATGCGTCTCTATCAAGCTTTCATAGAATTCGTCCGCGGCTTCGAAGTTCGGTGTCGTGATGAGATTCATATCAGTCCTGGATGGGGCTTCCGAGAGCTCGCAGCAATGCGGCCCCGACGTCTGCGGCTCGAGGTGCACGCCAGCGCGCGCATACATGCTGGTCGGGGCGCATCAACCATGCGTTGCCGGGGCGCGCGTCGTAGCGGCGGGCGAACAGACCTTCGTTGTCGCAGATCACCCTGAGACCTGGACCGTCCTGCAGTGATGTCACTCCGGTCACCACCAGTACCTTGTCAACTTCAGTTTGAGCAAGGTCGGCAGGTATTTCATTCGAATAGACCACCAATGTGAAGTCTTGACCCAATTGCCGCAGAAACCATTCTGTCTTTCCTGCATGGGTTATCGGGGCATCTGCGGCAGGGGCACCCGGACGGATCGGCGAGTCGAATTTCTCGCTGTCTGGAGTGTTCAGAGGCGAGGTCTCCAAAGTAGCCGGAACAGACAGTCTCCCGCTGTTGACCAGTTGACGCGCGAATGGAAATTCGGTTGCGAGATCAAGGGTCGCATCGCGAAACTGCTTGCTGATTTCGCTTTTTGGGGTGATGAAGTCGGTGGCGCGGGTTGAGTTCAGCAGGTTCTCGTCTGCGGCGTATTCACGTTCGGTGCCGTAGCTGTCCAGGAGGGCCTCAGCCGCCAGCGCTGTCGCTTTCCCTTTGAGGACAGCGTCCAGTTTCCAGGCGAGATTCTCCGCATCCTGAATGCCAGAGTTCGCGCCGCGGGCTCCGAACGGCGAAACTCCGTGGGCGCTGTCTCCTGCAAAGATCACTCTGCCATGACGAAAGCGCTCCATGCGTAGACAAACAAACGTGTAAACGCTCGCCCATTCCAGTTCGAAGGGGACTTGTCGGCCAAGCGCCTGACGCATCATTGCGTTGATGCGCGGAGTGATTCGCTCCAACTTCTTCTCTTCGTCTGGATCTGCATCCCACCCGAGCTGGAAATCGATTCGCCAGACGTTGTCGGGTTGGCGATGTAGAAGGACGCTCTGGTTCGGATGGAAAGGTGGGTCAAACCAGAACCAGCGTTCGGCGGGGAAGTCCGCAGTCATCTTGACATCGGCGATCAGGAACCGGTCCTGGAATACCTGCCCCTTGCTCTCAAGACCCATGAGCGCGCGAACGCTGGACCGTCCACCATCACACGCGACGACATAGTCGGAAGTCGCTTGATACGGGCCATCTGGCGTATCGACTCCCACAATGACTTTTCCGTTTTCGCCCTCTATCTGATCCAAGGCGACCACAGCGTTCTTCCAGCGGATTTCCAAATTGGGAAGCGCGGTTGCTCGTTGCAGCAGGTACGCTTCTGCGTAGTACTGTTGAAGATTGATAAAGGCGGGGCGTTCGTGGCCCTGTTCCGGCAGCAGGTCGAATTGGTATACCTGCTCGCTGCCGCGGAACAGCCTGCCCACATTCCACGAGACGCCCTTGTCGACGCAGGCGTCGCCCACGCCCAATCGATCCCAAATTTCCAGTGTGCGCTTGGCAAAGCAGATGGCGCGCGATCCGTTCGACAGCCGATCATCGTTGTCCAGCAGCAGGACCTTCTGTCCGCGTTGAGCGAGGTCTATGGCGAGGCTGAGACCCACTGGCCCAGCGCCGATGACAACGACAGGGTGGTGCGTAGGATGCTCATTGCGCTGGTCGGGCGAAGGCTCGTAGGCAAACTTGAGTGCCTGTATCTCATGCCCTGACATGTCGGGCCGAAGTTCGAGGATGTTCATTGGGTGCTTCTGCGGGGGACTGAATTCCAGTGGCATCGCGCCTAGGCGCGATAAGCCAATCGAAGGCGGAGGCCCCAGCAAAGCAGCTGCCGATGGGGCCTGCGACGGCATCTAGCGCTTGAAATCAGGCGATTGCAGCAACTTGGTCGTTGCATCGTTCACCTGAGTGAGCTTGCCCCCTGTCCATTTGACGAAAGCGAAGTCGCTAGCGGTCAGTGCTTCATGACTTGTCGGCGAGAAGGGGCGTTCATAAGTCTTCTTGATGCCATCGATCGGCGCTTGCAGGTTTTCCAGTGCCTCGCGCATCTTTGCTCCGTCGGTGGAGCCCGCTTGCTTGATGGCGGCTACCAGCAGCAGCGTTGCGTCGTATCCATGGGCGACGAACGGAAATGCACTTGCTGCGGCCAATTTGTCCTTGGTGCGCTCAAAGAGGGCCTTCTGCTTGGGGGCGACGGCATCAACCATGGTGCGCATGAAAATTGGCTTTTCGGCCAAGGCTTGGCCCGCCGCGTCATAAAACGTGATGTTGTCTGCGGCCCAGGATGACAGGACATTCGGGAAATAGTTGACCTTCTCCATGCTGCGGACCAGCTGGCCAGTGGGCGTTCCCTGAGCCCAAACCACGAGCGTGTCCACACCTGCTGCTTTGAGTTTGCTCAGCTGTGAGGTCATATCTGTGTCACCAACAGCGAATCTCTCCGTGGCAACGACATCCAGGCCTTGCAGCTTTGCGATCTCGGTCATGTCCTTGAGCCCACCTTGGCCATAACCCGTGGTCTCCGCCACCAGGCCGAGCTTCTTGGCTCCCGCTTTTTTCGCATAGGCCATCAAACCCACCACCTGCTCCCTGTCAACGATGGAGACGCGGAACATGTAGTTTTCAGCACCCGGGCTCATCGGTTTGGTGATGTCGGTTCCGCCGCCGATCATGCCCATGGAGACAACTTTTTTCTGATTGGGAATGTGTTTCCAGGCCATCGCGTTCCCAGAGTTGGTGGGGCCAAGCACGGCTACCACCTTCTCGTTGTCGATCAACTCGCTCATGTTCTGGATCGATTTGGGTGGCTGGGATTGATCGTCACGGATCACCAGTGTGAGCTTGCGGCCAAGCACGCCCCCTGCAGCGTTGATGTCGTCAATAGCGGCGCGAATTCCGAGCACGCCTGCCGCCCCGCTTTGTGCAGATGGCGAGGCAGACAGGTCACCGTTGAACCCCAGCTTGATGTCTTGCGCTGCGGCTGCCAGTGAAACGAATGCAACTGCCGCAAGGGCCAGTCGACGTGCTGTCAGAAGGTTTCTCATGTTTGTCTCCGAGTGAAAAAGGGCGGATGCGCCGAGTTGGCGGATGTGAATCACGCACTCCGCGCTGTCAGACGCTAGTATTTATCTAGCTCGCTAAACTATAACTAGTATTTACCCTATGCAAGTGCGTTAGTCATTGTTGAATTTCGCCTGCCTGTCTGATTGGGCCTATGATTTCGCCCTATGAAACTGACTGCCCCGCAAGATGACGATTTGAGTCCGTCGCACCCTAGTGGCCGTGAGCGCCGTGGAATCCAGTCAATAGAGGTGGGGGGGGAAATACTGAAGGTGTTGGCTTCTGAGCCAAGGCCTATGGCCCTCAGGGACCTGACCAAGGCTGTCAGCATGCCTTCCGGGAAGATCCATCCCTACTTGGTGAGCTTTGGGAAGATCGGGCTCGTGGCACAGGACCCCGTAACTGGTCAGTACTTGCTGGGACCTATGGCGATCCAATTGGGGCTCACCGGGCTGCAGACTCTCAATCCCATTCGCGAAGCGACGCCCATGGCGGAGGCGTTGGCTGCTGAAACCGGGCACACGGTTGCGATCGCGGTCTGGGGAAACCTCGGGCCCGTCATCGTTCGCCTGATCGACGCTGCGTACCCGATCAACACCAACATCCGTACCGGAACGGTGATGTCGCTGGCCAATACAGCAACCGGCAGGGTGTATTCAGCTTATTTGCAAAGGCCATTGATCGACCGGATGCTTCAGGATGACTACATCCGTTTGGGCCCTGACATTGCCCATCCGCTTGATGGCAAGGCGGTTGAGGATCTGATCGAGGAGGTGAGGGCGCGGGGAATGTCGCGAGGGGTGAATCATCCAACGCCGGGGATTGTTTCGTTCTCGGCACCAGTCTTTGACTACTCCGGCGCGATTGCCCTGACTATCACGATGATGGGCCCTACGGGTACCTTTGACCCTGATTGGAATGGTCCGATGGCCGTGGCCCTGCGCACTTGTGCCCTCGCTATCTCGCAGAGGCTCGGATTCAGGAAGGCGTAGGTGAACCTCGCCAGCGGCAGGCCATCCCGGCCAATGGATGTCAGCGCGGATCCAGAGAGGCTCTTGAAGGTCCGCCTAGGCGTTTGGATACCTCTTGGCCGCATGCGCGCACGGCTGTGGCTTGGGTGCCATTCCAGTCCGTGTCAAAAGACCTTGAGCGCCCCATGAGCGTGACGCCCAGGACGATGTTGCCTGAATAGTCAAAGACGGGCGCGGCAAAGGAGCAAACACCAGGGGTGGGGTTGTTGACCGAGCGCGATACCCCATGCTTGCGCACCTCGATCAACATTCTCTGCAGTTCTTCCGTGTCGACGGGTTTCGCAATGTCCGGCCCTAAGCGCCGCTCGTCTTCCAGCAACGACTCTTCGATCAGTTTCGCGGGAAGGTATGCGGCGAACAATCGACCAGTCGCAGTACCGGCAAGGGACATTACCGTTCCAGTACGGATGTTGGTGTGCAGCGGATAGATGGCGTCAAAGAGGAAGACCATCGTCGGGCCTTGATTTCCCCAGACGGACAATCCGACGCTGTGCCCAGTTTCCCGCGCCAGCTGCTCGGCGAAGGGAGTGGCTTCGCGTACTGGATTGAGCATGCGGAGGGTCACAAGGCCTAGTTGCATTGCCGTGGGGCCTAGCCAATAGAACCCCGTCGAGGCTTCCTGGGTCACAAGCCCCAACTTGGCAAAGCTCACGAGATAGGGGTGCGCCTTTCCTGGAGCCATGTCGGCAGCTCGCGCCAGTTCTCTCAACGGCAACGGGCGACCTTGCGCACCCAGTGCGAGAAGCAACTGACCGCCGGCTTCAATAGACTGAATTCCTCGGCGCTCCTTCTCGGAACCACCTTCATTGCCGTCTTCATCAAGTGCGCCCATGGTCTTGTCCTTGGAGTTAAATTTGGCGGTCTCGTTTGCCATAGATGAATTTTTAGTCTAGTGCTTATGCATTAGGATGTCTGTGACCAGGCGCAATACGGCGCTGAATCGGGAGCCATGGGGCTTTTGTTTCCGTCTGTTCATTTTTTTGCTCTGCACTCAGGCGCCGCGCCGGAGGCTCCCGAGGCGCGTGGAGATCGCTGAGCCGCATGCTCTTGCCGCCTTTGCCTGGTTTCCGCTCCAGGCTGTGTCAAATGACCGGGTACGCCCCAGGAGTGTGACCGCCATCACAACATTGCCCGAATAGTCGAAAACCGGGGCTGCAAACGAGCTGACCCCCACGGTAGGCATATCCACGGAACGTGAGAGTCCATGTTCGTGCACCAAGCTGAGCATATCTTGCAGTTCGCTCGGCTCAACGGTTTTTGCGATATCTGGGCCCAGGCGACGGTCATCCTCCAGCAGTGACTCTTCTATGAGTTGTCGAGGTAGATAGGCCACGAACAAGCGCCCCGTTGCTGTTCCGGCAAGAGACATCACCGTCCCCACACGCATGTTGGTATGAAGGGGATAGGTCGCATCGAAAAGCGATACCACTGTCGGCCCTTGATTTCCCCAAACAGACAGTGCAACGCTGTGCCCTGTTTCTTGCGCGAGCAGTTCCGCAAGCGGTGCGGCTTCGCGCAAGGGATTGACGGTGCGAAGCGTCAGGAGACCCAGTTCCATGGCGGTACGACCGAGCCAGTAGTGGCCGGTTGAGGCGTCTTGAGTCACCAGACCGAGTTTTGAGAGGCTCACCAAGTAGGGGTGTGCCTTTCCCGGAGCCATGTTGGCAGCCCAGGCAAGCTTCTTGAGGGGAAGAGGGTGCCCGTGGGCCTCCAGCGCAAGAAGCAGCTGCCCACCAGCCTCTATGGCTTGAATGCCTCGGCGCGCCTTGTCTGGGGCCACGTCAATTTCTTCCATCACAGATGTCCCCGTAGTCGATGCATGGTATCTGATCCATTCAATTGCATTTGATTGGGGTAAACCATTAGTCTATAAAAAATGCATTAGCACCATACTAACGTCATTGGGTCGCTAAAGGCGGCCCCTACGTCCAAGGAGTGATGACCATGAGTGAGCTGGAAACGAGCTATGACGTTTTGGTAGTTGGAACTGGAGCGTCCGGCATGTCCGCGGCCGTGACGGCTGCGTACGAGGGGTTGAAGGTACTGGTTGTCGACAAGGCGCCTGTCTATGGGGGCACCACGGCCCGGTCTGGTGGCTGGTTGTGGATTCCCGGGACAAAGCTCGCCAGGGAGCAAGGCATCAGCGAACCCCCAGGGGCGGCACGGGCATACCTGCAGCACGAAACCACTACGCATTTCGATCCCGCGCGCGTAGACGCCTTTATCGAGAACGGGCCAAAGGCCATTGATTTCTTCACGGAAAAAACGTGCGTGCAATTCGACATGCCGCCAGTGTTTCCGGACTATCACGCAGAGGCCCCCGGCGGCCAGCCAGGTGGCCGCTCCATGGTGACCCGCCCATTCGATGCCCGTGAACTCGGAGCCTATGTTTCAAAACTCGCCCCCCCCGTGCCCGAGTTGACGGTTTTCGGGATGATGCTTGGATCAGGTAAGGAGCTGTGGCACTTCTTGCGTGCCTTCAAGTCGCTCGAGTCATTCTTGTATGTTGCCAAGCGCTTCGGCGGACATCTCATGGATGTTGTCAGGTACGGCCGTGGGATGACGCTGACCAACGGCAATGCACTGGCCGGTCGGCTGGCCAAGGCCGGCATGGACCTGAACATCCCCGTGTGGCTGAATGCTCCGGTCAAAAAACTCATCGTGGAAGGCGATGCGGTCGTGGGTGCAACTGTGGTGCGGGACGGCAAGTCAGTAGAAGTTCGAGTGCGCAGAGGCGTCGTTCTTGCCTGTGGTGGCTTTCCCTACGACATCGAGCGTCGCAAGCAGTTGTTCCCACATGCGCCAACCGGCCGAGAGCACTTCACTCCGTCCCCTGCGCTGAACACCGGTGACGGGTTGCGCCTCGGCGAATCCGTAGGGGGATGGGTCGATCCCAGCATCCCGAATGCGGCCGCCTGGTGTCCAACCTCGGTGGTCCAGCGCAAGGATGGCACCCAGGGAGTTATGCCGCACTTCATCGATCGCGCGAAGCCCGGTGTGATCGCCGTGACTTCAAGGGGGCGGCGATTTACCAACGAGGCGATGTCTTATCACGACTTCATTCAGGACCTCGTGAAAGCTTGCAAAGGGTCCGCCGAAGTGACCTGCTGGCTCGTCTGTGATCACGAGCACCTGCGCGAATATGGGTTGGGGGCGGTAGCTCCATTCCCTCTGCCCATTGGCAAGCATCTCAAAAGTGGCTATTTGAAGCGAGGCAGCAGCCTTCAGGAACTGGCGAGCCTCATCGGCGTTCCAGCCGCCGCCCTCCAAGAAGAGGTCGAAGCCTTCAATCGGGATGCCGCGTCTGGAGTGGACACAAAGTTTGCCAAGGGAAGCACCGCCTATAACCGGTATCAGGGCGACTCGCTGGTCAAGCCCAACCCCTGCATGGCCCCGATCCATAGAGGTCCGTTCTATGCCATCAAGATAGTTGTGGGTGAAATCGGGACGTTCGCAGGGCTGGCAACCGATGAGTCCTGCCAAGTCCTTTCAAAGGACCGGCAGCCAGTCAAGGGCTTGTATGCAGTTGGCAATGACGCCGCCAGCATCATGGGCGGCAACTACCCAGGCGCAGGCATCACCCTCGGTCCAGCGCTCACTTTTGGCTATGTCGTCGGTCAGACGCTCGCAAGGAAAACAAGTGAACCGACAGCCAGTCCGAATCGGACCTCTGCTGGGCGCCTGCAACCCCAAACAGCATAGATCGAATACATACCAAGAAAGACCGCAATGGAAATCTCTGAACTCATGGCGCCCAAGGTCCTCCATGGACGCATCGCGCTTGTGACCGGCGCAGGACAAGGCAATGGCAGGGCTATCGCCAAGGGCCTTGCAAAGGCAGGGGCTCGGGTCGTCGTGACGGACTTGAACGAAGAGAACGCCAAGCTTGTTGCCGCAGAAATCAGGGCCGCTGGCAGTGATGCAATCGCGTACAAGTTGGACGTGACCTCCAATGATGCTTGCCAAGCCTTGGCAAAAACTGTGGCCACTGAAATCGGCAATATCGACATCCTGGTCAATAACGCGGGCATCATCATTCGCGAGGGGCTGGACAGCCCCCAGGTGGCGTCCAACCTCGAGCGCACTCTGAATGTCAACGTGATGGGATCTTTCCTTCCATCGCATGCATGGCTGGATGCGCTGAAGCAGACCAGGGGAGTGATCATCAATGTGGGGTCTATTGCCTCGAGCACTGGAATCCCCAACGTGGTGGGCTATTCACCATCCAAGGGCGCCGTCAAACTCATGACGCAAGCCCTCGCCGTCGAGCTTGCCAAGGACGGAGTTCGGGTGAACGCAATCGCTCCCGGAGTCATCGAAACTCCGATGACTTCCTACACACGGGAGGCTCCTGAGCGACTCGACAAATTCATGCTGCGCACGCCCATGGCACGCGTCGGCCAGCCCGAAGAATTGGTCGGTCCCGTGGTTTTCCTGGCATCCGGCATGGCCTCCTATGTGACGGGGGTCACGCTTCCTGTGGATGGCGGGTTTCTCGCCTCCTGAGTCCTTGAGTCGTTTCCATCCAGATTTCCAACCCAGAACTCACCGAGTTCACCATTCCAAAAAGGAGACAGCCATGAGTATTCCTAAGCTCTTCAAGCGAGCCATCCTGGCAGCCGGCGTTGTCGCTGCTGCCACCGCAAGCGCGCAAGACATCAAGCTTGGATACAACGGAGATTTGTCCGCATCCCCATCGGCGCAAAGTGGGCAGGCAGCGGTTCTGGGCATGGAGGCCGCAATCGCCGACATCAACGCTGCAGGCGGCGTTCTGGGCAAGAAGCTGACGCTGGTTACGCGGGACGATACCTCTGCGCCTCCAAAGTCGATCCAGAACATGAGCGAATTGATCGACAGCGAGAAGGTCTCTGCGGTCTTTGGTCCGACCAACTCTGGCAATGCGATGGCCTGGAAGCACATCGCCAACCAAAAGAAGATCCCTGTGATCGGCAACGTGGGTTCGGGCACCGATATCACCAAGCCCATGAGTCCTGGTGCGGACAACTATATGTTCCGAGTCTCGATGGTGGATCGTGAGCAAGTAGCGGCCTTGATGGCCTACGTGAAAAAGAATGCGGGCCAGTCAAAAGTAATCGGTCTGATGGCGGAAACCACGGGCTATGGCCAGGGCGGTCTCAAGGACATGGAGGAAATCGCGAAGCTGCAAGATATCAAGATTGCAGCGACTGAGCGTTTCGGTGTGGGCGATACCGATATGACGTCTCAGCTGAGCAAGATGAAGTCCGCGAACGTGGACACTGTGGTGGTCTGGGCTCAGGGGACGCCCATCGCGCAGCTTGTTCGCAGCATGGAGAAGACAAATTACTTCCCCTTGGTGCTGACCTCCTGGGCTGCCGACAACATCACTTTCTATGATGCGGCAGGCAAGGCGCTTGCCGAGAAGCCAATCTTCATGCGCACGGTGAGCGAGACGCGTACACCTTCCCAGCAGAAGCTGTTTGATCGCATCGGGGCCAAACTCAAGGCGCCCGGCTCGTTCTCCTTTGCATTGCATGGCTACGACTCGGTGCAGCTCTACGCTGCGGCTGCCAAGCAAGCCAGCAGCTTTGATGGCTCGGCTGTGCGTGTCGCGCTGGAAGATCTGAAAGCACCGGTTCAAGGCGTACTCAAGACTTATGACAAGCCGTTCAGCAAGGCCAACCATGAGGCTCTGACAGCCAAAGACCTGGTCTGGATTCGCTGGAAGGACGGCAAGCTGATGCCCTATGCGGATCCGATCGTGAACTCGCTGAGCAGCGCGGACTTCAAGCAATAACGCGCAACGCTTGTCTGGACTGCGCGAAGCAGTCCAGGAAATCATCTCGGAGATAACAATGACAGAGGCGCTCTTGCAGGCGATTCTCAGTGGCTTGGCCGTGGGCGGTGCCTACGCCCTGGTAGCCCTGGGTTTCAGCATCACATTTACAACCACCAAGACCTTGAATTTCTCCCATGGGGAATTCGTGTCCGCGGGTGCATTCATCGGCATGAGCGCGCTCTTCCTCGTCCTCGGTCTTCCTGTGACTTCCACTACGTTCGGCCAGGCCCAGCCTGGTGCCGGTGCCCAGCTGTTGGCGCTTGTTGCAGCCCTTGGAGTGATGGGCTTCTTGGGATGGCTGCTCTATGTGATTGGCGTACGTCCTTTCGCTGGGCGGCCTGGCATGGCATGGGTCATGAGCACCCTGGGCTTTGGCGTCATCCTCCAGAGTATCGGCTTGGCCATTTGGGGCCCCAAGCCGGTGGTCGTCCCGGGACCGGTGGGCGACACTGTCATACGTCTCATGGGAGTCGGTGTGCGACCGCAGGAGCTGCTCACGTTGGGGGTCGCCGTTGTCATCATGATCGGCTTCGACTTTGTGATGAACCGAACGATGGTGGGCAAGGCCATGCGGGCTGTTGCGGCTAACGGCAACGTCGCGAGCCTCATGGGCATCAATACCAACGCAGTGATGATTGGCGCTTTCGTTGTCAGTTCTGCGCTGGCTGGCCTTTCGGGCTTCCTTCTCGCTCCTATTGCGCAGGCATCCCTTTTCATGGGCCTCACCGTGGGGCTGAAGGGATTCTCCGGCGCCATGATCGGCGGGTTGAGCAATCCACGTGGTTGTGTGATTGGCGGGTTCGTTCTCGGCGTCCTTGAGTCCCTGGTGAACCTGTGGTCGGCGCAGTGGCGCGAGGTCGCTGTTTTTGCCCTTGTCATTCTTGTTCTTGCGTTCCGGCCGACCGGTCTTTTCGGCAAGCAGATGGTGGAGAAGGTATGAAGCGCGGCCAACATCTTTTCGGGGTCATGCTTGCCGTCGCTGTTCTCGCAGGCCTGGTTTCCTTTCTGGGAAATGACTACTACCTGCGCATCGTTTTCATGATGTGCGTGTATTACCTCTGTGCTGCAGGCATGAACGTGCTTGTGGGCTATGCAGGGCAGAAGTCACTGGGCCAGGCTGGCCTGTTCGCAGCCGGGGCATATGCGGTGGCGTTGATCACAACGCGCACGGAGATCAACCCGTGGTTCGCGCTGTCGTTGGCAGCTGTTGTCTCCGGCATCTGCGGCGTGCTGATCGCGCTGCCGTCCTTGCGGGTCAAAGGACCCTATCTCGCGATGGTGACGCTGGCGTTCGGCATCGTTGTCGAAAAGCTCGTCGGAGAATGGACTGACGTTTTTGGGGGCGCCCAGGGTATCTACGGCATCAAGCCACTGACCTGGAACGGACAGCCCCTTACGTCCCTGCAATGGGTGTGGCTGGGCATCGCCCTGTGCGCGGTGACGCATCTGCTGCTGCGCAATCTTTTGCAGGGCCGTTTTGGCCGGGCGCTGCTCTCACTGCAAGCCGATGAGATCGCTTCATCTTCGGTGGGCGTCCGTGTCTATCGAGCCAAGGTCATAGCCTTTGTGGTTGCGGCAGTTACCTGTGGCATTGCTGGCGCGCTGGTGGCACAACAGAACCAGTACATCAACTCCGACTTCATCACATTCCATCTGTCGATCTTTATTCTGCTGTTGGTGCTGTTTGGTGGTGCCGGCTCGCAGTACGGCCCTTTGGTTGGAACAGTGGTTCTGACTGTGATCGACGCTGCTCTGGCCCGTTGGCCGTCAGCCCAGCACTTTCTCTATGGATTTCTGCTGCTGTTTGCGCTCTACATCATGCCGGGAGGGGTCATGGGGCTTCTTTCGACGTGGTTCCGCCGGCCGGCGGCTGCCCCTGGCATGCCTATCAAATCCGCAGCTCCGACGCGCATTGGTCCGCAGGGAGAGGGCGAGTTGCTGGTGGCCCAAGGTGTCACCAAAAACTTCGGTGGAGTACGGCCTGCTCAAAACGTGTCTTTCCGACTTCAGCGTGGGCATATCCACGCGCTGATCGGACCCAACGGTGCGGGTAAGAGCACGATGATCAACATGCTCACGGGTCTTCTGGATCCAAGTGAAGGCTCGATCAAGTTTCTTGGCCAAGAGGTATCGAGCCGACCGGTGCATGCGATCTGTCGTATGGGGATGGGGCGCACCTTCCAAAACCTGCGGCTGTTTGCAGATCTGTCGGTTCTGGACAATGTCATGCTGGGCCGCCATACGCGCATGACGAATGGGTTTCTCGCATCCTTGTTTGCGCTACCCAGCGCTAGAAAGCAGGAAGCCGCCACCCGTGCCCGCGCCTTGCAACTGCTGGATTTGGTCGGTCTGCTGCATCTGGCCTATCAACCGGCCGGCAGCCTCCCCTATGGCCTTCAGCGCCGTGTCGAGCTGGCACGGGCGCTAGCCACTGAGCCTCAACTGCTGTTGCTTGACGAGCCAGCTGCAGGGCTCAATCCACAAGAGACAGCGGAGTTGGGCGATCTTCTTGTCCGTATTGGCAAGTGCGGTGTGACCATCTTGATGGTGGAGCACCACATGGATCTCGTCATGTCGATCTCCGACCACGTGATCGTGTTGGACTACGGGATCAAGATCGCAGAGGGAAAGCCCTCTGAAGTGCAAGCCAACCCCCGTGTCGTCGAGGCCTACCTAGGCGTTGACGAACCGGTGGACGCTCTTGTCGCCCCCTGATCTGGAAAGCACCCTATGTTGAAACTCGATTCAGTGAAGGTCGCCTATGGCGCGATCCAGGCCGTCAAAGGCGTGAGCTTGGAAGTGCGGGAGGGCGAAGTGGTCACCATCATCGGTGCGAATGGCGCGGGCAAAAGCACTCTTCTCAAAAGCATCTGCGGGCTGGAACCCGTTGCCGAAGGCAGCATACAGATTGATGGGAAGGACGTCTCGAAAGTCAGAGCACACGAGCGCGTCGCGCTGGGGGTAGCCATGTCGCCCGAGGGCAGAGGTGTCTTTGCCGACCAGACAGTTCGCGAGAACCTGATGTTGGGCGGCTACTCCCGCCGGCGCAATCCAGCAGCGATTGAAGCGGCGATCGAGCGAGAGTTCAACCGCTTCCCAAGATTGCGTGAGCGTCAGAACCAGTTGTCCGGAACCATGTCGGGCGGTGAACAGCAGATGTTGGCGATCTCGCGTGCGCTGATGAGTGAGCCACGGCTCCTGTTGCTGGACGAGCCGTCTCTCGGATTGGCGCCTTTGATCATCAAAGACATCTTCAATGCCATCCGCCAGCTGCGCGAGTCGGGTCTGACGATCCTGCTGGTTGAGCAGATGGCCAAGCAGGCTCTCGGTGTCGCAGATCGTGCCTACGTGCTCGAGACTGGCCACATCACTTTGGAGGGGACTGGTAGTGCACTCCTTAACGATCCCAAGGTCAAGGCCGCGTACCTCGGCTCACATTGACCGTCATCAATCTATTTCAGAAGGAATATCCCATGAGCCAAGAAACCAAGAAGTTTGCCTCGCAAGCCGACCTTGAAGAGAAGAAGGTCACCTTTAGCCAGATATCCGAACACGCGTGGGCCTACACAGCAGAAGGCGATCCAAACACCGGCATCATCATTGGCGACGACGCAGTGCTCGTGGCTGATACACAGGCCACGCCGGCCATGGCGCAAGACGTCATCCGCCGTATTCGCGAGGTGACCGACAAGCCGATCAAGTACGTCGTTCTGACGCACTACCACGCTGTGCGCGTGCTCGGTGCCAGTGCATACGGCTCAGATCACATCCTTGCGAGCCAGGACACCTACGATTTGATCGTTGAGCGTGGCGAGCAGGACAAGGCCAGCGAAATTGGTCGCTTCCCTCGTCTCTTCGCGGGAGTTGAGACCGTACCCCCTGGCATGACTTGGCCCACGATGACTTTCACCGGAAAAATGACGCTGTGGCTTGGCAAGGTGGAAGTCCAGTTGTTGCAGCTCGGCCGTGGTCACACCAAAGGCGATACCGTCGTGTGGCTGCCTGGTGAGGGTGCTCTGCTGTCTGGCGATCTGGTCGAGTTCGGCGCCACACCCTATGCGGGCGACGCCTACTTCAAGGACTGGCCGCAAACCCTGAAAAATCTTGCTGCCCTCAATCCAAAGGCGTTGGTGCCAGGACGCGGAGTGGCTCTGACCACTCCTGAAGAGGTCGCCAAAGGTCTTTCAGAGACAGGTGAATTCATTGCCGACGTGTATGCGAATGTGCGAAAGGGCGTCTCTGCGGGCAAGGATCTGAACACGATCTACAAGGAAACATTCGCAGCGCTGAAGCCCAAATATGGTCACTGGGTCATCTTTGACCACTGCATGCCGTTCGATGTAACCCGTTGCTACGACGAGGCGACTCAATACGCTGATCCACGCATCTGGACTGCAGAGCGCGACATCGAAATGTGGAAGACGCTGGAAGGCTGAGGTTTCTCCTTCAGTCCCCAACCATCTGTTATCTCGGCTCGGACCGACCTTTGGGACGGTGCGGACGGGTCGGTCCGTCCCTGCATTCTGGGGATTTGCCGGCCCGCAATACCTGTCAAGGAGCAAAGCGTGATTGACCACTTGAATTCGGAACGCCGCTATCAAAGTGGCTTCGGCAACGAGCATGCCACGGAGGCCGTGCCTGGCGCGCTGCCTCAGGGGCGCAATAGCCCGCAAAGGGCTCCGTTTGACCTGTATCCCGAGCTTATTTCTGGAACTGCGTTCACTGCGCCGAGGCATGAAAACCGCCGTACATGGATGTACCGACGCCAGCCCTCGGTGGTGGCGGGGCGCTACAAGGCATACCACCAACCGTTGTGGACCACGGGTGGCGATCGCGGAACGCTCCTCGCACCAGAGCCAATGCGCTGGCATCCCATTCCTTTCGAGGAGGGCGTGGAAATCGACTTCGTTGATGGAATGCGAACCCTGGCAGCCAATGGCGACGCGGATGCGCAAGCGGGTGTTGGTTCTTTGGTGTACCTGGCGAACAAGTCCATGGACAGGCGCGCATTTGTCAATGCGGATGGTGAATTGCTCATCGTCCCCCAGCAAGGGCGGTTGGTCATCACAACCGAATTGGGCGTCCTGGATCTCAGGCCCGGGGAGATTGCAGTCTTGCCTCGTGGCTTGGTCTTCAAAGTTGCAGTGCCGGATGGACCATCGCGGGGGTATGTGTGCGAGAACTATGGTGCGCAGTTTCGCTTGCCTGAACTGGGGCCCATTGGGTCGAACGGGCTTGCGAATGCGCGAGATTTTCTGGCTCCTGTTGCTGCCTTCGAAGAGCAAACAGGTTCTTGCGAGCTGATAAAGAAATTTGGTGGGCACTTCTGGATTGCACCTGCGAAGGGTTCGCCATTTAACGTTGTGGCGTGGCATGGAAACTTGGCGCCGGTGAAGTACGACACGGCCAGCTTCATGACCATCGGTTCCATCAGCTTCGACCACCCAGATCCGTCCATCTTCACGGTGCTTACTTCGCCCAGCGATACGCCTGGCACGGCGAACTGCGACTTCGTGATATTCCCGCCGCGATGGCTCGTCATGGAAGACACCTTCCGACCGCCTTGGTACCACCGCAACCTGATGAGCGAGTTCATGGGCCTGGTCTACGGCGAGTACGACGCAAAGCCTGGTGGGTTCAAACCTGGCGGTGCCAGCCTTCACAACGCGATGGTGCCGCACGGCCCTGATGAAGAGGCCTTTGAAAAGGCCTCAAGCGTGGAGCTGACACCACAGAAGCTGGACAACACCCTGGCGTTCATGTTTGAAAGCCGGTATCGCTTCATTCCTTCAGCCTTCGCACTCAGCAAGGCGCCTTTGGATCATGACTATGCCGACTGCTGGGCGGGTCTCAAGGATCAGTTCAAGCCTGCCGGAAGGAGTTAAGAGACTATGTATGACATCGACGCTACCCACGACCCGAAGCTAAAGAGCTGGGTCGATTCGGCCAATCTTGCAGGCTGCGATTTCCCAGTGCAGAACTTGCCTTTCGGGCGATTCAAGCGAGTGGATAGTCAGGGCGACTGGAAGATCGGCGTGGCCATTGGTGATCAGGTCTTAGGTCTTCGGGCCGCTGGTTTGATTGACACCGACGACATGAACCTCGTCATGGGCGCTTCGATGAGCGATCGGAGGGCCCTGCGTCACAAGATTTCTGAAGGCTTGCGTGACGGAAGTCCTCAACGTGCGACCTGGTTGGGCGCCCTGGTGCCGCAGGTTGAATGCGAGTACACAGTGCCTTGCCGTGTGGGCGACTACACCGACTTCTACACGAGTGTTCACCACGCGACCACGGTGGGCAAGCAGTTCCGTCCAGACAACCCATTGCTGCCCAACTACAAATGGGTACCCATTGGGTATCACGGCCGCGCATCTTCGATCGGTGTGAGCGGCGTCACCTTCAAGCGGCCCCGTGGCCAGATCAAGGCTCCCGACATGTCTGTACCTGGTTTGGGGCCGTCCAGGCGCCTGGACTATGAGCTGGAGCTGGGTTGGCTCGTAGGGGCAGGCAATCAGCAGGGAGAGTCCATCGAGATTGGAGATGCTGAGTCTCATCTCTTTGGAGTGGCCCTGTTCAACGATTGGTCCGCGCGTGATATCCAAGGCTGGGAATATCAGCCTCTGGGCCCCTTCCTCTCCAAGAATTTTGCAAGTACCTTGTCCCCTTGGATGGTGACCATGGAGGCATTGGCTCCCTTTCGCGTAGCGTTCGAGCGGCCCCCCGAAGACCCGCAACCCCTCCCGTACCTTGACGGTGACGGCAATCGCAAAAGGGGAGCATTCTCAATATCTCTTGAGGTTCTTCTGCAGACCCAAACGATGCGCGACGCGGGCGAGGGCCCTGTGCCCCTTTCAAGAACCAATGCCAGTCGAGCGGCGTACTGGACCCCCGCGCAATTGGTAGCGCACCACACTGTAAATGGGTGCAACTTGCAGGCTGGCGACTTGTTGGGTTCTGGGACCCTGTCTGGCCCAGATCCGAGTGAGGCGGGCTCGTTGATGGAGCTGACGACAAGTGGAAAGCACCCGGTCAAACTACCCAACGGAGAGGTCCGCAGCTTCCTTGAAGATGGAGATACGCTGATCCTGCGCGGGTGGTGCGAAGCCGAAGGTGCGGTGCGCATTGGGTTTGGGGATTGCGCTGGCACGGTCGCGGCGTCATGAAGAAGCGCGGAACCCATGCATCCTGAAAGTCCGCGCACTGTGAGTCGCCGGGCACTTGGGGTGCAGGTGACCCTCATCGCCGCGATGGCGATCTGGGGGCTCAATGTCACCGTGGTGAAGCAGCTGACCCTCAGCTTCGAAACTTCCATGCTCGCAGCCTTGCGGATGGTTGTGGCGCTAGCTGTCTTGTCAGGAATTCTGGTCTGGAAACGCCAGATAGTTACCGGCCTGGATTGGAAGCAAGTTCGTACCCTGGTTGGGTGCGGCGTACTGATGGTCTACCTGAATCAACTGCTCTTCGCAGAGGGGTTGCAGCGGTCTACTGCGACGAACGGCGCTCTCATCATGGCTCTCAGCCCCTTGGTGTCTGCAGTGCTTGCCGCGATCATGTTCCGTGAGCGCCTGACCCCGCAACGTCTGCTCGGTGTTGCTTTGGGCTTTGGCGGTGTTTCTGCTGTAGTGCTTAGTCACCCCGGCGCCGGACTGTCTAGTGCGAGCATTGGCGATCTGATGCTGGTGGCGGGGGTGGTGAGCTTTGCGGCCGGGGGGGCGCTGGTGCAGCGCCTTGCCCGCTCTTTACATCCCTTGACCATCAGCTGGTCCATTTACCTCGTTGGTACTTTGATGCTAGTGCTGCAGGCGGCAATCAGAAGTCCTTCCTTGGCCCCTGAGGCGATCTTCCCTGGATGGTGGCAATGGGCGCTGATCTTGTTCTCCGGGGTGATGGCCACGGCCTTGAGTAATCTGCTTTGGAACCGCGCCATTGCCTCTATTGGTGTAGCACGCACAGCGGTCTTCCTCTACTGGGTTCCTGTTTTCGGCGTGCTCTTTGCTGCGATGTTGCTGGACGAGCGTTTGACTACGTGGCACCTCGTGGGCTTTTTCGCAGTCATGGCCGGCACTTTCCTCGGCACTAGACCGCCAGTGCCGCCTTCATCGAACTCTTAAGCCTTTCAAATTTCATCATGACTATCCATGAGCCGCTGTTGTTTCAGCCTTTGAGGCTTCGAGAGCTGCAGCTGAAGAATCGCGTTGTCATATCTCCGATGTGCCAGCATGCCGCCGAAGCGGGGCGGGCCACTTCCTGGCATATGGTTCACCTCGGGAAGTTCGCACTCGGTGGCGCAGGTCTCATCTTGACGGAAAGTACTGCTGTCGACCCGCGTGGCCGTATTGGAACCGCGGATTTGGGTTTGTGGGATGACAGCCAAATCGAGCCGCTGAAGGCAGTGATCGATTTCGTGCACGCAAACGACTGTGCAATTGGCGTCCAGCTGGCTCACGCGGGCAGAAAGTCGGGTAGCCAGCCGCTGTGGGAGGGAGGTGCGGCATTGAGTGACACGGAAATGCAAGCCGACACAGAGCCTTGGCAGCGGCTCGGCCCCAGCGCGCTCGCTGCAGGTCCAGGTTGGTCCCCGCCCCGAGCTATGGATGCTCAGGAGATTGAGGACGCGATTCAACGCTTCGTCGATGCAACAGTGCGGGCGGAAAAGGTGGGCTTTGACGTCGTGGAGTTGCACTTCGGTCACGGCTATCTAGTCGCCAGCTTTCTGTCCCCGAACTCAAACCACCGAGACGATGAGTGGGGCCGCAGCCTCGATGGCCGCATGAGACTTGCGGTCGAACTGGCAACCCGAGTGCGGGCTGTCTGGCCTGCCAGCAAGCCTCTCTTCTGCAGGCTGTCCGCAGTGGATGGCAGCGTTGACGGGTGGAGCTTGGAGGATTCGGTTGTCCTCGCACGCGAGTTGGTCAAAGTCGGCGTGGACGTCATCGACTGCTCATCGGGCGGGTTGACTGAGGAAACGCGCGCACTTCCGGTGCCACGTGGACTGGGCTTTCAGGTGCCGTTCTCTGAACGCATTCGGCATGGCGCCAATGTGCCCACGCAGGCGGTTGGAATGATCGTCGATGCGGTTCAGGCAGAGGCCGTACTTCAAGAAGGCAAGGCTGATCTGATCGCTTTGGGTCGAGAGGCCTTGTTCGATCCGTACTGGGCTCACCACGCGGCGGGTGCATTGGGTATGGATTCGAACTACCAGCGCTGGCCCATTCGCCATGGCATATGGCTGGCAAAACGTGCACCCGGCTTGGCGCGAGCACGTGCGGAGGCTGCCGAGCAGCAGAGCTGACATAAAAGGGAAGGACACGCATATGACGGTACGCATGGGACTCATCCGAAAAAAAGTCGACTGGACTTTTGAGGATTTCAATTCATATTGGCGCGATAGCCATGGAGCGCTCGCCAGTCAGTTGCCCAATTTGCGCGAGTATTGGCAAAACCCCGTCGTTGATCGACTGCAGCGAGGTATTGACTTCGCGAGGGGGCCATGGGATTTCGATGGATTTTCGCAACTGTCTTTTGACGACGCAAAGCAGTCTGACCGAGCTTTCAGCGATAGCGATTTGGCGAACGACCTCATCCAGGACGAGCAGTATTTCCTTGGTGACTTGCACATCGTGACCGCCGAGCAGTCCGTGGTCATTCCGGTGCCTACACAGAAAGAGCGCTCCCAACTCCTAAAGCGCATGTCGGTCATCAAGCGTCTGCCGACCCTGAGCGAAGAGGAGTTCCGTCGAGAATGGAAGACTCACGGCGACCTGGTTCGCAAGATGTCTGGCGTCAGCGCCTACCGCCAGAATGTGATCACTGGACGGGAACGAGTGAAAGGACGCCCCTGTGCCTACAGCGATCTTCCTATCGACGGGATCGTCGAGCTTTGGTTCAAGGACGCGGAGACGCTTGGTGCAGCGTTCGGTTCAGACGCTGGCAAGGAAACAATGGCTCATGCCAAGACTTTTCTGTCTGAAATCACGGCGTTTGTGGTGGCCGAGCGGCAAATTCTCTGACGGTAAGGGCTTCAGATGATGAAACGTATGACGCTTCTGGCCAAGAGGGAAGGTATGGCCACGAGTGACTTCCGTGCATATTGGGCGGGGCCTCATGCGCAGCTTGCACTCGGGATGAATGGAATTGTCAAATACACGCACAACCGGGTGGACAAGGTTTTGTGGGCGAGCGATGGTGAGCCGGCCTTCACCGTGGATGGTGTCGTCGAACTGTCTTTCTCCGACGCCGAGGCCATGCGGCAGGCCCAAGCGTCAGTTGTAGGGGCCAAGTTCATTCCGGCCGACGAGCCGCAATTCCTCAGGGGTTGGACGTTGTGCGTTGTGGAGGAGCAGGGCGACGAACCTCAAGAGCAATGCACCAAGGTGCTCATTCCGTTCCATGCGCAGCCAGAGACGCGCAATGCGTTGTGGTCTGAACTGCAAGACCTGGATAAGGCTTCAGGGATGCGTTCGGTGCTGAACTGGACGGTGTCGACTGCACGGCGCGAGAAACTCTGGGCGGAGCCTGTACCTCCCACAGGGGTCATTTCCGCTTGGCTCGCCAGTGTCGCGAAGGCTCATGAAGCTTTCGAGCCCGAGTCCAGGCTCCGCCGGGTGGTCGAGACGTACA
The DNA here is from genome assembly GCF_019218755.1 of Acidovorax sp. sif1233. Classification (GTDB taxonomy): domain Bacteria; phylum Pseudomonadota; class Gammaproteobacteria; order Burkholderiales; family Burkholderiaceae_C; genus Acidovorax. Next base: position 448,182 of record NZ_JAHUWZ010000004.1, on the reverse strand, counting down.
CCACAGATGGCGTAGCCTATCTCGTCGATCGGCTCCATATCAGGTAAGGCGCCACCTGTCCGTGCCGGTGCGCGAATCCTTGCTTCCTTGCCGCATTCCTGGTGGAACTCTGACCGCTGTGATTGCGTGCCGCACAAGTGCGAAGGTGAACTCGGCGGTGTTTCCGACTCTAGGACAACAACCCATTTGATCAACCATGGAAAAAGCCGCATGGATGATGGGGTCCTGTTATCGACTTTCATTGGCCCGCATACGGGTTGATTCCAACCATAAAGTCCGTCGGAAGAATTCCGTGTCGCGAAATGCCAAGCGCCTCGGTTGAGGCGCTTTTGGGGCCAAGATCGCAAAGGTCTGCGGGGAGTCGGATGGGCTGCTTCAGGCTGGTTGCAGCCGCTTGTGCCCCATCTGACATACGACAGCTTTATGCGCTCAACGGGCAATCTACCAGGCAGCGCCTTGGGCCTCCCTGCAATAGCGGAGGTCCACCGTTCAAGATTGATCGCATGCGAACGCGAACACTCGGACGAGGAGAGTGGCCATCGTGCTGCGAAAATGCGCTGCATGACGACGCCCCCTTCGCACACTGCCAATGCACAGCCCGGAAAAGCTCCCAAAGATTCCGGGAGTAACGCGACACCGCCTTCCAGGCGCGATGGCGAACAAGCCCGTCAGTTGCTGGCTGCGGCGGGTCAGCATGTGCTGACGCATGGCTTCGGAGACTGGTCATTGCGGGCCATCGCACCGCACCTTGGTACCAGCCACCGCATGCTCATCTACTACTTCGGTTCGGCCGATCATTTCTGGGAGCGTGTGCTACACGAAATCCGCCGCGACGAGGTGGCCAAGCGCCGTGAGATCCTGGGCAACGACCTCGGCATGGCAGGCAACATCGAGCGCGCATGGGACCGCTTCTCGACCGAGAGCTACTTGCCCGTGATGCAACTGCTGTTCGAGCTCTATGGCCGAGCAGTGCGAAACCCTGAGCGCCATGCGGATTTCCTACAGGACGTAGTGGCAAGTTGGCTGGAACCCCTGGAACGCCAGATGATCCACCAACTGGGTCTGCGCCCGAAAGAGGCCCGGCTGCGTGCGAGGCTGCAGCTTGCGACATTTCGTGGCCTGATGCTGGACCTGCTGGCGACAGGGGACCGCAAGGAGACCACTGCTGCCCTCAAGTACTTCGCGCAACTCATCGCGCAGCCGCCTCATCCTGACTGACTGCCACCCGAACCGCCTTCTGCTTAGCGCCCGCGCCTTCTGGCTCGGGCGCTTTTTTTGCACTTGCGCTTTCCCTTGATTTCTGTACCATGCGGTTCATTGCAATCTGTACCACGCGGTACATACTCTTTGAAAGGGGCTGATGATGAAGCCGTTGAACCGTCGTCCGGGGTTGAAAGTGCTCGTCGCCTTGGGCGTTTTGCTGGCGCTGCCAGCGTGGTCGCAGACCTGGCCCGCGCGGCCGATCAAGCTCATCGTTCCCCAGGCCGCAGGATCGGGCAATGACGTGCTGGCGCGCACCCTGGCCGAGCAGCTCGGCAAGGGCCTGGGCCAGAGCGTGGTGGTGGAGAACCGGCCCGGCGCAAACGGCAGTGTTGCGGCGAGCTACACCGTGGGACAGCCGGCCGACGGCTACACGCTTTTTCTCGCTGGGGTGTCCAACCTGGCCTGGAATCCCTATCTCTATCAGCGTCTGAGCTACAACCCTGCGCGCGACTTCGCCGGGGTGGCCGTGTTCGCCAACACGCAGTTCGTCACGCTGGCCTCGCCCACGCTGCAGGTGCGCAGCTTTGCCGAGCTGGTGAAGAAGGCCAAGGAAGCACCGGGCCAGATCAGCTATGCATCGGCAGGCATCGGCAACTCGACCCATCTGTCGATGGAGCTCGTGGCCGAGCGCAGCGGCATGAAGCTACAGCATGTGCCGTTCAACGGCGCGGGCGCCACCACCAGCCTGATGGCTGGCGACACGCCGGTCATGACGACCGTGCCCGGCGGCATTACGGAGCTGGTGCGCACCGGCAAGCTGGTGGCGCTGGCCGTGACAGGTGACAAGCGCATGGATGCATTTCCAAATGTGCCTACCTTCAAGGAGCTTGGCTATGACGTAGCTGTGCCGGGCTGGTACTCGATCGTTGCCAAGGCAGGCACGCCACCGGCCATCGTGCAGAGGCTCAACACTGAGATAAACAAAGCGATCCAGACCCCTGAGGTGCGCGAGCGCCTGGCCGCGCAGACGCTGGAGCCGATCTCGGCGCCTGCCTCCGAGGTCGAGCGGCTGGTGCAGCGTGACGCTGCGGCCTGGGGGCCATTCATCAAAAAACTCGACATCGCGCAATAAGCAAGCAACCCGAAGAAGGAAAAGAACGCCGTGCCCCGCCTCACCACCACCGTGCGCGACGCCCGTACGCAAGCCATGCAGGCCCTGATGGACCGCTTGCGCGTTGATGCGTTGGTTTTCACCACTGCGGATTTCTTTCAGTATGCGAGCAACTTCCAGCTTGACGTCTGGCCCTGGGAGCGCCCGGTGTTCCTTTTTGTGCCGCGCCATGGCGCACCGTTCGCGGTGATGAACGAACTCTCCACCCACCACCTGCGCTTTTGCCTGGAAAAGCAGAGCCTGTGGCTGGACGCTGACCGCATTCACTACTACAGCGAGCACCCCCGCATCACGAACAGGCTGCCCTTGCCAGCGCAATTGCCCGAGGTGGTGGCGGGCCTGCTGCACTCGAACGGCTTGGCCGGTGCTCGGCTAGCGGTGGATCTCCCGCACCCGGTGCTGGCGCTGGCGCAGCGCCATTTGCCTGAGCTGGTGGTGCGCCCTTCCCACGGCGAGATGCGTGCGCTGCGATGGGTCAAGCATGCCGAGGAACTGCAGATCATGCGAGAACTCGGCAGTTTGACGGACTGGGCGCAGGACCGCTACCGCGAGCTCTACAAGCCCGGCGCCCTGGTCCAGGTAGTGGATCACACCGTGGCCGCGTTGATGGCAGAGGAAGCCGCGAGGCGGTTCCCCGGCGAGGATTTCGAAGTCATGAAGTGCTGGACGTTGACCGGCCCCGCCTCGGCCTCGCCGCACGGCGATGGCGCTTCATGCGGCGCCCGCATTGCACCGGGCGACACCATCGTCAACTTCGTGCTGCCGCGCTTGAATGGCTACTACGTGGAGAACGAACGCACCTGGTTCTGCGGCGCGCCGAGCGCGCAGCAGGTGCAATGCTTCGAGACCGCGCGCGCCGCGACCGATGCCGCCGTCGCCGCCGCGCGTCCGGGCAGGCGCGTGTGCGACATGGACGCTGCGGCGCTGGCGGTGATCGAGATGGCCGGACTGGCCGACCACGTGTTCCATCGCACGGGACATGCCGTGGGCCTGATGCTGCATGAGTACCCCGAGGACATGGCTTTCAATACCCGTGCGCTGCTGGCCGGCGAGGTGTACTCATCAGAGCCCGGTCTCTATGTGTATGGCCTGGGCGGTTTCAGGCTCGATGACACGGTAGTGGTCGGTGATGAACCGGAGGTATTGGTGAAGACCCCCAAGGACCTCGCCTACGCCACAGTGGGCTAGAGGAGGTGCTCACCACACAAAGCCGCCACGCCCGGTGAATCGCAATTGATCCCATCCGGTAGTTACCCCGGTGGCTCGAGGAAGTCGGCATGCCGCAGTGCCGTCCTGCCGTCCAGCCGTCCAGCCAGTCAAGCGTTGCAGGAGTAGATGGCGGCCACTGGCTTGGTGCGCGCATGCAGCAACTGAATGGCCCCAAGGACGAAAAGCACCACCGCCTCGCCCTTGAGGCCATTGCTGCGTTCGCAACAGATGGTCCGGCGCCTGCGTCGGCGGCAGGACGTCGGGATCAAGGGCAAGGCACGTTCAATGGTCAGGATTTCCGGTTGTCGCTGGTGCCGGGCAGTGCCGGCAGATTGAACCGGACGCGGATTTTCTCGCGAAGAGCCGGATGGATTCCTTGAGGGTCCACCAGCAATCCCCACTGCTGCTTGTTGTGGTGGTGCGAAAGTTGGTGCAGCCCGAATGCGTGCATCATGGCATTGCGACGCGCTCCGACATCCTGTGCATGGTTCACGGATTCCTTGACTGCCTTGAGGACGAAACTCCCCTTGTTGGCGATCTTCTTGGCGATGTTCAGCGCGCTTTCCATCAACGCACCCGCCGGGAAAACCTGATTGACCATCCCGCATTGCTTTGCATCTTGAGCGGTCAGCCAGTCACCGGTCATCAGCCATTCCTTTGCCTTGCGGGAACCCAGTTCCCACGGATGCATGAAGAACTCGACGCCTGCGACGCCAAACTCGAGCGTTGGATCGCGAAACCGGGCATCGTCAGCCGCGACGATCATGTCGCAGCACCAGGCAAGCATGAGACCGCCGGCCACGCAAGACCCTTGCACCACCGCGATCGTCGGCTTGGCGAGGTTGCGCCAGCGTTCACACATCTCCAGGTAGATCTCCTTTTCCCTTCCATAGAGGCCTTCGACGCCCGGGCCGTCGAATGCAGCCCAGGTGCCCACCGTGCGGAAGTCACGCCAGGTTCTGTTGTGGTCGCCGCCCATGTCATGGCCGGCCGAAAAGTGATCGCCGTCCCCTGAGAGGATGATGACCTTCACTGCGTCATCCTGCGCGGCGCGGTCGAACGCTGCATTCAGCGCGTACGTCATCTCCATGTTCTGCGCGTTGCGCACGGCCGGTCGCGACATCGCGATGTTCACGATGTCCTGCGTGAAGTGCTCGTAGCGCACGCCATCGTATGTGTGGGGGTCGAAGAATGTGGGCTGCATGGAAGTGGCTGCTGTGTTATTGCTGCTGGTTGGGGTAAAGAGGGATCGGCTGTATCTTGGCTCCCGTGGCGGATGCGATGTGCTCACGCATCCGCAAGGTGATCTCAGCCTGCATTTCGCCCGGTGCGGGATGCAGTTTTTCGATGTCGTCGAGGATTGACGGGATGGGGTCGCTGACGGGGACGCCCAGCGAAAGTGCCCATTTCTCGACCTGGAAGATGAATTCCGGACTGATCCGTGGAGGAACCTCGGCGTTCATGGGGTCGCCCATGGCGTCATCCAGCGAAACAAAATCGACTGCTGCGGCCCGAAAGCAGTCCAGGATTTCCTCCAGGCAGTCCGCGGCAATGGACGTGCCATGGATCAGCCAGATGTGGATCGGGTCGCGGCCGAACACCGCCCTCGCGTTTGCCGCGTGAACACGCAACTCGTGCAGCGCGCTGGCCACATAGGCACGACGTATCTGCGCCGCCTCCTCGGGCGAACCGCGTTTCAATACCCGGCAGTACGCCGCATTCCAACGTATGTCGTGGAATCCGATGCTGACCGGGACCGGCGTGTAGCCCATGTCCTCGAGCCTGTCCAGGATGGCTCCGCACTTGCACGCGGTGTCGCCCCACAGATCCATGCAGAACCGGAAGCAGCGCCTTGGCGCCTGGTTGATGTAGTGGCCAAGGTACTTTTCTGCCTCTTCGATATCGCGGGCGTAAGTGTCTGCGTCCAACCAGTTGAGTGGTGGGTGGTTGTGCGTGTGGTTGGCCACATGATGGCCACTCTCGACCCACGTGTCGAAAACCTCCAGAAAGTTCGCGTCGTCTTCGATCGGGGCGGTGTTGGAGAACTGGTAAACCCCGGCCACGCCATGCGACTTCAAGGCGGAGATGATCGCGCGAATGTTTGATGGCACACTGTGCCTGGGAGCCATTGGCACCCCTCGAAGCAGCAGCATGTCGTCGATCGTGATCGCGATCTTCAGTCGGCCCAGGGGTGAAACGGGCAGGGGAGTCTTGTTGATGCCGGGGGTGGAATGCATGATGTCGGGACCAATCATTTGTCGGTCCCCGAGCATCGCCGCTGCACAGGCGCTCGTCTATTCAACAATACGAAAGGTGACTTTCAGCATGGAAAAGTGCAGGCGGCCGGATGTCGAAGACGGCATTTGGTCATCCACATGCTAGACCGCCCCCAGGAGCGGCCACAGGGCATGCCCAGGCGCTCTGTCCACTTCGATCTCGCCGACCTTCGCCTGATGGTGCGCATCGCCGACACCAACAGCCTCACGCGCGCTGCCGAACAGGTCCACATCTCGCTGCCTGCTGCGAGCAATCGGATCAAGCAACTTGAACAATCGGTGGCCACGCGCCTGATCAACCGGACCAGCAAGGGGCTGACGCTCACGGCCGCGGGCCAGGCGATGATCAAGCACGCGCGGCTGATCATGGAGCAGGTCGAGCTGTTGCGTGCCGAGATGCTTGATATCTCCGACGGCATCGATGGGCGCTTGCGGATCATGGCCAGCACCACTGCCATCAGTGAATTTCTGCCGCCTGTGATCGAGCAGTTCCTCGCAAGTCGGCCCGGAACCAGCATCGACTTGCGGGAACGCCTTTCAAGCGACATCGTTCGAGCGGTTGCGGAAGGGGTGGTTGATGTCGGCGTGATCCTCGAAGACGTTGGCACAACTGGTCTGGAGATTCTTCCCTATCGCACCGATCACATGGTGCTCGCTGTGCCGGCAGGACATCCTCTGGCCGAGCGGCGTTCTGTTTCTTTTGCCGAGACGCTGGATTTTGACCACGTCGGACTTTCCCAATCGAGCACGCTTCACAACTTCTTGCTGCAGCAGGCTGAAATGCTCAGGCGACACATCAATCTGCGTGCCCAAGTCGGCAATTTCGAAGCACTGTGCCGGATGGTTCAGGCACGGATCGGCGTCGGCGTGCTCACCCATCTGCCAGCCGCACGCCATGCGAAGTCGATGAACATCCGCATCGTGAGCCTGGAGGACGAGTGGTCGATTCGACCCCAGTACATCTGCATCAGAGGATTGGAGGAACTGCCACCGTTCGCACGTGAATTCGTCGAGATGCTGCGCGCGGATGCACGCGATAGCCAGAGCACCGTGAGTTGATACGTTACGGGGGTTAAGCAGGGCGAAACTGCTGTTTTCCAATAGTGAATTGCCAGGAGGCCGTCGCCTCGCGAATATGCGGGTCTGGCGGACACGTGCGCCTGCTGACAACTTCAAAATTGGAGACGAATATGTGTATCAAAAATGGCGTGAAGGTCGCGATAGGTGCTGTACTCGCTTTGACGCTTCAGAGTGGATTTTCCCAGGCGTGGCCATCGAAGCCGGTGCAACTGGTCGTGCCGTACCCGCCGGGAGGCGTGCTGGACAACTTCGCTCGGCCGATGGCGGAGGCGCTCAGCAAGGAGCTTGGGCAGCCTGTGGTGATCGATAACCGGGCCGGCGCGAATGGGATCATCGGGACGACGCGGTGTGCGAAGGCCTCCGCCGACGGCTACACGCTTTGCATCAGCAACGGCGACATCATGTCGCTCAATCCACAGCTGTACTCGAAGCTGCCCTATAGCCCGAAGACTGACCTGGTTCCCGTGGTCCGCATGGCGAACATGGTGGCGGCGATCGTGGTCTCCTCCGGCGTCGGCGCGAAGAACCTCAGCGAACTGGCTGCACTGGACAAGGCGAATCCCGGGAAGGTCAACTGGGGGACTTTCGGAACGGGCAGCACCTCGCACGTGTTCTTGACCGAGTACAACCGTGTGTTTGGAACCCAGCTGACCCACGTGCCGTACAACGGCTCGGCGCCGTTGATGCAGGCCTTGTTGGCGGGTGACGTGCAGTCCGCGATGTTGGCGCACGTCGCGGTGGCCCCGTACATCGAAACCGGAAGGCTGCGCGCGATCGCCGTGATGGGTGAAAAGCGGTCCGACTTCTTCCCTGGCGTGCAGACGATCAGCGAACAGAAATTCGCTTTCTCCGGCGAGAACTGGATCGGGCTGACCGCTCCTGCCGGCACGCCCCCGGCGGTCTTGGAGCGCGTCAATCTCGCAGTCAACAAGGTTCTCGCCGACCCGGGATTCCGCAAGCGCAGTCTCGAGGCCCTGGGGCTGGAGCCCGTGGGTGGATCGAGGGACGCGTTTGCGCAGTATCTCGGGCGCGAGCAGGCACTTTGGGCCGAGTTGATCTCGCACAGCAAGATCAAGCTGGACTGAGAACCAATCGGGATTTTTAGCCATATGAAACTGCATCACCCCCCCACCTTCTTCTCGTTGGTGCTGCGTGCCTTGCGCAAGTACCCGGGCCGCACAGCCTTCCGCCAGGGCGAATTGGCAGTTCTCTATCAAGACGCCATCGATTTCATGGGGAAAGTTCAGGCGGTGCTGAGTTCGCACGGCATGCGCCGGGGCGCGCGCGTCGCATTGCTGACGGAAAACAGGTACGAGACTTGGTGCGCGTCCGTCGCGGCACAGGGGCTCGGCGCTGCCACCAGCTGGCTGCACCCGCTCAGTTCGCTGGACTCCCAGGTGTCCCAGATCCGCGACGTGGGTGCTACCGTCCTGATCATCGACACGGATGGATTCACAATGCGGGCCCATGAACTCGCCGAGGCGCTCCCGGGCGTTTCCGTGTTCCACGTGGGAGAGGCTGGACCCGGTGCCGATCTTCTGGCGCTTGTCGCCCGGCATGAACAGGTCGAACCGGTCGAGCGGGCGATCGCGACCGAGATCGGCACGTTGAATTTCACCGGGGGCACGACCGGCCGCCAGAAGGCCATCGTGCGCGAGGCAGGTCAGGTCGCGCTGATGTCCATCGCCATGAACAGCGAACTGGAGCTGCCCGATGGCGTGCAATATTTGGCGATCGCGTTGATCAGCCATGTCACAGGACAGTTGATTGCACCGACGCTGATGCGTGGCGGCACTGTCCATTTGATAAAGAAGTTCGACGCAGGCCAGGTACTGGAGATCATCCAGCGCGAGCGCATCAGTGCAACCCTGATGGTGCCCACGATGATCTACAAGCTTCTGGATGCGCCGCTCGAGGAGTTCGACCTGGACAGCCTCGAGCTCGTGGTCTATGCGGGGTCCGTCATTTCGCCGGACCGCCTGAGGGAAGCGATTCAACGCATCGGCCCGGTCTTTTCCCAGGTCTATGCGCAGACAGAATGCACCCCCATCGCGATCTTGCGCCGCAAGGATCATGATCTGGACGATCCTGCATCCCTGGCAGCGTGTGGCTACCCCATGGCGACGGCCGAAATCGCGATTCTCGACGACAGCAATCAGCCGCTGGCGGCGGGCGAAATCGGTGAGATCTGCGTGCGAAGCCCGTCGGTGATGCAAGGCTATCTCGAGCAGCCGGAAGCCACCCGGCAAGCACTGGCTGGCGAGTGGTTGCACACCGGGGACATCGGTTTTTCCGATCCGCATGGCCGCCTGTCGATTGTGGACCGCAAGAAGGACATGATCGTGTCAGGGGGCTCGAACGTCTATCCGCGGGAGGTCGAGGATGTTCTGGCCGCGCATGCCGCTGTCGCATCCGCCGCCGTGATCGGCGTGCCCCATGCCACGTGGGGTGAAGCCGTCGCGGCGTTCGTCGTGTTGCGGGACGGGGCTGAAGCCGAGGCAGCTGACCTGATCGCCTACGTGCGGGAACGCAAGGGGCCGCTGATTGCACCGAAGCAAATCATCTTCGCAGATGCGCTGCCAACGACCCCCTTTGGAAAAATCGACAAGAAGAAGCTGCGAGCGCCTTTCTGGGAGCGAGAGACGAGGTTGATTTGACGCGGGCAAGCCTCGCGTCCCGTGGCTTTTTTTTGGTGCGCCGGTGGTAAGCCAGGCGCACGCCGATAGACGCGAGAATGACCGGCCTCGGGGCGCTTCAGCAAGCCGCAGCCTGCAGCGACAGGCGCCCCGTTTTTCGGGCATGGCCGGCCTGGAGCGCACACCCTTTCTCCTGACCGGGCAACAACCCGGTCGAAGCCCGGGCGATGCAGGTCGCCCGTCCGGTCAGCGTCGTGCCGTCAAGCGACGCCAACACGGTCACTCGATGGCCACCTTGGCCGTCTTGACGTACTGGCCCCAGCGATCGATCTCGCTGAAATAGAAGTTCTGGTACGCGCGCTGATCCATGTGCTCGACGACGAAGAACATCTTCTTGGTCTGCTCGACGATGGCTGGCTCCCTGAGGGTGGCGTCGACTGCCTCGTGCACGCGCGAGATGACGTCTTCCGGCATTCCGGCCGGGCCGAAAATTCCCACCCATGGTCCCCGTTCGACATTGAGACCGATTTCCTTCAAGGTCGGGACGTCCGGAAACTCCGGCAGGCGTTGGGGCATTGAAACCGCCAGCAGGCGCAGCGTACCGCTGCGGATGTGGGGTTCCACGGTCGACAGGACGTTGATGGAACAATCGACCTGTTGAGACAGCTGGGCATTGAGCAGGGGCGCGGTGCCGTTGTAGGGCACATGCAGGAGATCGACGCTCTTGGCCACCTTCAGGGCCTCCATCATGAGGTGTCCGGACGTGGCGGTGCTCCACGAGCCGAAGCTCATCGGGGTCTTGGCATCCTTGGCCATCTGCAGGAACTGGTTCAGGTTCTTGGCTGGGTGTGAAGCGCTCACCACCAAGGCCGCAGGGAAGAAGCCCAGCGGCGCAATGGCAACAAATTCCTTCTTGGGGTCGTAAGGTGCCTTCTTCATCGCATGGGGCGCGATGGTGTGCGACTCCATGCCGCCGTAGACGAGCGTGTAGCCGTCGGCCGGGCTGCGCGCTGCCGCGACGCTACCGATGGTTCCGACGGCGCCGGGGCGGTTGTCAACCACGACGGCCTGGCCGAGCCGCTTCTGAAGACTCGTGCCCATGAGGCGCACGATCACATCGCCGCCGCCCCCCGCAGCCCAGGGGACGATGATCTTGATCGGACGGTGGGGGAACACAGCACCCTGTGCGAGCGTGGGGCACGCCCACGTTGACAACATCGTGGCGCCGAGGGAACCGAGCACGGTGCGGCGCTTGACCTGAGGTTGTGTCATGTCGATAGTCTCCAAGTTATGAGATGGGTGAACGGTCTGGCTGGCTTCGAGGCCGGCGGAATCAGCCGCCCCGCCGGCAATGGCGGCTGTCTTAGTTTTGGCGCAGCTCTTCAAGCAAGACGACCGCCCGGTCGGTGCGTACGTCGTGCTCCGCGGCCATGCGCCTGGCAACGACTTCGATCTCGTCACCCGTTGCCCCTGCGACCAGCGCGATGTTGCGTGCGTGTAGGGCCATATGGCCGCGCTGGATCCCTTCGGTGGCCAGGGCGCGCAGCGCTCCGAGGTTCTGGGCCAGGCCCACCGCGACGGCCACCTCGCCCAGTTCCTGCGCCGACCTGACGCCCATGATCTTGAGCGACAACCGGGCCAGCGGGTGTGTCTTGGTCGCGCCGCCCACCAGGCCCACGGGCATGGGCATTTCGATGGTGCCGACCAGCGCGCCCTGGGTGTCTTTCTCCCAGGTCGTCAGCGAGGTGTAGCGTCCGTTTCGGCAGGCGTAGGCATGGGCGCCGGCCTCGACCGCGCGCCAGTCGTTGCCGGTGGCAACGATGACGGGATCTATGCCGTTCATGATGCCTTTGTTGTGCGTGGCCGCGCGGTACGGGTCGATGGCTGCGAAGGTGTAGGCATCGAGCACGCCTTCGATGATCTCTTCGCCGCTGCGCTCTTTGGTTCTGAGCGTTTCGGGCGTGAGCCGCACGCGGGCGCGTGACAGACGCAGGTCGGCCAGGTTGGACAGGATGCGCAGCCGCACGGTGCCGCCCGTGAGCTTCTCGACCAGGGGCGAAACCGATTCGGCCATGGTGTTGACGGTGTTGGCACCCATCGCGTCGCGCACGTCGACGATCAGGTGCATGACGACCATGGGACCGCGGGCCGTGTCGGGGAACACGTGGATCTCGATGTCGCGGCAGCCGCCGCCCAGGCCGATGAGGACCTTGTCGCGGCTGTTGGCGACCTCCAGGATCTCGTCACGGTGCTTCAGGAGCGCCAGGCGGGCGCCATAGGGGTCGGTGATGCCGATGACCTGCACCTGGGCACGCATCAGCGGTCCCGTGCTGGAGGTTTCGAAGCCGCCGCAGTCGCGGGCCAGCTTGGCCATGAACGAGGCCGCGGCCACGACGGACGGCTCTTCGACCACCATCGGCACCAGGACATCGCGACCGTTGATCTGGAAGTTGCCGCCGATGCCGAACGGAAGTTCGAATGTTCCGATGACGTTCTCTACCATGCCGTTGGCACGTTCGACGCTGAGCGCGCCGGGCTGGTTGATGAGCGCGACGTCTCCCTCGGACAGGTTGGTGATGCGTGCGACATGTTCCAGGCGCTGCGCAGGGGTGAGTGAGCGGAAATTGGGGAGTCGTGAATCGACCATTGGGTGTCTACTGGGTGGTGGATACGGTATGGGCAAACTTTAAAACCGCCGTACCAAATAGTGAAGGTACAGTTTTGCCAAACAGTTTGCTTTCCGGGCAAAGACCGGCGATGTGTCATAGTTGATCAATGACAGTTGAAGGAAGCTCCCAGACACGTCGCCCCAGATCGGTTACCTTGCCCGTCGCGGTCGCCGACGACATCGAGCGGCAGATCCGCGACGGTGCCTACAAGGTCGGCGACAAATTGCCCTCGCTGCGTGAGATGGCCGAACTCCACAAGTACGCCAAGAACACGGTGGTCACCGCATTTGAATTGCTCGTTTCGCGTGGGCTGATTGAACCCCGCCGCGGTGCTGGGTACTTCGTGGTCGACAAACCGCCTTCCAGGGCGGCCGATGACGAGGCGGGAAGCTTGGGGCGAGCCATGGACATCGTCTGGCTGATGCGTGAGCAGCTCAAGAACGAGCCGGGCGCCTTGGCAATCGCCGATGGCTTCCCGCCAGTCGAATGGCTTTCGGATGTGAGGCTGGACAAGTACCACCAGAAAGTCGTGCGCACGGGGCTGGGCTCCTTGTTCCGCTATGGCAGCCGCTTCGGGTACGCGCCGCTGCGTGAGCATTTGGTGCGCAAACTCGCGGACTTTGGGATCGGCGCCGAACCGCGGCAGATCGTACTGACGCACGGTGCCAATGAGGCGATGGACATCGTTATTCGCTACTTCGTGCCGCCCGGCGGCAAGGTTCTGGTGGATGACCCTGGCTACTACCCTTTGTTCGGCAAGTTGAAGATGGCCAGTGCTGAGGTTCTAGGCGTGCCACGCCTGCACGATGGACCGGACCTGGAGGCCCTGGAGCAGTTGTTGATCACCCAGCGGCCCAGGCTCTTCTTTACGCAGTCGCTCGCACACAACCCGACAGGCTCGGACCTGTCCGCGGCAAAGGCATTTCGCGTTCTGCAGCTGGCACAGAAATACGACCTGCTGATCGTTGAGAACGATCCGCTTGCGGACTTCAAGCCGACCTCGTCGCCACGCCTGGCTTCTCTGGACCAACTCGAGCGCACGATCTACATCGGCAGCTTCTCAAAATCATTCTCGGCCGCACTGCGCGTGGGCTTCATTGCTTGCGGCGCGGATTTGGCCAGTGACCTTGCCGATCTGAAAGCGCTGATCCACGTGAGCAGTTCTGAGTATTGCGAACGGACCGTCGATGTCATGTTGAGCGAAGGCCACTATCAACGACACCTGACCCGGTTGCGCAGTCGGCTGGGCGAAGCGACGGAGGGTGCGCGCGCGCTGTTCGAATCTGTAGGAGCGAACATCTTCGCAAAGAACGCCCAGTCCCTCTACCTGTGGGTATCCATGCCCGGGGTGGATGATTCGATGACCCTTGCAGATTCGCTGCGCCCACACAACATCCGGTTGGCTCCGGGCAGGATTTTCAGCGTTGACACCTCCGCGACCTCGCCATGGTCACGCTATAACGTGGGGGCGGTGATGGACCCGAGGTTCAGAACAGCCCTCCAAAACGCGCTGGTGCAATTGGGCTCCTCCTAGCGTCCCACGATGCTCAAGAGCCTTGCTGCAGGTTTTCAATCGTTGTGCTTTCGTCGTTTGGGCTCTCAAACGACGCATATCTAAACTGAGCGAGAGATAGGTAGTCACTTGTCGGTGCCGGGCACTCCAGGCTGGAATCGACCATGCGCTACCTCGGCATGAGGGGGCGATGCCTGGGAGAACTCCGGGCAGATCGATATCTGGTGGCCAGGCACCGAGGGTGGGGTGGCTCAGCGCCTGCGGTTCTTTTTCTGCCGTGGTCGTTCCTCACTTCTTCCAGGACCGTAGCATGAGAGCGTTGGTCACCACACTCACGCTGCTCAGGGCCATGGCAGCTCCGGCCACCATGGGATTCAGCAGTCCCAATGCCGCCAGGGGAATCCCGACCACGTTGTACGCGAATGCCCAGAACAGGTTCTGACGGATCTTTGCGTAGGTACGCCGGGAGATATCGATGGCATCCGCGATCAGCGCAGGGTCTCCGCGCATGAGCGTGATCCCCGCCGCATGCATGGCCACGTCCGTGCCCGTGGACATGGCAATTCCCACGTTTGCAGCCGCCAGAGCGGGCGCGTCGTTGATCCCGTCACCCACCATCGCCACCTGTCTGCCACCGGCCTTGAGCTGGGCCACGATATCCGCCTTGCCTTCCGGCAGCACATCGGCGCGAACCTGATCGATGCCCAAGGCGCGGGCCACCGCGCCTGCGCTTCCCTTGTTGTCCCCGGTGACCAGGACGGTCTGGATGCCCAGGCGGTGCAGTTGGGCAATGGCCTGTTGGGAGCTGGGCTTGACGGTGTCTCCAAACGCCAAGAGTCCCACCACTTCTGGCGCATCGGTCACGTCGGCCAACCAGGACACAGTGCGGCCTTCGTGCTGCATCTGTGCGGCGGTCACCGTCAGGCTGGCCGTGTTGACGCCTAGCTCATCCATGTAACGCGTGCTTCCCAGGCGGATCTGGCGTCCTTTGACGACAGCAGACATACCTCTGCCAGACACGGCAGTGACCTCGGTGGCCCGAGGCACGATCACGCCCTGGATGCGCGCTGCATCCATCACCGCCTTCGCCAGCGGATGCTCGCTGCCGTTCTGAATGGCGGCCGCAAACGGCAGCAGCTGATCCTGGTGGCCTTCGGCGGGTATCGCTGCCGTCAAGGTGGGCTTGCCCTCGGTCAGGGTGCCGGTCTTGTCGAACGCCACCGTGTCGATGCGGTGGGCAACTTCAAGTGCTTCGGCATCCTTGATCAGAATACCGTGGCGTGCTGCTACACCGGTGCCCGCCATGATCGCGGTGGGAGTCGCCAAGCCGAGCGCACAAGGGCACGCAATGACAAGTACCGCGACGGCATTGAGGATCGCCTGCTCCCAGTGGCCAGTGGCGAAGCCCCAGCCCATCAGTGTGATGGCAGCAAGGCCGAGCACCACGGGCACAAAGACCGCACTCACTTCATCCACTATCCGCTGGATGGGCGCCTTCTTGGCCTGTGCCGACTCGACCATGCGCACGATGCGCGACAGGGTTGACTCAGCGCCAATGGCGGTGGTGCGCACCAGCAGCAAGCCTTCCGCGTTCACTGCGCCCCCCGTCACCTTGTCACCGACGTGCTTCGCCACGGGCAGGCTCTCCCCGGTGATCAATGACTCATCCACCTGGCTGGCGCCTTCGATCACGGCGCCATCCACCGGGACTCTTTCCCCTGGACGAACAACCACCGTATCACCTACTTTCACACGTGAAAGCGGTAGATCGATGTCACCGGCATCAGTGCGCACGCGCGCAATCTCCGGGCGCAGCGCATGCAGCGCCCGGATGGCCTCGGTGGTTTGCCGCTTGGCCCGGGCCTCCAGCCACTTCCCCAGAAGGACAAGCGTGACGATGACTGCGGAGGCTTCAAAATACAGGTGGGGGGTGCCGTGCTCGGCGTGCTTGAACAACAGATACAGGCTCAAGCCGTACCCGGCCGACGTACCCAGCGCCACCAGCAGATCCATGTTTCCTGCCCCTGCACGCAGCGCCTTCCAGCCGGCACGGTAAAACCGCGCTCCCAGCCAGAACTGCACTGGCGTGGCCAAGGCGAGTTGAATCCAGCCGTTGAGTGTCCAGTCTTGGCCGAACAGCATGCCCACCATGGGCAACACCAGAGGAACGGACAGGCCCCCCGCCAGCGCGACCGGCCACCAAGGCGCAGACTGATTCGCGGGTTCAGCCGGAGTGCTCGCATCCACCATCTGGGCCTCATAGCCCGCCTTTGCAACGGCGGCTACCAGACGTTCGGGTGGCAAGCCTGCATCGAAACGAATCTGCGCACGCTCGGTGGCCAGATTGACTTCGGCATGCTTCACGCCAGGCACGGCCTTCAGCGCCTTTTCGACACGTCCAACGCACGAAGCGCACGTCATCCCGCCGATCAACAACTCCATGGATTCCTCCGCCACTGCGTATCCCGCCTTTTGCACGGCCGCAGCCAGAGCAGTGACTGCCACTGTGGCGGCGGCCACCACGGTGGCGCGCTCCGTGGCAATGTTCACGGTCACCTCGCGGACACCGGGTACGGCTTTCAGTGCCTTTTCAACCCGCCCAACGCAGGAGCCGCAGGTCATGCCCAGAATCGGGAGATTCAGGTGTGCGCTCGACAGGGCGGCGGACGAGGCCGCTTCATTCACGGGGGTATTCATGGCAATCTCCAAGTGGTGTTCAACTCCGGCGGTATCCGGCACAGCCCGGACTTTCAGGGTTGACACGGTGGGAGACGCAAACGAGTCAGCATGTCTTGGACAGGCCACCATCCGGCCACTTGACCTTGCCCCTGTGGCAAACCGGAGACTGGGCACCTCTTAACTTTTCCCCAGAGGTGAAAAATGCACGAATTCCAACTTCCCGACATGACCTGCGGACACTGTGCGGGGATGGTGAACCAGACGCTGCAGATGGCAGACCCTGACTGCAAGGTGCGGGTGGACATGTCCAGGCGGATGGTCACGGTGCAAAGCGCGGAAGACCGCAAGACACTGGCCGAGGCACTGACCGAGGCCGGATACCCACCCGCCTGATTCGGTCCGGACAAAAAAAGGAACGTCCGGGGAACTTGACATTGACACGGTGGCAAGGAGGAAAGTCCTGGCTACCGGGTTATTCCATTGCACAGGAGCATCCATGACCACACTCATGAACATCGGCGATGCAGCCAAGGCGGCAGGCGTATCGGCCAAGATGATCCGCCACTACGAGCAAACAGGATTGTTGCCAGAAGCCGAGCGCAGCGAGTCTGGCTATCGAAAGTACGGTGAGCGCGAAGTTTCGGTACTGCGTTTCATCCGGCAGTCGCGCCGCCTCGGATTCTCCATGCCACAGATTGCGGAGTTGATCGGCCAATGGGGCGACACGCACCGCACCAGTCGGCAGGTGAAAGCGATTGCCGAGCGCCATCTGGCGGATCTGGAGGAGAAGCTGCGGGAGATTGTCGAGATGAAATCGGCGTTGGAGCAGTTGGTTTCTGTGTGCGCTGGCGACGACCATGCGCATTGCGCAATCCTGGACAACTTGGCGGCGGACAGTCCGTCGAAGCCCAACCACAGCGCCAGTTTCGTCAAGCCCACTCGGCGCGGAGCCAAGGCGTCCAGAACACACCTTGAAGCGACCCACGCGCCGACGAACAGTCATCTGGATCTCATGACGTGGATGCGAGGTGTCCACGTACATCGAGGGGGGCACTGAACCGGGCCGCGGGTGGGACCATGGAACCATCGCCTTGTGCCGCGATGGTGGCCGACCGTGGCAGGGCCTTCTTGTGCGGCGCGGCCTCACGCACCGGCTTGCCTGGCAGGCTCCATGGCGCTGACGACCGTCTTGCAGCCCTCATCGATCACCATGAACTGGATCTCAAGGGCGGCCGCTGTGGGCGCTTGACATTCCCACCGTGTCAAGCCTTAACGTTCCAACAAGGTCTCGCACCATCTTGAGGACTTCTTGGAGAACGCCATGAACAACGAACCCACCACACAGCGCCTGGAGAAGAATCGGACAAAAAATAACCTCGGCAGACTTTCAACACATCGATAGGGAGGCCATCCATGCCAGCTGCAGCACCGCACGATCATGTGGTCCACGGACACCAACACCGCGAAGACCATAACGGGCATTCACCTGCGCCATCAACAGGGTTGAAAGATCCAGTCTGCGGCATGGAGGTGACGGACCAGTCGCATCACTCGGCAGAGCACGAAGGACATCGCTACTACTTTTGCAGCGTCAAGTGCAAAACACGCTTTGTGGAAGCGCCGCAAAAATTCCTGTCTACGCCGCGGAGCGACCGTGCCCCTCAGCCCAAGCCCGCAGCGGCGCAACCCGGCACGATCTACACCTGTCCCATGCACCCGGAGGTGCAGCAGGACCACCCGGGGAACTGCCCCAAGTGCGGCATGACACTGGAGCCCATGCTGCCTACGCTCGATGAGGGAGAAAACGCGGAACTCGTGGATTTCCGGCATCGCTTCTGGTGGACGCTGCCTCTCACAGTAGTGGTCGCTGTCCTGGCGATGCTTGGGCACCGGTTGCAGTGGTTCGAGATGGCGACTCAGAGCTGGATTGAGCTGGTCCTCACGGTACCCATCGTCCTGTGGGCGGGCTGGCCCTTCTTCGTGCGCGGTGCGCAGTCGGTCGTGAACCGCAGCCCCAATATGTGGACGCTGATCAGCCTGGGCACCGGTGCCGCTTTCGTCTACAGCGTGGTCGCGACCGTTGCGCCGGGGGTGTTTCCCGCCTCGTTCCAGGCCATGGGGCGCGTGGCGGTGTATTTCGAAGCTGCGGCCGTCATCATCTCGCTCACGCTCCTCGGCCAGATGCTGGAGCTGAAAGCGCGCTCCCAGACCTCGGCCGCCATCAAATCGCTGTTGGGCCTGGCACCCAAGACGGCGCGGCGCATCGACGCCAACGGCCAGGAGAGCGACGTGCCGCTGTCCCACGTCCATGTGGGTGACCTGCTGCGCGTGCGCCCCGGGGAGAAGGTGCCGGTGGATGGCGTGGTCGTCGAGGGGAGCAGCGCCGTGGACGAAGCCATGCTCACTGGCGAGCCGGTGCCCATCGTCAAAGGGCCCGGGGATGCGGTCATCGGTGCCACGCTCAATACCAACGGAGCGCTCGTGATCCGGTCGGAGCGGGTCGGCTCCGCCACCATGCTGTCCCAGATCGTTCAGATGGTGGCCCAGGCACAGCGCTCACGGGCCCCCATGCAGCGCATGGCGGACCAGGTGGCGGGGTACTTCGTGGTGGCCGTGGTCGGTATCGCGTTGCTCACGCTCTTCGCGTGGGGCCTGTTCGGTCCTGAGCCACGGTGGGTCTATGGCCTGGTCAATGCCGTGGCCGTGCTGATCATCGCGTGTCCCTGCGCGTTGGGCCTGGCAACACCCATGTCCATCATGGTGGCCACGGGCCGGGGGGCGACCCGTGGCGTGCTGTTCAGGGACGCGGCAGCCATCGAGAACCTGCGCAAGGTGGACACGCTGATCGTGGACAAGACTGGCACGCTCACAGAGGGCAAACCCTCCTTCGAGCGTGTGGTGGCCATGCCCGGCATATCCAACGACGAAGTGTTGCGTCTGGCTGCCAGCCTGGACCAAGGCAGCGAGCACCCGCTGGCCGACGCCATTGTGCAGGCGGCCCGCGCCAAGGGGCTGGCCCTGGACAAGCCCGAGGACTTCGAGTCCGGGTCGGGCATCGGCGTACGCGGACGGGTCGGCGGGCGCCAGATCGCCCTGGGAAACACGGTCCTCATGGAGCAGGTGGGCGTTTCTGCGGATCCGCTGCTTGCGCAGGCAGAGGCCTTGCGCGCCACAGGCGCCAGCGTGATGTACCTGGCGGCCGATGGCCAGCTTCAAGGCCTGCTGGCGGTCTCGGATGCCATCAAGGCCAGCACGCCGGAAGCGCTGGCGACCTTGCACGCGGCGGGACTGCGCATTGTCATGGCCACGGGCGACGGCATGACCACCGCCAAGGCGGTGGGGGCCAAGCTGGGGATTGATGAGGTCCATGGCGAGGTCAAGCCTGCGGACAAGCTGGCCCTGGTGTCGCGGCTGCAGGCCGAAGGCCGTGTTGTCGCCATGGCGGGGGACGGGATCAACGACGCGCCCGCCCTTGCCAAGGCGGATGTGGGGATCGCGATGGGCACCGGCACCGACGTGGCGATGAACAGCGCACAGGTCACCTTGGTCAAGGGCGATCTGCGGGGTATTTCCACAGCGCGGGAACTGTCCGAGGCGACGGTGGGCAACATGAAGCAGAATCTCATGTTCGCCTTCCTCTACAACGCGCTGGGCATACCGATTGCGGCAGGACTGCTGTATCCCTTCACCGGCTGGCTGCTGTCGCCGATGATCGCGGCCCTGGCGATGAGCCTGAGTTCTGCCTCGGTGATCACCAACGCCCTGCGGCTTCGCAAGGGCTGAGATGGACCCGCAGGCACCGAGTTGATCTGAGGAGGTCCCTGGCCGGCATTTCCGCAAGGCAGCAAGGAAACCGGCATCCTGTCAGCATGCACGGTGCTCGCAGGCCCGTTTCCGACGGCTTCGGTCTGGCGGGCACCACGACGGTGATGGAAGCCGTCTGCGGTGCCGCTCCGGGGGGCTCGGTGGGCCATGGGCCCGAGTTGATCGATGCGCTTGCGCGGCTTTTTGCCGACTCGCATTCAATGCCAATTGCGATGAGTGGTGAGCGGTGAACGGCCAATCATGTGGTCCTGACGGCGCCCACATGCCGCATCCGGCATGACGGGGTCGTCTCGTATGCTCTCTACAGAGAATGACTCCCAGATGGATACCTCCCAGGAACCCGATATGACGCCCCCGCTCACACCAACCGGCATCACCCTCTACGGCAACCGTGAATCTGGCCATAGCAACAAGGTGCGCCTGGCATTGGTGTTTGGGCAGGTTGAGCATGACTATGTCCATATCGACATCTTTGTGTCGCCTGAACAACGACCGGAGCCATTTCGCAGCCTGGCGCGTTTCAATGAGGTACCGCTCCTGGTGTGGGGAGCGGAGAGCTTTGTGCAGTCCAACGCCATTCTGTGCCTGCTGGCAGAGCGCCTGCAGCGCCTGGGTGGCGAGAGCCCGCAGCGCATGGCGCGTGTGCGTGAATGGCTGTTCTGGGAAGCCAATCGTCTCGGCCTGTCGCTGCCACATGTTCGGTTTGCCCGCCAGTTTGCCCCGCAGGAGTATCCCGGCGGCACACCGGAATGGCTGCTGGCGCGCTATCTGCGCGACATAGCGCGGCTTGAGGCCGAGCTGAGCGACGGACGCGCATTCATCCTCGACGAGCAACTATCGGTCGCTGATTGCGCGCTCTGCGGCTACCTGTTCTGGGCGGATGACGTGGGGCTCGATGTTCCGCCACACGTGCGTGCCTGGCTGCGTCGAATCCAGCAACTGCCGGGCTGGCAGCCTCCTCGCGAACTGCTGTCCGCTGCGCCTTGATCTGGCCCTGGCAGCGCCACCATGAAAAGCCGCTGCAATGGACGCAACCGGATGGCGTGCCCGCGCGTTGCGTTCACGCGCATATGCCTCAGCTGACGGGCATCCACCGGCAGCGCGCCCGTGTGACTGCTTGGCGCGGCCCTATGCGGTCTGCGCACATTGCTTGTCGGCTTCGCACCGTGCCTGCCGTGGCAACAGCGGACGTCCGCGCAGCCGACCGAAGTGAGGACGCGCAGTTGGGCGACATATTTCGCAATTGAAAAGGAATTGCAGCTTGAACGCGTCCATGGTGTCCACCGTTATCGATTGGTGGACACCATGACGACCGCCTAACGCAATCCATTTACTACGGGACGAGCGCGCGCTTGCGACGGATCAGGCCCATCATGACCATCAAGCTGGACAGCATGACAAGTCCCCATTCCGAGAGCGTGGGAATCGATGCCGGAGCATTGGCTTCTACGGCGATGACGCGCGACTGCGTATTGTTGGATGTATCACCGTCGCCTGCTGCACCCGTTGTGCCGTTGGCGGTAGCCGTCCCCAAGGTCGTGGGGGTGCCGCTCACCTGGCATGTCACCGCCTGGCCTTGGGGAATGGCGTTCCCTGCGACCCATGCCGAGGCCCCAGGGCTGACCGTGCAGGAGCTCGTGGACAGGCCCGGAGGCAGACCGGCGACAGAGCAACTCGTGCTGGCCACCGCATCGGCAGAACCAGCGTTGGTGCAGGTGTAGCTCCCTGTGTAAGAGACACCCACTCTTGCAGTGGCAGGCAACCCGCTCACATCCACCAGTACATCCGGGGCCGTCGTCATAGACACAGGCTTCGATGCTGTGTTGTTGCCGACATTGATGTCGCCCGTGGCGCCGGTGGAGCCGTTCACGGTCAACCCACCAGAGCTGGTTGGCGTGCCGCTCACCGCACAGGTGACGAAGGCCCCCGCAGGTACGGCGTTTCCGGCGGTCCAGGCGCCGCCTGTGCTGATGCTGCAGGCCCCTTGGTTCACCCCTGCCGGGAGCCCTCCCACGGCGCAGATGGTGCCGGTGAGCGCCGTGGCGGCACCGATGTTCTGGCATGTGAAGCTACCGCTGTAGGGCACACCAACTGTCCCTGAGGGCGGAATACTTGCCAAGTCGATCGCCATGTCAGGCGTAGGTAGAACACCAGCGATGGCGATGATGGCGGTACGTTCATTGTTCAGCGTATTCGGATCGTTGTCGGCCCCGGTGGTCACATGCACGGTCACGCTACCCGTTGTGGTGGGTGTTCCAGAAACTTGACATGTCACAGTCTCTCCGGAAGGCACGGTACCTGGCTGGGTCCAGGGCGTATTGGCCGGGCTCACGGTACATGCCGAGACGCCCACGCCTGCGGGCAGGTTTGCGGCATCGCATGTTGCAACATCCGCGGCAGCAGCCCCCTTGTTGGTGCAGGTATACGAGCCGGTGTAAAGCGTGCCTACATTGGCAGTCGGTGGCAGGTTCAGAGTCACCGCATCCACGTCCATGTCGCTGAGCGTCGAAGGGCTGACCAGATCCGTTTTCCACATGGGGCCGGGAAGCGGATCGACCGCGTCACCCGCGATGGTGTAGTTCCCGTTGTTGATGGGCCCCATTGCCCCATCGGGAACAACTACGGTGACAGTAAAAGACCCCGACTGCCCCGGCGCCAACGTACCCACGTTGCAACTCAGGGAGCCGCCTGGCGTTGGCGGTGTGGCAGTGGCGCCACCAGAAGCCGGCGTGCAGTTTCCTCCGCTGGAAGACACGTAGGTCACGTTCTGAGGGACGGCCGAATTGTCTTGCGGCATCACCGGCGTCACAGTGGCGTTGCTCACTGGGTCGCTGGTCTTGTTGGTGTAGGTATAGGTGTAGGTGATCTGAGTGCCATTGGCGCTGCTGACAGACACGGGGCCAGAGACGCTCACCCACAACACGTCGGGGAGCCTGAAGCTAAAGCTGTCCACATGCACATGGCCTTCGTGCCCGCCAGGAGAGCAACCCGCCGCCACCAGTTCAAGCTCGATCCAGTCGCCCACCTGCAGTTTGGCATTGCCGGGGGCTATGTCAAAAGTGATGAATTCCGAATAGGCGTAGTTCCGGGTGTTGTTCGTGGTGTCATGCCACACGGTCCCTGGCTGGTTGGAGAAGTTGAAGGTGAAGAACAACTGGCCAGGGGAGCTCGCGGGGGCACCGGGCACAGGAACAGGGGTGGAATCCACGGCCGACGTGATCTTGCGCACTTCGACCGCAAAGTAGGGCTGTTCTTCGGAGAAATGCCCACCGGAAACGCTGGAAACATATACCGCACCATTTGTCACGTTGATGGCGTTGCTGGTCAGCGTAATTTGCGTGTCACTGTCAACGGAAAGTACCTGACGATCCGTATTGTTTGTGCCAAGACGCACATAGTTTCCAGGGCTCACCGTGGCCGTGAAATTGGTCCCCGTGCCTGTGACGATGGCGGAGCCGGAAGCAGCACTCACGGTGCCGCCCAGCACTTTGATCAATCCTGGGTTGTCAAGCACGGGCGTCATGGCGAAGCGAACGTGTACCTTGCCGTCTGCGTCCACATCGGCAGCCGTCACTTGGGCGCGTTGCCGAATGGAGCTGGCACGGGAAGCATGGCTCGTGTACTGCACGGGCGGGTTCCCCAGGGTCGGGCTGCCACTTCTGGCAATATGACGCGTTGCCTGGGTGGATCCAAGTGGATTCAGATTCACCAAAGCACTGTTGTTGCCAGCAAAGGGCCAGCGCAAGGAGGCAGCGGGGATGGCGCCAGTGAGCAGATGATCCTGTTGGCTGCGAGCGCCCGCGCCGCCTGCATCCAGCACCACGGACAGGTCCGTGGCATCTGGTGCCGTCCCCGTGGTGGTATAGAGATTGGGGTCATATCCCGCGTCACCAGCATTGGCCCGAAGATTCAGATCCTTGATGGATTTGGGGTTGATGGTGTGCGTACTAACTGTGGGCACGCCGTTGTTCTGCAGAGTCGTTTTGATCCATTCGCTGCCAAACGTGCCGCCCTCAAACCCGCCATTGACGAATTCGGCGTGCGCCGGATGCGCTGCCAGAAGCATCCCCCCAACACCTATCGCGGCCACGCCGCGCAGGAACTTGTGAACCAAGGCATGCATGGTTCTCCAACCATTTGTTCTTTTCAACACGATTCCCTCTTTGGATTTAAACGCTGCTCAGAACGGTGAAGCAGTGAGCAGACATACAACAAACAACTTTCGGATCGTGGGTCCGCGTCATGAAACGAGGGGCCCAGCGAAAAAATCCAGCCCACTGTCCAAAGTGGGCGCAGTGCCTGCGGCATCACACAAAGGACAATCAGCGCGTTACGGCAGTGCGGAAATCACGTCGAGATTCGATACGCCGAAAACGATGCAGGGTCTTGCCAACGCCAATGGACTAGCCAATCTGCAGATAACTAACCGGCGCCTCCGGGGTTTCCCGGTCAGCCCTCCAGGCCCAACCCGTGGCCGACAAGTGCTACAGCGCGCCGATTGGACGCTGTGCAGCGCAGGTGCGACAGCATCCGAACGCCAGGACGCGGACCTCACTGCCGAGCCACCCCCCTCGGCACGGTCTCGAGTAAATTTCCGCCGGCATTTCGCTCATCAGCGGTTTGATGCGGGGACTGCAGGTGCGCCTTCCTGCGACGCAGCTCTTCAGGCCGCCACGCACGGCGATTTCAAGCCGTCATGTGCTGTCAAGCAAGGCACCGCATAGGTGCCCATGCAAAGGCAACCGTGCAATCAGTGGGGCGAGCGATTTTTGTGACATGGCGAAATAGGACGTTGGGGCAAATTGCTCCAGCTGCCCAATACTCATGTCACATACGGTAACTCGCCATAAATCAAAAATCCGAGAATTGACTATTGTTTGCAATCTCGATCACGGCCTGATCGATGGGGGCCATGCCTGCGCTACGTGCGGCGAGCCCCACCTGTGAACGGACGTATTGCACTTCGGTGCCCCCGGCAGTGCGGCGCCCCCCATGCCGCAGATGAAGTCCTTTGCACTGAAGCAAACGGGGGCAACCGCCGGATGTGCTCGATACCGGCCCCCTTCCCCATGCGGCCTTCCATTCGGTGGCGTGGCGTGTGCTGCCAGGTTCATTCACGCGGAAGGTGATCAAGCCTTGTGGCTGGGCCTCTCGCAGAGCTGTGTGCGGGGGCGATGAACACGGCATGGGCACGGGTTTTCGGGTCGAAAAGCGCCCTGTGGTGGCACCTGTTCAGGGCGTTCACGGGGACCGATTAACATTGGTAGCAATTCTTATTCTCAATTGCATACATGTTGATCGGTATTCTTCTGACCTTTGCGTGTGGCTGGCTGGTTCTGCGCGCCACTCCCCGTGCGGACGGGTCGCACCAGAGGTGGCCGTACGCAGCGTTGGGAGTGGCGGCGGCGCTGGTCGCTGTAGGTGGCATCCACGCCAGTGGCATGGGGCTGGCCGTGTCCATCGCCTTCGTGTTGGGGGTGGCCATGCTGGCGATACCCTGCCTGAGCTACTGCCAGGCCAGGCGCCGTGGCGCTTCCAAAAGAGCTGTGCGATGAGTCGTCGCAAAGATCCCGACGCAGCGCCCCGTCATCTGCTCTTCAAGGGATTGACGGGTTTTCTTCTTGGCTTTCCATTGGCACTGTGGCTCAGTTGGCTGCTGATGTACGGCGGGCTCTTGCCAAGCCATGTGCCGGTACGCGACCAAATTGCCATGTGGCTGGCGGTCCTGCTGTGGGCGGCCGTGCCGTGCGCGGCATTCCTGGCCCGAAGCCGCCGGCAATGCCTGGCAGTTTTCCTGCTGGCCAATGCAGCTGCTTTCACCGCCTGGAAGGTATTGCAATGAAGGCGCAGACCGTTCGCGACTACCTGGCGGTTCACACCTGGGTTGGCATCCTCTGCGGGCTGGTGTTGTACGTCGCCTTCTACGCTGGCGCGTTCTCGATGCTGGAAGCCGAGATCACCCGCTGGACCCAGCCACCGGCCGCCGTATCCCGTGCGATCAGCAATGACGGCGACGCGCTGGCCAAAGTCTTCCTCGACGCGAACCCGGACTTCACGGGCCGCGTGCGTTTGCGCTGGCCCAGTGCGGACCACACCCAGCCCGCGCTTGCGCACATGGTGCGCGGCCAGGACGCGGTGTGGTGGCAACTGGGCAACGATGGTCAATTGCACCGCATGCACTCCATGCCGCGCGAGGACGACACCAGCGGCAATTTTGTGGACTACCTGCATCGCAAGGGTGGCCTGCCCATTCCGCTGGAATTGGCCGAGCCGCTGATCGGCCTCGTGTCTCTGGCCTATGCGCTGGCCCTGGTGTCAGGCATCGTGGTGCTGCTGCCTTCGCTGGTGAAGGACTTGTTTTATCTGCGCCTGGGATCCAACCTCAAGCGCATGTGGCTGGATGTGCACAACCTGCTGGGCGTGGCCAGCCTGCCGTTTCACCTTGTCATCGCACTGAGCGCCGCCGTGTTCGGGCTACACGACATGGTCTACCTGGCGCAGGACAAGTTCGTCTATCAGGAAGGCCTGCGCGCCACCGTCGCGCGCGACAGTGTCAAGCCGCCGCAGGTGGCGCGCGCAGACTGGCTGCCTCCGAGCGAAATCATGCGCCGCGTACAGGAGCAGGCGCCGGGATTTGCGCCCCTGGGCCTGGACTACGTGATGCTCCCCAGCGGCCCCGTGGGGCTGGTGGGGGGCGTGGATGAACGGCACTTCCAGCGCGCCTCGCGCTACGGCCTGGCTTTCGTGAACCTGGGAAGCGGCGAAATCTACGATCGCAACTATCTGCCGGGTGCCAGCGGCTATGCGTCGACGGCGCTCCTCAGCAGCCTGTTCGCGCTGCACTTCGGCAGCTATGGTGGCGACACGGTGCGCATCCTGTACCTGCTGCTGGGGCTGTCGGGTGCGCTGCTGTTCTACACCGGGAATTTGCTGTGGATAGAGACGCGGACCCAGCGCGCGCGCAAACCGCAAGACGGGCAGTCCATGAGGCGGCCGCGCCATGTGCGTGTCGTGTCCGCGCTCACGCAGGGTGTGTGCCTGGGCTGCGCTGCGGCGCTACCCGCGACGCTTGCCCTGGCGCACTGGTTCGCGCCGAGGGTGGGCGACATCGACGCGCTCCACCAGGGTGTGTACTACACGCTGTTTCTCGCCTGCATCGCCTGGGCGATCTGGCGCGGCACGGAACGCGCTGCGCCCGGCCTGTTGTGGTTCACGGCGATCTGCAATGCGCTGGTACCCGTGGCCGCCGTGCTGAACCCCAGTCCGGACGGGGTACTGCTGGGCCTGACCTGCCTGCTGCTGGCACTGTTCTTCGGATGGCTGGGTTGGCGCCAGCGCGCCAAGGTGCATCCGGTCGGCGTGGCTGCCTGATGTGCATGCGCAACACTTCATTTTCATAGCTGCCTGCGCTTGCTACATAAGCGCTGGAGGCCAATTTGACTTCCAGAAACAGGCCTACCGTACTCAGTCGCCAGCGGGGTGTCGGTTACAACATGAAATATAATGAGAATTATTTTCATTCGTATCAAATAACGGCAAGAAGCAATGTCCAACAAAGCATCCTTTGGCCGCACCGGCCGGCTTACTCCCATCGCTCTGGCGCTGCTGGCTTTCAGCGCCTCCGTCGCAGGGCAGACCGCGGACGGCGGCACGGCCACCGCCACGCTGGAGCAAGTCAATGTGCGCAGCAAGTACGAACGTGAA
Source organism: Acidovorax sp. sif1233 (assembly GCF_019218755.1). Classification (GTDB taxonomy): domain Bacteria; phylum Pseudomonadota; class Gammaproteobacteria; order Burkholderiales; family Burkholderiaceae_C; genus Acidovorax. The sequence continues at coordinate 420,217 of NZ_JAHUWZ010000004.1, read as the reverse complement.
GACCTGCCGACCCGCGCGCCCGGCCACAAGGCCGCATCGGGCGCGCGCCTGGGCATCCTGGGCGCCACGTCCATCCTGGAGGCGCCCGTGCATGTCAACGCCTACACGCGCGAGCTGGCCGAGGACTGGTCGGCCCTCACGCTGCAGGACGTGCTGGAGAACGACTCGTCGGTCGTCTTCATCACCAACAAGAACCACCTGCTGCAGAACTTCAACCTGCGCGGCCTGGACATGAGCGCGATGGACATCGCCACCAACGGCCTGTACGGCATCGCCCCGGCCAATGCGGTGCCGGTGGAGATGTTCGAACGCATCGAGGTGCTGCGCGGCCCGAACGTGCTGCTCTCGGGCATGCCGCCCAACAACAGCGTGGCCGGCACCGTCAACATGGTCACCAAGCGCGCACTGGCGCAGCCCATCGCCGACCTGACGATGACCTACGCCACGCATTCATACCTGCAGGGCCATGCCGACGTGGGCAAGCGCTTCGGCGATGAAAAGCGCCTGGGTATCCGCTTCAACGGCGTCTATGGCAGCGGCGAGATGGGCGCCAAGGAGGAGGACCAGACCCGCCGCGTGGGGGCTCTGGCGCTGGACTACCTGGGCGACCGCGCGCGCTTCTCGCTGGACGTGTACAGCAGCGTCACCAAGATCGAGGGCGGCAGCCCGGGCATGTTCAACTTTCTGGGCAACGCCCAGATCCCCGGCGTGGGCCGCCTGCTGGCGCCGCCCGAGGGCGACACCAACATGTTCCGCGGCACGCACGGGCAGTACGACAACAGCGGCGCGCTGGCCCGCGCCGAGGTCGACTTCACGCCCGACTGGCAAGGGTACTTCGCGATAGGTGGCTCCGAGGCCGAGGGCAACGGCCTGCTGTTCGGCACGCGCGCCTTCGTCACCGGCGCGGACGGCACCACGCGCGGCGCGATCTACAACGTCCACACCGAATCCGAGCGCCGCACGGCCGAGACGGGCGTGATCGGCAAGTTCGACACCGGCAGCGTCAAGCACCGCCTGCAGCTTTCGGCCAATGTCCTCAAGCACAAGGAAGGCACGGTCAACACCGCCTGCAACTACTGCTACACCACCAACATGTACAACCCCGTGGCGCCCACCTTTCCCGCAGCGCCCAAGTGGACCGGCTACACCACCGTGAACGACTACCGCTCGCTGGCCGTCGCCGACACCATGGCCTTTGCCCATGAAACCGTGCTGCTGACAGTGGGCGGGCGCTACCAGACCGTGAAGATGCCGCTGCAAAAATACAGCGAAAGCCGCTTCTCCCCCATGCTCGCCGCCGTGGTACGGCCCTGGGGGGATTCCGTCTCGCTCTTTGGCAATTACACCGAAGGCCTGGAGCCCGGCCAGATTGTTGGAGTGGGCTACGCCAACACGGGTGAGGCCCTGCCACCGAAGCAGACCAAGCAGTTCGAACTGGGCGTGAAGCTGCAGGCGGGTGCGCTCACGCACACCGTCAGCGCCTATGAGATCAAGCGCCCCTCCTTCGTCACCAACAGTGCCAACCGCATGGTCGATGACGGCGAGCAGCGGCTGCGCGGCCTGGAGTGGAGCATGTACGGCATGTTGACCAAGGACCTGTCGCTGCTGGGCGGCGTTACCCACATCGAATCCGAGCAGCGCAACACCGGCCGCGATACCTACGGCACGCCTGAGCTGCGCGCGCGCATCGGCCTGGATTGGCAAACGCCCGTGCAAGGTCTGAAGGTGGGCGGTCGCGTGGTCCACACCAGCTCGCAGTGGGCGGATTCGGGCAACAAGCTGCGCGTGCCCTCCTGGAATCGCCTGGACCTGAATGCCAGCTACGCCACCAGGTTCGGCAGCATGCCCGTGCGCTTCAACGCCAGCGTGGAAAACGTGGCCGACAAGAAGTACTGGATCGGCATCTTCGGCGACGGCTTTGTGATGCCAGGCGCACCGCGCACCTTCAAAGTGTCTGCGACCGTGTCGTTCTGATGCTGGGGACAGGCCCGCCGAAGGTATGGCGCCTTTCAGCGTGGCCTGACTTTCGAAAGCACCGGCGAGGACCGCTTGTGGCGCGGCGGTGGGTCCTCGCCGGTACTGTCCGTCCGCGGCAACGGCAGGCGCTGGGCCGCGATGCCGCTCAGGAAGTCAAAGCACTTTGGTGAGCGTGACGATCACGCGCGACTTGTTGACGGGGCCGAAGAATTCTTTCTTGCTGGCGCCCGCCACCGCAGCGCCCAGCGACACACCCGAGCCGAAGTCGTAGGCACCGCCCACGCTGTAGTCCATGAAGTTGGGGGCCGTGATGTCGCCACCAAAGCGGGTGTAACCCACGGACGCCTTCAGCGTGATCTTGGGGGCCACTTCGTGCGCGAACGCCAGGTTCAGGTAGCCGGTGTTGCGGCCCTTGAAGCCGGGGCCGGCGTAGGCGAAGTAGTCCTTGGACAGTGTGTGCGAGTACCGGGCGGTCAGGGGGCCGAACGTGGCCGCGCCATAGACTTCGGTGGTGTTGCCGTTGCTGTTGCCGGGGTAGATGTAGGTCAGCACGCCCAGGTCCAGGTCCGCGTCGCCGGCCTTGAACTTGTAGCCCCCGTACACATCGGATTCGAGCGAGTTGCCCGACAGCCAGTCCACGCTGGAGTTCCAGTTGCCCACATAGAAGCCGGATTCACCAAAGGCATAGTCAAAGCCGCCTTGCAGCGCCGGCTTGACGGCCCTGGCCTTGGAGGTGTCCTGGTCCTGGCCGCGGAACTTGTAGTTGGTGGTCAGGCTGACGTTGCCGGTGAGCTGGGCGCTGGCCAGCACGGGAAGGGTGGCGAAGAGCGCAGTGGCGAGCACTTTGGAGCATGAGAAGGCCATGAAGGAAATCCTGCGGAAACAAAAGAAGGTGCAAGCGTAGGAAAACGTGCATATAAAGTTCGTAAAGAATGCGGGCAAAGCCGTAAATGTTGCCGAGCGCCGACGGACGCCACGAATCGCCAACCACACACCGTGACGCGCTGGCAACATCGCCGGCATCCAGTGTTGCGTGAGGTGCTGTGATGTTGATCAACTGCGTCGTGTATGAGGATGGCACCAAGCTCGCCGACATTCCTGTCCGTGAGATCCGTGAGCACATATCGCTCCCCGGGTGCTTCGTGTGGGTGGCATTGCATGACGCCACCCCGGAAGAACTTGACGAGTTGCAAAAGGAGTTCGGCCTGCATCCCCTGGCGGTGGAAGATGCCCGCCATGGCCATCAGCGGCCCAAAGTCGAGGAATACGGGCCTTCTCTTTTTGTGGTTCTTCATCTCCTGGAGTCGGGTGGCGACCACGAGACCGTCACGAGGCTGGGCGAACTCAATGTGTTCGTGGGCAGTAACTATGTGGTGTCGGTGCGCAACCGCAGTGAGCGAGGCTTCTGGGATGTGCGGGAGCGTTGTGAGAGAGAGCCTGAACTCTTGCGCAGCGGGCCGGGATTTGTGCTGTATGCGCTGATGGACGCGGTGGTCGATCGCTACTTCCCGATCATCGATGCCCTCGAGGTGGAGCTTGAAACGATCGAGCAACAGATATTCACCAAGGGTGTCGCGCGGACCAGTATCCGGCGGCTCTATGAACTCAAGCAGCGCCTTACCCTGCTCAAGCACGCCGTTGCCCCATTGCTGGAAGGTGCGGCCAAGCTGCACGGTGGCCGGGTGCCACAAATCTGTGCTGGCTCTCAGGAGTATTTCCGCGATGTGGTGGACCACCTTGGCCGGATCAACACCTCCATCGACTCCATTCGCGACACGATCGGGACGGCAATCCATGTCAATCTGTCCATGGTCACCATCGAGGATGGCGAGGTCGTCAAGCGCCTGGCTGCGTGGGCCAGTCTGTTTGCCGTGTGCACGGCGTTCGCGGGAATCTGGGGCATGAATTTCGAGCACATGCCGGAGCTCAAGTGGCGCTACGGATACGCCGCTGCGATCGCCCTCATCGCCACCACCTGTTGCTATCTCTACTATCGCTTTCGCAAGGCGGGCTGGCTCTAGATAACAGGTGCGGAGCCGTCCGGGGCGCGGGTTCCAGCCGCCAGGCGCCGGTAGATCGGTGGCCCTCGCAAGGGCCGCATTTTTACGCCGTTTTTACGGCGACCTCCCCAGTCTGTGCACACTTTTTACAGCGACATCCTGAGAATCAAACACACGTTTTGATGCAGGAGTTGTCGATGGACATGATCTGGATAGCCGCATTGGCGGCTCTGTGGGTGGCCATGGCCGAGGCCGTGGTTTTGCTGGGCAAATTCGGCCCGGCCAAGGGTGAGCGCGCATGATCGGCCTCGAAGTGCTTTATGGCTTTGGCGCGCTTGTGGCCATTGCCTTGCTGGCCTATCTCGTGTTCGCGCTGATCTGCGCGGAGGAGTTCTGACATGGAAACCTCTGCCTGGAGCCTGCTCGGGCTCTTTCTGGTTGCGCTTGGCGTCCTGGCATGGCCGTTGGGCAAATGGCTGGCCGCCCTGTGTGAGGGCCGGTTGCCTCGGTGGATGCATGTGGCCGAAAAACCGCTCTACAAGATGGCCGGGGTGGCTCCCGATCAGTCGATGCACTGGCACGGCTATGCGCTGGCACTGTTGGCGTTCAATGCCATCGGTGCATTGGCGGTGTATGGCCTGCAGCGCCTGCAGCACCTGCTGCCGCTCAATCCCCAGGGAATGGGGGCGGTATCCGGCGACTCGTCGTTCAACACTGCCATCAGTTTTGTTGCCAATACCAACTGGCAGGGCTACGCGGGTGAATCCACGATGAGCTATCTCACGCAGATGCTTGGCCTTTCCGTTCAGAACTTCTTGTCAGCTGCCACCGGTATCGCCGTGGCGTTCGCGTTGGCCCGCGGCTTTGCGGCCCGGCGCACCGACGGACAGGGATATGTCGGAAACTTCTGGACCGACGTCACCCGGATCACGGCTTGGGTGCTTGTGCCGGCCTCCTTTGTGATCGCGCTCGTTCTGGTCGGGCAGGGCGTCATCCAGAATTTTGACGCCTACAAGGAGGTCGCAACCCTGGAGCAGACGGCCTATGAAGTGCCCAGGCTGGATGGTGCAGGCCAGCCCGTGACAGGTGCCGACGGAGCACCGGTCATGGAGGGCAAGACCAGCAAGACCCAGACGCTGGCCATGGGACCGGTGGCCTCGCAGGAGGCGATCAAGATGCTCGGCACGAACGGCGGCGGGTTCTTCAACGCCAACTCCGCCCATCCCTATGAGAACCCCACCGCCTTGACGAACTTCGTGCAAATGCTGGCGATCTTTCTGATTCCCGCGGCCTTGTGCTTCGCATTTGGCCGTGTTGTTGGCGACCAGCGCCAGGGCGTCGCGATCCTGGCGGCGATGACGGTGATGTTCGTCGTGGCCGTCGTGGCCGTTGTCGCGGCGGAACAGGCCGGCAATCCGCAATGGAGTGCGCTGGGGGTGGACCAATCCGTCAGCACCCTGCAATCGGGCGGGAACATGGAGGGCAAGGAAGTGCGGTTCGGAATCACCGCGTCAGCGCTTTTCGCGGCCGTGACCACCGCTGCCTCATGTGGCGCCGTGAACGCGATGCATGATTCGTTCACGCCTCTGGGAGGCATGGTGCCTCTGGTTCTCATGCAACTGGGCGAGGTCGTGTTTGGCGGCGTGGGCACCGGCCTCTATGGCATGCTGGTATTCGCCATCCTTGCCGTGTTCATGGCGGGTCTCATGATCGGCCGGACGCCCGAGTATTTGGGCAAGAAGATCGAGGTGCGCGAAATGAAGCTCACATCGGTCGCCATTCTGGTCACGCCGATCCTGGTGCTCGTGGGTACCGCGGTTGCCGTGAGTGCGGGCGCAGGACAGGCCGGCGTTGCCAACCCTGGCGCCCATGGGTTCTCCGAAATCCTCTATGCATTGACATCCGCCGCCAACAACAACGGCAGCGCGTTTGCGGGGCTGTCTGCCAATACGCCGTTCTATAACGTACTGCTGGGGCTGGCAATGTGGTTTGGCCGCTTTGGAGTGATCGTGCCCGTCCTGGCCATCGCTGGTTCGCTGGCCGCGAAGAAGCGCCTGCCGGTGACGGCGGGCACCATGCCCACCCATGGGCCGCTGTTCGTGGTTCTTCTCGTGGGGACCGTGCTTCTGGTGGGGCTTCTCAACTACGTGCCTGCCCTGGCTTTGGGTCCGATGGTCGAGCACCTGATGCTCTGGGCCAAGTGAGGTTTGCCGATGACTAAAAAGAATACTTCTACTTCTCTGCTGGATTCTGTCCTGATCCGGACAGCGTTCTGGGGGGCGCTGGCCAAGCTCAGCCCGCTGGTTCAATGGCGCAACCCGGTGATGTTCATCGTGTACATCGGCAGCATCTTCACCACGCTGCTGTGGCTGCATGCCCTCAATGCACCGGCGGATGCGAGCATGCGCCCGGGCTTCGTGCTGGCCATCACCGTCTGGCTCTGGTTTACGGTGCTGTTCGCCAACTTCGCCGAAGCGTTGGCCGAAGGCCGCAGCAAGGCCCAGGCAGCCTCCTTGCGTGGATTGCGCAAGGAAACCTGGGCCAAGAAACTCAAGGAGCCGGTCCATGGTTCCGCGTTCCTGCCGGAGCAGGCCACCAACTTGCGCCGCGGCGACGTGGTGCTGGTGGAGGCGGGCGATGTGATTCCGCTGGATGGTGAAGTGATCGAGGGCGTAGCCTCTGTCGACGAAAGTGCCATCACCGGCGAATCTGCGCCGGTGGTTCGCGAGTCCGGTGGGGACTTCTCCGCCGTGACGGGCGGCACCCGCGTGCTTTCCGATTGGCTCGTGGTGCGCGTGTCCGTGAATCCAGGCGAGTCTTTCCTGGACCGGATGATTGGAATGGTGGAGGCCGCCAAGCGGCAAAAGACGCCCAATGAGGTCGCCTTGACGATCTTGTTGGTGGCATTGACGATTGTGTTTCTGGTGGTCACCGTCACCCTGCTGCCTTTTTCGATCTTCAGCGTGCAGGCGTCAGCGGCTGGGACTGTCGTCTCTCTGACGGCCCTGGTGGCCCTGCTGGTGTGCCTCATCCCGACCACCATCGGTGGACTGCTGTCGGCCGTTGGCGTGGCTGGCATGAGCCGGATGATGCAGGCCAACGTGATTGCGACCTCGGGGCGGGCCGTGGAGGCCGCAGGAGATGTCGATGTGCTCCTGCTGGACAAGACCGGGACCATTACCCACGGGAATCGCCAAGCCAGTGCGTTCCTGCCTGCTCCAGGGGTTTCACCTGGCCGCCTGGCCCGCGCAGCCTTGCTGGCATCGCTTGCGGACGAGACGCCTGAAGGGCGCAGCATCGTCGAGCTGGCCCGCCGTTCGGGCACCCCCGACGAGAATCCGCAGGGCGTGCTGCTTGTGCCTTTCACTGCGCAGACGCGGATGAGCGGTGTCGACCTCCCTGCCGTCGAAGCGTCCGGGCAGACCGCAACCATGCTGCGCAAGGGAGCCGTGCAAGCCATTGCGCGGCATGTGGAAGCGCTGGGGGGCGCCATGCCACACGAAGTGGCGGCCGCCGCCGACCAGGTGGCGTACCGGGGAAGCACCCCCCTGGTGGTGACGGAAGGGCGTCAGGTGCTCGGTGTTGTGGAACTCAAGGATGTCGTGAAGGTCGGCATCAAGGAGCGCTTCGCCGAGTTGCGCCGCATGGGCATCCGCACCGTCATGATCACGGGTGACAACAAACTCACGGCAGCCTTCATCGCCGCGGAGGCCGGGGTCGATGACTTCCTGGCGGAGGCGACCCCGGAGGACAAGCTGGCGCTGATCCGCAAGTACCAGTCGGAAGGACGACTGGTGGCCATGACCGGTGACGGCACCAACGATGCGCCGGCACTGGCGCAGGCCGATGTCGCCGTGGCGATGGGGAGCGGAACGCAAGCCGCCAAGGAAGCTGGCAACATGGTCGACTTGGACTCCAACCCGACAAAACTCCTGGAGGTCGTTGAGACTGGAAAGGCGCTCTTGATGACGCGAGGCTCTCTCACGACGTTCTCGATCGCGAACGACGTGGCGAAGTATTTCGCCATCATTCCGGCCATTTTCGTGTCGACCTATCCGCAGCTTTCCGCGCTCAACGTCATGCAGCTGGCGAGCCCGTCGTCTGCCATCTTGTCGGCCGTGATCTTCAATGCGCTGGTGATCGTCTTCCTGATCCCCCTGGCATTGCGAGGGGTGCGGTATCGCCCTGTGGGGGCGGCGGCCCTGCTGCGCCGCAACCTCGCGATCTATGGCCTCGGAGGTTTGATCGTGCCGTTTGTCGGCATCAAGCTGATTGACTGGATACTGGTGGCCGTAGGGCTGATTTGAGGAACCTTCCATGAAAAACATTCTTCGCCCCGCACTTGTCGTGTTTGTAGCCCTCAGCGCGCTGACGGGCTTGCTGTACCCCTTGGCCGTTACCGGAGCGGCGCAGGCCGTTTTCCCCCACGAGGCTGCGGGAAGCCTTGTGCAGCGCAATGGCCAGGCCGTTGGCTCTTCGTCGATCGGCCAGAATTTCACGGATCCCGCGCATTTCTGGGGGCGTCCGTCGGCCACGGCGCCCATGCCCTACAACGCGGTGGCGTCGGGAGGCTCCAACCAGGGGCCCCTCAATCCGGCGTTGAACGATGCGGTCAAGGCCCGCGTGGAGGCATTGCGCGCGGCCGACCCCGGCAATCTGGCGCCAGTGCCCGTGGACCTGGTGACGGCGTCCGCCAGCGGTCTGGATCCGCATATCAGCGTCGCGGCGGCACAGTACCAAGCCGCCCGCGTGGCGCGGGCCCGCCACGTCCCCGTGGCGAGCGTGAATGCCCTTGTCGACAAGCTCACCGAAAAACCGCTCCTGGGCCTGCTTGGCGAACCCAGGGTGAACGTACTGGCACTGAATCTTGCCTTGAATGATGCACGGTAGCAGCGCATCCCGCCTTTTGCCATTCTTGCCCATGGGGCCCGCTTGGAGCCAGGCACGCCATGGCTGACATGCAGCGCCCAGACCCCGATGCGTTGATCGCGCAACTGCGCGCGCAGGAGGAGCAGACCACGCGCGGCAAGCTGCGCATCTACTTCGGCGCCAATGCAGGGGTGGGCAAGACCTGGGCCATGCTCAGTGCGGCGCAGCGGGAGCGTGGCGCTGGCCGCGACGTTCTGATCGGGGTCGTGGAAACCCATGGCAGAGCCGAGACGGCGGCCTTGCTCGCGGGATTGGATGCATTGCCCCTCAAGGAGGTGGAGTACCGTGGCCGGCTGCTCCTTGAGTTTGATCTGGACGCGGCCCTTGCACGCAAGCCGGCCATCCTCCTGGTGGATGAGCTTGCCCACTCCAACGTGCAGGGATCCCGCCATGCCAAGCGCTGGCAGGATGTCCAGGAACTGCTCGCCGCGGGCATCGATGTGTGGACTGCGCTCAATGTCCAGCATCTGGAGAGCCTCAATGGGACCGTGGGTGCGATCACGGGGATCAGGGTCCATGAGACGGTGCCCGACACCGTGCTGGACGACGCGGACGAAGTGGTGCTTGTCGACGCCACCCCCGATGAACTGATATCCCGCCTGAGTGCAGGGAAGGTGTATGTCCCCCAGCAGGCTGAGCGTGCGGCCCAGAGCTTCTTCCGCAAGGGCAACCTGATTGCCCTGCGCGAAATCGCACTGCGCCGCACCGCTGAGCATGTGGAGGACGACGTCCTGGGATGGCGGATCGAACAGTCAGGCACTCCTGGCGAGCGCGTGTCTGCCGCCTGGAACACCTCGGGCAGCATACTGGCGTGTGTCGGGCCGAACGAAGATGCCGCGCAGACCGTGCGCGCGGCCGCGCGCCTGGCAGGGCAGCTCAATGTGAAGTGGCATGCCGCATACGTGGAGACACCGCGCCTGCAGAGGCTGGACGCACCGCAGCGCGACAGGATTCTGGCCGTGCTGCAACTGGCGCAGGAGCTGGGCGCCGAGACGGCAGTGCTGACGGGCGACCACGTTGCGCCGGCCCTGGCTGCACAGGCGCTTCACCTCAATTGCGCCACTCTGGTCCTGGGTCGTCCTGCGCAGCGGCGCTGGTGGCAGAAGTGGCCTTCGACCAGGGAGGTGGGCCGGGAAATCGCGGGACTTGCCCCCTCGCTTGATATCGTGGAAACGGCGCGCGCGGGTAGTTCGAGGCGGTTGCCGCAGGCACTCTGGAGCCACAAAGTCGGCGTTGAGGCCAGGGAAACCGACGAGGCCGCACACCCGCGCTGGCAGGGCTTCCTCTGGGCGCTCGGTGCCAGCATTGCGGTCACGTTGATGGCGACTCTGTTGCACGGCGTCCTGGAGTTGACCAACATCGTGATGTTGTACCTGGTCGGCGTTGTCGGGGTCGCCATGCGATTCGGGCGCGTGCCTGCGGCGATGGCCGCACTGCTCAATGTGCTGGCCTTCGATTTCTTCTTCGTATCACCGCGGCTGTCTTTCGCGGTCAGCGACGTGCAGTACGTGGTCACTTTTGCCGTGATGCTGGGGGTGGGACTTCTGGTGGGGCAGCTCACAGCCGGCCTCAGGTTCGCGGCCGGAGTGTCCAACAGCCGGGAGCGCCGGGCCCAATCGCTGTTCGAGCTTGCGCGCGAGCTGTCGGCGGCCCTGGAGACGAGCCAGGTCATCGAGATCGGCGCGGCGGCTGTGCAGGGGCATTTTGGCGGCAGGGCGGTGGTGGTTGCATTGGACGCGTCGGACCGCCTTCACTACCCCGATGATCTGCCGCAGGAATTTGACAAAAGTGTGGCCGACTGGACCTTGCGGCAAGGACAGAGCGCGGGGCTGGCCACGAGCACTCTGGCGGCGCAGGCATGGCGCTATGTCCCCCTCAAGGCGCCCATGAGGGTGCGCGGTGTGCTGGCACTGGAGCCCGCGCACCCAAGGTGGCTGCTGATTCCGGAGCAGGCTCAGCAACTCGATACCCTGGCCCGGCAGATCGCCATCGCGCTCGAACGTGTGCACTACGTCCACATCGCGCAAAAGGCGGTGGTGGACATGGAGTCCGAGCGGCTGCGCAATGCCTTGCTGGGCGCTGTCTCCCATGACGTGAGAACACCGCTGACGGCGCTGATCACGCTGGCCGAATCGCTCAAGGGGTTGCCGACGGAGGAGCACGATGCCGTGGCACAAGCCATCGTGCATCAGGCGCACCAGCTCAACGCGCTGGTCAGCAACCTGCTGGACATGGCCAGGCTGGAAAGTGATGTTTCGGGACAAAGTGTCCACTTGCGGCGTGACTGGCAGTCGGTCGAGGAAGTCGTGGGCGCCTCGATACGCGCCGCCAAGCCCGCGCTGAAGGAGTTGACCGTTCGCACGGAAATCCCCGCCCATTTGCCGCTGGTGGAGTTCGATCCTGTCCTCATTGAGCGCGTGCTGGTGAATTTGCTTGAGAATGCCGCCAAGTACGGCGCACCGCCCGTTTTCATCAAGGCGTTTGCGACAGAAGGGAGTCTGGTGTTGACCGTGACGGACCACGGGCCTGGCCTGCCACCCTCTGTGCGTGGCAAGGAGCACCTGCTGTTCGAGAAATTCACCCGGGGACAGGCTGAATCGGCGACGCCGGGCGTGGGCCTGGGGTTGGCGATCTGCAAGGCGGTGGTGCACGCGCACGGCGGAACGATCTCCGCTGCCAGCGCAACCGGGGGCGGGGCGGAATTCACCATCACGCTCCCGCGCCGAGAGCCTCCCCCCGATCCCGATTTGGAAGATATGGAGCGGGGCGTTGCCGCCCCGGGATACGATGCAAATACGTACCGTGCTGGTGGTTGAAGATGAGCCGCAGATCCGGCGCTTCGTTCGCAGTGCGCTCGAAGCAGAAGGATGGCAGGTTCATGAAGCCGCGACGATGCGCGAAGGACTGTCTGCGGCGGGTACCCGCCAGCCCGATCTGCTGGTGCTGGACCTGGGGTTGCCTGACGGCGATGGCATTGACCTGATCCGCGACGTGCGGGGCTGGTCCGCCGTGCCGATCATCGTCCTGTCTGCGCGCACCGATGAGGCCGACAAGGTCTCCGCACTCGATGCTGGAGCGGATGACTATCTCACCAAGCCCTTTGGTACGGGGGAGCTTCTGGCGCGCGTGCGTGCCAATCTTCGCCGTCCGCGTGCGGCGACAGGAAATGGGCTCACCGTGGATGGGGTGGAGCCAGCGTTTCATTTTGGCGACGTGGAGGTGGACCGCAGCGCTCGGCTGGTACGCAAGGGCGGGGTTGAAGTCCACCTGACGCCGACCGAGTACCGCATGCTGTCGGTGCTGGTCGCCAATTCGGGACGGGTCATCACCCAGAAACAGCTGCTCCGCGAAGTGTGGGGGCCGATGCGGTCGGACCAGAGCCACTACCTGCGCATCTACATGGGGCATCTCAGGCAGAAGCTCGAGGCAGATCCGGCGCAGCCTCGTCACCTGCTGACCGAATCGGGAGTGGGGTACCGACTCGCGGTGTGACTCCACAAGCGATGGGCTCCAGGGCTGCAGCGGTGCGCCCGGCGCGTTTCCCTCGTCGCGTGATGTGGCCGCGGAATTTGACAACGAATTGACGGCTCGAACCCCAGTTTTTACGAACGATTTACACCAGTTTTTCTAGACTGGGTGCATGTTCAACAGATGCCACTACCCCTTTTTTTGAAGGTGGCCCCGTGGCGAAAGACATGCTGCAAACATACGCAGGGATCAGCCTGCACCGGGTGGCCATGCTGCCCTTCCCCGGGGAGTGCGACGGTCCGGCCTCTCTGGTGGCGCTGCCCCTGGTCGCTTCATGCACCGACGCACAGGACTTGCGAAAGACACTTCATTCGGCTCTGGGCGCCCGGTTGCGGGGGTACCGAATGTGTCTGGACAGGCCCCGCGAGCGGGCAAGTCTCAGCTTGCTTGTGCAACGCAAGGATGTATTGCACACCGTGTGCTGCGTGATGCGCGTGTTGCCGCACGCCGAGTTTGGCCGCGTGGTGAAAGTCGCTGGTGCTGAGGAATTCCCGTGCCATTGACATCGCTCCGCATCCAGTGGGCCCCATCCATGGGAGCGTGGCTGTCGGATCGCAGGCGTTGCGATCCCGGAAGGTCGATCCATGGATGACTGGGTGCATGTGTCGCTGGCGCTGCTGGTACTGCTGGTTACGATCGGCGTCGCGTGGATGGCATTGAAGCTATCTGACCGGGGCGCGCGCAAATCCGGGCGCGGTCTTCGATGAAGCCGTCTTCCCATCGGAGCAAGGTGGAGCCGGCGAACCGTGGCGATCTGGCCGCGCTCGATCGGCTGGAGCGCGCGGCTTTCGAGAACGACAGAATCTCGTTCAGAAGTTGGCAACGCATGCTGGCCAGCCCGTCGGCCCGCGTTCTCGTGTGCAGATCGAGCGAAGTCTTGGAGGGGGCCTGCGTGGTATTGCGCCGCAAGGGATCCTCTGTAGCTCGCCTGTACTCGATCGCTGTGGCGTCTGCCGCACGGGGTTCCGGCATGGCCGGTGAACTTTTGACCGCGGCGATCAGGGACGCGCGAGAAGCCGGGTGCGCGGTTTTGAGGCTGGAGAGCAGGACTTCCAATGTCTGCGCACACCGCTTGTTCCTTCGCCATGGATTCGTGGGGATGGGCCGCAAGCTTGCCTACTACGGCGATGGCGAAGCCGCTTTGTGCTTTCAGAAGGATCTCTTCGACGACGCGCGGGCGCGAGAAGGGAACGCCTCTCGGGTGCGGCACTACGCCCAGACGCTGGATTTCACCTGTGGGCCCTGCGCATTGCTGATGGCCATGTCTGCCGTGGACCCGTCCATCCCTGTCAATCAAGCCGCCGAAATCCGCCTATGGCGTGAGGCCACAACGGTCTTTATGGCGGCGGGCCATGGTGGGTGTGGTCCTTTCGGACTTGCGCATGCGGCATTGCGCCGCGGCTTTGACGTGTCGGTCTATGCAGCGGCTGGCGCATCACTCTTCATGGACAGTGTGCGCGACCCTCTCAAGAAAGACGTCATCCAGCTGGTGGAAAACGACTTCCGGTTGGAACTGGAGGCTCACCGCGTTCCTGTCCATGCCCGGCCCGTCTCTCCCGAAAGCGTGATTGAGCAATTGCGCATGGGAAGCCTGCCCATTGTCCTCATCAGTCTGTGGCGGCTTCACCGGGAGAAAACGCCACATTGGGTGGTAATCACCGGCTTTGACGGCGCGGTTTTTCGCCTTCTGGACCCTATGGCGCGTTCCAGTGACCCGGACGGCGGAGTGTCCATCAGCTTTGGTGAATTCAAGAAGATCGCCAAGTACGGGCGCCGCAGGCGCACTGCCGCGGTCGTCATCTCCGGAAAGAAATAAATTGTCTTCAGAACATGTGATCGTGGTGGAGAAGCTCGCAGACTTTCGATGGAGCGAGCCCGAGATCAGAGTCATCACCGCCGATCAATTCGTGGCGGAGGAGCCGGATGCCCGGGGGCGTTTTCGCAAGGTCACGAACCTTTGCCGGACTTATGGCTACCTCAGCATGGGCTACTACTGCTCCCTGCTGGCGGAGGCGCGTGGCGACCGGGTCACCCCCAGCGTGGACACCATACTCAGCCTTCAGCGCAAGCGAATGCAGCCTGATGAAGCGTTCGTGCAGCTCAATAGACTGGTCGGTCCGCTGAAGGAAATCCCCGGCTCCGTGAATACACTGACCTTGCATGTGTTCTTCGGGGTCATGGAGGACCCCGTGCTGGCGCCGCTGGCTCGAAAGAGCTTTGAACTGTTCCGTTGTCCATTGATGGAGATCACCCTCGAACGGCAGGAGCAGTCCGCAAACTGGCAGCTCGGCGGAATACAGGCGTTGGACCTTCGCGATGTCGAGCCTGCGCGCGATGAGGTCTTTGTTCGAGCGCTCCGCCAGTACACGCGGCGCAGCTGGCGCCCCATGGTCGCCATGCCCCTGCCCCGGATGGACCTCGCGGTCCTGCACGATCCGGATGACCCGCTTCCTCCGTCCAGTCTCAGGACGCTCAAGAAGTTGGTTGATGTGGGGCAGGACATGGGAATTGCGGTGGAACTTATCGAGAAGAAGGACTTCTCCCGCCTGACCCAGTTCGATGCGCTGTTCATTCGGGAAACCACCGCGGTGACGCACCATACCTTTCAGTTTGCGAGAAAGGCTGTCGCCGAGGGCATGCCGGTCATAGACGACCCCGTGTCCATCCTGCGCTGCACGAACAAAGCCTTTTTGGCGGAGCTTCTGCGCGAGCATGCCATTGCCACACCGGTGACGCGCATGGCCAGCCGGCGCACGCTGGCCGGCTTGGAGCACACGCTGGACTACCCCGTGGTGGTGAAAGTACCGGATGGTGCTTTCAGCCGCAGTGTCAAGAAGGCGGAGAGCTTTGAGCATCTCCAGGACATTGCGAAAGGCATGCTCAGGGAATCGGAAATCATCCTGCTGCAGGAGTACATGTACACAGACTTTGACTGGCGCGTGGGGGTTCTGGCGGGGCAAGCGGTCTTCGCGGCGAAGTACTTCATGTGCAATGGGCACTGGCAGATACTGCAGCACACAGCAAATGGCAAGTACACGGAGGGGCGGGTGCAGGGCGTACCGCTGCAAGATGTGCCCACAGAGGTGCTGGCGGCAGCCGTCAATTCCGCGCGCCTGGTTGGCAATGGATTTTATGGGGTGGACATCAAGGCCACGGGCTCTGGTGTCTATGTCATCGAGATCAACGACAACCCCAATCTCGATGTTGGCATGGAAGATGCGGCATTGGGCGACAAGCTGTATTCCACTTTGCTCTCGCACTTCCTGCTGCAGGTGGAACGCCGATTCACATCCACTGCGCAGCGTGGCAGCGCGTCTCGTTTGCAACCTGACGCGGTGACGCCTGGGTAGTTCGACGCGGGAACATTTGGCGGTTTTTTTACGGACGGCGGGCCTGCTCGGAAATGGGCCGATCGCCGATGCGGTGGACCCATCCTCCGCTGTTTTGGTTAGCATGGTTTCCGAAGCCCGGTTTGCGGCAGGTCGCGAGGAAATCCGGGATTGATTTCCTGGCTGCACCACGTGAAATGGGCGCTGGCGCCCACGCCATGACGGCTGAATGAACCGCCAGTCGGCGCACGGTGCCCACGCCGCAAGTGTTTTGCTCGGCATCACGAACCAGACGAAAGGCCACTGCATGTCAACCGAGTCCTATCCCGCCTGCGTGCGGGAGTTGCGCCAGGTCCTGTTGTGGCCCCTGCGCCTGATGCCGGTGCGGGGTTCCGAGGGGCGGCACGCCAAGCCCTGGCAGGTGCTGGCGGACATGGGCGAGGCCTCGCCCTGGCGCGAGGTGGTGGATGAATTCACGGGCGACAGCGATCGTTTTCACGAGCGCCACTACAACGAGTTCGTGACCTTCTTGCCCTACGTGCAGCGCTTCCTGTACGGCGAGGGGCGCAGCCAGAAAGGCAGCAGCGCCGCAGGTTCACCGATGCGGGTATTCCGGCGCAGCGACGTCAGTGCCGTGCGGGCGGTGCTGCACCCCGGTGCGCCGCCGATCACGCTCGACATCGTCCATGTGGACCTTTACTTTTTCCTCGACCTGGATCTGGTGCTGCTCAATGTCGAGGTCAGCGCCCGCGACCTGGCGCTGGCCCAGGCGCAGGAACTGCTGTACCGCTTTGGCCGCGGCTACCCCGCCAGCTGGGATGCGAAGGGCCATGCGCAGCACTGCCTGTACAGCGCCGAGTGGCTGGACGCCGCGGGGCAGGTGCTGGCCCAGTCCGACGCCAACCAGCGCGACCTCTTCATGGCCCATGTCAGCAGCCACCGCGCCCCGCGCATCGCCGCCCATTGGGCTTGGCTGCTGGAGCCCCTGGTGAGCGACCATTCGGAGCGCAGCGGTCCCTTGCGCTATCGCCAGATCGAGTACTACCGCATGCCGCAACTGGCGTTCCTGGCGCTGGACAACCCGCGCGCACTGAGCCGCAGCGACTTCGTCCGCCTCGGCCTGGTGACCGGGGCGGCCACCTCCAGCGACGACGCCAGCCTGCCCTATGCCGAAGAGCATCTGGCCGACTTCGAAAAGCGGTTTTGTTACGACCGATTCTGGAGCCACAGTGGCGCGGCTCCCAACACGCGGTATCTTTGCAGCGGCCATTCGCTGCTGGTGCTGGGCGATGCCCACAGCCCGTTTTTTGTCTGCCGCGACCGGGGGGTGCTGGCGCAGTTCCGGCACCAGCATTTCTTGTTGTTCCTGATTGCGCATTTCCAGAAAGCGGCGCTGCTGATGTTCTCGGACCGGCTGGCCGAGGCACTGAAAAACCTGGACATTGCCGACGCCGCCAGCGTGCGCCGCTTCAAGCGCACGATCCGTGACAGCTTTGCCGGCTTTCTGCGCTTCACGCACCGCTACTGGTTCCACGAGGTGTCCGAACAGGCCCAGGTGCGTGCCCTGTTCCGCATGTGCGCCAACCACCTCGGGCTGGACCCGCTGTACACGGAGGTCAAGGAGCGCATTGGCGAAATGAACCAGTACCTGGACGCGGACAGCCTGCGCCGCCAGGCCAACACCGTCGTCAGGCTGACGGTCGTGACCATCTTTGGCCTGATCGGCACCGTGACCACGGGCTTCCTGGGCATGAATTTGCTGGCCGAGGCCGATGCTCCCCCGGCCCGCAAGCTGGGGATTTTTGCCGTCGTGTTTGCCTTGACCACCTTGCTGACGGTTTACACCATGGTCAAGTCCAAACGCCTGTCGGACTTTCTGGACGTGCTTTCGGACGAACGCGCCAGTGCCTGGCAGAAAGTCAAGGCGCTGGGGCTGGTGTGGCGGCGCACAGGAGAATGAGGTGTGCTGCCCATGCCCCTGCTGGCCGTTCATCGCCGAGTTTTGACCAGGCAGTGACTGTTGTCGCCGATGGCACCCATCCGTTGGAAAATCGCGCGTGACGGCAGTCGCTGTGTGGCCTACAGCGGTCATCCACCTTCGATGCAGTGACAGGCATGCACGCAAGATTCAGTTGCGCCGTCCTGCCGCCCGCTGTGCCTGTAACGTCGATTCGGCCCTGCCGTGTGCAGGTTTCGAACGCCGTGCGGCCAGGCAACAGCCAGTTCTTTGCCCGAGCCGGAGGCGGCAGGCGCAGGCAGGCAGCCAGGTCGCTTGCAAGCTCTCTGTGCGAGGAGGATAATTCGGTCTTATGAAAATTCTCACCAACGTGATCAAGGCATCGTTCACCCCCTAGTTGCGCCCCTCGATCGCGTGTCGGAGGGCTGTGCGCCTTCCGGTCCATAAAACCCCGGCAGGCTCCACCTCCGGGGTTTTTTGTTTTTTCAGACTTTCTCACCACCCAACCTATGCGTACCTACGACAAGTTGATTGCCACGATTCCCGGCCGCCGGAGCTTGAGTTCCGTGCGCCCGGGCTTCGGCGACAGCACAACACCGATTCAACGCTAGCCTGAAGGCGAATCCATCTCGCCTGGGCTGGCAGATAGCCAACCAGGCGGCAGCTGCTCGCAGAGCCGGGCGCAGCCGCAAGAGATTGAAAGATTCGCCATGAGAAATTCACGCAACACCAGCAATGCCCATCTGCGTAACCTCGGTGTCATCGCCCACGTCGATGCGGGCAAGACCACGACCACCGAACGCATCCTGTTCTACACCGGCGAGAGCCACCGCATCGGCGAAGTGCACGACGGCACGGCCCACATGGACTTCGATCCACAGGAGCAACAGCGCGGCATCACCATCAACAGCGCGGCCGTCACCGTGCACTGGAAGGGCACGCAGATCAACCTGATCGACACGCCCGGGCATATCGACTTCAACATCGAGGTGAACCGCTCGCTGCGTGTGCTCGATGGCGCGGTCGTCGTGTTCGACGGCGTGGCAGGCGTGGAGCCGCAGACCGAGACCAACTGGCGCTTGGCCGACAAGTACCGCGTGCCGCGCATCGCCTTCATCAACAAGCTCGACCGCGTGGGTGCGGACTTCCACCGCGTCGTGGCCATGATGGAAGAACGCCTGGGCGTGCGCGTGGTGCCGCTGCAGATCCCCATCGGTGCGGAAGGCGACTTCCGTGGCGTGGTGGACTTGCTGAGCCTGCGCGCCCGCATCTGGGACAAGGACGACGCGAGTGCGCCCTACCGCGAAGCCGACGTGCCCGCCGAGCTGCTCGAGCAAGCCGTGCGCGCACGCGCCCGCCTGGTAGAGGCCGCCGTGGAGCAGGACGAAGCCGCGCTGCAGGCCTACGTGAACGGCGAAGAGGTCGCTGTGGACGTGCTGCATGCCGCCCTCCGCAAGGGCGTGCTGGCAGGCACCTTCGTGCCCGCGCTGGCCGGCTCGGCCTTCAAGAACCGCGGCGTGGAGCCTTTGCTCGACGCCGTGGTGGACTACCTGCCCTCTCCGGACGACATCGTGCGCGAAGGCGGCGAGACCGCTGCGGACCCGTTCAAGGCCCTGGCGTTCAAGGTCGTCACCGACGACCATGGCGCCAAGGTGTTCGTGCGCGTGTACAGCGGCCGACTGGGCCGGGGCGACGTGGTGCTCAACACCAGCACGGGCAAGACCGAGCGCGTGTCGCGCCTGTACGAAGTGCATGCCGACAAGCACATCGAGCGCGACGAGCTGGTGGCGGGCGACATCGCCGCCGTCGTCGGCCTCAAGGACACGCTGACGGGCCACACCCTGAGCGATCCGGCCCACCCCGTGGTGCTGGAGCAGATCAGTGTGCCCGAGCCGGTGATCCACGTGGCCATCGAGCCCAAGGCGAGCGCGGACCAGCAAGGCCTGTCCAAGGCCCTGCAGTCCCTGCTGCGCGAAGACCCGAGCCTGCGCCTGCAGCACGATGCCGAATCCGGCCAGACCATTCTGTCCGGCATGGGCGAGCTGCAGCTCGAGGTCTCGATCGAGAAGCTGCGCGCACGCCACGGCGTCAACGTGTCGGTCGGCCGCCCCCAGGTGGCCTACCGTGAAACCATTTCGAAGAGTGTGGAGGTACACCATGTGCACAAGAAGCAATCGGGCGGCCCCGGCCAGTTCGCCGAGGTGAGGTTGCTGCTCGAACCCCTGCCAAGGGGCGAAGGCATCCGCTTTGAAAGTCGCATCGTCGGCGGCGCCGTGCCGCGCGAGTTCATCCCTGGGGTGGAGGCCGGCATCCGCCGCGCCGCCCTCACGGGCGTGGTGGCGGGCTTCCCCGCCGTGGACTTCGCGGCCACGCTGGTGGATGGCAGCTTCCACGAGCGTGACTCGTCCACGCTGGCCTTCGAGCTGGCGGCCATGGCCGCCTTCCGCGAAGCGTTTGCCAAGGCCGGGCCCCAGGTGCTCGAACCCGTGATGGCCGTCGAGGTCATCACCCCGGCCGAGTACCTGGGCGACAGCATCGGCGATTTGAACCGTCGCCGTGGCGTGGTGCGCGGCCAGGGCCAGCGCGGCAATGCCGCCACGGTCGAGGCCGAGGTACCGCTGAAAGAGATGTTCGGCTACATCGGCAGCCTGCGCGCATTGTCTTCGGGCCGTGCGCAGTACTCGATGCAGCTGGACCACTATGGGGTGGTGCCTGCGGGGGAGATGGCTGCGTTGGTGCCGTGAATTGAATCAGCGCGATAGGCCGGAATCGATGGCCTGGCAGCGCAAGACGGGAGGGGCGTGGACGGATGTCTGCGCCCCTTTTTTTGTCTGCGATGGGAGCCTGGATGGCGGCGTCGGTTCAGGAGCGAGCTTGTGGACGGCCCCAGACTGTCGGCGGTCACGGCGACCCGCTGCCATCAGCGCGATCGCCGCCGAACAGCTCGAACACCATGCCACGCAGCCACTGGTTCACTGGTTCGCGATGCACCTTGGCATGCCAGAACACACTGATCGGTGCCTCGGGCAACTTGACCGGGTGCGTGCGCAATGTCAGCCCGAAGGGCTCGACCAGCTTGAGTGCCAGGAGCTCGGGCACCGTCGCCACCAGCGCCGTGCCTTGCAGGATGTGGCCCACACTGACAAAGTGCGGCACGCTCAGCCGCACAAGGCGGTCGATGCCGGCCTTCTGGATCAACTCGTCGACTTTGCCATGCCCCGTGCCCGCGGCGACGATCACCAGGTGCTCCGCCGCCTTGTAGTCGGCGAGCAGCAGCTTCGGCCGGTCCAGCGTGTGGCCCTTGCGGAACAGGCACACATAGCGCTGGCGAAACAGCCGCCGCTGGAAGAAGCCCGCCTTGAGCTGGGGCAGCAGACCGATGGCCAGGTCCACCTTGCCAGACTCCATATCGTCGCGCAGATTGGTCGCGTTGTTGCGCACGGTATTCAGCGTCACACCGGGCGCTTCCCGCCCCAGGCGCTCCAGCAGCGCTGGAAGGAAGACGATCTCTCCAATGTCCGTCATGCCGATGGTGATGGTGCGCTTGAGCGTGGCTGGCGTGAACTGCATGCGCTGGTTCAGTCCACTGTGGATCATGCCCAGCGCGTATCCGACCGGTTCGCCGAGTTGTTCGGCAAAGGGCGTGGGCACCATGCCGCCCGACGTGCGCAGGAACAACTCGTCGCCGAAGATTCGGCGCAGCTTGGCCAGCGCATTGCTGACGGCAGGCTGGGTGAGGCCCATGTTGTCGGCCACCTTGGACACGCGCCGCTCGACCATGAGTTGCTGAAACAAGACCAGCAGGTTCAGATCGATGTCAGATAACTCCATCGCCACTCCATCAGTGCGGGTGATATGAAGCGGCAATGGTATTGCAGCCGATGATTCTTATGCACAATCGCATGAATGATCTCGCAGCCCGCCCGCCATGGACATTCTTGTTCAGCCGCTTAACCGCGTGATCCGTGCCGCACCGGGCGTGAATCTGCTCGACGCCCTGCGCGCGGCGCAGGTTCCGATGTCCTACTCCTGCCTCTCCGGCCGCTGCGGTATCTGCCGCTGCCGGGTGCTCGATGGCGAGGTGTTCGATGGGGGGCGTGAGCAGCAGCGCCCGCTGGACGGCATGGACGGTGCCGTGCTGGCCTGCCAGACCTATGTGACCGAGGCCTGCACGATCGAAGTGCCGGCGCCCGAGGAGGCCGTGGTGCACCGGGCGCGTGTGGCCAAGGCCACTGTCGCGGCCATCGAGCCGTTGGCGGTCGACATCCGGCGCCTGCTGCTCAAGGTTAGCAAGCCGATCGCATTCTCACCGGGCCAGTACGCGCAGATCGCTTTCACGCCGGCCCACGTGCGTCCTTATTCCATGGCGAGCTTGCCGGGCGAAGAGCTGCTGGAGTTCCACGTGCAGCTGATGCCCAGGGGCCGGGTCAGCGGCTACATCGCGGATCAACTGAAGGCAGGGGATGCCGTCAAGGTCAGCGGGCCGTTGGGTGCAGCCTATCTGCGCCAGCAGCACACCGGGCCGATACTGTGCGTGGCGGGGAGCACGGGGCTGGCACCGGTGCTTTCGGTGGTGCGTGGCGCCGTGGCCGCCGGCATGCGCAACCCCATTCACTTGTACTTCGGAGTGCGCTCGCCACGCGAGCTGTACGGCCTCACCTGGCTGGACCAGCTGCGCCACGCACACCCTGCGCTGCAGCTGCATGTGGTGATGGCCTCGGGCGCGGACCCTGCGGCGCAGCGGCGCGGGCTGGTGACCCAGGCCATCGAACAGGACCACGCCAGCCTGCGCGGCTGGCATGCGTATCTGTGCGGCTCACCGCCGATGGTGGAGACGACCACGCTGGTGGCGCTGGGCAAGGGCATGGAGCCGGCCCACATCCATGCCGAGGCCTTTTACATGCAGGGCGACTGAGGTTCAGCCCGCATCGGGCTGCGCACTGGGCGCGGCTTGCCGGAATGCGTCCAGTTGCCCGCAGGCCAGGTCCACCGCCTGCACCCGCGGCCAGCGCGCCAGGTCGACCTTGAAGCGGCGCGCGCTCTCCACCTGCGGCACCAGGTAGACATCGGCCAGCGTAGGGTGCTTGCCAAAGCAGAAGTCGCCACGCCGCCGGTCGCTCGCGAGCAGTGTTTCGATGGCGTCGAAGCCCGCGCCGATCCAGGTGCCGCACCAGTCGTTCACGGCTGCCTCGTCCGCGCCAAAACGGTGGCGCAAGGCTTCCAGGATGCGCCGGTTGTTGACCGGGTGGATATCGCAGCCCACGATGGCCGCGAGTGCGCGCACCTGGGCACGCTCTGCGGCATCGGTGGGGAGCAGCGGCGGACTCGGATGGCGCTCTTCGAGCCATTCGATGATCGCCGGCGACTGGGTCATCAGGCGGTCGTCCGTCTCCAGGACCGGCACGAACTGCTGTGGATTGATCGCCTTGAAGGCCTGCGCCAGATGCTCCTCGCGCCGCAGATCGACCGCGACCTGCTCGTACGAAAGGCCTTTCAGGTTCAGCGCGATGCGCAGGCGGTGGGACGTTCCACTGCGGAAGAAGGTGTAGAGCTTCATGGTCAGTCCAGAGCGATCTTGGCGCGCTTGACGACATCACCGAACGTGCGCGAATCGCGTTCGATGGCGCGGATCAGCTCGCTCGGCGGGCCAATGTAGGGCTCGAATCCGAACGTCGCCAGGCGTTCCCTGACCTCGGCGGTCGCGAGCACCTTGCCCACATCGGCATTGATCTTCTCGATCGCCGCCTTCGGTGTGCCGACAGGAGCGAACAAACCCACCCAGGTCTTCACCTCGAACCCCGCCGGCCCGCCCGCCTCGCCGACGGTCGGGATATCGGTGAAGCCCGCCAGACGCTTGGGTGCGGCGAGCGCCAGGAACTTCACCTTCTTGGCCTGGTACATCGGTCCGGCCGTCGCCGCCGTGCCGAACGCCCACTTGATGTCACCGGTGGCGACGGAGGTGTAGACGTTCCCCATGTCCTTGTAGGGCACGTGCATCATCTTCGTATCGGTCGCGGCTTCGAGCATCGCCGCACCCACGTGGGCCACGCTGCCGATGCCCCATGATCCATAGGTGATCTCGCCGGGTGCCGCCTTGGCTGCCTTGATCAGGTCTCCCACGTCTTTCCACGGCGAATTGGCCGCCACCACCACGAAGAAGTTGGTGAAGTACACCGGTGCCACCGGCTCGAAGTCCTTCAGCGGGTCGTAGGGCAGTTGCTTGAACACATGCGGCTGCAAGGCCATGTGCGTGTTGTCCACCTGCAGCACGGTGTAGCCGTCAGGCGCTGCGCGTTTGGCGTCGCTAATGGCGATGAAACCGTTGGCGCCCGGCTTGTTGTCGATGACCAGTTGCTGGCCCCAGTGGCGCGACAACCTCTCGCTGAGGATGCGCATCACCGCGTCCGGGCCGCTGCCCGGGGAATACGGCGCGACGGACCGCACGGGCTTGGCGGGGTATGTCTGCGCCGCTGCGCCGGGCAAGCCCGCAGCGGTCAGCAGGGCCCAGGCGCAAAGCGCAGCGGCCGTGCGGGAAATGGAAGTACGGATGGCTGTGGTCATGGCTATGTCTCCTTGTCATTGGGCCGGAATCGGCCTGTTGTTTCGTGGCTGATCGGTGGGGTGGGCAAGCGCGGCATGCGGGCCGGAGGCCTCCGGCTCAACCGGTGGTCTGGGCGCGGTGGGCGTGCAGCGCCTCGAAAATCGGCGCGTCGCTGAAACGGAAAAGGTCGAGCGCACCCGAGGCGGATGCCTGGGCCGAGAACGGCTGCCACGACGGCACCACGAACAAGTCGCCACGCGCCATGTGCCAGGTGCGCTCTCCCACGGTCACGGAGCCACTGCCGTCGAACACCTGGAACACGGACGAGCCCACCTCGCGATGGACGCGCGTCGCGCCGCCCGCGCGCACGCGGTGCATCTCGGTGCGCATCGTCGGCAGCACGTCGCCGCCGGTGGCAGGGTTGGTAAAGCGCACCGCCGCATGCCCCGGGCTCAGCGTGCCGGCCTGGCCTTCGGCCTCCAGGGCGAGCTGATCGGCCAGCGCGCGGTGGGTGTCCACCCAGCGGTAGGCCAGGAGCGGGGTGGCGGGCTGCGCTCCCGGCATCGAGACGGGGCGCAAGCCGGGGTGGCCCCAGAGCCTTTCGGAGTACGAACGCTCCGCCGTGGTGCGCTCGGCGGGCGAAATCCGCTCGCGCCCGACCTCGAAGAACTGGCTCTCGGTGTAGTACGAGAACGGAATGTCCAGGCCATCGATCCAGGCCATGGGCTCGGTGGCGGCGTTGTGGTGGGCGTGCCAGTTCCACCCTGCCTGCGGCAGGAAGTCGCCGCGCGACATGCGCACCGCATCGCCATTGACCACCGTCCAGACGCCCTCGCCCTCCACCACGAAGCGGAAGGCGTGCTGCGTGTGCCGGTGCTCGGGAGCATCTTCACCCGGCATCAGGTACTGGATGGCGGCCCACAGCGTGGGCGTGGCGAACGGACGGCCGCCCAGCGCCGGGTTGGCCAGCGCGATCGCGCGGCGCTCGCCACCGCGGCCCACGGGCACGATCTCGCCGGCCTGCGCGGCCAGTGCCTTCAGCCGGTCCCAGCGCCACAGGTGTGGCACGGCCTTGGATTGGGGTTGCCGGGGCATCAGGTCGCCGATCTCGGTCCAGAGCGGCACCAGCAGTTCCTGCTCGAAGCCTCGGTAGAGCTCCTCCAGCGCGGGCGTGGGGTCGGGCTGGCCCCGCCCCGCCACGGCATGCAGCCGCACGGGGGAAGGCGTCAGG
This sequence comes from Acidovorax sp. sif1233, assembly GCF_019218755.1. Taxonomy (GTDB): domain Bacteria; phylum Pseudomonadota; class Gammaproteobacteria; order Burkholderiales; family Burkholderiaceae_C; genus Acidovorax. The sequence continues at coordinate 394,725 of NZ_JAHUWZ010000004.1, read as the reverse complement.
TCGGTGGTCATGGTGGGTTTGTCTCCTTGATTCATCGTTGTGTCACTCCGCAGGGCCGACGTGGAGCACGATGCTGCCCACGCCGTCGATCTGGCCGTCGATGCGGTCACCTGGCTGCACCGGGCCCACGCCTTCGGGCGTGCCGGTGAAGATCAGGTCGCCGGGCAGCAGGTGGTAGAACCTGGACAGGTCGGCGATCAGCTCGGGGATGTTCCAGATCAGCTTGGACAGGTCGGACTTCTGGCGTACCTTCCCGTTGACCGACATCGCCAGCTCGCCCTGGCTCAGGACGGCCTGCTGCATCGGCACGATCTCCGAGACCACGGAGGACTGCTCCACGTCCTTGCCCAGGTCCCAGGGCCGGCCTTTCTCGCGCGCCACCAGCTGTAGGTCGCGGCGCGTCATGTCCAGGCCGCAGGCATAGCCGTAGATGAGGCGCGGAGCCTCGGCCTCGGGCACGCGAAAGCCGGGCGCGCCGATGGCCACCACCAGTTCCATTTCGTGGTGGTAGTCCTGGGTGCCCGGCGGGTAGGCCACGGTGGCACCGGACTCGACCAGTGTGGACGGTGCCTTGGTGAAGTAGAAAGGCACCTCGACCGACTTGTCGACCGGGCGCCCCATCTCGACCGCATGCGCGTGGTAGTTGCGGCCGACAAAAAACAGCCGCTGGATGGGCAGGCGCTCGCTTCGGCCACGCACCGGCAGCGCATAGACCGGCGGTGGAGTCCAGAGATAGGTGGTGGAGGTCATCGGGGTTTCCCTTTTTTGAAAGTGGTGGTGGGGTGGGTTCAGGCCTTGGGCAGTAAGCAACGGGCGCCTGGTTCACAGCTTGGACATCGGCGTGCCCAGGTCCGCCAGGCGCTCAACATTGACCGGCCTGCGCTGCTCGATCAGCCGGCGCGCGAAGCGCAGGTCGCGCGCCGCATTGGGGCCGATGGCGGCCTGGACCACGTCGCCGGCCAGGTAGAACAGCACGAAGCCGCCGCTGGCCTGGTCGCCGCGCTGCACCACACGGTGCGCGGGCGTTGGCACGCCGTAGATCTGCAGATTCATGCCGTACTGGTCGGACCAGAACCAGGGCAGCGGCTGGTAGTCCACCGCGTGGCCCAGGGCCGAGCGCGCGGCAGCGATGCCCTGGTCCTGCGCGTTCTGCCACGACTCGAGCCGCAGCCTGCGCCCGGCCCAGGGGTTGAGAGCCACGGCCACGTCGCCAGCGGCCAGGATGTCGGGGTCGGACGTGCGGCACCGGGCATCGACCAGCACGCCGCCTTCGCAGGCCAGGCCCGCCTCGCGCGCCAGTTCGTCGTTGGGCACCAGGCCGATGCCCAGCACGATGGTGTCGGCCGCGAGCACGCTGCCATCAGCGAGCAGCACTTCCGAGCGGCCATCCGCCGCGCGCGCAAAGCCTAGGACTCCAGCGCCCAGCACAACGCGGGTTCCCTGAGAGTGATGCAGCGCCAGCAGGTACTCCGATATCGCGGCCGGTACGGTGCGTTCGCACAGGCGGCCCTGCGTCTCGACGACCACGACGTCAGCGCCCCGCTGGCGTGCCGTGGCCGCCACCTCCAGACCGATCCAGCCGCCGCCCACCACCACCACGCGACGGCCGGGCATAAGCGCGGGCGCCAGCGCCATCGCATCTTCGATGGTGCGCAGCGTGTGCAGCGGCACCTGGTCGGCCCCGGGCACCGCGAGTCGGCGGGCCCGCCCTCCGGTGCACAGGATGAGCTTGTCGTAGGGCACCGCTTCGCCATCGGACAGCAGCACCTGCCTGGCGGCGCGGTCAATGCGGCGCGCCTGCACCCCGGGCCGCCATTGCGCACCCAGGGCGTCGAAGGCCTCGGGCTTCATCAGGCGCGTCGTCTCGGGCTGTGCGGCGCCAGACAACACCGCCTTGGACAGCGGTGGCCGCTCGTGCGGCGGGTGGACCTCGTCACCGATCAGCACGATGCGGCCTGTGAAGCCTTCGCTGCGCAGCGTCTGCGCGGCCCAGCCACCGGCCTGGCCGGTGCCGACGATCACGATGGTATGGATCGGGCGGGCGGCCGCGCCTTCATCCGGCAATGCGGCGGCCGCAACCTCTGGTCGCTTGGCAGTCATGGGCTTTCCTTGTGAGGGCGGTGGCGCTCAGTCGAAGGCCAGCCAGACGCGGCCGCCCTCGATCTTGACGGGGTAGCTGCGCAGGGGCTCGGTCACCGGCGCGCAAGTGGGCTGGCCGGAGCGCACATCGAACTTGCCCTGGTGCAGCGGGCATTCGATCTCGTGCCCGTCCAGGAAGCCGTCGCACAGCCGTGCATGGCCGTGGGTGCAGACGTTGTCGGTGGCGAAGACTTCGCCGTCCACGCCATACAGCGCGATGTCCCGTCCTGCAACGGCCAGGCCCATCACGTCATCCTGCGGCACGTCGTCCCGCGCGGCGGCGTCAATCCAGTTCGTGGTCATGGCAGTTCCTCAGATGGGGTAGATCAGCGAATTGGGGATCATCTCGCTGTCGTAGATGACCAGGCGCGAAGCGAACTTCAGGCCCTCGGGCGTGCGCACCACCTCATCGAGCGTACGGCCCACGTTGAAAACGGTGGACTCCTTGGACAGGCGCGTGCGCAGCACCGCGTAGTTGGCCTCGCTGTGGATGCGGCCATCGGCACCGACCTGGTGGACGAGCGGCGCACTCACCACGTGGCGCTGGTAGTAGGGGTCGTGGAACAGCGTCTCGCGGATGCCATAGACGCGGTCCTTCAGCATGCCCTTGCTGTCGAAAGCCAGCGTGGCGAGTGGAAAACCGCGTTCGTGGTTCTCGCGCGGCTGCAGCTTGTAGCTGCAGTCGTCGATGAAGAACTCCGGCCAGGCATCCCAATCGGCGGCGTCGAGTGCACTTGCGTAACGGGCATAGAGTTGCGTCAGTTCGTAGTAGGTCTGGAACTCCATGGTCACGCCTCCATCACCTTGCGCCAGTATTCGTACATGCCGCGGATCAGCGTCTCCGTGACCATGTGGTCCGTGTCGCCGACCTCCCGGCCACCGAGTTCGGCCAGCGTGCGGTGCGCGGGCTTGGTCTCGAAGCCTTCCTGCGACCACTCGATGACTTCGCCATCGTCGGCCGACACGAAGCCCGCCGGGCCGAAGAGGTTGGCCTGGCGCAGGCGACGCTGCGTCATCTCTTCGCTGTCGTCTTCGAAGCCGAAATGCGTCCAGACGAAATCGAAGGCGCCCTTGCCGTCCGGCTGGATGTGGCGTGTGGACACGCTGTTGACCTGCTGCTGGAAGATGACGCTCGGAAACACGGTCATCATCACGGCCGTCGGTGCACCCCACCAGTCTTCGTGCACGATGTCGAGAAAGCGCGGGTCGTTCAGTTCCATGCCCGCCTTGAAGCTGGACACCTGGGTCACGTCGGCCGCCTTGCCGGCCGCGCCGCGGGTGGACACCATGGCCGCATGGCGATGCTGCGCGTCCATCAGCAGCTGGGACTTGTTGTCGGCGCGCCAGAGACCGAAGGTGACGAACCAGGTGTGCAGCAGGCCTGGGTGGTAGGGGTCCTTGATGTTCTCCTGCATCAGCTTCCAGTTGCCTGGAATCCGCTGGCGGTTGTAGCCCAGGATCGTGAGCTTGCGGCCGTCGAACAGACGGTCGAAGTAGCCCAGGATCGCGGGCCCCAGGAAGTCCTCCAGCGGCTCCACGCCATGGTCGAATGACGCGAACACGACGCCACCGCGCGTGGCGACCTTGAGCTTGGTCAGGCCATGCTCGGCAGGATTGAAGTCCGCCGGCATGCCGCCATTGACCTTGCCATCCTGCTTGACGCCGCGCCGGAACGGCACGCCCTGCAGGTCGCCCGACAAGGTGTAGTTCCACTGGTGGTAGGGGCAGGTCAGGCTGTCGCGGTTGCCGTGCCGCTCGCGGCAGAACGCCATGCCGCGGTGCGCGCAGACGTTTTCCACCACATGGATCGAAGCATCCTTGTCACGCACCAGCAGCACGGAGCGTTCGCCGATGACGGTGCGCTTGAAATCGCCCGCGTTGGGGATCTCGGCTTCCAGGCCCACGTAGCACCAGTGGCCGTTGTAGAACAGCCGGTCGAGTTCTTTGCGGTACAGGTCTTCGTCGGTGTAGGCCTGGAACGGGATGCGGCTGGTACCGTCCGTCTCCCAGCGGATCTGCCGGGGAAAGACGGTGACGGGGCATTCATGCATGGGCGTCTCCTTTGTTGTGCTGGTCGGTGGTTCCGATGCGGGCTGCATTACAGCGCCTGGGGACGGATCATTCGCCGCCAAGCTATATCAGTCAATGGAACACGCGTGATGTTTCACATCACCGATATGAATATTGCTTTTGGGCACGGCCTGGGGGCCTTGTTGTGGGTGGGAGGTGAACAAGGGCGGCGCAGCATGACGGTGTCCGGGCCAGGCGCGGGTCGCATGGAGCTGCTCCCACCGCGTGTGTCGGCGCGCTGCTGCGCCGCGGCGGTCAATAATCACCCACACAACCCAGAAAGAGTGCAATGAACCACCAGTCGCCGCGTCTTGCCGTCACGGCTTTGCTTTTCAGTGCGCTCTTTGCAGCAACCGCATCGGCGCAAGTCGCACCGGTCATCGCCAAGAGCTTCAACCCGTCAGTGGTCGCGCCCAACGGCAATTCCATCGCGACGATCACGGTGACGAATCCAAACGTTGCCGTGGCGCTCAACAACGTTCAATTCAGTGACACCATGCCGGCGGGGATCGATCTCATCACCCAAACGGGCGGCACATGCAGCACGCTCGCGACGGGGGGAGGCATGTTCTCCATCAACCCCGGCGCGGAGACCTTTTCCAGCAGATCGAACGTGCTTGCCGGAGGCCAGTCCTGCACGATTACCGTCAGTGTTCGGGGGACAGTCATCGGCGCGCACGTCAACACGACGTCGCCAGTCACGTCCAGCAATGCCCCGCCTGGCGCCGCCGCATCGGGAACGCTCACCGTGATGGCGGCCAGTGTTCCCGCCCCTGTGCCAACCTTGTCCGAATGGATGGTGATGTTCCTTGCTGCCGCACTGGCCATGGCGGGCGCCCTCAGGCTGCGGGCGTACGCAGCCTGAGGTTCGGAGGCTGGGCCGCAGCCCCGATCCCCATATCTTGCATGCGGCGTGCGGCGTGCGGCGTGCGGCGTGCGCCAGCGCACTTTCGCCGGCCAAGGCGGGGCTGGCTTCGTGGACGGCGAGCCCTGGCCCCTTGCGCCGCTCAGGCGCCCTTGCCCTCGCTGAGTGCGCCCGCTTCGCTGTCGGCCGTCAGGGGAGCTGCACCGTCACGGGTGCGGACAGTGGCCCCTCGTTGCCCGCGGCATCCAGCACGCTGACCTGGTAGTAGTGGCTGCCGAGCGGCGGCGCGACGTCGGTGTAGCCCGAGCCGGTCACCGTGGCAATCGCCACGCCGTCGCGGTAGACGCGGTAGCGCGTGGCGCTGTCCGCGATGAAGGCCTGCTTGACGGCCTGCATCTGCGGATTGCTGTTCGATTGCGGCAGGTAGCCATAGTTGATGGTCCACACCAGTGTTCCGCCCAGGCCCTGCTCGCGCACCCATTTGCCCTTCTCGGCGATGGAGCGCTCGTCTTCGAAGCTCAGGTAGGTGACCGGCGTGTTCGTGCCGCGGTTCCAGGGTGGCGAGTAGGTCATGTAGCCTTGCTTGGCCACGTCGTCCCAGTGGTACGTGGCGCCCGCGCGGTTGAAGGCGTTGTCGTTCACCAGGCGCTGGTAGTTGTTCTCCCAGTCGCCGTTGTTCATCCAGCCTTGCATGCCGTCCATGCTCTGGCGCGGACCGGTGACGGGATGGTTGTAGTACGCACCGTACAGGCCGATGCCGATGCCCAGCCTGGAGCGCGCGATGCCCATGTCCAGATAGGCCTGCACCGTCGATTCAATCGAGGTCGGGTACAGATCGCCCGCACCGGACAGCGGCGAGTGGTGCCACGACTGCCAGCCCCAGTCGCCGGCCATGCTGTAGGTCATCAGATTGAAACGATCGACTGCGGCGGCCACCTCCGCGTGCCAGGGCGTGATGTCGGGGTCGTTCTTGTTGACCCAGAAGCCGGGCCAGCTCAGCTCCAGCGGCGCGTTCGGCGCCTGGTAGCGGGCACGCAGCGCCGAGGCGGCGCGCAGCTCGCGCAGCAGCGCCAGGGCCTGGGCGCGGGTAGCCACCGTGTCGAGGTTCTCTTCCCAGTCGATGTCCACGCCGTCGTAGTTTTTCTGCACCGCCTTGTCGAGGATGTTCTTGATGAAGCGCGCGCGCACCGTGGCATTGGCGGTGGCGGCAACAAAACCGGGCCCGTCGCTGTCTCCGCCCACCATCATCACCGCCTTGGCGCCCGCGGCGTGGGCCTTGGCGATCAGCGCGTCCTCCACGTTGGCCAGGTGGCCCGAGCCGGCGCCCTCCAGCAGGTCGCCCGCCCGGCCGCCGGGCAGTGAACCGAGCGCGGGCGCATAGCGGCCGAAGACGAAGTGCGTCATGGTGCCCATGTCCACGGCTTCGGGCGGGTAGGTTTCCCAGAACCAGCCCGCGTAGTAGCCGTTGACCCATTTGCCGCTCTGGGCGGTGGGGTTCCATCCCACGTTCACCCCGCGGCTGGTCCTGGCGGCCGTCACGCCGCCCACGGGTGGCAGCGGATTGGTGGCCTCCACGGCCACCTGGGTGGTGGCGGCCACGCTTTGGCCCGCGGTGTTGGTGCAGGTCAGCGTGTACGCAGCGTTCGCTGCGGGGCGCACCAGTTCGTTGCCCTCGGCCGCGCGCGGCCCGCTCCAGCCGCCCGAAGCCGTGCAGGTGGTCGCGTTGTGGGCCTGCCAGGCCAGCTGGGTGCTCTGGCCCGCCATGATGCGTGCGGGCGTGGCAGTGAAACTGCCGATGGTGGGGGGCTGCTGTGCTTTGCGCACGGTCACCGTGGCCGATGCGGCCGTGGTGGCGCCAGCCGCGTTGCGGCAGCTCAGTCCGTAGGTGGTGGTGACGGTGGGCCGCACGCTGGTGCCGCCGGTGCCTGCCTGTTCTCCGCTCCAGCCCCCCGTGGCGGTACAGGCCGTGGCGTTCTCCGTGCTCCACGAGAGGATGCTGCTGTTGCCCGCCTCGATCACGTCGGGCTGGGCCGTGAAAGCCTGGATGCGTGGAGGCTGGGGCGGTGGCGTGTTCGGCGCCGTGCCGTCGATGAAGAGCTGCGCGAGTCCTTCGCCGCCCGCCTCGAAGTACTCCATGCGCACGGTGTGGCGCCCCTCGGACAGGCGCACGGACGCCGTGTCCATCGTGATGCCGTGCACGGTCCAGTTGTTGATGATGCGCTTGCCATCCACGAACACGCGCACGCCGTCGTCGGTGTATGTCGTGAACCTGGCGGCGCCCGCGGCGAACGGCAGGCTTGCGGTCCAGCGCGCGGAGAAGCTGTCCACCGGCAGCCTGGGGGCCGGGCTGTCGGTCATCCAGTAGTAGTCGATGGGGCCGCTCTCGCAGCGCTCCAGCACGGCAGCGCCCGCCAGCTTGGTGTTGGGAAAGTACTCCGCCAGCCATTGGCCGGGGGCGCATTCCAGCGCGAAGGCCTGGGTGCCGGCCAGCAGCAGCGAGGCGGCCAGGGCGCGTGGGATCCAGGGGTGGGAGGTAAGGTTTTTCATGGTGTTCCTGGCCGCCAGCGCTTTTCTGGAAAGCGCTGGCAGCTCTCTTTTTGATAGTTAAACAACAACAAATCGGCGTGCGCGCAGGCCGGCCAGCAGCATCAGCGCGGCGAGCAGCAGCACGCCCCATTCGCTCAAGGTGGGAATGGCCTGCGCGCCGCCCGGATCGACCACCGGCCCGGGCGCGGGCGCCACGCCGCCCGTGGGCGGGGCCGATGCGCTGCCGCCCGTGTTGTTGGCCGTGACGGTGAAGGTGTAGGTGACGCCGTTGGTGAGGCCCGTCACGGTGCAGGTGGTGGCGGGGTGCTGCACGGTGCAACTGGCGCCGCCGGGCTGGGCGGTGACGGTGTACGACGTGGGCGCGGTGCCGCCCACGGGCGCCTGCCAGCGCACGGTGACCTGCGCGTTGCCGGGCGTGGCGGTGACGTCGGTGGGGGCGTTGGGCGCGCCTGCCGGCATCACTTCGATGGGCACCGAATCGGACGCCAGACCGTTGACGAACACCGTGGCGCGGTACAGGCCGGGCGCCATGCTCGCTGGCAGAAGGCCGGTGACGACGACGGTTTCGCTGCCGCCATTGGGGCGGATGCGTGCGATGGGCAGCCACACCACGGCGCCGCCGTCTTCGCCTTGCAGGCGCACCAGCGGCACTTGCGTGGCCGATTGGCCGGTGCCGCCGCTGCTGGCTTCGACGGCGCCTACCATGCGCAGACCCGACAACTCTGGCGTGTCACTGCGGGACATCCGGCCCGGGTAGGACGTGATGCGGGGGCGACGGGCATCCGCCACGGCGCTGGGGTTGCCGTAAAGCAAGGCGGTGGCGATGGGGCCGCCGGCGTTGATGCCACCGGTGATGAGCACTTCGCCGTTGGCCAGCAAGGTGGCGGTGTGGTCGGTGCGCGCCTGCGGCATGGCGTCCACGGCCTGCCAAGTGCCGGTGGCAGGGTCGTACAGCTCGGCGCTGGCGACGGGGCCGAAGGGGGCCGTGGTGCTCGAGCCGCCGGTGACGAGCACGCGGCCATTGGGCAGTGCAGCGGCGCGGTGATAGACACGGCCCGTCAGCAGGTTGCCCGTGGCCTGCCAGGTGTTGGTGGCGGGATCGAAGATTTCAGCGCTGGTGCCCGAGGCCGCGGTACTGCCACTGCCGCCAGCCACCAGCACACGCCCATCCGGCAGCAGCGTGGCGGCGTGCCCGGCGCGCATGTGAGTCATCGCGGAGGCGGGCGCCCAGGTGCCGGTGGCGGGGGTGTACAACTCGGCGCTGCTATGGATGCTACCTGCGTTGCGGCCCCCGGTCACCAGGACGCGGCCATCGGGCAGCCGTGTAGCGGCGTGATGCCGGTCGCGGGGCTGGATCATGTCTCCCGTGGCCTGCCATTGGAGGGTGGCAGCGCGATAGACCTCTGCGCTGCTGGCGGCGCCGTAGCCCGTGCCGCCCGCGATGAGCACGTCGCCACTGGGTAGTACGGTGGCGGCGTGGGCGGCGCGGGGGCGCAGCAGGGGCGAGGTGCGCGTCCAGCTCGCCGTGTTGGCGTCGTAAATTTCGGCGCTGTCCAGGGCGACGGAGCCGTTGTAGCCGCCCGCCACGAGCACAAAGCGGTCATTGGGCAGCAGGGTTTGCGTGTGTTCGACACGGGCATCGTGCATGGCCGTGGTACTGCTCCACTGCGCGGTGCTGGGGCTGTAGCGCAGCGCGGTATTGCTGACCGTGCTGCTGTTGCCCACGGTGCCGCCTGCGATCAGCACCTCGCCATTGCTCGACACCCGTGAGGCGGTGTGGAGCTGGCGCGCCGCGGCCAAGCTTGCGGTGTGGCGCGCGGCCAGGGTGTTGAGCTGCAATAGTTCGACGTTCGCCAACGCGCCGCCCCCCGCGCCCTCGCCGCCCGCCACCAGAACCTCGCCGGTGTGCAGCAGCAGCGCGCTGTGCTGGCCGCGTGCCTGCGCCATGGGGGCATAGACGCTGCTCAGGCCCGCAGCGGGGCTGAAGATTTCCACCGCCGCCATGGGCGTGCCACCGGCGTCGTCCGCGCCGCCCGCCAGCAGCACGCGCCCGTCGGGCAGCAGCGCGGCGCTGTGCTGGGTGCGCGCAACCTGCAGGGCGCCGCTGGCCGTCCAGGTGTTGGCGGAGGGGTCGTACAGCAGGGTGTCGCCCAGCGCACCGCCGCCGTCGTTGCCGCCGGCCACGAACACGCGGCCGTCGGGCAGCAGGGTGGCCGTGTGGTTCACGCGGCGCGCCGGCAGCGGCGCGGCGGCGGTCCAGGTGCCGGTGGCGGGGCTCCAGAGTGCGGCGGTGTTGGTGACGCTGTCGCCGTTGTCGATGCCGCCCGCCACGAGCACGCGGCCGTCGGCGAGCAGCGTGGCCGTGTGCTGGCGCGCGCCCATGCCGGGCATGGAGCCGGTGCTGTCCCAGGTGCGGGTGGCGGGGTCGTAGATTTCGGCGGACTGCAGGCCGTCTTGCCCGGCGGTGCCCCGGCCACCGGCCACGAGCACGCGGCCGTCGGGCAGCAGCGTGGCGGTGTGCTGGCGACGGCGCAGCGCCATGGTGCCGGCGGTGGCGCTGACGGCGCCGGCCTGCGGGTCGAAGGTGGCGGCCTCGCGCACCGATGCGCCGGTGCCGCCCTCTCCGCCCGCGATCAGCACCGTGCCGTCCAGGAGCGGCGTGGCCGTGTGGCCCGCGCGCGGGCCGGGCAGGGCGGGGCCGCTGGTCCAGCGGCCCGTGGCGGTGTCGTAAAGCTGCGTGCTGGCCAGCACGCCGCCGCCGCGCCCCCCGGCGAGGAGCACGCGGCCATCGGCCAATTGTGTGGCGGTGTGCTGGTAGCGCGCGCCGGTGAAGCTGCCGGCAGCCTGCCAGCCCGCGGCATGCGCGGTGCTGGCAACGCCCAGGCACAGCGCGGTGGCGTGCAGAACGCGACGGGCCGTGTCGGCCCATGCGGGGGTGGTCATTGGGGGGTCTCCTGAGAGCAAGCAGAAGCCCGCGATTCTTGGAACGCCCGTGCTTTCTGCCTATCGGTCACCTGACCGATGCGCGTGCATTTGTTGGCAAATCGTCGCGCAAGTGGCGTGGGGTATCCCGAGGGGGAATGGCGCGCGCCGCGGCGGCCCCGCACAATCGGCGCCGCCGGGATAGGCGTGGCCCCACGCTTTCCCGCCGCGCGTGGGGCGCAGCCCCCAGTGAGCGGCTTTTGAGCCTGGGGCGGCCCGGCGATGAGAAAAAAGGAAACACGCTTGCATCACGCATTGACCGAACTGCTGGGCACCGTGGCCGACGAGGCGCGCTGGGGCGAGGCGCTGCACGGCTATGCCACCAGCCTGGGCGCGGACCAGATAGGCTGGTTCGTGCTGGCCAGCGGGCCGGAGCAACTGGCGCAATGGGGTCCGCGCTTTGCTGAACACCCGGACCCGGGCTACTGGCTGCACACCCCCTCGGCCGAGGGCGCGCCCGCGCTGGTGGGCCGGGGCGTGACGGCCGAGGCCACGCTGCGCTACGCCGCGCTGTACCGCGAGCAGGACCCGCTGTGGGATGCCGCCATGGCGGGCTACGCCCAGGCCGGTCCGGGCGGCATCTCGGTGGTGACGGATGCGCCCGCCCCTGCGGCACGGCGCTTTCGGCAGACGGCGTTCTACAACGACTTCCTGCGCCCGCACGACATCGGCACGCGCATGTTCGGCGGCGGGTGGAATGCGCGGCACCCGGGGGGCCACCTGTTCGCGTCGGTCTATCGCCTGCGCGACGACGAGGGCTTCACGGCAGAGCAGGCGCGGCGCTTCCATGCGGAGTTCGGCGCCTTGCAGCACGCCGCCTTCCTGCACCGCGAGATGTTGTCCCTGCGCACGCGCACGCAGGGGCTGGAGGCACTGATGGAGCGCCTGCCCATGGGCATGCTGTTCTTCGGCACGGGCGGGCGCCTGCTGCACGCCAACGCCCGCGCGCGGCACCTTGCCGCGAGCCCCGGGCACGGCAGCCTGCGCAAGCTGCTCACGGGCATTGCCAATGTGCGGCAGGCGGACGCTGCGCTGGGCGCGCTGTTCACGCAGTCACTGCATGGTGAAAGCGGCTGCGCCGAGTTGCCGGGCGGGCTGCTGCTGGTCTCGCTGGCCGTGGGCGATCTGGCGGCGCTGGGCCTGAACCACGCGGCCCCCGGCGTGGCCTGGGTGCTGATGGAGCGCACGCTGGACGCGGCGGCCGCCGCTGCCCTGGTGTGCCAGGCCTACCGGCTGAGCCCGGCCGAGGGCGCCCTGCTGCTGGCGCTGATGCGCGGCCAGACCCCGCAAGACTTTGCCGACGCGCGCGGCGTGCGCATCCGCACCGTGCGCACGCAGATGAGCACCCTTCTGCTCAAGACCCGCACCCAGCGCCAGCAGGACCTGGTGGCGCTGGGGGCGCGGCTCATGCTGCTGGCGCCGGGGCAGGCCGCCGATGGGGCGGTGGCAGCGGGGGCGCGGACCACAGCGCCCTGAACGGCGAAGCGGGACATGTGCCGCCCCGGGGGGCGTGGAGTCAGGTGCGCAGGGTGTGGCCCAGGTCGTCCCAGCCGCTGGTGCCGGTGGCTGCAAAAATGGTGCGCAAGTGCTTCTTCAGCGCGGCGCTGCCCACGCCCGTGCGCTCGGTGCAGTCCGTGCGTGCATGGCCCAGGCCGGCCAGCAGGGCAATTTCGCGCTGCAGCGGGCTCAGCGGCAGTTCGAACACGCGGCGCACCACGCCGATGCCGCGCGGGCGCAGCAGCTGCAGGGTGACCAAGAGTTGTTGTGCCCCGCCCGCCATGGGGTGCAGGGTATGGGCGTCGGCCGCCAGCCAGCCACCCGGCATGGGAATGCGCTCGGCGCCCTGCGGGGGCTTGCCCAGGCGCCGGGGGAGATCGTGCAGTACCGCCGTTGCCGCCGTGCCGTGCACGCCCAGCCCGAGAAGATTGGCTTGCCGCAGCAACTGGATGGCGGTGGTGTCGGCGAGCTGCGGCTGCTGGTTGGCCGCGTCGAACAGCACATGGCCCACCGGGCTGTTCAGGCCGGTGTCCCAGGGGCGGGCAGGGGGCGTGTGCGGGAAGGCCCGCGCGAGGCTGGCCGATGCGCGCTCCAGCAGCGCGGCCTCTGCGTCGCCGAAGCCCTTGCCTGGGGCGCGGAACAGCGCGGCAATGGCACGGGTGCGGCCTTGCGCTTCCACCCGCAGGTCCAGCGTGTGGTGGTGGCCGCTGGCGCGCACGAGGAGGTTGTAGGAGTTGGAGCGGAAATAGCGGGCATCCGGCGCCATCAGCCTGCCGACGCGCGGACCATCGGGCCGGGCGAGGGCGAGCACATTGGTTTCGTGGGGGCCCACGAACAGTTGCTGGAACTCGTTGAGGAACAGGTCTTGCGCCGATGCAGGGGAATCCTCGTGGTGGAAGCCTTCCGGCAGGCCCTGCCCGTCCATCCAGAACAGGGCCGCCGCATCGGCACCCACCAGCATGCGCAGCACGGCGCACACCTCGGGGGCCACGGGCGCGAGGCCGAGGCCCAGGCCGCAGAGCATGTCCAGCTCCTGCCACAACCGCTGCCGGGATGCGGCCGTGAGGGCTGGGGAGGATGGCCGCGAATTCATGGGGTGAGGGGGAATGCAAGTCGGGAAGGGGGCATTATGGGATCCCGCACTTTTTTTCTGCACATGGTCGATTTGCGACCGTCAGCTTCGTCGTCAGTGCATCACCACCCTCAAAGCACCTCCGTATGAAATACCTCGGCCTCGCCTACTTCACCCCCGAAAAATTCGCCGCGATGGCGCCGGACGACGTCCAGGCGCTGGTGCGCCAGTGCCCCCCGCTGGACGAGAAGATGCGCGCTACCGGCAAGGTCCTGGTGTCCGCGTCGCTTGGCGACCTGGACAACTGGGCAACGCTTCGCCCGCTCGGCGGCAAGACGCACGTCAGTGACGGGCCGTACACGGAGTCGAAGGAAGTGGTCGGCGGCCTCTTCATCATCGAGGCGGACAGCCGTGAGGAGGCGCTGCGCATCGCCTCCATGCACCCGGCGGCCACGCTGGGCGAAGAGGGCGGATGGGCCATCGAGCTCATCCCCATGGATTTCTACCTGGCCCGGTGAGGGCCCGGGCGCCTGTCGCCAGGGTGCTTCGGGGGCTCTCCCCACTAAGACCCGGCATGCGGTGCCTTCTGCCGCGCCTCATGCCCTGCGGCGGCGCAGCACTCCCAGGCCCGCCAGCAACGCGGACAGCAGCACCCACCCCGTGCTGCCCAGCGCGGGCACCGGCGTGGCGCTGGGCGCCAGAAGGGCCGGCGTACAGGGGCTGTTGAAGGGCTGTGGCGGGCTCCAGCGTGAAAGCTGCTGCGTCTGCACGCCCCCCGAAGCGTCGTGCACGCTGCGGTTCTGGGCGGCATCGGAGAACACGTTGTTGATGCCGTTGGCGAACCAGTGCGCCGGCACGGTGTGTGTGATGCCCGTGCTGCTGAACGATGCGCCCGCCGGGTCGCCATTGATCTCGGTGAACATGCCGGTCAGCACGCCGGCGCCATCGGTGGTGGCGCTGCCCAAGGCCAGCGTGGGCGCGGAGATGGCAAGGTCCTGCACGAAGCCCACGTTGCGCGCGTCGTTCATGCGCCAGAAGGTGCACCTCAGGTGCGCCCCGGTCCATGCCTGGTTGGAGGCGGAGTTGCCCCCGTTGTCGAACACGAAGGTGACGCTGTAGCTCTGGCCGCTGATGATCTCGGGGAAGTCGGTGGTCGAGATGGTCCCGGTGTAGGTCGTGGCGAAGGGCGCGGCCTGGGCGGCGCCCGGGAGGCCGATGGCGCAGGCCAGGAAGGCGGTGGCGAGCCTGCTGCGGTGGTTGCGGAGATGGCGCATGGAGGTTCCTCGGGCTGGATGGCGGGCGGGTGTGATGGCCCGCGGCGCCAGCGGTGGTGCTTCAATTTTTATAGCTGCTTGCGCTTGTGTGGAAAGTGCTGGAGGCCAAAAAGCCTCAAACCTGCCTGCGCCGCAATGCCCGCAGGCCCAGCGTGGCGGCGGCCAGCGACAGCAGCGCCAGCGCCCATTGGCCCAGCGTGGGCACGGGGGTGGCCGGCCCCGGGGGCGCGCCGTTGCACTGCGCGTGCCAGGGTGTCTCTCCGGTGGCGGCGTCCCAGTCGGTGCTGGCCGACGGGGGGAGTGGATTGGGGCACAGGATGGACTGGCCCGTGAGCAGCGAGCTGGGCGCCGTGGGCAGGGGGCCGGTGAGCTGGTTCTGGTCCACCACCAGGACCTGCAGGCCGGGAGGCAGTGCGGGGATGGGCCCGGTGAGCTGGTTCTTCTGCACCGACAGGATTTGCAGCGCAGGCATGCCGGCGAGCGGCGGGATGGCGCCGGTGAGCTGGTTGTCGCGCACGAGAACCCATTCCAGGGCGGGCAGGCCGGTGAGCGGTGGCAGCGGGCCGGTGAAGGCATTCATCGCGGTGATGTAGCGCGTGAGGTGCTGCAGGCCCGAGGGGTCGGGCAGCGGGCCCGTGAACTGGTTGTTTCCCACGTTGAAGAACGCCAGCTGGGTCAGCCCCGCGATGGGCGGCACGGGGCCGGTCAGGCCGCCGCCGGTGAGGCTGATGGACGTGAGGTCCGGCAGCGCCGCCCAGTCAGGCAGCGGCGTGCCGGGTGGGGTGCTGGACATGGCGTTGGAGACGAATGTCATGCCGGTGACCGTGGTCTCGCCCGCGTCGCAGGCGATGCCCGCCCAGTTGCACTCGGTGCCCGGCACACCGCCCCAGCCACTGTTGTTGAGCCAATTGGGGCCATTGGTGGCGAAGTAGAAGTCCATCAGGTACTGGCGCTGCGATGGAGGAATGGCGGCCTGCGCGCTGGTGGCGGCGAGCAGGGCGAGGGTGGCGAGGAGCCGGGCAGGTATGAAAGCGGTCATGCCGGCGATTCTTGGGAATGCGCCGCGCCGCGTCGTTGCCGGCAACGACAATCGCCTTGTTCAAAACGACATGTGCGCGCCCGTGGCGCACGCCGTGTCAGGCCGTTGCGCGCACGTCGGTGGGCGTCATGCCGAAGCGCCGCCGGAAGGCCCGGCTGAAGGCGGAGAAGTCGTCGAAGCCGTTGTCCAGCACGATCTGCAGCACGCGGCGGTGGCGCTGGCCGGGGTCGGCCAGCGCGGCGCGCACGCGCTCCAGCCGGGCGCCGCGCACGAAGTCCGAAAAGCAGGTGCCCTCGCGCGCGAACAGGCGCTGCACCTGGCGTGGCGTGAGGTGGTGCAGGCGGGCGATCTGCGCCAGGCTCAGTTCGGGCTGGGCGATGCGCGCCAGGATGTCGCGCTGGATGAGCGCCAGGCGCGGCACGTCCAACGCGTCGCTCCCGGGAGGCTGCGTGCCTTGCCCTGCAGGCGTGAGCATGCTGGCCATCAGCTCCTGCAAGTGCGAGCGGGCCGATTGCAGCAGCGGTTCGGAGAGCGCGGGGCTGCCGGCCAGCAGTTGCGCATAACCCATGGCCAGGGCGGGCTCGGGCATGTCGGAACGCAGCAGCCGCAGCGGTGCTTCTTCGAGCCGCGCCACCTGCTGCGCCAGGGCGGCCCGGGGCAGCTGGAGGCTGGCGGTCTGCCCGCCCCAGAGATGGATGAACTCGTGCGCGCGGGCCTTCGAGTGCAGGACGAAGCCACCCGCCGGTATCTCCAGGTCGCCGCCTGTGGTGCGGATGGCGCAGCCGTCCTGGGTGGTGGTGAGCAAGAGGTCGTCCGCCCCGGCCCCCAGGTGCGCGGGCTTGTGTTCGAAATGCGCAGGCGTGTGCGCGCTGTGCGCATAGGCGGCCCCTGCCCCGAGGGGCATCAGGGTGACGGTGAAGTCCAGCGGGGCGGCACCTTCGCAGGGCCACAGGTCCACGCGCATCAGCGCGCGGCCAAACAGCTCGCGCAGCGCCTCGGCCTTGTCGCGCCCCGTGTAGTCGCGAGAGGAAATTCGCAGGCGCTGGGGAAGGTCGGGCGTTTGCTGCATGGGATTGACGGCAACGGATGGCGGCTGTGCGAGGCAGGCAGTTTAAGCCGGCGGTGGTGGCTTGCAAGGCCGCCGCCCCAGCGCTGGATCTCCAGGGTCTCCCCCATGCCGGGAAAAACGCGTGGCCTTCGTCATCTCGCGCTTTCTCCTGGTGCCAACAAAAAGGGCTCCCAAAGGGAGCCCGATCTGCCTGCCCGCCCCTGCGGTTCAGTTAACACTCCCCATGGCAGCAGCACCCGCAAATGCAAAGTGCCGCCACCATGGGAAGTCCCGCAACTGCTTCAATCCAACTCAAGCAGTTGGTCTGCCCATTACATGGCGCTGAATTCGCCCGAAGGGATCTGGCCGGTGCGCACGGCTTCAGCAGCCTGGGCACGCACGGCGGCGCGGTCGGCAGTGGACTTGTAGGTCACCACACGCGAACCGGCGGGCTCGATGGAGCGGGTCTGTGCCACGGTGGCGGCTTCGGCGGCCACTTCGGCGCGCGTGCGGTTCGTCTCGAACTTGGTGGCGAACTGCGAAGCATCGGCTTCATCGGCCTGGGCACCGAAAGAAGCGAAAGCAGCCACAGCGGCGATGGAGAGGAAACGTGCGGTCGTGTTCATGATGAAAATCCTTGAAGTTAAAAAAGCGTCTCAAAAAAGCCGGGACAAAAACCATTTCTGAACCGGGTTCGGTGAGTCGCCTTGCGGGTTCGGCTCATCGATGGGTTGAACTGTACGCCTGGGGTATCCAAAGAAAAACCACCTGGTCGCGAACTAACTGTTCCAGTATTGAGAACAATCATTCCGCCTCCGGTAGAGCCCCTGCGCGCCGCGAACCCGGATGTCACAATGCCCCGACAGGAGGAGACAGAACGTGCACACAGAATTCCAGCAGACGCGCCGCGCGGCGCTCATTGCGGTCGCGGCCACGTTGGCGGCATGCGGTGGAGGCTCGGGCGACGGCGAGGCGCCGCCAGAGGTGGGACAGGTGATCAACTCGACCATGAAGTCGGCTTTCAATGGCAGCACGTACCCCATCCAGGTCTTTTTGCCGCAGGCCTATGCCACGGGCACAACCACGCTGCCCGTCATCTATGCGACCGAGGGCGATGCGCAGTACGGAGGGCCCAATATCTCGCGCTTTGACACGTTCAAGGCGGTGATGCAGCGGCTGGGTACGCAGGCCATCCTGGTGGGCATTGGGGGCACTGCATGGCGGGGCATCGACTTCCTCATGCCCGGTGCGGCCAAGTACCTCGACTTCATCGTGAAGGAACTGGTGCCCGCCGTGGAGCGCCAGTACCGCGCCGACCCCAGGCGCAGGGCCCTCTCAGGCTTGTCCCATGGGGGCTACTTTGTGGTGGCGGCACTCATACTGGAGGCCCGCGCAGG
Source organism: Acidovorax sp. sif1233 (assembly GCF_019218755.1). Lineage (GTDB taxonomy): Bacteria > Pseudomonadota > Gammaproteobacteria > Burkholderiales > Burkholderiaceae_C > Acidovorax. The sequence goes on along the minus strand of NZ_JAHUWZ010000004.1, from coordinate 376,795 downwards.
CGTGGCGCCCAGCTTTTCACACTACCTTTCGACCGAATGCAGCGTGGGCGAGCACACCAGCCCCGCCGGCGTGCTGGCGTTTGAAAAGCAGATCGACGGCAAACCCCTGCCCACAACGCTGTTCCTGGCGGGTGCGAGCGGCGGCAATCACCCGCTGGTCAGCATCCCCCTCTTCAATCAGATGGCCTCGCAGAGCCTGCCGGGCCTGGTGATGCACAAGGCCGAGTACAACACCACGCATGTGGGGGCGGACGTGCCCGCGTTTGAAGAGGCGCTCAAGCGGTTCGTGTCCTAGGCCCGCCCGCAGGCCGCGGCGAAAGCCCCATCCCTGCGCGGTGCTCGCAACCCTTGGCCCGCAGGACCCGGGGTGCCAAAAAAACTTGCGGCCAGGTGGAGATTTGACGATATTGAGGTGCCGTTCCCGCCGGCAAGCCACTGGCAAGCACCGTTGCGCGTAGCGGCGGGCGGCGTCTTTTTGGAGGATGTTGCATTGAAGTGTCCCCCCATTCTCGAGTCGGAAGCAGCCCGCCTTCAGGCGCTTTCCGACTACGGACTTGATGGTGATCGCCCTTTGCCAAGCCTTGATTCGGTCGTCCAGATCGCGGCCAGGATCTTCGGCATGCCCGTTGCGGCCGTGAACCTCATTGGCGACGACCATGTGTTCTTCGCGGCCAGCACAGGGTTCGAAGGCCAGCGCGTGGACATGCGGCGGGACGTATCGTTCTGTGCGCACGCCATCGCCAGGAATGAGGTCATGGTGGTGCCGGACGCGAGCCGGGATGCGCGTTTCTATGACAACCCGCTGGTCACCGGATTCGCCGGCGTGCGGTTCTATGCGGGAGTGCCGCTGTACTCCCCTGGCGGGCTGGCGCTGGGCGCGCTGTGCGTGATCGACAGTGTTCCCGATTTCGACTTCTCGGACGACGACCGTGCGCGGCTCGCGGATCTCGCGCAGATGGCCTGCGACCGTCTGGAATTGCGCAGGCTGGAACACTCCACCGAACGCGCCCGGCGGCCCTTCGAGGACGATGCGCGAACCTCGCCCACGGCGGTGGTCTGGTTCGATGAGAGCTTGCGTGTCATGGCATGGAACAAGGCCGCCGCGTCCATCTTCGGCCATGTTCCGGCGGACGGTCCGGGCCGCCTGGTCGTGGATTTCCTGGCGGAGCGCCACCGCGCCGCGGTGGGAGGCCTCATTGCGCAGGCCGCCGCCGCCGGCACGGCGGACGGGCTGGTGGTTCCCGACGGCCTGGCCGGGGTGCGCAAGGACGGCTTGGAATTCCCGCTGGGCGTGGCGCTTTTTTGCTGGCGCGACAAAGGCAAGCTGACCTTCCACGCCCATCTGCAGGACCTGTCGAGCCACCCAGGGCAGTCCGCGGAGCTCCGGCGGCTGTCCACGACCGACCTCCTCACGGGATTGGCCAATCGCGCGAGCTTGTACCGGCGCATGGAAGAAGCACTGGCGGGATCCGCCGGGGCATGCCTGCTGCTTGTCGACATCGACGGCTTCAAGGACGTGAACGACACCCTGGGACATGGCGTGGGCGACGGTGTCTTGCGCGAAGCGGCCCAGCGCCTGGTCGAGTGCGTGCCTTCGCTGGCCACCGTGGCGCGCACCGGCGGCGATGAATTCGCGGTTCTCATCCCCGGCTGCACCAGCCATCGGGAATCGATGGCGGCGGCCCGGAGCATCGTCGACAGCCTTGCCGAGCCCATCAGCGTGAACGTGCACGAAATCCGCATCACCGCGAGCTGCGGACTGGCCGCGGCGCCGGGCGATGCGCAGGAAGCACTGGAGCTTTTCAGCAACGCGGACCTCGCCCTGTTCAAGGCCAAGAGCTATGGGCGAGGGCAGGTCTTCGCGTATGCCGCGACTCTGCGCATGGAGGCGACGGCCCGGAGGCTGTACAGCATCGAACTGCACCGCGCCGTCAGCGAGGGCGAGTTCGTGCTGTTCTATCAGCCCCAGATCAGGCTGAGCGATGGCTCCCTGCGCGGTGCGGAGGCCCTGATTCGCTGGCAGCACCCACAACGCGGGTTGCTCTCGCCCGCTGCATTCCTGCCCGCGCTGGAAAACGGGCCCCTGGCATCGGTGGTGGGCTTCTGGGTGCTCGACGAAGCCTGTGCGCAGGCAGCGCATTGGCGCCGCTGCGGCGCCACCGATTTCCGCATCGGCGTAAACCTGTTTGGCGCCCAGTTCCGGGTGAACGACATGGCGGCGGAGGTGGCTGCCACCTTGCAGAGGCATGGCTTGCCCCCGCATGCCCTGGAGCTGGAAGTGACCGAGAACATCGTTCTCGATGACGACGATCTGGTGCTGGGCGTGCTGGAGAAAATCAAGGGCATGGGCGTCGGTATCGCCTTTGACGACTTTGGCACCGGTTATGCGTCGCTCAGCCTCCTCAAGAAGTACCCGGTGACGCGTTTGAAAATCGACCGTTCCTTCGTCCAGAGCACGCCCGAGTCAGAGCGGGATACCGCGGTGGTCCGCGCCATTCTGGACATGGCCCGGAGCTTCGATCTTGAAACCGTGGCGGAAGGCGTGGAGACCGAAATGCAGCGCGACTACCTGAAGGATTGCGGCTGCCAGGAAGGGCAGGGCTACCTGTTCAGCCGCCCTGTGTCCTCCTACGAGTTTTCCGAGTCCTTCCGCCTGCGCACGGAAAACCGGATGGGCAAGCTTGCATGATGGCCGCCGCGCCAGGGCCGGTATGCCGCAAGCCGCAATGAACCGGAGTCCGACGCCACGCTTTCACCTGCGGCGCGCCGGGGCCGTCCCACCCGCCAGGACACAGGCGGCGGCAAGAACCTGGAGCAAGAGCACCATGGCAAAAAAAGGCCCGGTGTTGGTGCCCAGCAGCGGGGCACCCGCTGCCCCGTGGCTGAGCACCGCCGCAAAAACCATGGGGGCGAACGCGTAGAGGGCCTGGGCCACCGCCACGCAGCGCGCAACGACCCGTGGTACCTCCGGGGGGGCGAATTCTGATTGCGCGATGAGCGGTGGCATCGAGGTCGCATTCCCGATGCCCAGGCCGAACAGAATGATGCCCAGAACCAGGATGCCTGCATGGTGCGCGCCCGCAAGCAGCATCAGCGCAGTCCCCACGGCCTGCACGCCGTAGCTGCATGCCGCGGCAAGCCTGCGGTTGGCCCGTGGCCCCACCACGCGGGCCATCACCAGGCGCCCGCCCATTCCGCACCCCGTGGCCAACGCCATGATGGCGCCGGCCTGCTGCCTTCCCAACCCCGGCACCATGAGCGAGAAGAGCTGGGCAATCAGTCCGATTTGGGCAAACAATCCCAGCGACATGGCCGCCGCCAAGGTCAGGAAGCCCCGGTCCGACCATCGAAGAGTGCCGTCCCGTGCTGGAGGGGGCGCGCCTGCTTCCGTATCGCTGCCATCGGTTCCATCCGCCAACGGCGATTGTGTGGAGGGTGACTTGGGCAGCACCGTGTGCGCGATGATCGCGACCATCCCCACCAGCACGGTGCCCACGCAAAGCGCTGCCACGGGGAATCCGTAGCGTTCGATCATGGCCGCCCACAGGGGGGAGAACACCATGCCCCCCACGCTCGCGCCGTTGTATGCCTTGCCCAGCGCGAGCGGCCGCCGCGCCACGAACCAGGGCGAGATGATCGCGTTGATGCCTGCTGCCCCCAGGGGAACCCACCCACCGCCGGTCAATGCCGCCGCGACAAAAAGCTGCCAGGGCTGTGCCGCGGCGGCCCATCCAGCGACTCCGAGCGCGAGCACGACGGCGCCCCCCTGTGTCGTCGCGGGAATGCCGAAACGGCGATGCCATCCTGGCAGGCAGATCACGACCCCTGCACCCACCAGGAAGTGAAAGGTGACCGCAGCAGACACCAGGGACAGGGACCAGCCGGTGCGCGCCATGACCGCGTGCAGGAAGACTGGCGGGCCGTAGAAGCCCGCGCCCCATCCCAGCAGTGCAATGACGAAGGCTGCGCGGACTACGGTGTCGCCATAGAAGACGGGGCGGCGGGTGGAAGGCATGCGGACAAGAGTGGCGGGCGCGGTGAAGACCGCAGGACCACCGATGCTGCCCGCTGGCGCGAGAGCACGGTTCGCCCTGGAGCGAACTGTGGGTGTTCATCCACCGTGCATCGTTGGGGGCGGGGGGCGCCCCTTGCGTCCCCGCCGTCTCAGGTGACCGGCCACAGCATTCCTTGCCTGGTGGAGACCCGCCTCTGGGCGGGCGTGTCAGGGGCTCTGGCGTCGAGGCGACGCGCCGGGTGCGTGCGGCCGCAGTGGGGCGCCCGCCCTGACGCGGCGCACGGGAAGGTCGGGCGCGAGCCGCTCCACGGCAGAGGTGCGGGACGCGGGTCGAAAGCCGTGTGGCACCACCAGCACGTCCACGCGTGCCTCCCGGAGCAGGCGTTGTGCAACGCTCTCGAACAGGAGGTCGGACACCATCGAAGCCGGGTGTTTGCCGACGACGACAAGGTCCGCCGCGCTGTGCTGCTGCTGCACCAGAATCTGGCGAACGGGGTCTCCCCGCCCGATGGAGGACGACAGCCGATTGCGCCGTGCATCATGCGAATCCGTCAATGTGACCATCCTGTCCTGCGCGGAGCGCCGGCACTGTTCGCGGTAGAGCTGGATGGCGCGCTCCGACACTTCGGCATACCGCAGCTTTCCTTCGTCGGCGGTGCTGATGGCGTGAAAGAGCTCGACCCGTGCCGAGGGTTGGAGCGCAAGGCCCAGGTCGACCAGGCCGTGAGACATCCGCGAGAAGTCCACGGCCACCATCAGACCCTGGTACGGCTGGTGGGCCGGATTGCGCACGACGATGATGGGGCGTGGGCAAGCGCGCAGCATCCTGAGGGCCGGATGGGTGGTGAACCAGGCGCGCAGGCCTCGCACGGGTGCCGTGCCCCACACGACCAGATCGGCGCCAGCCGCCCAGCGTGCGACCTGTTCGGCATCGCCTGCGGCCTGCGTTGCCGCCTGCACCGCGATGTCGTGGCGCTGCCCCAGCTGCACCGCGTGATGTGCCAGCCGCACGTCCGTGTCCGAAGGCGGCTCCTCGCCGGGGTCGGCAAGGTAGGAGATTTTCAGCGTCGCACCGTGCTCGGCGCAGCACAGCGCAGCCCGGGCCAGTGCGTGGCCTCCCTGCTGGGAGAAATCGGTGACGGCAAGGATGGAGCGAGGGATCATGGGGAAAACTGCTTTCTGAAAGAGCGGCGCCGGCCGGCGGCGCCAATGCGCGGCGAGACCGGGGCGGGCATGGAGATCGGCGAGGGGACGTGCATCTGGCGCACCGCGGGCCGCGGTGGCTGCTTGCCGCGGGGCTACCTGGCGTAGTCGCCCCAGGCCTCGGGCGGGTGGCGGACGCTCGCGGCCGTGGCTGCGCGCGTTTCGCCATGTGTGGCGGCCACCTCGGCATGCAGGGCGCGGGAGCGGACGATCTCTGCGGTGTGGGGCAGGTCCGCAAGGAATGCGGGAAGCTGCGGGACTCTCAGCTGCGACCGGCGAGGGAAATCAGGTTCGGTGAGCGTGCGCCCGCCGTGATCCACTGTATGCATGAAAAGCACTCCATCGAGTCCGGCCGTTGCCCTGTGGGCAAAAGGCGGCCGCTACCGCGCAAGGCGGGTGCCCGGCGGTGGATGTCTGCGCTGAAAGGGGGAAAAGGTGCCGCCGGGCTCAGGAATGTGCTGGCGCTGGCTGACGGTGCGCCTTCCTTGCCGCCGCGCGAAGCGGTGCGGTCAGGGCGGCGGCGGTTCGAGGGAAGGTGGCGGTCATGGGCCCAGTGTACGCAAGGTGCACCCCTTTGGCGGCCAAAGGCCCCATGCTTCTTGCCAGATAGCGCGGATGTCCCGGGCTACCCGGGCCAGGTGCCGCCTGTGGCCCTGAACCTGGCCATCGTGCGCGCGGGCCTGGAGGGGGCGGGCCCTGGCGGCGGCCGCTAGAGCGCCACGGTTTCCGGCTCGTGCTCAGTCTGCACGCCCAGCGGCAGCACACACAGCCTGACGCCGTCCAGCGTGAGCACCAGGCCAAGCTGCCCGCCCATCTGCACCACGCCACAGGAGGTCGCGGCCGGCGCGGAGATGGCTTCGGCGGCGGCCACGCATGCCCGCGCAGACGCACTGACTGGCGGCTGGCCGAGCATCGCCCACAGTATTTGCGGATCACGCAGCCGGAGCGATTGCAGGAACATGCGGAAAACCACCTCTTCGCTCGATTCGCGTTCGGGCGATGGCCGAGGCTCCAACCCGCTGCCCGCGCGCCGCAGCCGCAACAGTGCCCGCCGCAGCTGTTGCCGGCTGGCGGCTTCGGACCGGCCACTGGCCTGGGCGATCTCGGCATGGCCGAGCTCGAACACTTCGTGCAGCAGCACCACGGCCCCGTCCGCTGGCGCCAGGTGGGCGGCGAGCAGGCGCAGCGCGCGGGAGGCATCCTCCGCCAGCGCCGCATCCATCTCGGCCGATGGTGACGCATGCACGGGGTGGCTGGCGACAGCTTGCGCCAGCCATTGCTGCATCCAGTGGCGCCGGCGCAGTCGGTCGATGGCCAGATTGCGCACCACGGTGAGCAGCCAGGCCTGGGCCGCGTTGAGTTCCAGCGCGTCGGCCTCCAGCGCGCGGACATAGGCGTCCTGCACGGCGTCCTCGGCATCCGAGGGGCCCAGCAGGCGGGAGGCCGCGCGCACCAGGCGGCGGCGGTCAGCGTCGATCAGGGCCGGCTGGCGTTCGTCATGCATCTGCAAATCTTGCCACAGCCTTGCCGGGGCCCGCGTGTCACGAAATCCGCGCTTCGTTCGTCAAGGCAGTTCCACCACCCCGAGGAATCCCGCCCATGAACACCCCAGACACCGCCACGACGCCCAGCGCCACCGAGCCGCGCACTTCCTATCTGGAGGAAAAGGCGTTCAAGTCGCGCACCCTGCTGATCTTCGGCACCGTCACCGACCTGGTGGCCGCCGACGTGGCGCGCCGGCTTATCGCATTGGACGCCGACAGCGCCGAACCCATCGACGTGCTGGTGAGCTCGCCCGGCGGACACCTGGAATCGGGCGACGCCATCCACGACATGGTGCGCTTCATCGCAGCACCGGTGAACATGATCGGCACTGGCTGGGTCGGCAGCGCGGCCACCCATCTGTACCTGGCGGCCCCACGCGAGCGGCGCTACTGCCTGCCCAACACACGCTTTCTGATCCACCAGCCCAGCGGCGGCTCCGGCGGGCCGGCCAGCGACATCGCCATCCAGGCCCGCGAGATCGTCAAGGCCCGGGAGCGCATCGCGCGCACGATCGCGCGGGAAACCGGCAAGCCGCTGGACGTGGTGCTGGCGGACATCGAGCGGGACCGGTGGCTGTCGGCCGAGGAAGCGGTCGAGTACGGACTCGTGTCGCGGATCATCGAGCGCAAGAGCCAGCTGCGGGCCGCTTGATCTGGTGGCGCACGCGGCGAAGGAGGGCCGTCCGAAGGACGCCGAGGCTGGGTAGCCTTCACCGGTGCGGCCGGAAACCCGGCCTTGGATTTGGTTCCCGGAGATTGTTTCCGATACTGGAACGGTTAGTTCGCGACCAGATGGTTTTTCTGTGCGCGCCACCGGCGTACAGTTCAACCCATCGATGAGCCGAACCCGCAAGGCGACTCACCGAACCCGGTTTGAAGCAGTCGTGAGCATGGCTCTTCGCGCTTTGTTCCGGCTTTTTTTGAGACGCTTTTCTTTAAGGATTTCTATCATGAACACCACCGCCCGTTTTCTCTCCATCGCCGCTGTTGCCGCTTTCGCCTCTTTTGGCGCCCACGCCGACGAAGCCGACTCCTCGCAGTTCGCCCTGCAGTTCGATACGAACCGCACCCGTGCCGAAGTGAAGGCGGAAGCCGTTGTCGAAGCTCGCACCCACAACATGGAGCCAGCAGGCTCCCGCGTGGTGACCTACCAATCCACGGCCGACCGCAGCGCCGTGCGCGCCCAGGCAGCCGAAGCCGTGCGCACCGGCCAGATCCCTCACGGCGAATTCAGCGCCATGTAATTGAATTGACGCAGTTGCGGGCCTTTCCATGGTGGCGGCACTTCGCGGGTGCCGCTGCCATGGGAAGTGTTTTCACCGCAGCGCAAGGCAGTACAACGGGCCCCATCGGGGCCTTTTTTTGTGGGTGGTCTCCACGTGGCGGCAAGCACCGATAAACTGCTGCCGAGTCCGCATTGGCGCCATTGAGGGCGCGCGGGGGCCTCTTGCCTGCCACCCTCCCACACGGCCTTGTCCCAGAGCGGGGTTCTCCCAATGATCTGCGCCACTTTCCTGTGCATAGCCGCCATGTCGTCTCCGGCGCAGGCCGAGGACGTCTGGTTCACGTTGCATGGCGACCGCCAGGAGGGTGAAAAGAACCTGATCGAGGTGCGCCCCGAGCCCGTGGGCCTGGACCACCGCGTGGTACTCGATCTGCGCGTTTCAAGAGACAGGACCCGGACTTCCTTCAAGGGGCAGAAGTACCGCTCGTACTATGCCAGGGTGGTGGTCCATTGCCCTTCCCGAACGGCGTGGTATGTGTGGCTCACCTACTATGGGCTGCCGGCCTGGAAGGGCGACGCCGTGGGCCGCGAGGAGTACGCCGAAGGCAAGGCCCCCGTGCTGTTCAAGGATGTGCCGGGAGAGCCTTACAAGGGAATGATCTCTGCGGCATGCAAGGTGCGTGGGTAGCTCCCGCCGGTGCGGTTGCCTCACGCATTCTTCCCGGATTTCTGCAGGATGCTGATGTGCCCGTCTGCTTCAAGAAACGCAAATTGCATGTCTTTCGGGTCGCAGTCCGCTTCACGCAGCGCACGCTGCGCGTCGCGCAGCGTACATGGTGCTTGCGCAGCACATCCGTGAAGATTTCCCCGTTGCTGCCGATCAGGACCGGACGGCCTTCCACCCACTGCTGAACCCGTTCGCTGCGGGAGGTGATGACCGCGACGGCGACATTCAGCGCAATCAGCGTCGTTGCGGAAAGCAGTCCTGCCGTGACGGACTTCTCGTCACCGTTCAGACCTGCGGACACCGACTCGCTCAGCAGCATCACCACCAGAAGATCGAAGGGGGTGAACTGGCCCACCGTCCGCTTGCCTGAAATCCGTACCAGCAGGAGAAGCACCGCATAGATGATGGCGGCCCGCAATGGCATCTCCCACCACGCACCGCCCAGCTGAAAAACGTCCATAGGCTTACCCGTCTCGATCTGCACCCGTGAAACCGACCGGCATCGACATCCTTCCGGGGCGCGGTTGATCGCTAGACTATCCGAGCGCCCCGCGAAGCGGGCGTCAGAGGAATGCCGGCTTGCCGGCTGGGCGTGTCCTACAGGTGGTGTTCTGGTGGCCCTCGTAGCCGCTCAGGGCGAGCACGGCCGCGAAGAACGTCATGCCTTGCGGATGGAGCATTTGAGAACCCGCGACATCTGGTGCAGCGCGGCCTGCTTGTGCGGTTCGTGCTCGGCCGCCGTGCAATTGGCGGGCACCCATACCTTGAACCCCCGCATGTAGGCATCCATCGCCGTCAGGTGCACGCACATGTCCGCCGCCAGGCCGACAACGATCAATTGCTGCGTTTGCATCTGCCTGAGCAGATGGTCCAGCGGCGTCGAGTGAAAAGCGGAATGCAGGGGTTTCAGGACCGTCAGGTCGCCATCGCCCGGCGCCAGAAGGGTGGCGATCTCGCCCCGCGCACCAGGCAAGGCCTGGCATGCCTTCACCAGATCCTTGAAGTCAGACCTCCAGATCCCGTAGTTGTCGTTGGCATAGATGGCCACCGCCCCCTGGGCCGAGAGCCGGCGCTTGAGCCGCGCGGTGGCATGCGCCGCCTCCAGGGCGCCGCGCAGCAAGGCGTTCGCGCCGGGAAACCGCATCGGATTGATGAAATCGACAAGCACCAGGGCGGTGGCGCTCGGCTTCAACGCGGCCGCCTGGATTTCGGCCTTGCCGAATGCAGGGGTGGCCGCCATCACGGTCCGCCTACAACCGGCGGGTTTCCCAGGGGGCCAACCCGGTGGGACGTGCCTTTGATGCCGGTCGGCGGCATTGCGGCGATCGGGGTCGGCGCGGCAGAAAACTCCAGGGTTTCAGGGGCTCTGCAGCGCGATGGCGCAGGCGGCCTTGATCAGTCGGTCCCTGGGGTTGGGCTCCATCTCCGCGAAGGCCAGGTTGCGGCCGTCGCTCTCGGCATACTCCACCAGGCGCATCTTTCCGTGCCACAGCGGCTTGCTGAACAGGGCGATGGAGCGGTGCCACGCCTTCAGCCCGGTACAGTCCACCACGGCCGTGGAGTAGTAGGAGTGGTAGGGCTGATCATCAAAGCCCGTGCGTGGCCTGGCGCGGTTCACCCTGAGCTTGACGAGGCGCATGGATTCAAATGCGATGGCGCTGGTGGCATCCACCTCCAGCGTGTCCACGAAGGCATTGGCGGGGTCTCCCACCACGGTGAGCCATGAGGGCGCCTCGGCCGCGGCCGCCGAGGATGCCAACACAGCCACGATCAGGAGGGGGGTCATTTGCGGTCTCGTGCAAAGCGTCATTAAACCCGATTGTTCCGGGAAGGTGGGCTCCGTTCGTTCTTCTAGAACACACCCAGCGCCAGCCCCGTAGCCATCGCTTCGCCCAGGGTGCGGCAGCGCAGCAGATCTTCATCGCCGATGTGCTTGACGGCGAGGATGGCCTCGGGGGTCTGGGCATGGGTGCAAACGATGAGGGGATCCCCGATGGGCCGCAGGCGCCAGCCGGTGGCGATGCGCTCTATTTGCCTTGCCGCGTTGTGTCCGTCGCTGCCCGCGCAGACCAGGCTGGCATAGGGCCGGCCGTTGACGTGGTCGAGCACGGCGTAATAGCTGCGGTCGAAGAAATCCTTGAGCTGTCCGCTGATGGCTGCCAGGTTCTCGGGCGTGGCGAAAATCAGCCCGTCCGCGGCCAGCACGTCCGCGGGCCCCGCCTGCGCGGCGTGCAGCAGCCGCACCGCGACCGCCGCATCGGAGGCTGCGCCCTCGCGCGCAGCCTCGGCCATCTGGCGCGTGCCATCCGTCATGGAGTGATAGACGATCACCAAGGTCTTGCGCTGGTTCATGTCTCCAGCATAGCCCGACAACCCCTCCCGGTCCGTCGCCGGCGGCAGCGGGTGGATCCTCTTGACCCCCGTCCCATAAGCGCGTTCAATCCGCCGTACCGCGGCTAGGTTGCAAATTGTCGCCATTGCTGCAATTGCTTGCAGATCCGCCCGCGCTTGCAGCGCCGCCGTCCAAAGAGGTGAGACCATGAGCATCGCCAGACGCCTTCATGCCATTTCCTTCCTCCTGATCGCGGGGCTCGCGGGGATCGTGCTCCTGGCCTGGCTCTACCTGGGGGAGGTCACGCGCCAGACAGAACTCGTGGCCGGCAAAGAGGTGCCGCGCCAGCTCCAGGCCAGCGCGATGGAGCTGAACGTCACGCGGTCTTCGCTCCAGATGCGCCATGCGATGCTGGTGCGCACGCCGCAAGAGCTGGCGGCCACGCTGGCGGACATCGCCGACAAGAAGCGCTTGATCGACACGGACCTCGCCAGCTTCGTGCAGGCCGCGGACACCGCCGCCGAGAGGACTCTGAACGCCGAGCTGTCCAAAGGGCTGCAGGCGTTCTGGAACGTGGCCGAGCAGAACCTTCAGTTGATCCAGGAGGGAAAGAAGGAGCCGGCGTTTGACTATCTGGTGGCCTCCACGATCCCCACGCGCAATGCGGTGCTTGCCGTCCTCGCCAAGGAAAAGGAGCACCAGGCCGGGCTGCTGAAAGCCAGCCTCGCCGAAATCGAACGGGACGTGAAGCTGACCCTTCGCGCGCTGGTCAGTGCCGTGGCGGCGGTGGCGATCGGGCTGCTGCTGTTCTCCTGGCACATCGGCGCCACCTTGCGGCGCAGGGTGGCCGCGTCGCAGGCCGTGGCCAATCGCGTGAGGGACGGCGACCTGACCACCCCGGTCACGGACGGCTCGCGTGATGAATTCAGTCCCCTGCTCGCGGCGCTGGCCGTGATGCAGGACTCGCTGACCCGGATCGTCAGCCAGGTCCGCAGCGGCTCGGAGACCGTGGCGGCGGCCAGTGCGCAGATATCCACGGGCAATGGCGACCTGTCCACCAGGACGGAGCACCAGGCGAGCGCCCTGGAGGAGACGGCGGCGGCCATGGAGGAACTCAATTCCACCGTGCAGACGAATGCGCAGAATGCGCTGCAGGCGAACGTGCTCGCGCAAAGCGCCTCCACGGTCGCGAAGCAGGGGGGCGACGTCGTGTCCAGGGTGGTGGACACCATGAGCGGCATCAATGAAAGCTCCAAGAAGATCTCCGAAATCATCGGCGTCATCGACGGCATCGCCTTCCAGACCAATATCCTCGCCCTCAATGCCGCCGTGGAGGCCGCCCGGGCTGGCGAGCAGGGGCGTGGATTCGCGGTCGTGGCCTCGGAAGTGCGCAGCCTGGCAGCACGCTCCGCGGCGGCGGCCAAGGAGATCAAGGCCCTCATCGCCACCAGCGTGGAGCGCGTGGAGGCCGGGACCGTGCTGGTGGGCGCCGCGGGGCAGACGATGAAGGAAGTGGTTTCGTCCATCGAGCGGGTGACCGAGACGGTGGCGCAGATCAGCGCGGCCGGAACCGAGCAGAGCCAGGGCGTGAGCCAGGTCAACGTGGCCGTCAATCAGATGGACCAGGCCACCCAGCAAAATGCGGCGCTCGTGGAGGAAATGTCCGCGGCCGCCTCCAGCCTGAGCATCCAGTCCCGAAGGCTGGTCGAAACGGTCGCGACGTTCAAGTTGTCCAGTTCCGCGCTGCAGCTGGAAGCCTCGGGCCAGCACGGCCCGGCCTTGATGCTGGCCTGAGCCCGGCCGCCGTGCCCGATTGATCCTGTGCGCGCCCCGTGCCGGCGCCGGGAGCGCGGGCAAACGTCAGCCGGGCCGGAATCCGAGCGCTTTCATCGCGGGTGTCAAACTCACCGCGGCCTCTTCGTAGGCCTGCCAGGGGCCATTGCCCACGCCAAGCCTCGCGTCGATGTTCCGGACGTTCCAGTGGGCGGCGCTGGTCAGCGCATCCAGTTCTTCCCAACCGACGGGCACGGAAACGCCCATTCCCGGCCGTGCGCGTGCCGACCATGCGCTCACGGTCGTCGCACCGCGGCCGTTGCGCAGGTAGTCCACAAAGATCCTGCCCACCCGGTTGCGCGGACCGCTCTTGGCCACGAAGCGCTGCGGGATCGTCTCGGCCAGGTGCAGCACGATGGCCCTGGAAAAATCCTTGACCGTGTCCCAGTCGCGCAGGCGCTTGAGCGGAACCACCACGTGAAGGCCCTTGCCCCCACTGGTTTTCAAAAAGGCGGGAAGCCCCAGTCCCTGCAGCAGCACGCGCAGCAGCCGCGTGCCTTCACGCACATCCGCCCATGCCACGCCTTCGCCCGGGTCCAGGTCGAAGGTCAGCCGGTCGGGGCGCTCCATCCTGTCTTTCAGCGCGTTCCAGGTGTGGTATTCAATGACGTTCATCTGCGACCCGCTGCGCAAGCCCTGTGGGGAGACCACTTCCAGCAAGGGCGCATGCCCCTCGTCCAGCGCCGGGTCCAGGCTCCGCATGCCGGGCAGCGCCTCGGCCTCCTGGTGCTTCTGAAAGAAGAGTTCTCCCGGCACGCCCCCGGGAGCCCTCACCAGGGCCACGGGCCGTGCTTTCAGGTGCTGCAGCATCAAGGGGCCGACCTTGGCGTAGTACCGCACCATGTCCATCTTGGTGAACCCCGTGGACGGATCGATCACGCGCTCGCCGTGGGAGATGCGCGGTCCGGGCTGTGGCGATCTGGCGCGTTTCCTGGCGCGGGGCGATCGCGTCGCCGGGGCCTGTGGTGCGTGTGCCGCGTCCGCGCGCTTCATCAGGCCGCCTTCTTGCGCTGCGCGGAAGGCGCCTTGGCCGCGGCACGCTTGCGCGCGGTTTTGCGCGGCGCCGTGCCGCCCTCCTTGGCCGCCGGCCTGGCGGCAGGGCGGCGGTTTCCGGGCTTGAGGCTGCGCTGCAGCAGCTCCGTGAGGTCGATGATTTCCGCGCTGCCCGTGGCGGCCTGCGCGGGCTGCGTGACCGTGCGGGTATCGCCCTGCTGGACCTTGGCGGCCACCAGGTCCATGACCTGCTGGCGGAATTCGTCCTTGAAATCTTCCGGCTTCCAGTGGCCGGTCATTTCGGCGATGAGCTGCGTCGCCATCTTCATCTCGCTGGGCTTGATGGCGGTGGCGCCCAGGGCGGGAAGATCCAGTCCCTCGAAACCCTTGACCTCGTCGCCCCATCTGAGCAGGTTGAGGACGAGCGCGGGTCCCGAGGGCGCCAGCAGCGCCAGGTGCTGCTTGGTCTGGATCACGACCTTTGCCAGCGCGATCTTCCCGGTCCTGGCGAGGGCTTCGCGCAGCAGGGCATACACCTTGTGCCCCTTGTTGATGGGGCTCACGTAGTACGGGCGCTCCAGGTAGACGAACGGGATTTCCTGGGCGTTCACAAAGCGCTCGATCTCGATGGTCTGGGTGGTGCGCGGGAAGGCGCCTTCGATTTCCTCCGGGGAAAGAACAACGTACTGCCCGTTCTCGTACTCGACGCCCTTGACGATGTGGGCCTTGTCGATTTCCTTGCCGGTGCGCTTGTTGATCCGCTTGTAGCCCACGGGGTCCATCGACCGCTTGTCCAGCCAATCGAAGTCAATGCCTTGCTCCGTGGTGGCGGTGTGCAGGCCCACGGGAATATGGACAAGGCCGAAGGAGATGGCGCCCTTCCAGAGCACCCGGTTGCTGGTAGCCATGTACGCACTTTCTAACGGGGCATCGCGCAGCGCGGGATGCGCCGCGGGGCCGTTGGATTCGATCGTTTCGCGGCGGCCCTTCGATGTCTGTAGGAAAGCGGCGCGCCGCGGCCTCCGAAGAAGGCGCAAGGGGCCATTGGCCTACACCGTTGGCGGACTCCGCTGCCGACAATCAAAGGTCCAACGTGGCGAACGGATGAGGAGGTTTCCATGCCCGGTGAAATCGAGGAAGAGAACGTTTTTGGCACGGCGGATGCAAGCTCCTACTCCGCGGTGCTCTGCAGGACGCCGCAGGGGCGCTACACGGTGCAGAGCCTTCTGATAGACGGACACAATGTGCCGGTCCGCGATGCCTCCTGGGCCACGCGCGAAGAGGCCATCGATGCGCTCAAGGAATACGCCAAGGGAGACCGGCAACCGTAAGGCCCCGCGATCCCCGAGCGGGCGGCGGCAGCGCCAGCGCCGTGGCGCGGCAGGGGCCTGGTCATCCGGGCGGGTGGGCGAGCCTCTCCCTGCGCGTTGCCAGCTTGCGGTAGAGCGTCTGGCGGCTGATGCCCAGGGTGCGTGCCGCGTGGCTCACGTTGCCACGGCAGCTCTCCAGGGCCTGCTGAATGGCGGATTGAGACAGTTCGTCCAGGTTCTGCGGCGGGTGCGGGGCTTCCTTTGGCGCGCAGAACCGGTCGGCCCGCCGGAGTTCGTCCTGGAAGTCGTCCGGCAGGTGGTGCCATTCGAGCACCTCCTCGTGCGGCTCCAGCATCGCGCAGGTGGTCCGCAGCACGCTGGCGCATTGCCGCAGATTGCCGGGCCAGGGGTACTGTTCCAGCATCGCCATCAGCGACGGCGCCAGCCGCAGGGCGCGGGAGGGCTCGATGTCCTCCAGCATCCTCGCGCTCAGCGCGTCGAAATCGGTGCGTTCACGCAAGGGTGGAAGCTCGACCGCGAGGCCATTGATCCGGTAGTACAGGTCGGCGCGAAAGCGCCCCTGCTCCGCCTCCTCGCGCAGCTTGCGGTTGGAGGCGCAGATGAGGGCGAAGTCCACGGCCACCGGGTGGCCGCTGCCCAGGGGGACCACCTGCCGCTCCTGCAGCACCCGGAGCAACCGCGTCTGCAGGGCCGCCGGCATGTCGCCGATCTCGTCGAGGAACAGCGTGCCGCCCTGGGCCTCGCGCAGCAGGCCCAGGCGTCCTTCGCGGCGCCCGCCGGTGAACGTGCCGGGTGCGTAGCCGAACAGCTCCGACTCGATCAGCGCCTCCGGCATGGCCGCGCAGTTGATGGCGATGAAGGGGCCGTCGCGGCGCGGTCCGCTCTGGTGCGCGCCCCGCGCGAACCATTCCTTGCCCACGCCCGATTCGCCCTGCAGCAGCAGGGGGATGGGCTTGTCGAGGATGCGCCGTGTCTTGGCTGCAGCCATGCGCCAGCGCGCATCGCCGGTGTCCAGGCGCGCCAGGGCATCCGGGGGAGCGCTGGAGGGCGCGGCGGGGGCGAGGGGGCGCACGGTGCGCTTGTCGGGCACCAATTGCCCGAAGAGCTGGGAGCCATCGTGCCTGCGCAGGGAAAGCGGCGCGTCGGGGCGGCGCTGGTGGCGGGACAACAGATCCTCTAGGCCTGGATGGAGGATCTGGTCCAGCGAGACGCAGCCCAGCTGCGCGATGGAAAGGCGCAGCAGCGCCAGCGCGCTGCGGTTGCCGCCGACCACCCAGCCATCTTCCGACACCAGCGCGATGCCTTCGGCCACGGTGCCAATGCCCTCCGGGTGGGGGTGCAGGTGCAGGCGGATGTGGCGCTGGCTTGCGGACACGAGCAGCCGGTTTTCGATCATGTGGGCGGCGGTGCTCACCAGCCCCAGCGTGTGCGGGTTGCCCCGGCTGTGCTCGCTGGAGATGTCCAGAATGCCCAGCAGCTGCCCCGTGGCGGACAGGATGGGGGCCGCCGCGCAGGTCAGGAAACCGTTGCGCTCCAGGAAATGCTCCGCGCCATGCACTTCCACGGGCGCCATTTCGGCCAGCGCGGTGCCGATGGCGTTGGTGCCGCGCTGCTTTTCGTGCCACGAGGCGCCGCTGGTGAGCGCCACCCGTTCGGCCTTGCCCAGGAAGTAGGCGTCGCCACAGGTGTCCACCAGCGTTCCGCAGGGGCTGGCCAGCACCACCACGCTCTGGCTGTCGCGCACCTGCTCGAACAGGTACTCCATGACGGGGCGCGAATGCGCCAGCAACTCCTGGTGGTGGCCGCGCAGCTGCCGCAGGGCTTGCTGTTCCAGGTTGTCGGGGCTGCCCAGCCGCCCGGTCGGCCGCAGGCCGCTGTCCATGCTGCGCTGCCACGACCGCGCCAGGCGCTCGTCCACAAGCCCGCTGGGGCATTGGCCTGATTCCAGCAGGTGCTGGCGGGCCTGCCGCAGTGCCACAGATGTGGAAGTGGATCGCATGGTGTTTGTCTCCTGCCCGGGCGTCATGAACGCGCCCTGTTTGAAAGCCAGTATGGCGGTGGCCAGAGGCCAGGGCAATAGCGATGGCCGCGGGGCTGCTTCAACTGTTCCATTTCGTGACAGGTGTCGCGTTCTGGAGCGGACACCTTAACGGCCTATGGGTTGTGCTTTCTTGCGAACGCGCAAACAAAGCCATAAAAATCAACCACTTGGAAGATTGGCTGGGTTGGCACGGGTTTTGAGTCATGTCCTCTATCTGGCGGCGCGCTGTGCCGAGCAGATGTCCACAAATCCACCGGAGACAGACAACATGACCGTTTACGCAGCCCCCGGCGCCGCTGGCGCCAAGATCGCCTACCAAGCCCAGTACAACAACTTCATCGGCGGCAAATTTGTGGCCCCGGTCAAGGGCCAGTATTTCGATGTCATCTCGCCCGTGAACGGCAAGGTCTACACCCAGGCCGCCCGCTCCACTGCCGAAGACATTGAACTGGCGCTGGACGCCGCCCACGCCGCCGCCGACGCCTGGGGCAAGACCGACGCCGCCACGCGCGGCAACATCCTGCTGAAAATTGCCGACCGCATCGAGCAGAACCTGGAGTTGCTGGCCTATGCCGAAACCGTGGACAACGGCAAGGCCATCCGCGAAACGCTGAACGCCGACATCCCGCTCACCGTGGACCATTTCCGCTACTTCGCGGGCTGCGTGCGGGCGCAGGAAGGCGCGCTGTCCAACATCGACGAGAACACCGTGGCGTACCACATCCAGGAGCCGCTCGGTGTGGTGGGCCAGATCATTCCGTGGAACTTCCCGATCCTGATGGCCGCCTGGAAGCTGGCGCCTGCGATTGGTGCGGGCAACTGCGTGGTGCTCAAGCCCGCCGAGTCCACGCCCATCTCCATCCTGATCCTGGCCGAACTGATCGCCGACCTGCTGCCGCCCGGCGTGCTCAACATCGTGAACGGCTATGGCCGCGAGGCGGGCATGCCGCTGGCCACGAGCAAGCGCATCGCAAAAATCGCCTTCACCGGCTCCACCAGCACGGGCCGCGTGATCGCGCAGGCCGCCGCCAACAACCTGATCCCCGCCACGCTGGAGCTGGGCGGCAAGAGCCCCAACATCTTCTTCGCGGACGTGATGGACAAGGACGATGCCTTCCTGGACAAGGCCATCGAGGGCCTGGTGCTGTTCGCGTTCAACCAGGGCGAGGTCTGCACCTGCCCCAGCCGCGCGCTGATCCAGGAGTCGATCTACGACAAGTTCATGGAACGCGTCTTGAAGCGCGTGGCCGCCATCCAGCACGCCAACCCGCTCGATACCGACAGCATGATGGGCGCGCAGGCCAGCAAGGAGCAGCTCACCAAGATCCTGTCGTACCTGGACCTGGGCAAGCAGGAAGGCGCCGAAGTGCTGGCCGGCGGCGGCCAGGCCCACCTGGGCGGCGACCTGGAAGGCGGCTACTACGTGCAGCCCACGCTGTTCAAGGGCCACAACAAGATGCGCATCTTCCAGGAAGAAATCTTCGGCCCCGTGCTGGCCGTGACCACCTTCAAGGACGAGGCCGAGGCCCTGGCGATTGCCAACGACACGCTGTACGGCCTGGGCGCCGGCGTGTGGAGCCGCAACGGCAACGTGGCCTACCGCATGGGCCGCGCGATCAAGGCCGGGCGCGTGTGGACCAACTGCTACCACGCGTACCCGGCGCACGCGGCGTTTGGCGGCTACAAGGAATCGGGCATTGGGCGCGAGACGCACAAGATGATGCTCGACCACTACCAGCAGACCAAGAACCTGCTGGTGAGCTACTCAGAAAACAAACTCGGCTTCTTCTGATTTGGTGGGTTGTGGCCCACAGGGCGCCGCTGGCGTCGTTGCGCCGTCTTGCCCTGGCGCTGCCGCTGCCTGCGACGACGCGCCTGGCCATCGACGCTCTGTGAACCACCGTGACGCTGCTGCGAAATTACTTTCAGCACAGCAGCGTTTTTTGTCGGCACATCAGGAGATCACCATGGTCGAGAGAGTCATTGCCACCGAGGCAGCCCTGGCGCTGATCGCGCAGCTGCAGGCGCAGCATGGCAGCGTGTTGTTCCACCAGTCGGGTGGCTGCTGCGACAACAGTGCGGCCAACTGCTATCTGCCCACCGATCTCACGATTGGAGCCAGCGATGTGCTGCTGGGCGATGTGGGCGGCGCGCCGTTCTACATCGGCAAATCCCAGTACGAGTACTGGAAACACACGCAGCTCATCCTGGATGTGATCGACGGGCACGGCGGCACGTTTTCGCTGGAAGGCAGCACGGGCAAGGCGTTCCACACCCGCTCGCGCCTGTTCACCGACGGGGAGTGGGCCGAGATCGAACCACGGGTCAGCCAGGATCTGGCGTGATGCCGCACGCCGCTTTCTTCACGCGCCGTCTCCCGCGTTGCCCGTGATGGGCAGCACGGTGCCGGTGATGTAGCTGGAGCAGCAGGGGGCCGCCAGGAACACATAGGCGGGAGAAATCTCCTCGGGCTGTGCAGGGCGGCCCATGTGCGTCTTTTCGCCAAACCTGGCAATGTCCCTGGGCGCCTTGTCCGCGGGGTTGAGGGGCGTCCACACGGGCCCCGGGGCCACCGCGTTCACGCGGATGCCCCGCTCGGCCAGGTTGTGGGCCAGGGCCTTGGTGAAGGCATGGATGGCGCCTTTGGTGGCGGAATAGTCCAGCAGTTCCTTGCTGCCGCGCAGGCCGGTGACCGAGCCGGTGTTGATGATCGAATCGCCCCGGTGCAAGTGGGGCAGGGCTGCCTTGGCCATGTAGAAGTAGCCATAGATGTTGGTCTGGAACGTCTCGTCGAAACGCTCCGCCGTCAGCGCTTCGAGGGAGTCCGCGTGCTCCTGGAACGCGGCGTTGTTGACCAGCACGTTGAGTTTGCCAAACGCCTTGACCACCTGCCGCACGGCGCCGGCGCAGAATGCCGCGTCCTTGACGTCGCCGGGTATCAGGATGCACCGGCCGCCCTCGGCCTCCACCAGCTCGCGCGTCCGCTGGGCATCCTCGTGTTCGGCCAGGTAGGCGATGGCGACATCCGCGCCCTCGCGGGCAAACAGCACCGCCACCGCACGGCCTATCCCGGAGTCGCCCCCGGTAATGAGGGTGGAGAACCCCGTGAGCTTGCCGCTGCCCCGGTAGTGGGGTGCCTCGAACCTCGGCTTGAGCTGCATCTCGGCCTCGCTGCCGGGTTTGGCAAGGTGCTGGGCCGGCAGCGGGGGGGCGGGTTCCGAGCGCCCGGGGCCGGGCGCGGGGGCCTTGCCCCGGGCCGAAGCGGGCGCTGCCTTGGCCGGGCGGGCGCGCTCGTCGCGGCGGTCCTGCGCTGCCTGGATCTTCTTTTGCTTCGCGGCCGTGGCCGTGGCCCGTGCGGCCGGGGTGGACGGGGCTGTCTTGGATGATGGCGTCATGGCAAGGCTTCTTCACATGCGGTGGATGGGAAACGGGCGGCGTCGGGCCGGCGCGTGGTGTGCAATCGCGGTCAGCCCAGCGGCTTCCATAGCGGGGGCTCGGGCTCGGGAAACCGCAGCGGCACCTGGCGGGGCCGGGCCATGGCTTCCCACTGGCGCATGCGCTTGAGTTCGCGGGGCTTGAGGTGGGGATCGGAACCGGAGCGGTGTGTCTTGGACATGGTGTTCTCCAGGGCGGCAGGGAAGAAGCTCCATTAGCCCTCCGCGCGCGCGGCGGCCGTGTCGGACAGTTTTGACTGTGCCCATCGGATGGATGCGGCGAAGGCCCGGCGGGTGGCGTGGCGCCTCCGGCGCCCGCCGGCCTACGTCACTTCTTGCCGGAGGGCTGTCCGTTCTTGGCCAGCCCCAGCATTTCCGACATCCAGGTCACCAGCATCGCGGTGTAGGCCTCGCTCCATTCGGGTTTGGACAGGCTGTGGTCTGCCTGCTTGATCACCCGGTAGGTCATGGAGTGGGTGCGCAGGAACGCGGCGCGGTAGTTCTCGATGACCGGGTGCGGGACGATGTGGTCGAGTTCGGATTCGACCAGCAGCACATCCCCTTCGAAGACCGCGCTGGCCGCCAGGGCGCGGTTGCTGTCGGAGGCGAGTTTCATGGCGCGGTAGCGGGATATCTCCTGACGGTCGAGGTTCTGCTTGGACACCAGCCAGTCCTCGTCCTTGTAGAGCGCGGGAGCGCGCAGCGCCATCCACCGCAGGGGCCGCAGCGCGCTGAGAACGGTGGCCAGGTAGCCGCCGTAGCTGCTGCCCACCACCGCCACGGAGTTGGCGTCCACCGCGGGGTGGCCCGTGAGAAGGTCGTAGGCGGCGAGCATGTCGTTGAGGTTGTCTTCCCGGGTGACCGTGTCGCGGTGGGCCTTGTCGCTGGCATGGCCCCGCAGGTCGAAGGTCAGGCAGATGCACCCCAGGGCGGCGATGGCATGGGCGCGCGCAAGATACTGCTCCTGGCTGCCGTCCCAGCCGTGCACCAGCATGACGCCCGGCACCACGGTGTCGGGCGCGACCAGCGTGCCTGCGATCGTGCGGTCCCCCGAGGGAATCTGGATCGCCCTATGCCGCGTGGCCATCGCGATGCACCAGGGCGTATTTGGTCAGCAGGCCCACTTCGGGATCCTCTCCCCGGAAGTATTCCGTCGCCGCTGCCGGAAGGGGCTCGAAGCGGCCATACGTCTCCACGCAGCTGGCCTGCACCGAGCGCAGGGAGCGGTCGGCGTGAAAGGCTTCGAGCGCGGCCACTTCGGCGCCGGTGGCGCCGCCGATCCTCCAGGATTGCTCCAGCACCCCCGAGCACCACCGGCCGTCGGCCGCGATGCCCTGCGCGACGTCGTAATTGATGCGCGAGGCGAAAAACCCCGGAAAGCACTCCCGCACCGCGGCGTCGTATGCCAGGGCCTGATCGACCGCCTTGCGGACGGGGCCGGGCGGGAGCGTGGACAGGAGCGCGTGGAAATCGCCCCGCACCACGGTCAGGTCGGAGCCGCCGTAGGCCATCGCGCCGGTGTTGTTCTGCGTGAGGCGCTGCCTGCCGTGGTACGAGGCCAGGATGCCCGCCACGCGCACCTGGCCCACGCTCAGCGTGTCCACCTGGGAGAGGTTGTGCTCCAGCACGATGCCCTGCTCGACCAGGGCCGCCTTGCCCAATGCCGCCAGGCAGGCGGAGAGCGCGCGGGCGTCGGGCACCACCGTCTGGCCACGCCCTCCGGTCTCGCCCACGGGCTTGACCCGCACGGGACCCAGCGCCAGCAGTTGTTCACCGGCCTCCTGCGCATCCCGGCTGGAGAACGCGGTGTAGCCCGGCAGCACGGCGGCACCGACCCGGCGGGAAAACGCCTCGCTCCAGCCTTGCGGGGCCGCGGCCGTGGCCGACACCAGGGGATGGGTGATGGCCTTGGTGGCGACGAAGGCATGGGGCACCACGCCGCCGAACAGGTCGTCTTCTCCCAACAGGCCCAGGCGCTGCGCCGTGGACGCCACGAGGGTGTCGCTGGGCACGAGGTAGGTGCGGCGGGTCCACAAGGGCTGGGGCACCTCTTCCATGAAGGGGCAGCCCTTGAGCGCGGCGACATGGCGGGCGATCTGCTCGCGCGTCACGTGTTCGTGCACGCTCGAGTGCCCCTTGATGCCCTGCGTGAACGGCATGACGATTTCTGTCTGGGCGGATGATCTGGAGGGCGAGGGGCGGAGAGCGTCACCGTATGCGGACAAGGCGGTCATGCGGATTCCTTTGCTCTCGGAAACGGCGAGAGGGGCCGGCGGCGCCATCGCCAGGGGGATGCCGCCATCGTATTTTTGGACCGCCGGGCCTGTTGTAGGACGAATGAGCAACTGTGGCGCGGAGCGCGCCAGCCGGGAACGCCAGGGGAAGCCCGACCCGTTCCACGCGGGCAGGAATAAGCCGCCCACTCCCGCGCGGGGGAGGGGCGGCCAGGGAGAGGCAGGGGCGCCGCGCCACGGGCCGGGTCACCGGCGAACGTGCGCCCGCCGGCCTTCCTCAAGGAGCGGCGCCGCCGTCAGCCTGCGTCCTTGGATTTGCCGGATGTGGCGCCGGGATTGCTGGTGCTGCTGCTGCCCGTGGCACCGGCCTGGCTCTTGGAGGGGGACTGCTGGTTGCGCGAAGTGCGCCAGGTATTGAAGTCGTCGGAAAACTTCTCGTAGCGCTCCTTGCGCCACGACTGGTAGTCCTCGTCCAGCAGGCGCAGCTGTTCCTGCCGCCATTGCTGGTAGTCGGGGTCGTGGTGACCCTGGCGGCCCTGGGAGGGCCCGCGCAGCTCATCGTCGCTGCCCCAGCGCCCACCCCCTCGGGCATAGCCCGCGCGGTCCTGGTCCTGGTAGTCCCGGTAGTCGCTGTCGAAGCGGCTGTTCGGCGGGTGGTACATCTCCCGGCCATCGTTGCGGTAGCCGCCGCCTCCCTGGAACCGGTCCGGCGAGGAAAAACGGTCACGGCCCTCGCGCGGCGGCAGGCCCAGGCCAGCGTTGCCACGGTAGTCGTTGCGCACCATGCCGTACTGGCCGTACCGGTCATCCAGCTCGGGGGCGTAGCCCGGGCGCTGGTCATCGCGGTCCATGCTGCCGCGGTGGGCGCGTTCGGCATACCGCCCTTCGTCGTGGTCCCGACCCATGCCATGGCGGGAAAAGCCGCTGTCATCACTGTCTCGATAACCCATTTTCAATTCTCCTGGTGTGTTGGTCCGTTCATGGTTGCTGGCTGGTCAGCCAGGGTTGCGAGGAAATGCCTGCCGGTGCCTACAAGGCCGGCTCAGCGCTGGTTCTGGGAAGAGCGGCGGGAAGAATCGCCTTGCTGCTCGCGGCTTCCCTGGTTGCCGCCGGAGCCCGGGCGCTCGTTCTGCCCCTGCTGGCGGCTGCCGGAAGCGCCGGTGCTCTGCTCCGCCTGGCGGTTGCCCGAACTCTTGCGCTGGGAGTCGCTGTCGTCGGTGTATTGGTTGTGGCCTTGGGGGTTGTTGTTGGGCATGGAATATCTCCTGATGATCAAAAAAAATGCACACGAAGGCCGTGTGTGAATTCATTTTGAAAATCTGCGGCAGCGATTTCTGTAGGTTCCGTCCTATAGGCGGGTCGGTTTTTTTCCATGCGGCGGCGTCAGGCCCCGCGCATCTGGCAGCGCGCAGGCGAGCGGGTGGCGGGGACGCGGCTGGCGCGGGGCCGAGCGGCCGCTGCACGGCCGCAGGGGGCGAGTGCGGCCAGCGGGCCTAGGGGCGTGCGGAGCGCCGACAATAGATGGATTGCTATTAAATATATAGCTTATGGCGCTTGTTTATCAAGCGCTGAAGCCCGTTTTCAATGAAAACTCGGCGGCGGCCCCCGCTCCGCAGGGGACTGCGCCAGGCCTGCCGTCAATAGGTTTCCAGGTGCAGCCGCCCTTCGCGCTGGAGCACTGCGCCCACCTGTTCCCACTCCAGGCCGCTGTCGCGGGCGATGTCGCGCAGCGCCATCACCACGCCTTCTTCCATGCTCTTGAGGCCGCAGACGTAGAAGTGGGTGTTCCCGTCGCGCAGCAGCGCGGCCAGGTCGGCGGCGCGCTCGCGCATCAGGTCCTGTACGTAGCGCCGGGGCTGCCCGGCCGTGCGCGAGAACGCGAGGTTGATGTCGATGAAGTCCTTGGGCAGGCTTTGCAGAGGGCCGAAGTAGGGCAGCTCCTGCTGGGTGCGCGCGCCGAAGAACAGCAGCAGCTTGCCGCCCTCGAACTTGCCGCTGCTGCGCAGGCGGCGGCGCCATTCGGTCATCGCGCGCATGGGCGCGCTGCCCGTGCCGGTGCAGATCATCACGATGTGCGAATGGGGGTGGTTGGGCATCAGGAACGAGCTGCCGAACGGCCCCACCACCTGCACCGTGTCGCCCACCTTCAGGTCGCACACGTAGTTGGAGGCCACGCCGCGCACGGCGTTGCCGTCGTGGTCGGTGGTCACGCGCTTCACGGTGAGCGCCAGGTTGTTGTAGCCGGGCCGCTCGCCGTTGCGCGGGCTGGCGATGGAGTATTGGCGCGCATGGTGCGCCTTGCCCAGCACGTCGGTGCCCGGCGGGACGATGCCGATGGACTGCCCCTCCAGCACCGGGAACGGCATGCTGCCGAAGTCGAGCACGACGTGGTGCGTCTCGCTTTCAAAGCCTGCTTCGGTGCAGTTGAAGTTGCCCACCACCGTTGCCGTGGTGGGGCTCTTGGGCGGGAACAGGTTGGTGTAGGGGTGCGCGGCCGACCAGGGCGGCACGGTGGCGCCGTACTGGGCGGAACGGAAGGCCTGCGTGCCGGGCTCCACGGGCGCGGCCGGTGCAGGCGCCAGTGCGGTGTCCATGGCCGAGGGCGCTGCGCCTTCGGCGGCCAGCACATCGGGCGCCAGTTCTGGCGGCAGCGCCTCCCAGGTGAGCTGTTCTTCGATCGTGTACGCGCGCGCCACCGGCATGGTGCGCCAGTTGTCGATCGAACCCGTGGGGCACGGCGAGATGCAGGCCATGCAGCCATTGCAGACGTCGGCCCGCACGACGTAGTTGTTGTCGTCGTGCGTGATCGCGTTGACGGGGCAGGTGGCCTCGCAGGTGTTGCAGCGGATGCAGATCTCGGGGTCGATCAGGTGCTGCTTGATGACTCCGGCTTCAACGGCCATGTCCATGTTGTTCTCTCCTGAAAGCCCTCCCCTTTCGGGGGAGGGTTGGGTGGGGGCCCGCGGCGCTTGTCGTGGTCGCGCTGCTGCCCCCATCCCAGCCTTCCCCCGGAAGGGGAAGGAGCAATACCAATACCCATCAACCGAAACGCACGTACTCGAAATCCACCGGCTGGCGGTTGATGCCCATCACCGGCGGCGAGATCCAGCCCGCGAACTTGCCCGGCTCGACCACGCGGCCCATCAACGATGCCACGAAAGCGAAGTCTTCGGCGCTCGGCAGCCATTCATCTCGCTTGGCGGCCCATTCCATGTCGTTCACCACGCGGCCCTCGGGCGACATCTTGATGCCGGCGAGCGCGCCGATCTGGCGGTTGAAGGCCTTGTGCGGCACAGTCAGGCGGGTCGGAATGCCGGCCTTCTCGAGCACCTTGTTCCAGCGGCCGACGCCGGCCACCGAGTCCTTGATGAAGTCGTCGCGCAGCACTTCGTTGAGCGCGTTGAGCATCGGCACGTCCTTCTCGACGAGCTGGCCGTCCTTCACTTCCAGCACCTTGTAGGTCTGGCCCTTGAGCACGTGGTCGTCGCCCCGCTTGCCTTCCTCATAGCGGCCCTTCAGGCCCGAGCTGTAGAAGATGGCGGCGTTGCTCGACTGGTCGGCGCCGAACAGGTCGATGGTCACGCTGTAGTGGAAGTTCAGGTAGCGCTGGATCGTGCCCAGGTCGATGGCGCCGGCCGCGCGCACCTTCTGCGGGTCGTCCGTCTTGAGCTCGTTCATGACCTGCGCGGTGCGCGCGAGCACGCGCGACACGCCGCTCTCGCCCACGAACATGTGGTGCGCTTCCTCGGTCAGCATGAACTTGGTGGTGCGCGCGAGCGGATCGAAGGCGCTCTCGGCCAGCGCGGCCAGCTGGAACTTGCCGTCGCGGTCGGTGAAGTAGGTGAACATGAAGAACGCCAGCCAGTCGGGCGTCTTCTCGTTGAAGGCGCCCAGGATGCGCGGGTTGTCCTGGTCGCCCGAGGTGCGCTGCAAGAGCGCCTCGGCCTCCTCGCGGCCGTCGCGGCCGAAGTGCTTGTGCAGCAGGTAGACCATGGCCCACAGGTGGCGGCCCTCTTCCACGTTGATCTGGAACAGGTTGCGCAGGTCGTACATGCTCGGCGCCGTGAGGCCCAGGTGACGCTGCTGCTCGACCGAGGCGGGCTCGGTGTCGCCCTGCGTCACGATGATGCGGCGCAGGTTGGCGCGGTGCTCGCCGGGCACGTCCTGCCAGGCCTTCTCGCCCTTGTGGTCGCCGAAGTGGATTTCGCGGTTGGCGTCGCCGGGGTTCAGGAAGATGCCCCAGCGGTAGTCGCGCATCTTCACGTGGCCGAACTGGGCCCAGCCCTGCGGGTCGACGCTCACGGCCGTGCGCAGGTAGACCTCGTGGTTGGTCGAGCCTTCGGGGCCCACGTCGTCCCACCAGTTGATGAAGTTGGGCTGCCAGCCTTCGAGCGCGCGCTGCAGCGTGCGGTCTTCGCCGAGGTTGACGTTGTTGGGGATCTTCTCGCTGTAGTTGATCGTGCTCATCGTTGTTCCTTGGGTTGTTCAGGCTGCCAGTTCAAACGCGGTTCAAGTCGAAGCCGGCTTTCTCGCCGGTGCCGTAGACCTTGAGCGCGCCCTTCTCGCCGACGGCGTTGGGGCGGTTGAAGATCCAGTTCTGCCAGGCCGTGAGCCGGCCGAAGATGCGCGTGGCCATGTTCTCCTTGCTGGCAAAGCGCAGGTTGGCCTCCAGCCCGGTCAGCGCATCGGGCGACATGGCGGCGCGCTCCTCGACGGCGATGCGGATCTCGTCGTCCCAGTCGATGTCGTCGGGCGCGGCGGTGACGAGGCCGAGCTTCAGTGCCTCGTCGGCATCGAGCGGCTGGCCGGCGGCGGCGCGGGCGGCGTCCAGCGGCGCGGCCTCTTCGTAGAAGCGGCGCTGCAGGCGGCTCTGGTCGTTCACCATGGGGAAGAAGCCGAAGTTGAATTCGTTGAGCACGAGCTTCGGTGCGCGCGCGGCATCGTCGGGCAGCGCGAGCATGTAGCTGCGGTCGGCGGCAAAGGCCAGCTCGGCCAAGGTGCCGGCAAAGCAGGAGCCCGCCTCGACCAGCGCAAACAGGCTGCGCGACGACACGTCCAGCCGCGCCAGCGTGCGGCGTAGCGCGCCGATGGTCTCGCGCACCAGCCAGTGGTCCTTGTGGGCGAGCATCAGGGCGTCCGATGCGAGCACGGCCTGCGCGTCGCCCTCGGTCTTGAGCAGCCAGGTGCCGATGTCGAGCTCGTTGGTGCGCAGGTTGAGGATGGCGTCGTCGAGCTCGCGCGCCAGGGCCAGCGGCCACCAGGCGGCCCCAGTGGCCTCGATGGCCGCGATGTCGGCGGGCTGTGCGCCGGTGGGCGCCTTCAGCGTGAGGGTGGCCGTGCGCCTGGCGCGGTCGATCTGCACCTCGACATGCGAATAGCGCAGGCTGTCCGCGCCGTCCTCGCGCTCCAGGCGGGTCAGGGCCACGCCCTGGGCGCCGACCGGGCGGTCGCTGCCGACGGCCAGCTCGGTGGCGCGCGCCTGCACGGCGGCGGCGAACTGGGCAGGTTTGGCCACCGCATCCACCAGGCGCCAGTCCACCGCGCGCTGGCCGCGCACGCCTTCGACGCTGGTGCAGAAGATGTCTGCCAGGTCGTGGCGCACATGGCGCTTGTCGGTCACGCGGGTCAGGCCCCCGGTGCCGGGCAGGACGCCCAGCAACGGCACTTCGGGCAGCGACACCGAGGAAGAGCGGTCGTCCACCAGCAGGATCTCGTCGCACGCCAGGGCCAGTTCGTAGCCGCCGCCCGCGCAGGCACCGTTGACCGCGGCGAGGAACTTCAGGCCGGAGTGCTTCGACGAATCCTCGATGCCGTTGCGCGTCTCGTTGGTGAACTTGCAGAAGTTCACCTTCCAGGCGTGGCTGGAGACGCCCAGCATGAAGATGTTGGCGCCGGAGCAGAAGATGCGGTCCTTGCCGCTGGTGACGATGACGGTGCGCACGCCCGGGTGCTCGAAGCGCACGCGGTTGAGCGCGTCGTTGAGCTCGATGTCCACGCCCAGGTCGTAGCTGTTGAGCTTGAGCTTGTAGCCGGGGCGGATGCCGCCGTCTTCGGCGATGTCGAGCGACAGGCGGGCCAACGGACCCTCGACCGCCAGTTTCCAGTGGCGGTACTGCGTGGGATCGGTGCGGTAGTCAACGCGGGAGGGTGCGGTGGTCTGGGCGGTCATGGGGCGTCTCCGTCAAAAACTGCGAACAGGAATAATAATGCATAAATCAATCGACTGATGTGCATCATGATGCATGTTTGCGAGCGAGTCAATGCATGCCGCGGTTTTTTGCTGGATTTATGGCGCGCGGGGGCGCCGGGGTGTCAGTGCGGCGGGTGGGCCATCAGCTTGCGCACCCCGGCGCGCAGCTGCCGCAGGCTTTCCTCGAGGTTCTGCCCCGAGGTGTCGATGGTCAGGTCCGCCTTGGAATAGAAGGCGGCCCGGCCTTCCAGGATGCGGCGCAGGTCGTCCATGGCTTCCTTGCTCGCGGCCATGGGGCGCATGTCGCCCTGGGCCAGCACGCGGCCCATGTGCTCCTCGGGGGCGGCGCGCAGCCACACGGTGGTGCAGTGCGCGAGCAGTTCGTTGAAGGTGGCGGGGTCCGAGACGATGCCGCCGGGGGTGGCGATCACCACCTCGCTGTGGATCTGCACGATCTCTTCGAGCGCGCGGCGCTCGTAGCGGCGGTAGGCGGTGGTGCCGTACAGGTCGTGGATCTCGCGCACGCTGCAGCCCGCCAGGGTTTCGATCTCGCGGCTCAGCTCGATGAACGGCACGTCCAGGTCGCGTGCCAGCAAAGGCCCCAGCGTGGACTTGCCCGCGCCCCGCAGCCCCACGAGCGCGATGCGCCGGTGGCGCGCCGTGTCGCTCGCGCCGCTGCTCAGCAGCTCATGCAGCGCCAGCCGCGCGCGGCGCAGCTCGGGTTCGCTGCGGTGCTCCAGCAGTTCGCGGATCAGCAGCCATTCGGGGGAACGGGTGGTGAAGTCGCCCACCAGCTCGGCCAGCGAGCAATGCAGCGCGCCCGCCACCTGCTGCAGCACCAGGATGGACGCGTTGCCCGTGCCGTACTCCAGGTTGGCAAGGTGCCGCTCCGACACATCGGCCGCCATGGCCACCGCCTTGCGCGTGAGCCCGCGCTGCGCCCGCAGGTTGCGAACGCGTTCGCCGAGGGCGGCGAGCAGGGGGTTGCGGGCCTCTTCGGTGGGCGCAGCCGTGCCGCCGCCAGCGAAAGGTGGCAGGGTGACTGTGTCTTCTTGTTCGTTCATGTCCATCCTCGTTCACGTCGGCTGCGGCGTGGCATTTTGCGGTGCGTGCCCCGGGCTTCAAACGCTTTTGAAGGCGTTCGGCCGCCGCTAGGGGAAAACACCATACATGCACTATAGTGCTTGACACTGCATCAAGCATTAACTATTGTTCGTGTGCAGGCAAGATACTGCACATTGCTCCGTCCCACAAGAACACATATCAAGCCTTGTGCACGCTGCACTCCATTGTCCCAGCCACCCACGAGTCGCCATGTCCGATAAAGCAGCATTTCATGAAGCCCTGTCCGCATTGACGGGCCAGATCGCGGGCCGTGCCCTGGACGGCGACCTGCAGGCCTGGCTCAACCAGACCCACGGGCCCGCCAGCGCGGCCTACCAGCAGCTCAAGGCGGGGTGCCTGGCCGGCGTGGCGCAGGGCTGGCTCTGCGAGCGCGAGGGCGGCGGCATCCGCTACGGCCGCGTCTTCAAGGCAGACGACGCGCTGCACCGCTTCTCGGTGGATGTGGTGGACATGCAGGACATCGCCGGCCCGCACCACACCCATCCGCTGGGCGAGATCGACCTGATCATGCCGCTGGAGGGCGACGCCACCTTCGACGGGCATCCCGCCGGCTGGTGCGTGTACCCGCCCGGCAGTGCCCACCGCCCCACCGTGGCGCAGGGCCGCTCGCTGGTGCTCTACCTGCTGCCCGAAGGGCAAATCCAGTTCAGCAAGTGAAACACCCCCTGAGTCGCTTCGCGCCTTCCGCCTCTCTCATATTGCTCCGCAATCTGGGAGGGGGACGCCCCCGGTGCACGCAAGCGGAGCGCTGCCTGCGCGGCATGGCGGCCCTTGCACGGCGACGCTGGCCGGGACCATGCCCATTTCGTGCGCCGCGCGCTGATGACCGATAACCCGCTTTTTTTTCTGCCTATCTCTCTATCTGTATGACCGAACTGCTCCCCAACTACGCCGCCGGACGCTGGCAGACCGGCCACGGCCCGGGCGCCGTGCTCAAGGACCCGGTGCTGGGCCATGACCTGGTGCGCGTGGATGCCACCGGGCTCGACCTGCCCGAGGCCTTCCGGTTCGCCCGCGAGCAGGGCGGCTCGGCCTTGCGTGCGTTGACCTACCGGCAGCGTGCCGCTCTCCTGGGCGCCGTGGTCAAGGTTCTGCAAACCCACCGCGACGCCTACTACGAGATCGCCACGGCCAACGCCGGCACGGTGAAGAACGACTCCGCCGTGGACATCGACGGCGGCATCTTCACGCTGGGCCAGTACGCCAAATGGGGCGACGCGCTGGGCGACGTGCGCGTGCTGCGCGATGGCGATGCCGCCAGGCTCGGCAAGGAGCCCGTGTTCCTGTCGCAGCACCTGCAGGTGCCCACGCGCGGCGTGGCGTTGTTCATCAATGCCTTCAACTTCCCGGGCTGGGGCCTGTGGGAGAAGGCGGCGCCCGCGCTGCTCTCCGGCGTGCCGGTGATCGTCAAGCCCGCCACGTCCACGGCCTGGCTCACGCAGCGCATGGTGCGCGATGTGGTCGATGCGGGCGTGCTGCCGGCGGGCGCGCTGTCGGTCATCGCAGGCAGCTCGGCCGGGCTCATGGACCAGCTCGGGCCGTTCGATGTGGTCTCGTTCACCGGCTCGGCGGACACGGCCGGCATCATCCGCGCGCACCCTGCGGTGGCCGGGCGCTCGGTGCGCGCCAACATCGAGGCCGACAGCCTCAACAGCGCCTTGCTGCTGCCCGATGCGGCGCCCGGCAGCGACGCCTTCAACCTGCTGGTGCGCGAAGTGGTGCGCGAGATGACCGTCAAGTCGGGCCAGAAATGCACCGCCATCCGCCGCATCCTGGTGCCGGCAGGCGTGTACGGCGCTGCGGCCGAGGCCATCGGCGCCAAGCTCGCGGGCGTGACGGTGGGCAACCCCCGCAACGACGGCGTGCGCATGGGCTCGCTCGTCAGCACCGCCCAGCTGCACGCCGTGCGCGAAGGGCTTGCGCAGCTGTGCGCCCACGCCGACATCCTGCACGACGGCCGCCACCAGCCGCTGGTGGATGCCGACCCCGCCGTGGCCGCCTGCATCGGCCCGGTGCTGCTGGGTGTGCACGACGCCGATGCGGCGGCCGTGGTGCACGAGGTCGAGGTGTTCGGCCCCGTGGCCACGCTGGTGCCCTACCGCGATGTGGACCACGCTGTGGCGCTCGCGCAGCGCGGCCAGGGGTCGCTGGTGGCATCGCTGTACGGGGCCGACGAGGCCGCGCTGGGGCATGCCGCCGTGCAGCTCGCAGCCAGCCATGGCCGCGTGCACGTGGTGACGCCCGACGTCGCCCAGGCCCACACCGGCCACGGCAACGTGATGCCCATGTCGCTGCACGGCGGCCCGGGGCGTGCGGGCGGCGGGGCGGAGCTGGGAGGCCTGCGGGCGCTGGGCTTCTACCACCAGCGCAGCGCCGTGCAGGCCAGCCCCGGTGTGCTGGCCGCGCTCGGCCTCTGACCGCCCAGGCGCAGACCACAGCAGCCGCCAGCAAGCACGCACCACCAGAAAAACGCCAGCGAACCACGGAGACATCGCCATGACCACCCTGCCAGAGCGTTTCAACTTTGCACAGCACCTGTTCGACCTGAACCGCGACCACGCGCAGCGCACGGCCTACATCGACGACCGCGGCATGCTGAGCTACGGCGACCTGCAGGACCGCGCCCGGCGCCTGGCCGGTGTGCTGGTGGATGCCGGCCTGCGGCGCGAAGAGCGGGTGCTGATGCTCATGCACGACACCAGCGACTGGCCCGTGTGCTTTCTGGGCTGCCTGTACGCCGGCGTGGTGCCCGTGGCGGTGAACACGCTGCTCACGGCGGACGACTACGCCTACATGCTGGGCCACAGCCGCGCGCAGGCCGTGCTGGTCTCGGGCGCGCTGCTGCCCGTCCTGCAAGACGCGATGGCGCGCGGTGGCCATGAGGTGTCGGCGCTGTGGGTGTCGCAGCCCACGCAGGCACTCCCAGCCGGCGCCGTGGGCCTGGACGAGGCCATTGCCAGCGCCCAGCGCCTGCCAGCGCCCGCAGCCACCGGGCCCGACGACCCGGGCTTCTGGCTGTATTCGTCGGGCTCCACCGGCAAGCCCAAGGGCACGGTGCATACCCACGGCAACCTCTGGTGGACGGCCGAGCTGTACGGCAAGCCCGTGCTGGGCCTCACGCGCGACGATGTGTGTTTCTCGGCGGCCAAGCTCTACTTCGCCTACGGGCTGGGCAATGCGCTGACGTTCCCGCTGTCGGTGGGCGCCACGGTGGTGCTGATGGCCGAGCGGCCCACGCCCGATGCCACCTTTCAGCGCTGGGTGGACCACCGGCCCACCGTGTTCTTCGGTGCGCCCACCGGCTTTGCGGGCATGCTCGCATCGCCCCGGCTGCCGGCGCGCGCCCAGGTGGCGCTGCGCATGTGCTCGTCCGCCGGCGAGGCGCTGCCCGCCGAGATCGCCCAGCGCTTCAAGGCGCATTTCGGCTGCGACATCATCGACGGCATCGGCTCCACCGAGATGCTGCACATCTTCTTGTCCAACCGCCCGGGCGACATCCGCTACGGCACCACGGGCAAGCCCGTGCCGGGCTACGAGGTCGAGCTGCGCGGCGAGGACGGCCGCCCCGTGGCGGACGGCGAGGTGGGCGACCTCTACATCCAGGGCCCCAGCGCCGCGCTGATGTACTGGAACAACCACGACAAGACGCGCGACACCTTCCAGGGCGGCTGGACCAAGAGCGGCGACAAGTACGTGCGCGATGCGGACGGCTACTACACCTACGCCGGGCGCAGCGACGACATGCTCAAGGTCAGCGGCATCTACGTGTCGCCCTTCGAGGTCGAGGCCACGCTGATGCAGCACGCCGCCGTGCTGGAGGTGGCCGTGATCGGCAAGCAGGATGGCGACGGCCTGACCAAGACCAAGGCCTTCGTCGTGCTCAAGGACGGCCAGGGCGCGACGGAAGAGGAGCTCAAGGCCTTCGTCAAGGACCGCCTGGCGCCCTACAAGTACCCGCGCTTCATCGAGTTCGTGCCCGAGCTGCCCAAGACCGCCACCGGCAAGATCCAGCGCTTTCGCCTGCGCGAGCAGGAGGCCCGGGCATGAGCGCCACGGCCAGCTCCGGCGACGCGGCGTCTCTGGCCAGTATCTCCTGGCGGGGGCAGGCCGTGCAGGTCGAGTACCAGTGGATAGCGCCCGAGCGCACGCAGGCGCCGCTCGTGGTCTTTCTGCACGAAGGGCTGGGCTCGCTGGCGATGTGGAAGGACTTCCCGCAGCGGCTGTGCGCGGACGGCGGCTTTCGGGGCCTGGTGTTCTCCCGCCCCGGCTACGGCCGTTCCACGCCGCGCGCGGCCGATGAACGCTGGGGCGTGGACTTCATGCACCGGCAGGCCGAGGAGGTGTTGCCCGCGCTGCTGCAGGCGCTGGGCGTGAGCGAAGCGCCCTGGCTGTTCGGCCACAGCGACGGCGCCTCCATCGCGCTGCTGTACGCCGCGCGCTTTCCGGAGCGCGTGGCGGGCCTGGTGATGCTGGCGCCGCACATCTTCGTCGAGGACGTGACCATCGCCAACATCGAGCTGGCGCGCACGGCCTATGAAACCACCGACCTTCGAAGCAAGCTTGGCCGCTACCACGACGACGTGGACTCGGCCTTCTGGGGCTGGAACCGCATCTGGCTCGACCCCGCATTTCGCGCGTGGAACATCGAAGCGGACATCACCGCCGTGCGCGCCCCCGTGCTGGCCGTGCAGGGCCTTGACGACGAATACGGAACGCTGGCGCAGATCCGCGGCATTGCCGAGCGCGTGCCGGGCACCCGCCTGCTGGAGCTGCCCGCCTGCGCGCATTCCCCCCACCGTGACCGGCCCGGCGACGTGATCGCCGAGACGGTGGCGTTCATCACGACAACATCCAGGAGGCAACCATGACATCTCGCTACGCACGCACGGCATTCGCAGCGCTGGCACTGGCCTGCGGCGCCACCGCAGGCACGGCCCAGACCACCGACAAGCTCAAGGTGGGTCTCATGCTGCCGTTCAGCGGCACCTTCAGCGCGCTGGGCGTTGCCATCGAGAACGGCTTTCGGCTGCACGTGGCCGAGCAGGGCGGCAAGCTCGCGGGCCGCGAGATCGAGTTCTTCAAGGTCGATGATGAATCGGACCCTGCCAAGGCCACCGACAACGTCAACAAGCTCATCAAGCGCGACGGCGTGGACGTGATCGTCGGCACCGTGCATTCGGGCGTCGCCACGGCGATGGCGCGAGCCGCCAAGCAAAGCGGCACCCTGCTCATCGTGCCCAACGCGGGTGCGGACGCGGTCACGGGCGCGCTGTGCGCGCAGAACATCTTCCGTTCGTCGTTCTCCAACTGGCAGTCGTCCTACGGCATGGGCACCGTGGCCGCGAAGCAGGAGAAGAAAAAGACCGCCGTCACCATCACCTGGAAGTACGCCGCCGGCGACGAGATGACCGAGGCCTTCAAGGAAGGCTTTGAAAAGGAAGGCGGCAAGGTCGTCAAGCAGCTCACCGTGCCGTTCCCGAACGTGGAGTTCCAGGCGCTGCTCACCGAGATCGCGGCCACCAAGCCCGACGTGGTGTTCGCATTCTTCGCGGGCGGCGGCGCGGTCAAGTTCGTCAAGGACTACGCGGCCGCCGGGCTGAACAAGGTCACGCCGCTGTACGGCTCGGGCTTTCTGACCGACGGCACGCTGGAGGCGCAGGGCGATGCCGCGCAGGGCCTGCTCACCACCCTGCACTACGCCGACGGCCTGAATACCCCGCGCGACAACGCGTTCCGCACCGCCTACGCAAAGTCCTTCAAGCTGCAGCCCGACGTGTACGCGGTGCAGGGCTACGACGCCGCCCAGATCCTGGCCACGGGCCTGAAGGCCGTGAAGGGCGACATCGCGAAGAAGGCCGATTTCGCCGCCGCCGTGCAGAAAGCCACCATCGACAGCCCGCGCGGCCCCTTCACCATGAGCCGCGCCCACAACCCCGTGCAGGACATCTACCTGCGCAAGGTGGACGGCAAGGAGAACAAGGTCGTCGGCGTGGCCGCCAAGGCGCTGGCCGACCCCGCGCGCGGCTGCAAGCTGTAAACGGCTGGCTGACCGTCTCCGTCAACACAGGACACACCTTCCATGGACATCGGCACCTTCCTGGTCCAGTGCCTGAACTCGGTCCAGTACGGGCTGCTGCTGTTTCTGGTGGCATCCGGGCTGACGCTGATCTTCGGCATCATGGGCGTGATCAATCTCGCGCACGGCAGCTTCTACATGATCGGCGCCTACATGGCGTTCGCGCTGTCGCCGCTGTTCGGCGACCAGTTCCTCGTCATGCTGCTCGCGGGCATCGCGCTGGCGGCGGTGCTGGGCTACCTGCTGGAGTGGGCGTTCTTCAGCTACCTGTACCAGCGCGACCACCTGCAGCAGGTGCTGATGACCTACGGGCTCATCCTCGTGTTCGAGGAACTGCGCTCGCTGCTGGTGGGCAACGACGTGCACGGCGTCAAGGCGCCTGCGTGGCTCGATGGCAGCTTCGCGCTGGGCGAACTCATGAGCTACCCGTGGTACCGCCTTTTCGCGTCGGCGGCCTGCATCGTGCTGGCCGTGGGGCTGTACTGGGTGGTCAACCGCACCCGCCTGGGCATGATGGTGCGCGCTGGCGCCAGCAACCGCGACATGGTGCGCGGCCTGGGCATCGACATCCGGCGGCTGTACCGCATCGTCTTCGCGGCGGGCGTGGCGCTGGCGGCGCTGGCCGGGATGATCGCCGCGCCCATGTCCTCGGTGTACCCCAACATGGGTGCCAGCGTGCTCATCATCTGCTTCGTGGTGGTGGTCATCGGGGGCATCGGCTCCATCACCGGGGCGCTGGTGGCGTCGCTGCTGGTGGGGTTTGTCGATACCTTCGGCAAGGTGTTCTTCGCGGAAATCAGCGGCATCGGCGTGTACCTGCTGATGGCCGGCATCCTGATCTGGCGGCCGGAAGGCCTGATGGGGCGCAAGGCATGAGCGCCGTGCACCCCACCACCGCCGCCGCGCCTGCGGACACCGCCACTGCGCCGCGCGGCGGCTGGCGCATGCGCGCACTGCTGCCCGCCGCCGTGGCCATGGCCGCCGCCATCGCCGGGCCGCTGCTGGGCCCCTACTGGGCCGACCTGCTGGTCAAGGTCATGATCCTGTCGATCTTCGCGCTCAGCCTGGAACTGCTGGTGGGCATGACGGGGCTGGTGAGCCTGGGGCATGCGGCCTTCTACGGCATCGGCGCCTATGCCACCGTGCTGGGCTCGGGGGCGGAGGGCGGCAACCTCATCGTGCTGATGCTGGGCGCCATGGGGGCGGCTGCGCTGTACGCGCTGTGCGTGGGCGCCCTGAGCCTGCGCACCCGCGGGGTGTACTTCATCATGGTCACCCTGGCCTTTGCGCAGATGGCGTTCTTCGTGTTCCACGACACCAAGGTGGGCGGCGGCAGCGACGGCATCTACCTGGACGTGCGGCCCACGCTTGGCGGCCTCAGCCTGGAGTCGCGCCACGCTCTTTTTTACCTGGTGCTGGCGGCATTGGCGGGCACCTACGGCCTGCTGGCGCTGGTGCGCAGATCGCGCTTTGGCGCGGCGCTGGCGGGCATCCGGGTGAACGAGCAGCGCATGCGCGCCGCGGGGTTCGCCACCTATGGCTACAAGCTGGCGGCCTTCGTGATGGCAGGGGCGCTGGCGGGGCTCGCGGGCTCCCTGCTGGCCGTGCGCGATGGCGTGGTGAACCCGGAGCTGCTGTCCTGGCACACCTCGGGCGACGTGCTGCTCACGGTCATTCTCGGGGGCATGGGGCATCTGCGCGGCGCGGTGATCGGGGCGGTGGTGTTCACGCTGCTCAAGGAGCTGCTGTCCACCCACGCCCTCATGGGGCCGTTGGCAGACCACTGGCAGCTCACCCTGGGCCTGACCATCATCGTGTTCGTCGCGGTGCTGCCGCAGGGGCTGGTGGGCCTGGCGCAGCGTTTGGGGCCACCCATCGGAAAAGGGGGCAAGCCATGAGCGCACCACCCCTGCTGTCCGTGCAAGGCCTCACGCGCCGGTTCGGCGGGCTGGTGGCGGTGAATGCCGTCACGCTCGACCTGCGCCAGGGCGAGGTCCACGCGGTGATCGGCACCAATGGCGCGGGCAAGTCCACCCTGATCAACATGCTGTCGGGCGAGATCGAAGCGTCCGAGGGGCGCATCACCCTGGGCGGGCAGGACATCACCCACCAGTCGCAGGCGCGCCGCGCGCTGGCGGGCGTCGGGCGCAGCTACCAGCGCACCACGATCTTCCCGGAGTTCACCGTGCACGAGAACTGCCGCCTGGCCGCGCAGGCCGCCACGCCCCGGCCCTGGGCCTTGTGGCAGGCGGCGCGCCACTGTGCCGACAGCAATGCCACCGCCGCGGCGGCGCTGCAGGCGGCCGGGCTTGCGGCAGACGCACGGCGCACCGCCGGTGCGCTGAGCCACGGCGCCAAGCGCCAGCTCGAGGTGGCCATGTGCATCGCCACCCGGCCGCGCGTGCTGCTGCTGGACGAGCCGCTGGCCGGCATGGGTGCGGAGGAGACCGAGCGCATGCTGGCGCTGCTGGCCGACCTGAAACCGCACCACGCGATCCTGCTGGTCGAGCACGACATGGACGCCGTGTTCCGCATCGCCGACCGCATCACCGTCATGGTCAACGGCACGGTCATCGCCAGCGGCAGCCCGGCAGAGATCCGCAACAACCCCGAGGTGCGCACCGCCTACCTCGGAGAAGGGCATTGATGTGATGACCACCCCCATGACAAGGAACGCACCATGCTGAATGTGGTCGGGCTGCACGCCCGCTATGGCGACAGCCATGTGCTGCGCGGCGTGGATGCGCAGGTGCCCGCCGCCACGTCGGTGGGCCTGCTGGGGCGCAACGGCATGGGCAAGACCACGCTCATCCGCTCCCTGATGGGCTACCTGCGCCCGCCCGAAGGCCAGGTGCAGATGGACGGCCGCACCGTCACCGGCTGGCCCCCCGAAAAGATGGCGCGCCTGGGCATTGGCTACGTGCCCGAGGGGCGCGGCATCTTCCCCAACCTGTCGGTGCGCGAGAACCTGGTCATGAGCCAGCGCGCGGGCCTGGACGGCTCCCGCGCCTGGACCTTCGACCGCGTGATGGCCACCTTCCCTCGGTTGTCGGAGCGGCTCTCGCACGGCGGGCAGCAGCTGTCCGGCGGCGAGCAGCAGATGCTGTCCATCGGCCGTGCGCTGATGACCAACCCGCGCCTGTTGATCCTGGACGAAGCCACCGAGGGCCTGGCCCCGCTCATCGTGGCCGAGATCTGGCGCGTGATCTCCGAGATCCGGGCCACCGGCATCGCCACGCTGATCGTGGACCGCGACTGGCGGCGGGTGCTCTCGCACACCGACCAGGCCCTGGTGATGGAGAAGGGCCACATCGTGCTGGCCGCGCCGTCGCCTGACCTGCGGGCAGCGCCCGCGGCGCTGGAGCAGCTGCTGGGCGTGTGATGCGCGCGGACGGCTAGTCGAGCCGCCGGCGCAGGCTGCCGAGGTCCACCACGGTGATGCCGCCGTATTCGATCTGCAGCACGCCCTCGGCCTCCAGGCGCTTCAGGGCGGCGTTGCAGCGCTGGCGCGACACGCCCGACAGGTTGGCGATCTCCTCCTGCGAGACCTGCAGGTGCGGGTCGCTGCCGGGGTGCAGAAAAGGGTGGAACAGCCCGGCCAGAGCGCGTGCCACCTGGCTGTCGGTGTCCATGAGGTGGTGGGCCGTGAAGTTGCCCAGAAACCAGTGCATGCGCTCGTTGATCTGGCGCAGCAGGAAGTGGTCGAAGCTGCGCTGTGTGGCGTGCAGCCATTCGAAGGTCTCCACCGGCAGCAGCGCCACGCGGCTGGGGCGCAGCGCAATGATGTCTGCCGTGCGCGCCACGCCGCGCAGCAGCGTGCCCTCGCCAAACCAGCTGCCCGCCGACAGCCCGCCCAGCGTGACGGAGCGGCCGTTGTCGGACGTGACCGTCCACTTGAGCAAACCTTCGATCGCGCCGTACCAGTGCCGGGGCACGTCGCCGCGCCGGCACAGCGCGCTGCCTTGCGGCACATCCACTTCGCGCAGTTCATCGAGCACGCGCTGCTGGGCCGGGGCGTCCAGCACCGGGAACCAGGCCGAGTCGGCGAGGAGGTCGGCCACCGTGGGCGGCGCCTTTTTGACCAGCATGGTGAAGCGTTCTCCAACGGGCAGGGCCGCACGGTTCCTCGTATACCCTGAGTCCAAATGTCATCGCAATGACTGAGTATGCAAGCGCCCAAAAAAATAATGCGTGCACTAGCATTTTCCACCAGTCCACGCCATGACAAAGCGCAAAGTCATCGTCACCATCGCCCCCACGGGGGGCATGGCGCACAAGTCTCAGAACCCGCACCTGCCCACCCAGCCGGCCGAGATCGCCGACGACGTGCAGCGCTGCTGGAACGCCGGGGCCAGCGTGGTGGCCATCCATGCGCGCAGGCCCGATGACGGCGCCACCTGCAACGCCGACATCTACCGCGACATCAACACCCGCATCCGCGCCAAGGGCTGCGACATCGTCATCAACAACTCCACCGGCGGCGGCGTGCACGGCGACATGGTCAAGCCGCTGCCCGGCAACCGCTGGGAGATCGCCTGGGAAGAGCGCATCAAGGGCATGGACGCGGGCGCCGAGATGTGCACGCTCGACGCGACCACGCTCAACCTGAGCTTCGAGGGCAGGCAGATCCTGATGGACACGCCCATCACCCGCGGCCGCGAGCTCGCCGCCGGCATGAAGGCGCGCGGCATCAAGCCCGAGTGGGAGGTCTTCAGCCCCACCCACATCCTGCAGGACACCACCACCCTCATCGAAGAGGGGCACGACGACGGCCCGCATTTCATCAACCTGGTGATGAACGTGCACCGCGCCTTCCAGAACGCCATGCCGTACTCGCCGCGCCACCTGCAGATGATGGTGGACACGCTGCCCAAAAACAGCCTGTTCTGCGTGAGCGGCATCGGCCCCTCGCAGCTCGAAGCCAATGTCGCGGCGCTGCTGCTGGGCGGCCATGCGCGCGTGGGGCTGGAGGACAACCTGTACTACCGCCACGGCGAGCTGGCCACCAACGTGCAGCTCACCGAGCGCATCGTGCGCGTGATCCGCGAGCTGGACATGGAGCCCGCCACGCCCGCCGAGGCCCGCGCGCTGATGGGCCTGCCGCGCGTGGGCGGTCCCCGCCCCGAGTTCGCGCCGCACTGAGCCACTGCATACGTTCCGCCACAGCCCTGTTCATGCAACCAGAAAGAAAAAGGAGACAAGAAATGATGATGCCAACACGCCGCCAATTCATGCACCACGTGGGCGCTGCCACCGCGCTCGGGGCCCTGGCGCCCTGGAGCGCCCTGGCGCAGACGATCGAGCAGGTGAAGATTTTCTACGGCTTTCCGGCCGGCAGCGCGGGCGACAGCGTCGCGCGGCGCGTGGGCGAGAAGCTGGCGGGCTCGGCCTACACACGCAATCCGGCCGTGGTGGAGAACAAGCCTGGCGCGGGGGGCCGCATCGCGCTGGAGTCGCTCAAGGGCGCGCCCGCGGATGGCAGCGTGCTCACGCTGTCGCCGTTCTCGTGCACGTCGATCTATCCGCACATCTACAGCAAGCTCAGCTACGACCCCGTCAAGGATTTCGTGCCGGTGTCCATCGGCGCCGTGATGCACCACGGGCTGGCCGTGGGGCCGATGGTGCCCGCGTCCGTGAAGAACGTGAAGGACTTCCTGGCCTGGGCCAAGGCCAACCCGGGCCAGGCCAACTATGGCTCGCCGGCGGCGGGCTCCACGCCGCACTTCATCGGCGCGCTGCTGGGCCTGAACCACGGGGTGGACCTGAAACACGTGCCGTACCGTGGGTCCATCCCCGGCGTGACCGATGTGGTGGGTGGGCAGATCGCGTCCATGGTTACTCCGAGCGGCGACTTCATCCCCAACCATAAGGCCGGCAAGCTGCGGCTCATCGCCACATCCGGCCAGGCGCGCTCGCCGTTCTCGCCCGAGGTGGCGACCTTTGCGGAGCAGGGCTTCCCGGAACTCACGACCGAGGAATGGTTCGGCTTCTACGCCCCCGCCCGCACGCCCGCCAGCGTGGTGGCTGCGGCCAATGCGGCCATCAACCAGGCCATCAAGGAAAAGGCCGTGATCGACAGCCTGGCCGTCGTGGGCCTGATCGCCAAGGGGTCGACGCAGGCCGAGATGGCGGCATCGCAGCAGGCGGAATTCGAGCGCTGGGGCCCGCTGGTCAAGAAGATCGGGTTCACCGCGGAGTCTTGAACGGGTCTTGACTTTCCCATGAGCCGCTGCGCGTCTTCCCCTGCCCACAGCGCACGCGAGCGAAGCGCTGCCTGTTCAGCTTGACGGCCCTTGCGCGGGGGCGCTGGCCCTGCGGCGCGCCGGTATCGGCAGCCGCGTGCGGTGCATGATTTTTGCAATAACCACAAGGAAATTCTTCGATGGATTCGACTGTGAAGCGTGTGGCGGTGGTGGCGACCGGCGTCATCGGCGCGAGCTGGGCTGCCTACTTTCTGGCGCGGGGGCTGGATGTGGATGCCACCGACCCCGCGGAGAGCGCCGAGCAGCGGCTGCGCGATGCGGTGGCCCGGCACTGGCCCGCTCTGGAGCAGCAGGGTCTGGCACCCGGTGCCAGCCTGGAGCGGCTGCGCTTTCACCCGCGGCTGGAAGATGCGCTGGCGCAGGCGGACTTCGTGCAGGAGAACGGGCCGGAGCGGGTGGACTCCAAGGCCGACCTGATGCGCCGCATCGACGCTGCCGCTCCGGCGCACGCCATCGTGGCCTCCAGCTCGTCGGGACTGTCGGTATCGGCCATGCAGGCCCGGTGCGCCCGGCCGGAACGCATCGTGCTCGGGCACCCGTTCAACCCGCCGCACATGATCCCGCTGGTCGAGGTGGGCGGGGGCGAGAAGACGTCACCCGAGGCCATCGCCGCCGCGATGGCCTTCTACACCGCCATCGGCAAGCGCCCCATCCATGTGCGCCGCGAGATCCAGGGCCACATCGCCAACCGCCTGCAGGCCGCACTGTGGCGCGAGGCGTTCCACCTGGTGAACGAAGGCGTGGCCAGCGTGGCCGACATCGACACCGCCATCGCCCAGGGCCCCGGCCTGCGGTGGGCTCTGATGGGGCCGTTCATGAACCTGCACCTGTCCGGCGGCGACGGCGGCATGGCCCATCTGCTGGCCCACCTGGGCGGCCCCATCGAAGGCTGGTGGGACGACCTGGGCGCGCCGCGCATGACGCCCGAACTGCAGCGCCGCGTGGTCGAGGGCGTG
This sequence comes from Acidovorax sp. sif1233, assembly GCF_019218755.1. Classification (GTDB taxonomy): domain Bacteria; phylum Pseudomonadota; class Gammaproteobacteria; order Burkholderiales; family Burkholderiaceae_C; genus Acidovorax. The sequence continues at coordinate 333,273 of NZ_JAHUWZ010000004.1, read as the reverse complement.
GACCAGGCGCTCGGCGGGCGCACCCAGGCAGAGCTGGCGCAGGCGCGCGATGCCCTGCTCATCGGCCTGCTGCGTGCCAAGAGCGCATCCCCCGGGCTGGACACGCCGACCTGATGGGCCCGGCGCTCCCACCACCTGCCTCACCCAGACACCGCAAGAGAGACACCACGCCATGCACCCCGGATTCCTTGACGACGACACCCAGATCGCGCTGGCATTGACCACCCAGACCCGTGCGGACGACGGTTCGATCACGCTGCAGTCCCCCGTGCCGCTGGGCGCGTATGCGCGCTGCATCGGCGAGTGGCTGGAGCACTGGGCGCGCGAGACGCCCGACGCGCCGGCCCTGGCCGAGCGCGATGACACGGGTGAGCACTGGCGCCGCCTGACTTACGGCGAGTTGCGCCGTGCCGTGGGCGTCTTGGCGCAGTCGCTGCTGGACCTGAAGCTGCCGGCCGACCGCCCCGTGGCGATCCTGTCGGACAACGCGGTGGACCATGCGGTGCTCATGCTCGCGGCCATGCATGTGGGCCTGGCCTCGTGCTCGCTGTCCAGCGCCTACGCGCGCTCCAGGGACCCGGCGCGGCTGCACAGCATGCTCGCGGCCCTCGGGCCGTCGCTGGTCTACGCGTCCGACGCCCGGGCGTACGCGCCGGCCCTGGCGGGGTACGCATCGGACGCGCTGCAGGTGTTCAGCCGCCACGCCGACGAGGTGCCGGGCGCACTGCCCTTTGCGCGGCTGCTGCAGGGGGTGGAGACCCCGGCCGTGCGCCAGGCGTTCGACGCCATCGCGCCCGACAGCCATGCCAAGTACCTGCTGACCTCGGGCTCCACCGGGCGGCCCAAGGTGGTCATCAACACCCACCGCATGCTCTGCGCCAACCAGCAGATGATGGCCCAGACCTGGCCCTTCCTGACCCGCGAAAAACCCGTGCTGGTGGACTGGCTGCCGTGGAGCCACACTTTCGGCGGCAACCACAACCTGAACATGGTGCTGTGCCACGGCGGCACGCTCTACATCGACGAAGGGCGGCCCGTGCCCGGGCTCATCGAGAAAACGGTGCGCAACCTGCGCGACGTGAAGCCCACGATGCTGTTCAACGTGCCGCGCGGCTTCGACATGCTGCTGCCCTTCCTCGAGGCGGATGAGCAGATGGCCGCCGAGGTCCTGTCGCGCATGCGGCTGGCGTTCTATGCGGCGGCGGCGCTCGCGCCTTCCACCTGGCAGCGGCTCGAAGCGCTGGCCCTGCGCGTGCGGCCCGCGCAGCCGCTGTGGCTGACGACATCGTGGGGCTCCACCGAGACGTCGCCCGCCGTCACCAGCGCGCACTGGCGGCTGGACAAGGCCGGCTGCATCGGCGCGCCGCTGCCCGGGCTCGCGCTCAAGCTCGTGCCCAATGGCAGCAAGCTGGAGATGCGGGTCAAGGGCGTGTCGGTGTTTCCGGGCTACCGCAACGCACCGGCGGAGACGGCGGCCGCGTTCGACAGCGAGGGCTTCTACCGCATCGGTGACGCCGGCTACCTGGTGGACCCGGAGCGGCCCGAGCGGGGCGTGGTCTTCAACGGGCGCGTGGCCGAAGACTTCAAGCTCTCCAGCGGCAGCTGGGTGTCGGTGGGCACGCTGCGCGTGGAGCTGATCTCGCAGCTCGCGCCGCTGGTGCAGGACATCGTGCTCACCGGCCACAACCACGACGAAGTGGGCATGCTGGTGTTCCCGTCGGCAGCGGGCGCGGCCGACCCCGCGAAGCTCACCGCCGCCCTGCAGGGCGTGATACGGGCCCGGCGCGACGCTGGCGCGGGCTCATCGCAGTGCCCCACACGCGCCCTGGTGCTGGCGCAGCCGCCCGATGCGGACAGCGGCGAGATCACCGACAAGGGCTACATCAACCAGGGCGCGGTGCTGACGCGCCGGGCCGCCGATGTGGCGCGGCTGCAGGCCAGCCCCATGGACGAGCAGGTCATCACCGCCTAGGGCTTTACGAACCAGGGCAGGTTCAAGTCCTTACAATATGAGAATCATTCTTATTAGCCACGGGCCTGTCCCCACTGCGCCCTCAGCCATCCCGGTCCCGAACCTGCCGCGTTCGGGCCGTCCTTTGTCAGGCTGCGTGCGCCGTGGTTGCCCACTATTACCAAGAACTGCTGAACTACTTTGCCCGCATGGTGCGCAGCCGCGACTCGGCGGCAGACCTGGTGCACGAGGCCTACGCGCGCGTGCTGGCGCTGCAGCGCAGCGGCGACGCCGTCGCTCAGCCCCGCGCGCTGCTGTACCGCACCGCGCGCAACCTGCTCATTGACCAGCACCGCCGCCATGTGGTGCGGGGCACGGTGCCTTCGGAGGCCGACGACAGCCTGCCCGATGTGTCCGAATTGCCCGCGCCCGCCGTGTGCGAACCCGAGGCTGCTTTCATCTCCGCGCAAGGTGTGGCTTCGATGATCGCCACCATCGAATCGCTGCCGCTGCGTTGCCGCGAGGCGTTCATCCTGCACAAATTCGACGGGCTGTCGCAGGCCGAGGTGGCCGCGCAGATGGGCATCTCGCGCAAGATGGTGGAGCAGCACATCCAGCGCGCCATGGTGGCCTGCCGCGCGTGCCGCGCCACCGCGCAGGGGGAGGACCAGCCATGAGCGCGCAGCCTCCCATGCCCCTGCCGGACGACTCTATCGACCGCATCGACAGTGAAGCATTGGACTGGCTCGTGCGCAGCCAGGGCGCACCGGATGCCGCCACGCTGCAGGCCCTGCGGGCGTGGCGCGACGCCGACCCGCGGCATGCGGCGGCGCTGGCGCGCTGGCAGCAGGAGTGGCGTGCGCTCGATGCACTGCCCGCAACGGCGGTCCAGCACCTGCGGGCCGGCTTGCTGCAGGACAAGGATCGTGCCGGCGCACCGGACCGCCCACGCGCGCGAGGTTGGAGTTGGAGCTGGGGTTGGGGGCAGGGCGCCGCCACGGCCGCATCGGTCTGCCTGGTGGCTGCTGCCACTGCCATGGGCTACCACCACTGGCAGCAACAGCCCGTGTATGAGCAGGCCCTGGCGACCGGCCTGGGCCAGCAGTCCGAGGTGCACCTGCCCGACGGCAGCACCGTGCGCCTGGACACGAACACCCGCCTGGAGGTCACCTTTCGCCGCCAGCGCCGCGAGGTGGTACTGCCCGAAGGCCAGGCCGTGTTCAAGGTGCAGGGCGATGCCGCGCGGCCGTTCGACGTGCTGGCGGGGCCCCTGCGCATCACGGTGGTGGGCACCCGGTTTTCGGTGCGCTACACGCCCGGCGTGCCGGGCGACGCCGGTGTGCGCGTGGCGGTGGAAGAGGGCCGCGTGCGCGTGGCCCGCGCTCCCGACGCCGGGCCCGAGGTGGTGGAGTTGACCGCAGGCCAGCAGGTGCGCAGCGCTGCGGATGGCCGCCTGACCGCCATCGCCGCCGTGCCCGCTGCGGGCATTGCACCCTGGCGCGATGGGCGGGTGAGCTTCGACGACACGCCTTTGTCGCAGGCGCTGGCCGAGTTCGCCCGGTACGGCTCCACGCAGCTGGTGGTGCGCGACCCCGGCGTGGGCGCGCTGCGCCTGACCGGCACGTTCGACCCGCGGCGGCTCGATAACTTCACCCGGTCCCTGCCCAGCGTGCTGCCTGTGCAACTGCGCGCGCACGGCGCGGTCACCGAGATCGTGGCTGCTCCCCACCCTCAGCCTCAGTAGCCACCCCCGGTAGCGGCCGGCAGCAGGCCGTTGCTGGCCGTCCGCCGCCGGCGGATGGGTCTGCGCGCCTGTGGGCCCCGCGCGCCCCGCCTGCCCTGCACAGGGCCCCGCATCTTTTTTCAAAAAACTTGGCCCACCGACCTAGGGGGATGGCTTCGGCCTGCGTCTACATGAGAAGGCGTCTTATTCAAAAATCCATTCCAACATCCGTTTCCAGGGAGATCTCTCACATGCCCCGCACCCGATTCCGGCCCCCCCCGCTGGCCCTGGCCGCCGCACTCAGCCTGGCGGCCATGGGCGCCAGCGCCCAGGTGGCGCCCGCCGCCGGGCAGCCCGCCGTGGCGCTCAGCATTGCCGCGCAGCCACTGGCCCAGGCGCTCAACGATCTGGCGCGCCAGTCGCGCATGGAGCTCATGGTCCAGCCCGCGCTGGTGGCGGGGCGCTCGGCCCAGGCCGTGAACGGGTCGCTCACGGTGCGCGAGGCGCTGGACCGGCTGCTCGCGGGCTCGGGCCTGGTGAGCGTGATCGAAGGCACCAGCATCCTGGTGCGCAGGCCGCCCGCGGCGGCGTCATCGGGTGCTGCGGGTGCAGCGGGCGAGACCAGCCTGGCCGAAGTGCGGGTGCAGGCCCAGGCCGAGCCCAGCGCGCTCACCGAGCACAGCGGCTCCTACACCACGCGCCAGGCGGGCACGTCCACGCCGCTGGGCCTGTCGCTGCGCGAGACGCCCCAGTCGGTCAGCGTCATCACGCGCCAGCGCATGGAAGACCAGGGGCTGACCCAGCTGTCCGACGTGGTCGCGCAGACGCCCGGGCTGGTCTTCAGCCAGAGCGGCAACCAGGGCTCGGACACCTCGCCCATCTACTCGCGCGGCTTCTCGGTCAATACCTACATGATCGACGGCGTCCGCCAGACGGACTCCAACTATTCGAGCATCTTCCAGACCAACGACATGGCGATGTTCGACCGCGTGGAAGTGGTGCGCGGCGCCTCCGGCCTCATGAACGGCATCGGCACGCCGGGCGCGGCGATCAACATGATCCGCAAGCGGCCCACCGCCGACTTCCAGGCCTCGGTGCGGGCCGAGGCGGGCTCGTGGAACCATGTGCGGACCGAGGCGGACATCGCCGGGCCCATCAACGCGTCGGGCAGCGTGCGGGGCCGCCTGGTGGCCGCCGCGCAGGACAACGACTCCTACATCGACCGCCTGAAAGAGCGCAAGAAGCTGCTCTACGGCGCGGTCGAGGCCGACCTCACGGCGCAGACGCAGCTGTTCGCCGGCGCGTCGGTGCAGCACCACGACGCCACGGGCCACGCGCGCGGCGGCCTGCCGGCCTATTACTCCGACGGCACGCGCACGCAGTGGAGCCGCTCGGCTTCGGCCGCGCCGCCCTGGGCGTATTCCAAGCGCCACTACACCTCCGTGTTCGCGGCGCTGGAGCACCGCTTCAGCGACGACTGGAAGGTCAAGGCCACGGCCACCCGCACCAATAACTTCTACGACGAGCTGATCGGCTACGCCAGCGGCGGCGCGCCGGTGCGCGAGACGGGCGCGGGTGTCACGCTGTGGGCCGGCCGCTGGAGCGCCACGCCGCGCCAGGACAGCCTGGATGTGCAGACCACGGGCCGCTTCGACCTGCTGGGCCGCAAGCACGACGTGGCCTTCGGCGCGCAGATGTCGCGCACCAGCTACGACGCGCCGTCGTACACCAACTGGACGCACGCGGGCTGGAGCAGCGCCATCGGCAACATCTTCACCTGGGACGGCACCTCGCCCGCCGCGCCGGCCAACCCCAGCATCGGCCGCAACACGTCGGACGAACGCCTGAACAGCGCCTACGCCACCGTGCGCTTCAAGCCCACGGATGCGCTGGCCGTGCTGGCCGGCGCGCGCGTGGTGGACTGGAGCCGCGCGCAGACCAGCACCCGCTTTTCCACCGGCGCCACCACCGCCAACAACCGCTACGAAAGCGGCGAGGTCACCCCGTACCTGGGCCTGGTCTACGACATCGACCGCAACTGGTCGGCCTACACCAGCTTCACCACCATCTTCACGCCGCAGAGCCTGCGCCTGGCCAACGGCGACTACATGGACCCGCAGACGGGCGACAGCTTCGAGCTGGGCGTGAAGGGCGCGTTCCTGAACGACCGCCTCAACGTCTCGGGCGCCATCTACAAGGCGCGGCAGGACAACCTGGGCGTGGCCATTCCCAACGTGTTCGCCCCGGACGGCAGCCAGGCTTACGAGGCCGTCTCGGGCACCAGCACGCGCGGCTTCGAGGTGGAGGCCACGGGCGAGGTGCGCCCGGGCTGGCAGGTCGCGGCGGGCTTCTCGCGCAACCTCACGCAGGACCGCCTGCGCACCCGCCTGCTCACCGACGTGCCGCAGAACACGGCCAAGCTGTTCACCAGCTACCGCATCGCGGGCATCGGCAAGGGCCTGACCGTGGGCGGCGGCCTGCGCTGGCAGAACCAGATCTACCGCGACAACCAGGGCGCCGCGCGCGTGCGGTTCACGCAGCCCGCGTATGCGGTGGTCGACCTCATGGTTCGCTACGCCATCACCGACACGGTGGCCGTCACGGCCAACCTGCGCAACGCCCTCGACAAGGTGTACTACACCTCGGTCGGCAACTCGTACTACGGTGCGCCGCGCAGCCTGCAGGTGGCGCTGGACGTGCGGTTCTGATGCACCCCCTGAGTCGCTTTGCGCCGTCCCCCTGGAAGGGGGCCGCTCCCAGCGCGGCGGGGCGGCCCTTGCGCGGGAGCCCTGGCCTGTGTTGCGCCAGTTTTACCGGCAGGGAGTGATGCATGCCATCGCATCTCTGCAACCGGAGTGATCTGCCATGAAAGAAGGCTTTCGCCAGTGCATGGCCTGGCTGCACACCTGGGTCGGGCTGGTGGTCGGCTGGGTGCTGTTCTTCGTGTTCGTGACGGGCACGGCCGGCTACTTCGCGCACGAGATCGACCGGTGGATGCGCCCCGAGCTGCCCTTGGACACCGCTGCCGCGACAGTGGACCCGCACCGGGCGGTCGCGCTGGCGCAGGCCTACCTGCAGGCCAACGCGCCGCCACAGTCGCAGGACTGGTCGGTGCAGCTGCCTGGCCAGCGCGGCAGCAGCGCACTGAGCGTGAGCTGGCGCGAGCCGCCCGCAGACGGCAAGCCCGGCGCGCGCGGCCGCTTCGTGCGCCGAACGCTCGACCCGGCAACCGGCCAGGCAGCCGCAGAGCCCGTAGTGCGCAAGACCGGCGGCGGCCACCTGCTGTACCGCATGCACTACATGCTGCACTACGTGCCGTACGACGTGGCGATCCGCCTGGTGGGCGTGTGCACCATGCTGATGCTCATGGCCGTGGTGACAGGGGTCATCACGCACAAGAAGATCTTCGTGGACTTCTTCACCTTCCGGCCGGGCAAGGGGCAGCGCTCGTGGCTGGACGCGCACAACATCATCAGCGTGACGGCGCTGCCGTTCTTTCTGATGATCACGTACAGCGGGCTGGTGTTCTTCCTGTTCCAGTACATGCCGGCGGGCCTGGCGGCCAGCCACTATGCGGGGAACGCGCAGGTGTTCTACGACGACCTGCTGCAGCGACCGGCCGCTGTGGATGCCACTGTTTCCGCGCAGCCGCTCACCGCTTTGGCGCCGCTGGTGGCCCGGGCCGAGGCGCAGTGGGGCGCGGGCCAGGTGGCGCGCGTGGGTGTGCAGCAGCCCGGGCGCGCCGATGCCGATGTGCAGCTGGTGCGCGTGGCGGGCGGGCAGATTGCCGGCAGCGACCGGCTGCGCTTTCATGCCCGCACGGGCGAGGCCCTGCCGCCCAAGGCCGAGGACGGCGCGGCCCGCGAGACGCAAGACGTCCTGCTGGCCCTGCACGAAGGCCGCTTTGCAGGGCCCGTGCTGCGCTGGCTGTACTTTGCGAGTGGCCTCTTGGGCTGCGCGATGATCGCCACCGGCCTCGTGCTCTGGACGGCCAAGCGCCGCGCCCAACAGGACAAGCGGGCCAAGGCGGGCCACAAGCCCGAGTTCGGCTTTCGGCTGGTGGAGTGCCTGAACATCGGCACCGTGGCCGGCCTGCCCGTGGCCGTGGCCGCGTACTTCTGGGCCAACCGCCTGATCCCGGCGGACTTCGCCACCCGCCGCGAGTGGGAGGCACACGTGCTCTTCATCACCTGGGGCGTGCTGCTGCTGTACCCGGCCTTGCGCACGCCGCTGCGCGCGTGGCTCGAATCGCTGTGGCTGGCCGCCGCCGCCTTCGCGCTGCTGCCCTTGCTCAACGCACTGACCACCGACCGCCACCTGGGCGTCACCCTGCCTGCGGGCGACTGGGTGCTGGCCGGGTTCGACCTGACCATGCTGGCGCTGGGCGCCTGCCTTGCGGTCGCGGCCCGCCGCGTGCACCGCCGGCAGCGCGCTGCGGTGGCGCCCGCGCGCGCCCGTGGTGCCGTGGTCGCCGGTGCCGCCCTCTAGCGCGCCGCAGTGCTTCTTTCCCGTTTTTTTCTTTCTTCTTCTCGATTTTCAAAGGAGTCTCCATGTTCAAGAAAACCCTGCTCGCCGTCGCCCTGTCCGGCATCGCCCTGTCCGCCACTGCCCACCAGCTGTGGCTGGAGCGTGATGCCACCGGCCCGGTGCGTGTGTACGTGGGCGATGCCGACAGCGAGCACGACAAGGGCGCCGAAGTGGCCAAGCTGGCCGCCACCACCCAGGTCTTCACCACCGACCGCCGGCAAACCGCCAAACTCACCGCCAAGGAGGAATTCCTGGAGGCGGACGTGGCCGCTGCCGGCGACGTGCGCCTGTCCAACGACCAGGTCTGGAAGCCCTGGAAGGCCAAGGACGGCAGCTTCCAGGCCGCCGTGTTCAACGCGCGCGCCGGCCGCAGCGAGACGCAGGCCGTGCTCGACTACGAACTGGTGCCCGTCACGGCGGGTGGCAACACCTTCACGCTGGTGTTCAAGGGCCAGCCCATGGCGAACAAGACCGTCACGGTGATCACGCCCGACAAGTGGACCAAGGGCTTCAAGACCGATGCGTCCGGCCGCGTCGACGTGCCGGTCAACGGCAAGGGCCGCTACGTGCTCGTCAGCACCCACGAGGCACCTGCCGTGGGCGATGTGGTCATTGCCGGCCAGAAGGTGGCCAAGCTGGGCTACACCACCACGCTGACCTTCGTCGCGCAGTAAGCCGCCATGGCCACCGCACACGCAGGCTCTGCCGCGCGCTACCGCTGCATGGTGGCCAGCCGCGCCCTGGCGGCGGCCCTGGGCGGCTATGCGCTGGCGTCGCTGTTCACCGCGGTGCTGGCCGTGGGGCTGCCCCGCGTGTCGGACACCAGCCGCGCCAGCGCGCTGCTCACGGCCACCCTGCTCAGCGTTGCGGTGTATGCGGCGGCGGTGATCTGGGCCTTCAGCGCACGCAGCGCGCTGCGCGCCTGGGCCGGGATCGCCGTGCCGTCGGCCGTGCTGGCCGCTGCGCTCTGGGCGCTGAAGGCGGGCGCATGACGGCGACGCTCTGGGCGGCACCGCTGGCCGCGCTCACGCTGTCGTTCAGCGGCATGGCGGGCCTGGCACTGGCCATGGACCGCCACCACGAACAGCTCACCGGCCGCAGCGAGGTGCCGCGCACGCGGCGCCGGGTGCTGCGCTGGGCGGGCAGCCTGCTGCTGGCGCTGTCCCTGGCCGCCTGCATCGGGGCCTGGGGCGCCACCGTGGGGCTGACCGCCTGGTGCGGCCTCCTCACGGCGGGCGGCCTGCTGGTGGGTGTGCTGCTGACCTACGCGCCGCACCTGGCGGTGCGGGTGTCGGCGGCCACGGTGCTGGTGGCGGGCGTGTGCCTTGTGGGGTCCGCTGGCGGGCTGTAGGCACCGGCGGCACCGTTTTTGGGGGCGTTGGCAAAAAAAGTCCCGAACAGCGTGCCCTTTTTTCCGTCTCGTTGGTCATAGGCAGCAGTGCAGTGCGCGGGCCCTGCAGCCTGCGCCGTTGGCGGCCTGCGTTTTTTTCATCTTCGTTTTTCGACCCAGCCATGTCTTCACTCTTTGCCTCACCTTCCGCCGCCGCCGGTGCCTTGCTTGCGCTGGCCGCCTGCGCCTGGGCGGGCCACGCCCATGCCGACTATGTGTGGCTGCAGCGCGACGGGGCCCAGGCCCGCGCCTACGCCGGCGAGCTGCCCCGCCGCAGCGCGGCGCTGCCCCCCCTCCAGGCGCCGCGCGCCTACCTGGCCGACAGCAAGGACCTGCCCGTGGCGCCGCAGGCCGGCCACATCGACATCACCGTGCCGGGCGGGGACGACCTGCGCCTGAGCACCTTGCACATCACCGGCCACGGCGCGGTCACCTACTACCAGGCCCGCAGCGGCCGCACCGAGACCCGCGCCGCCAACGACCTGGAGCTGGTGCCCACCACGCCGGGCGGCAACACCTTCAAGCTGGTGTGGAAGGGGCAGACCGTGGCGGCATCACAAGTGAACGTGGACACCAGCGCCGGCTGGCGCCGCACGCTGGCCTCGGCGGCCGACGGCACGGTGCAGCTGGAGACGCCATTCCCCGGCCTCTACGTGCTGGAGGTCAGCGCCAAGGTCAACGGCTCCGTCACCGTGGACGGCAAGAAATATGACGACGTGCGCCACACCGCCACGCTCAGCTTCGAGGTGCCCCGCTGATGGCCCCGACCCCACCCCATACACGCACCGCACGCACTGCACGCACGTTCCTCCGCGTGGGCGCCCTGGTGGTGCTGGCGGGTGCCATCGCCGCCGGCGCCTGGTGGTGGACGCGGCCGCCCGCCATGGTCTACGACACCGTGCCCGTGGCGCGCGGCGACATCGAGGCCACGGTCAGCGCCATCGGCACGCTGCAGCCGCGCCGCTATGTGGACGTGGGCGCGCAGGTGTCGGGGCAGATAACACGCCTGCACGTGCAGCCCGGCACCGAGGTCAAGAAGGGCCAGCTGCTGGTGGAGATAGACCCCAGCGTGCAGCAGGCCACGGTGGACGGCGCGCGCGCCGCACTCGCCGGCCTGCGGGCGCAGCTGGCCGAGCAGCAGGCCCAGCACCGCCTGGCCCAGCAGCAGCAGGCGCGCCAGCAGCAGATGGAGCGCGAAGGCGCCACGCGGCTGGAAGATTTACAGACGGCCGAGGCCGCGCTCGCATCGGCCGCAGCGCGCATCGACCACCTGAAGGCGCAGATCGACCAGACCCAGGCGAGCCTGAAGGCCGATGAGGCGCGCCTTGGTTACACCCGCATCTACGCGCCCATGGCCGGCACCGTGGTGGCGCTGGAGGCGCGCGAGGGCCAGACCCTGAACGCCACCTACCAGACGCCCAACATCCTGCGCGTGGCCGACCTGTCGACCATGACCGTGTGGACCGAAGTCTCCGAGGCTGACATCCGCCGCGTGCAGGCGGGCCTGCCGGTGTACTTCACCACGCTGGGCGGGCAGGCCGACGCCGCCGCGCGCCGCTGGCGCAGCACCGTGCGCCAGGTGCTGCCCGCGCCGCCCACGCCCGAGGCCAAGGCCGCGGGCGGCGCCAACGCACAGGCCGCCGCGAGCAAGGCCGTGTCGTACACCGTGCTGTTCGACGTCGACAACGCGGACGGCGAGCTGATGCCGCAGATGACCGCGCAGACGAGCTTCGTCACCGCGCAGGCGCAGGGCGTGATCGCCGTGCCGCTGTCGGCACTGACCAGTCCGACCAGCCCTGCCAGACCGGCCAGCGGCCAGGCGGCGGGTGGCAAGGCAGCTGATGCGGAGGGTGACGGTGACAGCGCTGGTGCCGGCGCTGGCGCGAAGGCCGCAGCAGCCACCCACAGCGCCCGCGTGCTGCGCGCCGATGGCGTGGTGGAGCAGCGCGCCGTCGTCGTCGCCGTGAAAAGCCGCCACCTGGCCGAGGTGCGCTCGGGCCTTCTGGAGGGCGAGCAGCTGGTGACCGGCGAGCGCCCCGCGCGCAGCGGCCCGCAAAGGTTCAAGCTGTGACCGCAGGCACCGGCACCCAACACGACACCCTGCACGGCATCTTGCATGACGCCCCGGGTGTGCCGCTGATCGAGCTGCGCGGCGTGCGCCGCCGCTACGGCGGTGGCGAGCAGCCCGAGGTGGAGGTGCTGCGTGGCATCTCGCTGTCCATCCACGCGGGCGAGTTCGTCGCCATCGTGGGCGCGTCGGGCTCGGGCAAGTCCACGCTCATGAACCTGCTCGGCTGCCTGGACAAGCCCAGCAGCGGCAGCTACCGCTTCCAGGGCGAAGACGTGGCGGGCTTCGACGCCGACCAGCTGGCGTGGCTGCGGCGCGAGGCCTTCGGCTTCGTCTTTCAGGGCTACCACCTGATCCGCGCCGAGTCGGCGTGCGAGAACGTCGAGGTGCCCGCCATCTACGCCGGCACCCCGCGCGAGGAGCGCACCCGCCGCGCAGCCGCACTGCTGTCGCGCCTGGGCCTGGCCGACAAGCTGCACCACCGGCCCACGCAGCTGTCGGGCGGGCAGCAGCAGCGCGTGTCGATTGCGCGGGCGCTGATGAACGGCGGCCGCATCATCCTGGCCGACGAGCCCACCGGCGCGCTGGACACCCACAGCGGCGCCGAGGTGATGGCGCTGCTGCACGAGCTGGCCGATGCGGGCCACACCATCGTGCTCATCACCCACGACCGCGAAGTGGCCGCCCAGGCGCGCCGCGTGATCGAGATCCGCGACGGCGAGATCGTGGCGGACAGCGGTGCGGCCGTGGCAGGCACGTTGGAAGAAAAAAATGCCTCTACCGCTCAACCAGCAAGCGCAAGATGCTATAAAAATAGTAGCAAGCGTTCCGGCCGCGCCTTCTGGGCCGAATTGGCCGAGGCCGCCCGCTCGGCTTGGCGCGGCATGCGCATCAACCGCGCGCGCACCGGGCTCACGCTGCTGGGCATCGTGATCGGCGTGGCGTCGGTCATCGTGATGATGGGCGTGGGCGAGGGCGCCAAGCAGCGCGTGGTGGAGCAGATGGGCTCCATGGGCACGACCATCATGTACCTGGGCGCCAGCCACCCGCGCGAGGGCGGGCCGCAGGGCGAGATCACCGCAGAGGACCTGGAGGCCATCGCCCGCCTGCCCGAGATCGGCCACGTGATGCCCGTCATCGGCGACCCCATCCCCGTGCGCCATGGCAACGTCGAGCGGCAGATCTACGTGTTCGCCGCCAGCGAGGACATGCCCCGCGTGCACCACTGGAAGGTGGCCCAGGGCCGCTACTACAGCGCGGTCGAAGACCGCGACCTGGCGCCGCTGGTGGTGCTGGGGCACAAGGCCAGCGCGCAGTTCTTTCCGGACCATCCGAACCCGCTGGGCCGCCACCTGCTGATCGGCAACGCACCGTTCGAGGTGATCGGCGTGATGGCCGAGCGCGGCGCCGACTCGGGCGCGCAGAACTACGACGACATGGTGTTCATCCCCTACCAGTCGGGCCGCGCGCGCGTGTACCGCGTGCAGACCCAGCCCGACTACACCGTGGTCGCTGCTGCGTCGGTGGAGCAGGTGCAGGCGGCCGAGAAGGCCATGCACGCCCTGCTGCTGTCGCGCCACGGGCGCGAGGACTTTCGCATCGGCAACGCGGCGGCCAAGCTGCAGGCCGAGGCGCAGACACGCAACGCCATGACCATGATGCTGGGCCTGATCGCGGCCGTGTCGCTGGTGGTGGGCGGCATCGGCGTGATGAACGTGATGCTGATGACGGTGCGCGAGCGCACGCGCGAGATCGGCATCCGCATGGCCACCGGCGCGCGGCAGGGCGACATCCTGCGCCAGTTCCTCACCGAGGCCGTGCTCGTCACGCTGGTGGGCGGCGCGGCGGGCCTGGCCATCGGCCTGGCCGTGGGCGCGGTGCTCATCGTGTCGGGCGTGCCCGTGATCTTCTCGCTCACCGCCATGGGCGGTGCCTTTGCCTGCGCCGTGGCCACGGGCCTGGTGTTCGGCTACATGCCCGCCCGCCGCGCCGCCGGGCTCGACCCCGTGGTGGCCCTGGCTTCCGAATGATTGTGATGGTTGGTATGCGCACTTGTATTGCCTCTGTGTCCTGTCTTGCCGCCGGTGTGCTGCTGCTCAGTGGCTGCGCCGCGGTGCAGCCGCTGCCCGAAGACGCCGCTGCCGCACCCACCTTGCCCGTGCAGTGGGCCAGCCCGGTGCCGCCCGCGCAGGGGGTGGCGACGGGTGTCTCCGTGCTCGGCGTCGCAGAGCTCGACGCGCTCATCCACGCCGCCCACGCGCAGAGCCCGGACCTCGCCGCCGCCATCGCGCGGGTGCAGCAGGCCGATGCCGTGGCGCGGGCCGCCGGCGCCAGCCTGCTGCCCGCCGTGACCGGCACGCTCGACGCCCGCCGCCAAGCCCGTGCCGGCGGGCAGGCCGAGGTGGCCGGCAACCAGATCGGTGCCGCGCTGGTCGCAAGCTACGAGCTCGATGCCTGGGGCCGTCTGGGTGCTGAGCGCGCCAGTGCCCAGGCCCTGCGCACGGCCAGCGTGCACGACCGGGGCGCGGTGCAGATCACGCTGACGGCGGCGGTGGCGCAGGCCTGGCTGCAGCTGGTGGGCGGGCGCGAGCGCCTGGCGATTGCCGAGCTGAACCTGCACAGCGCCGAGCGCGTGCTGGCCGTGGTCGCGTCGCGCGCGCGCGCCGGGGCCGCCACGCAGCTCGAGCAGGCGCAGCAGCGCGGCCTGGTGGCCACGCAGCGGCAGGTGCTGGAGGCACGCCGCCAGCAGGTGTCGGGCGCACACACGGCGCTGGCCGCGCTGCTGGGCCAGGCGCAGTGGCCGGTGGTGCAGGCCAGCGCGCTGCCCGCCACGCAGACGCTGGCGCCCGCTGTCGGGTCGCCCGCCGACCTGCTGGTGCGGCGGCCCGACATCGCGCGGGCCGAGGCGCGGCTTCAGGCCGCCCACGCCGACGTGGCCGCAGCCCGCGCGGCGCTGCTGCCGCGCATCAGCCTGAGCGCCAGCCTGGGCACCGGGGGCAGCAACCTGCCGCGCGTGTTCGACAACCCGCTCTACAGCCTGGCCGCCGCGTTGGCGGCGCCCATCTTCAACGGCGGGCGCCTGGCCGCCGACCGCGATGCGGCCCAGGCACGGCAGGCCGAGCTGCTGGCGCAGTACCGCGCCAGCATCGTGGCGGCCGTGAGCGACGTGGAGCAAGCCCTGCAGGCCGTGGCGGGCACGCAGGCCCAGCGCATGGCGCAGGCACAGGTGGTGCAGCAGGCGCAGCAGGCGGCTACCCTGGCGCAGTCGCGCTACCGCGCCGGGGCCGAGACGCTGCTCACGCTGGTGGATGCGCAGCGCACCCTGTATGCCGCGCAGGACATGGCGGCCCAGCTGCACCAGGCCGAATGGCAGGCGCAGGTGGCGCTGTACCGCGCGCTGGGCGGGGGCTGGCAGCCCGATGCCGACGCTGGCGTGCGCCGCGTGGCCGTCATGGCGCAGCCATGAACGCAAGCATCAATGAGCCCGTGACCATGCTGCAGCGCCTGCGCACGGCGGGCCTGCGCCCCACCACGGCGCGCATCGGCGTGCTGCAGGTGATCCACTCCGCGGGCAGCGCGGGCATGGGTGCGGACGAGGCTTTTCACCAGATGCTGCTGCGCGGCACGCACGTGAGCACCAGCACGGTGTACCGCATCATCCACGAGCTGCAGGCCCTGGGCGTGCTGCTGCACGACCGCAGCGACCGGCGCCACACGGTGTATCGCCTGCGGCCCTTTGCACCGCCGCCGTCGGCCGACGTGCGCATTGCCTGCCGCCGGTGCGAGCGCTCGGCCACGCTGCCCGGCGCACAGCTGCGCAACGAGCTGGAGCTGCGCGCGGCCGAGGTGGGCCTGCGGCCGCTGGTGGCGGGCCTGGTGCTGCAGGTGGACTGCCTGGGCTGCGACGGCGCCACGGGGCACTGCCAGCCCAACTGAGTCCACCGGAGCGCAATTGAGCCGCCCAAAGAAAAAGGACCAGACGCCCGGAGGCATCTGGTCCTTGTCGCTGGGGAGCGCGGGCTGATTTATCAGGCCGTTGCGTCCTTGAGCTTCTTCAGCGCGCGGGTCTTGATCTTCACCGCGGCGGGCTTGGCGGGGAACCAGCGCTCTTCACCGGTGAAAGGGTCCTTGCCGAAGCGCTTCTTCTTGGCGGGAATCTGCTGCAGGCCGATCTTCATGAGGCCGGGCAGCGTGAATTCGCCGGAACCCTTCTTGTGCACGGAGCCCAGGATGGTCGCTTCCAGCGCGGCCAGCACGGCCTTGGTGGCCTTGGGTTCCACGCCAGCCTGCTCGGCCAGGTGGGCGATCAGCGTGGTCTTGTTGAAGGCCGTCTTGATCGGCTTGATGCCCACGGCGACCGGCTTGGCCACGGGGGCGGCGGCCTTCTTCGCTGCTGGAGCGGCGGCTTTCTTCGCGGGTGCCGCTGCCTTCTTGGCGGCGGGTGCTGCCTTCTTCGCAGCAGCTGGAGCTGCCGCCTTGACGGTCTTCTTTGCGGGCGCTGGGGTTTTCTTTGCAGTTGCCATGATGATGATTCTTCTTTGCTTCAGAGTTGCAGTGTGCCTCCCCCCATTGAAGGGAAGGTGCGCAATTTTAGGTGCGACTGCGGCACACCCCGCAAATGTGAAGACCCGCCTGCGCCAGAGGCTTCTGAAACAGCGGGTGAAAGGCATGCCCGAAGCGGTGCCGGTGGGGCCGGCCGCATGCCCGCCGCCGCCGCGTGCGGGCGCTGCCGCGGGCCGCCGTCAGCGGTGTGCCGGCGTCTGGTGGCGCTGGCGCCACTGGTGGTAGCGCTGGCGCTGGAGCGCCAGCAGCTCCACCAGGCCCCAGGCCAGCGCGCAGCCGAGGGTGCCGCACAGCACGGCCAGGCGGCGCACTTCAGTCCTGCGCCGTGGCTGCTGCGTCTTCATGCGCCCATCCATCGGTGCGGGGCAGGTCGAAGCTCGGCCAGCCGGGGGCATCGAAGAGTTCATCCAGCAGCCGCTGCAGTCCGAGCCATCTCCAGAGCATGATCGTGTGCCTCTTTGAACAGGTTGTCTGCGGGCAAGTTAACGCGCTTGTGTGACAGTTCCGCGTCGTTTCGCTGAATTCATACAGGGCGCGCGATGGCGTTGCCGGTGCCTGCGGGCCGGGCATATGCTCGCTCTTCGTTGTACTGCCGCCCTGCCGCCCGGTTTCGCGCCACCCTTGCCACCCACCATGAACACGCTGCCCGAGTTGCTGGCGCTCGAAAAGATCATCGAACTCGGTGCGTCCCACTTGCAGGTGCGGGTGGTGCGGCAGGTGCAGACGGCCTCGGGCCACTGCTTTCCGATCCATGCCATTAGCCTGGGCAATCCGGCGCCGGACGTTCCGGCGGTCGGGTTCTTCGGTGGCGTGCATGGCCTGGAGCGCATCGGCGCCGAGGTGGTCCTGGCCTACCTGCAGAACGTGGTGATGCGGCTGCAGTGGGACACCACGCTGCACCGCCAGCTCGAGCACATGCGCATGGTCTTCATGCCCATCGTCAATCCGGGCGGCATGTGGGCCGCCACGCGCGCCAATCCGCGCGGCGTGGACCTGATGCGCAACGCGCCGGTGGACGCCACCGACCGGGTACCGCCGTGGATCGGCGGGCAGCGGGTGAGCGCGGGGCTTCCCTGGTACCGGGGGCGCGCGGGCGATGCCATGGAGCCGGAAAGCCAGGCCCTGTGCGAGGTGGCGTCCGAGGAGCTGCTGGCGCGGCCTTTCAGCATCGCCATCGACTGCCATTCGGGATTTGGCGCCCGGGACCGCCTGTGGTTCCCGTTTGCCCACACGCGCAAGCCCATCGCGCACCTGGCCGAGCTGCACGCGCTGCAAGAGATCTTCCTGCAGGCCCACAGCCACCACCCGTACGTCATCGAGCCGCAGAGCGCGCAGTACCTGGCGCACGGCGACCTGTGGGACCACCTGTACCTGCAGGCCTGCCGCGATGTGCCCGCGCACACGTTCCTGCCGCTGACGCTGGAGATGGGCTCCTGGCTGTGGATCAAGAAGAACCCGCGCCAGCTGTTCTCGCGCAATGGCATCTTCAACCCGCTCATCGACCACCGGCAGCAGCGCGTGCTGCGGCGTCATCTGTCGCTGCTCGATTTCCTGGCCCGCGCGGCCTGCAGCCACGGGCGCTGGGTGCCCGCACCGGGGCAGCGCGCGCAGCGCAGGGCGGACGCCCTGGCCGCGTGGTACTGAAGGCCTGCGCCCATGCGCCAGTGGATCTTGCTCAGGGGCCTGGCGCGGGAGTCCGCCCACTGGGGGGACTTCCTGGCGGATTTCGAGCGTGCCTTGCCCCGGGACCGGGTGCAGCCGCTCGACCTGCCCGGCAACGGCCAGCTCCACCGCCAGCCTTCGCCGCTGTCGGTGCCCGCCATGGTGCGGGCATGCCGCGAGGCGCTGGCCGGGAGCGGCATCGCGCCGCCCTACCACCTGCTGGCCGTGTCGCTGGGAGCCATGGTGGCGACCGAATGGGCGCGGGTGGCCCCCGCGGAGGTGGCGGGCTGCGTGCTGATCAACACGAGCTTTCGCCCTTTCAGCCCCTTCTATCACCGCCTGCGGCCGCGCAACTACGCGGCGCTGCTGCGCCTGGCGCTGTGGGGCGGCGCGCCGCAACAGATCGAGCAGGTGGTCTTGCGCCTGACCAGCAACAGCGCGCCTGAGCGCCAGCAGGTGGTGCGGGACTGGGCCGCCGTGCGCGCGCGCCGCCCGGTGCAGGCCGCCAATGCGCTGCGCCAGCTGGTGGCGGCGGCCCGCTACCGTGCGCCCCGGGTGGGGCCCGTGGCGCGCATCCTGCTGCTGGCGAGCCACGGGGACGGCCTGGTGCGCAGCCAGTGCTCGCAGGCCGTGGCCAGCGCGTGGCGGGTGCCCGTGGTGCTGCACCCCCGCGCAGGGCACGATCTGCCGCTGGACGACCCGCGCTGGGTCATCCGGCAGGTCCAGGACTGGCTGGCGGAAATCGACGGGGCGCGCTGACGCGGGCCGCCCCGGCGGGCGCGGCCTGCATCCGGTGCGCGCGGCGCCCGCGCGTGCCGTCAGGGCGCGGGCAGTCCGCCCTGGGCCACCAGCGCGCGGTACCACTCCTGGTACCCCGCGCTGCTGGGGTGCAGTCCGTCGGCGGCATTCAAGGTGTCCCGCCGGGACACGAAGGGGTCCTGGTCCCGGGGCCTGAGCAGGCGCACGTAGTGCGCGCCGTGGTCCGCGGCGGCGTCCTGCGCCAGGGCGTGCAGGCGCTTCGAACGGCGCGACATGACCCAGGACAGCGGCGGCGCGAAGAACGGTGCATGGCCCACGTCGCCGCAGGGCATGAGCACCACGCGGCGCCCTTTCTGCAGGGCCAGCGACATGGTCCTTTGCAGCTCGGCGCGCAGCGTGTCCGCGGGCGTGAAGCGGATCACGTCGTTCCCGCCCGCGAGCACGAGCACCATGTCGTAGCCACCGTCCGCGCGCTCCAGCTGCGCGGCCACGTCGGCAAACCGTGCGCCATTGGCCGCCAGGTTGTCGATGCGCCACCGCGGGTGCTGCTGGCCGATCAGGCCCGGCAGGCTTTGCGCGGGCGTGCTGGCCCCGGTGCCGACGGCGGTGCTGTCGCCCACGACCAGCAGGCGTTTGTCCGGCTGGGCGGGGTGTGCGGTGAAGGGCCGCGCGCCACGGGCCAGCTCCGCCACCGTCCAGATGCGCCATGGCGCACAGGCGGTGGCCAGCAACGCGCCCGCGGCCACGGCCGCGATGGTGGCCAGGCGGCGCGTGGAGAGATGCAGGGCAGGGCGGGGCGTGCGGTTCATGGCGGCGGCGGTGTGGTGCATGCAGCCTACCGGCGCGCCTGGGGTGCGGGCGTCGGCGCCAGCGCGCCCGGGGCGTAGGACGGCGCGCCCGGCGCCCGGGTGGGCCGCTGCGCGCGGGCCCGCGCCTATTTATTTGTCTATTGCCTGAAGACCACGGCTTCCAGCGCCATCGCCCGGATCGACCCGGCCGCCGCGTCGGCCTGCGCGCGGCTTTCGTAGGGCCCCACGCGGACACGGATGCGGCGGCCCTTGGCGCTGTTCAGCTCCTGGCGGAAGGCAGGCAGCCCTTCGTTGAGCAGCCGGGCCTGGGCCTTGCGGGCGTTGGCTTCGTCGGCAAAGAGCCCCACGTTGATGTAGTAGCCCGCCGCGGTGCCCACGGTGGGCTGGGTGGTGGAGGCCGCTGGAGCAGCGGCTGGGGCGGGTGGTGCCTTGGCCGCCTTGGAAGGCTTCGCGGTGGAGGCCGCGCGGCTTGCTGGCTCGGCGGCGGGCGCTGGTTTGCTGGCCGCGCCGGGTGCTGCCTTGGCCGGGGATTTGGAGGTGGCCTTGGTGGCCGGCACGGAGACTGGCGCGCTGGCGGCCGGCGCCGCCGTGGGGGCCGTGGGTACGGAAGGGCTCGCGGTGGCGGGCGCTGCCTGGGTGGCCGGTGGCGGGGTTTTGCCTGCCGGCGCGGCCGCTGGTGCCCCGGGCGGTGCCGCCGCCGTGGACGCGGCACCGGTGGCGGGGGGCGCCGCCGTCGCCGCGGCGGCGGAGGTGCTCGGCATGGGGGCCGAGGCAGCGGGCGTGGATGCAGGTACCGGTGCCGGTGCGGGGGCGGGCGCTGGTGCTGGTGCTGGTGCAGAAGACGCCGCCGCGCCGGGCCTGGACGCGGCTGTCGCGGTGGCCTGGGCGACGGTCACCGCCGGTTCCAGTGCCAAGGGCCTGGTGGCCGAAGGGGCCCAGGCCAGGTAGGCCAGCGCCGCCGCGGCCACCAGCACCAGGTTGGCCAGCACCAGCGCCTGCAGCCGCTTGCGCGAGCTGGCCTGCTTCTCCAGCAGCGCGCTGGCCTCGGGCAGGGTGCGGGAGGCGGCCAGGGCGCGCGCCACCCGCTTGCGGATGTCGGCATACAGGATGGCGTTGCCATACAGGCCGGGCACCGCGAAGGCCAGGACGGCGAAGGCGCCCAGCACCCCCAGTTCCACCCCCGGCGGCCACTGCAGGAAGGAGCGGCCGACGCCGAACACGATCAGCGCCAGCCCCTCGGCGGCCGCCACGTAGACCAGCGCGGCGCTCCACAACTGGCGAAACAGCATCCAGTTGAGCGTGGCCAGGCACGCGGCCCAGTTCCAGGTGGTGGTGGTGCGGCCGGTGTTGTCAAAGCGCTCGAAGACGGCCAGGTAGTACGCGGTGTTCACGGGCCCCAGCGCCAGCCGGGAGAGCGCCGTCATGGCGTTGTCGGACGGTGAATCGAGCGACATGGCCGGGATGATGGAGGCGACAGGATCCGTGTGGTCGAGCATGGGCCGATTCTGTCATGGGCCGGTGTTGGCGCCACAGGGCCTGTGCGCGCGTGGCGCGGCTGCAGCGCCGCCGGGCCCGCGCCGCGCGCCGGCGCCCCTGCGCGCATGCGGCGGGCCCCGGGATCGGGCCTTGAATGAGCCGCTAGCGCCTGTCTGTCAAGCGCTAGAAGCTATTAAAAATATAGCAATCTTGCCGGGCCCCGTGGGTCAGGCGCCGCGCACCATGGCCATGATCTTGCCCGCATCCAGCGTGGCGGCCTTCTGCTGGATCTGCGGCAGGTACTGCGACTGCATCTGCTTGGCCGGACCCAGCAGGTTCTGAAAGCTGTCGCGCAGCATGGCGGTGCTCATCACCCGGCCGCCCGCGTAGTAGCGCTTGGCCACCTGGCCCAGCGCATACGTGGTGGCAAACGAAAACGCCATGCCGGTGGCCGCGCTGCCTACGCCTCCAATGGTGCGGCCCGCCACCTTGCTCAGCAGGCCGCCGAGCAGCTTGCGGCCAAACTGCTCCAGGTACTGCGACGTCATGCCCACGCCCGCCGCGGCGATGAACTCCTTGATGTGGCCCTGGTCCAGCTCCACGCCGTGCGCCTTGCCGATGCCGTAGACCATCTTCACCTGCATCGGGATGATGGCCATCGACGCCCACGACTGCGGCAGCAGCTCCAGAGCGCCGTTGAGCATCGCGTAGTTCAGGATGGACTTGTCCAGCTCGGCATCGCCCGGGCCTGCGGGTGCGGGCACCGGCACGGATGCAGACGACGAAGAAGAAGGCGCCGACGCGGCCGCTGCTGCATAGGCCGCAGCACCGGTGGCAGCACCCGCCACCCCCCAGGGCACGGCCGAGGGCGGCGCCTTCTCGGCCACATCCACCAGCGCATCGGCCTCGTGCTCGAAGGCGGCGGTCTGCTGCGCGCCCAGCTGCAGCGCGGACTTGAGCGTGGCCAGGAACTGCGCCTCCGCCGGCGTCTGCCGGCCGTCCACGTCACACACGCACACCGCCATCTCGTAGGCCAGCTGGCGGTGGCCGGGGTCGGTCAGCGCGGCGGCTGCGGCCTGCACCGTGGTGCGCTTGAGCAGCACGTCCTGGTAAATGCGCGGCAGGTCGGCCATGCCGCTGTCGCCCGCCAGCGACTGGGCGATGCGGCGGATCTCTTCACGCTCGGCGTCGTCCTTGGTGCCGTCCGCAAACGCGGCCAGCAAGGCGATGGTGAGAATGGATTTTTGCTGTTCTGGAGTCATGCGGTGCGGGCCTGCAAGGCCGTGAAATGGAGGGGGCTGTCACGCTGCCCGTGCCAGAAGGCGGTGGGGCGGCGTGCGGTGTCAGGTGCAGTCTAGGGTGCGCGCTTTCAACGCCACGGCTTGTGGGGAATTGCGGGCATCTGGTAACCAGGTGCATCGCGGCGCCGGCTGCCAGCCCTGCGGCCCACCCGGGTTTCCCCTTGCGTAGTGGAGCGACTGTGCGCCCGGGCCTCTCTTGCGTACAGTGGCTGTCTCATGGCAAGGAGGCAAGGCATGCGGCAAGCGGCGACGACCAGCAGGGCAAGCAATACAAGCAGTACCAGCAGGGCAGGCACCACCATCCTCGGCGCGCGGGGCGCCCGATGAATATCGCCCACCTGCTGCGCCGCAGCGCGCAACTGCATGCCCACCAGCCCGCCGTGCTGCAGGGCGACCAAGTGCTCTTCGACTACCAAACGCTGGGCGCACGCACCGCCGCGCTGGCCGCCAGCCTGCGTACACGCTACGGCGTGTTGCCCGGCGACCGCGTGGCCATCTACGCCGTCAACGCGCCCGAGTACCTGGAGGCGCTGCACGCCATCGTGTGGGCCGGCGCCGTGTCCGTGCCCGTCAACTACAAGCTGCACGCCAAGGAGCTGGCCTACGTGCTGGCCGACTCCGGTGCGCGCGTGGCGCTGGTGTCCGAGGCCCTGCACCCCGCCGCGCGCGAGGCCGGCGCAGACCCTGCAGCCACCCTGCTGCTGGGCTCTGCCGACTACCAGCAGGCCGTGCAACAGCATGATGCGCCCATGCCCGTGCACGACCGTGCCCCGGACGACATCGCATCGCTGTTCTACACATCCGGCACCACCGGCCGGCCCAAGGGCGTGATGCAGACGCACCGCAACCTGCTGGCCACGACGGCCTGCTACTTCACCGACGTGGACGACGTGCTGCCCGGCGACGCCATGGTCTACGCCGCGCCCATGTCGCACGGCGCGGGCCTGTACAACTACGCCCAGGTGCTGCGCGGCGGGCGGCACGTGGTGCCGGCGTCTGGCGGCTTCGACCCCGCCGAGCTGGTGCAGTTGGCTGCATCCGTGGGCCAGCTCACCCTGTTTGCCGCGCCCACCATGGTGCACCGCCTGGTGGAGCATGTGCGCGCCACGGGCGCCGACGTGCAGGGGTTCAAGACGATCGTCTACGGCGGTGGCCCCATGTACGCCGATGACCTGCGCACCGCCATGGCGGTGATGGGCAACGACCGCTTCGTGCAGATCTATGGCCAGGGCGAAAGCCCCATGACCATCACCGCGCTGTCACGCGCGCACCTGGCCGACACCACCCACCCCCGCTGGCCTGAGCGCATGGCCTCGGTCGGCGTGGCGCAGTCGCTGGTGGAGGTGCGCGTGGCCGACGCCCAAGGCCAGCCCCTGCCCACGGGCGAGACCGGCGAGGTGCTGGTGCGCGGCGACACCGTCATGCCCGGCTACTGGAACAACCCCGACGCCACCGCGCGCACGCTGCAGGGCGGCTGGCTGCACACCGGCGACCTGGGCGCGCTGGATGCGGATGGCTTCCTGACGCTGAAGGACCGGTCGAAGGACGTGATCATCTCCGGCGGCAGCAACATCTACCCGCGCGAGGTGGAAGAGGTTTTGCTGCTGCACCCCCAGGTCCGCGAGGTGGCCGTGGTGGGCCAGCGCGATGCCGAGTGGGGCGAGGTGGTGGTGGCCTACCTGGTGGCGGGCGAGGGTGGGCCGGTGGGGGATGCGGTGCTGGACGCGCTGTGCGGGGCGCACATCGCGCGGTTCAAGCGGCCGAAGGTGTATCGGTGGGTGGAGGGGTTGCCCAAGAATAGTTATGGGAAGGTGTTGAAGACGGAGTTGAGGGGACGCGCCTAGAGATCGCTCGGCTTTGGCGGGCCGCAGCTTCAGGCGGGTTGCGGGCATGCGCCCCGCGTTCGCGAATGGGTACCATCGGCCAGTTCCTGCCGTTCGATGCACCGAAATGGACGACAGGACAGTGCCCAGGGCTGACGTCAACCCGCAGCCGACAGAAGCGTCCAAGGCTGGTGGAGCCCGGAGCCCTTCGCAATCAAGACCCACCCCCGCTTGTCGAGATGCCGACCCTTCATCATGGATAAATTCTTGCTGCGGCAGCAGGTGCTGGAACGGCTCGCCGAAGACCTGCTGCAAGCCGAACAGGCAGTGCGTGCGGCCCATGAAACGGCGACCCACGAAGAAAACATCGCCGAAAACAAATACGACACATTGGGACTCGAAGCCGCCTACCTGGCCACCGGCCAAGCCCGGCGCGCCGAAGCCATCCGCCAGGCGATGGCCAATTGGCGCCAATTCCGCCCGCGACCCTACGACGCCAGCAAAGGTATACAGCTCGGCGCACTGGTTTGCCTGGTCGATTCCGACGACAAGCGGCAGCAGCTCTTTCTCGGTCCGGATGGGGGCAGCATGAAGCTGGTCAACTGCGCCCAGCCCGTTCAGGTCATCAGCAGCGAAGCGCCACTGGGCAGGGCCATGCTGGGCAAATGCGAGGGGGATGAGGTGTCGATACAGGTCGCTCCAATCCGACAGCAGTTTGAGGTGCTGCGGGTTCAATAGGCCGCATGCAGGTTCACGCCGGATTGGCCCGGGTCAGCGGACGTTCAGGCGTGGTGAACGTACCGGCTGGATGGCAGGGCCTGCAGCCCTTTGCAACCGGCCGCTGGGTCCGAGAAGTCACTGGTGCATGCATGACCGCTGCGTGACCTGGACCGTGAGCTCAGGGGGCCGACATCACTGGCCGCTTCGCAGTCGGCGGCGCCGACCTGCTCAGTAAACCCCCTCCCACCACGGTTATCCCACCCCGCCTACCATCCCGTCCTTCTTCCCTTCCCAAGGCCCTCCCATGCCCAACCCCACCACCCTCAAGATCGATTTCGTCTCCGATGTCTCCTGCCCCTGGTGCATCATCGGCCTGCGGTCGCTGGAGCAGGCGGCGGACCGCCTCAAGGACGAGGTGGCGCTGGACCTGCACTTTCAGCCATTCGAGCTGAACCCGCAGATGGGCCCCGAGGGGCAGGACATCGGCGAGCACCTGCAAGAAAAGTACGGCGCGACGCCTGCGCAGAGCCAGAAAAACCGCGAGGCCATCGCGGCGCGCGGCGCGGAGCTGGGCTTTACCTTCAGCATGGACAAACGCAGCCGCATCTACAACACCTTCGATGCGCACCGGCTGCTGCATTGGGCCGAAGAGCAGGGCGTGCAGCCCGCGCTGAAGAAGGCACTGTTCAAGGCCTATTTCACCGATGGGCAAGACCCGAGCAACCACGAGGTGCTGGCGCGGGTGGCGGGCGAGGTGGGGCTGGATGTGGCCGAGGCGCGTGCGCTGCTGGCGTCGGACCGCTTCACGGACGAGGTGCGCGAGCGGGAGCAGTTGTATCTGCAAAGCGGCATTAATTCCGTGCCGGCGATCATCATTAATGAGCGGCACCTGATCCAGGGTGGGCAGCCGGTGGAGGTGTTCGAGCAGGCGCTGCGGCAGATTGCGGCGCAGCAGGCTGGATGAGGGGATGCTATTGAATTAATAGCTTCTAACGATTACCAGTCAAGCGGTAGAGGCTGTTTTTATCAAAAGAAAAGGGGCTCAAGGCCCCTTTTCTGTTGGTGGTGACGTACGTCCCGCTACGGCGACGGACGACGACCGCTTGTCACTTGCGCAGCGGGATGGCCGTGGCGCGGTCCACGGGCACGGCGGTCACGCTGTTCTGAGGGGAGCCGTCCACCAGCTTTTCTGAATACGTCAGGTACACCAGCGTGTTGCGCGGGGCGTCCACCATGCGCACGATGCGCAGGCGCTTGAACAGGATGGACATGCGTTCGCTGAAGACTTCTTCCTGCTTCTTGAGCGGCTCGGGGAAGCTGATGGGCCCGACCTGGCGGCAGGCGATGGAGGCCTCGGCCCGGTCCTCGGCCAGGCCCAGCGATCCCTTGATGCCGCCGGTGCGCGCGCGCGAGACGTAGCAGGTCACGCCCTGCACGCCGGGGTCGTCGTAGGCCTCCACGATGATGTCGTGGTCGCGGCCCAGCCACTGGAAGGCGGTGTCCACCGTGCCGATCTTCTCGCCCGTGGCCGCCAGCGCCGGCAGCACCACGGCCAGTGCGCACGCCGCCGCCATGGCCCAGCGGCGGGCACGGCGCAGGCCGGTGGCGGTGGCGGTGGATGATTTCGTCACGCCGTGGCCCCGGCGTCGGCGCAGCGCTGTGCCAGATGGGCCAGCGCTTCCTCCACCTGGTCCACCAGCACCAGGCACAGGTCGCCGGGCTGCAGGCGCGCCAGGGCGGCGTCGATGGCAATGAATTCGCCGCGGATCTCTTCCACGTGCGTGGTGCGCGATGCGCCCACCAGGCCTTCGCGCAGCAGGGCCATCACTTCGCCGTCGGCACGGCCGCGCTGCGCGGCGTCCTGGTACAGGATCACGTCGTCGAACGCGGCACCCAGGATCACGGTCTGGTCGCGGATGTCCTCGTCGCGGCGGTCGCCCGCGCCGCTGATGACCACGCTGCGGCGCTTGGCGGGCAGCGCGTCCACGGCACCCACCAGGGCGCGCATGGCGTCGGGGTTGTGGCCGTAGTCGGCGATCACGGTGGCACCCCGGTAGTCCATGATGTTGAAGCGGCCGGGCGCGTTGTCACTGTCGTTCACAAAGCCCGACAGGCCGCGGCGGATGGTCTGCCAGGGCATGCCCACGCCCCAGGCGGCGGCCACGGAGGCCATGACGTTCTCGACCTGGAAGCCGATCTTGCCGTTGCGCGTGATGGGCACGTCGCGCAGGTGGATGGTCTCGCGCCACGAGCCTTCCGAGGCCACGATGGAGTCGCCGTCCACGTACACGGTGCGGTGCCCCTGCGCGCGGTGCGTGGCCATCACGGGGTGGTGGCGGTCGCTCGCAAAGAAGATGATCTTGCCGGGGCAGGCGGGCGCCATGGCCGCCACGATGGGGTCGGCGGCGTTGAGCACGCCATAGCCCGTGGTGGCCACGTTCTGCACGATCACGCGCTTGAGCACGGCGAGGTCTTCCACCGTGGTGATGTAGTTCAGGCCCAGGTGGTCGCCCGCGCCGATGTTGGTGACCACGGCCACCTGGCAGCGGTCGAAGCCCAGGCCTTCGCGCAGGATGCCGCCGCGCGCCGTCTCGAACACGGCCGCGTCCACCTCGGGGTGCAGCAGCACGTTGCGCGCGCTCTTGGGGCCGCTGCAGTCGCCGCTGTCGATCTGGCGGCCGTTCACGTACACGCCGTCGGTGTTGGTCATGCCCACGCGCAGGCCCTGGGCCGTGAACAGGTGGGCGATCAGGCGCGCCGTGGTGGTCTTGCCATTGGTGCCCGTGACCGCCACGACCGGAATGCGGCCGTCGTCGCCATGGGCGTACAGCTTGTCCACCATGGCCTGGCCCACGTTGCGCGGCTTGCCGTAGCTGGGTGCCAGGTGCATGCGCAGGCCGGGGGCGGCATTCACCTCGACGAAACCGCCGCCTTGCTCTTCCAGTGGGCGCAGCACGGTTTCGGCCACCATGTCGACGCCGCAGATGTGCAGGCCCACCATCTGCGCCGCGGCCACGGCGCGCGCGGCGACCTCGGGGTGCACGTCGTCGGTCACGTCGGTGGCGGTGCCGCCGGTGGACAGGTTGGCGTTGTTGCGCAGGATGACGCGCTGGCCCTTGGGCGGCACCGAGTCGGGCGTCAGGCCCTGCATGGCCAGGCGGGCCACGGCGATGTCATCCAGGCGGATCTTGGTGAGCGAGGTCGCGTGGCCTTCGCCACGGCGCGGGTCCAGGTTGACCTGGTGGACCAGTTCGCGCACCGTGTGCTGGCCGTCGCCCAGCACCTGGGGCGGCTCGCGGCGCGCGGCGGCCACGAGCTGGTCGCCCACCACGAGCAGGCGGAAATCGTGGCCTGGCAGGAAGCGCTCGACCATCACCGTGCCGTATTCGGCTGCGGTGCGGAAGGCTTCCTCGAGCTGCGCGCGGTCGGTGATGTTCACCGTCACGCCCTTGCCCTGGTTGCCGTCCTGCGGCTTCACGACCACGGGCAGGCCCACCTTCTGGGCCACTTCCCAGGCCTCGTCGAGCGTCTCGACCGGCTTGCCCAGCGGCACCGGCACGCCGGCCGCATGCAGCAGGCGCTTGGTCAGGTCCTTGTCCTGGCCGATGGATTCGGCCACGGCGCTGGTCGAGTCGACCTCGGCGGCCTGGATGCGGCGCTGCTTGGAGCCCCAGCCGAACTGCACCAGGCTGCCGCGCGTGAGGCGCCGGTAGGGGATGCCGCGCGCCACGGCCGCATCCACGATGGAGCCGGTGCTCGGGCCCAGGCGCTCGTCTTCGTCGAGCTCGCGCAGCTTGGCGATCACCGCGTCGGCATCGAAGCCGCCGTGGCCGAGCGCGGCCTGGATGAGCTGCTGGGCGTCTTCGAACGCCTGGCGGCCCACGGCCTCTTCGCTGTACTCGACCACGACCTGGTACACGCCCGCGTCGGTGGTGGCGGTGGTGCGCGCGAAGGTCACGGGGCAGCCGGCCTGGGCCTGCAGGTTCAGCGCGGCCGTCTGCAGCACGTGCGCCAGGGAAATGTCGGTGCTCCCTTCGGCATGAAGGACGCCGATGGCGGGGAACAGCGCCCGCAGCCGCGCTTCGAATCCGGGCATCTGGCCAACGGCGCGTTCGGCTTCGGTGCAGGCAACCACGGCCTCGATGGCCATGTGGCGGCTCCAGAGGTTGGGGCCGCGCAGGGCCCGGGTGCGGGATACATCCATGGGGTCTCTTTCAGTAATCGTTCGGGGCTCGCGGGCCCCGTTCAAGTCGCGGGCGTTCGGTTCTCTACGGGCGGATCAGGAAGGCAGGCCCACTGGCGCCGGCAGGTCGGGCTCGAAGGTCTTGATGCCCGCGCCGATCAGGTCGGGGGCGATGTTGAGCGCCCACGCCGCGCCGATGGCGGCCAGCAGGGCATCGGTGTCCGGCACCACGGCGTTGCGCCCGAAGGTGAGGTCCGACAGCGAGCCCAGCACGTGCTCGGCGCTGCCGGTGGCCAGCACCACGCGGCCATTCTTCACGACCACGGCGCGGCCGTTGTCCGTGGCGCGGTGCTCCACGATCACGGGCAGCGTGGCGTCCTGGGCGTACAGCACCACGGCGCCATCCGACAGCGGGGCGAGGTCTGCCACCTGGGGGATGGCCGCGTTCAGCACGGCGGCGCCCTCGGCCAGCACCACGTCGACCTGGGTGCGCATCACCTTGGTCATCTGGTCCTGCTCGTGCACGTCGAATTCGGCCAGCGTTTCCACGCCGTCCATGTCGGTGACCACGCCCACCTGGCAGCGGTCGTAGGCGAGGCCGTCGCGCAGGATGGTGCGCGCGTCGCTTTCGATCACGGCGGCCTGCACCATCTGGTTCATGAGCAGGCGGTGGGCGGCTTCCCAGTGGGCGCAGTCCGTGGTCTCGACGCAGCGGCGGTCCAGGAACAGGCCTTCGCGGCAGGCCAGGCCCGTGTGGTGCCCACCCAGGTGCAGCAGCCACGCCACCACGCGTGCGATGGTCGAGGTGCTGCGCGTGCCGGCCACGCCCACCACCGGAATGCGGCCGGCCTGGCCATCGCCGTCCTCGGACGGGAACAGGTGTTCCGCGATCGCCTGCCCCACCGGGCGCGGCGCGCCCACGGCGGGCTTGAGGTGCATCAGCAGGCCCGGGCCCGCATTGACCTCGACAATGGCGCCGCCCTGGGCATGCAGGGGCTTGGAAATGTCCCTGGCCACCATGTCGATGCCGGCGATGTCGAGGCCCACCACCTTGGCGGCCAGCTGGGCGATGTAGGCCACCTCGGGGTGCACGTCGTCGGTGCAGTCCACGGCCACGTTGCCGTTGCGCTGCACCACCACCTGGCGGCCGGCGGCGGGCACGGAGCTGGCGTCGAGGTCCTGGCGCTTGAGCTCGAGCTGCACCTTGGTGTCGGTCGCCAGGTCGATGATTTCGAGCGGGTACTCTTCCTCATAGCCCCGGCGCGGGTCGGAGTTGAGCTGGGTGTCGATCAGTTCCTTGACGGTGGAGCGCCCGTTGCCGGTGATGCTGACCACCTCGCCGCGCGCCGCGGCCACCACCTTGCCGCCCACCACCAGCAGGCGGTGCTCGTCGCCGGGGATGAAGCTCTCGACCATCACGTCGCTGCCCTCGGGGTAGGCCACGTGGTAGGCCGCCTCGATGTCTTCCTTCTTGCGCAGGTCCAGCGTCACGCCCCGGCCGTGGTTGCCGTCGGAGGGCTTGACCACCACGGGCAGGCCGATGTCCTCGGCCGCTTCCCAGGCTTCCTCGGGGCTGTTGACCACGCGGCCTTCGGGAATGGGCACGCCGCAGGACTTGAGCAGGCTCTTGGTCAGGTCCTTGTCGCTCGCGATGCCCTCGGCGATGGCGCTGGTGAATTCGGTCTCGGCCGTCCAGATTCGGCGCTGGCTGGCGCCATAGCCCAGCTGCACGAGGTTGCCGTCGTTCAGGCGGATGTGCGGGATGCCCCGGTCGGTGGCGGCCGTCACGATGCAGGCGGTGCTGGGGCCCAGGTACTGGTCATCGACCTCGGTGCGCACGCGGGCCACGGCGGCCTGCACGTCAAAGGGCTCGTCGTTGATCGCCGCCATGATCAGGCCATGGCCCTGGGCCAGGGCCATGCGCGCCACCTGCTCGTCGCGGGCGCGGAACACCATGCGGTACACGCCGCGCTGCGAGGTGCTGCGGGTCTGGCCGAAGCCGGTAGGCATGCCCGCCAGGTTCAGCAGCTCGATCACGATGTGCTCCAGCACGTGGCCGCACCAGGTGCCTTCCTGCAGGCGCTGCAGGAACCCGCCGCGCTCGCCCACGCCGCAGTGGTGCTCGATCAGCGCGGGCAGCCAGGCGGTGAGGCGCTCGTTGAAGCCGGGGAGGAGGTTGGAGGGATGGTCCTCCAGTTCCCCCAGGTCCAGCCAGACCTCCAGCACGGGCCGGTAGGTCCAGATATTGGGGCCGCGCAGGTAGTTGATGCGAAGCAGTTGGATATCGTTGAGTTTCGCCATGGATTGCAGCGGGTGTGTTTCCGGCCTTTTGCGGGCCTTGCTGGGAAAAGGTGACTTTGTGGACGATGATTGTGCGCCAGACTGGAGCCGGGATGCGGTGTCAGCCAGATGACTGCCGCACACGTTACAGCGGGACGCCGCCGCGCCGTGGGGCGCAGTATGGGGGAGAATTCGCGCTTTCGCGAGATCGGTCACCGCAGGCTGCCGGGGGCGGAAATACCAACCAAAAATGCAACATCACCATTCTGTGGACGCCTCGGGTGTCTTTTCCGGCCCCGTGGGGGCCGATTTGCGGGCCATGCTCGCTCCCAAAGAGAACGTACTGGCAGCGCTCCAGGTTGACCTGAGCACGGCCCTGCGTTTCGCGGCGGGCTGGGTGGTGGTGACGTCCGAGCGCCTGCTGGCCTGCGATCCGGGTACCACCGCCTGGCGCGGCTGGCCCCTGGGCGACGGCCTGGCCCTGCGCCTGCAGGACCACGGGGGCGTGGGTTCGCTGGAACTGCACGATGCGCGGGCGCGCCTGGCCCTGTGGCGCTTCACCCTGTCACAGCATGCCCAGGCACTGCGCCTGGTGCAGCGTTTCGAGCAGCAAAGCGCGCGGGGCGAGGCGGACGCCGCCGAGGAGGCCGACGAGCCCACCTGTCCCACCTGCCACACGCCGCTGCCCCCCGATACGGAGGAGTGCCCGGCCTGTGCCCGCGCCCAGCCGCCCCAGACCTCCACCTGGGTGCTGCTGCGCCTGTGGCGCTTTGCCCGGCCCTACCGCAAGCAGCTGGCGGCCGGCTTCGGGCTGACGCTGGCCTCCACCGCCGCCACCCTGGTGCCGCCGTACCTCACCATCCCGCTGATGGATGACATCCTCATCCCGTTCCAGAACGGCAAGCAGATCGAACCGGGCCTGGTGCTGCTGTACCTGAGCGGCCTGCTGCTGTCCGCCCTGGCGGCCTGGGGCCTGTCCTGGGCGCGCACCTACATCCTGGCGCTGGTGTCCGAGCGCATCGGCGCTGACCTGCGCACCACCACCTACGAGCACCTGCTGCGCCTGTCGCTCGACTATTTCGGGGGCAAGCGCACCGGTGACCTGATGGCGCGCATCGGCTCGGAGACAGACCGCATCAACGTTTTCCTTTCCTTGCATGCCCTGGATTTCGTGACCGATGTGCTCATGATCATGATGACGGCGGCCATCCTGTTCTCCATCAACCCCTGGCTGGCGCTGGTCACCCTGGTGCCGCTGCCCTTCATCGCCTGGATGATCCATACCGTGCGCGACCGCCTGCGCACCGGTTTCGAGAAGATCGACCGGGTCTGGTCCGAGGTCACCAACGTGCTGGCCGACACCATCCCCGGCATCCGCGTGGTCAAGGCCTTCGCCCAGGAAAAGCGCGAGGCCCAGCGCTTTCGCGACGCCAACCAGCACAACCTGGAGGTCAACGACAAGCTCAACAAGACCTGGTCGCTGTTCACCCCCACGGTGTCGCTGCTCACCGAAATCGGCCTGCTCGTGGTCTGGGCCTTCGGCATCTGGCTGGTGTCGCGCAACCAGATCACGGTGGGCGTGCTCACGGCCTTCATCGCCTACATCGGGCGCTTCTACAGCCGGCTCGACTCCATGAGCCGCATCGTCTCGGTCACGCAGAAGGCGGCGGCCGGTGCCAAGCGCATCTTCGACATCCTGGACCACGTGAGCAACGTGCCCGACCCGGCCCAGCCGGTGAAGGTGGACAAGGTGCAGGGCGCCATCGCCATGCGCAACGTGGGCTTCCGCTACGGCAGCCGCGCGGTGATCAAGGGGCTGGACCTGGACATCCGCCCCGGCGAGATGATCGGCCTGGTGGGACACAGCGGTTCGGGCAAGAGCACCCTGGTGAACCTGATCAGCCGCTTCTACGACGTGAGCGACGGCTCCATCCAGGTCGATGGCGTGGACATCCGCCGCTTCGCCGTGGCCGACTACCGGCGCCACATCGGCCTGGTGTTGCAGGAGCCCTTCCTTTTCTTCGGCACCATCGCCGAGAACATCGCCTACGGCAAGCCCGAGGCCACGCGCGAGGAGATCGTGGCGGCCGCCCGCGCGGCCCACGCGCACGAGTTCATCCTGCGCCTGCCGCACGGCTACGACTCGCTGGTGGGCGAGCGCGGCCAGGGCCTGTCGGGCGGTGAGCGCCAGCGCATCAGCATCGCGCGTGCGCTGCTGATCGACCCGCGCATCCTGATCCTCGACGAGGCCACCTCGGCCGTGGACACCGAGACCGAGAAGGAAATCCAGAAGGCACTGGACAACCTGGTGCAGGGCCGCACCACCATCGCCATCGCCCACCGCCTGTCCACCCTGCGCAAGGCCGACCGCCTGGTGGTGATGGACCGCGGCGAGGTGGTGGAAGTGGGCCCCCACGACGAACTCATGGAGAAACAGGGCGCCTACTGGCGGCTGTACGAAGCCCAGGCCCGCCGCGCCGAGGAAGACGCGCAGGCCGCCGGCGTCATCATCGACAGCAGCCTGCTGCACCCGGCCCACCCGGCCGGCAATTCGTGACCGCCACCGTGGGAACCGCCATGAACACAACCACCTTCACCCTGGTGTCGCAGCCTGAATTCACCCTGGCCCGCAACCCGCACGGCCGGCTGGTCCTGACCCTGCCCGATGGCACCGTCCACGAAGGCATCACGCCCGTGCGGGCCTTCCCCATTGCCGCGCCGGCGCACGGGCTCTCCTTGATCGGTTCGGATGGCCACGAGCTGCTGTGGATCGACCGGCTCGACCAGCTGGAGGCCACCGCGCGCCAGCTCATCGAAGAAGAGCTGGAAGTGCGCGAGTTTGTGCCCACTATTGAAAAAATCGTTGCCGTGTCGAGCTTTTCGACCCCCAGCACCTGGGATGTGGAGACCGATCGCGGACCCGCCAAGCTGGTGCTCAAGGCCGAGGAAGACATCCGCAGGCTGGGGGGGCGCACCCGGCTGCTGATCGCGGGCGGGGACGGGGTCCAGTTCCGGGTCCAGGACACCACCGCGCTGGACCGGCATTCGCGCCGGCTGCTCGAACGCTTCCTCTGACGCGCCAGCCCCGCCATGCCGGGGCCCTTCCCGCACAGGATCGCCGGTAGCCCATGGTGGGCGTTTCGGGCCCGCCGCTGGCGGCTGCCGGCGGCATTCCACCCCAAAAAGCAACACGCAACCCGCGTGGTTGCCACCGCGTGCGTGTTCAATCCGCGCGTCCGGCCATTCATCAGGCCCTTTGGCGGCCTGAAAATCGCGACAAAGGTAGGTGAAAACCCTTAATTTTGGGCAATCGGTGAAAAAGACCTAAATTTCCCCTTCTTTTTGCCGTAATGAATGTACGAAGAGGCCAAAAGACCCTCTGTCATTCATCTCAACTACGGGCCATTGCCATGCAAATGCCACCTGTCGATCGATCGCCGAGTTGGCGTCCTCAGGGCGCTGATTTGTATTCCACTGGCGCCTCTGGCGCGCCACCGGTGCGTCCCATCAACGCATCCAACCCCGTCGAGTCCATGGACCGGATGGGCGAGGGCGCGATCGTGCGCGAGCCCGACAAGCCGTCGGCGCCCGACGTGGCGAACCGGGACTGGACCGAGGTGAAAAAAAAGGACACCGTGGAAGAACCGCCAGAGCCGCCCAAGGAGCCAATCTACAAGCAGCTGCTGGAGCTCATCCAGTCGATGTGGCGGGCCAGCGGCAGTGCGGTGGAAGTGGCGCAGGACATCAACCGGATGACCTTGCAGGAGCGCCTGGCCCAGCAGGTCAAGAACGAGCCGCTGACGTACTCGGACCCCAAGATCAAGCGCACGGGCGGCCTCTAGCCCGCCGCCGCCTGCGCTGCGTGCTGGGCCGGTGGCACCGGTACCGCGCTGCCCGCAGTGGCTGGTCCTTGCTTCTTTTGCATTTTTTGGCCGGTGGCGCGCAATGCTGCCGCCCGCAGCCCGTCCCTTGTGCGGATCGGCTTCCCATCCCCAGCGGCGCCTGCGGGGTGATGCTCCTGAAAATATAGCTGAAGGTGCTTATCCAATAAGCCTAAAACACCTTTTTTAACCAGGATCTGGCTGCCCGCGCGGCGCGCTTGCCTGCGGGAGGGGATGGGCAGCCGTCCACCCGGGCGGGCTCAGGGCTGGCTGCCGGAGGCGGGCTGGCGGGCGGCCTGGGCTGCCTTGTTGCGGTCCCGCTCCGCGCGGTATCTGGCGGCGAAGACGCGAACCTCTTCGTACGACACATAGCCGTCGCCGTCCGTGTCCGCCTCGTCAAACGCGGCCGCCAGGCGGGGAAAGAGCTTGACCTCGGTGCGGCTGAGCTTGCCGTCGCCGTTGAAGTCCAGCATCTTGAAATCGCGCATGGCCTTGATCTCGCCCTTGGTCTGCCCCGTGCCGGGCTCGGCGGGCGCGCTCGCCGCAGGCTCTGGCGGCGGTGCGGCAGGGGCCTGGGCCAGCGCGGCGGAGCCCATGGTGGCCAGCACGGCGCCCATCAGGCAGGCGGCCAGGGAAATTCTCTTGCGCAACACATCTTCCTTCAGTGGGGTTCGGGGGACGATGTTGGCACAGTTGGTGGGCCGCCGGCGGATTGCAACCGGGGCTTTGCAGGCTTTCCCCCGGCGTTGCAGGACTTTGCAGAACTTTTCGCGGCAAGGGCCCGGACCATCGCCACCCCCTGACTCAGCCGCCCCCGGCATGCAGGGGGTTGGAGATGCCGCTGTTCACATGTCCCGCGGGCACATGGCGCGCTGCCGACGTCACGTGGCCCGTCTGGTCGTCGAAGAAGAAGTCCGGCTCGAACTCGCGCAGGAACTCGCCCTTGGGCAGGCCGCCCAGGAACATGGCTTCGTCCACGTCGATGTTCCAGTCCATCAGCGTGCGGATCGCGCGTTCGTGCGCGGGTGCGCTGCGCGCCGTGACCAGGGCCGTGCGGATGCGCATGCCGGTGGCGCCGCCGGATTCTCCGGCGGATTGCAGCCGGTGCAGCGCCGCGAGCAGGGGCTTGAAGGGGCCGTCGGGCAGGGGCAGGGCCGCCTTGTCGGTCTCGTGCTGCTGGAACGCCGCCAGGCCCTCGGCCTGGTACACCCGCTCGGCCTCGTCGGAGAACAGCACGGCGTCGCCGTCAAAGGCAATGCGCACTTCCTGCGGGTTCGCGTCGCCGGCCCGCACCGACTCGGTGATCACCCGCGCGGCGGGGTAGCCCAGGTGCAGGGCCTCGCGCACATCGGCCTCATTCGCCGACAGGAACAGGTGCGCGCCCAGCGGCCGCAGGTAGCGGAACGGGTCGCGCCCCTGGGTGAACACGCCGCGCTGGATGGTCGGCAGGCCATGGGCATTGCATGAGCGGAACACGCGCATGCCACTGACCGGGTCATTGCGCGAGAGCAGCACCACCTCCACCCGCTGGTGCTCGGAGGTGTTGAACGCGAGCAGCTTGCGCACCAGGGAAAACGCCACGCCGGGCGCGGCGGGCACATCCAGGCGCTGGCGCTGCAGCTCCACGTAGGCGCGGTCATCGCTCTCGTGTTCGAAGACGCGGTTTTCTTCCTCGAAGTTGAACAGCGCGCGCGAGGAGATCGCCACCACCAGCTTGTCGTCCAGGGTCACGGCCATAAAGTCACTTCACAAACTGATTCAGCTGGATGATGGGCAGCAACACGGCCAGCACGATCAGCATCACGATCATGCCCATGCCGACGATGAGCAAAGGCTCCAGGATGGTGGCCAGCGCCATCGCGCGGCGCTGCACCTCGGTGGAAAGCTGCCGTGCGGCGCGCTGCAGCATCACCGGTAACTGCCCGGTCTGCTCGCCCAGGCGCGCGAACATCGACAGCAGGCCGGGAAAACGCTTTTTCTGTGCCAGCGCCGAGGCCAGGGGCGCGCCTTCGCGCACCAGCACCAGCGCGTCCAGCGCGTCGGCGCGCAGCGCGCGGTTGTTCAGGGTTTCGGCGGCGGCCTGCAGGGCTTTCAGGATGGGCACGCCCGCGCCCGCCAGCATGGCCAGCGTGCCGGCAAAGCGCGCCGCGTTGTAGCCGCGCGCCAGCTTGCCCACGAGGGGCAGGTTGAGCCAGGCGGCATCGAATTTTTCACGGATATGCCCAATGGTCAGTGCCCAGCGTGCGCCAAAAACCATCAAGACAAAAGCAATCAGCACCATCAAGCCATAGCTGCGCACAAAAGCGCTGATACCCAGCATGGCCACCGTGAGGAACGGCAGCGCCCGCTTGGTGCCCGCGAACACGCTGGCCACCTGGGGCACCACGTAGCCGACGAGGAAGAGCACGATCACGATGGCCACGATGGTCACGATGGCCGGGTACAGCGCAGCGCCCACCAGCTTGGCCTTGAGCGCCTGGCGCTCTTCCAGGTCGTCGGCCAGGCGCTCCAGCACCAGGCCCAGGTTGCCGCTGTGTTCGCCCGCGCCGATCACGGCGCAGTAGATGTCCGAGAACTCGCGCGGGTGCTGCGACAGCGCGCGGGCGAACGTGGCGCCGGCATTCACCTCGGCGCGCAGCGCGGCCACCAGGTGGCGCTGGCGCTCGTCGTCGGCCTCTTCCGACAAGGCGGTGAGGGCGCGTTCGAGCGGCAGCCCGGACGACACCAGCCCGGCGATCTGGCGCGTCCAGATGGCCAGCGCGGTGGCACCGAACACCGGCCGGGTGAACAGCCGCTGGCCGAGGCTGGCGGCGCTCCCGTCCAGCGACTGTCCGGTCTGCACCAGTTCCACGGCCAGCGGCACCAGGGCCTGGGCCCGCAGCAGGCTGCGCGCCGCCTTGGCGGTGTCGGCCTCCATGAGGCCCTTGCGGGTCTGGCCCTGGGCGTCCAGGGCTTCAAAGGAAAAAGCGGGCATGCGGGCGTGGGTGGTAAGGCGTGGGCGTCAGGAAATCACACAACGGTGGGTGGAGGCAGAAATGCCCTGCAGTCCGAGATGGTAGCCGCTACCCGAGGCCACTTGCCGCGCCGTGGGTCCCGCTGTCGGAGGCGTGATCCAGGTCAAGGCGCCGGCACCCCGGGCGCGCAGAATGAAAAAAACGGACCTGTGGCATCGGGTTGCAGGTGTTCTGAATGAACCAGGAGTCTTTCATGCTGAAGAACAAGGTGGCGTTGGTCACGGGGGCATCGTCGGGCATCGGGCGTGCCATTGCGCTCGTGTGGGCGCGCGAAGGCGCCAAGGTCGTGGTGTCGGATGTGAACGTGCCAGCGGGCGAGGAAACGGCTGCGCTGGTGCGTGCGGCGGGCGGCGACGCCATTTTTGTGGCCGCCGACGTAGGCAAGCCCGCAGACTGCGAAACGCTGGTCAACCGCACGGTTGCCCACTATGGCCGTCTGGACGTTGCCTGCAACAACGCTGGCATCGGCGGCCCGCAGGCGCCCACGGCCGACTATCCGCTGGAGGGCTGGACGCAGGTCATCAACATCAACCTGTCGGGCGTGTTCTACGGCATGAAGTACCAGATCGCGGCCATGCTCAAGAACGGCGGTGGCGCCATCATCAACATGGCGTCTATCCTGGGCTCCGTGGGGTTTGCCACGGCGCCGGCCTATACGGCCGCCAAACACGGTGTGGTGGGGTTGACCAAGGCGGCAGCCATTGAATACGGGGCCCATGGCGTGCGCATCAATGCCGTGGGGCCCGCCTTTATCCACACGCCGATGATCAGCGGTCTGGAGCAGGACGCCGGCGTCAATGCCATGCTGGTGGGCGCGCACCCCATCGGCCGCCTGGGGCAGCCCGAAGAGGTGGCCGAGCTGGTGGCTTGGCTGGCGTCCGCCAAGGCGTCATTTGTGACCGGGGCGTATTACCCGGTGGATGGCGGATATCTGGCGCGGTGAAGCCTGGGCGACAGGGGGGTGTGTGGTGATTCAGGCTGGCAGAGGCAGGCCTGTGGCCCGAAGAGTGCCGTGGGCCTGCGCCGCGATGTCCAGCGAGCGCAGCCGCAGCGCCGGGTCGTACACGTCGCTCACCAGCATGAGCTCATCGGCGCCCGTGGCCTCGCTCAGTTGCTCCAGGCCTGCTCGCACGGTGTCCGGCCCGCCGATGACGGCGGCGGCCAGAAAGTCTCCGATGGCCGCACGTTCCTGCGGCTGCAGGCGCGCGGCGTAGTTTTCGATGGGTGGCAGCAGGCGGCGGCGGTCGCCCGTCAGGATGCCCAGCACCCGCTGGTAGGTGCTGCTGGCCAGGAACTCCGCTTCCTCGTCCGTGGGCGCTGCAATCAGGGGCACCCCGATCGCCACATAGGGCTTGGGCCAGGCGGCGGACGGGCGGTACAGGTTGCGGTACAGGTCGATGGCCTGGTGCAGCAGGCGCGGCGCGAAGTGCGAGGCAAAGGCATAGGGCAGGCCGCGCTCCGCCGCCAGTTGCGCCGAGAACAGGCTGGAGCCCAGCAGCCAGATGGGCACATTGGTGCCTGCGCCGGGCATCGCGATCAGGCGCTGGTTGGGTTCTGCCGGTGCCAGCAGGCGCTGCAGCTCGGCCACGTCCTGCGGAAAGTCGTCGGCCGTCTCCACCCGGCTGCGGCGCAATGCGCGCATGGTGGTGGGGTCGGTGCCCGGCGCGCGGCCCAGGCCCAGGTCGATGCGGCCGGGGTACAGCTCGGCCAGGGTGCCGAAGGCCTCGGCCACCACCAGCGGCGCGTGGTTGGGCAGCATGACGCCGCCCGAGCCCACGCGGATGCGCGAGGTGCCCCCCGCGATGTGCCCCACCAGCACGGCGGTGGCCGAGCTGGCGATGCCCGCCATGTTGTGGTGCTCCGCCAGCCAGTAGCGGGCAAAGCCCAGTTTTTCGGCGTGCTGCGCGGTGCGCAGGGCAATCTGCAGCGCGTCGGCGACGGTGCCGCCTTCGCGGACGGCGACCAGGTCGAGCATGGACAGGGCGGGGCGGGTGGCGGTGGAAGTCATGGGTGCATTGTCCGGCGGCCACCACATTCGTGCAGGCCGGGTGCCAGAGCTGGCAGCGGCTGAAGGGTTGCCCTGGGCCGCGTGCGCGGAGAGGCGATTTTTTGGTAGCCAAAAATGCGCCGCACCCACAAAATGTTTCAAGGCATTTCTGCCGGGACGATTTCCGGTTTCCCGCACGAGGCCTTTACTGGGACCAAGCATGGGTTTTTTCAGCCGCCTGTTCAAGATCCGGGAGCAAGACCCTGCCAGCCCCGACACCACCTGGGCCATGGAAGACAACGGCAGCGAGCTGGTGCTGGACGCCGAATACGCCTCCATGCTGATGACCGAGATCGACATCGACGCGGCCATCGCCAGCCACGAGCGCTGGCGCCTGCAGCTGCAGGACATGGTCAATGGCCGCTCGCAGGAGGTCATGCGGCCCGACCGCATCTGCCAGGACGACCGCTGCGACCTGGGCCGCTGGCTCTACGGCACGGGGCGCGTGCGGTTGGGGCACTTTCCGGCGTTCGACATGCTGGTGGCGCGGCACAAGTACTTCCACCAGCAGGCGGCCGATGTCGTGACCCTGTTCCAGGCGGGGGAGCAGCAAAAGGCCGTGCAGCTGCTCAACGGAAGCTGCCGCCACGCATCCAACCAGGTGCTGCTGCTGCTCAAGGAGCTCAAGCGGGGCCTGGGGCGCTGAATCCCGGGGGCAGCCGCATGACTGGGCGCGGCACAGCGGCTGACCAATACCGTCGAATGCTATGTTTTGTGCAGCGTGATGTGATTGACCAGTAAGCGCCTGGAGCGTTTTTTTCACATTCCCGGCTGTTCTGGCACGGCAATGGCTGCGGCCATCAGCGCCGCCGCGCCCGCCGCCAGCATCGGCACACAGTTCTTACATCTGCAGACATCACCAGGGGCCGGAAACGGCACTGGCGTGGCTATCCTTCGGCGCGCGCCCACCACTGCTTGCGGTTGGTTGCGCAAAAAAACAATCAGACCAAGATCAATCAACTGACTGACGTCAGAGAGGGAACCCCGATGGACCGCCGTAAATTGTTGACGCTCGTGACCCTGGCTTCCGGCGTGAGCGCCGTATCGCCCGTGTGGGCGCAGTTCGACCTGGGCAAGATGCTGGACGCGGGCAAGGACCTGGCCAAGTCCGAAAGCCTGTCGGACGAGGAACTCAAGAGCACGTTCGACCAGATGTCCGCCGAGATGGACCGCCAGAACAAGGTGGCCCCGGCAGGCAACCCCTACGCGACCCGCCTCACCAAACTCACCTCGGGCCTGGGCACGCACGACGGCCTCAAGATGAATTTCAAGGTCTACCTCACGCCCGAGATCAACGCCTTTGCCATGGCCAACGGCACGATCCGCGTGTATTCGGGCCTCATGGACAAGTTCACCGACGACGAGGTGCGCTACGTGATCGGCCACGAGATCGGCCACGTCAAGGCCGGCCACACCAAGGCCCGCATCCAGACCGCCCTGCGCACCAGCGCGCTGCGCAACGCCGTGGCGTCGAGCAACGGCAAGGCCGGTGCCATCGCCAGCTCGCAGCTGGGTGACCTGTTCGAGAAGGTGGTACGCGCCCAGCACTCGCAAGGCAATGAGCGCGAGGCCGATGACTACGCCATGGGCTTCATGAAGGCCAAGCGCTACCAGCCCGCGGCCTGCGTGACGGCCCTGGAAAAGCTCGCCGCCATGTCGGGCGGGGATTCCACCAGCTTCCTGTCCACGCACCCCTCGCCCAAGGAGCGTGCCGACCGGCTCAAGACGCAGGTGGCCTGACCCTGTCATTGCCGCAGAAACCCTGGTGGGGCTGTACCGCGCCTTCGGGCGCGGTATTTTTTTGCCTGTGGCACGCCGGCATTCCGGCGGGTGGCCGGGCGAAGCCGCAGCGGGGCGTTGTCTTGCGGGCGCCCGGGGTCAGTAGCTGCGCCCGCCCTTGTACATCGCATGCTGGCGCCGGTTGAGCGTGGCCGCTTCCCCCAGCCGCCCCATGGCCGCACCGGCATGCGCGTGGGTGATGGCCATGCCCAGGCCGTCGGCCGCATCGGTGCCCGGCAGGCCGGGCAGGCGCAGCAGGCGGCGCACCATCTCCTGCACCTGGCTCTTGGCCGCGCGGCCATGGCCGACCACGGCCTTCTTCATCTGCAGCGCGGTGTATTCGGCCACGGGCAGGTTGCTGGCCACCAGGGCCGTGATGCAGGCGCCGCGCGCCTGGCCCAGCAGCAGGGTGGACTGCGGATTGACGTTGACGAACACGATTTCGACCGAGGCCACATCGGGCTCGTAGCGCGCGGCCACTTCGGTGATGCCGTCGAACAGGATCTTCAGGCGCCCGGGCAGGTCACCCAGCGCCAGCGTGGTGGTGCGGATGGTGCCGCTGGCCACGTAGCTGAGCTGGTGGCCGTCCATGTCCACCACGCCGAAGCCGGTGGTCTGCAGGCCGGGGTCGATGCCGAGAATGCGCATTTGCTATTTATTTGATAGCTACCAGCGCTTGTCGGTAAAGCGCTGGTGGCCGATTTTATTGTCAGAGGCCGAAGTACCAGCGCACCGAATGGAAGAACACCGGCGCTGCGAAGCACAGGGCGTCCACCCGGTCGAGCAGGCCGCCCGCGCCGGTGACGGACATGCCCTGCATGCCCCAGCTCGTGATGCCACGGTCGCGCTTGAGCGCCTTCATCACCAGGTGCCCCAGGCTGCCCGCCACGCAGGCCAGCAGCGCCATGCCCAGCGCCTGCCCGGGCTTGAAGGGCGTGATGAAGGTGAGCAGCGTGCCCACCAGCCCGCCCACGCCCACGCCCGCCAGCCAGCTCGCCCACTGGAAGCTCTGGCTGACCTGCGGCGCCACGGGCTTGTGCGGAAAGCGCCGGCCCAGGAGATGCTGCACCACCATGCAGGTCTGCACCACGAAGACGAGGAAGAACACCAGGAAAGCGCCCTTGTCGCGGTAGCCCGGAAAGTCGAGCAGCAGCAGCGCGGGCACATGGCTCATGCCGTACACGCAGACCATGATGCCCCACTGCAGCTTGGCGTTGCGCTCCAGGAAGCGCTGCGGGTCGTTGGCCAGCGCGCTCACCACGGGCAGGGCCAGGAACACGTAGACGGGGATGAACACCGTGAACAGGTCGAAGTGCTTGCTGCCCACGATCCAGAACTGCAGCGGCAGCACCACGAAGAAGGCCAGCACCAGGCTGCGGTGGTCGCCCCGGCGCGTGGGCGAGAGCGTGATGAACTCGCGCAGCGCGAAAAAACCCACGATCGCGAAGAGCACGGTGGCCACGGTGTCGCCCAGCACCCAGCCCACCCAGAACACGGTGGCCATCATCCACGAGGTCTTGAGCAGGCCCCAGAAGCGCTTGGCCTCCAGCGCGCGCGCCTCGGATTCGGGATCGTCGCCCGCGTGCTCGCGCAGGTTGCGCACGAAGGCCCAGACGGTGACGATGGACAGGATGCCGAACACGACCAGGAACAGGGCCCCGATCTGCTGGGTGGCGGTGAGGTTGCGCAGGAAGTTGTTCATGTCCGTGCCGCCCCCGGGGGCGCGGCGATAGGCGAGGGCAGGGGCTTGGGGATCGTCATGGTCAGACTTCCCGCAGCGCGATCACGGCGCGGCGTGCGCGGTCCAGGAACGGACGGCGTTCTTCACCCGCTTCGAGCTGGACGGGTGCGCCAAAGGTCACGGAACACAGGATGGGCACGGGCACCACTTCGCCCTTGGGCATCACGCGCTGCACGTTGTTGATCCAGGCGGGCACCAGCACCACCTGCGGGAACATCTGCGCCAGCTTGAACAGGCCCGACTTGAACGGCTGCGGCTCGTCGCCATGGCCGCGCGTGCCCTCGGGGAAGATCACGATGGAGTCGCCGCTCTCCAGCGCGCGCACCAGCGGCGCCAGCGGGTCCGACTCGGGCAGCGCGGCGCGCAGCGCCTCGGGGCTGGGCGGGCGGGGCGGGGCTTCGGGCGAGGGGTCGGGGCCGCCGGCCATGGCGGTGTCGGCATCGGCCGGGGCCGCGGCCGCGGGCGCGCCCCCGGGCTCCGCCGCCACGGCCGCGGTCGGCCGCGCGGGCGT
Organism: Acidovorax sp. sif1233; assembly: GCF_019218755.1. Classification (GTDB taxonomy): domain Bacteria; phylum Pseudomonadota; class Gammaproteobacteria; order Burkholderiales; family Burkholderiaceae_C; genus Acidovorax. Next base: position 289,065 of record NZ_JAHUWZ010000004.1, on the reverse strand, counting down.
GGCCTGCCGGTCCACATAGACGGCGTTGAACACGGCCGTGGTGATCCATTGCCGCAAGGGCGTCTTGGTCCAGTAGTCCTTGGCCGCGATGGGGCGGGTGATGCTGCGCAGCTCCTCGGGCAGCGCGGCCCAGATCAGCACCATGTCGGCATGGCTCTGGTGGTTGGCGAAGTAGATACGCTGTTCGGCCTTGGGCGGGCAGCCATACCAGCGGGCCTGGGAGCCGGTGAGAAACCGCACGATCCCCAGCAGAAAAAGACTCATCAACTTGGCAAGCATGGCGGGGATGATACGTGGCGTGCGCCCTGCGGCGTGCGCCGCCGTGGCGGACTGCGGGCGGGCGGCCCCCCCCGCTGCACCTACACCCAGATGCGGTACGCCCAGAACGCTTCGTCGCCGTAGATGCCGTCATACAGTGCCTGCGGTGCGTAGCCGGTGACGCGCCGGGTGACGCGGCACAGGTGCGACTGGTCCGAGAAACCAGCGCCCGCCGCCACATCGGCCCATTTCACCGTGCCGTGGACAGCCTCGGCCGCGATGGTGTCGAAGAACGCCTGCTCGGCCTTGCCGAAGCCGCGCAGCTCGCGCAGCGGCAGCCCTGCCCAGCGCTTGATGCGGCGCTCCAGCTGGCGCAGGCTGCGGCCTGGGGCGGACACGGCGGCGCGTTGCGCGAGGTGCATGGCCCAGTCGCCATAGCGCTGCGCCTGCAGCGCTTGCGCGGGGCGGCAGGCTTGCCAGCGGGGCTCCAGAAATGCTTCCAGGCACGCCATGCGGGCCGCGTCGTCGGGCTGGTGCTGCACGGCTTCGCACATCGCGATCCAGTCGGGCGGCAGCACGGTTTGCGCGTCCACCATGCGGTCGGTCAGCGTCTCGGGCTCCAGGCCGATGAGCTGGTGCAGCGCATCGGGCATGAACATCACCATCATGGCGTGGGTGGGATGGGCGCAATAGCTGGTGCTGGGCCGAGTGTGCGGGCCCGTCAGCACCCAGCGACCGGGGTAGGCCTCGCGCGGGCTGTGCAGGCCGGGCATGGTGTCGGGGCGCTCGGGCACCAGGCATTCGCTGCGACCCTCAAACCACCAGCTCAGGCTGCACAGGGGCGTGGCCGGAAAGCGGTTGATGCGTTGCTCGTCACGGAGCGCGTAGCCCAGCGTGCTGCGCACCATGGCACCGCGCAGGCAGGCCGACAGGCTGGCGCGCGGCAGCCACAGCTGGCCCGAGGGGATCAGCCCCTGTGGATGCCGTGCGGAAGGTGGGACCAGGGTTGCCATGGGGCGCGAGTGTAGGCCAGGGGCGATGTCGAATTCGTTCAATACCCGGCGGCTGCTGCATTGCACCATGCACGGCATGAACACCACGACCACCACTCCCGCCGCGACCGCTCCGATACCCCCCGCCACCGCCCAGGCCGCACGGCCTGGCGGCCCTGCCCGCCGCTGGTGGGGGCTGCCCCTGCTGCGCGACATGCGCGCCGACTACCTGGGCTTTGTCGTGCGGCTGCAGCGCCGCCATGGCGACCTCACCCGCATGCGCCTGGTTCATGAGGATGCATGGGACCTCATGTCGCCCGAGCTGGTGCGCGAGGCGCTGGTCACCCATGCCGACCAACTGATCCGCTGGGAGCGCGGCATTGCCGTGTTCGAGCAGGTGTTTGGCCAGAGCGTGCTGGTCACCGAGGGCGACACCTGGCAGCGCCAGCGCCGCATGCTGATGCCCGCGTTCAGCCCCAGGCGCGTGGCGGGCTACGCGCAACTGATGACCGATGCCGCCCGCAGCGCGCTTGATGCGGCCGTGCCCGCCGGCCAGACCGAGGCGCTGGTGCCCATGGACACACTGTGGACCGGCGTGGCGATGGACGTGATCCTGCGCACGCTGTTCAGCGAGTCGGCAAAGGCCGATGCGCGCGACGCCGCCTGGGCCACGCAGACGCTGTCGGAGACGGCGTTCCGCGAAATGTTCATGCCCTTCACGCTGCCCGACTGGCTGCCCCTGCCCGGCAAGTCCGCCAAGCGGCGCGCGCTCAAGGCGCTCCGGGGGCTGGTGCAGCGCCACATCGATGCGCGCAGGCGGGAAGAGGGCGGCCCGGCGGGCGCTCCGCCGCGCACCGACCTGCTGCACATGCTGCTGGCGCTGCGCGACGAATCCACGGGCGAGCCGCTGTCGCCGCAGGAGGTCTTCGACCAGTGCATGGTCAGCTTCCAGGCCGGGCACGAAACCAGCGCCACCACGCTGCTGTGGTGGAGCCGCCTGATGACCGAACACCCCGAGGCCGCGCAGCGCGCGCAGGCCGAGGTGGACAGCGTGCTGCCCCCGGGCCAGACGCCCGGCCCCGAGCACCTGGCCCGGCTGCCCTTTCTGGCCGCCACGCTCAAGGAGGCGCTGCGCCTGTACCCGCCGATTGCCGCGCTGATGACCCGGCGCACCACCGCGCCCATCACGCTGGGGGGCGTGGCCGTGCCCCAGGGCGCCATGCTGCGCATCACCCCCTGGGTGCTGCACCGGGATGAACGCTGGTTTGCCCAGGCCGACCGGTTCGTGCCCGAGCGTTTTCTGGACGATGCCCCGGCCATCCCCAAGGGTGCATGGATACCGTTCGGCGTGGGCCCGCGCGCGTGCATTGGCCAGCACTTCGCGATGCTGGAGATGACGCTGCTCGCGGCCATGCTGCTGCAGCGCTATCAGCTGCGGTTGCCGGGTGGGGCGCCCGCGTGCGCGCCGAGGCTGCACGTGACCTTGCGGCCTGACGGGCCGGTGATGGTGCGGCTGGCGCGGCGGCGCTAGGCGCGCCGCCCGGTCGGGTGCAGGGCCAGGTGCCCCCAGGCCCTGCGGTGGCGCAGGGCCCGCCCCGTCACGGCAGCTCCGCGCTGCCCATGCGCGCCAGAATCGTCCGCGACCGGCCCGCCAGATACGCGGACCCGGGTGTTTTCTCGAAGCGCTTGGGGGCCGGGAGCATCACCGCCAGGCGCGCGGCCTCGCCGGCGGTGAGTTTGCTGGCGCTCTTGCGAAAGTAGTGCTGCGCGGCCGCCTCGGCGCCGAACACGCCTTCGCCCCACTCCACGCTGTTGAGGTAGATCTCCAGGATGCGCTGCTTGGAGAGCAGTTGCTCCAGCAGCAGCGTCAGCACGAACTCCTGGCCCTTGCGCAGCAGCGTGCGCTCGCCCGAGAGCAGCAGGTTCTTGGCCAGTTGCTGCGTGATGGTCGAGCCGCCCCGGATCTTCGGGGCGCGCACGGGGCGGTCGGGGGCGCGGGCCTGCGCCTTGCTGGCCTGGGCCTCGGCCTTGGCGTTGCGCTCCCAGGCCTTCTCGATGGCCGTCCAGTCCACGCCGTCGTGGCTCACGAAGCCATCGTCTTCCGACGCGATCACGGCGCGCTTGAGCGAGTCCGAGATGCTCGCGTAGGGCACCCATTGCTGGCGCCAGCGCACCTGGCCCGTGCTGGACAGCTGCGCCCAGGCCTCGGAGCGCTGGAAGCTGGTGGATTCCGGGTCGATGGCCACCATGGCCGCGATGCGGACCACGAAGAACAGCTGCAGCGCCACGAAGGCGAGCACCACCAGTCCCAGCCAGCGCAGCACGGCTTTCATCGCAGCGTGTCCTTGTTCCGTGGGTTCAGTCAGAGGGCGGATTGGAGTTCGGCCAGCACCTGCGCCGAGGGCGGGCGCACGCCGCGCCACAGCAGGAACGCTTCGGCGGCCTGCTCCACCAGCATGCCCAGGCCGTCGCGCGGCACGGCGCCGTGGCGCCGGGCCCATTCCAGAAAACCCTGCGCTGCGGGGCCATACATCATGTCGTAGGCCAGGCAGCCCGGGCGCAGCACGTGGGCGGGCACCGGCACCTCGGCACCGGCAAGGCTGCTGGCCGTGGCATTGATGATGACATCAAAATTGGCATCTAGCGCTTGTGGGATAAGCGCTAGCAGCTCCGATTTTTGTAGTGAGGCCAGTGCGCTGTGCGATTGCACCAGGGCCTGTGCCTTGGCCAGCGTGCGGTTGGCCACGGTGATGTGGCGCGCACCGGCCCGCAGCAGTGGGCCCAGCACGCCCGCAGCGGCGCCACCGGCGCCCACCAGCAGCACATCGCGCCCCGCCAGCGAGATGCCCGCGTTGCGCGTGATGTCGGCCACCAGGCCCAGGCCGTCGGTGTTGTCGGCATAGATGCCGCCGTCGGCGCGGAAGGTCAGGGTGTTGGCCGCACCGGCCAGTTGCACGCGTTCGCTGCATTCGGTGGCGAGACCGGGCGCCTCGGTCTTGAAAGGCACGGTGACATTGCAGCCGCGCCCGCCCTGGGCCGCGAAGTCGCGCACGCCCTGCGCAAAACCATCCATGGGCACCAGGCGGCGCTCGTAGGCGATGTGCTCGCCCGTCAGTTCGGCGAAGCGGGCGTGGATGGCGGGCGAGCGGCTGTGCGCCACCGGGTTGCCCATCACGCAGTACAGGTCGGGGGCGAGAGGCGAAGGTGTCATGGGAACAACAAGGGCTGCATGCAGGGAGCGGGGTCAGGCCGGGGCTGCCGCGGAACTGGCTTTGCCAGGCGGCTGGCGGCGTCGCCCTGGGGGGAAGGCGCCGCAGGCGACTCAGGGGGGTTACCGAACACTGGTTTCCAGGGTTTGGTCCCGCGTGAACTTGAAGCGCGCCACCATGGCGATCTGGTCGGCCTTCTTGCGCATGTCGGTGCCAAAGGCGCCAAAGGGCCCTGCGGCGCGGGCAATGGCCTCGGCGCGCCGGTCGAGTGTGGTGTTGCCCGAGCCTTGCACCACCTCGGTCTCCAGCACGCGGCCGTCGTGGTTGACGGTGACGATCATCGTGAGCTCGCCGTACAGCTTGCGCCCGCCCTGTTCGGGGAAGTTCTCGGTGCCCTTGTCTTCCACCTTGCGGCGCAGCGTGTCGTAGTAGGCGGCGTAGGCTTCCTCGCGCGTGGCGGGGCTGATGTAGCGCTTCTTGGGGCGCGAGTTTTCTTCGTTGATGCGCTTTTCGATCTCGGCCAGCAGCTTGACGAGCTGGCGCCGCTTTTCCTGCTCGTTGGCCTGCTCGGCGCTCTGGCTGGGCTTGCGCGGGTCGGGCTCGGGCAGGGTGGCCAGCTGCTTGCGCAGCTGGGCCAGCAGCTGCGCCTGCTGCTCCTGCATCGCATCCATCTTGCGCTGCGCTTCCTCGAAATCGTCGCCAATGGCCGTGAGCGCCGAATACGGCAGGGGGCTGGTGGCGCGGCCCTTGTCGGCATCGCCGCCGCCCGCCAGGTTGGTCTGGGCGATGGCCTGGGCCTTGTCGGGGCGTTCGTTGGACTTGGCGTTGACCAGGATGACTTCGAGCGGCGTGTCCTGGAACACGCGGTTGAAACCTTCGGGGTCGATGAAGCGCACCGAGATCAGCGCGGCGTGCACGGCGATGGACACGCCCAGCGCCAGCTGCAGCGTGCTGAAGGTGCGAAGGAAGGCGGGCAGTTTCATTTCAGGGATGCCCCCGAATCCAACGCGGCCCCCTCGGGGGGCCGCGGCCAGACGGGGCCGGGGAGCGTGGGGGCCATGTTCACGGGGTGGGATTATCAGCGGTGGCGGGTTCGGCCTCGTTCACATCCACGGCGATGGCGATGGGCCCCGCCACGGTGTCGTCTTCTTCCTCGGCGTCCTCCACCGGGCCGTCGTCGCTGCTATCGGCCGGGTCGTCCAGGCGCTCGATCACGGTGCCGTGGATGTCCAGGGTGATCTCGTCCACCTCGCCCAGCTTCACCAGGAGGCGCGCGCCGCGCGGCAGGTTCTGCGCGCCCAGCACCGGGAAGACCAGCGGAATGTCGTCCGCCCGCACCAAAAAGCTGCCGCCCGGGCCTTCCTTGAAGACGGTGGCGTTCAGTTCGGTGATGCCGTGCTGCTCTACATATTTGAGCGTCCAGAAGCGTTCCATGCCGGCCTGGTAGCCGTTGTAGGCGCTGTAGGCGCCGTCGAAGCTGCTGATGATGGAGAACAGGTCGGCGTCCTTGGGCTTGAAGGGCGCGGCCAGCGCGGCGGTCTTGCCGTGGCGGGCGCAGGCAATGATCTGCCACTGGTTGACCAGGTCGGTGTAGCGGCGCAGGGGCGATGTGGCCCATGAATACGCCTTCACGCCGATGCCCGCATGCGGCAGTGCCTTGGTGCCCATGCGCACCTTCACGCCCGGCGCCATGCTGGCCTGGCTGCGGTAGATGCCGGGCACGCCCAGCTCGGCCATCCAGCTGCCCCAGGTGCTGTTGGCCACGATCATGGCCTCGGCCACGATGAGGTCGAGCGGCGCGCCGCGCTGGCGCACGCTGATCTGCACTTGTTCATCACCCGTGGGCTCGGCGCCGTTGTTGCCGACCAGGCGGAAGTTGTAGTCCGGCCGGTTGAAGTTCTCGGGCTTGCCGCGCACGACTTCGCGGCGGGCCTTGAGGTCCTTGGCCAGGCGGTGCAAAAATGATAGCTGGGGGCGCAGTTCGGACAAGCGCTGGGGGTCATTTTGATGCTCGAACGCCGGGTTGGACAGCCATTCTTCGGTCACCACCGCATCGAGCTGGTCGTGGCGCAGGTTGGCGACCACGTGCACGCGCTCGAGCTTGGTCTCGGAGCTCTTGAACTCCAGCGTGGCCTCGTCGATGGTCACGTACAGCGACACGGCCGGGTTGGCGCGGCCCTCGTCCAGCGTGTAGGTCTGCACCACGTCGTCGGGCAGCATGGTGATCTTGTAGCCCGGCATGTACACCGTGGACAGGCGCGCGCGGCCGAGCTGGTCGATGGCGCTGCCCGGCTGGATCGCCAGGCCGGGCGCCGCGATGTGGATGCCCAGCACCACGGTGCCCGTACCCAGGCCCTGCACCGACAGCGCATCGTCGATTTCGGTGGTCTGCGAATCGTCGATGGAATACGCCTGCGCGGGCGACAGCGGCAGCTCGTCCGCAATGGCGGGCGCCGTGACGGCCGGAAAGCCCGTGCCCTTGGGGAAGTTCTCGAACAGAAAGCGCTTCCAGTGGAACTGGTAGGCCGAGTCGATGGCGCCGGCCTTTTGCAGCAGGTCGAGCGGCGCGGTGTGCGTGGCGCGGCTGGCGTCCACCACGGCCTTGTATTCAGGCGCGTTCTTGTCGGGCTTGAACAGGATCTTGTAGAGCTGGTCGCGGATCGGCTGCGGGCATTCGCCGCGTCCGAGCGCTGCGGCCCATTCGTCGATCTGCGCGAGGACGGCCTTTTTCTTCTCGATGGCCGCCAGCGCCTGCTGCAGGATCTCGGCCGAGGCCTTCTTGAACCGGCCCTTGCCCGCGCGGCGGAAATAGTGGGGCGCGTCGTACAGGCGGAACAGCGCACCGGCCTGCTGGGCCAGCGTGGCGTTGTCGGAGAAATAGTCGCGCGCCAGGTCGGCAAAGCCGAATTCGTCCTCGGGCGCGAATTCCCAGGCCAGGTCCAGCTCGATGGTCTCGGCCACGGCCTGGGCCTGGGCGACCAGCTCGGCGGGAGCAGGTTTCTCGAATTTCAGGAGGAGGTTGGCGGCCTTGACCTTGACCCGTTTGCCCGAGTCGAGCTCGACCTGGGCGGAGGTGTCGGCTTCGGACAGGATACGGCCGGCCATGAACTTGCCGGCTTCTTCAAACAATGCATGCATGGCCGGCATTCTCCCATGGGCGCCGGGCGCCGATTGTCAGATCTCCAGGACCAGTCCGGGAGCGAACGCCTTGTTTTCCACCACGCCCTGGGGCGCGTAGCCCCGTGGATTGGCGACGACGCGCGTGGCGCCGATGGTGTAGTCGAAGCTGTCGTGCACGTGGCCGTGCAGCCACAGGCGGGGTTGCCAGCGCAGGATGCGCTCCTCCAGGTCGGAGACGAAGCAGGCATTGAGCGGCGAGCCGGCGAACTGGCTGGCAATGCTGCCGCGCGCCGGCGCGAAGTGCGTGACGACCACGCTGGGGCCGTCAAACGGCTCGGCAAAACGCTCTTCCAGCCAGGCGACGGACTGGTCGAAGAGCATCTGCGACACCGCGGGGGTGAACGGCTGGGGAAATTCGGGCGCCACGCGGATGCGGGTGAAGTCGCGCACCAGCTCCACGGCCTTGGCCAGGGTCTCGTCGCGTTGCTGCGGCGAGTCAAAAAGCCGGTAGTCCGACCACAGCGTGCACCCCAGGAAACGCACGCCGCCGTGGCGCCACTCGCCACGTTCGAGCACCCGCACGCCGCTGCCCTCGGCATGCGCGCGCAGCTGCGCCATGGTGGTCACGAGGTCCGAGCCGTAGAACTCGTGGTTGCCCGCCACGAAGACCGTGGGCAGTCCCAGCTGCCGTGCCCACGCCATGGCCTGCGCGGGCCGCTGCAGGTCTCCGGCCAGCACCACCACGTCGGCGTCGGGCACGGCAAGGGCCAGGGGCTGCACGGACAGGTGCAGGTCGGAAAGCAGGGCGATTCTCATGGGGTGTGCGAGGAAGTTGCCTGGTGGAGATGTTACCGGCGGCCCGGGAGCTCCCGCCAGGCGGGAGGACGGCAGGGCAGGTGCGGGCAGGCGGCGGCGCGCGGGGTGCGGGGTGCGAAACCAGCCCCTATGATCCAGGGTCCTTCATGATGGCACGGTTCTATCGACATGCTTTTTGATGCCATTGCCGCACCGCTGGCGTTGCTCGCAGTGGTCTTGCCGTTCCTCTTCGCCTTCACCGACTCCCCGATCTCCAATTTCTGGCCCGTGCTGGTGTCGTGGGTGTGCGTGGCCGTGCTCCTGCTGCTGGGGGCCTGGTCGGTGCACGCGGAGGCACCCCGGCGCGGAGGGCGCGCCTGGTGGGGAATGCTGCTGGCGGGCGGGCTGGGCGCGGCCGCGGTCGTGGCCAGCGCCATCGGACTTGTCCAGTACGTGGCGGGCGATGTGGGCCTGGGCCCCTGGATCCACGCCTCCGTGCCCGGGCAGGCCGTGGGCAATCTGCGCCAGCGCAACCAGCAGGCGACCTTGCTCAGCCTGGGCACATGGGCCTGGCTGTGGTGGGCGCTGCATGCCCGGCCGTCCCACGCAGGGGAACGCGGCGGGGAAGCGCCGGGCCCGGGGCGGTGGCCGCCATCCACCGCGCTCTCGAACGTGCTTGCTGCGGCAGCGCTGGCGGGGATCGCCGTGGGCGAGGCCGCCACGGCGTCGCGGACAGTCGCCGTGCAGTGGCTGCTCATCCTGGGGCTGCTGGTGCTGTGGCGGGGGCCCGGCAGGGGCAGCGCGCTGCGCATGGGCGCGGTCGGGCTTTCGATTTTTCTCGCGGCCGCATGGCTGCTGCCCGAGCTGCTCTGGCAGTTCCAGGGCGTCCGTGCAGATGCGCTGTTCCATCGCTTCACCGATGGCGCGCACGCGTGCACCAGCCGCCGGGTGCTGTGGTCCAACATGTTCACCCTGATCGCGCAAAAGCCCTGGCTGGGCTGGGGCTGGGGGGAGCTGGACTATGCGCACTACATCACGCTGTTCCCCGGCGAGCGCTTTTGCGTGCTGCTGGACAACGCGCACAACCTGCCCCTGCACCTGGCCGTGGAGCTGGGCCTGCCGGCGGCCCTGGCGCTGTGCGGGGCGTTCGTGGCCTGGTGCGTGCACGCCCGGCCGTGGCGCGAGACCGATCCCGCGCGCCAGCTGGCCTGGGGTGCCCTGGCGATCATCGGGCTGCACAGCATGCTGGAGTACCCGCTGTGGTACGGGCCTTTTCAGCTGGTGGCCCTGCTGTCGGTGGCGCTGCTGGCCTGGCCGCGGCGGGCGGCGGGCGGCCCCGCGCGGGGGGCGGGGCTTGCGGGGCTGGTGGGGGCCGTGGCGGTCCTCGCCGTGTGCGGCGTTGCCGCCTGGGACTACCACCGCGTGAGCCAGTTCTACAAGCCCAGCGCGCAAAGGGCCCCGGCGTACCGGGATGACCTGCCGGGCCGGGTGTCCTCTTCCGTGATGTTTGCGAGCCAGCTGGACTTCGCGCGCCTCACCACGATGGCGCTCTCGCGGGACAACGCGCAGCAGATGAATGCCCTGGCCCACGAGCTGCTCCATTACTCTCCCGAGCCCCGCGTCATCGAGGCACTGATCGAAAGCGCCGTGATGCTGGGCAAGGACGATGAAGCCGCGTTCCACATGAAGCGCTACCGCATCGCCTACCCGGACGACCATGCCCGCTGGATGGGGGCGGGTGGCGCCGGGGCGTCCCGCGCCCGCTGAGCACAGGCGCCCGCGTGGCGCTGGTGGTCAGGCCAAGCGCAGGAACTGCGCCACCTGGGGCAGGTGGTCGCTGAAATTGGCGAGGGCGTGTTCGCCCCCCTCCTGCACGATCCGCCGCGCATGCGTGTAGCGCGCCGCCATTTCCCGCCAGTCCAGCACTTCGTCGCCCTTGGCGATGATGGCCATCTCCGGGGCGGCGGGGGGCTGGTCCGAAGTGTCCAGCGCCCGCAGCTCGCCGATGTACTCCGGCTGGAAGTAGAACCGCTGTGCCGGGTCGTGCCAGGAGGTCTGCTCGCCGATGTGGCGCTCCAGGTCGCGCGCCGGGTGGACGGCGGGGTTGAGCATCACGCTGGGGCAGCCCTTGTGGTGCGCCACCCAGCTGGCATAGAAACCGCCGAGCGACGAGCCGACCACCGCCATGGCCGCGCCGGGCCAGTGGGCGATGCCCTGCGCCACCAGCGCCATCGCCGCCCGGGGCGACGGCGGCAGCTGGGGGCACCAGAAGGTGACGCCCGGATGGTGCAGCGCCACGTACGCCGCCATCTGCCGGGCCTTGGCGGACTGGGGAGAGGAGCGAAAGCCGTGCAGGTACAGGAGGTGGGTGGTGGTCATGGAGGGGGAAAACGACAAGGCAGGGGAATCACTGCTGCAAAGGGCGGTGGCCCAGACATAAGATGCGTGGCATGGGCGCCACACGGTGGAGCCCGCAGCCTTGATCCCCACCATGACTGATTTTGCCCCGCTTTCCACCGCCAAACGCTGGGCCCTGGGATCCGCCGAGAAGCCGCCCGCTTCATTGGGGAGGTTCGAGCTGAAAAGGCTTCTGGGCCGGGGCGCCCAGGCCACGGTGTGGCTGGCGCTGGACCCGCGCCTGCAGCGCGAGGTGGCCATCAAGCTCATGCGCCCCGTGCAGGACCAGGACCCGTCGGTGCTCGAACACTGGCTGCGCGAGGCCCGGCACGTGGGGCGCCTCGCGCACCCCTTCATCGTGCCGGTGTTCGAGGCGGACGTGCAGGGCCGCCAGCCCTACATCGTCTTCGAGTACGTGCCGGGCAGGACACTGGCCGAACACTTGGCGCAGCAGGGGCGCTGCACGCCCCACGATGCCGTGGCCCTGATGGTGGACGTGCTCGACGGCCTGCAGGCTGCGCACCAGGCCGGCATCGTGCACCGCGACCTCAAGCCGTCCAACATCATGATCGACGCCCAGCGCCACGCCCGGGTCATGGACTTCGGCATGGCGGCGCCCATGCAGGCCGCGCCGGATGCCCAGATGGCCAGCGGCACCCCGGCCTACCTGGCGCCCGAGGCCGCGGCGGGCGCGGCGCCCGCGCCCGCCATGGATGTGTATTCCGCGGCGCTGGTGCTGGTGGAAATGCTCACCGGCCATCCGCTGGTCCACCAGAAGGACACCTGGCAGGCGCTGTACCACATCGCCAATGAAGCCCTGCAGCTGCCGCAGGACCTGGGCCCGGGCGTGGACGACGGGCTGCGGGCCATCCTGCAGCGCGCCATGGCCCGCGAGCCGGGCGGGCGCTACGCCTCGGCGGCGGAGTTTCGCGATGCCCTGCGCGCCTGGGCCGCGCCCGCGAGCGCGCCCACGGCGGCCAGCAACGCCACGCTCGACTTCCTGCTGCGGCGCATGCGCCACAAGAGCGATTTCCCGGCGCTCTCCGATTCGGTGGCGCGCATCCAGCGCGTCGCCAACTCCGAGGACGACAGCATCAGCGACCTCACGCACGAGATCCTGAAGGATGTGGCGCTCACCAACAAGCTGCTGCGCCTGGTCAACAGCGTGCACTACGCCCATGCGGGGCGCGGCACGATCAGCACCGTGTCGCGCGCGGTGAGCCTGGTGGGTTTCAACGCCGTGCGTAACATGGCGCTCAGCCTGGTGCTGCTGGACCACATGCAGGACAAGGCCCATGCGAGCCAGATGCGCGAGGAGTTCCTGCGCGCCATGATGGCCGGCTCGGTGGCGGCCGAACTGTGCGCATCGGCCCAGGCGGCCGAGGAGGCTTTCATCGGGGCCATGTTCCAGAACCTGGGGCGCATGCTGTGCGAGTTCTATTTTCCGGAAGAGGCGCGGCAGGTGCGCAGCCTGCTGGCATCGGGCCGCGTGGAAGGCGGCGAAGAAGCCGCGGCGCTGCAGGTGCTGGGCCTGGGGTTCGAGGACCTGGGCGTGGGCGTGGCCCGCGTCTGGGGGCTGCCCGAGAGCCTGCAGCGCTGCATGCGAAAGCCCCTGGGCTCGCCGATGCAGCGCGCCCCGGAACAGGGGGTGGAGCGCCTGCGGTGGGTGGCCATGGCGGCCAACGAGGTGGCCAGCACGCTGCTGCTGAGCGAGCCGGCCGCGCTGGAAGGGCGCCTTGGCCAGATCGGCACGCGCTATTCGCGCACGCTGGCGTTGTCCGCCGACGCGATCTCCGATGCCACCCTGCGTGCCCGCCACAAGCTGGTGGCGCTGGCCGAGGCGCTGGACCTGCGCGTGGACCCGGGCACGCCCGCCGCGCGGCTGCTGAAGCTGCCGCCCCCGACGGGTGCCGCCATGCCGCAGGACGACCCCCTGGGCTCGCACGAGCTGCGGGCCAGCGAAACCCAGCCGCTGCCCGCGGTGCTCGAGTCCCAGGCCGGCGGCGCGGTGTCGGTGGCGCAGGTCAACGAGGTGCTGGCCGCGGGCATCCAGGATGTCACCAACGCCATGGTCGAGAGCTTTCAGCTCAACGACGTGCTGCGCATGATCCTGGAGACCATGTTTCGCGCGCTGGGGTTCCGGCGCATGGTGTTTTGCCTGCGCGAGGCGCGCACCGACCTGCTGACCGGCCGCTTCGGCCTGGGCGAAGGCAGCGAGGCCGCCGTGCGCGCCATGAAAGTGCCGCTCAAGGCCCAGGGAGACCTGTTCGCCGCCGTCTGCCTGCGCGGCGCCGACACGCTCATCAACGACGCGACCGAGCCCAGGATGCAGTCCCGCCTGCCCGAGTGGTACCGCACGGGGCTCAACGCACCCTCGTTCCTGCTGCTTCCGCTGCAGATCAAGGGCCAGACCTTCGCGCTCATCTACGCCGACCAGTCCATGGCCGGGGGCATCGTCGTGGACGACAAGGCCCTCGGGCTGCTGCGCACCCTGCGCAACCAGGCGGTGATGGCCTTTCGCCAGGCGGGGTGAACGCCGCCTGGTGCGGGCGGGCCCCGGGGCCACGATAATCCCGCGATGGCCGTTGTTTTTGAGAAACCCACGCTCGCCCAGCGTTTTCTTCCCCTGTTTCGCGGGTTCGACCTGCCGCTGCTCCTGGTGGTGGTGCTGCTGGCATGCGCCGGGCTGCTGGCCATGTATTCGTCGGGCTACGACCACGGCACGCGCTTCATGGACCATGGGCGCAACATGCTCATCGCGGGGGCGATCCTGTTCATGGTGGCCCAGGTGCCGCCGCAGAAGATCATGGTGTTCGCCGTGCCGCTGTATGCGGCGGGCGTGGCGCTGCTCGTGGCGGTGGCGCTGTTCGGCATCACCAAAAAAGGCGCGCAGCGCTGGGTCAACGTCGGTATCGTCATCCAGCCCAGCGAAATCCTGAAAATTGCCATGCCGCTGATGCTCGCGTGGTGGTTCCAGAAGCGGGAAGGGACCCTGCGCCCGCTCGACTTTGCCGCCGCGGGGCTGCTGCTGGCCCTGCCGGTGGGGCTGATCATGAAGCAGCCCGACCTGGGCACCTCGCTGCTGGTGCTGGCGGCGGGGCTGTCGGTGATCTTCTTCGCGGGCCTGTCCTGGAAACTGGTGCTTCCGCCGGTGCTGCTGGGGGGCATTGGCGTGCTGGCGCTGGTGCTCCTGGGCGACCAGCTGTGCGCGGACGGCGTGCGCTGGTCGGTGCTGCATGACTATCAGCAGCAGCGCATCTGCACCCTGCTGGACCCGACGCGCGATCCGCTGGGCAAGGGATTCCACATCATCCAGGGCATGATCGCCATCGGCTCCGGGGGCATGTGGGGCAAGGGCTTCATGGCGGGCACGCAGACGCACCTGGAGTTCATCCCGGAGCGCACCACCGACTTCATCTTTGCCGCGTTTTCCGAGGAATTCGGCTTGGCGGGCAACCTTTTCCTGCTGGTCTGCTTCCTGATGCTGGTCTGGCGCGGGCTGTCGATCGCCGCGGGGGCCACGAGCCTGTTCGGGCGCCTCATGGCCGGGGCGGTCTCCATGATCTTCTTCACCTACGCCTTCGTGAACATGGGCATGGTCAGCGGAATACTGCCCGTGGTGGGCGTGCCACTGCCCTTCATCAGCTATGGCGGCACCGCCATGGTCACGCTGGGCCTGGCACTGGGCATCCTGATGTCGGTCGCCCGCGCCCAGAAGCAGGAACCCAAGGACGCGCGTCCCGCGCTGTAGCGCACCGCGCCGGGGCGGCGTGGCCCCGGATGAATCTTGGCAAGGCCCAGGGTCTCTGCCCGGGCGTTGCGTGGGCCGCCGCAAGAGGGTACAAACCGGCAGGCCAACTGTGCCTTGGCCTCAGAGCAACCGAAGGGATTCCCCATGGCGGCGAAGTTCGAGCTGAAGAAGTCGAAGAACGATAAATTTGTCTTCAACCTGCTGGCCACCAACGGCCAGGTGATCCTGACCAGCGAGCTGTACGAATCCCGGGCCAGCGCGCTGGGCGGGATCGAGGCCGTGCGCAAGAACGCGCCCGAGGGCGGCCGGTTCGGACGCCTGAGCGCCAAGGACGGATCCCCTTACTTCACGCTCAAGGCGGGCAATGGCCAGGTCATCGGGCAAAGCCAGATGTACTCCGGCGCCAAGGCGCGGGATGCGGGCATCGAATCCGTGCAGGCGCACGCCCCGCAGGCCGGCCTGGACGATCAGACGGCAGCCTGAGCATCGGGGCGGCCGCGTGATGCGGCATAGGGACATACCGCCTCGTGCCCTGCCGGGCATGGCCGCGCGCCTAAAATGCCCCGATGACTTCCCGCTCCACCACTGCCGCGCCCCAGCGCGCGGCCACCAGCCAGCGCATCGACGTCGCTCGCGAACTGCTGCTGACCCCCTTCGGGCTCGATGAGAGCCATCTCGCACGGGCATTGGCCGAGATCCGCACCCACCAGGTGGACGATGCGGACCTGTACTTCCAGTACACGCGCAGCGAGGGCTGGAGCCTGGAAGAGGGCATCGTCAAGACGGGCTCCTTCAGCATCGACCAGGGGGTGGGGGTGCGGGCGGTCAGCGGGGAAAAGACGGCTTTTGCCTACTCGGACGACATCTCGCAGGCTTCCTTGATGGATGCGGCCCGCACGGTGCGATCCATTTCGTCTGCAGCGCAGGCGGGGAAAGCGCGGGTAGCTACTAAAAAGATAGCTGCTGGCCGCAGCCTGTACCCCGGCGTGGACCCGATCGCCTCCCTGGACAGCACCGCCAAGGTGGCGCTGCTCGAGAAGCTGGAACAGCGCGCGCGCGCGAAGGACCCGCGCGTGGCGCAGGTGATGGCGGGCCTGGCCAGCGAGTACGACGTGGTGCTGGTGGCCCGGGCCGACGGTACGCTGGCGGCCGATGTGCGCCCCCTGGTGCGCCTGTCGGTGACGGTGATCGCCGAGCAGAACGGCCGCCGCGAGATGGGGTCCGCCGGCGGCGGTGGCCGCTTCGGCCTGGCCTACTTCGACGACGAGCAGATGGGCCGCTACGTGGACGAAGCGGTCCATGCCGCGCTGGTGAACCTGGAGTCCCGCCCCGCGCCTGCTGGCGAAATGACCGTGGTGCTGGGCCCTGGCTGGCCTGGCATCCTGCTGCACGAGGCCATCGGCCATGGGCTGGAAGGCGACTTCAACCGCAAGGGCTCCAGCGCATTCAGCGGGCGGATCGGCCAGCGCGTGGCGGCCAAGGGCGTCACGGTGCTGGACGACGGCACCATCGCCGACCGCCGCGGCTCGCTCAACGTGGACGACGAAGGCCACGCCAGCCAGCGCAACGTGCTCATCGAGGACGGCATCCTCAAGGGCTACATCCAGGATTCCCTCAACGCACGCCTGATGGGCGTGGCGCCCACCGGCAACGGACGGCGCGAGAGCTACGCCCACATCCCCATGCCGCGCATGACCAACACCTACATGCTGGGCGGCGACAAGGATCCCCAGGAGATCGTGGCCAGTATCAAGAAAGGCCTGTTCGCGAGCAACTTCGGCGGCGGCCAGGTGGACATCACTTCGGGCAAGTTCGTGTTCTCCGCCAGCGAGGCCTACTGGGTCGAGAACGGCAAGATCCTCTACCCCGTGAAGGGCGCCACCATCATCGGCAGCGGCCCCGAGTCGCTCAAGAAGGTGACCATGATCGGCAACGACATGCGCCTGGACAGCGGCGTGGGCACCTGCGGCAAGGAAGGCCAGAGCGTACCCGTGGGCGTCGGCCAGCCTACCTTGCGCATCGAGGGGCTGACGGTGGGCGGCACGGCCTGACATCCGCAGTATTCCTGGTAGCCACGGCTCATGCATGCGCAATTTAGTGGTTTGCTTGCGGTTGGAGTAGCCTTGCCTGATCGGTCAATATCGGCATCCGGCCGCGTTGCATTTTTAAAAGAAGGCATGAAACCCGGGGGGGCGAATAGTAGCAAGGCTGCTGATTTCCTGAGGCGCCTGGCTTGCCTTTTTGGGCTGCTCCTTCCCGCTATGTCTGCGCATGCTCAAACATGCATGACGCAGACTGCCAATCCGTCCGCGCCACCCAGGCAGCTATATGTCGTTGCTGGACAGTCGAATGCTGTTGGATTGGCATCTGTCAAGGACATTGATTCCAGGGGGGAAAGGTATGCCCAAGAGAATACTACTTATTCCAATGTAAGTATTTATGGAATTTATGGTGCGCCTCCTGGGGTGGCAGGGAATGACGACGCTGCGCGATCCCGGGCGATCAATTGGAGTTACTTTGCCAGATGGAGAGTCGCAGGCCCAGGCTTTGGGTATAAAAATCTGGCTGGCAATTCTCAATTATTCCCATTTGGTACAAAATCCACGGACTTTTTTGGCCCGGAATTATATCTTGCTCATTTCTTAAACAACAAGCCGCCACGCGATCATTATATCGCCAAATTGGCGATTTCAAATACATCGTTGAACTACACTGCATCTGCTGATAGCTGGATGCCCGGAGGTCGCTTGTATCATGAATTGCTGGCAGTGATTGCAGATGCTTATAATTCCAAACGGGCAAATGTGCGGCTCAGGGTGGGAGGGCTCTTTTTCATGCAAGGCGAAACTGATGCTTTAAATGAGGTATGGGCGAAAAATTATAAAAATAATCTAAAAAACTTTATTACAAGAATAAGGCGGGATGTGAGTGATATGGGATGTTCCGATGAAATGGAATTTCCTGTGATTATTGGTAGAATCCAAGACAATCCTGCCTGGACATATAGAAAATACGTGAGATCCGCTCAGATGGATGTGGCGCGGAGCTTGCCGCAAGTGGGCATTGTGGACACGGACGATTTCGCGGAGCATCTTGTGGCCGGAGGGGTCCACTTCAATGAATATGGTCAATTTCACCTGGGTGCAAGAGCGTATCAGGCGCTTGTGGGCAGGGCTGCGACAGGAAGCCTTCAGAGTGTGGTGTGGAAAAAAGCGAAATCCAAACACGAGAACTTGACCCCCATCGCGGAAACGCTCGAGAGACCACATTGCTGCAAGCCTGCTGATTTGATCGACCGGCAGCTTCAGAAGTACTTCCCCTGGACATACGGATATGGCGGGGCATGCCGAGGCTACGCATGTGCCCCAGCCTATTGAAAGGCCATGTGTAAAATGCGCACACTATTTATGTTTGCGGCACTTGTTCTGGTATTTTGATATAAAGGCTTGTACGTTGTGAATATATTGGGTATATCATCATACTACCATGATAGTGCCGCCGCGCTGTTGCAGTCTGGTCGGATAATTGCTGCGGCGCAAGAAGAACGGTTCACGCGGCAAAAGCATGATGCGCAGTTTCCCAGGCATGCTATTGAATATTGCCTGCAAGAAGCAGGGGTGCGCTCGCATGATCTGGATTCCATCGTATTCTACGATAAGCCTATTTTAAAATTCGAACGCTTGCTGGATACGTATCTAAGCTATGCACCCCGTGGATTTCAATCATTTGTCACTGCGGTGCCGATATGGTTGAAAGAAAAGCTGTATTTAAAGAAAACTCTCAAGAGGGAGCTTGCCGGCCTGCTGTCGTGCAAGGAATCCGACCTGCCGCCGATCCTGTTTGCAGAGCATCATGAATCGCATGCGGCTTCTGCGTTTTATCCGAGTCCGTACAAGAAGGCTGCGGTATTGTGCCTGGATGGGGTCGGTGAGTGGGCAACGACGTCCGCCTGGCTGGGGGATGGTCCAGAATTGACTCCCTTGTGGCAGATCAATTTCCCGCATTCCCTGGGATTGCTGTATTCTGCGTTCACCTATTACCTTGGGTTCAAGGTGAATTCTGGAGAATACAAGCTGATGGGTTTGGCGCCATACGGCAAGCCAACGTATGTCGATCTGATTTTTGATAACCTGATCGATGTCAAGGAAGATGGGTCATTCCGCCTGAATCTGGAGTATTTTGATTACTGCACGGGCCTGCAGATGACCAATCGGAAATTCTCCGATTTGTTTGGTGGCCCGCCCCGTGGTGCCGAAACAGCCCCGACCCAGCGCGACATGGATATAGCTGCGTCCATACAGGTGGTGACGGAAGAGGTTGTACTGAAGTTGGCGAGGCAGCTGCAGAAAGAAACCGGCGCGGAGTACTTGTGCATGGCGGGGGGCGTGGCGCTGAACTGTGTTGCGAATGGGCGGTTGCTGCGGGAAGGTATTTTCAAGGACATTTGGATTCAGCCAGCCGCAGGGGATGCCGGCGGAGCGCTGGGTGCCGCTTATGCCGCCTTCCACAAATTCAGAAAAGAAGAACGGAAGTATTTCAACGGAGTGGATCAGATGCAGGGGTCTCTATTGGGGCCCAAGTTCGCGCAGCTGGATATTGTTGAAAAACTGGATGCTCTGGGGGCAAGCTACACGGTCTTGGATCAGACGGGCCTGTACGAGACGGTTGCAGGCTTGCTCGCAGATGAAAAGGTGGTGGGTTGGTTCCAGAACAGGATGGAATTTGGACCAAGGGCGCTGGGCGCCAGATCCATATTGGCGGACCCCCGTTCGACGGCGATGCAATCGCAACTGAATCTGAAGATAAAATTCCGCGAATCATTTCGCCCGTTTGCACCTGCCGTCAAAGAGGAAAATGTAGAAAAATATTTTGATCTTGACCGGCCCAGCCCCTACATGTTGCTTGTTGCACAGGTGAATGAAGATATTCAACGAAAACCCGATCAATCCCTGCAAGGCCTGGCGCAGCTGCATCAGGTGCGTTCGGATATTCCTGCGGTAACCCATGTGGATTATTCCGCGCGGGTCCAGACGGTGAGCAGGACGAGCAATCCAGAGTTTTACCAGCTTCTGAGCGCTTTTGAGCGACAGACGGGGTGCTCGGTTCTGGTGAATACCTCTTTCAACGTCCGGGGCGAGCCCATCGTGTGCACGCCGGAGGACGCCTATCGCTGTTTTATGGGAACGGACATGGATTATCTCGTATTGGGCAATGTACTGCTGTCCAAGGATGCGCAGAACAATGCGTTGGTAGGTCAGCGCAAGGGTGCGCTCGCCCTGGATTGAGTATTCTTCATATGATGAAACCAGCTCTGGAAAAAAGCATGAATGAGCGCAAGCAGGAGCTGCGCAAATTCGGCTATGTCATGGGGGGCTTCGTTGCCCTGATTTTCGGCTTGCTGCTTCCCTGGTTGTGGTCGGCCAGATGGCCCCACTGGCCCTGGATCGTTGCGGGCATATTTTTCCTGGTAGCTACTGTTTTTCCTGTTGCGCTGCGCCTGGTTTATAAATACTGGATGCGCGTCGGCGAAGTGCTGGGTTGGATCAACACCCGAATCATCCTGGGCATTGTTTATATTTTAGTATTTTCTCCGCTAGGTTTTCTGATGCGTATCCTTGGCAAGGATACGCTGCAGAAGAAGTGGAATGGCGATTTGCAGACATATCGAATTAACAAGATGCCCCGAAAACCTGAACACATGGAGCGCCAATTCTGATGCTGGAACTTATCAAGGAGCTTATTTTATTTTTCCGCGAGCACAAGAGGTATGTGTTGATTCCCGTGCTGGCGGTCCTGTTGCTGCTGGGGGCTCTGCTCGTGTTCGGTCAAGGCTCGGTAATAGCTCCGTTTATTTATACTTTATTTTGAATGATGAAGAAATTTCTATATTTCTTCCTTCCTTCATTCCTGCTGTGCTCGCTGGTGGCTGTCGGATACTGGGCAGGAGGGTATGTCGCGGCGGGAAAATTCGAGCGAACCATTCGCTGGGTGGAACAAGGTGAAACCTTGGCGGGCGTGTTGTCTGCCACCAAGCTGACAGACGAGCAACGCAACAACTATCGCAAT
This sequence comes from Acidovorax sp. sif1233, assembly GCF_019218755.1. GTDB lineage: Bacteria > Pseudomonadota > Gammaproteobacteria > Burkholderiales > Burkholderiaceae_C > Acidovorax. The sequence goes on along the minus strand of NZ_JAHUWZ010000004.1, from coordinate 268,477 downwards.
GCCTATAGCGACCCGTCTGTCGATACCGGCAAGATCAGCTGGTCGGTTCCTAATCAGCCCACGCCTTTTGTAGGGACGGCCCCGGCACCGGGGCAGCACCACAATGCCCATATCAACTCCTGGCAGATGCGGAGCCAGCAGGAGCTGGTGAATCCGAAGCCCAATGGGTCCTATCGCATTTTCCTGACGGGGGGGTCAACCGCTTTTGGTTCTGGTTCTCCGAGCCAGGAACAGACTATTGGCAGTATTCTTGGTGATCTTCTCAATGCGAATGCAACGGAGAAGGACAAGGCCCGCTTCGAGGTTTTCACCTTCGCGAACCCCGCATGGTCTTCTACCCATGAGCGCATTGCCATTGAGAACTATCTTTCCGAGCTTCAACCAGATCTGGTCATCTCACTCTCGGGAAATAACGATGTTTTCTGGGCTGATGCGGGGCGAAATGTGTTGTGGTTCAGCGCATTCGCCGATGACTACTACCGGTCTCTGGTGAACATCGCCCTGAAGGTGGCTGGAAGGCAGGAGTTGCCCGAGTTGGTCAATGCGCGTCCGGCCGCTCAGCCGGTGTCGCCGCAAATCGTAGCCCGCCGGATTGAAAAGAATGCACGCTTGGGTGCGTATGCACTGCAGGAAGGCAAAGTGGATTGGGTATTTTTCCTGCAGCCCACTCTTTCCGTGACGAAGAAGGATCTGACCCAGCGTGAAAGAGACTTCATTTCGGCTTCGAAAGATTATTACATTGACTGCTATAAGGCCATGTCTTCAAATCTCTCGAACCTGAAATTGGATAATTTCACTTTTGTGGATTTGTCCGGCATCTTCGACCGGTACTCGGCGAAGGATGACATGTTCCTGGATCAGTTTCATTTTGGAGACAAGGGCAATGCCGTGATCGCCAAAGCTATTTTTTCTGAAGTGTCCAAAAAGTTGAGTGCGGTGCGGCGGGCGCCATAGCCTCTGCCTGATCGCGTTTTCGCGGCATGGGGCAGGTCTGTTTGTTCTGAGGCCAGAGTGGTGGGCTTCTTGCGAGATTCAATCAAACGACCCGGCTCGCGCACAATACGGCCATGACTTCCACGCGTTTTGGCTCGCAGTATTCGGGCCAGTCGTTCGGTGACCTCAGCCGCTTCTTGCGGGAGGGGGTGGCTGACGAGGAGTCGCGGGAGCTGCGCGAAAGTCTCGGGCTGATGTCGCAACTCATTGACGAGGCCGTCAGGGCCCGGCGGGGGGGCGCTGACCCCCAGGTGATTCTTTCGTGTGTGGCCACGCTGGTTCGGGCGCTGCGCGAACACCAATTGCTTCTTACCGGCCTGGGATCTGCCTGGCACGCACTGTATGAGTTTGGCGCCTATCAGCGTGCGTTGCGGGAATTGCGGAACGCCATTGCAGCCTGGCAGCAGATGTTGGAGCGACGCAGTGCCAAAGAAGGCGCTAGCTTCGATCACTTCGAACTCCTGGCCTGGCGCACGCTGGGCGAGGCGCTTTTGCTCATCGATATGTATGAACACCAAAGCGATCCCCTCAGTGATCTGCCAGACGCGCCACGGCGCAAGCCGTCCGCCTTGCAGCGCGCACGCGAATGGCTTCGTGGCTGGGGACGGTAAACCGGAAGCTTGGCCGCGGCCATGCTGCTGGCTTGTAGTGAATTCACAACATTTCAAACTTGCTGCACTGCCGCACTCCTGTGCTACATTGGTCGCCATGCAAGTTCGCAGCGCGTTTTATTTTTGGTTTTTTATCTCGGTCCCCGGCGGATGAGAGGAAAACGCGCAAGCTGACACAACCTTCCCATACCAACCGCCGACGCTGCAAAGCCCGGCGGTTTTTGTTTTTCCGCCCTCCCGTTTTTCCATCCACTTCAACTGACTCCACGAGGAAGCAACCATGACGGCCCCTACCACCCCCACCAGCGATGCCTGGTACCGCAGCGTCGAGAAAACCAGCCAGACCGACGACGAACGTATCAAGGACATCACCGTGTTGCCTCCTCCAGAGCACCTGATCCGCTTTTTCCCGATCCGCGGCACGCCGGTCGAGACGCTGATCACCCAGACCCGCAAGAACATCCACAACATCATGGCGGGCAAGGACGACCGCCTGCTGGTCGTCATCGGGCCGTGTTCCATCCACGATCCGGCCGCTGCCCTGGAATATGCACGCCGCCTGATGGCCGTGCGCGCGCAGTACGCCGACACCCTGGAAATCGTGATGCGCGTGTACTTCGAGAAGCCGCGCACCACGGTGGGGTGGAAGGGCCTCATCAACGATCCCTACCTGGACGAGACCTACCGCATCGACGAAGGGCTGCGCATCGCGCGGCAGTTGCTGATCGACATCAACCGACTGGGCATGCCGGCGGGCAGCGAGTTCCTGGACGTGATCTCGCCCCAGTACATCGGCGATCTCATCAGCTGGGGCGCGATCGGTGCCCGCACCACCGAGAGCCAGGTGCACCGCGAACTGGCGTCCGGCATCTCGGCGCCCATTGGCTTCAAGAACGGCACGGACGGCAACATCCGCATCGCCACCGATGCCATCCAGTCGGCCAGCCGGGGCCACCACTTCCTGTCGGTGCACAAGAACGGCCAGGTGGCCATCGTCAACACCAAGGGCAACAAGGACTGCCATGTGATCCTGCGGGGCGGCAAGGCTCCCAACTATGACGCCGCCAGCGTGGCCGCTGCCTGCAAGGACCTCGAGGCCGCCAAGCTGCCCGCCACGCTGATGGTGGACTGCAGCCATGCCAACAGCAGCAAGCAGCATGAAAAGCAGCTGGACGTGGCACGCGACATCGCGGCGCAGCTCGCCGGCGGATCGCGCAGCGTGTTCGGTCTCATGATCGAAAGCCATCTCATCGCCGGTGCCCAGAAGTTCTCGCCCGGCAAGGACCAGCCCGGCGCGCTGGAGTACGGCAAGAGCATCACGGACGCCTGCCTGGGGTGGGATGACTCGCTGGTGTCGCTCGCCGAGCTGTCCGACGCGGTCAAGGCGCGCCGCGCGCGTTGACGGCGGACGGGCCGATGGTCCGCGCCGCAGGCGGGAGGCCCTAAACTGCAAGCCTGTGGCGGCCCGTGCGATGACGCACGGGAAGCACCACGGCTTCAGAAGAAAGGCAAACCATCATGCACAGCGAAGTGTCGGTCCATCTGGCCGGAAACCAGGAATTCCGTTTCGATCTGGAGGGCGCCGAGCCCATGGGCCATGAGGCCGGAAGGCGCTGGCTCGACGACCAGTTCACCGCGCTCGATTGCGAACCCCTGCGCGCCAGCGGCAAGGTGCTGCTGGCCGACAAGGTGCTTACCGTCGCACGCGCGGCAGGGGCCTCGCTCCTGGCCGATCCGGCATGGTCCCGCGACTTTGCGCGGGCCGCCAGCGCCGCACTGGCCAAGCCGGTGGTGCGCGTGGATGTGCCGGGCATGGCCGTGTCGTTCTGACCCTTTTGAATAAAATAGGGCCCTAGCGCTTGCCATACAAGCGCAGACAGCTATTTATTTTGTAGCGAATCCAGCAGCTTCGCATGGATTCCGCCAAATCCGCCGTTGCTCATGCACACGATGTGGTCACCCGGGCGGGCTGCCGCGGTGACTTGCTGCACCAGGGTGGCGATGTCGCCGGCAGTCTGTGCCCGCAGGCCCGGGCCCACGCCCAGGGGGGCGAGGGCTTCGGCTGCATCCCAGTCCAGCCCGGCCGTGTGGCAGAACGCGAGATCGGCGGGTTCCAGCGCCCACGGCAACTGCGCCTTCATCGCGCCCAGCTTCATGGTGTTGCTGCGGGGCTCGAACACCGCGAGAATGCGCACGCCGTGGCCCAGGCTGCGGCGCAGGCCGTCCAGGGTGGTTCTCAGGGCGGTGGGGTGGTGCGCGAAGTCGTCATACACGGCAATCCCGTGCACGGTCCCGCGCAGCTCCATGCGCCGCTTCACATTCTGGAAGGCCGCCAGTGCCGTGGCCGCCTGCTGGGGGCTGACGCCCACATGGTGCGCGGCGGCAATGGCCGCCAGCGCGTTGAGCTGGTTGTGCACGCCGGTCAGCGCCCACTCCACCCGGGCCACCTTGCGCCCCTGGTGCAGCACATCAAACGCCTGGGGATCGCCCTCGGCCGAAAAGTCGCTGACGGCCTCCCCAAAGCTGGCCACCTCGCTCCAGCAACCCGTGTGCAGCACGCGGGCGAGGCTTTCCTCGAGGCCGTTGACGACCACCCGGCCCGACGGGGGCACGGTGCGCACGAGGTGGTGGAACTGCCGCTCGATGGCTCCCAGGTCGTCAAAGATGTCCGCGTGGTCGAACTCCAGGTTGTTCAGCACGGCGGTGCGGGGCCGGTAGTGCACGAATTTGCTGCGCTTGTCGAAGAACGCGGTGTCGTATTCGTCCGCCTCGATCACGAACAGCGGCGCCGCACCGAGTGGCGAGGGCGCGGGCACCGGGCGCCGGGGTGCGCCCAGCCGAGCCGACAACCCGAAATTGAGGGGTACGCCGCCAATCAGAAAGCCCGGCTGCTGGCCCGCGCTTTCCAGGATCCAGGCCAGCATCGAGGTTGTCGTCGTCTTGCCATGGGTGCCCGCGACCGCGAGCACGTGGCGGCCTTGCAGCACCTGTTCGGCCAGCCACTGGGGGCCGCTGGTGTAGGGCAGGCCGGCGTCCAGGATCGCTTCCATCAGGGGAAACTTGGGCGATCCATCGGGCTGCCGAACCCGGCTGACCACGTTGCCGACCACAAATACATCGGGCTGCAGGGCAAGCTGGTCGGCGCCGAACCCTTCGATCAGGTCGATGCCCAGCGCGCGGAGCTGGTCGCTCATCGGCGGATAGACCCCCGCATCGCAGCCCGTCACCTTGTGGCCCGCCTCGCGTGCGAGTGCGGCGAGGCCTCCCATGAACGTGCCGCAAATGCCCAGTATGTGTATATGCATGGGCGCAGATTCTAAGGTTCAACAGAAAACGGGGCTCCAGCGCTTGGCTGGCAAGCGCAAGAAGCTATGAAAAATATAGTAAATGCGGGTGTGGCCGGAGTGGGGACTAGGGTCAACCCGTAGTCCTGGTGGGCGGTTCGGGCCACAATGCGGTTTCGTTCCTTGCTGCCTTCCCACTGCCATGCACACACCTTTGAGCGACGAAATCGCCCACACCACGGCCCGGCTGGTGGTGGAGGAAGGGCTTGAATGGGGCCCGGCCAAGCGCCGGGCGCTGCGCCAGATGGGGCTGCCCGCCCGCACCCCCCTGCCGGACAACGACCAGGTCGAGGCTGCGGTGCGGGAGTACATCCAGCTTTTCTGTGCCGACACCCAGCCGCGCGAGTTGCGGGCGCTGCGCCAGCTCGCCCTGGTGTGGATGGAGCGCATGGCGGCCTTCCGCCCCCACTTGGCGGGCGCGGTCTGGCATGGAACGGCCACGCGGTTGTCCGATATTTATCTGCAATTGTTCTGCGATGACCCGAAATCGGCAGAAATAGCCCTGATCGACCACCACGTCGACTATGAACCGCGCACGGTGACCGGTTTCCATGGCGAGTCGGTCGAAGCATTGAGCCTGGGCAGCAAATCCCCCGAACTCAATGAGATGATCGGGGTGCACCTGCTGATCTATGACCTTGACGACCTGCGCGGCGCCTTGCGCCCGGACGCGAAGGGACGTGTGCCGCGGGGCGACATGACCGCCGTACGGCGCCTGCTCCAGGAAACCCCAGCCCCATGACGACACCTTCTTCCGATCACCCTGCCTCTGCGGCCCCCGTCTCTGGCACTGCGCCCGCAGCCTCCCGCAGGCGCCTGCTCTATGCGGGCGTGGCGGGCGCCGCCGCGCTGGGCGGCGCGGGCCTGGCCTGGTGGAAATTCCAGCCCCACGCGATGGAGCAGGGGGCCGAGCAAGCGCTCTGGACCATGGAATTCGAAAAACCGGAGGGCGGCTCGGTGGCGCTCAAGTCGCTGGCCGGCAAACCCTTGTTGCTGAACTTCTGGGCGACGTGGTGCCCGCCTTGCGTGGAAGAGCTTCCCATGCTCAATGCCTTCTACCGCGAACATGGAGCGAACGGATGGCAAGTTCTTGGATTGGCCATCGACCAGCCGTCCGCCGTGCGCAAATTCCTGCAGCGCATCCCGCTGGAATTCCCTGTGGGGCTGGCCGGCCTGGGCGGCACGGACCTGGGCAGATCGCTGGGCAATCTCACGGGAGGCTTGCCGTTCACCGTGGTCCTGGGCGGCAGCGGCCGTGTCCTGCACCGTAAAATGGGGCAGATCACCCCGCAGGATCTGCAGCGCTGGGCTGCCTTGCGCTGACCCCTCGCACCGGCCGTCTGGCGGTTCCGCTGGGATATCCGGCGGTTATGGCATGATGTAGTTCATGAAAAATACCCGTGGAAGACGGTGATAGGCCGAAATTGGAGTAAATTCGCGCCCTATTCAGTTTTATAGCCGTTGGAGCTCCCATGGATCTGCGAAAACTCAAAACCCTCATCGATCTCGTGTCCGAGTCGAACGTATCCGAACTCGAAATCACGGAGGCCGAGGGCAAAGTCCGCATCGTCAAGAGCGTGGGGGGCGTGGTTCAGCAGTATGTGCCCGCCCCGGTGCAGGCGCCTGCCGCCCCCGCACCCGCCGCCGCGCAGGTGGCCGAGCTGCCTGCGCCTTCCGCACCCGCAGCCCCTGCGGGCCACATCGTCAAGTCGCCCATGGTCGGTACGTTCTACCGCTCCTCCAGCCCCGGCGCGAAGGCTTTTGTCGAAGTGGGCAGCCAGGTCAAGGAAGGCGAGACCATCTGCATCATCGAGGCGATGAAGATCCTCAACGAGATCGAGGCCGACAAATCGGGCACGGTCACCCGCATCCTGGGCGAAAACGGCCAGGCCGTGGAATACGGACAGCCGCTGTTCGTGATCGAATAAGGCGCTCATGTTCAAGAAGATTCTTGTTGCCAATCGCGGCGAAATCGCGCTGCGCATCCAGCGCGCCTGCCATGAGCTGGGCGTGAAGGCGGTGATGGTCTACTCCGAGGCCGACCGCGACGCCAAGTACGTCAAGCTGGCGGAAGAAGCGGTGTGCATCGGCCCCGCCCCGTCCCCGCTGTCCTACCTCAACATGCCCGCCATCATCTCCGCCGCCGAGGTGACCGATGCCGAGGCCATCCACCCCGGCTACGGCTTCCTGTCCGAGAACGCGGACTTCGCCGAGCGCGTGGAAAAGAGCGGGTTCCAGTTCATCGGCCCCACGCCCGAGTCCATCCGCATCATGGGCGACAAGGTCTCGGCCAAGCAGGCCATGATCCGCGCGGGCGTGCCCTGCGTGCCCGGCTCCGAGGGCGAGCTGCCCGATGACCCGGTGCAGATCCGCCGCATTGCCAAGGCCGTGGGCTACCCCGTGATCATCAAGGCCGCCGGCGGCGGCGGTGGCCGCGGCATGCGCGTGGTGCACACCGAGGCCGCCCTGGTCAATGCCGTGCAGATGACCAAGGCCGAAGCGGGCGCCGCCTTCGGCAATCCTGCGGTGTACATGGAGAAGTTCCTCCAGAACCCGCGCCACATCGAGATCCAGATCCTGGCCGACAAGCACCGCAACGCGGTCTACCTGGGCGAGCGCGATTGCTCCATGCAGCGCCGCCACCAGAAGGTCATCGAAGAGGCGCCGGCACCCGGCATCCCCCGCAAGCTGATCGAAAAGATCGGCGAGCGCTGCGTGGCGGCCTGTAAGAAGATCGGCTACCGCGGCGCGGGCACGTTCGAGTTCCTGTACGAGAACGGCGAGTTCTACTTCATCGAGATGAACACGCGCGTGCAGGTCGAGCACCCCGTGACCGAGTGGATCACCGGCGTGGACATCGTGAAGACGCAGATCATGGTCGCCGCGGGCGAGAAGCTGCCGTTCACCCAGCGCCAGATCGAGATCCGGGGCCATGCCATCGAGTGCCGGATCAATGCGGAAGACCCCTACAAGTTCATCCCCTCGCCCGGGCGCATCACCACCTGGCACCCACCGGGCGGCCCCGGCGTGCGCGTGGATTCACATGCGTACACCAACTACTTCGTGCCGCCCAACTACGACTCGATGATCGGCAAGATCATCGTGCACGGCGACACGCGCGAGCAGGCCCTGGCCCGCATGCGCACGGCGCTGAACGAGACCGTGATCGAAGGCATCAACACCAACGTGCCGCTGCACCGCGAGCTGATGGTGGACGCCAAGTTCATGGCCGGCGGCACCAACATCCACTATCTGGAAGAGTGGCTGTCGCAGCACAAGCGCTGAGATTGCGGCTGCGCACGGTCATTCGCATGCTGGCTCCTGGCGACGGGTGCCAGCATTTCATTTTTTCTGAGAGGCGCCTATGTTTGAGCTGAGCCTGATGTGCCCCGAGGACCGGATCGAAGCGGTCAGCGATGCCCTGGATGCACTGGATGCACTGAGCGTGTCGGTGGAGGATGCCGATGCGCAGACCGATGCCGAACAGGCCCTGTTCGGCGAGCCTGGCATGCCGCCGCCCAAGGATGGCTGGCAGCGCAGCCGGGTGACGGCGCTCTTCCCCTCCGAAGGGGCTGCGCGCGATGCGCAGCAGCTGCTGGCCGTGCAGGACTTCTTTGCCGGCTGCCAGGTCCTGGGTGTGTCCCAGGTGGCCGACCAGGACTGGGTGCGCCTGACGCAATCGCAGTTCGCACCCGTGGACATCACCCCGGACTTCTGGATCGTTCCCACCTGGCATGAACTGCCGGCGCAGGCGAAGCGCAGCATCCGGCTGGACCCGGGCCTGGCCTTCGGCACCGGCACCCATCCCACGACACGCATGTGCCTGCGCTGGATTGCCCGCAACGGTGCCACCGAGTCGTCCATGGGCAATCCGCTGGGCCGGGTTCTGGACTATGGCTGCGGCTCCGGCATCCTGGCGATTGGCGCGGCGAAGTTTGGCGCCACGGACATTGATGCGGTGGATATCGATCCTGCCGCCGTGGAATCCACGGCGCTGAATGCGCAAGCCAATGAGGTGCAGCTGCATGCCGGCCTGCCCGACAAGGCCCGGGGCGCATACCAGACCGTGCTGGCGAACATACTTGCCACCCCCTTGCGGGTGCTCGCGCCCCTCCTATGCGGGCATGTGATGCCGGGCGGGCACCTGGTGCTGGCGGGCATCCTGGAGCGCCAGGCCGATGAGCTGAAAGAAGCCTATGCACCCTGGATTCGGCTCGAGGTGGCCGACCTGGAGGACGGCTGGATCCTGATGACCGCACGGCGCGACGAGGCGGCGTAGGCAGAGCCACACGCCCGGCGGGGTTGCGTGCGCCGCTATCTACAATCCATCGCTGATGAGCCAGATCACTCGCTGCCCGTCCTGTCTTACCTCCTTCAAGGTGGTGGCAGACCAATTGCGCATCTCCGAAGGATGGGTGCGCTGCGGCCAATGCAAAGAGGTTTTCGATGCGTCGGCGCATCTGCTGCCAGCGGCCCCTCCCGCGCTTTTGCCGGATGTGTCCTTGACCGACGTGCGTCCGCCGCCGGTGCCCGTGGCGCGCAGGGCGGATGCCGAGCGCGCATGGGGCGAGCCTTTCTCTCCACCGCCTGCTTCACCGTCTCCGGCGGTGTCGCCGGCAAGCGGGCCCGCGCCGGCCGCGCTTCCGCAATTGCCCGCAACCCCTGTCCTGGATGTCCCTCAGCCGGCGGTGCCTGCCTTTCTTGCGGCGGCAAGCGGGGACGTGGCTGACGGCGAGGACGCCCGCATGGCGCGCCTGACGCGATTTGCGTGGCGTCCGGAAGATTCTTCGTCGCCTGGCAGTCCCGATGGCGCGGCACCGGCTCCGGTGCCGCCTTCCTCCCCCGTGGTCTCGGATCCCTTGCCCGCCGCACGGCCGGATGTGGCCGTTGAGTCCGTGCCGGGCGGGTATGAATTGCCGTACGCCGCGTTGCGAGACCCCGAGGAGGAGCCTGAACCGGTTTCGCCAGCGGCCCTGACCGACATGGGCTATCCAGCGCTCGAGTTGCCTGTGAAACCGGCGGCCGCCTCCGCGCCGGAGGAGGACGGTGGCGTCGAGGTGGCACCCGCCGCGCCGGACGGCGCCGCAGAGCCCCTGCCGCCAGTGGAGTTTGTGCGGGAGTCCGTGGTGCTCGGGCCGGAGGCCTTGGCGCTCGTGGAGGACCGTTCTCCCGCAGCCGTCTTGCTGGCGCCCTCGCGCAATTCGCCCCGGGACGCGCCAGACCTGGATGACGACGAGGACGAGGGAGTGGATGCCGGGCAGGAGGTCAGCTTTGTCGTCGCGGCGCGGCGAAAGGCGTTCTGGCGCAAGCCGATGGTGCGCGTGGGGCTTGCCCTCGTGCTGTTGTTGTCGGTCGCGGCGCTCGCGCTGCAGGTCGCCATTCAGGAGCGTGACCGCGTGGCGGCGATGGATCCGCGCACAAGACCATGGTTGATGGCGTTGTGCGTTCCGTTGCAATGCCAGATTGCACCGCAGCGCCAGATTGCGGATGTGGTCATCGACAGCTCCTCCTTCAACAAGGCCCGGGGTGACAGCTATCAGCTGGCCCTGGCCATGAAGAGCAAGGCCTCGATACCCCTGGCCATGCCCGCCGTGGAGCTGACCCTGACGGACGCGCAGGACCAGCCCGTTCTCCGGCGTGTCCTGCTGCCGGCCGATCTGGGAGCTCCGATGGAGTTGCCGGCGCGCGGTGAATGGAGCGCCTCGGTGTCGGTGATCGTGACCACTGGCGGGGCGCGTGTGGCCGGCTATCGGCTGCTGGCGTTCTATCCCTGATACTGATTTCTACCAACCTACTTTTCTGATATGGCTGCCCTTATTTGCGGTTCCCTGGCATTCGACACCATCATGACCTTCGAGGGCCGCTTCGCCGAGCAGATACTGCCGGACCAGCTGCACATCCTGAATGTCTCTTTCCTGGTGCCTTCGTTGCGCCGTGATTTCGGGGGGTGCGCGGGCAACATCGCGTACAGCCTCAAGCTGCTGGGCGGCGAACCATTGCCCATGGCGACATTGGGAAGCGACGGAGCGGACTACTTGCAGCGGCTGCGAACGCTGGGCATCAGCACCGAATTTGTGCGGCAAGTGGACGACAGCTTCACGGCCCAGGCCATGATCATGAACGACCGTGACAACAACCAGATCACGGCTTTCCATCCCGGGGCGATGCAGCAGGCGCACATCACGCGCGTTGCCGCGCGCGGAGACATCCGCCTTGGCATCGTCGCACCCGACGGGCGTGAGGCGATGCTGCAGCATGCAGAGCAATTCAAGGCGGCGGATATTCCCTTTGTGTTCGATCCTGGCCAGGGCCTGCCCATGTTCGACGGCAAGGAGCTTGCGCATTTCGTGGATCTTGCCAGCTGGGTGGTGGTCAACGACTACGAGGGGAAAATGCTCTCGCAGCGCACGGGCTGGAGCCTGGCCGACATCTCCCGGCGCGTGCGCGGGCTGGTCGTGACCCTGGCTGCGGAAGGCTGCGAAGTCTGGATTGACGGCGAGCGCGAGCATGTGCCGGCCGCGAAGCCGGCCGCCGTGGTCGAGCCCACGGGTTGTGGCGATGCCTGGCGTGGCGCGCTGTTGTTCGGCCTGGAAAAGGGCTGGCCGTTGGCCCGCTGCGCCGAATTGGGCAACCGGGTCGGGGCCCTCAAGATTGCGCAGCGCGGCCCGCAGAACTACACGCTGGATTTCACTCCCGCGTGAGGGTTGAGGGTGCGGTGCCTGCGGGGCAGGCGGGTGGGGGCGGCTTCGGTTCGAGGTGCCGCTTTGCCCGAAGCGCGTGTCTCGGCGGGCATAAAAAAACCCGGTGCAACGGCACCGGGTTGAGCGCGTAATACGTGCTGATTACGGCTTGTTGCCCGTAGGGAAGGGCCAGGCTGCCTGAGGGTTCAGGGTAGTCTGTGCTGCAGGAGCGGCCGCAGGGGCAGGCGCCTTGGGGGCCTTCTTGGCCGGTGCAGCTTTCTTCGCGGGGGCGGCCTTGGCGGGTGCAGCCTTCTTTGCTGCTGCTGCCTTCTTGGCGGGAGCGGCCTTCTTGGCTGGTGCTGCTGCCTTCTTGGCAGGCGCAGCCTTCTTTGCTGCTACTGCCTTCTTGGCGGGAGCGGCCTTCTTGGCTGGTGCTGCTGCCTTCTTGGCAGGTGCAGCCTTCTTCGCTGCTACTGCCTTCTTGGCGGGAGCGGCCTTCTTGGCTGGTGCTGCTGCCTTCTTGGCGGGCGCAGCCTTCTTCGCTGCTACTGCCTTCTTGGCGGGAGCGGCCTTCTTGGCTGGCGCTGCTGCCTTCTTGGCAGGTGCAGCCTTCTTCGCTGCTACTGCCTTCTTGGCGGGAGCGGCCTTCTTGGCCGGTGCAGCCTTCTTTGCCGCTACGGGCTTTGCCGATGCGGCCTTTTTCGCTGGGGCTGCCTTCTTGGCGGCCGTTTTTTTCGCAGTTGCCATCATGTTCTCCTTGGGTCAATTTGCAAAGAGCACTTCGTGTCTGCAGTGGACACGAAGCGATCCATGGCGATGGAGAAAACCCCCATCGCCATGAACACGGGAACGCCCCGCACTGCAACGCTCTGCGGCGCTGTCTGTGTGGGGCGTGGTGTAAAAATCCATGGTGGTGTGATGCGAAAGGCGCTAGTCCCAGGACAGCGCACCACCGGACTGGTATTCAATAACCCGGGTCTCGAAGAAGTTGCGTTCCTTCTTGAGGTCAATCATCTCGCTCATCCACGGGAACGGGTTCTCTTCGTTGGGGAACAGCGTTTCCAGTCCGATCTGCGTGGCACGGCGATTGGCGATGTAGCGCAGGTAGCCCTTGAACATGGACGCGTTCATGCCCAGCACGCCGCGGGGCATGGTGTCTTCGGCGTAGCGGTATTCCAGCTCGACCGCCTTGAGGAACAGCGCCTTGATCTCGGCCTTGAATTCGGCGGTCCAGAGGTGCGGGTTCTCGAGCTTGAGCTGGTTGATCAGGTCGATGCCGAAGTTGCAGTGCATCGACTCGTCGCGCAGGATGTACTGGTATTGCTCGGCAGCGCCGGTCATCTTGTTTTGCCGGCCCAGCGCCAGGATCTGCGTGAAGCCGACATAGAAGAACAGGCCTTCCATCAGGCAGGCGAAAACGATCAGCGACTTGAGCAGCGTCTGGTCGTTTTCGGGGGTGCCGGTGTGGAAGTTGGGGTCCATGATCGCTTCGATGAAAGGGATCAGGAACTGGTCCTTGTCACGGATCGACTGGACTTCGTTGTAGGCGTTGAAGATCTCGGACTCGTCCAGTCCGAGCGACTCCACGATGTACTGGTAGGCGTGCGTGTGGATGGCTTCTTCAAAGGCCTGGCGCAGCAGGAACTGGCGGCACTCGGGCGCCGTGATGTGGCGGTAGGTGCCCAGCACGATGTTGTTGGCGGCCAGCGAGTCGGCGGTCACGAAGAAGCCGAGATTGCGCTTGATGATGCGGCGCTCGTCATCGGTCAGGCCGTTCGGGTCCTTCCACAACGCGATGTCGCGCGTCATGTTCACTTCCTGCGGCATCCAGTGGTTGGCGCAGGTGGCGAGGTACTTTTCCCACGCCCACTTGTACTTGAACGGGACCAGCTGGTTGACGTCGGTCTGGCCGTTGATGATGCGCTTGTCGGCGGCATTGACGCGCCGATGCACTGCAGTGGACTCCGCCACTTGTGGGCCTGCTGCGGCCGTTGCGGTCGCAGCAACGGGTTGCAGCGAGGGGGACTGAAAAGACAGAGGCGGTTGCCCCGCCGGGCGGTTGTTTTGCAGACCGCCGTCCAGTTGATTTTGCGATGAGGGCTTGACTTCTTCGTCCCAGGTCAACATAGATTTTCCAGTGTTCGGATTATGAAAGCAGTGCTGCGAAAAGAAAAGCACTGAAGCGTTGTGTGGCAACGATTTGTTGCTTCACAGCACATGCGCAACGCCTCGGATGTGTCGAGGCGTTGCGCGCGAAGTCCTTATTGGCAGGCTTCGCAGGTTGGATCGTCGATTGCGCAGAACTTGATGTCCGTGGCGGGCAGCGCGGCGGCCTGCGCGGCGGCCGCTGCCGCAGCGGCTTCCAGCGCGCTGGGCTTGGCCTGCGGGGACGCGGAGGCCTGTGGCGCACCGCCGTCGTTGCCGGACGAAACCGCGTTGAGCTGGCGCGTGTTCACGGTGCTCATCTCGACGTGCGTGGCGCTCTGCGTGCGCAGGTAGTAGGTGGTCTTCAGACCGCGCACCCAGGCCAGCTTGTAGGTGTCGTCAAGCTTCTTGCCCGATGCGCCAGCCATGTAGATGTTCAGGCTCTGCGCCTGGTCGATCCATTTCTGGCGGCGCGATGCGGCCTCCACCAGCCAGTGGGGCTCCACCTCGAAGGCGGTCGAATACAGCGCCTTGATGTCTGGCGGCACGCGATCGATGGGGTGCAGGGAGCCCTTGAAATGCTTGAGATCCATGATCATCACGTCATCCCACAGTCCCAGGCGCTTGAGGTCGCGCACCAGGCCGCCGTTGATGACGGTGAATTCGCCCGACAGGTTGGACTTCACGGACAGGTTGCCGAACGAGGGCTCGATCGATGCATCCACGCCGATGATGTTGGAGATGGTCGCGGTGGGCGCGATGGCCACGCAATTCGAGTTGCGCATGCCGTCCTGCGCGATCTTCTTGCGCAGGGCGTCCCAGTCCAGGGTGGAAGAGCGGTCCACTTCCACATACCCGCCCCGGGCATCCGACAGCATGTCCAGCGTGTCGAACGGGAGGATGCCGCGGTCCCACAGCGAGCCCTTGTAGCTGGAGTACTGGCCGCGTTCCCGTGCCAGTTCGGTGGAGGCCCAGTAGGCGTAGTAGCAGATGGCTTCCATCGACTTGTCGGCGAACTCCACGGCCTCTTGCGACGCGTAGGGAATGCGCAGCTCATACAGGCTGTCCTGGAACGCCATCACCCCCAGGCCCACCGGGCGATGGCGCAGGTTGGAGTCGCGCGCCTTCTTGACGGCGTAGTAGTTGATGTCGATCACGTTGTCGAGCATGCGCATGGCGACCTTGATGGTCCTCTTGAGCTTGTCGTGGTCGATCTGGCCGTCCTTCAGATGCTGCAGCAGGTTGACCGAGCCGAGGTTGCACACGGCGGTCTCGGTGTCGCTGGTGTTCAGCGTGATCTCGGTGCACAGGTTGGACGAGTGCACCACGCCGGCGTGCTGCTGGGGCGAGCGCACGTTGCAGGCGTCCTTGAACGTGATCCAGGGGTGGCCGGTCTCGAACAGCATGGTCAGCATCTTGCGCCACATGTCGGTGGCCTGCACCGTCTTGGAAGGCTTGATCTCGCCGCGCGCGGCCTTTTCCTCGTAGGCCACGTAGGCTTTCTCGAAGTCGGCGCCGAAGAGGTCGTGCAGGTCGGGCACGTTGGAAGGGGAGAACAGGGTCCAGGTGCCCTTTTCCATCACGCGGCGCATGAACAGGTCGGGAATCCAGTTCGCCGTGTTCATGTCGTGCGTGCGGCGGCGGTCGTCGCCCGTGTTCTTGCGCAGCTCCAGGAATTCTTCGATGTCGAGGTGCCAGGATTCCAGGTAGGTGCAGACAGCGCCCTTGCGCTTGCCGCCCTGGTTCACGGCCACGGCCGTGTCGTTGACGACCTTGAGGAAAGGCACCACGCCTTGCGATTCGCCGTTGGTGCCCTTGATGTGGCTGCCCAGCGCGCGCACCCGGGTCCAGTCGTTGCCCAGGCCGCCCGCGAACTTGGACAGCAGGGCGTTTTCCTTGATCGACTCGTAGATGCCGTCCAGGTCGTCGGGCACCGTGGTCAGGTAGCACGAAGACAGCTGCGAGCGCAGCGTGCCGCTGTTGAACAGCGTGGGCGTGCTGGACATGAAGTCGAACGACGAGAGCACTTCATAGAACTCGATGGCGCGGGCTTCGCGGTCGACTTCGTTGAGGGCCAGGCCCATGGCCACGCGCATGAAGAAAGCCTGGGGCAACTCGATGCGCGTCTTTTTGACGTGCAGGAAGTAACGGTCGTACAGGGTCTGCAGTCCGAGGTAGTCGAACTTCAGGTCGCGGTCCGCCTGCAGGGCGGCGCCCAGGCGCTGCAGGTCATATTGCAACAGGCGCTCGTCCAGCAGCTCGTTTTCCACGCCCTTCTTGATGAATTCGGGGAAGTAGTCGATATAGGCTTGTCCCATCGCGCTCTGGGTCACCTCGCGGCCCAGGACTTCGCGCACGATAGTGTGCAGCAGCAGGCGGGCGGTGGCGTAGGTGTAGTCGGGGTCTTTTTCGATGAGCGTGCGGGCCGCCAGGATGGAGGCCTTGTAGACCTCGTCCATGGGAACGCCGTCGTACAGGTTGCGCATGGTTTCGGCAACGATGGGGTCTGCGCTGACGTCCGCGCCAAGATTCACGCAGGCCGACTCGATCAATGCCTGCAGCCGGTGGAGGTCGAGGGCAACGCGTTCTCCGCCGTCCAGCACGTGGAGCAGCGGAGCGGGGGCGGACGGAGCCTGCTGCTCGACCTGGCGTGCACGCTCCTGGGTGCGGCGCTCGCGGTACAGCACGTAGGCGCGGGCAATCTCATGGTGGCCGCCACGCATCAGTCCGAGTTCCACCTGGTCCTGCACATCTTCAATATGAAAGGTGCCGCCTCCGGGGCGCGACCGCACCAGGGCGCGGGTGACATTCTGGGTCAGGGTGTCCACGACTTCGCGCACGCTGGCGGACGCGGCGCCTTGTGTGCCATGCACCGCCAGGAAGGCCTTCATCATCGCCACCGCGATCTTTTGCGGCTCAAACGGCACCACCGCCCCGTTGCGGCGGATGATCTGGTAATGCGCCAGCGAGTTGGCCGCCGACGTTGGCGCGGGCTGCGAAGCCGGAGCTTGCGCTGGGTTGGCGTGGGTGGTGGAAGGCGTAGTCAAAGCAGCTTGCATGGGTGTCCTCTTCTGTGGGCTGTCTGGGATGTGTGGCGCGGGGCGTGAAGCCGCCGCAAGGTGTGAGTGATGGGCCGGACTTCTGTCTGCCGCACACTATATATGGTGTGTCAGGTGCATTCAAGACACTACCGGTAGTGTACCGCCCCAAACCCCTGGGAAAAGGGAAACAGCATGTTTTCAATGCTGCGAGTTCTTGCGATGACCCCGCTGGAATCCCTTGTCCCACCGAAAAAGCAGCAGCGAATCCGCGCCGCGGCGGGCGATTCGGGCGGTTTTTCTTCGCGAGGCCGCGTGGAGCTTGGCGATGCGGCTTTGTGCGGTTGCACAAAGAAAAAGTTGCTGTGACGCGGCGCTGCGACAGCGCGTTCAGCTGGCGGCCAGGATGGCGGGCCGGGTCGCCGCGGGAAAACGGTGCGGCGGCCAGCGCAACGCCTTTTGTACCTTTACCCAGTCGAAGCCGAGGCCGGGATCCTGCTTGCGCCCGGGCGCTATGTGCTCATGTCCCGCAATGTGCGCGATGGGATAGCGCCGCGCGATGTCCTGGCAGAGCGTGGCCAGCGTCCGGTACTGGGCGGGTTCGAACGCCAGGCCCTCCAGGCCCTCCAGCTCGATGCCGATCGAGTCGTCATTGCACTGGCTGCGCCCGCGGTAGGCCGACTGGCCTGCGTGCCAGGCCCGCAGATCGCAATCCACGAACTGCCAGAGCGCACCGGTGCGCTCGATGAAGAAATGCGACGACACCGCCAGTCCGCGGATGCTCTGGTAGTAGGGATGGGCATCCCAGTCCAGGGTGTTGGTGAACAGCTGTTGCACTGCACCCCCCCCGTACTCGCCCGGCGGCAGGCTGATGGAATGCACCACGATCAGGTCGATGGCGGACCTGGCCGGTGCCGGGCGCGTGCCATGGTTGGGGGATGGGAGCCTCGTGGCCGCGCGGTGCCATCCGCCGTCCCACGGCGGTGGGTCCGCCGGCGCTGCCTCCTCAGCCCACGTCGTCATGCGGGTCCTGGTCGTTGGGCACGGCGATGTTCAGCCGGGCGATCCTGTAGCGTATCTGGCGCAGGCTGATGCCCAGCCGGGCGGCGGTGGCGGTCCGGTTGAAGCCCGCCTCGCGCAGGGCGCGGATCAGGATGTCGCGCTCCTGCTGGTCAAGCCATGCCTGAAGATCGCTGGGCAGCGTCACCAGGCTGCCCGCGCCGGGCGGCGGCGCGGCCGGGTAGGCGCTCTGCGGGTCGGCGGGGGACGGCATCGCGGGCGCTGGCGCCGCCCGTGTCCTCGGGGACTCGGCGGTCCCCCCCGAGGGCCCGTCCACATGCAGCTCTTCCCCATCGCTGAGCGCCACGGCCCGGTGCAGCAGGTTTTCAAGTTCCCGGACGTTGCCGGTCAGCGGGTGCGCGGCGATGGCGTGGAGCGCGCTGTCGGTCAGCGGGGGGACCGGCATGCCCGATTCCTGCGCGATGCGCGAGAGCAGCGCGGCGCACAGCACCGGCAGGTCCTCGCGCCGCTCGCGCAGAGGGGGGATCAGGATCTCGATCACGTTGAGCCGGTAGTACAGATCCTGCCGGAAGCGGCCCGATTGCACATCGGCGGCCAGGTCGCGGTGCGTGGCGCTGACGATGCGCACATCCACCGTCTCCTCCTGCGTCGAGCCCAGGGGCCGCACGCTGCGCTCCTGGATCGCACGCAGCAATTTGGACTGCATGGCCAGGGGCAGGTCGCCGATCTCGTCGAGAAACAGCGTGCCGCCACGGGCCGCCTGAAAGTAGCCGTCGCGATCCTGGGCGGCGCCGGTGTAGGAGCCCTTGCGGGCGCCGAAGAACTCCGCCTCGAGCAGGTTCTCGGGAATGGCACCACAGTTCACGGCCACCAGCGGGCCATCCGCGCGCTGGCTGCTGGCATGCAGGGCCTGCGCCACCAGTTCCTTGCCCGTGCCTGATTCACCGTGAATCAGCACGGGCGCCATGCCGCGCGCGACCTTGGCCACCCGCTGCTTGACGTTGCGGATCGCCTCGGAGGTGCCCACCAGCCGGTCCAGGGCGGTGCCCGCCGCCAGGGGATCCGCGCCGGCCGGCGCCGGCCGGCCTTGCACTCCACCGCTGCGCGCGGCCCGGGGCGCGGGGACACCACCCGTGCCCTGCACCGCGGAGGCGACAACCGACCGGAACTGCTTGAGGTCCACCGGCTTGGTCATGTAGTCGAACGCGCCGGAGCGCAGGGCCTCCACGGCGTTCTCGGCCGACCCGTAGGCCGTCATGACCACGCAGCGTTCGCGGCGCTGCTGGTCACGCAGGTCCTGCAGCAGTTCCATGCCGAACCCGTCGGGCAGGCGCATGTCGGTGATGACGGCATCGAACCGGTGGGCCTTGAGCTGCTCGCGTGCCTCCTGCACGCTGGACGCAGTCTCCACACGATAGCCTTCGCGCAGCAGCGTCAGCTCGTACAAGGTGCGCAGGTCGGGTTCGTCGTCCACGACGAGGATGGAGGCGGCAGGGGCGTTCATGGCAATGCGTTTCAGACCACGATGGTGTCAAACAGCGTGGCGGCTTCGGTGGGGCGTGTGGTGCGGCGAAAGCCCACGGTGAAGGCGTTGCCTCCCACCTCGCCCCGCAGGGTGGTGCGGGTAAGCCGCTGGTAGCTGATGGACGCCCCATGGCGCTGGCACAGCTCGCGGCAAATATACAGGCCCAGGCCGCTGGAGCGGCTTTCGGATGAAAAGAAGGGCTCGAACAGGTGGCGCTCCACCGATTTGTCCATGGGGGCGCCGTCGCTCCAGACTTGCAGGCTGATCTGTCCCGACGGCAGGGCCCGGGTGGTCACCGTGAGCGAATCGGGCTCCTGGCCCATGTAGCGCAGCGCATTGTCCAGCAGGTTCACGAGCACGCGGCGCAGATGCTCCGTGTCGAACTCCACCTGGGTATTGCCCGCTTCGAGCATCACCACCGCGCGGCGCTGCAGGGGGTCCTGCGCCTGCCAGTCATTCCAGACCAGCGCCACGGTTTCGTCCAGCGGTAAGGTGGATGCCGGCGCGTGGCTGATCTGGTGCTGCACGCGGGCGATGTCCAGAACCTCTTCGGCGATGCGGGCCAGGCGGTCCGCATTCTGCTGCACCATGCGCGCCAGCCGTTTCTGGGCGGGGTCGTGCAGGTCTTCCTCGAGCAGGGCGTTGGCCTGCACGATGGCGGCCAGCGGGTTGCGGATCTCATGCGCCACGGCGGCGGACATGCGGCCCATGGCGGCGAGCTTTTCCGTGCGCAGCCGGGCTTCCATCTCCCGCAGGTCGTGCAGGAACATCACGCACAGGCGCTCGGTCTGCGCCTGGCGCGCGGCTTCGCGCGTCGAGGTCAGCCAGGTGCGCACATGCAGTCCGGTGGGGCTCTGTCCCGGATGGAGCAGGTCCACGTCCGCGGTCTGGGAGTGTTCCTGGCGGAAAGTCCTCCGTGCCAGGGTGACCAGCGGGTTCCAGGGCGTCTCGGACGACAGGATGAAGGGCAGTTCGGGCAGGGCAGGGCCGCCGAGAAGCTGGAGCCCGGCGGGATTGGCAATGCGCACCACATCGCTTTCGTCCACCACCAGGACCCCGTCGGTGAGGTTCTGGATGACCAGCGCGCTGACCTGGGTCTGCACCCGGGCGGCGACCTGGCTTTGCTGCGCCACTTCCTGCTCGCGGGCCAGGCGGGTCGCGAGCTGGTGCACGAGGTAGCTCACGATGAAGTAGCCCGTGCCAGTCAGCGCGCTTTGCAGGTAGCGCGGCGCATCGTCGCCCGCGGTGCCGGAGCCCATCCACCAGGCCCAGCCCAGCAGCAGCAGCGTCACGCCCGCCGTGGTGCCCAGTGCCAGGGTCAGGGTCCCCAGCACGGCCGCCATCAGGATGGGCAGGCCAAACAGGGGGGTGTAGTTCATGGTGCCCGCATGCAGCAATTGCAGCGCGGCGATGGCGGCGAGGTCCACCCCGATGGAGGGCAGCCATTGCGGGCCGGCCCCCGACGACGGGGGGCGGTGCCTTGCCAGGATGCGCAGCAAGGTGGTGGCCGCGAGATACAGCGCACACACCACCAGCACGGTCGGCTCCGTGGCCTGGTTGATGGCCTGACCCGCACCTTGCAGCACGAGGAGAGCCAGTGCCACCATGACGCGGCCGGTCAGGAATCCCCGCCACAGCCGCACGAACGGCGCCTCGACCACGGATGTGAAGGTGCTGGCGGACAGCGCTGGCATGGCCGGTCTCAGGCCGGGCCCAAGCGCCGGTGCTCGGCGCAGCAGTAGGCCTGGGGGCCGACCATCAGCGCTTCGGCCTGGGGAACGTGAACGCCGCAGTGGGCACAGGCAAGCATGTCTTGCGGAAGCGCCAGGGGCGGGGGGCTGGAAGACTCCGCGCCGGTCGCGCGGCGTCCGCGCCAGATACCGATGGCAACGACCAGCACCACCAGCAAGACCAGGTATTTCATGCGTTGCGGCCCAGAACGACTTCCATGACAAAGCGGGATCCCACGTAGGCCAGCAGCAGCAACGCCGAGCCTGCGTACAGCACGCGCACCGCATTGCGGCCCCGCCACCCAAAGCGCGCACGCCCCACCAGAAGGGTGGCGAACGTGAGCCAGGACAGCAGGGAGAACACGGCCTTGTGGTCCCACCGCCAGGCCCTTCCATACAGCGTGTCGCCAAACAGCCAGCCCGCCAGCAGGGTCGCGGTCAGCAGGATGAAGCCCGCGGTCACGAAGCGAAAGGTCAGGCGTTCGAGGGTCAGCAACGGAATGCCGCTGTGCGGGTCTTCGGCCTGCCGGATATGGCGCTCGGCGCGGGTCATGAGCCATGCATGCACCACGGCGGCGCCAAAGAGGCCGTAGCAGGCGATGCCCAGCGCCAGGTGCAGTGGCAGCCAGGCGGAGGCCGCGACATGCAGGGGCTGGCCAGGGAAAACCAAGGCCAGCACCACGGCGATGGCGCCGAGCGCGGCCAGGATCCACCGGGCCTGCATCTGCGGAAACAGCTGCCGTTCTACCGCATACACCGTGAGCACGAGCCAGGCCGTCATCGACAGGGCCGGGGCAAAGCCAAAGCGGGGCGCCTCGCCCCAAAGCCCCCACACCAGCACCGCGCCATGCAGTATCCAGGCGACCAGCAGCGCATTGCGTGCTGCCGCGGCCCCCAGCCGCGAGGCGGCTGCGGCGGGCACGGCGTATGCCAGGGCCGCGGCCAGGGCCAGCAGCCAGCTGACGGGGGAAGCACTGGGTAAAATCATGGGTACAGTTTAGCCTTTCGCCCCACCGCCAGCGCCCTGGCGGGCCCGCGTGCACAACGACAGCGTTGATGGCGCGCAGGCAATACCGGAACTTCTCCTATGGCCTCCGCCCTTACCGACAAACTCACGCGCCTCGTCAAGGAGATGCGTGGCCAGGCCCGCATCACCGAGTCCAACGTCACGGACATGCTGCGCGAGGTGCGCATGGCCCTGCTCGAGGCCGACGTGGCCCTGCCCGTGGTGCGCGACTTCATCGCGCGCGTCAAGGAAAAGGCACTGGGCCAGGAGGTGCTGGGCTCGCTCAAGCCGGGCCAGACGCTGGTGAGCATCGTCAACCGCGAACTCGCCGCCACCATGGGCGAAGGCGTGGCCGACATCAACCTGGCTGCGCAGCCGCCGGCCGTGATCCTGATGGCCGGCCTGCAGGGGGCGGGCAAGACCACCACCACGGCCAAGCTGGCCAAGCACCTGATCGAAAAACGCAAGAAGAAGGTGCTCACCGTCTCGGGCGACGTGTACCGCCCGGCGGCCATCGAACAGCTCAAGACGGTGACGAAGCAGGCCGGTGCCGAGTGGTTCCCGAGCACGCCGGACCAGAAGCCGCTCGATATCGCGCACGCCGCGCTCGACTACGCCAAGAAGCACTACTTCGATGTGCTGCTGGTCGATACCGCTGGTCGCCTGGCCATCGATGAAGCCCTGATGAAGGAAATCAAGGACCTGCACGCGGCGCTGAACCCGGTCGAGACCCTGTTCGTGGTCGATGCCATGCAGGGCCAGGATGCGATCAACACGGCCAAGGCCTTCAAGGAGGCGCTGCCGCTCACCGGCATCGTGCTCACCAAGCTCGATGGCGATTCGCGCGGCGGTGCGGCGCTGTCGGTGCGGCAGATCACGGGCGCGCCGATCAAGTTCGCGGGCGTGTCCGAGAAGCTCGACGGCCTGGAGGTGTTCGATGCCGAGCGCCACGCGGGCCGCATCCTGGGCATGGGCGACATCGTGGCGCTGGTGGAGCAGGTCACGGCGGGCGTGGACATGGAGGCGGCGCAAAAGCTGGCGGCCAAGGTCAAGAGCGGTGACGGCTTCGACCTGAACGACTTTCTTTCCCAGATCCAGCAGATGAAGCAGATGGGCGGGCTTTCCAGCCTCATGGACAAGCTCCCGTCCCAGCTCACCGCCAAGGCCGGCGCCATGGACATGGACAAGGCCGAGAAGGACATCAAGCGCAAGGAGGGCATCATCCAGAGCATGACGCCGCTGGAGCGGCGCAAGCCCGACCTCATCAAGGCCACGCGCAAGAAACGCATCGCCAACGGCGCGGGCGTGCATGTGCAGGAAGTCAACCGCCTGCTCAAGGAGTTCGAGCAGATGCAGGGCATGATGAAGAAGATGAAGGGCGGCGGCCTGATGAAGATGATGAAGAAGATGGGCGGCATGAAGGGCCTGGGCGGGGGCGGCATGCCCAAGATGCCCTTCTGAGATAGAGGCATTTCGGCCTCTGGCGCTGATGGATAAAGCGCGAAAAGCTATAAAAAATATAGCAAAATAAAAAGCCGGCATGCATGCCGGCTTTTTTTGTGGGCGATGTGATCGCGAGGAGGCGACGGACTAGGCTGCCTTCAGCATCGGCTGTGCCAGGCGGCTGGCATGCAGCCATGCGCGGCGCAGCACGGGGGGCGACCAGGACTCCTCGGGAATCAGCAGCAGGCGCTGTGCGCGCATCGCCTTGCCCAGCGCGATCTGGCTGGTGAGCACGGCCAGCGGAATCGCCAGCGCCAGCGGCAGGCCCACGGGCATCAGCCACAGGAGGGCGCTGCTGTCGATCAGCGCAACACCCAGCGCCAGCAGGCCGATCACCACGCTCATGGGGGCCAGCTGGCGCACGGCATGGAGCCAGGGCACGGCGTGGGCCTCGCGCGGAGGCGATTTCCATTCCAGCTTCAGGCCCGTGAGCGCTATCAGTACGAACAGCGAATGCGCCAGCATGCGGATGGGGGCCTGCAGGATGGCCAGCACGCTTTCGAGCGCGGCGCTCTTGAGCAGGCTGAAGGCGCCGCCGTACTCCTTTTGCTCGCGGCGCATGAACACCGCGGCCAGGCCCAGGATGCGAGGCAGGAATAGCATGCACAGCGTCCATGCCCACAGCGAGAGCAGTTCGGCCGGCAGGATGTGCCAGTCGGCCACGAGCTTGGCGCCCGAGAGCCACAGCGCCGTGCCCAGGGTGAGGAAGGCCAGCCACAATGGGGCCGAGAGGTAGGCCATGGCGCCCGTGATGAACATCGAGCGGTGCACGGCGTGGAGGCCGGGCTCGGCCATGAGGCGAGCGTTCTGCAGGTTGCCCTGGCACCAGCGGCGGTCGCGTTGCAGTTCGGCCAGCAGGTCGGGAGGCTGTTGCTCGTAGCTGCCGACCAGGTCGGCCACCAGCCACACGTGGTAGCCCGCGCGGCGCATCAGGGCTGCTTCCACGAAATCGTGCGACATGATGCCGCCCGCCAGACCGCCCTTGCCCTTGATGGGTGCGAGTGCGCAATGCTCCATGAAAGGAGCTACGCGGATGATGGCGTTGTGGCCCCAGTAGTGGGATTCGCCCAGTTGCCAGTACTGCATGCCCAGGGTGAAGAGGCGGCCTGTGACGCGCGAGGCGAACTGCTGTGCGCGGGCGTGCAGCGTGACGTGGCCGATGGCCTGCGTGGCTGTCTGGATGATGCCGGCGCTGGGGTTGGCTTCCATCAGCTTGGCCATCGAGACGATGCAGTCGCCGCTCATCACGCTGTCGGCGTCCAGCACCACCATGTAGCGGTAGTCCTTGCCCCAGCGGCGGCAGAAGTCGGCCACATTGCCGGCCTTGCGGTGCGTGCGGCGGGTGCGCAGGCGGTAGTACACCTGCACTTGCGGCTGCTGGCCGTGCTGGGCGAGGGCATCGCGCAGCGCCTCCCATGCGGCACGCTCGGCCTGGGCGATGGCGGGGTCGTAGCTGTCGGACAGCACGAACACGTCGAAGGTGGCACCGTGGCCGGTGGATGCGACCGACTCGCACGTGGCCCGCAGCCCGGCAAACACCGTGGCCACATCTTCGTTGCAGATCGGCATGATGATGGCCGTGCGCGCGTCGGGCGCCAGTTCGTGCTCCAGCACGCTGCGCACGGACAGCGCGTGCCGGTCACCGCGCAGCATCACCCAGAAACCCATCAGGCCGGTCAGGAAACCGGTGACCACCCAGGCGGAGAGCAGCGCAAACAGCGCGATCTGGCCGTACCCCAGCCAGGCGTTTTCATAGTCGGGCTGCACGCCCGCAAACAGAAAGCTGGCCAGGGCCGTGGTCAACGCGGTCAGCACGGCAAAGGTCCAGCGGCGGCGCTGCGCGGCGCCCTCCCAGGCCTGGGCCACGGCGGGGGCCGCGGGCAGGGCCGGGTGGGGCGCTGCGCTGCGGCCTGTCAGGCGCAGCAGGAGGGCGGTGCCCATGCTGTTCCAGAAGCCGCGCCAGGGCAGCGGTGCCATGGAGCCCCGGTTGACCGGGGGCGCGGTCACGGCATTGGGGTGCCGTTCCTCGCGCAGCGTGCTGCGCGGGATGCCGACAGTCCGGTGCTGCTGTAGGGGGCTTACTCGGGAAGAATGATGTGCGTCCATGTTTCACTCACAGCGTGGTTGTCGTGTTGAAGAAAAGCGCGCAGCTCGATCGGGCGATCGGCCTTTTGGCGCTGTACGCGAACGGTCATGCGCCACTGCTCGGTGGCGGGATTGCGGTAGACGATGTTTTCAAGCACCTTGCCGTTGGCATCGCTGGTCACCACGGCCTTCACGGTGGCGTCGGCGGGCAGGGCCTTGAGGGCGGGGCCGTCGAAATCGACCACGTACTGGGCCTGCTGGCGCAGGGCCTCGGCGGTTTGTTTGGTGTAGCCCATGCCCCGGCGCGATTGCGTGGCCCAGGCCCCGGGGGGGCGCTGCTGCTCGTCGCCCTGCCAGCTCAGCTCATAGGCAAATTCCAGGGGCTGGCCGGGGGCCGGCATCTGGGCCGGAACCCAATACGCCACGATGTTGTCGTGCGTTTCGTCGGGGGTGTGGAGCTGCACCAGTTCCACGCGGCCAGCGCCCCAGTCGTGCAGGGGGCGCACCCAGGCGCTGGGGCGGCGCTCATACCGGGCTTCCACGTCCTCATAGTTCGACCACTGGCGGTCGCGCTGCATCAGGCCAAAGCCCTTGGGGTTTTGGGTGGCAAACGATGTGACCAGTGTCTGCCTGGGGTTCTGCAGCGGCCGCCACAGCCATTCGCCCTCGCCGGTGGCGATCATCAGGCCGTCGGAGTCATGCACTTCGGGCCGGAAGTCGTCCTTGCGGGGCTGGTTCTCGCCAAAGAAGAACATGCTGGTCAGCGGCGCGACCCCGAGCGTGGCGATGGGCTTGCCGGAGCCGGGCCGCACAAAAATGCGGCTGCGCACGGTGGTGGTGGTCTGCGCGCCGGGCTGGATGTCGAAGCGGTAGGCGCCGGTGGCGCGGGGCGAATCCAGCAGCGCGTACACCGTGACCTGTGTGGACAAGGGGTCGGGCCGTACCAGCCAGAACTCGGTGAAGCGCGAGAACTCCTCGCCACTGCCGCCCACGGTGTCGATGGCCAGCCCCCGGGCCGACAGGCCGTACTGCTGGCCCTTTCCCAGCGCGCGGAAGTAGCTCGCGCCCTGGAAGACCACCAGCTCATCCTTGTAGGCGCTGGAGTTGAGGTGGTTGTGCAGGCGAAAGCCTGCAAAGCCCAGGTCTCCCCAGGCCTCAGGCCGCACCTGGTTCTTGCCATAGTCGAAGTCCGCACGGCTGTAGCCGATGTGGCGCGCGCCCTGCGGCGTGACTTCGTTGATCAGCACCGGCTCTTTCTGGTACAGGCCCAGGTGGAAGAACATGGCCTCGAACGGCAGCTTCTCGGTGCGCCACAGGGCGCGGTCGGGGCGCCAGCGGATGTCGCGCACCTGGTCGTAGTTGAGTTTTGCGAGGTCGGCGGGCAGCTTGTCGCTGGATGCGCGATACGGCTTCTGTGCCCGCTCCCGGGCGAGGCGGGTGACGCTGTCGAAATCGAAGCCTTGCGCCTGCGCAGTGCCTGCGAGCAGGGCGGCGGCCAGCGCCATCACGGCCCGCGGGAGGCGGCCGATGGCGCGTGAACGGAGAGAAAAAACAGCTTGCATGCCGGAACTAGGGCAAACCCTGTGCCAGCTTGAAAAAACTGTTCTAAATCAAATGCTTAGGCCATCAACTGCATGTAAGCAGATGTGCAACCCCGCCATGGGAGCCGAAATGCCGTCTTTTTGTCGCCATCTGGCGACAGCGAATGGGATCGCTGCTAAAAAACCCAGATAAATCAAATACTTAGTCGTGTCGCCCATCGGCGACGTCGTCGTTGTCCGGGGCGTCATTCTTGAAGTTTCCGGGGGTCAGCGCGTGTTTTTGCAGCAGCCGGTAGAACTCCGTGCGGTTGCGCTGCGCCAGGCGCGCCGCATCGGCCACGTTGCCGTCCGTCATCTTGAGCAGGCCCACCAGATACTCGCGCTCGAAGCGTTGCCGGGCTTCGGCAAAGCTCAGCACCTGGGTGGACGGCGTGCGCAGCGCGCGCTGCACCAGCGTCAGGGGCACCAGAGGGGTGGTGGACAGCGCGCACACCTGCTCGACAACGTTGTAGAGCTGGCGCACATTGCCGGGCCAGGCGGCCAGGGTCAGGGCCTTGAGCGCCTCGGGCGCAAAGCCTGACAGGCGCTTGTCGTACTTGCGCGCCAGCTTGTCCAGAAAGTGGTTGGCCAGCAGCGCGATGTCCTCGCGCCGGTCTGCGAGGGTGGGCAGCATCAGCGTGACCACGTTCAGGCGGTAGTACAGGTCTTCACGGAACTGGGCCGTGGCCATCGCTGCCTCCAGGTCGCGGTGCGTGGCCGAGATGATGCGCACGTTGATCGGGATCGCCTGGCTGGCCCCCACGGGGCGCACCGCGCGCTCCTGCAGCACCCGCAGCAGCTTGACCTGCAGTGCGGGGGGCATGTCGCCGATCTCGTCCAGCAGCAAGGTGCCGCCTTCGGCGGCCTGGAACAACCCCTTGTGGTTGCTCACCGCGTCGGTGAAGGCGCCCTTGACGTGGCCAAACAGTTCGGACTCCAGCAGGGCCTCGGGGATGGCGCCGCAGTTGACCGCCACAAAGGGATGGCTCGCACGGGGGCTGGCGCGGTGGATGGCCTGGGCCAGCAGTTCCTTGCCCGAGCCGCTGTCGCCCAGCAACAGCACGCTCGCATCCGACTGGGCCACCATGTAGGCTTCGGCCAGCAGGTCGGTCATGCGGTTGGAGCGGCTCACGATCTCGGCGCGCCATGCCTCGTTGGCATGGGCATGTGCCACCGCAGGGGCGCTGAGCGCCAGGGCCTGGGCGATTTTCTCGAGCAGCTCCTTGCCGTCGTAGGGCTTGGTGAGGTAGGTGAACACCCCGCGCGACGTGGCTTCCACCGCATCGGGAATGGTGCCGTGGGCGGTGAGCAGGATGACCGGCAGCGAGGGGTGGCGTGCACGCACTTCGTCGAACAGCGCGAGTCCGTCGCGCCCTGGCAGGCGCACGTCGCTCAGCACGAGCTGGGGGCGCGCCATGTCGAGCTGGGCCAGCGCGGCCTCGGCCGAGCCCACGGCCACCACGTCGTATCCGGCGGCATGGAGCCGCAGGGACAACAGCCGCAGCATGTCGGCGTCATCGTCCACCACAAGAATGCGGGCGGCGGGCGTTGCGCGGGAGGGGCGGGGAGTGGCTGCCATGGTCGTTGTCTCGCAAGCTCAGGGGGCCGGGCGCTGCGGGCTGCTGCCCGGGGTTGATGCCGGTGTGGCAGGAAGCGGGGCGGGGCGCGTGGTCAGGCTGCGTTCGATGGCGCGCACGGCCTCCAGCCGTTCGTTGAGCTGGTCGTTGCGGCGCTGTGCATCGCGCAGTTGTTGTGCCTGCCGCTCCAACTGGTCTTCAAGCCGGCGTTGCTGCAGCAGCCGTGCCTCCATGAGGCGCGCCAGGGGATGCAGGGGCTGCGCCGCGGCAGCGGTGTTGCCCATCACGCGCTGCACCAGCCCGAGGGCACGTGCCGTATCGACGGGCTGGCGTGTCTGCGCAAGCGCAACAGCCAGGAGAAGCGGGGTTTCCGCCGTCGCGTCTTCCGCCTCGCCGAGGCGGGCGATTTCCCTGGCCAGTTCTGCTGCGGGCATGCGCAGCGTCCGGTCGGCCTGGGCCAGCACCTGCAGCACCGGTTCGGCGGCCTGGGTTGTGCCAGCGGCCGCGGCCTCGCCCGCCGGGAGGGACTCCGGTGCGTCCGGGGCCGGGGCGGCAACCGCCACGACGGGGGCGGGCGCTCCTGCCGCCGCTGCTGCCGCCTTGGGCGAGGTGGCATTGCAGCCCGTCAGCACGAGCGCTGCGGCCAGCGGCAAGATCCATGCAGGGGAATTCAGCGCTTGCTGGCCGGCAGGGCGGCAAGGGACATAACTAGGCGGCATGTGGTAGTTCCATGCGAAAAAAGGAGTGGACGCCGTCTTCCACCAGCCGCACGCGGCCACCGTGGGCAACAACGTACTCGTGGACGATGGAAAGCCCGATGCCGGTGCCTCGCACTGCATCGTCGGGCTGGCGTATGCCCCGGTAAAAGGGTTCAAACACGCGGTCGCGGTCGGCGCTGGCCACCCCGGGCCCCTGGTCGGAGACATCCACGCGCACGTGGTCGGCGTGGCGCGAGAGGGACAGCCGCACCGTTCCGCCCTTGGGGGAGAAACGGATGGCGTTGGACAGCAGGTTGCTGACGGCCGAGGCGATTTTGTCGGCATCGATCTGCAGGGACACAGCCGGTCCCTCCACCAGCACGCGCAGGCCACGGGCCTGCCATTGCAGGCGCTGGGCCTCCACCTGGGCCTCCAGCAGCGCAAGCAGATCGGTGTCGCGCCGCTGCAGCTGGCGTGCCTCGAACGCCGCGGCATTGAAGCGCAGCAAGGCTTCGATCTCCCCCTGCAGCACCAGCGTGTTGTGGTGCAGGATCTGCGTCACTTCGCGCTGGCCGGCGTTGAGCTCGCCGGTCACGCCGTCCTGCAGCAGCGCCACGCCTTCCCGCAGCGCGGCCAGGGGGGTCTTGAGCTCGTGCGAGACATGGCGAAGAAAGCGGGCCTTGTCGGCGTCCAGCTCCAGCAGCCGTAGCCGCAGCCATTCCAGTTGCTGACCGACCCGGCGCACGTCGTCGGGGCCCGAGATCACCACGGGCGCTTCGAGCTGGTTCTCTCCCAGTCGCCGGATCGTGCCTTCGAGCCGCTTGAAGGGGCGGGCGAGCCAGATGCCCAGCGCCAGGGCCAGCACCAGGGCCAGGACGATCACCCCCACCACCTGGTGGGTCACGCTGCGGCGGCTCGCCTCGACCCGGTCCTGCAGTTCACGGTTGCGCTGGGCATTGATGTCCTGCACCGATTGCGCAATGGTGGTGTGCAGCGCCTCCAGCGTGACGAATTCTTCCGCCACCAGCCGCTCGTTCTCCAGCGCCCGCTCTGGCGGGGCATCGAGCAGATCCTTGACGGCGTCCAGATGCCTGAGCCATTGCGCGGACTGCTCTTCGGGGAGTCCACCCTTGTGCAGTTGGTCGAGAACGGCCAGCGCCTCCACGGACATCTCGTTGAAGCTGCGGCGCAGTGGCGCATCCCGCAGCACCAGGGACTGGCGGGCCGCGCGCTCCAGCGCCTGCCCACGCTGGTTCAGCGCCTGGGCGGCCGTGCTCAGGGCTGTTGCCTCCGCGCCGCCGTGGCGGCTTTGCACCATGAGCTGTTCCAGCGTATAGAGCGCCCGCAGGGAGCTCACGCCCAGCAGGCCCGCTATGAGCAGGAACGCCAGGAGCAGCAGTTGCTGAAACGAGAGGCCGTGCAGAGGGCCGTCGACCTTCTGCGAATCCGCGTGTGGCAGGTGTTCAGGCATTGCCACGGGTGTCTGCTGCGTCTCAGGCGGCGTATGCCGCCTCGTGGGTGCGCACTTCGCCGCGCAGCGTATAGGCCTTGGCCTCGGTGATCGTTACATCCACCATCTGCCCCACCAGGCGGGGCTGGCCCACAAAGTTGACCACGCGGTTGCATTCGGTGCGGCCCATGAGCTCGGTGGCGTCGCGCTTGGAGGCGCCTTCCACCAGGATGCGCTGCACCGAGCCCACGCGGCTTTCGCTGATGGATTTGATGTTGGCGTTGATGACGCCTTGCAGGTGTTGCAGGCGGCGCAGTTTCACGTCGTGCGGCGTGTCGTCGTGCAGGCCGGCGGCGGGCGTGCCGGGGCGCGGGCTGAAGATGAAACTGAAGCTGTTGTCGAAGTGGATGTCGTCGATGAGCTTCATCATCTTGTTGAAATCGTCCTCCGTCTCGCCGGGAAAGCCCACGATGAAGTCGCTGCTCATGGCCAGGTCGGGGCGGATGGCGCGCAGCTTGCGCACCGTGCTCTTGTATTCCATGGCGGTGTAGCCGCGCTTCATGGCCATCAGGATGCGGTCGCTGCCATGCTGCACGGGCAGGTGCAGGTGGCTGGCCAGCTTGGGCAGCCTGGCGTAGGCCTCGATCAGGCGGGGCGTGAATTCGTTGGGGTGGCTCGTGGTGTAGCGGATGCGCTCGATGCCCGGGATGTCGGACACGTATTCGAGCAGCAGCGCGAAGTCGGCGATCTCTGCCGTGCCCCCCATCTTGCCCAGGTAGGCGTTCACGTTCTGGCCCAGCAGGGTGATTTCCTTCACGCCCTGGTCGGCCAGGCCCGCCACTTCCACCAGCACATCGTCGAACGGGCGGCTCACCTCTTCGCCGCGCGTGTAGGGCACCACGCAGTAGCTGCAGTATTTGCTGCAGCCTTCCATGATGGAGACAAAGGCGCTCGCGCCCTCGACCCGCGCCGGGGGCAGGTGGTCGAACTTCTCGATCTCGGGGAAGCTGATGTCCACCTGGGGCTTGTCCAGGCGTTCGCGCTGGTTCAGCATCTCGGGCAGGCGGTGCAGGGTCTGCGGGCCGAACACCACGTCCACATAGGGCGCGCGCTTGATGATCTCGGCGCCTTCCTGGCTGGCCACGCAGCCGCCCACGCCGATCTTCACGCCGCGCGCCTTCAGGTGCTTGATGCGGCCCAGGTCGCTGAACACCTTCTCCTGCGCCTTCTCGCGCACCGAGCAGGTGTTGAACAGAATGAGGTCGGCTTCGTCCACGTTCTGCGTGGGCTCGTAGCCCTGGGCGGCATTGAGCACGTCGGCCATCTTGTCCGAGTCGTACTCGTTCATCTGGCAGCCGAAGGTTTTGATAAAGACTTTTTTGGCCATGGCGGGCTCGCGATCGGGAAAGGGATAAGGCGGGGCGCCCGGCGCTCCGCAAGCATGCATTCGGCTGCGCCGTTGCGCCGTTGCGCAGGGCGCAGCCGCCGTGTTACTTCTTGATGGGGTCGGATTCCGCGCGGTAGTTGCGCTCGACCGTGTCACTGCCCTTGCGGGGTTGTTCGGCTTCACCCTGGGTCAGGATCCAGGCGGTGATCAGCATGCCGGTGCTGTTTTCGATGA
Source organism: Acidovorax sp. sif1233 (assembly GCF_019218755.1). Lineage (GTDB taxonomy): Bacteria > Pseudomonadota > Gammaproteobacteria > Burkholderiales > Burkholderiaceae_C > Acidovorax. The sequence goes on along the minus strand of NZ_JAHUWZ010000004.1, from coordinate 235,871 downwards.
CGTAGTTCACCTTGTAGCTCTGGCCCAGCACCGTGTGCGCCATCACCAGCGTGTTCTGCGGGCTCAGCAGGCGCATGCCGGGTGCCATGCGGATGGTGCGGCCGTTGAGCGTGGCTTCCGACACCGTATTGAGGGTCAAGGTGCCGCGCAGGGCCGCATCAGGGAACGTGCGCATGCCTCCGAGGCCAGGCTGTACCTGGGCGGTGGCGGGCAGAGCGGCGTACACGAGGGCGCAAGCGAGCCCGGCGACGATGTGGTGGCGTAGGTTCCGTGCGGGAACGCGGTGGGGAACAGTGCAGCGATTCATGGTTTACATCCAGGGGCTGAAGGGAGAATTCTAGGGCGGACCTGCCGTTGGGGGTGCGTGAGCCAGCAAACCGTCCGAGGCGGGAAATAACCCCATCGGCTGTGGAGGGGCCTGCGCATTGTCAGGGCCAGCCCAGGCAACACGAAAGCCCGGCACCAAAGAAAAACCCACAGTGGGTTGCCGCACTGTGGGTTGGATGTGGTGGTCGTAGGTGGACTTGAACCACCGACATCAGCATTATGAATGCTGCGCTCTAACCAACTGAGCTATACGACCGTAGCCCCAGATTATAGAACAAAAATTATTGGTGTGTGAAGTTCGCTGTGCGTTTGTTCATGAAAGCGTCCATGCCTTCCTTCTGGTCCTGGGTCGAGAACAGGGCGTGGAAGAGGCGGCGCTCGAACATGACGCCGTCCGACAGGCTGCCTTCGAAGGCGCGGTTGACGGACTCCTTGGCCGCCATCACGGCGATTTGCGAGAAGCCTGCAATGATGATCGCGGCGCCCAGCGCCTCGTCCATGAGCTTGTCGTAGGACACCACGCGGCTGACCAGCCCGGCGCGCTCGGCTTCCGCGGCGTCCATCATGCGGCCCGTCAGGGCCATGTCCATCGCCTTGGCCTTGCCGACGGCGCGCGGCAGCCGCTGCGTGCCACCCGCGCCAGGGATCACACCCAGCTTGATTTCAGGCTGGCCGAACCGGGCGTTGTCGGCGGCGATGATGAAGTCGCACATCATGGCCAGCTCGCAGCCGCCCCCCAATGCAAAGCCGCTGACGGCGGCGATCACGGGCTTGCGGATGGACCGGATGGCCTCCCAGTTGCGGGTGATGTAGTCGCCCTTGTAGGTGTCCGCAAAGCTGTACTTCGCCATCGCTCCAATGTCCGCGCCCGCCGCGAACGCCTTTTCGCTTCCCGTGACGATGATGCAGCCGATCTTCTCGTCCGCGTCGAAGGCCTTCAGCGCGGTGCCCAGTTCGTTCATGAGCTGGTCATTCAGCGCGTTGAGCTGCTTGGGGCGGTTGAGCGTGATGATGCCAACCTTGTCCGCCTCGGTGCGGACCTCGATGGTTTCGTAGGACATGGAAATCTCCTGGATTTATAGGTGGTTATGACGGCGTGAACGAATATACCCAAGCGAGGCTGCAGCGCGCGGAGGTAGGTAGAACACCGTACCGCGCAGCGGGAATCAGTTCAGCCAGCGCCCCACCGCGGCCGCGTTGGCAACCGACAGGCTGATCGTGTCAGGAACGGCAGGGGCTGGCACGGGGCCGCGGGCGGTTTTTCTGAGCGCGGAGGACGGGCCCCGGGACGGGAGTTCCAGCGCCAGGCGCAGCAGGCGGCCATCGCGCGCCACCAGGGCCGTCAATGCCGTCTCGGTGCCTGCATAGAACGCCACGTCCTCCAGCTTGCTGATGCGCCATCCCTGCTGGTTCACCTCGATGCCCAGCCATTCGTCGCCTGGCGTCATGCCCGCCTTTTCCGCGGCACCGCCGCGCAATACGGTCTTGATGTGCACGCTGTGGCTTTCTCCCACCCGCAGCCCGAGCCGCTGGGCCCATTGGGGTGTTTCGGCCTTGAGGTGCACGCCGTGGGCCGCTAGCAGTTCCGTCAGCGGAAGCTCCGTGGTGCCGTGCACCCACTGCGCCAGTTCGGCATCAAAGGATCGGCCGGCCAGCTCTTCCAATACCGTGCGCAGATCGTCCTCGGCCATGGGGCCGCCATGGCAGCGTGTCCAGAGCGCGCGCATGACCTCGTCCAGGCTGGTCTTGCTTTCGCGGCGCAGGGCGAGGTCCAGGCAAAGGGCCACCAGCGAGCCCTTTGTGTAGTAGCTGACGGTCGCGTTGGGCGTATTCTCGTCCTGGCGGTAGTACTTGACCCAGGCATCGAAGCTGGCCTGTGCCACCGTCTGTACGGCCCTGCCGGGGGTCTGCAGTACCTGGTTGATGGTCTTGGTGACGAGCTTCAGGTATGTGGACTCATCGATCAGCCCCGCGCGGCGCAGCAGCAGGTCATCGTAGTAGCTGGTGAAGCCCTCGAAGAACCAGAGCAGCTGCGTGTAGTTCTCCCGCGAGTAGTCGTGCTCGGTGAACTCGGACGGGCGCAGCCGCTTGACGTTCCAGGTGTGGAAGTACTCATGGCTGATGAGGCCCAGCAGGGTGGTGTAGCCTTCCGCGGCGCGTGTTTCCCCGAGCCGCGGCAGGTCGCGGCGCCCGCAGATGAGCGCGGTCGAGTTGCGGTGCTCCAGTCCCCCGTAGCCGTCCCCCACGGCATTGAGCATGAACAGGTAGCTCCTGAAGGGAGCCTTGCCATCGCCATGCCAGAAGCGGATCGCGGTTTCGCAGATCTTCTGGGTGTCCGCCAGCAGGCGCTTGCCATCAAACGATGGCGCCGCCCCGGCCACCACAAAGCGGTGCGCAATGCCGCCGGCCGTGAACCGGCCGATCCAGAACATGCCCATCTCCACCGGGCAATCGACCAGCTCGTCGTATTCTTGGGCGGCATACAGGCCAAAGCCCTTTTTGTCGGCCTTGAGCGCGGCAAGCCCGGTGGCGACCGACCATCCGGCCGTGGCGGGCGTGCTGGCGATGTCGAGGGTGTGGCGTTGCTTTTCCTGTCCATGCACGCGCAGGCACAGGCTGGTGCCATTGAAAAAGCCCCGGGATGTGTCGAGCCAGGCCGTGCGCACGGAGGTGTCGTAGGCGCAGACGCAATAGGTCAGCACCAGGGGTTTGTCCACGCTGCAGTCCGCCTGCCACCGGTGCTTGTCCAACTGGATCAGCGCCACCTCGCGCTTGCCCTGGTGGGCCTTGAGCTCCTGCAGGTTCTTGGAGAATTCGCGCACCAGATAGCTCCCCGGAATCCAGACCGGCAGCGAGACCTCCTGCAGGGCCTGGGGACGGGTGATCGTCAGTGCCACGCGAAAGAGATGGGCGTACAGGTCCGAGGGCTCGACGCGGTAGTGGATGGCGGCGGGTTCTGGCGTGCGGGAAGAGGGCATGGGCAGCTGCAGGTTCAGGCTTGCGGGCAGATGGCACAGCCCGTGGGAGAGGGCGTCAACGGCGGCGAAACGCGGGTCAGTTCGCTGCGGAGGGTTCGCTGCTGGCCTCGGCCAGGCGCTTTTCCACTTCCTTCGCACCGATCGCGCCCGGCACGCGGGCCCCGTTGGCAAAGATCAGCGTGGGGGTGCCCGTGATCTTGTGCTTGCGCCCAAAGGCCAGATTGCGCTGCAAGGCACTGGTGTCGCAGCTTGCCGCAGCCGCGGGCTTGTCCCGCACCATCAGGTCCTGCCAGGCGGTCACAGGGTCCTTGGCGCACCAGATGTTGCGCGATTTTTCGGCGGAGTCTGGGCTGAGGATGGGGTACAGGAACAGGTACACCGTCACGTTGTCCACGTTCTGCAGGTCGCGTTCGAAGCGCTTGCAGTACCCGCAATTGGGGTCTTCAAAAACGGCCACCTTGCGTTTCCCGTCGCCCCGCACGATGGTGAAGGCATCCTTGAGGGGCAGGGCGGAGAACTCGACCGCGGTGAGTTTGGCGATGCGGTCTTCCGTCAGGTTGCGGCGCGCCTTCGCATCGATCAGCTCGCCCTGGATCACATAGTTGCCCTTGGCATCGGTGTAGAACAGATCCGTCCCGATGCGCACTTCGTACAGGCCCTTCATGGGCGTGGGGCGCACTTCGTCGATCTTGTCCATTTGCGGAATGCGCTCGGCGAGGGCCTTGCGGATATCTGCCTCCTGCGCGGAGGCGGCAATGCCTGAAGCCAGGGCGGCTGCGGCGAGCAGGGTGGGAATCAGTTTCATGGTGTTCTTGTTCCGGAGATCTGTCGGCCTCCCGGTGGAGGCCGCAATGTGGTCAATGTATTCCCATGGCCTGGCGGGCCACGAAGTTCTTCAAGGGGCCGCTCAGTTCAAAGCCCTTCATTCCCCAGTTGCGCAATGCCTGCAGGGCGCCCTCGTGGCGGGAGAAAAGTTGCTGCAGCCCGTCCGTCGCCAAACCCATCGGCAGGAGCGCGGCCTTGCGCTCCCTTTCATAGCGCCGAAGCAGCCGCACATCCGCCACGCTGCGCCAGTAGTCGCGTCCCTGCAGCATGCCTGCCAGGGCCTGCGCATCGGCCAGGCCCAGGTTCAGCCCCTGGCCCGCCAGCGGGTGCACGTTGTGCGCCGCATCGCCGGCCAGCACCCAGCTGCGCGGGTTCTTGCCGCTGGCGGGCAGGGCCCCGCACCAGCGGTCCGCCTTGGCAAGCTGAAGGGGCCAGGCTGCGCGCTCCGCACTCAGCACCAACTTTCCCAGCACCTCCTGGCTGGCCGCCTGGAGCTTTTTCGCGAATTCTTCAGGCGGCAAGGCCATCAGCGGCGCCACCTGGTCCTGCAAGACGGACCATACAACCGCCACGGAGTTCCCCTGGGGGCCGCCCAAGGGCAAAAAAGCCAGGATGCCGTCGGGCAAGAACCACTGGCGCGCCACCTGTCCATGCGCACGTTCGCACTCCAAGCGGGTGGCGATGGCGTGCTGGGGATAGGGCGTCACCTGAAAATCCACGCCAAATTCTTGCCGCGTGCTGCTGGCGCGGCCCTCGCACACCACCGTCAGCGCCGCGGGCACGGGCGACTCCACCCATTCCATCTGCGGCTGGTAGCGCACGGCTTCCGTGAGGCGTGCTTCCAGGGCGGGCACGTCGACGATCCAGGCCAGGGCATCCACCCCCTGGGTGGCCGCGTCGAAATGGACGGCGCCGTCGTGGTCACCCTGCACCTGCATGGTCCGCACCGGCGTGGCGTGTTCCTCGTCCGGCCAGCTGCGCAGCGATTCGAGCAGATGGCGCGAGGCCGCATTCAGCGCGTAGGCCCGCACATCGGCGGCTGCGGCGCCTCTGGGGCCGGGGGCCGCCAGCAGGGCCACTTTCAGCCGTTCGCGGGCCAGCAGCAGCGCCAGGGTCTTGCCCACGATGCCGGTGCCGCGAATACAGATATCAAAGGTTTGGGCCATGGCGGCATTGTAGGAGGGGGCTTGTGCCCGCGCGCGCAGTGCAGAATCGGGGCCCGCATCCCCGCCCGTTTTTCAAGGAGTACCCCGGCGTGAGCTTCAACCCTGATTCCGATCTGTCGGGCACCATCGCACGGCTGTTCGTCTATCCCGTCAAGTCGTGCGCCGGCATTGAAGTGCAGGAGGCGCTGCTCACGGAGACCGGGCTGGACCTGGACCGCGCCTGGATGGTGGTGGATGCCAAGGGCATGTTCCTGACCCAGCGCGTCCTGCCCCGCATGGCGCTCATCCGGCCGCAGCTCAAGAGCGACGAAATGGTTTTGCGCGCGCCCGGCATGCTGGCCCTGCACGTGTCCATCGATGCGGTCGAGGCGCCTGCCACCGTGACCGTCTGGCGGGATACGGTGCCCGCCTGGGACATGGGCGCGGTGGCCGCCCAGTGGGTCACGGATTTCCTGGGTCAGCCGTGCCGGCTTGTCCGTTTCGACCCTGAGCACCGCCGCCTGTCCAGCATGGAGTGGACGGGTGGGATCGAGGCGCCCAATCAGTTCGCCGACGGGTTTCCCGTGCTGGTGGCCAGCGAGGCTTCCATGCAGGAGCTGAATGCGCGGCTGCAGGCGGCAGGCCATGCCCCCGTGGGGATGGAGCGGTTCCGGCCCAATGTGGTGCTGGCCGGCGTGGATGCCCATGACGAAGACCGTGTGGACATGATTCGGGTGGAGGCCCCGGAAGGCGGGATCCACCTGCAGCCCGTGAAGCCGTGTTCACGATGCCCCATCCCCGACATCGACCCCGCCACGGCCGAAAGCACCCCCGCGGTGGGCGACATGCTGCGGACCTACCGCCAGGACAAGCGCCTCGATGGTGCGATCACCTTCGGCATGAATGCCATCGTGGCCCGGGGCGCGGGCCAGATGCTGCGCGTGGGGCAGCGGGTGGGGGCGGATCTGCGCTTCGATTGAGGCGTGAACCGGCCCCCGAACGGCGGTTGCCGGCGGGCCCGTAAAATCGGCGGTTTGTCTCCGAATTCCAGAAAGCCCTGCCATGAGCCTCCAATGCGGCATCGTGGGCCTGCCCAACGTCGGCAAGTCCACCCTTTTCAACGCGCTGACCAAGGCCGGCATCGCCGCCGAAAACTATCCCTTCTGCACCATTGAGCCCAATGTGGGCGTGGTGGAGGTGCCGGACCCCCGCCTGCAGCAGCTGGCCAGCATCATCTCGCCCGAGCGCATCGTGCCTGCGATCGTCGAGTTCGTGGACATCGCCGGCCTGGTGGCGGGCGCCAGCCAGGGCGAAGGCCTGGGCAACCAGTTCCTGGCCCACATCCGCGAGACGGACGCCATCGTCAACGTGGTGCGCTGCTTCGAGGATGACAACGTGATCCACGTGGCCGGCCGCGTGGACCCGATCTCCGACATCGAAGTCATCCAGACCGAGCTGTGCCTGGCCGACATGGGCACCGTCGAGAAGGCGCTCAACCGCTACACCAAGGCCGCCAAGTCGGGCAACGACAAGGATGCCGCCAAGCTGGTGGCGCTGCTCACGCGCATCCAGGCCGCGCTCAACGAGGGCAAGCCCGCCCGCTCGGTGGAGATCACCAAGGAAGAGCAGCCCCTGCTCAAGTCCCTGTGCCTGATCACCGCCAAGCCCGCGATGTTCGTGGGCAACGTGAGCGAGGACGGCTTCGAGAACAACCCTTTCCTGGACCGGTTGAAGGAATACGCCGCCAGCCAGAACGCGCCCGTGGTGGCCATCTGCGCCAAGATGGAAGCCGAGATGGCCGAGATGAGCGACGAGGACCGCGACATGTTCCTGGCCGAGATGGGCCAGACGGAGCCCGGCCTGGCCCGGCTGATCCGCGGCGCCTTCAAGCTGCTGGGCCTGCAGACCTACTTCACCGCGGGCGTGAAGGAAGTGCGCGCCTGGACCATCCACATCGGCGACACGGCGCCCCAGGCGGCCGGCGTGATCCACGGCGACTTCGAGCGCGGGTTCATCCGTGCACAGACCATTGCGTTTGAGGACTTCATCGCGCTCAAGGGCGAGCAGGGCGCCAAGGACGCAGGCAAGATGCGCGCCGAAGGCAAGGAGTACGTGGTCAAGGATGGCGACGTGCTGAACTTCCTGTTCAACGTCTAGGGGTTGGGAGGCTGAAAGCTCCGCCGGGCCATGGGCCCGATGGCATCGCATCCCTGCACGGCCCCTGGCATGCAGGGATTTTTTTCGACCGTTCGAAGGGGCCTTCGCGCCCCTGGCACCACCGATTTCTATGAACACTGGAATCCTCTACGCCGCGCTGGCTTATGCCGCCTGGGGCCTGTTCCCGCTGTATTTCAAGCAGGTGGCGGATGTGCCCTCGCTGGAGGTGGTGATGCACCGCACGGTGTGGTCGCTGGTGTTTGTCTTTGGCGTGCTGATGGTGCGCAGGCAATGGTCCTGGCTGGGCGCCGTGCTGCGCCAGCCCCGTGTGCTGGGCGCGTTCGCGCTGTCGGCGATGCTGCTGTCGGGCAACTGGCTCACCTATGTGTGGGCGGTGCAGAACCAGCATGTGCTGGATGCCAGCCTGGGCTATTTCATTTTGCCGCTGGTGAACGTGGCGCTGGGCTTCGTGTTCCTGAAAGAGCGGCCTCGCCCGGGCCAGTGGCTTGCGGTGGCCGTGGCTGCCGCGGGAGTGCTGTGGCTTGCGGTGCAGGCGGGCCGCCTACCCTGGATTGCGCTGGTGCTGGCCCTGAGCTTTGGCTTCTACGGGTTGCTGCGCAAGCTTGCCGTGCTGGGCGCGCTGGAGGGGCTGGCGCTGGAAACCCTGGTGCTCGCGCCGGTGGCCGCCATCATGCTGGGCTGGTGGGCCTGGCAGGGCGAGGGCGCACTGGTCCAGGGGCCGCCCGCTGCCGTGGGATGGCTGTTGCTCGCGGGCCCCATGACGGCCGTTCCGCTGCTGCTGTTTGCCGCCGGTGCCCGCCTGATCCCGATGTCCACCTTGGGCATCCTGCAGTACATCTCCCCGAGCCTGCAGTTTGCGCTGGGCGTGTGGCTGTTCCATGAACCCTTCCAGCCTGCGCGCCTCGTGGGGTTTGTGTTGATCTGGACTGCGCTGCTGGTCTACAGCCTGGAAGGCTGGTGGACACGCCGGCAGGTTGCGGCGGCCTGAGGAGGCATCTTTCCCGGGCGCAAACAGTGGCCGCAAGGCGGGGTGCGCGGCGCCAAACGCCGCCCGCAGGGTGCGCTGCAGCGCGCGAGCTACTGGAAAACACGGAGCGCTTCCGTGTCAGTTCTGCGTAAGATGCGCGGGCCCGTCTGCCGGGCGTCAGCGCTGGCGGACTGTGTATTTCGGTGAACCTGTCACCCGAACGAACCCGGGCCCACGCCTGCCTCCGCATGTTCTTTGGCCGCAAGAATCCGTTTTCGGCGACGGACGCCTTTCCGCTGTCCGACGCCGTCATGGAATTCGATGACTCATCGTCGGCCATGGCGCGTCCCGCGCGCAGGGCCATGGATGGCCTGGGGCCGCGAAGCGGGCGCAGCGCGGGGCAGAAATGGCGGCTGGCCGGGGGGCTGATCGGCCTGTATGTATTGGCGATGGCCGGGTTCTATGCGCTGGGCATGGTGGATGTGCAGGTGCTCGCCGTCCTGGTGGTGCTGGCGGTGCTGGGATGCGGGGCCTTCTGGGGGATTTTCAGTTCGGGCCTGCACAAGAAGGTGCGGCACAGGCACCTGAAGCTGGCCATTGTGGCCACGGCATTGGCCTGCATGGTCGGGGTGTTCTATCTGGCGCCGGTCACGCAGATCCTGCTGGTTCCGTTCACCTTCGTGGCGGTGGCCTACGGGATCTTCACCGTGCCGCGGCCCGCGCTGCTGGCGCTGGCGGCCTGCATGCTGTGCCTGTACGCCGTGGTGGTGGGGCTCCATTACGTGGAGCAGAAAAATGACGCGCTGCTGCGCCTGGAAGCGCTGCACTGGCTGGCCCTGGCGCTATCGTTGCCCACCTACATCCTCCTGATGGGCAGGGTCCAGCGCCTCTACCGCAGCCTGTACCACGCCAGCCGGAAGATCAAGAACATCCAGGAAGACGCCCAGCGCGACCCCCTGGTCGGATGTTTCAACCGCCGATACGTGCTGGCCGCGCTGGAGGAGCAAAAGCAGCTGGCGGATGAAAGCGGCATTCCCCTGTGCCTCGCCGTGGTGGATATCGACCATTTCAAGCGCATCAATGATGAATTGGGGCATCTGGGGGGTGACGAGGTGCTGCGCACGTTCGCCCGCGTGGCACAGCAGGGGGTGCGCGCAGGCGATGTGTTCGGGCGCTATGGGGGCGAGGAGTTCCTGCTCATCTTTCCCGCCACATCCCTGCTGCCTGCGCTCAATACCTGCGAGCGCATCCGCGCCCAGGTCGAGATCCATGCATGGGCCGGGCTTCTCAAGGGGCGGGTGACGGTGTCGATCGGCGTGACCCAGTACGTGCTGGGAGAGTCGGTGCTGGAGTTTTTCTCGCGGGCCGACACCGCGATGTACATGGCCAAGGAAGGCGGGCGCAACCAGGTGGTGGTCGAGGAGCCGGTGGCCCGTGGCGATTCGCTGTTGTCCGACATCGGCGCACACGCACCGCTGTCGTGAGACGTGGGCATGCGGGAGAGGGGCGCCTGGGGACGGCAGTTGCACACCCTTGTCATTGCTGGCGCCAAGCGGCCTCAACGAAACACCGGGTGAGAAGTCACAGCGCCAGGTGCCCCGGCATGAAGTGCAGCAGCACGCTCGTCATCAGCAGATAGCGGAAGAACTTGCCCACGGCCATATAGGCCAGGCAGGGCCAGAACGGCAGTTTCAGCCATCCGGCCACGGCGCACAGCGGGTCGCCCACCACGGGCAGCCAGCTCATCAGGCAGGCGCGTGCGCCAAAGCGCTGGAGCCAGTGCAGCGCGCGCACGTCGGTGGCATTGCCACGGGCCTTGTCCACGACCTTGTGAGCCCCCAGGCCCATCCACCAGCTCACCCCACCGCCCAGCGTGTTGCCGACCGTGGCGACCAGGATCGCGGGCCAGAACAGTTCGGGGTTGATCTTGATCAGCCCGAACACCGCCGGCTCCGAGCCCAGGGGTAGCAGCGTGGCCGAGATGAACGAAACGACAAAGACCGTGCTAAGGCCGAACTGCGGCAGCGCAAGCCATTCCAGCAGCTGGTGCATCCAGATTTCCATGGGAGGAAGTGTAGGGCGGCGGCGGCATCGCTTTCATGCCAGGGGGCGCTGTCCTACGCAGGGGTGCGCCATCCGCGCATGGCCGTGGGCGGCGCCTATTTGTATCGTGAAGCAACACCGTCCCTGAATGAATTTACCCCGGGAGGCTTCATGCATTGTTTCGCAATCCCTGCCATCGCCCGCCCGGCACCTGCCGCCGTGCCGGTGGGCACCCGCTGGTCGTCAGCGGCCCTGGCGCTGCTGCTGGCCGCCTGCGTGCACAGCCCGCAGGCGGCGGTGCCCCCTGTGTCTTCTTCACTGCCGCCGGCTTCGCACGCACATGCCGGCAGCGGTAGCGGCTGCAGCGAGATGCCCGGTGGGCGCGCCGCGCTGGATGGCGTGGCCCGGGAGCTGCAGGCGCAAGGCATGGCACTTGAAGCCACCTGCCCCGTCGCCGCCGGCGAATGGGTGGTGCGGGTTCGGGTGGTGGACGGCATGAAGGCCAGCAAGGTCGTGCGCGGCCCCCTGGCCGATGGTCACGATGTGGACATGGGCACGCCCGCCGGCGTGAGGCAGGGGGGCGCGGAGCTGGCCGCGCGGGGCTTCTCGCCGGATGTGCTGCACAACCGCCAGTGGCTGCGCACGCTGATGGCGCGCCATGAATTCGACAATGCCGCCGATGCCTGGTGGCGCTTTGCGCAACGTGCCCGGGTTCCTGCACCGACGGCGGAAACCGACCTCGCCGCGCGCTGACCGTGGCGGCCGTGCGTCGCCGCGCCGGAGAGCATCGGGGTGGACAGGGGCGTCATTTCAGTGGGCGGAACATTTCATTTGCTGAAATTTTGAGCAGGTACAATCCTGCCTCCTTTTTCAGCATTCGCTGCTGCACCTACCGCGCCCCTTCATGCACATCGGCCACATTCCTCTGGCGAACCGCTTGTTCGTCGCCCCGATGGCGGGCGTCACGGACCGGCCGTTTCGCCAGCTGTGCAAGGCGCTGGGCGCGGGCTACGCGGTGAGCGAGATGGTGACCTCGCGCAAGGACTTGTGGAACAGCCTCAAGACCTCGCGCCGGGCCAACCATGAAGGGGAGCCCGGGCCCATCGCCGTGCAGATCGCAGGCACCGATGCGCCGATGATGGCCGAGGCCGCGGTCTACAACGTGGAGCGCGGCGCGCAGATCATCGACATCAACATGGGTTGCCCGGCCAAGAAGGTCTGCAACAAGTGGGCGGGCTCCGCCCTGATGCAGAACGAGGCGCTGGCCGTGGAGATCGCCGAGGCCGTGGTGCAGGCGTGCGCGCCCTTCAACGTGCCCGTCACGCTGAAGATGCGCACCGGCTGGTGCCAGGAGCACAAGAACGCCGTGGCGCTGGCCCGCGCGTTCGAGGGCGTGGGCATCCAGATGCTCACCGTGCACGGCCGCACGCGCGAGCAAGGCTACAAGGGCCATGCGGAGTACGACACCATCGCGGCGGTGAAGGCGGCGGTGAGGGTGCCCGTGGTGGCCAATGGCGACATCACTTCACCCGAGAAGGCGCGCGACGTGCTGGCCGCCACCGGGGCCGACGCGATCATGATCGGCCGTGCCGCACAGGGCCGGCCGTGGATCTTCCGCGAGATCGGCCACTTCCTGGCCACGGGCGAGCACCTGGCGCCACCGCTGGTGGCCGAGGTGCGGCGCCTGTTGCTGGACCACCTGCAAGACCACTACGGCCTGTATGGCGAGCTGACCGGGGTGCGCAGTGCGCGCAAGCACATCGCGTGGTACCTGCGTGCGCTGCCGGGCGGCGAGGCCTTCAGGCAACACATCAATACCATCGAGGACTGCGCCGCGCAGTGGCAGGCCGTGGCCGACCACCTGGATGCCCTTGCGCAACAGATGGACCGGCTGCCCGCCGCCACCGGCACGGACGCAGAACCAGAAGAACAAGAGGGAATGGCTGCATGAGCAAGAAACACATAGAAGAATGCGTGCGCGAGAGCCTGCAAGGCTACTTTCGCGACCTGGGCGGAGAGACGCCCGACGGCATGTACGACATGCTGGTGCGCGTGGTCGAGAAACCGCTGCTGGAAGTGGTGATGACCCATGCCGACAACAACCAGTCCCGCGCCGCCGAATGGCTGGGCCTGAACCGCAACACGCTGCGCAAGAAGCTGGCCCTGCACAAGCTGCTCTGACCGGCGCACGATTGCTATTAAATGTATAGCTGTTGGCGCTTATCCATAAAGCGCCAGGCCCTGTTTTTATTCAAACTCTCCCCACCACCACTGCCATGAACGCACTTCTTTCCGTCTCCGACAAGACCGGCATCGTCGAATTTGCACAGGCCCTGCATGCGCTGGGCATCAAGCTGCTGTCCACCGGCGGCACCGCCAAGCTGCTGGCCGACCAGGGCCTGCCCGTGACCGAGGTGGCCGAGGTCACCCAGTTCCCAGAGATGCTGGACGGCCGCGTGAAGACGCTGCACCCCAAGGTGCACGGCGGCCTGCTGGCACGCCGCGAGCTGCCCGAGCACATGGCCGCGCTCCAGGAGCATGGCATCGACACCATCGACCTGCTGGTGGTCAACCTGTACCCTTTCGAGTCCACCGTGGCCAAGGCGGGCTGCACGCTGGCCGACGCCATCGAGAACATCGACATCGGCGGCCCGGCCATGGTGCGCAGCGCCGCCAAGAACTGGAAGGACGTAGGCGTGCTGACCGACGCCTCGCAGTACCCCGCTGTGCTGGCCGAGCTGAAGGAAAAGGGCAAGCTTTCCGACAAGCTGCGGTTCGCGCTGTCGGTGGCCGCGTTCAACCGCATCGCGCAGTACGACGGCGCCATCAGCGACTACCTCTCGTCCGTCACCTTCGAAGAGGAAAAGCTGTCCGAAACCTACGTGCCCGCGCGTGCCCAGTTCGCCGGCCAGAGCAACGGCATCTTCACCAAGGTGCAGGACCTGCGCTACGGCGAGAACGCGCACCAGCAGGCCGCGCTGTACCGCGACCTGTACCCCGCGCCCGGCTCGCTGGTCACGGCCGAGCAGGTGCAGGGCAAGGAGCTGTCGTACAACAACATCGCCGACGCCGATGCGGCGTGGGAATGCGTCAAGAGCTTCGAGGCGCCTGCCTGCGTCATCGTCAAGCACGCCAACCCCTGCGGCGTGGCCGTGGGCCTGGACGCGCTCGATGCCTACGGCAAGGCCTTCCAGACGGACCCCACCAGCGCCTTCGGCGGCATCATCGCCTTCAACCGCACGGTGGATGGCGCCGCCGCCCAGCAGATCGCCAAGCAGTTCGTCGAAGTGCTGATGGCGCCGGAGTTCACGCCCGAGGCGCTGGAGGTGTTCAAGGCCAAGGCCAATGTGCGCCTGCTCAAGATCGCCCTGCCGCCGCATGCCGGCAAGGCGCAGCAGCTCACCGACTGGCAGCGGGGCCGCAACGCCATGGACGCCAAGCGCATCGGCTCCGGCCTGCTGCTGCAGACCGCGGACAACCACGAGCTGTCGCTCATCGACCTGAAGGTGGTCACGCACAAGCAGCCCACGCTGGAAGAGATGGAAGACCTGCTGTTCGCCTGGAAGGTGGCCAAGTACGTCAAGAGCAATGCCATCGTCTTCTGCAAGGGCGGCATGACCATGGGCGTGGGCGCCGGCCAGATGAGCCGCCTGGACTCGGCCCGCATCGCCAGCATCAAGGCGGGCCACGCGGGCCTCACGCTGCAGGGCACCGTGGTGGCCAGCGACGCATTCTTCCCCTTCCGCGACGGCCTCGATGTGGTGGTCGATGCAGGTGCGACCTGCGTGATCCAGCCCGGTGGCTCCATGCGCGACAACGAAGTGATCGATGCCGCCAACGAGCGCGGCGTGGCCATGGTGTTCAGCGGGGTGCGCCACTTCCGCCACTGATTCGGGCGGCGGGGCGCCATGCAAGAAGCGGCTTCCTGGGAAACCGCTTTTTTTGGGAGGTACTCTCGGAACGGGGAGAGAGTCAGGTTCCGAAGTTCATCGGCAGCCCTACATAGTTCTCGGCCAGTGAGACCGAGGCTGCGCGCGAGTGCACCAGGTATTCCAGCTCGGCTTCCTGAATCTTCTGGCCGAATTCGCCAGTCTCTGGAAAACGGTGCATCAACGAGGTGAACCACCACGAGAAGCGCTCGGCGCGCCACACGCGGCGCAGGCAGCGGTCGGAATAGGTGTCGATGCCGGCGCTCGACTTCTCGCTGTAGTAGTCGGCGAACGCATTCCACAGGTAGCCCACGTCACTCGCCGCCAGGTTCAGGCCCTTGGCACCGGTGGGCGGCACGATGTGGGCCGCGTCGCCCGCCAGGAACAGGCGGCCAAAGCGCATGGGCTCGGCCACGAAGCTGCGCAGCGGGGCGATGCTCATCTCCAGCGCCGGGCCGGTGACAAGGTTCTCGCGCGCCTCGGGGTCCAGGCGGTTGCCCAGTTCGGCCCAGAACTGCTCGATGCTCCACTGCTCCACCTTGTCGGTCGATGGCACTTGCAGGTAGTAGCGGCTGCGCGTGTTGCTGCGCATGCTGCACAGCGCAAAGCCCCGCTCGGTGTTGGCGTAGATCAGCTCGTGGGACACGGGCTTCACGTCGGCCAGCACGCCCAGCCAGCCAAAGGGGTAGACACGCCCGTAGGTGCGCAGTGCGCCCTCGGGCACGCTGGCGCGGCACACGCCGTGGTAGCCGTCGCAGCCTGCGATGAAGTCGCACAGCACCTCGTGCGTCTGGCCGTCCTTCTCGTAGGTCACGCGCGGCTGCTGGCCGTCGAAGTCGTGCACGGCCACGTTCTGCGCGTCGTACACCGTGGTCAGGCCTTCGGCGGCGCGGGCGTCCATCAGGTCGCGGGTCACTTCGGTCTGGCCGTACACGGTCACGCGGCTGCCGCCGGTCAGCGCGTGCAGGTCGATCCGGTGCCGCGCACCCTTGAACAACAGCTCAATGCCGTCGTGTGGCAGCCCTTCGGCATGGGCGCGGGCGCCGACGCCCGCCTGGTCCAGCAGGTCCATGCTGACCTGCTCCAGCACGCCGGCGCGGATGCGGCCCAGCACGTAGTCGGGGCTGCGCTGTTCGATGATGACGGCGTCGATGCCGGACTTGTAAAGCAACTGGCCGAGCAGCAGGCCGGCGGGGCCTGCGCCGATGATGGCAACCTGGGTACGCATGGTGGACAACCTCACAAAGCAAACAAGGGCGCTGGAAAGCGCTAAGACAACAGCGCCAAGCGTAGGTTGATCCATGTCAACGCGGCGCCCGCCCGGCGCCCTGGCGCGCGGTGGGTGGACGTGATGTGCGATCATCGCGCAATCTTCCACAGCCCCGGCGCATCGGGCGCCCGCACCCCGGGCATCGACCGGCCGACCATGGACCCCCGCATGACCACCGTTCCCATCGCCAAGGCAGATTTCATCGAAGGCATGGCCAAGGGCCTGGCGGTGCTGGAGAGTTTCGACACCGAGCGCCAGCGGCTCAATGCCACGCTGGCCGCGCAGCGCACCGGCCTCACGCGCGCGGCGGCGCGCCGCCACCTGCTCACGCTGGCGCATCTGGGTTATCTGGAGACGGATGGCAGCTACTTCTGGCTGGCGCCCAAGGTGCTGCGGTTTTCGGGCAGCTACCTGGCATCGGCCCGGCTGCCGCGGGTGCTGCAGCCCACGCTCAACCGGCTGGCGGCACAGACGCAGCAGTCATTCTCGGCCGTGGTGCTGGATGGCGGCGAGGTGGTGATCGTGGCGCGCAGCGGGGTGTACGGCGCGCCTTCGCGCGTGCTGGCCTATGGCCTGCACCTGGGGGCGCGGCTGCCGGCGCACCCCACGTCCACGGGGCGTGTGCTGCTGGCCGCGTTGCCACCGGCGGCGCTGACGGCGTGGCTCAAGGCCTGCCCGCTGCACCGGCTCACGCCCCACACCATCACCCAGGTCGGCCCGCTGCGGCAGGTGATTGCCAAGGCGCGCCGCGACGACCATTGCCTGGCGGTGGAGGAGCACGAACTGGGCGTGCACGCGCTGGCAGTGCCCCTGCGCAATCTGCAGGGCGACACGGTGGCCGCGCTCAATGTGGTGGCGTCGCCCAAGCAGGTGGACGAGCGCAGCCTGCAGCGCGACATGCTGCCACTGCTGCAGGAGGCCGCCCGCGAGCTGCGGGGGCTGCTGTGAACGAATGCCAACGTCGAGTTAGCAAGCGGGAATACCCATAAAAATGGCCGAAAGCGCTTGATGGGTAAGCGCTGGCAGCTATTATTTTGATAGTTCCTTGAAGACTTCGCGGGCGGCTGCCACGGTGGCGGCGATGTCGTCGGCGGTGTGTGCCGCGCTCACGAAGCCCGCCTCGTACAGCGCCGGCGCGATGTAGATACCGCGATCGAGCAGGCCGTGGAACAGCTGGTTGAAACGCGCGCTGTCGGTCTTGAGCACCTGGGCGTAGTTCTGGGGCAGCTCGGGCATCAGGAAGAAGCCGAACATGCCGCCTTCGCTGTCGGTGCTGAAGGGCACGCCTTCGGCCGCCGCCGCGGCAGCCAGCCCATCGACCAGCGAGCGCGTGGTGGCCGACAGGGCGTCGAAGAAACCCGGCTTCCTGATCTCGCGCAGCGTGGCCAGCCCGCAGGCCGTGGCCACCGGGTTGCCCGACAACGTGCCCGCCTGGTACACGGCCCCCAGCGGTGCCAGGTGTTCCATGATGGCGCGCGGGCCCCCAAAGGCGGCCAGCGGCATGCCGCCACCGATCACCTTGCCCAGCACCGTGATGTCGGGCTTGAAGCCCGGGATGCTCCGGGCGTACACGCTCTGGGCGCTGCCCAGGGCCACGCGAAAGCCCGTCATCACCTCGTCGAGCACCAGCAGCGCGCCGTATTCGGTGCACAGCTCGCGGCAGCGCTTCATGAACGGAACGCTGGCGCGCACCAGGTTCATGTTGCCCGCGATGGGCTCGATCATCACGCAGGCCAGTTCCTTGCCATGCAGGGCAAAGGCTTCTTCCAGCTGGGCGACGTTGTTGTATTCGAGCACCAGGGTGTGCTGCACCACCTCGGGCGGCACGCCTGCGCTGGTGGCGTTGCCGAACGTGGCCAGGCCCGAACCGGCCTTGACCAGCAGGGAGTCGGCATGGCCGTGGTAGCAGCCCTCGAACTTGATGAATTTGCTGCGGCCCGTGGCACCGCGCGCCAGTCGGATGGCGCTCATGCCCGCTTCGGTGCCCGAGCTGACCAGGCGGATCATCTCCATCGAAGGGACGAGGCTCAGGATTTCCTCGGCCAGCTCCACTTCGCGCTCGGTCGGCGCGCCAAAACTGAAGCCTTCGAGCGCTGCGCTCTGCACGGCTTCGAGCACGGCGGGGTGGCCGTGGCCCAGGATCATCGGACCCCAGGAGCCGATGTAGTCGATGAAGCGCTGGTCGTTGGCGTCCCAGAAGTAGGCGCCCTGGGCGCGCTTCACGAAACGCGGCGTGCCGCCCACGGCCTTGAAGGCCCGCACGGGCGAGTTCACGCCGCCGGGGATCAGCGCCTTGGCGCGTTCGAACAGGGGGATGTTGAGGTCAGTGCTTGGTGTCATGGGGTGGCATCACAAAGCCTTCGAGGGCCTGTGCTTCGTCAATCGGGGGTTCTTCTTCATCGCCGTCGGCCTCGTCGTCGTCGGGCTGGGCCCAGAACATGCGGTCGGGCACGATGTGCCCCATGCCGGGGCGAAAGCCGGCGTCCAGGCAGCGGTCGAGGTAGCCCAGGGCCTCGCTGGTGGCCTCGCCCAGGTCGTTGCCGCTGGCCACCAGGGCGGTGAGCGCGGCGGACAAGGTGTCGCCAGCGCCGGAGAAGGTGGCGTCGAACAGTTCGAACTTGCCGCTGCCCAGCACGGTCTGGGGCGAGGCCAGCACGTTCTCGACAAACTGCTCGGGCAGCGGAATACCGGTGACCAGGGTGTAGGGCACACCCATCTCGGAGGCGGCCCGGGCGATGTCGCGCGCGGTCGGGCTGCGGTCGCTGGTCCAGTCCGGCAGCAGCCAGCGCCACAGGGTGCTGTGGTTTCCAACCAACACCGAGGTCTGCGGTAACAACAATTCCCGGAAGGCGTCCAGGTACTCGTCGATCAGCTCGTCGCGCCACCAGGACAGGTTGGGCATGTAGGCGATCACGGGCACTTCGTCGTAGTCGGTCGTGATCTCGGCGATGGTGCTGATGTTCTCCGGGCTGCCCACGAAACCGACCTTGATGGCCTGTACCGGCAGGTCCTCCAGGACGGCGCGGGCCTGCTCGGCCACGGCCTCGTCGTCAAAACTGAAGTGGTCGAAAATCTCCGCGGTATCGCGGGCGTACGCGCCGCAGACCACGGCGATCGGGTGCCCGCCCACGGAGGCGATGGTGGTGATGTCGGCCGTCAGTCCGCCGGCGCCGCTGGGGTCGCTGGCGTTGAAGACGAGCACGCACGCAGGGCTTGCGTCCTCCGAACCGTCATCTTCGAGATCTATGATTTCTGGGGGGGGAGGGGATGCTTTGGCGGTCATGGACCAGATCCTGCTTGAGGGGCGGCACCGGCGCCGTGGCCCGCGGAGATGACTAGATACAATCGTTGCATTCTATGTGAAGGCCCTTTAAGCTGTGACCGACTCTAAAACTTGGATGTGTTTGATTTGCGGTTGGATTTATGACGAAGCAGAGGGTTCACCTGAGCACGGCATTGCACCCAACACTCCATGGGATCAGGTTCCCATGAATTGGACCTGCCCTGAATGTGGCGCCCGCAAGGAAGACTTCGAGATGGTTCAGATTTGAGGCGCACCAGCATCATGTGCTGCCGCGTTGTTTATTTTTCCATCGGGAGCAGTAACAATTGACTACAACAGGCGCATCTTTCAAAGTGCTAGTGGTGGATGACAGCAACACCATCCGTCGAAGCGCCGAGATTTTTCTCAAGCAGGGGGGGCACGAAGTCTTGTTGGCCGACGACGGCTTTGATGCTTTGGCCAAAGTCAACGATTACCAGCCTCAGCTGATTTTCTGCGACATCCTCATGCCCAAGCTCGACGGGTACCAGACCTGCGCCATCATCAAGCGCAACGCCCGTTTTGCAGATACTCCGGTGGTAATGCTGTCTTCCAAGGACGGCGTATTCGACAAGGCGCGCGGGCGCATGGTCGGCTGCCAGGAATATCTCACCAAACCGTTTACCAAAGACCAGCTGCTGCAGGCAGTGCAGCAGTTTGGCAATTCCCAACAAGGAGCGATGTAAATGCCCATCCAGAAAGTACTGGTCGTCGACGACTCGAAGACCGAGTTGATGTTTTTGACGGACCTGCTTCAGAAAAAAGGCATGCAGGTACGCACCGCTGAAAATGCCGATGAAGCCTTTCGCCGCCTGGCGGAAGAAAAGCCCGATCTGATCCTGATGGATGTCGTGATGCCCGGCCAGAATGGCTTTCAACTCACGCGCGCCATCACCCGCGACCCGCTGTATGCCGACGTGCCCATCATCATGTGCACCAGCAAGAACCAGGAAACGGATCGCGTCTGGGGGATGCGGCAGGGTGCGCGGGGCTACATCACCAAGCCCGTCGATCCCGCCGAACTGCAGGCCAAAATCGACGCCCTGAACTGAGGCTGCGGCGCGTTCATGGCCAACCGCGAAGCCCTGCGAGAGCTCCAGACCCGACTTGCCAGCCGCCTTCAGGCCGCAAGAACCGAAGGGACCTCTGTGTCATCCTGGCTGGCTGTCGAGTCCGCCGGGAGTTTCTATTTGCTGCCCCTTGGACAGTCGGGGGAGATTTTCCCCTGGGTCTCGATCCAGGCGGTGCCTTATACCCAAAGCTGGTTCCTGGGCGTTGCCAACCTGCGCGGCGGGCTGGTCGGCGTGGTGGATCTCGCGGGGCTCCTGGGCTCCGCGGCGCCCCGTACCGAACAGGCCCTGTCGGAGGCCAGCCTCCTGGCTTTCAACGCGGCCCTCGAAGTCAATGCCGCTTTGCTGGTGGACCGCCTGGCCGGCCTGCGCGGGACCGATGCGTTCGTGTCCTCCGAGCCTCCGGCCGAGGATTCCCCTGCATTCTTCGGCACCACGTATATCGATTCCAGCGGCGCGCGCTGGCAGGAACTGAACTTGCAGATCCTGTCCCAACATCCCGCTTTCCTGAGCATCAGTGCTTGAGTTTTTCTGTAAGGCTGCACCATGTCCGTCGTCAATCAATTTGGAAAACTGTTCAACCGGAAACCTGCCACACCGGATGCAGGCGCGATTGCCGGCACGGCCGACGACGGGCAGGATATTCTTGCCACGGGTTCGCTGGACGGCGCGCAATTGCGCGACGCGTACCAGGCCGAAGCCATGAACAGTGTTCAGGGTGACCCGGACGGCTATGCCCCCGAGCAGTCTGCCCAGGACGCGGAGGAAGACCTCATCTCCCTGCCACTGCTGGGCCGCTCGACCGCTGCGGCCCACCAGCGCCGCCTGCTCGGCCTGCTGGCTGTGGGCGTGATCGTCCTGGCCTTGATCGCTGCCTGGGTGCTGCGGCAGGCCGACCGCTCCGCGCAGCAGCTTGCTGCAACGGGCCAGTCCCTCATGCAGTCGCAGCGCCTGGCGAAGTCGGTGTCGCAGGCGCTGGTGGGAAGTCCGCAGGCCTTCCCGGACGTGGTGGAAAGCTCCGGCGTGCTGGCGCGCAATGTGCGCGCCCTGAATGCGGGTGATGGCGAACTCGGCGTGGAATCGCTGGGCGAGCCCTACAAGCCCGATCTGGACGCCGTGAACCCGCTCATGGAACGTGCCGAGCGCAATGCCAGCGTGGTGATGGGCCAGCAGAAGATCCTGACGCAGGTGGGGGACGCTCTGCGCACCATCAACCGCCAATCGTCCGACCTGCTGGAAATCGCCGAGACGGTGTCGTCCCTCAAGCTGCAGCAGAACGCGCCTGCCGCCGAGATTTCCGCCGCCGGCCAGCTCGTGATGCTGACCCAGCGTATCGGCAAGTCGGCCAACGAATTCCAGACCATGGAAGGCGTGAGCCCCGAGGCCGTGTTCCTGCTGGGCAAGGACTTGAATTCGTTCAAGGAAATCGCCCAGGGCCTGCTCGATGGCAGCCCTGAACTGCGCCTGGCCGCCACCAAGGATGCCCAGACCCGCGAACAGCTCGAAGCCCTGGTCAAGCTCTATGAGCAGACCCGCACGCAAGCCAGCGCCATTCTGGGCAACCTGCAAGGCCTGGTGTCTGCCCGCGAAGCCCAGTCGGCGATCATTGCCGACAGCGAACCCCTGCGCCGCCAGCTCGAAGGCCTGCAGAGCAAGCTGTCCGCCCAGACGGGTGTGGGCGGTGGACAGCTCGCTGCCCTGGCCCTCGCCGGCCTGTTCGTGATCTTTTGCGGCGTGGGCATCTCGCGCGTGCAGCTGCTGGACAGCCGTGGCCGCCAGGCTGCTGCCGAAATGCAGCAGAAGGACGCCAAGCGCCAGGAGCAGGAAGCCAAGCGCGTCAATGACGCCAACCAGGCCGCCATTTTGCGGCTGATGAACGAATTGCAGTCGGTCGCTGAAGGTGACCTGACCCAGGAAGCCACCGTGACGGAAGACATCACGGGCGCCATCGCCGACTCGGTGAACTACACGGTGGAAGAACTGCGCCAGCTGGTGGGCAGCGTGCAGAACACGGCCACGCGGGTGGCGCAGACGACGGCCCAGGTGGACAACACGTCCACGGAGCTGCTGGCGGCATCCACCGAGCAGCTGCGCGAAATTCGTGAAACCGGCCGTTCGGTGCTCGACATGGCCACCCGAATCAACGAGGTGTCCACACAAGCGCAAGAGTCCGCCACGGTGGCCCGTCAATCGCTGCAAGCTGCCGACTCGGGCCTGCAGGCCGTGCAGAACGCCATCGGCGGTATGAACTCCATCCGCGACCAGATCCAGGACACCTCCAAGCGGATCAAGCGCCTGGGCGAATCCTCGCAGGAGATCGGTGAAATCACCGAACTGATTTCCGACATTACCGAGCAGACGAACGTGCTGGCCCTGAACGCTGCCATCCAGGCAGCGTCCGCCGGTGAAGCCGGCCGAGGCTTCTCGGTGGTGGCCGAAGAAGTGCAGCGACTGGCTGAACGTTCGGCAGACGCCACGCGCCAGATCTCGGCGCTCGTGAAGGCGATTCAGACCGACACGCAGGATGCCGTGGCCGCTATGGAACGCTCCACGCAGGGTGTGGTGGAAGGGGCGCGCCTGTCCGACAGCGCCGGTACAGCACTGACCGAGATCGACCGCGTGTCGCGCCGTCTTGCCGAACTGATTGAGCAGATTTCGTCCTCAACATCCCGGGAAGCCGTTCTGGCCAACGAAGTGGCCGACAACATCCAGCACATTTTTGCGGTGACCGAGCAAACGGGTGAAGGTACCCGAACCACAGCGCAGCAGGTGCGCGAGCTCTCGCACATGGCTGAAGAACTGCGCCAATCGGTGGCACGGTTCAAGATCGCCTGACGCTGTAGTCATCAACCAGCTGGCTCATAGCAGCCGGGGACGAATCCATGTCATCTATTGATGTCAACAATGCACCGGCCGCGGATGGGACCCAGGGAGATCAGGACCTGGGTCCTTTGGCGTGGGTGCTTGACGAACTGCGCAAATCCCTTGACGGTGCTGTCAAGGCCATGCGCCGCTTTGTGCGCGATGCGGAAGCCGCCCGCGAATCGGATCTCGCGGCGCTCGATGCCGGCCCGCTGCGCATTGCCCGGCAGCAGCTGCATCAGGCGTGCGGCGCGCTGGAAATGGTGGGCATGGGCCCGCCGGCGCTGGTCCTGCGGGCCATGGAGTCTGCGGTCCAGAAGTTCGTGCAGCGGCCCGAGACCTGCAGCGACGACGCCGCGGCCGTCATCGAGCGTGCGAGCTTTGCGCTGATCGAATACCTGGAAACCGTTCTGGCTGGCAAGGCGGCTTCGCCTGTTGCGCTGTTCCCCCAGTACCGCGACGCGCAGGCGCTGGCCGGCGCGGACCGCGTCCATCCTGCCGACCTGTGGCCTGTGGAGCGCAGGTTTCGCGAGCCCGAGGGTGCAGTGTCGGTCACGCCGCTGCCGTACGGTCCTGAAGCGCGCGCGCGCCTGGACGCCGCGGTGCTGCGAATCGTCAAATCCGGTGATCTGCGGGCCTCGTTGAGCCTGAGGGACACCTGCCTGGGCTTCGTGGCGGCCCAGCCGGACCGCCAGTCCCGCGCTTTCTGGAAGATCTGCGCGGGCTTCTTCGAGGCCTTTGGCTCCGGCCTGCTGCCCGCGGATGTCTACGTCAAGCGCGTGGCGTCCCGTGTGCTGATGCAGTACGCCACCCTGGCCAAGGGCGACACGACCATTGCAGACCGCCTGGTGCAGGACCTGCTGTTCTTCTGTTCCCAGGCCAGGCCGGCCGATGCGGCCGCCAGCGACGTGCCCTCGCTGCAGGCCGTGCGGCAGGCCTTCGCGCTGGACCGGTTCAAGCCGGTCGACTATGAAGCTGCGCGGTTCGGCCGTTTTGACCCCGCCATGCTGGCGCAGGCACGTAAGCGGATCGCCGCGGCCACCGAGACCTGGTCCGCGCTGGCCGGCGGGGACCGCAACAAGCTCAAGCCCGCGGCGGATCAATTCAGCCTGGTGTGCGACTCGCTGCGCAAGCTGCATCCCGGAAGCGAAAGCCTTGCGCAGGCCCTGACGCGCGCACTGGAATCCACCACCCGTTCCGGCGAACCGCCCTCGGCCGCCTTGGCCATGGAAGTGGCAACCTCGGTCCTGTACCTGCAGGCGGCCTTTGAAGAGCTGGATGCGGGCGACGACCAGATGGAAATCCGCGCGGGCAGGCTCGCGCAGCGCCTGGATGCCGTCGGCGCGGGCGCGGAGCCCGAGCCCCTGGAACAGTGGATGGAGGAGCTGTACCGCCGGGTCAGCGACAACCAGACCATGGGCAGCGTTGTCGACGAACTGCGCTCCACGCTCGGCGAAGCCGAGAAGGCGCTGGATCAGTTTTTCCGCAATCCGCAGGACACGGCGGTCCTGGCGACCGTCCCCGGCCATCTCGCGCAGATGCGCGGTGTGCTGTCCGTGCTGGGCCTGGACCAGGCGTCGCTCGCGGTGGTTCGCATGCGCGACATGGTGGAGCGCCTGCTCATCAACGAGGTGCCCGAGGCCGATCGCCAGGGTGTCTTCGAGAAGCTGGGCAACAGCCTCGGCGCGCTGGGGTTCCTGATCGACATGCTCAGCTACCAGCGCACCATGGCCCGCAAGCTGTTCGTGTACGACGAAGAGCTCGGTGAACTGCGCATCCTCATGGGCAAGACCCGTCCGCGTGCGTCGGATGCCGTGGAAGAGGCGCCGGCCAAGCTGGAAGAGCGGGCCGCCATCCCATTGCCCGACGTGGTGCCACGTTTTCCCGTGCCGGAACCCTTCGGCGAGCCCACGGATTTCGGATCCCTGCCTTCCCTTCCGGACATGCCGTCCGAGGTGGCCCCTGCGCAGCTGGCGCCGGTGGATCCGGGGTCGCTCGCACCCGACATTTCCTTTGATCTGCCCGTCGCCACAGAGGGCGGCGGCGCGCCGGTGCCCCAGGCGGCAGCGCCCGCGCCCGCAGTGGCGCAGGCACCGGAGATCGAGGATGAACTGCTGGAGGTCTTCCTGGAGGAGGCCCGCGAAGTGGTGGTCAATGGCCTGGCCGCCATCGACGTGCTTCAGGATGAGCCGGGCAACCTCAGCGAACAGACCACGCTGCGCCGTGCCTTCCACACGCTCAAGGGCAGTTCGCGGATGGTCGGGCTGAACGATTTCGGTGAAGCGGCCTGGTCCATGGAACAGGTCCTCAACGCCTGGTTGGCAGAGCAAAAGCCGATGCAGCCCAGCCTGCTGCAGCTGTCCTCGGACGCGCTGCGGGCATTCAGCCGCTGGGCGGACGATATCGCCTCTGGCCAGGCTTCGGGCTGGCAGCCAGACGCATTCCGCAAGTCCGCGGATGCCATGCGGCTCGACGGCACCCTGTTGCCGCTGGCCACCCCGTTCGCCAGCGAGGACAGCCCCCCGCAGGCTGCGCCCGTGCAGGAGCAGATGCAGGAAGCTGCGGCCCTGGACGGCGTGCCCATCGAATCGCTGGAGCCAGAAGCTGCAGACGCACCACAGGCGGTGGAAGAGGCGCTGGCCATCCCCGACTTCGAAGCCACCGAAATCTTCGACCACGCACCCGAAGTGCCGGCGGATCAGGCCGTGGCCTCCCCCGAGGTGGCCGAGGAGATCGATTTCTCCGTGTTTGCAGCCGCGCTGGACGAAGCGCCCGCAGACGCCGCGGTGATCGATCCTTCCAGTGCCGACTTCGTGCTGGATCTCGAACTGCCCGACCTGGAACCCGCCGTGGCGGCGCCTGAGGCCGAACTTCCGGCGCCAGCGCCCGCGTTGTCCGACGAACTGACTGAGGATGAAGTGGCCGGGCTGCTGTCGGCGCAATCCCTGGATGCCGCCGAGCCGCTGGAAGCTCCGGAGCCGGGGGAACTGGAGGCGCTGGAGCCATTGCCGGAGGCCGGTGCGCCCGAGCCCGAAGCCCTTGTGCCTGCCGAAGCGGTGGAAACCGTGGACGCCGAGCCCGTTGCTGCAACGCCGGAACTGGCCGAGGCCCTGCCGCTGGAGGACAACAGCAGCGACGAAGCGGTCAAGGTGATTGACACGCTGCGCATTGGCATTCCGCTCTACAACGTCTATCTGAACGAAGCCGATGAATGGTCCCGCCGCCTGGTGACCTGCCTGCAGGAATGGTCGCTGGAACTGCACGAGCCCCTGCCGGACATCGCGGTGGCGTTGTCGCACTCGCTCGCGGGCAGCTCCGCCACCGTGGGCTTCAATGCCCTGTCCGAAATGGCGCGCGTACTGGAGCATGCGCTCCAGCATGTGACGTTGCAGTCTGGCGGCACCCAGGAACAGGCCCAGGCCTTCATGGCGGCGGCGGAAGATATCCGCCGGTTGCTGCACCAGTTCGCGGCCGGTTTCCTCAAGGAGCCCAGCCAGGAAGTGCTGGAGCAACTGCGCCAGATCTTGCAGACCGAGGTGGACAACACCCTGTCGCCGCCCGAAGAAGATGCGGAAGCCGCAGACGGGCTGGCGATGGAGCCGGTGGCACCGATCGGCGCGGAAGCCGCGCAGCCGCTGCCCCCAGCCGAACCCGTACCCGATGTCCCCGCCGAGCTGACGCCCGTGCCGGTTCCCAAGGGGCATGTGGCGCCCGCGCTGTCCGCCGTGGTGCACGACCACGACCAGATGGTCGACGACGCGATTGCCCATGCCGTGGCGCTGGGTTCGGACGTGGATGACGACATCGATGCGATCGACGTCATCGATCCGGACCTGTTCCCGATCTTCGAGGAAGAGGCCGCGGAACTGCTGCCGCAGCTCGGTGGAGCCCTGCGCCAGTGGGCTTCGCGCCCGGACAACCTGGGTGCACGCAGCGAGGTGCTGCGGGCATTGCACACCCTCAAGGGCAGCTCGCGCCTGGCGGGTGCCATGCGTCTGGGCGAAATGGCCCACCGCCTCGAATCCGCCATCGAGCAACTGGACGCCGAGACGGTCACCTCCGACCAGATCGAGCCCCTGCAGGCCAGCTTTGACGGCCTGCAGGCCAACTTCGAAGCCCTGCGGACCATTGGGCAGAGCCCAGCCGACACGGTGGTGTCGCTGCCGGTCGAGGCCGTGCGCGCCAGTTCCCCGGTGGACCTGTCGGCAGTGCCGGTGGATGCGCCTGCACAGGCGCTGGCAACGCCGCCATCGGCGCCTGCCGTGCGCCTGCCGGCACCCTCCCAGCTTGCGCCGCTGCGC
Organism: Acidovorax sp. sif1233; assembly: GCF_019218755.1. Classification (GTDB taxonomy): domain Bacteria; phylum Pseudomonadota; class Gammaproteobacteria; order Burkholderiales; family Burkholderiaceae_C; genus Acidovorax. Next base: position 208,654 of record NZ_JAHUWZ010000004.1, on the reverse strand, counting down.
GTGGCGTCCAACCAGTCGGTGCGTGTGCGTGCGCAGCTGCTGGACCGCCTGGTGAACCAGGCGGGCGAAGTGATGATCAGCCGATCGCGCCTGGACGTGCGGCTGGGCCAGTTCCGCAGTTCGCTGGCCGACCTGTCGGGCAATCTGGACCGCCTGCGCCAGCAGCTGCGGGACATCGAGGTGCAGGCCGAATCGCAGATGCAGTCGCGCCTGGCCCTGTCCAAGGATTCGGCCGCTGGTTTCGATCCGCTGGAGTTCGACCGCTTCACCCGCGTGCAGGAACTCACGCGCATGATGGCCGAGTCGGTGAACGACGTGGCCACCGTGCAGCGCAACCTGCAGCGCACCATGGAAGGCGCCGAAGACGACCTGATCGCCCAGGGCCGCCAGGCGCGCGAACTGCAGCGCGACCTGTTGCGCACCCGCATGGTGGAGTTCGAAGGCATTGCCGAGCGCCTGTACGCCGTGGTGCGCCAGGCCTCCAAGGAAACCGGCAAGCAGATCAAGCTCGATATCACCGGCGGCTCCATCGAGATGGACCGTGGCGTGCTGGACCGCATGACCCCGGCGTTCGAACATCTGCTGCGCAACTGCGTGGCCCACGGGATCGAGAACCCCGAGGACCGGGTCGCCGCGGGCAAACCGGCGTCCGGCACCATCACGGTGGATCTGCACCACGAAGGCAACGACGTGTCGGTGGAGTTCCGTGACGATGGCGCTGGCCTGAACCTGCCGCGCATCCGGGAAAAGGCACTGTCCCAGGGCCTGATCGAACCCGATGCGCAGTTGAGCGATGCCGAAGCGGCCAACCTGATCTTCACGCCCGGTTTCAGTACCGCCAGCGAAGTGACCGGCCTGGCGGGCCGGGGCATCGGCATGGACGTGGTGCGCTCGGAGATCAATGCACTGGGCGGGCGCATCGAGACCTCGACCGAGGCCGGCAAGGGCGCTGCCTTCCGCATGGTGCTGCCACTGACCACGGCGGTGACGCAGGTGGTGATGCTGCGTGCCGGTGATCTGGCGATCGGCGTGCCCGCCAACGTGGTCGAGATCGTGCGGCGCACCTCGGCGGCAGACCTTGAAGTTGCATACCGTACCGGCCATTTCGACGATGGCACGGAGCAGCTGCCGTTCTTCTGGGCCGGGGCGCTGCTGCAGGCTTCTGCGCGCAGCAACGAGCCGGCTGGCAAGACGCGACCTGTGGTGATTTTCCGCAGCGCATCGCAGCGCATCGCCATGCACGTGGACGAAGTGCTGGGCAACCAAGAAGTCGTGGTGAAGAACCTCGGGCCCCAGTTGTCCCGCCTGCCGGGCCTGGCGGGCATGTCGGTGCTGGCCTCGGGTGCCGTGGTGCTGATCTACAACCCCGTGGCGCTGGCCACGGTGTACGGCGATCAGGTGCGGGCAGCCCATGTGGATCTGCCTCCCGTGCTGGAGGCAGATGGTTCGGGCGCTGGCGGCAAATCCGTGGTGTCGCTCCAGCTGGCGGGCCCCAGCCAGGTGCCCCTGGTGCTGGTGGTGGACGATTCGATCACGGTGCGCCGCGTCACGCAGCGCCTGCTGCAGCGCGAAGGCTACCGTGTGGCGCTGGCCGCCGACGGCCTGCAGGCGCTCGAGCGGCTGCAGGAAGAGCGTCCCACGGTGGTGCTGTCGGACATCGAAATGCCCCGCATGGACGGCTTCGACCTGGCGCGCAACATCCGCGCGGACGGTGCGTTGCGCGACCTCCCCATCATCATGATCACGTCGCGCATCGCCGAGAAGCACCGCGAACATGCCATGGAGCTGGGCGTCAACCACTACCTGGGCAAGCCGTACTCCGACGAAGAGTTGCTGAGCCTCATTCAGCACTACGCACGCATCGCAGCCGCGGTGGAGGCCTGACCCATCGCGCGTCTCGCGGCCTGCCCTTCCCGGGGCGGGCCCGTGGCGCACTTCCTGCCCTTCCTGGTGCAGCCGTGGTGCCCGGCAGAGCGCTGCACCCCCTGAACATGGCAGAGCCGACCGTGTGCGCTATGCCACGCCACGCCGCGCGGGGGCTGGGCCGCGCTGGCGCGGGGCGGCCTCTCAGGCCGCCGCCGAGGTGACCACCGCGTAGCGCTCCAGCGTTCTTTGGCGTGCCGCCGCGTGGTCCACGATCGGCAGGGGGTAGTTCTGGCCAAGCTGCACGGCCGCCTCCTGCAGCTCCAGGGGCCGCGCCGTCCAGGGCGCATGCAGGGCCTTGTCGGGCAATCCGGCGAGCTGCGGCAGGTAGCGGCGGATGAACTTGCCCTGCGGGTCGAACTTTTCGCTCTGGCTGACAGGGTTGAAGATCCGGAAGTACGGCTGCGCATCGCAGCCGCTGGAGCTGGCCCATTGCCATCCCCCATTGTTGGCGGCCAGGTCGAAGTCGTTGAGGTGGGTTGCAAAATAGGCCTCGCCCCGGCGCCAGTCGATCCCCAGGTCCTTCACCAGAAAACTGGCCACCACCATGCGCAGGCGGTTGTGCATGTAGCCCGTCTGGTTGATCTGCGCCATGGCGGCGTCGACCAGCGGGTAGCCGGTGCGGCCCGCGCACCAGGCCGCGAACAGGGCGTCCGCGTGGGGGCCGGTTTCCCAGTCGATGGCGTCGTAGGCCGGCTTGAAGGCATGCCCCACCACGTGCGGGTGGTGGTGCAGGATCTGGAAGTAGAAGTCCCGCCAGATCAGCTCGTTGAGCCAGGTGGCGGCGCCCGGATTGCCCTGGGCCGCGAGCTGGTGGGCCGCGTGCGCCAGCAGGCGCGGCGAGATGGTGCCAAACCGCAGGTGCACGCTCAGGTAGCTCGGGCCCTTGACCGCCGGGAAATCTCGGGTGACCCCATACCGCGCGATGCGGCCCAGAAAGTCGTCGAACAGCTGCCGGGCCCCGCTGGCGCCGGTGGGCAGCCCTGGCTGCGCTGTTGTGCCTGCGGCGGGCACGAAGCCCAGTGCCGCCAGGCCGGGAATGGGCTTGCAGTGCTCCGCGGGCCGGGGCGCCAGCCGGTGCGCGTGGCGCTCCACCGGGTAGCCCGTCAGGTGGAACGCGTCGATCTTCTTCAGCCACGCGTTCTTGTAGGGCGTGAACACGCTGTAGGGCGTGCCGCTCTGTGTCAGCACCTCGCTGCGCTCAAGGATCGTGTGGTCCTTGGATGTGTGGAAGGCCTTGCCCATGGCCGCCAGCCGGGTGCGCACGAGGCTGTCGCGCGCGAGCGCCTGCGGCTCGTCGTCGTGGTTGGCGAACACCGCCTGCACGTTCAGCGCGCGCGCGAATGCGGGAACGGACTCGCTGGCCCCCGCGTGGGCCACGATGAGCCCTCCCTGCGCGTGGCCCGACAGCGCGCGCAGGGCCTCGTCCAGCTCCACCAGCGCCTCCCGGATGAACTCCACGCGCCGGTCGGCCCGGGGCAGGGCATCGAGAATCTCGCGGTCGAAAACGAAGAGGCAATGCACCTGCCGGCACTGCGTCAGCGCGTGGTACAGAGCCGCCTGGTCATGGGCCCGCAGGTCGCGCCGGAACCAGACAAGGCCGCTGGGGTAGGAAGGCTCTGGAGAGTGCGCCATGTTCACCGTTAAAATTGGCAGATGTCTTCCGATTCTGCGCCCATCAACCTGACGCATCACTTCCTGATCGCGATGCCCGGTCTGGAAGATGAGTCTTTTGCGCGCAGCGTCGTCTACCTGTGCGAACACAGCGAGCGCGGCGCGCTCGGGCTCATCATCAACAAGCCGACCGACATCACGCTCAAGGGACTTTTCGACAAGGTCGACCTGTCCCTGCGTCGGGAGGACCTGAGCCGGGAACCCGTGTTCCAGGGCGGCCCCGTGCAGACCGAGCGCGGCTTCGTGCTGCACGAGCCCATGCTCATGGACACGGCCGAAACGGACGAATCCGCCTACGCTTCCACCATGACCATTCCGGGCGGGCTGGAGATGACGACCTCCAAGGACGTGCTCGAGGCCCTGTCCACGGGCGCGGGGCCCCGCAGGGTGCTCATCACGCTGGGCTACTCGTCGTGGGGCGAGGGCCAGCTCGAGTCCGAGCTGGCCGAAAACGCCTGGCTCACCGTGGCGGCCGACCTGTCGGTGATCTTCGACACCCCGGTGCCCGAGCGCTACGACCGCGCCTTGTCGCTGCTGGGCCTCAAGGCCTGGATGCTGTCGCCCGAGGCGGGGCACGCATGACCGGCTTGCCCGCTCAGCCCGCCGTTCCCGCGCACTTCCAGACCTTTCTTGCTTTCGACTTTGGCCTCAAGCGCACGGGCGTGGCCACGGGCAACCGCATGCTGCGCAGCGCCACGCCGCAAGCCACGATCAAGGCCGAAGGCGACGCGCGTTTTGTTCAGGTCGCGCAGCGCATCAAGGAATGGCAGCCCGACGCGCTGGTGATCGGCGTGCCCTACCACCCCGATGGCGCGAGCCACGAGAACACCGAACGTGCGCTCAAGTTCGGGCGCCAGCTGCGCGGCCGCTTCGGCCTGCCGGTGTTCGAGGTGGACGAGCGCTACAGCACCACCGAGGCCATCGCCGGCGGTGCCAAGGATGCGGACGCCGCTTCGGCCTGCATCATCCTGGAACAGTTTTTGAGGAACCTCCCATGAGCAGCAACCCATCCCCCGGCGCGTCCGGCAGTCTCGTGCTGGATGCCGAGGCCCTGTACCGCGAGCTTTTGCGCGGCGTGCGCAGCCTGTGGACCCCCACGACGCGCCTGGCGGGCATTGCCTCGGGCGGTGCCTGGCTGGCCGAGCGGCTGCAGAAGGATCTGGGCCTGGAGGGCGCGCCCGGCGTGTTGTCTTCCGTGATGCACCGCGACGATTTCGCCCAGCGCGGCCTCTCGGCCAGTGCGCAGACCTCGCTGCCGTTCGACGTGAACGGCGCCGACGTGCTGGTGCTCGACGACGTGCTCTACACGGGCCGCACCATCCGCGCGGTGGTCAATGAGCTGTTCGACTACGGCCGCCCCGCCAGCGTGCGCCTGGCCGTGCTGGTGGACCGGGGCGGGCGCGAGCTGCCCGTGCAGGCCGACTTCGCCGCGGCCCGCGTGGCCTTGCCCGCCGCCCAGTCGCTGGCCCTGGCGCGTGGCGACAGCGGTACCTTCCACTTCCAAGTCAAAGAGGCCTGACCGTGCTGAAGAAGCGCAACCCCCAACTCAACGGCAACGGCGAACTCATCCACCTGCTGTCCATCGAGGGCCTGCCGCGCGACATCGTCACGCACATCCTCGACACGGCCGCCAACTTCGTCTCCGTCAACGACCGCGAGGTCAAGAAGGTGCCGCTCTTGCGCGGCAAGAGCGTGTTCAACCTGTTCTTCGAGAACAGCACGCGCACGCGCACTACGTTCGAGATCGCGGCCAAGCGCCTGTCGGCCGACGTGATCAACCTCGACATCGCGCGCAGCTCGGCCAGCAAAGGCGAATCCCTGCTCGACACCATCGCCAACCTCAGCGCGATGGCGGCTGACATCTTCGTGGTGCGGCACAGCGAATCGGGCGCGCCCTACCTCATTGCCCAGCATGTGGCACCGCATGTGCACGTGATCAACGCGGGCGATGGCCGGCATGCCCATCCCACGCAGGGGCTGCTGGACATGTACACCATCCGCCACTATAAGAAGGATTTTTCCAACCTCACCGTGGCCATCGTGGGCGACGTGCTGCACTCGCGCGTGGCGCGCTCGGACATCCACGGCCTGACCACGCTGGGCTGCGCCGAAGTGCGCGTGGTGGGGCCGCGCACGCTGGTGCCGTCCGACATGGCGCAGATGGGCGTGCGTGTGTGCCACACGCTCGAAGAAGGCATCAAGGACGCGGACGTGATCATCACGCTGCGCCTGCAGAACGAGCGCATGAGCGGCGCGCTGCTGCCGTCGAGCCAGGAGTATTTCAAGAGCTTCGGCCTCACGCAGGACAAGCTGCAGCTGGCCAAGTCCGACGCCATCGTCATGCACCCCGGCCCCATCAACCGGGGGGTCGAGATCGACTCCGCCGTGGTGGATGGCAAGCAGAGCGTGATCCTGCCGCAGGTGACTTTCGGCATCGCTGTGCGCATGGCCGTCATGTCCATAGTGGCGGGGAACGAGGCGTGATGCTCGGAATGAATACTCCTGTTTTCATAGCTGCTAGCGCTTATCCAATAAGCGCTAGCAGCCAATTTGGCTTCAAATCATGAAGATACTGATCCAGAACGGCCGTGTGATCGACCCCGCTTCGGGCCTCGACCAGACCTGTGACATCGCCATCGCGGCGGGCCGCATCGTCGGCGTCAACCGCGTGCCGCCCGACTTTGCGCCCAAGCGCGTGGTGGACGCCACGGGCTGCATCGTGCTGCCCGGCCTGGTGGACCTGGCCGCGCGCCTGCGCGAGCCCGGCCATGAGCACGAGGGCATGCTCGAATCCGAGATGGCGGCCGCCGTGGCCGGGGGCGTGACCAGCCTGGTGTGCCCGCCCGATACCGACCCCGTGCTCGACGAGCCGGGCCTGGTGGAGATGCTCAAGTTCCGTGCCGAGAAGCTGCACCAGTCGCGCCTGTTCCCGCTGGGTGCGCTCACGCGTGGCCTCGCCGGCGAGGTGCTGACCGAGATGGCCGAGTTGACCGAATCGGGCTGCGTGGGCTTCGGCCAGGCCGAAGTGCCCCTGGCCAGCACCCAGGTGCTGCAGCGCGCGCTGCAGTACGCCGCCACCTTTGGCTACACCGTGTGGCTGCGCCCGCAGGAAATGCACCTCGGCAAAGGCGTGGCCGCCAGCGGTGCGCTGGCCACGCGCCTGGGCCTGTCGGGCGTGCCCGTGGCAGCCGAGACCATTGCGCTGCACACCATCTTCGAGCTGCTCAAGACCACCGGTGCGCGCGTGCACCTGTGCCGCCTCAGCAGCGCGGCCGGTGTCGAGCTGGTGCGCCGGGCCAAGGCCGAGGGACTCAACGTGACCTGCGACATCAGCATCAACACGCTGCACCTGACCGAAAACGACATTGGCTTCTTCGACAGCCGCGCGCGCTTGACGCCCCCGCTGCGCCAGCAGCGCGACCGCGATGCCCTGAGCGCGGCGCTACTGGATGGCACCGTCGATGCGCTGGTGTCCGACCACACACCTGTTGATGAAGACGCCAAGACCCTGCCGTTCGCCGAGGCCGAACCCGGTGCCACGGGCCTGGAGCTGCTGCTGAGCCTGGCGCTCAAGTGGTCGCAGGACAGCGGCGTGCCGCTCGTGCGCGCGCTGGCCACGGTCACGTCCGAACCCGCGCGCGTGCTGGGCAGTGCCCTGGGCACGCTGCAGGCCAGCGTGGGCCAGATCGTCGAAGGCGGAGTGGGCGACCTGTGCATCTTCGACCCCCAGGCCGCGTGGACCGTGCAGGACGATGCGCTGCGCAGCCAGGGCAAGCACACGCCGTTTTCCGGCTACGAGCTGCCAGGCCGGGTGCGCATGACGCTGGTGGGCGGGCAGGTGGCGTACGGGTGACCCCCCTGTGCCGCTTCGCGCCATCCCCCGAGGGGGATGCCACCGGTGGTCCGGCAGGGCCGGTTCCACGGTGGCACCCGCATCGGTCAGGCCCGTTGCGTGGGCCATGGGCATGGCGAATCGCCACGGACGGCTGAGATGAGGCACCTGCGCGCCTGCTGGCGCCTGCTGCGCCTGCTGGGCCACATCGCCAAGGGGCTGACCATCGTGGCGCTGCGTTTTCCGGCGCTGTCGCCCGATCAGCAGCATGCGCGGGTGCAGGTGTGGTCGCTGCAACTGCTGGCCCATGCCGGCATCAGCCTGCGCATCGTGGGGCAGCCGCCAGTGGCGGGGCCGGTGATGCTGGTCGCGAACCACATCTCGTGGCTTGACATTCCCGTGATGCACGCGGCCCGGCATTGCCGCTTCGTGTCCAAGTCCGACGTGCAGGGCTGGCCGCTGATCGGCACGCTGGCCACCGCCGCCGGCACCCTCTACATCGAGCGCAGTTCGCGCCGCGATGCGCTGCGCATGGTGCGGTCCATGCACGAGGCGCTGGAGCGCGGCGAGGTGCTCGCGGTGTTTCCCGAGGGCACCACGGGCGATGGCCGCGAGATGCTGCCGTTTCATGCCAACCTGCTGCAGGCCGCCGTCACCGCCAGCGCGCCGGTGCAGCCCGTGGGCCTGCGCTTTGCCGACAGGGCCACCGGCGCCACCAGTTTCGCGCCCAGCTACATCGGCGACGAGACCCTGGTGGGCTCGATCTGGCGCACGCTGTGCGCGCCGTCCATCGACGCCGTGGTGCACTACGGCGACCCGCAGCCGGCCGAAGGCCGCGACCGGCGCGCATGGGCGCAGCACCTGCACGACACCGTCGACCAGTTGCGGAAAACCTGAGGCGGCGGCAGCGGCGGGCGGGCCAGGCGCGCCGCTCCTCCCGCGTGCGCGGCGCGCAAGCGGGGTGGTTCTGCGGCCCAAAAACGTGCATATTCCACGTTTGCGGCGGCGACAGTGTGGCAACAGCGCCCAATTGCGGGCAATTTCCCGTATCGTCCGCGTCTTTCGGCCTGCGGCACGGCGGCAGCAGGCACCACTCACACTGCCGGGAGGGCACCATGAACCTGATTGAGCGCGCCAAGAGCATTCTTCTGCAACCCAAGGAGACCTGGGTCGCCATCGAATCCGAATCCACCGATGCGGCGACCCTGTTCACCCGCTACTACATGATCCTGGCCGCGATCCCGGTGGTCTGCGGCTTCATCGGCCTGTCGCTGATCGGCTTCGGCGGCTTTGGCGTGACCGTTCGCGTGCCCCTGGTTTCCGGCCTGGTGAACATGGTGGTGTCGTACGTGCTCAGCCTGGTGGGCGTGTTCGTGCTCGCGCTCATCATTGATGCGCTCGCCCCTGCGTTCGGGGGGCAGAAGAACCAGATCCAGGCCCTCAAGGTGGCGGTCTATGCCAGCACGGCCGCCATGCTGGGCGGGGTGTTCAGCCTGCTGCCGGCGCTGGCCATGCTGGGTTTGCTGGCGGCGCTGTATTCCATCTACCTGCTCTACACCGGCCTGCCCGTGCTGATGAAGAGCGCACCGGAGAAGTCGGTGGCATACACCGTGGTCGTCATCATCGCGGCCATCGTCATGGGCGTGGTCATCGGTGCCGTCAGCTCGGTCTTCATGCCCGGTGGCGGAAGCCTGTTCGGCGGCGCCGCGGCGCCTGGCGTCACCCTGAACACGCCCAAGGGGCAGGTGTCCATCGACACCGCCGGCCTGGAAGCTGCCGGCAAGAAGATGGAAGAAGCCGCGCGCCAGCTGGAGCAGGCCCAGAAGGGCCAGGACCCCGCCGCCATCGCGGCCGCCACCGGCAAGGCCGCAGCGGCCGCGGCGGGCGCGCTGGGGGGCGGCCAGGCCATTGCCGCGCAATCGCTCAAGGCCGCGCTGCCCGAAAGCCTGGGGGGCCTGCCGCGCACCGGCTTCGACGTGCAGGACGGCGCGGCGCTGGGCCTGCCCACCAGCCAGGCCAGCGCGCAATACGGCAGCGACAGCAAGCAGGTGCGCCTGGAGATCACCGACATCGGCGGCCTGGGCCAGATGGCGGTGATGGCCATGGGCATGGCCCAGGGCGAGAAGGAAGACCAGATCAGCGCCGAGAAGACGTGGCAGGAGGGCGGCCGCACGCTGCACCAGCGCTACGAGAAGGACGGCAGCCATGCCGAGCTCAAGGCCATCCTGAAGAACGGGCTGGTGGTCAGCGTCGAGGGCGACCACATGGGCGTCAAGGACTTGCGGGGCATCCTGGGCCAGGTGGACCTCAATGGCCTGGAGGGCCTGCAGCGCAAGGGCAAGTCCTGACGCCCCGGCGTACGCGGCCCACGCCCCGGGCATGGGCACCGTGCCCCCTGCACAGGCAAGCCGGCACGCGCAGGCTTTTTTTCGTGTCCGGGCCTGCGAAGCAACCGGTGTCCGCGCGCTAGACTGGCGGGCAGGCGCGGGCCCTGCCGGTTCGTTTCCCTTGCCGGTGCGGCCGGACGCTGCGCGCCGCCAGATCTTCCTGCCCCTTCCCATGCCTGCTCCCACCCTTGCTTCCCTGTACCAGCGCGCCATGGGCCCGGCCTTCGGGCGCCTGGCGCCTGCGCTGGCGCGGTTTCACAGCCTGTCGGGCCGGCACAGACTTCGGGGCAAGGTGGTGGTCGAGGCTCCGGCGGGCGCGATGGGCCGCCTGCTCGCGTGGGCGCTGGGGGCGCCGCTGCGTCCGGTCCAGGGCGACATCGTCTTCGAGCTGGATGCCACCCCCGGCGCCGAGGTGTGGACGCGTTGCTTCCCCGCGCGGACCATGCGCTCCACCCTGCGCGAATCCGGCGGCCGGGTGGTGGAGCATCTGGGGGCCGCGCGGCTGGGCTTCGTGCTCGATGAACAGCAGGGCCGGCTGGTCATGCGCTTGCAGCACCTGCATTTCCTGGGCATCCCTTGCCCCGCGTGGCTGCGCCCGCGCGTGGTGGCCGAGGAGACCGGGCGGGGCGATACCCTGCATTTCCACGTGCAGGCCACCGTGCCGTGGGTGGGGCGGGTGGTTCACTACCGGGGCCACCTGGTCGTGCCAGCCACCGAGGGGCTTCCTCCATGATCGTGGTGTTCGACGCGCAGTGCCTGCTGTGCAACGGCTGGGTGCGGTTCCTGCTGCGGCACGACCGCGCGGGGCGCATCCGTTTCGCCTCCATGCAGGGCGCCACCGGCCGGCGGCTGCTGGCCGGCGTGGGTCTGCAGGTGGATGGGCTGCAGACCCTGCTCGTCATCGAGGGTGGCCGCAGCTGGCAGCACACGGCGGCCATCCTGCGCGTGCTGCACCGCCTGGGGTGGCCCTGGCGCCTGGCCTGGTTGGGATGGCTGGTGCCCGCGCCCGTGCGCGACGCGCTCTACCGCCGGGTGGCGCGCAATCGCTACCGGATATGGGGGCGCTCCGAGACCTGCCTGGTGCCCGCGCCCGGGATGGCCACACGGTTCCTGGACTGACGCGGCATCGGGCCGCGCACGCCGTCACTCGCGGGGAAAGGTCACCACATGGTCCACCTGCGCGCGGATGCCGATCCATTCGCCCAGGGCGTGGTCGTGGTGGCTGGGCACGTGGGCCAGCATGGTCTGGCCGCTGGCCAGGCGCAGCGTGTAGAGGAATTCGGCGCCCCGGAACGACTTGCGCACGATCTGCGCCTGCACCGGCGCATCGTCGTCGTGCACGATGTCGTCGGCGCGCAGCAGCACATCGCATTCGCCGCCGGGGTAGCTGCCGGGCAGGGGGCATTCGTCCAGGTCGGTCAGTTCGCCCAGGGGCGTTTGCGCCACCACGTTGTTGCCGCGCTGCACCAGCGTGGCGGGGGCGAACACGCCGTGCCCGATGAAGTCGGCCACGAAGCGCGTGGCGGGGCGGTGGTACAGGGTGTACGCGTCGTCCCACTGGTGCAGGCGGCCCTCGTGCATCACGCCGATCACATCGCCGATGGCAAAGGCCTCGAACTGGTCGTGCGTGACGAACAGCGCCGTGGCGCCCGCGGCCTTCAGGATGCCGCGCACCTCGTGCGCGAGGCGCTCGCGCAGGTCCACGTCGAGGTTGGAGAAGGGCTCGTCCAGCAGCATGAGCTGCGGGCGCGGCGCCAGGGCGCGTGCCAGCGCCACGCGCTGTTGCTGGCCTCCGGAGAGTTCGTGCGGAAAGCGGTTCTCGCTGCCTTCCAGCCCCACCAGCTGAAGCACCTCGGTCACGCGCGCGGCCTGCTCGGCCCGGGGCAGCGCGTGGATGCCGAACGCCACGTTGCGGCCCACCGACAGGTGCGGAAACAGGGCGTAGTCCTGGAACACCATGCCGATGCGCCGCAGTTCGGGCGGCACGCTCAGCGCGGCACTGCTCACGAGGCCCTTGGTCAACCGGATTTCGCCGCCGCTCACCGGCTCCAGCCCCGCCACCGCGCGCAGCAGCGTCGTCTTGCCGCAGCCCGAGGGGCCGATCAGCACGCCGATATCGCCTGCGTGCAGGCCCAGCGTGACACCTTGCACCGCGGCCTGCGCACGGCCCGCATAGCGCACTTCGAGTTGGGAGACCTCAAGAAACATGTCTGCATTTTATGGGGTAGGGGAGTGAATGCTTAAAATTCGCATTTGCATTCCTGAGCGTTGCCCGGTTGCCGTCCGTGCGGGTGTGCGTTTTCTTCCCACCCCCTCTGCCGAGCTCCCGCCCCTTGCGCCGCACGCCCTTCGCCTTTCGCACCATTCCCCTGGTCCTGTTCGCAGGCTTTCTGGCATTGCCCGTGCTGGCGGTGCTGGCCTCGTGGCTTCCGTTCTCGCCCTCGGGCCCGGGCGACGCCCAGGCCGGGGCCATCCTGCGCGAGATGGCCGCCACCGTGCTGCCCGGCTATGTGTGGACCACATTGCAGCTGAGCGTGATGGTGGCGCTGGGCGCCGCCATCGTGGGCACCAGCGCCGCGGCGGCCGTGACGCTGTTCGACTTTCCCGGCCGCCGCACCCTGGAGTGGCTGCTGCTGCTACCGCTGGCCATGCCCGCCTATGTGACGGCCTACGCGTACACCGACTTCCTGCAGTTCAGCGGCCCCCTGCAGGTGGGCCTGCGCAGCACCTTCGGCCTCGAAGGTCGCCTCCTGCCCGAAGTGCGCAGCCTGGGCGGCGCGGTGTGGGTGTTCATCTTCTCGCTGTACCCGTATGTCTACCTGCTGGCGCGCACGGCGCTGGGCGAGCGTGCCGCGCACCTCATGGAGGCCGCGCGACTGCTGGGCGCGCCGCTGCCGCGCCGCATCCGCGCGGTGGCCCTGCCGCTGGCGCGCCCCGCCGTCGCCGCCGGCGTGGCGCTGGTGCTGATGGAAACCCTGGCCGACTTCGGCGTGGCGAGCTATTTCGGCATCCAGACCTTCACTACCGGCATCTACAAGGCCTGGCTGTCCATGGACAACCGCCTGGCGGCCGCGCAACTGGCCACCATGCTGCTGGTGGTGGTGATGGTGCTGCTGCACATGGAGCACCGTGCGCAAAAGCGCATGCGTTTTGCCACCGGCGGCGGGCGCGCGGGCTCGGCCGAGGCGCAGCCCCTGGCGCTGCGCGGAGCGCGCCGCTGGGCGGCATGGGCGGTCTGCACGGTGCCGGTGGTCATGGGTTTCGTGGCGCCAGTGGCCTTCATGCTGCGGCCGCTGGCGGCCGACTGGTCGGTGCTGCCGTGGGAGCGCTTCATGGAATGGGCCTGGCACAGCGTGCGCCTGGGCGGCATCACGGCCGCGCTGGCGGTGGCCATCGCGCTGGCGCTGGCCTTTGCGGTGCGCCGCCAGCCCGACCCCATCACGCGCGGCGTGGTGCAGCTGGCCAGCGTCGGCTATGCGGTGCCGGGCGCCGTCATCGTGGTGGGCCTGCTGCTGCCCGTGGGCTGGCTGCAGGCGGCCATGCCGCAGTGGGGCGTGGGCGCGCTCGTCACCGCCACGGCGTTTGGCATCGTCTGGGCCTACCTCGTGCGGTTCTGCGCGGTGGCCCTGCAGTCCATGCAGAGCGGCTACGCGCGCATTCCGCTCAGCCTGGACGACTCGGCCCGCATGCTGGGTGTCGGCAGCCGCGGGCTGCTGGCGCGCGTGCACTGGCCGCTGCTCAAGCGTTCCACCGCCGCCGCCGCGCTGCTGGTGTTCGTGGACGTGATGAAGGAGCTGCCCGCCACGATGGTGCTGCGCCCCTTCAACAGCGACACCCTCGCCGTGGTGGCCTACCAGCTGGCGCGCGACGAGCGGCTGGGCGAGGCGGCCTTGCCGTCGCTGGCGCTGGTGGCGGTGGGGCTGGTTCCCGTGATTTTGCTCAGCCGCACCCTGCGCAGCCGGGCCTGAGACCGTCAGCACGTTCCGGGCGCCTGCGCAATGAACAAAGCCGCCCGAGGGCGGCTTTGTTCATGGGGCATGTGAGCAGTGCCCGGGCGCTCGTTCATTCGCTCCAGTCGGCGTGCTTCTCGCACAGCTTGTTGGTTTCCTTGCCCTTGCGGGTTTCGGAGAAGGTCACCAGGTTGCCCTTGAAGTCCTCGGGCGTTTCGTTCCACATGCAGGTGCACCACGCCTGGGCCTTGGTCTGGCCCTTGATGGGGCTGGCTTCGTTGCCGCCCTGGTAGACCTTGGCGGAATGGCTCAGGCACTGGCGAAACTGCGCGTCGCCCGCGGGTGGGCGGTTGTAGTCATCTGCGGCGTGCACCGCGCTGCTGGCCGAAAGAACAAGGGCCAGGGCGGCGAAGAGGGGGGAGATTTTCATGGCGCAGATTCCCCGTGCGGGGGATGAAGAAGAGAGGGCAGGGATGGACACTGCCGCCCGTGAAACAAGGCGGCATCGTCAGTGTAACCATTGGATACATTTTTGGAGTCCGCCCTGCGGCTTTATCTTTGCCGGGCCCTGCCGCGTGGCGGCTCGCGGACGGTGGGCGTGCCGCCCCTGGCATGTTCTCTCACCCGGTTGCCGGGCGCGCCGCCACCAGCATGGGCATTGTTTGCTATCAATAGAATAGCTGTCAGCGCTTTACCCATGAGCGCTTGCGAGCCATTTTGCTCAAAACCCGGCGGGTGGTGCGCCGTGCCCGCGCACCACCGTCCGCAAGGCCGGTGATGCGGGAAGGCCCCCGGTTCAGGCCTGCGTGTAGGCGGTCTTCACCGTCGTGTAGAACTCGGCGGCGTAGCGGCCCTGCTCGCGCGGGCCGTAGCTGCTGCTCTTGCGGCCGCCGAACGGCACGTGGTAGTCCACGCCGGCCGTGGGCAGGTTCACCATCACCATGCCGGCTTGCGCGTGGCGCTTGAAGTGCGTGGCGTGCTTGAGGCTGGTGGTGGCGATGCCGCTGGCCAGGCCGAAGGGCGTGTCGTTGGCCAGGGCCAGCGCTTCGTCGTAGTTCTTCGCGCGCAACACGCTCACCACGGGGCCGAAGATCTCTTCGCGGTTGATGCGCATGCCAGGCGTGGTCTCGGTGAACAGGGCCGGGCGCAGGTAGAAGCCGGGTGCGCCGTCGGCGTTCTTCTCCAGGGCCTCGCCGCCGTAGGCGAGCTTGGCGCCTTCCTGCCGGCCGATGCCGATGTATTCCAGGTCCTGCGCCAGCTGGCGGTCGTCCACCACGGGGCCGATGTCGGTGCCGGCCTTGCGCGCGTCGTCCACCTTCAGGGTCTTCATCTTCTCGACCATGGCGGCCACGAAACGGTCGTGGATGCCCTCGGTCACGATCACGCGGCTGCTGGCGGTGCAGCGCTGGCCGGTGGAGAAGAAGCCGCTGTTGACGGCGGCGCCCACGGCCACGGCCAGGTCGGCGTCGTCCAGCACCACGAAGGGGTTCTTGCCGCCCATCTCCAGCTGCACCTTGGCGCCGCGCGGCACGCAGGCCGCCGCCACGCGCTGGCCCGTGCCCACCGATCCGGTGAAGCTCACGCCCGCGATGCGCTCATCTTCCAGCAGCACCTGGCCCACGTCCGAGCCGCGGCCCATCACCAGATTGAACACGCCGGCCGGCAGGCCCGCGCGGTGCAGGATGTCGGCCAGCGCCCAGGCGGAGCCGGGCACCACTTCGGCGGGCTTGAACACCACGCAGTTGCCATAGGCCAGTGCCGGGGCGATCTTCCAGGCCGGGATGGCGATGGGGAAGTTCCACGGCGTGATGATGCCGATCACGCCCAGGGGCTCGCGCGTGATCTCGATGCCCACGCCGGGGCGCACGGACGGCATCACTTCGCCACCGGGGCGCAGCGCCTCGCCGGCGAAGAACTTGAAGATGGCGGCCGCGCGGCCCACTTCGCCAATCGCCTCGGGCAGGGTCTTGCCTTCTTCGCGGGCCAGCAGGTCACCGAGCTCGGCCTTGCGGGCGATGATCTCGTTGCCCACCGCGTCCAGGATGTCAAAACGCTGCTGGGGCGTGGACACGCTCCAGGCCGGGAAGGCCGCGTGGGCTGCCGACACGGCCTCCAGCGCCTGCTCGCGGCTGGCCACGGCGTAGTCGCCGATCACGTCGCGGGTGTCCGAGGGGTTGGTGTTGCTATAGGTGCGGACGCCGTCTGTCCAGGCGCCGCCGATCAGGTTTGCATGCATGGCTGTGGTGGGTTGGTGAGTGAAGTGAAAAGGGTGTGCGGAAGGCAGTGCCTGCCCTCGGCGGAATGCCGCGCCGCACCCAGGGCCCGTGGCGGGGCGCCGACGGGCTGTGGCTGCGCAGCGTACCGCAAGGCCGGGTGGCGGTGGCGCGGCGCGGGCAGCTCGCCCGCAGGTGCCGGCCGCCATCTGCCGTCGTGCGGCCAATGGGCTTGAAAGCCTTGTTGTATGTCATCGTACAACATATCAGGCCTCACAGACCCGCGGGTTAGTACTGATGAGACAACCGGGCACTTCGCATCAAGCAGAGGAGGGGGCCGATGCCCACGGCGCGGGCGCGTCAACTCGCCTCGGCCTGCGCGCGCCGCCTGCGCTCGCGGCTGTTGGCCAGATGGGTGCGCATGGCGGCCCGCGCGGCGTCGGGGTCCTGGCCCACGATGGCGTCGTAGATGCTTTCGTGTTCGCCATTGACGCGGCGCAGGTACTGGCGCCGTTCATCGTCCCCCGAATCCGGTGAGGCCAGCCGCGCGCGCGGGATGATCATGCTGCCCAGCGTGCCCATCAGTTCGGCGAAATGGCTGTTCTGCGTGGCGCGCGCAATTTCCAGGTGGAACTGGAAATCCGCCGCCACCGCGTCGCGGCCGGCATCCACGGCGGCGGCCACCGCATCAAGCGCCTCGCGCATGGCCTTCAGGTTGGCCTCGGTGCGGCGCTGGGCGGCCAATGCGGCCGCCTCGGTTTCCACGCCGATGCGCAGCTCCAGCACCGCGATCACGTCGCGCAGCGTGCTGAACTGGTCGGGGGTGATCTTGAAGCCCGGTGCCTGCCCCAGCCCCAGCACAAAGGTGCCGATGCCGTGCCGTGTTTCCACCAGGCCGGAGGCCTGCAGCTTGGAAATCGCCTCGCGCACGACGGTGCGGCTGACGCTGAACTCGGCCATGATGGCCGCTTCGGTGGGGAGCTTGTCGCCCAGTGCCAGGCTGCCATCGCGGATGCGGTCCCCCAGGGAATCGACCAGTTCCAGGGCCAGGGTGCGAGGCTTGCGGCGAAGCGCGGTATCGGTGTTCATCTCTTGGTGTTATCCCTATGTGGCGCCGTGGGGAGAAGCAGTACATTGCATTTTTGTTGTACGACAACTGATGACGTTCAACAGAATCTGTTGCCACTGTACCAAGAACCCCCGCCTTTGTAACCGCCATGCCTTGCCATCCCACCGCCATCCGTTTCCAACGCTTGTTACTGACCGGGGCGGCCGGGGGGCTGGGGCGCGAGCTGCGCACGCGCCTGAAAGCCTACTGCGGCACCTTGCGCCTGTCCGACGTGGCCGACCTGGGCCAGGAAGGCGCGGGGGAAGAGGTGCGCCCCGCGCGGCTGGAGGATGCCGGTGCCATGCTCGCGCTGCTGGAGGGGGTCGATGCCGTGGTGCACCTGGGCGGCGTGTCCACCGAACAGCCCTGGGAGCCAATCCTGCAGGCCAACATCATCGGTGCCTACAACCTGTATGAGGCGGCGCGCAAGCAGGGCGTCAAGCGGGTGGTGTTCGCCAGTTCCAACCACGTCACCGGCTTCTACCGGCAAGACGAGGTGGTGGGCCTCAAGGACCCGGCCCGGCCCGACGGCCTGTACGGCCTGTCCAAGGCGTTTGGCGAAGACCTCTCCCGTTTTTACTTCGACCGCCATGGCATCGAGACGGTGTGCCTGCGCATCGGCTCCTCGTTCCCGGAACCCCGCAACCGCCGGATGCTCGCCACCTGGATGAGCTATGACGACCTGGAGCGCCTGGTGGTCGCCAGCCTGACCGCTCCGGTGGTGGGCCACAGCACCATCTACGGCATGGGCGACAACACCACCACCTGGTGGGACAACACGCTGGCGCGCCACATCGGCTACCGGCCGCAGGACAGCTCCGAGCCCTTCCGCGCCAAGGTCGAGGCGGCCGACCCGCTCCCCGACCTGACCGACCCCGCCGTGATCTACCAGGGCGGCCCGTTCGTGCGCACGGGTCCTTTCGAATGAGCGCCCCGATGACGCCCCCCGTGGACCTGCTGCTGCCCGACCACCGCGACCAAGTGGGCGAAAGCCCCGTCTGGAGCCCCGCCGAGCAGGCGCTCTACTGGGTGGACATCGAAGGCCGCCAGCTGCACCGCTGGACCTATGCGGACCAGCGCGTGCAAAGCTGGGAGACGGTGGAGCGCCCCGCCTGCATCGCGCTGCATGCGGCCGGCGGGCTGATCGCAGGCATGGACACGGGCGTCTTTCACCTGCAGCCCCAAGTGGGGGGCACCCTGGCCGCCACCCTGCTGGCCGGCGTGGACCACCCCCGGCCCGGCATGCGCTTCAACGACGGCCGCTGCGACCGCCAGGGCCGCTTCTGGGCGGGCACCATGGTGCGCGACATGTCGCTGGCGCAGGCCGCGGGCAACCTGTACCGCATGGACGCGCAGCGCGGCCTGTCGGCACCGCAGGTGCAGGGACTGGTCACGCAGAACGGCCTGGGCTTCAGCCCCGACGGCAAGACCCTGTACCTGAGCGACAGCCACCCGAGCGTGCAGCAGATCTGGCAGCTGCCGCTGCACGACGATGGGTCCCTGGGCGAACGCTCGCTGTTCGTGGACATGCGCGATCTGCCCGGCCGGCCCGACGGCGGCGCGGTGGATGCCGACGGCTGCTACTGGATCTGCGGCAACGACGCCGGCGTGGTGCACCGCTTCACGCCCGACGGCCGCCTGGACCGGTCCATCGCCGTGCCCACCAGCAAGCCCTCGATGTGCAGCTTCGGCGGCCCGGGGCTGGACGTGCTGTTCATCACCTCCATCCGCCCCGGGCAGCCCCAGGGCGACGACGTGGCGCTGGGCGGCGCCATTTTTGCCACCCGCCCCGGCGTGGCGGGGTTGCCGGAAACACCCTATCGGAGCGCCTGAAGACAACAGGCTTCGGAACTCTCCCCCATTCACAACACTTCAACCCAGGAGACAACCATGAAAATTCCCCAATTGATGGGCCGCGTGGCGTTTGCCGCCAGCATCGTGCTCGGCGGCCTCACCGCGCAGGCCACGGAATTCCGCTCGTCGGACATCCACCCCGAGGACTACCCCACCGTGCTGGCCGTGCGCCACATGGGCGAGACGCTGTCCAAGGCCACGGGCGGCAAGCACAGCATCAAGGTGTACGCCAAGGGCTCCCTGGGCATCGAGAAGGACACCATCGAGCAGACCAAGCTGGGCGCCATCGCCATGACGCGCGTGAACGTCGCGCCCATGAACAACATCTGCCCCGCCACCATGGTGCCCACCATGCCCTTCCTGTTCCGCGACAAGGAACACATGCGCAAGGTGCTCGATGGCGCCATCGGTGACGAGATCCTGAAGGACTGCGAATCGCAGGGCTTCGTGGGCCTGGCCTTCTACGACAGCGGCGCGCGCTCGATCTACACCGTGAAGAAGCCCGTCAAGACCCTGGCCGACGTCAAGGGCCTGAAGGTGCGCGTGCAGCAGAGCGACCTGTGGGTGTCCCTGCTCGAGGCCATGGGCGCCAACGCCACCCCCATGCCCTTCGGCGAGGTCTACACCGCGCTCAAGACCGGCCTGGTGGACGCCGCCGAAAACAACTACCCCAGCTACGAAAGCTCGCGCCACTTCGAAGTGGCCAAGTACTTCAACAAGACCGAGCACTCGATGGCGCCCGAGATCCTGCTGTTCAGCAAGCGCGTGTGGGACACGCTGAGCGCCGACGACCAGAAGGCCATCCGCGCCGCCGCCAAGGAATCGGTGGGCTTCATGCGCAAGATCTGGGACGAGCGTGAAGAAAAGTCCCTGGCCACCGTCAAGGCCGGCGGCGCGCAGATCGTGGAGATCGACAAGGCGGCCTTCAAGACGGCGATGAAGCCGGTGTACGACAAGTTCCTGAAGGACCCCAAGCTCCAGGACATGGTCAAGCGCATCGACGCGGTGCAGTAATCCTGGCGTTCCATGCCGCAGGGCCGTGCATCCTGCGGCGGGTCCCTCCTTCCGTCTTCTGAATGTTCTCTATGTACACGCGTCTTTGCGCCTTCATCGCGCGCTCTTGTCTGCAACTGGGGGTGGCGGGGCTGGTGCTGCTGGTCTGCGCCGTGCTCTACCAGGTCATCGGCCGCTACATCTTCAACAACACGCCGACCTGGGCCGAAAGCGGCGCGGTGCTGCTGGTGCTGTACGTCACCATGCTGGGCATGGCGGTGGGTGTGCGTGACGCGGGCCATATCGGCCTCGAATCGTTCCTGGTACTGGCGCCCGACTGGCTGCGCCACAAGCTGGAAATCGTGATCCACGTGCTGGTGCTGGTCTTCGGCGTGGTCATGGCCTGGAACTGCGGCGTGCTGGCCGAGTCCGTGGCGCCCTACAAAATTCCCACGCTCGGCATCTCCGAAGCGTTCAAGTACGTTCCCCCCGCGCTCGCTGGCGTGCTGGTGGCGATGTTCTCCCTGGAGCACATCATTGCCCTGGTCCGCGGCACAGAGGTCGAGCCCGCCTGGCATTGAGATGAAGCACACCCCCCTGAGCGCTTTCAGCGCTTCCCCCCGCTCTCGCATGGCTGCGCCACGCGGGCAGGGGGACGCAGCCCTCGCGGCGGGGCGGCCCTGGCTCGGCTGCCCTGGCCTGGGTCACGCCCGCCGCATGCGGAGCGCCCCGGGGACGATCGAAGCAATCCCTGCGTACCGCCCAGCACCCTAACGTTCCTGTAAAGATTCCACCATCATGGCGTTGACCATTCTGTGCGTGACCTTCACGCTCCTGCTGCTGCTGGGCGTGCCCGTGGCGTTTTCCATCGGCCTGTCGTCGCTGGCCACCATCCTGTATGAAGGCCTGCCGCTGGCCGTGGGCTTCCAGCAGATGATTTCGGGCATGAATCCGTTTTCGTTCCTGGCGATCCCGTTCTTCATCTTCGCGGGCGAGATCATGATGTACGGCGGCATCGCCGACCGCATCGTGGACTTTGCCAAGAGCGTGGCCGGCCATGTGCGCGGCGGTCTGGGCATGAGCAATGTGCTCGCCTGCACGCTGTTCGGCGGTGTGTCGGGTTCGCCCGTGGCCGACGTGTCCGCCATGGGCGCCGTGCTCATCCCGCAGATGAAGAAAGAGGGCTACCACGCCGACTATGCGGTGAACGTGACCACGCACGCCTCGCTGGTGGGCGCGCTCATGCCCACGTCGCACAACCTGATCATCTTCACCTTGGCCGCGGGCGGCAAGGTGAGCATCGCGGCGCTGATCCTCGCGGGCATCGTGCCGGCGCTGCTGCTCACGGTGTGCAATCTGCTGGCGGCCTACCTGGTGGCCGTCAAGCGCGGCTACCCTGCGGGCACTTTCCCCGGCTGGGAGATCGTGTGGATCTCCTTCAGAGCGTCAGTCCCCGGGCTGGCGGTGGTGGTCATCATCATCGCGGGCATTCTGTCGGGGGCGTTCACGGCCACCGAATCTGCCTCGGTGGCCGTGGTGTGGGCCCTGGTGCTGTCGGTCTTCGTCTACAAGAAGCTCACGCGCGAACAGTTCCTCAAGGCCGCCTCCAAGGCCGTCAAGACCACGGGCACCGTGCTGCTGCTGATCGGCATCTCTTCGATGTTCGGCTACCTCATCGGCCTGTACGGCGTGGCCGAGCTGACGGGCGATGCGCTCAAGTCCATGAGCACCTCGCCCTGGGTCATCTTCCTGTGCGTGAACATCATCCTGTTCGTGCTCGGCACCTTCCTGGACATGGCGGCCACCATCCTCATCTGCACGCCCATCTTCCTGCCCATCTGCCAGCAATTCGGCATGACCACCGAGCAGTTCGGCATCGTCATGCTCATCAACTGCGCGCTGGGCCTGAACACGCCGCCGGTGGGTACCACGCAGTTTATCGGCTGCACCATCGGCGGCATCTCCGTGGGCGAGGTGATGAAGACCATCTGGCCGTTCTACAGCGCACTCATCGTGGCGCTGATGCTGGTGACCTACGTGCCACAGTTTTCGATGTGGTTGCCGGACCTGGTGCTGAAGGCCGGTGGATGAGCACGGCCGTGCAAAACACGAAGCGGACATGAAGTGAACGACCCGATGCGAGAACCCCTCACCATCCGCATGCACGCGGACGACAACGTCGCCATCGTCGCCAACGACGGTGGCCTGCCCGCAGGCACGGTGCTGCCCGAGGGCGTGCCGGGCGCGGGCGTCACCCTGCGCGACAAGGTGCCCCAAGGCCACAAGGTGGCGTTGACGGACATGGCCGAAGGGGAGGTGGTGCGCCGCTACAACGTGCCCATCGGCTACGCGCTCAAGCCCATCCCGGCAGGCAGCTGGGTGCACGAGCGCCTGCTGCAGATGCCTTCGGCCCGCGCGCTCGAAGGTCTGCCCATGGCCACCGTGAAGTCGCCCGTGCTCGAACCGCTCACGGGCTACACCTTCGAGGGCTACCGCAACGCAGACGGCTCGGTGGGCACGCGCAACATCCTGGCCATCACCACCACCGTGCAGTGTGTGGCGGGGGTCGTGGCCCTGGCGGTGCGCCGCATCAAGGCGGAGCTGCTGCCGCTGTACCCGCAGGTGGATGACGTGATCGGCCTGGAGCACACCTATGGCTGCGGCGTGGCCATCGATGCGCCCGACGCCATCATCCCCATCCGCACCCTGCGCAACATCAGCCTCAATCCCAACTTTGGGGGTGAGGTCATGGTGGTGAGCCTGGGCTGCGAAAAGCTCCAGCCCGACCGCCTGTTGCCCCCGGGCAGCTTTCCCATCACCGACGAGCGTGATGCGGCGCTGGGCCCGGAGACCGTGTGCCTGCAGGCCGAAGAGCATGTGGGCTTCATGTCCATGCTCGACCACATCGTGCAAAGCGCGCGCCCGCACCTCACACGGCTGAACGCCCGCCGCCGCGAGACCATCCCCGCCAGCGAGCTGGTGCTGGGCGTGCAGTGCGGCGGCAGCGATGCGTTCTCGGGCGTCACCGCCAACCCAGCCGTGGGCTTTTGCGCCGACCTGCTGGTGCGCGCCGGCGCCACCGTGATGTTCAGTGAAAACACCGAGGTGCGCGATGCCGTGGAGCAGCTCACCAGCCGCGCCGCCACGCCCGAAGTGGCCCAGTCCATCGTGCGCGAACTGGGCTGGTACGACCAGTACCTCGACCGGGGCCGCGTGGACCGCGCCGCCAACACCACGCCGGGCAACAAGGCCGGTGGCTTGTCCAACATCGCCGAGAAGGCCATGGGCTCCATCATCAAGAGCGGCACTGCTCCGATCTCGCACGTGCTGGCCCCGGGCGAGAAGCTGCACCGTGACCAACGCGGCCTGGTGTACGCCGCCACGCCCGCCAGCGACTTCATCTGCGGCACGCTGCAGCTGGCCGCTGGCATGAACCTGCACGTGTTCACCACCGGCCGGGGCACGCCCTACGGCCTGGCCGAATGCCCCGTGGTCAAGGTGGCCACGCGCACCGACCTGGCCCGCCGCTGGAATGACCTGATGGACATCAACGCCGGCAAGATCGCCGACGGCGAGGCCAGCATTGAAGACCTGGGCTGGGAGATGTTCCACCTGCTGCTCGACGTGGCCAGCGGCCGCAAGAAGACCTGGGCCGAGCAGTGGAAGCTGCACAACGCGCTGGTGCTGTTCAACCCCGCGCCGGTGACTTGAAGTGACACCCCCTGAGTCGCTTCGCGCCTTCCCCCTCTCTCGCATTGCTGCGCAATCCGGGAGGGGGACGCTCCCAGCGCGGCGGGGCGGCCCTTGCACGGGAGCTCTGGCTTGGCCCGCGCCCGTTGCATGCGGCGGGGTGAGGCATAGGTAAATGAATCATTGAAATGTCGTTCTTGCAGCCTGCGTCCCTGAGCGCTTGAACACCCCTCAACAGCCCGTCTTAGCGCGGGCTGTTTCACTAGAGAGACACGATTTCACATGGGTCACATCCGATTTTCCGACCGCAAGGTCGTCGTGGCGCTGGCGCTGCTGTGCTGCCTGCTGTGGGGCAGCTCGTACCCTGCCATCAAGACCGGCTACGCCTGGTTTGGCATTGCCAGGAGCGACATTCCCTCGCAGCTGGTATTCGCCGGTTGGCGCTTCCTGGGGGCGGGGCTGATCCTGCTGGCCTGGGCCGTGGCCATGCGCAAGGCCGTCTGGAGCCTGGGCTTTGCAGCAGGGCGACAGCTGGTGGTGCTGGGCCTGGCGCAGACCACGCTGCAGTACGTGTTCTTCTACGTGGGGCTGGCGCACACCACCGGGGTCAAGGGTTCGATCATGAATGCCACGGGCACGTTCTTCAGCGTGCTGCTGGCGCACTGGGTCTATCACAACGACCGACTGAGCCACGCCAAGCTCTGGGGCTGTGTGGTGGGATTCGCGGGCGTCATGGTGGTCAACCTGGGGCGCGGTACGCTGGACATGGACTTCACGCTGCTGGGCGAAGGCTTCGTGGTGATCGCGGCCTTGGTGCTGGCTGCCGCCAGCATCTACGGCAAGCAGGTCTCGCAGCGCATGGACTCTGTGGTGATGACAGGCTGGCAACTGGGACTGGGTGGCGCCGCGCTGCTGGCCCTCGGCTGGGGCCTGGGGGGCTCGCTCTCGGGCTTCACCTGGGGCTCGGCCGCGCTGCTGGTGTACTTGGCGCTGTTGTCGTCGGCCGCGTTCTCGCTGTGGAGCATCCTGCTCAAACACAACCGCGTGAGCCAGGTCACGGTGTTCAACTTCACCGTGCCGATCTTTGGCGCGGCGCTGTCGGCACTGTTTTTGGGCGAGGCGCTGTGGGAGTGGAAGAACCTGCTGGCCCTGGTGCTGGTGTGCGCGGGCATCTGGCTGGTGACGCGCGATGCGCCAGCCGCGCCACCCGCCGCCAAATAGATGCCACCTAAACTTGCGGCCATGGCTTACTCCCTTTCCCGCAAAGCGTTTCAACAAGAGCTCCACGGCCAGCGCACCGACCTGTTCACCTTGCGTGGCGCGGGCGGGCTGCAGGTGGCCGTGAGCAACTACGGCGCCCGCCTGGTGCAGGTGGCGGTGCCCGACGGGCAGGGTGGCCTGGCCGATGTGGCGCTGGGCTACGACAGCCTGCAGGGCTACCTGGACGGCCAGCTCTCCATGGGCGCATTGATCGGGCGCTGGGCCGGGCGTTTGCGCGCAGGCAAGCTGACCCTGCCGGATGGTTCGCTTTTGCAATTGCCCACCAACAGCGGTCCCCACCACCACCATGGCGGTCCCCGGGGCAGCCGCTTCCAGGTGTTTGCGGTGGAGGAGGTGCGGGCCGATGCGCTCACCCTGGGCCACACCTTTCGCACCGAAGACGACGGTGTGCCGGGCACGGTGCGCCTGCAGCTTCGCTTGCAGGTCACGGCCGACAACGCGCTGCACATGGCCTGGACGGCCGAGGCGCTGTACGCACCCACCGTGCTGAACCTCACCGGGCATGCGTTCTTCAACCTGGCGGGCCGTGGCAGTACCCACGGCCACACCCTGCAGGTGCCCGCCAGCCGCTATGTGCCGCTGGCCGCCGACGTGTGCCCCACGGGCGCGCTGGCTGGCGTGTTGGGCACGCCATTCGACTTTCGCGAGGCCCGCCGCGTGGGCGATGCTGTGGCGGTGCCCAGCGAACAACTGGCCCAGGCCGGCGGGCTGGACCACTACCTGGTGCTGGACGAGCCGGATGCATCCCGTGCGCCGCCCGTGTCATCCATCACCCCGTCGGGCCTTCGGCTGGCCGCGCTGCTGAGCGAGCCCGTCAGCCGCCGTGCGATGGAGGTCTGGAGCACAGCGCCCGGCGTGCAGGTCTATGCGGGCCATGGCCTGAAGGCGGACCCGGCGCGGGACCGGGGCCGTGGCGCGCGGCAGGGCAACTGGCTCTGGCAGCCGGGTGACGGTATCTGCCTGGAACCCATGGAGTACCCCGATGCGCCCAACCACGCCGCCTTTCCCATGCGCTGGTTGGCGCCCGGGGAGGTGGTGCGGGGCGCGATCGTGTACCGGTTTCGCGGCCTCTGAGCGCGGTGGCCGGCGAGGGTCCCGATTTTCGGCAGGTCGCGCTACCATGCCACCTGGCTTTCAACCGAGGTCGCTCATGGATACAACCGTTGCACCCAGCACTGACTGGAAGGAAGTGGTGGCGCCCGACGAAGCCCGGCGCTTTGCCGGGTATGCGCGCCAGTTCGCCGAACTACAGGCGCGCAAGTCGCACAAGTACGGCAACGGCCGTGGCCTGCACCGCAAGCAGCTCACCGCCGCGCGGGGCCAGCTGCAGGTGCTGGGCGATCTGCCTGCGTTTGCGTCCCACGGGCTGTTTGCCCAGCCCGCACAGTACGACGTGCGGGTGCGGCTGAGCAATGGCGGCATGGACAAGGCCTCCGACCGCAAGCCCGACATCCGGGGCTTTTCGTTCAGCGTGCTGGGGGTGAAGGGCGATTCCGCCCTGGGCAACGGGCCCGCCAAAAGCCAGGACTTCACGCTCATCAACCAGGAGAAGTTCGCCTTTCCCCAAAGCGGCGAGTTCGTGGACTTTGTGGTGGCTGCCTCGCATGGCGGCGGCGCGCTGATCAAGTTCCTGGTGCAGCGCCACGGGCTGCTGGGGGCCGCCAGGCAGATCGCCAAGACGGCCAAGACTTTCGGCCGGCCCTTCGGCGGCTTTGCCGCCCATGCCGTGCACAGTGCCGCGCCCATCGCGTGTGGGCCCTATGCGGTGCGCGTGCGTCTGGTGCCCCATGTCGCCAATGGCGCGCCGGTCACCCAGGTGCAGGACGATTGGAACGCCGAGTTTTCGACCCGCCTGCGCCAGCAGGACCTGGTGTGGGACCTGCAACTGCAGCCCTTCGTGGACGAGGCCACCACCCCCATCGAAGATGCCAGCGTGGACTGGCCCACACCCTACACCACCGTGGCCCGGCTGACCCTGCCCCGGCAGGATCCTGCGGCCGACCCCGCGCTGGCCGCCGAGGTGGAGGCCGCCGTTTTCGACCCCTGGCAGGCACTGGCGGCGCACCGGCCGCTGGGCGACGTGATGCGCGCCCGCAAGGTGGTGTACTTCGAGAGCCAGAAGGGGCGCGGGGCGGTGTAGCCTGAGTCGCCCCGAAGCGGCTCGCAAAGCCCGCCGAAGCGGTTCTGGCCGGGCGCCGTGTCGCAGGCAGCACGAGGAGGAGCACCACAACAGGCGGCAACGTTCGACGCGCCGAGCCTGGCGCGTTCCCGGCTCTAAGTTTCGTCTAAGTGTTGGTGCCCACACTGCCCTCCATCGCAACTCCGATGGGAAAGGCACCACACCATGAACACCACGACGCTGACCTCCACCCCCCGCCGCCTCATCCTGGCCCTGGTGGCCGCAGGCGCGGTGGGTGCCACCGGCGCGGGCCTCATCACGGGGCACCAGGCCCGGGCCCTGACTCCCTCCGCGCCCATCGTGGCCCAGACCCCGGCGGCCCCGGGCGGCGCGCTGCCCAGCTTCGCGCAGATCACCGCGCAGAACGGCCCTGCCGTCGTCAACATCAGCGTGACGGGCAGCACCAAGACGGCGATGGCCAATGACGACGAGGACGATGACGAAGGGCGGCCCACAGCGCGCCAGCGCCGGGGCCCGCAGATCGACCCGAACGATCCGTTCTACGAGTTCTTCCGCCAGTTCGGTTTTCCCGGCGGGGGTGCGCAGGGCCAGCCCAACGTGCCCACGCACGGCCAGGGCTCGGGCTTCATCGTGAGCCCCGACGGCCTGGTGCTGACCAACGCCCATGTGGTCAAGGGCGCGAGCGAGGTCATCGTCAAGCTCACCGATCGGCGCGAGTTCCGGGCCAAGGTGCTGGGCTCCGATCCCAAGACCGACGTGGCCGTGCTCAGGATCGACGCCAAGAACCTGCCCACCGTGCGCCTGGGCAGCACGCGCGACCTGCAGGTGGGCGAATGGGTGCTGGCCATCGGCTCGCCCTTCGGCTTCGAGAACAGCGTGACGGCGGGCGTGGTCAGCGCCAAGGGCCGCTCGCTGCCCGACGACAGCCTGGTGCCCTTCATCCAGACCGATGTGGCCGTGAACCCCGGCAACTCGGGCGGGCCGCTGTTCAATGCGCGCGGCGAGGTGGTGGGCATCAACTCGCAGATCTACAGCCGCTCGGGCGGCTACCAGGGCGTGTCCTTCTCCATCCCCATCGAGCTGGCGGCCAAGATCAAGGACCAGATCGTCGCCACCGGCAAGGTGCGCCACGCGCAGCTCGGTGTGGCCGTGCAGGAGGTGAACCAGGCGTTTGCGGAATCGTTCGCGCTCGACAAACCCGAGGGTGCGCTGGTCGCCAGCGTCAGCAAGGGCAGCCCGGCCGACAAGGCGGGCCTGCAGGCCGGCGACGTGATCCGCCAGGTGGACGGCCAGCCCATCGTGGCCTCGGGCGACCTGCCCGCCTGGGTGGGGCAGGCGCAGCCGGGCCAGCAGGCCAGGCTCTCGGTGTGGCGCCAGGGCAAGCCGCTAGAGCTGACCGCCACGCTGGGTGATTCCAGCGACAAGGCCAGCAAGCAGGCGCGCAACGACGATGCCGTGGGCAAGGGCCAGCTGGGGCTGTCGCTGCGCCCGCTGGACCCGCAGGAGCGCCGCGAGGTGGGCGTGAGCGAGGGCCTGGTGATCGAGCAGGCGCGGGGCCCCGCCGCGGCGGCCGGTGTGCAGCCGGGCGATGTGCTGCTGGCCATCAACGGCGCGCCGGCCCGGAACATCGAGCAGGTGCGCACGGCCATGGCCAAGGCGGGCAAGTCGGTGGCGCTGCTCATCGAGCGCAACGGCGACAAGATCTTCGTGCCGGTGCGCCTGGGGTAGGCCGTGGGGGCGGCCCGCCGTCGGAAAAGATCCTGCGGCGGGCTGCGCGCATCAGCGCGGCAGCGCCTCCACTTCCTTGGTCCAGCGGTCGATCAGGCGCCTGCGCTCTGCGGCCTTGCCGTATTTCTCGAAGTCGTATTTGATGAGCTTGACGTTGTCCAGCGTCGGGATGCGCGGGTCCATCTTGAAGCTCTTGTTGGCGGGCACCTGGTAGCTGCCGACCTGGGCGCCCACGGCCTGGCCTTCGGGGCTCATCAGCCAGTCGTAGTATTTCTTGGCGTTCTCCATGTTGCGCGCGCCTTTCACCAGCGCGATGCCGCCCACCTCGTAGCTGGTGCCTTCGCAAGGCGCCTGGGTCTTGACCGGGTACTTGTCGGCCTTCCACTTCTCGAAGTTGAACATGAAGGTAATGCCCACGCCCACCTCGCCCTTGGCCACGTTGGGTGCCTGCGCCTGGCCGCTGCGGGTGTAGGTGGTGGTGTTCTTGTGCAGCGCCTTGAGGTAGTCGAAGGCCTTCTCCTCGCCCATGAGCTGCACCAGCCCCGCGATCACCGTGTAGGCCGTGCCGCTGGAGGCAGGGTGCGAGATTTCCACTTCGCCCTTGTACTGGGGCTTGATCACATCGGCCCAGCACTGCGGCTCGGGGAGCTTTTTCTTCTTGAGCGTCTCGGTGTTGTAGCCAAAGCCGATGGCCGAGCTGTAGAAGCCCCCCACCTGGTGGCCCGACATCGCGTACTGGCGCACGCTCCAGCCGTGCAGGTCATGCAGGTAGGCCGGGCGGTATTCGGCCAGCAGGCCCTGCTCGGCCGCTTGCAGGAAAGGGTCGCCCGTGCCGCCCCACCAGATGTCGGTCTTGGGGTTGTTGGCCTCGGCGCGCAATTGGGCCGCGATCTCGCCCGTGCCTTTGTGGGCCTGGTTGACCTTGATGCCGGTCTTCCTGGTGAACTCCTTGGCGGCCGCTTCGCACCAGGGGGCGTCGGTGCTGCACAGCGCGTTGACCGCGCCCTGTGCCTGGGCGCCTGCCGACAGCGCGGCCAGCACGGCCGCGGCGGAAATGAACCGAATCTTGTGGAATGCCATCGATCTTGCTCCTTGTTCTCTGTTGGTATGGATCGAACTGAGGGTCGGGCAGTGGGCCCGACGCACGATGATTGTGACAGTGATGTGACAGAAAAACGGCGAACGGGATGCTCCGCATTGCGGTGGGCCGTGGCGCCACCGCTATCCTTTGAGGGGCGATTCCCCTCGATCCATTGAACCCATTGCCATGCGCCTCCTGCTTGTTGAAGACGACCCCATGATCGGCGAAGCCGTGCAGGACCTGCTGCGCGCCGAGCACTACGCCGTGGACTGGGCGCGCGACGGCGATGCGGCCGACACCGCCTTGCGCACCCAGCCCTACGACCTTGTGCTGCTGGACCTGGGCCTGCCCAAGCGCGATGGCCTGGCCGTGCTGCGCGACCTGCGGGCCCGCAAGAACCGCACCCCCGTGCTGGTGGCCACCGCGCGCGACGCCGTGGCCCAGCGCATCGAAGGGCTCGACGCCGGGGCCGACGACTACGTGCTCAAGCCCTATGACCTGGACGAGCTGCTCGCCCGCATCCGCGCGCTGCTGCGCCGCGCCGCCGGGCGGGCCGAGCCGGTGTACGAGCACAAGGGCGTGTGCATCAACCCCGCCACGCGCGAGGCCACGGTGCAGGGTGTTCCCGTCGTGCTCTCGGCGCGCGAATGGGCGGTGCTGGAGCCGCTCATCGCCCGGCCCGGCATGGTGCTGTCGCGCCAGCAGCTCGAAGACAAGCTCTACGGCTGGGGCGACGAGGTGAGCAGCAACGCGGTGGAGGTCTACATCCACGGCCTGCGCAAGAAGCTCGGCGCGGAGGTGCTGCTCAACGTGCGCGGCGTCGGCTATCTCGTACCCAAGGCATGACCCGCAAGCTCACCCAGGCCCTCCAGGGTCTGCTTCCCCGATCCTTGCGCATGCGGCTGCTGGTGTTTCTGCTCGCGGCCATCGTGCTGGCCGGGGCGGTGCAGGGCGCGCTGGCCTACCGGGGCGCGCTCGCCGAGGCCGATGCGCTGTTCGATTACCACATGCAGCAGACCGCGCTGGCCCTGCGTTCGGGCCTGCCGGTGGATGCGCAGGGCCTGGGGCCGGGCCTGGACCCCGAGGACGAGAACCACGAATTCATCGTGCAGGTGTGGACCAACCAGGGCCTGCGCATCTTTGAATCGGCCGTGGGCGCGGCCCTGCCGCAGATCGCCGTGCTGGGCTTCACCGACGTGCAGGCGCGCGGCGGCACCTACCGGGTGTTTTCGATGCAGACGCGCTCGCAGGTCATCCAGGTGGCGCAGAACATGGCCGCGCGGCGCGACATGGCCCGCAGCCTGGCGCTGCGCACGCTGGCGCCGCTGGCCATCATGGCGCCGCTGCTGGTGCTGGCCGTGTGGTGGGGCGTGAGCCGCTCGCTGGCCCCGGTGGAGCGCGTGCGCCGGCAGCTGGCCCAGCGGCAGGCCGACGACCTCTCGCCGGTGAACGACGCGCAGCTGCCCGACGAAGTGCAGCCGCTGGTGAGCGAACTCAACCTGCTGTTCGAACGCGTGCAGCGCGCCTTCACCGCCCAGCAGCACTTTGTGGCCGATGCGGCGCACGAGCTGCGCTCGCCCCTGGCCGCGCTGCGCCTGCAGCTGCAGGGCCTGCAGCGCGCGGGCGACGATGTGGCGCGCGCCGCCGCCATCGAACGCCTGTCCGCCGGCATCGACCGTGCCACGCGCCTGGTGGAGCAACTGCTCACCCTCGCCCGGCAAGAGGCCGGAACGGCCGCCACCGACCCCGTGGACCTGCGCGCCGTGGCCCAGCTGGCCCTGGCCGACGTGGCCCCCGCCGCCCAGGTGCGCGGCATGGATGTGGGCCTGCTCGATTCCGACGCCGCCACCGTGCCCGGCAACGCCGAGGCCCTGCGCATGCTGGCGCGCAACCTGCTCGACAACGCCATCAAATACACTCCGCCCGGCGGCCGGGTGGACCTGCAGGTGTGCGCCGACAACGGCCATGCCGTGCTCACGGTGGAAGACAGCGGCCCGGGCATCGCCCCCGAACACCGCGAGCGCGTGATGCAGCGTTTTGTGCGCGAAACCGCCGATGGCGCTCCCGGCAGCGGCCTGGGCCTGGCCATCGTGCAGGCCATCGCGCAAGGCCACGGCGCCACCGTGCAACTGGGGGCCTCGCCGCGCCTGGGCGGCTTGCTGGTGACCGTGCGGTTTGGTGCAGGTCTGCTGGCGGCAAACCCCCTGGACGCAGGCGCCATGGGTTGATGGCGCTTCAAATTTAATAGCTTTTGGCGCTTGATGGATAAGCGCTGGAGGCCAAAAACACTCAAAATCTGAAGGCTGGAGGTGTCTGCAGACACCGTCGCCTCTGCGCCAGGCCCCGTGGGCGCGCCGCCGCACAATGCGCAGGCGCCGCACCCACTGTGGCGCCCTGTCTCCCATTGCCCAAGGAAGCACCCGCATGCACTTCATCGTTCTCGGCGCAGGCGCCATTGGCTGTTATGTGGGGGGGCGCCTGGCAGCGCACGGCCAGCCGGTCTGCCTGGTGGGGCGCCCGCATGCGCTGGAGCCCATCGCCCAGCAGGGCTTGAAGGTGACGGACCTGGACGGGTTCGACCGCACCGTGCCCGTGTCTGCGCTGCGGCTGGCCCCCACGCTGGCCGACGCCGCCCCCGGCGCCGACAGCATCATCCTGCTGTGCGTCAAGAGCGGCGCCACCGAGTCCGCCGCGCGCGAACTGGCGGCGGCCTGCGCGCCCGGCACCCCCGTCATCTCGCTGCAGAACGGCGTGGACAACGTGGCCCGCGTGGCGGCGCTGGCCCCCGGCCTGAACGTGCTGGCGGGCATGGTGCCGTACAACGTGGTGCTGCGTGGCGCCCAGGTGCACCGCGCCACTGCGGGGCATCTGCAGCTGCAGCGCGACGCCGCCACCGAGCGCATCGCGCCGGTGTTCGATGCGGCGGGCCTGGCCACCGTGCTGCCCGCCGATATCCGCGCGGTGCAGTGGGGCAAGCTGCTGCTCAACCTGAACAACCCGGTCAATGCGCTGTCGGACCTGCCCTTGCGGCAGGAACTGCTCGACCGCGACTGCCGCCGCGTCTTCGCCGCCCTGCAGACCGAGGCGCTGCGCGTGATGGCGCGCGCGGGCATCACCCCCGCCCAGGTCACCGCCGTGTCGCCCACGCTGCTGCCCCATGTGCTGCGCCTGCCCAACTGGCTGTTCACCCGGCTGGCCAAACGCATGCTGCAGATCGACGCCAAGGCGCGCTCCTCGATGTGGGACGACCTGGAAGCTGGGCGCGTGACCGAGATCGATGCGCTCAGCGGCGCGGTGGTGCGGCTGGCGGCGCAGCATGGGGCACAGGCACCGCTCAACGCGCGCATGTGCGAACTGCTCGGCGGCCCGCGCCAGCGGCTGAGCGGCAAGCAGATGCGGCGGGCGCTGGGGCTGTGACCAGTCAGGCCAGCGCCCTGTCCAGCGGCACCCGCAGGCCCGACTTGAGGCTGCCCAGCGCCACCGAGGTGCGAAAGCGCCGCACATTGTCATCCCCCTCGAACAGCCGCTGCGTCAGGGCCTCGTAGTCCGCCATCGACGCCACGGTGACCACCAGCAGGTAGTCGGCCTCCCCCGTCACGCTGTAGCACTGCTGCACCGCGCCCTCGGCCGCGATGCGCGCGCGCAGCGGGGCAGTGCGGTCGGGGCGCTCGTTCTCCAGGTGCACCTCCAGCACGATGGTCAGCGGCATGCCCACTTTCACCGGGTCGAGCACGGCCACGTTGGCGCGGATGACGCCGCTGTCGTGCAGCCGCCGGATGCGCCGCTGCACGGCGGGCGCCGACAGGTTCACCGCCTGCGCAATCACCCGCTGGGGCGTGGTGTTGTCGGTCTGCAGGATGTCCAGGATCGCGAGGTCGAAGCGGTCGAGCGGGGGCGGGGTGGGCATGGAATCCTCTCAAGCAGCGAGCGAAAGTTGCGTGCATGGCCCGAAATAAGAGAAAAAAGCACGCACGGGTCGAACTATATTTTTACCCATGACCGCGTCGCGCTTTCAACGATTCTTTCCCTTCCTGGCTGTTCTCGGCTCCGTCACCGCCCTGGGCATTGGCACGTCCTGGGCCAAGCAGCTGCTGTTTCCCGCCGTGGGCGCGCAGGGCACGACCGCCTTGCGCGTGGGTTTTTCCGCCGTGCTGGTGCTGCTGCTGTGGCGGCCGTGGCGCTGGCGGCTGTCGCGCGCGGATGCCGCAGCCCTTGCCTGCTATGGCGCGGCGCTCGGGGGGATGAACCTGATGTTCTACATGTCGCTGCGCACGCTGCCGTTTGGCCTGGCCGTGGCCATCGAATTCTCGGGGCCCCTGGCGGTGGCCATCTGGTCGTCGCGCCGCGCGGTGGATTTCGTGTGGGTGGCCCTGGCGATGGCCGGGCTGGGCATGCTGCTGCCGCTGGGGCTCAACGGCAGCACCCTGGACCCGGTGGGGGTGCTGTATGCCCTGGGCGCGGCCGTATTCTGGGCTCTGTACATCGTGTTCGGCAAGCGCGCCGGGCACCTGCACGCGGGGCATTCGGTATCGCTGGGCCTCCTGGTGGCGGCGCTGGTGGTGGTGCCGGTGGGCGTGGCGCATGCGGGCGCTGCGCTGCTGTCGCCGGCCTTGCTGCTCATCGGGGTGGCGGTGGCGGCGGTCTCCAGCGCCATTCCGATCTCGCTGGAGATGATGGCGCTCAAGCGCCTGCCCAAGGAGGCTTTCGGCATCATGATCAGCATGGAGCCCGCCGTGGCCGCCGTGCTGGCCGTGGGCCTGCTGGACGAGCACCTGAGCCTGCTGCAATGGCTGGCCATCGGCTGCATCGTGGCGGCGTCGATGGGAAGCGCGTTCACGGCGGGGCGGTCCGCCGCACCGGGGCACGCCGCGCCGCATCCGGCCTGACACGGCGGGCGTTGCCCGCCGCGACGGTTCCGTCGCGGACAGGCTCCAGTCTGGCGGGCGCGGCCCTCTCTCCGATCCCTTGCCCACCCGATGGCGGCTCGGCGCGGGGCGATGCCTGGGTTGTGCTACCGCGATTCCCACACCCGAACCTCGCGGTGGCCTACGTCATCGCGCCGCCGCCTTTTCTACCGTGGAAGCCATGGAGGGATGGCACGCTGGCATCCCCGATGCCCGCCCGGGCGCGGCCCCGCGCCGGGGGGCAGGAGCGGTGGCCGTCCGCTGGACGCTGCACCGATCGATATACCCACCACAGCCCCTACAGGAGTCGCCCATGCGCATTCCCCCGCTGCCCCAATCCGAAGTCGACGAGGCTGAACGCAAGGTCAGCGCCATCCTGGAAGACCTCGAAGAAACCACCGATTCCGATGTCAAGGACATCGACCTGGAAGACGTCGTGGAAACCGATACCGCCAGCGGCAAACCCGCCGTGCACCAGACCGTGGACATCACCGTCCAGCCGCGCGCCCGGCGCAAGTGGCTCAAATGACGACCATGCCCCAGGAGATGGGTGGCCTGCGGTGGGCCTGCCTGCCCGCCGGTCACCCGGTGGCCGAACCCCGGCCTTCGCGCCACTGCAGCACACGCGCCACCAGTTCGGCATAGCCGGGCTCGGCGTGCGCCAGCAAGGGCAAGCCCGTCTCTCGCACCGCGTGCCCGACTGCCGGGGCCCACTGCGGGGTTCCAGGTTCTGCCTGGCTGCGGGCCATCTTCCCCAGCACCAGTTCCTGGCCCCAGAAGTACACCTGCTGCGCGTGCACGTTCGACTGCATGCGCTGCACATCCGCCAGGGCCTGGGGTTCGGCCAGCCCGAGCCAGATGTCGGCATACAGAAAATCGACGGGCGCGCCCTGGGGTTGCCATTGCAGCGCATCGGACTGAACCAGTGCCACCTTGCGCGCGGCGGCATCGGGCAGCCCCTCCAGCACACGGCACAGGCCAAACAGCTGCAGCACGTCCTGGTCCCGCTCGACCACCGTCACGCGGTCCACCGCCGGCTGCAGCGCCATGTTGGCCGCAACCCAGCCCATGCCCAGCCCCATCACGACGACGTGGCCGCGGACGTGGCGCAAGGGCAGCTCCTGGCTTTCGATTTCCATGGGCGAGAGCGACATCCAGGTGTCCCACCCGCCCTCGCCGTTCTCGCGCATCAGCACGGCTGAACCCGAGGCGACACACGGGCCGCTGTGGTAGCCGCAGTCCAGCCCGACGCCGCCACGCCTGATCCGCCAGGGGCCCACGGCACCATCAGGGTAGTGCGGCGTGTGCCAGGGCGATGTGAAGACGGGCAACCCGAGCGCTTGCGCCAGCACGCTGGCGGAAGGCTCTGAAAAGGAAGCGGCGGGCAGAGGAGGGGATGGTGGCGGTGTGGACACGCGGCTATCTTAGAGGACGCCTTCGTGGCCGGAAGCAGGGCGCGGTGGTCCAAGATCGGCCCCCGCCCGGACGTCTTTCACGCCTGGGGCCGTGCCTTGGTTGCGAGTGTCCGGGTTCAAATGCGCGCGATGGGCCGGGTCGAGCACGGCATCCGGCCTGGCGCGTGGTGCTTTCAGCTACGGCTCTCCCATCGGAGTGCATCCTCTGGCGGGCTTGGTTTGTGGCCCGCCTCCTACGGCAGCACGCCACGGTACGGCGCCCAATGGGCTTTCTGCCCAAGGAGCGCACCATGGCCACCGACCCCAACGAACACCCCGCCCACCGAGTCCCCGAGGAATTTCCTCTGCCCCCGGGCGATCTGCCGCCCAGCACCGAACCGCCGACCCTGCCACCACCACCGCAGCTGCCCGATGGCTCCGGTCCAGATCCTTACCAGGGCGAAGTTGAGAACGAGGACGATGACCCGGTCGGCAAGCCGCCGAGGATGTGAGCCCATAGCCGCCGCTGGCGCTCCGCCTGAGCGAGGGGGCCGGCTCCACCACGCCTGCGCAGCCCTGACGGCGCTTGTATCTCGGCAACCAGGGCACATGCCTCTCCTCGGGCGACTGTGACGCTGGGTGTGGGTGACGCCACGCGTACGGTGAGGCCTAAAGCAATCTTGCACCGTAGACCGCGGCAGGGAGCGGCCCCGCTCTCGAAGAATGGCGGGCTGTCAGCTGCCAGGCGGCTGATGCAGGGGCAGGCCTTCAGCTGTGGTGATCGGAGTTGGCGCGGTAAGTGATCCAGCCCGCGGTGGTCGGCACGCCGCCCGGACGATCTTTTGGATGGCTGCGACCTTCCAGCACAGGCACCTCGTCAAAGTCGAACGGGCTGAGCCCATCGATGCAGGCGACGTTCACACCATACTGCGTGGGCACGGAACGCCGGGAGTGAAAGGTGTATATCCCGCACACGGAGCAGAAATAGTGCTTGGCCTGTCCTGTGTTGAATTGATAGAGCGTCAGTTTGTCCTCACCCGCATGCACATGAACGTCATCCAGGTTGACAGAGACTGCTACCGCGCCCCGCATGCCGCAGTACGAGCAGTTGCACCGGCGCGCGCTGCGCAATCCATCGGTCAACAGCAAAGTGAACTTCACGGCGCCGCAATGGCAACTGGCGTGAAGCCCTTTGCGGCCGTCGAAATCAGCTGGGGTCAAAATCGCCTCCACTAACGAATCAGCACATGAACAGATGAGCCATCCGGATCGACTGGCGCAACGCCAGGTCCGCTCCTGGCCGGATTCTGCCCGATGACGAACGGTGCGGCGCCCGCGTGCCTAGGTTCGAGCTGGCGGCATCTGGTCGAAAGCCGAGAGCGGCATTTCCGTCCCGTCATGAGCGACCACCA
The DNA here is from genome assembly GCF_019218755.1 of Acidovorax sp. sif1233. Classification (GTDB taxonomy): domain Bacteria; phylum Pseudomonadota; class Gammaproteobacteria; order Burkholderiales; family Burkholderiaceae_C; genus Acidovorax. The sequence continues at coordinate 171,090 of NZ_JAHUWZ010000004.1, read as the reverse complement.
CGCCTGCCGTGGAATCGGAAATCTCAATCGGACGGCTCCAGAACTCGCTCTTGGGAGGTGGCTCCTTCCGATTCTGGTCCGCAACGGCGCCATAGCATCGGGTGATGTACAAGTCCTCTGCCTGCTGGGCTGTCAGGATGATCTTCTGGGGGTACTTGTTTTCGTGGTCACGCCAGTGGGTGCGGAACGCGTTCGAGAGGCGGCGGAATACATCCAGCATGCCTGGGCGATAAGGGGGGAGGTCAACAATGTTCTGGGCTGCCATGGGTTCGATTTTGCCCATGAAACCCGGAAGAAAAAAAAGCCCGCACTCAGCGGGCTTTAACTTGCTCAAGGCAAGGAGGGGAGGGTTGTCGCAGAGGAGGGCGACGGAGCAATCGTACGGGGGCTGACGGCCTGCTTTTGTCAGACAACGCCGCATGAATCCATGGCGGGCTGGGGGACGGAGCGCCGTCTCAATGCCCGTAGGCGCGGGGCCGGCCAAGCGGCGAGGGCAGGCGCAAGCGGGCTGCAGCTGTGGGAGGTCACGGGTCGATCTCACTGCCGTACCGTGCTCCCACAATGTCCCCGGGAACGGATCGTTGGGTGTAAGTCGTTGATTCGTAAAGGGCTCGTGGTCCCTCGACAGCTCTCACATTCTGTCCGCTAGGCCGCATGGATACTCACTTCTAGAAAGGCGCTGGCAGAATGTGCCCCCATTTGTGCCCCCAGCCCTTTTTGGTGCCCCCTTGAAACTCACCGACACGAAGCTCCGCACCCTCTCTGAACCTGGCAAACACGCCGACGGCTTGGGCCTGTATCTCGAAATCACCAAGGCAGGCGGGCGCTACTGGCGCATGAAGTACCGCTTCGCCGGAAAAGAAAAGCGCCTGGCCTTTGGCGTCTACCCCGACATCAGCCTGAAGATGGCCAGGGAGTCCGCGGGCAAGGCCCGCAAGCTCCTGCAGGACAACCAAGACCCGGGGGAGGCCCGCAAGGAACAAAAGGCCCGGGTCGTCCATGAAAACCGCAACACGCTCGAAGCCGTGGCCCGCGACTGGCTCGAACACCAGTCCACCCGCTGGGAGCCCGTCACCATGGGCCGCATTCGGGCTTCTCTCGAATCGGATGTGTTCCCGACCCTCGGTTCGCGGCCGATGGCCAGCCTGAAGGCCAGGGAGGTCATGGAAGCCGTCAAGGCGGTGGAGGCGCGTGGCGCCAGCGATCAGGCGGGCCGGGTGCTGCAGCGCGTGAAAGCCATCTACCGCTGGGCCGTAACGCACCAGCGCATCGACACCAACCCCATGCTCGATCTCGTGCCCTCGGAGATCCTCAAGCCTCGCACCGTCCAACACCGGGCCGCCCTGGCGGAAAAAGAGCTGCCCGAGTTCATGCGCAAACTCGCGGCCTATGACGGCGCACCCAGCATCGTGCTGGGCCTGCGCATGCTCATGCTGACGGCCTGCAGGCCCGGGGAAGTGCGCGGCGCGCGCTGGGCGGAGTTCGACCGCAAGGCGGCCTTGTGGACCATCCCCGCAGAGCGCATGAAGATGCGCGAGGAACACCGCGTGCCGCTGTCCAAACAGGCCCTCGAAGTGCTGGCCAGGATCGAGGCCATCAGCGGCGTCCGGGAGCTGGTGTTCCCCAGTCCCTACTACCCCAGCAAGCCACTGAGCGAGAACACCTTCAACTCAGCACTCGCGCGCATGGGCTACAAGAGCATCGCCACGGCGCACGGGTTCAGGGCCTTGTTCTCGACCGTGGCCAACGAACACGGATGGAACCCGGATGTGATTGAGCGACAGCTCGCGCATCGGGAACAGAACGAAATTCGGGCGGCGTACCACCGGACCACCTACATGGCGGACCGCACGAAGTTGATGCAGTGGTGGGCGGACTACCTGCACGGAAAACTGTCGGCCAGCCCATGATGGTTGCGTCGTTCGGATGCCGCGATGCATCGCAATGCCTTCGGAATTGGATTGGGGTCTGTTAGGAACCATCGGTCGGAAATCGCCAAAAGGCCATGGAAGCCTTTGATAGTTGATGATCTAGCGAGTCCCAAGCGAACCCGGCATTGCGGACGATAAAACCTATAAGTTCAACCAGTCGCTGCATTGACGCGATGCTCAAGCGGAGATCGCTCCATTTAATTCCGAGATTGGCAATATCCACGAGTTGGTATTTGTCCGCGACAAATCTGACCTCCGTGTGCGCAGAAACCTTGTCTCTAACAGTGAGAAATCCTAAAACTGCCGGTGCACTGGACAGTTCAGCCCAGAGGGTGCGAAGCTCCGCCACATATTCACGAAATTGGTCTCTCAGTTCCTTTCGTTCGCGCTCCTCTAGTCCCCTGAGCGCCATGGCAATTTCTGGGTCTTTCTCCTCTCCCGCAGAGGGAATCACCCATACCGCGTACCGCTCCTCTAGCTCAGCAACAACCAGTGCATCGTCTAACGCACTTACGAGGTTGCGAATGCTGGGAGTTCGCTTATCAGCGTCAAGCGTCAGCTTCGCGATGTCCTGAGCACACGAGAAAAACAATGAATTGCGCAGAATTTGAAATCCCCTGAACTGCTCGCGGGAGCCTCGTGTCATGACGGTATCCGGATCAAACAGCATCGGCTCAAGCATCGCGTATTTCTCACGCAATGCAATGAACGAGTCGAGCAGATGCCCGGCGTGAGCTTCGAGTTTTTCTATTTGAGACGGCATGTTGTGGACGGGAGAGTAGGCCTAGATTTGGGACGAGAGTAAGCAGAAGATTGCATCACCGTGGGTTGATACAGAACGGATGCGAGAGTCGCTTTCAGTGCTGTTTGCGCACCAAATCTCATGGTTGAGCCCTATGAACCAAAGCGAAGGCACGCCCAAATTGAGCACTACTCCCATGCCACGTATTCGAGTGAGATGTCTCCGTTATAGGTGCAGAGCTTGAAAGCGTCCGGGCGTTCAATTGAGACGCCAAACGCCTTTCCCAAGTGCAGGAGCGTTCCAGGCTTTGGGCGCTTGTATGGCGTTGGGGGCCACACGGGAAACGCTTGCGCGCGAACGAGCGCCGGCCAAATGTGCGAGACAAATGAAATTTCAGCTCCGTCATAGGAGGCAGACAACAGGCCCACGAGGTAGCCCCGGCTATCAAATACTGGTCCGCCACTCGTGCCGCCGGGAACCGCACATTCGACCGCGAGGCAAGGTCCTGGAAGGCGGCGGTCCCGCCCGTTGAGATAGCGGTCGATGACGCGTCCGAATTGACATTGCGGAGCTACGTCGATGCATGTGACGTCCGCTATTGTTTCGGTACCGTCGCCTGCAGCTGAGAGACCCGTCACCGTAAGAACGTCGCCAATCGTGGGCATTCGCGTGGTGAGCGAGGCGGTCATAAAGCATCGGTCTGCGGGGTAGGGCGAACTCAGAGTCATCGACAAGACTGCGAGGTCGCTGTCGGGGACGAGCGCCATACGCAGCACTGTCCAAAGCAGCATGCCACCGTCAGACAGTGGCGCTTGCACGACAAGTGTCGCCTCATCGGTTTGGAGCTTGTCATAGAAGTCGTGTTCGTGGAGCACGTGTGCGGCGCACAGTGCAAGGCCAGGCCCCACCATCACGCCCGAGCCGTAAGTGTGGTGCCCGTTGCGGTCGCGAAAGCTCAGTGCGAGCAAGGTGCCGTTTTGCGCACCAACACGGATGTAGTCGCTGTTTGCCCCTTCGAAGAGCAAGCGCTTCGCTGTAAAGGTGAACTGCTCGCCCGGCGCAAGCTCCTGCTCGGGCTCGTGAAGCGCAACGGTGGAGGCGTAGTCTTTCTTCATCAGCGCATTTTCCAGTGCCATACGTTTGTTGTGTGGACTTGGTGACGTCCTTATAGCGGTTTACCTTCACCCTAAGTCGGGGCGCGCTGTGATTACAGAGGTTTCCAGCGAGCAAGGGATGCGCCTCGGTGCGCAAGGGGTGGCGCGCAGTGGAGACCCCGCCTCACCTGCCCGCTAAATAGACCGATTGTGCTGACCCCGCCGACTATGGACTTTGCGAGGTGTGGTGCGGCTTTGCGGCCAATTTTCGAGCGGCTTCGAGTGCCCGGATTTGACGGCTTTTGTCTGACCACTTTGCGCGAATTCGAGTGCCGAGTTACGTTACGGGACTTATGCTGGCTGCGCGTCAAAATCCGGCCAGGAGCGGACCTTCAATGCGTCAACCCAATTTTTCAGTCCAATGCGCCCCTTGACATATTTCTCTCTCGTATCAAACGGTTCACTAGTGCGGCACGGAGAACAAGATGTGGTGGTTCCTTGGTGGAGCTTTACGAAGACAGTTCTAGCGGCAGCGTCTCTGTCACTGGTGCGTGATGGGATTGTTCGACTCGATGACGTAGTCCTTGAAGGTCCGTTCACGTTGCGTCAGCTGCTGAGGCATGAAGCCGGGCTGGCTGACTACGGTGAACTTGTCGAGTACCACGCTGCCGTTGCTCGCGGCGATGCGCCCTGGCAGGCGGATGAAATGTTGCAACGCCTCGATGCCACGAGGTTGCGTTATGCCCCTGGAGTGGGGTGGCAGTATTCGAACGTCGGCTACTTGTACGTAGCGAGATTTATCGAGCGTGCGACAGGTCTCGCACTTGAGGAAGCGCTTATGCAACAAGCGTTGGCGCCCTTGGGCCTGCTGAGAGTTCGTAGCGCAAAAACGCCAGCTGACTTGGAAGGCGTGTGCATGGGGGCCATTTCGACTTATGACCCGAGATGGGTTTATCACGGCTTGCTTGTTGGTTCTCTCTCCGACGCTGCCCTCTTTCTAGACCGCCTGATGGCTGGACACCTTTTGCCTGATTTGCTGGTGCAGGAGATGCAAGCTGCACGCGCCCTTGGCGGACCTCTTCCTGGGCGCCCATGGAAGTCGCCGGCATACGGCCTCGGGCTGATGCAAGGCGTGTTGCATAAGGGGCCGACATTGTGTGGGCACACCGGTGCTGGGCCGGGCAGCGTGGTGGCCGTCTATCGCAGAGCCAACGGTTCTAACACGGCGACTTGTGCTGTCTTTCACGCAGGTTCCGACGAAGGCCTTGCAGAGGAGGAGGTCGTCAAGCGGTTGTCGGCGTCCCTGAAGTCTGGTGATTGACGATGCGTGTCCTCTTAGCGTCTGCTTTCAAAAAGCGAATATGACAGCGTTGGGCCCGAGCCGCCGTTGAGAAGCGCCGCCCGGAAGCCACCATTGACTTGCTGCACGCTGCTGTTGGAAATCCCGGTGCCTGCCTACGACAATCTAGGTTGCAGAGAAACAGACATATCACGAGGTTCAATGTCATTCCTTTCCATAGACGCAGCGGCCGAGTTTCTTGTTCGCGTGTGGCATAAGCTTTATGCGCAATCACCTCGCATAACCGTCGCCATTACCCTTTTTGTTTCGGTGACAGCGGGGGCCATTGTTTTCTTTGTGGAGCATCGCGCTGCTGAGCAGCGGGAGGCGAAGCGACTACAGAATTTGAACTATTCAGTGCAAGCGCAGAAGCTTGAAGAGACCAAGTCGAACCTTAAGGCCCTACTTGAGTTCGTCGAAGACGAACGAAGCAGCCTGGCTGCGTCTGAGCGTGCTCTTAGATCGCTAAAAGATGAGCACGAGCAGTTAAAGCCGTTAGTAGAGTCCGACCGTAAAACTATCGATGCGCTCTTTTCCGCCCAGGAGGCAAGGAACCAAGCGGCGCAAAGCACGGAGCGTTGGATTGGCTTCGCTCTGGGAGTTGGCTCGTCGCTGGTCGCATCGTTCATCTTGGCCATAGTCTCCTATGCGCGTCGCAAAAACCCCGCTGCAGCCTAGCCCTTCCATCGAGAGGAAATGCCCCGGCAAGCCGAGTCATCCCTCTCGTGTCAAACGTTGGGAGTCACTCGCAGCAACTACCGCCTTGAAGGAATATGGGGCTCAAATCAGACGTTGATGAAGTCACTAGCTATTGGAGTCGCGCACCATGGAGAGTGCGCGTCGTGCTCGTTCTAGTGCTCTTTATTTCATCTACTTCACTTGCATCCCTTTCCGAGTCAGTCATCAAGTGGAAAGGATTCTTGCTTGATGCTCTTACGTTCTATAGAGCGCATGTCCTGCGCCCTCTCACGGAAGTGGCCCAAAACCTAGTCGGCCATCCTCTGTCAACAACCTTTTTAGACAACGCGGTTCTATACGGCCTCTTCTTTGCGGCCCTGACCCGAGCGCTACTTCTTCGAAACTCTTCAACACTAAAGACGGGAGGAGATGTAGTCTTTATGGGCACGATCTACGTCGCCATGCTCTGGAATCTTTCCGGCCTACGTGACAGCCCAGGAGAAACTACGATTTGGACGTTGTACCCATTGTTCGTATTCAGCGCTTACTTCATCACAAAGGGAGCAGAGCGTCTTCTGGCCATGGTCTACATGCTTACGCCAGTCCTCGCTGTTGGAGTGCTAGCCGCCGTTTCTGTGGGCCTCTCGAAATGACGCCCAACACTTCCATCGAGAGGACGATCTCCGGAAAGCCGGGGCTCGCCTCTCATGTCAAACGTCGAGCGTCTGCTTTCATCTACGGCCACAAGCAGCTTCTGGCCGAATGACGACAATGAAAAAAAGGCCCCAGCATCACTGCCGGGGCCTTTCGTTTTTCAGCGCCAGGGCACGCGCCCGGCTCGCTTCATCGTGATGCTCAGGCCGTCGCCTCCGCCTCCGCCCGCTGCAACTGAAGCGCCTGCACCGGCGTGAGGTACGCGCGTCCCGCGAACGCCCCCAGCTCCAGCACGCCCAGCGCCTCCACCTCGGGCTGCTGCTGTGCCTCTGGCCGCTCCAGCGCCACGGCCGACAGACGCTGCCAGATGAACTTCATGCGGTAGGCCCGCGCATCGTCCGAACGACGGTCAATGCCCAAGGGGTCGGGTACATGCACCATCAGCGCCATGGCCCGCGTGAGAGCTTCCTCGCACTCCGCCAGGGCCTTGCAGGCCTCCAGCCGCGCATAGGCGGCATCGTAGGTATTCGCATAGCGCTCCGCTGCGCGGGATGCGGCGGCCTGAATGGGCAGCGCCGTGCGCTCCGAATCGGCCAGCGCATCGCGCAATTCCTCGGCGATGGCCAGCGCATCGTTCTTCGCGAACAGCGCCTCCTTGACCGCCTTGGTCTTTCGGCGCGGCTGGGGGCATATCCGTGCCGAACTGGGGGCACATCTGGCCGCAGCGTGGTGGGTTCGGTGGGTTTCAGGGGCCTGTTTTGGCCCGCTGGCGCGCGGAAAACCGCCCTGGGGCCGCCCTTGGCCATGGGGGCATATGGCCCCCGGGTGGGGGCATAAAAGAAATGTGCCCCCACTTTTGAAAATTGTGCCCCCAAATGTGCCCCCAAATCGCGCGGATGGGGGTGGACGGGTCTGGACGGGTGCGGACAGCTAAGATGCTGATTTCAAAGGAGAAATAAAAAAGTCCGGAAGAGTTTGGACTCTTGCGGACTGGTCACTGGTCCCCTCGACAGGAATCGAACCTGTATCTAGCGCTTAGGAGGCACTCGTTCTATCCATTGAACTACGAGGAGGCAGCCGCGCATTGTAGTGGGGCTGCGCGTGCCTTCCCGGAGGTGGGGCCTCAGTCGTACTTCACCGTGTAGATGATGTCCACCGCGCTCTTCTCGCCGGTCTGCCCGCGCAGCGTGAGGCGGCGCGAGAGGTCGTAGAAGATGTACAGCGTGCCCAGCGTGCCCGACAGGCTGCGTTCGTAGGTCACGTACAGGTCCTTGGACAGGCGCTTGCCGAAGGTGAGGGCGGCGGCGCTGGCGTCTTCGCCGGAACCGGGGCCCTTGAAGCCGATCTCGTCCAGGCCGACCCGGCTGGCCATGTTGGCCGCCGTGTTGTTGTTGCCGCCCCTCCCCAGCAGCGCCAGCGCGGCCTGCTGCAGCACGGCGGCCTCGGCGCCGCCCGCGGCTGCGTTGCGGCCCAGCACCACCCACGAGAGTTTTTCCGCGTCGGGCAGTTCGGGGTCGGAATACAGGCGCACGCGGGGGGCCTGGGCGCTGCCCGTGACCTGCACGCCCGCGCGCACGCTGATGTTGGGGCGCAGCGCGAGGATGTCCAGCGACGGGTTGTTGTACGGGCCGTTGAAGCGGATGAGCCCGGTCTCCACGTCCAGCATCTGTCCCCAGGCCCGGTAGCGGCCTTCCTCGGTGCGCACCTCGCCCGTCACGCGGGGTGGGGCGCCGGGCACGGCGCTGCTGCGGATGTCCACCTCGCCCGTCAGCCGGGTGGTGATGCCATGGCCGCTCAGCGCGAAGTCGCGGCCCAGGTTGAGGGTGATCGCGATGTCGGGTGGCTTGGCGGTTTCTGCCTGCGCCGCCACCTGGCTGGCCTTCGCGGCGGCCTGCGCCCTGGCCTGGTCCTCGCGGTCCTTGGCGGCCGAGCGCACGACGACGTCCGAGCCCAGGCTGGGGGCGTTTTCGTCGGGCAGGATGATGGTGGCCCGGTCGGTGGTGAGCTTGCCGCGCAGGCTGATCTGGCCCTGCTGCAGCTGGGCCTGCAGCTGGCCCGACACGCTGATCTGCCGGTCTGCGCGCACGAGCACCTGCAGGGCCTTGGCCTCCGCCTGAAAACCCATGGCAATGCCCGAGAGGCCGTTGGCGGCATCGCCCCAGGTGATGCGGCCGGTGCCGGTGAGGGTGCCGCCGTCCTGCGGCGCGGCCGTGCGGTTGCCGCTGAAGCCCGCGATGCGCGCGCCGCTGCCGCGCCCGCCCTGCAGGCGGAACTCGGTGATGTCGAGCTGGTTGCCTTGCAGCGTGGCACGCAGGCGGCCGCCCTGCAGGTCCACGCCGTCCACGGCGGACCGCACCGCCAGGTCGTCCGCGCCCAGGGTTCCCGACCAGCGCGGCGCGTTGCGGGTGCCCGACAGGGTGGCGCTCGCGTCCAGCGTGCCGCGCACGCGCCAGCCGGGCGGGGCCAGGGCCGACCACACGCCCACGTCGGGCAGGCGCGCGCGCAGCGTGCCAGCCAGTGGCGCATCCGGTGCCCAGGCAAGGCTTGCGGTGCCGGTGCGCTGTGGTGCGTCTGCCGCGCCCGGCCGAGCGGGTGCGGGGGGCGAGGCGGCCGCGGGCCCCGCGAGTGACAGGCGGGTGTTCACGCTGGCGTCGATCTCTCCGGCGCGCTCGCTCATCCACCGCACACGCGCCCGCAGGGCTTCGCCGTCCAGATCGAGGGTGGCCTCGGCCTCGCGCACACCCGCTGCCGTGCCCGCTCCCGCCGGTGCTGCCGAGGCCTCGGTGGCGATCGCGGTGGCGGCGCCCGCGCCCTTGCCCTGGCCGCTGCTCTGCACGGCCGTCACGGCGGTGGGGTCTCCGGCCAGGATGCGCAGGTCGCCGCTGGCCCGGCGCAGGCTGGCGCTGGCGCGCGGGTTGGCCGTGGTGGTGTCCACGTTCCACTGGCCGTCCAGCACGATGCTGCTGGCCAGGCCCATGCGGGCCAGCAGGGGCTGGGCCGTGCGGCCCGCGGCAGCAGGGGTGTCTCCCGCGCCCAGCGCGTCGACCCAGGCCATGGGCAGGCCTTGCAGCGTGCCCTGGGTCTGCACCCGCAGCGCGGGCCCGGAGGCCAGGCGCACGGGCTGCCAGCGCAGGACCACGGTGCCCGGCAGCGGGCCGTTCAGGCGGGCCTGGCCTGCGGAGGTTTCCACCGACAACGGGGCGGTGCCCGGGGTTCGCGCGGTGATGTGCAGTGGTTCGGACAGCTGCAGGGTCCATGGCCCGGGGTGCTGTGTGTCCTGCGCCTGCAGGCGCATCTCGCCGACCTGTACCTGCCACTGCGCGGGGGCGGCCAGCCCGCCGGTCAGGCGGGTCTGCAGCGCAAGGCGGTGGGCCTGTGCGCCCTGGGGCGCATCCATGCGGGCCTCTCCTTGCAGCGACAGCGCGGCTTGTGCGAGGGTGCCGGAAAGCTCGGCCTTCACGGCGTGCAGCTGTACCGCGGTGGCGCCCCGGCCGGTACCTGGCGCGGGCGGCAGCGACAGTTCCATGTGCGCGGTGCCAAGGGTGGCCTGCAGCTCGAAGGTGTCCTTGCCCGCTGGCGGCGCACTGCCGCCGCCGGCCGCCTGCAGCTGGCGCACCAGCGTCTGCCAGCCACCTTTCCAACGGGCGGTGAGCTGCCCCGCGCCCTTGGCGGAGATGCCCTGCATGGCGCCTTGCAGCGTGCCGCCCGCCAGCGGCAGGCTGGCCAGCCAGCGCTGGGTGGTGTCGATGTCGCTCCACTGCACCTGCAGGTCGCCGCCACCGGCGAGCGGCGCGGCATGGCCCTGGGCACGGGCGGTGGCGCCGGGCACTGTCAGCACCATCTGGCCCTGCACGGAAGGCGGCCCGCCGAGCGCGATGCGCAGGTCGGTGGCCTCGGCGCGCGCCTGCAGGGCGTCGAGTAGCAGGCGTTCGAGCCGCAACGTGCCGCCAGTGCCGGCCTGCGGGGGCGGGGCGGGCTGCCAGTGGCCTTGCGCGGTGAAGGTGTTGATGCGCAGGGCGGAAGCCCGGCCGCCCGCCGCGACGGCGCGGATGTCCGCCGTGAAGCGCACGGTGTCGCCCTGCGCCGTCTGCGCGCTGAGGCGGCCTGCCAAAGGGGCGGCCGCGAAGGCGGTGTGCAGTGCATCGGGGCGCAGGTTGCGCACCTGGGCCTCGCCTTCCATCGCGTGGGTGGCCGGGGTGTAGTGGCCCTGCAGCGTCACCGTGCCATCGCCGGCCGAGGCCGTGGCGGCAGGCACGGTCCAGCGGGTGCCGTCATAGCGGGCGTCGGCCCGCAGGGCCGTCAAGGGCAGGCGGGCCTGGTCCCAGGGGCCTGGGAGCTCGTTGCGCAGCTGCGCTTGCACCGACCAGTGGGTGCCGCCGCCTGCCGGTCCTGGCCCCGCCTGCACGGTGCCGTGCAACTGGGTCGCCGGCGCCTGGGGCCAGAGCGCCGCGAGGTCGATGGCGTGCAGCGTGGCGCTGGCCGCCTGCAGGGGCTGGGTCGCCCAGGGCGCGAGCGTGGCCTGCACATCGGCCTGCATGGGTTGCGCTGGGGCGGGGGCGGGCGCCTTGGTGGGCGACGCTGGAGCCCGGGGTCCCCGCGTGCCCGGGGCTGGCGTGGGCGTGGAGGTGCCGGGGGAGGGGCTTACACGCGCTTGCAATTGCAAGCGCGCCGAAACGGTGGCCAATGTGCCCTGCAGCGTGGCGTGCGCCTGCACCTGCATGGCGGGTTCGCCGCCAGGCACGGCGGTGTGCACGGTGCCATCCACGCTGGCATCCAGTGCCATGGGGGCCTGTGCGCCCAGGGTGGCCCGCGCGCTGTAGCGGCCCTGGGCCAGCTCCACGCTGTCGATGTTCAGGCGGTGCTCGCGGCCGTCAAACCGGTAGTCGCCCGCCAGGCCCAGCGCTTGCACGGCGGGCGATCCGGCCCATTGCAACTGGTCGACACGAAACGGCACGCCGATGTGCAGCGGCAGCACAAGCTGCGTGAGGGGTGTGGCGGGTTCGGCATCGGGCGGGCTGCCCTGCGGCGTGATCTGCACGCGCGCGGCATGCACTTCGCCCAGTTCCAGCCGCCGCTGCAGCAGGGGAGCCAGCTGCCAGCCCAGGCGGATGTCGGTGACCTCGACGGCCAGGTCCGGGCTGCTCCAGCGCAGCCAGCCGATGCGCCCGCCCTGGCGCAGCGATCCGGTGACCTCGCGGCTTTCCAACTGCTGGCCGGCCGGCAGGTAGCGGGCCGCCCGCGCGAGCGCCGTGGCCAGCGAGGTGCCGCTGCCCGTCCACCACCACACCGCCGCCACGGCGGCGATCGTCAACGCCACCAGGGCCACCAGAAGCCAGCCCGCGGCCCGCGCGGCGCGGCGCGCGCGCCGGGCTGGCGGGCGCGGCCCGGAAGACGACGCCCCGGCGCTGAAGTCCGAGGAGCGGGCGTGGGGCTTGGGGGTGTCGGGGTGCATCCGCCTGGCCATCAGAAGCTGAAACCCAGCCGCAGGTGCAGCCGCAGTTCCTTGGTTTTCACGCCGTAGGCCAGATCGGCCTGCAAGGGGCCCACGGGGCTGCGCCAGCGCACGCCGGCACCCACGCCCACGCGTGGGTCCAGGTCCCCCATGCGGTCCGCCACGGCGCCCGCGTCCACGAACAGGGTGCTTTCCCAGTCGGTCATGGCGCCGCCGTAGACGATGGGCCGCTGCCATTCGACGCTGCCCACGGCCAGGTAGCGGCCTCCATAGAGCTGGCCGTTGTCCGTGCGCGCACCGATGCTGCGGTACCCGTAGCCGCGCACGGTGGTGTCGCCACCGGTCAGGAAAAGCTGGGTGACGGGAATCTGCGCGCCATCGCGCGCCACCACGGCGCCGGCTTCCGCCCGCAGCGCCACACGGGCGCTGCGGGCCACGCCCGCCGCGTCCTGCACGCGCCCCGCCGGGAGGAACGATTGCCACCGCACCAGCGTGCGCACGAACGGGTCGCGCTCGGGCCGCAGCGTGGTGCCCAGTCCCAGTTCCACGGCAATCCCGTGGCCCCGCGTGGGGGCCGTGGGGTTGTTGAAGTAGCGGCCTGTCCACCCGTAGTTCACGCTGACGGCCGTGCCCGATGGCGGGGCGTTCAGGCCCTGGCTGTTGGCGTAGTCGTACTGCAGGAAGTAGTTGCGGTCGATGTGCTTCGTGCTCTTGCTGCGCCCCGAGCGCAGGCGCCCGCTGTTGACTTCGTAGTCGCCCGTCGATTCACGCTGCAGCTGGCCGCCCGCGAACCAGCGCCAGCCCCGGTTGTCTGGCAGGTCGGTCCATTCGGTGCCCGCGAGCTTGGTCTCCCGGTCCAGCGACAGCTTGCTCACGGCGCGCCATCCCAAGCCGGGCAACTGGTTGTGGATGTGCTCCAGGGACAGGCGTGCGCCGCTGTCGGTGGAGAAGCCGGGCCCGAACACGAGCTTTTGCAGCGGGGCTTCGCGCACCTGGGCAACGATGGGCGCGGCCTGGGGGTCGGTGCCCTCGGTGTCGAGCGTGAGGAACACCGCGTCGTAGTAGCCGCTGCTGGCCAGGCGCAGCTGGGCGTCCAGCAGTTCGGCCTCGTCGTAGACCGCGCCCGTGGGCAGCCGCGCCAGGCGCTGGGCGCCGTCAGGGTCGTAGCGCTGGCTGCCATCGACCCGCAGTGGGCCGAAGCGGTAGACCGGCCCGGGGTCGTAGGTCACGCTCAGCCTGGCTTCGTGCTTGTCGGCATCCACCTGCGCGCGGCTGCTGGCAATGCGCGCGGTGGGGTGGCGGCGGGCCTGAAGCTGGCGCAGGCCGTCGGTCTTCGCCGAATCCCAGGCCGATTGGGTGAATGGCTGGCCGGGCGAGAGGGACCAGTCGCGCTGCACGCGCTGCTGCTGGCGCAGGCTGGCTTTCGTGTCGGCAGCGTCGTTTTCCTGCGCCTGCGTGCCGGCGATGGCGGGGCTGGCGGCGCCCGCGAAGTCGATGTCCGCGCTGGCGATGCGGGTCTGGGGCCCCGGCTCCACGGTCACCGTCACGGTGCGCGGCGCGGTCTTGCTGTCGGGGGTGTCGGTCAGCTCCACCGTGATGGTCGGGGCGAAGTAGCCCATGGTGCCCAGCAGTTCGCGCGCATTGGCGTCGGCCGCGCCCAGCAGGCGCTGCAGCTCGTTGGCGTGCAGGTCGGGCAGATTGCGAAAGCGCTGCAGCTCCAGGTGGCGCTCCAGCGTCTCGCGCACGCTGTCCGGGGCCTTGACCTGCACGTTGAACGACGGCGCATCCGATGCGGCGATGACCGGCGCGGGCGCCGGGGCGTCGCGTTCCTCCGCGCGGGGCAGCAGGCTGCAGCCCTGCAGGGCCAGCGCTCCGAAAAGCAGCAACGCCGGCCACGGGGCCGGCGTTGGAGATGTGGCGGTAGGGCGCGGGATGCTGAAATGCACGACAGGACGGTATTGGAGTGGAACGTGGCCCGCAGGCCTTGCCCCGCCACTATGCACCGAAAATAAGACCGCCTGTGTCAGACAGTTACGCGCGATGGACCGGTGCGCGCCGCGGGCGCCCCTGCCTACTTGGACAGCAGCCGCATCGTCTCTTCGAGCCCCTTGAGCGACAGCGGGTGCATGCGGTTGCCGACGAGCTGCTGGATGATGCTGATGCTTTGCCGGTATTGCCACACGCCCTGGGGCTCGGGGTTGATCCACGCGTGCTTGGGGAAGGCGTGCGTGAGGCGCTGGATCCACTCCGCCCCCGCCTCCTCGTTGTTGTATTCCACGCTGCCGCCGGGCTGCAGGATCTCGTAGGGGCTCATGGTCGCGTCGCCCACGAAGATCAGCTTGTAGTCCTTGTTGTACTTGCGGATGATGTCCCAGGTGGGAAACTTCTCCGCGAAGCGGCGGCGGTTGTTCTTCCACATGAAGTCGTACACGCAGTTGTGGAAGTAGTAGAACTCCAGGTGCTTGAACTCCGTCTTCACGGCGGAAAAGAGTTCCTCCACGCGCTGGATGTGCTCGTCCATGGTGCCGCCCACGTCCATCAGCAGCAGCACCTTCACGTTGTTGTGGCGCTCGGGCACCATCTTGATGTCGAGGTAGCCCGCGTTGGCGGCCGTGCTGCGGATGGTGTCGGGCAGGTCCAGCTCCAGCTCGTGCCCCTCGCGCGCGAACTTGCGCAGGCGGCGCAGGGCCACCTTGATGTTGCGCGTGCCCAGCTCCTGCTGGTCGTCGTAGTCCTTGTAGGCGCGCTGCTCCCACACCTTCACGGCGCTCTTGTTCTTGCCCGCGCCGCCAATGCGCACGCCCTGCGGGTTGTAGCCGCCGTGGCCAAACGGGCTGGTGCCGCCCGTGCCGATCCACTTGCTGCCGCCCTCGTGGCGTTCCTTCTGCTCTTCGAGCCGCTTCTTGAGCGTCTCCATGAGTTCGTCCCAGCCCATCTTCTCGATGGCTGCTTTCTGTTCAGGCGTGAGCTCGTTCTCCAGGATCTTGCGCAGCCAGTCGGCCGGGATCTCCTTGGTGAAGTCGGCCACCATCTCCACGCCCTTGAAGTAGGCGCCGAAGGCCCGGTCGAACTTGTCGTAGTGCTTCTCGTCCTTCACGAGCGTGAGGCGCGAGAGGTTGTAGAAGTCGTCCAGGCTCCAGGCATCGTCGGACTTGGGGCCCACCACGCCAGCCTGCAGGGCTTCGAGCAGGGTGAGGTATTCCTTGACCGATACCGGCAGCTTGGCCGAGCGCAGGGTGTAGAAGAAGTCGATGAGCATGGTTCTGGCCTCCAGCGGTTACTGGGAAAGCGTGTGGCGCTCTAAAAGGTATAGCAGCTGCGCCTTGGCTTCGGGCCATTCGCCCGAGCGCATGCTGTACATCACCGTGTCGCGGACGGTGCCGTCGCGGCGCAGGGCGTGGCCGCGGATCACGCCGTCCTTCCTGGCGCCCAGGCGCTCGATGGCTTTTTGCGAGGCGAAGTTGTAGTTGTCCGTGCGCCAGCCCACCACATGGCTGCCCAGCGTGTCGAAGGCGTGGCCCATCATCATCAGCTTGCACGTGGTGTTGACGTGGGTGCGCTGAACGCTCTGTCGGTACCAGGTGTAGCCGATCTCCACGCGCTTCACCGCGGGCAGGATGTCGTGGTAGCTCGTGGAGCCCAGGACCTTGCCGCTGGCATCCTCCACCACGGCGAACGCGAAGCGGTTGCCGTCCTCGCGCATCCTGAGCGCCGTCTCGATGTAGGCACGCGTGTCCTGGGGCTCGGGCACCGAGGTGACGCGCAGCTTCCACAGTTCGCCATCGGCGGCGGCGGCGGCCAGGCCGTGTTCGTGGGACAGCGCCAGGGGTTCCAGGCGGATGCCGCGGTCGCGCAGGGTGACGGGTTCTACAAAGGCCATGTGTCGTTGCCCTTCATCAGTCCTTGGAAGGCTTGTTGCGCCGGTGCGTCTGCCAGCGCCGTGCCGCATGCAGGCCCAGGCCGCCGCCCAGGCCCACGAGGGCGATGCCCCCCAGCGCCTTGTTGCCGTAGCCCGGCGCGAAGATGTCCAGGCCCAGCCACTGGCCCAGCCAGAAACCGGCGAGGGCGCCGCCGACAAAGCCGATGGCGTCGGCGATGCCGTCCATGACGGAGGGGGTGGTGGGCGCGGCCATGGCGGGGGGACTACCGGTTCCTCTGGTTCATGAACACCAGCTTTTCGAAAAGGCTCACGTCCTGCTCGTTCTTGAGCAGCGCGCCCACCAGTGGCGGCACGGCCACCTTGTTGTCGGCGCTTTGCAGCGCGGTCAGCGGAATGTCTTCGGCCACCAGCAGCTTGAGCCAGTCGAGCAGTTCGCTGGTCGAGGGCTTCTTCTTCAGGCCGGGCAGGTTGCGCACGTCGTAGAACGTCTTCATCGCCACGCCCAGCAGCTCGCTCTTGAGCGTGGGGAAGTGCACGTTGACGATCTGGCGCATCGTGTCGGCTTCGGGGAACTTGATGAAGTGGAAGAAGCAGCGGCGCAGGAACGCGTCGGGCAGCTCCTTCTCGTTGTTGGAGGTGATGAACACCAGCGGGCGGTGCTTGGCCTTGATGAGCTCGCGCGTCTCGTAGCAGTAGAACTCCATGCGGTCGATCTCGCGCAGCAGGTCGTTCGGGAATTCGATGTCGGCCTTGTCGATCTCGTCGATCAGCAGCGCCACGGGGCGGTCGGCCGTGAAGGCCTGCCACAGCACGCCCTGGATGATGTAGTTGCGGATGTCCTTGACGCGCTCGGCGCTGTCGCCATCGCCCAGCTGGCTGTCCCGCAGGCGACTGACCGCGTCATACTCATACAGGCCCTGCTGCGCCTTCGTGGTGGACTTGATGTGCCATTGCAGCAGCGGCATGTCGAGCGCCTGGGCCACTTCCTCGGCCAGCATCGTCTTGCCGGTGCCCGGCTCCCCCTTGATGAGCAGCGGGCGTTGCAGGGTGATGGCCGCATTCACGGCGAGCATCAGGTCTTGGGTGGCGACGTAGTTCTGGGAGCCTTGGAATTTCATGGGGGCGAATCACCGGATCGTTGATGAATGGGCTTGACAGGCGCTGGCTATAATCGGCGGTTGATCAGAGCCCAGAGCTGAACTTCCACGAGATTGTGCGCGCAAAATGAACAAAACGCTGACCACGCTATTTGCCCTGGCTGTCGCTTCCGTGACCGCCCTGTCCCATGCCCAGGAAGCCAAAGGCGACGTGGAAGCCGGCAAGCAGAAGATTGCCATGTGCATTGGCTGCCACGGCATTCCGGGCTACCAGGCCAGCTTTCCCGAAGTGCACAAGGTGCCCATGATCTCGGGCCAGAGCGCCAAGTACATTGCCTCGGCGCTTGTGGCCTACCAGAAGGGCGAGCGTAAGCACCCCACCATGCGCGGCATCGCGGATTCGCTGAGCGAAAAGGACATCGCCGACGTGGCCGCCTACTATGAGCAGCATGGCAAGACGGGGGCCGAACTGCCCGCCAAGCCTGGTCGCGAACCCAGCGTGCAGGTGGCCGAGCTTCTGAAGAAGGGCGCCTGCGTTTCGTGTCACGGCGACAACTTCGCCAAGCCCATCGACCCCTCGTACCCCAAGATCGCGGGCCAGCACGCGGACTACCTCTTCGTGGCCCTCAAGTCCTACAAGGCCGAGAAGAACCCCAACGTGGGCCGCAGCAACGCCATCATGGGCGGCGTGGCCAAGCAGTTCACCAATGCGGAGCTGAAGGCGCTGTCGGGCTACATCAGCGGCATCGACGGCGACCTGCACGTGGTGCCGCAATCGCGTTTCCGCTGAGCCGCTGCGGTGTGCCACCAAGAAGACGCCCCTCCTGCGAGGGGCGTTTTTGTTGGTGGCGGGGCATGACGGGCGGCTGAGGGTCAGCTTCGGCACGGGACGCTGGTATTTTTGAACGGTTGCATCGATCCAGGCGGAGACACGATGGGCTATCTCGACTCGCATTCTCTGCACCGGCTGAGCCACGCGACGCTGCTGGTGCATTCGACACGGGACTCGAACGACCTGTCGAACAACCTGCTCCAGGCGCTGCGCAGCGTGGTGGGCGGAGACATCTTCGTTGTCGACTGGCGCAACTGCACGCCGACGCTGCGCACCCTGTATGCGCCGGAGCGCGCCGTGTCGCGCGAAATCAACGAGGCCGTCCATCAGCACCTTGGCGACAATCCCGGCTACGGCAAGCGCCGCGTGCCGATGAGCATTTCCGACCAACTCTCGCCGACGGCGTGGAGCCGGTGTGCGCTGAACGCGGAGGCCTATGGCCGCGTCGGCCAGAAGGATGGGCTGGGCCTGGACATCGACCTTGGCGAAGGGCGCATGCTCACGCTCAATGTCACGCGCGCAACGCGCGGCTTCGGCGACCCCGAGCGCACGTCGCTCGCGCTGCTGGAAGGCCACATCCGCCAGACGCTGGGCCGCCTGCAGGCCCGCAGCAGGCGCCGCCACATCGCGCACCGGCTGCACGATCGCGCCTTGAGCGAGCGCCAACGCGAAGTGCTCGTGGCGGTGGCCCATGGCGCGACCAACGCCGAAGTCGCGGCAAGGCTCGGCATCCGCCCGGGTACCGTCAAGCGCCATCTCGAGGACATCTACGTCAAGACAGGCGTCGGCAGCCGGCACCAGCTCGCCGGTTGGCTGGCTGACGAATAGGCGCGCGCGGTCGTGTGCCGTCGGCACATGACCGGCGAGCTCCCCTCCCCTACGATCCATCGCGATGCTGCGGCGGGCCGTGATCCGCCGCCAAAACCGAAGACAGGGGATGAGATGGGCAGGAGTGTCTGGCACCTGAAGGGCGCGTTGTGCCTGTTCGCCGCCGTGTGCGCAACGCTGGTCCTGGGGGGCTGTGCCATCGTCGTGCAGACGCAATGGATCGAGGCGCCGCTGGTCGCGGACGCGAGTCTGCAGGGATCGGATTACGCACCGAGCAATCCCGATGGCCTGCGGATCAATGAACATCAGCAGGCGGTCGTCCGCTTCTCGCTCGATACGCTTCCCAACGGCAACATGGTCCTGGTGTCGCGGGCGGGCTCCGGTCAGCCGCTCCAGGTGGGGCCGTCCGCCTATGCGCTGACCGCGGACAAGATCGCCAGGGCCAGGATCGTCGTCTATGTCCAGAACGTCCGGGTGGCCGGCAGCGTTGCGTTGGTTCCCCTCGAAGGCAATGGCTGTTGGCCGCAGGAAAGCGTGGCGCCTGCATGCGTGGAGGGCCCGCCGACGCCTGGCGTCGACCCGGACTACCAGGCCGGAAGCAGCGTGCGCAAGCCGGTGGCCATTCGCCAACCGGGCTTTCGGAGCTTCGACGCCACCGACATCGTCAAGTCGTGGGTGGACGGCAGCCGTGCCAACAACGGCATCAAGATCGTCAGCGTCCCAGGTGCCGATGCGTCCCATGCCGACTTCGATGTCGCGGCGAAGGAGTCGAGCCCGGGCAAGACGCTGGTGCCGCATTCCGTCCAGTTGTTGATCACGCTGTCGGATTTGACGGGGGTGTCATCGAATGCCGCATCGTCGTCCCAGATCCAGGAGAGCGCTCCCGGTGCGGCGGATGCGGGCAGTGCCGATCTGCGGCTGAGCGGCACGGCCGGAAGCCGCGGCGTCGCGCTGCTCAAGACGCCGGAGCTTCCTTTTGTGGTCCGCAGCATCATGCAGTATTCCTCCACGCCGCTGCAGGCCAGCCTCGTGACCTATGCCAGCAGCGTTTCGCAACCGGGCACGCTGCGGCTCTCCCCGGCCGAGGACTTCGACGCGGGCACCGTTTCCTGGAACACCCAGCCCGCGTGGGACGGCGCCCGGGCGGCGACGGCGCCTGTGGCGGGCCCGGGCGCGGTCAGCGTGTTCGATTTCAGCCGCAACTACGGGGAGCTGCTGGCGGACGAACAGAATGCGAACCCCGGCACGACGGATTCCGCGCTGCCAGGCTATGCGGCCGCACTCGAGCCGGACGCCGGCGCTCTCGCCACCGTCGATGGTGTGCCGAACAGCACCACTGCGCGCGCGCCGCGGGCAACACTGGTGTACAAGACGCCCGAGGCGCTCCAGGGTCCGCTGGCTATTTTTCAGGGCGTGAGACTCTTCGATCCCGACGACGCGGGCCCCTGGGGCTGGGAGACCGCCTACATGCCGGCCTCGCAGTCGTTCAGCATGCGCATCGGCCAGCCCTCCTCTCCGTTTGGAGTGCGGCCGCAAACGGTGTGGAGCGACACCCATGCCATCGGCTTTCTTTCTGTGCCCGTCAACGTTGCGGCGCCCGGCACGGGCGCGAGCGCGACCTTCCCTTCCGGGAGGAATACCTTCGAGACGATGGGCTCCGACAACTGGACCCCCGTCGTGCCCACGGCCAATCGTGTCGTCGGAAGCTACCTCGTGCACATCACGATGCCGGGGCACAACGCGCGCTTTGATCTGCAGTTTCACAACCTGCCGCTTCCGGTGCCCGCATTGCAAGGGCCGTCCACCGTGCTGCTGCCCGCGGGACAAACGGCGGTTTCGCTGCCTGCGACGGCCCCGGCCGATCCTGCCGCAGGATTCGTATTGGCGGTGGACGATGCCGTCGTCAACGCCCATATCGACAACACGACGAAATGGAGGATCACGAGCTCGGTGGCGGGCGACGTCCTGCCTGGCGTGATCGCGCAGAGCGATGGCAGCGTGGGCTGGCCCATCGGATTTGCCTCGGCCGGGCCGCGGACGCTGACCGTGACGAGCCAGGGCGATGCCTCGGTCCGGGCATCGATGCAGACGACGGTGCAACAGCAGTCGAGCGTGCGCCTGGCTCAGCCGCTGGCCGGAGCCACGTTCGTCTACGGCCAGGCGATCACGCTCCTGGCCGAAGTGACGGGGGGAGCGGGGCCGCCGGCCGGCAGCGTGCACTTTTCCGATGGCGCGGCGACGGACCTTGGCGATGCGGGGCTCGATACCTCCGCCAGGGCGGCACTCGCGCGCCAGTTGCCCGTTGGACGGCACGATGTCCAGGCGGCCTATGCAGGCGACATCGCCAGCTTCACGCTGCCTTCGGTGTCCAATCCGGTGGCCATCGAGGTCCTGCCAGCTTCGACGGGTATCGCCCTGGAGGCGGTGGGACCGGTCGGTCTGGGCGGTTCGGTGACGGTGTGGGCGGCGCTGGCGGTGGCCGCGCCGGGGGGCGGCACGCCGACGGGAACGATCACGATCACGAACACCACCGACGGCCTGAGCTGCAGCTACGCGGCGGCCGCGGCGGCGCCAGGCTGCTCACTGCGGCCGAAGGGCTCTGGCACGAAGGCGCTGACCGCAAGCTACTCCGGCGACGGCAATTTCCTGGCAAGCAGCGCGGCGGGGACCCTGGTCGTGAGCGCATCGCCCACCCCGGTGCCGGTGCCCCTGTTCTCGCGGGAAGGGCTCGGCCTGCTGGTGCTGCTGCTGGCCGGCACCGCGCTGGCGCACAAGGCGCGCAAGCCCGGGCGCTGAGCGGGGAGGGTTCAGCGCCGCATGCGAATTTGCATGCAGCCGGGCAACCAGGCGGGAAGCCCAGGACAGGGCTGCAGCATGGCGAGGCGAACCAACGACGCCATGCGGTTGGAGGCCAATCCGTCTCAGTCCCGCGTGGCCCGCCGCTGCACGCAGGCGATGTAGGCCTCGCCGTCCGGCGGGCGGCCGGCGCGCTGGCTTTCCCACAGCATCTCGCCCAGGCAGTCCATGGCGGCGTGGTGCGCATCGTGCAGCGAGTCGAGCCGCGCGGTCAGCAGCTCCACCGCCTGGCGGATGCCGCGCGGCTGGTCGATGCTGCACTGCTCGCTGATCGACAGGTGCATGGACAGGTGCAGGAAGGGGTTGGTCTGGCCCGGCGTCTCGTCGTAGTTGCGCGCCACGGCGGCATCGGCGTCGGACAGGTCGGTGTGGTACTCGGGGTGCTCGGCGATCCACAGGCTGGCCAGCGTCTCGATGGCTTCCATGGGCGCGCCGGCCTGGGTCTTGGCGTGCACCCCGCAGAGAAAGCGGCGCACGTCGGCTTGGGAGGGGCTGAACATGGGGCGTGAGCGTAGCACGCAGCCCTGGCGCACAGGGCGTGCAGGGTTGCACGCGGCGCCGGAGTGCGGCTGGCGCGCCGGGGCGGGTGCGCGACGCGCGGCAGCGGCGGTGTCCTACGCGGGCGCGGCGGGAGCTGCCCTACATTGGCGATGCGCAGGGACAGGGAGCCGGGCCCGCTCTGCCGCAGTCCCTGAATACCCGGTGTTGGGAGATCTGTCATGAATGCAATGCGAATCGTTGGTGTGCTTTTGTTGGTGCTGGGCTTGGCAGGTTTTCTGACGGGGGGCTTCAGCTTCACCAAGGACACCACGCAGGCCAAGCTGGGCCCGCTGGAACTGACGGTCAAGGAAAAAGAGTCCGTCAACATTCCCCAGTGGATGAGCCTGGGGGCGATGGTGCTGGGCGGCGTGGTGCTGGTGCTGGGCTTTCGCAAGAACTGAGCCTTCACCACCCCAGCGTGGGCGCCCTGTGCGCGCAATGCCCGTGCCGGTGCCAGGCTGGCACCGGCGTGAAGCCGCCCGGCGGCCGCCGGGCCCCGGGCTTCACTCGCCCCGGCCGCGCGGCGCACCCATCATGCGCGAGATGGTCTTCGCGGCGCGCAGCAGCGCGGGCAGCAGGCTCTCCTGCATCATGGCCGCGCTGGTGCGGTTGGCCTGCCCGCTGATGTTGAGCGCCGCCACCGTCCGCCCCGTGCGGTCGGCCAGTGGCGCGGCGATCGAGATCAATCCTTCCTCCAGCTCCTGGTTCACCAGGCACCAGCCCTGCTGGCGTGCCTCGCGGATGCGCGACAGCAGCGCGGGCAGCTCGGTGGTGGTGTGCGCGGTGAAGCGCTCCAGCGGATGCTGCGCCAGGCGGGCCTCCAGCTCCTCATCGGGCAGCCCGGCCAGCAGCACGCGGCCCATCGAGGTCCAGGGCGCGGGCAGGCGCGAGCCCACGCCCAGGTTCGTGCGCATGATCTTGTGCGTGGGCACGCGCAGCACGTAGACGATGTCGAGGCCGTCGAGCACGGCGGCCGAGGACGACTCGCGCACTTCTTCCACCAGGTCCTCCATCACCGGCTCGGCCAGGTTCCAGATCGGCAGCGATGAAAGGTACGCAAATCCCAGGTCCAGGATGCGCGGGCTCAGCCGAAAGAGCTTGCCGTCCGTCTCCACATAGCCCAGCGTCTGCAGCGTGAGCAGGATGCGGCGCGCACCCGCGCGCGTGAGGCCCGCACGGGCCGCCACTTCGCTCAGCGTCTGCTGCGGCGTGGCCGCGCTGAACGAGCGGATCACCTCCAGCCCGCGCGCGAACGACTGCACATAGCTGTCGCTGGGCTTGGGGTCTTTGGCGTCAGGGGTTTGGATATTCATACGTGCGCCTACTATAATTCTTTATGCGAACATTTGTTCTATAAGCGAACAAATTGAAACCGAAGATCAAGCAAATCACGAAAGCGTTTCGATGATCAACAAACTGGCGGACTCGGTGGCCCAGGCCCTGCAAGGGGTGAAGGATGGTGCCACGGTGTTGATAGGCGGATTTGGCACGGCGGGCATTCCGGGTGAGCTCATCGACGGGCTCATCGCCCAGGGCGCCCGGGACCTGACGGTGGTGAACAACAACGCCGGCAATGCCGACCAGGGCCTGGCCGCGCTGCTCAAGGCGGGGCAGGTGCGCAAGATCATCTGCAGCTTTCCGCGCCAGGTCGACAGCTATGTGTTCGACGACTTGTACCGCAGCGGCAAGCTGGAGCTCGAGCTCGTGCCCCAGGGCAACCTGGCCGAGCGCCTGCGGGCGGCGGGGGCGGGCATCGGCGCCTTCTTCTGCCCCACGGCTTACGGCACCGAGCTGGCCGCCGGCAAGGAAACGCGCGAGATCAACGGCAGGCACTACGTGCTCGAATTCCCCATCCACGGCGACGTGGCGCTGATCAAGGCCGAGCAGGGCGACCGCTGGGGGAACCTTACCTACCGCATGTCGGCCCGCAACTTCGGGCCGGTGATGGCCACCGCCGCCAAGACCACCATCGCCACCGTGCACGAGGTGGTGGAGCTGGGCGCGCTGGACCCCGAGGCCATCGTCACCCCCGGCATCTACGTGAGCCATGTGGTCAAGATCGACCGCACGGCCACGCAGGCGGGTGGTTTCAAGAAATCGGCATGAAATCGGCCTCTACCGCACAAGGATAAAGCGTGAGCAGCTATCAAAAGCGTAGTAAAGAAGAACTGGCGAAACGGGTGGCGCAAGACATCCACGACGGCGCCTACGTCAACCTGGGCATCGGCCAGCCCACCCTGGTGGCCAACCACATTCCCGCGGGCCGCGAGGTCATCCTGCAAAGCGAGAACGGCATCCTGGGCATGGGCCCGGCACCCGCCGCAGGCCTGGAGGACTACGACCTCATCAACGCCGGCAAGCAGCCGGTGACGCTGCTGCCCGGTGGCGCGTACTTCCACCACGCCGACAGCTTCGCGATGATGCGCGGCGGGCACCTCGATATCTGCGTGCTGGGCGCCTTCCAGGTCAGCGCCACGGGCGACCTGGCCAACTGGAGCACCGGCGAGCCCGGCGCCATCCCGGCCGTGGGCGGCGCGATGGACCTGGCCATCGGCGCCAAGCAGACCTGGGTGATGATGGACCTGCTGACCAAGCAGGGCGCGAGCAAGATCGTCGAGCGCTGCGGCTACCCGCTCACCGGTGTCGCGTGCGTGAAGCGCATCTACACCGATCTGTGCACACTGGCCTGCACGCCCACGGGGCTGCAGCTCATCGACACCGTGCCGGGCCTTTCCCACGCCGAACTCGAAAGCCTGGTGGGCCAGCCCATCCGTCCGGCGACCTGAGCACCCGCGGGCGCCCCGAATCCCTTCCCTTTTCAACGAGCCGATCCACCGAGATCCGAGGAGACAAAAAACATGACCACCCAAGCCTTCATCTGCGACGCCATCCGCACCCCCTTCGGCCGCTACGGCGGCGCATTGAGCAGCGTGCGCACCGACGACCTGGGCGCCATCCCCATCAAGGCGCTGATGGACCGCAACCCCGGCGTGGACTGGGCCGCGGTGACCGACGTGCTCTACGGCTGCGCCAACCAGGCCGGCGAGGACAACCGCAACGTGGCCCACATGAGCAGCCTGCTGGCGGGCCTGCCCATCGACGTGCCCGGCGCCACCATCAACCGCCTGTGCGGCTCGGGGCTGGACGCCGTGGGCACCGCCGCGCGCGCCATCAAGGCGGGCGAGGCGGGCCTGATGATCGCGGGCGGCGTGGAGAGCATGAGCCGCGCGCCCTTCGTCATGCCCAAGGCAGAAAGCGCCTTCAGCCGCAACAACGCGGTGTACGACACCACCATCGGCTGGCGCTTCGTCAACAAGCTGATGAAGGAAAAGTACGGCGTGGACTCCATGCCCGAAACCGCCGAGAACGTGGCCACCGACTTCGGCATCGAGCGCGAGGCGCAGGACCGCATGGCGCTGCGCAGCCAGCTCAACGCCGTGGCCGCGATCAAGGACGGCCACCTGGCGCGCGAGATCGTGCCCGTGCACATCCCGCAAAAGAAGGGCGACGCCATCGTCGTCAGCCAGGACGAACACCCCCGCGAGACCAGCCTGGAAGCGCTGGCCAGGCTCAAGGGCGTGGTGCGGCCCGATGGCACGGTGACGGCGGGCAACGCGTCGGGCGTGAACGACGGCGCCTGCGCGCTGCTGCTGGCCGATGAAGCCCATGCCGCCAAGTACGGCCTCAAGCCCCGCGCCCGCGTGGTGGGCATGGCCGTGGCCGGTGTGGCGCCGCGCATCATGGGCTTTGGCCCCACGCCCGCCACGCAGAAGGTGCTGGCGCAGACGGGCCTGACCATCGACCACATGGACGTGATCGAACTCAACGAAGCCTTTGCCGCGCAGGGCCTGGCCGTGCTGCGCGCCCTGGGCCTCAAGGACGACGACGCGCGGGTGAACGCCTGGGGCGGCGCGATTGCGCTGGGCCACCCGCTGGGTGCCAGCGGCGCGCGGCTGGTCACCACCGCCGTGAACCGCCTGCACGAGCATGCGGGCCAGTACGCGCTGTGCACCATGTGCATCGGCGTGGGCCAGGGCATCGCCATCATTCTGGAGCGCGTGTGACCGTGGCCTCTGCAGTGACTTCCTCCACCCCCGTCACCGTCGTCACCGGTGCCAGCAACGGCATCGGCCGCGCCATTGCCGAAGCCGTGCTCGCCCAGGGCCGCGCCGTGGTCAACCTGGACTACGCGCTGCCCACGTGGAGCCACCCGCTGCTCACCTCGTACCAGGGCGACCTGACCGACGAGGCATCGACCCGCGAGCGCGCGGCAGAGATCGCCGCCAGGCACAACGTGACCGCCCTGGTGAACAACGCGGGCGCGACGCGCCCCGGCACCATCGACACCGCCACCACCGCGCAGCTGGACGACGTGGTGGGCCTGCACCTGCGCGCGCCCATGCTGCTGGTGCAGGCCTTTCTGTCCACGCTGCGGGCCTGCGGCCAGGGCCGCATCGTCAACATGTCGTCGCGCGCCGCGCTGGGCAAGGGCGACCGCGTCGTCTACTCGGCCACCAAGGCCGGGATGATCGGCATGACGCGCACGCTGGCCATGGAACTGGGGCGCGACGGCATCACCGTCAACGCCATCGGCCCGGGGCCGATCGCCACCGAACTGTTCCGCCAGAGCAACCCCGAGGGCGCGCCGCAGACCGAGCGCATCCTGAACAGTATTGCGGTGGGCCGCATGGGCACGCCCGACGACGTGGCGCGTGCGGCGCTGTTCTTCCTCTCGCCCGACAACGGTTTCGTGACCGGGCAGGTGTTGTACGTGTGCGGTGGTACCACGCTCGGCGTGGCACCTGTCTAGCCACCTGAACGCATTTTCACTGCAGCCCTGAAAGGGGCGCACCCCCTGTTCTCGCCCGGGGCCTTGGCGCCCGGTTGAGGCCATGGCGCGGCGGATGCCGCGCTCGTGACACCCATTTCATCCACCTTCCTGAAGGAGACAAACCATGACCCGTTCCATCCACACCACCCGCCGCTTCGCGCTGTCGGCCGCTGCCTGCGCGGGCATCGCCGCCATCGCCGCTGGTGGCCTGCTGGGCAGCAGCGCAGCCATGGCCCAGGCCTATCCCACCAAGCCCGTCACCATCGTCGTGCCCTTCGCCGCGGGCGGCACCACCGATATCCTGGCCCGCATCATCGGCCAGGCGCTGACCACGGAACTCGGCCAGTCGGTCATCGTGGACAACCGCGCCGGCGCGGGCGGCAACATCGGTGGCGCGCTGGCGGCCAAGTCGCCGGCCGATGGCTACACGCTCTTCATGGGCACCGTGGGCACGCACGCCATCAATGCCAGCCTGTACAAGAAGATGCCGTTCGACCCCATCAAGGACTTCGCGCCGCTCACGCGCGTGGCCAATGTGCCCAACCTGCTGGTGGCCAACCCCGCACAGCCCTACAAGAGCGTGAAGGAGCTGATCGCCTACGCCAAGGCCAACCCGGGCAAGGTGAACTTCGGTTCCTCGGGCAATGGCAGCTCCATCCACCTGTCGGGCGAGCTGTTCAAGAGCCTGGCCAAGGTGGACATGGTGCACGTGCCCTACAAGGGCAGCGCACCGGCCGTCACCGACCTGCTGGGCAACCAGATCGGCATCATGTTCGACAACATGCCCTCGGCCATCCAGCATGTGCGCAGCGGCAAGCTGGTGCCGCTTGCCGTGACCACGGCCAAGCGCTCGCCCGAGCTGCCCAATGTGCCCACCATCGCCGAAGCCGGCGTGCCCGGCTACGAGGCCACGTCCTGGTTCGGCATGTTCGCGCCCGCCGGCACGCCCGCACCGGTGCTGGCCCGGCTCAACACCGCGCTGGCCAAGGTGCTGAACCAGGCCGAGGTGAAGAAGAAGATCAACGAGCAGGGCGCCGAGACGTACAGCGAAACGCCCGAGCAGTTTGCCGCCTTCATCCAGGCCGAGTCCGTGAAGTGGGGCAAGGTCGTCAAGGAATCCGGCGCGAGTCTGGACTGATCTGCGCCTTCGATCATTGATGCTACTAAATTGATAGCTGCTGCCGCTTGCTGGACAAGCGGCAGCAGCTATTTTCTTTTCATGCCCAGACGGGTAGGGTGCAGGTGGCCGTGATCATTGCACGCGGTACACCCGCCCCGTCTGCGCGCCTTCCACGCTGCGCTGGTAGCCGCGCGCGGCGCGCTCGGCAGACACCGTGTCGAACCCGGGGAAGAACGGCCCGTACACGCCCACCGATTCCGTGAGGATGGTGGGGCTCACGGCGTTGATGCGCAGGCCGCGCGGCAGCTCGATGGCGGCGGCGGCCACGAAGCCTTCGATGGCCGCGTTCACCGCCGTGGCGCTGGCGCCATTGCGGATGGGCTCGATGGACAGGATGCCCGCGGTCAGCGTGATGGAGCCGCCATCGGTCAGGTACTTCTGGCCGATCAAAGCCAATTGCACCTGGCCCAGCAGCTTGTCCTGCAGCCCCAGGTTGAACTGCTCGGGCGTCATGTCGGCCAGCGGGCCGAAGTGCAGGTTGCCGGCGGTGCTGATGATGGCATCGACCTGGCCCACCGCCTCGAACAGCCTGGCGACCGAGCCCGGCTGGGAAAAGTCTGCGCGGTGCGTGCCGCTGCTGCGGCCCACGGTGATCACCTCGTGGCGCGCGCCCAGGTTGGCCAGCACGGCCTGGCCGATGGTGCCGCTCGCGCCGATGAGAAGAATCTTGGACATGGTGTTTTCCTTTGCTTGAAAAAGAACGGGTGGAGGAACAGACAGGCACCGATTCTTTTGCGAATCAATCAATGCATAAAGTACATTGAAGTTCTTCTTGTGCTAACCATTGATTAGGAATCAGCCCATGGACAAACTGCGCAACATGGAAGTCATGGTGGCCGTGGTCGAAGCCGGCAGCTTCGCCGCCGCCGCGCGCCAGCTGCAGGTGTCGGCCGTGATGGTGGGCAAGCACATCCAGCAGCTCGAAACCCACCTGGGCGCACGCCTGTTCCAGCGCAGCACGCGCCAGAACAGCCTGACCGAGGTGGGCGCCGCGTTCTACGAAGACAGCAAGCGCGTGCTGGAGCAGGTGCGCTGGGCTGAGTCCGCCGTGGAGCGCAGCCGCGCCGTGCCGCAGGGCCTGCTGCGCGTGAGCGCGCCGTTCACGCTGGGCAACCACGTCATCGCGCCGCTGGTGGCCGACTTCCTGCAGCGCCATGACCAGGTGCGCGTGGACCTGCAGCTCACCGACAGCGTGGTGGACCTCGCGGGCGAGGGCTTCGACGTGGCCGTGCGCATCGGCCAGGTGGTGGATGAGGGCCTGGTGGCGCGCCCGCTGCGCCCCTACCGCATGGTGATCGCGGCCGCGCCGGCCTACCTGCAGCGCCATGGCACGCCCGGGCGCGCGGACGACCTGGCCCGCCACCAGTGCCTGAGCCATTCGGTATGGCAGCGCCGTGTGGAATGGACGCTGCGCGATGGCGACGCGGAGTTCTTCTGGCCCGAGAACGCGCGTTTTGTGTGCAACCAGGGCGACGGCCTGCGCCAGGCCGCGCTGCGCGGCCTGGGCCTGATCATGCAGCCCGAGGTGCTGCTGGCCGACGACCTGGCCAGTGGCGCCCTGGTGCCGGTGATGCAGCACTGCCTGCCCGCGGCCCGCGCCGTGCATCTGGTCTATGCGCCGGACCGGCGGCAGCTGCCCAAGCTCGCGCGGTTCGTGGAGCATGTGGTGGGAGTGATGGGCATCGCGGGCGATGCTGCCGCGCCGCGGGCGTAGCCCTTCCCCATGCCATGGGCGGCTACCCGGCGTGGTCTGGCGATGCGGCCATGGCGAGGCGCCCGTGTTCGCCGCGCGCCGCCGGGGCCGAGGGCCTGCGCACCTGCAGGCCGTGACAGCGGCCACCACGGCGGCCCTGGCCGCCGGGCGGGCTAGGCAGGGCCCGTGGGGCCTATCTTGAACACCCCGCTCACCCGCGCGCAGGGCACGCCATCGGCCGTCACCAGGCCCTGCGCGAACACCAGCGAGCGGGTGACGCGCAGCGGCTCGGCCTCGCCCTCCACCCAGGCGCCCAGCGGCGCGGGGGCCAGGTAGTCGATCTGCAGGCTGATGGTGGGCAGGAAACGGCCGGCCACCTCGGTGCTCTTGCGGTGCACCGACAACGGCAGCAGCATGTCGCAGAAGCTGGCCATCATGCCGCCGTGCAGGTTGTTCATGGGGTTCACATGGCGGTGCTCCACGCGAAAGCCGAATTTCACCACCGCACCTTCGTGCCGCAGGTACAGCGGGCCGTTGTGCTCGATGAACGGGCCGCCCGAGGGCAGGGCCGCGAAGCCATCAGGGACCTGGGGCGCGGTGCCCGGTGCCGCCAGCGGGGCCTGCGTCATCGCGCCGCCTCCTGCTCCACGTCGCTCGCAAAGCTCGCGCCGTGCAGCGCGCTCGTGGTGCCGCCACCGAGCCAGCCGCCGTACACGGCCTGGAAGTCGGCCACGATCCGCGCCAGCGGCATGTCGTCGAAAGCGCCGCGCTGCAGCACGTATTCCATGTGGCGCTGGCCGGTCTTGTCGAACGGGTGGTAGATCGAATCGTTCTCGCCATCGAACTCCAGCGGCAGCAGGCCAAAGCGGTCGCACAGCTCGATGTTGAAGGCGGGCGTCGCCTTGCGCCACTGGCCGTCGAGCCAGATGTCGGTGTAGCCGTGCCAGATGAAGAGGTCGGTCTTCATGGTCTCGCGCATGCGCTCGGTGCTGAGGTGGTTGCGCACATCGGCAAAACCCATGCGCGCGGGAATGCCCGCCGCGCGGCACGCGGCGGTGAGCAGCGCGGCCTTGGGCACGCACCAGCCATGGCCCTGGGCCAGCACGGTGCTGGCCGCCATGCCGTGCGGCGACAGGTCGATGCGGTACGGGTCGTAGCGAAAGCCGTCGCGCACGGCCAGGTACAGGGCGACGGCGCGCCCGCGGTCGGTGGCGCCGCGCGCATGCGCGGCCGCGAAGGCCTGGATGGCGGGGGCGTCGCTGTCGATGAGTGCGGTGGCGCGCAGGGCGGCGGGGGTGGGGTGGTCCGGGGTCATGGTCTCGATACTCCTCGCGGCCCAGTGTGCAGGCCGCGCCGGTGCAGGGCTGTCACGGTGGTGCCACGCGGCACAGTGTGCCGGATCGGCGGCCGGGATGGCGGCCCCTGGTTTCTTGTCACACCCGCCAGGCGGGCAACTGCCAGTTGCGCCACAGCGCCAGCCCGCGCAGCCCGGCCGTGAGCAGCACGCAGGCCACGAGCGGAGCCCAGTCCGGCGCCTGCACCTGGCGCAGCGCCACGTCGGCCCAGCCGCCCGCGAAGGCGCACAGCGCATAGGGGCGGTGGTCGCTGAAGGCCTGGGGCACCTCGTTGCACAGCACATCGCGCAGCACGCCGCCAAACACGCCCGTGGTCACGCCCATCATCACGGCAATGATCGGCGGCATGCCGATGGCGGTGGCGATGTCCACGCCCACCGCCGCGAACAGGCCCAGGCCAATCGCGTCGGGCAGCAGCATGGCGCGCTCGGTGGGCCGAAAGTGGCGCTGGCGCATGAACAGCATCGCGCCCACGCACAGGGCCAGGATGCCCCAGACAAAACCGGTGTGGCGTATCCAGAAGAAGGGCCGCTGGTCCAGCAGCAGGTCGCGCAGCGTGCCCCCGCCGAAGGCCGCGACGAACGCCACCACACACACGCCCACGGCGTCGAGCCGCTTGCGCGCGGCGGCGATCACGCCCGAGAGGGCAAACGCGATGGTGGCGGCCACTTCCAGGAAGAAGCGCAGGGTGTGCACCCAGGGGGCGTCGAGCAGCTGATCCATGGGCGCGATTGTGCCGTGGCGCTGCAGGCGCTGGCGGCGGCGTGTGGCGCCTGCCTGTATCGCCTTTTGCTATTGAATGTATAGCTATTGGCGCTTGTTGAC
Source organism: Acidovorax sp. sif1233 (assembly GCF_019218755.1). Lineage (GTDB taxonomy): Bacteria > Pseudomonadota > Gammaproteobacteria > Burkholderiales > Burkholderiaceae_C > Acidovorax. The sequence continues at coordinate 139,283 of NZ_JAHUWZ010000004.1, read as the reverse complement.
AAAGCGATGGAGCCTGTTTTTATCTGAAAAAACAATGCACCGGCGCCCCAGGGTGCCGCGCGCCGGGGCTTCAGGGCGCCGCGCCCCACGCCCGAAGCAGTTGCCAGGCCAGCGCCAGCCCACAGCCCGTGGCGCCCAGCGCGCCCAGGCGGCGGCTCCAGCGCAGGCTTGCGGCGGGCCACTGGTTCATCGCCAGCACCAGCAGCCAGCCCAGCACCATCCATGCCGCCACCACCAGCGCCAGCCCCGCGGCCAGCCCGGCCGCCGCCGTGGCCGCCAGGGCCTGCAGCGCCAGCGTGCCCAGGGCCACGGCCCAGCTGCGCAGCGATGTCGGCGCGGCGGCCGCGCCGTCGCCCCAGGCGCGGGTGGGGACCGCGCGCGCCCAGGCGGTCAGCGCCGTCAGCGAGGCCAGCGCGGCACACACACCGGTGAGTTCGTTCATGCGGCCTCCGGAGGGCGGTGGTCTGGGGCCGGGGCGGGCGCGTGGCGTGCCCCATGGCCCGCCCGCCGCCAGCGCAGCGCCCGCCGCACGCGCAGCAGCAGCGGCGCGCCCGCAGCCAGGGCGCACAGCACCGACACCACCGCCCACTGCGCGAGCCCGGCCTTGGCCGCCAGGCCGCCATAGGCCAGCGCGGCCAGCGCCCACAGCAGCGCGGTGGCGCGGGGCGCCCAGTGGCGCAGCGTGGCGGCGGGCAGGGCCACGAAGAATGCGAGCAGCAGGCCCAGCATGCCCGAGGACCGCGCGGGTTCGGTGGCCACGATGTGGGCCAGGCGGAACGATTCCAGCGCCAGCAGGCCGCTCAGCCAGAAGGGCAGGTGCGCAGGCACACCGCATCGGGGCCATCCGCGCGGATGCCAGCGCGGGCGGGGGGCGATGGGGTGCGCCGCCGTGCCCGAGGTGGCCACGGCGGTGTGGCGCGCGGGTTTGCGCCGGTGCGCCTGCACCCGCTGCGGCCCGATGAAGGCGGCGACGCCCGCACACGCCAGGCCCACGGCCACCAGGCTGGCGCCCATGCCCAGGGCCTGCGCGCTGCCCAGCACCAGCCCCACGGTGCCGGCCACGGCCAGCATCGCGCCCGCACCGCACAGCGCCACCCGCCACAGCGCGAGCGCGCGCAGGGCCCAGGCGGCGGCCACCGACATCAGCAGCCACGCCCCGACGAGTACCCACACCGCCCACACCGGGCGCTGCGCCAGCGACGGCAGGCCCGCCGGCCCCCACAGGTGCACGAACACCGCCATGGTGAGCGCGGCGGGCGTGGTGGCGTGCAGGGCCAGGAAGAAGCGTTGCATGGTGCGGGCGGGAGAAACCAGAAAAGAAGGGGGAAACGAGGCGGGGTTCAACCCGCCGCCGCGATCCCGCTGGCCGATGCGCCCTGCGCGGCCTCGGCCTCGCGCCGGCGCTGCTGGCGCGCATCGAGCCAGATCAAGGTGCCCGAGATCGACAGGAACGCGGGCGTCATGCCCAGCAAGAAATACAGCCACTTGAGCGCCAACCCGCCGAAGTCGCCAAAGTGCAGCGGCTCCATGAGGCCATTGACCAGCGACCAGAATCCCGCCGTGCGCGGGTCGTGCACCTTCCTGGGCACGCCGGTGGCGGCGTGGATGTCCACCCGCGCGGTGCTGGCCAGGTGGCCGCCCAGGTTGCCGGTGAAGCTGGCCTCGGCGGTGTCGGTGCCCCAGCGGCGCATCGACACGTAGCGCGCCTCCAGCCCCGGCACGGCCTGCTGCGCGGTGGCGTACAGGGCATCCAGCGACTGCATGCGCACGGGCTCGGCGGCATCGCCAGCGGCCTTGCGCGCGGGCTTGGCGGTGGCTGCGACTTCGGTGCTGCTGGTGGTCACGTATTTGTAGCCCTGCTCGAACAGCGGCGCCAGGCCCATCCAGGCCCCCGTGGTGGCGATCAGGATGTGAAAGCCCAGGCCCCAGATGCCCGCGGACTTGTGCAGGTCGGACATCACCACGCGAAAGCTGCGGCCCCAGCGCTGGGTGAACAGCTCGGCCAGGATCTTGCGGTGGATGACGATGCCCGTGACGATGAGCACCAGCATCGCGGCGCCCAGAAAGCCCACGATCCAGCGCGGCCCGAAGAACAGGAACACGTGCAGCATGCGCAGGTACTGGCCGAGCTGGCTGTCCACCGGGCCCACCACCGTGCCCGTGTCCGAGCGCAGGGCCACCTTGGTGCGCGTGCTGGCCGGCGCGCCGCGCTCGCGCACGAAGGCGAAGTAGCTCGGGTTGACCGCGTCGGGCAGCGCGATGGTCTCCACCGTGGCGCCGGGGTAGCGGGTGTGCAGCTGCGTCAGCACCGCATCCAGCGAGGCCGGTGTTGCAGAGCGCGGCAGCTGCGCCAGCGACGGGTTGGCCCACAGGTCGATCTCGTTCTTGAACACCACCACCGCGCCCGAGAAGCACACGATGAACATCAGCAGCCCCGTGACGATGCCCGCCCAGGAGTGCAGGACGAAAAGGCGGTTCAGGGTGCGCTGGCTGGTCATGGTCGGCTCGCGGTGGCGGGGCGATGGCGCTGCGTCAGAAGAAGTACGTCACGCCCAGGTTGAAGCTGCGCGGCAACGCCGGCGAGACCACGTTGGCGTTGATCGCGCCGTCGTAGTACGCCTTGTTGAATACGTTCTTCACCCCCGCCGTCACGCGGTAGTTGTCGCCCGCGTAGCTGATGGACGCATCGGCCACCACATACGACGGCAGCGTGAAGGGATACGAGCCGATCTGCTCGCTCACATACCGCCCGCCCAGGCCCAGCGTCACGCGCTGGACCTGCGGCAGCTTGTAGGTGGCCCAGGCCGTGAGCGTGTGGCGCGGCGTGAGGTTCAGCGGCAGGCCCACGATGGCGGCGTTGTTGTCGCGCGTGACCTTGGTCTGCGTGTAGGTGTAGGCGCTGGTCAGCTTCCAGCCGTTCTTCATGTCCGCGCCCAGCTCCACCTCCAGGCCGCGCGCGCGCTGCTGGCCGGTCTGCACGCTGAAGCCGGTGTTCACCGGGTCGGCCGTGGTGACGTTCTCGCGCACCAGGTCGAAGACCGCCAGTGCTCCGGTGATCTGGCCGCCCGGCGCCTCGTATTTCACACCGGCTTCCCACTGCTTGCCGGTCTCGGGCACGAAGGGCGTGCCGTTGAAGGCCAGCCCCGAGGTCGGCAAGAAGGACTCGCCGTAGCTGCCGTACGCGGCCCAGCCGGGCTTGAACTCATACACCAGGCCGGCGGACAGCGTGGTGGCGCTGTCCTTCTGGCGTGTCTGCGTGTTGGCCACGCGGTTGTTCGTGTCGTTGGTGGACCAGTCGCGGCGCAGGCCCACCAGGGCCGTCCAGTCCTGGCCGAACTTGATCTGGTCCTGCGCATACAAACCGGCCACGGTGAGCTTGGCGGGCGCGTCGCTGGTCAGCGCCGTGGGGCAGGTGGCCTGCATGCCGTAGACGGGCGCGAACAAGTCCAGCGCGCCGATGCGGCAGGTGCGGCTGGCCAGCAGGCTGTGGCCGCTGCGCACGTCCAGGCCCGTGACGAGCTGGTGCTTGGCGCCCAGCGCCTCGAAGCGCGTGAGCATCGAGGTGTCGGTGGCCAGCAGGTCATAGTCCATGTACTGGCGCGACGCCTGGCGGTTCTGCAGCCGCTGGTTGGCCTGCAGCGCCTGGTTGGAGACGAAGTTGCCCGTGCCCTTCTCGGTCTCGTAGCGCACGTTCTGGCGGAACGTCATCGCGTCGGACACCTTGTGCTCCAGCGCATAGCCCAGCGTGGTGCTCTCCACGTCGTACACGCCAAAGGCAGGATCGCCCGTGAACAGCGTGCGCGACAGGGTGCCGTTGCGGTTGGGCAGCAGCGTGCCGTAGGGTGTGATGCCCTGCTGGCGCATCCACTCGCTGCGGCTGTAGGTGGCGAACAGCACCAGGTCGGTCTGCGCGCCCAGGTCGATGGACAGCGACGGGGCGAACCACCGGTCCTTGCGGTAGACGAACTGCGTGGGGTCGTCGGCGTTGGACACCTGGGCATTGATGCGCAGCGCCGTCTTGCCCGATTCGGACAGCGGCTTGTTCACGTCGGCCTGCAGCGTGCGCTGGCCGAAGCTGCCCACCTCCACGCCCACTTCGTTGATCGCGTCTTTCTTGGGCCGCTTGCTCACCGCGTTGACGATGCCGCCGGGCTGCACCTGGCCGTAGAGCACCGAGGCCGAGCCCTTGAGCACCTCGAAGCGCTCGTAGCCGTAGGGCTGCAGCTTGGCCCACATGCCGGGGCTTTGCACCAGGCCGTCGACCAGGATGGATTCGGTGGAGCGAAAGCCCCGGATGTTGATGTCGTCAAAACCCCGGCGCCCGAAGTTGACGGGGCTCACGCCCGCCACGGTCTGCAGCGCCTGCTGCACGTTGGTGATCTGGCGCGACTCCATCTGCTCGCGCGTGACCACGCTCACGGACTGCGGGGTCTCCAGCCGGCGCATGGGCGCCTTGCCGGCGGTCTGGGCCTCGACGGGCGCAAAGCCCATGTCCTTCTCGGTGCTGGCATTGATGCGCACTTCCTGGAGCTGCGGCGCGGCCACCTGGGCGGCGGCCGCCGGTGCATCGGCGTCCTGCTGTGCCACGGCGGCCTGGGCGAGGCACAGGGCCAGCGGGGTCAGGGCAAACACCCCGGCCTTGCGGGCCCAGGGGTACGGGGAGGAAGAGGGGGCGAGCGAAGAGCGCGGCGAGAAACGGGCCGCGCGCGAGGGCTGAAAAGACATGGGAGTCCCGATGGAGAGAAAGCCGAGGGCGGACAAACGCTGAAGGCGCTGGCTCGCGTGGCTTTTCGGGACGCTGGCTGGCAGGAGGGGGTATTCTAATGCGAATAGTTATCGTTTGAGAGGTGGCCATGCAAGCGGCGCCGCAGTGCGCGTTGCGCGGTTCCGCCGGACGGCCACGCATCGCCGCAAAGACCGACCGCTTGCGGGCGCGCATGACTGTGCTCCCTCCCGCGCGGCAATCGTCGGTTATTTGCTATTGAATAGATAGCATTTGGCGCTTGATGGATCAGCGTCAAGGCCTGCTTTTGTCCACGTCCTGGGCGCTGGCCGCCCCGTCGGCGCTCTGCGGGCTCCCGGGCTCGCCATACCCGGGGTACGCGCCCCCCGCCGCCCCCAGCGCCGCGCTCTCCTGCCGCTCCTTGGCCATCTGCTCGGCGAACTGGTTGCGCCCCTCGCGCGCCACCGCGATGAACTTGGCGCGGTCCTTGTAGTGCGGGTACATGCGGTCGGCCAGGGCGATGTTGTGGGTGCGAAAGCGCCGGGTGATGGCCGTGGCCTCGGCGGGCGCCAGGCCCATCAGTTCCAGCACCGTGTGCGCGCTTTGCAGGCTGGACTCGAACAGTTCGCGCTGCACCAGCGTCACACCCAGGTCGCGCAGCTTGTTCCAGTGCGTGACGTCGCGCGCGCGGGCCACCACCTGCAGCTGGGGGAAGTGTTCGCGGGCAAGCTTGGCGATCTTGAGGGACTGCTCGGCATCGTCCACGGCGATGACCAGGATGCGGGCGTGGTCGGCGCCCGCGATGCGCAGCAGGTCGAGCCGCGTGGCGTCGCCATAGAACACGCGGTAGCCGAAGGTGCGCGCCACTTCCAGCATCTCCACGCTGTGGTCCAGCACGGTGGTGCGCAGGCCCTGGGCCAGCAGCACGCGCGAGACGATCTGCCCGTAGCGGCCGAAGCCCGCGATGATGATGGGCGCCTCCTGGGGCTCGGAGATTTCCTCGGCCCGGGGCTCGGACTTGAGCTGGGCGTAGCGGCGCAGCAGCACGCGGTCCAGCAGCACCAGCAGCAGCGGGCTGATCAGCATCGACAGCGCCACCGCGCCGATGAGCAGCGAGGCCGTCTCGGCCGGGAACACGCTGGCACCGGCGGCGGCCTGGAACACCACGAAAGCGAATTCGCCGCCCTGGGCCAGCAGCAGCGTGAACACCGGGCGCTCCTGGTACGGGATGTTGACCAGCTTGGCCAGCGTGTAGATCACGATGGCCTTGGCCGCGAGGAAGCCGACCAGGATGGCGGCCATGAGGCCCGGCGAGCGCAGGATCACGCCGAAGTCGATGCTCATGCCCACGGCGATGAAGAACAGGCCGAGCAGCAGGCCCTTGAAGGGCTCGATGTCGGCCTCCAGCTCGCGCCGGTACTCGCTGTCGGCCAGCAGCACGCCGGCCAGGAAGGCGCCCAGCGCCATCGACAGGCCCACCATCACCATCAGGTAGGCGATGCCCACCACCAGCAGCAGCGCGGCGGCAGTGAAGATCTCGGGCGTGTTGCTCTTGGCGATCCAGCGCAGCACGGGGCGCAGCAGCAGGCGCCCGCCCAGGATGATGGCGGCGATCACGCCCACGATCTTGAGCACCTCGAGCGCCATTTCGCCCGGCGTGTGGCCCGCGCCGTCGCCCGCAGCGGCGCCCAGCACCGGCAGCAGGGCCAGGATGGGGATGGCCGCCACGTCCTGGAACAGCAAAATCGAAAAGCCCGCCTGCCCGCTCTGGGTGCGCATGAGGTTGCGCTCGGCCAGCGACTGCAGCGCGATCGCCGTGGAGGACAGCGCCAGGCCTAAAGCGCCCACCAGGCTCACGCGCCACGGCAGGCCGGCGAGGGCGCCCAGCGCGAACAGCACGGCCGCGCAGCCCAGCACCTGCGCGGTGCCGGTGCCGAAGATGGGGCGGCGCAGCGCCCACAGGCGGCTCGGTTGCAGCTCCAGCCCCACGAGGAACAGCATCAGCACCACGCCGAATTCGGCGAAATGCAGGATGTCCTGCACATTGCTCACCAGCCCCAGGCCCCACGGCCCGATGGCGATGCCCGCCGCGAGGTAGCCGATGATGGCCCCGAGGCCCAGCGCCTTGGCAATGGGCACGGCCAGCACCGCCGCGGTGAGGTACAGGAAGCCGTAGGTGAGCCAGGTGGGGGCGTGTTCCATAGAGGGGGATGCGGGCGATGGCGTGGGGAAGGGGCGTCGCGGGGATGCGGGCGTGGGCGTGTCAGGATTCTGGCACCGTCGCGGCGATGTGGAGAGGCTGGCGAGGCATGTTGTTGCGGTGCTTCAATTTTAATAGCATCTGGCGGTGGTGGGACAAGCGCTGGAGGCGCTCTTCGTGCATGCCATGGCGGCGGCGCGGGCGCGTTGTTAAGATGCGTGCCCTTCTCGGATTACAGGCGCGGTGTTTCATGGACTTGCAGACTTGGCTGGCTTTTTTCGCGGCGTCGTGCCTGATCGCGGTGTCGCCGGGCTCGGGGGCCGTGCTGTCGATGAGCCATGGCCTGTCGTTCGGCGTGCGCAAGACGGGCGCCACCATCTTCGGCCTGCAGTTGGGCCTGCTGCTGATCCTGCTGATCGCCGGGGCGGGCGTGGGGTCGCTGCTGCTGGCGTCCGAGGTGGCCTTCAGCGTCGTCAAGGTGCTGGGCGCGTGCTACCTGATCTATGTGGGCTTCAACCAGTGGCGTTCCGGCGATGTATCGCCCGTGCAAGGCGATGAGGCCGCGTCTGCAGGCACCTGGAAAAAACGCTGCCTGACGGGTTTCCTGACCAATGCCACCAACCCCAAGGGCATCATCTTCATGGTGGCCGTGTTGCCCCAGTTCATGACCGACACGCGCCCGCTGTGGACGCAGCTCCTGGTGATGGCCGCCACCACGGTGACGGTGGACGTGGTGGTGATGCACGGCTACGCTTTCGGGGCCAGCGCCCTGCGCCGCCTGATGCGCAGCGCGCGTGCGGTGCGCGCGCAGAACCGCGTGTTTGGCGGCCTGCTGATGGCGGTGGGCGCGGGGCTGTTCTTCGTCAAGCGTGGCGGCCAGCACGCCTGAGGTGGCCCCAGCGTGTTGCTGATGCTTTGATTTTGATAGCTGCTGGCGCTTGTCCATCAAGCGTCAGGGGCTGATTTGGCTTGTATTTTCATGGATGCGCGGATTCCAAGGAGGTTGTCATGCCAGTAGTTGTTGTCGCCAACCCGAAGGGCGGCGTGGGCAAGTCCACGCTGTCCACCAACATCGCGGGCTACTTTGCGAGCCAGGGGCATCCCGTGATCCTGGGCGACACCGACCGGCAGGAGTCCGCCAGGCTCTGGCTGGGCCTGCGCCCGCCGGCCGCGCGCCCCATCGGCGCCTGGGACGGCCTCAGCTCGGACGTGATCAGCCGCCCGCCCAAGGGCACCACGCATGCGGTGCTTGATACGCCCGCCGGCCTGCACGGCTGGCGCCTGAACGACGTGCTCAAGCTGGCCGACAAGATCATCGTGCCGCTGCAGCCCAGCGTGTTCGACATCTTCGCCACGCGCAGCTTCCTGGACCAGCTGGCCGAGCACCGCCACGCGGCGGGCGTGCCCGTGGGCATCGTGGGCATGCGCGTGGACGCGCGCACCAAGGCCGCCGAGCAGCTGCACCACTTCGTGGACAACCTGGGGTTTCCGGTGCTGGGCTACCTGCGCGACACGCAGAACTACATCCACCTGGCGGCGCATGGCCTCACGCTGTTCGACGTGGCGCCGGGCCGTGTGGCGCGCGACCTGGAGCAATGGCAAGGAATCTGTACGTGGCTAGACACATGAACCCCCCTGAGGCGCTGCGCGCCGTCCCCCGAGAGGGACGCCACCCCTGGACTGGCAAAGCCAGATCCACGGTGGCACTGGCCTGGGGAGTGCCAGTTGCTGGCGTTGTGTGCCAGATGGGCGCACGGTGTCCCGTGCCAGACAAGGCGCGCACGGCTGCGGCGCTACATTGGGGTGATGAAAATCTTTCGCTCCTACTCCGAAGTCAGCGCCTGCGTGGGCCAGGAGGTCGCCGTGACCGACTGGATCACCATCACGCAGGAACAGGTCAACCTGTTCGCCCAGGCCACGGGCGACCACCAGTGGATCCACGTGGACCCCGAGCGTGCGAAAGCGGGGCCGTTTGGCGCGCCCATTGCCCACGGGTTTCTCACGCTGTCGCTGATTCCGCAGTTCTTCGAGGCGGGCCTGACCATCGAGGGGGCGCGCATGGGCGTGAACTACGGGCTCAACAAGGTGCGCTTCACCGCGCCGGTGCCGGTGGGAAGCCGCCTGCGCGCGCGCCTCACGCTGCAGGCGGCCGAGCCGGTGGCGCCCGATGGCATGCAGATGACGTGGCTGGTGACCGTGGAACGCGAGGGCAGCGACAAACCCGTGTGCGTGGCCGAATCGCTTGCGAGAAATTTCGGGGCACCCGCCTGAGCCTGGCCGCTCGCGGGCAGGAGGTCTGACCCATGGACCGCCTGCAAGCCATGAAGGTGTTCGAGCGCGTGGTGGAGGAGGGCGGCTTTGCCGCCGCCGCCCGGGCCATGGACATGTCGCCCCCCGTGGTCACCCGCATGGTGGCCGAACTGGAGCAGCACCTGGGCACGCGCCTGCTGCAGCGCACCACCCGCAAGCTGGCCCTCACCGATGCGGGCGATGCCTACCTGCAGCGTGTGCGCACCATCCTGCACGAGATCGATGACGCCGAGGCGGCCGCCGCCGCGAACACGCGCGACCTGCGCGGCACCATCCGCATCGTCGCGGCCCCGGTGCTGGCCACCAACTTCCTGGCGCCCATGGTGGCGCTGTGGCATGCGGAGTTCCCCAAGCTGCTGCTCGACATCGACCTGGACGCCTATGCCTCGGCGCGGGTGGACGAATACGATGTGACCATCATGGTGGCGGGAGAGGACTTCGACGCCAACATCGTGGCGCGCCCGCTGCTGAAGGGCGAGGCCATCGTGGTGGCGTCGCCCGACTACCTGGAGCGCAAGGGTATTCCGCGCGAGCCGCAGGACCTGCTGCAGCACGACTACCTGCGCGACTCGGGCATGGCCGCCCGTTCCCAGACGGGGCCTGGCCGCAAGCTGCGCCTGCAATCCCTCTCCGGCAATCTGCCGGCCCAGGAAATCGACATGCCGGCGGTGCTGCAGTCCGTCAGCACCGAGCTGCTGCTGCGCGCGGCGGTGGACGGCGCGGGGGTGGCGGTCACGTCGCGCCTGCTGGCCGAAGAACACCTGGCCCGCGGAGAGCTGGTGCACATCCTGCCCGCGTGGATCTTTTCGCGCTACACCATCTATGCCGCGCTGCCCTCGGGCCGCATGCTGCCCGCGCGCACCAAGGTGTTCCTGGACTTCCTGAGCGAGCAGGTGCCCCTGGCCATGGCCGAACAGCGCGGGCAGGCAGGCTAGCGGGCTGGCTGGGGCGGCGGTTTCCGCTCTGGTGGCCGGGTCATGTTCCCCCGGCCGGCCGCAGGCGGCGATGAACGGCCTGCGTCAGCCCAGCTGGGCGAATCCGCTGATGATGGTGCCTTCTGGCTCGACGGTGATCTCGCCATCGGGCATCGCAAAACTGTTCTGGCGCCAGGCCTCGAACACCGTCACCGCCACGGCGTTGGACAGGTTCAGGCTGCGCTGGCCCGCCACCATCGGCAGCCGCAGGCGCTGCGCGGGTGGGAAGCTGTCGCGCAGCTCGGGTGGAAGCCCCCGCGTCTCGGCGCCAAACACCAGCCAGTCGCCCGGCAGGAAACAGGTGGAGTGCACCGGCTGGGAGCCGTGGGTCGTCATGGCGAACATGCGGGAGGGGTCGGGCTGGGCATCGCGCAGGAAGGCGGTCCAGCCGGGGTGGATCTGCACCTGGGCGTACTCGTGGTAGTCGAGCCCCGCACGCCGCATCTGCCTGTCCTCCATCGTGAACCCCAGGGGCTCGACCAGGTGCAGGGTGCACCCGGTGTTGGCCGCCAGGCGAATCACATTCCCGGTGTTGGGCGGGATCTCGGGTTCGACGAGGACGATATGGAACATGCTGGCTATTGTCATCGCCCGGCGTGTGAGTTGAGCAACCGCTCGTAATCAAAAGTATCCCGCTAGTCCAGCCCCGTGCGCGCGAGGACTGCGCAGGTGACATGCGCCACGCCCGCCTCGCGCAGTGCCAGCGTGGCGGCCTGCATCGTGGCGCCCGTGGTCATCACATCGTCGACCAGCACCACGCGCTGGCCCCGCAGGGCCGCCGCATGCGCGGGCTCGATGGCAAACGCACCCCGCAGGTTGCGCAGGCGCTGCGCCCGCGGCAGTCCGCTCTGTGCCTCGCTGGCGTGCAGGCGCAGCAGGGTCCGGGTGTCGCTCCTGGGGCCTGCCAGATGCCTTGCAAGGAGCGCGGACTGGTTGAATCCCCGCTCGCGCAGGCGCTCGGCCGACAGCGGTATCGGCAGCACGCGGTCCGCCGCGTCCAGGGCCGGTTCCATCCAGGGCGTGCTGCGCATCAGCGTGGCCAGGGCCCTGGCCCACCCGGGGTCACCCCGGAACTTGAAGTGCGCGAGCGCGTCGGCCCATGGGTAGGCGTAGTCCACGGCGGCCACGCAGGCATCGAAGCTGGGCGGGCTGTGCACGCAGGCGCCGCAGACGGCGACCCCCGGGGGGACCCGCAGGGCGCAGCGCTGGCAGCGTGTGGCGGGCTGGGCAAAGCGCGCCGCGCAGGCATTGCAGATCCGCTGCGACGGCCATGCATGGCAGACGGCGCACTGGCTGGGCACCTTGTCCGCCCAGGTGCGAAGAGGGCGCGAAATCCCTAGCAAGCCCGTGAAAAGCATGAATCAATATACTCGCCCGTCCTGCCATGCCCTCCGAGCGTCCCCCCACCATTGATCCCGTTGCTGCGGCCCGCTGGCATGCGGCGGCCCCTGCGTTGTCCCCCTGGCTCCATGAGGAGGTGGCGCGCCGCATGGAGGACCGCCTGCAGTGGATCCGCCAGGCTCCCGAATCGTGGTGCCATTGGGATGCGGTGCGCGGAGGGCTGCACGCACATACGCTGGTGAGCGCACGCTTTCCCAAGGCACGCTGCCAGATCTACGAGACGGCCGCGCATTGCCAGGAGGTGGCGCGGCAGGCCCTGGCCAGGCCCTGGTGGAGTCCCGCCCGCTGGGGCGCCGGCAACCCGCAGCTGGGTGCGCCGGCGGATGCGAGCGTGCAGATGCTCTGGGCCAACATGGCGCTGCACACGGCAGCGGACCCGCAGGCGCTGATCGCGCAATGGCACCGTGCCCTGGCCGTGGATGGCTACCTGATGTTCTCGTGCCTGGGCCCCGACACGCTGCGCGAGCTGCATGCGGTGTACGCCGAGCTGGGCTGGCCTCCTGCCGGGCATGCGTTCACGGACATGCACGACTGGGGGGACATGCTGGTGCACGCGGGCTTTGCCGAGCCTGTGATGGACATGGAGCGCATCACGCTGACCTTCGCCACCCCGCAGCGGCTGGTGCGGGAGTTGCAGGAACTGGGCTGCAACCTGCACCCCGCGCGTTTTGGCGCGCTGCGCGGGCGGCGCTGGCGCGAGCGGCTGTACGAAGCGCTGGCGCACCGGCTGGCGGACCCTGGCAACGCAGGGCAACTGGCGCTGACCTTCGAGATCATCTACGGGCATGCGTTCAAGCCCGCGCCGCGCGTGCGCGTGAGCCCCAGCAGCGCCGTGTCGCTGCAGGACATGCGCACCATGCTGCGACAGGGCGGCAAGGAGAGCTAGTCTGTAACTCCGTGTCAATGACATGGAACAAGGCACGCTACAATTCCGGGTTATTGAGATTTCGGGCATCTTCCCGCGCAACCTTGCAGGCTGCGCCTGTCGCGGCAACGCATGGCAGGCACCTTTCAGCCGGCAGTCTTGTGAGCACTTCTGGTGACGGGCTTGGTTTTTCGTTTTGCCACGGTGTCGGGTCAGCGCATCGACTGGCGTCTCGTTCGCAATTGCTCGGTCACGCCGGCGCAACTGGGTTGGACGTACCTGTCGCTGTGCCTGGTGTCGCTGGGTATCGCGGCTTTCTTCTGGATGCTCGGTGCCCGTCTGGTCATGCCCTTCGCATGGCTCGAAATCGTGGCTGTAGGAATTGCATTCGCCATGTACGGTCGCCATGCGGCGGATGGCGAGAGGATTTCACTGCAGGGCTCGCGCCTCGTGGTGGAACTGGAGACAGCAGGCAAGCTGGAGCGTGCCGAGTTTGACCGGAGCCGGGTTCGCGTAGAACCCAAGACCGGAGACCGTTCGCTGATCATGCTGTCTGCGCAGGGCCGTTCGGTCGAAGTGGGGCGCTACGTGCGCCCCGAGCTTCGGCCGGTCCTGGCATCGGAGATCCGCATGGCCTTGCGCGCCGCCTGACCCCACGCAGGCGCGCGAAAGGGATTGGTTAAATTGAGGCTTAGAAGTAAGTGAGAACTATGAAGAGCATTTCCAACAAGCTGGCTTCTCTGCTGCTGATTGCCGGTGCATGGGTGGGTTCCGCAGCCCATGCCGTTCAGGACCTGCCTGGCGGCCCCGCAGTCAACCAGCTGAACCTGGCGCCGCCCGTCACCAAGATCGCAGAAGAGCAGCATTTTCTGCACTGGATGATGCTGATCATCTGCACGGTGATCTTTGTTGCAGTGTTCTCCGTGATGTTCTACTCGATCTGGAAGCACCGCCGTTCCAAGGGCGCCAAATCGGCCAATTTCCATGAGTCCGTGACGGTGGAAGTGGTGTGGACCATTGTTCCGTTCATCATCGTGATCCTGATGGCCCTGCCCGCCACGAAGGTGCTGGTGGCCCAGAAGGACACGACCAATGCCGACCTCACCATCAAGACCACGGGCTACCAGTGGAAGTGGGGCTACGACTACATCACCGGCGAAGGCGAGGGCCTGGCCTTCATCTCCACGCTGGACAGCAGCCACCGCGTGATGTCCGACAGCGGCAACGTCAAGGATGCCCCTGCCAACTACCTGCTGAAGGTGGACAATCCGATGGTGGTGCCCGTGGGCAAGAAGGTCCGCATCATCACCACCGCCAACGACGTGATCCATGCCTTCATGGTGCCCGCCTTCGGCATCAAGCAGGACGCGATCCCCGGCTTCGTGCGCGACACCTGGTTCCGCGCCGAGAAGATCGGTGACTACTATGGCCAGTGCGCCGAACTGTGCGGCAAGGAACACGCCTACATGCCCATCCACGTGAAGGTCGTGTCCGCCGAGGACTACACCGCCTGGGTGGGCGAGCAAAAGAAGAAGGCCGCGGCCAAGCTGGACGACCCCACCAAGGTGTGGACCCTGGACGACATCATGAAGCGCGGCGAGAAGGTGTATGCGGCCAACTGCGCGGCCTGCCACCAGGCCAACGGCAAGGGCGCCGGTCCCATCAAGCCGCTGGACGGCTCGGCCATCGTGCTGGATGCGGACCATGCCAAGCAGATCCAGGTCGTGCTCAAGGGCGCGGCCAATGGCGCGATGCCTGCATGGGCTCAGCTGAGCGATACCGACATCGCCGCAGTGGTGAGCTACACGAAGAACTCCTGGTCCAACAAGACCGGCCAGCTGGTGCAGCCTGCTGAAATCGTGGCCCAGCGTGGCAAGTAATCATCGCCCTATCGTATTGAGGAATCCAAAATGAGCGCAGTTCTCGACAATCACGGGCACGCGGGCGATCACGCACACGACGGCCACGACCACCACCACGGCCCCACCGGCTGGCGCCGCTGGGTGTTCGCCACCAACCACAAGGACATCGGCACCCTGTACCTGCTGTTCGCCTTCGCCATGCTGATGGTCGGCGGCGTCCTGGCACTGCTGATCCGCGCCGAGCTGTTCCAGCCCGGCCTGCAGCTGGTGAACCCCGAGCTGTTCAACCAGCTCACCACCATGCACGGCCTCATCATGGTGTTCGGCGCCATCATGCCGGCCTTCGTGGGCTTCGCGAACTGGATGATCCCGCTGCAGATCGGCGCATCCGACATGGCCTTCGCGCGCATGAACAACTTCAGCTTCTGGCTGATGATCCCCGCGGCCATCATGCTGGTGAGCTCGTTCTTCATGCCCGGTGGCGCACCCGCCGCCGGCTGGACGCTGTACGCGCCGCTGACGCTGCAGATGGGCCCCTCCATGGACGCCGGCATCTTCGCGATGCACATCCTGGGTGCCTCGTCCATCATGGGCTCGATCAACATCATCGTGACCATCCTGAACATGCGCGCGCCCGGCATGACGCTGATGAAGATGCCCATGTTCGCCTGGACTTGGCTGATCACCGCCTACCTGCTGATCGCCGTGATGCCCGTGCTGGCTGGCGCCATCACCATGACGCTGACGGACCGCCACTTCGGCACCAGCTTCTTCAACCCCGCCGGCGGCGGTGACCCGGTGATGTACCAGCACATCTTCTGGTTCTTCGGCCACCCCGAGGTGTACATCATGATCTTGCCGGCCTTCGGCATCATCAGCCAGATCGTGCCCGCGTTCGCACGCAAGAAGCTCTTCGGCTACGCCTCCATGGTGTACGCGACCTCCTCCATCGCCATCCTGTCGTTCATCGTGTGGGCACACCACATGTTCACGACCGGCATGCCCGTGACGGGCCAGCTGTTCTTCATGTACGCCACCATGCTGATCTCCGTGCCCACGGCCGTGAAGATCTTCAACTGGATCGCCACCATGTGGCGCGGCTCCATGACGTTCGAGACCCCCATGCTGTTCGCCGTGGGCTTCATCTTCGTGTTCACCATGGGTGGCTTCACCGGCCTGATCCTGGCCATGGCGCCCATCGACATCCAGCTGCAGGACACCTACTACGTGGTGGCCCACTTCCACTACGTGCTGGTGGCCGGCTCGCTGTTCTCGATGTTCGCGGGCGTGTACTACTGGCTGCCCAAGTGGACCGGCGTGATGTATTCCGAAACGCGCGGCCAGATCCACTTCTGGTCCTCGCTGATCTTCTTCAACATCACCTTCTTCCCGATGCACTTCCTGGGCCTGGCCGGCATGCCACGCCGTTATGCCGACTACCCGATGCAGTTCGCCGACTTCAACGCCATCGCTTCGGTGGGCGCGCTGGGCTTCGGTCTCGCGCAGGTGTACTTCTTCGTGGCGGTGATCATCCCCGCCATGCGCGGCAAGGGCGAGAAGGCTGCGGCCAAGCCCTGGGACGGCGCCGAAGGCCTGGAATGGGAAGTCCCGTCGCCAGCACCTTTCCATACGTTCGAGAATCCCCCCAAGCTGGACGCCACGGCCACCCGCGTGATCGGCTGAACACCATGCCCATGACACCCGAACAGAAAAAGAGCAACCTGCGGATGGCGCTGATCCTGGCGTCCGTCGCGGTGGTGTTCTTCGTCGGGTTCATGGTCAAGGTCGTTCTGCTGTCCCGCTGAGCCCGCACCTGCCATGAGCCTGCACCGCGAAAACGCCAAGATGGTCGGCAAGCTGGTCGTGATCGCGGCCGGCATGTTCGCTTTCGGCTATGTGCTGATCCCCATCTACAAGCACATCTGCGAGATGACGGGCATCAACATCCTGTCGCTGTCCGAGCGGCAGGTGCCCGGCAACGGCGTGGCCGGCAAGGATGTCAAGGTACCGGGCAACACGCAGGTGGACAAGACCCGCACGATCACGGTGGAGTTCGACGCCAACGCGCGCGGCCCGTGGGATTTCAAGCCCGCCCAGCGTTCGGTGCAGGTGCACCCGGGCGAGCTGACGACCGTGATGTACGAGTTCCAGAACGTGCAGAACCGCCGCATGGCTGCGCAAGCCATACCGAGCTATGCACCGCGCCAGGCCGCGGCGCACTTCAACAAGCTGGAGTGCTTTTGCTTCAACCAGTACACGCTGGAGCCTGGAGAAAAAAAGGAATGGCCCGTGGCATTTGTGATTGATCCGCGTATTTCCAAGGACGTGACGACCATCACGCTGTCCTACACGTTCTTCGAGGTGGGTGGCAAGACGCCGGCAGCACCGCAGTCCACTGCCGCCGTGGGCCTGTCCGCGCCCCTGGTCTCTCCAGCGGCGGGAGCGGGTTCATGAATACGCCAGTGGAGCAGCCGGTGGTGAAGCCCCACGAGCGCAAGGGATCGCTGCTGCGCACGGTGCGGGCGGTGGCCTGGTCGCTGATAGGTCTGCGCAAGGGCAGCGAGTACCAGCAGGATGTCGAAAAGCTCAACCCGCTGCATATCATCGTGGTGGGGCTGGTGGCCGTCTTTCTGCTGGTGATCGGCCTGATCGTGTTGGTGAACTGGGTCGTGTGAATGGGTTGCTGGAACCGTATCCGCAACAACAAAGCCGAAAACAAAGATTTTGAGAGTCAGGAGCTGAAATGAGTGCATCAACCCACGGCGGAACCCCGTACTACTATGTACCCGCAGAGTCGCGTCATCCGGTGATGGCGGCAACCGGTCTGTTCTTCGTCATTCTGGGCGCGGGCCAGTGGATCAATGGCCACGACTGGGGCAAGTATTCCCTGGCACTGGGCCTGGTGTGGTGGCTGTTCACGCTGTACCAGTGGTTCGGCGATGCGGTGCGCGAGAGCGAAGGCGGCCTGTACGGCCACAAGATCGACCTGTCGTACCGCTGGAGCATGAGCTGGTTCATCTTCTCGGAAGTGATGTTCTTCGGCGCGTTCTTCACGGCACTGTGGTGGGCGCGTTCGCACTCGGTGCCCGCTCTGGGCAGCCTGGACAACGCGCTGCTGTGGCCCGATTTCAAGGCGGTCTGGCCCAGCCTTGCCGCCGGTGCCGCCGCCTCGCCGGCCGGCATCGTCGAACCCTTCCAGACCGTGGGCCCCTTCTGGCTGCCCACCATCAACACGGCGCTGCTGCTGACGTCGGGCGTGACGCTGACCATTGCCCACCATGCATTGCGCGAAAACCACCGTGGCAAGACCATCGGCTTCATGTGGGCCACGGTGCTGCTGGGCTTCGTGTTCCTGCTGGTGCAAGGCTACGAGTACTTCCATCTCTACACCGACCTGAACCTCAAGCTCAGCTCCGGCGTGTTCGGCTCCACGTTCTTCATGCTCACGGGTTTCCACGGTTTTCACGTGTTCCTGGGCATGCTGATGCTGCTGGTGATCACGCTGCGCCTGCAGAAGGGGCATTTCACCGCGGACAAGCACTTCGGCTTCGAAGGCGCCGCGTGGTACTGGCACTTCGTGGACGTGGTGTGGCTGGGCCTGTACGTGCTGGTCTACTGGATGTAACCAGGCACGCTGCCAACAAAAAAGCGCCTCGCGGCGCTTTTTTTGTTGGCAGGGCCAGGGCGGGATGAGAAGGGGGTATGCGGGGGCTTGGGCCACTGCCGCTTCATGGCCCCGGTCAACGGGAGGCCGGCAGGCCGGTGGGCTGGATGTAGCCCAGCTTCCACGCCACCAGGATGCACAGGAAGAGCACGATGGAGAGCCCCACGCGCACCGCGAGTGCCTTGGCCATGTGGCTGCCCTTGGCCTTGTCGTTGCGGCCATTGCGCATCATGAAGAACAGGGCGGAGGCCAGGCTGGCCAGAATGGCGATGAACGCCACCACTACGAGGTATTTCATGGAGAACATTATCCTGTGACAGTGTCACGTCGTCCCCTGGGCCTGCGTTTCTGGCTGATCACCCTTGCTGCGGTGGCCGGCATGCTGGCCACGGCCTCGCTCGGCCGCTGGCAGCTGTCGCGCGCCGCGGAGAAGGAGGCCCTGCAAGCCAGGCTGGAGGAGCGTGGCCGCATGCCCGCCGTCGACGCCAGAACGCTGCTCGCGGCCGCGGCGCAGCCGGATGCGGCAGCGCTCGTGCACCGTGCCGTGGTGCTGGAAGGCCGGTGGCTGCCGGAGCACACCGTGTACCTTGACAACCGCCAGATGCACGGCCGCCCCGGGTTTTTCGTGCTGACACCGCTGCAGCTGGCCGAAGGCAGCGGCGCGGTGGTGCTGGTGCAGCGTGGCTGGGCCGCTCGCAACTTCCAGGATCGCACGCAGCTGCCGCGGGTGCAGACCGTGCAGGACCAGGTGGTGCGCGTGCAGGGCCGCGTGGCGCTCCCGCCTTCGCGCCTGTATGACTTCCAGGGGGCCGATAGCGCACAGGGGTCTTCCCGCATCCGGCAAAATCTCGACCTGGCAGCGTTCCGCACCGAAACCGGTCTTGCGCTCGCCAACCTCACGGTGTTGCAGGCGGGCGAAGCAGGCGAGGGGCTGCAACGCGACTGGCCCGTGGTCGGCGCGGGCGTCGACAAGCATTACGGTTACGCATTTCAATGGTTCGGGCTCTGCGGCCTGATTGCACTTCTCTATGTCTGGTTCCAAATCGTCCGACGCTTCATTCGCCCGCGCAGCCAGCCTGCCGCCTGAGGCCCATGGGGACCACCCTCTGGGCCTCACCGTGCACACGCTGCCCCCGGCGGACGGCGCCGTGGCCACGGCCCAGCGTGCCCGCCATGGGCGATGGAAGATGTTCGGCGTCCTGCTCATCTGCGCGGCCCCGGTTATCGCCTCGTATTTCACCTACTACGTGGTTCGCCCCGAGGGCCGCCGCAACTACGGCGAACTGATCGACCCCCAGCGCACCATGCCGCAGGTCGACGCCACGTCGCTGGACGGCAATGCCGTCTCGCTGGCGTCTCTGAAGGGGCAGTGGCTCCTGGTCAGCGTGGCGGGCGGTGCCTGCGACGCGGACTGCCAGAAGCACCTGTACCTGCAGCGCCAGCTGCGTGAAAGCCTGGGCAAGGAAAAAGACCGGGTGGACTGGGTCTGGCTGGTGAATGATGCCGCCAGCGTGCCGGCCGAGCTCGCGCCCGCCCTGCAGAAGGCGACGGTGCTGCGGGTGGACGGCGCCGCGCTGGGCGCCTGGCTGGCCCCCGCCGAAGGCCATCGGTCCGCCGAGCACCTGTATGTCGTGGACCCGATGGGCAACTGGATGATGCGGTTTCCTGCGGCGATGGACACGGCCGGCGCGGCCAAGGCCAAGCGGGATCTTGAACGCCTGTTGCGCGCGTCGTCTTCCTGGGATGAAGCCGGACGCCCCGGAAAGCCGTGATGGACGCCCAGCCGCTCTACGATCTGGCGCCCATCGCCCGGCTCATGCTGCTGGGCGTGCTGATAGCGCTCGGCCCCCTGGCCTGGGTCGGTCTGCGCAACCGTGGCAGCTCTCCCATGCGGCGCCTGCAGGCGCTGACCGTGCTCACCCTGTTCCTGACCTTCGACCTGGTGCTGTTCGGCGCCTTCACGCGCCTGACCGATTCGGGCCTGGGCTGTCCTGACTGGCCCGGCTGCTACGGCAGCGCCAGCCCCGTGGGCGCGCACACCGAGATCTCCGCCGCCCAGCAGGCCATGCCCACCGGCCCCGTGACCCATGGCAAGGCCTGGGTCGAGATGATCCACCGCTACCTGGCCACCGGCGTGGGCGTGCTCATCATCGTGCTCACCGTGTCGGCCTGGGTGCAGCACCGCAAGGCCCGCCGCGACGGGGGCGAGGGGCCTCCCGTCAGCCCGTGGTGGCCCACCTTCACGCTGTTCTGGGTCTGCCTGCAGGGGGCCTTTGGCGCCTTGACGGTGACGATGAAGCTGTTTCCAGCCATCGTCACGCTGCACCTCATCGGGGGGCTGGTGCTGCTGGCGCTGCTGTGCGTGCAGGCGGTTCGCCATACCCACCGCGCCCAGGGCCGCACGCCCGTGCGCCTCTCGACGGGGCTGCGCTGGGGCCTGGTCGCCACCAGCGTGCTCGTGGCCCTGCAAGTGGTGCTGGGCGGATGGGTCAGCACCAACTACGCGGTGCTGGCGTGCACCACCTTTCCCACCTGCCAGGGGAGCTGGTGGCCCGAGATGGACTTTGGCCAGGGTTTCCAGGTCTGGCGCGCGCTGGGCATGCTGCAGGATGGCAGCCACATCAGCTTCGCGGGCCTCACGGCCATCCACTATGCGCACCGGTTGATGGCCTATGCAGTGCTCGCAGCGTTGGGCATCGTGTGGTGGGGCCTTCGGCGGGCGCACGTGTTGCCCGCCCAGTGCCGCTGGCTGGCGGGGCTTGCGCTGCTGCAGCTGGCCACGGGCCTGTCCAACGTGGTTCTGGACTGGCCGCTGGTGGCCGCCGTGCTGCACACCGGCGGCGCCGCGGCGCTGGTGGTGGTATTGACCTGGGCCCTGGTGTCCAGCCGCGCGGCATCCGCGCCCCAAGAGTTTTCCGCGCCATCGGGCGCATCGAGAGTGTCCGCATGAGTGCTGCTGCCCCCGCCGTTGTTTCCCCGCCCTCGCGCCTGTCGCAGTTCTATGCGCTGACCAAGCCCCGTGTGGTCCAGCTCATCGTCTTTTGTGCACTCATCGGCATGGTGCTGGCCGTGCCTGGGCTTCCTTCCGCACCGCAGCTGGGGCTGATGGCCCTGGCCTGCGCGGGCGTGTGGCTGGTGGCCGGCGCGGCAGCCGCTTTCAACTGCATCGTGGAGCAGGGCATCGACGCCAAGATGAAGCGCACCGCCTGGCGCCCCACGGCCAAGGGAGAACTGTCCAACGCGCAGACGCTGCTGTTCTCGGCCGTGCTGTGCGCGGCGGGGTCCGCGCTGCTGTATTTCTGGGTGAACCCGCTCACGATGTGGCTCACGTTCGCCACCTTCGTGGGCTATGCGGTCGTCTACACGGTGATCCTCAAGCCCCTCACGCCGCAAAACATCGTGATTGGCGGCGCGTCCGGCGCCATGCCCCCCGTGCTGGGCTGGGCGGCCATGACGAACGATGTGGGACCGGAAGCGCTCATCCTGTTCCTCATCATCTTCCTGTGGACGCCTCCCCACTTCTGGGCGCTGGCCCTGTACCGGGTGGAGGACTACCGCAAGTCCGGCCTGCCCATGCTGCCGGTGACGCATGGCAACGAGTTCACCCGCCTGCAGGTATTCCTGTACACCCTGATCCTGTTCGCGGGCTGCCTGATGCCCTTCGTCTACGGCATGAGTTCGTGGATCTACCTGGCCGCCGCCGTGGTGCTGAGCGCAGGCTTTTGCGGCTACGGCTTCGCGCTGTGGCGCAACTACTCGGACGCGCTGGCGCGCAAGACCTTCCGCTTTTCCCTCATTCACCTGAGCGCTCTGTTTGCAGCCCTCCTGGTGGACCATTACGTGCTGTGAACCCGACCATGCCCATGCTCAAAAGAAGTGCTCTTAAAACGATAGCTTTTGCCGCTTTGTCCATAAGCGCTGCGGGCATTTTCAGTGCCTGTTCCGAGAAAAAGGCAGAGTTTCGCGGCGTGGACATCACCGGCGCGGACTATGCCCGCGACATCCCCTTGACCGACCACAACGGCCAGGCGCGCCACATCAAGGACTTCGCGGGCAAGGTGGTGGTGGTCTTCTTCGGCTTCACGCAATGTCCCGACGTGTGTCCCACTTCCATGCAGGAGCTGGCCGAGGTCAAGAAGATGCTGGGCAAGGACGGCGACCGCCTGCAGGGCATCTTCGTGACGGTGGATCCCGAGCGCGACACGCCGGAGGTGCTCAAGGCCTACATGGCCAACTTCGACCCCAGCTTCCTGGCGCTGTACGGCTCGCCCGAGCAGCTGGCAGCCGTCGCCAAGGACTTCAAGATCTACTACAAGAAGGTCGACGGCAAGACACCCACCAGCTACACCATGGACCATTCGGCGGGCAGCTATGTCTATGACCCGGCAGGGCGCTTGCGCGTCTACAACCGCTATGGCAGCGGAGCGCAGGCCCTGGCGTCCGACGTGAAGGCGCTGCTGGCGGAAGCAGGCTGACCGGATGTGCCGCCGGGCGCTGCTGGCGCCTGCTCCGGCTTTTTGTCGTGGATTTGCCTCACGCCGGGGGGCAGGAACGCGACATACGTCACATTCGCGGCAAGTTGCAGGCCCTGGTCGGGGCCATCTGGATGCCAATGCCCGCGTGATTCTCTAGAGTGGCCCCAGGGCCTGTGCCGCCGCTGGCGGATGGCTCCATGCGATGCGCCTTGCCCCCGTGCGCGGCAAGGTGCTCTGGTGACATCCATTTTTCAAAGGAATCTGGCATCGATGCGCTTGTACGTAGACGCCACCCGGCGCAGCTGCCTGCCATTGTGGCGGGGCGGCGGGGACGGGCCTGGCCGGGCCCGACGCGATGAAGGATGAAGAAGGACCTGGGGTGATGGCCGCGGCACCCCTTTCACCGGCCGACGAGGGCGCGCTGATCCTGGCCGCCACGAACGCGGCCCCCGATGGCATCCTGCTGGTGGACCGCGGCGGCCGCATCGTCATGGCCAACGCGGCCATGGAGTCCATCTCCGGCTATGCGGCCGATGAGCTGTGCGGCAGCCCCGTCAGCCTCCTGCTGCAGCCCGCCTTGCGGGAAGCGCATGGACGCCATCTGGACAGCTACTTCCAGTCGCCGTCGCGCCGGCCCATGGGGATGGGGCGGGATCTGTGGATCGCCCGCAAGGACGGCCGGTCCGTGCCGGTGGATATCGCCCTGGGCTACACCGACGCGCAGGGCGGCACGGCCGTGGCCTTCGTGCGCGACATCTCGGAGGTGCGCAGGCTGCAGGCCCAGATGCACTTCCAGGCCACGCACGACACCCTGACCGGCCTGGTCAACCGCTGGCAGTTCGGCCAGCGGCTGGAGCAGGCCATTGCCGAAGCGGCGCTTGGCGGCCATTCCTTTGCGCTGCTGGTGCTGGACCTGGACGACTTCAAGGCCGTCAACGACGGCTATGGACACGCCGCGGGGGACCGGGTGCTTGTGGAAGTGGCGCGCAGGCTCAAGAGTGTCCTGCGCGGCGACGATACGCTGGCACGGCTGGGCGGGGACGAATTCACCGTGCTGCTGCCGCAGATCGCGCAGGTCCGCGACGTGGAACAGGTGGCCGCCCAGGTCCTCGCGGCGCTGTGCCAGCCCTTTCAGATGCATGGCTTTGAACTCGATTTCGGCGCGAGCCTGGGAATTGCCGTGTACCCGCGGGACGCGCAGGATGCGCCCACTCTCATGCGCTATGCCGACATGGCGATGTACCACGCCAAGGAGTCCGGCCGCGCGAACTACGCGTTCTACGAGCCGCCGCTGGGCGCCCGCATGGCGGAGAAGCTGCAACTGCACGAGCGCCTCAAGCTGGCCCTGGCCTACGGCGGGCTCCATCTGCACTACCAGCCGCAGGTGGAGGTGGGCAGCGGCCGCATCCAGGCGGTGGAGGCGTTGCTGCGGTGGACCGATCCCCAGCTGGGCGAGGTTCCCCCGGCCCGTTTCATTCCCGTGGCGGAGGCGACGGGCCTGATCCTTGCCGTGGGTGCGTGGGTGATCGGCACGGCGTGCCAGCAGATCGCCGAATGGGACCGGGCGGGCCTGCCGCTGCGCGTGGCGATCAACCTGTCCGCGCAGCAGCTGCGCCAGACCGACCTGGTGGAGCAGATCGAACGCAGCCTGGCCCTTCATGGCGCGCGGCCCGACCTGCTGGAGATCGAGGTGACCGAATCCGAGGCCATGGCGGACCCCGCGCAGGCCCGCGATGTGCTGTGCCGCCTGCAGGCGCTGGGCGTGTGCATCGCCCTGGACGACTTCGGCACGGGCCATTCATCCCTGGCGTACCTGAAGCACTTGCCGGTCTCCCGGATCAAGATCGATCGCGAGTTCATCCACCCTCTGCTGCACAGCAACGGCGATGCGGTCCTCGTGCAGGCCATCATCGTGCTGGCCAAGACACTGGGCTTGCACGTCGTGGCCGAAGGGGTCGAAACTGCGGAACAGCTGGGCCTGCTGGCGCAGTACGGCTGCGATGCCTACCAGGGGTGGCTGTACTCCCGGGCGGTGGCGCCAGCCCACGTCGCGCAGCTTCTGCTGGCGCAACGGGCGAGCGAGGATTCCGCCGTTCTGTAAGGGCTGCGCGCGCGGAGGCTAGGTGCCGGCTTGTTGCGCCGGGCCGCCCGCCAGCCCGATCAGGACATCGCGCTGGATTTCACAGTGCCAGCGGTCGCGGCGCACCAGCCCATGGCGCAGCGCGAGCTGGCGCAGCGTGCGCGCAATGGTTTCCCGGGTGGTGGAGAGAAGATCGGCCAGCACCTGGTGGCTGGGCAGCCGCACCAGGGAGCTGCGCTGCAGGTTGGCCAGCTGGAGCAGGGTGGCCGCCAGCTGCCCCGTCACCCCACGGATGCGGGCGATGCGTGCCCAGTCGGCCAGGCGGGCGTTCGTGTGGGCGTAGCTTTGCGCAAGCCCCCGCAGCAACTCGGAATCCAGCAGCCCCTGCTGGAGGACCGCTTCCACGGGCACCTCGCAGATGCGCCCCGCGGTCAGCGCCCGGCAGGACACGGCGGCCGGTTCCTGCACGAGCGCCGTCGAGCCCAGGGGCTGCCCGGCGCCGAACAGGCCGATCGGCCGCTCCACGCCGTCCTCGCCGCTGCACAGCACCACGACGATGCCGGTCTTGACGATCTTGAACGTCTTCTGCCCCGATTGCCCCTGCCGCAACAGCAGCTCGCCCTTGCGCACCGGACGCTCCACCAGAAGGGGCTTCCAGCCAGCGCGCCGTTTTTCGTCTTGCCGGCCCAGCAGGCACTGCTGCTGTCCTGCGCAGAGGCAGCACCCGCCACCGGAAGGCAGGGATGGGGTGGTACGGCGATGGGGCATGCGGGCGTGGGGTTCCGGGGCGGCAGGGCCCGGAACAAAAAACCCGGGCAGGATCCATGGACCTTACCCGGGTTCATGGCGCGCTGCAACAAAATGTATGCCGCCCGCCGATGGCCTGTGGGACTCTACTCCGCCTTGATCCCGCGCATCGCAATCACGCCGCCCAGCAGGCTGGTGTCGGCCTTGATGCGGTTGGCCAGCCCCTCGGGCGAGGTGCCTGCCACCTGCCATCCCTGCTGAAAGAGCTTGTTGCGCATGTCTTCGCTGCGGGCGATCTCGCTGATCACGGCGGCCAGCTTGGCCTGCAGTGGCTTGGGCATCGTGGCCGGCGCGGCAAACGCATTCCAGATTTCCAGGTTGAAGCCCCGGATACCGGCTTCCGACAGGCTCGGGATGTCGGGTGCCAGCGGGCTGCGGCCCGCCGAGGTGACGCCGATGGCGCGCAGCTTGCCGGCGCGCACCTGGGCCTGGGCGAGCGCCGGGGGCAGCAGCGCCATCTGCAGCTGGCCGCCCAGCATGGCATTGGCGACTTGCGGGTAGCCCGGATACGGGACGTGCACGGGGTTGATGTTGCTGCGCGACTTCAGCAGCTCGGTGCCGATGTGGCCCACGGTGCCCACGCCTGGTGTGCCATAGCTCCATTTGTCGCCGCCGTTGCGCGCCGCCACGAAGAAGTCGCGCGCGTCGCTGTTGGCGGGTACGCCCGGCTGCGTGACGGGCGCGGTCAGCACCAGGGGCGACGTGCCGATGAGGCTGAGCGGCGCCAGGTCCTTGAGCGGATCGTAGGGCACGGCAGGGTTGATCATCTTGGCGATGGTCATGTTGCCGTTGATCATCAGGCCGATGGTGTGGTCATCACGCGCCTTGGCCACCGCGTCGGCGCCGATGTTGCCGCCTGCCCCCACCTTGTTTTCCACGATCACCGGCTGGCCCAGGGCCTTGGACAGGGGTTCCGAGAAAGCGCGCGCGGTGAGGTCGGGCGAGGTGCCGGCCGGAAAGCCCACGATGATCTTCAGCGGCTTGTTCGGCCAGGCCTGCGCGGCCGCGGCGGGGGCCGAAGGCCTGGCGGTGTTCTGGGCGAGTGCCCAGGGGGATGCGGCGGCCAGGGCGATCAGCAGCGATGCGCGGCGGGAAACGGGGCGTGACATGGGGTGGGTCTCCTCCAAAAAAAGTTCGGGGCCATAACGACAAGGGGCCCCAGAACTGGGGCCCCTCGAGGCAACTTCTGCAGAAGCGGGATATTAACGCGCCCCCGCGGGCATTCAGGCGTACTCGGCCAGCGCCTTCTTCATCTTCTTCATGGCGGCCACCTCGATCTGGCGGATGCGCTCGGCGCTCACGCCATAGACCGCGGCCAGTTCATGCAGCGTCATGCCGCCCGTGCCGTCGTCGTTGACCTTGAGCCAGCGCTCTTCCACGATGCGGCGGCTGCGCGCGTCCAGGCTGTCCAGCGCCGTGGCGATGCCATCGGTGGCGAGCGCATCGCGCTGGCGTGATTCGATCATGGCGGTGGGCTCATGCGAGGCATCGGCCAGGAAGGCAATGGGGCCAAACGCCTGTTCGCCATCGTCCGAAGGTGCAGGGTCGAGCAGCACGTCACCACCGGACATGCGGGTTTCCATCTCGATGACTTCTTCACGCTTCACGTTGAGCTGCGCGGCCACGGTGTCGATTTCCTGCTCGGACAGCGTGTCCCGGTGCGTCGCGGCATCCGCGGCGGAAGCATCGGCCTTGAAACCCTGCTTCATCGAGCGCAGGTTGAAGAACAGCTTGCGCTGGGCCTTGGTCGTCGCGACCTTGACCATGCGCCAGTTCTTCAGGATGTATTCGTGGATCTCGGCCTTGATCCAGTGCATGGCATAGCTCACGAGGCGCACGCCCTGGTCGGGGTCGAAACGCTTCACGGCCTTCATCAGGCCGACGTTGCCTTCCTGGATCAGGTCGCCATGCGGCAGGCCGTAGCCCAGGTACTGGCGCGCAATCGACACCACGAGGCGCAGGTGCGACATCACCAGCCGTCCGGCGGCGTCCAGGTCGTTGTGGTCCTTGAGCTGGCGTGCGTACGTCTGCTCTTCTTCGTGGGTGAGCAGCGGCAGGCGGTTGACAGCGGAAATGTAGGCATCCAGATTGCCCAGCGGGGGCACCAGCGCCCAGGGGTTGGCGGGCGCCAAAGTCGTCGTCGCGGTTCCAGATTGAATGTTCATTCCGGGAATCCTTTCCTCTAAGCCATGATGTTAGCACTCTCTATGAGTGAGTGCTAAGCCCGGAGTTCCCCTCCGGTTGTTCGGGGTGGGAGGCACCTTTCTCGACGGTCGTGGTTGCCGATTTCTGTCACATCGACAGTAGTGGTGGCGTCAATCCCCCTGGGCTTGCGATGAACCCAGTCCAGGAATGCCAAGGACCGCCAAAACCCGCGCCTGCCCGTACTGAGGAGCAGGTGAAGGTGAACAACCTTTTTGGTCTTTCATGAGGTGGATGTGCGGATGACTTCGGCGAGCGGTCGAGACTATTGGAGCAGCCCGTAGCCCAGTTGGAGCTTTCGTTTGCGCACCGGTTCCTCATTGATCGTGAAACGGCCGAAGTAACGGTCGCTCCATGTTCTATGAGAGACGAGATCAAAGGCGCTATCAAACGCCATATCATGTATGCATGCGGGATTGGGCGACCAAAAATTGGTGATATCTGCCGCAAGGGTATTGCTGCGGTAATAGCGAGCCTGGGCTTCGTTCGTGGGCAGATCATTTGCCGCATGGCTTTCGAGGTACATCACCCCGTGGCAAAGGGATCGAACAATTCCAAGTGCCTTCACCATATCTGGTAAATGGTACAGGACACCGAGAAAAAGTACGTGATCAAATGTCCCCAGCTCTTTGACATTCAGGTCATAGACATTGGCACGGTGGTATTGGAAATCTCGCCCCGAGATTTCTTCCATCACTCCAAATCCATGGGCATCTTTGCTCCGATAGTCAATGGCGACAACTTCAGCACCCAGTCTGTGAGCTGCGAGAGAGAAAAATCCGTCTGAAGGGCCGATGTCAAGTACCCGCTGACCTCGAAGATCTGGGGGGAAGGAAATGTCATTGAGCAGAAAACGTGGATCATAGGTTCCAGGTGTGAAAAGACCTGGATAGATTTCAAAAGCATGATGCCAGTGCTTCACAGAAGCGACCAGTTGCTTCGCTTTTTCAATATTCAAAATTTACTCCCGTAAAATGCCACAAGTCACCAGATTAATTTGGTAAAAATTTTCGGTCATGTGCATATTTGAAGCTTGTCTGCTCAATTCATTTCTCACAAAGATAGCGGGGTATTGCGGTCTTGTGCGCAAAAGGATCGATGAGGTCCTTTGAGTAGGTTCCGGAAATAAGCCTTTGCGGGGGAAGAAAATTAGAGCGAAAAAAACGACTGAAGCTTGCCAGGTGTTCCCCGCGTGAAGTGAGCCGTAGGCAATTTGTTTGATCAATAAAAACGGTGCCAGACTGCATTTGCTCGGTAATCCGAACATCCATCAGGCGGTGCTCGCGAAAATACTCTTCACGAAAAACCAAATCCAGGCGTTGATGTTGAATGCCACCACCACGCTGTTGGAGTTTTTCAAGAATATAAAATGACAGTGAGCGATCAATGACTGTTGGGAATGTCAAGGCCATTGCATAGCCTATCAGTGCGCAGATTGAAATATTCTGTGCCTTCTCGAGTGAGCTGAATTGGCTGGAAAATGGTAGTGCCAATATAATTGCGGCATAAACCAGAAGGGCCAAGCAACAAGCCCAGATTGCGGCATATAGCACGACATCAACTTTGACCGAGTGAATGTAAAGCCAATAAGTAATCACTGCGATCACTATATACAGTAAAACCCCCGACATTGACAGGATGAATCGACGCATCAGACTGGGAGTTGCTGCGGAAAAGAAGGCTGGGTACCTTTGGCAATTGAGCCTGGATCGGCCATCAATTGGGGGAGACCGTATTCCTGTTGGTGGAACACCGGGGGGATATCGTCAATTGTCTCGACCGGTATCTTGGACGATTTTTCGAATTGGATGAGAGCCTTTAAAGGCCCGTGGTGTTTTGCCAGATGTGAGGCAATATTTAACGACGCGGCAGCCGCACATGCTGCAATGAAGATTGCGGTCGCCGTTGCAACCCCTAGCGAGAAGTTTCCTTGATCCAGTCCGACGATGAACGTGCCGAAGGCTAGGCCGCATCCTATCGCCAGCCCCCCGAATACAGCCGTGGCCACGGCGAGTCGGCGCCTTGCCACGATTGCAAAGACCGAGAAAGAGGCAATGCCATGCTGCACCAGTCGCGGGAGATTCATCTTGGAGCGGCCCGCGTATCTGTGTCCACGATCCACGCGGATGTGTTGTACCCGCAGCTCCGACACGAGCACTGTTGCGGCAATGTGCCTCGCCAGCGTGGGCATGGTGCAGAGCCGTTTGACAGCGGATCCGCGCAGCAGCATGAAGTTGCCGAAGTTCATGCGCCTGCCTGTCAAACAGAGGAAAAGGACTTTGTAGCCCACATAAAGAAGTCGGAAGAGCCTTCCTTCGTTGCGGCTGCCCCTTGACGCGACGGCGACATCAGACGCGTCTTCTAGCCCTGCAATCAACCTCTCGATGGCTTCGGGCAGATCTTCTCCGTCAGAGTCCATGATCACCACCAATTGATCATCGTGTATATGCTCTGCTATGAACCGCAAACCCACCGAAATGGCTATTTGATGGCCGAAATTGTCGTGCAGACGCAATAGATGTCCATCCATGTGGGAATGCACCCCCCGCTCGAATTCAAACGGATAGCGGCGGGACCCGTCGTCCACGATCACTACAGAATACGGGATGTGAACATGCTCGTCCAAGTGCTGCAACAGGAGCGAACATGCTTCCCGGTCTTCATAGACGGGCATGAGGACAACGAGATTGGGACACAGTTCAGACATACGAGCAGGCTCGACGGAGAAAAACGAGCGGCATTTCCATACAGTTTTGTACGAGCGAGAGCCATTTTTGCACCGGTAATTAGGATCTCCTCGGCTCTTTTTTCATGGGGACCGATCGTCGAAAAATAGCAGTTCGAGTGCGCTCATCATGATGATTGCAACGTTCAGCCACCGGCATGGGAGCAGCCCATTTTCCCGTTATGCACGCTGCAGATTGTTACACTGAAGTCGCTTGCCCAAGCGTCTACGTCCCGTTGGCATGTCGTGGTGCCCTGATTTTCACGAGGCTTGCCTGGTGTCCGCCGGATTGATGCTGTCAGTGCGGGCCACTCCTCGGGGCGAAGCCATGCACGCCAATGCGTTTCTGACAAGACGATGAACCTAGATATGCGCCATTTGGCAACTTTTGAGCGAACGCCCCCCAAGCCTGGTCTTTGGTTGCGCTTGGGCAGAGATGGGGTGGTGGCGTTGCTGCTTTTTTGCGCCGGCTTGCTGATATTCAACATCAACTTGCGAACGATCGGAGCCGCAGACACTTACGCAGCCCGGTACTTGCCGCTGTCGATCTGGAAGCATGGCACCTTAACCCTTGATCCCGTTGCGCTGCATGTGGCCCAAGGTCTTCGTCCTCCACAGAAGCCAGGCCAGATCGGTGAGGCTTGGTGGATGCTCAGGACTGCTGATGGCCACCTCGTCTCGATGTATCCTCCGGTAACGCCCGTACTGGCCGCGCCGCTTTATCTACCTGCGGTCCTGTACCTGAATGCCACCGATTGGGCGGTGCAGCGCGTAGAGCGCGTAGGCCGCATCATGGAAAAGCTTGCCGCCTCGCTCATCGCCAGTATCAGTGTCGCCTTGATGTTCTTGCTGCTTCGGCGGCAATCCGACACCAAGACGGCCGCTTGGCTGGCACTGTTGTTTGGATGGGGTACATCCACGTGGGTCATCAGCAGCCAGGCATTGTGGATGCATGGCATCGGCCAGTTGCTGGTGATCGGGTTGCTGTGGCTATCCGTCTTGCCACGACGCACGCGTTCGTGCGCAGCCGTGACGGGCCTGCTGTGTGCCCTGTTGGCTTGCAACAGGCAACCCGATGCCATTCTTGCTGCAGGCTTTGCAATCCATGCGCTTCTCAAAGATCGGGGAAATTTCAAATTCTTTGTCGTGGGTGCTGTCGTTCCCGTGGTGGCAACGTTGGCCTACAACTTGGGGGTGGTAGGTAATTGGATCGGCGGCTATGGCTTGGCCCTGCAAGGGCAAAAACTTGACATCTCTCTGCTGAATACCCTCAAGGGCGTGGGTGGACTTTTGTTCAGCCCGGTGCAGGGGTTGTTCGTATTCTCTCCGTTCCTGCTTTTTGCTCTGCCTGGCTTCCTTCATCAGGCCCGTCAACCGTCTTTGCGTTTGCTGTCGCTGTTGCTGGCGGGAGTGGTTGTGCTGCAAGTTGTTTTCTATGCCGCGGTGAACTGGAGTTCCGGTGTCAGCTGGGGCCCCCGGTTTCTGACCGATCTGCTGCCGATCCTGTTTTGGATGTTGCCCCCTGTCGTCGAGGGTTTGGGGGTCAATGCGCGGAGAGTGTTTGTGGCGCTCGGCCTGTTTGCCGTCGCCAGTTCGGCAATCGGGGCCTTTGGATACACCGGCAGCGCCCACTCGGAATACCTCAGTGCCCATCCTCCGCAGGATGCCAGCCAGCGGGTGGCGATATCCGAACGTGCCGCGTGGATGACCGAACATTCTCCGTGGTTGGCCCGCCCCAAGTTTTTCAATGATCTGTTTCCTGGGTTGTCCGGATCAATCGACCGATTGAACATTTCTCCCGAGGGACTCGCCACGGTGGAAGGATGGGCTCTTTTCGGAAGCCGCCAGCCTTTCGATGTGCACCTGCTGATCGACGGGGTGCGAGTGTCCGGTGGCACGTCCGATTTTGGGTACCGCCAAGACGAAGATGTGGGCGCCCGGAATACCGGAACCTGGAAGATATCTTTTCCGGCCGCGCTTTTGACCTCCAGTCGGCCTGTATTCAGTGCGCTGGTCCGCTCGAACCCCCAGGCAATGCCCTGGATCCTCCAGGCATTCGAACTGCCGGTTCCCGCTGCTCACGCCGCGGCTTTGATGGAGGTCCCGTGGCGAGGGGCCATTGATGCGATTCGCGTTCACCCGAACCGGGGTCTCGACGTGGTCGGTTGGATATCCTCGGGGAACAAGGTCCCGGGAAATCTTGAGCTCTGGCTGGATGACCGGCGAGAGGCGGATATCAGCTCTTTCTTCAGACGCCCGGACGTTGAGAAGGTCCTGGGCGTCACCGCTGCCAGTGGATGGAGGGCGAGCATTGCGGTGCGCGGCCTGTCAGCAGGAGAACACAGAATCTCCGTGGTGTTGCCGTCCAAAAGCCCGGCGTCAGCCCCCCAGCGTCTCGTCTCCAAAGTCTTTTCGGTTGAACCCGCTGCAGCGCCTCCCCGGTGGTCCGATGAAATGTCCATCTCCGAGATGGCAAAGTTCGCCACCTCGACGCTCGAATACCAACAGGATAGTGGGGGGTATTGGCTGACTGACTACACCAGCGAGGTGCATTTCCGGCAGCCCCATTCGGAGCTGAACGTATTTTCGACTGCGGCGATCGTCGACCTTCTGGGCCCCGTAAGTTCCAGCCTGAAATTGTCTGGCACGCTGGACAAGGCCAAACGCTTTCTTTCCGAACAGATCGAGGAGACCGGTCTGGTGCGTTACCACGGCCGTCCCGATCTTCCTTCGCATGGTGTATTGGGCTGCAGAATCACTCCCGATGCTGACGACACGGCGCTGGTCTGGCGCCTTGCCCCCGCGCTGGACGGCAAGTTGCAGGAAAAGGCCCGTGCGACGCTGGAGGCATTCAAGACTCCAGAGGGTCTTTACCGTACTTGGCTGGCCGCCCAGGATCGCTACGAGTGCATCGATCCGGGCAAGAACCCCAATCCTGCGGACATAGGTATTCAGATCCATGTCCTGATGTGGTTGTACCAAGTCGATTCCCCGGCGGCGCGGAAACTGTGTGAAGTCTTGCAGTCGCACTCCCAGGATCCGTCACTGTGGGTCTATTACCAACGCGCACCTGCCGCGGTGATGTGGCGGTTGCCTGCCCTGCAGGCCATGGGCTGCCCGTTGAAGTTGCCAGAGTCATTACTCGCCGTGCAGGATCCGGATCAGCAGCTCTGGTTGAAGGTCATTGAAGGCATCCACCTGACGGAGGCGAGGCCGGGTCGGAGCCGGCTCAAGGACAACGACAAGCTCCTGCGGACAATCGCGGCCAAGGGATTTGAGCGCGTGTGGCAATCACCGGTACTGTATTTCCACAATGATCTCACGGCGACCGTCAGCCGCTACTACTGGTCTCCAGAGCTGGGGCTTGCGCTGTGGCTTCGTTTGTTCGCCGCCAACGAGCAGGCGCGCAAGAACGTTGCTTCCTCTCATTGATGGGGTGTGGGATGCGGACACCTGCCTGGTTCCGATGGCTGCAGTGCGTGCGGATGGACGAAGTCGCAGTGCTTCAAGGCACGCCTTTGATGGGATTTGTGTTTGCGCTTGATCGCAGTGTCCAACGTTCCGGGACCGATACGCTGTGCACGCTGGTGGCATTGGTGTGTGCGAGCGCCTGCCTCGTGGCGCACATCATCGTGCTCAACGACTGGGCGGGTATTGACGGTGACCTCCAGGATCCGAATCGAAGTACGCGTACCTTCTTGTCGCTCGGCATATCCAGGCGGGCAATGTGGTGCATGGCGCAACTGTGGGCGGTTCTGGGGTTGGCATTCTCGGCGTATCTTGGATTGCATTCGTTGTGGGTCGCCGGCGGCATGCTGCTGACCAGCACGTTCTACTCTTCACCCCGGTGGCACCTCAAAGGCATCCCCATTGCCAGTTCGCTGCTGCATCTGGCCGGTGGCATCCTGCATTTCTTGCTGGGCTATCTGGCGATTGGCGAACTGAACCCTCAGAGCCTTGTTTTTGCGTGCTATTTCGGTGTCGTGTTTGCGGCTGGCCACCTGATGCATGAAGTGCGCGGACATGACGCGGATGCAGCAAATGGTATTTTGACCAACGCGGTGGCGTTCGGAAAAAATGCCACCTCCATCGCGGCCTTCGTGCTGTTTAGTGCTGCCTATGGGCTTGTCGCAGTCTGGGCCGCCATGGAGCAGCATCCACTGTTGCTGAGTCTGTCATTGGCGGCTTATCTGTTGCATGGTCTCAAGACGTGGCAGGTGTTTCAGTCACGGCTCGCACCCGATCCTTTGCTGCATCTGCAGCGGCACTACCGGTTCAACTTTGCCGTGATTGGCTTGGTGCTCTTGGGAACCTTTGCGCTGCCTTATGTTCACGGCAGGGTGTCAGGAGTGGCTGGATAGCAGGCTGTAGATCATGCGTATCGGCTTGGTAATGCGCCAGGAGCCAGACCGCACAAGCGCGTCCACTTGAGCTTGCAGGGAGTGCCGTGTCGCGCGCAATTGCTCCAGCTCTCGCTGATTCACCAGCAGGATCTGAACCTGTTGCCTTGCCGCCAGCAGGGCGCGATTGAGTGCCAGAATCTCGTCGTGCATTTCGGCGCCAGCGCGCGCGAGCCGTCTGCATTCCTCGCGTGTGTCGATCAGGTCTAGTTCAATCCGGCGATGCTCCAAAGCTGAGGCGCGCAGAGGCGCCTGCTCCATGTGGGCAGAATTTTTACCGGACGGAATGGAGCGTGCCGCGACCCCGGAGGTCTGCGGGGCGTTCGCCATGCATGCAGATTCGGCGCATGTGTTTTTTGCTAGTTCATCCATCACGTGTCCTGCTTCGAATTGCTATAGGCTGAGATGTGTCGTTGCGACGCGGGGCGGCGTTTGCATTCAGCGCACGCTATTTGGTGCACTGCAGTGCGAGTACTTCGGCAATTCGGCTGCGCAGCCGTTGCGCACATGCGGCCGGCCCATGCTGCTTGTGCAGCAAATCCCGGGCATTGCGCGCACGGCGCGCGGCTTCGTCCGCATGAAGATACACCGAGCGCATTTGCCACGCCGCATGCGTTTCGTCCGGTTCGGCCCACATCTGGCCGGCGTGAAATGGGTAGTGGCCTTCGGGTACTGCAACCAGCGTGTAATCAACAGGCCAGCCTGTCTGGTTGGATACCAGTTCGGTGGTGGCGGAATAGTCGGTGGCAACGACCGGCTTGCCCAGCTCCATCGCTTCTGCGATCAGCAAGCCCAGGCCTTCGCTGCGGTGCAACGACACGACCGCATCGCAGCAGCCGATGAGTTGCAAGGTGGCGCTCCGACTCAGGGTGTCTTCAATCAGCTGGACATCCGGATCGCCGCGCAACTCCTGCAACAGTGCGGCCTGCGGGCCACGCAATTTGTCCGCGTTCAGAGCCTTGATGACCAGCCGGACTTTCGCAACTGGCGCATCTTGGCGAAACGCACGGCGAAACGCCCGGACCACCGCCATCGGATTCTTGCGCTCCACAAATGACAGGCAATCGAAGGAAAAGAAGAATATGAAAGCACCATCGTCCAATCCGAACTGCATCCGTTCACCGGCTTTCGGGGTTTCGAAAGTGAGCATCAGCGGCATGTAGCGCACAGGCTTGTCGATTCTGCCTTCCAGCATGGCCTGGATGTACTGCGTGGGCGCCCACACCTCATCCACAAGATCGAATGCCTTGAGCCAAGGGGCGGGAAAATTCTCCAGTTCCCAAAAGGGCATCGTCGCCCGCCAAGCCCCGGGATTCAAGGAGGATTCGAGTGTTTTGACGACGAGGGGCAACTGGTCCGCATTGACGTTGAAGACCTCGATGGGGGAGGACGATTGGTCAACAAAAAGTCCTTCCAGAGACTGTTCCAGTTCACTGGACAACGCGCTGATGCGAACCGGCAGGCCGCATACCGGGATCTGGCCGTGGTCGAGCGCACGCAACATCTGTCGACCTGCTTCGCCAACGCCCAACGCCAGCCGCAGGTAACCCACCACCGTGACCGAGGGACCTTCGTTCGTGCATTGCAAAGGGAGGGCGTCCATAGCGGTTGTGGACGGTGCATCGATGGGCTGCCTGGGGGCCATGATGGCTCTGCCGTCGAACCAGGGTCGCCCGTGGGTTCTGAACCAGTCCAGGTATCTGTCGACACCGTGTGCTGTCGAGAGATCGAATGCATGTCGAAGCCCCGGCTCGCTGCGGTGTATTTCTGTCAGCAGGCGCGTGGCCTGACCCGAGGCCCCGCTGCATGCGTCGGGACTTGGCAAATGCAAGTAGTCCTCGTAAGTGGCGAATGGATCGCCGCCTAGCCAGCGCACATGGCGGTCACGGAACATGCGGCGTACAAATTTCGGAATGGGAGTGCCAGAGGCAAATCGCCCATAAGCGTATGCGCCGACAGGAATGTCTCCGTGGCCATTGGCGAGCACCCGGGACGCATAGCGATGCATCAGGTTTGCCAGCGGATGCGAGATGTCTGCGTCGCGAAATGCCTGGGTGTATTTCGACAACCGTTGCGGGTTGAGTGGATCAATGCCGCTGAAGTGGAAAAAACACAGAGGCTCGCCGTCCACCAGCCACGCACCCGCTTCGCCCGTCAATGTCCGCTGGTGGAGATTCCAGTAGGCCACGTTGTATGTGGTATCCCGCAGAATCTGCGCCTTGGCTGCAAAGCCGGGGATCAGATCCATGAATTTCTGATCGACAAATCGGCCGGAATCCGGCTCGTTGACGCAGTCATATTGCAGCCGGCGCGACCACCAACGCAGCAGCTCTTCTGTTTCCTGCGCGGCACCGACTCCCAGGAAACCAAGGTTGTAGACACCGGCGCGCATGATGCCGACGTCATCGGGAAAGTCGCTCCGCTCGGCGGGCTTCGTCATGTGCGGCGTCAGGACAAACGAGGCGCCGGCTTCCAGCAACGCGAACACCTTGTCCAGCGGCGCGTATACCTCGATGTCTGGGTCGAGATAAACGACGTGCTCATGACCCCGGTCCCGCAGCGCGCGGAACATGAAGGGCTTGACGGCCGTGTTGAATTCCATGATGTCGTAGCGGAATGCGAATCCGCGGAAATCATCGATATTCAGGTCTGTGGCCGCAATCACCTGGCATGCATCGGGATAGTCCACCATCTCCGGCTGCACGTCGTCGGCCAGGCACAGATATACATCGGCTTCTGGATGGTGCCGCTGGATGCTCTCCAGCAAGACCTTGGCCATCGGCACATAGTTGTTCGAGCAGATGGTGAAAAGTGCGCGTTGAGCCGTCATTTTTTCTTTGAGGATTTGTCTGCTGAATTGCTTTGACTCGCAAACAACGAGCGACAGGCCCAGCTAACGCATGAATAGTGAACAAAATCTAACACACCCTATGGCCTGGGCAGGGTGACGCGCAGCGCCTGCCATTGAAAGCGGCTAGAAGTTCTCCATTGGCAGATGGATACGGCGCACGGAGCCGTCAAGGGAGGGGCGTGGAGAACCACCGGCTGGCGCTTCCCAGGACGCTATGGCAGACTGCAGCGCCCAACTTCGGGAGACGTGCATGACCGAGCCGACCGCCCTTTGCGACATTCTCGTTGTCACCACCACGGTGGCCACCGAAGCGGAAGCGCGGCGGCTGGCGCAACTGGTCTTGCAGGCGCGGCTGGCGGCCTGTGTGCAGGTGGAGCCAATCACGGCCTACTTCCGCTGGCAGGGCGCCTCGCAGGAGGACCGTGAGCTCCGACTGGTCTGCAAGACGGTGGCGCGCGCGCTGCACCCGCTGTTGGCGCTTTTGCGGGCGCAACATCCTTATGCGCTGCCGCAACTGGTGGTCCAGGCGCTGCAGGGGTCCGCAGAATATGCCGGCTGGGTGGATGCGCAGGTGGCCCATGCCACGGTGCTGGCCTGACTGCGGGGGCATCCGCCGTTTTTCCAGCCTCCCGGGCGGCAGGGGCGGGTTCCTGCCTGGCCCCTCTGGCTGGGCTGGCTACACGCTCAGGTCGATCTGCTGCACCGTGCCCGCGCTGCCGTCGTCTCGCAGGTAGACGCTGGTGGAGCGCACGGCGCCCAGGCTGCCGTTGTCGGCGCTGCGCAGGGCAAAGGGCGTTGCCTGGGCGCTGAGCTGCACCGCGCCCACGCCCAGCTCCTGCAGGGTTTGCAGGCGGCCCGTGCCATCCGCATCCGGGGTCCACACGCGCAGTTGCTGGAAAACGGGGTCGGCCTCGTCGATCCAGCCGTTGCCGTCGCTGTCATGCCGGGCCAGCTCCGAAAAGCCGTTCCCCGTGCCCGGGCCGAAGAGTTCCAGGCCGTTGTCGATGCGTGCGTTCTGGTTGTTGTCCAGCGCCAGGTAGCCCCGGTTCCCGGCCAGCAGAGGCACCTGTTCGGTCTGCCCGTCGCCGTCCAGGTCGAAGGCGAAGCGCAGGTCCTGTAGCTGCGCGGCGGTGCCGTCGAAGTTGATGACCAGGGGGTCCACCGCCACGGCATCGCCTAGCCGCAGGCTGACGGAGGATTCCTCGCGGTAGCTGCGCTGCATGTCCAGCTGCAGCGTGAACTGGATCTCCCGGCCATCGGCGGTGCGCACGGTGCCCGCCGCCGCGAACTGGGTGCGTTCGGTTTCCTCCAGCACCTCGCGCTGTTCGTAGATCACGCCAAAGCCCGCGCGCTGGCGGGGGGCCTCCGTGGTGCCGCCCCCGGCGGGGGGCGCAGCGGGCACGGGCTCGGCGGGCGCCTCGGCGGCCTTGGGCCCGGCATACACGCGAACCAGCACGCCGGTCATGCGTTCGATGAGGTCGCGGATCATCGCGAGCTGGGGTGTCAGGCCTTCGTCGGGGTCGCGCGTGGGGCGCGGCTCGACGGAGGCCGAGGCCGCGTGGGCGGCCTGGGCCAGGCGGGCCGCGCTGGAGATCTGGGGCGGCGGGGCCTGGCGGGCGGCGGGCGTGCCCGGAGGGCGCTCGCCCACCCACATTTCCAGGCGGCTTGTCTGGCTGTGCATGCGCGTGGCGGCATGCCGGGCCTGCATCTGCAGGGTGGACGACTCGATTTTCATGGGGCACCTCCATGGTTTCCACGGAGGCGCGGCGCGGGGCCGACTGTCGT
Organism: Acidovorax sp. sif1233; assembly: GCF_019218755.1. GTDB lineage: Bacteria > Pseudomonadota > Gammaproteobacteria > Burkholderiales > Burkholderiaceae_C > Acidovorax. The sequence continues at coordinate 99,959 of NZ_JAHUWZ010000004.1, read as the reverse complement.
GGCCTTTGGTTATCGGCATTTGCGTGCGGCAACTTGAATGCCATCGCGGCGCCGGTCTGGCGCGAGGTCAGCCGGGGGCCTTTGCGGGGCCCAGTGCCTCCAGCGCTGCCCGTTCAAAGTCTTCCAGTGCCAGCGGCCTGCCAAACAGGTAGCCCTGAAACGCCTTGCAGCCGTGCGCGAGCAGGAACTGGTGGTGCGCCGCCGTTTCCACCCCCTCGGCGATCACGTCCAGGCCCAGGCTGCCCGCCAGGGCGATGATCGAGCGGGCGATGGCCGCATCGCTCGGGTCCAGCAGCACGCCGCGCACGAAGCCCTGGTCGATCTTGATCTGGTCCAGCGGCAGGCGCCTGAGGTAGCTCAAGGACGAGTAGCCCGTGCCAAAGTCGTCGAGCGAAAAGCCCAGCCCATGGGCCTTGAGCGCGCGCATCGTCGCGATCACGTTGTCCACGTTGTCGAGCAGCAGGCTTTCGGTCAGTTCCAGCTTGATCCGTGCCGGATCGGCCCCCGTCCGCTGCAGCAGCGCAAGCACCTGGGCCACGAAATCGTCCTGCAGGAACTGGCGCGCGCTCACGTTGATGGCGACGTTCAGGTGGGCAAACTGCGGGTGCTGGCGCCACCGGGCCTGCTGGCGCAGGGCGGTTTCCATCACCCAGTGGCCCAGGGGCAGGATCAGGCCGGATTCTTCCGCCAGGGGGATGAACTCGGACGGCGGGACCATGCCCTGCACCGGGTGCCGCCAGCGCACCAGTGCCTCTGCGCCGGTCACCCGCCCCTGGTCGTCCACCTGGGGCTGGTACAGCAGCAGGAACTGCGACTGCCGCAGGCCGGTGTGCAGCTCCGCCTCCAGCAGCGCACGGCGGTTGACGGCCTGCTGCATGTCGGGGTCGAAAAAGCGCAGGGTGTTGCGGCCCGCGTCCTTGGCGCGGTACATGGCCATGTCCGCCTGCTTGAGGACTTCGTCCACGGAGTCGCGGTGGTCGCGCAGGAGCGTGACGCCGATGCTGGCCGTGAAATGGTGTTCGTGCCCCGCCAGCTGGTAGGGCTGGCGCAGCTGGGCCAGGATGAGTTCTCCCAGCGTGCGCGCCTGCGCCGCGGCTTCCGGCGGGTCGCTGCTGAGGTTCTGCAGCACCACCACGAATTCGTCGCCACCCAGGCGGGCCACGGTGTCCTGTTCCCGCACGCAGCCGGGCAGGCGCAGGGCGACTTCCTTGAGGAGCAGGTCCCCCACTTCATGCCCCCGGGTGTCGTTGAGCGTCTTGAAGTTGTCCAGGTCCACGAACAGCACGGCGGTGGTCAGGCCCGAGCGCGCGCCGTTGGCCAGCACCTGCTGCAGCCGGTCCACCAGCAGGCGCCGGTTCGGCAGCTGCGTGAGCGCGTCGTAGAACGCCAGGTAGCGGGCCTCGTCCTCCGCGGCCTTGCGCCCCGAGATGTCGATGTCGATGCAGAACATCTCGGGCGGATGCCCGGGCACCTGGATGTAGGCGTGGCTGGAGAACACGTCCACGGGCGAGCCGTCCTTGCGCCGCAGCTGCAGCTCGCCCGCCGGGATGACCTCGCCCGTGGCGAACATGTGGCGCATGTGCCCGCGCACGGTGTCGGCCATGGCCGGCGGGATGATGAGGTCCAGCAGGTTGCTGCCCAGTGCTTCCTCGGCGGTGTAGCCGTAGAGCTGCTCGGAAGCCCGGTTCCAGTAGCTGGTGGTGCCGTCCTCCAGATAGCCCTGCACGGAGATGGACGGAATGTTGCGCAGCAGCGAGCGAAAGCGCAGTTCCGATTCGCGCAGCGCGCCCTCGGCGAGCTTGCGCTTGGTGATGTCGCGCGCCAGGAAGACCACGGCCGCCTGGCCGCCCACCTGCACGCCCAGGGGCTGGGCGCGCCCTTCGAAATGCCGTGGGCCCGAGAGCGTCTGCATCTCGTACTCCATGCTGTGCGTCTGGCCCGACTGCAGGGTATTGCGGATCAGCTCCAGGAAGCTGTCGGCCTGTGGCGCGGGCAGCACGTCATGCAGCCGCTTGCCAATCAGCTGAGGCGGGCTGGCCGCCAGGGGTGCGTCGTCGGGCGAGAGCACCTCCACATACCGCCCACGGGCGTCCAGCACGAGCAGCACGTCGGGGATCGCCTGGGCGATGGCGCGCAGGCGCGCCGCCGTGCCATGCAGCGCGCGCTCGGTGGCCAGGCGTTCTTCCACATCGCGCAGCAGCAGGCCCAGCACCACCGTGGCGGGCGTGAAGGTCAGCAGGAAAGGCACGGCCAGGGTCTGGTTGATGCGCTGGACGGCCTCGGCGGGAAGCAGCTGGAACAGGGCGACGACTGCGGTGTGCAGCAGCAACCCGAACAGGGCCAGCGGAACGGGCTCCACCCCCAGGCGCCCGCGCGCGCGGCCTTCGCGGTAGACCAGGCCCAGCGTGGTGCACAGCGCAATCACCAGCAGGCCCACCTCGGCGCCGGCGCCCCCCAGCCAGAGGCGGCCCGTGGCGGCCATGGCGGCGGCGATGCAGGCCACCAGCGGGCCCCCGAACAGGCCCGCCATGCTGAGCACGACCGAGCGCGCATCGAAGATCACGCCCGGCATCAGCACCACGGGGGTGAGCATGCCCACCACGCAGATGGAGCCAAAGAGGATGCCGGAGAAAACCTGCCCGGTGCGCGGGTGCCGGCGCCAGACGCGGATGTTGAACCCATGCAGGAAGCACAGCGCCAGCAGCAAGGCAACACCTTTGACCAGCTCAATGAACATGGGCGTCCGCGCCTTTCCTGGGGAAAGCCCATCATGGGGGAATTGCTGCCGTTCGTAAACGTGAAAATGGCCCCGAGGGGGCCATGGATCGCGGTTGCGGGCGGGTTTTCAGGTCAGCAGCGCCTGCGCGAATTCGCGCGCGTTGAAGGTCTCCAGGTCTTCGAGCTTCTCGCCCACGCCGATGAAATACACCGGAATGGGGCGTTCCTGCGCGATGGCCGCCAGCACGCCGCCCTTGGCCGTGCCATCGAGCTTGGTCACGATGAGGCCCGTGAGCTGCAGCGCATCGTCGAACGCACGCACCTGGGCCAGGGCGTTCTGGCCGGTGTTGCCGTCGATCACCAGCAGCACCTCGTGCGGCGCCGTGGCGTCGGCCTTGGTGACCACGCGGCGGATCTTTTTCAGCTCTTCCATCAGGTGCAGCTGCGTGGGCAGGCGCCCGGCGGTGTCCACCAGCACCACGTCCTTGCCGCGCGCCTTGCCGGCCGTGACCGCGTCAAAGCTCACGGCGGCCGGGTCGCCGCCTTCCTGGCTCACGATCTCGACCGTGTTGCGGTCGGCCCAGACGCCCAGTTGCTCGCGCGCGGCGGCGCGGAAGGTATCGGCGGCCGCCAGCAGCACGGCCGCACCTTCGCCGGCCAGGTGTTTGGTGAGCTTGCCGATGGAGGTGGTCTTGCCCGCGCCGTTGACGCCCGCCACCATGATCACGGTGGGGGTGTGCTCGCCAATGACCAGCGCTTTTTCGAGCGGGCGCAGCAGGTCGGCGAGGGAGTCGGCCAGCAGGCCCTTGACGGCGGCGGGGTCGGTGGTCTTGCTGTCCTTCACCCTGCGCTTGAGGTCGGCCAGCAGGTGCATGGTGGCCTTCACGCCGGTATCGGCCATGAGCAGGGCCTCTTCCAGCTCTTCATACAGCGCATCGTCGATCTGCGTGCCGGTGAACACCGTGGTGATGCTGCTGCCCGTCTTGCGCAGCCCGGCCTTGAGGCGGTCGAGCCAGCCCTTGCGTTCCACGGGGGCGGCCGGCGCAGGTGCCGGTGCGGCGATGGGGGGGGCTGCCACGGCCACGGGCGCCGGCGGCGGGGCCTGCACCGGCGCTGCCACGGCCACGGGGGCCAGCGGCGGAACCGTGGCCGGTGCTGGCGCGGGCACGGGTGTGGGGGCTGCCTCGGGCGTCTTGGGGGCGAACGGGTTGCGCAGCCAGCCAAAAGCGGCCGGCGCCGCGGCGGGAGCTTCTGCGGGCGCTGTCGCGGGCGTGGTCACCTGCGCGGGGGCTGGCGAAGGCCCTGGCGGCGGCTGATGCACCGCCGGAACTGCCGTGGCCGGCAGGATGGAAGTGGGGGGAGCGGCAGGTGCTGGAGCGCCGGACGACATGGCCGGGGAGGGCGCATCGGACGGTGCGGGCGTCGATGGCGGAGCGGCGGGCTTTTTCTTGAAAAAACTGAACATTGGTGGGTTCTTAGAATCATCCATTCTATGAAACGTGCTTTCACCCTACTGGGCCTGCTGGCCTGCCTCTCGTCCGGGGCTGCCTTCGCGGCAACCACCCCGGTGTCCCAACCCTCCGATGCGCCTTCTTCCACGCCGTCCACCACGGCCTCTGGCGCGCAGCAGTTCACCCTGAGGAACGGCATGCAGCTCATCGTGCAGCCCGACCGGCGCGCCCCCACGGCGGTGCACATGGTCTGGGTGCGCGTGGGCTCCATGGACGAAGTGGACGGCACCACGGGCGTGGCGCACGTGCTCGAGCACATGCTGTTCAAGGGCACCAAGACGTTGCCGCCGGGCGAGTTCTCGCGCCGCGTGGCCGCCCTGGGCGGGCGGGAGAACGCGTTCACCAGCCGCGACTACACGGGCTACTACCAGCAGATCCCGTCCAGCCGGCTCGAAGACGTGATGAAGCTCGAATCCGACCGGTTCGCCCACAACCACTGGCCGGATGAAGAGTTCAAGAAGGAGCTGGAGGTGGTGAAGGAAGAGCGCCGCCTGCGCACCGAGGACCAGCCCCGCGCCATGCTGGCCGAGCAGCTGTTTGCCGCCACCTTCACCGCGTCGCCCTACCGTCGCCCCATCGTGGGCTGGATGAGCGACCTCGATGCCATGACGCCGAACGACGCGCGCGCCTTCTACCGCCAGTGGTACACGCCCACCAATGCCGTGGTGGTGGTGGCGGGCGACGTGGACCCCGTGCAGGTGCGGGCCCTGGCCGAAAAATACTACGGCGGCATCCCCGCCCATGCGCTGCCCGAGCGCAAGCCGCGCGCCGAGCCCGCGCAGCAGGGCCTGCGCCGCATCGCCGTCAAGGCGCCGGCCGAGCAGGCGTATGTGGCGCTGGCCTTTCGCACCCCCAGCCTGGACCGCGTTGAAAACCTCACCGACACCGACCGCGACGCCCTCGCGCTGATGGTGCTGTCGGCGGTGTTCAGCGGCTACGACGGCGCGCGGCTCGACCGTGCGCTCACCCAGGGCGAGAACCGCGTGGCCGACAGCGCCAACAGCAGTGCCATGGTCACGGGGCGCGGCCCCAGCCTGTTCATGCTCAGCGGCGTGCCCGCCGCGGGCAAGACGGCCCAGCAGGTCGAAGACGCCCTGCGCGCCGAGGTGGCCCGCGTGGCCCAGGGTGGCGTGAGCGAGGCCGAACTCGCGCGCGTCAAGACGCAGTGGATCGCCTCCACCGTGTACGAGCGCGACTCGGTGATGAGCCAGGCGCAGGAGCTGGGCGGCAACTGGGTGCAGGGTTTTCCGCTCGACGCCAATGAACGCCTGCTGGAGCTGCTGCGCACCGTGACGCCCGCCCAGGTGCAGGCCGTGGCCGCCAGGTATTTTGGCGACGACCAGCTCACCGTGGCCACCTTGCTGCCACAGCCCCTGGATGCCCCCCGCGCCCGCCCCACGCTGCCGCCCGGCGCCGTGATCCGTTGAACCCGCCCTGGGCCCCTTGCACATGATTACTATCAAAAATATAGCTGCTCGCGCTTTGTTGATAAGCGCTGGAGTGGTTTTTTATTCAAACTCTGCCTGGGCGTTGCTGCCCATCCAGCACTGGACGGAACCCAGCGGCGCCAAGGTCTACCTGGTCGAAAGCCCCGTCATCCCCATGGTGGACGTGCAGATCGACTTTGACGCCGGCAGCCGCCGCGACCCGGCGGGGCAGGCGGGCCTGGCCAGTGCCATGGCCGCCATGGCCAGCAAGGGCGTGAAGGCCCTGGGCAACGAGCCCGCGCTGGACGAGAACGGCCTGGGCGAGGCCTGGGCCGACCTGGGCGCGAACTTCGAGGCCGGCGCCGAGAACGATGCGCTGCACTACTCGCTGCGATCGCTCACCGACCCGCCGCTGCTCGACAAGGCCGCCCGCCTGGCCGCGCGCCAGATCGGCGAGCCCAGCTGGCCCGCCGACGTGTGGCCGCGCGACCGCGCCCGCTGGATCGCCAGCCTGAAGGAGGCCAACACACGCCCCGCCACCGTGGCGGGGTATGCATTCGCCTCGGCGGTGTACGGCAGCCACCCGTATGGCGTGCGCACCACCGAAGACACGCTGATGCGCATCAACGTGGCAGACATGCAGGCGTTCCATGCCCAGCACATCGCTGCCTGCCGCGCCAAGGTGAGCATCGTGGGCGCCGTGTCGCGCGCGCAGGCCCAGGCGCTGGTCGCCACGCTGCTGTCGCGCCTGCCCGCCGCGTCGGGCTGCGCGCCGCTGCCGCCCGTGGGCGAGATCAGCGCGCTGGCCGCGCCGGTGGAGCAGAACGTCCCCTTCACCTCGGCCCAGGCCCATGTGCTCATCGGCCAGCCGGGCTTCCAGCGCCGCGACCCGGACTTCCTCGCGCTGCTGGTGGGCAACCACATCCTGGGCGGCGGCGGTTTTGTCTCGCGCCTGACCAGCGAGGTGCGTGAAAAGCGCGGCCTCAGCTACAGCGTCTACAGCTACTTCGCCGCCGGCATGCATGCGGGTGCCTTCACCGTGGGCCTGCAGACCCGCCCCGACCAGGCGGCCCAGGCCGTGAAGGTCTCGCGCGACGTGATCGCGCGCTTCGTGGCCGAAGGCCCCACCGAGGCCGAACTGCGCGCCGCCAAGGACAACCTCATCGGCGGCTTCGCGCTGCGCATCGACAGCAACAAGAAACTCCTGGGCAACGTGGCCAACATCGCCTGGAACGAACTGCCGCTGGACTACCTGGACCAGTGGTCCAGGAAGGTGGAGGCCCTGACCGTGGCCGACGTGCGCGCCGCCATGGCCCGGAAGCTGCAACCCGAGCGCATGGTGACCGTGGTGGTGGGGGGCAAGCCATGAGCCGCTCGACCCTGAAAACCACCGCCATCAACGCCGAGATCCGCAAGGCACAGGCCGCTGCGGCCACCCCCCCGGCGGCCGCCACCGGCAAGAAGGGCGCGCCCAAGGACAAGGCGGCCCCAGCCGCCGCGCCCAAGGGCGCGGGCGAAATCCGCATCATCGGCGGGCTGTGGAAGCGCACCCGACTGCCCGTGGCCCAGCGCCCCGGCCTGCGCCCCACGCCCGACCGCGTGCGCGAGACCCTGTTCAACTGGCTCGGCCAGGACCTGGCGGGCTGGCGCTGCCTGGACGCCTTCGCGGGCACCGGCGCCCTGGGGCTGGAGGCCGCATCACGCGGTGCCAGCGCCGTGCAGCTGGTGGAAAGCGACGCCGCCCTGGTGGCCCAGCTGAACACCCTGCAGCAGCGCCTGCAGGCCACCGCCGTGCGCGTGCAGCGTGGCGACGGCATCGCCGCCCTCAAGCAGGCCGCGCCCGCCAGCATCGACCTGGTGCTGCTGGACCCGCCGTTCGACAGCGACCTGTTCGGCGCCGCCCTGCAGGCCGCCGCCAAGGCGGTGGCCGCCGATGGGTTCGTGTACCTCGAGGCACCGCGCGCCTGGGCCGATGAAGAGCTGGCCCCGTGGGGACTGGCTGTGCACCGCCACCTCAAGGCGGGTGCGGTGCACGCCCACCTGCTGCGGCGCGGCGCCTGAAGCCTCCGCCTGGCCCCGCCAGGCCTTTCAGGCCGGAGCCCAGGCCGCACACCCGCGCGCCGCCGGGGCACTGCCACGCCCGCCGGGGACAGGGGCGCGAACGTCCATGTTGCAGTGCACTGCATAATGCGCCCACGCGGCCCGCCAGGTGGGGCCAACGACCCTTCCGCCAGACAGGAGACAACCAGCCATGGCCCAGAACGTGCTCGCCGTATACCCCGGAACCTTCGACCCCATCACGCTGGGCCATGAAGACGTGGTACGCAGGGCCACCCAGTTGTTCGAACGCGTGATCGTGGCCGTGGCGGCGGGCCACCACAAGAAGACCCTGTTCACCCTGGAAGAGCGGATCGACATGGTCCGCGAGGCGGTCAAGGGCTACCCCCAGGTGCAGGTCGAGGCCTTCTCGGGCCTGCTGCGCGACTTCGTGGTGGAGCGCGGCGGCAAGGCCATGGTGCGCGGCCTGCGCGCCGTGACCGACTTCGACTACGAGTTCCAGCTCGCGGGCATGAACCGCAGCCTGATGCCGCAGGTGGAAACCGTGTTCCTCACCCCCAGCGACAAGTACCAGTTCATCAGCAGCACCTTCGTGCGCGAGATCGCCGTGCTGGGTGGCGAAGTGCACAAGTTCGTGTCGCCCTCGGTGCAGGAGCGGCTGGCCGAGAAGGTGCGCACCCTCACGCCACCGTGATCGCTCTGGGTCAATCGGGCCCTGGCGCTTGATGGACAAGCGCTGAGTGCTATTGATTGAATAGCACTATGTTCTGGCTGCGCCGCCCGTTCATGGCAGCGCCCGGAGCTGGCGGGCCACATCCACCGCCTCGGCCTGGAGCGCCTCCAGCATGGGCGCCACCTCGGGCAGGGGCGGGCGGTACAGCGGCAGCACGCACGCCACGCTGAACGGGATCGAAAACGCCAGCCGCCGCACCACCAGCCGGCCGCCGGAGCCGGCCGCCGCCAGGGCGGTCAGCGGGTTGACGATGGCCAGTCCCAGGCCGTGTTCCACCATCGCGCACACGGCGGCGGCGCTGTGGGTTTCCATGCGCAGGGTGCGCGGCACGGCGGCTTGCGCAAAACGCGCGTCGATGAGGCGGCGGTAGGGGTCGTCGGCCGACAGGCTCACGAAGGGCTGGTCCGCAAAATCCTCCAGATGCAGCACGGGCCGGCGCGCCAGGGGGTGGTCCGCCGGCACCACGGCCACTTCATCCAGGGTCAGCAGCACCTCGGCGCGCGTGCCCGGCGGGGCGGCGGCCTGCTCGCACAGGCCCAGGTCAAAGCGCTGGGCGCTCATCCATTCCTCCAGCAGCGGGGACTCCTGCGGCGTGACCGACAGGCGCGCGTGCGGGTGTGCCTGCAGCAGCCGCGCCGCCGCGCCCGGCAGCAGGGCGTGCGCCAGCGCGGGCAGGCACAGCACCGACAGCTGCACGGCATCGGGGCGGCCCAGCGCCACGGCGCGGTCCACCACGCGCTCCAGGCCCTGCCAGGAGCGCTGCACCTCGTCCCACAGCGCGAGAGCGCGCGCGTTGGCTCGCAGCCGCCCTTGCACGCGCTCGAACAGCGCATAGCCCAGCAGCGATTCCAGGCGCGCGAGTTCGCGGCTCACGGTGGGCTGCGAACTGTGCAGCAGGCTGGCCGCGCCGGTCGCGCTGCCCGCGGCCATCACGGCGCGGAACACTTCGATGTGCCGGTGGGTGATGCGGCGGGCCAGGGGGGAGATGGCGGCATCGGTCATGGGTAGAGCATATCCAGAATGAATGGATGCTGTAAATCAAGGCATTCGACCAAATGGCGGGAAGGGAGCATCATCCAGCCTTCACACCGCATCCTGCCTTGGGAATCCGCATGTCCAACCCTTTCTCTCCCGCCCAGCTCTGGGCCCTGGCCGACCAGTTCGGCACCCCGCTGTGGGTGTACGACGCGGCCACCATCCGCCAGCGCATCGCGCAGGTGTCCAATTTCGAGACCGTCCGTTTCGCGCAGAAGGCCTGTTCCAACATCCACATCCTGAAGCTCATGCGCGAGCAGGGCGTGAAGGTGGACGCCGTCTCGCGCGGCGAGATCTTGCGCGCGCTGGCGGCGGGCTATGTGGCCGGCGGAGAGCCGTCGGAGATCGTCTTCACCGCCGACCTGTTCGACGCCGCCACGCTCGACTGCGTGGTGGAGCACGGCGTGCCGGTCAACGCGGGTTCCATCGACATGCTGCACCAGCTGGGCGCGCGCTCGCCCGGCCACGCCGTGTGGCTGCGCATCAACCCCGGCTTCGGCCACGGCCACAGCAACAAGACCAACACCGGCGGCGAGCACAGCAAGCACGGCATCTGGCACACCGACCTGCCCGCGGCGCTGGCCGCCATCGTGCAGCACGGCCTCCAGCTCGTGGGCCTGCACATGCACATCGGCTCGGGCGTGGACTACAGCCACCTGGCGGAAGTCTGCGGCGCCATGGTGGGCCTGGTGCGCACCACCCACGCGGCCGGGCACGACCTGCATGCCATCTCGGCCGGCGGCGGCCTGTCCATTCCCTACCGCAGCGGGGACCCGGTGGTCGACACGCAGCACTACCACGGCCTGTGGGACGCCGCGCGCCAGCAGGCCGAGGCGGTGGTGGGCCACAAGCTGGGCCTGGAGATCGAACCGGGCCGCTACCTGGTGGCCGAATCCGGCGTGCTGCTGGGCGAGGTGCGGGCCGCCAAGAACGCGGGCAACAACCGCTTCGTGCTGGTCGATACGGGGTTCAATGAGTTGATGCGCCCCTCGATGTACGGCAGCTTCCACGCGATGGAGCTGCTGCGCCGCGATGGCACCACCGCCGCCGCCCAGCCCACCGTCGTGGCCGGGCCGCTGTGCGAATCGGGCGACGTGTTCACGCAGGGCGATGGCGGCGTGGTGCTGCCGCGCGACCTGCCGGCCGCGCAGGTCGGCGACCTGCTGGTGATCCACGACACGGGCGCGTATGGCGCCTCGATGTCCTCCAACTACAACACGCGCCCGCTGATCGCGGAGGTGCTGGTGGACGGCGGCCAGGCGCGCCTGATCCGCCGCCGCCAGACGGTGGACGAGCTGCTGGCGCTGGAGCTGGGACTGTAGAAGGCTGGCGCGGCCGCCGCGCGCAGCGGCCGGGACGGCGGTGCGAAGGAAGGGAATGAAAGACGGCGGCGCCTTTGCGGCGCGGCCCGCGCCGACACCTGGTAGGCACGGGACTACGGCCACGCGCAGCGCTGGCGCACAGGGCGGGGGGAGGCGGGGCCCTAAGGTAGAGCCATCCACATTTCTTCATCCCTTCAAGGAGATCACCATGCCTATCATCTTGTGGCTGCTCGGCGTCCCGCTGTCGGTTGTTCTGTTGCTCATGCTGTTTGGCGTGTTCTGACCTCTGCGCAATCCATGTAAAAAGCCGCGTGCGCCCCAGGGCGCACGCGGCTTTTGTTTTGCGACAAGGGTGTGCGGCGCTGGGGGCGGTACGGCCGGCCCTCGCCGGGCAGGCGCCTGCCGCGCGCCGTTCGACTACACCAGTTCCGCCGCGGGCCCCCGGCCCATCAGCGCCGCCACGGCGTCCGCGGGCTGGATCTGGCCGTCCAGCAGCGCCACCGCGGCGCGGGTGATGGGCATGTCCACCCCCAGCATGGCGGCCCGCTGCGCCACGGTGCGGGCGCTGTAGACGCCTTCCGCCACGTGGCCCAGCGACTCCACCGCCTGCGCCAGGGTGCGGCCCTGCGCCAGCAGCATGCCCACGCGGCGGTTGCGCGACAGGTCGCCGGTGGCGGTCAGGACCAGGTCGCCCAGGCCCGACAGGCCCATGAACGTGTCCGGCCGCGCGCCGAGCGCCAGCCCCAGCCGGGTCATTTCGGCCAGGCCGCGCGTGATGAGGGCGGCACGGGCGTTGAGCCCGAGCGCCAGGCCGTCGCACAGGCCCGTGGCGATGGCCAGCACGTTCTTCACGGCGCCACCCACTTCCACGCCCACGATGTCCTCGTTGGCGTACACCCGCACGCTGGGGCTGTGGAACGCGCCGACCAGCGCGTCCCGCACCCGCGCATGCGGGCTGGCCGCCACCAGCGCGGTGGGCTGGCCCAGCGCCACTTCCTGCGCAAAGCTCGGACCGCTGAATACACCTGCTATTAAATCAGGAGCTACTTGCGCTTGTACTTCATGTGCCAGCAGCCCAAAGGATGCCGAACCGGCACCGGGAGGCATTGCCTCGAAGCCCTTGCACAGCCAGGCCACGGGCGCCGTGCATCCCCGCAGCGCCTGCAGCATGCCGCGCAGCGCCGCCATGGGCGTGGCCACGATGACGAGGTCGGCATCCGGCAGCAATGCGCCAAAGTGGCCGTCGGCGATGGAGAGAGAAGGGGGAAAGTCGATGCCCGGCAGATAGCGCGCGTTCTGGCGCGCCACGCGCATGGCGTCTGCCTGGCCCGCGTCGCGCGCCCAGAGCGTGACCGCATGGCCGCCAGGGTGCTGGGCCGCGCTCATGGCGAGCGCGGAACCCCAGGCACCGGCACCCAATACTATGATTTTCATAGCTGCTTGCGCTTATTCATCAGGCGCTGGAGGCCAAAAAGTCTTTGATTCGATGATCTCCGCGCTACGCCTCGCCCGCGGCCCCTGCCAGCGGCGCGGCCCAGGCGGGGTAGCCGCGGAACTGGCTTTGCCAGGCCGTTGGCCGCGTCCCCCTCCCGAGCGCGCAGCGCGACGAGAAAGGGGGAAGGCGCGAAGCGCCTCAGGGGGCTCTTCTTATTGCGTGATGATGGGCGAAGCCTGGCCGGCGGCCTGGGCTTGCTGCTGCTCGTACATGGCCTGGAAGTTGATTTCGGCCAGGTGCACGGGCGGGAAGCCGGCGCGGTTGATCAGGTCGGCCACGTTGCCGCGCAGGTAGGGGTACACGATCTGCGGGCAGGCGATGCCCATGATCGGGCCCATCTGGTCTTCCGGCACGTTGCGGATCTCGAAGATGCCGGCCTGCTTGGCTTCGACCAGGAACACGGTCTTGTCCTTGATCTTGGTCTGCACGGTGGCGGTCACGGCCACTTCGAAGATGCCTTCGGCCACGGGCGTGGCTTCCACGCCCAGCTGGATGTCGACGTTCGGCTGCTCTTGCTCCAGCAGGATGCCGGGGGAATTGGGCTGCTCGAGCGACATGTCCTTGAGGTAGACGCGCTGGATCTGGAACACGGGATTTTCTTGGTCGGCCATGGTGAAGTCTCTTTGCTCTAACGGAATTTCTAGCAAAACAAAACCCGCCCGGGAAAAGCTCCCGCAGCGGGCACATGGGGCTGCATTATGCAGCGCCCGCGGTGGGGGTCAGGCGGCGCCCAGCAAGGGCATGAGCTCGCCGCGGCTGTCCAGCGCCACCAGATCATCGTGGCCGCCCACATGGGTTTCACCGATGTAGATCTGCGGCACCGTGCGGCGGCCGGTGATCTCCATCATGTGGACGCGCGCGGCGGGGTCGGTGTCGATGCGGATTTCCTCGATCTGCTCCACGCCCTTGGACTTGAGGATCTGCTTGGCCCGGATGCAGTAGGGGCAGACGGCGGTGGTGTACATCTTCACGGGTTGCATGGCGGACCTTCCTCTTTCTTCCTGTGGGGCTAAAAATCAGTGGCAAGACTATCGCGGACCCAATAACTGGGGGCGGATCAGGCTTTTTCCACAGGCAGGCTGGCTTCGCGCCAGGCCTTCAGGCCACCAGCGAGCGACTGGGCGTTCTCGTAGCCCAGCTTCTTGGCAATGGCCACCGCGCGGTTGGCGCGGGCGCCGCTCGCGCAGACCAGCACCACGGGCAGCGCCTTGTTCTTGACCACCGTGGGCAGGCGCTCTTCGAGCTGGCCCAGGGGCACGTTCCTGGCGCCGTTCACATGGCCGGCGGCGAATTCCTCGGTTTCGCACACGTCGATGACGATGGCTTTTTCCCTGTTGATGAGCTGCACGGCCCGGGCGGGCGTCAGCGAGCCACCACTGGCGTTCTTGAGCACCGGCCACAGCAACATGCCGCCCGAAGCCAGTGCAACAAAGATCAGATACCAGTTGTCGATAATGAATTTCACGAAGATTCCTTGGGTTGGCGAACGGCGTAATTCTAGAATGCTGGGTTTTGGCCCGCATTTCTTTGACCCGCCTTTCCTGGGGAAACCATGTACAAACTCGTCCTGATCCGCCACGGCGAATCCACCTGGAACCTTGAAAACCGCTTTACCGGCTGGACCGATGTCGACCTCACGCCCACGGGAGTTTCCCAGGCCATGTCCGCTGGCAAGCTGCTCAAGGCCGAGGGCTACGAGTTCGATCTGGCCTTCACCAGCGTGCTCAAGCGTGCCATCCACACCCTCTGGTACACGCTGGACGAGATGGACTGCACCTGGCTGCCGGTCGTCAAGGACTGGCGCCTGAACGAGCGCCACTACGGCGCCCTGCAGGGCCTGAACAAGGCCGACATGGCCAAGCAGTATGGCGACGAGCAGGTGCTGGTCTGGCGCCGCAGCTACGACACGCCGCCGCCCGCACTGGAAGCCACCGACCCCCGCAGCGAGCGTGGCGACCGCCGCTACGCCGCGCTGGCCGAGGGCAGCGTGCCACTGACCGAATGCCTCAAGGACACCGTGGCGCGCGTGCTGCCCTTCTGGAACGACGCGATGGCGCCGGCCATCCGCTCGGGCAAGCGCGTGGTGCTGGCCGCGCACGGCAACTCCATCCGGGCGCTCGTCAAGTACCTCGACGGCATCTCCGAGTCCGACATCGTCGGCCTGAACATTCCCAACGGGATTCCACTGGTATATGAACTCGACGCCGACCTGAAACCCATCCGCCACTACTATCTGGGTGACGCGGAAGCGGCCGCCAGGGCCGCGGCCGCCGTGGCATCGCAGGGCAAGGCGTAAAGCTCGCGTAAAGACGGGGAAAACCCGCCATCTTCTCTTGCCAAAGTGAGTGCCCGTGCGGAACCGCGGCGGGTTCGGCCCTTCCAAGGTGTATATTGATTCGAAGCGGTAAAAGGTGTTGTATGGGCCACAAACTTAAAATTGCAGGATGGGTGTCGGTGGGGGTGGTGGCCGGAGCGCTCACCACGGTGTCCCTGCAGACGGTGGCGCGCGGCGCCATGACGCCACTGCCCCTGGAGGAAATCCAGCAGCTGTCGGCGGTGTTCGGCCTGGTGAAGACCGACTATGTCGAGCCGGTGGACGACAAGAAGCTCATCACCGACGCCATTTCGGGCATGGTCGCCAGCCTGGATCCGCACTCCCAGTATTTCGACAAGAAGTCCTTCAAGGAATTCCGCGAGGGCACGTCGGGCCGCTTCGTGGGCGTGGGCATCGAGATCACCCAGGAAGACGGGCTCATCAAGGTCGTCTCGCCCATCGAGGGGTCCCCGGCGTTTCGCGCCGGCCTCAAGACCAACGACCTGATCACCAAGATCGACGAAACGGCGGTCAAGGGGCTGTCGCTCAACGACGCCGTCAAGCGCATGCGCGGCGAGCCCAACACCAAGGTCACGCTCACCATCTTCCGCAAGGACGAGAACCGCTCGTTCCCGGTGACGATCACGCGCGAAGAGATCAAGACCCAGTCCGTCAAGGGCAAGGTGGTGGAGCCCGGATACGCCTGGATCCGCCTGTCGCAGTTCCAGGAGCGCACGGTCGATGACTTCGTGCGCAAGGTGGAGGAGGTCTACAAGCAGGACCCCAACCTCAAGGGCCTGGTGCTGGACCTGCGCAACGATCCCGGTGGCCTGCTGGACGCGGCCGTAGCCGTCTCGGCCGCGTTTTTGCCGGAGAACGTCACGGTGGTCACGACCAACGGCCAGCTGGCAGACAGCAAGGCGACCTACAAGGCATCGCCGGACTACTACCAGCGCCGTGGCGGCGGCGACCCGCTGCGCCGCCTTCCCCCGGCCCTCAAGTCCGTGCCCCTGGTGGTGCTGGTGAACGAAGGCTCGGCATCCGCCAGCGAGATCGTGGCCGGCGCGCTGCAGGACCACAAGCGCGCCACCATCATGGGCAGCCAGACGTTCGGCAAGGGGTCGGTGCAGACGGTGCGTCCCCTGGGGCCTGATACCGGCATCAAGCTGACCACGGCACGCTACTACACGCCGAGCGGCAAATCGATCCAGGCCAAGGGCATCGTGCCCGACGTGATGATCGACGAGTCCGAGGAGGGCAACATCTTTGCGGCCCTGCGCATGCGCGAGGCCGACCTCGACAAGCACCTGGGCAGCGGCCAGGGCGAGGAAAAGAAGGACGAGGCCCGTGAAAAGGCCCGCGAGGATGCGCGCAAGCGCATGGAGGACGAGGCCAAGAAGCCCGCTTCCGACCGCAAGGCGCCCGAATTCGGTTCGGACAAGGACTTCCAGCTGGTGCAGGCGCTGAACCAGCTCAAGGGCCGCTCCGTGCTGGTCAGCAAGACCTTGACGGAACGCAAGGAAGAAAAGAAAGAGAATTGAGCTTTCTTTCGCTCGTGGTCTGATCGGCTCCAAGCCGGATTCCAGCGGAATCCGGCTTTTCCTTTTGTGCCTTTGACTTTGCCCTTGGCTGTGTTCACTTTTCTGCTTGGGATTCCTTCATGACCGACGACCAGCTCCTGCGCTACTCGCGCCACATCCTGCTCGATGAGATGGGCATCGAAGGGCAGGAGCGGGTGCTGGCGGCGCATGCCGTCATCATCGGCGCGGGCGGCCTGGGTTCGCCCGCCGCGCTGTACCTTGCCTCCGCTGGCGTCGGGCACATCACGCTGGTGGACGACGATGTGGTCGACCTCACCAACCTGCAGCGGCAGATCGCCCACACCACGGCGCGGGTCGGGCAGCCCAAGGTGGCCTCCGCGGCCGCCGCCATGGCTGCCATCAATCCCGGGGTGCGGGTCACGGCGCTTCAGGCGCGGGCCGATGCCGGCGTGCTCGATGCGCTCGTGCGCGAAGCCACCGTGGTGCTCGATTGCAGCGACAACTACGCCACGCGCCACGCCATCAACGCGGCGTGCGTCGCCCATGCCAAGCCGCTGGTCGCGGGGGCGGTGATCCGGTTCGACGGGCAGATCACGGTGGTCGATCCACGTGCCGCGCAATCCCCCTGCTATGCCTGCATCTTCCCCCCGGAGGCCGAATTCGAGGAGGTGGCCTGTTCGACCATGGGCGTGTTCGCTCCGCTGGTGGGGGTGGTCGGGGCGATGCAGGCGGCGGAGGCGCTCAAGCTGCTGGCCGGCATCGGCACTTCGCTGGCTGGCCGCCTGCTCATGCTGGACGGCCGGTCCATGGAGTGGAGCACCATGCATGTAGGGCGCGCACCCGGCTGCCCCGTGTGTGTTGCGCGGTAGGATTCCTCCTACAACCGCCGCGTGTGGCGGCTGGCAGAATCACGGCATCACAGCATCTAAATTCGAGGCTCGATCAGCGCAACTGTGCACCGGTCGCGAAACTGGACCCCTTCCGTGAAACTCCGCACCTATATCGTTGAAGACAACGCGACCATCCGTGAGAACCTGATT
Organism: Acidovorax sp. sif1233; assembly: GCF_019218755.1. Taxonomy (GTDB): domain Bacteria; phylum Pseudomonadota; class Gammaproteobacteria; order Burkholderiales; family Burkholderiaceae_C; genus Acidovorax. The sequence goes on along the minus strand of NZ_JAHUWZ010000004.1, from coordinate 82,765 downwards.
GGTACTCTCGAAGAGTTGGCGTCCGTAGAGGCGGTGGGAGTGGCGGAGACGGAAGACGAAGGCAAGAGCTGGCTGGCCGCGAACAGCGGGCAGTGGGACCTGGCCATCGTGGACCTGTTCCTGCGCCAGGGCAGCGGCCTGGGGGTGCTGGCGGCCTGCCGCGACCGCAAGCCTGGCCAGAAGATGGTGGTGCTCAGCAACTATGCGACACCCGACGTGCGCATGCGCTGTGCGCAGCTGGGCGTGGACGCGGTGTTCGACAAATCCAATGAAATCGACGCGCTGGTGGACTACTGCATCCAGCACAGCGGCCCCGTGCCCCTGGACTCCAACCCCCCCATGCCGGCATCTGGCCAAGCTGCGTGAACCCGCCGCGGCGGGGCTGCACGCCGGGTCCAGGCTTCACACCTGAACCTCCATGCCCCGCCGGACCCGAATCATGACCCCGGACTGAGGCCACTGTTCCATGTCAGTCAATCAGGCGGTTCTTGAGCGCGTAGTAGGTCAGATCGCTGTTGGAGGACAGGCTCATCTTTTCCATCAGACGCGTCCGGTAGGTGCTCACCGTCTTGACGCTCAACGACAAGGCCTTGGCGATGTCGCCCGCCGTCTCGCCCTTGGCAAGCTTGAGGAACACCTGGAACTCGCGCTCCGACAGCTGCTCGTGCGGCGGGGCGTCGTCCTTGCGGTTGAGCTGCTGGGCCAGCAGTTCGGCCACGGCGGGCGTGAGGTAGCGCCGGCCCAGCGCGATGGTGCGGATCGCTTCCACGATTTCCGAGGGCTCGCATTCCTTGTTCAGGTAGCCGCTCGCGCCCTGGCGGATCAGGTTGATCGCGTAGTGCTCTTCGGGATAGCCGCTCAGGATCAGGATGCCCATGTCCGGCGCCTTGGCGCGCAGCATGGCCAGCGCATCCAGCCCGCTTTGGCCGGGCATCGACAGGTCCATCAGCAGCACGTCGATTTCCTTGTTGCGCACGAGGTCGATGGCTTCGCGGCCGTTGGCGGCCTCGCCCTCCACCCGCAGATCCACGTGCTCCGACAGAAATTGCCGCAGCCCGGAACGAACAATCGCGTGGTCATCCACAATGCCAATCTTGATCATCGATCTTTCTTTCGCAGGGCGGTGGTGCCGCGCCTGATGTTTGTTGGTTGCACAGGTTCTTCGGCATGCCACACCCTGATGGGGTGTGGCGGCGGCCGGGTCCTCAGACATTATCCAGAATACCGCGTATGAGCCTCAAAGAAAACACCCGCATCTGGCTTCCCAAGGTTCGCAAGATGGCGTTGAGCCTGCCGATGGCGCTGCTGGCGGCCATGGTGCTGGTGGGGATCAATGAAACGGGGCACATGCGTTCGCAGGATGCGGTCGAGCAGATGACGCACGGCCAGAACACGCGCAAGGCCGTCAATACCCTGCTGCAGAGCATGCTGGACGCGGAGACAGGCCAGCGCGGCTACCTGCTCACCGGCAACGAGACCTACCTGGAGCCCTACGACAAGGCCGTGGCCAGCGTGCAGACCAATTTGGACGGGTTGCGCGAACTGTTCATGGATGCCCCCGACGACATGCAGGAGTTCGCACTGCTGTCGCGGCAGATCTCCCGCAAGCTGGCGGAGATGGAGCTGAGCCTGCGCCTGCGCCGGCAGGGCAATGAGGACGCCTGGAAATTCATCCTGCACACCGACGTGGGCAAGGAGCACATGGAGGCGATCCGCAAGCATGCGCTGGAGCTGATCGCGCGCAGCGACCGGCATGTCAAGCAGGGCCAGGAGCAGATCGAGCAATCGCTCATGCTGTCGCGCATCGGCATCGCCACGGTCACCGTCATCGGGCTGCTCGCGTTCTACATGTACCTGCGCCAGGCGCAGGCGCTGCAGGTGGTCAACCTGCGCGAGCAGGCCCTGCTCGAGCGCGAGCGGGATCGCCTGGAGGGACTCGTGAGGGACCGCACCGCAACGCTTTCCGAACTGGCCAACCACCTGCAGCAGGTGCGCGAAGAGGAGCGCGGGCACCTCGCGCGCGAGCTGCACGATGAACTCGGCGCGCTGCTCACGGCGGCCAAGCTGGACGTCGCGCGGCTCAAGTCCAAGATCGATGCCACCGTGCCCGAGGTGGCGGAGCGGCTCAAGCACCTGACCGAAACGCTCAACAGCGGCATCGCGCTCAAGCGGCGCATCATCGAGGACCTGCGGCCTTCATCGCTCTCCAACCTCGGGCTGACCGCGGCCATTGAAATCCTCACGCGCGAATATGCCGAGCGCGCCGGCATCGAGGTGGAGACCAGCCTGGAGGCGGTGCAGTTGCCCGATGCCTCGCAGCTCACGGTGTATCGCATGGTCCAGGAGGCCCTGACCAACATCGGAAAGTACGCGAAGGCCAGCAAGATCCTGGTGTCGGTGCATGGCTATCCCACCCATGTGGCGGTGCAGGTGCGTGACGACGGGGTCGGCTTCGACCCGGCGACGGTGCGCCCCACGTCGCATGGCCTGTCCGGCATGCGCCACCGCGTGGAGTCCGCGGGCGGCCGGCTGTCGATCACCTCGCGCGCGGGCAGCGGCACCCTGGTCTCCGCGGTGCTGCCGCTGCAGCACCGCTCCGCGGACGCGCCCAAGCCCCCCGCACTGGACGTGTGACGCACCCGCAGCGCGGTGCATCCGCGGGGGCGCGGTGCCCTCGCCAGGCCTTCTTCCAGCCCTTCTTCCATCCGATTGGCCTCGCGCACGCGGCACCGCCGACGTGCCCCGCCTCTTGGGGCCTCTAGCCCTTTTCGTTTTTTTGCATCCGCTGCCCGGGCGTGCCCAGGCGGGGGATGCGCGCTGCATGTCACCCGTGCGCGGGCGGCAGGGCTTCGTCCTACAGCGGGCGCGCTGCACCGCCGACAGGCCCGCGCGCCAGGGACCGGCATCTTTGAAGCGGCAGGCTTCCTACAGTGGACCCCAGGCGCTGAATTTCTTGTGCCCTGACCCGCCGGCACACACCGGCCCCTACAAAAGGAGAAGGAAATGTTGCATTACGCAGTTGTTTTTCTGGTGATCGCGTTGATTGCAGCCCTTTTCGGCTTTGGCGGCATTGCTGCCGGGGCCGTGGGCATCGCCAAGATTCTGTTCTTTGTCTTCGTGATCATGGCTGTCGTGACCTTTGTCCTGGGGCTGCTCAAGAAGGGCTGATGCCCGTTGCCGTGAAACCAGCCATTCCCGCATACACCATCCAAGGAGTTCCCCAATGAGTATCCAGACCGCCACCGACAAAGTTGCCAGCAGCGCCCGCCATATCGCCGACGATGTGCTGCAGAGTGCGCAAGACGCCGTACAGTCCACGCGCAATGCCGCCAACAACTCCCTGGAAAAAGCCGAAGAGGGCGTGCGCAACCTGCGCAGCCAGGCCGACCCGGTCATTGACGATCTCGCGGCCCGCGCCCAGGAACTCGCGGCACGCAGCATCGACTATTGCGCCGAAACGAGCGCGCGGGCCCGCCGTCAGATGCAGCAGGCCGCGGAGGCCACCAACAAGTACGTGGCCGAGCAGCCCGGCAAGTCGCTGGTGATCGCCGCTGCCTCGGGCGCCGCGCTGGCCACGCTGGTGCTGTGGATGTCGCGCCGCCGGCACGCCGCATACTGACCTGTCAGCCCGGCTTGCAGGTCGGCCGTTGAAGGGTGACACTTTGTCCCCATGGCGGCCGCCCCGCCAGCATCATCCATCAGGCACCAGAAATCGAACCGTACAGTCCGCCGGTCGCGGAGGGTGCAACAGACCGGCAGATTGCAATTTTCCAGCACCCGCGTTCCCAAACCATTCTTCTAGAAGGACAACACCATGAAATACGCACGTGCCCTCGCTTTTGCCGCAGTCGCCGGCATCACCATCGTCACGGCCACCGGCTGTTCGGTGGCCCGCAACCAGCAGACCATGGGCTCCTATGTCGATGATGCCGGTATCACCACCGCCGTGAAGGCCAAGATGGCGGAGGACAAATCCGTCTCCGCCACCTCCATCAGCGTGGAAACGCTGAACGGCACGGTACAGCTGTCGGGCTTTGCCAAGTCGCAGACCGAGAAGAACCAGGCCGAGGCCATCGCGCGCAACACCAAGCATGTGCGCGAAGTGCGCAACAGCATTGTCGTGCGTCCCTGATCGTTGAACGGACGGCATGAACCCGGGGCAGGCGGCTCGCGCCACCTGCCGGCCGGGGCCAGGGAGCAGGTTCCAGGAATGACCTGGAACCTGCTCTTTTTCATTGGGAATCCCCACCCGGGCCCGGCGCTGCCTGCGGCGCGCGGCGAACCTGGCGGCGATGCCCCCACACGGACGCCCCACTGGGTATAAGCTCGGCACCATGCGCGTATTCAATTGCGACCATTGCGGTCACCTGGTGTTTTTTGACAGCGTGCAATGCCTGCACTGCGGCAGCACGCTGGCATTCCTGCCAGACCAGCTCGCCATGGCCGCCCTGGCGCCCGCGCCGCAGGACGGCCCGGGCCTGTGGCGCCGCATGGGCGAGCGCGGCACCGCGAACTACAGCGGGCGGCTGTACCGCATGTGCCACAACCACACGGAGTACCAGGCGTGCAACTTCGCGGTGCCCGCCAACGACTATGCCGACCTGTGCGCCTCGTGCCGCCAGACGCGTATCCTTCCCGACCTCTCGGAAGCCGCCAACCTGGGGCGCTGGAAGCAGATCGAGGCGGCCAAGCGCCAGCTGTTCTACACGCTGGCGCGCCTGGGGCTGGAACCCGTCCCCGGCCGGTACGGACCGGTCTTCGAATTCCTGGCCGACCTGCCCGGCGGCCCCGCGATCCTCACCGGCCATCTGGGCGGCACCATCACGCTCAACGTGGCCGAGGCGGACGACGACGAGCGTGCCCGCCGCCGCATCGCGCTGGGCGAGCCCTACCGCACGCTGATTGGCCACCTGCGGCATGAATCCGGCCATTTCTACTGGGACCAGCTGGTGCGCGATGGCGGCCGCATCGACGCCTTCCGCAATGTATTTGGCGACGAGAGGCAGGACTACGCCGCCGCGCTGGACGCGCACTACGCCCGGGGCAACGAGCTGGGCGACTGGGCCGCGCGCCATGTGAGCGCCTATGCCGCGGCCCACCCGTGGGAGGACTGGGCCGAAACCTGGGCCCACTACCTGCACATGATCGACCTGCTGGAGACGGCGGCCAGCTACCAGGCGGGCGTGACGGTGCCCGACCCGCATGCCGCCATCCGCCACCATGTCACCGACCCCTTTGCCACGCCGCGCCCCGCGTTCCAGGACATGGTGCGCCAGTGGGTGCCGCTGACCCTCATGCTCAACAGCCTGAACCGCAGCCTGGGCCAGCACGATGCCTACCCGTTCGCGCTGTCCTCCGGCGCCATGGTCAAGCTGCGTTTCGTGCACGATCTGGTGCAGGCGCAGGCCCCCCAGGGCGGCGTGCAGGCGGTGCCGTCCGAGGCGCTGTAAGCCCGCCGCGCAGCCGGTCCTGGCGTCCGCGCGGCCTCCCGCCAGCGCCGCGGCCTGCACGCCCGCGTGTTTCTTGCGACACTCCGGGGCCATGAACAACACCCCCTTGCATGCCGTCGACCCTCCCCAGCTCGTTCTGATACCCGGCCTGGCCGGTGATGCCACCATGTGGCAGGCCCAGCTGCCGGCCCTGCCGGCCGCGCTGCGCCCCGTGGTGGCCACGGCCCACGCGCGGCCTGGCGCGCAGCGCATTGAAGACATGGCCGCGCTGGTGCTGGCCGAGCATCCCGGGGCCTTGCTGCTGTGCGGCGCCTCGATGGGCGGGATGATCGCCATGGAGGCCGCGCGCCAGGCGCCCGGGCGCGTGGCCGGCCTGGCGCTGCTGGGCACCACGGCCCGGCCGGAGACGCCCGACATGCGCGCGCTGCGCGAAGCCGCGATGGAACTGTTCGCCCAGGGCCGCTTGCGCGAGGTGATCGAGCCCAACGTGGCGTTTGCCTTTCACCCGGCCAATGCGGCACGGCCCGCGCTGGTGCAGGCCTACCTCGACTTCGTGCTGCGCGCCGGCGCGCAGCAGCTGGTGCGCCAGAACCGCGCGGTCATCCACCGGCCCGATGCCCGGCTGCACCTGCCGCGCGTGGCCTGCCCCACGCTGGTGGCGTGTGGCGCCGCCGACCAGCTCACACCGCCCGAATGCTCCGAGGAGATCGCGGCGCTCATCCCTGGCGCCCACCATGCCGTGCTGGCCGAATGCGGCCACATGCTCACCATGGAGCAGCCCGAGGCCGTCAACCGCCTGCTGCTGGAATGGATCGCGCGGGGTGGCTGGGGGAATTGATTTCTCATGAAATTGGCCTCTGGCGCTTGATGGGAAAGCGCTAAGTGCTATGAATTCAGGAGCTAATCAGAACTCCAGGTTGTCGATGAGCCGCGTGCCGCCCAGGCGCGCCGCCCCCAGGGCGACAAGCATGCCCGGCCCGTCCTGTGCCGTGGGCGGCTGCAGGTCGGCGCGGCGGCGCACGGTGAGGTAGTCGGGCTGCCAGCCGCGTGCGCGCAGGGCATCGACGGCCTGTTGCTCCAGCGCCGCGCCTGCGGCTGGCGGCCGGGCAGTCCATTGCCCCGCCAGCTGCCGGAGCGCCTGTGGCAGGGCCACGGCCTCCTGGCGTTCCTCGCGGCCGAGGTAGCCGTTGCGCGAACTCAGCGCCAGCCCATCCGCCGCGCGGCAGGTCTCGCCCGCCACGATGTCGATGGGCAATGCGAACTGCCGCACCATCTGGCGGATCACCATGAGCTGCTGGTAGTCCTTCTTGCCAAACACCGCCGTGCCGCCGCTCTGGCCCAGCACGCAGGCGAACAGCTTCATCACCACCGTGCCCACGCCCACGAAGAAGCCGGGGCGGAACTGGCCTTCGAGCATGTCGGCCAATGCGGGATCGGGGTGCACCTTGAAGGTCTGGGGCTCGGGGTACAGGTCGGCCTCGCGCGGGGCGAACAGCACGTCGCAGCCGGCGGCCCGCAGCTGCGCGCAGTCGGCCTCCCAGGTGCGGGGGTAGCTGTCGAAGTCCTCGTGCGGCAGGAACTGCAGGCGGTTCACGAAGATGCTGGCCACGGTCACGTCGCCCAGGGGCCGGGCCTGGCGCACCAGGGCGATGTGCCCGTCGTGCAGGTTGCCCATGGTGGGCACGAAGGCGGGGTGGCGGCGGGCGGCGAGGGCCTGGCGCAGGTCGGCGATGGAGTGGGCGATCAGCATGGGGCGGGAGTGCGTCTGTTGAAAAATCCGGGGGGCGCTTACCAGGCGTGTACCGCGTTGTCCGGGAAACGCCCCTGCTTGACGGCCTGCACATACGCCTCCATGGCGCCGCGCACGCTGCCCGCGTCCGACATGAAGTTGTGCACGAACTTCGGCATTTTTCCGAGGTTCATGCCCAGCATGTCGTGCAACACCAGCACCTGGCCGGCCGTGCCGTTGCCCGCGCCGATGCCGATGGTGTGGCAGCGCGGCAGCTCGGCCGTGAGGGCCGCGGCCAGCGCGGCGGGCACCATCTCCAGCACCAGCATGGCGGCGCCTGCGTCCTGCAGTTCGTGTGCTTCTTGGCGCAGCGTGCGGGCGTCGTCGTCGGTCTTGCCCTGAACGCGGTAGCCGCCCAGGGCATGCACGGTCTGCGGCGTGAGGCCCAGGTGGGCGCACACCGGCACGCCGCGCTGCACCAGGAACTCCACCGTGGGCGCGGTCCAGCCCCCGCCTTCGAGCTTGACCATGTGCGCCCCCGCCTGCATCAGCACGCAGGCACTGCGCAGGGCCTGCTCGCGGCTTTCGGCATAGGTGCCATAAGGCAGGTCGGCCACAAGCCACGCCGTGCCCTGCACGCGGTGCAGGCCGCGTGCCACGCTGGCCGTGTGGTAGGCCATGGTGTCCAGGCCCACGCCTACCGTGCTGGGCAGCCCCTGGCACACCATGCCCAGCGAATCGCCCACCAGGATGCATTCCACCCCCGCCGCATCGGCCACGGCCGCGAAGGTGGCGTCATAGGCGGTCAGCATCGTGATCTTCTCGCCCGCCGCGCGCATCTGCGCCAGGCGCGGCAGGCTCACGGGGCGGCGCTGGGGCAGGGGCGATGCGGGCGGCAGGGTACCGTAGGGCGTGGCGGAAACGGTGCTGGTGGCAGTCATGGGGCATGCATGGACAAAAATTGCCGCGAGTCTATGCGACCAATAATGGGTGTACTTATTGGTTGCCGGCGCGGTGGGAAACGGCCTGCGCTGGCGCAGTGGCCTTTGGGTTCCCGGTATGCTCCCGCCCCATGACGATTTCGAATCAACAGTCCATGGACCATGATGTGGCGGCCCTGGCTCAGGCCGATGTGGCCCGCGCCCTGGCGGAAGACGTGGGCGCAGGTGACCTGACCGCCGGCCTGATCGACCCCGCCCGCCGCGCCCGCGCGCGCATCCTGGCGCGCGAGTCCGCCGTGATCTGCGGCGCGCCCTGGGCCGAAGCCGCCTTGCGCGCGCTCGACCCCACCATGGGGATCATCTGGCATGTGGCCGAGGGCCAGCGCTGCGCGCCCGACCAGGTGGTGCTGGAACTCACGGGCAATGCCCGCGCGCTGCTCAGCGCCGAGCGCACGGCGCTCAACTTTCTGCAGCTGCTGTCGGCCGTGGCCACCAAGACCCGCACCTATGTGGACGTGGTGGCCGGCACGCGCGCCCAGATCGTGGACACGCGCAAGACCCTCCCCGGCCTGCGCCTGGCACAGAAGTACGCCGTGCGCGTGGGCGGTGGCACCAACCACCGCATCGGCCTGCACGACGCGGTGCTCATCAAGGAAAACCACATCGCCGCCGCCGGTGGCGTGACCGCCGTGCTGAAAGCCGCGCAGGCTGTGGCCGCGCAAGCCACGTTCATCGAGATCGAAGTGGAAACGCTGGCGCAGCTGGCCGAGGCGCTGGAAGCCGGCGCCAGGATGGTGCTGCTCGACAACATGCCCCTGCCCACGCTGCGCGAGGCCGTGCGCATCAATGCCGGACGCGCGATTCTGGAAATCTCCGGCGGCGTCACGCTCGATGGCCTGCGCGCGCTGGCAGAGACCGGCGTGGACCGCATCTCCATCGGCACGCTGACCAAGGACGTGAAGGCCACCGATTTTTCGATGCGCCTGCAGGAGCTGTCATGACCACCACCACCGCCGTGCTGAACCGCATCGATGTGGAATACGAGCAGCCGCTCGGTACCCAGGAGGGCTCCGTCTGCTCCACGAAACACGCCTGGGCCCGCGTGCCGCCCGAGCCCACTGCACCTGAGCGCGCCGCGCTCAAGGAGAGGATCCGCCGCCTGCTCAAGGAGAAGAACGCGGTCATGGTGTCGCACTACTACGTGCACCCCGACCTGCAGGACCTGGCGGAGGAAACCGGTGGCCTGGTGAGCGACTCGCTGGAGATGGCGCGCTTTGGCCGCGACCACGCCGCGCAGACGCTGGTGGTGAGTGGCGTGCGCTTCATGGGCGAGACGGCCAAGATTCTGAGCCCCGAAAAGACGGTGCTCATGCCGGACCTCGATGCGACCTGTTCGCTCGACCTGGGCTGCCCCATCGACGCATTCAGTGCGTTCTGCGATGCCCATCCCGACCGCACCGTGGTGGTCTACGCCAACACCAGCGCGGCCGTGAAGGCGCGCGCCGACTGGCTGGTGACTTCGAGCTGCGCGCTCGACATCGTGGGGGCCCTCAAGGCCGCGGGCCAGAAGATCCTGTGGGCGCCCGATCGCCACCTGGGCGCCTATATCCAGCGCGAGACCGGTGCAGACATGGTGTTCTGGAACGGCGCCTGCATCGTGCACGACGAGTTCAAGGCCTTCGAGCTGGAGGCGCTCAAGAAGGAGCACCCCCGCGCCAAGGTGCTGGTCCACCCGGAGAGCCCCGCGGACGTGATCGCCCTGGCCGATGCGGTGGGCTCCACCAGCGCCATCCTCAAGGCTGCGCGCGACATGGATGCCACCGAATTCATCGTGGCCACCGACAACGGCATGATGCACAAGCTGCGCACGCTCAACCCCGGCAAGGTGTTCATTGAGGCGCCCACCGCCGGCAACAGCGCCACCTGCAAGAGCTGCGCGCACTGCCCCTGGATGGCGATGAACGGCCTGGCCGACGTGGCGCGGGTGCTGGAGACCGGTGCCAACGCGGTCCATGTGGACCCCGCCCTGATTCCGCGCGCGCGCCAGCCGATTGACCGCATGCTGGCCTTCACCGCCGCGCTCAGGAACGGGCAGCCGGCCAGCGCCCTGGTGCCGCACCTGGGCGCTGCCTGACAGTACCACCCCCAGGGCCTGATCTGCTTTGATTTTGATAGCTGTCAGCGCATGAAATACCTGCGCTAGCGCCTGTTTTGACCATCACTTCCCGCATCGACTTCACCCAGCCGCTGGATGCACGCGCCCCGCGCCTGCGCCACGCCTTCGGCACACCCCGCGAGGTGCTCGTGGCCCACGCGCTGCCCCAGGTGCGCGGCGTGCTCGACGCCGTGCACGCCGCTGCGCGGCAGGGCCGCTGGTGCGTGGGCCATGTGCGCTACGAGGCGGCCGCCGCGTTCGATGCGGCCTTGCAGACCCACGCGGCCGACGGACCGCTGGCCTGGTTTGCCGTGCACGACGCGCCGCTGCCCTGGCCCGAAGGCGCGCAGGGCCCCGCGGCGCAGCCTCCTGCTCAGGTGGCATGGACCGGCAGCCCTGACCGCGCCTCGTTCGATGCCGCGCTGGCGCGGATCCAGCAGGCGATCGCGGCGGGCGAGCTGTACCAGGTCAACTACACCGCGCCCCTTCATGGCACGCTTCAGGGGTCGGCGCAGGCACTGTTTGCCGCGCTGTTGCGCGCCCAGCCCGGCGGATATGCGGCGCACATCGACGCGGGGCCCGAGCAGGTGCTGTCGGTGTCGCCCGAGCTGTTCTTCGACTGGCGGGATGCCCCCGATGGTGGAGCCCTCCTGGCCCGGCCCATGAAGGGCACGGCCCCGCGCGGAGCCACCCCCGAAGAGGACGCGGCCCAGGCCGAGCACCTGCGCACGGCGCCCAAGGAGCGGGCCGAGAACGTGATGATCGTGGACCTGCTGCGCAACGACGTGTCGCGCATTGCGCTGCCGCACAGCGTGCGCGTGCCCGCGCTGTTCGCCACCCAGGCCCTGCCCACGGTGTGGCAGATGACCTCGGACGTGACGGCCCGCACGCGGCCCGGCACCACGCTGGCCGATGTGTTTGCGGCGCTGTTCCCGTGCGGCTCGGTCACCGGCGCACCCAAGGTGCGCGCCATGCGGATGATCCGCGCGCTGGAGCCCGCGCCGCGCGGCGTGTACTGCGGCGCGGTGGGCGTGGTGCGCCCGGCCGGCCCGCCCGACGCGCAGGGCCGGCACGCGGTGGCCGCCACGTTCAACGTGCCCATCCGCACCGTGGTGCTGCGCAGCGGGAGCGGCGGCGACGGCGAGGAAGGCCCGGCCGTCCACGCCACCTGCGGCATTGGCAGCGGCATCACCTCGGGCGCGCTGGCCGATGCCGAGTGGAGCGAGTGGCAGCACAAGCGGGCCTTTGCCGAGCGCGCCAGCCAGCCCTTTGACCTGCTTGAAACCCTGGCGCTGGAGGCCGGCGCCTTCCGGCACCTGGCCGACCACCTGGCGCGCCTGGAGAAGACCGCTGCGCACTTTGGCGTGCCCTGGGATGCGAAAGCCGTGTCGCAATGCCTGCGGGCGCTGGCCGCCGCACACGCTGCGGGGGCCTGGCGGGCGCGCCTGCTGCTGGACGCCACCGGCACGCCCCGGGCCGAGGCCTTTGCGCTGCAGCCCACGGCCGCACCCGTGCGCCTGCAGCTGGCCACGCGCCCGCTGGCGGAGGCGCACGGCGAATTCGTGCGCCACAAGACCACGCGCCGCGCGCACTATGCGGCGTTGGCGCCCACCACGCCCGGCGTGTTCGACACGGTGCTGTGGAACGCGGCGGGCGAGATCACCGAAAGCACCTTCGGCAACATCGCCGCGCTCATCGATGGGCGGTGGGTGACGCCGCCCCTGTCCTGCGGCCTGCTGCCCGGCGTGGGCCGCGCCGTGGCATTGCGCGAGGGGCGCGTGGTGGAGGCCGTGCTGCGCGTGTCTGACGTGCCCCGGGTGCAGGCCTGGGCCTTCCTCAACAGCCTGCGGGGCTGGCTGCCGGCCACGCTCGAAGGCTGATCGGCGCCGGCGCCCCGCGTGGGTGGTGGGGGCCGGGCTGGCAGAGGATTCAGCGCCGGTTCAAAGCCGCTCTTTGGCGTAGGAGCCCCGGTCCATGTCCACCACTTCCACGCTCAGCTGCACCATCACGCCCTGGGGGCGGGGTGTGCGTTCGCGCAGCACGGCGGCGATGCGCCCGGAGAGTTCTTTCTTGGCCTCGGGCGTGCGGCCCGAGAGCAGGCGCAGCTGCGCGTGCACGAACGCGCGCTGGGCCGGTGCGGTGCCGATCTCGAAGCTGTCGGCCACGATGAATCGGGTCTTCAGATCGGCCTCGTCCTGCACCTCGGGGTGGGCGCACAGGGTGGCGTTGAGCGCAGCCAGGGTGTCCGCCTCGGGATAGTGGGGCAGGTTGCTGGAGTATTCGACGGTGAGATGGGGCATGGGATTCGTGATTCCGTTCTGGGCGGGGCACGCACTGTGCGCGCCGCGCCAGTTTAAGGGCGCGGGTTCACCGCCGGGCGCGCGGGGGCTTGCGCCGGTCAGGTTCCCAGGCCGGCCCCGGCCCGGGGGCGACGTTCCAGCCCTCGCGGGCGTTCGCGTGCGCTTGAAGGCCGGTGGCGAATGCGGGGCGGCCGCTCCTTGTTGACACGGCACCAGGGCCATGCGCGATTTGTGTTGCCGCGGAGCGGCCCGCCTGCTCAGAATCCGGGCGGCCCCGCGCTCACTGTGCGGGGCCCGCGCCGTGTGCCGGTTCGCAGGTTCCTGCCGTGCCGCCAGGAACATTGCCAGGGTGCTGCAATCCGTGGCGAACCGTGGCGCATGCGGCGGACGTGCAGGTGGGCAGCGGCTTTTCCTCAACCGTGTTCAGTAAAACCATGACATACCAAAAAATGATCCGACACACCGCTCTCGCCGTCCTGGCGCTGTGCGCCGCCACCGGGGCTGGCGCGCAATCGCCACCGCACTGGGAGTACAAGGGCAAGCACGGCGCCACGCACTGGGGCGCGCTGGAGGCGGGCTTTGAAGCCTGCGCGCGGGGTGCGGCGCAAAGCCCCGTGGACATCCGCAAGACCGTGAAGGAGGCGCTGCCGGCGCTCGAGTTCCAATACACGCCCGGGGCGCCCACGCTGGTCAACAACGGCCACACGGTGCAGGTCAACATGCCCGCCGGCAGCAGGCTCGTGGTCAACGGCAGGGCCATGGAGCTGCTGCAGTTCCACTTCCACACCCCCAGCGAGGAAGCCATTGGCGGCAAGCGCGCGGCCATGGTGGCGCACTTCGTGCACAAGGGCGAGGACGGCGGGCTGGGCGTGGTGGCCGCGCTGATACAGCCCGGCAAGCCCAATGCCGCGTGGGCTCCCATCTTTGCGCACCTGCCGCGCACCGGCGAGCAGGTGACGGTGCAGGGGCTCACCCTGGACGCCAGCGCCCTGTTGCCCGCCAGGAAAGGCTACTACAGCTTTGACGGCTCGCTGACCACGCCGCCGTGTTCCGAAGGCGTGCAGTGGATGGTGCTCAAGGAGCCCGTGAAGCTCGGCGCCCAGCAGATCAAGGCGTTTCGCCAGCTGTACAACGCCAACGCGCGGCCGTTGCAGCCGCTCAACGGGCGCGTGGTCAAGGAAAGCGCCTGACGGCCACTCCGGGGGACGGCGCTCCAGGGGGGCGCGGGGAGCACCGGCGGCGCCTGCCCTCAGCCGCTGACGGCCGCGCGCGCGCCGCTGGTGCCAGTGGCTGGCGGCTGCCGGGCGGCCACGTGGCGGGCCGCCGGGACCGCGTGGGCCGCATGCGCGGCCAGGGCGGCCAGCAACCGGTCCACATCGTGGGCCGTGTGGGCGGCCGACAGCGCAATGCGCAGCCGGGCCGTGCCCGCGGGCACGGTGGGCGGGCGGATGGCGGGCACCCACAGGCCCTCGCGGCGCAGGCTTTCCATCGCGGCCAGGGCGGCTTCGTTGCTGCCGATCACGAGTGCCTGCACCGCCGTGTGGGATGGCAGCAGTTGCCAGCCCAGTCCTGGGGGCAGCGTGGCCAGGCCTTCGCGCAGTTGCGCAATGCGCTGGCGCAGCCCCTCCCGCAGGTCGTCGGCGGCCGCCATCAGCTCCAGGCTCTTGCGCAAGGCGCTCGCCAGCAGGGGCGGCGCGGCGGTGGCGAAGATGTAGGTGCGCGTCTTCTGCAGCAGCCATTCGATGAGTGCCGCGTCGCCCGCCACGAAGGCGCCGGCGACGCCCGCCGCCTTGCCCAGCGTGGCCATGTAGAGCACGCGGCGCGACGCGGCGGCACCCGCCAGCCCCGCGTGCGCCAGGCTGCCGCGCCCCTGCGGCCCGAGCACGCCAAAGCCATGGGCGTCGTCCAGCAGCAGCAGGGCGTCGTAGCGCTCGCACAGCGCCAGCAGCGCCGGGATGTCGATCAGGTCGCCATCCATGCTGAAGACGGCATCGCTGACCACCAGCTTGCGCCGCGCGGGGCTGGCGGCCAGCGCGGCTTGCAGTGCCGCCAGGTCGGCATGCGGGTAGCGGTGGATGGTGGCGCGTGACAGCCGCGCGCCATCGATCAGGCAGGCATGGTTGAGCGCATCGGAAAACAGTGCGTCGCCCGCGCCCACCAGGGCGGGGATGATGCCGGTATTGGTGGCATAGCCCGCGTAGAAGTACAGCGCCCGGGGCAATTGCACGAAGGCGGCCAGTTCCTGCTCCAGCGCCGCGTTGGCGGCGCTGTGCCCGCTGACCAGGGGCGAGCCGCCCGAGCCCACGCCAAAGGTGTGCGTGGCCTCGCGCGCGGCCTCGGCCAGCGCGGGGTGGCCGGCCAGGCCCAGGTAGTCGTTGCTGCAGAAGGCCAGCATGGATTGCCCGTCCACCAGCAGGTGGGCACCCCCTGCGGGCTGCACCACGCGGCGGCGGCGCAGCAGGTGGGCGCGCTCGAGGTCGGCGATTTGCCCTGGGATCTCGTCCAGCCAGGACGCGCAGGAGGTCGGCGCGGTCATAGCCACTCCCCGGGAAGCTCGAACACCAGGCCGCGCGCGTCGGGCAGTTCCTGGTAGGGCACCTCGGCCAGCAGCGGCGCGCCCAGGCGGTCCCGCAGGTAGGCGATGTTCTCTTCGGCCGCGTCCATGCCAGGGTCCACGCGGTTGGCCACCCAGCCGGCCAGCGCGAGGCCGCGCGCGCGGATCGCCTCGGCCGTGAGCAGCGCGTGGTTCAGGCAGCCCAGCCGCAGGCCCACCACCAGCACCACGGGCAGGGCCAGGGCCTGGGCCAGGTCGGCGCCGGTCTCGGTGTCCGACAGCGGCACGTGGAAGCCGCCCGCGCCTTCGACCACCACCGCATCGGCCTGGGCCGCCAGGGCCTGGTAGCTGCGCACGATGGCCGCGATGTCGATCCGCACCCCGGCGCGCGCGGCGGCGATGTGGGGCGAGAGCGGATCGAGCAGCAGCACGGGGTTGTCCAGCTCGGGCGCCACGGCCAGCGTGGAGGCCGAACGCAGCGCGATCGCGTCCTCGCTGGCCCAGTCCTCGCCCCAGGGCACCACGCCCGCGGCCACCGGCTTCATGCCGACCACGCGGCGGTGGTGTGGCGCCAGGGCGTGCAGCAGGCCGGTGGACACCAGCGTCTTGCCGACGCCCGTGTCGGTGCCGGTGACAAAACATCCAATCATGGGGTCTCCTCCTGCAGGGTGGCGTTCAGTGCGCCCAGCGCGCCCTCGGCGAGGCGCTGCACGGCCTCTTCGTCGAGCACATAGGGTGGCATCGCGTACAGCGTGTGGCCGATGGGGCGCAGCACCAGCCCCCGCGCCATGGCGTGCTGGTGGTAGCGGCGTGCGAAGTCGGGCAGCGTGGTGTCGATGTCCCAGGCCCAGATCATTCCCAGGCGCCGCGCGTGGCGCACGCTCGGATGGCGGGTGAGCGGCATGCAGGCCGCGTCGATGCGCAGGGCCAGGGCCGCGTTGGCGTTGAGGGTGTCGAGCTGGCCGAACAGCTCCAGCGTGGCCAGCGCCGCGCGGCAGGCCAGCGGGTTGCCGGTGTACGAATGCGAGTGCAGAAAGCCGCGCGCCACATCGTCGTCGTAGAACGCGGCATACACCGCGTCGGTGGTGAGCACGGCCGACAGCGGCAGCGTGCCGCCCGTGAGGCCCTTGGACAGGCAGATGAAGTCCGGCCGGATGCCCGCCTGCTGGTGGGCGAACATCGTGCCCGTGCGGCCAAAGCCCACGGCGATCTCGTCCACCACCAGGTGCACCTCGTAGCGGTCGCACAGCGCGCGCGCCAGGCGCAGGTACTCGGGGCTGTGCATGGCCATGCCGGCGGCGCACTGCACCAGCGGTTCGACGATGAGCGCGGCGGTGCTCGCGTGGTGCTCGGCCAGCCAGGCATCGAGCGCCTGGGCACTGCGACGCGCCACGTCCTCGGCGCTTTCGCCGGGCGCCGCGCCGCGCGCATCGGGGCTGGGCACGGTGGCGGCCAGGCGCACCAGCGGCGCGTAGGCCTCGCGGAAGATCGCGATGTCGGTCACGGCCAGCGCGCCCACGGTCTCGCCGTGGTAGCCACCGGCCAGACCCACAAAGCGGCTCTTGGCGGGGCGACCCGTGTTGCGCCAGTAGTGCGCGCTCATCTTCAGGGCGATCTCGGTGGCCGCCGCGCCGTCGCTGCCGTAGAACGCATGGCCCAGGCCCGTGAGCGCGGAGAGGCTTTCCGACAGCTCCACCACCGGCGCATGCGTGAAGCCGGCGAGCATCACGTGGTCGAGCCGCTCCAGCTGGTCGGCGAGGGCTGCCTTGATGTGCGGGTGGCTGTGGCCAAAGAGGTTGACCCACCAGGAGCTGATGCCGTCGAGGTAGCGCCGGCCTTGCGTGTCGTAGAGCCAAGGCCCCTGTGCGCGCGCGATGGCCACGGGCGGCTGGGCCTCGTGCCGCTTCATCTGCGTGCAGGGGTGCCAGACGCTGGCGAGGCTGCGGGCCACCAGGCCGGCGTGCAGGGGCTGCATGTTCATCACAGGGCCTGTGTGGGCACGGCGTGGCGCAGTCCGGTCTGGCGGTTGTGTTCGTCCACGAACACCAGTTGCGGCTGGTGCGTGGGCACCTGGTCCTCATGCACCTGGGCGAAGGCCGCGATGATGATGAGGTCGCCCACGGCGGCGCGGCGCGCGGCCGAGCCGTTCACCGAGATCATGCCGCTGCCGCGCTGGCCCTTGATGGCGTAGGTGATGAAACGCTCGCCGTTGTTGATGTTCCAGACGTGGATCTGCTCGTTCTCGGCGATGTTGGCTGCTTCCAGCAGGTTTTCGTCGATGGCGCAGGAGCCTTCGTAGTGCAGCTCGCACTGGGTCACGGCGACGCGGTGGATCTTGGATTTGAGCAAGGTACGGAACATCGGGCTTCCTTGGGTGAAGTCGGTGGCGGCGCGGGCGGGGTCTGCCGGCGGGGCAGGTGGTGTGTCAGCGCGCGGGCAGGTCGAGCAAGCAGCTGTCGCCCAGCGCGTCGCGCCACACGCGCACGCGGCTCACGCGCGGCTGCAATTCGGCGGGCAGCGCCTGGGCGATGAAGACGCACAGGTTCTCGAGCGTGGGCGTGCCCAGGCCCGGCACGTCATCCAGCATGTGGTGGTCGAGTTGCCCGCGCACCACCTCCAGGCCCCGGCGCAGCAGGCCCAGGTCCAGCACCATGCCAGTGGCGGGGTCGCGCGGGCCGCTGAGCGAGACCTCGGCGTGGTAGGTGTGGCCGTGCACGCGGCGGCTGCCTTCGGCCTCGATCTCGCGGCGCAGGGTGTGGGCGGCGTCGAAGAAGAAGCGCTGGGAAATGGTGAACAACATACGGAAATCAACAACAAAAATGCCGCATCACCGGATGCCGGTGAGCTTGTGGGTCTGCAGGCTCAGGCGCCATGCGGGGTGCGCCAGGCAGGCGTCGATGCAGGCGGCGGTGTTCTGGCGCTGCAGCAGGCCGTCCATGGGCTGCAGGAAGCGGTGGGTGAATTGGGTGTCCTGCTCCAGCGCCCGCAGGTCGAACCCGGGCTGGGGCCACACGAGTTTCAGCTCCTGTCCGCTGCGCTGGACCCACGGTGCACCGGCCTTGGGGCTGATGCACAGCCAGTCGATGCCCTCGGGCGCTTTCACGGTGCCGTTGCTCTCCACGGCGATGCGGAACTGCTGGGCGTGCAGTGCGTCGATGAGTTCAGCGTCCACCTGCAGCAGGGGCTCGCCACCGGTCAGCACCACCAGCCGGTGGCCTGCGCCGGCAGGCCACTGCGCGGCGATGGTGTCGGCCAGCAGCGTGGCGGTGTCGAACTTGCCGCCCAAAGTGCCGTCGGTGCCCACGAAGTCGGTGTCGCAGAACTGGCAGATGGCCTGCGCGCGGTCCTGCTCGCGGCCCGTCCAGAGGTTGCAGCCCGCAAAGCGGCAGAACACGGCAGGCGTGCCTGCCTGGCCGCCTTCACCTTGCAGGGTGTAGAAAATTTCCTTGACGCTGTAGGTCATCGGAGCACCGGAGGGACGAGGATGGTGGGCGCTGCGGGCGCGGCGACTTCCGGGTAGTCGCGGCTGAAATGCAGGCCCCGGCTTTCGCGGCGCAGCTGGGCGCTTTTCACGATCAGGTCGGCCACCTGCACCAGGTTGCGCAGCTCCAGCAGGTCGCGCGTGATGTGGAAGTGCGCGTAGAACTCCTGGATCTCGCCCTGCAGCATGGCGATGCGGTGCGCGGCGCGCTCCAGGCGCTTGTTGGTGCGCACGATGCCCACGTAGTCCCACATGAAGCGGCGCAGTTCGTCCCAGTTGTGCGAGATGACGACGGACTCGTCGGCGTCGGTCACGCGGCTGTCGTCCCAGGCGGGCACGGCGGGCAGATCGGCGGTGGGGGCCGTGGCAATGGCCTGGGCGGCAGCGCGTGCGAACACCATGCATTCGAGCAGCGAGTTGCTGGCCAGCCGGTTGGCGCCGTGCAGGCCGGTGCAGGCCACCTCGCCCACGGCGTACAGGCCGGGCAGGTCGGTGCGGCCGGCCAGGTCGGTCAGCACTCCGCCGCAAGTGAAGTGGGCCGTGGGCACCACGGGGATGGGCTCTTTGGTGATGTCGATGCCCAGCGCGGCGCAGTGGGCCAGGATGTTCGGAAAGTGTTCCTGCAAGAACGCGGGGCTCTGGTGCGAGATGTCCAGGTGCACGCAATCGAGGCCGTGTTTCTTCATCTCGAAGTCGATGGCGAGGGCCACCACGTCGCGCGGGGCCAGTTCGGCGCGCGGGTCATGGTCCAGCATGAAGCGCGTGCCGCCCGCCGAGGGGGGTAGCAGCAGCCTGCCGCCTTCGCCGCGCACCGCCTCGCTGATGAGGAAGGACTTTTCGTGCGGGTGGTACAGCCCCGTGGGGTGGAACTGGATGAACTCCATGTTCGCCACGCGGCAGCCCGCGCGCCACGCGGCGGCGATGCCGTCGCCCGTGGCGGTGTCGGGGTTGGTGGTGTACAGGTACACCTTGCCCGCGCCGCCCGTGGCCAGGATGGTCTGCGGCGCACGGAAGGTCACCACCTCATCGGTGTCGCTGTCCAGCGCATGCAGGCCGAGGCACCGGTGGCCGGGCAGGCCCAGCTTGCGCGTGGTGATCAGGTCCACCAGCGTGTGCTGCTCGAACAGCGTGATGCCGGGCGTGGCGCGCACCACGTCGATCAGCGTGCGCTGCACGGCCGCGCCGGTGGCGTCGGTCACATGGGCAATGCGGCGCGCGCTGTGGCCGCCTTCGCGCGTGAGGTGCAGCTGGTCGCCTTCGAGCGTGAAGGGAACGCCCAGCTGGCGCAGCCAGGCGATCGATGCGGGTGCGTTTTCCACCACGAAGCGCGTGGTGGCCAGGTCGCACAGGCCTGCGCCGGCCACCAGCGTGTCTTCGATGTGGGCGGCAAAACTGTCGTCATCGGCCAGCACGGCGGCAATGCCACCCTGGGCCCAGCCGCTCGATCCATCCTGCAGCGTGCGCTTGGTGATCACGGCCACGCGGTGCGTGGGGGCCAGGTGCAGCGCGGCCGAGAGGCCTGCGAGGCCGCTGCCTACGATGAGAACGTCGAAGTCGTGGGATGCCATGGAAGGTGTCAGTTGCCGTTGAAGTGGGCGCGGCTCCCGGCCGGGGCCACCGTGGAGCCGGCTTTGCCAGGCCACCGGTGGCGTCCCCCTCCCGCGCAGCGAGAGAGGGGGAAGCGGCGCAGCCGCTCAGGGGGTGTCATGCCGGTACATAGGCGAGGCGCACGTAGATGGGTGCGAAGGCCTCGGCCTGCGTGATCTCGATCAGCGTCTCCTTGGCCAGCTCCAGCAGCGCGATGAAGGTCACGACCAGCACGGTGCTGCCTTTTTCGGGCTCGAAGAGTTCTTCAAACTCCACGAAGCGGCGGCCCTGCAGCGTCTTGAGCACCATGCTCATGTATTCGCGCACGCTCAGCTCTTCGCGCGTGATCCTGTGGTGCTGCACGAGCTTGGCGCGTTTCAGGATGTCGCGCCAGGCGTCCTGCAACTCCACCACGTGCACATCGGGAAAGCGCGGCTGCAGGCTTTGTTCGATGTAGACCTGCGCCTTGAGGAAGTCGCGCCCGTACTGCGGCAACTGCCCCAGGCGGGCGGCGGCCATCTTCATCTGTTCGTATTCGAGCAGGCGGCGCACCAGCTCGGCGCGCGGGTCTTCGGGCTCCTCGCCCTCGGCCTGCTTCTTGGGCGGCAGCAGCATGCGCGACTTGATTTCGATCAGCATCGCCGCCATCAGCAAATACTCGGCCGCCAGCTCCAGGTTGCGGCTGCGGATCTCGTCCACATACGCCAGGTACTGCTTGGTGACCCCCACCATGGGGATGTCGAGGATGTTGAAGTTCTGCTTGCGGATCAGGTACAGCAGCAGATCGAGCGGGCCTTCGAAGGCTTCAAGGAAGACTTCGAGCGCATCGGGCGGGATGTACAGGTCCGTGGGCAGGGCGAACAGCGGCTCGCCATACAGGCGCGCCAGCGCGACCTGATCGACCACGTCGGGCATGCCGCCCGCGTTCAGCGCGGCCGTGCCCGCCGGATCATCGGACGCCTCGGGCACGCGCGCGGTGGTCATGGATATTTGCTATTGAAAATATAGCTATCAGCGCTTATTGATCAAGCGCTGGGGGCCAATTTGATGCCCGGGTCGGCTCAGTCGGCGTTCGTCTGGTAGACGTAGGGCTTTTGCTCGACCTGGGCTTCGCGGTACTCCCCCCAGATCTTGCGGTCCACCTGCTTGTCCCACAGCAGCGCGCGGCCGGCCAGCTGCTGGCTTTCCAGCTCGGGCTTGCTGGCCTTGAGCTGGTTGATGAACTGGGTGGCATCGGATTGGTAATCGGGGCGGCGGAAAATGGACATGGACTGTTAACCTCTTTGCCGTGGATTTTACCGGGACCGACTCATGCCCTTGATATATCGCGCCGCCGCCCTGGCGGCCGCCACTTTTTCGTTGCTGGCGCTTGCCGCCTGCGACCCGCAACGCATCAGCGAACTCAAGGAGGGCGTCTCCACCGAGGCCGACGTGCGCGACCGCTTCGGCGTCCCCGAGAACGTGTGGGACGAGCCCGGCGGCGCGCGCACGTTCGAATACAACCGCCAGCCCGCCGGCCAGGTCAACTACATGATCACCATCGGCGCCGACGGCCGCATGACGGCGCTGCGCCAGGTGCTCACCCCCGAGAACTTCGCGCGCGTGGTGCCCGGCATGCGCATGGACGAGGTGCGCCGCCTGCTGGGCAAGCCCGCCAAGGTCACGCCCTACGAACTGAAGCGGGAAACCCATGCCGACTGGCGCTACCTGGAGGCACCCAACCAGGCCAAGGTGTTCACCGTGGTCCATGGGCCCGACCAGTTCGTGCTGCGCACCCAGACGGGGGCCGACCTGGAGGCGCCGGAGTTCAAGGGCGGCAAGTAGCCGCGCGGCGGGTCACACCGGCAGGTCCTCCAGCCCCTGCGCCGCCAGCCGGGCGGCAAAGCCCGAGCGCTCGATCAGCGAGCGCGGCTGCTCGTGCAGGTGCACCAGGCGCAGCCGCCCGCCGCGCGCGGCCACGGCCTTGAGGATCTGCGCCAGCGCGTCCAGCCCCGTGGTGTCCAGCGCCACCAGCTCGCTGGCGTCCAGCACCACGTCCATGCCGGGCGGGCCGGTCTCCACGGCCTGGAGGATGGGGTCGATCTTGGCGGCGGCGCCGAAGAACAGCGCGCCATGCAGGCGCCAGGTGGCCGTGGCCCGCCCCTGGGGAAAACTGCCTTCGGCCTCCGGCTGGCGCACCACGCGAAAGAGCCCGCTCATGCGCCGCACGAACAGCGCGCAGGCCATGAAGAGGCCCACCTCCACCGCCACCGTGAGGTCGAACACCACGGTGAGGAAGAACGTGCCCAGCATCAGCAGCCGGTAGTGGTTGCTGAAGTGCTTGAGGCGCACGAACTCGTGCCACTCACCCATGTTCCAGGCCACGTACAACAGGATGCCCGCCAGCACCGCCAGCGGAATGTGCAGCGCCAGCGGGGCGGCCACCAGCACGATCACCAGCAGCGTGAGCGCATGCACCATGCCCGCCACGGGCGAGGTGGCGCCCGCGCGGATGTTGGTGACGGTGCGCGCAATGGTGCCGGTGGCGGGCATGCCGCCGAAGAACGGCACCACCAGATTGGCCAGCCCCTGGGCCACCAGCTCCTGGTTGGGGTCGTGTTTCTTGTGGTGCGGGTCGGTGGCCAGCTGGTCGGCCACGCGGGCGCACAGCAGCGATTCGATGGCGCCCAGCAGCGCGATGGTGAGCGTGGGCGTGACCAGCAGGCGCACCGTGTCCCACGAAAAATCGGGCAGCGCGAACACCGGCAGCGCCTGCGGAATGCCTCCAAACCGCGAGCCGATGGTCTCCACCGGAAACTCCATCGCCCAGGCCAGCAGGCTCAGCGTGACCAGCGCCACGACGGGCGCGGGCACGCGCGCGAAGCTGCGCACGGTGTGGCGCTCCAGCACCTGCATCACGGGCGAGCCCTTCATCATCAGCCTGGGCCAGACGAACAACCCGGCCACGCAGGCCGCGCCCAGCCCGAAGGCATGGGGGTTGAGGCTGTCCGCGTGCCGCGCCAGCGCATCGATCTGCGAGAAGAAATTGCCCGGCATGCGGTCGATGGACAGCCCCAGCCAGTCCTTCACCTGCGACAGCGCGATCAGCACCGCAATGCCGTTGGTGAAGCCGATCACGATGCTCACCGGCACGAAACGCACCAGCGTGCCCAGCCTGAAGAGCCCCAGCAGCACCAGCAGCACGCCCGCGCAGGCGGTGGAGATGAGCAGGTTGGCCACGCCGTAGCGCTCGACGATGCCGTAGACGATGACGATGAATGCGCCCGCCGGTCCGCCGATCTGCACGTTGGTGCCCCCCAGGGCGGAGATCAGGAAGCCCGCGATGATCGCCGTCCACAGCCCCGCCTCGGGCTTGAGGCCGCTGGCGATCGCGAACGCCATGGCCAGCGGCAGCGCCACGATGCCCACCGTCACCCCCGCACCCACGTCGGCCAGCCAGCGGCCCTTGTCGTAGCCGCGCAGCGCATCGAGCAGGCGGGGGTGGAAGGCGAGTGAAAACTGCATGGTGGCGGGCACTTTCTTTTCGGCGGCTCTGCGGCGGCCCAGGGCCCCGGCACCGCCGGGATGCAGCCACCACCGCCATCAACGCGGGGCAGACTTCAGTGTAGTGAGCCGGGTGCGCAGCGCAATGGGGCGAAGCCGGTGCGGTCGCCAAGCACATTGCGTGCCGAATGTGCCCGTTGCCAGGGGCCACGCGGGGGGGGCGGGCTGTGGATGGAACTTTAAAATTGATAGCAAACTATTGAATGCCAACCAGCGGTAGCAGCCGGAAATTCTTCGAATTCTGCCCGCTCAGGGATGGACATCGGGCGTGGAGCCCGCGCTCCCTGGCATATTGCTTGCTGTTCTTGCACGGCCATCCCGGCCCCCGCTCCGTGCGGATTGATGTGACGCCAGCGTGATCCCCTCCATGACCGACACCCCCGCCAATGACTCCAGCGCCGCTGGCGATGCCCATGCCGACGCATCCACCCTGCGCCATGGTGCGTTCGAGGATGTACAGGCCCTGTTCGCCGGCACGCTGTTCGTGGCCATGGCGCTCATGCTGTTCAACCAGGCGGGGCTGCTGGTGGGCGGCACGGCGGGCGCGGCGTTTCTGCTGCACTACGTCACGGGCATCTCGTTCGGCAAGCTGTTCTTCGCGGTCAACCTGCCGTTCTACTGGTTCGCCTGGACGCGCATGGGGCGCGAGTTCACGGTCAAGACCTTTGTCTGCGTCGCCCTGCTGTCGCTGCTGACCGAGCTGTTCCCCCATGTGATGCACGTGGACTACCTGAACCCGCTGTTCGCATCCTTGCTGGGCGGGCTGCTGCTGGGCACGGGCTGCCTGTTCCTGGCGCGCCATCGCTCCAGCCTGGGCGGGGCCACCGTGGTGTCGCTGTACCTGCAGGCCCGCTACGGCATGCGCGCGGGCAAGGTGCAGATGATGATCGACGGCACCGTGGTGCTGCTGGCGCTCTTCGTGGTGCCGGTGGACCGCGTGGCGTATTCGGTGCTGGCCGTGCTGGTGATGAGCGGGTTCCTGTGGATCAGCCACCGGCCGGGGCGGTATGTGGGGCATTGAAGGCGGCGCTCAGAACCGGTAAAGCCAGCCCGCCGTCACCGCCGGCTGGCTCGATCTGTTGACCAGCGGGCTGTTCTTGATCGCGCTGGCCAGCCGCGTGCTGCTCACGTCCACGAACATCCACTGCCGCGGCGCCAGCGCGTAGCCCACGCGCAGGCCGGCCTGCAGGTTCACGGCGGAGCTGCCTTCATAGGCCGGGCGGCCTGCGCGGGCCTCCGCGCCTTCCACGCCGTAGTAGTAGTCCACATACTTGCGGTCCTGCCGCTGCACCGACACGCGGGGGGTGATGTCCCACGCACCGAGCTGGAAGCGGCGCTCGGCCTTCAGCGTGAACTGGCGCCCCTTGCTGTGGCCGGAGGCATCGGCCAGCAGCTCGGCCGAAAGCTGCACCGGCCCCGTGTCCCAGCTGGCGGCCGCGCCCAGCCAGAGGCTGCCCTTGCGCTCCTGCATGCCGGTCAGAAAGGGCGAGTCCTTGGCCTCGTAGCCCTCGAAACCGAAGCGCGACCGCAGCCGCAGGCCCACGGGGCCGGCCGGCGGCAGCTTGACATCCACGCCCGGGCCGGCAATGTGGACCCAGCGGTTTTCGTAGGTGAGCAGGGGCAGCGGCTGCGCCTTGTCGTCGAAGTCGCGGTAGGGCTTGCGGTCGGCGCTGACGGCCAGGCCCGCGCCCCAGGTGGAGGTGGGGGCGTCCTGCTGCGCCCAGGCGGCGGCGGGCGCCAGCGCCGCCAGGGTGGCCGCGATGACCGCCGTGCGGCCCGGCAGGGTGTGGTGGGTGGGGGAGGGCAGGCGAAGGCAGTGCGTCATGGGTTCGGGTTCCAGAAAGAAGAAAAAAGAAAAGGGGCGGGCCAGGCCGGGCGTGCCTGCGGGCCGCACGCCGCAGGCAGGGGGCCGGTCCACTGTAGGAATGCTTTCTTAGCGCCGGGTTAGCCCTGCGCCGCCCTGGGTGGGCGCCGCGCTCATGGCGGGTTAAGAATTCCGCGCTACGCTGTGCACCGCCCTGAAGGCCCCAAGGAGAACCCTGTTGCGCGCACTGCTGGTGGAAGACGACGACATGATCGGGCGCAGCCTGTCGCATGCGCTCAAGGGGGCGGGCTGGTCCGTGGACTGGGTGCGCAACGGCGAACTGGCCCACAGCGCCCTCGCCGATGGCGACTACAGCTGCGTGCTGCTGGACCTGGGCCTGCCGGGGCTCGACGGCACCGAGGTGCTGCGCCGCGCCCGTGTGCGCGGCGACCTCACGCCGGTGGTGGTGCTCACCGCGCGCGACGGTGTCGAGGACCGCGTGCACGGCCTGGACATCGGTGCCGACGATTACCTGCTCAAACCTTTCGAGGTGGCCGAGCTGCTGGCCCGCATGCGCGCCGTGGTACGCCGGCGCAGCGGCGTGGCCCAGTCGCTGGTGGGCAATGGTGCCCTGCAGCTGGACCTGGCCACGCGCGAGGTGCTGCAGGGCGGCGCCCGCGAGGCCCTCACCGCCCGCGAATTCGCGCTGCTGCATGCGCTGCTGGAGCGCCCCGGCGCCATCCTGTCGCGCGAGCAGCTGGAAAACCGCATCTACGGCTGGGGCGAGGAGGTCAGTAGCAACGCGGTGGACGTGCTCATCCACGGCATGCGCCGCAAGCTCGGGCCCGACGCCATCCGCAACGTGCGCGGCCTGGGCTGGCGGGTGGCGGCGCCATGACGGGGCCGGTGCGCGAGCACGCGGCCCGCTGGTACCGCCCCCGGTCCCTGCGCGGGCAGATCCTGCTGTGGCTCGCGCCCTGGATCCTGGTGGGCGCCGTGGTGGCGGGCTGTGCGTTCTGGGCGAGCTACAGCGCGCTCATCCACACCTTCATGCAGTACCAGATGGAGGTGTTGGCGCGTTCCCCTGCAGCCGGCGGGCAGGGGCCGGCGGGCACCAGCGATGGCGGCGACGGCCGGGACGCTGGCCACGGGGTCGAGCCCCTGCCGCTGCTCAGCGATACCAACATCCTGGACTGGGGCGCCTTTGCCGTGCAGGTGTGGTCGGCCGACGGGCGGCTGCTGGCCACGTCGCGGCCCGACACCGGTGTGCCACTGCAGGCCGCGCCAGGGCACGGTCTGCTGCGCACCCACGATGCCTGGGCGCCTGGGTGGCGCGTCTACACCGCGCCAGCGGCCGGGCCGCACCAGCGCCGCGTGCAGGTGCTGCAAAGCGAGAAATTCCTGCAGGAAGAAGTGGCGGTGCGCACGCTGTACGTCATCGTGCCCATGGCGCTGCTGGTACCGGCGCTGCTGTTCACGCTGTGGCTGGTGGTGGGGCGCGCATCGCGCTCGCTGCGCCTGGTGGCCGATGAAGTGGCCCAGCGCGACGACCGCAGCCTGGGCGCCATCCGCATGGACCGCGTGCCCGAGGAGATCGTGCCCCTGGTGGGTTCCTTCAATGCACTGCTGGCGCGCCTGGGCGAGGCCTTTGCCGCGCAGCGCCGCTTTGTGCAGGACGCCGCCCACGAGCTGCGCACGCCCATGGCCGCGATGGCGCTGCAGCTGGAGAACCTGCGCCCCTTCGTGCCTGCGGGCGATGCGCAGCAGCAGTTCGCGCAACTGGACGCGGGCATGCGCCGGGCGCGGCACCTGGTCGGCCAGTTGCTGCGCCTGTCGCGCCAGGAGGCACCGGTGGCTGCGCAGGCATCCGCCGCGCCCGTTGACATCACTGCCTTGCTGCGCGACAGCGTGGGCCAGCTGATGCCGCTGGCGGACCAGCGGCGCATCGACGTGGGTTTTGCCGGAGACGGGCAGGTGGCCGTCCACGCCGCCGCCAGCGAGCTGCGCAGCGTCTTCGACAACCTGCTGGACAACGCCCTGCGCTACACCCCTGAGGGCGGTGCGGTGGAGGTGCGCTTGCACCGGCTGGACAGCGGCGCCGTGGTGGACATCATGGACACCGGCCCGGGCATTCCGCCAGACCTGCTGGAGCGGGTCTTTGATCGCTTCTTCCGCGTGCCCGGCAACGACGCCGACGGCAGCGGGCTGGGCCTGGCCATCACCCGCGCGGCAGCGCTGCGCCAGGGCTTGCGGGTGGAGCTGCGGGCGCGGGACGACGGCGCCGCGGGCCTGCTGGCGCGGGTGCATCTGCCCCCGCCCCAGCCCGCGCCCGCGCCGCTGCTAACACCCGCCTAAGGCGCTGCTAACACGGGGCTCAGACGCAATTTCTAGAGTGGATGGACTTCCATTTCACAGAAAGTTGCCATGTCTCCACGTACTCTCGCCCCCGCCCTGGCTTGGGGTTTGCTCGCGCTGTCGGCCCTGGCCGTCGGCATTGTCTCGTTGCGCTATGCGCTGCCCGGCATGCCCTTCCCGATGGACCTGCCCAGCCTGCAGTCGGCGCCCCGGGCTTTCGTGGTGCACGCGGTCAGCGCATCGCTGGCACTGATGCTGGGCCCGCTGCAATTGATGGCGGCATGGCGCACCCGGTTTCCGGCCCTGCACCGCTGGGTGGGGCGCGGGTATGTGGCGGCGATTGCGGTGGGCTGGCTCTCGTCGCTGCCCCTGGCACTGGATGCGATGACGGGTCCCGTGGCCGTCCTGGGTTTCCTGGCGCTGGGCGTGGCCTGGATCGTGGCGACCGGCATGGGCCTGCTGCGCGCGCTGCAGCGCCGTTTTGCCGAGCACCGGCGCTGGATGGTGCGCAGCTATGCGCTCACGGCGGCAGCCATCACGCTGCGCGTCTACCTGGGGGGCAGCATGGCCCTGGGGGTGGATGAGCAGGTGTCCTACCCCTTCATCGCCTGGCTGTGCTGGGTGCCAAACCTGCTGGGCGCCGAGTGGTACCTGCGGCGACAGGCGCTGCGCGCGGGCCGGCCGCAGCGGTCGCCGCCGCTGGCATCGCTGTGAGCGAACGAGCGGCGGGGCCCGGGAAGGCAACGGCCGGCGCGGCCGTTGCAGTGCTTCAGCGCACCCGCATGCCGGGCGTGGCGCCGGGCCAGGGGTTGAGCACGTAGATGCCGGGGTTGGCCTTCTCGTCGCCATGGCTGGCGGCCAGCACCATGCCTTCGGAGACGCCGAACTTCATCTTGCGCGGCGCGAGGTTGGCCACCATCACCGTGTGCTTGCCGATCAGGTCGGCGGGCTGGTAGGCGCTGGCGATGCCTGAAAAGACATTGCGCGTGCGGCCTTCGCCCACGTCCAGCGTCAGGCGCAGCAGCTTGGTGGAGCCTTCGACCGGCTCGCAATTCACGATCAGCGCGATGCGCAGGTCGATCTTGGTGAAGTCGTCGATGGTGATGGTGGGGGCCAGTTCCTCGCCGCCGGGGGATGCTATTGTTTCAGTAGCTACTGGCGCTTGTTCTGCCTGCGCTGGAGCCTCAAACAATGCTTCCAGCTGCTCGGGGGTCACGCGCTGCATCAGGTGCTGGTAGGGGGTGATCGCCTGCACGTCGCCCGCCACGTCCCACTGCCGCATGTCCACACCCACAAAGCCTTGCACGGCCTGGGCCAGGCCCGGCAGCACGGGCGCCAGGTAGCGCGTGAGCGCGGCGAAGGTGTTGATGAGCACCGAGCAGACCTGGTGCAGCGCCTCGTTGTTGGCCGCGTCCTTGGCCAGGTCCCAGGGCTTGTTCTGGTCCACATAGGCGTTGACCTTGTCGGCCAGCTGCATGATCT
This sequence comes from Acidovorax sp. sif1233, assembly GCF_019218755.1. GTDB lineage: Bacteria > Pseudomonadota > Gammaproteobacteria > Burkholderiales > Burkholderiaceae_C > Acidovorax. Next base: position 53,384 of record NZ_JAHUWZ010000004.1, on the reverse strand, counting down.
CGCGCGTGGCCTTGCTGTACTCGCGGGTTTCGTACATCTGCGCGATGGCGCCGCTGGCACCGCGCACCTCGGCCAGCAGGGACGCGCCCGTGGCGCCGAAGTCGCTGGTGAGTTTGCCGTCGAAGCGCTTGGTCAGGAATCCCGCAGCGCGGCTGGCAATGTTCACGTACTTGCCGATCAGATCGCTGTTCACGCGCAGCATGAAGTCCTCGGCGTTGAAGTCGATGTCTTCGTTGCGCGCGCTGAGCTTGGCCGCCAGGTAGTAGCGCAGCCATTCGGCGTTCATGTTCAGGCTCAGGTACTTGAGCGGGTCCAGGCCGGTGCCCCGGCTCTTGCTCATCTTCTCGCCGTTGTTCACGGTGAGAAAGCCATGCACGAACACGTTGTCGGGCGTCTTGCGGCCGCTGAAGTGCAGCATGGCGGGCCAGAACAGCGTGTGGAAGGTGACGATGTCCTTGCCGATGAAGTGGTACTGCTCGGTGTCGGCAGCGGCCATGTATTCGTCGAACGAGCGGGTGTCGCCGTGTTTTGCCTTGGGGCCGCCCTTGTCGAACCAGTTCTTGAGCGAGGCCAGGTAGCCCACGGGGGCGTCGAGCCACACGTAGAAGTATTTGCCCGGCGCGTCGGGGATCTCGATGCCGAAGTAGGGCGCGTCGCGGCTGATGTCCCAGTCGCCCAGGCCTTCGCTGGTCGTGCCGTCCGGATTGGTGCGCACGGTGAACCATTCCTTGATCTTGTTGGCCACCTCGGGCTGCAGCTTGCCGTCCTGCGTCCACTTCTCCAGGAACTCCACGCAGCGCGGGTCCGAGAGCTTGAAAAAGAAATGCTCGGAGTTCTTCAGCTCGGGCTTGGCGCCGGACAAGGCCGAGAACGGGTTGATCAGGTCGGTGGGCGCGTACACCGTGCCGCACACCTCGCAGTTGTCGCCATACTGGTCCTTGGCATGGCACTTGGGGCATTCGCCCTTGATGTAGCGGTCGGGCAGGAACATGTTCTTCTCGGGGTCGAAGAACTGCTCGATGGTGTGCACCTCGATCAGCGAGCCGTCGGCGCGGTCGCGCAGGTCGCGGTAGATCTGGCGGGCCAGCTCGTGGTTCTCTGGCGCGTCGGTGCTGTGCCAGTTGTCGAAGCTGATGTGAAAGCCGTCCAGGTACTGCTTGCGGCCCGCTGCGATGTTGGCCACGAACTGCTGTGGCGTGACGCCCGCCTTCTCGGCGGCGATCATGATGGGCGCGCCATGCGTGTCGTCGGCGCCCACGAAGTTCACCGCGTGGCCCTGCATGCGCTGGAACCGCACCCAGATGTCGGCCTGGATGTATTCCATGATGTGGCCGATGTGGAAGTTGCCGTTGGCGTAGGGCAGGGCGGTGGTGACGAAGAGTTTGCGTGCGGATGACGTCATGAAAAGCGGCTTTCTCAGGCGGAACCCGCGATTTTAGGCGTTTGGCGCCCTGCCTCGCGGCCGCGGGCGCTCCAGCCCCGCGCGCGGGTCGCGCAGGTGCCAGCGAACGGGCCCCGGGCAGGGTGCGCGGGGGCTCGCCGGGCCCACAATGCCTGGCACCGACCACAACGGAGGAACGCCGATGGCAAAGAAGCTGGTGAGGAGACTGGGATGGAGCGCCGCTGGCGCCGTGCTGGTGCTGGCGGCCTACCTGGCATGGTGGCCCGTGCCCATCCGGCCCGTGGCCTGGAGCGCCCCGCCCGCGCCCGGCTACCAGGGCGTGCATGCGCCCAACACGCGGCTGGCCCAGCTGCAGGTGATCGACCTCCACGGCGAGGTCGGCCCCGAGCACATCGCCGTGGGCAGGGACGGCAAGCTCTACACCACGGTGCTCAGCGGCAACATCCTGCGCATGAACCCCGATGGATCGGGCCAGGAGGTCTTTGCCAATACCGGCGGGCGGGTGCTGGGCTTTGACTTCGACGCGGCGGGCCACCTCATCGCGGCCGATGCGGTCAAGGGCCTGCTGTCCATCGCGCCCGATGGCAAGGTCACCGTGCTGGCCGACAAGGTGGGCAGCGATCCCATCCGCTATGCCGACGGCGTGGTGGTGGCCCAAAGCGGCAAGATGTACCTGAGCGACGCCTCCACGCGTTTTGCCCCCAAGGACTGGGGCGGCACCTTCGAGGCCAGCGTGCTCGACATCCTGGAGCAGGCCAGCACGGGCCGGGTGCTGGAGTACGACCCCGCGACTCGCGCCACGCGCGTGGTGGCCCGGGGCCTGAGCTTCGCCAACGGCGTGGCGCTCAGCCAGGACGAAAAGAGCCTGTTCGTCAACGAAACCGGCAAGTACAGGGTGTGGAAGATCGCGGTGGACGCGAACGACCTGGACATCAGCCTGCCCGGAGCCCAGGCCAGCGTGCTGCTCGACAACCTGCCCGGCTACCCCGACAACCTGATGCGCGGGATGGACGGCCGCATCTGGCTGGGCTTTGCCAAGCCGCGCGGCGCGGCCATCGACAACATGGCCGGCAAGCCCTGGCTGCGCAGCCTGACACTGCGCCTGCCGCGTGCGCTGTGGCCCATCCCCCAGCCGTACGGCCACGTGATCGCGTTCACCGACGACGGCAAGGTGGTGGCCGACCTGCAGGACCCGGCGGGTGCCTACCCGGAAACCACGGCCATCACCGAGACGGCGGACCGGCTGTATGTGCAGAGCCTGCACGCGCACGGCCTGGGCTGGCTGCGCAAGGACGTGCTCAAGGCGCGGTAGCGGACGCCGGGGCGGACCGGCGGCCCTTCAGGCGTGCTCGCGGGTCTGAATGTCCGCGCCGCTGTCGGTCCAGCCGAAAAAGCGGCACACCTCGGCGCGCATGGCTAGCGTGTCGGCCCGGCCCAGGGCCATCAGCTCTTGCGTGTAGCCGGATTCGAACAGCAGGTAGCTGGCCAGCGCCGCGCCGCGCACATCCGCCATGTTGGACGTGACGCCCAGCGCCGCCAGCATGGCGCGCACGGGGGCCGGCAGATCGCCCACGTGGCGCGCGGCCACCGCGTCGAGCCGCTGCGAAGGCGCGATCACCAGCAGTTCGATGGGCCGCAGCGCGCTGTGCGCGCGCACGTCGGGGGGGATCAGCGACAGCGTCTGGTTGACCCGCTGCACCCGCTCCACGTCGACCGCCAGCGCGTCCAGAAAGATGTTGGACAGCGCATGCCCCGCGATCTGCGCGAGCGTGGGGTAGCTGGGCGTGGGGTTGGCCGCGGCGTCGCCCCGGGGCTCGTGCATGCGGCCCGCGCCGATCACCAGGATGCGCTCGGCCCCCAGGTGGATGGCGGGCGCGATCGGGGCCGACTGCCGCATGGAGCCATCGCCGAAGTACTCGGTATGGTCGTCGATCGTGATGCCCTTGGCCGGGAAGATGAACGGAATGGCCGAGGACGCGAGCAGGTGCTCGTGCGTGATGCGGTCGCGCGCGGCCTTGCGCTGCGAGCGCACCCAGGGCTGCACCGGCGCGTTGGATTCGAAGAACGTGACGTGCTCGCCCGAGCTGTAGCTCGATGCCGTGACCGCCAGCGCGGTGAGGTGCCCCTTGCGGATGAGCCGGGGCAGGCGCACCAGGGGCACCATCTTCACCAGCAGTTTCTCTAGGGGCGAGTTGTCCAGCAGCGACCGGGGCCGCATGCGGCGCCACCGCGCCAGCGCCCAGCCCATGGACAGCAGCGTGAGCCAGCGCGCCCCGCTGCGCATCACGGACAGCGAATCGGCGCCATACACCTGGCTGGCATGGAACTGGCGCCACACGCGTGCGATGCGGCGCACCGCGCGGTCGAAGTTGTCGGCCCCGCAGGCCAGCGCCGCCGCGTTGATGGCGCCCGCGGAGGTGCCCGTGATGATGGGAAACGGATTGGGCCCGCCGCCCGCGCCACAGGCATTGCGGATGTCGGCGATCGCCTCCAGCACGCCCACCTGGTAGGCGGCGCGGGCACCGCCGCCGGTCAGCAGCAGGCCGGTGGGGCGGGCGGGCGGGGCCGCGGGAGCGGGGGCGCAAGCGTCGGTGGGGGGGCTGATCGATGGCATCGTCGAAGGGGTGGGTGATGTGCCAAGTGTGGAGTCCGCCACCGGTCGCTCCATCTGGGAAAACCCGCATGGCGGGCTGCGGGGCGGGCCGGCGGGGCGTGGATCAGCGCCGGCTGCTCAGCAGCAGGGCCGCCACTGCATCGCCCTGCAGCACGGCGATCCCATGGTCGCGGGCATACAGGCGCGCGTTGTCGCTGACCTGCCCCAGGGCCGCCACATAGATGCCCGCCGGAGCGTCGCTGGCCACCATGGCCGCGTGCAGTTCGCGCAGGGGCTCCACGCCATGGGTGGCGGCCTTCCAGCGCTTGGCGCTCACCAGCGTGGTCTTGCCGCTCAGGGTCAGGCGCATGTCGGCCCCGGCGTTGTTGCCGTTGATCCGCTCCACGGTGTAGCCCGCCCGGGTCCAGGCGGATGCCAGGGTGTCGGCAAAGCTGCGCCAGGGCATGCTGCCCACGGCCTCCAGCATGTCGGCCACCTGGGCCGGGTTGGGGGCGCGCAGCTGCTTCCAGGCCGCGATGCAGCCCACCACGAAGATGGGGAAACCCGCGAGCGCTCCCACCACGAAGTACTCCTTGGGCAAGAGGGCGCCCGCCGCCAGGACAATGAGGCCGACCACCACGAAGCTGACCCACCAGGGCGAGCGCAGCAGCATGGCAAACAGGGACTTTTCGGCCATCTTGAATTTCACGGGGGTCCTTTTCTTTCGGTTTTGGGCGCAGGCGGCGGCAACGCGGCGCATTGTCCTTCAGACGCGGAGGGCACGGCGCTTGGATAGACTACCCGCCTCTTCTGGAGATTATTGAATGGCAGTCACCGAACAGGGCCTCTTGGCCGCACTTTCCAGCGTGCTGGACCCCCACACCGGCAAGGATTTCGTCAGCACCCGGGCCCTGCGCAACGTGCAGATCACCAGCGGCGACGTGGCCTTCGACGTGGAACTGGGCTACCCCGCCAAGAGCCTGGTGCCCGAGCTGCGCCGCAGTCTCGTGGCTGCCGCCAAGGGGATTGCAGGCGTGGAGAACGTGTCGGTCAACATCACCACCAAGGTCATCGCGCACGCCGTGCAGCGCGGCGTGCAGCTGTTGCCCCAGGTCAAGAACATCATCGCCGTGGCCTCGGGCAAGGGCGGCGTGGGCAAGAGCACCACGGCCGCCAACCTGGCCCTGGCGCTGGCTGCCGAGGGCGCCAGCGTGGGCGTGCTCGACGCCGACATCTACGGCCCCAGCCAGCCCATGATGCTGGGCATCAACCGCCGCCCCGAAAGCGACGACGGCAAGACCATGGAGCCGCTGGAGAACTATGGCGTGCAGGTCATGTCCATCGGCTTCCTGGTGGACCAGGACGAAGCCATGATCTGGCGCGGCCCCATGGCCACCCAGGCGCTGGAGCAGCTGCTGCGCCAGACCAACTGGAAAGACCTCGACTACCTCATCATCGACATGCCGCCGGGCACCGGCGACATCCAGCTCACGCTGTCCCAGCGCGTGCCCATGACCGGCGCCGTGATCGTCACCACCCCGCAGGACATCGCGCTGCTGGACGCCAAGAAGGGCATCAAGATGTTCGAGAAGGTGGGCGTGCCCATCCTGGGCATCGTCGAGAACATGGCCGCCCACGTGTGCAGCAACTGCGGCCATGTGGAGCACATCTTTGGCGCCGACGGCGGCAAGAAGATGGCGGCCGACTACCACATGGACTACCTGGGCGCGCTGCCGCTCGACATGAGCATCCGCCTGCAGGCCGACAGCGGCAAGCCCACCGTGGTGGCCGACCCCGACGGGGACGTGGCCAAGATCTACAAGAAGGTGGCGCGCGACGTGGCGGTGAAGATCGCCCAGCAGGCCAAGGACTTCTCCAACAAGTTCCCCACCATCTCGATCAGCAAGAACACCTGATCTCCTTCGGCTGCCGCACTGTGCCATGAACCTGCTCGCGTCCCTGCGCTACCTCGTGGCGCTGCACGAGCACCGGCACTTCGGCCGGGCGGCGCAGGCCTGCCACATCACGCAACCCGCGCTGTCGAACGCGCTGCGGGCGCTGGAAAAAGAGTTTGGGGTGGTGGTGGTGCGCCGGGGCCGCAGCTTCGAGGGCTTCACGCCCGAGGGGGAGCGTGTGCTGGCCTCGGCCCAGCGCATGCTGCATGAACACCAGGTGCTGCAGCAGGATCTGTTGAGCGATGCCGCCCATCCGCGCGGCACCTTGCGCCTGGGCGCCGTGCCCACGGCCATGCCCATCCTGGCGCGGTTTGCGGCGCAGCTGCAGGCGCGGCACCCCGGCATCGCGCCCGTCGCGCTGTCCATGAGCTCGCAGGCGCTGGAGGCGGGGCTGGAGAGTATTTCCCTGGACCTCGCGCTGGGCTACACCGAGCGGATGCCCGCGCGCGGCGGCCAACTGCGGGCCTGGCCGCAGTACGTGGAGCACTACTTCCTGCTGCGGCGGGCCAGCAGCCCGAAAGAGCACGGCCTGCAGATGGGCGGGCCCGTTGGCTGGGCCGAGGCGGCGCGCCTGCCGCTGTGCCTGCTCACGCCCGAGATGCACAACCGCAGCCTGGTGGATGGCGCCTTCCGCAGCGCGGGGGCCACGGTGCGGCCCGCCATGGAAACCGATTCGGTTCTCACGCTGGCCTTGAGCGTGGTGGCCGGCAACCTGTGCAGCGTGCTGCCGGGCGCGCTGGTGGATGCGGTGCGGGGCCATGACGGGCTGGAGGCGCTGCCTCTCCTGGCGCCCGTGCTCACCACGCCCATCGGCTTCATGTCGCACCGCCAGGTGCAGCCCACCCGCGCGCTCGATGCCGCGCTGGCCTTGGCGCAGGATGCCGACTGGCTGCGCCACGCCGCCGCGCACAGCGGATTGCTGGCGGCGTAGCCGCAGGACTCTAGGGCCTTGCCGGCTGAGCCCGTGCGGCGCTCGGGACGGCCTGCACCGTGGCTGCCCCGGCCGCCACACGGGATGCCAGGTGATGAAAGCCGGCGCTTCGCCAGCTTGAGCAGCGTGAAACTCATGACGGCGAAGCAGGGGCGCCGCAAGCCGGACCAGCGGAACTAGCGGACCGGTGGCGGGGGGGTGAGGTACCCTTCGCGGCGCATCAGGTCGGCCACCGCCTTCGCGGCCTGCGCCAGCGCCGTCTCTGCGGGCTGCTTGCCTGAAATCACCTCGTGGATGCTCTTGCCCAGTATGTCGGTATTGATGGTGTCCCACTCCGGAATGATGGGCCGCCAGTTGGGGTTGGCATCCCCGATGCTGCGCAGGAGCATCTGGAACTCGGGGTATTTCCTCCCCAGGTCGGGGTCGGCCAGGGTGGACAGCCGGTGGGGCACGCCGCCCAGGTGGCAAACCGACTTGTCCTGCTGCTTGGCGGTGAGCCATTGCATCAGCAGGAATGCGCTGTCCGGGTTCTTCGACTGGGCGGGGATGGCCAGTCCCAGGCCTCCGGTCTGGGACGCATAGCGCGCGCCGCGGGGATGGCGCACATAACTTACCTTGCCATTGATCTTCGAGATCTTCTCGTCGCGGACCGCACCGAAGATGAGGGTCGAGTCCAGGTACATGGAGGCCTGCCCTTGCAGGAACGCATTGAGCATCTCCGTCTGGCCCGCCGCCAGCGCGTTGGGAGGGCCGGTGTCGATGATCTTCTTGAGCAGGTTGGCGGCGCGGACTCCGGCCGAATCATGCAGGCGGGGCTGCCAGTTGTTCTCGAACACGCCGCCATTGAGCGGGTTCAGGTGCAACAGCCAGGCATGCACGCACTGGTGGCCTTCCTTGCCGCGCGAGGCCAGCGACCCCATGGCGGTCTTTTCCCGCAGGAGCGGCAGCAGCTGTTCCAGCTGGAAGTACGACTCGGGCGGCTTCAGGTTGAACTTCTCGAAGATGTCGTGCCGGTAGGCCAGCACCGAGGTCTCGGCTCCATAGGGCAGCCCATAGAGCTTGGCGGCCCCGCCGGCCAGATAGCCTTTCCATCCCCCGACCAGGCCGATGTTCTCCCGGAATCCCGCGATGATGTCGGGCAGGTCGAAGTCCTCGGGGGTGAGCTGCCGGTTGTTCAGGTAGGGCTCGATATCCCGGATGAGGCGCTTCTTGACGTACTCGCCTTTCCACATCACCACATACGACACGAGGTCGAAGTCGCACTGCGGCTTGGCCATCTCCTCCAACTGCCTCTTTTTCATCTCCGCGATGGGGAGCTGTTCAAACTCGACCTGAATGCCGGTTTCGCTGGTGAACGTGGGGAACAGTTTCGTGGCGGCGTCGTAGTGGTGGTGCCTGGGGATGCTGATCCTGAGCTTCTGGCCCCGGTAGGGGGCATACCTGTTCCGGGCGCGCGATGCCCCCGGGAAGAAGGCGGGGATGGTGGCGGCGCACAGCGATTGGACGAGCAGTCTGCGTTGCATGGGGTTTTCCTGTCTCGGGGGGAGCGTCGATCAATCCAGGTCCACGGCGTAGATTCCGGACGAGACGAAGGTCTCTCCCACACGCTGGACAAACGCCTTCTTGACCATGATCTTCTGGGTGACCGGATTCAGGATGTGGTACGGCGCGGACCATCCAGAGCCCCTTTGCGTGGCCAGGTCGCGCGAGTTCCTGACGATCGCCACGCCATTCGCGTCGCGCATGTCGATGAGGACCTTTCCGACGTTGGCGGGATTGGCTCCGTGCGCGAGATTGCGGCCGTTGAAGTCGTAGACCGTGATGTACAGGTCCCGGTCCTTGAACGAGGTGCCGTGCGTGAATTCGCGGTAGGCCTTCTCGGCGCCGATGTCGCGGATCAGGTCCACGGCTCTTCGCACCTGCTCTTCGGCTTCGGACGGGCTCCCGTTGAGCGTGAACACGTTCACCGACCCGACGAGGCGCGCGGCCTGCGCCCGCAGTTGCTGCGAGGCGGAGGCGGTCTGCTCCACCAGGGCCGCGTTCTGTTGCGTGGCCTGGTCAATCAGCTCCACGGACTCGATGACCTTGCCCACGCTCTCGCGCTGCATCTGGCTGGAATGGGCGATCTCCGCCATGATCTGCGTCACCCGCTGTATGGCCTCGGTCATGCCGCCCAGCTGCTGGGCGGCCGTCTGCACCAGGGTCGCGCCGGTTTCGATGCGGGCGTTGCCGCGGGTCAGCAGCGCCTTGATGTCCTTGGCCGCGCTGGCGCTGCGCTGCGCCAGCGCGCGCACCTCGCTGGCGACCACGGCAAAGCCCCGGCCCTGCTCGCCGGCGCGTGCCGCCTCGACGGCCGCGTTCAGGGCGAGGATGTTGGTCTGGAACGCGATCCCGTCAATGAGCGCGATGATGTCGAAGGCCCGCGCGGAGTCCGACGCAATTTCCTGCATGGTCTGCTGCACGGACGCGAAGGCACGGTTGCCGTGGTCTCCCGCCATGGCGGTCTGCTGCGCGATGGCGTTGCCCGCATCCGCCTTCTGCCCCACCAGCAGGGCGCTGCTGGCGAACGCCTCCACCGCGTCCGTGGTGTCCTTCAGCGACAGCGCCTGGCGTTCCGTCCGTGCGGACAGATCGGTGTTCGCCTGGGATATCTCGTCGCTGGCCAGGGCCACCTCCTGCGCGCCCGCCCTGACCTTGGTGACGACCCTGGTCAGGGATTCCTGCATTTCGCGCATGGCTGCCATCAAGGGCGAGAACTCGTCGCGCTGCGCGTCGTGAATCAGGCTCGTCAGGTTGCCGATGCGCACATCGTCCGTGAATTTGCGGGCGACGGCGACGCGCGTGCGCAGCGCGCGGCCAATCCACCATGCCAGGGCCAGGCAGCCCCCCGCCACCACGGCGCTGGTCAGGGCCAGTATCCGCAGCGCGGCGGCTGCGCTTTCCACGACGGGATCGGCGTCTGGCAGCGCCGCGCCGAAATGCGAGATCGCCAGCAGGCAGCGCGCGACCTGCCAGGCCCCGAGGAAGAAGCACGCCACCAGCAGGAGCGCGAAGAGGAGCAGCTTCTGCGAAATGCGCAATGTCTGGACGAATCTCATGGGGTGGGGCGGTAAGCGGGGGAATGCAGGCCAGGGTGCGTCCCTAGCCCTTGACGGCGCCTGCCGTGAGCCCGGTGATGATCTGGCGTGCCGCCACGAAGGTGAAGATCAGCGGGGGAATGGCGATGAGGCTGCCCATGGCCATGACCCGCCCCCAGTCCACCCCCATGTCGGTGACGAAAAGCGAGGCCGCCACGGGCAGGGTGCGCGAGTGGCGATCGGTGAGCACCAGCGCCAGGATGAACTCGTTCCAGGCGATGCGGAAGGTGAAGATCGAGGCCGCGGCGAGCCCGGGCGCCATGAGCGGAAGCAGCACCTTGGTGAACACGCGCAGGGGGCCGCAGCCGTCGATGGCGGCTGCCTCTTCCAGCTCCACGGGGACCTGCAGCACGAAGCCATAGAGCAGCCAGATCGTGAATGGCAGGTTGACCGCCACGTACAGCAGGATCAGGCCCCACAGGCTGTTGACCAGGTGCCATTCGTTCCAGATCAGGAAGACCGGTATGGCCATGACCGCCAGCGGCACGGTGCGCAGCAGCAAGGTGGTGTAGGCCAGCGCGCGCCGGCCGGGGAAGCGGAACCGCGCGAGGCCGTAGGCCGCCATGCAGCCCAGCACCAGGGTGGCGGCCGTGGAAATGAGCCCGACAAAAAGGCTGTTGTACAGATACCGGTCGAACTTGTCTTCCTGCAGGACGGCCCGGTAGTTCTCCAGGGTGGGGGTGAAGATGAAGTTCAGCGGCTCGGCGAAGATGTCCACCTGCTGGCGCAGGCTGGTGGCGAAGATGACCGCGATGGGGGCGATGCACAGCACGGCCAGGCCGACCAGCATGGCGTAGTGCGCGGTGGCGAGCAGGGGAGAGCGTTTCATGGGCATCTCGCGTTCCCGGTTACTTCTCGTTGTCCAGAGGGTTCGAGATGCGCAGGGCGATCCATGACAGCACGGCCACCACCACGAGCAGCAGCACGGAGATGGCGGCGGCCACGCCCAGCTGCTGGCCCACGAAGGCCGTCTTGTAGATGTGCAGCGCGAGGATTTCGGTGGAGTCGCCCGGGCCGCCGAATGTCAGCACGTAGATCACTTCGAGAACCCGGAAGGCATCCACCAGCCGCATCATCAGCGTGATGGCGATCACGTGCGCGATCATGGGCAGCTTGACGAGGGTGGTCATCTGCCACCAGTTCGCCCCGTCGATCCGCGAGGCCTCGATGACCGCGCTGTCCACGTTCGCCAGGGCGGCCACCATCATGATGAAGACGAAGGGCGTCCACTGCCAGACGTCCGCGATCACGATGGCGGCGAACGCGAGCGTGGGATCCGCCAGCCAGGTCAGGGGGGCGATCCTGAGCAGGCCGAGCACGGCGTTGATGAGCCCGAACTGCGCGTCGAACATGTAGCGCCAGGCCAGGCCCACGGCAATGGGCGCGATCATCATGGGCAGGATGAACAAGGTGCGAAAGACCGCCGTGCCCCGCACCGGCCGCTCCAGCGCCAGTGCCAGCGCAATGCCCAGCAGCATCTCGGCGGTGACGCAGACGCCGGCGAACAGCAGGGTTGTCCAGAGCGACGACCACACCCGGGGATTGCTGAACGCCGCGGAGAATGCATCCAGGCCCACCCAGCGGGCCGCGCTCCAGGGGGTGCCCATGCTCCAGTCGTAGAGCCCCAGCTGGAAGGCCGAGATGACCGGGTAGAGGCACGCTGCCGCCATGATCGCGGCGGCAGGCCCCACGTAGAGGAGCGGAACCCAGGAAGGGGTGCGCATGGCGGGCGCCTCAGACTTTGTACCCGGCTTCACGCATGATCTGCATGACCGGGGCCACCAGATCATTGAGCGCTGCCTCGGCCGTCTTCTTGCCGGTCAGGGCCTCGGAGATGCCGACCCCGAGCGCCTGCACGTTGATCTTGTCCCACACCGCGATGATGGGCCGCCAGTCGGGGTTGGAGTACTTGAGCGCATCCTTGAAGGTGATGAACTCCGGGTACTGCCGCACCAGGTCGGTGTCGGCCAGCGTGGAGTTGCGGGTGGGCGCGCCGCCCGCCCGGGTGACGGCCTTGTCCTGGGCCTTGGAGGTGAGCCACTGCATGAGCAGGAAGCCCGCATCGGCGTTCTTCGCGTTCTTGGCGATGGCCAGGCCCAGCCCGCCGGACTGGGAGGAGCGGCGCGTTCCCATGGGGTGCAGGGCCCAGCTGACCTTGCCGGCGATGCGGGACTTGGCCGGGTCGTTCACCAGCCCGGCGAGGGAGGTGGAGTCCAGGTACATGGCGGCCTGGCCCTGCAGGAAGGCCGTGTTGCTTTCCCCCTGGCCATACCCCGCGATGCCCGCGGGGCCCGTGGCCACCACTTCCTGCAGGAACTTGAGCGCCTGCACGCCCGCCTTGTCATTGAAGCGCACGCGCCATTGATCGTCGAAGACGCTGCCGCCCAGCGGGTTCAGGTGCAGCAGCCAGGCGTGCACGGCCTGATGGCCCGCCTGGCCCCGGGACGCCAGCGCGCCGATACCCTCCTTGTCCTTGATCACGCGCAGCAACTGCGCGAACTCCGCATAGTTCTCGGGCACCTTGAGGCCGTGCTTGGCAAAGATGTCCTTGCGGTAGGCCAGCACCGAGGTTTCCGCGCCATAGGGCAGACCGTAGAGCTTGGCGCCCGGCCCCGCCAGGTAACCCTTGGGGCCCCCCACGAGCCCCAGGTTTTCGAGATAGACCGGAATGATGTCCTTGATGTCGTAGGCGGGGTCCGCCAGGGCGGGGTTCTGCAGGAACGGGTCGAGCGGCCGGATGAGATTCTTGGCGACGTACTCGCCCTTCCACATCACGACGTAGCAGCCCAGGTCGTAGTCGCCCTGCGGCTTGGCCATCTCCAGCAGCTGCTTTTCCTTCATGCGCCCCATGGCCAGGCGGTCGGTTTCCACCTTGATCCCGGTTTCCCTGGTGAAATCCGGCAGGATCTTCATCATCGCGTCGTAGTGGGGATGGGCCGGCACGCTGAAGGTGACCGTCTGGCCCGCGTACCTGGAATAGCGGCTCTGCGCACGGATTCCGCTCAAGGGCAGGCTGGCACCGAACACCGTGGCACTGGTTTTCGTTACGAAATCGCGTCTTTTCATGGTCTTGTCTCCTGGGTGGGGGTGTCGCGGTGTGTGTCAGGGGCGCAGGGAGCGCCCCGAGGCGGTGTCGAAAACGTGCATGTCCTGCGGGTCGAAGCTCAGGTCGACCCGCTGGCGCAGCCGGTCCTGCGCGTTGCCCGGCAGCATGGCGGCCACGCGCTGGCCGGAGGGAGTGTTCATGTGTCCCACCACCTGGCTTTCGGTGCCGAGGTACTCCACGACGTCCACCTGCAGGCTGAGCAGGCTCACGCCCGCGTTGGAAGGGTGCAGCGCCTGGGGGCGCAGGCCCAGCGTGAGCGACTGGTCCGCCCGTGGGGCCTGTGCCACCAGCCAGTCCGGCGCGATCCACGCGAAGCCTTCTCCGCGAAGCAGCTTGAGGCCATGTTCCTGGCTGTAGCGGGCCCGGAAGAAATTCATGGTCGGCGTGCCGATGAACCCCGCCACGAACAGGCTGGCCGGGCGTGTGAAGACGTCGGAGGGGGTGCCGATCTGCTGGATCTCCCCCTTGTCGAAGATCACGATGCGCGAGGCGAGCGTCATCGCCTCGACCTGGTCGTGGGTCACATACACCGTGGTCTTTCCCAGGCGCTCGTGCAGGATGGCCAGTTCCGCCCGCATGTGGCCGCGCAGCTTGGCATCCAGGTTGGACAGCGGTTCGTCGAACAGGAAAACCTTGGGTTCCCGCACGATGGCGCGCCCGATGGCCACGCGCTGGCGCTGGCCGCCAGACAGCTCCCTGGGCTTGCGTTCCAGCAGGTGTTCGATGCTCAGGATGCGGGCCGCGGACCTGACCTTCTCGAAGATCTCGGCGTAGGGCCGGCCGGACAGGCGCAGCGCAAAGGACATGTTCTCCGCCACGTTCATGTGGGGGTACAGCGCATAGTTCTGGAACACCATGGCGATGTCGCGGTCCATGGGCGCGGCATGGGTCACATCCCTGTCGCCGATCAGGATCTGCCCCTGCGTCACCTCCTCCAGCCCCGCGATCATCCGCAGCGTCGTGCTTTTCCCGCAGCCCGATTCGCCCAGCAGCACGACGAATTCGCCCTCGTGGATCGCCAGGTCCATCTGCTGGACGACGGTCACCTCGCCGAAACGCTTGACCACGTTACGTAGCTCCAGTCCTGCCATGGGTGCTCCCGTCATCTATCGTTGTGGAGTGCGGCCGGGCGTGTGGCGCTGCCCGAATTTCCGCTGCCACTGGGCCGCCGTGTAGCGCCTGATGCCCCAGCCCACGGGCCGCTTGCGGCTGGCGGCCGTGCCGCTGCCGGGGCCCCAGATGGCCTGGTAGGTGTCGATGCACCGCCCCTGGCGCTGCAGGACCACGAATGCGCTCGCCAGCAGCAGCCACCACAGCGCGAGCGCCAGCCCCATCCAGCGGGGCGCGTCGGCCACCACCAGGCCCAGGACGATCGTGGCGATCGACAGAAGAATGGCGGCATAGCCTCCGGCCTTGTGCACGGATTCAAAGGCCACGCGCCCCGGGGTCATGTCGTAGTGGTCTCCGCGCAGCCGCACGTCGGTGGGGCCGCCCTTGCTGCCCCTGGCCCACGCCGATGCCAGCTGCATGAGCCCCAGCCCCAGCACCCCCCACCCCAGAATGGCGTGCCATGCCGCGGCCTGGCTCACGCCGCGGGCGTTGCCCCAGGCCAGCCCGATGCCTGCCAGCATCAGCGCCATGCCGCCGTACTGCAGCACGCGGTGCGCGTGCCACCAGGTCTTGTTGTCGCGCACCGCCGGCCAGTCCTGGCCGGGCATGATCTTGAAGAAGCGCGCAACCAGCACACCCAGCGGCAGCAGGATGGCCCAGGCCAGAACCATGAGGCGGGCGTGCCAGAAAGCCCACGGCGCGATCTCGTGGTGCGCCGCTCCGCTGATGGGCGTCAGCAGCCACTGCATGAGGCCGTTCATGCACCGCCCCGTGCAGGAAAGCGGGACAGCACGCGCGAGACATCCGGCTCGCGCTGGGTCGCGATCCAGCGTTCGAACTGCAGCGTCTCCATGTTGAGGCAGCCCAGCAGGTCGTTGTCCTGGCTCACGAAGGCCAGCGGCCGCGACGGGTGGAAGCTCAGGGCGATGGCCCGCGCCTCCATCGGCACGTGGGCCAGCTCCCGCAGCGTGGCGGGGTCCACCACGGACAGGCTGCGTTCGCCGTAGTTGGTGACCACCAGCCGGCCGTCCCGGTACAGGTACAGGCGCGTGGGATCGTCGCGCGAGGGCGCCCGGTCCTTGACCTGCATGGTCGCGGTGTCGATCGCGCAAAGCGTGTTGCTCAAGCGGCAGCTCACGTACAGCGTCTTCTCGTCCCCGCTCAGCGCATAGCCTTCGGGTTTCTCGCCGGGAGCGCAGGCCACGGGAGCCACCGTGGCATCGTGGGGCCGGATCCTGGTCACGGTGTGCGACAGCAGGTTCATCGCATAGGCTGTCTGTCCGTCGCGGGTGAGCGCGAACAGGTGGCTCTTGATGCCCCCGGTGCTCGCGGCCCTGCGCGGGGCCGTGTCCGTGGCGGGATGGTCCAGGACCACGAGTTGCGCTCGGTCTTCGCTGAGCGCGTACAGGCGATCCTGTGTGTCCATCTGCATGCCGTGCAGCCGGTTGAAGGGGGCGATGTCGATGCAGCGCACCAGCTTCCTGCGGGCGATGTCCACCTGAAGGATCTGTGTGCCGCCAGCGCCCGGATGGCCCGAGGTTTCCACGCCATAGTGGCCGATGTAGGCATAGGCCTGGTGCGAGTCGATCACGAACTCGTGCGGGAAGTCGGGCAGCGCAATGCTGGCCAGCCGTTCACCGCTGCCGATGTCGTAGTAGCTCAGGCAGTGGCTGCACTTTTCCACCAGAAGCAGGACGTCGTCGGTCATGGCCGGGGGGCTCCGCGTGTGTTGAGAACGATGCTGTACAGCGAGGTGCTGGCGGCGATGAAGAGGGTGTCCCTGCGCGTTCCCCCGAAGGTCACGTTGCCCACCTTCTCGGGCACGGGAATCTTGCCCAGCAGCGTTCCGTCGGGGTGCAGCACCTGCACGCTGTCTTCGCTGCTGGTGTAGATCCGGCCGCGGTGGTCCACGCGGAAACCGTCCGGCACGCCCGGCGAGACCCGGGCGAACACGCGGGGGTCCTCCAGCGCGTGTTCCCGCACGTCGAAGACCACGATGTGGTGGTGGCCCGTGCCGTCCGGGCGCAGCGCGGCCGAGGTGTCGCTCACGTACAGCAGGCTTTCGTCGGGAGAAAAAGCGAGGCCGTTGGGCTCCTGCAGGAACCCGGACGCCTTGTGCAGCTGTCCGTCCGACGGGTCGTAGCAGAACACGTAGTTGCCGCCCAGCTCGGGGGGCGCCTTGTGGCCTTCCCGGTCGCCGAGGATGCCGTAGGGCGGGTCGGTGAACCAGATGCAGCCGTTGCTCTGCACCACCACGTCGTTGGGGGAGTTGAGCCGCTTGCCGTGGAAGTGGCTGACCACCACCTCATCGGGCGTGTCCGCATGCAGGCGCCCCCCGACCTGGGGCGTGCGCACGATGGCGCGTTGCCCGTGGGAGCAATGCAGCAGGTTGCCCGCGCCATCGAGCGCGTGGCCGTTGGTGAAATCGACCTGGTCGCGCCAGACGCTCATGCCGTCGGCGGGGGACCAGCGCAGCATGCGATTGTTGGGAATGTCGCTCCACAGCACCGAATCGTCCTGGGGCAGCCAGACCGGCCCCTCGCTCCAGGCGGCCCCCGTGCACAGCCGCCGCAGCGCCGCGCCCTCGAAGACAGGGGCCAGGCGCGCATCCAGGATGTGGGGTGGTGGAGCGAGGAATTCGGTCACGATCATCCCTGGGCGTGGTGTGCCTTGGCCGTGGCGGACGGCAGGTGGCAGTGGGTGCCCGCCGTGGGCGGGTTGGCTGTCGCCATCCCGGCCTGGCTGTGGCATTGGAAGCGCGCGGCGTGCGGGAGGCGGGGCCCGGCAAAGTCCGCGGGCAGGGCGACGAAGGGCCTGCCCTGGGTGCCTTCATCCCCCTTGGCGCGGACCGCGCCGGCCACGGGGCGAAAGGCTTCCTCGCGGCGGATGCGCGGCGCGGCGGCGGTGGGGTGGGCGGGGCGGCGGTCATCGCTGGCCCACGCGGCAGCCCGGGGCCTGCGGGTGGTGAGGTGATCGCGAGGGCGCATGGCGGGCAGGGCTTTCAATGCGCCCAGCGCAGCACCAGCGGATCGAGCGGGCGTGCGATGGCCAGCAGCTGGCGGCGCACCTCCGGGTGCATGGGCGGCCAGGGCGCGCGCGGTGCGTCGCAGGCGATCACGCGGCCTTCCTTCATCAGCGTCTTGGCCGCCAGGAAGCCCGCCTGGCGGTTCTCGTGGTTGATCAGCGGCAGCCAGCGCTGGTATTCGGCGAAGGCCTGGTCCCTGTCGCCCTGGCGGTGGGCTTCGATGATGGGGCGTATGCCGTCCGCGAACCCGCCGCCCGTCATCGATCCGGTGGCCCCGGCTTCCAGGTCCGCCAGCAGGGTGATGGCCTCCTCCCCGTCCCAGGGGCCTTCGATGGCCTCGCCGCCCAGCGCGATGAGCTCGCGCAGCTTGCTCGCCGCCCCCGCGGTTTCCATCTTGAAGTAGCAGACCTGCTCGATCTCCTGCGCCATCCGGGCCAGGAAGGCCGCAGACAGCGGCGTGCCCGCGGCCGGTGCGTCCTGGACCATGACGGGGATGCCGACGGCGTCGGACACGCCCTGGAAGAAGCTCCGGATGCGTGCCTCGCTGAAGCGGAAGGTGGCGCCGTGGTAGGGCGGCATCACCATCACCATGGCCGCGCCCATGTCCTGTGCGCGGCGGCCGCGCGCGGCGCAGACGGCGGTGCTGGTGTGGGTGGTGGTGACGATGACGGGCACGCGACCCGCCACATGCTCCAGTGCCGTGCGGGTGAGGGTTTCGCGTTCTTCGTCCGACAGCAGGAACTGCTCGGAGAAGTTGGCCAGGATGCACAGGCCGTCCACGCCCGAGTCGATCATGAAGTCCAGGCAGCGCTTCTGGCTGGCCAGGTCGAGCGTGCCGTCCTCGTGGAAGGTGGTGGGCACCACGGGGAAGATGCCACGGTAGCGGGGGGTGGAGCGTCCAGGCATGCCGCAGCCCTTATCCGACGATGTGGAACTGGTCGAGGTACTCGGTCTTGAGCGCGAGGCCCAGGCCCGGTGCGTCGTCCCTGAGCTGCAGGAAACCGTTCTCCGCCACGGGCTCGCCATCGAAGAGGTACCAGAACAGTTCGTTGCCGACCTCCACATCGAAGATGGGGAAGTATTCGGCCATGGGCGAGGCCAGCGTGCTCATGGTCAGGTGGTAGTTGTGCATCTGCCCCGCATGCGGCACCACCGGCACGCTGTGGGCCTCGCACAGGGCGTTGATCTTGTGGGCGGCGGTGATGCCGCCCACGCGGTTGGTGTCGTACTGCACGACGCTCACGGCCTTCTTGTCCAGCAGCTGCCTGAAGCCGTAGAGGCTGAACTCATGCTCTCCGCCCGAAATGGGGATGCTGCCCATGGCATTGAGTTCGGCGTAGCCGTCGATGTCGTCGGCGATCACGGGCTCTTCCAGCCAGCGGGGCTCGAACTTCTCGAGCTTGGGCAGCATGCGCCTGGCGTATTCGAGGCTCCAGCCCATGTAGCACTCGAGCATCAGGTCGTTGTCGTAGCCGATGACCTCGCGCACGGCCTCGACGGACCTGAGGTTTTCCTGCACGCCCTGCTGCAGATGGGCGGGCCCGTAGCCGAAGCGCATCTTGAATGCGGTGAAGCCCTGGTCCAGGAACTTCTGCGCTTCGGCCTGCATGGCGTCCAGGTCGGTGCGGTAGAGCTTGGAGTAGTAGCAGGGGATCTTTTCCTTGGTGCGCCCGCCCAGCAGCTTGAACACCGGCTTGTTCACGCTCTTGCCCAGGATGTCCCAGATGGCCAGGTCCACAGCCGAGATGGCGGCCATGGTCACGCCCTTGCGGCCCCAGGCATGGGTGGCGCGGTACATGCGCTGCCACAGGTACTCGTAGTCCCAGGGGTCCTGTCCGATGACCAGCGGCGCGAGGTACTCGTCGATGATGGCCTTGGCGATGCGCGGCGCCAGCGCCACGTTGCCCAGCCCCACGATGCCGTCATCGGTCTCCATCTCCACCACGGTCCAAGAGTGGAAGCGGAAGGTGCTCATGGTCTCGGTCCTGGAGTAGACGAGGTCCATGGCGTTGGCGCAGAAGTTGTCCTGGGGCGCGATGGTCTTGCCCTTCCATTCGTAGACGCGCGCGCGGACGGATTTGATTTTCATGGCGATTTCTTTTTTTCTGTCATTCACCGGCCAGCGGGTCGCCCTGGCGGGCGCGCAGCTGGTTCGAGCCCATGCGTGCGGCGATCCGGAATGCGTTGTGCGTGGCATTGACATCGGCCACGCCCCTGCCCGCGATGTCGAAGGCCGTGCCATGGGCGGGCGTGGTGATGGGGATGGGAAGCCCGCCCTGGACGGTGACCCCCCGGCTGAATCCCAGCAGCTTGATCGCGATCTGGCCCTGGTCGTGGTACATGGTCACCACCGCCTGGTAGTGGCCGTCGCGCGCTTTCAGGAACACCGTGTCCGCGGGGAAGGGGCCTTCCGCCGGCACTCCGGCTTCCTGGAGCGTCCTGACGGCCGGCGCGATGATGTCGATCTCCTCGCGTCCGCACATGCCGCCGTCCCCCGCGTGCGGATTGAAGGCCGCCACGGCCACCCTGGGATCGGGGAACCCGCTGTCCCGCAGCGACTGGTGGATGAGCCTGGCGGCGGCCACGATGCGTTCCTGGCTCAGTGCCCGCGCGGCATCCTTGAGGGGAATGTGCGAGGACACCCGCGATGTCCACAGGCGGCCCAGGGTGTTGAACTCGCAGAAGTAGCCCTGCACTCCCAGGTACGCGGCGAAATGGTGCAGTTCGTCCTCGTGGCGGAGCCCGCCCAGCTTCATGGCGTGTTTGTTCAGGGGGGCGAAGCAGATGGCGTCCACATGGGCGGCCTGGGCCGCGTCCATGCAGAGGTTCAGCACCTGAAGGACGGAGGCCCCGCATTCCGCCGCCACGTGGCCGCAGCGGACCTTGCCGGCATCGATGGACGCCACCGGCACAAAGGCAGGCCGGTCCTGTTGGGGGCGGTCGCGCACTTCGGCCAGCGTCGCGACGGGGTGTGTCGGCACGGCGACGCCAGCGGTCTGCTGGCCGGCATTCCACACCCAGATGTCGCCCACCACGACCACGTTGGCCTCCTCGTGGACGTCAGGCCGGCTGAGCAGCTTCGCGATGAGCTCAGGACCGATGCCCGCGGGGTCGCCCAGGGTCAGGGCCACGACCGGTTTTGCGGCGTTTGTCGTGGATGGGATTCGGTTTTGGGTGGTGTCGCCTGCTGCATGTGGGCCGATTATTGGGAGGCGGATAGTTAACGTAAATTCAAAAATTGAACATAACTAATAATCACTGGTTATGATTTGACGCTGGGTTTTCCCGTAAGCCAGAGGCGGTTCCTCCATGCACAAAACAAGTCCTTTTGTCGTCTCGCAACTGCTCAACCGGCTGCGCATGCGGCAGGTCGCCCTCATGCTGGCTTTTGCCGAACATGGCACCTTGCGGGGGGCGGCGGTCGAGCTGGGAATGAGCCAGCCCGCCGCCACGAAGATGATTCAGGAGCTGGAGTCGGCGCTGGGGCAGCGCCTGTTCGAACGCGAGGGGCGGGGGCAGCGGATGACACCGGCCGGCGAGCGCGTGCTGGGGTACTTCCAGGGCATGCGCGGCTCGATGGAGTCCATGGCCCGCGAACTCGATGAACTGAAACTGGGAAGCGCGGGGCGCCTGGCGGTGGGCTGCATCATGGCGCCGCTGCCCACCTTGCTGAACCAGGCCATCATCGCTTTCAACAAGACCTATCCGCTGACCACCATCCAGGTGACGCTGGACACCAGCGACAGGCTGGTCGAACTGCTCAAGGACGGCCTGATCGACATCGCCATCGGGCGCGTGCGGCCGGAGCACAAGGCCCTGTTCGGCTTTCAGCCGCTGGCCAACGAGTCGCTGGCCGTGGTGGTGGGAGTGGGGCACCCGCTGTCCAAGAAAAGGCAGGTTCCCTTTTCCAGCTTGCTGGACTACCCCTGGATACTGCAGCCCTCCGGCAGCCCCATGCGCGAGGTGCTGGACCAGGAGTTCCGCTCGCTCCACGCGCCGCCGCCCCGTGGCCTGATCGAGACGGCCTCCATCCTGACCACCATGCAGCTGATCGCGGACACCACCATGGTGGCCGTGATTCCGCTGTCGATCGCCACGATCTATGCGCGGCACCATCTGCTCAAGATCCTGCCCTGCCACATCAAGCACAAGATGGGCGAGTTCGGCGCCATCACGCGCAGGGACCGCCCCCTGCCACAGGCCGCGCGCTACTTCCTGTCGGCGCTGCATCGCAGCCGCCCGCCGCCGCCGCAGGCGTAGCGGCCGCGCAGGGGACGGTCCGGGCTCATTTGTTTTTGTGATCGTCCCATGTGCGTAAGCAATTTGACGCCCCCGCGGGCCTCGTCGACACTGCGCTCGCCAGCCTGCGGTATGCAGGCGGCTTCATAACCACCGCTGCGCGCGACCACGATCCCGATCCATGAATCCTGCACCCGAAGCCCCCACCGTGGCCGCCGTGTCCGTCAACGACATGCGCGAGCGCATCCGCCGCAAGAGCCGCCTGAAAGGCCGCCAGCCCGAGGATGCCGCGCTGGCCGAGGTGGCGCAGCTGCTGGGGCCGCGCCCGGCCGATGGTTTTCGGCGCGATCTGCTCATCGAATACCTGCACCGGCTGAACGACCACTTTGGCGTGCTGCACGACCGCCACCTGGTGGCGCTGGCCAAGCAGCTCAACCGCCCGATGGCCGAGGTGTATGAAGTGGCCAGCTTCTACCACCACTTCGACATCGTGCGCGGCGAGGATGCCCAGGCCCCGCGCCTGGTGCTGCGGGTGTGCGACAGCCTGAGCTGCAGCCTGGCCGGAGCACATGAACTGCTGGCCGAGCTGCCCGGGCGCCTGCGCGCGATGAACCTTGGTGCAGGGCATGGCGATGTGCAGGTGGTGGCCGTGCCCTGCGTGGGCCGCTGCGAGCAGGCGCCCGTGGCCGTGGTGCACCAGTGCCCGGTGCCACACGCCACGGTGGATGCCGTGCTGGACACCATCATTTCGAAGCAAAATCGGGCCCTGGCGCTTCATCCACAAGCGCTGGCAGCTATCAATTTTGATATTGCCGCGCTGGCCGAACACAGCGTGCCTGCGCAGCCAGACCCGGTCAGTCCCGCCCACACAGACCTCGCCACCTACCGCGCGCACGGCGGCTACCAGACGGCCGCCGCGCTGGTCAACGGCGAAATGGATGCCGAGGCAGTGCTCTCGGCCATGGAGAACTCGGGCCTGCGCGGCCTGGGCGGCGCAGGCTTTCCGGCGGGACGCAAATGGCGCATCGTGCGCGACCAGCCCGCGCCACGGCTGATGGCCGTCAACATCGACGAGGGCGAGCCCGGCACCTTCAAGGACCGCACCTACCTCGAACGCGACCCGCACCGCTTTCTGGAAGGCGTTCTCATCGCCGCCCAGGTAGTGGGCACCGAAGCCATCTACATCTACCTGCGCGACGAGTACCACGGCTGCCGCGCGCTGCTGCAGGCGGCGCTGCGGGATTTGCGCGCCGAACCGCCATGCCCCTTGCCGCACATCGAGCTGCGGCGCGGCGCGGGCGCCTATATCTGCGGCGAAGAGTCGGCCATGATCGAGAGCATCGAAGGCAAACGCGGCGAGCCCCGCATGCGCCCGCCCTACATCGCGCAGGTGGGCCTGTTCGGCCGGCCCACGCTGGAGCACAACTTCGAGACGCTGTACTGGGTGCGCGACATCATCGAGCGCGGGCCCGAGTGGTTTGCCAGCTTCGGCCGCCACGGGCGCAAGGGGCTGCGCAGTTTCAGCGTGAGCGGACGCGTGAAGCATCCCGGCGTCAAGCTCGCGCCTGCGGGCATCACGGTGCAGGAACTCATCGATGAATACTGCGGCGGCATGCCCGATGGCCACCAGCTGTATGCCTACCTGCCCGGCGGCGCGTCGGGCGGCATCCTTCCCGCCAGCCTGAGCAACATCCCGCTCGACTTCGATACGCTGCAGCCCCACGGCTGCTTCATCGGCTCGGCCGCCGTCATCGTGCTCAGCCAGCACGACCGGGCCCGCGATGCGGCGCTGAACGTGATGCGCTTCTTCGAGCACGAAAGCTGCGGCCAGTGCACGCCCTGCCGCGTGGGCACGGCCAAGGCTGCGGTGTTGATGCGCGCCCCGCAGTGGGATGAAGAACTGCTCGACGACCTGGCCCAGGTGATGGGCGATGCATCGATCTGCGGCCTGGGCCAGGCGGCGCCCAACCCCATCCGCTGCATCCACAAATATTTTGCCCACGAGGTGGGCGAGGCGCCCTGGCCAGGCGACCTGCCCAGGCCGCGCAACAGCCCGCTCGCCGAGCAACTGCCCGGAGGACTACAGCCATGAGCGCCGTGTTGACATCCACGGCGGCGCGGCCTGGCGTGGCCTTCGAGTTGGACGGCCAGCCCGTCACCGCCCACGCCGGTGAAACCATCCTCAAAGCCGCGCAGCGCCATGGCGTGGACATTCCCCACCTCTGCTACACCGACGGCCTGCGCCCCGATGGCAATTGCCGCGCCTGCGTGGTCGAGATCGCCGGCGAGCGCACGCTCGCCCCCAGCTGCTGCCGCGCGCCGACCGAGGGCATGAAGGTGTCGGCCGCCAGCCCGCGCGCCCGCAAGAGCCAGCAGATGGTGGTGGAGATGCTGCTGTCGGACATGCCCGATGTGGGCTATCGCTGGAACGACGACCAATCAAATACTCCTGAATTGATAGCTGGTGGCGCTTATCCATCAATCGCTAGCGGCAAATTTGATTCAAATATTTCAGAAACGGTAGGCCAGCACGGCGAACTGAGCGAGTGGGCCGACCGCCTGGGCGTGGCCGTGCGCCCGGCCCTCAAGGCCCTGCGCCGCGAGCAGCCCGCGCCCGACCTGAGCCACCCGGCCATGGCGGTGAACCTGGACGCCTGCATCCAGTGCAACCGCTGCGTGCGCGCCTGCCGCGAGGAACAGGTCAACGATGTGATCGGCTACGCGCTGCGCGGCGCGCAGAGCAAGATCGTCTTCGACCTCGACGACCCCATGGCCGAGAGCACCTGCGTGGCCTGCGGCGAATGCGTGCAGGCCTGCCCCACGGGCGCGCTCAGTCCCAAGACGCACATCGGCCCGCAGGCGGTGGACCGCAAGGTCGATTCGGTCTGCCCGTTCTGCGGCGTGGGCTGCCTCATCACCTACAACGTGCGCGATGAAAAAATCATCAGCGTCGAGGGCCGCGACGGCCCGGCCAACCACGGCCGCCTGTGTGTGAAAGGGCGCTTTGGTTTCGACTACGCCCACCACCCCGACCGCCTGACGGTGCCGCTGATCCGCAAGAGCGGCGTGCCCAAGGAGGTGCGGCCCTACGGCGCCGACTGGCGCGATACCTTCCGCGAAGCGACCTGGGACGAGGCGCTCGGCCTGGCCGCCGGCACGCTCAGGTCGCTGCGCGACACGCACGGCCCCAAGGCGCTCGCAGGCTTTGGATCGGCCAAGGGCAGCAACGAAGAGGCCTACCTGTTCCAGAAGCTGGTGCGCACCGGCTTTGGCAGCAACAACGTGGACCACTGCACGCGGCTGTGCCACGCCTCCAGCGTGGCCGCGTTGCTCGAAGGTGTGGGCTCGGGCGCGGTGAGCAACCCGGTGAACGACGTGGAGCATGCCGGGCTGATCTTCGTGATCGGCTCCAACCCCACGGCCAACCACCCCGTGGCGGCCACCTGGATGAAGAACGCCGCGCAGCGTGGCGCGAAGATCGTGCTGGCCGATCCGCGCATCACCGACATCGGCCGCCATGCCTGGCGCACACTGCAGTTCAAGGCCGACACCGACGTGGCCATGCTCAACGCGCTGATCCACACGGTGATCGACGAAGGCCTGGTGGATGAAGCCTTCATCCGCGACCGCGCCAACAACTTCGAGGCCTTGAAGGCCAACGTGATGGGCTGCAGCCCCGAGGCCATGGCCCCGGTGTGCGGAATCCCGGCCGAGACGCTGCGCGAGGTGGCGCGGGCGTTTGCAAAAAGCAAAGCCTCGATGATTCTGTGGGGCATGGGCGTAAGCCAGCACGTGCACGGCACCGACAACGCGCGCTGTCTGATCGCGCTGTGCGCCGTCACCGGCCAGATCGGCAAGCCCGGCTCCGGCCTGCACCCGCTGCGCGGCCAGAACAACGTGCAGGGCGCGAGCGACGCGGGGCTGATCCCCATGATGTTCCCCAATTACCAGCGGGTGGACAACGCGGAGGCGCATGCCTGGTTCGAGGACTTCTGGGGCGCCCGGCTCGATGAGGCGCCGGGCTACACCGTGGTCGAGATCATGCACAAGGCCCTGGCCGACGACAGCGACCCGCACAAGGTGCGCGGCATGTACATCATGGGCGAGAACCCCGCCATGAGCGACCCCGACCTGAACCACGCGCGCCACGCGCTGGCCAGCCTGTCGCACCTGGTGGTGCAGGACATCTTTTTGACCGAGACCGCCTGGCTGGCCGACGTGGTACTGCCCGCCAGCGCCTGGCCCGAAAAGACCGGCACCGCCAGCAACACCGACCGCATGGTGCAGATGGGCCGCCGCGCCCTGAACCCGCCGGGCGACGCGCAGCCCGACCTGTGGATCATCCAGCAGATCGCCGCGCGCATGGGGCTTGGCTGGAACTACGAAGGCGAAGAATCCGGCGTGGCCGCTGTCTACGACGAAATGCGCCAGGCCATGCACGCCAGCATCGAGGGCATCACCTGGGACCGCCTCGCGCGCGACTCCAGCGTGACCTACCCCTGCCTCACGGAGGGCGACCCGGGCCAGCCCATCGTCTTCACCGAGAAATTCCCCACGCCCACGGGCCGACTGCAACTGGTGCCCGCCAGCGTGATCCCGGCGGCCGAAAAGCCCGATGCCGACTACCCCCTGGTGCTCATCACCGGCCGGCAGCTGGAGCACTGGCACACGGGCAGCATGACGCGGCGCAGCACCGTGCTGGACGCCATCGAGCCCATGGCCACCGCGTCGCTGCATGGCGACGAACTGGCGCGGCTGGGCGTGGCGCCCGGCGCGCTGGTGGGCATCCGCTCGCGGCGCGGCATGGTGCAGGTGCGCGTGCGCCGCGACGACGGCACGCCGCACGGCACCGTGTTCATGCCGTTTGCGTACGTGGAGGCCGCCGCCAACCTGCTCACCAACGCGGCGCTGGACCCGTTCGGCAAGATCCCCGAGTTCAAGTACTGCGCGGTGGCTGTGGAGCGGCTGGACGTGGCGCAGGAGGCGCCGCACTGACGGACGGCGTGGGGCGCGACGCCGGGAAGCGCCGGTGCTCCAGCCTCCATCGTTCGTAGTCTGTAGCCCGTCCCCCAGTCCCCCAGTCCGTTCGGGCTGAGCCTGTCGAAGCCAGGGCCCAGACCGCCTCCGGCAGCCGCGCAGTTGCGCGCACCCACATCCGCATCCTCACCACCACACGACGGCTGCGGCGCAGTGCAGGGGCTTTGAACCCTCTCCACGCGCCTGCCGGAGTAAAGTCAACGCCCATGACCGAACGCCCCCACACCGACGTTGCCGTGATCATGCGCTGCGAGCGCATCGACAACCGCTGGCAGCCCTGGCGCTGGTCGCTGGCCGAGGTGGTGATCAACGAGCCCACCTTCGGCACCGCGCCGCGCCGCCTGCTCAGCGATGAGCGCGAGCAGCGCTGGCTGTTCCCCGGCTTCGTGGTGGAGCTGTTCCGCGACGATGCCGAGGGCTACCACCTCAACCTCACCTCGCCCGCCCCCTGCTGGTTCGTGCTGTGGCGCCGCGACGAAGACCCCGGCACGGGCGAGATCCCGCTGGCACGCCCCGTGGCCGTGAGCCTGAGCTACCACGACGCGGGCCGCTGGCTGGACGCGCAGGAAACCGTGGAACAGGTGCCCGCCCCGCCCGAGGTGCTGGAGGTGCTGCGCGCCTTCGTGGCCGAGCACTACCAGCCCGAGCCCAAGCGCAGGAAGCGCCCCGACAGCTTCCGCCCCCTGCAGGACCGTTTTGGCAACCCTGCGACCGTTTCCACCGAGAAACAGCGCGGCGGCGGCGGGCGTGGTGGTGGTGGTGACGTCGTGGAGCAGGGAAGGGCAGACCGTGGCTGACGGATTCCTCGGGCGCTGGTCGCGCCGCAAGCAGGAGGTGCGCGAGGGCAAGCCCATCGACGAGCCTCCGCCGCCCGCCATGCCGGCGGCGGAACGCGCTGCGGGCCTGCCCACGGGCCCGTCTCCTGGGGCACAAGTCCCGGTGCGTGGTGAGTCAACCCAGGCGAGCGACAGCACGCAGGCAGCCGATCCGGCGCCACCGCCGCCCACGCTGGCCGATGCCCAAGCCCTCACGCCCGAGTCTGACTTCAAGCCCTTCGTGCAGCGCGCGGTCTCGCCCGATGTGCGCAACCTGGCGATGAAGAAGCTGTTTGCCGACCCGCACTTCAATGTGATGGACGGCCTCGATATCTACATCGGCGACTACAGCCAGCCCGACCCTTTGCCCGAGGGCATGCTGCGCCAGATGGCCAGCGCCCATGCCATGGGCTTCTTCGACCATGAAAAGCCCTCGCCGGAGGCGGAGGGCGCTGCGGCAAAGCCCCCGGGTCCCGCTCAGCATCGGGATGATGCGGAGGCGCAAGAGGCCGCGGGCGTGGCACAGTCGGGGGTATGCACCGCTGTTCCTAGCGAGTCCTCCAGCGAGCCCGGCGCGCCCGTGCTGTCCCCCACCGGGGCAGCCGACGCACCAGCCAGCCAACCCGACCATGACCACGACGCTCATCTGCGACTGCAACCAGACGATGCCCCTCGACGCGAAGGCGTTGGGCGCGGCACTGCATGACGACCAGGGCCTGACCCTTCACTCCACGCTGTGCCGGCGCGAAGCCGGCGCATTCCAGCAGGCCATCAAGACCGGCCAGGATGTGGTGGTGGCCTGCACGCAGGAGCAGCGCCTGTTCGCCGAGCTGGGCCAGCAGACCGAGGGCGCCATCTCCCCCCTCCGCTTCGTCAACATCCGCGAGACCGGCGGCTGGAGCCGCGATGCGAGCCAGGCCACCCCCAAGATCGCGGCGCTGCTGGCCGCCGCGCAGTTGCCCGAGCCCGCACCCGTGCCCACGGTCACGTTCAGGAGCGCAGGGCGCCTTCTGATCATCGGGCCGCTGGATGCGGCCGAGCGTGCGGCGGCCATGGTGTCCGACGTGCTGGAGGTGACGGTGTTCGCTCAGGGCCCGGGCACCGCAGGCGGTGCGCAGGCCCGGCGCTTTCCGGTGCTGGGCGGGCGTATCACGGGTCTCACGGGCTGGCTGGGCGCGTTCGATCTGCAATGGTCGGCCGACAACCCCATCGACCTGGACCTGTGCACCCGCTGCAACGCCTGCGTGGCTGCGTGCCCCGAAGATGCCATCGGCCTCGACTACCAAGTCGACCTGACCGCCTGCCAGTCGCACCGCGCGTGCGTGAAGGTCTGCCAGGTGGCGGGCGCCATCGACTTCAGCCGCGAGGCGGCCCCGCACACCGAGCGCTTCGACATGGTGCTCGACCTGCGCGCCGCCACGGCCACGCCCACCTTTGTGCAGCACGCGTTGCCGCAGGGGTACTTTCGCTGGGATGGCCGCGACATCGCCACGCTGCTGCGCCTGCGCGAGCTGGTGGGCGAGTTTGAAAAGCCCAAGTTCTTTGTCTACAAACAAAAGCTGTGCGCCCACAGCCGCAATGAAACCGTGGGCTGCAACGCCTGCGTGGACATCTGCTCGGCCGAGGCCATTGCGAGTGACAAGAGCCGCCAGCAAATCAAGGTGAACCCGAACCTCTGCGTGGGCTGCGGTGCCTGCACCACGGTGTGCCCCACGGGCGCGTTGACCTATGCCTACCCCAGTGCCACGGACCAGGGCCTGAAGCTCAAGACGCTGCTGTCCACCTATGCCGCAGCCGGTGGCAAAGACGCCGTGGTGCTGCTGCACAGCCAGGAGCGCGGCCAGGCGCTGGTGGAGGAACTGGGCCGCGCGGCGCAGCTGAAGGTGGCGCACGGCGTGCCGGCGCGGGTGATTCCGGTGGCGGTGTGGCACACGGCCAGCCTGGGCGTGGACCTGTGGCTGAGCGCCATCGCCTACGGTGCATCGCAGGTGGCGGTGCTGGTGACTGATGAAGAAGCCCCGCAGTACCTCGAAGGCCTGCAGGCGCAGATGGATGTGGCGCAGGCCATCCTGCGCGGGCTGGGCTACACGGGCAGCCACCTGCAACTGGTGCGGGCCACGCACCCCACGGCGCTGGACGCCGCGCTGCAGGCCCTGGGGCAGACCCGCCAGGCCATGCCCGCCGTGCCCGCACGGTTTGCGGTGGCGCAGGAAAAGCGCAGCACGCTGGAGATGGCTCTGGACCATCTCATCGAATACGCGCCAGCCCCGGCCACGGTGCGGCCCGACGCCATTGCGCTGCCGGCCGCGGGCTCGCCGCTGGGCAGCATCAACGTGAACAAAGACCGCTGCACGCTGTGCCTGAGCTGCGTGAGCGCGTGCCCCGCCAGCGCCCTGCAGGACAACCCGCAGATGCCGCAACTGCGCTTCATCGAAAAGAACTGCGTGCAGTGCGGCCTGTGCGCCACCACCTGCCCCGAAGACGCGATCACCCTGCAGCCGCGCCTGCTGCTCACGCCCGAGCGTGCGCAGCTGCGCGTGCTCAACGAAGCCAAGCCCTGGGCCTGCGTGCGCTGCAGCAAACCGTTCGGCACGGTCAAGGCCATCGAGGCCATGCTGGGCAAGCTCTCGGGCCACCCCATGTTCCAGGGCGAGGCGCTGGAGCGCTTGAAGATGTGCAGCGACTGCCGCGTGATCGACCTGTATTCCTCCCAAAGCGAAGCGAAAGTGACGGACCTGTGAGCGCCCAACCTTCAATGACCCCTGCCGGCAGCTCGGCGCTGGACGAGGAAACCGCGCGCGCCGAGCTCTATGGCCTGTTGTCGCAGCTGTACTACGCAGCGCCCGGCCCGGAGCTGCTGTCCGCCCTGCGCGTGGCGGTGACCGAGGCACCGGCCGCTGGCGGCTTTCTGCAGGAGCCCTGGCAGCAGCTGGTGGGCGCAGCACGTGCGCTGGACGATGCGGCCATTGCGCTGGAGTTCGACCGCCTGTTCGGCGGCGTGGGCAAGCCCGAGGTCTACCTGTACGCATCGCACTACGTGAGCGGCTTCTTGAACGAGAAGCCCCTGGCCCGCCTGCGCACCGACCTGGCCCGCCTGGGCCTGGCGCGTGACGAGGCGGCGATGCCCGAGACCGAAGACCACATCGCCTACCTGTGCGAGGTGATGCGCTACCTGATTGCCGGCGACGACGTCGCGGTGTGCAACCTGGCGTCGCAGCGCGACTTTTTTGCCACGCACCTGCAGCCCTGGACCGGGGCGCTGTGCGATGCGCTGGCGGCCCACCCCCAGGCCCGCCTGTATGCGGCGCTGGCCGCATTCACGCGGGCTTTCGTGGCCGTGGAGGCGCAGGGCTTCGACATGCTCGATTGAGCGGGGCGCGCTCGCGGCGTCTGGCCGGGCCGCTATAAAAGGTGAGTAACTTGGTGGGAGGTATTTGCCTCAATTGCAGTGTTGCACTCAGTGACATAGACTGTATGAACAGCCTTTCATAGCTGCCAGCCATTCTGGAGACAAGCATGCAGAACAGCCAACCCCCATCCTCGCGCCGCAGCTTCTTTGCCGGCGCCGCCACCGTCGGCGCCGCAGCGGCCGCCGTGATGGCCCTTCCCCAGGTGGCGCCGTCTTCCGATGCGGCAGTGTCCGCGCCCCCCCGCGTGGCGCCGGAGAAGGGCGGCGGGTACCACCTGTCCGCCCATGTGAAGCAGTACTACAAGACCACCCAACTCTGACGCGGGGCGCCCCATGTTGCTCACCAAGAAATCGCCGCACGCCGCGCCCGGCGCAGCCCCGGCATCTCCCTTTGTCCACAGCCTGCGCCGCGGTTTGTCGCAGGCCCTGCCCACCATGGACCGGCGCTCGTTCCTGCGCCGCTCGGGCCTGGGCGTCGGCGTCGGCATTGCCGCGTCGCAGCTGACCCTGGTCAAGAAGTCCAGTGCCGCCGAAGGCGCCAAGGTGGGCCTGGGCGACAGCAAGATCGAAGTGCGCCGCACCGTGTGCACCCACTGCTCGGTGGGCTGCGCGGTCGATGCGGTGGTCGAGAACGGCGTGTGGGTGCGCCAGGAGCCGGTGTTCGATTCGCCCATCAACCTGGGCGCGCACTGTGCCAAGGGTGCCGCGCTGCGCGAGCACGGCCACGGCGAGTACCGCCTGCGCTACCCCATGAAGCTGGTGAACGGCAAGTACGAGCGCATCAGCTGGGACACGGCGCTCAACGAGATCACCGCCAAGATGCAGGAGCTGCGCAAGGCCAGCGGCCCTGACAGCGTGTACTTCGTGGGCTCGTCCAAGCACAACAACGAGCAGGCCTACCTGCTGCGCAAGTTCGTGAGCTTCTGGGGCACCAACAACTGCGACCACCAGGCGCGCATCTGCCACTCGACCACGGTGGCCGGCGTGGCCAACACATGGGGCTACGGCGCCATGACCAATTCGTACAACGACATGCAGAACAGCAAGGTCGCCCTGTACATCGGATCCAACGCGGCCGAGGCCCACCCGGTGAGCATGCTGCACATGCTGCACGCCAAGGAAACCGGCTGCAAGATGATCGTGGTGGACCCGCGTTTCACCCGCACGGCCGCCAAGGCCGACGAATACGTGCGCATCCGTTCGGGCACCGACATCCCCTTCCTGTTCGGCCTGCTGTACCACATCTTCAAGAACGGCTGGGAAGACAAGAAGTACATCAACGACCGTGTCTACGGCATGGACAAGGTGCGCGAGGACGTGCTGGCCAAGTGGACGCCCGACAAGGTGCAGGATGCCTGCGGCGTGGGCGAGGCGCAGATGCTCAAGGTCGCCACCATGCTGCACGAGAACAACCCGGGCACCATCGTCTGGTGCATGGGCCAGACGCAGCACTCCATCGGCAATGCGATGGTGCGCGCATCGTGCATCCTGCAGCTGGCACTGGGCAATGTGGGCAAGACCGGCGGTGGCACCAACATCTTCCGGGGCCATGACAACGTGCAGGGCGCGACCGACGTGGGCCCCAACCCCGATTCGCTGCCCGGCTACTACGGCCTGGCCGAAGGCTCCTGGAAGCACTTCGCGGCGGTGTGGGGCGTGGATTTCGAATGGATCAAGAAGCAGTACGCCTCGCCCGCGATGATGACCAAGAGCGGCATCACGGTGTCGCGCTGGATCGATGGCGTGCTGGAGAACAATGAGCTCATCGACCAGGACTCCAACCTGCGCGGCGTGTTCTTCTGGGGCCACGCGCCCAACTCGCAGACGCGGGGCCTCGAGATGAAGCGGGCCATGGACAAGCTGGACCTGCTGGTGGTGGTGGACCCGTACCCCTCGGCCACGGCGGCCATGGCCGCGATGCCCGGCAAGGCCGAGGACCTCAACCCCAACCGCGCCGTGTACCTGCTGCCCGCGGCCACGCAGTTCGAGACCAGCGGCTCCTGCACGGCCTCGAACCGTTCGCTGCAGTGGCGCGAGAAAGTGATCGATCCGCTGTGGGAGAGCCGCTCCGACCACATGATCATGCACCAGTTCGCCGAGAAGCTGGGCTTTGCCACCGAGCTCTCCAAGAACTACAAGATGCAGAAGGTCAAGGGCATGGACGAGCCCGTGCCCGAGGACATCCTGCGCGAGATCAACAAGGGCGTGTGGACCATTGGCTACACCGGCCAGAGCCCCGAGCGCCTGAAGGCGCACATGAAGAACATGCACGTGTTCGACGTGAAAACCTTGAAGGCCAAGGGAGGCAAGGACAAGGACACCGGCTACGACTTCACGGGCGACTATTTCGGCCTGCCCTGGCCCTGCTACGGCACGCCCGAGCTCAAGCACCCCGGCTCGGCCAACCTGTACGACACCTCCAAGCACGTGATGGATGGCGGCGGCAACTTCCGCGCCAACTTCGGTGTGGAAAAGGACGGCCAGAACCTGCTGGCCGAGGACGGCTCGCACTCGCTGGGCAGCGAGATCACCACGGGCTACCCCGAGTTCGACCATGTGCTGCTCAAGAAGCTGGGCTGGTGGGATGACCTCACCGACGCCGAGAAAACCAAGGCCGAGGGCAAGAACTGGAAGACCGACCCGACGGGCGCGATCATCCGCGTGGCGATGAAGCATGGCTGCCATCCCTTTGGCAATGCCAAGGCGCGCGCGGTGGTGTGGAACTTCCCCGACGCCATTCCGCAGCACCGCGAGCCGCTGTACGGCACCCGCCCGGACCTTGTCGCCAAATACCCCACCCATGACGACAAGAAGGCGTTCTGGCGCATGCCCACGCTCTACAAGAGCCTTCAGGACAAGAACGTGGCCGACAAGGTGCACGAGAAATTCCCGCTCATCCTGAGCTCGGGCCGCCTCGTGGAATACGAAGGCGGCGGCGAGGAAACCCGCTCCAATCCCTGGCTGGCGGAGCTGCAGCAGGAATCGTTCGTCGAGATCAACCCCAAGACGGCGGCGGATCGCGGCATCCACAACGGCGAGCGCGTGTGGCTCAGTTCCCCCACGGGTGCGCGGCTCAATGTGCAGGCGCTCGTCACCGAGCGCGTGGCGCCCGACACGGTATGGATGCCGTTTCACTTCTCGGGCCGCTGGCAGGGCGCCGACATGCTGGCGTACTACCCCAAGGGCGCGGCGCCCGTGGTGCGCGGCGAGGCCGTGAACACGGCCACCACCTATGGCTACGACAGCGTGACCATGATGCAGGAAACCAAGACCACGATCTGCAACGTGGAACGCGCCTGAAGACATGGCCCCCACGCTTGTCACTTTGTGTACTGCGCTGCCCCCCGAGGGGGCCGCGTTTTGCCTTGGGGCGGCCCGGCGGCAAAACCTGAATCGCTGATTGGAGACAGCAATGGCACGAATGAAATTCATCTGTGACGCAGAGCGCTGCATCGAATGCAACGGCTGCGTGACCGCCTGCAAGAACGAGCACGAGGTGCCGTGGGGCGTGAACCGCCGCCGCGTGGTCACGCTCAACGACGGAGTGCCCGGCGAGAAGTCCATCTCGGTAGCCTGCATGCACTGCAGCGACGCACCCTGCATGGCCGTGTGCCCCGTCAACTGCTTCTACCGCACCGAAGAAGGCGTGGTGCTGCACGACAAGGATGTGTGCATCGGCTGCGGCTACTGCAGCTACGCCTGCCCGTTCGGTGCGCCGCAGTTCCCGTCGCAGGGCACCTTCGGCGTGCGCGGCAAGATGGACAAGTGCACCTTCTGCGCCGGGGGGCCCGAGGACCACGGCAGCCAGGCCGAATTCGACAAGTACGGCCGCAACCGCCTGGCCGAGGGCAAGCTCCCGGCCTGCGCGGAGATGTGCTCCACCAAGGCCCTGCTGGCCGGCGACGGCGATGTGGTGGCCGACATCTTCCGCAACCGCGTGGTGCAGCGCGGCAAGGGCGCCGAAGTGTGGGGCTGGGGCACGGCCTACGGTTCGCAGCAGGCCGGCCAGCCTGCGGGGGGCAAGTCATGAAGCGGCTTCCCCTTCTTGTTGTTCTTGCAGCGGCAGGGGCTGTCGCGGCCCTCGCCGGTTGCGGCGAAAAACCCCAGACGGGCGCGGGCATCCGCAGCGACGCGCCGCCATATGCCGGCACGGGCAGCAACTTCACCCAGCCTGGCTGGAAGGCCGGGGACAAGGCCGGCTGGGAAGCGCAGCTCAAGGCGCGCCAGCAGTACGGCCAGAACGAATACACCCGCACCAAGTGAAGCGAGGTTCACCATGAAACACATCGTGTGTGCCTTGGTCGTGGCGGCGGGTGTGGCCTGGGGGCCCGCGGGTGCCCAGGCGCCAGCGGCGCCCGATGCGGGCACGGCCGCAGCGCCGGCCACGGCCGCAGCGGTGGCGCCGCAAGCACCCGGCGGCATCCAGGGCCAGAACATTTTCGAGGTCAAGCCGGATGCCAGCGCGGACCCCAAGTACGCCGGGCAGACCAACGGCGAGCGTGCCAAGGTGCAGCCTGGCAACAATGCGCCCATGTGGCGCCAGGTGGGGCAGGGCGTGACGGGCTACAGCAGCCTGCCCAAAACGCAGGCGCCCGAGGCGGGCAACCTGATCCAGCCCTTCGTGCAGTATCCCGGCTCGCGTTTCACCAATGCGGGTGAGGCCTGGCGGCAGGTGCGCAACCACTGGATCATTCCCTATGGCGCGGCGCTGTTCGCCATCGTGCTGCTGGCGCTGGGCATCTTCTACTTCGTCAAGGGCCCGCTGGGGCATGACCATCCCGAGGGCGCCGGCACCCGCCGCATCGAGCGTTTCACGCCCTTCGAACGGGCGGCGCACTGGTCCAATGCGTTCGCCTTCTGCACGCTGGCCCTCTCCGGCATCGTGATGGCCTTTGGCAAGTTCTTCCTCCTGCCCGTCCTGGGTGCCTCGCTGTTCGGATGGATCACCTATGCGCTCAAGAACGTGCACAACTTCATGGGCCCGTTGTTCGCCGTGTCGCTGCTCGTGATCATCCTCACCTTCGTCAAGGACAACATTGCCAACCGCGCGGACTTCGTGTGGCTGTCCAAGGGCGGCGGCATGCTGGGCGGTGACCACCAGGTTCCCTCCCACCGCTTCAACGCGGGCGAGAAGGGCCTGTTCTGGTGGGGCATCACCATCCCTGGCATCCTTGTGGTGGCCACGGGCCTGGTGCTCGACAAGCTCATCCCCGGCTTTGGCGACGTGCGCGGCGACATGCAGATCGCCCACATGGTCCATGCCTCCCTGGCCATCTGGATGATGGCGCTGATCTGCGGACACATCTACATGGGCACGGTGGGCATGCGCGGCGCCTACAAGGCCATGAAGACGGGCTACGTGAGCGAGGCCTGGGCCCGGGAGCACCATGAGCTCTGGTATGACGACGTCCAGGCGGGCAAGATTCCCCGCCAGCGCAGTGCCAGCACCCCGGGGGGCGATGCTGCCGCAGCGCCATCGGCAGGCC
Organism: Acidovorax sp. sif1233; assembly: GCF_019218755.1. Taxonomy (GTDB): domain Bacteria; phylum Pseudomonadota; class Gammaproteobacteria; order Burkholderiales; family Burkholderiaceae_C; genus Acidovorax. The sequence goes on along the minus strand of NZ_JAHUWZ010000004.1, from coordinate 17,139 downwards.
AACCCGCACAGGTATGAGGTACCGCACCATGACGCATTTTTTCCGTTCCTCGCTCCTGGCCGTGTGCGCGGCCAGTTCCTGCATGCTGGCGGTGGCCAAGCTTCCCGCGCCATCGCCCGAGGCCGCGGCCAAGGCCGCCGAAGCCGCCGCCAAGACGGCCTGGGCGGGCAAGGTGGACAACTACAAGCTGTGCCTGGCCCAGGACCGCGTGGCGGCCCACTATCGCAAGACCAGCCCAGCCGCCAAGCCCGCCACGGCCACCAGTGCCGCCGCATGCACCGACCCCGGACCGTTCGCGTACACGCCGCCGGAGGCCAAGCCCCTGGAGGCCTCTGGCGCCCATTCGCCGCCTGGCACGGCGAGCAGCCCGCCCAGCACGTCGACGCCCGCGGCGGCGGCATCGGCCCCCAAGTCCTGAACGCGGGCCCGGCGGCTGGCGCCCAGCCTCTTCCCAGGGGGCTCCGCGCCCCTGCCCCGGGCAGGACACACCATGAGGCATTGCGGCCTCGGGCTGCGGCGCGCACGGAGCCTGCGTATAGTCCGGCCATGACTTCCCGCACCGCCACGGACCTCGCCACCCCGCCATTGCCGCGCCTCACGCAGGCCCAGGCACAGCTCACCCATGGGGTCGAGGTGGTCAATGAACTGGGTGAACGGGAGCAGGTGTCCATTCCCGCCGAGCGGCCGCTCACCGTGTATGTGGACAAGCGCGAGCTGGTCACGCTGATGACGCTGGGCGCCCAGCCCGAGCTCCTGGTGCTGGGCTACCTGCGCAACCAGCGGTTGGTGGAGTCCGTCTTCGACATCGAATCCGTCACCGTCGACTGGGAGGTCCACGCCGCCGCCGTGCGCACGCGCCACGGCATCGCGCGCATCGAGGAGCGGACGGCCAGCAAGGTGGTGACCACCGGCTGCGGGCAGGGCAGCGTGTTTGGCGGGCTGATGGATGAGGTGGACCGGATCGCGCTGCCCGAGGCGCGCCTCACCCAGGCCCAGCTGTATGGCATCGTGAACGCCATCCGCATCAAGGAGACCACGTACAAGTCTGCGGGCTCCGTGCATGGCTGCGCGCTGTTCCAGGGGGAGGAACTGCTCACTTTCGTGGAAGACGTGGGGCGCCACAATGCCATCGATACCATCGCGGGCTGGATGTGGATGAACCCCGAGGCGCCGGCCCGCACCGGTGGCGGGCCCTCCGCGGGGGGGCATGTGCCGATGTCGGGCTCGGACAAGGTGTTCTACACCACAGGCCGCCTCACGAGCGAGATGGTCATCAAGTCGGCCCAGATGGGCGTGCCCATCGTGGTGTCGCGCAGCGGCATGACGCAGATGGGCCATGCCGTGGCCCAGCAGCTGGGTCTGTGCGCCATCGGGCGCGCCACCAACCGCCGCTTCGTCTGCTACAGCGGGGTGCACCGGCTGGTGCTGCAGCCTGAACTGGCGCGGGTGCCTGCCATGGCGCCGGCGGCGTCCGCCAGCGCGGCCTGAGAGGCACTTTCGGGGGTATCTCGCGGCGGTCCGCCCCGGTTCCCCTGCGCATGTTCCCCGGCCCCCGGGCCGTCATCCCGCGGTGGCATGATGCGCGCATGCAAGACCTGAACGCCAAGGGCGCCTGGGCCGATACCCAACCGAGCCAGTGGGGCCCCGAACCCGCCAAGATCGAAATCCCGCTGGACGAGGGGCTGCCCCCCGGTGCGCCCGCCCCTGCGCCGGCGGCGGCCTCGGCCGGGGCGCCTGCCCCTCTTCGCCTGCCCCTGGGAGCCTGGGTCCGCGAGGGCCTGCGGGCCACGCTGTTCCTGCCGCCCCGCACGGGGGCCGCGGTTCCCACCCCGTGGCAATTGATCGTTCTGGTGCTGCTCGGTGGCGCGCTGCTGGTGGGGGCGGCGCGGTTCCAGGTGGCAGGGCCCGCCCAGTTCAGCCTGCGGGGCTGGCTCGCGCCGATGTGGAGCGGCCTGGCGCTTCTGTGGCTGGCCTGGTGGGCCATGGCACCCGCGCAGCGCCTTGCGGCCGGCGCGCCGGCCCCGGAGGGCGCGCCAACGGGCGGGCTCGCCGCCTGGTATGTGTTGTCGGCGTGGGCTCCGCTGGTGCCCCTGCTCGTGCTGTATGCCCTGCTGGGCGCCACCGTCCACCGGCCCGCGCTGTGGGTCGGAAACACGGCCGGAATCGTTTTCTGGACTGCCTACGGAGTGCTGACGGCGTGGGTTCTGGCGGCGTTGGTCGTGGTGAGCGCGCGCTTCATCCGCTCGCGCCTGCGCACGGCGGTGTTCGCGGTGTCGATGGCGGCGATCATCGGGGTGGGCATGTGGCAGTTCCAGGACCAGCCCTGGGAGCTGGACGGTGCGGCCCTGGCGGCGGCGCAGGCCGCCGAGGAGGGCCCCGAACCCGCGCAGCTGACCTTGTCGCAGCCGGTGTTCGAGGCGCAGCAGGCGCTGTGGGAGCGCCAGGTGCAAGCGCTGGCGGCCCAGCGGGACGGGGTGGTGGATGTCTACGGCCTCGTGTTCGCTCCCTATGCCGAAGAGAACGTGTTCCGGCGCGAAAGCACCATGGTCAGCACGCTGCTGCAGGAACGGTTCGACGCGCACGGCCGCGTGATCCACCTGCTCAACCATGCCGAGACCGCCGACACCCACGTCTGGGCGACGCCGCAGAACCTGCAGCGCGCCATTTCGGCCCTGGGTGCGCGCATGGACCGCGACCATGACCTGCTGGTGATCTACATGACCTCGCACGGCGCGCGCAACCACGAGCTGGCGGCATCGCACGGACCGCTGCAGGTGCAGCCCGTCACGCCGGAAATGCTGCGCGCCGCGCTGGATGAAGCCGGCATCCGCCACCGCGTGATCGCGGTGTCGGCCTGCTACTCCGGCGGCTGGATCGGGCCCCTGGCCACCGATGGCACGCTCATCATGACGGCCGCCGACGCCACCCACACATCGTATGGCTGCGGCACGCGGTCCGAGCTCACGTTCTTCGGCCGCGCGGTGTTCAACGAGCAACTGCGCCAGACCCATTCATTCACCGAGGCCTTTGCCAAGGCCGTGCCGCTGATCGCGCAGCGCGAGGTGGAGGCCGGCAAGACCGACGGATTCTCCAACCCCCAGATCCACGTGGGCACACAGATCCAGCCCGTGCTGGAGGCGCTGCAAGCGCGCCTGGATGCGGGGGTGCCCGGTGGCGCGGCGCCGGCGGCCGGCGACGCAAAGCCCTGAACAGCGCCAGAGCGCTCCGTTTGCGCTAAGGTTCCGTGCCATGAACCTGTCTTTTCTGCGCCTTGGCTGGCGCACCCTGGCCCGCGACCTGCGCGCGGGCGAACTGCGCTTGCTCATCGTGGCGGTCACGCTGGCGGTGGCGGCGCTCACGTCCGTGGGGTTTTTCGCCGACCGCCTTCAGGGCGGCCTGCAGCGCGATGCGCTGCAGCTGCTGGGCGGCGATGCCGTGGTGGCCAGCGACAACCCCACGCCAGCGGCGTTCGTCGAGCGGGCCGCGGCCCTGGGCTTGCAGGCGGTCACCACGGTGGGCTTTCCCACCATGGGCCGGGCCAGCGATGCGCAGGGCGGTGCCAGCAAGCTGGTGGCCCTCAAGAGCGTGCCGCCGGGCTACCCGCTGCGCGGCAGCCTCAAGGTGGCTGACGCGCCGGGGGCGCTCGACCAGCCCACCCGCGACATCCCTGCCCGGGGCGAGGCGTGGGTGGATGCTCCCCTGCTCGAATCGCTGAACCTGGCCATGGGCGACATGCTGTTGCTGGGCGATGCGCAGCTGCGCATCGCGCGCATCATCGTGATCGAGCCCGACCGGGGCGCGGGCTTCATGAGCTTTGCCCCGCGCGTGATGGTGAACGATGCCGACCTGCCCGCCACCGGCCTGGTGCAGCCGGCCAGCCGCCTCACCTACCGCTTCGCCGTCATCGGGCCGGGCCCCGCGGTCAAGGCCTTCAGCGAATGGGCCGTGGCGGAGGCCAAGAAGCCCGAGGTGCACGGGGTGCGGGTGGAATCCCTCGAAAGCGGCCGCCCCGAGATGCGCCAGACGCTGGACCGCGCGCAGAAGTTCCTGAGCCTCGTGGCGCTGCTCGCGGCGCTGCTGTCGGCCGTGGCCGTGGCGCTGGCCGCGCGCGGTTTCGCGGCAGAGCACCTGGATGCCTCGGCCATGCTGCGGGTGCTGGGGCAGAGCCAGCGCACCATCGCGGGCGCCTACACGGCCGAATTCGCTCTCGTGGGCCTGTTCGCCAGTTCGCTGGGCGTGGCGCTGGGCTATCTGGTGCACTACGCCTTCGTGCTGCTGCTCGCGGGGCTGGTCGAGTCAGCCCTGCCGCCGCCCAGCCTGTGGCCCGTGGCATTTGGCCTGGGCATGGGGCTCACGCTGCTGTTCGCCTTCGGCCTGCCGCCCGTGCTGCAGCTGGCCCAGGTGCCGCCCCTGCGCGTGATCCGGCGCGACGTGGGCGGGCTCAAGCCCGCGTCGCTGGCGGTGCTGGGCATCGGCATCGCCGGTTTCGCGGCCTTGCTGCTGACGGTCAGCAGCGACATCAAGCTGGGGCTGATTGCCGTGGGCGGCTTTGCCGGCGCGGTGGCCCTGTTTGCGGGGCTGTCGTGGGTGGCGGTGAAGCTGCTGCGCAAGAGCGTGAACGAGGCCACCGCCCCGCGCTGGCTGGTGCTGGCCACGCGGCAGATCTCCGCGCGCCCCGCCTACGCCGTGGTACAGGTGAGCAGCCTGGCCGTGGGCCTGCTGGCGCTGGTGCTGCTGGTGCTGCTGCGCACCGACCTGGTGGACAGCTGGCGCAAGGCCACGCCCCCCGATGCGCCCAACCGCTTCGTCATCAACGTGATGCCCGACCAGTCCGATGCGTTCCAGCAGGCCCTCAAGGACGGCGGCGTGGCCCGGTACGACTGGTATCCCATGATCCGTGGCCGCCTGCTGGCCGTGAACGGCAAGCCCGTGGGCCCCGACAGCTATACCGACGACCGCGCCAAGCGCCTCGTCGACCGGGAGTTCAACCTTTCCAACGCCACCGAACCACCCCCCCACAACCAGATCGTGGCCGGCCAGTGGCGCCAGGGCGAGGAAGGTGCCATCAGCGTCGAGGAGGGCATTGCCGAGACCCTGGGCCTGCAGATGGGCGACCGGCTGCTGTTCGACATGGGCGGCGTGCAGAACGAAGCGCGCATCACCAGCCTGCGCAAGGTGGACTGGGGGTCGATGCGGGCCAACTTCTTCGTGATGTACCCCGTGGCCAGCGTCAAGGACGTGCCGGTCACCTACCTGGCGGCGTACCGCGCCCCCGAGACCAACGGCTTCGACAACGCCCTGGTGCGCCAGTTTCCCAACATCACCAACGTGGACATGGGCGCCACCATCACCCAGGTGCAGCGCGTGCTGGACCAGGTGATCCGCGCGGTGGAATTCCTGTTTGCCTTCACGCTGGCCGCCGGGCTGGTGGTGCTGTTCGCGGCCGTCACCGCCACGCGCGAGGAGCGCGCCCGCGAGTACGCCATCATGCGCGCCGTGGGCGCGCGCGCCAGCCTGCTGCGGCAGGTGCAGCGCGCCGAGCTGGTGGGCGTGGGCCTGCTCGCGGGCTTCCTGGCCAGCGCCGTGGCCGTGGGCGTGGGCTGGGCGCTGGCGCGCTTCGTGTTCGACTTCACCTGGACGGCCGCGCCCTGGGTGCCCCTGGCGGGCGCCGTGGCGGGTGCGGTGCTGGCGCTGGCCGCGGGCTGGTGGGGCCTGCGCGAGGTGCTGGTGCGCCCCGTGGTGGACACGCTGCGCCGTTCGGCGGAATAGGCTGCGTGTCGATTGCTACTCATTTGATAGCTTCCAGCGCTTTATAGGAAAGCGCTGGGGCCAGTTTTTTATATGAATTCCGACGTTCCCAAAGACACCGGCGCCGGCGCAGAAACCGCCACCGCAACCACCCCCTTCGACTGGATCGGTGGCGAAGACCGCGTGCACGCCCTCACCGAACGCTTCTACGACCTGATGGATCTGGAGCCCGGTTACGCCGAACTGCGTGCAGCCCACGGCAGCGACCTCGTGCAGGCGCGGCAAAAACTCTTCTGGTTCTTGTGCGGCTGGCTGGGTGGACCTGACCACTACCAAAGCCGCTTCGGCCACCCGCGACTGCGCATGCGGCACATGCCGTTTTCCATCGGCATCCAGGAGCGCGACCAGTGGGTGGCCTGCATGGACCAGGCCATGGGCGAGACAGGCGTGCCCGATGCTCTGCGCGCCCGCTTGAAGGAAAGCTTCATGGGGACGGCCGACTGGATGAGGAACAAGGGCACCCCCTGAGCGGCTGCGCCGCTTCCCTCGCAGCCTGTGGATGGGCCGGGTGTGCGCCCATAGCATCGATTGCTATGTTTTTAATAGCTTATAGCGCTTGATGGGTAGGCGCTGCAGGCGGTTTGAACGCTTAAATCCCTACCCGCTGAAATGTATGGCCCCTTTGGGAAAGGCGCGCTACTAAGATGCGCCCAGCATCCATTCATTCAATTCACAACAAGGAGGGTGGGACATGTCAGCTACTGCTTGGATCGTTCTGGGACTGGTCGCCGTGCTGGCGGTGTGGGCCGTCACTGTGTACAACCGGCTGGTGCAGCTGCGCAACCGCATTGCCAACGCCTTCGGCCAGATCGACGTGCAGCTCAAGCGCCGCCATGACCTGGTGCCCAACCTGGTCGAAGTCGCCAAGGGCTACCTCAGCCACGAGGCCGCCACGCTCGAAGCCGTCATCAAGGCGCGCGGCCAGGCGCAGGGTGCTGCGGCCGCCGTGCGGGCCCAGCCGGCCAACGCCGGCGCCATGGGGGCGCTGGCCGCCGCCGAGGGCCTTCTGGGCAGCAGCCTGGGCCGCCTGATGGTAGTGGCTGAGGCGTATCCCGAACTCAAGGCCGACGCCACCATGCAGTCGCTGTCCGAAGAGTTGACCAGCACCGAAAACCGCCTGGGCTTCGCGCGCCAGGCGTACAACGACCAGGCGCTGGAATTCAACGACGCGGCGGCGCAGTTTCCTGAACTGGTCGTGGCGCGCCTGTTGGGCTTTCCCACCGTGCCCATGCTCGAGTCCACGCGCAGCGAAGCAGAGCGCGCTGCGCCGCAGGTTCGCTTCTCTTAGGCCGGTTTCTTCGCAGCTGCCTGGTGCGCAGGCCCGATGGGGTACATGCCCCGCGGGCCGCCAAAGCCGTGCCGAATGGTCGCCGGGCGCTGGCGGGCAACACGGGAGCTCCTGTCGTGGCTGCGGGCCGCTTGAAGTCCCGCGCGAGAAAGTCTCATACAGGGAGGGGCCATGAAATTCTGGGACCACCAGGCGGACGCGCGCAGCGAAACGCGCCGCCTGCTGCTGGGCTTTGCGCTGGCGGTGGCGGTGCTGATCGCCGCCGTGCATGCGGCCCTGGCCCTGGCCTGGCTGCTGATGGCGGCCATGCTGCCGGGGCGGTTGCCGTTTCCGCAGGGTTTTCTGGCGGCTAACGTGGGCGTTTCGCTCCTGCTGGTGCTGGGCGGCTGGTGGGTCGAGACCTCCAACCTGCGCGCGGGCGGTGTCAAGCTGGCCCGGCGGGTGGGCGCGCGCGAGCTGCGGCCCTCGCTCTCGCATGCCGAGCAGCGCCTGTCCAACATCGTCGACGAGCTGTGCATTGCCGCCCACATGCCGCGCCCCGAAATCATGGTGATGCCGCGCACCGATGCGATCAACGCGTTTGCCGCCGGCTGGGACGAGAGCGACGCCGTGATCGCCGTGACGCAGGGCGCGCTCGACTACCTGAACCGTGAGGAGATGCAGGGCATGGTCGCGCACGAGCTGAGCCACCTGCACGAGGGCGACACGCGCATGAAGATGCAGCTGGCCGGCATGGTGTTCGGCCTGGAGCTGGTCTACAACTTCGGCGACACGCTGCGCGAGCGGCGGGGGCTGGCGTGGTGGTTCGGCTCGGCCATCATGCTGGCGGGCTTCGCGGGCTGGATCACCGGCCGCATGCTCAAGGCGGCCGTGTCGCGCCAGCGCGAGTACCTGGCCGACGCGCGCGCCGTGCAATGGACGCGCAGCAAGGACGGCCTGGGCGGCGTGCTGCGCAAGGTCATGGCCCAGCGCCGGGATACCCCGCGCGGCTATGAACAGCACAGCCACAGCGGCCTGAACCATCCTTCGGTGCAGCACATGCTGCTGGTGGACGTGGAAGGCGGCGGCAGGATGGAGCACTGGCTCGATTCCCACCCCACGCTGCAAGAGCGCGTGCAGCGCGTCTACGGCCGGCGCATGTCGCCGCTGAAGGTGGCACCGGTCACCGCAGCCCCCGAGCCGGCAGGGCGCCCGCAGGGCGTGGGCCAGCCGGCCGGGGTGACGATCGCCTCGCTGGTGGACCCGTTCGCGCGGCATATGTGAGGCCTCTGTGCCGCCTTCCCCCGGAGGGCGGCGCGCCCGCTGGCCTGGCAACGCCAGGGGCTGCCTGCCGGGTGGCATAGTGGTGGCATTTCACCCGGCGAGGTTTTTTTCATGTCCCGTGACGCCCGTTTTCAGGAACAAGCCCAGGCCCTCGGCTACAGCTTTGACGGCGAGATCAAGATCGGGGGCAACTACGTGCCCCTGGTGCGCGACGGCCACCACGTCTACCTGAGCGGGCAGATCCCGCGCGTGGGCGATACCGTGGTGGCCACGGGGGCGGCCGGCGCCGGCGCCACCCTGGCCCAGGCGCAGGCGGGGGCCAAGGTGTGCGCCCTGCGCGCCCTGGCCTTGCTGCAGCGTGCGCTGGGCTCTCTGGACGCCGTGCAGTCGGTGCTGCGCATCACCGTGTATGTGCAGTCGGCGCCCGGGTTCACGCAGCAAAGCGAGGTGGCCGACGGCGCCTCTGAAATCCTGTTCGCCGTGCTGGGCGAGGCGGGCGCCCACACCCGCACCTCGGTGGGGGTGCTGCAACTGCCCAAGAATGCGACGGTGGAGGTGGACCTGATCGCCTCCGTGGCCACGCCGGCGCCGCCGCGCGCCTGACCCGGCCGCGTGCTCCACCCAGGCACCCCGTCGAAGGAGAACCCAGGCCATGACCGAATCCGTCGTGCACCACCGGGGCAGCTGCCTGTGCGGCGGCGTGCGCTACGAAACCACGGCGCCGCTGCGCAGCGCATCGCACTGCCACTGCTCGATGTGCCGCAAGGCCCATGGCGCGGCGTTCGCCAGCTACGGCACGGTGCACCGCGAGCACCACCGCTTCGTGCAGGGGCAGGCGCTGCTGCGCGCCTACCGCTCGTCGCCGCGGGTCACGCGGCAGTTCTGCTCGGCCTGCGGCTCGCCGTTGCTCTGGCACAGCGAAGGCGTGCATGCGGACAGCGTGGCCGTGCCCCTGGGCACGCTCGACACCCCTTTTGACGCGCCGCCGCAAAGGCACATCCACGTGGCCTCCAAGGCCGCGTGGGTGGTGATCTGCGACGGCTACCCGCAGATCGCCGGAGAATAGGCGCGAGACCCGGCACGAGGCAGTCCATGGAAAACACACCACCCCCCGCCCATCCCCGTTTCAATGTCTTTGGCCGCATCGTTGAAGTGCGGCGTGAGGGCCCGCTGTGGCAGGTCTACCGCGTGGGCGGCGACGGCAAGCGCACCCCCGCGGGCTTCGTGGTCCCCGACTTCGTGGAAGAGCACGAACTGGCCCAGTTTCTCGAAGACCTGTTCCATGAGAGCGCTTCACCGCACAACGGCGACGTACGCCGCATCGCCTGACGCGAACCCTGCGGCTCCTTCCCTTGTGCCGGGTGCTGCGGCGCAGGAGGTCGTAAGGCTTTGTCGGCAAACGACTACATACAGCGCGCGCCCAACGGCGCACGCTGGGGCTGCACAGAAGACCACTGGGCAGGGCCTCCTCGCCGCAGGCACCGGCAGCCCCGCCACAGCGGCGCATTGCGGCGCGTGGTGCAAGAGCGCGGTGCAAGAGCGTGGGCGGTCCGGCCTGTGCGCGCTGGCGTCCTCGCACGACCAGGGGCCACGGACCAGGCAGGGTTGCGCACGAACGCGCGGGCTGACAGGCAAGTTATGTGAGGGTTCCCATGGGCAGCACCATCACCGTCGCGCACACGGTCTCGGCAGATGATTTCGAGCAGGTCGAACTTCTGGCGCGCCACCTGCAGGGAAGCGACTACAACTTCAGCGGCCGCGCCATCTGGGTGCTGCGAGGCCCCCATACCACCGTGACCGACACCCACGACGAGTTGCGCGCAGCGCTGCTGCTGCTGATGGTGGAAGGCCTGCTGAGCCGACGGCGCCCCCCGCGCTGACACCCCCGTGGGACGCGCGGCGGCCGCGTGCCGTCATACCGTTGTCAAACCCCCGCCAGACACTCGGTCCTTTGTTTCATCCTGGGCCTTGTTCATGTCTGAACGCATTCGCAGCCAATCCGATTCCTTTCCGTTTTCTTGCTATTCGCGCCGCACCGCCACGCTGAGCGTGCTGGCCCTGGCCGCGTCCCTCTCCGCCTGCGGCGGCGGCGATGGCGGCGGCAGCAACAACAACGCGGGCGCCACCGCCACGCTGGCCGTGCTGGAGACCACCGACCTGCACTTCAACGTGCGCAGCTACGACTACTTCAAGCTGGCCGAAGACAAGAGCTACGGCTTCGAGCGCACCGCCACGCTGGTGCGCGCGGCGCGCAAGGAGTTTGCCAACACGCTGCTGGTGGACAACGGCGACACCATCCAGGGCACGGCGCTGGCCGACTATGAAGCCACCATCAGCCCCATCCCGTGCACGCAGCAGCTGTCCATGTACAAGGCGATGGGTGCGCTGGGCTTTGACGCCGGCACGCTGGGCAACCACGAGTTCAACTACGGCCTGCCGTTCCTGAACCAGGTGCTGGGCGGCGGGCTGGAGGTGGACGGTGTGGATGCCGCCAGGAAGTGCGCGGGCGCGGGCTTTCCGATGGTGCTGGCCAACGTGACCAGCAACAAGACCCAGAAGCCGCTGGTGCAGCCCTACACGGTGCTCGAGCGCACGCTGGTGGCCAAGGGCGCGGACGGCAAGGAGGTGAAGCTGCCCATCAAGGTGGGCGTGATCGGTTTCACCACGCCGGGCATCATGAACTGGGACAAGCGCTACCTCGAAGGCAAGGTCACCACGCAAGGCGCGGTCGAGGCCGCGACGAAGTACGTGCCCGAGCTGCGCGCCAAGGGCGCCGACATCGTGATCGCGCTGCTGCACGGCGGCATGGACAGCGCGGCGTATTCGCCCACCATGGAGAACCCGGGCCTGTACCTTTCCAAGGTGGCCGGCATCGACGCGATGGTGATGGGCCACCAGCATGGCGTGTTCCCCGACACCGCCGCCACGCCGGGCTTCAACATGGCCGGCGTGGACCACAAGGCGGGTACGGTGAACGGCGTGCCGGCCGTGATGGCCAGCTCCTGGGGCAAGGCCCTGGGCGTGGTGCAGCTGGCGCTGCAGTGGGACGGGGCCAAGTGGGTGGTCAACAAGTCGGCCAGCAAGTCCGAGCTGCGCAACATCCAGTCCAAGAACGCCGCGGGCGCCACGGTGACGGTGGACGCAGATGCCAGCGTGGCGCCGCTCGTCGAGACGCAGCACCAGGCCGCCATCCAGTACGTGAAGACGCCCATCGGCCAGACCGACTTCCGCATGAGCACGCTGTTCGCCGACGTGGGCGACCCGGGCGCGATCCAGATCGTGAACCAGGCGCAGCAGGCCTATGTGGCCGCTTACATCAAGGCCAGCCTGCCGGAGTATGCGCAGCTGCCGGTGCTGTCGGTGAGCGCGCCGTTCAAGAGCGGCTTCCAGGGCGGTGCCGACTACACCGACGTGGCCGTGGGACCGCTGGCCATCAACAACGCGGCCGACCTGTACCTCTACCCCAACACGGTGTATGCGGTGAAGGTCAACGGTGGCGACATCAAGAACTGGCTCGAAGCCGCGGCCAAGCGCTTCAACCAGATCGACCCTGCCAAGACTGGCGAGCAACAGCTCATCAGCACCTTCCCGGGCTACAACTTCGACATGTTCACGACGCCCGACGTGCAGTACGAGATCGACGTGACGCAGCCCGTGGGCAGCCGCATCAGGAACCTGACCTACCTGGGCAAGCCCATCGACGTGGCGCAGGAGTTCGTGATCGCCACCAACAACTACCGCGCCACCAGCGGCAAGAGCTTCATCGACAAGCTCGATGGCTCGGGCACCATCTGGGCCTCGCCCGATGCGAACCGGGACGTGGTGATCGACTACATCCGCAAGAACCCGGCGGTGACGCGCAGTGCCAACGGCGCGGCCAAGAGCTGGCGCTTTGCCAAGGCCAGCGTGGCGGGGCCGGTGGTGTTCAGCTCGGGCGGCAATGCGCTCGCCGTGGCGCAGGCGGCAGGCCTGGCCAATGTGTCGCTGCTGGCAGCGGACGACGGCTCGGGCAAGGGCACGTCGAAGTACGCGGTCGATTTGTCCAAGTAAAGCCGGTGCGCGGCACGCTCGGCGTGCCCGCCGCCAACGGCCCTGAAAAGACACCTGGACCGGCTGCCTGGGCATGCCGGGGCCCGGTGCCTTTTTTTGTGGGTTGCTTCAGCACCCTGGCGCAGGGCAGCCGCCGGCCGCTCAATCGTCCAGCTGTTCGCGCAGCACGGCCCCGGTCACGGCGTCCACCCGCAGCTCCACCGCCAGGTTGGCTGTGTTGGTCGCCTCGGCTTCCCAGTAGCCGTCTTCGTATTCGACACCGCGCACGCGGGTGTAGCCGGCCTGCTGCAGGGCTGTCACGACCTGGTCGGCGCTGAGCACGGGCTGGCCGTTCACGGTTCCGCCGCTGCGGCCCACCTGGCTCAATACCTCCAGCGTCACGGGGTGCAGCACGAACTCGACCTTCTCGCGGTTGGTCACGGACTGGCGGGCCTTGGCCTGCCAGAAGCCGTCGTCCAGCTCCACGTCGTACACAAAGCTGTAGCCGGTGGCGCGCACCTGCTGCGCCACCCGTTCCACGCTGGGCAGGGCGGTGCCGATGTCGCCCTTGCGCACGGCGGTGAAGCTGCCGTTGGCATCGTTGACCAGCACGGTGGCGCGCACCCCGTCGTTGGAGACGGCCTCGGCGGTCCAGTAGCCGTATTGTTTTTGCAGGTCGTGCGGCGCCACGAAGTGGTTCTTGGCCATCACGTTGACGGCCTCCTGGGCGCCCATGGCCCAGGCCATGGAGGGCAGGGCGGAGGCCGCGGCGGCTGCTGCGAAGGCCAGGGTCAGAACGGTCTTTTTCATGGTGCTTCCTTTCGGTGTGGCAGTGGTTGTGAAGAACTGGGAGGCAGTGTGCGCAACCGTTCCTAAACCCACCGTGAAGCGCCCGTTCATGGACCGTTTAATGCCAACCGCAATAATCGCGCGATGAGAGATATGGCCCCCACGTTCCCCACTTCGTGTGGTCACTGCCCCCCGAGGGGGCGCTCTTCATCTTGGGGCGGCCCGGCGATGAAGAATGGAATTTTGCGGACCTGGATGCAGGCCACTGCCTGTGCCGTGGTGGCGCTGGCCTGTGCACAGACCCCCGCCGCCGAGCAGGATGTGGCGCGGCGTGGCGTGCAGAGCGGGCAGCTCAAGCCGCTCAACAGCATCATTGCGGACATGAGCCGCCAGTACGGCGGGCGCGTCATCGACGTGGAGACCAAGCACGGCCGCAAGGGCGAGCTGCGCTACGAGATCAAGATCATCGACGCCCGCGGCACCAAGCACGAGGTGCTGGTGGATGCGGCCACGGGCAGTGTCGTGGCGCAGGAGCGCGACTGGCCCACGCAGCCTGTGGGCCTGGCGCAGATGGCCCGCTACATCCAGCAGCTGGAGCAGCGCTACGGATCGCGCGTGGTGAACGCCGAGTTCGAGCGCGACGCGCAGGGCAAGGCGGTGTACGAGGTCAAGCTCTCGGACCGGCCCGCCGGCGAGATGAAGCTGCTGGTGGATGTGAACACGGGCGAGGTGCTGACCCCGCCGCAAGCGGCGGGCACGCCCGCGGCGCCCAAGTCCATGGCCGTGATGCTCGAATCCTTGCGGCCGCGCTTTTCGGGCCTGGTGCTGGAGGTGGAGCTGGAAACGGACCACCGCCGCCGCCCGTACTACAGCGTGGAGCTGCAGCAACCCAACGGTTTCAAGCTGGAGCTCGAAGTGGACGCCGTGAGCCTGGAAGTCACGCGGCAGAAGGTGGACGACTGATGCGCATCCTGGTGGTGGAAGATGATGTGGCGCTGGCGCAGCAACTGCGCGTGGCGCTGGAGGCGGCGGGATTCGCGGTGGATGTGGAGCACGACGGCGAGGCCGCGTCCTTTGCCGGCAGTGCCGAGGCCTACAGCGCCGCCGTGCTGGACCTGGGCCTGCCGCTCAAGGACGGCCTGAGCGTGCTGCGCGACTGGCGCGACGCGGGCCGCGGCTGGCCGGTGCTGGTGCTCACCGCGCGCAACCGCTGGAGCGACAAGGTGGCGGGCTTCAATGCCGGCGCCGACGACTATTTGACCAAGCCCTTTCTGATGGACGAGGTGGTGCTGCGCCTGCGGGCCATGCTGCGCCGCACGGCCGGGTCGGCCGCCGCCGTGCTGGCGGCCGGCCCGCTGGAGTACGACGTGGTGCAGGGCCGCTTTTCGCTGCAGGGCCAGAGCCTGCAGCTCACGGCGCAGGAGCACAAGATCCTGGCGTATTTCATGCACCACCCGGGCAAGCTGCTCACGCGCACCGACATCAGCGAGCATGTGTATGCGCGCGACCTCGACCCGGACTCCAACACGCTGGACGTGCTGATCGGCCGCATCCGCCGCAAGTTGAACGGCGCGCCGCAGCTGGTGACCGAGCGCGGCCAGGGATTTCGCCTGGTGGCGTCCGACGTGGCGGGCTGATGCGGATCGAACCCGCCACGCCGCCTGGGCCGCCCGCACCGCCTGCGCCGGCCCGGGCACACAGCGGCGCCGCGTGGGCGCTGGCGCTGGCCCAGTGGCCCATGGCCACGCGCATTGCGCTGCTGGCGCTGGTCCCCATGCTGCTGCTGGTGGGCGCCGGGGGGCTGTGGCTGCGCGTGCAGATGCACCAGAGCCTGCTGGCCAGCTTCGAGCAGGTGCTGCGCGACAAGGCCCAGCGCGTGGGCGCGCGGCTGCACCTGGGGCCCCAGGGTGGCTTGCGGGAGTCCACCGGCGGTGCCGATGAGTTCAGCGCCATCTACGCCGGGTGGTACTGGCGCGCGCAGGCGGGCAGCGATGTGCTGCGGTCACGTTCGCTGTGGGACATGGACAGCCTGCCGACCGAGGCCCTGACCACCACCGGCTCGGCCACGCTGCACCGGGCCACGGGGCCGCTGCAAGAACCCTTGCTGTCGCTGACCCAGCCGGTCGCCCTGGGCCAGCCTCCCGTGCAGGTCACGCTGACGGTCTACGGCCCGGCCGCGCAGTTGCACAGCAGCATGCGGCAGATCGACCGCACGCTGGTGGTGGCCGGGCTGGTGCTGATGCTGCTCACCGGGGGGCTGGCGTGGCTGCAGGTGCGGGTGGGGCTGGCGCCGCTGCGCCGGCTGGAGGCCATGCTGGCTGCCCTGCGCGCGCCGCAGGGCGCGGGGCCCGATGTGGCGCTGCACCTGGCCGCCCCCACGGGGCGCGACCTGCAGCCCCTGCAGAACGAGCTGGCAGGCCTGCTGGCGCACAACGCGCACGTGGTGGCCCGCGCGCGGGCCCATGCGGTGGACCTGAACCACGCGCTCAAGAAGCCTCTGGCCCTGCTGAGCGCACAGGCCAGCGCGCAGCCGCAGGTGCCCAGCAGCGAGGTGCAGCGCCAGGTCGAGGCCATGGCCCAGCTGGTGGACCGCTACCAGGCCCGCACCTTGAGCGATGCGCTGCACGCCCACCCCGGCAGCACCGGCCAGGCCGTGGACGTGCGCGACTGCGTGGCCCAGCTGCTGCGCATGATGGAGCGCCTGCACGCCGCGCAGGGGGTGGACTGGATGCTGGCAGACGATACCCAAGGCCCGCTGCACTGGCGCGGAGAACGCGCCGACCTGGAGGAGGTGCTGGGCAACCTGCTGGACAACGCGGGCAAGTGGGCCGCCTCGCGGGTGCGGCTGACACTGTCGGTGTCTGTGTCGGTGCAAGGTGGCGCAGAACATGCCAGCCTGTGCCTGGACATCGAAGACGATGGCCCCGGCATGACGCCCGCACAATTGCAGGCGGCGGGCCAGCGCGGAGTGCGTTTTGACGAGTCCGTGCAGGGCAGCGGGCTGGGCCTGGCGATTGCCAGCCAGATCGCGCAGGCCTATGGGGGCCACTTGCAGTTGCGCAAAAGCGAGGAGCTCAAGGGCTTGGGCGTGCGGCTGGAGATGCGGGGGCTGGCGCCCGCGGGACGCACCAAGACGGCGTGAGGCAGGGTGCATCGCCACAACCGTTGCAGCGGCTGTGGTAGCGGCCGTCGCGGCGGGCGTCGGCAACACGGCAGGCTGCCCGGCTCTCCAGGTGCGCAGGGCAGAGCGGGGCGATCTGCGCTGCGCGTGCCTAGCGCTGGCGTGGATGCACGGGCTGCAGCAGCACCACCAGCGCGCCCGCGCCGCCGTCGATGGGCCGGGCCTGCACGAAGGCCAGCACTTCGCTTTTTTGCACCAGCCAGCGCTGCACGCGGCTCTTGAGCACCGGACTCTTGCCCGGAGAGCCCAGGCCCTTGCCATGCACCACGCGCACGCAGCGCAGGCCGGCCTTGTGGGCGTGGCGGATGAATTCGCCCAGTGCCTCGCGCGCTTCGTCCACGCGCAGGCCGTGCAGGTCCAGCTGGCGCTGGATGCTCCAGTGGCCCGAGCGCAGGCGGCGCGTGATTTCCACGCCGATGCCGGGGCGGCGAAAACTCAGCTGGTCGTCGGTGTCGAGCAGGGTGCTCACGTCGAAGTCGTCGCTGATGGATTCGACCAGCACGCGCTCTTCGTCCAGCCAGTGCTGCACGGGCAGCGGTGGCGGCTTGTGGCGGCGCAGGCGTGCCACGTTGGGGCTGCGCAGCGGCGTGACGGGGCCTACGCTGCGGCTGAAGAGGTGGCGCTCGGCCTCCAGGCGCGCGGCGGCCTCGCGGCGGGCCTTTTCGTCGGCCTCGGCGCGCGCGTGCTCCTCGCGCAGGCGGCGGGCGATGCTGGCCAGGTCCTGCAGGTGCGCGATGCGATCGCTGGCCCGCCGGGGCGGCGGGGGCGCCCGGCGGCGGGC
>NZ_JAHUWZ010000003.1 GCF_019218755.1 Acidovorax sp. sif1233 | reverse complement strand
CACGCTCGGTGATCTGTTTGACCGCTTCGGTCTTGAATTCTTCGGGGTATCTTTGCTTACTCATGGCACCTCCTATTGGGCCTCAGGTTTGAGGCTCAGAGGTGTCTAGAAAACCCGGGGCGATTCAATATATGTCCGATTGATACCCGCGCGATGAGCCAACTCCTCCTGGGACAAGCGCAACGCAGCACGCCGGGAGCGAAGCTCGTCGGCAAACGCTGCGATCAATGCCTCGTCCCTGGTCATGGGCAGGGACTGTCCGTCCCCTGACGACTCTATGCACCCGCATATGTGGTACAAAATAATCTGATGCCTGAGCCGGAGCGGACTGGGCAGACGCGACGAATGCCCTCTGAAAGTGCCCATGTACGACATCTACCACTCCGACCACAACGACCAATGGCGCTACACGCTGGGCCACTCCGGAGCCCGTCCGCTGCTGGTCATCGGCCTCAATCCCAGCACCGCCACCCAAGTGAAACTTGACCCCACTGTGACCCGCGTGGAGAAGGTCGCTCAGCAATGCGGATTCGATGGATTTGTCATGCTGAATCTCTACCCAGTACGGGCCACCGATCCCAAAGACCTGCCACCCAAGGCTGACCCCGTGGCCTACGAGCGCAATCTGGAAGCCATTGAGAAGACCGTCGCGCAATACCCCACGCCAACCATATGGGCGGCCTGGGGTACTTCCGTAGTGAACCGGCCCTATCTCCTCCGGGCGCGTGATGCATTGCATGAACGGCTGGCAAAGTACCAGCCCCAATGGCGCCGATTCGGTGATCTGACGGTCAATGGCCATCCTCGGCATCCTCTGTACCTGGACTACAGCTGGACGCTCGAACCCTACGAAATGGCCTGAACAGATGGCGGGTAGGTCTATCCGCTGATCTCTCTTCCACGTTCCCCATCGCCGGGTAGTCTCCGTGTCTCGCGTCGCAAGAAAACTCGCCCCCTGTCTCGTCCCTCAAGGCAGCGCGACTGCTCCGGACACCCCCTCTCCGCCTCTGAAAAAAGCTATTGAAAATCAATGACATAGGAGTCATTGATATGGAATTGATAGCAACTAACTCAATAAACTTGGGGAGAGGAGAGCATCGCCTTGCCCCATGCGGGTTCCGGGACGATGAAATCGAAATTTCCTACAGGCCCTCCAAATTCTCCAGAGTGGTGGACAAGGAGGAAATTCGATTGACTGCACCGAACCCACCTGCGCCCCTGCAGGTCATGTATCTCCACCAGCGCGACCCCGGGATGATCGCCCGCTACCGGACCTGGGCCGACTGGCTCTCCGAGGGCCAAACTCACGCCGTCGAGAGTGAACTGAGCGCCATGGATGGGGGTGACCCTGCTTCAACCCTCTCTCGTGCCTCGGTGTGCGAGTGGCAGGTACTGATCTATGAGCCCCCTGGCTATCCGTGTCCTGCATCAGCGGAGGTTCAGCCATGATCCCCCGCGAACCCCGCAAGGAGTTGGGCGCGGCCCAGGTCGCCGCGCTCTGGCGCCGTGGTAGCACCCATGTCGGTGGTGTGCGCGGTCTGATCCTCAACGTGACGAAGTACGGCTCACGCAGCTGGATACTGCGATATCAGGTGGCGGGCAAACGACGGGATCTGGGCCTGGGCTCCTACCCATCTGTCTCGCTCGCCGATGCTCGGGAAGCCGCGCGTGTAGCGCGAGCCAAATTGGCGCAGGGCATTGACCCTATCGAGGATCGTCGCCGGGCGCGCGCCCGTCTGGTCGCGGAAATCCACACCAGCATGACATTCGGTGAAGCGACCAAGCGCTACATCGCCTCGCATGAGAAAGGCTGGAAGAACGCCAAGCATGCACAGCAGTGGCAACGGTCGCTGGATATGTACGCCACGCCTGTACTGGGCAAGATGCCTGTGCGGGATATATCGCTGGCAATGGTGCTCAAGGTGCTGGAGCCGATCTGGTCCAACAAGACGGAGACCGCTACCCGCCTGCGCGGTCGCATCGAATCGATCATCGACTGGGCCATTGCACGAGGCTACCGCACCGACTCCAATCCTGCGCGCTGGAAGGGGCTGCTGGACAAGCTGTTGCCTGCTCCCGGAAAGGTGACAAAGACCACGCATTTTCAGGCGCTGCCCTATGTGCAGTTGCCAGTATTCATGGAACAGCTCGTGGGTCAGGAGGGAATGGGTGCCAAGGCCCTGCTATTCGTGATCCTGACAGCTGCTCGATCCGGAGAAGTTCGAGGCGCTACCTGGGAGGAGGTCGATCTGGCTGGGCGCGTCTGGACGATCCCCGCTGAACGCATGAAGGCCAGCAAGGCCCATCGGGTGCCGCTGTCGGATGCAGCTATCGCACTCCTGCAAGAAATGAAAGCGCTCGCGCTCGCAGCAGGACGCACCTCGGGCAAGGCGTATGTATTCCCCAGCCCCAACAGCCGTGACCCCGAACTGGGTAGTGCGCTCTCGGACATGACGCTCACGGCGGTACTCCGTCGCCTGAAGCTGGAGGCGGTGCCGCACGGGTTCCGATCCACCTTCCGCGATTGGTGCGCAGAGCAAACCGACTACCCGAACGAGGTCGCAGAAATGGCGCTGGCCCATGCGGTGGGCAACAAGGTAGAGGCCGCGTATCGGCGTGGTGACCTCCTCGCCAAACGGCAGCAACTCATGCAGGACTGGGCGGACTACGCCCTCGGTCCGCGCACAGGAAATATGACCGCCGGTCATAGCTCTGACCCACTCGCATCAACACGGGAAAACACACCCGATCAGCACAACAACACAGAGGGAGCAATGCAATGAACGACTATCTCGCCACCAAATGGCAAACACTCAGGGCATGGTCATCGGCCAAGTGGGCACAGGGCTGGATAGGCAAGGCCAAGGTAGTGCTGGCGTGGTACGGGCTGGCTGTCGTCGTCATGGCCCCGGTCGCACTGCTCATACCGGATGTAGAACTGGAACTGCACCCGGCCATGACCGAGCCTGCCCTGCTGTGCCATCAACAACAATCTTTCGATGAAATCATCGAGGCCAAGGATGTGACGAACCAAGCCCTGCTGGAGAAATTCCGTCACCAACCGGACATGCAAAGACGCATCATCACCAGCGACTCCTACATGCAGCGCGATGCGGCGGCATGGAGATCGGAGGCCATGCGCAAGATCGCTCGCGGGCAATGCCGTGAGGTGACGCATGATGATCCAGTGAGGGCGGACTGGATGGAATGGCAATCATCTAAGGATGCAGATCCCCTCAAGCCCAAACGCATGCTGGTCACCTACCAAGGGCAGACCTATTGGGCATATGCGGGGCAATGGCAGACGGTCACCGGCAAAACCGTGGCAGCAGAGAATCGCGCGCCACTCATGGTCTCCCGCAAGGCACCAGATGGGAATGATCACTCTGCACCGCCTGTGGTGGATGAGTCGCAGACCCGGTCCACACCCAATCGCCATCCCGTCCCGCCATTCGCTCGCAACGAATCCTATGCACAGGTGCGGGTGGTGCTCATGCGTGATGGCTGGCAGCCTGTGATCTCCAAAGATGCAGATCAATGCATGGAGGGTGACACGCGATGCGAGGGCCGTCCGGAAATGCAGACCTGTAGCGGATCAGGGATGGCCATGTGTAGATTCCGCTGGCAACGTGATGGGCAACAACTGACCATATGCACCGCTGGCGAGGAGCAGGCCATCTTCCACAGCATCTGCGAATGAGGGCACCATGACCATCAACAACATAGCGAGAAGATACCTCCTCCTGCCGCTCTGCATGATCGCAATGGCCTGGATGGGGGAGGCTATGGCGGGCATCTCGGAGTGCTACGCGATCAAGGATGCGGACAAGCGGGCGTACTGTCTGGCGCAGGTCAAGCGGGACTCTGGAAGTTGCTACCGCATCAAGGATGGCGACAACCGCAACCAGTGTCTGGCGGAAATCAAGGGATCACGGGATCGCTGCTATGCAATCAAAGATCAGGACAGCCGCAAGGGGTGTCTCGCTAAATCTCGGAAGCCTGTGCGCGAAAATCTTCCTTTGTCGCTCCGTAGCCCGCCCTGGTCTACAAAAAAAGCGGGCGGGCTCACGGACGCGCCAGCTTATGAGGACGAGAGCCCGCACATGACGACAATCCAAGGACTAAGTCAAAACTCAGGTCTACTGGGACAGGTCTACGTGTCGGCAGTGTGGCTGGGGAAGCCACGGCAAACACTTGCGAAGGCCATGCACTCATGGTCGAAATACCCCTGCCGTTGCCTGCCGCCGCTGTCTGCGACCGGATCACAAAAGCCTTGCTTGGCGGAGCAGATGCGTAGCACCGACAATGCCGAGAGTCCAGAGGTATGCGCCGACGTGGAGAGATTTCAAAGCGGATTTTAGGGTGCGAGGCCTGACAAGAATAACCGACCGAGTCGGTGGATCAATTGAGAAATAGAGATAGCTTTGTGAATATTACGAATGATTTTTCCGGTGGCGTTAGAACGCTTCGAGTACGAGCGAAACTGAAGCTTAGCGAGCTCTCTGAAGCCGCCTCCATACCTCTCGAACAACTAAAAAAAATCGAACGAGGATTGCTAGAGCTCGATAGTAAGACAGCTGTTAGCCTTGGGCTAGCTCTTGGCGTTGACCCGTCTGATGTGCAAAGTGCGTATGAAATGTTCGCTCCGAAGGCCACTCCCGGAGAAGGATATACAACCAGCAAGCGAGGAAATCTCGAATTCACAGGGCCGCGAAGCCCAGTAAGTGCTAGCGATAAGCGTTGGCGTGTACTAGATCTTTTTTGTGGCGCAGGTGGCTTATCCTATGGTTTTGAGCAGACCGGTAGTTTCGTGACTATAGGTGGAATCGATCTATTACCTGACAGAATTGCCACATTCACGGCAAATCATGAGCACGCATTAGGAATTGCCGGGGATATCCGCGAAACGAATCCTCAAGTTATTGGCAGGGCCGCCGGAAATATAGATGTAATTGTTGGCGGCCCTCCATGTCAAGGATTTTCTTCGATAAGGCCCTTTCGAGCACTAACGGAGTCAGACCAAAGGAACTCGCTTGTTGAACATTACGTGCTTATGCTCGCAGGCCTCAATCCGCGCTGGTTCGTTTTTGAGAACGTTGTCGGTCTTGTAACCCACGAAGGCGGGGAAAAGCTGAATGCTATATTAACTGCCTTTAAGGAAATGGGATATTCAACCAGTTGGAGAATTATCAATGCCGCTTCATTTGGCGTTCCTCAAAATAGAGAGCGCGTGGTAATTGTAGGCAATAGGGTCGGAGTAGATTTTATATGGCCTTCGCCCACTCATTATGTTAGTTATCGGAGCATGGCAGGGAGGCGAGCAGAACTGATGTCATCGATTGAGCTGGAAAAGACGGTCCTACAACCCGCTGTAACGGTGATAGATGCAATCGGTGATTTGCCCGCTGTGGCATCAGGCGACGAGGTGACCGCCTACTCTTCAAACGACAAATTGACTGATTTCCAAAAAACCATTCGAGATGGGTCAACGGTGTTGACCTGGCACAAAGCCACTAAACACTCGGAAAAAATGATGGAAATTATTCGGCATTCAGGATCTTCGATTAAAGACTTGCCTGCTGGTATGGTGACAAGCGGCTTTAGCTCATGCTATAGCCGTTTGGATGCGGATAGACCAAGCAACACTATCACTGTCAATTTCGTGCATCCATCCTCAAACAGGTGTATTCACCCATTTCAAGATAGAGCTTTGACCCCTAGGGAAGGCGCAAGAATCCAAAGCTTCCCCGATAGTTTTGAATTTTCTGGCTCAACGGCGCAGGTCGTAAAACAAATTGGAAATGCTGTGCCTCCATTGCTCGGAAAGATAATCGCACAGGCTATATCCGACCAAGATCCAATTCATATTCCGCGTACTAGTGGACAACGAGCTTTGTCGAAGTAAACAACGCTGAGATTTTGCATGCCTGCTGCATTAATAACGGCTGTCTTACCCGAGTCACCCTCGGTGTTACTAAAGTTAAAGTGCGCAAACTGCAATTCACCAATACGAACCTCCCAAATCCATGGCACGACACCTCGATTAGTCTTGCCTCGTGTATAAATGCCTTTTTCATCTGCTAACACATACCTTACGGTCATGTGCGGCCCAGGCTTAACAAGGTGCCCCTTAGGCTTGTTGTTCTCGAGTGCTACTTTGATTTCGATGTCGCAGGCATCAACGTAGTCCTTATTTGCTAGAAGATCTGGATACGTGTGCGGCGCATTTGGCAAGAAAATACCGTCAGAGGATTTGCAAATTCCGACTCTGAATAAATTCCCAATAATGGCCGATAGGTTTGCAAGTTCGACCAATTGAGAAAGGCGAGTATCAGCTGCAGCCTGCAGTGGGGCGTCAATTGAGTCGAGCGTACTATGAACATACTCTACGGCCTCCCCAACGATTTTCTCGGTAAGCCCGAATTTATAATGTTCTAATTCGCGTCGTAACGCGTCTTGCGCTGGTGTTCGCATGTGGTCTGGCATCCTTTCCGCGCGGTATGCGTGGGTAAGGGGATGATAGACGAGATGTGTTGCCGTCTGTTATTCAACACAGTGGCAAGATTTCTTTGGGATCCACAGCCAAGCGAATACCTGGTGGACCTTGGGCCTCATGGCGAAAGAACAATTCAGGTTGTCATCCGCACTTCAATGGATCAGTTTGCATGCGAAGCAACTGCTAGAGAGCCAACTCCCAGCCCAGCGCGATGGGTAACTTGGGGGGTAGAAATGAAAAACGGGCCGCGAGGGCCCGTTTTTGCTTGCTTACTGGCGGAGAGGGTGGGATTCGAACCCACGGTAGTGTTGCCACTACGCCTGATTTCGAGTCAGGTACATTCGACCACTCTGCCACCTCTCCTGTGTGTCGAAGCCTGCGAGTATAGCAAGTTTTTCAGGGCCTTCGCGCGGCAGTGCTACCCAGGGGGCGGTACCTCGGGCACCGTTGCGCTGCCGTCCGCCTGCTGGTAGTTTTCCAGCACCGCCACCAGCGTGCGGCCCACGGCCAGACGGGAGCCTCTGAACTCTGGAGCGATGGGTAGGCTGCTGGGTAGGTGCTGGAGCGAAGCGGCTATCAGGCAGTGCGGCGCCGCATCCTCGCTAGCCCAAACATGGCCAGCAGTGCGGACAGGCCAACCAAGGCCCACTCGGTTAGGGTGGGGATGGAGGCTGGCGACACGGGTACAACAGCAACAGCCGTCACCACTGTGGCAAGGTTGTTGGCGGTATTCGTCTCCCCACCACCAGAAACCTGGGCGCCATTGGTGACCGAAGCGGGTGCATTGGCCGCGATATCCACAGTCAATGTGATGGAGGGATAGCTCGCGCCCGCACTCAGCGGATCGCTTCGGGTGCAGGTCAGCGTCGCGAGCGTGCAGGCCCAGCCAGCGCCCGCCAAGGCTGTTGCACTCAGCCCAGGAGGAAGGACATCGGTCACGGTGACTGCGCCGCTCGTCGGGCCCACTCCGCCATTGGATGCAGTGATCGTGTAGGTGGCGCCTGTCTGCCCCTGGCTGAACGGGCCATTGGCCGGCATGGCCACGGTCAGATCCGGTAGCAACGGAATGACTGTCGCAGGATCGGTAGCCGTGTTGTTGGCTGCATTCACATCGCTGCCTCCTGTCACCGTAGCAGTGTTGGTCACGCTCGCTGGCGCATTGGCCGCGACATTCACGGTCAAGGTGACGACGGGATAACTCGCGCCTGATGCCAAGGGATCTGACCGAGTGCATGTGGCAGTTTGGCCCGCAATGTTGCAAGTCCAGCCGGTTCCTGAAGCGGTAGTCGGTGTCAATCCTGCAGGCACAGTATCGGTCAGCGTCACGAGGCCTGAGGTGGGCGAGCCGCCAGTATTGGATACCGTCAATGTATATGCGGCGCCAATCTGGCCTTGCGTGAAATTGCCTGTATGGCCTTTGGTGAGCACAAGATCGGGGCCCGCCCCGATGGTTGTCACATCCAATGCGGAATTGTTCGAGGAGTTGATATCCCCGCCCCCTGCAACCGTCACGGTGTTCGTCAGGGACGGGGGCGCTGCCGGCGACACATTCACGGTCAAGGTGATCGGTGGATAGCTTGCGCCAGCGGCGAGCGGATCGCTGCGGGTGCATGAGACAGATTGGGCCACGATGCTGCAGACCCAGCCAGCACCCGCTGCCGCTGTGGGAGTGAGTCCGGCAGGCACCGTGTCCGAGACGGTGACTGCACCCGCACTGGGCGCACCCCCGGTATTGGACACCGACACGGTATAGGTGGCCCCCACCTGGCCTTGCAAGAAGCTCCCGGCATGGCTCTTCGAGACAGTCAGATCCTGAGCGTAGGCCGAGGACAGAAAAGCTCCGGCGGCCAGAACGAGGAGAGCTGCGATGCGGCGGCGAAAGAGCATCATGGTTTTGATCCCGTACAGTCCAAGAAGCGTTTCATTTGACACAGCGCATCCACGCTGCCTGCGTACCTGTGGCGACACGCCTGCGATTGCAGTTGCATCGCCCCCACGGCCAGTGAGTCTCGCATGTGCCCGGCCTCATCGGTGATCAGAAGGGCAGGCTCACCCGTCCGGAAGCGCTGGTGTACCGGTATGACCCGGCCTGGCCGGAGAACAAGGGCGCCGTGTTGCTGGCCTCGATGCCGACAAACCACTGGACCGGGCTGCTGCGCCGTGATGCGAGGCCGATGGCGCCCCGCCATATCGGCTCCGACGCGCCATCGACGCGCTGCTGGCCGGCATCGATGCTGGCGCTCAGCACCACCACCTGCGCCACCTCGAACCGCGACGACAGGCCCGCCGATGCCTCATGCAGCCGCTCTGGTGAGAAGTACTCTGGCCGGTAGGCGTTGGTGTTGTGGTAGCTGCGCGTTTTTATGTAGGCATTGAGCCCATAGCGTTCGTCCAGCGAGTAGTTCCAGCGGGTGCGCAGTATTGGGCGGTTGTTGTCGTTGGAGAACAGCGCCGTGCCTGCCGCCACCCCGACGTTGAATCGCTCGGTGAAGGCGTGGTCGAGAACCAGTGCCAGGGCTGTGAAATGCGTGCCGTTCTCGATGCCTCGGATGGAGTTCACCAGGTCTCTTTCCACGCTCACCCCCAGCGCCGTGGAAGGGGTCAGCCGCTCCATGTAGTCGAGCCCCCCCACGAGGTAGCTGGTGCCCGCCACGCGGGCGGCGCCCAGACTGGCGTCGATGGTGCGTTCCTTGCTGGTTTGCTTGTAGGTGCCTGCCGCGAGGCTGCCGCTGGCCGCCCAGCCCGGCGCCGTGTAGCGCAGGGCTCCGGCGCGCAGGCCCCAGCCAGCGGCATTCGCATAGCCCAGCGTCTGCCTGCTTTCATGGAAGTCGTCTGAATCGCGGCTGGCGAAGAACGAGCCCGAAACCGACTGTGCCTGCACGCCGCAGGCACAGAGCACCGCCAGCGCGCCAATGAAACGCCCCTTCATTTCGTACCCCAATTCTTTGACCGGCTGACCAGTTCCTTGATGTAGCCCAGCACGCATGCGGGCTGCAGCACCACGCTGTAAAACAAGGCGTAGAAGATAAACCCCAGCACGTTGCGGCGGACCTTGAGCCCCTGTTCGGTGAACATCTTGGCCTGGACGGTGAACATGAGGTAGTTGACAATCATAGCGAGCGGCAGCACCAGCAGTGTCATGGGCCCCGCGATCCAGTACACGCCAAACAGCGCCAGCACGAGGCCTGGAACGAAGGCGAATGTATAGACCAGATCCATGTAGGGAAACAGCAGGTTCCACCAGATGAACAAGGTGGTCATGCGCGGCTTGAACAGCAGGCGCCAGTGCGATTTGAAGGCCTCGATGAGCCCTCGCGACCAGCGCTGGCGCTGGCGGATGAACTGCAGCCAGGTATCGGGTGCGTTCGTGAAAAGGCAGGCGTTCTCCGCGAAGCCGACGCGATGTCCGCGCTCCAGGATCGCCCATGTGAGCACGATGTCTTCACCCACCGTATGGGCCCATCCGCCGAGTTCGCGAAGGATGGCCGTGTCGTACACCGAAAACGCGCCTTGGGCCACGAGGGTGCCCTGGTACAGGCTCTGCAGGCGCTTGATGGCGGCAATGCCATGGAAATAGTCCCATTCCTGAATGGCTGTGACCATGTTCTTGCGGGAATTGCGCACGAGTACCGCGCCTGCCACGGCACGGGTGTTGGGCGGATCGCTCATGTAGCGGCGCACCAGGTTGTGCAGCGCGCTGTGGTGAAGGTAGGAGTCCCCGTCGACGGTGATGGTCAGGTGGTGGCGGACCAGGGCCAGGCCGGCGTTGAGCGCGTTGGCCTTGCCCACGTTGTGTTCAAGGTTGAGCACCTGCAGCCACGGATAGTTCAGGCCCGCGAGCTTTTCGGCGGTGGAATCCTTCGAGCCATCATTGATCACCACGACCTGCAACGGCCCCTCGTACTCCTGGCGCGCGATGCTCTCGATCGTGGAGACGATGCTTTCCTCCTCGTTGTAGGCCGCCACGAGGATGGTGATTCCCGGCAGGCGCGCGCTGGAGTGTCTTGCCGCGGGGCGCCGGTCCAGCAGCAGGCTGACCACCAGGAATGCGTTCATGAAGCCCGGCACCACCGCGATGCCGTAGATCACCGGGTAGGCCGCCCACGGGCTGATGACCCGCGCCAGATCGTGCACCCAGGCATCCGCGGCATAGATGGAAAAAGCCATCCACACCACCCCGGCGAACAATGCGAACGCAAATTTCCACCGCACCGACAGGTACGGCCGTGCCCACTTCGTGGCTGCTGGGGCTGGCGACGATGTGCTGGCGGGGCTGGCCGCGCGCTGCGGTTCGAGCGTGGGCAGGGCCGCAGGGCTTGTCTGGAGGTTGCGCGTCATCGGGAAACTCGCCTTGTGGGCTGTAGTCGGGGGCAGGCGGGTGGGGCGCGGCCCAGGTCACAAGCAGGTGCGTATTTGTAAAAAATTGAAACTGTGGTGTGCGAATTTTGCTGCTGGCGTGGATGCGCGTCAACCGCAATGGCCCTGCAGGCCGCCCAGCGGGCGCAAAAGCAACTGTGCGGGCCCGCCGCCGGGCGCGTGCCCGCGCGGTGCATGGCCTTGCGCGGAACCCCGGGTCCGTACAGAGCGCTTTTTCTTTGCACTCTGGGCGCCTTAGGCCATGATGGACCTTGTCCGGGCATGGGGCGCCGCGCCGCCGGGCAGGGATTTTCCTGGCGTTTCTGCGGCATTCGACGTGTGCAAAAACCACCATGGGCACCGAGGCAACCACTCCAGAGCGACCGATTTTCTTGGCAATGGCACCCGCGGGCCCCGTGGGACGGCGCTGGGCCCTGGGCGCCGTTGTCGTGTCGGCCGTGCTGTTTCTGGCGGCCATGCCCTTCGCCAAGCTGCCCCTGCCAAAGATGGGCGCGTTCATCCCCGCCTATCAATCCGCCCTGGTGCTGAGCGATCTGATCACCGCGGTCATGCTGTGGGGCCAGTACCGCATCCTGGGGCATGCGGGCCTGCGCGTTCTGGCCTGCGGGTACCTGTTCACGGCCCTGGTGGCGGTCGCGCACGCGCTCACGTTTCCGGGCCTGGTCGCTGAGGGCGGCTGGCTGGGCGCGGGGCCGCAGAGCACTGCCTGGCTGTACATGTTCTGGCACGCCGGGTTCCCGGCGGCGGTGATTGGGTACGCGCTGAGCAAGCCAGCGGCGGCCAGTCAGCCCGAAGCCGCGCCCGCGCAAGCGGGTTTTCTTTTTTCCACCGCGATCAGCGTGGCCGCCGTGCTGGCGGCCGTGGCAGCCCTCACTGCGCTGGCGACCGTGGGTCAGTCGCTGCTGCCGCCGATCATGCAGGGCAGCCGGTACACGCCGACCATGCTGGCCGTCGTCACCACCGTCTGGGGCGTCAGCGTGGTCGCGCTGCTGCTGCTCCTGCGGCGCAGGCCGCTGGTGGTGCTGGACCTCTTGCTCGTGGTCACCATGTGCGCGTGGCTGTTTGACATCGCGCTCTCCGCCGTGCTCAACGGCGGACGCTTCGACCTGGGTTTCTACGCCGGACGCCTGTACGGGCTGATGGCCTCCACGGCGCTGCTGGCGGTGCTTCTGGTGGAGAACACGATGCTCCACGCAAGGCTGGCGGCGGCCTACCAGGCGGAGCGAGAAAAGCGGCGGCAGATCCAGACCCAGGCGGCGGAACTGGTGGAGAAAAACCGGGAGCTGGATGCCTTCTCCTATTCCATATCGCACGATCTGCAGGCGCCCGTCCGCGTGATTCAGGGGTTCGCGGGCATGCTGCTCGAGCGTTCCGACAGCCACCAGGATGCGGAAACGCGGCGGATGCTCAAGGTGATCGACGACAGCGCGCGAAAGATGGGGCAGTTGATCCGCGACCTGCTGGATTTCGCGCGCCTGGGGCGCCAGCCCATGCACCCTGCCCGCGTCGACATGAATGCCCTGGTCGAGCAGGTCATCGCGGACGTGCGGCACACCGGACCGGGGCGCGATGCCGCGTTCGCGGTGGCGCCGCTGCCGGAAGGCTGGGGCGACCGGGCCCTGCTCCGGCAGGTGTGGGTGAACCTGATCTCCAATGCGGTCAAGTACAGCGGCCCGCAGGGCGCGCACATCCAGATTTCCGGCAGCGGGGACGGCGGTGAATGTGTCTACCAGGTGGCCGACCAGGGCATCGGGTTCGACATGGCCAGGGTGGACCGGCTGTTTGAACTGTTCCAGCGGCTGCACACCGCCGAGGAGTTCCCTGGCACGGGGGTGGGCCTGGCTTTTGTGCAGCGCATCGTGGTGCGGCATGGGGGGCGCGTGTGGGCTCTCGGCGCATTGAACGCGGGCGCCACCTTCAGCTTTTCTCTGCCCCAGGCGCCGACACCGCAGGATGCCGGGGCCACGGGCTGAAGAAAGCCCCGCATGCGCGGCACGGCGTGCCCATCCCAGAAACTGGCAGGTGGCGGATGCGCCGGGGAAGAGGCTGGCAAGCAGGAGCAAAAAGTGCCGATGGCGCCTGATGCACAAGCGCGACATGCTATTGAATGTGTAGCAAGCTGGAGCCTGGCAACCTCCGGGCTGCCGGCCTGCATCGGTCATCATGCCCGCAGCGGCAGCACCAGCCTGAACTCCGCCCCGCGCCCCGCATCGCTGTCCACTTCCAGTGTCCCCCCGTGGCGCTGGATCACCGTGTGCACCAGCGCCAGCCCGAGCCCCACGCCTCCGATGGCGGGGTGGCTGCGGTCATGCAGCCGGCGAAACGGCGCGAACAGCTGGCCCTGCAGTTCCGGGGCGATGCCGGGGCCTTCGTCGCGCACCGACACGACCCAATGGCGGCCCCGCTGCACGATGGAGCACTGCACCACGCCTTCTTCGGGGCTGAACTTGACGGCGTTGTGCAGAACGTTGGCCAGCGCGCGGCACAGCATGGCGCGGTCGCCCACGGCGGGGGCGGTCTCCGGCGCGGCGGCGATGGTGACCTCTACGCCACGGTCGCGGGCCAGGGCCCAGATGTCGTCGACCGTTTCGGCCAGCGCCGCCACCAGGTCCAGGGGGGCCATCCGGTATTCCTGCGTCTCGGCGCTGGCCAGCTTCACGAAGTTTTCCGCCATGCCCAGGGATGCGCGCGCATAGCGCTCGATGCGCAGCATCAGCTCGTCGCCCGGCATGCGGCCGGGGTAGGCACGCTGCATTTCCAGCAGCGTCAGGATGGAGGCATTGGGGGTGCGGATGTCGTGCGAGATGAAGTTCATCGCCTGGTCGCGCTGCAGCTGTGCGCGCCGCATCTCGGTGAGGTCCACCAGCGTCATCAGCCAGCCCGCCTTGGCCAGGTCGGTGAAGGGCCTGCACTGCACCAGCAGGCTGCGGCCCTGGGCGTCGCTGCCTTCGCTTTGTTCGGGCATGCACTGGTTGAGCAGCTTGTCCTGCGTGATGAGCGGCTGCCCGGTGCCGGTCTGCACCAGGTCCTGAAGCAGGTCGACCACGGACTGCCCCTGCAGCGGCACCAGCGGGTCTCCGCCCACGTGGCGGCGCGCTGCCACGTTGGTGAGCAGGATCCGCCCCTGGGGGTCGCAGACGATGGTGGGCGAGGGCAGCTGCTGCAGGCTCTCGCTCACGAAGTGGTGCAGGTCGCGCAGCTGGCGGGATGCGCGCTCCACGGCGTTGATGCGTTTTTCCAGGAAATCGCCCGAATCGCCCGTGCGGGGCTGCAGCCGCATCGACAGGCCGTCGCGCTGCAGGCGCTCCATTTCCAGCCGCAGGAAGTGGGCGGCCGCGCTCAGGCGGCGCCAGCTCCACAGGGGGTAGGCCAGCACGAGCCCGGTCAGTGCCGCGGCGGGCGCGAACTGCAGGCCCACCCACCAGGGCAGGGCCACGCTCAGCAGCAGGGTGGCCACCCCCAGCCCCGCGCTGGTGAGCAACGCGATGAACGGCCCCACCAGCAGCAGGGCCAGCAGCGCGCCCGCCACCGGGGCCAGGTTGAACAAGGTGTTGAGGGCGGGGGCGGCTGGCTGGATCCGCACACCCGAGAGGCGGCCGTCCAGCACCTGGGCCACCACCTCCACGCCGGGCATGAGCCGCGACTGCTGGCTCATGGGGGTGGCAAACATGTCGCCCAGGCCGGCGGCGGCCGCGCCCACGAGCACGTACTTGCCGCGAAACGCATCCGCGGGGACCTGGCCGCGCAAGACGGCGATGTACGAGTAGGTGGTGAAGTGGCCCGGTCCGCCAGCGTAGGCAATCAGGGTGCGGTCGGCGCGCTGCCATGGGCCGGGGGCCGCCATGCGCGCGGGCTCGGCGTTCCCCGGCCCGGCGCGCGGGGCGGCGCAGTGCGCCAGGGCGGGGTCCGCCACGCACTGCAGCGCCATGCTGAAGTGGGGCCAGGGCGCCGCGGCCGGCCCTTCCTGCAGGTACAGGCTGCGCACCACGCCGTCGTTGTCCGGCACCACGTGCACGTGGCCCAGGCGGGCCGCGGCATCCGCGAACGCGGGCCAGGGCAGGTCGGCCGTGTCGGCGGCCGGGCCATGGCCGCGCCGCAGCACCGGCAGCACCACGCGCCTGCTGCGCTGCATGGCGTCGGCCAGCAGCACGTCGTCGCCGGGGTAGTCCAGGTCCTCCTCGTTGAAGAGCACGTCCATGCCGATGGCGCGGGGCTGCTGGGCCGACACCCGCGCGATCAGTTCCGCGTGCAGCGCCCGCCGCCAGGGCCAGCGGCCGATCGCCGCGATGCTGGGGTCGTCGATGGCCACGATCACGATGTCGGGGTGCGCGGGGCGGGAGATCAGGCGCAGGCCGGCATCCTGCACCAGGTGGTTCACCCGGCTCAGGCTGTCGGCGGTGCTGAGCCACGCCACCAGCCCCAGCAGGGCGATGGACAGGAGGCTCCATTCCAGGCGCCGCTGCTGGCCCCGGGTCCGTCCGGCGGTCCGCATCGGCTCAGCCTCTCCGTGCCCTGGGCTGCGGGCGCGGTGCCGGGCTGGGGCGCGGGCGGGCTCTCAAGGCCGCCCCACGGGCTGGCCGTTCGATGTGGAGACCGGCAGGCCGGTGCCCGTGCTGACCCCTGAACCCACCCGGATCTGGCGTGGCGGCGAGAAGTCGCTTTGCAGGCCCGTGGAATCCTGCACCTGGATGCGCACCAGGTAGCTGCCCGCGGGCAGGTTGCCGGCCCGCCATTCGGGAGCATCGAGCAGGGTGTCGAGCACGAGCTTGTCGAATGCGAGGTCGCCGGCACCGGCCAGCTGCAGGCGGAATCGCTGGCCGGGCAGCGCAGGCCAGTGCAGGCGCACGTCGGTGTCGCCTTCCTGTGCCTGCACCGACTGCAGGGACAGGGTGGCGGGGCGGTCCGCCACCATGAAGGGCTGGGGCGGTGCAAACGGCCCCTGGTCGGCCTGGCCATCGGGCAGTTCCAGCAGGCTGGCCACGCGCCAGAAGTAGCTGCCCGCGGGCAGGGCACCCAGGGGCAGGCGGCACTCGCCCAGCCGCTGCGCATCGAGCAGCGGCTGGGCGAACTGGGCGCTGCCGGCCACCTGCACGCGGTACCAGCGCGCGCCGGGCACGTGGGTGCACAGCAGCTCGCCCGTGCCGCTGACCACCACGGCGCCGGGCGCGGGCTGCTGGTACAGCGGCGCCACGGGGCGCGTCTTGATCGCGAAGGGCAGCACGGCGGGCAGCCCCGGGATGCCCGCATCGTCCAGTGCGCGCACGGACAGGTAGTACTTGCCGTCTTCCAGGGCTTTCCAGCGCAGATGGCCGTCCGCGAAGCGGCCGTGGCGCAGCACCTGGGTGAAATCCGGGTCCCGGGCCACCTGGGCCTCGTAGCGGACCGCGCCGGGCAGCGCGGGCACATCGATGGCCAGCAGGCCCGCATCCCCCAGCGTGGCCGGCACGCCCGACGTGTCGGGCGCCGCCAGCAGGGGCCGGGGGGCGCCGACGGTGCCATCGGCCGCCACGGCCAGGCCCTGGCCCGGCGCGAGCATGGCGCCGGTGGGCGCGGGGGCGGCGGTGGCACCGTCCGGGCGCGGCTGCACCGCCACGGAGCCGCTTTGCACCGAGGCGGTGGTCTGGCCGGCGTCGCCCATCGCCACGCTGAAATGGGTGCCGCGCACGCTGGTCACGGCCAGCGGCGTGCGCAGCTCGAAGCGGCGAAACGCCTCGGCGCTGGGTGGCACCGAGGACTCCACCGCGCCGCTGCGCATCTCCAGCACCGATTGCAGGCTGCCCGCGCGCCCTCGCCGGCGCAGCTGCCGCAGTTGCAGCTCGGAATGGGCCTGGACCCGTACCACCGTGCCATCCGCGAGCTTGACGGCCACGAAGGCATCGGGGCCGACCTGCACCACGGCGCCTTCATCGAGCCGGCCGCCCTTCACAAGGGGCTCCGGCGCGGCATCCGCGCGCGCCTGCCCGGTGGCCATGCCGTGCACGAACTCCACGGTGGCCGGCTCCGAAGGCTGCAGGTGCACCGGAATCCACACCACCGAGCCCGGCTGCAGGCGCCGGGGGTTGGCCACCTTGTTGCGGGCCTGCAGCAGCGGCCATTGGTGGGGGGCGGCCAGATAGGATCTGGCCAGGCCTTCGAGCGTGTCCCCTGCCTGCACGGTGTGGGGAATCTCGTCGCCCTGGGGCGTGGCGGAGCGGGCCTCGGCGCGGGGGGGCACCAGGCTCGCCAGGAAGCCGAGGGTGAGTGCCGCGGTGGCGCCCAGGGTCCAGCGGACGCGCCCTTTCATCGTTGCCAAGTCAGATCTCCTTTGTGCCGCCTCGGGCGGCTGGGCAGGCCACGGCGCCCTCTGGGGGCCGTGGAAGGTGGTTCGGGTCAGGCCCTTCGCTGGGCCTCCACGGCTTCAAAACGGTAGCCCACGCCGTAGACCGCCGAGACGATGAAACCGTTGGAAGGCCGCAGGTCCAGCAGGGTGCGCAGGCGCGAGATGTGGGTGTCCAGCGAGCGCGACATCACATCCGCGACCTGGCCCCAGATGATGTCCTTGAGGTGGTCGCGCGACAGCAGCCGGCCCATGTTCTGAAACAGGAACAGGGCGAGATCGTACTCGCGGTTCTTCAGCTCCACCGGCACGCCGTCGATTTCGATGGAGCGGGTCTCGCACAGGAAGCGGTAGCGCCCGAACTCCACCACGCCGCCCGCATTGTCCGGATAGGCGCGGCGCAGCAAGGCCGAGACGCGGGCATTGAGCTCGCCGATGCGCACGGGCTTGACCATGAAGTCGTCCGCGCCGCTGCCCAGGCCTTCGACGATGTCGCGCTCTTCCTGGCGGTGCGTCACGAACAGGATGGGCAACTGGGTGCCCACGTTCTTGCGCACCCAGCGCACCACTTCCGGCCCGGTGGTGTCTGGCAGGTGCCAGTCCACGATCAGCAGGTCAAAGGTTTCGCGGCGCATTTCACGCAGCAGGTCCGCGCCATTGAGATGGGTGTGGCAGACATGGCCCATTGCCTCCGTGGCCTGTTTGATCAGATCCAGCTGGAGCGCATCGTCGTCCAACGCGGCTATGCGCATGGTTTCCCCCGTCGAGAATGCAATTGCGGATTATTTGCGAGAACCACCGCCTCCGAGGGGGCGGGCACGCGGTGCCGTCAGCAAGTTGACATTTGTTGACGGTTTGTGGCGCGCCGGGGACGGGGAGGGGCGGGCGCCGTTCAGCGGTCGGGGGCCAAGGGGCGGGACTCTGGAGCAATCTCGCGCACCAGCCGCATGCCGACCAGGGTGTAGCGGGTCTGCGGGCTGTTCCAGTTGCGGTAGCCGCAGCGCGCGTAGAACGACCATGTGTGCCACGAGCCTCCCCTGCGCACGCGCACCGAGCCTTCGTCGGGCCCCTGCGGGTCGTCGTGCGGAGACTGTGCGTAGTACGTGTCCCCGTGCCAGTCCGACACCCATTCCCAGGCATTGCCCAGCATGTCGTGCAGCCCGAAGGCATTGGGCGCATAGCTGCCCACGGGCGCGGTGAAGGCGTGGCCGTCGCTGCCCTCCAGCGCGTGCTGCCGCCAGCGGGGCCACAGGGGGGCGGCCTCCTGGTCGAAGGTATTGGCGGTGCGCAGCAGCCCCTGCGGGTCATCGCCGTGGGGGTAGCGGGTGCGGGTGCCCGCGCGGCAGGCGTACTCCCATTCGGCCTCGGTGGGCAGGCGGTAGCGGTGGCCTTCGGTGCGGCTCAGCCACCGGGCCAGGGCCTGGGCGTCGTTCCAGGTCACGTTGACGACCGGGTGGTCCGGGCCTTGCGCGAAGCCGGGGTTGCGCCACGAATAGCGCGGGTCGCGGCCCTCAAACGCATCGCCGCGCCGCGTGGTGGCCGGGTCGTAGGCAGGGTTGTAGCCATAGCCGCCGGTGCCGTCCGCCTCGGACTCGGGCTGGTACCCGGATGCGTCGACAAAGCGCCGGAACTGCCCCACCGTGACCTCGTGCTGGCCCAGGTAGAAGGCGCGGGTGATGTGCACCTCGTGGGCCGGGGACTCGTCTGCCAGGTCGGTCAAGCGCTGGCGCTCCAGCAGCGGGAAGGCTTTTTCCAGGGTCTCGAGCGGCGGGACGCCACCCATCCAGAAGCTGCCCGCCGGCACCCGGACAAAGGCCATGCCCAGGCTGTTGACCCAGGGGGCCGTGGCGGGGCGCGCGTCCTGCGCTGCCGGTGGGTGCTGGCAGCCGGCCAGCAGCGCAGTCACCACCACTATCAGCGCCCCACGGCGAACTGACGGCAATGCCGGTGATGCCGGCAATGGGGCGGCGTGGGCGCGTGGCCTCAAGGCTTGTCCTGCAACTCACTCACGCATTCGAACACCAGGCGCGAGCCGTCGTTGCGCAGCAGTTTGGCGTGCAGGGCCATGCGCTGGCATTCGCGGCTGGCCGCGGCGTAGGCCTGGGAGGTGTCTGGGCCATAGACCGGCACACTGAAAGTGCGGTCGCGGCCCGAGGCCATGGGGCCCGAGGGGCCATGGGGGTTGGTCGCATTGCAGCCGGCGAGCAAGGCCAGCACTGACACCGAGGCACACAGCAGTTTCATGGAAGTCTCCCGAGCAGATCAGGGAACCCAGTTTACGCACATGCCCGCACGCCAGGGATGCTCGTAGCCGTCAAGACGCGGCGCGTGGCGCCATTTTTTACCTATTCAGGCTCCAGGCGCAATCACCATGTGCCTTGATTGCTATAAAAACAAGAGCATTTCTGTGCAATGCCCAGGCGCGGCCAGAGTGCCCGGCTTACGCCGCAGCGGCTGCCTCGGCCAGGGCCTGCAGGGCGGCAGCCACCTCGGCGGCCTGCACGCCGTCCACTGGTGCCAGGCGCGGGGCCAGGGTTTGCAGCGCCGTGCTGTCCTTTTGTAGCTGGGCAATGGCCTGGCCAGCTTCCTTGGGCGCGTCAAAACCGATGCTTTGCAGCAGCAGGCGGCCGTCTGCATCCACGAGCTTGAAGTAGAACTTGCCGTCGGCTTCGCGGTACTGCTTGAACGAAGGCAGCGCGGCTTTCGCGGCCTTGGCGGGCTTGGCCGCCGCCGTGGCCTGCGCCAGGCTGCGCAGCCCGACGGCGGCGCGCAGCTCGCGGATGAACGGCGTGGCCAGCGCGCGGGCGCGTTCGGCACCGGCCAGCAGCGTTTGCTCGATGCGCGCGGGGTTGTGGATGAGTTCCTCGTACTGCGCGCGCATGGGGGCGATCACCTGGTCCACGCGCTCGAACAGGGTGTTCTTGGCATCACCCCAGGCGATGCCGTCGGCGTAGGCCTTGCGCAGGGCCTCGGTCTCCGCGGGCGTGGCGAAGGCCTGGTAGATCTGGAACAGCGCGGAGCCTTCGACCTCCTTGGGCTCGGCGGGCGCGCGCGAATCGGTCAGGATGCCGCCGATGAGCTTCTTGAGCTGCTCGCGCGAGCTGAACAGCGGGATGGTGTTGTCGTAGCTCTTGCTCATCTTGCGGCCGTCCAGCCCGGGCAGGGTGGCCACATGGTCGTCGATGGCCGCCTCGGGCAGCACGAAATGCTCGCCATACAGGTGGTTGAAGCTCGCGGCCATGTCGCGCGCCATCTCGATGTGCTGGATCTGGTCGCGGCCCACGGGCACCTTGTGGGCCTTGAACATCAGGATGTCGGCGCCCATGAGCACGGGGTACATGAACAGCCCGGCCGTCACGCCGTCGTCCTGTTCGCGCCCGGCGGCGGTGTTCTTGTCCACGCTGGCCTTGTAGGCGTGGGCGCGGTTGAGCACTCCCTTGCCGGTCACGCAGGTCAGCAGCCATGTCAGCTCGGGAATTTCGGGGATGTCGGACTGGCGGTAGAACGTGACCTTCTCGGGGTTCAGCCCTGCGGCCAGCCAGCTCGCCGCGATCTCCAGCGTGGAGCGCTGGATG
The DNA here is from genome assembly GCF_019218755.1 of Acidovorax sp. sif1233. Taxonomy (GTDB): domain Bacteria; phylum Pseudomonadota; class Gammaproteobacteria; order Burkholderiales; family Burkholderiaceae_C; genus Acidovorax. The sequence continues at coordinate 573,460 of NZ_JAHUWZ010000003.1, read as the reverse complement.
CGCGCCGGGTCTTCGCACTTGATGAGCGCGTGGTAGTCGGCCAGGAAGTAAAAGCTCTGCACGCCGGGCGTGAGGCTGGCGGCCACGGACGGGCGGATGGAACCCACGAAGTTGCCCAGGTGGGGCGTGCCCGTGGTGGTGATGCCGGTGAGAAAGCGCGTGGTGCTCATGGAGACGGTGTCAGCAAAAAGGGGGAGAAAAGGCGATCAGCGCAGCAAGGCGGTGAGCGGCGTGAGCAGCAGGTTGATGGCGCCGTAGCCCAGCGACATCAGCGGGCGCAGCCACAGCGTGCCCACCACGCCCGCGATCACGAGGCCCATCACGATGAAGAAGCCCCAGGGCTCGATGCGCGAGACCATGTGGGCCTGTTTCCAGGGCAGCAGGCCCACCAGGATGCGCCCGCCGTCGAGCGGAGGCAGCGGAAACAGGTTGAACGCCCACATCACCAGGTTGACCAGCACCCCGGCGCGGGCCATTTCGATGAAGAAGCGCTCGTCCACGCCAAAGCCCACCAGGGACACCAGCAGCACGGCCCAGACGATGGCCTGGATGAAGTTGGAGGCGGGCCCCGCCAGCGCCACCCACACCATGTGCTTCTTGGGGTTGCGCAGGTTGCCGAAGTTGACCGGCACGGGCTTGGCATAGCCGAACAGGAAGGCCCCCGAGGTCGCGAAGTACAGCAGCAGCGGCATCAGGATGGTGCCGACCGGGTCGATGTGCTTGAGCGGGTTGAGGGTGATCCGGCCCATCATGTACGCGGTGTTGTCGCCAAAGTGGCGCGCGGCGTAGCCATGGGCTGCCTCGTGCACGGTGATGGCGAACAGCACCGGCAGGGCGTAGATCAGAACGGTTTGGATGAGATTGGAGATGTCCACCTGTCGATTGTCTCAGACGCGTGGCATGGGTCCCGGGCCGCGCGGGAGGAGGGGCCGGCCGGGCAGCGTGGCGGCCAGTGGTACGACAAGATCGGGAGTGGCGGACAAATCGTTGATAGCATGTGGCATGGCGTAACGAATTGCATCTGTTGGGCTCGCGTCCAGCCCTTTTCTTGCGCTCTGGCCCACACTCATACTACGCAGACCCCTTTCGGAGACATTCCCGTGCCCTTGGATCACCTCAAAATCGGAACCCGCCTCATTCTTGCGTTCGGGGGCATCGCCCTGCTGGTGGCGCTGACCATGGGCATGGCGATGTCCAGGATCGGCCGGGCCGAAGACGCCTACCGCGGCGCGGTGTCCACGGCCAGCAACGCCGCCGCGGACGGTGAACGCACGGCCAAGGCCACGCAGGCGCAGGAGCACCTGCAAGGCGCGCGCGGCTGGATCGTGGGCGGCGGGCTGGCGGTGTTCGCGCTCTCGCTGGTGGCTTTTCTCACGCTGCGCAGCGGCATTGTCAGCCCGCTCAACCAGGCCATCCTGATCGCCGAAACCGTGGCCTCGGGGGACCTGAGCCAGGAATTCAGTTCGGACCTGGAAGGGGACTTCGGCCGGCTGCTGGGAGCGCTGGGCACCATGGAAGACACGCTGACCGACCTGGTGTCGCGCATCAAGCAGGATGCGGATGCCATCAGCGCCTCCGCGGTGAACATCGACCATGGGAACACCGACCTGTCCCGCCGTGCGGAGGACCAGGTGTCCTCCCTGACCGAAACGGCGGCCAGCATGGAGCAACTGACCGCCACCGTGCGCCAGAACGCCGAGCGCGCCCATTCCGCCAGCGGCCTGGCCGTCAAGGCCTCGGCCATCGCCGAGCACGGCGGCACCGTGGTGGGCGAGGTGGTGCAGACCATGCAGGCCATCAGCGGCAGCTCGCGCAAGATCGTGGACATCATCCAGGTCATCGAAGGCATTGCCTTCCAGACCAACATCCTGGCGCTGAACGCCGCCGTGGAGGCCGCCCGCGCGGGCGAGCAGGGCCGGGGCTTCGCGGTGGTGGCCAGCGAGGTGCGCAACCTGGCCCAGCGCAGCGCGGTCGCCGCGCGCGAGATCAAGGCGCTCATCAGCGCGTCGGTGGAGCAGGTGGAGAGCGGCGCCGGCCAGGTGGGCAAGGCTGGCAAGACCATGGCCGAAATCGTGACCGCCGTGGGCCAGGTGAGCGCGCTGCTGGGGGAAATCTCCATCGCCCTGCGCGAGCAGAGCGAGGCCATCAGCCACGTGAATGTGGCGGTGTCGCACATGGATGGCTCCACGCAGGAAACGGCCGCGCTGGTTCAGAGCGCCGTGTCCACCGCGACCTCGCTCACCGCGCAGGCCCGGGACCTGGAGCAGGCCGTGGGTGCGTTCAAGCTGTAGCCCCCTGAGCGGCTGCGCCGCTTCCCCCTCAGGAGGACGCCACCGGTGGCCTGGCGGAGCCAGTTCCACGGTGGCGCTGGTTCTTGGCAGCGCCAGTTTTTGGGCGCGGTAGCCTGAAATGTGCTTTTGCCGATCCTCAAGACCGCTCTGCGCGGGCGCAGGGCGGGCCCCCGGGGCCTGCAGTTTTTACAGCCCCAGAGCCTTCAAGCTGCCCCGGCCTTCGCGCATCACTTCGGGTTCGCCGCCGGTGCCCATGGGGGTCAGGTCCACCACCGTGGTGGGCTCCAGCGGGCAGGCGCCCGCATCCACCACGGCATCCACCAGCTTTTCATAGCGCTCGCGGATTTCCTGCGGGTCGTTCAGCGGTTCCGTCTCGCCAGCGGGTATCAGCGTGGTGGCCAGCAAGGGAGCGCCGTGCAGCTCCAGCAGCAGCTGCAGGCCCTTGCGGTCGGGCACGCGCAGGCCGATGGTCTTGCGTGAGGGGTGGCTCACGCGGCGCGGCACTTCCTTGGTGGCTTCGAGGATGAAGGTGTAGGGGCCGGGCGTGCCCAGCTTCAGCAGGCGGTACTGCCGGTTGTCCACGCGCGCATAGTTGGCCAGCTCCGACAGGTCGCGGCACAGCAGCGTGAGGTGGTGCCTGTCGTCCACCTGGCGGATGCGGCGCAGGCGGTCCACGGCGTCCTTGTCGTCCAGGTGGCAGACGAGGGCATAGCTGGAGTCGGTGGGCACGGCCACGATGCCGCCCTTTTGCAGCAGCGCCGCCGCCTGCTTGAGCAGGCGGGGCTGCGGGTTGTCGGGATGGACTTCGAAATACTGGGCCATGAACGGGTGCGCCTCAGGCGTTGGCCGGATGGAGGATGCGGTCGGACAGCAGCTCCCACACGGGTGTCAGCGCGCCGGGCAGCAGCGGCAGAGTGCCCAGGTCGGTGTGCGATTCATCGGGGCTGTGGAAGTCGCTGCCGCGCGACGCGGCCAGGCCGAATTCCTGCGCCATGCCGGCGTAGGTGACGTATTCGGCAGCGCTGTGGCTGCCGGTGACGACCTCCACCCCGCGCCCGCCGTGGGTCTTGAACTCGGAAAACAGCGCGAATTCCTCATTGGCGCTGAACTTGTAGCGCGCCGGGTGGGCAATGATCGCCATGCCGCCCGCGTCCGTGATCCAGCGCACGGCGTCGCCCAGCGACGCCCAGCGGTGCGGCACGTAGCCGGGCTTGCCTTCGGTGAGGAACTTGCGGAACACCTCGGAGGTGTCCTTGCAGACCCCGGTTTCCACCAGGAAGCGAGCGAAATGCGTGCGCGAGATCAGTGCCGGGTTGCCCACGAACTGCAGGGCGCCTTCATACGCGCCCTGGATGCCCACCTGGGCCAGCTGCTGGGCCATGTCCTTGGCGCGTTCGCCGCGCCCGCCCCGGGTCGCGGCCAGGCCCTGGGCCAGCTGCGCGTCGTCGGGGTCGAACCCCAGGCCGACGATGTGGACGGTGGTGTCGGCGAAGGTGACGGAAATCTCGGTACCCGTGAGATAGGCCATGCCCTGTGCGTGGGCGGCTGCGCGGGCGCGGTGCTGGCCGCCGATTTCGTCATGGTCGGTCAACGCCCACAGCTCGACACCGTTTGCCCTGGCCCGCGCGGCCAGGTCCTCGGGGGTCATGGTTCCGTCGGATACCACGGAATGGCAGTGCAGGTCGGCGTTGAGTATGGTTGTCACGAGGCCATTTTAGGGCTTGTACCGATAACGTGCCTTGCCGAACCCAGCAACACTGCAGTCAGGGGCATTGCGCCCGGCGGCCCGGCAACCTCGGCCGGGGCCATGTGCCGGGCAGTCCTTTCAGACCATCGTAGGCGTTCCAAGGAGCAACCATGAAATTCAACGACCTGCGCGTGTCCCACAAGATGTGGAGCGTCATCCTGGGCCTTCTGGCGCTCATGCTGGTCTCGGCCATCTGGACCCAGTGGTACGGCCGGCAGGTGACGGCGTCCACCGAAGAGGCCGTGGAAAAATACGAAGCCGCCATCACCACCGCCGTGACCTGGCGCGGCCTGGCCGAGGTGGCCGTGACGATGTCGATGGCGAGTTTCGTCACCACCGACCAGGCGCTCAAGGCCGACTTCGACACCCGGGTGGCCGCGCTCACCGCGCGCATCACGCCGGTGCAGGAAAAGATCAACAAGACCTCCGTCTCGCCCGAGGACAAGGCGGCGCTCGCGCAGGTGGCGGCCACGCGTGCGGATATCCGGGGCCAGACCGACAAGCTCAAGGAGCTGACGGATGCGGGCGATGCGGCGGCCAAGCAGGCGTACCTGGCGAACGTCTACCGCCCCAAGGCCGTGGCCTACCTGGAGGCCATCGACAAGTTCGTGGCCGCGCAGCAAAGCCAGCGCGACGAAGCCGTCCGTGCGGCGCACGACACGCGCGGCAACCTGGTGCTGATCGGTGCCGTGGCAGCCGTCGCCGTGGTGCTGCTGGGCATGCTGCTGGCCGCGATGCTGGTGCGCTCCATCACGGCGCCGCTGGACCGCGCGGTGGCCCTGGCCGAGGCCATCTCGGCGGGCGACCTCACGCAGAACATCCACGACGACCGCAAGGACGAGCTGGGCATGCTCACGCGGGCCCTGTCGGCCATGTCAGACCGCCTTCGCGGCGTGGTGAGCGAGGTGCGCTCGGGGGTGGACTCGGTCTCGTCGGCGTCGATCCAGATCGCCAACGGCAACCACGACCTGTCGGCGCGCACGGAGCAGACGGCCTCCAACCTGGAAGAGACGGCGGCGAGCATGGAAGAGCTGACGGCCACGGTGAGCCAGTCGGCGGACACCGCGCGCCAGGCCAACCAGCTGGCCGGAACGGCCGCGCAGGCGGCGGCACGCGGTGGCGAAGTGGTGGGCCAGGTGGTCACCAGCATGCAGCAGATCACCGACAGCTCGCGCAAGATCAACGACATCATCGGCGTCATCGACGGCATTGCCTTCCAGACCAACATCCTGGCGCTGAATGCTGCGGTGGAGGCGGCCCGCGCGGGCGAGCAGGGCCGGGGCTTCGCGGTGGTGGCCAGCGAAGTGCGCAGCCTGGCCGGGCGCAGCGCCGAGGCGGCCAAGGAAATCAAGACCCTGATCAGCGCCTCGGTGCAGAACGTGGAATCGGGGTCGGCCCAGGTGGCGCAGGCGGGCCAGAGCATGGAGGAAATCGTGGCGAGCGTGCAGCGGGTGAGCGACCTCATTGGAGAGATCACGGCATCCTCGACAGAGCAGCGCGACGGTATCGCCCAGGTGAACCAGGCGGTGACGCACCTCGACCAGATGACGCAACAGAACGCGGCGCTGGTGGAGGAGTCGACGGCGGCGGCGGCCTCGATGCGCGACCAGGCGCAGAGGCTGGCCGAGGTGGTGGCCATGTTCAACGTGGGGGCCGTGGCCAGCCGGGCTCCCACCGCGCCCGCCCGTTCCGCGCCACCCGCCATGGCGCCGAGGCCCGCCCCCGCCGCCAAGGCCCGCGTGGGTACCAGTGCCAGCGGCAAGCCCGCGGCCAGCACCAAGGCGCCAGCGGCCGCGCGGCTGTCTTCCCCCGCGCCGGCCGCCGCCCCCAAGGCGGCTGCCCCGGCACCATCTCACCCACCGGCGCCACGCGCCACCTCGGGAGGCAACGACGATGAGTGGGAAAGCTTCTGATCCGGGGTGGAGGCCCTGGCCGCTACCGAACTGATTGCTCTCGAAATAATAGCTGAAGGCGCTTGACCAGCAAGCGCTGGAGGCCATTTTTTGCAAAAATAGGCGCCAGGGGGCGCTGGCGCCCTGACTCTTGCCTCCCCCGTTCCACCTCTGTGCCCCGTTTGCGCCGCTCGCGGTCCGTGCCCGGCGTGCGCCCGCGTGGCCGCCGGTGGGGAATGCGGGTTTCTCCCGGTGAGGTGCTGGCGTGGCGGCGCGCCGGGCTGGCGTAGGCTATGGGTTGTTTGCTGATGTAATCGGATGTTTCCCTGGCGAGCCTCGCCTTGCATGAAAACACTACAGATCCACGAGGAAGAACAACCCATGCAACTCGACAATATCCGCGTTTCCCGCAAGCTGTGGGGCGCATTTCTGGGCCTGATGATCGGCATGCTGCTGCTCTCGGGCTTTGCCCAGAACCGGGCCAACAGCTCCATGTCCTCGGCGATCGACGCCGTCGTGGACATCGAGGGGCGCATCTCCGCCGCCGTGCGCTGGCGCGGCGCCACCGAGACGGCCGTCACCATGGTCATGGGCGGCGCCGTGACCACGGATGCCGTGCTGGCCGAGCAGTATGGCGCCAAGGTCAAGGAGATCATCGGCAACATCAACAAGGTGCAGGAAGGCATCGTGGCCTCGGCCACCGCCCCCGAGGAAAAGGCTGCGCTGGACAAGGTGCTGGAGGCCCGCAAGGCCGTGCTGGCGGCCACCGCCAAGACCTGGGAGCTCAAGGGCGCCGGCGACGCCGTGGCGACCCAGCGGTTCGCCGACAACGAATTCGCCCCCCTGGTCACCAAATACCTCAAGGCGCAGGACGACTTCGTCGCCACGCTCGAGACGCGCCGCGACGCCATCCGCGCCGACGCCTCGGCGCGCCGCGTGGAATACGCGATCTGGGGAATCATCACCTCGCTGGTGCTGATGGCCGTGGGGCTGTTCCTGGCCTGGAAGCTGGTGCGCTCCATCACCCTTCCGTTGGATGAGGCGGTGAACACCATCGACGCCATCGCGGCGGGCGACCTCACCCAGGAGCTGCAATCCGTCCGCAAGGACGAGTTCGGCCACATGCTGCGTTCGCTGTCGGCCATGTCGGCACGCCTTCGCGGCGTGGTGAGCGAGGTGCGCTCGGGGGTGGACTCGGTGTCGTCGGCGTCGATCCAGATCGCCAACGGCAACCATGACCTGTCGGCGCGCACGGAGCAGACGGCCTCCAACCTGGAAGAGACGGCGGCGAGCATGGAAGAGCTGACGGCCACGGTGAGCCAGTCGGCGGACACCGCGCGCCAGGCCAACCAGCTGGCCGGAACGGCCGCGCAGGCGGCGGCACGCGGTGGCGAAGTGGTGGGCCAGGTGGTCACCAGCATGCAGCAGATCACCGACAGCTCGCGCAAGATCAACGACATCATCGGCGTCATCGACGGCATTGCCTTCCAGACCAACATCCTGGCGCTGAATGCTGCGGTGGAGGCGGCCCGCGCGGGCGAGCAGGGCCGGGGCTTCGCGGTGGTGGCCAGCGAAGTGCGCAGCCTGGCCGGGCGCAGCGCCGAGGCGGCCAAGGAAATCAAGACCCTGATCAGCGCCTCGGTGCAGAACGTGGAATCGGGGTCGGCCCAGGTGGCGCAGGCGGGCCAGAGCATGGAGGAAATCGTGGCGAGCGTGCAGCGGGTGAGCGACCTCATTGGAGAGATCACGGCATCCTCGACAGAGCAGCGCGACGGTATCGCCCAGGTGAATCAGGCGGTGACGCACCTCGACCAGATGACACAGCAGAACGCGGCGCTGGTGGAGGAGTCGACGGCGGCGGCGGCCTCGATGCGCGACCAGGCGCAGAGGCTGGCCGAGGTGGTGTCGGTGTTCAACGTGGGCGCGGTCGCGGTGCGCGCGCCAGCAGCACCCCGCCCGGCGCCCGCTGCCGCGTCCCGGCCGGCCGCGGCCAAGGTGGCCGCCACCCACCACCCGCGCGTGGCGGGGGCCAAACCCGCCGTTGCACGGCCTCCAGCACCGGCCCCGGCCCGGCTTGCGCCGCCCGCGGCCCCGGCGGCCCGGCCCGCGCCACCGCCGGCGGCGGCTTCCCGTGGCGGCGATGACGACTGGGAGAGCTTCTGACGGCCGCCCCTGGGTTGGGCTGGTTGCTACTAAATAGATAGCTTCCGGCGCTTGCCAGCCGTGCGCGGGCGGCCCATTTCATCGCGCCATCTGCCGCCTTCTCCATGAAGGCTGCCCCCACTGCCTTGGTTCCTGTGGCGCCTTGTGCGCCGTTCGTTTCCGCGCACCCCCGAAAAGGACTTGCCCATGCCCCTCGTCAACATCCGCCTCGCCCGGCGCGACCTGCCCACCACGGCCGCGCAGAAGGCGGCGCTCATCGCCGGCGTCACCCAGCTGATGCAGCAGGTGCTGGACAAGCGGCCCGAGACCGTGACGGTCATCATTGACGAAGTGGACCCCGAAAACTGGGGCCAGGGCGGGGAGCCGGTGACGGTGATCCGCCAGCGCCGCCAGTGACCCGTGCGCGCAGTCCTCAGAGCTGCGCGCCCTCGACCAGGAACTGCACCTTGCGCTCGCCCTTCCACTCGTTCACATCGAGGCGGAAGGCCAGCAGCACGCGCGCGGGCAGTTGCTCGGTGTGGCCGAACCAGATGGCATCCACCGGGTTGCCCTGGTGCATGAGCTTGATCGACAGATGGTTCTTGGACTCGCCCACCAGTCGCTGGCTCACGATCTGCACTTCTTCGCTGAACGTGGGGGGCGCAAAGCCCTGGCCCCAGACCTCGTGGTGCAGGGTGTCCACCATGTCGGCGCGGCAGTATTCGGGGGCCAGGGGGCCGTCGGTCTCGATGCGGCGGGTGAGGGTGGAGGCATCGAGCCACTCCTGCGCCACCTGGGCCAGGGCGCGCTCGAACACATCGAACGCTTCTTCGGCCACGGTGCAGCCCGCCGCCATGGCATGGCCGCCGAACTTCAGCAGCACGCCCGGGTGGCGCTTGGCCACCAGGTCCAGCGCATCGCGCAGGTGAAAGCCGGGGATGGAGCGGCCCGAGCCCTTCAGCTCGTGCTCCTTGCCCGGTGCGCTGCTGGCCGCGAACACGAAGGTGGGGCGGTGCAGCTTGTCCTTGATGCGGCTGGCCACGATGCCCACCACGCCTTCGTGGAAGTCGGGGTCGAACACGCTGATGGCCGGGGGCGGCTCCTCGTCTTCCTGGAACAGGCTCTCGGCCATCAGCATGGCCTGGTCGCGCATCCCGCCCTCGATCTCGCGGCGCTCGCGGTTGATGCCGTCGAGCAGGCCCGCCAACTCGGCGGCGCGGCCTGCGTCGTCGGTCAGCAGGCATTCGATGCCCAGCGTCATGTCGGCCAGGCGACCCGCGGCATTGATGCGCGGGCCCAGCGCAAAGCCAAAGTCGAACGTGGTGGCCACCGGGGCCTTGCGGCCTGCGGCATGGAACAGCGCGGCGATGCCTGCGGGCATCTGGCCCGCGCGGATGCGCTTCAAGCCCTGGGCGACCAGGCGGCGGTTGTTGGCGTCGAGCTTCACCACATCGGCCACGGTGCCCAGCGCCACGAGCGTGAGCAGCGGGTCGAGCTTGGGTTGCAAGGGCTGGTGCGCCCCCACGCTCCCCACTACGTGTGGTTCGCTGCCCCCCAGGGGGGCGCTCGCGCCTTGGGGCGGCCCGGCGGCACTCGGCGCATCAAAGATTCCGCGTGCGCGCAGCTCGGCCCGCAGCGCCAGCAGCACGTAGAACATCACGCCCACACCGGCCATGGACTTGCTCTCGAACGTGCAGCCGGGCTGGTTGGGGTTGACGATGGCGTCGGCCGCCGGCAGTTCGGGCCCGGGAAGGTGGTGGTCGGTCACGAGCACCTGCAGGCCCAGCGCCTTGGCCTCGGCCACGCCGTCCACGCTGGCGATGCCGTTGTCCACGGTGATGAGCACGTCGGCGCCGCGCTCGGCCACGCGCCGGGCGATGGGGGGCGTGAGGCCGTAGCCGTCGGTCACGCGGTCGGGCACGAGGTAGTCCACGTGCTGCGCGCCCAGCAACCGCAGGCCGCGCACGCCCACGGCGCAGGCGGTGGCGCCGTCGCAGTCGTAGTCGGCCACGATGACAAGGCGCTTGTTTTGCGCCATGGCGTCGGCCAGCAGGCGGGCGGCGGTGTCAATGCCTTTCAAACCCGAGGGAGGGAGCAGGCGGCCCAGGCCGTCGTCCAGCTCGTCCTTGGCACGCACGCCGCGCGCGGCATACAGGCGGGCCAGCAGCGGGTGCACGCCGGCTTGCTCCAGCACCCAGGCGGCGCGGGGGGGGATGTCTCTTGCTACTATTTTCATAGCTTCTCGCGCAGTTCTGCAAAGCGCTGGGGCCTGAAAAGGCTTTGAAAACGCTGGGCCAGGGTGCGGGGGGCGGTGTGGAAGGCCAGCGTATTGCGCTCGCCGCACAGGGTCAGCAGCACGGGCGTGCCGCCTTCGGCCTTGCGCAGCAGGTCGGCCACCGGGCCTGCGTCCAGCGCGGTCCAGGCGGCGGCCCAGGCGCGCCAGTCTTCATTCAGCGCCGCGCCGCGCAGGGTGGTGGGTACCGTCGGCGCAGTGGCGGAGGTGGGGGCGGGCACAGGCAGCGGGCCGGTGCCATGCACCCAGAACGAGTTGATCACCGGCAGCCCGCGCGCCGTGCGCTCGTCGTTGAAGGCGTGGGTGTAGAGCAGCATCTGCATCTCGCTGTGCAGGCGGTGCAGCGTGCGGGCCTCGCGCGCATCTGGCATCCAGGCGCGCACGTCGCGCAGCAGCACGCGTTCCAGCGAGGCGGTGGCAAGCAGGGCAAACAGCGGGCTGCGGGCCAGCCAGCGCGTGGGCTGGTCGTAGTGCAGGGTGATGCCGTCTTCGGCGAACCAGGGGGACACGATGGCCAGCAGCGCGCGCGATGCGGCCTCGTCCAGCGCGAGGTGCTCGGGGTCGCGCAGCGTGACGTGGTCGGTGCTGACCTGCCACTGGCAGGGCGTGACAAAGGCCCAGGCCGCTCCATCGGCGGGCTGGCCCTGCTGGTGGCGGTGCCACGCGGCCCAGGGGATGCGGCCGTCCTGCGCAGGCAGGCCCAGGGCGCGCGCCAGGGCGCGTTCGTGGGGGGCGGAGAAGGTTGTTTCCTCGCCGCTGTCACTCTGGGCGGGATGGGGGCTGAGCCGGGCCAGAAGCCGGTCCAGGTGGGGCAGGGCCAGGCCCTGCAGGGCTTGCTGGCATCCCGGGGAGGCGCTGGCGGCGTAGGGAATGAGCAAATGGGTGGTGTCCGACATGGGCCTATTGTCCGGGATGCCACAATCTGGCCGGCCTGTGGCGTGCATTCCGCACCCTGCAGTGCCTTCTTTCCTTATTCATGCAAATCCCCTACGAACTGGCCCTGGGCTGGCGCTACACGCGCGCGGGCCGCGCCACGCGGCGCAATGGCTTCATCTCGTTCATCTCGGGCGTGTCCATGCTGGGCATCGCGCTTGGGGTGGCGGCGCTCATCATCGTGCTGTCGGTGATGAACGGCTTTCAGAAGGAAGTGCGCGACCGCATGCTCAGCGTGGTCTCGCACATCGAGATTTTTGCGCCCCAGGGCGCTGCCTTGCCCGACCCGGCGCGCACGCTGGCCGAGGCCAAGCAGAACCCCAACGTGGTGGGCGCCGCACCCTTCGTGGCCGCGCAGGCGCTGCTGGCGCGCGGCGAGGACATGAAGGGCGCGCTGGTGCGCGGCATCGACCCGGCGCTGGAAGGCGCGGTGACGGACCTGGCCGCCACCAACGAAAAAACGCTCAATCTGCTGGTGCCCGGCGAATTCCGCGTGGTGCTGGGCGGCGAGCTGGCCCGCGCTTTGGGCGTGCGCGCCGGCGATGTGGTCACCCTGATCGCCCCCGCGGGCCAGGTGACCCCGGCGGGCGTGGTGCCACGCCTCAAGCAGATGACGGTGGCGGGCACGTTTGATTCCGGCCACTACGAATACGACTCGGCGCTGGTGCTGCTGCACCATGAGGACGCCCAGCGCATCTTCCGCCTGGAAGGCCCCACGGGCGTGCGCCTGAAGCTCAAGGACCTGCACCAGGCGCGCGACGTGGCCCAGCAGCTGGCGGGGTCCTTAAGCGGCCAGCTGCTCATCCGCGACTGGACGCAGCAGAACCGCACCTGGTTCGCGGCCGTGCAGCTTGAAAAGCGCATGATGTTCATCATCCTCACGCTCATCGTGGCCGTGGCGGCGTTCAACCTGGTGTCCACCCTGGTGATGACGGTGACCGACAAGCGCGCCGACATCGCCATCCTGCGCACGCTGGGCGCCAGCCCGAAAAGCATCATGGGCATCTTCGTGGTGCAGGGCGCCATGGTGGGCGTGATCGGCACGGCCGTGGGCCTGCTGCTGGGGCTCTCCATCGCCTTCAACATCGACGTGATCGTGCCGGCCATCGAGAGGGCGCTGAACGCGAGTTTCCTGCCCAAGGACATTTACCTGATCAGCAAGATGCCCAGCGAGCCGCAGAGCAGCGACATCCTGCCCATCGGCATCATCTCGCTCGTGCTGGCCTTCGTGGCCACGCTCTACCCCAGCTGGCGTGCCAGCCGTGTGAATCCTGCCGAGGCCCTGCGCTATGAGTAATACGACCCCCACGCTCGGCACTGGCGTGTCCCCGCGGCCCTTCAAGGCGGCGCCCGCCGCCCACGCGGGCTTGAATGGCCCGGTGGTGCTGGAGGCGCACGGCCTGACCAAGCGCTTCACCGAAGGGCGCCTGGACGTGACCGTGCTGCAGGGCGTGGACCTGCGGGTCCACACGGGCGAGACGCTGGCCATCGTCGGCGCCTCGGGCTCGGGCAAGAGCACCTTGCTGCACCTGCTGGGCGGGCTGGATGCGCCCACCTCGGGCACCGTGCGCCTGAAGGGGGAGGCCATGTCGTCCCTCTCCGCCGAACGGCAGGGCCAGCTGCGCAACCAGCACCTGGGCTTCATCTACCAGTTCCACCACCTGCTGCCCGAGTTCAGCGCGCTGGACAATGTGGCCATGCCGCTGCGCATCCGCCGCATGCCGTACGAGCAGTGCCAGCACGAGGCCGCGAAGGTGCTGGCCGCCGTCGGGCTGAAGGAGCGCCTGCACCACCGTCCGGCCGAGCTGTCGGGGGGGGAGCGCCAGCGCGTGGCCATCGCCCGGGCACTGGTCACCCGTCCGGCCTGCGTGCTGGCCGACGAGCCCACGGGCAATCTCGACCGCACCACGGCCGACGGCGTGTTTGAACTGATGATGCAGCTGGCGCGGGACCAGGGCACGGCGTTCGTGATGGTCACGCACGACGAATCCCTGGCCGTGCGCTGCAGCCGCGTGGTGCGGCTGGTGCTCGGCCACCTGACCTGATATCTGGCCCGGGTCCGGCGTTCCTCGCCTCGCCAGCCGGCGACCTGCGGCCTGCGCAGGGTGCGAGGATGGCGGGGCGGGTCTAGATGCCGAGGATCTTCTTGGCTTGCGCCAGGGATTTCATCGAGTCGTCATGTTTGCCGGCCTTGTGCTGGGCCTCGCCCTCCGCGCGCAGCTGTTTGACCTTGGCGGCGTTGTCGGCCGTCAGCGCCGGATGGGTGGCCAGCTTGGCGTCGATGGCCTTCATCTCGTTGGGGCAGTTGTGGGCCAGCGCGGAGCCGGCGGCCATGGCGAGCAGCGCCACGGCTGCGATCTGGATCAGGAAGCGCATGAAATGTCTCCTCAGGTTCGAGCCATGATCCCCGGCACGGGCGGCCATGGGCCGCTATCCGTGCATGCCCGCTGGCGTGGCTGCCTGCCTGCGGGCTCGCGTGGCGCCGGGGGCCTACATCACCCTCCCGTACCACCAGACCGAAAGTGCTGCTGCCAGCAGTGCCAGCACGGCGCCCGCCAGTGCCAGCAGGGCAGAGATCTCGGTTTCCTTCTTCTCCACCGTCAATCGCGAACTGAGCGTTTCGTAGACCTTCTTGAGGTCGGCCGCCGTGGCCGCGTGGAAGTACTCGGCGTTCGTGCGCGTGGCCACGGCCTTCAGGGTTTCTTCGTCGAGCCGCACGCGCATCGACCACCCTTCGAACCCTATCGTCTCGCCCTGCACGGTGCCCACGCCCACGGTGTACACGCGCACGCCGCGGTCCGCCGCCCACTTGGCGGCTTCAAGCGGGTCCACGCCCGTGGTGCGCTGCCCGTCGGTCAGCATGATGATGGCCGCCGAGGTGTAGGAGCCCGGCGCCACCGGGGTGAAGGGCTTGGCGGGGTCCTGCTTGTTGCCGATCTCGTCGATGGGCTTGGGACGCATCGCCTGGCGGCCCCCCAGCGCCGCGATGTCGATGCCCGCATCCGGAAAAATGGTGGCCAGCGACAGCATGATGCCGTTGCCCGTGGCCGTGCCGCGCTGCAGCTGGAAGCTGTCGATGGCCTTGACCAGGTCTTCACGGCTTTGCGTGGGCAACTGGGCCAGCTGCGCGCTGCCCGCGAACGCCACGATGCCCACGCGCACGTGGCGCGGCAGCTCGGCGATGAAGGCCTTGGCGGCATTCTGGGCGGCGGTGATCCGGTCGGGCTCCACGTCGGCGGCGCGCATGCTGCCCGACACGTCCATGGCCAGCATGATGGTCTGGTCCTGCGAGGGCAGGGTGATCACGGCCAGCGGGCGCGCGGCCGCCAGCAGCAGGGCGATCAGCGCCAGCAGGAAGAGGGCGGGCGGGATGTGGCGCCGCAGGCGCTGGCCGGGGCCCATGGCCTCGCGCACCAGCGATAGGCTGGAGTAGCTGAGCGCCGTCTTCTTGCGCCGGTGCAGCAGCCACCAGTACAGCAGTACCAGCAAGGGCGCGACCAGCAGCAGCCAGAGCAGGGTGGGCCAGAGAAAAACCATGGTGCGGTCCTTGGTGGCGTGGTGGTTCAGGCGGCGGTGGGCAGGGCCGCTTCCGAGGGCACGGGGGCGGAGGGGGCGCGCGGGGCCCGCACGCGGCGCTGGCGCAGGTCCATGAAGCGCAGCAGCGCATCGACCAGGTCGTCGTCGGTGCACAGTTCCAGCGTGTCGGCGCCGGCGCGGGCCAGGCCCTCGCGCAGCGCGGCCTCGCGCTCGGCGGCCAGGTGGGCGAAGCGGCGGCGAAAGGCCGCGTCGTGCGTGTCCACCTGCAGCTGCTCGCCGCTTTCGGCGTCGCGCAGCGTGATGAGGCCGACGTCCGGCAGCGCGAGCTCCAGCGGGTCCAGCAGGCGCACGGCCACCACGTCGTGCCGCTGCGCCAGCTGGGCCAGGGGTTTCTCCCAGCCGGGCGCGCTGATGAAGTCCGACACCACGAACACGGTGGCGCGGCGGCGCAGGTTGGCAAGCCCCGCCTGCAGCAGCCGGTGCAGTTCGGTGGCGGCGCCGCCGCCCTTCGCGCGTGTGGGCGTGGCCGCCTTTTCAGGGGCCAGCAGGCGGTGCACCAGGTGCAGCACATGGGCGCGGCTGCTGCGCGGCGGCAGCACGGCGTCCACCGCGCGTTCGGCCTGGCCGCTGGCGCCGCCGTACAGCATGGCGCCCACGCGGTTGCCGTGGCGGGTGAGCAGGCGCGAGAGCACGGCCACGAAACCCGTGAGGATGTCTCGCTTGGCATGGCCCTCGGGGCCGAAGCTGATGGAGGGGCTCAGGTCCAGCAGGAACCAGGCGGTCATTTCGCGGTCTTCGGTGAACACGCGCACGTGCGGCGTGTTCAGCCGCGCGGTCACGTTCCAGTCGATGTGGCGCACGTCGTCGTGCGGCTGGTACTCGCGCAGGTCGGCCAGGTCCAGCCCGGTGCCGCGCATCAGGGTGCGGTAGTCGCCCTGCAGCAGGCCGTCGAGCCGGCGGATGACCTTCCACTCCAGCTCGCGCAGCAGGCGGTCGGCCTGCCCCGGCAGGGTGGGCAGGACGTGGACCGTGGCGCCGGGGGGGTCAGGCGGCTTTTTGCTCATGGTGCAGCGGGCGCGCGGGCGCCGGTATCTTGGCCATGATGCGCTGGATGAGCGCGTCGGCGTCCAGGCCTTCGGAGAGCGCCTCGTACGACAGGGCGACGCGGTGGCGCAGCACGTCGGCCGCCAGGGCGGTCATGTCCTCGGGCAGCACGTAGTTGCGCCCGCGCAGCATAGCCAGGGCCTGAGCGCCCTCGGCCAGGGCAATGGTGGCGCGCGGGCTTGCGCCGCAGCTGATGTAGCCGGCCAGGTCCTTGAGGCCATGCCGCGCGGGCTCGCGGGTGGCGGCCACCAGCTTCACGGCATATTGCAGCATCGACGGGTCTACATACACCGTGCGGCATTCGGCCTGCAGCGCCGCCAGCTGCGCGGTGGTGGCCACGGGCAGCACCTGCACGGGCAGGTCCAGCGCGCGCTGGGCGATCACGAACTCTTCTTCCTCGGTGGGGTAGCCCAGCAGCACCTTCATCATGAAGCGGTCCACCTGGGCCTCGGGCAGCGCGTAGGTGCCCTCGGTCTCGATGGGGTTCTGCGTGGCCATCACCAGGAAGGGCTCGGGCACCTTGTGGGTCTCGCCCGCGATCGTGACCTGGCGTTCCTGCATCACCTCCAGCAGCGCGCTCTGCACCTTGGCGGGCGCGCGGTTGATCTCGTCGGCCAGCAGCAGGTGGGTGAACACGGGGCCCAGCGCGGTGCTGAATTCGCCGGTCTTCTGGTTGTACATGCGCGTGCCCACCAGGTCGGCGGGCACCAGGTCGGGCGTGAACTGGATGCGCTTGAAGCTGCCCTGGATGGTGCTGGCCAGCGTCTTCACGGTGAGCGTCTTGGCCAGTCCCGGCACGCCTTCGACCAGCAGGTGGCCCTGGGCGAGCATGGCCACCATCACGCGTTCGAGAAAGCGGTCCTGGCCCACCACCACGCGCTTGACTTCGTAGAGCACCTGTTCCATCAGGGTGGCGGTGTTCGTTGTGGCTTCCATGGCTTTCCTTCCTTGTCAGGGTTCAACGATGCTGCGAGCCGTACGCGGCCCATGCCACAGGGTGCGTTCCCCTCCCGAAGGAGAGGGGGAAGGCGCGAAGCGACTCAGGGGGTATTGCATGCTAGAACGGCGGCATGCCCACGGCCGAGGCCGCGTTCTCGATGGGCACCGCGAAGCCGATGCCGATGAAGGTGCGCGCCGGGGTGGGGTTGAGGATGGCGGTGACGATGCCCACGACCTCGCCGTCGAGCGTGACCAGCGGCCCGCCGGAGTTGCCCGGGTTGGCTGCGGCGTCGAACTGGATCAGGTTGCTGAGCTGGCGCTTGCCCTCGGGCGAGGTGAATTCGCGTTTGAGGCCCGACACCACGCCGGCCGAGGCGGAGGGGCCGATGCCGAAGGGAAACCCCACGGCCACCACATGGTCGCCGGGGCGCAGGTCCTGGGTGGAGCGCAGCGGGGCGGCGAACAGGTCGTCGGGCACCTTGTGGGCCTGCAACACGGCCAGATCGTTTTCGGGCTGTGCGCCGGTGATGCTGGCCGTGGTCTCCAGGCCGTCATGGAAGGTGATGGCGATGCGGTCGGAGCCCGCCACCACGTGCAGGTTGGTCAGGATGATGCCCTTGTCGACGATGACCACGCCGGTGCCCACGCCACGCTCGACTTCCTCCTTGCCATTCTTGCCGCGGCCGTAGCCCACGACACGCACCACCGAGGGCGAAATCGCTTCCGCCGCGCGCGCAGCGGCGGAGGGCGGGGTGGTGGTCTCCAGCGTGCGCAGCACGGCGGCATCGATGTCTTCCTGGGTGATCCTGCGGGGGGCGGGGCCCTGGTGCAGCCACAGGCTGGCGATGAGCAGGGCGCCAAGCAGCGCGATCATGGTCCACAGGCCGCGCACGTGGCGCCGGGACAGCGTCGTGCCGCCCGCGGTGGCGGCAGGCGCAGGAGACGGAGGCGCAAGGGGGGCGGCTCCATCGGCATCGGCCGTGGGTGCGGGGAGCGTGGCCGCCGCTTGCGCCGGGGGGCGGCGGGCAGGGCGGGAGCTGCTGTAGAGGGCGGGCCGGGGCATCCTAGTCACCTTTTCTACTGCGCCGGGGAAAAGCGCATGGTTTTCACGTTAGCACGTATCGCGGCCGGATGCACATCCAAGGTTTCGTCAGGCATCATGGCCGGATGACCGCCTGGATCGATACGCACTGCCACCTGGATGCCCCGGAGTTCGACCCCGACCGCGACGCGGTCCGCCAGGAGGCGCGTGCACGCGGCGTCGCGCATTGCGTGATCCCGGCCGTCGAGCGCGGCAACTGGGGCACCGTGCGGGAGCTGGCGCACCGGCATGGGGACAGCTATGCGCTTGGCATCCACCCCCTGTGCACGGGGCGCGCCGACGACGGGGACCTAGATCTCCTGGCGCAGGAGCTGGAGCAGCACCACGCGGACCCGCGCCTTGCCGCCATCGGCGAGATCGGTCTGGACTATTTCGTGGGCGGCCTGGACCCCGCCCGGCAGGAGCGGTTCTACCGCGCGCAGCTCCAGCTGGCACGCCGGTTCGATCTGCCCGTGATCCTGCATGTGCGGCGTTCCGCCGACAGGCTGCTCAAGGGCTTGCGGGAGCTGCCCGTGCAGGGCGGCATCGCCCATGCCTTCAACGGCAGCCTGCAGCAGGCGCAGGCCTTCATCGGGCTGGGGTTCAAGCTGGGTTTCGGCGGCGCGATGACCTACGACCGGGCGCTGCAGCTGCGCCGCCTGGCGGCCGAGCTGCCCGGGGATGCACTGGTGCTGGAGACCGATGCACCCGACATCCCGCCCCACTGGCTGTACACCACGGCGGCGCAGCGCGCCGAAGGCCGGTCCCAGGGCCGCAACGCGCCGGCAGAGCTGCCGCGCATCGCCCAGGCGCTGGCGCAGCTGCGGGGCCAGTCCGCGCGGATCCTCGCGCGGGCCACCACCGCGAATGCCCGCGCGGCGCTGCCCCGGATCGCGGCGCTGGTGCCGCTGGAAGCTCCAAATGAGGAGTAATTTTGGAGGTTTCGGCTGTGTGGTGCACGGTTTGCAGCTATCTTTTTTTGTGAACGCGCACAGGGGCTGGCGCGGTTTCAGTCCAGAATCGGCGCATGCCTGATGTCCATGCACCTGGTTCCATGCCCGTGCCCGCCACCACCCGGTGGCAGGGGCTGCCGCCCATCGCTGGCGAAGGGACGGTGGTGCTGATCCTGGGCAGCTTTCCGGGCGCTGCCTCGCTGCGGGCGCGCCAGTACTATGCCCATCCGCAGAACCATTTCTGGAAGATCCTGCAGGCCCTCTGGCCAGGGCACCCCCTGCCGCCCGCAGGGAGCGGCGATCCCTACGCGCAGCGCTGCGAATGGCTGCTGGCGCGGGGGCTGGGGCTGTGGGATGTCTATGAAAGCTGCGAGCGGGAAGGCAGCCTGGACACCAGCATCCGCAACGCGAAGGTCAACGACTTTGCGCGCCTGCACGGGCGCTGCCCCCGGCTGGCGGCCGTGGCCCACAACGGTGCCGAAAGCTACCGGCATGCCCCGGCGGTGCTGCGAAGCCTGGGGCCGATGTGCCTGCCGCCGGTCGATGCCGTGCGCCTGCCCTCCACCAGCCCGGCCAACGCCTCCTGGAGCTTTGAACGTAAATTGGCCGCCTGGGCGGAGCTGATGGCCGCCCACGGACTGCTTTGACTGCCTGGAATGACCCGAAAAAAGAACACCACCCCCCGCGAACTGCCCGAAGTCAGCGTCTCCGACGATGGCGAGGTGCGGCACCTGCACCTGGGCACGCCCTGGATCCAGGGCTCCATGCGCGTGGCCGAGCCCTTCGAGCTGGAGCTGGAATACGTGCAGCGCATGATGGCCTGGCTGCTGTTCGCCGAGCCCTCCCAGGTGTCCAAGGGGCATGCCATGCAGCTGGGGCTGGGAGCGGGCGCCATCACCAAGTTCTGCCACAAGAAGCTGCGCATCTGCACCACGGCCATCGAGCTCAACCCCCAGGTGCTGGCGGTGTGCCGGCAGTGGTTCAAGCTGCCGCCCGACGGGCCCAAGCTGCGCGTGGTGCTGGCCGATGCCGCGCAGGAGATCAGGAACCCCATGTGGCTGGGCACGGTGGATGCGCTGGCCGTGGACCTGTATGACCACGAGGCGGCCGCGCCCGTGCTCGACAGCCCGGATTTCTATGCGGACTGCCGCGCGCTGCTGACCGATACCGGCAGCATGACCGTCAACCTGTTTGGCCGGGCCTCGAGCTACGGCCGCAGCCTGCAGAGCATGGCGACCGCTTTCGGCGAAGAGGCGCTCTGGTCGTTCAAGCCCACGCGCGAGGGCAACACCGTGGTGCTCGCGCAGCGCATGCCCACCCGCCCCAAGCGCACCGAACTGGCCGCGCGGGCCGAGGCCATCCAGGCCCGCTGGGATCTGCCCACCGCCAAGTGGCTGCGGGCCTTCAAGCCGGTGGTGGCCTGACCACCGCCGGCCCATGGCTTCATTCTGGAAAGGTTCTCGATGAAAACATCCCTTGTTTCTCCGGATGGCGTGGCGGTCCGGCCCTATGCGGGGCCGGTGGACTGGCGCCGGGTGGTGCAGTGGCTCAGCGATGACCAGGTGATCTCCCCGGAAGAGGCGCAGCGCACCATCGCGCGCTGCTCGCAGGCCGAAAGCTCGCAGCATGCACTGGTGCGCCTGGCCAACGTGGCCATGGAGCGCGCCAGCGACGGCAAGCCGCTGGACATCGAGACCCTGTCCGAGTACCTGGCCAAGCGGGCAGGACTGCCCTACCTGCGCATCGATCCGCTCAAGGTGGACGTGGGGCGCGTGGCCGACACCATGAGCGCCACCTATGCCGAGCGCCACAAGGTGCTGCCCGTGCAGGTGACCCCCAAGGAAGTGGTGGTGGCCACCTCGGAGCCCTTCATTGACGACTGGGTCGCGGAGGTGGAACGGCAGTCGCGGCGGACCGTGCGCCGCGTGGTGGCCAGCCCGCTGGACATCCACCGGTTCACGGCGGAGTTCTTCGCGCTGGCCAAGTCGGTGCGCGCCGCCCAGAAGGCGGGGGGCAATTCCGGGGGCAGCAGCTTCGAGCAGCTGGTCGAGCTGGGCAAGAGCAACAAGCAGCTCGACGCCAATGACCAGGGCGTGGTCAAGGTCGTGGACTGGCTCTGGCAGTACGCGTTCGACCAGCGCGCCAGCGACATCCACCTGGAGCCGCGGCGCGACCAGGGCGTGATCCGTTTTCGCATCGACGGCGTGCTGCACCCCGTCTACCAGATGCCCATGGGGGTGCACAACGCCATGGTCTCGCGCATCAAGCTGCTCGGGCGCATCGACGTGGTGGAAAAGCGCCGCCCGCAGGACGGCCGCATCAAGACGCGCAACCAGCGCGGCGACGAGGTGGAAATGCGGCTGTCCACCCTCCCCACGGCGTTCGGCGAGAAGATGGTCATGCGGATCTTCGACCCGGACAACGCCGTCAAGGACCTCGATGCCCTGGGTTTTGCCCAGCACGACGCCGCCCGCTGGGAAGGGCTGGTCAAGCGCCCGCACGGCATCATCCTGGTGACCGGGCCCACTGGCTCGGGCAAAACCACCACGCTGTATTCCACGCTCAAGCGGGTGGCGACCGAGGAGGTCAACGTCAGCACGGTGGAAGACCCCATCGAAATGATCGAGCCCAGCTTCAACCAGACGCAGGTGCAGCCGCAGCTCGACTTCAACTTCGCCGAAGGCCTGCGCGCCCTGATGCGCCAGGACCCGGACATCATCATGGTGGGTGAAATCCGCGACCTGGAGACGGCCGAGATGGCCATCCAGGCGGCGCTCACGGGCCACCTGGTGTTCTCGACCCTGCACACCAACGATGCCCCGTCCGCCATCACCCGGATGATGGAGCTGGGCGTGCCGCCCTACCTCCTGAACGCCACCCTGCTCGGGGTGCTGGCGCAGCGCCTGGTGCGCACCCTGTGCAGGCAGTGCAAGCAGAAGGACGATGCGGCGGACCGCGAGACCCTGATGGCGGTGGTCAAGCCCTGGAAGCTCAGCGGCGGCTACCAGCCGTACAAGCCCGTGGGCTGCGTGGACTGCCGCATGAGCGGCTTTCGCGGCCGCATGGGCCTGTATGAGCTGCTCACGGTGAGCGAGGCGCTCAAGGAAAAGATCAACCAGGCGCCCTCCATCGACATGCTGCGCCGCCAGGCCGTGCAGGACGGCATGCGGCCGTTGCGCCTGGCGGGCGCCTTGCGGGTGGCCGAAGGCCTGACCACGCTGGACGAGGTGATCACCGCGACGCCACCCCTGGAGTGAAGTCCGCCGCGCGGGCGGGGTCTGGGCGGCCAGTCGTTACCGGATGTAGGTGGAATCCACATCCGCGCGCGCTCTGGTTGCCCCCACAATCGCGCAGTCGAGATTTCCGCCAAGGAGACAATTCGTGAAAATCAAAAGTCAAAAAGACTTCTTTGCCGGCCTCATGTTCATGGGTGTCGGTGTGGCGTTCGCGTGGGGTGCAACCACGTACAACGTCGGTAACGGTGCCCGCATGGGCCCGGGCTACTTCCCGCTGCTGCTGGGGATCCTGCTGGCCATCATCGGCAGCGCGATCACCTTCAAGGCCACCACGGTGGAAACCCAGGATGGCGACAAGATCGGAAAGTGGGCCTGGAAGCCGCTGTTCTTCATCCTGGCCGCCAACTTCGCGTTCGGCATCCTGCTGGGCGGCCTGCCGAGCCTGGGCATTCCGGCCATGGGCCTCATCGTGGGCATCTATGCGCTGACCTTCATTTCGAGCCTGGCTGGCCAGGAGTTCCATGCGAAGTCCGTGTTCGTGCTGGCCACGGTCTTGGCTGTCGGCAGTTACGTGGCATTCGTCTGGGCGCTCAAGCTGCAGTTCCCTGTGTGGCCGAGTTTCATCACGGGTTGAGCAGGAGCACCGACCATGGAATTATTTGACAATCTCTCGATGGGTTTTGGCGTGGCTTTCACGTTCCAGAACCTGATCTACTGTTTCATCGGCTGCCTGCTGGGCACGCTGATCGGCGTGCTGCCCGGCATCGGCCCCGTGGCCACCATCGCCATGCTGCTGCCTGCCACCTATGCGCTGCCCCCGGTGGCCGCGCTGATCATGCTGGCCGGTATCTACTACGGTGCGCAGTATGGTGGCTCGACCACCGCCATTCTGGTCAACCTGCCGGGCGAATCATCCTCGGTGGTGACCGTGATCGACGGCTACCAGATGGCGCGCAAGGGCCGGGCGGGCCCGGCGCTCGCGGCGGCCGGCCTGGGTTCGTTCTTCGCTGGCTGCGTGGGCACGCTGATCCTGGCGGCCTTCGCGCCCCCGCTGACCGAAGTGGCCTTCAAGTTCGGCCCTGCCGAATACTTCTCGCTGATGGTGCTGGGCCTGATCGGTGCCGTGGTGCTGGCCTCGGGTTCGCTGCTCAAGGCCGTGGCCATGATCGTGCTGGGCCTGCTGATGGGCCTGGTAGGTACCGACGTGAACTCGGGCGTGGCCCGCTTCAGCTTCGACATCCCTGAACTG
Source organism: Acidovorax sp. sif1233 (assembly GCF_019218755.1). GTDB lineage: Bacteria > Pseudomonadota > Gammaproteobacteria > Burkholderiales > Burkholderiaceae_C > Acidovorax. Next base: position 550,063 of record NZ_JAHUWZ010000003.1, on the reverse strand, counting down.
ACCGACGGCATCGGCTTCGTGACCATCGCCATGGGTGTGTTCGGCTACGGCGAAATCATTGCCAACCTCTCGCGCCCCGATGACGAGCGCGAAGTGTTCACTGCCAAGGTGGAAGGCCTGTTCCCCACCAAGGAAGACTTCAAGCGCATGATTCCTGCCGTGCTGCGCGGCACGGCACTGGGCGCGGCGCTGGGCATCCTGCCCGGTGGCGGTGCGCTGCTGGCGGCGTTTGCGGCCTACACGGTCGAGAAGAAGACCAAGCTCAAGCCCGGTGAAGTCCCCTTCGGCCAAGGCAACATCCGTGGCGTGGCGGCTCCCGAGTCGGCCAACAACGCCGGTTCGCAGACCTCCTTCATCCCGCTGCTGACGCTCGGTATCCCTCCCAACGCCGTGATGGCGCTGATGGTGGGCGCGATGACCATCCACAACATCCAGCCTGGTCCCCAGGTGATGACCAGCAACCCCGAACTGTTCTGGGGCCTGATTGCTTCGATGTGGATCGGCAACGCCATGCTGGTGATCCTGAACCTGCCCCTGATCGGCATCTGGATCAAGCTGCTGACCGTGCCGTACCGCTGGCTGTTCCCTTCCATCGTGCTGTTCTGCGCGGTGGGCGTGTACTCCACTAACAACAACACCTTCGACATCTGGATGGTGGGTATCTTCGGCCTGGTGGGCTACATCTTCCACAAGCTGGGCACGGAACCGGCACCCTTGCTGCTCGGGTTCATCCTGGGCCCGATGATGGAAGAGAACCTGCGCCGTGCGCTGCTGCTGTCGCGTGGCGACTGGAGCGTGTTCGTCACGCGTCCGCTGTCGGCCGGCCTGCTCGCTGCCGCTGCGCTGCTGCTCGTCATCGTGCTGCTGCCTTCGGTGAAGAACAAGCGCGAGGAAGCGTTCGTGGAAGACTGATCGCACCTCTTTTTCCATCCGACTCCAGAACAGCGGCACCTTCGGGTGCCGTTGTTTTTTGGAGAGCCCGGGGGCCTGCGCACCCTCGGCGCCAGTGGACAATCGCGGGCAGAGGTCCGCATGTCCACTCCATTCCATCTGCCGCAGCATCCCCACCGGGCGATGCTGCACAACGAAATCCACGCCCGCCCGCCCGAGGCCATGACGGCCCCCCTGGCCATCGCGCACATCGTGATGCTGGCCGATGCGGCCGGGCGCGAAGCGAGCCGGGCCCATGTCGCCGCCCTCCTGCGCGACCACCACATGGCCCTGCCCGATGCGCACACCACACACCTGCGCATGGACCTGGGCGCCTACCGCATGCGGTGGGAGCTGCACACCGAGTTCGTCTCCTGGACTTTCATGGTGCCCGCGACGGCGGATGCCTTCGGCGAGCGGGAGCCCGCCAGCGCGGTGGATGCCGTGCCCCGCGAGTGGCTGGCGGCCCTGCCCGGGCAATGCCTGTGCAGCCTGAATCTCTGGGTGCTGCCCACGCACACCTTTGGCTCAGGCTCGCTGGTCAAGCACGTGCTGCACGAGGACACGCTGGTGGCCTCCACCGTGGCCGACGGGCATGGCGAGGTCTACACCGACTTCGCCATCCATGCCGACGGTTTCTCGCGCATGGTGCTGCTTGCGGGGGGCATGACGCAGCGCCGCCTGGGGCGGCTGGTGCAGCGCCTGCTCGAAATCGAGACCTACCGCATGGCGGCCCTGCTGGGCCTGCCCGCGGCGCGCGAGGCGGCCAGCGTGCTGGCGTTCGCCGAACGTGAGCTGGCCGAGCTGGCCGACGCCATCCGCACCGCCAACCGCGATGCCGAGCCCGTGCTGCTGGACCGCCTGACCCGGCTGGCCGGGCAGGTGGAAAGCCAGTACGCCGCCACGCACTCGCGTTTCTCGGCCAGCAGTGCCTACTTCGAGCTGCTGGACCGCCGCATCGAGGACATCGCCGAATCGCGCCTGGCGGGCATGCAGACCATCCGCGAGTTCATGGACCGGCGCCTCACGCCCGCGCGCAGCACCTGCGAGTGGGCGACCCGCCGGCAGGATGCGCTGTCGCAGCGCGTCTCGCGCATGAGCAACCTGCTGCGCACCCGGGTGGAGATCGAGCAGCAGCAAAGCAGCCAGGCGCTGCTGACCACGATGAACCACCGCCAGGACCTGCAGCTCCAGATGCAGTCCACGGTGGAAGGCCTCTCGGTGGCGGCGATCACGTACTACATCGTTGGCCTGGTGAGCTACCTGGCCAAGGGAGCGCAGAAGCTGGGCTGGCCGCTTTCCCCCGAGACGACGGCCGCCATTGCGATTCCAGTGGTGGCCGTGGGCGTCTGGTGGTCTCTGCGAAGGCTGCACCACAAGGTGTTCCGCAAGCGCCATTGAAGCCGCGCAGGGGGCGGGGCGCAGCCGCCGGCAGCGGCAGATAATGGCCCGATGCCGTTCAGCTACACCTCTTCCTATGCCAGCACCCGCCTGCCGGTGTTTGCGCGCAATGTCGTTTCCACGTCCCACCCGCTGGCTGCCCAGGCGGGCTTGCGCATGCTGCAGCAGGGCGGCAATGCCGTCGATGCGGCCGTGGCGGCGGCCGCTGCCATGACGATCTGCGAGCCCGTGAGCAATGGCCTGGGCAGCGATGCGTTCTGCATCCTCTGGGACGGGCAGGCCTTGCAGGGGCTCAACGCCTCGGGCCGCGCGCCCGCCGCCTGGACGCCCGGGTACTTTCACAGCCGCTACGGCAGGGAGCAGGCGACGCCGCCCCGGCGCGGCATGGATGCCGTCACCGTGCCGGGCGCCGTCAGCGCCTGGGTGGCCCTGTCCGAGCGCTTTGGCAAGCTGCCTTTTGCCGACCTGATGGAGCCCGCCGCCGAGATCGCCGAGCGCGGCTACCTGGTGCCGGTGGTGGTGCAGCAGAAATGGGCCGCCGCCGTGCCCGAGCTGCAGTCGCAGCCAGGGTTTGCGCAGAGCTTCATGCCCTGGGGGCGCGCGCCGCGGGTGGGTGAGCTGTTCCAGTTCGCGGCGGCTGCGCGTGCCTTGCGCGCCATCGGCGCCACGCGGGGGCAGGCGTTCTACACGGGCGAAATCGCCCAGGCGCTGGTGGCCTTCTCGCAGGCCCAGGGCGGCAGCCTGGCGCTGGCGGATCTGGCGGCGCACCGGCCCGAATGGGTCACCCCCATGGCCCGCAACTACCGGGGCCACACGCTGCACGAGATTCCGCCCAACGGGCAGGGCATCGCCGCCCTCATCGCGCTGGGCATCCTCGACCAGTTCGATCTGGCGGGCCTGCCCGTGGATGGCACTGCGTCCCAGCACCTGCAGATCGAGGCGATGAAACTCGCGTTCGCCGATGTGTACCGCTACGTGGCCGAGCCATCGTCCATGGAGGTGACACCCGCCCAAATGCTCGATGACGCGTACCTGGCATCCCGTGCCAAACTGATCGACATGAAGCAGGCGCAGGATTTCGGGGCGGGCAATCCGGCCAAGGGCGGCACGATCTACCTGACCGCGGCCGACGAGAACGGCATGATGGTGAGCTTCATCCAGAGCAACTACATGGGCTTTGGCTCGGGTTGCGTGGAGCCCACGTTCGGCATCAGTCTGCAGAACCGGGGCCAGGCGTTCAGCACCGACCCCGATGGCCCCAATTCCGCCAATCTGGTGGCGCCGGGCAAGCGGCCGTTTCATACCATCATCCCCGCCTTCCTCACGCAGAACGGCCAGCCCGTGATGAGCTACGGCGTGATGGGGGCCAACATGCAGCCCCAGGGCCACCTGCAGACCCTGGTGCGCATGCTGGACTATGGCCAGAACCCGCAGGCGGCCTGTGATGCGCCGCGCTGGCGCTTCAACGAAGGGCTGTCGATCAACGTCGAGGCCGCCATGCCCGCCGCCACGGTGCAGGGGTTGCTCGGCCTGGGGCACCAGATGGAGGTGCTGCAGGACTCCTACCAGGACTTCGGTGCCGGCCAGTTCATCTGGCGCATGGGCGACCCCAAGGTGCAGGGCTACCTGGCCGCCAGCGATCCGCGCCGCGATGGCCAGGTGGCCGGCTATTGATGAGATTTGAGAAAAAAGTGCCTCCAGCCCAATCAGTACAAGCGCTAGCAGCTAGAAAAAATGTAGCAACCGGCCTGTTGCTCGCCCTGCTGGGCTCCATCGCCTTCAGCGGCAAGGCCATCATCGTCAAGCTCGCGTACCGCTACGGAGTGGACGCGGTCACGCTCATCATGTACCGCATGCTGTTTGCGCTGCCCATCTTCGCCGTGATGGCCTGGTGGGCCAGCCGGGGCAAGCCGCCCCTGTCGCGCAAGGACTGGCTGGGCGTGCTGGGCCTGGGGCTCACGGGCTACTACCTGGCGAGCTTTCTGGACTTCGCGGGGCTGGCCTACATCAGCGCCAGCCTGGAGCGCCTCATCCTGTACCTGAACCCCACGCTGGTGGTGATGCTCGGCTGGGTGCTGTACCGGCGCGGCATCCACTGGGGCCAGGCCGTGGGCATGCTGATCAGCTACTGCGGCGTGGTGCTGGTGTTTGGCCACGAGGCCAACCTGCAGGGCGCCGATGCGGCCTGGGGCACCCTGCTGGTGTTCCTGAGCGCGGTGAGCTATGCCATCTACCTGGTCTACAGCGGCGAGCTGGTGCGGCGCCTGGGGTCGTTGCGGCTGGTGGGGCTGGCCACCACGGTGGCGTGCCTGTGCTGCCTGCTGCAGTTCGTGGTGCTGCGGCCCTTCAGCGCGGCCGTGGTGGCGCCCGAGGTGATCTGGCTGTCGGTGCTCAACGCCACGCTGTGCACGGCCGCGCCCGTGCTCATGGTGATGATGGCGATCGAGCGCGTGGGCGCCGGCATGACCGCGCAGACCGGCATGGTGGGGCCGCTGTCCACCATCCTCATGGGTGTCTGGATCCTGGGCGAACCCTTCACGGTGTGGGTGGCCGCGGGCACGGCGCTGGTCATCGCCGGCATTTTCGTGTTCACGCAGCTCGCGCGCCGCCAGCAGGCCTGATGAAGGCCCTTGCCGTGGTGCTCCGAATGCCACGCCATACGGCCGGGGGGAGGGGCGCTGTCGGGCATGGAAAAGGGCAGCGCGCGCTGCCCTTTTTTCTTGTTGTCCCGCCGCGCGGGCACACCTTTTGGGGGCCCCGGGCACCGCTCCGCTACGAGGTCTTTTTCCGCGCGGGCGGCGCGGGCTTGCGGGCGGGCGCCGCCGCCGGATTCACCGCGCCTGGCACCGCGGCGGCGGGGCCAGAGGCCGCCGAAGGCTGGGGGTTGAGGCGCTGCGCCACCGTGACGGGCGCCACGCCCATGAAGCCATCCAGGTTCTTGCCCATGGCCAGTTCCAGTTGCTCCAGCCGTGCCTGGGCGGGCGGATGGGTGGCCAGGGCCAGCGTGAACATGGGGTTGTCGGGCGCGGCCGTGCGCAGCTGCTGCAGCACCGCCACCAGCCCATACGGATCGAAGCCCGCGCGCGTGGCCAGGGCCACGCCGGTGCGGTCCGCGTCGTACTCGTCGGCCTGGTCCAGGCCGCGCGCATACAGGTTGCGGCCCAGGGCGAGGAACTGCGAGGCCACCAGGTTCCCCACGGCGTTGGTCTTGATCTGCGACGCCACCAGCTGCGTGAACATGCCGGACTGCGCGGTCTTGCGCATGGCGTGCAGGTGGTGCCTGGCGGTGACGTGCGTGATTTCGTGGGCGAGGATGCCCGCCAGTTCGGCCTCGTCCGCGCAGCGGTCGATCAGCCCCTTGGTCACGAACACGTAGCCCCCCGGCGCGGCGAATGCGTTGTACCCGGGATCGTCCAGCACGACGAAGGTCCAGGGAAGATGGGGGCGCTCGGACTGCAGGCTGATCCAGCGCCCGAGGTTGTTCACATAGCGCTGCAGGGCCATGTCCGGGTGCAGTGGTTTGCTGCCCAGCAGCACGGCGGCGAGCTGGCGGCCGATTTCAATCTCTTTCGGCTCGTCGATGCTCTCCACCGAGCGCGTGAGCAGGCTGATGAGGTCGTCGCCCCGGGCGGCATTGCCGCCGCCGCCGGTGACGGCGCCCAGCAGGCCGCCACCGCTGCTGCTGGTGCCTCCACCGAGCGAGTTGAGCAGGTTCATCACGTTCTGGGCATGGCCGCAGACCGGCACCAGGGTGAGCGCCAGGGCGGTGCACGCAGCGGCCAGCGGCCGCGTGCAGGCAGGGGAAAAGGGCAGTCGCATGGCGGCTTTCCTCAGTTGGGGCTGAAGTTGGGGTCGGAAGGATTGGCCGAGGAGCCCGTGGCTCCCGGGCTGCCGCTGGATGACGGACGCTGGGGCGCCGCCAGTGGCGGCACGGCGCGTGGCTGCAGGGAGGCGGTGGTCGCGAACTGGCGTGCCTGGTCCGCATTCACCCGCAGGCCCTCCGCCTGGCCGACGGCGGCCGGGTTGGGCTGCGCGTTGGCGATGTCTTCGGCGCCCAGGCCGCGGATGCCCACGGTGGATGTGGCCGTGGTCGTGGGGCCGCTGTTGCCGCCGAACAGACCGCCCAGGCCCCGCAGGCCGCTCGTGGCCGCGTTGCTGGAAGGCGCGGCCGAGCCCGACTGCGGACCCAGGTCGAACATGTGCACCCAGCCCGTCGCGCCCTGCGGCGTGCTCACCCGGGTCCAGGGGCCCTTGCGCTCGTTGCTGCGGGTGACCACGGTGTTGGCCTCCAGGGGCGCCACGCTCGCGCCAGTGTCGGCGGGGGTGTCGCGCAGTTGCGTGGCGCGCTTGACCACGGCGGACTCCTGCGCTTGCGCGCCCAGGGGCGCCAATGCGGCCAATGCCAGCCAGGCGGCAAGGGCTCCGCGGTGCAGCCAGTTCATCTTGCAACTCTCCACGTATGATGGTTTTCAAAGGCCGCAGGGTGCAGCCGTCAGAACCGGAGATTGTTATGGATTTGGGTATCGCAGGCAAATGGGCGCTGGTGTGCGGCGCGAGCAAGGGCCTGGGCTACGGCTGTGCGCTGGCCCTGGTGCGCGAGGGCGTCAATGTGGTCATCAACGCCCGCAATGCGGACGCCCTCGATCAGGCTGCTACTCAATTGATAGCTGAAGCCGCACAAAATTCTAGCGCTGGCGGGCAGAATCAGCCAAAGCCACGGGTGCTGGCCGTGGCCGCCGACATCACCACCGCCCCCGGAAGGGAGGCCGTGTTCTCCGTGGCCGGCGGGCCAGGGCGTGACTTCGACATCGTGGTGACCAATGCCGGCGGCCCCCCCACGGGCGACTTCCGCGACTGGGACCGGGACGCATGGATCAAGGCCGTGGACGCCAACATGCTCACCCCCATCGAACTGATCAAGGCCACGGTGGACGGCATGGCCGCACGGGGCTTTGGCCGCGTCGTCAACATCACTTCCAGCGCCGTGAAGGCGCCCATCGACATCCTGGGCCTGTCCAACGGCGCGCGCAGCGGGCTCACCGGCTTCGTGGCCGGCGTCTCGCGCAGCAAGATCGCCGCGCGCGGCGTGACCATCAACAACCTGCTGCCCGGCAAGTTCGACACCGACCGGCTCGCCGCCACCGTGAACGCGGCCGCCAGCAAGGCCGGCAAGAGCGTGGACGACGTGCGCAGCGCCCAGCAGGCGCAGATTCCGGTCGGGCGCTACGGCACGGCCCAGGAGTTCGGAGCCATCTGCGCGTTCTTGTGCAGCCAGCAGGCGGGCTACATGACGGGGCAGAACGTGCTGGCGGACGGCGGCGCCTACCAGGGCACTTTCTGACCTTCTGATCCGGGCGGCGGCGCAGGCGCCTGCCTGAGCCTGCGCGTCGAAAACGCTGCTGGCGCGCCCGGGCTGCGTGCTGGAGGGGGCGGCGCGGGGTGCTTTCCGGCCACCCGCGGGCGGTGGGTTCTTGTGCGCGCGGCAGGTTCTGCGGCGGTACCTCGTGGCATTTTGCCGACAGCTTTTCCTCCGGGTGGAAAAACTTGGTGAAGAATGGGGCCCCCAGTCCTCCAACCCGAAAGCACCGGAACATGACACTGCGCACTCCCCTCCCGGGCAGCGTTGCGAATCCATGCGGTATCCGCCGATACCGCTGTGGGTTTCGCCGCGCCCAGGGCGCGAAGGCGCTCCGTTCATGGCCTCGCTCCGCGTGCGGGCTGCAGTACCAGAACCCCCCATGCAGCCCATGCCCGCTCTGAGGTTTCGCCTTCGCCGCCGCGCCGCGGTGCTGCTGTGCGCGGCATGCGCGGCGCTGGGCGGCCTGCCCCAGGCCATGGGCCAGACGGCCGCGCCCCCGGCGACGGCCGCCGCAGCGCCCTACAAGTTGCGCATCGTGGGCGGCCTGGCGGGCATCAACCAGTACACCCGCCAGGAGGAGCCGTTCTGGACGAAGGAGCTGCTGCGCATGAGCGGCGGACGGTTCGACGCCGAGATCGTGCCCTTTGACCGGGCCGGCGTGCCCGGCGCCGAGATGCTGCGCCTGCTGCAGCTGGGCGTGGTGCCTTTCGGCACGACGCTCATGAGCTCATTCACGGCCCAGTACCCCGAGTACACCGCGCCCGACCTGGCCGGCCTCAATCCCGACATCGCCACGCTCAAGTCCACGCTGGCGGCATTCCGGCCCTACCTGGAGAAGGTCTTACGCGACCAGCATGGCGTGGAGGCCCTGGCGGTGTACGTGTACCCCGCCCAGGTGGTGTTCTGCAAGAAGCCGCTGCGCGCGCTGGCCGACCTGGCGGGGCGCCGCACCCGGGTGTCCTCCTCCACGCAGGCCGATTTCGTCGGGGCGCTGGGCGGCGTGCCGGTGCTCACCGGTTTCGCGCAGATCGTGCCCAGCCTCACCGCGGGCAACACGGAATGCGCGATCACCGGCACCATGTCGGGCAACACCCTGGGCCTGCCCGCGATCACCTCGCACATGCATGCGCTGCCCGTGACCTGGGGGCTGGCCATCTTCGGCGCCAACCAGGCCGCCTGGGAGGCGCTGCCGCCCGACCTGCGTGCGCTGCTGCGGCGCGAGCTGCCCAGGCTGGAGGCCGCCATCTGGGAAGAGTCCGAGCGCGAGACCTCCGATGGCATGGCCTGCAACCGTGGGGCCCCTGCCTGCGTGGGGGGCCGCAAGGGCAGCATGGTGGTGGTGCCGGTGTCGTCGCAGGACGAGCGCAACCGGCACGAGATCCTCGCCTCCACCGTGCTGCCGCGCTGGGTGCAGCGCTGCGGGGTGCGCTGCGCCCAGGTGTGGAACCAGACGATCGGCCCCGTCCGCGGCCTGGCGGCGGCCCCCGCGAAATGAGTGAGTCCAACACCCCGCTGCGGATCAAGGCCTTCGTATGGGCCGGGGCGGCGGTGTTCATGGCGGCGGTGGTGCTGGTGTCGGCCGCGCTGGCATGGAACGCCCGCAAGGTGGCGCTGGACGACAACGAAGCCCAGGCCACGCGCTTCGTGGCGGGCGCCGAGGCGGCGCTCAACCGGTCCCTGCTGGCGGTGGATGTGCTGCTGGCCAGCATGGATGAACTGCTCGGGCTGTCCGGCGCCATGCGCGACTGGATCGATCCCGAGCTGGCCAGCCAGCGGCTGCGCAGCTCGGCGCGGCAGAACCTGATGGTGCGCTACGTGGCCCTGCTGGACGCCAACGGCAAGTCGATGGCGTCCTCCGACGCCGCCGGCAGCGCGCTGCCCGTGCAGTTGCCGCCCGGTTTCCTGGCGACGGTGCTGGAGCAGCCCGTCTCCACCCTCATGATCAGCCCGCCGGTGGTGAGCTTCGCCACGTCCGAGCGCGTGCTGTACTTCGCTCGCCACCTGCGCATGGCCGACAGCGCCCGCGTGGTCGCGGTGGCGGAGGTGCCCGTCGGCGCGCTCAGTTCGGTGCTGGTGCAGGGGGTGGACATCAGCGGCCTGCAGGTCACGCTGGAGCGCGCGGGAGGGCTGCTGCTGCTGAGCGTGCCCAACCGGGAGGAATCCATCACGCCCACGCTCAGTCCGCCGCTCCACGAACTCGCGGAAAAGGGCCAGGAATGGAAAGCGCCGGCCCGCCTCAGTGGGGAGCCCGCGCTGGTGGTCTACCGGCCCATCCTGTACCAGGACCTGCGCATTTCCGCGAGCATCCCGCTGCGCGATGCGCTGGCGGGCTGGCGCGAGCAGCGCAACGCCATCGCGCTCACGGGGCTGCTGTTCGTGGCCATGATCGCAGCGGCCGGCAATCTGGCGCTGCGCTACCTGGACCGCATCTCCCAGGCCCGCATCGCGATCGCGCAGTCCAAGGCCACGCTGGACCAGGCGCTGGAGTCGATGGTGAGCGGCTTCCTGCTGCTCGACGGCGAGTACCGCGTGGTGCAGTGGAACAGCCGGTTCGAGGAGATATTTCCGTGGCTGCGCAGCGTGATCGCGCCGACGGTGCCGTTCCGGCGCGTGATGGAGGAAACCTCCCGCCACCACCTGCCGCGCGCCAGCGAGGACGAGCGCATGCGCTGGGTGGAGCTGCGCCTGCTCAAGCAAAAGCAGCACCAGGAGCCCCATGAACAGGTGCTGCCCAATGGCCGCACGATCCAGATCACCGAACGGCCCACGCCCGAAGGGGGGCTGGTCATCACGTACCACGATGTGACCGCCCTGCGCCGGGCCAGCGCCGAGATCGAAAGCCTGGCCTTCTACGACCCGCTCACCAACCTGCCCAACCGCCGGCTGCTCATGGACCGCATGCAGCAGGTCATCGCGGCCAGCCTGCGCAGCGGGCAGTACGGCGCGCTGCTCTTCCTGGACCTCGACCACTTCAAGACTCTGAACGACACCCTGGGCCACGAAGTGGGCGACCTGCTGCTGCGCCAGGTCGCCGAGCGGCTGAAGACCTGTGTGCGGCGGGAGGACACCGTGGCGCGCTTGGGCGGGGACGAGTTCGTCGTCATGCTGCACGAGCTGTCGCAGCACAGCGAGGAGGCGGCTGCCCATGCCCGGCGCGTGGGTGAAAAAATCCTGCGCACGCTCAACGCGCCGTATTCGCTGGGGGGGCACACCCACCACAGCACGCCCAGCATCGGCGCCACGCTGATGGGAGGAGCGCTGCAGCCCTCGGTCGATCTGCTCAAGCAGGCCGACATCGCCATGTACCAGGTCAAGTCGCAGGGGCGCAACGCGCTGTGCTTCTTCGATCCGCAGATGCAGATCGCCATCAGCGTGCGCGCCCAGCTGGAAGGGGACCTGCAGGCGGCGCTGACGGCGCGGCAGTTCGTGCTGCACTACCAGCCCCAGTTCCACCTGGACGGCCGCATCGTGGGCGCCGAGGCGCTCATCCGCTGGATCCATCCCGACCGCGGGCTGATCGCCCCGGGTGATTTCATTGGCGTGGCGGAAGAAAGCGAACTCATCGTGCCGATGGGCCACTGGGTGCTGCGCACCGCCTGCGAGCAGCTGGCGGCGTGGCAGAACGATGCCCGCTACCGGCATGTGCAGCTGTCGGTCAACGTGAGCGCCCGCCAGTTCCGCCAGCGCGATTTCGTGGCCCGCGTCGTCGAGGTGCTGCGGGAAACCGGCGCGCGGCCCCACCTGCTCAAGCTGGAACTCACCGAGTCGCTGGTGCTGGACAACGTGGACGACACCGTCGCCAAGATGGGCCTGCTCAAGACCAAGGGCGTGCGCTTCTCCGTGGACGATTTCGGCACGGGCTACTCGTCGCTCGCCTACCTCACGCGCCTGCCTCTGGACCAACTCAAGATCGACCAGTCCTTCGTGCACAACCTGGGCGTGCGGCACACCGACGACGTGATCGTGCAGACCATCATCGGCATGGCCCGCAACCTGGAGCTCGACGTGATCGCCGAAGGCGTGGAAACCCCGGCGCAGAAGACCTTGCTGGCGGACTATGGCTGCCAGCTCTTCCAGGGCTACCTGCTCGGGATGCCCGGGCCCGTGGCCGACCTGGAAGTCCTGCTGCAGAACGCCGCCGAGGCCACCCAGGCCGCCACCACGCCCCCGGCCGCCGGCGGCGCGGCGGACTGAGCCGCCAGTCGCCGGCCGCATGGTGTTCCTTCCGTTCGCTCTTTCCATTTTGCTGATGGCGAGGTCCGATATGCACCCTTCTCCGCACACCCGCCCCGCCGCCAGCGCCACGGCGCGCGGGCGCCTGGCTGCATGGGCCACCCTGGCATGTGCCGCAGCCGCTGCCTGCACCCTGGCCGCCGCCGAGCCCGTCGCCCTCCAGACCCCCAGCGGGACGCTGCGGCTGCAGGCGCCGGCGGGCTACACCGCGCTCACCGACGAGGAGCTGCAGACCAAGTTCGGCCGGCACGGGCGCAGGCCGCTGGCCGCCTGGGGCAACGCCCGGCGCAGCAGCACCGTGGCCGTGACCTGGTCGCGCATGGCGCAAAAACCGCTCACGCCCGATGCCTTGCCCGCGTTCATGTCCGCCATGGAAACAACCTTGCCCAGGCTCACCCCGGGCCTGGTGATGCGCGACGCCTCGCTGGTCACCCTTGGCGGGCGTGCCTGGGTGCGCATGGACAGCACCGCGCCGGCCGCCGATACCGACGTCCGCAACCTCATGTACCTCACGGACCTGAACGGCCACATGGTGGGCGTGAACTACAACGCCACCGTGGCGGACTTCCCGGCGCAAGAACCGGGTTTTGGGTCCTCTGCCGGCACCTTGCGGGTGCAGGAGTAGAGCCGCCGCAGCGGCGCTATCGGCGAGAGGACACCACGATCCCGCCCACGATCAGCGCGAACGCGATGCCATGAAAGAGCTGGGGCGTCTCCCCCAGGAACGCGGCCGACAGGATGCCGGCGAACAGGGGCGTCAGGTTCACGAAGAAGCCCGCCACGGCGGGCCCCGCGCGCTGCACGCCCACGCCCCAGAAGCGGTAGGCCAGCACCGCGGGCCCCACCGCGATGAATGCCAGCGCGGCCGCCAGCGGCCAGCCCCATGCGACGTGCGAGCGGCCCGAGGCCCATTCCGCCCCGGCGAAACTGCCCGACCATGCGAGCCCGAACACCATCTGCGCCATCAGGAACGCTGCCCAGTCGCCGCGGATGCGGGTGGGCTCGGTGGTGCGCGACAGCAGCCAGCTGTAGAACGCCCATGAAATCGTGGCAAGGAGCATGAACAGGTCGCCCGGCACGAGCCGGAAGGCCATCAGCTGCGCCCATTCGCCACGGCTGAGCACGAGCAGCACGCCGCAGATCGACAGCAGCGCCCCCAGCAGCTGCCGCCGCGTGACGCCCGCGCCGAAGAACAGCGCGCCCACGCCCAGCATCCACACCGGCATGCTGGAGCCCACCAGGGTCACGTTGATGGGCGTGGAGGTCTGCAGGGCCATGTACTGGAACGCGTTGTACAGCCCGATGCCCAGCAGCCCCAGCAGCGCGTAGCGGCGCCAGTGCGGCCACAGCGGGCTGTCCTTGCGCAGCACACCGTGCGCGAGGGGCAGCAGGATGCCGAAGGCCAGCACCCAGCGGATGAAATTGAGGGTGAGGGGCGGGATCAGGTCGTGCACCAGCCGCCCCACCACGGCATTGCCGGCCCAGAGCATCGGCGGTACCACCAGCAACGCCGCCGTGCCGGGCGTGAGTTTTTGTGTCATGGGGCTGGACTGTAACGGCGCGCGTGCCGCCCCGCTGCGCGCGGCCACAAGGCCCCAGGGCGGCGCGGCCGTCCACACGCCCACCCGCCATCGCCCAGGGCCGTCTCCTCGCGGCGTGGCGGTGCCCGCCGGCAAGTAGCCCGGCCTGCGGCAGGTTCGCGGGATTCGTGGCAGGATGGCCGCCGTTTGTCTCACCGTTACAGGAGCGTTAGCCATGAGCCTTGCCGTCCAGATCCGCCAGCACGGTGGTCCCGAAGAACTCCACATCGTTGACGTCGCCGTGGGCGAGCCCGGCCCCGGCGAGATCCGCATCCGCCACCACGCCATCGGCCTGAATTTCATCGACGTGTACCACCGCACGGGCCTGTACCCGCTCGGCATGCCCGCGGGCATCGGCATGGAGGCCGCCGGTGTGGTCGAGGCCGTGGGCGAAGGTGTCACGCACCTGAAGGTGGGCGACCGCGCGGCCTACGCGAGCCAGCCGCCCGGCAGCTACTGCGAGCAGCGCGTGATGCCCGCCAGGTGCGTGTGCCGGCTGCCCGACGCGATCAGCTTCGAAACCGGCGCGGCCATGATGCTCAAGGGCCTGACCGCGCAGTACCTGCTCAAGAAGACGCTGCCCGTGCAAGGCCTGCAGGCCGGCGACCACGTGCTGTTCCACGCCGCCGCCGGCGGGGTGGGGCTGATCGCCACGCAGTGGGCCAGGGCGCTCGGGCTCTCCCTCATCGCCACGGCGGGCTCGGACGCCAAGTGCCAGCTCGCGCTGGCCAATGGCGCGGCCCATGCGATCAACTACAACACCGAGGACTTCGCGGCCCGCGTGAAAGAGATCACCGCCGGCCAGGGCGTGAAGGTGGTGTACGACTCGGTGGGCAAGGACACGTGGGACAAGTCCCTCGACTGCCTGCGCCCCTTTGGGCTCATGGCCAGCTTTGGGAATGCATCGGGCCCCGTGCCGCCGTTCGCTCCGGGCGCGCTGGGCGCCAAGGGCTCGCTGTACGTCACGCGCCAGACACTGTTCACCCACATCGCCACGCGCGAGAGCACGCAGGCCATGGCGGACGACCTGTTCAGCGTGGTGGCCAGCGGGCAGGTCGTGATTCACATCGACCAGCGCTACCCGCTCGCGCAGGTGCAGCAGGCGCACCGCGACCTCGAGGCGCGCAAGACCACCGGCTCCACCATCCTCACGCTGTGAGCGCGGCGCACGGCAGCACGCCGTTCGGGCACTGGCTGGCGGGCGCCCGGCAGGCCGCGCGGCAGCCCGCCGCCCAGTCCCGCCAAGCCTTGCTGGCGGCCGGGCAGGTGGTGGGCTCGGTGGCCGAAGGGTTCTTGGAGCAGATTGGTGCCTCGCGCGCCATCGACAAGCGCTTCGAGCTATCAAAAACAGAGCATCAGGGGGCACCCGCCTGGCACCTGCAATCGCCCCCGGGAGGGGCCACCGAGGCGCTCAACGCCCTGGCGGCGGTGCTGCGGGGCGCCGGCCGGTGCGGCCCCTGGCGCAATGAGCAACTGGCCGTGTGCAATCCGCAGGGCGACGTGGTGGCCACCGTGGAGCGCGGCGCCGTGCGCGTGCTGGGCATCGCCACGCGGGCCGTGCACCTGGTGGGGCTGGCCCCGGACGGCCGCATGTGGGTGCAAAAGCGGGCGCTGACCAAGCCCAACAACCCGGGCCTGTGGGATACGCTGATGGGCGGCATGGTGGCGGCCGCCGACACCCTGCCGCAGGCGCTGGCGCGCGAGACCTGGGAGGAGGCCGGGCTGCGCATCGAAGCCCTGGCGGGCGTGGCGCACGGCGGCCATGTGCTGTTCAGCCGGCCCAGCCGCGAGGGCGGGGGCGTGGGCTTCATGGTGGAGCGCATCGACTGGTTCCGCGCCCAGGTGCCCGACGGCCTGGAGCCCTGCAACCAGGACGGGGAGGTCGA
This sequence comes from Acidovorax sp. sif1233, assembly GCF_019218755.1. Lineage (GTDB taxonomy): Bacteria > Pseudomonadota > Gammaproteobacteria > Burkholderiales > Burkholderiaceae_C > Acidovorax. The sequence goes on along the minus strand of NZ_JAHUWZ010000003.1, from coordinate 534,674 downwards.
GCGGTTCGATCTGCTTTCCCTCGACAGCCTGCGCGAACAGGTGGCGCAAGGGGCGTTCACCCTGGAAGCCGGACTGGTGATCGCGGGCTTCCTGGGCGCCTGACGCGGCGGCCCTTGCGGCCGCTGCCCCCTGCGCAAGGGCGGCGGGCCGCCGTGGGCGCAAGCCGCCGCCTCAGGCCTGGTCCACCATGGCCCTCAGGCGGCTGGGCGCCAGCGCGCCCGCCGACTCCAGGATCGGGTAGGCCACCGAGCACAGCAGCGAGTTGATGCGCTTGAGCTCGCTGATCAGGTCGATGTGCAGCGAGCTGGTCTCGATGCTTTGCACCGTGTTGTCGGACAGGCGCGCCAGGTGGGTGGCCGAATACGCGTGCTCCAGGTCGCGGAAGCGGGCCTTCTCCTCCAGCAGCTTCTGCGCATCGCGCACGCTGCCGTTGAGGAACACGCTCATCGCCAGGCGCAGGTTGTCGATCAGGCGCGCGTGCAGCTCGTTGATCTCTTCCATGCCGGCCTCGGAGAACTGGCGGCCCTTCTTGATCTTCTTGTCCTCGATGTCGATCAGCACGCGCTCGATGATGTCGCCGATCTGTTCCATGTTGATCGTGAAGCTGATGATGTCGGCCCAGCGGCGGCCTTCGCGCTCATCCAGCGCCTCGCGCGAGATCTTGGTCATGTAGTACTTGATGGCCGAGTACAGGCCGTCCACCTCGTCGTCGAGCTTGCGCAGATCCTGTGCGAGCTTGAGGTCGTCCGTGCGGATCACCTTGTGCAGGCCCAGCAGCATGGACTCGACCACGTCGGCCTGGTGCAGGGCCTCGCGCGCGGCGCAGGAGATGGCCAGCGAGGGCGTGGCCAGGGCGGAAGGGTCCAGGTGCTGGGGGCGCGTGCCCGCCGCGGCCTGGGTCTTCTCCTGCGGCAGCAGGCGCTGCACCGCGCGGGCCACCGTGCCGGTCAGGCCGATGCAGATGATGCCCACCACCATGTTGAACGCCAGATGGAACAGCACCACCAGCGTCGCGATTTCCGGCACGTAGGGCCGCACGTGCTGCAGCCACAGCCCCGTGAGCGGCGTCATGATGACCACGCCGATGATCTTGAAGATCAGGTTGCCCAGCGGCACCTGCCGCGTCTGCACGTCGGCCTTGAGCGTGGTCAGCACCGCCAGCACGCCGCTGCCCAGGTTGGCGCCCAGCACCAGGCCCAGCGCCACGTCGGGCGGGATGCCGCCCGAGCCCGCCAGGGCCGCGGTGAGCAGCACCGTGGCCAGGCTGGAATAGGCCACGATGGCGAGCACCGAGCCCGTGAAAATCTCGAGCAGCAGGTCGCTGGTGAGCGCGGAGAGCAGCGTGCGCACGGTGGGCGACTGGGTCAGCACGGTGGTGGACTCGGTGATCAGGCGCAGCGCCAGCAGCATCAGGCCCAGGCCGATCAGCACCCGGCCCACGCGGCCGGCCGCCGTGTCCTTGCGCGAGATGAACAGCACCACCCCCGCGAAGATGAACAGCGGCGAGAGCCAGGACAGGTCCATGGAGAACACCACGGCCATCACGCTGGTGCCCACGTCGGCGCCCAGCATCACGGCCAGCGCGGCGGGCAGGCCCACCAGGCCCTGGCCCACGAAGGACGACACGATCAGCGCCGTGGCGGTGCTCGACTGCACCACGGCGGTCACCCCGATGCCCGACAGCACGGCCGTGAACCGGTTGCTGACGCTGTGCGCGATCAGCTGGCGCAGGTTGGCGCCGAATACGCGCAGGATGCCGGTGCGCACCAGGTGGGTGCCCCAGATCAGCAGCGACACCGCTGCCAGGAGATTCAAGAGATGCTTCATGGAAAACCGTTGTTTCTTCTTCTTGTGACGTGCGCAAACGCGGCGCCTGGCCCACGGCGGACGCAGGGCACATCATGCGCCCCTGGCCAGGGTGGCGTGTTCACTTTTGTGCCCGGAGGCCAGGGCAGACGGGTCTGCGGTGCCGGGCGGCGCGGCTTCCGGGGCGGGGCGGGCGCGGGCAAGGCACCCCTCCGTCATTTGTCACAAAACTGACATATAAGCATACTCCCGATTCCATAGCATGGATAGCAGTCCGGGTTTTGCCGGGCGGGGCACGGCGTGTGGCGCCTGCCGCACGGGCACTACACAGGTGGGGCAGGCCCCTGCCGGTGAATCCGCTCCCCGCCTTTCGCCTGGCAAAAGGCCCGCGCGCGGCGGGCCTGGGATGCAGGGAGCGGGGGTGTTGCTTCAGCGCGCGCGCCGCGCTCTGAGCAGCTCGTCCAGGATCAGGCAGGCGGCCCCCACGCTGATGGCCGTGTCCGCCAGGTTGAAGGCCGGGAAATGGCCGCCGTGGAAGATCCCGGCGAGGAAATTCCAGTGGAAATCCAGGAAGTCCACGACGTAGCCGTGCATCAGCCGGTCCACCACGTTGCCCACCGCGCCCCCCAGGATGCTGGACAGCGCGAAGCTGAACAGCTTCTGGCCCGGGTGCGCGCGCAGTTGCCACACGATGAAGATCGTGGCCGCCACGCCGATGCCGGTGAACAGCCAGCGCTGCCATCCGCCCGCATCGCGCAGGAAGGAGAACGCCGCGCCGGTGTTGTGCGCCCGCACGATGTTGAAGAAGCTGGTGATGAACGTGGCATCGCCCAGCTGGTAGTTCTGGATGATCCAGGTCTTGGTGATCTGGTCGGCCACCAGAAGCACCACGGCCCAGGCCAGCCAGGGCCACATGCCCGCGCCGGAGCGCCCCGCCAGTGCCGCGCCGCGCGCCATCACGCGTGCGCCCGGCTTTCGCCGTCCCCGTAGAGGTTGCTGGTGCAGCGGCCGCAGATGGTGGGGTGCGCGGCATCCTGCCCCACGTCGGGGCGGTAGTGCCAGCAGCGCTCGCATTTGGCATCGGAACTGGGCTTGACGCTGATCTGCAGTGCGCTACCAGCTACCAATTCAATAGCAGAGGTGATGAAGATGAACTTCAGGTCGTCGCCCAGGCTGGCCAGCAGCGCATGGTCTTCGGGCGCGGCCGTGAGGGTGACCACGGCCTGCAGCGAAGAGCCCACCTGGCCGGCGGCGCGCAGCGCCTCGATCTCCTTGTTCACCGCATCGCGGATCTCGCGCAGGCGCCCCCACTTGGCCAGCAGGCCCTCGTCGGCCCCGGCGATGGAGCCATAGGTTTCCACGAAGATGGAGTCGGACTGGCCGAACAACTTCCAGGCCTCTTCGGCCGTGAAGGACAGGAACGGCGCCATCCAGCGCAGCATGGCATGCGTGATCTGGTAGAGCGCGGTCTGCGCGCTGCGGCGCGCCAGGCTCTTGGGCGCGGTGGTGTACAGGCGGTCCTTGAGCACGTCCAGGTAGAACCCGCCCAGGTCTTCCGAGCAGTACAGCTGCAGCTTGGCGACCACGGGGTGGAACTCATACACCTTGTAGTGCGCCAGCACCTCGGCCTGGAACTCGGATGCGCGGGTGAGGGCGTAACGGTCGATCTCCAGCATCTGGTCGAACGGCACGGCGTCCTTGGCCGGGTCGAAGTCGCTCACGTTGGCCAGCAGGAAGCGCAGCGTGTTGCGGATGCGGCGGTAGGCATCCACCACACGGGCCAGGATCTTTTCGTCCCCCGCGATGTCGCCGGAGTAGTCGCTGGCGGCCACCCACAGGCGGATGATCTCGGCGCCCAGCTTCTTGTTGATCTCCTGCGGATCGATGCCGTTGCCCAGCGACTTGCTCATCTTGCGGCCCTGGCTGTCCACGGTGAAGCCGTGGGTCAGCAGGCCCCGGTAGGGCGCGCGGCCTTCCAGCGCCGATGCCAAGAGCAGGGAGCTGTGGAACCAGCCGCGGTGCTGGTCGTGGCCTTCCAGGTACAGGTCGGCCTCGGGGCCCGTGTCGTGGTGCACGTCGGGGTGCGTGCCGCGCAGCACATGGCTGAACGTGGAGCCCGAGTCGAACCACACCTCCAGGATGTCGGTGCTCTTGGTGTAGCAGGCCGCGTCCTCGGCGCCCAGGATTTCCTCGGGCGTCACGCGGCTCCAGGCCTCGATGCCGCCCTTTTCCACGATGTCGGCCGCCTGGTCCATGATTTCCATGGTGCGCGGGTGCAGTTCGCCCGAATCCTTGTGCAGGAAGAACGGGATGGGCACCCCCCAGCTGCGCTGGCGCGAGATGCACCAGTCGGGCCGCCCGGCGATCATGTCGTGCAGGCGGGTCTTGCCGTTCTCGGGGTAGAAGCTGGTGTGCTCGATGGCGTCCAGCGCGATCTGGCGCAGCGTCTTGGCGGGCTTCATGCCGGGCTGGGTGAAGACGCCTTCGCCTTCGTCCATGCGGATGAACCATTGCGCGGCCGCGCGGTAGATCACCGGCGTCTTGTGGCGCCAGCAGTGGGGGTAGCTGTGCGTGATCTCCTTGGTGGCCATCAGGCGGCCGGCATCGCGCAGTGCTTCGATGATGACGGGCACGGCCTTCCAGATGTGCTGGCCGCCGAACAGCGGGAAGTCCGGCGCATAGGTACCGTTGCCCTGCACGGGGTTCAGGATGTCGTCCAGCGCCAGGCCGTGGGACACGCAGGAGTTGAAATCCTCCAGCCCGTAGGCGGGCGAGGAGTGCACGATACCGGTGCCATCGTCGGCCGTGGCGTAGTCGGCCAGGTACACGGGGGACAGGCGCTGGTAGCCTTGGCTGCCGTCCTCGCTTTTCACATCGTACAGCGGGTGCTCGAACTCCAGCCCACCCAGGTTCTTGCCCAGGGTGGTGGCCAGCACGCTGCCCGTGAGGCCATAGCGCTCCAGGCACGAGGCCACCAGCGGCTCGGCCACCAGCAGGACGCGCTCGCCGGTGTCCACCAGGGCGTAGCCGATCTCTGGGTTCAGGTTGAGCGCCTGGTTGGCGGGGATGGTCCAGGCGGTGGTGGTCCAGATGACGACGAATGCGTCTTTGGTCAACGCGGGCAGGCCGAACGCGGCCGCCAGCTTGGCAGGCTCGTGCGCCTTGAACGCCACGTCCAGCGTGGTGCTCTTCTTGTCCTGGTATTCGATCTCGAACTCGGCCAGCGAAGAGCCGCAGTCAAAACACCAGTACACAGGCTTCAAGCCGCGGTAGACAAAACCACGCTCCATCACACGCTTGAACGCGCGGATTTCGCCCGCCTCGTTGGCGGGGTTCATGGTCTTGTAGGGGTTGTCCCATTCGCCCAGCACGCCCAGGCGCTTGAAGTCCACCATCTGCTGCGCGATCTGCTCGGTGGCAAACGCACGGCTCTTGGCCTGCATGTCGTCGCGGCTCAGGTTGCGGCCGTGTTTCTTCTCGATGGCGTTCTCGATCGGCAGGCCGTGGCAGTCCCAGCCGGGCACGTACAGCGCGTCGAAGCCCTCGAGCTGGCGCGCCTTGGTGATCATGTCCTTGAGAATCTTGTTGACCGCGTGGCCCATGTGGATCTGGCCGTTGGCGTAGGGCGGGCCGTCGTGCAGGATGAACTTGGGCGCGCCGCAGCGTGCGTCGCGCAGGCGCTTGTACAGGCCCTTGTCTTCCCATTCCTTCACCCAGCCCGGCTCGCGCTTGGGCAGGTCGCCGCGCATGGGGAAGGGGGTGTCGGGCAGGTTCAGGGTGCTGCGGTAGTCCGTGGCGGTGGATTCGGTGGTACTGGCGTTGTCGGACATGAGGGAGCCTTAAAACGGGGCATTCCGGGGCAGGCCCGGAGAAAACGGGAAAAGAGGAGGCGTGAAGAGGTGTCGGGCCTGCCGGGCAGGCGCTGCGCAGGCAGCCCCCTCAAATTCGGTCGCGCGTGGTCTGGCGCCGGGTCTCGGTGTGATTGGGTGCCTGGGCCGACGCGAAGTAGGCGCGCGCATCCGCACAGTCCTTGGCGATGCCCGCCGTCAGGGCAGCCAGACCGTCGTACTTGAGCTCGTCGTGCAGTTTGTGCAGCAGTTCCACGCGCACGATTTTACCGTACGCCCCTTCGGCCCCCAGCTCGGCGGGCCATTGCAGGCAATGTGTCTCCAGCAGCACCCGCCCGCCGTTGACGTCGTCGGGGTCGAGCGACGGGCGCACGCCCAGGTTGGCCACGCCCTGCAGCAGAGCATCGCCCTCGCGCCCCAGGCCGTGCACCAGCACGGCGAAGATGCCGCTGGCGGCGGGCTTCCAGTGGGCAAAGCGCAGGTTCAGCGTGCGAAAGCCGTCGCCCGCGCCCTCGGCCGTGGCGCCCAGCTCGCGCCCGAGCTTGCGGCCATGCACCACATGGCCCGAGATGGTGTAGGGCCGTCCCAGCAGGCGCGCGGCCGCGTCCATGTCACCCTGGGCCAGCGCTTGCCGCACGGCGGAGCTGGAGACGCGCAAACCGTGCACCTCGTAGCTGTTCATGCGCGCCACGTCAAAGCCCCGGGCCTGGCCGGCCGCGTCCAGCATGGCGTAGTCGCCCGCGCGCTGGCGCCCGAACCGGAAGTCATCGCCCACCAGCACGTAGCGGGCGCCCAGCCCCTGCACCAGCACCTCGTCGATGAAGGCCTCGGGCGACTGCGCGGCCAGCGCCGCGTCGAAGGGCAGCACCACCGTCTGCTGCACGCCGCAGCGCGCCAGCTCCGTGAGCTTGTCGCGCAGCGTGCCGACGCGCGCGGGCGCCAGCTCGGGCTTGTGCAGCGCCCCGGCGAAATAGTCGCGCGGATGGGGCTCGAAGGTCAGCACGCAGCTGTCCACTTGCCGGTGGGCGGCCTCGCTGTTGAGCAGGGCGAGCATGGCCTGGTGGCCCCGGTGCACGCCATCGAAATTGCCGATGGTCAGCGCGCACGAGCGGGCGATGCCAGGATGGTGGAATCCGCGAAAGATCTTCATCGGTTTGTTATCTTTTTGATAGCAGCATGCGCAGGTGCATCAAGCGCAAGACGCCAATTTGTCATGAAAACGGAGTATATTGTGACCCACGGACGGCCCGGTACGGGGCTGCCCGCGAGACATCAGCGTTCCGAATCCTTGTGTACTTACCGTTCCAGGAGGCGTGTTTTGAAGGTCTTGAAGCTGTCGGCCCAAGGGCTGCCCCAATCGTGGATTTCGCTCGAGCAGGCGGTGATTCATTACGCCGCCGGTGAGGTGCGCTGGGAATCCGGCGGCCAGATCGCCCGGTTCCGCGGCGGGCACAACGCCGTGACGGGTGAACAGTCGGTGATTGCCGTCAACAGCATCATCGGCACCAAGGGCGTGCCCACGATCAACCCGTTCGACCTCAAGCCCGGCCTGACCAACAGCAAGCTCTTCATCCGCGACCGCAATGTGTGCGCCTACTGCGGCGGGCATTTCCACGAAGACAACCTCACGCGCGAGCACATCGTGCCCTTCGCGCGCAACGGGCAGGACCACTGGATGAACGTGGTCACGGCCTGCCGTCCCTGCAACCACCGCAAGGGGCCGCGCACCCCCGAACAGGCGCATATGCCACTGCTGTACGCGCCCTACGTGCCCAGCCTGTGGGAGGACTTCATCCTGCGCAACCGGCGGATCCTGGCCGACCAGATGGAGTTCCTGATGGCGCACGTGCCCAAGTCCTCGCGCCTGCTGGCCTGAGAACCAGCTCCAGGTCTTTGCGGGGGCCGCCCGGGCGCGGCTCGCCTGCGGGGGTCAGGTTGCCCAGGATGATTCGCCCCGGGCCCGGACCTGCCGCTGGTGGTGGGCGCTGCCGGAGGCCATGGGCTGTGTGGCCAGGGTCAGCGTGAAGCAGGTCCCCTCGCCCAGCCGCGATTCCACGGTGATGTCGCCCCCGTGCAGCCGTGCGATGCGGCGGGTCACCCACAGGCCCAGGCCGAAACCCTTGCTTTGGTCGGTGCGGTCTCCGCGTTCGAAGCGCTGGAAGATGCGGTTCATGACCTCCAGCGACATGCCCGAGCCTTCGTCCGCCACGGAAATCTCCAGCAGCCCGGATTCGCCCTTGCGCGCCGCAATGAAGATTTCCCCTGCGGATGCGTACTTCACCGCGTTGTCCACGAGGTTGGACAGCGCGATGCGCACCAGTGTCCCGTCGCAGACCCACTCCGGCGGAGCGAGGTCGGTGAAGAGGCGAAGGTGGTGGCGTGGAGACCAGTGGACCAGCTGCGCCGCATGCTCCAGAAGGTCGGCCGTGTTGACCGGCGACGCCTGGAGAGAGAAACCCGCCGTGTCCATCCGTTCGCTGATCAGGCAGCTGTCCACCAGCGAGGCGAGGCGCCGGCAGGCGCGCCGTATCTGCGCTGCCCGGTCCTTCTGCGCGTTGATATCCGCGGAGGGGAAGGCCTGCTGTTCCGCGGCAGCGCTGTCCACCACCGCGAGCGGGGTCCGGAACTCGTGGCTGATCATGTGGAAGAACTGCCGCTGCTCCAGCCGCAGGGCGCGTTCGTTTTCCAGGGCCTGGCCCAGGGCGTCCTGCGCCTGCGACAGCTCCGCCGTGCGCTGTCCGATGCGCTCTTCGAGCGACTGCTCGGACTGGGCCAGCCGTTCGATGGCCAGGTCCTTGGTGCGCTGGATGTCGCGGTAGCGCAGGACCATGCCCACGAAGACGGCGCACGCGATCATCGCGGTAAAGAGGATCACCTCCCATTGCCACAGTGCCGTCGCGTCGATGTTCCAGTGCAGCGCGCCGGTCATGATGATGGCGATGGGCACTCCGGCCATCGCGTGCAGGCCATAGGCCGAGAGCAGCAGCGCGTGCAGGGCCCGCCGCTCGCGCGTGCGCAGGGCGAGCACGCACAGGACGATGGCGATCACGTCGCTGGCCAGCAGGGACAGCAGGTTGACCCATGCCACGGACCCGTAGAAGCCCAGCGGAACGCTGGCCATGCCCGCCAGGTTCAGGGCTGCGAGCGCCATCAGCCACCTGCCGGTGCGGCGGTGGCGGCCGGTGTTCGCCAGCTGCTCCCTGATCTGCCAGGCCAGCGTGGCCGCCAGGGCAAATGCACCGATCCCGACCGAATGGCTGGCCCACAGCGTCCACGGCGCAGGAACCCAGAGGCTGGAGTAGCCGCGCACGTTGAAGATGTGGATCACGCTGACGGAGCCCAGAACGGCGAGGGCAAAGAGCGCGCGGGTGCGAAAGATGGCCGCCGCGGCCCAGATGCCCAGCAGCAAGGCCGCCACGGCGCCAAAGTGCAGGCCCATGCCGCGTTCCGCATCCGCCAGGCTGGCGCCCAGCGCCTGCGCGCCGAGCACGCTGCCCTGGAACTGCATGGCGCTGCTGGTCTGGATGCGGATGAGCGCCATGGCACCGGGTGCCAGGCGAAACAGGTGCTGGCGGACGCCGGCTTTCCGGGGGGCCGGCACATGGTCGCCGCTCTCCTGCGCCGACCAGTCCCCCGTGGCGCTGCGCTGGTAGAGCGTGACCGTGTCGAGATAGGTGGGCTGCGCCAGCAGCCACAGTGCCCCGGGTTCGGCATCCGGGGGCAGGGACGGCACCTGGAAACGCAGCCACACCGGATGGCCGAGGTAGCCCGCATTCAACGAATGGTGCAGCCGCGGCGACCCTTCGCCGACGGGTGCCGCGGCCGCATCGCCCGGCCCCATCCGGCCGAGCGGATCGTCGATCCGGTCCATGGGGATGTCCCATCCCAGCTGGAAGCGGAAATCCGGCGGCAGCTCGCCCGCGCGCGCCAGCACGCAGGAGAAAAACAGGAGAAGGCACGCGGCAAGCGCCCTGGCGTGCCACGGCACCGCCGTGCGGCGCCTGGGGCTTGTGAGTATTCGTGAGTATTCGTGCATGGCTCGGTGCAAAAGGCACTGACACAATAGTACGTATCAAACTGTTTCGCACCCCAATTGACCGTCTCAATGTCCGCTGAACCCACCATCGCAGTCGTCGAAGACGACGAGGACATCCGCAGCAATGTATGCAGCTATCTGGCGCGCTCGGGCCTGCAGTCCTGGGGGGCCGAGTCGGCGGAGGATTTCTACGTGCGCCTGCTGCGCGCGCGCGCCGATCTCGTGGTCGTGGATATCGGCCTGCCTGGCGAGGATGGGCTGAGCCTGCTCACCCGCCTGGCGGCGCAAGGGGTGCCCACCGTGCTGATGACGGCGCGCGCAGACCTGGACAGCCGGATCGAAGGGCTGGAGGCTGGCGCGCTGCAGTATTTCGTCAAGCCCGTCGACATGCAGGAGCTGGTGGCCGGCATCCGTTCGCAGCTGCGCAACAAGCGGCTGCAGGGCGGCGGGGATGCGCTGGCGGCGGTGCCGTGGCAACTGGACAGCGTGGGCGGCGCGCTGCGGGCCCCCAACCAGCAGGTCGTCTCGCTGACCACGCGAGAGCTGGAGCTGCTGTCCTGCCTGCTGGAGAACCCCGGCGTGGTCGTGAGCAAGCAGGCGCTCGCGCAGGCCGTGGGCGGACGCAATCTCGACGATGACTTTCACCGCATCGAATCGGCACTGACCCGGCTGCGCCGCAAGACGCTGGACGACACTGGCCTGGCCCTGCCGGTCAGGGCGGTCTTTGGAAAAGGGCTCGTGTTCGCACCATGAGCTGACCACCCTGGCGCAAGCCCGCTGACCGGGTGCCCCGAGCCCCGGTCCACCACCACCCCACCCATTTCATGGTTGCGCATGCCGTCCCGGCAGGGCGCAGCCTGGGCCGAACTCGGCCCGCAGGTTTCGACGACAGAGATCTGATTCAAGAGGAGACGGCAAATTGACCACTGAGATTTTCCTGGGCGGGCTGCGCGGCAGCATGTCCCGCTTCCTGCGCCGCCTGGCGCTGCTGTGGCTGGGGGGGCTCGCCCTGCTCGCCGCCGCAGGCTCCGCGCACGCGGCGTTCGTGAATGGCGGCTTCGAGAGCGACCTGGACAGCTGGAACATCCGGCACCTGCGTGTGCCCGGTGCCGGCATTGCGCTGGCCAACTTCCCGCCCGGCTCGGAGAGTGATCTGGGGCTGACGCCCAACACCACCTCCACGCCCGCGCCGACCGATGCCGTGGGCAATGACTCCGACATCAACGTCAGTGGGCAAGTGCGTTTCCCGCTCTATGGGGCCAAGAGCGCGCGCGTCAACTACCTGGGCGCCCAGAACCGCGCCGCCGCCATCGACCAGACGGCCGTGATGACGCTGGCCGACGTGGACCCGGCGGACGGCAAGGCGCACGTGCGTTTCGCCATCGCCCCGGTGCTGCAGAACCCCGGACACTCCGGGCACGAGCAGCCCTACTTCTTTGTCGAGGTGTACAACGTCACCAAGAACAAGCAGCTGTTCTACACGTTCAACTTTTCGGGCCAGTCCGGCGTGCCCTGGCAGACCGTGGGGGGCTTCCAGTACACCAACTGGCAGACCATCGATATCGCGCCCGGGGAGGGCGTGCTGGATGTGGGCGATCAGGTCAAGGTCACCGTGATCGCGGCGGGCTGCAGCCAGAGCGGGCACTCGGGCCACATCTACGTCGATTCGGGGGCCGGCCTGACCAACCTGCCGGGCCCCGGCATCAAGGCCGATGCGCCGGAGTACGCGGCTGCCAACGGCAGCGTGGACTACACCTATTCGTACTCGAACCAGGGTGACGTACCCCTCACGAGCACCGTGGTGACCATCGTGTCCCCGCAAGACAACACGCCGGGAACACCCAGGAATCTGCGCATCGATCCGGGCTCCGTGCCCGCCGCGTGCACGACCAGTGTGTCCGGCACCGCGGGCAACGAGATCGATAGCATCTCCTGCCCCCTGGGAACCCTGAACCCGGGCAGCAGCGGCACGCTCCAGCTGTCGTTCGTGGCGCCGGCGCTCACCACCGGCCCCATCAACCACGGCAACTATTCCATCGTGGGCGATGCGATATCGCCGTTGCTCGGGCCGCTGGTCCAGAGCCAGATCACCACGGACCCCCTGGTCGACCTGAGCGTGGCCCTGTCCGACGGACAGAACGCCGTGATCTGGGGGCAGGCCCTCACCTACGCCATGACGGTGACCAACCTCGGCCCGACCGCGGTGCCGGCTGGCGCCATGGTCCAGGAGCTGGCCCCGGCATCGCTGACCGGCATCGCATGGACCTGCGCGGCATCGGGCGGGGCCGTGTGCCCGCTGGCCTCGGGCACGGGGCCCGTGAGCCAGACCCTGCCGGACCCGGTGCCGGTCGGTGGAACGCTCACCTACACCATCGCGGCCCAGGCCGACCCGTCCGCCAGCGGCGCAGGCACGATCCGGCACACGGCCACGGTGACGGCACCGGCTGGCGTGCGGGACCGTGAAAGCTCCAACAACACGGCCACCGACTCCGATCCCGTGGGGGCGGGGCTGTTCAACCTGCAGGTTCACACGATCGGCACGGGCACGGTCACTTCGGTGCCCTTGGGCATCTCCTGCGGAGCCAGCTGCGCCTCCGACCAGCCTGGCGGCGCCGAGGTCATCCTCTACGCCACGGCGCCGGCCGGCTCCATCTTCACGGGCTGGAGCGGCGGCGGCTGCTCGGGCGCGGCCACCAGCTGCACCGTGTCCATGGATGCTTCCAAGACCGTGACCGCGAGCTTCACCATCCCCCTGGATGTGACGCCCGTGGTGGGCGCCAACGGCTCCGTGACCCCTGCCGTGACGCAGCCTGTCGCACCGGGCGGCACCACCTCGTTCATGGTCATGCCGAATGCGGGCTACGCACCGGTCATCACCGACAACTGCGCCGCCGGCGGCGCACAGACTGGCGGCGCGCTGGTGGGCAGCACCTACACGACCAACGCGATTGCCCAAAACTGCGTGGTCAACTTCAGCTTCGTGAACTCCGGCGTGGCCACGGTCACGCCGTCTGTGGGCACCGGCGGCGCCATCACGCCGAATGCGCCGAAGACGGTGCTGAACGGGGGCTCCGTGTCCTACGTGGTGACGCCGACCACCGGCTACACCAGCGCCCCGCCCACGGGCTCCTGCCCCGCAGGCACCTGGTCCGGCACCACCTACACCATTGCCCCGGTGCCTGCCGACTGCACGGTGAACTTCGGTTTCCTGGCGCCCGTGGCGGTGACGGCTTCCGTGGCATCCGGAAGCGGCAGCGTCACGCCTGCGTCGCAATCGGTGGCAGTGGGGGGCACGGCCGTCGTCACGCTCACGCCGGGCGCCGGCCAGCGCGCCACCCTGGCGGCAGGCAGCACCTGCACGGGCGGCAGCTTCAATGCCGACAGCACGGTGTTCACCGTCCCGGGCGTGGCGGCAGCCTGTTCCGTGTCGTTCGCCTTCGTTCCGAACCCGGTGGTGACGGCCTCCGTGCTTTCTGGCAGCGGTACCGTCAGTCCCGGTGCGCAGTCCGTGCCACCCGGCGCCAGCGCGCTGGTCACGCTGTCTCCCGCCGCGGGTTTGCATGCGACGCTGCATGGCTCCAGCACCTGCACGGGCGGCAGCTTCAATGCCGACAGCACGGTGTACACCGTCCCCGGCGTGGCGGCCAACTGCTCCGCGGTATTTGCCTTCGTGCCGAACCCGGTGGTGGCGGCCTCCGTCCTTTCCGGCGGCGGAACCGTCAGCCCTGCGACGCAGTCCGTCATGCCGGGGACGAACGCGGTGATCGTGCTGTCGCCTGCCAAGGGCATGCGCGCTGCATGGGATGCCTCCAGCACCTGCGGTGGCGGCAGCTTCAACGCGAACTTCACCACCTACACCATCCCGTCCGTGGCGGCGGACTGCGCGGCCGTGTTCCGGTTCGCACCCGCCCCGGTGGACGCCAATGCCATTCCCACGCTGTCGGAGTGGTGCATGGTCCTCCTGTCGGCCCTGCTCGCCGCCATGGTGTGGGTGCACCGCCGCCGGCTGGGCCGCTGATGCGCTGATGCGCTGACAGATAGACAGATACGGCAACCCGGATGCGCCAGGCCCCCCCCGGAGCCTGGCGCTCCACCGTTACCCCCTGAATCCATGAAACCTCTCGTTGTAGCCGCCTCTTTGTCCCTCTCGCTGGGCCTGCCGCTGGCCCAGGCCGACACCCTGCCGGCGCGCAAGCCGGGCCTGTGGGAGGTCTCCATCGCCGCTGCTGGCCAGTCGGTGATGCGCCAGCAGAAGGTGCTGCAGTGCACGACGCCCCAGGTGGACGCGGTGACCCTGCTTGCCGTGGTTCCGGGGCAGGAGCATTGCCATGAAACACGCGTGAAGAAGGGAGAGAACGGCACCCGGTTCGACGTCCAGACGGTGTGTTTCGTGCACGACAACCGGGTCACCGCGCGCATCCAGCTGTCGGGCGACTTCCAGGAGTCCTACCAAGGGCAGTTCGAGGTGTCCTATTCCCAGCCCGTTCCCCACGGCAACGCCGGCGTGACGCAGTTCAGCGGGCGCCGCCTGGGAGACTGCAGGCCGGGCATGAAGCCCTCGGACATGGTGTTGCCCAACGGCGTGACCGTCAACATCGTCGACAGCCTCAAGCAGCGCGAAGGCCATGGGGGGCACTCGCACTGACGCCCGTGCGTGCTTTCCCTCCCAGGACAAAAAAACAACCCCACGGGCGCTTGCCGCCCGTGGGGTTTTTCCATGCATGCCGCTGCCGGCGCCTTGCTTACTGGCTGATTTCCAGCATCACCACATGCCCTTGCGCCGCCGGCCAGGTCTGGCCCGTTACCCGTTCGCCGTTGAATTCGGCCGCGATGCCGCGCACGCCGCCAGCGGGCTTGACCTTGGCGGATGCCACGCCCGCTCCGGGGGGCACGCCAGCGGGCGGGGCGCCGTCCAGCAGCATCCTGTCGCGCGCCGGGTCCAGGTAGCCGCGGGGGCGGGCCAGGGTGATGATGCTGTCCGCGCCCTTGTCCGCGTCGGCCATGCGTTCAGGGCGCAGGTGGATCAGGTCGCTGCCGCGCGGGAAGCCGCTGCGGTAGATGTGGGTGGTGGCGTAGCCGGGCGCGGTGATCACGAACTCGATGGGCGAGCCGGTGGGGACGGCGAGCGGGCCCCACTGGCCATCCGCGCCCACGGCCTTGCGCAGCAAGGCGCCGCCGGTGCGGGCGCCGGTGGCGGGGTCGGTCGTGTACACCTCCAGCTGCGCCCCCGGCAGGGGCAGGTTGTTGCTGAAATTGCCGGTCCTGGGGTCGGTGGAATCCACGCCCAGGCCGGTGACCTTGCCATTCAGCACCACGGCCTTCTCGGCGGCGATCTCGGTGCGTGCCGGGGCCTTGCCGGTGATGAAGCGGTAGGTGGCCTCGAACGCGGCGGGTGAATAGGATGTCTCGCGGTGGTCGATGCGCGGGATGACCACGTTGGTGGCGCCCTTGAGCTCGGGGCCCGCGGCCGTGACGTTGGTGGCCGTGCCCTTGGCGCCGATCCACACGCCGTCGGGCTGGGCGAACTTGTCGTTGTTGTCCGAGCGGATGGTCAGCCATTTCACCGGGCCGCTCACCTCGTCCCCTGCGGCGTTCTTGGGGGCATTCAGGGCCTTGAGGAACGGGCCGGTGCCCGAGAACTCGTTGCCTTCCCGAAAGCCTGGAACCGCCCACACGCCGTGGTTGGGCGTACCGCCGAGGATGGCGTGGCTCACGGTCTGGTCGCCGCCGCCGTTGTAGACGTAGTTGCGGATGGCATTGCCGCCGCGCGAGTTGCCCACCAGCACGACCTGCCGGGCGCCGGTGGCCTGGAGCACCTTGTCCACCTCGGCCTTCAGGTAGGCCATGTGCTCCGCCGCCGAGGTGCGGCCGGGCTGGGGCTTGCTGTCCTCGTCGCGCGAGAGCGGGTAGGGCACGTCGATGGCGTGCAGGCGTTCGCGCGGCCAGCCGTTCGACTCGAACCGCCACACGGTGGTCTGCCACAGCGCGGCGGTGTCGCCGTTGCCATGCACGAAGACGATGGGCGGCGCCTCCGCCAGGCTGGGGCTGCGGGTGGCGCAGCCCGCCAGGGCCAGGCTGGCGGCGGCAGCGGCGGCCACCAGAAGGGAGCGGCGTGGCAGCAAGTGCGTGGTGTTCATGAGGGGGCTCCAGAAAGAAAAAATGCCCGTGGACCGGTGGGCCCACGAGCATTGCATGGTTGCGTGACAGTCCTCTTCAGGCAAACACGCCTGCGGTGTCCTGCATGCGGCTCGACACCTCGCCCAGGTGGTGCAGCGTGTCGCCAAAGGTCATTTCCAGCTGCGTGAGTTTCTTGAAGTAGTGGCTGCCGATGTATTCGTCGGTCACGCCGATGCCGCCGTGCAGCTGCACCGATTGCTGGCCCACGAAGCGCATCGATTGGCCCAGCTGCACCTTGGCGCGCGCCATGGCGGCGCGGCGTTCGGCGGCGGGGGCGCCCAGCTTGAGGCTGGCGTAGTAGCTCATCGAACGGGCCAGCTCCAGCTGCATCTTCATGTCGGCCACGCGGTGGCGCAGCGCCTGGAAGCTGGCGATGAACACACCGAACTGCTTGCGCTGGTTCATGTATTCGACGGTCAGCGACACCGTCTTGTCCATCACGCCCACGGCCTCGGCGCAGGTGGCGGCGATGCCGGTGTCCACGGCCAGCTCCAGCGCGGCCAGGCCGTCGGTGGTGATGAGCGTGGCGGGGGCGTTGGCCAGCTGCACTTCCGCCGCGCGGCTGCCGTCCTGCGTGACGTAGCCCCGCGTGGTCACGCCAGCGGCCGAACGTTCCACGAGGAAGAGGGCGATCTTGCCGTCCAGCTGCGCCGGCACGATGAAGGCATCGGCCTGGTCACCGGCGGCTACTATGCTTTTTGTAGCTGTTACCGCATGTCCTGATTGCGCTTGAGTGGCTTTTGCTTCACAAACGTCCAGGCGGTAGCGCGCCTTGCGCTCCTGGTAGGCCAGTACCACCAGCGCCTCGCCGCTGGCCACGCGGGGCAGCCAGGCGGCTTGCACGGCGGCAGTGCCGTATTGCGACAGCACGCTGCTGGCGATGAAGGCCTGGGCGATGGGCTCGAGCACCATGCCGCGGCCCAGTTCCTCGGCCACCACCATGGCGTCGATGGCGCCCTGGCCCATGCCGTCGTGGGCTTCGGGCACGGTGAGTGCGGTCAGGCCCAGCTCGGCCAGCTCGCCCCACGCGGCGCGGTCGAAGCCGCCAGCGGCCACGGCGGCGCGGCGGCGCTCGAAGGTGTAGCCCTTGTCCACCCACTTGCGCACGGCATCGCGCAGTTGTTCCTGGTCGTCAGAAAAATCGAAATCCATGTTCTTGTCTCCTGGAACTTGGGTTCAGCCGAGGACGGTCTGAGCCACGATGTTGCGTTGGACTTCATTGCTGCCGCCGTAGATCGTGGTCTTGCGCAGGTTGAAGTAGGTGGACGCCAGCGGCGCGTTGGCGGTGACGCCGCCAGGGAAGTCGCCTTGCCAGCCCGCTTCCATCGCTTCTTCGATGAAGGGCAGGCTGAACGGGCCGGCGGCCAGCATCATCAGTTCGGCGTAGCGCTGCTGGATCTCGCTGCCCTTGATCTTGAGCAGGCCGGCGATGTCGAGCGAGTTCTTGCCCGATTTTTCCGCCGAGAGCACGCGCAGCACCAGCATTTCGAGGGCCACGACGTCCACTTCCAGCAAGGCGATCTGGTCGCGGAAGCGCTGGTCGTCCCACATGCCCTCGGTCTTGGCGATGCGCTTCAGGCGCTCCAGCTCGCGCTTGCTGCGGTTCACGTCGGCGATGTTGGTGCGCTCGTGGGAGAGCAGGTGCTTGGCGTAGGTCCAGCCCTTGTTCTCTTCGCCGATCAGGTTCTCTGCAGGCACTTCGACGTTGTCGAAGAACACCTCGTTGACCTCGCACTCGCCGTCGAGCAGCTTGATGGGGCGCACGGTCACGCCCTTGGACTTCATGTCCAGCAGCAGGAAGGAGATGCCCGTCTGGGGCTTGCCCTCGGTGCTGGTGCGCACCAGGTTGAACATCCAGTCGCCGTGCTGGCCGAGCGTGGTCCAGGTCTTCTGGCCGTTGACGATGTACTTGTCGCCCACGCGCTCGGCGCGGGTCTTGACCGAGGCCAGGTCCGAGCCCGAGCCCGGTTCGCTGTAGCCCTGGCTCCACCAGACTTCGCCGCTGGCGATGCCGGGCAAGAAGCGCTTTTGCTGTTCGGCATTGCCGAAGGCCATGATCACCGGGGCCACCATCACGGGGCCGAAGGGGATGATGCGCGGCGCGCCGGCGAGCGCGCACTCTTCTTCGAACAGGTGCTTTTGCACGGCGGTCCAGCCAGGGCCGCCGAATTCCTTGGGCCAGCCGAAGCCGAGCCAGCCCTTCTTGCCCAGAATCTTGGCCCAGCCCTGCATGTCTGCACGGGTCAGGCGCAAGGCGTTGTGGACCTTGTGGGAAATTTCCTGGGGTAGGTTGGCGTGGACCCATGCGCGAACTTCTTCGCGGAAGGCCTGTTCTTCGGGGGTGAATGCGAGATCCATGCGGCTTGTCTCCTGAGAAGTCCTGTTTGTAGCACGGTCGTTCGTTTTATTCCTGTCCGGGTGGCGACATTCCATCCGGCGCGGGGGCGATGCCCAGTTCGGCGCACAGCCGTTCCACGGTGGCGCGCAGGCCCGCCACCTGGGCTTCCAGCGCCTCCACCCGCGCCTGCAGTGCGGCCGGCGTGCCGCCACCGCCGCTGCCCGGGGCGGGAACGGCGGCGCTGTGGGTATCGACCGGCCCGCACAGCAGGTGCGCCCAGCGCTGCTCGCGCGCGCCGGGCGCGCGGGGCAGCAGCACCACCAGCGGGCCGCCTTTTTCGGCGCTGCGCTCCTGCAGCTCGTCGAGGAAGGCCTCCACCGAGGAGATGTCGGCGAACCGGTACCAGCGCTCGGCGTTGATGCGCAGCTCGCCCGCCGTCTGCGGCCCGCGCAGCATCAACAGGCCCAGCAGCACGGCCGACTGCTCGGGCACGCCCACGCCGCGCTGGAAGTTGTGCTCCCAGCGCGTGGTGCGGTTGCCGGTGGTCTCGAAGGCCAGCGTGAGGAGCTTGAGCGAGTCCAAGGCCTCCTGGGCGTCGGCGTCGCTCAGGTGCATCACCGGGTCGCGGCTGGTCTTCTGGTTGCAGCCCGTGAGCAGGCCGTTGAGCGACATGGGGTAGCTGTCGGGCACGGTGCGGGCTTTTTCCATCAGCGTGGCCAGCACGCGGGCCTCGTTCGGGGTCAGGGGGCGGGTTGCGGGGTCGAATGGCATGGCAGGGATAATCCGGGGTTGAGCGTCGCAGTGCAATTTATGAAGAACATCGTGATTTTGATCTCCGGCAGCGGCTCCAACATGGCAGCCATCGTGCGGACCGCGCAGCAGGAGAACTGGGAGCAGCGCCATGGCGCCCGTGTGGCCGCCGTGGTCAGCAACAAGCCGGAGGCCGCCGGCCTGGCCTTCGCGCGCGAGCAGGGCATCGCCGCCGAGGCGCTGGACCACAGGGCGTTCGCGAGCCGCGAGGCATTTGACACCGCACTGGCCGCCACCATCGACCGCCACGCCCCGGCGCTGGTGGTGCTGGCCGGGTTCATGCGCATCCTCACGCCCGGCTTCGTGGCGCACTATGCGGGGCGGCTGATCAACATCCACCCCTCTTTGCTGCCGGCTTTCACGGGGCTGCACACGCACCAGCGCGCCATCGACGCGGGCTGCAGGTTTGCGGGGGTGACGGTGCACCAGGTGACGGCGGAGCTGGACGTCGGGCCCATCCTGGACCAGGCGGTGGTGCCAGTCCTGCCGGGCGACACGGCAGACACCCTGGCTGCCCGCGTGCTCACGCAGGAACATGTGATCTACCCCCGCGCCGTGCGGGCGCTGGTGCGGGCCCTGTAGCGCACCCGCCGTTGCGCGGGGATGCGCCGTGGTGAGCGGGCTAGAGGGTGCTGACCACCTCGGCCGAGTGGCCTTGCAGCACCTCCTTGACCCTGGCCGCCTGCTCCGCGCTGGTGGGGTGGGCGACCACGGCCCAGTGGTTGTGGCGCAACGCCGAGCGCACCTTGGTGATGAGCAGGACGTGGTCGGGCCGCATCGACAGGAGCCCCCCGCCCAGCATGCCGAACGTGGTGCCAAAACCCACCAGGGCGATGAAGGCCAGCAGGGGGCTGCTCACGATCATGGGGTGGCCTGCGTTGTAGAACCATGCAAAGAGCGCCAGGCCTGCCACGGCCCCGGCGGCGCCCACCACGATGTGGGTCTGGAAGAAGGTGCGGGCAATGCCGCGCGGTTCCGGCTCGAGCGAGCGCGCGAACAGGTCGCGGCGCGATGCGCGCGCATCCTGCGGGCCCAGCAGCCGGACCTGTCCGGCCTGCAGGCCGCCGATGCGCAGCATCTGCGCCATGGAGGTCTCGGCCTGGCTTTGCTGGGCAAACAGGCCGGCGACCTTGGTGAGTGAGCGTTCTCCGAACAGCCCTTGGAGTAGATAGCCCATGGGAACCTCCTGGGATCAAGCCGGGCCCTCCGTGCCCGGCGGTGGGGGTGGGAGGAATGCTGCAGGGAGCTGGCAGCCTCCCACCGGGTGCCAGGGCATGCGGGCCCAGAGCCCACGGTAGGCCGCATCTGGCCGGGGCGCTGTAGGACGCGGCGGGCCGTCGGGGTAGGTGCCCTGCGTTCGGGGGCATGTCGCCCTGCGCGGCCAGAAACCCGTGGCGCCAGCGCAACGCGTTCCAGCTGGCCGATACCGCCTTCGCGCGTGCCGTGCCGTGGCGTGGCCGGACCGGGTTCAGCCGGGACCGGCCTCGTCGCCGCATTTCTCGAACCGGGGCCGCTCCACGCCATCGATGAGCACCTGCTCCTCGAACATGGCGGCGGGGCGCACCCACAGCCCCCGCTGGCCATAGAGCGCGCGGTACAGCGTCATGGGCTCCAGGGTCTCGCTGTGGCGCACGGTGTCGATCACCTCGTAGAGCATGCCCTTGTAGTGGCGGTACAGGCCCGGCGGGGTGCGGATGAGCGCGGGGAGGTCGTTGTCGTTCATGGTTAGGATGGCGGCTGAAAATCAACCAAGAGTGGGGGGACGCCAGTGGATCAGGCAGATTTTGTGCACATGGTGCGCATGAGCGAGCATGCCAGTGCCGACAACAGCCGAGCGTACCGCCGCAGCGTGGCCGCGTTCGCGGCGCTGGGCTATGCGTGGGTGCTCGGCTGCCTGGCCCTGGCCGTGGGCATCCTGGCGTGGGTGGTGCCGCAGCTCCTGCACGGTCGCTTTCGTTTTGCCATGGTGTGGCTGCTGCTGGGGGCTGGCGGCCTGCTGTGGGTGAGCCTGCGGGCCCTGTGGGTGCGCTTTGACGCACCCGCCGGCGTGGAGATCACGGTGCTGGAAGCGCCCGAACTGTTCGAGGCGCTCGACCGCATCCGCCGCAAGATCAAGGGCCCGCCCATCCACAAGGTCACGCTGAACGACGAGTTCAACGCGAGCATCCAGCAGTTGCCCCGCTTTGGCCTGCTGGGGGGCGCGGTCAACCATCTGAGCATCGGGCTGCCCCTGCTCATGGCACTGGATCGGCCGCGTTTCCTGGCCGTGCTGGCGCATGAATACGGGCATCTGCGCGGCGACCATGGCCGGTTTGCGGCGTGGATCTACCGCACGCGGCTGTCCTGGATGCGCCTGAACCACAGCCTGGCGGACGACGAAGGCCCGGTGGCCGCCGCCACGCAGGCCTTCATGCGGTGGTACTTTCCGCGCTTTTCCGCCAAGACCTTCGCGCTGGCGCGCCAGGACGAGTACGAGGCCGATCGCATCGCGGGCAAGCTGCTGGGCCGAGAGGTGGCGGCCGCCGCGCTGGCTGAAATCGAGATTCGTGGCGCGTGGCTGCAGGCGGAATTCTGGGGAAACCACTGGTGCGAGGCCGCGGGCAACCCGCTTCCCGTGGGCCCCTATCGCGCCATGCGCCGCTGCCTGGCGAAAGCCCCCGACCCGGCGTTCGCCAACGACGCGCTGCGCCAGGCGCTCAAGCGCCTGAGCAGCGTGGACGACACCCACCCTGGCCTGCGCGACCGCATCGAGGCGCTGGACGCAACGCCCACGCTGCCGGACTGGTCGCGCGGCAACGCGCTGGCCCTGCTGGGCACGGAGGCCAGGCGCTGGGTGGCCCACTTCGACAAGCAGTGGTGCCGCGACAACGCCACGGAGTGGAAGCAGCACCATGCGTGGCTGGGGCGCGTGCGCGCACGTGCCGAGGCCCTGGGTGCATCGACCGCCCAGAGCAGCGCCGCCGACCTGGTGGAACTGGCGCGTCTCCAGCGCCATCTGGACCCCCGTGCCGATGTGCGTGCCCTCTACGAGCTGGCGCTGGAACGCAGCCCCGAATACCCCGCCGCCCTGCGCGGGCTGGTGCCTTGCCTGCCCGACGATGACCGCGAGGGCAAGCTCCAGCTGCTGCACCGGGTGTGGGAGGCGGGCAGCAGCGACCGCTACTGGGCGGCACGCACCGCCCTGGCCGAGCTGGAGACACCCCGCCTGGGTCTGGACCATGATGCCGCCGCCTTCAAGCAGTGGCGCAAGCGGCTGGAGCGCGCCCAGGAGTCGGAGGAGCGGGCCTGGGAAGAGCTGTCGGGCACCTCGTTCTTCAGCCAGATCGTGCGGCACGACCTGAGCTCCTTCGAGCTGGCCGAGCTGCAATCGGAGCTGGCCCGTTGTGCGCCCCTCGCCCGTTGCTGGCTGGTGCGCAAGAACCTGCGCGAGCATCCGCAGCGTCGTGCGTACCTGGTGTTCCTGGAGCTGCCAGGCATGGACGACGAAAGCCGCTACCACCTGTGCCGCGCCCTGGAGCGCAATCTGAGCCTTCCGGGCCCCGCGCTGGCGCTGTGGGCGGGCGAATCTCCTTCGCTCAAGGAAATCGAGCGCCATGCGTTCGATCCGATCTATGCCCGTTGATGGCCAACTTTTTGCTCGTCCCTTTCTCGTCTGCACGGTGAGTTGCACACGGCGTACCCCTCCGGGGGGTGACGGTAAGCAGCTCAGGGGGTGGACAATACGGGGATGCATCCCAAAGTTCTTCTCGACGCCTGCGCCGAACTGGTCAGGCTCACCCTCACGTTTGAACACCCCGCCGACGCGGTGGTGTCACGGTTCTTCCGCGACAACCGGGGCCTGGGGCCCCGCGAGCGGGCCACGCTGGCCGAAACGGTCTACACCGTGCTGCGCAAGAAGCTGCTGTTCGACCACATGGCGCCTTCCGGCTCGGGCCCCAAGGAACGCCGCCTGGCCATCCTGGGTTTCTACGGCCCGCGCGATTTCCTCAAGAGCGCACTGACCGACCAGGAGAAGAACTGGCTCGACCAGTGCGACGCCGTCACGGTCGATGACCTGATGGAGCGCCACCGCCACAACCTGCCCGAATGGCTCGTCAAGCCCTTGAAGGACCAGCTGGGCGAAGGCTTCTGGCCGCTGGTGGAAAGCCTGGCCCAGAGCGCGCCGCTGGATTTGCGCGTCAACGCGCTCAAGGACAAGCGCGCCGATGTGCAAAAGGAGCTCGCCAAGGCCGGCATCAAGGCCAGCCCCACGCCGTATTCGCCCTGGGGCCTGCGCATTGACGACAAGCCTGCGCTGACCAAGCTCGATGCGTTCACGCGCGGCGCCATCGAGGTGCAGGACGAAGGCTCGCAGCTGCTGGCCCTGCTGCTTGACGCCAAGCGCGGCGAGATGGTGGTGGATTTCTGTGCCGGGGCGGGCGGCAAGACGCTGGCCATCGGCGCGGGCATGCGCAGCACGGGGCGCCTCTATGCGTTCGACGTGTCGGCGCATCGCCTGGATGCGCTGAAGCCGCGCCTGGCCCGCAGCGGCCTGTCGAACGTGCACCCCGCCGCCATCGCCCATGAGCGCGATGACCGGGTCAAGCGGCTGGCGGGCAAGATCGACCGCGTGCTGGTGGACGCCCCCTGTTCGGGCCTGGGTACCTTGCGCCGCAATCCTGACCTCAAATGGCGCCAGTCGCCCAAGGCCGTCGAGGAGCTGGTGGCCAAGCAGACCGCCATCCTGGACAGCGCGGCGCGCCTGCTCAAACCCGGCGGCCGCCTCGTGTATGCCACCTGCAGCATCCTGCCGCAGGAAAACGAGGCCATCGCGGACGCGTTCAGCGCCTCGCACCCTGATTTCGAACTGCTAGACGCCGGCGAACTGCTGGAGCAGCTCAAGGTCGAGGGGGCCAAGGGCCTGTGCAGTGGCGGCGAGACAGGCAGTGGCTTTCTGCGCCTGTGGCCCCACCTGCACCAGACGGACGGCTTTTTCGCCGCCATCTGGTCCAAAAAGAGCTGAGTTACCGCTCTAAAGTTTCTAAATACGCGTAAATACTGTGGATACCCCTGAACTCTGCACGGGGTACTCCCTCTAAAATCAGGTACCCGCTCCGCTGGCGAGCGGGTTCTCTGTAGTAAGGCTTCCCGAATATGCTGTTACCCGATTGGGCTGTGCTGAACGCCGCCATTGACTGGCTCGGCCATGGTTTGTGGAACCTGGCCTGGTGGCAGATCATCCTGTACACCCTGGCGACGACCCACATCACCATCGCGGCGGTCACGATTTTCCTGCACCGCGCCCAGGCGCACCGCGCGTTGGATTTGCATGCCATCCCCTCGCACTTCTTCCGCTTCTGGCTGTGGATCGGCACGGGCATGGTCACCAAGGAATGGGTGGCGATCCACCGCAAGCACCACGCCAAGTGCGAAACGGTGGACGACCCGCACAGTCCCCAGACACGGGGCCTCGATACCGTGATGTGGCGTGGTGCCGAGCTGTACCGCGCCGAGTCGAAGAACATGGAGACCATGAAGAAGTTCGGCCACGGCACGCCGGATGACTGGATGGAGCGCAACGTCTATACCCGCTACGGCTGGCAGGGCGTGGGCCTCATGCTGATCCTGAACCTCGCCCTGTTCGGTGCCCTGGGCGCTGCCGTGTGGGCGGTTCAGATGCTCTGGATTCCCTTCTGGGCGGCGGGCGTGGTCAATGGCGTGGGCCACTACTGGGGCTACCGCAACTTCGAGGCGCAGGATGCCAGCACCAACCTGGCGCCCTGGGGGATCATCATTGGCGGCGAGGAACTGCACAACAACCACCATACCTACCCCACCTCGGCCAAGTTCTCGGTCAAGCCCTATGAGTTCGATATCGGCTGGGTCTACATCAGTTTGATGAAGAAGATCGGCTGGGCCACCGTCAAGAAGGTTCCACCCAAGCTGCAGTTGGGCGATGTGAAGCCCGTGGCGGACGAAAAGACGCTGGAGGCCCTCATCGCCAACCGCTACGAGGTGATGGCCGGTTATGCGCGCGGTGTGCGCCAGGCCTGCAAGGAGGAGATTGCCGCATTGCAGGCGCGCCAGGCCGATGCGTCGGTGCTCAAGGCCGCCAAGCGCTGGCTTCACCGCGATGCGGAGAAGGTGCCTGCCGTGGCCCTGCCGCAACTGGCCCAGGCGCGCGCCGCGCACCCGGCCCTCGACAAGATGGTGACCATGCGGGAAGAATTGCGCCAGCTGTGGCTCAATACCTCGCACTCCCGCGAGCAGTTGACGGCCGATCTGCAGGCATGGTGCCGCCGCGCCGAGGAAAGCGGCATTGCGGCGCTGCGCGAGTTCTCGCTGCGGTTGCGTGCGGCCCAGGCCTAGAGACAGCCGGCCGCCTGCCGCGGCGCCCGGATGCGAAGGAAAAAGGCCTTGCCGTCCGGCAAGGCCTTTGTCTTTTCTGCCGCCTTGCCGCTTCACCGTGCGGCGTGCAAGGCGCCGCCAAGTGTCCCCTCCTTGCGGGCCTTCCCGCCCGCCGAGAAAGCCCTGAGCAGGCGTCTCCAGGCTTTCTGGCCCAGTCCGGACACGGGTGTGCCTTCCACGATCCTGACTTCCGCCGGGCCCTGCGTGGCGCTGCCAAGCTGCACCCAGGTGGCCTGGCGGTGCTCCACCACCCACGGCAGGTGGTCGCCCGCCTTCAACCGCGCCAATGGTGGCGAGTGCAGCGCGTGCCCGAGAGAGCGGGGCGCAAGGCGGATGGCCACGTCCCCCCGGGTCGCGTGCACCCGGCTGCCGGGTGCGAGGCAGGCCCAAAGGCTCTGGCCGGGCGCGATATGCAGGGTGAGGAAAGGGGTGGGGATGGCGGTGGGCTGGGGGCGCGGTTTCATGGTGCGGGTCCTCCGGGGACAAAAGGCTGTAGCGAGGGCTTGAGCGTAGGAAATGCCGCCCCGCCGCAACAGGTACACGCTCCCCCGTGAGGAGGTAGAACAGCAGCGATAGCGGGCATGCTGTTATGGTTGCTTCTGCCCTTTCCTGTATCTGTACCCGTGGATGGCGTTCAGGCACCATCCACAGACCGGCTGCGGCGCCCATCCCATGGCGCAGCGGCATCCTTCGTTCTCCAGCCATGCCACGCTCCTCCGACACCCGGGAACCTCCCCTCTACCGCCAACTGGCGGCCTTGTACGAGCAGGCGATCGCCGCGGGCAGCCTTAAGCCCGGCATGCGCATGCCGTCCGTGCGCGAACTGTGCCAGCGCCATCAGGTGAGCCTGACCACGGCGCTGCAGGTGCTGCGCCACCTCGAATCCCAGGGGTGCGTGGAGGCGCGCGAGCGCGTGGGCTACTTCGTGCGCGAACTGGGCGGCGTGGCGCTCCCGGAGGCGCGCGAACCCGAGGTGCATGAACCGCTGGCCAGCGACCCCCAAGCCTTTGCGGGTATCAATGAGCGCATTTCGGTTTTTCTGGACAAGGCCCGCCGTGCAGGCCCTCTGCCGCTGGACCTGGGCAGCGCGATGCCGGCGCCCAGCCTGTTCGATGCGAAGGCGCTCAACCGGCTTGCCCATGGCCTGCTGCGGGAGCAGCCGGACATCCTGGTGTATGGCCCTTCGGCACCCACGACGCATCCCGAGTTCCAGCAGGCCATGGCGCGGCATGCGCTCACCTTTGGCGTGTGCGTGGCCCCGGCGGACATCGGCGCCACCCACGGAAACTCCGAGGCGGTCAACCTGGCCCTGGATGCGGTGGCCGAGCCGGGCGATGTGATTGCCGTCGAATCGCCCACCTTCTTCGGCATCCTCCAGGCCATCGAGGTGCGCGGGCTGCGCGCGCTGGAGATTCCCTGCAGCCCCCACACCGGCATATCGCTGGAGGCGCTGGAACTGGCCGCGCGCAACGAGCCGCGGCTCAAGGGCGTGGTGGTGGTTCCTCATCTGCAGATGCCGCAGGGCAGCGTGATGCCCGACGCGCAAAAGGAGCGCCTGGTGGCGCTGTGCGTGGAGCATGGCCTGGCCCTCATCGAGGATGATATCTACCGCGAATTCGTGGAGTCGCCGCATGTGCTGCGCCCCGCCAAGGCCTGGGACCGGCCGGGCGATGCGGGGCAGGTGATCTATTGCGCCTCGCTCAGCAAGAGCTTCGCCCCCGGCCTGCGCCAGGGATGGATGAGCGCGGGGCGCTGGCAGGCCCGGGTGCAGATGCTCAAGTTCGCCCGCACGCGCAACATGCAGACGTG
The DNA here is from genome assembly GCF_019218755.1 of Acidovorax sp. sif1233. Classification (GTDB taxonomy): domain Bacteria; phylum Pseudomonadota; class Gammaproteobacteria; order Burkholderiales; family Burkholderiaceae_C; genus Acidovorax. Next base: position 507,462 of record NZ_JAHUWZ010000003.1, on the reverse strand, counting down.
GTCGCAGCTGCTGGCAGCGCGCAGCGTGGATTCCCCGGCCTATGAACGCCACATGCGCCGCATGCGTGTGCAGCTGCGCCTGCAGCGGGAGCAGTCCGCGCGGGCCGTGGCCCGCTACTTTCCGACCGGCACGCGGCTGAGCCTGCCTCCGGGAGGGTTGAGCCTGTGGCTGGAGCTGCCGGCCGGCATTTCGTCCACGCTGCTGTACGACCAGGCGCTGCAAAACGGCATCCGCATCGCCCCCGGGCCCATGTTCACCAACACGGGGCGCTATGAACATTTCCTGCGCCTGAGCTGCGGCATGCCCTTCACCGCGCAGGTGGAGGAGGGCTACCGCACGCTGGGTGCCTTGATGGCGGACCAGCTGGCCGTGCGGGCGCCCGCCCCGCGCAAGGTTGCCTAGGGGGCCGCCAGCGCTGCCCTGCGCACGGCTCTGGGCAGGTGCAGGCGGAAACAGGCATAAAAAAACCGCCCTGGGTCCGGGCGGTTCTTTGGGGAGAAAACGAGGCTGAACGATTACTTCAGCTTCATTTCCTTGTATTCCACATGCTTGCGAGCTTTTGGATCAAATTTCATGATCAGCATTTTCTCGGGCATGGTCTTCTTGTTCTTGGTCGTGGTGTAGAAGTGGCCGGTACCCGCAGTGGATTCCAGCTTGATCTTGTCGCGTCCGCCTTTGCTTGCCATGGTGCTTCTCCTTAAGCCTGACCACGTGCGCGCAGGTCTGCGAGCACCGAGTCGATACCGTTCTTGTCGATCAAACGCAGGGCAGCGCTCGAAACACGCAGGCGAACCCAGCGGTTTTCGGTCTCGACCCAGAAACGGCGGTATTGCAGGTTCGGCAGGAACCGGCGCTTGGTTTTGTTGTTGGCGTGGGAAACATTGTTTCCGACCATGGGCTTCTTGCCCGTTACGTCGCAGACGCGTGCCATGAGGACACTCCGATACTTTTAACGGCCGTTCGCTGGGCCCTGGGGTTGTTTCCCCAGGTTGGCTTGCGGCCTCACCTCGCCAGAATAAAGGGTGGCGGTAACCCGATTTGCCTGTTTCGAAAGGACCGCAAAAACGGGCCGAATTCAGCAAAGCCGCAGATTATAGCCTGATGCCCAGTTTTTGATCAACTCTCCTGTTCCAGGAAGCGCTGGGCGTCCAGCGCGGCCATGCAGCCCGTGCCGGCGCTGGTGATGGCCTGGCGGTACACGTGGTCCTGCACGTCGCCCGCGGCGAAGACGCCCGGCACGCTGGTCTGGGTGGCAAAACCCTTGAGGCCGCCCTGGGTGATGATGTAGCCGTTTTCCATCTCCAGCTGGCCCTGGAAGATCTCGGTGTTGGGCGCATGCCCGATGGCGATGAAGCAGCCTTGCAGCTGGATGTCTTGCGTGCTGCCGTCCTTGGTGCTCTTGATGCGGATGCCGGTCACGCCGGTGTTGTCGCCCAGCACTTCGTCGAGCGTGTGGAACAGCTTGAGCTCGATCTTGCCCGCCGCGACCTTCTCGTTGAGCTTGTCCACCAGGATGGGCTCTGCCTTGAACTTGTCCCGGCGGTGCACCAGGGTGACCTTGCGGGCGATGTTCGACAGGTACAGCGCTTCTTCCACCGCCGTATTGCCGCCGCCGACCACGCAGACGTCCTGCTCGCGGTAGAAGAAACCGTCGCAGGTGGCGCAGCCGGACACGCCCTTGCCCATGAAGGCCTCTTCCGAAGGCAGGCCCAGGTACTTGGCGGAGGCGCCCGTGGCCAGGATCAGCGCGTCGCAGGTGTAGGTGCCGCTGTCGCCGGTGAGCGTGAAGGGGCGCTGGCTGAAATCGACCTTGTTGATATGGTCGAAGATCACCTGGGTCTTGAAGCGCTCGGCGTGCTCCAGGAAGCGCTGCATCAGCTCGGGGCCTTGCACGCCGTGCACGTCGGCGGGCCAGTTGTCCACCTCGGTCGTGGTCATCAGCTGGCCGCCCTGGGCCATGCCGGTGATGAGCACCGGATTCAGGTTGGCCCGTGCGGCATAGACGGCCGCCGTGTAGCCCGCGGGGCCGGAGCCAAGAATCAGAACTTTCGCGTGTTGGGTGGTGGACATGGTAAAAGCCTGTGTTTTGCGCCCGCTACATGGGGCGCTGTTGGGAAAGCTGGGGCTGAGCCGCCGAGTATCAACCGGCGGCCGTGGGTGCAAGCGGCCCCTTTTTCAATCACGGCGATTGTAAGAACCCATTGATGACCCGTTGCGACTCCGGTTGGGTCGCGCACCTGAGAGGAGAAGTTTTCATGTCGACGATGTTGTCCAACCTGGACCTGCTGCGCCGGGTTCCGCTGTTCTCGCTGCTGACGGTGACGCAGGCCGAGGTGATCAGTGGCGCGGTGATCAAGCGCCGCTTCAAGCGGGGCGAGGCGCTGGTGGAGCAGGGGCAGAAGTCCAATGCGCTGTTCATCCTGCTCACGGGACGCGCCCGGGTGATGACCTCCGACAGCCGGGGGCGCGAGGTCATCCTGGCCACGCTCTCGCAGGGCGACTACCTGGGCGAGATGAGCATCATCGACAACGAACCCCATTCGGCCACGGTGCGTGCCGAGGTGCAGACCGACGTGCTCATGCTCGGCCGCGCCGAGTTCGCCCGCTGCCTGACCGAGAACGCCTCGATGTCGCTGGTCGTGATGCGCGGCCTGGTCAAGCGCCTGCGCCATGCCGACCGCAAGATCGAGTCGCTGGCTCTGCTGGACGTGTACGGCCGGGTGGCCCATGCACTGCTGGACTTCGCGCTGCCGGATGCCCAGGGCCAGCTCGTGATCAAGGACAAGATCTCGCGCCAGGACCTGGCCAAGATGGTGGGCGCCTCGCGCGAGATGGTCAGCCGCGTGATGAAGGACCTGGAAGAGCGTGGCTTCGTCGAGGTCCTGCCCAGCGGCGCCACCCTGCTCAAGGAGCGGCTGAACGCCCTGGGTTGACGGCGCCGCGGTGTGGCTGCCTTTCGGCACACACCCCCTGCGGTGCTTGGGGTAAGCTCGCCCGGCACGCATATGACCTATTCCCTCAATACCCTGAATGCATCGGCGGCGGCCAAGTCGCCGCCCCGCACGGGCGCTGCCCGTTTTGGCCATGAAATCGGCCTCATGGTGGGGCTGCTGGCCCTGGTTTTCTGGCTTCTGGCCCTGTTCAGCTATTCGGCGCAGGATGCCGCCTGGTCCACCTCGGGCGTCCGGGGCGGGCGCATGGTCGCCAACTGGGCGGGCCGGTTCGGCGCGTGGCTGGCCGATGGCAGCTACTTCGCGCTGGGGTTTTCGGTGTGGTGGTGCGTGGCGGCCGGCGTGCGCGCCTGGCTTTCGTCGCTGGCGCGCTGGATGCGCGGCGGAGAGTCCGTTGCGGGGGCCGCGGGCCCGATGCGGCGGCGGGCACTTTTCTGGGCCGGCCTGGTGGTGCTGATGTGCTCCAGCACCGCGCTGGAATGGTCGCGCCTGTACCGGTTTGAATCCTTCCTGCCCGGGCATGCCGGTGGCGTGCTGGGCTACATCATGGGCCCCGCCAGCGTGAAGTGGCTGGGCTTCACGGGCTCGGGCCTGCTGGCCATCGTGCTGGCGGTGCTGGGCGCGGCGCTGGTGTTCCGCTTCTCGTGGGGCCACGTCGCGGAGTTCGTGGGCGGCCGCATCGACGCGCTGGTGCAGTCGCGCCTGGCCCAGCGCGAGGTGGCCAAGGACGTGGCCGTAGGCCGCAAGGCCGCGCGCGAGCGCGAGGTGGTGGTGCTGGAGGAGCGCACCGAGAGCGAGGTGCACCATCCCGAGCCCATCCAGATCATCGAACCCGTGCTGGTGGAGGTGCCGCAGAGCACCCGCGTGGTGAAGGAGCGCCAGAAGCCCCTGTTCACCGAGATGCCCGACAGCAAGCTGCCGCTGGTGGACCTGCTCGACGGCCCGCTGCAGCGCCAGGAGACGGTGGCGCCCGAGACGCTGGAGATGACCAGCCGCCTCATCGAGAAGAAGCTCAAGGATTTCGGCGTGGAGGTGCGCGTGGTCGCGGCCATGCCCGGTCCGGTGATCACGCGCTACGAGATCGAGCCCGCCACGGGCGTGAAGGGCTCGCAGATCGTGGGCCTGGCCAAGGACCTGGCGCGTTCGCTCAGCCTGGTGTCCATCCGCGTGGTGGAGACCATCCCGGGCAAGAACTACATGGCGCTGGAGCTGCCCAACGCCAAGCGCCAGTCCATCCGCCTGTCCGAGATCCTCGGCTCGCAGGTCTACCACGAGGCCAAGAGCATGCTCACCATGGGCCTGGGCAAGGACATCGTGGGCAACCCGGTGGTGGCAGACCTCGCCAAGATGCCGCACGTGCTGGTGGCCGGCACCACGGGCTCGGGCAAGTCGGTGGGGATCAACGCCATGATCCTCTCGCTGCTGTACAAGGCCGAGGCGCGCGATGTGCGCCTGTTGATGATCGACCCCAAGATGCTGGAAATGTCGGTCTACGAGGGCATTCCGCACCTGCTGGCGCCCGTGGTGACCGACATGAAGCAGGCGGCGCACGGCCTGAACTGGTGCGTGGCCGAGATGGAGCGGCGCTACAAGCTCATGTCCAAACTGGGCGTGCGCAACCTGGCGGGCTACAACGTCAAGATCGACGAAGCCAAGGCGCGCGAGGAGTTCATCTACAACCCCTTCAGCCTGACGCCCGAAGAGCCCGAGCCCCTGCAGCGCCTGCCGCACATCGTGGTCATCATCGACGAGCTGGCCGACCTGATGATGGTGGTGGGCAAGAAGATCGAGGAGCTGATCGCCCGCCTGGCGCAGAAGGCGCGGGCGGCCGGCATCCATCTGATTTTGGCCACGCAGCGGCCCAGCGTGGATGTGATCACCGGCCTGATCAAGGCCAATATCCCGACCCGCATCGCGTTCTCGGTGGGCTCCAAGATCGACAGCCGCACCATCCTGGACCAGATGGGCGCAGAAGCCCTGCTGGGCATGGGCGACATGCTCTACATGGCGAGCGGCACCGGCCTGCCGATCCGGGTGCATGGCGCCTTCGTGTCGGACGAGGAAGTACACCGTGTCGTCAGCTACCTCAAGGAACAAGGGGAGCCGGACTACATAGATGGCGTGCTCGAAGGCGGAACTGTGGATGGCGAGGGGGATCTGTCAGGGGAGGGCGGCGGCGACGGGGGTGAGAAGGACCCCATGTACGACCAGGCCGTCGAAGTGGTGCTCAAGGACCGCAAGGCGAGCATCTCGTACGTGCAGCGCAAGCTGCGCATTGGCTACAACCGCTCTGCGCGTTTGCTGGAAGACATGGAAAAGGCGGGCCTCGTCAGTGGCCTGACCACCAGCGGCCAGCGCGAGGTTTTGGTGCCGGCGCGCAGCGAGTGATCCGGGCGGGGCGCCAAGCCCGGCCCATGCCCCTTACAGGAGTTTTTGTTGAAAAAGATCGCCACTGCAATTTTGATAGCTGCCAGCGCAACACTGGCAAGCGCTGATGGCCTGAAAAGCCTTGAGTCCTTCATGAAGGGCACGCAGACCGGCCGGGCGGATTTCAGCCAGACGGTGACCTCGCCGCCCAAGGACGGGCAGACCGCGCGCACCAAGAATTCCAGCGGCAGCTTCGAGTTCCAGCGCCCCGGGCGCTTCAAGTTCGTCTACAAGAAACCTTTCGAGCAGACCATCGTGGCCGACGGCCAGACCCTGTGGCTCTACGACGTGGACCTGAACCAGGTCACCCAGCGCGCACAGGCGCAGGCCCTGGGCACCACCCCGGCGGCGCTGCTGGCCTCGGCGCCCGATCTGTCGGCGCTGAAGGCCGAATTCACGCTGGAGTCCGCGCCGGATCAGGATGGCCTGCAGTGGGTGCTCGCCAGCCCCAAGGCCAAGGACGGCCAGCTCAGGAGCGTGCGCGTGGGCTTTGCCGGCGAGCAGCTCGCGGCGCTGGACATCCTGGACAGTTTCGGCCAGCGCTCGCTGATCCGTTTTACCGGCATGCAGGCCAATGCCGCGCTGCCCGCCGGCACGTTCCAGTTCAAGCCCCCGGCCGGGGCGGACGTGGTCAAGCAGTAACGTTCTGCGGCGGCCGGTTGCCGGTGCCTGGATTGCCGACCTGCTATTGAATAGATAGCTATTGGCGCTTTCTGGCAGGACGCCAGCGGCCGCAAGGGACCGCAAGGGTGGCGCTGGCTGCCCGGGCGCGGCTCACCCCAGCAGCAGCAAGGCAAGGCCGATGGCGGCCGGCACGGACTGGATGAACAGGATCTTGCGGCTGGCCGTGGCCGCCCCATACAGGCCGGCGACCAGCACGCACAGCAGGAAGAACACCTTCACGCCCAGACCGGCGTCTCCCAGCGTCAGCCCCCAGAACAGGCCTGCCGCCAGGAATCCGTTGTAGAGCCCCTGGTTCGCCGCCAGCACCTTGGTCGCGGCGGCCTGCTCGCGGGACTGGCCAAAGGCGCGCCGTCCGGCGGGCTTTTCCCAGAGGAACATCTCCAGCACCAGGATGTACACGTGCAGGAGGCCGATCAGACCGACGACGATATTGGCGGCAAGGGACATGAAAACTCCATGGGGTGGTGGCAGGCAAGGGCCGCGGGTGCGGTGCGAGGGCACCACGGTAATCCATTTCAGGCCGCGGGTGTTGCCCGGCACAGTCACCTGGGCGCGCCAGGTCGTGGGCGTGCCTCCCCTTGCGCGCGCGGCGAAGAAAGAAAGAGTGCTGCCGGCGGCCTGGTTCCTGACGGTGCCCTTGCCGGAGCGCGGCGGCCGGTTGTGTTGGAATGGCGGCATGAAGACCGTTTTCCGCCTGCGCACCCGGGCCGCGCAGCCAGCCGATCCTTGCGTGCCTGGCGCCCTGTCGCGCCAAGTGCCCTCTCTGCATGCCCTCGCCACCGGGCCGCGCGCCCCGGCCGCCCGTTCTGGCGCCCGCGCCGCGGGGGACTGAGATGGCCGCCCGTAACGCGCCCCCAGAAACCTCGCAGGCGCTCCACCGCCCCCTGGCCGAGCGCCTGCGGCCCCGCACGCTGGGCGAGGTGATCGGCCAGCAGCATGTGCTGGGCCCGGGCATGCCGCTGCGGCTCGCGTTCGAGTCGGGCCGCCCGCACAGCTGCATCCTCTGGGGGCCGCCCGGCGTGGGCAAGACCACCATCGCGCGCCTGATGGCCGATGCGTTCGATGCGCAGTTCATCAGCATCAGCGCCGTGCTGGGCGGGGTCAAGGACATCCGCGAGGCCGTGGAACGCGCCGAGGCAGCGCGCGACGGGCTGATGCAGCAGCGCACCATCGTCTTCGTCGACGAGGTGCACCGCTTCAACAAGAGCCAGCAGGATGCCTTCCTGCCGCATGTGGAGAGCGGGCTGTTCACCTTCATCGGCGCGACCACCGAAAACCCCTCGTTCGAGGTGAACTCCGCGCTGCTGTCGCGCGCCGCCGTCTATGTGCTGCAGCCGCTGTCCGAGCAGGATTTGAAGCAGATTGTGGCCCTGGCCCAGGCGGAGCAAGCGCTTCCAGCTATTGAAGATGTAGCAATCGAGCGCCTGGTGGCCTACGCCGACGGCGATGCCCGCCGCCTGCTCAATACGCTCGAAACCCTGGCGATGGCGGCGGCCCAGGAGAAGCTGCCCGAGATCACCGACGCCTGGCTGCTCAAGGTGCTGGGCGAGCGCATGCGCCGCTATGACAAGGGGGGCGAGCAGTTCTACGACACCATCAGCGCGCTGCACAAGTCCGTGCGGGGCTCCGACCCCGACGCCGCGCTGTACTGGCTGGTGCGCATGCTCGACGGCGGTGCCGATCCGCGCTACATGGCCCGCCGCCTGGTGCGCATGGCCAGCGAGGACATCGGCCTGGCCGACCCGCGCGCGCTGCGCCTGGCGCTGGATGCGACCGAGGTGTACGAGCGCCTGGGCAGCCCCGAGGGCGAACTGGCCCTTGCCGAATGCGTGGTGTACCTGGCCGTCGCGCCCAAGTCGAACGCGGTCTACAAGGCCTACAACGCGGCCCGCGCCTGGGTGAAGAAGGACGGGACCCGCCCCGTGCCCATGCACCTGCGCAATGCACCAACCCAGCTCATGAAGCAGCTGGACTACGGCAAGGGCTACCGCTACGCGCACGACGAGGAGGGCGGCTTCGCGGCGGGCGAGAACTACCTGCCCGAAGGCATGCCGGAGCCCGGTTTCTACGCGCCGGTGGAGCGCGGGCTCGAAATCAAGATCGCACAGAAGTTGCGTGAACTGCGGGACCGCAATGCGTCGGCCGATTCCGGGGACGGGCAGGGCGGCGGCACCTGATCGGCCGGCAGGGGCGGGGGCGCGCCCCCTTCATGCCGATTTGGCATGAATTGGGTAATAAGTTCGCACATCAATTTTCCTGCTTGCATCATGTGCGCTTATGGATTGCGTTGCCCGCTGATGTGGCCCCAACCCGAGGGAAAACCCCGCCCGGCTTGGCGGGGGCCGCTTGTGACTACTCGCTACAATCCCGTCCACAAACCCGCACAGCTGCACTTCTGGCGGGTTTTTTGCTAGATGGCAGTCGGGCCCACAAGGCTGTACCGATTCCGGTGCCAAAGCGGTGGGTACGTTACAAACGAAGGACTTCTCTTATGGACATTTTGCTGCAACAGATCATCAACGGTCTGGTACTCGGCAGCATGTACGCCTTGATAGCCTTGGGCTACACCATGGTGTACGGCATTATTCAGCTGATCAATTTCGCCCACGGCGAGGTGCTGATGATCGGGGCTCTGACCAGTTGGAGCTGCATAGGAATGATGCAGGCCGCGATGCCGGGCGCGCCTGGCTGGCTGATCCTGCTGCTGGCGACCCTCATTGCCTGCGTGGTCGCCGCGACGCTCAATTTCGTGATCGAGAAGGTGGCCTACCGGCCCCTGCGCAACAGTCCGCGCCTGGCACCCCTGATCACCGCCATCGGCATGTCGATCCTGCTGCAGACGCTGGCGATGATCATCTGGAAGCCCAACTACAAGCCCTATCCCACGATGCTGCCCAGCACGCCGTTCCAGGTCGGCGGCGCCTTCATCACCCCCACGCAGATCCTGATCCTGGGCGTGACGGCCGTGGCCCTCGCTTCCCTCGTGTACCTGGTGAACCACACCAACCTGGGCCGTGCCATGCGCGCCACGGCCGAGAACCCCCGCGTGGCCTCGCTCATGGGCGTCAAGCCCGACATGGTGATCTCCGCCACCTTCATCATCGGCGCCATCCTGGCGGCCGTGGCCGGCATCATGTATGCCTCCAACTACGGCACGGCGCAGCACACCATGGGCTTCCTGCCCGGCCTCAAGGCCTTCACGGCAGCCGTGTTCGGCGGCATCGGCAACCTGGCCGGCGCGGTGGTGGGCGGCATCCTGCTGGGCCTCATCGAAGCCATCGGCTCGGGCTACATCGGCACGCTCACGGGCGGCCTGCTGGGCAGCCACTACACCGACATCTTTGCGTTCATCGTGCTCATCATCATCCTGACGCTGCGCCCCTCGGGCCTGCTGGGTGAGCGTGTGGCGGATCGCGCCTGAGGAGCCTAGGACCATGAAGAACACCAAAACCAACTGGATCATCGGCGCCGTCGCGCTGCTGGTGCTGCCGCTGATCCTGCAATCCTTCGGCAACGCCTGGGTGCGCATCGCCGACCTGGCCCTGCTGTATGTGCTGCTGGCCCTGGGCCTGAACATCGTGGTGGGCTACGCCGGCCTGCTGGACCTGGGCTACGTGGCGTTCTACGCCGTGGGCGCCTACCTGTTTGCCTTGATGGCTTCGCCGCACCTCGCGGACAACTTTGCGGCCTTTGCCGCCATGTTCCCCACCGGCCTGCACACCTCGCTGTGGCTGGTCATACCGTTGGCGGCATTGCTCGCGGCGTTCTTCGGGGCGCTGTTGGGAGCCCCCACGCTCAAGCTGCGGGGTGACTACCTGGCCATCGTCACGCTGGGCTTCGGCGAAATCATCCGGATCTTCCTGAACAACCTGGACCACCCCGTCAACCTGACCAACGGCCCCAAGGGCCTGGGCCAGATCGACTCGGTCAAGGTCTTTGGCCTGGACCTGGGCAAGCGGCTGGAGCTGTTCGGCTACGACATCAACTCGGTCACGCTGTACTACTACCTGTTCCTGATCCTGGTGGTGATCTCCATCGTGATCTGCTACCGCCTGCAGGATTCGCGCATCGGCCGCGCCTGGATGGCCATCCGCGAGGACGAGATCGCCGCCAAGGCCATGGGCATCAACACCCGCAACATGAAGCTGCTGGCCTTCGGCATGGGCGCTTCGTTCGGTGGCGTGTCGGGTGCGATGTTCGGTGCGTTCCAGGGCTTCGTGTCGCCCGAGTCGTTCAGCCTGATGGAGTCGGTCATGATCGTCGCCATGGTGGTGCTGGGCGGCATCGGCCACATCCCTGGCGTGATCCTGGGGGCCGTGCTGCTGTCGGCCCTGCCCGAGGTGCTGCGCTACGTCGCCGGTCCGCTGCAGGCCATGACGGACGGCCGCCTGGACTCCGCCATCCTGCGCCAGCTGCTGATCGCGCTGGCCATGATCGTCATCATGCTGATTCGCCCCCGCGGCCTGTGGCCCTCGCCTGAGCACGGCAAGAGCCTGACGCAGAAGACCTGAAGCAGAACACCACCGAAAGTTAGCAATGACAGAGAAATCCAATGAAGTGGTGCTGAAGGTCGCCGGCATTTCCAAGCGCTTTGGCGGCCTGCAGGCCCTGTCCGACGTCGGGATCACCATCCAGCGCGGCCAGGTCTATGGCCTGATCGGCCCCAACGGAGCGGGCAAGACCACGTTCTTCAATGTGATCACGGGCCTGTACACCCCCGACAGCGGCACGTTCGAGCTGGCCGGCAAGGCCTACGAGCCCACCGCCGTGCACGAAGTGGCCAAGGCAGGCATCGCCCGCACCTTCCAGAACATTCGCCTGTTCGCCGAGATGACGGCACTGGAGAACGTGATGGTCGGCCGCCACATCCGGACCAAGTCCGGGTTGCTCGGCGCCGTGCTGCGCACCAAGGGCTTCAAGGAAGAAGAAGCCGCCATCGCCAAGCGCGCGCAGGAGCTGCTTGACTACGTGGGCATCGGCAAGTTCGCCGACTACAAGGCGCGCACCCTGAGCTACGGTGACCAGCGCCGCCTGGAAATCGCCCGCGCCCTGGCCACCGACCCGCAGCTGATCGCCCTGGACGAGCCCGCCGCCGGCATGAACGCCACCGAGAAGGTGCTGCTGCGCGAGCTGATCGACCGCATCCGCAACGACAACCGCACCATCCTGCTCATCGAGCACGACGTGAAGCTGGTGATGGGCCTGTGCGACCGCGTGACGGTGCTTGACTACGGCAAGCAGATCGCCGAAGGCAACCCCGCCGAAGTGCAGAAGAACGAAAAAGTGATTGAGGCCTATCTGGGCACCGGAGGACATTGAGAATGGCCGAAAAATCCAACAAGGTACTGCTGCAGGTCAAGGGCCTGAAAGTGGCCTACGGCGGTATCCAGGCCGTCAAGGGCGTGGACTTCGAAGTGCGCGAAGGCGAGCTGGTCTCGCTGATCGGCTCCAACGGCGCCGGCAAGACCACCACCATGAAAGCCATCACCGGCACCCTGGGCATGAACGATGGCGACATCCTGTACCTGGGTGAAAGCATCAAGGGCAAGGGCGCCTGGGACCTGGTGAAGAAGGGTCTGGTGATGGTGCCCGAGGGCCGTGGCGTGTTCGCGCGCATGACCATCACCGAGAACCTGCAGATGGGCGCCTACACGCGCAGGGACAAGGCGGGCATCCTGGCCGACATCGAGAAGATGTTCACCATCTTCCCGCGCCTGCGCGAGCGCAAGGACCAGCTGGCCGGCACCATGTCGGGCGGCGAGCAGCAGATGCTGGCCATGGGCCGCGCGCTGATGAGCCAGCCCAAGGTGCTGCTGCTGGACGAGCCCTCCATGGGCCTGTCGCCCATCATGGTGGACAAGATCTTCGAGGTGGTGCGCGATGTGTACGCCCTGGGCGTGACCATCCTGCTGGTGGAGCAGAACGCGAGCCGCGCGCTGGCCATTGCCGACCGCGGCTACGTGATGGAGTCGGGCCTCATCACGATGACGGGCCCCGGCCAGGAACTGCTGAGCGACCCCAAGGTGCGGGCGGCCTACCTGGGCGAGTAACCCGGCTGCTGCGCATGGGCGCCGTGGGTGCCACCGGAAAAAAGGCACTGCCCAGCCGCAGTGCCTTTTTTCATGGCGGCACGAACCGCCGCCGGCAGGAAGGCGTCTGTGCTTGATTTGCTATTTATTTCGTAGCAAAAAAGGATGGTGCGTCAGGCGCCATGGGCTTGTTTTGTCCATAATCTGGCCCCTTGCCGTCTTTCTTCCGTCCGCGCTGCACCGCCATGAACGCCCTGCAATCCCTGCCGATCTCGCTCCAGACCGTCCTGCTCCTGGTCGCCAGCAATGTCTTCATGACCTTTGCCTGGTACGGGCACCTCAAGAACCTGGCCACGTCGCCCTGGTACACCGCCGCGCTGGTGAGCTGGGGCATCGCCCTGTTCGAGTACCTGCTGCAGGTGCCGGCCAACCGCATCGGCTTCACGCAATTCAACGTGGGCCAGCTCAAGATCATGCAGGAGGTGATCACGCTGGCCGTGTTCGTGCCGTTCGCGGTGTTCTACATGGGCCAGCCGCTGAAGTGGGACTACCTGTGGGCGGGCCTGTGCCTGGTGGGTGCGGTGTACTTCATCTTCCGAAGCGCCTGAGCCCGCCCGCGCCCCGGCGGGGCGGACGGTTAAACTCACCGGGTCACGGAACAGTCATGTTTCTGTCATGACGCCGTCCCTCTTTTCAGAAATCCGATCCCCCTCCAGGAGCCCCCATGCTGTTTGCCAAGCTGTTGCCACGCGAAGGCAATTTTTTTGAAATGTTCAACCAGCATGCGGACCGCATCGTGGAAGCGGCCCGCGCTTTTTCGCAACTGGTGGCCAATTACAACGACCCGCACCTGCGCGACAAGTACAACCAGGACGTGGACAACGCCGAGCGTGCCGCCGACCGCGTGACGCACGAGGTGAACAAGGCCATCCACAAGACCTTCATCACCCCCATCGACCGTGAGCAGATCCACACGCTCATCAACACCATGGACGATGTGGCCGACCTGATCCAGGATTCCGCCGAAACGATGGCGCTCTACGACGTGCGCCACATGACCGAGGAGATCACGCGCCTCACGGACCTGAGCCTCAAGTGCTGTGAACGCCTGCGCGACGCCGTCAAGCTGCTCGACAAGATCGCCGACCCGGCCGTGGCCGAGGCCGCGCTCAAGACCTGCGAGGAGATCGACAAGCTCGAGTCCGACGCCGACCGCGTGATGCGCAGCGCCATGAGCAAGCTCTTTCGCGAGGAGCCCGATGTGCGCGAGGTGATCAAGCTCAAGGCGATCTACGAGCTGCTCGAGACGATCACCGACAAGTGCGAGGACGTGGCCAACTGCATCGAGGGCATCGTCCTCGAGAACTCCTGATCCCCGCGGGCTGACCAGCATGGAAACCGTACAAACGGCCCTCTGGGTTGTGGTCCTGCTCGTGGCGCTGGCGATCCTGTTCGACTTCATGAACGGGTTCCACGACGCCGCCAACTCCATTGCCACGGTGGTCTCCACCGGCGTGCTCAAGCCCGCGCAGGCGGTGCTGTTCGCGGCATTCTTCAACTTCGTGGCGATCTTCGTCTTTCACCTGAGCGTGGCCGCCACGGTGGGCAAGGGCATCGTGCAGCCCGGTGTGGTGGATACGCACGTGGTGTTTGGCGCCCTGGTGGGCGCCATCACCTGGAACGTGATCACCTGGTACTACGGCATTCCCAGCAGTTCCTCGCATGCGCTCATCGGCGGCATCGTGGGCGCGGTGATCGCCAAGGCGGGCGCCAGTGCGCTGATCTCCGCCGGCATCCTCAAGACCGTGGCGTTCATCTTCGTCTCGCCGCTGCTGGGCTTCACCCTGGGCTCGATCATGATGGTGGCGGTGGCCTGGATCTTCCGGCGAACGCGGCCGAGCAAGGTGGACAAATGGTTCCGCCGGCTGCAGCTGGTGTCTGCGGGCGCTTACAGCCTGGGCCACGGCGGCAACGATGCGCAAAAGACCATCGGCATCATCTGGCTGCTGCTGATTGCGACGGGGTATTCTTCGGCGTCCGACGCATCACCACCGACCTGGGCCATCGTGAGCTGCTATGTGGCCATCGGCCTGGGCACCATGTTCGGCGGCTGGCGCATCGTCAAGACCATGGGCCAGAAGATCACCAAGCTCAAGCCCGTGGGCGGCTTCTGCGCGGAGACGGGTGGGGCGATGACTCTGTTTCTTGCGACCACGCTGGGCATCCCGGTCTCGACCACGCACACCATCACGGGTGCGATTGTCGGCGTGGGCTCCACCCAGCGCGCCAGCGCTGTGCGCTGGGGTGTGGCGGGCAACATCGTCTGGGCCTGGATACTGACCATCCCGGCCAGCGCGTTCGTCGCGGCCGTGGCGTACTGGATCAGCCTGCAGATGTTCTGAGCCTGGAATCCTTGATTTGCTATTAGATATGTAGCTAACAAGGCAATTCAGATAAGCGCTAACGCCCCAATTGAATGCAAATTCAATGGGGCGTTTGTCCTGGTGCCAGCGGGATCACTGCGAGATCTTGCGGGCTTCCTCGATCTGGTACTCGAAATACCGTTGAAAGCTGAACGCGAGGCTGGCCATCAGCACGGCGGTGCCGACCATTAGCGAGACCACGATGGCGCCGATGGTGATCCATTGCGTCCTGCCGGCCGGGGCGTCGGGTGCGGCGGCTGGGTTGTAGCGCGCGTTCCACGCCTCGGGTGTTTTCAGCGCGAACAGGATGGCCTGCAATGCGCAGCCGGCGATCGTGAAGCCCAGCAGGGGAATCAGCATCCAGCTGTAGTGGTCGTCCTGGCCGAGCTGCTGCACGCGCTGGATGCCGTAGATGCCCAGCGCCGTGGGAATCGGCAGCAGCCAGCCGAGCAGGTCGCCCAGGCCGTGAAGATAAAAGCGGTGCAGGCCCAGAGGGCCGCCGAGGAAGGCCAGCCAGGCGGCCAGGGTCTTGTTCTTCATCGCCGGGCCGTCCCGGGAAAAAATGCGGCTGCCTCGGGGGCCGTGGTCACACGAAGCGGGAGAGCGTGGGGGGTATGTTCCATGCCCCGATTATTCAGGCGAACTGGTATCGCCCGCGCCCAGGGTCTTTTCCATGAGCACGATGTCGCGCCAGGCGCCGAATTTCCAGCCCACCGAGCGCATGACGCCCACGTCGGTGAACCCCAGCGACCGGTGCACGCCGATCGAGCCCAGGTTGGCCGAATCGCCAATCACCGCCAGCAACTTGCGCACCCCGGCCGCCTCGGCCTGGACGGCCAGCTCGGCGAGCAGCTTGCGGCCCACGCCCGTGCCGCGGGCGTCGTCGGCCACGTAGATCGAGTCCTCGGCCGAAAAGCGGTAGGCCGGGCGTGGCTTGAACCAGTTGGCGTAGGCAAAGCCCGTCACCCGCCCGTCCTTTTCGGCCACGATGTACGGCAGATTGCGCGCCAGCACGTCGGCCCGGCGGCTCGCCATGTCGGTTTCGGTGGGCGGATCGATCTCGAAAGTGCCTGTTCCGGTCAGGACGTGGTGGGCATAAATGGCGGTGATGGCCGCGATATCTTCGTCGCGGCTGGGGCGGATGGTAGGCATTTGCGGGGAAGTGGATATAATCGTGGGCTTTGCAGCGTGTCGCTGGCCGGGTGGCCATGTCGCGTGTCTCAAGCGTTGCGAATATGGTTGCGAACACTGTGGCTCAAGGCAAATGTTGCCGGAGTTCACCACCCGAAGGATAAATCATGGTCGTCATTCGACTCTCCCGCGGCGGCTCCAAGGGCCGTCCTTTCTTCAATATCGTCGTTGCTGACAAGCGCGTGCGCCGTGACGGCCGCTTCATCGAGCGCATCGGCTTCTACAACCCCACCGCCAAGGAATCCGAAGAAGGCCTGCGCATCGTGCAAGACCGTCTGACGTACTGGAAGAGCGTGGGCGCCCAGTCCTCGCCTACCGTGGACCGCCTGATCAAGCAAGCCGCCAAGAAGGCTGCTTAAAGCTCCCTGAAAAGGGCGGGTTCCGTCGGCTTGCCGCGCGGAACCCGCCCTTTTCCTATTCTGGAATCACCACCATGGCCGCCACCCTGACCCTCGAACCCGCCGAGCTGCCCCCCGATGCCATCGAAGTGGGCCGCATCGCCGACGCCTGGGGGGTCAAGGGCTGGTTCAAGGTGCTGCCCCACAGCAGCAGCCCCGAGGCACTGTTTTCCTCCAAGCGCTGGTACCTGCAGCCGTCCGAGCGCGGGGCCAGGACGTTCACCGGGACCGTGCTGCTGCCCATCCGGCAGGCCAAGGACCATTCCGACACCGTGGTGGCCTGGGCGCAGGGCATTGACGACCGCAATGCCGCGGAGGCCTTGCGCGGCGCGCGCATCTTCGTGCCGCGATCGAGCTTTCCGTCCACCACGGACGACGAGTACTACTGGGTCGACCTGATCGGCCTTGCGGTCCTCAACCGCGAAGGCGTGGCGCTCGGCGAGGTGCGGGAGCTCATGTCCACCGGTCCGCAGACGGTGCTGGTGCTGGCCTACGAGCAGGACGGCAAGGCGCTGGAGCGCATGATTCCCTTTGTCTCGGCCTTCGTCGACAAGGTGGACCTGCCGGAAAAGCGCATCACGGTGGACTGGCAGCCTGACTACTGATCGGCCTTGACGGACCGCGCCGCGCACCATGCGCTTTGACCTCATCACCCTGTTTCCCGAGCTGTTCGCGCCCTTCCTGGCCGGCGGCGTGACCCGGCGCGCCTACGCCAGCGGCCAGGTCGATGTGCGCCTGTGGAACCCGCGGGACCATGCCGACGGCAACTACCGCCGTGTGGACGACCGCCCCTTTGGCGGCGGCCCGGGCATGGTGATGATGGCGGAGCCCCTCGCGCGGTGCCTCTCGGCCATCCGGGCCGAGCGCGGCGAGCTCCAGGGCAGCCAGGCGCCGCTGGTCCTTTTTTCGCCCATTGGCGAGTCGCTCAACCATGCGGCCGTGGAGCGCTGGTCGGCCAGCGCGGGGGCCATCCTGCTGTGCGGGCGCTACGAGGGCATCGACCAGCGATTCATCGACGCCCATGTCGATGTGCAGATGAGCCTGGGCGACTTCGTGCTGTCAGGAGGCGAAATCGCAGCCATGGCCTTGCTGGACGCCGTGGCGCGCCTGCAGCCCGGCGTGCTCAATGACGAGGGTAGCCACCAGCTCGACAGCTTCAATCCAGCGCTCGATGGCCTGCTGGACTGCCCCCACTACACGCGCCCCGAGGAATGGGCAGGGCAGCAGGTGCCGGCCGCGCTGATGTCCGGCCACCACGCGCACATCGAGCGCTGGCGGCGCGACCAGCGCCTGGCCATCACGGCCCGGCACCGGCCCGACCTCATCGACGCCGCGCGAAAGGCGGGGCGGCTGGCGCCCGCTGACGAGGCGGTATTGGCCAAGCTCGCCTGAATTGCTATAATCAAAGGCTTTTCGATCCTCTGGCCGGCCGTTTTGACAGGGAGTTCTCCCGCGAAACACTGAGACGTCAATCCCGACGCAGCCATTTTTGGCGCGGACAAGATCGCTAGGAAACTCACATGAACCTGATCCAGACCCTGGAAGCGGAAGAAATCGCCCGCTTGAACAAGACCATCCCCGAATTCGCCCCTGGTGACACCGTCATCGTGAGCGTGAACGTGGTGGAAGGTACCCGCAAGCGCGTGCAGGCCTACGAAGGCGTGGTGATCGCCAAGCGCAATCGCGGCCTGAACAGCGGCTTCACCGTGCGCAAGATCTCCAGCGGCGAAGGCGTGGAACGTACGTTCCAGACCTACAGCCCGCTGATCGCCAGCATCGAAGTCAAGCGCCGTGGCGACGTGCGCCGTGCCAAGCTGTACTACCTGCGTGACCGCAGCGGCAAGTCGGCACGTATCAAGGAAAAGCTGCCTTCGCGCGTCAAGGTTGCAGCCACCGCCGCATAAGGCGCGGGCTCGTCCTGACAAAGCCGCTACAGCATCTGCCTGTAGCGGCTTTTTGTTTTCTGGTCCGTTGAACCCCCTTTCGTGAACCCATCTTCCATCCCTGCCGTTTCGTCGGTCATTGCGCCGCTGTCGAGCCTGCCCGACTTCGACCCCCGCCTCGTGCCGGTGGTGGGGGTGGATGCGCACCTGCCCGCGGTGCCGGCGGCCGCGCAGACGCCGCAGGCGCTGCGCGCGCGCTTCGCGCACCCGCCCCGCTGGGAGCCCGAGGTGCTGCTGGAGAAGAAGTTCATGAACCGCGAGCCGGCCCACGCGTCGGTCCTGCTTGCCATCGTGCTGCGCGAAGAGCCCATGGTGCTGCTGACCGAGCGCACGGCCCATCTGTCCACACATTCGGGGCAGGTGGCCTTTCCAGGAGGGCGGGCAGACGCTGGCGATGCTTCCCCCGCCGACACGGCCTTGCGCGAAGCGCAGGAAGAGGTGGGGCTCGGCCGCGAGTTCGTGGAAGTGCTCGGAACCCTGCCGACCTATGTCACGGGGTCGTCCTTCATCATCACCCCCGTGGTGGCGCTGGTGCGGCCCGACTGTGTCCTGCAGCCCAATCCCTACGAGGTGGCGGACCTCTTCGAGGTGCCGCTGGATTTCCTGCTGAACCCCGCCAACCACCGGCGCCATGTGTTCGACCGCGATGGCGTGCACCGCGAGTGGTTCTCGATGCCCTACCAGGATGGTGGCAAGAACCACTACATCTGGGGTGCCACGGCGGGCATGCTGCGCAACTTCTACCGCTTCATGATGGCCGAGTGAGGCCTCCCCGGCCCGGGGGGCTGTCCCCGGCGCGGCGGGGCGGACCTTGCGCGGGAGGGCTGGCCTGGGCCGCGCCAGTTCCGCGGGCTGCGGGTGTGTCGCGCTGTTCATGGTGGATGTATCGCTGAGGTTCGGCGCAAACACGCGCTCCTGCGGCTTGGCGCCAGTATCATTGCCCTCCATGAGTTTCTTCGCCATCCTGTTCGCTCTGCTGATCGAGCAGGCCCGCCCGCTGGCACGCAGCAATCCCATCCATGCAGGTCTGCGTGCGTGGGCCTTGTCCGTCAGCCGCAATTTCGATGCGGGCAAGCCGCACCATGGCTGGGTGGCCTGGGGCCTCGCAGTCGTCGTGCCCGCGCTCCTCACGCTGGCCATCCACTGGCTGTTGCTGTGGGGCCTGGGCTGGCCCTTCGCGGTGCTCTGGAGCGTGGCGGTGCTCTACATCACCCTGGGCTTTCGGCAGTTCAGCCACCATTTCACTGGCATCCGCGATGCGCTGGAAGAGGGCGATGAAGATGGCGCCCGGGAGCGCCTGGCCCACTGGCAGCAGGTGGACGTGGGTGCGCTTCCACGCAGCGAGATCGTGCGCCACGTGATCGAGTACTCGGTGCTGGCGGCCCACCGGCATGTGTTCGGGGTGCTGGCCTGGTTCTCGGTGCTGGCCGCGCTGGGCCTGGGGCCCACGGGTGCCGTGCTGTACCGGCTGGCCGAATTCGTATCGCGCTACTGGCACTACAAGCAGCGCACGGGCGCCCAGCCCGCCAGTGCCTCGCTGCAGCAGGCTTCTGCCCAGGCGTGGACGGCCATCGACTGGCTTCCGGCCCGGCTCACCGCGCTGAGCTTTGCCGTGGTGGGCAGCTTTGAGGAAGCCATCGAGGGCTGGCGATTCCATGCGCAGCGTTTTCCCAATGACAACGACGGCGTGGTGCTGGCGGCGACCGCGGGCGCGATCAATGTGCGCCTGGGGGGCGAGGCGCTGAAGGCGCGCACCGAGTTGCATGCGCCGCAGGGCCTGGAGATCGACGCCGACATGGGCGACAGCGATTCCACGCCGGGCCGGGAGCCCGAGGTGGGCCACCTGCGCAGCGTGGTGGGGCTGGTGTGGCGCTCGGTGGTGGTGTGGATGCTGCTGCTGGCGCTGCTCACGCTGGCGCGTTTGCTGGGGTAGCTGGAAATCCCCCTAGTAGCCTTCGGCGCCTTCCCCCGGAGGGGGCGCACCCGGTGGCCATGCAAAGCCAGTTCCACGGGTGCGCTGGCGTGGTACATGCCATGCGGAGGGCGGTTCGCGTCGATGCCCTCGTATCTCCGGCTCCGACCCGGCCGTCGGCGCTGCGCATGCATCGATACTGATCAGCACTGATCAACACCGGTCAATACCGCGTATGGCTCAGCTCTTCGAATAAATCGCTATATATTTTGTAGCGTGTAGGGCTGATCCCGCCTGCGGAAGGGCCCAGTTTCACTGCGTCCAGCACGCCGCAGCCCGGCTCGTGCAGGTGGGTGCAGTTGTAGAACTTGCAGTGGGTCGCGTGTTGGGCGATGTCGGGCATGCAGGCGGCCAGCTGCATCGGGGCGATGTGGTGCAGCCCGAATTCCTGGAAACCCGGCGAATCGATGAGGGCCGTGGTGCGGGCCTTGTCCATCCAGTACCAGTGGGTGCTGGTGGTGGTGTGCTTGCCTGAGTTGAGGGCCTGCGAAATTTCGCCGGTCAGCACCGAGGCGCCCGGCACCAGCAGGTTGATGAGGGTGCTCTTGCCCGAGCCCGAGGGCCCCAGCACCAGCGTGGTCTTGCCCTGCAGGTGCTCCATCAGCAGCGCGCGGTCCACATCGCTCGATAGCGCCAGGGACAGCGGCAGCACGCCGTAGTGCTTGCCAGAGCCCATGTGGCGGTAGGGGAGCAGGCGCTCCCAGGCCCGGGCGAAGGGTTCCACCAGGTCGCTCTTGTTGAGCGCGATGAGGGGCGTGATGCCTTCGGCCTCGGCGGCGATCAGCGCGCGGGAGAGCTGGCTTTCCGAGAACACGGGTTCCGCCGCGATGAGGATCAGCACCTGGTCGAGGTTGGCCGCAAACGATTTGGTGCGGATCTCGTCCTGGCGGTAAAAGAGGTTGCGCCGCTCCTGGACCTTTTCGATGGTGCCCTCTTCGCCCTGGCCAGGCGGGGGGGCCTGCCACAGCACATGGTCACCCACCACGGCCTGGCTCTTCTTGCCGCGCGGATGGCAGATGCGGCGTTCGCCGTCGGGCGTCTCCACCATGCAGTGGCGGCCATGGCTGGCCACCACGGTGCCTTCCATGAGCGCGCTGCGTTCAGCCATGGGATGTTGTGTTGGTGGTGGTGCGCGGCGTCATGGGGTCACGCCACCAGGGCATCGAACTGGGTCGCGCATTCGAAATCGGTGGACGAGATGCCGTGCACGTCGTGCGTGTTCAGCCGCACCACGCAGCGGTTGTAGTGCACCGACAGGTCGGGGTGGTGGTCCTGCGCGTTGGCGATGAAGGCCAGTGCATTCACGAACGAGATGGTTTCGTAGTAGTTCGCGAACCGGTAGGTCTTCTCGATGGCCACGTCGGCGCCATCTCCGGTCAGGCTCCAGCCTTCGAGTTTGGCCAGGTTTGCTACAACTTCAGTAGCTGTCAGCGCACGGCGGGTCTGCGTGGACCAGTCTTTTTTCTTCAGCATAGTCGTCATGGGTGGGCGGGGGTGTGCATGCGCGCCAGCCGCTCGGTGGCGGGTGGGTGCGAGTAGTAGAACTTCACGTACACCGGGTCGGGGGTGAGCGTGGAGGCATTGTCTTCGTAGAGCTTGAGCAGGGCCGAAGAGAGGTCGGCGCCACTGGCCTGGGCAACGGCATAGGCATCGGCCTGGAACTCGTGGCGGCGCGATTGCCGGGAGAACACGGGCGAGATGAAGAATGTGAACACCGGCACCACCAGCATGAACAGCAGCAACGCCAGCGCGTCGTTCGGCGCGGCGGCCATTGCCGGGTCGAAGGAGATGTTGGGGCGCACTCCCAGGCCTGTGTAGAACCAAACCTGGGTGGAGAGCCAGCCGAGCAACGCGAATCCGGCCAGGCTCAGCGCGAACATGGCCACGATGCGCTGGATGATGTGGCGATGCCGGAAGTGCCCGAGCTCATGGGCCAGCACCGCCTCCACCTCGCCCGGCGACAGCTGGCGCAGCAGCGTGTCGTAGAACACCACGCGCTTGGCGGCTCCAAAGCCCGTGAAGTAGGCGTTGGCGTGGGCGCTGCGGCGGCTGCCGTCCATCACGAACAGCCCCTTGGCCGAGAAGCCGCAGCGCTGCATGAGGGCCGTCACGCGGGCCTTGAGGGATTCGTCCTCGAGCGGCTGGAATTTGTTGAACAGCGGTGCGATGAAGGTGGGGTAGACCACCATCAGTAGCAGGTTGAACCCCATCCAGAAGCACCAGGCCCACAGCCACCACAGCGGGCCGGCAGCGCCCATGATCCACAGGATCAGCGCGGCGATCGGAAGGCCGATGGCCGCACCGACCAGCAAGCCCTTGGCGGCATCTGCAAGCCACAGGCGCCAGGTCATCTTGTTGAAACCGAAGCGCTCCTCCACCACGAAGGTCTGGTACAGCGACAGGGGCAGGTCGATCAGCCCGCTGATCGCCGCAAACGCCGCCAGCAGCGCCAACTGCTGCCACATGCCGCCTCCGAGTGCGTCCAGCAGGAGCTGATTCAGGGCGTCCAGGCCGCCCAGCAGCGTCCATCCCAGCAGCACGGCGGCGCCCAGCGCCATCTCCAGCAGGCCCAGGCGCCCCTTGGCGATGGTGTAGTCGGCGGCCTTCTGGTGGGCTGCCAGCGCAATGCGCTCGGCAAACGGCGCCGGCACCGCGCCACGGTGGCGGGCCACGTGCCGCATCTGGCGCGTGGCCAGCCAGAGCTTGAGGGCCAGGCCCAGCAGGAGTGCCGCCGCGAAGGCGAACGTCAGCACCGAGGAAGGAGAGAGGGCGTCGGAGGAGGTGGGCATGGTGGTGGGGGGAGTTTAATGGGGAAGCCCCTGGGACTGTGGTTCAAGGGCTGCGGGCCATCGGCGACAATGCGCGCCATGCCAGAAGCCAACCATCCCACTCCCCACGCGCTTGCCAAGTCCGACCAGAACCTCGTCTGGCTCGACTGCGAAATGACCGGCCTGGAGCCCGATACCGACCGTCTGCTCGAAATCGCCGTCATCGTGACCGGCCCCAGCCTGGAGCCGCGCATCGAAGGCCCGGTGTTTGCGATCCACCAGCCTGACGAACTCCTCAACAAGATGGATGCCTGGAACAAGGGCACCCATGGCCGCAGCGGCCTGATCGACAAGGTCAAGGCCTCCAGCGTGACCGAAGCGCAGGCCGAGCAGCAGATCATTGCCTTCCTGAGCCAGTATGTTCCCAAGGGCACGGCACCCATGTGCGGCAACAGCATCGGGCAGGACCGGCGCTTTCTGGTGCGCTACATGCCCAAGCTGGAGCGGTTCTTTCACTACCGCAATGTGGACGTGAGCACCCTCAAGGAGCTGGCCAAGCGCTGGAAACCCGAGGCCTACACGAGCTTCAAGAAGGCCCAGAAGCACACGGCCCTGGCCGACGTGCATGAGTCCATCGACGAGTTGGCGCACTACCGCAGGCATCTGCTGTCGGTGTGATCTGCTGCGCGGCCGGGCTGCACCTGTGCGAGACCGGCTTGCGATCCCTTCGAGACCGTGGCCGCGCTGAGGCATGAAGCGTGCTGCAAGGTGAAGGGGCTTGCGGGGAAACCCCTATTCATGCCATAATCAGCGGCTGCGCAGGAAACAGTTTCTCGCAGATTGTGCATCTCCCCTCACACACCGGGCTTGCCAGCCGACTGCTTCGTGCAGTGCAGGACTAGCGAACAACGCCCACCAGCATCCGCCCAGAGCAATGCAGGTTTCGTTTGATGGTTGATGTTTTTTAACCATTGACGAAGCCACTCGCAGGCTGCGCCTGCGATCGTCTTCGTGAGAGAAAAATCATGACCGACACCTCCTTGGTGCAGGGCGAATTCGCGCCTGCAGAAACTTCCTTTGCTGCCGACCTTTCCGTGCAGCCTTCCCCCCTGGACGCCGTGGTGGCCGCCGCTGAAGGCGATGCCGCCGTCACCGCCGAACCCAATGGCTTCGTCGAACTGGGCCTGGCGCCCGAACTGGTGCAAGCCGTGGCTGACCTAGGCTACACCCAGCCCACCAGCGTGCAGCTCAAGGCCATTCCCCTGGCCATGGGCGGTGGCAACGACTCCACCAAGTTCATCGACCTGATGGTCTCGAGCCAGACCGGCTCCGGCAAGACCGCCGCCTTCCTGCTGCCCGTGCTGCACACGCTGATCAACCAGCAAGCCGCCGCCGAAGCCGAGGAACGCGCCGCTTTCGAGCGCGCCGTGGCCGAAGCCGCTGCGCGTGGCGAACCCGCTCCCAAGCGTGCCAAGCGCAAGGACCCCACCAGCTCGCGCAACTTCAAGGCCGCCACCCCGGGCGCCCTGATCCTGTGCCCCACGCGTGAACTGGCCCAGCAGGTGGCGCACGACGCCATCGACCTGGTCAAGCACTGCCGTGGCCTGCGCGTGGCCAACGTGGTGGGCGGCATGCCCTACCAGTTGCAGATCGCCAAGCTGCAGAACGCCGACCTCGTGGTCGCCACCCCCGGCCGCCTGCTGGACCTGCAGCGCTCGATGCAGATCAAGCTCGACAAGGTGCAGTTCCTGGTCGTCGACGAAGCCGACCGCATGCTGGACCTGGGCTTCTCGGACGACCTGGCCGAACTGAACCAGCTGACCGCCCAGCGCAAGCAGACCATGATGTTCAGCGCCACGTTCGCGCCGCGCATCCAGCAACTGGCGATGCGCGTGATGCACGACGGCGGTTCGTCGGTGCAGAAGGTGACCATCGATTCTCCGCAAGAGAAGCACGCCAACATCAAGCAGATGCTGTACTGGGCCGACAACGCCCAGCACAAGCGCAAGCTGCTGGACCACTGGCTGCGCGACACCACGATCAATCAGGCCATCGTTTTCGCCAGCACCCAGGTGGAGTGCGATGGTTTGGCCAACGACCTGCAGCAGGAAGGCTTCTCGGCCGTGGCGCTGCACGGCGCGCTGAGCCAGGGCCTGCGCAACCGCCGCTTGATGGCGTTGCGTGCCGGCCAGGTGCAGATCCTGGTGGCCACCGATGTGGCTGCGCGCGGCATCGACGTGCCCACGATCACCCACGTGTTCAACTTCGGCCTGCCCATGAAGGCCGAGGACTACACCCACCGCATCGGCCGCACCGGCCGTGCGGGCCGCGATGGCCTGGCCATCACGTTTGCCGAGTTCCGCGACCGCCGCAAGATCTACGACATTGAGTCGTACAGCCGCCAGCAGTTCAAGGCCGATGTGATTCCCGGCATGGAGCCTTCGCAACGTGCTCCCCAGG
Organism: Acidovorax sp. sif1233; assembly: GCF_019218755.1. Taxonomy (GTDB): domain Bacteria; phylum Pseudomonadota; class Gammaproteobacteria; order Burkholderiales; family Burkholderiaceae_C; genus Acidovorax. The sequence continues at coordinate 482,215 of NZ_JAHUWZ010000003.1, read as the reverse complement.
CACCGCGCGGTGGTGACTTTGGTGGCCGTGGCCGCCCCGGTGGCGGTTACGACCGCGACAGCCGTGACCGCAAGTTCGGGGGCCCCGCACGCGGCAACAACGACCGCGGCGGATTTGGTGGTGGCTTTGGCGGCGGATTCGCCGGCCGCGACAGCCAGCGTGCAGCCCCTGCCCGTGGCGGCGAGGGTGGTGGTTTTGGTGCCCGTGATGACCGGGGCTTCGCTCCCCGCCGTGACGGTGACGGCTATGGCCGCAAGCCCGGTTTCGGTGATGCAGGCCGGGGTGGTTTTGCCCCCCGGGGCGACGCTGGCGCGCCCCGTGGCGACTTCGCACCCCGCAAGCCCGGCTTCGCCAAGCCCGCAGGCGGTGGCGGCGGCAAGCCCTTCGTGGCCCATGATGCGCGCAAGCGCCCTGCGCGCCCCGCGCGCTGATTCGGCCGCCCCGTCGTTTCGACGCGAGCCCTGAAAGGCTGGCACCGCAAGGTGCCAGCCTTTTTTTGTTGCCGCCACCTGCCGGGCGCGAGAATATCGAGAGCGGCTCGACAATAATCCCTCCGGGAGGAATCTGCAGTGTCGTCTTCGTTATCGTCGGGTGCGGACTTTGAGCACATGTTCGAGCTGGCCCCTGTGTCCCTCTGGCTGGAGGACTACAGCGCACTCAAGCAGATTCTGGACGGCTGGCGCGCCACCGGAGTCACGGATATCCGTGCCCACCTCGCGCAAGACCCGGCACGGGTGCGGCAATGCAGTGCCGCGCTCCAGGTTCTGAAGGTGAACCGCCGCACGCTGGAGCTGTTCGCTGCCCCGAGCCAGCAGGTGCTCGAGGCGAATCTGGACAAGGTCTTCAGGGATGACATGCACGATGCGGTCTCCCATGAGCTGGCGGCGCTTTGGTCGGGGCAGCTGGAGTTTTCGAACCAGACCGTGAACTACGCGCTCGACGGCCGGCGGCTCGATGTGCAGATCCGCGCGCGCATCCTGCCAGGGTATGAGGACGACTGGAGCCGCGTCCTGCTCTCGCTGGAAGACATCACGGCCCAGATGCGGGGCGCGCGCCAGCTGCGGCGCAGCGAACAATATGCCCGGGATCTGTTCGAGCATTCGCCCGTCTCCCTGTGGGTGGAGGATTTCAGCGCCGTGAAGAACCTGCTCGATGGCGTGCGCGCGCAAGGCATCGACGACTTCAAGACCTTCATCACGGTGCATCCCGAGTTCGTCACGCGCTGCATGCAGGAGATCCGGGTGGTGGATGTCAACCAGCAGACCTTGCGCATGTTCGGAGCATCCAGCAAGGAGATGCTGCTCAACAACATCGGCCGGGTGTTCCGGGGGGAAATGCACGAGTCTTTCGCCGACCAGTTGCTGGATCTGTGGGAGGGCAAGACCTTTCAGCAGCGCGAAGTCGTCAACTACGCCCTGTCGGGCGACGCGGTGCACATCCACATGCAGTTCTCGGTGCTGGCGGACCATTTGGCGGACTGGGGGCTGGTGCTGCTCTCGCTGGTGGACATCACCGCGCGCAAGAAGGCCGAGGCTTACCTGGAGTACCTGGGCAAACATGACGTGCTGACCCAGCTTCGCAACCGGGCCTTCTATGCCGAGGAGCTCAACCGGGTCACGCGCAAGGGGCCCTGGCCCTTGTCCATCATTGCGATCGATCTGAACGGGCTCAAGGCCGTGAACGATGAGCAAGGCCATGCCGCGGGCGATTCGATGCTGCGAAGGGTGGGTGAAGTGCTGGCCAAGGCGGTGGATCCGCCGGCATGCGCCGCGCGCATTGGCGGCGACGAGTTCACCGTGTTGCTGCCGGGCATGGATGAGCGCAGTGCCTTTGCGTTGCAGGACCGCATCCTCTCGATGCTGGACCTGAACAACCAGTTCTATCCGGGGCAGCCGATCAGCCTGGCCATGGGGGTCGCGTCGTGTCGATCCGGCGATCAGGTGGAGGCGACGATCAACCGCGCCGACCAGGCCATGTATGCCGAAAAGAACCGCTACTACCAGGACAATGGCCTGGACAGGCGGCACGCCAGCTAGCCGCACCGCGCAAACGCCCGCCCCTGGCTGGATTCAGCCCGTGTGCACCGCGTAGCCGTACAGCCGCTCGGGAGGCACTCTGGCCAGCAGGCTGCGATCCGTGGCCGGGCCCGTGATGGCGTAGGCGGCCTGTGACGTGTCGCGCTGCAGGGTGCTGGTCACGCTCTTGCCTTGGGAGTCCGTCACGGCGGCCACAAGCGGGGTGCGTGCTTCGGCCCCCCGCCGCATCACGACCCCCATTTCTCCGGACGCGAGTTTCACGAAGTCGCCAGGTGGATAGATGCCCAGCACCTTGATGGTCGCCGTGGAGAAGGGGCCCCCCTTGTCATCCCTGAACATCAGCCGGGCGGCGTCCTGGATGGAGAGCGGCTGGCGCAGCTGCCGGGGGCTGATGCGTGCCATGAACAGGTCCGCCATGCGCAATACCTGCGCAGTGTCGCTCACCGATGAGATGCCGTGTGGATAGCCGCTGCCATCCGGCTGCTCGTGGTGTTGCATCACCGCGGCGATCCATTCGGCGTCGGTAACGCCGGCTTTCTCCAGCAGCGCGGCACTCAGGGCAGGGTGTGCGCGGATCTGGGTGCGTTGCCGGTCCAGGGCCGGATAGTCCTGCGCGGCCATCTGGCCCTGCAGCTCGGCGATGCTGGCGTTCATCGTCAGCGCCGCCAGTGCGATCTGCCGGATGCGCACGGCGGCCCAGCCGAGCTGCCGCGCCATCAATATGCCCAGCAGCGCTGTGTAGACCGCATGGCTGTATCCGTAGCGCAGATGCTTTGCATGGTCCTGCCGCACGGCCATGAACAGGCCGATGTCGGGGTCCGCGTCGGCAAGCTCCAGTATCTCGTCCGCCAGCGCTTGGATCGCATCCAGGCTGTCGGAGGTTTCACCCAGGTGCGGCAGCGCCGATTCCAGTGCGTCAATGGCCAGCGCCCAGCGGGTATAAATGCTTTCCGGTGGTTTTGCCGCAGGGGCCGCCAGCGCCTGCACCGCCTTGAATTCTTCGATATCGACAAACATGCCGCGCTCGAGCAGCGCTTCCAGCTGGCTGTCGTTGCGGATCACGTGCCCACGGGCGAGCAGCAGGGTGCAGTCCTGGTTGCGCACATTCCAAGGCAGCGGCACGCCCACCCGTACCTTGGATTCAACCAGTTTCAGCAGCTGCATGGTCGTCCTCCAGTGCCTGAGCCTCCTCGTCCGCTGCGCGAGCACACGGGTTCTGTCGAGAATGAAATTTCGCCCCATTGTTGCAGCATGCGTGGGGTTCCACAAACAGGCGGGTCAGCCTGGCGTGGCGGTCCGTCCAATATCGGGCCAGCGATGGTGCAGGTAGATCCATGCGGCCATGCCCACGCACATCATCAACAGCGAGGCCAGTGCCAGCAAGACGGTGGAATGCATCACCAGCGGCACCACGACCCCTGCCACCAGGCCATTGGCGGTGGAGCCTACAAACGCCTGCATGGACGAGGCCATGCCGCGGCGCTCGGGGTGAAGGTCCAGCACCAGCAAGGTGACCACGGGCACCATCAGGGCCCAGCCAAACGCGAAGACCGCGATCGGCGCGAGTGCCCACGCCGCATGCACCGGGAACAGCAGATTGGCCCCCAGGTTGAGGATGGCCACGGTGAACATGATCACGAAGCCATGGCGTATCTGCCGCTTCGGCGCGATCTTGCCGGCCAGGCGGCCGCTGAGCCAGGCGCCGCCCATGATGCCGGAGATGGTGAGGACGAAGAACCAGAAGAACTGCGTGGGCGCCAGCGCCAGGTGCTCGCCCAGGAAGGCCGGCGCCGCCAGCACATACAGGAACATGCCGTTGAAGGGCACGCCGCTGGCCAGCGCCAGCAGCACGAAGCGTGGGCTGGACCCCAGCTGCCAGTAGCCGCGCATCAGGTGGGGCACGTTGAAGGGCTGGCGCAGCTCGGGCTGCAGGGTTTCGGGCAGCAGGCGGAAGTTGGCGATCCACAGGACCACGCCGACCAGCGTCAGGAACCAGAAGATGCTGTGCCAGCCCGTGTGCACGAACAGCCAGCCGCCCACGATGGGGGCGATGGCCGGGGCCACGCCAAAGTAGATCGTCACCTGGCTCATCACCTGCTGCGCGCGTGCCGGGGGGAACATGTCGCGGATGACCGCGCGCGACACCACGATGCCGGCGCCCGTCGATAGCCCTTGCAGCGCCCTGAATGCAATGAGCTGGCCGATGCTTTGCGACAGCGCGCAGCCCGCGGAGGCCAGCGTGAACATCGCGATGCCGCACAGCACCACGGGGCGCCGGCCAAAGCTGTCCGCCAGTGCGCCATGGAAGAGGTTCATGAACGCAAAACCGAAGAGATAGGCCGACAGGGTCTGCTGCATCTCCACGGGGGTGGCGCCCAGTGCCTGCGCAATGCCGGTGAACGCGGGGATGTAGGTGTCGATGGAGAAAGGCCCCAGCATGCCCAGCACGGCGAGGAGGACGGCCAGGGCCCATTGGGGAGCGCGCCAGAGCGTGTGGGCGTTAGGGTTCATGGATGAATTTCGAAGGGCGGTGGAAGGGGGCGTCGTGGGATGGAGGGCGGTGGGGCTGCCGCGGGATCGTCAGGGCCTGGGCCGCCTGGGCAGGAGCTGGCCCCCGGGCGAAAACCGGTACCAGCCCTCCATCCACCCCAGCCCGAAGAGTGAGAGGGTCTGTTCATAGTAGGCCGTGGTGCGCACGGGGCTTGCTGCCAGGCGGTTGCGTTGCGCTTGCAGCGCGGCGCTGTCTCCTTGCGCCTGCAGGAAGGGCAGCATCGCGGCAGAGAAGCCCGACGGGCCTGCCCCGGATGCTTGTCCACTCCGTACATCGATGGATTCGGGGGGGTGCCCCTGTTCCCGCACGTAGCGGGCCATGGGGGCCAGTGCCGACAGCAGCGCCTTGCGGCCGCTGGCGGCCGGGTGCAGCATGCCGGCCCACAGGTAGACGCGGATCGCGTTGTAGGTGCCCTGGCCTTTTTCCTTGCCCTTTTCGTCGATGAGAAAGCCCTGCCGCGCGTCGTAGATGGCCCAGTCCGGGGCATAGCCTTGGGGGGATGCGCCCACGATGACCTTCTCGGAGCTTTGTACCAGCTGCTTCCAGGCGGTCTGCGGGTACAGCGCGCCGAGCCGTTGCATTGCCTGCAAAGGCAGGTAGCTGGGGTTGAGCTTCCATCGGTCGCCGGCTTCCACAAAGCCGCGTGGCGCGGGCAGCAGGCACAGGCCCAGGCCTGGCAGGTCGGCTGTTTCTTCGGCAATGATGCGTGCGGCCAGCCGGGCTCCCAGTGCGTGGTAGCGCGGCACTTGCCACAAGCGGGCCGCCTCACCCAAGGCATAGGCAATCCAGAGGTCCGCGTCCGATGCGGCGTTGCTGTCGAGGATGCCCCAGGTACCGTCAGGCCGGCGGCCCCATAGCCACGCGGGCAAGCGGGCGCCGAGGTCGCCGCCGCTCAGGTTGTTTTCAGTCCAGCGCAGGAGGACATCGAACCCCTTGCGGTCATTGGCCACCAGGGCAAAGAAAATCCCGTATGCCTGGCCTTCGGAGTAGGTACGCCCGCCTTCGCCATCGTCGGAGATCACACGGCCTTCGTCGCTGACGAATTGCCCCTTGAAGCGGTCCCATGCGGGCCACTGGCCGCCGCTGGCCAGGCCCGCGGAGGGACGTGCCTGTCCGTTGGCGCCCCGGAACGCCGTGGGTGCGAGGAAACCCAGCCCCGTGAGCAGGGCCGTCCGCCGTAAGAGCAATGCAGCAGTCATGTCGGGAGAGTTTTCGTTTCGCATACTGTGGTGGAGCGCCTTCTTCTTTCCGCCGTCCTGTCAATGCAGCGCATTGGAGGCACCCGGGGAAGCACGGGTTGCCACGGGCCTGGACAGCGTGGCGGGCGCAAGGGTTGCCTATACTAGCCAAGGAAATCCCGGGCGGGTTCTGGCGGCATTGTTTGCATGCAGGTGCCGTGCCCTTTGGGTGCAAGGCCTGAAGTGCTACAAAATGCAGAGTGCCCTGACCCCAGAAATATAGCCACAAGGCCTTTTCGTGGCCAATTCGCTCAAAGTCGTGGATCAAAATGGAACAACATCTATTGGGCCGGGTTGAAGACATCCCGGGAGTCCAGGTCAGGCGACTGCATCCCAGAAAAGACGAGCGCGGAACGCTGACGGAAGTCTTCCGCAACGAGTGGCACCCGGGCAGCCTGCCGTTGCAATGGAACCATGTCAAATCCCGGCCCAACGTCTTGCGAGGGGTTCATGTGCACGTGCGGCACACCGACCATTTGCTGGTGCTGACGGGCACCATGCTGCTGGGCCTGATCGACCTGCGCGAGGGCACCGACCATTTCCGGCAGAGCACGGTGATCGAGCTGACCGGTGCCGAGCCCACCATGGTCAGCATTCCTACGGGGGTCGCGCACGGCTTTTACTTTCCGGAAGCTGCGGACATGCTGTACAGCGTCACCCACTACTGGGATCCCGTGACGGATGAGCTTGGCTGCCGCTGGGATGACCCTGGCCTGGGGCTGGACTGGCCGGTCAGTGCCCCGGTACTGTCCCCAAGGGATCAGGCCGCAACGTCCCTCGACGGATTGCTGGAGGAGTTGCGCGGCAGCAAGGACAAATCATGGTGAGGATAGGACTTCTGGGGTGTGGCCGCTGGGGGCGATTGATTCTGCGTGATCTCAAGCAACTGGGGGCCTACGTGGCGGTGCTGGCGGTGGGAGAGGCCAGCCGGGCCCGTGCATGCGAAGGCAATGCCGACGTGGTGGCATCCTCCCTGGAAGATCTCCCTGAGGTCGACGGGTATGTGGTGGCCGTGCCCACCGCCCAGCACGCCGCCTTCCTTCGCCAACTGGTGCCCTCCGGCAAGCCGGTGTTCTGCGAAAAACCGTTCACGTCCAGCGCTGCGGAGGCAAAGGCCATCGCCCAGCTGGCGGGTGACCGGATCTTCATCATGGACAAGTGGCGCTATCACGGGGGCGTGCTCGCACTGGCCGCGCTGGCGCGGTCCGGAGAACTGGGCCCGGTGCTGGGACTGAAGACCACCCGCCTCGGATGGGGCAATCCCCATGCAGATGTGAGCGCGGACTGGATTCTGCTTCCACATGATCTCAGTATCGCCATCGAAATCCTGGGCGACTTGCCCGAGCCCGCCGCGGCCTGGGCGGAAACCAGCGCAGAGGGCCTGGTCGCGCTCTCGGGCGTGCTGGGTCTGAAGGATCGCAGTCAACCGTGGATGCAGTTTGAAATCGGCGTGCGCTCTCCTTCCCACCGGCGGACCATCGAACTGCGCTGTCGTGACGGCATTGCATCGCTCAGCGACGCCTACGACGCCCATGTCGCCGTGCAGCGCACTTCGAGTTGCCTCTCCGACGGACCCGTGCCCGGCACCGAGCTGCGTTCCGTGGACACCGCCATGCCCCTTTTGCGGGAACTGACGGCGTTCCTGGACTATCTTTGCCATCGTGGTCCACCCCCCAAGAGCAGCGCGGCGGAGGGCTTGATGGTGGTGGAGCGCATCGCGTCGCTGCGGGCGCTGGCAGGACTGCCCGAATGAGCGATCCGCTTTTCACGGTCGTGATTCCAACCCACGACCACGCGGACACGCTGTGGCATTCGGTTGCCAGTGTGCAGTGGCAGACCTGCCAGAGCTTTGAAGTGTTCATTGTGGGCGACGGTGCGCCTGAGCGCACCCGCTCGATTGCCCAGTCCTTGGCGGAGCGCGATCCCCGGATTCGCTACTTTGACAACCCCAAGGGGGCGCGGCACGGCGAAGCGCACAGGCACCGGGCCTTGCAGGAGGCGCGAGGCCGTTTTGTCGCCTACCAATCCGATGACGACCTGTGGCTTCCAGACCATCTTGACATCCTGGCGGCGGCACTTGAAGACCATGACCTGGTCCACACCATGCAGATCGACGTATCGCCGGCAGGCGAGACCGCGACATGGCCTTTTGATGCTTTCGAGGATGATCTCCAAATCGACCGCATGCGGAAATCGGCTGGTGGCTTTGGCTTGGCGTCGGGCGCGCACACGCTTCGGGCCTACCGCGCTCTGCCGTTGGGGTGGAGCCCGGCACCCCTTGGCATCCACACAGATATTCACTTTTGGTTGCAGGTGCTTGAACAAGTGGGGGGGCGATACTCGTCGGTGAAGTGGCCGACCGTCCTTCATTTCTCATCTGTCACGCGCAAAACGCTGTCCAATGCTGAAAGAGTGGCCGAATTGGAAGAATGGTGGAAACGCATGCAAACTGCCGAGCAACGGTTGATGTTGCTGAAAAAGGTGTTGTTTCCGGTAAATTTCTATTGCTACGCACAACCCAAGCTACGAGCAGAAATCGAATCACTCAGGGCCAGCCTGTCCTGGCGGATCACGGCACCTTTGCGCGCGCTTGCGCGGCGAATGAAGTAGTACCGACGGAAAGTTGTTGGTTTTCTAACATGGCATGGCCAGCCAGGAAGCTATTTAAATTCGACATTCCACCGTATCTCTCGCCCCACGCGCCGGCTCGACTGGATGCCGTTTCCGGTCAATCGACAAAGAGCTTGCAGCACTGCCGGGTAATAAATGCGATGGTGGATAGGCTACTGCAAGCCTCGGTCGCCGTGCTCATGGAATCTGTGGAACTTCAAGGGGCTTCGTATCAATGCCTTGCACGGTGTCGGATTGCAGCCCAAGTCCCAATCTGAGATGAGCGCTAGAGCGGTGCTGTTCGAGATGGTCCGGTGATTCGAGCGTGACAATGACGGCTTCTTGAGGCAAGCCTCGATCTCCGGTGAGAGGTCAGTAGCCCATGGCGGGCCCTCGCCCCCATCCAAAGTACGACCCCGGCGCACTCGAATTCAAGAGGGGCGCTGCATGTGCCGGACTATCGTTCCCCGGTGCCCGAAGTCGAGCCGCAAAGGCCATTATTTGCGCGCGCAAATCTTGGCGAGCCCGTGGAGATGCGAGAAACCCATCCACGGATGGCTCTTCGTTGGGCGCCACGGTTCCGTTCCGTTCGCCAGAGCCATCTCAGCCAAGAGCAAGCCGCGCGTAGCCGATGGACTGCACTCAGCCTTTTAAACCGTTGATAGGCATCAGGGTTTTGATTGATATATGCTGGGCGCCCCGGACATGTATGCAAACAGGTCTGGGATTGGCCGACAGTTGAGTGTATCGATATTCTTTTTCAATATAGGAGTTTTCAATGTGGTCTAAGAAAGCATTGGTCACGGCATTTGCTCTGTCCGGGGCTGTTGTGGGAGCATCCGCTGCTTCTGACAACGGGATCCTTTCCGCAACCGGGGGGACAGCGGGGTTCGATTTTTTCTATCCAAGTGGATTCACAAAGCCAATTCCAACTCCTGGAGCGGCACCTATAAAACTTCAAAGTCGCTTCACATGGGGATCGCCCACTAGCCCAATGAGCGATCATGCAATTGTGGCTTATGTGCAAGGCGCGAATCCCGCGTATATGAACTCTGCACCTATCGGTTTTAAGAGCCCCTTATGGACCTATGGAGCAGGAGCATTTGTCGCCGCGAACGGACTTAATCTGGAGTTGTGGTTTAATCCAACGACTGCCACGAACGGCAGCGCGTATGTGTGGAATGCTGCTAATTTGTGTGGGCAGGCGGTGAATACGGCGCCAATAAGTGTATGTGTTGGAAGTACTTATTCGGCTGGCGGTGCGTATGTTGAGCCACTCCCTGCTGATTGGAGTTTCGTGCCTGGTGATCATTATTGGGTGAAAATATCTCTTGCGCCAACCACCGGAGACTGGTTGAACCTTTATGCGGAGTTGATCCACGAAAGTTCAACCTCGGTTAAGGTCGTGCAGCGAGCCCAAATTGGGCTTCAAAAATCCGCTTTCCTGCCTTTGAGCTCTTCCGCCTCCGGGACTTTTGCGCGGGCGCCCGGATCAGGCGCCAACATCACATGGTTTGGTTATGACTATTTCTAGGTGGCCTTTATTCGTACGGCTATCTGATCCTATTCGCTCCTGAAATCCTTGGAAAGGCTCGCACTGCTCGGGCCTCTTTGTTCAGGTTGTTGGTGCAGCTGGTCGTCTTCTGTTAGTGGATGGCGTGTTGCGGCGGTCCATGCGAGACGTATGAGCGACCAGAGTTTTGCAACAGGCGTCAACATCGAATGCTGCATCCTGGGTAATGTGCTCAATCGCGCCATGCAGGGAGGCGAGAGGGGGCGCTGTTGCGGGTCAGGACATGTTGCGTCAGTTGAATTGCGACGGTGAGATTGACCTGGTCGTTGTGGATGGATGGGGTGGTTAGAAAAACGCCTTGGCGCTCATCGTAGATGGAGTGCTATTGAAGGTAAAAAGAAAGAGATTGTAAAAAATCCAGGATAGTGCATTTTTTTCACTACGATCACACTCGGTCTGTAGGGATTGCTATTTGATTGTCGAGAGGATTGAATATGAAGAGAATGTCTGGTGCATTTTTTGCGGTTAACTTTGCTATTGCTGCACTTTTGAGCTCAGGTAGTGCTTTTTCTTATGAACGCCAACAAGTTGGCAGTCCTGCTCAGTGCTCTATTGAGTTCAACGGGGATAGCATCTTGCATGGATTTGGGTATGATTCTGGAGGGACTCTATATACAACTCCTGCGACCTGGCTTAGAAATTATGGTTATACGGTGAATCCAAATAATGCTATAAATGGGCAGAGTACATTTCAGTTGGCTCGAAACGGCGGATTTTATGGTGTCCCGCATAGCTTAATCGTTGTAATTCAAACGGGCATAAATGATCTCAGAAAAGAGTATGAGGCTGGCCCTTTTGGTACGCCTACGGTGCAAGGGGTGAAACAGGATTATCGTCAAATGGTTGACTATGTCAGGTCGATCAATAGAATTCCGGTCATTTCTGGAATTACTGACTTGCAATATCCGCAAGTTCTTCAGTATTTCACTCAAAGTCAATATGACACGGTAGTGGCGATTCAGCAGGCGGTTCGTGAGGTTGCTGTTGAAAAGAATGTTCACTATGCAAGCTTTGACACGAATCCTCTTGGGTGGACAGACACAGTTCACCTTGATCAGGCAAGTAGTAATGGCATTGCTGAAAATCTTCGGTATGTGGCGGCCTATATTTGCATGTTGCCTTACTAAGAATGCCGTACATAGTGCGGACGGCGAAGGGGGCCGAGCACGGAGTGCGATAGCACTCTGGCCAGTGCGTTTGGCTAAAACGGTACTCGCGGCACGATGACATCGGGGGGGGGGGTGGGCTTATCTCGTTGGGAGAATTGGAGGTTGGATTTAACGCGGTGGGGCCTGTTGTCGTACTCGCTGCCACAGCGGCGCTGCATCCTTGAAGTACAGTGCGCGGAGCCGCGATGGCTGGGGTGGGCTCGAGTTGGCCTTGTATTGGGAGGTCCCCAAATACCCAATCGACTCAGGATGTCCAACCGGATGAACCTCCATAGGCACGCCCGACTTACCTTTGCCCGCCGAATCGAGATGCTCAAGCAGATGGCGCAGGGAGGCTGGGGTGCCGTGTGAGCGGCCACCATGTATGGCCTGACTGCACCAACAGCCAGGAAGTGGCTCGGTCACTACCGGGCCGGTGGCGAAGTCGCCTTGGCCGATGGGCGCAAAGCTCCTGGTGACTTGCTGCATTTCGACACCAAGGAGCTCGGGTGCATGGTGCGGCCCAGCCACCGCGTCACCGGCAATCGAAAAGACGCTATTGACGGTGCAGGCTGAGAGGCGCTGTTCGTGGCCATCGATGGTCACGCGAAGCTGGTGTTCACCGCCATTCACCCGCACGAAAAGCAGGTACATGCGGTACCGTTTCTGCGCAATGCGGTGACCTGCTACGTCCGATTGGGCATCACCGTGAAGCGCCTGCTGACGGACAGAGGGTTGGCGTTCTGCTCGCGTGACTTCCGAGCGGCATGCGTCGACCTGGGTATCAAGCACGGCTTCACGCGGCCCTGCCGGCCGCAGACCAATGGCAAAGCCATGGATCCGGGTCGACCGCCTCAAGCCACAAAGTGGATGATGGAATCCGTTGATCTACCCGGCTCCCGTGTTGGGAATGAATGAAAAAAGCCGCTACAACTTGATAGCTGTAGCGGCTTTTTTAGTTTGGTGGGTCCTGAGTGACTCGAACACTCGACCTACGGATTAAGAGTCCGCTGCTCTACCAACTGAGCTAAGAACCCAAACTTGTTAATCTGTCTGCATTGCTGCAGAGCCTCGAATTATGCACCAATTTTCTGCGAGTTAGCAAGCGCCGCAAAAAATTATTGCATCGCATTGCGGCTTGCGAGTTCCACAAAAAGGCCGCTGTGGTCCAGTTCACCCAGGCCATGCTCGACGCCTTCGGCATAGAGGGTCTCGAAGAGGGCCGTGATGGGGGCATCGAAGCCGATCTCGCCGGCGGTGGCCAGGGCGTTGCGCATGTCCTTGAGCTGCACCGCCATGCGGCCGCGCGGGGCAAAGTCGCGCTCCACCATGCGCTGGCCGTGCAGTTGCAGGATGCGGCTGTCGGCGAAGCCTCCCTGGATGGCCTCGCGCACCTTGGCCATGTCGGCCCCGCCCTTGGCGGCGAACAGCAGAGCCTCCGCCACCGCGCCAATGGTGATGCCCACGATCATCTGGTTGGCCAGCTTGGTGAGCTGGCCAGCGCCATGCGGTCCGACGTGGGTGGCGCGGCCGCAGGCGGCGAAGAGAGGCTGGGCCCGCGCAAAATCCTCGGGGCGACCGCCGACCAGGATGGCGAGCGTGCCGTTTTCCGCACCCACGGTTCCGCCGGACACCGGCGCATCCAGGTGGGACAGCCCCATTTCGCCCAGGCGAGCGGCATGGTCCCGGGCCTCGCGGGGCTGGATGGAGGCCATGTCGATGAACAGCGCGCCCTTGCGCATGCCCTTGGCCGCGCCGGCCTCGAACAGCACCTGGCCGACCACGGGGCCGTTTTCAAGCAGGCTGACCACCACGTCGGCGTTCTGGACGGCATCGGCGGCCAGGGAATGCACGGTGATGCCGGATGCAGCCAGGGGCTCCGCCTTGGCGCGGGTGCGGTTCCATGCGTGCACCTGATGTCCAGCGTCCTTCAGGCGCCGCGCGATGGGCAGGCCCATCATTCCGATGCCGAGGACTGCAATGCGAAGCGGTGTGGTGGTCATGGCGTCATTCACCCAGGAAGGTTGTCTCTCTGTGCATCATGTGCCTTTTTGGTGCGTCACCCTGTCACGGAGCTTGCAGCATGGTCGGATTGGAATGATGATGCCGCACCGCCACAGGAGACTTCATCCATGAGCCTGCCCCTGCACGACCCCGCCTGGCTCGAGCGCATGTACAACAACCGCGCGCTGGTGCCCGACCACATGGCCTATCTGCAGCGCTGGGCCGACGATTCCGCCCGGGTGCGGACGAGCCACCCGTGCGTGCTGGACGTGGCGTACGGTACCGGGACGGGAGAGGCGCTGGATATTTTCCCGTCCGCACGTGCCTCGGATGACGGTGTTCCCGTGCTGGTGTTCGTGCACGGCGGGTACTGGCGCTCGCTGGACAAGTCCGATCATTCGTTCATTGCCCCGTCCTTCACGCAGGCCGGTTTCTGTGTGGTGGTGGTGAACTACGCGCTGTGCCCCGGCACGCCGGAGGCGCCGGTCACCATTCCCCATATCGTGCGGCAGATGGAGAAGGCACTGGAATGGGTGTGGCGCCACATCGCCAGCCACGGCGGGGACCCCCGGCGCATCACGGTGGCCGGGCACTCGGCGGGAGGGCAGCTGGCCGCCATGCTGCTTACCGGCGTGTGGCCCCTGGTCGGCCAGGGGCTGCCCGATGGGCTGGTGCGCAATGCGCTGTCGATTTCCGGGATCCACGATCTGGAGCCCATCATGCACACCCCCATGTACCAGTCGGTGCTGAACCTGACGGAGCAGCAGGTCCTTCAGTGCAGCCCCGCGCGGCTCCTGGAGCCGCCGGCGGGCACGCTCTACTGCGTGGTGGGGGCCGATGAAAGTACGGAGTTCCTGCGGCAGAACCAGCTCATGCAGGACGCCTGGGGCAGCCATTTCGTCCCCCGCAGCCAGGCACTGCCGGGCCTGCACCATTTCAGCATCGTGGATTGCCTGGCCAGGCCGGGGCATGACCTGCACCACATGGCGCAAAACCTGCTGCGCGCCTGAAGTGGGGGCAATCCCCTGCGGCGCTGCCCGTGTTTCCCGCCCCTCGGGCTTCGCGCTGGGGTGGCGCCCGCTGGCCTGGGCTGCGCCATCCGCATGTGCCGTGGCGGCGCAAGGGGCCGGCGCTGCCGTGCCGGCCGCCCGTGCTACATCAGCAGGTGCTCGCCTGCGTTGTCGCCGCCCAGGATCACGTAGTTCACCTTGCGGATGTCCATCAGCTTCTTGCCGCCCGCGTAGCTGATGGAGCTTTGCACGTCCTGCTCCATTTCGATCAGGGTGCCGGCCAGCTTTCCCTTGACGGGCTCCAGGATGCGCTTGCCTTCGACGTGCTTGTACTCGCCCTTGTTGAAGTCGCTCGCGGAACCGTAGTATTCCTTGTACAGCGCGCCGTCCACCTCGACGGTCTGGCCCGGCGATTCCTCATGCCCCGCAAACAGCGAGCCGATCATCACCATGCTGGCGCCAAAGCGGATGCTCTTGGCGATGTCTCCGTGGCTGCGGATGCCCCCGTCGGCGATGATGGGCTTGGTGGCCACGCGCGCGCACCACTTGAGCGCCGAGAGCTGCCAGCCGCCCGTGCCAAAACCCGTCTTGAGCTTGGTGATGCACACCTTGCCCGGGCCCACGCCGACCTTGGTGGCATCGGCCCCCCAGTTTTCCAGGTCGATCACCGCTTCGGGCGTGGCCACGTTGCCGGCGATCACGAAGGCCTTGGGCAGGTGCTGCTTGAGGTAGCCGATCATGTTCCGCACGCTGTCGGCATGGCCGTGCGCGATGTCGATGGTGATGTATTCGGGGGTGAGCCCCAGTGCCACCAGCTGGTCCACGGTGTCGTAGTCGGGCTGCTTCACGCCCAGCGAGATCGAGGCGTAGCAGCCCTGGGCGTGCATGTCCTTGACGAACTGGACATTGTCCAGATCGAAGCGGTGCATGACATAGAAGTAGCCGTTCTGTGCCATCCAGGTGCAGATCTTTTCATCCACCACCGTCTTCATGTTGGAGGGCACCACGGGCAGCCGGAACGAGCGTCCGCCCAGTTCCACGCTGGCGTCGCATTCCGAGCGGCTGTCCACCCGGCACTTGCGCGGCAGCAAGAGAACGTTGTCGTAGTCGAAGATTTCCATGAGATTCCAAGCTCCATAAAGGGACGCAGCCAAACAATTTCAGCGGCGGTGGGCGCTTGGCTTGGGACCGGCTTTGTGGGCGGGGCCGTTCAGGCCGCTCCGAACCCCGCGGTGCGCGGGCACAAAAAAACCGGACGCCAAGAAACTTGGGCCCGGTGATTGATTCTACCCGCCTGTCCGTTCCACCCTATAACGATGGTGGTATTACCGGTATCACCGGCAGGTGGATTGCGCCGCGGCGATGACCGTCCCCCGGGCATCCTGCACCCAGCCCACCATGCGCAGCCGCTCGGCCTGCGCCCCTTCGGGGATGCGCATGGACCGTGTTTCCATCCATTTCGATGGCCCCAATCCCGACACCGGCCGCTGGCCGGGCTTGCCCCATGCGCCGTGGAGCATGTTCCTGACGATATTCCGGGGCACGGCCGTGCCATCGGTTCCCGCTGGCACGGCCTCCACGAGCAGCAGGTAGAACTCCAGGGGGCCAGGCGCGGCGGTCCGGCCCGGGGTGAACGCGATCGCCGTGCCCAGGTAGTCGTTGAACGGCATGCCGTGGGCTACCCGCAGTCCGGCAGGCCGGGCTGCCTGTACCGCAGCGGTGTGCACGTCGGTGGCCCGGGGCGACTTGCGGCCCAGCGCCTCCAGCCGGACCAGGGCGTCGCGGGCGGCAGCGGCGGCCAGCGGTGCATCCTCGCCCGCCGCGCCGGGCACGATCCAGTCCAGCACCGCCGTGCCGGCGCCGGCGGTCGGCGCGGGGGGCGCGCGGTCCGTCCAGCAGGCCTCGCAGTCCGCGCTGAGGAAGCGCTCGAAGAGGGCGGTGGGCCGTGGGGTGCCGTCGCTGCTGCAGCTGGCCTGGGCCCAGGTGGCCGCGGGTGCATGGGCGAGTACAAGGGCCACGAGGCTGGCCAGGGTGCGGGCAGTGTTTTTCATAAAAGAATGGGAGGGCGGCGGGGCGCTTTCTACAATGGCTGGATGTTCCCACAAGACCCGTTCCCGGGGGGGCCAGATGTGCTGGCGCCCACCTCCCTTGATGCGCCCTCGGCTGCGTCGCCCCTCCTGGCCCATCTGAACCCCGAGCAGCTCGCCGCCGTCACCCTGCCGGCGGGGCATGCGCTCATCCTGGCGGGCGCTGGCTCGGGCAAGACGCGGGTGCTCACCACGCGCATCGCCTGGCTGCTGCAAAACGGCTACGCCACGCCCGGCGGCATCCTGGCCGTCACCTTCACCAACAAGGCCGCCAAGGAAATGGTGGCGCGCCTGTCGGCCATGCTGCCGGTGAACGTGCGCGGCATGTGGATCGGCACCTTCCACGGCCTGTGCAACCGGCTGCTGCGGGCGCACCACAAGGCGGCCGGCCTGCCGCAGTCGTTCCAGATCCTGGACACGCAGGACCAGCTTTCGGCCATCAAGCGCCTGTGCAAGCAGCACAACGTGGACGACGAGCGCTTTCCGCCCAAGCAGCTGTCGTACTTCATCGCCGGCTGCAAGGAAGAGGGCATGCGCCCCGGCGACGTGCCCACGCACGACAGCGATGCCCGCAAGAAGGTCGAGATCTACCAACTGTACGAAGAACAATGCCAGCGCGAAGGCGTGGTGGACTTTGGCGAGCTGATGCTGCGCAGCTACGAGCTGCTGCGCGACAACGACCCGATCCGCGAGCACTACCAGCGCCGCTTCGCGCACATCCTGGTGGACGAATTCCAGGACACCAACAAGCTGCAGTACGCCTGGCTCAAGCAGCTGGCGGGCAACGACACTGGCGGGCGCTTCGAGGCGCGCGGCAGCGTGATCGCCGTGGGCGACGACGACCAGAGCATCTACGCCTTTCGCGGGGCGCGGGTGGGCAACATGGCCGACTTCGTGCGCGAGTTCGATGTCCAGCAGCAGATCAAGCTCGAACAGAACTACCGCAGCTACAGCAACATCCTCGACTCGGCCAATACGCTCATCAGCCACAACAGCCGGCGCCTGGGCAAGAACCTGCGCACCACGCAGGGGCCCGGCGAGCCCGTGCGCGTGTACGAGGCCAGCACCGACCTGGCCGAGGCGCAGTGGATGGTCGACGAGATCAAGCAGCTGGTGCGCAGCGACGGCTTCGAGCGCAAGGAGATCGCCGTGCTCTACCGCAGCAATGCGCAAAGCCGGGTGATCGAATCGGCGCTGTTCAACGCCAGCGTGCCCTACCGCGTGTACGGCGGCCTGCGCTTCTTCGAGCGCGCCGAAATCAAGCACGCGCTGGCCTACCTGCGCCTCTTGGAGAACCCGCACGACGACACGAGCTTCCTGCGCGTGGTCAACTTTCCGCCGCGCGGCATCGGGGCGCGCAGCATCGAGGTGCTGCAGGACGCGGCGCGCGCCGCCGGCTGCTCGCTGCACGACGGCGTGAGCGCCGTGCCCGGCAAGGCGGGCGCCAACCTCGGCGCCTTCGTCGCCATGGTGGACGTGCTGCGCGAGCAGACGCAGGGCCTGAACCTGCGCGGCATCATCGAGCAGGTGCTCGAATCCTCGGGGCTGGTGGAGCACTACCGCACCGAGAAGGAAGGCGCCGACCGCATCGAGAACCTGGAAGAACTGGTCAACGCGGCCGAGAGCTTCGTCACGCAGGAGGGGTTTGGCCGCGATGCCGTGGCCCTGCCGCTGGACGAGCATGGCACGCCGCTCACGCAGAGCGCGGTCAGCCAGGGGCTGGATCCCGATGCCCCGGTCGTCGACGAACCGCTCCAGCCCGTGCCGGGCATCGTGGACGCGGACACGGGCGAAACCCTCTCGCCCCTGGCCGCCTTCCTCACGCACGCCGCGCTGGAAGCGGGCGACAACCAGGCCCAGGCCGGGCAGGACGCGGTACAGCTGATGACCGTGCACGCCAGCAAGGGCCTGGAGTTCGATGGCGTGTTCATCGGCGGCATGGAAGAGGGCCTGTTCCCGCACGAAAACTCCGCCAGCGAGCGCGACGGACTGGAGGAAGAGCGCCGCCTGATGTACGTGGCCATCACCCGCGCGAGGAAGCGCCTGTACCTGAGCCATTCGCAGACGCGCATGCTGCACGGCCAGACGCGCTACAACATCAAGAGCCGCTTTTTTGACGAACTGCCCGAGGGCGCGCTCAAGTGGATCACGCCCAAGCAGCAGGGGTTTGGCTCCTTTGCTCCTAATTCAGGAGCTTCTGGCGCTTATGGGTCAAGCGCTAGAGGCTCATTTGGCTTCAAGTCCGAGACCTTCGCCAGCCCGCCGGTGCCCGTGCAGAAGACCGCGCCCGCCCACGGCTTGCGGGTGGGCATCGCGGTGTTCCACACCAAGTTCGGCGAAGGCAAGGTGCTGGCCATCGAAGGCACGGGCGACGACGCGCGCGCGCAGGTCAATTTTCCGCGCCATGGCACCAAGTGGCTGGCGCTGTCGGTGGCCAAGCTCACGGTGGTGGACTGATTGAAATCATCGCCCGCCGCTCCGGCGCTGGTGGTGCTCGGCGGGCTGCCGGGCGTGGGCAAGAGCACGATCGCCCGCGCGCTGCTGGGGCAGTGGCCGGCGGTGTACCTGCGCATCGACACCATCGAGCAGGCGCTGCGGGATTGCGGCGCGCTGGGAGGCAGTGGCGTGGGGGCCGCGGGCTATGTGGTGGCGTATGCCCTGGCGCGCACCCATCTTTCGCAAGGACTGTCCGTTCTGGCGGACTGCGTGAACCCCTGGGCCGAGACGCGCGCGTCCTGGCACCGCGTGGCCCTGGACGCGCAGGCGCCGATGCTGGCCGTGGAGGTGGTCTGCGGCGATCCCGCCGAGCACCGCCGGCGGGTCGAGCAGCGGGTGAGCGACGTACCCGGTCTCGTGCCGCCCCTCTGGGATGCCGTGTGCCGGCACGACTACGCGCCCTGGGCGGCGGACAACAACCAGCTGGTGGTAGACACCGCGTACCGCAGCCCGGGCGAAGCGGCCAGGCACATCCTGGCCGCGCTGCGCGAACGCACGGCCGGCTAGGCGGGGAGGCAGCGCGCCGTGGTGTCCGGCAGCGCCAGCTTTTCAGCGTATAGCCCGCTGCGCTCGGGCGAGATCAGCGCCCCCAGGCCCTGCATCACCGTGACCTCGGCCCCGGCCTGCTGGTCCCGGTAGCACTTGCCCAGCAGTTCCAGTGTCGCCTCCAGCGCACCCGCCTGCTGTGCCGAGGTTTTCCGGAGGGTTTCGGCCTGCTGCCTGAGCCAGCCTTCATAGGCCTCCAGGCTGGCCTGCGGCAGCTTGGCGCGCTCGGCCTCGGGGATCATGCTGCCGTACAGCCCCAGGAGGCTTTGGGTCCCCGGCTGCCCCATCACCAGCACCGCGTCGTAGCGGGCCTCATACGAGCCCTGGCGGTAGATCACCTGGTGGATCTGATAGCGCAGCTTGCCCTTCTCGCCCCCGAGCGTGCGGATCAGGTCGCGCGCAGCGGCGCTGTGGCGGTCGCTGGCGAACTGCGTCTCCAGGGCCGCCGAAATCTGCGCATCGCTGGGATAGGTGATGGCCGCAGGCGAGCAGGCCGCCAGGGCGCCCACGGCCCCCATATACAAAAAGCCACGAAAGATAATTGATTTCATATTTGTGACAATAAAACAGGAGATTCCATTCATTTTCTTGAAAGTATGGATTTCTGAATGTTATTGCGGGTTTCATGATGATTTGAAGTGTAAAGACTTGTTTGTTTTTACGGTGGATTATGGAAGTGCGGCGGCATCGTTCAAATGTGGGAATGCACCCGCTGGCGGAGTAAGTGCTTGTCCTACATACCAAAACCCCGTGCGGCTCAGAGCGTGGATCCTGGGAGGTACGACCTGTGGATAACTCGGAAAATGCCAGCCCGGGCCGGGCCTACATTTCTTTACGGTGTGGACGGGTGCGCGCCTCAAGAATTCGTTCGCAGGCCGCAAGCGGCTGCTTCGTCAATTAATTTCAACCCTTCGAAGGATTATTGATATGCGCAAACTTGCCATTACCACCGTCGCAGCACTCGCATTTACCTGCAGCGCAGCTTTCGCCCAGAGCGGCAACGTCGCGATTCCCGGCCTGATCTCGGGCAAGGGCTCCGCCGGCTCCGAAGTGACCAACAGCCGCATCACCGTCACCAACAACAAGGCCACCAACGTCATCGCTGGCGGCGGCAAGGCCGGCATCAAGGTGGCCGAGATCTCGATGGAAGGCGTGGCCAACGTCAACAGCGTCAACATCACCGGCTCCAAGATCCGCAACTCGGACATCACCGTGAGTGGCAACGAAGCCACCGACATCAAGGCCATCGGCGGCACGGCCAACGTGAACAGCGTCAACATCAACTGACCGGCGTGCCGCGGGTCCGTCCGGCAGCCGCCGGCCGGACCGCAAGCCGTCCGACCATCCTGTCCATCCAGAAAAGGGGCTGTGAGTGCACACAACGCGCAAGACGCAACGCCATGAAGCCGCGGCGCTCTGGCTGCTCGGTCTTTCCGTGGCCCTGGCGCCGCTGCGCGGTCAGGCGCAGGAGTCCATGCTCGCCGGGGTGGGCTGGCACAAAAACAGTGCCGGCACGCAGGTGGACGCGGGCAGCCAGATCCAGGTGCTCGGCAACCGCTCCACGGGACCGGTGATCTCCACCGGCGGCAAGGGCTCCGCCCTGGCCAATGTCGGCATGCGCGTGGACCTGGCGGGCACCGCGCAGGCCAACGGCATCGGCCTGGCAGCGATGGATGTGCGCCAGTCCCAGGTGCAGGTGCTGGGCAACCAGGTGACGGGCTTCGTGCACGCCCTGGGCGGTGCCGCCACCGCCAACATGGTGCTGGCGGCCAGCGCCACGGGTACGAAGCAGCTCACGGCGAGCCGCCTGATCGTGCAGGGCAACCGCGCGGCCGACGTCGCGGCCTTCGGCGCCAAGTCCGAGGTGCTGCTGGGCACCGGTTCGCTGCAGATGCCCGGCCGCGCCACGGCCAACAGCGTGCTGCTGGATGCGACCGACGTGCGCAATTCCGAGGTGGCGCTGGTCGGCAACGAGGCCCGTGGCGTCACCTCCATCGGCGGATCGGCGCTCGCCAATGCGCTCTCCGCGGCCCGGTCCACCCTGGAGGACACCCGCATCCTGCACACCGGCAACCGCGCGCAGGACGTGCGCGCAGGCGGCGGCAGCGCCGGCGTGGGGCGCGGCACCATTGCCCAGGTGGATCTGACGGGGGTGGCTGCGGCCAACGCGGTCACCCTGGCGTCGAGTGAGCTCAAGGGCGCGCAACTGGTCCTGGCGGGCAATGAAGCGGCCCAGGTCATCGCGACGGGCGGCAGCGCCCTGGCCAACAGCATCAGCTTTTCCGACCACAAGCTCGCCGGTTCGGCGGGCTACCAGGCGGGCGTTTCGGGCAATACCGCACGCAACGTGCAGGCCTGGGGCGGTGAAGGATCCATTCTCGGCGGGGCGCTGGCCGACGTGCGGGTGTCCGCCTCGGCCCTGGCCAACACCATCTCCGTGACCCGGGGCGAACTGGCCGAGGGGCCCGTGCACCGCCTCAGCGGCAACCAGGCGCGCGATGTGGTCGCGACCGGGGGCGGGGCGGCGGCCAACAGCCTGTGGCTGGACAACGCGACCGTGCGGGCTGGCACCGTGCTGCTGGCGGGCAACGTGGCCGACCAGGTGCGCACGGCCGCAGGCTCGGGCACCATTGGCGGTGGCCTCGTCGGCGCCCTGGAGCGCAACGGCCGCGCACTGGCCAACACCGTGGTGGCGGACCACCAGTCCACGCTGGAGCGCGCCGCCGTCACGGTCAGCGGGAACCGCGGCCAGTCCATCACGGGCTCGGGCGGGTTGGCCGCGGCCAACACGCTGATGGTGAGCGAGGGCCGCGTGCAGGACACCGCCCTGACCCTGGCGGCCAACAGCGCCGACGGGGTGCGGTCCACCGGCTATGCGGCGCAGGCGGGCGGGGGGCTTCTGTTTTCGGCCAGCCAGCAGTCGGCCGCGCTGGCGAACACGCTGGCGGTCACGGGGTCGCAGCTTGATGCGCAGACGCTGACGCTGGCGGGCAACACCGCATCGCGGCTGACGGCACGCGGAGGCGCGCTGCTGGCCAACAGCATTGCATTGGAAAACGGCGCGGGCGCGCCCTCGCGCCTGTCGGCGGCGGGTGTGCTGAGCGGCAACACGGCCAGCGACATGAGCACCGCAGCGGATTCGGTCTCCGGCGCGGGGGGGCTGGCCGGGCGCGAGAGCCGCGCGCGGGCCGCCGCCAATGCCCTGGTGCTGCACGACGATGCGCTGGTGGATGCATCCTCGCTCTGGCTGATCGCCGGGAACTCCGCGCGCGGCGTGCACGCGCCCGGAGGCACCGCCCTGGTCAATGTGCTGGCGGCCTACCGTGGCGCGCGGGTGCAGGGCAGCCCGGTGGTCATCGCGGGCAACACGGGCGAGGACATCCGCGCCGCCGGCAGTGGCGCGCAGGCACTGGGCGTGGGCACCAAGTCCAATGGCGTGCTGGCGGCCAACGGGCTGTACATGGATGGCTCGGGCGCCACGGCGCTGGCCCGCAGCACCCTGCAGGTGGTGGGCAATACGGCCCGGCAGCTGAACGCGGACGGTGGCCGCATCAACGCCAATGCGCTGTCGGTCAACGCCCAGGGCCGCGTGGAGGCCAGCACGCTGACGCTCGCGGGCAACACGGCGGCCGACGTGCGCAGCGAAGGGCGCGAGGGCACGGTGGGCGGCTTTGCCGCGTTTGGCAGGGGCGTGGGGCAGGCCAATGCCAACGCCATCCAGGTGCTGGGGGACATGCGCGTGGCCAGCCTGCAGCTGATGGGCAACACGGCGGGGCGTGTGTTCGCCACCGAGGGCCTGGCGGCGGCCAACAGTTTTTCGCAGGGCTCCGGTGGCCGTGTGGACGGGGTCCAGGCGCTGGTGGCCGCCAACACGGCGGTGTCCACCCAGGCCGAGCAGGGCAGCACGGCGCTGGCCAACAGCGTGCAGGCCGACGGGACGCTGCAGGGCAGCGCGGTGCAGGTGGTGGCCAACCAGGGCAGCGCCCGCGCCGCCGGCCGGGACGGGCTGGCCAACAGCGTGCGCACGCAGGGCCGTGGGCGCGTGGCCGGCTCGTCGGTCACCGTGACCGCCAACCAGGGCTCGGGCGAGCAGGGGGTGGCCAACAGCGTGGACATCGCGGGCACGCTGCAGGGCGGCAGCATCACCATCCTGGGCAACCAGGGCTCGGCGCGGGATGGCGGGGCGATCAACAGCGTGGTGGGCGATGGCCGCATCTCGGGCAGCCAGATCACCATCATCGGCAACGCGGGGTCGGCCAGCGGCGGGCTGGCCAACAGCGTGCGCGGCGGGGGGAGCATCACGGCGTCGAGCATCACCATCCTGGGCAACCAGGCCAGTGCGCAGGGTGCCAGCAGCAAGGTCAACAGCGTCACGGGATCGGGCTCCATCAAGGGCAGCCAGATCCTGATCGCGGGCAACACGGGCCGGGCCAGCGGCGGCGGCCTTGTCAACGGTGTGAACAACAGCGGCAGCATGGCGGGCGCGCAGGTCGTGGTGACCGGCAACCAGGGCAATGCCACGGGCGGTGGCACTGTCAACAGCGTGGACAACCGGGGCCAGCTCTCGGGCCGGGTGCTGATCGCGGGCAACCGGGGCAGCGCCACGCTGGGCGGCACGGTCAACTCGCTGGTGAACCACGGCGTGATGGCGGGCACGGTCGTGATCGCCGGCAACCAGGGCCATGCGGCCGTGGGCGGCGTGTCCAACTCGGTGGTCAACCAGGGGGTGATCACCGGCGCGGTGACCATCGTCGGAAACATGTCGGCGGCCGCGGCGGGCATGACCTCTGGCAGCGTGCGCAATGTGGGCGGGGCCATCACCGGCGTGGTCGGCGTGGCGGGCAACACCCCGTTTGCCGCCAATCCCGGCTACACGTACGCCATCCCCTCCACGGGCGTGGTGAACCAGTCCGTCACGGTGCTGCCGGCCGTGAACCTGCTCAGCATGTAGGGCGGCGCTGCCTGGCGGGTGCGCAGCGGCGCGTTTTTGGTTTTCAGTGGATGAAGGAGTCGCAATGAAAAATCTGGACGAAAACTCCCATCGGCGCACGCTGCGCGCCCTGGGCCTTTGGTGCGGGGCAGGGGCGCTGGCGCTGATGGGCGCCGGCGCGCAGGCCCAGCTGGTGAACTACGGCGAACAGCTGGGCGCCTACAAGGACATGGCGCAAAGCGGTGTGCGGCTCAACGACGGGGTCTATCCGTCGGTGAGTGCCAAGGCCCGCGTGAACCGCGCCATCTCGCAGAACACGCTGGTGGACCAGAGCGCGCTGGTGCAGCCGGACGGCACGCTGAAGCTGCCCGACGGGCAAAAGAACATCGTGATCCGTTCCACGTATTCCGATGTGCAGCGCGCGCCCGACGGCACGCTGCGCATCGCCAGCCCCGTGATCCAGGGCAACGTGAACGGCAACGTGACGCTGTACGTGGAAGGCAAGGGCGTGGAAAACATCACCGTCCTCAACTCCGGCCGCTGACGGCCGCGGGCCTTCTGCCTTGCAGCCCCGGGAGAGCGGGGCTTTTGATACCACCACCACAACAAAGAACCATGACGAAAAGAACATTGCGATGGGGAGCGCTGGCGCTGGCAGTGGCTACGCTCGCTGGCTGTGCATCCACGGAAAACGCCCTCAAGGACGCCAATACGCTGCTGCAGGAGCGCGAGGCCGACAAGCTGCTGCCGGTCACCAACCTGAGCCCCTACGCGCTGGCGCTCGGCCGCTTCGGGCGCATGCTCGATGTCTACAAGGAAGGCGATCCCGTCATCTACATGCAGACGCGCAGCATCCTGGATGCCACCAACCTCTCCAGCCCGCTCGTGGGGGCGGAGATTCCCGGCGACATCACCGAGATGGTGCGCACGGCCGTCAACCGCATCGGTGCGCGCGTGGTCTATGTGCCCTACCACCCGGACTACCTGGTGTCGCAGGCCCAGCTGGGCGCCAAGTTTGGCGTGACCATGCCGGACTTCCTGATCACGGGGGCGCTCACGGAGTTCGACCGCGCCATCGCGGGCGCGGGGCGCGTGAATTCGGCGGGCATCGAGTTCGGCAAGGGCAACGGCAAGACCACGCTGGGAGGCGACATCAAGCGCACGGCCATTTATTCGGCACTGGCGCTGGACCTGAACCTCGTGAGTTTCTCCACGCAGCAGATGGTGCCCCAGGTGCAGGCCTCCAACGTGGTCAAGGTGCTCAACTTCAGCTCCGAGGACAACGCCAGCCTGGGCTTTTACGGCGATGCCTTCGGCTTCAAGCTGGAAGGCAAGTACCTGCAGGGGCGCCATTCGGCCATCCGCACGCTGGTGGACCTGAGTGTGCTGGAGCTGATCGGCAAGGCCACCAACACGCCGTACTGGCGCTGCATTCCCAACGGCACGCCGGACCCCGTGGTGGTGGAGAACATGCGCGCGGCCTACAACGGGCTGACGCCCGAGCTCAAGCTGGGGCTGATCCAGGTGACGCTGCGCAAGTACGGCGAGCCGCTGCAGGTGACGCAGAAATACGACGACGAGACCCGGCAGGCGCTGGAGAAGGTGTATGCGCAGCGGTACCCCTCCCTGGGCGCCGTGGACGTGATGACCTGGCAGGGTTTTGAGCCCCTGTTCTTTGGTGTGCCCATGGCCTGGGACACGGCGCAGACACCCGCGTTGGCCGGTGCGGCGCCGGCCCCCGGCGGCGCCCCGGCGGGCACGAAGGCTGGCACATGATGCGTGGCGCCCGCATGTTCTACCGCTGCGCGCCCTGGGTGGTGGGGGCTGCCCTGCATGCGCCCGCCTTCGCGCAGCTGCCGCCGGCCGCTCCGCCGGCGCCTGCACCCGCGCCCACGCCGGCACAGCAGGCGGCGGCCCCCGGGGCCACGGCGGGTGCGCGTTTCCTCGAAGCGTGCAACGAGGCGCTGGAGCGCGGCGTGGCCGAGCTGGGCTGCCAGGGGCCGATCTACCGCAACGAGCTCGAGCGCCTGAAGCGCGAAGCCCTGAACACGCAGAACCCGCAGCTGCTTTCGTTCGTGGGCGATGCGTACCAGAACCCCCGGTCCGGCCTGGGCGACATGGGCCAGGCCTACCGCTGGTACCTGCTGGCCGCCGTGCGCGGCGATCCGCGCGCGATGCAGCGCCTGACTGAGATGAACCGCAAGGGCCAGGGCGTTCCCAAGGACAACGTGCGGGCCCTGGGCTATGCACGCCTGCTGGAGCGCATGAGCCAGCCCGACACCGGCACCCACCGCAATGTGGTGTCGGTGATCAACGAACTGGGCGCGGAAATGGCCGTGGAAGAAGTGGCCCTGGCCGAGCGCTTCGCGTCGGAACTGGAGGCGCGCATCCAGCGGCAGGCTGCGGGGGAGGGCTCCGACAAAGGCGGTGACCCGCGGCCCGCGGCGGCGGGGGCCGTTCGGCCGGGTTCGGTCCTGCCGGGCATGTCGGCCGTGCCCCGCCCGGCCTCGGGTGCGCCGGCTCCGGCTGCGGTGCCTGGGGGCAGCTTGCCTGGAACGCCCGGAAAGGCACCGCCCTGATGCGAGGTTTTCCCACCATGAACGGCACATCATTGTTCGCGCTGCTGTTGCTGCTGGCGTGTGCCACGGTCCGGGCCGCAGGCCCGGTGGGGCCCGTGGGTCCGGTCGGCCCCGTGGGGCCCATCGGGCCCGAGCGCGCCGGGCCGCTGGACCCGCCTCGCCAGGGCCGCGCGAACCCCGTGCCACGGCCTGCCGCGCCAGTGCAACCTGCCACCAGCGCTGCCAGCGGCGTGGGCGCGGGCAACCGCATCGAGGTCTCGGGCAATACCGCGTCCGGCACACGTTGCGCCTCGGATGGCTCGGCCTCCGTCAACAGCGTGGACGTATCGGGCGCGCGCCTGGAGGGCCGCACGGTCATCGTGCAGGGCCGCAATGCGAATGACGTGCGCACCGGCGATTGCCCGCAGCCCCCGAAGGCGGGGGCGGCGGCGGGCCAGACCAACAGCATCCGCATTCGCTGATGCGTGGCGCCCGACCCGCCGTTCCGCAGGCCCCCTCGCAAACCGCGCCACGGCAACCACCATGGACAGTGATTGATGAACCAGGAGCACCAGACACCATGAATTCAACGACTCCCGTGTGGACGCCATTGCGCAGGGGGGCGGCCCTGGCCGTGGCCGCTGCCGCCGTCGTGCTGGCAGCGTGCAAGGAGCGCGCGCCGGAGCCGCAGGTGGCTGCGGCGACCGCGCCCGTGCCCGCCGCGGGCCCCGCACCCACTGCACCTGCAACCCAGGCAGCGCCAGCACCGGCACCGGCGGCCGTGCCAGCCGCCGCCACGCCCAAGAAGGTCCCCATGTCCATCCAGGGCGTGGCCGCCGCGGGCGTCACGGTGCGCGTCAAGGCGGTCGAGATCGGCGCGGACGCGACGGTGCTCGACGTGAGCATCTCGTTCGCCAACCGCATCACCGACACCACCATGCTGGCCCTGGCCGACACCTACCTGCAGGATGAGAGCGGTGCCCGCCTGCACATCAAGCGGCCCGACAACAACCGTGACATCACCATCCGCGAGGGCGAGACGCTGGACGGCCAGCTCGTGTTCATGGGCGCCGTGGCGCCGTCGGCGCGCAAGCTCAAGCTCGTGTTCAACGATGGCAACCAGGGCGACAACATCGTGGCGCCGGGGCTGGTCGTCGACCTGCCGCTGCAGGGCGGCTGATGCGGCATCCGGGCTTGGCGGCCGCCGGGGCGCACGCCGTCGCGCCGGCCTGCGCCCTGCTGATAGCGCTGGCGGCTTGCGGGCCGGCACATGCGCTGGAGGTCGTGCGCAGCGGCCGGGCGCTGGGCGCCGTGCCCACGCGGCTGGTGCCCGCATCGGGCGCGCCATCGACCACGCTGCGCGCGCAGGAGCCCGCGGGCGGGCTGGTGGGACGGCGGCAGGACACCACGCTGCAGCGCAGCGCAGGGCCGCAAACGATCCTGCGCGAGGCCGAGGTGCCCAGGGAGCGGCTGGAGCAGACGCGCGCCCTGCTGGCGGAGCTCAAGGCCCGGCCCACGCCCGAGCAGGCCATCTCCATCGACCTGCCGGCGGACGTGCTGTTCGATTTCGACAAATCCGACCTGCGCGCGGACGCGGCGTCCTCGCTGGACAAGGCGGCGGAACTCATCAAGAGCTATGCGGCGGCGCCGCTCACGGTGGTGGGCCACACCGATGGCAAAGGCACCGACGCCTACAACGACAGCCTGTCGCTGCGCCGCGCCGAGGCCGTGGCGCGTGCACTGCACCGCCAGACGGGCCGGCAGGCCGCTGTGCAGGGCCAGGGCAAGCGCCAGCCCGTGGCGCCCAACACCACGCCGGACGGCCGGGACGACCCGCAGGGCCGGCAGCTCAACCGGCGCGTCCAGATCCTCATCGGCGTGCCGCTCCGGGAAGGCAGGTAGACCATGGCCCTTGTGCGTTGCCCGGAATGCGGGCGTGAAGTCTCGTCGAAGGCGCCCGCCTGCCCGTCCTGCGGCTACCCCCTGCAGGCCCAGGGCGCTTCGCCCGCGGAACCCCAAAACGCGCTGCAGTCGCCGCATGTGTGGGGTCGTGTGGCCTTGGCCCTGGGCGCGTGGCTGGTCACCCCCTGGATTGCCAGGCTCATCGTGGCGCTGGCGGTGTGCGTGCTGGCGTATTTCATGTTCACCGGGCGGTGACCTTGCGCGTCCCGGAGGGTTCGCGCTTGCGAGTCCACGGGGCGCATCAATGCGCCAAGGTGCCTGCGCCATGGGCGCCCGCCAGCGCCACCGCATCCGCGCCCGCCGCATAGCGCAGCCGCGCTGACGCATCGTTCACCGCCGCCCACACGGCCTCGGCCACATCCTGCTCGGTCGTCACGGCCGCGGGCTGGCCCAGGGCGGCGAAGACGGACTGGGCGCAGGGCGCATAGGCGGGAGGGATCAGCCCCTGCATGCGCTCGGCGCCATTGGCGGTGAACTGCGTGGTGGGCGCATAGCCGGGCTCCACGAGTTTCACGCGGACGCCAAAGGCCTCCAGCTCGAAGGCCAGCGAGGCGGTGAACCCCTCGATGGCGGTCTTGCTGGCGGTGTAGGCGGCCACGAGCGGCATGGGTGCCAGGGTGGCGCTGGACGTGACGTTGACCACCAGGCCCGCGCGCCGGTCGCGCATCTGCGGCAGCACGGCCTGGGTCACCGCCATGGTGCCGAAGGTGTTGGTGTCGAAGATGTCGCGCACTGTGGCCATGGGCGTGGCCTCGAAGGCGCCGAACAGGCCCAGGCCCGCGTTGTTCACCAGCACGTCGATGGGGCCTGCGGCCTGCAGCGCCTGGGCGATGCTGTCGGACCGGGTCACGTCCAGCGGCAGGATGCGCAGGCGGTCCGATGGCGGCAGCAGGTCGGTGCGCGGGGTGCGCATGCTGGCGATCACGTTCCAGCCCTGGGCGTGGAAGTGGCGGGCGGTGGCAAGGCCGTAGCCGGACGAGCAGCCGGTGATCAGGATGGTCTTCATGGTGAAACTCCGTGGATGGGTTGCGATGGAAAGTGGTGCAACGATATATGGCCGGAACCGGATTAAATACAATATAAAGTCTGATTTTCTTTTGCAGGAGTCCGACCGTGGTCGATCCCCTCGCGCAGGTCATCGCTCTGCTGCGGCCGCGCGCCGTTTTCTCCAAGCTGATCAGCGGCGCGGGGCCCTGGGCCGTGCGCTATGGCGAGTTCGGCAGCCCGAGCTTTTGCACCATGCTGGAGGGACAGTGCGTGCTCGCCCTCGCGGGGCAAGAGCCCGTGGCGCTGGAAGCGGGCGACTTCGTGCTTCTGCCGGCGACACCGGGGTTCACCTTGTCGGGCATGGAGCAACCGGCGGCGCCGGTGTTCATGGACCCCCACCGCATGCCCGCGCCAGACGGCGAGCATGGGCTGCGCCATGGCACGCCCGACGGCCCGCCGGACATGCGCATGCTGGGCGGCTACTTCGAGTTCGACTCCCCCGACGCCGCGTTGCTGGTGTCGCTGCTGCCGGACATGCTGCACGTGCGCGGCGTGGAGCGGCTGCCGACCCTGGTGCAATTGGTGCGGCAAGAGTGCCTGGCCGCGCTGCCGGGCCGTGAACTGGTGCTGGACCGCCTGGTGGAGGTGCTGCTGATCGAGGCCCTGCGATCGAGCAACCGCGATGGTGCGCCCCCCGGGCTGCTGCGTGGGCTGGCGGACGCCCGCGTGGCGGTGGGCCTGCGCCTGATGCACAGCGCCCCGGAGCGGTCATGGACGGTGGACGCGCTGGCCCGGGAGGCGGCGTTGTCACGGTCCACTTTTTTCGAGCGCTTCCTGCGCGCCGTGGGGGTGCCGCCCATGGAATACCTGCTCGCCTGGCGCATGGCGCTGGCCAAGAACCTGCTGCGCAGCGGTGGCGGCGTGGGGCTTCATGAGGTCGCGGAACGCGTGGGCTACAGCTCGGCCAGCACGTTCAGCACGGCGTTCAGCCGCCATGTCGGGCTGGCGCCCGGCCGCTACGCGCGCCAGCAGCAGTAGCAGGCCTGCGCGCTGGTTGCTATGTTTTATATAGCTGATTGCGCTTGTCCATCAAGCGCTGGGGGCACTTTTCATTCCAATTTTCTGCGCCAGCACCCAGTGGTTGTCCAGCCGCACATCCTGCAAGCCCCGGCCATGCGGGTGGCGCAGGGGCGCGGCGACCTGCGCGCTCTGCAGGCTGGCGCCCAGGCCGCCTGCCCACAGCACGCCGCCTTGCACCGCCAGGGGGCAGGCCTCGGGCAGGGGCACCAGGCCCTGCCACTCGCCCTGCAATGAAAACGTGGCAATGCCGTGGGCGCGGGGGCAGCTCACGGCCCAGCCGGCGGGCGTGGCGGCCATGCTGCCGCCGTAGCCGTGGATGCCCTGGGCGATGGCCTGGGGTGCAGCCACCACGCGCAGCGCCGTGCCGTCGAACAGGGCCAGCACCGGGGCGGCGTCCTTGGCGGCTGCGTCGTCGTGCTCGGCCTGCAGCGCGATGCCCAGCGTGGTTCCATCGGGGCTCCATGCCAGGTGGCGCAGGCTCAGGCGGGGGTCCTGCAGGCGCCATTGGCCCAGCAGCCGGCCCGTGCGGGCGTCGAGCCGCACGAGCGATGAGTCCATGGTGCCCAGGTCGCGCTTGACGCGGCCTGTTTCTGGCGCGGTGGGCACGCCGCCGTTGGCGACGATCAGCGTGGGGGCGGCGCTGCCTTGGCCCTTGCTCTTGCCGCCCTGCGTGTCCCAGAGCAATTCATGCGCGTCGATGCCGTGGGTAGGCCATTCGGCGGTTTTCGCGAGCGTGTGGGCGTCGCGCGCCACGATCAAGCTCGCGCCGGTCTCGGCGTCGGTCTCGGTGGTGTACAGCCGCTGGCCATCGGCGCTGGCGAGCACGTGGCCGTTGAAGGAGCGCTCGCCGTCTTGCCACAGCCACTGGGGCTCGCTGTCTTTGTCCGGCTGCCAGCGCACCAGCCAGTCGCCGGGCCGGCGGGCGGTGGCCAGCACGGAGCCGTCAGGCAGCACGCACAGGCCGTGGGCGCGCGTGGGCACGTCCAGCGATGCGTGGACCTGCAGTGCCTGCCCGGCTCCTTCAGATGTGGACAGCAGGCCGATGTAGAAACGGCCCTGGCGCTCCCACGCGGCAGCCAGGTGCACGCGGTCACCGGGTTTGGCGAAGACGGCACCTGGCGCAATCACGCAGGCACCGAGGCCCCCGAGCAGGGCCAGCGCGTGCCGGCGGTGCAGAAGATCAGTCGCCGTCTGCATCCGAGAATCCAATGCTCACCTGCAGCGCGGGCGCCACTTCGGACTCGGCCAGGAACTTCAGCGCCGCCAGGTCCCTGGCGGTCTGCTGGATGGCCGCCTTGTTCTGCAGGCCGGACTTCTGCACCTGGGCCATCGACGCATCGACCTTGCTGGTGGCCTGGCGCAGCTTGTCGGCCAGCGGGTTCAGGCCCTTGCCGCGCAGGTACATCTCGAGCGGCACCAGGGCCTCGCCAGCGGCGGGGATGTCGGCGCTGGCGGGCAGGGTGGTCAGGCTGCGCAGGCCTCCCCAGGTGGCCGCCCAGGCCGCCAGCGTGGTGCCGCTGGCGGTGCGGGGGTAGTCGGGCGTGCGGGCGCCGGATCCCGATCCGGCGGCGCGCAGCGGCTTGTCCATCTGTGCCCAGCGCAGGCGTTCGATGCCACCCACCCACTGGTTCACGAATTCGCCGATGGCCTGGGTGGACGCCTCCTGCTCGTCCTCGGCGCCCCAGTCGGTGGCCGCCGCATCGGCATAGGCCTTGGCCAGTGCGGCGGATTCCCGCGCCACATCCTGGGCCACTTCGTGCGCGTAGCCGCAGGCGGGGCTGCCGGGCTGGGCCGGGCGCGTCCACAGCAGCCATTCCAGCGCGGGCAGGCCCTTGGCGGGCGTGCCGATGCGCTCGAAGGCCTTGGCGCCCTGAGGCTGGGCAGCGATGGCTTTGTCGATCAGCGCGGGGCGCGTGGGCGTGAAGTCGATGGCGCGCTGGCTGCGGCGTGCGATGACGGGGCCCACGGACACGGCGGCGAGCTGCTCCCACGCGCGGGCCGTGGCCTGCCAGGCGGCGCGTGCGGAGTCGAGCGCGGCCTTGCCGTCTGCCGCCGACGCCTGGCACAGCGCCGCCACGGCGGGCACCAGGGCGCGGGCATCGCGGTCGAAGTCCTGTGCGCGTGGCAGGGCCCAGTGGCCGTAGATGCCTTGCAGGGCGTGCACCGTGTCGTAGAACGGCACGGCGTTGCGCTGCCAGGCTGGGATGGGGGGTGCAGTGGGCGCCGCAGACTGTGCCTGCGCTGTGAGAGGGGGCAGGGTGGCCAGCAGCAGGGCGGCTGCAAGGAGGGATGTTTTCATTGCCGGGCCGCCCCAAGATGAAAACGCGGCCCCCTCGGGAGGCAGCGACCACACGGAGTGGGGAGCGTGGGGGTAAATTCTCATAGCGACTCCACGAATTTCACGAGCGCGTCACGGTCGGCTTTCTTCATCCTGAGCACCTGGTTCTTGGCCTCCTCGGCCTCGCCGCCGTGCCACAGCACGGCTTCGAGCACGCCGCGCGCACGGCCGTCGTGCAGCAGGCGGGTGTGGCCGCTCACGTCCTTGATCAGGCCCGTGCCCCACAGCGCCGGGGTCTTCCACTGGCGGCCGTTGGCGCCAAAGTCGGGCCGGCCGTCGGCCAGGCGCTCGCCCATGTCGTGCAGCAGCAGGTCGGTGTAGGGCGCAATGCGCTGGCCGTTCAGTGCCTTGCTCGTCAGCTGGGGGAAGGGCCCCTCCTTGGTGACGTAGCTCGGGCGGTGGCAGGTGGCGCACTGGGCCTGCGAGAACAATGCCTGGCCGCGCAGCACCTGCGCATCGTTGATGTTGCGGCGCGCGGGCGGGGCCAGCGTGGCCTGGTAGAAGATCACGTCGGCCAGGGTCTTGTCGTCGATCTCCACGCCGGGCTGGCCTTGGTCGCCACCGCTCTTGCCGCTGGGTGCGTCCAGGCAGTCCTTCTGCGCGGGTGTGCAGGCCTCTTGCGCGAAGTGGCGCGAGGTGATGCCCATGTCGCCCAGGAAGGCGCCGCCCGTCTGGTGCGCGATGGTGGCCACGTTGGCCTTCCAGCCGAAGCGCCCGACCATCGTGCGGCCGGCGGGGCCGTCCCACACCTTGTTGGGCACGCCCTTGATGGGGCCGGGGGCGGCGGCCTGATCGGCGGCGTTGGCCAGGATGTCGGCCTCGGCGATGGCTTCGAGCAGGCCCACGCCGATGATCTGCGGCGCGATGCGCGGGCTGGTCATCACGTCCTTGTGCAGGGGGCCGTAGCCCAGGGCGGCAAAGCCGTAGATGGGCTTTTGCAGCGTGTAGGGCGTGCCGTCGGCGAATCGGCCCTTGATGGTGTCGTAGCGCAGGGTCACGCGGCCTTCGGGCTTGACGCCCTGGATGGCCGCGTTGTTGAACTGGTCGCCGTACACCGGGTCGTGCACCGGCCCGCCGTGCACGTCGGTGCCGGGGATGGACAGGCGGATCAGCAGGGCCACCGTGGGGTCCTTCGTTTCGCCCAGGCGGTTGAAGATCGCTGGCGGTTCGCCCCGGCCGTCCTGCACGTGGCAGCCGCCGCACGAGCGCGCGATGAAGTGCGGGCCCAGCCCGTCGCGCGCCTTGGTGGACGCGGGCGCTTCCACCCAGTTGCGCCGGAAGAACGAGTTGCCGATGACGAAGCGCGTGCGCTCTTCATCGGTCAGGTTGGCGGCCGGGAACGAGAAGGCATTGCGCCCGGTGGCGAACACCGTGGTCTCGCCGCCGGTTTTTTCGCCCAGCGGGTCGGGCCGGGGCGCCGCCGTCAGCGACTGCAGGCCCAAGCCGCCGAAGCTGGCGAGTGCGACGATGGCGGTGCTGGCTGCCGCCAGGCGCACGGTGCGCCGGCGGGCAATGGCTTGCGCAGGCTTCATGCTCAGGGCTGGACCAGGGTCAGCTTGGTGATGCCGATCGCGTTGGCCGCGGCGACGAGGTCCTTGCTTTGCTGCGTGAGGCTGTCGATGGTCTTCTGGATGCGCTGGCGGCCCGGTGCGTCCTTGCCGCCGATGATCTCGCGGTCGAACGGTGCCTGGATGCCTTCGGCGGCAGCCACCGAGGCCGCGATCTGCTTGGTGGTCTTGTCGGCCAGCGCCGCGTCCTTGGCGGCCACCAGGTCGCGCAGCGATGCGCCCTTGACCACGCTGCCGTCGGCGCGCTGGTACTCGCCCAGCCACACGTTCTGGATGCCCTTGGCGTTGGTCACCGCGTCGCGGTGGGTGTTGTCAGAGAAGCACGAGTGCTCGTCTTCCTGGTCCTGGCTGTTCAGGGCCACTTCCAGGCGTTCGCCGGCCAGCTCGCCGCGCGAGAGCGAGCCCAGGCCCACCAGCATCTTGCGCACGGACTCCTGGCCGCCGCGCGCGAAGCGGGCGCGGTAGTTGTTCTTGGCGTCGGGCGCCCAGGCCTTCACCAGCGAGGTGAGGTCGTCGATGAGCAGGTCGGTCACCACGGTCAGGTACTGACGGCGGCGGTCGGCGTTGGGGGCCTTGCCGTCCACGAAGTCCTCGAAGTTGCGGTCGCCCGGGCCGGTCTCGGACAGGTCCTGGCCCCACAGGAAGAACTCGATGGCATGCCAGCCGGTGGCGATGTTCTCCTCGCCGCCGCGCTCGTTCTGCGCAGACAGGTTCTTCTTGTTGATGGCGAACTTGCGGTTGTTCACGAGGCCCGCGTTGGGCTTGCCCTGCACGCTGTCGACGAACGATTCGTCCATGGGCCAGGCGTTGATGCGGCCCTCAGGCCCGTTGTCGTTGTCGATGGGCCCGCCGTAGAAGCGGAAGGCCTCGGTCTGGCCGTAGAACTCGCGCGCGGCCAGCCACTTCTTGCGGGCGTCTGCCAGGGTCTCGGCCGAGGGCTTGGCGGTGAATGCCTGCACGGCCTCGCGCAATGCCTGCGCGCTGGCCAGGGTGTCGCTGTAGTTGGCATGCACCAGCTGCGCGTAGTGCGCCGCCACGGCCTGGGCCGTCACTGCCTGTTTCGCCTGGGCCTGCGGGGCCGCCGCCGGTGCCGTCTGGGCGGCAGCGCCGGTGCTGTAGGCGCAGGCGAAGCTACCCGCGAAAAACGCAGCCCCCAGCAGGGACGTCTTCAGGGAGGGGAATGTCATGCAGTGGTCTCCAGGGAATCACGCGGGCTGCCGCACGGGGCCATGGGCCGGTGGTGGCACCGCGAAGGATGGGTGTGGATGGCGGGGCCGCACTGGCTGGAAGGGGCCTGCGCGCGAGCGTGGGCACAGACGACTGGCTGGGTGGGCGGGGGTGAGAAGGGATTATACAAATGGTAGTGATTCGTATTTGCCGAATTCCCTGGGTCCTGGCCGGGAACGCCTGTCATCAAACCGACGCAAAACCTTCACGGGGATGTCACCCGCGGTTTCTACGCTCCAGGGGTTTTGTAACCAACAACCCGAGGAACCCCCATGACCCACCGCGTGGATACGCCCGAGCAGGCCATCGACTTCAACAACGAAAACGCCAACACCTCCGCCAACCCCACGTTCGACGCGGTGCTGGGCGCCCGCCTGTCGCGCCGTGGCCTGCTGCGCGGCGGCGTGGGCTCCGTCGGCACCACCGTGCTGGCCGGGTTCGGCGTGAGTGCCTGTGGCGGCAGCGACGACCCCGTGGTGACGCCTCCCCCCGCCGGCCCCAAGCTGCTGGGCTTCGGCGCCGTGTCCAAGAGCCTGGCCGACGTGGTGGCCGTGCCCGCGGGCTACACCGCCAGCGTGATCTTCGCGCTGGGGGACCCCATTGCCGCGGGCGTGTCCGCGTACAAGAACGACGGCACCGACGGCGACTTCGACAAGCGCGCCGGCGACCACCATGACGGCATGGAATGGTTCGGCCTGGGCGCCGACGGCAAGCGCAGCGACAACGCCACCGAGCGCGGCCTGCTGGCCATCAACCACGAAGCCACCACCGACGAGAAGCTGTCCTCGTACTTCCTGCACGCCAATGGCGGCACCACCACCTTGCCCCGCCCCGCGGCGGAAATCGACAAGGAAACGGCCATCCACGGCATCGCCGTGATCGAAGTGGCCAAGTCCGGCGGCAAGTGGGCCTACGCGCAGAACTCCGCGCTGAATTTCCGCCTCACGTCGCTCAGCCCCGTCGAGATCTCGGGCCCGGCCCGCGGCAGCGCGCAGCTGTTCACCAAGTTCTCGCCCACCGGCACCACCACGCGC
Source organism: Acidovorax sp. sif1233 (assembly GCF_019218755.1). Lineage (GTDB taxonomy): Bacteria > Pseudomonadota > Gammaproteobacteria > Burkholderiales > Burkholderiaceae_C > Acidovorax. The sequence goes on along the minus strand of NZ_JAHUWZ010000003.1, from coordinate 445,232 downwards.
GGCACGCTGAACAATTGCGGCACGGGCAAGACGCCCTGGGGTACCTTCCTGACCGGGGAGGAAAACTGGTTCGGCTACTTCACGCGTGGCGCCGCCGACGACGCCGCGCGCGGCAACGACAAGAGCGTGACGGCCCTCAAGCGCTATGGCCGCAACCAGGGCGCCGCATCGCGCCACGGCTGGGAAAGCGGCGGCACCGACGACAAGTACCAGCGCTGGAACAACAGCAAGACCGGCACGTCGGTGGACGGCACGGACGACTACCGCAACGAGATGAACGGCATGGGCTACATCGTCGAGATCGACGCCTACGACAAGACCCGCATGGCCAAGAAGCGCACCGGCCTGGGCCGCTTCGCGCACGAGAGCGCGGCCTTCGGCAAGGTGGTGGCCGGCCAGCCGCTGTCCATCTACATGGGCGACGACTCGCGCGGCGAGTACATCTACAAGTTCGTGTCCACCGCCACGTGGAACCCGGCTGACGCCAATGCCAGCGACCGCCTGGCCATCGGCGACAAGTACCTGGACAGCGGCAAGCTGTACGCCGCCAAGTTCAACGCCGACGGCACCGGCGGCTGGGTGGAGCTGTCGCTCACCAACACCGCCATCAGCGGCTATGCCACGTACAAGTTCGCCGACGCGGCCGACATCGTCATCAACACCCGCCTGGCCGCCGACGCCGTGGGTGCCACGAAGATGGACCGCCCCGAGTGGAACGCCGTGAACCCCGCCAACGGCGAGGTGTACTTCACGCTGACCAACAACAGCGCCCGCAGCGCCAACCCTGGCAGCGGCCAGTACCTGCCCGACGCGGCCAACCCCCGCGCCTACACCGACATGAAGGGCACGACCAAGCAGGAAGGCAACCCCAACGGCCACATGGTGCGCCTGAAGGAAGGTGCGTCCGTGTCGGCCTTCACCTGGGACGTGTACCTGTTCGGCGCGGAAGCCAGTGCCGACAAGACGCTGATCAACATCTCGGCCCTGACGGACGACCAGGACTTCTCCAGCCCCGATGGCCTGGCCTTCAGCAAGGCCACGGGCATCTGCTGGATCCAGACCGATGACGGCGCCTACACCGATGCGAGCAACTGCATGATGCTGGCGGCCGTGCCCGGCCAGGTGGGCGATGGCGGCAAGAAGACGCTGACCTACACCAAGGCGGATGGCAGCAAGTTCGACATCGTCTCGCCCGTGGGCAAGGCCGCCACGGCCGACACGCTCAAGCGCTTCCTGGTCGGCCCCAAGGGCTGCGAGATCACGGGCCTGGCCGAAACGCCGGACGGCAAGACGATCTTCGTGAACATCCAGCACCCGGGCGAGTCCACCGGCATGGCCAACCTGGGCGACCCCGCCAAGTTCCAGAGCCAGTGGCCCGCCAACGCCGGCTACGGCGCGGGCAAGCGCCCTCGCTCGGCCACCATCGTGATCACGAAGAACGACGGCGGCAACGTGGGCACCTGACGGGGCGGGGTGAGAGGGAATGGGCCTCTCACCTTCCTTGATGGATTGGTTGCTTGCAGGCCGGCCCAGGGGGGCCGGCCTTTTTGTTTTGGGGGCAGGGGCTCAGTAGTCCGAACCCGGGGGCGGCGGCGGGGCGGGGGGCGAGGGGCGTGCCGGCGTGGCGGCGGGTGTGCCGCCCGCGCCGGGCGTCGCGGTGTAACCCATCTGCCCGCTGCCGTCCTTGGTGCCCTTGCGCCCGGCGATCTGCCAGGCCGTGCGCTGGTGGATGAGGCTGGCCAGGAACTCCAGTTCCTCGTCGGTGTGGTTGATGGCGCCGGCCGGGGTGAGCAGGCGGCCATTGCGCGGCGCGTTCTCGACCCAGAACGACTGGTGGTATGACGCCTCGCTGACCAGGCTTTCGGTGCCCGCCGCCAGGTCCACCGTGCCGTAGCAATTGCAGAAGTAGCCCCGGTTGTCCTGATCGGCGAAGACCTCGGCGTACACCCCCGTGCCCCGGATGCCGGCGGTGGCGGTGGGCAGGATCACCTGGCGCTCCGCGCCCCGGCCCCACACGCTGGCCACGGCGCCGCTGACCAGGCGCAGCACCCTGACGGCGGTGGGCGTCTCGCCCTCCAGCGCCACGCGCGAGTTCTGGCGCACCAGGAAGGCGCCGTTGCCCACCGCAAAGACCACGGTGGCGCCGGGCCCGGTTTCAAGGCGGTCTCCCGCGGCGATGCTGTGCTGCGGGGTCAGCGCCTCGCCGTTGCGCAGCACCTGGCCGCGCAGCTCCACGATGTTGCTGCGCGACTGGGCGTGCGCGGCCACCCAGCCGCCCGTGGCCATCCACAGCGCTGCGGCCTGCAGCAGGCCGCGCCGCTGGTACCAGGCCAGCTCGTCCTCAGTGCGGCCCAGGAGCTGGTGCGGGTGGGGGCGGTGCGTCGTCATGGGGTGGTGCCTCGGAGGCTGGATGGGACGGGGGCTCGAAGCAGTCGCGGAAGGTGAAAACCACCGACGTGAAGAACATGGCCGCCATTACCATCGCGGCCCCCACCATGATGCCGCCCGCGGTCGATCCGGCCAGCCCCGCTGCGGCCAGCAGCGCGGACGCCAGCGTGACCACCACGCCCCCCAGCAGGAACACGCCCAGCCAGCCCAGCCCGTAGACCAGGAACGCGCCAAAGTTGCGCACGCAGGCCACGATGCTGAAGAACAGCGCCTTGACCGGCGGCACGCCGTGCCAGTGCACGAGCCCCGGGGCATGCCAGAACAGCAGCGACAGCGGCAGGTACAGCATCATGGACAGCCACATGGCGCCCTGGAAGGCGGGGTCTTCCGCCACTTCCTTGGTCAGGGCGGCGCCGCCCAGGTACACCCGCGCGAACTGGCCGCCGTCCAGCAGCGCCGACAGGCCCATCACCGCCAGGAAGCCCGCCGCATAGAGGGCGCCGAGCACCAGCATGTCGCGCAGCCGCTGCTGGCCGGTGCGAAACGCCACCAGCAGCACGGCGGGGGTGGGAAACCGCCCCTGCGTGGCTTCCGCCGAGGCCACCATCATGGCCAGCGTGGCCGAGGGCAGCAGCACCAGCGCGATGGCCGGGCCCACCAGCGGAATCAGCGTGGCCAGCGACATGGACGCCATGGTCATGAAGAACAGCGCCGCCAGCGCCATGGGTTGCCGCCAGAACGTCCGGATGCCGAGCTTGACCCAGGCCATGCCGGTGCGGGCGGGGACGATGTGGAGTTTCATGGATGCTTAGGAGGAGAAAAGAGGGTGGGGCCTGCGCCCGGGCACTGCTGGCAGCCGAGAGGCTTCCGCTGGCAGTGCAATGCATAGCTTGGAATTTACCCCAGCGGCCCATTCCGGCCGCGGTGCAAGGGATCCCCCCTGCCGCGAGGGCCCGAGCGCGGATTTTCCGCGGGGCCGGTCAAGAAAGGCGCTTCGCGTCTTCGTGCTCCGGTGATCCAGGGCGCTCCGCGCCCGCCGTGGCCCCTGCGGCGGGGTTGGCCCCGGCGCGGAACACGCCGCACGGGCCGCGCCGCCGCGAGCGCGACATCCCCGTGGTGGGGGCGGGCCCCACGGGCGGCTCCAGGGGCTTCATCTCAGGCGTGCATGGGCTGCGCAATGCGGGCGCGCAGCACCCGCTCGAAGTGCGTGGGGTCGTGGGGCGTCAGCATCGAGGCTTCGCGCGGCAGGTGGAAGTCCCACAGGCGCGAGATCCAGAACCGCAGGGCGCCCGCGCGCAGCATGGCGGGCAGCAGTTCGCGCTCGGCCGCCGTGAGCGGGCGCACGGCCTGGTAGGCGTCGAGCATGCGGGTGGCGCGCCCGGCATCGTGCTGGCCCGTGGCGAGGTCGATGCACCAGTCGTTCAGGCACACGGCCAGGTCGAACAGCCAGGTGTCCACGCCCGCGAAGTAGAAGTCGAAGAAGCCGGTGAGCTCTTCGCCCTCGAACATCACGTTGTCGCGGAACAGGTCGGCGTGCACGGGGCCGCGCGGCAGGGCCGCGTAGGCGGCGCCGGCGGCCACATGGTTCTGGTAGGCCAGTTCGGAGCGCAGCAGGGCGGCCTGGGTTGCGCCGACGTGCGGCAACACCACCGGCACCGTTTCGTTCCACCAGGGCAGGCCGCGCAGGTTGGGCTGATGGCGGTCGAAGTCGCGGCCCGCCAGGTGCATGCGGGCGAGCATCGTGCCCACGGCGGCGCAATGCGCGGCCTGCGGCGCCAGCTGGCTCTTGCCGCGCAGCTTGTTCACCACGGCGGCGGGCTTGCCACACACGGTGTGCAGGATGTCGCCGTCCTGGTCGGCGCGCGGATCGGGCACGGGCACGCCACCGTGCGCCAGGTGCTTCATCAGGTACAGGTAGAACGGCAGCTGCGCGGCGGTGAGGCGCTCGAACAGCGTCAGCACGAACTCGCCCTGGTCGCTGGTGAGAAAGTAGTTGGTGTTCTCGATGCCACCCTCGATGCCGCGCAGCTCCACCAGCTCACCCAGTTGCAAACGGCGCAGCAGCTCGCGCGCCTCGGTGTTGGAGACTTCGGTAAAGACGGCCATCGCTCAGGGGGGTTACAAAGAAATGAAAAACTGACAGCAAAAGGGCAGGGCGTGCAGCGGCTTCATGGGGGGCAGCGCGGTGGCGCTGCCCGGCGCCGCAGGGGCCTCAGAACTTCAGCACGTTCCAGACGCGCGGGGCGGTGGTGGTCTCCGCGCCGCTGTTGCTGCCCGCGCGGCTGCGGGCGCCGTCGGGCGACTGCACTTCATAGCCGGGCAGGTTGCCGGTCTTGGGCTGCACGGAAATGATCTGGGTCTGGCCGCCCACGCGCAGCTCATCCACGCGGTTGCCCGCGTCTTCGACATGGATGCGCTCGGTGCGCTGGTTGGAACGGCCTGCAGGTTGCTCCTGGTTTGAGAGCGCCTCGCGCGTGTCTGCCGTGCCCTGGGGGGCATTTTGGCTTGAACTCTGGGCCAGGGCGGTGCCGGAGGCAATGCCCAGCAGCAAAAGGAGGTGAAGAGCGCGCATGGGGCGATTGTAGGGCGCGGGCTGGGCGGGGCTCGGCCGTGCACAATTGCCGCATGAGCAACAAAAAGACCCTGGTGCTGGTGGACGGTTCCAGCTACCTCTACCGCGCCTTCCACGCCATGCCCGACCTGCGGGCCGTGCCGGGCGACCCGACCAGTGCCGCCACGGGCGCCATCCGGGGCATGATCAACATGATGCAGGCCCTGCGCAAGGAGGTGACGGCCGACTATGCCGTGTGCGTGTTCGACGCCTCGGGCCCCACCTTCCGCGATGCCCTTTACACCGAATACAAGGCCACGCGCTCGCCCATGCCAGACGACCTGCGCAGCCAGATCGAGCCCATCCACGAGGTGGTGGACCTGCTGGGCTGGAAGGTGGTGGCCGTGCCTGGCGTGGAGGCCGACGACGTGATCGCCACCTTGGCCAACGTGGCGGCCGCACAGGGCATTGAGGTCATCGTGTCGAGCGGCGACAAAGATTTGAGCCAACTGGTCAACGAGCACATCACCATCATCGACACCATGAGCGGCAAGCGCCGCGATGTGGCGGGCGTGACGGCAGAGTTTGGCGTGCCGCCTGCGCTGATGGTGGACTACCAGGCGCTGGTGGGCGACACCGTGGACAACGTGCCCGGCGTTGCCAAGGTAGGGCCCAAGACCGCCGCCAAGTGGCTTGAAGAATATGGCTCGCTCGACAGCTTGATTGCCAACGCCGACGCCATCAAGGGCGTGGCGGGCAACCATCTGCGCGAGGCGATTGCCAGCGGTCAGCTGGCATTGAGCCGTCAGCTTGTCACCATGAAGACCGATTGCGCGCTGGCCGACTACATCCCCGGCCTGCCCGCGTTTGACGACATCACGCTGGACGCGCCAGACAACACCGGCCTGCTGCCGTTTTACGAACAATACGGCTTCAAGGGCCTGGCTGCCGCCATCAAAGGTGCAGCCGCCCCAGCGGCTACAGCCCCCACCGTCGCCATGCCCGGCCAAAGCGGCGACCTGTTTGCCGACCACTCCGCCAGCACCGTGGCCGAAGAAGCCCAGCACCGCACCGTGGTGTACGACACCATCCTCAACTGGGCCGACTTTGACCAGTGGCTGGAGCGACTGCACAAAGCCCCGCTCACGGCCATCGACACCGAAACAGACTCCCTCGACGAAATGCGCGCGCAAATCGTCGGCATCTCTTTCAGCGTGCAGCCCGGCGAAGCTGCCTACATCCCCCTGCGGCACGAAGGCCCCGACGCCCCCGCGCAGTTGCCGCTGGATGAAGTGCTCGCCCGCCTCAAGCCCTGGCTGGAGAACGCCAGGCACCACAAGCTGGGCCAGCACATCAAGTACGACCGCCATGTGTTCGCCAACCACGGCATCGAGGTGCAGGGCTACGCACACGACACCATGCTGCAAAGCTACGTGCTCGAAGTGCACAAGCCCCACAACCTCACCAGCCTGGCCGAGCGCCACACCGGCCGCAAAGGCATCACGTATGAAGACCTGTGCGGCAAGGGCGCGCACCAGATCCCGTTTGCCCAGGTGCCCGTGGACAAGGCCGCCGCCTACTCGTGTGAAGACTCGGACCAGACCCTGGACGTGCACAACGCGCTGTGGCCGCTGCTGCAGGCGGACGACAAGCTGCGCTTCATCTACGAGCTGGAGATGCAGAGCAGCGAGGCGCTGTACCGCATCGAGCGCAACGGCGTGCTGATCGATGCGCCCACCCTGGCCACGCAGAGCCACGAGCTGGGCCAGCGCATCCTGCAGCTCGAAACCGAGGCGTACGAGATCGCAGGCCAGCCCTTCAACCTGAGCAGCCCCAAGCAACTGGGCGAAATCTTCTTCGACAAGCTGGGCATGCCCGTGGTCAAAAAGACCGCCACCGGCGCGCGCAGCACCGACGAAGAGGTGCTGGAAAAACTGGCCGAGGACTACCCCCTGCCCGCCAAGCTGCTGGAGCACCGATCCTTGAGCAAGCTCAAAGGCACCTACACCGACAAGCTGGCCCAGCTGGCGCTGCCGCGCACGGGCCGCGTGCACACCCACTACGCGCAGGCCGTGGCGGTGACGGGCCGCCTGTCGAGCAACGACCCCAACCTGCAGAACATCCCCATCCGCACCCCCGAAGGCCGCCGCGTGCGCGAGGCCTTCGTCGCTCCCGCGGGCCGCGTGATCGCCAGCGCCGACTACTCGCAGATCGAGCTGCGCATCATGGCCCACCTGAGCGGCGACCACTCGCTGCTGCACGCCTTCCACGCCGGGCTGGACGTGCACCGCGCCACCGCCGCCGAAGTGTTTGGGGTGGAGGTCGATCAGGTCACCAGCGAGCAACGCCGCTACGCCAAGGTCATCAACTTTGGCCTGATCTACGGCATGAGCAGCTTCGGCCTGGCCAAGAACTTAGGGATAGAAACCAAGGCCGCTGCCGCCTACATCGACAAGTACTTCCAGCGCTACCCCGGCGTGAAGCAGTACATGGACGGCACCAAGGCCGCCGCCAAGTCCATGGGCTATGTCGAAACCGTGTTTGGCCGTCGCCTGTACCTGCCCGAGATCAACTCCCCCAACGGCCCCCGCCGCGCAGGGGCTGAGCGCGCTGCCATCAACGCCCCTATGCAAGGTACGGCGGCCGATCTGATCAAGCTGGCGATGGTGGCGGTTCAGAAGGAGCTGGACGCGCACAAGCCGGGCATCCAAATGATCATGCAGGTGCACGACGAACTGGTGTTCGAGCTGCCCGAGGGCGAGGTGGACTGGCTCAAGAGCCACATCCCGCGCCTGATGGCGGAAGTGGCTGCGCTGAAGGTGCCGCTGCTGGCCGAGGTGGGGGTGGGGGCGAATTGGGACAAGGCGCACTGAGGCCCAGGAGAGAACCGACGCGGGGAGGCAGAAATTTCGGTATTTTTGCCCCGGCGCTCATCCAGCAATCGCTGGCAGCTATCAAATTTTATGTCGTTGCCTGCGTCGCCGTCTCGCTGGAGAGACAAGCGGCTAGTTAGCTGCTCGCAAGACCCGTTTACGCCCTGGGTGAGAACACGAACAGCCGACCTTCGAAGTGAAGTGGTACTCCAAAGACAAGCTTCTCCAGGTTCGGAAGGTGCAGCCAGCATCAAGCCCGCATCGCTGGTGCGCCGTGTGACGGTGAATTGCCCGTGGGTAAGCCACACCAGAGTACGCATTGCGGCTGCCGGGTCTTCCTCAACCCGCGCCGTGCAACTGCTTCACCCGTGCCCTCAACGCGTCAGCCGCAGGTGACAGCACACGGTCGCGCCGCTGCAGCAGACCCAGGGTGCGCCACAAGTCGGGCGCGCTGAGGGGCACGCCGCAGACCTCGGCGTGAGCAGGCGGCAGTGCCAGCTGGGGCAGAACGGCCAGCCCCAGGCCACCCTCCACCAGGGCCAGCGCGCCCGCCACGTGATTGCATTCGTACCAAGCCACCGGTTGCTCGGGCAGGTCGGCCGTGGCCTGGTCCAGCAGCAGGCGGTTGGCGCTGTCGCGCGATACCGACACCAGCCGCATCCCGGCCAGTTCGGCCCAGGGCACTTCCTTGCGCTTGGCCCAGCGGTGGCTGCGCGGCATGGCCAGCATGTAGCGCTCTTTGGTCAGGGCTTCAAAGCGAACGGCAGACTCCTGACTTCCCGTGAAGCTGAGCCCGAAATCGGCCGCGCCGCTGAGCACGGCGTCCAGGACCTGGCTTGCGCTTTCGTCCATGACATGCACCTGCACTTCAGGTTGCGCGACTGCAAAGCCGCGCAGCACACGGGGCAGGAGATGGCTGGCCACCGACGGGATACATGCAATCGTGACCCGCCCCCGGCGCAGGTGTACCTGGTCGCTCACACGCTGCACGGCCGCATCCAGCCCGGCCAGCGCGGTGCGAGCCTCGTGCAGAAACTCCTGGCCGATGGCGGTCAGTTCCACGCTGCGGGTGGTGCGCTCCAGCAGTCGCACGCCCAGGGCCAGCTCCAGCCGCTCCACGCGCCGGCTCAAGGCGGGTGCCGACAGGCACAGCGCTTCGGCGGCAAGCCGGAAGCTCGCCTTCTCCGCGGTGGCCACGAATGCCTGCAGTTCACCCATATCGAATTTGATGCGTGCCATGCAACAGTCGCTCCTTAAATTGCAATTCACAGACCATTGTGCCCTGCCTAGACTTGCGCTCCTAGCAAGGCCGACCGTGCTTCGGCCGCTTCTGGAAATCACCGACATGCAACGACGTTCACTGATCGCGGCGGCCACCCTGGCAGTCAGCCTTGCGCTGGCCCACACCACAGCCCAGGCTCAAGACTTCCCTCCCAAAAAGCCGGTCACCCTGGTCGTGGGCTTTGCCGCCGGCGGTTCGGCGGATATCGCTGCGCGGCTGATTGCCAAGAAGCTGGGCGAAAACATTGGCCAGAGCGTGGTGGTGGACAACAAGCCGGGCGCGGGCGGCAATCTGGCGCACACGCAGGTCGCCACCGGTCCATCGGATGGTTCGGTGCTGCTGTTTGGATCGATCGGGCCGCTCACCATCGCGCCCCATTTCATGGCCGTGCGCTACGACCCGCTCAAGGATCTGTCGCCCATCACCATGGGAGTGAGCTTTCCCAATGTGCTGGTGGTGCCGGCCAGCACCGGCATCAAGACCCTGGGCGAATTCGTGGCGAAGGCCAAGCGTGAGCCTGGCAAGCTCGACTTTGCCTCGACCGGCCCTGGGTCTGCTTCCCACCTGGCGGGCGAGCTGCTCAACGATGTGGCCAGGATCGATACCGTGCATGTGCCCTACAAGGGGGGTGCCCCGGCGCTGCAGGATGTGCTGGGCGAGCGGGTCACGTCGTTTTATGCGGCCCCTCCAACGGCGCTGCCCCACATCGAATCGGGCAAGCTGGTGCCGCTGGCCACCACCGGGCTGACCCGCCCCGCCTACCTGCCCAATGTGCCCACGGTGGCCGAGACGTTCCCGGGCTTCAATGCCACCAACTGGTATGCGTTCGTGGCTTCGGCCAAAACGCCCAAGCCGTTGCTCGACCGCTGGAATGTCGAGCTGGTGAAGGTGCTCAACACCCCCGAGGTACGCGAAAACCTCCTCAAGCACGGCCAGACGGCTGCGCCCGGCACGCGGGAAGAACTGGGCAAGTTCATCGCGGCAGAGCACGGCAAGTGGGGCCGCATCGTGCGCGAGCGAAAGATCACTGCGGACTGAGGCGCAGCGCCCCGCATTCCAACAAGACATCAGGAGACAAGACATGCAATCCGTCCATTCGACGACTACCCGGCCCCCGCGGGCGCCGCGCCGACGATTCCTGAACGCCATGCTGGGCACCGCGCTGGCGGTGGGCCTGGGCATGGCGGGCGCCGTGCCGGCCAGCGTCCAGGCCGCAGAGATCCGCGTGGTCACATCGGGCGGCTTCTCGGCTGCGTACGACCAGTTGATCCCGCTGTACGAGCAGGCCACCGGCCACAAGGTGGTCACGGAGCGGGGTGCATCCATGGGCAACGCGCCCGATTCGATCCCGAGCCGTTTTGCCCGCAACGAGCAGTTCGATATCGTCATCCTGGCCGATTCGGGCCTGGAGGCACTCATTGCCCAGGGCAAGGTGCAGCAGGGCAGCCGCGTGGATCTCGCGCGTTCGATGATCGGCATGAGCGTGCGCAAGGGCACGCCCAAGCCCGACATCAGCACGGTCGATGCGCTCAAGAAGACGCTGCTCGATGCCAAATCCATCGCCTACTCGGCCAGCGCGAGCGGCGTCTATCTGTCGACCGAATTGTTCCCGCGTCTGGGTGTCGCGGAGCAGATCAAGGACAAGGCCACCAAGATATTCAGCGAACGCGTGGGCGCGGTGGTGCTGCGCGGCGATGCCGAGATCGGCTTTCAGCAGGTGAGTGAGCTGTTGCCGTTCAAGGAGCTGGAGTTTGTCGGCCCGTTGCCGGACGAAGTGCAGCAGCGCGTGTTTTTCTCGGCCGGGGTGGCGGCTGGGTCGGCCAATCCGGAAGCGGCCCGCCATCTGATCCGCTTCCTTTCGGCGTCGGCTGCAGCACCCATCATTCGCAGTACCGGCATGGAGCCCGCCAGCGCTCGCTGACGCGGCGACTCCCGGCACCGCCCAGGCACGCCCCCTGCGCCCGGGGCGCATGCCCCTTCCTGCGCGCACCTCAGACACGACAGGCACCGGCTTTGCACGGTGCGGCTGGCGGCTGCGCGCACATCACTACAACGACAAAAGAGTCCTATGACCCGCTTGATTCCTGTCCTCGTCGCGGCACTGAGTGTGCCGGCCTTCGCATTTGCCCAGCAGGGTGGCCCCACCGTGTATGGCATTGTCGACGCCGGCGTGCGGCACACCTCGGGCATGACCTCCGCCAACGCACCGGCCGCCGCGTCGGCCACCGGCCTGGCCAGCGGGGTCGACAACACCAGCCGCATCGGGTTCCGCAGCCGCGAGGACCTGGGCGATGGCATGTACGCGCTCTTCAACCTGGAGACGGGCCTGAACGTGGACACGGGCAGCACGGCCAACGTCACCAAGTTCTTTGATCGAGCCGCCATCGTTGGCGTCGGTGGTTCGTGGGGGCAGGTCACCCTTGGGCGTCAGACCAATCTGCTGGCCGATGCCGTCAGCCCGGTGGATGCCGTGGGTATGCGCTTTGCGGCCTTCAATCCCAACATCGTCACTGCGGCCTTGAGCAACCACGGCCTCGGGGTGGAGTACGGTGCCACCGGGTCTTCCAGCGGGTCGTACCGGCTGGACAACTCCTTCAAATACACCGGTTTCTTCGGTCCGGTCACGGCCCGGGCGATGTACAGCGTGGGTGAAAACGCCGGGTCCACCGCCGCCCAGCACTCGGCCGGTGCCGGCCTGGCGTACACGGCCGGGGGCTGGGTCATCTCGGGGGCGTTCCAGCGGTTCACCACGGCGGCAGACCTGCCGCTGCGTGCCGCCACGCTGGGCGCTGCCTACCAGTCCGGCAGCGTGCGCCTGGCGGTCAACACCGCGCGCAGCCATGCGCAGACGTCAGCAGCGGCCCGCACCGGGCAGCGTACCCATTCGGCCGGCGCCACCTGGTCGGCGACGAACACGATCGACTTCACAGCGGCGTGGTATCGCGTGGAGCGCGAGCGCACCGGGGCCAGGGAGGACGGGTACAGCCGGACTATGCTGTTTGCAGAATATAAGTTCTCACGCCGTACCAAGCTCTACGCCGAGCTGGACCGTACCCGCTGGCGCGCGGGCTACCAGGGCGGGGCCGCCAAGAGCCGAGCCACTGGGATCAGCAGCGGCATCGCGCATACGTTCTGAGCCGCGCCGCGGTCCTCCGGTGCGGGCCACCGAGGCTGCCTGGTCGACCCCGCTCTGCGGTGCCCCCGGCATTGCCCTGCTGCATGAAAGAGTCTGGAAGCGGACGCCGGAAAGGGCATGGGTGGTAGCCATGCAGGCGCGCAGGGTCGCCGCTAAACTTGCGAGGCAACCCGTGGCCGCATGGCCGCCTCTCCCACATTTGCCTGGAGCCCCTGCATGCCCGATCCCACCCCTTACACCCCACCCGCCATCTGGCAATGGAACAAGGAAAACGGCGGCCATTTCGCCAGCATCAACCGGCCCATTGCTGGTGCCACGCACGACAAGGAATTGCCTGTGGGGCGGCACCCGCTGCAGCTGTATTCGCTGGGCACGCCCAATGGCATGAAGGTGACGGTGATGCTGGAAGAGCTGCTCGCGCTGGGCCACAGCGGCGCGGAGTACGACGCGTGGCTGATTCGCATCAACGAGGGGGAGCAGTTCGGTAGCGGGTTTGTTTCTGTGAACCCCAACTCCAAGATCCCCGCGCTGCTGGACCGCACCGACGCCGCCAACCCGGTGCGGGTGTTTGAGTCCGGCGCCATCCTGATGTACCTGGCCGAGAAGTTCGGCAGCGCCTTCTTGCCCAAAGAGGGCGCGGCGCGGGCCGAGTGCCTGTCGTGGCTGTTCTGGCAGATGGGCAGTGCGCCGTTTGTGGGCGGCGGGTTTGGGCATTTCTATGCCTATGCGCCGGTCAAGATCGAATATGCGATTGACCGCTATGCGATGGAGGCCAAGCGCCAGCTGGATGTGCTGAACCAGCGCCTGGCCGTGACCGAGTATGTGGCGGGGGATGAGTACACGGTGGCGGACATCGCGATCTGGCCCTGGTATGGCTTGCTGGTGAAAGGGCAGGCCTACAACGCAGGCGAGTTCTTGCAGGTGCACGAGTACACGCATGTGGTGCGCTGGGCCGAGCAAGTTGCCAAGCGCCCGGCGGTGCAGCGCGGGCGCAAGGTCAACCGCGTCAATGGCGACCCGGCCAGCCAGTTGCGCGAGCGGCATGACGCCAGCGACTTTGACACCAAGACGCAGGACAAGATCGAGGCGGCGGCAGCAGCTTCTTCACCCGCACGCTGAGTTTTCTTGCAAAGGCGTCACCGTGATCACTTTGTACGACTGCGCCACCGCGCCCAGCCCGCGCCGTGCGCGCATCCTGCTGGCAGAAAAGGGCGTTGCCCACGACACCGTGCAGGTGGACCTGCGCAATGGCGAGCAACTGGGCGAGGCCTACCGTCAGATCAACCCGCAGTGCACAGTGCCCGCGTTGCGCACCGAAGAGGGTTTGCTGCTGACCGACAACGCGGCGATCACCGCGTATCTCGAAGCGCGCTACCCGCAGCCTGCACTGCTGGGCGAGACGCCGGCAGAGAAGGCCGAGATCGCCAGCTGGAACTGGCGCATGGAGTTCGAGGGCCTGCAGGCCATTGCCGAGGCGCTGCGCAACAGCGCGCCCGCCATGGCCAACCGGGCGCTGCCGGGCGCGGTGGACTATCCGCAGATCCCGGCCCTGGCCGAGCGTGGGCTGGTGCGGGTGGGGCAGTTCTTTCAGCTGCTCAACGAGCGCCTGGCGGGGCGCGACTTCATGGCCACCGACCGCTTCAGCGTGGCCGACATCACGGCCGTGGTGGCGGTGGACTTTGCGCGCGTGGTCAAGCACAAGCCGGGCGAGCAGCACCCGCACCTGCTGCGCTGGCGCGCGGCCATGGCGGCGCGGCCGTCGATGTCGTTGTAGCTGTAGCTGAGAGAACCGTTACGGCCGCCAGCTAGCCGCCCGACCGGGCTGCCGCAGCCCGTTTCCGCAATGGGGAGATTCAAGGATTGCGTGCCCGGCGCGTTCCTTGCATCGTTGCACCATGCGCCTTCGCCACATAGAAGTTTTCAACGCCGTCATGCTCACCGGCAGTGTGAGCGCGGCGGCCCGCCTCATCAACGTCACCCAACCCGCCGTGAGCCGCATCCTCGCCCACGCGGAGCTGCAGCTCGGTTTTCCGCTGTTCCACCGCCTCAAGGGCCGGCTGGTGCCCACCACCGAGGCGCAGACCCTCTACCCCCACATCGAGCGCCTGTTCACCCAGCTCGACGACGTGCAGCGCCTGGCCAACAGCTTGAAGAGCGACCGGCGCGAAGGCGAGCTGCACATCCTGAGCGTGCTGGCGCTGAGCTACGAAGTGCTGCCGCGCGCGCTGCGGTTCTTTCGCCAGGCGCACCCGGACGTGGTGATCACCATCGATGCGCTGCATTCGCCCCAGATCGTCTCGGCCCTGGTGCTGCAGGAAGCCGACGTGGGCTTCGTGTTCAGCGCCGTGGCGCACCCCTCGCTCACGCAGGAGCACCTGGCCGATGGGCGCATGCTCTGCGTGGCGCCCAAGGGCATGCTCGATGCGGCGCTGGTGCGCTCGGGCACCGTGCACCTGGCCGATCTGGCGGAGACGCCCGTGGTGCGCCTGGACGTGCGCGACCCCATCGGCACCGTGGTCAACCATGCGTGCCGCGAAGCGGGCGTGGGCCTGAAGACGGCGATCACCGTGCAGACCTACCACGCGGCGCTGGCGCTGGCGCACCACGGGCATGCGGTGGCGGTGGTGGATGCGTGCACCGCCGCATCGGCGGACCGCGGCAAGGTCGATGTGCTGGCGCTCGCGCCCCATATCGCCGTGCCCATTAAGTCGCTGCGCACCGTGAACCGGCCCAGCTCGCTGCTGGCCAGCGCCATGACGCGTTGCATGCGCCAGGCGGTGGCCGAGACCATGGAATCCGTGGGCCTGCCCGTGGCCGATTGAGCTGGCGGCGCGCTCCCGCAGCCCGCTGTGGCGGGCACGGGCAGCGCCGTACGCTCAGGCCGGCGCGAGCAGCTGCGCCACCTGGGCCGCGGTGCCGAACGCGAGGGTGAAACCCAGGGCGCCGTGCCCCGTGTTCAGCAGCAGGTTGGCGGGCGCACGGACATGGCGGCCCACCACGGGCACGCCGGTGGGTGTGGCCGGGCGCATGCCCGTCCAGGGGCGCAGCTCGCCAAAGTCGCTGCAGCGTGGAAAGACCGCGCTCGTGGCCTGGCACAGGCTGCGGATGCGCGCGGGAGGAATCTGCGCATCGTGCCCCACCAGTTCCGCCATGCCCGCCACGCGCAGGCGCTGGCCGATGCGCGCGAACACCACCTTGCGCGCCGCATCGGTCACGTTGACGCGTGGCGCGGCGCCCGCGTCGCCCGTGGCATCGAGCGTGATGCTGTAGCCCTTGAGCGGGTAGACCGGGAGGCGAACGCCCAGTGTCCGCGCCACGGCATGGCTGGCACTGCCCAAGGCCAGCACGAACTGCCGCGCCTCGATGGCCCCCTGGCTGGTGTGGACGGCCTGGATGTGCTGCCCCTCGCGCACGAAGTCCTCCACCCTGGCGCCGAGCACGAAGCGCACGCCGCGCGCAGCAAGCAGGTCCTGCAGGCCCTGGCAGACCTTGAGGCAATCGGCCGCGCATTCGCTGGGCGTGTGGATGGCGCCCGCGATGTGGCGCTCGTAATGGGCGAGGGCGGGTTCCAGCTCCACGCACCGCGCGGCGGACACGGCCTCCTGCGGGCGGCCCCAGGGGCGCTGCAGTTCCATCTGCCGGCGCGCGCCCGCGAGGCCCGCGGGCGTGTCGTACAGCACCAACTTGCCGGTGGTCGAAAAGTCGCAGTCGAGCTGCTCGGCCCGCAGCATGGCCTCGAACCGGCGGCGGCTCAGCGCGGCCAGATCGAGCAGTTGCCGGGTGCTCTGCTCCGACGTGCGCCGGTTGCAGGCGCGCAGGAACGCCACGCCCCAGCGCCACTGGTGGGGGTCCCACTGCGGGCGCAGCTTGAGCGGGGACTGGGGCGACAGCAGCAGCCGGGGCAGCTGGGCCCAGATGCCCGCGTCCGCGAGCGGCTGCACGTAGCTGTAGCTCAGCTGCGCACCGTTGCCGCCGCTGGCGCCGGCGCCGGGCTGGGCCTGGTCGACCACGGTCACCTGCATGCCGCGCTGGTGGAGTTCATACGCGGTGGCCAGGCCGACGATGCCTGCGCCGAGGACACATACCTGCATCTTGTGGGCTTTTTGGTGGATGGAAGCGCAATGTAGGGCGCGGGCCGGCGCCTGAACAATGCCAATGCGCGGGGCAGCCATGCCGGGAAGTTATGTGGATGCGCGCACGGGAAGGGGGCGCGCGGGTGCGGAAGTTGCGAGGGCCTCGTGGAAAGAGGCACGCGGATGGTGCGATGGCGTGCACCAGTCTGGCGGCATAACTTTTGGTCATGGCCTACCCGTGCAAATGAATTGTTCAAGGGCGGCGCAAATTCCTACAGTGCCCCTGCGTCCGGATTTTCCGCATTCATTCCATGATTCACGTTCGTTCGCTTGCTCCCCCTCCATCCATCTGCTTTTGCACAAAGGGATTTCCATGAAGCTCTCTGCCCTCACCACCGCCGCCATCGTGGCCACCGGACTGCTGGCCAGCACCGTGGCCAGTGCCGACACCCTCAAGAAGGTTGCCGAGTCGGGCAAGATCACCGTGGCCTACCGCGAGTCGTCGGTGCCCTTCAGCTACCTGGCCGGCCCGGGCGCGCCGGTGGGCTTCGCGGTGGACATCACCAACGCGGTGGTCGACGCGGTGAAGAAGCGCGTGAACAACCCTGCGCTCAAGGTGGAGCTGCAGGCGGTCACCTCGCAGAACCGCATCCCGCTGCTGCAGAACGGCACCATCGACCTGGAGTGCGGCTCCACCACCAACAACAGCACGCGCGGCAAGGACGTGCAGTTCGCTATCAACTACTTCTACACCGGCACGCGCCTGCTGACCAAGAAGTCGTCGGGCGTGAAGAACTACGCCGACCTGGCCAAGAAGAAGGTGGCGAGCACCTCCGGCACCACCAATGCGCAGGTGCTGCGCAAGTACAGCCGGGACAACAACCTCGATCTGGACATCGTGCTGGGCAAGGACCACGACGATGCCGTGCTGCTGGTGGAAAGCGGCCGCGCCGAGGCGTTCGCCATGGACGACATCCTGCTCTTCGGCCTGATGGGCAATGTGCGCAATCCGGCCGATTGGGCGGTGGTGGGCGACTCGCTGCAGGTCGAGCCCTACGCCTGCATGCTGCGCAAGGACGACCCGCAGTTCCAGGCGCTCGTCAACGGCGTGATCGGCACCATGATGAAGTCCGGCGAATTCGAGAAGCTCTACACCAAGTGGTTCAGCTCGCCCGTGCCGCCACGCAACCAGAACCTCAACCTGCCCATGAGCACGGAGCTGCGCGAGAACCTGGTGGCGCAGAGCGACAAGCCGGCCCTTTGAGGCGCGAGCCGCAGAGAGCACATGCCAGTGTCCGCAAGCCACGGCCCGCTGCCGCAGGTGGTGGGAATCCTCGGGGGCATGGGCCCCGCCGCGGGGGCTGATTTCGTGCGCCTGTTCGTGCAGGCCTGTACCGAGCGCATGGGCGCGCTGGGCATTCCCGTGCACGACCAGGCCTATCCCGAGCACTGGCTGGCGCAGGTGCCGATCCCGGACCGCACGGCGGCGCTGAGCGACACCCGTGCAGGCGCGCACCAGCCGGCCGAGCCCATGCTGCAGGCCACGGGGCGGCTCGCGGCGCTGGGGGCCCGCGTGGTGGCCATTGCCTGCAACACGGCCCATGCCTGGCATGGCCTGCTGCAGCAGCGGTTCCCGCAGATGGTGGTGCTGCACGGCATGCAGGAGGTGGTGGGCGGCCTGGCCGCCGCCGGGGTGCAGGGCGTGGGCCTGCTGGCCACCCGGGGCGCCTACGACGCGGGCCTGTACCAGCGCGAGCTGGCGTACAGCCGCATCGAGTGCTTCGTGCCCACGCTCGCGGAGCAGGACGCGCTGATGCAGGGCATCTACGGCGGCGTGAAGGCCGGCGACTATGCCCTGGCGCGGGACCGGTTCGAGTCCGTCTCGCGGGCGCTGCAGCGGCGCCACGGCGTGTCCACGCTCATCATGGGCTGCACCGAGATCCCGCTGGCGCTGAGCGAAAGCCCGCGCCTGGACGGGGTGGCGCTGGTGAACCCCTCGCTGGTGCTGGCCAGCGCATTGGCTCGGCATGCGTACCGCGACGCGGCCCTGCCACCCGCCCGGCCTGCGGCCCACCCGGCCTGAATCCCGGGGATGGCCTGGTTCAGCACGCACACCGCGTGTTCGACAAGTGCTTCTCCGCGCCCATTGCCCCCAGGGTGGATGAAACCGGGCATGCGGATGCCTCACCTGCTGCTGGTGGATTCGCTCACGTACCCGCCGGACCTCATGCCGCGGTGAGCGTGGAGGGCGGCGGGGAGAACACCTCGAACCGGTTGCGTCCGCCATGCTTGGCGCGGTACAGCGCGGCATCGGCCGCCTGCACCAGGGTGTCCGATCCGGTATCGGGGCGGGGCACCAGGCTGGCCACGCCGATGCTCAGGGTGAGCATGGGGGCCGTGGGCGAGCGCGGGTGGGGCAGGGCGGCCTCGCGCAGTCCGTCCATGCAGCGCTGGGCCACGGTCACGGCATCGGGCAGCAGGGTGTCGGGCAGCAGCAGCACGAACTCTTCACCGCCGTAGCGGGCGGCCACCTCGTCCGCGCGGCGGATGGTGGCCTGCAGCAGTTGCGCCACGTGGCGCAGGCAGGCGTCGCCGGCGATATGGCCGTAGTGGTCGTTGTAGAGCTTGAAGTGGTCGATGTCGATCAGCACCACCGCCAGCGGCGCCTGGTGGCGGCCGCAGCGCAGCCATTCGGTGGCCAGCCGCTCGTCGAAGCGGCGCCGGTTGCCGATGCCCGTCACGCCATCGGTGGTGGACAGCAGGGCCAGCTTCTCGTTGGCGGCCGCCAGTTCCTGCTCCTTGCGCACGAGCAGCGTCACGTCGGTGCGCACGCCGGCGATGCCGCCCTGCGGGGTGCGCCGCTCGTCGGCCTGCAGCCACCGGCCGTGGGGCAGGCGCTGCAGAACGGCCTGGCTGGCGGAGCGGTGGTCGGCCACGCGCTGCGCGATCCAGTCTTCCTCGTTGCCCACCGCGTCGAGGTATTGGCCACGCTCGACACCGTAGCGCGCGATCTGCTCGAAGGTGCTGCCGGGCACGATCATGGGCGCGGAAATGGGGTACAGCTTGCGGTACTGGGCGTTGCACACCACGAGCCTGTCGTCGGCATCGAAGAGGGCAAAGCCCTCGGGCAGCGATTCCACGGCGTCCTGCAGCAGCTCGCGGGCCTTGTGCGCGGCCTCCTGCGCGGCCTCCAGTGCCTGGCGCTGCTCGATCAGGTCGGTGATGTCCAGGCGCACCGCCACCACGTAGTTCTCGGGCGTGCGGGTCTCGTAGATGTTGATCCAGCGCCCGTCGGCCAGCCGCTGCACCAGGGTGGAGGTGCGGCTGCCATGCTCGGACAGGCGCTCGGCGATCCAGGCCTCCTC
Organism: Acidovorax sp. sif1233; assembly: GCF_019218755.1. Classification (GTDB taxonomy): domain Bacteria; phylum Pseudomonadota; class Gammaproteobacteria; order Burkholderiales; family Burkholderiaceae_C; genus Acidovorax. The sequence continues at coordinate 425,564 of NZ_JAHUWZ010000003.1, read as the reverse complement.
GCGGCCGTGGGCGGACGGAATCAGTCCCCGGTCCACCGAATGCCGCAGGATGTCGGCAAAGCTCCTGCCCAGGTGCTCCGCGTAGTTCATGTGCGGGTACATGCGCGACAGCTGCTGGTTGTAGAGCACCAGCCGGTCCTGCTCGTCGAAGATCTCGATGCTCACGGGCAGCGCCTCCACGGCGCGCTCGAGCAGCTGGCGGGTGTGCTGGCTTTCCTGGCGGGCCGCCTCGGCCACCTGCCGCTGTTCGATGAGGTCGGTGATGTCCAGGCGCACGCACACCGTCATGCCCGACGGCGTGCGGCTTTCGTGCATGTGGATCCACGCGCCGCCCCCTTCATGGCGCACCTCGGGGCCTGGGCGGTGGCCCCGCAGCGCCATCTCGTGCGCCAGCCACAGCTCTTCCTGGCCCTGCGCCGCTTCGGGGATGCCCTGGCGAAGGCCCTCGCGCAGCAGTTCCTCATACGTCTTGCCCAGCGAGGTCTCCGAGCGCAGGTGGGGCCGCAGGCGCTCCATGTGGCTGTTGCACAGCACCAGGCGGTCGGTCTCGTCGTAGATTTCAAGTCCCGCCGGCATGGCGTCGACCGCCTCGCGCAGGCTGCGCTCGGCGCGCTCGGCGTCGTGCAGGGCCCGCTTGAGCGCGCGCTCGCTGTGCACGGCCTCGGTGATGTCGGTGCGCAGCACCACCACGCCCCCGCCGTCCAGGCCACGTTCCGTGATCCGCAGCCAGCGGTCGCCCTGCATCTCCTGCACCTCGGGGCCCGCCGGAGAGCGGTGGCGCGCCATGCGCTCGCGCAGCCAGGCCTCGGTGTCGGGCAGGGCGGCGGTGATCCTGCCCGATTGCGCGGCACGGCGCAGCACGTCCTCGAAGCGGGTGCCGTACTCCAGCGGCATCACGGAGTCCGCGGCCACCTGGCGGTACTGCGCGTTGCACAGCACGAGCCGGTCTTCGGCGTCGTAGATCGCGAGCCCGTCGGGCAGGATGTCGAGGGTGGCGGACAGCTGCATGCTGGCGCGCCCGGCCGCCTGGCGCAACGCGGCGGCGTCGCGGCGCAGGCGCCGGGCCCGCAGCGCCAGCCGACCGTGCAGCAGGGCCAGCGCCGCCAGCGCCACGCCCGCGGCGGCCAGCATGGCGCGCGCGGTGCCGTTGCCGGCATCCTGGCCCGCCAGGGCCCAGCCCAGCAGCGCCAGCCCGCCCACGCCGCAGAGCCCCGCCACCGGCAGCGCCAGCGGGTCTTCGCGGGGTGGGGGCGGGCTCATCGTGCAGGGTTTCCCAAGGTGGCGGTCACGGGTCTCTCTGGTGAAGGGATCGACCGCCCCAGGGCGCGCCGTGGTGGCGCACAACCAGGGGGCCAGCGGCTGGGTGCGGTGCCGGTCTGCGGAAAGTCTAGCAGCGGTCCCTGTTTTTCGGTACCCAGGGAAGCGGGGATGCGGCAAACCCCCTAGACTGCGGTTCCCATCCCTTGCCCATCCTTCTTTTCCTGGAGAAACCCGATGTTCAATGACGACCTCCATTCCGACGCCCGGGCCCTGCTGCCCGGCCGCAGCACCGACGCCGGCGCCACGCGGCGCACCGCGCTGCAGGCTGCCCTGGGGCTGGGTTATGCGGCCGCGGCCGCGCCCATCATGGCGCAGACGGCCATCGCCACGCCGGCGGACGGGCTCACGGCGGGCGAGGTGAGCTTTACCGTGAACGGCTTCAAGGTGCCCGCCTACCGCGCCGCGCCCGCCGGCAAGACCGGCCTGCCCGTGGTGCTGGTGATCCAGGAAATCTTTGGCGTGCACGAATACATCGCCGACACCTGCCGCCGCTTCGCCAAGGCCGGGTACCTGGCCATCGCGCCGCAGCTGTATGCGCGCCAGGGCGACCCGTCCCAGTACACCGAAGTGGCCAAGCTCATGGCCGACGTGGTGTCCAAGGTGCCCGATGCGCAGGTGATGGCCGACCTGGACGGCGCGGTGCAATGGGCCACCGCCAATGGCGGCGACGCCGCGCGCGTGGGCATCACGGGTTTTTGCTGGGGCGGCCGCATCACCTGGCTGTACGCCGCGCATGGCCCCGTGAAGGCGGGCGTGGCCTGGTATGGCCGCCTCGTGGGGCAGCCGGGCGAACTCACGCCCAAGCACCCGGTGGACATCGCGCCCATCCTCAAGGCGCCGGTGCTGGGCCTGTACGGCGAGAAGGACACGGGCATCGCCCTTGACACGATTGATAAGATGAAAGCCGCGCTGGCCAGCGGTTCGCCGCAGGCCAAGGCGTCGGAATTCGTGGTGTACCCGGACGCGCCCCATGCCTTTCATGCCGACTACCGCCCGAGCTACCGCAAGGAAGCGGCCGAGGACGGCTGGAAGCGGGCCCTGGCCTGGTTCAAGACACACGGCGTGGCCTGAGGCAGCGTGGGCCCACGCGGGCCCGGCAGGGGAAGTCCCTGGCCACCGCAGCCGCCCCCACCCGGGGCGGCTTTTTTAATCTCGCATCCGGGATGCGGTATTTGAACGAAAATAGGCTCCAGGGCATATCTATAAAGCGCAAGAAGCTATGACTTTGGTAGCAATCATCCTGGCCACACTGGCCGCGGGCATTGGCAGCGTGTGGCTGGCCGCGCTGCTGATGCGGCTGGGCCTGGGCGGGCGCCCGGACAGCGTCGGCCCCCAGCACCTGCTCAGCCTGGCGGCGGGCGCCTTGCTGGCCACGGCCTTCATGCACCTGCTGCCCGAGGCATTCGAGAGCCAGGCGGGCGCGCACGACCTGTTCGCCACGCTGCTCGTGGGCGTGGTGTTCTTCTTCCTGCTGGACAAGGCGGAACTCTGGCACCACGGGCACGAGCACAGCCATGTGGCGCAGGCGCCGGCACATCCGCTCGGCGCTGAACACGGCCACGGCCCTGACCACGGCGGCAGGCACGACCATGCGCACCACGACCACCATCACCACCACCATGCCCCGCGATCCGGCGGCTGGGCTGTGCTGACGGGCGACAGCGTGCATTGTTTTGGCGACGGCATCCTGATCGCTTCCGCCTTCCTGGCCGACATCCGGCTGGGCGTGATCGCCGCCGTGTCGGTGCTGGCGCACGAGGTGCCCCACCACATGGGCGACCTGGTGGTGCTGCGCCAGACCAGCCCCAACCGCCGTATGGCGCTGGTCAAGGTGTCCCTGGCGGGCGCCGTGACGGCGCTGGGCGGCGTGGTGGGCTACTTCCTGGTGGGGCAGCTGCAGGACCTGCTGCCCTACTTCTTGGCCGTGGCGTCCAGCAGCTTTGTGTATGTGGCGCTGGCCGACCTGATCCCGCAACTGCAAAAGCGCCTCACGGCACGCGAGACGGTGCTGCAGATCGCCTGGCTCGTCGCGGGCATGGTCATCGTCACGCTGGTGAGCGGGGCGGCGCACGGGCACTGAGCCCGGTGCGACAGGTTGCCAGGGCTGTCTCCGCCCAGGCGGCTTATCCCGTGCGCAGCGCCTGAGTGAGGAACTCCAGGCAATCCTGCACCAGCGGGGGCCGCGCCCCCATGGGGGCGTGCGCCATGAGCGCCACCCGGCGCGAGATCACCGGTGCGTGCAGCGGGCTCACCCGTACGGCGGCCGCGTCCAGGTTGTGGGTGTACAGCCGGGAAATCACCCCCACTGCCAGCCCGCAGCGCACCAGGCTGTAGAGAGATTCGCTGTAGAGCAACTGGTCTGCCGCTGCCAGGTCCACCCCGTGCTGGCGCAAGGTGGCCACCGCGAGGTCGTAGGTGCTGCCCCTCGCGAACAGGGCCAGGCGTTCGCCGGCCAGGTCTTGCCATGCCAGCCGCTTGCGCCGGGCCAGCCGGTGGCGGATGGGCAGTACCGCCACCAGGTCGTCGTGGGCCACGGGGAAGGTCTCGATATGGGGCGGAAGATCGAGCGCGACGCCCAAGGCCAGGTCCACCTCGCCGCGCTGCAGCGCGGCCACCAGATCGTCGTTGAGGGGGTCCTGCAGGCGCAGGTCCACGTCCGGGTGCTGCGCCAGCCACTGCCGCAGCGGCTCGGCCAGCAGGTGCATGGCCGAGGGCAGCGCGGCCACGCGCAGGGTGCGCTTGCCATCGTCCAGCGTGCGGTACAGCCCATCCACTCCCTGCTCGTAGCCATTGATGAGCCGTTCCACCTGCGGCAGCAGCAGGGCGCCCTGGGGCGTGAGGCGCACGTGGTGCGTGCTGCGCTCCAGCACGGGCGCGCCCAGCACGGCCTCCAGCTCGCGGATGGAGGCGGACAGCGCGGGCTGCGTGAGCGACAGGGCGTCAGCCGCCTGCCGAAAACTCAGGGCCCGGGCCACGGCCTGAAAGCTGCGCAACTGGCGCAGCGTGGGCGTGCGGTGCGCGGGTGGGCGCTCGCCCGCGGGCCGTGTGGCGGGGTGTTTGCTCATAAGTTGCTTTTATTGCAACATCAAATTAAATCACTTCCGCTATCACACCGCGCTGCATAGCATGCGGCCATGCCCACCTTTGCCGCACCCGCAGACCCGCTGTACGCCTTTCTCCACGCCCTGCCCAAGGTGGAGCTGCACTGTCACCTGCTCGGCACCGTTCGGCGCGATACGTTCACCAGCCTCGTTCGCCGGGCGGGCGCCCCCATCGGCGATGCCGAGATCGAGGCCTTCTACACCCGGGGCGAAAAACCCGTGGGCGTGCTGCGGGTGCTGCGCGCGCTGGATGCCGAACTGATCCGCAGCCCGGATGACCTGCACCGCCTGACCTACGAATACCTGCAGGATGCCGCCGCGCACCACGTGCGCTATGCCGAGTTCTTCTGGAACCCCACGGGTACCGCACGGCAATCGGGGCTGGCCTATCCGCAGGCGCTGGAAGGCATCGTGCGCGCCATTGCAGATGCCGAGGCCGACTTCGGCATCACGGGCCGCCTGGTTGCCGCCATCGACCGCGAGGCCCCGCCCGAGGCCGCCACCGAAATGGTCGAATGGGTGCTGGCCCACCGGCGCGACGAGGTGATTGGCATCGGCATCGACTACCGCGAGGTGGATCACCCGCCTGAATGGTTCACCCCGGCCTACGCGCTGGCGCGCCGGGGCGGGCTCAGGACCACGGCCCATGCGGGCGAGTTCGGCATGCCCTGGAACAACGTGCGCACGGCCCTCGACGTGCTGCAGGTGGACCGCATCGACCACGGCTACACGGTGCTCGACAACCCGGCCCTGGTGCGCGAATGCGCCGACCGGGGCATCGTCTTCACCGTGGTCCCCACCAATTCGTATTACCTGCGCACCCTGGCCCCCGAACGCTGGGCGCTGGACCACCCCATCCGCCACATGCCGGCGGCGGGCCTGCGCATTCACCCCAACACCGATGACCCCACGCTGCACCACGTGAACCCCACCCAGGCCTGGGCCATGATGGTGCGCGACTTCGGCTTTGGTGCCGGGGACCTGCGCGGTTTCCTGGCCAATGGACTGGATGCCGCCTGGATTGACGATGGCACGCGGCGTGCATGGTCTACGCAGTGGCTGGCAGCGTTTGACAAGCAACTGGCGCAGACAAACCTGTTCTCTGCCGTCCCCCCCTGAAGGAGTCCTTGCATGTTTCCCTCCCGGTTCTTCCCTGTACCGTCCTTCTTGCCACGGCGCCTGGCGTGGCCCCTGGTGGCTGCGCTGCTCGGCGCAGGCGCCAGCATGGCTGCGCACGCGCAGGCCGCCTGGCCCGCCGCCAAGCCCATCACGCTCATCGTTCCCTTCAGTGCCGGGGGCAATGTGGATGTGACGGGGCGGCTCATCGCGCAAAGGCTCGGAGAGCGCCTGAAACAGAGCGTGGTGGTGGACAACGTGGCAGGCGCTGGCGGCGTCATCGGCATGGAAAAGGCCGCCAGGGCGGCGCCAGATGGCTACACGCTCGTCCTGGGTGCTGACAGCCCGGCGGCCATCGCACGACTGGTGAACCCTGCGGCCGTGCGCTACGACACCCTCAAGGACCTGGCTCCGGTGGGTTTGGTGACCACCGCTCCCATGCTGATCGTGGCGTGCCCCGGGCTGCCGGCGAACAACCTGGCCGATGTGCTGCGTCTGGCGCGTGAAAAGCCCGGACAGCTGAGTTACGCCACCTCGGGCGTGGGCACGGTGCTGCACCTGGCCATGGAGCGCGTCAAGGAACAGAGCAAGACCTTCATGGTGCATGTGCCGTACCGGGGTGGCGCACAGATCGTGACCGATGTGATCGGCAACCAGGTGGACCTCGCCGTGCTCATCAGCGTGACGGCGGCGCCGCACATCCACAGCAAGAAGCTCAAGGCCATCGCCCTGACGGACGACCAGCGCCTGCCCTCTCTGCCCGACGTGCCGACGGTGGCCGAGACCGCGGGCTTCACAGGGTTTGACATGGTCTCGTGGACGGGCCTGTTTGCCCCCGCGCAGACGCCCCCCGCCGTGGTGGAACGCCTGAACCGCGAGCTGGGCGAAGTGCTGCGCATGGACGATGTGCGCGCGAAGCTGGCCGATGGTGGCGCCGTGGCGGGCAAGGGAAGCGCCGCCGAGTTTGCGCGGTTTGTGCAGACCGAAAGCGCCCGGTATGCCGCGATCGTGAAGGCGGCGAACATCAAGGAATGACCCGCCGGCGGGGTGGTCAACCTGCCGGTGGGGGGCATGCGCTGGGGTCGATGGTGGCTGCACCATCGGTCATGGCGACACAAAAGCTATTAAATTGATAGCTTTTGGCGCTTTATGGATAAGCCATAGGGCAATTTTTATGCATAAAAAATGCGCCTGCGCCGCAGCGCGCATACCCCCGCCATCAGGGCTGACAACAGCGCCAGCCCCGCATGTCCCAGCGTGGGGATGGCGGCAGGGCTGGCCGGGCCGCCCCCGCCGCCTGCTGCTCCCAGCGGCGACTCAAAGGCACCGATGTCGCATGCCGGGCCGATGGGGCGCGCCACGCCGCGCTGATCCGTCGCCGCACAGCTGCCGCCGGTGTTGAGGGCCGGGCTGCCTGCCTGCAAGGCCATGGTCTGGCTGAAGCCGCCGTTGGCGGCCAGCGGGGCGAGCAGCGGGTCGGCGACGGGGATGGACGCGCCGCACGACGGAGCCGCCGAGCCGCCCCATTGCAGGTTGTTGCCTCCATCCACGATGGTGTTGCCCGCCATTCCATAGATGGCGCAATTGGACTGGCCCCCGGTGGTGTTGCCGATGAGTGTGTTGCGCAGCGTCAGGTGGGTGGGCGTGTTGGTGCCGAACACCGTGATGGTGCCGGGTGAACCGCCGTTGTCGGCAAAGGTGCTGTTGGTGATAGTGCCTGAAGGCACGCCCGAGACGCCGATCGCGTTGCCGCTGCCGCTCGCATCCCGCAGGTTGCCCTGGAAGGTGCTGTTGGTGATGGACAGCGTGCTCGTGAGGCCGGGGCTGACGACGATGGCGCCTCCGGTGGCACCCAAGGTATGGGACTGGTTGCGGGTGAACAGGCTTTGCGCAATGTTCAGCGCGGCGCCGGCGTGCAGGATGGCGCCGCCGTCGGCGCCTGCGATGTTCTCCACCGCGACGAAGTCGGTCAACGTGAGCGTGTCGGCGTCACCCCCGGTGTAGATGGCGCCGCCCGCGTTGGCCATGTTGCCCGTGGCCGTCACCTTCTGCAGCGTGAGCTGCGCGCCCCCGAACGAGTAGATGGCGCCGCCCCGGCTGAACGCACCGGATGCCACGTTGCCGAACAAGGTCACGTTGTTCAGCAGCAGTGTGCTGGTCTCGATGCGGATGGCGCCCCCGCTGCCATTCAGGGCCATGCCGTCCGTCAGAATCAGGTTCGCCATCGTATAGCTGGCCGCGCCGGTCAAGTCGAACAGGCGCACATTGCCGTCGCCCTGCAAGATGACGAGATCCCCGCCGTCGATGTGGGTGGACTGGTTGAGCACCTTGGTGCTGGTGATCGGGATGGAAACGGGGCTGGGGCCGCAGTTGAACGATACCGCGCCGCCGCCAGCCAGCGCCAGGTCGAGTGCGGCCTCGGTGCAACTGGCTGGCGTGCCAGAGCCCACGGCCGCTTGCGCGGGCAGGGCGACAGCCAGGGCCAGGACGGCAGCCGATCGGGCCACGAGAGGGAAGATGGAGGCAGGAAGGCGGGTATGCGGCATGGCGTGGATTGGTGGTAAGTCTGGCTGCCGGGATTCTTGTGAAAACCCTGCTCTCCGTCTTGACGCCTGCGGCCCTCGCATTGACTGCTGCGGACACGTGTCAAAACCTGCAACACTACGCGCCATCGAGAGAGAAAGAGACGAGGAGGCGGCCCATGCAGACACCCACGCCCAGCCTGGAAGGGGTGGAAGAAGAACAGCCAGAGCCTGCTGGCGCGACGGTACCCATCCAGCGCTTGCGCCTGAGCGGCCTGCCCGGCGACCGCGATCTGCTCGCCATGCGCGACTACTTGGCCGACATCGTGCGGGCCGACTTCGCGCCGTTGCACGCCCACCAGCCCTGGTGCTACGAGGGCGCCACGCGTACCGTGCCGGGAGCGACGTGGAGCACCCAGCGTTTCGACCCCGTGGTCAGCACACGCACCGCCGCCATGTGCCGTGACGGGCAGGACGACCTCATGCTGTTCGTGTCGTCGGCCTGCATGACCATCGAACAGCCGGGGCACGAGACGCTGCGCATCCTGCCCGGCGGGGCAGCCCTGGCGTCGCGGGCGCGGCCCATGCGCGTGGTGCAGGAGCAGGCTGGCACTTTGTGGGCGCTGCGGGTGCCGCACCGCGATCTGGCCTGGCGCCTGCCGCGCCTGTCTGCGGCCCCGCTGCTGGCGCTGCACCAGGGCACGCCGCTCCTGCACATGCTGCCGCGCATGGGCAGGCTGCTCGACTCCGACCCGCTGCACGGCGCCGCAGCCCAGCAACTGGCCGCGCGACAGTTGCAGGACATGCTCGCCGTTGCCCTCGGCCAGTCGCGCGAGTTCACGGAGTGGGCCGAAGACCACAGCCTGCCCACCGCCCGGCTGCGCGCCGTGCAGGCCGACATTGCAGCCCACCTGGGTAGCGGGCGCCTGAGCATGGACTGGCTGTCAGAACGCCAAGGGATCTCCGCCCGCCACCTGCGGCGCCTGCTGGCGCAGGCCGGCACCAGCTACCAGGATGCGGTGCGCACGGCCCGCCTGCAAGCTGCCCGTGCCATGCTGGCCGATCCGCGCAACGCGGGCCTGAGCATTTCGGCCATTGCGCACGCGTGCGGGTTCTCGGAGGCGTCGGCGTTGAACCGCGCGTTCAAGCAGCACTACGGCATGACCCCCGGGCAGGCGCGGTGCGACGCGGGGCTGGGTTGACTGGCTCCGATGGATGTTCTCGGGATTCGCCACACCTTGGAAGTCGTTGTCCCCGGGCTTGTTGGAGCGGGGCTCACACTGGGGCCCAGGAGCGCTCTGGCTTGGCCAGGCTCAGTTGGGCAGTGGGGCTGTCGTGAGCCTGGATGCTCTCGACAGAAACCATCCACATGCAGCCAACGCGGTCAGCGCGCCAACTCTTCCCGCACCGCGGCCACCTGCCGGCGCGACACCGCCAGCAGCTCCGTGGAGCCCTGCAGCCGCACGGCCCAGCCTTCGCCCTCCTCGGGGTCGTAGTGCTTTTCCAGCGCGCGCACGGCGCGGCGGGCCACCAGCGCGTTGCGGTGGATGCGCAGGAAGCGCGGGGCGAACTTGGCCTCCAGCTCGCTCAGGGCGCCGTCCATGATGTAGCTGCGCGTGGCGGTGCGCACGGTCACGTACTTCTGCTCGGCCTTGAAGTACAGCACCTCGGCCAGGGGCAGGCGTTCGGTGCGGCCCCGGTCCTGGATGAGCAGGGTTTCGCCTTCGGGCACGCCGGTGGTGGGCGCGGACGCGGGGGGGCGCGTGCCACGCTGTACCTTGGCCAGTGCCTGCTGCAAGCGTTCGCGGCGCACGGGCTTGGTCAGGTAGTCGGTGGCATCCAGTTCGAACGCGCTCACGGCATGGTCCGCGTGGGCTGTCACGAACACCACGGCCGGGGGCTGGGGCAGGGTCTGCAGGGTGTGGGCCAGTGCCAGCCCATCCTGGCCGGGCATGTGGATGTCAAGCAGCACCAGGTCGAAGGCGCGTCCGCCCGTGGGCCCCAGCAGCGCCATGGTTTCGCCGGCGTTGGCGGCCTCGGCCACGGTCATGCGCTGGGCAGGCTGGGCCTGGGCGCAGTCGGACAGGAGGGTGCGCAAGCGGCTGCGGGCCAGGGCTTCGTCGTCAACGATCAGGATGTTCATGGTCGGTAGCGGGGCTGCTGTGGTTGAGGTCGTCTTCGCCGTCCACCATGCGGCGCTGGGATGTTTGCGCGCGGCCGCCATGGGGGCCCCTTCGGGCTTGCGCCGCGCCGCGCGCGCTCCGGGCGCGCGCCTTGGGGTCGGTGGCGGGCAGGGTGATGCGCACCTGGTACAGGCCGTCCTGCACGCCGGCGGTGAATTCGCCCTGCACATCATGCAGCAGCGCCAGCCGCGCGCGGACGTTGGCCAGGGCAATGCCGTGGCCCCGGGGCGCCGTGTCGTCGCCATGGCCGTTGCCGTTCCTGCCTTCCTTGGGGGGCAGGGTGTTGGTGATGCGCACGACCACGCGGCTGCCGCGCAGCTCGGTCAGCACGCGCAGCCGCCCGCCGCGCGCGCTGGGCTCCACGCCGTGCTTGACGGCGTTCTCCACCAGCGGCTGCAGCAGCAGCGGCGGCAGGCGGGCGCTGTCGGTGCGGGGGTCCAGGTTCCACTGCACCTGCAGACGCTTGCCAAAGCGCACCTCTTCGATGGCCAGGTAGCGGCGCGCCAGGGTGATCTCTTCGGCCAGCGTGACCGATTCCCCCTGTTCCACCAGCGCGTGGCGAAACAGGTCGCTCAGGTCTTCGAGCAGCGATTCGGCCTTGGCCGGTTCCGCGCGCACCAGCGCGATGGCGCTGTTGAGGGTGTTGAACAGGAAGTGCGGCCGGATGCGCGACTGCAGCTCGGTCAGCCGCGCCGTGGTGGCGGCGGGCGTGCGGCCCCGTGCGCGCAGCACCAGCGCCGCCACCAGCATGGCCGCCAGCAGCGCCCCTGTCGCGGCGCTGGCCAGCCAGGGCGGTGACGCAGGTTGCGCCACCAGCGCCAGCATGCCGCAGGCGTAGGCGCCCGCCAGCGCGCCCAGCAGCACGCCGGCCGCATACTGCTGCGCGGTGGAGAGGCGCTGCAGAACAGTCTTGAGGCTGCAGGCCGTGATGAGCCACAGCAGCGTGGCCGGCAATGCCCCGCCCGTCAGCAGCGCCATCGTGGCCAGCCATTCCACGGGGTTGCCCGCTCCGAACATCGCGCCCACGCCCACCACCAGCTCCACGAACAGCACGGCCCGCAGCACCACGCCCACCTGGCAGGCATCGAACACCAGCACCCGGCGCGCGGGCGCCAGGCCACCCCGCGCGGAGCCTCGCGGCAGGGCCGAATCGGGCGGCGGGGGCTGGGTCGATAAAATTTGCGTGTTTTGCATTGCGGCGCCCGGGTTGTCCGGGTGTCTGAACCTCCGGATTATTGCCCTCCTATGTCCAAAGCCCAAGCCACCAGCGCTGACTCTGCGCCGTCCCACAACCAGCTCGATACCAAGGCCCAGGCCTGGTCGGCGCTGTTTTCCGAGCCCATGAGCGACCTGGTCAAGCGCTACACCTCCAGCGTGTTCTTCGACAAGCGCCTGTGGCAGGCCGACATCGCGGGCAGCCTGGCGCATGCCGAGATGCTGGCGGCCCAGGGCGTGATCAGCCAGGAGGACCACGCCTCCATCCAGCGCGGCATGGCGCAGATCACCTCCGAGATCGAGTCCGGCGGCTTCGAATGGAAGCTGGACCTGGAGGACGTGCATCTGAACATCGAGGCGCGCCTGACGCAGCTGGTGGGCGATGCGGGCAAGCGCCTGCACACCGGCCGCAGCCGCAACGACCAGGTGGCCACCGACGTGCGCTTGTGGCTGCGCGGCGAGATCGACCTGATCGGCGACCTGCTCAAGGAATTGCAGGTGTCGCTGGTGGACGTGGCCGAGCAGAACGTCGAGGTGATCCTGCCCGGCTTCACCCACCTGCAGGTGGCCCAGCCCGTGAGCTTCGGCCACCACATGCTGGCCTATGTGGAGATGTTCAAGCGCGATGCCGAACGCATGGCCGATGTGCGCCGCCGCACCAACGTGCTGCCGCTGGGGGCCGCTGCGCTGGCCGGCACCACCTACCCGCTGGACCGCGAGCGCGTGGCCAGGACCCTGGGCATGGAGGGTGTGTGCCAGAACAGCCTGGACGCCGTGAGCGACCGTGACTTCGCCATCGAATTCACCGCCGCCGCCAGCCTGTGCATGGTGCACGTGAGCCGCCTGAGTGAAGAACTCATCATCTGGATGAGCCAGAACTTCGGCTTCATCAAGATCGCCGACCGCTTCACCACGGGCAGCTCGATCATGCCGCAGAAGAAGAACCCCGATGTGCCGGAACTGGCGCGCGGCAAGACCGGCCGCGTGGTCGGCCACCTGATGGGCCTGATCACCCTGATGAAGGGCCAGCCGCTGGCCTACAACAAGGACAACCAGGAGGACAAGGAGCCGCTGTTCGACACCGTGGACACGCTCAAGGACACGCTGCGCATCTTCGCCGAGATGGTCGGCGGCCAGCTGAACCCCGCCACGGGCCAGAAGGAGGGCGGCATCACCGTCAACGCGCCCGCGATGGAGCAGGCCGCGCTCAAGGGCTACGCCACCGCCACCGACCTGGCCGACTACCTGGTCAAGAAGGGCTTGCCCTTCCGCGACGCGCACGAGACCGTGGCCCACGCCGTGAAGGCGGCCACCACGCACGCCTGCGACCTGTCGGAGCTGCCCCTGGCCGTGCTGCAGGGCTTTCACCCGCAGATCGACAAGGACGTGTACGAGTGCCTGAGCCTGCGCGGCTCGCTCAATGCGCGCAACACCTTGGGCGGCACCGCGCCCGCGCAGGTGCGCAGCCAGCTGGAGCGCCACCGCGCGCGCCTGGGAAAATGAGACAACCCCCGGGGCGCTGCGCGCCTTTGCCCGTCTCTCGAATCGCCGCGCAGTTCGGGAAGGGGCACGCCGCCAGCGCACGCCAGCGCAGCGCCGCAGCCACGGCGGGGCGGCCCCTGGTGCGCCGGGACCGCTGGCCTGAACCGTGCTAGGTGTGCGGATGCGCACCCCAGCGACCACATTCGAACAAACCGGAGTTCTGCCATGACGACCACTTTCCGCCGCAGCCTGCTGTCCCGCCTTTTGCGCACCACCGCCCTGGTGGGCGCCGCGCTGACCGTGGGGCTGGCCTTTGCCCAGGCACCCAAGCCCATCCGCCTGCTGGTGGGTTTCCCGCCCGGCGGCGGCACCGATGCGATCGCGCGCACGCTCGCCGAGAAGCTCAAGGACGAATTGGGCCAGCCCGTGGTGGTGGAAAACCGCCCCGGTGCGGGCGGCCAGATCGCCGCGCAGGCGCTCAAGGCCTCGGCGCCGGACGGCACCACGCTGTTCCTCACGCACGACCACACCATCTCCATCCTGCCGCAGGTGGTGAAGAACCCGGGCTTTGATCCGGTGCGCGACTTCGTGCCCGTGGGTGGCTTCGCCACCTTCGTGAACGCGTTCGCCGTCTCGGGCGGCACGCCGGCGAAGTCGTTCCCCGAGTACGTGGCCTGGGTGAAGGCCAGTGGCCACGGCAAGGGCGCGGTCGGCATTCCGGCACCCGCCTCCACGCCCGAGTTCCTGGTCAAGCTGCTGGGCCAGAAGTACCAGCTGGACCTGGTCTCGGCCCCCTACCGGGGCAGTGCGCCCATGATGGCCGACATGCTGGGCAACCAGATCAGCGCGGGCGTGGCCTCGGTGCAGGACTTCATGGAGAACCACAAGGCCGGCAAGGTGCGCGTGGTGGGCGTGCTGGGCACCAGGCGCCAGGCGGCCATGCCCGACGTGCCCACGTTCGACGAGATGGGCCTCAAGGGCTTCGAGGACCTGCCGTACTACGGCATCTACGCACCCACCGGCACGCCGCAGAAGTTCATCACCGACTTCTCGGCCGCGCTGGCCAAGGTCGTGGCCATGCCCGACGTGCGTGACCACCTCACCGCCATGGGGCTCACCGTGGGCCACATGTCGCCCCAGCAGCTGGCCGCCCGCCAGGCTTCCTACACCGACGCCTGGACCCGCATCATCAAGACGAGCGGGTTCGTGGCCCAGTAGTGGGGGTTCCGAAGGGCCGTGGCGCCAGCGCGGCTGGGCAATGAAATAGCCGCCAGCGCTTGTCAATCAAGCGCTGGCGGCTATTGTTTTTGTAGCAATGGAATGAAGCGCCCGGCGGTGCCCCCCGCGGCTTGTCCGGCTACAGCATGGCCTCGCGCTGCTGCTCGGCGCGCGATGCGCCGATGGCGGTTTCCACCTTCTTGACCTCTTCGGGCGGCGGCAGCACGGCGGGCATGCCCAGCGCCTCAATGGCCAGTTCGCGGCACCAGCCCTTGGTGTGGTAGAGGTGGTGGTCCTCGTCCTTTTCCACGGCCTTGTGGGCCGCTTTCAGCGTCTGGCCCACGTCCCCCGTGGCCACCTCGGCCACCTTGCCCAGCAGTTCCCAGTTGGCGTGGTCCTTGGTCTCGGCGTGCACCACGCATTCGCAGGCCACCAGCTGGGCGGCGGCGGGGTCGCCCCCCTGTTTCGCCAGCAGCATGGCCTTGACCAGGGATTCGCCGATGTGCTTGACCACCGCCCGGCTGGGTGACTGCGCGGCCGGGTCCAGGCCCAGGGCGTCGCACAGGCTGCGCACCACCTCCTGGTGGGTCAGGGTTTCTTCCAGATAGGTCTGCCATTCCTTCTTGAGATCCGGGTTCACGGCGCAGGTGAGCGCGGTGCGGTACACCTGCTCGCCGCCGAGTTCGGTCTCCATCATCTGGAGCACGAGATCATCAAGCTGGTGGCTGTCATAGTGGGCTTTGGGCATGGTTTCTCCTTCGGTGGTTGGGTTGGCAATGGGGTGTGCGCAGGGGGTGTTCGTTCATGCGAGGGTGCGGACCCTGGGTTCGCGCTCCCATTGGCGGGTCTGCGCGGCAGCCAGGAAGCCCTGCACGTCGGCCGGGTCCACCACGCCCGCATCGGGCTCGATGCCCCCGGCCTGCAGGATGGCCTGGGTGCCCTTGCAGGCCGCGATGGCCTTGAGGTGCCCGAACGCGTCGCGGAACCAGTCCACGGCGGCGGCCTCCTGGGCCAGCTGCGCGCCCATCTCGGGCGACAGCACCGAGGCCACGGCGTCGAACACCACCGAGGGCGTGCCTTGCAGCTGCCCGTCGGCGGGCAGCTGGGTGCCGTCCCTGAGCCGGGCACCGCCCACCTTGGGCGCCACGATCTTGACGGTGGCGCCGGCCTTCTCCGCCGCCTTGCGCAGGTTGGCCACCGTGTTGCCGTTGGAGCCGTCGGCCACCAGGATGCCGATGCAGCGGCCCTGCAGCGTGGGCTTCATGCGGTCGATGATGCGCAGCGCGGGAGAGGGCGGCAGGTCCTGCACCGGATCGGCCACCGGCGGTGCGGGGGGCAGGGCCTGCAGGCCCAGCCCGTCGGCCACGCGCCGGGCCAGCTCGGGGTCCACATGCTGCAGGTGGCCCACCACGGCCTCGCGCACATGCGGCGTGCCCACCTTGGACAATTCGAACACCAGCGCGGACGCCATGTGCGCCTGCTCCAGCGGGCTCTGGCTGCGAAAGAACATGCGCGCCTGGCTGTAGTGGTCGGCGAAGCTCTCGGCGCGGATGCGCCCCTTGGCGCCGTCGTCCCCTTGCGCGAAATGCCGCATTCCCAGCGCCTGCGAGGCGCGCGGCGTATCGGCCTGCAGGCTGCTGGGCTCATAGTTCACGCGGCCCTTGGGCACCTGCATCTGCATGTGGCCGTCGCGCTGCATGTTGTGAAAGGGGCACTTGGGCGCATTGATGGGAATCTGCGCGAAGTTGGGCCCGCCCAGGCGCGACAGCTGCGTGTCCAGGTACGAGAACAGGCGGCCCTGCAGCAGCGGGTCGTTGCTGAAGTCGATGCCTGGCGGCACATTGGCGGGGCAATAGGCCACCTGCTCGGTCTCCGCGAAGAAGTTGTCGGGCCAGCGGTTGAGCACCATGCGGCCCACGGGCTGCAGCGGCACCAGTTCCTCGGGAACGAGCTTGGTGGGGTCCAGGTGGTCGAACGGAAAGCGCTCCGCATCCTCTTCGGTGAAGAGCTGCACGGACAGCTCCCATTCCGGGAAATCGCCCGCCTCGATGGCCTCGAACAGGTCGCGCCGGTGGAAGTCGTTGTCCGCCGCCTGCAGCTTCACGGCCTCGTCCCACACCGTGGACTGGATGCCCAGCTTGGGGCGCCAGTGGAATTTCACGAAGGTGCTGTCGCCCGCGGCGTTGATCAGGCGGAAGCTGTGCACGCCGAAGCCTTCCATCATGCGCAGGCTGCGCGGGATGGTGCGGTCGCTCATCGCCCACATGATCATGTGCAGCGACTCGGGCATCAGCGAGATGAAATCCCAGAAGGTGTCGTGCGCGCTGGCCGCCTGGGGAAACGCACGGTCGGGCTCCATCTTGACGGCGTGCACGAGGTCGGGAAACTTCATCGCGTCCTGGATGAAGAACACGGGGATGTTGTTGCCCACCAGGTCCCAGTTGCCCTCGGGGGTATAGAACTTGACGGCGAAGCCGCGCACATCGCGCGGCGTGTCCACCGAACCGGCGCCGCCCGCCACGGTGGAAAAGCGCGTGAACACGGGTGTCTGAACGCCCACCTCCGTGAGCACACGGGCGGTGGTGTACTGCTTGAGGGAATGGGTGAGCTCGAAGAAACCGTGGGCCGCCGAGCCGCGCGCGTGCACGATGCGCTCGGGAATGCGCTCGTGGTCGAAGTGGGTGATCTTCTCGCGCAGGATGAAATCCTCGAGCAGCGTGGGGCCGCGTGGCGACGAACGTAGGGAGTTCTGGTTGTCCGCCACGGGAATGCCCAGCTGCGTGGTGAGCACGGGGTGCTTGCCGCCAGCTTGCTGCTGCAACTCGCCCGCGTTGCCGCGGTAGGTGTCGGCCTGGGTGGAGGAGGGAGCAGCGGGCAGCGTCTTCTTTGCCGCGCCGCGGGTGGTGGGGGTTCGTGCCATGGGCGCTCCTGAACGGTGGGAAGGAAGGGAAACAAACCCCCATCTTTGAGGGCCACACGCCGCCGCGGGGTAGGACGCCACCGTATCGGGCCGTCGTCGGCGGGCGGTGATCCGGCCGGCTGGCCGGATACGTAAGCGCTTGCAACGCCGCGCCGGGTGCAGTGCCGTTTTGTTACGCTTGCCGGTTCCTTCGGAGGGGACAGCGTGAACGCAAAGAAATGGATGCTGGCCACCAGCCTGTCGCTGGCGGCCTGGGGGGCGCAGGCCCTGCAGATCACCAGCTTTTCGCCGCAGGGCGAAGTGGCCCGGGTGCGGCAGGTGGTGGCCAAGTTCGATGCCGCTGCCGTCAACTTTGGCGACCCCAAGGCGCCCGCGCCGCTGGCCCTGAGTTGCAGCGATGCCGGGGCCACCAAGGGCACGGGCCGCTGGACGGGAGAGCGCGAGTGGGTGTTCGACTTCGAGCGCGACCTGCCGCCGGGGGTGCGCTGCACCGCCACCGTCAGGGCAGGGTTCAAATCGGCCGCTGGCGCTGAATTGACGGGCGCGAAAAGCTATCAATTCAATAGCGGAGGGCCATTCGTGCAGGCCATTCGCCCGAACCCCTACCAGGAGATCGACGAAGAGCAGTTCTTCGTGCTGCAGCTCAATGGCCCCGCCACCACCGCCAGCGTGCAGGGCAATGTGTGGTGCACGGCCGAAGGCGTGGGCGAGCGCATCCCGGTCCGGTTGATCGAGGGCGCGCAGCGGGCCGAGATCCTGAAGGCGCTGGGCCTGGAGAAAAGCGCCGCGCAGGAGCCCCTGCAGTACGCCGCGCTGGCCTGCAACCGGCGGTTCACGTCCGGTTCGCGCATGCAGGTCGTGTTCGGCAAGGGCGTCGCCACGCCCAGCGGGGTGGCCAACGCGGTGGAAAAACGCTTTGACTTCAAGGTGCGCGAGCCCTTCTCGGCCGAATTCAGCTGTGAGCGGGAGAACGCGCAGGCGGCCTGCCTGCCCATCCGTCCGCTGCAGCTGTCCTTCAATGCCCCCGTGCCGCGCAAGCTTGCAGCGGCCATCCGCCTCAAATCGGCCAAGGAGACGCTCCAGCCCCGGATGGAAGGCGCGGGCGACGGCCAGGCGGGCGATGCGCTGGTGAACAGCGTGCAGTTCGCCGCGCCCCTGGCCGAGAACACGGCGTTCACGCTGGAGCTGCCCAAGGACCTCAAGGACGCCTCGGGCCGTCCGCTGCGCAATGCCGACAGCTTTCCGCTGAAGGTGGCCACGGGCGGCATGCCGCCGCTGGCCAAGTTCGCGGCGGCGCCGTTCGGCATCGTGGAGCGTTTTGCCGAGGGGCCGCGCTCCGACAAGCCCCCCGCCCTGCTGCCGGTGACGCTGCGCAATGTCGAGGCGGCGCTGCGCGTGCAGGGGCTGCAGCCGGGCGCCGAGGCGCCGGCAGGCAAGGTGAGCACGCTCAAGCCCCGCACCGATGCGGACATCATCGCGTGGTTCCGCAAGGTGCAGCGCTATGACAACTACGTGGTGAACCGCAAGCAGGCGCGGCAGGACGTGAGCGGCCCGCTGCCCAAGGCGCTGGACGAGGAAAAGGAGTACGTGCAGTCGCGCATGCTGTCGCTGCTGGCGGGCAAGGGCGGGGTGAAGACGCTGGACCTGCCCAGGCCTTCCGGCAACGACCCGCGCCCGTTCGAGGTGGTGGGCATTCCCCTCACGCCTGGGTTCCACGTGGTGGAGATCGCCTCGCAGAAGCTGGGCGCCTCGCTGCTCGACGAACGCCATGGCGATGCCCGCACGATGTATGTGCGCACCTCGGCCCTGGTCACCAACCTGGGCGTGCATTTCAAGCTGGGCCGCGAGAACGCACTGGCCTGGGTGACCACGCTCGACAAGGGCCAGCCGGTGCAGGGCGCCACGGTGCGTGTGTCCGACTGCAAGGGCAACGAGCTGGCGCAGGCCATCACCAACGACCAGGGGGTCGCGAACATCGAGGGCCTGTCGTCCGAACCGCCGCGCTGCGGCGATGCCTACCACGGCGGCGATGGCGGCCAGGCCTATTTCGTGAGTGCGCGCCACAAGGGCGACGACGGCGTGGAGGACATGGCCTTCACCTGGAGCGACTGGCAGCGCGGCATCGAGCCCTGGCGCTTCAACGTGCCCACGAACAGCGACCCGCGCCCCAGCGAGCGGGCCCACACCATCTTCGACCGCACCCTGTTCCGGGCGGGCGAAACCGTGTCGATGAAGCACGTGCTGCGCTCTGAAACCCGCCAGGGGTTCGCGCTGCCCGCGCAGCGGCCCGAGACCCTGGTCATCACCCATGTGGGCAGCGGCCAGCAATTCACCCAGAGCCTCGCATGGCGCGCGACCGCCACCGGGGGGCTGAGCGCGCAGAGCAGCTTCGCCGTGCCGCCCGCCGCCAAGCTCGGCGTGTACCAGGTGGAGCTGCGCAGCGATTCCGACAATGAGCGCAGCTTCAGCTCGGGCGAGTTCCGCGTGGAGGAATTCCGCCTGCCGGTGCTCGAAGGGCGCATTGCGCCGGCCGACAAGAAGGCGCTGGTGCGCGTGCGCTCGGTGCCCACCGACGTGCAGGTCAATTACGTGGCGGGCGGCGGCGCGGCCCATCTGCCGGTGCGGGTGTCCGCCCTGGTGCGCGGCAAGAGCCTGCAGTACGCCGACTACGAGGCCTTCAGCTTCAACCCTCCGCGCAAGCGCGCGCAGGCCTCCAGCGCGGGTGGCGACGACGAGGAGCCCGCCGCCAGCCAGGACGCGCGCGTGATCGCTGACAAGCTGCCGCTCACGCTGAACAAGGACGGGGCGGGCAAGCTGACCATCGACAACGTGCCCCAGGCGCGCGAACCACAGGAATTGCTGATGGAGGCCACGTATGCCGACCCCAACGGCGAGGTGCAGACCCTGCGCGGCACGCACACGCTGTGGCCCGCCGGCGTGGTGGCGGGCGTGAAGACCGAGGGCTGGGTCTCGGCCCGCCAGAAGATCCGCTACCAGGCCCTGGCGCTGCAGCACGACGGCAAGCCCGCCGCCGACACCTCGCTGCAGGTGCAGGCCATCGCGCGCATCACGACCACCACGCGCAAGCGCATGGTGGGCGGCTTCTACAGCTATGACAACCAGACCGAAACGAAAGACCTGGGCACGCTGTGCAGCGGCAAGAGCGACGCGCGCGGCCTGCTGCTGTGCGAGTCCAGGCTGGATGAGCCCGGCGAGGTGGAACTGGTGGTCACGGCCACCGACCGCGACGGCAACACCAGCGTGGCCGCCTCGTCGGTGTGGGTCACGCGCCAGGGCGAGCTGTGGTTTGGCGGCGAGGACCACGACCGCATCGACCTGCTGCCCGAGAAGAAAAGCTACCAGCCGGGCGAGACCGCCAAGTTCCAGGTGCGCATGCCGTTCCGCTTTGCCACGGCACTGGTGGCGGTGGAGCGCGAGGGCGTCATCGACACCCAGGTGGTGCAGCTCAACGGCCAGGACCCGACGGTGAGCCTGAAGGTGCAGCCGGATTGGGGCCCGAACGTGTACGTGAGCGTGCTGGCCCTGCGCGGGCGCCTGCGCGAGGTGCCGTGGTACAGCTTCTTCACCTGGGGCTTCAAGGCGCCGCGCGAGTGGTGGACCTCGTTCTGGTACGAGGGCAAGGAGTACCAGGCGCCCACGGCGCTGGTGGACCTGTCCAAGCCCGCCTTCCGGCTGGGCCTGGCCGAGATCCGCGTGGGCACGCAGGCCCACCAGATCAGCGTGAAGGTGGCGGCCGACAAGGAAAGCTATGCCGTGCGCGGCAAGGCGCAGGTCACCATCACCGCCACGTTGCCGGGCGGCAAGCCCGCCGCCAATGCCGAGGTGGCCGTGGCCGCCGTGGACCAGGCGCTGCTGGAGCTGATGCCCAACACCAGCTGGAACCTGCTCGAAGCCATGCTCCAGCGCCGCAGCTGGGGCGTGGAGACCTCCACCGCGCAGATGGAGATCATCGGCCGGCGCCACTATGGCAAGAAGGCCGTGCCTGCCGGCGGCGGAGGGGGCAGGGCGCAGACGCGCGAGCTGCTCGACACGCTGCTGCTGTGGGAGCCGGCCCTGCAGCTGGACGCCAACGGCCAGGCCAAGGTGACGGTGCCGCTCAATGACGCGCTGACCACGTTCAAGATCGTGGCGGTGGCCGATGCGTCCACCGGCCTGTTCGGCACCGGCAGCACCAGCATCCGCGCCACGCAGGACTTGCAGATCATCAGCGGCCTGCCGCCCCTGGTGCGCGAGGACGACCAGTTCCGCGCGCAGATCACGCTGCGCAACACCACCAAGGCGGCGATGAAGGTCGAGGTAGCGCCGCGCGCCACGCTGCTGGAGCTCAAGCCCCAGACCGTCGACATCCCCGCCGGCGAGTCGCGCGAGGTGGCCTGGAACGTCACCGCGCCGGCCCAGCTGGCGCAGACGCGCTCCGAGTCCATCCTGTGGGAGATCGAGGCCAAGGACACCGTCAGCGGCGCGCGCGATGCCCTCAAGGCACGCCAGCGCATCATCCCCGCCGTGCCGCTCACGGTGCAGCAGGCCACGCTCGTGCAGGTGGACGGCAGCTTCAGCCTGGACGTGAACCCGCCCGCCGATGCGCTGCCGGGCCGGGGCGGCCTCAAGATGTCGCTGCAGCCCAAGCTGGCCGAGGGCCTGCCCGGCGTGCGCGACTGGTGGGCCCGCTACCCGTTCGCCTGCCTGGAGCAAAAGACCAGCAAGGCCGTGGGCCTGCGTGACGGCGCGCTGTGGCAGACCGTGGTGGCGCAGCTGCCCACCTACCTGGACAGCGACGGTCTGGCCAACTACTTCCCGCCGCGCGACGGCGACGCCAACCGGGGCAGCGACACGCTCACGGCCTACGTGCTGGCGGCCACGCACGAGGCGGCCAGCCTCAACCCCGCGTTTGCCCTGCCCGACGAGGCCCGCGCGCCCATGGAGCGCGGCTTGATCGCGTTCGTGGAAGGCCGCATCCAGCGCAGCTTCTGGAGCCCGCGCAAGGACCTGGACATGCGCAAGGTGGCCGCGCTGGAGGCGCTCTCGCGCTACGGCAAGGCCCAGGGCCGGATGGTCGGCAGCATCACCATCGCGCCCAACCAGTGGCCCACGCACACGGTGATCGACTGGGTGAACGTGCTCAAACGCGTGGCCGACGTGCCCGAGCGCGACAAGCGCCTGGCCGAGGCCCTGCAGATCCTGCGCAGCCGCCTGTCGTTCCAGGGCACCAAGCTGAACTTCAGCACCGAGCAGGACGACTACTGGTGGTGGCTGATGCAGAACGGCGACGTGAACACCGCGCGCCTGATGCTCGCGGTGATGGACGACCCGGCCTGGAAGGACGACATGGGCCGCCTGGCCAACGGCTTCATCAGCCGCCAGCAGGCCGGCGCCTGGCACACCACCACGGCCAACCTGTGGGGCGGGCTGGCGCTGGAGAAGTTCAGCGCCAGGTTCGAGGCCACGCCGGTGTCGGGCACCACCAGGGCCGCCATGGGCACCCACAACGCGGCGGTGGACTGGAGCAAGGTCGAGCGCGTGAAGACCACCGACCTGACGGGCGCTGCGCACCAGGCCACCTGGTTCGGCGCGCCTGCGTCGCCGGGCAACCTGAAGAACAACGGCATGTTCCTGCCCTGGGGCAAAGCGGGTGGCAAGGAGCCACTGGCCGTCACGCACCAGGGCCCCGGCAAGCCCTGGCTCACGCTGCAGTCGGTGGCCGCCATCCAGCTGAAGGCGCCTTTTGCCGCCGGGTACTCCATCACCAAGACGGTGACGCCCGTGGAGCAGGCCAACAAGGCGCTGCCGCCCGGCCAGTACACGCGCGGCGACGTGCTGCGCGTGACCCTGGAGGTGAACGCCAGCGCCGACATGACCTGGGTGGCCATCACCGACCCGGTCCCGGGCGGCGCCACCATCCTGGGCAGCGGCCTGGGCCGCGACTCGGCCATCGCCACGCAGGGCGAGAAGGCGAAGAGCGGCGCGGGCTGGCCCGCATTCGAGGAGCGCAGCTTCGAGGCCTTCCGCAGCTACTACGAGTACCTGCCCAAGGGCACGGTCAAGATGGAGTACACCGTGCGCCTGAACAACGTGGGCGATTTCGCGTTGCCCCCGAGCCGCGTGGAGGCCATGTACGCGCCCGAGATGTTCGGCGAGCTGCCCAACGCGCGGGTCAAGGTGGAGGCGGCCAGGTAGCCGCGGCGCCGTGCCACGCCCCGTCATGAGCCGTCCCCGGAGCCGCGCGCCATGAGCCTCAGTGTCTTCGTGGAACTGCGGTTCTGGCTGCTGGTGGCGTTTTCCCTGGTGCTGCCCGCGGGCATCTATGGGCTGCTGCTGGCCACGCGCTCGATCTCGCGCATGGCGGTGCTGGGTTTTGGCGTGGCGCTGGTGCTGATCGCGGGCGTGGACGTGTACCTGCTGCAATCGCTCGCGGCCCTGGCCAAAGGCACGCCGTCGCTGGCGGACGACGCGGTGTTCATCTCCGAGCTGTCGATTGCCCTGTATATCCTGCCGGTGGTGTTCGGCGGCATCGGGGTCAACCTGATCTCGCACGTGCTGCTGCGCCACCTGACCGAGGCCGAAACGCGGTTCGACCGGGAGCATCGGGATGACTGACCGTGGCCGGCCCGTGGTGCCCGGGCGGGCGCGCAGGCCGTACAAGGGGTGGGCCGTGGCGGCCCTGTCCGCCTTCCTGGCGGCGCCCGCGGCGGCCATCGCGACTTTCGAGGAGGTGCGCGCGGACTTCAGACCGTCCGACACCGTGCTCCTCTCGCGCGAGGGCGAGGTGCTGCAGCGCCTGCGCACCGACACCACCGTGCGCCGTGGCCAGTGGGTGGCGCTGGCCGACATTTCACCCGCGCTGCGCACGGCCCTGGTGCTCAGCGAGGACAAGCGTTTCTTCGAGCACAGCGGGGTGGACTGGCAAGCCGCCTCGGCCGCCGCCTGGGGCAACCTGTGGAACCAGCGCACGCGCGGGGCCAGCACCATCACCATGCAGCTGGCGGGCCTGCTCGATGGGGACTGGCGCCAGGGGCCGGGCGGGCGCTCGGTGGCGCAAAAGCTCGGCCAGACGGTGGCCGCGCAGGTGCTGGACCGGCGCTGGCGCAAGGACCAGATCCTGGAGGCCTACCTCAACCTCGTACCCTTTCGCAGCGAACTGGTGGGCATCGACGCCCTGAGCCGCACGCTGTTCGGCAAGGCCGCCCATGGCCTGGACGAGCGCGAGGCAGCCGTGGCGGCCGCGCTGGTGCGCGCGCCCAACGCGCGCCCCGGCCTGGTGGCGCAGCGGGCCTGCGGGGTGCTGCGCGACATGCGGGCGCAGCAGCCACCGGCGCGGCCGCCATCCCTGGCCTCCGGCCGTCCGGCACAGCACCTGCCCCCCGTGGACTGCGATGCCCTGGACCTGTTCGCCACGGCGGCGCTGCAGCGCCGCGCGTTCGATGCGAGCGAGGGCGTGGCCCCCCACTTCGCGCGGCACTTGCTGCGCCAGCGCTTCAAGGAAGGGGGCGTGGTGCCCGAGCGCGTGCAGAGCACGCTGCGCGCGCCGCTGCAGCGCTTTGCCGTGCAGACCCTGCAGCAGCACCTGCGGGAGCTGCGCGGGCGCAACGTGGAAGACGGCGCGGTGCTGGTGCTGGACAACGCCACGGGCGCGGTGCTGGCCTGGGTGGGCTCGTCGGGGCCGCTGAGCCAGGCCGGCGAGGTGGACGGCGTGCTGGCGCCGCGCCAGCCGGGCTCCACGCTCAAGCCGTTCCTGTATGCGCAGGCCATCGCCGAGCGGCGTCTCACGGCGGCCTCGCTGGTGGACGATTCGCCCGCGCACATCGCCACCGCGGGCGGCCTGTACATCCCGCAGAATTACGACCGCCAGTTCAAGGGCTGGGTGTCGGTGCGCACCGCGCTGGCGGCGTCGCTGAACGTGCCGGCGGTGCGCACGCTGGTCATGGTCACGCCGGACGCGTTCCATCGCCAGCTCTCCGCGGCGGGCATGCCGCTGCGCGAAAACGGGGACTACTTTGGCTACAGCCTCGCGCTGGGCAGCCCCGAGGTGCCGCTGCTGCACCTGTCCAACGCGTTTCGCACCCTCGCCAACGGCGGGCGCCTGAGCCCGGTGGCATGGGCGCAGGCGCCCCCTTGCAAGGCCCCGGCCTTCGTCCCCGCGCTCGATCCGCGCGCGGCCTTCATCGTGGGCGACATCCTGTCCGACGGCAATGCGCGGGCGCGCACCTTTGGCACCGACAGCGTGCTGGCCACGCGCTTCTGGACCGCCGTGAAGACCGGCACCAGCAAGGACATGCGCGACAACTGGGCCGTGGGCTGGTCCGCGCGCTACACCGTGGGCGTATGGGTGGGCAATGCCAGCGGCGCGGCCATGCACGACGTGAGCGGCACCAGCGGCGCCGCGCCCATCTGGGCCGCGGTCATGGGCTTCCTGCACGCGCGCGAACCCAGCCGCGCCCCCAAGGCGCCCCCGGGCCTTGCCCGGGCCGCCGTGCAATTCGGGCCCGCCGCGCCACAGCCCGGTGGCGCGGGCGACGCCCGCCAGCCCCTGGAGGCGGCGCGGCAGGAGTGGTTCCTGGAGGGCACCCAGCAGCCCCTGTTTGCTATTGATTCAGGAGCTAACGGGCAAGACGAACCCAGCACCAGCACCAAAAGAACCCCCCATCCCCCGGGGCGCGAGGCCGGGGCGGCCGCGCCGGGCCTTGGCGCGCGCATCACGGCGCCGGCCCCTGGCACCATCATCGCGCTGGACCCGGACATCCCTCCCGCGCGCCAGCGCCTGCAGTTCACCGCCACGGGAAGCGGGTGGCTGTGGCGCATGGACGGCAGGCCGCTCGGGCGCGGCGCGCGCGTGGCCTGGATGCCCTGGCCGGGGCGGCACGTGGTGCAGCTCACCGATGCCCAGGGCCAGGTGCTGGACGAGGTCCGCATCGAGGTGCGCGGCGCGGGTGCCGTGGCGCCCGCACCCAGGGCCACTGCGCATTGACGCCACGAAATCCGAGGGATACGGTGTGACTTGCCGCCCGGCACGCCACAGGTAGACGCCTAGAATGGTTACAAGATATTTCTATGCCCTTTCTGCGCCAGTTCTTTTCCCACCGCCTGATCTGGCTGGCCCTGTTGGTCTCGCTGGGCATTGGCGCACTCTTCGCACGCACGATCTGGACCATTCGCGCTGACGAGTGGAACTACGCCGCCCAGACCAACGCCAATCTCGCGCGCACGCTGGAGCAGGGGCTGAGCTGGGCGCTCGACACGTTCGACAAATCGCTGGAAGGCGTGGCGCGCGAGGTGGGCAGGCCCGAGGTGTGGGCCCTGCCGCCCGACCTGCGCGCCCGGGTGGTGTTCGACAACTCCCTGCGCGCGCGTGGCGCGGGCGATGTGCTGGTGCTCGACACCCTGGGCAACGTGGTGCTCGATTCGGGCCCGCTGCCGCCGCGCCGGGTCAACTTCGCGGACCGCGACTATTTCACGGCGTTCCAGTCGGGCGGGCACCAGGGCCTGTTCGTGGGCAAGCCCGTGCCCTCGCGCGTGACCGGGCTCAACATCCTGCCGGTCTCGCGCGCCTACTACCGCCCGGACGGCAGCTTCGCCGGGGTGGTGGTGGGCGCCATCAGCCTGAGCTATTTCAATGAGCTGTTCGGTTCGCTCGACATGGGCCCCCACAGCGGCGTGAACCTGTTTCGCAGCGACGGCGTCGTGATCACCCGGTTTCCCTATGGCGACGCCGACGTGGGCCGCAGCCTGGCGGGCACCCCCAACATGATCCGCTTCCAGACGGAGGGCACGGGCACCTTCATCGGCACGTCCACCATCGACGGCATGGAGCGCCTGTATTCGTTCCGTCCCGTGGGGCGCTATCCGCTGATCCTCAACGTGGCGCAGTCCACCGACACCGTCCTGGCCAAGTGGTACCGCAGCGCCTGGGTGCTGGGCGGGTTCGCGCTGCTGCTGATGGTCAGCTGCGTGGGGCTGGCCACGCTGTTCGTGCGCGAGCTCACGCTGCGCCAGCAGGTCTCCGCGCGGCTGCGCGAGGCCGAACGCAACACGCGCACCATTCTCGACAACATGCCCTCGATGATCGGCTACTGGGATGCCGGGCTGCGCAACCGGTTCGCCAACCAGGTCTATTTCGAGTGGTTCGGCGTGCGGCCCGAGCGCATGCCCGGCATGCACCTGAGCGACCTGCTCGGGCCGGAGCTGTTCGCGCAGAACAAGCCGTTCCTGGACAGGGCGCTGCTGGGCGAGCCGCAACTGTTCGAGCGCACCTTCGCGGATGTGCATGGCGTTGCGCGCCACACCATGGCCTCCTACCTGCCTGACACCGAGGGCGGCAAGGTGCGTGGCATCTTCGTGCAGGTGACGGACATCTCGGAACGCAAGCGCATGGAGGACGAACTGTTTGACGAGAAGGAGCGCGTGCGCCTCACGCTGCAGTCCATCGGAGACGCGGTGGTCTGCGCGGACGCCCATGGAGCGGTCACGTACCTGAACCCGGTGGCCGAGCGCCTGACCGGCTGGCAGGCCTTCGACGCGGCGGGCCACAACGTGGACGAGGTGGTGAACCTGCGCAGCCCCGACAACGACGCGGTGCTGGCCAGCCCCTTGCGCCAGGCCATGGAGCAGGGCCTGGCGGTGGAAGCGGTGCGCGGCGTGGTCCTGCACCGCACCAGCGGGCAGCGCTTTCAGGTGGAGGAAACCTCCAGCCCCATCACCGACCGCCATGGGGCCGTGACGGGCGCCGTGGCCGTGCTGCGCGATGTGACCGAATCGGTGGTCATGGCCGAGCGCATGGCGCACCTCGCCCAGTACGACGCGCTGACCGACCTGCCCAACCGCGTGCTGCTGCAGGACCGCGCCCAGCTGGCCATCTCGCAGGCGCGCCGCGACGGCAAGTGCCTGGCCGTGATGTACCTGGACCTGGACGGCTTCAAGGACGTGAATGACACCCTCGGCCACGATGTGGGCGACCTGCTGCTGGTGCAGTTCGCCCAGCGCCTGAAGGCCGCCGTGCGCGCCTCGGACACCGTGTGCCGCCAGGGCGGCGACGAATTCGTGGTGCTGCTGCCGGGGCTGGACGGCGCCGAGCCCGCGTGCAGCGTGGCGTGCAAGATCCTCGCGTCCTGCGACCTGCCTTTCGAGCTGGCGGGGCGGGTGCTGCAGATCGGGCTGAGCGGCGGCATCGCGCTGTACCCCCAGCATGGTGACACCTTCGACGCGCTTTCGCGCCATGCCGACAGCGCCATGTACGCCGCCAAGCGCGGCGGGCGCATGCGCTTCATGCTCTACCGGGGCCCGGACGAGGCGCCCGAGGTCGTGCTGGCCGACAACGCGGGAGGCCGCGTGCGCTGAGCATGCGGCGGTGCGACGCGGTGCGGGGAGGGGGGCCGCATGCCAGAACCCACGGTGGGATCATGTTTTGCTATGAAAATAATAGCTTATTGCGCTTGTGGAATAAGCGCCAGTCGGTGTTTTTGGTGAAAGTCCTGGAGCTTGCGCGGGCCCGCCTCGGCCTGCCTTGGAAATTTGTTGCAGCCCCGCGCAAATAATTTTGATGGCCCGCCAGCGCGCAAGTGCCTACCATCCGCGCAGTTCTTACCGTCCCCTGTGCAACCCCTTCTGGAGCGTCCGCGTGCCTGACTTGTCCAAAATCACCTGCATCGAAGACCTGCGTGTCATCGCCCAGCGGCGCGTGCCGCGCATGTTCTATGACTACGCCGATTCAGGCTCGTACACCGAGGGCACCTACCGCGCCAACGAAAGCGACTTCCAGCGCATCAAGCTGCGCCAGCGCGTGGCCGTGAACATGGAAGGCCGCAGCACGCGCACCACCATGGTGGGGCAGGACGTGGCCATGCCCGTGGCCATCGCGCCCGCGGGCCTCACGGGCATGCAGCATGCCGACGGCGAGATCCTGGGCGCGAAGGCGGCCAAGGCGTTCGGCATCCCGTTCACGCTCTCGACCATGAGCATCTGCTCCCTCGAGGACATCGCCGAGCACACGGGGCGCCACCCGTTCTGGTTCCAGGTGTATGTGATGCGCGACCGCGACTTCATCGAGCGCCTGATCGACCGCGCCAAGGCCGCCAACTGCTCGGCGCTGCAGCTCACGCTGGACCTGCAGATCCTGGGCCAGCGCCACAAGGACATCAAGAACGGACTGTCGGCCCCGCCCAAGCCCACGCTCGCCAACCTCATCAACCTGGCGACCAAGCCGCGCTGGTGCCTGGGCATGCTGGGCACCCCGCGCCGCTCGTTCGGCAACATCGTGGGCCATGCCAAGGGCGTGGGCGACCTGTCCTCGCTCTCGTCCTGGACGGCCGAGCAGTTCGACCCGCAGCTCAACTGGGGCGATGTCGAGTGGATCAAGAAGCGCTGGGGCGGCAAGCTGATCCTCAAGGGCATCATGGACGCGGAGGACGCCCGCCTGGCGGTCGACAGCGGCGCCGATGCGCTCATCGTCAGCAACCACGGCGGCCGCCAGCTGGACGGCGCGCCATCGTCCATCGCCGCGCTGCCCGGCATCGCGGCCGCTGCCGGCAAGGACATCGAGGTGTGGATGGACGGCGGCATCCGCAGCGGGCAGGACGTGCTCAAGGCGCGCGCGCTGGGCGCCCAGGGCACGCTGATCGGGCGCAGTTTCCTCTACGGCCTGGGTGCCTTCGGCGAGGCGGGGGTGACCCGCGCGCTGCAGATCATCCAGAAGGAGCTGGACATCACCATGGCCTTCTGCGGCCACACCAACATCAACACGGTGGACCAGTCCATCCTGCTGCCGGGCACCTACCCCGTCTAACCGTGGCCCGTGCAACCGCGGCCGGCCGGCGCGCAGGACCTACAGCGTCTTCTGCAGCGCCGCGATCTCCCGCTGCAGGGTCTGCACCACGAAGTCCTCGCGCGGCTGCATGCGCGCCGTCATGGCGCTCACGCTGATGGCGCCGACCACCATGCCGCCCCGGTCCCGGATGGGCACGCCAATGCTGGTCACGCCCGCCACGGCGTAGTTGGTGATGCTGGCGTAGCCCCGCGCACGGGCGGTTTCCATCAGGTCCAGCAGGATCTGCCGCGTGAGGCCCCCGTAGGTGGCCAGGTGCGGCTCGATGCGGCCGAGCACCTCGGGCAGTTCGTCCTGCGGCATGAAGCTCAGCAGCGCCAGCCCCCCGCCGCCAATGCCCAGGGGCCGGCGCTTGCCCACTTCCACGGTCAGCACCTGGATCGGAAAGCTGCCGGACTGGCGGTCCAGGCAGAACGAATCCGCCCCGCTGCGCACCATCAGGAAGGCGGTGTCCCCCGTCTCGGCGCTGATGCGTGCGAGGAAGGGCGCGCACTGGTCGCGCAAATTGAAGTGGGTGGACGCCACCAGCCCGAGTTCGTAGGCGAAGTGGCCCAGCCGGTAGCGGCGCCGGGCGTCCTGCATCACCAGCCCCCCTTCGACCAGTTGCTTGAGCAGCCGGTGCACCGTGGGCTGCGCCAGGCCGCTGGCCGCCACCAGCGTGGACAGGCGGGCGCCGGACTTGTGCTCGGAGGAAATCAGCCGCAGCAGCCCGATGGCCCGGTCCAGGCTTTGAACGGTGGTCATGTCATCAAATTCACTGTAAATCCATATTGTGGACTTATTTGCTTTGGCGTCCGGCCGTGCAAAGGAATAATTCAATGAGAAGTTTATTTCACTGACGACGATTCAACAATAAAAGTCCGTATTGCGGAATATTTGCATGTACCCCATCGATTTCTTCTACCGCGCTGTCCGGATGTATCCGCAGCGGGAAGCCCTGGCCGGCGGCGGCCAGGTGCTGACCTATGCCGCGCTGGCCGCGCGCGTGGACGCCGCCGCCTGTGCGCTGCAGCAGCTGGACGCCGAACCCGGCTCGCGCGTCGGCATCTGCGCCGGCAACACCGTGGACCATGTCGTGGCGCTGCTGGCCGTGCTGGCGGCGGGCAAGGTGTGGGTGCCGCTGAACTGGCGCAACCCGGCGGCGGAGCTCAACCGCATCATCGCGTTCACCGAACCCACCATCGTGGTGGCCGAGCCCGCGCACCTGGGCACGCTCGACCTGGCCGGCGTGAAGGCCGTGCTGGCGCTGGGCGAGGGCGGTGAAGCCCGCGCCACGCTGCAGGCCGCCGAGGCTGCGCACGCGGGCCAGCGGCCCCGGCCGCACGGCCGCTCTCGCGACGAGGCCCAGGCCATCAAGTTCACGGGCGGCTCCACCGGCGTGCCCAAGGGCGTGATGCAGCCCTACCGCGCGTGGGTGGCCACGCTGGTCAACCAGATCCAGGCGTTCGGCTTCGGCGCGGACGACCGCTACCTCATCTCGGCGCCCGTCACGCACGGCACCTCCACCTACCTGCTGCCCATCCTGGCGCAGGGCGGCTGCCACGTGCTGCCCGCCAGCAACAAGCCGGCCGAGCTGCTGCGCAGCTTCCGCGAGGATGGCATCACCACCACCTTCATGCCGCCCACGCTGCTGTACATGCTGGTGGCCGAGGCGCATGGCGAGCGCCTTCGGCTGCCCCGCCTCAGGCACCTGATCTACGGCGGCGCGCCCATGCCGCCCGAGAAGATCCGCGTGGTGCGCGAATGCTTCGGCCCCGTGCTGGAGACCACCTACGGCCAGACCGAGGCGCCGCAGGTGGTCAGCGTGATGCGCGCCGAAGACTTCGCCGACGAGGCCAACTGGCGCTCCGTGGGCCGCCAGGGCCTGGTGACCGACATGGCCATCATGAGCCCGGAAGGCGCCCTGCTGCCCACGGGCGAGGCGGGCGAGATCGTGGTGCGCGGCGACCTCATCATGAACGGCTACTGGAAGATGCCGGAGAAGACCGCCGAGACCATCGTGGACGGCTGGCTGCACACGGGCGACCGGGGCTACGTGGACGAGCGCGGCTACCTGTTCCTCAAGGACCGGCTGCGCGAGGTGGTCATCACCGGCGGCTTCAACGTCTACCCCATCGATGTGGAGAGCGTGCTCGACCAGCACCCGGCCGTGCACGAGTCCGCCGTGTTCGGCATCGAGGACGACAAGTGGGGCGAGGCCGTGCACGCGGCCGTGCAGCTCAAGCCCGGCGCGCAGGTGAGCGCGCAGGAGCTCATCGCCTTCGCCAAGGAGCACCTGGGCTCCGTGAAGACCCCCAAGGCCGTGCACTTCTACGCCGACCTGCCGCGCAGCGTGGCCGGCAAGGTGCACAAGGTCACGCTCAAGGCCGACATCACGCGCCTGGTGCGCCAGGAGCAGCCCGCATGAACAAGCCCGTGGAACGCCCCTACACCGAGCTGTGCACGCACTCGCCAACGTCGATCCACTACCGGGGCGACAACCTGGCCGAGGACGTGCTGGGCCAGCGCGGCTTCACCGACGTGCTGTTCTCGCAGATCCTCAACCGCCGGCCTGACGCCGACGACCTGCGCGTGCTGGACGCCGCGCTCATCGCCATCATGGAGCACGGCCTCACGCCGAGCGCCATCGCCACGCGCATGGTCTACATGAGCTCGCCCGAGAACATCCAGAGCGGCGTGGCAGCGGGCCTGCTGGCCGTGGGCAGCCAGTTCGTGGGCACGGTGGAGAATTCGGCCATCCTGCTGCGCCAGATCATCGATGCGCCCGAAGGCGTGGAGGCCGCGGCGCGCGCCACGGTGCAGCGCCACCGCGCCGAGCGCAAGCCCATCCCCGGCTTCGGCCAGCACATGCACAAGCCGGACGACCCACGCGCGGCCAGGCTGCTGGCCATCGGCCGCGAGCATCCGCGCTTCGAGGGGCGCTACCTGCAGGCCATCGAGGTCCTCTCGCGCGAGGTGGATGCCGCCTTCGGCAAGCACATCACCATCAACGCCACGGGCGCGGTGGGCACGCTGCTGGGCGAGCTGGGCGTGCCCCCGGCGATGATGCGCGGCTTTGCCGTCATCTCGCGCGCGGCGGGGCTGGTGGCGCACATCGCGGAAGAGCAGCGCATTCCGTCCGCCCGTTTCGTGTGGGACCTGGTGGACCACGAGGTGCCCTACCGTGGCACGGGCGAGGGCCACAACAAGGACCGGAGCGGCGAATGACCGGCACCACCCCTTCGCGCGACATCCTGGTCTGCGATTCGGTCACCCGCATGGGGCAGGACGTGCGGGGCCGCGTGGCCATCGCCGCCTCGCATGGCGGCGTGTTCGCGGTGCACCTGGCGCTGCAGGAGGGCGTGGCCGGCCTGGTGGTGTGTGATGCGGGCGTGGGGCTGGAGCGCGCGGGCATCGCGGGCCTGGACCATGCCAACAGCCTGGGCGTGCCGTGCGCCGCCCTCCACCACCGCTCGGCGCGCATCGGCGACGGGGCCGACTGCGCGCGGCGCGGCCTGGTCTCGTACGCCAACGCGCGTGCCGTGCAGCTGGGCGTGCGCGTGGGCATGTCCGCCCTGCAGGCCGCGCAGTGCATGGCCGCTGCGGACCTGCAGGCCGTGGACCCGGGACCCTCGCCCGGCGAGGCGCGCAAGGTGCTGCCGGGACTGCATGGGCACCGCACCATCGTGCTCATCGACTCGGCCTCGCTGGTGGCCGAGGAGGACCGCGACTGCGTGGTGATCACCGCCTCGCACGGCGGCTTGCTGGGTGGCCGGTTCGAGACCGCCATCAAGCTGCCCGTGTTCGCCGCGCTCTACAACGATGCGGGCATCGGCTGCGACGGCGCGGGCGTCTCGCGCCTGCCGGCGCTCGATGCGCGGGGCATCCCGGCTGCCACGGTGGCTGCCAGCAGCGCGCGCATTGGCGACGCGCGGTCCGCATGGGAGACCGGCGTGATCAGCCGCGTGAACCAGGCGGCCTACGCCCTGGGGGCGCGCGAGGGGCAGGGCGCACGCGACTGGGCCGAACTCATGGCGGCCGTGCACTGAGGCTGAAGGCCCGGCACAACCCACAAAGAAAGAGACATTCATGGCGACCACAGCACATGCAAGCAGCCCGGCAACGTCGGCCGCGTACTTCCCGCCGCTCGATGCGCTGCCCGGCCGGGGCCGTGTGGCGGGCAAGGTGGCGCTGGTGTTCGGTGGCGGTTCGGCTGGCCCCGG
Organism: Acidovorax sp. sif1233; assembly: GCF_019218755.1. Taxonomy (GTDB): domain Bacteria; phylum Pseudomonadota; class Gammaproteobacteria; order Burkholderiales; family Burkholderiaceae_C; genus Acidovorax. The sequence goes on along the minus strand of NZ_JAHUWZ010000003.1, from coordinate 391,453 downwards.
CTGGGGCAACGGCAAGGCCGCCGCCATGGTCTACGCCCGCGAAGGCGCGCGCGTGGCGGTGGTGGACATCCGCCGCGAGGCGGCCGAGGAAACCCGTGCCCAGCTGTACGCCGAGGGCTTCGACGCCGAGGCCTATGCCGCCGACGTCACGGACTCCGCCGCCGTGGCCGAGGTGGCGCGGCGCGTGCACGCGCGCTTTGGCGCCATCGACATCCTGCACAACAACGTGGGCATCACGCGCATGGGCAGCGTGATCGACATGGACGAAGCCACCTGGCAGCAGGTGATCGACACCAACCTGACCGGCGTGTTCCTCACCTGCAAGCACGTGGTGCCGGTGATGCTGGCGCAGGGGCGCGGCGCCATCGTCAACATCTCGTCGCTGGCCTCGCAGCAGATCAACAGCTACCCGTACATGCCGTACTACGCGGCCAAGGCCGGGCTCAACCACTTCACGCGGGCGCTGGCCGTGCAGTACGCGGCCCAGGGCATCCGCGCCAACGCGGTGCTGCCGGGCGTCATCGACACACCGCTCATCCACCAGCAGATCGCCGGCCAGTTCGCCAGCACCGAGGAGATGCTGCGCACCCGCAACGCCGCCAGCCCCATGGGCCGCATGGGCCAGGCCTGGGACGTGGCCTACACGGCGCTGTTCCTGGCGAGCGACGAGGCGCGCTACGTGACGGGCGTGTGCATTCCGGTGGATGGCGGCAAGGGCTGCACGGGCAAGTAGGCCCTTCACGTTCCAGCGTTTCAAAGTTCCATTGATTTTTTCATTCCCACATTCGCAGGAGACAACACCCATGAACAAGCACCGAATGAACCGCCGCACGGCCGCTGGCGTCGCACTGGCACTGCTGGGGGCCGCGGCGGCGCTGCCCGCCGCCGCGCAGGGCGCCTTCCCTGACAAACCCGTCAAGCTGGTGGTGCCGTTTCCGCCGGGCGGCACGTCGGACATCAGTGGCCGCGTGCTGGCCGACGCCTTGTCCAAGGAACTGGGCCAGCCGGTGATCGTGGAGAACAAGGCGGGCGCGGGCGGCTCGGTGGGCGCGCGCTTCGTGGCCGAATCCAAGGCCGACGGCTACACGCTGCTGCTGGGCACCACCAGCACCAACGGCACGAATTCGGCGGTGTACAAGAACCTGAGCTTCGATGCGCTCAAGAGCTTCACGCCCATCACCCGCATCCTGTCGGTGCCGGGGGTGCTGGCCATCAACAAGAGCTTCCCCGCCAAGAACTATGCGGAGTTCGCCAAGCTCGTGGGCCAGTCGCCCGGCAAGTATTCGTATGCCTCCTCGGGCAACGGCGGCGCCACCCACATGGCGATGGAGTACTACAAGTCGCTCAGCGGCCTGCGCGTGGTGCATGTGCCGTACCGCGGCACGGGCCCGGCGCTCAACGACGTGATCGGCGGCCAGGTCGAGATGATCTACGACACGCTGGCCTCGTCGATGCCGCACATCAAGTCGGGCAACCTGGTTCCCATGGCCCTGGCCACGCCCCGGCGCCTGAAGGAATTGCCCGAGGTGCCCACCTTCGCGGAGCTGGGCCTCAAGAGCGCCAACGAAGGCTTCTGGAACGGCGTGCTGGCGCCCGCCGGCCTGCCCGCCGATGTGCTGGAGAAGCTGCACGGCGCCATCGTGCGTGCGCTGCGCACGCCGATGGTGCAGGAGAAGTTCGCCGCCGCCGGTGCCATCACGGTCGAGGACACGCCCGCGGCCTTCGCCAAGATCATTGCCGACGACATCGTGAAGTGGAAGAAGGTGGCCGAGACCAGCCACATCACGGCGGACTGACCGTCTGGCCGTCTGACTGACCGGGCCGCTGACGTGGGGGCGCACCGCGCCCTCGCGCCCCTGCATGGCCGCATTGCCCATTGGCGTCGGGCGGCGCGCCATGGGGCCGCTATAACCCCTGCATGACTCTTTCCTGGATCGCCTGGGCGTGGATACCGCTGACGCTGTGGGCCGCATTGGCCCAGACCGCGCGCAACGCGGCGCAGCGCTCGCTCACCGCCGGGCTGGGCACGCTGGCGGCCACGCTGGTGCGCTTTCTGTACGGCCTGCCGCTGGCCACGGCCTGGGTGGCGGGGCTGACCTGGGCAGGGGCGGGCGGCATTCCTCAGTTCAACGGGATGTATGCCGCGTGGCTTGCCATGGGCGCGCTCACGCAGGTGGGGGCCACGGCCTTCCTGCTGCTGGCGATGAAGGAGCGCAACTTCGTGCTCGCCGTGGCGTATTCCAAGACCGAGGTGCTGCAGGTGGCCCTGTTCTCGGCCGTGCTGCTGCACGAACTGCCGGGCCCGCTGGCGCTGGGCGCCATGGCGGCGGCCACGGTGGGCGTGGTGCTGCTGTCGCTGCCGCCGGGCGGCTGGCGCGCGCTGCGCGCGGGGCCAGGGGCCGTGGACGGCCAGGGCAGCGGCCGGCTCGTGGTCTACGGGCTGTCATCGGGCGCCTGCTTCGCGCTGGCCAGCGTGGGATTTCGCGGTGCGTCGCTGGCGCTGGCAGAGGCCAATGCGGGCGTGGCGCCCTGGGTGGCCGGTGCCTGGGGCGTGTTCTGGGCGCAACTGCTGCAGTCGGTGGTGCTGGGCGGCTGGCTGCTGGCACGCCAGCCCGGCGTGGCGGGCGCCATCGCGCGGGCCTGGCGCATGTCGGTGGTGGCGGGATCGATGGGCGCGGTTGCGTCCATTGCTTGGTTCACGGCCTACGCCATGCGGCCCGCGTCCGACGTGCGCACGCTGGGCCTGGTGGAGGTGCTTTTCAGCTACCTCGTCTCGCGCCGCGTGTTCCGCGAGAGCCTGACGCGCACCGAGGGCGTGGGGCTGGCGCTGGTGGTGGCGGGGCTCGTGGGGGTCTGCGCGCAGTGGTAGCGGTCGCAGCAGCAGCAGCGACCGAGTCGGCTTGAACGCGGCCGCCGCGCGCTGCACTCTTCGGGCCGGGCGATGAATCCAAGGCGCCTGCTGTGGCGTATTCACCCACAGAAGATCCCATTGCACCGTGAACAGAGACCAATCCCAGAGAATGGGCGCATGAGCACCCTCCACACAGACCGTGAACTGATGGACCTCCTCGACCGCATCGCCGCGCAGGACGACACCGCGCTGAAAAGCCTGTACGAGAGCACCTCGTCGCGGCTTTTTGGCCTGGCGCTGCGCGTGGTGCGCAACCGTGATGCGGCCGAGGACGTGCTGCAGGAGTCGTTCCTGACCATCTGGCGGTCGGCCGCCAGCTACCGTGCATCGCTCAGCCCGCCCATGGCGTGGCTGGGGCTCATCGTGCGCAGCCGCGCGCTCGATGCGCTGCGCAAGCGCACCAGCGACCGCGCGGACCTCATGAACGAACTGGACGATGCCCTGGCGGAAACGCTGCCGGGCGAGGGCGCCAACCCCATGGACGCCACCGAGGCGAGCGAGCAGGCCTTCGCGTTGCACCAATGCCTGGGCAGGCTGGAGACGCGGCAGCGCGAGGTGGTGAGCCTGGCCTACCTGCGCGACCTGAGCCACGGCGAGCTGGCCGAGCAGCTCAAGCTGCCGCTGGGCACCGTCAAGACCTGGATCCGGCGCGGGCTGGAACAGCTGCGCGCCTGCATGGCACGCTATGCCTGAGCCAGGAACCTCCCCATGAACCTTTCCCGACACCCCGAACTGCTGGACCGCCTGGCGGCCAGCTATGCGCTGGGCACGCTGCGGGGCGGCGCGCGCCGCCGCTTCGAAACCCTGGCCCGCGAGCAGGCCCCCGTGCGGGCTGCCGCGCTGGTGTGGCAAGGCCGCTGGTCCGGCCTGACCGAACTGCAGGAACTGGCTGAGCCGTCCTCGCATGTCTGGACCCGCATCCACAACCTGGTCGAGGCGGACAAGGCCGCGCGGGCCCTGCAGGCCGCCCATCGGCCCGCAGACCGGGTGCCGGGCGGCGGCTGGTGGCACAGCCTCTTGGTGTGGCGCGGCGCGGCCGCCGCCGGCGCGCTGGCCACCGTGGCGGCGGTGGCGATCGGCGTGCAGGTGCACGGCGCGCTCAAGGCCACGTCGGGCCGGCAGATTGCCACGCTGCAGCAGCAACTGCAGGCCGCGCCGCAGATCCAGTACGTGGCCGTGCTGTCCGACGACAAGGAGGCCGCGTCGATGCTGGTCACCTTCGACCCCAGGAACAACCAGCTGGTGCTGCAGCGCGTGGGCGGCTTCCAGGAAGGGGCCGACAAGTCGCTGCAGCTGTGGGCGCTGCCGCCCTCGGGCGGGCCGCGTTCGCTGGGGGTGCTGGGGCAGGACAGGCTGCTCACCCTGGTGGCGGGCGAGGCCGATGTGAAGCAGGTGCCAGCCCTGGCGATCAGCCTGGAGCCCAAGGGTGGCGTGCCCAGCGCGACCGGACCTACCGGGCCGGTGCTGTTCAAGGGCGCGCTGATCGAGCGCATGCTGTAAGGGGCGCCGGGGTGGAGGGCTGGCGCAGGCGCCCGTCAAAAAAATTTATCTGTCGTTTTTGAATCCACCGGGTGCCGGGGTTCGTAAGTTGGGAGCAACATCCACTTACAACCGCGACACCGCCCTTTGGGAGAGATCACGATGGAATACAGGCTTCACTGCACGCTGCTCGCGGCACTGGCGATGGGCGCCGCCGGGCTGGCCCAGGCCGGGACGGGCAAGCTGCTGCTCACCGGCGGCGTCAGCAGCATCGGCGGGTCGGCCGGCGGCGGGCTCACGCCCTGGGCCGTGATCGGCACGAACGCCACGGCGGGCGAGACCGGCTTCAGCGGCTACGCCACGCGGGCGGCCACGCAGGACTACGGCCTTACGGGCTATGGCGTGGCGCTGGGCCTGCACGACCGGGTGGAGCTGTCGCTGGCCCGGCAGGATCTTGATGCCTCGCCTGCGCTGGCGCTCAACGGCATCGCGCCCTTTGGCGTGGCGCCCGGCCAGCACATCCGGATGGATGTGGTGGGCATCAAGGTGAAGGTGGCGGGCGATGCCGTGCTGGATGCCGACAGCCTCATGCCGCAGATCGCCGTGGGCCTGGAGCACAAGCGCACGCACGCGGGCTCCATCCGGTCGGTGCTCGACTTCCTCGGTACAAGAACCAGCGGCACCGATGTGTATGTGAGCGCCACCAAGCTGCTGCTGGCGCAGAGCCTGCTCGTCAACGGCACCCTGCGCTACACCAATGCCAACCAGAACGGCCTGCTGGGCTTTGGCTCGGCCGCGCCGGGCAGGAACAGCCGCAGCCTGCAGCTCGAGTTCTCGATGGTCTACCTGCTGAGCAAGAACCTGGCGGTCGGCGCCGAGTACCGCTTCAAGCCCAACAACCTGCAGGCGCTGGGGGCGGCGGCCGGCCTGGGCGCCGCGCTGCGCGAGGACGACTGGAAGGACATCTTCATCGCCTGGGCACCCACCAAGAACGTGTCGCTCACGCTGGCGTATGTGGACCTGGGGCGCATCGTGCCGGGCATCACCAACAACCGCCGCCAGACGGGCTACTACCTGTCGGCCCAGGTCACTTTCTGAGCCCGCTTCGGAGACCCCCATGACGATCAAGCGCAACACCCTCACTGCCCTGGCCCTGGCCGCCGCCTGCCTGTGGGCTCCAGCTGCCCTGTCGCAGCCTGCCCCGGCCACCTCCCCGGCGGCGCCCGCGGGCCTGTACCAGGCGCTGGGCGAAAAGCCCGGCATCACCCGCCTCATGGACGACTTCGTGGACCGTGTCGTGAGAGACCCGCGCATCGGCGGCCACTTCAAGGAGGCGAAGCCCCAGGCCCTCAAGGAAAGCCTGACCGACCAGGTCTGCCAGCTCAGCGGGGGGCCTTGCAAATATGAAGGCGCTGACATGAAATCGGCCCATGCCGACATGGACATCCACAAGGGCCACTTCAATGCCCTCGTGGAGGTGCTGCAAAGCGCCATGGATGCCCAGGGCATACCCTTCGCCCAGCAAAACCGGTTGCTGGCCCTGCTCGCACCCATGCACCGGGACGTGATCACCATCCACTGACGCCATGATGAAAAATACTATTATTTTGATAGCTATCAGCGCTTTATGGGTAAGCGCTAGCGCCGGAAATGTTCAAATCCAGGTGCTGGACCGCGAGGGCCGGCCCGTGCCCGATGCGGTGGTGGTGGTGTACCCCGGCGCCACGGCCGGCACGCCCCCGAGCCTGCTGCAGGCCAGCCCCACCATCGAACAGGAGAAGATGCGCTTCGTGCCCGCCTTGACGGTGGTGGCCCCCGGCACCACCGTGCGCTTCACCAACCAGGACCGGTGGGACCACCATGTGCGCGGCAACCCCGCCACGGTCGCGGCCGCCGCGGCGCCGGGCGGCACCAACCCCGGCTTCGAGCTGCGCCTGGCGGGCAAGACCGATGGCAAGCCCTCCAACTTCGCCGACGTGAAGCTCGACACGCCCGGCGTGGTGCTGCTGGGCTGCCATCTGCACGGCTCCATGCGCGGCCATGTGTTCGTGACCGATTCGGCCTGGGCCCTCAAGACCGACGGCGACGGCATTGCCCGCTTTCCCGCCGTGCCCGAAGGTGCCGCCCAGGTCCGCGTATGGCATGCGGAGCAGCTGGTGGACCTGCCGCGCAAGGCCCTGAACGTGGCGCCCGGCCCGGTGCTCGACACCGTGCAGCTCAGCGTGGTGCCGCGCGTGCGCCGCGCCCCGCCCGCCGCGCCCCCGGGAGGCCCCATGGGTTCGTACAGCCAGGCGCCCGCGGGCGGCGCCCACCTGCACCCCGGCAGCTGACCCGCCACCACGGCGGGTGGTCCACCGGATGGCGGGCCAGCGGGCAGGCCGGCGCCCCGTGGGCCGTGCCGGCCCTTCGCTTCCTCAGCCCGGCAGCTTCAGGCCGCCCGGTCCCGAGGGAATGGTGTTGACGCTGCTCTTGTTGCCCGCGGCCGGCGCGCCCACGTTGTCCACCTTCACGCTCCCGGCGGGGGCATTGAGGTACAGGTAGAGCGCCTGTGCATCCACATCGCTGAGCTGGCCCAGCGACTCGAACGGCATGACCTGGATGGGCGTGCCGTCCGGCCGTTTGCCGGTGCGCAGCATGGCGACGAAGCTCGCCGCCGTGGGGTAGCGCGCCAGGGCGCTGTCGGCGCCGGGGCGGATGTCGGCGGCAGCGGGCCAGTCGGGCGGTCCGCCCGGAATCTTGCCGCCCTCCAGCGTGGCGCCGTGGCAGCCGATGCACATGTTGGCCACGTACTGGCCGTTGGCCAGTGTCACGCCGGCTGGCACGGGGCGTGACGGAGCGAGCTGGTGGTCGATGCGCGCCGCCGCGTCGGGGATGGCGCCCAGGCCGTACAGCACCCAGGCGGGGCGGGGCAGCTCCACCACCGCCTGCGTGCCCTCCTGGGGCTTGAGCTGGCGCACATACGACACCAGGGCATTCAGGTCGTCGTTGGTGAAGCGGTTGTAGTCCTCGCTGGGCATCACCAGCACGGGGCGGCCGTTGGGCTTCACGCCATGGCGGATCACGCTGTTCCAGTCCTCGGGCTGGTAGCGCGCCACCACGCCGGCGGGCGTGATGTTGGGCCCGATGATGCGCGTGCCCTTGCCGTCGTTGACGAATTCGCGGCCCGTGCCCTGCGCGCCGTGGCAGTCGGTGCAGCCGCGCGATGCATACAGGTAGCGCCCGCGCTCGATGGTCTGCGCATCGGTGGTGTAGGCCACGGGCCGGGGCTTGATGTCGATGTAGCGGTTGCGCTTTTGCTCGGCCAGATACAGGCCGCTGGCCGCCGTGGCGGCAACGATGGCGCTCAGCAGCAGCGCGCCGCCGGCGGTCCATTTGATCCAGCGTTTCATGGGGGTCCCTCTTCTTCGAATGAATGATTGGCGTGTCCAGGCGCCGGATTCTGAATTCGAAGAAGCGGTTTGTGCCACCCGCCGCCGCAAGGCGTGGCGGGGCCGGTGACATTTGTCACAAACGGCCCGCCGGTGTGGGGGGCCGCGAAGGTTCAGCGCTCGATGGTCTTGTTCCAGCGCGTGTTCCAGGCCGGGCGGTTGGCGTTCACGCTGTCCCAGTCCAGCGTCACGGCGTTCTTCATCCACTGGCTGATCTGCGCCACTTGCGCCGCGCCTTCGCCCACGGCCGGGGCCTTGGGGTTGGTGGGGATCTGCGCGCCGAACTGCAGCACGTTGGCCTGCGCCAGCGGGCTCAGCAGGAACTCGGCCAGCTTCTGCGCCAGCTCGGGCTCGCTGTTCCTGGCGATCACGCACTGGCCGGTCATCAGCACCACCGAGCCCTCCTTGGGCTGTGCGTATTCCACGGGAATGCCCTTGGACTTGAGCGCGGCCACGGCCGTGGGCGTGAGCGGGAACAGCGCGGCCTCGCCGGTCTGCACCATCTCGGAGATCTTGGCCGAGCTCGGGATGTATTCGAGCACATTGGGGCCGATGGTCTTGGCCCAGTTGTTGAAGCCCGGTTCCACGTTCTTGTCGTTGCCGCCCTGGATGCGGTTGAACATCAGGAAGCCGTGCAGCCCGAACGACGACGACGGCATGGACTGGAACACCACCTTGCCCTTGTACTTGGGGTCCGCAAAGTCCATCCACGAGGTGGGCGCGGCCCAGCCCTTTTCGGTGAACATCTTGGTGTTGTAGGCGATGCCGGTCATGCCCAGGCTCACGCCGCTGGCCAGGTCGTCCTTGAAGCGCGCCGCGGGGTAGATGTCGTTCAGGTGCGGGTTGGGGCGCTGCTTCTCGCACAGGCCCATGCCCATGGCGCGCACCATGATGCCGTCATCGAGGAACATCACGTGCATCTGCGGCTTGTCCTTGTTGGCCTGGGCCTTGGCCAATATGTCCGAGGACGTGCCCGGCACCACCACGACCTTCACGCCGTGCAGCTTCTCGAACGCCGGGAACACGTACTGGGTGTACGCCTTCTCCATGGTGCCGCCGTTCATGCCGATGTACAGCGTCTTGGGGGTCTGTGCCACGGCTGCGCCGCTGGCGGCCAGGGCCGTGGCAGCGGCCGCAGCCAGCAGGCCGCGGCGCAGGGAAACGTTCGGGCGGAAAGCGAAGTTCATGGTGATTGCCTTTCGGGTGGGAGGGGGTGGGGAGAGGTCGGCGGGCTCAATGGGCCTGCGCTGTGGTTGTTGTGGGCGTGGCGCCCGCGGCGGGCGCTGGCGGCGTGTCAAAGCGAGCCAGGGAAAACGCGTCGATCGGCGTGCTGGTGTGCCCGTCGCGCGCCAGTTCGGCCAGCACTTCGCCCACGGCGGGGCCGATCTGAAAGCCCGCGCCCGCAAAGCCGAAGCCATGGATCAGGCCGGGCGTGGTGCGGCTCTTGCACAGCACGGGCTGGCGGTCGGGCAGGTAGCCCTCGGTGCCGCTCCAGGTGCGGATGAAGTGCGCGTGCGTCAGCGCAGGCAGCAGCTCGACCGCCTGCACGGTGAGCGACGCGATGGCGCTGCGCTCCGAGCGCGCGCGGTCGCCGTCGAGCCAGAAGCCCGACCCGCCGCCCAGCACCAGATTGCCGCGCGCCACCTGCCGGCAGTAGATGCCGCCGCCTTCCACGCCCAGGCTCCATTGCATGAAATAGGGCAGGGGCTCGGTGACCATCATCGCGGGGTGGCCGGAGCGCAGCGGCACCGGTTCGCCAAACTGCTCCGCCATCGCACCGGCCCAGGCACCCGCGCAGTTGAGCACCACCGGGGCACTGACCTCCAGTGCCGTGTCCGAGTGCAGCGTGAACAACTGCCGGCCGTCGTGTTCGATGCGTGTGAGCGGCGAGCGCTCGAAGATCTGCGCGCCGGCGCGTTGGGCTGCCAGCGCGAACGCGGGCGACACCAGGCGCGGGTTGGCCTGCCCATCGTCCACGCACAGCGAGCCGCCCACCGCCTTGCCGCCCAGCCAGGGGCACTGCGCCCGCAGGCGCTCGCCGCTGATCAGCTCGATGCCCAGGTCGAAGTCCCGGCTCTGGTGGGCGTAGTGCTCCAGCGCGGCCATGTCCGCCTCGCTGCGCGCGATCTTGAAATGCCCGGTGCGGGCGTACTCGCCATCGGTGCCGATCAGTTCGGGCAGGCGCGCCCAGATCTGGTGGGCGCGCTGCGCCAGGGGCAACTGGCTCAGGGGTCGCCCCTGGCGGCGCACACCGCCGTAGTTCACGCCGCTCGAGCGCGAGCCGCAGCGATCGCGCTCGAGCAGCACGACATCGACGCCCTGGCGGCGCAGGGCCAGCGCGGCCGATGCACCCACGATGCCGCCGCCCACGATGGCGACGTCGGTCTTGACGGTCCGAGGCGTGCTGCTGTTCATGCGCTGGCTCCCGCGTCGGTGGCCTGCCGTGCCTGCAGGTGGATCGGTATCGGCTTGATCGGCGCCTGTCCGCGCAGCCGGCCCACCCGCTCCACGGGCTGGCCGGTGGCCTGCGCCAGGATCTCGGCCGCGGCCACGCCGCAGCTGCGGCCCTGGCAGCGGCCCATGCCCACGCGGGTGAGCGCCTTCAGTCGGTTCATCTCGTCGGCACCGGTCTCGCGCACGCAGGCGCGCAGCTCGCCCGCCGTGATGTTCTCGCAGCGGCACACCACCAGCGCATCGGGCGCTTGCGCGGCCCAGTCGGTGGGGAAGGGAAAGGCGCGTTCCAGCCCCTGGCGAAACCGCATCAGGCGGTGAAGCTGCCCCTGCAGCGCCTGCATGCGCGCCGCATCCACGGCCGTCCCGTGGTCCTGCAGCAGCGCCAGCGCGGCCAGCTCGCCGGCCCACTCGGCCGCGTCGGCGCCCAGGATGCCCGCGCCGTCGCCCGCCAGGTACACGCCTCGCACGCTGCTGCGGCCCGCGGCATCGCGCTCGGGCAGGTGGGCGCGGTGCATCGGTGCCCAGGCAAAGCGGCAGCCCAGCAGGTCGGCCAGTTGTGTTTCGGAGCGCAGCGCGTAGCCAAAACCCACGGCGTCGCAGCTGAGCGTGTGTTCGCGCCCGGCACCATCGGCCCACACCACGCCCGCCACGCGGCCGTCGCCCAGCACGCGCACGGGGCGGATGCCGCTGTGGATGGGCACGCCGTGCGCGCGCAGCCAGCCCACGTAGTAGACGCCCTTGGCGAACACCGCAGGCTGCGTGAGCATGGCGGGCACGGCGGCCAGCTGGTCGGCAAAGCGCGCGGTGTCGAGCACCGCAGCGACCACGGCGCCCGCCTTGGCGTACTGGTAGGCCACCAGGTACAGCAGCGGGCCCGTGCCCATCAGCACCACCCGGCTGCCGATGGCGCAGCCCTGGAACTTGAGCGCCACCTGTGCGCCGCCCAGCGTGTAGACGCCCGGCAGCGTCCAGCCCGGCACGGGCAGCACGCGGTCGGTGGCGCCGCTGGCCACGATGAGCTGGCCGTAGGGCACGGTGCGCGTGGTCTGCGTGGGGCCGTGCAGCACATCCAGCAGGCCGCCCTGTGCGTTCCACACCAGGCTGTCGGGCTGGTAGTCGATCTGTGCGTGCAGGCCGTCCAGCGTGCCGTGCAATGCGGTGGCACGCGCGGCCTCGGTGCCGTACAGCGTGGCGGGGGTGCGCTTGAAGTGGGCAGGCGGGCGGCGGTAGATCTGCCCGCCGCCGCGCGCGGCTTCGTCGATCAGCACCGGCCGCACGCCGTGGGCCGCCAGCGTCTGCGCGGCGCGGATGCCGGCCGGGCCTGCGCCCACGATCACAGGTTGCAAAGCAGGCGCCGTCGTCATGGCTGGCCCCCTCTGGCAAAGGTGGCCGCGTCGGCGGCTTCGGTGCGCAACGCCATGCCGGGGGTGATGAAGGTGCTGCAGGCGCGCAGGCGCTCGCCGCTGTCGATCAGCACCCAGCAGTCCTGGCAGGCACCCATCAAACAGAAGCCTGCGCGCGGCTCGTGGCTGAATTCGTTGCGGCGCAGTTGCGCATGTTGCGTGAGGATGGCCGTCAGCACCGTATCGCCCTGAAGAGCGGTGGCGGATTGGCCGTTGATGGTGAAGTGCACGGGCGCACGGCTCTTCTCGGCCACGCGGTGCAGCAAGGCAGGGCTGGAACTCATGTTTTCGGTGCTCATCTACTTCCGGCCCACGAGGACGCGGTCCAGTCCATACACACGGTCCAGCAGCACCATGGCGCACGCCGTCACGGCCACCATCAGCGCCGACACGGCCGCCATCAGCGGGTCGATGGATTCGGTGGCGTACATGTACATCCGCACCGGCAGCGTCACCGTGCTGGGCGAGGTGACGAAGATCGACATGGTCACTTCGTCAAAGCTGTTGATGAAGGCCAGCATCCACCCGCCCGTCACGCCCGGCAGAATCATGGGCAGCGTGATGCGCGTGAACACCGTGGCCTGGCTGGCGCCCAGCGACAGGGCTGCGTGCTCCGCGCTGCGGTCGAACCCCACCAGCGCCGCCACCACCAGGCGCAGCGTGTACGGCGTGACGATGAGCGCGTGCGCCACCACCAGCCAACCAAAGCTGCCCGTGCCGCCGATCAGCGCGAACAGGCGCAGCAGGGCCACGCCCAGCACCAGGTGCGGAATGATCAATGGCGACAAAAACAGGCCGTTGAGAAAGCCGCGCCCGGGAAAGTCGTAGCGCGTGATCGCAATGCCCGCGGGCACTGCCAGCACTGTCGCCAGCGTGGCCGACGCCAGGGCCAGCCACAGGCTGTTCCAGAACGACTGCATGAAGTCCGGGTGGTCGAACACCGCCTTGAACCAGCGCAGCGAGAACTCGGTGGTGGGCAGCGTGAGCGTGTTGTGCGGCGTGAAGGCGACGATGCAAACCACCAGAAGCGGGGCCAGCATGAAGGCGATGACGAGCGCGTTGAACGCGAGGGCGATGGGGCCGTTTTTTTGCATGGATCAGGACTCCCGCCGGGCCGCCCCAAGGGAGGCCTGCGCCCCCTTGGGGGGCAGCGAATACACGAAGTGATGGAGCGTGGGGGTGGTCATACTTACCCGAGAGATTTCTTATAGCGGCCTTCAACCAGGCGGTTGTAGCTCAGCATCACCACCAGGTTGGCCACCAGCAAGGTCAGCGCAATGGCGGCGCCCAGCGGCCAGTTCAGCTCGTGCAGGTACTCGTCGTACACCACCGTGGCCACCATCTTCAGCCGCCGCCCGCCCAGCAGGCCGGGAATGGCGAACGAGCTGGCGGCCAGGCCGAACACGATCAGGCTGCCCGACAAGATGCCCGGCAGCACCTGCGGCAGCACGATGCGCTGCAAGGTGGTGAAGGGCGAGGCCCGCAGCGACAGCGCGGCGTTTTCCACGCCCGGGTCCAGCTTCTGCAGCGATGTCCACACGGGGATCACCATGAAGGGCAGCATCACGTGCACCAGCGCCACCACCACGGCGATCTCGGTGTAGAGCATCTTCACCGGGCCGATGCCCACCAGGCCGAAGGCAGCGTTCACCAGCCCCTCGGGGCCGAGCAGCATGCTCCAGCCAAAGGCCCGCACCACCACCGACACCAGCAAGGGCGCCAGCACCACCAGCAGCAGGATGGAGCGCCACGGGTTGCGCATGCGGCTGAGCACATAGGCCTCTGGCGCGCCGATGGCCACGCAGATCAGCGTGACCAGCCCGGCGATCCAGAACGTGCGCCAGAAGATCGCGTGGTAGTACGAATCGGCAAACACATGGCGGTAGTGCTCCAGCGTGAACTCGCCCGCCTTCACCCCCGTGGCCGGGTCGAACGCGTTGAAAGACAGCACCGCCGTGAGCGCCAACGGCACCAGCAGCAGCACGGTGAACAGCAGCAGCGCCGGGCCGGACAGCCACCAGGGCATGGCCTTCTTGCCCAGCAGCGGGTGGGGCGCTGCGGACAGGGTCGATGGGACGGCTGTCATGGCGTGGCCTCGGCCTCGGCGCCTGCCGTTGCGGCTTCATCGGCGGGCAGCAGGCGCATGCAGTGGTCGGGCCAGTCCAGGCCGGTGCGGTCGCCTTCGTCCAGCGCGTTGCGGCCGTCGTTGGGCGCCAGCACCATCAGGTCGCCCATGGGGGTGTCCACGCGGTACAGCCACTGGCTGCCCAGAAAGAAGCGTTCGCGCACCTCGCCGCCGATGCGGCCCTGCACCGCAGGCACCAGCTGCAGTTTTTCGGGCCGCACGCTCAGCAGCACGGCCGCGCCGGGGCGAAACTGCGCGCCGTCCACCCGCACCTCGATGGGCCCCGCGCCCACGTGGGTGTGCGTGTTGTTGGCCGAGGTCACCTTGCCGGGCACCAGGTTGGCCTTGCCGACGAAGGTGGAGATGAAGCGGGTGCGCGGGTGTTCGTACACGCGGTGCGGGTGGTCGATCTGCGTGGCGCGGCCGGCCTCCATCACCACCACGCGGTCGCTGATGGACATGGCCTCGCTCTGGTCGTGCGTGACCATCACCGTGGTGGTGCCCACCTTGCGCTGGATCTGGCGCAGCTCGAACTGCATCTCCTCGCGCAGCTTGGCGTCCAGGTTGGACAGGGGCTCGTCCAGCAGCAGCACCGGCGGTTCGATGACGAGTGCGCGCGCCAGGGCCACGCGCTGGCGCTGGCCGCCCGACAGTTCGCGCGGGTAGCGCGTGGCGTGCGCCTCCAGGTGCACGAGGCCCAGGGCCTGGGCCACGCGGTCCTTGCGCTCGGCCTTGGGCACCTTGCGCATCTCCAGGCCAAAGCTCACGTTGTCGGCCACCGTCATGTGCGGAAAAAGCGCATAGCTCTGGAACACGATGCCCAGCCCGCGCGTGTTGGCCTTGGCGTGGGTGATGTCGCGCCCGTCCAGCTGGATGCGGCCGCTGCTCACCGCCTCGAAGCCCGCCACCATCTGCAAGGTGGTGGTCTTGCCGCAGCCCGAGGGGCCGAGCAGGGAGACGAATTCGCCTTTTTCCACCGTGAGGTTCATGGACTGCACCGCGCAGGTGCTGCCGTAGAACTTGGTCACATCACTGAGCTTCAGGAAGGACATGGGGGCCTTTCTTCGGATTCCGGTTTCCTGCCATGCGCGTGCTCCGAGCGGCGCGCGCATGGATGTCTTTGTGCCGGGCTGCCTCTGCTGAACAAGGTGGCTTGCCACTGCTGCACCGCCGTGGTGCATGGGGCCGTTCAGGATGGAGAGCCTTGGCGTTTTCAGTTCACTCTATTGCAACAACCGAACCAGATCGCACCGGGTATTCCATTAATCAGAATTTTTCTTTAAATTATTCCGATAATTGGAATGTGATAGGTAGAATGAAGCCCATCTATTCCGCAGGAGCGATGCATGGAAGCAGCAACCGCAGGCACGGGCGGCGTACCCCGGGTCTTTGCCCTCATCCGCGCCCTGGTGGCCGTGCAGGCCGAGGGTGGCCGGGTCACCCAATTGGCGCGTGCCATCGGTCTCACGCAGGGCACCACGCACCGTTTGCTGCAATCGCTGGTGGCAGAAGGCATGGTCGAGCAGGACGAGCGCAGCAAGCTCTACCGGCTGAGCATGGACTTCTTCGCGCTGGCGGCCCGCGCCGGCAACCCGGGCGACCTGCGCAGCCTGTGCCGCCCGGCGCTGCTGCGGCTGTGCGGCAGCCTGGGCGACAGCATCTTTTTGCTGGCGCGCAGCGGCTTCGACGCCATCTGCCTGGACCGCAGCGAGGGGCCTTTCCCGATCCGCTCGTTCACCGGCGACATCGGTGGCCGCGTGGCCCTGGGGGTGGGGCAGGGCGCGCTGGCCATCCTCGCGTTCCTGCCCGAGGCCGAGCGCGAAGAGGTCATCCGCTTCAACCTGTCCCGCGTGCGCGAGTACGGCGTGTACGACGAGGTGTATTTGCGTACCGAGATCGAGCGCGTGCGCCATCAGGGCTACGCAGGCCGCAACACCGGCCTGCTCGAAGGCATGGCCGGGGTTGCCGTGCCCATCTGCGACCGCGAAGGCCGCGCCGTGGCGGCGCTGAGCGTGGGCACCATCGCCGACCGCCTGAACGCCGACCGCATGCCCACGGTGGTGGAGCTGCTCAAGCGCGAGGCGGCTGCCATCGGGCCCCGGATCAACCCCTTTGACGCCACCCTGCGCCGGCCTGCACAAAGCCTGGCGGGTTCGCCGCCAGCGCAGCGGGTGGTGCCCGGCGCAGACCGGGCGAGCGCATCCGACCCCCTGGGCTGAGGTGCTGGCCTGGCGGCGCGCGGCCCGTGCTCGGCAAGTCCCGGCCGCCATCCGCGTAGCCCGCAGAAAAATGCGCTGGACAGCGTGGTGGCAGTCCGCCCCGCTATAGTCCGCGCTCCCCCTGGCGGTTTGCGGGCCGGCGATGCACGCCGTGTTGACCGACCCGCCTCTTCAAGACAAGAAAAAAACGAACACCATGGGCCTGCAGCAGACCACCCCCGAATACCTCGACCAATGCCGCGCCGCGCAGCGGGCTGAGCAGGAGCAATCCCTGGCGGCCACCAACGACTGGGCGCACGTGGACAAGCCCCAGGTGCATGCCGACTTCGCTGCGTTCTACCAGGAGCTGGGACCGCTGATCGATGCGCACGCCCCTGAATCCGAGGCCATCCAGGCCCTGATGGAAAAGCACTTTTCCATCGTCGCGCGTTTTTACGTGCCGTCGCGCGACGCTTATGTGGGCACCGTGCTGTTCTATGCCGACAATGCCGACATGAAGGCGTTTCACAATGCCTACCACCCGCGCATGGTGGAGTTCCTGGGCGACGCCGCGTTCGTCTACGCGCTGCAGAACCTGCAATAGCGCTCCCTGGAGGCCCATGCAACCCCATGCCACGCCGGCGCAGCCACCCGCGAGCGGCGCACTGGAACCCTTTGCTCCCGTGTGCGGCGCCCTGGCCGAAGCGCTGCGGGACGATGCGTTCTATCAGGCCGTCACCATCGACCACGCGGCCGACCCCGCCCTGCGGCACCGTGTGCTGGCCCACTACTTCGCGCTGGCCTTGGACGAGGCCCGCGCCGTGGGCGAGGTGCATGTGTCGGGCGCCGACGGCGCCGCCCTCTGGCTGACCTAGGAGGCCACGGCCAGCGCGCAGGCCCTGCACGGCGAGCGCCGCACCCAGGGGCTTTCCCGGCTGCTCGGGCCCACAGGTTTCGCCAACTATGTGCGCATCGCCGCCGCCATGGAGGAGCAGGTGCCCGGCGACCTGCGGGGTGCGTGGTACCTGTCCATCCTGGGCGTGCGCCCTGCTGCGCAGGGCCAGGGGCTGGCGCAGGGACTGCTGCGGCTGACGCTGGCCCGCGCAGACCTGGCGCGCGCCCTCTGCTTTCTGGAAACCTTCAACCCGCTCAGCCTGCCGTTCTACCGGCGCCTGGGGTTCACGCGCACGGTGGAGTGCGTGGAACCGGTCTCTGGCCGCACGTACTGGCTGATGGTGCGCGAGGCCGCGCGGCGCCCCTGAAGGCGCGCAAGCCCAGGCACGCACGCACGCCACCGCCCGCGCGGCGGGTCTTTGAAAGGTGGGGTTTCATCCCAGTAGCAAAGCCACCACCAATCACTTAGTATGGTCCGCAGAGGGGTAGAGGCCAGCCAGGCCGCCGATCTGTCCTGACGTTTGCTGGGTGTGCTGGTGGGTGGAAATGAATCGATGAAGCGTGATGTTCGCCTGGCAGTGCTGCTGCTGACCGTTGTGTACCTCTCGGTGGCTGCCGCCACCGCCTGGCAGATGTGGTCGGCGCGGGAGCGCTCGCTGGCCGAAATCGACACCCAGAACCTCAACCTGGCGCAGACCCTCAACACCTACACCGAAGGCGTCATCACGCAAAGCGCCATGCTGCTGCTGGGCATCGTGGAGCGGCTGGAGGAAGAGGGCACCGGCCCCCAGCACATGCAGCGCCTGCAGCGGCTGATCGACCAGCAGGAACATTTGCTGACCCAGCTCAATGGCATCGTCATCTATGGCGCCACCGGCGACTGGCTCATGTCTTCGGCCGGGCGCTTGCCGGCCCAGGCCAACAGCACGGACAGGGCCTTCTTTGCCCACCACCGCGACAGCGCGTCGCGCGAGCCCTTCATCGGGCCGGCCATCCGGAGCCGCTCCACCGGCGACTGGGTCATCACCATCAGCCAGCGCTTCGAGGACAAGGACAGGCGCTTTGGCGGCGTGGTGGTGGTGAGCCTGGGCATCAAGAGCTTTCTGGAGCTGTTCGGCAAGATCGACGTGGGCGACCAAGGCGCCATCGGGCTGTCGACCACGGGCGGGCAGATGCTCGTTCGCTATCCCTACCGCGAGCAGGACCTGGGCCGCGACTTCTCCAAATCGGCCAATTTCCAGCGCGTCTACTCCGGCGCCGTGTCGGGCACGGCCTCGTTCAAGTCCGGCATCGACGGAACGCAGCGGCTGTACGCCTTTCGCAAGAGCGACCGGTATCCCGTGGTCACCACCGTGGCGGTGGGCAAGGAAGAAGCCCTGTCCGGCTGGCGGCATCAGGCGCTGCTCACTGCGGCCGTCGTCGGTGCCTTGCTCCTGGGCATCGCGGTCATCGGCTGGCGGCTGCTGCTCGACATCCGCCGCCGGACCCGCGCCGAGGCCTCCCTCGTGGCTGCGCGCGAGGATCTGATGCGGGTGAACCAGAAGCTGGAGGCGCTGGCCGCGCAAGACCAGCTCACGGGCCTGGCCAATCGCCGCTGCTTCGACGAAACCCTGAACATGGAGTGCCGCCGCGCGAGCCGGCAGGGGACGCCGCTGTCCCTGCTGCTCATCGATATCGACTACTTCAAGGGTTTCAACGACACCTACGGCCATGTGGCGGGCGATGCCTGCCTGCAGGCGGTGTCGAAATGCCTGGTGCAGTACGCCAAACGCCCCGGTGACCTCGTGGCGCGCTACGGCGGGGAAGAACTGGCGATCATTCTTCCCGGCACGGATCTTCAGGGCGCGCGCATTGTGGCGGAGGTCGTGCGGGAGCGGATCGAGGCGCTGGCCATCGCGCACAGCGGCAGCTCGTGGGGCTGCGTCACGGTGAGCGTGGGAGCCGCCACGATGGCAGGGCCTTACGCGCAGGGGTGCGAGCGGCAACTGATCGAGGCGGCGGATGGCGGGCTGTACCGGGCCAAGGCGTCAGGGCGCAATCGGGTGGAAGCGCCGTGAAGACGGGGTTCTTTCCGGATCACAAGGTCCTGGCGTAGAACGGAATCAGCTGGCCCATCGCGGCTTCCACATACTGGGGCACCCAGTAGGTCTCGATGTGCGTGGCGCCTTCGATCTTGAACAGTTCCTTGTCCTTCGCGCCCGTGGCCTTGGCGAACGCATCTTCGGTCATGTACAAGCTGTCAGCCTTGCTGCCCGCGATCATCAGCAGCGGTTGCTGGATCAGTTCGATCTCCTCGGTGGCATCCCAGCGCATCAGGTCCATCAAGCTGCTCGTGGTGTATTTGAACGTGGAGCCCGGATGCGCATGGGTGCGCCAGTAGTATTCGTAGCCCTGCCGGTACATCTCGAATGGCAACGCCGCAATCTGCGCATCCGTCATGTCGGCATCGCCCGAATAGAGAACCTTGCCTCCCGCCTTCTCCTGGGCGCGCGCATCCGACGCGTCCTTCAAGCGCTTCTGGATCGTATCCAGCTGGGAGTCGGAAAACCCGTTGCGGCGGACCCGTCCGGAGTTGAACATGCTGAGCGTCGCCAGCGTCTTGAAGCGCTTGTCTGACTTCGCTGCCGACAGCGCATAGCCGCCGCCACCACAAATGCCGAGCAGTCCCAGGCGCGCCGCATCGACACCTGGATAGCGGGTGATGAAGTCGGCCGCACCGTGAATGTCCTCCGTGCGAAATTGCGGCTTGTCCGTGCTGCGTGGCTGGCCGCCGCTGCCGCCCTGATACGCCGCGTCCATCGCGATCGTGATGTAGCCCTGCTCCGCCAGGTGCTGGGCATACAGGCCGGCGACCTGCTCCTTCACGCCGCCGTTCGGGTGCGCCACGACGATCGCGGGGTATTTTTTCTTGGGATCGTGGTTCGCCGGGGTGTAGACGTTGGCGACGATGTCCAGGCCGTTGAGCTTGTACTTCACCGGGCGGATGTGGACCTTGCCCGGCTCGTTCTTCGTGATCGCGCTGGCATAGACCAGCGTGAAGGGATTCTTGCTGCCGCCACCAGCGGCGACAGCGGAGGTGGGTGTGGCCATGGCGGGAACACCGATGGCGGCGGCTGAGATGGCAAGGGCCGAGGTCCCAAGGAACTCGCGGCGCTTTTCATTGACGGCTTCGTGTTTCATTCAAGCTCCAATCATTTTTGTGGTCTGCCTGCGCGGTATGGCGCGGCCGGGTACATCAGTCCAGCTTCTTGTGGGCCAGAAACTGCGACACCAGCTGCGCGATCTGCAGGTTGTTCAAGTCGGACATCAGGAAGTGCGTGTTGCCGCGCACTCCAATCTCCGGAAGGTGCACCAGCCGGGCGTCGCCGCCGTGCCTGTTGACGGCGTCGACCCACAGCCGGGCCATGGCCAGCCGCACGCGCCAGTTGTCCTGGCCGCGCTCCGGGGTGGGCTCGACCGGGAAGTTGTCGCCGTAGTAGATGGTGATCGGGAGCCGGGTGAGCTTCAGGAAGTCCGGCATCGGTACCGCCTCGGGCGACAGCGTCCCGGCCGCACTGGGCATGGCCGGGGGCAACTCGCCCCGCGGAAAGATGAAGCCGCTGCCCGGCTCGAAAGCGACGATCGCCTTGACGTTCGGGTTCTTGATTGCCGCCAGCCAGCCGGGGCCGCCGGCTTGCGAATGCGTGAACAGGATCGCCGGGCCGATTTTGGTGAACAGCGCCGACAGGGCGTCTGCTACCACGCCGGCGTCGTAGGGGCCGGTGTTGGGCGTGACTGAGCGGAAGAACTGCTCCAGCGTCTCCGGCTTGCGGTCGAACTGGACATTGCCGAAGTAGTTCGGCCACTTGCCCATCCGGAACTGGTCGAAGAACAGCTGGTCGTTGGGTGCCGGCTCGATCGTTGCCGCGACCGTGCTGCTGCCGGCCCGGCCACGGCGCGGCTGGTCCACCACGTAGACCGGAAAGCCACGGCGCAGGAACAAGGTCTGAAAGCCCTCGCGCCCGTCCGCCGTGGTTTCCCAGCTGCGCGCGGACTGGAAGGCGCCATGCAGCATCACGATGGGCAATGCCTTCGGGTTCTGCGGCACCTGGTAGAAGGCATAGAGGTGGTCGCCGTGGAAACTCTGGCCCGAAGCGCCCGGCTTGTTGTTGTCGTAGTTTCCGGGGGTTTTCTGCACGGTCCCGCCGACGGCGAAGCTCCCCTGGGCCTGGATCACCAGCGGACCAGGGACGTTGCCGGTGCCCTGGGGAGGAGGGGTTGCGCAGCCGGTGATGAGCGCCGGCAGGGCAAGGGCGGCGGCCCGCAGGATTCGGTGGGTGTCCATGTTCAACCTTTCGATGCGGCGGCAACCGCCTGCGTGAGCGCGTCTTGGGCGCGATGGGCGGCATCTGGATCGCCCTGTTCTGCCAGCACCTGCACCAGTTGCCGCAGCTGCGTGGCACTCGGGCCCACGCGCAGGCTGGCCCGCAGGTGCGAGCGCAACTGGGCCTCCACGCCCGGCATGGCGGCGAGCGCGCCGACCGTGGCCAGTTCGCGGCTTTGCCAGTCGAGGTTGTCGCGCTCGAAGATGTCGCCGAACAAGTGGGCCTGCAGGAACTGGTTGATGACGGGCGCGAAGTCGAACAGCGGGCCCTGCACCGGCCCGCCGGAGATCGCGGTCTGGTTCGCCTTGCCGGCCGCCACCAGTTCATCGCCGGTGGCGATGCGGCGTCCGGGTTCGCGGCCCGGTGCGTCCTGGATGCCGCGCTGCCTGCGTTCCTGCACGACCTTCATCAGTTCGCCAAGCGCGTTGAGGCTCTTGGGGAACCCCGCATAGGCGTAAAGCTGCACCAGAACTTCCTTGGCCTCGCTGACCGTCATGCCCGCATCCAGCCCCTGGTTCAAGGCCGTGTTGAGCCGGGGCATGTTGCTGGCCGCCGCAAAGGACGCCATCAGGGGGATGGCCTGCTGCCTGGCCGACAGGACTTCGCTGGCGGGCTGTGCATGCGCCGCTGCCCGCGGGGGCACGATGTGCTGGCCGGCGTGTCCAGCCGGCATCGCGGCGGGAGCCGCCGCGGCCAGGCCCGCGCTGGCCAGGGCGGCCTCGTAGTCCTGATCGCTGACCTTGTCTTTCCAGGCCACCGAGGTGCCGTCTTCCTTTTCGGCGATGGCGACATGGGCCATGGGGCCGCCGGGGCCCGCGCCGTGCCAGTGGCGCACGTTGGCGGGGATGCCGACCACGTCGCCGGGGCGGATCCACTGGGCCGGTTGCCCCGCCTGCTGCACCAGGCCCAGGCCGGCCGTGACCACGAGCGTCTGTCCCAGGGGATGGGTGTGCCAGGCCGTGCGGGCCCGGGCCTCGAAACGCACCGTTGCGCCGCCGGCCTTTCCCGGCGGCAGCGCCTGAAACGGCGTGCTGATCTCGACGGTGCCCGTGAAGGTCTCCGGCGCCCCGGTCGCGGCGGGCGACGGCGCGGCCGTGCGGACGGCAACGGCGGGCGCGGCGCTTTCCGGTCCGGGCCGCTGCGCGCTCGCCACGGTGGCTGCGCCGCACAGGGCGAGGCAAAGCAGTGTCTTCATGCGCATGGCTCAGAGGTCGAGCTTGCGCCCGGCCATCCACTGGACGATGGCGGGATCGCGGTGGGAGAAGAAACTGCTGGTGCGGGTGTCGAGCGTGGCAATGCGCGCCATGTCCGCGGCATCGAGCTCGAAGTCGAGGATGGCGATGTTCTCCGCCATGCGTTCCCTGCGCACCGACTTGGCCAGGGTGGCGATGCCGCGCTGGGCCAGCCAGCGCAGCACGACCTGGCCCACGGATTTGCCGTGGCGCCTGCCGATGTCGGTGAGCACCTCGTTCTCGAACAGGTTGTTGCGCCCTTCCGCAAACGGTGCCCAGGCCTGGGCCTGCACGCCGATTTCCCGCATGAAGGCGGCGCTCTCGATCTGCTGCAGGAACGGGTTCACCTCCACCTGGTTGACGGCCGGTGCGATCTGGTTGAACGCCTGGATGTCCATCAGTCGGTCGGGGTGGAAATTGCTGACGCCGATGGCACGCAGCTTGCCCGCGCGGCAGGCTTCCTCCATTGCGCGCCAGGCGCCATGCACGTCGCCGAATGGCTGGTGGATGAGGTAGAGGTCCAGATAGTCCACCTGCAGGCGGCGCAGCGATGTGTCGATGGCCCGCTGTGTGCGCTCGTAGCCGGCGTCCTGAACCCAGAGCTTGGTCGTCACGAAAAGCTGGGCCCGCGCCACGCCGCTGGCCTTCAGGCCCTTGCCGACCGCTTCCTCGTTCAGGTAGGACGCCGCGGTGTCGATCAAGCGGTAGCCGGCCTGGATGGCGTCGATCACGCAGCGTTCGCATTCCTGCGCATCGGGAATCTGGAAGACACCGAAGCCCAGGACGGGCATCTGGACGCCATTGTTCAAGGTGAGGTGTTGCAAGGTGGGTTTCCGCGGGGGACGATGGGGCGAAGTCTAGGAACTGGACTCACATCCGGATAGTGGTAAATAGGTTGCTGGATTCGCATCCAAATGGAGACAATGCCGGCAGGAGGAAGCAGCCATGGCCATCAACGAACTCCGCTCCGTATCCACCTTCATCAAGGCCGCGGAGCTGGGCAGCCTGCGCAAGGCGGCACACGCGCTCGACATCAGCCCGCAGGCGGCGAGCAAGGCGCTGGCGCAACTGGAGGAACACCTGGACGCGAGGCTGTTCCATCGCACGACGCGGGTGATGTCGCTGACCGATGCAGGGCAGCGCCTGCTGGAGGACGTGCAGCCCGCGTTGCTGGGCGTGCAGCGCGCCCTGCAAAACGCGCGGACGGCCAGGGACGAATTCGCCGGGCCCTTGCGCATAGCCGGCCCTCGCACGGCTTTTCAGCCCATCCTCTGGCGCCTGGTGGAGGAGTTCTGTGAACGGCACCCCGGCATCCAGCCCGACGTGCTCCTGGACGACCGGGTGGGCAACTGGGTCGAGGACCGGGTGGACGTTGGCTTTCGCCTGGGCGCCTCGCCGCATGAAGGGGTCATCGCCCGCAAGCTGTTCCCGTTGCAGATGGTCATTTGCGGAGCACCGGCGTATTTGCAGCGCTTTGGCGTGCCGGACTCGCTGGCGGCCCTGGCCGCCCACCGCTGCAGCGCTTTCCGCCACCCCGGCACGGGCAAGGTCGCCCCCTGGCATGTGAAGCTGGGGGAGCAGACCGTGGACCAGCCGGTCGTGCCCGCCATCTGCAGCAATGACGAAGTCTTCGAGCTGCAGGCCGTGCTGGCGGGCAAGGTCCTGGGGCAGCTGGCGGGCGTGACCGCGGCGCCCTATATCCGTTCGGGGCAGCTGGTCCCCGTCCTGCGCGACCACATGCCCGATTTCGCCAGCTACTTTGTGTACTTCGGCAGCAGGACGTCGCAGCCTGCGCGCGCCCGGGCGTTCATCGACCTGGCCGTGGAACGCCTCACCAACAACCCGCAGTACGTATTGAACGACAAGGAACTGGCGGGGGCGGATCGCCGGGCCGGCCGCACCGCGCGCAAGCC
Source organism: Acidovorax sp. sif1233 (assembly GCF_019218755.1). Taxonomy (GTDB): domain Bacteria; phylum Pseudomonadota; class Gammaproteobacteria; order Burkholderiales; family Burkholderiaceae_C; genus Acidovorax. The sequence goes on along the minus strand of NZ_JAHUWZ010000003.1, from coordinate 367,052 downwards.
GGCGGGAACCGCCAGCAGCCGGGCAGTGCGGCCCGCCTGAAGCCGCTGCCTGGTTTCCGCTAGGGGTTTTGTGCAGGGCCGATCGAGCCGCCCGCGCCGGGCCTTGGCGGACTTCCGCTGGTGGACGGGCGCTGAATGACGGCCTGCCGGTGCGCGGCCCGGGCGCCGGATACCCGGTGCTGCCACTTCACTTTTCATAGCTGCCAGCGCTTTAGCCACAAGGGCTGGAGGCATTTTTATTCAAAAATTCCATGGACCCGGTGGTGCAGGGGCGTCGCGCCGGTCCTCAGCCTTGGGCTTGCCGCTGGCCTGCGCATTCCCCCACCACCCAGTCCCTGAACGCCTTCACCAGCGGCGTCTGCGCGCGCGCCTCCGGGTACACGAGGTAGTACGCATCGGTGCTGGTCAGTACCGTGCCCGACAGCTCCACCAGGCTGCCCGCCGCCAGCTCCTGCTCGATCAGGAAACGCGGCAGCAGCGCCGCGCCCAGGTGCGAGACGGCGGCCTGGGCGATCATGGCGAAGTGTTCGGACTGGGGGCCGCGCAGGGCCAGGGCCGTGGGGGCGCCCACCAGCTCGAACCACTCGGCCCACTGGGTGGGGCGCGTGCTTTGCTGCAGCAGCACCACGCGGGTCAGATCCTGTGGCGTGCGGATGTGGTGGCGGTCGCGGTAGGCGGGGCTGCACACGGGCACCGTCTCTTCGTGCATCAGGTATTCGCACACGGCACCCGCCCAGTGCGGCGCACCGAAGTGGATGGCCGCGTCGAACGGTGTTCCCGCGAAATCAAAGGGCTCGGTGCGGGCCGAAAAATTGACCATGGCCTCGGGGTGCTGGGCCATGAAGCCGCCCAGGCGTGGTATGAGCCAGCGGGTGCCCAGCGTGGGCAGCACGGCCAGGTTGAGCAGGCCGTCGGTGCTCGCGAACGCCATGGCCTTCTGCGTGCTGGCCGACAGCTGCTGCAGCACGGCCAGCACGTCGGCGGCGTAGACGCGGCCCGCGTCGGTGAGCACCACGCGCTGGCGCACGCGGTGGAAGAGGGCGGTGCCCAGTTGCTCCTCCAGCTGGCGGATCTGGCGTGACACGGCGCTTTGCGTGAGGTGCAGCTCCTCGGCCGCGCGCGACACGCTCTGGTGGCGGGCAGCCGTTTCAAAGGCCAGCAGATCGGCGGTGGATGGCAGGAAGGAGCGGCGCAGCATGGTCATGCGTGGGGGGAATGATCGGTGGTGGCCCAGGCAAGGCCTTTCAAGTCCGTGGCACTGATGCGGTGTGCGGTGCGGGTCCCTGCTATTTTCAGGTACTTCATTCCAATTTGTGATCAAGTAGTTCCATTTTTTTGCTATCCAGCGCGGCAGGATTGGCGGATATTGGCGCCTTCATTGCGTGTTTTCTCCTGCGCTGCCCCTTTTTCCTGCCCTTCTGATCCTTGCGAGCCGCCATGTCCGCCACCCCTGCCGCCACCCCCCTCGTGACCGAAGTCGATCAATTGCTGCAACGCCTGGGCGTGCCCCGCGCGGGCTACACCGGTGGCACGCTGGCCGCCCGCTCGCCCATCACGGGCGAGGTGCTGGCCCGGGTGCCGCAGCACGGCCCCGCCGAGGCGACCGCCGCCATCGGCCGTGCGCATGCGGCCTTCCAGGCCTGGCGCAACGTGCCTGCGCCGCGCCGGGGCGAGCTGGTGCGCCTGCTGGGCGAAGAGCTGCGCGCCGCCAAGGCGGACCTGGGACTGCTCGTCACCATCGAGGCGGGCAAGATTCCGTCCGAAGGCCTGGGCGAGGTGCAGGAGATGATCGACATCTGCGACTTCGCGGTGGGCCTGTCGCGCCAGCTGTACGGCCTGACGATTGCCACCGAGCGCCCCGGCCACCGCATGATGGAAACCTGGCACCCGCTGGGCGTGTGCGGCGTGATCTCGGCCTTCAACTTCCCGGTGGCCGTGTGGTCGTGGAACGCGGCGCTGGCGCTGGTGTGTGGTGATTCGGTGGTGTGGAAGCCGTCCGAAAAGACCCCGCTCACGGCCCTGGCCACGCACGCCATCGCGCAGCGTGCCATCGCGCGGTTTGGTGCCGACGCGCCCGAAGGCCTGCTGGAGCTGATCGTGGGCCAGCGCGACATTGGCGAGGTGCTGGTGGATGACGCCCGCGTGCCCGTGCTGTCAGCCACGGGCTCCACCGCCATGGGCCGCGCGGTGGGCCCGCGCCTGGCGGCACGTTTTGCGCGCGGCATCCTGGAGCTGGGCGGCAACAATGCCGCCATCGTGGCCCCCACGGCCGACCTGGACCTGGCGCTGCGCGGCATCGCGTTCGCCGCCATGGGCACGGCGGGCCAGCGCTGCACCACGCTGCGCCGCCTGTTCGTGCACGACAGCATCTACGATCAGTTGGTCCCCCAGCTGGCCAAGGTGTACGCCAACGTGCAGGTGGGCGACCCGCGCACCGCCGGCACGCTGGTGGGCCCGCTGATCGACCGCATGGCCTTTGAAGGCATGCAAAAGGCGCTGGAACAAAGCCGTGCGCTGGGTGCCGCGGTGCACGGCGGCGGCCGCGTGGAAGGTTTGGGTGGTGCGGACGCGTACTACGTGCGCCCTGCCCTGGTGGAGCTGCAAAGGCATGACGGCCCCGCGCTGCACGAAACCTTCGCGCCCATCCTGTACGTGGTGCGCTACAGCACGCTGGACGAGGCCATCGCGATGAACAACGCCGTGGGCGCGGGCCTGTCGTCGTCGATCTTCACGCTCAATGTGCGCGAGGCCGAGCTGTTCATGTCGGCAGCCGGCTCGGACTGCGGCATTGCCAACGTGAACATCGGCCCGAGCGGCGCGGAAATCGGCGGCGCGTTTGGCGGCGAGAAGGAAACCGGCGGCGGGCGCGAGGCGGGCTCCGACAGCTGGAAAGCCTACATGCGCAGGGCGACGAACACCATCAACTATTCCACGGCACTGCCGCTGGCGCAGGGCGTGACCTTCGACGTGTGAGCAGCGCAGTGGCAAGCGCTTTCATGCCGGCTGAAACGCCACCCATCGTCGTCATCGGTGGCGGCGTCATCGGCAGCGCCATCGCGTACTTCCTCACGCTGCAGCAGCCGGGCTGCACGGTGGTGGTGGTCGAGCGGGACCCGACCTATGCGCGCGCATCGTCCGCGCTGTCGGCCAGCTCCATCCGCCAGCAGTTCTCCACCGACATCAATGTCCAGATCTCGGCCTATGGCATCGGCTTTCTGCGCAATGTGAACGCGCTGCTGGCCTGCAACGGCGACGCGCCGGATGTGGGCCTGCACGAGGGCGGCTATCTGTACCTGGCCACCCAGGCGGGCGAGGCCACGCTGCGCGAGAACCATGCGCTGCAAAAGCGGCACGGCGCCGATGTGGCGCTGCTCGGCCCGCAGCAGCTGGCCGGGCGCTTTCCGTGGCTGGCGCTGCAGGACGTGGTGCTGGGGTCGCTCGGGCTGTCGGGCGAGGGCTGGTTCGACGGCTACCTGCTGCTGAGCGCGCTGCGCAAGAAGGCGCAGAGCCAGGGCGTGCGCTACGTGGCCGATGAGGCCGTGGGCCTGGACCTGGTGGCTAGCGATGGCGTGCGGCATGTGCGTGCCGTCAGCCTGAAAAGCGGTGGCGAGCTGCCGTGCCGCTTTGCGGTGAACGCGGGTGGCCCCTGGGCCGCGGCCATCGCGGGCTGGGCGGGCATCGGCCTGCCCGTGGTGGGCAAGCGCCGCACGGTGTTCCACCTGGCCAGCCCCGCGGCGCTGCCGGGCTGCCCGCTGCTCATCGACACCAGCGGCATCTGGCTGCGGCCCGAGGGCTCGGGCTTCATCTGCGGCTTTGCACCGCAGGCTGGCGACGATGCCGACTTTGCGCCGCTGGAGCCCGAGTACGACGCCTTCGACAACCATGTCTGGCCTGCCTTGGCGGAGCGCATTCCGGGATTCGAGGCGCTGCGCATGCAGGGCGCCTGGGCGGGCTACTACGAGATGAACACCTTCGACCACAACGCCATCGTGGGCCTGCACCCCGCGTGCGACAACCTGGTGTTCGCCAACGGTTTCTCGGGCCATGGCCTGCAGCAGTGCCCTGCCGTGGGGCGCGGCCTGGCCGAGCTGATGCTGACGGGCCGCTACCGGAGCCTGGACCTGGCGCCGCTGTCCATCGAACGCATCGCGCGCAACCAGCCGCTGCTGGAGAAGAACGTCATCTGAACCCAGGAGCCCCGCACCGGGGCCCCGCCCATCCGGCCCTCCCTTTTTTTCGACGCTTTCCCACCTGCCAACCACAACACAACCGGAGACAACGACCATGGCAATTTCCCGCAAGACATTCACCGCGCTCGCTGCAGGGCTCGCACTGGCCTGCACGGCCTTCGTGCCCGCGCAGGCGCAAACCGCCATGCCCACGCTGGAGAAGATCAAGGCATCGGGCAAGGCGGTGCTGGGCGTGCGCGAGACCTCGCCGCCCATGGCCTACGCGCTGGGCGCGAATGAAAAATACGTGGGCTACCACGTGGAGCTGTGCGAGCGCGTGCTCAAGGAAATCGTGCCCGACGCGAAGCTCGAGTACATGGCCGTGACGGCGCAGAACACGATGCCGCTGGTGCAGAACGGCACGCTGGACATCGGCTGCGGCCCCACCACCAACAACCTGGCGCGCCAGCAGCAGGTGGCTTTTGCCGTGACCACCTATGTGAGCGAGGTGCGCATGGCGGTGCGCAAGGATTCGGACCTGAAGTCCATCAGCCAGCTGGGCAACCGCACGATTGCGGCCTCCACCGGCACCACGGCCGTGCAGCTGCTGCGCAAGCAGGAGCGCACGCTGGGCGCACCCGTCAAGACGGTGCTGGGCAAGGACCACCACGAGAGCTTCATGCTGCTCGAATCCGGCCGCGCTGATGCGTTCGTGCTGGACGACAACCTGCTGGCGGGCCTGATCTCCAACTCCAAGGACCCGTCGGCCTACCGCATCGTGGGCGAGCCGCTGGGCGCCGAGCCGATCGCGCTGCTGTTCCGCAAGGACGACCCCACCTTCAAGGCCGCGGTGGACGGCGTGCTCACCCGGCTGATGCAGAGCGGCGAGATGGAAAAGATCTACACCAAGTGGTTCGTTAACCCCATTCCGCCCAAGAACATGAGCCTGAATTTGCCGCTGGGCACCACGCTGCGCCAGCTGTTCTCCGCACCCAACGACAAGCCCCTGGAGTCCTACCAGCAATGAACGCCGCCATCCCCGCCACAGCCTTTCGCGCGGCCGACCGCATCAGCGCCATCGGTGTGTCGGACATCGTGCGCATCACCCAGGCCGCCAATGAATTGAAGCGCCAGGGTCAGCCCGTGATCGTGCTGGGCCTGGGCGAGCCGGACTTCGACACGCCGATCCACATCCAGGAGGCCGCGCAGCGCGCCATGGCGCGGGGCGACACGCACTACACGGTGCTGGACGGCACGCCGGAGCTCAAGGCCGCGATCCAGCTCAAGTTCCGCCGCGACAACGGCCTCGCGTTCGCCACCCACGAGATCACTGTGGGCGCCGGTGCCAAGCAGGTCATCTACAACGCGCTGATGGCCAGCCTGAACCCGGGCGACGAGGTGATCCTGCCCGCGCCGTACTGGACCTCGTACGCCGACATGGTGCTGATCGCGGGCGGTGTGCCCGTGGTGGTGCCGTGCAGCGAAGACAACGGCTTTCGCATTACGGAGCAAGAGCTGGATGCCGCCATCACGCCGCGCACGCGCTGGGTGTTCATCAACTCGCCGTCCAACCCCAGCGGCACGGCCTACAGCGCCGAGCAACTGCGGCCCCTTCTGGAGGTGGTGCTGCGCCACCCGCGGGTGTGGGTGCTGGCGGACGACATCTACGAACACATCCTGTACGACGGCCATGCGTTCGCCACGCCGGTGGTCGTGCTGCCCGCGCTGCGCGAGCGCACGCTCACGGTGAACGGCGTGTCCAAGTCGTACGCCATGACGGGCTGGCGCATCGGCTACGGCGCGGGCCCGCGTGCGCTGATCGCGGCCATGGCGGTGGTGCAGAGCCAGGCGACGTCGTGCGCGTCGTCCATCAGCCAGGCGGCGGCGGTGGCGGCGCTCACCGGTCCGCAGGACGTGGTGGCCGAGCGCTGCCGCGAGTTCCAGGCGCGGCGCGACCTCGTGGTGGCTTCGCTCAACGCATCGCCGGGCCTGCGCTGCCGCGTGCCCGAGGGTGCGTTCTACACGTTTGCCAGCTGCGAAGGCGTGCTGGGCCGCACCACGCCGGGCGGCGCGCTGCTGCGCACGGACGCCGACTTTTGCGACTACCTGTTGCGCGAGTTCCACGTGGCCGTGGTGCCGGGCAGCGTGCTGGGGCTGGCGCCGTATTTCCGTATCTCGTACGCTGCCAGCATGGCCGACCTGCAGGAGGCCTGCACACGTATCCGCCGTGCGTGCGAGGCGCTGCGCTGACCCGCCTGTTTTCCTCGTTTGATATTTTCCCGTTCCGGACCTTTTGACATGACCACGCCTTCCACCTCCAGCCCCGCCCCAAGCCGCACCGGCGGCCAGATCCTGGTGCAGCAGCTCATCACCCATGGCGTCAAGCAGCTGTTCTGCGTGCCGGGCGAGAGCTACCTGGCCGTGCTCGATGCCCTGCACGATGCGGACATCGGCGTGACGGTGTGCCGCCAGGAAGGCGGCGCGGCCATGATGGCCGAGGCGCAGGGCAAGCTCACGGGTCAGCCGGGCATCTGCTTCGTGACGCGCGGGCCGGGCGCGACCAATGCGTCGGCCGGTGTGCACATCGCGCACCAGGACTCGACCCCGATGATCCTGTTCGTGGGCCAGGTGGCGCGCGGCGCCATGGGGCGCGAGGCGTTCCAGGAGCTCGACTACAGCGCGGTCTTCGGCACCATGGCCAAGTGGGTGGTGCAGATCGACGACCCGGCGCGCGTGCCCGAACTCATCTCGCGCGCCTTCCACGTTGCCACCTCGGGCCGCCCCGGCCCGGTGGTGGTGGCGCTGCCCGAAGACATGCTGACGGAGGCCGCCACCGTGGCCGACGCGCAGCCCTACCAGGTCACCGAGACCCACCCCGGCGCCGCGCAGATGGCCGAGCTGGCCCAGCGCCTGCAGGCCGCCCAGAGCCCCGTGGCCATCCTGGGCGGAAGCCGCTGGTCCGAGCAGGCGGTGCGCGAGTTCACGGCGTTTGCCGAGGCGTGGTCCATTCCGGTGTACTGCTCGTTCCGCCGGCAGATGCTGTTTGCCGCCACCCACGCCTGCTACGGCGGCGACCTGGGCCTGGGCGTGAACCCCAAGCTGCTGGCGCGCATCCGCGCGTCCGACCTGGTGCTGGTGGTGGGCGGGCGCCTGTCCGAAGTGCCGTCGCAGGGCTACGAGCTGTTCGGCATCCCCACGCCCACACAGCCCCTGGTGCATGTGCATGCCGATGCCGATGAACTGGGCAAGCTCTACCGCCCCACGCAGGCCATCCACGCCACGCCGCAGGCCTTCGCCGCGGCCTTGAACGCGGTGCGCCCCACGGCGCCGGTGCCGTGGAAGGCCCACACCGAAGCCGCCCATGCCGACTACCTGGCCTGGAGCGATACCGCGCCCATCCGCATCCCCGGTGATCTGCAGATGGGCCAGGTGATGCAGCACCTCAAGGACGTGCTGCCCGCCGACACCATCTTCTGCAACGGCGCGGGCAACTTCGCGACGTGGGTGCACCGCTTCTGGCCCTTCACCACCTATGCGAGCCAGCTCGCGCCCACCAGCGGGTCGATGGGCTACGGGCTGCCGGCCGGCGTGGGCGGCAAGCGCCTGTGGCCGCAGCGCGAGGTGGTGATCTTCGCGGGTGACGGCGACTTCCTGATGCACGGCCAGGAGTTCGCGACCGCCGTGCAGTACGGCCTGCCGATCATTGTGGTGCTGCTGGACAACGCCATGTACGGCACCATCCGCATGCACCAGGAGCGCGAGTACCCGGGCCGTGTGAGCGCCACGCAGCTCAAGAACCCCGACTTCAAGGCCTACGCCCAGGCCTTCGGCGGCCACGGCGAGCGCGTGGAGCGCACCGAAGACTTCGCCCCCGCGCTGGCCCGCGCGCGCGCCAGCGGCCTGCCCAGCGTGCTGCACTGCCTGATCGACCCCGAGGCGATCACTCCCACGGGAACGCTGCAGGGCCTGCGCAACGCGGCGCTCGCCAAGAAGCAATAGACACAATCAATACCGCAGCCCAAACCCTGTGGTCGGCCGGGCGGCTGACAGCAGGGTGTCTGCGCTTTTGCGCACAATGGAGGCCGTGACCTCCGCACCGCCCGACGAGCCCTCCGCACCGCGCCTGCGTCGCATCGCGCACCTCGACATGGATGCCTTCTTCGCATCCGTCGAGCTGCTGCGCTACCCCCAGCTCAAGGGCCTGGCCGTGGTCATCGGCGGCGGGCGGCGCAAGGTGGACGAGCTGCTGCACCAGAGCCCCGATGGCCAGGGCCTGCGCGAGCCGCATTTCATCCCGGTGGCCGACTTTCCCCTGCTCAAGGACTATGTGGGCCGGGGCGTCATCACCACCGCCACCTACGCGGCGCGGCAGTTCGGCGTGGGCTCGGCCATGGGCATGATGAAGGCCGCCAGGCTGTGCCCCCATGCCATCGTGCTGCCCGTGGATTTCGACGAAGTGCGCCGCTTTTCGCGCCTGTTCAAGAGCACCATCACCGACATCGCTCCGGTGATGCAGGACCGGGGCGTGGACGAGGTCTACATCGACTTCACCGACGTGCCCGGGGGTCAGCGCGAAGGAGGCAGGGTGCTGGCACGGCTCATCCAGAAGAGGATCTTCGACGTGACGGGGCTGACCTGCTCCATCGGCGTGGCCCCCAACCGGCTGCTGGCCAAGATGGCCAGCGAGTTCAACAAGCCCAATGGCATCTCCATCGTCTATGAGTCGGATCTGCAGGCGAAGATCTGGCCGCTCAACGTGCGCAAGATCAACGGCATCGGCCCCAAGGCGGGTGAGAAGCTGGCGCGCCTGGGCATCGAGACCATCGGCCAGCTGGCGGCGCAGGATGAACAGTGGCTGATGGGGCACTTCGGCAAATCGACGGGGGCGTGGATGCACCGGGTGTCCTGGGGGCGGGACGACAGCCCCGTGGTGACCGAAAGCGAACCCGTGAGCATGAGCCGCGAGACCACCTTCGACCGCGACCTGCACGCCGTGCGCGACAAGGCGGAGCTGGGCGCGATCTTCACCGACCTGTGCCTGCGCCTGGCCGAAGACCTGCAGCGCAAGGGCTATGTGGCGCGCACCATCGGCATCAAGCTGCGCTACGACGACTTCAAGATGGCCACGCGCGACCACACCGCGGGCATCTACACGGCGGACGGCGCCACCATCCGCCAGCTGGCCGGGCAGTGCCTCAAGCGCGTGCCGCTGGACAAGCGCCTGCGCCTGCTGGGGGTGCGGGCCAGCACGCTGGCGCGGCGCGGGGAAGAGCCGGTGCTGGAGCCACGCACACCGGTGCCGGCCGGCGGCCGGGGGCGGCGGCCCGACGCGCAGGCCACCATGGAAACCGGTCAGCTTTTCTAGGCCCGAGGCTGCGCCCGGGGCCGCCCGTTTCTCGCGGCACCACCGCAATTCTTTTGGTGCCAGACGGTGTGATCGGCAGGTAGACTTGATCGGTATCAAGCGGTAGCGGACCGCGCCGCCTGCCGACGATGCGGGCCCATCAGGAGCTTTCCATGCGCATCAACCTGCCGGTGACCCAGCAGAATTTCGACTACCCCGGCGATGAGCTGCTGGTGTCCAGCACCAACACCAAGGGCGAGATCACGCACTGCAACCCCGCCTTCGTGCGCGTGAGCGGGTACAGCCACGACGAGCTTGTCGGCCAGCCCCACAGCATCATCCGCCACCCCGACATGCCCGCCGAGGCCTACAAGGACTTGTGGCGCACCGTCGGCCGGGGGGAGCCCTGGACGGGGCTGGTGAAAAACCGCCGCAAGAATGGCGACCACTACTGGGTGCGGGCCAATGTCACGCCCATCATGGAGGGGGGCAAGCCCCGCGCCTACATGTCGGTGCGCACCAAGCCCAGCGCGGCGGAGTCCGATGCCGCCGAGGCCCTGTATGCGCAGATGCGCCGCGATGCGGCCTCGGGCGCGCGCAGTTTCTACCTGGACGCCGGCAACCTGCGCTACCGCGGTGTGCGTGGCTGGCGGCAGCGCATGGCGCAAATGGCGTTGCTGCCCCGCATGGCGCTGGTGCTTGGGGTGTTGCTGCTGCTGGCGCTGGTGCCCGACATGCTGGGGCTGCAGGGCCCCGTGGCCTGGGTGACGCGCCTGGTGCTGCTGCTGGTGGGGAGCGGGTGGGCGCTGTGGCGCTACCAGGCCACCGTGCTGCGGGGCGTGCACGATGCGACCCGGTTCGCCTCCGACATCTCGGCATGCAATCTGGCCACCTCGGTCCACGTGGACTATCCACCGCCATTGGGCGCGCTCATGCAGCGGCTGCGGCAGACGCAGGTCAACCTGCGCGCGGTGGTGGGCGATGTGCGCACCGAAGTGCGCAGCTTCACCCAGTCGGCCGCCGAGATTTCGCGCGGCAGCCTGGACCTGTCGGCACGCACCGAATCGCAGGCGAGCAGCCTGGAGGAAACCGCCGCGTCGATGGAGCAGCTGGCCAGCACCGTGCAGCAGACGGCCGACACCGCCGCCAAGGTGTCGCACGAGAGCGCGCAAAGCAGCGACATCGCCACGCGCGGCGGCCAGGCCGTGCAGGAGGTGGGCGCTGCCATGCAGGAGATGAAGCAGTCGTCCACGCGCATCAGCGAGATCGTGGGCGTGATCGAGGGCATCGCCTTCCAGACCAACCTGCTGGCGCTCAATGCCGCCGTGGAGGCGGCCCGCGCGGGCGAGCAGGGCCGGGGCTTTGCCGTGGTGGCGGGGGAGGTCCGGGCCCTGGCGCAGCGCAGCGCCAGCTCGGCCAAGGAGATCAGCGGCCTGATCGGCGCGACGGTGAACCAGATCGCCAACGGCGCGCAGCAGATGGACCATGCGGGCACCACCATCCAGGGCGTGGTCAACGCCGTCGGGCGGGTGAGCACGCTGGTGCAGCAGATCAGCAGCGCGACCAAGGAGCAGTCCCAGGGCATCGCCCAGGTCAACGAGGCTGTCACGCAGCTCGACACCGTGACGCAGCAGAACGCGGCGCTGGTGGAGCAGTCGGCGGCATCGGCCCAGGGCCTCAAGGAAAGCGCCCTGTCGCTGGGCCGGTCCGTGGATGTGTTTCGCCTGGGCTAGCGGCCCTGCGCCGTGGCGGGGCGCGCGGTATTTCTTGACGAATTCTTACTGCTAGCTTACAGTGAATTTCCCGTTTTCCGGGAGGTTCCCATGACCCTGAACGAGCTGCAACGCATCAAGCAGTGGCATGTCGCGCACAAGGCCGAGCACCCGCTGGAGTACCACCTCTGGGACCTGGTGCTGACGATCTGGATGCTGGGGTGGGTGGGCTGGTTTCCCATCTGCGCCTTTGGCGAGCCCTGGACCGCGCCGGTGTGCCTGGTCGCCATCTTTCTGCCCAGCCTGTATGTGACCTGGCGCACCCGCGCGCATGCGCGCCACACCCTGCGGTGCGACTGGATTGACGCGCGCGGTTAGCGGATCTTTGGAGGGCCTTACTGGCGGGCGGTGCGCACGTTGCGCGGCAGGCCCTGCGGGTGGCTGGTGCGCAGCGGGTTGATGTCCAGGCCGCCCCGGCGCGTGTAGCGCGCATACACGGTGAGCTTGATGGGTTTGCAGCGGGTCCACACGTCCATGAAGATGCGCTCCACGCACTGCTCGTGGAATTCGTTGTGGTTGCGAAAGCTCACCAGGTACTGCAGAAGGCCTTCCTGGTTGATCTGCGGGCCGCTGTAGCTGATCTGCACGCTGCCCCAGTCGGGCTGGCCCGTCACCAGGCAGTTGCTCTTGAGCAGGTTGCTGGTGAGCACTTCGGACACGGGGGCCTCGCCAAACACGGCCGTCAGCAGCTCGGGCGCGGGCTGGTACTGCGTGCATTCCACGTCCAGCCGATCGAGGCTCAGGCCGTCGAGTTCGTGCACGGGCTCCTGGTCGAACAGTTCGGGGCTGAGGAGCCGCACGCCCACGGTGGCCGGGTGCTCCGCGCCGCGCCACACGGCCTCGCTGATGTCGGCACGGATGCGGGCCTGCACCTCGGCCGCATCCGTGAATCGGGTGTTGTTGAAGCTGTTGAGGTAGAGCTTGAACGACTTGCTCTCCACGATGTTGGGGGTCTCGCACGGCACGGTGATGTGCGCCAGCGCCACCTGCGGCTTGCCGCGCTGGTTGAGCCACGACAGCTCGAACGCCGTCCACAGGTCGGCGCCGAAGAACGGCGCGGCGCCGGTGACACCGATCTCGGCCCGCTTGCCCGCGCGGGGGATGGGGAACAGCAGAGAGGCGTCGTACTGGTCGATGTAGGCCGATGCCTTGCCGAGTTGGGATTGTTCCGGGGTGTTCATGGATACTATTAAATTGATAGCTGGTAGCGCAATGTGGATAAGCGCCAGGGCCTGTTTTTATTTGAATTCCCGCTCGCGCAGCCACTTGGTGGCGATCCATTTTTCGCCGGCGATCACCGGGGCGCCGCCATGCAGGGTGCGCGTGGACGGGTGCGGGCGCTCGTAGCTGAAGAACACGGCATTGCCGCGCTGCGGCGCCACTTCCACATGCACATCGGGGAAGGTGGTGCCGCCGCCTTTCTCGGGCGTGTTCAGGTACATCACGAGCGTGCCCACACGCTGGCCGCCGCGCTTGACGATGGTGGGCGTGCCCGGCTCGGCGGGGTCGAAGTAGTCGTAGTGCGGCTTGTATTCGGCGCCGGGGCGGTAGTGCAGCACCTGCAGGCCCTCGCCGTTCTCGATGGGCCAGTTCAGCAGGCGGGCGATGCGCTCCTCGATGCGCTGCAGCAGTGGGCTTTCGCCGCGCTGGAAGAACATGCCGTCGCTCGTGCGGTCGTCGTTGACTTCCTCGCCCCCCGTCTTGGTGGCCACGGTGAGCGAGCGCGCCATGCGCGGCGCGGCGGCGGCGATCAGCGCATCGCATTCTTCGGGCGACAGCAGGTTGCCGAACACCACGATGCGCGGCTGGGCGATCGCCAGCAGCACGTTCACGCTGCGGTCGCCGGCCTCAAGCTGCGCGGGGGATTCGTCCAGCCGCGGCTCGGGCACCGCCACGGCGGGTGGCTGGCCCTGCTGCACGGCCAGTTCGTTGAGGTGGTCCTGCAGCGTGATCTCCAGCGCATCGGCGGCCACGTCCTCATCCCAGCCCGCATCGCGCATGGACTGCAGCACCACGGGCGCGGCATAGCCTGCCTGGGCCTGCTCGATGATCCAGCGGCGCAGCTCGGGCGTGATGGCCTGCCGCGCGGCACCGCGGTCCTGTTGGGTTGCCGTGGTGCTGTCCGGGTGCTGTTCAGAACGCGATGTCATGGCGGTCCTTCAACGTAAGCAGGTTTCTTTCGGGGTTACGGGGCGGGTGCTGCCTTGCGCCGGAATACCAGGCGCTCGGGCCCGGATGATGCCGGGGCAAAGGCATAGCCGTCCAGATCAAACCCTTCCAGCTGGCGGGGTGTGGCAAGGCGGTGCGTGACGGCATAGCGGGCCATGAGGCCGCGCGCGCGCTTGGCGTGGAAGCTGATGATCTTGTAGCCGCCGCCTTTCCAGTCCTCGAACACGCATTCGACCACGCGTGCCTTGAGCGCCTTGCGGTCCACGGCCTTGAAGTACTCCTGCGACGCCAGGTTGACCACGACGGGCGTGGTGTCGGCGCGCAGCCGGGTGTTGAGGTGCTCGGCGATCTGGCTGCCCCAGAACTGGTACAGGTTGCTGCCCGCGGCCGTGGCCAGGCGCGTGCCCATCTCCAGCCGGTAGGGCTGCATGCGGTCGAGCGGGCGCAGCACGCCGTACAGGCCGCTCAGGATCGCCACGTGGCGCTGGGCCCAGTCCAGGTCGTCGGCGGTGAGCGCGCGCGCCTGCAGGCCTTCGTACACGTCGCCGTTGAAGGCCAGCAGCGCCTGGCGCGAGTTGGCGGCGGTGAAGCGGGGGCGCCAGGCCTGGTAGCGCGCCACGTTGAGCGCGGCCAGCTTGTCGCTCAGGTCCATGAGCGAGGCGATGTCCTGGGGGGACTGGGTGCGCAGCACCTCGATCAGGGCCGTGGACTGTGGCACGAACTGGGGCGTGGAATGGGGCAACCCCTCGGGCAGGGGGGTGTCGTAGTCAAGGGATTTGGCAGGGGACAGCAGGAACAGCATGTGGGAGTCCGGGTGGTCCGTGGGGCTCGGAAGGGGAGAAGGCTGGGCGGAGCGAGGCCGGAATGCCGGCAGCGGCCAAAATGGTACCTGCTGCAGGGCCGCCGCAGCGCCAAGGCGTTGTTCAGGGCCCCCAAAGCAAGAAGGCGGCCCTGGGCCGCCTTCTTGTTTTCAGGGCCGCAGCCGGTGGATCAGGCCGCCGGCGGCTGCTCGAAAGGCAGGGTCATCGCCGACAGGTCGCGGCGGGTTTCCACCAGCACCAGCGGGCCTTCGTCCAGCACGACCGCGGGCGGCCGTTCGCGTGGAACGCGGATGGGTTGCGGTTCGGCGGCGATCGCCGCCTGCACGGCGGCGATCTTGCCCGCGTCCGAGTTCACCCATTGCAGCCCCGACGAGGCGGCAACCTGCTGGAGCTCGTCGACCGGCAGCGTGAAGGACTGGACACGGGGCATGCCGTTGGCGGCAGCCGCCGCAGCAGCAACCGCCACCGGGGCTGGCGCGGGCGCGGCAACGGGTGCGGCCGGGGGCGCCACGGGTGCCGCGGCAGCAGGGGCCGTGGCGGCCACCGGAGCAGCCACGGGCGCTGGCGCTGCAGCCGCCACCGGGGCGGCAGCCGGAGCCTCGGCCACGGCGGCCTCCACCGGTGCGGCGGGGGCGCTGAAGTAGCTGCGGCGTGGAGCCTCATCCTGCTCCGGCGCCGGTTCGGCCTGGGGTGCGGCGACGGCGGTGGGATCGAAGTCCAGCATCGCCGGTGCCGCTGCCGTGGTCTCGGCGCTGTCGCGAGGACCTCGCTCGCCGCGTTCGCGGCGGTCACGGCCGTAGCGGTCGCGCGAGCGGCGCTCGCGGCGCTGCTGCTCTTCGCTGGCCGGGGCTCCATTGCCCGCGGCCACGTCGTTGCCGGACAGGTCCAGGTCGGGCAGCGATGCCAGCGGGGCGGTGTCGACGAAGTCGCCCGCGGCCGGCGCGGTGCTCTCCTGCGCTTCGACAGCACGGGGCGTGCGTTCGCCGCGCTCTGCACGGTCTCCACGTTCGCGGCGGCCGGAGCCTTCGCCACGGTCACGGCGCGGACCGCGCTCGCCGCGCGGCTGCTGGCCCGCTTCCGCGCTGTTGCCGTTCGGACCTTCCACCTGCGCCTGCGCGGCAGCGGTGTTGTCGCCGTTCAGGCCGGCGGCCTGGTTGCGGGGCTCTGCGTCGCGGCGGCCACGGCCACCGTCACGCCCGTTGCGGCCTTCGCGTCCCTCGCGGGCTTCGCCTTCGGGGCGGCGGTCGGTGTCGCGGGGTGGACGGCCCTCGGCGTCGCGCGGAGCGCGGCCTTCGGCCGAGCGCTCGCCACGGCGGCCGCGGCCTTCGCTGGCGCCTTCGCGGTTGCCGCCATCACGGCCGCCTTCGCGTTGGCCTTCCCGGTTGCCATCGCGGCCACCACGGCGGCCACGGCCTTCGCCGTTGCGGCCATCGCGGCGGGGCTCGCCGCGGCCCGTGGTTTCAGGTGTGGCGGCGGGGGCAGGGGCTGCTGCCACCGGTGCGGGGGCTGCCGGTGCATCGCCAAAGCCGAACAGGCTCTTGAGCCAGGAAAAGAAGCCTTGCTCCTGCGGCGCGGCGGCGGCAGCGGGCGCTGGCGCAGCCACGGGGGCCTGGGCGGGTGCCGCGGGCGCGGCAGCGGGGCGCTGGCCGGCGCGGGGTGGGCGGGCCGCGCCTTCGGGGCGGGGCTCGGCCACGGGGGCGGGAGCATCGGGCAGCACGCCCTTGATGACGGGGGTCTGCTTGTTGGTGGGCTCCTGCGAGCGGCGCGTCACGGCCGTGGGGTCTTCCACTTCCTCGGCGAGCTTGTAGCTGGCTTCGATGTGGTCCAGGCGCGGATCGTCGTGCTTGAGGCGTTCCAGGCGGTAGTTGGGGGTTTCCAGCGTCTTGTTGGGCACCATCAGCACGGCCACGCGCTGCTTGAGTTCGATCTTGGCGATCTCGGTGCGCTTTTCGTTGAGCAGGAACGAGGCCACTTCCACCGGCACCTGGCAGTGCACGGCGGCCGTGTTGTCCTTCATGGACTCTTCCTGGATGATCCGCAGGATCTGCAGGGCCGAGCTTTCCGTGTCGCGGATGTGGCCCGAGCCGCCGCAGCGGGGGCAGGGGATGGACGAGCCTTCGCTCAAGGCGGGCTTCAGGCGCTGGCGGCTCATCTCCATGAGGCCGAACTTGCTGATGGTGCCGAACTGCACGCGGGCGCGGTCCTGGCGCAGCGCGTCGCGCAGGCGGTTTTCCACTTCGCGGCGGTTCTTGCTCTCCTCCATGTCGATGAAGTCGATCACGATCAGGCCGCCCAGGTCGCGCAGGCGCATCTGGCGCGCCACTTCGTCGGCGGCTTCCAGGTTGGTGCGGGTGGCGGTTTCCTCGATGTCGCCGCCCTTGATGGCGCGGGCCGAGTTCACGTCCACGCTGACCAGCGCTTCGGTGTGGTCGATCACGATGGCGCCGCCCGAGGGCAGTTGCACGGTGCGTGCGTAGGCCGATTCGATCTGGTGCTCGATCTGGAAGCGGCTGAACAGGGCGGCGTCGTCGCGGTAGCGCTTCACGCGGGCGGCATGCTCGGGCATGACGTGCGCCATGAACTGCTGCGCCTGTTCGTAGATGTCGTCGGTATCGATGAGGATGTCACCGATGTCGTTGTTGAAGTAGTCGCGGATCGCGCGGATGACGAGGCTCGATTCCTGATAGATCAGGAAGGCGCCCTTGCCGCCCTTGGCGGCGCCGTCGATGGCGTTCCACAGCTTGAGCAGGTAGTTCAGGTCCCACTGCAGCTCGGGCGCGGTGCGGCCGATGCCGGCGGTGCGCGCGATGATGGACATGCCGTTGGGGTATTCCAGCTGGTCCATCGCCTCCTTGAGCTCGGCGCGGTCCTCGCCCTCGATGCGGCGCGAAACGCCACCGCCACGGGGGTTGTTGGGCATCAGCACCACGTAGCGGCCGGCCAGCGAGACGAAGGTGGTCAGGGCCGCGCCCTTGTTGCCGCGCTCTTCCTTTTCGACCTGGACCAGCAGCTCCTGGCCCTCGCGGATCACTTCATTGATGCGTGCCTGGCTGGGCGAGACACCGGGGGTGAAGTAGCTGCGCGAGATTTCCTTGAACGGCAGGAAGCCGTGGCGGTCTTCGCCGTAGTCGACGAAGCAGGCTTCCAGCGAGGGCTCGACGCGCGTGACGACGGCCTTGTAGATGTTGCCCTTGCGCTGTTCGCGCCCCTCGATTTCGATTTCGTAGTCGAGGAGCTTCTGTCCGTCGACGATGGCCAGGCGCCGTTCTTCAGGCTGCGTGGCGTTGATGAGCATCCGCTTCATGATGCGATTCCTTCAGTGTTTCGCGGACAGCAGCGGAGCAGCCAACCGTGACCCACGGAGAGGGCTGCGCGGGCTGCCGCCCACAGTTTCCAAACCAATACAACAAGCTCTACAGGAGCTGTGAATGCCTGGACTGACGCATCGAAACGAAGGGAATTGCCGGGAATGCCAAGGGTCTGCCGAGCGCTAGCGCGGCAGGAAAAGGCAGGGGCGCGTGGATGGGGGCGAGTGAGAGTGGCGCAGTTTTGCTACTAAAATAGTAGCGTGTTGCGCTTGCAGGACGGGCGCTGGGGCGGAATGTGCGTGTGCGGCCGGGGGCAACAGCCACCGCCACAAGGTCACCATCCATGCCATCAACAACCACATGCTCGCTTCGATCCGCTGGCAGGCTGCTCCCGGGTAGGGTGCGTCTGCCAGCTTGGGGATTCCGTATCAGTGTTTCAATCTGTCAGCCCGCCGAACGAAGCGCAGGCCACCGCAGGCATCTGGCCTGCAATCTGCGTGCACGACGCCCGCTGGCATCGACCTTCCTGCACGAGGGAAAGGGTTGCGTGGACTAAACTCCAGACAAATCAACCACTTACACAGCAACGCGCAGGTGAAACACATTATAGGGGCCAAACCGCCATCCGACCGCACCACGGCGGCAAGCCCTCCGGCGGCACGCCTGATCGAGGTCGATTCCGATTCCGCGGGCCAGCGGCTCGATAACTTTTTGATACGCCACTTGAAAGGTGTGCCAAAAACGCACGTCTACCGCATCATCCGCAGCGGCGAGGTGCGCATCAACAAAGGCCGCGTGAGTGCCGACACCCGCGTGGAAGCAGGGGACGTGGTGCGCCTGCCTCCTGTTCGAATTTCAGACAAGGTGGCCGAGAAGGCCGAGCGTCCGGCGCCCGCGCGCGAATTTCCCATCCTGCTCGAAGACGAGCATCTGATCGCCATCGACAAACCTGCCGGCGTGGCGGTGCACGGCGGCAGCGGCGTGAGCTTCGGCGTGATCGAGCAGTTGCGCCAGGCGCGCCCGGCCGCGAAGTTCCTGGAGCTGGTGCACCGGCTGGACCGCGAGACCTCGGGCATCCTGCTGGTGGCCAAGAAGCGCTCGGCGCTCACGCACCTGCAGGACCAGTTCCGCGAGCGCGAGACCGGCAAGACCTACCTGGCACTCGTCACGGGTGCCTGGCCCGCCAACAAGAAAGTCATCGACCTGCCGCTGCACAAGTACCTGCAGGCCGACGGGGAGCGCCGTGTGCGCGTGACCACGGCCGACGACCCGGACGGCATGCGCTCCGTCACGCTCGTCAAGGTGCGCAGTTCCGTGCCCCCGCGCCCCGCGCAGGGGCTGCCCGCCATGTCGCTGCTGGAGGTGACCATCAAGACCGGCCGCACCCACCAGATCCGCGTGCACCTGGCCAGCCAGGGGCATGCCATCGTGGGGGACGACAAGTACGGGGATTTCGACCTCAACAAGCGGCTGCAGAAGCTGGGCATGAAGCGCATGTTCCTGCATGCCTGGCGGTTACAGTTCAACCATCCCGCCTCGGGCGAGCGCGTGGCGCTCCATGCCGAGCTGCCGTCCGAACTGGCCGGCTTTGTGCCTTCTCCTGCCTGAAATGGCGCGAACAACCCCCCATGCCCTCCACCACCTCCCGCCCGCGCCGTTTCGATCTCATCGCCTTTGACTGGGACGGCACCCTGTTTGATTCCACCGCCATCATCGTGCGCTGCATCCAGGCGGCGGTTCGCGATGTCGGTGGCACGGTGCCCACCGACAAGGAGGCCGCCTACGTGATCGGCATGGGGCTCATGCAGGCCCTGGCCCATGCCGCCCCCGACGTGCCGCCCGAGAAGTACACCGACCTGGGCAACCGCTACCGGTTCCACTACATCCAGCACCAGGAGGACCTGAGCCTGTTCGACGGCGTGCTGCCGCTGCTGGCCGACCTGCGCGATCGCGGGCACCTGCTGGCGGTGGCCACGGGCAAGAGCCGCCGCGGCCTGGACGATGCGCTGCATTCGGTGGACCTGCGCGGCGTGTTCGATGGCTCGCGCACGGCCGACCAGACCGCGGGCAAGCCGCATCCGCTGATGCTGCAGGAGCTGATGGCCGAGTTCGACGTGCCGCCCGAGCGGCTGCTGATGGTGGGCGACACCACGCACGACCTGCAGATGGCGGTGAATGCCGGCTGCGCCAGCGTGGGGGTGAGCTACGGCGCGCATGAGCCCGAGGTGTTCCATGCGCTCAACCCGCTGCACGTGGCCCATTCGGTGCGCGATTTGCACGACTGGCTGCTGCAATACGCTTGACGAGGGTGCACGATGCGCAAACGAGCATTCCCATGACGGACCTTCCTGACCGGGCCATTGCGTTGTGCAACAGCGCCGACCTGGCCGACAGCGGCCTGGCTGTTGCGTTTGACGTGGCCTATGCGGGGCAGACCTGCCGGGCCTTTGCCATCCGCTACCGCGGCACACCCCATGCCTACCTCAACCGCTGCACGCACGTGGCGATGGAAATGGACTACCAGCCCGACCGGTTTTTCGACGACACCGGCCAGTGGCTGCTGTGCGCCACCCATGGTGCGGCCTATCTGCCCAGCACGGGGCAGTGCGCGGGGGGGCCCTGCCGGGGCGGCCTGGTGAAAATTGCCTTGTCGGAAAGCGATGGCGTGGTGCACTGGCATACTGCATACAACCTGCAACCCGTGGAGTTCTAGAAAATCTAGATGAATTACCCTTATGTGCTGTCGTCCGGTGCCTTGCCCGTGCCCTGGACAGGCCGCCCCGGCAAGGCAGGCGCAGCGCCAGGACGCATGACATGACCGACCCCCAAACGCCCGGTTCCCCGGGTTTTGACCCCAAAAACAACCCAGCGCCCGACCTGTGGGCGCAATCAGCTACGAATTCAGGAGCATCTGTGAGCGACTCATCGCGTGAACCCGGCTGGGAACGCGCCACGCTGGAAAAGCTGGCCTTCTCTGCCCTGCAAGAGCAACGCAGCGCCCGCCGCTGGAAGATATTCTTCCGGCTGGCATGGCTGCTGCTGATCGCCGCCGTTGCCTTCGCCGCCCTGCGCCAGGCGTCGCCCAGCGCCAGCAAGAGCGCGCCGCACACGGCGGTGGTCGACATCAAGGGCGAGATCGCCGCGGGCGCCGAGGCCAGCGCCGAGTTCGTCGTGGCCGCGATGCGCAGCGCGCTGGAGGACGAAGGCTCGCAGGCGCTGGTGCTGCTCATCAATTCGCCCGGCGGCAGCCCGGTGCAGGCCGGCATCATCAACGACGAGATCGTGCGCCTGAAGGCCAAGCACAACAAGCCGATCTATGCCGTGGTGGAGGAAACCTGCGCCTCGGCCGCGTACTACATCGCCGCCGCGGCGGACGACATCTATGTGGACAAGGCCAGCATCGTGGGCAGCATCGGCGTGCTGATGGATGGCTTCGGCTTCACCGGCACCATGGAAAAGCTGGGCGTGGAGCGCCGCCTGCTGACCGCTGGCGAGAACAAGGGCTTTCTCGACCCGTTCAGCCCGCAGACCGAAAAGCAGCGCGCCTACGCGCAGACCATGCTCGACCAGATCCACCAGCAGTTCATCGCCGTGGTGAAGGCCGGGCGCGGCGACCGCCTCAAGACCACGCCCGACACGTTCAGCGGCCTGTTCTGGACCGGCCAGCAGGCCGTGGAAATGGGCCTGGCAGACAAGCTGGGCAACCTGGACTACGTGGCGCGCGAGGTGGTGAAGGCCGAGGACATCATCGACTACACCCGCCGCGACAACGTGGCCGAGCGCCTGGTCAAGCGTTTTGGCGCCGCCATCGGCGTGGGCGCGGTCAAGTCGCTGTCGGTGGCGGGGCCGCAGCTGCGCTGACGCCACCTGATCTGGCCTGCGGGCCACTCGCAGCCAATGCCCTGGGTGGAGATTCCATCCGGGGCATTTTTGCGTATGGGCGTGTGCGAATGGCGCCGCTGACCGGGCGGTGCAAGCCTCAGGGGCGGCAGGAGGGTGGAGGGGCAGGGGTCTGATGCCTGCTTCAGCTGTCCAGCCCGCCGGCCCTGCGCTGGCGCGAGCCATCTTCAAGAATGGTGTCGTCCGCCACGAGCTTGCCCGCTTCGTCCCACTGCTTGCGCGCCGTGAGACGCGTGCGGCCGCGGGCATCGGGGGCGGAATACTGCTCTTCCATCGCCAGCCGGCCGTTGTCGTGGAACGCCTGCTGCGTTCCCACGGGCCACTGGTCCTTGGTGAGCTGGTCGCGCCGCAGGAGGCTGCCGTCGTCGCGGTGCATCTCGCGCAGCAGGCGGGCCTGCTCGCCGGTGCCGCTCCAGGTGCTGCGTTCGCGCACGGACCCGTTGAGGTACCAGTGCTCCACCTGCACCTCGCGCCCGCCGTCAAAACCGCGCTGCTCGATGAGCTGGCCCGATGCGCCGTAGCGCCGGGTGCTCCACAGAGGGCCCCGGGTGTCGCGCAGCGCGCGCTCGTCGGGGGCGAAAACGCGTTCCTCGCGCAGCACGCTCCTGCCGCCTTCGGTGTGGAAGCTGCGGTGAACGCGCCGGCCTTCCACCACGAGCTGCTGGGCGGAGACGAGGCCGCCGCTGGTCCATTCGGTGGCGCTCAGCAGGCGGCCCTGGTCGTACCGAAGCTGTGCGGTTGGGGTCCCGTTTTCCGCGTGCAGCAGGGTGTCGGTGGCGCCATCGAAGCCGCAGAGCTTGCGGTCTTCGGGCAGCACGCTGGCACGGGGGCAGAGCAGGCGCGTGGGCTGGCCCCTGCCGTTGGTCTCCACATGAAAGAGCTCCTGCCCGTCGCCATGGAACGACACCCGCTCCACGCGGCCGGTGGCATCGAAGCGGCGCACCGCGCCCTGGGTGCGGCCGTTGTCGGCGGTTTCCTCGCGCCGCACCTGGCCGTTGGGCCAGAACTCGGCCACCCGGCCGTGGCTGTTGCCGCGTTCGTTCACCGTGCGCTCGCGCTGCAGGCGGCCTTCGCGGTCGAACATGCGCTCCTGGCCGAGGTACTTGCCATCGCGCAGCTCCTGCTCTCGCTGGACATGGCCCGTGTCCTCTTCGCGGCAGCGCACGAGCCCGGACTGTCCGGCCGTTTCGGCACCGTTGGAGATGTTGATGGCCTTGCCGTTCAATTCACAACGAATAATGGCCTCTGCGCTTGTCATATAAGCGCTACAAGCTATTAAAAATATAGCAATCGAATGCGGCTGCATGTCAGCGGCCCAATGCGAACACCACGGGGGTGCGGTTGTCGGGGGGCTCGGGCTGCTGGCGCCATTGCCGCACCAGCTGGCTGCGGATGCGTGCGTCCGGCAGCGTCAGCCCGCTGGCCAGCGCCAGCCGGGTGTGGGGTTGCAGCGCCTGGACCAGCGCCTGCCACAGGGCCGCATTGCGGTACGGGGTTTCGATGAAGAGCTGGGTCTGCCCTGTCTTGAGGGCCAGGCCTTCGAGTTCCTTGATGCGCTGGGTGCGCTCCTGGCTGTCCTGTGGCAGATAACCGACGAACGCGAAGTTCTGCCCGTTCAGGCCGCTGGCCGCCAGTGCGAGGAGCAGCGACACCGGGCCCACCAGGGGGGCCACGGGGATCTGCAGATCGTGCGCGGCGCGCACCACGGACGAGCCCGGGTCGGCCACGGCGGGCATGCCCGCCTCGCTGACCAGTCCCATGTCATGCCCCGCCAGCGCGGCGGCCAGCAGGGGGCGGGCATCGAAGGGGGCCGACCCCTTGTCGCCATGGTCTCCCTTCTTGTGCACCTCGCGCGGCAGTTCGGTGATCTGCTGCTGCTGCAGGGAAGCGGCCAGGGGGTGGAGGGCATCGACGCGCTTGAGGTAGGCGCGGGTGCTCTTGGCGTTCTCGCACACCCAGTGGGTGAGCCGCGCCGCGGTCTGCAAGGTGCTGGCGGGCAGCGCATCCTGCAGCGGAACCTGGCTGTCGCAGCCAAAATCGAGCGGCGCGGGCACCAGGTACAGCGTTCCGGTTCTTGCGTTCATCGCTGGTCTCCATGGGGCTGCGTGGTACCGGCCGTCCAGGCAACTGGCGCAGCCCAGGCCGGGGCGTGCCCTTCTGCGCAAAGAGAGGGTGGCGGCGCGAAGCGGCTCGGGGGATGTTTCATCACGGCAGTACCAGCCCTGCCGCCCGCAGCATGCGGCAGGTGCGGATCAGGGGCAGCCCAATGAGCGCGGTGGGGTCGTCGCTCACGATGGCATCGAGCAGCACGATGCCCAGGCCTTCGCTCTTGGCGCTGCCCGCGCAGTCGTAGGGCTGCTCGGCGCGCAGGTAGCGCTCTATCTCTGCGTCGGACAGGTCGCGGAATTTCACCTCCACCGCAGCCAGGTCCACCTGCTCGAAGCCCGTGGCGGCGCACACCACGGCCACGGCGGTCTGGAACACCACGGTCTGGCCCCGCATCTGGCGCAACTGCTGCACCGCGCGCTCGTGGTGGCCCGGCTTGCCCAGGGGTTCGCCCGCAAGGTCGGCGACCTGGTCGGAGCCGATCACCACGGCATCGGGGTGCTGGCGGGCCACCGCCTGGGCCTTGGCCACCGCCAGGCGCAAGGCCAGCGCGCGCGGGACCTCGCCCGGGCGGGGCGTCTCGTCCACATCGGGGGCGGCAACGTCGAAACGCAGGTTCAACCGCTGGAGCAATTCGCGTCGGTACCGCGAGGTGGAGCCCAATACCAGAGGGCGTTGCAGGGGAGGGGATTGATGCATGCGCCGATTCTCTTACACTGCCGCCATGACCAAGGAATTCTCCGCACAGCGCCTGGACGTGAAAGCCTTTGCACAGGCGGGCGGTCGGCTGTCGGGCCACGATTCGCTCTTGAAGTACGAACGCCTGGCCCAGGAGGCCAAGGGCCTGCACCCGGACCTGATGGTGGACTGGGAGGCGGTCGGCGAAGTGCGCACGGCGCTGGGTGGCATGGGCCAGGTGTGGCTGCATCTCAAGGTGCAGGCCAGTTTCCCCATGGAGTGCCAGCGCTGCATGACCCCGGTGGATGTCCCCTTGGAGGTGGACCGCGAGTTCCGCTTCGTGGCCGACGAAGCCACGGCCGAGGCGCTGGACGACGAGAGCGAGGAAGACCTGCTGGCCATGAGCCGCGAATTTGATCTGCGCGAGCTGATCGAAGACGAATTGCTGATGGCGCTGCCCGTGGTGCCCAAGCACGACGAATGCCCGACCTCGGTGCCCCTGGCTTCCTCGGATGAGGATTTCGAAGAGGCCAACGCCGAGAAGCCCAACCCATTTGCCGCGCTGGCGGGCCTGCGAAAACCCGGCAAAGGGTCATGAAGAGGCCGCGAGCCATTTAGGCTATAATCGAGGGCTTCGCGCGAATCCCCTCGTGTCTTTAATGGGCTGATCGCGTTTTTACCAACCTATTCAAGACCAGGAGCCATCATGGCCGTTCAGCAAAACAAAAAGTCCCCTTCCAAGCGCGGCATGCACCGCTCGCACAATGCCCTGAATGTGCCGGGCATTGCCGTGGAACCCACGACCGGTGAAACGCACCTGCGCCACCACATCAGCCCCAACGGCTTCTACCGCGGCCGCCAGGTGCTGAAGAACAAGTCTGAAGCCTGACTTTCGCCCCATCCAAAGGCCCGTTGCTACTGAAATCGTAGCGCGGGCCTTTGTTTTGACCGTTGCATTTCATCTTCCGGCCTGTCTGGCCGGTCGGACAAGTCGCCCATGATCACACTGGCTGTTGACTGCATGGGGGGCGACCATGGCCCCCGCGTCACGCTCGCGGCGTGCCGTCAGTTCCTAGATAACCACCCTGATGCCCGCCTGCTGCTCGTTGGCCTGGCGGACAGCCTGCAGTCGTTCTCGCACGACCGCGCCACCATCGTGCCCGCTTCCGAAGTGGTGGCCATGGATGACCCCGTGGAGGTGGCCCTGCGCAGGAAGAAGGACTCTTCGATGCGCGTGGCGATCCAGCAGGTCAAGGATGGCGCCGCCTCGGCGGCTGTCTCCGCAGGCAATACCGGCGCCCTGATGGCCATTGCCCGCTATCTGCTCAAGACGCTCGACGGCATCGACCGCCCGGCCATCGCCACGCAGATGCCCAATGCCGCCGGCGGCGCCACCACGGTACTGGACCTGGGCGCCAACGTGGATTGCTCTGCGGAGCACCTGCTTCAGTTCGCCGTCATGGGCTCCGCGCTGGTGTCCGCCCTCAGGGATGGCGGCGAGCCGACGGTGGGTCTCCTCAATATCGGTGAGGAAGTCATCAAGGGCAGCGAAGTGATTAAAAAAGCAGGTGAACTCCTGCGATCTGCTGCCAATTCTGGCGATCTGAATTTCTATGGAAATGTCGAAGGCAATGACATCTTCAAGGGAACGGTGGATATCGTCGTGTGTGACGGCTTTGTCGGCAACGTGGCCCTCAAGGCCAGCGAAGGCGTCGCGTCGATGATCATCGGTGCGCTCAAGACCGAGTTCTCGCGCAACATCTTCACCAAAGTTGCTGCCATCACTGCCTATCCGGTCTTAAAAGCGCTGATGAAGCGTATGGACTACCGTCGGTACAACGGTGCGGCCCTTCTGGGGCTGCGTGGACTGGTGTTCAAGAGCCATGGGTCGGCTGACACAATGGCCTTCGAGCAGGCGTTGAACCGGGCGTATGATGCAGCCCGCAACAACTTGCTCGACCGTGTCCGGACCCGGATTGCGCATGCAGCGCCTCTTCTGGTGCCTGCAGATGCACAGCCCCAGCCTGGCGTTGCGGCGACGATCACACATTGATGAGACGCTACTCCCGCATTACCGGCACCGGCAGCTACCTGCCCCCGCGCCGGCTGACCAACGCTGATCTGGTGGCCGAACTGGCCCAGCGCGGCATAGAAACCTCGGACGAATGGATCGTGGAGCGCACGGGCATCCGCGCCCGCCATTTCGCGGCGCCTGATGTCGCCAGCAGCGATCTGGGGCTGGAAGCCGCGCGCAACGCCCTGGAGGCCGCGGGGCTGCAGCCCACGGACATCGATCTGATCATCGTGGCCACGTCCACGCCGGACATGGTGTTTCCTTCGGCTGCCTGCATATTGCAGAACAAGCTGGGCGCCAATGGTTGCCCGGCGTTTGATGTGCAGGCGGTGTGCAGCGGTTTTGTCTATGCCCTGTCCGTGGCGGATGCCATGATCCAGACGGGGGCCGCCAACCGCGCGCTGGTCATTGGCGCTGAGGTTTTCAGCCGTATCCTGGACTTCAACGACCGTACCACCTGCGTGCTGTTTGGCGATGGGGCGGGTGCTGTGGTGCTGGAAGCCTCTGAGACGCCCGGCATCCTGTCCAGCGACCTGCACGCCGACGGCAGGCATGTGGGAATCCTGTGCGTGCCCGGCAACGTGGCCGGTGGCCAGGTGCTGGGGGACCCGGTCCTCAAGATGGACGGGCAGGCTGTTTTCAAGCTCGCTGTCGGGGTGCTCGAAAAGGCCGCACATGCGGTGCTCGCGAAGGCGGGCATGACGGAGGCCGACATCGACTGGCTGATCCCGCACCAGGCCAACATCCGCATCATGCAGGGCACCGCCCGCAAGCTCAAGCTGTCCATGGACAAGGTGGTGGTCACGGTGGACCAGCATGGCAATACATCGGCCGCTTCCATTCCCCTCGCGCTGGACCACGCGGTGCGCTCCGGCCAGGTCAAAAAGGGCGAGACCCTGCTGCTCGAAGGTGTGGGCGGTGGCTTTACCTGGGGCGCGGTGCTCCTGAAGTTATAGCTTTCAGCGCTTATTGAATAAGCGCTGGGACTCGATTTCAATCATATTTCTGGATTTTTCATGAAATCTTTTGCATTTGTCTTTCCGGGGCAAGGCTCGCAATCGGTGGGCATGCTCGACGGATGGGGCGATCACCCGGTGGTCGTCCAGACCCTGCAGGAGGCATCGGATGCCCTGGGCGAGAACGTCGGCCTGTTGATCAAGGACGGCCCCAAGGAGGCGCTTGCGCTGACCACCAATACGCAGCCCGTGATGCTGGTGGCGGGGGTCGCTGCATGGCGCGTGTGGCGCGCGGAGGGCGGCGCGGCTCCCGTGGCTGTGGCTGGCCATTCGCTGGGCGAATATTCGGCGCTGGTGGCGGCGGGGGTGCTGACGCTGGCCCAGGCCGCGCCACTGGTGCGCCTGCGGGCGGCCGCCATGCAGGAGGCCGTGCCCGTCGGCACCGGAGCGATGGCGGCGATTCTGGGCATGGAAGCCTCCAAGGTCATCGCGGGCTGCGCCGAGGCGCTGGCTTCGCTGGGTGCGGGCACGTCCGAGGTGGTCGAGGCGGTCAATTTCAACGACCCCATCCAGACCGTCATTGCAGGGACCAAGGCTGGTGTCGACAAGGCCTGCGAAGTTCTCAAGGCGGCGGGTGCCAAGCGTGCATTGCTGTTGCCTGTCTCCGCACCCTTTCATTCCAGCCTGATGAAGCCCGCCGCCGAGAAGCTGCGGCTGGCGCTGGCGGATGTGGCGTTTGCCGTTCCCCAGATCCCTGTGCTGAACAACGTGGATGTCGCGGTTCGCCAGGACGCGGATGCGATCCGGGATGCGCTGTACCGGCAGGCCTTTGGCCCCGTGCGCTGGGTGGAATGCGTGCAGGCCCTCAAGGCGCGCGGCGTGACCCATATTGTTGAAAGTGGCCCTGGCAAGGTGCTGGCTGGCCTGACCAAGCGCATCGACCCCGAGTTGGTGGGTGGTGCAATGTTTGATCCGGCCACGCTGGCCGAAACCCGGGAGTTGCTGGCATGACGGAAACCTCATCGGCCGCGCAGGTGGCGTTGGTGACAGGCGCATCGCGCGGCATTGGCGCGGCCATTGCGCTGGAACTGGCTGTTCGTGGCTATCAAGTGGTGGGCACGGCCACGACCGACGAGGGGGCTGAGCGCATCAGCCAGGCCCTGTCGGCCTATCCGGGCTGCCGCGGCGCCAACCTGAACGTGAACGATGCGGCCGCCGTTGATGCGCTGCTGGATGCCATCGTCAAGCAGCAGGGCGGATTGCATGTGCTGGTGAACAATGCGGGCATCACCCGCGATACGCTGGCCATGCGCATGAAGGACGACGACTGGGACGCGGTGCTCGACACCAATCTCAAGGCCGTCTTTCGCGTGAGCCGTGCGGCGATCCGTCCGATGATGAAGCAGCGTTTTGGGCGCATCATCAGCATCACCAGCGTGGTGGGTGCCTCGGGCAATCCAGGCCAGGCCAACTACGCGGCCGCCAAGGCGGGCGTGGCCGGCATGGCGCGCGCACTGGCCCGCGAACTGGGCAGCCGCGGCATCACGGTCAACTGTGTGGCGCCGGGTTTTATCGAAACCGACATGACCTCCGTGTTGCCCGAAGACCAGCAAAAAGCGCTCAATGCGCAGATTCCCCTGGGCCACATGGGCAAGCCCGCAGACATCGCCCATGCGGTGGCCTAC
Organism: Acidovorax sp. sif1233; assembly: GCF_019218755.1. Lineage (GTDB taxonomy): Bacteria > Pseudomonadota > Gammaproteobacteria > Burkholderiales > Burkholderiaceae_C > Acidovorax. Next base: position 338,070 of record NZ_JAHUWZ010000003.1, on the reverse strand, counting down.
CTGGCTTCGCGCGAGGCTGGCTATGTCACCGGGCAGGAGTTGCATGTCAATGGCGGCATGTATATGTAATTGATGGAAGATAACGCCGGTTCATCCGGACGGCGGGCTGCTGAGGGGCTTCTCCTGAAGCAGCTAGAATCGCGGATTCATTCACAACCCCCAGAGGGAAACCATGAGCGATATCGAAGCACGCGTCAAAAAAATCATTGCCGAACAACTCGGCGTGGAAGAGTCCCAAGTCACCAATGAAAAGGCCTTCGTGGCAGACCTCGGTGCCGACTCGCTTGACACGGTGGAGCTGGTGATGGCGCTGGAAGACGAATTCGGCATCGAGATTCCGGATGAAGACGCCGAGAAGATCACCACGGTGCAAAACGCCATCGACTACGCCAATACCCACCAGAAGGCCTGAGCGGCGCTCTGCGCCTGACTCAAGCGATCAGCAGAAGGTTTTTTACGCATGAGCCGTCGTCGCGTTGTCGTGACCGGCCTGGGATGCGTCAGCCCCGTGGGCAACACGGTGGCCGAATCCTGGGCCAACCTCCTTGCCGGAAAATCCGGCATTGATCTCATCACCAAGTTCGACGCGTCGAACTTCGCCTGCAAGATCGCGGGGGAGGTCAAAGGTCTTGACCTGGAGTCGTACATCAGCGCCAAGGATGCGCGCGCGATGGACAGCTTCATTCATTTCGGCATCGCGGCAGCTGCGCAGGCGGTGCAGGATGCCGGCCTGCCCACGGGTGAGGCGCTCAGCGAAGAGTTCGCCACGCGCATTGCCTGTGTGATCGGATCGGGGATTGGTGGCCTGCCACTGATCGAGAACACCCACGCGGAACTGGTCAGCCGCGGCCCCCGTCGCATCACGCCGTTCTTCGTGCCGGCGTCCATCATCAACATGGTGGCGGGCCACGTGTCCATGCGCTTTGGCTTCAAGGGCCCCAACCTGGCGGTGGTCACTGCCTGCACCACGGGCCTGCACTGCATCGGCGAGGCCGGCCGGATGATCGAGTACGGCGATGCCGACGTGGTGGTCGCCGGTGGCACGGAATCCACCGTATCGCCGCTGGGCATCGGGGGGTTCGCGGCCATGCGTGCCCTGTCCACCCGCAACGACGACCCCAAGACAGCATCCCGCCCCTGGGACAAGGACCGCGATGGTTTTGTGCTGGGCGAGGGCGCCGGCGTGATGGTGCTGGAAGAATACGAGCATGCCAAAGCCCGGGGTGCCAAGATTTACGCAGAATTGAGCGGCTTTGGCATGAGTGCCGATGCCGGGCACATGACGGCCCCCAACATGGATGGCCCGCGCCGCGCCATGCTGAACGCCTTGCGCAATGCGGGCATGAATGCCGACCAGGTCGACTACCTGAACGCCCACGGTACTTCCACGCCCCTGGGTGACATCAACGAAACAAATGCCATCAAGGCGGCCTTGGGCGACCATGCCTACAAGACCGTGGTGAGTTCTACCAAATCCATGACCGGCCACTTGCTGGGCGGCGCGGGTGGTATCGAGAGCATCTTCACGGTGTTGGCGCTGCATGAGCAAAAGGTGCCGCCGACCATCAATTTGCTGAATCAGGATCCGGAGTGCGATCTGGATTACTGCGCCAACACGGCGCGTGACATGAAGATCGACGTGGCCGTCAAGAACAACTTCGGTTTTGGCGGCACCAACGGAACCCTGGTCTTCAAACGCGTCTGATCCTCTGGCACCACATCCTGCCGCGCTGGATGACAAGGCCTTTCTGCCTTGTTGTTGCCTTGAGCCCGAGGGCGGGCCCGCCGCGAAGCTGTGCCCCTGCTTGGGCCGTGGGCTTTTGGTGACCGGTGGCGCGCCATGGACGTGATCTCCTCGCGGCGGCCGCCGGCGGTGCTGTACCCCCTGCGGCGCAGCCGTGCCCTGGGCTGTGTGCTGGCTGGCGTGCTGCTGGCAGGCGCGGGCGGGCTCGGGGCGTGGTTCTTTCGAGGCTCGGGTGCGGGCTCCCTCTGGCCTGTTCTGGCCGGCGGCGGGCTCTGGCTCGTGGCCGCCGCCAGCGCACTGCACTTCTGGGTTCACCAGCTTTCTGGTGCCATTCGCTGGGACGGACAGTCCTGGGCTCTGGAGAGTGGGCAGCCCGGCGACACATTGGCGGCACTTTCCGCTTCCCCGGAAGTCCTTCTCGACGTGCAATCGCATCTGTGGCTGCATGCGCGGCCCGCGGGGCGCGGCCGCATCTGGCTGTGGCTGGAGCGTTCCACCCAGCCTGAACGTTGGATGGATCTGCGCCGTGCGGTATATTCGCGCCCCAGACCGGGCGCTGGCAACGCTGACGAAACCGCCCCGGCAGCAGCCGTGGGGCGTGAATCCTGAGTATCCATGACTGTAATTCCGCCTTCCCCTTCCGAAGACAGCGATCTCCAACTGGTGGAGCGCACGGTGGCGGGCGATCAGCGCGCCTATGAGCTACTGGTCATCAAGTACCAGCGCCGCATCGAGCGCCTCATTGGGCGCATGGTGCGCGACACCGACCTCGTGCAGGACATCGCACAGGAGACGTTCATCCGTGCCTACCGCGCACTGCATCAGTTCCGCGGCGATGCGCAGTTCTATACCTGGCTCTACCGGATTGCCGTCAATACCGCCAAGAAGGCGCTGATGGACATGAAACGCAATCCCGTCATTTCGGAGAATGCGCTGCGAGGGAATGAGGATGAAGATGAAACTTCCCGCCTCGGACACGAACTAACCAGCGAAGAAACCCCCGAAACCGTGCTCGCGGCCCGAGAAATCGCGCAAGCCGTCAATGCGGCCATGGAGGCATTACCCGAAGATCTGCGCCAGGCGGTGACCTTGCGCGAGATCGAGGGACTGAGTTACGAAGAGATCGCAACGGCCATGGATTGCCCCATTGGCACGGTGCGGTCCCGGATTTTCCGGGCGCGTGAGGCCATTTCGGCAAAAGTGCGCCCCTTGCTTGAAAACCAGTCGGGCAAACGGTGGTGAGGTAATGAAATGAACAAGGCTGTACGTAGCGATGGATTGGCAGAGGGCGCCGTGGTGAATGAGATGCACAGGCGCGAACAGTTGTCTGCACTGGCCGATGGCCAGTTGCAGGGGGATGAGTTGGCCGATGCCCTGGCCTACGCGGAGCAAGCCGAGGGGCATGCGGCGTGGCAGCTCTATCACCTGGTGGGTGACGTATTGCGTTCGTCCGATCTGGCGCGGCCCTCCAGCCCGGATTTCATGGCACGGCTGCGCGATGAGCTCGCCAAGGAAGGGCCTGCCCTGGGCGTTCAGCCCCCGGTGCAGGTGGCAGTGGTGGCTCCCGTGATGGAGAGTGCCGCGAATGCGTCCGTCTTCCGCTGGAAGATGGTCGCTGGTTTTGCATCGCTGGCGGCGGTGGCCGCGATTGGATGGACCTCCTTGGCCAGCCTGCAAGGCACTGGTGCGGCGGGTCCGTCGGGCGGTGCCCAGCTCGCTCTTGCGCCGGAATCCGCGCCCAGCACCGCTGGCACGCCCGTGGTGGCCGTGGCGGATGCCGAAGGTGGGGCACAGGTGATGATTCGCGATCCCCGCCTGGACGAGTTGCTGGCGGCGCACAAGCAGTTTGGCAGCACTTCCGCCCTGCAGATGCCCGCGGGCTTCCTGCGCAATGCGACATTTGAGACACCCGGCCGCTGAGTCAAGGATGGCTCTTTGTGCTGAGACCGTGCGATGACCAATACAGGGGTTGCGGGCAATAGCGTGATTGCGCCATGTCGGTGGTTCAGGTCCGGGTGGGTGGCGGTGCTTCTGTGCGTGGCGGGGCTTTCCGCCGCAATGGGGGAGGCGCAACCGGAAAAGTCGCCTCGTCCGTTGGGAGACGCGGCCCCGGTGCCCGCGGCGCGCACCATCGTGCAATGGATTGAGCGCATGCACAGCGCGCCCTGCATCCGGCCCTATGCGGGAACCTTCGTGGTGCTTGCAGCCTCGGGCGCGATGGCCAGTTCGCGCATCTGGCACGCCTGTGAAGGGCAGCAGCAGATGGAGCGCGTGGAGGCGCTGAGCGGCACGCCGCGGACTATTTTCCGGCGCGATGACGAGGTGCGCACTTTCTGGCCCCAGTCCCGGGTGGTCCGCTCGGACCGCCGCGAAGCCTCGGGGCAGTTTCCGCGCGTTCCTGTGGTCAACGGCACGTCGATCTCCCAGTTCTATGTCTCGCGTTCGGTGGGGCAGGAGCGGGTGGCGGGTTTTGTCGCGGACGTGGTGTGGTTCAAGCCGGTGGACTCCCTGCGTTTCGGCTACAGGCTGTGGAGCGAGCGGGACACCGGCCTTGTCGTGAAGCTGCAGACACTGGCTGCGGATGGCCGCGTTCTGGAGCAGGCCGCGTTTTCAGAGCTGGATCTGAATGCGCCCGTGCGAGTGGAGCAGCTCTCGCGCCTGATGGATGCCACGGAGGGCTACAAGGTCGTGGCACCGGCCGTGGTCAAGACCACCGCGTCGGCAGAGGGGTGGGCCTTGCGCCAGCCGGTCGCGGGATTTGTTCCGGTGAGTTGCCATCGGCGCGCGGTGTCTGCCGCGGACGATGCCCAGGGCGTTCTGCAATGCCTGTACTCCGATGGCCTCGCGTCGGTCTCGCTGTTCGTGGAGCCGTTTGATCCCCAGCGGCACCCGGCGCAGCCCCAGGTGTCGAGCATGGGCGCCACCCAATTGCTGGCGATGCGGGTCTTGCCCGATGTGTGGCTCACCGCGGTCGGAGAGGTACCTCTGCAGACCCTTCGCCTGTTTGCCGGGCAATTGGAGCGCACCCGCTGATTGCACGGCTGCCACTCCGTGGGGTGGCGGGCCGCTGCGGGTTGCGGCCTGCCCTTCAGAGGGGCATGCAGACAGCACGTCAGCGCGGGAACCAAATGGCCGCACACTCTTCACAGTTACATACAGTTTGATGACTGCGTTCGTCACAATTCACGAAAGGTCGATGATGCCGAAGTTCGATGGAAATGCGCTGCGCTCCGTAGCATTTGCGTGCATGTTCGCCGGGGTTGCCGGTGGAGCGTTTTTGCCCCAGGCCGGCTTCGCGCAGCCCGCTGCAGCTGTGCGTGGCCTGCCAGACTTTACCGACCTGGTGGACCAGGTGGGACCGTCCGTGGTCAACATACGGACCGTGGAAAAGGCCTCCAGCCGCGCGAGCGCGAATGGCATGGACGAGGAAATGCTGGAGTTCTTCCGCCGTTTCGGAGTGCCGATTCCCAACGTGCCGAGGCAGCAGCGCCCGCAGCGGCCCCAGGACGACGAGCAGCCCCGTGGCGTGGGATCGGGCTTCATCCTGACCACGGACGGGTTTGTCATGACGAACGCGCATGTCGTGGAGGGGGCCGATGAAGTGATCGTCACGCTGACCGACAAGCGTGAGTTCAAGGCCAAGATCATCGGCGCGGACAAGCGCACGGACGTGGCCGTGGTCAAGATCGAGGCCACCGGGCTGCCCGCAGTGAAGGTGGGTGATCTGGGGCGCCTGCGTGTCGGAGAGTGGGTCATGGCGATTGGCTCGCCTTTCGGGCTGGAGAACACGGTGACCGCGGGCATCGTCAGTGCCAAGCAGCGCGATACCGGCGACTACCTGCCCTTCATCCAGACCGACGTGGCCATCAACCCTGGGAACTCGGGGGGGCCCCTGATCAACATGCGCGGCGAGGTGGTGGGGATCAACAGCCAGATCTATTCGCGCTCGGGTGGATTCATGGGTATTTCGTTTGCCATCCCGATGGATGAAGCCATCCGGGTGAGCGAACAATTGCGCGCGTCCGGGCGGGTCACGCGGGGTCGCATCGGCGTGCAGATCGGACAGGTCACCAAGGACGTGGCGGAATCGATTGGCCTGGGCAAGGCGCAGGGGGCCCTGGTGACCGGCGTGGAGGCTGGATCGCCGGCAGACAAGGCCGGGGTGGAAGCGGGGGACATCATCACCCGTTTCGATGGCAAGACCATCGAGAAGGTGGCTGATTTGCCCCGGCTGGTGGGCAACACCAAGCCCGGCACCAAGAGCACCATGACCGTATTCCGCCGGGGCGCTTCGCGGGATCTGGGCATCACCATTGCCGAGATCGAGCCTGACAAGCCCGCGGCCGCCAAAGCGGCAGAACGGGAAGAGAAGCCCAAGGCATCGGCCGCTGCGCAGCAAATCGGGCTGGCGGTGATTGAACTTTCCGATGCGCAGAAGAAGGAACTCAAGGTCAAGGGCGGGGTACTGGTGGCGACCGCCACGGAGGCTGCCGCGCGTGCCGGCCTGCGCGAAGGTGACGTGATTCTTGCGATCGCAAACACCGAGGTATCGGGGGTCAAGGAGTTCGAAGCCGTGCTGGCAAAGGCGGACAAGAGCAAGGCCATCAATGTGCTGTACCGACGCGGAGAGTGGGCGCAATATGCCTTGATCCGGCCCGGACGCTGAGGCGTCGGATGTGCGGGTGGGGGCGCCTGGGCGGCGATTCCCCACTTTTGCAATGGGCTATTTGACCGCGGCGAAAGGTTTTTTGGCGTTTTTGCTGGAACCTCTCCGAAGGCATGAATGTTAGCTTTTGCTAACTTTTTCAAAGTCTATCAACTGGATTCGATAGAATAGAGGCTCCTGTTCAACGCTAATCTGTATATTGGCCAGGCGCGGATTCACGATGCGGGATGCGCTGGTGCAATGCACAGCTGATCCACAGCTCACCCACAAGTTGTCCAGCGTTGTTGTTGTGCAGACTGTGAATAAGTTGTGAATAAAAGCCCTGTTGCACCCTGGCAACTCCCCCTGGATGCAGTCGTATGGGCTTTTTCCTGCGGGCTTTTTGCCTACAATGAAGCTCCAACTATCGCAGTTGCCAATGATTGTTGGTTCAGGGCGCGTCGCCATTCGACGCGCCCTTTTTTCTTGTGTGCTCCGTTTTAATTCAATCACTTGACGCTTTCCGTTGATGAACCACATCAGAAATTTTTCCATCATTGCGCACATCGACCATGGCAAGTCGACGCTCGCTGATCGCTTGATCCAGCGCTGTGGCGGCCTTGCGGACCGTGAGATGGAGGCCCAGGTTCTGGACTCGATGGACATCGAAAAGGAGCGTGGGATAACCATCAAGGCGCAGACGGCGGCACTGCAATACAAGGCACAGGATGGCCAGGTCTACAACCTCAATCTGATCGACACGCCGGGTCATGTGGACTTCTCGTATGAAGTGAGCCGCTCGCTGTCTGCCTGCGAGGGCGCGTTGCTGGTGGTCGATGCATCCCAGGGCGTCGAAGCCCAGACGGTCGCGAACTGCTACACGGCGCTGGACCTGGGTGTCGAGGTCGTGCCGGTGCTCAACAAGATGGATCTGCCCAATGCGGATCCGGACAACGCCAAGGCCGAGATCGAGGACGTGATCGGCATCGACGCCACGGATGCCATTCCATGTTCCGCCAAGACGGGCATGGGCATCGAGGAGATCCTGGAAGCCATCGTCGCCAAGGTGCCCGCGCCGCGCGGCAATGCGCAGGGTCCGCTGCGGGCCATGATCATCGACAGCTGGTTTGACAGCTATGTCGGCGTCGTGATGCTGGTGCGCGTGGTGGACGGGCGGCTGCTCAAGGGCGAGCGCATCAAGATGATGGCCAGTGGCGCCGTGTACAACGCCGACAACCTGGGGGTGTTCACGCCCGCCAACGAGCCGCGCAATTCGCTGGATGCGGGGCAGGTGGGCTACATCATCGCGGGCATCAAGGAGCTGCAGGCCGCCAAGGTCGGCGACACGATCACGCTGGAAAAGAAGCTGCCCAACAACGCAGGCCCCGCCGCCGAGGCCTTGCCCGGCTTCAAGGAAATCCAGCCGCAGGTTTTTGCGGGGCTGTACCCCACCGAAGCGAGCGAGTACGACTCGCTGCGCGATGCGCTGGAAAAGCTCAAGCTCAACGACGCCTCGCTGCACTACGAACCCGAAGTGAGCCAGGCGCTGGGCTTTGGTTTTCGTTGCGGATTCCTCGGGCTCCTGCACATGGAAATCGTGCAGGAGCGCCTGGAGCGAGAGTTCGACCAGGACCTCATCACCACGGCGCCCAGCGTGGTCTACCAGGTGGTCAAGGCCGATGGCGAAGTGATCATGGTCGAGAATCCCTCCAAGATGCCGGACCAGGGGCGGCTGGAGGAGATCCGCGAGCCCATCGTCACGGTGCATCTGTACATGCCGCAGGACTATGTGGGCCCGGTGATGACACTGGCCAACCAGAAGCGCGGCGTGCAGATGAACATGGCATACCACGGCCGCCAGGTGATGCTCACCTACGAAATGCCGCTGGGCGAAATCGTGCTCGACTTCTTCGACAAGCTCAAGTCGGTGTCGCGCGGCTATGCCTCCATGGACTACGAGTTCAAGGAATACCGCGCCTCCGATGTGGTGAAGGTCGACATCCTGCTCAACGGTGAAAAGGTCGACGCGCTGTCCATCATCGTGCACCGCTCGCAATCGCAGTACCGCGGCCGTGCCGTGGTCGCCAAGATGCGCGAGATCATCAGCCGCCAGATGTACGACGTGGCCATTCAGGCCGCCATCGGTGCCAACATCATTGCGCGCGAAACCATCAAGGCATTGCGCAAGAACGTGCTGGCAAAATGTTACGGCGGTGACATCACCCGCAAGCGCAAGCTCCTCGAGAAGCAGAAAGCAGGTAAGAAACGCATGAAACAGATTGGATCGGTCGAGGTGCCCCAGGAGGCCTTCCTGGCCATTTTGCAGGTGGAAGACTGATGCAGGCCATGCAGATTCTCACCTCTGTGGTGCTGGCCGCATTTGGCGGGTATATCGGCGCTTGGTACTTTGGGGCCGTGGAAGGCAACTTTGCCCTGCTGTTGTTCCTGGCCACGGTGGTCACGGGTGCCTACTGGCTGGCCGAGCGGCTGTACTTTTTGCCGCAGCGCCGCCGGGCGGCCCAGGCCGTGGAAGATGCCGCCGTGCAGCGCCGCGCCGAACTGGACCGCATGGGCATCCAGAAGGTTGATGTGGATGTCCAGGAAGCCAAGGGGAGGCTGCTCATGCAGCCCTGGTGGCTGGACTGGACCGCAGGACTGTTCCCGGTGATCGTCGCGGTGTTCCTGCTGAGGTCATTTCTGTTCGAGCCTTTCAAGATTCCGTCGGGTTCCATGATTCCCACGCTGCTGGTGGGCGACCTGATCCTGGTGAACAAGTTCACCTACGGTGTCCGCCTGCCGGTCATCCACACCAAGATCACCGAAGGCACCAAGCCTGCGCGGGGGGATGTGCTGGTGTTTCGCTACCCGCCACAGCCCAGCCTGGACTACATCAAGCGGGTGGTCGGAGTGCCGGGGGACGAGGTCGCCTACCTCAACAAGCGCCTCACGATCAACGGCCAAGCCGTGGATACCAAGGCAGCGCCGGATTTCTTCGAAGAGGATTCGATGCGCTACTTCAAGCAGTTTGAAGAGCAACTGGGCCCGCAGCCGCATCGCTTGCTGAACAACCCCGATGTTCCTGCCTTCGTGCAGGGCGCGAGCAATTTTGCCTACCGGCAAAACTGCCGCTACAGTGTCGAAGGCGTCGTCTGCAAGGTGCCGGAAGGCCACTATTTCATGATGGGGGACAACCGGGACAACTCGCTCGATTCGCGCTACTGGGGATTCGTTCCAGAAGGCAATATCGTCGGGAAGGCCTTTTTTGTCTGGATGAATTTCGGTAACCTCAAGCGCATCGGTTCATTCCACTAAGCCACGGCCGTCAAGGCAAACAAGGAGAGGGAATACATCATGGTGAAAGTCCATCGCGTGGCCAGCCGGTCGCGCCAGCGCGGATTGTCTTTTTTTGGTCTGGTCTTCATTGGTGTCCTGGCTGTGGCCGTTTTCGCCATTGGCGGCCAGTCGGTCCCCATTTTTCTTGAATATGTGGCCATTAAAAAAGCCGTTGAAAAGGCCAAAGTAGAAAGCTCCGTGGCTGGTGTTCAGGCGGCGTTTGACCGCGCAGCGGCAATTGACAACATTGCCTCCATCCAGGGCAAGGACCTGGAGGTGGGCAAGCGTGGCGACAAGGTCGTGGTGTCCTACAAGTACTCCCGCGAAATCGCGCTGGCGGGTCCGGCCTATCTTGTCTACCGCTTTGAAGGACACACAAATTAGTGCACGCCGGCCTTCAAGCGCTGCAGTCCCGCCTGCAGCATGTTTTTTCCGATCCATCCCTTCTCCAGCGCGCCACCACGCACCGCAGCTTTTCGGCCGACCATAACGAGCGGCTGGAGTTTCTGGGTGATTCCGTGTTGAATCTGGCGGTCGCAAGCCTGCTCTATCGGCAATTGTCGGCCTTGCCGGAAGGCGATTTGTCCCGTGTCCGTGCCAACCTCGTCAAGCAGGACACCCTGCACCAGCTGGCGCTGGGCCTCAAGATTTCCGAGGTGCTGCGTTTGGGGGAGGGGGAGTCCAAATCCGGCGGCCAGCAGCGGCCGTCCATCCTGGCCGATGCGCTGGAGGCGCTCATCGGCGCGGTGTACCTTGACGCGGGGTATGGCAGCGCGGAGGCGCTGGTGCACCGCCTGTTCCAGGGTGTCGAGATCAACCCGCAGATGCAGGCGGCGTCCAAGGATGCCAAAACCGCGTTGCAGGAGTGGCTCCAGGGCCGCAAAATGAAGCTGCCGCAGTACCGCGTGGTGGCGACGGTCGGGGCGGCGCACCGCCAGACCTTCGATGTCGAATGCGACATTCCCGAGTTGGGCCTGACCGAGCGTGGCATCGGCGGCTCCCGCCGGGCCGGCGAGCAGGCCGCAGCGGTGGCCATGCTGGCCACATTGAAAGCAAAGAATCTATGAATGATGCTACCAAAGATGTAGCTGGTGACGAAGGTGCAGCAAGCGCAGGGGCGCAAAATGACCTGGAGGCCATGCTCGCGGCGGCGGGCGCCCCCGCGGCCGTCCCCGGCCAGCGCTGCGGCGTGATCGCCATCGTGGGCAAGCCCAACGTGGGCAAGTCCACGCTGCTCAATGCGCTGGTGGGGCAGAAGATCAGCATCACCTCGCGCAAGGCGCAGACCACGCGCCACCGCATCACCGGCATCCGCACCCGCGAGCAGACGCAGTTCATTTTCGTGGACACGCCGGGCTTCCAGACGCGCCACGCCACCGCGCTCAACAAGTCCCTGAACAAGACCGTGATGGGGGCGATCGGCGACGTGGACCTGATCCTGTTCGTGGTGGAGGCCGGCAACTTCACGCTGGCCGATGCCAAGGTACTCTCGCTGTTCAAGCCCGGCATTCCCACGCTCCTGGTGGCGAACAAGCTCGACATGGTGCACCGCCGCGCGGAGATCGCGCCCTGGCTCAAGAGCATGCAGGAGCGCCATCCGTTCACCGAATTCGTGCCCATGTCGGCTAAGAACAAGGGCGACATCGAGCGCCTTTTCGGCATCTGCGAAAAATACCTGCCCGAGCAGGGCTGGTGGTACGGCGAGGACGAACTGACCGACCGCAGCGAGAAATTCCTGGCCTCCGAAACCGTGCGCGAAAAGCTGTTCCGCTTCACCGGGGATGAACTGCCCTACACCTCCACCGTCGTCATCGACAAGTTCGAGGAAGAGGCGAGCAAGCAGCACAAGCGACTGGTCAAGATCGCCGCCACCATCGTGGTGGAGCGGGACAACCACAAGATGATGGTCATCGGCGACAAGGGTGAGCGGCTCAAGCGCATCGGCACCGAGGCGCGGCAGGAGCTGGAAAAGCTCATGGATGCCAAGGTGTTCCTGGAGCTGTGGGTCAAGGTCCGCTCCGGCTGGGCTGACGATGAAGCCCGGGTGCGTTCCTTCGGCTACGAGTAAGTGCATGCCATCAGCGCCCGCTGCCCGCCGGGTGGCCGGCGTTGGTTGAGCCGCCGCCACACTCCATCCTCACGCCTACCCCTGCGACCCCCACGTGGCTGCCGCCAAGCGCATCTCCGATGAACCTGCCTTCGTGCTGCACAGCTACGACTGGAGCGAGTCCAGCCTGATCCTGGAGGTCTTCAGCCGCCACTACGGCCGCGTCGCCCTGGTGGCCAAGGGCGCGAAGAAGCCCAGCTCCAACTTCCGACCGGTGCTGCTGCCGCTGCAGCCCCTGCTGCTGACCTACACCCTGGCCGGCAATGGCGACGCGGACATCCACGCGCTCAAGGGCGCCGAGTGGGTGGGCGGCCACGTGATGCCCACGGGCGACGCCCTGCTGTCGGGCCTGTACCTCAACGAACTGCTGCTGCGCCTGCTGGCCCGCGCGGACCCGCACGCCGCGCTGTTCGACGCCTACGCGGGCGTGGTGCGGGTGCTGGCCAGCGAGCATGGCGACGCCCTGGAGCCCGTGCTGCGCAGTTTCGAACTGCTGCTGCTGCGCGAGATCGGCCTGTTGCCCAGCCTCGACGTCCAGACCATGACCCTGGCCCCCCTGCAGGCCGGCACGCGCTACACGCTGGTCCCCGAAGGAGGCCTGCGCGCTGCCTCGGCGGTCGAGCGGGGCGGGCTGCCGGGCAGCCAGTGGCAGGCATTGCAGCGGGCGCTGGACGATGCCGCCAGCTATACCGCCACACTGCGGGCCTGCGTTGCCGTCTCGGCCGAACTCAAGCCCCAGCTGCGTGCCCTGCTGCAATACCATTGCGGCAGCCCGACGCTGCGCACCCGCCAGCTCATGATCGACCTGCAGGCCCTATGAACCAGCCACACCGCCCCTCGCACCCGACCACCGCCCTGTCGGTCAACGTCAACAAGGTCGCCCTGGTGCGCAACACGCGCCACCTGGGCATTCCGAGCGTCACGCGCGCGGCCGAGCTGTGCCTGCGGGCGGGCGCGCAGGGCATCACCGTGCATCCCCGGCCCGACGAGCGGCACATCCGCGGCCAGGACGTGTTCGAGCTGGCCGCCTTGATGAAGGCCTGGCCTGATCGCGAATACAACATCGAAGGCAACCCGTCGCAGAACCTGATGGACTTCATCCGCCAGGTGCGCCCCCACCAGGCGACCTTCGTGCCCGACAGCGAAGACCAGTTCACCAGCGACCACGGCTGGAGCTTTCCGCAGGATGCCGGGCGCCTGGCGCCTCTGATCGCCGAGTGCAAGGCACTGGGTGTGCGCGTGAGCCTGTTCATGGACCCGGTGCCGGAGCAGATGGCCGCCGCCAGGGCGGTGGGCGCCGACCGGGTGGAGCTGTACACCGAGCCCTATGCCGCCGCCTGGGGCACCCCGCAGCAGGAGGTTGAGCTAAAACGCTACGCCGCGGCCGCCCAGGCCGCGCTGGATGCGGGCCTGGGCGTGAATGCGGGCCACGACCTCAACCGCGACAACCTCACCGCCTTCGTGCGCGGCGTGCCCGGCGTGCTGGAGGTCTCGATTGGGCATGCACTGATCGCCGACGCGCTGGAGCTGGGCTACGCCGCCACGGTGTTGGCCTACCTGGGCTGCATCCGGTCGGGTTTTGCGGCACAGGCAGATAACTCCTGATTTGATAGCTGCTTGCGCTTGATGAATAAGCGCTGGCGGCTGATTTGACTCAAAAAAAAGACCATGATCTACGGCATCGGCACCGACATCTGCGACGTGCGCCGCATCGCGGCCAGCCTGGAGCGCCACGGCGAACGCTTTGCCCAGAAGGTGCTGGCCGACGGCGAACTGGCCACCTGGCGCGAGAGGAGCAGCCGCTGGCCCGACCGGGGCCTGCGCTACCTGGCCACGCGCTTTTCCGCCAAGGAAGCCTTCAGCAAAGCCATTGGCCTGGGCATGCGCATGCCCATGACCTGGCGCCACTGCGAGGTCGCCAAGCTGCCATCCGGCCAGCCAGTCATCGTGCTGCACGGCGCGCTCAAGGAATGGTTCGAGGTCCGGGGGCTGCAGGCGCACCTGAGCGTGACCGACGAGACCGACTACGCCGCCAGTTTCTGCGTGGTCGAGAGGGCTGAAGAAAAATCGGCCTCCAGCGCTTGATTGGCAAGCGCTGATAGCTATTATTTGCATAGCAAAATCATTCTTGAAACCCATGACCGAACACGCACCCCTCATCCTCGACGTGGCTGGCAAAGAGCTGACCAGCGCTGACCGCCGCCGCCTCGCGCACCCGCTGACCGGCGGCATCATCCTGTTTGCCCGCAACTGGGAGAACCGCGCGCAGCTGCTGCAGCTCACGAGCAGCATCAAGGCCGTGCGCGACGACCTGCTGATCTGCGTGGACCACGAAGGCGGCCGCGTGCAGCGCTTTCGCACCGATGGCTTCACGCACCTGCCGCCGATGCGCGCGCTGGGCGACATGTGGATGGACGACGGCAAGGGTGCCAGGGCCGTGCCCGGCAGCGGCGCGCTGCGTGCGACCAATGCGGCCACGGCGGCGGGCTATGTGCTGGGCGCCGAGCTGCGCGCCTGCGGTGTGGACTTCAGCTTCACGCCCGTGCTCGACCTCGATTGGGGTGAAAGCGGTGTGATCGGCGACCGCGCCTTTCACCGCGACCCGCGCGTGGTGGCGCTGCTCGCCAAGAGCCTCATGCATGGTCTGCTGCAGGCCGGCATGGCCAATTGCGGCAAACACTTTCCCGGCCATGGCTTCGTCAAGGCCGATTCCCACACCGAGGTACCCGTGGACAAGCGCAGCCTCAAGGCCATCCTGGCCGACGACGCAGCCCCGTACCCCTGGCTCAGCAGCACGCTCACCAGCGTGATGCCGGCCCATGTGATCTACCCCAAGGTCGACAGCCGCCCCGCGGGCTTCTCCCAGCGCTGGCTGCAGGACATCCTGCGCCGCCAGATGCGCTTTGATGGCGCGATCTTCAGCGACGACCTCAGCATGGAAGGCGCACGCCGCCTGGACGGCCAGGTGGTCGGCTACACCGATGCGGCCGTGGCGGCGCTCCAGGCCGGCTGCGACCTCGTGCTGCTGTGCAACCAGAGCGTGGGCGATGGCCGCGCGGTGGATGAACTCATCGCCGGCCTGGACCAGGCCCGCGCCCAGGGCCGCTGGCAGCCCAGCGTGGACAGCGAGTCCCGCCGCCTGGCGCTGCTGCCCGAAACCTTGCCCCAGGCGTGGGACGAGCTGATGTACCAGCCCGCCTACCTGCAGGCGCTCGACCTGCTGCCCTGACGCAGAGCAACCGCTTGCGCGCGGCCTGGCGCAGGGCCGTGCCGCGCCCGGTTGGTTGGTTGGTTGGTTGGTTGGTTGGTTGGTTGCGCTATGGCGTGTTGAAAGGCCCGGGCGTGACCGGTGGCGGGGCCGCCGGCGCACTTTCCGCGGCATGCGCAGCGCTGGCGGGGGGCGCGGGCGGCGGTGGCACCCCCTGGAATCTGCGCACCACCCGCTGAAACACCAACGCATTCGGAATCTGCAGCCATGCCACCTGGCCCGCTGCTGCGCCATGGTCCTCCAGCGTGGTGTACAGCAGGTTGATGTCCACCACCCGGCCCTTGGCGCCCGGTTTCTCCGCGGTGTCCAGCACCTCGATGTAGTCGCCGATGCGAAAGGGCCGTACCGTGAAGATGAGCAGCGCGCAGAACAGGTTGGAGAGCACGCTCCACGCGGCAAAGAACGCCACGGCGCCCACCGTGGCGAAGCCCGTGAATGCCGTCCAGAGCACGGTGGCGGACACTCCCATGCGCTCGAGCACCAGCAGCAGGGCGCCCGCCACGATGAACCAGCGGATGAGCCCATTCATGGGCACGACCAGCTCGTCGGGCACCTGGTAGTGCGCACTGGCGCGGCGCACGATGCGGCGCAGCATGCGCTGCAGCAGCCAGGCGACAAACAGGATCAGCAGGATCTGCGTGCCGGGGATGATGACCTCCAGCCAGTCCTGCACCCAGTCGGGCAGGCGGGCCTTCAGGATTTGCATGCGCGAAACGGCGGTGCGCGCGCTGCGCTCGGTGGCGTCGAACGAGAAGGCGGAAAAGAAACTCAATTGCGCAATTGCTCCACGGTGTCCATCTGCATTTCAAAGCTGAAGAAGCGGTTGCGGCCCTGGGCCTTGGCGGCATACAGGGCCTGGTCGGCCCGCATGATCATGCTTTCGGCATTGGTGCTGTCGTCGGGCACGCAGGTGGTGATGCCACCCGACAGTGTCAGGATGCTGCCCAGTGGCGAATCCGCATGCGGTATGGCGCGGACCTTGAGCAGCTGCGCCAATGCCCTTGCAAAGGTCATCGCGCCCGAGCGCGGCGTGTTTGGCAGGATGAGGGCGAATTCCTCGCCGCCATAGCGCGAAGCCACATCCCTGGGGCGCACGCAGACCTCGCGCAGCAGGCGGCCCACCTCTTTCAGGCAGGCATCGCCCTGCACATGCCCGCTGGCATCGTTGAACAGCTTGAAGTGGTCCAGGTCGCACAGCATCAGCGTGAGCGGCGTGGCATCGCGGCGTGCGGCCAGGATCTCGTTGTGCAGGATGCGGTCGAAGCCGCGGCGGTTGACCAGGCCGGTGAGTGCGTCGACCTCGACCATTTCGTTGAGGCGCTGGTTGGCCAGGTGCAGCTCGGCCGACACCGACACGAGCCTGCGGCGCATGTCCAGCAGCCGCCGCATGGCCCGCAGCTTGGCCATCAGCACGATGGGCCTCACGGGCTTGACCAGGTAGTCATCGCCCCCCACTTCGATGCCGCGCCACACGTCGAGCTCGTTGTCCAGGCCCGACAGGAAGATGATGGGCGTCCAGTCGCCGGCCTCGCTCTCGCGCATCTGCTGCGCCACCCAGTAGCCATCCTTGCCGGGCAGCTTGATGTCCAGCAGCACCAGGTCGGGCCGGTGGGCCTTGAACAGGTGCAGTGCCGCGCTGCCCTCCGGGGCCTCGAAGATGGCGGACACGCCCGCGCGCCGCAGTTCGGCCACCAGCGCGGCCCGCACGGAGCCCTGGTCCTCGACCACCAGCACCGAAAAGCCTGCGCCCGCGGGCAGTGGCGCGTTGGCCGGATAAGGGGCGGTGCTGGAGATGAATGGCACGGTGGCTCCTGGTGTGTCCTGTGAAACGGCGCGATCAGGCGGACGTGGCGGCCGGGCGCTGCGGATGCGGCCTCAGGACTCCCGGCGCAGCGCTGGGAAAAGAATCACGTCGCGGATGCTGGGGCTGTCGGTCAGCAGCATCATGAGGCGGTCGATGCCGATGCCGCAACCCCCCGTGGGGGGCATGCCGTATTCCAGCGCCCGCACGAAGTCATGGTCGTAGAACATGGCCTCGTCGTCGCCGCTGTCCTTGGCGGCCACCTGGGCATGGAAACGCGCGGCCTGGTCTTCGGCATCGTTCAGCTCGCTGAAGCCGTTGCCGAACTCGCGGCCCGTGATGTACAGCTCGAAACGCTCGGTGACCTCGGGGCGGGCATCGTTGGCGCGTGCCAGTGGCGAGATCTCGGTCGGGTGCTCCATGATGAACGTCGGCTGCCAGAGCTTGTCTTCCACCGTTTCTTCGAAATACAGCACCTGCAGGCTGGCCAGCGTGCGTGCCGAGAGCTTGTCCTTCTCCTCGGTCATGCCCAGCTTCTTGAGCGCGCTGACCAGCCACGCGGCATCGTCCACGTGGGCGCCGGCTTCGGTGTACTGGAAGATCGCTTCGCGGATGGTCAGGCGCGCGAACGGCTGCGTCAGGTCCACGGCGCGGCCCTGGTAGGTCATTTGCAGCGAGCCCGTGGCCTTGAGCGCCACTTCGCGGATCAGCGTCTCGGTGAAGTCCATCAGGTCCAGGTAGTTCCAGTACGCCGCGTAGAACTCCATCATGGTGAACTCGGGGTTGTGGCGCACCGAGATGCCCTCGTTGCGGTAGCTGCGGTTGATCTCGAATACCCGCTCGAAACCGCCCACGATCAGGCGCTTCAGGTACAGCTCGGGCGCGATGCGCAGGTACATCTCCTGCTCCAGCGCGTTGTGGTGCGTGACGAACGGCTTGGCATTGGCGCCGCCCGGGATGGGGTGCAGCATGGGCGTTTCGACTTCAAGGAAGCCGTGGCCCACCATGAACTCGCGCAGGCCGCTCACCGCCTTGCTGCGCGCCATGAAGCGCTTGCGGGCCTGCTCGTCGGTGATCAGGTCCACATAGCGCTGGCGGTACTTCTGCTCCTGATCGGCCATGCCGTGGAACTTGTCGGGCAGGGGGCGCAGGCTCTTGGTCAAGAGGCGCAGGCCGGTCACCTTGACCGACAGCTCGCCCGTCTTGGTCTTCATGAGCGTGCCTTCGGCGCCCACGATGTCGCCCAGGTCCCAGTGCTTGAAGGCGGCATACAGCTCTTCGCCCACGGCGTCGCGGGTCACGTAAAGCTGGATGCGCCCGCCCACGTCGCCCAGCGAACCATCCTGCACCGTGGCAAAACTGGCCTTGCCCATGACGCGCTTGAGCATCATGCGGCCGGCCACCGAGACGTTCACCGGCGTGGCTTCCAGGGCCTCGTTCGTGGCAGCGCTGTGCTCCAGGTGCAACTGGGCGGCCTTGTGGCCGGGCTTGAAGTTGTTGGGGAAGGCAACACCACCGCCGTTGGCCTGGGCCTCGCGCAGAGCGCGGAGCTTTTCGCGGCGCTCGGCGATGAGCTGGTTTTCGTCCTGGGGAGCGGGGGCGTGGTTTTGGTCTGACATAGGTGCCGTCGGTGCGGGGGCGTGAAATTTTGGGGCTGGGTTCAGCCAAACCCCTGATTTTATCGGCTACGGGGTGCCGACTGGTCCTTATCCCCTGGACGGGCGGTCGCTCCACAGCGCGGATGCCGTTCCGGCGATGATCTTCAGGTCGGTCCAGAGCGTGTGCGAGCGGGCGTAGTCGGCGGCGTAGCGGAGCTTGACGGGCAGGATCTGCTCCACGTAAGTGCGCTCCGGATCGCCGCTCTGGCCCAGCAAGGTGCTTTCGTCGCGGAATTCGATGGAGGCGCGGTCTGTGATGCCCGGCCGCACGCTGAGCACCAGTTCCCGCACGGAATCCGGGTAGAGCGCGACATAGTGCGGCACCTCAGGCCGGGGGCCGACGAGGCTCATGTGGCCCAGCAGCACGTTGAAAAGCTGGGGCAATTCATCGATCTTGGTGCGCCGCAGCCAGTGGCCAGCCCGGGTAATGCGGGCATCCGCCCCCACGGTAATCGCCGGGCCCAAGGCTTCGGCGCGCGGGTGCATGGTGCGGAACTTGTAGATGCGGAACAACCTGCCTGCGCGGCCCACGCGTTGCTGGCGAAAGAATGCTGGACCGGGCGAATCCCACACCACCCACAGTGCCACGGCCAGCAGCACGGGGGCGAGCAGCAGCAAGCCGAGGGCAGCAAAGAAAAGGTCGAACAGCCGCTTGGGCATGTCAGCGCAGCACCTCGTGCAGCGCTGCAATCACGCGGTCCTGGTCGCTGTGACTCATGGCGGTGAACAAGGGGATGCTGATCATGGCCTGGTAGGCTGCATCGGCCTGGGGGAACATGGCGGGCGTCAATTGGTACCGGTCGCGCCAGTACGGGTGCCGGTGCAGCGGCACATAGTGCACGCTGGTGCCGATGCCCCTGTCCGACAGTGCCTGGATGACCTCGTCACGCCCCAGTGGCGCGTCCGCCCGCAGCCGGATGACATAGAGGTGCCACGCATGGGTGTCGCCTGGTGGCGCAGTGGCTGGCAAGGTCAGGGGCAGGGGCGCCAGCTGTTCGTGGTAGCGGATTGCCAGGTCTTGCCGTCGCTGCACGAATTGCGGCAGCCGCGCCAGTTGCTCCACGCCCATGGCGGCTGCAACGTCCGTCATGTTGTACTTGAATCCCGGAGCCACCACCTCGTAGTACCAGGCGGGCGTCTTGGACGTGAAGCGGTCGAAGGCATCCCGGTTCATGCCGTGCAGGCGCATCACGCGCATGCGCTTGGCGAGCTCCGGGTCGCGCGTCACCGCCATGCCGCCTTCTCCGGTGGTGATGGTCTTGTTGGCGTAGAAGCTGAACACCGTGACATCGGATTGCAGTTGCCCCACCAGGGTGCCGCGCCAGGTGGTGGGCAAGGCATGGGCTGCGTCTTCCACCACCTTGAGCTGGTGTTCTTTGGCGATGGACAGGATGGCGTCCATGTCGCAGGCCAGGCCCCCGTAGTGCACGGGCATGATGGCTTTTGTTCGGGGCGTGATGGCGGCGCGCACCTTGGCCGGGTCGATGTTGAGGGTCACCGGGTCCACATCCACCAGTACCGGTTCGGCGCCCAGGTAGCGCACCACCTCCACGGTGGCGGTGAAGGTCAGTGTGGGCGCGATCACCTCGTCGCCGGGGCCGATGCCCAGGGCCTCCAGCGCAAGGTGCAGACCCGCCGTGGCGGAGTTGACGGCAAGGCTCTGGAGCCCGTCGCCCCCCAGGAAGGCGGTGAATGCCTGCTCGAACTCCTTGGTCTTGGGCCCGGTCGTGACCCACCCCGAAAGCAGGGCTGCGCTGACGGCATCGATTTCCGCAGCACCGATATCGGGGCGGGCGAACGGCAGGAAGGGCAGGTCAGGGGAAGAAGGGTGGGGCATGGAGGGCGTCCAGACGGGCAGGCGGTGCTCAGCGGGGCTTCACGGCCCAGGTCAGGCGGTGGGTGCGCAGGAACCAGAGCAAGGTGGATGCGGGAGGAATCATCGGTGGGGGCAGGCGCCGCGCGAGCGGGGGCGCCAGGGTAAGGCGGCACGAGTGTATCTGCGCGGCGGGAAACAGCGTTTTCAATTCGCGCAGGGGCATGCCTCGCACATCGGCATTGGCAGGGTTGTTGACGACAAAGTCATAGACCAGCACTCCGCCGCCGGGCGCGACCCATTGCCAGATCGCCTGGGCCAGATGGCGGCGATAGCCCTCGTCGAGCAAAGAGCTGAAGAGCGTGAAGGCGAGCACGGCATCCTGGCTGGCAGGCTGCACCGGGGCCAAGACGGCATCTCCTTCCACAATGGCCGCGTCCGCTGGCAGCGAGGCGCGCGCTGCGGCGGCTCGTTCGGGAAGAAGCTCCAGGCCCGTCAGGCAGGCGGGGGTGGCACCCAGCCGCACCAGGTCGTGCAGATTGCCCGCGCTTCCGCAGCCAACTTCCAGCATCGGCCGGTGGGCCAGGCTGCTCCAGCCGTGGGCCTGCCAGATGCCTGCCATGGCACGGAGACGCTCCTGCTGCGCCTGCAGCGCCGCCGCATTGGCATACAGGCTGTAGCGGGCTTCATCGGTCGCTGGGTCGCGCCGTGCGTAGCGGGTTTTGACGGCCTGGGGTTCGTTGTCGGTCATCGCGTGATGCGTGCAAAGTCGGAGGAAGGCGCGCGCGAGCGTGCAACGTCCCACAGCCCTCGCCAGGTGCCCAGGCCGTAGCCCACATGAAACGCCGCAATCGTCGCCGGGAGGCGGGGCAGCAGCCCCCAGTTGCGGGCCGATCGGGCTGCCGCCACCGATGCCGCCAGAAGATAGGTTGCGTAGGCGAGGCCCAGCGCGGCCCCGGGCCAGGCGGACCAGGGCAACACCACGGCGCTGGCCACCGCGCTGGCCACAAATGCTGCAGGCACCAGCTGCCGCACGGAGCCTGGCTGCCCATGTTTGCGCATCACAAAAGGCCGCCAGTAGCCGTACTGCCGTTGTTGCGCGAACAGGTGCCTGAGCGAATTGCGCGGGTGGTAGGTGGAATGGATGAGCCGGCTCTGCCAGATGCGTGCCCCCCCCAGGCGCATGCGCAGGTTGTGCTCGTCGTCCTGGTTGCGCACCAGGGCTTCGTCAAACAGTCCGAACCGGTCAAACACGCTGCGGGGCCAGCATCCCAGGTAGACGGTATCCACCTCGCCTTCGTACTGGTCATCGCGCGAGCGCGCGCCGCCCACCACCCAGCGGCACTGGAAGGCGGCGGCGACGGCGGCCCCGGCGGGCCCGGTTCCCCGGGCCACCCACGGGCCGCCCACGTTGTCGGCGCGGGTGCGTTCGAGCGCCTCGATGCACTGCGCAAGGTAGTCGGGGGCAAACTGGCTGTGCACGTCCATGCGGGCAATGGTGCCGCCCCGCGCGCGGGCAATGCAGGCGTTGAGCCCGGTGGAGACAATGCGGCCGGGGTTGTCCACCAGGACGAGCCGTGGGTCCGCAGCACAGCGCTGCAGGAGGTGCTCGCGCGTGCCGTCATCGCTGTCGCCGTCTGCAATCAGCACTTCCATGCGCCAGCCCGCCGGGAGTTGCTGGCGAAGGGCGGAGTCGCAGAATGCGTCAATGTGCTGGCGCTCGTTGCGGCACGGCACGATCACGCTGATCAGGTTGTCCAATTCAAGGCCTTGGGGCATGGGGTTCAAGGTGTATGGAGCAACTGCTGGTACAGCGCGTGCATGCGGTTCATCTGTACCGCGCGGTCGCCGTCCTGGGCGATGCGGGTGGCATTGTGCAGGCCGACTTGTTCCGCCAGGGTGTCGTTGGCGATCAGGGCTTCCAGCCGGGCGGCGAGCGCTGTGGCGTTCCCCGCCTCAACCAGCCACTGCGGGTCGATCCAGTGCCGGTTGGCCTGCAGTTCGCTGGCGACCACCGCGAGGCCACACGCCATGCTCTCCAGCATGGCGACGGATGTTGCGTCACTGCTGGGCACCGAGACAGATATCTTGCCTTCGCCCAGTACCCGGGTCATGCCCGCATCATCGAGTCGGCCGTGGAACTGCACCTTGTTGTCCAGCTGCGCCTTGTGCACCTGGCTGCGCAGGGCGCTTTCCATGCTGCCTCCTCCGAGCAGGTGCAAGCGCAGGTCGGCCGAGGGCAACCGCGCCTGCAGAAGAGCGAATGCCTCGATGATGGTGTCGATGTTGTAGTTGGGTTCCCAGGCGCGCAGGCTCACCAGCTGGCTGCCTTGCTTGTGGCTCCAGGGAACGGGGTGGAAGCGCTGCAGTTCCACCCCCCAGTGGATTTCCTCGGCGGTGCAGCGGGGTCGGAATTGGGCCACTGCGCTCATCAGGCTGGCGGAGTCGCCGGTGATGAGGTCGGCCTGGCGCAGTATCCAGCCGGTCAGCCAGCGCATCCAGGCGCTCTTGCCGGGGGTCACCAACAGGTCGCTTCCCCAGGCGGTCATTACCACCGGATGTTTGCCGCAACGTGCGGCCAGATAGCCGTAGGAGGTGACGTAATGGGCATGCAGGAGGTCGGGGGCCAGTTCGGCCACGTGGCGCCTGGTTTCCCGGACACGGAACAGCCAGTCGAGCGAGCGGTGCACGGGCCGGATGGCCCGCACGGTGACGCCATCGATGGACGCGGGGCGTGCCGTGATCAGCGAAACGCGGTAGCCACGCTGGAGCATTTCCCGCGCCCACCGCTGAACATGGGGGCTGGTGGCATCACCCAGGAGGCACAGGTGTGTTGCCATGTCAGATTGTCCGCGTCCAGGATTCGTAGTGCGGACGCAGTTCTGGATGCTGCGAAAGCAGGCGCTCATCCTGTTCGCGCACGTCGCCGATCTGGCGCGCCGGGACCCCCGCCACGATAGCGAAGTCGGGCACTTCGCCGCGCACCTGCGAGTAGGCACACACCACCACCCCCTTGCCGATGCGCGTGCCGGCTTCGATCAGGCTGTGGGGGCCGATGAAGGTGTAGGCGCCGATCTCGATGGGCGCGCTGATGTAGCCAGGCTTGGAGCCCTCGTGGACTGCGTAGCCGCTGCCCAGGAGGCGAATGGCGCGGTGGGAGCTGTGCGTCACGATGCTGACGAAGTTGGTGATCTGGACCCCTTGCCCAATCTGCAGGCCCGCTGTGGCGTCGATGAAATTGAATTGGCCGATGAACACGTGGTCTGCCAGCCGCAGTGCATGCTCCCCCTCGATGCAGGTGCTGGGGGCGATGCGGGTGTGTGGCAGAGGCTGGCCGAGGTGGTTGCTTTCCCCGAAGACGATGCGATGGAGCAGCGCATGCCAGAGGCGGCGGCGCCATCGGTTAAACACGGCTCTCATGGGGCACCTCCCTCCAGTTCGCCAACACCCAGAAATAATAGGCAAAGTAGGCCAGCATGCTCGCTGACACGCCCCATCCGGCACCTTGCAGGCCGCCCAGGTACAGGCCCAGCAGCAGTCCGGCGAAGAAAAGGCATTGTCCGATCAATGCCAGGCGCAGCGCCCAGGCCTGTGCATTCCAGGCCATGGTGACCACGGCGAGGGGTGACGCCACGAAGTGCAGGGCGATGTACGGGGCGATGGCCCGTGCAAGTTCCCCTGTCTGGGCCCATCTTGCCCCAAAGGCCAGGGCGAAAATATCCGGCCCCCAGAGGAGAAGGATCGCCGCGAGCGGGCAGGCCAGGGCAGCGAGCCCCAGCATGGCCCGGCGCACCAGCGCCCGGGCGTCGCCAGGGCTCTCTGCCTTCAGAAGGCGCGGGTACAGGGTTTGCGACAGCGCACCCCCGACGAGGGTTGCCGGGGCCTTGAGATAGCGCAGTGCCAAGGCCCAGAACCCCGCTGAGGCGTCCCCTGTCCACGCCGCCACCAGCACCAGCGTGAGCGTATCCTGCAGCGCACCCATGAACGCGTGTGGCGTGTTGAGCAGGGGGAAGTCCTTGTGCTGCAGGGCCATGGACCGCAGCCTGGCAAGGGGCTGGCGCCACATGGCCGTCCAGCCCCCGGCTGGCGCCGGCCGGGCCAGCATCCAAGCCCCTCCCAGGCTGGCCAGCGTGGCCCCGAGCACCAAGCCCAGGGGGCCGGCCTTCAGCAGGCCGAGCACGAGCTGCAGGATGGCGCCCCCACCTTGCTGCAGCAGCCTTGCCGCCGACAGCAGTCCAAAACGCTGCGACCGGGTGGCCCACATGGTGAGCCATTGCATGGCGCCGCCCGCCAGCACCGCGAAGGGCAGTGCCCAGGCCATCGGCATGCGTTGCCAGAGCATGAGCACGGCAGCGGTTGCGGCGGAAGCCGCCGTCACCGCGAGCAGCACGCGCGCGCACAAAGCCATGAGTTCGGCAGCCCGTGGCTCCGTGGGTTCGAGGGGGAGTGCGAATTCGTAGCGCGCGCAGCCGACCACCGCCATGTTGGTGGCCAACGCCCACAGCAGCGCGAACTGCCCGAAGGCCTCCGGGCTGTACAGGCGCGTGAGCGCCGGGCCCAGCACGAGTGGAATGGCGTGGGCCGCAACGCTGCCCGTGAGCAGGGTCAGCGTTGCCCGCAGGAGTCCCGGCTTCATGGCAGTGCTTGTGTTTCAGGACGGTAGCCCGGCACCAGCTGGCCCAGCAGGGCCGTCATGGCGGCCCGATCGCCATCGCGCGCGGCCTGCTGCAGTGACTGCAGCAGGGCCTGCAGTTCGGCCCAGGGGCGAAACTCCTCGCGGGCCCGCAGTATGCGGGGATGGACGGTGGGCAGCGGGTTGTCTCCAATCAGCAGCTCTTCGAAGAGTTTCTCGCCGGGGCGCAATCCCGTGAAGACGATTTCGATGTCGCCCTCGGGGTGCTGGTCGTCGCGCACTGTCAGGCCCGACAGGGCCACCATGCGTTGCGCGAGGTCCAGGATCTGTAGCGGCTCGCCCATGTCCAGCAGGAATACGTCGCCCCCGTCCGCCATCGTCCCCGCCTGCAGCACGAGCTGGGCCGCTTCGGCGATGGTCATGAAATAGCGCGTGACATCGGGATGCGTCACCGTGAGGGGGCCGCCGGCCGCGATCTGCTGGCGGAACAGCGGTATCACGCTGCCGCTGGAGCCCAGCACATTGCCAAAGCGCACCATGGACAGGCGTGTCGGGCATCTCCAGCCCGGTGGGCTTTCGGCCGACAGCCCGAAAGGCATGCGCTGGGACGCCGCGATGGCTTGCAGCACCATTTCTGCCACACGCTTGGTGGCGCCCATGATGTTGGTGGGGCGAACAGCCTTGTCTGTGGAAATCAGGACGAAGTGGCGAGCGCCATGCTTCAGCGCGACCTGCACCATGTTGAGCGTGCCGAACACGTTGTTCAGGATGCCTTCGCCCGGATTGGCTTCCACCATGGGCACGTGCTTGTAGGCGGCTGCGTGGTAGATGGAGGTGGGGCTGTACTGCTGGCAGATGTCGTCCATGCGCTGCTTCTGGGTGACGCTGGCGAGCAGGGGTACCAGGGCGCACTGGTGCGCGCCCTGGTGGGCGAGCGCCTGCAGCTCGTGGTGAATGGAATACAGCGCATATTCGCTGTGATCCACGAGCAGCAGCTGGCGGGGGCCCTCGCGCACGATCTGCCGGCACAGCTCGCTGCCGATGCTGCCGCCCGCGCCGGTGACCATCACCACGGCGTTCTCGAGATCGCGCCCCAGCAAGCCAGGGTCCGGGGCCACCGGTTCGCGGCCCAGCAGGTCCTCGATCTCGAGGTCCTGGAAGTCGGTGACCGTGACCCGGCCGCTGGCGAGGTCCGACAGGCCGGGCAGGGTGCGTATCCGAACGGGCAATTGGCGCAGGCTTTCGATGATCTGCCGGCGCCGCAGGCGCGTGGTGCTGGGCAGTGCCAGCAGCACATCGGTGATCGCGAGCTGGCGCGCCACCTCGGGCAGTGCAGTGGGGGAATGCACCCGCACTCCGTTGATGCTGCGTCCGACCTTGCTCGGATCGTCATCGACAAAGCCCTTGAGCACGTACTGGCGCATGGCGCCCAGTCCCGCTGCGGTCTGGGCGCCAGCGCTGCCGGCTCCGTAGATCAGCAGGCGGTAGGGGGCATGGCTGCTGTGGCCGGCCAGCGCCAGCCACCCCAGCGCGCGGCTGGAGCCCACCAGGAGCATGAACAGCAGAGGCTGCAGAATGCCGACGCTGCGTGGCACGCCTTCCCATTGCGCTGCCAGGAGGCAGCCCAGCAGGAGTGCTCCATAGATGGCCACCGCCTTGCCGGTGGTGATGAGTGCCGTGATTCCTGTGTAGCGGAATATCGCGCGGTACAGCCCCAGTTTGGCGAAAATGGGAAACGCCAGGGCCGGGGCCAGTGCATACGCGAGCCACTGCATGCCTTCGGGCCAGTGCGGTGTCTCCAGCCTCAGCGTGAAGGCGAGCCACATGGCGACGAGGCCCAGGCAAACGTCCATCGCCACCACCACAACGCGCTTGGCTGCGCGCGACCAGCCCAGGATGCGGTTCAGCATGGGCGTTCAAAGGGGAGGCTGGGTGGGATGGCGGCGGGTTTGCGGCTCATTGTGTTGGCGCGATCCCCGTGCGCTCGAGCACGTCCCCGACCAGCTCCAGCCGCACCAGCGGGTTGTCCAGTTCCATCAGGCGCTGCTTGAGTTCCAGGGGCACGGGCAGCAGTTCGCACCAGCGATTGGCCACCCATCCGCAGTCGTCCAGCTGCGCAGCCGTCGGGATGATCGCGGTCGGGGTGTCCGGGTCACGCTGGTGCAGGGTGTGGAGCACCTGCGCGAGCGCCGTCGCGGCCTTCTTGAGATCCTCTGGCACCGCGACGGTCAGGTCCTGGTCGATATGCCCCACATCGGCGATCCACAGGCCATGGGGCAGGTGGCTGCGCTGGGTGATGCGAAAGCGCTGGCCGCCCCGGCACAGCAGGGTGATCAGGCCGGGCTGCGGCGTGTCGATCTGCTCGATGACCGCCAGGGTGCCCACGTCGTTGAATTGCTCTTCGGGCGCGCCGGCCTGGCGCACTTCGCGGCCTTGCGTGAGGGCCACCACGCCAAAAGGCGCACCGGCCTGATGGCATTTGCGCACCATGTCCAGGTAGCGCACCTCGAACACGCGCAGGGCCAGCACACCGCCCGGGAACAGCACGGAACCCAGGGGGAAAAGGGGCAAGGATGACAGGGTGAGGGGTTGTGTCATGAATGGGGGAATGCCTTGGCCCGCTATCATCCCATGGCGCAGCCTGCTTTCGCAGCGGCCCCTTGCTTTTGTCTCATCCATGCTCTACCAGATCGCCTCATTCCTGCTCGACGTTGTTGGTGGCCTGCTCACCGGGGCCTGCTTGCTGCGCCTGTATATGCAATGGCAGCGCATCCCGTTCTCCAACCCTGTCGGCGGGCTGGTTTTTGCACTGACGGACTGGCTGGTCATGCCGCTGCGCAAGGTGATTCGGCCGGTGGGGCGCTGGGATGTGTCAAGCCTCGTCGCGGCCGCGCTGTTGCAACTGCTGCAGTATTTCCTGCTCACGCTCCTGCTGGGCGCGGCGTCCGCATGGGCGTGGCTGCCGTGGCTTGCCCTGTTCGGGCTGGCGCGTGTGGCGGTGTCGGGGCTGATCGGCCTCCTGATCGTCCATGCCGTGATGTCCTGGGTGCAGGCACGGTCGCAACTCTCGGACGTGATCGCCCGGCTGTGCGAGCCGGTGTTGCGGCCATTTCGCCGCATCATCCCGCTGGTCGGAGGGATCGATCTGTCGCCCCTGGCCGTGCTGGTGCTGCTGCAGGTGGCCATGATCGTGCTGGGCCATCTGCAGGCCAGCGTGATGAGGTAACCCCCCTGAGTCGCCTTCGGCGCCTTCCCGCTCAAGGGGATGAGGGGGACGCGGGCCTCGCTGCGGAGCAGCCCTTCCTTGCCCTCTCTGGCAGGCACCGCGCGGTATCAACGGCTGCGTGCTGTCCGGTGGGTGATCAAATATGCCTCTGGCGCTTATCTGGTAAGCGCTGACAGCTATCAAAAAAGAAGCGATCCTCTCGTGAGGTACCTTTGCGGACCCGCTGTCCCGCGGATGACTTACATCACTGCGTCAGCGGGCAAACGCTGCAGCATGGCCAGGCTGCTGGCCACGGTGTTGCGCAGCTCGCGGCGGTCGCAGATGAAGTCCACGGCGCCCTTGGTCTGCAGGAATTCGGCGCGCTGGAAGCCTTCTGGCAGCGTCACGCGCACGGTGGATTCGATCACGCGCGGGCCGGCAAAGCCGATCAGGGCCTTGGGCTCGGCGATCACGATGTCGCCCACGAAGGCAAAGCCGGCGCTCACGCCGCCCATGGTCGGGTCAGTCAGCACGCTGATGTAGGGCAGGCCCTTCTTGGCCAGGCGGGTGAGGGCCGCATTGGTCTTGGCCATCTGCATCAGGGACAGCAGGCCTTCCTGCATGCGCGCACCGCCGGTGGCGGTGAAGCAGATGAAAGGCACTTTCTGCTCGATGGCGGTTTCCACGCCCCGCACGAAGCGCTCGCCCACCACGGAGCCCATGGAGCCGCCCATGAAGTCGAACTCGAAGCACGCGGCCACCACGTTGATGCTCTTGACCGCGCCGCCCATGACGATGAGGGCGTCGGTCTCGCCGGTGTTCTCCAGGGCTTCCTTCAGGCGCTCGGGGTATTTGCGGCTGTCCTTGAACTTGAGGGCGTCCACGGGCAGCACTTCCTGGCCGATTTCGTAGCGGCCTTCGGCATCCAGGAAGGCATTGAGCCGCGCGCGGGCGCCGATGCGGTGGTGGTGGCTGCAGTGGGGGCAGACGTTCTGGTTGTGCTCCAGATCGGCCTTGTAAAGCACCGTCTCGCAGCTCGGGCACTTGATCCACAGGCCTTCAGGCACCTGGCGGCGCTCGGTGGGGTCCGTTTGCTGGATCTTGGAGGGCAGAAGTTTTTCGAGCCAGGACATGGTTTTCCTCTGTATGAATGGGCCAGCAGCGGCGGCACGGCCTTGAAACTGGCGCGGCCCAAAGGCCACGGCTCCCGCGCAAGGGCCGCCCCGCCGCGCTGGGAGCGTCCCCCTTCCCGCGCAAAGCGCGAGAGAAGGGGGAAACGGCAAAGCCGCTCAGGGGGATGCTCTTTATTCTACGCGTCCAAAGCCTTGCGGATGCCGCGCAGGAAGTCGATGGTCAGGGGCACCACCTTGGCGTGCTCCTGGTCCTCGATGAGCTGGATGATGCGGCTGCCGATGACCACGGCATCCGCCACCTTGCCGATCGCCTGGGCCGTGGCCGCATCGCGGATGCCGAAGCCCACGCCCACGGGGATGGTCACATGCTGGCGGATGCGGGGCAGCATCTGCTCCACGGCCGAGGTGTCGAGCGCGCCCGAACCGGTCACGCCCTTGAGCGATACGTAGTACACATAGCCGCTGGCCACGCGCGCCACCTGGGCCATGCGTTCATCCGTGCTAGTGGGGGCCAGCAGGAAGATCAGGTCCATGCCGTGCGCGCGCAGGCTGGCCGCGAAGGCCTCGCATTCCTCGGGCGGGTAGTCCACGATGAGCACGCCATCGACACCGGCCTCGGCGCTGTCGCGCACAAAGGCGCCTGCGCCGTGGATCTGGTCATAGCGCTCCACCGGGTTCGCGTAGCCCATCAGCACCACGGGCGTGGTGCTGTTGCGCTTGCGGAACTCGCGCACGTGGTCCAGCACCTGCACCATGCCCACACCCAGGCCCAGCGCCTTTTCGCCCGCCTTCTGGATGACGGGGCCGTCGGCCATGGGGTCGGAGAAGGGCACGCCCAGTTCGATCACGTCGGCACCGGCCTCCACCATGCCGTGCATGAGGGCGGGCGTGATGTCGGCAAACGGAAAACCGGCGGTGACATAGGGAATCAGCGCCTTGCGGCCCTGGGCTTTCAGCTGTTCGAAAGTGGTGTCTATGCGGCTCATGGCTTGGCGTCTCCTGGGGCGCCCTTGACGGTCAGGCCGCGCATGGAGGGGCGGTCGTAGAAATCTTCTCCTGACAGGTCGGCCACGGTGCCGATGTCCTTGTCGCCCCGGCCCGAGAGGTTGACCAGGATGGACTGGTCCGGCCGCATCGTGGGTGCAAGCTTGAGGGCATAGGCGAAGGCGTGGCTCGATTCCAGCGCCGGGATGATGCCTTCGGTGCGGCACAGGTGGTGGAAGGCGGACAGCGCTTCCTGGTCGGTGATGCCCACGTACTCGGCGCGTCCGATCTCCTGCAGCCATGCGTGCTCGGGACCTACGCCGGGGTAGTCCAGGCCCGCGCTGATGCTGTGCGTCTCGGTGATCTGGCCGTTGGCATCCTGCAGGATGAAGGTGCGGTTGCCGTGCAGCACGCCACTGGAGCCACGCTGCAGCGATGCCGAGTGCTTGCCGCTGTCCAGGCCTTCGCCGGCGGCCTCCACGCCGATCAGGCGCGTCTTCTCGAACGGGATGTACGGATGGAAGATGCCCATGGCATTGCTGCCGCCGCCCACGCAGGCGATCACGGCATCGGGCTGCTCGGCGGCGATCTTCTGCGCGGCGAGCATGGGGGGCATCTGTTCGATGGCTTCCTTGCCGATCACGCTCTGGAAATCGCGCACCATCATCGGGTAGGGGTGCGGGCCCGCCACCGTGCCGATGATGTAGAACGTGTTGTCCACATTGGCCACCCAGTCGCGCATGGCCTCGTTGAGCGCGTCCTTCAGGGTCTTGCTGCCCGACTCGACAGGCACGACGGTGGCGCCCAGCAGTTTCATGCGAAAGACGTTCGGGCTCTGGCGCTTCACGTCCTCGCTGCCCATGTAGACCACGCATTCCAGGCCGTAGCGCGCGCAGATCGTGGCCGTGGCCACGCCGTGCTGGCCGGCGCCCGTCTCGGCAATGATGCGGGGCTTGCCCATGCGCTTGGCGAGCATGGCCTGGCCGATCACGTTGTTGATCTTGTGGGCGCCGGTGTGGTTGAGGTCTTCGCGCTTGAGGTAGATCTGCGCGCCGCCCGTTTCGCGGCTGGTGCGCGCGGCGTGGTACACGGGCGATGGGCGGCCCACGAAGTGCTTGAGCTCGTAGTGGAATTCTGCGAGGAATTCCGGGTCGTTCTGGTAGCGGGCATACGCCTCGCGCAGTTCCTGGATGGCGTGGGTCAGTGTCTCGCTGACGAAACTGCCGCCGTAGGAGCCGAAATGGCCTGAAGCATCAGGTTGCTGATAGGAATTCATGAGGGTTCTTTGCAAGTTGGGCATCTGCCGCGCGCACGACGGCGATGAACCGATGGATTTTTCCGGCGTCCTTGATGCCCTTCAGGGGCTTGCCATCGGGGCTGTTCGGATCTACGGCCTCGACGCCGGAGCTGACATCAACCGCCAGCGTCTTGCAACGCGGGCGGACTTGCAAAATGCCATCGGTCACGTTTGCAGGCGTGAGTCCACCAGACAAAACGAGGTGAGAGCTGACGCTTGGTGGAAGGAGTGACCAATTGAATGCCTTGCCGCCGCCGCCGTACCCCTCGACATGGGCGTCGAGCAGGATGGCCTGGGCGTGGGAGTAATCGTGCGCGTATTTTACGAGGTCGAACCGTGCCGCACCGTCGCCAAGGGGAATGCGCGCGGCCCGCAGGTAAGGCCGTGCCCCCTGGCCGGTGGCGGCCAGGCAATCCTCGGGCGTCTCGTCACCATGAAATTGTATGGTGGCACCCGCTATCAAAGCGCTGGCAGCTATCACTTTGGGAGCGGTTTCATTCACGAAGAGCAAAACCGGCGTGACAAAAGGGGGCAGGCGCCTGGCCAGCTGTGCCGCGCGTTCGGGTGTCACGGCACGTGGGCTGGGCGCGTAGAGCACGAATCCGACGGCATCCGCGCCAGCCGCCACGGCCGCGTCGACGTCTTCTTCGCGGGTCAGGCCACAGATCTTGATGCGGGTGCGGGCCGGGGAGGGGACTTCTTTGGCTTTCATGGCAGCCAATCATACGCAGCCGTGCGCTGGGGCAGGCCCCACGAGGCGTCGTAGACAGGGCCTTGAAAATACAGTCCATCCGGAGAGAACGTGGGTGCCGCGGCGTCGCGCGATCTTGCCGCAAGTACCTGCGATACCCACTGCGGAGGGTATTTGCCTTGGCCCACGGCCACCAGGCAGCCCATGATGTTGCGGATCATGTGGTGCAGGAACGCGTTGGCCTCGAACTCGAAGCGCCAGTAGCAGGAACTCCAACCCAGTTCCGGGTGCGGGGCGTGGAGGCCCCGGCGCGAGATATCGATGCGCTGCAGGGTCTTGACGGGCGACTTGGCCTGGCACGCGGATGCACGAAACGAGGTGAAGTCATGTTCGCCCAGCAGGTGGTCTGCGGCCTGGCGCATCGCATCGTGATGGAGCGGATGGAATACCCATCCCACGCGCCCCGAGTCCACGCTGGGCCGCACGGGCGATTGCAGCAGCACATACGCATAGCGCCGCGCGACGGCGCTGGCCCGGGCGTGAAAACTGTCCGGCACGTGCTGCGCCCATTGCACGGCAATGTCGGCAGGGAGGAAGGTATTGGTGCCGCGCACCCACGAAGCGCAGGGGCGGTTCAGTGGCGTGTCGAAGTGCGCCACCTGCATCAGTCCATGGACGCCGGCATCCGTTCTGCCGGCGCACAGCGTGCTGACGGGGTGCGTGGCAAAGCGGCCCAGGGCCGCTTCGAGCTTGTCTTGAATGGTGTCGCCGGACAGCTGGCTTTGCCAGCCGCTGTAGGCCTGGCCGTTGTAGCTGACACCCAGCGCCACCCGGGTCATGGGATGGCGGCCTGGGGGCGGGCGGGGGCGGCCTGCGGGGCGGGTCGCATCAACCCAGTTCGGCCAGCATGCGCTGGGCGCGGGTCTTGAGGGCGCCGCTGGACTCGGCAACCACTTCTTCGATCAGCGTGCGTGCACCATCCGTATCACCGATGGCATTGAACTCTTCGGCCAGCGCGAGCTTGGTGGCCAGTGGGTCGTCCTGCGCCGCCGCCGAGCCGTCGTCGCTCAATTCAGGGGCCGGCAGAGGGGCCTTGGCTGCGGGGGCCGCCATGGGCTTGGAGGGGGCGTTCAGGTCCAGCGACAGGTCGCCGAGGTCAAACTCCATCGGGCCGGAGTCCTGGGCATCCGCGGTGAGCGGCATGGGGCCCGAGGGTGCCATGCTCAGGTCGTCCGCCGAAGGAAAGTCCAGATTGGCCACGGGCGGAGGTGCCATCGTGCCCGAGGCTGGTGCCACTTCTGGCGCATTCCAGGCGGGAGCGGTCGCCGACGGCAACTCCGGCAGGTCCAGTTCAGGGCGCAGTGTCTGCGGCTCATCGGCCGGGTCCGCTGCGCGGCGGGCGCCGCCCGATGCCGCGGCCGCGGCTGCCGCTGCGGCAAATCCGCCGGGAGGTGCCGGGGCCACCGCTGGCGCATCGGTCAGCGCGTCGTCGGGCAGGTCCAGATCCAGGTCGAGGTCCAGGTCGGGGGGCAACGCAGCCGTCGCCGCCGCGCCGCCCACGCCCGTGAACGTGCTCGGGAATCCGCCTGGGGGCAGCGATGGCGACTCGTCCTCGGCCATGCCTGGGCGGCCGCCAGGCTGGTAAAGGCGGTTTTCGGGATCCAGATCGCGGCCAAGCTCGGCAATGCGGTTCCAGTCCGGGCCTTCGCCCTGGGTCAGCTTGAACACGTCCCCTGCCACCGCCTCCAGGGCCTTGCGGTCCTGGCGCTTGGCGTAAATCTCACCGAGCTTCACATGCACCGACACGCGGGCAGGGTTGTGGCGGATCGCCTCCTTGAGGATTTCCTCGGCCTGCAGGTCACGGCCATAGGCCAGGTACACGTCGGCTTCGGCCACAGGGTCCACGTCGCCGCCGGCATCGAGCTGGCTGGGCGAGTAGGCCATGGACGAGCCCGTGGTCATCTCGCTGTTGGCGGTATCGACGCGCTGCCCGCCGCTGGCGCCGAAGAACGAATCCGGCTGGATGCGGCTTTCCAGGAAGGAGCTGTCGACGCCCGCATTCTGGCGGCGGCGCTGAACCACGCGGTAGGCGCCATAGCCCAGCAGCAAGGCCAGGAGCCCGCCACCGGCGAGCGGCAGCAGCGGGTCGTCCATGAGGCCGGACAGGAAACCCGGCTCTTCAACTGGTGCGGGAGCCGGTGCGGGAACGCGGACTGGCTTCGCTGGCGCCGATGCGGCCGGAGCGGGTGCGGAGGCAGGCTCGGACGCGGCTTCCGCCGGCACGGCTGCATCTGCCGGCGCGCTGGCTGCGGGAGCGGGGGCTGGTGCCGGGGTTTCCGGCACGGCAGGGGCCGTGGGCGTGGCAGGAACGGCGGGTGCCTGCACTGCCACCGCGGCGGGAGCGCTGGCGGCGCCGGCGGGCGCCGGTGCGGCGCTGCCCGCAGCGGCCGACGCGGCGCCCAGCTTGTTGAGGTCCGTGATGTTCTTGGACAGCTCTGCCATGCGCGTGGCGGCCTCTCCGGCTTGCTTGTCCTTGGCGAGCTGGTCCTCGGCCGCCTTCTGGCCCTTGACGGAACCTTTGGACAGCGTGAGCTTGTCGGGCGCGGCCGTGGCAGGTTTCTTGTCCTCCACACGGGCCTGCACCGCGCCGGAGGCCGAGCGTTCTGCGGCGGCGACCGCGGCGGTGGGGGCGGCACCCGCCAGCTTGCGGCGGAATTCGTTGAAGTCCCGGGCCTGCGCGGCAAGGATCTGACGCGCCTCGGGTGCCGACGTGGACTGCGCCGCAGCCTGGTCGGGCATCTGCAGGACCGCGCCAGCCTTCAGGCGGTTGACATTGCCCTGGATGAAAGCATCGGGGTTCGCGCGCATCATGGCGACCAGCATCTGGTCGAGGGACACGTCGGCGGGGCGGTGGGCGTTCGCAATGCGGCCCGCCGTGTCGCCTGCCTGCACCCTGACTCCATCGGCGGGGGCGGGGCGGGCGGCCACGGCTGGCGGACGCGGCGTCGGCGGTGCGGCAGGGGCCGCCGCTGCGGGGGATTCGCTGGCCCGCGGGGCGACCGGCGCGCGCACGGCAGGAGCCTGCTGGGTGGCCGGCGCAGGCAACTGCGGAGAGGCCGCCACCGCTGGCGCGGGACGGCGCAGCGCGGGCGGGTCGAAAAGCATGGTGTAGCTGCGCACGATGCGGCCCGAGCCCCAGTTGGCGTCCAGCACCAGGTCGAGGAAGGGTTCGTTCACGGGCCGGCTGCTCGTCAGGCGCAGCACGGCCGTGCCATCCGGGCGGCGCTGCAGCTGGATCTGCAGATTGTTGATGGTGGGCGTGTATTCCATGCCCTGGGCGCGGAACACGTCCGGGGAGGCCGTGGTGGCCCGCAAGCTGTCCGCTTCGGCGGGAGTGATCTGGGGCAGGTCGATTTCGGCGCGCAGGGGCTCGCCCAGGGCAGACTGCACGGTGATGCGGCCCAGCGCCAGGGCCGAGGCGTCGCCCGCGTACAAGCCGGCCGACACTACGGCTGCCGCCGCCAGGGCAGAGAATTTCCAACGATGCATGTTTGCCAACAACTGAGTAGGTTTTTGTGCGGCTCGGTCGAGCGGTGCTTTTTTTCTCATGGTCTGGTCCCGCCCCGGCGCGTGAAAATATGTAAAAAGCACCATAGCATCAATGTTTTGCACTGACAAGCTGAGGTGGCGCCGAAGCTTTGAGAGGGGTCCTGGCGCCCCAACTTGGGGCGCCAAGATGTTGCCAATTGCCAACGTGGCGTAACTGAGTGTGTCAAGGCCCCTGGCGCAAAAAAGCGCGCGCAGCCGGGGCTGCGCGCGCTTTTCGGGGGGCCGGAGCTCAGGCGTCGAGCAGGATGCGCAGCATGCGGCGCAGCGGTTCAGCCGCGCCCCACAGCAGCTGGTCGCCAATGGTGAACGCGCCGACATATTCAGGCCCCATGGCCAGCTTGCGGATGCGGCCCACGGGGATGTCCATGGTGCCGGTCACCGCCACGGGCGTCAGGTCCTTGACGGTGGCTTCCCGGGTGTTGGGCACGACCTTCACCCACTCGTTGTCGGCGGCGATCATGGCCTCCAGGTCCGCCAGGGGCACGTCCTTCTTCAGCTTGAAGGTTAGCGCCTGGCTGTGGCAGCGCATGGCGCCCACGCGCACGCAGAAGCCGTCCACCGGCACGGCGGGGGCGCTGAAGCCCTCGCCCTGGCCCAGGATCTTGTTGGTTTCCGCCATGCCCTTCCATTCTTCCTTGGACATGCCGTTGCCCAGGTCCTTGTCGATCCAGGGGATCAGGCTGCCGCCCAGCGGCACGCCGAAGTTGGCGGTTTCAGCGCCCGTCAGGGCGCGTTGCTTGGCGATCACCTTGCGGTCGATTTCCAGGATGGCGCTCTTGGGGTCATCGAGCAGGGCCTTCACTTCGGCGTTGAGCGTGCCGTACTGCGTGAGCAGCTCGCGCATGTGCTGCGCGCCGCCGCCGGAGGCCGCCTGGTAGGTTTGCGTGCTCATCCATTCCACGAGACCCGCCTTGTACAGGGCGCCTACGCCCATCAGCATGCAGCTCACGGTGCAGTTGCCGCCAATCCAGTCCTTGCCGCCCTGGGCCAGGGCGTTCTTGATCACGGGCATGTTGACCGGGTCCAGCACGATGACGGCGTTCTTCTCCATGCGCAGGGAGGAGGCGGCGTCGATCCAGTGGCCGTTCCAGCCGGCGGCGCGCAGCTTGGGATAGACCTCGTTGGTGTAGTCGCCGCCCTGGGCGGTGATGATGATTTCGCAGCGCTTGAGGGCCTCGATGTCGAACGCGTCCTGCAGGGTGGTCTCGTTCCGTGCCTGCGCGGGAGCCTTGCCGCCTGCGTTCGAGGTGGAGAAGAACATCGGCTCGATCAGGTCGAAATCCTTCTCCTGCGCCATGCGGTCCATCAGGACCGAGCCGACCATTCCGCGCCAGCCAACCAACCCTACCAACTTGCTCATTTCAACGCCCTTTCTAAATAAGAAACAGTGCCAGACCGGACTGCTCGCCTGGCTCGTCTGGCCAGGGAGGGCGCACGACGAACCAGGCTGAGTCAGCCCTTAATGGTCGTGGTTTTGGTGATGGTTGCGCGCGCAGCCACACCGGCCGGGGCGGCGGGTGCGATGTTCAGAGCGAACGGGCGGGCGGCAAACATAGGCGAACATTGTACCGGATACGGCCTGGATCCGGGTGCGCCGGCGGCCCTGCGGCGCGCGCCCTCCGTGGGCGGCGCGAAAAGAGCCCGCCCAGCCGGGCTGGCCGCGCGCCACGCCGGTGCGGCGGTCTACAGTGCTGCCTTTGCCTCCTTTGTTCAATTCGAAAGTAGAAATGCAAGTCATCGTTGTAGGGTCAGGCAAGCTGGCCAAGGAGCTTCTGGGGGCGCTGCCTGCCCGTGGCGAAGCGCAGGTTTTGCCATGGGCCGGTGAGGGGCAGCGTGCAGAAAAATCTGTCGTGCTGCATGCCGGTTCCGGCAGGGAGCTGGAGGCTGCCTGCGCCTTTTGCGAATCCACGCATTCCCCGTTGGTGGAACTGGCCACCGGGTCCGGGCTGGAAGGGCGTGTGGTGGGTTTTCCGGTCGTCCTGTGTCCGAACACCAACATCCTCATGCTCAAGTTCATGGCCATGCTGGAGCGCAGCGGGCCTCTGTTTCGCGGCTACCGCACCGGGCTGACCGAATCCCACCAGGCCCAGAAGTCCTCGGTGCCGGGCACGGCCGTCAGCATGGCGCAGGCGCTGGGCCTGGCGCCGGGGGACATCCGGTCCGTGCGCGATGCCGGGGTGCAACGGGACGTGCTGCACATTCCCCAGGAGCATCTCGCCCGCCACGCTTACCACCGGGTGCTGATCGAGGATGGCGCGTGCAGCGTGACGCTGGAAACCCGTGTCTATGGCGATGCACCGTATGCGGAGGGTGTCGCGCACATCGTGGCGGTCGTGCGCGAGCGGCCGCTGGAAAACCGGTGCTATTCCATCATGGAGTTCATCGACAACGCGTGGGTGTAGGCGGCACGCGGGCGCCACAAGAATAAAAAAGCGCCGGAGGACCGGCGCTTTTTCGTGACCGCCGGGCGGTGCGGTTCAGGCGGCCAGCGCCTTGACCACTGCATCGCCCATCTGCGCCGTGCCCACCTTGGTAGTGCCTTCGCTGTAGATGTCGGGGGTGCGCAGGCCCTGGGCCAGCACCTTCTGCACCGCGGCTTCGATGCGCTGGGCGGCGGCTTCCTGGTTCAGGCTGAAGCGCAGCATCATCGCGGCCGACAGGATGGTGGCCAGCGGGTTGGCCACGCCCTTGCCGGCGATGTCCGGCGCACTGCCGTGGCTGGGCTCGTACAGGCCCTGGTTGGTGCTGTTCAGGCTGGCCGAGGGCAGCATGCCGATGGAGCCGGTGAGCATGGAGGCTTCGTCCGACAGGATGTCGCCGAACATGTTGCCCGTGACCACCACGTCGAACGCCTTGGGCGCCTTCACGAGCTGCATGGCCGCGTTGTCCACGTACATGTGCTGCAGCTCGACGTCGGGGTATTCCTTGTGCACGTCGGTGACTACGTCCTTCCAGAACTGGAAGGTTTCGAGCACGTTGGCCTTGTCCACGCTGGTGACCTTCTTGTTGCGCTTGCGCGCAGCCTGGAAGGCGACGTGGGCGATGCGCTCGATCTCGGGGCGGCTGTAGCGCATGGTGTCGAAGGCTTCCTCGGCACCGGGGAAGTGGCCGTCGGTGGCCACGCGGCGGCCGCGGGGCTGGCCGAAGTAGATGTCGCCCGTCAGCTCGCGGATGATGAGGATGTCCAGGCCCGCGATCAGCTCGGGCTTGAGGCTGGATGCACCCACCAGCTGCTCGTAGCAGATGGCGGGGCGGAAGTTGGCGAACAGGCCCAGGTTCTTGCGCAGGCCCAGGATGGCTTGTTCGGGGCGCAGGGGGCGGTCGAGCTTGTCGTATTTCCAGTCGCCCACGGCGCCGAACAGGATGGCGTCGGCTTCCTTGGCGAGCTTGAGCGTGGACTCGGGCAGTGGATGGCCGTGCGCGTCGTACGCCACGCCGCCCACCAGGGCGGACTCCATCTCGAACGGGAGTTCCAGGGCCTCCAGAACCTTGACGGCTTCAGAGACGATTTCGGTGCCAATGCCGTCACCCGGCAGAACTGCGATTTTCATTGAATTTGCTTTGTTTTTGATGGCTATCAGCGCTTGTGGGTAAAGCGCTAGATGCCAATTTGACTGATATTTTGGATGCCCACGCCGACTCACGACACCATGGTGTGCGCCAGCCAGGGCTTGGTCGCCAGGCGCTCTACTTCAAAGGCCTTGATCTTGTCGGACTGGCGCAGGGTCAGGCCGATGTCGTCAAAGCCGTTGAGCAGGCAGTATTTGCGGAAGGCCTGCACCTCGAACGGGATTTCTTCGCCCTGGGGACGCACGATGACCTGGCGCTCCAGGTCGATGGTGAGCTGGTAGCCGGGGAAGGCCAGCACTTCGTCGAACAGCTGGGCCACCGTGGCCTCGGGCAGCACGATGGGCAGCAGGCCGTTCTTGAAGCAGTTGTTGAAGAAGATGTCGGCGAAGCTGGGCGCGATCACGGCGCGGAAGCCGTACTGGTCCAGCGCCCAGGGCGCGTGCTCGCGGCTGGAGCCGCAGCCGAAGTTCTTGCGCGCCAGCAGCACGGAGGCGCCCGCGTAGCGCGGCTGGTTCAGCACGAAGTCGGGGTTGGGCTTGCGGCTGGCGGGGTCCTGGCCGGGCTCGCCGTGGTCCAGGTAGCGCCACTCGTCGAACAGGTTCACGCCAAAGCCGGTCTTCTTGATCGACTTGAGGAACTGCTTGGGGATGATCGCGTCGGTATCGACGTTCTCGCGGTCCATCGGGGCCACGAGGCCTTTGAGCAAGGTGAATTTCTGCATGGCGTTCTCTGGATTACTTGGCGGCGCGCTCGAGGGCGCCGCCGGCACGCTGTACGTCCTGGCCCACGCCCTTGACGGTGTTGCAGCCAGCCAGCACGAAGGTGATGGCGAGCACGATGAGGGTTGCGGTCTTTTTCATGACAGGGCTCCTTCAGGCAAATTGACGAATGTCCACAAAGTGGCCGTGCACGGCGGCGGCGGCGGCCATGGCGGGGCTCACCAGGTGCGTGCGGCCGCCAGCGCCCTGGCGCCCTTCGAAGTTGCGGTTGCTGGTGCTGGCGCAGCGCTCGCCGGGCTCCAGGCGGTCGGCATTCATGGCCAGGCACATGGAGCAGCCGGGTTCGCGCCACTCAAAGCCCGCGGCCACAAAGATCTTGTCCAGGCCTTCGCGCTCGGCCTGTTCCTTGACCAGGCCCGAGCCGGGCACGACCATGGCCAGCTTCACGTTGCTGGCGACCTTGCGGCCCAGGTTCTTCACCACGGCGGCGGCTTCGCGCATGTCTTCGATGCGGCTGTTGGTGCACGAACCGATGAACACCTTGTCGATGGTGATGTCGTTGATCGGCTTGCCCGGCTGCAGGCCCATGTAGGTCAGCGCGCGCTCGATGGCGCCGCGCTTGTTGGCGTCCTTTTCCTTGTCGGGGTCGGGCACGCGGGCGTCCACGCCCAGCACCATCTCGGGCGAGGTGCCCCAGGTGACCTGCGGCACGATGTCGGCGGCGTCGAGCTTGACGACGGTGTCGAACTTCGCGTCGGCATCCGAATGCAAGGTCTTCCAGTACGCCACGGCCTGGTCCCATTCCACGCCCGTGGGCGAGAGGGGGCGGCCCTTGACGTAGTCAATGGTCTTGTCGTCCACCGCCACCAGGCCCGCGCGCGCGCCGCCTTCGATGGCCATGTTGCACACGGTCATGCGGCCTTCCATGCTCATGGCGCGGAAGACGGAGCCCGCAAACTCGATGGTGTAGCCCGTGCCGCCGGCCGTGCCGATCTTGCCGATGATGGCCAGCACCACGTCCTTGGGGGTCACGCCTTTGGCCAGCGTGCCGTCCACCTGCACCAGCATGTTCTTGGCCTTCTTGGCCAGCAGCGTCTGCGTGGCCATCACGTGCTCGACCTCGCTGGTGCCGATGCCGTGGGCCAGTGCGCCAAATGCGCCGTGGGTGCTGGTGTGGCTGTCGCCGCACACCACGGTCATGCCGGGCAGGGTGGCGCCGTTCTCCGGGCCGATCACGTGCACGATGCCCTGGCGCTTGTGCATGAACGGGAAGAACGCAGCGGGCGAGATCTGCGCCATGTTGTCGTTCAGCGTGGTGATCTGTTCCTTGCTGATCGGATCGGTGATGCCGTCATAGCCTGCCTCCCAGCCCGTCGTCGGCGTGTTGTGGTCGGCCGTGGCCACGATGGAGCTCATGCGCCAGACCTTGCGGCCCGCCTCGCGCAGGCCTTCGAAGGCCTGCGGACTGGTGACTTCGTGCACCAGGTGGCGGTCGATGTAGAGGATGGAAGTGCCGTCCTCTTCGGTGTGGACGACGTGTTCGTCCCAGATCTTGTCGTACAGGGTGCGTCCCATGGGGTGGCTCTCTTCCTTCAGGTGGGGTGATTTTAGTGTTGGGGCCCGGGCGACACGGCCGCGGCGCGGGGAGCAAGGTGCTCCACCAGCAGACGGGCGGTGACGGGCAGGGCGTCGAAATCGCGGGCCACCACGCGCAGCTCGCGGTGGGCCCAGGCGTCCGTCAGTGCAATGGCCTGCAGCCGGCCCACGCCGCGCATGAGCTCAAAGGCGCGGTCGGGCAGCAAGCCCACGCCCAGGCCGCTGTCGATCATCCGGCACATGGCGTCCAGCCCGGTGACCTGGATGCGCTGGCGCAGCGGGCGCCCGGCCGCCGCAGCCGCCGAGCGCATGGCCAGGCTGATGCTGCTGTTGGCATGCAGGCCAACGATGTCCCAGTCCAGGATGTCTTCAAAATTGATAGCGTCACGTCCCGCCAGTTCATGCGCCTGCGGCACAACCAGCACCAGGTTGTCGGCGCGGTACGGGCGGCTTTGCAGTTCCATGGCGCCGTTGCCGCTGGCCATGCTGACATTGCAGATGCCCAGGTCCGCCGCGCCCTCCTGCACGGCATGCAGCACGTCGCTGCTCAGGTGTTCCTGCAGGTCGATCTTGATCTGGCTGTGCTCCCGGGCGAACGCGCCCAGGTCTTCCGGCAGGAACTGGAAGATGGCCGAGATGTTGGCGTGCATGCGCACATGGCCACGCACGCCGTCGGCGTATTCGCTGAGTTCACCCTGCATGCGTTCGAGCCCGAACAGCACGGTGCGCGCGTGGTGCAGCAGGCTTTCGCCCGCGGGCGTCAGCGTGACGCCGCGGCTGTGGCGGTAGAGCAGGGCGGTGTCCACGGCTGTTTCCAGGTCGGACAGGCGCTTGCTCACGGCCGATGCGGCAATGAACTCCCGCTCGGCCGCCCGGCCGATGCTGCCCAGCTCGCACACCGCCACAAACAGCTGCAGCGAGGTCAGGTCGATACGGCGCGCAAAACTGCGCTCGGAGCTTTTCATCGTGTCATTGTCTTCTCGAAAAGAGAAGGTTCTGTATTTTCTTTCTATTATGAATTGGTTGCCATCGTTGTGCGCGATGGCTGGGCTGCCGCTCCGCTGTGACCCCAGCGGGCGGTGCGTGCTCAAGAAGCCGCCGGGCTCAGGCGGCGCAGGTGCTGCCGTGCTCCGGCACCAGGGCGTGCCAGCGCAGTTCGTGTTCGATGCGCTGGCGCAGCATGTCGGCGGCGCCCATTTCTCCGTGCACCACGTACACCTGGTCCGGCGCATGGCCCATGCTGCGCAGCCAGGCGATGAGCTGGTGGCCGTCCGCATGCGCCGAGGCGGACGACAGATGCACCACCTCCGCGCGCACGGCCACGTCCTGGCCGTGGATGCGGATGTTCTTCTCGCCCGCCGCCAGGCGCGCGCCCCGGGTGCCGGGGGCCTGGTGGCCGGTCAGGATGACCATGTTGCGGTGGTCACCCGCGTGCAGCGCCAGGTGGTGCAGCACGCGGCCCCCCGTGGCCATGCCACTGGCCGACAGGATGACCATGGGGCCATGCAGCCTGGCCAGCCCCTTGGATTGTTCGGGCGTCTGGACCATGGTGGCGCCATGCTCCAGCGCCTGCACCTCGCGGCCGCTCAGCCGGTGTTCCTGCATGTGATGCTGGAACAGCCCCGTGGTGCTGACCGCCATGGGGCTGTCCAAAAACACCTTGAGCGAGGCGGGCACCACCCCGCGCGCCTTGAGCTGGCCGATGGCATGCAGGACCACCTGCGCGCGGCCCACGGCGAACACCGGCACCACGGCAATGCCGCCACGGGCCGCCAGGCGCTGCAGGGCGGCACCCAGCTCGC
The DNA here is from genome assembly GCF_019218755.1 of Acidovorax sp. sif1233. GTDB lineage: Bacteria > Pseudomonadota > Gammaproteobacteria > Burkholderiales > Burkholderiaceae_C > Acidovorax. The sequence continues at coordinate 294,462 of NZ_JAHUWZ010000003.1, read as the reverse complement.
CCTGCAAGTCTTCTGCGGGGTGCTCGCGGTCGCCATAGGTGGACTCGATGAGGACCGTGTCCGCCGGGGGCGGAGCATCGGGCGGGTTCATGAGCAGGTCGTCGGGCCGCCCCAGGTCGCCCGAGAACAGGATGCGGCGGCCCCCCACTTCCAGCAGCACGCTGGCCGCCCCCAGGATGTGGCCTGCGGGGGAAAAGGTCACGCGCCAGCCCGGCAGGGGCTCGAACACCTGGTGGAAGGCATGGACCTGGAACTGCTTGAGGCAGTGCAGTGCGTCGAGCCGGGTGTACAGGGGCAGGGCGGGGGTGTGGCTGCTGAGCTGGTGCCGGTTGAGGTACGCGGCGTCTTCCTCCTGCAGGTGTCCGCTGTCGGGCAGCAGGATGGTGCACAGGTCGCGTGTGGCCGGTGTGCAGTGGATGGCGCGGGCATAGCCGTCGCGGGCCAGCAGGGGCAGGTAGCCGCTGTGGTCCAGGTGCGCATGGGTCAGCACCACCGCATCGATCTGCCGGGGCGTGACGGGCAAGGGCTGCCAGTTGCGCAGGCGCAGCTGCTTGTACCCCTGGAACAGGCCGCAATCGACCAGCAGGCACCTGCCGTTGTGGCGGACCAGGTATTTGGACCCAGTGACCGTGCCGGAGCCGCCCAGGAAGGTGAGGTTGACGTCGTTGTTCATGCCGGATGCTCCTGCGCGATGGTCCTGGGGCCGTGGGGCCGCCCTGGAGGGCGGCAGCGTGGATTTCCATGCTACTTCGCGGGTGGGTGGGTGGGGGCGGCCTGCCGGCGGCTTCTTGCCTCAGATCAAGAAATGGCGACTGGCAATGTTTTCCTGTTGCCATGGGGACTTCGGTGCTACGGTGGGGCATCGCTTCCACTCGGGTGAGCGGTTTTGGGCGGATGTCTCCGCAGGCGGGTTCTGGCATGCAACCCTGGTTTTCCTCTCCAGCGCACGGTCCCGTGCTGGCGGCGGTCCTGATCGCCGCGGGCACGGGTGTGCACGCGCAGGTGCCGGACGAGCCGCCCGAGTGGGCCGACGAGCCCCCCGTGCTGTCGCGCTGGCTGGAAGAGGGCTACGACGCGGAGGTGCGGCGCCAGCCGCACCGCGCCGCCTCGCGGTATTGCGACGCGGCGCGCTATGGCAGCGTGGAGGCGCAGTACCGCCTGGGCCACCTGTTGCTGCGTGGACGTGACGTGGTGCCCGATCCCGCGGCGGCGGCCACCCTGCTCGCCATGGCCGCCCAGCGTGGGCATGAGAAGGCCCGCAGCCTGGCGCAGGGCATGGTGCCCGGCGACCACCTCCCCGACTGCCTCACCACGGGTGAGGCCCCTCGGCTGGAGGTCAGGGACTCCGCCCAGGAGGTGGTGCCGCAGGAGGTGGTGGACCGCTACGTGAGCAACCTGCCGGACGACAAGCGCCGCCACGCGGAACTGGTGCAGCGGCTCGCGCCCCGCTTCGACGTGGACCCACGGCTGGCGCTGGCCATCGTGCGGTCGGAGTCCAACTTCCAGGCCCGTGCGCTGTCGCCCCGCAATGCGCAGGGGCTGATGCAGCTGATTCCGGAGACGGCGGAGCGTTTTGGCGTCCGGGACGCCTGGAGCCCCGAGCAGAACGTGCGGGGCGGGCTGGCCTATCTGCGCTGGCTGCTGGACCGTTTTGCCGGCGATGTCGCCCTGACATCGGCCGCCTACAACGCCGGCGAAAAGGCCGTGGAGCGCCACGGCGGTGTTCCTCCCTATGCGGAGACCCGCGAGTACGTGCGCCGCATCCTGGGTTTTTACCGCTCTGCGCAGCACGAGCGGCCTGTGGCCGGCACGGCATCGCTGGCATCGGCGCGCGCAAAAAAACCGCCTGGGCCGTAGATAGGCCGCAGGCGGTTTTTGGCAGGCGCTGGCGCCCGGATCAGCTGAAGAAGTTCTTCAGCCGGTCCGTCCAGCTCTCGCCGCTGGGCGAGTGGCGGGCGCCACCCTTCTTGAGGGAGTCTTCCAGCTCGCGCAACAGCTTGCGCTGGTGCTCGGTGAGCTTGACCGGCGTTTCCACCGCGATGTGGCAGTACAGGTCGCCGGGGTAGCTGGCGCGCACGCCCTTGATGCCCTTGCCGCGCAGGCGGAACTGCTTGCCGGCCTGGGTGCCTTCGGGGATGTCGATGGCCGCCTTGCCCGCGAGCGTGGGCACCTCGATCTCGCCGCCCAGCGCCGCCGTGATGAAGCTCACGGGCACCTGGCAGTGCAGGTCGTCGCCGTCGCGCTCGAAGATGTCGTGCTTCTTCAGGCGGATCTCGATGTACAGGTCGCCCGGCGGGCCGCCGTTGGTGCCCGGTTCTCCGTTGCCCGTGCTGCGGATGCGCATGCCGTCGTCGATGCCGGCGGGGATCTTCACTTCCAGCGTCTTTTGCTTCTTGAGCTTGCCCTGGCCGTGGCAGGTGGTGCAGGGTTCGGGAATGATCTTGCCCGTGCCGCGGCAGTGCGGGCAGGTCTGCTGCACACTGAAGAAGCCCTGGCGCATCTGCACCGTGCCCGCGCCCTGGCAGGTGCCGCAGGTCTTGGCGCTGGTGCCGGGCTTGGCGCCGCTGCCGTGGCAGGTGTCGCAGCTTTCCCACGAGGGGATGCGGATCTGCGCATCCTTGCCGCGCGCGGCTTCTTCCAGGGTGATCTCCATGGCGTAGCTGAGGTCGCTGCCCCGGTACACCTGGCGTCCGCCAGCACCGCGCCCACGCCCGCCCTGCTGGCCGAACATGTCGCCGAAGATGTCGCCGAAGGCCTCGGCGAACCCGCCGAAGCCTTCCGCGCCCGGGCCCCCGGGGCCGCGCATGTTGGGGTCCACCCCGGCATGGCCGTACTGGTCATACGCGGCCCGCTTTTGCGGGTCGGAGAGCATTTCGTAGGCCTCCTTGGCCTCCTTGAATTTCTCTTCGGCAGGCTTGGCCGCATCCCCCTGGTTGCGGTCAGGGTGGTGCTTCATCGCCAGCTTGCGATAGGCCTTCTTGATTTCTTCGTCCGAGGCGTTCTTGGGAACGCCCAGGATTTCGTAAAAGTCTCGTTTGGACATGGTCTTTCTGAGCCCGGTTGGAACAGGAACGCCGCGCAAGCCCCCCTGTCAGGAAACTCGCGCGGCGGCTCGGGTCAAACGGGGCGTGTTCAGCCCTTCTTGACTTCCTTCACCTCGGCATCGACCACGTTGTCGTCGTCGGGCTTGCTGCTGGAGGAGGACGATGCCTGCTGACCACCCGATGCGTCGCCCGCACCGGCGCCGGCTGCCGCCTGCGCTGCCTGTGCGTCGGCATACATCTTCTCGCCCAGCTTCTGGCTGGCGGCCATCAGGGCCGTGGTCTTTTCGTCAATCGCGGCCTTGTCCTCGCCCTTGAGGACTTCTTCCAGCGCCTTCACGGCGGCGGTGATCGCGTCCTTCTCGCCTGCGTCGAGCTTGTCGCCGTGTTCGGCCAGGCTCTTGTTCACGCTGTGCACGGCGGCCTCGCCCTGGTTGCGGGCCTGCACCAGCTCCAGCTTCTTCTTGTCGTCGGCGGCGTTGAGCTCGGCGTCCTTCACCATCTGCTGGATTTCTTCTTCCGACAGGCCGGAGTTGGCCTTGATGGTGATCTTGTTTTCCTTGCCCGTGCCCTTGTCCTTGGCGCCCACGTGCAGGATGCCGTTGGCGTCGATGTCGAACGACACCTCGATCTGCGGCACGCCGCGCGATGCGGGTGGAATGCCTTCCAGATTGAACTCGCCCAGCAGCTTGTTGCCTGTGGCCATCTCACGCTCGCCCTGGTAGACCTTGATGGTCACGGCGGGCTGGTTGTCGTCAGCCGTCGAGAAGGTCTGCGCGAACTTCGTCGGGATGGTCGTGTTCTTCGTGATCATCTTGGTCATCACGCCGCCGAGCGTCTCGATGCCCAGCGACAGCGGCGTCACGTCCAGCAGCAGCACGTCCTTGCGGTCGCCCGAGAGCACCTGGCCCTGGATGGCAGCGCCCACGGCCACGGCTTCGTCGGGGTTCACGTCCTTGCGGGGTTCCTTGCCGAAGAATTCCTTGACCTTCTCCTGCACCTTGGGCATGCGCGTCATGCCGCCCACCAGGATCACGTCATGGATGTCGGAGACCGACACGCCAGCGTCCTTGATCGCCATGCGGCAGGGGGCGATGGTGCGCTCGATCAGCTCTTCCACCAGCGCTTCGAGCTTGGAGCGCGTGAGCTTGATGTTCAGGTGCTTCGGGCCCGAGGCATCGGCGGTCACGTAGGGCAGGTTGATGTCGGTCGAGGCCGAGTTCGACAGCTCGATCTTGGCCTTCTCGGCCGCTTCCTTCAGACGCTGCAGGGCCAGAACGTCGTTCTTGAGGTTGACGCCCGACTCCTTCTTGAACTCGTCAATGATGTAGTCGATGATGCGCTGGTCGAAGTCTTCGCCGCCCAGGAAGGTGTCGCCGTTGGTCGACAGAACTTCGAACTGCTTTTCGCCGTCCACGTCGGCGATTTCGATGATGGACACGTCGAACGTGCCGCCACCCAGGTCATACACGGCGATCTTGCGGTCGCCCTTTTCCTGCTTGTCCAGGCCGAAGGCCAGTGCCGCGGCGGTGGGCTCGTTGATGATGCGCTTGACGTCCAGGCCGGCGATGCGGCCGGCGTCCTTGGTGGCCTGGCGCTGTGCGTCGTTGAAGTACGCGGGCACGGTGATGACGGCTTCCGTCACGGGCTCGCCCAGGTAGTCCTCGGCCGTCTTCTTCATCTTGCGCAGGATGTCGGCGGACACCTGCTGGGCCGACAGCTTGTTGCCGCGCACTTCGATCCAGGCGTCGCCGTTGTCGGCCGCCACGATCTTGTAGGGCATCAGGTCGATGTCCTTTTGCACTTCCTTCTCGGTGAACTTGCGGCCGATCAGGCGCTTGACGGCGTACAGCGTGTTCTTGGGGTTGGTCACGGCCTGGCGCTTGGCCGAGGCGCCGACGAGGATCTCGCCGTCTTCCTGGTAGGCCACGATGGAGGGCGTGGTCCGCGCGCCTTCGCTGTTCTCGATCACGCGCGTCGTGTTGCCTTCCATGATGGACACGCAGCTGTTGGTGGTACCGAGGTCAATGCCGATGATTCTTCCCATGATTTTTCTCCGAATGCTGGAATGGTTTGGATGGCTAGTAACTTGTGGATAACTCGTGGGGGTTCAAGTCATCCGTGCTGATTTATTTGAGGATTTACTTCGGGGCCGCAACGGTGACAAGCGCCGGGCGCAGCACGCGCTCGGCGATCACATAGCCCTTTTGCAGCACGGCCACGACGGTATTGGCTTCCTGCTCGGCAGGCACCACGCTGATGGCCTGGTGCTGGTGGGGGTCGAACTTGGCGCCGGCGGCGGGGTTGATGGCCAGCACCTTGTTGCGCTCCAGGGCCGAGGTCAGCTGGCGCAGGGTGGCGTCGGCGCCCTCGCGCAGCTGCTGGGGCGTGGCTTCCTTGATGGCCAGCGCGGCATCCAGGCTGTCGGCCACGGGCAGCAGGCTTTCGGCAAAGCTCTCGATGCCGAATTTCCGCGCCTTGGAGACCTCGTCTTCGGCGCGGCGGCGGGCGTTCTCGGCCTCGGCCTTGGCACGCAGGAACTGGTCGGCCAGGTCAGCGCTCTTGGCCTTGAGTTCGGCCAGCTCGCCCTGCAGCCGCGCCAGCTCGTCGGAGGCGTGGGCTGCCATGGCGGCTTCAACTTCTTCGGGGGCGGGGGCGCTCTGTGGGGGGATGGGTTGGCTGGTGTCTGACATGTCGTGGTCTAAAAGTGGATAAACAAACAGTAGTACGCGCGGGAGGTGGGGACATGCCCGCGCATTTCAAGGTCTGGCGAAGGGGCATGTGGCTGTGGGCCCATGCCCGGCGTGTTTTGCTGTAAAGCATGTCGTCCCGCCCGGCGGATTTGCAAGGGCCAGGGCGCGACAAGGCCGCATTTTCGGGAGGGATGCCGCTCTTGGAAAGCTCCTGAGTGTACAAGCGGCCAGGAGCGGGCTATAATTGCCGGCTTTGCCTTGCCACACTGCTCACGACGCAGCAGGTGGTCTTACCCAAAAGGAGTATGCATGCGTCATTACGAAATCATTTTGTTGATCCATCCGGATCAAAGCGAACAGGTTCCAGCCATGCTGGAGCGCTACAAGGGCATGATCACCGCTGGCGGTGGCAAGGTGCACCGCGTGGAAGACTGGGGCCGCCGTCAACTGGCGTACCTGATCAACAAGCTGGCCAAGGCCCACTACCTGTGCGTGAACATCGAAGCCGACCAGGCCGTGATGGCTGAACTGGAGCACGCCTTCAAGTTCAACGACGCCGTGCTGCGCCACCTGACGGTTCAGAAGAAGAAGGCCGATACCGGTCCGTCTTCCATGATGAAGACCGTCGAGCGCGAAGAAGCCCGCAAGGCCAGCCAAGCTGAATACGCTGCGGCCGGCGGCGAGCGCGGCGAGCGCTGATCCTTCCTCGTTGGAGTGGAGAACCGCGTTGTCTTGACCGCCTGTATCGCAGAGGCTGAACCCTTGCGCTACACGCCCGCCGGATTGCCTGCCATCGCCCTGCGGCTCGAACACGAGTCCCAGCAAACCGAAGCAGGCCATCCCCGCGAGGTCAAGGCCACCATGAAAGCCGTCGCCTTTGGTGCGATGGCCGAGCGCCTGGCAAGGCAGAACATCGGAAGTCTCTGGACTTTCAGTGGATTCCTCGCCACACCGCGCAATGGCAAGAACGCAGTGCTCCACATCCAGGATATTCAACAAAATTAATTTGCAAGGGGTCCGCAATGGCCACGTTCAAGAAGTTCAACAAAGACAAGCGCCCAAAGCGCAACACCCAGTCCCTGCTGTTCAAGCGCAAGCGCTTTTGCCGCTTCACGGTGACGGGTGTTGAAGAAATCGACTACAAGGATGTCGACACGCTGCGCGATTTCATCGCCGAAAACGGCAAGATCATCCCCGCGCGCCTGACTGGCACGCGCGCCATCTTCCAGCGTCAGCTGAACACCGCCATCAAGCGCGCCCGCTTCCTGGCCCTGGTGCCTTACAGCGACCAGCACAAGATCTAAGGAGCACAACCCATGCAAATCATCCTGCTCGACAAGGTTGTGAACCTCGGCAACCTCGGCGAAATCGTCAAGGTCAAGGACGGCTACGCCCGCAACTTCCTGATCCCCGCTGGCCGCGCCCGCCGTGCCACCGAAGCTGCCAAGGCAGAATTCGAAGCCAAGCGCGCTGAACTCGAAAAGGCAGCTGCCGCCAAGCTGGCAGAAGCCCAGGCCCAAGGCGAGAAGCTGGCTGGCACCACCGTCAAGCTGACGCAAAAGGCTGGCGTGGACGGCCGTCTGTTTGGTTCCGTGACCAACCACGACATCGCCGAAGAGCTGAACAAGCAAGGCTACAAGGTCGCGAAGTCGCAGATCCGCCTGCCCAACGGCCCTATCAAGGTCGTGAGCGAAAGCACCGTGAACGTTGCTCTGCACACCGATGTGGTGGTGGAAGTGACCGTGTCGGTCTACGGCGAGACCGCCTGATCGGCCATTTCCGGCCCTGGAGCTGGAATGTCGCAAGGCCGCCTTCGGGCGGCCTTTGTTTTTTTGGCCCCACTGCGCCATACAGGCTTGCCCACCGGCTGCCCACCCGTTATCCACAGACTTGTGCCATGACGGCGCGCCGTGCGCACGCTAGCATGCAAGGCTTGCCGTGCGCTGCGGTTTGCCGCCGGACCACGCGCCCAGCCGGCCGTCGACGCATCCCTTTCCGCTTTCAAGAAACTGTTGCCCATGTCCGCCGTCTTTCCTGCCCTTGATGATGGCTTCACGCCCGTGCCCGACCGTGAAGTGGCGCAGCTGCGCGTGCCGCCGCACTCCATCGAGGCCGAATCCAGCGTGCTCGGCGGCCTGCTGCTGGACAACAACGCCTGGGACCGCGTGGGCGACCTGCTGGTGGAGAGCCACTTCTACCGGCACGAGCACCAGATGGTGTATTCGGCCATCGGTGCGCTGATCAATGCCAGCAAGCCGGCCGACGTCATCACCGTCTTCGAGCACCTGCAGAACCAGGGCAAGGCGCAGGAAATGGGCGGGCTGGCCTACCTGAACAACCTGGCCCAGTACGTACCCAGCGCCAGCAACATCCGCCGCTATGCGGAAATCGTGCGCGAGCGCGCCATCCTGCGCAAGCTGGTCACGGCCAGCGATGAAATCTCCACCAATGCGTTCAACCCGCAGGGCAAGACGGTCGAGCGCATCCTGGACGAGGCCGAGGCCAAGATCTTTGCGATCGGGGAGGAGGGTTCCCGCACCAAGCAGGGCTTCCAGTCGCTCGACACCCTGGTGATCGACCTGCTCGACCGGGTGCAGGAGATGGCGGACAACCCGGTGGACGTGACTGGCGTTCCCACCGGCTTTGCCGACCTGGACCGCATGACCTCGGGCCTGCAGGCGGGCGACATGGTGGTGCTGGCGGCGCGCCCGTCCATGGGCAAGACATCGTTCGCGGTGAACATCGCCGAGCACGTGGCGCTCAACGAAGGCTTGCCGGTCGCCATCTTCTCGATGGAAATGGGCGCCGCCCAGCTGGCGGTGCGTATCGTGGGTTCCATCGGCCGCGTGAACCAGGGCAACCTGCGCACGGGCAAGCTGACCGACGACGAGTGGCCCCGCCTGACCGAGGCGATCGAAAAGCTGCGCACCGTGTCGCTGCACATCGACGAGACGCCGGGCCTGACACCTGGCGAGCTGCGCGCGAACGCCCGGCGCCTCGCGCGCCAATGCGGCAAGCTCGGACTGATCGTGGTGGATTACCTGCAGCTCATGAGCGGCTCGGGGGCCGGCAGCTCCGACAACCGTGCCACTGAGCTGGGCGAAATCTCCCGGGGCCTCAAGATGCTGGCCAAGGAACTGCAGTGCCCGGTGATCGCGCTGTCGCAGCTCAACCGCTCGGTGGAGCAGCGCACCGACAAACGCCCCATGATGTCCGACCTGCGCGAATCCGGCGCCATCGAGCAGGATGCTGACATCATCATGTTCATCTACCGCGACGACTACTACAACAAGGACTCGAAGGAGCCCAACGTCGCGGAGGTCATCATCGGCAAGCAGCGGAACGGCCCCACCGGCACCGTGAAACTGTTCTTCCAGAAGAACCAGACGCGTTTCGAGAACCTGGCGATGGGCTCGGGAGACGATTTCTAATGAAAATAGCTGCCAGCGCTTGTTGTATAAGCGCTGGCAGCTATTGAATTAATAGCGTTCTCGCAGTGCCCGGGTGAGGGGACTGTGCAACGCCTGCGTGGCTGCTGACGTTGTGTGGTGGTTGCCCTTACTGTCGCAGCGCCCACACCAGCAAGCCAGCGCAGCCGGCCGCCAGAACACCCATGGCCACCGTGAGCCGCCGGTGGCGCTGGCGCAGCACTTCCACCGCCTGCACCACCTGGGCGTTCTGTTGGGCCAGGGACTGGATCAGCACCGCTGATTCCTGCTGCTCCTGCTCCAGCCGCGCGACGCGGTCCCGCAGATGCTGCAACTGCAGCGCGACCGGAATGGCGGGCTCGCCGCCGGCACCCTCGAGTGCACCTGCCGCAGCATCGGCATTCCCTTTTTGCGTGGTGCCCAGCAGCTTCCTGGCCGCCTGCAGGATCTGGGGCGTCGCCTCGATGACGTCGCCCCAGGGCACCAGTTTCAGTGCCGCGACCCAGCCCGCCGCCAACTCAGAGCACCTCGCTGGCGAAGTCCGCCAGGCGCGAGCGCTCGCCGCGCGCCAGCGTGATGTGCCCGCTGTGTGGCCAGCCCTTGAAGCGGTCCACGGCGTAGGTCAGGCCTGACGAGCCTTCGGTGAGGTAGGGCGTGTCGATCTGCGCCAGATTGCCCATGCAGATGATCTTGGTGCCGGGGCCGGCCCGGGTGATCAGCGTCTTCATCTGCTTGGGCGTCAGGTTCTGTGCCTCGTCGATGATCACGTACTTGTTCAGGAAGGTGCGCCCGCGCATGAAGTTCATGCTCTTGATCTTGATGCGGCTGCGGATGAGTTCGTTGGTGGCCGCGCGGCCCCATTCGCCCGCATTGCCGCCGTCGCCCTTGGCCAGGAACTCCAGGTTGTCATCCAGCGCGCCCATCCAGGGGCCCATCTTTTCTTCCTCGGTGCCGGGCAGGAAGCCGATGTCCTCGCCCACGCTCACCGTGGCGCGGGTCATGATGATCTCGGTGTAGCGGCGGTCGTCCAGCACCTGGGTCAGGCCCGCGGCCAGGGCCAGCAGGGTCTTGCCGGTGCCCGCCGTGCCCGTCAGGGTCACGAAGTCGATCTCGGGGTCCATGAGCAGGTTCATGGCGTAGTTCTGCTCGCGGTTGCGCGTGGTCACGCCCCACACCGCGTGCTTGGCCGAGCCGTAGTCCTTGAGCGTCTGCAGCACCGCCGTCTTCTCGCGGATCTCGCTCACGCGGGCGAACAGGCTGGGCTCGCCGGGCGCTTCGAAGTACACGAACTGGTTGATCATCAGCTGCGGCACGATGGGCCCGCCGATGCGGTAGTAGGTGTGCGCGCCGCTTTGCCAGCTTTCGACGTTCTTGCCGCTCTTGGCCCAGAAGTCCGGGGGCAGGGCCAGCACACCGGCGTAGAGCAGGTCGCCGTCCTCCAGCGTCTTGTCGTTCTGGTAGTCCTCCGCCGTCAGGCCCAGCGCGCGCGCCTTCACGCGCATGTTGATGTCCTTGGACACCAGCACCACTTCACGCGGGGCGTGCAGCTTGCGCAGGGCCTCGACCACGCCCAGGATCTGGTTGTCGGCCTTGCCCGGTGGCAGGCTGGTGGGCAGGCTGTAGTCCAGGGGCGCGGTCTGGAAATACAGGCAGCCGCCTGCTGCGCGCTGCCCCGTGGAGTCAAGCTTCAGGCCGCGCGCGATGTCGGCGCCTTGTGCGGCTGCCAGCGCATCCAGCGTGCGGCTGGCCTGGCGGCCATTGCGGGCCACTTCGGTCATGCCCTTCTTGTGGCCGTCGAGTTCTTCCAGCACGATCATCGGCAGGAAGATGTCGTGTTCCTCGAAGCGGAACAGGCTGGTCGGGTCGTGCAGCAGCACGTTGGTGTCCAGCACGAAGAGCTTGGTGGGACCTTGCGGCGCGGACTTTCTGCCGCGCGTGCTGGCGGGTGCGGCAGCAGCGCCGGCCGCCACGGAGTTGCCGCCGGTGGTGCGTGCCTTGCGCGTGCTGGTCGGGCGGGTGGCGGGCACGGCTGCGGGCTCCGGCGCGCGGGAGCGGGTCTCCACCTGGACAAGGGGCGCCGTGCTCGGTGCGGCCGTGGCCGAAGCCACGCTGTCCGCCTTGCGCCCCGAGCGGGCAGCGGGTGTGGCCGCACGTGCTGGTGGCGCCACAACGGGTTCATTGGCGGAGGCTTGCGACACCCGGGGGCGGGCTGCGACTTCAAAGGCTTCTGGCGCGAGGAGTGCGGCGCGCCGGCTGGGGGCGGGGGGCAGGGGCATGGTGGCGGGGCCTCGGTCGGTAATGGGAAAGACGGTCAGAAAGCAAAAAGCCGCCTGGAGACCAAGGCGGCTTTGGGGTGGCAGGGGGCAGGCGTTGCGGTAACCAGGGGCATAAATCCATTATGCCTACTCGCGATGTCTTGCCTGGGCAAAACCAGCGGGTTGTCGCTTTGAAGCCCCAAGGTGCGGATCAGGCGGCTTTTTTCAGGGCCTTGATGGATTTGACGGCCTTCAGGACTTCGTCCACGTGGCCCGGCACTTTCAGGCCGCGCCACTCTTGCACCAGCAGGCCATCGGGGCCGATCAGGAAGGTGCTGCGCTCGATGCCCTTGACCTTCTTGCCGTACATGATCTTGTTCTTGACCACGCCGAACATGTGGCACATCTTCTCTTCGGTGTCGGCGATCAGTTCGAAGGGCAGTTCCAGCTTTTCCTTGAAATCGTCGTGCGACTTCATGTTGTCGCGCGAAACGCCGAACACCGCGGCGCCTGCCTTCACGAAGTCCTTGTACTTGTCGCGGAACTGCATGGCCTCCGTCGTGCAGCCAGGCGTGTTGTCCTTGGGATAGAAGTAGAGAACCAGAATCTGGCCAAGGTGGGAGGTATTGGAAACCTTGATACCACCGGTTGCGTTGGCTTCAAATTCAGGGAGGGGTTTGTTGACAACGATCGCCATATCACTTCAATCTCTCAGGATGTAGTCGTTGGTAAGCCGGGGGAGCGGGTGTGTTATTGCTCTTGGAAGTGCCCCCGACCGCAACCGGTGATTTTACCCCGAAATCGATTGCCAGCCAAATGTAAGACAGTGTGTCCGCGTCGGCGTCTGCGGGTATGGAGGGAGGGGCTGCCGTGGCGCTGCGGGGCTGGGGAGCCGGGTCTTCGCCGGCGGGCGGCCTGCCCTCTGGCGGCGTTTCAGTCTTCCAGGATCAGCGCGGCCACCACGTTGCGGCCTTCGCTGGCCAGGATGTTGTAGGTGCGGCAGGCCGCGGGCGTGTCCATGGTCTCCAGGCCCAGCCTCCGCGCAATGAGGGGGGCGAGCCAGGCCGGCGGCGGAAAGCGGTTGCGCGTGCCGCTGCCGAAGATGATGAGTTCCGTCTCCAGTTGCGCCAGCTGCGCGAAGTGTTCCGGCGTCAGGTCTTCGAAGCGGGCACACGGCCACGCCTGGCGCAATCCGCCAGACCCCACGATGACGCTGTGGGTGATCTTTTCCGCGTCGATGCCGATCCAGCCGGGGCCGTAGCCGCTGATGGTCTGTGCGTTCGAGCGGTCGGGCTGGAATTTCATGGGCGTTGGTGCGGGTTGCAGGCGCTGGCGCAGCGGGTGCGCAAGGGCGTACGGCCCGGCAGCGGTGGTGATCTGTGGTCAAATTATAGGTTTCGCCAAGGTGCCAGCCGCTCTGGCCGCCACCTGACCCCACTGCACCACCGTCAGCGCATGAAAACCGTCCAAAAATCCGCCAAGCTCGCCAACGTCTGCTACGACATCCGGGGGCCCATCATGGACGCGGCCAAGCAGATGGAGGAAGACGGCCACAAGATCATCAAGCTCAATATCGGCAACCTGGCCGTGTTCGGCTTCGATGCGCCCGAGGAAATCCAGCTGGACATGATCCGCAACCTGCCCAATTCGGCGGGTTACTCCGACAGCAAGGGCATCTTCGCGGCGCGCAAGGCGGTGATGCACGAGACGCAAAAGCAGGGCATCAAGGGCGTGATGCTCGATGACATCTACCTGGGCAACGGCGCCAGCGAACTCATCGTGATGGCCACCAATGCGCTGCTGGACAACGGCGACGAACTGCTGCTGCCGTCACCCGACTACCCGCTGTGGACGGCGGCCGCCAGCCTGTCGGGCGGTACGCCCGTGCACTACCTGTGCGACGAGGCCAATGGCTGGATGCCGGACCTCGATGACATCCGCGCGAGGATCACGCCCCGCACCAAGGGCATCGTGGTCATCAACCCGAACAATCCCACGGGCGCGCTGTATTCGGACGATCTGCTCAAGGGCATCGTGGCCATCGCGCGCGAGCATGGCCTGGTGATCTTTGCCGACGAGGTGTACGACAAGGTGCTGTACGACGGCGCCAGGCACACGGCCATTGGCTCGCTGAGCGAGGACGTGCTCACGCTCACCTTCAATTCGCTGTCCAAGAGCTACCGCTCCTGCGGCTACCGCGCCGGCTGGATGGTGGTGTCGGGCGACAAGAAGCCCGCCAGGGACTACATCGAGGGCCTGAACATGCTCTCGAACATGCGCCTGTGTGCCAACGTGCCGGGCCAGTGGGCGGTGCAGACGGCGTTGGGTGGCTACCAGAGCATCAACGAGCTGGTGAACGAAGGCGGGCGCCTGCGCAAGCAGCGTGATCTGGCGTATGAGCTCATCACCGCCATCCCCGGCGTCACCTGCGTGAAGCCGCGTGCGGCGCTGTACATGTTTCCTCGCCTGGACCCTGCGGTCTATCCCATCGCGGACGACCAGCAGTTCTTCCTGGAGCTTCTGCAGGAGACCAAGGTCATGCTGGTGCAGGGCAAGGGCTTCAACTGGGCAGCGCCGGACCATTTCCGCATCGTGTTCCTGCCCCACGAAGACGACCTGCGCGACGCCATCGGCCGCGTGGCGCGCTTCCTGGAGCAATACCGCAAGCGCGCGCAGGCGGCTGCGGTGGCCGCATGAGGCGGCGCGCCGCCGCGTGAAGGCCTGCTCCATGCGCATCCGCTCAGCTGCCTGCCGCACCGGGGTGTTCCTGGCGTATGCGCTGGCGCTCGCCGCCGCATTCCTGCCGCCTGCGCAGGCGGATGGCAAGGGCGCCGTCAGCTTCCAGCACAAGGACTGGGCCCTGCAATGCGACAACACCCTCGCCTGCCGGGCCGTGGGCTACCAGTCCGAGTCCGGCGACTCCGGGCCCGTCTCCATCCTCCTGGTGCGCGAAGCCGGGCCCGGCACGCCGGTGCGGGCCGATCTGCAGGTGTCCACGGAAAAAGCCAGCCCCGCCGTGCTGCACCTCAAGGTGGGCAGGCTGTCGCTGGCCGGGCTGAAAGGCGACGCCCCGCAGGTGCCCGCGGACCAGGTGCCCCGCCTGCTGCAGGAACTGCTCAAGAATGAAGAGGCCACCGTGAGCGCTGGCAAGGACCAGTGGGCGCTTTCGCTCGCCGGGGCCAGTGCCGTGCTGCTCAAGATGGACGAGGCCCAGGGCCGCGTGGGCACCCCGGGCGCGCTGGTGCGCCGTGGCACGCGGCCCGAGTCTTCCGTGCTGCCACCCGTGCCGGCCCCGGTGGTCAAGGCCGTGAGCCCGCTGCCCACGCGCCCGGGGGATGCCGCCCTGGCCAAGCCCCTGCTCGCGGCGCTGGACCGTGCCAGCGTGGAAGACCAGTGCAATGGCGACCCGTTCAACCCGGCCAATGCGCAGGTGCACCGCCTGACGGAGCGCAAGGTGCTGCTGTCCGTGCCCTGCGGCATGGGAGCCTACAACTTCAGCAGCCTGCTCTGGATCGCCAGCGACCGGCCTCCCCACAAGCCAGTGTTCCTGGCCGATGTGGACGGGGACTTCGACCCCGCCACGGGCAGCGTGCATTCGGCGATGAAAGGGCGCGGCATCGGCGACTGCTGGTGGGTGCGCCAGTGGCAGTTCGATGGCCAGGGCTTTGTGCTGGCCAGCGAATCCGGAGACAGCATGTGCCGTGGCTTTGCCGGTGGCGCATGGCAATTGCCCACCTATGTCACGCGGTGATCCTGGTGCTGCACCCCATCGCTTCCTGGTTCCTTTAAAAAATCCTTAGTTACTCCACCACCATGGCTATGAAACCCATCCAAGTAGGCCTTCTGGGCATCGGCACCGTCGGCAGCGGCGTATTCAACGTGTTGCAACGCAACCAGGACGAGATCAGCCGCCGCGCTGGCCGTGGCATCGAGATCACCATGGTGGCCGATCTGGACGTGGAGCGTGCCAGATCGGTCGTGGGCGCCGGCATCCAGGTCGTCAACGATGCCCGCGCCGTCATCGCCAACCCCGAGATCGACATCGTCATCGAACTCATCGGCGGCTACGGCATCGCCCGCGCACTGGTGCTGGAGGCCATCGCCGCCGGCAAGCACGTGGTCACCGCCAACAAGGCACTGCTGGCCGTGCACGGCACCGAGATCTTCGCGGCCGCATCGGCCAAGGGCGTGATGGTGGCCTTCGAGGCCGCCGTGGCGGGGGGCATCCCCATCATCAAGGCGCTGCGCGAAGGCCTCACCGCCAACCGCATCCAGTGGATCGCCGGCATCATCAACGGCACCACCAACTTCATCCTGTCCGAGATGCGCAGCAAGGGCCTGGACTTCGACGTGGTGCTCAAGGAAGCCCAGCGCCTGGGCTACGCCGAGGCCGACCCCACCTTCGACATCGAAGGCGTGGATGCCGCGCACAAGGTCACGCTGATGAGCGCCATCGCCTTCGGCATCCCGGTGCAGTTCGACAAGGCTTATGTCGAAGGCATCACCAAGCTCGGTGCCGCCGACATCAGGTACGCCGAGCAACTGGGCTACCGCATCAAGCTCCTGGGCATCACCAAGCGCGCGGACAAGGGCATCGAACTGCGCGTGCACCCGAGCCTGGTGCCTTCCAAGCGCCTGATCGCCAACGTCGAGGGCGCCATGAACGCCGTGGTGGTGCAGGGCGACGCCGTGGGCACCACGCTGTACTACGGCAAGGGTGCGGGCAGCGAGCCCACCGCCAGCGCCGTGATCGCCGACCTGGTGGACATCGCCCGCCTGCACACGGCCGACCCCGAGCACCGCGTGCCGCACCTGGCCTTCCAGCCGCACACGCTGACCGACGCCATGGGCGCGTCGCCGGTGCTGCCCATGAGCGAAGTGGTCACCAGCTACTACCTGCGCCTGCGCGTGGCCGACCAGGCCGGCGTGCTCGCCAAGGTCACGGGCCTGCTGGCCGAGGCGGGCGTGAGCATCGACGCGGTGCTGCAGCGCGAGGCCGATGAAGTGGGCGGCGAAGGCTCCACCCAGACCGACCTCATCATCCTCACGCACGACACCCGCGAAGGCACCATGGACGCCGTCATCGCCCAGATGCAGGCCCTGCCCACGGTGCTGGCGCCCATCACGCGCATCCGCAAAGAGGAACTGAACTGATGCTGTACATCTCCACCCGCGGCCATGCCGACCGCAAGCATTTCTGCGACATCCTGCTCGAAGGCCTGGCCCCCGATGGCGGCCTGTACCTGCCCGAGCACTACCCGCAGGTCAACGACGCCATGCTCACGCGCCTGCGCAAGGCCTACCACGAGCAGGGCTACGCCGAGCTGGCCTTCCAGATCCTGTCGCTGTACATCGACGACATCCCTGCCGCCGATCTGAAAGCCATCTGCGCCAAGACGTACACCGCCGAAGTCTTCGGCACGGGCGAGATCGTGCCCCTGCGCCACCTCGAGGACGGCCTGTGGCTCGAAGCCCTGTCCAACGGCCCCACGCTGGCCTTCAAGGACATGGCCATGCAGCTCCTGGGCAATCTGTTCGAGTACGAACTGAACCGCCGTGGCGAAGAGCTCAACATCCTGGGTGCCACGAGTGGCGACACCGGAAGCGCGGCCGAGTACGCCATGCGCGGCAAGAAGGGCGTGCGCGTCTTCATGACCAGCCCTCACGGCCGCATGAGCGCCTTCCAGCAGGCGCAGATGTTCAGCCTGCAGGACGAGAACATCCACAACATCGCCATCGAAGGCGTGTTCGACGACTGCCAGGACATCGTCAAGGCCGTCTCGAACGACCTGGCCTTCAAGCGCAAGTACAAGATCGGCACCGTCAATTCCATCAACTGGGCGCGCCTGCTGGCGCAGGTGGTGTACTACTTCGCGGGTTACATCCAGGCCACGGAGAACAACAGCCAGAAGGTCAGCTTCACGGTGCCTTCGGGCAACTTCGGCAACGTCTGCGCCGGCCATGTGGCGCGCATGATGGGCCTGCCGATCGACAAGCTGGTGGTGGCCACCAACGAGAACGACGTGCTCGACGAGTTCTTCCGCACTGGTGCGTATCGCGTGCGCGCCGCGGCCGATACACACGAAACATCGAGCCCCTCGATGGACATCAGCAAGGCCAGCAACTTCGAGCGGTTCATCTTCGACCTGCTCGGCCGCAACGGCCAGCGCACGAACGCGTTGTTTGCCAAAGCACTGCCCGCATATGGCCGGTTCGATTTGAGCGCCGACCCGCTGTTTGCCGAGGCCGCCACCAAGTACGGCTTTGAAAGCGGCAAGAGCACCCATGCCGACCGCCTGGCCACCATCAAGGACAACTATGAGCGCCATGGCGTCACCATCGACACCCACACGGCCGATGGCGTGAAGGTGGCGCGCGAACACCACCAGGACGCCACGGTGCCCATGATCGTGCTGGAGACCGCGCTGCCCATCAAGTTCGCCGAGACCATCGTCGAAGCCCTGGGCCATGCGCCCGAGCGGCCCGCCAAGTTCGCGGGCATCGAAGACCTGCCCAAGCGGGTGCACGTCATGCCTGCCAACGTGCAGTTGGTGAAGCAATACATCGAGCGCCACTGCGCGCCAGCCCTGTAGGCAGGTGGCCAGACAATCCAGGGACGTTGTGCTGCTGCGCAGGCGGTGGACGGCTCTGGATGGCTTGATTTGATATAAAAAATGCCCCTGGCGCTTGTCTGATAAGCGTTATCAGCTATAAATACAATAGCTAACCAAGGAGCAGTGGATGAAGGTTGTCGGTTTCGCCGGTTTTTCCGGCAGTGGCAAGACCACGCTGGTCGAGCAGTTGATTCCCGAGCTGCGGCTGCGGGGGCTGCGCGTGTCGGTGGTCAAGCATGCCCACCACAGTTTTGACCTCGACCATCCGGGCAAGGACACCTACCGCCACCGCGAGGCAGGCGCCTTCGAGGTGGTGGCGGCCTCCGACAAGCGGCTCATGCTCGTGCGCGAGTTCGAGCGGCCCGCCACGCTCAGCGTGCACCACCTGATCGCGGAGCTGTACCCGGGCGTGGACTGGGTGCTGGTGGAGGGCTTCAAGGACAGCGACCTGCTCAAGGTGGAGGTGTGGCGTGCACCCGAGCCCGGGCAGGTGGCCAAGCCCGTGCGCTACCCCGAGGACGACTTCGTGGTCGCCATCGCCACCGATGCACCGCGGGGCCTGCCCGTGTCCACGCAGCTGCCCTTGCTGGACCTCAACGCGCCGGGACAGGTGGTGGACTGGCTGATCGAGAACCAGCTCCGCTTCGACTACGACTGCGAACTCTATGGAGCGGGTCTCGCATGAACCGCCCGAACAACCCCTTGAAGCCCCTCGACGCAGCGTTGGAGGACCTGCTGCCGCAGGCCGCGCCCCTGCAGGGCACCGAGACGGTCACCACCTTCGATGCGGACGGCCGTGTGCTGGTGCAGGACTGCGTCTCGGCCCTGCAGGTGCCCCCGCAGGACAACAGCTCCATGGACGGCTACGCGGTGCGCTGCGCCGATGTGGCGGCCGTGGGGGTGGTGCTGCCCGTGTCGCAGCGCATTGCGGCGGGCAGCGCGGGCGATCCGCTGGTGCCGGGCAGCGCCGCCCGCATCTTCACGGGCGCGCCCGTGCCTGCCGGGGCCGATGCGATCCTGATGCAGGAAGACTGCGAAGCCCTGGCCATGGAGGACGGCCTGGGCCAGGTGCGCATCAACGCCGTGCCCCGGCGGGGCCAATGGATCCGCAGTGCGGGCGAGGACATCACCCGGGGTGCCGTGGTGCTGCCGGCCGGCACACGCCTCACCCCGGCCGAACTGGGGCTGGCCGCCAGCATCGGGCTGCACCAGCTGCAGGTGGCCCGCCGCCCCCGCGTGGCGCTGTTCTCCACGGGCGATGAACTCGTCATGCCCGGCCAGGTACCGCCCGAGCAGATGCGGCCGGGAGCCATCTACAACAGCAACCGCTTCTTCCTGCGCGCCATGCTGCTGCGCCTGGGCTGCGAGGTGACCGACTTTGGCATCGTGCCGGATCGGCGCGACGCCACCATCGACGCCCTGCGCGAGGCGAGTGCCGCACACGACCTGATCCTGACCAGCGGCGGCGTGAGCGTGGGCGAGGAAGACCACATCAAGCCCGCCGTGGAGACGCTGGGCACGCTGGACCTGTGGCAGATCGCCATGAAGCCCGGCAAACCCTTCGCCTATGGCCGCATTGGTGCGGCCCATTTCATGGGCTTGCCGGGCAATCCCGTGTCGAGCTTCCTGACCTTTGCGCTCCTCGTGCGGCCGTTTGTGCTGCGCCTGCAGGGTGTGCACGACGTCGCTCCTCAATCCCTGGCTGCTCGCGCTGATTTCACCTGGCCCAAGGCCGACAAACGCCGCGAATTTCTGCGCGTGCGGCACAACGCGGCGGGGGGGCTGGAGCTGTTCAACAACCAGAGCTCGGGCGTGCTCACCTCCGCCGCCTGGGGCGACGGCGTGGTGGACAACCCGGCGGGCCAGACCATTGCATCTGGCGATACGGTGCGATTTATCTCCTTTGCGGAGTTGTTGTCATGAGAAACCAGCCCCACGCTCCCCACTGTGTGTGGTCGCTGCCCCCCGAGGGGGCCGCTTTTCATCTTGGGGCGGCCCGGCGATGAAAAAGATCACCGTGCGCTACTTCGCCTCGATCCGCGAGGCCATCGGGCAGGGCAGCGAGGCACTGGAGACCTCCGCCACCACGCTGGGTGCCTTGCGCGACGAACTCATCGCACGCGGCGGCGCCCACGCCAGCAGCCTGGCGCGCGGCAGGGCGGTGCGCATGGCGCTCAACCAGACCTTGAGCGACGAATCCGCCACCCTGGCCGAGGGGGCCGAGGTGGCATTTTTCCCTCCGGTTACGGGCGGCTGACGCCAGGCAGCGCCCGCAGGCGCTGCTCCAATGCCTCAGAGGCCGCCGTCATGGGTGCCCGCAGGCCATTGCAGATCTCCCCTGCGTGCGCCAGCATGGCCTTGAGCGGGGCAGGGTTGGGCTCTGCAAAACACGCTTCCACCCAGGGTTGCAGGGCCTGCCACAAGTCGCGGGCCGCGGGCAGATCGCCCAGGCGCAGCAGGGCCATCAACTCCACGAAACGCGGTGTCTGCCAGTGCGCGCAGGCAGAGATGGCACCCGCGCCGCCGAGGGCCAGCGTATGGAAGATCTGCGCGTCTTCGCCCGTCAGCACCTGCAGCCGGCCATCGGCGATCAGGGCCTGCGTCTTGGCGGGGTTGCCGCCGCAGTCCTTGATGGCCTGGATGCGCGGATGCCCCGCCAGCGCCAGCAGCGTCTCGGTGGTGAGCGTGGCGCCCGTGCGGTAAGGAATGTCATAAATCAGCACGGGCGCCGCGCTGGCGTCGGCCAGGGTTCGGAACCAGTGCAGCAGGCCTTCTTGCGAGGGACGGATGTAGTGGGGGGCGGACACCAGCAGGCCTGCAACCGGGTAGTGCGCAAGGGCCTGCACCTGCTCCAGCACCCGGCCCTGGTGGTAGCCCGACACGCCCATCACCACGGGCAAGCCCTGTGCGGCGCTGAGCACTGTTTCCAGCACCTGCAGCTGCTCGGCCTTGTCGAGGGCCGCAGCCTCACCGGTCGAGCCGCAGGCAACGAAGCCCGAAACACCGTCGGCACACAGCCGGGCGGTGAGGGCGGCAAGGGCCGGATGGTCCACGGCGCCGTCCTTGAACGGCGTGACCAGGGCGATCCAGAGCCCGCTGAACGGCGGCTGGTGGGAGGTGGCGGTATCGGTGGCAGACATGCGAAGCATCCTTTCAGGGTTCGACCAGGGGAAGAACCGTCCGGAGGGAGTGCGTGCGGAATGCCGGGGAGTGAAAAGAGAAAAGAAAAAAGGGAATTTCTCTACCAGGTGGTTCCGTCGCTCATCCGGACGGAACCACAGCTCCGGTCAGATGAGCTCTGGTTTTTTGGCTTTGCCCACGCACCGCAACGCCACCGCAGGTGCGGCGGTCATGGCAAAGGGGGTGTGTGTGGACATGCGCCGCAGTATAGCGAAGCGCCTGCCGTGTCCCAGGAGTGGTCAGCCTGCCTGCGGTGGCTGGGCCGCATCGTGTGCAGGTTCAGGCTGGGGCGGCACCAGCCCGGGGCATGGCCACGCCAGCAGTTCGGCCAGGCGCGTGACGATCCACGTGGCCTCGGGCACCGACACGCCGGATTCAAGGGTGCACAGCCCCGCATGGATGCGCCGCAGGATCTCGGCCTCGGAAGGCGCCTGCACGTGGTACAGCGTCTGTGCGTGCTCCACCAGGTGGCCCGCCAGGTCTTCGCACAGCTCGTAGCGGGCGCGCACGCCGTCTGCCTTTTCCGTCAGGCGTCCTCGGGTGTCGGTGTACACCGCCATGAAGGAGGGCGGCACGTGGATCTGGTTGTCGTCGTACATGGCTGGGTAGATGGTGGGAGCGATCAGGCGGCAGAAAAAATGCCCGCCAGAGCGGTTCAGTCAGGGGCTTTGCATATCCGCGGCTTGGTGGTGCGCGGGGGCTTGCGAGCAGGTTTGCAGGTGGTTGTGCGCCATGGCCGCTGTCTCGGCAAACCAGCCCAGCAGGTGTTGCAGCCAGATTCGCAGTTCAGCCTGAAAGCGGGGCGTGAGCGCGACCAGGCCCCGGGGGGCATCCTGGGTGAGGTGGCCCTGCGCCGTTGCCTCGTTGACCAGGTTGCGCACATGCGAGTGCGAAAAGCCCAGGCGCTGCGCAAGCTCGCTGGCGCGCAGGGCAAACGGCGTGGGCCCTTCATCGCCGGGGCGGTGCACCCGGCAGTGTTCGCGCAGCAGCAGCATGGCAATGCGCCCGCCGCCTTCGCGCTGGTCAAACCAGTCCCAGCCGCCGAAGCGGCCCCGGGTTTCGGCCAGGCGATCCAGGATGTGGTCGGCCCCGGCCAGAAAGGCGGCAAAGTAGTCCGCGTCGCTGTCCAGCCGCTGCGCATGGCCCGCGGGCAGGGCGCCCAGGGCCTCGGCGCAGTGCAGGTGGTGCCGCACCCAGGTGCGCAGGCCGTCCAGCAGCCGGGGGGTGGGCGCGAGGTAGCGGAGCCGGCGGTCGGCGGGATCGGTGTCCGCCGCCACCATGCCCGCCAGCCGCAGCACGGCGAAGAACGTGGCCAGCGTGCGGGCGCCCCCCGGCATGCGTTGCTGCAGGAGCGTCAGCGTGGGGCGTGGCGCGCCCCGCAGCTGCCATTGGTAGTGCTGCACCACCAGCCGGCCCGCCGCGTGCGACTGCAGCGCCCGGCCGAAGATCTTGTTGATGAGCCGTTCGTTCCAGTGCAGGCGCAGGATGCCGTCGCAGTAGGCCTCCACGGCCTGGGTGTAGGTGTCCGGAGCCTGGGAGTCGAGCGCTTCGAAGGATTCTTGCAGGTCCATGGCGCGTGTTGCGGTGCAGGGTTGCTGTTTCAGTCCGGCGTGAACAGGCGCTCGAACTTGGCCTGGTCTGCGGCCAGCTCGAAGGTCACCACCTGGCCCATTTTCATGTCCGACAGGCGGCAGGCCCCAAACAGGGTGGTTTTGCCTGCCAGCTCCATCACCTCCAGGTCGATGATGGCGTAGGGGTGGGGCACGAAGACCTGGTGCTTGAACACATCGCGGACCGTGTTGCGCGGGGACGGGTAGAGCTTGTAGAGATCGGTCTCGATCGTTTGTGTGGCCATGGGCTTAAGGTGCGAGGGTGGCTGCAGTACGGGTACAGTGCGGGCGAATCGTACAGACAAACCTTTTTACCAATCTATGGCACGCAACAAAAGTGAATGGCCCTCCAAGGTGCTGGCGCTGGTCCGCGGCGGCAACCTGCCCGCCGCCATCGCGCAGATCAAGGTGGCACCCACCGTCGGCGACGTCACCCGGCTGCAGACCCTGCTGGCCCAGCTGCCCCCTTCGCCCGCGCTGGCGCAGCTGAACAAGGTGGTGGAAGAAGAGCGTGCCTTGCTGGCCGCGCCACGGCTGCACCGTTCGCCGTAAGCGGCCACGCCGCGCCATTCCGCCTTGCCGCCATTCGCCCTGTAGAGAGCTTCTGCCATGACCTTGCCCCGCGTTTCCATCCAGACCGAGGACTTTGACCTGTCCACCGAAATCGCCGCCCTGCGCCGCGAGAACAAGGGCGTGGGCGCGGTGTGCAGCTTTGTGGGCACGGTGCGCGACCGCAACGAAGGCGACCAGGTGTCCTCCATGGAGCTGGAACACTACCCCGGCATGACCGAAAAATCCATCGAGGCCATGGTGGACGAGGCGTTCCGGCGTTTCGACATCTTTGGCGCCCGCGTGATCCACCGCGTGGGGCTGCTGCAACCGCTGGACCAGATCGTGCTGGTGGCCGTGACCAGCTCCCACCGGGGCCAGAGCTTTCAGGCCTGCGAGTTCCTCATGGACTACCTCAAGACCCAGGCCCCGTTCTGGAAGAAGGAAGAAACCGCCCAGGGCGCGCGCTGGGTGGACGCGCGGGTGAGCGACGACGCTGCGCTGGCGCGCTGGGGCATCGTGGCCACCAACGCCTGAACGCACCCGCCGGCCGGCCGGAATGCCCCTGCTGCCGGCGCTGCAGCCGCGCGCCAGGCCGGCGGTTTCGCAGATCGATGCAATCTTTGGACTTGTGCGGCGCTGGTCCCCTTTTGAGAATCGCCTGCTGTCCCGCTGGCACCTTTCTTCTGCCCGGCGAGGGCTGACAGGGAGGAATGTGTCATGGAACTTCAAGCGCGGGCATTTTCACGCGCGTGCCGATGGTGCCTGGCGGCCGTGGGGCTCATGCTGGCGCTTTCGGGTCCGGCCCGGGCCGACGTGGCCTTTGTCGCCGCCAGCAGCCTTTCCCTGGGGGGGCTGCTCGGCGAGACGGCGCGCGGCGACTTCAATGAAGACGGCCAGCCGGACCTTGCCGTGGTGGACCGGCAAGACAACACCGTCAGGATCCTGCTCAATACCGGCGGCGCTGCGGGCTTTTCGGCCGCGGGTTCGTTCGGCGTGGGCGCGGCCCCTTACGGCCTGGTGGCGGCCGACTTCAATGGGGATGGGCATCTGGACATCGCGGTGGCCAGCTTCAACGAAGGCACCGTCACGGTCCGCCTGGGCGACGGCCATGGCGGGCTGTCTGCAGCAACCGCCTTCGGCGCCGGCCCCAATCCTTATGGCCTGGCGGTGGCGGACTTCGATGGCGACGGGCGGCTGGACGTGGCCGTTGCGGTCTTCTCGGGCGCGGCCAAGGGGGTTTCGGTGCTGTGGGGCGACGGGACAGGCCGGCTGGATGGGCGTCCCCGCACGGAGATCGGCATGGGTGTGTCGACGACACGCATCGTCTCGGGCGACTGGAATGAAGACGGGCATGCCGACATCGTGGTGGGCTCGGGCGATGGCGTCTTCTGGCTGCGGGGAGACGGCGCGGGCGGCTTCGCGGCGGCCCAGCGCCTGACGGGCGATGAGTACGTGCCTTTCGTGGCCGTCGGCGATGCCAACGGAGACGGCCACCTGGACATCCTGGCGCTGGTGCAGAACACCTCGGCCAGCCCGATCCTCCTGACCGGGGACGGCACGGGAAACTTTTCACGCCGCGGCGTGGGCTCCCCCGGATGGTTCTCGAGCGCTGCCATCGTGGATGCCACGGGCGATGGACGGGCGGACCTGGTGCTCGCGCGCTCCAGCGGCACCGTTGTGGTGTGGCCCGGCCTCGCCGGTGGCGGGTTCGGCTTCAACGCAGGGGGCCAGGAGTACTCGGTGGGTGATGACGAAAGCACCCTGGCGGTGGCCGATTTCAACGGCGACGGCCACCCGGACATTGCCGTGGCCAACGGGTGGGGCGGGCGAATGGTCCGGTTGCTGGGAGACGGCGCGGGCCACTTTGCCGCCGCACGCAGCTACGGCATCCCCGAGCGGGACGCGCGCGCGGTGGCGGTGGCCGACTTCAACGAGGACGGGCGGATCGACCTGGCCGTCGCCTACGCGGATGAATCCAGCGTCTGGATCCTGCGGGGCAATGGCCAGGGCGGCTTCGTGTTGTCCACGCGGCTCGATACCGGGGCGCAGGTGCGCGCGCTGGCCGCTGGCGACCTCGACGGGGATGGCCACGCGGACCTGGCGGTGGTCAGCGAAACCGACCGGAGCGTCATGGTCTATCTGGGCCGGGGGGCGGGCGACTTCTCCCTGGCGGGCCAGGGTTTCTTTACCGGGCTGTCGCCCAGGTCGATCGTCACCGGGACATTTCGCGGGCCGGGCTACCCTGCCCATGCCGCCGTGTGGGCGCTGGAGACGACCAGCTCGCTCGAAGCCATCCGATGGGTGGGCGTCACGCCCCAAGGCGCCGTCGACATGCTGGACATGACGGTGTGGCAGGGCGTGCGGGGCTTCGCGCCGGTCGATGTCAACCAGGATGGGCGCACCGACCTGGTGGCCGCGACCTCGGCGGGCACCGTGGGCACTTCGCTGTCCGCCGCTTCGCAGCCGCTGGAGCCGGTCTACCTGCCAGTCTCGGCCGGCCCGCTGGGCGCGGTCGCGGGGTGGGGCGTCGCGGGGCGGGCGGGGGTGTTCACGGCCGCCGGCACGCAGATCGCGTCCCTGGCCGCGGCGCCCGGGCAGGCGCTGGGCGTGGTGGGACAGTACGGCGCAGGGCTCGCGGCCAAGACGCTCGCGGCCGCGGATTTCGATGGCGACGGGCTGCCCGACGTGGTGGGCGCCGACGCGTCGGGTGGGATCGCCATCCTGCGCGGGCAGGCCGGGGTGGGCGCGCTGGGCCTGCCTGTCGCGCGGTTCACCGGAGGCACGGCCGAGCAGATGGCGGTGGCCGATTTCAATGGCGACGGCAGGCCGGACGTCGCCATTGCCAACGGTATCGCGGGCATCACGGTGCTGATGAATGCCTCCCCGTCGGCCGATGCCGCATTGGCGTCCCTGGCGCTGTCGCAGGGTGTCCTCAGCCCCGCGTTCCAGCCGCAGGTGGCGGCGTATGCGGCTGGCGTGCCGCATGCGGTGACCGCGCTTTCCCTGACGCCCGTCGCCGCCGATGCCGGGGCCTCCATCACCGTGAACGGCACGCCCGTGGCCAGCGGCTCCGCGACGCCGCCCCTGGCCCTGGTGCCGGGTACCAATGTGATCCAGGTGGAGGTGCTCGCGCAGAACGGCGTGGCCCGCCGGACGTACACCATCACCGTGGTCCGCGACCAGACGGTCCGGCACGCGGTCACGGCCCTGGCGGGCTCGGGTGGCAGCATCGGCCCGACCGGCACGGTCGACGTGGCGCAGGGACAGACGCAGGCCTTCACCGTCACGCCCGGCGCGGGTTACCGCATCGCGTCCGTGGCGGGCTGTGGCGGCAGCCTGGCCGGTAGCACCTACACCACGGCAGCGGTGACGGCCGCCTGCACCGTGCAGGCGCGTTTTGAAACCCTGCCCACACCCACGAACACCGGGTCGGGGCCCGTCAACGTGGGCGTGGTGGATGGCAGCACAGGCTGCCAGCTGGACCTGGCGGGCACCGGCCCGGTGGCGGCGCCGGCGCCGTACCCCGGCGCCACCTTGCCGCACGGGGCGTTCCGCCTGCGGCTCATCCATTGCCAGCCGGGTGAGACGGTGCGTGTGGCGGTGACCTTTCCAGACCTCACGGGCTTCACCGTGAAGAAGTACGGGCCCACACCCGACAGCCCTTCCTCCAGCCGATACTACGACCCCGTGAACCTGCAGATCAGCGGCAACACCGTGACCTACGATGTGACGGACGGTGGCTGGGGGGACGACAGCTTTGGCGCGCAGGATGGCACCATCAACGACCCTGTCGTCCCCGTGCTGCTGGCGCCTGGCCCGGTGGCGATCCCCACGCTGTCGGCCGGGGGCCTGGGTGGGCTGGCTGCCCTTCTGGGGTTGCTGGCCTTGCGGGGCGGCCGGCGCACGGCCCTGCGGGCCCACTGGGCCGGTACCTGGTCCGGAGTTTCGAGAGAAATCAGCCGCTAGCGCTTGATGGTAAAGCGCTGGCAGCTATAAAAATGGTAGCTAATGGGGAAGCCATCGGCTGGATGATTCGCTGACGCAGGTCAATCGGTGGGCGGGGGCAGTGTCTTGAAATCAGGCATACCCCGCCTCAAGTGCTCTGCAATTCGGAGGACATCCACCATGCGTCTCGACAAATTCACCACCAAGTTCCAGGAAGCCCTGAGCGATGCCCAGAGCATCGCCCTGGGCAATGACCACGCCTACATCGAGCCCGTGCACATGCTCGTGGCCATGCTCAAGCAGGACGACGGCCCTAAGGCGCTGCTGCAGCGCGCGGGCGCCAATGTGCCCGGCCTGCTGGCTGCGGCCGAGGCCGCCGTCAAGCGCCTGCCCCAGGTGCAGGGCAACGAGCAGGTGCAAGGCGGCCCGGAGCTCGGCCGCGTGCTGCAGGCCACCGAGAAGGAGGCCATCAAGCGCGGCGACCAGTTCATCGCCAGCGAGCTGTTCCTGCTGGCCGTGATCGACAGCAAGGGCGAGGCCGCCAAGATCGCCAAGGACAACGGCCTGACGCGCAAGAGCCTGGAAGCCGCCATCGACGCCGTGCGCGGCGGCCAGAAGATGGACAGTGCCGAGGCCGAGGGCCAGCGCGGCGCCCTGGCCAAGTACTGCATCGACCTGACCGAGCGCGCGCGCATCGGCAAGCTCGACCCCGTGATCGGCCGCGACGACGAGATCCGCCGCGCCATCCAGGTGCTGCAGCGCCGCACCAAGAACAACCCGGTGCTCATCGGCGAGCCCGGCGTGGGCAAGACGGCCATCGTCGAAGGCCTGGCCCAGCGCATCGTGGCCGGCGAGGTGCCCGAGTCGCTCAAGAACAAGCGCGTGCTGTCGCTGGACATGGCGGCGCTGCTCGCGGGCGCCAAGTTCCGCGGCGAGTTCGAGGAGCGCCTGAAGACCGTGCTGAACGAACTGGCCAAGGACGAGGGGCAAACAATAGTCTTCATCGACGAGCTGCACACCATGGTGGGCGCGGGCAAGGCCGAGGGCGCGATGGACGCGGGCAACATGCTCAAGCCCGCGCTGGCCCGCGGCGAGCTGCACTGCGTGGGCGCGACCACGCTCGACGAGTACCGCAAGTACATCGAGAAGGACGCCGCGCTGGAGCGACGCTTCCAGAAGATCCTCGTGGGCGAACCCACCGTGGAGGCGACCATCGCCATCCTGCGCGGCCTGCAGGAGAAGTACGAGGTGCACCACGGCGTGGACATCACCGATCCGGCCATCGTGGCCGCGGCCGAGCTGTCCAACCGCTACATCACCGACCGCTTCCTGCCCGACAAGGCGATTGACCTCATCGACGAGGCCGCGTCCAAGATCAAGATCGAGATGGACTCCAAGCCCGAGGTGATGGACAAGCTCGACCGCCGCCTGATCCAGCTGCAGATCGAGCGCGAGGCCGTGCGCCGCGAAAAGGACGAATCCTCGCAAAAGCGCTTTGCGCTCATCGAGGAAGAGATCGCCAAGCTGCAAAAGGAAATCGCCGACTACGACGAGATCTGGCAGTCCGAAAAAGCCCAGGCGCAGGGCAGCGCGCAGGTGCGCGAAGCCATCGACAAGCTCAAGTTCCAGATCGAGGAATTCACCCGCAAGGGCGACTTCAACAAGGTGGCCGAGCTGCAGTACGGCAAGCTGCCCGACCTGGAAAAGCAGCTGAAGGAAGCGCAGGCGCAGGAGGATGGCAAGGACGGCGCTCCCGCCACCCGCCGCCTGCTGCGCACACAGGTGGGTGCCGAAGAAATTGCCGAGGTGGTGAGCCGCGCCACGGGCATTCCGGTGGCCAAGATGATGCAGGGCGAAAAGGACAAGCTCCTGCTGATGGAGGCCAAGCTGCATGAACGCGTGGTGGGCCAGGAGGAGGCGATCGCCGCCGTGGCCAACGCCATCCGCCGTTCGCGCTCGGGCCTGAGTGACCCCAACCGCCCCACGGGCTCGTTCCTGTTCCTCGGCCCCACGGGCGTGGGCAAGACCGAGCTGTGCAAGGCGCTGGCGGGCTTCCTGTTCGACAGCGAGGACCACCTGGTGCGCATCGACATGAGCGAGTTCATGGAAAAGCACTCGGTGGCCCGCCTGATCGGCGCGCCGCCCGGCTACGTGGGCTACGAGGAGGGTGGCTACCTCACGGAGGCCGTGCGCCGCAAGCCCTACAGCGTGCTGCTGCTCGACGAGGTGGAGAAGGCCCACCCGGATGTGTTCAACGTGCTGCTGCAGGTGCTGGACGACGGCCGCCTGACCGACGGCCAGGGCCGTACCGTGGACTTCAAGAACACGGTGATCGTGATGACGAGCAACATCGGCTCGCACCTGATCCAGGCCATGGTCGGACAGGACTCCGAGGACATCAAGGAAGCGGTGTGGGGCGAGCTCAAGAACCACTTCCGGCCCGAGTTCCTCAACCGCATCGACGAGACCGTGGTGTTCCACGCGCTGGACGCGCAGCACATCGCCTCGATCGCCAGGATCCAGCTGCAGCTGCTGCAATCCCGGCTGGCCAAGATGGATTTGGAATTGCAGGTGTCGGATGCGGCCTTGGCAGAATTGGCCAAGGTGGGGTTCGACCCGGTGTTCGGCGCGCGGCCGCTCAAGCGGGCGATCCAGCAGCGCATCGAGAACCCGCTGTCCAAGTTGTTGCTGGAAGGGCGTTTCCCGCCCAAGAGCGTGATTCCGGTCACCGTGAACCCCGTGCTGGAGCCGGGTGTGTTCCAGTTCGGCGTGGCCCCGCAGGAGTGATGTGGGCCGGGAAAGGGATTGCGGCGCTGGCCAGGGCTGCAATCCCGACCCCAAGTTGTGAAGGAGAGGTGTCGTTTGAATGAATTTGTTGCGGGCGTTGTGCGCCTGTTGCTGCGGGTGGTGGTCATCGCCATGGGCTTGGTGCTGTTCGCCAGCCTGCTGGTCGCCGTGATGGTGCTCGCGCTGGTGTGGGCGCTGCGCGCAGGCTGGGCGCGCCTCACCGGCCAGCCGGTGACCCCCTGGGTGATGCGCATGGACCCCCGCACGGGTTTCAGCACCGTGTTCCGCTCCACCGAGCGCTGGTCGTCCGGCCGCCGTGGCCCGGCGCCCGCGCCCGACGATGCCGGCGGCGAGGCCGCGGCCGCGTCGCGCCGTGGCGGCATCCTGCCCGGCGCCGCCGAGGTGACCGACGTCGAAGCGCGGGACGTGCGCTGACCCGGCGCCGCACCCTGCCTTCTTGCACTGCGCGGCGCCCCCGCCTGCGCGGCCCGTCCGCGCCCTGCCTCCCCGGTTTTTTCGTGGCGCGCCTGTCGGGGCGTCTTCTATGATCCGACCATGACACCTGCCGATATCCACGCCCACTTCGATCTTCAACGCCAGGCCAGCCGCGAGCATGTCGATGTGCCGCTGCTGGTGCGCCGCGAGCGGCTGCTGCGCCTGTCCAAGATGCTCGACGAGCACGGCCCGGTGCTGGCGGCTGCGGTGCAGGCCGATTTCGGCATGCGGTCCCCGCGCCTGACCGAGGTGGCCGATTTCTTCGTGCTGCGCACCCTGCTGTCGCACACGCTGCGCCATCTGGCGAAATGGATGAAGCCCCGGAAAGTGCGCACGCCGCTGTACCTGCAGCCCGCCCGTGCCTGGATCCAGCGCCAGCCCCTGGGGGTGGTCGGTGTGATCGCGCCGTGGAACTACCCCGTCCAGCTGGCCCTGGCGCCCGCCATCACCGCGCTGGCGGCGGGCAACCGCGTGATGCTCAAGCCCAGCGAGCTCACGCCGCACACCTCGGCGCAGCTGGCGCTGCTGGTGGCGCAGTTCTTTTCGCCCGACGAGTTCTGCGTGGTGCAGGGCGATGCGAACCTGTCGGCGCTGTTCGCGTCGCTGCCGTTCGACCACTTGGTGTTCACCGGCTCCACCGCCGTGGGCCGCAAGGTGGCCCAGGCGGCGGCGCAGCACCTCACGCCCACCACGCTGGAGCTGGGCGGCAAATCGCCGTGCATCATCGACGGCCATTGCGACATGCAGGACGCGGCGCTCAAGATCGCGCACGGCAAGCTGCTCAACGCCGGCCAGACCTGCATTGCCCCCGACTATGTGCTGCTCCCCCGGGGCCGCGAGGGGGAGTTCGCGCAGGCCTACCGGGCCGCCGTGGGCCGACTGTTTCCCACCATCGAGGGCAATGCGGACTACGCCTCCATCATCACGGCGCGCCACCATGCCCGCCTGCGCACCATGCTGCAGCAGGCGCAGACCCAGGGCGCCGAGGTGCAGACCATCGAGCCGGCCGAGGGCAAGCCTGTCGTCCACACCGTGGGCACGCTGGGCGATGGCGCCAGCCGCCAGATGCTGCCCACGCTGGTGTTCGGGGCCACGTCCCAGATGCAGCTCATGCAGGAGGAGATCTTCGGCCCCATCCTGCCCGTGATTTCCTATGAACGGCTCGACGACGCCATTGCCCACATCAATGCCGGGCCGCGCCCGCTGGCGCTGTACTGGTTCGGCCAGAGCGAAGCGGTGCGCGACGACGTGCTGCGCCGCACCGTGAGCGGCGGCGTGACGGTGAACGACACGCTGATGCACATTGCCCACGACAACCTGCCGTTTGGCGGCGTGGGCGACAGCGGCTGGGGCGCCTACCATGGCGAGCAGGGCTTTCTGCGCTTTTGCCACCAGAAATCCGTGCTGGTGCAGTCGCGCTGGGCGATGGGTTCGCTGTTCTATCCGCCGTACGGCGCGAAGTTCGACCAGGTCATGGGGCTGCTGCGGCGCTGGCTGTAGCCTCCGTGCCGCCGTCCGGCGGCAAGGGCTCCATCGTGCTGGCGGTTTGAGGGTGCGTGATGAGCTGGACCATGGCGCTGCGCAGCTGGCCCGTGGACACGGGCTTGTGCAGCAGCAGCGCTGACGTGGACTGCGCATCGCGCAGGCGCTGGGGCGATGTGTCCCCCGTCATGATGATCGCGGGCACCGGCGTTCCCAGGTAGGCGCGCAGGGCCTGCAGCACCTGTTTGCCGGTTTCTTCGTGGCGCAGGCGGAAGTCCGTGATGATGATGTCCGGCGTGATGTCTTCCAGGCGCTCCAGCGCATCGGCGCTCGATTCCGCGGTGATGCACTGGCAACCCCAGCTTTGCAGCAGCGACTGCATCCCGATGCGCACGGCTTCGTCGTCGTCGATGGCCAGCACCTTCAGGCCCGCAAGGCTTCGGGCATCCGGAGCGGGGGCGGTGTCGTCTTCCAGCGCGCCCTGCCAGCGGTCCAGCCACAGCCGAAACACCGAGCCCCGTCCGGGCTGGGAGAGCACTTCCACGGAGGTGTTCATCTCCCGCGCCAGCCGCTGCACGATGGCCAGGCCCAGCCCCAGGCCCTTGCGCCGGTCGCGCTCGGGGTTCCCGAGCTGGTGGAACTCCTTGAAGATGTGTTCCCACTGGTGCTGCGGGATGCCGGCCCCCGTGTCCCACACCTCCAGTGCCAGGCGCTTGCCGCGTGTGCGGCAGGCGATCAGCACGCCGCCCCGGGCGGTGTAGCGCAGGGCGTTGGAGATGAAGTTGTGCATGACCAGCCCGACCAGCGAGCGGTCGGCATGGGCCGCGGCCGAGGTCTCCCGCGTGCGGTACACGAGGCCCGCCGTATCCGCCTGCACGCCGAATTCCTGCTCCAGCGCCGTGAGCAGCGGCTGCACGGCAAAGGCTTCGGGCCGCACCTTGACGACACCGGCTTCCAGCCGCGAGTAGTCGAGCAGGGTGGTCAGCATCTCGGCGGCGGCGCCCGAGGCCGCATGCGCGTGCCCCAGCACGGTGAGCTGGTGGTCGTTGAGCGGGCTGCGCTGCAGCGACTCCAGGAACAGGCCCATGGCATGCAGGGGCTGGCGCAGGTCGTGGCTGGCGGCGGCCAGGAAGCGGGACTTGTCGCGGTCGGCCTGCTCGGCGGCCCCCTGCGCGGCCAGGGCGCGCTGCGACTCGGCGCGCAGCTCGTTGACGAGCCGGTCGTTCTCCAGCTTGAGCGCGATGCTGCGCCGGGTGGCCCGGTCGGCGGTGCGCGCCTGCATGCCGGTGAGCGCGTAGTAGACGCCCGTGAGGAACAGCGCGGGCCACATCACGGGCCCGCCGGCCAGGGCGACGGCCATCATCACGCCGCCGATCGCGCAGGTGAGGTAGGTGACATAGGCGCGGTACAGGGGGGCGCCCAGCCCCAGCGCGCCGGACGACACCGTGCTGATGATGCCGATGGCGTAGATCACGCTGTCGGACGTGCCCCAGTAGAGCACCACATACCCCAGGCTGCCCCAGCTCAGGCCCATGGCGGCCATGCAGGCGATCAGCTTGCGCGCCGCCTGCGGCGCCGGGTCGGTGAAGGGCGCGATGCTGCGCAGGGTGAGGTACACCCCGGCCACCACCAGCGTGTGCGACACCAGCCAGACCGTGATGGCCTGCGTGTCGGCCACCCGCGCCATGACCCACAGCGTGCCCAGGGCGGTGGCCAGCGACGCCAGCAGCGTCATCGGGAAGTTTTGCCGCAGCAGGGCCACCTGTTCGCGCAGCACCTCGTCGCGCTCCCACACCGGCCACCCCCAGCGGGTGGGGGGCAGCACGGCATCGGCGGCAGGCGCCCCCCGCAGGGCCTCAGAGTGTGTCATGGAGCTGGGGGGTGGACAGGCCCAGGCGCTGCGCGGCGAGCAAGGCCGCGCTGCGGCTGTTGACGCCCAGCTGCGCGAAGATGGCGGCCACGTGCACGCGCACCGTGTTCTCGCTCAGGCCCAGGTCGCGCGCGATGACCTTGTTGGGCTTGCCGGTGCACAGCAGCGACAGCACGTCGAGCTGGCGCGCGGTCAGCGAGGGCGTGTCGGGGCCGCGCGTGGTGGCGCTGTTGCCGCTGTTGATCGGAAAACACGGCTGGCCCGACAGGGCGCAGGTGATGGCTTCCAGGATGTCTTCGGCGCTGGCGGATTTGGGCAGGAATCCATCGGCGCCGCGCGCGCGCGCCTCGTGGATCGCATCGGGCGCCACGCTGGCCGAGACCAGGACGATGCGGGCCCTGGGGCAGGCCTGGCGCAGCAGGCGCAGGCCGTCCAGGCCGCTCATGCCGGGCAACTGGATATCGAGCAGCACCAGATCCGTGTCCGCCAGCTGCTGCGCGCAGGCATCGGCGATGGAGCCCGCCTCCGCAATCGTGCCGACGCTCGGATGGTCCTGCACGATCAGGCGCAGGCCTGTGCGGAACAGGTTGTGGTCATCCACAAGCAAAAGGCGGGCAGTCATACGGCAAGTATTGCGCACAACACGCTGTTGCGGACTAGTCCATTTGTGCGATGGACGCCCGGTTATGCACTTTCTAGACTTTCCGTCAAGCATTGAAAAGCACCTGGAGTGCGCACCAATGCGCAAACCTCGTCTTCATCCTTCGTTTCTCAAAGGTGCTCCCATGACAGCCAATGCCTTCCTCGATGGTTCAGCCTCCCCCGATGCGTCCCACCACCGCGATGAGCGACGACCGGCCGCCGCAGGGGGAGGGCATGGCACGGCCTCCTCGGGCCTGGGGGGCAATACGGTGGCGCGGATCGTGGAGGAAAACTGCCCTGGCATGCTGGCATCGGCCGGGGTGGTGATCGAGCACCTGGACGCCCAGGCCGGGACCTGGCAGTTTTCGACGGACGACGGGTGCACATGGCGCGCCATCCGCACCGACCTCGTCAACCGCCCCGGCAACCTGGGCCTGGCGCTGGACCGGGATGCGCGGCTGCGCGTGCTGCCCTTTGGCGGCCACCGCGTGAGCGGGGCGCGCGTGGCATTTCACACCGTGCAGCGCAGCCATGCGCAGGGCAATGGCAGCTACCGGGCCTATGCCAGCGACGAACGCGAGGACGGGTCGCGCACGGTCACGCTGGTGCTGGGCCTTGCGGCCATCAACGGCACGCCCCCGGCGGTGCATGTGCCGCGCCCTCGCAACAAGCGTGCGCTGGTCCAGCGTGCCGCCGCCGCCGCGGCCGGTGCCTCGCTCTCGGGCTCCATGGCGCTGGCCTGACGCGCGCAGGGCTGCCAGCGTGCTGCGATGCAGCATCAGCGGTGTGCCAGCCCTGGCTGGACGCGGTGGACGCAGGGGGTGGACAGGGCGTGAATGGGGGGCCGGGCAGGGGGCCGTACAAGGGTAAAAACCGTTTGCGGCGACAATGCCGGTCCTTTCGTTTTTTCATTCCCCGTTTTCGTTCGGTTTTTCCATGTCCAGTATCCAGGTTCGTCCCGCCACGCTTCGCGATGCCAAAGCCATTGCCCAGATCCATACCGTCTCAGCCCAAGAGGTCTACAAAGGGCTGGTGCCAGACGAGCAGTTGAAATCCATGTCGGTCGAAAAGCGCCAGGCCTACTGGCGCGAGGCCATCGAATATTGCGAGCCCCAGGTCCAGGTGGCCGTGGACGGCGAGAAGATCGTCGGCTTCGTGGGCTACGACCGCTCGCGCGATGAAAAATCCCGCCCCACCACCGGTGAAATCTGGGCCATCTACGCCGCCCCCACCCACTGGAACCAGGGCGTGGGCCTGGCCTTGTGGGATGCCGCCCGCGACGGCCTGCAGGAAGAAGGCTGCACCAACGTCACGGCGTGGGTGCCCCTGCGCAACGAGCGCGCCATCCGGTTCCACGAACTGGCAGGCTTCAAGCGCGAACTCTCCACCGCCAAGACGGCCGTGGTGGGGGGCGTCAAGATCGAAGAAGTGCGCCTGAAGCGCCCCATCAACGCGTAGGATGAACAACCACCCCCTGAGCGACTTCGTCGCTTCCTCCTTCTCTCGCGCTTTGCGCGGGAAGGGGGACGCCGCCAGCGCGGCGGGGCGGCCCTTGCGCGGCGGCCTTGGCAGGGGCCGCGCCAGTTTCACGGGCTGCTGTTAACGCCCGAAGCAATAGCAATCTGATGCCCACACTTCTTCCTATGATCGAATGGAGCCGCCAGGGCCAGATTCAACAAGTCCAGTGGCGCTCCGAGAGCGGTGCCCCGGCCCCGCGCCGGGTCGTCACCGCCGACGATACCTTGGCCGCAGACACGGCCTACCGCATGGCCTGTGAAGGCACCGGCCTGTTGTGGCAGGGCGACTTTCAGAACGCCCGCATGCTGCTGCAGGCGCTGATGCGCCGGGCCGATTCCAGGTCCGGCAAGGGGGGCAAGTCGGCCAGACCCCGCAAGTCCGCCGCCAGGGCGGCCGACAAAGCCGCTGCCGCCACCCCGGCCGAGGCCTTTCACCTGCACCGCCAGGCGCAGGCGCAGCGCGCGCGGGTGCTGGCGTCGGTGCTCATCCCGCTCGAAGGCGACTACGGCATCGACCTGCGCCGTGCGCCCGACTGGCGCCAGGCGTGCACCGAGGCCTGGGGCCCGGCCACGGGCGAGCGTTCGGTGGCCACGCTGCGCGAGCTGCTGGGCCTGGTGGGCGCGCACGAGTGGCGCAAGAAAGGCGTGGAAGTGCCCGCCCTGGGTGCGCCGCCGCTCAACCGCATCCACCCGCACTACGGCGTGTTCTCGCCCGTGCGCGGCGAATATGTGGGCCTGGTGGCCGACACGGCGCTGCCCACCAAGACACTGGCCTTTGACATTGGCGTGGGCACCGGGGTGCTGTCTGCGGTGCTGGCGCGCCGTGGCGTGCAGCGCGTGGTGGCCACCGACCAGGACCCGCGCGCCCTGGCCTGCGCGCGCGAGAACCTGCAGCGCCTGGGTGTGCTTGCCCAGGTGGAACTGCTGCAGGTCGACCTGTTCCCCCCGGGGCGCGCGCCGCTGGTGGTGTGCAACCCGCCCTGGGTGCCGGCCCGCGCCAGCTCGCCCATCGAACACGCGGTGTACGACGAAGGCAGCCGCATGCTCAAGGGCTTCCTGGCGGGCCTGCCGGAGCACCTGGAGCCAGGCGGCGAAGGCTGGCTGATCCTGTCGGACCTGGCCGAGCACCTGGGCTTGCGCCCGCGTGAGCAGCTGCTGCAGTGGATTGCCGATGCGGGGCTGGTGGTGCGGGGCCGGCACGATGTGAAGCCGGGCCATGCCAAGGCGGCAGATGCGGGCGATGCGCTGCATGCGGCCCGCGCGGCCGAGGTCACGTCGCTGTGGCGCCTGGCCGCCGCCTGACGGACGGCCCGGCCCGTCTCCACTCCATTGCCCCGGGGCCTCTAGGACTGCGCGTGCCGGGGCAGCAGCTGCTCGAACCTTTCGCGCAGGCTCGCGGCCCGTTCGGCGCCGGCGGCAAGCGCCACTTCCTCGAACATGGCCTCGCCCACGTCCAGCATGCTCGTGCGGTCCTTGGCGGCGCGCAGCGCCTGGCGGAACTGCTCTGCCAGCGTGGGGTCGCGGCGCGCGAACAGCCGCTCACAGGTGTCGAAAAGGTACATGCGCGCACCGGCGAGCGAGCGCAGGGATTCGCCAGGCTCCGGGCGCTGGACCGATGGCCCGCCCGGTGGCGCGGTGCTGGGCGAGGGCGCGGCGGAGGGCAGCCCGGCCGCGGGGCCGGCCAGATAGCCCTGGCGCATGAGGTTGTCGACGATCTGCGCGCCGATGCCGTTGTACATGGCCTGCAGGTCCGACAGCGATTTGCCGTCGACCAGCAGCAGCAGAGAGCGCTCGCGCAGGCTCAGGGTGCGGACGCCGGGCAAGAGTTCCAGGCGGGCTTTTTCGGTTTTTTGTAGCAGCATGGGAGCCTCCATTCACGGGTGGATGGCGGCGATTGCATCAGTCCGCCGTGACGCGGTGATGACCTCGCTGCCGCACAATGGCGGGCTGCTCCCCGGCCGTGCAGGGCCCTGGGGGATGGATGCTATATATTTAATAGCTGCTGGCGCTTGTGCATCAAGCATTGTGGCCCTTTTTGATTCATATCCTGGCTGTGTGCCGGCCGCGCCCCGTGCGGGGCGCAGGGCGCGGCGGCCTTTCTCGCGATGACCTTGCTGCTTGCCCCCATGGAGGGGCTTCTGGATTTTGTGCTGCGTGATGTGTTGACCCGCGTGGGCGGGGTGGACCGCTGTGTCTCCGAGTTCATCCGCATCACCGGCACCCTGCTGCCCGACAAGGTGTTCCTGCGCTATGTGCCCGAGCTGCGCAACGGCAGCCGCACGCTCGCGGGTGTGCCGGTGCGTGCGCAATTGCTAGGCTCCGATCCTGTCAGCATGGCCGAGAACGCGGCCCGCCTGGCGGACCTGGGGCCCGAGGGGATCGACCTGAACTTTGGATGCCCTGCCAAGGTCGTCAACCGCCATGGTGGCGGTGCCGCGCTGCTGCAGGAGCCCGAACGCATCGCCGCCGTCGTGGCCGCCGTGCGCCGCGCGGTGCCTTCGCACCTGCCGGTGTCCGCCAAGATGCGGCTGGGCTTCAACGACACCGGGCTGATGCGCGAATGCGCCCAGGCGATGCAGTCGGGCGGCGCCGCCGAGCTGGTGGTGCATGCGCGCACCAAGGTCGATGGCTACCGGCCCCCGGCGTACTGGGAGCACATTCCCGCCATCCGCGCGGCGGTGCAGATACCGGTGGTGGCCAATGGCGAGATCTGGACGGTGGCCGATGCGCTGCGCTGCCGCGAGGTGTCGGGCTGCGCCACGCTCATGCTCGGGCGCGGCATGGTGGCAGACCCGGGGCTGGCCCGCGCCATCCGCGCGGCCGATGCGGGCCGGCCTGGTTCGGACACGGTGGCTTGGAGCGACCTGCTGGCGCACGTCGCGGCCTTCTGGCAACTGGTGTGCGAGGACCTGGAGCCCCGCCAGCGCGCGGGGCGCCTCAAGCAGTGGCTCAATCTGCTGCGCAGGCGCTTTCCGGAAGCCGAGGCCGCCTACCAGCACGTGCGCACGATGACGGACCAGCGGGCGATCACCGCCTGGGTGGAGGCGCTGCGGGCCGGGGATTAGCCGCGCATCGCGGCGCGGTGCCGCAAAGAGGCGCCTGGACAGGTGCCTAGAGCAGGTGGTCGGGCGCCAGCGGGCCCAGGAGCTGCAGCATCAACCGCAGCGGGGCGCTGGCGTCGGGTTCGGACGTCGCGTCCGCCAGGCCGCTGCCCTCGGGCGCGCGCCATACAAGGCGGTCGTCGTTCAGCTGCACATGCCAGGCGACCTCGCGCAATGCGGCCTCGATCTGCGCGGTGGCGCGGCGCGACAGGTCGCCGCTGCGGATCAGCAGCGCGATTTCCGTGTTCTGGCGCTGCGACCGGATGTCCAGGTTCATCGAGCCCACGGCCAGCAGGCGGCCATCCAGGATCAGAAGCTTGGAATGCAGCATGGCCCGCGAGCTGCCCACGGCACCAGAAGCGCCAGCCTTGCCGCCCCCGCCGGTGCTGCCCGTGGAGCCCAGGGCGCCCCGCAGCACGCCCGTGAGTTCGCTGCGCATCTCATACAGCTCGACGCCCATGGCCAGCAGGTCGGGGCGGTGGCGCGCATAGCCTGCGTGGGCAATGGGCGCATCGTTGGAGGCGAGCGAGTTGGTGAGCACCCGCACCCGAACGCCGCGCGCGCGCGCCGCCGCGAAGGCCTGTTTCATGTCCGGGCCGGGCACGAAGTAGGGCGAGATGATGAGCAGATCCTGCCGTGCCTGGCCCATCAGCTGCAGCAGGCCGTCCACCACGGTGTCGGTCTGGGCATCAAGGGCTTCGGCGCCGGGCACCCCGGGCGCGGCGGAGGCGGTGGAGGGTGGGTTGGGGCCGGGGAGGGGGCCGCTGGCGGTGTCCGTGGCACGTGCAGGCACTGGCGCCGATGCCACGGCGCCAGCCGTCGCCGCACGCGGCCCGCGCGAGGTGATCGCCATGGGGGATGCCCTGGCGGGGGCTTTTTCCGGCAGCGCACCCGTGGACGTGCCGTCTGGGGGGATCTTGGCGGGCTTGTCCACCAGCACCGCCGCGGGGGCCCAGGTGAACTGCGCTTGCGCTAGGTCCATGGGCTCGTAGTCCCAGATGCGGGCGCGTTGCGCGGTGGTGGTCTGGCTGCCGTCTTGCACCGGCTGGCTGTCGGGCGCCAGGGTGCCGCCCTGGCCGGCGATCCGGTCCCGCCGCGCCGCGTCGGAAGTGCGCGTGCGCTCGCGCAGGGTGTCAAGCTCCTGCTGCGTGACGAGCGACTGCACGGGATAGGCGCGCTCGTTGTTCCAGTAGCTGTCGAAACTGCGGGAGAGGTCCTGCACCACGGGCCCGGCCGCCAGCACGTCCAGATCCACGAAGTTGCCGGAATCGGCGTTGCCGAAGTACGCGTCGCCCAGGTTGCGGCCACCCGTCACGCCCATGGCGTTGTCGGCGATGAAGAGCTTGTTGTGCATGCGCTGCTGCACGCGGGAGAAGTCCCCCAGCGCGCCCAGCATGCGCCCCAGGGGCGAGCCGCGCGCACCCGTGAGCGGGTTGAACATGCGCATCTCGATGTTGGGCACGAAGGCCAGCCGCATGACCTGCGCATCGCGCCCCGTGCTGTGGAAGTCGTCCAGCAGCACACGCACACGCACGCCGCGCTGGGCCGCCGCGATCACGCCCAGCAGCAGGCGCTCGGTACTGGCGTCAGCGTGGATGGCGTAGTACTGCAGGTCCAGCGTCTTCTGTGCGGCGTCGACCAGGGCGAGGCGGCTGCTGTAGGCCGCCTGGGGCCCGCTGAGCAGCAGGAACCCGGAAGGATGGCGGCCGCCCGCCGACGCGCGGCGCGTTTCCACCAATTGGCCCAGGGCCGTGTCCGCAGGCGACGCCAATGCGCTCGACACCGGCCGGTCCACATCCTTGGGCAGGCCGGCGCAGCCGGTGATGGCGCTTGCAATGCACATGGCCAGGACGGCCAGCCAGCCGTAGCGGGCGGTGGTGCCCAGGAACGGCGCTGGAGCGGCGGGAGCGGGGGGCAGTGCAGACATGGCGCGATTGTGACCGTGCGGCGCCGCTCGCGCTTGTCAGACGCGGCGCCAACGCAGCCACGGTGGCGACCGGGTGGATGCGGGCGCATCGCGGTGCGGTGCCCTGGCGCCGCGGCGGCTACCAGCTCACTTCGCGATCGGGTGTGGCGCTGATCTTGTGGATCGACAAGTCCGCACCGTCGAACTCCTCTTCCTGCGAGAGCCGCAGGCCGACCGTGCTTTTGAGAATGCCATACACCACGAAGCCGCCCGCCAGTGCCCAGGCCACGCCCAGGGCGGTGCCGACAAGCTGGGCGGAAAAGCTCACCCCGCCGAGCCCGCCCAGCGCCTTGCTGCCAAAAATGCCAGCCGCCAGCCCGCCCCAGGTGCCGCACAGGCCGTGCAGCGGCCAGACACCTAGCACGTCGTCGATCTTCCACCGGTTCTGCGTGAGCGTGAACATCAGCACAAAAATGGCGCCAGCCACCGCACCCACCACGAGCGCACCCAGCGGGTGCATCAGGTCGGAGCCCGCGCATACCGCCACCAGCCCCGCCAGCGGGCCGTTGTGGACGAAGCCGGGGTCATTCTTGCCCAGCACCAGGGCGGCCAGCGTGCCGCCGACCATGGCCATCAGGGAGTTCACTGCCACCAGGCCGGAAAGCTTGTCCACGGTCTGCGCGCTCATCACATTGAAGCCGAACCAGCCCACGACGAGCACCCATGCGCCCAGCGCCAGAAACGGAATGTTGGAAGGCGGGTGCGCGGAGATGGCGCCATCCTTGCGATACCGGTTGGCGCGGGAGCCCAGCAGGATCACGGC
The DNA here is from genome assembly GCF_019218755.1 of Acidovorax sp. sif1233. Lineage (GTDB taxonomy): Bacteria > Pseudomonadota > Gammaproteobacteria > Burkholderiales > Burkholderiaceae_C > Acidovorax. Next base: position 252,521 of record NZ_JAHUWZ010000003.1, on the reverse strand, counting down.
AGGCAGGGCGATCCAGCCGCCCATCGCGTGCACCACGATGGAGCCTGCGAAATCATGAAACTCCTCGCCGGCGAACCCTTTGATCCAGGCCTGCACGCCTAAATGCTGGTTCCAGGCAATGCCCTCGAAGAATGGATACACAAAGCCGACGATGACCGCCGTGGCCATGAGCTGCGGCCAGAACTTGGCGCGTTCCGCGATCCCCCCCGACACGATGGCCGGAATGGCCGCTGCAAAGGTGAGCAGGAAGAAGAACTTCACCAGTGCATAGCCGCTTTGCTGCACCAGCGACTCGGCCCCCACGAAAAAGTGCGTGCCGTAGGCCACGCTGTACCCCACGGCAAAGTACACGACCGTGGACACAGAAAAATCCACCAGGATCTTCACCAGCGCATTCACCTGGTTCTTCTTGCGGACCGTGCCCAGCTCCAGGAAGGCAAAACCGGCGTGCATGGCCAGCACCATGATGGCCCCCAGAAGAATGAACAGGGCATCCGTGCCCTGTTTGAGTGCTTCCATAACGTCCTCTTGCAGTAAATTGATCCGTTCTGGTGCGGTTTGAGTGGGTGCACCAGATTTGCACCAAATTGAAGCAAGAAGCGCGCCAGAGGTTGGTGCGTGGCTTTTGCACTGCCTTGGGGCGGTGCGGCCGAAGGCGATCGCGAGGGCCGGATTAAAAACTATCCCGACCCTGGACCCGTGCCAGGACGCGAAGGTCCGGTCCGATCATCTCTGCGGATGTGAACTGCAGCGCAAGCCCGTCCGCCAGCGCATGGAGCGGGTCCAGGTTCGCCATGCCCAGCCCGGGGCCCAGCAGGCGAGGGGCCAAGTACACAAGCAGTTCATCGACGAGGCCTTCTCGGACGAGGGATCCATTGAGCTTGTGGCCTGCTTCCACATGCAGCTCATTGATTCCCCGCTGGCCAAGGTCTTTCAGCATCGCTGCCAGATCCACTTTGCCGATTGCATTGGGCAGATGGATCACCGTGGCACCGCGAGCTTCCAAGGCAGCCTTCTTTTCCTTGCTTGTGTTGGCTGTGTAGACAAGGCAATCACGTCCGCCCATCAGCAGGTTGGCATGCGGGGGCAGCTGCAATTGACTATCCACCAAGACCACATGGGGCTGGCGGGGTGTAGGTACTTCCCGGACGTCCAGGCGGGGGTTGTCGTCCAGCACGGTGCCAATGCCGGTCAAAATGGCACAGGCCCTTGCCCGCCAGGCATGCCCATCCGCGCGCGCCGTGCGCGAGGTGATCCACTGGCTGGCGCCGTTGTGAAGCGCCGTGGTGCCGTCCAGGGACGCTGCCGTCTTGAGCCGCACCCATGGCGTGCCCCGAACCATGCGGCTGAAAAAACCGATGTTGAGTTCGCGTGATTCTTCTGCCCCTGGGCCCACGACAACCTCGATACCCGCCGCCCGCAATCGCTCGAATCCGTGGCCTGCGACCAGAGGGTTGGGGTCGGTGATGGATGCCACCACTTTTGCAATCCCGGCTTCGATCAATGCATCGCAGCATGGACCGGTGCGGCCATGGTGAGAGCATGGCTCCAGGGTGACATAGGCGGTGGCACCGCGCACGTCGCGGCCAGCTGCTGCGGCATCGCGCAGCGCCATGATTTCTGCATGGGGGCCACCAGCACGCTGAGTGAATCCTCGGCCCAGCACCTCACCGTCGGGAGCGGTGATGACGCAACCAACGCGAGGATTGGGGCTGGAAAGAAAAAGCGCCTGGGCGGCTAGCCCAAGCGCTTGGTTCGCATAGTGGAGCGCTGTAATGGTCATTGCTCCAGGATGGTAGCGCAGTGCTTACTTGTTCCAGCAGTCTGCTGCGGTAATGCTTGCATCGCGATTGATTGCATCGCGCGTGCCCGTATTGGTCAAAGTGAAATCTCCGCAGCGATCTGTAGCTTGGGGACCAGGGGCCTTGCGGGTGGCCACCAAGGTGAAGACAGCGTTGGTATTGCCTGCCTGAAAACCAATGGTGTAGCGCTTTGTCGGATCGGCTGTACCACCTGCAAGACGCCATTGCAGATTGTTCGGCAGGACCGTGGGATAGACACCTGTTGCAGTCGAGGCTCGTTCTAGCCATTGCTGTGCCTGCAGCAGCCCGGCGCGGGCCTCTGCTCTATGCCCGCGCCGAACGTACTCGGTATAGCTGGGATAAGCAATGGCCGAGAGGATTCCAACGATGGCGACCACGATCATAAGTTCGATGAGGGTGAAGCCATGCTGCGCTTTTCGCAGAGGTCGGTTCATGATGAATTTCTCACTTCAGTTGGCGCCAACTTGGGCGCAGTGATTGCTCGGGCATACACTGCATGTTGAAACCATTGCCCTTGGCATCGATATCCCGATTCTGGCACTTGTCTCCGGTTTCTTTTTTGATCAGCGTGTGCGAGCCTTTGGTCACCGATGCGCGCGACACGGATTTGTCATCGCCACATGTAGTGCATACTGGACTACCTCCTCCAGGAGGGGTGTAAAACGTGCCGTTCTTGTCAGAGTCGAGAATCTGCACCGTGGGTCGTTTGCCGTCCATGATGTTGACAAGAGTGAGGTACTGACGTTCTTCGTCCACCGTATTGGATTCGCAGCTTTCCACGTTAGGGTCTATATCCGATCCCTTTGCTGGTACTTGAGAGTACACAGCCAATACATTGCTGCCGTCATAGAACTCCATGGGTTTCAGCAACCGCTCGCCGACGGCTGGCAAATCCATGTACCAGCCATTGAAATTGACCCAGGTGTCCTTTTTCAATTCATCCGTGATGTCCACAGTGGCGTAGTTGGCATCCACAGCGGTAATTTTCTGGGCAGCCAGCTTAGCGTTGACTACTCCTACGCCCAAAGGCACCGGAGCAGGAATGCAGTCGCTCCCACTGGGGCAGGTACCGGCGCCCGGGTGCACCTGAAGACGTTTGCCCTTCGTTGTGTCGACAACGCGATAACGAGTGTTGTCCAGCACCGAGTACAAGGATTGCACATTTGAATCGTTCTCGTCTGCCTTGGTGACATTGCGGCCTGTACCAAAGGCGATCATCATGCCTCCTACTGATAAGGTCTTGGCGCTAGAGCCCGTTCCGATGGTCATGGTGCGATCATTGGCACGCACCGTGGGGGCGGCGGTGATTGGCTGTCTGATAGAGCCAGCAATGTCCACACGGGCGCGAGTACTGCCCAGTGTCGCAGGGCCGGTGGTCGTAAAGAGCGGCTGTCCACCCAAAGCAACGCCCCAACTGGCGTCGTCGATGTCCGTCAGGTCGAATTTCCAAAGGTTGCCCCGGTTGTCGCCAGCGTACACAACATCGGGGCGGCTGTCGCCGTTCAGATCAACCAAGCGCGGCGTCGCCAAACCGTTGTCAGTGGCTTCGCCAGTGCCCACGGTATCGGAAGCCGCGGCGGCAATGCGTTTCAGTTCCTTGTTGCCATCCAGGTACTGAATCAACAAAACGGGCCGCTGATTAGTGCTGTTATAACCGTTGCCCATGACCACGGCCCAGCGGTCATTGTTCATGCGCGTGACCTGGGTGGTGCGCATAGGGTTGTTCTCATCCAGCACAGGGCGGGCCGTGATATTGCCGATGTCCTTATCCTCATCCACGGCTTTATCGCACGCGGTCTTTTGAGCGCCAGTCATCGCCGCACAGTTGGGGGCGGTTTCGGTGCCTCTGGTGCGGTCAAGCACCACCAGCTTTTGGGCATTTCCTTCCGAGAAGCCTGGGAGGCCGGCCGGCGTATCTGCGGTGGCAGGATTAGTTACATCCAACACGAAGTAGCCTTTGCCTCCGGCACCCATCGTGCCTACCAGAAGAGTCCGCCAATCGGGCACATAGATGGCGGGATCGGCCGGGTCTGGTTGCCCTTGATCTACGTCGCCAGTCATGGGTGAACCATCCACAAAAAATCTGTGCTTATTGTTGTAAGTGGGATCGCTCAGCAGAGGAAGGTTGGCAAGCACGCCACGTGGGGCGTAGGCAATTTTCTCTGTGCCGTCTGTGGCTGAAAAGCCGTGCAGCAGGCCATCGTTGCCACCCACATAGAGCATGGGTGTCCGGGATTTGTTGGCGCGCGTGAAGGCGCTATAGCCCTTGAGTGGGTAATTGCTCACCGGGGGGCCGGAGTACCATACCACGGAATTAATAATGTCGCCTTGGCGGCTCTTGCGCTCGCGGAAGGGTTTTGCTGCGGTGTAGCCACTGGTCTCGGAACCTTCCAGAATGCGATCCCCGCGAATGAAGTTGAGCCGATTCTGACCGTTGGTGGCGACGATCACGGTGGGATCACCCGGGTCTTTGCCCAGCAGGTTCTTCTGTGCGGTACTGAGGTTGCTTTGATCGCTGGCCCATTTGAAGGGCACCCCGCCCTTGTCTTTGGTGCTGATCCACTGATCGCTCCAGCTCAGAATGACGCGACTGCTGACCGTAAAAGTGGCGTCGTCCAGCTTATCAGCTGTATTTTTCCCATCCCAACTTATAGCAGGCACAGTGGTACCATCTTTTTTCACTGTTTCTGCGATCACGAAACCCTTCCATGCATTCTTCGGTTCGTAATTGCCGGTGAATTTACCGACGTCGGTACGTGAAACATTGGAACCACTAGTGGCGGTAGAAGTGAGGTCGGGATCAACCTGTGTATTGATTTGCTGGAAAATATCGCGAAAAGCCTTTGCAAGATCTTCCCCTTTGTCCACGGCATAGAAACGTCCTCGACCATTGAGAGCCGAATGCCATAGATCCAATGACCGAACAGACTCGCCACCGCTGCTTATATTGGGCCACTTTATGTTGCCTGTAATGAAGTCAGGCAGAGTCCCGTTGGAGCCTTTGTCGTAACTGAAAGGTACCATCAGATCTGTTGTGAAGGTGGCCTTGTTGCCTGCGGCGCATCCTTGGCCCGGCGCCTTGATGACAGTACACGCCGTATCAGGTGCAGCAGGGTCCACGCTTCCAGAAATTTTGTTTCCTGGCCATGTATAGGCCATTTTGCTTAGGCCTATGGTATAAGTCACCATGTGTGGCCAATTGGCCGGGTTATAGCGTGGGTTCCAGAAGCGATCAAGAACTGCGTCTTTTCCTGCAGTGTCCTTGCCAAAATCTTCCGTTGCAGGGGCCTTGTTGTACTCTGCCGTAGGCTGTGGGGAGCCCTTCAAACCAGTAACGCCGTTGACATCTGTGGCCGTTTGCAGCTTAGTGGACCAGCTTTTGAAGGCCCAATCAGCCAAATTATCGCTGTAAGTATCTGCGTAAAGATCGTTTTTGGGGCGGCTGGCGGCGACTGTACTGCCGTAGACCGTTCCATTGGGCAATGTGATGTTCTTGGTATTGTCATCTTGCGTGCCGCCGGATACGGTGCCATTCCAACGGCCGTCAGTCATAAATATATGGTAGTTGCGTCGGCACCCTAGGTAAGGTGTGGCGGTAGTACCCGGTACAGAGGCCCAAGGTCCATTCTTGTCCAAGTTGGCGCGCATGTATTCGTCCGCCTGCTTGAACATCTTGTGCGAAGGTGTTGAGTTGTTCGGGGACAGGTTAGTGACAAAAGTGAGAAAGTTGGTCCGGTGGGTACCAGCCAGTATCTGCATGGAATTGGTGGCGAGTGTGGGGGTGCTACCGGTCGTACCGGGAAGCGAGCCTGGTGTGCCATTATTGGCATTCATTGCTTGCCATGCCATACGAATTTTTTTATCCGGTAGCAAGGAACTATCGTATTTGGGATGTGTTGGGTCAAAGATAGATTTAAGCGCGTACTTGAGTACATTCATGCGGCGGCTAGTTCCCGGCCAGGTTCCATCCGCGTTTGGAGTTGTACCATTGGTCGCGCCAGATTCACTTTCTCTGTCCACGCGGTAATTCATACTGCCTGAGTCGTCGATGGAGATGATGACATTAGGCGTCACATAAGGCTGCACGGTCCCGGGAGGTGCCTGTACTAAGTCGATGGCCCAGGCTCCTGGGGACGCCAAGGCAGCGCCTATTGCCAGCGTGAGTAGATTTTTACGAAAGCGAGGTGGCGTATTGCGGTGCATGGGGTGCTCCTCTTTGTCTGGAATTTCAGGCTAAATCGTCTTTAGCTTGTATGTGAATTGAACTAGAAGCCGATTTTTGGATAGTGCAGGTGTTAATTGAGAGTTCTTTGCTGCGCATAGGTTTGCTGCAGTGCTACCAAGGTCCCTGACTTGCGGCCATAGGCTAAAGCGGTAATGCGATAAACCACGAGGGACTTCGGATTAATGGCTAGCAAGTTGGAGCGAGATGCATCCATGATGACTTTGGAGTTTTTGAGATCTAGGTAAGGCAGGACTTCGATCCAGTACCAGCCACCTGAGTTGGCTGGCGTGGTGGCGTCCCATTGCAAAATCGGATTGATTGGGGTGGAGATGCTGCCGGTTCCTGCTCCCGTGAACTGGCCGTACCGCGCTCCCGCTGCTGCGGTGGCCATCTGGGCCAGTGTGACGCCTTTGGCGGGATCGCTGTTGTTCCAGAAGTCTTGTTTGCCTAAGCGCTTTACGCACAGGCCCTTGCTGCATAAGGCGGTCTTTTCCTCTAAATCGGCGAGCAAGGGGCCCACGTCCTTGGTTTCAAGAGGGATTTTTTCATTAATTCCTGTGCGACAAACGTCAAGGGTGCCCAGGCATTCGGTTCCATCCGCTTTCTGGTTGCGGATGTCCAACTCTGCATCCTGCAGCAGGGCTTGCGCGGCTTCGTAGGCGCGCTGGTAATCGGCATCGTTGCCGACCACTAGTTCATTGAACAGCGAGGTGCGTGACGCCCACAGTGCCAACAACATGGAAAGCATGACAAAAACGATGACAACAAACAGTGCGATACCGCGTTGTGAATGGCTGCGTGGGGAGAGGGGGGGGCGCACGGAGTACATGGCGATTTTCTTGAATGGGATTCAGAGTGCAATGCCCACCAACCCTTGGCTGCGGAGTTGAAACACATTGCGATAGACAACGTGCATGCGCCGAGCGCGGGCACCGGCGAGGGTAGCCATGTCCACCGCGGTGTTGCCATCGCAGTCGGTGTAGGACGTAGCTGTTGAACTCAGGCCATTCATGTCGATGACTTCAGTGCCAAAAAGCACCAAACACACCTCTACCGCCTGCACCCGGCCCCAATCTGTACTGCCCACGTCGGTTGCCGCGACGTATCGAATGGTGGGGGCGCCAGGAAGGGTGTTGTCTTGCAGGAGGTAGCGCACCTGAAAGTTGGCTACATTCTGTGCGATAGGCTGCGCTGCGGCGCCGTTGCCCTGGCATCGCAATTCGGTGCCGTTGAGTTGGAAAATGCTTTCCACCCGCTGATCGTCACTTCCGTTGGTTGGGCCGCCAACGCAGTTTCGTGCTATGGCTTGGTCTGTGGTTGCATAGTGGACAGGCTCCTTGTAGCGGCGGTAGCCCACTGTGAGGGCCGTGGCTGTGGCGCTCAGGGTGTTGGTGGTAGGGTCGAAGCTGTTGCCTGCGCCTGAAGCGGGGGCGACAGTTTCAAATGCAACGGGAACCGCATTGGCGAGGGCTGTGGGTGCGCTGTCGGGATTGAGGTTTAGGTATAGCGAGCCGGCTTGGCGCAACTGCAGGCCAATGACTCGCATGACGTAGGCAGACTGCTGCTGAATGCTACTGGCATCACTGACTGAGCCGGAGACACCACGGGACACCATTAACGCGCCCATTGCAACCGCAACGACAAACAAGCCAATCGCGATGCCCACCATTAACTCGATCAACGTGACTCCACGCTGGCTTTTGCCCTGAAGTGGCATATTTACGGTGCGCACGTTGGGGTGTGTGTTATTAGTCTGCATTTCAGGTTCCGGGGCAGTAGTACTGTTTGACACCGCCGCCAATGTCGGTGGATGCGCATCGTGCTGAAACGGGGATGTACTGCAGATGGCAGGTGTATCCGGGGGTGCAGGATGCAGCCGCCCCACCTCCTGCGCTGAGTGTGCCGTCTGAGGCACGAACTTGCGTGGCGTCGATGTTGTCCCTGTGGATTTTTTTGTCTGCAGCGGTATCGATATCAATCTCGTTTTCACGCCAACGAATCATGATGCCCAGTTGCCGGCGATTGGTGGCATCCGTGTCGCCTGGAGCCAGAAAAATCGTGGCGTCCCCCACCGGCAGCGCGCGTTGCACTGCACGCCGCCAATCAGCGACGTCGTAAATGGTCAGTTCAGTGCTGGTGCATGCCGCACTTGCGCAATTCTTGGTGGGTGCAGTGACGGGGGTAGATGGCGTTGTCCACGCGCTGGCATAGCTGCTGAGGCTCATCAGAGCGTTGGGGTGCGCTTTCAAGCGTTCGCTGAGATCTTCAGTCAACCGAATGGCCTGGGCTCGACGCACGGTGGTCTGGGTATCGCTCAGGGTTCGCATCTGTACGCCTAGGATGCCCAGAATTCCCAGTGCGGCAATGACGATAGCGACAAGGGACTCAATCAGTGTGATACCGCGTTGGCGTTTGTGCAGTGTGATGGTCATGGTGATCAGCCGGTACATGGGACGGCTTCTTGAGGAATGACGCGAATACGGCCACCGGAACTCATACAGAGGCCGCGTACGCCTGGATGGGAAATACTCTTACCCAGCGGCACAAAGGTGAAGCTCAAATAAGGACCACTGACGAGACCCCAGCGATTGAGCACGATCCCTGCGCCGCCGCTTATGAAATTGACATGAACCCTGGCGGAAGATTCCGTGCGCTGCAACACGGGTTCGGCAGCATCGCAGATACGGTTGCCGCTGGTGTCATGGCATACCACCCAGCCACAATCCCAAGTGTCGGTATCAACAGCGCTGGAGCAGCCGTTGGTGTTGTTGGGAATTTTCTGAATAACTACTTGACCGCCACGTTTGATGGCCTCCGAGCGTGCGTAGTACAGCGTAGATTGGAGCAGTTCCACGGACTCGCGGACGCGCCACCCTTCAATCAGGGGAATGAAGCTGGGTGCCGCCAAGGCCGCTAGTACACTCATGATGGCAACCACGACCATCAACTCGACGGCGGAGAAGCCCGCAGAGGCTATTGCTGGAGGTGAGGGGCTCAGCATGCATTTGCTCCTTTCTCTGTTTTGATTCGGCCTCCGGCGCTGACGCATACACGCTGCGCGCTGACGTCGTCGTCAGCCTTCCCGTCAGGCTTAATCAGGAAGTCCGCTGCCACCGTAAGCGTGCCCCATCTGTCGACGGCAATGACGTTGGCAGGAAAGGTAATGCTTAGCCGTGGAGGAGAACTGGTGGATTGCAATACCTCGTTAGCCTCGTTGTTCCCGTTGCTATTTGCGTCAAAATACACAGCCCAGCCGTTGTTGCTGTTCTGCACAATGCTTATGCCCCCGCCACGCTTGATGGCTTCGGAGCGGGCGTAATAGAGTGTGGATTGCAATTCTTCGGTGGCCTGACGCACGCGCCAGCGTTCGATCAGGGGGGTGAAGCTGGGGGTTGCCAGTGCGGCCAATATTGCAACGATGGTGATTACGACCATCAACTCAATGGCGGTGAAACCGCTCTGTGCTTGAGGGCTTAAAGGGACGAGCGGCCTTCCTCGAAGTTGTAATGGTGGCGATGCATGCATGGGACAATCTTATTAGCCTGCTGGTGCGGCAGGCTGATGCTGCTCGACCAATGGTGCTCGCATTGGGATGAGCGGTTTGCTACTTGCGCGTATACCCCCGGCAAGCCCCCGCGTTGTGCATGCCTTTGCATTCCCGGTACATCCGGCGATCACGCTGGGCGGGTGTCTCTTCGGAGCTGCTGCGCTGATAGGTGACTTTGCTAACGCTTTTCTTCGTGGAAGAGGTGTTGGCGGTGGTGGCGGTGTCACTGGCAGAGCGCTTGGCCAGTGCGTAGCCAGGGCTTGTGATCAGGATCAAAGCGACGCCTGTGGCCAGCAAGGCATGGCGGACTGTGGTGTGTGAAAGGAAAGCGTCAAGTTGCGTCATGAGGGGGCTTTCAGGTGTGGGGCGGGAACCTGGGCAGGCAAGAATTCCACATGGGGGTTATAATCGACAAGTTTTGCATGGTGCAAGACGCACGCCTGCGGCCGTTCCAGCTGCTGGCGCAAGTAAGAACCAAGGCTCGGCAAGTCTGTCGAGACTCCATCAAGGAAAAATTATGATCGCATCCTCCATCAAGGCCGAAGTCGTCAAGGCCAATGCCCGTGCTGCCAACGACACTGGCAGTCCAGAAGTGCAAGTGGCCCTGCTGACGGCCCGCATCAACGAACTGACCCCTCACTTCAAGACGCACGCCAAGGACCACCACGGTCGCCGCGGCCTGCTGCGCATGGTGAGCCGCCGCCGCAAGCTGCTGGACTACCTGAAGGCCAAGGACGCTGACCGTTACACCGCGCTGATCGCCAAGCTGGGTCTGCGCAAGTAATCTTCATTGCATGCGAAAACGCCTGGGTTAGTCCGCTAGCTCAGGCGTTTTTTACTTCGGAGCCGCAAAACAGAGCGAAGCTGTGTCATTCCAATGGGGTTGCCGCCGCAGTGCAGCAGTCAGGCCCACTGGAATGGCATCGTGTTCTGAATTGCTCTCCGCCGCAGTCTGGTAGAGCGCTACCAGCTATTAAAAAAGGAGCTGAACATGAGCATTTTCAACAAAGTCACCAAGACCTTCCAATGGGGCGACAAAACCGTCGTCATGGAAACCGGCGAAATCGCACGCCAAGCCTCTGGCGCCGTGCTGGTGAACATTGATGACACCGTGGTGCTGGCTACCGTGGTGGCATCCAAGGGCGCCAAGCCCGGCCAGGACTTCTTCCCCCTGACGGTGGATTACATCGAGAAGACCTACGCCGCCGGCAAGATCCCCGGCAGCTTCTTCAAGCGCGAAGCGAAGCCCAGCGAGCACGAAACGCTGACCAGCCGCCTGATCGACCGCCCGATCCGCCCGCTGTTCCCCGAGGGTTTCTTCAACGAAGTGCATGTGGTGATCCACACGGTGTCGCTGAATCCCGAAGTGGATGCTGACATCGCTGCCCTCATCGCCACCAGTGCGGCGCTGGCCATCTCCGGTATCCCGTTCAACGGCCCCATCGGCGCCGCACGCGTGGGCTACATCAATGGCGAGTACGTGCTCAACCCCGGCCAGACGGCGCGCAAGAGCTCGCAGATGGATCTGGTCGTGGCCGGCACCGAAGCCGCCGTGCTGATGGTCGAATCCGAAGCCCAGCAACTGTCCGAAGAAATCATGCTCGGCGCCGTGGTGTTTGGCCATGAGCAAGGCAATGTGGCCATCAACGCCATTCATGAACTGGTGCGCGATGCTGGCAAGCCCGTGTGGCAGTGGGAAGCGCCCGCCAAGGACGAAGCCCTGATCGCCAAGGTGGTTGCGCTGGCCGACGACAAGCTGCGCGCCGCCTACCAGATCCGCAACAAGCAGGCCCGCACCCAGGCCTGCCGCGAGTCCTACGCCGCCGTGATGGCCGCGCTGAAGGCCGATGGCGTCGAGTTCGATGCCGTGAAGGTCGAGGGCATGCTGTTCGACATCGAGGCGGGCATCGTGCGCAGCCAGATCCTGGCCGGCGAGCCCCGCATCGACGGCCGCGACACGCGCACTGTGCGCCCCATCGAAATCCGCAGCAGCGTGCTGCCGCGCGCCCATGGCTCGTCGCTGTTCACGCGTGGCGAAACCCAGGCGCTGGTCGTGACCACGCTGGGTACCGAGCGCGATGCGCAGCGCATCGACGCCCTGGCTGGCGAGTACGAAGACCGCTTCATGATGCACTACAACATGCCTCCCTTCGCCACGGGCGAAGTGGGCCGCATGGGTTCGACCAAGCGCCGCGAAATCGGCCACGGCCGCCTTGCCAAGCGTGCCCTGGTGGCTGTGCTGCCCACCAAGGAAGAATTTCCCTACACCATGCGCGTGGTGTCGGAAATCACCGAATCCAATGGCTCTTCGTCCATGGCTTCGGTCTGCGGCGGCTGCCTGTCCATGATGGACGCCGGCGTGCCCATGAAGGCCCACGTGGCGGGTATCGCCATGGGCCTGATCAAGGATGCCAACCGCTTCGCCGTGCTGACCGACATCCTGGGTGATGAGGATCACCTGGGCGACATGGACTTCAAGGTGGCGGGTACCACCGGCGGCATCACCGCGCTGCAGATGGACATCAAGATCCAGGGCATCACCAAGGAGATCATGCAGGTCGCCCTGGCGCAGGCCAAGGAAGCACGCATGCACATCCTGGGCAAGATGCAGGAAGCCATGGGCGAAGCCAAGACCGAGGTGTCCACCTTCGCGCCCAAGCTCTACACCATGAAGATCAACCCCGAGAAGATCCGCGACGTGATCGGCAAGGGCGGCGCCGTGATCCGTGCGTTGACCGAGGAAACGGGCTGCCAGATCAACATCGAGGAAGACGGCACCATCACCATCGCGGCCACCGACGCTGCCAAGGCGGACGAAGCCAAGAAGCGCATCGAGCAGATCACGGCCGAGGTCGAGATCGGCAAGATCTACGAAGGTCCCGTGACCAAGATCCTGGACTTCGGCGCGCTGATCAACCTGCTGCCCGGCAAGGATGGCCTGCTGCACATCAGCCAGATCGCCCATGAGCGTGTCGAGAAGGTGTCCGACTACCTGACCGAAGGCCAGATCGTGAAGGTCAAGGTCATGGAGACCGATGAGAAGGGCCGCATCAAACTGTCGATGAAGGTGCTGGCCGACCGCCCGGCGGGTGGCAGCGATCGTCCTGCTCCCGCGGAGCGCGGTGACCGTGAGCCTCGCCGTGACCAGGGGCGCGACGGCGGCCGCCAGCCGGCGGAGCAGCAACAACAACAGCAATCCCTGCCTTCGGACAACGGTTCCGGGCAGATCGTGGGCTGAGTTGGTGATTTGCTATTGATTTTGTAGCTGCTGGCGCCTGTGAAAAGGGCGTTGGCAATCAAAATCACTCAAACCAACCAACTGTCCAAGGAATCGCAACATGCGTGCTGTCGAGATCACATCCTTTGGTGGGCCGGAGGTGTTGCAGCTGGGGGAACGCCCCATGCCGGAGCCGGGCGCCGGCGAGTTGCTGATCCGTGTTGCCGCCAGCGGCATCAACCGTCCTGACGTGCTGCAGCGACTGGGGCACTATGCTCCGCCGCCCGGCACCTCGGACCTGCCGGGCCTGGAGGTCGCGGGCGTGGTGGAGTCGGGTGATCCTGCTGCCATGGCGCAGGCGGGCATTGGCGTGGGCGACCGCGTCTGTGCCTTGGTGGCGGGCGGGGGGTATGCGCAGTGGTGCGTGGCACCTGTCGCGCAGTGCCTGCCCGTGCCCGAGGGCTTGAGCGACGTCGAGGCGGCATCGTTGCCGGAAACGTTCTTTACCGTGTGGAGCAACGTCTTCGACCGGGGGCGTCTGCAGGCGGGCGAAAGCCTGCTGGTCCAGGGGGGCACCAGCGGCATTGGCGTGACTGCCATACAGCTGGCGCGGGCGTTCGGAGCGACCGTCATTGCCACGGCGGGCAGCGACGACAAGTGCGCGGCCTGTCTGCAGTTGGGGGCCCACCATGCCATCAACTACAAGACGCAGGACTTCGTGGCGGAAGCAAAGCGCATCACGCAGGCCAAGGGCGTGGACGTGGTGCTGGACATGGTCGCTGGCGACTATGTGGCGCGCGAGGTGGAGTGCGTGGCCGAAGACGGGCGCATCGTCATCATCGCGGTGCAGGGTGGTGTCAAGAGTGACTTCAATGCGGGCCTGGTGCTGCGGCGCCGGCTCACCATCACGGGTTCCACCCTGCGCCCGCGTCCCGTGGCATTCAAGGGCGCCATCGCCCGCGCGTTGCGCGAGCATGTGTGGCCTTTGCTGGCGCAGGGGAGGGTGCGTCCCGTCATCCACAGCACGTTTGCTGCGGCGGATGCCGCCAATGCCCATGCCCTGATGGAGTCGAACCAGCACATCGGCAAGATTGTTTTGACGTGGTGACCATGAACAGCAAGAAAAAACTCATTGCAGGCAACTGGAAGATGAACGGCAGCCTGGCTGCCAACGATGCCCTGTTGAAAGGCATCATTGCCGGCCTTGAGGGCGCGGCCTGCGACGTCGCTGTCGCCGTGCCTGCTCCGTATCTGGCGCAGGCGCAGTCCGTCGCGTTCGGATCCGTGGTGGCGATTGCCGCCCAGGATGTGTCGCAGCACGATGCAGGGGCGTACACCGGCGAGGTCTCGGCTGCCATGCTGAAGGAATTTGGCGTGCGCTATGCGCTGGTGGGGCACTCGGAGCGCCGCCAGTACCATGGGGAAACCGATGTCGCCGTTGCCGAAAAGGCGCAACGGGCACTGGCCGCGGGCATCACGCCCATTGTCTGTGTCGGCGAGACCCTGCAGGAGCGCGAGGCCGGCCAGACCGAGGCCGTGGTCAAGCGCCAGCTGGCGGCGGTGATCCATCTCAATGGCCATTGCATCAGCGAAGTGGTGGTGGCATACGAACCGGTCTGGGCGATCGGCACGGGCCGCACGGCCACGCCCGAACAGGCGCAGGCCGTGCACGCGGTGCTGCGTGCGCAGCTGTCTGCGGCCAGCGAGCACGCCGACCGCATCCGCCTGCTGTACGGCGGCAGCATGAATGCCGTCAATGCGGCGCAATTGCTTGCGCAGCCTGACATCGATGGCGGCCTCGTCGGGGGGGCATCGCTGAAGGCGTCCGATTTCCTGCAAATTATTGCGGCTGCCCGTTGAGGCGGCCCTTCCAGCTATTCAATCAGGAGTGAACAGAGAATGAACGTGATCGTGAATGTGGTTTTGGCGGTGCAGATGCTGACGGCCCTGGGGATGATTGGCCTGATCCTTGTCCAGCATGGCAAGGGTGCGGACATGGGGGCGGCATTTGGCAGCGGCAGTTCCGGAAGCCTGTTCGGCGCCAGCGGCAGTGCCAATTTCCTGTCGCGCACCACGGCAGTCCTGGCTGCGGTGTTTTTTGTCGCAACGCTGGCGTTGGCCTACTTTGGCAATGCGCGTCCCGCCAGTTCGGGCAGCGTGCTGGAAAGCCCGGCTGCTGCAGTGCCCGCGGGTGCTCCTGCGGCCTCGGCTTCGGATGCTGTTGTGGCTCCTGCGGTGCCCGCTTCAGGCGCCGCGCAGATCCCCACCAAATAATCTGCACTAAATTGGGCTTCGTAAGCCGAAGCAGGGTTTTTCCGGAGTAGAATTCTGGATTGTCTGGAAAGCCAAAACCGCAAGGTTCCTCATGCCATCCAGATGCAAAAAACAGCCGTCGTGGTGAAATTGGTAGACACGCTATCTTGAGGGGGTAGTGGCGAAAGCTGTGCGAGTTCGAGTCTCGCCGACGGCACCAAAACAAAGGCCTGCCTGCATGACCCGGCTCGGGTCCTGACGGGCAAGGCCACAGCGGTGAGCACATCCTCAAGATGAACCTCGATCAGTACCTCCCCGTCCTTTTGTTCATCTTGGTCGGCATCGCCGTCGGCGTTGTCCCCCTTGTCCTCGGCTACATACTGGGCCCCAACCGCCCGGATGCCGCGAAGAACTCCCCCTACGAATGTGGCTTTGAAGCCTTCGAGGATGCGCGCATGAAGTTTGACGTGCGCTACTACCTCGTGGCCATTCTCTTCATTCTTTTCGATCTCGAAATCGCATTTCTCTTCCCGTGGGCGGTGACGCTGCATGAGGTGGGTATCGCCGGCTTCGTGGCCGTCGTGATTTTCCTGGCCATCCTGGTCGTGGGCTTTGCCTACGAGTGGAAAAAGGGTGCCCTGGATTGGGAATGAGCGGGCCTCAACAAGGATGATGCAATGATTGAAGGCGTGATGAAGGAAGGCTTCATCACCACGAGCTATGACTCCGTGGTGAATTGGGCCAAGACGGGCTCTCTGTGGCCCATGACTTTTGGCCTGGCGTGCTGTGCGGTGGAGATGATGCATGCCGCCGCCGCGCGCTATGACATCGGCCGCTTCGGTGCGGAGGTGTTTCGTGCCAGCCCCCGCCAGTCCGATCTGATGATCGTGGCCGGCACGCTGTGCAACAAGATGGCGCCCGCTTTGCGCAAGGTGTACGACCAGATGTCGGAGCCCCGCTGGGTGCTGTCGATGGGTTCGTGCGCCAACGGCGGCGGCTACTACCACTACAGCTATTCCGTGGTGCGCGGCTGCGACCGCATCGTGCCCGTGGACGTGTACGTGCCCGGCTGCCCGCCCACGGCCGAAGCGCTGATCTACGGGATCATCCAGCTGCAGCAGAAGATCCGCCGCACCAACACCATTGCTCGCGTCTGAAGGGTTGATGATGACTGCTGTTGCCATTCGGCCCGAAAACCTCAAAGACAACATTGCCGCGGCGTTGGGCGCGAAAGTGCGCCAGATCACGGTGGCCCTGGATGAGGTCACGGTGGTCGTTGCCGCCGCCGACTACCTCGATGCCATGCGCGTCCTGCGTGATGCGGAGGGTTGCCGTTTCGAACAGCTGATCGATCTGTGCGGCGTGGACTATTCCGCCTATGCAGACGCAGTGAACGAGGGAGCCCGCTATTGTGTGGTCTCGCACCTGCTGTCCGTGAGCCTGAACCAGCGCCTGCGCGTGAAGGTGTTCTGCGCGGATGACGATTTCCCTGTGGTGGCTTCGGTCTCCGATCTCTGGAACTCGGCCAACTGGTACGAGCGCGAGGCGTTCGACCTTTTTGGCATCGTGTTCGACGGCCACAACGACCTGCGCCGCATCCTGACCGACTACGGCTTCATCGGCCACCCCTTCCGCAAGGACTTCCCGCTGTCCGGCCACGTCGAGATGCGCTACGACGCAGAGCAGCGCCGGGTGGTCTACGAGCCGGTGTCGATCGAGCCGCGCGAGATCACGCCGCGCATCATCCGCGAAGACAAGTACGGAGGCCTGCACTAAGGCGCTCCGCGCCCCACGTGACCCACCATGGCTGAAATCAAGAACTACTCCCTGAACTTCGGACCGCAGCACCCTGCAGCGCACGGCGTGTTGCGCCTGGTGCTCGAGCTCGACGGCGAAGTCGTGCAGCGTGCCGATCCGCACATCGGCCTGCTGCACCGCGCGACCGAAAAGCTGGCCGAGCACAAGACCTACATCCAGTCGCTGCCCTACATGGACCGCCTGGACTACGTGTCCATGATGTGCAACGAGCACGCCTACTGCCTGGCCATCGAAAAGCTGCTGGGCCTGGAAGTGCCTGTCCGCGCCCAGTACATCCGCGTGATGTTCTCCGAGATCACGCGCCTGCTGAACCACCTGATGTGGCTGGGTTCGCACGGCAACGACTGCGGCAGCTCCACCATCCTGATCTACACCTTCCGCGAGCGCGAAGACCTGTTCGACATGTACGAAGCCGTCTCCGGCGCGCGCATGCACGCGGCGTACTTCCGTCCGGGCGGCGTGTACCGCGACCTGCCGGACTCCATGCCGCAGTACAAGGTCAGCAAGATCAAGAACGCCAAGGCCCTGGAGGCCATGAACAAGAACCGCCAGGGTTCGATGCTCGACTTCATCGATGACTTCACCCAGCGCTTCCCGGCCTGTGTGGACGAATACGAGACCCTGCTCACCGACAACCGCATCTGGAAGCAGCGCACCGTGGGCATCGGCGTGGTGCCGCCCGAACGCGCGCTGAACCTGGGCATGACCGGCCCCATGCTGCGTGGTTCCGGCATCGCCTGGGACCTGCGCAAGACCCAGCCCTACGACGTTTACGACCGCATGGACTTCGACGTGCCCGTGGGCAAGACGGGTGACTGCTACGACCGCTACCTCGTGCGCGTGCAGGAAATGCGCGAGTCCAACCGCATCATCAAGCAGTGCGTGGACTGGCTGCGCGCCAACCCCGGCCCGGTCATCACCGACAACCACAAGGTGGCTGCGCCCGACCGTGAATCCATGAAGTCCAACATGGAAGAGCTGATCCACCATTTCAAGCTCTTCACCGAAGGTTTCCATGTGCCCGAGGGCGAGGCCTATGCCGCCGTCGAGCATCCCAAGGGCGAGTTCGGCATCTACCTGGTGAGCGACGGGGCCAACAAGCCCTACCGCCTGAAGATCCGTGCGCCTGGCTTCGCGCACCTGGCCACGCTCGATGAAATGGCCCGCGGCCACATGATCGCCGACGCGGTGGCCATCATCGGCACCATGGATATCGTGTTCGGAGAGATTGACCGATGAGTACGACCGAATCGAAGAACCAGACCGCTGGCGCCACCGCCATCACCGAGGCGACGCTCGCCCGTTTTGCGCGCGAAGTCGCCAAGTACCCACCCGAGCAGAAGCAGTCGGCCGTGATGGCCTGCCTGTCCATCGTGCAGCAGGAGCAGGGCTGGGTCAGTGTCGAGAGCGAGGCCGTGATCGCCGAGTACCTCGGCATGGCCCAGATCGCGGTGCACGAAGTCACCACGTTCTACAACATGTACAACCAGCAGCCGACGGGCAAGTACAAGCTCAACGTCTGCACCAACCTGCCTTGCCAGCTGCGCGACGGCCAGAAGGCGCTGCACCACCTCGAGAAGAAGCTCGGCGTGGCCATGGGCGAGACCACTTCCGACGGCCTGTTCACGCTGCAGCAGTGCGAATGCCTGGGTGCCTGTGCCGATGCGCCCGTGATGCTGGTCAACGACCGCACCATGTGCAGTTTCATGGACAACGACAAGCTTGACCAGCTTGTGGATGGCCTGCGCGCTGCGGAAGGACAAGCATGACCACCGCCGCACAGATCCTCTCGCAGTTCCAGGCCACCGGCGTCCAGACCTGCTTCCACGACCGCCACATCAACCCGCAGATCTATGCGGACCTGGACGGCACGAACTGGAGCCTCAAGGACTACGAAGCGCGTGGCGGCTACGCCGCGCTGCGCAAGATCCTGGCGCAGGGCGAAGGCGAAGGCCTCACCCAGGACCAGGTGATCGCCACCGTCAAGGAATCGGGCCTGCGCGGCCGTGGCGGCGCGGGCTTCCCCACCGGCCTCAAGTGGAGCTTCATGCCCCGCTCGTTCCCGGGTCAGAAGTACCTGGTGTGCAACTCCGACGAAGGCGAGCCGGGCACCTGCAAGGACCGCGACATCCTGCAGTTCAACCCGCACATCGTCATCGAGGGCATGATCATCGCGGCTTACGCGATGGGCATCTCCGTGGGCTACAACTACATCCACGGCGAAATCTTCCAGACCTACGACCGTTTTGAAGAAGCGCTGGAAGAGGCACGCGCCGCAGGCTACCTGGGCGACAAGATCCTGGGCAGTAACTTCAGCTTCCAGTTGCATGCCGCGCACGGCTTCGGCGCCTATATCTGCGGCGAAGAGACCGCGCTGCTCGAATCGCTGGAAGGCAAGAAGGGCCAGCCGCGCTTCAAGCCGCCGTTCCCGGCCAGCTTCGGCCTGTACGGCAAGCCCACCACCATCAATAACACCGAGACTTTCGCGGCCGTGCCGTGGATCATCCGCAACGGCGGTGCTGCCTATCTTGAATGCGGCAAGCCCAACAACGGCGGCACCAAGATCTTCTCGGTCTCCGGCGACGTGGAAAAGCCCGGCAACTACGAAGTGCCCCTGGGCACGCCCTTCGCCAAGCTGCTCGAACTCGCTGGTGGCGTGCGCAAGGGCCGCCAGCTCAAGGCCGTGATTCCCGGCGGCTCGTCCGCACCGGTGCTGCCGGCTTCCATCATCATGGAATGCACGATGGACTACGACTCCATCGCCAAGGCCGGCTCCATGCTGGGCTCGGGCGCGGTCATCGTGATGGACGACTCCCGCAGCATGGTCGAGAGCCTGCTGCGCCTGTCCTATTTTTACTCGCACGAGTCCTGCGGCCAGTGCACGCCGTGCCGCGAAGGCACGGGCTGGATGTGGCGCGTGATCGACCGGATCCAGCATGGCCAGGGGCGCGATGGCGACCTGAACCTGCTCAATTCGGTGGCGGACAACATCCAGGGCCGCACCATCTGCGCACTGGGTGACGCAGCGGCCATGCCGGTGCGCGCCATGATCAAGCACTTCCGTCCGGAATTCGAAGCGCTGATCCGCCAAGAGAAGACCCCGCAGGCTTCCGCCTCCGCCTGATCGCGAGAAACGCATATGGTTGAAATCGAACTCGACGGGCAGAAGGTAGAAGTCGCCGAAGGCTGCATGGTGATGCATGCAGCCGAAAAGGCCGGCACCTACATTCCCCATTTCTGCTATCACAAGAAGCTCTCCATCGCCGCCAATTGCCGCATGTGCCTGGTGGACGTGGAGAAGGCCCCCAAGCCCATGCCTGCCTGCGCCACGCCGGTCACGCAGGGCATGATCGTGCGCACCAAGAGCGACAAGGCCATCAAGGCCCAGCAGTCGGTCATGGAATTCCTGCTGATCAACCACCCGCTGGATTGCCCCATCTGCGACCAGGGCGGCGAGTGCCAGCTGCAGGATCTGGCCGTGGGCTACGGCGGTTCCTCCTCGCGCTACGAGGAAGAAAAGCGCGTGGTCTTCCACAAGGATGTGGGCCCGCTGATCTCCATGGAGGAGATGAGCCGCTGCATCCACTGCACCCGCTGCGTGCGCTTCGGCCAGGAAGTCGCCGGCGTGATGGAACTCGGCATGATCCACCGCGGCGAGCACTCCGAGATCACCACCGTGGCGGGCGATACCGTGGATTCCGAGCTGTCGGGCAACATGATCGACATCTGCCCCGTGGGCGCGCTCACGAGCAAGCCGTTCCGCTACAGCGCCCGCACCTGGGAACTGTCGCGCCGCCGCTCCGTCAGCCCGCACGACTCCACCGGTGCCAACCTCATCGTGCAGGTCAAGAACCACAAGGTGATGCGTGTCGTTCCGTTCGAGAACGAAGCCGTCAACGAATGCTGGATCGCCGACCGTGACCGCTTCTCGTACGAATCGCTCAACAGCGACGAGCGGCTGACCCAGCCCATGCTCAAGCAGGGCGGAGTCTGGAAGACCGTCGACTGGCAGACCGCGCTCGAATACGTGGCCAACGGCTTGAAGAACATCAAGAACGACCATGGCGCTGGCGCCATCGGTGCCCTGGTCAGCCCGCACAGCACGCTCGAAGAGCTGTACCTGGCCTCCGCCCTGGTGCGCGGCCTGGGCAGCGACAACATTGACTACCGCCTGCGCAACGCCGAATTCGCGGCGCCCGAAGGCATCCGCTGGCTCGGCACGTCCATCGCCTCGCTGTCCACGCTGCAGCGCGTGCTGGTGGTGGGCTCCAACCTGCGCAAGGACCATCCGCTGTTCGCGCAGCGCATCCGCCAGGCTGCGCGCCATGGCTGCCAGGTCAGCGTGGTCGACTCGGCCCTGGTCGATTGGGCCATGCCCGTGAAGCACTCCCTGCTGCAAGGCGCCGGTCAGTGGCTGCAGGCGCTGGGCACCATCGCCGCTGCCGTGGCACAGGAAAAGGGCACGGCCGCACCCGCAGGTTCCGGTGATCCCACCGAAGCCTCCCTGGTCATCGCCCGCTCATTGCTGGGCGGCGAACGCAAGGCCGTACTGCTGGGCAATGCCGCAGCGCACCATGCCCAGGCAACCCAGCTGCTGGCGCTTGCCAACTGGATTGGTGAACAAACCGGAGCAACCGTCGGCTACCTGACGGAAGCCGCCAACACCGTGGGTGCGCAATTCGCCGGCGCCCATCCCGTGAACGGAGGCCTGAATGCAGGCCAGATGCTGGCGGGTGGACTGAAGGCGGCCTTGCTGCTCAATACCGAGCCTGTCCATGACTCTGCAGCCGGCCTGCAGGCCGCCACGGCCCTGGGAGGGGCGGAGATGGTGGTGACCTTGAGCCCGTTCAAGGCCAATATGGAATTCAGTGATGTGCTGCTGCCGGTGGCGCCGTTCACGGAAACCTCGGGCAGCTTCATCAATGCGGAAGGCCGCCTGCAGGGTTTCCATGCCGTGGTGCGTCCTCTGGGCGATACCCGTCCGGCCTGGAAGGTGCTGCGGGTGCTGGCCAATCTGCTGGGCGTGCCGGGTTTTGATTTCGAGACGTCGCAGGATGTGCTGGCCCGCGCCACGAATGCGCCTGCTGGCACCTTCGCGCAGGTCCCGGCCGCTCAATTGTCGAATGCCGTGAGCGCTGCTGTCCCTGTCGCCACCGCAGTGGTGGGCGAGCCCGTGGTGGCCTCGATCTATCAACTGGACGGCCTGGTGCGCCGTTCCACGTCGCTGCAGCTGACCGCCGACGCGCGCTTGGCACGCGAAGGAGTGGCAGCATGATCGACGCGATCTACAACGCGGGCCTGAACCTGCTTTCCTTTGGCTGGTGGACCGGAGTGGTCTGGCCGGTGCTCTGGATCCTGCTCAAGATCGTCTGCATTCTGGCGCCCCTGATGGGGGCGGTGGCCTATCTCACGCTGTGGGAGCGCAAGCTCCTGGGCTTCATGCAGGTGCGCCATGGCCCCAACCGGGTCGGCCCGCTCGGGTTGCTGCAACCCATCGCGGACGCCTTGAAGCTGCTGACCAAGGAAATCATTCAGCCTACTGCCGCCAGCAAAGGGCTCTTCGTGCTGGGGCCGGTCATGGCGATCATGCCCGCGCTGGCTGCCTGGGTGGCGATTCCGTTCGGCCCGGACGTGGCATTGGCCAATGTCAACGCCGGCCTGCTGCTGGTGATGGCCATTACCTCCATCGAGGTGTACGGCGTGATCATTGCCGGCTGGGCATCGAACTCCAAGTACGCCTTCCTGGGCGCACTGCGGGCGTCCGCGCAGATGGTGAGCTATGAAATCGCCATGGGTTTTTGCTTCCTGGTGGTGATCATGGTTTCGGGCAGCATGAACCTCACCGAGATCGTGATGTCCCAGTCCCGCGGCATGGCCTCCAACATGGGCCTGGGCTTCCTGTCCTGGAACTGGTTGCCATTGCTGCCCATCTTCCTGGTCTACCTGATCTCGGGTGTGGCTGAGACGAACCGCCATCCGTTCGACGTGGTGGAAGGCGAAGCCGAAATCGTGGCGGGCCACATGGTGGAGTACTCCGGCATGGGTTTCGCGATCTTCTTCCTGGCGGAATACGCGAGCATGTGGCTGGTGTCCATCCTGGCCGCCCTCATGTTCCTGGGCGGCTGGTTGCCTCCGGTGGATTTCCTCTCGTTCATTCCCGGCTGGATCTGGCTCGGGATCAAGACATTCCTCGTGGTGTCCATGTTCATCTGGATCCGGGCGACTTTCCCCCGCTTCCGTTATGACCAGATCATGCGTCTGGGTTGGAAGATCTTCAT
The DNA here is from genome assembly GCF_019218755.1 of Acidovorax sp. sif1233. Taxonomy (GTDB): domain Bacteria; phylum Pseudomonadota; class Gammaproteobacteria; order Burkholderiales; family Burkholderiaceae_C; genus Acidovorax. Next base: position 229,360 of record NZ_JAHUWZ010000003.1, on the reverse strand, counting down.
TCCGGTCACGCTGGTGTGGCTGCTGATCGTCGGCGGGTGGTTGCTCTCGCCTTGGAATATCTGGAAATAAGCGGGGACACAAATGACTGCTGTTGCTGCTGCTGCACCTTTCTCGTTCAAGGATTTCTTCAAGAGCTTCATGCTCGTGGAACTGCTCAAGGGCATGGCCCTCACGGGGCGCTACGCCTTTCGCCGCAAGGTGACCGTGCAGTTCCCAGAAGAGAAGACCCCCTTGTCGCCACGTTTTCGTGGCCTGCACGCCTTGCGCCGTTATGAGAATGGCGAAGAGCGCTGCATCGCCTGCAAGCTGTGCGAGGCCGTGTGCCCCGCCATGGCCATCACCATTGAGTCGGACGTGCGCGACGATGGCTCCCGCCGCACCACGCGCTACGACATCGACCTGACCAAGTGCATCTTCTGCGGCTTCTGCGAAGAAAGCTGCCCGGTGGACTCGATCGTCGAGACGCACATTTTTGAGTACCACGGCGAAAAGCGTGGCGATCTGTATTTCACGAAGGACATGCTCCTGGCCGTGGGCGACCGGTACGAAGGTGAAATCGCGGCAGCCAAGGCTGCGGACGCCAAGTACCGCTGAGCGGTGCTGGGTTCAGCCTCTTTGCCAGACTTTCTATAAAGACCCGATTCATGGACGCCAAGACAGGTTTCTTCTACCTCTTCTCGGTCGTGCTGCTGTTCGCAGCCTTCCGGGTGATCACCGCGCGCAATCCCGTGCATGCGGTGCTCTACCTCATCCTCGCGTTCTCGCAGGCCGCCGCCGTCTGGCTGCTGCTCAAGGCCGAGTTCCTGGCCATTGCACTCGTGCTGGTGTACCTGGGCGCGGTGATGGTGCTTTTCCTCTTCGTCGTGATGATGCTGGACATCCACATCGACACGGTGCGCAAGGGGTTCTGGAAGCACTTTCCCCTGGCCGCCACGGTGGGCGCACTGATCGCGCTCGAAATGGCCGCGGTGCTGATGGGGGGCTTCCGGGGCATGGATGAGCCCAAGGCTGTCGCCACGGCGGTGAATGCGGCGGGCCAGGTCGTCCAGTATTCCAACACCAAGGCGCTGGGCAAGCTGCTCTACACCGAGTATCTCTATCCCGTGGAAATCGCGGCCGTGATCCTGCTGGTGGCGATGATTGCCGCCATTGCCCTGACGCTGCGCCAGCGCAAGGACAGCAAGGCGATCAATCCGTCCGTACAGATCCGCGTGCGCGCCAGCGACCGCCTCGAAGTGGTCAAGGTTGCCGCCACCCAGAAGGCTGAGGCGCCAGCGCCTGCAGAGGCTGTCGCCGAGGAGAAAAAAGCATGACGCTGACATTGGGCCACTTTCTCTCGCTGGGCGCGATGCTGTTCGCGCTGGCCGTGATCGGCATCTTCCTCAATCGCAAGAACCTGATTGTGCTGCTGATGGCGATCGAGTTGATGCTGCTGGCGGTCAACATGAACTTCGTGGCGTTCTCCCACTACCTGGGCGACATGCATGGACAGGTGTTTGTGTTCTTCATCCTGACCGTGGCAGCGGCCGAATCGGCGATCGGCCTGGCCATCCTGGTGCTGCTGTTCCGCAACAAGTCCAGCATCAACGCGGAAGACCTCAACACCCTCAAGGGTTGATGAGCCACCTGTATTCCCAAGGTTCTCAAGAATGAGTCAAACCCTCTCTGCTTCAACGCTCCTGGCCGTGCCGCTGGCTCCGCTGGCGGGCGCCTTGCTGGCCGGCATCTTCGGTACGACCTTTGGTGGTAACTGGATTGGCCGCCGCCTGAGCCACACCCTGACCATCCTGGGCGTGCTCGTGGCCTTCGTCCTGTCGGCCATGACGCTCAAGAGTGTTGCGCTGGATGGCGCCCGTTTCAACGAAACGCTGTACACCTGGATGGTGGTCGGCGGCCTCAAGATGGAAGTCGGCTTCCTGATCGACAGCCTCACGGCCATGATGATGGTGGTGGTGACCTTCGTGTCGCTGATGGTGCACATCTACACGATCGGCTACATGGAAGAGGACGACGGCTACAACCGCTTCTTCGCGTACATCTCCCTGTTCACGTTCTCCATGCTCATGCTGGTCATGAGCAACAACCTGCTGCAGCTGTTCTTCGGCTGGGAAGCCGTGGGCCTGGTGTCCTACCTGCTGATCGGTTTCTGGTTCAACAAGCCCAGCGCGATCTTCGCCAACATGAAGGCCTTCCTGGTCAACCGCGTGGGGGACTTCGGCTTCATCCTGGGCATCGGCCTCATCGCGGCCTACGCAGGCACGCTGAACTACGGCGAAGTGTTTGCCAAGTCGGGTGAGCTCGGCGGCCTGGCTTTCCCCGGCACCGACTGGATGCTGATCACCGTGATCTGCATCTGCCTGTTCATCGGTGCGATGGGCAAGTCCGCCCAGTTCCCGCTGCACGTCTGGCTGCCCGACTCGATGGAAGGCCCGACCCCCATCTCGGCACTGATCCACGCGGCCACCATGGTGACGGCCGGCATCTTCATGGTGGCGCGCATGTCGCCCCTGTTCGAGCTGTCGGATACCGCCCTGAACTTCATCCTGGTGATCGGGGCCATCACGGCGCTGTTCATGGGTTTCCTGGGCATCATCCAGAACGACATCAAGCGCGTGGTGGCCTACTCCACGCTGTCGCAGCTCGGGTACATGACCGTGGCGCTGGGTGCGTCGGCCTATTCGGTCGCCGTGTTCCACCTGATGACCCACGCGTTCTTCAAGGCGCTGCTGTTCCTCGGCGCCGGCTCGGTCATCATGGGCATGCACCACAACCAGGACATCCGCTGGATGGGCGGCGTGCGCAAGTACATGCCCATCACCTGGATCACTTCGCTGCTGGGTTCGCTCGCGCTGATCGGCACCCCGCTGTTCGCGGGCTTCTATTCCAAGGACAGCATCATCGAGGCGGTCCATTTCAGCCATCTGCCCGCGGCCGGTTTTGCGCACTTCGCCGTGCTGGCGGGTGTATTCATCACGGCGTTCTATTCGTTCCGCATGTACTTCCTGGTTTTCCATGGCAAGGAGCGCTACGACCAGAATCCTGATGCGCACCATGATGACCACCATGGCCATGACGATCACCATCACCAGCCCCACGAATCGCCCTGGGTGGTGACCGTGCCTCTGGTGCTGCTGGCCATTCCGTCGGTGGTGGTGGGTTTCATGTTCATCCAGCCCATGCTGTTCGGCGACTTCTTCAAGAACGTGATCTTTGTCGATGCGGTCAAGCATCCGGCCATGGCGAAACTGGCTGAAGTTTTCCACGGTCCGGTGGCCATGGCGGTGCACGGACTGCAGACCGCGCCATTCTGGCTGGCGCTCGCTGGCGTGGTTGCTTCGTACTACATGTACATGGTCAACCCCGCGCTGCCGGCCGGCATCAAGGCCCGCGTGCAGCCCCTGTACACGCTGCTGGAGAACAAGTACTACCTCGACTGGATCAACGAGAACATCCTGGCCCGCGGCGCGCGTGCCCTGGGCGTCGGCCTGTGGAAGGGTGGCGATCAGGCCATCATCGACGGGGCCCTCGTGAATGGCTCCTGGAAGCTGGTGCGCGGGGTTTCCGGCATCGTCCGCTGGATGCAGTCGGGCTTCATCTTCCACTATGCGCTGGTGATGATTCTGGGTGTCTTCGCATTGATGACCTGGTTTGTCTGGGGCGATGCTTTCTTGCAGCTCATCAAATAAGGAAAACAACAAATGGGTCTGTTGAGTCTTGCAATCTGGACACCGATTGCCTTCGGTGTGCTGCTGCTGGCCATTGGGCGGGATGAGCATGCCCGCGCGGTGCGGTGGCTGGCGCTGGTCGGGGCCGTGATCGGCTTCCTGGTGACTTTGCCCCTGTACGATGGCTTCAAGCTGGGCACGGCGGCGATGCAGTTTGTCGAGAAGGCCGCCTGGATCGAGCGCTTCAATGTCCACTACCACCTGGGCGTGGATGGCATTTCGTTCTGGTTCGTGCCGCTGACGGCTTTCATCACCGTCATCGTGGTGGTGGCTTCCTGGGAATCCATCACCGAGCGCGTGAACCAGTACATGGGCGCGTTCCTGATCCTGTCAGGCCTCATGGTCGGAGTGTTCACGGCGCTGGACGGCATGCTGTTCTACGTGTTCTTCGAAGCCACGCTGATCCCCATGTACCTGATCATCGGGATCTGGGGCGGCCCCAACAAGATCTACGCGGCGTTCAAGTTCTTCCTGTACACGCTGCTTGGCTCGCTGCTGATGCTGATCGCGCTGATCTTCCTGTACAACCAGTCGGGTGGCAGCTTCGACATCGCGACGTGGCACCAGCTGCCATTGAGCGGCCGCGCGCAGACGCTGCTGTTCTTCGCCTTCTTCGCGGCCTTCGCCGTGAAGGTGCCCATGTGGCCAGTGCATACCTGGCTGCCCGATGTGCACGTGGAAGCCCCCACCGGCGGCTCGGCCGTGCTGGCCGCCATCATGCTCAAGCTCGGTGCCTACGGTTTCCTGCGGTTTTCGATGCCCATCGCTCCCGACGCTTCGCGCGAATGGGCGTGGCTGATGATCGCGCTGTCGCTGATCGCGGTGATCTATGTGGGCCTGGTGGCCATGGTCCAGAAGGACATGAAGAAGCTGGTGGCCTACTCGTCGGTGGCGCACATGGGCTTCGTGACCCTGGGTTTTTTCATCTTCAACGACCTGGGCGTCTCCGGCGGCCTGGTGCAGATGATTGCACACGGCTTCGTCTCGGGTGCCATGTTCCTGTCCATCGGCGTGCTGTACGACCGCGTGCACTCGCGTGAAATCGCGGCCTACGGCGGCGTGGTCAACACCATGCCCAACTTCACGGCCTTCGCGCTGCTGTTCGCCATGGCCAACTGCGGCCTTCCGGGCACCGCCGGTTTCGTCGGCGAATGGATGGTGATCCTGGGGGCCGTCAAGGCCAACTTCTGGATCGGCCTAGCAGCCGCCACGGCCTTGATTTTTGGCGCCGCCTACACGCTGTGGATGTTCAAGCGGGTGTACCTGGGACCTGTCGGCAACGACAACGTCAAGGGCCTTACCGATATCGACAGCCGCGAGTTCCTGGTGCTTGCACTGCTGGGCATCGCCGTGCTGGCCATGGGCTTGTACCCGCGCCCCTTCACCGATGTGATGGACACCTCGGTGGCCGAACTGCTCAAGCATGTCGCGCTGTCCAAGCTGAACTGACCAGACTGAACTGAGAGATTCGAGATGATTGACAACATCAGCTGGCTCGCGATTTACCCCGAAATCGTGCTATTGACCATGGCCTGCGTGATCGCGCTGGTCGATCTGGGCGTGCACAGCGCACGCCGCACGGGCACCTATGTGCTGACCCTGCTCACGCTGGCCGTGGTGGCGGCATTGCAGGCCATGTACGCCAGCAGCGGCAACACCTTCTACGGCTTTGGCAACATGGTGGTCAGCGACGCCATGGGCAACTGGCTCAAGTGCTTCGCCACCGTGGCGATGATGATCACGCTGGTCTACGGCCGTCCCTATGCGGCGGACCGCGGCATGATGCGTGGCGGCGAGATGTTCACGCTGTCGATGTTTGCGCTGCTGGGCATGTTCATCATGATCTCGGGCAACAACTTCCTCGTGATCTACCTGGGCCTGGAACTCCTGACCCTGTCGAGCTACGCCCTGGTGGCCTTGCGCCGCGACAACGCCACGGCGACGGAAGCGGCGATGAAGTACTTCGTGCTCGGCGCCATGGCCAGCGGTTTCCTGCTGTACGGCCTGTCCATGATCTACGGTGCCACGGGTTCGCTCGACATCGGCCAGGTATTCAAGGCGGTCAATTCGGGCCAGATCCGCCATCAGGTGCTGGTCTTCGGCCTGGTGTTCGTGGTGGCTGGCCTGGCTTTCAAGCTGGGCGTGGTGCCGTTCCATATGTGGATTCCCGACGTGTACCAGGGTGCCCCCACGGCCGTCACGCTCATGATCGGTGGCGCGCCCAAGCTGGCAGCCTTCGCGATCACGATCCGCCTGCTGGTGGACGGACTGCTGCCCCTGGCCATCGACTGGCAGCAGATGCTCGCGGTGCTGGCCATCGGCTCGCTGCTCGTGGGCAACCTGGCCGCCATCGCGCAGACCAACCTCAAGCGCATGCTGGCCTACTCCACGATCTCGCAGATGGGCTTCGTGCTGCTGGGCCTGATGTCGGGTGTGGTGAATGGCAATGTGGATGCCACGGCCGTCGAGAACGCCTACAGCGCCTCCATGTTCTATGTGGTGACCTATGTGCTCACCACGCTGGCCGCGTTCGGCGTGATCCTGCTGCTGGCGCGCGAGGGCTTCGAGAGCGAAGAAATCTCGGACTTTGCGGGCCTGAACCAGCGCAGCCCCCTGTATGCGGGCGTGATGGCGGTCTGCCTGTTCTCCATGGCCGGCATTCCCCCGCTGGTGGGTTTCTACGCCAAGCTGGCGGTGCTGCAGGCGCTGGTGGCCTCCGGCCAGGGCCTGTACATCGCGATGGCGGTGTTCGCCGTGATGATGTCGCTGATTGGCGCCTTCTACTACCTGCGGGTGGTGAAGGTCATGTACTTCGACGCCCCGCTGACGGCTTCGAACGTATCGGCGCCCGTGGACGTCCGCGTGGTACTGACGCTCAACGGTGCACTTCTTCTGGTGCTGGGCCTTCTGCCCGGCGGTCTGATGGCGCTGTGCGCGGACGCTGTCGTGCGCGCGCTGGCGACCTGAGCGCCTCGCCGCTCTCGTTCGTTCCTGTGTCTGTTACCGGGTCCGTCTGGCTGGTCATCGTGGCGGCCTTCATCGCCGCCAACCTGCCGTTTGTGAACCACCGCTGGCTGGTGGTGGGGCCCGTTGCCGGGCAGCGCAAGCCGCTCGTCGGCCGGCTGGCTGAGCTCCTCCTGCTGTATGTCCTGGTCGGTGGCCTCGCGCTCTTGCTGGAGCGCCGCGCAGGGCAGATCGCGCCGCAAGGCTGGGAGTTCTATGCCATCACCGGGACGCTGTTTCTCACGCTGGCCTTTCCAGGTTTTGTCTACCGGTACCTGCTGCGCCGCCACGGGTGACGGCCGGCGCGTTCAGGTGTTGCCATGAAGGTGCTTGATCTCCAATGCCGGCTCGGCCATGTCTTTGAAGGCTGGTTTGGATCGGAGGATGATTTCCAGGGCCAGAAACAGCGCGGGCTGGTGCAATGCCCCCTGTGCGCGGACGCCCACATTGAAAAGCGTCTGAGCGCTCCGCGCTTGAATCTGGGCGCGCGAGATCCAGCCGCCACCACGCCCACCGTGACAACACCGTCTCCCGTGCCCGGAGCCGGAGGGGCGCCGGCCGATGCCGGCGTGCTTGCGCCCGCGCTGCAGGCCGCCTGGCTGGAGCTGGCCCGCAAGATCGTCGCCAGCACCGAGGATGTGGGAGGGCGTTTTGCCCAGGAAGCCCGCCGCATGCACCATGGCGAGGTGCAGGAGCGTGCGATTCGTGGTCATGCCACCCCCGACGAGGCCCTGGAGTTGCTGGAGGAGGGCATTGCCGTCCTGCCCCTGGCATTGCCCGCGGCGGCCAAGGAAACCCTTCAATAGCCTTCCCGGCGCTGCCTGGCCGCCGATATGTTATGACCATTTTGGTCGCAAACGCTTGATGCGCAAGCGCAATAAGCTATTGTATTTGTAGCGATCTCCTGAAGCCTGTGAAGCTCCGCCCGTGCCCCGGGGAGCCGGTGCTACACCGTGAACTGCAATGCCGCCAAGCGGGCATAGACGCCGCCTTGCGCCAGCAGGGCCGTGTGGGTGCCCTGCTCGACGATGCGCCCATGGTCCAGTACCACGATGCGGTCCGCGTTCTGCACGGTGGCCAGCCGGTGGGCAATGACCAGCGTGGTGCGGCGGCCTGTGTGGCGCTGCATGGCGGTGTCCAGGGCCGCCTGGACCATGCGCTCGCTCTCGGCGTCCAGCGCGCTGGTGGCCTCGTCCAGCAGCAGCAGTGGCGGGTTCTTGAGCATGGCCCTGGCGATGGCAATGCGCTGGCGCTGGCCGCCTGACAGGCGCACGCCGCGCTCTCCCAGGAAGGTGGCATACCCTTGCGGCAGCGCGGTGATGAAGTCGTGCGCGAACGCGGCGCGTGTGGCGGCAACCACCTCCTCGTCCGTCGCGTCGGGGCGCCCATAGCGGATGTTGTCCATCGCGGAGGCCGAGAAAATCACCGCGTCCTGTGGCACGGTGCCCGTGTGCGAGCGCAGGGCCTTGAGCCGCAGCCTGCGGATGTCCACGCCATTGAGGCGGATGCGTCCCTGCGGGACGCCGTCGGCATCGGAGTCCACGTCGTAAAAGCGCTGCAGCAGCTGGAACACGGTGGTCTTGCCCGCGCCGCTGGCGCCCACCAGCGCCACCGTTTCGCCGGGCGCCAGGCGCAGGGAAAAGTCGTGCAGGGCGGGTTGATCGGGGCGCGAGGGGTAGTGGAACTGCACCTGCTCGAACTCCACCTCCAGGCCGCGCTCGGAGAGCGGAAGTTCCTGGGGCTCGTCCGGGTCCGCCACGGGGGAGCGGCTCCCCAGCAGCTCCATCAGCCGCTCCGTGGCGCCCGCGGCGCGCAGCAGGTCGCCGTAGACCTCGCCCAGCACTGCCACGGCGCCGGCCAGCAGGATCACGTACACCACGGTCTGCCCCAGATGGCCGGCGGTCATCTTGCCAGCCAGCACGGCCTCCGTGCCGCGGTACAGGCCCCACAGCAGCAGCGCGGCGTTGGCAATGATGATGAAGGCCACCAGAAGGGCCCGGGCACGGGTGCGCTTGATGGCGACCTGGAACGCATTTTCGGTGGCCTGCATGAAGCGGGCGGACTCGCGGGGCTCGGCCGCGTAGCTCTGCACCACCGGCACGGCGTTGAGCACTTCCGCCGCGATGGCGCTCGAGTCCGCCACCCGGTCCTGGCTGTCGCGCGACAGGCGCCGCACCCTGCGCCCGATCCACATGGTGGGCAGCACCACCAGCACCACGGCCAGCAGCACGACCGACATGACATAGGGATTGGTCCACACCAGCATGGCCAGCGCGCCCACGCCCATGACGGCATTGCGCAGGCCCATGGACAAGGACGAACCGACCACGGTCTGGACGAGCGTCGTGTCGGTGGTCAGGCGCGACAGCACTTCCCCGGTCTGCGTGGTTTCAAAAAACTGGGGGCTTTGGCGCAGCACATGGCTGTACACGGCGTCGCGCAGGTCCGCGGTCACGCGCTCGCCCAGCCAGCTCACCATGTAGAAGCGCGCGGCGGAGAACACCCCCAGCGCCACGGCCACGGCGAACAGGGCCTCGAAATGGTTGCGCAGCGCCATGGTCTGGGCCCCCTTGTCCGCGCTGACAAGGCCGCCGTCCACCAGGTTGCGCAAGGCCAGTGGAAACGCCAGGGTGGCGAGGGCCGCGAGCACCAGGAACACCACCGACAACGCGATGCGGGCCCGGTACGGCCGCAAAAATGGAAGCAGGCCTGTCAGGGAGCGGGGCGCCCCGCGGGCGGGTTGGGAAGGGGTGGAAGCCATGGATGCAGTGTAGGTTCCCATCCCCGGTCCCCGCACGCGGCGGGGCAATCTCCAAGGCCACGGGAGTGTTTGCCAGAAGCGCGCCGGGCGGCGGCGGGCTGCCCATCCGCAGCCCTGCGGGGCCCCCGACGCTGCAGGTTGTAAGTAAAAAGTCAGTGTCTTGCCGGACCGCACCTGCCGGACAGAACCCTCGCCATGGGGCCTGCCGAGACGGCCAGGGCGGCAAAAAGCGCGATGGCGGCAGGGCGGGTGCCTCGCCCTGGACGGAGGCGGCGCGCATGCGCTGGCCTGGTGCGCCAGAAGGCATAGGCGTTTATACATAGGCATTAGTCCCAGTATCTACCGCAGGGTAGGGGGGCATACGATGCACTGCGACAAAAACGCACGTATGAAGTCCTTGCCGCAAGGCTTCTTCCCCCAGCACCCAACGGAGCGACCCAGGCGCAATGAGCGACGTCATTCTTGAAACCCACAGCCTGACCAAAGAGTTCAAGGGCTTCACCGCCGTCAGCGATGTGAACCTGGCCGTGCGCCGGGGTTCCATCCATGCGCTGATCGGTCCCAATGGCGCAGGCAAGACCACATGCTTCAACCTGCTGACAAAATTCCTCACGCCCACGTCGGGCACCATCCGTTTCAACGGGCACGACATCACCCGTGAGCAGCCCGCGCAGATCGCCCGGCGCGGCGTCATCCGCTCGTTCCAGATCTCGGCCGTGTTCCCGCACCTCACGCTGATGGAGAACGTGCGCCTGGGCCTGCAGCGCAAGCTGGGTACCTCATTTCACTTCTGGCGCAGCGAGCGCACCCTGCACCAGCTGGACGACCGGGCCATGCAGCTGCTGACCGAGGTGGGCCTGGAGGACCTGGCCGACGAGGTCACCGTGAACCTGCCGTACGGCCGCAAGCGCGCGCTGGAGATCGCCACCACGCTGGCCATGGAGCCCGAACTCATGCTGCTGGACGAACCCACGCAGGGCATGGGCCACGAGGACGTGGACCGCGTCACCCAGCTCATCAAGAAAGTCTCGGCCGGCCGCACCATCCTGATGGTGGAACACAACATGAAGGTGGTCTCCACCATCGCCGACCGCATCACGGTGCTGCAGCGCGGCGCCGTGCTGGCCGAAGGCCCGTACGCCGAGGTGTCCAACAACCCGCAAGTGATGGAAGCCTACATGGGCACCACCGATGGCCAACTGCAGGGAGCACATTGAGATGGCGACCACCGCATCCAAGACCCCTGCCCTTGAAATCAGCAACCTCGAGGCCTGGTACGGCGAGTCGCACGTGCTGCATGGCGTGGACATCGTCGTGCAACCCGGCGAGGTGGTCACGCTGCTGGGGCGCAACGGCGCGGGCCGCACCACCACCATGCGCGCGATCATGGGGCTGACCGGCGCGCGCAAGGGCTCCGTCAAGATCAACGGCGTCGAGACGATCCACATGCCCACGCACCGCATCGCCCACCTGGGCGTGGGCTACTGCCCGGAAGAGCGCGGCATCTTCTCCAGCCTGTCGTGCGAGGAAAACCTGCTGCTGCCGCCGGCGCTGAAGACCGGCACCCCCGGCATGTCGGTGCAGGAGATCTACGCCATGTTTCCCAACCTGGCCGAACGCAGGAACAGCCAGGGCACGCGCCTGTCGGGCGGCGAGCAGCAGATGCTGGCCGTGGCCCGCATCCTGCGCACGGGGGCCAACCTGCTGCTGCTGGACGAGATTTCCGAAGGCCTGGCGCCTGTCATCGTGCAGGCGCTGGCCCGCATGATCACCATGCTGCGCGAAAAGGGCTACACGGTGGTCATGGTGGAGCAGAACTTCCGCTTCGCCGCGCCGCTGGCCGACCGCTTCTACGTCATGGAGCACGGCCGCATCGTCGAGAAGTTCAGTGCGTCCGAGCTTGAGGCAAAGATGCCCGTGCTCACCGAACTGCTGGGCGTCTGAGCTGTCCAGGTGACCTCTTTCCCGTTTTCTTCCACCACACCCACAGGAGACAATCCATGAAGAACAAACTCAAAGTGCTGGCATTGATGCTGGGCGCAGCGGGCCTGGCCACCTCGGCCGCGCACGCGCAGGACAAGGTCAAGATCGGCTTCATCACCGACATGTCCAGCCTGTACGCCGACGTGGAGGGCAAGAACGGGGCCGTGGCCATCCAGATGGCCATCGACGACTTCGGCGGCAAGGTGCTGGGCATGCCCATCGAGCTGCTCACCGCGGACCACCAGAACAAGGCCGACATCGCGGCGTCCAAGGCGCGCGAGTGGATCGACACCCAGGGCCTGACCATGCTGTTTGGCGGCACCAATTCCGGCACGGCCCTCGCGTCCGCCAAGGTGGCCGCCGAGAAGAAGCGCGTGTACATCAACAACGGCGCCGCATCCTCCGCACTGACCAACGAGCAATGCAGCCCCTACACGGTGCACTACGCCTACGACACCGTGGCGCTGGCCAAGGGCACGGGTTCGGCCATCGTGGACACCGGGGGCAAGTCGTGGTACTTCCTCACCGCCGACTATGCATTCGGCCATGCGCTGGAGGCCGACACCAGCACGGTGGTCAAGGCCAAGGGCGGCACCGTGGTGGGCACCGTGCGCCATCCGCTCAACGCGTCGGACTTCTCGTCGTTCCTGTTGCAGGCGCAGAACTCCAAGGCGCAGATCCTGGGCCTGGCCAATGCCGGTGGCGACACCATCAACGCCATCAAGGCCGCCAAGGAATTCGGCATCGGCAAGAGCATGAAGCTCGCGGGCCTGCTGATCTTCATCAGCGACGTGCACAGCCTGGGGCTGCGCAACACCGAAGGCCTGCAGTTCACCACCAGCTGGTACTGGGACCTGAACGACGACACGCGCAAGTTCGCCGCACGCTTCTTTGAAAAGACCAAGCGCATGCCCGGCGAGATCCAGGCCGCCGACTACTCCGCCACCATGAACTACCTCAAGGCCGTGGAAGCAGCCAAGAGCATCGATGCCGACAAGGTCATGACGGCCTGGCGCGGCATGAAGATGAACGACTTCTTCGCGTCTGGCCAGCTGCGTCCCGATGGCCGCTACGTGCATGACATGTACCTCATGGAAGTGAAGAAGCCCGCCGAATCCACCAAGCCATGGGACTACTACAAGCTCATCAAGAAGCTGCCGGGCGACACGGTGTTCACCACCAAGGCAGAGAGCAAGTGCGCGCTCTGGAAGTAAACCGCTGAGAAAGAAAGAAGGCCCCGGGTGCGCGTGCGCGCGCCCAGGGCCGGTCCGGTGGCCCGCAGGGGCCTGCCTGACACCTCCTTTCCTCCCGACCTGAACCGTTCACCCCCACCTGCAGCTGCCTCCCATGGAAATCTTTGGTGTCTCATTGCCGGGCCTGTTGAGCCAGCTCCTCCTGGGGCTGGTCAACGGCTCGTTCTATGCCATTCTCAGCCTGGGGCTGGCCGTGATCTTCGGCCTGCTCAACGTCATCAACTTCGCCCACGGGGCGCTGTTCATGACGGGAGCCCTGATGACCTGGATGGCGATGAATTACTTCGGCATCAACTACTGGTGGATGCTGGTGCTGGCGCCGCTGGCGGTGGGGTTGTTCGGGGTGCTGATCGAGCGCCTGCTGCTGCGCTGGATCTACAAGCTCGATCACCTGTACGGCCTGCTGCTCACGCTGGGCCTCACGCTGCTGATCGAGGGGGTGTTCCGCTCGATCTATGGCGTCTCCGGACTGGGGTATGACACGCCCGAGCTGCTGGAGGGCGCGACCAACCTGGGTTTCATGATCATGCCCAACTACCGCGCCTGGGTGGTGGTGGCCTCGGTGGTCGTGTGTCTGGCCACCTGGTACGTGATCGAGAAGACCAAGCTCGGCGCGTACCTGCGCGCCGGCACCGAGAACCCGCGCCTGGTGGAGGCCTTCGGCATCAACGTGCCGGTGATGGTGACGCTGACCTATGCCTTCGGTGCCGCGCTGGCCGCGTTTGCCGGCGTGCTGGCGGCGCCGGTCTATCAGGTCACGCCGTTGATGGGGCAGAACCTCATCATCGTGGTCTTCGCCGTGGTGGTGATTGGCGGCATGGGCTCCATCATGGGCTCCATCCTCACCGGGCTGGGCCTGGGTGTCATCGAGGGCTTCACCAAGGTGTTCTACCCCGAAGCGTCTTCCACCGTGGTGTTCGTCATCATGGTCATCGTTCTCCTCATCCGCCCCGCCGGCCTGTTCGGCAAAGAAAAATAAGGGGCCGTCCGCATGAATACCAAGAACCTTGCCTCCATCGGCTACGGCCTGCTGCTGCTGGCCCTGATCGCCGCGCCCTTCCTTGGCGCGTATCCCGTCTTCGTGATGAAGCTGATGTGCTTCGCGCTGTTCGCTTCCGCGTTCAACCTGCTGCTGGGCTACACCGGCCTGCTTTCATTCGGCCATGCCGCCTTCCTGGGGGGCGCCGCCTACGTGGCCGGCCACGCCATCAAGGTCTGGGGCCTCACGCCCGAGATCGGCCTGCTGCTGGGCACGGCCGGTGGTGCGCTGCTGGGCCTGCTGTTCGGCTGGCTGGCCATCCGCCGCCAGGGCATCTACTTCTCGATGATCACGCTGGCACTGGCGCAGATGCTGTTCTTCGCCTGCCTGCAGGCGCCGTTCACCGGGGGCGAGGACGGGCTGCAGGGCGTGCCGCGCGGCAAGCTGTTTGGCATCATCAGCCTGCAGAGCGACCTGGTCATGTACTACGTGGCGCTGGTGATCGTGGTGCTGGCGTTCCTCGTCATCGTGCGCACCATCCATTCGCCGTTCGGCCAGGTGCTCAAGGGCATCAAGGAGAACGAGCCTCGCGCCATCTCGCTGGGCTACGACACGCACCGCTTCAAGCTGCTGGCCTTCGTGCTGTCGGCGGCGCTGGCAGGCCTTGCCGGTTCGCTCAAGACGCTGGTGCTGGGTTTCGCCACGCTGTCCGACGTGCACTGGACAGCTTCGGGCCAGGTCATCCTGATGACGCTCGTGGGGGGGCTGGGCACCCTGTCGGGCCCGCTGATCGGCTCGGCCGTGGTGGTGTTGCTGGAGAACAAGATCGGCGAATTCGGCAACCTGCTCGCTGCGCTGACCAGCGTGGAGTGGTTCAAGACCCTGGGCGAATCCGTCACCATGGTCACAGGGCTGATCTTCGTCGTTTGCGTGCTCGCCTTCCGCCGCGGCATCATGGGCGAGATCATCGCGTGGCTGGCGCAGCGCCGCTCGGGCAACTCCGCCAAGCACTGAGGCGATACGGCCGCCTGTGGCGGCCCTCCCATCCCCAGCCGCTGCCGCCGTCACAGGCGCAGCGGTTTTGCATATCCGGTCATCTCCAGGTAGCCCCGGCCCACGGGCAGGCCTGCGTGGTCCACCAGCTCGGACAAGCCTTCCCAGTAGATCGCGCCCGTCGATCCGCTGCTGTCCAGCTCCTGGTTGTCCAGCACGGTGCGCACTTCAAATGCGCCAGCGGGTGTTTGCACCCGCCATTGCACCGGATAGCGCGCGCCGCTGCGCGGGCTGCTCCACCACCGCTGCGGCGTGAACACCACGGACCGCGCGTCGAATGCCTGCACGGGCTGCCCTGGCGCGCGCAGCGATCCCCCCGCCCACAGCGCCGAGCCATCGGCACGCCGCAGGCGGAACGCGGTGAGCGCGCTGCCATCGTGCAGGTTCATCCCGATCCAGTCCCAGCCCTGGGCTTCGGGGTGCAGCAGGGCCTCGCTCCATTCGTGGTCCATCCAGGCGCGGCCGGTGCCGGGTGTGACATCCATGCGGCGGCCCCCCACCGTCAGGTGGCCGCTGACCGCCAGCTGCGGCTGGCTGTAGTAGTAGCTGGCCTGCGCCGCGCCAGGCCCCTTGCGCGACAGGCCTTGCTGGCCCTGCAGCAGCACGGGCTGGGTGCTGTCGAACTGCAGCTCCAGGCCGAATTCACTGCCTGCGATCCGCGCCGTGTAGCGGCTGAGCGCCAGGTGGGGCTTGCCGTGCGCCATGTCGCTGCGCTCCAGCGTCCAGTCCTGCAGCCGGATGCGGGTATCGGCCTCGCTGGCCTGCGCCACGCCAAAACCCGTGCGTGCGATGCGCTGGTCGTGCACCAGACGCTGGCCCTGCACGTCCGTGACAGCGGCATGCGCGAACAGCAGCTGCTTGGCGGCAAACGCGGACTGCAGTGGCTGCGTGGCGTCCACGCGTGACCGAAAGAACGTGAGCTGAAATCCCCAGGGCTGGCCCCGCGCCTGCACATGCCCCGTGATGTACCACCACTCGGTGCGCAGCTCCGGGTGGCTGCCATGGTCACGCGGAAAGGCCAGCGTGCGTGCCGGCAGGGCGGATGCCGGACCGGGCAGCCAGCCCGCCGCCCCTCCCGCCAGCGCCATGCCCAGCGGCAGCTGCCTGGCCAGCCACTGGCGGCGGGTGGCAGCGGGGCCGGTGGATGGCCCGGCAGGGCCCAGGGACAGGGCGGTGGAGGGCATGGTGCAGTGCGTGGCTGGCATCAGCCGATCAGGCCATCTACCTTCTGCTGCGCTGCCGAGCAATCGCCGAACGTGCGGTCCACCCACTCGGTGTCGAAATACGTGGGTAAATACCGCTCGCCCGCATCACACAGCAGCGACAGGATGGAGCCGCGCTCGCCCCGCCCGCGCATCTCGCTGGCCAGTGTGAGCATGGCCACAAAGTTGGTGCCGGTGGAGGGCCCCACGCGCCGCCCCAGTAGCTGCGACAGTGCGCGCATGGCGGCAATGGATTCGCAGTCCGTCACATCGACCATGCGGTCCACCAGCGTGCGGATGAAGCTCGGCTCCACCCGTGGGCGCCCAATGCCTTCAATGCGGGATCCTGGCGCCGTCAGCTGCGCATCGCCCGTGCGGTGGTAGGCACTGAACACCGAACCCGCCGGGTCGGCCACGCACACCTGCGTGGCATGGCGCTGGTAGCGCACATAGCGGCCAATGGTGGCGCTGGTGCCGCCCGTGCCCGCACCCACCACAATCCAGCGCGGTACCGAGTGCGGCTCGCGCGCCATCTGCGTGAACATGCTCTCGGCAATGTTGTTGTTGCCGCGCCAGTCTGTCGCGCGCTCGGCATAGGTGAACTGGTCCATGTAGTGGCCGCCCGTCTCCTCGGCAATCGCATGGGCCGCCTCATACACCGCTCCCGCGCTGTCCACAAAATGGCAACGCCCGCCATGGAACTCGATCTGCGCGACCTTCTCGGGCGAGGTGCTGCGCGGCATCACCGCCACAAACGGCAGCCCCAGCAGCCGCGCAAAGTAGGCTTCGCTCACCGCAGTGGAGCCGCTGGACGACTCGACGATGGTCGAGCCTTCATGCACCCAGCCGTTGCACAGTGCATACAAGAAAAGCGACCGCGCCAGCCGGTGCTTCAGGCTGCCCGTGGGGTGGGTGGATTCGTCCTTGAGGTACAGGTCAATGCCATGCGCGGCAAACGCGGGCAGCCGCAGCGGGATCAGGTGCGTGTCGGCGCTGCGCTGGTAGTCGGCTTCGATGCGGGCGATGGCTTCATGGAGCCAGCGGGAAGGAGGGGAGAGAGTCTGCATGCGAGCATTGTCGCAGCGCCTCCAGCCTGGGCCGCAGAGATGGTCACAGACCGTAGAAAACCTGATTTGCTTCGATGCGTTGGGCTTGGTCCGCCGGGTATCGGCGCTCGGCCAGCAGCCGCTGCAGCGCAGCACGACCCAGGTCTCGGTGGGGGGTGTAGAAGGCGCTGACGGCCAGCTCATCCAGTGCACGCCATGTGTACACCTGTGTATCCACAAAAAGAATGTCCGCAGGTTGCGGAATCTGTGACGCCTGCAGGGCAAATACGGTGGCCAGTGCATGTTCGGCCCGTTCGCGGTGATAGCGGGCCAGTTCGCAAAGGGGCTCAGCCCTCTGCGGGCGGGCCGCGTAGGCCGCCAGATAAGCATCGCGCACGGTGGCGGGTGGGGCCTGGTTGCGCTCACGCAGCACGGCGATCTGGAACAGGGCATACCAGCGCTCTTCGTCCCATCCCCCCATGTCGACCCGGCGCTGGTACCACAGCAGGCTGGGCTCGATCTTCCCGGCATCGCGGCAGCTCTGGGCCAGATAGAACACATTGCGCGTGTTCGTGGGGTCGTCCCGCACGGCCTGTTCCAGCAGCGCCATGTCACGCAGATAGGTCTCGGGGTCGCGCGCGCGGGCGCCATCGTGAGACACATGGATGACCGGTCCCTGCAGCGTCTGCCAGGGGCCGTGCTGCGCGGCGGTCAGGTACTCGTGCAGCACACCCTCCCAGCGCCAGCCGATGCGGGTGGCCACCAGGCTGTTGCGCTGATATTCCCAGCCGTCCATGTGGCAGGTCAGGGTGTATCCATCGGCCGTGAGTTCGGGCCAGGTGAACTGCGGCGGTACACGCAGCTGCTCATCGGCATCGATGAACAGCAGATAGGCCCCATGGGGGCGCGCCAGCTCGAGCGCCTCGTTGCGGTTGTGCGCGAAGTTCTTCCAGGGCCGTTCGTGCAGCGTGCCAGGCACGTCCTGCATGAACGCGCGGATGAGGTCCTGCGTGCCGTCGGTGGAGCCCGTGTCCACAATGACCCAGTGGTCCACCCAGGGCTTGACCGAGCCGAGGCACCGGGCGATGACCGGGGCCTCGTTCTTCACGATCATGTTCAGGCAGATGCGGGGGCTGCTCACCAAGAAGCTGTGCCTTTTGCACTCGCTGGGTTCAAGGGACTCGGCGCGTCCTACTGGCAGATAGCCGATGCTTCCGCGGAGAGGTCATTGAAAACCGAGTACTGGCAGGTCCATTGATTGGGTGCGGAAGGGTATCCCCCTTCGAAATAGCTGCCACCGCGCCCCGCGGTGATGCGGCAGCCGCCGCTGACCACGGTCTTGCCCGCCGCGCAAGTGGCGGTCAACTGGACGTCCGCTGGATCGTCGGGGGGAGTGTGATTCACCAGCAGCCAGCTCCCGAGGGCGGTGGTGGTGGTGAGCGTCACTGTTCCAGCACCCGACGCTCCCGTCGCGCCCGTGGCTCCGGTTGCACCCGTTGCGCCGATCGCCCCGGTGGGACCCGCCACGCCTTGAACCCCCTGGATGCCTTGCGGCCCCTGAGGTCCGGCAACGACGCTGTCAGCGCCCGTGGCACCCGTGGCTCCGGTGGCGCCTGTCGGTCCCGTGGTGCCGGTGGCACCTGTGGCGCCTGTCGGGCCGGTGGCCCCCGTCACGCCGGTGGATCCCGTGGGTCCTGCTGCTCCCGTCACACCGGTCGCACCGGCAGCACCCGTGACCCCCGTGGGCCCTGTCACTCCGATCGCTCCGGTGGGTCCCGTGGGGCCGGTGGCGCCAGTCGCCCCGGTACCGATGCCCCCTGCACAGGGGCCCAGGCGGCCGGTGGGCCCGTCAAAGCAGGTGAGATTGTTGTTGGGTGTTGCGCCGAGCAGGCCAGGGGCCCGCACTTCGCCGCTGTCCTGCACGCGGAAGCGTTCCTGGGTGCCCGTGGAGTTCTTGATCACGAACCCGCCGCCGCTGGGGACGGTGGCGGAGATGTCGGCGGCCAGGGCCGTGGGGCTGTGCACGGCGTAGACGGCGCCCAGGGCAACGATCAGAGGCAGGGAGTGGAAGCGGTATTTCATTGTGTGGTGTTCCTGGCCTCAGTCAATCAAATGTACTGCGCTGTGCGGCTGCGGCGGTGCCGCCAGAAGGCCGCCATGCCCATCAACAGTGCCAGCAGCATCAGGCCGTACTCGCTCAGTGTGGGGATGCTGGTGGCAACCGCTGCGCCGCCGATCTGCACGTTGCCTGCCACGGAGGCGAAGCTCTGGTTCACCGTGGCGCCGGGGGCCAGGTTGATGACTGCCGTGCCGCCGCCCGAGGAGACCAGCTGGATGTTCTGCCCTGGTGCGCCCTGCAGCGTCAGGGTGCCGAGCACGGTGATGTTGGTGCCTGCGGGGATGACAAAGGTGCGGCCTGTGGCGCTGGACAGGGTCAGGTTCTGGAAGACCATGGTGCCTGACAGCTGGCTGGTGTTGCCGGTGCAGCCGTCCGTGAGGGCCACCGTGCCATTTCCGGCGTTGAAGGTGCCGGTGCTGCTCAGGTCACCGCCTACCGCGAGCACGCCGGAGCCTCCGTTGAAGGTGCCGGTGCCTGCCACATTGAGGTTGCTGGTGGTCGAGAACTGGCCCGCGATGATGTTCAGCGAGCCCTCCACCTCCACGGAGAGGCACCCCATGTCCATGGAGCCACCCGGCACGTCGAACGAACCTCCGGAGGGAATGACGAGTTGTGCCCAGGCGGGTGCGGCCAGGCCACAGCAAAGCATGGCCACGGCGGCCAGTTGGCGGACTATCGATTTCACGGATCTCCCTCTGCGTCTGCACCCTTGAACCAAGAGCTCGGCGCATCTGATGTTGGCGGGACTGGCTGCGATCCGGCACTGGACCGGGGCTGGCGAATCCCGAGGCGCTTGTTTGATGGTGGATGATCATCAATATTTGCAATGATTGCAAACAATATTTAACAGTCGTCTATGGCCGCTGACGGCGGCTACCAGTCTTCCTTTACCGCCAGAACGGCATCCCTTCCCGCCGCGGCGCGTCCAGCGAGCCACGCCGTGAGGGTGCCGGATGCGGCCACGGCCATGCACAGGGCGCCCAGCCGTCCCACCGGAACCGCCAGGTCCATGGTCCAGTGAAAGCTCTGCGGGTTGACCACGTGCACCAGGACCACCGACACGGCCAGGCCCAGCAGCAGGCCCGCCATCGCGCCCACACCCGTCCAGGCGGCGCCTTCGCCGGCCACCACGGCCAGGATCTGGCGGCGCGTGAGGCCCAGGTGCGCGAGCAGGCCGAACTCCTTGCGGCGCGCCAGGATCTGGGCGCTGAAGCTGGCGGCCACGCCAAAGAGCCCGATGCCGATCGCCACCGCCTGCAGCCAGTAGGTGACCGCGAAGCTGCGGTCGAAGATGCGCAGCGAGCGCGCGTGGATCGTGCCGGAGGAGACGAACTCCACCAGCGCCGCCGGCTGCAAGTCAGCCAGGGGCGCGGCGTCCGCCGCACCCGCCCTCCGGGGTTCGCCGGCATGCGCCGCGGCCATGGCCTGGATGGACTCCTGCAGGGCCTGCAGATCGGCCCCTTCACCGGGCCACAGGGCCAGATCGCTGGTGCGGGCATCACCGGTCAGGCGCAGCCAGACCGCACGGTCCATCACCACTGCGCCCGATTGCCGGGCATAGTCGCGCCAGATGCCTGCTATATAAAAGATAGCTTCCTGCGCTTTATCACCAAGGGCGGGAGGGCTGAAAGCCCTGGAGAGGGCTGGCCATTCCATGCCCGGGCGCATGCCATACAGGTCCACCACCGCCTCGCTCACGTACACCCCGGTGTACCCCGCGGGCACGGGCAGCGCATCGCCCACCAGGGGCAGCTGGCGCGCGGGATCATTGCCCAGCGGGCGGCTGATGACCGTGAGCGCGGGACGGGCGGCATCGAGCTGCAGCGGACTGGCCCGCAGGGGTTGAACGCGCTCCAGCCCGGGCAGCTGGGCGACCGCCTCCGCAAAGCCGGCGGGCAGCAGCGCGGCGTCGCTGCCCGGGGCGTTGATGGCCGGGCGCACATACAGGGGCGAGGGCAGCACCGCGTCCAGCCACTGCGTGACCGAGCCGCGAAAGCTCGACACCATCACCGTCAGCGCGACCGCCAGGCTCAGGCTGGCCACCACGCCCCCCACGGCGATGGCCGCCGTGCCGCGCATGCGCCGCGTGCGCTCCACCGCCAGCAGTGGCAGGGCATGGCGTGCGGCCAGCGGCTGCAGGCGGCGCAGCAGCCAGGCCATGCCCCAGGGCAGCAGTGCAATGCCGCCGACGAGCAGCAGGCCGATGGCCGCATAGGCCGCCAGCGGTATGCCAAAAACAGGTGGCGCCATGGCCAGCAGCGCACCCGTTGCGGTCAAGATGAGTCCCATCGCGCCATTGGCGGATTGCCGGGATGCCGTGCCCAGGCCCTTGAGCGTCTGCGCGGGTGGCAGCGCCTGCGCGGCACGCGCGGGCCACCAGCCACCCACTAGCGCGGCCACCACGCCCAGGGCACCATAGGCCAGGGCCGCCGAGGCGCTCCATTGCAGCGCGGGCTGCACGCCCGCGAAGTAGCCGCCGCCCAGGTCGCCGCCCAGCAGCCGCAGCGCGGCGGCGGCCAGGGCCGAGCCCAGTGCGATGCCGGCGGCGCTGCCCACCAGCCCCAGCGTGGCCGACTCGGCCAGGACCAGCCACAGGCGCTGGCGCGGCGTTGCGCCCAGCACGGCCAGCAGCGCGAACTGCGGCGCGCGCTGCGCCACGCTGAGCGCCAGCACCGAGAACACCAGGAACGCCCCCGTGAACAGCGCCACCAGCGCCAGCACGGTGAGGTTCACCCGGTAGGCGCGCGAGAGGTTGCCGATGCGCTGGGCCGCGTCGCCTGGCTGGGCGAACACCACATCGGCGGGCCAGCCCGGCAGGGCGCGCACGGCCTGCTCCCAGGCGCTGCGGTCCGTGCCGGGCTGCAGCTGGATGTCGATGCGGCTCAACTGCCCCGTGCGGCCAAACAGGTCCTGCGCGGCGCCGATGTCCATCACCGCCAAGGGGGCGCCGCCGGCCGCCACCGTACCAGCCACGTGCACCGTCCACTGCCGCAGGCCGGCCTGCAGCAACAGCCGCGGCGCAGGGCCGGTGGGGATTGCTGGCAGCCCCAGCGCCTGGAGCGCGGCGGCGTTGAGGAACACCGTGGCGGGGGCGAAGACCGCGAGGCGATCGGCGCCCGGCCACGGCCGGGGCATCAGCGCCGGCGCCATCGTGGGCACCAGCAGCGCATCGGCGCCCAGCACCCGCAGCGGCGTGCCGGGCGGCGGGGGCGCTGGCGGCGCTTCGGCATCCTGCCGCACGGCGGCCCGTGCCACCGCCGCCAGCTCCAGCAGCGGACTGGCCCGCGCCACCTGAGGATGGGTGGCGAGCTGTCCGTACAACGCCTCGGGCAGGCTGCCCTGCATGGCGCGCAGCTCCAGGTCGGGCTGGCCGTTGACCGCCCGCACCGCCTGCGAGAACTCGTCCAGCGCGGACGCATTGATCACATGCACCGCAAAGGCCAGCGCCACGCCCAGCATCACCGCAGTCACGGCCGCGGCGCTGCGCCAGGGATGGTGGCGCAGATCCTGCCAGGAGAAGGTGCGAAGCAGTGCGAGCATGGCGGGATTGTGCGGCCTGGCCTTGCCCGAACGCAGTGAAAAGGATTCGGGAACACCGCGCCCTTAAGCTGGCCCACAGCCAGCGCATGCGACCATGCCGCCATGGCACCCGCCCCGTGGTGCCGTTCAGGGAGGCGATGGAATGGCATGCTGTGATGGAACCCTTCTCCCGGCGTCCCGCCTGGCGCGGCACATCCTCGCCTCGGGAGTGTTGTGGATGGCGCTGGCGGGACATGCCGCCCCGCCGCCGACGCCAGCCCCGCCGCCAGGCTTCGACTGGTCGGGACCCGCGGACACCATGGCCGCTGCCGCGCTGGGCCCGTTGCGCGGCGCCGCCGAAGTGGGGGTATGGCACGGTGGCCAGGCCCGTTTCGGCACGGCCCGCAACCGTGTGGCAGAGGCACCTGCCCAGGCGCTGTTCGAGGTGGGCTCGATCAGCAAGGTGTTCACCGGCCTGCTGCTGGCGCAGGCGGTGGAGCGCGGCGACATGGCGCTGGACGACACGCTGGGCGGGCTGCTCAATGGCACGCCCGCACTGGCGTCGGCCTTGCCCGTCCCGGTGGCCGCCATCACCCTGCGCCAGCTGGTCACGCACACCTCCTGCCTGCCACGCCTGCCGGCGGACTTCCGCCGCGATTCGGACGCCGCCAACCCCTATCTGCGCTACGACCGCCCCCGCCTGTGGCAGGCCTTGGCCGATGCACGCCTGGCGCAGTCGCCGCCGTGCGCGGGCGTGTACAGCAACCTTGGCTTTGCGGTGCTGGGCGAGGTGCTGGCGCAGCGCTATGGCCTGCCCTGGGCCACGCTCGTGCACGAGCGCATCACCGGCCCGCTGGGCATGCAGGACACGGTGCAGTCGCTGGGCGGCAAGGCGCCGCGCCTGGCTGCGCCACATGAAGGCGAGACGCCGGTGTCGGTGTGGGAGTTCGATGCCTTTGCCGGTGCGGGGGCCCTGCGCTCGACGGCGGCCGACATGCTGGTGTTCAGCCGCGCGCTGCTGGCCGGCGCGCGGGGGCCCCTGGGCCCGGCGGCCGAGCGCCTGCTCACGCCGCTAGCGGACCACGACGGCGGCCAGATCGGCTACGCCATCATGCTGCGCGAGCGCGACGGGCTGCGCACCTGGCTGCATGGCGGCGGCACGGGGGGCTTTCGCAGCGTATGGCTGCTGGCACCCGACCGGGGCGAGGCGGTGATCGCCCTGGTGGCCAACGCACGGGCCGCGCAGCAGGATGTGATGACGCCGCTGCTGGCGCTGCGCTACCCCGTGCCGCCCGGCCAGCCCGCCACCGACGCGGCTGCGTTGGCGCCGTACGAAGGGGTCTACCGCGCGTCGCCTACGGTGGCCCTGAGCCTGGCCCTGGTGGATGGCCAGTTGCAGCTGCGGCCCACTGGCGGTGTGTTCGAGCCGCTGCAGGTGCTGGGGCCCGACGCCTTCACGCAGCCCGCATCGGGCCGGCAGCTGCGCTTCGAGCGCGACAAGGAAGGGCGGCCCGCGGTGCTGCGCTACACGCGTTTTGGCGCGCGCTTGACGGCCCTGCGTGCAGAGGAACCGCTGGTTGGCCTAGCGCCGCCACAGTCGGACGAGGTGCTGGCCCCGTACCTGGGCCGCTACCGCCTCCGCGGCGGCAATGTGCTGGATGTGCAGGCCACGGGTGGCCGCCTGCAGGTGCGCCTGGGCTCCCAACCGCGCTACACGGTGTACCCGCTTCCCGGCCAGCAGGACCGGTTTGCGTACGACGCGGTGCGGGCGGAACTGGAGTTCGAGCGTTATTCCAGCGGCGAGGTGCGTGCCGTGGTGCTGCACCAGAACGGGCGCTTCCGCGCGCCCCGCCTCGAACCGTGATGCGGGTGTTGCGGGTCAGCCGCTCGCGCTGATGCCGTCGCTGCGCAGCCGCAGCACCCGGTCGGCGCGGGCGGCAGCGGCATCCGAATGCGTGACCAGTACCAGCGACGCGCCGTGCCCGCGCGTCTGCGCGAGCAGCAGGTCCATCACGCGGGCGGCGGTGGTGGGGTCGAGGTTGCCGGTGGGTTCGTCGGCCAGCAGCAGGGCGGGGCGATGGACCAGCGCGCGGGCGATGGCCACGCGCTGCAGCTGCCCGCCGCTCAGTTGTTGCGGCAGGCGCGCGCCCAGTGCGCCCATGTCGACGGCGTCCAGCATCTGCTGAACACGCGCCGGGTCGTTGCGGCCCAGCAGCATCAGCGGCAGGGCCACGTTCTGCGCCACGTCCAGGTGCGGCAGCACGTGGAAGGCCTGGAAGACAAAGCCCACGTGGGCGCGGCGCCACAGGGCGCGCCCCGTGTCGTCGAGCTCGCCCAGGTCGGTGGTGCCGTGGGTGATGCGGCCGGTGTCCCAGCTGTCCAGCCCGGCCAGGCAGTTGAGCAGGGTGGACTTGCCCACGCCCGAGTCGCCCACGATGGCCACGAATTCGCCGGGCGCCACGGTGAACTGCACCTGGGCGAAGACCGGCGTGTCGCCGTAGCGCTTGCCCAGCTGTTCGGCGCGCAGCAGCGTCATGGCGTGGCCTGCTCGCGCTGCGCGAGCCGCCGCAGCACGGCCTGCACGAGCCGGGCCGTGGCGTCGGGCTGGTCGCACGCAATGGTGTGGCGCCCCGGCATGCCGCGCAGCCAGGTGATCTGGCGCTTGGCGAGCTGGCGCGTGGCGGCAATGCCGCGCTCGCGCAGGTGGGCCAGGTTCAGGGGCGTGCCGGGTGCGCGGGTGGCCTGGAAGTCCAGCTCTTCCCACGCCTGGCGGTAGCCCACGCAGCGCATGGAGGGCAGGTCCGGATGCAGGTCGCCGCGCGCGCGCAGGGCCCGCACTTCGTCGAGGAAACCTCCAGCGAGCATGGCGTCAAAGCGCTGGGCAATCCGGGCGTGGAGCCAGGCGCGGTCCTCCGGTTCCAAAGAAAAGAGGGCTGTAGCGCTTGCTGGATCTGCGCCTGCAGCTCTCTTTTTTGTAGTGTGAAAGCTCGACAGGGGCTGGCCGGAGACATGCCACACCTCCAGCGCGCGCTGGATGCGCTGGCTGTCGGCAGGCGCCAGGCGGGCGGCGGTCACGGGGTCTACCGCCGCCAGTTCCGCATGCAGCGCGGGCCAGCCCAGTTCGGTGGCCCGTGCTTCGATCCGCGCGCGCACGGCGGGGTCGGCGGCGGGCATGTCGTCGATGCCGTCGAACAGCGCCTTGAAGTACAGCATGGTGCCGCCCACCAGCAGGGGCAGCGCGCCGCGCGCGCGGATCTCGCCGATGAGCCGCGCCGCGTCCTGCACGAACTCGGCCGCGCTGTAGGCCTGCAGCGGGTCGCGGATATCGATGAGGTGGTGCGGCGCGGCGGCGCGTTCCTCGGGGGCGGGCTTGGCGGTGCCGATGTCCATGCCCCGGTAGACGAGGGCGGAATCGACGCTGATGATCTCCACCGGCACGCCCTGGCTGCCCAGCACGGCGGCCAGCGCGAGCGCGCCCGCCGTCTTGCCGGAAGCCGTGGGACCTGCCAGGGCGATGGCGGGCAGCAGGGGCTCGGGCAGGGTCACGCGCGGGCTCCGAACTTCTGCACCAGCGTCCACGAGATGAGCGCCAGCGCGGCCGACCAGAACCAGATGCCGTTGACCAGGGGCCACACGGTGCCGTCCAGGCGCGCGCCCAGCCAGCCGCCGATGGCAAAGGCGGCCAGCATCATCATGAAACCATTGAGCGCCGACGCCACGCCCGCCGCCTGCGGAAACGGGCCGACAGCGCCGCTTTGCCCGCAGGGCTGGTGGATGCCGTGGCCCAGCATGAAGAGATAGAAGGGCAAGGTCAGCGCCCAGGGCTGGTGCCAGCCCAGGTGCGCCACCAGCGCCATCAGCGTGCCGCCGCTGATGCTCAGTGCCCCCGCGATGGCCACCGTGCGCTGCAGGCCGAAGCGGGCCAGCAGGCTGCGGCACAGGAAGGTGCCGCCAAAGTAGGCCAGGCAGGCAGACGCCATGGTCCAGCCGTACTGCGTGCGGGTGAGGCCCAGCACGTCGATGTAGACGAACGAAGAGGCTGCCAGGAAGGTGAACAGGCCGCCGTAGGTGGCCGTGGTCTGCAGCGAGAACGCCCAGAAGGTGGGGTGGCGCAGCACCTGCATCCAGGTGCCCAGCAGCACGCGCGGCTGCAGTGCCTGCGGGTTGCGCCGCGCCAGGGTCTCGGGCATGCGCAGCGCCACCAGGGCCAGCGTGACGACGGCATACACCGTGAGCGCCAGCAGCGCCGCGCGCCAGCCCAGCCATTCGCTGAGCAGCCCGCCCATGGGCGCGCAGATGCAGGCCACGATGCCCAGCCCCGTGAGCGCCTTGGACATGGCGCGCGCGCCGTCGAGCGGCGTGTACAGGTCGCGCACGATGGCCCGCGCGCACATCACCACCGCGCCCATCGCGGCGCCCTGGGCGATGCGCCACACAATGAGCAGCGCCATGGTGGGTGCAAATGCGCTGCCCAGCGAAGCCAGGGTGTAGATGCCGAGCCCCGCCAGCAGGATGGGCCTGCGTCCGAAGCGGTCCGACAGCGGCCCCCATACCATCTGCGAGCAGCCAAACGCCAGCAGCAGGCCGCTGAGCGTGAGCTGCGCGGCCGCCATGGGTGCGCCCAGGCTGCGCGTGAGGGCGGGCAGGGCGGGCAGGTACAGGTCGGTGGTGACGGGCTGGATGGAGAGCAGCAGCGCGAGCACCAGGATGGCCAGGCCGGGCTGGATGGAGGCGGAAGCAGCTGTGGGCACGGCGGTGGCGGAGGGGGCAGACATATCTGTCTGAGGGTACCAGATGGGGCACGGGCGCCTTGCCGGGCGGGGCTTGTGAGAGATGGTGAGAGTTGGTGTGTGACGCGCGTCGCGCGGGTGACAGGGCGCGGGGCCGGTGGCGCAGCACCATGGTGGTGCGGCTGGCCGGACCCAGGCCGCCGCACAACAACACACAACACAACAAGCCAGGAGACATCCCATGCACAAGATCACAACCCGCCGAGGGTCCCAGGGCTGGCGCCCCGCCATGACCACCCGGCTGCGCAGTGCGCTGGCGCTGGCCGCCCTGGGCACCGCCCTGGCCGCCCAGGCACAGGCCCCGGCCCTGCCCGCGCCAGAGAGCGTGACGCTGGACAAGCTGGGCTACATGACCACCTTCCCGCCCGAGGGCGCGCAGCGTGTGGACCTGAGCAATTCCTTCAAGTACCCCCAAATGCGCTGGGCGCTGCAGCACCTGCGCGAGCTGCAGCCCACGCACAACATCCGCCGGGGTGGGGCGGCTGCATCGGCCCTGCCTGCAGACCCCAAGCCCCTGGGCGGCGTGGTGTTTGATGACGACAAGGGGCAGCCCATCACGGTGGACCAGTGGCTCACCCGCACCTACACCGATGCGCTGGTGGTGGTGCACAAGGGCCGCGTGGTGTACGAGCGCTACGACAACCAGATGAAGCCGTACACGCCGCACCTGCTGTTCTCGGTCACCAAGTCGTTCACCGGCCTCATGGCCGCGCAACTGGCGCACGAGGGCAAGATCGACCCCAGCGCGCTGGTCACCAAATATGTGCCGGAGCTGGCCGACTCGGCCTGGGGCGACATGAAGGTGCGCGAGGTGATGGATATGACGGGTGCCGTGCGTTTCCGCGAGGTCTACACCGACCCCACGACCGAAATTTTTGGCTACAGCTGGTCCAGCGGCATGCTGCCACGCCCGCCGGGCTACCAGGGGCCGACCACTGTGTATGACTTCCTGAAGACGCTCAAGAAGGAAGGCGAACACGGCGCGGGTTTTGTGTACCGCACCGTGCATTCCGAGGTGCTGGGCTGGATTGTTTCGCGCGCCACCGGCAAGCACTGGGCCGAGCTGATGAGCGAGAACATCTGGCAGAAACTGGGCATGGAAGAAGACGCCCACGTGATGGTGGACAGCGTGGGCACGCCGCTGCAGGGCGCAGGGCTCAATGCCACGGCGCGCGACCTGGCGCGGTTTGGCGAAATGCTGCGCCTGGGCGGCAACTACAACGGCCAGAAGATTTTTGACAAGGCCGTGATCGACGATACCGCCAAAGGCGGCGACCGCGAGAAGTTCAAGATGGGCGGCATGGCGTTTCGCCCCGGCTACAGCTACCGCAACCAGTGGTGGGTGCTGCACAACGCCGATGGCGCCTGGGAGGCCGCGGGCATCCACGGCCAGTTCATCCATGTGAACCCGGCTGCCGAGATGGTGGTGGTCAAGCTCTCGTCGCACCCGGTGGCGGGCGCGGCTTTCACCCACCCGCTCACGCTCAAGGCCTGGGCGGCACTGGCGCAGGCGGTGCGGCGCTGAGGTTGCAGCGCCTGAGCTTCGACCTTGGCGCTTACTTCAGCTTGAAGAGGGCCATCATGGCCTCGCGGTAGAGGCCCTGGCCCACGGCGTTGGTGGTGTGGTGCGATCCACCCTCCACGAGCACAAACCGCTTGGGCTCGGCCGCCGCCTCGTACAGCTTGCGGCCCAGGCTGGGCAGGATGAGGCTGTCTTCGCTGCCATGCACCACGAGCAGGGGCGAGCCGATTTCGGAGACCTTGCGCACGGATTCGAAACGCTGGGTGATGAGGGCCGACACGGGCAGCCACCCCCATTTGAAGGTGCTGACCACCTCGGGGATGCTCGTGAACGTGCCTTCGACGATGGTGCCCTGCTCGTCGGGGACCTGGCGGGCCAGGTCGATGGCGATGGCCCCGCCCAGCGAGTGCCCGAAGATGTAGCGCGGCGTGCCCGGCGCCTGGCGGGCGAGCCAGTCCCAGGCGGCGCGGGCGTCCTCACCGGCCGTGACCTCGGAAGGCAGCGCGGCGCTGCTCTGGCCGAACCCCCGGTAGTCGATGGCGAGCACCGAGAACCCCAATTCCTGCATGCGGCGCATGCGGCCGGACGAGCCCGCCACGTTCCAGCGCGCCCCGTGCAGGTACAGCATCACGGGGGCGTCCGCGCGCGCATGGGCCAGCCACAGGCCGTGCAGCCGGCCAGGCTGGCCGGTGGCCTCGGACTGGAAATCGATCCACACGTCCTGCATGTCCTCGGTGGACTGGGGGCCGCCCCAGCTGCGGTCGCTGGGCTGGAAGATCCACTCGCGCTGCTTGGCGTCGAGGGTGGCGCAGCCCGCCGAGACGGCGATGGCCAGCGCCAGGGAGATCAGGAGGGGGGTGCGTTTCATGGAAAGGAGAGAGTCGCCATCGTGCCGGAAAGTTCTCGCACGGAAAGCAGGGTTTGTGCCCATCTTCCCGCAGAGCCCGCCAACTGCCCGGCAACTGCCCTTCTTTTCACCGCTTCTGAAACGTTTCTCGAAGAAAGGTCAGACCACGCCCTGCACCAGCATCGCGTCGGCCACCTTGACGAAGCCCGCGATATTGGCGCCGTCCACGTAGCTCACGCTGCCGTCGCTGCGCTTGCCATAGTGCAGGCACGCGGCATGGATGCCCTGCATGATCTGCAGCAGCCGCGCATCGACCTCTTCGCGGGGCCACGACAGGCGGGCGGCGTTCTGGCTCATCTCCAGGCCCGAGGTCGCCACGCCGCCGGCGTTGCTGGCCTTGCCGGGGGCGTAGAGCACGCCTGCCGCCTCGAAGGCCTTGGCGGCATCGATGGTGGAAGGCATGTTGGCGCCTTCCGCCACGCAGACCACGCCGTTCCTGATCAGGGTGGCGGCGTCCTGGGCGTCCAGCTCGTTCTGCGTGGCGCAGGGCAGGGCCACGTCCACGGGCACGTGCCAGGGGCGCACACCGGCCTCGAAGCGGGAGCCCGTGCGAGCTGCGTAGTCGCTCACGCGGCCATACAGATGGTTCTTCACCTCCATCAGCTCGGCCAGCTTCTGCGGGGTGAAACCGTCCTCGTCCACGATGGTGCCGCTCGAATCCGACACGGTGACCACCTTGGCGCCCAGCTGCAGGGCCTTTTCGACCGCGTACTGCGCCACGTTGCCCGATCCCGAGACCGAGACGCGCATGCCGTCGAGCGAGCGGCCCCGGGATTTGAGCATCTCCTGCGCGAAATACACGGTGCCATAGCCCGTGGCCTCGGGGCGGATCAGCGATCCGCCGAACGACAGGCCCTTGCCGGTGAACACGCAGTCCGCCCGGTTGCTGAGCTTCTTCATCATGCCCGCCATGAAGCCCACCTCGCGGCCGCCCACGCCGATGTCGCCCGCCGGCACGTCGGTGTCGGCACCCACGTGGCGGAACAGCTCGGAGACGAAGGCCTGGCAAAAACGCATGACTTCACCGGGGCTCTTGCCCTTGGGGTCGAAGTCGGAGCCGCCCTTGCCGCCGCCCATGGGCAGCGTGGTCAGCGCGTTCTTGAAGGTCTGCTCGAACGCCAGGAACTTGAGCACCGACAGGTTCACCGAGGGGTGAAAGCGCAGGCCGCCCTTGTAGGGTCCGATCGCCATGCTGTGCTGGATGCGGTAGCCGCGGTTGACCTGCACGGTGCCATGGTCGTCCACCCACGACACGCGGAACATCACGATGCGCTCGGGCTCGACGAGCCGCTCCAGCAGGCCATGCTCGGCATAGCGGGGGTGCTGGGCGATGAACGGCCACAGGCTTTCCATGACTTCAGTGACGGCCTGCAGGAATTCGGGCTGACCCGGATTGCGGTGGGCCACGTGGGAAAGGAAGCTGCCTGCGGACTCGTATTTCATGTTCAAAAAGCTTTCTGCGTCAAAAAGCAGGCAATGGCGCGCTGCAACATCGAATTATGTTCAAAAGTTATACGTTTATGCGCATGCCTATGCACAATGGTGGGGAATGTGGCGGGTGAGTTGCCATATGTTGGTGCGGCGGGGGGCTGGCGTGGGCTGTCACCGGCGCGCAAAACGGGAGTCATCGCCTTGTCACAGGCGGCGGCCACAGTTCGGCGGTTCTAAACACAACGAGGAGAAGAGCATGCACATTCCTGGTGCGAAGTTGGGTGCGCTGGCCTTGCTGGCCACGCTGGCGGCCTGCGGCGGCAACGATGACAACCCCTATCCCACGCTGAATGGCGACAAGCCGCTCGTGATCGGCCACCGGGGGGCCGCCGGTTACCTGCCCGACCACACGCTCGAGGGCTACAAGCGGGCCATCGACATGGGCGCCGACTTCATCGAACCCGACCTGGTGGCCACCAAGGACGGCGTGCTCGTGGCGCGCCACGAACCCAACATCACCGGCACCACCGATGTGTCCACCCGCGCCGAGTTCGCGGGCCGCAAGACCAAGAAGATGGTGGACGGCGTGGAGGAAGAGGGCTGGTTCGTGTCGGATTTCACCCTGGCCGAGATCAAGACCCTGCGCGCCGTCCAGCCCCTGTCGGACCGCGACCAGTCGCACAACGGCAAGTACCAGATCCCCACCCTGGAAGAAGTGCTGGACCTCGCCAAGAACGAAGGCGCCAAGGCCGGCCGCACCGTGGGCGTGTACCCCGAGACCAAGCACCCCACCTTCCATGCCAAGCTGGGCCTGCCGCTGGAAGACCGCCTGCTCGCCACGCTGGCCAAGTACGGCTACACCGCCAAGAGCTCGCCGGTCATCGTGCAGTCGTTCGAGGTGTCCAACCTCAAGTACCTGCGCACCAAGACGCAGATCCGCCTGGTGCAGCTGGTGGACGCGAACGACGTGAACCCCGACGGCAGCATGGACCTGACCGCCCCCTACGACAAGCCCTACGACTTTGCGGTGGCCGGCGACGCGCGCACCTTCGCCAGCCTGCTCACCCCCGCGGGCCTCAAGGAGGTCAAGACCTATGCCGACGGCATCGGCCCCTGGAAGCCGTACCTCATCCCCTCCAAGCAGGTGGACGCCAACAAGGACGGCAAGGCCGATGACCTCAATG
The DNA here is from genome assembly GCF_019218755.1 of Acidovorax sp. sif1233. Lineage (GTDB taxonomy): Bacteria > Pseudomonadota > Gammaproteobacteria > Burkholderiales > Burkholderiaceae_C > Acidovorax. The sequence continues at coordinate 196,882 of NZ_JAHUWZ010000003.1, read as the reverse complement.
GCGACGGCAAGATCGACGAACGCGACCGCGTGATGATGGCGCCCACCGATGTGGTGAAGAATGCCCACGCCGCGGGCCTGATGGTGCACCCCTACACCTTCCGCAGCGAGGCCAAGCGCCTGGCCTCGGACTTCAAGGGCGACCCCAAGGCCGAGTACAAGCTGTTCTACAACCTGGGTGTGGACGGCGTGTTCAGCGACTTCCCGGACACCGCCAAGGCAGCGCGCGACAACTGATGGGTTGTGACCGTGCTGGCTGACGGTGGTCCTCACAAAAAAGCGCCGTAAGGCGCTTTTTCAATTCTGCATGGTTGCGAATTAATTGATATGGGGTACTGTCTTCTCGAAAATGAAAATGACCTCTTCCTTGTTCTTGATGATCAGTCGAATTTCGAATGCAAGATTATAAATATTTTTGATTTTTGAGAACATCTCCATCATGCCATCCATTGTCCAGGCATGAAAGTGAATGCTGTAGTTGGAGGTGTTCAGTTCTCTGGAAATCTCGCTTTCGAATTGAGCCAGCGAATCTCCTGATCGGCGTGGGAAAAGTCCTTTGTCCATGCCGTTGGCTGCAAAGATCTTCGCGAATTCTGCATAGGCGAGTTCTCTCGACCAGCTTGGCCCTTCTTCATAGTCTCTATGAATGTGCTCAAAGGGCGTCTGGTTTCTTATGCTGTCAAAGCTGTGGCGCATCTCCGGCAAGCTTAGATACAGAATCCCACTGTGTTTCAAGATTCTCAGCATGTTCTTGAAGCCCTTGACTGGATCTTCAAAATGCTCAAGAACGTGATTTGCAATAACAAAATCTTGCGAATAATCTCCCAATTTCGAAAGACACTCGCCATCATCCACGATGTCGGGCCGAACTACGGCGTTTAAATCAACGCCAAAATCGCTCATTGAAAGGCCAGCCACTTTGTGGTTGGCATCGAGATCGTCGATGTTGTATTTGTCGACGTAAGTGACCTGGGCTGTTGGCGGGACGGGAAGTGGCGAGGCAAAAGCACCTATTTCAATTCCATGGCCGGAAATAAAATTGTCAGCTACCGTCTTTCGCACCTCCGTCATGGAACCACAGAGCGAACTTTTCGCTGTTGTAGTCGGAATTTTGCTTTTCTCACGAAGATCGAATTCGATTTGCATGAGCTTGTTTTGAATGCTCTGTGTTCCGAGCAGTCTGCGGATGAATGTAATGACTGAGTGCAGCAAGATTTAAGGTCCGTATTTGAATGCCCAGAAAATGCGTTACCCGACTGTCAACGCCGGGGCGCGCTATTGCAGATTCAATTTTTTGAAAATATGGAAGATGTTGATCGGAGGTGAGGGAAGATTGGGTTTGCTTGCGGTAATTCTGTGCTATTTACGGTTTTTTTGAAAAAGCTCCGTGTACATCCGCATTATTCGTGTCGCGCTGGGTGGATCGCTGGTGCATGTGGTTTTGACTCGGTAGTGCGTAGCTCATAAGGCTGAATCCTGAGCTTTCCGTGATTGGGTTACCGTAGCTGTAGTGTTGCCGAAACACGCGCTGCTGGGCTGATGCTTTGTATCCGGCATCTCCCAAACCCTTCTGTCGGCTAAAGTACCGCCTTTATAAATCAACAGCTTGCGGCCCTGAACCGAGAACAAATCTTGCCTATGAATGCACCGCCTACCACCCTGCCACTGCGCTCCATCCGGCCTGGCGACTGGATTGCAGTGCTGATCCTGCTCGCCTTGAGTGTCCTTCAACTTTACTACTGTGACTTGACCTTTCACGGACCGGACCAGATTCGAGACATGGACACGGTGCGCCAGTGGTTGCACCAGGGTCAATGGCCCCAAAGCAGTACCCCGTTCAACGGGCGTCTGTACTTTCCGCCGGGGTTCTACTATCTGCTGGGATTGCCCCTGCTGGTCATTGATAGCGAAATCAGCATCTTCGTCGCTTTTGGCCTGTTTTATGTGGCTTGTATCGGGTACGCATGGTACACACTGAGCCGGAGCCTGGGAGAACGCATCGCGCTGGCCTATTTGGTGTTGTGCATGCCGATTTTCGGGAGCGTCTACACCCACAGTGCCTGGAATCCCGCGCTGGTGATGGGTCTCTCCAGCTTGGTGCTGACACTGTGGGTGCAGGCACTGCAACAGCCTCGTCAGGGATGGTTTGCGTTGGTGCTGGCAATGTTTGTGCTATTGCAGATACATCCCTCGGCCGCACCGCTGGGTGTTGCACTGGGTCTGTATGCGCTGGTTCACCCGGCGGTGCTCAGGCACCGCGCCACCTGGGCCTCCATTGCCATCGTGGCGGCACTCAGCGCCCTGTGGGCGGCCTGGGCTCAGCCCTGGAACATCCCACGCGTCGTTGCCGCTCCGCCCCCACCCACCCCGGGTGGCTGGTCCGCGTTGCCCGGCAGAATTCTCGATGCAGGCAAGTGGTGGGACGCACTGGCCATGCCCTACCACATGGTCGCGGGCATCAGCCCCGCTATTCCGGCGGTCACGGCCGCTGCGGCCGCGCTGCTGGGGGTCATGCTCGTCGGCGTGGCATTGGGGCTGGTGCACGCCATGCGCGCGCGCGCCATGCGCTGGGTGGCATTCGCGCTGGTGCTGTGGTGGGTCATGGCGATCGCGCTCTTGTCCCATGGAGCCTTCTGGCATCTGGATGTGATCCAGCCCTGGCTGGCCCTGGTTGCAGCCTATGGCTGGGCACGCACCAGCGAGCAATGGAACTGTTCTCCTTCGCCATGGCGGTGGTGTGCCGCTGGGGTCGGTGCCCTGGCCCTGGGTGGGCAGGTGGGGCTGTACCGGCAGTTCGAGGCACAGGGCCGGATTGACGTGTCAGCCAACGCATCGTTCTTTCCACGCATACAGGGCGTGGAACGCCTGATTCCCTCTTTCAGCTACCGGTATCTGCATGCTATGCAAACCTATTTGCAGACCGAAGGCATCTGCCAAAACCAATTGCGCGGCCTGTACTGGATGCTGGCGCGCGATATGACCAATCGCCAGTTCGATGCGCGTTGCCGCGACTCCGCCGGATACGCATCCGCCCTGCAATACCTGATCGAACCCACCCACCCCATCATCCCCTGGGCGCTAACGGAGGGACTGACTCCTGTGGCCAAGCTGCCCGGTGCCTCGGTGTATGCCTTGGCGCCATTGCCACTGCACATCAATGGCCGCGAGGGAGGAAATGTCTTTTCTGACGAAAAGGCAGACTACATGACATTTTTACCCGCCCGCCACGATCAGGGCATCAAGGTGCAGATCAGTGCGCAAGGTCCTACGGTGCTCCGTGTTTCGCTGCGTTGTACCGACGAAACAACTTTGCGCCTGCCGGACAGCTGGACGCTGGCACACGCCACATCCATGGCGCCGCCGCGCGCAAGTCAAGTCAAGTACTTGGGCAGCAATTACTACACGTTTGAGTGGACTCTGCAGCCAGCCCAGGCCCACACTCCGATGACGCTGGCCACCCCACCGGTCGTGACTCACTGCGATGTGTCGGCCGCGGCGCGTGCTTTGCCATAGCGCGCCGCCGTGCACATGGTGAGGAATTGAGGTATTGGAGAAACCTTTGTCGCGGCCCATGATGGGGCTGCAGCTCCAAGGCTGCTGCTCGATGTGCTTACCTAGCGCCCGCGCAGAAACAGCGCGTCCAGTTCCTTCATGCTCAGCTGCCGCCAGGTGGGCCGCCCGTGGTTGCACTGGTCCGACCGGTCCGTGGTTTCCATCTGCCGCAGCAGGGCGTTCATCTCGTCGATGGTGAGCCTGCGGTTGGCGCGCACGGCACCGTGGCAGGCCATGGTGCCCAGGATCTCGTTGCGTGCGCGCTGCACCACGGTGGTGGCGTCGTGCGCGGCCAGTTCGGCCAGCACGCTGCGGGCCAGTTCCACCGGGTCGCCCTGGGCCAGGGTGGTGGGCACGGCGCGCACGGCCAGCGTCTTGGGCGAGAAGGGCACCACTTCCATGCCCAGCATGGCCAGCACCTCGGCGGATGCCTCGGCCGTGGCCACTTCCTCGGGCGTGGCGGCGAAGGTGGCCGGGATCAGCAGCGGCTGGCTGGCGATGCGGGCGTCGCCATCCACCTGGGCCTTGAGGCGCTCGTAGACGATGCGCTCGTGGGCGGCGTGCATGTCCACGATGACCATGCCCTGGGCGTTCTCGGCCAGGATGTACACGCCATGCAGCTGGGCCACCGCGCGGCCCAGGGGCCAGGTGGTCTCGCTGCCGGCGGGGCCGCGGGCGGTCGCTGGCGGCACGGAAGGGGCGCCGGGCACCGCGCCGCCGGCGGGGGCGGCCGCAGGGCCGTTGCCGTGCGGGGCATCGGCCGTGCCCGGCAGGGGCTGCGATGGCGCCGCGGTGGGCAACACGGCGGCTGGCGCGTCATGGCCCATGGGCCCGGTCTCCCTCCTGGGGCCCCACAGCGCCTGCAGGTCCGCCACGTGGTGGCCACGCTCTTCAAATTTGATAGCTGACTGCGCTTGCCAGTGAAGGGCTGGAGGCTGATTGGGCCTGAAGTCCTCGGTGGGGCCCTGCGCCGTGGCGCCCGCGTCTGGCGCGGCTGTCCCCGCAGCAGCCGCAGCGACGGCCGCGAGCGCGGCGGCGCGCGGTGCGGCCAGCGCGTTTTCCACGGCATGGCGCACGGCCTGGTGCACCTCGCGGCTGTCCCGAAAGCGCACCTCGATCTTGGTGGGGTGCACGTTCACGTCCACGCGGGCCGGGTCGATCTCGACATACAGCGCATAGATGGGCTGCTTGTGGCCGTGCAGCACGTCTTCGTACGCGCTGCGGGCGGCATGGGTGAGTACCTTGTCGCGCACGAAGCGGCCGTTCACGTAGCAGTACTGGTGGTCGGGGCGCGAGCGGGCGGCGTCGGGCAGGCCCGCGCGGCCGGTGACGGTGACGGGGCCCACGCGGTGCTGCACGGCCACGGATTGCGTGACGAAGTCCTCGCCCAGCACGTCGGACAGGCGGCGGGCCAGCGCGTCCTGGGCATCCCCCTGTCCGGGCACGAAGGTGGCGCGCCACTGCTCCACCAGCTTGCCTTCGTGCCAGATGGCAAAGCCCACATCCGGCCGCGCGAGCGCGTGGCGCCGCACCGATTCGATGCAGTGCGCGAGTTCGGTGGCGTCGGTCTTCAGGAACTTGCGGCGCGCGGGGGTGGAGAAGAACAGCTCCTTCACCTCCACCGTGGTGCCGGTGCTGCGCGCGGCCGGGCGCAGCTCGCCGCTGCGTGCGTCCAGCAGGAAGGCATTGGGTTGCGCCGCCGGGCGCGAGAGCAGGGCCATCTCCGACACCGAGGCAATGGCGGCCAGCGCCTCGCCCCGAAAGCCCATGGTGGCCACGGTCTCCAGGTCGTTCAGGCTGGTGATCTTGCTGGTGGCATGGCGGCGCAGCGCCACGGGCAATTCTGCGTGTGGAATGCCCCCGCCGTCGTCTTCCACGGTGATCAGGCGCACGCCGCCAGCCGACAGGCGCACGGTGATCTGCGTGGCGCCCGCGTCCAGCGCGTTGTCCACCAGTTCGCGCACCACGGAAGCGGGGCGCTCGACCACCTCGCCAGCGGCGATCTGGCTGATGAGCTCATCGGGCAGGTCGCGGATGGGGCGCCGGGCCGTGGCGATGGGGGTGGTGGCGGGCTGCGCCGCCGCGAGGAGGGGAGTGGTGTCGTTCACCCGTGGGATTTTAGGGCGGGGGCCGCGCAGGGGTATCGGGCCGGGGCGGGGCCTGATGGGGATAATGCGCCCACCTTTTTGCTGCCCGGCGTCCGGACCCGCCCTTCCATGGAACTTGTCACTTTTCTCATCGACTTCATCCTGCACGTGGACAAGTACCTGGAGGCCTTCGTACAGGCCTACGGCATGTGGGTGTACGCCCTGCTGTTCGCCATCGTGTTCGTCGAGACAGGGCTGGTGGTGATGCCGTTCCTGCCGGGCGATTCGCTGCTGTTCATCGTGGGCGCGCTGTGCGGCGCGGGGATGATGAGCTTTCCGCTGGCCTGCGCGGTGCTGCTGGCGGCGGCCATCCTGGGCGACCAGTGCAACTACTCGCTGGGCCGCTATTTCGGGCCCAAGGTGTTCCAGTGGGAAAACTCGCGCTGGTTCAACCGCCGTGCGTTCAACCAGGCGCATGACTTTTACGAGCGCTATGGCGGCATCACCATCGTGATCGCTCGCTTCATGCCCTTCATCCGCACCTTCGCGCCGTTCGTGGCGGGTGTGGCGGAGATGGGCCGCGCCAAGTTCACCGCGTTCAACGTGGGGGGCGCGCTCCTGTGGGTCCTGGGCATCTGCTCGGCGGGGTATTTCTTTGGCAACTTTGCCTGGGTCAAGGAGAACCTGGACAAGATCATCTGGGCCATGATCTTCATCCCCGGCCTGATCGCCATCTTTGGTGCCTGGCGCGCCGGGCGGCAGGCCAGGACCGCACCTTGACCTTGAATCAACGGGTGCTATGAAAAAAAAAGCTGCCAGCGCTTGTGTGACAAGCGCTGGCAGCTTTTTTTATGCAGAACTCACCGGCAGCCCGGTTCGGCCGCAGGGGAGGTTGCCCGGCGGCCGGGGGGATCAGCGGCGATAAGGCCGGCGCTGATCGCGGTCCTCGCCGATCTCATGGCCGATCAGGGCGCCGGCGGCGGCACCGCCAATCGTGCCTGCGGGGCCCCCGAAGACGGCATTGCCGGCGACACCACCGACCACGGCGCCCACGCCGGTGCCCACCTGTGCGCTGGTGGGGTTCGAAGCGCAACCACCCAGTGCCAGGGCTGCGGTACAGGTGGTCGCAAGAAGGATGTGACGGATTTTCATGGCAAGAGTCCTTTGTGAATGGAATCAGGCCTGGGAGTCCGGCTGCGGCTGCAGACGGGCTGGACCTGTGGCTTCACTATCCTTCGCCCGGCGGGCCCCCCGCGTAGGCAGCCGTGGGATGCCGCTGTAGGACATGCGACCTCATGGGAAACGCCCGCCGCGTTGCCAAGTGCCGGCGGTTCCCGTGGTGCGCGGGCATCACGTTCCCCCTGGGGCGGGTTTACGTGGCATCGCCGGTGGTTGCCAACCGGCGGGCGGCAGCAGATCATTTCTAATGCAATCCATTCGTATAAGGACACACACCATGGACCCTCAAACATCCCGCACGGGCCCGCAGCTGACGGTGGCGCAACAAATCGGCCTGATCGTGGGGGTGGCCGTCCTGGCGCTCGTGCTCATCCTGGCGTTGAGCCTGGTGCGCGTGCAGCACCTGGGCAGGACGGTGGACGGCCTGGCCAATGAGCAGGTCGAACGCCTGCAGCTGGCCCTGCGCTGGCGCAGCAACATCGCGGTCAACTCCACGCGGGTGTTCTCGGTGGTGCAGTCCGAAGGCGACGACCTGCAGAACTTCTTCAAGGACCTGATCGCCGCCACCACGGCCGACACGTCCAAGGTTCAAAAGCGCTACAGCGAGCTGGAAACCAGCCCCGAAGGCCTGCGCATCCAGGAGGAGCTGGCGGCGGTGCGCACGCCGTACCTCGCCACGCGCGACAAGGCCCTGGCGCTCAAGAAGGCAGGCGACATGGCACAGGCCAAGTCGTTTGCCATGTCCACCTTCGTGCCGGTTGTCAACCAGTACAACGCGGTCGCGGACAAGATGGTGGAATACCAGATCCAGCGGTCGGCCGACCAGGCCGCCGAGGCCGCGGGCCTGATCGGCTCCTACCGCGCCGCCGTGCTGGCGGCGGGCATCGCGGGGCTGGCGCTGCTGGTGCTGCTGTCCTGGGTGGTGGTGCGGCGCATCCGCCGCTCGCTGGGCGAGGTGGCCGCGGTGGCCCGGCGCATCGGCGAGGGCGACCTGTCGCGGCCCATCCACGCGCAGGGGCGCGGCGAGGTGGCGCAGATGATGCAGGCCATGGAAACCATGCAGGCATCGCTGGTGCGCATCGTGGGCGACGTGCGCCACAGCAGCGACTCCATCGCCACCGGCTCCAGCGAGATCGCCTCGGGCAATGCCGACCTGAGCCAGCGCACCGAGGAGCAGGCCAGCAACCTCGAGCAGACGGCCGCGTCCATGGAGCAGATCACCAGCACCGTGAAGAACAACTCCGACACCGCGCAGCGCGCCGCCGTGCTGGCGGGCGCGGCATCGGCCGCGGCGGTGAAGGGGGGCGAGGTGGTGGGCCAGGTGGTGGCCACCATGCAGGACATCTCGGCCGCGTCGCGCAAGATCACCGACATCATCGCGGTGATCGACGGCATCGCGTTCCAGACCAACATCCTGGCGCTGAACGCGGCGGTGGAGGCGGCGCGCGCGGGCGAGCAGGGACGTGGCTTCGCCGTGGTGGCCAGCGAGGTGCGCAGCCTGGCGCAGCGCTCGGCCTCCGCGGCCAAGGAGATCAAGGCGCTCATCAGCGACAGCGTGCAGAAGGTGGAAAACGGCACCCAGCTGGTGGGGGATGCCGGCCACAGCATGGAAGACATCGTCGCGCAGGTCCAGCGGGTGAGCGACCTGATTGGCGAGATCTCCAGCGCCACGGGCGAGCAGACCATCGGCATCAGCCAGGTCGGCGAGGCGGTGACGCAGCTCGACCAGGTCACGCAGCAGAACGCCGCGCTGGTGGAGCAGAGCGCCGCCGCCGCCGACAGCCTCAAGCACCAGGCGGCGCGGCTTGCGGAGGTCGTGAGCGTGTTCCGCCTGGAGCGGTGAGGCGAACCCCCTCTGAGTCGATTCGTGCCTCAGCCCTCAGCCCTCAGCCCTCAGCCCCTCTCTCGCCTCGCCGTGCGAGCCGAGAGGGGGATGCTGCCAGCGCATGCAGGCGAAGCGCCGCATGCGCGGCCTGGCGGCCCTTGCGCGGGGCGCACTCGCGCTGGCTGCGCCAGCTGCATTCGTCGCCGGTGGCGCACGGCCCGATGAATAGTGGCTGCGCCAAAACAGGGATCTGAAAAAACCTCAGCGCCCACCCGCCAGCAGGCACAGGGTGACCAGCAGGGACGCGTGCTCCACCGCCTTGAGCGAATGCAGCGCGCGCGGCGCCAGGTGCACGAAGTCGCCGGGATGCAGCTGCTGGATGCCGTCCTCGCTGACGAACTCGACCACGCCCTCGATGCACTGCACCGTGGCCTCGCCGGGGGTCTGGTGTTCCTTCATGGATTTGCCCACGGGGAGCACGACGCGCATGACTTCGAGCTGGCCGGCCTTCAGGATGGCGGTGGTGATGGCCTCGGGCAGGCGGTCGCCCAGGGGGCGCACGCTGACGATCTGGCCGGATTGGGCGTGGGGCAGTGCCATGGCGTTTCTCCTTCCGTCCTCCCCGGTGCGTGCCGGTGTGCAGGAAGCACATGCCTGCACGCCGGGGCGTGGGTGATGAAGGCTACTTTGCCTGCACTTGGCGGTCCGCGCAAGGCTAGACGGAACGGCTGCGCGCCAGTGGCGGGTTCTTGGCGAAGTAGCGCGTGATGCCGCGCATCAGCGCGTCGGCCAGCTGCTCCTGGTAGGCGCTGCTGCGCAGGCGCTTTTCCTCGTCGGGGTTGCTGATGAAGGCGGTTTCCACCAGCACGCTGGGGATGTCGGGGGCCTTGAGCACTGCGAAGCCCGCCTGCTCCACGCGCGGCTTGTGCAGCTTGGCCATGCCGCCGATCTCGCCCAGCAGCACGGAGCCGAGCTTGAGGCTGTCGTTGATCTGCGCGGTGGTGCTCATGTCGAGCAGCGCGCGCTGCACGTGCTGGTCCTTGGACTGCACGTTGATGCCCCCCACCAGGTCGGCCTGGTTCTCCTTGTTGGCCAGCCAGCGCGCGGCGGTGCTGGAGGCGCCGCCCTGGCTCAGCGCGAACACGCTGGCGCCGCGCGCGGCCGGCGTGGTGAAGGCATCGGCGTGGATGCTCACGAACAGGTCGGCCTGCACGCGCCGGGCCTTCTGCACGCGCGTGCCCAGGGGCACGAAGTAGTCGCCGTCGCGCGTGAGGAAGGCGCGCATGGGATTGCCACCCACGGTGGTGGCGTTGATGCGGTCGCGCAGCAGGTGGGCCACGCGCAGCACCACGTCCTTCTCGCGCGTGCCCGAGGGGCCGATGGCGCCCGGGTCCTCGCCGCCGTGGCCGGGGTCGAGCGCGACGATGATGATGCGGTCGGTGTGCGTGGACGTGGCCCGGTTGCCCGGCGGGCGCGTGGTTTCGGCCGGGGCGGCCGCCACCGGGGGCGCCGCCACGGGCGGGTGCTCTGCCGGGACGGGGCGGGTGGTGCGCTGCGCGATGAGGTCGCCGAGCGGGTCGTGCTCGGCGGGCGGCGTGGGCGCTTTGGGGGTGGCGGCGGCCGTGGTCACGGGGGCATCGCGCAGGCGCTCCGCGATGAGGGCCTCCAGCGGGTCCACCGGCGCGGCGGGGTAAAGGTCGAACACCAGGCGGTGCCGGTACGCCGCCACGGGGGGCAGCGTGAACACCTGCGGCATGGCGGGCTGCTTGAGGTCCACCACCAGGCGCACCACCCCGGGCGCGTTCTGCCCCACGCGGATGCCCGCGATGTTGGGGTCGTCCGGCTTGACCTTGGCGACCAGTTCGCGCAGCTCGGGGCTGAGGTCGATGCCCTCGATGTCCACCGCCAGGCGCGGCGGCGTGGTCACGAAGAACTGCTTGGCCACCAGCGCGCCGTCGGACTCGATGGTCACGCGCGAGTATTCGGGCGCGGGCCAGACGCGCACGGCCAGGATGGTGGCGCCGCGCGCGATCTGCTGCGTGCCCAGCAGCAGCACGAGGCTGCCCGCCTGCAGCACGGCCCGGCGCGAAGCCACGCCCCGGGCTGCGGCCTGGGGCGTGCCGCTGGCGCTGCCGGGGCTCATCGCGGGCCTCCCGTGCGGGGCGCGCGGGGGCAGGCCGGGGTCGGTGCGGCCGATGGGCGGCTCATGGGTTCAGCAGCCCTTGCAGCATGTGGCGGCCGTTGGCGGTTTGGGCGTGCACCGTGATCTTCCTTTCGGTGTCGTCAATTGCTTCAATGTGTATAGCAAGGTCCGCAGGCGGCGTAAGCGCTGCAGCCTTTTCCGGCCATTCTGCCACCTTGAGCCCCGGGTTGGCAAAAATGTCCCTGAAGCCCGCGTCCTCCCATTCGCGCGGATCGTCGAAGCGGTAGAAATCAAAGTGCCAGATCGCCAGGCCCGGGGCCTCGTGTGGCTCCACCACGGCGTAGGTGGGGCTCTTGATCCGGCCCTGCACGCCCAGGGCGCGCAGCAGGTGGCGCACCAGCGTGGTCTTGCCCGCGCCCAGGTCGCCGTGCAACGTGACGAAGGCGTTGGACAGCCCCGGCTGCGCGGCCAGGCGCTGCGCGAAGGCGGCGGTGTCATCCTCGCTGCGCCAGGTGAAGGGGGGGGCGGGTTCGGTCGGGGCGGCCGTGCCGCTTCCTACAATCTGGCCGGTATGTGGTGCAACAGTCAACTCGTTCCTCAAATGCAGGAGTGGGCCCGCGAACTGGGATTTTCCCAAATCGGCGTGGCGGGGGTGGACTTGTCCGCCGCAGAGCCCGGCCTTTCGGCCTGGCTGGCGCAGGGCTTCCATGGTGACATGCATTACATGGCATCGCACGGCATGAGGCGCGCGCGCCCGGCCGAACTGGTGCCCGGCACCGTGAGCGTGATCACGGCACGCATGGATTACTTGCCGCGCGATACGGGCACGGGCACGTCCGGCGGCTGGCAGGCTTTCGAACTGGGGCGCCTGGCCCGCCCGCAGGAAGGGATCGTCTCGGTCTATGCCCGGGGGCGCGACTACCACAAGGTGCTGCGCGCCCGCCTGCAAAAACTCAGCGACCGCATCGCCGAGGCCATCGGCCCCTTCGGCCACCGCGTATTCACCGATTCCGCGCCGGTGCTGGAGGCCGAGCTGGCCTCGCGCAGCGGCCAGGGCTGGCGCGGCAAGCACACCCTGGTGCTCAACCGCGAGGCGGGCTCGATGTTCTTCCTGGGCGAGATCTACGTGGACATGGCGTTGCCTGAAAGCGCCCCGGTCACCGCGCACTGCGGCAGCTGCAGCGCCTGCATCGACATCTGCCCCACGCAGGCCATCATCGCGCCGCACCGGCTCGATGCGCGGCGCTGCATCTCGTACCTGACCATCGAGCACGCGGGGCCCATCCCGCTGGAACTGCGGCCGCTCATGGGCAACCGCATCTACGGCTGCGACGACTGCCAGCTCATCTGCCCCTGGAACAAGTTCGCGCAGGCCAGCCGGCTGCCCGACTTCGACGAGCGCAAGGGCCTCGCGGGCCAGCAGCTGGCGCACCTGTTCGCATGGGACGAGGCCACCTTCCTGCGCATGACCGAGGGCGGCCCCATCCGCCGCATTGGCCACGAGCGCTGGCTGCGCAACGTGGCCGTGGCGCTGGGCAATGCGCTGCGGGCCACGGGCGATGGCGCGGTGCGTGCGGCGCTGCAGTCCCGTGCCCAGGAGCCCAGTGAACTCGTGCGCGAACATGTGGCCTGGGCGCTGGATTTTGAATGAAAATGGGCTCTAGCGCTTGATAGGTAAACGCTGGCAGCTATCAAAAAATGAGTATTCAGGCCGAGGCTCTGTGTGGCTTTACCGCGCCAGCAGCCCGGCGTCCCTGAGCGTTTCCACCAGCCCTTGCGCAAACCGCTCGTAGCCGGCCGCATTGGCGTGGATCTGGTCGGACCGCAGGCGGGCGTCGGACAGCACGCCGGACCAGCCTTTGCTGTGCAGTGGAATCTTCAGCTCGGTCGCCACTTCTTCGTACAGCGCGTGATCGCCCAGCCGGCCGGTGGAGGCCGCCAAGAGAGACAGCTCGGGCACGGCCACCAGCAGCACCTGGGCGCCGCTGGCGCGCGCCTCCGTACAGATGCGCACGATGTTGGCGCGGGTGGTGCTGGCGCTCTGGCGGCGCAGAAAGTCGTTGCCGCCGATGCCCACGATCACCAGCGCGGGCTGGTGCGATTGCAGCAGCGCCGGCAGGCGTTCGAGCGCCTGGGCCGAGGTGTCGCCCGACACGCCGGCGTTGACCACTTTCCAGCCCGTCAGGCGCGCCAGCACGGCAGGGTAGGCGGTGTCGGCCGATGCGCCCACGCCGGAGGTCAGCGAATCACCCAGCGCCAGCACCGTGGCGCCAGTGGGCACCGTCTGCGCGCGCGGGGCCTTGCGCCCGCAGCCCGCCAGCGGCACAAGCGCCACGGCCGCCAGGCCCGCCATCAACGCGCGGCGGCGTGGTTGGACCAGGGCGGCGGAACGCAGGGCAGGGTGTGGATCGGTCATCGCAGAAATCCCAGGGCAAACGGCAGGCTGACCATGCCCAGCAGGGTCGACAGCGTGACCAGCCCCGCCACGTACGGTCCGTTGTAGCCCATGCGCGCCGCCAGCACATAGCAGGTGGAGGCGGTGGGCAGCGCGGAGAAGGCGAGCAGCATGGTGGTCTGCACCGGGTTCAGCCCAAAGAGGCGCGCCATGCCGAACGCGAGCAGCGGCTGCAGCAGGTGCCGGATGGACAGCACCGCCACGCTCAGCGCCTTGCCGCGCGTGAGCAGGCCAAACTGAAGGCCCGCGCCCGCGGCCATCAGCCCCAGCGCCAGCGATGCCGCGCTGATGCGGCCCACCGTGGGCGCGGCCCAGTCGGGAATCCTGAAGCCCAGCAGGTTGGCCACCAGCCCCGATACCGTGGCGACGATCAGCGGGTTGCGCACCAGCTCCCGCGCGAAGCTGTGCTGGCCGTGCCGCGCCATCGGCCACACGGCCGCCACGTTGAACAGCGGCACGCACACGCCGATCAGCACGGCGATCATGAGCAGGCCCTCGGAGCCCGCCAGGCGCTCGGCAATGGCCAGGCCAATGAACGAGTTGAAGCGGAACGCGACCTGGGCACTGGCGGCATGGTCGCGCGCGTCGATGCGCCGGCCCAGCCAGGGCCAGTGCGGCAGGCTGTAGGCCAGCGCGATCCCGATCAGGCCGGAGATCAGCCCGGCGGCGATCAGCCCCGATGCGGCGCCGATGTCCACCGGGCTCTTGACGATGGACTGGAACAGCAGCACGGGGAACAGCAGGTAGTACACCAGGCTCTCCACCGGCTGCCATACCGAGCGGTTCAGGGCGGTGTAGCGGCAGATGAGGTAGCCGCACAGGATGAGGGAGAAGTCGGGAAGCAGGAGCTGGGCGTAATTCACGCACGGAGAATACTTGATCCGTGTCGTGTTCTGCGGGTTAGCCCTTATGTGGAATCCGCAGGCTGCCAGGACACCGGTTGCGCATACCATCCAGGCTGTCTGTCACCCATGAAGGAGAACTCAATGCATCGTCGTCAATGGCTCGCGCTGACCGTACTGGCTGCCGCCGCAGGGTCCGCTGCCGCCCAGGGCTACCCCAACAAGGTCATCAAGCTGCAGGTGCCCTTCGCGCCCGGCGGCACCACCGACATCATTGCGCGCGTGATCGCCGACCCGCTGGGCAAGGCCCTGGGCCAATCCGTGATCGTGGAAAACAAGGCCGGTGGCGGCGGCATCGTGGGCGCGGCCGAAACCGCCCGTTCGGCGCCGGATGGCTACACGCTGGGCGTGGCCACCGTGTCCACCACGGCGGCCAATCCCGCCATCAACCCCAAGACGCCGTACAACCCGCTGACGGACTTCACGCCCATCATCAACATCGCGGCCACGCCCAACATCATTGCGGTGCACCCCAGCTTCCCCGCCAAGGACTACAAGGCGTTCGTGGCCGAGATCAAGAAGTCGCCCGGCAAGTATTCGTACTCCTCGTCCGGCACGGGCGGCATCGGCCACCTGCAGATGGAGCTGTACAAGAACCTCTCGGGCACCTTCGTGACGCACATCCCCTACCGTGGCGCGGGCCCCGCCCTGAATGACACCGTGGCCGGCCAGGTGCCCATGATTTTCGACAACCTGCCCTCGGCGCTGCCCTTCATCAAGGAAAACCGCCTGGTGCCCATCGTGGTCGCCGCGCCGCAGCGCGTTGCCGCCCTGCCCAACGTGCCCACGTTCAAGGAAATGGGCCTGGAGCCCGTGAACCGCATGGCGTACTACGGCATCGTGGGCCCCAAGGGCCTGTCCAAGGAGGTGGTGGACAAGGTCAACGCCGCCGTGCGCAAGGCGCTGGAAGATCCGGCCGTGAAGAAGCGCATCGAAGACACCGGCTCCATCGTGCTGGGCAACACGCCCGAGCAGTTCGCCGAGCAGATCAAGGCGGAATTCGCCGTGTACAAGGACGTGGTGGTCAAGCAGAAACTGGCGCTCGAATAATTCCGTGCGCACTCCAGAAGCCGCCCGCGCCCGGGCGGCTTTTTTACGTGCTATCGTTTTTGGATGCTTGCCCCCAGCCTGAACGCGATCGATGCCTTTGTGGATGCCCTGTGGCTGGAGGACGGCCTTTCGCGCAACACGCTGGCAGCCTATCGCCGCGACCTGACGCTGTACGCGCAGTGGCTGGCCGCGCAGCAACCCGCCCTGGCGCTGGACGGCACGGCCGAACACCACCTGCAGGGCTACTTCGCGGCGCGCCACGCCGAGACCCGCGCCACGTCGGCCAACCGGCGCCTCACCGTGCTCAGGCGCTACTTTCACTGGGCGCTGCGCGAGCGGCGGATCGCCGCCGACCCCACGGTGCGGCTCACCGCCGCGCGCCAGCCCCTGCGCGTGCCCAAGACCTTGTCGCAGGCGCAGGTGGAGGCACTGCTCGCGGCGCCGGACCTGGGCAACCCCCTGGGACTGCGCGACCGCACCATGCTGGAACTGATGTACGCCAGCGGCCTGCGCGTGACCGAACTGGTCACGCTCAAGACCTTCCAGCTGGGCCTGAACGAAGGCGTGCTGCGGGTGATGGGCAAGGGCAGCAAGGAGCGGCTGGTGCCGTTTGGCGAAGAGGCGCGGCAGTGGCTGGAACGCTACCTGCGGGAATCGCGTGGCGAGATCCTTGCGGGCCAGCAGACCGACGACCTGTTCGTGACCCAGCGCGGCAGCGGCATGACCCGCGTGATGTTCTGGGTCATCGTCAAGAAGTGGGCGGCCGTCGCCGGCATCACCACGCCGCTCTCGCCGCACACGCTGCGGCACGCGTTCGCCACGCACCTGCTCAACCATGGCGCCGACCTGCGCGTGGTGCAGCTGCTGCTGGGGCATGCGGACATTTCCACGACCACCATCTACACCCACGTGGCGCGGGAGCGGCTCAAGTCGCTGCACGCGCAGCACCATCCACGCGGCTAGCGCAGCAGGCAGACAGGCCGTGTGACCGACCCCGTCGATACCAACCAGGAGACATGCATGAAAAAAATGATTGCCGGCGCGCTGCTGCTGGGCGCCGCCACCCTGTCCATGGCGCAGGCCTGGCCCGCGGCCAAGCCCATCCGGCTCATCGTGGGCTACCCGCCAGGGGGCGGCATCGACTTTGCCGCGCGCACCGTGCAGGTGCCGCTGCAGGAAGCGCTCAAGCAGCAGATCGTGGTGGACTACAAGCCGGGCGCGGGCGGCATGCTGGCCGCCACGGAGCTCACGCGCGCGGCGCCGGACGGCTACACCATCCTGCTGGCCAATACCGGCCCTTTCGCCATCGCGCCCTACCTGCAGCGCAAGATGCCCTATGACCCGCTCAAGCAGTTCAGCTACATCGGCCAGATCAGCCAGGGCAGCTACATCGCGGTGACCCGGCTGGACCACCCGGCCAAGGACCTCAAGGAGTGGGTGGCCTGGGCCAAGGCCAACGCCGGCAAGGTGAACTTCGCCTCGGGCGGCGCGGGCACTTCCACCCACCTCAATGGCGAGCTCATGAACCAGGCCACCGGGCTGGACGTGACGCACGTGCCATACAAGGGCAGTGCGCCCGCGGTGCAGGATCTGATCGGCGGCCAGACGCAACTGCTCATCGACGCGGGTACGGTGCTGCTGCCCCAGATCAAGGGCGGCAAGCTCAAGGCGCTGGCCGTGACCGGCCCCCGGCGCGATCCACAGCTGCCCGATGTGCCCACGGTCGGTGAGCTGGGCTTCGCGGCGATGGAGTCCGTGGGCTTCCAGGGCCTGGTGGGGCCGGCCGGCATGCCCAGGGACACCGTGGACAGGCTGGCCGCCGAACTGGCGAAGGTGCTGGCGCAGGCCGACGTGAAAGCCAAGTTCGCGTCCACGGGGTCCGAAGTGCATTCGCTGGGCCCTGTGGAGTTCTTCAGCTTCGTGAAGGGCGAGAACGAGAAATGGGCCAAGCTCATCCGCGAGCGCAAGCTCGAACTCGATTGATGGATTCTCCTGCCGCCCGAGGGCGCGGTCTTTTCAGCACCTGAAGGCAAGGCGGGCAGGCTCCAGCCGCTGGCGGTGGGAGCGCCCGCACGGCCCGATCTGCCGTCGCCGTTTGGCATCCATGTTCCCGCGCAGGCGCCTTCTGCGATCCTGGCCCTGGGGGACATCCGCCGCAAGCTGGATGCCGCCGGCAACGCGCGCACCCTCCGCATGGCGGGCATCCGGGGAAACAATTGACCGGCATGACAACGCAGCGGGCCCTGGATGACCAGGGCCCGGGTGTGCGAATGCCGGGCCAAGGCGCCCCGCGACGGCGTGCCTCAGTCTTCGTTGAGGCTCTCGGCCCAGGTCAGGGCCTGCAGGTGGGCCCAGTTGACCTGGCGGTTGGACAGGTGCAGCGCGTCGGCCGCCTTGGCAAAGGCCACCTCATCGCCGCTCTCGCAGGCCTTGGTCAGCTCCAGGAAGGGCGCGAACACGCCGCTGCCGCGCAGCAGCGCGTCCATCACCGGTTCGGGCAGGGCCACGGATTCCAGCGCCTTATCGAGCGGCACGCCCAGCATGGTGTCGAGCAGGGAGAACACGCCCACCACGAAGGCGTTGTCGCATTCCTCGGGCGGCAGCAGTTCGGCGGCCAGCAGCTCCATCAGGCGGCCGCGCACCACGGCGGTCTGGCCCACCGCCGGCGGCACGCCGCCCGCGCGTGAGGTGGTCATCAGGAGGGCCGCCCAGCGGAACAGCTTCTTGAGGCCGAGGATCATCACCGCGTGGCGGAACGAGGTGATCTCGCACGAGAGCCCGAAGCCCGAGGAGTTGATGAAGCGCAGCAGGTTGAAGGACAGCGTGGGGTCCTTCTTGAGCAGGTCCTCGATCTCGGCGGTGGTGGCCTGCTTGCGCACCAGGTTGAGGAGCTGGATGATGGTGGCCTGCGAAGGGCGGATCGTCGTGGCCTTCACGAGCGACGGCTGGGCGAACCAGAAGCCCTGGAACAGCTTGACGCCCAGGCCCCGCATCAGTTCGTACTGTTCGGCGGTCTCCACTTTTTCGGCCACCAGCGTGGCCTTGCTGTGGGTGGTGGAAAACTTGACCAGCGGCCCCGCCAGTTCGGGCTTGAAGGCCATCATGTCCAGCTTGATGAAAGCGGCCAGCGGCAGCCAGCTGGTGTAGGCGCGGCGCAGCGCCTGCTGGTCGAAGGCCAGGCGAAAGCCGCGGGTGCGCAGGGCCTCCAGGGTGGGCACCCGGCCTTCGATTTCCTCGGGGGTGGCCGTGTCGTGCAGCGGCGGTACTTCCAGCACCACCTTTTCGGGGTGGATCAGTTCCAGGTGGCCGCCGGAAAGGCTGTCGTGGGTGCAGTTGATGAACACCGTCTTCTTGCCGACCAGGGCTTCGGTGCCGGCGTACGACAGGGCGTTGAAGAGCAGCGCGGCATCGCTGGCCGCCGTGTGGGAGTCCGAGGCCGTGGACCGGTCGAACAGCTCGTAGCCATAGACGGCGCGGGATTCGTCCACGATGGCCTGTCGCGCAATGATGGCAATGTTCTCATCCACGGGTTCAACCGCGGGTGAATCAGCTTGCGGGGCGTCTTGTTCAGGTGTGCTCGACATGGGGTCCGCTGTGGTGAAGGGCTGGGGTCTGCACTGATTCTAGACCGGCATGCCACTTCGCGAACTGGCCGCGCGGATTTTGATGGCGGCCAAGGCGGCTGCAGGCCGGCGTGCCCCGTGCGGCCCCGCAGGCCGCGCGGCGGGGGCGTGGGACGCGAACCGGGGCTCAGTCCGCAAGCTGGTCCGCCCAGGCCAGGGCCTGCAGGTGCGCGAAGTTGATCTGCTGGCTGGTGAGGTGCAGCAAGCCGGCCGTGCGGTCGAACACCACGTCGTCGCTGGATTCGCAGGCTTCGGCCAGCGTGAGCAGGTCTCCGAGGAATCCTTCGCGACGCAGCAGCGCCGCCGCCACGGGCTCGGGCACGTTGAGCAGCCCCAGCGCGGATTCCATGGGCATGGACAGCATCACGTCGAGCAG
Source organism: Acidovorax sp. sif1233 (assembly GCF_019218755.1). Taxonomy (GTDB): domain Bacteria; phylum Pseudomonadota; class Gammaproteobacteria; order Burkholderiales; family Burkholderiaceae_C; genus Acidovorax. The sequence goes on along the minus strand of NZ_JAHUWZ010000003.1, from coordinate 177,691 downwards.
CGAGAAGATGCCCACCACGAAGGCCTGGTCGGCTTCCTCGGGGGGCAGGGTTTCCAGGGCCAGCAGCTCCATCAGGCGGCCGCGCACCACGGCGGTCTGGCCGACGGAGGAGGGGGTGCCACTGGTGCGCGACGCGGTGAGCAGCAGCGCCGCCCAGCGGAACAGTTTCTTGAGGCCCATGAGCATCACGGCCTGGCGGAAGGAGGTGATCTCGCGCGACAGACCGAATCCCGCGGAGTTGATCAAGCGCATCAGGTTGAAGGCCAGGCCCGCGTCCTTCTTGAGCACTTCCTCGATGTCGTCCGTGCTGGCCTGCTTGCGCACCTGGTTGATGAGCTCGATGATGCTCGCCTGCGAGGGCGTGAGCAGCTTGGCCTCGACCAGGGCCGGGCGCGCGAACCAGTAGCCCTGGAACATCTGCACGCCCTGGCTGGACACCATGTCGTACTGCTGGGCGGTTTCCACCTTCTCGGCGATCAGTTCGGCCTGGCAGTGGCGGCCTGCGTAGCTGATGAGCACGGCCAGCTGGTCGGGCGCCAGCACCGACAGGTCGAGCTTGATGTAGTCGGCCAGCGGCAGCCAGGGGGCATAGGCCGACTGCAGCACCGTGTGGTTGAACGCCAGGTGGAAGCCGCGCTCGCGCAGTTCGGCCAGAATGGGCATGCGCGTGGCGACCTCTTCGGCGGCGGTGTGGCCCAGGGGCGGAATCTCCAGCACCACCTTGTCGGGGTCCACCAGTTCGAGGTGGCCGCCGGAGAGGCTCTCGTGCGTGCAGTTGACGAAGATGAGCTTCTTGCCCACCAGCTCTTCGGTGCCCGCGTGCGAGAGTGCGGTGAAGACCAGGATGACGTCGGTGGCGGCCGTGTGCGCCGCGCCGCTGCGCGAGCGGTTGAACAGCTCGTAGCCGACCACCACCTGCTGCGCGTTGACGATGGCCTGCCGCGCGATCATCGCGACCGAGGACTGGGTGCCGGGGGGCGGGGCGAGGGAGGCCCCAGGGGCGGTGAGTGAAGTCATGGTCAGAGGTTCGGGTGAGTGTGTTGCCGCTTCAGCGGCCGCAGGCGCCGCGGATTGTAGGAGCCATCGCATGTCGGCGCATGGTGGTGGATCAGACCTGTTGCAGCCACCGCAGCTCGGCGTCGGTAAATCCGGCGCTGCGGCGCGCTTTTTCATTGAACGGGGGCTTCAGGCGGGGGGCCTCGTATTGCCTGACCAGGGCGCCATAGTGGGTTTCAGGGTCCACGCCCCGGCGCTCGCACAGCCAGCGGTACCAGTGGTTGCCGATGGCCACGTGGCCGACCTCCTCGCGCAGGATGGTGTCGAGAATCTCCACAGCGGCCAGCGCATCGGGCGTGCCCACCTGGCGCAGCTTGGCCTGGATCTGCGGCGTGGCGTCCAGGCCGCGCGCCTCCAGCGTGCGTGGCACCAGCGCCATGCGCGCCAGGATGTCGTGCCGCGTCTTCTCGCACATCGTCCACAGGCCTTGGTGGGCCGGGAAGTCGCCGTAGTCGTGCCCCTGGCCGCGAAGGTGGTCGCGCAGCAGGCGGAAATGCTGTGCCTCCTCGCCCGCCACGCGCATCCAGTCGGTGTAGTAGGCGCGGGGCATGCCGTCGAAACGCCAGACCGCGTCCAGCGCCAGGTTGATGGCATTGAATTCGATGTGCGCGATGGCATGGATGAGGACTGCGCGCCCCTCGGCCGTCGCGGGCGAGCGGCGGGCCACCTGCGTGTGGCGCAGCAGCAGGGGCCGCTCCGGCCGGCCGGGCAGGGCCGCGGGATCCAGCGGGGCCTCAGGGGCTTTGTCTGCTATGGAAAGAATAGCTGCTTGCGATTGCAGATCAAGCGCTGCGGCCGCTTTTTGTTCAGGGTCTGCAAGGCACAAAACCTGCAATGCACGGTGGCGAAGCTCCATCCTTACAATTCTAGGCCCTGCCACCCGGAACACTGCACACGCTTTGTAACCATTGGCAGGCCCGGTTCCGGCCTTCATTTTTCTGGAGTGTTTGCATGGCGATTTACGAACTCGACGGCGTGGCGCCGCAGCTGGCGGCTTCGGCCTGGGTGGCGGAAGGCGCCCAGGTCATGGGAAACGTCGTTCTTGGCGAGGATGCCAGTGTCTGGTTTGGGACGGTGGTGCGTGGCGACACCGAAAGCATCACCATCGGCGCGGGCTCGAACATCCAGGACGCGAGCGTGCTGCATGCCGACATCGGCATGCCGCTGGTCATCGGCGAGCGCGTGACGGTGGGCCACCAGGTCATGCTGCACGGCTGCACCATCGGCGACGAGTCGCTGATCGGCATCGGGGCCATCGTGCTCAACGGCGCCAAGATTGGCAGGCACTGCCTGGTGGGCGCGGGCGCCCTGGTGACCGAGGGCAAGGAGTTTCCCGATGGTTCCATGATCATCGGCAGCCCGGCCAAGGCCGTGCGCGAACTCACGCCCGAGCAGATCGAGGGCCTGCGCCAGAGCGCCCAGCACTACATCGACAACGCGCGCCGCTTTCAGCGCGGCCTGCACAAAATCGGCTGAACGCCGACCCTTTCTGGAACCCCTGCGTGTCTGAACTCCACAAGTTTCTCTTCGATGGCCTGCCAGTGCGCGGCATGATCGTGCGCCTGACCGATGCCTGGACCGAGATCCTGCGCCGCCGCGCGGGCAATACCGGCACCGGCGCCTACCCCGCCCCGGTGAGCGAGCTGCTGGGCGAGATGGCCGCCGCCGGCGTGCTGATGCAGTCCAACATCAAGTTCAACGGCGCGCTGGTGCTGCAGGTGTTTGGCGACGGCCCCGTGAAGCTGGCCGTGGCCGAGGTGCAGTCGGACCTGAGCCTGCGCGCCACCGCCACGGTCAACAGCGAGGTGCCCGAGGGCGCGCCGCTGAGCCAGATGGTGAACGTGGGCGGCGGTGGCCGCTGCGCCATCACGCTCGACCCCAAGGACCGCCACCCCGGCCAGCAGCCCTACCAGGGCGTGGTGCCGCTGTATGGCGACCGGCACGAGAAGCTGGAACGCCTGTCGGATGTGCTGCAGCACTACATGCTGCAGTCCGAGCAGTTGGACACCATCCTGGTCCTGGGCGCCAACGAACAGGTGGCCGCGGGCCTGCTGATCCAGCGCATGCCGATCAAGGGCGAGGGCAACCTGGCCGAGGGCCTCACCCACCGCGAGAACGAAGACCAGATCGGCCACAACGAGGACTACAACCGCATCGCGCACCTGGCTGCCAGCCTGACGCGCGAGGAGCTGCTGACCCTGGACGTGGACACCATCCTGCGCCGCCTGTTCTGGGAGGAAAAGCTGCTGCGCTTCGAACCCCAGCAGGGTGCCAGCGGCCCGCGTTTTGCCTGCACCTGCAGCCGTGAGCGCGTGAGCAACATGCTGCGCAACCTGGGCAGCGAAGAGGCCGAGAGCATCCTGTCCGAGCGCGACGACATCGAGGTCGGCTGCGAATTCTGCGGCCAGCAGTACCGTTTCGACGCCGTGGACGCCGCGCAGATCTTCGTGCCGCCGTCCTCCAGCCAGCCGCCCGGGCCGAGCGGGATCCTGCAGTAGCCCGCCGCGCCGGCTGACCATCGTTGACAATCGCCCGCCGCCATCGCGCCTAAGATCGGCGCTCTCCACACGGCCCCGGGCGTTGCCGCCCGCGATGTCCGCCGGTCGCCGTGCACTCGGGGTGCGCGTGCGCCGCCTGTCCGTGTGGCGCAGCAAGAGGGGCTATGGATTTTTTTCGTCGTGTATTTGGCGCCCGCGTGCGGGAGGCCGGGCCGTCGCTGGAGCTGTGCGACAGCGGCAGCGCAGGGGCACAGGATTCGCAACGCGCGGACACCGTGCTCGCGGCCCTCGACATCGACGCAGCCATCAATGCCCACGAACGCTGGAAGGCGCACCTCATGGACTACCTCGAAGGGCGCACCACCCAGGGCCTGGACCCTTCGGAGGTGCGACGCGGCGACCGTGGCGCGCTGGGGCGGTGGCTCCATGGCGTGGGCGGTGAACTGCTGGGCGACCAGCCCGCCTATGCCGTGCTGATGGCGCGCCACCAGTATTTTCACGAACAGGCCGCAATGCTGGTGGCACTGGCCCAGCAGGGCGAATGGGACAAGGCCGTGCAGGTGCTCAACGGCGGATACCGCTACGGCTCCAGCCAGGTCGTGCTGCTCCTCAAGGAACTCAAGCGCGGCCTGGTGCAGCAGCCACTGCCCTGACGGAATGGCCGGATGGCGGGTCAGGCGCCGCGGGCGTTCCGGCCGGTCAGGGCGGTGAACAGGCGGTGCTCGCACTCCGGATCGCTGCACTTCTCGCAGTTCCAGGCGCGCAGGCGTGCCGTGCGCGCGGGCCGAGCAGCCGGTGTGGGTGCAGAAGTGCTGCCGGTACTCCACAGACTGGCGTCCGGAGCCATGTTTTTGATGGCGTTCAGCGCATTGGCGAGCCGCTGATCGCCATGGCCATACACCACCTGATAGCCCATCTCCCGCTGGGCGAGGTCCGTGCGCAGGCTTGCATCGGCGGCTTCCTGTTCGGGCCGGTCGCGCGCGGGGCAGGGCAGATCGAGCCCCATCAGCAGCACGTGGCGGGTGGCATCGGCCTGGCCCGGAGAGTGCAGGCCGCCCAGGTCGTGGCTCCACAGAATGCGCACCGCCCCGGGGGGCAGGCGTTCCTGCAGCGCGGCGGCCAGCGCCTGCGCGCCGGTGCCGGGCGCGCCGAGCAGGACAACGAGGGTGGGCTGGGACGGCACGATGACAGGAGGGCGAGAGGTGGAGATGTGGAGAGGAGGGGGGCACCCCCCTGTCCAAGGCCGGGGCCGGGATAGCGCCGCGGTGGCCGCGGCTCAGCGCGGCGTGAACTGCACGTAGACCTCGTTGGGCTTGACCATGCCCAGCTCGCTGCGTGCCTTTTCTTCCACCATGTCGAGCCCTTCCTTGAGGTCATGCACCTCGGAGGACAAGCGTTCGTTGGCCTGCCGGGCCTGGTCGTTGGCCGCCTTCTGCACGTCGATCTGCCGCTGCATCTCGTTGACGCGCGGCACGCTGCCCCGCCCGAGCCAGAGCTGGGCGTGCAGTGCTGCGAGCAAGGCCAGCAGGATGACGGGAACAATGCGGGAGACCATCGCTTACCCCTTGGCGTGGGGTTTTGCCACCGGGCCGCCCCAAGGCAACACGCGGCCCCCTGGGGAGGCAGGGAGCCACAGGCAGTGGGCGACCGTGGGGGCCATTACTTCAGGTTATAGAACGCAGCGCGGCCGGGGTAGTGCGCGATCTCGCCCAGGTCTTCCTCGATGCGCAGCAGCTGGTTGTACTTGGCGATGCGGTCCGAACGCGACAGCGAGCCGGTCTTGATCTGGCCCGCATTCGTGCCCACGGCGATGTCGGCGATGGTGCTGTCTTCGGTTTCGCCCGAGCGGTGCGAGATCACGGCGGTGTAGCCGGCGCGCTTGGCCATCTCGATGGCGGCGAAGGTTTCGGTCAGCGTGCCGATCTGGTTGATCTTGATCAGGATCGAATTGGCGATGCGCTTGTCGATGCCTTCCTTCAGGATCTTGGTGTTGGTCACGAACAGGTCGTCGCCCACCAGCTGCACCTTGTCGCCCAGGCGTTCGGTCAGGTGCTTCCAGCCATCCCAGTCGCCTTCGTGCATGCCGTCTTCGATGCTGATGATGGGGTACTTGTCCACCCAGGCCGCCAGCATGTCGGTCCATTGCTGGGCGGTGAGCTTCAGGCCGCCTTCGCCTTCGAGCACATACATGCCGTCCTTGTAGAACTCGCTCGCGGCGCAGTCCAGGCCCAGGGCGATCTGCTCGCCCGCCGTGTAGCCAGCGGCTTCGATGGCTTGCAGGATGAGGCGGATGGCCGCTTCGTGGTTCTCGACGCTGGGGGCAAAGCCGCCTTCGTCGCCCACGGCGGTGCTCATCCCCTTGTCGTGGATGATCTTCTTGAGCGCGTGGAACACCTCGGCGCCCCAGCGCACGGCTTCGCGGAAGGTCGGTGCGCCCACGGGGATGATCATGAACTCCTGCAGGTCCAGGCTGTTGTTGGCGTGCGCGCCGCCGTTGATCACGTTCATCATGGGCACGGGCAACTGCACGCTGCCCATGCCGCCCAGGTAGCGGTACAGCGGCAGGCCGGACTCTTCGGCGGCGGCGCGGGCCACGGCCATGGAGACCGCCAGCATGGCATTGGCGCCCAGGCGGCTCTTGTTCTCGGTGCCGTCGAGGTCGATCAGGGTCTTGTCCAGGAAGGCCTGTTCGGAGGCATCCAGGCCCAGCACGGCTTCGCTGATCTCGGTGTTGATGTGCTCCACGGCCTTGAGCACGCCCTTGCCCAGGTAGCGGCTCTTGTCGCCATCGCGCATTTCAATGGCTTCGCGGCTGCCGGTGGACGCACCGGAAGGCACGGCGGCACGGCCCATCACGCCCGATTCCAGCAGCACGTCGCATTCGACGGTGGGGTTGCCGCGGCTGTCCAGCACTTCGCGGCCTACGATGTCAACAATGGCACTCATGATTTTCCTTGAGGTTTTTGAAATTCATTCAGACGGGCAGGACGGGCTTTGCTTGTTGAGGCCAAATGGCAAAATGGCCGCTTGGGCGCGTCTGTAGTCATTTTATGCTACTGATTTGATAGTGAATCAGCCTGCAGGTACGAACCGGGTACAACCCGACCGGCGTGAGCTGGCCGCCGCGTATCAGACGCCCTCGACGCACACCATGCGCATGATGGCGGCGCCTTCGCGGGCGGCCTTGGCTTTCTGGTACTCGGGTGTGTCGTAGAAGGCGCGCGCGGCCTCGAAGCTGGGGAACTTGAGCAGCACGGTGCGGCCGGGGTTCCAGTCGCCCTCCAGCACTTCCACCTTGCCGCCGCGAATGCACACCTCGGCGCCATGCGCCTGCATGGCCACGGTGCTCCACTTTTTGTACTCTTCGTACTGCTCAGGGTTGGTGACGGTGACGGATGCGATGACGTAACCACTGCTCATGTCTCAGGCTCCAAAGTTGTTTTCGAGGAATCCATTTTTCTTGGTGATGTCGTCCAGCGCCACCAAGGTCTCCAGCAGCGCCTTCATGTGCTTCAAAGGCACTGCATTGGGGCCGTCCGACCAGGCCTCGGCGGGCCGGGGGTGGGTTTCCATGAAAAGGCCCGCCACGCCCACGGCCACGCCGGCACGCGCCAGCACGGGCACCATGTCGCGCGCACCACCGCTCACGGCGCCCAGGCCGCCGGGCTTCTGTACCGAGTGGGTCACGTCGAACACCACCGGCGCGCCGGAGTTGCGCATCTCGGCCAGGCTGGTCATGTCGGCCACGAGGTTGTTGTAGCCAAAGCTCACGCCGCGCTCGCAGGCCAGGAAGCGGTCTTCCGAGAGGCCGGCTTCCTGCGCGGCCGCGCGGGCCTTGTCGATGACGTTCTTCATGTCCCAGGGCGCGAGGAACTGACCCTTCTTGATGTTCACCGGCTTGCCGGACTGCGCCACCGCGCGGATGAAGTCGGTCTGGCGGCAGAGAAAGGCCGGGGTTTGCAGCACGTCCACCACGCTGGCCACCTCGGCCACGTGCGAGGTGTCGTGCACGTCGGTCAGGATGGGCAGCTGCAGCTGGCGGCGCACTTCATCGAGGATCTTCAGGCCCGCCTCCAGCCCCACGCCGCGCTTGCTGCTGCCGGACGAGCGGTTGGCCTTGTCGAACGAGCCCTTGTAGATCAAGGGGATGCCCAGCGCCGTGCAGACCTCCTTGAGCTGGCCCGCGACGTCCAGCGACATCTGCTGGCCTTCGATGGAGCAGGTGCCCGCGATCAGGAAAAAGCGCTGGTCCAGGCCGACATTGAATCCGCACAGCTGCATAGGTCTCCAATCAGGCTTTAGTAGCCGCTTGCTGGTGTTCGACGGCCGCCTTGATGAAGGCGTTGAACAGAGGGTGGCCGTTCCACGGCGTCGACTTGAACTCGGGGTGGAACTGCACGCCGATGAACCAGGGATGCACGTTGTTCGGCAGCTCCACGATCTCGGTGAGCTGTTCGCGCTGGGTCAGCGCGGAGATCACGAGGCCCGCCTTGCGCAGCTGGTCCAGGTAGTTCACGTTGGCTTCGTAGCGGTGGCGGTGGCGCTCGGTCACCACGTCGCCATAGATGCTGTGGGCCAGTGTGTTGGCCGACACGTCGGAGCTTTGCGCGCCCAGGCGCATGGTGCCGCCCAGGTCGGAGTTCTCGTCGCGCTTCTTGATGGTGCCGTCGGCGTCCTTCCACTCGGTGATCAGGGCGATCACGGGGTGGGGGGTGGTGGCGTCGAACTCGGTGCTGTTGGCGTTGGCCAGGCCCGCCACGTGCCGGGCGTACTCGATGGTCGCGACCTGCATGCCCAGACAGATGCCCAGATAGGGCACCTTGTGCTCGCGGGCGAACTGGGCGGTGGCGATCTTGCCTTCCACGCCCCGCACGCCGAACCCGCCGGGCACCAGGATGGCGTCGTACTTGGCGAGCTTGGCGGCGGCATCGGCGCCATCGATGGTCTCCGAGTCGACGTGGTCGATCTTCACGCGCACATGGTTGCGCATGCCGGCGTGGCGCAGGGCCTCATTGACGGACTTGTAGCTGTCCGACAGGTCCACGTACTTGCCCACCATCGCGATGGTGACTTCGCCTTGCGGGTGCTCGGTTTCATGCACCAGGTCGTCCCAGCGCTTGAGGCTGGTGGGCGGGGTGTTCAGGCGCAGCTTGTCGCAGATCAGGCCGTCCAGGCCCTGCTCGTGCAGCATGCGCGGCACCTTGTAGATGGTGTCCACGTCCCACATGCTGATCACGCCCCACTCGGGCACGTTGGTGAACAGCGAGATCTTGGCGCGCTCTTCCTCGGGAATGCGCCGGTCGGCGCGGCACAGCAGGGCATCGGCCTGGATGCCGATCTCGCGCAGCTTCTGCACGGTGTGCTGGGTGGGCTTGGTCTTGAGCTCGCCGGCCGCTGCGATCCAGGGCAGGTAGGTCAGGTGCACGAACGCCGCGTTGTTGGGGCCCATGCGCAGGCTCATCTGGCGCACGGCTTCCAGGAACGGCAGCGACTCGATGTCGCCCACCGTGCCGCCGATCTCGACGATGGCCACATCCACGGCATCGGGCGTGCCGATGCCGGCGCCGCGCTTGATGAATTCCTGGATTTCGTTGGTGACGTGCGGGATGACCTGCACGGTCTTGCCCAGGTAGTCGCCGCGGCGTTCCTTCTCCAGCACGGACTGGTAGATCTTGCCCGTGGTGAAGTTGTTGGTTTTCTTCATGCGCGTTTCGATGAAACGCTCATAGTGGCCGAGGTCCAGGTCGGTTTCTGCGCCGTCGTCGGTCACGAACACCTCGCCGTGCTGGAACGGCGACATGGTGCCCGGATCTACGTTGATGTAGGGGTCAAGCTTGATGAGGGTGACTTTGAGTCCCCGCGATTCGAGGATCGCGGCAAGGGAGGCTGAGGCGATTCCCTTACCGAGGGAAGACACCACACCGCCGGTGACGAAGACAAATTTGGTCATGTCTTTTTTGGTGGTGGGAAATTGGGATTATAGATGGGCCCCCGTCAGCCCCTCGCAGCCATGGGACCATACCGTCTGCTAAATTCGCCGCATGAATGAGCTTGCTGGCAAACACATTGTTCTGGGTCTGAGCGGGGGCGTGGCTTGCTACAAGGCAGCCGATCTGTGCCGCCAGCTCATCAAGGAGGGCGCCACCGTGCAGGTGGTGATGACCGAGGCGGCCGCGCAATTCATCACGCCGGTGACCATGCAGGCCCTGTCGGGGCGGCCCGTCTACGGCTCGCAGTGGGATGCGCGCGAGCCCAACAACATGCCGCACATCAACCTCAGCCGCGAGGCCGATGCGATCCTGATCGCGCCCTGCAGCGCCGATTTCATCGCGCGGCTGGTGCAGGGCCGGGCCGACGAGTTGCTGAGCCTGCTGTGCCTGGCACGCCCCATCGACCGCGTGCCGCTGCTGCTGGCCCCAGCCATGAACCGCGAGATGTGGGCCCACCCCGCCACAGGGCGCAACCTGGCCCAGGTGGCCAGGGACGGCGCCCGCGTGCTGGGCGTGGGCAATGGCGACCAGGCCTGTGGAGAAACCGGCGATGGCCGCATGCTGGAGCCTTCAGAGCTGCTCGAGGAACTGGTTGCTTTCTTCGCGCCCAAGGTGCTGGCGGGGCGCAAGGTGCTGGTCACCGCCGGACCGACCTTCGAAGCCATCGATCCGGTGCGCGGCATCACCAACCTCTCCAGCGGCAAGATGGGTTTTGCCATCGCCCGCGCGGCGCGCGAAGCGGGGGGCGATGTCACGCTCGTGGCCGGTCCCGTGCATCTGCCCACGCCGCGCGGGGTGCAGCGCCTGAATGTCCAGTCTGCACAGGAAATGCTGGCAGCGGTTGAAGGGCAAGCGCACGATGCTTCTATTTTCATAGCAACGGCGGCGGTGGCAGACTGGCGGCCTGCTGCGCCGTCCACACAGAAGATCAAGAAAGACGGCTCCGGCCAGACCCCCACCCTGGGCTTTGTGGAGAACCCCGACATCCTGGCGGGCGTGGCGCGGTCGCCGCGTGCGCAGGCGGGCCAGCTGTACTGCGTGGGATTTGCCGCCGAGAGCCACGATCTCCTGGCCCATGCCACGGCCAAGCGTGCGCGCAAGGGGGTGCCGCTGCTGGTGGGCAATATCGGGCCCGCCACCTTCGGACAGGACGACAATGCCCTGCTGCTCGTGGATGCCGATGGGCACCGCGAGCTGCCCCGCGCGTCCAAGCGGGTGCTGGCGCGGCAGCTCATCGAGGACATCGCGGCGCGGTTGCCGCCATCGGATTCGTGACGTTCGTTTCCCCGGAGGTTGTATGAAAACTGGCTCCACCAAGCCTGAATGGGACACGCCGCCCGACGGCGACTTTGCGCGCTATGTGGAGCGGCTGACGGCGCCGGCCCCGTCCAGGACGGCGCAGGTCCTCTCTCCGGGGGCCACCGGCCCTGCGCCATCGGTGTCCGCGGGCGGCTCCCGGTCGACCCCCCGCGCCGGTCCGCCCGATCTCGCGCAGGCGCTCGGGCCCCTGATGGGCGTGCTGCGAACCGTGCGCGTGGTGCTGTTGCTGCTCATCGCCGCGCAGGGGATCGCGCTGTTCCTGTTCAGCCAGGGGTCCTTGGCCGGCCTGGTCGCCATGGCGGCCATCTGGTGGGCGCTGGGCTGGCTGATGGATGCGGCGCCCAGGGCCATTTCATCCCCAGGCGCCGCGCCAGGCGTGCAACCATTGCAAGAGCGACTGCGGCAAGTGGCCCAGCAGCGCAAGACAGGAAAGAAGAAGTAGTGAAGATCGATGTCAAGATTCTGGACCCGCGCATGGCGGATCAACTCCCCTCCTATGCCACGCCCGGCAGCGCGGGCCTGGACCTGCGGGCCTGCCTGGACGCGCCGCTGACCCTGCAGCCGAACGCATGGCAGCTGGTACCCACGGGCATCTCCGTGTACATCAAGGACCCGGGATATGCCGCGCTCATCCTGCCGCGCTCGGGCCTCGGCCACAAGCACGGCATCGTGCTGGGCAACCTTGTCGGATTGATCGACAGCGACTACCAGGGCCAGCTCATGGTGAGCGCCTGGAACCGCAGCGGCACGGCATTCACGCTGGAGCCGATGGAGCGGCTGGCGCAACTGGTGATCGTGCCGGTGGTGCAGGCGCAGTTCAACGTGGTGGCCGAGTTCGCGGCGACCCAGCGGGGAGAGGGCGGCTACGGGTCCACCGGCAAGGCCTGAAGGGGCGGGTCCCTCTGGCCTGGGAGCTGGCGCCTGTCAGACACGGCTTACTTTTCGAAGGGTCTGTTACGGACAGGGCCTCAGCCCCTTGTCCACGCGACAAGCCCCTTGCGCGTTGTTCCAATCAAGGCATGCGTACCCGGACCGGATTGTCGGACCATGCGCCAGCCCCTGACTTTAGGAGATTGAAAAATGCTGCAATTTAAGCGTTCGTTTGCCATTGTGGGCGCCGTTGTCCTCGCGGGATCCCTGGCGGCCTGCGGCCACAACCGGTCGGCCCCCCAGCCCCAGTATTCGGGAGGCTATTCGGGCGGATACCAGTCTGCGCCCGCCTACCCGAACAACCCGGCGGGCACCGAGTATGGCCGTGTGTCGAACATCGAAGTGCTGCAGGGCCGCTCGCAAGGGCAGACCTCGGGCGCGGGCGCCGTGCTGGGCGCGGTCGTGGGCGGGGTCCTGGGCAACCAGATCGGCAAGGGTTCCGGCCGCGCGGCGGCCACTGGCGTGGGCATCCTGGGCGGTGCCGTGGCAGGCAATGCCATCGAAGGCCGCAACAACAGCCAGGAATATGCCCAGGGCTATCGGCTCTCTGTCCAGCTGGACCAGGGCGGCTATCGTGCCTACGACGTGAGCAGTCCGGGCGATCTGCGCATCGGCGACCGCGTGCGCCTCTACAACGGCCAGATTTCGCGCCTGTAAACCGAACCCCGCAGCCGCCACCGCGGGAATCCTGAGCTGTTCAGGATTCCCGGGCCTGGCTCACCCGCTCAATCAATGCAGCAGGGAGCCGCCGGGCGCCTGCGGCTGTACCCGAAAGAAGCCGGTGCCCGCGGTGCCCCGGCCAATCTCATCTTCCGTGGCTTCGCGCACGGCCTGCACCGTCAGCTGCAGCCGCAGGGCGATGCCCGCGAGCGGGTGGTTGCCGTCCAGAACCACGTGCTCTGGATAGATCTCCGTCACGGTGTACAGCCCGCTGCGCGGTGCATCGGGGTTGCAGCCCTCCGGCAGGGCCATTCCATCAAACGTCATCCCTTCTTCCAGCTCCGCCGGAAACAGGGACCGGGGTTCCAGAAAAAGCAGTTGATCGTTGAAGTCGCCAAAAGCGTCCTCGGGTTCCAGGTGCAGAGCCAGCGTGGCCCCCGGGCCGTGGCCTTGCAGGGCTTCCTCGATGCGCGGCAGCAGGTCGTCGCCCCCTACCAGGAACTCCACGGGGTCATCGAGAACATCCAGTTCTTCGCCAAGGGTGTCTTTGAGCGTCCAGGTCAGTGCGACTACGCATTGTTGGGTAATTTCCATAGGAGAATTGTCGCAGTTTGACCAATGCCTCCGCAAAGGAGCGCCACTCTCCCATGGATATCCAGCAACCCCTTTCCCTGCTCGGCGGCATGACCCCCGCGCAATTCATGCGCCGCCACTGGCAGAAGAAGCCCTTGCTGGTGCGGCAGGCCATCGCGCAGTTTTCGCCGCCTGTACTGCGTGCCGAGCTTTTTGCGCTGGCTTCCCAGGAGGGGGTGGAGTCCCGCCTGGTGCAGTTGGCCAAGGGCGCCTGGAAGCTGCGCCACGGACCGTTCAACCGCCGCGCCCTGCCGGCGCTGCAGCAGCCCGACTGGACCCTGCTCGTGCAAGGGGTGGACCTGCACAACGACGCGGTGCACGCGCTGATGCAGCAGTTCCGTTTTGTGCCCGAGGCGCGCCTGGACGATCTCATGATCAGCTATGCCGCCGACGGCGGGGGCGTGGGTCCGCATTTCGACAGTTATGACGTCTTTCTGCTGCAGGCCCACGGAAAGCGGCGCTGGCGCATTGGCCGCCAGAAGGACTTGTCGCTGCGCGATGACATTCCGCTGAAGGTGCTGGCCCACTTCGAGCCGGAAGAGGAGTTCGTTCTCGAGCCTGGCGACATGCTCTACCTGCCGCCCCGCTATGCGCACGACGGCATCGCCGAAGGCGAATGCATGACTTATTCGATAGGCTTTCGGGCGCCGGCCCGTGCCGAGCTCGCGCAGGAGCTGCTGGTGCGTCTGGCGGAGGATGCAGGCGATGAAGAGGGCAGTCCCTTGCTGTACCGCGATGCGCAGCAGGCGGCGGTTGCCCAGCCCGCCGCCATTCCGGCGGGGCTGCACGATTTCGCGCGGACCGCTCTGGCCCGCGCCTTGGCGCAACCCCTGGTGCTGGAGCGTGCGCTCGGGGAATATCTGACCGAGCCCAAGCCCAGCGTATGGTTCGAGCCCGGGGACGCGGGCGTGATGCTGGAAGGCGTGCGCCTGGATCGCCGCAGCCGCATGATGTATGACACCCACCATGTGTTCATCAACGGCGAAAGCTACCGTGCCGCGGGCCGCGACGCGACGCTGATGCGCCGCCTGGCGGACGAACGCCAACTGACTGCCCGCGAACTCGCGCGCGCGAGCGACGATGCGCTCGAGCTGCTGTCGTCCTGGTGCGATGCCGGCTGGGCGCATGCATGGGCTGAAGGCTGAAAAGACTGGTGCATCCCAAGGAGACGCTCCCATGACCGAGGCTTCCTCCATCCCCGCGGATCCGCTGCGTGAACTGCCGTCCGGGCGGTTCAGCGGCCGTGAGGCGTTTCAGCAACTGGTGCGCGACGCGATGGCCACGGCCGCACGCGACGGGTGGCCGGAAATCGTGATCAGCGACGCGAACTTCCACGACTGGCCGCTGGGTGAGCGCAGCGTGGCAGAAGCCCTTCAGCACTGGGCGCACGGGAGCCGGCGCTTGACGATGCTGGCGTGCAGCTATGACGATGTGGTTCGCCGCCACGCCCGTTTTGTGCGCTGGCGCGGTACCTGGGACCACATCATCACGTGCCGCCGCAGCCCCGCGGCGGACCCGCTCGATATCCCCAGCGCGTTGTGGTCCCCGCAGTGGGTGCTGCAGCGCCTGGACCCCGAGCGGTGCGTGGGCGTCACGGGCAGCGAACCCGATCGGCGGGTGCTGCTGCGCGAGAATCTCAACGAGTGGGTGCGTGGCAAGAGTTCACCCGGTTTTCCCGCCTCGACCCTGGGTCTGTAGATGAAATACCTGCTTTGCGCCGTGTCAATGGGGTGTAAAGCTTTCGTCAGTGTTAGTCAGTATTGACTAAATACCAATATAATTAGCGGCTGCGCCGAAAAGGTGCAAGCCAAAGCGCATTGTGCCGACGCGTTCCGAGGCTTCCAGGAGCCCGACGCCGCGGCTTTTCAAGATTCTGTCTGTCCAACTAGGAAAATCGAAATGAAGAACTCTCTCGTTCTGGCCGCCCTGATCGCTGCTGCAGCACTCGCCGCTTGTGGCAAGAAGGAAGAACCCGCTCCAGCACCAGCACCTGCTGCCGTGGAAGCACCAGCTCCTGCACCCGCACCTGCTCCTGCCGCCTCCGACGCAGCTCCTGCTGCTTCCGACGCCGCTTCGGCTGCCGCTGCACCTGCTGCTGACGCTGCCAAGGCTGCTGCCGACGCTGCTGCCACCGCTGCCGCTGGCGCTTCCGCAGCCAAGTAATTTGCTGCAGGCCCTGGTTGGTTGCAAGACCAGCCACTGCCCGAAGGCCCCGCACCGCAAGGTCGGGGCTTTTTCTTTTCCGGGCGCGGAACGTGTTTTTGTGGTGCGCCGTCCGTGGGGGGGGGCGGGCGGGGTGGCCGGTGGGCGCGCTCGTGTCAGATCGGCGCCTGCGCCACCGGCAGCCATGCCGTGCCTGCCGTCGGGCAGGCCACGGCGATGGCCTCCACGGGCCAGTCCATGGCGGGGGCCAGCGCCTCACGTGCGATGGAGGGCGCATTGTTCTTGGCGCTCAGGTGGGCCGCCACCACCGTCCGCAGGCCCGGATGGCGGACGGCGCGAAGGATGTCCGCCGTGACCCGGTTGGCCAGGTGGCCGAAGGGGCCGCCTACGCGGCGCTTCAGAAAGAGGGGGTAGCGGGATGCCGCCAGCAGCACGGGGTCGTGATTGGCTTCGATCATCAGCGCGTGGCAGCCCTCGAGCTGCTGCAGCACATGCTCGCTGGCATGGCCCAGGTCGGTCAGCACCCCCAGGTGGGCGGCGCCGTCGGAGCAGCGCAGCTGCAGCGGCTCGCGGGCGTCATGCGGCACGGTGAAGGGCCGGGCCTCGAACGTGCCCAGGTCGATCGGTGCCATGTCGTGCGCGACGCGCAGCATGTCGCCAAAGTCCGGCTGGCCCAGGGCGGCGTAGGTGCCCTGGCTCATCCAGACGGGAATGCCGTAGCGCAGGGCCACGGCCTGCGCGCAGCCGATGTGGTCGGAATGTTCGTGGGTGATGAAAACCGCGTCCAGGTCCTCGATCTGCAGCTGCGCCTGCGCCAGCCGGCCCTGCAGTTGCCGGATGCCGAAGCCGCAGTCGATCAGGAGGCGGCGCACCTGCGTGTCGCAGCGGCCTTCCACCACGGTGGCATTGCCGGTGCTGCCGCTCCCCAGGTTCTTGAAACGCAGCATGGAGGGCGAGGATATTGCGCCGTGCCGCGGGGCGGACCGGGGCCGGTCCTCGCGGACTCCGCGCAGCACGCAGGCA
This sequence comes from Acidovorax sp. sif1233, assembly GCF_019218755.1. Classification (GTDB taxonomy): domain Bacteria; phylum Pseudomonadota; class Gammaproteobacteria; order Burkholderiales; family Burkholderiaceae_C; genus Acidovorax. The sequence goes on along the minus strand of NZ_JAHUWZ010000003.1, from coordinate 161,418 downwards.
GACGCGTGCCGCGCGGCGATGCGGCGGGTTACTTGAGGTCGTCCGCGATCACGCGCACGATGCGCTCGGCGTTGGCCGAGGACTCGGGGGCGCCTGCTTCGTTGAGTACCGACACGGTGGTGGATTCGCCCTGGCTGCGCACGACGATGCGGTACTTGAGCGGGGGCGTGGCCGACGAAGAGCCGCTGAACAGCTTGCCGAAGAACCCTGGTTCCTTCTTGTCGGCGTTGGGCGCCACATAGCGGACGAAGTAGGTGCCTTCATTGCGGTTGCGGTCTTCGACCGTGAAGCCGGTGCGGTCCAGCGCCAGGCCCACGCGGCGCCATGCGCGGTCAAAGCCTTCGTCCAGCTGGACCACGGGCTTGTTGTCCACGGTGGCCATGCGGGCGGATTGCGTGCGCAGGGCGGGGGCTGCCACCACGGCCTTGGACTGTTCCTGGCTCACGCCCAGCTTGACCATCAGGCGGCGCAGGAATTCGGTTTCAAGCTCCGGGTCCGACGGGCGGGGCTGCCAGACGGTGTTGTCCTTGGTCTGCGTGCCATACACCTCGATCATGCCCCGGTGGGTGATGTAGATCTCGGTGCCGCCATTGGCATTGCGCTCCAGGCGGGTGCGGAATTTGTCGCGCTCGCCGGTGGAATACAGCGAATCCAGGAGCTTGCCGATGGTGGAGCGGATGAAGTCCTGTGGCAGCTTGGCGCGGTTCTCGGCCCAGTCGGTTTCCATGATGCCGACGTTGGGCTCGGCCTGGGCCAGGTTGAAGCCGCTTTCCTGCCAGAAGTCGCGCACGGGCTCCCAGAGCTTGTCCGCCGGGCGGTTGACCACCAGCCAGCGCTGGTTGCCATCGCGCTCGATGCGCACGTCGCCCAGTTGCACGGCGGCGGCGTTGGCGGTGCCCGAGGGCTGCGCGGCCTGGCCGGCCTGCATGGCGGCCGCCGAGACGGGGCCGCCGGGTACGGCATAGCGCGAATCGCGCGACAGCTGCGTCAGGTCGGGCGGAACCTCCAGGGTCGAGCCCTTGGCGGCGCTCTTGTAGTCGATCTTGTCGCCCTCCAGGGCGGCGCAGGCGGACAGGGCCATGGCAAGGGCCAGCAGGCTCAGGCGGGTGGTAGCAGCTTTCACGCGGAAATCCTTGGAGAGTGTCTCGGGGAGCGGGCGCAGCCCGGATTAGATCAGGCCGCTGGTGCGCAGCGCGGATTCGACCACAGCCTCGTTGCTGCTGGCCAGCGGTGTCATGGGCAGGCGCATGGTGCCACCACACAGGCCCATGCGGGCCACGGCCCACTTGACCGGGATGGGGTTGGCTTCGACAAACAGGTTCTTGTGCACGGGCATCAGCTGGAACTGGATCTGCATCGCGCGCTGCACATTGCCTGCCAGCGCTGCCACGCACAGCTCGTGCATGAGGCGCGGCGCCACGTTGGCCGTCACGCTGATGTTGCCGTGGCCGCCGCACAGCATGAGCGCCACGGCGGTCGGGTCGTCGCCCGAATACACGGCGAAGCCCTTGGGCACATCGCGGATGAGCCACTGCGCACGCTCGATGTTGCCGGTGGCTTCCTTGATGCCGATGATGCCGGGCACCTGGGCCAGGCGCAGCACGGTGTCGTGCTGCATATCGGCCACCGAGCGGCCGGGCACGTTGTACAGCACGATGGGCAGGTCGCCCGTGGCTTCGGCGATCGCCTTGAAATGCTGGAACTGGCCCTCTTGCGTGGGCTTGTTGTAGTAGGGCACGACCTGCAGCTGGCTGTCGGCCCCGACGCCGCGCGCGAACTTGGCCAGTTCGATGGCTTCGGCGGTGGAGTTGGCGCCGCAGCCCGCCATGATGGGCACGCGCTTGGCGGATTGCTCGACGGCCACGCGGATGATTTCGCAGTGTTCTTCGACATTGACGGTGGGCGATTCGCCCGTGGTGCCCACCACACCGATGCAGTCGGTGCCTTCGGCGATGTGCCAGTCGATCAGTTTGCGCAGGGCCGGGTAGTCCACGCTACCGTCCTCGTGCATGGGGGTGACGAGGGCGACGATGCTGCCGGTAAGGGGGACGGAGGAAGAGGTCATGTCCGCAGTGGTAAACGGTAAAAGGGCATTCTAACTAGGCGGCATGGCCAAAAGATTCCGCGAGGGGCCGCCAGCGTGCGGGAGTTCCCGCACGGCCGTGATGCGTTGCACGAAACGGTCGGGGTTTTGCAGGAAGCCGTCCTCGTAGGCCACGGTGCGCAGCCCGGCGCAGGCGCTCAGCAATTCCCCGGGCGCCAGCAGGAATTCCGGCCGGGCAGGGCGGCCCACGGTGCCGTTGCCGTGCGCAAAGGTTTCGTAGATCAGCACGCCACCCGGTGCGACGCTCTCCACCAGGGTGGGCAGCAAGGGCCGCCACAGGTAGTTGGTGACGATCACGGCGCCAAACCGGCGGCCCGCCAGCGGCCATGGGCCGTTCTCGATGTCGGCCAGGACGAGTTCCCCCAGCCCCTCGCAGGCGGCCAGGGCCTCGGCAGAGCGGTCCACCCCCACCACGGGGTGGCCCAGGCCATGCAGCCAGCGCAGGTGGCGCCCGGCGCCGCAGGCCACGTCGAGCACCGTGCTGCCCGGCGCGATCAGGTGGGACCAGCGGCGGACCCAGTCGGAAGCGGCTTCGTTACCGTGCATTTGCTATTGAAAATATAGCTATCAGCGCTTATTCATCAAGCGCTGGCGGCCAAAAAGACTTGAAAGTGGATGGCGCGGGCTCAGAAACACGCCCACATCTGGTCGGCCAGCATCACCATGAAGTCCGGCACCGTGTACATGCCAAACACCGCCAGGCACAGCACCACGGCAACTGACCAGGCCAGCCAGCGCCAGCGCCAGGGCCGTGGCATGCCGTGGCCGGGCGAGGTCGAGGGGGCGCTGCTGGCGGTGGACATGGGGATGTTCGGATGCAAGGGCCGTGTTCAGGCGGGCTGGGCGGCGCCGCGCGGGATGGGGCTTTCCCGGACCGGCAGGTTCACCAGCCCGGCAAACACCCCCAGCGCGATGGCGATGTACCAGACGATATCGTAGCTGCCCGTGGCGTCATACAGATAGCCGCCCAGCCACACGCCCAGGAAGCTGCCGATCTGGTGGCTGAAGAACACGAAGCCGCCCAGCATCGACAGGTGCTGCACGCCAAAGATCTGCGCGATGGTGGCGTTGGTGGGCGGGATGGTGGACAGCCACAGCGTGCCCATCACGGCCGAGAACACATACACCGACAGCGGCGACAGCGGCACGAGCAGGAACACGGTGATCACCGCCGCGCGGGCAAAGTAGATGAAGGCCAGGATGAACCGCTTGGGCATGCGCTGGCCGAGGGTGCCGGCCACGTAGGTGCCCAGCACGTTGAACAGGCCGATCAGCGCCAGCGCGTAGCTGGCCACCTGGGGCGACAGGCCGTGGTCCTTCAGGTAGCTGGGCATGTGCACCCCGATGAACACCACCTGGAAGCCGCACACGAAATAACCGGCCATCAGCAGGTTGAAGCTCGGGTAGCGGAACGCCTCGCCCAGCGCCTGCACGATGGTCTGCTCGCGCTTGGGCGGCGCGGCGCCCTTGAAGCCCGGCTCCCGCAGGCCAAAGGCCAGCGGCACGATGAGCAGCACGGCCATCGACAAGGCCAGCAGCGCCTGCTGCCAACCCAGTCCGGCGATCAGCCAGCCCTCCACGGGCACCATGAGGAACTGGCCGAACGAACCTGCGGCCGCCGCCACGCCCATGGCCCAGGATCTGCGCTCCGGCGCGATCTGGCGGCCCAGCACACCGTAGATCACGGCGTAGGTGGTGCCCGCCTGCGCGGCGCCGATCAGTACGCCGGCCGTCAACGCAAACAGGGTGGTCGTGGGCGACAGCGCCATGCCCGCCAAACCCAGGCCATAGAGCACCGCGCCGCCGATGAGCACGCGGAACGCCCCGAACCGGTCTGCCGCCATGCCCGCAAAGATGCCGATCAGGCCCCAGGACAGGTTCTGGATGGCGATGGCCAGCGCGAACGACTGGCGGGTCCAGCCCATCTCCTGCGTGATGGGCAGGAGCCAGAGCCCGAACCCATGGCGGATGCCCATGGACAGGGTCACGATGGCCGCGCCGCACGCGAGCACCTGGAACATGGACAGTTTGGGAGGATTCATATGCATGCGCAGGAATGTAGCGAGATTGGGCGAAACGCGCTGATACACCGGGGACCAATACAGTTGGCAGCGGGGTTGCCGCCAGGCCTGCTGCGCGGCACCGTCCTTTGTGTTGCAACCCGCCCCCAGCCACCCTGTCTGCCGCCGCCGCCCCCGGGCCTGGGGGCCCCGGAGCACGCTGCCAGTGTTGTCATGACTGTTTTTTCATCCAGCTATTGCGCTGCTGCCGCACTACAATCCGCCGCTATGTCTGCCAAACCGTCTCCCGTGTCCACCAGTAGTGAATATTCCGAAGGGTCCATCCGCGTGCTCAAGGGCCTGGAGCCCGTCAAGCAGCGCCCGGGCATGTACACCCGCACCGACAACCCCCTGCACATCATCCAGGAGGTGCTGGACAACGCCGCCGACGAGGCGCTGGCCGGCCATGGCAAGAAGATCAAGGTCACGCTGCACGCCGACGGCTCGGTGAGCATCGAGGACGACGGGCGCGGCATCCCCTTCGGCATGCACCCCGAGGAAAACGCGCCGGTGATCGAGCTGGTCTTCACCCGCCTGCACGCGGGCGGCAAGTTCGACAAGGGCAGGGGCGGTGCCTACAGCTTCTCGGGCGGCCTGCACGGCGTGGGCGTGAGCGTGACCAACGCGCTGGCCACCCGCCTGGAAGTGAGCAGCCACCGTGAAGGCAAGGTCGCCCGGCTGGTGTTTTCGGCCGGCGACGTGGTCGAGCCCCTGGTGACCCGCGCGCTGGAAGCCGGCGAGCGCAAGCAGGGCACGACCGTGCGCGCCTGGCCTGATGCCAAGTATTTCGAGTCGAGCGCGCTGCCCATGGGCGAGCTCACCCACCTCCTGCGCAGCAAGGCGGTGCTCATGCCCGGCGTGTCGGTGACCCTGGTCAACGAGAAGACGCGCGACACCCAGACCTGGCAGTACAAGGGCGGCCTGCGCGACTACCTGATGCAGACGCTCAGCGGCGACCCGGTGATCCCGCTCTTCGAGGGCGAGGGCTTTGCCGACCGCAACAACGAGAGTTTTGCCGAGGGCGAGGGCGCCTCCTGGTGCGTGGCCTTCACCGAAGACGGCCAGCCCATGCGCGAGAGCTACGTCAACCTGATTCCCACCAGCGCCGGCGGCACGCACGAAAGCGGCCTGCGCGACGGCCTGTTCAACGCCGTCAAGAGCTTCATCGAGCTGCACAGCCTGCTGCCCAAGGGCGTCAAGCTGCTGCCCGAAGACGTGTTCGCCCGTGCCAGCTACGTGCTCTCGGCCAAGGTGCTCGATCCTCAGTTCCAGGGCCAGATCAAGGAGCGGCTGAACTCGCGCGACGCGGTGCGCCTGGTCAGCGGCTTCGTGCGCCCGGCGCTGGAGCTCTGGCTCAACCAGCACGTGGACTACGGCAAGAAGCTGGCAGAACTCGCCATCAAGGCCGCGCAGACGCGCCAGAAGGCCGGCCAGAAGGTCGAAAAGCGCAAGGGCTCGGGCGTGGCCGTGCTGCCCGGCAAGCTCACCGACTGCGAAAGCCGCGACATCGCCCACAACGAAGTCTTCCTGGTCGAGGGCGACTCCGCCGGCGGCAGCGCCAAGATGGGCCGCGACAAGGAAAGCCAGGCCATCCTGCCGCTGCGCGGCAAGGTGCTCAACACCTGGGAGGTGGAGCGCGACCGCCTGTTCGCCAACAACGAGATCCACGACATCTCGGTGGCCATCGGCGTGGACCCGCACGGCCCGAACGACACGCCCGACCTCACGGGCCTGCGCTATGGCAAGGTCTGCATCCTGTCGGACGCCGATGTGGACGGCTCGCACATCCAGGTGCTGCTGCTCACGCTGTTCTTCCGCCACTTCCCCAAGCTCATCGAGACCGGCCACATCTACGTGGCGCGCCCCCCGCTGTTCCGCGTGGACGTGCCCGCGCGCGGCAAGAAGCCCGCCGCCAAGATGTATGCGCTGGACGACGGCGAGCTCACCGCCATCCTCGACAAGTGCGCCAAGGACGGCGTGGCCCGCGAGAAGTGCCAGATCAGCCGCTTCAAGGGCCTGGGCGAGATGAACGCCGAGCAGCTGTGGGAAACCACGCTCAACCCCGACACCCGCCGCCTGCTGCCGGTGCAACTGGGCGACATGGACTTCGCCGCCACCGAAGGCCTGATCACCAAGCTCATGGGCAAGGGCGAGGCGGCCTCGCGGCGCGAGCTGATGGAACTGCACGGCGATGCGGTCGAGATCGACATCTGACCGGACCCGCCACCTACGGTATCTGTGATGAGGAATCCACACAAAAACAGGCTCTTACGCTTGTATTTATTGGGCTTGCTGCTATGTTTTGTGCAGCAATCGGCCCAGGCGGACCTGTGGGCGCACGTGGACGAGCGGGGCGTGACGCATTTCGCCGCCGAGCAGGTGGACACGCGCTACCAGCTGTTTTTTCGTGGCAATGATTTCGACTCGACCCGCGACGCCCCGGCCAACGCACCGCCCATGCCCTACGCGCTGCCTGCGGCCGGCGCGCGCTTGCTGGCCTTTTTTGACATCGCGCCCGACTACAAGCGCGTCAAGCACCACCTGCGCGCCGCCGCCAGCAAGCACGGCGTGGACTACGAATTGCTGCAGGCCGTGATCGCCACGGAATCCGGCTTCGACGCCACGGCCGTGTCGCCCAGGGGCGCCGTCGGGCTCATGCAGGTGATGCCCGCCACGGCCAGCCGTTTTGGCGTGAGCGCGGATGCCAGGCGCTCGGTGGAGCAGAAGCTGGCCGACCCGGCCGTGAACGTGCCCACCGGCACGCGCTATCTGCGCCACCTGCTGGACCTGTTCCCCGGCCGCATGGACCTGGCCGTGGCCGCCTACAACGCCGGTGAAGGCGCGGTGCAAAAGGCGGGCAACCAGATTCCGGCCTTCAAGGAAACGCAGAACTATGTGCGCACCGTGCTGGGCCTGTACGCCCAGCTCAAGCCGCCAGCGCCGGTGCTGGCGCAGCGCGCCGTGCCCGGCCGCGTGCGCATGGAGCTTTCGGGGGGCGCGCAGAACCGGGGCAACCTGCCGCCCACCCGCGTGGCGCAGACGCAAAGCGCCCCCCAGAACGTGAACCCAGAAACTGTACCCAACGAATGAGCGACCAACCCACTCTCGATTTCACCACCGCCGGCGATGACGGAGGCGACTCCCTGGGCCTGGCGGGCTATGCCCAGCGCGCCTATCTGGAATACGCGCTGTCGGTCGTCAAGGGCCGTGCGCTGCCCGATGTGTGCGACGGCCTCAAGCCCGTGCAGCGGCGCATTCTGTATTCGATGGACCGCATGGGCCTGGGCTACAGCGGCCCCACGCGCAACACGGCGGCCAAGCCGGTCAAGAGCGCCCGCGTGGTGGGCGACGTGCTGGGCCGCTTCCATCCGCACGGCGACCAGTCGGCCTACGACGCCCTGGTGCGCATGGCGCAGGACTTCGCCCAGCGCTACCCGCTGATCGACGGCCAGGGCAACTTCGGCAGCCGCGACGGCGATGGCGCCGCGGCCATGCGCTACACCGAGGCGCGCCTGTCGCGCATCACCAGCCTGCTGCTCGACGAGATCGACGAGGGCACGGTCGATTTCATGCCCAACTACGACGGCAGCACGGAGGAGCCGCGCCAGCTGCCCGCGCGGTTGCCGTTCGCGCTGCTCAACGGCGCCAGCGGCATCGCCGTGGGCCTGGCCACCGAGATCCCGAGCCACAACCTGCGCGAGATCGCCGATGCCTGCATTGCGCTCATCAAGACGCCTTCGCTCAGCGCCGAAGACCTGCTGGCCCTGGTGCCCGGGCCCGACTACCCGGGTGGGGGGCAGATCATCAGCGCTGCGTCCGACATCGCCGACGCCTACCGCACCGGCCGCGGCAGCCTCAAGGTGCGCGCGCGCTGGAAGATCGAGGAACTCGCGCGCGGCCAGTGGCAGCTCGTCGTCAACGAGCTGCCCCCGGGCGTGAGCTCGCAGAAGGTGCTCGAGGAGATCGAGGAAATCACCAACCCCAAGGTCAAGGCCGGCAAGAAGGCGCTGAGCCAGGACCAGACCCAGCTCAAGGCCAGCATGCTGGCCGTGCTGGACGTGGTGCGCGACGAGTCGAGCAAGGACGCGCCGGTGCGCCTGGTGTTCGAGCCCAAGACCGGCAAGACGCCGCAGCAGGAGCTGGTCACCGCGCTCCTGGCCCACACCAGCCTGGAGACCTCGGCGCCGATCAACCTGACCATGGTGGGCCTGGACGGCCGGCCGGTGCAGAAGTCGCTGCGCCTGATGCTGGAGGAGTGGATCTCCTTCCGCCAGGGCACCATCACCCGCCGCTCGCAGCACCGCCTGGGCAAGGTGCTGGACCGCATCCACATCCTCGAGGGGCGGCAGACCGTGCTGCTCAACATCGACGAGGTGATCGCCATCATCCGTGCGGCCGAGGATCCCAAGGCCGCGCTGATCGCGCGCTTCAATCTCAGCGATCGCCAGGCCGAGGACATCCTTGAAATCCGCCTGCGCCAGCTCGCGCGGCTCGAAGCCATCAAGATCGAGCAGGAGCTCAAGGAACTGCGCGAAAGCCAGGGCAAGCTCGAGGACATCCTGAACAACCCGGGTTCGCTGCGCCGCCTGATGGTCAAGGAGATCGAGGCCGACGCCAAGACCTTCGCTGACGCGCGCCGCACGCTGATCCAGGCCGAGAAGAAGGCCGTGGCCGAGGTCAAGGTGGTGGACGAGCCCGTGACCGTGGTGGTCTCGCAAAAAGGCTGGGTGCGCGCGCGCACCGGCCATGGCCACGAGGCGGCGAGCTTCGCCTTCAAGGCCGGCGACGGCCTGTACCGCACCTTCGAGTGCCGCACGGTGGATACCCTGCTGGCCTTCGGCAGCAATGGCCGGGTGTACTCGGTGCCGGTGTCGGTGCTGCCCGGTGCGCGCGGCGACGGCCAGCCCGTGACCACGCTGATCGAGCTCGAGTCGGGCACGCAGCTCCTGCACTACTTCGCCGGGCCGGCCAGTGCCAGCCTGCTGCTGTCCAACTCGGGCGGCTATGGCTTCCTGGCCTCGGTGGAGAACATGGTCTCGCGCCAGAAGGGCGGCAAGGCCTTCCTCACGCTGGGCGAGGGCGAGACCGTGTGCCCCCCTTCGCATGCGGCGGGCAGCACCGGCGGCCAGCCGCTCGCGCCGGCCACGCACGTGGCCTGCGCCTCGGCGGGCGGGCGCATCCTGACCTTCGAGATCACCGAGCTCAAGACCATGGCCAATGGCGGCCGTGGCCTGATGCTGATCGACCTGGAGGCCAAGGACACGCTGGCCGGTGCCGCGGCCTATACGCGCAGCATCCGCATCGAGGGCATCGGCCGGGGTGGCAAGGAGCGCGAGGAGACCCTGGAGATCCGCTCGCTCAACAACGCCCGGGCCGCGCGCGGGCGCAAGGGCAAGGCGGCCGACCTGGGCTTCAAGCCTGCGGCCGTGGCGCGCGTGGAGTAACAGCGTGTTCAATGCCTTCTGGGAGGTTGCATTGGAGTGCAATCGCCCGATTTCACTCCAACCCTTGGGTCAAGGTACTTGTGCGACTCCAAAAAGACGTTGAACACGCTCCAAGCGATGGCGCGCTCACCCACGCTGGATGATCTGCGCCGCTACGCGATTGCACGCAGCCTGTTCAAGCCACTGACGCTGCCCGGCGCGATCCGCAAGCTTGGTTTTGTGCAGGCCGACCCGATGCGGGCGCCCGCGCGGGCGCAGGACCTGATCCTGCGCATGCGGGTGCGCGGCTACCGCGCGGGTGACCTGGAGCGCCGCTACGAACGGCTGGGCATCGAGGAAGACGCCTTCGTCAACTACGGCTTCGTGTCGCGCGACATGCTGGCGCTGCTGCACCCGCGCACGCCGCGCCGGCCCTGGGATGCGGCCACCACCGGGCGTGCGCGCGAGGTGCTGGCCTTCGTGCAGGAGCGGGGCGTGGTGCACCCGCGCGAGGTCAGCGAGGCGTTTGCGCACCATGGCCGCGTGGCGGGCTATTGGGGCGGAGAGCTCAACGCGAGCACCCGCCTGCTGGATGCCATGCACCACCACGGCTGGCTGCGGGTGTGCCGCCGCGAATCGGGCACCCGGGTGTATGCGCCGGTGGAGCACCCCGGGCAGAATGCCAGCCCCGCCGCCCGCATGGCGCGTGCCGAAGCCCTGGTTGACCGCATCGTGGCGCTGTATGCGCCGCTGCCCGCGCCCAGCCTGGGCTACCTCGTCACTTTGCTGCGGTACGGCGCCCCACAACTGGCGGCCGAAGCGCGCGCGGTGGCCAAGGCCGCGCAGTCGCGCTACGGCCATGCGGTGGTCGACGGCACGGCCTGGTTCTGGCCCGCGCAGGAGAACCCGGCATCGCGCCGCCACCAGCCGGACGCGGGCGTGCGGCTGCTGGCACCGTTTGATCCCGTGGTCTGGGACCGCCGCCGCTTCGAGATGCTGTGGGGCTGGGCGTACCGGTTCGAGGCGTATGTGCCCGCCTCCAGGCGCACCATGGGCCACTATGCGTTGCCCGTGCTGTGGGGCGAACAGATGGTGGGCTGGGCCAACCTGCGCATGGAGCGCGGGCAACTGCGGCACGCGCTGGGTTTTGTGGCGGGTCGCCCGCCCCGCGGCGCGGTTTTTCGGCGCGCGCTGGACGAAGAGCTGGCGCGCTTCGAAACCTTCCTGGGCGCCGGGGCCTGACGGCCTGCTGCCGTGCCTGGATCAGCGCTTCAGCATTTGCCCGCGGCTTTGCTGAGCGCGTTGCAGGAGGCCGGGGCGGCTGCAGGTGCCGCCGCCTTGCCCGCCATCGGCGTGCAGATGGCATCCGAATTCGGCGTCTGTCCGAACGACATGGCTTTCTGGAACCCCGTGGCGGAGTACATGTAGCACTGGTAGGTGGCGCCGTCGGTGGTCTTGGCGGTGTAGTTGATGCGTCCGCCGGTTTCTTCGCTCTTGTGGGTGATGGTGAAGGCGCCCACCTGGCGGCCAATGGCCGCCGAGGTGCGCTGTTCCAGTCCCTCCTGGCTGATGGTGGCGGCGCATCCGGACAGGCCCAGTGCGATCAGGAAGGGGGCGCCGAGGTGCGCGCGGCGGAACGTGCGGGAGGTTGTCATGTGATGGTGGCCTTGGGAGATGGATTCGGGCCAGTTTGACGGCTGCGCCGCCGCGCGTGAACCCGACCACGGTAGGGTTGCCATGCCGGTCCGTGAAAGACCGGTGTTGATCCTGCCGCCGGCTTGGCGGCAAAGCGGCCCGTGCGTGCAGCCCAGTGCGTGGGCCTCGCCCATTGCCAGCTATCTCGCAGACTGCCCGATTCGCCGCCCTGGAAGGGCCGGGTGGCTGGGCCAGGTGGCACCCGGGCGCCCCTGTTGCCCCGAGCCCTTGCGCAGCGTGGTTCGGGGCTGCAATGCGGGGCCTTGCCGTGCAGCGCGGGCCCTGGGGATGACCCTCATGCATCAGGTCCGGGTTTGTGCAATGGTGTAACAGCGTGCAAATATCTGCGCGCCAACACAAGGCTGCAGGAGAACACCATGCCCAAGCGATTCCGGATGGCCCATAAACTCTGGATGGCGGTCTTGCTGATCGTGGTGCTGCTGGCGGCGGTGGTGGGGTTTTCCGGCTATCGCTCGGCCAAGGTGCAGGCCGAGGCGGACATGATGACCAAGGACATGGAGGCGCGTGTGCAGGCGGCGCTGCGCTGGTCCGGCCTCACCGAGACCAATGCGGCGCGCACTCAGGCGCTGATCGTGAGCAGCGACAACGCCGTCGAGGCCGAGTTCAAGGACCTGATCGCGGCGACTTCCGTGCAGATCAGCGAGGTGCAGAAATCGCTCGAATCCATGGCGCTGTCCGAAGCCGACAAGGCGCAGATGGCCAAGATCGCCGCCGCCCGCAAGACGATGACGGACCTGCGCGGCCAGGCCCGCAAGCTCAAGGGCGATGGCCAGCAGGACCAGGCGGTGGTGCTGGTCAAGCAGTCGTACAACCCGGCCGTGGCCGCCTACCTGCAGACACTGCGGGACTTCGTGCAGCAGCAGCAACAGACCGCCGAGGTCCGGCAGCGGGAGATGGCCGCGTCGCGCATGCTCACCGTGAAGATCGCCGCCGTGGCCGTGGGCCTGCTGCTGCTGGCCATCGTGGTGGGCGCCTACTATCTGATCGGCAGCATCCAGCGGCCGCTGGAGCAGGCCAGCGGGCTGGCCGAGCGCATCGCGGGTGGCGATCTGAGCATGCAGGAATCCGTGACCCGGGGCGATGAGTTCGGTGACCTGCTGCGCTCGCTTTACACCATGAGCAGCGCCCTGGGCCGGATGGTGCACCAGGTGCGCCAGAGCACCGACAGCATCGCCATCGCCAGCGCCGAGATCGCCACCGGCAACCATGACCTGTCGTCCCGCACGGAGCAGACCTCCAGCAACCTGCAGCAAACAGCCGCGGCCATGGAGCAGTTCACGAGCACCATCCAGCAAAGCGCGGGCAGCGCGCAGCAGGCCAGCAGCCTCGCGGCGGGCGCCACGGGCGTGGCGCGCCGTGGCGGCGAGGTCGTGACCCAGGTGGTGGTCACCATGCAGGACATCAACCACAGCAGCAAGAAGATCGCCGACATCATCGGCGTGATCGACGGCATCGCGTTCCAGACCAACATCCTGGCGCTGAACGCGGCGGTGGAGGCGGCGCGCGCGGGCGAGCAGGGGCGTGGCTTCGCCGTGGTGGCCAGCGAGGTGCGCAGCCTGGCGCAGCGCAGTGCCGAGGCCGCCAAGGAAATCAAGCAGCTCATCAGCGCATCGGTGGAAAAAGTGGAGGCGGGCTCGCGGCTGGTGACCGATGCCGGCACCACCATGACCGACATCGTGCAGTCGGTGCAGCGGGTGACGGACATGATTGGCGAGATCACCGCCGCCTCCTCGGAGCAGAGCGCCGGGGTCTCGCAGGTCAACCAGGCGATTGGCAACCTGGACCAGATGACCCAGCAGAACGCGGCGCTGGTGGAGGAGAGCGCCGCCGCCGCGCAGAGCCTGCGGGAGCAGGCGGACCAGCTGGCGCAGGTGGTGTCGATGTTCAAGGTGAATGCCGCCAGCCATGGACCGGCGCAGGCGGCCATTGGCGCCGCCCGTGCCGCGGCCGCCCAGCGGGCGCCCCTGCCCGCGGCTTCCGCCACGGCACCGCGGCCTCCCTCCGCAGCCCCGGCGGCCAAAGCGGCCCACCGGCCGGCGGCGGCCAAGGCGCAGGCGGCGCCTGCCGTGTCCGGGCCTTCCAGCCGCAAGCCGGCGGTGGCCCAAGGGTCTGAAGAGGAGTGGGAGTCTTTCTGACCCCTGCTGCCTGTGTGCGGTGATTGGGCCGCCGCGGGGCATGCCGCGCGGCCGGGCCACTCGATCTGGCCGTCCAGCATTGCGGGCACCCGCAGCGCGGCGTTCCCGCCCGCCTATTGCCTATTGATTCCAGACCCCGCGGATCATCGACGTCAGCGCCACCGTGAGCGGATCGCTGGCCCCTTCCGCCGAGGTGACGAGATAGAGTTTTGCATCAAGCTGCGCAGGCCCCCAGATCATCCAGTCCTGGCGCTCGCTGCCCCGGACTGCGACCTCTTCGCGCAGCAGCGCGCACCCGCTGCCAGCGCGCACATAGGCGTCCAGCCCGCTGGTTTCCTCTGCCTGCATGACAATGCGCGGCGCCAGGCCCTGGCGCTCGAACAGTGCCCGCATCAACTGGTGGATGTGGGAGTCGGCCAGGCCGTCGACCCAGGGCAGTTCGGCCAGCGTGCGCCACCCGCCCCGCTGCACGGACTCGCTCATCCGCACAGGCACCGCCACCCGGTAGGTCACCGAACGCAAGGCGACCCATTGCAGGTCGCGCGGCGGATTGGCGTCGATGAAGTAGCCCGCGGAAAGTGTGCCGGCGCGGATGAGGTCCAGCAATTGCAGCGATGAGTAGCTGCGCGTGCGCAGCTCCACCAGGGGCAGCGCCTGGTGCACGCTGGCGGCCATCTCGCCCAGCCGCAGGAAGTCGGCAGGCTCGCTGGGCAGGCCGAAGTCAATGCGTCCCGTCAGCTCGCCGCGCAGCTGCCGGGCCACCGAACTCAGTTCGCTGCCCGCGGCCAGCAACGCCTCTGCCTTGGGCAGCAGCAGTTCACCGGTGCGCGTGAGCGTGAGCCGGCCGGCGCTGCGGTCGAACAGGGTCACGCCCAGGCTCTGCTCCAGGCTCTTGAGTTGTCCGGTGACCGCCGGCTGGGTGACGTGCAGTGCTTCGGCCGCCTTGGTGACGTTGCCGATGCGCGCGACGGTGACAAAGGCCCGGACTTGATAGAGTTCCATCGCTCACACGCTGCGCACGGCTCATCTGCTGTACAGGCGGACCAGGGAGGGATCGATGCCGACCGACACCGCACCGCCGGCCGGAAATTTCGACAGGCCTGCGTGGTGTGGCTGGTCGATGACCACGGCATGCGGGCCGACCTGCACCTGGTAGCGCGCAAATGCACCGTGGAACTCGACCGTCTCGACCATGCCTGGCAGCCACACGAAGCGCGCGTCGAGCCGCGCGTCCGCCACGTCGAGCCGGATGGTCTGCGGCCGGATGGCCACGATGACGCGGCGGCCATCCTCGGGCACCGCATCGGAGCTGATCACGATCTCGCCCCAGCCCGGGACGTCAAGGGAAACGGCGTTTCCGCGGCTGCAGCGGACGGTTCCCTCCAGCATGTTCATGGTGCCGACAAAGCCCGCGACGAACGGGGTGGCGGGGTAGTCGTAGAGCGCGATCGGGGTGCCGATCTGCTGCACACGCCCGTTGTTCAGGACGGCAATCCGGTCGGCGCTGGTCATTGCTTCTTCCTGGTCGTGTGTCACAAAAATCGTGGTGATGCCCAGCCGCCGCTGCAGCTTGAGCAGTTCCTGGCGCATCTGCACGCGCAGTGAACGGTCGAGGTTGGACAGGGGCTCGTCGAGCAGCAGCACCTGGGGCTGGGTTACCAGCGTGCGCGCCAGCGCGACCCGCTGCTGCTGGCCGCCCGACAGCTGGCTCGGGTTGCGGTGGGCGAAGGCACCCAGTTCCACCTGGTCGAGCACCTCCGACACGCGCTGCTCGATCACCTTGCCGGGAAGCCTTCGCTCCACCAGCCCGAAGGCGACGTTCTCCCGCACGTTCAAGTGGGGCCACAAGGCGTAGTTCTGGAACACCACGCCCACGCGCCGCTCCCATGCGGGCTCGGTGGTGAGTTCCCGCCCGTCGATGACAAGCCGCCCGGCCTGGTGCTGGAGAAAGCCCGCGATGACGCGCAGCAGGGTGGACTTGCCGGAGCCGGAGGGCCCCAGCAGGGCGAAGAACTCGCCCGGCTCGATCTCCAGCGTCACGCCGTCCAGCACCACGACGCTGCCGTAGGAGAGCTGCAGTTGCTCACATCTGACACTGACCCTGTTCATGCGCGCTGCTGTTCCTGATGTCTGGCGGTTGCACAAGCCATTGCCACGAGTGTCGTTGCGATGGCCGCTTCTACGCATCGGGACTAATGCCCGGTAGGGAAAAGTCCCGGGGGTTGAGCCGGGGGCTCGATTCAGGCGGGCAGCAGCCGTGTCTGCGCCGGCTCCAGGCCAATGCCCACGGGGCTGCCGGCCACGAACTTGGATGCGCCCAGGTGGTGCGGTTGGTCCACGGCCACGGACTGCGTCCCCACCCGGACCTGGTAGCGCGTGGCCTCGCCCAGGAACTCGCTGGATTCGACGATGCCGTTCATCCAGACGTAGCGCATGTCACTGCGCGCCGCCGCGGCATCGATCTGCAGCGCATGCGGCCGGAAGCTGAGTACCGCCCGTCCGCTGGCCGGGGCATGGCCGTGCGCGGGCACCTGCAGCCGTCCCACACCCTCGATGTCGAGGGTGACGTCATGCCCGTCGCGGGCTTGCACCGTGCCCTGCAGCAGGTTCATGGTGCCGACGAAGCCGGCCACGAACTCGTTGGCAGGCAGGTCGTACAGGTCCTGGGGCGTGCCCACCTGCTGCACCACGCCCTTGTCGAGCACCGCCATGCGGTCGGCCGTGGTCATGGCCTCTTCCTGGTCGTGCGTGACGAAGATGGTGGTGATGCCCAGGCGGCGCTGCAGCTGCAGCAGTTCCTGGCGCATCTGTACGCGCAGCGACTTGTCCAGGTTGGACAGGGGCTCGTCCAGCAGCAGCACCTGCGGCTCGATCACGATGGTGCGCGCCAGCGCCACGCGCTGCTGCTGCCCGCCGGACAGCTGGCCCGGCCGGCGCCGGGCAAAGCGCTCCAGGCCCACGGTGGCCAGCGCGGCCTCGACCTTGCGGACCTGCTCGGCCTTGGAGACCCGGCGCTCCACCAGGCCGAAGGCCACGTTGTCCCAGACGCTCAGGTGCGGCCACAGCGCATAGCTCTGGAACACCATGCCCACGTTGCGTTGCCAGGGCGCCATCCCGGTGACGTCGCGCCCGTCGATCAGCAGCTCTCCGTGCTGGTGCTGGTTGAAGCCGGCGATCAGGCGCAGCAGGGTGGACTTGCCGGAACCGGACGGCCCCAGCAGCGCAAAGAACTCGCCCGGCCTGATCTCCATGTGGATGTCCTTCAGGACTTCGTTGCTGCCATAGGCCAGGCGGATGCCGCGGCATTGGACACTGATTTTTTTCATGGTGCTTGTCTCCAATCGGGGGGGAGGGCAGGGCTCAGGTGCGTACCGGAGCAACTTCTGCGGGAAGGATGGGCAGGGGAGGCAGGTCTTCATCGACCGGCCGCTGCTTCAGGCGGCTGCCGGTGCGCTCCACGATCACGTGGGAGGCATAGGTGCCGATCGCGACGACCGCGATCGCCAGAACGCCCAGTGCCGCGCCAGGGCCACGGCCCGCGATGCTCTGCATGTACAGGTAGATGCCATAGCTCATGGGCGCCTGCGACTGCGAGGAGGTCAGCAGGATGGTGGCCGACAGCTCGACCGCCGCCGTGATGAAACTGGTGACGAAGCCAGCCAGGATCCCGCCCGCCATCAGCGGCACGACGACGCGCCGGATGGTGCGCATCTTGGTCGCGCCGAGGCTTTCGGCGGCCTCCTCCAGCGAAATGTGCACCTGCTGCAGCGCGGCGACGCACGAGCGCAGGGCATAGGGCAGCCGGCGCACGGCATAGGCAATCATGATCACCACCCAGGTGCTGGTGAGCAGCACGTCGGTGCCTGGCACCAGGACACCCTTGAAGAAACGCAGGTAGCCGATCGCCAGCACCAGCCCCGGCACGGCCAGCGCCGCCGTGGCGATCCAGTCCAGCCACTGGCGGGCCGGCAACCGGGTGCGCATGATCAGATAGGCGATGGTCGTGCCCAGCAGCACGTCGATGCCGGCCGCCATGCCGCAGTACAGCAGGGTGTTGGAGATCATGCCGCCAGCGTCCTGGAACACGGTGGCGTAGTGGGCCGCCGTGAAGCCGTCGGGCAGCGGGGCGAAGCTCCACACGGAGGCGAACGACAGCAGCAGCACGCCGATGTGAGGGGACAGCGTCAGCAGCAGGATGAAGCCGATCCACGCGTAAGCCAGCACCGTGCCCAGCGGGGAAAGCCTGCGGCGCTGGATGGCGCCGCCGCCCTTTTGCGTGGTCGCATAGTCCTTGCCCTTGAGCACGCGGGCCGACAGCGCCATGGCCGCGATCGAGAAGGCAATCATCAGCACGCTGATGACGTAGCCCAGCGGGTCGTCGATGCCCACCTGGGTGATGCGCAGGTAGGCCTGCGGCGCCAGCATGTTGGTGGTGCCCAGCACCAGCGGCGTGCCCAGGTCGTCGAACACCTTGACGAACACCAGCGACGCCCCCGCCACGAAGCCGGGCATCGCCAGCGGGAAGATGACCCGGCGGAACAGGCGCCAGCCGCGGCAGCCCAGGTTCAACGCCGCCTCCTCCATGGCGCCATCGATGTTCCGCAGCGCCAGCGTCAGGTTCATGAGGATGAAGGGGAAGTAATGCAGCGCCTCGACGAAGATCACCCCGTTGAGGCCGTCCATGATCGGAACCGTGAAACCCAGGTGCTGCTCGAGCAGCAGGTTCACCGTGCCCGAGCGGCCGAAGATCAGCTGCATCGCCACCGCGCCGACGAAGGGCGGCATGATCAGCGGCAGCACCCCCAGGGTCTGGATCAATAGCGCGCCGCGGAACTCGAAGCGCACCGTGAAATAGGCCAGCGGCACGGCGATCAGCGCCGCCGCGATCGTGGCCATGGTGGCGACGTAGAGGCTGTTCCAGAAAGCCTCGGTCATCAGCGGCTGGTGGAAGAAGGCCGCGAAATGGCCCAGGGTCAGGCTGCCGTCGGCGTTGACGAAGGCCGAGAAGAACACCCAGGCGACGGGCAGCACCAGGAACAGCAGCAGGAAGGCCAGCACCAGGCCGGCCGCCAGCCAGGCGCCCGGCCGGGCCAGATGGAAGATGCGCGACATGAGTGGTCCTTTACTTGGCAAGGGCCCGGGCTTCTTCGGCGAGCTGGCGCGCCATCCGGTAGTTGTCGAGCGCCTTGCTGTTCCAGCCGCCTTCGGTGGCCGTCACCTCCCTGTTGGTGTCCGCGTTCTTCTTGTTGGACGTGAACAGGTTCAGGAACGCCGGGTCCTTGGCCATGGCCTCGGTCACGGGGGGCGTGAAGGCCAGTTCGCGCGCCCGCCTGACGCGGTTGGCGGCCTCGGTGTTGGGTTTTCCGGCCAGGGCTGCCTCGGCCTGGTGGATGGCCAGCGTGGCCGCCTGCAGTTCCTTGTGGCGGAAGGTGATCACCTGGTCGAACAGGGCGGTCACCACGTAGTAGCGCGCGGCGGACAGCTCGGGATCGAACTTCACCTTGGCGCGCTTGGCGACCTCGAAGGCGTTGGGGTAGCCGGCGGGCATTTTCATCTTGTCCGGCGGCAGCACCGGCAGGCGCGCCAGCTGCGGGAGCGTGAGCAGTTCCTGTCCTTCCCTGGACAGGGCGAAGCTGATGAAGCGCCGCGCCTCGGCCGGGTTCTTGCCCCCGCTGATGAGCGCAATGTTGGCTGGCACCACCGCGGTGACCGACGGGTAGGCGAACTCCACCGGAAAGCCCGAATACTTGCCGCTCAGGCCGAAGAAGTCGATCACCAGGCCGATGCCGAACTGTCCGTTGTTGACGCCGTCGGGCACGCCGAAGCTGCGTTCGGTGATCGCGGCCGAGTTGCCGGCAATCTGCAGCACCTGGTTCCAGCCCTTGTCCCAGCCCTCGCCCTGCAGGATGGCCTCGATCGTCAAGTGCGTCGTGCCCGAGCGGGAGGGCGAGCTCAGGGCCACGTGGCTGTGGTAGACCGGCTTGGTCAGGTCCGCCCACTCGGCGGGCGTGGGAAGCTTCTTGGCCGCGAGGTAGCGGGTGTTCCACATCAGCCCATAGCCCCCCAGGGCCTGGCCCAGGTAGAAGCCGTCCGGATCGTTGATGGGATAGCCGGCGATGTCCTTGGGCACCGCGGGATTGGCGAGGTCCGGAATGCGCTCGAGCAGCTTGCCCTTGCCCAGCACCTCGAACGCATCGGGCGCCGACGCCCAGAACACTTCGGGGCGCTGCCCCGCGCTGAGTTCGCGCACATAGGCCACGCCGGCGGTGGTGCTCTTGTTGAGGATTTCCAGCTTGATGTCGGGATGGGCCTTTTCGAAGGCGGTCTTGTAGGCCTGGGTCAGTTCCTTGGGAAAGGAGGTCACCACCGAGACGGTGCCGGCCTGGGCCCCGGCGGCGAGCAGGAATGCCGCCAACGCGGCAGTTTTGAGAATGGGGCGGATTGTCACGGATGTCTCCTTCAACGTTATGCGCGGCGGGTGCCGACAGGTCTTCTTGGGTCGGGTGAATGCTCCGCCAAAACCGGCAAGTGCGTCCAATCAGACTTTGTGATGCGCATCATCAAGCCGTGCATGCGCCTGGTGGTGCCGGGCGGCGGGCCTGCCGGGGGACATCCGGGAAAGTCCCAGGCCGGCGCGCCCTGCCGGGGGGGCGCCACAGGCGCGTTGCCTCCCGCGAGGCCACGCTGATCCTGGGCATCAGAAATGGTGATTGGATTCCCGCCAGCGCATTCCGTAGGCTTCGCCCGGCTCGATATGGCACGGGCCCCACGGCCTGCCACCGCATCGGCGTATCCATACCCACCACTGGAGACCTCCATGAAGATGAACAAGCTATTGCTCAGCGTCTGCTTTTCGCTGCTGGCACTGACTGGCAACGCTGCCCTGGCCAAGGGCGAGGCGCCTGCTGTCTACCTCGATGCCGCGCAACTCGATTCCACCCGCTTCATGGCGCCGCCCCCACCCGCGGAGGTGGCGGGCAAGGAGATCGAGCTGATGCTCGAACTGCAGCGATTGCGGACACCCGAACAGGCGGCCAGGTCGGTGGCCGATCTGGAGCAGAGCGTGTTCCGGTTTGCCAATGTCATGGGCCCCAAGTTCACGGAGCAGGGCCTGCCCCTGGTCGCTGCCTTCTTCAAGCGGCTGTACAAGACCGAGAGCGGCTTCAACAAGCAAGGCAAGGAGCTCTGGAAGCGCGAACGTCCGCCCGTGGTGGACAAGCGCCTGCAACCGGTGGCCAAGTATTCGCATAGCGGCTCGTATCCGAGCGGCCATGCCGCCTTCGGTTTCCTGACCGGCATGGCGCTGGCGGACATGGTGCCCGAGTGGCGTCCGCAGATCCTGGCGCGCGCCAGGGAGTTTGGCGACAACCGGGTGCTGGGCGGGGTGCACTACCCCAGCGACGTGGAGGCCGGCAGGCAACTGGCCGTGCTGATCGCCGCATTGGCGCCGCAAAACCCCAGCTACCGCGCCGACTTCGAGGCCGCGAAGGCTGAACTGCGCCGGGTGCTCGAACTGCCCTGAGCGCCGGCCGCCCACATCGCCGCCGCTGCGATCCCCGCAGCGTCCCCCCCCGCCACACCGCGCCACCACCGCCGTCGATCTGCATGCACACCGCATGCAGTGGCGCAGCGCGCCCGGCGTGGCTTCACAAGACCCCAAGGATTTCCACCATGCACAGCAACATCCACAAGTCACTCCTCCTCGCCGCCGCGCTCGGTGCCACCGCCGTGCCCGCGCAGGCCCAGTCCTCCAACCTCACGCTGTCCGGCAAGCTGGACCTCGGGATCGGCAAGAACATCGGCGCCACGTCCAGTGAAATGCTGGACGGGGCGGGCAGCCGCCTGGCCTTTCGCGGCCAGGAGGACCTGGGCGGGGGCTGGCACGCCGCCTTCGGGCTGGAGCACCGTTTCTCGCCGGACACGGGCCAACCCGCCAATCCGAACATCTTCTGGCAGGGCTACTCGACCCTGGGCATCGGGCACGCCGCCTGGGGCACGGTCAACCTGGGCCGCCAGTACACCGCCGCCTACTCCACGGTGCAGAACGTGATCGATCCCTGGGGCGGCGACACCGTGGCCCAGCTGCGCACCGCATGGCGTGGCGGCATCTCGAAGACCCGTGTCTCCGACTCCGTGCGCTATGACTTGCGGCGCAAGGACCTGCACATCGCGGTCTCGTCCGCCGAGGCCCAGCAGGAGGCTTCCAACGCAGGGCCCCGCCGTCCGTTCTCGGTCGGGGCCAACACCCACGTCGGCCCGGTGCTGCTGGCCATCGGCTGGGAAGACCCCGCCCATGCGGACGACCACCTGCTGAGCCTGGGCGCGGCCTACAAGGTCGGCCAGGCCCGGCTGGCCCTCGGCCTGGCCCGGGGCGTGACGACCCGCAATGACGACTTCAAGTCCATGCTGCTGGGCGTGACCTACGGGGTGGGGGTGGGTGAAATCAAGGCCGGCTTCGTCACTGCCAAGACGCGCAAGCCGGATGGTTCGCTGCGTTCGGAAGCCCGCAA
Organism: Acidovorax sp. sif1233; assembly: GCF_019218755.1. Lineage (GTDB taxonomy): Bacteria > Pseudomonadota > Gammaproteobacteria > Burkholderiales > Burkholderiaceae_C > Acidovorax. Next base: position 139,470 of record NZ_JAHUWZ010000003.1, on the reverse strand, counting down.
GTTCGGCATCGGCTACTTCCACCACCTGTCCAGGCGGACCTTCCTGTACACCAACGTGGCCCGCGACAGCAAGGCGGTCACGGAGAAGCTCGGCTACGACGTCGGTCTCCAGCACAACTTCTGAGCGTCAAGGGCCGGCACTGCCCGCAAGGGCGCTGCCGGCCAGCCGCCGGATTCCGCAACCCTTCCAGGAAGCTTTACCCATGACCACGCTTGCCGTCTACCCCTTGAGCGGGGCCGCCGCCTCGCGCCGCGACCGCCGCGCCAAGATCGTCGCCACCCTGGGCCCGTCCAGTTCCGACGCCGCCACGATCCGGGCCCTGTTCGACGCCGGGGCCGATGTGTTCCGCCTGAACTTCAGCCACGGAAGCCATGCCCAGCACCGCGCCAGCCTGGAGATGATCCGGCGGATCGAACAGGAGCGTGGCCGGCCGATCGCCATCCTGCAGGATCTGCAGGGCCCCAAGCTGCGCATCGGCACTTTTGCCGATGGTCCAGTCGAGCTGCGGGCCGGTGCGCGCTTCAGGCTCGACCTGGAAGACCGCCCCGGGGACGCCAGCCGGGCGCCACTGCCGCACCCCGAGATCTTCGCGGCCCTGGTCGCCGGTACGGACCTGCTGCTCGACGACGGCAAGCTGCGGCTGCGCGTGACGGACTGCGGCCCCGGGTTCGCGGACACCGTGGTCATGGCGGGCGGGACCCTGTCCGAGCGCAAGGGGGTCAACGTGCCATCGGTCCTGCTGCCGATCTCGGCGCTCACGCCCAAGGACCGGGCCGACCTGGCGTTTGGCCTGTCGCTGGGGGTGGATTGGGTGGCGCTGTCCTTCGTCCAACGCCCCGAGGACCTGGACGAAGTCCATGCCATCGTGCAAGGGCGCGCCGGTGTGCTGGCCAAGCTGGAGAAACCGGCGGGGATCGATGCCCTGGACGCGATCATCGCGCGGGCCGACGCGATCATGGTCGCGCGCGGCGACATGGGGGTGGAGCTGCCGGCAGAGCAGGTGCCGCGCATCCAGAAGCGCATCGTCGGCGCCTGCCGCGCCGCCGGCAAGCCGGTCATCGTCGCCACGCAGATGCTGGACTCCATGGTCCATGCGCCGGTGCCGACACGCGCCGAGGCCTCCGATGTGGCGACGGCCGTCTACGAGGGCAGCGATGCCGTCATGCTGTCGGCCGAGTCGGCCTCTGGCCGCTACCCGCGCGAGGCGGTCGCGATGATGGGCCGCATCATCCGCGAGGTGGAGTCTGATCCGCACTACCGCGAGATCGTGGAAGCCTCGTCGCGCGCGCTGGGCGACAGCGTGGCCGATGTCATTTGCCAATGCCTGCGCACGGCGGCGGCACTGCTGCCCATGGCCGCCATCGTGACCTACTCGCGCTCAGGGGCGACGGCGCTGCGTGCGGCGCGGGAGCGGCCGGCCGCTGCCGTGCTCAGCATCACCCCGGACATGCACATCGCCCGCCGCCTGGCGCTGGCCTGGGGCATCCACTCGGTCCATGCCGATGCGCCGGTCAGCGGCGTGCCCGAGCTCGTCGAGCAGGCCCGCCGCGTGGCGCGCCAGGAGGGCATTGCCCGGGACGGTGACCAGCTGTGCATCGCCGCCGGTACGCCCTTCGGCGTCGTGGGCAGCACCAACTTCATCCACATCGCAAAGGCTTGAGCACCATGACAGCCATCAAGGACATTCACGGCATCGAGATCCTGGACTCTCGGGGCCACCCCACGGTGGCGGCCACGGTCGTGCTCCAGGACGGCAGCAGCGGCTTTGCGGCCGTGCCTTCCGGGGCCTCCACCGGGTCGCGCGAGGCGGTCGAGCTGCGCGACAGGGACATGCGGCGCTATGGCGGAAGGGGTGTCGCCCTGGCGGTGTCGCACGTCAATGGCGAACTGCGCCAGGCGTTGCGCGGCATGGACGCCAGCGACCAGGGGGCGCTGGACCGGCACATGATCGCGCTGGATGGCAGTGCGGACAAATCACGCCTGGGTGCCAATGCGATCCTGGCGGTTTCGCTGGCGGCCGCCAAGGCCCGGGCCGCGCAGCGCAAGCTGCCGCTGTACCGCGCGCTCGCCACTGGCGGCGTGGCGCCCCAACTGCCGGTGCCGATGATGAACATCATCAATGGCGGGGCGCATGCCGACAACAACGTGGACATTCAGGAGTTCATGATCCTGCCCGTGCAGGCGCCCAGCTTCAAGGAGGCCTTGCGCCAGGGCGCCGAGGTGTTCCATGCGCTCAGGAGCCTGCTCAAGGCACAGGGCAGGACCACCGCGGTGGGCGACGAAGGCGGCTTCGCGCCCGACCTGCCCTCCAACGCCGCCGCGCTGGACATGATCCTGGCGGCCATCGAAACGACCGGGCTGCGCGCGGGCAAGGACATCTGGCTCGGCCTGGACGTCGCCAGTTCCGAGCTTTTGCACGAGGGCCGCTACGAGCTGGCTGGGGAGCACAAGGCCTACACGCCGGCCGAGTTCGTCGACTACCTGGCGCAACTGGTCGCGCACTACCCCATCCTGTCCATCGAGGATGGCCTGGCCGAGAGCGACTGGGAGGGCTGGGCGCTGCTCACGCGCAGGCTCGGCCAGCATGTTCAGCTGGTGGGCGACGACCTGTTCGTCACCAACACCGCGATCCTGGAGCGCGGCATTTCCGACGGCGCGGCCAACGCCATCCTCATCAAGCCCAACCAGATCGGCACCCTCAGCGAGACGCTGGCCGCCATCGACATGGCGGCGCGCGCCGGGTTCTCGGCCGTCGTGTCGCACCGCTCGGGAGAAACCGAAGACGTCACGATCGCAGACCTGGCCGTTGCCACCCGCGCGCGCCAGATCAAGACCGGCTCGCTGTGCCGTTCCGACCGCGTCGCCAAGTACAACCGCCTGCTGGCGATCGAGGAAGAGCTGGGCAGCGCGGGTGTCTATGCGGGCGCCGGGGCTTTCCCCGTGCCGGTTCGGCCTTGACCGCGAAGCGCCTGCACGCAGGGGCGCTTCGCTCGCTGTCCGCCGGGGCTCAGCCCTGTCCCAGTTCGGCGATCAACTCGATTTCCACGCAGGCACCCATGGGGATCTGCGCCACGCCGAAGGCGCTGCGGGCATGGACGCCGTTTTCGCCAAAGACCTGGCCCAGCAGCTCGCTGGCGCCGTTGGTCACCAAATGCTGTTCGGTGTAGTCGCCCGTGGAGTTCACCAGGCTCATCAGCTTGACGATGCGCCGCACGCGGGTGAGGTCGCCGCCGCAGGCCGCCTGCAGGGTGCCCAGCAGGTCGATGGCCACCGCGCGGGCAGCCTGCTTGCCTTCGTCGGTGCCGATGTCGCGGCCGAACTGCGCCACCCAGGGCTTGCCGTCCTTGCGCGCGATGTGGCCGCTCAGGAACACGAGATTGCCCGTCTGCACGTAGGGCACGTAGGCGGCCGCGGGCACCGACACGGGGGGCAGGGTGATGTTGAGTTCCTTCAGCTTGTCGTAAACGCTCATGGTCTTCCTCGGTATGAAGTCAGTGAAAGGGATGGTGGGACGGCCGGTGCGGCGCTGCCGGCCATGCTGGCGGCACCGGGGGTGGCCGCGAGTGTTACACAGCCCGGTGCGCGGAATCCAGCGGCAGCGGCCCTGGCGCCGCATTAGCATCAGCCCATGCCCGCCATAAGCACCACTAATGCGATTGCGCCAGCCCCTGCGGGCACGGTCGCCGCGGCCCCCGTGCCCTGGCTGGTGCCCGCATTGTTGCTGGGGGCGGTATCGGGTGCTGCGCTGCAGTTGCAGCAGCCCGCGCTGTGGCCCGCGGCCGCCTATGCGGCGCTGCTGGTGGTGGCATGCGCGCTGGGGTGGTGCGCGCGCGCGGTCCACGGGCGCCCTCGTGCGGCGGCGGGGCGCGGGGCCCGCGCGGCGGCCACCGTGCTCGCGCTGTGCGCCGGCGCGCTGGCGATGTTCGCGGGGGCCGGGCTGCGGGCCGTGGACTACATGGAAGAAGGCCTGGCGCCCGCGCTGGAAGGGCAGGACATCCGTGTCACCGGCGTGGTGGCCGCCATGCCGCAGGCCAACGAGGCCGGAACCCGGCTGCGCATGGACGTGGAGGCCGCGCGCCTGAACGGCTCCCCCGTGGCCCTGCCTACGCGCATCGAAGTGGCCTGGTACGGGGGGCCGTTCCTTGATCCCGGCGGAGCGGTGGACCTGCAGCGCCAGCCGCCCGCCTTGAAGGCGGGCGACCGCTGGGCGCTGACGGTGCGGCTGAAGGCTCCGCACGGGCTGCGCAACCCGCACGGGTTTGACTACGAACTGTGGATGTGGGAGCAGGGGGTGCAGGCCACGGGATATGTGCGCGCGGGCCCCAGGGATGAGCCTCCGGTGCATCTGCAATCGACCTGGCGGCATCCCGTGGAGCGGCTGCGGCAATCCGTGCGCGACGCGATCCTGGACCGCCTGGCCCGCGACGTGCACGGCGACGACCCCGCCCGCGCACGCATCGCGGGCGTGGTGGCGGCTTTGGTGACGGGTGACCAGCGTGCCATCGACCGTGCCGACTGGGACGTGTTCCGCGCCACGGGCGTCGCGCACCTCATGAGCATTTCGGGTCTTCACATCACGCTGTTCGCATGGCTGGCCGCGCTGGCGGTGGGGGCGTTGTGGCGAAGATCCACGCGGCTGTGCCTGGCGGTGCCCGCGCCGTCCGCCGCGTTGGCCGCCGGGGTGGCGCTGGCCGCGGCGTACGCCGTTTTCAGCGGCTGGGGCGTGCCTGCGCAACGCACGGTGACCATGCTGGGCGCCATCGCCCTGCTGCAGCTGTGCGGCCGCCGCTGGCCGTGGCCGCAGGTGTGGCTGCTGGCGTGCGCGGCCGTGGTGGTGGCGGACCCCTGGGCGCTCGCGCAGGCAGGCTTCTGGCTCAGCTTTGTCGCCGTGGGTATCTTGTTTGCTACTAATTCAGTAGCTGATGGCGCTTATCCATCCAGCGTCAGGCAGCGTTTTCATGCCTTGGTGCGCGAGCAGTGGGTGGTGACGCTGGCCCTCACGCCCCTGACCCTGCTGCTGTTCGGCCAGGTGTCCGTGGTGGGCTTTGCCGCCAATCTGGTGGCGATTCCCTGGGTGACCCTGGTGGTCACTCCGCTGGCACTGGGCGGGGTGCTGTGGCCGCCGCTCTGGAGCCTGGCCGCCTTCGGCCTGCAGCCGCTGGCGGTACTGCTGCAATGGCTGGCGCAGTGGCCCTGGGCCGTGCTCCACATGCCCGCGGCGCCGCTGTGGGCCGGCGTGCTGGCCGTGGCCGGGGGTGCGCTTGTGGCCGCGAGGTTGCCCTGGCGTCTGCGGTGGCTGGCCCTTCCGCTGCTGTGGCCCGCGCTGTGCTGGCAGCCCGCGCGGCCGGCGGCGGGACAGTTCGAATTGCTGGCGGCGGACATCGGCCAGGGCAATGCGGTGCTGGTGCGCACCGCGACCCACGCCCTGCTGTACGACGCAGGGCCGCGTTTCAGCCGCGAAAGCGACGCGGGCCACCGCGTGCTGGTGCCGCTGCTGCGGGCGCTGGGCGAGCGCGTGGACGTGCTCATGCTCAGCCACCGCGATGCCGACCACACGGGCGGCGCGGCGGCGGTGCTGGCCCAGCAGCCGGGGGCCGAACTCACTGGTTCGATCGAGGCTGAGCACACGCTGCAGGCACTGCGCCCCGTCAGGCCCTGCGTGGCGGGCCAGCGGTGGACATGGGATGGCGTGTCTTTCGAGGTGCTGCACCCGGGGGCACAAGACGCCGCCGCGCCCACCGCCCGGCCCAACGCGCTCAGTTGCGTGCTGCGCATCGCGGCCGCCGCAGAAAGAGGGGAAAGGGGCTCTGTCGCGCTGCTGGCCGGTGACATCGAGGCCGCCCAGGAGCAGGCCCTGCTGGCGCGGGGCGCCGCGGTGCGGGCCGACGTGCTGCTCGTGCCCCACCACGGGAGCAAGACCTCGTCCTCGCCGGCGTTTCTGGAGGCCGTGGCACCGCGCACTGCTTTGGTGCAGGCGGGCTACCGCAACCGCTTTGGCCACCCTGCGGCCGAGGTGCTGCAGCGCTACCGGGAGCGGGGGATCCGCGTGGTGGAGTCGTCCCGCTGCGGGGCTGCCGCGTGGTCGTCGGCGCAACCCGCGCGGGTTGCGTGTGAACGCGACGTCGGCGCGCGGTACTGGCAGCATCGCATGGCACCGTGGCCGGAGTGATCTGCGGGCGTGGCGGGCCCTCCGGCCTGCCGATGCACGGGACCCCGGAAAGATTTTGAGCTGGTTCGGGGAGTGCGGGCGTACAACTTGCTATCCTGACAGCAGGAGGCCAGTTCATGCAGAAATTTGACGAGATGTACGCCATGCTGCCTTTCGATGGCAGCGATGTGCGGGAACACTACAAGCGCTATGCGCAGTGGTTGAACAAACAGCCCCCTGACGTGATGCAGGCCCGCCGTGCCGAGGCCGAGATGATCTTCCGGCGCGTGGGCATCACCTTTGCCGTCTACGGCGCCAAGGATGAGGGCGGGGCGGGCAACGAGCGGCTGATCCCGTTCGACCTGATTCCCCGCATCATCCCGGCCCACGAGTGGAGCAGCATGCAGCAGGGGCTGGTGCAGCGGGTCACGGCCCTCAACCGCTTCATCCACGACGTGTACCACGGCCAGGACATCATCCGCGCCGGCATCGTGCCCGCCGATCTCATCCTCAACAATGCCCAGTACCGGCCGGAGATGGCCGGCGTGCAGGTGCCCAAGAACATCTACGCGCACATCGCCGGCATCGATATCGTGCGCGCCCCCAATGCACAGGGCGAGGGCGAGTACTACGTGCTGGAGGACAACCTGCGCGTGCCCAGCGGCGTGAGCTACATGCTCGAGAACCGCAAGATGATGATGCGGCTCTTCCCCGAGCTGTTCAGCCTGCACAAGGTGGCGCCGGTGGCGCATTACCCCGACATGCTGCTGGAGACCCTGCGCGCCAGCGCGCCCGCCACGGCCGACGAGCCCACGGTGGTGGTCCTGACACCCGGCATGCACAACAGCGCGTACTTCGAGCATGCCTTCCTGGCCCAGCAGATGGGTGTGGAGCTGGTCGAAGGGCAGGACCTCGTGGTCAAGGACAAGTTCGTCTACATGCGCACCACGCGCGGCCTGCAGCGGGTGGACGTGATCTACCGCCGCGTGGACGACGACTTCCTCGACCCGCAGGTGTTCCGCCGCAACTCCACGCTGGGCTGCCACGGCCTCATGGAGGCGTACCGCGCCGGCAATGTCGGCATCTGCAATGCGGTGGGCACGGGCGTGGCCGACGACAAGTCGGTCTACCCCTACGTGCCCGAGATGATCCGCTTCTACCTGGGCCAGGAGCCCATCCTGAAGAATGTGCCCACCTGGATGTGCCGCAAGCAGGATGACCTGCAGCACGTGCTGGCGAACCTGAAGGACCTGGTGGTCAAGGAAGTGCACGGCGCGGGCGGCTACGGCATGCTCATCGGCCCGGCGGCCACGCAGGCCGAGATCGAGGACTTCCGCCGCGCGCTGCTGGCCAACCCGGCAGGCTACATCGCGCAGCCCACGCTCAGCCTGTCCAGCTGCCCCACCTACGTGGAGAGCGGCATCGCGCCGCGCCACATCGACCTGCGCCCCTTCGTGCTCAGCGGCCGCGAGGTGCAGATGGTGGCGGGGGGGCTCACGCGCGTCGCGCTGCAGGAGGGTTCGCTGGTGGTGAATTCCTCGCAGGGCGGCGGGACAAAGGACACCTGGGTGCTGGGGGAGCACACCGCCGCGCCGGCGCTGCAGTCGCAATCCATGGGCGGCATGACGCAATCACAGGGAGGATTCTGAAATGCTGAGCCGCACCGCCGACCATCTGTTCTGGATGTCCAGGTACACCGAAAGGGCGGAAAACACCGCCCGCATGCTCAACGTGAGCTACGAAACCTCGCTGCTGCCCCAGTCCGCCGACGTGGCGCAGGAAGGCTGGGAAGGGCTGCTGTCCATCAGCGAGCTGATCCCGGCCTATGCCGCCAAGCATGGCAAGGTCACGCCGCAGCGCGTGCTCGAGTTCATGGTGCGCGACGGCGACAACCCCTCGTCCATCCTCTCGTGCCTGCGTGCCGCCCGCGAAAATGCGCGGGCCGTGCGTGGCGCCCTCACCACCGAGGTGTGGGAGACGCAGAACCAGACCTGGCTGGAACTGCACCGCCAGCTCGAAGGCAGCGCCTTCGAACGGGATCCGGGGCAGTTCTTCGAATGGGTGAAGTACCGCTCGCACCTGTCGCGCGGCGTGGTGCTGGGCACGATGCTGCAGGACGAGGCTTTTCATTTCCTGCGCATGGGCACGTTCCTGGAGCGGGCGGACAACACCGCGCGCCTGCTGGACGTGAAGTTCCATGCGGTGAAGAACGACTTCTTCGGCCGGGCCAGCGAGCGCAACCAGGAGAACGACTTCTACCATTGGAGCGCCATCCTGCGCAGCGTCTCGGCCTTCGAGGTCTACCGCAAGGTCTACCGCGACGTGATCACCCCCGGCCGCGTGGCCGACCTGCTGATCCTGCGCCGCGACATGCCCCGCTCGCTGCACGCCTGCCTGCGCGAAGTGGTGGACAACCTGGGCGTCGTGGCCAATCAGCAGTCGGCTGAAACGCAGCGCCGCGCGGGCCGCCTGCTGGCCGACCTGCAATATGGCCGCATCGACGAAATCCTGTCGACAGGGCTGCACGCGTTCCTCACGCAGTTCCTTGACCGGGTCAACGACCTGGGAGGGGGCATCAGCCGCGACTTCCTGGTGACCACGGGCGACTGAGCCGGCGCGATACCGAAAGAAACCCCGCACGGCAGGCGGGCGCAGGCCGGGGGCTCAGGCCCCCGTGGCAGCAGATCCCTGGGGCCACTGCTGCGCCACGATGGTGCGGACATGCGCCACCGCCGAATCGCGGAGCGCATCGGTGCGCCAGCCGAGCTCGATGGCATAGCGCGGCATGGCGATCGGGCAGGGCAGAACCTGCAGGCCGGTCATCCGCGCGATCGCCTGGGCCGCATGCGCGGGCAGCGTGGCGACCGCGCGGGTTCCCGCCAGCAGGTAGGGCAGGGCGGCGAAATGCGTGGTGGATGCAATCACACGGCGCTTGTGGCCCGTGGCGGCCAGCACCTCGTCCACCACGCCGATGAAGCCGCCCGACGAGATGAGCACATGCTCGCGGTGCACGTAGTCCTCCACGCTCAGGCCGGGCGGGGCTGCGCCGCCGCGCCGCTTGCCCGCCCTGGCGACGGGGCCCGGCGCCACTGCGTCGATGAGGCAGGCGTACCCCCCTTCGCCCAGCGCCTGGTGGCTGAGCCAGCGTGTGGCGAACCCGCCGGCCGTGATCGCCAGGTCGATCTCGCGCGCCATGAGCATCTCGGCCACGATCTGGCTGTGCGTCTGCCGAAAGGCCAGGCGCAGGCCGGGCGCGTGCTGCGCCACGGCCCTCACCAGCGCCTGGCCCATCGCGATCTCGAAATCATCCGACATGCCGATCACCACGGACCGCCCCTGATAGCGCGCCTGGGGCGTGGAGCCCAGGGCGAGGCTCTCCCTGCATTTGTTCAGCGCTTCGCTGATCACGGGCTTGAGCTCCTGCGCGCGCAGCGTGGGCGCCAGGCCACGGCCGGTGCGGGTGAACAGCGGGTCGCCATATACATGGCGCAGCCGTGCCAGCGCCGCGCTCACGGCCGACTGGGTCACACCCAGCCGCAGCGCCGCGCGCGTGGCCCCACCTTCCTCGTGCAAGGCCTCGAAGACGCGCAGGACGTTGAGATCAAATCCGATATCAATATCATTCATATCACTAAGCAACGGTTGCGGATTGATTCATCTTAGGGCTTTGGCAACACTGGGGACCTCTTTCTCCCAAGGACTTCCACCATGCCCCTCACGACCGTTGCCGCCCTGCAGATCGGCTCTTCCCCCGCGGGTACCGCGCAGACGCTGGCCGATGTGCTCGCCCACGAGGCCGATATCCAGGCATCGGGCGCGCGGCTGGTGGTCATGCCCGAGGCCCTGCTGGGCGGCTACCCCAAGGGCGAGATCTTTGGCACGCGCCTGGGCTATCGCCTGCCGGAAGGGCGTGAGGCCTTCGCCCGGTACCACGCCAGCGCCATCGACGTGCCAGGGCCCGAGACGCAGGCACTGGCTGGCCTCTCGGCACGCACCGGCGCCACGCTCGTGCTCGGCGTGATCGAGCGCGCGGGCAGCACGCTGTACTGCACTGCCCTGTACTTCGACCCGGTGGAGGGGCTGGTGGCCAGGCACCGCAAGCTGATGCCCACCGGCACCGAGCGGCTGATATGGGGCATGGGAGATGGCTCCACCCTGCCGGTCGTCGAATCGGCTGCGGGCCGCGTGGGCGGCGTGATCTGCTGGGAGAACCACATGCCCCTGCTGCGCACCGCCATGTACGCCCAGGGCGTGCAGGTCTGGTGCGCGCCCACGGTGGACGAGCGCGACATCTGGCAATGCTCCATGCGCCACATCGCGCACGAGGGGCGCTGCTTCGTGATCAGCGCCTGCCAGGTGCAGCCGTCGCCGCGTGAGCTGGGGGTGGAGGCGCCGGGGTGGGAGCCGGACCGGCCGCTCATCCGCGGCAACAGCGTGATCGTCGGGCCGCTGGGCGACGTGCTGGCGGGTCCGCTGCAGGGCCGGACAGGCTTGCTCACCGCGCAGATCGATGTGGAGGAGCTGGTGCGCGCGCGCTATGACTTCGATGTGGTCGGCCACTATGCACGGCCGGATATCTTCAATCTGCAGGTCGACCGCCGCGCCAGGCACACCGTGGCGTTCACCGACTGAGCGCGCGGCCAAGGCCCGCAGTGAGAGTGCCAGGAAAGCCGCATACGCCATGACCACACAGATTCCCCCCACCCCCGATCCATCACACGCCTGGGGTTTCCGCACCCTCGCGGTCCATGCGGGCCAGGCACCCGATCCCGGCACGGGGGCCATCGCGACACCCATCGTCGCAACCTCGGCCTTTGCCTATGACGATTTTGATGCGGGCGTGAGCCGCTTCAATGGCGATGCGCCTGGCTACGTCTACAGCCGATTCGCCAACCCGACCGTCGCCGCCTTCGAGCGCAAGATGGCCCTGCTGGAAGGTGCCCCCGCCGCCGTCGGGTTCGCCAGCGGCATGGCGGCCATCAGCGCGAGCCTGATCGGCCTGCTCTCGGCGGGCGATACCGTCGCCTGCGTCGGCACGCTCTATGGCGGCACCGATGGCGTGATGCGCACGCTGCTGCCGCGCCTGGGCATCGGCGTGCGGCATTTCGCCACCGTGGAGGGTTTGCAGGAGGGCCTCCCCAAGGGCACGCGCATCGTCTACGTGGAGACGCCCAGCAACCCGACGCTGGAAGTGATCGACCTGGAGCAGGTGGGGCAGGTGGCCCGGCGGGCGGGCGCGATCAGCATCGCCGACAACACCTTCGCCACGCCTTACCTCACCCGGCCCCGGGCGCTGGGCATCGATGTGGTGGTGCATTCGGCGACCAAGTTCATCAGTGGCCACGGCGACGCCACCGGCGGAGCGGCCGTGGGCTCCGTGGAGCTGATGAATGCGATTCGTTCGGCGGGCATGGGCCAGCTGGGCGGGTGCCTCAGCCCGCACGAGGCGGCGATGCTGCTGCGCGGGCTCAAGACGCTACCGCTGCGCGTGCAGGCCGCCTGCGCATCGGCGCATGCGCTGGCCCACGGCCTTGACCGCCATCCGGCGGTGGAGCGCGTGTATTACCCCGGCCTGGGCGACCATCCCGGGCACGCGGTGGCGGCACGCCAGATGCGCCACTTCGGCAGCATTCTGGCGTTCGACCTGCGGGGCGGGCGCGAGGCCGCGCGGCACTTCCTCGACCGCTTGTGCATCGTGACCCAGGCCGTGTCCGTGGGCGATGCCGATTCGCTGGCCTGCCACCCCGCATCCACCACCCACCGCGGCATGCCCGAGGCCGTGCGGCGCGCCAACGGGGTGTCGGATGCGCTGGTGCGCATGAGCATCGGCATCGAGGATGTGCAGGACCTCCAGGCCGACGTGGTGCAGGCGCTGGGCTGACGCCGGCGGCTGCTACTCCTGGGCGTTGCGCTTTTGGTCGCGCAGCATGAAGAGGTACAGGCTTTCGACCTTCTCGCGCGCCCACGGCGTCTTGCGCAGGAACTTCAGGCTGGAGCCCACGCTGGGGTCGCTCTGGAAACAGCGGATGGGGATTTGCCGGCCGAGTTCATCCCAGCCAAAGTAGTCGGCCAGCCCGACCACCATGGCTTCCAGGGTCACGCCGTGCAGGGGGTTGCGCGGCTGCCTGGCGGGGGCTTGGGGTGTGGACGCCGGCGCGCCGGCGGGTGCTGCTGTGGGCGCGGGGGCTTCCTGGGTCGCGGGGTCTGGGCGGGGCTCGGTGGCGTTCATGGACCCAAGCATAAGGCCGCGGGCGGCGGGGTCAAGCAACCCGCTGGAGTCCGGTTTCACGCTGGCACAGCTCTGCCGCCCAGTCCACGAAGGCCCGCACCTTCGCGCTCAGGTGCCGGTTGGGGGGGTACACCACATACACGGGCAGCAGCGGCTGGGTCCACTCCGGCAGCAGCCGCACCAGCGTACCGTCTTGCAGATGCCGCTCGGCCTGGTAGCTCGTGATCTGGCCGATCCCGAGGCCCGCCACGATGGAGGTCACGTAGGCATTGCTCTCGTTGACGCTCAGCTGGTAGGGGCCCGTGATGTCGATGGACTCGTCGCCCTTGCGGAACTCCAGCGGGTAGTGTCGGCCGGTCTGGGGGGAAAAGTAGATCACGCTGGCGTGCTTTTCCTCGATCTCCAGCGGGTGGGCGGGCGAGCCCTTGCGCGACACGTAGTCGGGCGAGGCCACCGTGATGAATTCCAGGTTGCCGATGCGCCGGGCCACCAGCGACTGGTCGCTGAGCTCGCCCCCGCGGATCACGCAGTCCACGTTGTCGCCGATCAGGTCCACGATGCGGTCGCTCACCCCCAGGTCCAGCTGGATGTCGGGGTAGCGGGCATGGAACTCCGCCAGGTGCGGGATGATGAGCAATTGCGCCATGGACGTTCCGACGTCGATGCGCAGGCGCCCGCGTGGATTCGCGCGCGCGTTGGTCATGCTGGCCTCGATGTCGTCCAGATCGGTCAGCAGGCGCACCGTGCGGTCGTAGTAGGCGGCGCCGTCCGGCGTCACCGTCACACGCCGGGTGGTGCGGTTGAGCAGCTTCACGCGCAGGCGCTCCTCCAGCGCCTGCACATGCTTGGTCACGGTGGCTTTGGGCAGCGAGAGCGAATCCGCCGCCCGGGTAAACGTGCCGGCCTCCACCACCCGCACGAATATGCGCATGGCCTGTATCTGGTCCATGGCTTCTCCTTGAATCTGGAACTACAGCACCCACCAGTGGGTGCTGAGGAATTCTCACACGCGCGCCACCCCGTGATTGTTGAGCTTTTGGAAACAGTGCGGTGGTGTTTGGCCTGTTTATCCCGAAGGCACAAGCTACTACATTTGACCCATCGTTCACCTACCTTCACCCACTGGGTACATGCCATGCAGCCCGACCAACCGTCTTCGCCATTCTCCACACCGCAGCCTGCCGCAGCGCCCGCCAAGGCAGCCCTCGCGCCTGGGGCCGCTTCCAAGGCGGTGGTGTCCGTGTGCTCCGACGCCACCATCGAGGTGACCAAGGGGCAGGACGTGGCGGTGCGCATGTACGGCCGCAAGAAGGCCGGACAGGCCTCGCCCGTGGTGGTGCATTTTCATGGCGGGGCCTTCGTGTCGGGGGATCTCGACAACGGCTGCACCGTGGCGTCCCTGCTGGAGGGTGTGGGGGCCGTGGTGGTTTCCGTGGCCTACCCGCTCACTCCGTTTCCGCAGCCCGTGGACACGGGCTATGACGTGCTCAAGTGGGTGCACCGCAACCGGGTCAAGCTCGGCGGGCAGGGCGCGCTGGTCTATCTGGCCGGGGAAGAGGCGGGCGGCAACCTGGCTGCCGCCGTGGGCCTGATGGCGCGGGACCAGTCGCACCCGCCGCTGGCCGGGCAGATTCTCCTGTCCCCCATGCTCGACCCCTGTGTGGGCACGGCCTCGTTGCGCGAAGCCACGGGCAACGCCACGGGCTGCAAGTGGACGGAAGGCTGGCGCAATTTCCTGCGCTGCCCCCGCGATGCCGAGCACCCTTATGCCGTGCCGGCGTCCGCGCACCGGCTCTCCGGCCTGCCGCCCACGCTCGTGCTGGTGGGGGACACCGACCCCATGCACGACGAGGCACTGGCCTACGCCGCGCGGCTGGAGGCTGCGGGCCTGCAGGTCACGCGCCATGTGTTCTCCAAGACCGCCCAGTGGCCCGATGCGCTGCTGCAGACCGGCCAGCACGAATGTCCGTGCGCCGCGGGCGCCCAGGACCAGTTCCGGATGTTCTTTGAGGCCACCCGATGTCCGGTGCCCTCCTGAAGACCCTGGCCGCAGAAAGTCATTGACCTCAACTTAAGTTGAGGTTCGATACTTCGGCCTCTCAACAATCCATTTGCATTCTTTGCACTGATTTTCCGGCCTGGCGTGCCGGAGGGAGAGGCTTTGCCCGCGCATGCCTCCCCCCTGTGCCCGACGCCACTGATTTGAACGACACGGAGGAAAGAAAACACCATGAGCACACCCATCCTTTTGCCCGCCGGCTACGGCGGCTGTCACACCACCCAGCGCCAAAGCGTCTGTTGACGTGCAAGCGCCCATGGGCCCGCGCGCTGCGTTCCGGGCTTGACCTTCTCACCGTGTCATTGCCCAGATTCGCACCTGCGCCGCCGCACTGACACCTGCCTGCACCAGTGCACTGACACCTGCTGCGGCAGAAAACCTTCCATGGCGTGCCCGCGAAGGCCGCCCTTATGACCGAAAGTGACCATGAACTCCAATCCTCTCTCCCACAAGAGCCGCCCGCTGGGCCTGGCCACCCTGGCCACCGCCGTGACGGCCGCCGTGGCCGCCGCCATCCTTGTTTTCCAGGCGCCCGTGGCGCAGGCCGATGGCACCCCTGCGGCGCCACCGGCCATGCCCGTGTCGGTGGCTGCCGTGCTGCAAAAGGACATCGCCCTGTGGGACGAGTTCTCCGGCCGGCTCGAAGCCGTGCAGCGTGTGGACGTGCGGCCGCGCGTCTCGGGTGCCGTGCAGGCCGTGCACTTCCGTGAAGGCTCGCTGGTGAAGCAGGGTGATCTGCTCGTGACCGTGGACCCGGCACCCTACGCCGCCGAGGTGGACCGCGCTGAGGCGCAGGTGGTGGCCGCGCAGGCCCGCGTGTCGTACACCCGCAGCGAAATGGAGCGGGCCACGCGCCTGCTCGAAGAGCGCGCCATTGCCCAGCGCGAGCACGACGAACGCCTGAACGCGCAGCGCGAGGCCGATGCCAATCTGCGCGCCGCCCAGGCCGCGCTGCAGACCGCCAGGCTGAACCTCGGCTACACCCAGGTGCGCGCCCCGGTGGCGGGCCGTGTGGGCCGCATCGAAGTCACCGTGGGCAACCTGGTGGCCGCCGGTGCGGGCGCCCCCGTGCTGACCACGCTGGTGTCCGTGAGCCCCATCTACGCGAGCTTCGATACCGACGAGCAGATCGTGGTGAAGGCCCTGGCGGACCTGCAAAGCGGCCAGCGCGGCCACAGCGCGCGCCAGCTCATCGAGCGCATTCCCGTGCAGATGGGCACCGGCACCACGGGCGGCACGCCGCACGCCGGCCGCCTGCAGCTCATCGACAACCAGGTCGATGCCAAGAGCGGCACGGTGCGTGTGCGCGCGGTGTTCGACAACGAAGACGGCGCCTTGATGCCCGGCCAGTTCGCGCGCATCCGCATGGGCCAGGCCCGCAACACGCAGGCACTGCTCATCAACGAGCGTGCCGTGGGCACCGACCAGAACAAGAAGTTCGTGATGGTGGTGGGCGAGGGCAACAAGGCCGAGTACCGCGAGGTCACCCTGGGCGCGCCGATTGACGGCCTGCGCGTGGTCACCTCGGGCCTCAAGGCGGGCGAGAACATCGTCGTCAACGGCCTGCAGCGCGTGCGCCCCGGTGCCGTGGTGGCACCCCAGCCCGTGCCCATGACCGCGAAGGCCGAGATTGCGGGTGATCGCAAGGAAGCCAAGAACAACAGCAAGTCGCCCGCCGCCTGAGCGGGAGCGACGCAAGGAATTTGCATCCATGAATCTATCCCGCTTCTTCATCGACCGCCCCATCTTTGCGGGGGTGCTGTCGGTGCTCATCTTCCTCGGAGGGCTCATCGCATTGCGCGGTCTGCCCATCTCCGAATACCCTGAAGTCGCGCCGCCCTCCGTGGTGGTGCGCGCACAGTACCCCGGCGCCAACCCCAAGGTGATCGCCGAGACCGTGGCCACGCCGCTGGAGGAGTCCATCAACGGCGTGGAAGGCATGCTCTACATGGGCAGCCAGGCCACCACCGACGGCGTGATGACGCTCACGGTGACGTTCCAGCTGGGCACCGACCCCGACAAGGCACAGCAGCTGGTGCAAAACCGCGTCTCGCAGGCCGAGCCGCGCCTGCCCGAGGAAGTGCGCCGCCTGGGCGTCACCACCGTGAAGAGCGCGCCGGACCTGACCATGGTGGTCCACCTGGTCTCGCCCAACAACCGCTATGACATCGACTACCTGCGCAACTACGCGGTGCTCAATGTGAAGGACCGGCTCGCCCGCATTGGCGGCGTGGGCCAGGTGCAGATCTTCGGCGGCGGCGACTACTCCATGCGTGTGTGGCTCGACCCGCAGAAGGTCGCGCAGCGCGGCCTCTCGGCCAGCGACGTGGTGACCGCCATCCGCGGCCAGAACGTGCAGGCCGCCGCCGGCGTGGTGGGCGCATCGCCCGGCCTGCCGGGCGTGGACCTGCAACTGTCCATCAACGCGCAGGGCCGCCTGCAGACCGAGGAAGAGTTCGGCGACATCATCGTCAAGACCGGTGCCGACGGCGCGGTGACGCGCCTGCGCGACATCGCCCGCCTGGAGCTCGGTGCGGCCGACTACTCGCTGCGTTCGCTGCTCAACAACGACCCGGCCGTGGGCATGGGCGTGTTCCAGGCGCCGGGCTCCAACGCGCTCGACATCTCGGCCAACGTGCGCAAGACCATGGACGAGATCCAGAAGAACATGCCCGAAGGCGTGGAGTACCGCATTGCCTACGACCCCACGCAGTTCGTGCGTGCCTCGATCAAGTCCGTGATCCACACGCTGCTCGAAGCCATCGCCCTCGTGGTGCTGGTGGTGATCCTGTTCCTGCAGACCTGGCGCGCCTCCATCATCCCGCTGCTGGCCGTGCCGGTGTCGGTGGTGGGCACGTTCGCGGTGCTGCACCTGCTGGGATTTTCGATCAATGCGCTGTCGCTCTTCGGCCTGGTGCTGGCCATCGGCATCGTGGTGGATGACGCCATCGTGGTGGTGGAGAACGTGGAGCGCAACATCGAGGCGGGCCTGACCCCGCGCGAGGCCACCTACCGCGCCATGCGTGAAGTGTCTGGCCCCATCATCGCCATCGCATTGGTGCTGGTGGCTGTGTTCGTGCCGCTGGCCTTCATCAGCGGGCTCACGGGCCAGTTCTACCGCCAGTTCGCGGTCACGATCGCGATCTCCACGGTGATCTCGGCGATCAACTCGCTGACCCTGTCGCCCGCACTCAGTGCATTGCTGCTCAAGGGCCACAACGAGCCCAAGGATGCGCTCACGCGCGGCATGGACAAGGTGTTCGGTGGTCTGTTCCGGGGCTTCAACCGCCTGTTCCATCGCGGCTCCGAGGCCTACAGCGGCGGCGTCAAGCGCGTCATTGGCCGCAAGGCACTGATGTTTGTGATCTACCTGGCCCTGGTGGGTGCCACGGTGGGGCTGTTCAAGATCGTGCCCGGCGGCTTCGTGCCCGCGCAGGACAAGCAGTACCTGATCGGCTTTGCCCAGCTGCCCGACGGCGCCACGCTGGACCGCACCGAGAACGTGATCCGCCGCATGGGCGAGATCATGAAGGAGAACCCGAACGTCGAAGACGCGATCGCCTTCCCGGGTCTGTCGATCAACGGCTTCACCAACAGCTCGAACTCGGGCATCGTGTTCGCCACGCTCAAGCCCTTTGCCGAGCGCACCCGCGCCGACCAGAGCGGCGGCGCCGTGGCAGGGCAGCTGAACCAGGCGTTCGGCGGCATCCAGGATGCGTTCATCGCCATGTTCCCGCCGCCCCCGGTGGCGGGGCTGGGCACCACGGGTGGCTTCAAGCTGCAGATCGAAGACCGCGCCTCGCTGGGCTACGAAGCCATGGATGGCGCCGTGAAGGCCTTCATGGCCAAGGCCTACCAGACGCCCGAACTGGCCGGCCTGTTCACGAGCTGGCAGGTCAACGTGCCGCAGCTGTACGCCAACATCGACCGCACCAAGGCGCGCCAGCTGGGCGTGCCCGTGACGGATGTGTTCGACACGCTGCAGATCTACCTGGGCAGCCTGTACGCCAACGACTTCAACCAGTTCGGACGCACCTACAGCGTGCGCGTGCAGGCCGATGCGGCCTACCGCGCGCGGGCCGAGGACGTGGGCCTTCTCAAGGTGCGCTCCGCCACCGGCGAGATGGTGCCGCTGTCGGCGCTGATGAAGATGGAGCCCAGCTTCGGCCCCGAGCGTGCCATGCGCTACAACGGTTATCTGGCGGCGGACATCAATGGCGGCCCCGCGCCCGGCTTCTCGTCGGGCCAGGCCCAGGCGGCCGTCGAGCGCATCGCCGCCGAGACGCTGCCCCAGGGCATCACGTTCGAGTGGACCGAGCTGACCTACCAGGAAATCCTGGCCGGCAACTCCGCCGTGCTGGTGTTCCCGCTGGCCATCCTGCTGGTGTTCCTGGTGCTGGCCGCGCAGTACGAAAGCCTGACGCTGCCCATTGCCATCATCCTGATCGTGCCCATGGGCCTGCTGGCGGCGATGACGGGTGTGTGGCTGAGCAAGGGCGACAACAACGTGTTCACGCAGATCGGACTCATCGTGCTGGTGGGGCTGTCGGCCAAGAACGCAATCCTGATCGTGGAGTTTGCGCGCGAGCTGGAGTTTGCCGGACGCACGCCCATACAGGCCGCCATCGAGGCCAGCCGCCTGCGGCTGCGCCCCATCCTGATGACCTCGCTGGCCTTCGTGATGGGGGTGCTGCCCCTGGTGCTGTCCACCGGTGCGGGCGCCGAGATGCGCAGCGCCATGGGCGTGGCGGTGTTCGCCGGGATGATTGGGGTGACGGCCTTCGGCCTGTTCCTCACGCCCGTGTTCTACGTGCTGCTGCGCAAGCTGGCAGGCAACCGCCCGCTGGTGGAGCATGGCGCGCATGTGGCGCCCATCTCGCACACCCCGGGCAGCGGCGGCATCGCCCACCCCGTGCTGGCCGCGCCCCGCAAGGAGCACGAATGATGCACACGACCACAACGACCTTTGTGGCCCTGGACGCTCGCGCCACGCTGCCGGATGCAGCGGGTGTATTTGATGGGGCCGGAGACCAAGCATGACCGATTCGTTATTGAAGAACTCCCCTGACGTCGCCCCGGCGGTGCGCAAGCGCAGCCTGCTGGCGCCCCTGGCCGCCGCCCTGGTGCTGGCCGGCTGCATGACGCAGCCCGTGGCCCCCGCGCCGCATGCGGGCGTGCCCGTGCCCACCCGCTTCACCGCCGGCGGCGACACGCTGCCCACGGCACCCTGGACGGTCGCCGCCCCCGCCGAGGCGCAGCCGCGCGGCGAATGGTGGCTGGGCTTTCAAGACCCGGTGCTGGCCGACCTGGTGCAGCGTGCGGGCACGGCCAACACCAGCATCCAGCAGGCCGCCGCGCGGCTGGCCGAGGCGCGCTCGCTGCTGCGCTCTGCCGACGCCGCCCGCTCGGTGCAGGTGGGCGCCTCGGCCGGCGTGGCGCGCCAGGCAGGCGCTGCCACCACCGGCAGCGCGGCACCCGCCACGCTGGGCACGGCGGGGCTCAACGCCTCCTACGAGCTGGACCTGTTCGGCCGCCTCTCGCAAACCAGCGACGCCGCGCGCCTGGACGCCGACACGCGCGAAGCCTTGCTGCAAAGCACGCGCCTCATGGTGCAGGCCGATGTGGCGCAAACCTATCTGCAACTGCGCGCCGTGCAGGCCGAGCAGGTGCTGGTGCAGGAGAGCCTGGCCGCCTACGAAGGCACGCTGCGCCTCAC
Organism: Acidovorax sp. sif1233; assembly: GCF_019218755.1. Taxonomy (GTDB): domain Bacteria; phylum Pseudomonadota; class Gammaproteobacteria; order Burkholderiales; family Burkholderiaceae_C; genus Acidovorax. The sequence goes on along the minus strand of NZ_JAHUWZ010000003.1, from coordinate 119,317 downwards.
GCAGCGCCGCCTGCAGGCGGGCGACGTGGCTGAACTGGACGTGGCCCGCGTGCAGACCGAAGTGGCCGCCACGGAGTCCGACGCCCTGGCCCTGCAGCGCCAGCAGGCCCTGCTGACCAACGCCCTGGCCGTTCTGGCGGGCGAGGTGGCCAGCGGCTTTGTGCTGGCCCCCGCCACGGGCGACGCGGCGCTGCCGGTGATCCCGCCCGGCGTGCCCGGCACCGTGCTGGCCCGCCGCCCCGATGTGTCGGCCGCCCAGACCGCCGTGCTGGCCGCGCAGGCCCGCGTGGGCGTGGCGCAGAAGGCGTGGTTCCCTGCCGTCACGCTCACGGGCAACGCGGGGCATGCATCGCCGGAGCTGGGTGATTTGTTCAAGTGGTCCGCCCGCGCCTGGGGTGTGGGTGCGCTGCTGTCGCTGCCGATCTTTGACGGCGGCCAGCGCGATGCGCAGATCGAGGGTGCGAAGACCCGGCTCGAAGCCGCGCTGGCCGACCACCGGGGCCAGGTGCTCAATGCCTTCCGCGACGTGGAGGACCAGTTGACCTCACTGCGCCTGTTGTCCGGCCAGGCCGAGGCCCAGGCGCGAGCGGTGACCGCCGCGCGCCGTGCGACGCAACTGTCGGACGCGCGGTACCGCAACGGCCTGGTGAGCCAGCTCGAACTGCTGGACGCCCGCCGCAGCGAGTTGCGCAACCGCCGCCAGGCATTGCAGGTGCGCACGGCGCAATACGTGGCCACGGTGGGCCTCATCCGGGCGCTGGGGGGTGGCTGGGGTGGGGAGGCAACCGCCCAGGTGGCCGCCGCGTCCGCGCAGTAGGTGCAAGCGGGGGGCGGCGGCGCGCCCTGCGCGTGGCCACCGCACGGGTGGCCCACGGCCGCCAATAGCCAGCTCCGCGGGGCGGGGTTGCACGGCCTTGTCTGCGGGGCGGCGCGCGGGCGCCTATAGTGTCCGGTTTTCCGTCTGGTCCGGCCCGCGCCGGGCCCGAGGTTGTCCGTACCACCGTTTTGTCATCAGGAGCCTTTGCATGAGCTACCCCAGCACCCAACTTTTCATTGCCGGTCAATGGCAGGATGCCGCCGATGGCAAGACCATCGCGGTGTTCAATCCGGCCACCGGCCAGGAAATCGGCCGCGTGGCCCATGCCGGCAAGGCCGACCTGGACCTGGCGCTCGCCGCCGCGCAAAAGGGATTCGAGGCCTGGCGCGACATGCCCGCCGCCGAACGCGCCAAGACCATGCGCCGCGCCGCCGCGCTGATGCGCGAGCGCGCCGAGGCGATTGCGGCCGTCATGGTGCAGGAGCAGGGCAAGCCCCTGGCCGAAGCCAAGGTCGAGACCATGGCCTCGGCCGACATCATCGAATGGTTCGCCGACGAATCCCTGCGCGTGTACGGCCGCATCGTGCCCTCGCGCAACCTCAAGGCCACGCAGATGGTGCTCAAGGACCCGGTGGGCCCCGTGGCGGCTTTCACGCCCTGGAACTTCCCCATCAACCAGGTCGTGCGCAAGCTCGCCGCCGCGCTGGCCGCGGGCTGCTCCATCCTGGTGAAGGCCCCCGAGGAAACCCCCGCCAGCCCGGCCGAGCTGATCCGCGCGTTTGCCGATGCCGGCGTGCCCGCGGGCACCGTGGGCCTGGTGTATGGCGACCCGGCTGAAATCTCCAGCTATCTCATTCCGCACCCGGTCATCCGCAAGGTCACGTTCACGGGCTCCACGCCCGTGGGCAAGCAGCTGGCGGCGCTGGCCGGCAAGCACATGAAGCGCGTGACCATGGAGCTGGGCGGCCATGCCCCCGTGATCGTGGCCGAAGACGCCGACCTGGAGCTGGCCATCAAGATCGGGAGCGGCGCCAAGTTCCGCAACGCGGGCCAGGTCTGCATCTCGCCCACCCGCTACCTGGTGCACGAGAGCATCCGTGCCGAGTTCGTCGCGGCCTTCGCCAAGTACGCCCAGGGCCTGAAAGTGGGCGACGGCCTGGCCGCCGGCACGCAGATGGGCCCGCTGGCCAACCCGCGCCGCATCACCGCCATGGCCGACCTGCTGGCCGACGCGGTGCAGCAGGGCGCCAAGGTGCTGGCCGGTGGCGAGCGCATCGGCACCGAAGGCAACTTCTTCCAGCCCACCGTGCTCAACGACGTGCCGCTGTCCGCCCGCATCGTCAACGAAGAACCCTTCGGCCCCGTGGCGGCCGTGCGCGGCTTCGAGAAGATCGAGGACGCGATCGCCGAGGCCAACCGCCTGCCGTTCGGCCTGGCCGGCTATGCCTTCACCACCTCGCTGAAGAACGCCCACCTGCTGGCGCAGCGGCTGGAAGTGGGCATGCTGTGGATCAACCAGGCTGCTGCTCCTGCCGCAGAGCTGCCGTTCGGCGGCTTGAAGGATTCGGGCTACGGCTCCGAAGGCGGCCCGGAGGCCATCGAGGCACACATGAACACGCGCCTGGTGTCGATCATGAACGTGTGAGACAACGCGAACCCGATAAAAAGGCCCCGGCCGGTGATCACCGGCCGGGGCCTTTTTTGTTTTTTGGGTGGCTTTTCTGCAGCGGGCGGCGGAACGAGAAGACGCCGGCCGGGTCATTCGCCATGTGGTTTTTGTCTGGTGTTGCATTTCAAGCGCTTTATTGCTGAATTTAATATATCAATGGTTATTTATAAGGAATCATGATTTACTGCATTCAATTTCAAATTTACTGATTGCAATTAGTGAAAAAAATCAATGAGGGATATCTGGGGAAAAAACTTTCAGAAGTTGTTTTTCTCCGGGCGCTGTGGGTGGCGGGTTTTTTCTGGATATTGGGGGCGGCTTCTTCGCTGGCGTTCGCCGCGGCGCTGCCGACCCCTGCCCTGGCACGCACGGCGGTACTTTTCATTGAAGATGATGTGGCCCACCACGAAGCGTTGATGGCTGGCGCGGGTTCAGCGGCAGAGGTTGTCGTGCTGGATGCCAGGACTGATGGCTTGCGCCAGATGGCCGACGCGCTGTCGGGCCGCAAGAACATCTCCGCCGTTCATTTGATCTCGCATGGTGCGCAAGGTGCATTGGCCCTGGGCTCGCTGACCCTCGACAGCCAGGCATTGCGGGGGAGGGGCCCGGACCTCGCGCGCATTCGCGAGGCGCTTGGCGACGAGGCCGACCTGCTGCTGTACGGTTGCGAGGTGGGGCGGGGCGCTGAAGGCCAGGCATTCATGGCCCTGCTAGCCGAGGCAACCGGTGCACAGGTTGCCGCGTCCACCAACCTCACGGGTGATGCCGGTCAAGGCGGCGACTGGCTGCTGGAACACCGTACCGGCCCATTGCGCAGCACGGTCCTGGCCTTCCCCTCGTACCGCCATGTCCTGCCCACCGTCGCTGGCACCTTGTCGATCAATCCGACCCTCGCGGATAACACGTTCACGGTCTCCAAGTTCCTCGACAGCAATCTCTCGGCCCAGATCCATTTTCCCAACATCGAATACGAGATCTACTTCGCCAACGTCGGCAATACGCTCAGCGGCAGTGTCACGAACTTCGACCTGACCAGCAGCGGCAGCAACTCCATGCTGATCTTCAGCACGTTGAACCCGGTCGGCGCGCTTGTCATCAAAAGCCAGTTGAACCGTCTGTTCGGCATCACCAGTTTCGTCATCCAGGACGTGCAGGCGCTGGGAGCGACCTATACCGCCACCGGCTACCGCAACGGCGTGGCAACGGGTGCCGGCCATCCCTTTGTTGCCGATGCGGGCGGCTCCAACGTCACCGTCAATCTGCTGGCGGACTTCGGAAATGTCGACGAGGTCCGGATCACCACCACTGGCAGCGCCGGAGCGCCCAACCAGCTGTGGCAGGAAGGTTTCAACAACTTCGTGTTCACCGAGCCCACCGGCAATGCCGACTTGAGTGCCCTGTCGGCGTCGTCCGGCGGCTTTTCATTCTTGGCCGCGACAACCAGCTACGGCTTTACGGTCGCCAACGCAATAACCAGCACGACTGTCACGCCAACGGTCGACACTCCGGGCGCAACCGTCACCGTCAACGGTGTGACCGTTGCCAGCGGCACCGCCTCAGGGGCTATTGCGCTGAACGTCGGCTCCAACACCATCACCACCGTCGTCACGGCTCTCGACGGGAGCACCACTAAGACCTACACCATCACCGTCACGCGCGCGGCACCGCCCTCGAGCAATGCCAACCTGAGCAACCTAGCGCTCTCGGCAGGTACTTTGAACCCCGTGTTCGCCTCGGGCACCACCTCCTACACGGCCAGCGTGCCCTTCACTACAACATCGCTCACTGCCACGCCCACCGTGGCCGATGCCACTGCCAGCGTCACCGTCAACGGTGTCGCTGTCACCAGCGGCAATGCGTCGGGGGCCATTGCGTTGGCAGTGGGCTCCAACACGATTACCACCGTCGTGACCGCCCAGGACGGCACCACGACCAGCACCTACACCACCACCGTCACCCGCGCGGCCGCGTCGGGCAACAACCAACTGGGCGCGCTGTCGCTTTCAAGCGGCGCACTGACCCCCGCGTTTGCCTCGGGCACCACCGGCTACACGGCCAGTGTGGGCAATGCCACCACGTCGTTGACCGCCACCCCCACCGTGGCCGACGCTACCGCCAGCGTCACCGTCAATGGCGTGGCCACCACCAGCGGCAACGCCTCGGGCGCGATTGCGCTGAACGTCGGTAGCAACACCATCACCGTCACCGTCACCGCGCAGAACGGCACGCCGCTGAGCTACACCGTGACCGTGACCCGGGCCGGGTCGTCCAATGCCGACTTGTCTGCGCTGTCGCTGTCCAGCGGCACCTTGGCGCCTGCGTTTGCAGCTGGCACCACCAGCTACACGGCCAGCGTCAGCAACGCCACCACCTCGCTCACGGTGACCCCGACCGTGGCCGCCGGTACCGCTAGCGTCACCGTGAACGGTGTGGCCACTACCAGCGGCAATGCCTCGGGCGCGATTGCGCTGAATGTGGGCAGCAACACCCTGACCACGGTCGTTACGGCCCAGGACGGCACCACGACCAAGACGTATACCGTCACCGTGACCCGTGCCGCGTCGTCCAACGCTGACTTGTCTGCGCTGAGCCTCTCTAGCGGCACTTTGAGCCCGGTGTTCGCATCGGGCACGACGGGCTATGTCGCCTCCATCGCGGCCGGCACCTCCAGCCTTACCGTCACCCCCACCGCGGCCGCTGGCACCTCCAGCATCACCGTCAACGGGGTGGCTGTCACCGGCGGGGCCGCCTCGGGTGCCATCGCGATGAACCCGGGCAGTAACACGGTCACCATCGTCGTCACCGCCCAGAACGGCGCGACCAAAAGCTACACCGTGACCATCACGCGCGCGCTGCCTTCGGGTGACGCTGATCTGTCTGCGCTGTCCTTGTCCAGTGGCACCTTGGCGCCTGCCTTTGCCGCTGGCACCACCAGCTACACGGCCAGCGTCGGCAACGCCACCACCTCCCTCACCGTGACGCCAACCGTGGCCGATGCCACTGCCAGCGTCACAGTGAACGGGGTGGCCACCACCAGCGGCAGTGCCTCGGGCGCGATTGCGCTGGCGGTGGGTGCCAACACCATTACCACCGTCGTGACAGCGCAGGACGGCACCACCACCAAGACCTACACGGTGACGGTGACGCGGGCGGGATCGGGCGACGCCAACCTGTCGGCCCTGGCGTTGCCGGGCGGCAGCATCAGCCCGGCGTTTGCGCCGAGCACCACGGGCTACACGATGTCGATCGCGGCCGCGACCACCAGCATCACCGTCACGCCGACGGTCAATGAACCGAACGCAGCGGTGACGGTCAACGGCGTTGCCGTGGCCAGCGGCAATGCCTCCGGCGCCATCGCCATGAACACCGGTGCGAACACCGTCACGGTCGTGGTCACCGCGCAGAATGGCACCACCAAGACCTACACGGTCACCGTGACGCGTGCGGTCTCGTCGAATAACGACCTGGGCGCATTGTTGTTGTCGAGCGGCACCCTGAGCCCGGTATTCAGCGCGGCCCAGCAGAACTACACCGCTACCGTGCCCGACAGCTCCATCACCGTCACCCCCACCGTGGCCGATGGCAGTGCGAGTGTCATGGTCAACGGCGTTGCCACGCCCAGCGGCAACGCGTCGGCCCCCATTGCGCTGAACGTCGGCAACAACATGGTCACTGTGCAAGTGACCGCCCAGAGCGGCTCCACCAAAAACTACACGGTCACCGTGATGCGTTCGCGCCCCACCACGGCGACGGGCATCAGCCCCACCGGAGGCGGTACGGTGAATGCCAGCCTGTCGGGGCCGGCTGGCTGCGGTTTTGACCAGGCGAATTTCATCCCCCGCACGGGAGGCGCGGGCTCGCCGCCTTCTGGGGGCACGGCCGGGTATGTGTTTCCCCAGGGCTTATTCGATGTGATCGTCGGAGGTTGCACCAACGGTGCCGCAGTGACCATCACGCTGACTTATCCGCAGCCGTTCCCATCCGGCGCCGTGTACATGAAATACGGCCCTACGCCGGGCCAGGGTGCTCCCCACTGGTACCCGTTCCCCGGAGCGACGATCACCGGCAACACAGTCACGCTGGTACTTACGGATGGCGGCTTGGGGGATGATGATCTAGCGCTGAATGGCTCTATCCCGGATCCGGGCGGTGTGGCACTGGCCGCAGTCTCCACGGGGATTCCAACGCTTTCCCAGTGGGGTGTGCTGTTGTTGTCCTTGATGCTGGCTGCAATAGCCGTTCTGTGGACTGGTGCTCCGTCTCGTGAACAACTGGTACTTATCGTGCGTACCAGTGAGGTATCTTTGAAACGGAGATACCGCGATGAGGACAGGCAGACCGAAGACTGAACTGGTGCTGTCGGATGAGGAGCGTTCGCAGCGGCTGTCGCTTGCTCGACGCCGCTCGCTGCCTGCGGTGGTAAGCAATCAAGGGAATTTTTAGAAACTATCAATCACACCTAAATGTGATAGTTATTCCACGTTCATATGATATTTTCTACCAGGGCCTGAGCCAGGGCGGGCGCCGTTGAGTATTTTCCAGTGTCGATGGAAATATAGTTCCCCAATTTTGTAGTTCCATAATCAGAACGGCGGTGCAGCGTTGATTTTCGATCCGAAAGTGCTCCTTGGCCGGCGGCAAAAACCCATCCACCTTCAAGGGTGGAACGCTCTGCTTGCTCGCGGATTTTCGCTACCCACGGCAATAAGGCTTGAAGATGATTGAGAATGGAATTCGATATATCCTCAGCATCTTTGGATGCTAAATGAGGCTCCGGTGGTGAAATGTCAGAGCTGTCTACACGCAAACCATCGGGATACCAGGAGAGGTAAAAATCGCGCCCGTTGTAGTTTTTTATGTCTCCGAATGGTCCGGTGGCGATGACAGCGCAAGGGGCATGAACCGGTTCTGCAGTGTGCAAGAAAAGCGATTGACGGTACCTGTTCGACCAAACTCCTGTCGGCTCTAGCCCCGCAGTTCGATCTATCGCTAAACGACCTTGCCAGAGCGAGTTTATTACGTAGTCGTATGGGCCAAATATGCCTGCGGAAGTCTCTATTTTCCACGTGCCGTTGATTCCAACCTCTGCGGGCCGTGCAGCCATGACACGGGTTCCCATAAATTGTTGAATCAATTTTTCAGCGCCCATCGCAGGTATAAACCGCTCGGCGACCCAATTGGTATCAACGGATCTTTCTGGAACCCGAAAGCCTGCAACAATATCTGGCGACGATGTGAAACCAGCCAGTTCGGAAGAGCTCAGCTGGTGAATCCGACTTTCAGACGCATCTGCTAGATATCGCGCTGCATCTGGGTGAGATCGCACGCGCTCAACGACTTTCTCCATGTACGTCTTCATTTCCGATGCAGAAGTCACGGATTTGCGATGGCAAAAAAACAGGTCGTCTTCGGAGGTAATGGCTGGAGCGAGGGACGTGCCGATCAATTCCTCTATCAATGGCCGAAATCTGAGACCGCCGGGAATCACATGATCCGCCGTGCTTAGCGATGGATCTGCGCTGTAGAGGCACCCCAAGTGGATTTTTCCTTCGTTCCATCGGCTTGCCGCACTGAACGGTTGTTCAGCCATATCGAAGATGGATACTTCGATTCCTTTGCGGGCAAAAAACAGCGCTGCAGAGCAGCCCATGATGCCAGCACCAAGGATGGCAATTCGGGGGGGATTTCGCATATGTCTTAATTCCAGGTCGAGACATATGATCCGGGATCATAGGGTTCGCTGGCCAATACTAAAAGTGAGGAATCCGAAACCAAATAAGTCTGGCGGCACCACACGCCAGCTCCTAAAAGGAGGCCTGGTCCGGCTGGTGTCAGCACAGTATCCACTTCTTCGTGCCCCTTTCTGAGCAAGAGGCCGATCTTTCCATGCAAGCAAATGAGGAGTTGTTCCCCGCTGCGGTGGCCATGCTCCCCCCGAATGGATCCGGTTGGGGCATCTGTCACTGTGAATGCGCGGCGTGGCGTGAAGGGCAGGCTATCAAAATCGAGGGGCAGCAGATTGCCTCGCTCATCAGTGTGAGTGGGAAGGTCAATGAAGCGGACTCGCCCCCCAAACCAACTGGAACAGAGGTTTGGAGCGATGGTGTTCATCACTTTTCCTCTTTTTTGAGATCTGGATTGTTTTGATAGAGCCATCTCGCCAAAGGGCTGGCGAGCGTCATTTTTTGCTCAGTAGTGAGGTTGGAAATCCAAATTTCCCGCATTATCGCGGCATAGACCTCATAGCGTTGGCGTTTGGAGAATTCCCAACTTCTGGATAAGCTACCGGGTTTGTAGTATTTGTAGCATAGAGTTTGAGGGATGCGTGCGAATTCTCCCAGGAGGCTCATGTGGAACAGCCACGGCCAATCTGCGGAAAATTCTCCTGCGCGATGGGTTTTGAGGCCGTTGATTTGCCGCGCTTGATTTAGGCGAAATAGTCCCCGATTGGGTACCCACCATTTATTACTCCCACTCATCATGAGTGCACCCCGTTGGACCGGGTCGCGAACACCCTCAAGCTCCGTGAATATCCAGTGCTCTTGAGTTCCGTTGGTGTTTGTCAAGTGTACGTCCGAATAACTCATGACAACCTCTGGCCGCATGTCCAGCACTTCTGTCAGCAGTTTGATGTATTCGGGTTTTACGATGTCATCGTGAAACGCAAACAGTACATAATCTGCGTCAGTCTGATCAAGTAAAAAGTTGCAGTTGCCCACATAACCTAGTCGATGCGGTTGCAAGATCACCCTGAAGCGCGAGTCTTTCTGACCATGCGCCATGCAGATCTCATAAGTTGAATCACTGCATTCATCTACAGAGACGATAACTTCCAGGTGAGGGTAAGTCTGCGCGGAGAGGCAGTCGAGGGTTGCTTGAATGAATGCCGAAGACTGCCACGCCGGGACAAGCGCGGCCACTTTCGAGGGCTTTGGACTAGGTTGCATGGGCTTGGTAAAGTGAACTCCAATTCTCAGTGTAGTAGAGCCGAATGGGATCGCGGAGGGTTTGCCAGCCTACGTCGTGTTGGCCGCTTGCGTGCATGCCGCAGCACAGTCGGGTGGGCTAGTTCGGGATGCACCGCGACCCGCAAAAGCCTGGATACCTCCCGGAAACCGCTTGCGTCTGTTGCTCGCGGTTTCCCCTTTCTGACCATCAGAACCGGTACGTCGAAGTCAACGTGTACGTCCGTGCCTGCCCGTAGAAGCAATCCCCCCGCGCCAGGCACTGCGTGATGTGCACTTTGTCCGCGAGGTTGACCACGTTGAAGGCCACGCGCCAGTCGCTGGCGTCGTACGCCACCATCGCATCGGCCAGGGTGGCGGCCGGGGTGCTGATGGCGCTGGTGCCGCTCCACTGCGAGCCGGTGTAGCGCACGCCGGCGCCCACGGTCCAGCCGCCGCGGCCCTCGCTGGCGAAGCGGTGGCTCAGCCACGCCGATGCGGTGTGTTTGGGCACACTGGCCACGGGAGTACCCTGGTCGCCGGCGTTGCTGCGGCTGATCTTGGCATCGGTAAACGCGTAGCCCAGGGTGAAGTCCCACTGGCGTGCGAGGCTGGCCTGCACTTCGGCTTCAAAGCCCCGGACCTTGACTTCGCCGATCTGCAGGCTGTTGAGCGGGTTGCCGGGGTCGTTGGTCTTGCGGTTCTTCTCGCGCAGCTGGTAGACCGCCGCGAAGGCGCTGATGCCCTGGCCGGCGGGTTGCCATTTCACGCCGGCCTCCCACTGCTCGCCGCGCTGGGGTTTGAAGGCCGTGCCGTAGGCGTCCACGCCGCCCAGCGGCTGGAACGACTCGGAATAGCCCGCGTAAGGGGCCCAGCCGCCGTCCATCTGGTAGGTGAAGCCCGCACGCTTGGTCCAGGCCTTGTCATCCACCGCGGCCGCGGGGCGGCCCACGGTGTCGGTCTGGGCGCTGTCGTGGCGAAGGCCCAGCGTGGCGGTCCAGCGGTCCCACTTGATCTGGTCCTGCAGGTAAAAGCCCAGCTGCTTTTGCACCACGTTCGGTTGCCGCACCAGCTGCGCTGTGGTGGGTGGCGTGAAGTTACCGTACACCGGGTTGTACACGTCGATGGCCGGTGCCACGGCGCGCCAGGCCTGCTGGCCGGTGTGGTTGCGCTGCACGTCCAGGCCCGCGAGCAGGGTGTGGTCGGCGTTGCCGGTCTTGAGCTTGCCTTCGAGCTGCGTGTCGATCAGCAGCATGCGGCCGGTGTTGATGTTCCACACCGCATCGCGCACCACGGTGCGGGCGTCGCTGTTGAACACGGGGCGCGCGGGGCGGCCCGTGGCGGCGTTGGCGGTGAAGCTGGTGTAAATCGTGCGGTAGTCCACCTCGCTCACTGTGCGGCGCAGGTTCTGGCGCACGGTCCAGTCCGCGTTCAGGCGGTGGCTGAAGAGGTAGCCCCAGGAGTTGTTGGTGGTGTCAAACGCGTCCCAGCCCGGCTCGCCGATGAAGGTGTTGCGCGGGATCTGGCCGTAGCGGCTGGCCAGCTGCGTGCCCTGCCACGGGAAGAAGCCGATGATCGAGCCGCTCTGGTCCTTCTGGTGCAGCGCCTGCAGCGTGAGCGAGGTGTCGGCGTTGGGCTTCCAGGTGAGCGAGGGCGCGAACACCAGGCGGTCGTCGTCCACGTGGTCCACCTGGCTGCCGCTGTCGCGGCCCACGGCCACCAGGCGGTAGAGCCACTGGCCGTCCTGGTCGAGCGCACCGGTCAGGTCGGCGGCGATCTGCTTGCGGGCGTTGTTGCCCAGCTGCAGCTGCAGCTCGCGTTGCGTTTCTGCCTGCGGGCGTTTGCTGGTGAGGTTGAGCACGCCACCCACGCTGCCCTGGCCGTACAGCACCGAGGTCGGCCCGCGCAGAAACTCCACCCGCTCCAGCGTGTAGGGGTCGGGCCGGCTGGTGTTGTAGGTGCCGTAGGTGCGCAGCAGGCCGTCCTGGTACTGCGACACGGTGCCGCCGCGTGCGGCAAAGCTGTCCACGCGGCTGTCGAAGTAGTTCGACACCGCCCCGGCCGTGTATGCCGTGACCTGGCGCAGCGTCTGCACGCCCTGCGCCTCGATCTGGTCGCGGGTGATCACGCTGATGGCCTGCGGGGTTTCGATGAGGGGCGTGTCGGTCTTGGTGGCGCTCAGCGCGCGTTTGGCGACGAAGCCGGTGACCGGGGCTGTGGGGCTTTCCTGTTCGCTGCCCGCGCTCACGGTGACGGGGGCCAGGGCCCTTTCGGCGGTGGGGGCGGCCGTGCCTTCGGCGGTGGCCTGCTGGGCGTGGGCGGCGCCGCACAGCGCGAGCAATGCGGCCTGCGCGATGGCGGTGCGGCAGGCGGTGGTGCCAGGTCTCATGGTGCTGTTTCTCCGATGGTTGAAAACTCTTCAAGCCCGAGGCGCAAGGCTTGCGGGGGCAAGCGCTGGCCTGCGGTCAGGTGATGGGGTGGTGCGGACGGTGTGGCGCGCCCTCAGAACGTGTAGTCCAGCGACACCTGTACCGTGCGCGGCTGGCCGGGCACCACGGTGCCAAAGCCGGCGGCCGTGGCCGTGCCGTCCAGGTAGTAGCGGCGGTTGCCCGCGTTCTTCAGGTTGGCCTGCAGCCGCACGCCGCCCGCGAACTGGTAGCCCACGGCCAGGTCGACCACGGTGAAGCCCGGCAGGCGCCACTTGTTTTCGTTGGCGGTGAACTTGTCGCCCTGGTGCACCAGGCCGCCGCCGACCCACAGGCCGGGCAGTTGCGGCAGGCGGTACTGCGTCCACAGCGATGCGTTGCGGCGCGTGGCCAGCGCGACACGGTTGCCCACGTTGGCACCGGCGGTGGTGTCGGACAGCACCTTGGGGTCGTGGAAGCTCGCATTGGCCGTCACCGTCCAGCCGGGGGTGATGCGGCCTTGCAGCTCCAGCTCGATGCCCTTGATGCGCTGGCGGGCGGTCAGCACCGAGTAGCCCGGGTGCTGCGGGTCGGTGGCGGGCGCGTTGGTCAGCTCCAGCTCGAAGGCCGACACCGTGGTCATCAGGCGCTGGTCCAGCCATTCCTGCTTCCAGCCCACCTCCAGCTGCTTGCCCTCCGACGGCGGCGCGGAGCGGTCGCCCCACAGCAGCGTGCTGGTGTTGGCCTGGAACGAGCGCGCATGGCTCGCGTAGAGCATGCTGCCGGGGCGGGGCTCCCAGCTGATCGCCGCGCTCGGCTGTGTCTTGCTCAGGTCGGTGGCGGGCGTGGAGTACGCGTCCTTGAAGCGGTCGTGGCGCAGGCCCAGCAGCAGGCCGAAGTCGCCCAGCACCATGCGGTCCTGCACGAACACGCCGGTGTTGCGCGCGTCCGAGGACAGCCGGGACACGCCGGTGGACGCTGCGGGTGGCACCAGGCCCGTCACCGGGTTGTAGAGGTCGACGGCACCCAGGTTGCCGGTGGCGCGCGCGCCGTACACGCCCTGGATGGTGCGCCAGTCCACGCCGGCCAGCAGGGTGTGTTGCACCGGGCCGGTCTGCACCTTGGCGCGCAGCTCGGCCAGCGCGGTGTCCGATGTGTATTCCTGCCCGGGTGCCAGCCAGTAGCCGCGCGGGACCCGGCCGTTGGCCGCAGGGCCCATGGGGGAGGGCAGGTTCACGTTGCGGTTCGTCTCGTTGCGCGACAGGTGCACGCGGCCCTGCAGCACATCGGTGAAGCGGTGCTCCAGTTCGGTGGAGTAAAAGCGCATGCGGCCGTCGGTGGTCAGCCACGGCTCGCCGTAGAACGCGCCCACTGGCAGCACGTCGGCACTGCGCGGGTTCTTGGGGTCGGGCACCGCCAGGCCCACGGTGGAGACGCCGTCGATGCCCTGGTATTCGGCCTGCGCGCGCCAGACGGTGTCGGGCGTGATCTGCCACTCCAGGCTGCCGGCGATGCCCTGCTTGCGCGGGGTGTTGCCGTCCACGAAGCTGCCTCCCCGGCTGGCGCCGCCATCGAGCCGGTAGCGCAGCGTGCCGTCGGCGTTGAGCGGGCCGGTGAGGTCGAACTCCGCGTTGCGCCAGCCGTCGCTGCCCACGCCGACCTTCACGTTGCGCAGCGCCTCGGCCTGGGGCCGCTTGCTCACGTAGTTGACGAGGCCGCCGGGCGCGACCTGGCCGAACTCCAGCGCGGCGGGGCCCTTGATGACCTCGACCCGCTCGATGTTGAACAGTGGCGGGTCCAGCAGGTGGACGAACTTGGCGCCGTCGCGCAGGAAGTTGAAGGTGTTGTTGGCCCACAGCCCGCGGATGGAGAACTGCGAGTACGAGCCGTAGTACTCGCTGCGCATCGACACGCCCGAAGCGTTGCGCAGCACGTCGCGCTCGGTCGTGGCCATCTGCTGCTCCAGCAGCGCGTTGTCGATCACGCTGACCGAGCGGGGCGTCTCCAGCACCGACAGGCCCAGGCGCGAGCTGCTCTGGGCGCGCCGTGCGGGTGTCGCTGCCGCGCCGGCGGTCGAATCGACCACATCCACCTGGCGCAACGATGGCGCCGCGGCGGGCGGGTCGGCAGGGTCTGGCGCCGCGCTGGTTTGTGCCAGGGCTGCACTGCACAGGGCCAGCAGGGCGGCGTGGGCCACGGCGGTGCGCAAAAAGTTCGGTTGGATCATGGTGCTATGGTTTTAATAGCTGCTGGCGCTTGTCCATCAAGCGGTAGGCGGCAATTGGATTGGGTCGGATTGGATTGGGTTGGCTGCATGCCTCATCCACGCTCTGGTCCGTTCGGGCCGAGCCTGTCGAAGCCAAGGCGCTTTCTGCGAAGGGCCCTTCGACAGGCTCAGGGCGAACGGTGGATTTGCGGCAAGCACCCACCAGACGCTGGATGCAGAAGCCGCACCCTGCACGACACCGCTGGCGTGAGCGACTGGCTGTTGCCGGTGGTGCGTCGGCCCGCGCTGCAGGGACTGCGCAGAGCGTGGGTCCAGTCGCGGTGGCGCCTTGCGGGCTGCGCCGCGGCGGTCGCTAAGGCTCAGAGCGGATCACAAAACTCAGCGAAACGGTTCTGGCCAGGCGCCACGTCGCAAGCAGTACGCGCAGTACGCGCAGTACGAGCAGTACGACAAGACATGGCAACAACGCCAGAAGCGCTTTGTGAGCCGCTCTCAGTGGGCCTTGGGGGGCGCGGGCAGGGCGGGCGACGCCATGCCGTCGGCCAGCACGAAGGTCAGCGTGGTCACGTAGCTGGCTTCGCCGTATTTCTCGCCCTGGGCTTCGCCGGGGGTCTTGTCGCTGTGCTTGACCTCGGCCACGTACTGGCCCTTCCAAGGGGTGACGAAGGTCACGGTACCGTCTTCAGCCGCCTCGGCCTCGCGCGTCCAGCCCGAGGGGGCTGCCAGCTGCACCTTGGCCTTGGGCAGTGGCGCGCCCTTGTAGACCACCTTGAACTCGCCAGGCTTGCCGGTGGGCACCAAGTCCAGCGGCGCGGTGGGCGCCACGGCTTGCGTCAGGCCCGCCACCCAGCGGGCCGAGGGCTGCCAGTACATCGCGGGCAGGTTGCGCTTGCTGCGGTCGATCAGCGGGTAGGTGGCGGCGGCGAACAGTGTGTCGGGCGTGCCGGCCACGGTGTAGTTGAAGCCGTCCTTGCCCAGCTGGCCGTCCACGCGCTGCTCCGTGGTGCCGGTGCGCTGCTCGAGTGCAGGCACGCCCTTGAATTTGTCCAGCGAGCCTGGCGAGGTCTCGCGCAGGTTCTCGTTGAACTCGCCAAAGTGCAGGCGGGCCTGGCCGCCCGCGTTTTCCAGCCACACCTGGTGGGCGTGGGCGGCGGTGACGGCGGTGAGGGATGCACAGGCGAGCAGGGCGGCAAGCACGGGGGCCTTGTGGCGCAGGGACGAGGACATGGCAGTTTCCTTTCGGTGGTTTCAACAAAAATCGGCAAGCACGCAGCGCTCCGCGCCCCTGGACGAGGGGGCGAAACGCGGCGCGAAAGGGATTGGCTGCCTACGCCCGGTGGTCAGGCGCTGGGTGGCTGTGCGGCGGTGTGCAGGGTGCAGCGTCCGGATGAACGCGCCGCTGGGGCAAGGGGCTGTGGTGCAGAGTGGGGAGAGCCGGTGGCGTCAGAAGTCCACGCCCACGCTGACCGACAGCGTGCGCGGCGCACCCACCACCAGGTAACCCGCGCCGGGGTAGCCGCCCGATGATGCCCAATAGTTGCGGTTGGTGAGGTTGTCCACGCGGGCGCGCAGCGTGACCAGGCGGCCTTGCACCTCGGTCAGGTAGCGCACGCCCACGTCCAGGCGGTTCCAGCCGGGCACGCTGATGGTGTTCGTGGCGTTGGCATACACCGAGCCGGTGTGCACCAGGCGGCCGTCCAGCGCCAGGCCGGTCACGCCCGGCACGTCCCATTCGGCGCCGATGTTGGCCTGCAGCCTGGGCACGCCGATCACACGGCGGCCGTCGGTGCTGGCGGTGCCCGTGTTCAGCTGCTTGGCGTCGAGCCAGGTCAGGCCGCCCAGCAGGCGCAGGCCCTTGGTGGCCTCGCCCTGCACGGCCAGCTCGATGCCCTGGTGCCGGTCCTTGCCGTTGCTGCGGAAGATGTTGTCGCTGCCCACGTAGGCGCGCGGCTTGGTGGTGGAGAACAGCGCCACGCTGCCGCCAAAGCGGCCGCCGTCGAACTTCACGCCCACTTCTTTTTGCTTGGCGACGTAGGGCGACAGCATCTCGCCACGGTTGGCGGCGGTGGAAGGCGCGGTCGCGCCCTGGCTCAGGCCTTCCACGTAGTTGCCGTACAGCGACAGGCTCTTGTCCAGCTTGTAGACGGCCGCCAGCAGCGGGCTGGTGCGGCTCTGGTCGTAGCGGTCGGTCTCGGCCGCCGTGCCGTAGGCGTAGTTGGCGATCTCGATGGTCTGGTGGCGCAGGCCGCCGGTGAGCAGCAGGCGCTTGTCCAGCAGCGAGAGGGTGTCGCCGATGGCAAAGCTGGTCAGGCGCGTGCTGCCGGTCAGGCGCGGGTCGGCCAGGTCGCCGCCGCGGAAGGCACTTGCGCTGAAGCCTGGCAGCGGGCTGTACACGGGGTTGTAGAGGTTGGTGGACTGCGTGTTGGCAAAGTCCATCGCGTAAGCGTTCTTCTTGTCCGCGCTGAAGTGCGATGCCACCACCACCCACTCGTGGCCCACGCTGCCGGTCTGCAGCTTGCCGCGCAGGCCCAGCTCGCCGGTGTTGACGCTGTCCTTGCGGGTGTTGTCGAAGCGGTAGGTAGAGCCCGCGCCGGTGCTGCTGTCGCTCACCGTCAGGTTGGCCAGCGAGTTGGCTTCGGAGCTGCGGCGTGCGCCGGCCGCGGCCCAGCCGGTGATGTCCTGCGTGATGTCCCATTCGCCGCGCAGCGTGCCGAAGGTGTCGCGCTCGTTCGAATACGTCCAGGGCTGGGCGAAGTTGGTGCCGCCGTCCGGGGCGGTGGGCATCTGCGTGGCGGTGGCGCCCAGCGTCACATTGGTGCGGGTGCTCTTGAGCTTGTGGTCCTGCCAGCCGATGTCGCCCGACAGGCGCACGTCGCGGCTGCGCCAGTCCAGCCCCACGGCCGCCAGGCCGAGCTTGACGTCTTCATGGTCCACGGCCGTGCCGCCGTTGTGGGTGGCCGCATTCACGCGGATGCCCGTGTTGCCGTCGGGACCGAAGCGGCGCGCGATGTCGGCCGCCAGTTGCGTCTGCCCGCCGCTGGAGACGCCGAATGTGACGCGGTTCAAAGGCTCGTTGGGCGCGCGCTTGGGCAGCAGGTTGATCGATCCGCCGATGCCGCCGCCATTGGGGCTGGCACCGCTCAAGAAGGCCGATGCACCGCGCAGCACTTCCACGCGTTCGAACAGCTCGGTGGCGATGTACTGGCGCGGCAGCAGGCTGTACAGGCCGTTGTAGGCCGTGTCGTCCGAGTCCAGGATGAAGCCGCGGATGAAGTACGCCTCCTGGAAGTTGCCGAAGCCGCGCGCCACGCGCACCGTGGGGTCGTTCTGCAGCACGTCGCCCACGCTGCGGGCATGGCGGTCCTGGATGAACTCGTTGGTGTAGCTGGTGATGGAAAACGGCGTGTCCATCGCGTCCTTGGTGCCCAGCACGCCGGCACGGCCGCCGCGCGCCACCTGGCCGCCAGCGTAGGCGGGCGACAGGCCTTGCGCCGATGCGTCGGCACTGGCGTTCACCGTCACGGTGGACAGCGCCTTGCCTTCCGCCGGGGTGGTTGGCGCAGCCTGCTGGGCCAGCACGGCAGGCGCCGCCAGCGCGAACATCACGGCGGCGGCAATGGCCACCGGCGTGGCGGCAAAAACGGGGCGCAGCGGGGCTGGCTGGAACGATGTGGCTGGGCGCATGGTCGTGGTGTGAAAAATGAAGTTGAAGGAGGTGTCAGCGCGGCGCCGAAGTGGTGCCGCTGCTGTGGATGTCGGTGTCGACGGGGTCGCCGGCGCGGCCCGGGGTGGTCTGCGGTGCCGGGGTGTCACGGAGGGCGCGGCGTGCATGGTGTGCCTGCTGTGAAAAAGGCCATGAGAACCAGCCCATCACCGCCACCGGAACGCCCAGGCCCACCCACGACCACCAGTCGCCCCAGGTGTCGGACACCAGGGCGGTGATTAGGCCCGTGGTGGTCAGCACGCCCACCACGATGGGCCAGCCCCACAGCGACCAGAACGGGTTCGGCTTCATGCGCGGCCCTCCGTGCGGGGCAGCGGCGTGCCGGTGCGTGCAGCTGGGATGGCGGTAGAGGCAGTGGGCAGGCCGGTAGGCGCGGGCGCGGTGGCGGCCGCGGTGGTGCTGCCCGCCTGCACGCCCTTGCGCAGCCACAGGTATAGCCCGCTGCCCAGCACGACGATGGTCGCAATGTCGAGCAGCGCCCAGATGATCTTCATCGGCATGCCGCCGTAGTCGCCAAAGTGCAGCGGCTGCGACACCAGCAGCGCCGTGAGGTACCAGGGCAACTGCGGCGCGGCCGTGACCTGGGCCGTGCGCGCGTCCACCATCACGGGCTGCAGCAGGCGCGAGGTCAGCGGTTCCTTGCCGCGCAGGAAGAAGGTGTTGTGGTGGGGGCTGGAGAACGCGGTGCCCGGGAAGGCGATGAACGACAGCTTCATCTCCGGCGCGTGCGCCTGGGCCGCCTGCAGGGACTGCTGCAGCGGGCCGCGCTCGGCCACGGGCACGGTGGGCTGGCCTTCGTAGGGCTTGAGCAGGACGGACAGCTGGTCGTACTGCCAGTACTTGATCATCAGGTCCGCCCAGGTATTGATCATGCCCGTGGCGCCCACCACGAGGGCCCACACCAGGGTGACGATGCCCAGCAGGTTGTGCAGGTCGAGCCACTTGACGCGGGTGGAGCGGTCCCGGCGCACCTCTCCGAAAGCCAGCTTGCGCATGAACGGCGCGTACAGCACCACGCCGGTGACGATGGCCACCAGCAGCAGCAAGCCCATGAACCCCAGGAACAGCTTGCCCGCCAGGCCCGCGAACAGGTCCACGTGCAGGCGGAACATGATGTACATGAAACCCTGGTCCACCGGCCGCTGCGACAGCACGGCGGCGGTGCGCGCGTCGACCGCGATGGACTTGAAATCCTCGGTCGGTGAGGGCGTGGGCGTGAGGGTGACGAACCACAGGGCGTCGTCGTCCTCGGGCTGCGAGGCGAACTGCACCACGCGCTCGGGGTGCAGGGCCTGCGCGGCGGCCAGCACCTTGTCCAGGCTGGTGCGCGGCGTGTGGGCGGGCATGGGGGGCGCCTCGACCTCGGTGCCCAGCAGGTGGCCGATCTCGTGGTGGAAGATGAGCGGCAGGCCGGTGAGGCACAGCAGCAGCATGAAGACGGTGCACACCAGGCTGGACCACTTGTGGGTCCAGCTCCAGCGGCGCAAGGCGGTGGGGCTCATGGCGGTGTCGGAAGGTAGGGGCGCGGTGCCCGCGCGCGCGCCCGGTCCCCGCGCGGCGAGCACGGGCGACGCGGCGGTGGAGATGCCACCCAGGTGGCAAAAGCAGGGGCGAATGAAGTCAAGCCAGGCAACCCGGAAACGTCGAAGGGGCGGTGGGTGCTGGCTGCAGCCGGCTGCGGGGCGCGGGCTGTGGCTTGCGGATACCTAATTTTACATTGCAAATGGGAATTATTCCTATTGTTGGGATGCGCGGGGCGCCGCGTTGTCTGGGATGAGCAACACCCGGTGGCGGGTGGGCGCGGGCAGGGGGCGCGCGCCCGTGGCATCGCGTGCAGTGCCCCGGCGCACTGGCGTTGGCCGAGCCACCAAAGTGCTTGCGTGGCTATAGTGCGCGGGCGTGCCCGAACGGGTGCGTGACCGTCGCCACTACAACACTTGGCCTTCCGGCCATCAAAAGACACTTTCATCCATGAAACATTGCCTTGCCCTTTGCGCCATCGCGCTGGCTGGCTGCGCTTCGCAGTACCACCCCCAACCCACCGCCGACAGCGCCACGCTGAAGATCATCGGCAACAACGCCCACTTCTTCACCGAGGCGTACGAGAACGAAGACTGCGTGCCCCACAAGGACGGCATCCGTCTGGCGACCTTCACCGGGATGACGAAGGACGTGGAGAACCCTTCCGTGGGCAAGACGGTGCAGATTCCGGCCGGCAAGCCGTTCGTGCTCTCGCACTACTACATCGATGCGCGCGTGGCCCAGAACCGGATCTGCCGGGTGACCGTGGCCTTCGTACCCGAGCGTGGCCAGAGCTACCAGACATACTTCCATGTGGAGCCGGACGTGAGCAGCTGCGATACCGTGGTGTCCGCCAGTACCGGCAGCCCGTCCATGAACGTGCCATCGTTCAAGTACGGCCGCAACCTGTGCGTGAGCGGCGAGAACCACGGGCCCGTCGCGCGCAAGGCCACACGGCTCGACTGGAAGGTGAACCTGCAGCGCGCTCCCGCACGCTGAGGCGCGGCAGCCGGCGGGCCCGGGCAGGCCCGCTGGCGGTAGCCCGCTTCCCCGTCAGTACCGCGCCTTGAGCGCCACCGTCACGCGGCGTGGCTCGCCATAGAAGTTCTGGCGCGACACGCCGGATACCTTCTCGTAGTAGGTCTTGTCCAGCAGGTTGTCCACCGACAGGTTCAACGACAGGTGGTCGTTGATCTGGTAGCCCACCTGCGCGTTGAACACCGCGTAGCCGGGCGCGTTGATGCGCAGCGCGCCGCTTTGCGCGAAGAACGCGCTGCGGTACGACATGCCTCCGCCCACGCTGAAGCCGCGCAGTGCCGGGCTGGTGAAGGCATAGCGGGTGAACAGGTTCACGCTGTGGCGCGGCGTGATGGGGCTGAACACCTGGCCCTGCTGGGCGACGGGCGCCTTCAGGTAGCGGGTGTCGTTGTAGGCGTAGCCCGCCACGATGTCCCAGCCGGGCTGTGGCTGGCCGCTGACCTCGGTCTCGAAGCCCTGCGCGCGCACCTTACCGCCGGCGATCGATGCGTTGGTCACCACCGGGTCGGCGACAGCGCGGTTCTCGTCGATGATGCGGAACAGCGCTGCATGGGCCTGCAGGCGCTTTTGCAGGAACTCGCCCTTCACGCCCAGCTCGACCTGCTTGCCCGTGCGCGGGTCGAGCAGTTGCTTGGCCGCGGTGAGCTGGGTTTGCACCACGAAGGTTTCGGCGTAGCTGGCGTAGCCGGTGTACTGCGGGTGGAAGTCCCACATCAGCGCGATGGAGGGCACGAACTGGCGGCCGGGATCGGCCGATGCGGTGACCGCGCCGGTACTGGTACTGCGCGTCACCACCTCGGCCCACGACAGGCGCCCCCCCGCGAGCAGCTTGACGGTGTCGGCCAGGCTGACCTGGGCCTGCCCGTACAGCGCGTTCTCGCGGCGGGTGACGATGGAGGTGAAGCCCTTGAGCGTGATGTCGGGGTACGCCAGGTCGTAGTTGGGCCGCAGCAGGTTGAAGGGCAGGGTCGGCCCGTAGATGTAGTTGCCGTCCCAGGTCCTGCCTTCGTTGTGGCTGGCGCCCACCAGCAGCTTGTGGGTGCGGCCCGCCACCTGCACCGGCGTGGCCAGGAAGGCGTCGTAGTTGCGGGTGCGCACGTGGAAGTCGCCGTCCACGGTTTCCATGGTGAAGCTGCCGTCGGCGGCCAGGGCACTGTTGGCCCGGGCGGAGCGGTAGAAGGCCGTGCGGTCGATGTCCCGCGCGGACAGGCGCACCACGCCGCCGCCGGCCAGGCGGTGCTCCAGCTCGGCGAAAACGTCGGTGGTTTCCAGGTCCTGGCGGTTGGCGCGCAGGCCGGCAAAGGAACTGCGGGGCAGGTCGGCCAGGCGGCCGTCGGCATAGGTGGGCAGGCCCTGGTCGATGGCGGCGCGCACGCGCTGCTGCGCTGCGCCCACCGACACGGTGGTGGACGGGGCGATGTCCCATTCCAGCGTGCCGTAGCCCAGGCGCTTGTTGTTGAACAGCGTGTCGATGTGGCTGTCACGGTCTTCCACCACGGCCACGGCGCGTGCGCGAATGGTGCCTTCGGCGTTGAGGCCGCCGCCCACGTCCACCGTGCCGCGGCGCAGGCCGAACGAGCCCACCGCCGCATCGGCACCGATGGCCAGTTTGGACGGGGCGCGCTTGCGCACCAGGTTGACGGTGCCGCCGGGTTCGCTCGCGCCCTGCAGCAGGCCGGCCGGGCCGCGCAGCACTTCGATGCGGTCGTACATGGCCGTATCGAGCGTGCTGTAGTTGCCTTGCGGAATGGGCACACCGTCGAGCTGGATGGCGCCCAGGTCGAAGCCGCGCGACTGGAACGAGTTGTAGTTGCCCGCGCCGTCCAGCCGCGTGATGGTCATGCCAGTGCTCAGCTTGATCGCGTCTTCCACCTTGGTCAGGTTGCGGTCGTCGAGCTGCTGGCGCGTGACCACGCTGATGGACTGGGGCGTCTCGCGCGGCGTCTGCTGCAGCTTGCCCACGCTGACTTCGCGGGCGGTGTACTGGCCGCTGCCCTCGGTGGTGGCGCCGTCCGCGCCGTCGGTCACCTTGACCTCGGGCAATGCGGCCGTGGCGGCGGTGGTGGCGGCGGTCTGGGCCTGGGCTGTGGCCAGCGTGGCCAGCAGCGAGGCCGCCAGGGCCAATGGGTGCATGCGCATGGTGCTTCTCCTCCTCGATGTTGCTATGAATTGAGTAGCTGCCAGCGCTTTTCCATCAAGCGCTGGTGGCGTAAAAGGCTTTGAATTTGCTGGCGGCGCCTGCATGTGCCGTGTCAGAACCGCGTGCGCAGCGTCACCTGCAGCGCGCGGGGCGAGCCGGGCAGGATCAGGTTGTCGTTGCTGCCGTGGGCCGACACGTAGTACTTGCGGTTGGCCAGGTTCTTCACGTTCACGTCCACATCCCACTGGCCCACCGTGTACTGCAGCGCGGCGTCGAGCGTGGTGTAGCCGGGCAGGGTGACCAGGTTGGTCAGCGAGGTGAAGCGTGCACCCACGTAGTTCACGCCGCCGCCCACGCGCAGGCCGTGGCCCAGGTCCTTCATGGCCCACAGGAACGCGGAGTTGCGCGGCGTGAGCGCGGCCACCTTGCCCTGCGCCGCGATGGCCGCCGTGGGCAGCTGCAGCGAGCCCGTGGTGGCCAGCGACTTGGTCATGCGACCATCGAGCCACGCGTAGCCGGCGCTCACGTCCCAGCGGCCGGGCAGGCGGCCATTGGCGGTCAGCTCCAGGCCGTTGGTGCGCTGCGTGCCCACGTTGATCTGGCGCGACGGGTTGGTCGGGTCGGTGTTTTTGATGTTGGTGCGCTCGAGGTTGAACAGCGCGCCGGTGAAGTTCAGGCGGCCGTCCAGCACATCGAGCTTCACGCCGATTTCCTTGTTCTCGGTGATCTCGGGCTCGGCGCCGGTGGTGTTGGCGGCCAGCGCAAAGGTCTCGGCCGAGGGCTGGAACGACTTGCTGTACGACACGTAGTACGACAGCGTTTCGTTGGGCTGCCACACCAGGCCCGCGCGGGGGCTGAACTTCTTGTCGGTACGCGAGAGGCCCGCGAGCTTGCGGTCGAACGTGGTCTCCTGCCCGAACACGTCGTAGCGCGCGCCCACCAGCGCCTTCCACTGGGGCGCGAGGGTGATCTGGTTTTGCCAGTACAGCGCGGCGGTGTCCTGTGTGGTGTGGCTGGGGATGGCGCCGTCGGCCGCAAAGCTGGCGGCCGGGATGGCCGGGGCGGGGCGGTTGCCGGGGTTGAAGATCGGCACGCGGTCGGCGCCGCCCGAGACGGACTCGGCGCGCTTCTTCTGCTGGCCCAGCTCCACGCCCATCAGCCATTCCTGCTGGAAGCCGCCCAGCCGGTTGCGCCAGGTGACGTCGGTCTGGTTGAAGAAGCCTTTTTCGTCGCGCAGGACGAACGAGCGCGTGCGGCCCACGGTCAGGTTCACCGGGTCGGTGGTGCCGCCGGGCAGGGTGTTGTAGCGGTCCAGCGCGTAGTCGTACAGGCGCGTGACGTTGCGCACCGACCAGTCGTCGTTGAAGCGGTGGTTCAGCGTGGCCGCGAACGACTGCATGGTGCTGGTGGTGGTGTCGTCCTGCGCGGCATTGCTGGAGCCGTAGTATGTGCGGGGCGATACGTTGACGGGGCGGCCGTTGAGCGCGGGAATGCCAAAGTCCGTCAGGCGCTGGTCGCGGGCGTGGGTGTACTGCAGCAGCAGGTCGGTTTGCGCCGCGAGCTTGAGCGCGAGCGACGGCGCGAAGTTGTGGCGCTTGACGAACTGCTGGTCGCGGTAGCTGCCCGAGTCCTCCACCGCGGCGTTGATGCGAAAGGCCGCGGTGTCGCTGATGCCCACATTCACATCGGCCGTGGCGCGGCGGTAGTCGAAGCTGCCCAGGCCCAGCGAGGCCTCGCCCGAGGTCTCGCCGAACCTGGGCTTCTTGGTC
This sequence comes from Acidovorax sp. sif1233, assembly GCF_019218755.1. GTDB lineage: Bacteria > Pseudomonadota > Gammaproteobacteria > Burkholderiales > Burkholderiaceae_C > Acidovorax. Next base: position 95,063 of record NZ_JAHUWZ010000003.1, on the reverse strand, counting down.
ACGCGGTTGATCAGGCCGCCCGACGAGCCGCGCCCGTACAGCACGGCGGCGGGGCCCTTGAGCACCTCCACCCGCTCGATGTCGGCCAGGTCGCGGAAGTACAGGGCATCGTCGCGCACGCCGTCGACAAACTGGTCGGCGATGGCCGTGAAGCCGCGGATCACCACCTGGTCGCGCTGCCCGTCGCCGTGGCTCATGGCCACGCCGGGCACGTTGCGCAGCACGTCTTCCATCGACCGCGCGCCCTGGTCGCGCATGAGCTGCTCGGGCACCACGTTCACGGCCTGGGGCACGTCGCGCAGCGGCGCACTGCCCTTGGTGGCCGAGGTGCTGGCGGCGGGCGAGTAGCCGTCGTCCCCCGTGGTGGACTGCACCGTGACCTCGCCCAGCGTCTGCGGTGCGGTGGCCGGTGGTGGGCTCTGCGCCCACGCAGCGCTGCAAAGCGCGGCGAGCAGGGCGGCCGACAGGGGCCTGAGCGTATGGGACTGGCGGATGGCGTGCATGGTTTTTCCTTGAGCGTGTGCGCAGCGCAGATGAAGACGGCAACCCCGCACCCCGTGCCTGGCGCGGGCCGGTGGTCGGCCCTTGGCTGGGAGGTGTGCGAAGCGTGAAAAGGGGTGCGGGTGGTGGCGGTAACGTTCAGGGGCGGAGGTCTGGCGGGCGGGCGGCGGTGTTCATCACCAGCCCCAGGCCCACGCAAGCAGGCCGCCCGCCAGGGCCGCGCCCGCCAAGGCCGGGGCGCGCCGGGGTTGCCAGGTCATGGTGGCCGTCACGGCCACCGCCGCCACGGAGAGCGCGACGGTCCAGGCGGTGATGCCCAGCGAGGCTGGGGTCTCGCCCGAGGGGCGGGCCGCCAGCCACAGCGACAGCAGCAACACCAGCCACCCGGCGCGGCGCAGGTGCAGCAGGCGGCGCTCCGTGCCTTCCCGGCCCAGCGCGTCTTCATGGTGGCGGTCCATGCCCAGTGCGATGGCGGACCACGCCGCGAAACACAGCAGAAAGGCGGACATGGATCAGGCCCCCGAGGTCGAGACGTCGGGCGTTGCCGACAGCGCCGGTGCAGCGGGCCGTGGGGCGGATGCGCTGGCAGCGGCGGCGTGGCGCAATGCCTTGGACACAGCGGCCCGGCCCTTGCGCACGCGCCCCGGGCGCAGCCGCCAGGACAGCCAGCCCAGCAGCAGGCCCGTGGCCAGGAACGACAGGTCCATGCTCGCCCAGATCCATTCGCCCGCGGGCAGCGTGACGCCCAGGTGGGTGTGGGTGGTCAGTGCGTTGATCAGCGGCAGGGCCGTCCACACGGCACCCGCAGCGCCCAGCGGCACGGACCAGCCCATGCGGCTGGGCCGCGCCACGGCGCACGCCAGCGCCCACAGCAGCGCGATGCCCCAGGCGCTGAAGAACCAGGCCAGCTCGGTGTCGGCCCGGCCCTCGATGCCCACGGGGATCAGGCGGTTGGAGGCCACGTACACGCCGCAGGCCAGCGGCAGGCCTGCCAGCGTGGCGATATTGATGGCGGCCACCAGGCGCTCGCCGAAGGGTGCCTTGGTGCGCGCTGCAGGGGCGGCTGCGCCCTGGCGGCCGGCTTTCGTCTGCGACAGGGCGCTGCGCTTGACGGTCCACAGCACCATGCCCGTGGCGATCATCAGGCTGCCCAGCACGCCAAAGCCGAAGAGGGCCCAGCGCATGCCCACATCGGCAAAGCGCGCCAGGTGCAGCCCGTACAGCACGCCATACGTCTTGGCGGCGGGGCCCGTGGGGTCGGCCTGGTCCAGCCACTGGCCGGTGGTGGCGTCGAACAACAGGCGCGGCGGGCGGTACTGCAGTCGGTCGCCCTCGTGGCGCGTGACCTCGACCACGGCGCGGCCCTTGGCATCGCGGCGCGCCTGCAGGCTGCCGATGCGCCCGCCGTCCCAGCGGGTGCGTGCTTCGGTCAGGATGGGCTGCAGCGCGATGGCGGGCAGGGGCTCCACCTTGTCGTTTGCGCCGCGGCGGGGGCGGCTCTCGGCCTTCTCGCCCTGCAGGTCGGCAAAGTACGCGTTGGAGTCCACGCCTTTTTCATTCTTGTACGTGGTGGCGATGCCGGCGGGCATGTACAGCGTGTGGAAGATCATCAGCCCGCTGAAGGTGATCATCAGGTAGAACGGCAGCACCAGCACGCCGGTGACATTGTGCGCATCCAGCCAGGCGCGCTGCCCGCCCTTGGTGGGACGGAAGGTGAAGAAGTCCTTGAAGATGCGCCGGTGCGTGATCACGCCCGTGATCAGCGCGACGAACATCAGCATCGTGGCCACGCCCACCACCCAGCGGCCTTCGAGGGTCCAGCGGCCCTTCTGGGCCGTGCGCAGCTCGAAGTGAAAGCGGTAGAAGAAGTCGCCGCCCATGGTCTGGCGCGCCTCGATGGCTTCGCCGGTCTGCGGGTTCATGCGCAGCGTCTCGAACCGGCCGTTGCCGGTGCCGCGCCACAGCAGGTTGACGGCCGGGTCGCGCTCGTCGGGCAGGTGCATGATCCACTGCGTGACCTCGGGCGACTTGCGCTGCAATGCGTCCAGCGACTTCTGGGCCACCTGCGCATCCGCCGCGGGCAGGCCGTGCATCTCGGGGCGCATCCACAGGTTGAACTCGTTCTTGAAGAACGACAGCGTGCCGGTGAGGAAGATCGCAAACAGCAGCCAGCCCAGGATCAGCCCGGCCCAGGTGTGCAGCCACGACATCGCCTGGCGAAAGCCTTCTCGGTCATTGGGTGTCCTGGCGGCGTTGGCCTTGGCGTTGACCGGGGCAGCCGTGGGCATGCCCGCTGCCATGTCTGCGGACGCGTCGGGTGTCAGTGTGGTGGCGTTCATGCGGCGGCCTTCATCCATTGCGACGCCATGGCGCAGGCGCCCAGTACCAGCGCCGGCAGCAGCGTGCCGGCCCATGCACCCAGGGCGGTGCGGGCATAGAACGCCCAGCCCGCGGCCATGGCGTAGGCCAGCCAGGCCAGCATGGTGGCCGTCAGCACGGCTTCCACCCGCGGCATGAACTGCGCCAGCCCCAGCGACAACGCGGCCGCGAACCCCGCCGCCAGCGCATAGCCGCCTCCGATGGCCGCCACGGCGCGGGAGGTGATGGCCAGCCGGTAGCGCCAGTCGACATGCGCGGTCTTCATGGCGTGCCAGCCGGGGCGCGGCTGTCAGCAGGTGATCCGGGCGATCGGAAAGAAGCGGAGGCCCCGGGCAGGCAGGGGCTGGCGGTGCGGCGCAGCATCAGGAAGGCTCCAGGCAGGTTTGGACACAACAAACGTACAAACGCTGGCTGCAGCGGGGCAGGGCCCGGCTGACTGGCTGGCTAGGTATTCAGGGAATCAATCACGGCACCCCGGCGCAACGCGCACTCCATGCCATCAGGTCTGGGGAAGAGGTGGGCAGGGAAGGGCGGGCGCCGGTCGTAAGAACGCATTCTACTTTTGTTGAGAAGCATTCGCATTCATTGCGGCACAACTTTGGCGGCTTTGATGTGCAGTTGCAACATCCTGTGACTGCAGGGCGATGCGGCCCTGCCTTCGCGCGGACACAAAAAAACGGGCCAGGGCCCGTTTTTCTGATTTCTTCGTTGGTGGTTTTTTTCGTGGAGCGCTCTGGTGAACTCTTGCTTCAGTCTGCGTCGCCCATCTGCGACTGCAGGTAGTTCTGCAGGCCGACCTTGTCAATCAGGTCGATCTGGGTTTCGATGAAGTCGATGTGCTCTTCCGTGTCATCCAGGATCTTTTGCAGGAGGTCGCGCGAGACGTAGTCACGCACGCTTTCGCAATGGGCCATGCCTTCCTTGATGGTGGCCTGGGCGCCTTGTTCGGAGCGCAGGTCGCAGGCCAGGATCTCTGGCACGTCTTCACCGACCTGGAGCTTGGCGAGGTCCTGCAGGTTGGGCAGGCCGTCGAGCATGAAGATGCGGTCCATCAGCCAGTCGGCATGCTTCATCTCGCCGATGGATTCGGAGTACTCCTTCTTGGCCAGCTTGTCGAAGCCCCAGTGCTTGAGCATGCGGTAGTGCAGGAAGTACTGGTTGATGGCCGTGAGCTCGTTCTTGAGCTGGGCCTGCAGATGGCCAATGACCTGTGCGTCACCTTTCATGGGGACTCCTTATTGTGTTGATTCCGCCCGATTGTCGTGACCTGAGTCAGCAGGCGCAAGGCAATCCCCTGCGGGGGCGCACGGGGTGCGTGTGATGCTGAGTTGTGTTCGCATTCCCGCGCGGGTGGGCTGCGCGCCGAGCGCGGCCGGGGCGGGCTTCGTGCGCGGCGCCATGCCGCTTCCCGCCAAAAAAGAGGCCCTGGGTGTGATGACCCAGGGCCCGGTGCATCGGCGGGCCGCGTGTGGCGGCCTGGCCTGCCAGCGGGCTACAGCGCCTTGGCGGACGGGCCCGCTGGCGTGGCCGTGGGCTGCCCGGCGCGCTGCTGGTCGCGCCAGTGCGCAATGCCCAGCCACAGCGTGGGGACCAGCACCAGGGCCAGCGAGATCGCCTGGGCCACCGTGCCTTCGGCCAGATCCTCGGTGGCGGCATGCCACCAGGCGTTGTCGATGCCCGGAATCAGCGCGCCTTCGGTGAATTCATGGAAGGCATAGACCACGAGCTGGACCGCGAACACCGCCATGAACCACGAGGTCACGCGGAAGAAGCGGCCCAGGTTCACCGCACGGCCGTAGCGCGTCCAGGCCCATGCAATGGCGATGGCCAGGGCCAGGCCGGCGATGCCGCCCCAGGCCATGTAGCCCAGCTCGGCGCTGCGGGCCAGCGCGGCCAGCATCGTGGCGGTCTCCACGCCTTCGCGGCCCACCATGAACAGCGAGAACAGAAACACGGCCAGGGCGGCGCGCGGGCCCTCCAGCACGCTGGCGCGGTCGATGCGCTGGGCGATCTCCTGTCCCATGCCTTTGCCGGCGCTGCGCATGTGCACCACGCACCAGGCGACGGCGGCCGCGGCCACCAGGGCCATCACCCCCTCGGCCGCGGGTGACAGCGCGCCCACCTGCGACAGCACCCAGCCCAGCACCAGCGACAGCAGCACCGCCACCACGACGCCGGCGCGCAGTGGCAGCAGCAGCGCCAGGCGCCCGGTCTTGCGCAGATACAAGGTGGCGATGGCCACGACAAGCAGGGCTTCAAGCCCCTCGCGGAAACAGATCAAGAGGGTCTGGAACATGGCGGATTCGGTTCTTTGCTATGAGTTTATGAGCTGCTTGCGCTTTTCCATCCAGCGCGCGGGGCCGGTGGGGTCACACCCGACGTGAGCCGTGCGGAGATGGATGTGCCTTGCGCCCCTGGAGCAGATCATAAATTCAACTGAGAATGAGTTGTATTTGAATATTTGACAAGGCGCAATGGTTGGGCATGTTCCCCTGTGGATCGGGGGCGGAGGATTTTCCGCTTTCAGTCTCGATGTATAGTTATTGGCAATTGATTTGATCTAATCAATTAATTGGATTGATGGCCCGGAAAGGCCTAGACTTCAGTCCTGTTCACTCAACCACCAACAAGGAAACAGCAATGTCCCTGATCAATACGCAAGTTCAGCCGTTCAAGACCACCGCTTTCGTCAACCGCAATGGCAAGGGTGAATTCGTCGACCTGACCGAAGCCGACCTGAAGGGCAAGTGGTCCGTGCTGATCTTCATGCCCGCAGCCTTCACCTTCAACTGCCCCACCGAAATCGAAGACGCCGCCGAGCACTACGCAGAGTTCCAGAAGGCTGGCACCGAGGTCTACATCGTCACGACCGACACGCACTTCTCGCACAAGGTGTGGCACGAAACCTCGCCCGCCGTGGGCAAGGCCAAGTTCCCCCTGGTCGGCGACCCTACGCACCAGCTGACCAACGCGTTTGGCGTGCACATCCCTGAAGAAGGCCTGGCACTGCGCGGCACGTTCGTGGTCAACCCCGACGGCATCATCAAGACGTCCGAAATCCACTCCAACGAGATCGCGCGCGACGTGAAGGAAACCGTGCGCAAGCTCAAGGCGGCCCAGTACACCGCCGCCCACCCCGGTGAAGTCTGCCCCGCCAAGTGGAACGACGGCGCCAAGACCCTGGCTCCTTCGCTAGACCTGGTCGGCAAGATCTGAGCGGACACTGATTCGGCAGAGCGCTGCGGGCGCTCCCCAGCCGGACAGCGCCATGGCGCACGCGCGCCATGCCGTCCGGCTTTTTTACGCCTTTTTCACCTACCTTTGCGGTGCCGGGCTTGCCACAAGCAGCCCCAACCCCCACCCTGCAAGTCACAACTCGAAAGGACACCACCATGCTCGACGAACAACTCAAGACCCAGCTTTCCGCCTACCTGGAGCGCGTGACGCAGCCGTTCGAACTGGTGGCTTCCCTGGACGACAGCGAAACCGCCCGCGAGATGCGCGAGCTGCTGACGACCATCCAATCCCTGCGCAGCGACAAGATCACGCTGCGCACCGACGGCAACGACGCGCGCAAGCCCTCGTTCAGCCTGCAGCGCGTGGGCAGCACGAATTCGCTGCGTTTTGCCGGCCTGCCCCTGGGCCACGAATTCACCTCGCTGGTGCTGGCCCTGCTGTGGACCGGCGGCCACCCGCCCAAGGTCGAGCCCGAGGTGATCGAGCAGATCGCCGCGCTCGACGGTGACTTCAACTTCGAGGTCTACATGAGCCTGACCTGCCACAACTGCCCGGACGTGGTGCAGGCGCTGTCGCTCATGGCCATCGTCAACCCCAAGATCAAGACCACCGTGATCGAAGGCGGCGCCTTCCAGCAGGAAGTGGCCGACCGCGAGATCATGGCCGTGCCCATGGTGTTCATGAACGGCCAGGTGTTCGCCTCGGGCCGCATGTCGGTCGAGGAGATCGTGGCCAAGCTCGACACCGGCGCCGCCGCCCGTGACGCGGCCAAGCTGTCGGCCAAGGCACCGTACGACGTGCTCATCGTCGGCGGCGGCCCCGCCGGCGCCGCGGCCGCCGTGTACGCGGCCCGCAAGGGCATCCGCACCGGCGTGGCGGCCGAGCGCTTCGGCGGCCAGGTCAACGACACGCTGGCCATCGAGAACTACATCTCCGTGCTGGAAACCGACGGACCCAAGTTCGCCGCTGCCCTGGAAGCCCACACCCGCGCCTACGACGTGGACATCATGAACCTGCAGCGCGCCGACCAGCTGATCCCCGCGGCCCAGCCCGGCGGCCTGATCGGTGTGAAGCTGGCCAACGGCGCCACCTTGCAATCGAAGACGGTGATCCTGTCCACCGGCGCGCGCTGGCGCAACGTCAACGTGCCCGGCGAAGCCGAGTACAAGAACAAGGGCGTGGCCTACTGCCCGCACTGCGACGGCCCGCTGTTCAAGGGCAAGCGCGTGTCGGTCATCGGCGGCGGCAACTCGGGAGTCGAGGCTGCCATCGACCTGGCCGGCATCGTGGCCCATGTCACGCTGGTGGAGTTCGCCGACCAGCTCAAGGCGGACGCCGTGCTGGTCAACAAGCTCAAGAGCCTGCACAACGTGACCATCCACACCAACGCGCAGACCACCGAGATCACCGGTGCCGACGGCAAGGTCAACGGCCTCAAGTACAAGGACCGCGCCACGGGCGTGGAGCACCTGGTGCAGCTCGAAGGCGTGTTCGTGCAGATCGGCCTGGTCCCCAACACCGAATGGCTCAAGGGCACGGTGGAGCTGTCCAGGTTCGGCGAGATCATCGTCGACTCGCACGGCCGCACCAACCTGCCCGGCGTGTTCGCGGCGGGGGACTGCACCACGGTGCCGTTCAAGCAGATCGTGATCGCTGCGGGCGATGGGTCGAAGGCCGCGCTGAGCGCGTTCGACCACCTGATCCGCATGCCGGTGGTGGCGGCCGCGCCAGCGGGTGCCCCGGCTGCGGAAACGGTGGCGGAAACCGTTTGATGTTTGATTGAAAATGGCCTGCAGCGCTTGATGGTAAAGCGCTGGCAGCTATCAATAGATGAGCGACCGGCTGTGTTGTGCGGCCGGTCGCTTTTTTTCGTGGGCCCGCCGTGTCTTGGGGAGCGGCTGGTGCCGTGTGGTTGTAAATCTGGTTACGTATTGAGAATTATTCTCATATAATTCACCCCATCAGCCAGCCACAACGGCCCTTTCTGCTGCCCGCAGAAGCCAGGACCGTCTGCATGGAGCCAGCTCTGTATTCGTTGTCGTTTCAGAGAAGGACTCCCCTCCGTGGCGCAGGCATTCCGTACCCCTCCGTTTTCTTCCCGGCGCGCACTGGCGCACCCCTCCGATCAATGGCTGCAAGGCCGTCTGCGGCCGCTCACGTGGCTGGTGGCCTGTGCATGTGCCGCCATCGGCAGCGCGCATGCGCAAGATGTGGCCCAGCTGGTGGCTGCGGGCCCGGTGCTCAAGGAGGTTGTCATCAGCGGCTCGCGCAGCGAGCAGGACCGCGACGAGCTGCCCATGAGCATCGACGTGATCAACGCGCAGGCCATCGAGGAAGGCCAGGTGCGCGACATCCGCGATGTGGCGCGCGAGCTGCCCAACGTGTCGGTCACGCGCTCGCCGGCGCGCTTCACGCTGGCCAGCGGCTCCACGGGGCGCGAGCAGAACGCGGGCTTCAACATCCGCGGCCTGGACGGCAACCGCGTGCTGATGATGGTGGACGGCATCCGCCTGCCGCGCAGCTACGTCTTCAGCGCCAATGCCTTCGGGCGCGACTACCTGGACATCGGCCTGCTGCAGCGCATCGAGGTCGTGCGTGGCGCCACATCGGCGCTGTATGGGTCGGACGGCATGGCGGGCCTGGTCAACTTCATCACCGCCGAGCCGTCGGCCTTCCTCGATGGCGACAAGCGCATCGGCGGCCGCGTGAGCCTGGGCTACGACGGCGACGACCACGGCAAGCGCGTGGGCGCCACGGTGGCGGGACGGGCGGGCGACACGGTGCAGTGGCTGCTGGGCGGCAACGTCACGCGCGCCAGCGAGCTCGACAACATGGGTACCAACAGCGCGGCCAATGCCGACCGCACCCGTCCCAACCCGCAAAAGGACCAGAGCGGCGCGCTGCTGGGCAAGGTCATCCTCACGCCCGGCGGCGGCCAGCGCCATGTGTTCACGCTGGAGCATGTGGACAAGAACTCCGACTACGAGCTGCTCACCGCGCGCTCCAAGCCGCCGCTGGCCGCCACGTCCGTGCTGGGCTCCACGTCGTTCACCGACATGCAGCGCAGCCGTGCGACGTGGGAGGGCTCGTTGCGCGTGAACTCCGCCTTTGCCGACGACCTGAAGGCGACGCTGAGCTTTCAGGATTCCCACTCGCGCGAGTACGTCACCGAGGACCGCAACACCGCCGCCGACCGCGTGCGCGACGTGACCTACGACGAGCGCACCTGGCAGGCCAACCTGCAGGGCAGCAAGGTGCTGCGCGCAGGCCCTGGTGGTCTGGTACAGAAGATCACCTACGGCTTCGACTACACGTCGGCCAAGGTCGAGAACCTGCAGACCGGCGTGACCCCGCCCGTGGGCGAGACCTTCCCGCTCAAGCGCTTTCCGGACACCACAGAGACCAGTGCCGCCCTGTACGTGCAGGACGAGTTCGTGACCGGCCCCTGGAGCATCACCCCGGGCGTGCGCTTCGACACCTTCCGCATCAAGGCCGACCAGGCGGGCTTTGGCGCGCAGGCCGTGTCCCTGTCGGGCAATGCCACCTCGCCCAAGTTCGGCGTGCTGTACCGCGCCAGCGAGCAGTGGAGCGTGTTCGGCAACTACGCGGCGGGCTTTCGTGCGCCCAACGCGGGCCAGGTCAACGCCTTCTTCGAGAACCCGGTCAGCAATTACAAGACCGTGCCCAACGCCAACCTGCGCCCCGAAAAGAGCCAGAACTTCGAGCTGGGCGTGCGGGGCCGTTTGGAGAGCCTTTCCATCGAGGCCGCCGCCTTCACCGGCCGCTACAAGGACTTCATCGAGGACCTGCGCCAGGTCGGCGGCACCGGTGCGCCGGGCAACCCGCTGGTGTTCCAGTCGGTCAACATCGGCCGCGTCAAGCTCAACGGCTTCGAGGTCAAGGGCGACATGCGCTGGGGCCGGTGGGCCGGCGGGCAATGGACATCGCCGTTCAGCTACGGCCAGACGCGCGGGCGCGATACCGCCACCGGCAGGCCGGTGAACACGGTGGACCCATCGCGCCTGTCTGCCGGCCTGCGCTACGACACCGGCCACTGGATGGCGCGCCTGGATGCCACCCACGCCGCCGCCAAGAAGGCCAGCGACGTGGCCGTGGCCACGGGCAGCACGCAGTACCTCACGCCGTCGTACACGGTGCTCGACCTGTCGGGCCAATGGCGCATCCGCAAGGACCTGCGCCTGAACCTCGGCATCTACAACCTGACCGACAGGAAGCACTGGCGCTGGGCCGACGTGCGCGGCCTGGCAGCCAACGCCAACTTCATCGACGCCTACAGCCAGCCCGGCCGCTCCGTGCGGGTGTCGCTGGTGGCGGACTTCTGAGCACCCACGTGAACACGTTCCAAGGCCACCCATCAAGGAGAACACCCATGAGCCACGTTCCCGACCCTTCCAATGCCTCCGATGCCAGCGCCCACTGCGACGAGGAGTACAGCCTGCCGTGCGCCGAGGCGCTGCTGGCCGGCACGCTCGCCCTGATGACGGGCTACGTGCAGGCCTGCTGCGACACCCACCGCGACGCCATGGGCCGCAAGATATCGGCCAACCTGCAGATGCTGGCCGACGCCGACGGCTTCACCGCTCACTTCCGCACGGTGGTCTGGAGCCTGCAAGGCCGTTGGGAACAGCAGTGCAAGGCGCGCCAGGACACCGCCGCCAGCGCCGCACTGGTGGCCGCAGAGCAGCGCCGCGTGCTGTGGCACACCGCGCCGGAGGCCGTGCAATGAGCCGCGCCGTGACGAACACCCCGGGCACTCCAGCCTCCGCGCCCCTGGCCGCACCCGACATTCGCGCGCAGTTCGCCACCGCACGTGCTGCCGGCAAGCGCGCCAAGGATGCGGCCGAGAGCCTGGGGCTCTCGGAAGGCGCTGCGGTGGCGGCCCACGCGGGCGAGCATGGCCACCCGCTCAAGGCCGTGCCGCTGCAGGGTTCGTGGCTGGAGATGCTGCAGGCGCTCGAGGCCTGCGGCCCCTTGATGGCCCTCACGCGCAATGAAGGCGTGGTGCATGAGAAGACCGGCATTTACACCAACGTGTCGGCCACAGGCCCGGTGGGCATCGCGCTGGGCGAAGACATCGATCTGCGCCTGTTCTTCGCGCAGTGGCATGCTGGCTTTGCCGTGACCGAGCTGGCCAACGACCCCGCCAGGCCGCCGTCGCGCAGCCTGCAGTTCTACAACGCCAGCGGCCGCGCCGTGCACAAGATCTTTACCCGCGAAGCGACCGACCTGGCGGCGTTCGATGCGGTGGTGAGCCGCTTCGCGCAGCCCAGCGCGGGCTATGTGTTCGGCAAGGCGCCCGCGCCGGAAGCGGTGCGGCCCGATGCCGACATCGACGCCGACGGTCTGCGCGAGGCCTGGGGTGCCATGCAGGACACACACGAGTTCTTCGGCCTGACCAGGAAATTCGGCGTGGAGCGTCAGCAGAGCTTTCGCCTGGTCGAAGGCCAGTTCGCGTGGCGCGCCGAACCGCAAGCGGTATCGCGCCTGCTGGACGAGGCCGCGGTGGACGGCCTGCCCATCATGGTGTTCGTGGGCAGCGGCGGTTGCATCCAGATCCACACCGGGCCGGTGCGCAACATAAAGCCGCTCGACACACCGCACGCCCAGTGGATCAACGTGCTGGACGCAGGCTTCAACCTGCACCTGCGCACCGACGTGGTGGCCAGCGTGTGGGTGGTGGAAAAGCCGACGGCCGATGGCGTCGTCACCTCCGTCGAGGCGTTCGACCACGCGGGCGAGCTGATGGCCATGTTCTTCGGTGCGCGCAAGCCCGGCAAGCCCGAGCTGCAGGGCTGGCGCGACCTGGTGGCGCGGCTGCCGCAGGCGCAGCAAGATGAGGTGGTCCATGCTGCGTGATGGCCTGACCGACGCGGCGCGCAGGCAGCTGCTGCGCGGCATGGCAGCGCTGCCGCTGCTGTCTGTGGTGGGCGCGGAGCGCGCAGTCGCGGCCAGCCCGGCGCGCATCGTCTCGCTGGGCGGTGCGTTGACCGAGGTGGTCTACCTGCTGGGCGCGCAAGGCCAGCTGGTGGGCACCGACACCACCAGCCTGTTCCCCGAGGCCGCGCTCAAGACCGCCAAGGTCGGCTACATGCGCCAGCTCTCGGCCGAGGGGCTGCTGTCCCTCAAGCCCGACGCCGTGGTGGGCACCACCGAGGCCGGCCCGCCCGTGGTGCTGGACCAGGTGCGCAGCGCCGGGGTGCGCGTGGAACTGGTCAAGGCCGACCACACCTGGGACGAGGTGCAGCGCAAGGTGGTCACCGTGGGCCGTGTGGCGGGCCGCGAGCGCGAGGCCGCCGCCCTGCAGGCCGATCTCGATGCCCAGTGGGCGGCGGTGCAAAAGAGCGTGGCCGCGGCTGCGCGGCGCCCGCGCGCGATCTTCATCCTCTCGCACAGCGGCAGCCCCATGGTGGCGGGCACCGGCACGGCGGCCGATGCGCTGATCCGTTTTGCGGGCGGCACCAACGCCATCACGCAGTTCGCGGGCTACCGGCCGCTCACGGCCGAGGCCATGGCCAGCGCCGCGCCCGAGGTGCTGCTCAACAGCACGCAGGGCATCGAGGCGCTGGGCGGCGAGGCCGCGTTCTGGCAGCGGCCGGAACTGGCGCTCACGCCCGCTTTCCGCCACAAGGCCCTGGTGACGATGGAGGCCAGCCAGCTGCTGGGCTTTGGTCCGCGCCTGCCCGGGGCCGTGCGCGAGGTGCACACCCGCATGCAGGCGATCACCGCGTGAGCGGCCTGGCCGTGGCGCAGCCGGGTGCGCGCTGGACCGCGGGGCGCCTGTCGCCCCGCACCGCGCTGACCGTGGGCTCGGTACTGGTGGTGCTGGCATTGGCGTGGGCCAGCACCCAGGGCGCGTACGCCATCGCACCGGCCCAGCTGTGGCAGGTGCTGCTGCAGGCCGTGGGGCTGGCGCCTTCTGCCGAACAGGCACCGGAATACCTGGTGTTCATCAACATCCGGCTGCCACGCCTGTTGATGGGCGTGGCGGCCGGGGCGGGCCTGGGGCTGGCGGGTGCGCTGATGCAGGGGCTGTTTCGCAACCCGCTGGCAGACCCCGGCCTGATCGGCGTGAGCAGCGGCGCCGCGCTGGCTGCTGCGCTCACCATCGTGCTCGGCATGCACTGGCTGCCCGACATGCCGCGCACGCTGGGCAGTTGGTCGCTGGTGACCATGGCCTTTGGCGGTGGCCTGGTGGTCACGGCGCTGATCTATGGGCTGGCGCAAGCCGATGGCGCCACGCGCATGGGGCTGATGCTGCTGGCGGGCGTGGCGGTCAATGCGCTGGCGCTGGCGGGGCTGGGCTACCTCAACTTCATCTCCACCGACGAGCAACTGCGCAACATCCAGATGTGGCTGCTGGGCAGCCTGGGCGGCGCGCGCTGGAGCGCCGTGGCGCTCGTGGGCACCGTCGTGGCGGTGGCCTGCGGCCTGGGCCTGGCGCTGGCGCGCCCGCTCAACGCGATTGCGCTGGGAGAGGCGCAGGCCGCGCTGCTGGGCGTGCCGGTGGAGCGCACCAAGCGCCTGGCGGTGCTGGTGACGGCGCTCGCCGTGGGGGCCGTCACGGCGGCCACCGGCATCATCGGCTTCATCGGCCTGGTGGCGCCGCACTGGGTGCGCCTGGTGGCCGGGCCGGATCACCGCGTGGTGCTGCCGGGATCGGCCCTGCTGGGCGCCGCGCTGGTGCTGGTGGCCGACGTCGTGGCGCGCACCATCGTCAAGCCGGCGGAGCTGCCGCTGGGCGTGCTCACCGCCTTCATCGGTGTGCCCTTGTTCCTGGCCATGCTGCGCCAATTCAGGAGCAAGGTATGAGAGCAGGCCCGCTCCATCCCGGCGATCCGCTGGTGTGCGATCAATTGGCGGTGGGCCTGCCCGGCCTGCCGCTGCTGGCGACCGTGCATGCGCGCCTGGCGCCTGGCCGCTTCACCGCCATCCTGGGGCCGAATGGCGCGGGCAAATCCACGCTGCTGTCCATGCTGTCGGGCCAGCGCGCGCCGCGCTCGGGCTCGGTCAGCCTGAGGGGCCGGGCGCTCACTGCGGTTGGTGCCTTGGAGCTGGCGCGCCTGCGCGCCGTGCTGCCGCAAGAGACGGCGGTGGCCTTCGACTTCACGGTGCAGGAGGTGGTGGAGATGGGCCGCTTTCCGCACCGCCAGTCGCCCAGCCGGAACGAGGCGCGCATCGCCCGCGAGGCCATGGAGGCCACCGGCGTGGTCCACCTGGCGGCGCGCGGCGTGAACACCTTGTCGGGCGGCGAGCGGGCCCGCGCCCACCTGGCCCGGGCGCTGGCGCAGATCTGGGAGCCCCGGCCCGATGGCGCCACGCGCTGGCTGCTGCTCGACGAGCCCACCGCCGCGCTCGACCTGGCGCACCAGCACCAGGCCATGGCCCTGGTGCGCCGCTGGGCGGTGGAGCAGGGCATCGGCGTGGTGGCGGTGCTGCACGACCTGAACCTGGCGCTGCGCTATGCGCACGACGTGGTGCTGATGGGGGCCGGGCGCTGCGACGTGGGGCCCGTGGGGCAAACGCTGGACGCGGCGGCGATCGCGCGCGTGTGGGGTGTGGAGTGTTCCGAAGTGCGCGCCAGCGACGGCACGCCGCAGTTTCTCGTGGCGGCCGGATGAAGCCGACATGACGATTTGGTCATCTGCTCCCGTCTTGCCCTTGGTCGCATGGGGATATGCACGGTTGCGCATGCTGCACCGCGCCATCTTGTCACTAGAATGCGCGCACACCATGCGCCGCCTGCTCCTCGTCTTTTTGCTGCTGTTCATGCCGCTCCAGTCCATCTGGGCGGCTGCATCGCCGTACTGCGGGCACGAGGCAGCGCCGCAGGCATCGCACTTTGGCCACCATGTGCACGAGCACCGGGCCGACGTGCCGGCCGAGCCATCCCATGCCAGCGAAACTCAGGACCACAAGGCCCTGGCCACCACCGGCACGGCCGACATGGACTGCCATGCCTGCCACGGCGTGGGCAGCGGCATGGCGCTGAGCGCGGGTGCCCAGGCCATCGTGGTCTCGGTCGCCCGCCCTGTTTCCCAGGTGGCACCTGCCTGGGTGCATCCACCCCTCTCGCGCCCCGAACGTCCCAACTGGTCCGTCCTCGCCTGAGCGGCGAGGCGGGGCACCGGGTAGCCCCTTCCTGACGATTCCACGCAGCTCTCGCGGGCGGCGGCGGCGCGTGCTTGTGCGCCGGACATCGTCGTGCCTTGCCGATTTCAACCCCGTGGCCCCCGGCCATTGCAGAGGAATCGGATGCAACGAACGAGAAGAACGAACCACACACCACGGCTGTGCATGGCGGCCGTGGCCCTGGGGTGGGCGCTGGCCGGCAGTGCTGCGCTGGCCCAGACGCCGGCACCACCGCTCACGCTCAAGGCCTTGTTCGACAGGGCCTGGGAGCGCCAGCCCGAGGCGCAGTCGGCCGCGCTGCGGCGCGAATCGGCACAGGCCGCGCGCAGCGGTGCATCGTCCTGGACGGCCGAGCCCGCCGCGCTGGAGCTGCAGGCCAAGACCGACCGCCCCGGCAGCAACCAGGGCAACCGCGAAGTGGAGATGGGCGTGGCCCTGCCGCTGTGGCTGCCCGGCGAGCGCGCCCGCAAGGCCGCGCTGGGCGATGCCGAGATCAAGGCCGTGGAGAGCCGCCGCCTGGCCGCCCAGCTGCAGCTGGCCGCCAGCGTGCGCGAGGCTTGGTGGGCGCTGCAGCGTGCGCAGGCCGAGCTGGGCCTGGCGCAGGACCGGCTGCAGAGCGCGAAGCAGCTCGCAGCCGACGTGGCGCGCCGTTTCAAGGCCGGCGACATGGCGCGTGCCGACCAGACCCAGGCCGATGGCGCCGTGGCCCAGGCCGAGGCCGCCGTGGCCGAAGCCCTGGGGGCACGCGATGTCGCGCAGGCGGCCCTGGCGGCCTGGGGCGGCCAGGAGGTGCTGCCCGACGCTGCAGAGCCCGAGGCCGAAGCCTTGCCCGCCGCCGGCCTGCCCGCCGACCACCCGGCCGTCGCCGACTGGCAGGACCAGGCCGAGGTGGCGCGCCGCGCCGCCGACCTGGCCGCCGTGCAGACCCGTGCCAATCCCGAGCTGACCGTGGCTGCCACGCGCGGGCGCGAGCAATCGGGCGAGCGCTACCTGCAAAGCTTCACCGTCGGCGTGCGCGTGCCCCTGGGCGGCGGCGACCGTGCGCGCGCCAAGGAGGCCGCCGCACGCGCCGACGCACTCGACGCCGAAGTGCGCGCCCGCGTCGAGCAGGACCGGCTGGCTGCCGACGTGGCCGCTGCCACGGCGCGTGTGAAGGCCACCCAGGCCCAGCGCGAGGCCATGGCCCGCCATGCGGCACTGGCGCGTGACACACGCGGTTTCATCGGCAAGGCCTTCCGCCTGGGCGAAGCCGACTGGCCCACGCGCCTGCGCGTGGAGCTGGAAGCCGTGCAGGCCGAGCGCCAGCTGGCGCGTGCCCGCATCGATGCGGCGGCCGCCGTATCCACCCTGCGCCAGGCCCTGGGCCTGTTGCCGCAGTGAGCGCCCTATCCATCCCGACACCCTGTTTGTGATCACCATGCAACTCCTTTCTCTTCCTTCCGCGCTGGCCCTGGCCTTGGTGCTGGGCCTGGCGCCTTCGTGGGCACTGGCTGGCGATGGCCATGACCATGGCGAAGCCCCCGCCGCCGCAGCCGGCCCTGCGATACCGCGCTTTGCCGCCACCTCCGACCTGTTCGAGCTGGTGGGCGTGCTCGACGGGCAAAAACTGGCGCTCTACCTGGACCATGCGGGCGACAACAGCCCGGTCAAGGAGGCCCAGCTGGAGATCGACATCGCCGGCACGCGCGTGCCCGTGACCCGCGTGGCCGACGGCGAGTTCCAGGCCGCGCTGGCCGCACCGCTGGCCGAGGGGGTGAGCCCCGTCACCGCCACCGTCGTGGCCGGCAACGACACCGACCTGCTGGCCGGCGAGATCGACGTGCACGCCGCGGCCCAGGCCCACGCCGAGCCCACGGGCCGGCGCAACGCGTTGGTCGCCGGTGCCCTGGCCGCCGTGCTGGCAGCCCTGGCCCTGGCGTGGGGCCTGCGGCGTGGCCGCGCCGCGCGCGCCCAGCGCCTGGGAGGTGCAGCATGAAGCGCCTGACCTCTCTCCATTCCGTCGTGGCCCTGGCGATGGCCGCTGCGCTGTGCGCCCCGCTGGTGGCGCGTGCCGGTGAAGGCCATGACCATGGCGACGCGCCCGCAGCGGCCGACGGCAACGGCCCCAAGCGCCAGCCCGATGGCAGCGTCTTCCTGCCCAAGCCTGCGCAGCGCCAACTCGGCGTGCGCACCCTGGTGGCCGCCGAGGGCCAGCACCCCAAGGCCTTCGAGCTGGCCGGCACGGTGGTCATGGACCCCAACGCTGGCGGCAAGGTGCAGGCCGCGCTGGCCGGCCGGCTGGAGGCAGGCACCAAGGGCCTGCCCGGCGTGGGCCAGGCCGTGCGCAAGGGCGAGGTGCTGGCCTATGTGGTGCCCACGGCGGGCGCCATCGAGCGATCCAACCAACTGG
Source organism: Acidovorax sp. sif1233 (assembly GCF_019218755.1). Classification (GTDB taxonomy): domain Bacteria; phylum Pseudomonadota; class Gammaproteobacteria; order Burkholderiales; family Burkholderiaceae_C; genus Acidovorax. Next base: position 77,407 of record NZ_JAHUWZ010000003.1, on the reverse strand, counting down.
CCCAGCAGGCCGAGCTGCGTGCGGCGCGCGACCTGGCGGCACGCCGCGTGGCGCGTTTGAAGGACCTGTCGGACACCGTGCCGCGCAAGGACATCGAGGCGGCCGAGAGCGAGCTGCAAAGCGTCACCCAGCGCCTGGGCGCGGTGGGGGCGGGCCTTTCGACCCGCGATGCGCTGGTGGCGCCCGTCTCGGGTGTCATCGCCTCGGCCAATGCCGTGGCAGGGCAGGTGGTGGATGCGCGCGAACTGGTGTTCGAGGTGGTGGACCCCACGCGCCTGCGCGTCGAAGCCCTGGCTTACGACACGGCCCAGGCCCACAGCGTGGCCGGCGCCGCGCTGGCCGTGGGCGGGCAGCGCGTGCCGCTGCGTTTTCTGGGCGCGGCGCGCAGCCTGCGCGACCAGGCGCTGCCGCTGCAGTTTGCCGGTGACTCGGCCGTGCTCGGTACCTTGGCCCTGGGCCAGCCCGTGCGCGTATTCGTGCAATCCACCGAGCAGGCCGTTGGCGTGCAGGTGCCCGTGGCTTCGCTGCTGCGCAATCCCGCGAACCAGACCATCGTCTGGGTCAAGGAGTCGCCCGAGCGTTTCGTGCCGCGCGTCGTCACCTACGTGCCCCTCGACGGCACCTCGGTGGCCGTGACCTCGGGCCTCAAGGCCGGTGACCGCGTGGCCACGCAGGGCGCCACGCTGATCAACCAGGTCCGTTGAAGGAAACCACGCAATGTTCAAGTGGCTACTCGAAAGCAGCCTGGCCAACCGGCTGCTGGTGCTCATCGCGGCGGGCGTGCTGATGGCCTATGGCGCCTTCACGCTGTCGCGCACGCCGGTGGACGTGTTCCCCGATCTCAACAAGCCCACCGTCACGCTGATGACCGAGGCCGGCGGCATGGCCGCCGAGGAGGTGGAGCAGCTCATCACCTTCCCGCTGGAGACGACCATGAACGGCCTGCCCGGCGTGGAGAGCGTGCGCTCCACCTCCAGCGCGGGCCTGTCCTTCATCTACGTCACCTTCGACTGGAGCACGGACATCTTCCGCGCGCGGCAGATGGTGTCCGAGCGCCTGTCGTCCATGGAGGAGGGGTTGCCCGCGGGCGTCACGCCGCGCATGGGGCCCATCAGCTCCATCATGGGCGAGATCATGCAGGTGGCGATCCCCATCGACGTGCAGCGCACCACGCCCATGGCCGTGCGCGAGTACGCCGACTGGGTGCTGCGTCCGCGCCTGCTGGCGATTGCCGGCGTGGCGCAGGTGATCCCCATCGGCGGCGAGGTGCGCCAGTTCCAGGTGCAGCCCAACACGGCGCGCATGGCGGAGCTGGGCATCACGCACGACCAGCTCACGGGGGCGCTCAAGGGCTTCTCCAGCAACACTTCGGGTGGCTTTTTGGAGCTTAACGGGCGCGAGTACCTGATCCGCCACCTGGGCCGCACCTCGCGCCTGGAGGATCTGCAGAACCTGGCGCTCACCGCAAGGAACGGCCAGCCCGTGCTGCTGCGCCAGGTGGCCGAGGTCACATTTGCTGCGGCCCTGAAGCGCGGCGATGCGGGCTTCGAGGGCAAGCCGGCCGTGATCCTCGGCATCCAGAAGCAGCCCACGGCCGACACCATCGCGCTCACGCGCAGCATCGAGTCGGCGCTGGGTGATTTGAAGAAGTCGTTGCCCGCAGGCATGGAGGCGCCGCGCGTCACCTTCCGCCAGGCGAGCTTCATCGAGGCCTCGGTCACCACCCTGCAGGGCAAGCTCATGGGCGCCTCGGTGTTCGTGGCGGTGATTTTGTTCGTGTTCCTGGGCACGCTCAGGCCCACGGTGATCGCGCTCACGGCCATCCCGGTGTCGATCTTCATCACGGCGCTGGTGTTCAAGTACTTCGGCCTGTCCATCAACACCATGACGCTCGGGGGCCTGGCGATTGCCATCGGCGGCCTGGTGGACGATGCGGTGGTGGACGTGGAGAACGTGCTGCGCCGCCTGAAGATGGACCGCGCCAAGCACCCCCAGCACCGGCTGCACCCGCTGGAGGTGGTCAAGCTCGCGTCGATGGAGGTGCGCTCGGGCATCCTCTACGCCACGGCCATCATCGTGCTGGTGTTCCTGCCGCTGTTTGCGCTGCCGGGCATCGAGGGGCGTTTGTTCGTGCCGCTGGGCATCGCCTTCATCGTCTCCACGATCGCGTCGCTGCTGGTGTCGGTCACCGTCACGCCGGTGCTGGCCTTCTACCTGCTGCCGCGCATGAAGAACCTCGACCATGGCGACACGCGCGTGGTGGCCTGGCTCAAGGCGCGCTACCGCCGTGGGCTCACCCGGGTGCTGGCACGTCCGCGCATGGCCATGGCGGTGAGCGGGGTGGCGGTGGTCCTGTCGGTGGCGGCGGTGCCGTTCTTTCCGACGACCTTCTTGCCGCCGTTCAACGAGGGCACGCTGCTCATCGGCATGCGCCTGAACCCGGGCGTGACGCTGGCCGAGTCCACCGCCCTGGCCAGCCAGGCCGAGGTGCTGGTGCGCCAGGTGCCCGAGGTCACGCACGTGGGTCGGCGCAGTGGCCGGGCCGAGCTCGATGAACATGCCGAGGGCGTGCACGTGAGCGAGCTCGACGTGGGCCTGCTGCCCGCGGCCGAGCTGAAACGCAGCATGGCCGAGGTGCAGGCCGACATCCGCAGCCGGCTGGCGCAGATGCCGGCTGCCATCGCCATCGGCCAGCCGATCTCGCACCGCATCGACCACATGCTCTCGGGCGTGCGCTCGCAGATCGCGATCAAGCTCTTCGGCGAGGACCTGGATACCCTGCGCGGCCAGGCCGATGCGCTGCGCGCGCGCCTGGCCAGCATCGACGGCCTGGCCGATCTGGAGGTGGAAAAGCAGGTGCTGGCGCCGCAGATCACCGTGCGCGTGGACCATGCCGCGGCCGCCCAGTACGGGGTGCCGGCCGCGCAGGTGCTGGCCACCTTGCAGGGCCTGGTGGAGGGCGAAAAGGTGACGCAGATCGTGGAGGGCAGCCGGCGCTTTGCGCTGGTGGTGCGCCTGCCCGAGAGCGCGCGCTCGCTGGACGGCCTGGCGCAGATCATGATCGAGACCCCACGCGGACGCGTGCCGCTGTCGCGCCTGGCCGGCATCGAGGACGGCGACGGCCCCAACCAGATCAGCCGCGACGATGGCAAGCGGCGCATCGTGCTCTCGGCCAACGCGCAGGGCAGGGCGCTGTCCGACGTGGTGGCCGACATCCGCAAGGTGGTGGACGAGACGCGCCTGCCCGACGGCTACTTCATCACCCTGGGCGGCCAGTTCCAGGCGCAGGAGGAGGCCAGCCGCCTGGTGGGCATGCTGGCCGTGGTCTCGCTGGTGCTGATGTTCGTGGTGCTGTACACGCGCTACCGCTCGGCCACGCTGTCGGCGCTGATCATGGCCAACATCCCGCTGGCGCTGGTGGGCGCCGTGCTGGGGCTGTGGATCTCGGGCCAGCCGCTGTCGGTGGCGGCGCTGATCGGCTTCATCACGCTGGCGGGCATCTCGGTGCGCAACGGCATCCTGAAGGTCAGCCACTACCTGAACCTGATGCGCGTGGAGGGCGAGAACTTCGACACCGCGATGATCGTGCGCGGCTCGCTGGAGCGCCTGTCCCCCGTGCTCATGACCGCGCTGGTCACGGCCTTCGCGCTGGCACCGCTGCTGCTGGAGGCCGAGCGCCCCGGCACCGAGATATTGCACCCGGTGGCGGTGGTGATCTTCTCGGGCCTGATCAGCTCGACCCTGCTCGACACCTTCCTGACCCCGGCCCTGTTCTGGCTGTTCGGCCGCCGCGATGCCGAGCGTCTGCTGGACGACAAGAACGCCGAGGCGTTCTGACCCTGTTCCCTGTTCCCATCCTCCCTTTGAAAGGATCACCATGACAACGAAACATCTTCTCGCCACCCTGGCCCTCGCATTCTGTGGCACTGCCTTTGCGGCAGGCGACCACGCCCACGGGCACGAACACAAGCCGCTGCATGGCGGCATCGTCGTGGAAGCCAATGACATGGACTACGAACTCGTGGCCAAGCCCGACCTCCTCACGCTGCACCTGCGCGACCACGGCAAGCCCGCCCGGACCGAAGGCGTGAACGCCAAGCTCACGCTGCTGAACGGTACGGAAAAATCCGAGGCGATGCTGGTGCCAGCGGGAGAAGGCCGGCTGGAAGCCAAGGGCACGTTCAAGGTGGCCGCGGGCACCAAGGTGGTGGCGCTGGTGGCGCTGCCGGGCAAGAAGCCGGCGAATGTGCGGTTCGCGGTGAAGTAGGCGCGCGCTCATTCAGCGTGCTGCAGGCCGGCGGCATGACCCCGCCTGCTGCTGCGCGTGGATTCGCCCTCAGGGGCGGGCCTACTTCCACTGACGTCCATCGCCGGTAGCGCACCCGTAGGGTGGCACGACCCGGGCAAAGCGTTCCTGCAGTTGCGCGCAGCCCTGGCGGTTCAGGGGCGCTGGCGCCCTGGAGTTCAGTTCGAGCCCCACTTCGTCGTAGGGCGAAGTGGCCTTGTGCACGTAGTCGTACCAACGTTTGCCGACGAACAGCACCACCATTGCGGCGGCTGCAAAAGACACCAGGGCACCGGGGCAACGTGAAGGATGAGGGTTTTTTTAACGAGGCTCCGGGGGCGCGATGCCGCACACAGCGATCCACGCGCAGGGGAGCGGTCGAGGTTAGTGCTCCCAATCGCTCACATATTAATAGCTATCAGATATTGCTGATCAAGCGCTAGAGCCTTTTTTAATCAAGCGACGGGGTGCGACGCGTTCGGCGCAAACGCTCGGCGGTTCGCCCCTCAGTACACCAGCCGCTCCGGCCGGATCTCCTGCAGGATGGTCGTGGCGATCTCTTCGATGGACTTGGTGGTGGTGGACAACCACCGGATGCCCGCGCGGCGCATCATGGCCTCGGCTTCGGAGACTTCCATGCGGCAGTTCTCCAGGCTGGCGTAGCGGGAGTTGGGACGGCGCTCCGCGCGGATTTCGGCCAGGCGGTCGGGGCTGATGGTCAGGCCGAAGATCTTGCTGCGAAACGGCACCAGCGCGGGGGGCAACTGGCGGCGCTCGAAGTCTTCGGGGATCAGCGGGTAGTTGGCCGCCTTGAGTCCGCACTGCATGGCCAGGTACAGGCTGGTCGGTGTCTTGCCGCTGCGGCTCACGCCCACCAGGATCACGTCGGCACCCGCCAGGTCGCGGTTGCTCTGGCCGTCGTCGTGCGCCAGGCTGAAGTTGATGGCCTCGATGCGGTCGGTGTATTCCTTGCTGCGGCTCACGTCGCTGAAGCGGCCGACACGGTGGTGCGACTTGATGCCCAGTTCTTCTTCCAGCGGGTGCACGAAGGTGCCGAACATGTCCAGCAGCATGCCCTTGCAGCCTTCCTGGATGACCTTGAGCACTTCCATGTTGACAAGGGTGGTGAAGACCACAGGCTTCTTTCCCTCGACCTCGCCCGTGTGGTTGATCTGCCGCACCGCCTGGTGGGCCTTGTCCACGGTGTCGATGAAGGGCAGGCGCACATGGCGCGGCTTCATCTCGAACTGCGCCAAAATGGCATTGCCGAAGGTTTCGGCGGTGATGCCGGTGCCGTCCGAGACGAAAAAAACGGTGCGCGTGTGCATGGAGCAGGGTGCCTTTCAGTACGTCAGCCTGCCGCCAGTGCCGCAGGCCTACAATTGTGACAATTATCCAAATTCTCACCATGCACTTCGTCGGCCCACAACCACAACGACAAAGCCGCTGCCCGTGCATGGCCGCTCGCCCATCGCTCCAAGGGGGCGGGCGCGCAGACCCGGTTTCAACTTCTGGAGCTTTCCCATGTCTGCACTTTTCAGCCCGACCGCCCTGGTCGTACCGTTTGAAAACCTGAGAATGACCGATGTCGAGGCCGTAGGCGGTAAAAACGCCTCCCTCGGCGAGATGATCTCCCAGCTGCCCCAGGGCGTGCGGGTGCCCACGGGCTTTGCCACCACGGCGCACGCGTTTCGCCAGTTCCTGGCCCACGACGGCCTGGCCGACAAGATCAGCGCCAAGCTCAAGAGCCTGGACACCGAAGATGTGCGCGCCCTGGCCGCCGTCGGCGCCGAGATCCGTGCCATGGTCGAGGCCCAGCCTTTTCCGGCCGACCTGCAACAAGCCATTGCCGAAGCATTCGCCATGCTGAGCGCCGGCAACCCCGCCGCCTCGTTCGCGGTGCGCTCGTCCGCCACGGCCGAAGACCTGCCGGACGCATCGTTTGCGGGCCAGCAGGAGACCTTCCTGAACGTGGTGGGCATCGACGACGTGCTGCACAAGATGAAGGAGGTGTTCGCCTCCCTGTACAACGACCGCGCCATCTCCTACCGCGTGCACAAGGGCTTCGAGCACGACGTCGTGGCCCTGTCGGCCGGGGTGCAGCGCATGGTGCGTTCCGACCTGGGCGCGGCCGGCGTGATGTTCACCATCGACACCGAGTCCGGTTTTGAAGACGTGGTGTTCATCACCAGCAGCTACGGCCTGGGCGAGACCGTGGTGCAAGGCGCCGTGAACCCCGACGAGTTCTACGTGCACAAGCCCATGCTTCGTGCCGGCAAGAAGGCCGTGATCCGCCGCAACCTGGGCAGCAAGCTCATCCAGATGGTGTTTTCCACGCCCCAGGAGAAGGCCGCCTCGGGCAAGCTGGTGAAGACCACCGACGTGCCCACCGAGCAGCGCAACCGCTATTCCCTGACCGATGCCGACGTGCAGCAGCTCGCCCAGTATGCGCTGGTGATCGAGCAGCACTACGGCCGCCCGATGGACATCGAATGGGGCAAGGACGGTACCGACGGCCAGCTCTACATCCTGCAGGCACGGCCCGAAACCGTGAAGAGCCAGTCCAAGGGCCAGGCCGAGATGCGCTACAAGCTCAAGGGCCAGGGCACCGTGCTGGCCGAGGGCCGCGCCATTGGCCAGAAGATCGGCACCGGCCCCGTGCGCCTGGTGCACAACATTGCCGAGATGGACAAGGTGCAGCCCGGCGACGTGCTCGTGACCGACATGACCGACCCCAACTGGGAACCCGTGATGAAGCGCGCCAGCGCCATCGTCACCAACCGGGGCGGCCGCACCTGCCACGCCGCCATCATCGCGCGCGAGCTGGGCATTCCGGCCGTGGTGGGCTGCGGTGACGCGACCGAACTGCTGAAAGACGGCACGCTGGTCACCGTGAGCTGCTCCGAGGGCGACACCGGCCGCATCTACGACGGCCTGCTGGAAACCGAGGTCACCGAGGTGCAGCGCGGCGAGATGCCCAGCATCCAAACCAAGATCATGATGAACGTGGGCAACCCCCAGCTGGCCTTCGATTTCTGCCAGCTGCCCAACGAGGGCGTGGGCCTGGCGCGCCTCGAGTTCATCATCAACAACAACATCGGTGTGCACCCCAAGGCCATCCTGGACTACCCGCAGATCGATGCCGACCTGAAGAAGGCCGTGGAGTCCGTGGCCCGGGGCCATGCCAGCCCGCGCGCCTTCTACGTGGACAAGGTGGCCGAAGGCGTGGCCACCATCGCTGCCGCCTTCTATCCCAAGCCGGTGATCGTGCGCCTGTCGGACTTCAAGTCCAACGAGTACAGGAAGCTCATCGGCGGCAGCCGCTACGAGCCCGAGGAAGAAAACCCGATGCTGGGCTTCCGCGGTGCGGCGCGCTACCTGAGCGCTGATTTCGGCGAAGCCTTCGCGATGGAATGCGAGGCCCTGAAGCGCGTGCGCAACGACATGGGCCTGACCAACGTGCAGGTGATGGTGCCCTTCGTGCGCACGCTGGGCCAGGCCGAGCGCGTGACGCAGCTGCTGGCCCAGCACGGCCTGGAGCGCGGCAAGGACGACCTCAAGGTCATCATGATGTGCGAGGTGCCGAGCAACGCCATCCTGGCCGAGCGTTTCCTGGAGTTCTTCGACGGCTTCTCCATCGGCTCCAACGACCTGACCCAGCTCACCCTGGGCCTGGACCGCGACTCGGGGCTGGAACTGCTGGCGCACGACTTCGACGAGCGCGACCCCGCTGTGCAGCAGCTGATCCACCAGGCCATCAAGGCCTGCCTGGCACAGGGCAAGTACATCGGCATCTGCGGCCAGGGCCCCAGCGACCACCCGGACTTCGCCCAGTGGCTGGCCGCCGAGGGCATCTCGTCGATCTCGCTCAATCCCGACAGCGTGATCGCCACCTGGCAGCAACTGGCAGGCTGATGTGACGCGGCAACCCCCCGGGCGGCCGTGCCGCTTTCCCCTTCTCGCGCGCCACGCGCAGAAGGGGGTGCGCGCCCGGCGCGGCGGGGCGGCACTTGTGCGGGGGGGCCTGTTGTTCGACCTGCCCTCATTGCACGGGCCACGCGTGGCCCGCAGGGCCGTGGATCGCTGAGAGCCTGCGTGAACGACTCCGCCATGCCCCGTCGATCACCATCCGAGGCGGAAATGGCGGGCCCGTTCCCGCCCGATCTGCACGATGTGCGGCACCTGAAACTCAAGGCGGGCCTGCTGCTGCTGTGGGCGCTGGTGTCGTTTGGCGCCACCTATTTCGCCAGGGACCTGCAGGTGCTGGTGTTCGGCGCTTGGCCCCTGGGCTACTGGATCGCGGCACAGGGTGCGGTGCTGGTGTTCATCGGCATCGTGGTGGCCTATGGGTGGGCCATGAACCGGTTCGAGCGCCAGGACGCTGAGCGCATTGCGGCCGCATCCCTGGAAGACGCGGCCCTTCCTCCTGGCTGACCATGGCTGAGAACAATTCCTCCGGCGCAGACCGGGCCTACCTGTGGCGGCTGCACCGCATCCTGGCGCTGTATGTGGCGGGCGTGCTGGCCTTCCTGGCGCTGATGACCTGGGCGGAGCACCAGGGGCTCTCGCGCCACTGGATCGGCCCCATCTTCCTGTTCCTCACGGTGATGGTGTACGCGGGCATCGGCGTCTACGGCCGCACCACCGACCCGGAGGAATACTACGTGGCCGGCCGGCGGATTCCGCCCATGTACAACGGCATGGCGGCGGCGGCCGACTGGATGAGCGCCGCGTCGTTCATCAGCCTGTCGGGGGCGCTCTACCTGCAGGGCTTTTCCGGCACGCCGGGGCAGGCGGGGGGCCTCGCCTACCTGCTGGGCTGGACGGGCGGCTTCTGCCTCGTGGCGATGCTGATCGCGCCGCACCTGCGCGCCATGGGCCTGTACACCGTGCCCGATTTTTTCCACGTGCGTTTTGGCGGCCGGTGGCCGCGCGTGATCGCCGCGCTGGCCGCCGTGCTGTGCTCGTTCACCTACGTGGTGGCGCAGATCTACGGCGTGGGGCTGATCGCCTCGCGCCTGACCGGCGTGCAGTTCGAGATCGGCATCATGCTGGGACTGGGCGGCGTGCTGCTGTGCTCGTTCCTGGGCGGCATGCGCGCCATCACGTGGACGCAGGTGGCGCAGTACGTGGTGCTGCTGCTGGCCTTCCTGATCCCGGTGTCCTGGCTGGCCTACAAGCAGCTTGGCAACCCGCTGGCGCCGCTGGTCTATGGCGAGCAGATCAGCAAGATCGCCGATCTGGAGGCGCAACTGCTCGATTCGCCGGCGGAACACCAGGTGGTGCAGACCTACTTGCGGCGCGCCCAGGATTTCGAGGCCCGCCTGAGCGACGTGGAGGGTGCCCTGGAGCGCGAACGCGAGAAGGGGCGCGAGCGCATCCGCGCGCTGCGCACCCAGAACGCCGATGTGGGCCTGATCGTCACGGCCAGCCGCGAGCTGGCGGCCCTGCCGCGCGATGCCGCCGCGGCCCGCGAGCGCTGGACCCGCGAGATGCGCGAGAACTATGAGCGTGCCCGCCCCCTCGGTGGCCTGCCCCTGCACAGCCAGGCCTATGTGGGCGACCCGAAGGGCACCCCCGAGGAGCAGCGCGACTACGAGTTGACGCGCCGCAATTTCCTGGCGCTCATGTTCTGCCTGATGGTGGGCACGGCGGGCCTGCCGCACCTGCTCACGCGCTACTACACCTCGCCCACGGTGTCGGCGGCGCGCGCCTCGGTGGCGTGGTCGCTGTTCTTCATCGCCTTGCTGTACCTGAGCGCCCCGGCGCTGGCGGTGCTGGTGAAGTTCGAGGTCATGCAGAACCTGGTGGGCAGCAGCTTCGAGGCCCTTCCCAACTGGATGGCCCAGTGGGCGCGCGTGGACAGCTCGCTGCTGTCGGTGGAGGACGTGAACAGCGACGGCATCGTGCAGTTTGGCGAGATCCGGCTCGGGGCCGACCTCATCATGCTGGCCACGCCGGAGCTGGGGGGCCTGCCGTATGTGGTCTCCGGCCTGGTGGCCGCGGGTGGGCTGGCCGCGGCGCTGTCCACCGCCGACGGCCTGCTGCTCACCATCAGCAATGCGCTGGTGCGCGACCTGTATTTCCAGGACACCCAGCGCGAGGCATCGCCCGAGCAGCGTGTGATCCTGAGCAAGTTCGCGCTGCTGGCGGTGGCCTTGTCGGCGGCCTTTGTCGCGGCGCTCAAGCCGTCAGAGATCCTGCCCATGGTGTCGGCGTCGTTCTCCCTGGCCGCATCGGCTTTCGTGCCGGTGATGGTGCTGGGCATCTTCTGGCGCGGCACCACGCGGCAGGGCGCGGTGGCCGGCATGGTGGCGGGGCTGGGCGTGGCGGTGTACTACATGCTTTCGCATGTGTCGGCCATGCGCGCGCTGCCCAGCTGGATGCTGGCGGACGGGCTCTGGTTTGGCATCCAGCCCATCTCGGCCGGCGTGTTCGGCGTGCCGACGGGACTGGTGGTCGCCGTGGTGGTGAGCTGGGTGACGCGGCCCGCGCCCGCCTTGCCGCGCATCCGCTCCGAGATGTAGCGGCGCCGCGGGATTGCGGGTTGCGGCACGGGGCCAGGAGGGGCGCGACCGCGTTCCGGCCAGCGCTGCCATGGTTATGCGTAAACCCCGATTTTCAATGGTGCACAAACGTGAGAATCTGGCCTGCAGGGGCTCGTGGGGTGGTGGGTGCCCCGCGTCAACCCGCCACCGTTCAGCTCAAGGAGGCTCATGGTTCTCGTCAAAACGCCGGCAGGGCAAGAAGCGCTCAAGGACCGGCACGGCAGTCTCAGTTCGCGCCAGCGTTCGGCCTTCATCCTGTTTGATGGCAAGCGCTCCACGGGCGAGATTCTGGCGGCCACCGCCGCCATGGGAATCACGCAGGACGACGTGCAGGCCATGATCGCCCAGGGGCTGCTGGCGCCGCTGGCGGGGCAGTCCCTGCCTGCCGCAATGGCCGCCAGCCAGCCAGCCCCCGTGGCCGAACCCGCGCCAGCGACGGACCTGGGCACGGTGGCGTCGCCGCTGGAGGGGTCGGGGCGCACGCCGAAAGAGCGCTACCAGGCGGCCTACCCGATTGCCACCGAGCTGACCGCCGCCATGGGGCTGCGCGGGTTCCGGCTGAATCTGGCCGTGGAGGGAGCGGGCAGTTTCGAGGACCTGGCGGCGCTGGCACCGAAGATCCGCGAGGCCGTGGGCGACGCGAAGTTCGAGCGGCTGGACAAGGCGCTTTTTGATTGACGGGACACCCCGAGCCGCTCTGTGCCTTTCCTTTCTACGGCGCGGCATCCTTGCGCGCGGGCCTGGCCTGGGCTGCGCCCGTGCCAGAGGTGGCGGGCCAGGCGTAAAAAAAGCGGCCCGAAGGCCGCTTTGGTGTCGTGTCGGATGCTGCCGCGCAGGCTGCGCGATCAGCGGCCGACCTTGAGCAGTTCCACATCGAACTTGAGCGTGGCGTTCGGAGGGATCACACCGCCCGCGCCGCGCGCGCCGTAGCCCAGGGCCGCGGGGATGATCAACGTGCGCTTGCCGCCGATCTTCATGCCCTGCACGCCTTCATCCCAGCCCTTGATGACCATGCCGCCGCCCAGCGAGAACTCGAAGGGGTCGTTGCGGTCGTGGCTGGAGTCGAACTTGGCGCCTTGCTCGCCGTTGTTGTAGAGCCAGCCGGTGTAGTGCACCGACACGTTCTGGCCCTTGGTGGCTTCGGCGCCGTCGCCCACGGTGGTGTCTTCGTATTGCAGTCCGGATGCGGTGGTGGTCAGTGCCATGGATGAAATTCCTTGCTTGCTATTAAAAATATAGCTTCTAGCGCTTGTATGTCATGCGCTAGAAGCTAATTTGGCCCTGTATTTTAACGAGAAGCCCCTTCGCGGGGAACAGACGGGACCGCTGGCCTGTGGTCAGACCTTCTTGGCGCGGCCGGCCACCCAGCGGGTGGCGAAGGCCTGCACGTCCGACAGGCGCTTGAGCAGGTCGGCGCCGGAAGGAGTGACGGTGTAGCCGTCGCTGCCATGGTCCACGAAGCCGGCTTCGCGCAGTTCCTTGATGCGGGTGTTGAGCGTGTTGGGGGTGATGCCCCCCACGCTGTCCTGCAGCAGGCGGAAGGTCTGGGGGTGGCCGTCCTTCAGGGCCCAGAGCACGCGCAGTGCGTAACGGCATTCGAGCCGCTCGAACAACTGGTTGATGGCGGCATTTTCTTTGGAGCTCATGGACGCTTCTCCTCGCGCAAGTGTTGGATCAAGTTTTCATTCGGGTGGGCGAATGCCGGGCCCGCTGATGCGCTGAGACTATAGCGCGGAACCCATTTTGCTACAAGTTTAGTAGCTCAGAACGCACACCACGCATGCGCTACGCCCCAAAAATGACGTGTTACAACTCAAACTGTTGCGATGGGGCCACGGTTGGAGGCGGTCATTCCTGGCGGCCCAGCCCCGCCAGGTGGTGGACCAGCAACTGTGCGGCCGGGGTCAGCATCTGGGCGCTGCGGTAGCAGATGGCGAAGCGCCGCCGGGCCCAGGGATCGCTCAGCGGAATCACGCGCACCGGGGCGGTCTGGGCAAAGGGCAGGGCGACCTCGCGCGGCACGACGCTGATGGCCAGGTTGGCGCGCACCACCCGCAGGGCCGCGTCGAAGTTGGACACCAGCACCCGGTGCGCGAGCATTTTTCCCTCCACGGCCGCGGCGCGCGCCAGCAGCACCTGCACGGCGCTCAGCGCGGGCATGCTCACGAATTCATGGTCCAGCACGTCGGCGAACCGCACGCTGGCGTGCCGGGCCACGGGGTGCGAGGCATGTGCCACCACGGCGAGGTGGTCATTGCGGTAGCCGCGCGTTTCCAGGCCGGAGAGGTCCGCCGCGTCCCAGCAGATGCCAATGGACGCGCTGCCGTCGCGGATGCCCTGCACCACGTCCGGGCTCACGCGCTCCTCCAGGCTCACCTGGATGTCGCGGTGCGCCGGGTCCTGCAGGAAGGCGGCCACATCGTCGGCCAGCGATTCGGCCATGACCGAGGCCGTGACCAGCATGCGCACGTGGCCCCGGATGCCGGTGGCATAGGCGGCCATGTCACGCTCGATCTGGCCCACGCTGGCGAGCATGGTGCGCGCGTGTTCCAGCAGCGTTTCCCCCGCCGGGGTAGGAATGACGCCGCGCCGCTTGCGCACCAGCAGGGCGGTGCCCACCGTGTCCTCCAGCTGGGCCAGCCGCTTGCTGATGGCCGAACCCACGATGGACTCCTGCTCGGCCACGCGCGCGATGCTGCGCTGCTCGCACACGGCGGCAAACAGGCGCAGGGTCTGCAGGTCGAGATCGCGCATGCAATTGCCTCCGCTTGAAAGACTGTGATGTTCCTTTTGGGAATCATATGGCTTCCGAGATGTATTTTCTGATTCTGTTGGGAATTTCTAGAATCTCCCACGGAACACCAACGAGCTGGAGACAACGCCGTGAACACCCCTTCTTTTTTCCCCGCGACCCGTCCCGCGCCCGGCATGGCGCCCGCGCGGGCCGTGGTGCGCGAAGTGGGCCTGCGCGACGGCCTGCAGAGCATCGCCACCATGGTGTCCACCGCGCACAAGATCGACTGGCTCGACGCGGCCTATGCCGCGGGCCAGCGCGAGATCGAGGTCGGCTCCTTCGTGCCCGCCCGCCTGCTGCCCCAGCTGGCCGACACCGCCGAGGTGCTGGCCCATGCCAAGACCCTGCCGGGCCTGGTCGCCTCGGTGCTGGTGCCCAACTACAAAGGCGCCGAACGTGCGCTTGAATGCGGCGCCGACCTGATGGTGGTGCCCCTGTCCGCCAGCCATGCCCACAGCCTGGCCAACCTGCGCAAGACACCCGACGACGTGGTGGCCGAGGTGGCGCGCATCCGCGCGCTGCGCGACGCCAGCGGCAGCCGCTGCCTGATCGAAGGCGGCGTGGGTACGGCGTTTGGCTGCACCCTGCAGGGCGAGGTGGCCGAGATCGAGGTGCTGCGCCTGATGCAGGCCCTGCTGGATGCCGGGGCCGACCATGTGAGCCTGGCCGACACCGTGGGCTATGCCGACCCGGCCTCGGTGGCCCGCCTGTTCGAGAAGGCCCGCGCGCTGGTGGGAGACCGGCTGGCCTGCGCGCACTTTCACGACACGCGCGGCATGGGCCTGGCCAACGTCTACGCGGCCTGGCAGACCGGCATCACCCGCTTTGATGCCTGCCTGGCCGGCATCGGCGGCTGCCCGCACGCGCCGGGCGCCAGCGGCAATGTCACCACCGAAGACCTTGTGTTCATGCTGGAACGCATGGGCGTCGCAACCGGCATCGACGTGGACGCGCTGCTGGCGCTGCGCGAGCGTGTGGCGGGCTGGCTGGCCGGGGAGACCCTGCACGGCACGCTGTGGCAGGCCGGGGTACCGCGCACCGGCGCAGGGGCCGTCTCCCTGGCCGCCATCCACTGAGCTCGCCACGAGCTCAACATTGAGCCACCGCCGCGCGCCCTTCCATCCCGTATCGTCGCCCCATGACATCCCACACCGATTCTTCTTCCTCCCCGCTCGCGCCACCCGGCACCTCTGCCCCCTGTGCACTGCCCCTGCAGGGCCTGCGCGTGGTGGAGTTCACCCACATGGTCATGGGCCCCACCTGCGGCATGGTGCTGGCGGACCTCGGGGCCGAGGTCATCAAGGTCGAGCCCGTGGACGGCGACCGCACGCGCCACCTGCTGGGCGCCGGCGCGGGCTTCTTCCCCATGTTCAACCGCAACAAGAAGAGCATCGCGCTGGACCTGCGCAGCCCCGAGGGCCTGGAGGTCGCGCGCAAGCTGGCCGCCTCGGCCGACGTGGTGGCGCAGAACTTCAAGCCGGGCGTGATGGCGAAATACGGGCTGGACCACGCGGCCCTGAGCCAGCTCAACCCGCGCCTGATCTACGTGAACCACACCGGTTTCTTGCCGGGCCCGTATGAGCACCGCACGGCGCTCGACGAGGTGGTGCAGATGATGGGCGGCCTGGCCTACATGACCGGCCGGCCCGGCGACCCGCTGCGCGCGGGCACCAGCGTGAACGACATCATGGGCGGCATGTTCGGCGCCATCGGTGCCATGGCGGCGCTGATGCAGCGCGGCATCACCGGGCGGGGGCAGGAGGTGGATTCGGCGCTGTTCGAGAACAACGTCTTCCTGGTCGGCCAGCACATGATGCAGTACGCCGTCACCGGCCAGCCGGCCGCGCCCATGCCGGACCGCATCTCGTCCTGGGCGCTGTACGACGTGTTCAGCGTGAAGGATGGCGAGCAGATTTTCCTGGCCGCCGTCAGCGATGCGCAATGGATCACCTTCTGCGACGCCATGGGATTCGCCGACCTCAAGGCCCACCCGCAACTGGCCACGAACAACGACCGGGTGCGCGCCCGTGCCACGCTGATGCCCGACTTGCGCCAGCGCCTGGCCACTTAC
Organism: Acidovorax sp. sif1233; assembly: GCF_019218755.1. Lineage (GTDB taxonomy): Bacteria > Pseudomonadota > Gammaproteobacteria > Burkholderiales > Burkholderiaceae_C > Acidovorax. Next base: position 61,709 of record NZ_JAHUWZ010000003.1, on the reverse strand, counting down.
AGCGCCGCCGAGCTGGCGTCCATCTTTGAAAAACACGGCCTGCCGTTCGCACCCATTTCGCGGCCCGAGCAGCTCTTTGACGACCCGCACCTCAACGCCACGGGCGGCCTGGCCGACATCACCCTGCCCGATGGCGAGCGGGCGGGGCAGACCGCCCGCACCACGCTGTGCCCGCTGCGCATGGACGGCCAGCGCCTGGGCGTGCGGCTGCAGCCGCCCGTGCTGGGCCAGCACACCGGCGCGCTCATGCAGGAACTGGGCTACACCCCCGCGCAGATCCAGGCGCTGCAGGACAGGCACGCCGTGGCTTGAGCAATGCGCCCGCTGGGGCGCGTGCACCCGCCGGGCGATGGATGAGATCACAACACGGAGACAACCGCCATGCACCACCATCCTTTCATCCACCACCACCCCGCCTGCCCGCCACCGGCGCTGCGCCGGCGCACGGCGCTGGCCGCGTTGGCCGCCGGCCTGGCAGCGCCTTTGCACGCGTGGGCCCAGGCGGCGTCGGAGCGCCCGCTGCGCCTGATCCTGCCCGTGAGCGCCGGTTCGGGCGTGGACGGCCTGGCGCGCGCCTTCGGGCCCGGCCTGGGCAAGTCGCTCGGGCGCGCCGTGGTGATCGAGAACTTCCCCGGAGCGGGGGGCATCACCGGCACCTCGATGATCGTCAAGGCGCCCAGGGACGGCTCGGCACTGGGCATGGTGTCCAACAACCACGTGGTGAACCCCAGCGTCTTCAAGAGCATTCCGTACGATGCCGTCGACGACGTGACGCCCATCACCGTGATCGGTGCGACGCCGTTCGTGCTGGTGGCGCACCCCTCGGTGGCCGCCCGGAACGTGCGCGAACTCATCGCCCTGGCCAAGGCCCAGCCCGGGACCCTGAACTACGGTTCGTCGGGCAACGGGACCATCCTGCACCTCGCGGCCGAGATGTTCGTGCACGAAGCGCAGGTCGACATCAAGCACATCCCCTACCGTGGCATGGGGCCGCTCACGGCCGACGTGCTGGGCGGGCAGATCCAGCTGGCGTTCATCGCGGTGGCCGTGGCGGCGCCGCATGTGAAGGCGGGCACGCTCAAGGCCATCGGCCTGTCGTCCACCACCCGCTCGCCGCTGTTGCCGGATCTGCCCACCATCGCGGAACAGGGCCTGCCGCAGTACGCGCTGGATGGATGGGTCGGCATGGTGGGGCCCGCGGGCCTGCCCAAGGCGGAGACCGAACGGGTCTACCAGGCCGTGCGCGCCACCCTGGGGATGCCCGAGGTGCGCGACGCGCTGCTCGCCCAGGGCTACCTGCTGCAGGCCACAACGCCGGATGCCACGGCCGCGTTCTTCCGCACCGAGGTGGCGCGCATGGCGAGGCTGGTGAAGCAGTCCGGGCTCAAGATAGATTAGTTGGGGAGCCCTCCCTCCGAGGCGCTGCGCGCCTGCGCGGCCCCGGTTGCAGGGGCAATGCGCAGGCCGCTGGACAACGGAGATCCTCCGCCGTGGTCCAGAAAATCCATGGAAACGGGTGTCCGGCGCTTATTGAATAATGGCTTTTTGCTATACAAAATATAGCAATAGGCGCTTGTTCGACGCCAGTACGTCCCTGTGCGGCATTCAATGCGCCACAGGTGGCAATGCCAAGGCACGGTGGCTGCCGCGCAGGCGGAACACTTCCACGGCCTCCACCAGCTGGCGCGCCTGGCCGCTCAGGCTGCCGGCCGCCGCCGCGCTTTCTTCCACCAGGGCCGCGTTCTGCTGCGTGGTTTCGTCCATGCGCACGATGGCCTGCGTGACGCGCAGCATGTCGCTGGTCTGCGCGGTGCTGGCCTGGCTGATTTCGTTCATCAGCGCGCTCACGCCCTGGATGGAGGAGACCACCTCCGTCATGGTGCTGCCCGCGTTGCGGGCCAGGTCGGAGCCGGCCTGCACGCGCTCCACGCTGGTCTGGATCAGCTCCTTGATCTCGCGCGCGGCGCTCGCGCTGCGGGTGGCCAGGTTGCGCACCTCGCTGGCCACCACGGCAAAGCCGCGCCCCTGCTCGCCGGCGCGTGCGGCTTCCACGGCGGCGTTGAGCGCCAGGATGTTGGTCTGAAACGCGATGCTGTCGATGACGCCGATGATGTCGGCAATGCGGCGCGAGCTGTCCTGGATGCCCTGGACCACCGTCACCATCTGTGTCACCACGTCGCCTCCGCGCTGGGCCACCGATGCGCCATTGCGGGCCAGCTCGCTCGCGCGCTGCGCGTTGGAGGCGTTCTGCTGCACGGTCGCCTGCAGCTGCTGCATGGACGAGGTGGTTTCGTCCAGCGACGACGCCTGCTCCTCGGTGCGCATGCTCAGGTCCACGTTCCCCTGGGCGATCTCTGCGCTGGCGCTGGCCACGCCCTCGGCGTTGCTGCGCACGCCCGACACCACGTTTTCCAGGTTCTCCTGCATGGTGCGCAGGGCCTCAAGCAACCGCGCGGGTTCGTCCTTGCCATCGACCCGGATGGTCGTGGTCAGGTCGCCCGCAGCCACCTTGTTGGCGACCGAGACGGCCACCCGCAGCGGGCGCACCACCGAGCGCGTGAGCAGCCAGCCCGCGCAGCCGCCCAGGGCCGTGACCAGCGCCAGCGCCACCAGGCTGCTGGCGAGCGCCCGCCGCGCGTTCAGCGCCGCCTGTTCGGCAATGGCCGTGCTGCTGGCGGCCACCTGCTCGCTCAGGGCGGTGAGCAGCCTGGCGGGGCCCTGGTCGATGTCGGCCACGTCGGCATCGCCCGCGGAGGGCACAAAACCGAGCGACTGGAACACTTCAAAGCCCTTGCGGTAGCCCTGCGCCATCTGCGCGTGGGCCTGCGTGAACTTCTGCAGCGCCGCCTTTTCCTGCGCATCGGTCAGCTGGGGCTCCAGCGCCTTCGCCGCATCGGCGACGCGCTTTTCGCTCGCCTGGAACGCCGCCCAGTGCAGCTCGCGCTTGCGCGAGTCCTCGCCCCGCAGCAGGGTGTTCTTCCACTCCTGCACCTGGGTCTTGAACTCGTTTTCCATGCGGCTTACCGCGCGTTCCTGGGCCACGCGCTCCTGCACCGTGGTCTCGTAGGTGCCCAGGCTGCGGTACAGGGCCGCGATTCCGAACAGCGCGGCCCCCAGCAGAAGGGCGAGCACCAGGCCCAGCGCGGTGGCCATGCGTGCGCCGATGGAGTGGTTGGACATTTTCATCAGCGGCTCCTGGCAATGCTTTTCAGATGAACTGGCTGCGGTGGCAACTGGCATGGCCATGGCCCGAGGCCGCCATGCAAGGGCCGCCCCCGCCGCGCGGGCGGCGCACCCGCTTGCGGGGCCGGGCGTCGCCACTCCAAGCGGTTTGCCGGCGCCGGCCTGCACGGCCCCGAAGGGCGGCCGCTCCTGGCCGCTGCGCCGGGGCGCGAAGCGACCCGGGGGTGTCTCTAGGCTTTCAGCTTGAGCAGGTACACCATGACCCGCGCCGTGGTGAGGTCCAGCTCCATGAACTCTGCCAAATCCTTGCCCGTCAGCCAAGAGGGTTCCCAGCGATTGTTCTTGAGCGTGCGCAGCCAGGACTCGTGGGCGGTGGCCGCCTCGACCGCGGCCAGCATCTCGGCCACGCGCGCGGGCGGCACGCCTTTGCCGGTGAACACGCCCCGCCAATTGGCCATGGTCGCGTCCAGTCCCTGCTCACGGAAGGCCGGCAGGCCAAAGGCGCTGCGGCGGGACGATACCCCGATGGCGCGCAGCTTGCCCGCCGCGATGGCGTCGCTGAATTCGCTGTAGCCGGAAAGGCCCATCGCCGCACCGCCGGACACGACGGCGTCCACCACTTCGGAGCCGCCAGCGAAGGGCTTGTAGACCAGGCCTTCCGGGCTGGCTTTGGACGCGCGGGCCAGCACCCCGGCAAAGATGTGGTCCACGCCCCCCGCGGAGCCTCCGGCCACCGGCACGGCGCGCAGGTCCGCGCGCATGGCTTCGGCCAGGTCCTTGGCGTTCTTGATGGGGGATTTGGCCGCCACCGCCGCCACCAAGTAGTCGCTGGTGAGCCGTGCAAGCGGCTGGATGTGGGTCAGGTCCACGGCGGGTTTCTGCAGGGCCACGGCGCCCACCATCACCATGCCGCCCATCAGCAGGGTGTTGGCGTCGTTGCCGTACTTCTCCGCGTACTTGGCCAGGCCGATGGTCCCGCCCTTGCCGCCGACGTTTTCGTATTCGATCTGGTCTGCCGCACCGACGGCGGCAAGGGCCGCACCCAGCGCCCGGCCCGTCTGGTCCCAGCCACCGCCGGGGTTGGCTGGGATCACGATGCGCAGCGTGGGCGCCAGCCTGGAGGCCTTGGCGGGCGCGCCGCGCGCGCCAGCGGCAGTTGCACCGGCGGCCTGCGCCCAGGCAGGCGCTGCAAGCGATGCGCCGAGCGCGCCCACGGCGCTGGCTGCGGCAGCCTGGGTGAGGATCTGGCGGCGGTTGAAGGATGTCATGCGGTGTCTCGCAAAAAGGTGGCAGGTCGTTGAACGGGCACGTGCAGCGTGCACTGGGATGCCAGGCCCTGCAGCCGGAGAGTGCCGAACTGCATGACAGTCTCCATCAGCAGTATGTAATAGTCGCGTTACAAGCTGTCATTTTGCTGTCGGGAGCATCGGGGTAAACGCGGGGCCGCCCGCAGAAACGAAAAAGCCCCGCACCGCGATGCGGGGCAGGGCCTTGGGGTGCAGCCAGGGCAGCCGGCTGCCGGGGTGGTTACAGCGAGTCGATGAAGCTGCGCAACTTGTCCGAGCGGCTGGGGTGCTTGAGCTTGCGCAGCGCCTTGGCTTCTATCTGGCGGATGCGTTCGCGGGTCACGTCGAACTGCTTGCCCACTTCTTCCAGCGTGTGGTCGCTGGTCATCTCGATGCCGAAGCGCATGCGCAGCACCTTGGCTTCGCGGGGCGTGAGGCCATCGAGGATGTCCTTGACCACGTCGCGCAGGCCGGCCTGCATGGCGGCTTCGATGGGGGCGGTGTTGGCACCGTCCTCGATGAAATCGCCCAGGTGGCTGTCGTCGTCGTCGCCGATCGGCGTTTCCATGGAGATCGGCTCCTTGGCGATCTTCATGATCTTGCGGATCTTGTCTTCCGGGATCTCCATCTTCGCGGCCAGGATGGATGCATCGGGCTCGAAGCCGAACTCCTGCAGATGCTGGCGCGAGATGCGGTTCATCTTGTTGATGGTCTCGATCATGTGCACCGGGATGCGGATGGTGCGCGCCTGGTCGGCGATCGAGCGCGTGATGGCCTGGCGGATCCACCACGTGGCGTAGGTCGAGAACTTGTAGCCGCGGCGGTATTCGAACTTGTCCACGGCCTTCATCAGGCCGATGTTGCCTTCCTGGATCAAATCGAGGAACTGCAGGCCACGGTTCGTGTACTTCTTGGCGATGGAGATCACGAGGCGCAGGTTGGCCTCGATCATTTCCTTCTTCGCGTCGCGCGAGGTGGCCTCGCCCTCGTTCATGCGTTTGTTGATGTCCTTGAGCTCGGTCAGCGGCACCACCACGCGCGATTGCAGGTCCATCAGCTTTTGCTGCAGTTCCTGCACGGGCGGAATGTTGCGCGCCATCACCGTGCTCCAGGGCTTGCCGGCGGCGGCCTGCTTTTCCACCCACTTCAGGTTCAGCAGGTTGGGCGGGAAGTCCTTAATGAAGGTTTCCTGCGGCATGCCGCACTTGTCCACGATGATGCGGCGCAGCTCGCGCTCCTTCTTGCGCACGTCGTCCACCTGGCCGCGCACCATGTCGCACAGCTTCTCGATGGTCTTGGCGGTGAAGCGGATGGTCATCAACTCGGCCGACAGGGCCTGCTGGGCCTTCACGTACGCAGGAGTGCCGTAGCCTTCCTTGTCGTACACCTTGTGCACTTTTTCAAACAGCTCGCGCAGCTTGTCAAAGCGCTCCAGTGCCTGCTTCTTGAGCTCTTCGAGTTTCTTGGTCAGCGCCTTGGAGCCGCCCTTGCCGTCGTCGTCGTCGGCTTCGTCGAATTCGTCGAAGTCTTCCTCGGCTACATAGTCGTCGGCCTCGTTGGGGTTGGAGAAGCCGTCCACGATGGTGGAGATGACGACCTTGCCTTCGCGGATTTCCTCACCCATGTTGAGGATCTCGGCGATGGTGGCGGGCGATGCGCTGATCGCCTCCATCATGGCCATCAGGCCGCCTTCGATGCGCTTGGCGATCTCGATTTCGCCTTCGCGCGTGAGCAGCTCTACCGTGCCCATTTCGCGCATGTACATGCGCACGGGGTCGGTGGTGCGGCCGAATTCCGAGTCCACGGTGGACAGGGCGGCTTCGGCGGCTTCCTCGGCTTCTTCTTCGCTGGCGCCCGTGGGAGCGTTGTCGGTGATGATCAGCGCCTCGGCATCGGGCGTCTGCTCGTATACGGCCACGCCCAGGTCGTTCAGCGTGGTGATGACGGCTTCGAGGGTTTCGGCATCCACCAGCTTGTCGGGCAAGTGGTCGGAGATTTCGACGTGCGTGAGGTAGCCGCGCGTCTTGCCCAGTTTGATCAGGGTTTTCAGGCGCGAGCGGCGCTTGGCCAGGTCTTCCTCGGACAGGACGGTCTCGTCCAGGCCGAATTCCTTCATCAAGGCGCGTTCCTTCGCCTTGCTGATCTTCATGCGCAGCGGCTTGACCTTCTCGACCGTGGCCGCGGCTTCGGTGGTTTCCTCGACTTCACCTTCCAGGTCCGCTTCGATGTCGGACAGGTCGGTATCGTCACCGCTCTCATCGCCGCCGGCCGCAGCCTTGGGCTTGCGGCCCCGCTTGGCGGGCGCCTTGGATTCGGCGGCACCCGCGGCCTTGGCGGGGCGTCCCGGGCGCTTCTTCGGGGTGTCTTCCTCGTCGGATGCGGCAGCCTTGGCGCGGACAGGCTTTTTCTTCAGCAATTCATCGGCGGCTTTTGTCAGCTCGGCAGAACTTTTCACGGGCACGGTTTTAACTTTCTTGGCTGCTGGGGCGGGTGCGGGTGCAGCTTTTTTGGCCGCGGCCTTCGCGGGAGCCTTGGCAGCAGGGGTGGAAACGGCCTTCGCGGCGGTGCCTGGAGCAGACTTGGGCGGCTTCGCGGACTTTTGAGCGGGCATGGGAGAACCTCAGAATCAAAAACGGACACAAAGAAAACGCAAGCGCCACAGATCCCGGCGCGGGTGGCAACGCGAAGCTGAAAATGTCTTCGCGCTTTGAGGGGAGGCCCTCAGGGGCAAGATGTCTGGGCGATCATTTGGTGTGCAGTCCTTGCGATGGTTGGGCTGGTTGTGCGCGTTTGTCACGGTGGCCCGGTTCGGAGGTGCTGCTGTCGCTCTTGCCGCTAACTAACCCTACATTATACCGCTTGGCGGGATTTCAAGCGGCTTTGACAGCCACTCCCAGCAAAACCCTGCGTTTTTGTTCCAGTGCACGGTAGCGCTCCAGGGCGGTCGGGTCCGTGGCGGCTTGCAGCATCAGCAGTTTTTGCTGCTCCTCGATGTCTTCGATCTGCATGCGGCTGAGCAGGTCCCGCAGTTCCGTGCGCAGCTCCTGCAGGTCGCCTTCGGTCTGGGCGTGCGAGCCCGTCATCACCTTCACGGCCAGAGCTTCGCACTCGTGATCGCGCAGGCTCTCGCGCAGCACGGCCCAGGCCAGGGGGCCGTGTTCGTGAAACTGCGCCTCCAGCCAGCCAAAAAGCGGGCCGTGGGGAGGCTGCAGCGCACACAGGGTGGCGTGGTCGTCGTGGGTCAGCTCTTCCAGGAAGGCCATGTGCGACAGCAGCAGGCGCGCGGCATGGTCCGTGCGGCTGGCGGTGGGTGTGCGCGGCAGGCGGGGCTGGGGCGGCCAGGGAGAGTCCTTGTCCTTTTTCTTCCAGTTGCCCTTCCAGTCGCCGCCCTTGCGGAACGGGGGCTTGTTGCCATAGCTGCTGCCCTGGCCAGCACTTCCGCCGCTGCCGCCGCCGTAGCCGCCTTGGTATCCGCCGTCGTATCCAATGCCCGGCTCGCCTTGGGGCGGCCACGACCCCCCGTCGGGCGGGGCGTCCCAGGAGGGTGGTTCGTGGTCGTAGGCCGCAGGCGCCTGTCGGGCCGGTGCACTACCTGCGCCGGTATGGCCGCCGTGACCGGAGTGGGAGGACCTCGGTGCCTCGCGCGCCGTGGCCTGGCCCCACAGGTCCGCCAGGTCCTGTGCCTTGAGCTGGGTGAGGTCCGCCAGCTCGCCCAGCACCTGGCGCTTGAGCACGCCGTCGGGCAGGGCCGTCCAGAGCGGCCTTGCGTTGCTGGCCATGTGGGCGCGGCCCTCGGCGGTGGCCAGGTCGCAGCCGTCGCTGGCCGATTCGACCAGGAAGCGGCTGAGCGGCACGGCCTCACTCACGTGCTTGGCAAAAGCGTCCGTGCCGTGGGCGCGGATGAAGCTGTCCGGGTCGTGCTCGGCCGGCAGGAACAGGAACTTGATGCTGCGCGTGTCCGTGGCGTGGGGCAGGGCGCCATCGAGCGCCTTGCGCGCGGCGCGCCGGCCGGCGTTGTCTCCGTCGAAGCTGAACACCACCGATTCGGTGAAGCGCAGCAGCTTGTGCACGTGTTCGGGTGTGCAGGCGGTGCCCAGCGTGGCCACCGCGTTCGGAAACCCGAGCTGCGCCAGCGCCACCACGTCCATGTAGCCCTCGGTGACCAGGGCATAGCCTTGCTCGCGGATGGCCGTGCGCGCCTCGAACAGGCCGTACAGTTCGCGGCCCTTGTGGAACACGGGGGTTTCGGGCGAATTGAGGTACTTGGGCTTGTCGTCGCCCAGCACGCGGCCCCCAAAGCCGATGCATTCGCCCTTGACGTTGCGGATGGGGAACATGACCCGGTCGCGGAACCGGTCGTAGCGCTTGCCGCCGTCCTCGTCGTTGACGATGACCAGGCCGCTTTCCTCCAGCAACGGGTCGTCGTACTGCGCGAAGACGCTGGCCAGGCTGCGCCAGCCTTCGGGGGCGTAGCCAAGGCCATACCGCTTGGCCACCGTCCCCGAGACGCCGCGCCCCTTGAAGTAGCCAATGGCGCGCTGGGATTCCCGCAGGTGGCGGCGGTAGGCGTCGGCAGCCTTCTCCAGCACGTCGGTCAGCGTGGCCTGCTTCTGGCGGGCGGCGGCGGCGCGTTCCTTCTCCTGGGGGGAGATGTCGTCGTCCGGCACCGAGAGGCCCACCTGCTGGGCCAGGTCCTGAACGGCCTCGACGAAGCCCATGCCCGCGTGCTCCATGAGGAAGCTGATGGCATTGCCGTTCTTGCCGCAGCCAAAGCAGTGGTAGAACTGCTTGGCGGGGCTCACGCTGAACGAGGGGGATTTTTCGCCGTGAAAGGGGCACAGCCCCATGAAATTCGCACCGCCTTTCTTGAGCTGCACATAGCGGCCCACGATGTCGACCACATCGACGCGGGCAAGCAGTTCCTGAATGAAAGACTGAGGGATCGTCACGCCGCGTATTGTCCGCGTAAACTGTTTGTTACCAGATATTGCAGAAGCGGGGCTTTCGGCATGGCGGTCACGGCATGGTGGCGGGCAATGGACGCGTCCAGCACTTCGGCGCAGCGGTGGCTGCGGCGCCGGGATGTGGCCGTGCTGCTGCCGCTGGTGCCCGCGCTCCTGTGGCCCGCGCCCGCGAGGGCCGCGCCGGTGCTGCGCGTGCTGTCCTGGCCGGGGTATGCCGACCCCGACATCGTGGCCGTTTTCGAGAAGCGCCATGGGGTCAAGGTCGAGGTCACCACCGTCGCCTCCGACGACGTGCTGCGCACCCAGCTGGCCTCTCCCCAAGGGCCCGGTTTCGACCTTGTGGCCGCCAATACCGCCGAAATCGCGCGCCTGGTGGCACGCCGGCTGCTTGCACCGTTGCCTGTGCACAACATTCCCAATGCCGAGCGCCAGCTTCCACGCTTTCGGCAATTGCATGCGATTGCGGGCATCGCGCAGGGAACGGATGTGTTCGCGATGCCTTACACCTATTCCGAGATGGGGCTGATCTATGACCGCCAGCAGATGGCCGTGCCCCCCAGTTCCATCGCGGTGCTGTGGGACCCGCGCTGGCGGGGGCGTGTGCTGGCATTCGACGGCAGCAGCCACGGGTTCTCCCTGGCGGCCATGTACCGCGGCCTGCCGCCGTTTCACCTGCATGCGGCCCAGTTCGGCCCCCTGGCCAGGGACCTGGTGGCCCTGCGGCGCAACGTGCGTTCGTTCTATAGCCTGCCCGAGGAGTCGCTGGAGCTGTTTCGCAAGCACCGCATTGCCGTCATGCACGCCAACTACGGCCAGCAGCAGCTCAAGCAGTTGCGCGATGCCGGGCTGGACGTGGGCTACGTGGTGCCGCGCGAGGGGGCGCTCGCCTGGCTCGACTGCTGGGCCATCACCCGGCGCTCGACCCAGCCCGCATTGGCCGCCGAGTGGATCAACTACATGCTCGACCCCACGGTGAGCCGCGAGCTGACCCGGCGCCAGGGCCTGGCCAATACGCTCGACGAGCCGCCCGCGCTCTCGGACGACGCCCCCGCCGGGGCCATCGTCTGGCTGGAGCCCGTCGAGGACGAAGCACGCCGCGCGCAACTGTGGCAGCGCATCCTGTCGGGAGACCGGCCCTCCCGGTTCTGACGCATGAAAACCCGCATGAAATGGGGCATTGCGCTGCGGCTGGGAATCCTGCTGGCGTCCTTCAGCGTGTTTGCCGCCGTCCTGGCGGGCTACTACACCTTCGACTCCAGCCGCACGCGCCTGCAGGGGCGTGCCGAGCAGGCGCTGCTGGCCACCACCCAGGTGCTGTCGCGCCACATGCAGGCGGGCTTTGGCACGGTGGCGCGCGACACCGCCTTCCTGGCCAGCGTGGCCGCCATCGAGCAGGACAGGAACGTGCTGGCCGACATGTTCAGGGCCAGCCTGGTGGCGCACCCGAGCTACCAGCAGATCCGTTTCATCGGTGCGCAGGACTACGGCCTGGAGCTGGTGCGCATCGACCGCACGGGGGACGCCTGGCTACGCGCGAGCGAGGGGGAGCTGCAGGAGAAGGCCCATTTCCCCTTCGTCTTCGAAACGCTGGCGCTGGGGCCTGGCGAGGTCTATGTGTCCGAGTTCGGCATCAACCACGAGGGGGCTCCCGATGCCGAGGCCCTGCCTGTGTTCAGCATGGCCTCGCCCGTGGTGCGTGGGGGGCAGGTGCGGGGCGTGGTCGTGGTGCGCGTGGCGGCGCACCAGTTCCTGCGCAATTTCAATGCTGCGCTGCCCGCCTCCTACAGCTTCTTTCTCAGCAACCGCTGGGGCGATTTCCTGGTGCACCCGGACGCCACCCAGACCTTCGGCTTCGACCGCGGCCAGCGCATCCTGATCCAGGATGCCTTCGGCCCGGTGGCGGCCCTGATCGAGGGCCGCGAGGAACAGGCCGTGCTCAGCCAGCAGGGCCCTGGCGATGACGAGGCGCGTGTCTTCTCGTTCGTGCGCATGCCCTTCGGGCGGCCGCAGGAGGGGCGGTCCATGGTGGTGGGGCTCTCCCAGCCCCTTGCCGCCGTGCAGGGCGAGGTGGTGAGCCTGGGGCGCAGCATCTTCAAGATCCTGCTGGTGCTGAGCGCCGTGGGCGTGTTGCTGGCGGCCTGGGTGTCGCGCGTGGTCACCCAGCCCCTGAAGGCCATGGTGCGCGCCACGCAGGCCTTTCCGCAGGGCCGCCCGCATGGCGTTCTGCCCGTGCAGCGCGAGGATGAGGTGGGTGAGCTGGCGCGCAGTTTCCAGGACATGGAGCAGCAGATCAGCCGCCAGATGACGGAGCTCAACGCCAGCCGCGACGCCATGGCCCACCTGGCGCACCACGACGCGCTCACGGGCCTGCCCAACCGCCGCATGTTCGAGCAGCGCCTGGCGCAGGCGCTGGAGCTGTCGCGCCGCAGCGGGCGGGACTGCGCGCTGCTGTTTGTGGATCTGGACGATTTCAAGGCCGTCAACGACGCGCGGGGCCATGCCGCGGGCGACCGGGTGCTGCAGGCCGTGGCCCGCACCGTCGTGGGCGCCGTGCGCCAGGCCGACACCGTGGCCCGGCTCGCGGGCGACGAGTTCATCGTGCTGTGCGAGAACGTGGATTGCGAAGATGCGGCGCTGCAGATCGCCGCCAAGCTGGAGCTCGCTTTCGAGAGCCCGCTGCAGATCGACGGCCAGCCGCTGGCCCTGCGCGCCAGCATCGGCGTGAGCCTGTTCCCGCGCGACGCCCAGGACGCGCACACGCTGCTGGCCAGCGCCGACGCGGCGATGTACCGTGTCAAGCAGAGCCGCCGCCGAAGGGTTTGAGTCAGCCTGGGGCGGTAGCCTGTGACCCGTTCACCCACCTTCGCGAGCCATGACCTCCATCTTCGACCAGAACCTGCCCCGCACCGAAGCCAACTTCGCATCCCTGTCACCCCTGTCGTTCATCGAACGCACGGCCGAGGTCTATCCCGACCGCCTGGCCATCGTGCACGGCGACTTGCGCCAGACCTGGAGCCAGACCTATGCCCGCTGCCGCCAGCTGGCCAGCGCCCTGGCGCAGGCAGGCATCGGCAAGAACGACACGGTGGCCGTCATGCTGCCCAACACCCCACCCATGGTGGAGGCACACTTTGGCGTGCCCATGGCGGGCGCGGTGCTCAATGCGCTCAACACCCGGCTGGACCCGGAGGCCATTGCCTTCATGCTCGACCACGGCGAGGCCAGGGCGGTGATCGTGGACCCCGAGTTCACCGGCACCATGGCCAAGGCGCTGGCCCTGCGCACGGGCATTACGCCCATCCGCGTGATCGAGGTGCAGGACGTGCTCTACGGCCCCGCCGCGCAGAGCCTGGGCGGCACGGACTACGAAGCCTTTGTCGCCACGGGTGACCCGACTTTTGCCTGGAGCCTGCCCGACGACGAGTGGGATGCGATTGCGCTCAACTACACCAGTGGCACCACGGGCAACCCCAAGGGCGTGGTCTACCACCACCGGGGCGCGGCCAGCAATGCCATCAGCAACGTGCTGGAGTGGGACATGCCCAAGCACGCGGTCTACCTGTGGACGCTGCCCATGTTCCATTGCAACGGCTGGTGCTTTCCCTGGACGGTGGCGGCCCGCGCGGGCGTGAACGTGTGCCTGCGCCGCGTGGACGCGCAGGCCATCTTCGACGCCATCCGCACCCATGGCGTCACGCACTACTGCGGCGCGCCCATCGTGCACGGCCTGCTGGTCAATGCGCCGGATGCGATGAAGGCGGGTGTGCAGAACCTCGCACAAGGGGGCGTCAAGGCCATGGTGGCGGGCGCCGCGCCCCCGGCCTCGATGATCGAGGGCATGGAGAAGATGGGGTTCGACCTGACCCATGTGTACGGCCTGACCGAGGTGTACGGCCCCGCCACCGTGTGCGCCAAGCACGATGCGTGGGACCAGCTCGACATCGGCGAGCGCGCCCGCCTCAACGCCCGCCAGGGCGTGCGCTACCACCTGGAGCGCGACGTGCGCGTGCTGGACCCGGAGACCATGCTGCCCGTGCCGCAGGACGGCGAAACCATGGGCGAGATCATGTTCAAGGGCAACATCGCCATGAAGGGCTACCTCAAGAACCCCAAGGCCACCGACGAGGCCTTTGCGGGCGGCTGGTTCCACAGCGGCGACCTGGCCGTGCAGTACCCCGACGGCTACATCAAGATCAAGGACCGCAGCAAGGACATCATCATCTCGGGCGGCGAGAACATCTCGTCCATCGAGGTCGAAGACGTGCTCTACCGCCACCCCGACGTGCTGGCCGCCGCCGTGGTGGCCAAGCCCGATGCCAAGTGGGGCGAAACCCCGTGCGCGTTTGTGGAACTCAAGGCGGGGGCCACCACCACGCCCGAAGACATCGTGGCCCACTGCAAGAAGCACCTCGCGGGCTTCAAGGTGCCCCGCGCCGTGGTGTTTGGCGAGCTGCCCAAGACCAGCACGGGCAAGATCCAGAAGTTCGAGCTGCGCAAGCTGGCCGGGTCGGCGGCGGCCATCAACGTCTGATCACACGGCTCAGCCAAAACCGCACGCCAGCGTCTGCCGGCCGCCATCGAGGTTGTATTCGGACTTCCAGTAGTGCCGGTCTTCGATGGCGGTGAACGCCACGCCGGGCCCGGTGGGGTAGGCCGTCGCGAACGGGCGGCGCAGGATCACAAGCAGCTCGCATTGGGGCGGCCAGTCCGCCACTTCGTCGATGACGTTGCCCCGTGCCAGCTCGGCCTCCAGGATCATGCGCAGCGGGGCGGCCAGCGCGGCGGGAATCTGCTGACGGCTCATGCGCCGGGCTGGCTGGCGGCGGCGGGCTGTGCCGACCGTTCGGACGGAGCATCGTCCAGCAGCCGCTGCAATGCCAGCACCTGCCACTGGTGCTCCGGCTCGAAGGCCGAGAGGTCTTGCACCGCATACCCCCCATACGCGTACACCGTGGCATAGGCCGCGTAGCTGGCGGCCTCCAGCGCCCGGCCCGCGAGCGCGTTGGCCACGGCGTAGGTGGCCGACACGGCGGCATGGGCCGATCCGTCCAGCGACTGCGAGCCCCGGTGGTGCGAGGCCACCTCCTTCATCCGGGCGGCGGCGTTCGCCAGCGTGGCTGCATCCACCGTGCCTGCCGTGAACGCCGCCAGCGTGTCCAGGCCCGCGATGGCCTCGGGGTCTTCCAGCAGATGGCGCACGCGCTCGACACACGCCAGGCCAAACGCCAGGCGCAGAGGCGTGTGGGCCTCGCTGGCCAGGTCGCAGCCGGCAGCCAGTTGCGTGAGCGCTGTGTTCATGGCGTGAGTCCTTTCCGGGGGCTGGGCAGTTCACGGGTATTTGCTATCAATAAAGTAGCTGATTGCGCAATGGGTACAAGCGCTGACGCCTGTTTTGACCCAAAAATCCGCCCTGCGGGAAGGCGGCTGAGACATGGCGGTGGGCGCAGGGCATTGTGGCGTCCCGCGGGCCTTGCGTCGAGCCGTGCAAGATGGGCCAGGGTGGGAGGAACGGCTATGCCGCGAGGCCTTCCAGCCAGGCGCGTGGCGACATGCCCAGCTTCTGCGCAAACACCCGCGACAGCGCGGACGGGTTGGCATACCCCAGCCCATGGGCGATCGATTTCACGGACCGCCCGCCGCGCAAGTGGGCCTGCGCGAGGGTGAGGCGCCAGTGCGCCAGGTAGTCCGCGGGCGTTTCGCCCACCACGGCCTTGAAGCGTGCCGCGAAGGCGCTGCGCGACATGCCGGCCTGCGCGGCCATCTGCTCCAGGCTCCAGGCCTCGCCGGGCGCATCGTGCAGGGCCATGAGCGTGCGCGCCAGGCGCGGGTCGGCCAGGCCAGTCAGCAGGCCCGGGGGCATCCGCGCCTCCTCGGGGTGGTCGAGCAGCCAGCGCAGCAACTGCAGCAGCACGACTTCAAAGAGCCGGTCGGCCAGCACGCGGTGGCCGCAGCGCAGGCGGTCGGTCTCGGCGAACAGCAAATCCAGCGCCTGCTGCAGGCCCTCGACGCGGGCCAGCGGCAGCAGCACCAGCGGGGGCAGGGCGCGCGCCAGCGGGTGGCTGGCGCCGCCATCGAAGTCCAGTGCAGCGCAGGTGAAGTCCGAGCCCTCCATGGGCGCGTTGTGAAAGAAATGCTCCAGCGGCCGCGCGTAGAACAGCAGGCTGGGCTCGCGCACCTCCAGGCGCTCCGATGGCCCCGCCAGGGGCTGGTGGGCGACCACCATCTCGCCGCGCCGCAGCACATGCAGAAACCCGCGCCCGGGCGCCGCCGCGAAATGGGTGACGCCGCACAGCGGGCCGGTGTGGAACAGGCGCGCCCGCACCCTGAACCGTTCCAGCAGCGAGGACAGGCGGTCCAGCGGCACGGACGGTGGCGTGAGGCTGCTTTCCGTGGGGCTCATGGTTGTTTTGGATGTATTGGTATGAATGATGGACTATTGATGCCCAATGGTATTCGATGTCGCCAGACACTGCAGGGGTGCTGTGTTCATGCACCCGATGCGGCCAACGCACCGGCTTTCAACCTCCATGCCATTTCCAAGGAAGACACCATGTCCACCATTGCCTCCTCCGCCGCCCGCATTCCCCTTGTCGACCGCTCCACGGCCAGCGGCCCGGCGCGCGCGCTGCTCGACCAGATCCACGGCGCTTTCGGCGCCACACCCAACATGTTCCGCGCGGTGGCCAACTCGCCGGCCGCGCTGCAAAGCATGTGGGGCGCCTTCGGTGCGCTGGGCAGCGGCCAGATCGGCGCCGCGCTGGGCGAGCAGATCGCCGTGGCCGTGGCCAACCGCAATGCCTGCGACTACTGCCTGGCCGCCCACACGGCGCTGGGCCGCAAGGCGGGCGTGAGCGGCGACGAGCTGGCCGCCGCGCAGTCGGGTGCATCCGCCGACCCGCGTACCGCAGCGGTGTTGCGCTTCGCGCTCAAGCTGGTCGACGAGCGCGGCCAGGTAGATGCCGCCGATGTGCAGGCGCTGCGCGAGCAGGGCTGGAGCGACGGGCACATCGTGGAGATCGTGGCCCATGTGGCGCTCAACCTGTTCACCAACTACGTGAACGTGGCGCTGGCCGTGCCCGTGGACTTCCCCGGCGTGAAGCTGCGCCCCGCGCGCTGAGCCGAGGGGGCTGCATGCCCCTCACGCCACTGTGCGGGCCGCCTGCAGCTCCTGCTCCAGCCACGCCGCGAAGCGCTGGGCCTGCGGCGATGCCTGGGGCGCCAGGCCGTAGTAGTGGCGCGTGAGCGGCAGGGCCAGCCCCGGCAGCGGGCAGGCCAGGCGGCCCGCCGCCAGGTCCTGCGCCACCAGCGAGGCGGGAGCGAGCGCGAAGCCCAGCCCGTCCAGCGCGGCCTGCAGCACGAAGTGCAGGTGGTCGAACTGCAGCTGGCTCGCCGGTTGCAGGCGCGGGGCGCCCACCTGGCGCTTCCAGTCGTCCCAGTCGCCGGGGCGCGAACGTGACCACAGCAACACGTGCGCCGCCAGGTCGGGCGGCGTGCGCACCGGCTGGGCCGCCCACAGCGCGGGTGTGCCCACCACCAGGGCCTGGTCGTGCAAAAAAGGCTGCGGCGTGATCGCGGCCGGCCAGCCCGCCAGCCCCCGGCGGATGGCCACGTCGAACGGAGCGGTGGCGTGGTCGGGCGTGACCGTGCTGGTCACCACGTTGGGCTCGATGTCCGGGCACTGCGCGACGAAGCCCGGCAGGCGCGGGATGACCCAGCGCACGGCGAACGAGGGGCGCACGTTGATGGTCACGGTGCGCGGGGCCCCGGGTGTCGCCAGGGCCTGGGCTGCGGCGCCGATCTGCGCCAGGGCGGGCTCCACCTGTGCAAAGAACTGCTGGCCCTGCGGCGTGAGCAGCACCTGCCGCACGCGCCGCTCGAACAGGGCCACGCCCAGGTGGTCTTCCAGCGCGCGGACCTGGCGGCTGATGGCGCTGTGGGTGACATGCAGTTCCATGGCCGCGCGCGTGAAGCTCAGGTGGCGCGCTGCCGCCGCGAAGGCGCGCACCGCATGGAGCGGGGGCAGGCGCTGTGGCGTGGCGGGCGGCATGTGTGCGATTTTGTCACGCATGCCGGGCGGCGATGTCGTTTGTCAGCGGCCGCCGTCGTGCGCACCATCGCCCCTGGCCCTGATCCCCTCCACCCTTTTTTTGAACCACCCGCCATGACAGCCACCGCCCCGGCGCAGCCCGACCCCCATGCCATCGACACCCTGGCGCGCCTGGAGGCGCTGCTCGGGCCGCTCAGCGATGCCTCCGTGCACAAGGAGGTGCCCCGCGTCCACCCCGCCTACCGCGCCATGATCGAGGCCTCGCCCTTCGCGGTGCTGGCCACCACCGGCCCCGGGGGGCTCGATGCATCGCCGCGCGGCGATCCGCCGGGCTTCGTGCAACTGCAGGACGACACCACCCTGCTGCTGCCCGAGCGCCGGGGCAACAACCGCGCCGACAGCCTGCGCAACATCCTGGCCGATCCGCGCGTGGCGCTGCTGTTCCTCATCCCCGGCGTGGGCGAAACCCTGCGCGTGAACGGCCGTGCCCGCATCAGCGTGGCGCCCGACCTGCTCGCGCGTTTCGTGGTCAACGGCCAGCCGCCCAAGTGCGTGGTCGTGGTCGACGTGGAGACCGTGTTCTTCCAGTGCGCGCGTGCCCTCCAGCGCTCGCGCCTGTGGGATGCCGTGCCGCCCGGCACCCCGCGACCGGTGCCCACGCCCGGCGCCATCCTTGCGTCCCTCACGCACGGCGCATTCGATGGCGCGGCGTACGACCAGGAACTGCCGGCGCGGCAGCAGGCGACGCTGTATTGAGAGGATCGGCCGGACGGACGCGAACCCTCAGGCCTGCTCGGCCGTGAAGGCCGCCGCCGCCCCCCGCAGCGCCTGCGCGAACTGCGCCACCTCGGCATGCTGCGCGTCCCGCAGGCGCTGGAACAGCGTGATGGGCGGCAGCGTCCAGCCAAAGCGGTGCGGCACGATGGCCACGCCGGCGATGCGCACCAGCTCCTGCGCGATGTCGGCCGGCACGATGGAGACAGCCCGCTCGCTGGCCGCCACCAGCTCGCCGATGACCTTGGACGAGAGGCTTTCCACATAAGGCTGCGGCGGCACCACGCCCGCGCGCAGGAAGAAGTCGGTGATCTGCTCGCGCATGGGCGTCTGCCGCGCGCCCAGCACCCAGTCCAGGTCCGCCAGCTCGGCCCAGGCCAGGGGCTTGCGGGCCAGGCGCGCCGACAGGCGGCGGTGGGCGATGAGGCGCGGCTCCTGGTGGTACAGCACCTCGTGCACCAGCCCGTCCATGTCGAGCACGGCGGATGCGCGGCCGATCACGCAGTCGAATTCGTGCCCGCGCAGGCGCTGCAGCAGGTGGTCGCTGGTGCCTTCGTGGATGCTCACCGTGGCGCGCAGCCCGCGCGGCCGGGTCTGCCCGATGGCCGCGGCCAGCAGGCGGCCCGGCACGAAAGGGATCACGCCGACCTGCAGGTGCGCGGCGCGGCCCGCGCTGGCCGCTTCCATGTCGCGGGCCCAGTGGCCCAGGTCCTGCAGCAGGGTGCGCGCACGGGCCAGCGCCACGGCGCCGAGCGCGGTGGGCACCATGCCGCGCGGGGAGCGCTCGAACAGCGGCGCGCCGAAGATCGCCTCCAGTTCGGCCAGCGCGTGCGTGATGGCGGGCTGGCTCGTGGCCATGTGGTGCGCCACGCGGGTGAGCGTGCCATGCGCCTCGATCTGCTGCAGCAGCACCAGATGACGCACCTTCAGGCGCGAGACAAGGCGGGCCTGGACGGTCTCCGGATCCAGGGGCGGGGGCGTGGACATCGGGTTTTTGGGGTATTCAGAAAACTGTATGGCTTGATATTAATTGCTGATGCTTTGCTTATGGGAAGTCTCCACAATGCGAAGCGAGCGAGGGAGCGAACAGGCAGGTGGGTGGAGCTGGCGGGAGCGCAGAGGCACCGCCAGTCTCCTTGGGCACGCGGACAACCAGAAGGGGGACAAGGCAATGGATTCAGTGCTGTGGGTGGTGGCCCTGGGGGCCGTGGCGGCGGGCTTCGTGCAGGGCCTGTCGGGCTTTGGCTTTGGCATGGTGGCCATGTCGTTCTGGGCCTGGACGCTGGAGCCGCGCCTGGCGGCCGTGCTGACCGTGTGCGGCGCGCTCACGGGCCAGCTGGTGGCGGCGGCCACGGTGCGCCGGGGTTTTGACCGGGTGCGCCTGCTGCCCTTTGTGCTGGGCGGCCTGGTGGGCATCCCCATCGGGGTGGCCGTATTGCCCCGGCTGGACATGGACGCGTTCAAGGTCATCCTGGGCACGCTGCTGGCGCTGTGGTGCCCGGCGATGCTCATGGCCAAGCAGTTGCCCCGCATCACACGCGGCGGGCGCGTGGCCGACGCGCTGGTGGGCATGGCGGGCGGCGTGATGGGTGGGCTGGGCGGCTTCACCGGCGTGCTGCCCACGCTGTGGTGCACCTTGCGCGGTCTGGACAAGGACGTGCAGCGCGCCATCATCCAGAACTTCAACCTGGCGATGCTGCTGGTGACCTTCATCACCTACCTGGCCACCGGCCTGGTCACCCGCGAGGCGCTGCCCCTGCTGGCCATCGTGGTGCCGGCGATGCTGGTGCCCACGCTGTTGGGCGCGCGGCTGTACCACGGCATCAGCGACCTGCGTTTCCGCCAGATCGTGCTCGGGCTGCTCACGCTGTCGGGTGTGGCCATGCTGGTGGCGAGTGCGCCCAGGGTGCTGGCGCGGCTGGGGTGAGGGCGCACGCCTTCAGAACCCTGACGGCCCGGCAGCGCAACGGCGTCCAAGGCTCTAACATGCCCTTCGGCACGCGCCTTGCTCATGCGGGCGCGGCCGCCGCGGCGTGTGCCGGGATGACTGACCGGCGCGGCTGCGGCATCCATCCACCGAGGAGACTTATGACAACACACAACAAATCGCTTGCACGGGCTGCGGGCGCCGCCCTGGCTCTGGCCCTGCTGGCCGCGCCGGCCCTGGCCGAGGTGTACGCCAAGGAAGAACTGATCAAGGCCAGCAAGGAGGCCGCCGGCGGCGGCAAGGGCACGCTGATCGGCGAGTACGCGTTCACGCGCGACAAGGCGTCCAGGGACCAGGCCATCAAGGAGATCAGCTGGCTCACGCTGCAGCCGGGCGACTCCATCGGCTACCACAAGCACACGACCAATGAAGACACCTACATCATCGTCTCGGGCCGTGGCACCTTCCGCGACAAGGACGGCCGCGAGGTGCCCGTGAAGCCGGGCGATGTGACCATCGTGCGCAAGGGCGAATCCCATGGTCTGGTCAACACCGGCACCGAGCCGCTGGTGTTCGTGGATGTGATCGCCGAGCAGTGAGGGCGCCGTGGCGCGGCCCCGCGCAGTGACAGGGGCTGGGCGGCGGGGGGCCGGCCGGGCTGCGTGCGGGCGGCACATAGAATGCCGCGGTGCCCGCCAGCGCACCATTCCTTCCCGTCCCCCGCTGCTCCTCTCTTCGCACCTTGACTACCTTCGTGAACGGGCCTCTTTCGCGCGAGCTGGCCATGCGCTTTCTGGGCGGGTTCGACATCTCGCGCGGACAGGAGGCAGTGACCGCGTTCCCCTATGACAAGGTCCGCGCACTGCTGGCCTACCTGGCCCTGGAGCCTGGCGAGCACCGCCGCGAGCACCTGGCCGACCTGTTGTGGCCGCAGGTGGATGCCGAGCGGGCCCGCGCCAACCTGCGGGGTTGCCTCTTCGACCTGCGCCGTGCGCTGGGCGAGGCGCAGGCGACGGCGACGGGATCCCCGCCGCTGATCGAAGCGTCCCAGAAAACGCTGCGCCTGCTTGCCGGCGCCGGCTGCCGCCTGGACGTGGCCGATTTCCTCGCGGGCGCCGGCGTGCCCGTGGATGCGCCGGCTTTGCTCGAGCAGTGTGTGGCGCACTACCGGGGGCCCCTGCTGGCGGGGCTGTACCTGCCCGACGCGCCCGAGTTCGAGGCATGGCTGGCCGCGCGGCGCGAAGGGCTGCACCGCCAGGCGCTGGACATGCTGGAGCGGCTGGTGGCGCACCACGAGCTGCAGGGCCATGCCGCGAAGGCGCTGCAGTATGCGCAGCGCGCCATCGAGGTGGACCCGTGGCGCGAGCCCTTGCAGCGCAGCTATCTGCGGCTGCTCGCGCGCCGCAGCCCGTCCGCGGCGCTGACGCACTATGCCGCGTACCGCCGCGCCATCGCGCAGGAGCTGGGGGCCGAGCCGGAGCCACAGACCGTGGCGCTGGTCGAACGCATCGGCGCCGCCGCAGCACCGCAATCCCCGCGGCCCGAGGGCCTGGCGCTGCCGGAACGCCGCCGCCTTGCCGTGCTGGCCTGCGATTTCGAGCCGCGCGACGGCATGGACCCCGAGGACGCCGCCGCCGCGCTGGCGGGGCTGCTGGAGCAGGGCAGCGGGCTTGTTCGCGGGTACGCAGGCCATGTGGTCGCGGCGCAGGGGGGCGAGCTGCTCGCCTTCTTCGGCTACCCCAGCGCGCGCGAGCATGCGCCGCGCGACGCCGCGCAGGCCGCTCTCGCCCTGGTGCAGACGTGGCGTGCCGCGGGCTGCGCGGCGGACCTCGTGCCGCGCGTGGGCCTGCACGCGGGCTGGGCCTTTGTGGCCGAATCCCAAGGCCCGCCCGATGCGGCGGGCACGCTCACCAGGACGGCGCGCCGCATGGCGCAGGCCGCGCCGGCGGGGGGCGTCTTGGCCAGCGCCGCGTTGCGCGGCATCCTGGAGACGCATTTCCAATGGGGCTCTGCCCAGGAGGGCGCGGCGGTGCTGCTGGCCCGAAGGCAGGACATGCGCCGCGGGGATGCGGAGGAGCGCCCCGCCTCTCCCCTGGTCGGGCGGCGCCAGGAGCTGGACAGGCTGCTGGCCGCGTGGGGCGACGCGCAGCGGGGGCGGCAGGTGGGCGTGCTGCTGCGGGCCGATGCGGGCAAGGGCAAGTCCCGCCTGGCGGCGGCCCTGGCCCAGCAGGTCCGGGCCTGTGGCGGCCGGGTCGCCGAAGTGGCCTGCCAGGCCGAGTCGGCCCACATCCCCTATTTTCCCTTTGTCGAGCAGCTGCATCGCCAGATGGGGCTGGACCACGGCACGCCCGCCGATGCGCACCAGGGCGCTGTCCAGGCCGCCGTCCAGGTCCTGCAAGAGCTGGGGACGGAGGCCACCCTGGCGGAGCTGCCCGTGCTGCTGCACCTGCTGGGCTTGCCCATGGACCCCGGCATTGCCGCCGCTGCGCAGCCCCTGTACCCGGCCCAGCGCAAGGAACGCGAGCAGCACCTGCTGGCGCGGCTGTTCGGCCCCGGCAGCGATGGCCGGCCGCTGCTTCTCGTCGTGGAGGACCTGCACTGGGCCGACCAGGCCACATCGGAGCTGCTCGAGCGCATGCTGGTGCCAGACCGCGATGCTCCCTTGCTCCTGCTGTGCACCACGCGGGCGCAGCCGCATGGGCCGCTGGCCGCCAGGCTGGCGGTGCAACTGGAACTGGCGCCGCTGTCGTACCAGTCCATCCGCGCCCTGGTGACGCAGCTGGAGGGCGGCACGCGGCTGGGGGATTCCCAGATGGCGTCCATCGTGGGCCGCGCCGACGGGGTGCCCCTGTACGCCGAGGAACTGGCCCGTGCCGCTCTGGCGGGGGGCGCAGGCCACAGCGAGGTGCCGGCCACGCTGTGGGACGCATTGGCCGCGCGCCTGGATGGAATGGGCCCGGCCAAGCGCATCGCACAGTACGCGGCCTGCATCGGCCGCGACTTCGGAGAGGACCTGCTGCGCGCCATCGCCGGGCCGCAGGACGATGTGGGCGGCGGCCTGGAGGTACTGCAGCACGCGGGGTTGGTGCGGCGGCGGCTCGGCGGGCCGCTGTATTTCCGCCATGCGCTCATCCGCCAGGCCGCCTACGAATCGCTGGCCCAGGCCGAGCGGCGGCGGCTGCATGCCCGGCTGGCCGAGGCGCTGCGCACCGATTTTTCCGAGCGTGTGCGGGCCTATCCCGCAATCCTTGCCCACCACCTGTCCGAATCCATCCATCCCGCCGCTGCGCATGCCTGGTGGGTGGCCGGCACCCAGGCCGCATCGCGCTCGGTGCTGGGGGAGGCCATCCACGACTTCTATGCGGGCCTGGCCGCCGTGCAGGCGCTGCCCGAGGACGACCCGGGCCGCGCGCGCGACGAGCTGCTGCTGCAGGTCGGCCTGGGCACGGCCCTGGTGGGCGCGCAGGGCTATGGCTCCGACGCGGCCAGGGATTGCTTTCACCGCGCCTGGGCGCTCGCCGCCAGCGCGCCGCCGGGCATGGACCTGTTCCCGCTCATGTGGGGGCTGTGGATGGTGGGGCGCCACAGCGAGGACGAGCATCCGCTGGAATACGCCGACCGCCTGGCCCGCATGGCCGAGGGCAGCGCCGACCCGGCGCGGCGCATGGCCGTGGAGTACGCCTACGGCAACAACACCCTGTGGCTGGGCGAGTTCGCGCGCTCGCGGGGGCACCTGGAGGCGGCCATCGGCTGGAGCACGCGGGTGGGCAGTGCCGAATCGATCGCGCGGTTCGGCGAGGACATCGGCATCGCCGCGCGCGCCCTGCTGGCCTGGGTGCACTGGATCGAGGGCGACCTGCCGCGCGCGCGGGCGCTGGCCGATGACAACGTGGCCCTGGCACGCGCGCTGGGCCACGCGCACAGCTTCGGCTTTGCGTTCAGCTGCGCCGCCGTGCTCTACCGCCACCTGCGCGATCCGGAGCACGCCGCCGCCCTCAGCGCCGAACTGCTGGCCTACGCGCAGCACCACCGGCTGCTGCTGTGGCAGGCCGCCGCCGCGGCGGTGCTGGGCTGGGCGCAGGCGGTGCAGGGCGATGCCCGCGCGCTGGCCCCCATCCGCGAGGGCCTGGAGGGCGCGCGGCAGGTGTTCCGCGTGATCGAGATCACCTTCATGGCGTTCCTCATCGATGCGCTGCTGCACCTGGGCCGTGGCGCCGAGGCGCTGCCCGCCATCGACGAGGCGCTGCACAAGGCGGCCGCGCACCACGACACGCATTTCGTCGCAGAACTCCTGCGCCTGCGGGGCGATGCCCTGCTGCAGCTGCGGCCGTCCGACACCGCGCCGGCGCTGCGGCTGTACCGCGACGCACTGGCGCGGTCCGAGGCCTGCGGCGCGGCCCTGTTTGCGCTGCGCAGCGCCACGCGCATCGCACGCCTGCTGGCGGCGCAGGGGGCCTGCGGCGAAGCGGCGGCGCTGCTCGAACCCGCATTGGCTCGCGTCTCGGACCTGCCTGGCAACCCGGATCTGCACGAGGCACGGGAATGCCTGGCGCAGTGCACCGCGGCGGCCGCGGCCATGCGTCCCTGACGGAAGCATCGCGGCGGCCTGCCCCCCTGGCATTTTGTCGCGGGCCCGGTCCAGGGCCGCGATCGCGGCATTCAACGCTCTGTCAACGCCCTGCTTTCCACAATCCGCCCCTTGTCCAAGGTGCCGCGGCGCGGCGTAACAGGGAGGAGGCGGGATGGTCGTGAATGCAGCGAAGAAGGCCGAGGCGGCGTACCCATGGCGTGGCACCGTGCGTGCCGCTGCCATGGCCCTGGCGCTGGGCTGGGGGCTGGCGGCGCAAGGCAGCCATGCGGCGGTGCCCGCCTCCGTCAGCTACCAGGGGCAGCTCACCCAGCCTGGTGGCGGGCCGCTGGCGGGGCCCGTGCAATTGCAGTTCCGACTCTACGATGCGGCCACGGGCGGCTCGGCGCTGTGGGAGGAGACCCATCCGGCGGTGGCACTGGCGACCGGCGTCTTCAGCGTGCAGCTGGGCAGCATCGCCCCGCTGGCCTTGCCGTTCGACCAGCCGTATTACCTGGGCGTGAGCGTGAACGGCGCCGCCGAGCTGGCGCCGCGCATGCCCCTGTCCAGCGCGCCCTATGCCCTGAGCGCGAAGACCGTCGCCGACGGCGCGGTCACCGCCGCCAAGATCGGCCAGGTGTGCGCCGTGGGGGAGACGCTGCTGCAGACGGCCACCGGCTGGGCCTGCGGCGCGGCCACCGGCCCGCAGGGGCCGGCGGGTCCAGTGGGAGCGGCCGGCCCCATCGGCCCGGCCGGTCCCACCGGCGCGGCGGGCGTGCGGGCGCTCATCGCCACCGCCGCCGAGGCTGTTGGCGCCAACTGCGCCACTGGCGGCACGCGGGTGCAGGGTGGCAGCGATGCGAACAGCAACGGCGTGCTGGACGCGGGCGAGGTCTCCGCCACCGCCTACGTCTGCAACGGCGCCCAGGGGCCGCAGGGGCCTGCCGGGCCGCAGGGCCCCGCCGGCCCGGCTGGCGGCGGCGCCGGCAACCTGGTGCACGGCTGCTTCAGCGTGGGGCAGGCCGGCAGCGGCACGGGCTACACCGTGGCCTACGACGGCGGCACCGGCCAGCACCAGATCACCTTCACCACCGCCTTCGCCAGCGCCGGCTACACGCTGGTGCTGGACGCGCGGGCCGCGCCCACGGGCCGCGCGCGCGCCGTGCACCCGGTGGCCAAGGCGGCCGGCGCGGTCACGCTGGCGCTGGGCTGGCTCGACAGCGCCGAGACGGCGCAGCCGGTGTGCTTCATCGCCGCGCAGTGATGCATCAAGAGAACGACATGCCATGAAGAAGAACCACGCTTTTGCTTCCCTGGCCCTGGCGGCCGCCCTGGCCGCCGGCGCATCGCCCGTGATGGCGCAGCAGGAATGCATGATGGGTGAGCTGCGCCTGTTTGCCGGCAACTTCGCGCCCCGCAACTGGGCCCTGGCGCAGGGGCAGATGCTGGCCCTCAACGCCCAGACGGCAGCGCTGTTCAGCATCCTGGGCACCACCTACGGCGGCAACGGATCCTCCACCTTCGCCCTGCCGGACCTGCGCGGGCGCGTGGCGGTCGGCGAGGGGCAAGGGTTCGGACTGACCTACCGCGCACTGGGGGACCAGTGGGGCGCTGAGACGCACACGCTGACCACCGGCCAGATGCCCCTGCACATCCATGCCCTGAACGTGGCCAGCAATGCCCCGGCCACCACGGGCACCCCCGGCAGCGACAAGGTGTTGGCCGTGGCGCAGAACGCGGGGCTGTATGCCGCCGCGTCGCCGTCGGTGCAGCTGGCCGCCACCAGCGTGGCGTCCGCCGGCAACGGACAGGCGTTCCTGATCCTGCCGCCGAGCCTGGGCATGAACTACATCATCTGCACCGCGGGTGACTTCCCCGTCCGGCCGTGAGCACCGCCATGCAAACACGGCGAACACGGCTGGGCCAGCTCCTGCTGGCCGGCACGGGCCTGCTGGCATGCGCCGGCACCGGCGCGCAGGTGGCCGGCAACTGCCTGCTGGGCGATGTGCGGCTGTTCGCGGGCGACTACGCGCCGGTGGGCTGGATGCTCGCCAACGGCCAGGCCTTGAGCATCACCGACCACAACGCGCTTTTCTCGGTGCTGGGCACCACCTGGGGCGGCGACGGCATGACCCACTTCAACCTGCCCCATCTGGGCAGCCGGATCCCGGTGGGCACGGGCCAGGGACTAGGGCTGGCCACCGACGTCGTCGAAGGCACGCACCGGGGCGACGAGCAGATGTGGCTTCAGCACTGGAACCTGCCGCCCCACAGCCACGCGGTGGCGGCGGCGGGCGGCGCGGCCACCAGCGCCACGCCCGCTGCCGGCATGGCGCTGGCCGCGGTGCCGGAGGCGGGCGCCTTCGCGGCGGTCGCGCCCGACACCCGGCTGGCGCTCACGTCGGTGGGGAGCGCGGGCTCCACCCAGTCGTTCGAGAGGCTGCCGCCGTCGCTGGCGCTGAACTACATCATCTGCGTGGGGGGCACGTACCCCACGCGGAACTAGCGGGCAGGGAGCGCGGCATGCCATCCTTTCTTCTCTCCTCGGGCCGCGCGGCTGCTGCGCTCGCCCTGC
Source organism: Acidovorax sp. sif1233 (assembly GCF_019218755.1). Classification (GTDB taxonomy): domain Bacteria; phylum Pseudomonadota; class Gammaproteobacteria; order Burkholderiales; family Burkholderiaceae_C; genus Acidovorax. The sequence goes on along the minus strand of NZ_JAHUWZ010000003.1, from coordinate 34,386 downwards.
TGGCTGGCGCCCTGGGGGCGCCGCCCGCAGCGGCCCAGGCCGGCGCCATCGCGGGGCAGGCCGTGGCGGGCCTGTCGTCGGGCGGCGGCGTGGTGCTGCACAGCGGCGCCGTCATTCCTCTGGCCAGCACGCCGGTGCTCACGGGGGGCAGCCTGCCCGGGGGCGTGGCGGGCATGGCCTACAGCCAGAGCCTGTCGGCCACGGGGGGCACGCCGCCCTACACCTACGCCCTGGCGGCCGGAAGCAGCCTGCCGGCGGGCATGTCCCTGTCCGCGGGAGGCCTGCTGTCGGGCGCCCCCACGGCGGCGGGCCACTACGGCTTTTCGGTGCAGGTCACGGACGCCGCGGCGCAGACGGCCACGGTGACCTATGTGTTCTCGGTGGCCGCCGCGCCCGGTCCAGGCGGGCCCGCGACCCCGGTCGCCGTACCGCTGGGCGGCCCGTGGGCGGGCACGTTGCTGGCGCTGCTGATGGCCGGGGGCGCGGCCACCGCACGCCGCCGTCAGCGCAAGGATTGATACCATTTTGGGCTGCAGCGCTTTACCGCAAAGCGCTGGAAGCTATTAAAAATATAGCAAAACATGCACGGACCGGTGCCTGCGCTCCCGCGTGCACCCGCCAGGGCGGCGGGCGTTCAACGCTGCGTCAACGCTGCCTGCGAACAATCGCGGCCCAACACGGTGCCGTGCAGCGGCTGAAGGGGGAGGGGATATGGGCGGTTGGAAGGCGGGGTTGCGGATGCGCCGGTGGGTGCTGGGTTGTCTGCTGGCGTGTGCCTGTGGAGGGGCGGTGGCCGATGACCCGGAACCCGGCTTCACCAATTACGCGCAGCTGGCCTCCATCGCGGTGGGCGGTGTCGCCGCGGTTTACCCGCTGGGGGATCTTACCGACGACCCGCTGCGGGTGGCGGTGCCGGGCATCCGCATTGGCCATTGCGCGCCGCAGAGCATCGCGGTGCGGGCCTGGCAGCCCAACTACCAGCCCTATACCGTGCGGGCCCTGGGGCAGACGCTCCACCTGTTCGGCGGCGAGACGGAGGGCGCGCTGTCCGTCCCCCTGGCGTTTGGCGCCAACACGGTGGAGCTGGCGGTGGAGCGGCCCCTGTCGTTCGACTACACCGCCAGGGCCTTCTACACGCTGCAGATCGAGCGCGAGGGGCCGGGCGCCAACGCCGAGCTGGCCGCCCTGGCGCTGTCGGCGGGCACGCTCTCCCCGCCGTTCGATCCGGCCACGCACAGCTACAGCGCCACCGTGCGCGACCGGTCCGTGGCGGTGGTCGCCACGGCGGCGGACTGCCCCGGCCTCACGGTCAACGGCCAGCCGGTGGCCAGCGGCAGCGCATCGCCGGCCATCCCGCTGGCCCTGGGCGCGAACACGGTGACGGTGCAGTCCGTGGCTCAGGACGGCACCACCCGCACCTTCGATCTGGCCATCACGCGGCTGGCCAGCGCCAGCGCCGACCTGGACAGCCTCGCCCTGTCCGGCGCCGCGCTCAGTCCGGCCTTCGACAGCGCCGTGACGGGCTACAGCGCCACGGTGCCCTATGCCACCACGGCGGTGTCGCTCACGGCGTCGCCAGCTGCATCCACCGCCACCCTCACCGTCAACGGGGCGTCCTTGGCGGCGGGCGTGCCGCATTCCGTGGCGCTGCAGGCGGGGGCCGCCACGGCGATCGCCGTCGGCGTGCAGTCGGAGGACGGCTTGGCCACCAGGACCTACACCGTGACCGTGGCCCGCGCCGCGCCCGACACCAACGCCCGGCTGGCGGCGCTGGCCCTGTCGGCGGGCACGCCGAGCCCGGCGTTCGATCCGGACGTGATGCTCTACACCGCATCGGTGGCCGGCACCGTCAGCGCGGTGACCGTCACGCCCACCCCCGCCTTCGCCGGGGCGTCGGTCACGGTCAACGGCGCGCCCGTGGCGGCCGGGGGCGGCGTGAGCGTGCCGCTCGCGCCCGGCACCAACACCATCGCCGTTCGGGCCACGGCGCAGGACGGCGCCACGCAGCGCACGTACACGCTGCGCGTGGTGCGTGCCAGCCTCGTGAACAGCGCCAGGCTGCTGGGGCTGGCGCTGTCCAGCGGCACGCCCTGGCCGTCGTTCCATCCCGCAATCGCCGCCTACACCGTGCGGGCCGCCAGCGATGCCTCCACGCTCACGGTCACGCCCACGGCGGAGGATGCGACGGCCACCATCCTCGTCCATGGTGGTCCGGTGGTGCCGGGAGAGGCCTCGGCGCCGATTCCCCTGCAGCCCGGCCACAACGCCATCACCATCCAGGTCACCAGCACCGACGGCCTGCAGACCGGCAGCTACACGCTGGACGTGCTGCGCGGACGCACCGACGCGGCGCTGGCCGGGCTGACGCTGTCGGGCGGCAGCCTCAGCCCCGCGTTCGACCCGGACGTGCTGGCCTACAGCGCCAGCGTGCCTTTCGTGATGGCCTCCGTGCGGGTGGGGCTGGCGCTGCCCGATGCCGAGGCCACGGCCCGCGTCGGCGGGCAGATGCTGCGCAGCGGCCATGCCGCCACCGTGGCGCTGGCGCCGGGGCCCAACACCGTGCCGGTGCAGGTCATGTCCAGCGACGGCATGGTGCAGCGCACCTACCTGGTTTCCATCACGCGCCAGGCGCCGCAGGCGGTGCCGCTCGCGCACAACCCGACGGCCTTCGCCGCGCCGCTGTCGTTGCCGCTGGAGGGCACGCAGGCCGTGACGCTCGCGGTGGGCGACGTGGATGGCGATGGGCATGTGGACATCGCCGCGGTGAGCCTGGTCCGGCGGGACATCGCGCTTCTCGCGGGCCGGGGCGATGGCACCTTCGCCGCCGCGCAGTGGTCGCCGGTGGGGTTGGGCGACGGTTTCCTGCTGGCACTGGGCGACTTCCAGGGCGACGGCTGGCTGGACGCGATGGCGGTGGATGGCAGCCACGCCCAGCTGGCCTCGGGCCTGGGCGATGGGCGCTTCAGTGCGCTGTCGCCCCCGCTGGCCTGGCCGCCCGCGGCGGCCGCGGGCGTCGCGGCGCTGGACGTGGACGGCGATGGCCGCCCCGATCTCGTGTCGCCCGGCGCGAACGGCGCTGCCGTGCAGCGCGGCCTGGGCGGCGGCCGCTTCGCGGACGCGCAGCCGGTGGGGAGCCTGGGCTGGGTGCGGTACGTCGTCGGCGGGGATTTCAATGGCGATGGGCGGATCGACCTGGTGCTGGCCAGCGGCGACGGTGCGCTGCAACTGCTGCCGGGCCTGCCCCTGGGCGGTTTCGGCGCGCCTTTCGACGGGACGCTGGGCGTGCCCATGGGCGGGGCGGTTCCGCGCGTGGGCGACCTCGACGGCGACGGGCGCGATGACCTCGTCGTCGCCGTGTCGGTGAACGGCGTGAGCACGGTGTTCGTGCTGCGGGGCCGCCCGGACGGCAGCTTCGAGAACCCCGTGCGCTTCGCCAGCGGCCTGGGGCCCATGATCGGCCAGGAGGTGCCGCAGGACGTGGTGGTGGGCGATTTCAACGGCGACGGCCATCCCGACGTCGCCGTGCTCAACGGCAACGGCGGCGCCTTCAATGTCGCCATCCTGGCGGGGCAGGGCGATGGCAGCCTGGCGGCGCCGCAGCTGCATTACGTTCCGTGGCTGCCCTCGCGCATGGCGATGGCCGACCTCGACGGCGACGGCAAGCCCGACCTGGTGATGAACGCGCTGTCGAACCGGGGGGAGGGGCTGAGGGTGCTGCGCAACACCGCGCCCGACCTGGCCCAGGTGGTGCCGTCCAGCGGCACACTGAGCCCGGCGTTCTCGGGCGCCGTCACCGCCTATGCCGTGCAGTTGCCCGTGGGCGGCCCGGACTTCACGCTCACGCCCTGGCTGGCCTTCGGCACCGCCGAGGTGCGCGTCAACGGCGTGCCGGTGGCCAGCGGCAGCGCATCGGCGCCCGTCGCGGTGCCCGCCGGCGGCAGCGCGGTCGTCACGGTGAGCGTGCTGGCGCGCGATGGCGGCACGGCCACCTACACCTTCTCCGCCACGCGCCCCGTGCCCAGCGCGAATGCCCTGCTGGGCGCGCTCACGCTGTCCGCGGGCAGCCTGGGCCCGGCGTTCGATGCCGGCACCCTGCAGTACACGGCGAGCGTGGACCACGCGGTGGCGTCCATCACGCTGACGCCCCTGGCGGCCGAGCCCACGGCCAGCGTGCGGGTCAACGGCGCGCTGGTGGCGCGCGGCAGCGCGTCGGCGCCCATCGCGCTGGCCGTGGGCGACAACCCGGTCACGGTGCTGGTCACGGCGCAGAGCGGTGCCACGCTGTCGTACGTGGTGCGCGTGGTGCGTCCGGCCGCCGCCACCCAGTTCACGGGCGAGGGGCCGGGCGGCGCCGTCACGGCGGGTTTTTCGGGCGGCGGGGCCGGCTGCGGCTTTGCCGCCAGCAGGTTCGTTCCCGCCGCCAGCGTGGCGCCGGCGGCGCCCACGGGCGTGGCCTTTCCGCACGGGCTGTTCGATTTCGCCACCGCCGGGTGCGCGGCAGGGGCCACGCTGCACTTCACCATCACCTATCCCGCGCCGCTGCCGCCCGGCACGCGCTATTGGAAGTGGGGCCCCACGCCCGGCAACGCGGCTGCGCACTGGTACGAGCTGCCCGCCACCATCAGCGGAAACACGGTGCGGTTCAGCATCACTGATGGGGGCCTGGGCGACGATGACTTTGCCCTGGGGCCCAACGGTGCGGTGCAGGATGCGGGAGGCCCCGGCGTGCCCATGGTGTCCGGCGCGACGGCCGTGCCCACGCTGTCGCCCTGGGCCCTGCTGCTGCTGGCGGCCGGTGTGGCGGCCCTGGCGGGGGCCGGCCGGCGGCGGGCGGCACGGTGAGCGCGGGGCTCAGTCCCCCATCACCACGCCCTCGCGCCGCGGGTCGGCGCCGCCCATCCAGAGCTTCTTGCCGTGGGCGTTGCCCAGGGTGATGGCCTGCAGGCCGCTGGTCATGTTCATCTCGCGCACCTCGGCGCCGCGTGCGCGCAGGGCCTCCACCGTGGCGGGCGGGAAGCGCTTTTCCTCCAGCAGCGTGGGCCCGTTCATGGAGCCGAAGTTGGGCAGGTTGATGGCCTGCTGGGGCATCAGGCCCCAGTGGAAGACGCCGTACAGCGTCTTGGCCGTGTAGTGGATGATGGCCGCGCCGCCGGGGCTGCCGCCGCTCATCAGCAACTCGCCGGTGGCCTTGTCGAACACCAGCGTGGGCGCCATGGACGAGCGCGGGCGCTTGCCGGGCTGCACGCGGTTGGCGATGGGCTGGCCCTGGGCATCGGCGGGCGCGAAGCTGAAGTCGGTGAGCTCGTTGTTGAGCAAAAAGCCCTTGACCATTTGCCGCGCGCCGAACTGGTCTTCGATGGTGGTGGTCATGGCCACCGCGTTGCCGAACGCGTCGACGATGCTGATGTGGCTGGTGCCGTACTCGGGCTGGTCGGGCATGGGCGCGTAGCTGGCCTTCACCGCGCCGGGGTTGCCGGGCTGCGCGACCTTCATGCTCTGTGCGCCGATGAGCTTGGCGCGTTCGGCCAGGTAGGCGGGGGCGAGCAGGCTGCTCCAGCTGCCGGCGGGAGGCTGCACGAAGTCCGGGTCTGCCACGTACTGCGCGCGGTCGGCAAAGGCCAGGCGCGCGGCCTCGGTGTACAGGTGCAGCCAGTCGGCCGAGGGGATACCGTCCTGCAGCGGCTTGGCGGCCGCGTCGGTGTTCTTGAGGATGCCCAGGATCTGCCCGATGGCGATGGCGCCCGAGCTGGGCGGCGGAAAGCCGCAGACGCGGAAGTCCTTGCTGGCGACCTGGTAGTCGTGGCACAGCGCCTCGCGCTTTTTGGGCTGGTAGCCGGCCAGGTCGGCCAGGCTGAGCTTGCCGGGGTTGGTGGGGTGCTTTTGCACCTTGTCGACGATGGCCTGGGCGATCTCGCCCTCGTGCAGGGCCTTGCTGCCTTCGGCGGCGATGCGGCGCAGCACCGCGGCCAGTTCGGGGTTGCGCAGGTTCACGCCCACATCGCGGGCATCGCCATCGGCTTTGTAGAAGTAGGCGGCGGCCACCGGGTCCTTTTTGAGGTGCGGGTCCGCCGCCACCAGGGTGTTAAGCCGTGCGCTGATTTTGAAGCCGCCCTCGGCCAGGGTGATGGCGGGCTGGAACAGTGTGGCCCAGGGCAGTTTGCCGTGCTGCTTGTGTGCCAGCTCCAGCATGCGCACGGTGCCGGGCACGCCGACCGAGCGGCCGCCCACCACGCCGTCGTAAAACGGCACGGGTTTGCCGTCGGCGCCGAGGAAGAGTTTTTCGTCGGCGGCGGCGGGCGCGGTCTCGCGCCCGTCATAGGCCTCCACCACCTTGCCGCTGCTGTGCAGCAGGAAGGCGCCGCCGCCGATGCCGCTGGACTGCGGCTCGACCAGGGTCAGCACCATCTGCACCGCGATGGCCGCGTCCACGGCCGAGCCCCCGGCCTTGAGGATCTGGTAGCCCGCGTCGGTGGCCAGCGGGTTGGCGGCGGCCACGGCGAATTTCTCGGTGGCCCAGCCGGGTTTTTCGGTGTAGCCCGAGGAGCCTTCGGGCTGGGCCGGCACGGTGTAGGCGAACGGCGAGGGGGCGCTGGCGCAGCCGGCCAGCAGTGCGGCGAGCGCGGCGCAGGTGATCAGGCCAGGGCGCAGGCTGCGGGGGGATGCCGGGGCCGGCGAGACGATGGGGGACATGGGCTTCTCCTTCGTGGCAAGCAAGAAGCGGCCATCGTACGGTGCCCAGCCTGCGCGGGGGCTTGGCGTTACATTGCGCTACAGGCGCACGGTCTGAGGTCTTTTGCGGCCCTTTCGCTTTCTGGATAAGCGCTGAAAGCTATCAAAAAATGAGCATTCACGCCGGCACGGGCCCCGCGCGGCCGTCCTGAACCACGAACCGGGCCAGGGTGCTGGCGCCGCTGTCCGCGCGCATCGGGTCGTCCACCGCGCGCAGGGTGGTGGTCCAGCGCTCGGGCGTGATGTCCGCCAGGCCGTAGCCGCGCAGGTCGCAGCGGGCCAGCAGCACGTGGGGGTTGTGCCGCGCCACGGCGTCCACCTTGTCCTGCGTGGTGCCCGAGCGCGAGCTGATGGAGGTGCCGCAGAACTCGCTGGCGATGACGGGCGAGCCGGGGCGGTCCGCGTCGGCGTGCACGCGGCACACGTAGTTCTGGTGGATGTCGCCGCCCAGCAGTACGGTGTTGCGGGGCGCGTGGCGGGCCACCGATTGCAGCAGGCGTGCGCGGCCTGCGGGGTAACCGTCCCAGCTGTCGGTGGACACCATGCCCGAGGGGTAGTGGCGCGGCGAGAACAGCGTCTGCTGCGCGACCACGCTCCAGCGCGTGGTGTCGCGGGTGGCCGCGTCGCTGGCCAGGCCGGCGTCGAGCCACTGCTCCTGCGCCGCGCCCAGAAAGCTGCGGGCGGGGTCGCCCAGGTCGGCGCACTGGCCGCCGCGCACTGCGCCTGCGCTGGCGGATTCCGGTGTGCGGCAGGCCTGCCAGGTGCGGTACTGGCGGCCGTCCAGCAGGTGGATGTGGGCCAGCCGGCCCCAGCGCAGCCGGCGGTAGACCTGCAGTGCGTCCCACCGGGTGTCGGGGAAGGGCCGGTTCAGGCTGGCCGCGCGCAGCGGCATGTTCTCGTAGAAGGCCTGCCATGCGGCGCCACGCATCGCCGCAAAGCCGGTGGCGTCACCCCGGCCCGCTCCGGCGGCGTAGTCGTTCTGCACCTCGTGGTCGTCCCAGGTCACGGCCCAGGGGCAGGCGGCGTGGGCGGCCTGCAGGGCCGGGTCGCTCTTGTGCAGCGCGTACCGGTCTCGGTAGTCGGCCAGCGTGGTGGCCAGCTGGAGGCTGTGGGTGCGCGCCAGGTCGGCCGTGTTCCTGGGCGTGGCGTACTCGTAGATGTAGTCGCCCAGGAACAGCACCAGGTCGGGCTGGTCGGCCGCCAGGTGGCGCCATGCGGCGTAGTGGCCGTGCTCCCAGCGCTGGCAGGAGGCAAATCCCACGCGCAACGCGCCAGGCAGGTCGCCCGGTGCGGGGGCCGTGCGCGTGCGGCCCACCGTGCTCACCGCATCGCCCAGCATGAAGCGGTAGTGGTACCAACGGTCCGGGGCTAGGCCGCGCAGCTCCACATGCACGCTGTGGCCGAGCTGCGGCAGGGCAGGCGCCTCGCCCTTTTGCACGATCTTCGCGAAGCGCGCATCGTGCGCCACCTCCCACCGCACGGTGTGGGCGGCCTGCACCTGCGCCGCATCGGCCATCACCAGCCGCGTCCACAGCACCACGCCGTCGGGCGCCGGGTCTCCACTGGCCACGCCCAGCGCGAACGGATTGGCGTGCAGCGACGGCGGGTTGCTCCAAGCCCAATGGGGCAGGCTGGTGGCAGCGGCAGCCATGGCTGCGCGCCGCAGAAAGGACCGTCTTTGCTCTGGGGGCACTGCAGGGTGCGCCTTAGTGCGCTGCGCTCAAAACTGGCGCAGCCCAGGCCAGCGGCCGCCGCGCAAGGGCCGCCAAGCTGCGGATGCGGCGCTTCGCTTGCGTGCGCTGGCGGCGTCCCCGTCCGGGGGAAGGCGCCGAAGGCGACACAGGGGGGCTTCCTTTCATGCCGCCATCACGCGGTTCTTGCCCGAGCGCTTGGCCAGGTACATGGCCTGGTCGGCGCGGCGGATGGTGTCCGCGCTGTCTTCGCTGTCGTGCAGCTGGGCGACCCCGGCGCTGAAGGTGATGAGCACCTTCTCGGAGCCCTGCAGGAAGAAGCGTGTCGTGAGCTCCCGCTGCAGCCGCGTCATGGCGGCCACGCCGCTTTCCACGGGGGTGTCCGGCAGCACCAGCACGAATTCCTCGCCGCCGTAGCGTGCCAGCAGATCCTGGGGGCGCATGACCTCGCGCGTGACCTGCGCCAGGTGCACCAGCGCCGCATCGCCGCCGGAATGCCCCAGTCGGTCGTTGATGGTCTTGAAGTTGTCCACGTCGAGCAGCGAGAGGCACAGCGGAGACCCCAGGCGGCGCGCACGCGCGATTTCGCGCTCGATGGCCTCGTCCAGGCCCTTGCGGTTGAGCGAGCCGGTGAGCGGGTCGTGCCGGGCCTGCTGGCTGGCGCGGTCGAGCTCTTCCTGCAGCTTGGCCACTTCGGCGCGCTTGGCTTCGGTGCGCTCGCGCAGCTCATGGAGCTCGTCGTGCGTGACGCGGCTGTCCAGCGCCATCGCGCGGGTGGCGGTCATCACCTCGTGCAGCACGGGGGCGATCTCCTCCAGCGTGTTGGCCTTGCCGATCAGGTCGGCGCACCGTGCCATCGTGCCCTGGTAGGTGGTGCTGGACGCCGTGATCCGGGCCAGCCGTTCGATGAACGTGGCCAGCATGTCCTTCATCTGCTCCTGGGCCTCGACCGTGCGGGCCTTGGCCTCGGCCTGCTTGAAGATCACGTCCTTGAGCCGGCGCTGCACGTCGTCCAGCCGGCGCAGCGTGAGCGGCGGCGTGGACGCGGCCATGAGCGCCTCGGCCTGGCCGTGCAGCCAGCGGTCTTCCAGGCTGAGCACGGCGATGTTCTCGAACACCATGTGCAGCAGCTCCAGCAGGCTGGCGCGGATGGAGGCCTGCTCCTCGGTGGCGAACGACAGCCTGTAGGTGAAGTTGCCCAGCATGAGCTGCACCGTGGAGATGGGGGGCGCGGGCTCCTTCAGGAAGGTGATGAGCTGCTGCGCCATGTCGATCACGCGGGCATCGTCTTCACCAAGCGCGGGCAGCGTGTTGTCGATGAGGCGCGCCAGCATCTGCGCAAACTCGTCCGGCAGGATGCCTGGCGAGGCAGTGGCCGCGGCCCCGGGGGCCGGCTCCACCGGCGCCGATGCCGCCGTGGCGGGGTTCAGGCCCAGGTTGGCGTAGCCCACCAGCACACTTTGTAGCGAAGTCCAGTCTTTGTTGTTGACGGCGCGTTCGAATTGGCCCAGCAGGCGCTTCTGTGCGGGCGTCTGCCCCGGCAGCACCCTCAGGATGTGCTGCAGGGGGCCTTCGGGAAATGGCTGCGGGCTGCGGACTCCTGCGATCTCGTCATACAGCGCCAGATAGTTGTCGGGCGTCGGGGGAAGGCGCCGGGTGGCCAGCTGCTTGAGCGTCTCGCGCGCGATTTCGGAAGGTGGTCGGTCGGCCATGTGCGGACACCAGTGTCAGGGAGAAGCAGGATGCGCGAGTGTGACACAGCGGCCGGATTCCCGGGGCCTGGATGAAGCCGGGCGGCGCGCCCGGCGGGCCACAGGCTCAGTTCACCATCACCAGCTTGCCCATCACGCCCCGCGAACCCATGTGCGCATAGGCGGCGGGCAGCTCGGCCATGGGCATGGTGCGGTCGATCACGGGCTTGATCTTGCCCTGGGCATACCACTGCGCCAGCTCGCCCATCATGGCGGCATTGGCCTTGGGTTCGCGCTTGGCGAAGTCGCCCCAGAACACGCCCACGATGGAGGCACCCTTGAGCAGCGCCAGGTTGAAGGGCAGGGCCGGGATGGGGCCGGAGGCAAACCCCACGACCAGGTAGCGGCCGCGCCAGGCGATGGAGCGGAACGCGGGCTCGGCGAAATCGCCGCCCACCGGGTCGTAGATCACGTCCGGGCCCTTGCCGTCGGTGAGCGCCTTGATGGATTCGCGCAGGTTGTCCTTGCTGTAGTTGATGGTGGCGTCCGCCCCGATGGAGGTGCACAGCGTGCATTTCTCGTCGGTGGAGGCGGCAGCGATCACGCGTGCGCCCATGGCCTTGGCGATCTGGATGGCCGAGGTGCCCACGCCGCCGGCGGCGCCGAGCACCAGCACCGTTTCGCCGGCCTTGAGCTGGGCGCGGTCCACCAGCGCGTGGTACGACGTGGCGTAGATCATGATGAAGGCTGCAGCATCCACGTGCGAGAAGCCATCGGGCAGGGGCATGCACAGTGCCGCGGGCGCGATCGTGTGGGTGCCGAAACCGCCCGTGCCCGACAGGCAGGCCACGTTCTGGCCCACTTTCAGATGCGTCACGCCGTCGCCCACGGCGGCCACGACGCCCGCGTATTCAGAGCCGGGCACGAAGGGCAGTGGCGGCTTCATCTGGTATTTGTTCTGCACGATGAGCAGGTCGGGGAAGTTCAGGCTGGCTGCCTTGATCTCGATGAGCACCTCGCCCGCCTTGGGCGTGGGCGTGGGCAGTTCGGTCCAGGCCAGGGCGTCGACGCCGACGGGGTTGGTGCAAAGCCAAGCGTGCATGGGAAAAGTCTCCTGTCAATGTGGGACGCATGATAGGCGGGGCCTGCCGGGGCGCGATGTCCCACGAGCGACGGCTTGCGCCTGCGTTGCGCAGGGCAGGGCCCGGGGCACGCCACCTACAATCCGTTGCAACCCCTTCTGCAACCATGAAAATTCTGATTTCCAACGACGACGGCTACCAGGCTCCCGGCATCGTGGCGCTGCACGATGCGCTCAAGACCCTCGACGGGGTGGAGGTCGAGGTGGTCGCGCCAGAGCACAACAACAGCGCCAAGTCCAATGCGCTCACCCTGCATTCGCCGCTGTACGTGCACCAGGCGCACAACGGCTTCCGCTACGTGAACGGCACGCCCGCCGACTGTGTGCACATCGCCCTCACCGGCCTGCTGGGCTACCGGCCCGACCTGGTGGTGTCGGGCATCAACAACGGCGCCAACATGGGCGACGACACCATCTATTCCGGCACCGTGGGCGCGGCGATGGAGGGCTATCTGTTCGGCATCCCCGCCATTGCCTTCTCGCAGGTGGACAAGGGCTGGGGCGAGATCGAGGCGGCCGCGGCCAAGGCGCGCGAGATCGTCGCGCAGATGCGGGCCCAGCGTCTCGTGACAGAGACCCCATGGCTGCTGAATGTGAACATTCCCAACATGCCGCTGGAGGCGCTGCAGCCCCTCAAGCTGTGCCGGTTGGGGCGCCGCCACGCGGCCGAGCGGGTGATCGTGCAGGAAAGCCCCCGGGGCGAGGCGATGTACTGGATCGGCAGCGCGGGGGCCGCCAAGGACGATGCGGAAGGCACGGATTTTCATGCCACGGCGCAAGGCCACGTGTCGATCACGCCGCTGAAGGTGGACCTGACGGACCACGACAACCTGGGCTACTGGGCACAGACCGCGTCCCGCCTTGTGGCAGGCGTGGCCGGGGCGCCGGGACCGTGATGCAGCGCCGCCCCGGATTCCCTGCCAGGTTGCCAGGATCTGGACCTTCTCCCGCCAGGCACGCCCCGGTCGCTCCGCCCGCGCGCCAGCCGGCGGCGGCGCCGGTGGGGGTGGGGCTGGATTCGGCGGCGGTGCGCGCGCGCATGGTGCACAAGCTGGCGGCCGGAGGCATCACGTCGCCGGCGGTGCTGCACGCCATGGGCACCGTGGAGCGCCATCGTTTTGTCGACAGCGCGCTGGTCAACCAGGCGTATGAGGACACCAGCCTGCCGATTGGCCTTGGGCAGACCATTTCCAAGCCGAACGTCGTGGCCCGCATGTGCGAGCTGCTGCTGGGCGCCGAAGGCGCGCGCGCGGGCGGATTGGGACGTGTGCTGGAGATCGGCACGGGCTGCGGCTACCAGGCGGCCGTGCTGAGCCACCTGGCGCGCGAGGTCTATACCCTGGAGCGCCTGCGGGGCCTGCACGACAAGGCGCGCCACAACCTGCGCCCGTTTCGCCTGGCCAATGTCCACTTGCTGTTCGGGGACGGCATGCTGGGCTACGCCAAGGGCGCGCCTTACGCGGCCATCATCGCCGCCGCAGGCGGGGATGCCGTGCCGCAGGCGTGGTGCGACCAGCTGGCGGTCGGAGGGCGGCTGGTGGCGCCCATGGCGGTGGCAGGCGGGCAGCAGATGTTGCTGGTGATCGACAAAACCCCGCACGGATTGAAACAAAACGTGCTCGAGCCCGTACATTTTGTCCCCCTAAAATCGGGGATTGCCTGAAGGGAAATGCTTATGTTCGTATCGCGTGGTCTTGTGGTTGGGTTTACCGTGGCGCTGGCGGGGCTTGCGCTCACCGGTTGCGGCACCCGGCTGAACAAGGCTCCTGTGGAAGACCGGGGCACATCCTCCTCGTCCTCCGCGCCTCCGCCAGCGGCCCAGCCCGGCGTGGTGGTGGGGACACCCCTCAAGCCGCTGCCCGGCGCGGAAAATGCCGGAAAACCAGGCTACTACACAGTCAAGCCGGGAGATACCCTCATTCGCATCGGCCTGGAGTCGGGCCAGAGCTGGAAAGACATTGCGCGCTGGAACAACCTCGAGAACGCGAATCTGATCGAAGTGGGCCAGGTGCTGCGCGTGGCGCCGCCCGCGCCCGCCTCGCAGGCCGTGGCCGCCGACAGCGGCGTGGTCACCCGCCCGGTGACCTCCTCGACGGTGACGCCCGCCAATCCCGCCAGTGCGGCCGTGCCCCCGGCCAGCGCGGCCAAGCCCGCCACCTCGGCGGCCTCCGGCCCCGTGGTGGCCGTCGCGCCGGCAACGCCGACACCGTCGTCGGGTGCCGCGGAAGACGACATGGCATTCATCTGGCCCGCTCCGGGCTCGCTGATCGCCGGGTTCGACGAGGCGCGCAACAAGGGATACGACATTGCTGGCAAGGCGGGAGACCCGGTCCTGGCCGCCGCCGACGGCCGCGTGGTGTATGCGGGCGCGGGGCTGCGCGGATACGGCAACCTGGTCATCCTCAAGCACAACAACACCTTTCTGACGGCGTACGCGCACAACCAGACCCTGCTCGTCAAGGAGGACCAGTCCGTGCGCAAGGGGCAGAAAATTGCCGAGATGGGCAGCACCGACGCCGACCGCGTCAAGCTGCACTTTGAAATCCGCCGGCAAGGCAAGCCCGTCGACCCGTCGCGCTACCTGCCTGCACGTTGATTTCCGCCGTGGCTTCGCCGCCAATGGGCGCAACGGGCATGGCGCGGGAATCGGCCGGGGCAGCGGATGAGCTGCTGGCCGACGAGTCGGAAGGGCTGGCGGACGAGTCCGGGAGCGAGCTTCGCTCCATGCACATCGGGGCCGGACAGCATGGCGTGCGGCTGGACCGGGCGCTGGTCGATCTGGTGCCCGAGTTTTCCCGCAGCTACCTGCAGCAACTGCTGGCGCAGGGGCTGGTAAGCCTCAATGGCAAGCCGCTTCCCAAGGCGGCAGCGCGCGTGAAGGCGGGCGATCAGGTGGTGCTGGAAATGCGGCCCACGCTGCAGAGCCAGGCCTTCCGGCCTGAGTCCATGTCCATCGACGTGGTGTTCGAGGATCCACATCTGCTGGTGGTGAACAAGCCCGCCGGCCTGGTGGTACACCCCGCGCCGGGGAACTGGAGCGGCACCTTGCTCAACGGCCTGCTCGCCCGCGACGAAAAGGCGCTGACCGTGCCGCGCGCGGGCATCGTGCACCGGCTCGACAAGGACACCAGCGGGCTGATGGTCGTTGCCCGCGACCGCGCCACCATGGACGCGCTGGTCGCATTGATTGCCGAGCGCAAGGTGCAGCGGCAGTACGTGGCCATGGCCCACGGCGCATGGTCGGGTCCCAAGATCCGCACGGTGGAAGCGCCCATTGGCCGGGATCCGCGCAACCGCCTTCGCATGGCGGTCGTCGACCTGGCGACCCATGCGGGCAAGCTTGCGCGCACCGACATCCGGTGGCTCGCTGGCGCGGACGAGGGCTGCTGGGTGCAATGCACCCTGCATACGGGCCGCACGCACCAGATCCGCGTGCACATGGCGTCCTTGCGGCATCCGTTGGTGGGGGATGGCCTGTATGGCGGCGCGCCGGTCGGCAGCCTGCAGCGGCAGGCGCTGCATGCCTACCGCCTGGCCTTCTCGCACCCTGTGACCGGCGAGGCGCTGGAATTCTGGGCGCCGGTGCCGCAGGACATCTGCCAGGCCCTCTCGTCATGGGGGCTGGGCTACAATGCGCCCTGACGGCCAGACTGGCCCCAGCCCGAAGACGGAATCCCGCCGGGCTCTTGCGTCGCGCCAGCACCCTTGCACAGCGCGCCATTGATTGCCCCCTGCTGTTGATGTGACACCCGTTGCAACGCGTGGCACTTTTCCAGGAATCGCTGAACCATGAACACGGTGGATGCCAAAAGGGTCCTCGAAACTGCGTTGATCTGCGCGCAGCAGCCTGTGCCTTTGCGCGAGCTGCGGGTGCTGTTCCATGACGCGCTGGGGTCGGACACGCTCAAGGTATTGCTGCAGGAGCTGCAGCTGGAATGGACGCAGCGTGGCGTGGAGCTGGTTCAGGTGGCCACGGGCTGGCGTTTCCAGAGCCGGCCCGAGATGCGCGAGTACCTCGACCGGCTGCACCCCGAAAAGCCGCCGCGCTATTCGAGGGCCACCATGGAAACCTTGGCGATCATTGCGTATCGCCAGCCTGTGACGCGGGGTGATATCGAGGACATCCGGGGGGTGACGGTCAACAGCCTGATCGTCAAGCAGCTGGAAGACAGGGGCTGGGTCGAGGTCATCGGCCACCGGGAAACGGTGGGGCGTCCGGCGCTGTTTGCGACCACGCGGCAGTTTCTGGATGACATGGGGCTGCAGTCGCTGGACCAGTTGCCGGTGCTGGATGACCCCACCGGCAATGCCAATGTCCTGGAGGCCATGGCCGCTGCCGCCCAAGGGGTGATAGAGCCGGAGCCCGAACCGGCAGCGGAGCTGGTCGCTGCGCCATCGGAGCCCGGCCCGGGCCAACAGCCGCCAGAACCGGGCGCGGCGCCGGATGCGGTGCTGCCCGTGGAAGACTTTTTTCAGAATGCGGAGACGGATCTCCGCGACGACGATGCCGATACCCCGGGTGGTATCCAGGGAAATACTTGATGAACGATTCGACCCCCGAAATGCCGGCTGATCTGCCGGAGGCTGCGCCTGCGCAGGCGGCTGCGGCGCCGAAGAAACCTGCTGCCAAGCGCGCCCCGCGCAAGAAGGCGGTGCCGGTGGCTGTGGTTGCCGAGGAGCAAAGTGCTGCTGGCGACGCCATCGCTTCGGCGGCCCCCGAGGCCGTTTCTGAGGTGGAGCCCGTGACAGCTGCGGAGTTGTCGCCCGAGGCGCTCTCCTCGTCGCAGGTGGTTGCAGGGCCCGAGGCCGAGGCTGCGGCGGCGCATGCGGAAGGCTTTGAGTCTGTGGGCCAGCCAGGGCAGGGCGGCCGCAGGAACCAGGGCCAGCCCGGCGGCAGGCCGCCCCAACGCCCCGAAGGTGCCGGGCGCGACAGGCGCAAGGCGGCGCCGGTGGTGGATGGCTATCAGTTCGAGGATGTGGTGTCGGGCCGCTTCGATGAGGATGATGCGTCGGCCGACGCCGTTCCCGCCAAGCGCGTATTGCTGCCCCAGCTGGAAACGCCCAAGCTTCACAAGGTGCTGGCCCAGGCGGGGCTGGGGTCGCGGCTCGAGATGGAGCAGCTCATCCTGGAAGGGCGCATCTCCGTGAACAACGAGCCTGCCCATATCGGACAGCGCATCCAGTTCGGAGACCAGGTCAAGGTCAACGGCAAGCCCATCCGCTACCGGATCGACCCGCCGCCCGCGCGCGTGATCGCGTACCACAAGCCGGTGGGCGAAGTGGTGACCCATGACGACCCCCAGAACCGGCCCACTGTCTTTCGCAAGCTGCCCCGGCTCATGCAGGGCAAGTGGCAGTCTGTCGGGCGCCTGGATCTGAACACCGAAGGCCTGCTGCTGTTCACCAGTTCCGGCGAACTTGCCAACAAGCTCATGCACCCGCGTTTTGGCTTGGAGCGCGAGTACGCCGTGCGGGTGCTGGGCGCCTTGAGCAACGAAGAAAAGCAGAAGCTGCTGGATGGCGTGCGCCTGGACGATGGCATGGCATCCTTTGGATCGATCGAGGATGGCGGTGGCGAAGGCTCCAACTGCTGGTACCGGGTCACCATTTCCGAAGGGCGCAACCGCGAGGTGCGTCGGATGCTGGAGTCTGTGGGACATGCGGTCAGCCGGCTGATCCGTATCCGGTACGGCGCCATGGTGCTGCCGCGCGGGCTCAAGCGCGGCGCCTGGCTGGAACTCGATGAGAGTGACATCCGCGCCCTGGTCCAGGCCGCCGGTGCCGGACGGCCGGAGGCTCCGGCCGAAGGCCGGTTGGAAGAGGGGCCGGGTGCGGGCGGGCGCGGCGGCAACAAGCGCAACCGGGGGCGCAACGGGCCCCGCGTGGGCGACGGCCCGCGCCGCGACATGTCGCAGGGGGCGCCGGGCGGCCCCCGTGGCCAGAAACCCCGCCGTGACAATGGACAACAAGGTCAGGCCCGCGGCAACAATGCCGGCGGCGGTGACCGCCAGCGCGGGGCGGTACAGCCGGATCCGATGAAGACCTCGGTGGGCTATATCGGCATGGACAGCCTCTCGCGGCACCGCCAGGACAAGCGGCGCCCCGGCGGAGGCGGCCCTCGCCGCGGGGGTGGCGGGCGCTGAGCGCACGCTGCGCCGGTCTGCCCGGTTAGAATCGAGGGCTTTGTCCAGTGGGCAAACGAATTACAGCAACATCATCCATTCAGGAAATCAACATGGCAATCGAACGCACCCTCTCCATCATCAAGCCCGACGCAGTGGCCAAGAATGTCATCGGTCAGATCTATGCACGCTTTGAAGCTGCCGGCCTCAAGGTCGTGGCTGCACGCATGGCCCACCTGTCGCGCCTGGAAGCCGAGCAGTTCTACGCCGTGCACAAGGAGCGTCCTTTCTTCAAGGACCTGGTGGACTTCATGATCTCCGGCCCCGTGATGATCCAGGCCCTGGAAGGTGAAAACGCGATTCTGAAGAACCGCGAACTCATGGGCGCCACGGACCCCAAGAAGGCAGAAGCCGGCACCATCCGCGCCGACTTCGCTGACAGCATCGATGCCAATGCAGTGCATGGTTCCGACGCAGCTGAAACCGCCCAGGCAGAAGTGGCCTTCTTCTTCCCCGGCCTGAACATCTACTCGCGCTGATATGGTGCTCCCCATGCCTGTTCCCGCAATCGTGGGACACCTGCGCCATGGGGACGACCGCGCTCGGCCCGTCACTGGGAGGGCGCGATGACCACCACCAACCTGCTGGAATTTGACCTCGACGGCCTGGCTGCTTTCTGCCAGCAACTGGGCGAAAAGCGTTTTCGCGCCACCCAGCTGTTTCGCTGGATCCACCAGCGCGGCGCCAGTGACTTTGACGCCATGAGCGATCTGGCCAAGGCCCTGCGCGACAAGCTCAGGGGTTGCGCCCGCGTCGAGGCCTTGCCGGTCATCTCAGAGCATGTTTCCTCGGACGGCACGGTGAAGTGGCTGTTCGCCGTGGGGGATGGCAATGCGGTGGAAGCCGTCTTCATTCCTGAGGATGACCGCGGAACGCTGTGTATTTCCTCCCAGGCCGGCTGTGCCGTGGGGTGCCGCTTTTGCTCCACGGGGCATCAGGGTTTCAGCAGGAATCTGACCACGGGCGAGATCGTCGCGCAGTTGTGGTTTGCAGAGCATTCCTTGCGCAAACGCCTCAAGTCCGAAGATCGGGTGATCTCGAACGTCGTGATGATGGGGATGGGCGAGCCGCTGCAGAACTACTCGGCGCTCGTGCCCGCCTTGCGCGTCATGCTCGATGACCATGGGTATGGTCTGTCGCGGCGGCGGGTGACGGTATCCACGTCGGGCGTGGTCCCCATGATGGACCGCCTCTCGCAGGATTGCCCGGTGGCCCTGGCCGTGTCTTTGCATGCGCCCAACGATCCGCTGCGGGACAATCTGGTACCGCTCAATCGCAAGTATCCGATCGAAGAGCTGCTGGAGGCCTGCAACCGCTATCTGGCGCACGCACCGCGTGATTTCATCACTTTTGAATACTGCATGCTCGATGGCGTCAATGACCAGCTGGAGCATGCGCAGCAGCTGATCGAGCTGGTCAAGCCCGCCCGTGGCGCAGGGGTGCGCTGCAAATTCAATCTCATTCCCTTCAATCCATTTCCCGCATCGGGGCTGTTGCGATCTGCGCAAAATCAGGTGGTTGCGTTTGCGAAGGTCCTGAGCGATGCAGGTATTGTCACAACGGTGCGCAAGACCCGGGGAGATGATATCGACGCGGCCTGTGGCCAGCTCGCGGGAGATGTCAAGGATCGCACACGGGCCGCCGAGCGCATGGCAAAGCAGCGGACAATCGTGCTCAAACCGGTGACTTGATCAGCAAGCAATCGGCATACTTCAAGGAGGCTCTACATGGTGGGATTGGTTGGAAGCTGGCAGCAACTTGGCCGCTGGACACTCACGGCATGTGGCGTGCTCGCATGCATGTCCGTACTGCAGGGGTGTGCGACCAACAACAGCATGTCCACCGTGGATACCAATGCGGGATTGGTCACTCCGTCCGATGAGCCTGAAACGCGGCGCCGTGCCCGCATCCGCCTGGAGCTTGCATCCAACTATTTCGAGAACGGCCAGACCGCCGTGGCGCTTGATGAAGTCAAGCAGGCGCTGGCGGCCGATCCCACGTATTCCGACGCCTTCAACCTGCGCGGCCTCATCTACATGCGGCTGAACGATTTTGCGCAGGCGGACGACAGTTTTCGCAGGGCGCTGGCGCTCAGGGGGAACGATCCCAACCTGTTGCACAACTACGGCTGGTTGCTCTGCCAGCAGCAGAAGTACGCAGAAGCGGACCAGCAATTCGGGCGGGCGCTGGCCAATCCTTCCTACACCGCGCGCAGCAAGACACTCATGGCACGCGGGCTTTGCCAGTCGGGGGCCGGTCAGTTCGCCGAAGCCGAGCAGTCACTGCTCAAGGCCTATGAATTGGATGCCGCCAACCCCGTGGTGGGCTACCACCTGGCTGCGCTTTTGTTGCGGCGCAACGAGCTGACCCGCGCCCAGTTCTATATCCGGCGGCTGAACAACAGCCAGTTTGCCAACTCCGAGTCGCTGTGGCTCGGAATCAAGGTGGAGCGTGGCCTGGGTGACTCCGTGGCCATGAAGCAGCTGGCGGAACAGTTGCGCAAGCGTTTCCCGGATTCGCGGGAACTGGGGGCATACGAGCGTGGGGCTTTCAATGAGTGAGGTTCTGGAGAGTGGTGGAATGACGGCGGGTGGATTGCTCAGGGAAGCGCGGCAGGCATCCGGCATGCACATTGCCGCCTTGGCCGTGGCGCTGAAGGTGCC
This sequence comes from Acidovorax sp. sif1233, assembly GCF_019218755.1. Taxonomy (GTDB): domain Bacteria; phylum Pseudomonadota; class Gammaproteobacteria; order Burkholderiales; family Burkholderiaceae_C; genus Acidovorax. The sequence continues at coordinate 14,289 of NZ_JAHUWZ010000003.1, read as the reverse complement.
GGTCAGCAAGCTGGAGGCGCTGGAGGCCGACAACTACGAGGCGCTGCCTGATACGGTGTTTGTGCGGGCGCTGGCATCCAGCATCTGCAGGACACTCAAGCTCGATCCTGCGCCCGTCCTGTCGCTGTTGCCGCAAAGCAAGAGTCCGCGTCTGGCCACGGACAGTGCCGGTCTCAATGCACCCGTGAAGGGCGGTTCTGGCAAGTCGTCTTCGTCCTCGGGGTCCTTTTCGGGATCCACTTCGCGGTCCGTCACCTTGGTGGTGCTGGCGCTGCTGGTGGGAGCTCTCGTCCTTGTTTTCTTTCCCCGCCAGCAGGACGGGACGACGAGCACGACAGGCGCAGTGCAGGCACCTGCCCCGGTGACGGCCGCTCCTTCGGTCATCGCGGAACCTCAGGCCAGCCCCGCACCCACAGAAGTATCGAGTGCCGCGACCGGCGTTGCCGAGCGCAAGCCGGAGAGCCCCGCGCCAGTTGCGGCGGGGCGCCCCGATGCAGCCGCGCCCGCGGCTGCCAATGGTGTTGCATCGGCCCCGGTGGCGGCCGCCAGCGCAGCCGCACCCCCCGCAGGTGCGCTGGTGCTGCGCGCGCGCAGTGAATCCTGGGTGCAGGTGCGGGACTCCGCAGGCGCGGTAGCGCTGCAGCGCAATCTGGTCGCGGGCGAGTCGGTGTCGGTCGCCGGGTCGATGCCTTTGGCGGTTGTCATCGGACGCGCGGACGTGACGGAGGTCTTCGTGCGCGGAAAGCCTTTCGACCTGACGACTGTGTCGCGTGAAAACGTTGCTCGCTTCGAGGTGAAATAGTGGAACAGGTATCTGGTGATATGGGGCCCATTGCGATTGCATCCCCTTTGCCTCGGCGCTCACGCCAAGCCAGGATCGTGTGGGGATCCCGTGTCGTGACGGTGGGCGGCGATGCGCCCGTGCGCGTGCAATCCATGACAAATACCGATACGGTGGATGCCATCGGCACGGCCATACAGGTCAAGGAGCTGGCGCAGGCGGGTTCGGAGTTCGTGCGGATTACCGTGAATACCCCCGAGGCCGCGGCGGCGGTGCCCTATATCCGGGAACAACTGGACCGGATGGGAGAAAGTGTGCCGCTCGTGGGAGACTTTCACTACAACGGGCACCGGCTGCTCACGGATTTTCCCGATTGCGCACAGGCGCTGTCCAAGTACCGCATCAATCCGGGCAATGTCGGCAAGGGTGACAAGAGGGACCGGCAGTTTGGCCAGATGATCGATGCCGCCATGCGGTGGAACAAGGCGGTACGCATCGGGGTGAATTGGGGCAGTCTCGATCAGGATCTGCTGGTGGACCTTATGGACGCCAACAGCCGCCGGTCCTCGCCCTGGGAGGCGCGCCAGGTCATGTATGAGGCGCTCATCACGTCGGCCATCGAGTCCGCTCGCCGGGCCGAGCAGATGGGGCTGGATGGCAATCAGATCATCCTGTCGTGCAAGGTCAGTGGGGTGCAGGATCTGATTTCCGTCTATCGTGAGCTCGCACGCCGCTGCGACTATGCGCTGCATCTGGGGCTGACGGAAGCGGGCATGGGAACCAAGGGCACGGTGGCGTCGGCAGCCGCGCTGTCGGTTCTGCTGCAAGAAGGCATCGGCGATACCATTCGCGTGTCCCTGACGCCCCAGCCCGGGGAGGCGCGCACGCAGGAGGTGGTGGTCGCCTCCGAGATATTGCAGGCGTTGGGTCTGCGTATGTTTGTCCCCAGCGTCACGGCATGCCCGGGCTGTGGCCGCACCACAAGCACGACCTTTCAGGACCTGGCCAAGCAGATCGACGATTTTCTGCGTGCCCAGATGCCCGTATGGCGGGTTCGTTATCCCGGCGTCGAGAATCTGCGCGTCGCCGTGATGGGGTGCATCGTCAACGGTCCTGGCGAAAGCAAGCACGCAGACATCGGCATCAGCCTGCCCGGTACGGGTGAGGCGCCTGCGGCCCCTGTGTTCATTGATGGCGAAAAGGCCCTGACTCTGCGCGGCGAGAACATTGCCAATGAGTTCCATCAGATCGTCGAGCAGTACATTGAAAAGCGTTTCGGTGCCGGGGTTCCCGCCGCCTGACCCGCTGCATCCGCGCCGACAGCCCTTGCTCGGCCCCCGCAGTGGGGCCGCAAGGAAGCTCTCTCAAAATAATTGGATAAGAAAAGAACAGCTGTGAGTAACGAAAAAAGCGCCACCTCGCCCAAGCCGGAAAAGCTGGTGGCCGTGAAAGGCATGAATGACATCCTGCCTCCGGAATCTGCCCGCTGGGAGTGGCTGGAGGCCAAGGTCCGGGGCCTGATGGCGCGCTACGCCTACCGCAATATCCGTACGCCGATCGTCGAGCCCACGCCGCTTTTTGTGCGGGGGCTCGGCGAGGTGACCGATATTGTTGAAAAAGAGATGTACTCGTTCGAGGACCGTCTCAATGGCGAGCACCTGACCCTGCGCCCCGAGGCGACGGCAGGCGTCGTGCGCGCCGTGGCCGAGCATTCCATGCTGTACGACGGGGGCAAGCGCCTGTACTACATGGGGCCCATGTTCCGCCACGAGCGTCCGCAGCGCGGGCGGTATCGCCAGTTCCATCAGATTGGCGCCGAGGCGCTGGGTTTTCCGGGCGCCGAAGTCGACGCGGAACTGATTTTGCTGGCCCAGGCGCTGTGGCGTGAACTGGGGCTTCAGAATGTGCGGCTGGAGCTCAACAGCCTGGGCGAGCCCCATGAACGCAAGGCCCATCGTGCTGCGCTGATCTCGTACCTCGAGCAGCATGCCGATGTGCTGGACGAAGAAGCACGCCGGCGTTTGCACAGCAACCCCCTGCGCATTCTGGATACCAAGAACCCCGCCATGCAGGCCATCGTGGAGGCCGCACCTCGGTTGATCGATTTCCTGGGGCCGGAGTCGCTCGCGCATTTCGACGCAGTGAAGTCCATCCTGAGTGCCAATGGCGTCGCATGGACCGTCAATCCGCGCCTTGTCAGGGGCATGGACTACTACAACCTGACCGTGTTCGAGTTCGTCACCGACCAATTGGGCTCGCAGGGCACGATCTGTGGCGGCGGCCGCTACGACTACCTGATCGGTCAGATTGGTGGCAAGGCTGCGCCAGCGGTGGGCTGGGCGCTGGGGGTTGAGCGTGTGCTCGAACTCCTCAAGGAGCAGGCCAGCGCATTGCCGGCGCTGGCTCCCGATGTGTATGCGGTGATTCCCTCGGCGGCGGCGTTGCCGGTGGCGGTTGCGGCCATCGAGCGCCTGCGGCAACTCGGCGTCAGTGTGCAGATGCATGCTGCGCCCGCAGGCGGTGAAGGAATGGGCAGCATGAAGTCCCAGTTCAAGAAGGCAGATGCGAGCGGCGCGCTGCATGCGCTGGTCTTTGGCGACGATGAGCTCTCCCGAGGGATGGTTGTTGTCAAGTCCTTGCGCGATGGTGTCGGAGCGCAGGCCGAGCAACCGCTGGACTCCCTGGTCGAATGGGTGTCCCACCTACAATCCAACCGCTAAACAGAACATATTCCATGGCAAATCACCTAGATCTCGAAGAACAAGAACAGCTTGACCAGCTCAAGCATTTCTGGAATACCTGGGGCACGCTCATCAGTTCGGTACTGATTCTGGTGGCGGGCTCCCTGGTTGCGTGGAACGGATACCAGTATTGGCAAAACCGCCAGGCGAGCCAGGCCGCGGCGCTCTTTGATGCCGTGGATGTGGCTGCCCGGACGGGGGATCAAGCGCGCATGGCGCAGGCGTTTGCCGACCTCAAGGCCAAGTATTCGGGCACTACGCAGGCCAGCCAGGCCGGCCTCGCGCTCGCCAAGACGATGGTGGATGCCGGCAATGCCGATGGCGCGAAAGAAGCGCTGGCCTGGGTGGCCGCCCAGTCAGGGGATGATGGCCTCAAGGCGCTGGCCAGGTTGCGCTTGGCCAGCGTGCTGATGGACCAGAAAAACTACGATGAGGCGCTCAAGCAGGTGTCTGGCAGCACTCCCCTTGAGTTTGAAGCGGTGTTCGCAGATCGCAAGGGGGATATCTATGCCCTGCAGGGCAAGCGCACAGAGGCGATCGCGGAGTATGCGAAGGCATACAAGGCCTTCGAGGAGAGTGTGGAGTATCGGCGCCTCGTGGAAATCAAGCTTGGTGCCTTGGGGGTCTCGCCGCAGGGTATCGCGGTGGCTGTGGCTGCTCCTGTGGAAGGGGTGAAATAACCATGGCGTTCAATCGTGCAAACAACACGCCGGGCGGGCGGATGCTGCTGCGTGGCGTTTCGTCCGCGGTGCTGGTCGCCACGTTGGCCGGGTGTTCGCTGTGGAGTGGCAGCAGCTCCAAACCCGTACCTGCCGATCTGGGGGCCAATGTCGCTGTCCTGGGTGTGCGGCAGGCATGGACAGCGCGCATCGGCAATGTTGGAGGATTTCCGCTGGAGGTCCACTCCGCAGGCAATGTGGTGACCGTGGCATCCGCTGACGGTGTGGTGGCTGCGATCGATGCGCGCACCGGTGGAGACGTATGGCGCACCGCACTGGCCGAGCCCTTGTCCGCGGGTGTGGGAAGCGATGGAAAGTCTGCGGCTGTCGTGTCCCGCAGCAACACGTTGATTGTTCTGGATGCCGGCCGTGAGCGTTGGCGGCAATCCTTGGCTGCGCAGGTATTCACGCCCCCCCTGGTCGCTGGCGGGCGTGTCTTTGTGCTGTCGACGGATCGGTCGCTGGCCGCCTACGATGCTGTGACGGGGCGCAAGCTCTGGAGCCAGCAGCGCCCTGGAGACCCCTTGGTCTTGCGCCAAGCCGGCGTACTCCTGGCTGTGGGAGATACCTTGGTGGCGGGTTTTGCCGGCCGCCTTGTGGGTTTGAACCCGGACAACGGCAGCGTTCGCTGGGAGGCGCCGCTGGCCAGCTCGCGCGGTACCAATGATGTCGAACGCCTGGTGGAACTGGTCGGCCGTACCAGCCGGGTAGGGGACTCCGTCTGTGCACGGGCCTTCCAGTCGGCTGTGGGTTGCGTCAATACGGCCAGAGGCGCGGTGGCCTGGACGCAGCCGGCCAGTGGAGCCGATGGAGTGCACGGCGATGGCGAAGCGCTGTTCGGGGCCGAGAGCAATGGCACGGTGATTGCGTGGCGCCGCAGCGACGGCTCACGCCTGTGGGCGACGGACAGGCTCAAGCACCGCAAACTGACAGCGCCTTTGCTGCTGGGACGCTCGGTGGTGGTCGGGGACGATGCAGGCCTCGTTCATCTGCTTTCCCGTGCGGACGGTTCTCCGCTTAACCGCATTGCCACCGATGCATCCGGCATAGCTGCGGCGCCCGCTGTCGCTGCCGATACGCTGGTGGTGGTCACGCGAAACGGTGGCGTCTACGGATTCCGTCCTGATTGATGGATCTTATTCAATGAAGCCAGTTATCGCCCTCGTCGGGCGTCCGAATGTCGGCAAGTCCACGCTTTTCAACCGTCTGACCAAGTCTCGCGACGCCATCGTGGCGGATTTCGCCGGGCTGACGCGGGACCGGCATTACGGCAATGGCAAGCAAGGCAAGCACGAGTACATCGTCATCGATACAGGGGGCTTCGAGCCTGATGCATCGAGTGGCATCTACAAGGAGATGGCCAAGCAGACGCAGCAGGCCGTTGCCGAGGCCGATGTGGTCATCTTCGTGGTCGATGCACGTGCCGGCGTTTCTGCGCAGGACCATGACATTGCAAACTACCTGCGCCGCCTTGGCAAACCCTGTGTGCTGGTCGCCAACAAGGCGGAGGGCATGCTGGAAGGTGTGCAGCTGGCAGAGTTTTATGAGCTGGGGCTGGGCGAGGTGTATCCCGTGTCCGCGGCGCATGGGCAGGGTATCCGCAGTCTGGTTGATATCGCCCTGGAACCCCTGCAGCTTCCTGAGCCGGACGACTCCGAGGCCGGCTCCGACAAGAGCATCATCAAGCTTGCCGTCGCAGGGCGGCCCAATGTCGGTAAATCGACGCTGATCAACACCTGGCTTGGTGAGGAGCGCCTTGTCGCGTTTGACATGCCAGGCACGACCCGGGATGCCATCACCGTGCCATTCGAGCGCAATGGCCAACGCTTCGAGCTGGTCGATACGGCGGGGTTGCGCCGCAAGGGCAAGGTGTTTGAGGCGATCGAGAAATTTTCGGTCGTGAAGACCCTCCAGGCCATTGAATCGGCCAACGTGGTTCTGCTGCTGCTGGACGCGACCCAGGGGGTCACGGATCAGGATGCGCACATCGCAGGCTACATCCTTGAAAGCGGCAGGGCCGTGGTGGTGGCTGTCAACAAGTGGGATGCCGTGGACGACTACCAGCGCCAGTTGCTGGAGCGGTCCATCGAGACCCGGCTCGCCTTTCTGAAGTTTGCCTCGATGCATTTCATTTCCGCCAAGAAGCGGCAGGGGCTGGGGCCGCTGTGGACGTCGATCGCCCAGGCGCACAAGGCGGCAACCTGCAAAATGTCCACGCCGGTGCTCACACGCCTGCTCCTGGAGGCTGTGCAGTTCCAAAGTCCCAAGCGGGCAGGCATGTTCCGCCCCAAGATGCGGTATGCACACCAGGGGGGCATGAACCCGCCGGTGATCGTGATCCATGGCAATTCGCTCGAACATGTCACCGATGCCTACAAGCGCTTCCTGGAAGGACGCTTCCGCAAAGAGTTTGATCTGGTGGGCACGCCGCTGCGGATAGAAATGAAAACCTCCCACAATCCTTTTGCCGACAAGGACGAGGCCTGATCCAAAGGCTGGAGCCCTGAAGGGCCATGCACTACCAGCCCGATTTGCCCTTCGGGCTGTGGTAAGGTGCTGGTTTACAACAACATTTTGAACACGGAGAATATCGTGAGCAATAAAGGCCAGCTTTTGCAAGATCCCTTCCTCAACGCGCTGCGTCGGGAGCATGTTCCTGTTTCCATCTATCTGGTGAATGGAATCAAGCTGCAGGGGCAGATCGAGTCATTCGACCAGTATGTGGTGTTGCTGCGCAATACAGTGACCCAGATGGTTTACAAGCACGCTATTTCCACCATCGTGCCAGGTCGCGCCGTCAATTTTTCCACCGCCGACACCCCTGATGCAGATAGCAGCAACGCTTGAGTTGTTGTTTCTGAACCGGTCTTCGCTTCTTGCACGGATGGTGCGAGAAGGCCATCTGATTTGCATGCGATGACATCTTCGCGCGTGGACGGCACCCCGGTGTTGCTGGTGGGGGTGGACTTTGGTTTTCCCCATTTTGATGGCGATCTCGAGGAATTGGGCCTGCTCGCACAGACGGCGGGCATGAACCCGGTTGGCCGCCTGACATGCAAACGCAAGGCCCCGGACGCGGCCTTGTTTGTCGGAAGTGGCAAGGCAGACGAAATTCGCACTGCGGCACAGATGCACGGTGCGGTTGAGGTGCTGTTCGATCAATCGCTCAGCCCAGCCCAGCAACGTAACTTGGAGCGTCACCTTGAGCTTCCAGTCAACGACCGCACGCTGCTGATTCTGGAGATTTTTGCCCAGCGCGCCCGCAGCCATGAGGGCAAGCTTCAGGTGGAGCTCGCGCGACTGCAGTACCTCAGTACCCGCCTCGTGCGTCGATGGTCTCACCTGGAGCGTCAGACGGGTGGGATTGGCGCACGTGGTGGCCCTGGCGAGAAGCAGATTGAACTCGACCGCCGGATGATTGGCGACGCCGTCAAGCGCACCCGCGAGCGTCTTGTCAAGGTCAAGCGGCAGCGGTCCACCCAGAGGCGGCAACGGGAGCGGCGCGACACCTTCAATATTTCATTGGTCGGCTACACCAATGCGGGCAAGTCCACCTTGTTCAATGCGTTGGTGAAGGCCCGTGCCTATGCCGCAGACCAACTGTTTGCCACGCTGGACACGACAACGCGCCAACTGTATCTGGGCGCTGCAGGACGATCGGTGTCCCTCTCCGATACGGTGGGATTCATTCGCGACCTGCCCCATGGCCTGGTGGATGCATTCCAGGCGACGTTGCAGGAGGCCATTGATGCGGATCTGCTGCTTCATGTGGTGGATGCCTCCAATCCGGGTTTTCCGGAGCAGATGGCGCAGGTCCAGAAAGTGCTGCATGAGATCGGGGCTGCGGATATTCCTCAGATACTGGTGTTCAACAAGCTGGATGCGCTGCAGGCGGAGCAACGTCCCCCGCTTCTGGAGGATCAGTACGATGTGGACGGGCAATTGTTCCAGCGCCTGTTCGTGAGCGCGCGCTCCAGCGAAGGGCTGGACACGCTTCGCCAGGCGCTTGCATCCAGGGTGGTGATTGCGGCTCAAGAAGGCATGACCCCTGGTGCCGCCATTGAATTGCCAGGGTCCGAGCCCTGATTGGGCACAATGCCAGCATTACCGATGCCATCCAGAGAACCAGAGACTTTGCGCATGAATTTCCAAAATCGCACCCTAGGCTGGACTTCGCTGCCAGCACGTATTCGGGGCATGTTCAACCTGAACGATCCCCGGTGGGGACGTGGCGAAGACAACAAGTCCGATGATGGCGCACGCCCAGAGGACCGCCCCGTTCCCCCGCCTTCGGGAAACCGAGGGGGGGACCAGCGCCCGGGCAATGGGCAGCCGCCGGATCTCGACGAACTGTGGCGCGACCTGAACCGTAAGCTGGGCGGATTGTTTGGATCCAAGAACGGCGGCGGGCGCGGGCCGGGCAACGGTGGCGGTTCGGGCGGCGGGTTCCAACCCGACATGAAGAGCGCAGGCGTTGGTGTGGGGCTGATCGCCGGGATTGTGTTTGTCATCTGGATGGGGACAGGGTTCTTCATCGTCCAGGAAGGCCAGCAGGCCGTGATCACTCAGTTTGGCAAATACAAGAGTACGGTGGGCGCGGGTTTCAACTGGCGATTGCCATACCCCATCGAGCGCCACGAGCTTGTTTTCGTGACCCAGATTCGCTCCGCCGACGTGGGCCGGGACAGCGTCATCAAGAGCACCGGCCTGCGCGAGTCGGCCATGCTCACCGAAGACGAGAACATCGTCGAGATCAAGTTTGCCGTGCAGTACCGCTTGAGTGATGCACGCGCCTGGCTGTTTGAAAGCAAGAATCCGTCGGATGCAGTGGTACAGGCCGCCGAAACGGCGGTTCGCGAAGTGGTAGGAAAGATGCGCATGGATACGGCCCTGGCCGAAGAGCGTGACCAGATTGCGCCGCGGGTCCGTGCGCTCATGCAAACCATTCTTGACCGCTACAAGGTCGGTGTCGAAGTTGTTGGAATCAACCTGCAGCAGGGCGGGGTGCGTCCACCTGAACAGGTGCAGGCGTCGTTTGACGATGTGCTGAAAGCAGGGCAGGAGCGCGAGCGGGCCAAGAACGAAGCGCAGGCATACGCCAATGATGTCATCCCGCGTGCAGTGGGCTCTGCGTCGCGCTTGAATGAGGAGGCGGCAGCTTACAAGGCGCGGATTGTTGCGCAGGCGCAAGGCGATGCGCAACGCTTCTCTTCCATTCTGGCGGAATACCAAAAATCGCCTCAGGTGACCCGTGACCGCATGTACCTGGAGGCCATGCAGCAGATTTACGGCAATGTGACCAAAGTGCTGGTCGAGTCGCGCCAGGGCTCCAATCTGCTGTATCTGCCCCTGGACAAGATCATGCAAGGCGTGGCGAGCGGAGCAGGGCCTCTGGATGCTCCGGCTGCCGCTGCGCCCGCGCCGGCGGTGGTGCCAGCCGTGCCTTCGTCCACTTTTTCGAATGACCCCCGAGCGCGTGACAGCAGTCGCACACGCGATCGTGAATCTCGCTAGGAGCTGCTCGTGAACAGAGTCGGATTTATTGCATCTACCCTCCTGGTGGTGCTGGCCCTCATGAGCTCCATGCTTTTCGTGGTGGACCAGCGCCAGTTTGGCGTGCTCTACGCGCTGGGGCAGATCAAGGAAGTGATTACCGAGCCGGGCTTGAATTTCAAGCTGCCGCCGCCTTTCCAGAACGTGTCGTATATCGACAAGCGTCTTCTGACGCTGGACAGCAGCGATACAGAACCCATGCTGACGGCTGAAAAACAGCGTGTGGTCATCGACTGGTATGTGCGCTGGCGTATCTCCGAACCCACGGAGTACATCCGCAATGTGGGGTTGGACGAAAGCGCCGGGGCCATGCAGCTCAATCGGGTAGTGCGCAATGCCTTTCAGGAGGAAATCAACAAGCGCACTGTCAAGGAACTGCTGTCTCTCAAACGCGAGGCGCTGATGGCAGATGTCAAGCGCGAAGTGCTCGAGACCGTTCGCGGGGCCAAGCCCTGGGGTGTGGACGTGGTGGATGTGCGCATTACCCGCGTCGACTACGTGGAAGCCATCACGGAATCGGTCTACCGGCGCATGGAGGCTGAGCGTAAGCGTGTCGCCAATGAACTGCGCTCCACAGGGGCGGCCGAGGGCGAAAAAATTCGGGCGGATGCAGATCGTCAGCGTGAGATAGCGATTGCCAATGCCTACCGCGATGCCCAGAAGATCAAGGGTGAAGGCGATGCTGAAGCAGCGCGCATCTACGCCGAGGCTTTTGGCCGGGACCCACAGTTTGCCCAGTTTTACCGCAGCCTGGAGGCATACAAGTCCAGCTTCAACAAGAAGACCGACGTGATGGTCCTCGATCCTTCGTCTTCGGAATTCTTCAAGACTTTCCGAGGTGGAACCTCGGCCACGGCGCCTGCCGCCGCGGCACGCAAGTGAGTTTCCCCGCCCTGGCTGTTGGTAGCTTGCCGCAGTGACTTTTGACAGCCTTTGGACGGCTCTGGCCCTCGTGCTGGTGATTGAAGGGCTATTGCCCTTCCTATCGCCACAGGGCTGGCGGCGTGCGGTCTCCCAGATTGCACTGCTGCAGGATGGCCAGATACGTTTTTTCGCATTGCTGACCATCGTTGCCGGTGTTGCCATGCTGTGGTTCTGACCTGGGCTTGGAGTCCTGGCGGTGGAGTCTCTCGGGCCTTCGCTCTCCTCCCGGTAGAATCACGGTTTTAACAGCCTCCCCTTTTCTCCATGTCTGCTTGGGTCCTTCCGGATCACATTGCCGATGTCTTGCCGTCCGAAGCGCGGCACATCGAAGAATTGCGTCGCGGGCTGCTTGATACAGCCCGTTGTTATGGCTATGAGCTGGTGATGCCTCCTTTGCTGGAGCATCTCGAATCCTTGCTGACAGGTACTGGCGAGGCGCTCGACCTCCAGACTTTCAAGCTGGTGGATCAGCTCTCCGGGCGTTCCATGGGGCTGCGGGCGGACACCACCCCCCAAGTGGCCCGCATCGATGCGCACCTGCTCAATCGCAAGGGGGTTGCTCGGCTGTGCTATTGCGGCCCCGTACTGCACACCCGGCCTGACCGTCCCCATGCCACACGCGAGCCCCTGCAGTTCGGCGCGGAGATATACGGGCATGCCGGGCTGGAGGCGGACCTCGAGGCTTTGCAGTTAGCCCGGGAGTGCCTGCGGGTTGCGGACGTTCGTGGCACGACGATCGACCTGGGGGACGTGCGGATTGTGCGCAGCCTGCTGGCTGGCGTGCCGCTGAATGCGCAGGTGTTGAGTGCCATCCATGCCGCGCTGGCTGCCAAGGACGCTGGCGAATTGGTGTCTTTGACCCGCGCTTTCCCCGAGAAGTCTCGCAAAGGTTTGCTGGCGCTGCTGCAGCTGTATGGAGATCAGGCTGTGTTGGATGAGGCTGAAAAAGCGCTCAAGCACTTTCCCGACATTCCCCTGCTGCTATCAAATTTGAAATGGCTTGCTACCCGGTTGGAGGGGGCTACCGTGACGTTTGATCTGGCCGATTTGCGTGGCTATGCGTATTACAGCGGTGCACGTTTCGCGATCTATGCACCGGGTGCAAGCGATGCGTTGGTCCGAGGCGGGCGCTATGACGAAGTGGGGGCCGTGTTCGGCAGAAACCGCCCCGCGGCAGGGTTCAGCTTGGATCTCAAGCAAGTGGTCGGCGTAGTGTCGCCGCGTGCGTTGAAGGCGGCGATCCGGGCCCCATGGGAGGAGTCCGATGAGGTCAATGCGGCCATCGCCAAACTCCGCAAGGCGGGTGAGACGGTGGTCTGCGTTCTGCCGGGGCATGAGAGCGAAGTGGACGAGTTCCACTGCGACCGGGAACTGGTGCAGGTTGCGGGCCGGTGGGTCGTGCAGGCTGTTTGAGCAATTGAAAATTGAATTGGGTTTGAGATGAAAGCAACCAAAGGTCGCAATGTAGTGGTGGTCGGGACCCAGTGGGGTGACGAAGGCAAGGGCAAACTGGTTGATTGGCTGACAGAGAGTGCCCAAGGCGTGGTCCGTTTTCAAGGCGGGCACAACGCTGGCCATACGCTGGTGATCAATGGGGTCAAGACTGCGTTGCACTTGATTCCCAGCGGCATCATGCGACCCGGGGTGAAGTGCTACATCGGCAACGGCGTCGTGCTGTCGGCAGCCAAACTGTTCGAGGAAATCGAAGGCCTTGAGAAGGCGGGTGTTGAAGTGCGGTCACGCCTGCGCATCAGCGAGGCCTGTCCCTTGATCCTTCCTTTCCATGCTGCCATTGACGTGGCGCGTGAAGCCGCGCGCGAGCAGGGCGGTACGGAGAAGATTGGAACAACAGGCCGGGGTATTGGTCCCGCGTACGAAGACAAGATTGCCCGCCGCGCACTGCGGGTGCAGGACCTGAAATACCCAGAGCGGTTTGCAGCCAAGCTGCGTGAGTTGCTGGACCTGCACAACCATACCCTCACGACGTACCTCCGCTCCGGCTCGTTCGTGTTTGGTGATGCGCTCAAGCCGTACATCCAGGATGGCAAGGTTCAGTTTGACGTGGTCTATGCAGAGGCGATGCGCCATGCCGAATTGCTCAAGCCCATGATGGCCGATGTGTCACGTGAATTGAACGATGCCCACCGCGAAGGCGCCAATCTCCTGTTCGAAGGTGCACAAGGTACGTTGCTGGATGTGGACCATGGCACCTATCCCTATGTCACCTCCAGCAACTGCGTGGCCGGCAACGCAGCGGCGGGATCCGGCGTGGGGCCTGGCATGCTGCATTACATCCTTGGCATCACCAAAGCGTATTGCACCCGCGTAGGCGGGGGACCATTTCCCACCGAGCTGGACTGGGAAGTGCCAGGTACGCCGGGTTACCACATGAGCACGGTGGGTGCTGAAAAGGGCGTGACTACTGGACGCAGCCGCCGCTGCGGCTGGTTTGATGCCGCATTGCTCAAGCGCAGTGCGCAGGTCAATGGCCTCTCTGGCTTGTGCATCACCAAGCTGGACGTTCTGGATGGCCTCGAAGAACTGTTGCTTTGCACGGGATATGAGCTCGATGGCGAACGCATTGATCTGTTGCCCATGGGGGCTGAAGACATCGCCCGCTGCACCCCTATCTACGAGACATTGCCAGGGTGGAGTGACTCCACCGTTGGTGTGACCGACTATGCCAAGCTCCCGGAAAGTGCCCGGCGCTACCTGGAGCGCATCGAACAGGTGACAGGTGTGCCGATCGACATGATTTCTACTAGTCCGGATCGGGATCACACCATCATGATGCGCCATCCCTATGTCGCTGGCTGATTGCCTTTGACCCTCGCCTCTACAGCTATACATCCAGGAGCCATTTCATGTTGACCGAAGACGGCAAACACCTCTATGTCAGTTATGACGAGTATCACAGCCTCATCGAGAAGCTGGCCCTCAAGGTGCATCAGTCGGGATGGATGTTCGACACGATCCTGTGTCTTGCACGGGGCGGGTTGCGTCCCGGCGATATCCTGAGTCGTATCTTCGACAAGCCCCTGGCCATCATGTCCACCAGCTCCTACCGTGCCGAAGCCGGCACCGTGCAGGGGCATCTGGATATCGCTCGCTTCATCACAACTCCCAAGGGTGAGATCGCTGGTAAGGTGCTGCTGGTCGATGATCTTGCGGACTCCGGCCACACTCTGCATGCCGTGATCAATATGTTGAAGACCAACTATGCTCCGATCACCGAACTGCGCAGTGCGGTGATCTGGACGAAGGGTCTGTCTACGTTCTCTGCGGACTACTCTGTGGAGTTTCTGCCGACAAACCCCTGGATTCATCAACCCTTTGAAGGCTATGACAGCCTGAGCCCCGACAAGTTGCTTGAGAAGTGGCGTGTGTAGAGAGGGCTGCGAATTCTGAAATTTCACGGACTTTCTTCTGCCTCTCTGAAATTGGTGCTATAGTCGAGGGCTTCGCTACTGAGGCGGTGCTGCAGAGATGCGGGGCGCTGGAGGTTTGGGTGATGATGGGGTCTAGGCCTTGTTGTTGCCGGGGCTGAGAAGGTGGAAGAAGAAAGTTTGGT
>NZ_JAHUWZ010000002.1 GCF_019218755.1 Acidovorax sp. sif1233 | reverse complement strand
ACGCTCGGTGATCTGTTTGACCGCTTCGGTCTTGAATTCTTCGGGGTATCTTTGCTTACTCATGGCACCTCCTATTGGGCCTCAGGTTTGAGGCTCAGAGGTGTCTAGAAAACCCGGGGCGATTCACCTTGATATAGCACCATCGGTGAGCAAAAAACGGGCACGCAAGTCGGCTTGTTTTCGAAGGTCAAGCCTTTGCGGGGATGCGCGAAATCGATCGAATTCCTCGCTGTCAAAGAACGCAAAGTCCCCGGCTGCCCCGGTCACGACGATGTGACCATCGGGAAGTAGGCGGTGTCTGGACTGCATAGCCCGAGGTGCGTACCTCACCCGAGCACCTGCGTAGATCGCCTGTCAGTCGATTTTTGATGCTTGACCTTGATCAAGACGCACAGTGCATTGATGCGAGCCATGCCCCCTCCTGTTCCTGAATCTCTTATTCAGAAACATTGTGCAACAACAATTCGCAAAATCGCACCGAAAAATGTGCGGCTTGGTGAGCAGTTGAGATTGAAGGTTCAATCCGAATTGAGGACGGATTCGATGTTGTACGGTCTGCCAACGGCCAGAAGTAGCTGGTGGCGGCAAGCAAAAGCGGACGCTCAACGCTTAGCGCTTAAGCTAACCGGCACTTTGCGCTGGCAGCGGATAAACCACCTTGAACTGCTCACAGGCCAAGGGAATAGAGTCAGAAAAGACGCGCATGGAAGAAGCGCATTCCCGCGTGAAGTAAGCTCTGTGCGCGTCCCGCCAATACGTGAGAGAACCATCACCTTCTCCCTCAATGGACGCGAACTCAGATGTAACTCGATCAAAGGGAACTATATCGACTTGAATGGTTTCGATGATGCATAACGGCTTTCCGCTGGAGTCAGTGACAACACTGAGATCGCCTTTCTTCGGAATTGGCTTCCCGGCATCTTCATACGACCAGACGGAGCCGGCGGTCGCCTGCTTTATGCGACTTAGAACCAACTGTCCGAGTTCGTCTGCCATTGCAGGAGAGTCGCCGAAGGAGAAAGCCTCATAGAAGCGACTTTCCTCGACATCACGAACGATGTCCAAGTACTCGCGCCACATGGATTGGACATTTGCGGGGATCACCATAATGCTGAAAGTGTGCGGCCTAACGTAACTTAGACCGCAAAACCTGGGGAATGGACTGGATTGTTCGGGATACTCTGGACAATTTTTCCTCCTGAAAGCGGCTTGCAGCCTGGGTTTGCAAGCGCAGGGCTGCTCAAACATTCAGGTGTAAAAATTCCCGCAAATCCCGCAGGCTTCATCTGGCCCAACTATAGCCTGCGAATTTGCTAAGGCAGGTCTCTCGACAGTCGCGTTTGGGCCGCAAGCAACTGGGGTACGAATCAATGACCGCTTAGGGGAATGGGGTCCAGCGTCGGCTTCGGGCCCGTTGCCGCTTTCACAACGGTGGCGAGCGGTCATTCAATCGACGATCCGGCGCCACCGGTGCGGTAAGGGCTCGTCGACGCGGCAGGCCGGCTGCCTAGGCAGACGCTCCAGGAGATCGTCTCAGGCATGACCTAGCGCTCGTCATCGACCTGCTTTTCAGCCACTGGCAACTACGCGCTTGCCCAGCAAGCGGCAGCCTTTGATGCCCCCGTTGGAGAAGAGCTTGTTTGGGGCCCGCAGGGCGATTTGGACATGTTCCGTTCCCTGATCAATTCCGTGCCGTTGGCTGATGCCGTAGACGGCCAGATTGCTAAAAGTACAAAAAATGACAACGTGATACTGCCATGCGGCGCTCATCCACCTCGCCGCAGCGGCAGCCATAGAGTGAACACCGTGCCTTGCGCGGAGGGCTGCAGGGGCTGCCAGCCGCAGTGCCCTCCCAGGGCCAGCGTGCGGCTGCGTACGTTGCCCAGGCCCCGGCGGCCGGGGGGCAGGGCGTCGGGAGGCAAGAAAGGGCGGCCATTGTCGTGCACACACACCTGCACGCCGGGCACACCGGGATCTACTCCTTGGGCGGCCTCGGCCGTGGAGACAGTGATGGCCGTGGCGCCGCTGTGCTTGACGATGTTGGTCAGCACCTCCTGAAGGATGCGCAGCACGTGCAGGGCGTTCTGTGCATCAAGCCAGGGCAGGGCGGGCACGTCGCTGGTGCGCCAGTACAGGGTGATGCCGGCCTCGCCCAGGCGCTGCTCCAGCCGAAAGCGCAGGCCCGCCAGTAGGGCCAGCAGGTCGGCGTCCACGGGTTCGAGCGAGTCGATGGAGATCTTCAGGTCGTCGATGCACTCCTTGAGGACCTGGGCCACGTCTACCGGCTGGTGGCGGGCCTGGCCGTGCTGCACCAGGCGCAGCGCGCTGGTCAGCGACGCGCCGACGCCGTCGTGCATCTCGCGCATGAGGCGCTGGCGCTCCAGCATCAGGGTCTGCTCGCGCTCGGCGGTGCGCAGGCGCTCGTGGGTGCGGCCCAGTTCGTGCTCCTGCGCGGCCAGGCGTTCGGCCAGGGTGGCGCGGGCGCGGGCGGCCTGGTCTTGCGCGTGGCTGTAGCGCGAGAATGCGAGGACCAGGAACAGCGTGAACAGGCCCACGCTGACATAGGGCGTGAGGTAGATGCCTTCGATGTTGCCCCAGTAGTTCTGCATGGCCATGTCGTGCAGGCTGATGGGTGCCACCATGGCGCCCCAGGCGGCCAGCAGCAGGTTGCTGGCGCTGCGCAGCCGCCAGGCCCCCACGGCGGCCACCGTGAGCAGCAGCAGCGTGGGCGGCACCATCAGCAGGCGCAGCAGCGGCAGCGTGGCGGTGTAGGCGGGCCACCACGACGGCAGCGCGGCGAGGGCCGCCGCCGCCAGGTACAGCGCCAGCGCCCGGCCCCCGCGCGGCCAGCGCTGGCCGTGAGCCAGGCACAGGAAGCACACCATGCAGCCCAGCGCGGCCAACTGCGCGGCCATGGCGATCCAGGTGAACCAGGCGAAGTCCATGTCCAGCCCCTCGCTGTCCACCAAGTAGGGCAGCGCGGCCACCGACTGGCAGGCCGCCATGGCGAAGAACAGCAGGAACAGGCGCACTTCGCCCTGCTGGCTGCGCCGGTACTTGAACCACAGCGCCAGCGCGAACAGGCTCATCAGCAGGAAGGCGGCGCGCCAGTACGACACCAGCCCCGTCTGCCAGAACATGCGCCAGCGCCAGGGTGTGAGCAGTTCCGTCGTGGGGCCGACCCACAACGACGACAGCGCACCGCCCACGCCCTGCTGGCTGGCCATGCGCAGGTGCACTTGCAGGTCGCCGGTGTGCGCGGCTTCATGAGGCAGGGCGCTCAGGCTGATCCAGATGGGGTCGTTGAAGCTGTTCCAGGGCCGGTCGCCGCGCGACTGCCAGACCAAGCGCCCCTGCACGTACACCGCCAGCGTCCCGATGGTCTGCCAGCGCGGGATGTACAGGCGTGTGCCCTGCGCCGTGGCGGCGAGCGCGCTGGCGGGCAGCGACAGGCGCCACCACTGCACCACGGGCGCGCCGCTGGCCAGCGCCGGATCGAGCACGCGCAGGGATCGGGGCACTGCGTGTGGCAGGTTGACCGCCTGCCAGGGCGTGCCGGAGGCCAGCACCGCGTCGTCTGCCGCGTGCAGCGAGGGCGGCGGCGCCCAGGCGGCACTGGGCGACTGCCAAGTCTGCGCTGCCGCCAGGTGGGCGGAGGTGGCGGCCTGGGCCAGGTGGCAGAAAACTATCAAAAAGAGAGCTGCCAGCGCTTTCTGGATAAGCGCCAGGGCCCGATTTTTCATGGATTGGCGGGTCACTCCAGCCAACCTTGACGCAACGCGGTGGTGACGGCTTCGGCGCGGGTCGTCACCTGCAGCTTGACGTACACGCGCCGCACGAAGGTGCGCACCGTGTTTCGCGACACGCCCATGGCCTGGGCCACTTCGTCCACCGAGTGGCCGTGCGCCACCAGGCGCAGCAGTTCGACCTCGCGCGCGGAGGGGGCGGCGTCGATCTGCGCCGGGGCGGGCGGCGGCAGGGAGGGCAGGGCGTGGAGGCGCTGGCGTACCAGCAGCTTGCGCGCCACCAGCGGGTTGATGGGGCTGCCGCCCGCGTGCAGGCTGCGCACCTCGTCCAGAACGGCCTGGGGCGGCAGGTCCTTGAGCAGGTAGCCCATGGCCCCGGCCTCGATGGCGTGCAGCACGTGCGCCTCGTCGCCGAACATGGTGCTGACCATGGTCGCCGCCGCGGGCCAGCGCGCCTGCAGAGCGGGCAGCACGTCAAGGCCGCTGCCGTCGGGCAGGCCCAGGTCGAGCAGCAGCACGTCCAGCGGCGGGCCGTCCTGCAGGGCGGCCAGCGCCTCGGCCCGGCTGCACGCCAGCCATTGCACGCACATGTCGGGTGCGGCTTGCAGCGCATAGGCCAGGGCGATGCGGCAGGCCGCGTCATCTTCCACCACGGCGACGCGGATGGGGTCGTTGGGCAAGTCCATGCCCGCGGATGCTGCCACAGCCTCCGGCGCGCGTCTGTCGTCCTATAGGGGGACAGACAGGGGCGTGGAGGCTGCGTAGCCTTGCGCTGTGTCAAACCGTAGCCTTGTGTTGCAAGGCGATACAGGTATCCCGGGGCTACAGGCCTTGCGGGACAAGCGCCAGCAGCTATCAAAAAATGACTCAACTCGCCCTCTACCGCCTTCTGTCCTTCACCACCACGCTGCTGCTGTCCTTGTCCGGCGCCAGCGCCCAGGCCGCCGTCTGCCGCGCCAGCCCCACGGGCACGGGCGATGGCAGCACCTGGGCGCAGGCCGCGCCGCTGCCCGCCGCGCTGGCGGATGCCGCCTGCACCGAAATTTGGCTCGCGCAAGGCAGCTACAGCCAGACGGCGGATGCCGAGGGCTTTCGCATCGCGCGCAACCTGGCGCTCTATGGCGGCTTCATGGGCACCGAAAGCACCCTGGCCGAGCGGCCCGCGCCCGTGAATGCCAGCGCCACCGTGCTCGACGGCGAGAACCAGCGCCGCGTGCTGCGCCTGGACGGCACCACGCCCGGCGGCCACATCACCGCCAGCACGGTGATCGACGGCCTGAGCATCGCCCGGGGCCACGCCGCCATGGACGCTGGCGGCGGCCTGCTGTGCCACGGCCCCTGCAGCCCGCGCATCACGCACGTCGTCTTCTCGGGCAACTTTGCCGCTGGCGGTGGCGGCGCCATCTTCAACCGCGCCATGAGCATGGCGCCCGCCAGCCCCACCATCAGCCACAGTACCTTCAGCGGCAACCGGGCCTCCTCGGGCGGCGCCATCGCCAACTTTGCCCCGGGCGCCATCGCCAGCCCCGCCATCAGCCACAGCACCTTTCACGACAACCACGCCGCCACGCACGGCGGTGCTATCTACAGCAACGGCGGCCACCTGGGCAACAGCAGCCCGGTCATCACGCACAGCACATTCAGCGGCAATACGGCGCAGGAAGGCGGCGCGCTCTACAGCCTCGGCGGCGGCGGCGGCATCAGCATGCCCCAGGTCATCGCCAGCATCTTCTGGGGCAACACCACCACCACGGGACCGCAGATCAGCGACATCATCGAGGCCAGCACCACCGTCAGCCACAGCATCGTGGAGGGCGGCTTCGCCGGCACGGGCAACCTGGCCCTGGACCCGCAACTCGGCCCGCTGCAAGACAACGGCGGCCCCACGCTCACCCGCATGCCCGGCGCCACGGGCAGCGCCATCGACGCGGTGGACTGCGCTGCCACCGGCGCCACCACCGACCAGCGCGGTGCCGCCCGCCCGCAAGGCAGCCAGTGCGACATCGGCGCGGTGGAGCGGCGCCTGGGCAGCTATCCGCTGAACGTCGGCATCACCGGCCACGGCACCGTGGCGGGCGGCCCGGCCCTGTGCGCGGCCACCACCACCGCCACCTGCGCCTTCACCTACACGGATGAGGGTGCGCCGCTGCACGTCACCCTGGCCGCCACGCCCGGCACGGGCCAGGCCTTCGCGGGCTGGGGCGGCGCCTGCACTGGCACGGGCGCCACCTGCACCGTGGCGATCGACGGGGCGCGCAGTGTGTCGGCCCGTTTTGCCCCCACCGCGGGCCCCGGCCCCGGCGGCGCGCAGCCCATTCCCACGCTGGGCGGCGGCGCACTGGCGCTGCTGGGTGCACTGCTCGGCCTGCTCGCGCTGCGCCGCAGGGTTTGAAGTGTTTTTGGCCTTTACCCCTTATCCAATAAGCGCAAGAAGCTATAAAAAATGAAGCAAACCATTCTTCCCACGCTCCTCGCCGCCTGCCTGGCGCTGCCCGCCGTGGGGCTGGCCCAGACCTGCGCCAGCCCCAACGCCACCAGTGACTACATCGTGGGCCAGGCCGAAGGCCGCGCCAGCGCGATGCACTGGGAGACGGGGCTGGTCTGGTCGCGCGCCATCGAGGGCAGCACGCTAGCCGATCAGCAAAAGCCCTGGACGGACTGGATTAACAACTGGCTGCCCACGCCGTTCGCCGGGCAGGAGGACTGGGGCGTCAACGCGGCCCTGGCGCAAGACCGCCTGCACACCGGCGTCTGGCGGCTGCCCTACAAGCTGGAGAACAGCGCGCTGGCAGCGGGCTGCCCTGACCCGGACTTCCGCCTCAACCGGGAGGTGCTGCCCACCGTGCATGGACAGGGGGGGCTGCACGGGTCGCTCTGGACGGCATCGCCCCGGCCGGGCAACCAGGGCAGCGCCTGGCAGACCTTGTTCGACCAGCAGCCGCAGGTGGGCACCTGGCTCTCCACCAACTCCGGCGGAGAAACGCGCCTGGTGCGCGGCGGACAGCCGTTTGCCAACCTGCCTGCGTCCCCGCCCGCCGATACCGTCCCGGCGGGCATGGTTGTGATCTACAACATCACCACCCCGCTGGCCAGCCAGTCGGGCGCAGGCGCATCGTGGGGCGGCGTGCGCATCAGCGGCAATGGCCGCCTGCGCGTGAATGGCGCAGGCTCCTGGGTGCGCGAGGCCATCGTGACCAGCGGCGACCAGATCCGCGTGCGCCTGCCGGCCCCGGCCACTGCGGGCCAGCAGGCCACGGCCACCCTGAGCCTGCGCAGCGGCGATACCACCGGCACCGCTGCCGCCGCCGCGAACGGCGGCGACGAAGCCACCCAGGTGCGCGAGAGCAGCATGCTCTTCACCCTCCATGCCAGCGCTGCGCCCGCGCCGCGCGCCTGCCGCGTCACGCCCAGCGGCAGCGGCGACGGCACCAGCTGGCCGCAGGCCGCCAGCCTGGACTTTGCGCTGGCCGAACCCAGTTGCAGCGAGGTCTGGCTGAAGCAATCCGCTGGCACTCCCTACGTGCCGTCCGGCGCGCAGGGCTTCGTCATCGAGCGCAACGTCAAGCTCTACGGCGGCTTCATTGGCACCGAGGCCGCGCTGGCCGAGCGGCCCCAGTCCGTGTCTCCCGGCCTGACGGTGCTGGACGCCAACAACAACAGCCGCGTGCTGTACCTGGACGGCAGCCTGGGCATCCCGCTTGATGACACGCTGATCGACAGCGTGTATCTGCTGCAGGGCGCGGCGGCCGGGCCTGGGGCCAACGGCGGCGCGCTGTACTGCAACGGCGCGGGCGTGGGCAGCGTGTGCAGCCCCTGGATAAACAGGGTGCACATCGGCGCCTCGTACGCCGACGGCGATGGCGGGGCCCTGTTCAACGACGCCAGCGGGGGCGGCGTCAGCAGCCCGGTGCTGACGAATGTCCTCATCAGCAACAACCACGCCGAGGGCCACGGCGGTGCCATCTACAACCGGGGCGAGGGCGGCACCAGCAGCCCCGTGCTGCGCAATGTTTCTATGGAAGGCAACGACGCCTACAACGGCAGCGGTGGCGCCATGTACAACCTCGCCAAGGGCAGCGGCGGCGTCAGCAGCCCGGTGATCGAGCAGGCCAGTTTCACAGGCAACGGCGCGGGTGTGTCCGGCGGCGCCATCCACAGCCTGACGGAGGGCGGCGGCACCAGCCATATGCAGGTGCGCAACGCCACCTTCGCCATCAACCAGTCCTCCGCCGGCAGGCCCGGCGGCGCCATCGCCATCGTGGGGGTGGACGGGGATGCCCGCGTGGACGCGGTGCACGCCACCTTCATGGGCAACATGGCCGGTGGCAACGGCAACGCGCTCTTCACCCAGGGCGGCGTGGTGGGGGTGCGCAACTCCGTGCTGTGGGGTAGCGCGGCCACGCGCTCTCAGGCCGTCACCTTTTTCACGGGCTCCACCACCATCACCGACAGCCTGATCCAGGACGGCTGCGCGGGCGGCAACGTGGCCCCCATGGGCGGCACCGCCACCTGCAACGGCGTGACGCTGGACGCCGACCCCGAACTGGGCGCGTTCGGCGCCAACGGCATGGATGGCTTCCCCAGCCTCTACGGCTACCTGCCCGATCTCACCAGCCTGCTGCAGGACGCCGTGGCCTGCACCCTGCCGATCGACCAGCGCGGCATCGCCCGCCCGCAGGGCATGGGCGCCACGCCTTGCGATATCGGTGCGCTGGAGCGGCGGACCCATGTGGAACTGGCGGTCACCGTCACCGGCATGGGCGTCGTGAACGGCGCCCCGTCGGCCTGCGCCACTGGCACCTGCAGCTACAACTACCCTGGCGAGGGCACCCCGCAGCTCCTTACCCTCGCTGCCATGCCCGCCATGGGCCACACCTTCATCGGCTGGAGCGGCGCCTGCTCCGGCACTGGCACGTGCAGCATCACCATGGACCAGGCGCGCGCCGTGAGCGCCGAGTTCTCCGGCCCCATCGCGCACACCCTGGGCGGCACGGTAGCGGGCCTTACGGGTATTGGCCTGGTGCTGCGCAACGGTGGCGAAGACCTGTCGGTGCAGGCCAACGGCGGCTTCACCTTCTTGCAACCGGTGGCGGATGGCGGCAGCTACGCCGTCACCGTGAAGACCCCGCCCACGGGCCAGACCTGCACGGTAACGGGCGGCAGCGGCACTGCCACCGCCAATGTGATCAGCGTGCAGGTGGCCTGCGCCGCTGCCACTTACGCCGTCACCGCCCTGCCTGCTGGCGCTATGGCCTGCACATCCAACGCGGTTGCCTACCTCGGCACCGTCACATGCCACGCCACGCCGCCTGCGGGCCAGATCACGCAAAGCATCAGCGGCTGCAACGGCACACCCACGGGCGTGGGCGACAACGACTACACCACCGCGCCGGTCACCAGCGCCTGCACCATCACGGCGACCTTTGCGCCGCTGCCGCAGCAAACCCACACACTGGGCGGCACCGCTACGGGCCTTACGGGCAGCGGCCTGGTGCTGCGCAACGGCAACGAAGACCTGGCGGTGCAGGCCAACGGCGGCTTCACCTTCTTGCAGCCCGTGGCGGATGGCGGCAGTTACGCAGTCACCGTGCAGGCCCAGCCCACGGGCCAGCGCTGCACCATCGCCAACGCCAGTGGCAGCAACGTCGCCGCCAACGTGGGCAATGTGCAGGTGGCCTGCGCGCCATACTTCGAAGGCACCACCGTGCCCGCCAGCGGCCCGGGCGGTACCGGCAGCGCTACCTTCACCGGTGGCGGCCCCGCCTGCCGGTTCAACCTGGGCGCCACCCGCTTCGAGGCCGCGCCCGCCGCGCTGCCGCCGGGCCACACGCTGCCTCAGGGCCTGCTGCGCATCAAGCTCGTGGGCTGTACCACCGCCGTTGCCATGCAGGTCACCTGGCCCGAGCCCGTGGCCGGCTACACCAAGTACGGCTTGGCCGCCCGCACCGACACTCAGCCCAGCTACTTCGAGCCTGCCGGCCTTGTCATCAGCGGCCACACGGCCCGCTTCACCCTGACCGACGGCGCGCAAGGTGACGACGACTGGACGCCCAACGGTGAAATCGCAGACCCTTCTGGCCCCATGGCCCTGGCGGCCGAGGCCATTCCCACGCTCTCGGCCTGGGGCCTGCTGCTGCTGTCCGTGCTGCTGGGCCTGATGGTGCTGCACACCAGGAGACTGTCATGACACAACCCCGCCTCCGCCGGCGGTCGCGCTTCCTGTGGCCGTTGCTCGCCGCCTGCGCCCTGGCCGGCCCCGCCCAGGCGGCCCCGTTTGCCTACATTCCCAACAGCAGCTCCGGCACTGTTTCGGTCATCGACGTAGCCAACGACACTGTCACAGCCACTGTGAACGTGGGCACCAACCCCTACGGCGTGGAGGTGAACCCGGCCGGCACCCGCGCTTATGTGGCCAACTCTGGCTCCGGCAATGTTTCCGTGATCAACCTGGCCACCAACACTGTTGTCGCCACAGTGCCTGTGGGCAACACTCCCACGGGAGTGGCGGTCAATCCGGCTGGCACTTATGCCTATGTGGCCAACTACGCCATCAACACTGTCTCGGTGATCGATCTGGCCACCAACACCGTCACGGCCGTTGTGCCTGTGAGTAGCCGCCCTTACGGTGTGGCGGTGAACCCGGTTGGCACTTATGCCTATGTGGCCAACTACGCCGCCAACACTGTCTCGGTGATCGACCTGGCCACCAACACCGTCATTGCCACTGTGCCAGTGGGCTCCAACCCTTCTGCCATAGCGGTGAATCCGGCCGGTACCCGTGCCTATGTGGCTAACCTCACCTCCGACAATGTCTCGGTGATCGACTTGGCTACAAATATCGTCGCAGCCACCGTGCCCGTGGGCAACGGCCCCATGGGGGTGGCGGTGAACCCTGCTGGCACCCGGGCCTACGTGAGCAGCCGCAGCACCGACAATGTCTCGGTAATCGACTTGACCACCGACACTGCCGTCGCCACCGTGTCAGTGGGCGACGGTCCTCTTGGTGTGGCAATAGACCCCGCCGGCACCCGCGCCTACGTGGTCAACCGCGGCTCCAACAATGTCTCGGTGATCGATCTGGCCACAAACACTGTCACCACCACCGTGGCCGTGGGGTGGAGTCCCGGAGCACTGGGCCTGTTCGTCGGCGGCCCCGTGCCAGCACCAGTCTCTCCCGCCGCGATCCCCAGCCTTCAGGCCTGGGCCTTGCTGCTGCTCGCGGCTGGGCTAGGGGGCCTTGGGCTGAAGCACCTGCGGCCTGCGCGGCGCGCTGGCGTTGCCGGACCGGGCTCAGGCTTCGGGGCGGGCCTGCGGGCATCCGGCGGCGCGGCTTGCGTCCCCGCAGCTCTCGAGCGCATATGTTGCCAGCACTGGCACATCCTCTTATGTACACCAATAGCGCCACCGGCAAACCCGCCGCTGTACTGCTCGTTTGGACAGCAGGATCCACTGGCATGCGCTCGACCATTGTAATTTTGCGCCACCTGGCACTGTGGGTCGCTGCGGGCCTGGCGAAGGTATTCGGATCGACCTTCCAGGCCCGATGGCTGAGCAGGTGGGAGGGTGGCTCGGCGTGCGTCTGAGTGCGCTGAAACTTTCCCATTGCCCATTGTCGTCTCAGACCGCCGCAGCTAGCCGGGCCGGTGAGCACAGTTCGCACGAAGTGGGTCTAGCGCCCAGGCTTTTCTGGAGCCTGCGCATGTCCATGCATGCCAGAACACGGCAAGGCAGAGCAACACGCGAACCAAAAAAGCCGCGGCGTTTTTGGCTGCGGCTTTTTGCGAGTTGGGGTTGTTAGAGGCTCTTGCGGAGCAGGGCCGCGAAGCGGGCTAGCGCCTACGGATACCAAAATGTCCACGTGGCATCCCGGGGAAATTGAAGTAGACCGTGCCTTTGAAGGGCTTGTGGCGCGCCAGATAGGCTGCTGCGCCCAGCAGCATGGGGGTATGGGCGTCGTGTCCGCAGGCATGCATCTTTCCGGCGCACTGGGATGTGTGTAGTGGGGCCAAGCTCCTGCATGTTGAGCGCAACTGGGTCTGCGCGTAGTGCAATGCTCGGCCCTTCGCCATTCGAGAGCTTTGCCACCGCACGTGTCACCGCCAGACCACGGTGCACTGGCAAGCCCATCAGCGAGCTGGGGCCGCTGAGTTGGATGGGCATTGATGGTCTCGGTCAGCGCTAGGCACTGCTCTGCTGCCTTGGCGGTAGTGAGGCCCGCATCTTTTTCCGTTTGCGCGGGCTTTGTGAAAAGCACACTGTTTTCTTCGAGCGCTAGGCGTGCGCAGGCCACCTCGACAAGAGGGGGCATCCGGTATGTGCTGCGCAATGACCTCGACCGCTGGCCCCACCGTCCCATGCGGGGTAGATGCACCCAGGGCGTTCGCTTCAGCGCCCGCCGCGCTCAATGCGCTCACACGCCCAGTGAAAGTTTCCGAACCTGCTTCCGTGACGCGAGCAATTTGTGTTGGCGAGGTCCGCCATAGGTCATTGGCTCTCCATTGGGGTAAACCCCAGAGCGGTTTTATGTATCCACGATGAAAATCCGTGCACGAAAATTATATTTTGCATACAAAACTATGAATTGCATACTGAATGGCTCAAAAGCACTGCGGGCAGTCGAGGCCTCGCGTGTTGGGCCGATTGCCAAGGATGGGTCATGAATCGCTTGTTGGATGCCTATTGCCAGGCCTTGGAAGCTGTGTGTGCGTTGTTGATGGCCGCCATGGTTGTCCTGGTATTCGGAAACGTGGTGTTGCGCTATTTCTTCAGCACAGGCTGGCTGATCTCCGAGGAAATCTCCCGCTGGATGTTTGTCTGGATGGTGTTCATGGGCGCTGTGGTCGTAATGCGCGAGCGCGGCCACATGGGCACGGACATGGTGGTCGTGCGATTGCCCGCCTGGGCGCAGCGACTCTGTTTGGTGGCGGTGCAAGTCATCATGCTTTACATCACTTGGCTGATGTTTACCGGCAGTTGGAGCCAGGTGGTGGTGAATCGCGAAACGGAGGCACCTGTCAGTGGCCTCTCGGTCTCCATCTTCTACTTTGCGGGCGTCTTGTTCGCGGTGTCCACGCTGCTCATCCTGCTGCACCAGTTCTGGCTGACAGTGAGCGGGAAGCTCTCAGACGCTGAACTGGTGATGGTGCAGGAATCCGAAGAAACGGCACATCTCGTGCTGCCTCCATCCGTCGTCGCTGTGGATAGGCGCAAGTAAGCATTCATAAGAAATCGGAGACGGAAATGACGGTGCTCATCTTTGTAGGCGCGCTGCTGGCGGCCATGGCGATCGGTATGCCCATCGCCTATGCGCTGCTCTTCTCGGGCTTGGCCCTGATGTTCCACCTGGATCTGTTCGACGCACAGATCCTCGCGCAGAACGTGATCAACGGTGCCGACAGCTTTCCGCTACTGGCTGTTCCGTTCTTTATGCTGGCCGGTGAGATCATGAACGTGGGCGGTCTGTCCAAGCGCATCGTGCACTTGGCTATCACTCTGGTCGGGCACATGCGTGGGGGCCTGGGATTCGTTGCGATCATCGCGGCCTGCCTGATGGCAGCGTTGTCTGGTTCGGCCGTGGCCGATACGGCAGCACTGGCCGCTCTTTTACTGCCTATGATGGTCAAGGCAGGCCACGACAAGGCGCGGGCCGGTGGTTTGATCGCATCGGCCGGCATCATTGCGCCGGTGATTCCCCCCTCCATCGGCTTCGTGGTGTTCGGGGTTGCGGCCAACGTGTCCATCGGCAAGCTGTTCATGGCGGGTATCGTGCCCGGCCTGCTGATGGGGGTGGCCATCGCCGTGGCCTGGTGGCTGGTGGCGTCCCGCGAGAGCGTGAATCTCCCCGCTGCGTCCACGACGCAAGAGAAGCTCCAAGCGCTCAAGGGGTCGCTATGGGCCCTGGGTCTGCCTGTCATCGTGCTTTTCGGACTGAAGTTCGGCGTGTTCACACCCACCGAGGCCGCCGTAGTGGCTGCGGTGTATGCGTTGCTGGTATCTACAGTGGTCTATCGAGAGATCAGCCTGCGCCAGATGTACACGGTGTTCGTCTCGGCATCGAAGATCACCGCGGTGATCATGTTCCTGGTGGCAGCGTCCATGGTCTCGGCATGGCTGATCACCGTAGCCGACATTCCAGACCAAGTGATCGGCATGCTCAAGCCCTTTATGGACAACCCCACTTTGCTGCTGGTGGCAATCATGGTGCTGGTGATGGTCGTGGGAACAGCCATGGACATGATGCCCACCATCCTGATCCTCACTCCTGTGCTCATGCCCGTCATCAAAGAGGCTGGTATCGACCCGGTCTACTTCGGTGTGCTTTTCATCATGAACAATGCCATTGGCTTGGTCAC
This sequence comes from Acidovorax sp. sif1233, assembly GCF_019218755.1. Classification (GTDB taxonomy): domain Bacteria; phylum Pseudomonadota; class Gammaproteobacteria; order Burkholderiales; family Burkholderiaceae_C; genus Acidovorax. The sequence goes on along the minus strand of NZ_JAHUWZ010000002.1, from coordinate 941,203 downwards.
CCCGCCGGTGGGTTCGGTGCTGAACGTGGTGGCTGGTGTGGGCAGGATGCGCTTGGACGATGTGGCCAAGGGGGTGGTGCCATTCATGATCGCCCAGTTCATCGTCATGTTCCTGCTGGTGCTGTTCCCCTCGATCGTGATGGTGCCTCTGAACTTCCTGACCAAGTGATTCTGAGGGATCTGCAATGAATACCAAGCTTTCCCCAAAGTCCACGACTGCTGGCGTGTTCGAGGCCGTGAGCGCGCACCTCAATGAGTTGCGCTCTGCCATTACTGAGCCCGTCCGCGTGCGCGAAGAAGACCTGGCCAACCAACTAGGGGTGAGCCGCACGCCAGTGCGTGAAGCGCTGATTCGGCTCGACAGCACCGGAGTCATCAGCCTGCGCCCGGGGCGTGGTGCGCTGCTGCAACCGGTGAGCGATCGTGACTACCGCGAATGGCTGCAGCTGCGTGAGCAGCTAGAAGGATTCGCCGCGCGCGAGGCAACGCTGAACGCATCGCAGCGTGACGTGATAGCACTGCGCGCCATTTTCGAGCCCTTCCTGGAGCCGGGAGTGGCCGAAGCCAAGGCGGCCCAGTATTCCCAAGCCAATGTGGCCTTCCACGTAGAGGTCATTCGGCTGGCCAACAACCATCTGCTCGAACGTGTGTGGGCGTCTTTCGGCCACCCTCAGACCAGTTACCGCCGCCAGACCATCGCTCGCCTGCACCGCAGCGCCGATTCTCTGCGCGAGCACCTTGAAATCATCGATGCCATCGAGCGGCGAGATGCCGACCTAGCCGAAGCCCTGGCACGAGCCCATGTGCGCGCACTGCTTGTGGCCGTTGAACAAGGAGGCTCGCAGCAAGTCGTGCAAAGTATTTCCCCACAGAAGCAGTCCACATGAAGTTCCTCAATTTCCTCCACGGTGATGGCGTCCGACTCGGCGCCGTGATCGCAGATACCCACATCCTCGACTTGACAGCTGCATGGCCGGTCCAGCCGGCGCCCGCATCGGTGGATGAACTCATCGCAGGTGGTGATGCTGCCGTCGCGCTAGCGCAGCAGGCCATCCAGACGGCCGGCGATGCCCTTGCCAGCGGCAATACCGCCAGCACCGTGCTCTATGCGAGCGCGACCATCCTGCCGCCAGTGGCGCTCACCGGCCGCAACATCTTCAACGTGGGCCGCAATTACCGCGAGCACATCATCGAAGGGAATTTGGCCAATGGCCGCCCGGCCGATGCCTTTCCGCAGGCCATCGAGTTCTTCACCAAACCACGCACCGCCCTGGTGGGGCACCGCGGCTGTGTACTGCGCCACGGCCAGTTGACCAATAGCCTCGACTACGAGGTAGAGCTGGCCATCGTCATCGGCAAGGGTGGGCGCGACATCCCTGTGGAGAAGGCGCACGAATATGTGTTCGGCTACACCATCCTGAACGATGTAACAGCGCGCGACCTGCAGCGCCTGCATGGGCAATGGTTCAAGGGCAAAAGCTTGGACACCAGCTGCCCGCTTGGCCCCGTGGTCGCGCATGCCAGCGCCGTCGAGAATCCAGACAACCTGAACTTGGTGCTGGAAGTCGACGGCGAAGAGCGTCAGAACGACAACACCAACTCCATGATATTCAACGTGGCCACCGTCATCGCGCAGCTGTCGGCGGGCATGACGTTGTTGCCAGGGGACGTCATCGCTACCGGCACCCCCAAAGGTGTTGGTTTTGCCCAGCGCCCGCAGCGGTGCCTCCAGGTAGGCCAGACCGTGCGAGCACGTATCGAGGGGATTGGCGAGCTGACCAATACCGTCGTCGCCTAGCACGCCTCAATAGCTGCGCTGCGCAGCTGTTCCATTCAACTTCCGCTATTCCTGAGGAGACAACATGGCCTTGATGACCCCTTTCCTGCCCAACGCTGAAAAGTACGGCCCCCTTGATTCGCGCAACGTGGCGGTGAACGACCTGCCCTGGAAGCCCACCCCGACGCCGGGCATCGATATGAAGGTGCTGGTGAAGGACGACGACACCGGCTTGCTAACGGCATTGTTTCGCTGGCAGCCCGGCACGGTGCTCGCGTTGCATGAACACGTGGAAATCGAGCAGAGCTATGTGCTCGAAGGTGAGTTCGAAGACGACGATGGTGTCTACATGGCAGGCAATTTCGCCTGGCGCCCCAGAGGCCATCGCCATGTCGCCCGCTCGCCCAAGGGTGCGCTAGTGCTGTGTTTCTTCCTCAAGCCGAACAAGTTTCTGGGTGGGGAACTGGACGGCCAGGAACTGAAGTAATTGACGTAGACCCCTTTCGATGGCCCCATTTTTTTAGGAGACACACGTGACAGCACAAAAGACTTCCCCCCGTATCCGCAACCTGGGCCTGGCCATCACGACCGGCCTGATCGCCATGGGCGGCATGCAAGTTCATGCGCAGGACATCCAGGACCGCAAGATCAAGTTCAGCTACGCCGTCGCCAAGGACAACCCGATCGGCTTGGCCGTGGACAAGTTTGCCCAGATTGTCGGCGCCAAGACCGGGGGCAAGATCAAAGTCACTGGCTACCCTGGCGCCACGCTGGGCAACGAGATCCAGTCGATGTCGTCTGCCCAGGGCGGTATCTTGGAGATGTCGGTGGTCTCCACCGCAGGCGCTGCCGGCAACGTGAAAGAGCTTGCCATTTTCGACCTGCCTTTCATCTTCCGCAGCGAGAAGGAAGCCGATGCCGTCGTGGATGGGGAAGTCGGCCAGTCGTTGCTCAAAAAGTTCTCAGAAAAGAACCTCATTGGCCTGTGCTACATGGACTACGGTTTCCGCCAGGTTACCAACAGCAAGCATCCCATCAATCGCCTGGAAGACTTCCGTGACCTGAAGCTGCGCACACTGCAGAACCGCGTGTACATCGACGTGTTCAAGGCGCTGGGTGCCACGCCCTTGCCCCTGCCTTACCCAGAAACCTACACCGCGCTGGAAACCAAGGCCATCGACGGGCAGGAAAGCGCTTATCTGGTCACCAAGTCCAGCTCCTATCAGGACATCCAGACCTACCTGACCGAAACCCGCCACTTCTATCTGCCTGCCGTCGTATTGGTGAGCAAGAAGTTTTGGGATCGCCTGAGCACCGCCGAGCGTGGCGTACTGGAATCCTCGTGCAAGGAAGCCCAGACCTACCACCGTGAAGTGAGCCGAAAAATGGAAGCAGACGTGGTCAAGGACCTTATCAAGGCCGGCATGAAGTTCAATACCATCGAGCCCGCCGAACACGCCCGCATGGTGCAAGCTACCGCATCAGTGATCGAGAAGTACAAGCCGGAACTGGGTGTCGACTTGGTCAACAAGACCATGGCCACTATCGAGAAGGCCCGCAGGACTCCCTGAACCTGATATAGCGCCTCCCGGACCGGCCATGCCCGGTCGCTTCCTGACAGGACGAGCGGACCTCAACACGGTCGCTTTCCTGCCCCAGAGCTGGCACGGCGTACCGCGCCAGAAGCAAAGGCGAACGCGGTGGCACCGGGTGCCGTCGCAACTCCCCGTGGTAGCAGTGGCCGATCCGGTCACGCTGAAGAATGTGCCGGCACCACGCATTGGCGCGCCGGACGAGATCGCCTGGCTGCTGGCCTTCCTGTGCTCATCAGGTGCCAGTTTGGTCTGCGGCGCCAGGCTTGATGTCAATGGCGGTTCCTATATGCGCTGAAGAGCAACCACTGAGAAACAGAATATGGACATGCAGTTTCAAGATCTGCGCGTGATGATCACCGCAGGTGCTTCTGGCATTGGCCTGGCCATTGCCCAGGCCTTTGCGCAAGCAGGGGCTCGGGTACAAATCAGCGACATCTCGGCGTCTGCCATTGAAGCTGCCGTGCCCTCGCTGCCGGGAGGTGGCGGCTGGATTGCGGATGCGTCCAACCCCGCTGCGGTGGATGCCTGGTTTGCGCACGCCTTGGCGACGCTGGGCGGCTTGGATGTACTGGTGAACAATGCCGGCATTGCTGGTCCCACGGCGCGTATCGAGGAAATCGAACCGCAGCAATGGGACGAGACCATTGCGGTCAATCTGCGCAGCCAGTACCTGTGCGTGCGCCGCGCGATTCCGGCGCTGCGTACCTCGCATCGCGCCAGCATCATCAACCTCAGTTCGGTGGCCGGGCGCCTGGGGTACCCGCTGCGTACGCCCTATGCTGCATCCAAGTGGGCAGTCGTTGGGCTGACCCAAAGCCTTGCACTGGAACTGGGCGGCGACGACATCACCGTGAACGCCATCCTACCCGGCATCGTGGACAGCGAGCGCTCCCGGAACGTCACGGCGGCCAAGGCGCAGGCGCGCCAGATCAGTGAGGCCGACATGCTCACCGAAATCCTGGCTAACGTGGCCTTGCACCGCAAGGTGCAGTTGGCTGACGTAGCACAGACTGCGCTTTTTCTCGCGTCCTCAGCGGGGCGCAGTTTTACCGGCCAGAGCCTGAACGTTTGTGCCGGCATCCAATCCTTGCGTTGAAAGAAAGCAATCCACATGGCAAAGACCTATTTTGAAAAAAACTTTGGCTTACAGGGCCGCGTGGCCTGTGTGACAGGCAGTGCTGCGGGCCTGGGCCTGGCCATCGCCCGCCACCTGGGGCAAGCGGGAGCACGCATCGTGGTCAATGACCTGGACGCAGGCCGCTGCGAAGAGGCCGTGCGCTTGCTGACGGTAGAAGGCGTGGAAGCGCGTCATGCTGTGTTCGACGTATCCCAGGCCGAGGCGGTGGGCCAGGCCATTGACACACTGGCCTTCGACGGCTGGGCGCCCGACATCATGGTCAGCAATGCCGGAAACCAGAACCGCAAGTTGGTGACCGAGATGACGCTTGTGCAGTGGCAGTCGCTGTTCGATGTGCATGTGAACGGCGCCTTCAATTGCGCCCACGCGGTGTTGCCGCATATGACGCGCAAGGGCTTTGGCCGGATCATTTTGATGTCTTCCGTAGCCGGCCAAGCGTGTATGCCCGGTATCGCAGCCTACGCTTCGGCCAAGGGTGCTATCGCCGCATTCACCCGCGCGTTGGCGGTGGAGTACGGCAGCGCTGGCGTCAACAGCAATGCGCTGGCTCCGGGCTTCGTGCGCACCCAGTTCACGCAGGGTCTGCAGGAGCGCGAAGGTTTTGACAGCTTCCTGCAGAGCGCCGTGCCAATAGGTCGATGGGCAGAGCCCGACGACATCGCACCTGCCGTGGTGTATCTGGCGTCGAATGCCGGCTCGTTTGTCAATGGGCATGTTCTCGCCATCGACGGAGGAATGTTGGCCCGCATGTAGGACCGCAGTCCATTTGTCTCTACCCATTGTGTGATGCACCGTGCATCCCCACGAATCAGAAAGATCCCTGCCCATGTACATGCACCTCGTCATGATGGAGTTCATTCCCGATGCCGGCCCCGAGTTTTTCCACAAAGTGGAGGCCTATGCCGTGCGGATTCGCCAAGAATGCGCGGATGTGCTGACCTACCACTTTGGCGCCAATGAAGCAGCTCGATCCGATGGCTACACCCATGCGGTGGTGTCTGCGTTCAAGGGCCGCCCCGCGCACGACGCTTACCAGGCCAGTCCGGCCCATGTGGAAATGAAGACCTATATGGGGCCATACATCCAGCGACTTGTGGTTTTCGATGGCGCAGCGCCCCTGCAATTGCAATAGTCCTAGGTAGTACCTGGCATACGAACTTCTGCCCAGCTGTGGCGGCCATAGAGGGCAAGTTACGCCTGTTTCCGCTGCTGCTATTTACACAGAAAAAAGACGCCCAGCTCTGGGCGAAGGCAAATAATTTGGCCGACGATATTCAGTTCACGGGAGCGTAGTCAGCAATTCGAGACTCGGCACGACAGTGCGGGCCTGATCCTTCAGAGCCTGCTCGGTCGGATTTCTCGCGGTCTGGCTATGCACGGGAGATCCTAGTGCAACGTGGCCGCCATGGCGGCCTCAATTGATCTCGCAAGCTGTTAGAACTGATCGTTGGAGTCCGGGAGAGACAGCGCATTGCGGACCGCACGCGGAGCTGGTGGTCGGCATCCGAGAGGGTCCGTCGGCGGAGAGCCCGGTCCTATCTTTCGATGACTGCATTGCGCCGAAAAACGTGAGGTCAAATCCCCCTTCGCCGGGCTTCAATGCAGCGTAAACAAGAGTGCCTGCAGCTCCTGGCGATTGTGGACACGTAGTCGGTCATAGATCTGGCGTCGATAGGACGTAGTAGTGTGGGTGCTGATACCCATGTGCGCAGCGATCTGATCTTCGGGCAGGCCGCGTGCCAGCCAGTAGGCCAACTCGTGCTGGCGCTGCGGTAACCCAAGCGCACGCAGCGCGGGCAGCAGTTGCGTCACGCGCTGTACCCGCTGCGCGATGTGGATGCCCACCGCCCGGTCTTCGCCCTTGACGTCGGCCATCTGTGTGGCGCGCAGCGAGAACAAGCCGCTGGCGTTATGGAGGTCCATCTGCGGCAGTACGGGCGCGGCACCTTTCACCACGGAGCGCAGGCGCTCCAGCAACACCCGCAGCGCGCATGGCAGCTCGTTGCGCTGATACCACCGCAAGCCAAAGGCTAACGCCATCAACTTGTCTGCCTGGGGGGACGTCCACAGCAGCCGGCCCTGTGGCGTGGCCACCAGCATGGCACTGTCAACCAATACGCTGCCCTGCGGATCTAGTTCGCCAGGCTGCAGGATGCGCGCCAGCCAAGGTTCCAGCCGCCCGAGCATGGCGGCGTCTTCAGGCGCGAAGCGGGGTGCACCAGGCTTGCGGCACAGCTTGAGCGAGCCGACGCCCTGGCTCTGCGGCGTGCGCAGCACCAGGCTCAGAAAGTCTTGCCACTCGCACGGCCGCGCCAACTCGTTGTAGAACTCGCTGCGCATGAACTCATGGCGCGGCACGGTGATGATCTGCTCCATCGATAGCACTCCATGCTCGTGGCGCATGGCGGCAGCGAAGTCGTGCAGGCTGTAGCGCACCAGCTTGAGTTCCGACGCTCTCAGCTGCGGATCGAAATAGAGGTGCATCCACTCGCGCGCGGCCGAGGGTTCGCTATACGCATCCCACACCCCGTCGGTATCGGGGTGGAAGTACACGCCTGTATCAAAGCCGATCAAGCGATGCAGTTCATGCAGCACAGGTTCGATAAGCTCCGGCCCGCTGAAATCCAGGCAGGCCATTTGTTGCAGGCGCGCCACGGCCTGTTGCTGAATGCGGGGAAGAGACATGGAGCCGCGATCTAGTTGTACGTCGCAACGTATCAATGCGCTGCGCACGCAACAACTTAGCACATGGATAACTTTTTTGCCCCACCCCCAAGGGGGTGCTGGCATGCAATGAGCTTCACCCCCCTAGGGGCGTGGCGGCGGGGGATGAGATTTTCTACAGTGCTTGGGATAGAAGTTTTTGCTCCCGTATCACATGAAAAAACAATGCATCGCCGCTTTGCTCGCCCTCACTGCCTGCGCCTGGGCGCAGGCCGCCACCCTGGTCGCCGATACCGCCGCTGACCTGAGCGACCCCACCCCAGGGGACGGCATCTGCGGCACGGGCGTAGCGGGCACCTGCTCGCTGCGCGCCGCCATACAGGAGGCCAACGCGCTGCCCGGCGCCGACACCATCACCCTGTACTCGGGCAACTACGAGCTGACGCAAGCGCCCGCAAACAACCTCCTCACCATCAGCAGCGACCTCACCATCAACGGCATGGGCGTGAGCGCGGGTGCCACCGCCATCAACGGTGGCGGCGACCGCCTGGTGCTGCAAATCACCGGCAACCACACCGTCAACCTGACCAACCTCGCCATCATCGGCGGCACCGGCGCGGGCTCGGCGTTTGGGGGCGGCCTGGTCGTTGGGGGCGGAACGGCCACACTCACTCGGGTGGGGGTGCAAGGCAACAGTTCAGCGAGCTCCACCACCAAGCAGGGCGGAGGCATCTATGTGCACGACACGGCCACACTCCACCTGATCGACAGCGTCGTGACCGGCAACACCGCTGGTATTGCCGGTGGCGGGGTCATGGTGCGCGTCGGCGGCACCGCGCACATCAGCGGCAGCACCATCGACAACAACACCGTGGCCAGCCCTGCCGGCAGCGGGGGCGGCATCGGCGTCGGCGGCACGCTGCACCTCGTCAACTCCACTATCTCGGGCAACACGGCGCCACAAGGCAGCGGCATCAGCGTGACGGCCAACGGCACTGCCGACGTCCGCTTTGTCACCATCGCTGCCAACACAGCCACCCAGCCGGGCGGTGCCCAACTGGCAGCGGTCGGTCCTGCCCAGATCAGCGGCAGCATCGTGGCCAACCCGACGGTGGGCATCAATTGCTGGAACCTGACGGACCAACTGCAATCCGGCGGCAACAACCTCGATAGCGGCACCACCTGCGGCTTTGGCGCGGCGGGCGACATCGCCAGCGCCAACCCGCTGCTGGCGCCGCTGGCCTACGTCAACAACCTGATCGCCCCCATCCACGCACTGCAAGCGGGCAGCCCCGCCATCAACGCAGGCCCCACCAGCGGAGTGATCCCCGCCACTGACCAACGCGGCGCCGCACGTGTGCAGATGGGGCGGGCCGACATCGGGGCCTATGAGTCGGCCCTGGGCATCTGGGCCGGGGGGGGGGGTGGCGGCAACGTGCAGGCCGTGCCCGTGGACAACCCTTTTGCCTTGACGCTGACCGCCGTCGGTCTACTGGGCCTTGCCTTGCGTGGACGGCGCAAGAACTCATAAAAAAGATAGCTTTCTGCGCTTGCTAGATAAGTGCTGGTGGCACTTTTTCTGCCACACCCTCTTGCCATGAAAAAACAACTAGCCCTCATCACCCTGGCCGCATTCGCCCACACGGGCGCCTGGGCCGCCACCTATAGCTACACCGGCAACCTGTATGACTCGGCCACTGTGCACAACTTCACCGCCCCTTGCGGCGCGGGCGATTGCGCCAACTTCAGCACCGCCATGTGGCCGACGGCCACGATCACCACCACCGTGGCGCTCCCGCCCAACATGACGAGTGACTCCATCCCTCTGGGCAATATCACAGCGTTCTCGATTTTTGACGGCCTGGTCGCCTATGCCAGCGGCGACCCCTTGGTCACGCTGAACTTCGCCCAAGCCACCACCGATGCCGCAGGCCAACTGACCAAGCTGCAGATACTCGCTACGCGTTGGCAGCAATCCGGGCCGCATAACGGCGCCAACATGCGCTTGGACGACGTCAACACGACCTCTCGCAGCCGTCACAACGTGATCTGCCTGACCACTGCCCCAGCGCCTGGGGGTGGCGACACATGCACCCAGAGCGAGGGCAACGGCACCTGGGACGACAACACCAGTTGGGCCGACCCAGGCGCCCTGGCGCCTCCAGGCCCCTCCGCTGGCGTGCAGTCCGTGCCGGTGGACAACCCCTTCGCCCTGGCGCTGACCGCCGCCGGCCTGCTGGGCCTGGCCCTGCGCGGGCGGCGCAATCTCACTTCTTAAAACCCACCCGCTTCCATGAAGAAAACCCTCACACTGCTGGCTGCCGCCTTCCTCCAGGCCGGCGCCTGGGCCGCCACCTACACCTACACGGGCCCGGCCTACACCGCCCCCGCCCTGCACAACTTCACCAACTGCCTTGCCGGCAATTGCGGCGCCTACACCACGGCCATGGGGCAGGCAGGCTCGTTCTCCACGGCGTCGCCTTTGCCGAACAATCTCAGCAACCAGGACATCACGGCGCAGGTGACTTCGTTCTCGTTTACCGATGGACTGACCACCTATGCCAGCAGCGACCCGCAGGTGTCGCTGGCCTACATCACGGCCACCACCATGGGCGGGGTGCTGGATCTCGCCGTCGCCGTGCAGCGCTGGCAAACGCCCGCCCCGCATGCGCAGGGCGACCACATCGACTTCACGAACATCCACTACGGAGGCGCCCACAATGGACTGTGCAACGCGCCACCGGGTCTCACCGTGCAGGGCGCCGTGATGTGTGGAAACATCGACTCGGGCGACGCCTATTCGAGCCAATGGGACGGCGAACCGGGCGGCACCTGGGCACTCTCCGCCACACCGCCCACGCCGGGCGGCGTCAACGCCGTGCCCACCTTGGGCGAATGGGGGCTGCTGCTGCTGTCCGCCCTGATGGTGGGGGTGGGCGCGTGGCGGTGGCGCAAGCAGCGTTCTGCATAAAAAGAGGCTGAAGCAACTATGCAGCGGGCGTAAGCAGCTATTGAGTCGTTAGTGAGTTCACTCCATCTTTTGCGGGCAACAGCCCGCCTTTTTTTGTGCAGGAGTCTTTCGAGATCGCCCGAACAAATTCACCTAGTGCGCCAAGGCTTCGCGCAGACCAAATGCCATCAACTTCGATTCCGCAAAACGCTTGAAATGTGAGCAAAATGAAGGATGTAAAGACCGGGGAACAAGCCGGGGAACAAGACGGGTTTGTGTCGTGAAAGTTGGCTTATATAAGCTGTTTCCATAAATCATTCAGTAGACGCCAGCCCACCATAACCCCATCCAAGGGCGTCCACACCAATCCAGTGGACGCCCTTTTTCTTTGCTGAATCAACAACTTGCAGACCATGGCCGTCTACAGCCGTCCATGCCCAGCCAAGCAAAAGTGGGGGTACAAGTGGCGGTACAAACCCAGAAAGCTGGTGAAATCGGGCTTTTGTACCCCCACTTCCCTCTGTAGAAGGGGGTTCGCCATAGGGGAATCTGTACCCCGCCGGCTGCCCTCATCCATCGTTTTGTACCCCCGTGCCCCATCCAAGACACCGCCACGCACTGGAAACCGCTAGTCTGTGGCGGTTTTCTTTGCCCCGAAGTGTCTTCGTAGGGTGCTGAGAATCGCACCGAAGTCGCACGCGAATCGCACCGATCAGGCGCTTCCCACAATGCGCAATTCGGCCTTGGGCTTCTGGTAGTCCTTGCGGATGAACTTTCCGCAGGTCCGGAACACCTCCACGTCTTCATGTCCCAACTGCTGGGCGACGTACCAGGGGTTCTGGCCAGAGGTCGGCAGGGTGGAGGCAGAGGTGTGGCGAACTTGACAGGGGTTCCGGTAAGGTACCCCCGACCGCTTCAACGTCCTTCAGGCCGCCAGTCACCTCCGCTTCTGGCGTGCACTCTGTTGGGGAGCCTTTCCCAGTTTTCAGGCACCGATGGGCGGAGCACGTGGCACTGCCCCGCCTATGCCCACGCCATATTGAAGACAACAAAGGCAGCAGCCACCCAGATCAGCAGGGCGATGTGGGTCAGTTGCAGGCTCTGTTGCCGGATCCAATAGCCGAACCACAGCCCCCCGAGATGCATGGACAACAAGAACGCAGCGAAGGTGCTCAATGCCAGGTTCAGCCAGGGCCGGGCGGTGACCAGGTCGCCCACGGCGAGCAGTTGCCAGCAGCCCGCCCAGCACGCGGCTGCCGCCACGGTCTGCAGCGCCAGCACCCACAGCAGCGCGAGTCGGTGAACGGCGGGCGAATCGATGGCCCGTGAAAAGAGTGGCGTGTCGATCGCGGGCTGCTGCTTCAGCGGCGCCATCGACATCGTTGCGCCGATGGCAGCTGTAGAGCCGCCAAGCGCGTGGCAGTTGTTGATGACGCTGATGGACAGCCAGATCGCCAGGCCCAAGGCATGGACCGCCAGGAACAGCTCCTGTGACATACCGGCCCCCATCACGAAATTCCTTGCCGACGGGTGATCCGGCGCGCCAGCAGTATGGCCACTGCGGGCGGCAGCGCGAAGGTAGCGAACAGCCACAGCGCGGCAGACTGTGCGCCCGCCGCGCCTCCTGGGCGGGTGAGCCCCGCTGCATTGGCCACAAGCCCTGCCATCGCCGCCCCGATCGCCATGCCATAGAGCTGTACCGTCGTGATGGCGGCCGACGCCGTGTCGGTTTCACCGGGCGGAGCGAGTGTCAGCAGGCGGGTGACCAGGTGCGGCCAGCCCATGCCCACGCCGGCGCCGACGCCTGCCAACGCCACACCGCAAAGCGCCATTCCTGCGCTCGCCGGCAGACCGGCGCCGGCAGGCACCAGCACCGCCAGGGCCAGCAGGGCAGCCGCGCACAGCATCGGTCCCGCGCGCTGCAGGCGCTCGGCGCGGGCTCCGGTACATCCCGAAGACACCAGCGAGCTCACACTCCAGCCGGCTGCCATGGCGGCGGTGAGGTAGCCCGCGGCCAGTGGCGTCAGGCCCTGCAGCACCTGCAGAAAGTAGGGCACGAAGATCTCGGTGGTGGTGCCGATCAGCAGCAAGGCGATGCTCGCATAGACCGCTCCCAAAGGTGAGCGCAGCCGCGTGGCGCCCGAAGGCAGCAAGCGCACGGATGCCCGGCGATCCCATGCAATCGCCGCGGCGCCCAACGCCAGCCCCGCTGCGACACCCGCCCCCTGCACCATCAGTGCCGACGAGAGGCCGCCCACGGCGACCACCATCACCGATGCCATCAGCAACACGACCTGGGCCAAAGGGATGCCCGCCCGCGCAGGGACGGCCGCGGCCTGGGTGCGTGCAGGACGCAGCTTCAGGGCGGCCAGCAGCGCCTGTAGCAGCGCCACGGGTAACAGGGTCCAGAACGCCCATCGCCAATGTCCCGCCTGCGCGAACAGGCCGCCCACGGCCGGCCCGCACAGGGTGGCCACGCCCCACATGCCGGACACCAGGGCCACCGCGCGCGGCCACAGCGCAGGCGCGAAAACGATCCGTATCAGCGCATAGCTCAACGCGGCCAGTGTGCCGCCTCCCAGGCCCTGCACGCTGCGCCCGGCCAGCATCCACGGTATGGACGGCGCACCGGCGCAGATGGCCGAGCCGAGCGCGAACACCGCCAACGCCGCCATGCAGGCGTCGCGGGGCCCCGCTACACCGAGCAGCCGAACCGACAGCACGGCCCCCAGGATGGAGGCCACCACAAAGAGAGTGGTGCTCCAGGCGTACCAGTCCAGCCCTCCGATGTCCCGGACCACCGACGGCAATACAGTGGTCACGATGTGCACGTTGACGGCATGCAGCGCCACGCCACCGGTGAGGGCCAGGGCGAGCCAGCCATTCGTGCCGGTGAACAAGTCGCTCCAGGTGGCCGTTGAAACAGAAGGAGAAAGGGAAGGGGACACAGGAGAACTCATGGATTCACGGAGAGGGGAAAACGGGATGGCTTAAAATCCAAGTAATTCCTTGCATATTAAGTGGGCGCCATGCTTTATACAAGTAAAAACTTTGAAAATAAGGCAGATCTGCCGACGGCGGATCGCATCCTTTTTTTCATCAAGTCCAAGGGCGCCGCATCCACTGCCATGCTTGCGACGGCGATGGACCTGACGCCGGAGGCGGCCCGGCAGCAAGTCCAGAAACTGGTGGCGTCTGGATGGATCGAGGGGCGGCAGGAAGCGCTGCCTGGCGTGGGGCGCCCGCGCCAGAACTGGGTGCTGACCGAGGCCGGCAACGGCCGGTTCCCGGACACGCATGCGCAGCTGGCCGTACAGATGATCGGGTCGGTGCGCGCGTTGTTTGGCGAAGAAGGGATGGACCGTCTGATCGCGCAGCGCGAAGCCGAGGCGCGGGCCACGTATTTGCAGGTCTGCAAAGGCCGGACCCTGAAGGAGCGGCTTGAACAGCTCGCCACCGTTCGTACCGAAGAAGGCTACATGGCGCGTGTCGAACGTGACCGGAGCGGCTGGCTGTTGATCGAGGACCACTGCCCGATCTGCATCGCCGCGCGCACCTGCCAGGGTTTTTGCCGTTCGGAACTGCAGCTATTCCAGGAAGTCGCTGGTGCGGATGCCAGAGTCAGTCGTGAGCAACATCTGTTGGCGGGCGCGACGCGTTGCGTGTACCGCATCGTTGCCGTCAACCGCCAGTCCTGAGCGCTCTCAAGACACCTGCAAAGGTGAGATCGGCCTGCTGCAGGTGGAGTGTGGTCGTGAAAGCCTGGCAGTCCACGGGCTGCTTTTCCCGGTGGCTGCCATTGAGGGCCGACCCAAAAAAAGCACAGCCGAAGACTTGGCCTCGGCGGCTCGTCGGCAGGGGTGGATTTTTCAGTTTCGGCCTGGTGCATGCCGCCTGCTCCTTGCTCCTTCCCAACGGCGGCATGCATTTCCTGTTTGCTGTTTGCCTACTTGGCCAGCGCCACCGTTGAGTGGCGCTGGCGGTATGACCTTGTCCGTTATCCCTTCCTTGTCCGGCGCAGGGCGTCGTAGACGCCTTTCTCGTAGGCGTACAACAGATCCATGACCCTTGCATCCGCGAAAGGGAAGGTCTGGGTCGCCAGCAGTCCGGCGATGCCGGTGTGCGGATCGATCCAGAAGAAACTGTTGGCCAGGCCGGCCCACGAGAGGCTGCCTGCGGGGCGGCCCGTAGGGGCTTCCTCTTCATTGATCTGGAATGCCAAGCTCCAGGTTTTTCGCAGGCCCGGGAAGAACTCCGCGTCAGCGGTCAGCGCGATGGCAGCCTTGAGCAGGCTCACTCGCGCGTTGCCGATCTGGTTGAGCATCAGGTGGCTGACCACCGTCTCCGGCTTCAGTACACGCTCGCCGTCTAGTTGGCCGAGGTTGAGCACCATGCGCATGAAGCGGGCATAGTTGCCTGCGGTGCTGTAGAGCGCGCCACCTCCCATGTGGAACTCGGGCTCCTGAGTGATCTCGAAAGGGAAGGGGGCAAAGGCGCCGTCTTCGCCGCGCAGGTGTACGCCGGCAAGGCGCTGGCGCATGTCGGGCGTGATATGGAAGCCCGTGCTGGTCATGCCCAGCGGCCCCCAGAGGTTCTGGTGCATGAACTCACCCAGCGTGAGGCCGGTCACGGCCTCGACCATGCGGCCGGCCCAGTCGATGCCTATGCCGTACTCCCAACGCTCGCCCGGGTCGGCCACCAGAGGCAGTTCCAGCGCCTTCAAGCGGCAGTCGATGGTTCCGGGGATGCCGAGCGCCGCCTGCACTTTTTGCATGTCGGGGTTCCAGATCTCGTAGCTGCAGCCGGAATTGTGCGAAAGCAGATGCCGCAGCGTGATCGGGCGCTTCGGCGGGCGGGTGATCGGTTGCCCTTGCGCGTCAAAACCGGTCAACACCCCCAGCGCGCCAATGGCAGGTACCACACGGGAAGCTGGCGCATCGAGGTCCAGCAGGCCGCGCTCGACGCACTGAATGGCGGCTACCGAAGTAATCGCTTTGGTCATTGAAGCAATCCACAACACCGTGTCGGGGCCCATGGCCGCACCGCCTCCCAACTGGCGCTCACCGGCGCTTCCTTCGTACAGGATGCCGTCCCGATCGGCTACGAGAGCCAGTACGCCCGGTGCGTGACCTCGTTTCACGCCGTCGGCAAGAATTTCGTCGAGCGCATTTTTCATGTTCATGTTGTCTCCTGGGAATTTTTGGTCACTCGCTTCAACGCCGCAGCATTGCGGGCGTCAGCGAGGAAAGTCTAGGAAACGAAGTGCGCTGCGGCTGGCCGTATCACGCCAGGTCTCTGGCCGCCATGTGCCAGCGACGGCTTGCCTTGTCAGCGCAATGCATGCGCCCGGAAAGCCTGTGGCGTCATCTGGCGTTGCCGATGGAACTGGCGAGCGAAATGCGACGCATTGGTGAAGCCGCAGCGCCGGCCAATCTCGCCCACCCCCAGCCGGCGAAACCGCGGCTGAGCGAGCAAGCCCGCTGCCGCCTCCACGCGCAGGGTCATGAGCGTGGTCAGGTATCCCTGGCCTTGCGCGGCCATCGCCCGGTGCAGCGTGCGCAGCGACAAGCCGGCATCGGCTGCAACCTCTGCCGCTGTCAGCCCAGGCTGCATGAAACGGGCGCGCATGACCTGGAGGGACCGTTCGTAGGCCACCTGCATGGCGGGGCGCTGCGCACCATCGACATCGTCCAGCAGTGACAGCAGTCCTCCCAACTGGTCTTCGATCAACTCGTCCTGCGAGCAGGGTCGATCCACAAGGCCGCGAGGGACCAACGCTTCCTTGATGCCACGCAGCGCCAGCCCCCAGCCAGCGTCGCCCCGCAGCGGGCGTCCAATGAGCCGCGAAGGCTCGGGCAGCCACCGTTCAACCCAATCAATGGGCAGTTCGACCGACAGGTCGTCCAGGCCAACGCCAAAGTCGAACTCGTAGGGTTCGCGAGAGTCGATGAGGATGGAATCCCCGGGCTGCAAAATGCTCGTGCGGCCCACGTGTACGGCGCGCCATGGAAGCTGGGGCTGCGATAGCAGGTAGTAGGCATTGCGCGGGCCGCGGGCTATCTCTGCGGCGGAGCGCAGGACCTTCTGCGGCGCACCCCGTGCTTGGTGCGGCAGGATGCAGTGAAGCGTGCAGCGCTCAATGCTGCCGAAGAAACCGTCTCGCTGCAGCGGCAAGGCGTCCATCTCCAGCACTTCGGCATGCAGCGCATCGCGCCAGCCCCGCAACCGCATGGATTCAGGCAGATTTTCCGACGACCAGGAGCTCAGGCTTCGCATCTCAGACCTCGGCGATTGATGGGCAAGCATAACGCGGCACCCACCGGCTTGGCCACCTGGCGCAAGTTGTGGGGCCCAGGAGTCGGCGTGGCCGACCGTCAAGCGACGGGCGGCTGGCAGCAGCGCCAGGGCGGCGCGAAAGGTGTTCCCGATGCCCACCAGGTCAAAGCCATGCAAGCCGTGACACCCCCCGGCGTGAACCAATTGGAAGCGCGGGCATCGAAGGTACTTTGCCGCCCTTGGCATGGCCTCTGTTCACGGCCCCGCAGCTTGCGTGCGGGCACTCCACCCATCAGAAATCAACCCTTTGCAATGACAACGAGACTTGATCACCCCTGGCTACCCCTTCGGGCTGCGACCACCTTCGCTGCAGCCCTGCTGCTGTCGGCGTGTGCCACGGTTGCACCACCTCCAAAAGCACCCATGCCAGAGCCTTTTCCGCCTGCCAGCCTGCCGGGCGCAGTGCAGTCCCATGTGTGGGATGTGACGTCCGCGGTGGACAGCCAGGGGCGGGCGGCCGCCTACTGGCGCCTGGACGGCCGCGCGCCCGTCCGGCTGCAGTTCGACAAGGGGCAGCTTCTGGTGCGCAACCTCTGCAATGCCGTGGGAGCCGCATACCAGCTCGACGGCCATCGCATCCAGCTGGCGCGTCCCACCAGCACGCTGCGCGCCTGCCCCGACAGCGCGCTGATGGCCCTGGAGCAGCAGGTGCTGGCCCAGCTGCCGGGTGCCCAGCGCCTGGATCTGCTGCCCGGCGGGGCATCACAGCCGCGCATGGTCCTGCACTTTGGCGACGGCAGCCGCTGGGAGCTGGCGGGCACGCCCACGCCGCAGACACTGTACGGCAGCGCAGGCGAACGACTGTTCCTGGAGGTCGCGCCCCAGCGGGCGGCCTGCAGCCACGGCGTGATGAAGGGCGCTCAATGCCTGCGCGTGCGCGAGATCCGCTATTCCGCTGACGGCGTGAAGCAGTCGGAAGGCCCATGGAGCCTGTTTTACGACGAGATCCAGGGCTTTGCCCACGAGAGCGGCACCCGCACGGTGCTGCGCGTGAACCGGTTCAAGCGCCAGAACGTGCCGGCCGATGCATCGGCCTACGCCTACGTGCTGGACATGGTGGTGGAGACGGAGACCGTGCGCTGAGGCAGGTTCTCGACTGACTTCAGGCGTGCCCCAGTTTTCGCCGGGCGTTTTTCGGCCCCATGCTCCGGAGGTCGTCAATGCGCGCCAGCTGCGCGGCCCGAGGACGCGCCTTGCCCGACTCCCACCGGCTCACGGACAACTGCGAGGCACCGAGCAACTGCGCCATCTGCGCCTGGGTGATGCCCAATGCGGCGCGCATCTGCCGGACGACCTCGGGGTGGAACTCCGCCTTCGACCCCTGTGCGATGGCCTTCTTGGCAACAGGCGGGGTTTCTTCCGCCACCGGGGGCTGACGCTTCGCAGCCTTGAGCTGCGAAGCGAGCGACTTGACTTCGCGTTTCAGGGCAGCGATCTCCGAGCGGTGGTTCGTGATCGCCTTGCGCATGCTCTGCAACTCAGGCTTGAGCTCCTTGCGCGCCATGCGCACGACTTCGGCCCGGAATGCGTTCGAGAAGGAATTCATGGGCGGATGGTACGTGATCTGCACGCACCCCGCAGGGCGCGACACTGACGACATGACCGGCTTGCACCGGCGGCCCGGGACGCATCTGGCAGCGACCGTGTCACGCAAACCTTCGCCCCACCACCACGGTCGCCACCACCGCCAGCGCAAACCCCAGCGTGGTGGCATCCACCGGTTCGCCGAGCAGCGGTATGGATGCCGCAATGGCAAAGAACGGCTGCAAGAGCTGTACCTGGCCCACGCGCAGCGCACCCCCCAGCGCCAAGCCACGGTACCAGGCAAAGAACCCGGCCCACATGGAAAACACTCCCACATAGACGAATCCCGCCCACGCAGTCGCCGACACGGATTGCGCGGGCCACAACAGGAAAGTGGCGGGCAACGTCACCGGCAGGGCCATCACGCACACCCAGCAGATCACCCGCTCGGCACCCAGTGCAGGAGTCACCTGCGCCCCGTAGACATATCCCACGGAGGCGGCAATGACGCCCCCGACCAGGAGCAGATCCGCGACCTCGAAGCCCAACCCATGGCCGCCAGCACTGTGCGCCCGCAGCGCCGAGAACGCCACCACCAGCGCGCTGCCCAGCAAGGCACAAACCCAGAACCCCGGGCGCGCGCGCTGGCGCAGCACCAAGGCGGCACACACCGAGGTGACCAGGGGCAGCAGGGCCGTGATCACTGCCGCATGGCCAGCCGTCACGGTGCGCAGGGCATAGGCCAGCAGCAAGGGATATCCCAGCAGGTTCCCCAGCACCGCCATCCCGAGCGGCTTCCACTGAACCCGGGTGGGCAAGGGCGGCCTGGTGAGCGCGAGAAACAGGACGGACAGCATGCCCGCAAGCGCGGCGCGCCCCAGCGTGACGAACCAGGGGGACAGCTGCGGCGCATCGGCCGTGCCGGTGGCCAGGCGCGTGGCGGGCAGCGTGATGCCAAAAAACGCCACGCCCAGCACCCCCAGCCAAAGACCTGCGGTCTCGCGCCGGATGGACTGGAATGCGGAAAGCTTCATCGGAAGGGGCACAGGATG
This sequence comes from Acidovorax sp. sif1233, assembly GCF_019218755.1. Taxonomy (GTDB): domain Bacteria; phylum Pseudomonadota; class Gammaproteobacteria; order Burkholderiales; family Burkholderiaceae_C; genus Acidovorax. Next base: position 922,167 of record NZ_JAHUWZ010000002.1, on the reverse strand, counting down.
GAAGGAGTCCGGTCGTCTCGACACACAACACAAGGAAGCGCAAGGGTTGCGCGCACTGCGCGCAAAACTCCTGGCGTCTGAAGAGACAGGACCGCGCCGGCCCCGGGCCAGCGCGACGGACGCAGGCCTACTTGCCCGCCTTTTCAGCCTTGCGCTGGGCCGCCCTGGGATCCACCACCGCCTTGAACCTGGCGCCGGGCACGAACTTGGGCACCGTGCTGGCAGGGATCTTCAGCGCCGCGCCGGTCGATGGGTTCTTGCCCGTGCGCGCAGCGCGCTTGGCGGACTTGAAGGTGCCAAAGCCCACCAGTTGAACGGCGTCGCCCTTCTTGACCGCAGTCTGGACGGCTTCGATCAGGGTTTCCAGCACCGCATTGGCAGCGGTCTTGGACAGGTTGTTCCTGGAGGCCAGGATGTCAACGAGTTCGGCGCGGTTCATGGTGGTGGCTCTCGATGCAAAGAGATGGGGAAAGTCGAGTTATAGCGCAGACACCCGGAGCGCCGTCGCTCGGTGCGGGGAGGCACCTTTGGCAAGCACTCCACCCCGGTCCTCTCGGCCAGCGCTTGACCGCTGATCGGTTGGTTGGCCGTCTTCCCCTCCCAGCCCTCTTGAGCGGGATCCGCGCAGATTTGCGGCTGCCTGCACACCCGCTTCCCTCCAGGCAAAAAGAAAAGGCGCCCACAGAGAGCCCACAGGGAGCCCGGTCTGCCTGGCCAGTGCGGGTCTGCTCGACACCGGCGGTGGTTGGCCAAGCCTCCGGGCGTGTCCTGCGCGGTGGCCACGGCCGCCCTTGTGCGTGAGGGGGCTGGCAATTGCCGGCGCCCTGCTGCTGGCCTGTGAAACCCTGCCGGCGCTTGTCGGGGTTGCGCTGGCAGCTATCGAATCAGGAGCCCACAGCGCGGAGGCGCACGCCTGCGAGCAGCATCAGCGCGCTGAGCAGCAGCACGCCCCATTGCGACAGCGTGGGCACGGCCTGTGCGTTGCCCGGCCCGCCGGGGGCCGCCGCGCTGGGCGTGGCGGCGGCGGGCGGCGCCGAGGGGGCCGAGTCGATGCCGCCCAGGGCGGAAGCGACAACGGTGAAGGTGTAGGGCGTGCCGTTGGTCAGCCCCGTCACGGTGCAGCTGGTCGCGGGGTAGTTGGCGGTGCAGGTGCGGCCGCCGGGCTGGGCGGTGACGGTGTAGTGGGCGGGCGTGGTTCCGGTGCCTGCGGGGGCTTGCCAGCGCACGGTGACCTGGGTGTCGCCGGGCTGGGCGGTGACGTTGGCGGGGGGCAGGGGTGCGGTGTGGGTGTACAGCTCGCCGGTGTTCGTGACGGCGTCGCCAGTGGTTTCGCCGCCCAGCACCAGCACCTGGCCGCCAGCAAGCAGGGTCGCGGTGTGGCCCCGGCGGGCGGTGACCAAGTCGGGCTGCCGGGTGGCTTGACCCGGGCCGGAGGCAAAGGAGACTGTCGAGGCGATGACGCTGGCGCCACCCGCGCTGTCGCCCCCTGCCACCAGCACGTTGCCAGGGACACCAGGCAGCAGGGTGGCGCTGTTGCCGCCGAACTCGACAGCGGGGAGATTCGGGCCCGCCGCCCAGGTGCTGTCGGCGGGGTTGAACACCAGGGTGGTCGTGACGTGGCTGTTGCCGCCTGCCACCAGCACCCGGCCATCGGGCAACAGCGTGGCGGTGTGCCGCGCACGGTAGAAGGTGTTCAGGGCGGGGACGGGCACCTCCGTCCATGCGCCCGTGGCGGGGTCGCGCAGGTAGGCGCTTTGGGCGGCGATGTTGCCGTTGTCGTAGCCGCCCACCACCAGCACGCGGCCATCGGGCAGCAGCGTGGCGGTGTGCTCGCGCCTGCGGGCGGGCAGGTCGATGCCGCTGGACCAGGTGCCGGTGACGGGGTCGAAGATTTCCACGGAGGACAGCGCCTCCTGCCCCGCGATGCCCCGGCCGCCCACCACGAGCACGGTGCCATTGGGCAGCAGCGTGGCGGTGTGGTGAGAGCGGCGCAGCGTCAGCTGGCCCGTGCTGGCGGCGAAGGTGTTGGTCAGGGCGCTGTAGAGGAGGCTGTTGGCGTTGGCGCTGTTCACCGGGCCGGCCTCCCGCCCGCCGACCAGCAGCACATTGCCGCCGGGCAGCGGGGTGGCGGTGTGGCCGAAACGGGGGCTGGGCAGGTCGGGGCCGCTGCTCCAGGTGTTGGCCGCGGGGTTGTACAGGCGGGTGGTGGCGAGGGCGATGGGGTTGTTTCCGCCATCCACGTTGCCGGTGTCGCCGCCCGCCACCAGCACGGTGGAATCGGCCAGCCGGGTTGCGGTGTGCAGCGTGCGGGCCTCGTCCATGGGCGCGATGGGGGTCCAGCCCGCATGGGCGGCGGCCATGCCCAGGCACAGCGCGCTGGCGTGCAGCAGGCGCCGCAGGGCTCTGCGGTGGTGGTGGGTGGGTGAGTGCATGGGGGTGAGATCCTCTTTTTTGTGGTTAAAAGTGGCTCCAGCGCTTTTCTGGAAAGGCGCTGGCAGCTATCGAATCAGGAGTGGATGGCACGGCGGCGAACGACTGCCAGCAGTACCAGCACGCTCAGCAGCAGCACGCCCCACTGCGACAGCGTGGGCACGGGTTGCACACCACCGGGGCCTGGAGGCATCGCGCGGGGCGTGGCGATGACCAGCGGGAACGAGCTGGCGGACACGCTGCCATTGGCTCCGGTGGCCGTCACCCAGAGGGTGTAGGCCGTGCCATTGGTCAGGCCCGGCACGGTGCAGCGGGTGGTGGGCGCTGGCACGGTGCAGCTGGCGCCGCCTTGGCTGGCCGTGACGGTGTAGCTCACGGGCGGCGTGCCGCCCACGGGTGCCAGCCAGTTCAGTGTGATCTGGCCGTTGCCGGGCTGGGCCGTCACGCCCGTGGGGGCGCCAGGGGCGGGATTGGCGCTGGGTGTCGCGAAGGCCAATGAAGGAGGGGAGATGGACCCGTCCGCTGCGGCCGCCCTCACGAGGAAGCGGTAGCTGGTGCCGTTGCTCAGACCGCTCACGATGCAATTGGTGGCGGGGTGCGGCGCGGTGCAGGTGCCGCTGACGGCGCTCAGGTTCAGGGCGGTGACGGTGTAGCTCACCGGCGTGGCGCTCACCGCGCCGCCCGCGGGTGCTTGCCAGCGCACGGCCACTTCGCCATCGCCGGGCGTGGCGGCGGCCTGGGTGGGCACGCCCGGCGGCAGCGGCGGTGCCTCGCAGTCGCTGGCGACGGCGACGGGGTTGGCGGTGCCTATGCGCAGGCCCAGATTGAGCTGCCGGAAGCTCCGACCGCCCGATATGCCCTCGCTGAAAGTATTGATGCTCCCACTGAACTCGGCATTCCAGCTCGGGGCGGTGGCGAGCACCAAGCCATCGACGGTGTAGGGGTTGTTGTTGCTGGCCAGGCTGGTGATGTTCAAGCCGTTGGGCAGCAGCGCTCCGCTGGCATCCGTGGCGGTAAAGGGGCCCGAGAACTGCGCCCCGTTGAAGCTGGCCTGCGTGTAGACCACGTTGGCGGCATTGTTCATGCGCCAGATGACGCACCTGAGGTCGGCGGGCCGCCATGTCTGGCTTTGGGCGGTATTGCCCCCGTTGTCGTAGACCATTGTGACGGCGTAGCGCTCGCCATCGCGGATTTCGGCGAAGGTGGACTGGTCGATGGTGCCGGTGCTGGTGATGGCGAACGGCGCGGCATGCGCCGCGCAGGCCGCGGCAGTGGCCAGCACGGCTGCGAGCCAGTGGCGCAGGGGGTGGTGCATGGCGTGTGTCATGGGTTGTGGTTAAAAAGTGCCACCGGCGCTTATTTGTCAAGCGTTGGAAGCTATCGAATCAGGAGTGATTCCAATCGCGCCCGCTGGTCCTTGGCGGCGATGGAGCGTTCGTCCTCGTCGCCGAGGTAGGTGACGGGGGCGTCGGGAGCGCGCCACCAGGGCTGGCTGTGGCCGGGCATGGAAAGAAGCATTCCTCTGGATGTGCTGTTGTTGGGAAAAGGACGTGAAATAGAGTGCTCAAGGGCGCCCCTTGCGGCGCGCGCGCATCACTTCCACGTTGGCGCGCTGCTCGGGCGTGAAGCCTGGCGCGGGCTGGGCGCCGGGCGCCTTCTCCACGGCCAGCGCCATGCCCGCGTGCAGGGCGGCCAGCGTGGCGGTGGCGTATTCGCGGCTGGTCAGGCCCTGGCGCGCCAGCGCGGCGCGCACCTGGGGGTGGGCGTCGAGCTTGCGGGCGAGGTCCTCGACCGACTCGGCGTCGGCGTCGTCGTCGTCCTCATCGCCGCTGCTCCCGGGCGCCTGCGGCAGCTTGCGCAGCTCGGCCGCCGCCGCTTCCATGCGGTCCAGCAGCGCGGGCGTGAGGCGAAAGTGCGCCGGGTCGGCGGCGCCCGCCGCCCAGGCGCTGGCGGTGGTGGCGACCAGCGCCAGCGCGGCGAGGGTGTGGGTGATGGCAAGGGGCATGGCAGTGTTCACGAGGACAAGGTTTTGGTTTGAAGTAAAAATGGCCGAAAGCGCTTGCTGTACAAGCGCTGGCAGCTATCAAATTCGATGAGGATTTACGCAAGAACGGGTTCCGGAAAGACGTTTGCACCATGGCAAGGCCGCTGTGGCATCCTTGTTTGCGCACGTCCTGTCGATGTATCCAGGCAGCCGGGCCGGCCCGCCGTGGGGATGCGCGCAAGGCTAGGGGCGCACCGCCCGTGCGGCCCCACCCCGGCGGGGTAGTCGTGCGGCGGCGCGGCGCGCTACATTCGCGCTTTCGTGAAAAAAACCATGCCCACGCCCCGCCGCGCCACCCAAGCCGCCGCCCATCTGCGGCAACTGGCCTGCCTGGATGCCACCGGGCCGCACGCCATCGCGCCCGTGCTGGGCGAGCTGCACCACCTGATCGGGTTCGACGCGGGCTGCCTCATCCACCCCGGCGCGGGCGGCGAGATGGAGGTGTTCGTGGAGAGCCCCGTGTTGCAGGCCGCGATGCCCGACTATTTCGACCCGCGCATCCTGGCGAGCGAGGCGCGGGTGATGCACCGGGGTGCGCGCTTGTTTCAGGAGGCGCTGCGCGTGGAACGCGGCGCGCTGATGCTGCCGCAGATGGCCAAGGTGCCCCTGTCCGAGCTGGTGCGCAGCGACTTCTTCAACGCGGTGCTGCGCCCCGGCGACGTGGGCGATGGCCTGAAGCTGCCGCTGCACACGCGCGCGGGCCAGGGTGTCGGCATGTTGTGGCTGTACCGCCGCGAGGCGGACCGGCGCTTCACGCCCGAGGACGCCGCCGCGCTGGGCCGCCTCGAACCCGTGCTGGCGCGCGCGCTGCAGCCGCTAGATCCGGGCGAGGCCGGTGGCGACAGCGAGGTCTGCGGCCAGGGCCTGCTCGTCGTGTCGCCCGATGGGCGGCTGCAATGGATGTCGCCCGAGGCGCAGGCGCTGCTGGCGCTGGCCCTGGGCACGCGCTGGCGCGCGGGCGGCGGCAGTGATCTGCCGGACGTGGTGCGCCTGCTGGTGCAGCGCCTGTTCTGGCCCGCCACGGACGGCGAGGCGCCGCTGCCCGACCTGGCGGTGCGCAATGCCCACGGCGCGTTCTCGCTGCGCGCCACGCGCCTGGCGGGCGTGGCGGGCGCGGGCGAGGCGGCCGCCATCCACATCACCCGCCGGGTGCCGCGCGGCACCCGGCTGCTCGCGCACCTGCGCGCGCAGGACCTGCCCCGGCGCCAGGCCGAGCTGGCCTACTGGCTCGTGCGCGGTGCGCAGGAGTCGCAGATCGCCGAGCGCATGGGCGTGAGCATCAACACCGTGGCCTACCACCGCCGCCAGCTCTACGACGCTTTGGGCGTGCAGGGCCGCCAGGGGCTGGCCGAGCGGCTGCTGCCACCCCCATCGACAACTACCCCCCTGGGGTAGGCCGCGCGGCGCGCGGGGCCGATAGATTCGGCCCTCCATGCCCACGCACCACCAGGCGACGAACGCCATTGCGCACCTGCGCCACCTCGCCCGCCTGGATGCGAGCGGTCCGGAGCTGATCGCGTCCGTGCTCGCCTCGCTGCACGCGCTCATCGGCTTCGACTCCAGCGGCTACTTCTACCCCGGTGCGGGCGGCGAGCTGGACGTGCACATGGAACACCCCGCCGTGCAGGCCGCCGTGCCCGACCACTTCGACCCGCGCATCCTGGCGAGCGAGGCGCGGGTCTTTCACAACGTGTTGCAGCACGGCGACGACATCGCCCGCCACCCGCGCGGCCCGCAGTCGCTGGCGCAGATGCTGCGCGTGCCCGCCGCCGAGCTGCTGCGCAGCGACTACTACAACGTGGTGATGCGCCCCGCCGGCGTGGCCGACTGGCTCAGCCTGCCGCTGCGCGCGCCGCAAGGCCAGGGCATGGGCCAGGGTGTGGGCATGCTGTTCCTGTTCCGCCCTCCCGGGGCGCGGCCCTTTGCCGACGAAGACCTGGCCATGCTGGCGCGGCTGCAGGCGTGGCTGGCGCGCACGCTGTGGCCCGGCGGCGTGAACGCGGGCGGCGAGGTGCTGCGCGAGGGCGTGCTCGTCGCCACGCCCCTGGGCCAGCCACTGTGGGCCTCGCCCGAGGCCGAGGCGCTCATGGCCCAGGCGCTGGGCTGGCGCTGGCGCGGCGCGGGCCGCGCGCCGCTGCCGCATGCGCTGCAGCTGCTCATCCAGCGCCTGCGCCTGCCCGGTGCGCCCGCGCCGGAAATGGCGCTGCGCAACGCCCACGGCGCGTTCCACCTGCGCGCTGCACCCCTGGCCGCAGCCACCGGCCCCGGCGAGGCCGTGGCCCTGCACATCACCCAGCGCGTGGCCCCCGCGGCCCGCCTGCTGGAGGCGCTCGGCCGCACCGGCCTGCCCCCGCGCCAGCGCGAACTGGCCTACTGGCTTGCGCGCGGCCTGCCCGAATCGCGCATCGCCGGGTGCATGGGCATCAGCGCGAACACGGTGGTCTACCACCGGCGGCAGCTCTATGCGGCGCTGGGCGTGGCGAGCCGGGCGGAGCTGCTCGAGTGCCTGGCGGTGGGCGATATTGTCTGAGGTGTTTTGGCACTCTGGTGCTTGTGCATCAAGCGCTATAAGCTATCAAATTGGGAGCATCCTGGCCATGCGGCAGTCAGCCAGCCAGGCCAGCAACAGCAGGCCGGCGGCCAGAGCCGGCAGCAGGGCTCAGCGGTCCGTCGGGGCGTGAACCCGGTCCACCAGGCTCAAGACGACCCCAAGGCGCCGCACAACAAGCCATGACCTGGGAGGGCAGGGCGTGCGGAGGTCATGCCCATTTCCAAATCCTGCGCAGCACGAGGGCAACGGCGAACAGGCCCACGAGCAGGGGCGTCGTGGCTCCGGCAAAAAGCCAGCAGGGGAGGGCGTGGCTGAGCGCGGCGGTTTTCATGTTTTCGCTCCAGGGAAATACGAATACTGTGTAAATATACAGTATTTGGCTGGACATGTACCGCAGCGGCGCGAAGGGAAGGCCTGGCGGGAGCGGGTTTGGTGGGGCGCGCAATCAGCGAGAGCAAGCGGGGCCTGTCCGCAGGGCGGGACCGCTTGCAGCGGACGGTGGATGCCTTGCCTCTGGAAGGCCGACCACGCTGTCCGCAGGGGTATAGGGGAAACCATTGTTCGCCCTGTCCGCGCATGATGGGGACAAACCTTGGTTGCGACCGGAGCTGGGCAGTTCGCCGTAAGTACCGCAGCGCCCAGAATGGAAGGTGCGGTATGTCCATCACCATCACCGTCGCGCCGACGGTCGCCCGCGAGGCCTTCGAGCGAATAGAGGCCCTGGCCCAGGGGTTGCCAGAAACCGATCCCAACTTCGAAGGCCTGTCCATCCGCGTGGAGCGGCACGACTTCACCGGTGTGCGCGACCCGCACGATGAGTTGCGGGCAGCGCACCTGCTGCATCTGGTCGAGGATGCGATTGAATCCGAGACAAGCCATTTTGGCGAGCTGCAGCCTTCCCCCCAGTGGGAACGGCAGTCACCCTCATCCCTGTTCTAAAGAAACCGCGAGGATGCTGCGCGGCTTGCGGGGGGGGGCGGGTACCCCCAAAGAGACACGCGGCGGTTCGTGGCCGCGCTGAAACCTTGCATGGCGGCCCGGCCGGGGCGCCGCGCCACCACGGGCCGGGCGCCAAAAAGCAGAGGCCATGCGTCCCCGGGGCGCCGCGCCCCACCCCTGGGGGTGGGTTGCTGTGGGGGGCCGGTGTGCTAGCTTTGCCTCCACGCATTGCCTGGATGCGCTGTGGCACATAACTCAACTACTCCATGCCTTTTTCCCGTATTCAGCGGCGCGCCCTGGCGCGCCTGCAACAGCTGGCCTGTCTGGACGTCAACGGTCCGCAGCTCATCGAACCCCTGCTGCATGAGCTGCACCACCTGATCGCCTTCGACACGAGCGGCTACTTCCACCCTGGCAGCGACGGCGCGCTGGATGTGTACATCGAGCCATCGCTGGCGCGTGACTTGATGCACCTGTACTTCGAGCCGCAGGTGAGGGCGAGCGAGCACAAGGTGATCCGCCGCAGCGCCCACGATTTCGCCGCCGCCGTGCGCGACGACCATGGGCCGCAGGTGATGGAGCAGCTGATCACCGTGCCCATGGGCGAGCTGCTGCGCAGCGACTTCTACAACCTGGCGCTGCGCCCTGCGGAACTGCTGGACTGCCTGAGCCTGGTGCTGCGCACGCCACAGGGGGCGGGCGTGGGTGCGCTCAAGCTGTATCGCAGGCCGCAGGCGCCGCGCTTCGGGGCCGAGGACGCAGCCCTGCTGGCCCGGCTGGAGCCGTGGCTGGCGCGCATCCTGCAGCCCGGCGAAGTGGATGCGCACGACAGCGTGGTGCATGAAAGCGCCATGCTGGTGGCCTCGCCGCAAGGGCAGCTGCTGTGGACATCGCCCCAGGCCGACCGGCTGATGGCGCTGGCGTTCGGGCCGCGCTGGTACCGGCGTGCCGAACTGCCGCCCGCGCTCCAGGCGCTGCTGCAGCGCCTGGAACATGCCCGCCAGGGGGGCAGCGTCCGCGCGCCGCCGCAGCTGGACCTGCGCAACGCCAGCGGCGCGTTTTCGCTGCGCGCGACACTGATGGCCGCCGCGGCCGGCGAAGGCCGGGCGGCGGGCATCCACATCACCCAGCGGGTCTCGCGCGTGGCGCAGCTGCTGCCCGCGTTGCGCGCGCTGGGCCTGCCGCAGCGCCAGCACGAGCTTGCGTACTGGCTCGCGCGCGGCCTGCCCGAGGCGCAGATCGCCACGCGGATGGGCATCAGCGAGAACACCACCACCTACCACCGCCGCCAGATCTACACACGGCTGGGCGTGCAAAGCCGGCTGGAGCTGCAGGACTACCTCTTCGCACCGGCATGAGGGAGGGCACGGCCAGCCGCGCGCACGCACCATGGACCCGGTGGGCTGGCGCCGGAGTGGAGATGGCCTTGACGGCGGCGCGGCGCACGGCCGCTACCCCGGATGGCCGTCGGCCCGTGGGCGGGACAGCACCGGCCAGTAGCGCACGGCGTACAGCGCAAAGCCTGCCGACCAGAGGGCGGCGGACAGCAGGCTGGCGTGCACCGTCTGCGCGGGGCTGGCGAGCGGCACCGCCACACGCACGGCGGCGGCCAGCAGCACCAGCAGGTAGCAGGCGGTGTCGCAGCGGTCCGCGCGCAGGGGCCGCCCCGTGTGGCCGCGCGCCGTGCGCGTCATCATTCCGATGATGAGCCCACCCACCGCGCCCACCGTCAGGGCGTGGGTGGCCAGGGAGGAGGCCGCCAGGCCCAGGTCGCCCAGGCAGCGAAGCAGCAGGTGCACGGGAATCCAGAGATAGGCCATGTGCAGCACCCAGACCAGCGGCACGCGCAGCGCCGTCCAGGGCTGCCACAGCGCCCAGCGCCAGGTATGAGCCAGACAGGCGAATGCCGCGATGGTGGCCAGTGGCCATCCGCCCAGGCCCGTGGCGTCCGCGGCGAGCAGGGCCAGCACCGATCCCAGCGCGGCCTTTTCCACGGCAGGCCGCCGGGTTGCTTGCGCGCCCGCCACGCCGTTGTTGGTGAACATCGGGATCACGCGCCCGCCCATGACGGCCAGGATGAAAAGAACCACGTCCAGCGCGATCCGGATGCCGAGCCCTGCGGGGACGGGAAAGACGCCCAGCTGCGACAGATGGAAAAGCAGCATGGCGGCGCCCAGCAGCAGGAGCAGCGCCACAAAGAAATAGTTGCGCTGGTTCCGCGCCTTCCAGAACGCAATGCCCAGGCTGGCCGCCGCGGCCAGCGGAAACGCCACGTTCACCACGGCGGCCGTGGCTGCGAAGGGTGTGAGCACCAGAATCCGTCCCGCCACCCACAGGGCGGCCAGCGCACCCAGGCGCCATCCCGTCGGGGTGGGAAGGTTGGTCCAGTTGCGGCCGGCGGTGAAGAGAAAGCCCACGATGACCGCCAGCGCGAAGCCGAACAGCATCTCGTGGGCATGCCAGAGCGGGCCCGCCAGATAGGGGCGGCCCAGCGCGCCGGAGAACTGCAGCGCCCACAAGGGAACGGACAGCGCTGCGAACACGCTTGCCAGCAGGTAGAACGGCCGGAAACCGAGCGCGAACAGGGCCAACCGCCGGGACGGGGCGGGGCGCGGTTCTTCCATGCCGATAGGGAGTGCCATGGCGGTAGGGCCCCGGCCCGGGCTACGCACCGCCGCAGGCGCCGCAGCATTGCCCGCTGCCGTGGCCTGGGGCGCGTTGTTTCTGGATGCGCACGCGCCATTGTGCGGGCCCGTTCTCCAGGTAGCTCCAGGTGAACTGGCCCGGCAGTTCTTCCTGGAACTGGTAGTACAGCGGCCGGGGATCGTGGTCGTTGACCAGGTCCATGGCCTGCCCGGCAGCCAGCTTGCCAAAGGCGAGAAAAATGGACGGATGGCGCTCGCGGGGGGCGATTGCGCGCACGTCGATGGTGGCTGCGGTGGTTGCTTGGTCTTGCATGGTGCTTAAAGATTCATGTTTTATGAATCTATTATGGCGCGTGCCGCTGGAACGTCAATTGATGAGTGTCAATGAATGGATGCCGTGATGAATGCCGTCGCCATGCCGAGCCCGGGCAGGCACGGCGCGGTCAAGGGCGGGGCCTGCCTGTGCCTGCGCCCGCCGCAAGCCCGGCCGGCTTCGGCGCCGGGGGCCGTCGCTTGTTCAGGAAAGGGAGGAGGCCGCGGTCAGCTCGCCCAGGTCGCGTTCGAGCAGTGCGGGGTCGCCCAGTTGCAGCTCGATCAGGCGGCGCAGGTGGGTCACGCTGTCCAGGTCGATCCCGCGGCACAGCAGACCGGTGTGCAGCCCCTCCACGTGCGCGACCTCGGTGGACATGGCGATGTGGTTGCCGGTTTCGGCCAAGGGAATGGTCAGCTGGCACAGCATGCCGGTCTGCAGGTTCGCCTGCGCCGGTGCCACCAGCAGCGCGCCCTTGAGCGAAAGGTCCTGCACGTGGACGCTGAAGGCGTCGGTGGACGTGGTCAGCAAGGCCGGCGCGTCAAAGCCGACGCGGACAAAGTGGCGGCGTTCGTGGGGCATCGCTGTCTCCTGGACCGAAGCGGGTGGTGGCACATGCTACTCCAAGCCCGGCGGCTGCACGCATTTGCCGGGCACGCCGGGCCGCCGGATGAACCTGCTTCAGGCGGCGTGGGGCGGCGGCGGGCAGCCCGGTTCTGTCGCCATTTGCTTACATCTTTTGCGCGGATTCGGGTTTAGGGTAGGGCGGGCTTTGTTACAAATCAGGGTCCGCGCACCGCAGCCGCACATCGTGTGCTGTTCCGGGCGGTACAAGCAAGGAGTTCCCGATGAAAACCACAACCATGACCACGATGTCCACGATCCGTCTCCTCCTGTCTGGCGCGGCGGCCGCGCTGCTGCTCGCCGCGGCGGGCGGCGCGCACGCGCAGACCTACATCAATGCCACGGTGGGCGGCGAGCTGGCCCCCGGCGTGTACGGCCGCATCAACATCGGCAATGCGCCACCGCCGCCGCTGCTGTATGCCGAGCCGGTCATCATCCACCGCCCCGCGGTCGTGGTGCCGCGCTCGCCGATCTACCTCTACGTGCCGCCCGGCCATGCCAAGAACTGGGGCAAGCACTGTGCGCGCTACAACGCGTGCAGCCAGCCGGTGTACTTCGTGGAGGAGCCGCCACCACGCCGTGGCCCTCCGCACCGGGGCCCTGGCCGCGATGACCGCCGGTGGGATGACGACCATCGCCACGGCGGCAAGCAGGACCGCGACCATGACCGGGGCCGCGGCAACAATGGCAAGGGCCATGGACATGGCCACCGCGACTGACTGACTGACGGACCGCGCGGCGCACCTTCCTGCAAGGCCGCGCCGCGCTGCACTGCGTTTGCGCCATCGCAGACGCGGTGCCGGCACCAGCGGTTAAGCTCGGGCCTCTATGGCCCAAGTCACTTTTTCTCCCCCCTTCACCGCCCCCCAGGATGTCGCCAGCCAGCTGCGGCAGAACGGCTTTGCCGTCCTGTCGCCGGCGGACGTGGCCCGCTGGACGGGCTGCGCCCTGCCGGAATTGCTGGGCCTGAACGGCGACTGGGCGGGGCTGCCCCCCGATGATTTCCTCAAGGACGGCGGGCGCTACCGCCGCCGCCGCCATGCCTGCTTTGTGGTGCAGGACGGGCAGGTGCGGCAGGTGCCGCACCGCGCGCACTGGCAGCCTGTGGAGTACAACGCGCTGCATGGCGGCATGGAGCGCTGGTTTGCCCCCATGGAGCCCGCCACCGTCGCCCGGCCGGTGTGGCAGCAGCTGCTGGCAGCGCTGGCCGGGGTGTCCGATGCCGTGTTTGCGCGCTCCGAGGCGCCTGCATCCTGGTTCGTCGAGGCCCACCAGTTCCGCATCGACACCACCGACGGCATTGGCCGGCCCACCCCCGAGGGCGCCCACCGCGACGGCGTCGACCTGGTGGCCGTGTTCCTCGTGGGGCGCGAGGGCATCAAGGGCGGCGAGACGCGGGTGTTCGAGGCGGCGGGCCCCAGCGGCCAGCGCTTCACGCTGACCGAGCCGTGGTCCCTGCTGCTGCTGGACGACGCGCGCATGATCCATGAATCCACACCCATCCAGCCCCTGGCCGAGGGGGGGTATCGCGACACCCTCGTGGTCACCTGCCGCCGGGGTGGTTTCCAGGGGGCGGATGTGGTCGGGCAGGCCCCTGCGGGCCGCTGAACGCCGGCAAGGGAGTGCGTCCGATTTGATGCGAATCAAGATGCGCGGTATGGTGGGCGTTCAAACTGATGTCCATGGCCGGGCCACAAGCCAGGTCCCACACTCAACTCAAGGAGAAGCACCATGTTCAAGCACATTCTGGTTCCAGTCGACGGTTCCAACACCTCGATGCTCGCGGTCTCCAAGGCCGCGGCCCTGGCCAAGACCTTTGGCAGCGCCGTGACGGCGGTCTACGTGGTCGATCCCTATCCCTTCACGGGCGTGGGGGCTGATTTCGCCTACGGCCAGGCCCAGTACATCAACGCGGCCACCGCCGAGGCCAACAGCGCCCTGGATGCCACCAAGAAGGCCATGGCCGAGGCTGGCGTGCCGGTGACCACCGTGGTGGGCGAAGGCCACGCAGTGCATGAAGGCATCCTGCGCGCGCTGGAAAGCACGGGCGCCGATCTCATCGTGATGGGCTCGCACGGCCGCCGCGGGCTTGAAAAGCTGGTGCTGGGCAGCGTCACGCAGCGCGTGCTGGGCGTGGTGCACATCCCGGTGCTGGTCGTGAGGGACTGAGCGCCATCCCCCATGAGGAACGGCTCCGAAAGGAGCCGTTCTTCATTTCAGTTCTCGATGGCGCCGCGCACCAGCGCATCCCACATTCCACAGCTCGTGGAACAGGCACGCCCTTCGCCAGTGCACCCGTGGATCTGGCTTTGCCAGGCCACCGGCTGCGTCCCCCTTCAGGGGGAAGGCGCGAAGCGCCTCAGGGGGTCACTCAATCTTCGCGCCCGAGGCTTCGACGATGCCCTTCCACTTGGCGTAGTCGGTCTTGAGCAGGGTGCCGAACTGCGCGGCGGACATGGCTTCCGGCTCCGCGCCCTGGGCATGGATGGCGGCCTTCATGTCGGCCGTGGCCAGGAGCTTGTTGATCTCGGCGTTGATGGCACTCACCACGGCGGCCGGCGTGCCGGCGGGGGCGAACACGCCGTACCAGGTGCTCACGTCGAAGTCCTTGAAGCCCGACTCGGCCACGGTGGGCACCTCGGGCAGGGACGAGCTGCGCTTGGCCGAGGTCACGGCCAGGGGGCGCAGCTTGCCGGACTTGATCTGGCCCATGGCCGAGGGCAGGGACGAGACCAGCAGGTCCACATTGCCCGCCAGCGCATCCATCAGCGCGGGATTGGATCCCTTGTAGGGAATGTGGCTCAGCTTCACGCCCGCGGCCTTCTCGAACAGGTCGCCCGCCAGGTGGATGGACGTGCCGTTGCCGGGCGAGCCATAGGTGATGGTGCCGGGCGCGGCCTTGGCGGCGGCCACCACGTCGGCCAGGGTCTTGTACTTGGAGTTGACGCTGGTGGCGATGACCACGGGCGTGTAGGCGACGTGGGCCACGGCGGTCAGGTCCTTGGTGGGGTCCCAGGGCAGGTTCTTGTAGAGCCAGGGGCCGATCACGAGGTTGTCCTTCTGGCCCATCACGAGGTCATAGCCCGTGGGGGCCGCCTTGACGGCCTCGCCGATGCCGATGGTGCCGCCGGCGCCCGCCTTGTTGTCGGCCACCACGGTCCACTTGGCGCTTTCCGTGAGCTTGGTGGCCACCAGGCGCGAGAGGATGTCGGTGCCGCCGCCGGGCGGGAAGGGCACGATCAGGCGGATGGGCTTGGTGGGGTAGGCCGCAGCCGGTGCGGGGGCCTGGGCGTGCGCGGTGGTGCCCACAGCGAAGGCGAGGGCGGTGAAGGAAAGCAGGGTGCGAATCATGGTGAGAGATGTCTCCGTCGGTTCAATATGGACAGGCGGCCGCGCAGGCGCGCTCCGCTCTGCTGGTCTTGGTGCCAGCACCCACGGATGATCGCCGATCCTGCGCGGGGCTGGCCTTGCCGATACAGGGTGGCAACATCGCCACTGGCGATGGCAAGGCCGGGCGGCACGGGTCAGATGCGCTCGAAGATCGCGGCGATGCCCTGGCCGCCGCCGATGCACATGGTCACCAGCGCGTAGCGGCCCTGCACGCGCTGCAGTTCGTGCAGCGCCTTCACGGTGATCAGCGCGCCGGTCGCGCCGATGGGGTGGCCCAGCGAGATGCCCGATCCGTTCGGATTGACCTTGGCCGGGTCCAGGCCCAGGTCCTTGGTGACGGCGCAGGCCTGGGCGGCAAAGGCCTCGTTGGCTTCGATCACGTCGAGGTCGTTCACCGTGAGGCCTGCCCTTTTCAGCGCCAGCTGCGTGGCGGGCACGGGGCCGATGCCCATGTACTTGGGGTCCACGCCCGCGTGGGCATAGGCCACCAGGCGTGCCAGCGGCTTGGCGCCACGGGCCTTGGCGGCGCCGGCTTCCATCAGCACCACGGCTGCGGCGGCGTCGTTGATGCCCGAGGCGTTGCCGGCCGTCACCGTGCCGTTCTCCTTCTGGAACACGGGCTTGAGCCTGGCCAGGTCCTCCATCGTGGCGCCGGGGCGGAAGTGCTCGTCGGTGGCGTACAACACGTCGCCCTTCTTGCTTTTCAGGGTGACGGGCACGATCTGGTCCTTGAACACGCCGGCCTGCGTGGCGCGTTCGGCCCTGTTGTGGCTCTCTACCGCCAACTTGTCCTGGTCTTCGCGGCTGATGCCCCACTTGGCGGCGATGTTCTCCGCCGTCACGCCCATGTGGATGTTGTGGAAGGGGTCGTGCAGCGCGCCGATCATCATGTCCACCATCTTGGTGTCGCCCATGCGGGCGCCCCAGCGCATGTTCAGGCTGGCAAAGGGCACGCGGCTCATGTTCTCGGCCCCGGCGCCAATGGCCACGTCGGTGTCGCCCAGCAGGATGGACTGACTGGCGTTGACGATGGCCTGAAGGCCCGAGCCGCACAGGCGGTTCACGTTGTAGGCGGGCGTGCCTTCGCCGCAGCCGCCGTGGATGGCGGCCACGCGCGAGAGGTACATGTCCTTGGGCTCGGTGTTGACCACGTGGCCGAACACCACGTGGCCCACGTCCTTGCCTTCCACGTTGGCACGCGCGAGCGATTCGCGCACCACGAGCGCGCCCAGCTCGGTGGGGGGCACGTCCTTGAGGCTGCCGCCAAAGGTGCCGATGGCGGTGCGCACTGCGGAAACGACGACGACTTCACGGGTCATGGGGAGGTCCTTTCAGATGAGTTTCAGATCAAATTGGCCGCTAGCGCTTGTCCATAAAGCGCTGGTAGCTATAAAAACAGGAGTATTGGGGCTCTAGGCGTCCCGGACATCGGCCACCGGGTTGGTGCCGAAGTCTGCGCGTTCCAGCCAGGCGAGCACGCGGGTGGCGGCGTCGGCAGGCGATGTGAGCTGGCCACCCGTCTTGAGGTTGGCGAAATTTTGCTGGTCCGGGAACGCCTCGGGGGCGGCGCCGCGCAGCTGCACCTGCATGTCGGTGTCGATCACGCCGGGGGCCAGCGAGCATACCTTGGCGCCCTGGGGCTTGATGGCTTCGTCCAGCGCCACGCAGCGCGTGAAATGGTCCATGCCCGCCTTGGCGGCGCAGTACGCGGCCTGCGAGGCCATGGCCCGGCGGCCCAGGCCCGAGGAGATGTTGAGCACCTTGCGCGGCACCGTCCAGGCATCCGTCGCGCCCAGGAAGGCGGCGGTGAGCTGCATGGGCGCCTCCAGGCCCACGCGCAGGGCATGGGCCAGGTCGGCGGCATCGCTGCCCGAGAGGGGGGCGATGCGCGGGATCACGCCCGCGTTGTTGATGAGCGTGGCGCTGGCGAACACCTGCGGGCCCTGCGCCGCGAGCCAGCTTTGCAGCCTGTGCGCCGCCTGCTCGCCCTGCGAGAGGTCTTGCTGCCATTGTTCGAGGGTGACGCCCGCCGCCTTGGCTTCGGTGGCCAGGTCCGCATTGGCGCTGCGCGCGATGCAGATGAGGGTGTTGCCGCTGCGCAGGAGTTGCTGGGCCATGGCCAGCCCCATGCCGCGCGATGCGCCGGTGAGGATGTAGAGGTGGGTATGAGGCATCCCCCCATCGTACTGCGGGACGCCCGGCTCAGCTGTCTCCGGCAGGCTCCAGCGCCGCGAGCAGCAGCGACAGCCGCGCGTCCAGCGCCGCGAGGTCGGCGGCCTTGAGCGGCGCCAGGATGCGGTGCTCGTTGGCGACGTGTGCCTCGACAGCGCGGTCGATCAGCGCCAGCCCCTCGGCGGTGAGCTGCACCAGCGAGCTGCGCGCATCGTCGGGGTTGGGCAGGCGCGTGATCCAGCCCTGGGCCTCGAGCTTGCCCATGCGGTGCGTCATGGTGCCCGAGGTGACCATGAGGGTGGAGAACAGCGTGGTCGGCGCCAGGCAGTAGGGCGCGCCGCTGCGGCGCAGCGTGGCCAGCACGTCGAACTCCCAGAAGCTCAGTCCGAACCCGGCAAAGGTCTCGTCGAGCCTGCGCTGCAGCAGCGCGGCGCAGCGCTTGATGCGCCCGATGGGGCCCATGGGGCTCACATCCAGGTCGGGGCGCTCGCGGCTCCACTGGGCCAGGATGGCATCTACGGCGTCGGGCTGGCGTGGGGTGGCCATGGGCTTTGTGATCGATTTATCTTGATTTCAAGATTGTATGGTAGAGTATTTTTATCTTGATTTGAAGATAAATTGCCATGCAAAGCACCCGCACCTCTCCCTGGCTGGATGCGCTCGCCACGGCCGTGGGCCCGGTCATCTGGGGCTCCACCTACATCGTCACCACCGAGCTGCTGCCGCCCGACCGGCCCTTCACCGCCGCGCTGCTGCGCACCTTGCCCGCGGGCCTGCTGCTGGTGCTGTGGTGCCGCCGCTGGCCGGCGTGGGGCGACCGGGTGGGCTGGCGGCGGCTGATGGTGCTGGCGGCGCTCAACATCGGCGTTTTCCAGGCGCTGCTGTTCGTGGCCGCCTACCGGCTGCCGGGCGGCGTGGCCGCCGTGGTGGGCGCGGTGGGCCCGCTGGTGGTGATGGGCCTGGCCTGGGCACTGGATCACCGCCGCCCGCCCGCCCTGGCCCTGGGCGCGGGCGCGGCCGGCGTGCTGGGCATGGCCGCACTGCTGCTGTCGCCCGGTGCGCGGTGGGACATGGTGGGCGTCGGCGCGGCATTGGTCGGCACCGTGTGCATGGCGGCAGGCACCTTCTGGTCGCGGCGCTGGCGGTCCGACCTCCCGGTGCTGGCGTTCACGGGGTGGCAACTGCTGGCCGGCGGCATCATGCTCGCGCCCCTGGCCTGGCTGGTGGACCCGCCGCTGCCCGCGCTCACCGCCCCCCAGGTGGGCGGGTATCTTTACCTGAGCATCGCGGGCGCGTTGCTGGCTTATGCGCTGTGGTTTCGCGGCATAGCGCGCCTGCCGTCGGTGGCGGTGTCGTCGCTCGGGCTGCTCAGCCCCGTCACGGCCGTGCTGCTGGGCTGGGTGCTGCTGGGCCAGGCCATGACGGGCGTGTCACTGGCCGGCATGCTGGTGGTGCTGGCCAGCATCCTGGCGGTGCAATGGGCGATGTCGCGGCCCGTGGCGCCGGCGCGGCTGTAGCGGCGGGCGGTACCGGCCGCAGGGTCAAAAATCCGCCGCCCATTCGAGGGCAAGGTGCGCTCCGGTGGCCGGGTGTGCAAAGGCCAGGTGGCTGGCATGCAGCAGCAGGCGCGGCGCGAGGCCCCGGGTGGCCGCGTCGGCATACAGTGCGTCTCCCAGGATGGCGTGGCCCACGGCCGCCAGGTGCACACGCAGCTGGTGGGTGCGGCCGGTGACGGGCGCAAGCTCGACCCGCGTCGTGCGGGCGGCCAGGTCGCAGCTCAGCGCGCGCCAGAGGGTCAGGCTGGGCTTGCCCTGCGTGGCGTCGATCACCCGCAGCGGGCGCCGGGCCCAGTCGGCGGCGATGGGCAGGTCGATCTCCTGCCATGCCGCGGGGTCGGCAGTGCCTTGGCCCATGCATCCCCGCACCACCGCCTGGTACCGCTTGTGCACCGTGCGCTCGGCAAAGGCACGGCTCAGGCGGCGCTGGGCCTCCAGGTGGCGCGCCATCAGCACGAGGCCCGAGGTGGCCTGGTCCAGCCGGTGAACGATCAGCGCCCCTGGCCAGTGCTGCTGGGCGCGGGTGCTCAAGGCATCCTGCTTGTCCGGGCCGCGCCCGGGCACGCACAGCAGGCCCGACGGCTTGCAGAGCACGAGCAGGTCCGCGTCCTCGTACAGCGCCCGTGGGGCGGGGCAGGCGGCGGCTCCAGGCGCGCACGCCTGGGCCGCGGGCGCGGAGGGGCCTTCACCGGGCGGCATCGTCGCCGCCCACCAGGCGCTGCACGGTGGCGCAAAGCTCTTCCACGTCGTTGGGCTTGTGGATCAGCGCCTGCGCTCCCTCGGCCAGCGCGGCCTGTTCGATCTCGGCCGTGACGTAGCCCGAGGCCAGGGCCACCGGCAGGTCGGGCCGGATGAGGCGGGCCTCCCGCACCAGGTCCACGCCGCAAAAGCCCGGCATGTTGTAGTCGGTCACGAGCAGGTCGTAGCAATCGGGCGCCGCGTTCAGAGCTGCCTTGGCCTCGTGCGGGTCGGTGAAGCCGCTGACCTCGTAGCCGCGGCGGCGCAGCAGGCGCTGCACCAGGAACACCAGGGCCTCGTCATCGTCCACGTACATCACATGGGGCTTTCTCGGGGGCGGCTCGCACCCTGGGGGCTCTGGTGTGTCCGGCGCGGCGGCGGGGGCGGTGGCCGTCGCTGCCGGCATCGGCACCGGGGGCTCGGCGGCGGCGCTTGCGGCGGCCACCGGGAAATACAGCGTGAACCGGCTGCCCTGGCCCGGCGCGCTGTGCACGTCCACGCCGCCCTCATGGGTGCGCATCACGCCATGCACCACCGCCAGGCCCAGGCCGGTGCCCTGGCCCACCGGCTTGGTGGTGAAGAACGGCTCGAAGATGCGTTCCAGCGTCGCCGCATCCATGCCCGGGCCGCTGTCGCGCACCGACAGGGCCACGTAGTCCACGGGCGCCAGGCCCAGCCGTTCGCTCAGGCGCTGGTCGGGCTGCACGGTGGCCGCCTCCACATGGATGCTGCCGCGCTCCGTGCCAATGGCGTGGACCGCGTTCGTGCACAGGTTGAGCAGCGCCTGCTCCACCTGCGTGGCATCCGCCAGAACAGGCGGCAGGCCCGCCTGCAGCTGCATGTGCAGCTCGATGGCGGGTGGAAGGGTCACGCGCAGCAGGCGCTCGGTGTCGTGCACGACCTCGGCCAGCGACACGGCCGAGCGCTGTGGCGGTTCGTTGCGGCTGAAGGTGAGGATCTGGCGCACCAGGTCGCGCGCGCGGCGGCCGGCCTTGTCGATTTCCCCCAGGCTCACCAGCACGGGAGAGCCCGGCGCGCAGTCGGCCTGGGCCAGCGCCACGTTGCCCAGAATGGCCCCCAGGATGTTGTTGAAATCGTGCGCGATGCCGCCGGCCATGGTGCCCACGGCCTGCATCTTCTGCGACTCGCGCAGCTGCGCCTCGAGTTCGTTGCGGTGCGCCTCGGCCTTCTTGCGGCCCGTGAGGTCGCGGGCGAAGACGGTGGTGGTTTCGCCTTCGGCGTGGCGCTCGAACGAGACGCTCACTTCCACGGCCAGCTCCTTGCCGCTGGCGGTGAGGGCGGTCATCTCGCCCAGCATGGCCTGCGTGGTGAGCTGCGCAAACGCCAGGGCCTGGGCGGCATCGGGCAGGAAGCGGTCGAGGGTGCTGCCCAGCGCATCGCTCGCGCTGCACTGGAACAGCGCGGCTGCTGTGGGGTTGAAGACCGTGATGCGCCGGTGCTGGTCCACGCAGATGATGGCGTCCAGCGCCGAGTTGATGACGGCTTCGAGCCGCCTTTCGCTCGCGTGCAGCTGCTCGTTGCGCTGCTGCAATGTGGCCGCGCTGTGCTGCAACGCCTGGCGTTCCGCGAGCAGCGGGCCCTGGTCGATCACCGCGCACAGGAACTGCGGCAGCGGCGGGCCGTTGCTTTGTGGTGCCTCGATGTGCGCGATGTGCAGGTCGCCGGTGATGCGCGTGTCCGCATTGATGGAAAACACGACCTCCTTGGCCTCGCTGCGGCCCAGGTCCCGCGCCAGCGCGAAGGCCTCGCGCACGCGCCTGGCGTCCTGCGCGCGCACGAAGGGCATCAGCGCCGAGAGAGGGCGGTCGCGCTCGGTGGGCTGGAATGATCGGTGCGCCATGGAGTTCGCCTGCACCACCAGATCGTGCTCGTCCACCACCATGAGGGCCAGCGGCACGCTGGCGAACAGCGTCTCGAAGCGCTCGTAGGCACTTTCGGCCACCGTCTGGCTGTAGCGCAGGACCTTGTTCTGGCTCTCGAGTTCGGCCTGGTAGGCTCGCAGCTCCGCCACCAGGCTGTCGGCCGGCGAGCCCTCCCGCGCGGCAGGCGGCGCCGTCCGCACGACGGGTGGGCCCGCGGTGTCCGCCGCATGGGCTGGCATCCGGCGGGCAGGATCCAGAAAGGACAGGTCGGGTTCGCTCATGAAGGGGGCGTGGCGTCAACGTGAAGGAGAGGCAGGCGCGGGCGTGGTGGGGCGCCCAGCCGGGGCCGCCCGGGGCGCATGCGCGCAAGTGTACGCCCGTGAGGCCTGGCCCCTGGGGGGCCCACGGCGTAACCCCTGGACGCACAAGGGAGCCGCCGCAGGGCACCCCCCGCGAAGCGGCGCACGCGAACGGGCACGGACCGGTAACCCGCATTTCAAGGGCCGATTGTTGGCCAAATGGGAACAATGCTTTTCCCAGGGATGGCTTACCGAACCGGGGGTGTTTGCCTACAGTTCATTACACCGGGCCCTTGTCACCCATGCCCTGCAAATACCCTTTCACCACAGGATTCGACCATGACCACCCTTGATACCACTGCGGCCGCCCAGCCCCTGCTGAACAAACTGCAATGGCGCTATGCCGCCAAGAAGATGAACCCCGCCAAGGCGGTGCCGCAGGACAAGGTCGAGCGCATTCTCGAAGCCGCGCGCCTCGCCCCCACCTCCAGCGGACTGCAGCCCTTCGAGATCATCGTGGTGACCGACCCCGCCGTGCGCGCGCGCATCCAGCCCATCGCATGGAACCAGGCGCAGATCACCGACGGCTCCCACCTGCTGGTGTTCGCGGCGTGGGACAACTACACGGCCGAGCGCATCAACATGATGTTCGACCTGACCAATGACCAGCGCGGCTTCAAGAACGAGGGCTGGGAAAACTACCGCCAGATGCTGCTCTCCAGCTACCCCCAGCGCGATGCGGAAGTGAACTTCCAGCACGCGGCGCGCCAGGCCTACATCGGCATGAGCGCGGCCCTGATTGCCGCCGCGTTCGAGGAGGTGGACTCCACGCCGATGGAGGGGTTCGACCCCAACGCGCTCGATGAGATCCTGGGCCTGCGTGCACGCGGCCTGCGCAGCGTCTCGATTCTCCCGCTGGGCTATCGTGCCGAGGAGGGCGACTGGCTGGTGAGCCTGAAGAAGGTGCGCCGCCCCCGCGAGCAGTTCGTGACCGAGGTCTGAGCCCGGCGGGGTTTCCCGCGTGCGCCTGCGCTAGGCAGCTTGTCCCAGGCCTCGTATACCGACCCTCCCGGCCGCCCCCTTCCTGGGTGCGGCCGGGTTCTGGGGTTTCAGCGCACCGCCGCAGGTGCATCGCTCACGCGGCGCATGGGCGTCAGCACGAAGGCCAGCGCCGCCAGCACGACCAGCGTGCCGCCGCTGGCCGCGAACAGCTGGGCCAGCGTGATGCTCTTCATCACCCAGCCCGTGACGGCGGCGGAGATGGGTGCCAGGCCCATGAAGATGAACATGAACAGGCTCATCGCGCGGCCCAGCAGCGCGGGAGGCACGCGCTGCTGGATCCAGGTGAACACGCTCACCTGCATGAAGCCGCCCAGCAGGCCGATGGCGAGCATCAGCACAGAGCCCTGCCACACGGCCGTGATCAGGCCCATGGGCATGAACAGGGCGCCGATGACCGCATCGAACGCGAGGATGGTCATGCCCAGGCTGCCGATGCGCAGCCGGGGCACCATGCCGGACACCACCATGCCCAGCAATGTTCCCGCGCCATGGGCGCCCACCATGATGCCGAAGGCCGCCGCGCCCAGCTGCGGCGTGCTGCTGGCCAGCACCGGGATGGCGATGTGGATGGGGCCCATGATGAACAGGGCAATGGCGCTCCAGTAGAGAAAGCAGGTGCGCAGCTCGCCGTCGCGCCAGAAATGAACCAGTCCTTGCGCCACCGATGACAGCACGGCCTGCGGGGCCGCCGCGGGCTGTGGCGTGCCGCCGTGGGTGCGCACCTTGGAGAGCGTCCAGGCCGACAGCGCAAAGCTCAGTGCGTCCAGCGCGAAGGCCAGGCCAATGCCGGTGGCGTTGGCGCGGGTGCCGCCATGGCCGCCGGCGCCGGCCGTGGCGGCGTCGCCAAACAGCGCGATGAGCAGGCCCGCGAGCAGCGGGCCCAGGAACATCGTGAGCTGGCGCAGGCCCAGGTTCACGCCATTGGCGGCCTGCAGCTGGTGGCGGGCCACCACGTGCGGCATCATCGCGACCCCCGCCGGGATGCTGAACGCCGTGGCCAGGCCAATGCCCAGCGACAGCGCGTACACCATCCACAGCGTCAGGCTGCCGGCCAGCACCAGGGCGGCCAGCACGGCCAGCAGCACCAGATTGATGTACTTGGTGATCATCAGCACCTGCTTGGGCGAGTGGCGGTCCACCAGCGCACCGCCGATCAGGA
Source organism: Acidovorax sp. sif1233 (assembly GCF_019218755.1). Taxonomy (GTDB): domain Bacteria; phylum Pseudomonadota; class Gammaproteobacteria; order Burkholderiales; family Burkholderiaceae_C; genus Acidovorax. Next base: position 898,365 of record NZ_JAHUWZ010000002.1, on the reverse strand, counting down.
TGAACAGCGCGCGCGGCACGCTGATGAGCGCCAGCACGGTGCCCAGCACCAGCGTGTCGCCGGCCATCTGCAGCACCAGCCAGGGCAGGGCGATGAGCGTGAACTGGTCGCCCAGCATCGAGAGGAATGCGCCGCCGGTCAGCCAGCGGAAGTTGCGGTCCTTGAGCAGCACGGCGCGCGGGTCCCCGTTTGCCGGGGCGGGCTGGGCATGCTCGGTGCGCGGCGGCGGATTGTCGCGGGTGGGGGTGTCAGTGGGCATGGGCAGGTTCTCCAGGGTAGGGGCGGGAATGGCGGTGGCCGTTGAGCAACTGGCCCACCGCGGTAAAGCGGACACACAAGTGATAGCTGGCCAAACACAGGGCTGTGGTCGCCAGCACGTTGAGAAAGATCTTGGCCGTCGCGGGGATCGGCACGCCGTACAGCAGCGCGCCAAAGCCCACCGTCAGCGGCAGGTGCACCAGGTACACCCAGTACGCGCTGTCTGCCAGGTAGGCCAGCCAGGCCCTGGGCCGCGCCACATGCCGCAGAAACAGGCCGATGAGCGCAAAGCTCCACAGCCAGGACGCCGCGTTGTAGGCCAGCGCCATCCAGAACTGGAGGTGCCGGGTGGCCGACACGGGCGCGGCCAGCACGTCGGTGAAGCCACCGGTCAGCAGCACCAGCGCGAAGGCCGATGCTTCGGGCTGGGCCAATATCTCCGACAGAAACCCGGTCACCACGAAGCACGCAAGACCCGCGGCGGCGAACACCGGCCACAGCCGTTCGTAGCGCGCCATGAGCCGTCGCCGCTGGGCGTACAGGCACAGGCCGAATGCATAGAACAGGCAGTTGTGCACCCATTCCGCAAGCGGCGGCAGGAAGGACCCACTGGGTGTGACGATGCCGTGGTCGTAGTGCGCGCCGATCCAGGCCAGCGGCAGCGTGAGCACCACCCCACCCACCGGCGATGCGCACAGCCATGCCGCGATGGCCTGCAGGGCGCGCTGCGCGGACTGTGGCAGCGCCCGGGCCATGGCCCACACCGGTGGGGTGAGCAAGGTCAGCCACAGCAGCATCCACAGGAACCACAGGTGCATGGTGGGCGGGCCTTGCGGCACGTTGGGGCCCCGGGGCAGCAGGCTGCGGTCCACACCCCAGGTGCCGTGCGCCATGCGGTGCAGGAACATCAGCCCGAGCAGGGTGGTGGCGATGAACAGCGGCGGCCAGAACACCGCGAACGGCAGGCCCAGGCGGCGCACGCGGTGGCGGGCCATGCCGGCCAGCCCACGCTGCTGCACCAGCAGTGCCACGAAGAACCCCGCCAGGATGAAGAACAGCGGCATGCGAAACGCGTGGATCACCGCCACCAGCAGGTCGGCCACGGGCGTGGACAGGTCGTCGTGCCAGGGCAGGGGCGAGGGGGCTGCCATGTACGCGATGGATGCGTGCAGCACGATGCCCAGCCACATCATGGTGGCGCGCAGGTGGTCCAGCGCGTGCAGGCGCCCTGCGGCGGCAGGGGACGCGGGGAGAACGGGAGAGGAAGGGTCGGCAGTCATGGGTCGGTCTGTCAGAAGACCGACTGTCAAGCCTCACGTTGCGTGAGGGTCAAGCGATTTTTACTGCTTTTTTACGGATGGGTGGCGCGGCTGGCCCCGCAGCGGCGGCATGCACGTGGGCGAGGGCAGCGTGCAGGTACGCACGCACGGGCGCGCTCAGTGGCGAGCCCGCCTGCAGCAAGGGCTCCTGCATCGACGCGGTGAGCAGCTTCTGGCGCAGCGCCGCATCGTTGCGTGTCAGCTGGCCGAACAGCGCATCCCAGCGCCGTGCCGCCGCCGCAGCGTCGGCGTGCTGCGGGGCCACTCCGCGCGCCAGCAGTTGCTGCACCGAGCACTCCAGCGCCGCCCACTGGGTGTGGGGCACATGGCCCAGCGCGCGCAGGTCGTCGCGGGTCAGGTACTTGTCGAGCAGGTTCATGCGCAGCTTGATGGCGACTTCGACGTACTCGATCATTTCGCCCGGCGGCGCATGGTTGCGGCCGTGGGTGGTGGGCTCGGTGCGGAACATGTGGCCCCAGCGCTCCAGCAGGTCCATGTCGCCGCCCATCCAGTGCAGCATCAGCGCCATCCAGCGGTACGCCAGCGCCTGCACCTCCGGGGCGTCGGGCGGCAGCTGGCGGTCCATGGCGCTCTGCACCAGGTCCTTCACGACCAGCCAGTCGGCTTCGATCAGGCTCCAGTTGGTGAAGATCTGCTTGAGCTCGGCCGAGCTGAAGTACTTGCCATAGGTCGTCATGAGCGCCAGCGCTTCGAGCCAGTTGCCCATGTCGGGCTCGGCCCCTGCCATCAGGCCATCGCGCAGCATGGTCAGGCGGCCGCGCAGTTCGGTGGCTTGTGATATCTGTTGGTCGAGCGCGCGGATCTGCTGGCCGATGATGCGCTCGGGCGCCATGGTGTCGCCCACCAGCAGGTCGCCGATGTCGCTGAGCGGCAGGCCCATCTGCCGCATGGTCTGGATGCCATGCAGCCGCTGCACGTCGGCCTGGCTGTACAGCCGGTAGCCGGCGTCCGACCGGCCCGAGGGCTTGAGCAGCCCGATTTCGTCGTAGTGGTGCAGCGTGCGCACCGTGAGGCCGGTGCGCCGCGCGAGGTCACCGACCTTCAGCAGCATGGGTCTTCTTACTTGCGCACCGAGATCAGCTCGATCTCGAAGTTGAGCGTGCTGTTGGGCGGAATCACCCCGCCAGCGCCGCGCTCGCCATAGGCAATCGCTGCCGGGCAGGTCAGCTTGGCCTTGCCGCCGGGTTTCATGCGCTGCACGCCTTCGGTCCAGCAGGGGATCACGCGGTTGAGCGGGAACTCGGTGGGCTCGCCGCGCTTGTAGGAGCTGTCGAATTCCTTGCCGTCCAGGAACGTGCCCTTGTAGTGCACCTTCACCGTGTCGGTGGCCTTGGGCGATTCGCCCGTGCCTTCCTTGAGGGACTCATAGACCAGGCCGCTGGCCGTGGTCACCGGGCCCTGAACCCGTGCGTGCGCGCAGAAAAATGAAGCGGCCAGCGAGCCGGCAAGTATGAGGGAAGAGGAGAGGCGCACGGAATTCCTTAGTAATCTAACGAGGGACGCAAGTGCATGCATGGCGTCAGTGGCGCGCCAGTGTAAGCGTTCGGAACTGGCTCCACCCACAGTCATCGTTTTGGGACGGCGGGCGAACCGTTGTTGTCAGTACCTGTTTAACAACAAGCGATTTACCACTGTCAGCTTTGTACTCCAACTCCTGTGCAGCAATTTAACGAAACTGATGGCAATAAAAGCAAAAAATGCGTAAAACCAATCGAGTAGCGTCGAACGCTTGACATAAGGTCGACGTTGAAAGCGAGATATTGACCTGGAGGACTCTCTCCGCTTGCTGCATGCCTCTTGCCCTTTGTGCGGCATGGAGGAGAAGAACGAGACAGGCGCAGCACGCGCCGATGGTCTTAGGCTTCGGCAGGCTGCTCCGAAGCTATGATCAAGCAAGTCGTGACATCTGGCAAACCCTAGGGGAAGCGCTGCGGACAGGACTGGGGCGCATGCGTTCGAAATCAATGAGCGGCTCTACCGCATGTGAGTCTATGCATGTCCGTGAGATCACCCTATGTGCAACTTGCCAGTCCTCTCCGAGGGTGTTCAACCACTGTGGGGGGAACGGTGTCTGCCTTGTCCATAGACCGATTGATAACCGGTGTCGGCCGGCACAAGATTGAACTGCGCAGTTCTCTGCACGATAAGTGTGTTAGTGGGATGAAGAGAGCATGTCGCAATTTGCTGGACCCGCATATTGCATGAGAATTTTAAACATTAAGAGGCGAACTTTGCAAATAGTTATCCCTATGTCAGGTTTTGGAGAAAGATTTCGTCGCGCCGGTTATGAAGTTCCGAAACCACTGATAGAAATTGAAGGAAAACCGATTGTGGCGCATGTCATTGACATGTTCCCGGGTGAAGAAAACTTCGTTTTTATCTGCAATCAGGCACATCTGGATGAGCCATCATACCGTATGGAAGCAATTTTGCGGCAATATTGCCCATCAGGAAAAATTGTTGGCATACCGCCGCACAAGCTCGGTCCGGTAAATGCGATTCGTCAAGTTGCACATCTGCTTGACCCAAAGCAGGAAGTAGTCATTAATTATTGTGATTTCACGTGTTACTGGGATTGGCATAACTTTAAGGATTTTGTTAAACAGACGGGCTGTTCAGGAGCTGTACCAGCCTATAAAGGATTTCATCCGCATTCGTTGGGGAATACAAACTACGCATACATGCTCGAAAAAGACGGATGGATGCAGGATATCCAGGAAAAGAAACCATACACATCCGACCGCATGAATGAGTATGCATCAAGTGGTACATATTATTTTTCATCTGCACAGCTTATGAGCCGGGCATTTGACGCGGTGATTGATCGGGATCTGAATGTTGGGGGCGAATATTATGTAAGCCTTTCTTGCAAAGTACTGGTTGAAGATGGAAAATCGGTAGCAGTTTATCCATTGCAGCACTTCATGCAGTGGGGTACACCCGAGGATGTTGAAGAATACAATGCCTGGTCAAGAGTATTCAAAGCTTTGATTGCGCCACCGAAGAATAAATCTGTCCCACGTGGGGCTCTGGTAATCCCCATGGCTGGATTGGGCCAGCGTTTTGTGAACGAGGGTTACGTCCAGACTAAGCCTCTTATTCCAGTCTCGGGTCGATCGATGGTGGCTCAGGCTACTCATGATCTCCCCAGCGCAGAGCAGCACGTTTTTGTCCTTCGATCGGATATGGCAGGATACGAGAATATAGTTGATGAGCTAAAAAACCTATATCCCGACGCGATCATTAAAAAAGTCGATCATGTTACGGAAGGCCAAGCATGTACCGCGTCAATTGGTGTGGAGGCACTGGTGCAAGAGCGAGGGCAAAGCATGACTCCAATCACCATTGGTGCTTGTGACAACGGAGCGCTCTATGATATGGATATCTTCTCCAGGCTTGCAAACGATCCTCAGGTCGACGTGATTGTTTGGGGTATCCGGTCATATCCGAACGCCACGCGTCATCCGAATATGTTCGGATGGATAGATGCAGAAGATGGCATAGTCAAGCATATTTCGGTAAAAAAACCACTGGATGCGCCTGCCTCTGACCCCGTGGTCTTGGGAACTTTCACCTTCCGTCGTGAAGCGGATTACCGACGCGCCTACGAGCGACTCCTTGAGCGTGATGGCCGGGTTAACGGCGAATTTTATATTGATTCCCTCATTAATGACGCGATCGCGCTCGGCTTGCGATGCCATCTTTTTGAGGTAGACAGTTACTTATGCTGGGGTACCCCGGCGGATCTGAAAACTTTCGAATACTGGCAATCCTGTTTTCACAAATGGACGAGCCACCCTTATCGGCTGGGCCTAGACCCCCGCATACCTCCCGAGCAAGTGGCGGTCCTAGAGCGAGGCTACCAAGCAATCATTCCCGAATTGCCGAAAGATCCGCATGCTTAGACGCGAGTTGACGATATTTCTGGTTGTCGGCGTGACTACAGTTATCCTGGATTTTTTGACTTACCGCAGTATTGTCGCTTTGGAATTGACCAGGGTCGAAATGGCAAAAACAATTGGATTTTTGGCAGGAACTTTGTTTGCATACTTCGCGAATCGAATCTGGACCTTTGGTCATAAGCCGAAGGTATCCGGCACTATGTGGCGATTCGCAATGTTATATGCAGGGACACTTCTTGCCAATGTTGTTGTCAACTCATTGATGCTGAAATTCTTTAGAGCAAATACTTTTGTAATAAATATTGCATTCATTGTTGCAACAGGGTTTTCGGCTTGTCTTAATTTTTTGGGTATGAAATTTTTCGTTTTCCGCAGTCGCACTGCGGGGAGGCCCCAATGAAATTTTCCTTGGTCATTCCCTGTTATAACGAGGCAAAAAATATCCCGTTACTTCTGGATCGCTGCAAGACACTGACAGAAAGTGAGAATATTGAGGTCATTCTCGTGGACAATGGTTCCACTGACAATACGGGTGAGGTGCTCGATCGGTTGCTTCCCTCGTATCGCGGGTGCAGAAGTACTCGTGTTGAAATCAATCAAGGATACGGATACGGTATTATTGCCGGGTTGAAGGCGGCGCGAGGAAGCCTACTAGGATGGACTCATGCCGATATGCAAACAGACCCCCAGGACGTACTTTCCGGTCTTGATCTGTTTGAAAAGCATGGAGAAGATATATTTGTAAAAGGGCGCCGTTATGGTCGGCCCATTATGGATGTATTTTTTACTGTTGGAATGAGTATGTTTGAAACAGTACTTCTCATGCGTCCGATGTGGGACATCAATGCCCAGCCAACAATGTTCTCGCGAAGATTCTTTGAATCTTGGGAAAGTGCTCCAACAGATTTTTCCCTTGATCTTTATGCATACTATGAAGCTCAGGAGCAAAGGATCAAGGTGTATCGTTTTCCGGTTGCGTTTGGCGAGAGAGCGCATGGCTTTTCGCACTGGAATATAAATTGGGCAGCAAAGAAAAAATTTATAAAAAGAACCATTGATTTCAGCTTCCAATTGAGGAAAAGAGCCAAATGATGGAAATCATCTCTCATCGTCGTAACACAATAACAGAGTTGATATCGACCGATTCGAAGTATGGTGTGGAAGTTGACGTCAGAACGGATCATGGGCAACTTATTATCCACCATGATCCCTGCAAGCCCGGGGAATCTTTCGAGGAGTGGATTGGTCTATATCGACACGGCACTCTTATACTCAATGTGAAAGAAGAGGGGTTGGAGCCATATCTCATCTCATTGATGAAATCCAACGGCATATCTAATTATTTCTTTCTAGATCAATCGTTTCCATTTATGATTAAGTGGTCTAATGCTGGCGAAAGACGTTGCGCGGTACGAGTTTCAGAATTTGAATCCATCGAAACAGCACTATCTTTGGCTGGTAAAGTTGATTGGGTCTGGGTGGACTGCTTCACGCATTTTTCATTGGAAGAAGAAGAAGCGGGCAGATTAAAAGATGCTGGATTCAAACTTTGCCTTGTTTCTCCCGAGCTTCAAGGCCGAGACGCTACTGTGGAAATTCCCGAACTGGCATCGCTTCTGACGGAGCGACACATCGTGGCAGATGCTGTTTGCACTAAACGCCCTGACCTCTGGGAAGCCACGATTAATTTCAAATGAAAAAGCTGTTTATACATCCATTTTTTCTTTTAGGGCTGATGCTGCGGGTGGTGCTGATAATTGCGTTGAGCCCACTACCCATCGCAAACTGGTATGCCCCATTCCTGGATATAGGCACCTCGGTATTAACTGTCGACCCCTGGTCGGTCTGGATGAGCCAGGGCGGTGACCTAGTTGCTTTTCCCTATGGATATGCAATGTGGCTGCCGTTCCTTCCTTTTGTGTTTGCGGCGAAGGTCATTGGCGCTCCTTTGGAATACGCCTATGATTTCACACTGCTGTGCGCTGATTTTTGTTTGTTGCTGACGCTTCGAAAACTACTTCCCAATCAACAAAAATTAATTTTGTTGGCCTATTGGCTGTCCCCCATCATTATTGTTGCGAGTTATGGGTTTGGTTTAAATGATCTAATCCCTGCCTTGTTCTTGGTTCTTTCGATGCTTTGTGTGCGCAGAGTGGATTTAAGATGGGGTGGGGCACTTTTGGCAGTCGCAATTTCAGCAAAATTAAGCATGATCGTGGCCGCTCCATTTTTTGCGATCTATTTAATCCACAATCGCGCTCTTAGGCAGCGGGCACTGGAGTTCGCCGGTGGCTTTTCCCTCGCTGTTCTTGTGCTCGGTGGCGCCTTCGTGTTCTCATCTGCGGGCATGCAGATGCTGTTGAACAATCCAGAAATGGAAAAGATATACCAGCTGGCGGTAGGTCTTGCGGGTAATGTTTACATTTTTATTGTTCCCTTGACTTACCTGCTAGTCCTTTACTTGACATGGCGAGTGCGGCGTCTGAATTTTGAGCTGTTTCAAGCCACTATTGGAATGTCATTTTTGCTCGTTGTCGTATTAACACCTTCTTCACCCGGGTGGTTTGTATGGTGCATTCCATTCCTTGTTCTCTATCAAGCGATGAGTGGTCGCATTGCGGTCTTGCTGGTGGGGGCATTTTCAGTGGTATACGTGGCAAGCGCTCTGCTATTAACACCTTTGCATTTCTCGAATGGCAATAAATTCGCGCTTGCCAGCTTGTTTCCCATTACCGCTCCATTAAGTGGGCACGCAGCATCGCTTCTTTACACGATGATGGCTGCAATCGGTGGAATTCTTGCCATCAGAATTTGGAGGGAAACTATCAGTCGAAACGATTTCTTTCGCCTTAGCCGCAACCCTTTTGTTGTGGGAATTGCGGGAGATTCTGGGGCGGGCAAAGATACATTCGCTGATGCGATTTCAGCATTGTTCGGTGACCACTCGACAGTCAAGCTTTCAGGTGACGATTATCACTTGTGGGACAGGCAGAGGCCGATGTGGCAGGTAATGACACATTTGAATCCCATGGCGAATGACCTAGAAGGATTTTGTAATGATCTTGTCTCGTTATCGGATGGAAAAAACATCCTCTTGCGGCATTATGATCATAAAACAGGAAAAATGAGCAGGCCCTTTGTGCTTCACAGCAATGATTTTATCATTGCGAGTGGATTACACGCACTGTACCTTCGTGCACTTCGAGACTGTTATAATCTCAAAATATATCTTGAGATTGATGAAGGGTTGCGTCGCTATTTCAAGATAAGACGTGACGTGCACCAGCGTGGGCACACGCTGGACAAGGTCTTGGGGTCATTCAAGAAAAGAGAACCGGATTCCGAGCAATTTATTCGACCACAATCCAAGCATGCGGATTTGGTCCTTTCTCTGCAGCCGATTCATCCTGGAATGTTAGAAGGTGTGGATGATAAACATCCGCTTCGTTTGAAATTAATTGTAAATACTAGGAATGGGTTCAACGAACTTACTATTCATCGAATTCTCGTTGGCGTTTGTGGCTTGCATGTTGATGTTGTCATGAGCGATGACGGCTCGGACGTGCAACTCACAATTGAGGGAGAAACATCTGCTGAGGATGTTGCCATGGCTGCGGAAATTCTATGCCCTCGTGTTCGTGACTTTCTAGATATTTCGCCAATATGGCAGGATGGTATGTTGGGGTTGATGCAATTGATCACGCTCACCCATATTAATCAAGCTCTGACTACGCGATTTATTAAATGAAGATTATTAATAATGGGCGATTTGATCGTCTTCCCGATGCGATTTTGTTTGACACGGATAATACGTTATATCCGTATGAGCCCGCGCATTTCGCAGCGCAGCAAGCGATCCGGCAAAAGGCTGCAAAAAGCTTTTCAATATCTGCAGATGATTTTGATAAAGCGTTTAGTCAAGCCCGATCAGAAGTTAAAGAGCGTCTAAAAAATACTGCATCTTCCCATAGTCGGTTACTTTATTTGCAGAGGATGTTGGAGATCATGGGATTGGGTTCCCAGGTGCTTCTGGCGCTCGATTTTGAGCAAACCTATTGGCGAACATTTCTGAGCAATGCAATTCTATTTGACGAAGTCAAGGAGTTGTTGGATGATATTCGTCTGCTGGGTATTCCTACTGCCATTGTTACAGATCTGACTGCGCAGATTCAGTTTAGAAAAGTAGTATATTTTGGTCTTGATCACTATTTCGATTATATCGTCACGAGCGAAGAGGCTGGATTCGATAAGCCACACGAAGCACCCTTTGAAATTGCACTACAAAAAATGCGGCCGAAGGGTGCCTGTATTTGGATGATCGGTGATAGCGCTATCAACGATATACAAGGGGCGCGCGAAAAAATCAATGCTGTGACGCTTCAAAAAATTCATCATGGAGTAAAAGTAGGTGAGGGTTTGGCCGAAGCCGATGCTACATTTGGTGAATTTTCTGAGCTGCGACACTTGCTTAGAAAAATAGGTGGCTGAAATGATTGGCTCTAGAACTGCAATGGAACATGATGTCCGGAGTTACTGCGCAAAGATTGGCACGGACCCGCTGCTGGTTCAAGGAGCTGGAGGGAACGCTTCTTGGAAGGAAGGCGATACGCTTTGGATTAAAGCTTCTGGAACTTGGCTGTCAAATGCTGAAAAGGAAAATATCTTTGTTCCGGTTGACTTGAGCGGGCTGAATGCGGCCATTGCGCGGGATTGTTTTTCTGAAACACCCAGAGTTGTAGGAGATTTCACACTAAGGCCTTCTATTGAGACCATGCTGCATGCATTAATGCCGCATCGAATTGTCTTGCATCTGCATGCCGTAGAAGCCTTGGCGCACTTGGTTCGAAAAAATTATCTTGATGATTTACAGGCCCTCTTGAGGAGAGTTGTTGATTTTGCGGCGATAGAGTATCTGAAGCCGGGAGAGTGTCTTGCGCGTGCGACGGCAAAGGTTTTGAGGGGCCGCCCGGACGTGAATGTAATATTCCTGGCAAATCATGGCGTAGTGTTGGGAGGAGAGAGCATCGCGGAAATCGATGATTTGCTTTCTAACCTACTGACGTGCCTTAGGTGTGAGCGAATTATGAAGGATGCTGAATTTCTGCCATTTTCTGCGGCTAGTGCTGTATCTTCTTATATGCCCGTCGATGACATAGGGATTCAGCAATTGGCGCTGGATGACAGGCTTTTTCGTAGACTGCAATCCGACTGGGCCTTGTATCCAGATCATGTCGTTTTTCTTGGACCTGTTGCCCACGTCTACGCATCGGGTGAGACTTTTCAAAACGAAAATTGCCATAGCGATTCTTCTCCTGAAATTGTTTTTATTAATGAAAAAGGAGTTTTTGCCAAGTCGTCGTTTACACAAGCAAAAAAGGCCCAACTTCGGTGTTACTTCGATGTCTTGGTGCGGCAGCAACCCGAATGTAAATTGAATGTTCTGACAGGCGACCAAATTGCGGAGTTGTTGAACTGGGATGCTGAGAAATATAGGGTGACTCTGGCAAAAAGTGCGACAAATGTGAGCTCTCGTCCGGTATGAAAAACGTGGAGCGACTTCGCCAAATGCGTGATGAGTTGTTCGCTGTCAGTGCATTACCGTCACGCGCCGATCTGAGTCCTGATCGGCGCCCCGGGTGGTTGTTTTCTGCCTTAGTTTTGCTCTACTTGATGGGCCAATTGGTGATGCAGCCTAACTGGATGCTGGGCGGTGAAATGTGGGCCGAGATGGCTACCAACTACTATGCTCACGCCGATTCACCATCAGTTTTGCATAAGCTGTTTTCAACGGATGCCGGGTACATTCCCTTTCCTCAGCGGCTGCTTGCTTTTTTGGGAAATCAATTTAGGATTTCCGCCGCCTGGATTCCATATTTCTATACTTGGTCATCGGTTTTGCTTTCGGCCATGTTGGTTGGCGTATTTTGTTTGGCGCCTTTTAGGAAATTGGCAAGCAGTGACTTGCTGCGTTTTTTTGTCGCATTTTCGGTATTGGCAGTTGCAGATTTTGAAACAAAGACCTTTATAAATTTTAGTTATTTTGCTGCTTTTTTTGTGGCAATTGTCACTGCGCTTGCATTGGTAGATGTGGCGGATGAGAGTCCGTGGTGGGCTTGGTTCGCGCCCATCTTTATGTTGTCTAAACCTGCGCTTCTCGCCGCTTTGCCCGCAATGGTTATCGTGGCGATTGTCAGTCGATCTAGGTTTCGCATGATCGCATTCGCCGCCCTTTTGATGGGATTGATCCAATGCGTGCAAATGATCATCAGCTCTCAGTCAGGTGTCATGCCGTTTAGGGAGAACGAGGTAGTTTTGGGGGTGAAAATACTCGCTGCCATTAAGTATTTTTTAGGCTTTTTGGGGATTTTCGCGGTAGGCCCAATTTTGGTGCTTAAAAAATCCATCTTCATGCTTGTGGGATTGATTATTCTATCGCTCAGTTTATATTTGATTGTTTTGAGAAAATCTACTGCCAATGCATTGATTTTGGTTGGGTTGTGCCTTTCGTTTTTTAACTTCCTGTTGAACGCTTTTGCATTGAGTGATTCATGGACCGTCAATGCGGTGAAGCTGTTGGGTATTCCGATTTATAGGCATACCATTGTTGGTTTTTTTGGATCGATTTTGTTGATGTGTGGGGTGTTTTGTCATCTCGGTCGCATGCTTGAGATGCATTGGGATCTGCGTCTCTCGAAGAAGTTGGTGGCGATTTTATTTTTGATCTGGTTCGTTTCAGTGGGTTGGTTCGCATTTTCGATTCGTACGAGTAAAGAACCTCTCTCTCCCACCATAGGTAATTCTCAGTGGCAAGTGCTGGCGCCTGCGATTGAGGATGGGACTACGCCGCTTTGTGTTCCGATAAACCCGTGGTGGAAAAATGCGAATTGGATTTACCAAAGAGGCTGTACTTCTCTGAATCCGCCACCAGCGTGGGAAGATGGGCACCTTCGGGTCAAGGAGAACCGCATTTTTCAAAGCGAGCCGCCCGCAGTTTTGCTAGATAAAAATGTGGTTTCGGCAGCTGTGCTCGTTAAACCGACGACGGCAGGAATGCACTTGGTAGAGGTGAAAATGCGCGTGCAGCTGAAAAGTGGAGATGTCGAATATTTTTCGGGCTCCCGCGAGGTTGATAAGGAGGGCGGATTGATTATGTTGATTGGAAGGCGTGTAGTTGCCGGTAACGAAATTCAACGGGTTAATATAGAATTTAATTTACCTCTTGATGTCGCACGCGGTGTGAGAGACTCCGGCGATTTCCCAGGTGTTGCCTGGATGGGAAATTAGTTAATTTGCGAAACACCCATCTCTGGATGGTTTTTTTATTTGCGCAAGGAATTTCTGTCGGTGAGGTCTTTCGCTTTCCCATTAACCACTGGGCGAACCGAGCCGTGCTTTGAATTGGCGAAGCGCCATCACGTAGCCCCTAAGCCATAAAGATGGAGAGGGCGCTTGCGCCTCCATCCCTCAAGGGGGAGGCATTGTTTTTCCTGTGACTGATCTTGGCCGCACCGCGCGGCTTCTGCGCATCCGCTTCGGGCCGATTCTGTGCGTGCTCGTCACCTCGCTAGCCGTTGCTTTCGTCGCTATCTGCCTGCCGGTACACAGCAAGCGTTGCAAGCGCACGCAGCAATAGTGCCAGTCGTTGGCCGCGCTATGGCGTATCACCGCACGGATCGCTGCCACTTGAGGTAGAACTACGCGGTGATCGGCTTCACGGTGTGAATGTGCCGGCTGCTGTGTTTGGTAGGCTGCGACCTTTGGCAACCCGGTGCGCATGGATGGCGAGATGGGCTGTCCACGACGGAGGGGGAGCCGTTAGTTGGCAGCTTATTTTTGCGGGAACTGACTCTCGCGCTGGAAGAAAGCGGTACACACCGATCCCTCCACTAGTCACTAGTTGTACCACTGGTCTCAGCTCCGCAGTCGCTGCCGATGACCCCTGCCGCTTTTGAATATTCGAGGTTGGACCAATGCTGCCCCCTCCCAAGGAGGCAGAGGCACCATCATCGGTGGTCACCCAGCACTACGACCTTGCTATTTCGCCAATACTTCGTACTGCAGCGAAGTACTTGCGCTGAGCTGGTACGGCGGCGCGTGTCGCCCCCCGCAGCCAAGTCGGGCAAATGCCGGATGCGCGGTTCCGGCGCGGCAGGTCCGCAAGCGCTGCGAGTGCTGGTCGCGGCGCTCAAGGCACCGCACGCGGTCAGGCGTAGTCGGACACCGGGATGCAGCTGCACGCCAGGTTGCGGTCGCCCCACACGTTGTCCACGCGCCCCACGGGCGACCAGTACTTGCTGCTGCGCAGGGCGGCCACGGGATAGGCGGCGGTCTCGCGGGCGTAGGGGCGGGTCCACTGCGCGCCCAGCAGGCTTTGCGCCGTGTGCGGCGCGTTCTTGAGCGGGTTGTCGTCCTGCGGCAGCGCGCCATTTTCGATTTGCCGGATTTCCTCGCGGATGGCGATCATCGCGTCGATGAAGCGGTCGATCTCGAACAGCGTTTCGCTTTCGGTGGGCTCCACCATCAGCGTGTTGGGCACGGGGAAGGACAGCGTGGGCGCATGGAAGCCGTAGTCGATCAGGCGCTTGGCCACGTCCTCGGCCATCACGCCGCTGGTGTCCTTGAGGCCGCGCAGGTCCAGGATGCACTCGTGCGCCACATGGCCGTTGGCCGAGGCGTAGAGCGTGGGGTAGTGGTCCTTCAGGCGCGCGCTGATGTAGTTGGCGCTGAGGATGGCTGTCTCGGTCGCGGCCTGCAGGCCCTCGGCACCCATCATGCGGCAGTACATCCAGCTGATGGGCAGCACCGCGGCGTTGCCCAGCGGGGCGGCGCTGACGGGGCCGACCTTGCCGGCGCTCGGCTCCAGGGGCTGGTCGCCACGGCCGGGCTGGCCGGGCAGGTAGGGCACGAGGTCTTCCACCACGCACACGGGGCCCACGCCGGGGCCGCCGCCGCCATGGGGAATGCAGAAGGTCTTGTGCAGGTTCAGGTGGCTCACGTCGCCGCCGAACTCGCCGGGGGCGGCCACGCCCACCAGGGCGTTCATGTTGGCGCCGTCCACGTAGACGCGCCCGCCGTGGCTGTGCACCAGGGCACACAGCTCCTTCACCTGGGTCTCGAACACGCCGTGCGTGCTGGGGTAGGTGATCATCACGCAGGCAATGTGCGCGCTGTGCAGCTCGCACTTGGCCTTCAGGTCCGCCAGGTCCACGTTGCCATTGGCGTCGCAGGCCGTCACCACCACCTGCATGCCCACCATCTGGGCACTGGCGGGGTTGGTGCCGTGCGCGCTGCTGGGGATCAGGCAGATGTTGCGGTGGCCCTCGCCCTGGGCCTCGTGGTAGGCCTTGATGGCCAGCAGGCCGGCATATTCGCCCTGCGAGCCGGCGTTGGGTTGCAGGCTGATGCCCGCGTAGCCGGTCGCTTCGCACAGCCAGGCACGCAGCTGTTCATCCAGTTCGCGGTAGCCCTGGAGCTGGTCGGCGGGGGCAAACGGGTGCACGCCGGCGAATTCGGGCCAGGTGATGGGGATCATCTCGCTCGTGGCGTTGAGTTTCATGGTGCAGCTGCCCAGCGGGATCATGCTGCGGTCGAGCGCGAGGTCCTTGTCGGATAGCTGGCGGATGTAGCGCAGCATGCCGGTTTCGGAGTGGTGGGTGTTGAACACCGGGTGCGTGAGGTAGCTGCTGGCGCGGCGCAGCCCGGCGGGAATCAGCGGCTCCACGCCGTGCTCGAACGCCTCGAAGGTGGGCAGGACTTGGCCGTCCTGGGCGAAGATCTTCCACAGCAGTTCGACATCGGCGCGCGTGGTTGTCTCGTCGAGCGAGATGCAGAGGTAGTTTTCGAAGTAGATTCGCAGGTTGGCGCCCATCTGCACTGCGCGAGCAGCTATTGATTTGGTAGCGCCGTCGGTTTTGAGCGTGAGCGTGTCGAAGCAGCCCTGGGGGCGCACAGGGGCGCCCAGCTGCGTGAGTCCCCTGGCCAGGATGGCCGTGTAGCTGGCCACGCGCTGCGCGATGCGTTTCAGGCCGTCCGGGCCGTGGTACACGGCGTACATGCTGGCGATCACGGCAGGCAGCACCTGCGCAGTGCAGATATTGGACGTGGCCTTTTCGCGGCGGATGTGCTGCTCGCGCGTCTGCAGCGCCAAGCGGTAGGCGGGCTGGCCGTGCACGTCCACGCTCACGCCCACCAGGCGGCCGGGCAGGCTGCGCTTGAACTCGTCGCGGCAGGCCATGTAGGCGGCGTGCGGGCCGCCCGCGCCCATGGGCATGCCAAAGCGCTGGGTGGTGCCGACCACGATGTCGGCGCCGTATTCCCCCGGGGGCGTGATGAGCGTCAGGGCCAGCAGGTCGGCGGCCACGATGAAGGCGGCTTGCTTGGCATGCGCCTTGTCCACATCGGCGCGCAGGTCGTCGATGCGGCCGCTGGTGGCGGGGTACTGGGCCAGCACGGCGAAGTAGTCGCCGGCCAGCAGGTCGTTCCATTCCTCGGCGGAGTTGGCCAGGCGCACTTCCAGGCCCAGGGGCCTGGCGCGGGTCTGGATGACTTCGATGGTCTGCGGGTGCGCGTCGCCGGCCACCACGAACACATTGCTCTTGCTCTTGACCGAGCGCCTGGCCAGGGTCATGGCCTCGGCGGCGGCCGTGGCTTCATCCAGCATGGACGCGTTGGCGATCGGCATGCCGGTCAGGTCGCACACCATGGTCTGGAAGTTGACCAGCGCCTCCATGCGGCCCTGCGAGATCTCGGCCTGGTAGGGCGTGTAGGCGGTGTACCAGGCGGGGTTTTCGAGAATGTTGCGCAGGATGACGCCCGGCGTGTGCGTGTCGTAGTAGCCCTGGCCGATGAAGCTCCGCAGAACCTTGTTCTTGGACGCCATTGCCTTGAGTTCGGCCAGCGCAGCGGCTTCCGTGGCGGGCCGGGGCAGCGACATCGCGCGGCTGCGCGCGATGGAGCGCGGCACGATGCTCTCGATGAGCGCGCTGCGCGAGGCTTCGCCGATCACGGACAGCATGTGGGCTTCGTCGGCTGCGTCGATGCCGATATGGCGGGGCAGGAACTCGGTGGTGTTCTCGAGTGCGGCGAGGGTGGGCAGGGGGGCTTGGGAGGTCATCGGCGGCGGCACAGTGCAAGGAAACACATTGGCCCGGCCGGGAGGCGCCGGGCCGCGGGGCATCGGAGGGTCAGGCGTTCTTGGCGAACTCGGCGTAGGCGGGTTCGTCCATGAGCGCATCGAACTGCAGCATGTCCGTCACATGGACCTTGAAGAACCAGCCGGCACCCATGGGATCGCTGTTGGCCAGCGAGGGGTCGGCGCGCAGTGCTTCGTTCACTTCGACGACTTCGCCGGTGACAGGCATGTACACGTCGGCCGCGGCCTTCACGGACTCGACCACGCCGGCCACGTCACCCTGGGTGAAGGTCGTGCCGACCTCGGGGAGGTCCACGAAGACCACGTCGCCCAGGGCGTCCTGGGCATGCAGCGTGATGCCCACGGTGGCGGCTTCGTGGTCGGAGATGTCGATCCACTCGTGGTCCTTGGAATACTTGATGGTCATGGGGGAAGCTCCAAAAAAAGGGGTAAACAGAAAAAGTGCCGATGCCAGCCGCCACTTTAGCCGGGCTGGGGCGGTTGCAGAGGGTCAGCCGCGGTGGTAGCGCGCAGGCGTGAACGGCATGGACACCACCTCCATGGGCACGGCCTTGCCGCGCACGATGGCGTTGACGCGCGTGCCGACGGCGGCAAAGGCTGGCGCCACGTAGCCCATGGCCACCGGCTTGTCCACGGTGGGACCCAGCAGGCCGCTGGTCACTTCGCCGATCTTCTGCCCGTCGGGGCCTTGCAGTTCGGTGTGCTCGCGCACGGGCACGCGTTCCAGCGCGACCAGGCCCACGCGCTTGCGTTGCAGGCTGGCGGGGTTGTCGATCTGCGACAGCACCTTGTCGGCACCGGGGAAGCCGCCCGCGCGCGCGCCGCCGGTGCGGCGCACCTTCTGGATGGCCCAGTTCAGCGCCGCCTCGGGCGGGGTGGTCGTGGTGTCGATGTCGTTGCCGTACAGGCACAGGCCGGCTTCCAGGCGCAGCGAGTTGCGGGCGCCCAGCCCGATGGGCTTGACCTCGGGCTCGGCCAGCAGCGCGCGCGCCAGGGTTTCGGCCTGGGACGCGGGCACCGAGATCTCGAAGCCGTCCTCCCCGGTGTAGCCGCTGCGGGTCACGAAGCAGTCGCAGCCCGCAATGGAAAAGTCGCCACCCGTCATGAATACCAGCTTTTCGACGCCGGGTGCCAGGCGCGCCAGGGCGGTGACTGCCTGCGGGCCTTGCAGCGCCAGCAGGGCGTGGTCGGGCATGGGGATGACGTCGCAGCGCTGGCCGATGCGTGCCTGGATGTGCGCGATGTCGCCTACCTTGCAGGCGCCGTTGACGATGACGAACAGGGTGTCATTGCCCTGGTTGAAGAACATCAGGTCGTCGATGACCGTGCCTTCGTCGGTGAGCAGCAGGCCGTAGCGCTGCTTGCCCACGGGCAGGTCGATCACGTCGACGGGCATCAGGGTTTCGAACGCGGCAGCGGCGCCGGGGCCGACAAGCTTGAGCTGGCCCATGTGCGAGACGTCGAACAAACCCGCCGCGTTGCGCGTGTGCAGGTGCTCGGCCATCAGGCCGGCAGGGTACTGCACGGGCATGGAGTAACCCGCAAACGGCACCATGCGGGCGCCCAGCTCGGTGTGCAGGGCGTTGAGGGGGGTGGTCAGCAGCGGGGCGGTAGGGGTGGTCAAGGCGGACTCCGGGGCAAATGGTGGCCGCGGCCCCATGGGTCGCGGGATTTGCCCTGCTGTCCGCTTTACCTGAGAGATTCACCGCAGCGCCCTGGCTGGCCGCGCGGCTTGCTCCTTCGGTGGATGGGTGCCGTGCTGCACGGTCCATCTCTCTCCAGCAAGGGAACGCCCGCATCACTGCGGGCGGTTGCCAGTCCTTTTGCCTGAGCGTTCGGCTGCTGCCTGCGCCTTCGGCGGCCCCTTTCGTTGATGGGAAGGGGCTCTCTCCTGACGGCCGCCAGTATATCCGCTGGAAGAAGCCGCGCAGACGCTATTTGATGAACCCGAGCACCTTCGGCAGCCAGGTCGACAGCTGCGGGATGAAGGTCAGCACCACCAGCACCACGCCATGCGCCCACAGGAAGGGCACCAGCTCGCGCACCAGCTGCGACATCGGTACGCGCGAGACGTTGCAGGTGACGAACAGCAGCCCGCCCACGGGCGGCGTGATCATGCCCAGCGTGAGGTTGTAGATCACCACCATCGCGAAGTGGATGGGGTCGATTCCCAGCTTCACGGCCACGGGCGCGAGGATGGGCGCCAGCACCATCACGCCCGGCAGCGGCTCGATGAAGATGCCGAACAGCAGCAGGAAGATGTTCACGATGATGAGGAACATCCACGGCGAGAGGTTCATGCCCACCAGCCAGTCGGCCATCTGCTGCGGAATGCCCTCGATGGTCAGGATCCACGCGAACGCGGCCGACAGCCCGATGATGATCAGCACCGAGGCCGACAGCAGGGCCGAGCGTGCCAGGATGTCGGGCAGCGCCTTCCACTGCAGCGTGCGGTAGACGAACTTGCCGCACACCAGCGCATAGAACACCGCCACCACCGAGGCCTCGGTGGGCGTGAACCAGCCGGCGCGCATGCCGCCCAGGATCACCACCGGCAGCAAAATGGCGGGCAGCGCCTTCCAGGTGGTCTGCAGGATCTCGGCCAGCGGCGGCATCCGGCCGTCGCCCTTGTAGTTGCGCTTCTTGGAGACGTGGAAGTTCACGACGCACATGGCCACCGCGATCAGCAGGCCCGGCAGCAGGCCGGCCACGAACAGCGCACCCACCGACACCGTTTCATCCTGCAGCGCATAGATGATCATGATGATGGACGGCGGGATGATGGGCCCGACGATGGCCGTCGAGGCCGTGAGAGCCGCCGCGTACGAACGGTCGTAGCCGGCCTTGTCCATCATGCGGATCAGCATCGACCCCGGCCCCGCCGCATCGGCCAGCGCCGAGCCCGAGATGCCCGAGAAGAAGGTCAGCGAGACCACGTTGGTGTAGCCCAGCCCGCCGCGCTTGTGGCCCACGAACTGCCCGGCAAACCTCAGCAGCACCTCGGTCAGCGAGCCGCCGCTCATGAGCTCGGCCGCGAGGATGAAGAAGGGCACGGCCATCAACGGAAAGCTGTCGATGCCGGTGAAGGTCTCCTTGAGCAGCACCATCAGCGGGTAGCTCTCGGCCAGGATCAGCGTGGCCGCGGTGGCCAGGCCCAGCGCAAACGCCACGGGCACGCCCATGGCCAGGAACAGGCAGGCCGAAACGATGAGGATGATGGACGCGCTCATAGGGAGGCACTCGCATTCGCATCGAAGTGTTCATCGGCCGCAAAGTTGCGGTCGAGCACGTAGCCGCGCACGATGAACAAAAAGTGCACGATCAGCAGCACGCCGCCGATCAGCATGGCGCTGTAGATGTAGGCGAACGGGATCTGCGTCACGGCCGTCATCTGGAACATGGTGCGCTGCATGTACAGCCAGCCGTACCAGACCATGAAGCCGAAGAAGGCGAACAGCAAGGCCGCGACCACGGCACGCAGGGCGATGGCGCCCGCGCGGGGCAGGGCATCCTGCAGGTTCTCCACCGCGATGTGGCCGCCATAGCGCAGCACGGGGCCGGCGCCCAGGAAGGTCAGCCAGATCATCATGTGGCGCGACACCTCCTCGGCCCATTCGAGCGAGTTGTGGGTGACGTAGCGCATCACCACGTTGGTGAAGATGATGATGGACATGGCCGCCAGCAGCAGGATCAATGCCCAGCGGTTGGCGGCCAGAAAATAGCGTTCGAAGGTTTTCACGGGACGGTCTTGGACAAGGGCGTGCAGGGTCAAAGCAAAAGCGCCCGGCGCCTTGTGTGGGCCGGGCGATGCGGGGCGCGGGTCAAGAGCGGCTCACACAGCCCAGCGAAGCGGTCCTGGCTAGGCGTTGCGTCGCAGACAGTACAACCAGTACGGCAAGACGCAACAACGACGCCAGGAGGGCTGTGTGAGTCGCTCAAAAGAGTTAACGAACGTCCTGGATCTTCTTGATGTTGTCGGCGCCGAACTCCTTGGCGTAGCCCACATAGGCGGGCTTGAGGGCTTCGCGGAAGGCCGCGCCGTCCACCGTCTTGGTGACCTTCATGCCTTGCTGCTCCAGCAGGGCGATGCCGTTGTTCTCGTCGTCGTTGACCTTCTTGCGCTGGGCCACCGAGGCGCTCTTGGCGGCATCGGTAAAGACCTTCTTGTCCGCGTCATTGAGCTTGTTCCAGACCTTGGGCGAGAGCAGCAGCAGCGCCGGCGAGTACACGTGGCCGGTGAGCGACAGGTGCTTTTGCACCTGCGAGAACTTGGCCGACAGGATCACGGGGATGGGGTTCTCCTGGCCGTCCACCGTGCCCTGCTGCATGGCGCCGAACAGCTCGGGGAAGGCCATGGGCGTGGGCAGGATGCCGAAGGTGCGGTAGCCGTCCATGTGCACCTTGTTCTCCATGGTGCGCATCTTCAGGCCCTTGGCGTCCTCGGGCTTGACGATGTCGCGCTTGCTGTTGGTCATGTGGCGGAAACCGTTCTCCGTCCAGGCCAGCGCGATGATGCCCTTGCTCGGGAACTTGGTCAGGATGTCCTGGCCGATGGGGCCGTCCATCACCTTGCGCGCATGGTCGTAGTCGCGGAACAGGAAGGGGATGTCCACGATCTTCACTTCGGGCACGAAATTGCCCACGGGGCCGGTGGAGGTGTTCACCAGGTCCTGCGTACCGAGCTGGATGGCCTCGATCTGCTCGCGCTCGCCGCCCAGCGCGGAGTTGGGGAAGTACTGGCACTTGTAGCGCCCCTGCGTGCCCTTCTCGACTTCGTCGCAGAAGACCTTGGACCCCACGCCGTAGTGCGAATCGGGCGCCGTGGCGTAGCCGATCTTGAGCGTGGTGGTCTGCGCGCTGGCGGTGGCCATCAAGCCGAGCGCAAGGCCCAGGCCCGCAGCGAGGGAAGTCAATTGCATGGTGTCTCCTGTGAGTATGTTTCTTGCCGCGCCCCCTTGCACGCACCAGCGGAAAGGGTGCTGGCAGCATGGGTTGGCGGTCCTGAAAATTATGGCGCTGCAGCATGGCCCGGGGCATCGGGGTTTGTGCTGGTAAGCGTGCTTATTAACGCGCAGGAAGGAGGCAATCGTCGCCGAGGCGACAAAGGCAGGCTGCTGGCCTGGGCCAGGCAAGGGGGAGGGGGAAGGGGGCAGCCGGGCGGCCGCGAAGGTAGGTGCTTGCTTGTCAAGCGCCCCGGTCTGGCGGTAACCAGTCCGGGGCCCTGTCAGTTTGTGCGCTCCGGTAAGAGCGCCTTGATGTCCAAAGTATGCGCTGCAAGGCGCAGCAGTTCTTTCCATCTTTCGCTTGAATTTTCAAATTTGCAGAAAAATTTGCTGCATATGGTGATATTCATGAATAATTGTGGCCATGGACCGCCTTGACAGAAAAATTCTCGCTGTGCTTCAGGGGAACGCCCGTGCCAGCCTGCAGGAGATCGGCCAGGCGGTGGGCCTGAGCGCTTCGCCGTGCTGGGGCCGCATCAAGAAGATGGAGGAGGCCGGTGTCATCCAGGGCTACACCGTGCGCATCAACCCGCAGTCGCTGGACCTGGCGGACATGGTGCTCGTGCAGGTCACGCTGGACAGCCATTCGGACAACACGCTTGAAAAGTTTGGCGAAACGCTGGCCAGCATTCCCGAGGTGATCGAGGCGCATCTGGTCTCCGGTGACTATGACTATCTGCTGCGCATCGTGGTCAAGGACACGCGCGACTACGAGCGCCTGCTGCGCGAGAAGCTCTACAAGATCAAGGGCATACGCCACAGCCGCTCGAGCTTCGTGCTGCGCACGCTCAAGAAGGCAGACCTGCCACTGTTTGCGGGCTGATTCGCCTCAGCGTGGCGCTGCAGTGCAGAGGGAGGGGTTCGGACATCGATGGTCCTGATCCGTGTCGTCCATGCACTGCGCTGGCGGCGCGCCATGCCCTGGGTCAGCAGGCGTTGCGTCGTGGCCTCTTTTTTCCTGCCGGCAAAAAGTGTTGTGGAGTCGGCCGTTGCAGAATGGCGCCGTTTTTGCACCGGACGGCATGACGCCACCCAGCCTGGCGCGCTCCTGCGCACCACGGCGGTGCGCGCGCCCCGTCAGCCATTCGTCAGTGATGCCCTGGGACCCCTCGCCATGAACCTGCGTTTCGTCGAAGCCTTCTACTGGGTGGCCTCCCTCAAAAGTGTCACGCGCGCCGCGGAAAAGCTGTTTCTCACGCAGTCGGCCATGTCCAGCCGCATCGCCGCGCTGGAGGAGGAGCTGGGTGTGTTGCTGCTGGACCGGCGCGACAAGCACTTCAAGCTCACCGTGGCCGGCACACGGTTTCTGACCTACGCCAAGCGCATGCTGGAGCTGCAGCGCCAGCTCAAGACCGAGATGGGATCGGGCGGGCCGCTGGAGGTGTCGATCCGGCTGGGCGCCATCGAATCGGTGCTGCACTCCTGGCTCATTCCATGGGTGGAGCAGCTGCGCAAGGACAACCCCTTGCTGGAGCTCGAGCTCACGGTCGAGTCCACGCCCGTGCTGCTCGATCAGATCCGGCGGGGCTCGCTCGACGTCGTGTTCGCGGCGCTGCCTGCATCGGCCGACGGCATGCGCAGCCAGGCGGTGACGCCCATGGAGATGGTGTTCGTGGGCAACGGCAATATCCACCGCAAGCGCCGCTATGTGCTCGATGATTTTGCCGACACGGACATCCTCACCTTCCAGCGCGGCTCGCAGCCGCACGTGTACCTGCTCGACACCTTTCGCAATGCGCAGGTGGAGCCGCGCCGCGTGCACACGGTGTCGTCCATTTCGGCGATGGTGCAGCTGGTGCAGGGCGGCTTCGGCGTGGCCACGCTGCCGCGCCTGGCGGTGGAACGCATGCTGGCGTTTCCAGACCTGCGCGCCCTGGCGTGCGACACCGTGCTCAAGCCCCTGCCCATCCACGTGAGCTACCGCGAGGATCCTTCCTCGCCCGCGATGGAAGCCATCGTTCGCTCCTCGATCGACTTCATCGAGAACATCCAGCCGGGGCCCAAGGGGCCCACCCGCACTCCCCGCAAAAGAAGCAGCGCCCCGCGGTCCTGAGAGGCACAGGGCACCCGAGCACAGGCGTGCCACTCCACGGCCCAGGGCCATGCATCTGCGGATGCCGCAGTGCCTCGGTGTCGCCATCGCAACCGTCCCCGTGGCGGGCGCTCCACAACACCCTGGGGTTAACCCTGAAGCGGATATCAGGGTAATCCCTTGGCACCAACTTGGTTCCCCTTGCCCCAATGAAGTGCATCGAAAAAATCGATGACCTGAGCAAAATTTTTTGAATTTGCCAGCGCCTGCCGCCCCCCAACACAATCCGCCCAACGCCAGACAAATGGCATTTCCCACGACAAGGAAACACGGTGGATTCAGTTCAAGAAAAAGCGCTGGCGGTTTTTGGGTCCGAGGGCATCGACGACCCCGTCCATGTGCGCAGCGTGATCCGGCGAGGCGGCTGGGCATCACACACCAGCGGCCTGGCCCATGGCCGGGTGCAGGGCAACCTGGTGATCCTGCCTGAAGTGCAAGCGGGCGACTTCCTGCGCTTTTGCCAGCGCAACCCCAAGCCCTGCCCGGTGCTGGCGGTGAGCGAGCCCGGCCAGTTCGCGCTGCCCACGCTCGGGGGCGGCATCGACATCCGCAGCGATGTGCCGCAGTACCGCGTCTGGCGCCACGGCGAGCTCACGCAGGAGGTGCCAGACATCGCCGACCTGTGGCGCCCCGACCTCGTGACCTTCATCCTCGGCTGCTCGTTCTCGTTCGAGTCCGCGCTGCAGGAGGCCGGCATCAGCCTGCGCCACATCAACGAAGGCAAGAACGTGGCGATGTACCGCACGAACATTGCCACGCAGCCGGCAGGGCCCTTCGGGGGCGCCATGGTGGTCTCCATGCGGCCCATGCCTGCGGCCGACGTGATCCGTGCGGTGCAGGTCACATCGCGCTTTCCCAACGTGCATGGCGCGCCGGTGCACATCGGCGACCCTGCGCTCATCGGCATTGCGGACATCGCAGAACCCGACTACGGCGACGCCGTGCCGCTGATGCCCGGCGAGATCCCTGTCTTCTGGGCCTGCGGCGTCACGCCACAGTCCGCCATCCTGAACGCCCAGCCCGCGTTCTGCATCACCCATTCCCCAGGGTGCATGTTGGTCACCGACCTTCTCAATCACCACCTCGCCAGCTTTTAACCAAGGAGTTTCCCCATGAAGAAAATGATGTTCGGCCTGTGCGCCGCGGCCGCCGCATGCCTGGCCCATGCCGAGACCAGGTGGGACCTGCCCTCGGGCTATGCCGTCAACACCTTCCAGGTGCAGAACCTGCAGCAGTTCGTGCAGGACGTAGGCAAGGCCAGCGGCGGCAAGCTCAAGATCACGGTGCACCCCAACGCATCGCTGTTCAAGGCCAATGAAATCAAGCGCACCGTGCAGTCCGGGCAGGTGGCGATCGGCGAGTTCATCCTTTCCGGCGCTGCCAACGAGGCGGCGGTCTACGGTGTGGACTCCATTCCGTTCCTTGCCACGAGCTATGCGGACTCCAAGCGCCTGGACCAGTCCTCGCGCCCGCTGCTGGTCAAGACGCTGGGGGCACAGGGCATGAAGCTGCTCTACACCGTGCCATGGCCGGCGCAGAGCCTGTATTCGGTGAAGCCTGTCACGGCCCTCAAGGACCTCAAGGGCACCAAGATGCGGGCCTACAACCCGGCCACGTCGGCCATCGCCAACCTCATCGGCGCGCAGCCGGTGACGATCCAGCTGGCCGAGCTGTCGGCGGCGCTGGCCACGGGCACCGTGGACAACTTTCTCACCTCCAGCGCCAGCGGCGTGGACAGCAAGCTCTACGAAAGCGTGAAGTACTTCTACGGCGTGGCGGCCTGGCTGCCGCGCAATGCCGTGGTGGTGAACCAGAAGGCCTTCGACAGCCTGGACAAGGCCACGCAGGACGCGGTGCTGGCGCAGGCCGCGATTGCCGAGCAGCGCGGCTGGGCGCTGAGCGAGCAAAAGGACCAGGAGTACCTCAAGGAACTGGCCGCCAAGGGCATGCAGGTGGACGTGAGCGCCGAGAACCTCAAGAAGGAGCTCAAGACCGTGGGTGAGCGCATGACGGCCGACTGGATCAAGACCGCGGGCGATGACGGCAAGGCTGTCATCGATGCCTACAACGGCAAGAAGTGAGCAGGCCGCCATGTCCCTCATGCCTCCTACATCGGCCATTGCGGGCGATGCGCCCCCGGCCCTGGCCATGCCGCCGCACGTGCTGCGGCGCGCGCTGGACGGCGCGTACCTGGCCGCCGGCGCCGTCGGGGCTGCCTGCATCGCCGTCATCTGCGTGCTGATGGTGGTCCAGTCGCTCGGGCGCCAGTTCGGCTTTCCGACCGGCGCCATCAACGACGTGGTGGCCTGGCTGTGTGCCGCAGCGGCCTTCCTGACCATGGCCCATGCCTTCAAGCACGGCGATTTCGTGCGCGTGACGCTGGTGCTGGAGAAGCTGTCTCCCGCCACGCGCCGCAAGTACGAGGTGGCCTGCCTGACCGTCGCGGCCGTGGCCATCGGCTACCTCACCTGGTGGGCCTGTGTCTTCACCTACGAAAGCTGGCAGTTCAAGGAACTGGCCCAGGGCCTGTGGGCGATTCCCATCTGGATCCCGCAGATGAGCTTTGCGCTGGGCTCCGTGCTCTTTCTCGTCGCCGTGGTCGATGAGTGGTGGATCGTGGTGCAGGGCGGCGTGCCTACCTTTGTGCGGCTGGTGGAAGAGCGCCACGCCAAGGGCGACTTTTCTTCGGATCTTTAAGGAGCATCCCCATGGACATTCTTTCCATCGGCGCCTTCCTGTTGCTGCTCATGCTGCTCATGCTGTCCGGCGGTGTCTGGATCGCCATGACGCTGGCCATCTGCGGCTGGGTCGGCCAGGCCTTCTTCACCAGCAGCCAGCCCGGGCTGAACCTCTTTTCGGCCTTCTGGGAGAGCAACGCGAGCTGGGAGCTGGCGGCGCTTCCCCTGTTCATCTGGATGGGGGAGATCCTGTTTCGCACCCGGCTGAGCGAGGACATGTTCAGCGGCCTCGCCCCCTGGCTGAGCCGTGTGCCCGGCCGGCTGTTCCACACCACCATCCTGGGCTGCGGCATCTTCGGCTCGGTGTCGGGTTCGTCGGCGGCCACCTGCGCCACCATCGCCAAGGTCTCGCTGCCTGCGCTCAAGAAGCGCGGTTACAACGAGAGCATCGCGATCGGTTCGCTGGCCACGGCAGGCACGCTCGGTATCCTGATTCCGCCGTCCATCACCATGGTGGTGTACGCCGTGGCGGCCGATGCCTCCATCATCCGCATCTTCCTGGCGGGCTTCTTGCCCGGCTTGCTGCTGATGCTGCTGTTCTCGGGCTACATCGCCTGGTGGTCCGTGCGCAACAAGCAGCTCATGCCTGCCGACGAGCCGCCCACCACCTTCCGCGAAAAGCTGTATCTGTCGCGCAACCTGATTCCCTGTGCGCTGCTGATCGTGTTCATCTGCTGGTCCCTGGTGGCCGGCTGGGCGACGGCCACCGAGTGCGCGGCCTACGGTGTGGTGGGTGCCCTGGCACTGGCCGCATGGTGCAGGGCGCTGACCTGGCAGAACTTCAAGGAAGGCCTGGCGGGCTCGGCGCGCACCAGCTGCATGATCATGTTCATCCTGGCGGGCGCCGCGTTCCTCACCAAGACCATGGCCTTTACCGGCATACCGCGCGAGCTGGCCGAATGGGTCGATTCGATGCACCTGTCGCCCTACGCGCTGATCGCCTGCCTGGTGGGCGTGTACCTGGTGCTGGGCACCGCGCTCGACGGCATCAGCATGATCGTGCTGACCGCTGCGGTCGTGATGCCCATGGTCGAGAAGGCCGGGTTCGATCTCATCTGGTTCGGCATCTTCGTGATCCTGCTGGTCGAGATCGCCGAGGTCACGCCGCCCGTCGGGTTCAATCTCTTCGTGCTGCAGAACATGACCGGCAAGGACAGCAACCTGATCGCCAAGGCGGCCATACCGTTCTTCCTGTGCCTGGTGGTGTGCATCGGCCTGATCACGGTCTTCCCGCAGATCGTCACCATCGTCCCTGACCTCGTGATGGGCCAGCCGAAGTAGCAACCGCGGCCTGCGTCGGCCCGTTTTCCCCTGTGTCTGCCGGCCCCCGCGCCGGCCCCTCATCCCCCAACAGGAGCTTGCCATGAAGATGGTCTTGCTGGCCGCGCTCGCCGTGGCCCCGGCGCTGCACGCCCAGACACAGTGGAAGCTGGCCACCGGCTACCGGGTGGAGTCGTTCCACACGCGCAACATCGTCCAGTTTGCGCAGGATGTGGAGCGCGCATCCTCAGGCGCCCTGCGCATCGAGGTGCACGCCAACAACACGCTGGCCAGGCTGGCGGACATTCCGGCCGCAGTGCAGGGCGGCAAGGCCCAGGCGGGCGAGACCATCATGACCAGCCTGGTGGCAGACATGCCCATCGCCGGGGCCGATGCCGTGCCCTTCGTGGTGCACAGCTATGCCGATGCGCGCCGCCTGTGGGACCTGCAGCGGCCTCTGATCGACACGCACCTTGCGGCCAAGGGCATCAAGGCGCTGTACGCCGTGCCCTGGCCGCCGCAGGGGCTCCTGAGCGTTGCACCCGTGCGCTCATCGGCCGATTTCAAGGGCACCCGCATGCGCACGTACAACCCCGCCACGGTGCGCATCGCGCAAATGCTGGGCGCCACGCCGGTGGATGTGCCCATGGTCGACGTCAACAAGGCGCTGTCGGCGGGCAAGCTCGACTCCATGATCACCTCGGCCCTGACCGGGGTGGAAAACCAGGTCTGGGGCCAGATCCGGCAGTACTACGGCATCAACGCCTGGTTTCCCAAGAACATCGTTTTTGTCAACCAGCAGGCCTTCGATGCGCTGCCCGCCAGCGTGCGCGAGGCGGTGGTCCAGGCCGCCGCGCAGGCCGAGGCGCGCGGCTGGGCCCTGAGCGCGGCGGTGGCCGAAGAGTCGGTGGCCGAACTTCAGCGCAGGGGCATCAAGGTGGACCGCGCCCCTGCCGAGCTGGACTCCGAACTCCGGCGCCTGGGAGAACGCTTCTCCCGCGAGTGGGTGCAGTCCGTCGGCAATGAGGCCAACAAGATTTTCATTCCGTACTACTTTCAACGTTAACCAGTGAGTCTCATCACCATGCAAGTTCCCTCTACAGTGACCACCGCACCGGCTGGCAACCGCTGGCAGTTCTGGATCGACCGGGGCGGCACTTTCACCGACATCGTGGCCAGGCGGCCCGATGGGTCGCTCACCACCCACAAGCTGCTGTCCGAAAACCCCGAGCAGTACAAGGACGCGGCGGTGGCGGGCATACGGCACCTGCTGGGGCTGAAACCCGGCGAGCCGGTCACGTCAGCGCAAGTGGAGTGCGTGAAGATGGGCACCACGGTGGCCACCAACGCGCTGCTGGAGCGCAAGGGCGAGCCCACGCTGCTGGTCACCACGCGCGGCTTTCGCGACGCGCTGCGCATCGCGTACCAGAACCGCCCACGCCTCTTCGACCGCCACATCCAGCTGCCCGAGCTGCTGTACAGCGACGTGATCGAGGCCCGCGAGCGCATGGGCGCCCGGGGGGACGTGCTGCAGCTGCTGGATGAAGC
Organism: Acidovorax sp. sif1233; assembly: GCF_019218755.1. Lineage (GTDB taxonomy): Bacteria > Pseudomonadota > Gammaproteobacteria > Burkholderiales > Burkholderiaceae_C > Acidovorax. The sequence continues at coordinate 869,072 of NZ_JAHUWZ010000002.1, read as the reverse complement.
CACGCTCCGGGGCGACCTGCTGGCCGCCTATGGGCGCGGCCTGCGCAGCGTGGCCATCGTGTTCATGCACGGCTACCGCTACGCGCAGCACGAAAAGGCGGCGCAGCGCATCGCCCTGTCGGTGGGGTTCACGCAGATCAGCACATCGCATGAAACCAGCCCCATGATGAAGTTCGTGAGCCGGGGCGACACCACGGTGGTGGATGCATACCTCTCGCCCATCCTGCGCCGCTACGTGGACCAGGTGGCCAGCGAGATGCCAGGGGTCAAGCTGTTCTTCATGCAGTCGTCGGGCGGCCTGACCGATGCGGGCACCTTCCAGGGCAAGGACGCGATCCTGTCCGGCCCGGCGGGCGGCATCGTGGGCATGGCGCGCACGGCGGGCCTGGCGGGGCACGAGAAGGTCATCGGCTTCGACATGGGCGGCACGTCCACCGACGTGAGCCACTACGCCGGTGCGTTCGAGCGCGAGTTCGAGACTCATGTGGCGGGTGTACGCATGCGCGCGCCCATGATGAGCATCCACACGGTGGCGGCCGGCGGCGGCTCGGTGCTGGCGTACGACGGCTCGCGGTTCCGCGTGGGCCCGGAGAGCGCGGGTGCCAACCCCGGCCCCGTCAGCTACCGCCGGGGTGGCCCGCTGGCCGTGACGGACGCGAACGTGATGGTCGGCAAGGTGCAGCCACGCTACTTCCCCAGCGTGTTCGGCCCGGCCGCCAATGAGACGCTGGACGCCGACGCGGTGCGCGAACGTTTTCAGGACATCGCCACGCAGACCCGGCGCAAGCCCGAGGAAGTGGCCGAAGGCTTCATCCAGATCGCCGTGCAGCAGATGGCCAACGCGATCAAGAAGATCAGCGTGGCGCGCGGCTACGACGTCACGCGCTACACGCTGCAATGCTTTGGCGGCGCGGGCGGCCAGCATGCTTGTTTGGTGGCCGATGCCCTGGGCATGACGCGGGTGTTCGTGCACCCGCTGGCGGGCGTGCTCAGTGCCTACGGCATGGGCCTGGCGGACCAGAACGTGATCCGCGAGCAGGCGGTGGAGATGCCACTGGCCGCCGAGGTGCTGCCTCTGATCGCCGAGCGCCTGGACACGCTGGGCTCTGCCGCCCAGGCCGAGCTGGAGCGCCAGCAGGTCAGTGCCAACCCGGTGCAGGTGCGCCACAACGTGCATGTGCGCTACGAAGGCACCGACTCCGCGCTGGTCGTGCCCTTTGGCGACATGGCGGCCATCCAGTCCGCCTTCGAAGCGGCGTACCGCCAGCGCTTTGCCTTCCTGATGGTGGGCAAGGGCCTGGTGGTGGAGGCCGTGTCGGTCGAGGCGGTGATCGCCGGCGATGCGCCCGCAGAGCCGCGCCTGCCGGTGCACGCCCACCGCAAGCACCCGCTGCGCGAAACGGTGAAGATGTATTCGGGCAGCGAGTGGCACGACGCAGCCCTGGTGGTGCGCGAGGACCTGCGCCCCGGCGACGTGGTCCCCGGCCCCGCGATCATTGCCGAGAAGAACACCACCACCGTGGTGGAGCCGGGCTGGTCGGCGCGCCTGACCGACCTGGACCACCTGGTGCTGGACCGCGTGACCGCGCGCAAGGTGCAGTACGCCGCCGGCACCACGGTGGACCCGGTGCTGCTGGAGGTGTTCAACAACCTGTTCATGAACATCGCCGAGCAGATGGGCCTGCAGCTGCAGAACACCGCGTACTCGGTGAACATCAAGGAGCGGCTGGACTTCAGCTGCGCGCTGTTCGATGCCACCGGCAACCTGATCGCCAACGCGCCGCACATGCCGGTGCACCTGGGTTCGATGGGCGAGAGCATCAAGACCGTGATCCGCGAGAACACCGGCAAGATGCACCCCGGCGATGTGTTCATGCTCAACGACCCCTACCATGGCGGCACCCATCTGCCCGATGTGACGGTGATCACGCCGGTGTACGTGGCCGAAGGCGCGGAGCCCACGTTCTACGTCGGCAGCCGGGGCCACCATGCGGACATCGGCGGCACCACGCCGGGCTCCATGCCGCCGTTTTCCACGCGCATCGACGAAGAGGGCGTGCAGATCAACAACGTGAAGCTGGTGGACCGCGGCATCTTCCTGGAAGAGGAGGTGCGCACCCTGCTGGCCACGGGCGGCGGCACCACGGCGTACCCGAGCCGCAACCCAGAGCAGAACCTGGCCGACCTGCGCGCGCAGATCGCGGCCAACGAAAAGGGCGTGCAGGAGCTCGCGAAGATGGTGGAGCAGTTCGGCCTTCCCGTCGTGCAGGCCTACATGCGCCATGTGCAGGACAACGCCGAAGAATCGGTGCGCCGCGTGATCACGCAGCTCAAGGACGGGCAGTTCACCCTGCCGCTCGACAACGGCGCGCAGATCAGCGTATCGGTCAAGGTCAACGTGGCCGAGCGCAGCGCGGTGATCGACTTCGCGGGCACCAGCGCGCAGCAGACCAACAACTTCAACGCGCCGCGTGCGGTGTGCATGGCCGCGGTGCTGTACGTGTTCCGCACGCTGGTGGACGACGACATTCCGCTCAACGCCGGGTGCTTGAAGCCCTTGCAGGTCCTCATCCCGCAGGGCTCCATGCTCAACCCCAACCCGCCGGCCTCGGTGGTGGCGGGCAATGTGGAGACGTCCACCTGCATCACCAATGCGCTGTTCGGCGCCTTGGGCGTGATGGCGGGCAGCCAGCCCACCATGAACAACTTCACCTTTGGCAACGCGCAGTACCAGTACTACGAAACCATCGCCGGCGGCAGCGGCGCGGGCGCGGTGTTCGATGCCTCGGGCCGCACGGTGCGCGGGTTCGACGGCACCAGCGTGGTCCAGACCCACATGACCAACTCGCGCCTGACCGACCCCGAGGTGCTGGAGTTCCGCTTCCCGGTGGTACTCGACAGCTACGAGATCCAGCGCGGGTCCGGCGGCGCCGGGCGCTGGGCCGGCGGCGATGGCGGCGTGCGGCGCGTGCGCTTTCTGCAGGCCATGACCGCCAGCATCCTGTCCAACGGCCGGCTCAATCCCGCCTTTGGCATGGCAGGCGGCCAGCCGGGCCGTGCCGGGTCCAACCGGGTGCTGCGCGCCAATGGCCAGGTTGAGGAACTGGGCCACATCGGCGCCGCGCTCATGGAGCCGGGCGATGTGTTCGAGATCTCCACGCCCGGCGGCGGCGGCTATGGGGAATGTGCGGCGCATTGAGCCGGGGCAGGAACGCCGCGGCCAGGGGCAGGCACGGCGCTTGCGTTCCTGCACGCCAGCCGCCCCCGTGGGGCGCATGTTGAACCAGGGAAGGGATTTTCATGAGCTATCTGCCTGCCACCACCGCGTCGGCATTGCCCGCCCAGGCAAGGGCTTCGCCACGGGCCCAGGCGTCGGCGCGCACCGCCGACGGCGGCGGCACCGCGGCGCCCCCCCGGCGGCGCAACCTGAGCGTGGGCCAGAAGCTCGCCACCAGCTTTGGCCTGCTGGGCTGCGCGGTGGCCCTGCTGGGTGCGATGACCTGGATGACAGGCGAGGGCACCCGCCGCCAGGCCGCTCTGCTTGCGGGTGAGCAGCTGCCCATCGAGCGCTCGGTGCGCGACTGGAAGACGCAGTCCGTCACCATCGGCCAGATCGCGCTGCGCGCCACGGTGTCGTCCGACGTTTTCCCCCTGGTGGCCGAGCTGCGCAAGCAGCTGGCGGATGAAGACGCCATGCGCGGGCGCATCGAGGCGGCGCTGGCCGGTGCTTCCACCGCCGAGCACACCAAGCCCCTGTGGGCGGCGGCCCAGGCGCAGCGCCAGCAGTACGCGGCACTGCGCGACACGCTGGTGCAGAACGCCCTGGAGTCCAAGGTGATCAGCCAGAAGGAGCTGCAGGACCATGCCGCAGCGCTCACGCGCTACCTGCAGGCGATCGACCTGTTGCTCGATGCGTCGGAGCAGTCATCGCTGGCGGCGGCCGACACCATGGTCGCCGACGCATTGCGCGCGCAATGGATCAGCGCCATCGCCGTGCTGGTGGTGGTGGGCCTGTCGGGGTTGTTCGGGTGGCTGCTGCGGCGCTCCATCGTGCTGCCGCTGCGCCAGGCGTGCGAGGCCGCCGCGCAGGTGGCGAACGGCGATCTCACGGTGCACCTGGAGACCCGCCGCACGGACGAGATCGGGCAGTTGCTCACCGCGCTCAACGCCATGGTCGAGTCCTTGCACTATGTGGTGACCGAGGTGCGCGATGCGGGCGATTCCATCCACGTGGCCAGCTCCGAGGTGGCGGCGGGCAACACCGACCTGAGCGCGCGCACCGAGCATGCGGCCAGCAGCCTGCAGCAGACGGCGGCGAGCATTGCCCAGCTGGCGCAGATGGTGGCGGCCAATGCCGACAGCACCGGTCAGGCCCATGCGCTGGCGCGCAATGCCAAGGGGGTGGCCAGCAAAGGTGGCGAGGTGGTCGGCCAGGTGGTCACGACGATGGAAGAGATCAATGCCAGCAGCCAGAAGATCGCCGACATCGTGGGCATCATCGACGGCATCGCGTTCCAGACCAACATCCTGGCGTTGAACGCGGCGGTGGAGGCGGCCCGTGCCGGTGAGCAGGGCCGCGGATTCGCCGTGGTGGCCAGCGAGGTGCGGGGCCTGGCCGGGCGCAGCGCCAACGCGGCGCGCGAGATCAAGGCGCTGATCGCCGACAGCGTGGACAAGGTGAGCGACGGCGCGAGGCTGGTGGTGACCGCGGGCTCCACCATGGACGACATCGTCCGCAGCGTGGAGCGCGTGACTGCGCTGATGTCCGAGATCAACGAGGCCAGCACCGAACAGAGCACGCAGATCGGCCAGGTGAGCCAGGCGGTGGACCAGCTCGACCACATGACGCAGCAGAACGCCGCGCTGGTGGAAGAGGGCGCGGCGGCCGCGCAGAGCCTCCAGGACCAGGCGCACCGGCTGGCGCAGGCCATGGGGCAGTTCCAGCTCGTTCGTGCAGCGGTTTGAGTTTGGAAAATCCAATAAAAAAAGGCCTGCAGCGCAGGCCCATCAAGCGCAAGGCGCTATGATTTTTATAGCTACATGCCCGAGTAGTTGGGGCCGCCGCCGCCCTCGGGCGTGACCCACACGATGTTCTGCGTCGGGTCCTTGATGTCGCAGGTCTTGCAGTGCACGCAGTTCTGCGCGTTGATCTGCAGGCGCTGCGCATCGCCGCCCTTGGCGGTGTCGGGCACGAACTCGTACACACCCGCCGGGCAGTAGCGGGCCTCGGGGCCGGCGTACTTGGCCAGGTTGATGTTGACCGGCACGCTCGCATCCTTGAGCGTCAGGTGGGCGGGCTGGTTTTCTTCGTGGTTGGTGTTGCTGATGAAGACGCTGGAGAGGCGATCGAAGGTCAGCTTGCCGTCGGGCTTGGGGTAGACGATGGGCTTGCACTCGGCCGCGGGCTTCAAGTAGGCATGGTCGGGCTTGTCGCGGTGCAGCGTCCAGGGGATGTGGCCGCGCAGCACGAACTGCTCGAAACCGTTCATCAGCGTGGCCGTGGTCAGGCCGTACTTGAACCAGTTCTTGAAGTTGCGGTCCTTGTTCAGCTCGGTGTAGAGCCAGCTGGCCTCGAATGCCTCGGGGTAGGCCTTGAGTTCGTCGTGCTGGCGGCCGGCCACGATGGCGTCGTAGGCAGCCTCCGCGGCCAGCATGCCGGTCTTGATGGCGGCGTGGCTGCCCTTGATGCGGCCCACGTTCAGGTAGCCCGCGTTGCAGCCCACGAGCGCGCCGCCCGGGAAGATGGTCTTGGGCAGGGCGTTGATGCCGCTGGCGTTGATGGCGCGCGCGCCATACGACAGGCGCTTGGCGGTGATCTCGCCCTTGTCGTTCTCGAAGTAGTAGCGGACGTTCGGGTGCGTCTTCCAGCGCTGGAATTCCTCGAACGGGCTGAGGTAGGGGTTCTGGTAGCCCAGGCCGGTCACGAAACCGAGCGCGACCTTGTTGTCGTCCAGGTGGTACAGGAACGCGCCGCCGTAGGTGTCGTTCTCCATGGGCCAGCCGGCGGTGTGCATCACGAAGCCGGGCTGGTGCTTCTTGGGGTCGATCTCCCACAGCTCCTTCACGCCGATGCCGAAGCTTTGCGGGTCGCGGTCTGCGTCCAGCTTGTAGCGCGCGATCAGCTGGCGGCCCAGGTGGCCGCGTGCGCCTTCGGCGAACACGGTGTACTTGCCCAGCAGTTCCATGCCCAGCTGGAAGTTCTCGGTGGGCTCGCCGTCCTTGCCGACACCCATGTTGCCGGTGGCCACGCCCTTGACGGAACCGTTGTCGTTGTAGAGCACCTCGGCGGCCGCGAAGCCGGGGAAGATCTCCACGCCCAGCGCCTCGGCCTGCTCGGCCATCCACTTGGTCACGTCGCCCAGGCGAACGATGTAGTTACCGTGGTTCTGCGCGAACGGCGGCAGGAAGACGTTGGGGACACGAAAGCCCGACTTTTCCGACAGGAAGATGTAGGCGTCATCGGTCACCGGCTGGTTCAGCGGGGCGCCGCGTTTTTTCCAGTCGGGGATCAGCTCGGAGAGCGCCTTGGGGTCCATGATGGCGCCCGAGAGGATGTGCGCGCCGGGCTCGGAGCCTTTTTCCAGCACCACCACCGAGACATCCTGGCCTTTTTCAGCGGCCAGCTGCTTCAGGCGGATCGCGGTGGCCAGGCCGCCGGGGCCGCCGCCAACGACCACCACGTCGTATTCCATCGATTCACGGGGACCATACTGGGCGATGATTTCTTCGTTTGTCATGGGCTTCTCGTCGGGCGTTTGATAATGGGCTATTTTCTACAGAGCAGGGTGCAATGCCCTGTCTGGCTGGCGACTGATTGTATTCACGGAATAGAGACAATCGAACGACCGTTCTATTTTGATCAGTGGGGAAACTCTAAATGGCTTACAGCATCGACTTGTCCGGCCGCGTGGCCTTCATCACGGGCGCCTCCAGCGGCCTGGGCGCGCAGTTCGCCCGCACGCTGGCCCGCGCCGGCGCCGGGGTGGTGCTGGCCAGCCGCCGGGTCGAAAAGCTCAAGGAACTGCGCGCACGCATCGAAGGCGAGGGCGGCGATGCCCATGTGATCGAACTCGACGTGACGGACCATGCCTCGATCAAGTCCGCCGTGGCGCATGCCGAGACGGAGATGGGCTCCATCGACATCCTCGTGAACAACTCGGGCGTGAGCACCACGCAGCGCATCCAGGACGTGACGCCCGAGGACTACGACTTCATCTTCGACACCAACGTGAAGGGTGCGTTCTTCGTCGCGCAGGAGGTGGGCAAGCGCATGCTGGCCCGCTCGCGCGGCGCCGCGCCAGGCAGCTTCACGGGCGGGCGCATCATCAACATCGCCTCGATGGCCGGACTCAAGGTGCTGCCGCAGATCGGCGCCTACTGCATGAGCAAGGCCGCCGTGGTGCAGATGACCAAGGCCATGGCCATGGAGTGGGGCAAGTTCGGCATCAACGTGAACGCCATCTGCCCCGGCTACATCGACACCGAGATCAACCACCACCACTGGAACACCGAGCAGGGCAAGAAGCTCATCGACATGCTGCCCCGCAAGCGCGTGGGAAACGCGCAAGACCTGGACGCGCTGCTGGTGATGCTGGCCAGCGACCAGAGCCATTTCATCAACGGCGCGGTCATTGCGGCGGACGACGGTTTTGCGGTATAGGTTCCCCCTGAGTCGCTGCGCGCCTTCTCCCTGAGGGAGACGCCACCCTGCGGTCTGGCAGGGCCAGTTCCACGGTGGCACGGGTGTTGGGTGGGGCGCGCCAGCTGCGTAGGCCGTGATCGTGCAAACAACTGAGTCAACGATGAAGATCGAAATCCCTGAGGTCAAGAAACTCGTCCATGAAATGCGCTTTCCCGTGCGCTGGGGCGACATGGACGCCATGGGCCATGTGAACAACACCGTGTATTTCCGCTACCTGGAAACGGCGCGCATCGACTGGATGGTGTCCGTGGGCTGCAACCCCGACCCGCGCGGGCAGGGCCCGGTGATCGTCAACGCCTTCTGCAACTTCTACCGCCAGCTCGAATACCCGGCCGACGTGCTGCTCAAGCTCTATGTGAGCGATCCGGGCCGCACCACGTTCGAGACCTGGGGCACGATGGAGCGGGCGGACCAGCCGGGCGTGGTCTGCGCCGCGGGCGGCGCCACGACGATCTGGGTGGATTTTCCGCAGCAGAAGGCCACGGAACTGCCTGACTGGATGCGGGCGCTGGTCAGCTGAGGCGGTGGCGGACGGCCCGCGGGCTCAATCGGCCGGCAGCGCGATGCAGTGGGCCAGCGGCACGCCGCGCTCCTGCGCTGCGCCCAGCAGCAGCACCCGCCGCAACTCGGGCAGGTAGCGGACCGCGGTCTGTGGCGCGCTGTAGCCATTGGTGTCGGACAGGCTTTCCTGCATGCGCAGCATCCGGCCCGTTGGCCGGTGTTCGATGGCCAGGGTGCGCACGCCCGTATAGAAAGTGCTGTCGATGCGGCCTTCGGTGCCGAAGAAGCCGCCGCCCACGCGGGCCTTGCGGTGCGTGCCCTGGAACGTGGTGGCGATGCGCAGCTGGCCGTCGCGGCTGGTGCAACTGCCCTCGAATGCGGCCGCGCAGTCCATGGGCAGCGGGTTCTGCCGCACCATGACGGGCTGCACGGCCGGTGCCCGCAGCGCTGCGACGGGCACCGGTTCCAGGTGGGCGCAGTCCGTATCAGGCACCACCTTCCATGCCGTGGCGCCGGGGGAGTCCGCGATCTGCAGCCGTGGTATGCCCACGCCCGCGCCCAGGTAGTAGGCCGGTGCCGCGTCCCCGCTGCGGTAGAGCGTGGACGACAGCAGCGGCGACAGCGCGCCGGGGGGCACGGCCAAGGGCAGTGGGTGCACGGTCAGCGTTCCGGCGGGAGGCCCGAACCCGGCGCACCGCGCCGCACCCGCCGTGAAGGCGAGCGCCAGCAGCAAGACCCCGGGCGCGGCGCGCATGGCGTCAGGCGGCCGGCTTGGCCTTGGGCACGCGGCCCATCAGGTAGAACTCGGGATTGGGCAGCATGCCCGCGAAGCTGGCCATGCGGTTGGACAGGCCGAAGAACGCGGTGATGGCCGCGATGTCCCAGATGTCCTCGTCGTCGAAGCCGTGGGCGTGCAGCGCGGCGAAGTCGGCATCCTCGATCTCGTGCGAGCGTTCGCAGACCTTCATCGCGAAGTCGAGCATGGCGCGCTGGCGCGGCGTGATGTCGGCCTTGCGGTGGTTGACCGCCACCTGGTCGGCCAGGAAAGGCTTCTTTTCGTAGATGCGCAGGATGGCGCCATGCGCCACCACGCAGTACAGGCACTGGTTGGCGGCGCTGGTGGTGGTGACGATCATCTCGCGCTCGCCCTTGGTGAGGCTGCCTTCTTCCTTGAGCATGAGCGCATCGTGGTACGCAAAAAACGCGCGCCACTCGGCCGGGCGCCGGGCAAACGCCAGGAACACGTTGGGGATGAAGCCAGCCTTCTCCTGCACTTCGAGGATGCGGACGCGGATGTCTTCGGGCAGGCTGTCGAGCGAGGGCACAGGGTAGCGGGTCACAGGGGTCTCCTTGTCGATTTTTCAGTAGGTGGCAGGCATCAGTATCCGGGATTCAGGGATGCCACTGCGTGGCGCGCACGGGGCTTTGCGCGGGCGCTGCCGTGTTGCCCGCCAGCGCATACGACAGCTGCGTCGCGGCGCCGATCACCGTCTGGGCCAGGGCTTCGAGCTTTTCGGCCGGCAGGCGCGATGCGGGGCCGGAGATGCACACCGAGCCCATCAGGCGCCAGTGCATGCCGAACACCGGCGCCGACACCGTGGCCACGCCTTGCTCGCGTTCGCCGATGGACCAGTGGTAGCCCTTCCTGCGGATGTCTTCATAGGCCTTGCCTGGCTCGCCCGAGAACGCCAGGATCACGCGGCCCGGCGAGCCCTTGTCGAGCGGCAGGCCTTCGCCCATGCGGGCGTGGTGGCGCAGCGCCTGGGGGCCCTCCACGCGCACCAGGCAGGTCCGCACGTTCCCCTCGCGCACGTAGAAGGCCGCGCTTTCGCCCGTGGCGTGGGTCAGCTCGCGCAGCGCGGGCTCCAGCACGTTCTGCACGTCAAAGCCCGCCTGGTAGCGCGCGCCCAGCCAGCCCGCGGCCGGGCCCAGGCGCCAGTCGCCGTCCTCGCGCTGCACCATGAAGCCGGACTGTGCCAGCGTGCGCGCCAGGCGCAGCACCGTGGTCTTGTGCAGGCCGCAGCGGCGGCTCAGCTCGGCCAGCGGCAGGCTGGACTCGCCCAGGGCAAAGGCCTCCAGCACCTGCAGGGCCCGGGTGACGGCGATGACGCCCCCGGAGGGCTCGGCCTCGCCTGCGGAGGCCGGTGCGGCAGGCTGGGGCGCGCGGGGCAGCGGAGGGTGTGCGGGCTGGCGGGGGCTGTTGCTCATGGTGCCATTCGTTTCACTGTATGCAACTGCATTGTATGGGTTGAAACGTCTGCGTAAAGTCGCGGCCACGGCGCCGGGCCCTTGCAGGTTCTGCGGACCGGCGTGAAGCACCACCATAAACGGAGACAAATCCATGCCAGCTTTTTCATCGCTTTCGCGTGCCGTCGGCGCGCACCTGTGCCATGCGGCGCTGGGCCTTGCCGCCCTGGCCGCACCCGCAGGCGCAGCCCTGGCGCAGGCCACCTACCCGAACAAGCCCATCCGCCTGATCGTGCCGTTCCCGCCCGGCGGCGGCACCGACATGATCGCGCGCACCGTGGCGCAAAAGCTCACGGACCAGAACAAGTGGAACGTGATCGTGGACAACCGCCCCGGCGCGGGCGGCAACCTGGGCGTGGACGCCGTGGCCAAGTCGGCCCCCGACGGCTACACGCTGGTCATGGGCCAGACCAGCAACCTGGCCATCAACCCCACGCTGTACCCCAAGCTGCCCTACGACCCCATCAAGGACCTGGTGCCCGTGGCACTGGTGTCGTCGTCGCCCATCGTGATCGCCGCGCCGGCCAATTCGCCCTACAAGACCTTTGCCGACGTGGTGGCTGCGTCCAAGGGCAAGCCCGACGCGCTCACGCTGGGCTACTCGGGCAACGGCACGGTGGCCCACCTGGCCGGCGAGCTGGCCGAGAACGCGGCGGGCATCAAGCTGCGCCACATCCCCTACAAGGGCGCGGCCCAGGCCATGACCGACCTGGTGGGCGGGCAGATCGACCTGTACATGTCCTCCGTGCCCACGCTGCTGGGCCAGGTGCGCAACGGCAAGCTCAAGGTGCTGGCCATCACGTCGGCCAAGCGCTCGTCGCAATTGCCGGATGTGCCCACGCTGGCCGAGTCCGGCTACAAGGGCTTCGAGGCCGTGACCTGGTTCGGCATCCTGGCGCCCGCCGGCACGCCCGCACCCATCGTGGCGCAGCTGAACAAGGCGATCAACCAGGCGCTGCAGCACGCCGAAGTGGCCGACAAGCTGCGCTCCGAAGGTGGCGACGTGCTGGGCGGCCCGGCCGATCAGTTCGGCCAGCTGCTGCGCACCGAAGTGCCGCGCTGGGGCAAGATCGTCAAGGACTCGGGCGCCAGCCTGGACTGATTTAGGGCATTGCCTTCAACAGGCCCGTCTCCTTGGGGAGCCTTGCCGTGTACCGCACTGCCTGCGGCTCCCCGCCCAGCGATCCGTTGAAATGCCAAGCGCGCCCCACGCCCGGGCCCCACACGTCGCCCGTCCATCTTTTTCCAACCGCATTGCCTGCAGCCGCTCCACGTCCGCGGTCGCGCTGCGGCATGGGCATTGCGCAGCTGACGCCGTGCCACCGCCGCAGCCGCGCAGGCCCCACCGTTTTCCGTGCTCTCTACAAGGAATTCACCATGAGCCAACCCCCCGACATCATCCGTGACATCGACCGCGTGAGCGCCGAGGTCGTGCACAAAGCCGCGACCTTCCAGGCCGCCATCCTGGCCGACGTGGCGGGCCGCCGCGGCACGATGCATGGCCGCGTGGCCCCGGTGCACCAGGGCATGCAGGTGGCCGGCCCGGCCTTCACCGTGGAAGTGCGCCCCGGCGACAACCTCATGATCCACGCCGCCATCGCGCTGGCCCAGCCGGGCGACGTGCTGGTGATAGACGGCAAGGGCGACCTGACCGCCGCCCTCATGGGCACGCTGATGCTCAGCGCCTGCAAGAAGCGCGGCCTGGCCGGCGTGATCGTGGACGCGGCCATCCGCGACAAGCTCGAGATCCTGGAACTGGACTTCCCCGTGTTCAGCGCGGGCTTCAATCCCGCCGGGCCCACCAAGTACGTGCCCGGCCGCATCAACCACCCCATCTCTGCCGGCGGCGCCACGGTGAACCCCGGCGACCTGGTGGTGGGCGATGCCGACGGCGTGGTCGTGATCGAGCGCGCCAAGGCCCCCGGCATGATGGCCCTGGCCGACAAGAAGGTCGCCGACGAGGCCGCCCGCATCGACGCCATCGCCCGCGGCGACACGGCCTCGAAGTGGCTGCCCGCCGCGCTGCGTGCGGCGGGTGTCCTCCAGGAAGGGGAATCGCTGTGAGCACCAACCCCACCATCATCGTCACGGGCGCCGACCTGGCGCAGCAGGCGCTCGGTCTGCTCACCGGCTACGACATCGTCTACGCCGGCAAGACGCCGACCGAAGACGACCTGGTCGCCCTGGCCAGGCAACACGACCCCGTGGCCATCATCGTGCGCTACGGCAAGGTGGGCCCGGCCGTGATGGACGCGGCGCCTTCGCTCAAGGTGATCTCCAAACACGGCAGCGGCACCGACACCATCGACAAGGTGGCGGCCCAGGCGCGGGGCATCGAGGTAGTGGCCGCCGTGGGCGCCAACGCCGCAGCCGTGGCCGAGCAGGCGCTGGCGCTGCTGCTGGCCTGTGCCAAGTCAGTGGTGCAGCTGGATGCGCGCATGCACGCCGGCCACTGGGACAAGGCCACGCACAAGAGCCTGGAGCTCTACGGCCGCACGGTGGGCCTGGTGGGCCTGGGCGCCATCGGCCTGCGCTTTGCGAAGATGGCCGATGCGTTGGGCATGCGCGTGATCGGTTTCGACCCGTTCGCCAAGAACCTGCCCGACTACGTGCAGAGCGTTCCGCTCGAAACGATCTGGCGCGAGGCCGATGCCGTGTCCCTGCACTGCCCGCTGACCGACGAGAACCGCGGCATGCTGAACGCCGCCACGCTCGCACAGTGCAAGCGCGGCGTGATCGTGGTGAACACCGCCCGCGGCGGCCTCATCGACGAAGCCGCGCTGCTGGCGGCCGTGCGCTCGGGCCAGGTGATGGCGGCGGGCCTGGACAGTTTTGCGGTGGAGCCCATGGTGGCCGGCCACCCGTTCCAGGGCGAGAAGAATTTCATCCTCAGCCCGCACATCGGCGGCGTGACGAGCGACGCCTACGTGAACATGGGCGTGGGTGCGGCCCAGAACCTGCTCGCCGTGCTGGCCCGTGAGGCGGCAGCCGCCCCAGCCGCGTAGCCAGGGCGGGGGACATGCTCGTGAGCACAATTTCCAAGCAAAAATGGCCTCTAGCGCTTACCTGCAAAGCGCTGGAAGCTACGCTATTGATAGCGCCTGCAGCGTGCCTGGCGCAGGCTGGCGACTACCCATCCAAGCCCGTGAAGCTACCGGCCTTTGTGGTTTGATAAATATTGACTATCAATCGAATTCAATCGATTCAATTTACGTGTCATGGATTGCTTCCTACCATTGGTCTCGCCAAGTGCCTGAACCGCTTACACAAGGAGAGACCCATGACGACAGAAGCCCAATGCCCTTTCGACCACGGTAAGGTCGCCGCGCCCAAGGGCCGTGGCAACGCGGACTGGTGGCCCAACCAGCTCAACCTGCGCCCGCTCAACCAGAGCTCTCCGCTCGTCGACCCCATGGGCGACGGCTTCAACTACGCCGAAGAATTCAAGAGCCTGGACCTGGCCGCCGTGAAGGCCGACCTGCACGCGCTGATGACCGACTCGCAGGACTGGTGGCCGGCCGACTTCGGCCACTATGGCCCGCTGTTCATTCGCATGGCCTGGCACAGCGCCGGCACCTATCGCCTGGCCGACGGCCGCGGTGGCGCGGGGGCCGGGCAGCAGCGTTTTGCGCCGCTCAACAGCTGGCCCGACAACGCCAACCTGGACAAGGCGCGGCGCCTCCTGTGGCCCATCAAGCAGAAGTATGGCCGCAAGATCTCCTGGGCCGACCTGATGATCCTCACCGGCAATGTGGCGCTCGAGTCCATGGGCTTCAAGACCTTCGGCTTCGGCGGCGGCCGCCCCGACGTGTGGGAACCCGATGAAAACGTCTACTGGGGCGCAGAGACCACCTGGCTGGGCGGCGACAAGCGCTACAGCGGCGAGCGCGACCTGGCCAAGCCCCTGGCCGCCGTGCAGATGGGCCTGATCTACGTGAACCCCGAGGGTCCCAACGGCAACCCCGACCCCATCGCGGCGGCGCGCGACATCCGCGACACCTTTGCCCGCATGGCCATGGACGATGAAGAGACCGTGGCGCTGATCGCCGGCGGCCACACCTTCGGCAAGACCCACGGTGCGGGCGACGCGGCCCTGGTGGGCAAGGAGCCTGAAGGCGGCGGCATCGAGGACCAGGGCTTCGGCTGGATCAGCAAGCACGGCAGCGGCTTTGGCGGCGACGCCATCACCAGCGGCCTGGAAGTGACGTGGACCACCACGCCCACGCAATGGAGCAACAACTTCTTCGAGAACCTGTTCGGCTTCGAGTGGGAACTGACCAAGAGCCCGGCTGGCGCGCACCAGTGGACGGCCAAGGGCGCCGAGGCGACGATTCCCGATGCGCACGATCCCTCGAAGAAGCGCGTGCCCACCATGCTCACCACCGACCTGTCGCTGCGCTTCGATCCGGCCTACGAGAAGATCTCGCGCCGCTTCCTCGCGCACCCCGAGCAGTTCGCCGACGCGTTTGCGCGCGCCTGGTTCAAGCTCACGCACCGGGACATGGGCCCGCGCGTGCGCTACCTCGGCCCTGAGGTACCGGCCGAAGTGCTGATCTGGCAGGACCCGATTCCCGAGGTGGACCATGCCCTGGTGGACGACCAGGACGTGACCGTGCTCAAGGCCAAGATCCTGGCGTCGGGCCTGTCGGTTGCGGAGCTGGTGTCCACCGCCTGGGCCTCGGCCTCCACCTACCGCGGTGGCGACAAGCGCGGCGGGGCCAACGGTGCCCGTGTGCGCCTGGCACCGCAGAAGGACTGGGAAGTGAACCAGCCTGCGCAACTGGCCAAGGTGCTGGGCCAGCTCGAAGCGATCCAGCAGGACTTCAATGCCGCGCAGAGCGGCGGCAAGAAGGTCTCGCTGGCCGACCTGATCGTGCTGGGCGGTGCTGCGGCCATCGAGTCGGCCGCCCGCAGTGCAGGCCAGGAAGTGGTCGTGCCTTTCACGCCAGGCCGCATGGACGCCTCACAGGAGCAGACCAATGTGCCTTCGTTCGAGGTCATGGAGCCGCTGGCCGATGGCTTTCGCAACTATGTGCGCCCCGGCCTCGAAGGCGCGGTGGCCGAGCTGCTGATCGACCGCGCCAACCAGCTCACGCTGACCGGCCCCGAGATGACCGTGCTGGTGGGCGGCCTGCGCGCCCTGGGCGCCAATGCAGGGCAGGGCGGGCACGGCGTGTTCACGCAGCGTCCCGGTGTGCTCACGAACGATTTCTTCGTGAACCTGCTGGACATGCGCACCCGGTGGCAGAAATCGGCCTCCGAGGCCGGCGTGCTGGAGGGCGTGGACCGTGCGAGTGGCGCTCCGAAGTGGACGGGCACGGTGGCCGACCTCGTGTTCGGCTCCAACTCGCAGCTGCGCGCGCTGGCCGAGGTGTATGGCAGCAGCGATGCGCAGGCGGTGTTCGTGCAGGACTTCGTGAAGGCATGGACCAAGGTCATGAACCTGGACCGCTTTGATCTCGCGCCCGCGGCACATCCAGCACAGGCCTGAGCCCCCGGACTGACGACGTCACCGGCCTGGCCTCCTTGGGGCAGGGCGCTGGTGGCGTTGTGCTTTTCGGGCGGGCAGGGCGGCTACCATGGCGGCCCCAAACCGAACCGGAGAGCCCGCATGACGCAACCCCCATCCTCCAAGGATTTCGACAAAGGCCTGGCCACGCGCAAGCAGGTCATGGGCGAGGACTTCGTGGCCAATGCCTTTGGCAATGCCACGGAGTTCACCCAGCCGATCCAGGAGTTCATTACCCGCAATGCCTGGGGCGATGTCTGGCAGCGCCCGGGGCTGGACATGAAGACGCGCAGCCTGATCACCGTGGCGTTCCTCACCGCGCTGGGCAAGCAGCACGAGCTCAAGGGCCATGTGCGCGGTGCACTCAACAACGGCGCCACGGCGGCCGAGATCCAGGAGGTGCTGCTGCATGCCAGCATCTACTGCGGACTGCCCACCGCCGTGGAGGCTTTCCGCACGGCCGCGGACGTGATCGACGGGCCGAAAAAATAAGGCTTCAGCCCGCCAGGAGCTTGTGCACGAGATCGGCTGCGGTCGACGCGTTGTACTTGCGCATGAGGCGGGCGCGGTAGATCTCCACCGTGCGGTGGCTGATCTCCAGCGTGCGGCCGATCTCCTTGGAGGTCAGGCCTTCCAGCAGGCGTGCCGCCACTTCGCGTTCGCGGCCTGTCAGCTCCGCTTTCACGGGGCGCTGGGAACTCAGGTCCTCGAAGCTCCAGATGCCCGATTCATGCGGTGCATTGCGATTGAGCGCGCGCCCCGATACATGGCACCAGAAGACCTCGCCGTTGGCGCGCTTCATGATGCGGTTGTCGGCGTAGTGGCCCTTGGCGTTCAGGATGGGCTCCATGTGGGCGCCCAGGCGCTCATACTCGTCGGCGCTCGGATAAAGTACCTGGAAGGACTGGCCGATCAGCACCTCGCGCGAGGCACCGAACATCTCGCAGACCTGCCGATTGCAATCGACCATGGTGCGGTTGCGTGACAGCACCAGGCCCACGGGAGCCATGTCGAAAGCGAGCCGGTAATCAACGTCCATAGTGCAAATCTTTAGGGGATACTACTTATTCGGGTACGTAGTATCGTAGCGCATCCAAAATTCACAAGGAGATCGTGGTGAACAAGATATTCCCCTCCGCGGCCGAGGCCCTTCGGGGTGTGGTTGCAGACGGCCAGCTCATGGCTGTGGGCGGTTTCGGGTTGTGTGGCATTCCGGAGGCGCTGATCGATGCGCTGCGCGATTCGGGTGCCAAGAATCTCACCGTGATCTCCAACAATGCGGGCGTCGACGGCTTTGGCCTGGGCAAGCTGCTCGAGACCCGCCAGATCAAGAAAATGATCTCTTCGTACGTGGGCGAGAACAAGGAGTTCGAACGCCAGTACCTCGCGGGCGAACTGGAACTGGAGTTCACGCCCCAGGGCACGCTGGCCGAGAAGCTGCGCGCCGGCGGCGCGGGCATTCCGGCCTTCTTCACCAAGACCGGCGTGGGCACCATCGTTGCGGACGGCAAGGAGCTGCGCGAGTTCGACGGCGAAACCTATGTGATGGAGCGCTCCCTGGTACCCGAGGTGTCGCTTATCAAGGCGGATGTGGCGGACAAGTCCGGCAACCTGCGCTTCAACCTCACCGCGCGCAACTTCAATCCCGCCGCGGCCACGGCCGGCAAGGTCTGCATCGTGGAGGTGGAGCGCATCGTGGAAACGGGCGAGCTTGCGCCCGATGACGTCCATCTGCCCGGCATCTACGTGCACCGGATCGTGCTCAACGCCAACCCTGAAAAGCGCATTGAAAAACGCACCATCACCGAGAAAGCAGGAGCCTGACCATGTCGTGGACCCAAGACCAGATGGCCGCACGCGCGGCGCAAGAACTTGAAGACGGCTTCTATGTGAACCTGGGGATCGGCATCCCCACGCTGGTGGCCAATTTCACGGGCGACAAGGAAGTGTGGCTGCAGTCCGAGAACGGCATGCTGGGCATCGGCCCTTTCCCTACCGACGACAAGGTGGACCCCGACCTCATCAATGCCGGCAAGCAGACCGTCACCACGATCAAGGGCTCGTCGATCTTTGGCAGCGACCAGTCGTTCGCCATGATCCGCGGCGGCAAGATCAACCTGTCGATCCTGGGTGCCATGCAGGTCAGCGAGAAGGGCGACCTGGCCAACTGGATGATCCCTGGCAAGATGGTCAAGGGCATGGGCGGCGCCATGGACCTGGTGGCTGGCGTCAAGCGCGTGATCGTGCTCATGGAGCATGTGGCCAAGAAGAAGGACGGCACTGAAGACCTCAAAATCCTGCCCCAGTGCACGCTGCCCCTGACGGGCGTGGGCGTGGTCGACCGCATCATCACCGACCTGGCCGTGCTGGACGTGACCCCCGAAGGCCTCAAAGTCATTGAACTGGCACCCGGCGTCACCTTCGAAGCCCTGCAGGGCAAGACGGGCGTGACGCTGCTGCCGTAAGGCGTTGCTTCATGCGCCGCCGCATGCGGCGGCGGGTTGACCCTTCAGGCATGCAAGACAAAAAGGCCGGAGCCCTTCACGGGGCTCCGGCCTTTTGCGTGGCGGCTGCGGTGCGCCTGCACCGCATGGCGGTGGCCTTTTACATCGCGCCGATTTCACCAGCGGGGATCTGGCCGGTGCGCACGGCTTCGGCAGCCTGGGCACGCACGGCGGCACGGTCGGCCGTGGACTTGTAGGTCACCACGCGCGAACCTGCGGGCTCGATGGAGCGGGTCTGTGCCACGGTGGCGGCTTCGGCGGCCACTTCGGCGCGCGTGCGGTTGGTGTCGAACTTGGTGGCGAACTGCGAAGCATCGGCCTCGTCGGCCTGGGCACCGAAAGAAGCGAAAGCAGCCACGGCGGCGATGGAGAGGAAGCGGGCGGTCTTGTTCATGATGAAATCCTTCAGGAAGAAAAAAGCGTCTCAGAAAAACCGGGACAAAAACCATTTCTGAACCGGGTTCGGTGAGTCGCCTTGCGGGTTCGGCTCATCGATGGGTTGAACTGTACGCCTGGGGTATCCAAAGAAAAACCATCTGGTCGCGAACTAACTGTTCCAGTTTTGGCAACAGTTGACGGGCGCATGGCGGCACACGCCGCGTCCTGCGCCGGGGCAACAAAAAAGGGCCCGTGGGCGTCTGGCGACCACAGGCCCTCCGGTTTCAGGGATTCATCTCACGCCGCTGTGTAGAGCTCCCAGGCCTCGGATGCGCTCGCGCCGCGGTGGATCATCGCCATCAGTGCGTTGACCACCGCCGACGGGTTGGCGTGCTGGTACACGTTGCGCCCGTAGACCATGCCCACGGCCCCCTGGTCCAGCAGCACGCGCGAGCGCGCGAACACCTGCTGCAGGTCTTCGCGGCCGCCGCCGCGCACCAGCACCGGGCAGCGCGCTGCCTGCACAACGCGGTGGAATTCGGCGGGGTCGGTGGTGGGGTCGGCCTTCACGATGTCGGCCCCCATCTCGCGCGCCAGGCGCACCAGGGTCACGATCTTCTCGGCGTCGCCATCGACCATGTAGCCGCCTTGCTCGCTGTGCGGGCGCATCACCAGCGGCTCGATCATCAGCGGCATGCCGTAGCGGTCGCAGTCGGCGCGCACGCGCGCGATGTTCTGCACGCACTGGCGAAACAGGTCGGGTTCATTGGGCAGCATGAACAGGTTGACCACCACGCAGGCGGCATCGCGCTGCACGGCCGGCAGCACCGGGTCGTGCTCGTTCTGCAGCACGGCCCACATCACGCGGTGGGCGGTGGCGTTGTAGGGGTTGCCCATGTCGATGCGCATCACCAGCGCCGGCTTGCTGCGGCCCGGGCGGTCCTGCAGCAGGTCGGCCTGGCCGTAGTTGAGCTGGATGGCGTCGGGCGCGGCGGCCACGAGCTTGTCCATCACGCCGGGCATGTCCTCCAGCCCGTTGAGGAACGAGGGTTCGTTGCACACGCCGTGGTCCAGGGCGATGTCCAGGCAGCGCCCGTGGGTCAGCAGGCGGTTCAGGCGTGCGGTCTTGTCCTTCGACATACGAAGAGGTCCTTGGTTGGTGGGAGTAAGAAAAAGGGGGAAGAGGTTCGTCAGGCCAGCGCCTTCAGGTGCCGGGCGGCGGCCGTGTCGATGCGCAACACGGCCTCCTCGGGCAGGTCCAGCGCGCCGGCGGTGGCGTTCTCGGTGGCCTGTGCCCGCGTGCGTGCACCGCACAGCGCCACCGATACATTGCCGCTGGCCAGCGTCCAGGCGATCATCAGCTGACCGAAGGAGCAGCCCAGTGGCCGGCGCACTGGTTCGAGTTCGTCGAAGAAGGCCTTGAGCCTGGCGCGGTTGGCCGCGCTGAAACGCGGGTTGCTCGCGCGCTGGTCGTCGCCCGTGAATTCGCGCGCCGGGTCGATGGGGCCGGCGAGCAGGCCCAGCGCCAGCGAGGAGTAGCCCAGCATGGCCACGTTATGGCGGCTGCACAGGGGCAGCAGCGTCTGCTCGATCTCGCGGTCGATCAGGCTGTAGCGCTCCTGCGCCGCGTCCACGGGGCCGTACTGCAGGTACTCGGCCAGCGTCTCGGGGCTCGCGTTGCTCACACCGATGGCGCGGATCTTGCCCTGCTGCTTGAGCGTGAGCAGGGCGTCCATGGTCTCCTCGACCGGCGTGGTGGCGTCCTGCCAGTGGGTGATGTACAGGTCGATGTAGTCGGTCTGCAGGCGTTTCAAGCTCTCCTCGGCCTCGTGGAAGATCGATTCGCGGCCCAGGTGGCGGTACACGGGGTGGCCGTCTTCGTCGAAGAAGTGCGTGCCCTTTTGCGTGTGCCACACCAGGCCGCACTTGGTGGCGATCACCGCCTCGTGGCGGCGGCCCTTGAGGGCGGCGCCAACGATGTTTTCGGAGGCGCCCAGGCCATAGGCCGGCGCGGTGTCGATCAGCGTCACCCCGGCGTCGAGCGAGGCGGCTATGGCGTCGGTGGCGGCGGCACTGTCCTGGCCGCCCCACATCCATCCGCCCATGGCCCAGGTACCGAGGCCGATGGCCGAGCACTGGATGCCCGACGGGCCCAGGGTGGTGGTCTTCATCGCTGCGTTCATCATCACGGCATTCATCGTTGGGTCTTTCGGGTGTTCATGAGGTGGTCGATGGTCACGGCGGCCAGCAGGATCAGGCCCTTGATCACGTCCTGCCAGTACGGCGAAACGTCCAGCAGGATCAGCGAGCTGGTCACCACCGAGAGCAGGGCCAGGCCCAGCACGGCACCGAGCACCGTGCCCGAGCCGCCCTTCAGGCTGGCGCCGCCGATCACGGCCGCGGCGATCACGTTGAGCTCCATGCCCACGCCGAAGGTGGGCGTGGCCGCGCCGAAGCGCGCGGTGTAGATCACCCCGGCCAGGCCGGCGGATGCGGCGCACAGCACCGTCACCCAGAACTTCACGTGGCCCACGCGGATGCCCGAGTACAGCGCCGCCTTCTCGTTGCTGCCGGTGTAGAACACGCGGCGCATCAGGCTCGCGCGGCGCAGCACGAAATCGCTGACCACCACGATGAAAAGGAAGATCAGGATCACCGCCGGGATGCCGAACAGCGTACCCTGGCCGATGAACTTGAAAGAGGCCGGCAGCGAGAACAGCGACTGGGGCGTGCCCTGGGTGAGCGCCAGGCACAGGCCGCGCACGATGACCATGAAGGCCAGCGAGGCGATGAAGTGGTTGAGCCCGATGCGCACCACGCAGCCGCCGATCATGGCGCCGATGAGCGCGCTGGCGGCGATGGCGATGAGCCCGGCCGTCCAGGGATCGAACCCCATCAGGAACAGCTTGCCCGTGACCACCATCGCGAAGCACACCACCGAGCCCACCGACAGGTCGATGCCGCCCACGATGAGCAGGATGGTCATGCCCACGACCACGATGCCCTCGATGGAGAAGGACAGCAGCATGGCGCGGATGTTGTCCCAGGTCAGGAAGTAGGGCGACGCGAAGCTCATGCCCACGCACAGCGCGAGGATGATGACCAGAAGGCCCATCTCGCGCATGCTGGTGAGCTTGGGGGCGCCGGGCTTGCCCGGCCCCCCGGGCGCCTCGCGCGGCGGCTGCAGGCCGGCGACGGAGCCGGCGTCCAATTGTGCGGGGTGATTCATGCCATTTCCTCTTGCTGTCGTTCCAGTCCCGAGGCCAGCCGCAGCAGGGCCTCTTCCGTCATGTCCTTGCCTTGCAGCTCGCCCGCCACGCGCCCATCGCGGATCACCAGGGCCCGGTCGCACAGCCCGATGATCTCGGGCAGCTCCGAGGAGATGACCACCACGCCCACGCCCTGGCTGGCCAGGTCGCGCAGGATGTGGTGGATCTCCGACTTGGCGCCCACGTCCACGCCGCGCGTGGGCTCGTCCATCAGCAGCACCGACGGGTTGGTGGCCAGCAGCTTGGCGATGGCCACCTTCTGCTGGTTGCCGCCCGACAGGCTCGCCACCTCGATCTGCACGCCGTCGGACTTGAGCTTCAGGCGTGCGCCCAGCTCCTGCGCCAGCCGGTGCTCGGTCGCACGCTGCAGCAGGCCCAGGCGCGAGCTCACGCGCGCCAGCGCCATGGAGGCGATGTTCTGCGCGATCGGCAGGTCCAGGTACACGCCTGCGGCCTTGCGGTCCTCGCTGAGGTAGGCGATGCCTTCGCGCAGCGCGTCGCTGTACTTGCGGATGGCAAGCTGCTTGCCGTTGAGGCGCACGCTGCCGCCAGTGGCGGGGCGCAGGCCGCACAGGGTCTGCGCCAGCTCGCTGCGGCCGGCGCCCATGAGCCCTGCAATGCCCAGGATCTCGCCGCGCCGCACGGTGAAAGAGACTCCGTGCACGCGCTCGCCGTCGGACAAATCGCTCACTTCGAGCACGTGCTCGCCGTGGTCTGCGTCCTGCTGCTTGGGCGGGTAGTAGTTGCCCAGGTCGCGCCCGACCATGCGCCTCACCAGGCCGTCGGCATCGAGCTCGGCCAGCGGGCCCGAGTGCACGTTGCGGCCATCGCGCAGCACCGTCACGCGCGTGCAGTGCGCAAAGATCTCGGCCATGCGGTGGCTGATGTAGATGATGGCTATGCCCTGGTCCCGGAGGTCGTGCAGCACGCGGAACAGGGCCGCCGACTCGTTGTCGGTGAGCGCGGCGGTCGGTTCGTCCAGGATCAGCACCTTGCAGTCAAGCGTGAGCGCCTTGGCGATCTCGATCAGCTGCTGGCTGCAGATGGGCAGGTCCCCCACGCAGGCGGCGGGGTCGATGTCCTGGCCCAGGCGCTGCAGTACCTTGGCGGCGCGCGCGTTCAGGCCGGCGTAGTCCATCCACGCCTGCCGGCCGGCATTGATCTCGGGCATGAAGATGTTCTCGGCCACGGTGGCGTCGGCGCACAGGGCGATCTCCTGGTGCACCAGGCCGATACCCAGGCGCATGGCCTGGGCCGGACCATCGATGGCCACCACGCGGCCGTCCAGCAGGATCTCGCCTGCGTCCGGCTGGTGGATGCCATCGATGATGTTCATCAGCGTGGACTTGCCCGCGCCGTTCTCGCCGCACAGGGCGTGGATCTCGCCCGCCTGCAGCGAGAAGTCCACGCCCGAGAGCGCATGCGAAGCGCCGAAGCGCTTGCAGATGCCGCGCAGCGCGAGCAGGGGGGCGCCCATGGTGGTGGTGCTCACTCGCTGATGCCCTTGGTGCCGCGGCGCGCGAGGTACTTGTCCCAGTAGAAGTCGTCGGCGTTGGCCTTGCTGACCACGGCCAGGCCGTTGTCCAGGAAGGGCACGGCCATGGGGTTGGTGCCGTTGCGCTTGGCGTCATTCATCGGGTCGATGAGGCCGGGGTTTTTGGCCAGGAACAGCATCATCATGCCCATGTAGCCCTGCATGCCCTGGTTGGGGTTGATGGCGCCGAACACGTCGCCGGACTTGATCATGTCCAGGATCTTGGCGTTCACGTCGCAGCACATCACCTTGATGTTCTTCTTGGTCTCCACCTTGGCCTGGGCCGCACCGAGCGCCGAGTTGGCCTCGGGCATGAACAGGGCGCCCAGGTTGGGGTTGGCCTGCGCCAGGCTCTGCACGGCCTGGTAGGCCTTGTTCGGGTCCTGGTTGCTCGCGGCGCGGCCCACCAGCTTCATGCCCGGGTGCTTGGTCTTCATGCGGTTGATGAAGGCGGCGATGCGGCGGTCGTGGTTGTCCTGGCCGGGGTTTTCCAGCACGGCGAACTCGCCCTTGCCGCCCAACGATGCGGCGATCGCGTCGGCGGCCTGCGCGCCTTCGCGGTCATTGTCCGAGGTGATGAACGAGGTGCGCTTGGAGTTGGGCGAGTCGGCCGCGAAGGTGACTACCGGGATGCCCATGGCTGCTGCGCGGTTGATGGGCTCGATGAACGGGTCGGGGTTCATGGGGTGCAGCAGGATGCCGGCGGGCTTGCGTGCCAGCTCCTGCTCGAACGAGGCCAGCTGCTTGTTCACGTCGTACTCGGGGGTGCCGGTGTAGCGGGTGCGGACACCCAGCGTGCGGCCCAGCTGCTTCATCATCTCGTAGACCGGAAACCAGTACTCCACGCCCGAGACCATCACGTTCATCACGTAGACGTCGCTGGGGTTGCCGCGCAGGCCACCCGCGGCGGCGGGGGTTGCCGCAGGTTGCTGCGCGAACGCGCTGGTGCCGGCCAGGCCGATACCGGCGGCGGCTGCGGACTTCAGGAAATTACGCCTCATTGATGTCTCCTCTTGTTGAACGGAGCAGCGTGTGATTGCTGCTTTCTCCAGGGCTGTGATGGGGTGCTTGGTGTCACGACAGTTGTTATGACAGGTAGAATGTAATCTTGGATCGAAGCGCCAGATAGTTAGGGGAAACACTACTGGATATGCCGGCTGGTTCGGTGGAAGCTGTTATGACATGAAGACCCAACTACTGATTGGCATCGACCTCGGGTCGAGCAGCCTCAAAGCCCTGGCCCTGGAGGCCGCGAGCGGCCGCACCGTCGCCCTGTCCCGCATGCCCCTGCAGCACGACCGCCTGCCCGGTGGTGGCTGCGAAGTGGGGGCATCCATGATCCGCTCGGCCCTGTCCACCGTGCTGCGCGATGTGGCGCACCAGCTCGGCGACCGCGTGGCCGATGTCCGTGCCATCGGCTGCACGGGGCATGGAGCGGGCCTGTATGCGCTGGATGCCCGCAATGAACTGGCCGGCGGCCGCGCCGTGGCCTCGACCGACCAGCGCGCCGGCGCGCGGGCCGAGTCCCTGGCAAGCAGCCATGGCCTGCAACTGCGCGCCGAGGTCGGCTGCCAGCCCTGGCCGGGCCAGCCCACCGTGATCGCGGCCGAGTTGCTGGGCAGCGACGCTGTGCGCAGCGGTGCCTTGCAACGCCTCATGTTCGCCAAGGACTACGTGGGCTTTCTGCTCACGGGCGAGATCGCCACCGACGCCAGCGACGCCAGCACGGCGGGCCTGCTCTCGGTGGCCACCGGCACATGGTCGCCGCTGGCCTTTGCGGCCTCGGGCGTCGCCGATCTTTCACCGAAGGCCTTCGGGCCGCTGGTGGACAGCGGCGAGGTGATCGGCACGCTGCACACTTCGGCGGCCGAGGCGCACGGCCTGCCAGCGGGCATCCCGGTGGCCATGGGCGCCATCGACCTGCTGGCGTCGATGACCGCCATCCGTGCCGAGGAGCGCGGCCGCGCCGTCTCGGTGTTGGGCACCTGGTGCGTCAATGCCGTCATCGGCCCGGTGGTGGAACCCCGGCCCGACGTGGTGGCCGTCGTGAATTTCGGGCCGAGCGACCGGCGCCTGTACATGGAGAACAGCCCCTCGTCGATGGCCAATATCGCCTGGCTGGCCGGAGTGCTTGGCCTGCCCGATGCGCGGGCCGTGGTCGACCTGGCGATGTCGGTGCCGTTCGGGGCCGGGGGACTGCGCTTTCTGCCTTTCGTGAACGGCGGTGCGGGCGTCTCGGCCGGCTTTGTCGGCCTTCAGAGCCACCACACACGCGGCGACATGGCGCGTGCCGTGGTCGATGCGGTCGCGGCGCTGCATGCACGCCATACGGCGCGCCTGGCGGCCGGCGGGCTGCCGGTGTCGGCCTCCACCGTGCTCGGTGGCGGCGCCAGCGACACGCGCCTGGTGCGCCTGCTCGCGGGCCTGCTCGGGCACCCGGTGGAGCGCTGCGCCGACGACGAGACCGGCGCGCGCGGCGCGGCGATCTACGCGGCGATGTCGCAAGGCATCGACACCCACCCCTTGCGCGCGCCCTGCGACACGGTCGAACCCGACGCCAGCCAGGCGCGGGCCCATGCGGACTTCAATGCCAACTTCAACGAACTGATAGCCACCATGTCCCCTGTATTCGGCCATCTGGCGGGCACATCGCCGGGCATTGCTGCGCCGCTGCCAGCGCTTGCGCCCACCCCCACATCCGCGCAGAGCATGGAGGCCTTGCCATGAGCACGCCTGCACCATTGCCTTTCGTGCGCCCGGCCGCCGTGTCGGGGCACCATTTTTCGACCGTGATCGTGGGCGCCGGCATCAACGGCGTGGGCGTGTTCCGCGACCTCTCGCTGCAGGGCGTGGACTGCCTCATCGTGGACAAGGGCGACTTCAGTGCGGGTGCCAGCAGCGCGCCCTCGCGCATGATCCACGGCGGCCTGCGCTACCTGGAAAGCGGCAGCTTCTCGCTGGTGGCCGAGGCCACGCGCGAGCGCAACCTGCTGCTGCGCAACGCGCCGCACCTGGTGCAGCCGCTCAAGACCGTGGTGCCGCTGTCGAGCTTCTTCGGCGGGCTGATGAGCAGCGCGCTCAAGTTCCTGGGCCGCACGCCGCCCCAGCGCACGCGCGGCCTGCTGGCCGTGGCCACCGGGCTGCGCCTGTACGACCTGCTGGGCTGGCGCCAGCGCGTGATGCCCAACCACCGCATCAGCCGCGTGCAGCCGGCCGACCGCCTGCTGTTCCGGGCGGCCGTGCGCTGGACGGCGACCTTCTTCGACGCCTGGATCAGCCACCCCGAATGGCTGGTGCTGGAGCTGGTGCGCGACGCCTGCCGCGACCAGCCCCGCTCGGCGGCCGTCAACCACTGCCGCGTGACGGGCTGCACGGGCAAGACCCTCACGCTGCGCGACGAAGTCACGGGCGAGGTGGTGCAGGTGACGGCCGACACGGTGGTCAATGCCAGCGGCGCCTGGCTGGACCGCAGCACCGAACTGCTGGGCGGCCCCGGCCCGCGCGTGATGGGCACCAAGGGCTCGCACCTGGTGCTCGACCACCCCCTGCTGCGCGACGCGCTGGGCGGGCGCATGGCCTATTTCGAGGCGCTGGACGGGCGCGTGTGCATCGTCTACCCCTTCCTGGACCGGGTGCTGGTGGGCTCCACCGACATTCCGGTGGACGACCCCGACCAGATCGCCACCGAACCTGCCGAGGTGGACTACCTGCTGGAGGTGCTGGGCGAGGTGTTTCCCAACCTCTCCTTCGGCCGCGGTAACGTGGTCTACACCTATGTGGGCGTGCGGCCGCTGGCGCGCTCGGACGCCGACAAGCCGGGGCAGATCTCGCGCGACCATTCGGTGGTGATCGATGCACCGTCCCCATCGCGCGATATCCCGGTCGTGGGCCTGGTGGGGGGCAAGTGGACCACCTTTCGCGCGCTGGCCGAGGAGGCCACCGACGAGGTGCTGCGCCTGCTGGGGCGGGCACGCACCGCCTCGACCCGGCAGTTGCCCATTGGCGGCGGCACCGACATGCCGCAGGGCGGGCCGGCGACCGAGCGCTTCATCGACCGCATCGCCCAGGATTCCGGCCTGGGCCGTGTCCGCGCCCAGGCACTGCTGCGCCGCTACGGCACCCAGGCCCTGGGCATGGCCCCGCATTTCAAGGTGGCGGGGGACCTGCCGCTGCAGCATGCACCCGACTACTCGGCGGCGGAGGTGGCCTGGCTGTGCACCGACACCGGCGTGATCCACCTCGACGACCTGGTGATCCGCCGCACGCTGCTGGCCATTCGCGGCCTCGTCACGGACGCGGCGCTGGCCGAGATGGCGGGCATCGCCGCACGGGCGCTGGGCTGGGATGCGGGGCGCGAACGGCAGGAACTGCACAATTGCACCACCGCACTGCGCGAGCGCCATGGCGTGCGCCTGGCTCCCGCAGTCCCTGATCACACCGATGCAGCGCCGGCTTTCCATGCATCATTGACCATCCACCCGGCCCTGAGCCCGTCCTGACGTGAATTCACCGACCGAACTCCAGCCCCTGCTCGACCGCAACTCCGAATCGCCCCTGTGGGCGCAGTTCCGCGATGCCCTGCGCCTGCAGATACTGCAGGGCGAACTGGCCATCGGCGCCAAGCTGCCGTCCGAGGCCGAACTGGGCGAGCAGTTCGGCATCTCGCGCATCGTGGTGCGCGAGGCGCTGGCCGACCTGGTGCGCAACAACCTGATCTACAAGATCAAGGGCCGTGGTGCGTTTGTCGCGGCGCGCGAGCGCGACGAGGATTTCGTTTCCACCGTGCTCGGCTTCTCCGACGAGATGGAGCGCAAGGGCCGTTCGGTGCGCACCCAGGTCCTTGGTCAGCAGTTGCGCGCACCCACGCCGCAGGAGATCAGCGCGCTGGGCCTCACGGACGACACCCAGGTGGTGGCCTTGAAACGGCTGCGCAGCGTGGATGGCGAGCTGCGCCTGCTGGTGGAAACCGTGGTGCCCGCCGACCTGGCGCCCGGCCTGCACCGCATGCGCCTGGACGACCGCTCGCTCTACGACGTGTTGCGCCGCCAGTACGGGGTGCGGCTGGTGCGCGCCGAGCGCTGGATCGACGCCGTGCTGCCCGACGCCGAGACCTGCGAACTGCTGCAGCTGGCAAGCCCCGAGCCGCTGCTGCGCATCGAGTCCATCGCCTATGGCGCCAACGGCCGCCGCCTGGAGTACTACAACGCCTTGCACCGCTGCAAGTCGAGCCGCCTGCACGTGCAGACAACGACATGATGACCTCCTGAGGCGCGGGCAGTCTCTCCAGGCAAAACGGGCTCCCGCAGGAGCCCGTTTGTCATTCATGCCTTCATGGCAACCACCGCGCGGAAGGAACGGGGGGCATGGCCGCCCCGCCGCACGGCAATTACATGGCGTTGCCGATTTCGCCCGCCGAGATCTGGCCGGTGCGCACGGCTTCAGCAGCCTGGGCACGCACGGCGGCACGGTCGGCCGTGGACTTGTAGGTCACCACGCGCGAACCTGCGGGCTCGATGGAGCGGGTCTGGGCCACGGTGGTGGCTTCGGCGGCCACTTCGGCGCGCGTGCGGTTCGTCTCGAACTTCGTGGCGAACTGCGAAGCATCGGCTTCGTCGGCCTGTGCACCGAAAGAAGCGAAAGCGGCCACGGCGGCGATGGAGAGGAAACGTGCGGTCTTGTTCATGGTGAAACTCCGGTGAAATTCAAAAAAATGAGGGCGATGTACTTGGAAATACGCAGCAGGAGAGGGCCTGGATTCAGCGAATCAAGCGCTGATCAACCACGCTCACCCGAAGGGATCTGGCCGGTGCGCACGGCATCGGCGGCCTGGGCACGCACGGCGGCGCGGTCGGCCGTGGATTGGTAGGTCACCACACGCGAACCTGCGGGCTCGATGGAGCGGGTCTGGGCCACGGTGGCGGCTTCGGCGGCCACTTCGGCGCGGGTGCGGTTCGTCTCGAACTTCGTGGCGAACTGCGAGGCATCGGCCTCGTCGGCCTGGGCACCGAAAGAAGCGAAAGCGGCCACGGCGGCGATGGAGAGGAAGCGGGCGGTCTTGTTCATGATGAAAATCCTTGAAGTTAAAAAAGCGTCTCAAAAAAGCCGGGACAAAAACCATTTCTGAACCGGGTTCGGTGAGTCGCCTTGCGGGTTCGGCTCATCGATGGGTTGAACTGTACGTGGATGGGGCGCGAAGAAAAACCACCGGGTCGCAAACTAACTGTTCCGGTATTGGAAACAATGAGGGTGTAAGCAGGCAGGGTTTACCCATATTTTTGTGGCAGCAATGGGGTTTTGGCGCCTCGAATCCTGGCGAGTAGGGCGTTTTTCAGGAACGATGGGAAACCGGGGCAATGCCCATGCCAAGGACGGCTGGCGCGAGTTCCGCCTACGTGGCGCCCCCAGGATTGCGCCCGGCATCCGCGTACTGCCGCCAGGCGCTTGATCTGCATCAAGGTACCGCATGCCCAAGGCGGCCGGGGCGATACACAGGGAGGGAACGTCATATAGTCCAAGGTAACCCTTTGTGTTCTTGCATGACAGACTCTCTTGTACCTGCGGGCATCGACACCGCGGACAGCCCCCACTACCTGCGCGCGTTGACCGACATGGCCGATCGGCGCATGGTGGTCGCTGACGCCGCCATCTACACCGACAACGGCATCAAGCTGGTCGAGAAGGGGGCCCGCATCGATGGCCGCCTGTACGACCGCCTGGTGCAGCACAAGCTGCGCGAGCCGATTGACCGGCACCTGTCCATCGACAATCCCGTGGATGTGCCTGCCTTGCTGGCTGCGGGGCAGGCCTTGGTGGAGCGGGAGGTGCTGCCCCGGCTGCTGGCCGAAACGCTGGGTTCGGCTGCCCGGCTGCTGGCGCCGCTGCGCTCGCTGCCCTTGCCTCCCTCCATGGCCTGCAAACTCACCGTGATGCGCGAGCAGCGGCCTGAACTTTTCCAGCACAGCCTGCAGATGATGACCGTGGCCGTGTTTCTGGCCATCAAGAGCGAGCTGGGCGAGCGCGACTGCGCCAACCTCGCCGCCGCAGCCTTGCTGCACGACCTGGGCGTGCTGCACATGGACCCGGCCTGGAGCGATCCCGACCACAAGGTCGTTGGCGTGCAGCGCAAGCACCTGGTGGCGCACCCCATCACCGCCATGCTCATGATCCGCGACACCCAGGCCTACCCCCGGCCGGTGGAGGTGGCGGTGCTGGAACACCACGAGCGCATGGACGGCAGCGGCTATCCGCGAGGGCTGGCGGGTGCGGATATCTCGGTGCTGGGCCGCATCCTGCTGCTGGCCGAAGTGGTGGCTGCGTTCTACGAGAAATACGACGACATGCCCGCGCAGCGCCTGTCACTGGTGCTGCGGCTGAACCATCGCAAGTTCCCATCGGCGTTGGTGGCGCATCTCCTGCCCCTGCTGCAGGAGGAGGTCGCCCGCGACTCCGCGCTCATGCCCCTGGGCAACGATGCCCCACGCCAGATGGACCTTCTCGCCGAAGCCTTTGCCTGCTGGGACCAGCTCAAGGCCGCATTGCCCCCCGGAACCAGCGCGAAGACGCTGCCGGGGAGCGCCCTCGCATTTGTCGATGCCCGCCTGCTGGCCCTTCAGAAAGCCCTGACGGAAGCTGGTTCGCACCCCCAGCAGCAGGGCGAGTTCATGGCGCAGCTGCGGGGCGACACCATGGGCATGGCCGAAGTGGCCCTGGTGGGGCGCGAGGCGCTGTGGCAGCTCCAGAGCATCCTGAATGCCAGCCACCGCCGTTGGCCGCAACTGGCGCAGCGCGCCACGCCCGCGGATGGGGCGGTGGCGGATTGGTGTGATTGGGCCCTCCGAAAGCTCTGAGAACCTGTTCAGGATCTTTTCGGGGGCGCGCAAGCGTCTTGCCGGGGCCCGTGAGTCAACGTGTTTTCAGGCCGCCTTGTTGCGGCGCCGCGGGAGGCGATGGCGCATCGCCCATCCCGCCATGAGGGCCGAGAGGATCGCCAGGCCCCATTCGGACAGCGTTGGAATGGAAGCCGGGGCGGCGGGTGGCGCGATGCCCACGTGGACCGTGAACGAATCGGCGGTGGGGCCCGCGCCCCAGGTCCAGGTGTAGGAGCCTGGCGTGAGCCCCAGGCTGGCCAGCGAGGTCCCCGTCCACGTGGCCGAGGAAGCGAGCGCCGATCCGGAGACGTAGCCCAGGGGGGCGAAGACAAACCCCGGTGCCATCATGCCGTCCAGTCCCACCATGTCGCCCGACGATGTATCGGCGAGGACAGGGCCTCCCGCCCCCAGCATGGGAGGCCCGGAGACGCCCATGTAGGCCTCCACCGTCCCGGCCGTGCCGGTGAAAATCAGCGCAGCCGAGGGGATGACCACGGAGAAAAGAGGCCCGTTGCCGGCCGGGGTGAGGGCTGCCATGTTCATGCGGCCGCTGCCGCTGGCGACCACATTGCCGCCACTTTCGAAAACGTAGACCGCATAGGCGGCGAACGTGTTGCCCGACAGGAGAAGCAGCAGGGCGACTGCTGCCGACTGGATTGCCTTCATTGAACGACTCCCTCTGTTTCCTTTTGCGACCCATTGTAGGGAGCGCGGCGTGTGCCGCCCAGCTCTGAATGGCAGGGCCTTCCCGGGCCTTTCCGAGGTTTTCATGCTGCTGGCAAAATACTGGTTATATTTACAGTATTCGTGTTTTCGGACCCTCTCTTCCCACCATGCCTGCGCAACGCCACTCCCCGCGGGTTGTCGCCTCCGATCTGCCATTTGCCGTGCCTGGCGTCTGGCACGCGGACGGGCTGGTGGGCACGGGACAGCACCAGGCGCAATCCACGGGGTATGCGCTGCTGGATGCGCAGCTACCGGGTGGAGGGTGGCCTGTCGGGGCGCTGAGCGAGGTGTTGCAGCCCTTGGCGGGCCTGCATGAATGGCAGCTGGTGCTGCCCGCCCTGGCCCAGGCCACGGCCGCGCGGCATGGGGCCGTGGTCGTGGTGGCGCCCCCGTGCGAGCCTTTTGGCCCGGCGCTCCAGGCCCAGGGGCTGCCCCCCGGGCGGCTGGGCCTGGTGCGGGCGGATACGGCCATGTCGGCGCTGTGGGCCGCCGAGCAGGCGCTGCGGTGCCGGGATGTGCTGGCCGTCATGGCCTGGCTGCCGCAGGCACAGCCGGCGGCCTTGCGCCGGCTGCAGCTGGCCGCGGCCCAGCAACAGCAGCTGCTGTGGGTGTTTCGGCCCGTCAGCGCGGCCCCCCAGGCGTCGCCAGCCTTGCTGCGGCTGCAAGTCCAGGGCATGCCCATGCCCGCGGGCACGCCCGTGTTCCCCGGGATGCAGGTGCACATTCTCAAGCGCCGGGGGCCGCCCCTGGCGCAGGGGCTGCCATTGCCCGGATGCCACCTTCTGCTGGCGCAGGTGCTGGCGGCGCAGGCCGAACGGCGGCGTGCTGCCCAGGCCGCGGCGGTGGGCATGATGGAGGAAGGCCGGGGCGCATTGGCCGTTGCACTCCCCGCCGGGGGCGCCGTGCCGCGTCGGGCGCCCGCGCCCGCATCGCCAGGGGGGAGGGGGCATGCACTGGATCGCGCTGCCATGGCCACGGCCGGATGAGAGGGAGGGCGGTTCCACGGCGCTGGCAGGAGCCGCCGTGGCGATGGAGCCGTCGGCGGGCTGGTGGGCGCTGCGTTTTACACCGCGCGTGGCGCTGGTGGACGATGAGGCCGTGCTGCTGGAAGTGTCCTCCACCGAACGGCTTTGGGGCGGGCGCGATGTCTTGCTGGCGCAGGTGCTGCAGGCCTGGGCCGTGGCGGCTTCCACCTCGGGCGGGCAGGGAGAGCCTGTTTTTTCTGAAGGAAGCAGGCCCTGTGCGCAGCCGCCGTGGGGCTGCGGCCCCACGGCGCTGGTGGCGCACGGCTTTCTGAGGCTGGCCCTGGCGGGCCGGGCGCCGCCTGCGCAGGGGCCGCCAGGGCTGCCCTTGCATGCGCTGACCGCCTTGCGCCCGCATGTGGCTAGCCTGGAGCGCATGGGCTGCCGCACCTGGGGGGCGCTGCGTGCGCTGCCGCGTCCGGGGGTCTCGCGGCGCTTTGGCGCGGGGGTGCTGCGGGCCCTGGACCAGGCCTTTGGCGATGCCCCCGAAGCGCATGCGTGGCTGGAACTGCCCGAACAGTTCGCGCTGACCCTGGAGCTGCCCGCGCTGGCGGCGTCGGCCGATGCGCTGCTCTGGAGTGCCCACCGTGGCATCGCGGCCCTGCATGGCTGGCTGCAGGCACGCCAGCAAGGTGTGCTGGGGCTGGAGCTGGCGTGGCGCCACGACCTGCGGCGCATCGACGGCGTGATGATCGCGCCCGTGCAGGCGCTGCAGGTGCGCACGGCGCAGGCCACGCAGGACATGGCGCATCTGCGGCGGCTCCTGGCGGAAAACCTGGCGCGGACCACGCTGGCCGCGCCAGCGAACCAGATCACGCTGCGCCTGCTGGATGCGGCCCCGCTGGCGCACCGCAGCGCCAGCCTCCTGCCGCCGGATGGCCGTGGGGGCAGCGACCCGGGCCTGCCGGGTGGCGTGCAAGGCGAGGCCTTGCACCAGCTGCTCGAGCGCCTGTCCGCCCGGCTGGGGGCCGAGCATGTGCAGGCGCCGGTGCTGCAGGCCGACCACCGCCCCGAGCGCATGCAGCAGTGGCGCCCGGCGGCCGAGGTGCTGCGCGTGGCGGCGCCCCCCCGCCCCGCGGCCCGGGGTGCATCCGCCAGCGCTTCCGGCGCGGCCCTGGACGCCACGCCCGGCGGGCTGCTGCAGCCCACCTGGCTGCTGAACCCGCCACGGCGCCTGGCCGTGCAGGGCAACCGCCCGTGCCACCACGGCCTGCTGCGCCTGCTGGCCGGTCCCCACCGTTTCGAGGCGGGCTGGTGGTCCGGGGCCGGCAGCGACGATGCAGACCCGGCCCATCCCTGCGCCGGCCTGGCCTTGCGCGACTACTTCGTCGCGCACAACGATGTGGCGGGGCTGGTGTGGGTGTTTCGCGAGCGCCTGGCATCCGTGCCGGAGGGCGCGCAGGCCGCGGCGCGCCCCCACCGCTGGTTCCTGCATGGAATCTTCGGGTGATGGCGCCAGGGAGTTTCACGATGTCTTCGCCCATGCCAGGGAATGCCGCTGTGGCCGGGTTGCCGGACTACGCCGAGCTGCATTGCCTGTCCAACTTCAGCTTTCAGCGCGGGGCATCGCACCCGCAGGAACTCGTGGCGCGTGCGCTGGAGCTGGGCTACCGGGCGCTGGCACTGACCGACGAATGCTCCGTCGCGGGCGTGGTGCGGGCCTGGGAGGCGGCCCTGGAATGCGGCTTGCACCTCATCGTGGGCAGCGAGTTTGTGTGGGGCGATCTGCGGGTGGTGGTGGTGGCGCGGGATGCCGAGGGCTGGGGCAACCTGTGCGAGTTCATCACCGCCGCCCGCGCGGCCGCGCCCAAGGGGCAGTACCACGTGGGCGCGGCCAGCCCATGGGCGGCTTTGAAGGGGTGCGAATTGTTGCTGTCCCCCTGCCGGCATGGCTTTGATGCTTCTGATTTGATAGCTGTCAGCGCTTGTCTGTCAAGCGCCAGAGGCCAATTTGACTCATATTTTGACGGCCACCTCTGGCTGGCGGTCGAGTTGCACCTGGCCCCGGACGACAGCCTGTGGCTGGCCACGCTGCAGCGTGCGGGCGCGGCGCTGGGCTTGCCACTGGTGGCAGCGGGCGATGTGCACATGCACGCCCGTTCGCGCAAGCCGCTGCAGGACGTGATCACCGCCGTGCGCCTGGGCTGCAGCGTGGGCGAATGTGGTTTTGCGCTGCAGCCCAATGCCGAGCGCCACCTGCGCCGGCGCGTGCGGCTGGCGGGCATCTACCCGCCCGAGTTGCTGGACGCCACGCTCACGGTGGCGGGGCGCTGCACTTTCCGCCTGGATGAAATCAAGTACCAGTACCCGCTGGAGACCGTGCCCGCCGGCATGACGCCCGCGCAGGCCCTGGCCTGGCTGGTGGATGTGGGCGTGCAGGGCGAATACCCGCAAGGCGCGCCAGAGAAGGTGTGGGTGCAGATCCGCAAGGAGCTGGATCTGATCGCGCACTGCCAGTACGAGATGTACTTCCTCACGGTGCATGACATCGTGCGCTACGCACGCAGCCAGAACATCCTGTGCCAGGGCCGTGGCTCGGCTGCGAATTCGGTGGTCTGCTACATGCTGGGCATCACGGCCGTCCCGCCCGAGAACACCAACCTGCTGTTCGAGCGCTTCATCAGCAAGGAGCGCAAGGAGCCGCCCGACATCGACGTGGACTTCGAGCACGACCGGCGCGAGGAGGTCATCCAGTACATCTACGAAAAATACGGCCGCGAGCGCGCCGCCATCGCTGCGGTGGTCACCACCTACCGCACGCGCAGTGCCCTGCGCGATGTGGGCAAGGCCCTGGGTGTGGCGCCGGCCTTGGTCGATGCCTTTGCCAAGGACCACCACTGGTTTGACGAACAGTTCGCCACCGACCGGCTGCAGGAACTGGCGGAAAGCCTGGGCGCACCGCTGCACCGGCACACGGCCCAGCTGTGGCTGGAACTGGCGGCGGACCTGAAAGGCTTTCCGCGCCACCTGAGCCAGCATGTGGGCGGTTTCGTGCTCACGCAGGGCAAGCTCACGCGCCTGGTGCCGGTGGAGCCGGCGAGCATGGAGGATCGTTCCGTCATCCAGTGGGACAAGGACGACCTGGACACCATGGGCTTGCTCAAGGTCGATGTGCTGGCCCTGGGCATGCTCAGTGCCTTGCGCCGCTGCCTGGATTTGCGCGATGCCTTGCGCGGTGAGCGCTGGGATCTCAAGGGCATCCCCCGCGAAGACCCTGCCACCTACGACATGATCTGCGCCGCCGACACCGTGGGCGTGTTCCAGATCGAGAGCCGCGCGCAGATGAGCATGCTGCCGCGCCTGCGGCCGCGCAAGTTCTACGACCTGGTGGTGGAGGTGGCCATCGTGCGGCCCGGGCCCATCCAGGGTGGCATGGTGCATCCGTACCTGAAGGCGCGAGAGGTCGAGCGGCAGATGCGCAGTGCGGGCAGCACGGAGCCTTTTCCGTTGGAGTACCCGGAGCTGCGCAACGCGCTCGAACGCACGCTGGGTGTGCCCATCTTCCAGGAACAGGTGATGCAGATCTCCATCGATGCCGCCGGTTTCACGCCGGGCCAAGCCGATGACCTGCGCCGCTCAATGGCGGCCTGGAAGCGCAAGGGGGGCGTGCACCGGTTTGAAAAGCCGTTGAAAGACGGCATGGTCGCCCGTGGTTATGCCGCCGAATTCGCCGACCGCATCTTCCAGCAGATGCTGGGCTTCGGCGAATACGGCTTTCCCGAAAGCCACGCCCACAGCTTTGCCTTGCTGGCCTATGCCAGCAGCTGGCTCAAATGCCACGAGCCCGCGTGTTTTCTGGCCGCGCTGCTCAACTCGCTGCCCATGGGTTTCTACACCGCCTCACAACTGGTGCAGGACGCGCGCCGCCACGGCGTGCGCGTGCTGCCCGTCGACGTGACCCTCAGCCACCACGATTGCACGCTGGAAGGTCCGGCCGAATACTTGCGGCCTGCCAAGGGGCTGCCCGCGCCACTGCTACCGCAGCCTGCTGTGCGCCTCGGCCTGCGGCTGGTGGGCAGCCTGCAGGAAGAGGCTGCCAAACGCCTGGTGCAAGTCCGCGTCACGGGCCCTGCCTTTGCCAATACCGAAGACCTGGCCCTGCGGGCCCGCCTGAGCCCGCAGGACCTGCAGGCCCTGGCCGCTGCCGATGCCCTGGCCAGCCTTTCGGGCCACCGGCGCCAGCAGATGTGGGACGCTGCCGCGCAGCACCCCGCCCCCGCGTTGCTGCGCGATGTGCCCGTGCACGAAGCGCCGCTTGCCTTGCCAGCCGCGCCCGAAGGGGAGGAAATCCTGTTCGACTACGCCGCCACCGGCCTCACGCTGCGCCGCCACCCGCTGGCCCTGCTGCGCCCGCGCCTGGACCGCTGGCGCCTGCTGAGCGCGCTGCAATTGAATGC
Source organism: Acidovorax sp. sif1233 (assembly GCF_019218755.1). Classification (GTDB taxonomy): domain Bacteria; phylum Pseudomonadota; class Gammaproteobacteria; order Burkholderiales; family Burkholderiaceae_C; genus Acidovorax. The sequence goes on along the minus strand of NZ_JAHUWZ010000002.1, from coordinate 831,415 downwards.
CGTACCCCATGGCCGCAAGGTGCGCGCCTGCGGCATCGTCACCGTGCGCCAGCGCCCCGGCACGGCCAAGGGCACGATGTTCGTCACGCTCGAAGACGAGACCGGCCCCGTGAATGTGATCGTGTGGCCCGCGCTGGTGGACACCTGGCGCAACGCGCTGCTGCGCTCGCAGTTGCTGGCGGTGGAAGGCATGTGGCAGTGCAGCGTGCCGGAAGGCGACGGCGCGCCCGCCCCGGGTTCCATTCCGCCATCGTCCCCGCAGGCGCCGGCACCCACGGTGGTGCGCCACCTGGTGGCCCAGCGTTTCAAGGACCTGACCCCGCTGCTCGGCCGCATGGCCCATGCGCTGCAGGGGAGCCGCGATTTCCATTGATGAAGGAGGGTGGCCCCCCTGACCCGCAATTGACCGGGCGCCGTCCGGTCAGGTCAGCGCGCGGGCGATGCTTTGCTGGCGGCCTGCCGCGCAGGTTGCGAGGCGGTGCCCGCGGCCCCCTGGGCGCCTGGCCGGACGGGTTCCCTGGCGAGATCCAGCAGGGGCTTGCAATGCGTGTCGTCGTCGGCCGCGGGCACGGTGATGGGCACCAGCGCCAACGCGGCGGGAGCCACGGCCGCTGCCACCACCGCCGCGCCCGCGCGCAGCAGCAGCGGGCCGGCTTCCACGCCGACCTTCGGGTCGCCGAACGTGCCTTTCACGTACAAGGGCGAGCGCAGCGAGAAGAACTTCCATTGCAGCGACTCGGGCTTGATGCGCAGGTTCATCTCCTCGGTGCCCAGGTCGATGGTGCCGGTGGCCTCGACGATCGCGTCTTCGGTGCTCATCTTCACCACGCGCGTGGTCGCCAGGCCGTCCACCACCGTGAAATCGGCCACCGCGCAGCGCAGGTGCACTTCCTTGTTTTCACCAAAGAGCTTGCCCACGATGATGCTGCCCACGTTCAGCGCGGCCAGGTCCAGCATCTGCTTGCTCAGCGTGCCGTCCCGCACGTACAGGCGCATCTCGCCCGTGCCCTGGCCCAGCAGTCCGGCCAGGCTGTTGCCGCGGCTCTCCAGTGCGATGGCGCCGTCCATGTGGCCAAAACTCTTCTGCATGAGCTGTACCTTGGGGAACAGCGCCGAAAGCTGCAAGCCCTGCACGGTGCCGCGTATCTGCGCCTTCAAGGGCGCGGCGCGCCCGTCGATGCTCACCTGCGATTCGATCTTGCCCTGCGCCACGCCAAACGTGAGGGGCGCGAGCTTGAGCTGCGCGTTTTCCATCACGGCCCGCACGCTCAGGTCTTCCAGCGGCAGGCTCTCGGGGCGGATGATGTGGCGGCCCTTGAACACGATGTCCATGTCCATGGCATTCCAGCGCTCGGCCGCGAACTTGGAGTCCGGCAGCACCTTGCCACGCTGGTCGCGGCCACGGTGCGTGTTGTCGGACTTGGTGGTCCCGATGGTCGGCCCCAGGTCCGCCAGGCGCAACTGGTTGGACGCCATCGTCCCGGTGAGCCGTGGGCGCGGCTTGCCCGACGTGTACTTGAGCGACCCCTGAAGATCGCTCTGGCCCACCTTGCCTCGGAAGCCGTTGTATTCCCAGACCGCCCGTTCGGGCTCCAGGCTCCCGGTCAGCCGGCCGGTGGTCTCGAAGGGCGGGGTGTTGGGCAGCACCAGCCCGGTCAGGTCGTACAGGTCGGCCATGCTGCCGCCCTTGAGCCGGACCTGGAAGTCCAGGCCGGACAATGCGCCAGGGTTGGCCAGAATTCCTTGCGCCGACAGCGACACGCTGCCGGCGCTGGCGTCGATCTGAAGGGGGTAGTTCACCACCTTGTTGCGCAGGCTGATGACCTGGCCCGCTCGCCCCTGACCCCTGACCTGGGCCTTGGCATACCGGCCCTGCAGTTCGAAGCGCAGGCCATAGGGCACCGGCCCCGCCGCCGCATCGGCCCCGGAGGCAGCGGCGCTCGCGGATGAGGATGTCCGCGCCAGCGCGGGCTGCGCCGGGGTCGATGCGGCGGCGGAGGTGCCGGATGGCGTGGCCGCCGGCCCGCCGGGGAGCACCGGCTCGGTGGTGTCAATGCGGGCCTGCAGGTCCAGGTCCTTCATGCCGTCGGCATAGGCCAGGACGCCCTGGTGGACCACCAGCCGGTCCACGTCGAAGCTCCATCCGCTCCTGGGCCCGTCCTTGCGCTCGAAGGTCCAGTTGCTCGCACCGCTGGCCGTGCGGGCCAGCGCCACCTGGGGGCCGGTGAGCGCCACGGTGTCGATGGAAAGATGCCGCCCCAGCAGGGGCAGCAGGCGCACGGTGGCGGTCGCGCTGCCGATGCGGGCCATGGTGGCTGGGCTGCCGTCGGTCTTGCCGGCCGTCTCGGCCGGGCCGGCTGCGCCTTTTGAAACCGCTTTGCCATTGGCACGCTGGAAGGGGGGCGTGAATCCGGAGGGGTTGTCCATGACCAGGCGTTCGGCCTTCACCGTGACGCCCGGCACCCAGCGCTGCCACCCTTCTTCCAGGGGCTGGGGCCAGCGCCATTGCGCGGACAAGTCACCTTCGATCGCAAAATGCCGGCCCGTGGCTTCGCTCACTTTTTCATTGACCCAGGGCTTCGCGCGGTTCCAGTCGATCCAGGCGAGCAGGACCCCCAGCAGCACCAGCACCATCGCCACCAGCCCGACGGCCCACAAGGTCCACACCACAAGGCGCCTCCCGATGCCGGGTGCAGGCCGCTGGCGGGCCTGGGCCACGGCGGGGCTAGGCATGTCGGTGGAAGGCGCGGCAGGTGTGGATGGCATGAAGTCAGTCGGCGGGCAGCGTGGGTGTGGAGTGGGACTGTTGGGCGTGTTTTCAGCGGTAAGCGCATCCGGCCCAGGGGGAGCGGTGTGCGCGTCCACGGGGCCTTTTGGCGTTCATGCTAGCCCGCATCGGCGCGTATCGCAGCAGCACGGGCGCAACTGCCGCCCTTGTCCTACAGGGGCAAGAACCCCGCATGCCCGTGGGCCCCGGCGGGTCCGCGCAAGGTCAAGGGGGCTGCCTTCTCGGGTGCAGACGGGTTGTGCGGCATCGAAGGAGAGGGTTCATAAAATGTGCCCACCATGCACAACCCCCGCCATACCCATGCCCCTGCCGTGCGCGATGGCGTGGGGCCCAGCTGCGTGGTGCTGCCCAGCCAGGGGCAGGGCAGCATGCTCGACTTCCTGGCGCGGCGGCTCCCGGCGGTGGCCCGTGAGGAGTGGCTGCGGCGCATGCAGGCGGGCGATGTGGTGGATGAGCGCGGCGACCCCGTGGCGCCCGCTCGCCCGTTTGAAGGCGGCCTCAGGCTGTACTACTACCGCAGCCTGCCCGCGGAGCCCGCGCTGCCCTTCACGGAAACGGTGCTTTACCAGGACGAGCACCTGGTAGTGGCCGACAAGCCGCATTTCATGCCCGTGACACCGTCCGGCCGCTACCTTCACAACACGCTGCTCGTGCGGCTCAAGCGCCAGCTGGGCCTGCCGGAGCTTTCGCCCCTGCACCGCATCGACCGGGACACCGCGGGCCTGGTGCTGCTGTCGGTGCACCAGCGCACGCGCGGGGCCTACCAGGCGCTGTTCCGCGACCGCCAGATCACCAAGCACTACGACGCGATCGCCCCCTGGCGCGCGGATATCGCCTTTCCGCGGGAGCACATCAGCCGGCTGGAGGAAAGCCCGCAGTTCTTTCGCATGCAGGAAGTCCCTGGCGAGCCCAACAGCCACACGCGCATCGAGGTGCTGGACGTGGCAGGCGCGAGCGGGTGGGCGCGCTACCGCCTGTCGCCGGTCACGGGCAAGCGCCACCAGCTGCGGGTGCACATGGCGGCCCTGGGGCTGCCGCTGCGCAACGACCCGTTCTACCCGGTCGTGAACGATCCGCCCGAGGGCGACTATTCACGGCCGCTGCAGCTTCTGGCGCGCTCGCTGGAGTTCGTGGACCCGCTGTCGGGTGCGCGGCGGGTGTTCGAGAGCGGGCAGCGGCTGGGCCTGCCCTGAGGGCTGGGTTTTAAAGAGACGCCGCCAAGGTACAGCAGGGCTTGCGGGTGACGCAAATAAAAAAACCTGCCATGCAGCAATGCAGGGCAGGTTTCAGAATCTGGAGCGGGTGAAGGGAATCGAACCCTCGTATGAAGCTTGGGAAGCTGCCGTTCTACCATTGAACTACACCCGCGAAGCCTGCAATTATAGGCAGCATCCGCCCGGTCCCCGACGGGCGCCTGGTGCAAACGCGCAAAACGCATATGCATAGCCGATCTTGTTGGTTGGTCTGATGCACTGCGGGCTCTAAATTCCTTTCACCTGCAGCGCGGCGCAGGCTCTTCACCGAAAGGACGCGAATGACAATGCAACGCAATCCCTCAATGCCACCAGGCTGGCGTGCCTGGCTTCGCGCCTGCGTGGCAGGAAGCACGGTGCTCTTTTGCAAAGCGCTGTGGGCCGCCACTCCCATTCCCGCTGGCCCCCTGGTGACCACCGAATGGCTCGCGCAGAACCTCGACAACCAGCAGGTGCGCATCGTCGAGGTGAGCGTGAACCCGGGCCTGTACGAGCGGGGCCATGTGCCTGGGGCGGTCAATTTCTCGTGGCATCAGGACCTCAACGACCGCGTGCGGCGCGACATCGTGGGCAAGGAAGGCTTCGAGGCGCTGCTGTCCAGGGCTGGCGTGTCGCCCGAGACCACGGTGGTGCTGTATGGCGACACCAACAACTGGTTTGCGGCCTGGGGGGCCTGGGTGTTCGACATCTACGGCGTGAAGAACGTCAAGCTGCTCGACGGCGGGCGCAAGAAGTGGGAGGCCGAGAACCTGCCCCTGAACAACCGCGTGCCCGAGTTCGCCGCCAGCAGCTACAGGGTGGGCCAGGTCAATACCCAGCTGCGCGCACGCCTGGCGGACGCGCTGGCCGCCGCCGAGGGCAAGAGCAATGCGAAGCTGGTGGATATCCGCTCGGCGGATGAATACACCGGCAAGATCTTCGCGCCTGCCGGTGTGCCGGAGCTCAGCATCCGCGCGGGCCACATTCCAGGCGCGGCCAACGTGCCATGGGGGCAGGCGGTGAGGGAGGACGGTACCTTCAAGTCCGCCGACGAGCTCAGGAAGCTCTATGCCAGCGCGGGCGTGGACGGCAGCCGGCCCATCATCACCTACTGCCGCATCGGCGAGCGCTCCAGCCACACCTGGTTCGCGCTGTCCAGGATCCTCGGCTACAGCGTGAAGAACTACGACGGCTCCTGGACGGAATATGGCAACTCGGTGGGCGTTCCCATCACGAATCCGGCGGGCACCGTCTGGGCGGCCAAATGAGCCCGCGGGCCGTGCCACGCCCGCGATTGAGGGGGTGAATGAAGCGGCGATCGGGAGACGGCGAAAGGCCACGATTTTTTGGTAGGGGTCTCCTTTACAGCCCGCTTCGTGCGGGCTTTTTTTCTCGGTGCCCGCGATGGCCGCGCGGGCCACACAGCGAACCATCGACGACCCATGAGCCTTCCATTGCGCACTGTTCCAGCCACTTCCTCCTATATCGCGCTGGCGCTGCTGGCCGCCCTGCTGGCGGCCGTCCCGTGGCTGCAGGGCCAGGCGGGCGGGCGCACGCTGGTGTTTGCGCTGGCCTGTGGCGCGGTGCTTGGCGTCGTGCTGCAGCGTTCGCGCTTTTGTTTTTACTGCCACGCGCGCGACTGGTTCGAAGACCGCAACCCGCGCGGGCTGCTGGCCATCGTGCTGGCGCTGGCCGTGGGTGTGTTGGGCCATACCGTGGTGCTGGGCGGCTGGCTGCCCGTGCCGCAGCCGGGCAAGCTGCCGCCGGACATGCACATCGGCCCGGTGAGCTGGGTGCTGGTGGCGGCGGGGCTTTCGTTTGGCGCGGGGATGGTGGTCTCGGGCTCCTGCATCAGCGCGCACTGGTACCGGCTCGCCGAGGGCTCGGCGGTGTCGCCCTTCGCGCTGCTGGGCTCCGCGCTGGGTTTCATCGCGGGCTTCAGGACCTGGAATGCGCTGTACAGCTGGAGCGTGGCCGATGCGCCCGTGGTGTGGCTGCCCGCGCACCTGGGGTATGGGGGCGCGCTGCTGGTGCAATGGGGCGCTCTGGCGCTGGTGGGCGCCTGGCTGTGGCGTGGCTTTGCGCAGGAGGGCGCGGCGGGCGATGCACCCGGGGTGATGAAGCCCGTGCCCGGCCTGGGCACCGTGTGGCGCAACCTGTGGACCGGGCGCTGGCACTACTGGGTTGGGGGCCTGGCCGTGGGGCTGATCGGCACGTTTGCCATCGTGCGCATGCGGCCCCTGGGCGTGACGGCCACGCTGGGCAGCGCGGCGCGCCAGTGGGCGCAAGGGCAGGGGTGGATTCCCGAGCGGCTCGACGGGCTCGACGGCTTCGCGGGCTGCGCCACCTTGCCGCAAGCCACCTGGCTCACGCCCAATGCCTTGCTGCTGGCAGGGCTGGTGGCGGGGTCCTTTGTCGCGGCGCTGGCCAGCCGCCAGCTGGTCCCCCGCTGGCCCACCTGGCGCGATGCCGCGCGGGGGCTGTCGGGCGGCGTGTTGCTGGGCTGGGGCGCGATGACGGGGCTGGGCTGCACCATGGGCACGCTGCTGTCGGGCGGCATGGCCGGAGCGCTGTCAGGCTGGGTATTTGGGGCGGCGGTGTTCTTCGCGGTGTGGGCGGGCCTGCGCGCGAAGGCCGCCCCGTGGCGCCAGGGATGGGGGGCGAATTAGTGCATTTTTGGCCGCCAGCGCTTATCCAGAAAGCGCGGGCAGCTATCAAAAACATATCAAAAAGGTACCCGGCCCGGGGCCGGTCACTTCTGGATATCGCCCAGGCACAGGTACTTGATCTCCACATAGTCGTCCATGCCGTGGTGCGAGCCTTCGCGGCCCAGGCCCGACTGCTTGACACCGCCAAAGGGCACGTGCTCGGTGGCCAGAATGCCCACGTTGGCGCCGACCATGCCGTATTCCAGCGCCTCGGTCACACGGAAGATGCGGCCCACGTCGCGGCTGTAGAAGTAGCTGGCCAGGCCGAACTCGGTGTGGTTGGCCGCGTCGATGGCCTCCTGCTCGGTCTTGAACTTGAAGACCGGAGCAAAGGGGCCAAAGGTTTCCTCGCGTGCGCACAGCATGTCGGCCGTGGCGTTGGCCACCACCGTGGGCTCGAAGAACTGGCCCGAGCCCAGGCTGGTGAGGCGCTGGCCACCGGCCACCACCTGGCCGCCCTTGGCAATGGCATCGTCCACGTGGCGCTGCACCTTGGCCAGCGCGGCTTCCTCGATCAGCGGGCCCTGGTTCACGCCGGCCTCGAAGCCGTTGCCCACCTTGGCTGTCTTGACCTTGGCGGCGAACTTGGCCACGAACTCGTCGTACACGCCTTCCTGCACGTAGAAGCGGTTGGTGCACACGCAGGTCTGGCCCGCGTTGCGGTACTTGCTGGCGAACGCGCCTTCCACGGCGCTGTCGATGTCCGCATCGTCGAACACCAGGAAGGGCGCGTTGCCGCCCAGTTCCAGCGACATCTTCTTGACCGTGGGGGCCGACTGCGCCATCAGGATGCGGCCCACCTCGGTGCTGCCGGTGAAGCTGATGTGGCGCACCACGTCGCTCGCGCACAGCACCTTGCCGATGGCGATCGAGTTGTCGCTGTCGGCGGGCAGGATGTTGAACACGCCAGCCGGGATGCCCGCACGCAGGGCCAGCTCGGCGGCGGCCAGGGCCGTGAGCGGCGTGAGCTCGGCGGGCTTGATGACCACGGGGCAGCCGGCGGCCAGGGCGGGCGCCACCTTGCGCGTGATCATGGCCAGCGGAAAGTTCCAGGGCGTGATCGCGGCGCACACGCCGATGGGCTGCTTGAGCACCATCAGGCGGCGGCTGTTGTCGAACTGCGGCAGCACCTCGCCGTTCACGCGCTTGGCCTCTTCGGCGAACCATTCCACAAAGCTGGCGCCATAGGCGACCTCGCCCTTGGCTTCGGCCAGCGGCTTGCCTTGTTCGGCGGTCATGATGCGGCCCAGGTCGTCCTGGTTGGCCATCAGCAGGTCGAACCACTTGCGCAGGATGATGCTGCGTTCCTTGGCGGTCTTGATCTTCCAGGGGCCCCAGGCGGCATTGGCGGCGGCAATCGCGGCTTCGGCATCGGCGGGGCCCAGGTTGGCCACGTCGGCCAGCTTGAGGCCGGTGGCCGGGTCGTTCACGTCGAAGCGGCTGCCGCCCGCCACCCACCGGCCGTTGATGAGGCCGTCGGTCTTGAGCAGGCTGGGGTCGTTGAGCAAGGCGAGGGGCGAGGTCTTCATGTCCATGAGATTTCTCCAGATGCAGTGGGTTGATGAGCGGTAGGCAAGGGCTCGCCGCCGGCAAAGGCGGGCAGGGCGGCGGGGGCCTGAAATTGGCGCAGCGGGCAGGCTATCACGGGTGAAATGGCCCACTGTCGCCAGTGTTTCAGTTTTTCAGGAAGGCAGGGATTCAGGCCGTTTTCACCGTGGCTCAGCCCCTGCGCGTGCGCAGCCACTCCAGCGCCAGGAGCAGGCTGGTGGTGAAGAGGATGAGCAGCGTGGCCACGGCGGCGATGGTGGGCGAGATGTTCTCGCGGATGCCGTTGAACATCTGGCGTGGCAGCGTGGACTGGTCGGCGCCGGCCAGAAAGAGCGTGACCACCACTTCGTCGAACGACGTGGCGAACGCGAACAGCGCCCCCGAGATCACCCCCGGCGCGATCACCGGCAGCGTGACGCGAAAGAAGGTGTTGAAAGGCGTTTCCCCCAGGCTCAGCGACGCGCGCACCAGGTTGTGGTTGAAGCCCGCGAGCGTGGCCAGCACGGTGGTCAGCACGAACGGCGCCCCCAGCGCCGCGTGCACGATGATCAGGCCGGCATAGCTGTCCGCCAGGCCCAGCGGCGCGAAGTACAGGTAGGTGCCCACGCCCACCACGATGATGGGCACCACCATGGGCGCGATCAGGATGCCCATGAGCAGGCCCTTGAAGCGGAAATCCGCCCGTGACAGCCCCACCGCCGCCAGGGTGCCCAGGGCCGTGGCGATCAGCGTGGCCGCGGGCGCCACGATGAAGCTGTTGCGCGTGGCGCGGGCCCACTCGGGCGAATCGAACAGGTGGCGGTACCACTTGAGCGACCAGCCGTGGATGGGGTAGGCCAGGAACGAACTCTCGGAGAACGACAACGGCACCATCACCAGGATGGGGGCCAGCAGAAACACCAGCACGGCCACGCACAGGGCGCGCACGGCCCACCAGCCGAGCTTGTCGGCCCAGGTGGCGTACAGGGGGAATTGGGGGAGAAAATGGCGCATGGTGAGGGTCTTCAGAAGTGTTTAGCCCAGGCTCAGTTCTGCCTTGCCAATGCGGCGGTACACGCCGTACAGCAGCAGCGTGGCGGCCAGCAGCAGGGCGCCCAGCGCACAGGCCATGCCCCAGTTCACTTCCACGTTGGTGTAGCGGGCGATGTAGTAGCTCAGCATCTGGTCGTCGGCGCCGCCCAGCAGCGCGGGGGTGACGTAGTAGCCGATGGCCAGGATGAACACCAGCAGCGCACCCGCGCCCACACCCGGGTAGGTTTGCGGCACATACACGCGAAAGAACGCGGCGATGGGCGAGCTGCCCAGCGACACCGCCGCGCGCAGGTAGGTGGGGGGCACGCTTTTCATCACGCTGTACAGCGGCAGCACCATGAACGGCAGCAGGATGTGCACCATCGCAATCACCACGCCCGTGCGGTTGAACAGCAGCGCCAGTGGCTGCTCGATGAGGCCCAGGCCCATCAAACCGCGATTGACCAGGCCTTCGGACTGCAGCAGCACGATCCAGGCGGCCACCCGCACCAGGATCGAGGTCCAGAACGGCACCAGCACCAGGATCATCAGCACGTTGGCCTGGCGCGCGGGCAGCGAGGCCAGCCACCAGGCCAGCGGGTAGCCCAGCAGCAGGCAGAACAGCGTCACCACAAAGCTGATGTGAAAGGTGCGCAGCAAAATGCCGCCAAACGCGCGCTGCTCCTCGGGCATGCGTTCGACCTGGCCCAGCGCATCGCGCTGCAGGTCCACCGAGGCGAGCAGGTAGTCGGGCGTCCAGCGCGCGCCGTTCTTGGCGATGGCGCGCCAGAAAGGTGCTTCGCCCCAGCGCGCATCCTTGCCGAGCAGCTGGTCGCGGATGGATTCGGGTGTGCCCTGCATGGGCAGGGCGCGGAAGGCGCCCATCACCATCGAGCGCGCGCCGGGCACTTCCGAGTTCAGCCTGCGCGCCAGCGCGCCAGCGTCAGAGCTGTCGGGCAGGCGCGCCAGGTCCTTCATGAGCGCGGCGTAGGCAGCGGGGCCCGGTGCCTCATGGCGGTCCCAGCCATGCAAGGCCTCGATGGTGGCGGGCAGCGTGTTGGCCACCTCGGGGTTCTCCACCCCGCGCTGCAGCAGCGCGGCAATGGGGACGAGCAGCGTGAGCAGCAAGAACACCAGCAAGGGCAGGGTCAGGGCAAAGGCCCGCCATTTGCGCCGCGCTTCGGCACGCGACAGCGCCTTGCGCAGTGCGCCGGGTGCGTGGGCGTCCAGCGCAAGCGCGGCGGGGGCGATGGCAGAAGAGGCTTGCATGGTGTCTTGCGCTCCGAGGGTGCGGGTTACTGACTTACTGGGTGGCCCAGGCGGCGAAGCGTTTCTCCAGCGCTTCGCCCTGGTCGGCCCAGAAGCTCACGCCGAACTGGATGGCTTCCTTGGCGTTGGCGGCCGATGTGGGCAGGTCGTCCAGCACCTTCCTGTCCAGCTTGGCGAGGGCCGTGGTGTTGGCCGGGCCGTAGGCGATGTTCTGCGCGTAGGCGGCCTGGCTGGTGGTCTGCAGGGTGTGGGCAATGAACTTGACCGCAGCGTCCTTGTTCGGCGTGCCCTTGGGGATGGCCCAGTAATCCAGGTCATAGATGCCGCCGGGCCAGTAGATCTTGAGGTTGCGGCCCTCGCGGTTGGCCGCGTCGATGCGGCCGTTGAACACGGTGGTCAGCACCACGTCGCCCGCCACGAGGAACTGCGGTGCCTGGGCACCGGCTTCCCACCATTGGATGTGGGGCTTGAGTTCGGTCAGCTTCTTGAAGGCGCGGTCGGCGCCGTCCTTGGTGGCCAGCACCTTGTACACGTCGGCGGGCTTCACGCCATCGGCCATCAGCGCGAATTCGAGGTTGTAGCGCGCGCCCTTGCGCATGCCGCGCTTGCCGGGGATCTTCCTGGTGTCCCAGAAGTCGGCCCAGCTGGTGGGGGCGGTCTTGAGCCTGTCGCCGTTGTAGGCCATGACGGTGGACCACACGAAGATGCCCACGGCGCAGTCGGACACGGCGGCGGGCAGCAGGTCGGCCTTGCTCACGATCTTGCTGTAGTCGAGCTTTTCATACAGGCCCTCGTCGCAGCCGCGTGCGGCGTCTGGCGATTCCAGCTCCACCACGTCCCAGGTCACCTTCCTGGCCTCGACCATGGCCTTGACCTTGGCCTGCTCGCCGTTGTATTCCACGGCCACGATCTTGTGGCCCAGCTTTTCGTAGGGCTCATAGAACGCCTTTTTCTGCGCGTTGGCGTTGGCGCCACCGAAGTTCACGACGGTGAGTTGCTGCTGCGCGAAGCTGGGCAGTGCCAGGCAGGCGGCCAGGGAGGCGCAGGCGATGAGGCTTTTTTTCATGGTGCAGTTTTTCCTTGGGTTGTGGAGGAACGGGGACTCGGGGACAGGGCTCGGAAACGGGGTGTGGCGGGGACAGTGCTCAAACGGCATAGATGCGCGTGGAGGCCGGTGGAAACTCCAGCAGCACGGCATCGCCCGGCTGCGGATGCATGCCCGTGCCGGTGGGGTTCAGGGGCAGTTTCACCACGGCCTGCTCCTGGCCGTGGCCCAGGTCGCACATCAGGCGCTGGTGGTCGCCGTAGTAAATGGTGCGCGCCACGGTCGCCGGGACGGCCGAGCCCCTGGGGTAGTGCGAGTGCGGGTGCAGCACGATGCGCTCGGGCCGCACGCAGGCCTGCACGGGGGCGCCCCGGGCGGTCTGGTTCACGTTGACACCGGGCAGCAGGTGGCCGCCCGGTAGCTGGATGGCCGTCTCGGCGCCCGCGCCCTGCAGGGTGCCGGTGAGCACCGTGCTGTCGCCCACGAAACCGGCCACGAAGCGGTTGGCGGGGGTTTCATACAGCGCCTCCACGCTGGCCAACTGCTGGATGACGCCTTCGTTGAACACGGCCACGCGGTCGCTCATGGTCAGCGCCTCGCCCTGGTCGTGGGTCACGTACACGAAGGTCACGCCCAGCTGGCGGTGCAGCTCCTTCAGCTCGATCTGCATGTGTTCGCGCAGCTGCTTGTCCAGCGCGCCCAACGGCTCATCCATCAGCACGAGCTGGGGGTTGAACACCAGGGCGCGGGCCAGGGCCACGCGTTGCTGCTGCCCCCCTGACAGACGCGCGGGCAGGCGGTCGGCCATGCCGGTCAGGCGCACCATGTCCAGGGCCTTCTTCACGCGGTCGGCCTGCTCGGCCCTGGGCACCTTGCGCACGGTGAGCGGGTAGGCCACGTTCTGCCCCACGGTGAGGTGCGGGAACAGCGCGTAGTTCTGGAACACCATGCCGAAGTTGCGCTTGTGGGGCGGCGTGCCGGTGATCTGCTTGCCATCGAGCAGGATGTCGCCCGCGGTGGGGGACTCAAACCCCGCCAGCATCATCAGCGTGGTGGTCTTGCCCGAGCCCGAGGGCCCCAGCAGGCTCAGGAACTCGCCGCGCTGGATGTCCAGGTCCAGCGCGCGCACCACCAGTTGTTCTCCGTCGTACGTCTTTTGCACGCCGCTGAAGCGGACCAGGGGCTCTGCCGATGGGTTCATGGTTGGGGGCACCTTGTAAGCAGAATGAAGGCCGGGCCGCATGTCAGCCCAGCGCGGCAAAGCTGTCGGCCAGGATGGCCAGGCCCTCGTCGAGCAGCTCGTTGGAGGCGGTCAGCGGCACCAGGATGCGGATCACGTTGCCATATGTGCCGCACGACAGCAGGATGAGCCCGCGCTGGGCGGCCTCGGCGACGACTTTCTTGGTCAGCGCGGCGTCGGGGCGGTGGACATCACCGTCTTCGAACAGCTCGATCGCCACCATGGCACCCAGCCCGCGCACATCGCCGATGGCGGGGACTTTGGCGGCCATGCCTTTCAGCGCCCTGACCAGCAGCGCGCCCATGTCCTGGCTGCGGGCCAGCAGGTTTTCTTTCTCAAAGGCTTCGATCACGGCCAGCGCTGCGGCGCAGGCGACGGGGCTGCCCGCGTAGGTGCCGCCCAGGCCACCGGCCGCCGGGGCGTCGATGACGTCGGCGCGGCCCACCACCCCCGACAGCGGAAAGCCGCCCGCCAGCGATTTCGCGGTGGTGATGAGGTCCGGCGCCACGGGCCACTGCTCGCACGCAAACCAGGTGCCGGTGCGGCCTGCGCCGGTCTGCACTTCGTCGGCGATCAGCAGGATGCCATGGCGGTCTGCCAGGGCCTTGAGTCCGGTGATGAATTCGGGTGGCGCCACGTAGAAGCCGCCTTCGCCCTGCACGGGCTCAAGAATGAAGGCCGCCACACGCTCGGGCTCGATGTCGTTCTTGAAGATCAGCTCCACCGAGTGCAGCGCCTGCTCCACGCTGATGCCATGCAGTGCGTTGGGGAAGAGGGCGTGGTACACCTCGCCGGGGAAGGGGCCAAACCCCGTCTTGTACGGCACCACTTTGCCGGTCAGGCCCAGCGTGAGGTTGGTGCGGCCGTGGTAGCCGCCCGTGAAGGCGATCACGCCGGGGCGCCGGGTGTGGGCGCGGGCGATCTTGATGGCGTTTTCCACGGCCTCGGCGCCGGTGGTGAGCAGCAGGCTCTTCTTGGCAAACGCACCCGGGGCCAGGGTGTTCAGGCGCTCGCACACTTCCACGTAGGGCTCGTACGCCACCACCTGGAAGCAGGTGTGGGTGTACAGGTCGAGCTGCGCCTTCACGGCGGCGATCACACCCGCGTGCAGGTGGCCGGTGTTGAGCACGGCGATGCCGCCGGCGAAGTCGATGAAGCGGCGGCCTTCCACATCCCACAGTTCGGCGTTGCGGGCCTTCTGGACGAAGATGTCGTGGGCCTGGCCGACGCCCCGGGCCACGGCGGCATGGCGGCGGGCGAGGAGGGCGGCGTTGGTGAAGTGGCGGTCTTGCTGCATGGCGGTGGGCGGTGGTGTGAACACGGAATGAAGGAATGGGCGAATTCTGGAAGCCGCGCCGCGCACCGTCCATGTACAGCGGAGTGCGGTTTTGCGCGCACTGTGCAGGTCTAGAATCCTGTACAGGCAATCCCTGATCTGGTGTGCGCCAAGTCGGTGCACAATTCGCCCCCTTTTTGGCTCTCCTGATGCTCACTCTCAGCCCCGACCTCCAGACTCCCCTGGTCAGCCAGATCGTCGATGGTCTTCGGGGTCTCATCGCCGGGCAGGTGCTCAAGCCCGGCAGCAAACTGCCCTCCATCCGTGCCTTTGCCGCCGCACATGGCGTGAGCGTGTTCACCGTGGTCGAGGCCTACGACCGCCTGGTGGCGCAAGGCTGGCTGGTGTCGCGCGCCAATGCGGGTTTCTTCGTGAAGCGCCGCAGCGAAGAAGGCGCCGTGCCCGGCGCCGGGCCTCAGGAGCGGCCGGTGCCCCGTTTTGACGCACGCTGGTACCTCAAGCAGATCTTTGAAAACCGCAACCTGCCCATGAAACCGGGTTGCGGCTGGCTGCCGCACGACTGGCTGTTCGGCGATGCCGTGCGCCGCAGCATGCGCCAGCTGTCTTCCGACGGCCCCGAGCTCGACGGCTATGGCCTGCCGCATGGCCACATGGCGCTGCGCATGGTGGTGGCCGAGTCGCTGGCCGAGCACCATCTGGCGGTGGACGCCGACCAGGTGCTGCTCACGCAGGGCTCCAGCCAGGCGCTCGACCTCGTGGCGCGGCGCCTCGTCAAACCCGGCGATGTGGTGCTGGTGGATGACCCCGGCTATCCCAACCTGCTGTTCATGCTGCGCTTCGCGGGCGCGCACCCGGTAGGGGTGCCGCGCACCGCGGGGGGCTATGACCTGCTCGCGCTGGAAGCCCTGCTGGCCGCGCACAAGCCCACGGTGTTCTTCACGCAGCCGCGCCTGCAGAGCCCGACCTGCTCGGTGGCCTCGGTGGCGCATCTGCACCGCCTGCTGCAGTTGGCCGAGCAGCATGGTTTCATGCTGGTCGAGAACGACATCTATGCCGATATGGACACCGGCGTGCGCCCCTCGCTCGCCAGCCTGGACCAGCTGCGCCGGGTGATCTACCTGGGCAGCTTCTCCAAGACCATCTCGCCGAACCTGCGCACGGGCTTCGTGGCGGCGCGGGGCGACCTGCTGGACGAGCTGGTGCAGCTCAAGATGATCTCGGGGCTCACATCGTCCGAGATCACCGAGCGCATCACCTTCGGCGTGGTGACGGATGGCCGCTGGCGCAAGCACCTCAAGTCCCTGCGCGAGCGCCTGGCCGAGGCGCACGGCGTGGTGGGGCGGCGGTTGCTGAACCTGGGCTTCGAGCTCTTCCATGAGCCCGAGGCGGGCATGTACCTGTGGGCCCGCCACCCCGATCTGCCCGACAGCGCGGAGCTGTCGAAGGAGGCCACGGGCGCGGGCATCATGCTCGGCCCGGGCCAGTTGTTCCTGGTGGAGCCGCGCCCCACGGGCTGGCTGCGCTTCAACGTGTCGTTCAGCCAGGACGAGCGCATGTGGCGCTTCCTGGAGCAGCGCATCCTGCTGGGGCAGCAGGTGGCGGAGTAGCTGGCGGCAGGCTGCTGGATTCAGTGCCTTTCAGGCCCCGGGCGCAGAGTGGTAAAGCGCTGGAAGCTATCCTATTTATAGCAAATTGGTGCTCTGTGCCCTGTCTTACTGGTCGATGATGCGCCGCGCGAACCGCTCCAGGTAGTCCATGAGCTGCTCCGCACCGGCCACGGCCCTCGCTTCGTCGCCCGTGGCGATGCCCTGGGCCAGGTGCATGTGGGCGCGCGCGCCCTCGGACACCTCGCCCTCGTGCTGGTAGGCGTACCAGAACCGGCGGCACTGCACGATGAGCGGCGACACGCATTTGACGGCCGAGTGGTTCTGGCTGGCCTGGTGCGTCACCACGTCCAGCTCGTGGTCGGCCAGCATGTAGTCGTCCAGATGGCCGCGCGCGGCGGCGTCCACCATCTTTTCCGCGCAGCGCACGATGGCCTGGCGCTGCGGCGCGGTGGCGCGGCGTGCCGCGCACGAGGCAACCAGGCGTTCCAGCACGCGGCGTGTCTGGATCACGTCCAGGTGGTCGGCCAGGTCGATGTGCGATACCAGCAGCCCGCGCCGGGGCTGCTGCGCGATGAGTCCGATGGAGACCATGCGCAGCAGCGCCTCGCGCACCGGGGTGCGGCCCAGGCCGGTGCTTTCGGCGATCTCGGCCTCGACCACCGGACTGCCGGGCTGCAGTTGCAGCGTGGAGATCATGGCTTCGATGGCGTCGTAGGCCACGTCGGCCGCGCGCCGTTTGGGGGCGGGGTCTCGCGGGAGGGATGCGCTGCTCGGTTTCATGCTGGGGGAATGGCGTTCGTTGTCCTGGCCGCGGGGGCGCGGTGCCGCATCTTAGAACCTGTTGGCGGTCCGTGGCACGGGGAGCGCTCCCGCCCGCACCCTTCCTACAGGCCCGCGCCCGCCTTGCGCAGCTCGGCGATCTGAGGAGCCTTGGGCAGCCACAGCTTGTCGAACTCCTGGATGATGCCGTCGGGGTTGTAGCTGGAGGCGCTCTTGAACGCGATGCCCGAGCCCTTGAACTTCTCGATCAGGCCGGCTTCCGTGGTGACGATGTCGTTGATCTGGGCGTCCAGCGTCTGGGCCACCAGCTTGCGGATCAGCTCCTTGTCCTTGGCATCCAGGCCCTGCCAGATGCGGCCCGACACCAGCGGGGCAAAGGGCATGAAGAGGGCGTTCATCTGCAGCAGGGTCTTGGAAACCTTGTCGAAGCGCTGGTTCCACGAGAACTCGATGTCGGCTTCCAGCCCATCCACCTGGCCGTTGCTCATGGCGTCGAACACGGCGGGCGTGGGAATGGGCGTGGGGGCGGCGCCCAGCAACTGGTAGAAGTCGCGGTACACGGGGGTGGGGTTGATGCGCAGCTTCATGCCCTTGAGGTCGGTCGGCACCGCGATGTCCTTGGTGGCGAACACCGCGCGCATGCCGGTGATGCCCCAGCCCAGCCCGATGGTGCCGGTCTCGCGCGGCAGCACCTCCAGCAGCTTCAGCGCGGCGGGGGTGCGCACCAGCTTGGCCACCGCGGGGGTCGAGCGCACCAGGTAGGGCGCGTTGATGGCCGCCACGCTCGCCACCCGCGAGCCCAGCTCTGCGGCCTGGATCCAGCCCATGTCCAGGGCGCCGGATTGCAGCTGCTGCATCATGGCCGTCTCGTTGCCCAGCTGGCCCGAGTGGAACACGGTCACGCTCAGGCGGCCATCGGTCTCTTTCTTCAGCGCTTCGCCGAACTGCAGCGCGGCGCGGTTCCATGAGTGCCCCGCCGGGGTGATCAGGCCCAGGCGGAATTCCTTGGCATCGGCGGCGAGCACGACGGACGGAAAGCCCAGCGGGGCCGCTGCGGCGGCTGCCGCGGCGGTGGACTGGATGAAGTGGCGGCGGGAAATGGTCATGGTGAACTCCTGGAAGTTGTGCGAGGCAATGCGAAGAGGGCGAAGGGATGGAGCCGCTTACTTGATCAGGGCAAGCGACAGGCTGGGGAACAGGGAGAGCATCACCAGCGCCACGCAGCTGATGAGGAAGAAGGGCAGGGTGACGATGAACATCTTGCCGGGCTTGGCGCCGGTGACGGCGGCCGCGACGAAGAAGCTCAGCCCCACGGGCGGCGACATCAGGCCCAGCACCAGGTTGATCACCACCACCACGCCGAAGTGGCGCGGGTCGATGTGGTAGATGTCGGTGGCGATGGGCAGCAGGATGGGCACGGTCATGATCAGCCCGGGGATGCCGTCGATCACGGTGCCGATGACCAGCAGGATGACGTTGACCAGCAGCAGGAAGGTGATCGGGTCGTGCGCCACGGTCTGGATCCAGGCCGCCACCATCTGCGGCACCTTGCCGTAGATCAGCAGCCAGGAAAACACCGCGGCGGCGGCCACCAGGAACAGCACGATGGCCGAGTAGATGGCCGAGCGCAACAGGATGGCGGGCATGGAGCCGAGCCGGAATTCCTTGGTCACATACCGCCCCACCAGCGCCGCGGCCAGGGCGCCCACGGCGGCCGCTTCGGTCGGATTGGCCAGGCCGCCCAGGATGGAGCCCACGATCACGATCGGGATCAGCAGGGTGGGGCTGGATGTCACCACGGTGCGGGCCCGCTGCGCCAGCGTGCGCCTTTCGCTGCGCGGGTAGTCGTAGATGAAACCCATCAGCGCGATGATGATGAAGAACAGGATGGTGAGCAGGATGCCCGGCAGGATGCCCGCGATGAGCATGTCGCCCACGGCCACCTGTGCCAGCACGCTGTAGACCACGAACATCACTGAAGGTGGAATGATCGGCCCCAGCATGCCGCCGTAGACCGTGAGGCCGGCGGCGAAGGTCTTGTCGTAGCCCTGCTTTTCCATCTCGGGCACCATCACCTGGGACATGATGGCCACCTGGGCCGTGGCCGAGCCGATGATGGACGAGACCAGCATGTTGGCCAGGATGTTCACGTAGGCCAGGCCTCCCTTGACGGAGCCGACGAAGGCCATCGACATGTCCACCAGGCGGCGCGTGATGCCGCCGCTGTTCATGATCTCGCCGATCAGGATGAACAGCGGAATGGCGATGAGCCCATAGCTGTCCACCCCCGCGAACATCTGCATGGGAAAGGACTGGAACAGCACGGTGTTGCCGGTGCTGAAGATGTACGCGATGCCCGAGATGCACAGGCACACGCCGATGGGCACGCCCACCATGAGGGCCGCGCAGAAGAAGAGGGAAGTGAACATGGGGCGGGCTCCGGGGTCAGTTCACGGCGTCGGCGCTGACGACGTCGAAACCAGGGTGGCTGCGGCGCGGCGCCAGGCCCATGTCCTCGATGAGGTTGGCCAGCGCGTGCAGCGTGAAGGTGAGGGAAAACAGCGGCAGGATCAGCTGCAGCACCCAGGTGGGCCAGTTCAGGGTCTGGGTGCGCTCGGTGTAGAGGAAGTTGAAGGTCTCGGCACCGAATTCCTTGGCGTCGAAGCCGTAGCGGGCGATGCCCACCGGGTCCATCCACAGCCAGCACATCACCAGCATGGCGATGCCAAACAGCAGCACCCCCGTGGTGGCGATGATCTTGGCCGCCTTGGCCCATTTCTCGGAGAGCTTCTCGGTCAGCATGCCCACCGCGAAGTCCATGCGCAGCCGTGTCATCACCGAGGCCCCCACGAAGGTCAGCCAGACCACGGTGTAGACCGCCGCTTCGTCGATCCAGTAAATGGGAAAGCCGGTGTAGCGGGTGGCCACGTTCAGCAGGATCAGCGCCACCAGCAAGGTCATCAGGGCGGTGAGGCAGTTGCGCTCCGCGCGCAGCACCAGGCTGGACAGGGCGAGGACCGCGCGGGCCGGCGCTGCGGGCGCGGGCCCGCCGGGTGGGGTGGGAGAAGCGGTGGCGGTGGACATGGGGTGGGCTCCGTGGTCTGGGTGTCGGGAATGGGGCGCCGGTTTAAATATCTTCTTGATATATGTAGAAGCAAGATGAATGCCCGCGGGTGGCGCGCTTACCGGTCGGCGCGCCCGCGCTGCCGGGTTCAGCCTGCCATCGCGAGGATCTCTTCGTACAGGGCGCGCGGCACCGCCGCGCCCTCGGCCAGGCTGAGCGCCCGGGCGGCGAAGCGGCGCTGCGAGGGCAGCCGGGCGCCCTGGCCGGTGATGGCATCGAACATCGCCTCGGCACGCGCCTGGTGGGGGGCCGCATCGCCGCCCGCAAACTGGGCGGGGTCGAAGGCCAGCACCAGTTCGCCATGCAGGGGCGTGGCGCCGGCGCCCGCGTCGTGGGCGATGGATTCGCGGCTGGTCCAGTCGCCGATCAGCGTGCCGGCCATGAGCTCGACCATGGTGGCCAGGGCCGAGCCCTTGTGCCCGCCAAAGGTGCGCATGGCGCCCCGCGCCACGGCCACCGGATCGGTGGAAGGCCGGCCCTGGCCGTCCACCCCGCAGCCCTCGGGCAGGGGCTGGCCCGCGCGGCGGTGCAGCTCCAGGTCGCCGCGCGCGATGGCGCTGGTGGCGAAGTCGAACACATAGGGGTGGGGACCCGGGCGTGGCCAGCCGAAGGCGATGGGGTTGGTGCCGAAGACGGGCTGGTGCCCGCCGGCCGGCGCCACCCAGGCGTGGCTGGGCGTGAGTGCCAGGGCCGCCAGGCCGTGGGCGGTGAGGGCCTCGATCTCGGGCCACAGTGCCGAGAAGTGCACGCAGCGGTTGATGACCAGCGCACCCATGCCGTGGCGGCGGGTGGCCTCCACCAGCGCGGGCAGGCCTTGTTCGAAAGCCAGGGGTGAAAACGCCCCCTGGGCGTCCACCCGCACCACCGGGCCGGCGCCCGCCTGTAGCACTGGCAGGGCCTGCAGCTCCACCTTGCCGGTGCGCACCGTGTGGGCACAGCTGGTGAGCCGGTAGACGCCGTGCGACTGGCAGGCATCACGCTGCCCGGCCACGATGACGCGGGCCATGGCGCCCGCGTGGGCTTCGCCCAGGCCCAGACGCAGCAGCACGGCACGCGCCAGGGCCATCAGGTCGTCCAGGGGGACGTGCACCATCGCGGAGCTGGCGGGGGCGGGAAGGGGAGTGGTGTCGTTCATGGGCGGATGCCGGTGGATTCGTCCACCGGGGTGGGGCATTGCGCCAGCGTGCCGATGCGCGCGGGCGCCAGCAGATGGCGGGGTGGGGCGGGCGTCCAGCCGAACAGCGCATGGGTGGCGGCACCACACACGCGGCCCTGGCAGGCGCCCATGCCGCAGCGCGTGTGCAGCTTGGCGTCGATCCAGCTGCTGCGGGAGGCCAGCTCGCGCAAGGGCACGTCTTCGCAGCGGCAGACGAGGGTGTCCGGGGCGGCCAGCTGGCGCACCGCCTCGCCGAGCTCGAACTGGGTGCGCAGCAGGTCCGCGAAACCTTGCCAGCGGGCCAGGGCGGCTTGGCGGGCCTGGGCCCGGGCCGTGTCGCCCGCGGCGGCATGCCCCGCGATGGCGCCCTGTGCCAGCGCGCGTTCGCTGCCGCCAAAGCCGGTGCATTCCCCTGCGGCATACACATGGGGCACGCTGGTGGCCATGAGGCTGTCCACCTGCAGGCCTTGGCGATCGTTGAGCGCGCAGCCCAGCAGTTGGCCCATCTGGGTGTTGGGCACCAGCCCAAAGCCGCAGGCAAGCCGGTCGCAGGCCAGGGTTTCCTGGCGCGTGCCGCGCTGGATCCGCACGGCCTCCAGCCGGCCCTGGCCCTGTGCATGCAGCACGTGGCTGGAGGCGCGCCAGTGGTGGTTGAACAGGGTCGTTGCCTGCAGCGCCTTGGCGGGCCAGCGCGGCAGCTGCAGCGCGAAGGCGGCCAGGGCCCGCCAGGAAGCCTGTTCGGCAATGCGGATGACCTGGGCGCCGGCCTTGCGGGCGGTGTCGGCGCAGGCCAGCAGCAGGGGACCGGTGCCGGCCACCACGATGCGCTGGCCCTGCACCGGCAAGCCGGCCTTGATCAGCGCCTGCAGTCCGCCGGCGCCGGTCACGCCGGGTAGCGTCCAGCCGGGAAAGGGCAGCAGCAGCTCCCGTGCTCCGTTGCACAGCACCAGGCGGTGGCTGTGCTGGATCCAGCCCTGTTCGGCGTCTTCCAGCAGCAAGGCGGGGGCATCTTGCGGCGCCGAGGGGCCACCCAGCCCCACCACGCGCGTGCCGCACAGCAGGCGGATGTTCGGGTAGCGCTCCAGCGCCTCGCGGTGCTGGCGAGCGAGCGGGGGCAGGGTGCTGCCGGGGCCGTCGCGCCAGATCTGTCCGCCGGGATGGATGTTGTCGTCCACGAGGGTGATGGCAAGGCCCCGGGGCGCCGCCGCCAGGGCGGCCGCCATGCCGGCGGGACCGGCGCCGATGATCAGCAGATCGCAGCGCTGGCGGGGGGTCATGGCATGCCTGCCTGCGGCTGGCCGCGTGTGTCGATCACCATGCCGTCGGTGCACGGGGTCTGGCAGGCCAGGCGCTGGCGGCCGTCCACAAGCACCCGGCACTCGTGGCAGATGCCCATGCCGCAGAAAGGCGCACGGCGCTCGCCGGTGACCGACGTGCGGGCGCAGCCCGGAGGCAGCAGGGCCAGGGCCGCCGCGACGCTGTGGCCCGGTGCCAGCTCGATGGTGGTGCCGTCGATGACGGCGTGTACCAGGGGAGTGGATGTGCTCATGCCGCCAGGCCTTCCAGGCTGAAGCGCTGCGCCGCGAAGGGGGCGGGGTCCAGGGGCAGGGGGCCACCGGTCAGCTGCGCCGCCAGTAACTCGGCGGTGGCGGGGGCGGTGGTCACGCCCAGGCCTTCGTGGCCCACGGCCAGCCAGAGCTGGTCGCGGGTGGGGTGGCGCCCGATGATGGGCAGGCTGTCGGGCGTGGTGGCGCGAAATCCCGTCCAGGTGCGGATGGCGTTCAGCCCGGCCAGGCCGGGCATGTAGTCCAAGGCGCGGCGCAGCATTCGGGCCAGCACGTCCTGGTCGATGGCCGGGTCGGTGGTGTCGAACTGGCGCGATGAGCCCAGCAGCAGTTGCCCGGTGGGCCGGGGCTGCAGGTTGAACGCCACGGAGGTGCCGTCGGTCTGGTGGGCGTTGCTGATGTAGCCCAGCTCCACCAACTGGTGCCGCACCACGCCGGGGTAGCGGTCGGTGATGAGCAGGTGGCCCTTCTTGGGCCGGATGGGGAGCTCGGGGCACAAGCGCGTGGCATGGATGCCGGCGGCCAGCACCACGGCCTGGGCTTCGCGCCAGCTGCCGTCCACCAGCTGCACCCGGCCGCCCTCGATGCGGCATGCCTCGGCCTGCTCGAAGCGGATCTGGCGCGGTGCCTGCTGCAGCAGCCACTGGGCGGCATTGGGGGCATACACCACGCTGTCGCCGGACACCTTCAGTGCGCCCTGCAGTCCGGGGCGCAGGGCGGGTTCCAGGCGCCGCAGGGTGGCGGCGTCCAGCAGTTCACAGGGCAGGCCGTGGCGCTGCAGGCGCTGGGCTTTTTCTTCGGCACCGGCCATCTCGGCGTCGTTGGCGGCCAGCCAGAGCGTGCCGCAGTTGGTGTAGGCGCAGCCGGGCTGGTCGGCCGTCATCCGTGGTCCCCACGCATGCCACAGCGCCAGGGATGCCTGGCTCAGCGCCAGCTCGGCGGGGTTGTCGTCCATCACCACCAAGTGGCCCATGCCGGCCGCCGTGGCGCCGCCCAGCCGGGCGTCCAGCACCAGCACATGCAGGCCACGGCCTGCGAGGACATGGGCGCAGGCCGCGCCGACGATGCCTGCTCCGATGACGATGACGTCCGCGTGTCGCATGGTGCCTGCCGGGTGGGTGTGCCTGAAAAGGGGGGCTTAGAGCCGGATGCCCCAGCCGAAGGGGTCGCTGGCCTCGATCAGCAGCGTGGCCTCGGCGCTCATGTGGGCCGTGCCGCGCAGCGTGGGGATGATCCTGCCGGCCTGGGTGTCGGGTTCGTAGCGCGCCTCGAAGCTGCTGCCGATGATGCTGGCCTGGCGCCACGCCTGGCCGGGCTGCAGCGTGCCGTCGGCCGCCAGGCAGGCCAGCTTGGCGCTGGTGCCGGTGCCGCAGGGCGAGCGGTCGTAGGCACCGCCCGGGCAGAGCACGAAGTTGCGGCTGTCGGCCACGTCGTCGTCGGCAAAGAGCTCGATGTGGTCGATCTCGCCGCCGTTGTCGCCGCGGACGCCCTGGTCCTTCAGGGCCTGCTGGATGGCGCTGGTGTAGTCGGTCAGCGCCTGCAGGTTGTCGCTGGCCACGCGCTGGCCGTGCCCGCTCATCAGGAAGAACCAGTTGCCGCCCCAGGCCACGTCGCCCGTGACGGTGCCGATGCCCGGCACCTGGAGCGACAGGCCCTGGTGCAGCCGGTAGGCCGGCACGTTGCGCACGCTGACCGAGCCATCCTCGTGCAGCGTGGTGGTCACCGTGCCCACGGGCGTCTCGATGCCGTGCACCCCGGGCTCGATGCGGCCCAGGTAGGCCAGCGAGGCCACCAGGCCGATGGTGCCGTGGCCGCACATGCCGAGGTAGCCGGTGTTGTTGAAGAAGATCACGCCCGCCGCATTGGCCGGGTTCTGCGGCGCGCACAGCAGCGCGCCCACGATCACGTCGTTGCCGCGCGGCTCGAGCACCGTGGCCGCGCGCCAGGCATCGTGCTGGCTGGCCAGCAGGGCGCGGCGCTCGGCCATGCTGCCGGTGCCCAGGTCGGGAAAGCCGCCCACCACGAGCCGCGTGGGTTCACCCCCGGTGTGGGAGTCGAGGATCTGTATGCGCTGCATGCGGGTGTCGTGGGTCATGGTCGGTCACATGGCAGAAAGGTGCAGGCATCGTAGCGGCGGGCCGCCACGATTTCGCGGCGGAGTTTCAATAGCTGGCCAGCGGCACGGGGGCGGCGTTCTTGAACGTGAGCACCGTGATGGGAGCCTGCTTGAGGTTGCCCTTGTCGTCGTAGGCATAGGTGCCCGCCACGCCCTGGTGGCTGCCCTGGAGCATCTGCGCGCCGACCTTGGCGGGTTCCACGGACTGGGCTTTCTGCATGGCATCGGCCATGAACATCACCTGGTCGTAGTAGGAAGCCGCGTAGGCATCGGCATCCAGCTTGAAGCGCGCCTTGTATTTCGCCTTGAAGGCCGGGCCGCTCGCGGCCTTGTCGAGCATGGTGCCGCCCTGGGCGCAGAACACGGTGTCGTTCACCGCTTCGCCACCGAGCTTGCCGACCTCGGGGCTGCACAGCGTGTCGCCGCCCAGCAGCTTGGCCGTGAGGCCCAGCTGCTTCATCTGGCGGGCCATGGGCGCGGCCTGCGGGGCGTAGCCGCCAAAGAAGATGGCCTGCGGCTGCTTGCCCTTGAGGCTGGTGAGGATGGACAGGAAATCGGTGGACTTGTCGGTCGTGAACTCCTGGCCCACCACGGTCAGGCCCTGCTTCTTCGCCTCCTTGGTGAACTGGTCGGCCACGCCCTGGCCGAAGGCGGTGCGGTCGTCGATCACCGCCACCTGCTTGACCTTGAGCACCTGGGCGGCATACACGGCCATGTTCGAGCCGATCTGGGTGTCGCTGGCGATGATGCGGAACAGGTTCTTGTAGCCGTTCTCGGTGACCTTGGGGTTGGTGCCCACGGTGGAGACCATGGCCCCGCCTTCGCTGTAGACACGTGAGGCGGGAATGGCCACGCCCGAGCAGTACGGTCCCATGACGAACTTCACGCCGCTGTCCACCATCTTCTGCGCCACGCTCACCCCGGTGCGGGCGTCGCACTGGTCGTCCTCGGACACGAGGTCGAACTTCAGGGTCTTGCCCCCCACCACGATCTTCTTCGCGTTGAGCTCCTCGACGGCCAGGCGCACGCCGTTCTCGTTGTCCTTGCCCGCGAAGGCATTGGGGCCGGAGAGCGGGCCGCTGTGGCCGATCTTGACCAGCTGTTCCTGGGCGCCGGCATGTGTGGCCAGCATCAGCGCCGCGATGGCGGCGGGCGTCAGGGTCCGAAATCCGAAAGATGCACGTGTCATGGGAAACCTCTTGTGTGTGCGAAGGGGAAGGGCCGCTGTTGTCTCCTGCGGCCCGGGGGGCAGCCTGTCGGTCGGTACCGTCTCAGGCCACGGACTGGTACTCGGCGGGGCGTGTTTCCAGCGCCTTCCTGACGATGCGCTCGATGAAGGCGCGCTCCTCGCCAATCAGGGGCAGGCGCGGGCGGCGCATGTGCTCGGTGCCCACACCCACCAGCAGGTCGATCAGCTTGAGGTTCTGCACGAGCTTGGTGGAGACGTCGAGGTGCAGCATGGGCGTCATCCATTGGTAGAGCTTGAGTGCCTCGGCAAAGCGGCCGGCCTTCATGAGGTCGTACAGCGCCACGGTCTCGCGCGGGAAGGCGCAGCCCACGCCGGCCAGCAGGCCGTCGCAGCCCAGCGCCAGGCCCTCGTAGGCCAGGTCGTCCACGCCCAGGAAGATCTGGTAGCGGTCGCCCAGCGCGATGCGCAGGTCGGTCACGCGGCGGATGTTGTCGGTGCTTTCCTTGATGGCTTCGATCCACTTGCAGTCTGCCAGCTCGGCGAAGTGCTCGGGCTTGAGGTCCACGCGGTAGGCCACCGGGTTGTTGTAGACCATCACCGGCTTCTGCGCGGCCTCGGCCATGGTGCGCACGTTCAGCATGGCTTCGCGCGCGTCGGCGACGTAGATCACCGAGGGCATGACCATGTAGCCGGCCACTCCGAGCTTGTTGCCGCCGTCGATGTAGCGCAGGGCTTCCCGGGTGCTGGTCTCCGAGACATTCGCCAGCACGGGGATGCGGCCGTCGGCAGCTTCCAGTGCGATCTTGGCGACCTGCAGCTTTTCTTCCAGCGAGAGGGTGCTGGCTTCACCCAGCGAGCCGCAGGTCACCAGGCCGTGGATGCCGTTGCGGATCTGGAAGTCGATGTGGCGCGCCGTGCCTTCGGCATCGATGCTCTCGTCGGCGTGGAACTTGGTGGTGATGGCGGGGAAGATGCCTTGCCAGCGGGGATGGTTCATGGATGGACTCCTGAGGAAAAAGAAGGATGGGGAAAAGGGCGGGGGTGGGTGGTGACGATGAAGTCGCGTTGCTGTAAATATATTAAAAAGATATTTAAAATATCTTGTCAGGGTATTTAGCATCTTGCGTGCCAGCTGGATTTGCGCTTGGATGGTCCCAAAGCGGGTGTCCCGGGCGCCGGCATGCC
Source organism: Acidovorax sp. sif1233 (assembly GCF_019218755.1). Taxonomy (GTDB): domain Bacteria; phylum Pseudomonadota; class Gammaproteobacteria; order Burkholderiales; family Burkholderiaceae_C; genus Acidovorax. The sequence continues at coordinate 804,555 of NZ_JAHUWZ010000002.1, read as the reverse complement.
CCGCAGCGGGGCGCGGGCGGCCCCAGCGTAGTGCGCGGGGTGGATGCATGCCCGGCGCAGGTGCGCCCAGGGCCCGGGCCTGGCCGAGGTGTCCCCGCACCCGGTTGCCCGGTTGACCTATCGGCAGGCAGCCCGTGCCCGGGCGGCATTGAATGAAGGGGCCTCCAGGGCCGGAGGCCGGTTCAGGCCGCCGTCTCGATAGAATCCGTGGTTCTCCCCATAAACCGGGTGGCCGCGCCGCGTGCGCGAGGCCCCTCACTGATCCAGGCCTGTTGCCCCTTTTCGCACATGACCCACAACACCACGCCTTCGTTCTCGGTTGCCGACATCCGCAAGTCCTTCCTGGATTTCTTTGCCTCCAAGGGCCACACCATCGTGGCCTCGAGCTCGCTGGTGCCGGGCAACGACCCCACGCTGATGTTCACCAACTCCGGCATGGTGCAGTTCAAGGATGTGTTCCTGGGCACCGACAAGCGCCCCTACAACCGCGCCGTGTCGGTGCAGGCCTGCCTGCGCGCCGGCGGCAAGCACAACGACCTGGAGAACGTGGGCTACACCGCGCGCCACCACACCTTCTTCGAGATGCTGGGCAACTGGAGCTTTGGCGACTACTTCAAGCGCGAGTCGCTGAAATGGGCCTGGGAACTTCTCACCACCGTGTACAAGCTGCCGCCCGAGCGCCTGCTGGCCACCGTGTACGAAGAGGACGACGAAGCCTACGACATCTGGACCAAGGAAATCGGCCTGCCGCCAGAGCGCGTGATCCGCATCGGCGACAACAAGGGCGGCCGCTACAAGTCCGACAACTTCTGGATGATGGCCGACACCGGTCCCTGCGGCCCCTGCAGCGAGATCTTCTACGACCACGGCGACCACATTCCCGGCGGCCCCCCCGGCAGCCCCGATGAAGACGGCGACCGCTTCATCGAGATCTGGAACAACGTGTTCATGCAGTTCGACATGGCCGAAGACGGCTCGGTCACGCCGCTGCCCGCGCCCTGCGTGGACACGGGCATGGGCCTGGAGCGCCTGGCCGCGATCCTGCAGCACGTGCACAGCAACTACGAGATCGACCTGTTCGACGCGCTGATCAAGGCCGCCGGCCGCGAGACCGGCGTGGCCGACCTGAACAACAAGAGCCTGCGCGTGATCGCCGACCACATCCGCGCCACGGCCTTCCTGGTGAGCGACGGCGTGATCCCCAGCAACGAAGGCCGCGGCTACGTGCAGCGCCGCATCGTGCGCCGCGCCATCCGCCACGGCTACAAGCTGGGCAAGAAGACGCCGTTTTTCCACAAGCTGGTGGGCGAGCTGGTGCGCCTGATGGGCGACGCCTACCCCAAGCTGCGCGAGCAGGAGCAGCGCATCACCGACGTGCTCAAGGCCGAGGAAGAGCGCTTCTTCGAGACCCTGGCCAATGGCATGGAGATTCTGGACGCAGCCCTGGGCGGTGGCGCCAAGGTGCTGCCCGGCGACGTGGCCTTCAAGCTGCACGACACCTACGGCTTCCCGCTGGACCTGACCAACGACGTGTGCCGCGAGCGCGACGTCGAGGTGGACGAGGCCGGCTTCAAGGTCGCCATGGAAAAACAGAAGGCCCAGGCCCGCGCCGCTGGCAAGTTCAAGATGGACAAGGCGCTGGAGTACACCGGCGCGGCCAACCAGTTCACCGGCTACGAACACCTGGCGGAAACTGCAAAGATCGTAGCTATCTACGTGGACGGGACAAGCGCTGCCGCCCTGAAGAGTGGCCAAAACGGCGTGGTGGTGCTCGACACGACACCGTTCTATGCCGAAAGCGGCGGCCAGGTGGGCGACGAAGGCGTCATCACCAGTGGCTCGGCCCGCTTCGCGGTGGGCGACACGCTCAAGATCAAGGCCGACGTGTATGGCCACCACGGCACGCTCGAAGAGGGCACCCTGAACGTGGGCGACACCGTGCAGGCCCAGGTGAACACGGCCGTGCGTGCAGCCACGGTGCGCAACCACTCGGTGACGCACATCATGCACAAGGCCCTGCGCGAAGTGCTGGGCGGCCACGTGCAGCAAAAGGGCAGTCTGGTCAATGCCGACCGCACCCGCTTCGACTTCACGCACAACGGCGCCGTCACCGCAACGGAAATCCGCGAGGTGGAGCGCCGCGTGAACGAGGAAATCCTGGCCAACCAGCCCACGCAGGCCCGCGTGATGGACATCGAGTCGGCCCAGAAGACCGGTGCCGTGATGCTGTTCGGCGAGAAATACGGTGAAACCGTGCGCGTGCTGGACATCGGCACCAGCCGCGAACTGTGCGGCGGCACGCACGTGCAGCGCACCGGCGACATCGGCCTGTTCAAGGTGGTCGCCGAAGGCGGCGTGGCAGCGGGCGTGCGCCGTATCGAAGCCGTGACCGGCGCCAACGCGCTCGCCTACCTGCAGCAGCTTGAAGACACCGTGACCCAGGCCGCCGGTACGCTGAAGGCCCCCGTGAGCGAACTCAATGGCCGGATCGCCCTGGCACTCGACAACGCGCGCGCGCTGGAGAAGGAAGTGGCGGCGCTCAAGGGCAAGCTGGCGTCCAACCAAGGCGACGAGCTGGTGAACCAGGCCGTCGATGTGAAGGGCCTCAAGGTACTGGCCGCTGCCTTGCCCGGCGCCGACGCCAAGACCCTGCGCGACACCATGGACAAGCTCAAGGACAAGCTCAAGACCGCCGCGATCGTGCTGGCCGCCGTCGATGGCGACAAGGTGCAGATCGCCGCCGGCGTCACGGCCGACAGCGTGGGCCGCCTGAAGGCGGGCGAGCTGGTCAACTTCGTGGCCCAGCAAGTGGGCGGCAAGGGCGGCGGCAAGCCCGACATGGCCATGGCGGGCGGCACCGATGCCTCCAGCCTGCCCGCGGCGCTCGCCTCGGTGGCCGGCTGGGTGGCGCAGAAAATCTGAGGACCTGGACGCCCTGCGGAGCGGTGGTCCGGGCGGCCACCGCCGAGCGGCGAAATAGGGGATGACGGGCCACCGCCTTTCCCCCTACATTGGTGCGCATGGACACCCTGCGCGAAAGCCCGCCAGAGCCCGAGCCAGGCCATGGCGCCCGCTCCAGCCCCTCCTCAGCCCCGGGGGCTGACGGACTGCCCTGGTGGCGGCGCATCACCGTTCCGTTCGAGGTGGTGATCGCCTCGGTGGTGGTGTCCGCCATGCTGCTGCTCACGGTGGTGCTGGTCTACCAGGTGGGTACCAGCGCGCGGGAGGCGATCATCGCGGCTTCGGACGACAGCGCCCGGCACATCAGCCAGCTGATCAGCGAAAGGGTGCACCACATCGTGGACCCCGCCGATGCCACGATCCGGCTGCTCGCGTTCGATCCCATTGCCTCAGCGACCAGCCTGCAGGCCCGGCTGCGCCGCCTGCCGGTGTTTGCGCGCCTGCTGGAGCAAAATCCCTTGCTGTCGGCGGTTTTCATCGGATATGCCGACGGGCAGTTCCTGCTGGTGCGGCCGCTGCGCGATGCGCAACTGCGCACGCGGCTGGACGCGCCAGCGCAGGCCGCGTTCCTGCTCCAGTCGATGGCCCGCGAGCGCGGCACCACAGGCCTGGTGGGGCGCTGGAGCTACTACGACGCGCAGCTGCGCCTGCTCGAATCCTCCGTGCGCCCTGGCTACCTCTACGATCCCCGCTCGCGCCCCTGGTACGCCGAAGCGGCAGACAAGAACACGCAGATACTGACCGCGCCCTATGTGTTCTTCACCACGCAGGAGGTGGGGGTCACGCTGAGCCACCCCAGCGAGGACGGGCGCGCCGTGATCGGCCTGGACGTGGCGCTCACCGACCTCGGGCGGGAGATTGGCAGCCTGCGGCTGATGCCCCGCACCGAGATCGCCGTGGTGGACCCGGCCCAGCGCGTGCTGGCGTATCCGGACATGTCGCGCGTGCTGCTGCGCGAGGGTGGGGAGACCAGCCTCAAGCTGCGCACGCTGAAGGAGCTGGGTGTGCCCAGCCTGCAGGCCCTGGGCGGCGGGGGGACGGCGAAGGGGCCGTCGCGCCGCTTCATGGCCGATGGCGAGGAGTGGCTCGCCACGGTGCTGCCCCTGAAATCGCAGCGTTGGCAGGGGCTGCACATCCTGATGGCGATCCCCACCGCCGAACTGCTGGCGGATGTGAATCAGAACCTGTGGCGCCAGGTATGGCTGTCCCTGGGGCTCATCGTGCTGATGCTGCCCGTGGGATGGATGGCCGGGCGGCGCGTGGGGCGCAGCCTTTCGGGGCTGGCCACCCAGGCGCAGGCGCTGGCGCGGTTCGATTTCCGGCGGCCGGCGCACCGCCTGTCGCCCGTGCGCGAGGTGCGCGAACTGGGCCAGGTGATGGACCGCATGTCGGACACCATCCAGGAGTTTCTGCACATCACCCACCACATCAGTGCCGAGTCGCGCATGGAGCTCATGCTGTCCAGCGTGCTCTACGAACTGGTGCGTGCCACCAGCTGCACGGGCGGGGCGGTGTACCTGGTGGAGGAGCAGCGGGCGGGGCTGCTGCGCACGGCGCGGTACTGCGAAGACCCCGAGCACCAGCCACGGTACCCGGAGCACCTGCCCATGGTGCATTTCATCAACCATGTCGAGCCGCAGCCCGGCGACCAGGAGGAGGGCGATGGGGACGCCATGCCCCAGCGCGTGCTGCGCGTGCAGTTGCGCACGCGCGATGGGCAACCCCTGGGCCTGCTGGTGCTGCGCTACCTGTCGGACCCGCGGCAGGAGGATGTCCATTTCCGGGCGTTTGTCGAGAAGCTGTCCGGCACCTTGTCGGTGGCGATTGAAACGCGCGGCCTGATCGAGGGGCAAAAGAAGCTGTTCGACGCCGTCATCCGCCTGCTGGCCGATGCCATCGATGCGAAAAGCCCCTACACGGGGGGGCACTGCGAGCGTGTGCCGCAATTGGCCGAATCCCTCATGCAGCGCATGTGCGAGGCGAAGGAGGGGCCTTTCGCGCAGGTGGCGATGACCGATGCCGAACGCTACGAGTTCCGTCTGGGCGCCTGGCTGCACGACTGCGGCAAGGTCACCAGCCCCGAGCACATCATCGACAAGGCCACCAAGCTGGAGGCGCTGTACAACCGCATCCACGAGGTGCGCATGCGCTTCGAGGTGCTGTGGCGCGATGCCGAGCTGGACTACTGGAAGCAGCATGTCTCCGGCGTGGACCCGGTGCGCCTGCAGCGCGAGCTGCTGCAGCGGCGCGACCGGCTGCAGGAAGAGTTCGCCTTCGTGGCGCGATGCAACGTAGGGGGCGAATTCATGCCCGATGCGGACGTGCAGCGGCTCGCCGGGATTGCCCGCCAGGTGTGGCAGCGGCATTTCGACGACCGGCTGGGCCTGTCGATGGCGGAGATGGGGCGCCTGGCGGACGTGCCGGTGCGCCCCCTGCCCGCCAACGAGCCCCTGCTGGCCGACCGGGCCGAGCACATCATGCCCTGGGGTTCCCGGCGCCCGCCGGTGGAGGCGGGCAACCCGGCCAACAAATGGGGCTTCGACATGGCGCTGCCGTCCCAGGAGGCGCATCTGGGCGAGTTGCACAACCTCTCGATACGGCGCGGAACCCTGACCGCGGAAGACCGCTTCAAGATCAACGACCATATCGTGCAGACCATCGTCATGCTCAGCGGCCTGCCGTTTCCGCCGCACCTGGCGCGTGTGCCGTCCATCGCGGGCTCGCACCATGAAAAGCTCGATGGCACCGGGTACCCGCGGCGCCTCAAGGCGGCGCAGCTGACACTGGCGGACCGCGTGATGACGCTGGCCGACATCTTCGAGGCGCTGACGGCGGCGGACCGTCCCTATAAGGCCCCCAAGACCTTGTCCGAGTCGCTCCGGATCATGGCCCACATGGTGCGTGACCGCCATATCGATGCCGAGGTGTTCCGCTTCTTCCTGTCCAGCGGGGTGTGGCTGGACTACGCCGAGCGCTTCCTGCCTGCCGCGCAGCGCGATGCGGTGGATGTGCCGGCCCTCGTGGCGTCGCTGGACTGACGGCGCGCGCCGGGTACGGGCGCTGCCTCCTTCGAGCGGCTGCGGCGCGATGGCTGCCGCCGGGGAACGCCGCGCGAGACAGCCGGCCGCTTGCTAGAACAGCTCGACGTCGTCGTTGGCGACCTTGGCGGACAGATGGCCGGTGGCCACCAGTTCATCGTAGAAGCAGACCTGGTTGCGGCCATGTTCCTTGGCGTAGTAAAGCGCCTGGTCGGCCTGGCCCAGTATTTCCACCGGCGAGCCCCGGGCCGTGCTCACGAAGCCCAGGCTCACGGTGACCTGGCCCACCTGGGGAAAAGGGTACTCCTGCACCGCCAGGCGAAAGCGGTTGAAGACCCGGTGGGCCGTGCTCAATGTGGTGGAGCGCAGCAGCACCACGAACTCTTCGCCGCCAAAACGGAAGATGCGGTCATGGCTGCGGAACGAACTGCGCAGGATGTTGGCAATGAGGATCAGCACCTCGTCGCCATACAGGTGGCCGAAGCGGTCGTTCACCAGCTTGAAATGGTCGATGTCCACCACCGCCAGCCACTGCTGCACCGGTTCGCCGGGCAATGAGCCTTCTTCAGGCGGGAACGATTCGGTCAGGGGCCCCGAACGGCTGCTGGCCAGCCCGCTCACGGCGTGGCGCGAGAACTGTTCGTCGAAGGTCTTGCGGTTGAACAGGCCCGTGAGCGCGTCGCGTTCGCTGTAGTCGAGCAGGCTCTGGTAGTTCTGGTAGACCTGGAACACGCCCTTGAGCACTTCGAGCTTGTGCGCCGAGAACGGGCGGGAGTGCGTGATTTCCAGGCAGGTGTTGACCTTGTCGTGCATCCACACCGGCAGCCAGAGCACATGGCGGCCCTTGCGCGGCGAGGCCAGCGCGCTGTCGCCGTGGCTCGCGACGCATTCGCGCAGGGCGGGATACTGGTCCAGCGTTTCCCGCCGGGGGTCTGCGGCGGCTTCCGAGTCGGTGGACACCAGGTGCCCCTCTTCCACCCAGGTGCGTGGACGCACGTGGGGCACGCCGGCATGCGTGAACAGCTCCAGGGCCCTGACTTCAACGATGCCGCTGAGCTTTTGCAGCGTGGACAGCACCGACACCTCCAGCCGCAGGTGGTCGCGGTGGCCGGTCATCTCAACCAGGTTCTGAAGAATGGGCTTCATGGGTGGTGTACGGTGGGCCGGCGCGGTCATGTTGTCAATGGCGTCGCACGAACACAACATCCCACACACCGTGCCCCAGCCGCAGGCCGCGGTTCTCGAACTTGGTGAGGGGCCGGTAGCCGGGTTGCGGGGCGAAGCCCGTGGCGGTGTTCTGGAGCCGGGGCTCGGCGGCCAGTACCTGCAGCATCTGCTCGGCATAGGGCTGCCAGTCCGTGGCGCAATGCAGGTAGCCGCCGGGCTTCAGCCGCGCGGCCAGCTTGGCCACCAGGGGCGCCTGGATCAGGCGGCGCTTGTTGTGTTTCTTCTTGTGCCAGGGGTCGGGGAAGAAGATATGCACGCCATCCAGGCTGCCGTCGGGCAGCATGTGGTCGATCACCTCCACGGCATCGTGCTGGAGGATGCGGATGTTGGTCAGCCCCTGCTCGCCGATGCGCTTGAGCAGGGCGCCCACGCCGGGTTCGTGCACTTCGCAGCACAGGAAGTTGTCGTCCGGGCGGACCCCGGCGATATGGGCCGTGGCCTCGCCCATGCCGAATCCGATCTCCAGCACCAGCGGGGCCGTGCGGCCAAAGGCCGCGGGGGCATCCAGCGGCGCGGGCGCATAGGGCAGGATGAAGCGGGGCCCCAGGTGTTCAAAGGCCTTGGCCTGGCCCGTCGTGGTGCGGCCGGCGCGGCGCACGAAGCTCTTGATGGTCTTGGGATGGCTCACGCCGGCGGGGGCTCCACCAGTTGTCGTGGAGGCCGCAGAGGGCGCGGCTGGCGCGGCGGCGGGGGTGGAGGCGTTGTGGGTCAGTTCGGTCACGGTGCGACATTGTAGTTTCGTCGCCACGCTGCCACCCAGAGGGTCAGCGCATCCGAGATGCAACGGGTGTTCGGATCTGTCAGCGGCGGCAGGCCCAGCACCTGCGCGGCCCCGGCCAGTGCCTGCAGGGGGACGGCCAGCTCCAGCGCCCGGGCCCCGTTCTGCTTGGACAGCTTTTCGCCGTTCTCGCCGCACACCAGCGGCGTGTGCAGGTAGCGGGGCGTGGGCACGCCCAGGGCCTGCTGCAGCAGGATCTGCCGGGGCGTGTTGTCGGCCAGGTCCTCGCCGCGCACGACATGGGTCATGCCCTGGTCCGCATCGTCCACGACGACCGCGAGCTGGTAGGCCCAGAGCCCGTCGGCCCGGCGCAGCACGAAGTCGCCCACGGCATGGGCAACGTCCTGCCGCTGTGTGCCCAGGCGGCGGTCCTGCCAGTCGAGGATGCCGGATGCTATCGAATATGTAGCTACTTGCGCTTGATCCGTATGCGCCAGGGCCTGATCTGGCTGAAACTCTGTGGCATTGAAGCGCCAGGAGCGGCCGGTGCGCCCGTGCAGGCCGTGGCGGCAGGTGCCGGGGTAGGGGAGTGCCGCATGCCGCTCGCGCGCATGGCCCAGGGCCGCCTGGGCTTCTTCGATGTCCTTGCGCGAGCAGGCGCAGGGGTAGGCATGGTGCTGCGCGATCAACTGGTCCAGCGCCCGCTGGTACAGCGCGCCGCGGGTGGATTGCCAGACCGGCGGCGCATCGGGCACCAGGCCGCAGGTGGCCAGCTGCCGCAGGATGAACTCACCGGCGCCTTCCACGCAGCGTGGCGTGTCCACGTCCTCGATGCGCACCAGCCAGCGCCCCTGGTGGGCCCGGGCGTCGAGCCAGCTGGCCAGGGCGGCCACCAGCGAGCCCGCGTGCAGCGGGCCCGTGGGAGAGGGCGCGAACCGGCCGGTGTAGCGGGGCCCCGCGGCCACGCCCGCCGTCATGCCACCGCGAGTGCCAGCTCCAGGCCCGACACGAAGGCATCCTCCACCCGGTGGCCCAGGCACCAGTCGCCGCAGGCGCCCAGGCCCATGCCCGCGTCCCACAGGTGGCTGCGGCCCAGCGGGTGCGTGGTTTGCGCGTAGCGCCAGCGGCGCGTGTCGGCATGGGCGGGTTCGGCCCGGATGCCGGTGACCTCGGCGAACGCCTTGATGAGCTTGGCCTGCACGCGGCCTTCGTCGTCTTCCAGGTGCTCGGCGGACCAGGCCGGGCTGGCCTGGACCGTCCAGCGCTCGATCACGTTGCGGCCGGGCTTGGACGATTCGCGCGCCAGCCAGGCAATCCGGTGGTGGGTGCTGCGCGCTGCGTTCCATTGCGGGCCCAGCGTGGTGAGCCCGGGGCGCACGGCCTGGGGGTAGGCCAGCATGAGCGTCCAGCAGGGAGCGATGGCGACGGTGGAAAGCGCTTCGGTGAGCGGCGTGTCCAGCGCCGAGCTGGCCAGGAGCGCCTGGGCGGGCACCGACGGCTGCGCGAGCAGCACGGCGTCAAAACCCGCGTAGACGCGCTGGGTGCCGCCCGGGCCTTCGGTGCGAAGCTGCCAGCCGGGGGCATTCACGGAGTCGCGTTCGATGCGGACCACGCGCGTGCCGGTGACCAGCTGGCCTGCCTGGTGCAGCGGCTCGGCCCAGGTGGCCACCAGCGACTGCATGCCCGGGCTGGCCACCCAGTGCGCCTCGCGATGGGGCAGGCCGGCGGCGGCCACGCGGCCGGTGGCGTCGAGCACCTGCACGGAATTGGCGCTCCAGCGCTTGCAGATGCCGGGCACGGTGTCGATGGCGCGCGCGAAGCGCGGATCGCGCACGGTGAAGTACTGCGCGCCCGCGTCAAAGTTGCCGAACGGGCTGTCGATGGTGGCGGTGCGGCCACCGGCCTGCGCCGATTTCTCGAACACCGTCACGCGGTGCCCTGCCTGCACCAGCGTGCGGGCGCAGGCAATGCCCGCCATGCCGGCGCCGATGATGGCGAAGTGCCGCTGCGCGGCCCCCGAATACGTGGTGGGCGCCGCGTCCGTGGCCGGCACGGAGGCGGATGGCCCGAAGGCTGCGGTGCGTCGGTGCCGTTTGGCGGGGCGTGGAACGGGGTTGCTCATGGAAGGCCTTTCGATGACGGTCGGCAGGTGAAATACACGGCCCTGCGCGCGTGAGCGCAAATGCCATGCAACAGGAACCACTCTACACGCGCTGCGGCGCGTGGGCGTGTGCGCCGGATCAGAAATGATGGTGGTTTTCCAGCAGAGCGCGGCGGGTGGCGGGGCTTTGCAGCTGATGGAGCCACCATTGCAGCGCGCGGCCGGGGGCCGTGAAGCCCGGGCCGCCCCAGGCGTAGTGCACGCGGACGTTGCGTTCGGGGCGCGCCACGCGGCGCGCCACCAGCCTGCCGGCCTCGAGGTACGGGCGCACCATGGGTTCGGGCAGGAAGCCGCCGCCCAGGCCGCGCAGCTGCACGCGCACCTTGGCCTGCATGGTGTCCACGGTGAGCACGTCCTGTCCGCCCAGCAGGCCCATGGTGGCGCCGCCGCGTGTGGCCGAATCGGCCACCGCCACTGCGCGGTGCTGCAGCAGCATGGCATCGGTGATGGGCTCGGGCGCGGAGGCCAGCGGGTGGTGCGGCGCCACCACGTAGATGAACAGCAGGTCCCCCAGGGGCGCCTGCTGCAGGCCGGCCACGTTGGCGCCGGCGACCGACACGCCGATGGCCAGGTCGGCCCGGCCCGAGGTCAGGGCCTCCAGGGTGCCGGTCATGATGCCGTCGCGCAGTTTCAGCCGGGTGGGCGGGGCCATGGCGTAGAACGCGTCCACCAGCTCCAGCATGGTGTGCGGCGAGATCGCGCCATCGACCGAAATGGTGAGCTGCGGCTCCCAGCCGGTGGCCACGCGGCGCACCCGGTGGGCCACGGCATCGATGTCCTGCAGCAGGCGTGCGCCTTCGCGCAGCAGTTCGACGCCCGCCTCTGTGGGCTTGGCCTGCCGGGCGCTGCGGTCGAACAGCAGCACATCCAGCGCGTCCTCGATCTGGCGCACGCGGTAGGTGAGGGCGCTGGGCACCAGGCCGAGCTGCCGGGCGGCGGCGGCGAAACTGCCCGCCTCGGCGATCACCTGCAGCATGGTCAATGCGTCAGGGGTCAGGACATCACGGGCATTTTGCATGGTGGCGCCATGTTAATTCAGATTATTTGAACGGTTCCATCAATCTGGCAGCCCCTGCGTGCTGGACCCGGGTTCTACAGTGGGGGCTTGAAAGGAGCACGCGCCATGCTGACTGTTCGCAAATCACAAGACCGGGGCCATGCCGACCATGGGTGGCTCCATTCGTTCCACAGCTTCTCGTTCGCCGGCTACTACGATCCGGCCCACATGGGCTTTGGCAACCTGCGTGTCATCAACGAAGACCGCATTGCGCCGGGCACGGGGTTTGGCACGCACGGCCACCGGGACATGGAAATCATCAGCTACGTGCTGTCGGGCGAGCTGGCCCACAAGGACAGCATGGGCAACATCCTGGGCATTCCGCCGGGCGACGTGCAGCGCATGAGCGCGGGTTCGGGCGTGATGCACAGCGAGTTCAACCATGCGCCGGGACAGACGACGCACTTCCTGCAGATATGGATCGAGCCGAACGCGCGCGGCATCCCGCCAAGCTATGAGCAAAAGACCTTTGCCGAGGCGAGCAAGCGGGGCGCGCTGTGCCTGGTGGCCTCTCCCGACGGTGCGCAGGGCTCGGTCACGATCCACGCCGACGCCTCCCTGTACGCCGGCTTGCTCAATGCCGGCGAGGCCGTCACACTGGCCCTGAACCCGGCGCGCAAGGCCTACGTGCACCTTGTGCGTGGCGGGCTCACGGTGAATGGAAATGCTCTGTCGGGCGGCGACGCCGCGCTGATCGAGAACGAAACCGCCTTGTCGTTGACCCATGGCCACGATGCCGAGGTGCTGGTGTTTGATCTGGCCGCCTGATAGTTACCTGACGTTCTTTTAGCAACCACTTCTCCAGGAGTTCACCATGTTCACATCCCTGCAAAATCCCCTGGCCCTGGCGTCCCGCCTGCTGCTGGCGGCCCTGTTCCTGCCCGCGGGCATCGGCAAGATCACCGGCTTTGCCGGTACCGTGGGCTACATCGGTTCGGTGGGGCTGCCCATGCCGACCGTCGCTGCCGCCGTGGCCGCGGCCGTCGAGGTGCTGGGCAGCCTGGCGCTCATCTTCGGCCTTGGCACGCGCTTTGCGGCCCTCGCGCTGGCGCTCTTCACGCTGGTGGCCAGCTTTTTCTTCCACGCGTACTGGAGCCTGCCCGCCGACAAGCAGATGATGCAGCAGCTCATGTTCTTCAAGAACGTCGCCATCAGCGGCGGCCTGCTGGCCCTCGTCGCGTTTGGCGCGGGCGGCTGGAGCCTGGACGCCCGGCGCGGTGCGCGCTGAACTGCGCTGACGGGGCCGGGCCGCTACGGCTGCGGCGTGCGCGGGCAGCGCAGCCCATGCACGCCCTTGCGCCGCGCCTGTTTTTCTGATTTCCACCTGTTTTCATTCACTGCTTGCTTCCCCATCAGGAGTTTCTTCATGGCACACATCGCCGTTGTTTACCACTCGGGCTACGGCCACACCCAGCGCCTGGCCCAGGCCGTGGCCGAAGGCGCGGGCGCCGAGCTTGTCGCGATCGATGCGGACGGCAACCTGCCCGAGGGAGGCTGGGACACGCTGGCCGGCGCCAGCGCCATCATTTTTGGTTCGCCCACCTACATGGCGGGGCCGAGCTGGCAGTTCAAGAAATTCGCCGATGCCTCGTCCAAGCCCTGGTTCAGCCAGGCGTGGAAGGACAAGCTCTTCGCCGGCTTCACCAACAGCGCCAGCACCAACGGCGACAAGCAGGTCACGCTGGACTACCTGTTCCACCTGGCCATGCAGCATGGCGGCCTTTGGGTGGGCAACGGCATGATGCCTGCCAACTCCAAGGCCGCCACGCGCCAGGACGTGAACTGGATCGGCTCCTTCAGCGGCGCCATGGCGCAGTCGCCATCGGACGCCTCGGCCGCCGAGATGTTCCCGGGCGACCTGGCGACCGGCCGCCAGTTCGGCGAACGCGTGGCGGCCGCGGCCCTGCGCTGGGCCCGCTGAGCGCGCGCTTCACGCTACAGTGGCCCGCACGAGAACAAAGGAGAAGCTCCCATGACCATCGAACTGCGGCGCATCCCCGGTGCGCCGATGGCCCAGGCCGTGCACATCCGCGGCCACGAATTCGTGGCCGACGGCAGCGTGCAAGAGGGCGGCGCCGACAGCGGCCCGAACCCGCATGACCTGTACGACGCGGCGCTGGGCGCCTGCAAGGCGCTCACCGTGCTGTGGTACGCGCGCCGCAAGGGCCTGCCCGTGCAGGACGTGCACACCGTGATCGAACGCGACGCCTCGGCCGAGCGTGCCGGCACCTACCGCCTTTCGGCACGGCTGCAGATCAGCGGCGACCTGACCGACGCACAGATCAGCGAGCTGGAAACCGTTGCGCAGAAATGCCCGGTGCACAAGCTCATGACCACCGTGACGACGGAGATCGGCACCTCGGCGGAGCGCATGCCATGAGCGGGCCGATCCTGCAACTCACGGGCCACGCCAAGGACCTGGGCGGCGGCTTCACCGTGCGCCGCCTGCTGCCCGCCGTGCAGCGCCAGGCGGTCGGGCCGTTCCTGTTCTTCGACCACTTCGGCCCCGTGACCGTGGTGCCGGGAGACAGCCACGACGTGCGTCCCCATCCGCACATCGGGCTGGCCACCGTGACCTATCTGTTTTCCGGCGCCATCATGCACCGCGACAGCCTGGGATACGTGCAGCAGATCGAGCCTGGCGCCATCAACTGGATGACGGCCGGCCGGGGCATCGTGCATTCCGAGCGGCGCCCGGAAAGCCTGGCGGACACGGCCTACGTGAACCACGGCATCCAGTTGTGGGCGGCCCTGCCCACGGCGCACGAGGAGGCGGAGCCGTCGTTCGTGCACACGCCGGCGGCCACCATCCCCGAGGTGCGCGTGGGGGACGCGACGGTGCGCGTGCTCATCGGCACCGCGTTTGGGCAGACCTCCCCGGTGGCGACCTATTCCCCCACGCTGTATCTCGACGTGCAGCTGCCCGGGGGCGCCACGCTGGAAATCCCGGCGCTGGCCCAGGAGATGGCGGTGTACACGGTGGACAACCCCGTGCAGCTCGATGGCGAAGCCCTGGGTGCGCAACTGCTCGCCGTGGTGGAGCCGGGCCAGGGCATGCGCCTGTCCGTGCCCGGCGAGGCCGCTGCGCGCCTCATGGTGATCGGCGGCGATGCCCTCGATGCGCCGCGCCACATGTGGTGGAACTTCGTCTCCAGCCGCAAGGAGCGCATCGTGCAGGCGGCGGACGACTGGGATGCGCAGGCCCTGGGCCAGGTGCCCGGCGAGGTGGAGTGGATACCGCTGCCCGAGCGCCGCTTCATCAAGTAGGCAGCCACCTTGGCGAAGGCCCCTGCCCGTTCATGCGAGGCGGTGGCCCCGCATGGCTGCTTGCTGAATTTTCAAGCCAAACAGGGTGCCCGCGCTTGTCCAGCAAGCGCTGGTTGCTCACTTTTTTGATTCTTCGGCCGCCGACAGGTCGCTGGCCAGCACCGCGCGTTCGTCGAACACAAAGCAGCCACCGCGGTAGTGGGCGCCATCGGTCAACTCGAAATACTTGAGGATGCCGCCTTCGAGCTGATAGACATGGGAGAGGCCTTCCTCGCGCATGAGGATGGCTGCCTTCTCGCAGCGGATGCCGCCCGTGCAGAAGCTCACCACGGTCTTGTCCTGCAGCGCATCCTTGTGCGCGCGCAGGGCGGGGGGGAATTCGGTGAACTTGCCGATGCGCCAGTCAATCGCGTTGTCGAAGGTGCCGTGGTCCACCTCGAAGGCATTGCGCGTGTCGAGCGTGACCACTTCGCGGCCCTCGTCGTCGTGTCCCTGGTCCAGCCAGCGGCGCAGCGTGGCCGGGGCCACGGAGGGCGCGCGGCCCTCCGCGGGCTGGATGGCGGGATGGTCCATGCGGATGATCTCGCGCTTGACCTTCACCAGCATCTTGCGAAACGGCACCGTGGCCGACCAGCTTTCCTTGGGGTCGAGGTCGGCGAAGCGCGCATCGGTGCGCAGCGCATCCACGAACCCGCGCACCGCGTCCGCAGGTCCCGCCAGGAAGAAGTTGATGCCTTCGCCTGCCAGCAGGATGGTGCCCTTGAGGTCCGCCGCGGTGGCGCGCGCTTGCAGCAGGTCGCGCAGCGCCGCCGCGTCGGGCAGGGGCACGAACTTGTAGCAGGAGATATTGAGGATGTTGTCCATGGGATTCACGGCAAGGCAGCGCAATGGGGCCGCTGCGCTTCGCCTTCCGCGCGGGCCGCCGCCGTGCAGCCAGGGGCCCGCAGCAGCCCGCGGGCTGCTCAGGGGGCGGGCGTCAGCAGCGTGGTTTCGATCTTGTTGGCCAGCTGGGCAATGGCCAGGGCCGCGGGGCAACCCGGGGTCTGCAGCAACAGCAGCTGGCGGCGCATCACGGCGTCGCGCACGGAAGGGTCGGCCGGGATGTCGCCCATGTGGATGAGGCGCATAGGGCGGCCCGACTCGGTGCTCACAAAGCGGTCCAGCACCTGTTGCAGCTGGCTGGTGATGGCACGGCCATCGCCCGGGCGCGCGGCCTGGTTGATGACCATGCGCACGTGCTGGCGCTTTTGCTGCATGGCCAGCACCTTGATGGCCGCATAGGCGTCGGTCAGCGAGGTGGGTTCGGGCGTTGCCACGATCAGCACCTCGGAGGCGAGCGAAATGGAGAACAGCACCACATCGGAGATCCCGGCGCCGGTGTCGAGCAGCACCACGTCGTACTGGGGCGTGAGCGCCTGGATCACGCTCAGGAACTGGTTGCGCACCTCGGGCGTCAGGCGCGAATACTCGACCATCCCCGATCCCGCCAGCAGAACGTTGAAGCCGCCGGGCGCCTGGATCACGGCTTCGTCCAGCGTGGCCTTGCCGGTGAAGACATCGTGCAGCGTGATTTTCGGGTGCAGGTTCAGCACCACGTCGAGGTTGGCCAGGCCCAGGTCGGCATCGAGCACCAGCACACGCTGGCCGCGGCGGGTCAGGGCGGCGGCCAGGTTGGCAGAAACAAAGGTCTTGCCCACCCCGCCCTTGCCGCTGGTGACCGCAATGATGCGGGCGCCCCCGGGGGCGGGAGCGTGGGGCGTGGCCGGGCCGGCAGGAACTGCTGGCGATGTGGGTGGGGAGGGGGACAGCGCGTCGCTCATCTTCTAACTTTCAGTAGGCGCTGCCTGTTGGGTCCAGCGGGGGCAGATCGCCCCAGCCCGAGGGGGTGTAGAGCGGTCCGAACAACAGGCTTTTCTCTTCGGCACTGACCGTGCTGTCGGGCTGCTCCTCGATGCTGACGCGGTTGCGGCCTTCGGCCTTGGCCTGGTAGAGCTGGTGGTCGGCACGGTCCGTCCACAGCAGCGTGGTCGAACGGATCCACTGCATGGCGAAGGCGCCGCCTATGCTCACCGACACGTTGAGCTCCACCGTGCTGGAAACCCGGATGGGCGTGTTGGCCACTGCGCGCCGGATGCGCTCGGCCACCACGCGGCCAAACCCTGCCTGGCATGCGGGCAGCACCACCGCGAACTCTTCGCCGCCATAGCGTGCCAGCGTGTCCATGGGGCGCACACAGGCATTGAGCGTGCGGGCCACCGACTGCAGCACGATGTCGCCGGCCAGATGGCCATGCGTGTCGTTCACTTTCTTGAAGTGGTCGATATCGAGCATGAGCAGCAGCGCGGCCTCGCCGGAGCGCGTGACGCGGTCGATTTCGCGCTCGAGCACCGCCCGGAAATGCCGGCGATTGGCCAGGCCGGTGAGCGGGTCCTTGAGGGACAGCTCGCACAGGCCGTCGATCAGGCCCTGCAGGTAGCGCGAAGGCACCTCGCGGTGCAATGCAGCTTCGCTGCCGCTGGCCTGAGCCACCAGCGCGTGTGCAGTATCCAGGCGAAGGTCGCGCAGATCTACAAGGTAAGAGGCCGCAGAGTCAGACACAAATGGAGCAAAGAGAGTTTATGAAGTGTACCAGTGCGTCAGCAAAAAGAGGGCCAGCCCTGTGTCTAGGTGAAACCCGCAAAGCTATCCCTGGGCGGGGGCCGTAGAAGGGGGCAATGGCGAGGGTGGCAGCAGCTGCAGCGCCATCAAGGCGTCGGCATCGGTGCGGTACATCGCCAGGCCGGCGCCGGCGTCCAGCAGGCCCGCCTGGCGCAGCACCCGCTCCACGGGCAGCTTGAGGCCGCTCAGGTGCAGCGTGCCGCCGCGGGACCGCAGCAAGGCCAGCAGGTGGGCGAAGGTCTCCACGCCCGTCACGTCGATGCGGTTGATGGGCTGGGCCAGCAGGCACAGGTGCACCACCTCCGGGTGGGCTGCCAGGTGTTCGGTGACGCGGCGCTCCAGCGCGCTGGCGGAGGCGAAATCGAGTTCCGCATCCATGCGCAGCGCCAGCAGCCGGGGGGCGAGCGCGGGAAGATGCCACAAGTGCCGGTCGCGCAGGCTGCCGTCAGGGTGCAGGCCCACCTCGATGATGCGGGGATGCAGCCGCTGGTACAGGAAGTGGCTCAGGTTCATCAGCAATCCCACCAGCACTCCCCAGTACATCCTGGGTGCCGTGGCGAGCGTCAGTGCGAAGGTGACGCCGCCGATCACCGCCTCCACCCGCGATACCCGCCACAGCCGCAGCAGCGTGCCAGGCTTGATGAGGCTGGTCACCGCGGTCACCACCACGGCCGCGAGCACCGATTGCGGCACGTGGTAGAGCGCCGGCGTGAGCCAGAGCAGCACCACCAGCACCAGCGCGATCGCAAAAACGGTGGCCCAGCCGCTTTTTGCGCCCGCGTACAGGTTGATGGCCGACCGCGAGAACGAGGCGCTGGTGGCAAAGCTGCCGCACAGCCCGCTGCTGATCTTGGCCAGGCCCTGGCCAATCAGATCCTGGTTTTCGTTCCAGCGCTCGCCCGAGCGCTGGCTTTCCACCTTGGCGCTGGACGCGGTTTCGAGAAAGCTCACCAGCGTGACCACCAGCACCGGCATCACCAGGGCGGCGAATCCCGACCAGGGGAGGGCGCCGGGCCAGTAGGGGGCGGGCAGCCCCGAAGGCAGCGCCCCCACCACGGCGCCACCAGCGTCCGCATAGCCCAGCGCCCAGCTCAGCGCGCCCGCAGCGCCCACGACGACGATGGCGGCGGGGAAATTGGGCCGCCAGCGGCGTGCGAGGGTCAGCAATGCCAGGCTTCCCAGGCCAAAAGCGGCCGCGGCGAGGTCAAACAGGCCGGGCGAGGGCGTGGACAGCAGCGCGCCCCAGTCCGACCGCAGGCCCGTGAGCGCCGCGAGCTGAGAGCCCAGGATCAACAGGGCCGCCGCCTGCGTGAAGCCACTGAGCACGGGGGATGTCACCAGGTTCAGAAGCCAGCCAAAACGCGCGATGCCCATCACCAGCTGCAGCAGTCCGGACATCAGGGCGATCCATGCCGCCATGGCCACCCATTGCGCGCTGCCCGGCTCGGCCAGGCCCGTGAGCGAAGCGCCGATCAGCAGGCTGGTGAGCGCCGTGGGACCCACGCCCAGACGGGTGGACGCACTGAACAGCACCGCCACCAGGGCGGGAATCAGCGAGGCATAGATGCCCGTCACGAGCGGCATGCCGGCCAGGGCCGCATAGGCGACCCCCTGCGGCACCAGCATCAGGCCCACCGTCATGCCGGCCCAGAACTCCCCCTTGAGCAGGGCACGGTCGGGCCGGGGCCAGGAGAGAAAGGGAAGCCAGCGGGTCAGCGAGGAGGGGAAAGCAAGCATGCATACATTGTCGCCCCTGTCCTGAGGTGGCCCTGGCATCTGCGCGGCCGCCTGGCGGCACCGTCCTACAGTCGCTTCGGTGGCGTCCGACCCGGGGCCAGCGCAAGGTTGCCTAGAGTCGAGCCCATGTTTCAACCGCAAGGAGTTTTCGCATGAATACCCAGATGATTTCCCAGCGTCCCGCACACCGTATTGCCAGTATCCTGGCTGTGAGCGCCCTGGCCTTGGGCCTGTCGGCATGCGGCAAGAAGGACGAGCCTACCGTGGGCCAACGCTTGGACTCCGCGGTCGAGAAGACTGAACAGGCTGCCGCGGATGCCCGCATGAAAGCTGAAAGCGCCATGCAAAATGCGGAATCTTCTGCCAAGAAGGCTACCAATTCGGCTGCGGGCGCGATCGATGACGCCACTATCACTGCCCAAGTCAACGCAAGCTTGGCCAAGGACCCTGATTTGAGCGCGGTGAAAATCAATGTAGATACGGTGAACGGTAAGGTGACTTTGAACGGCCCCGCACCTTCCACCGTCGCCCGCGACCGTGCTGAAACGATTGCCAAGGGCGTTACGGGCGTCACGGAGGTCAACAACCAGCTGGTCGTGACCGCCAGCTGATTCGCCTGCCAGCGCGCCGTAGCCGCGCCGCACGCCATACGCGCCGCCAGGGGTATCCCTGGCGGCGCGCTACCATGGCTGGCATGAAAGAGCACGACACCGATCCCGCCACCCGCATCGTCCACCACGGCTACGTGCCACCCAGCGGGTTCGCGGCCCCGCAGCCGGGGGTCTACAAGGCCTCCACCGTCATTTTTCCCAACGTGGCGGCCATGCGCTCGCGCGAGTGGAAGGACAAGAGCGGCTATACCTACGGGCTGCACGGCACGCCCACCACCTTCATCCTCGAAGAGCGCCTGTGCACGCTGGAAGGGGGCCTGCAGTGCGTGCTGGTGCCCAGCGGCCTGGCGGCCATCGCCAACGTGGGGCTGGCCTTGCTCAAACCGGGCGATGAGGTGCTGATACCCGACAACGCCTACGGTCCCGGCAAGGATTTCGCCCACGGCGAACTCGCGCGTTTCGGCGTTTCCCATGGGCTGTACGACCCGCTGGACCCCGCCGACCTGGCGGCCCGCATCACGCCGGCCACGCGGCTGGTCTGGCTGGAGGCCCCGGGCTCGGTCACCATGGAGTTTCCGGATCTCTGCGAGCAGGTGCGCATCTGCCGTGCCCGTGGCGTGATCACCGCCCTGGACAACACCTGGGGAGCAGGCCTGGCGTTTGCGCCCTTCGATCTCAGCGGCGATGGCAGCCTGGGTGTGGACATCTCGGCCCATGCCCTCACCAAATACCCCAGTGGCGGCGGTGACGTGCTCATGGGCAGCGTGATCACGCGCGACCGGGGCCTGCACATGAAGATCAAGCTGACCCACATGCGGCTGGGCCTGGGGGTGGGCGGCAACGATGCCGAGGCCGTGCTGCGCGCCTTGCCCAGCATTGGCTTGCGCTACCGCGCCCATGACAGGGCGGCCCGCAGCCTGGCGCAGTGGATGCAGCAGCAGCCTGCCGTGGCCCAGGTCCTGCACCCGGCGCTGGCGGGGGCGCCTGGCCACGGCCACTGGAAGGCGCTGTGCGGTGCTGCCGACGGCGGCGAGGGCACGGCCGCCGGGTTGTTCAGCGTGATGATCCACGCGCGCCACACCCAGCAGCAGGTGGACGTGTTCTGCGACAGCCTGCGCTTGTTCAAGCTCGGCTACAGCTGGGGCGGGCCGATGAGCCTGGTGGTGCCTTACCACCTTTCCAGCATGCGCAGCCGTCCCACGGCGCATCTCCAGCCCGGCACGCTCGTGCGGTTTTCCATCGGGCTGGAAGCGGAGGAGGATCTTCGGCAGGACCTGCAGCAGGCCCTGGAGCGGGCCTTCCCGGAGGCCTGACCCCCGCCGGACGGGCCAGGGGGTGGTAGTTTCCGCAGTGGCGTGCAGGTGCCGGGGGGCTTAGTGTGGCGGCATGACTGCCACCTCTTCCAAGCCCGCCCCCGACGCGGCAGGCCCCGCGGGCTCCACGGCCGCCGACACCGGCACCGCGCAGCAGGTCACCCTGCAGCGCCTTCGCTTGGCCGACCCGTTGCGCTGGCTCGCCAGGGGCCTGCGGGACGTGCGCGCCGCGCCTGGCATCGCCGTGTTCTACGGCACGTGCTTCTGGGCCATGGCGCTGGTGCTGGGCTGGGTCTTTCGCACCCGGCCGGAGTACACGATGTCCCTGGCCAGCGGCTGCCTGCTGCTGGGCCCTTTCCTGGCCATGGGGCTGTATGACACCAGCCGGCGGCGCGAGGCGGGGCTGGCGCCGGCATTGAGCGAGTCGCTCACCTGCTGGGACAGCCACATGGGCAGCATGGGCATGCTGGTGCTGGTCCTCGTGGTGCTCGAGCTGCTGTGGGGCCGTGCCTCGCTGGTGGTGTTCGCCGTGTTCTTCAACACCGGCATGCCATCGACCACGGGCGTGCTGCAGGCGGTCTTCAACCCGCAGAACTGGAGCTTCGTCGCGGTCTATGCCGTGGTCGGGGGCGTGTTCGCGGCACTGGTGTTCTCCACATCCGTCGTGTCCATCCCCATGATCCTCGACCGCGACACCGACGCCCTCACGGCCGGCATCACGAGCATGCGCGTGGTGGTGGAAAACACTGCCGTGATGCTGCTCTGGGGGGCGATCATTACCGCCGCGGTGGCCGTTTCGCTCTGGTTCTGGGGCATTGGGCTGCTTCTGGCGGGCCCTGTCCTGGGCCATGCCAGCTGGCATGCGTACCGTGCATCAGTAACCCCACTGCGGCCCGCTGCGGCATGTGCCTGAAAAAAGACCATGCTGTTACAGTGAGCCTCTACTTCAGGAAGCAACTACCTTGGCAACACCCAACTACGGATACGAAAAACGCCAGCGCGAACTCGCCAAAAAGAAAAAAAAGGAAGAGAAGCTGAGGGCCAAAACACAGCGCCGGCCCGATGACCCGCAGGGGGACCAGCCCTCGGACGGTCAGCCGGCCGAGGGCGCGGATGCCCCTGCCGGTCAGCCCGCGGATTCCACCGGCGCCTGAGGCGCCGGGCCCATTTCAGCGCAGCAATTTCCTGAGTTCCGGCCATACGTTGGCCAGCATCTGCGGATGCGCCTCGGCGCGTGGGTGGATGCGGTCCGGCTGGAACAGGCGGGTCGGGTCCGCCCCGTCCGCCACGCCCTTCAGGAAGAAGGGGACCACGGCGGCCTTCTGGGCCTGCGCGACCGTGGCGAACAGGCCCGCAAACCGGTTCGCGTAGTCGGCGCCATAGTTGGGCGGCACCTGCATCCCCACCAGCAGCACCCTGGCGCCGGCCTTTTGCGCCGCCTGCGTCATCCACGTCAGGTTCTCTTCGGTATTCTTGAGCGGCAGCCCGCGCAGGGCATCGTTGCCGCCCAGTTCAATCACCACATGGCTGGGCTTGTGCTGCGCCAGCAGCGCTGCCAGCCGCGAGCGCCCGCCCGCGGTGGTCTCCCCGCTCACGCTGGCGTTGACCACGGTGGCCGCGAGCTTGTCCTGGGCGAGCTGCTTTTCCAGCAGGGCCACCCAGCCCGTGCCGCGCGCCAGCCCGTACTCGGCGCTCAGGGAGTCTCCCAGCACGAGGATGAAGGGAGGGCGAGGCGGCGTGGCCGCGGCTTTCGCGCTGGCCTGGGCCCAGGCGGCGGGGGCGCAAGCCCCCACCACGGCGCCGGTGGCGGCGCTCAGGATAAAGTGGCGCCGATGCAGATCTCGAATCAAAGTAAAGAGCCTTTCATGTCCGAATCCCTCTCATCGCCCGTGGCATCGGCCACGGCGCCGTCCGCGGCACCCATTATTGCCGTGGAGCATGTCTTCAAGTCGGTGACGGATTCCACCGGAACGCTCGACATTCTGCGGGATATCGATTTCCGCCTGGCCTCCAGGGAAACTGCGGCCATCGTGGGGGCTTCGGGATCGGGCAAGAGCACCTTGCTGTCCATCATCGCGGGGCTGGACACCCCCACGCGGGGCACCGTGCGCCTGGACGGGCACGACCTCTTTGCCATCGACGAGGATGCGCGCGCCGCGCTGCGCGCCCAGAAGGTGGGCTTCGTGTTCCAGAGCTTTCAGCTCATGGGCAACCTCACCGCGCTGGAGAACGTGATGCTGCCGCTGGAGCTGGCCAACCGGCGCGATGCGCGCAAGGCTGCCGCCGACATGCTGGCCCGCGTGGGCCTGGGGCAGCGCCTCGCGCACTACCCCAAGGTGCTGTCGGGCGGCGAGCAGCAGCGCGTGGCGCTGGCGCGCGCCTTCGTGGTGCAGCCGGCGGTGCTGCTGGCCGACGAGCCCACGGGCAGCCTGGACTTCGCCACCGGCGAGACGATCATGAAGCTCATGTTCGACCTCAACCGCGAACAGGGCACGACCCTGGTGCTGGTCACGCACGACCGGGCCATCGCCGACCAGTGCGAGCGGCGCATCACCATCGAGGCCGGGCGGGTCGTTTGAGTTCAAGTGCTGTTTGCACTAAAGCGCAAGCAGTGCAAGCGCCTGCAGCTATAAAAATGATAGCTATGACGTGCAACGGATAATCACGCCATGTCCAGCCCCAAAGTTCTCTTCGGCTTTCACGCCGTGGGCGTGCGTCTGAAGACCGCGCCGAAATCCATCATCGAGATTTACTACGAAGCCACGCGGCGCGACGCCCGCATGCGCCAGTTTCTCGACCGTGCCCGCGAGGCCGGTGCCCGCCTGATCGAGGCCGACAGCGTGCGCATCGCCAAGCTGGCCGGCAGCCACGGCCACCAGGGCGTGGCTGCGCGGGTGGAGCCCGTGGCCCAGGTCACCTCGCTGGATGAGCTGCTGGAGAACCTGGAAGCCGCCGGCATCGAGCAGCCTTTGCTGCTGGTGCTCGACGGCGTGACCGACCCGCACAACCTGGGCGCCTGCCTGCGCGTGGCGGATGGCGCGGGCGCGCATGCCGTCATCGCCCCCAAGGACCATGCCGTGGGCATCAACGCCACGGTGGCCAAGGTGGCCAGCGGCGCGGCCGAGACCATGCCGTACTTCATGGTCACCAATCTGGCGCGCACGCTGGGCGAGCTCAAGGAGCGCAACATCTGGTGCATCGGCACCAGCGACGATGCGCCCAAGACGGTCTACCAGGTGGACCTGAAAGGCCCCGTGGCCCTGGTGCTGGGCGCCGAGGGCGATGGCATGCGCCAGCTCACGCGCAAGACCTGCGACGAACTGGTGAGCATTCCCATGAAGGGCGCGGTCGAGAGCCTGAACGTGTCGGTGGCCAGCGGCGTGTGCCTGTATGAGGCGCTCCGTCAACGCTCCTGATTCCTGCGCCGGCCCGGACGACGCAGGAGGGGCCTTGCTGGACACCGTGAAGGACTGGGTGCGGCAGGCCCGCCACATCGCCGTGCTGACCGGGGCGGGCGTGAGCGCGGAATCGGGGGTGCCCACCTTCCGTGACGCCCGGACGGGCTACTGGGCCCAGTTCCGCCCCGAGGACATGGCGACCGAGGAAGGCTTTCGCGCCCACCCCCAGCGCGTGTGGGACTGGTACCAGTACCGGCGCGATCTGCTGCAGGGGGTGGCGCCCAATGCGGGGCATTTTGCGCTGGCCGATTTTCAGCGCGGCGATCCTGGCCGCCTCACGCTCATCACCCAGAACGTCGATGGCCTGCACCAGCGTGCCGGCAGCGCCGGAGTGCTGTGCCTGCACGGCGACATCTTTGAGGACCGCTGGCTGGATATGCCGCGCAACTGCTGCCATGTCGACCACGCCGTGGCGGGCCGTCCGCCATATTGCGACCGCTGCGGCAACCTGCTGCGCCCCGGGGTGGTGTGGTTCGGGGAGGCCCTGCCGTATGCAACGCTCGAGGCCGCGCAGCACGCAGCCGGGCGTTGCGACCTGATGCTGGTCGTGGGCACGGCCGGTGCGGTCTACCCGGCGGCCGGCCTGGCGCACCAGGCGCGCGCGGCCGGTGCCCGGGTGGCGGTGCTCAACCCCGCGCCCAGCGAGCTGGATGGCGCCGCGCATGCGGTGCTGCGTGGCACCGCCGCCACGCTCCTGCCGCAACTGCTGCTGGCCCGCGGCTAGGGCGCAGGCAGGTTCTTTGCTGCGGGCCGGCGGCCGTGGTGTGACGTGATGCGCACAGCTGTCGCGAAGCTGACAAGTGAAACCCGCATCTGCCTGTAGCCTGCGCCACCTTTGCACTACTTTGGGGCGTATCGACATGAGCCGTAGACACTTTCTTTTGCGCGCCACCCAGGCCGTGGCTGCCACCGGCTTGCCTGCATGGGCCCAGACCGCCATGGCCGCAGAAGAAGCCCTGACCGCCCGGAGCGTCAACCTGGGCTGCTCCATCGCGCTGACCGGCCCGCTGGGCCAGGCGGGCATCGAGCAGGTGGCGGGCATGAAGGCGGCGTTTGCCGAAGTGAACAGCGCCGGCGGCGTGCACGGCCGCGAGATCCGCATGGAGATCAAGGACGACGGCTATGTGGCCAGCCGCACCCTGCAGAATGTGACCGGCATGGTCGAGGCGCAGTCGGTGTTCGCGCTGATCTCGCCGCTGGGCACGGCCAACACCGCGTCCATTCTTCCGCTCATCGAATCCAAGGGCATTCCCACCGTGGGGCCCGTCACGGGCGCCACTTCCCTGCGCATGCCCGAAAACCGCCATGTGTTCTTCCTGCGCCCCACGTACCGCGAAGAGACGCAGCGCCTGGTCAAGCAGATCGTGGACATGGGCCTCAAGCGCATTGCCGTGGTCTACCTGGACAACCCCTTTGGCAAGGAAGTGCTCAAGGACATGTCCAAGGTGCTCGATGAGATCAAGGTCGAGCGCGCGGGCGAGTTTGCCCTGGCCGTGGATGGCAAGAACGGCGCCGAGCTGGCCGACAAGGTGGCCGCCGAGCGCCCGGGCGCCGTGCTGCTGGCCACCACCGGCACGGCCAACACCGCCTTCGTGCAGGCCTTTCGCGCCAAGGCGCAGGGCGTGCCGCTGGCGGGCCTGTCGGTCACGGTGATCTCCTCCGAGCTGCCCAAGCTCGCCGCTTCCACGCGCGGCCTGGCGCTGGTGCAGGTGTTCCCGGATGCCAACTCGCAAAAGTCGGTGGTGGTGCGCAAGTTCCAGAGCAGCATGAAGGCCACGGGCGGCGATGCGGCGTTCCTGAACAGCGGCAGCGCGCTGGAAGGCTGGCTCAACGGCCAGATCATGATCGAGGGCCTGAAGAATGCCGGCAAGGACGTCACGCGTGAACGCCTGCGCTCGGGCCTGGCCGGCATCCGCTCGCTGTCGTTCGGCGACTTCAACGTGGGCTTTGGCAACAAGGCGCCCTACATCGGTTCGGACGCGATCTACCTGGCGGTGTACGCGGAGAACGGACGCCGCATCAGCTAGGCGAGCAGCAGCGGCCCAGCCCCCGCTGGGCCGGCGGCCTCGCGGGGCCCACGCCGCCGCCTGCCCCGTGCCCGGCCGGCGCGCTAGACCCTAGACCCAGCCCAAGGCCCCCAGCACGGCGCCCGCGGCCAGCATCCACAGCAGGTGCAGCCTGGTGCGCCACACCAGCACCACGGTGACGGCGCTCAGCAGCCACAGGGGCCAGGCCGTGGCCGGGCCGCCATGGGCGCGCGCCAGCACCCAGGAGGTGGCCAGCAGCAGGCCGATGACCACCGGCGCCATGCCTTGCTTGAAGGCGCGCACGCCCCGGCGCTCGCGGTTGCGGTGCCCCCAGCGCGTGGCCAGCCAGGTGAGCAGGCTGCTGGGCAGCATCACGCCCAGCATGCACACCGCCATGCCCAGCGCGCCCAGCAGCCAGCCGGCCATGCCGGGGCCTCCGGCGTTGATGCCCACGTTCCATCCCAGCAACGCGATGAACAGCACGTTGGGGCCGGGTGCGGCCTGGGCGATGGCGATGGAGGCGTTGAACTGCGGGTCGGTCAGCCAGGCCTGGCGCTCGACCAGGAAGCGGTGCATGTCGGGCGCGGTGGCGATGGCGCCGCCCACGGCCAGCAGCGACAGCGACATGTAGTACAGGAAGAGGTTGAACCAGTCAGCGGGGCCGAGCGCGAGCAGCGGGGCGGTCAATGCGGTGGAGGCGGACGTGTTCATGGCGCGAGCTTCCTCCAGGTGAGCAGGCAGGCCGCGCCGCCGACCACCGGCAGGATCCACAGCAGCGGCCAGCGCAGCACCACCATGGCCACGATGGTGAGCGCCACGAAGGCCACGCACAGCGGGCGGCCCAGGGGGTGTTTCTGGATGGAGGCGAAGAGCTTGATGCCCACCCCGGCGATCAGCCCCGCCGCCACGGCGCCCATGCCGCGCAGCGCGCCCGCCACGGCCGGGTGGCTGGAGAACTCGGCATAGACCACGGCCAGGGCCAGCACCAGGATCAGCGGAAAGGTCAGCATGCCCGCCAGCGCCGCGAGCGCGCCGCGCAGGCCGAAGTAGCGGTCGCCGATCATGATGCTGAGGTTGACCACGTTGGGGCCCGGCATGATCTGCGCCACCGCCCAGTCCTCGACGAACTCCTCGTTCGTCATCCAGCGCTTTTTCTCCACCAGTTCGCGCTGCACCACGGCCAGCACGCCGCCAAATCCCTGCAGGGCCAGCCAAGTGAAGGACCAGAACAGGTCGGCAGGGTTGCGCGGCTGTGGCCGGGGCGCGGGTTCGGGGGGCGGGGACGGCAGATCGGTGGCTGTGGCCATGGAGAAAATTTGGTCAAAATGGCCACTAGCGCTTTTGCAGTAAGCGCTGGAAGCTATCAAATCAGGAGTATTCGGGGTGCGCGGTCCGGCGCGCGGCGCCCAGGCGCCATGTTACGCGCGCCACGCCGCGCGCGCGGGGGGCGCAGGCCTCGCGTTGCGGCAAGGCTGGGCCTGCGATTCGCGTCGCCAGCACCGGGGCAGGGTGGCGTTGGGGCTGCGCCCTGGCCGCGCGCCGGGGCTCAGCCCAGCTTGCCGCGCAGCAGATGGTCCTTGTTGCGCCAGCCTGCCTGTTCGGGAGTGCCCACCTTGAACAGCTTCAGGTCCGCCTGGCTGGCGTGCCTGACCCGCAGGACCTTGAAGCTGGCCTGGTTCGCGTAGGCCACGAAGAACCAGATCGCATCGCCGCTGGCCTGCGTGGCATAGGCCACCTCGTGCCAGCACAGGTCGGCCAGGCTTTCGTGGGCGACCTCGCACACGCGCGCATCGGCCTGGTGCTCATACTTCACTTCCAGGATCTTGGCCATGGGCATCCTTTCTGGCGGTCAGGCGGTGAAGGTGGCTGTGCGCAAGGGAAGCCGCCGCGCCGCGCAACCACCGGCCCCGCCACCCGAGTATCCGGGCTTTGGGGGCGCTGCGGTGCGTGCCCTGCGGGTCTGTCGTATTTTTGGGCCGAAACCGCGCTGGGCGCTGGTTGGGTCGGCGTGCGACGCTATCATTTTGGAAGTTGCCGTGGAAATGCCCCCGGGCCTGGCCCGCCGCTCAGTCTTCCACCTGCGCGGATTCCACGAACACCAGCTCGCACGAATGCGCGCCCGAGTCCGACCGCGT
The DNA here is from genome assembly GCF_019218755.1 of Acidovorax sp. sif1233. GTDB lineage: Bacteria > Pseudomonadota > Gammaproteobacteria > Burkholderiales > Burkholderiaceae_C > Acidovorax. The sequence goes on along the minus strand of NZ_JAHUWZ010000002.1, from coordinate 776,187 downwards.
GAGCGAGCTGGTCCAGCGCCAGCCGCTGGGGTGGGAGACCTCGACCAGCTTGCCCGTGATGCGGATGTACCCTCCCTTGCGTGCCTTCTTGAGCGCCCGCTCCACCGTGGGCGTGGCCGCGATCATGTGCATGTTGGCGGACGATTCGATGATCTCCTGCAGCGGGATGGGCGGCTGGTCGCGCCAGGAGTAGCGGTACCAGCGGTTGCCCTGGGTGATGCCCAGGGGCTCGTACACGGCCGGCTCCGCCATGCGCTTCCACCCCAGCGCCAGGTCCAAAGAGGACAGCTCGGCTTCCTTGCCCGCGTGGTAGTCCTCGCGTGCCAGCACCCGTGCGCGCACCGCGAATGCCGCCAGCGGCTTGACCTGGTAGCCCCGGAACTCGAAAGGCGCCTCGCTGGTGGCGGCCTGCACCGGGCTGTCCGCGAACTGCTGCTGCTGCGTCACGGCGGCGGGCCCCAGGCTCTGCAGCCGCTGGTCGGCCCGGTGCACCCGCAGCTTCTCGATGGCGAAAAAGGCCACCGCCAGCGCGATGGCGATCTTGAGGAGCATTGACAGGTTCATGCGCGGGCCGAAGAAGGGTTTGCGCGATTGTGAACAGGTTTCGGTACTGGCGGCATCCGCTGACAGCCGCAGGGGCCGTGCCCCGGCACAGCCTTGCCGGGGCACGGCCATACAGTGGCGTGATGAGCGTGCCATCTATTCGCCACCCAGCCCGGCCCCTGCCCCCGCGCGCCAGGGGCGCCCTGGCCGTGCGCCGGGGGTGTGGCGCGGTGTCTCCATGAGCGAAGCCCTGCTTGTCCCGCTGGGCTTCCTGCTGGTGGGCCTGCTGCTGGTGGTGATGACATTGACGAGTTCGCTGATCTCGCGCGTACCGCTCAGCTCGGCCATCCTTTACCTGGCTGTGGGCGTGGGCATCGGCCCGTGGGGGCTGGGCCTGCTGGTGCTGGACCCGCTGGGCGATGCGGCGCTGCTGGAGCGGCTCACCGAGATCGCCGTGCTGATTTCGCTCTTCACCGTGGGCCTGAAGCTGGAGCTGCCGCTGCGCGATGCGCGCTGGCGCATCCCGCTGCAGCTGGCCACGGTCTCCATGCTGCTGACGGTGGGGGCCATCGCGGCCGTGGGCGTGTGGCTGCTGCGGCTGCCGCTGGGGGTGTCGGTGCTGCTGGGGGCCATCCTCGCCCCGACCGACCCCGTGCTCGCGTCGGACGTGCAGGTGGCCGACCCCCAGGACCGCGACCGCCTGCGCTTTGGCCTGACGGGCGAGGGCGGGCTCAATGACGGCACCGCGTTTCCCCTGGTGATGCTCGGCCTCGGGCTGATGTCCCTGCATGACCTGGGCGAGGGGGGATGGCGCTGGTGGGCGGTGGACGTGCTCTGGGCCGTGGCGGGGGGCGTGGGCATCGGCTTCGCGCTGGGCGCGGTGGTGGGCCGGGCCATCCTGTACCTGCGCATGCGCCACCGCGAGATGCTGGGGCCGGACGAGTTCATGGTGCTGGGCCTCATCGCGCTGGCCTATGGCACGGCCCTGCTGTGCCATGCCTACGGGTTTCTGGCCGTCTTCGCCGCCGGGCTGGCGCTGCGGCGCGTGGCGGCGCAGCCCGCCGGCCCTGCGCCGACGTTGGCGGAGGTGGAGGGCGCCACGGAAGTCGGGCACATGGAGCCCGCGCAGGCGCCGGGCCACATGATGCAGGCGGTCGAGCGCTTCAACGCCCAGCTCGAGCGCATCGCCGAAGTCGCCGTGGTGCTGGTGGTGGGCGCCCTGCTCACCGTGGTGAACTTTGATGCCGAGGTGCTGTGGTTCGTCCCCCTGCTGCTGTTCGCCATCCGCCCCTTGGCGGTCTACGCCGGTTTGGTGGGGACCCGGGTGAAGCGCTCCCAGCGCCGCCTCATCGCGTGGTTTGGCATCCGCGGCATCGGCTCCGTGTACTACCTCATGTACGCCATCACGCACGGCCTGCACCCGGTGATCGCGCAGCGCCTGCTGGCGATCACGCTGGCGGTGGTGGTGGCCTCGGTGCTGCTGCACGGCATCTCGGTCACGCCGCTGATGCGGCGCTACGAGAAGCGCAAGGAGGCCAGGCGGGTGGCCGAGGACTGAAGGGCGCCGGCCGCCGGCCACGGTGGATGCCACCCGATGCCGCCGGATGGAGCGGCGCCTTGCCGGGACGCGCGGGGCGAAGGGGCGGGCGGCGTCAGATCCAGGTGGCGTGGCTGGGGACGTGGGCGGGGGCCATGTTGATGTACTGCACCAGGCGGGGCCGCGCGCCCCGGTTCGGGCTGGGGCCATGGGGCAGGGCCTGGTGCCAGATCACCAGGTCGCCCGCGTGGGCGCCGATGGGCGTGGCGCCCAGCGCGTGCAGGTCCTGCTGGCGCGGGTCGGCGCCGGCGGGCAGGTGCTCCAGCCAGCCGCCCACCCGGCGGTGAAAACCCGGCACCAGGGTGAGGGCGCCCTGTTCGGGGGGCGTGTCGGTCAGGTACAGGATGCCCTGGGTGGCGAAGGGGATGGGCTGGTGCAGGCTCACATCCCAATGCATGCCCTGGCCGCCATAGGGGTAGCCCGCGCGTTCGGGTGGATTGAACCCGCAGCGGTCCGTGCTGCGCCACAGGTCCGCCGTGCCCCACAGCTGGGCAAAGGCCTTGTGGATGCGCAGGGAGCGCCGGTTGGCCTCGAAGGCGGGGTGCTGGAACAGCTGGACCATGGTGTTGCGCGGGGCGTGGGCATACCACGACGCCGTATCGGCGGGGTCGGCGCGCACCGCGTCCCACACGGCGTGCGCCGCGGCGGCGCTGTCGTGCGGCGGCACGGCAGCGCGCACCACCACGTAGCCATGCTCGTCCCAATGCGCAAGGTCCTCCGCATTCAGCACGGGCTCCATCGCGTCGATCCGGGCATGCAGCTGCAAGGCCGCTTCGGGCGCCGGGCCGCCATCCACAAGGGCTTGAATCCGCGCCACGGTGGTTGCATCGGGCGCGCCCGCCGTGCGCACGATCCAGTCCTCGAAGGCGGCGAACTCCGGGGCCTCGCGCAGCACGTACTGCATGGTCTGCTCCAGCCCCACCCCCAGCGCGGCCAGCACGATCTGCGTGCGGTGGCCTTCCCCGTGGGAGCTCTGTGCCAGGCCCCTGCGGGCGGCCATCCAGCGGGCCCAGCAGCGCTTGAGGTGGGGGACCCGCAAGGCGCCCGTCTCCGTGTCTGGCGGCAGTGGGTGGGGCAGGGGCGTGGGGGCGGCAGCGGCGGACATGGAGGGGCAGGGGCAACAGGAGAATGGAAAGAGGGCACGGCCGATCGGGGACACGCGTGCCCGTGGGCGCCCTCCCATTTTGCAACGTCGCCTGCTGTCAACGTGCCAGGGCCACGCCCCCGGCAAGCCGCTGGGTGACGGCGGCCCGCAGGGAATCGGGCGCATCCGCGATCAGGCGGGGCCATTGCTCCCGGGCCCGCGCCACCGTGTCGCGCAGGAGCGCCAGGTGGCGCGGTACGCGCAACAGTCCGGCCGACTTCATGAGGCCTTCCATGTCGTCCCAGCTGAACGCGCGCAGCGCGCGGTCGATGGAGCGGTTCATCGCGTACTGGCCCTCGGGCACGCCCTCGAAGAACGCGGCCACGCACACCGGGTCGTACACCGGCGCCAGTTGCGGCACGCGCCCGTCGGGGTAGACCAGCGCCCAGTTCTTCAGGTGCGCATCGGTGTTGCCCATGAGGATGAACGCCACCATGCGCGCCAGGAACTCGCGTGTGTCTTGCACCGGCTGGCGGCTCAGGCGGTTGAGCACGCGCAGCATGGTGGCCCAGTCCTGCAGGATGCCCTTGCCGTACTTTTGCCGCGGGGTGTAGCCCAGCACCTGGTTGAACTCCTCCATGTGCACGCGGGCGCCGCCGGGCAGGTGGTCAAAGCGCTGCACGGCCAATATCTCGTTGAAGGGCACGGTGCCCGGCAGGTCGGCCTCGGCGCGGGTGATGACGCGTGCATCGGCGCAGTGCAGGCCCAGCGCCTTGCACAGCTGGTAGCCGGCGAACTCGTTGGCCACCAGGTCGGGGTGCGCGGTGGTGGGCAGCTTCAGGATCACGCTGCCGGCCGCGCCCTGGCGGCGCACGGTGTAGCGGCGGCCGTCCAGCACCGCGCTGAACTTGGTGACCACGCCGGGCAGCGATGCGGCGTCTTCCACCGGGAATTCGACAAAGCCCGGCTCCAGCACGTCCAGCCCTTGCGTGGTGTGCCAGTGCCGCACCACGTCGGGGATGCCGTCTTGCGCGGGCACGGGCTCCACCTCCAGCGCGCCCATCAGGTCGTGGCCCGCGGCGGCCAGCAGTTCGAACTCGTCGTCGGGGCTGCAGCCGCGCTCGCGCGCCAGCCGCTCGCGGTTGTGGCCCTCAGGCAGCAGGTTCTGAAAATACACGGGCCAGCGCCAGTCGGTGCGCACCAGCCGTGCATCCCGCGCCGACGCCAGGATCTGCTGCGTGGCCGCCTCGTCGGCACCTTGAAAGCTGAGCGACAGGGTGGGGCGCTGCGGGTTGCGGATGTAGCTCTCGTCAAACGACACGCGCAGGATGTCGCCGTACTGCGAAAGGTAGCCAATCGCCTCGCGCCCGCCCGCCGCGCCGTCTGCCAGGGCGGGGCGGTGCAGGTACAGGCGCAGGTAGCGGATGGAGGTGCTCATGGGGCCGGGTATGCGCAGGCGCGTGCGGGTGTGGGCGCTGGCGGCCTCAGCCGGCGCGGCTCAGGCTGTCCACCACCGACGGCGGCGCGTCCACTCCCGCGGGCTGGCCCAGGAACTTGCCGCCCGACTGGATGAACGCCTCCAGGCTGGGCCGCAGGCTGCTGGGCACGGCAATGATGTCCATGCCCAGCACGCGGGCCATCTCGGCCAGGGTGGAGTAGCGCGGGTCCAGGTCGCCACCTTCGGTGCGCTGGACGGTCATGCGGGAGAGGCCCGCGCGCTCGGCGAGTTCGGCCTGGGTGAGCTTGCCGGCTTTGCGGGCGATGGCCAGGCTCTGAATGAGATCGTTGTTCATGATTATATTTATACTCTTTTATTTGAAAAAGATAAACATAGGTATCATTATCGCCATTGGTCTTGGCAAAAATACAGTTCAAGGAATCCACCATTGACCCAGCTGCTGCGAATCCATGTCACCGGTGCTTCAGGCTCTGGCACGTCCACGCTGAGCGCGGCCCTGGCCGCAGCGTTGAACGGGGCCCACCTCGACGCTGACGACTACTACTGGCTGCCCACCACGCCGCCGTTCACCAGCAGGCGGGACCCTACACAGCGCCTGGCCCTGCTCCTCGGCGACTTGCGCGCCAGCAAGGTGGCGGTGCTGGCCGGTTCCGTGGCCGGGTGGGGGCAGGAACTGGAAGACTGCTTTGACCTGATCGTGTTTCTCTACCTGGATGCTCCCGCGCGCCTCGCGCGCCTTCGCCACCGGGAGGCGCAGCGCTTTGGCCAGGCGAATCCTGCTTTCCTGGAATGGGCGGCTCAATACGATGACGGGGTGTTGCCAGGCAGAAGCCTGCAGAGGCAGCGGGACTGGCTCGCGGCACGGCGCGGTCCCCATATCGAACTGAGCTCGGACGCTCCCGTCCAGAATCTGGTGGCGGCTGTGATGAGGGCATTGCCCGGGTTCTGAAGCAACGGGTGGGGGCGCCCCCACCATGCCAAGATGGCGGCCGTGGGTTCGCGCCGTTTCACGCCCCGGCCAACACCGCCGCCAGCCGCACCAGCGGAAAAACCACAGAACGACGAAAGGGACACCAACGCCATGACCACTCCACACAACGCCCTGGTCGAGCTGACCGCCAATGAACTGCGCCACCGCATCGGCACGGGCGAGATCTCGCCCGTCGAGCTGCTCGACGCCTGCATGGCGCGCATCGAGGCCGTCAACCCGCATGTGAATGCCATCACCGCCACCTGCTACGACCGCGCCCGCGCCGAGGCCCAGGCCGCCGAGCAGGCGGTGCTGCGCGGCGAGCCGCTGGGCCTGCTGCACGGCCTGCCGCTGGGCGTGAAGGACCTGGAAGCCACGGCCGGGCTGCTGACCACCTATGGCTCGGAGATCTACCGCGGCAATATCCCGGCGGAGGACAACGTGCTGGTGGCGCGCCTGCGCGCGGCGGGCGCCATCGTCACCGGAAAGACCAACATCCCCGAGATGGGCGCCGGTGCCAACTCGCGCAACACCGTGTGGGGCGCCACCGGCAATCCGTTCAACCCCAACCTGAACGCCGGAGGCTCGTCGGGCGGCTCTGCCGCCGCGCTGGCGTGCGACATGCTGCCGGTGTGCACGGGGTCGGACACGGGCGGCTCGCTGCGCATTCCAGCTTCTATCTGTGGCGTGGTGGGCTTCCGGCCGTCGCCCGGCGTGGTGCCCAGCTCGCGCAAGCTGCTGGGCTGGACGCCGATTTCGGTGGTGGGCCCCATGGGCCGTACGGTAGAAGAGGCCTGCCTGCAACTGGCCGCCACGGCGGGTATGTCGGCGGGCGACCCGCTGAGCTACCCGCTGGACCCGATGAGTTTTTTGTTGCCCGAAGCGGTGGACCTGAGCCGCCTGCGCGTGGCGTACACCGAAGATCTTGGCGCCTGCGCCGTGGACAACGGCATCCGCGCCGTGTTCCGCCAGAAGGTGCAGGCCATGAAGCACCTGTTCGCCAACTGCGACGCCATTGACGTGGACCTGGGCGACGTGCACCGCTGCTTTGACGTGCTGCGCGCCGAAGCCTTTGTGGCCAGCACGCGCGAAGCCTATGAGCGCGACCCTGCCAGTCTGGGCCCCAACACCCGCGCCAACTACGAGATGGGCGCGGCGATGACGTTGCTGGACAGCGCCTGGGCGCAGGCCGAGCAGACGCGCATCCTGGCGCGGTTCCAGAAGTTGTATGAGCAGTACGACGTGATCCTGGCGCCCACCACGCCCGTGTCGCCTTTTGCGTGGACGCAGCTGTTCGCCAGCCACATCAACGGCGAGCCGCAGGCCAACTACTACCGATGGCTGGCGCTGACCTATGTGACCACGTTGACCACGCACCCAGCGCTCAGTTTGCCGTGCGGGCTGGATGACGTGGGGATGCCGTTTGGTCTGCAGATCGTCGGGCGCTTTCGCGCCGACCGCCACACGCTGGGCGTGGGCCACGCGCTGGAGCAAGCCTTCAAGGGCATCGCCGGGCTTGCCCGCCCACGGCCTGACATCGCCAAGCTGATGCAAACAAACGCCGCGCCCACGCTGACCTCCATCGTGACCGGTGCGCCCGATCCGCGCGATGCGCGCAGCCTGCCGCGTGATGACCGTGCCACCTCGGCGGCGCAAGTGTCAGCGGTGTAATTCGAGCCAGGAGACAGAACCATGCAATCAGCGGACACCATCGTCATTGGCGCGGGCATCGCGGGCGCCTCGGTGGCGTGGCAGCTTGTACAGGAGCGCGTCGGGGGGCAGGGCGCCAGCGTGCTGCTGCTGGAGCGCGAATCGCAGCCCGGTTACCACACCACCGGCCGTTCGGCCGCGCTGTACATGGCTACCTACGGCACACCGAACATCCAGGCGCTGACGCGGGCGAGCCGCGCTTTTTACGACGCGCCGCCGCCAAAGTTCGGGTCGGACCCCATCCTCTCGCCCCGTGGCGTCGTCTACGTGGCGGGGCCGGACCAGCTCGACATGCTGAAACAGGCCTATGCAGAGGCCCATGCGATCTCGCCCAACGTGGAATGGGTGGAGCAGGCCGCACTGCTGGCCCAGCTGCCGTGCCTGAAGCCCGAAGCCGTGGCCGCAGGCATGAGCGAGCCCGAGGCGGCCGACATCGATGTGCACGCGCTGCACCAGGGCTACCTGCGTGGCCTGCGCCAGCGCGGCGGCCAGGTGCTGACGAATGCCGAGGTCACGGCCCTGCAGCGCGTTGGCGATAGCTGGAAGGTGACCCTGGCCGATGGCCGGGTGCTGCAGGCCAAAACCATTGTGAACGCCGCAGGCGCCTGGGCTGACGTGGTAGCGGGCCTGGCAGGCGTGCCGCCCATTGGCCTGGAGCCGCGCCGCCGCACCGCCTTCACCTTCGCCGTGCCCGAAGGCATGGACGCGACCCACTGGCCCGCCGTGATCGGCATCGACGAGAGTTTTTACTTCAAGCCCGACGCAGGCCAGTTGCTGGGCTCCCCCGCCAACGCCGACCCGACACATCCCCACGACGTGGTGCCCGAAGAACTGGACGTGGCCACGGGGATTTATCACATCGAGGAAAAAACGATCTTCCAGATCCGCCGCCCCTCCCACACCTGGGCGGGCCTGCGCTCGTTCGTGCCCGATGGCGACATGGTGATTGGCTGGGACAACCATGTACCCGGCTTTTTCTGGCTGGCGGGGCAGGGTGGGTATGGGATTCAGAGCGCGGCGGGCGCCTCGTTGCTGGCGCGGCAGCTGCTGCGCGGCGAGCCACTGGCGGAAGAACTGGTGCGCGAGGGGGTGGCGCCGCAAGGGCTGTCGCCTGCACGGCTGCGATAGCTGCGCGTCTGCTTTTTGGCCGAAGGGGGCCTCAGGCGAACGTGTTGACCTGGGTACCCAGCGTGCCGGACGTGGCCAGCCCTGGCTGGGGCATGGATTGCTGCATGGCATCCAGCAGCGTGGCCGCTGACGTGGCCTGCATGTCCAGCGCCTTCTTCAGCACCACCATGTTCAGCGCATCGGACGTCTTGGCACTGGCCAGCGCGGTGGCGGTGTTGACGATGCTGTTGGTGAGGGCGACGTCCATGGTGATTCCTTGGGGTGATGGATTCATATCGGCATGCGTGCGGCAGGCTTGAGGGTTTTTACATATCCGGGCCCGCCTGGGGTTGCCATTCTCACTCCAGCGCCGCCGCCCCAATGGCTCCGCACGCCGCCAGGTCGGACGCGCGAACCCCGGGCAACTGCCGTGCTGCGTCCCGAAGCGCCGTGCGCAAGCCTTCCTCCAGCGTGGGGTGGTAGAACGGCATGCCCAGCAGGTCGTGCACCGTCAGTTTCTGCTGAATGGCCAATGCAAGCAGGTGGGCCATGTGTTCGCCCTGGGGCGCGCACATCTCGGCGCCCTGCAGACGGCCGGTGGCCCGGTCGGCGTGCAGGCAGATGCGCCCATGGTTGTGCTGGGCTGCCCGGGCCCGGCCCTGGTCGTCGAAGCTGGCCGTGCCCGTGATGGTGTGGACAGGGTCCATGTCGGCAAGGCGCTGGCCCACCATCGCGACGTTGGGATCGCAGAACACGATGGCCAGCGGGGTGCGGCGCTGAAAGCGCGCAGGTGTCTCCGCCAGGGCATTCATCCCGGCGATATGGCCTTCGTCGGCCGCCTCGTGCAGCAGCGGCACGTGGGCGTTCGCGTCCCCGGCCAGGAACACGGGCAGGCTGCCGATCTGCTGGGTCCGTGCATCCACCGTGGGCATGCCATGCTTGTCCAGCAGCACATCCAGGGTGTCCAGGCCCAGGTGCTCGATATTGGGTACGCGGCCCATGGCAGCGACGACCTGGTCCACCACCACGCGGTGGGAGCCGCTGCGCACCTCGATGCCGCCGGGCACTTCCCGCAGTTCGGCCGGGGCCCCGGCGTGCAGCACCATGTCCTTCTTGAGCAGCGCTGTCAGTTCGGCGTTGAGCGCCGGGTCGCTCAGGCCCGCCAGTGTGTCGCCGGTGGTGAAGGCGGCCACCTGCAGCCCGAGCCGGGCCAGCGCCTGGGAGATCTCCACGCCGATGGGGCCCATGCCAATCACGGCGATGCGGGGGCCGAGGCTGGGCTGCTCGAACAGGGTGTCGGTGGTGAGCATGCGGTCGCCAAACGCCAGCCATTCGTCCGGCACGCTCGGGCGCGAGCCGGTGGCGATGATGATGCTGCGCGTGGCATGGCGGGTGCCGTCGATGTCCACCGCGTGCGGGCCGGCCAGCGACGCGCGCCCGGATACCTGGGCGCTGCCCAGCCCGCTGGTGGCCTTCAGAACGCCCGCCACGAAATCATCGCGCAGGGCGCGCACGCGCCGCAGCACGGCCGGTATGTCGGCGGTCAGGGCCTGTGCGCCCCGCAGGCCGAATTCCTCGAATGCGTGGCGGCGGTGAAAGGCGTTGGCCGCCTCGATCAGTGCCTTGGAGGGCATGCAGCCTACCCGCGCGCAGGTGGTGCCCCAGGGCCCTTCGTTGACGATCAGGTAGCGGTCCGTGCGTTTGCGCACCTCGCGCAGGGCGGCCAGGCCGGCTGTGCCTGCGCCAATGATGATGGTGTCGAGCGGTTGGCTCATGGGTGGTTCCTTGGGAGCCCTGCAAACCCTGAGTGTCGCGGCCCGGCCGCGCGGCGCTTGTAGGCGCAAAGGCCTTTGTTGGTTCCCCCTGCCCGGGCAGCGCGGCGTGGCCGGCGAAGCCCTTGCCCTCGCGGCAGCCCCGAAAGGTGCCGTCGTTCAGGCCGCCGGCTCGGTCCAGCCCACGCGGCCCTGGCCGCAGTCGTTGATGCGCTGCACGAAGGCCGCGGCCCGCGCTTCGGGCAGGCGCAGCTGCACGGTGACCAGGCTGCCATGCCGCACCTCTGACAGTTCGGCCCCGGCCAGGTCGATTTCGCGGCGCAGCAGGCCTTCCAGGGCGTAGGGCACCAGGCACTGCAGGGTTGTCATGCGCTGCAGCGTGACCTTGGGGGCGGTGAGCAGTGCCTGGGCCACCGTGTCGGTGTAGGCGCGCACGAGGCCGCCCGCTCCCAGCTTCACGCCGCCAAAGTAGCGCACCACCGTGGCCAGCACCCCCTCCAGGTCCTGGTGGCGCAGCACGTCGAGCATGGGCCGCCCGGCCGTGCCCCCGGGTTCGCCGTCATCCACCGCCGCCGACTGGCCGCCCGCCAGCAGGGCCCAGCAGATGTGCGCGGCACCAGGGTGCTGCTTCCACAGCGCATCCACCGCGGCCTGCGCGCTGGCTCGGTCGGCCATGGGCTGCACGCAGCCAATGAACCGGCTTTTCTTGATGACAAGTTCGCTGTGAGCGGGCGCGGCCAGAGTGTGGGGCATGGGGCGCAGAGTGTAAGGGGGCGGCCCGTGTGTGAAAAAAGTCACAGCCCAGGGCCGCGGGAAGGGGTACGCCCGCGTGAAACGCCCGCGACCGTGTGTTCTGTCACACAGGAGTGCGGCGCGGATTCCTACACTGCGCATTGAAGCCCTGACTTACGCTGGCGCTCAGTTTTTTGCAGCGCCGAAGCCTTATAAAAAGGAACCGCCATGTTCGCCATCCCGTTCACCGCCCCGTCGCACGCCGCCTGGGGCCACCATCTTTTTGGCAGGTTCCTGTCGCGCTCGGCACCGCCCGCTGCTGGCGTGGCGGTTGCGCAGGCCATGCCTGCCGAGGCCGAAGCCGCGGTGGCGGAGGACGCGTTCCCGGATCTGGCGCAGCGGGTGCGTGAAGTCGGGGAATGGTAGCCAGGGCGACGGCGCTCGACGGGCGGCCCCGCCCTGTCCAGCACCCGGGCGCCTTCCTTCTTCCTGGGTAGCGGCAATGCAGGGCCGTGCATGGCCACGGAAAGTCCCCACGGTTCCCTGCGGGCTTTCGTCGATATCGGTCTGGCTCCTCGGTACAATAAACAATCCATCTGGATGGTTTGTTGAATGACCGAAGCACATCGCCGCCAAAAACAGCCTGAACTGATCCGCAGCCAATTGCTGGCCGTGGTCCGGGAACTCCTGGTGCGGGAGGGCCCCCACGCCGTCACGCTCGATGCGGTGGCCCAGCGGGCCCACGTGACCAAGGGCGGGCTCCAGCACCATTACCGCAGCAAGCAGGCCCTGCTGGATGCGCTGTCGGACCAGCTCTTCGAGGAGTTTGAACAGTGTTTTGCGAAAGCGCTGGCCCAGGAAGAGGACACGCCCGGGCGCCATGCGCGTGCCTACATCAGGACCTGTTTTGACAGCGGCTCGGACAGCCGCCAGGTGGAGACGCAGCGGGCGATCGGCCTGCTGGCCCTGACGTCCGCGCCGTGCCGCCAGCGGTGGCATGCCGCGATGGCGGCGGCACTGAAGGCCGACGGCGACGATCCCCACACGGCCAATGTGCTGCTGGCCTGCCGCCTGGCGGGAGACGGGTTCTGGTTCGCGCAGATGCTCGATGTCTACGCACTCGACCAGCCGCGAAAGGCCGCCATCCTGGACATCCTCCTGTCCCTGTGCCAAGGAGGCCGGCCATGACCTGGAGCACGTCCGCGGGCACCTATCTGATCCTGGGCGCCGCCATCTTGCTGGAGGTGCTGGGCACCACGGCACTGAAGGCCTCCGAGGGATTCACCCGGCTGGTGCCGAGCACGGTCACCGCGGTGGCCTACATGGCGTCGTTCTACCTGCTCTCGCTGGCGCTCAAGACGCTGCCGATGGGCATTGCCTATGCGGTCTGGTCCGGTGTGGGCATCGTGCTGATCTCCACCGTGGGCTGGGTGTACTACGGCCAGCGCCTGGATCTGCCGGCCGTGATCGGGCTGGGCCTGATCGTGGCGGGTGTCCTGGTGGTGAACCTGTTTTCCCACAGCGTGGGTCACTGAGCAGCCGCCAAGGCGGCCCGGCTTGCGGCCTCGCGGCATGTCCTATCCACCGATTCCCGTTTTCGTACCTGCTTCCCATGAACCTGCGACCTTCCCCGTCCGCCGGGCCTTTCTGCGTCACTGGCCAGACACCTTCGAGAGTGCAGCTGCAAGCGCTGCTGGCGGCAGGACATCCTGCCTTGCACTTTGAGCAATGCGACTTCGACGGGCTGGACCTGGCGGGCCTGCCGCTGCGCGGCGCCCAGTTCATTGGCTGTTCGTTCCTCGGGACCTCCCTGGACAAGGCGGATCTTGGCGGCACACGCTGGCTGGACTGCCGGGCAGGGCAGGCGCAGTTCCGCCTGGCGGACCTCACCGAGGCGCGCTTTCACCGCTGCGACCTGAACAACACCTCCTGGGACCGCGCCAACCTGGCCTCGGCACGGTTCGCCGAAGTCAAGCTCACCGGCGCGCATTTTCGCGAGGCCGGCACGCTGGGGCTGGGTTTTCACGATTCGCTGCTGGTGGGGGCCGACCTGCGCGGCGTCTCGTTTCGCAAGCAGACGGTGGAGCAGCTGGACCTGTCGGACGCCGATCTGGCCGGGTGCGATTTTCGGGATGCTGTGTTCGAAGGCGGAAGCCTGCGCGATGCGCACCTGAAGAACGCGCGCTTTGATGGCGCGGACCTGCGGTCGGTCGACCTGGGCGGGCTGCGCATCGCGCACCTGGCGCAGTCTTTCAAGGGCGCCATCATCTCGGCCGACCAGGCGGGGGTGCTGGTCAGCGAGCTGGGCATCCGGGTGGTGTGAAGCCGGCGAGGCGGCCGGATCGCCGGCGCTTTTCTACAGCCTGAGCTCCCAGGTTTCGCCCACGGCCTGCTGGCCGAAGCCCTCGTAGGGTTCCGACTTGACCAGCTTGAACCCGCGTTTGGCGTAGATGCCACGCGCGGCCGCCAGGCAGCTATTGGTCCACAGCACCATTTTCCGGTAGCCCTTGGCCCGCGCGAACGCGATGCACTCGTCGGTCAGGCGGGCGCCCAGCCCCAGGCCGCGCGCCCGGGGCGACAGGATGAGCATCCGCAACTGGGCCGTGCTGGCGGACTTGCGCACCACGAACACGGCGCCCACGCGTTCGCCCTCCAGTTCGGCGATCCAGCACCGCTCCCAGCCCGGCTGGAACTTGCGCACGAACTGCGCGGCGATGTCCGCCACCAGTGCCTCGAAGCGGCTGTCCCAGCCGTACTCGCGCCAGTAGATTTCGCCATGCTGCTGCACCACCCAGCCGATGTCGCCGGGCACGGGGTCGCGCAGCACGGCCACCTTGGGCGCCGCCGCGGCGCCGCTGGCGGGCTCCAGCAAGGCCTCGATGCGTTGCATGGCGTCCACCAGTTCGTGCCGCCGGGCCGGCGGCAACGGGGCAAGCAGCGCGGCGGCTTCGTCGCGCGAGCGCTGCTGCAGCGGTTCGAACGCAGCGCGCCCGGCAGGGGTGAGCGTGAGCACGCTCTGGCGCGCATCACGGGCGCTGGCGCTGCGCAGGATCCAGCCCGCGCCTTCAAAACGCCGCAGGATCCGGCTCAGGTACCCGCCGTCCAGGCCCAGGTCCCGGGCCAGCTCGCTGGCGACCGGCGCGTCGCGGTGGGCCAGCTCGTACAGCACGCGCACGTCGGTCAGCGAGAGATCGCTGCCCAGGTACGGGTCCAGCACGCCCACGCGGCGGGTGAAGAAGCGATTGAACCTGCGCACGGCCTTCACGGCGTCGGCGGCGACGGGCGCGCTGCCTGCGGCTGCGCTGGCCTGGGAGGATGGATTCGTGCTCATATATGCCTTTGTCATGTAATTAATTGACAAAAGCAAGTATATGCCTGATCTCCATCAAACCTTGGGGAGTGAAGGGCAAGTGCGTTCGGGGCGACAAAACACGCCTGCCAACGTAAAATCACGGGTTATCCACCACAGCCGCGCCCCACGAGGCCCCATCCGCACATGGGCTGGCCGCGCTCCCCATCTGAATGAACGCCCCCGTCGACGTCTCCTTTTTTGCGCGTGCCGCAAAGCCATTGACCAGCTACCGCCCGTACTGGGCCAAGCGCTTTGGCACGGCCCCGTTCTTGCCGATGAGCCGCGCCGAGATGGACAAGCTGGGCTGGGACAGCTGCGACATCATCCTGGTGACGGGCGATGCGTATGTGGACCACCCGAGCTTCGGCATGGCCGTGATCGGCCGCACGCTGGAGGCCCAGGGCTTTCGCGTGGGCATCATCGCCCAGCCCGACTGGCAAAGCGCCGAGCCCTTCAAGGTGCTGGGCAAGCCCAACCTGTTCTGGGGCGTGACGGCGGGCAACATGGACTCGATGATCAACCGGTACACGGCCGACCGGAAGATCCGCAGCGACGACGCCTACACGCCCGGCGACATTGGCGGCAAGCGCCCCGACCGCGCGGCCATCGTTTACAGCCAGCGCTGCCGCGAGGCGTTCAAGGACGTGCCCATCATCCTGGGCGGCATCGAAGGCAGCCTGCGCCGCATCGCGCACTACGACTACTGGAGCGACAAGGTGCGCCGCTCCATCGTGGTGGACAGCAAGTGCGACCTGCTGCTGTACGGCAACGCCGAGCGCGCCCTGGTCGAGGTGGCGCACCGCATCGCCGCGCGCGAGCCGGTCGAGCAGATCACCGATGTGCGTGGCACGGCCTTCGTGCGCCGGCCCGACGACGAGAGCGGCAAGGGCTGGTTCGAGATCGATTCCACCAGCGTGGACGAGCCCGGGCGCGTGGAGGCCCACGTCAACCCCTACATGACGACCAGCGAGCAGGCGGCGGCGCAGGGCACCACCTGCAGCAAGGAGGATGCTCCTGATTCTGTAGCTGTTGGCGCAGATCCATCAAGCGCTGGAGGCCAAAAAGACCTTCAAACGGCTGAACCCAACCCCGCCATCCAGCCCATGCTGTTCGTGGCCAACCCGGCGCTCAAGGCGAAGCTCAAGGTGCCGCCGCGCGACAGGAGCGTGATCCGCCTGCCCAGCTACGAGCAGGTCAAGAGCGACCCGGTGCTGTACGCCCATGCCAACCGCGTGCTGCACCTGGAGACCAACCCCGGAAACGCCCGCGCGCTGGTGCAGGCGCACGGCGAGGGTGCCACCGCCCGCGACGTATGGATCAACCCGCCGCCCATCCCGCTGACCACGGCCGAGATGGACCACGTGTTCGACCTGCACTACGCGCGCGGCCCGCACCCGAGCTATGCCGACGAGAACGGCAGCCACGACGGCGCGACCAAGATCCCCGCGTGGGAGATGATCCGGTTCTCGATCAACATCATGCGCGGCTGCTTTGGCGGTTGCACCTTCTGCTCGATCACCGAGCACGAGGGCCGCATCATCCAGAGCCGTTCCGAGGATTCCATCATCCAGGAGATCGAGGACATCCGCGACAAGGTCAAGGGCTTCACCGGCACCATCAGCGACCTGGGCGGCCCCACGGCCAACATGTACCGCCTGGGCTGCAAGAGCCCCGAAATCGAGGCCGCCTGCCGCAAGCCCAGCTGCGTGTACCCGGGCATCTGTTCCAACCTGGGCACCAACCACGACCCGCTGATCAAGATCTACCGCCGGGGCCGCGCGCTCAAGGGCATCAAGAAGATCCTCATCGGCTCGGGCCTGCGCTACGACCTGGCCGTGAAGTCGCCCGAGTACGTGAAGGAACTCGTGCAGCACCACGTGGGCGGCTACCTCAAGATCGCGCCCGAGCACACCGAGCAGGGCCCGCTGACCAAGATGATGAAGCCGGGCATCGGCAGCTATGACAAGTTCAAGCAGATGTTCGAGAAGTTCAGCGAAGAGGCGGGCAAGAAGCAGTTCCTGATCCCGTATTTCATCGCCGCGCACCCGGGCACCAGCGACGAGGACATGATGAACCTCGCCATCTGGCTCAAGAAGAACGGTTTTCGCGCCGACCAGGTGCAGACCTTCTACCCGAGCCCCATGGCCACGGCCACGGCCATGTACCACAGCAACAAGAACCCGCTGCGCAAGATCACGCGCGAGAGCGAGACTGTGGACATCGTGCGTGGCGAAAAGCGCCGCCGCCTGCACAAGGCCTTCCTGCGCTACCACGACCCGAACAACTGGCCGCTGCTGCGCGATGCGCTCAAGGCCATGGGCCGGGCTGACCTCATTGGCAACGGCAAGCACCACCTGATCCCGACCTTCCAGCCGCTGACCGACGGCGGCTACCAGAGCGCCCGGCGCAAGAATTCCACCCCCACCGGTGCCAAGGCTGCCGTGGTGCCCGCATCGCGCAGCGTGCAGCAGCCCACCAAGGGCCGCATCCTGACACAACACACGGGCCTGCCACCGCGCGTGACAGGGGGCGCCACCACCGCGCCCGGCGGCGGCAAGAGCGGCAAGGCATTCAAGAAGGCCCGCTAGGCGGGCCGCCACGCGCGCCACACCCGCCATGCCCCAGCAACGCACCCTGCTGCACGCCGGCGCCGCATGGAAGGTCGAGCGGGTTCTCAAGCATGCCGCGCCCGTGCGGTGGAGCGCGACCTATGAAGCAGCCTCCGGGCGCTGGGTGCTGCCCATGGACGGGCTGTCCGAGTTCCAGATGGCAGGGCAGGTGGTCCTGCTCGACGGCCTGACGGCCCTGGGTTTGCCGCAGGGGCTGCCCTACCAGATGCGGCCCCTGCAGCCCACGCCGCAGACCAGCATCGTGGTGAGCACGCAGGGGAATGGGCCGGTGGGCGCCCCGGGCAACCAGAACAACCTGTCGCCGCGCGTGCGCATGCTCACGCCGCGCCTGCTGTGGCGCCTGCGCATGCACTGGCGGGCGCTGGCCGATGGGCGCCCGCTGCCCGCCGGGGGCGCGGCGTTCGATGTGCTGCAGGGCACGCCGCCGCATTCGGCGCCGCGGACGGTAGGGCGCGCGCGGCGCTTCATGGCCCAACGGGTGGCCCTGGCCGATGGCGAGCGGTGGTCCCTGCAGGATGCGGCGGACGCGGCCGGCTGCTCGGCGTTTCACCTCGCCCACCTGTTTCGGCGGCATCTGGGCCTGGGCCTGCACGGCTACCGCCAGCGCCTGCGGATGGCGGCCGCGCTGCAGCGGCTGGAGGCGGGTGAATCGGACCTGGCCGCGCTGGCGCACGACCTGGGGTACTGCAGCCAGAGCCACCTGGGCGCTGTCTTTCGCGCCGAGGTGGGCGTGACGCTGGCGCAGGCGCGGTCCGCGCTGCAGGGGCGGGGCGGGTAGACCCCGCGAAAGCCTGCCAAGCCCGCGGCCGCGCGAAGCGCAGGATTCTGATATCCCGCCGGGGCCATGGGCGCGAGACTGGCGCCATGTCCTCTTCTGCGTTTTCCATTTCTCGCATTTTTCACGCGCGGCCTGCATCGCCGGCCCGGAACCTGGCCATCGGGGTGCTGGCCGCGCTGGCAGCGGCCCTTGTGGGCAGCGGCTGGCAGATCGTCACGCGCCACGGCGTCACCACGTCGCTCGGGCCGGTGGAGCTGGCCGTGCTGCGCTATGGCGTTCCCGCGCTGGTGCTGGCCCCGCTGTGGTGCCGGCGCACCGGATGGCCCGCCGCGATGTCCCTGGGACGGCTGGCCCTGCTGGTGCTGGGGGGCGGGCTGCCCTTTGGCCTGCTGGTGCTGGCGGGGGCACGCTGGGCGCCGGCGGCGCACATGGGCATCTTCATGGCCGGCTGCATGCCGCTGTTCGTGGCGCTGGGCGGGCGGCTGGTGCAGGGCGACAGGCTGGGGCGCCTGCGCGTGCTGGGCCTGGTGCTGATGGCGCTGGGCGTGGCGGCGCTGGGCCTGGGGGTGTGGCGCGATGGCCTGGCGTCCTGGCGCGGGGATCTGCTGTTTGTGCTGGCGGCCGTGCTGTGGGCCGCCTACACGCTGGCGTTTCGGGGCTGTGGCCTGTCGCCCTGGCAGGGGGCCGCCCTGGTGAACCTGGGATCTGCGGTGCTGCTGGTGCCCGTGGTGATTGCCTGGGGCGCCCCGCGTCTGGTGACGGCACCCTGGACCGACGTGGCCTTCCAGGCGCTGGGGCAGGGTGTGATGGCCGGTGTGCTGGGGCTGGTGGCCTACACGGTGGCCATTGCACGGCTGGGTGCCGCCCGCGCGGCGCTGTCCGCCGCGCTGGTGCCCGTGCTCACGGCGCTGGGCGCGGCCTGGCTGCTGGGAGAGGTGCCGCAGCGCAGTGCCTGGGCGGCACTGGCGCTGGTGGTCCCCGGCGTGGTGCTGGCCAGCGGCGCCGTCGTGCCGGGGCGCCTGGCAGCGGACCTCAGGCGGCGTGCCGCGCGTCGGGGAGCGCGGCGCCACCCGCCGGCGGTACCGCCTGGCCCAGGCACTCGCCCAGCGGAAGGGGCCGCGCCACCGCGTAGCCCTGGGCATAGTCCACGCCGATGAGCCGCAGCGCGTCCACGATGGCGGCGCTCTCGGCGAACTCGGCGATGGTCTGCTTGCCCATCACATGGCCGATGCGGTGGATCATTTCCACCATGGCGCGGCTAGTGGGGTCCTGCAGCATGTCCTTCACGAAGGCGCCGTCGATCTTGAGGTAGTTGACCGGCAGGTGCTTGAGATAGGTGAAGGACGACATGCCCGCGCCGAAGTCGTCCAGCGCGAACCGGCAGCCCAGCTGCTGCAGCTCTTTCATCAGGCGCACGGCGTTGGGCAGGTGCGAGATGGCGCTGGTCTCGGTGATCTCGAAGCACAGCAGTGCGGGGTCCAGGCCGGATTCGGTGAGGGTGGTGCGGATGTACTTGAGCAGGCTGTCGTCGCCCAGGCTGGTGCCCGACAGGTTGATGGCGCAGGTGTGCAGCGGCAGGGCGCCCGGCGTGCGCTGGTGTAGCGCCAGCGCCTGCAGCGTGTGCCGGATCACCCAGCGGTCGATGGAGGGCATCATTCCGTAGTGCTCGGCGGCCGGGATGAAGGTGCCGGGCGCCACGAGCTGGCCGTCTTCCTCGCGCAGCCGCAGCAGCACCTCCATGTGCAAACCCTCTTCAGCGTGGACCTGCAGCGCGCCGATGGCCTGCGCGTGCAGCTGGAAGCGGTCGTGCTCCAGCGCCAGGCGCAGGCGCCGCACCCAGTCCATGTCGCCTTCGCGCCGGGTCATCTCGATGTCCTCGGGCTGGTAGATGAACACCCGGTTGCGGCCGCCCTCCTTGGCGCGGTAGCAGGCCATGTCGGCCACGCGCATCGCTTCCTGTATGGACGTGAGCGCGGGGATGAGCTGCACCATGCCGATGGAGAGGCCGGTCGTGAGGTGCTGGCCCTCCCATGCCAGCCGCAGGTCCTGGCCAGCCTGGCGCAGCTGCTCGGCGATGCGCGCCGAGGGCCCGGCGGGGCAGTCCTTGAGCAGGATGCCGAACTCGTCCCCGCCCAGCCGCGCCAGCGTGTCGCCCTCGCGCAGGTGGCTTTGCAGCATGCGGCAGACCTCGCGCAGCATCTCGTCGCCCGCCTGGTGGCCGCAGGTGTCGTTGATGAGCTTGAACTGGTCCATGTCCACGTAGAGCAGGGAGCCCTCGCGGCCCGGCTGGCGCGGGCGGCTGAGCAAGGCCTCGAGCCGGTGCTCGAACTCGCGCCGGTTGACCAGGCCCGTGAGCGCGTCGTGGCTGGCCTGCCAGGAGAGCTGCTCCACGTAGTGCTGTTCGCGCGTGACGTCGTGCAGTACCAGCACCGCGCCGGTCACGGTGCCCTGGTGCTGGATGGGCGAACCCACCAGCTTCACCGGCACGACGGTCTGGCCGGGGCGCACGATGGTGCGGTTGATGTCGTCCTGCGTGCCCTTGGCGCTCCTTGCGCCGCCCGCGTTCGCGGCGCCGTGGCTGCCCTGCCGCAGTATCTGCTCGATGAGCGTCCCGGCGGCCTGGGGCCGGGGGTCTTCGCCATCGAACTTCAGGGCATCGTCCAGCGGTTTTCCCACGGCCTGCTGGGCGCTGCAGGCCAGCAGCTGCTCCGCCGCCGGGTTCATGTACATCACTTCGCCATGGATGTTGGTCGTCACCACCCCGTCGCCGATGGCGGTGAGCGTGGTGCGTGCCTGCTCGCGCTCCGCGCTGAGCGCCTGCTCCACGCGCCGGCGCTGCGCCAGCAGGGTGTGGGTGTGCCACAGGGTCAGCAGGATCAGGGTGGCCGCGATGCCCATGTTGGTCCACATCAGCAACGCCACGATGCGGCGCGAGCTGTCTCCCAGAGCCTCGCTGAAGGCGCGGGCGGCGGGGGTGACTCCCGCATTGATGTCGCGGATGGCGGTTTGCCACTGCGCGCGTGTATCGTCGTCCACCGAACCCAGCTCGGTATCGTGGCGGATCTCGTGGGACAGGTCGCGCAGCGCATTGATGTATTCGTCTCCCACCAGCCAATGCTGGATCGGCTTTTGAACGATGTCGAAATGGTGGAGGTAGCGCAGCAGCCAGATGAGTCCGTCGATGTCCTGCGGATGGTTGCCCCCGCGCAGGAAACCCTCGCGTGCCAGATCGACCTGCACCTGCCCGGGTTGCAGGGCCAGGCGGGCCGCCCGGTCTCCCAGCGGAATATCGATGGCCTGCGTGAACAGCGCGAATGCCTGGGGCGAGCCATTGGCCGCGTACTGGCCCAGGTAATAGATGGCATCCTTTTGCCCCTTCGTCCACAGGCTTTCGCCGGCGACGAAACCGCGCACGGTGGACAGCACATACAGGCTGGCGGTGGCGCAGGCGGCCAGCAGCAGCACCATCACGATGAAGGGCCAGGTGAGCCGCAATGTCAGCTGCACGGGTCTTCGCTCGTCTGGCTGCAACACAACATCCATGGACTGTTCTCCCGCCTGTTCGCCAAGTTGGTTGCCGGGCCGCTTCCTGGGGGCTGCGTCAGCGCCGGCGGCACAGGGCGGGGCATGCATCCCGGTGGCGCTGGCACAGGCTTCGGCAAGGCGTCGGACAGCCCGCCGGTGCGGTGCTTTGCACTATATAGCGATCAGGTCGCCCCTGCATGCAAAGCATGGCATTGCGGCGCGCAGCCCGGGCTGGCGGCGGGGGCTGCGAAGGCGCGTTCCCAAAAGACAGCGGCCCGGCGCGCTGGTCTGCGCGCCGGGCCGCTTCGCGGCGTCCGGGCCCCTGGAAAGGGCCGGGCCCTGTCAGGGTGCCGCGTGGGTGCCCACCAGTACCGATTGTGGGGCGTCGTCCTTGGCCGGGGGCGTGATGAGATCCTCGATGATGAACGTGCGGTAGTAGAAAGCCGCTACCGCGCCTTCCGGTGCGATGGCGCCCACCAGCCGCTCGGTGTTGTCCTTGTCGGCCATGTGCACCAGCATGCCGTGGTGTCCCGTGCCGGCCAAGTCGGCGATGCGGCGCACCATGTCGCCCTCGGCGCCCACCGACGGCAGGGGTGCGTCGGCCGTGCCCAGGGTGTGCACGATCTCCTGCAGGATGACCTCGGGGCTGGCGTAGGCAATCTCGCCCGCGTGGCCAGCGCCCTGCAGGGCCGTGGCGGCCTGGCGCACGCAGTCTTCGTCGGGGAAGAGGGCGAACACATGGCCCGTGGGGTAGAAAACGCCGCCCATGTTGGTCATGGTGGAATCAAGAACGAGGGGTTTCATGGGCATCTCCCGAGGTGTTTCAGACCTTTTCGATTGAAACCCCTCCCCCCGGGTGCGTGGTGTAGGCCAGCGGGCACTCTGCGCGTCAGCACCCTTTGGGAAGCAGCAGGAAATATGGGGGAAAATAGCCTCTCGCCCATATCCATCCAGCGCAAGCAGCTATCAAAATTGACGGTTCTTTGCAGCCCTGCCTAGCGCAGCCATCCGCCCAGCCAGGCCCCGAGCGCCGCGCAGTGGAGCACCACGGTGGCCCAGTAGACCGCGCGAAACTCCAGCTTGCGGGACTTGTGCCGCAGCCACTGCTGGGCGAACCATGCGCCCGGCCAGCCGCCCGCCAGGCCCAGCAGGTGCAGGTGGCTCTCTCTGGTGCGCCACTGGCCGTTTTGCGCGGCGCTCTTGTCGATGGCGTAGACCAGGAAGGTCAGGAGGGTGACGGCCATGGCAGCGCCCAGCACCCACCAGGGGAGCCGGCCGGCCCAGAAGCCCCAGGCCAGCAGGGCCGCCCAGCCCAGCATCAGCACCAAGGCCGGGCCCGCCGGGGTGGGCGGGCCGCTGGCATCCGCGGTGCGCCGATGGCGTCGAACCTGGGGCCGGGCGGCCCGCTGCGCCGGTGTGCGCCGAGCCGGGCGCGCAGCGGCTGTCGGCGGCGCCGTGACCGATGGGCGGGGCTGGGCGGTGGCACCCGGGTGCGCGGCAGGCTGCACGGCCATTGCCCTGGGCCCCTTGCCGCCCACATGGATTTCTTCATACACCACGGCCAGGCCCTCGCGGGGCGCGGCGCTGCCTTGGTAGTCCCGCACATGAAAGAACACATCGGCCGAGGTGTCCGGGCTGCGGATGAAACCGAAGGCGCGTGTGGCATCCCAGCGGATGACGGTGCCTTGCTTGTGCATCGGTGAAAACGGGTTCTCAGGCGAGGGTGTGCAGGGGAATGTCCTGGGCGGCGGCGAGCGCGTCCAGCTGCGCGCGGGTCTGGCCGTGCAGGAAGTTCGCCACGGCCTGGTGCGTGGCGGGCGCGCGCAGCTGGCCCGGGTCGCCAGAGGCTGGCAGCCCCGCAGCGGCGCACAGGCGCGCGGCGAAGTGGGGTTCCAGCGCGGCCACCGCCACGCGGCCGTCGGCGCAGGGGTAGATGCGGTAGCCCGCGTGGTTGCCGCCCACGTCGCCCTCGGGCGTGGTCAGGCCCCAGTCGCGCGGCTGGGCCAGCCAGGCGGCGGCATCGGCCAGCGCCACTTCGATGCACACGCCGCTGCCGGTGTGGGCGCGCTCCAGCAGGGCCTGCAGCACGGCCTCGCTGGCCATCAGGGCGCCGCCCATGTCGGCGTACAGCGTGGGCGGCATCTCGGTGCCGGTCACCAGCCCGGCGTCGGCCAGGTAGGTGAGGTCGTGGCCGGGCTCCTCGGCCCGCTCGGCGGCCGCGCCCACGATGCGCACCAGCGACAGGCGCGGGTATTTCGACTGCAGCGCCTCCCAGCCCAGGCCCAGCTTGGCCAGGGCCGAGGGGCGGAAGGAGGTGATCAGCACATCGGTGCGGGCCAGTTCCGCATGCAGCGTCGCCTGGCCTTCGGCGGTCTTGAGGTGGGCATGCACCACGCGCACGCCGCCGTGCAGCGTGGCATAGGCCGCCGGGCTGTAGATGCCCATGGGGTCGGCGCTGGGATGGCCGGGGGCGGGAGGGGGTTCGAGCTTGGTGCATTCGGCCCCCATGCGCGCGCAGCGCATCAGGGCGGCGGGGCCGGGCAGGTTGAGCGCGAGGCTCAGGACGCGGACGTTGCGCAGGGGCTGGGGCAGGGCGGTGGTCATGGGTTGGGGGTTGTCTCGGTGTCGTGGTCTTGAACGGAAGGCGCGGCGCCGGAACTTCAGGGGGCGCGCGGGCTCACTCCCTGCGTTATACATAATTTGTTACGCTCCCTGACCCATGCAACGCAGAACCTCTTTGGCCGCCCTCACGGGCCTGGCCGCCTTTCCGGGAGCATTCATGACCACGTCCCTGAGCAGCGCCGCCACCGCGCCGGCGCTGCAGGCGCTCAAGCCCTCGCCCCGCATGCCGGTGCTGTTCGTGGGCCACGGCAGCCCCATGAACGCCATCGAGGACAACGCCTGGCGCCGCAGCTGGCAGGCCATGGGCGCGGAGTTGACGGCGCGCGCCGTGCAGCCGCAGCTCATCCTGTGTGTGTCGGCCCATTGGCTCACGCGCGGCGGCTGGCAGCTGACCGGCATGGCCCATCCCAAGACCATCCACGACTTCGGCGGTTTTCCCCAGGCGCTGTTCGACCAGCAATACCCCGCGCCCGGTGCGCCGCAGGTGGCGCGCAGCCTGGCGGCCGAACTGAAGTCGCCCGCGACGGGCGGCGCATTGGGCGTGGATGAAGGTGAATGGGGCCTGGACCACGGCACCTGGTCGGTGCTCAAGCCCATGTTTCCCAAGGCGCAGATCCCCGTGCTGCAGCTGAGCATGGACTACAGCCGCGCCCCGGCCGAACACTACGCGCTGGGCCAGCAATTGAAGGCGCTGCGCGAGCGCGGCGTGCTGATCGTGGGCAGCGGCAACGTGGTGCACAACCTGCGTCTCACGCGCCGTGGCACGGCCGCCAACGAGGCGTACGACTGGGCCACCGAGTTCGACGCCGTGGTGCAGGAGCAGATCAAGAAGGGCCAGCTGGGCGCCCTGCAGGACTTCCAGAAACTGGGCGCCGTGGCCAAACAGGCGCACCCCACGCACGAGCACTATCTGCCGCTGCTGTATGCGGCGGGGGCCGTGTTGCCCAGCGAGATGCCCCGTTTCTTCAACACGGGCTACCAGTCGGCGTCGATCTCGATGCGGTCGGTGCTGTGGGGGTGATGGGCGCCCCCTGTGGTGGTCTGCTTCTATTTTTATAGCTGGTAGCGCTTATGGATCAAGCGCCAGAGGCCAAAATGACTTGAAAACCCTGTGCGGCGCCGATCAGCTCGGCAGGTCATCCGCCCGGACTGTCAGCCACGGCCAGCGTTCGCGGTAGCTTTCGGCCTTAGCCTGGAACAGCGGAAGGTGCGGGCACGCCGGGTTGGGGCGCATCAGTCCGGCATACAGCTCTTCAAGCCCATAGGGCGCGTACAGCGTGGGCTCCTCCATGCCAGGGCCGGATGCAGGCTGCAAGCCCACGCAGGTGCAGGGCACCAGAAAGCGCTCGATCCCGTTGCGCGCCGATTGCAGCGGCGCATACGGGTAGCCGAACCAGCGTTCGTACCAGAGGTGCACCCGGGCCTGGTTCTTGGCTTCCACGGTGATCGGCAGGTCGGAAAAGAGGGCGGTGACGCGGGCTTGCACGGCCTGTTCGGCGGCTTCGGACAGGTCCGACGCATCGAAATAGAACAGGTCGTAGTCCTTGATGCGCGCCGTGGGCTCCAGGCCGGAGCGCAGGTTCCACACCGTCTGGAACAGGCAGCCCGCCACCAGCCAGGCATCCGGCAGGCCCAGAAGCGGCAAACGCTCCAGAAGGACCGCGTTGTACGGGTTCTGGAGCGCTTCGCTCACAAAGCGGCTCTGAAGATCAGCGCCAGGGTTCATCAAGGGGGTATTCACCGAATTGCGTATCGCCACTGTCCTTTGAACAAGCGCAGCCAATGCGAGGTAGCCGCGCAAGGGCCGCCCAAGCTGCATAGCGGCGCTCCTCTTGCGTGCGCTGGCTGCGTCCCCCTTCCCGAATTGCGCAGCAATTCGAGAGGAAGGGGGAAGGCGCGTCAGCGCCTCAGGGGGTTACATCACTTTGGCGATCGCCTGGCAGACGTAGTCGATGTTCTTGCTGTTCAGGGCTGCGACGCACATGCGGCCGGTGTCGGTGCCGTACACGCCGAACTCATTGCGCAGGCGCACCATCTGGTCCTTGGTCAGGCCCGAGTAGCTGAACATGCCGATCTGGGTGGTGATGAAGCTCATGTCCTGCTTCACACCGGCGGCCTTGAGGCCATCGACCAGCTTCTGGCGCATGGCCTTGATGCGCACGCGCATTTCGGCCAGTTCCTTTTCCCACATCGCGCGCAGCTCGGGGTTGTTCAGCACCGCGGCCACCACCGCGCCACCGTGGATGGGTGGGTTGGAGTAGTTGGTGCGGATGACGATCTTGAGCTGGCTCAGCACGCGGGAGGCTTCTTCCTTGTCGGTGCACAGCACGGACAGGCCACCCACGCGCTCGCCGTACAGGCTGAAGCTCTTGGAGAACGAGGTGGAAACAAAGAAGGTCAGGCCGGCGGCCACGAACTTGCCGATCACGGCGCCGTCTTCCGCGATGCCGTGGCCGAAGCCCTGGTAGGCCATATCGAGGAAAGGCGTCAGGCCCCTGGCCTTGACGGCGGCGATCACCTGGTCCCACTGGGCGGCCGTGATGTCGTAGCCGGTGGGGTTGTGGCAGCAGGCGTGCAGCACGACGATGGTGCCGGGTGCGGCTGCGTTCAGGCTGGCCAGGAAACCTTCGAAGTTCACGCCGCGCTTGGCAGCGTCGTAGTAGGCGTAGGTATCGACCTCGAAGCCGGCGTTGGTGAACAGGGCGCGGTGGTTTTCCCAGCTGGGGTCCGAGATCAGCACCTTGGCATTGGGGCTGACCTTCTTCAGGAAGTCGGCGCCGATCTTGAGGCCACCGGTGCCGCCGATGGCCTGCACGGTGGCCACGCGGCCGGAGGTCACGGGTTCGCTGTCGGCACCGAACACCAGGCTCTTGACGGCGTTGTCATAGGCCACGATGCCGTCGATGGGCAGGTAGCCACGGGCCGTGGGGGTGGACATCATGGTCTTTTCCGCGGCCTGCACGCACTGCAGCAGGGGCAGCTTGCCGTTGTCGTCGAAGTACACGCCCACGCCCAGGTTGACCTTGTTGGGGTTGGTGTCGGCGTTGAATTGCTCGTTGAGGCCCAGGATGGGGTCGCGGGGGGCCATTTCGACGGCGGTGAAAAGAGACATGAAAATCCTTGAAAGGTTGTCAGTAGCGAAGAATCCGGGCGTGGTGTACTGTGCCGGGTTCCGCCGATTTTAACGGCCTGCCCCTCCCACTCGTTGACTGCACCCATGCCGGATATCACACAGGTCATAACGGAAAAGCAAGACGGCGAATTCGTCCGTTTCCCCGATTCCCCCTTTGAATTGTTCCAGCCCTATCCGCCGGCGGGAGACCAGCCGGAGGCCATCAACAAGCTGGTGGAAGGACTGCGCGATGGCGAGGCCTTCCAGACCCTGCTCGGGGTGACGGGCTCGGGCAAGACCTTCACCATGGCCAACGTCATTGCCCGCATGGGGCGCCCGGCCATCGTGTTCGCGCCCAACAAGACCCTGGCCGCGCAGCTGTACAGCGAGTTCCGCGAGTTCTTCCCCAAGAACGCCGTGGAGTACTTCGTGAGCTACTACGACTACTACCAGCCCGAGGCCTATGTGCCCCAGCGCGACCTGTTCATCGAGAAGGACAGCGCCATCAACGAGCACATCGAGCAGATGCGCCTGTCGTGCACCAAGAGCCTGATGGAGCGAACCGACGTGGTCATCGTGGCCACGGTGTCGGCCATCTATGGCATCGGCGAACCCGAGAGTTACCACCGCATGGTGATGACTTTGCGCACCGGCGACAAGCTGGGCCAGCGCGACGTGATCGCCCAGCTGATCCGCATGCAGTACCAGCGCAACGAGGCGGACTTTTCACGCGGCAAGTTCCGCGTGCGGGGCGACACCATCGACGTGTTCCCGGCCGAGCATTCGGAGCTGGCCATCCGCATCGAGCTGTTCGATGACGAAGTGGAGAGCCTGCAGCTGTTCGATCCGCTCACCGGCCGCGTCAAGCAGAAGATCCCGCGCTTCACGGTCTACCCGAGCAGCCACTACGTGACGCCGCGCGACAAGGTGCTGGCCGCCGTGGAGACCATCAAGCTCGAACTGGCCGAGCGCCTCAAGCAGTTGCTGGCCGATGGCAAGCTGGTGGAGGCGCAGCGCCTGGAGCAGCGCACGCGCTTCGACCTGGAGATGCTCAGCGAAGTAGGGCACTGCAAGGGCATCGAGAACTACACGCGCCACCTGTCGGGCGCCGCGCCGGGCGATCCGCCCAGCACGCTGACCGACTACATGCCCAAGGACGCGCTGATGTTCCTGGACGAGAGCCACCAGATGATCGGCCAGCTCAATGCCATGTACAGCGGCGACCGCTCGCGCAAGACCACGCTGGTCGAATACGGCTTTCGCCTGCCGTCGGCGCTGGACAACCGCCCGCTCAAGTTCGAGGAGTTCGAGCAGCGCATGCGGCAGGTGATCTTTGTCACCGCCACGCCGGCAGACTACGAGCGCACCCACTCCGGCCAGATCGTCGACCAGGTGGTGCGGCCCACCGGCCTGGTGGACCCCGAAGTGGAGGTGCGGCCCGCCACCCATCAGGTGGATGATGTGCTGCAGGAAATACGCATTCGTGTGGAAAAGCGCGAACGTGTACTCATTACCACGTTGACCAAGCGCATGGCGGAGCAGCTCACCGACTACCTGACGGACAACGGTGTGAAGGTCCGCTACCTGCACAGCGACGTGGACACGGTCGAGCGCGTGGAGATCATCCGCGACCTGCGCCTGGGCGCGTTTGACGTGCTGGTGGGGATCAACCTGCTGCGCGAGGGGCTCGACATTCCCGAGGTGTCCCTCGTGGCCATCCTGGATGCCGACAAGGAGGGCTTCCTGCGGGCCGAGCGCAGCCTCATCCAGACCATTGGCCGCGCGGCGCGGAATCTGAACGGGCGGGCCATCCTGTATGCCGACCGCATCACCGATTCCATGAAAAAAGCCATGGGCGAGACGGAACGCCGCCGCATCAAACAGATCGCACACAACGAGGCCCACGGAATCACTCCGCGCAGCATTGTCAAGCGGGTAAGAGACCTGATTGACGGCGTCTACAGCGAGAAAGCCGGTAAGGACGCCGAGCGGCTGGAGCAGGAAGCCATGCAGCGCGCCAAGGTGGAGGACATGTCCGAAAAGGATGTGGCGCGCGAAATCAAGCGGCTCGAAAAGCTCATGCTCGAGCATGCGCGCAACCTGGAATTCGAGCAGGCTGCCCGGGTGCGCGACCAGCTCACGCGTCTCAAGGACCAGGCATTTGGCGCGCATGGCAGCGATTCGGTGGCCTTGTGAGGGCATGTCGAAGACCGGGCGAATACACCACAGGTCAAATGACGACCGGTTGGTTTTTTAACCCGACAAATTCGATAGGGATTTGTGTTATACTTGCACAAAATACTCAAGAAAAAAGCCCAGCGATGAAGGGCTCCGTGCCAGGCAACTGTGCGGAGTAAGGGGCGGAGACGGTGCCTTGCTGGCCATCAGCCAGCGAAGGCGGTTTCTACAACGAACAAGCCTTAGCACAAGGAGCTTGCGATGCGTCTCACAACCAAAGGCCGGTTTGCGGTCACCGCCATGATTGACCTGGCCCTGCGCCAGAACAATGGTCCCGTCACGCTGGCCGCGATCAGCCAGCGCCAGCAGATTTCGCTGTCGTACCTGGAGCAGCTTTTTGGCAAGCTGCGCCGCCACGAACTGGTCGAGTCTACCCGTGGTCCTGGCGGCGGCTACACGTTGGCCCGCAAGGCAGGCGATATCACGGTGGCGGACATCATCGTTTCGGTGGACGAACCCATTGATGCCACGCAATGCGGCGGCAAGGAAAACTGCCTGGGCGAAGCGGGCCGCTGCATGACGCACGAGTTGTGGGCATCGCTCAACCAGCGCATGGTGGAGTTCCTCGATTCCGTCACGCTGCAAAAGCTGGTGGATGAACAGCTGGCCAAGGGCGTGCAGATCGAAGACAAGCCGGTGGTGCGCCGGGCGATTTCGACGACCCCGGTGGTCAAGCCCATCCGCGTCAACGCGCCCAATTCGGTGTTCGCACTGGGCAACGTCTTCGCGAAATCCTGATACCCGGGGCTCCGCTGCCGGCCCTGGGGTCGGCAGCGCCCTGAACGAGTTTTCAAGCATCGTTTCGTTTCTTATTTTTAGCTTGCCAGCCAGCAACTATCACTGAGCCAGCCATGGACATGACCCCGCACTTCCCCATCTATCTCGACTACGGCGCCACGACCCCGGTGGACCCCCGCGTGGTGGACGCCATGATTCCCTGGTTGCGCGAGCACTTCGGCAACCCGGCATCGCGCAGCCACGCCTGGGGCTGGGAGGCGGAGGAAGCTGTCGAGAAGGCGCGCGTGCAGGTGGCGGATCTGATTGGTGCGGATCCGCGTGAAATCGTCTGGACCAGCGGCGCCACGGAGTCCATCAACCTGGCCTTGAAGGGCGCCGCGCAGTTCTACAAGGGCAAGGGCAAGCACCTCATCACGCTCAAGACCGAGCACAAGGCCGTGCTGGACACCATGCGCGAGCTGGAGCGCCAGGGCTTCGAGGCCACCTACCTGGACGTCCAGGAAGACGGCCTGGTCAATATGGACGCCCTGAAGGCCGCCATCCGCCCCGACACCGTGCTGATCAGCATCCTGTTCGTGAACAACGAGATCGGGGTGATCCAGGACATTCCCGCCATTGGCGCGCTGTGCCGGGAAAAGGGCATCCTGCTGCACGTGGATGCCGCGCAGGCCACGGGCCGCGTCGAAATCGACATGAACACCCTGCCCATCGACCTGATGAGCATGACCGCGCACAAGACCTACGGCCCCAAGGGCGTGGGCGCGCTGTATGTGCGCCGCAAGCCCCGCGTTCGGCTGGAAGCACAGATGCACGGCGGCGGCCACGAGCGCGGCATGCGCTCGGGCACCTTGCCCACGCACCAGATCGTGGGCATGGGCGAGGCCTTCCGCATCGCCAAGGAAGAAATGGCCGAGTCCAACGCCAAGGCGCACGCGCTGCAGCAGCGTCTGCTCGATGGCCTGAAGGACATCGAGCAGGTGTTCATCAACGGCAGCATGGAGCGCCGCGTGCCGCAGAACCTGAACATGAGCTTCAACTTCGTGGAAGGTGAATCGCTCATCATGGGCATCAAGGGCCTGGCCGTGTCGTCGGGTTCGGCCTGCACGTCCGCCAGCCTGGAACCCAGCTATGTGCTGCGCGCCCTGGGCCGCAGCGACGAACTGGCGCACAGCAGCCTGCGCATGACCATTGGCCGCTTCACGACCGAGGAAGAGATCGATTACGCGATCTCCACCATCCGCGAGAACGTGGCTCGCCTGCGTGAGCTGAGCCCGCTGTGGGAGATGTACAAGGACGGCATCGACATCAGCACCATCCAGTGGGCTGCGCACTGAATCCCGGAATTTCGAAGAATTGAAGAGGTACACATCATGGCTTACTCAGACAAAGTGGTTGACCATTACGAAAACCCCCGCAACGTGGGTTCGTTCGACAAGGGCGACGATTCGGTGGGCACCGGCATGGTGGGTGCGCCTGCCTGCGGCGACGTGATGAAGCTGCAGATCAAGGTGAACCCCGAAACCGGCGTGATCGAGGATGCGCGTTTCAAGACCTACGGTTGCGGCTCCGCCATTGCCTCCTCGTCGCTGGTGACCGAATGGGTCAAGGGCAAGACGCTGGATGAAGCAGCGGCGCTGAAAAACAGCGAGATCGCCGAGGAGCTGGCCCTGCCGCCCGTCAAGATCCACTGCTCCATCCTGGCGGAAGACGCCATCAAGGCCGCCGTGCTCGACTACAAGACCAAGCACGCGGCAGCCGCCACCGCTGCTTGAGTGAGAGATATGGCCATTACGCTGACAGAAGCCGCTGCCCGGCACGTCAACCGCTATCTTGCCCGGCGCGGCAAGGGGCTGGGGGTGCGCCTGGGTGTCAAGACGACCGGCTGTTCGGGGCTTGCCTACAAGCTGGAGTATGTGGACGATTCCGAGCCCGAAGACATCGTGTTTGAAAACCACGGCGTCAAGGTGCTGATCGATCCCAAGAGCCTGGCCTATATCGACGGTACCGAACTCGACTTCGTGCGCGAAGGCCTCAATGAAGGCTTCAAGTTCAACAACCCCAACGAGCGGGACCGCTGCGGTTGCGGAGAGAGCTTCCGCGTTTGAGCGCCTGCCGACGCTTTTTTCGTGAAACCGCCAACGCGCTCTCCGTGCTGGCGGTTTTTTGTTGACCCGCACCTCGCGACCTGTGCATGAACCTGCAATCCGACGACTTTGAACTGTTTGGCCTCGAGCGCCGTTTCGCGCAGGACCGTGGTGCCATCGATGCGCGCTGGAAAGAGCTGCAGCGCGAAGCACATCCCGACAAGTTCGCGGCGCAGGGCGCGGCCGCGCAGCGCGTGGCCATGCAATGGTCGGTGCGCATCAACGAGGCCTACCAGCGCCTGAAGGATCCCCAGCGCCGCGCCGCCTACCTGTGCGAGCTGCACGGGGCCCCGATCCGCGCCGAGGACAACACGGCCATGCCGGCGGCGTTCCTCATGCAGCAGATGGAGTGGCGCGAGGCGCTGGAAGATGCCCGCGCCGAGAGCGAACTCGATGCGCTCGAGGATGGCGTCGCCCAGGCCCGCCGTGCCGCGCTGGCGCAGTGCGAGCAACTCATCGACCAGCAGCAGGACTACGCGGGTGCCGCCCGGCAGGTCAGAGCCCTCATGTTCATTGCGCGATTTGCGGACGACATTGAACGCCGCCGAGAGCAACTGGGACAATAGAGCGGTTTTGCTTTCCCCCTGGGGCCCCGTTCGTATGGCGGCGGACTCCACCACGTTGAGACCCGAAATTTCATGGCGCTTCTGCAGATTTCCGAACCCGGCCAATCCCCCGATCCGCACCAGCGGCGCATTGCCGTCGGCATTGACCTGGGCACCACCCACTCCCTGGTCGCCGCCGTGCGCAATGGCGTGTCCGAATGCCTGCCCGATGCGCAGGGCAGGGTGCTGTTGCCCTCGGTCGTGCGGTACCTGGAAAAGGGTGGACGCCAGATCGGATACGACGCCGTGGCAGCGCAGGCCCAGGATGCGCGCAACACCATCGCCTCGGCCAAGCGCTTCATGGGGCGGGGCCTGAAAGACGTGGCGGAGGCGGGCAAGCTGCCCTACGACTTTGTTCCCGCCAGCGAGGCGGGGGAGCAGGGCATGGTCAGCCTCGCGACGGTAGACGGCAACAAGTCGCCCGTCGAGGTCAGTGCCGAAATCCTGGCGACTCTGCGCTACCGGGCCGAGGACACCTTCAATGACGACCTCTACGGTGCCGTCATCACCGTGCCCGCCTACTTCGACGACGCCCAGCGGCAGGCCACCAAGGACGCGGCCAAGCTGGCGGGCATCCACCTGCTGCGCCTCATCAACGAGCCGACGGCCGCAGCCATTGCCTACGGCCTGGACAATGCGAGCGAGGGGGTCTACGCGGTGTACGACCTGGGCGGCGGCACCTTCGACATCTCCATCCTGCGCCTGACGCAGGGCGTGTTCGAGGTCATCGCCACGGGCGGCGATTCCGCGCTGGGCGGCGACGACTACGATGCGGCCCTGGCGGACTGGGTGCTGCAGCAACTGGGCCTTCAGGCCGTCACCCCGGCGGACAAGTCGGCGGTGCGCATGGCGGCACGCGCCTGCAAGGAAGCCTTGACTGCTATAGATTCAGTAGCATTCAGCGCACACCTATCAAGCGGTGGCGTGCATTTCGATGTCAAAAAATCGGACTTCGAGGCCATCACGGCCGAACTGACCGCGCGCTCCATGGCGGCGGTGCGCCGCGCGCTGCGGGACGCCCATCTGGGGCGTGACGAGGTGAAGGG
Organism: Acidovorax sp. sif1233; assembly: GCF_019218755.1. Classification (GTDB taxonomy): domain Bacteria; phylum Pseudomonadota; class Gammaproteobacteria; order Burkholderiales; family Burkholderiaceae_C; genus Acidovorax. The sequence continues at coordinate 742,423 of NZ_JAHUWZ010000002.1, read as the reverse complement.
CGTGGTGATGGTGGGCGGCTCCACCCGCATGCCGCAGGTGCGGCAGGCGGTGGCCGCCTTCTTTGGCAAGGAACCGCTGACCAACCTCAACCCCGACGAAGTCGTTGCGCTGGGTGCCGCCGTCCAGGCCAACCAGCTGGCGGGCAACAACACGGCGGGCGACCTGCTGCTGCTGGACGTGATTCCGCTGTCGCTGGGCATCGAAACCATGGGAGGCCTCGTGGAGCGCATCGTCGCGCGCAACGAGACCATTCCCACCGCCAAGGCGCAGGACTTCACCACCTACAAGGACGGCCAGACAGCGCTGGCGGTGCATGTGGTGCAGGGCGAGCGCGACCTGGTGCAGGACTGCCGCAGCCTCGCGCGCTTCGAGCTGCGCGGTATTCCGCCCATGGCCGCGGGCGCGGCGCGCATCCGCGTGACCTTCACCGTCGATGCCGACGGCCTGCTGAGCGTGAGCGCCAGGGAGCAGGGCAGTGGCGTGGAGGCTCGCATCGACGTGAAGCCCTCCTATGGCCTGTCGGACGACCAGATTGCGCGCATGCTGCAGGACGGCTTTGCCACGGCTGCCCAGGACGTGAAGGCCCGCGCGGTGGTCGAGGCCCGCGTGGACGCGGACCGCATGCTGATCGCCACCCAGAGTGCCCTCGATGCCGACGGCGATGTCCTCTCCACCCGGGAGCGCGCCGAGATCGATGCGCTGATGGTGGCATTGCGCCACCAGCGGGATGCGCAGGATGCCGCCGTCATCGAAGCCGCCACCGATGCACTGGCCAAGGGCACGGAAGCCTTCGCCGCGCAGCGCATGAACCGTGGCATCCGCCAGGCGCTGGCTGGCAAGAACGTGCAGACCTTGTAAGCCCCGGACAAGAAGCAATAAGAGCCCACACCCCATGCCCGTCATCAAGATCCTTCCCCATCCCGAGTACTGTCCCCAGGGGGCCGAAATCACCGCGCCCGCCGGCACGTCGATCTGCGAAGCCCTGCTCGACAACCACATCAACATCGAGCACGCCTGCGACATGAGCTGTGCCTGCACCACCTGCCACGTCATCGTGCGCCAGGGGCTGAACTCGCTCAACGAGGCCGAGGAAGAGGAAGAAGACCTGCTCGACCGCGCCTGGGGCCTGGAGCCACAATCGCGCCTGTCGTGCCAGGCCATCCTGGCGCAAACCGATCTGACCGTGGAAATTCCCAAGTACACGATCAACCATGCCAAGGAGAACCACTAGATGAGCGCAGCGCCGGGCCGCCCCAGGCAAGCTGGCGCCCCCTTGGGGGGCAGCGAGGACACGAAGTGCCGAGCGTGGGGGCGCGTATGACCCGCCAGATCGTTCTCGACACCGAAACCACCGGCCTTTCGGCCGACAGCGGGGACCGCATCATTGAACTGGGCTGCGTGGAGCTGCTCAACCGCAAGCTCACCGGCAACAACCTGCACCTGTACTTCAATCCGGGCCGCGACAGCCATGAAGATGCGCTGAAGGTGCACGGCATCAGCAACGAGTTCCTGAAGGACAAGCCCAGGTTCGCCGAGGTGGCGGACGAGATCCTGCAGTACCTGCAGGGGGCGGAGATCATCATCCACAACGCGGCGTTCGACGTGGGCTTCCTGAACAAGGAGCTGGAACTGACGGGACGCCCGGGCTTTCGCACGTACGTGGAGAGCGTGACCGACACGCTCGCCATGGCCAAGGAGATGTACCCGGGCAAGCGCAATTCGCTCGATGCCCTGTGCGACCGGCTGGGCGTGGACAACTCCGGCCGCACCCTGCACGGGGCGCTGCTGGATGCCGAGCTGCTGGCCGATGTCTACATCAACCTGACCCGTGGCCAGGATGCCCTGCTCATCGCCGATGATGCGCAGGAAGGCAGCGACGGCCTGAAGGTGGCCGCCATCGACCTGCGGCTGCTGAGCCTGCCCGTGCTGCGCGCCAGCGAGCAGGAGCAGACGGCCCATGCCGAAGTGCTGGCGCAGATCGACAAGGCCAGCGGAGGCAAAACAATTTGGAGAACTGTCCAGGCAGCCTGAAAAGCTGTGCCATAATAGAAGGCTGTCACAGCGACACGGGTGATTAGCTCAGCGGTAGAGCACTGCCTTCACACGGCAGGGGTCACATGTTCGATCCATGTATCACCCACCACGCTTGTTGACGGCCTCGCGACACACCCTGTTCAGGGTGCCAGCGACGGGTGATTAGCTCAGCGGTAGAGCACTGCCTTCACACGGCAGGGGTCACATGTTCGATCCATGTATCACCCACCAATTCAACCCCTGCAGATCTCTGGTCTGCAGGGGTTTTTTCATGGGCCGGGGCCTCCAGGGCCCATTTGGCGGCCGGGCGCCGCAAAGCGGCTACAGTGTCAGCCTCGAGTCCATGGCGGGACTGCCCCGCGGGAAGGCCACCCTGGCCTGCCACGGGCTTCCTTTGCCGACACGCCTGACCCATGATCACCTTTCACAACCCGCTGCACCAGGGACACGCTCCCACCCACGAATTCTTTCGCGGCGAACGCGTTCCCTGCTTCGAGAAGCCTGCGCGCGTGGACTATGTCGAAGAGGCACTGCGCGCGCGGGGCCACGGCCTCACGGCGCCGGATGTGGACAGCGGGCCCGTGCTGTCCCAGGTGCATGCGCAGCGCTATCTGGCCTTCCTGCAGACGGCCTGGCAGCAATGGATGGCGCTGGACCCCGCGAACGCCGATGTGCAGCCTTTTCCATCCGTGTGGCCCGTGCGCACCCTGCGCAGCGATCTGGAGCCGGAGAACTTCGTGGCGCGGCTTGGCCTGTACTCCATGGACAACGGCACGCCCATGGCCCCCGGCACCTGGGCGGCGGCCAAGGCAGGCGCGGATGCGGCCGCCAGTGCCGCCACCCGGGTGGCGCGGGGTGTGGGCGCGGCGTTTTGCTGCACACGCCCGCCAGGCCACCATGCCGGCCCGGACTTCATGGGGGGCTACTGCTTCCTGAACAACGCCGCCGTGGCGGCGCAGGTATTGCGCAACGAGGGCGCCCGGCGCGTGGCCCTGCTGGATGTCGACTATCACCATGGCAATGGCACGCAAAGCATCTTCTACGACCGCTCCGACGTGCTGTTCATCAGCATGCATGGCGACCCGCGCACGGAATACCCCTTTTACCTGGGCCATGCGGACGAAACCGGGTCAGGAGAGGGCGCGGGCTTCAATCTGAACCTGCCGCTGCCGGCCGGCACCAGCGCCGCCGCCTGGTTCGATGCGCTGGAAAGTGCCTGTGCGCGGATCGCCAGCCACGGGGCCGATGCCCTTGTGGTCTCGCTGGGGCTCGACGCGTTCGAGGGCGACCCCATTTCCCGCTTCGCACTCGCCTCGTCCGATTTCACCCGGCTGGGCGCGCGCCTCGCACGCCTGGGGCTGCCCGCTGTCTTCGTCCTCGAAGGTGGCTACGCGGCGGCCGAGCTGGGAACCAATGCCGTCAATGTGCTCGACGGCTTCGAGCAAGGCTGAGCACCGAAGGGCAAGGACGAGGGCGAGCGAATGGCGGATGTAGTCGACTGTGTGGTGGTGGGGGCGGGCGTGGTCGGCCTGGCCGTGGCCCGGGCCCTGGCGCTGCGGGGCCGCGAGGTCATGGTGCTGGAATCCGCGGATGCGATAGGCACCGGCATCAGTTCGCGCAACAGCGAGGTCATCCATGCCGGGCTGTACTACCCCACCGGGTCGCTGAAAGCGCGGCTGTGCGTCCAAGGCCGGGACATGCTGTATGCCTACTGCGCCGAGCGTGGCGTGCCCCACCACCGCTGCGGCAAGCTCCTGGTGGCAACCTCGTCGGGTCAACTGCCTGGTCTTGAGTCCATCCAGGCACGGGCGCAAGCCAACGGCGTGCCGGATCTGCGCTGGCTCGGCCGCCAGGAAGCGCAGGCGCTGGAGCCCGCGCTGGAATGCGTCGCTGCATTGTTTTCGCCCAGTACCGGTATCGTGGACAGCCACGCTTTGATGCTCGCGCTGCAGGGCGACCTGGAGCATGCGGGGGGACTCGTGGCCCTCAATTCGCCCCTGGCGCAAGCGGAATGTGCGCAGAATGCTATTGATTTGATAGCGTCCGATGGCACGCGTTTGCGAGCCCGTACCGTGGTCAATGCCGCGGGTCTGCACGCCCCCGGGCTGGCCCGCCGCTTTGCGGGGCTGGGAGCGGATCATGTGCCCCGTGCCCACTACGCCAAGGGCAGCTATTTCACGCTGTCTGGCAAGGCACCCTTCAGCCGCTTGATCTACCCCGTGCCCGAGGCTGCCGGCCTGGGCGTGCACCTGACGCTGGATCTGGGCGGGCAGGCCAAGTTCGGCCCCGACGTGCAGTGGGTTGATTCGCCGGACGACCTTTTGGTCGACCCCGCACGCGGGGACGCGTTCTACGCCGAGGTCCGCAAGTACTGGCCCGAGCTGCGCGACGGAGCGCTGGCGCCCGGCTATGCGGGCATGCGCCCCAAGATCCATGGCCCCGAGGAACCTGCGGCGGACTTCATGATCCAGGGGCCCGCGGTGCACGGCGTCCCGGGCCTGGTGAACCTGTTTGGCATCGAATCCCCCGGCTTGACAAGCGCTCTGGCCATTGCGGACCATGTAGCCACGCTGGTCTGATCTGCGGCAAACCATTTGCAATCCGTAACCTCTTGCGTCGCCGTCCTACGAAGCGGGGCGGGGGCAGGTGACTAAGATGAACCCGAGTCCTGTTCCGGCAGGGATGATTGATTTTTTTGTGTTGCTTCAAGAAAGGCTTGTATGACTGCTTCCGACACCACCACCACCCAGGGCGAACTGGAAAAGCTGGTTTCTGATCTGCGGGGGCTTCTCGCCAACAAGGATCTCGACGCGGTCCCTGAAATCAAGCTGCTGCGCCAGCGTCTGGACGACGGCATGCACAACGTGCGCGAATCCGCGGTGCGCGCGGCGCAGGATGCGGCCCGCCAGGCCAAGGATGCCGCCCTTGCGGCCGACCGCTATGCGCACGATGAACCATGGCGCGTGGCCGGGGCCGCGCTGGCCGTCGGCGCCCTGGTGGGCTTCCTGCTTGCGCGGCGCTGATTCCGGCCTGCCGCGCACGGCCGCACAACGCAGAGGTTGCACATGAACTGGCTTTCCCTTCTGGGGCTGGAGGCCCTGGTGGCCCGCTGGCGCGCCAACGTGATCGAAGGCGCCATCGCGGCGGAAGACCGCATGGACCTCGCACGCCTGGAGTGGCAGGATCAGAAGCAGCGCCTGCAGCAGATGCTGGTGCTGACCATTGTGGTGGCGGGGCTCACCGTGGTGGCCTTGATCATGCTCTCGCTGGCGGTGCTGGTGCATTTCTGGGATACCCCCCAGCGCACCCTGGTGGCCTGGCTCGTGGCAGCCGTCTGGACTGTCGGCTGGGCCGCCACGCTCATGTCGCTGGTTTCCGTCGTGCAGAAGGCGGGCCAGGGCTTTGCCCTTACCCGGCGCGAGCTGGCGCAGGACTGGCGTGACATCAAGGAGCGTTTGTAATGACTGCGACGAACTCATCGACCACTGCCCCGCAAGCCGTGGTTCCCGAGCCCACCATGGCCCAGCAGCGCGTGCTGGACCGGATTGCCACGCAGCGCGAACGCTTGCGCGCCCGCAGGGCGGCCCGGGCACAGTCGCTGGCATTGGCGCAGCGGGACCAGGGTGACGGCGGCCTGGACGAGTCCCTGGTGCTGCGCGCCGCGGGATTCGCCCGGGAACACCCCCTGGCGGTGGCGGCCATGGCCGGCGTCGCCGTCGTGGCGGGGCCGCGCCGGCTGATTCGCTGGGCCGGCGTGCTGCTGCCCATGCTGATGCGGTTGCGGCGCTGACCGGCCTTGCCGGCACCTTGCCGGGCGGCCGGCAGGAGCCTGCGTTCTGTCCCACGGCAAAAGAGCCGCCCAGATGGGCGGCTCTTTTTTTGGGGGCCTGGCGCGCGGGTGGCGTGCCGTGGCTCAGCCCATGGCCTTGATGGCCTTCGCGGCCTTCGCCACCAGCGCGGGGCCTTCGTAGATCAGCCCGGTGTAGATCTGCACCACATCGGCGCCGGCGCGGACCTTGCCCACCGCATCCTCGGCGCTCATGATGCCACCCACGCCAATGATGGGAAAACGGCTGCCCAGGGCCGCGCGCAGCTGGCGTATCACCTGGTTGCTGGCTTCAAGCACCGGGGCGCCGCTGAGCCCGCCGATTTCCTGCGCGTGGCGCAAACCCTGCACGGCCGCGCGGCTGATGGTGGTGTTGGTGGCGATCACGCCGTCCATGCCATGGCGCTGCAGCGTGGAGGCGATCACGGACACCTGGGCTTCATCGAGATCCGGGGCAATCTTCACGAACACCGGTACGCGCCGCGCGTGCCGCGCCGCCAGGGCTTCTCGGCGCTCGGCGATCGCGCCCAGCAGCGCGTCCAGCGCCGCATCGCTCTGCAGCGCGCGCAGGTTCTGGGTGTTGGGCGAGCTGATGTTGACCGTGACGTAGTCCGCGTGCGGGTACACGCCGTCCAGGCAGGCCAGGTAGTCGCTGGTGGCGTTCTCGATCGGGGTCGTGGCGTTCTTGCCGATATTCAGGCCCAGCAGCAGGGGGTGTTTGCGGCTCTGCGAGCGAAAGCGGGCCTGCTGCACGTTGTGCAGGAACGCATCCAGCCCTTCGTTGTTGAAACCCAGGCGGTTGATGAGCGCGCGCGCTTCGGGCAGGCGGAACATGCGTGGCTTGGGGTTGCCGGGCTGCGCCTTGGGTGTCACGGTGCCCACTTCCACGAAGCCGAAGCCCATGGCGCCCAGTGCGTCGATGCAGCGGGCGTTCTTGTCCAGCCCCGCCGCCATGCCGACGCGGTTGGGAAACGTCAGGCCCGCCAATTCGACAGGGTCGTCCACGGTTTCATTGCACCAGGCCCATTGCAATGGCGTGCGCTGTCCGCGCGCCAGCATGTCCATGGTGAGCTCGTGGGCGGTCTCGGCATCGAGGCCGAAGAGAAAGGGGCGGGTGAGGGCGTAGGGGATCAGGGACATGAGGGGATAATTCAAGGTTTCCCCCTGATTTTCTCCCATGACGACCTCCACCTCCCTGACCCAAGATGAACTCAAGACCCTGGTAGGCCAGGCCGCGCTGCAATATGTGGTGCCCGGCGAGATTGTGGGGGTGGGTACCGGCTCCACCGTCAACAAGTTCATCGACGCGCTGGCCACCATCAAGGACCAGATCAAGGGGGCGGTATCGAGCTCCGTGGCCAGTACCGAGCGCCTGAAGGCGCTGGGCATTGCGGTGTTCGATGCCAACGAAGTCCAGGCCCTTTCGGTCTATATCGATGGTGCCGACGAAATCGACGGCAAGGGCCACATGGTCAAGGGAGGCGGCGCGGCGCTGACGCGCGAGAAGATCGTCGCAGCGCTGGCCAGCCGTTTCGTGTGCATCGCCGACGAATCCAAGCTGGTTCAGGCACTGGGGCAGTTTCCTTTGCCCGTCGAGGTGATTCCGATGGCCGCCAACCACATAGCGCGGCGTTTTGTGGCGATGGGCGGCCAGGCGCAGCTGCGGCTGCGGGATGGCCAGCCCCTGGTGACCGACAACGGCCAACACATCCTGGACGTCCGGGGGCTCTCGATCACGGACCCGCTGGCGTTCGAGTCCGACATCAACCAGTGGCCGGGCGTGGTGACGGTGGGTGTCTTTGCCCACCAGAAGGCGTCGGTCTGCCTGCTGGGCACGGCGCAAGGGGTGAAGACGCTCACTTATTGAGCCCGGGGCCTGGCGGCGGGCACGGACGCATGTCCGCCGGAATGGACAAAGGGGCCTGAAAAGGCCCCTTTGTCCTGGCGGCCGCCGGCCCGCCCGTTCCCAGGGAGAGGGACGCTCAGAATCTGATGCCCGCCGGATTGCTGGGCGACGGCCCCTCATTGGCCGGAGCCGGGGGGCGCACCCTGGGTACTGCGGACGCCGGGGCCGACGCTGCAGCCGCTGCTGTTGCAGGCTCCACGGCCTTGATGGCCACCAGAGGGGTGGGGGCAGGCTGGCGGTAGTTGCCGGGCAGCTGCGATTGCTTGGGATAGCCTGCAGCATCCAGGTACTGCGTCCATTCCCCTTCAGAAAAACCCGCGAGCTGCTGGCCGCCGATGGTGCCAAAGGGCAGGCTGGAGTTGCCGCTCAGGCGCTGCAGTGCTGCGATGTCCTCGTTGCTGGACACGGTGCGCTCGGTGAACGGTATGCCGCGCGACGTGAGCAGATTGCGCGCGGAGGTGCACGGCGGGCAATCGTTGCCCGTATAGAGCGTGACGGGAAAGCGGCTGGCGGTCTGGCGCAGATCGTACGGCAGCGCGGCGTTGGCCGCTGCGGGCGGCGCAGCGGCTGCCCGCGCGGGCTGGGCGCTGGCGTCGGCCGGCGGGCGGTCCGAAAACGTCACCTTGCCATCCGGGCCAACGATCCGGTAGACGCCTTGCGCCTGGACGCTGGCGCTGGCCAGCACCATCAGCAAGGATGCCAGCAGGGGGGCGGTCAGCGGATTGTGCATCTTCATTTTTCTCACTCCATACAGGATCGATCGTCGGCCCCGGGCGCAGTGCAAGCTGCCCTGGGTGCCATGGATTCGCTCAGGCCGTCGACTCTTCGGCCATGCCCTGATGGCGCAGCAGGGCATCCAGGCTGGGCTCGCGGCCCCGGAAGGCCTTGAAGGACTCCATCGCGGGGCGGCTGCCGCCGGCCTCCAGGATGGCCTCGCGGTAGCGGCGGCCCGTTTCGGTGCTGGGCAGCCCATCGCTGCCGGCCGTTTCTTCGAAGGCCGCATAGGCATCGGCGCTCAGCACCTCGGCCCACTTGTAGCTGTAGTAGCCGGCGGCGTAGCCACCCGCGAAGATGTGGCTGAAGGTGTGGGCCGTGCGGCTGAAGGCCGGCGGCTGCAGCACGGCCACCTCGCGGCGCACCTGGTCGAGCAGCGGCATGATGTCCTGTGCCGGGTCGTGCTCGGTGTGCAGCAGCATGTCGAACAGCGAGAACTCGATCTGGCGCAGCGTCTGCATGCCGCTCTGGAAATTCTTGGCGGCGATCATCTTGTCGAACAGCGCGCGGGGCAGGGGTTCGCCCGTGTCCACGTGGGCCGTCATGTGCTTGAGCACGTCCCACTCCCAGCAGAAGTTCTCCATGAACTGGCTGGGCAGCTCGACCGCATCCCATTCCACGCCGCCGATGCCCGAGACGTCGCGCTCGTTCACCTGGGTCAGCATGTGGTGCAGGCCGTGGCCGAACTCATGGAAAAGGGTGATCACGTCGTCGTGCGTGAGCAGCGGCGGCTTGCCGTCCACGCCGCTGGCGAAGTTGCACACCAGGTGCGCCACGGGGGTCTGCAGCACGCCGGTGTCGGGGCGCAGCCAGCGGGTGCGCACGTCGTCCATCCAGGCGCCGCCGCGTTTGCCCGTGCGGGCGGGCTGGTCCAGATAGAACTGGCCCACCAGCGTATTGCCGCGCTCGATGCGGTAGAACTCCACGGCGGGGTTCCACACCGGCGCGCTGTCGCGGCGGATGGACACCTCGAACAAGGTTTCGATGATCTTGAACAGGCCCGCCAGCACCTTGGGCGCCGTGAAGTACTTCTTGACTTCCTGCTCGCTGAAGGCATAGCGCGCCTCCTTGAGCTTCTCGGAGACGTAGGGCCAGTCCCAGGCCTGCGGGTCGGTCAACGACAGCTTCTCGGCCGCGAACGCACGCAGGTCGGCGACGTCCTTCTCGGCATAGGGGCGGGCGCGGCGCGCCAGGTCGCGCAGGAACCCGATCACCTGGTCCGGCGACTGGGCCATCTTGGGCACGACGGAGACTTCGCCAAAGTTCGCATAGCCCAGCAATTGGGCTTCTTCGCGGCGCAGTGCCAGGATCTCGCTGATCAGTGCCGTGTTGTCGAATTTGCGCGCATCGCCCTCGGCCTGGTCGGAGGCGCGGGTGACGTAGGCGCGGTAGAGCTTCTCGCGCAGATCGCTGCGGGTGGCGAATTGCATCACCGGCAGGTAGCAGGGCATCTTGAGCGTGAGCTTGTAGCCGTCCTTGCCGTCGGCCTGCGCCGCCGCCCGCGCGGCCTGCTGCACATCGGCGGGAATGCCGTCGAGTTCCTCGGCGCTCGCGTAGTAGGCGTATGCGTCTGTCGCATCGAGGGCGTTCTCGCTGAATTTCTGGCTCAGCTCGGCCTGGCGTTCCTGGATCTGCGCGAAGCGCTCCTTGGCGGAACCCGTCAGCTCCGCGCCGCTGAGCACGAAATTGCGCACGGCATTGCGGTGGGCCTGCCGCTGCTCGCCCGTCAGGGTGGCAGGGTCGATGGCCTTGTACTTGGCATACAGGCGTTCATCGGCACCCAGGCGGGTCCAGAACTCCGTCACCCTTGGCAGGGCGGCGTTGTAGGCCGCGCGCAGTTCCGGCGTGTCGGCCACGCTGTTGAGATGGCTGACGCTGCCCCACGCGGTTCCCAGCTGCTCGGTCGCCACGTCCAGTACCTTGGCGATCGCGTCCCAGCGCGCCGGAAAGTCCGGTGCGGTGACTGTTTCCAGCGCCGCGTTGGCGCGCTCCAGCAGGACGTCGACGGCAGGGGCCACGTCCTGCGGTGCGATGCGGTCGAAATGGGGAAGGTCCGAGAAGTCGAGGAGGGCGTTGCTCATGCGAAATCAGATGGCGCCAGATGGCGCGAGTTCAAGTTGCAAAGCAGCCGGCATCGACGGCACTGACCCAGGTCAGTGCGCTGCGGTGCGCTCGGCGGCTTCGATGGTGTTCACCAGCAGCATGGTAATGGTCATGGGGCCAACCCCGCCAGGCACGGGGGTGATCCAGCCGGCCACTTCCTTGACGCCGTCAAAGTCCACGTCGCCGCAGAGCTTGCCTTCGTCGTTGCGGTTCATGCCCACGTCGATCACCACGGCGCCGGGCTTGACCATGTCGGCGGTCAGCACATTGCGTTTGCCGACCGCCGCCACGATCACGTCGGCCTGCAGGGTTTGCGCCTTGAGGTCCTGCGTGGCGCTGTGGCAGATGGTGACGGTGGCGTTCTGGCCCAGCAGCATCAGCGCCATCGGCTTGCCCACGATGTTGCTGCGACCGATGACCACGGCGTGTTTGCCCTTGAGGTCGTAGCCGATGCTCTCCAGCATCTTCATGCAGCCGTAGGGCGTGCAGGGCCAGAAGCCGGGCATGCCGGTCATCAGGGCCCCGGCGCTGGCGATGTGGAAGCCGTCCACGTCCTTGGCGGGCGAGATGGCCTCGATCACCTTCTGCGCGTCAATGTGCCGGGGCAGGGGCAGTTGCACCAGGATGCCGTGGATGGCGGGGTCGTTGTTGAGGGCTTCCACGCGGGCCAGCAAGGCGGCCTCGGTCATGTCGGCCTCGTATTTTTCAAGGACGGAATGCAGGCCACCGTCTTCGCAGGCCTTGACCTTGTTGCGCACGTACACCTGGCTGGCGGGGTTGTCGCCCACCAGGACCACCGCCAGCCCGGGCGTGGTGCCCCGGGCCTTCAGGGCGGCGGCGCGTTGCGCCACGTCGGCGCGCAGTTGGCGGGAAAGGGCATTGCCGTCGATGAGTTGGGCGGTCATGTCAAAAAATATCCGTCAAATCGGGCTCTGGCGCTTTATTGGAAAGCGCGAGCAGCTATCAAAAAAATAGTATTACGCCTTGGGCGCGTTCTGGCCCAGCGCGATCTTGAGCAGGTCGGCCACGGTGTTGGCGTTGAGCTTTTCCATGATGTTGGCGCGGTGCGCCTCCACCGTCTTGATGCTGATGCCCAGATCGTCCGCGATCTGCTTGTTCAGGCGGCCGGCGACGATGCGCTCCAGAACCTGCGCTTCGCGGCTGGTGAGCTTGGACAGCAGGGCATCGCGGCTGGCGGCCTGCTGGTAGCCCGCGAAGGCCTCGCGGGCGTGGTCCAGCATGCGCTCGACCAATCCGACCAGTTCTTCCTCGTCAAAGGGCTTCTGGATGAAGTCGAGCGCGCCCTTCTTCATGGTGTTCACCGCCATCGGCACGTCGCCGTGGCCGGTGATGAACACGATGGGCAGGGGCGACTTGCGCTCGATGAGGCGGTCCTGCAGCTCCAGGCCCGTCATGCCGCCCATGCGGATGTCCACGATCAGGCAGGCCACCTCGCGCGGGTCGTAGCGCGACAGAAACGTTTCGGCCGAATCAAAGCAACGCACCCGGTAGTCCTTGCCTTCCAGCAGCCACTGCAGGGAATCGCGAACTGCTTCGTCGTCGTCTACAACGTAAACAGTGCCTTTTTTCGGAATCAAGCTCATGCAATTGTCCTTGGGTTTCGTACGTGTGCTACAGAATTTGTAGTGGCATCAGCAGGCTTGGCAAGCGGCAGCCAGAAGGAGAACCTGCAGCCTGTGACCTCCGATCCATTGTAGAGGTTCTCCGCCTGCATCCGGCCCTGGTGCGACTCGACGATGCTGCGGCACAGATTGAGGCCCATGCCCATGCCTTCTTCCTTGGTGGAGAAGAAGGCTTCGAACAGCCGTTCGAGCACCTCGGGCGCCAGGCCCTTGCCGGTGTCCTGCACGGAGAACTCCACCACCTCGCGGTCCTCGATGTGCTTGGGCACGACGCGCAGCTCCACGCTGCGCCCGGACGGGGGGCGGCTGGCGTGCTGGATGGCCTCGGCGCCGTTCTTCATGAGGTTGACCAGCACCTGTTCGATCAGGATGGTGTCGGCCATCACGGGCGGCAGGCGGGCGGCTACGTAATGCGTGAGGCGCACGTTGTGGCGGCGCAGCTCGATGTCGGCCAGCTCCACGGCTTCGTTGACCATCGAGTGCACGTCGGCCAGGGTACGGTTGGGCTCGCTCTTCTTCACGAAGGCGCGGATGCGCTGGATGATCTGGCCCGCGCGCTGCGCCTGGTGGGCCGTCTTCTGCAGCGCCGTGAGGAGCGCCTCTTCGGTGAGCTGGCCGCTCTGGATGCGCGAGACCATGCCGCTGCAGTAGTTGTTGATGGCCGTGAGCGGCTGGTTGAGCTCGTGCGCCACGCTGGAGGCCATTTCGCCCATGGTGATGAGGCGGCTCACCGACTGCGCGCGCTCGGCCTGGCGCGCCGCCTGCTCCTCGGCCTGGCGGCGGGGGGTGATGTCTGTGGCGATCACCATCTGGGCCAGGCGCCCGTCCACCCAGTTGAGGTAGCGCGAGCGCACTTCCAGCCACTTGCCCAGGTCGGGCAGGTAAATCTCGGCGTTCTCGGTGCGGGCGCTGGTCAGCGGGTCGGTCGGCAGGCCCATGAGGCCGTCCTCGTCGTCCATGCCCCGGTGGTCGGTGCCCGCCACGGGCACCACGCCGGCCTGGGCGACCAGCTGCAGGTGCCCGCCGGTCTGCGAGCCGAACCATTGGCGGTAGAGCTTGTTGGCGAACAGCAGCTCTTCGCTGCCCAGCGGGGCCACCGACACCGACGCGTCCAGCGATTCGAGCACGATGGTGAAGCGTTCGTGCGATGCCGAGAGCTGCTCGCGGATGCGGTTGGGCTCGGTGATGTCGGTCATCGACGTCATCCAGCCCGTTTGCTGGCCGTGCGCATCGATCAGAGGCGAGACATACAGGCGGGCATCGAACAAGGTGCCGCTCTTGCGCCGCACCCGCACCTGAAAGCCGCCCACGATGGTCTTGCCGGACAGCTCGTCGCGCAGCTTGGCGTGCAGGGCTTCGTGGTCGGAGTCGGGCCAGTAAGGGAAGGGCGCCTTCAGGCCCACGAGTTCCGCCTCGCTCCAGCCTGTCATCTGGCAGAAGGCGGCGTTCACATAGGTGATGCGGCCTTCCATGTCCAGCGCACGCATGCCGGTGAGGATGGAATTCTCCATCGCGCGGCGGAAATTCGTCTCGGCCACCAGGGCCTGTTGTGCCTGCATGCGGCGGCGGGTGTGGCGCCAGGTGGCGATCAGCATCCATGCCGTCATGGCGGAAAGCGTGCCCACCAGCCAGAAAAGCCCGCTGCCGACCACGCCCAGCGAGGTGCGGTAGGCCTGGGCCTTGAGCACCAGCCCGTTGCCCACGGGCGACACGGGCACCTCGTATTCATTGGCGCGGGGCGTCCAGGGCAGGAGCTGGGTGGCGGTGTTGCGCGGGCCCAGGGGGGTGCCCGCCAGAACCTGGTTCTTGCCGTCCAGCAGCGTGACGGCGTAGCGCGCCAGCACTTCGGTGGGCGTGCCATAGCGCAGCAGGCTGTCGATGGAGTATTCGCCCAGCACCACGCCGCTGAACTTGCCCTGGTTGTTCAAGGGCACCTGCAGCTGCAGCAGCGGCGTCGAGTCGCCCGAGGTGGCGGCCGGCTGGGCGTACACCGGCTGCTGCAGGTCGCGCGCCAGCCCGAAGGTGTCGGCGGTGTCGCCCGGCTTGAGCACTTCGCCCGCGATGCGCAGTTCGCTGCTGGCCAGCGTGGGGGCCGCGTGGCTGGCGCGGATGCGGCGGCGCTCGTCGATCCAGGTGATGGCCTGCAGCTCGGGGTACTGGCTGATCAGGGTTTCGGCGCGGCTCACGAATTCCGTGCGCTCCAGCTCCTGGTTGGACAGGTCGCGCGCGATGCGCATGAGCTGTTCCTGCCGCTCCAGCAGCCGCAGCCGCACGCGCTGTTGCGCATATTCCACATCGCGCCGCAGGGCTTCCTGCTCGCGCTCGGCCTCCTCGGCGCGCAAATACCAGAACGCGGCCACGATGGCCGCGAGAAACATCAGCACGGCGGCCAGCGGCGCCAGGGCCGCGAACCGGTCCTGCCGTGTGGGCGACAACCCGCGCCACCACTTGCGCCACCAGCGGGCGGGCGCGGCCACGACCATGGCGGTGGGGGAAGACGTGGGGGGCAGGGAGTCCATGTTCCAAGTGTAGGGGAGGCGATGCCCGGTGTTGGAACGGCGGGTCAATGTGCGTTTGCAGCATTTTCTTGTAATGTGAAATGAATAAGCACCATTTGAAATTATCAAAAAATATGCGAAACTAGAGCCAACGTACTAAATTGCTGCCACACCTACAGGAGACAAAGCATGTCAGCTCAGCCCGACCCCCAGGCCGGAAACGGCGCCGCGCCCGCCACCGACACCGACCAGCAGGAAACCCGTGAGTGGATGGATGCGCTGTCCGCCGTCATCGACAAGGAGGGGGCCGAGCGCGCCCACTACCTGCTGGAGCAATTGCTGGAACATGCCCGCCAGAACAGCGTGGACCTGCCGTTCTCGGCCAACACCGGCTACGTGAACACCATCGAGCCCGGCCAGGAGGCACGCAGCCCCGGCAACCTCGAAATCGAACAGCGCCTGCGCGCCTACATGCGCTGGAACGCCATGGCCATGGTCGTCAAGGCCAACCGCCACCATCCGCCCGAAGGCGGCGACCTGGGCGGCCACATCGGCTCCTTTGCCTCGCTGGCCAGCATGTTCGGCGCCGGCTTCAACCATTTCTGGCACGCCGAGAGCGAGAACCACGGCGGTGACCTGCTCTACATCCAGGGCCACGTATCCCCCGGCATCTATGCCCGCGCCTACCTCGAAGGCCGCCTCTCCGAAGACCAGCTGCTCAATTTCCGCCAGGAAGTGGACGGCAAGGGCCTGTCGAGCTACCCGCACCCCAAGCTCATGCCCGAGTTCTGGCAGTTCCCCACCGTGTCCATGGGCCTGGGCCCGCTGATGGCCATCTACCAGGCGCGTTTCCTCAAGTACCTGCACGCCCGTGGCATCGCCAACACCGAGAACCGCAAGGTCTGGGTGTTCTGCGGCGACGGCGAAATGGACGAGGTCGAATCCCTGGGCGCCATCGGCCTGGCCGCGCGCGAGAAGCTCGACAACCTGGTGTTCGTCATCAACTGCAACCTGCAGCGCCTGGACGGCCCCGTGCGTGGCAACGGCAAGATCATCCAGGAGCTCGAAGGCGAGTTCCGTGGTGCTGGCTGGAACGTCATCAAGCTGATCTGGGGCAAGGGCTGGGATGCGCTGCTGGCCGCCGACAAGGACGGCGCGCTGCGCAAGCTCATGATGGAAACCAACGATGGCGACTACCAGGCCATGAAGGCCAACGATGGTGCCTACGTGCGCAAGAACTTCTTCGGCCGCGACCCGCGCACCCTGAAGATGGTCGAGCACATGACCGACGACGAGATCTGGAACCTGCAGCGCGGCGGCCATGATTCGCAAAAGGTCTATGCCGCATTCCATGCCGCGCAGAACCACGGCGGCCAGCCCTCCGTCCTGCTGGTCAAGACCGTGAAGGGTTTTGGCATGGGCAAGATCGGCGAGGGCAAGAACACCGTCCACCAGACGAAGAAGCTCAGCGACGAAGACATCAAGGCCTTCCGCGACCGCTTCAACATCCCCGTCCCGGACAGCCAGCTCGCCGAGCTGCCTTTCTACAAGCCGGCCGACGACACCCCGGAAATGAAGTACCTGCACGAGCGCCGCAAGGCCCTGGGCGGGTACCTGCCGCACCGCCGCGTGAAAGCCGACGAGAGCTTCACCGTGCCCGCGCTGGACACCTTCAAGGCCATCCTGGAAGCCACGCCCGAAGGCCGCGAAATCTCCACCACGCAGGCTTACGTGCGCTTCCTCACCCAGCTGCTGCGCGACCAGGCCCTGGGCCCGCGCGTGGTGCCCATCCTGGTGGACGAGGCCCGCACCTTCGGCATGGAAGGCCTGTTCCGCCAGATCGGCATCTACAACCCCGCTGGCCAGCAGTACACCCCGGTCGACAAGGACCAGGTCATGTACTACAAGGAAGACAAGGCCGGCCAGATCCTGCAGGAAGGCATCAACGAAGCCGGCGGCATGAGCAGCTGGATCGCGGCGGCCACCAGCTACAGCACGAACAACCGGATCATGATCCCGTTCTACGTGTACTACTCCATGTTCGGCTTCCAGCGCATCGGCGACCTGGCCTGGGCGGCGGGCGACATGCAGGCGCGTGGCTTCCTCTTGGGCGGCACCTCGGGCCGCACCACGCTCAACGGCGAAGGCCTGCAGCATGAAGACGGCCACAGCCACATCCTGGCCAACACCATCCCCAACTGCGTGAGCTACGACCCGACCTTCGCGCACGAAGTCGCGGTGATCATGCACGACGGCATGAAGCGCATGGTCGAGCGCCAGGAGAACGTCTTCTACTACCTGACGCTGCTGAACGAAAACTACCCCATGCCCGGCCTGCAGCCTGGCACCGAGGAGCAGATCATCAAGGGCATGTACCTGTGCAAGCAGGCGCCCGCACTGCCCAAGGATGCGCCCACGGTGCAACTGCTGGGCAGCGGCACCATCCTGCGCGAATCGTTCTTTGCACAGGAGCTGCTCGAAAAGGACTGGGGCGTGGCCGCCTCGGTGTGGAGCTGCCCGAGCTTCAACGAACTGACCCGCGACGGCCAGAACGCCGAGCGCTGGAGCCTGCTGCACCCGACCGAAGCGGCCAAGGTGCCGTTCGTCACGCAGCAACTGTCCGCATCGCAAGGCCCCGTGGTCGCGTCCACCGACTACATGAAGGCCTATGCCGAGCAGATCCGCCCCTTCATCCCCAAGGGCCGCACCTACAAGGTGCTGGGCACCGACGGCTTTGGCCGCAGTGACTTCCGCAGCAAGCTGCGCGAGCACTTCGAGATCAACCGCCACTACATCGTGGTTGCTGCACTCAAGGCGCTGAGCGAAGACGGCGTGCTGCCCGCCACCAAGGTGGCCGAGGCGATTGCCAAGTACAACATCCAGGCCGACAAGGTCAACCCGCTCTACGCATAAACCGAACGGAGACAACAATGGCATTGGTAGACATTCAAGTCCCGGACATCGGGGATTTCGACGAAGTGGGCGTGATCGAACTGCTGGTCAAGGTGGGCGACACGGTCAAGGCCGAGCAGTCGCTCATCACCGTGGAGTCCGACAAGGCCTCCATGGAGATTCCATCCAGCCACGCAGGCGTGGTCAAGGAACTCAAGATCGCCCTGGGCGACAAGGTCAAGCAGGGCTCCGTGATCGCCGTGGTGGAAGCCGCCGACGCGGGCGCTGCGGCCGCAGCCCCGGCGGCGGCATCTGCACCCGCTGCCGCCCCGGCTGCAGCCCCCGTGGCCGCAGCCGCGCCTGCGCCGGCTGCGCCCGCCGCAGCCCCTGCGGCTGCGGGCCCGGTGGAAGTGCGCGTGCCCGACATCGGCGACTTCAAGGACGTGGCCGTCATTGAACTGCTGGTCAAGGTGGGTGACACCATCAAGGTCGAGCAGTCGCTGTTCACCGTCGAATCCGACAAGGCCTCCATGGAGATCCCTTCGCCCGCCGCCGGCGTGCTCAAGGAGCTCAAGGTCAAGATCGGCGACACCGTCAACATCGGCGACCTCGTGGCCCTGCTGGAAGGCGTGGCGGGCAGTGCGCCTGCTGCAGCTGCAGCACCCGCAGCGCCGGCGGCGGCTCCCGCTGCTGCGCCTGTTGCCGCCCCCGCACCGGTTGCTGCAGCCGCTGCACCGGTCGCCGCCACGGCCTCCGTGCCCGCCCACCAGCCCGGCACGCCCACCGTGGGCCTGCCCCACGCCAGCCCTTCCGTGCGCAAGTTCGCCCGCGAGCTGGGCGTGCCCATCGACGAGGTCAAGGGCACCGGCCCCAAGGGCCGCATCACGCAGGACGATGTGCAGTCCTTCACCAAGCAGGTGATGGCGGGTGCCACCCAGACCAAGGCGCAGGCTGCCAAGGCGCCTGCAGCGGCGGGCGGTTCCGGCGTGGGCCTGGACCTGTTGCCCTGGCCCAAGGTGGACTTCACCAAGTTCGGCCCCGTGGAGCGCAAGGACCTCTCGCGCATCAAGAAGATCAGCGGTGCCAACCTGCACCGCAACTGGGTCGTCATCCCGCACGTCACCAACCACGACGACGCGGACATCACCGACCTCGAAGCCTTCCGCGTGCAGTTCAACAAGGAAAACGAGAAGAGTGGCGTCAAGGTCACCATGCTCGCCTTCATGATCAAGGCCGCCGTGGCCGCGCTCAAGAGGTTCCCCGAGTTCAACAGCTCGCTTGACGGCGACCAGCTGGTGCTCAAGAACTACTTCCACATCGGCTTTGCGGCCGACACGCCCAACGGCCTCGTCGTGCCCGTCATCCGTGACGCCGACAAGAAGGGCATCGTCCAGATCTCGCAAGAAATGGGCGATCTGGCCAAGAAGGCCCGCGACGGCAAGCTCGGCCCGGCCGACATGACCGGCGGCTGCTTCTCCATCAGCTCGCTGGGCGGCATTGGCGGGCGCTACTTCACGCCCATCATCAACGCTCCTGAAGTCGCCATCATGGGCGTGTGCAAGAGCAGCCTGGAGCCTAAATGGGACGGCAAGCAGTTCGCGCCGCGCCTCATGCTGCCTTTGAGCCTGAGTTGGGACCACCGCGTGATCGACGGCGCCAGCGCTGCGCGCTTCAACGTGTACTTTGCCTCGCTGCTGGCGGACTTCCGCCGCATCGTGATGTAACGAAAGGGCAAGACACACCATGGCAATCATCGACATCAAGGTGCCCGACATCGGCGACTTCGCCGAAGTGGCCATCATCGAAGTGCTCGTCAAACCCGGCGACACCATCAAGGCCGAGCAGAGCCTGATCACCGTGGAGTCCGACAAGGCCTCCATGGAGATCCCGTCCAGCCACGCCGGCGTGGTGAAGGAGCTGAAAGTGAAGCTCGGCGACAAGATCGCCGAAGGCTCGGTGGTGCTCACGCTCGAAACGTCGGATGCGGCGTCTGCCGCGCAGGCGCCTGCGCCTGCTGCAGCACCTGCTGTATCTGAACAAAAATCGGCTCCAGCGCCCGCCACGCAAGCGCCAGCAGCTCCTAAAATCGAAGCGCCCAGCTTCGGCGGAACTGCCGATCTGGACTGCGACGTGCTCGTGCTCGGCGGCGGCCCTGGCGGTTATTCGGCTGCCTTCCGCGCGGCCGACCTGGGCCTCAAGGTCATCATCGTCGAGCGCTACGCCACCCTGGGTGGCGTGTGCCTGAACGTGGGCTGCATCCCTTCCAAGGCGCTGCTGCACGTGGCGGCCGTCATGGACGAAGTCAGCCACATGGCCGACCTGGGCGTGAGCTTCGGCGAGCCCTCGCTCGACATCGACAAGCTGCGCGGCCACAAGGAAAAAGTCATCGGCAAGCTGACCGGCGGCCTGGCCGCCATGGCCAAGATGCGCAAGGTCACCACCGTGCGCGGCTATGGCAGCTTCGTCGGCGCCAACCACCTCGAAGTGGAAGAAACCACCGGCACGGCGCAGGAAAAGACCGGCACCAAGAAGGTCATCGCCTTCAAGAACGCCATCATCGCCGCCGGCAGCCAGGCCGTGCGCCTGCCCTTCATGCCCGACGATCCCCGCGTTGTCGACTCCACCGGAGCCCTGGCGCTCAAGGAAGTCCCCAAGCGCATGCTCATCCTGGGCGGCGGCATCATCGGCCTCGAAATGGGCACGGTGTACAGCACGCTGGGCGCGCGCCTGGATGTGGTCGAAATGATGGACGGCCTGATGCAGGGCGCCGACCGCGACCTCGTCAAGATCTGGCAGAAGATGAATGCCAAGCGTTTTGACAACATCATGCTCAAGACCAAGACGGTGGGCGCCAAGGCCACGCCCGAAGGCATCGAGGTGACGTTTGCCGCAGCGGAAGAGGGCGGCACCGCGCCCGCGCCGCAGGTGTACGACCTGGTCCTGCAGGCCGTGGGCCGCACGCCCAACGGCAAGAAGATCGCTGCTGAAAAAGCTGGCGTGGCCGTGACGGACCGTGGCTTCATCAACGTCGACATCCAGATGCGCACCAATGTGCCGCACATCTTCGCCATCGGTGACATCGTGGGCCAGCCCATGCTGGCGCACAAGGCGGTGCATGAGGCGCATGTGGCGGCCGAGGTCATCGCCGGTGAACTGCAGGGCAACAAGGAGCTGGCATCCGCCGCCTTCAACGCCCGCGTGATCCCATCCGTGGCCTACACCGACCCTGAAGTGGCTTGGGTGGGCCTGACCGAAGACCAGGCCAAGGCCCAAGGCATCAAGGTCAAGAAGGGCCTGTTCCCCTGGACGGCCTCCGGCCGCGCGATCGCCAACGGCCGCGATGAGGGCGTGACCAAGCTGCTGTTCGACGATTCGCCCGAGGCCCACGGCCACGGCAAGATCCTCGGCGGCGGCATGGTCGGCACGCATGCCGGCGACATGATCGGCGAGATTGCGCTGGCCATCGAGATGGGCGCCGACGCTGTGGACATCGGCAAGACCGTCCACCCGCACCCCACGTTGGGCGAGAGCATCGGCATGGCGGCGGAGATTGCACACGGCTCGTGCACGGATGTGCCGCCGCAGAAGAAGTGATTTGACAAGCTCCTCGAATCACTCCTGACTTGATAGTTGGCCGCACAAGCTCTATGAGCTGTGCGGCCTTCTTATTGGCGACGCAGATATTTTTGAGGGCTTTTAGGACCTGGGGATGTTAGATGGAAACCTGGCGAGCATCGTGCAATTCGATTCCGTATGGTTGGCATGGCAGACTGCCTTGAACTGTGCACGCACAGTCCAGTTGTAGTCAGCAGGTTTGGGCCATGGGCGGCTCGCGCCAACAATCAGGGAGCCGATTTTGAAATGCATGAACTTTGCCCGCTTTACCGGGCGTGTATTGGTTTTGGGAAGTTGCCACAGCAGGTTTGCAATGTGCATGTGGCACGGCGCAAAGCGCATGGAAAATAGTTCATCATGAGTTACGCCATCCATATCTGGGACCAGCCCACTCCGACGAACTGGGCCGAGGCGCAGGCCGCGTTCAAGCGCCTCGCCGACCAGCGGGCCGCGCTGAATCCAAAGTTCGTCGAGCTGGCCCAGCGCATGAAAGCCGCGTTTCCCGAATACGGCGATGCGTGGGACCTGGGCACACCCACCGCGCTGCCGGACGATGCGGTCTTGGCCGTGGACATCCATGATCTGACGCTGTTCTATCCCCGGCTCGTGGATGCAGCGGTGGAACTGGGACTTAGCGTCTACGACGACAGCACCGGTGAATGTTTTGTGCCCGGCCCTTGGCGGCTGTCGCCTCAAGGGCGAGAGCATTTGGCCTGGAGCAACCCGGCGCCAGCGCCTGCAAAGCTGCCCGATATCGAAGGCCGCGTGCGAGCGCTGGTCCATCCGCAATTGCACACGCACGGGTTCAGGCTGGAGATCGCGAGGTCGTCGTCGGTCACGATGCAAGTCCACTGGCTCCGGGATTCGCCCCTGGGATTGCAGCGAATCTCGCTCGGATGGAAGAGCCGCTCGGACGGCGCGTTGTACGAGGCTCGCACATCAGCAGGGCTTCGTCCGGTGCTGCCCGCAGAGCTGGCGCCGCTGTGCGAACCGCAGCACATGATTGATTTGCACATCATCCATGCGGGGGTGGTGCAGCAGTTCGTCAGCCCGTTGCGGTCCGGCGCCTATGACATCAACCCGGTGGAAATTTCGAACCCAAGCCAGTTGGATCATTTCCTGGCAGCGACTGCGGACTGGCTGATAGCCGAGGTGTTGCCTGTCTTGGACCAATGCCGGACATTGGCGGACTTTCTGGTCTATGACCTGGGCGAGCCGCGCCAGGCGATCGCCGTCAAACCGTACCAGGCTAACCTCGTGCTGGCCCACTGGGCCGGGGAAGCCAACATGGAACAGCGTTTTGAGCTGCTGGTCCAGCGCTGCGCTCACCACAACATGACCCCGTACTTCCTGAACGCAACGCACCGCGCGATTCAAGCTGACGACCTGCGAACACTGTTTGGCGCAGGACGCGTGCCCACGGCGTGAACTGCCGCCATGGCCACGCGAACGCCTTTGCCATGGACGCATGAAAGCTGGCCGCCCAACAACGGTAAGCGAGCCGCCGAGCAGGCGACGGCCAGATTGCGCATGCCACCCATACTCGGCGGGCAGTGTCCTGCCAATGCATCCCCCGGCTGCAGCTGTGCTTGCCCCGCGCAGGAGTCCCGACAAAAGTCGTGGAAAATAGAGCGTTTTCTGCCGCTACCCATGGGGCAGGACATCCGCCCGGCCTCCCAATCCTTTTTGCTCCTCTGAGCTTGTCCATGTCAGACGTCAACTCCTCCAAGATCTCTGTCGAGAAAATCGGCGGCACTTCCATGACCGCCTTTGGCGATGTGCTGCGCCACATCATGCTGCACGATCCCAAGCGCATCTATGGCCGGATCTATGTGGTGTCCGCCTACTCGGGCGTGACGAACCAGTTGCTGGAGCACAAGAAGACGGGCGAGCGCGGCATCTATGCCCTGTTTGCAGAGGGCAAGGGCTACCAGGACGCCCTGACCCAGCTGGCCGCCAGCCTGAAAAAGCTGAACGCGGGCTACGCCGACCTGGGCCTGCCGCTGGATGTGGCCGATGCCTTCATCGACCAGCGTATTGGCCAAGCGCGTGAGTACCTGAACGCCATGCAGCACGTGCTCGCCAGCGGCTACTTGAGCCGCAAGGATGTGCTGCTGGCCGCGCGCGAGGTGCTGGCCTCCATTGGCGAGTCGCACAGCGCGTTCAACTCGGTCGAGATCCTCAAGGCCAGTGGCGTCAACGCCATCCTGATGGACCTGGCCGGTTTTGACGACAACGAAGCCTGGACCATTGACGAGCGCATCGCGCAGAGCTTCAAGGGACTGGATCTGAGCGACAAGGTGGTGGTGGCCACCGGCTACACCAAGGGCACCGAAGGCATCATGCGCGAGTTCGACCGCGGCTATTCCGAGGTCACGTTCAGCAAGATCGCGGTGGAAGTGCGCCCGGCCGAGGCGGTGATCCACAAGGAATTCCACCTATCGTCTGCCGACCCCAACCTGGTCGGCCTGGAAAACGCCATCGTGGTCGGCGCCACCAATTACGACGTGGCCGACCAGCTGGCCGACGTGGGCATGGAAGCCATCCACCCCAAGGCCGCCAAGCCCATGGAACTGGCGGGCATTCCCATCCGCCTGAAAAACACCTTTGAGCCCGACCACCCCGGCACGCTGATCACCAAGGACTTCGTGGGTGAGCGCGCGCGCGTGGAGATCGTGACCGGCACCGACAAGGTCACGCTGATCGAGATCCACGACCCCAGCATGGTGGGCACGGTGGGCTTTGATGCGGGCCTGATGAACGTGTTCTGCAAGCACGATGTGAGCTACATCCTGAAGGCGACCAACGCCAACTCCATCGCCCACCTGGTGTGGGACAACCAGGTCACCCCCGAACTGGTGGCGGAGCTGCAGGAGGACTACCAGGTCGTGACGATCAAGCCCAGCGCGATCGTGTGCACCATCGGCTCCAACATCGGCATCCCTGGCGTGCTGGCCAAGGCTGCGCAGGCGCTGGCCGATGCGCGGGTCAACGTGAACTGCGTGTCCCAGACCCTGCGGCAGGTGAACATGCAGTTCGTGATCGAGCGCGAGGACTACAAGACGGCCATCAAGGCGCTGAATCTGGCGCTGTGCGTGAATTCAGGCACCCCGGTTCCGCGCGTGTGAAGAAATTGCGGCAGGCGCGCCTGCCGCAATGCCTTTTCATAAGACCAGCCCGCCATGCGCGGGCTTTTTATCGCCTGGATGTCTCCGTCAGGCGGTGCCGAGCAGCCTTTCGAACAGATCCGTTCCGCCCATCTGTCCCCCCTTGAGCATCAACTCGAGCCCGTGGCGCGACGGGTCTGCACTCTGTGCGCTGCTCAGCGTGACCCCGGGGCATACCGTGGTCTTGTACGACAGCCCCCACAGTTGCAGTGCCTGGACTGCATGGCTTGACGTGTCACCGCCAGCGATGCCGATGCGGCGCAGTGGCGCGCCGCGTTCTGCGCGGGCTTGCACCACGCGGGCGATCAGATGGGCGCTGGCTTGGGCGACATCGGTGGAAGAGGCCGCAGCGGCCAGCGGCGCGCCGTCCGTGGGACCGGTGAAGGCCAGCACGTTCTGTCCGCTCTGCAGCCCTGCGCAGATAGCGTCTTGCAGACCCTGCGCGTAGGCCGTGTCGCTGCACAGCCGTTGGGCGTCCACTGCGATGCGGTGGTATGCGGTGGCGGCCTGCACCTGCGCGGCGGTCAGGGGGGACAAGCTGCCCGCCCAGGCCAACACCGGCCCGTCGGCGGGCGCCAGCGGCGCAGCGGCCGTGGACGCCGGCTTGCCCCAGTGGGCGACCAGCGCCTGGGCCACGGCGCTGGAGCCCACGGCCAGCAACCGGGCGTGTTGGGACTGCTGCCACAGCAGGCGGCCCACGGTGGCCAGCTGGCCGGGCGTGGTCAGGTCCAGCAAGGTCGGCGCCATGGCGTGGGACGCTGCGCCATGCGCCAGCAAGGCCTCCAGTGCGGCGTACAGGGCGTCGGGGGAGTCGTACAGCGGGTAGTGCAGGGCGGTGATGCCATCCAGCCCCTGGCGCGCCAGATGGAGCCGAAGATCGGCCTCACCCATGGGTGTGACCGGGTGCTGTCGCATGGTGGGATGCCGGTCGATGCGGTGCACGGCGCCGCCCGTGCCCGCCGCAGCGAACAGGTTGCTGAACGCGCAGTAGCGCCCCAGGCTCGGCTGCCCGCCCACGATGGGCACCCAGCGGTTGCTCACGAACGGGTGCAGGGTCTGAATGCCGCAAGCGATGTTGCCGACATGCGGGGCGCTGTCGAAGGTGGAGCACACCTTGTAGTGCAGCACCGGCGGCGCCAGCTTTTCGAAGAAGCGGCCTACAGCCGACATCTCGGCCCGCATGGCCTCTGGCGGCATGGCGCGCGCGGCACCAGCAATGCCCACCGCATCCAGCGGCCCGGCGGCGGCCAGGGCCTCGGCGCTGGGCACGCCCATGAACAGCATGGACCGCAGCCCGGCCTGGGCCAGCACGGCCAGCGTGTCGGTGGCGCCTGTGAAGTCGTCGCCGTACCAGCCGTACAGAGGGGCCGTCGTCGTCATCGTTTATTTCTTGCCGAAGAATTCGATTGCACGGCGCAGCTCGGAGGCCTGGCTGGCGCGCTGGGCCAGGGTCTCTCCCTTTTGCACCGCGTCCCAGGCCTGCTGCAGGCTGGCCACGCCCGCAGCGGGGCCGTCCGGGTGCGCCAGGATGCCGCCGCCGGACATGAACAGCAGGTCGTTGGACTGGATGCTGTCCCACGTGGCGGGCACGGTGCCGGCCCACTGGCCGTTGGAAAATGCGGGCAGCACGCGGTCGTCCAGCCCTTCGCACAGCGGCGCCAGCGTGTCGTGGGCCGACTCGATCACCTCTTCGTCGGTCTGTGAGAACTTGCCCTGCAGGCCGTGCACATGCATATGGTCCACGCCCGCCAAGCGCCACAGCGTCTGCCAGGCGTTGAACGAAAAGCCCAGCAGCGGGTGGCGCGACAGTGCGCCGTAGCCATTGCGGTGGCCGTGCAGCGCCAGCGGGCTGTGGCGGCGCAGGGTTTGCACCGCCGAGTAGCCGCACCAGTTCAGGCTGACCATCACGCAGCTTCCGCCTTCGGCGGCGATCAGGTCGGCATGGCGGCGCATGGCGTCGGTCTCGTCGGTGATGTTGAAGGCCACCATCACCAGCTTGCCGGTCTTGTCCTGGTGGGCGCGCACTCGGCGCATCACGGCCTTGACGCGGTCGGCCAGCGGCGCGTGAACCGGGTTGGCGCAGACCTCGTCGTCCTTGATGAAGTCCACCCCCGCAGCGCACAGGCGGCCGGCCAGGTCGCCGGTTTCTTCGGCCGACAAACCCACGTTGGGTTTGATGATGGTGCCGATCAGCGGGCGACCCTGCACACCGGTCAGCGCGCGGGTGCCGGCGATGCCGTGGCGAGGCATGTCGAACTGTTCGCGGTAGGCGCGCGGCAGTTTCATCGACTCCAGCCGCAGGCCGGTGACTTCGCCCAGGTCGTACAGATTGCCCGACACCGTGGCGGCCAGCGTGGGCAGGTTGGGGCCGATGTTGTCGCACGGAAAGCTCACGCGCAGCCGGGCGCGCTGCCAGTTCTGCGGTGTGTCAAACATGCCGCGCCGCTGCATCCAGCCGTTGGGCAGCGAAGGGACGGGCGCCACGTCCAGCAGCTCGACGGACTCGACCGTGGCGCGCGCACGTTCGCGCAACGCGTCGGTCTCGCCCTCCACCCGGGTGAAGGTGCCACACGATTGTTCGCCCGCCAGCACTTCGGCCACATGGGCGGGGTCCAGCGGGGTCTCGATCAGGTAGGTGGCTTCAAAGCGGTCTGGGGACATGGTCAAGGTGATACTACTGTTTTGATAGCTGCTAGCGCTTATGGGACAAGCGCTAGGGGCTAATTTGGCTTGAAACTCAGACCTTCTTCAGGCCTTCATCAGATCTTGGAGAGATCCGGAAACGGCCGCACCGGGTCCGTCGTGCCGTCCCAGGTTTCCGACTCCGCACGGATCAGGTCGAACATGCGGCCCTTGGGGCCCGCCACTTCCGACAGCTCGATCACCGTGCCGGGGTGGTATTCGGTATCGAAGTAGACAAAGCGGCCTTTTTCGCCCACCTCGCCGCTCATCACCGTCTTGAAACCCTGGGCCGTCAGCCGCGCCAGGTCGGCGTCGTAGTCGCTCGTCCAGTAGGCCACGTGCTGCAGCCCGGTGCGCCCGGCCTGCAGAAAGTCGCGGTACATCGACGGCACATCGTTGCGTGTCTGGATCAGCTCGACCTGCACATAGCCCGAGTTGGCCAGCGCCACCGAGTTGTGCGGCTCGTAGCGCTCGCCCTTGTACACGTAGTTCTTGATCGGGACCTTGGGGTTGTAGAACCAAGGGCCCACGCCCAGGGTTTTGCTCCAGTAGTCCATGGCGGCTTCGATGTCGTGGACCACATAGCCAAGTTGGCGGATGGCGCCGAAATGACGGCTCATAAGAATTTCCTTTGGTGGTGATGCGTCAGGGCAGGGCGCAGCCGGGCGGGGCCCGTCAGGCGCCGCCCCCGGTTGCAGGCTTGCTTTATTTACTTACTTGGCGCCGTCGATGATTTCTTTGGGGATCGGCACACCCGCGTACTTCACGTGGATGTCGTTGAGCTTGCCGTTGGCCAGGTTGGTCTTGATCCAGCCGTTGACGGCGGCCATCAGCTCGGGCTGGCCTTTGCGCATGGCCACACCCAGCTGGTACGACTGCAGGATGAACTTGGTCTCGAAGTCGCGCGAGGGGTTCTTCTTGGCGATGGCCGCGATGATGGGCGGCGTGATGGCCACGATGTCGGCCTGGCCGGTGGCGGCAGCGGTGATGGATGCGGACTCGTCATCAAACCGCACCACCTTGGCCTGCGGCGCGCGCTCGGTCACGATCTTGTCCTGCGGGCCACCGCGCGTCACGGCCACGGTCTTGCCTGCGAGGTCTTCGATGCTGGTGAGCTTGAGGCCCTTGGGCGCACCCACGGCCGCCTGGATGGCGCCGTACGGGATGGAGAAGTCCACCGCCTTCTGGCGCTCGGGCGTGATCGACAGCGACGAGATGATCAGGTCCACCTTGTTCGACAGCAGGTTGGGGATGCGCGCCGAGTTGGTGGTGTTCACGATCTCCAGCGTCAGGCCCAGGTCCTTGGCCAGCAGCTCGGCCGCTTCCACGTCCGAGCCCACGGGCTTCATCTTGTCGTCTACGTAGCCATAGAACGGCGCGCCAAAGTCGATGCCCACGCGCAGCTTGCCGGCGGTTTTGATGTCGGCCAGCTCGGCCATGGCGGGCACGCACAGAGCGGCGGCGCCCACAGCCAGCAAGGTGCGGCGGAAGAGGAGGGAAGCGGTCATGGTGGTTGTCTCCTGGTGGTTTCTGAATAGGGAATCGAAAAAGGCAGGCCTGAAACTCAAAGCCCGTGAGAAAGAAAGTCGCGCAGCTCGGCGGTCTGCGGGTTCTTGAGCATCGCGCCCGGGCCCGTCTCCCAGACCTTGCCCTCATGCATGTAGATGATGGTGTCGGCCACGCGGGCGGCAAACTCCATCTCGTGGGTGACCAGCACCATGGTCATGCCGCCCTGGGCCAGGGCTTCGATCACGCGCAGCACCTCGCCGGTGAGTTGCGGGTCGAGGGCAGAGGTCACTTCGTCGAACAGCATCACCTGCGGCTCCATCGCCAGCGACCGGGCAATGGCCACGCGCTGCTGCTGCCCGCCGGACAGTTGCTCGGGGTAGGCCTGCGCCTTGTCCGCCAGGCCCACCTGCTGCAGCGTGCGGGCGGCAATCTCGCGCGCCTTGGCCGTGGGCATGTTCTTCACGGCCTTGGGGGCCAGGGTGATGTTCTGCTCCACCGTCAGGTGCGGAAACAGGTTGTAGCTCTGGAAAACGATGCCCACGTCCTGGCGCAACTGGCGCAGGTCGATGACCGGGTCGTGCACCGCGTGGCCGCAGACGTTGATGGTGCCGCTGTCGATGATCTCCAGCCGGTCGATGCAGCGCAGCGCCGTGCTCTTGCCCGAGCCGCTCTTGCCGATGATGGCCACCACCTGGCCCCGGGGAATGGCAAACGACACGCCCTTGAGCACCTGGTTGCTGCCAAAGCTTTTGTGGACGTCTTTCAGTTCCACCACGGGCTTTTGTGACTGTGACTGAGGTTGTGGCTGTTGTTGAAGCGGTGGTTGTGCAGACAGATCCGCTTGCGCAGAAGCTTGCATGGCAGCGTCTTGGGCCAGATTCATGGTGTCGTCTCGTTTCATGCGGTGGTCACAGGCACAGTGGCTGGGCCACGGTTTCTAAACTGCTGGCGCTGCTCCAGCTTGCGGCTCCAGACCGACAGCGGGTAGCACATCGCAAAGTAGACGATGGCGATCAACAGGTACACGGTGAAGGGCTGAAAGATCGAGTTGTTGATGAGCTGCCCGGCACGCACCAGCTCGATGAACCCCACGATGGACGCCAGCGAAGTGTTCTTCACGATCTGCACCATGAAGCCCACCGTGGGCGGCGTGGCAATGCGCACTGCCTGCGGCAGCACCACCAGCCGCATGCGCTGGGTGCGCGACAGGGCCAGGCACTCGGCCGCCTCCCACTGCGTGCGCGGCACCGACTCGATGCACCCGCGCCAGATCTCGCCCAGGTACGCGCTGACGTAAACAATCATCGCAATGCTGGCCGCCACGATGGCGGGCAGCTCCAAGCCCGCAATGGACAGGCCGAAATAGCACAGGAACAGCACCACCAGCAGCGGAGTGCCCTGGATGATCTGAATCCACGCAATGGTCGCCCAGCGCACCGCCTTGATCGGGCTGACACGGCACAGCGCAATCACGCCCCCGGCCACGCCGCCGCCCACAAACGCAATCAGCGACAGGCCGACGGTCCACAGCGCGCCCCACAGCAGGTACTGCAGGTGGTACGAATTCAATCCACCGTCAATCATTTAGCGCTCCCCAATTTGCGTTGGCGCGTGAACACGATCTGCCCGAACACCCACAGCCCCAGCCGCATCAGCAGTGACAGCGCCAGGTACGCCACCGCCACCAGGATGTAAGCCTCGAACGGGCGGAAGGTCTCGGACTGCACCCGTGCCGCCACGGCCGTGAGTTCTTCCACCGAGATCTGCGAGGTGATGGACGACGCCAGCATCAGCAGCACGAACTGGCTGGTGAGCGCGGGGTACACCTTCTCCATCGCCGGGCGCAGCACCACGTGCCAGTACACCTGCCGGCGCGTGAGGCCCAGGCACTCGGCCGCCTCGATCTGGCCCTTGTGGATCGAATCCATGCCCGCCCGCATGATTTCGCAGGTGTAGGCCGCCACGTTGATCACCAGCGTCAGCAGCGCCGCTGCAAACGCCGACACCTTGAAGCCCAGGCTGGCCAGGCCAAAGAACACCAGAAACACCTGCACCAGCAGCGGCGTGTTGCGCAGCACCTCCACATACGCACCGCAGGCCCGCACCAGCCAGCGCCGGTCGCTGCGCCGGCCAATGGCCAGCAGCGTGCCGCCCACAAAACCGATCACCGTGGCCGGGAAGGACAGCAGGATGGTGATCCACGCCCCTTCCAGAAACTGGGGCCAGTTGGCCAGCACGCTGGCAAAGTCGAACTCGTACGTCATGGGTAGGGCAGCGGTGCGCGTCAATCAGCGAGTGCTGGCGCGGCGGCCAAAAACTGGCGGCTTGCCCTGTGGGCGCAGGCGAGCGTGAGCGGAAATACCAGGCATGTCTTTGTCTCCTGCGTGATCGGTCTGGCAGGGTGCCAACCGTCGCAACCTAGGGTTTTTACTGATGGTTTCTGATGCCTTTCAGCACCGAACGCCCAGCGATACTATCCGCAGAATCCATCAGATACCAGCAATCTGGATGATGGTTTTTGATTGAATCGCACATGGCCCAAACCCCGTCCAACCCCAGCAGTCCCCGCAGCCCGCGCATCCCCGACATCGCCCAACTGTCCGGCGTCTCCACCGCCACGGTCGATAGGGTGCTGAACCAGCGCTCGGGCGTGCGCAACGCCACCGCGCAGCGTGTGCTGCAGGCCGCAGCCACCCTGGGCTACCTGCCGCAGGCCGAGCTGCACGCGGCGCTGCAGCCCCAACCCCTGCGCCTGATGGTGCTGATCCCCGAGGGCAGCAACCGCTTTCTGCAAATGCTGGGCGACGTGATCGGCTACGCCCAAGACCACTGGGCACCGTTCAACGTGCGCTGCCAGGCGGCGTATATCGAAAGCTTTAACCCCGACGCCTTGGCCAAAGCGCTGCTGCACTACGGCAAGCGCTGCGACGGCATCGCCTTCATGGCGCTGGAGCACCCCGTGGTGCGCGAGGCTGTGGCCCAGCTGGCAGAGCAGGGCGTGCCCACCGTCACGCTGATCTCGGATTTATCCAACTCGCGCCGCGTGGCCTACGTGGGCCTGGACAACCGCGCCGCAGGCCGCACCGCCGCCTACCTCATCGCCCGCTTCATGGGCCCCCTGGCCCACAGCCGCAAGGCGCATGTGGCGATGATTGTTGGATCACTGCGCTACCGCGCCCACGAGGAGCGCGAGGCGGGTTTTTTGCACCTGTTTGAAGAGCAGTTCCCCCTGGTGCAGGTGGTGGGCGTGCGCGAAGGCCAGGACGACGCCGAACGCAACTACCGCCAGGCCCGCGCGCTGCTGGAGCAGCATGACGACTTGGCAGGCATCTACAACATCGGCGGCGGGGCCGAAGGCATTGGCCGGGCGCTGAAAGAGGCGGGGGCGGACTGCAAGATCGTGTTCATCGGCCATGGCCTCACGCCGGATACGCGGGCGCTGCTGATTGACGGGACGATGGATGCGGTGATCACGCAGAACCCGCAGGGCGCGGTGATGAACTGCGTGCGGATTTTTGCCAACTTGCGGGATGGGCGGGAGCCGACGAGTGGGGTGGAGACGACGCGGAGTCAGGTGATATTTCGGGAGAATTTGCCGTAGGAGGGAAGGTGGTCAGCCAAGCTTACTAGGCATCAGGCTCTCATGTCGTTTTTGACGGCAATTTTCGGTCAGAGAATCTCAACAATGTCGCACAAGCCCATCTCTATATCACCTGCGAATTTTTTGTGCTTTCCTTTCTTCAAGCCAGTCTTATAACGAACCAATACCAGTTGGTTTCGCCCAATTTTTCTCCCTTCTTTTCGTCCCATCGGTACGCCAGAATTAATCAAAAGGCTATGTATCTGAGCTCCTAGGGCCGAGAAGTAGTCCGCCGGAAAGAACGGAAGCGTAGGTGAGTGGGCGCGATTAAGTCTAGTAATAAGTGCCCTAGCACGAGGCGTCGCGGTAGAATCCTGCAGCTGCAAGCTCTGTAAAACAACAACAATATCGCGAATAAGTGCGAGCGATGCGGAGTCTATACCGGTAAGTGC
Source organism: Acidovorax sp. sif1233 (assembly GCF_019218755.1). Taxonomy (GTDB): domain Bacteria; phylum Pseudomonadota; class Gammaproteobacteria; order Burkholderiales; family Burkholderiaceae_C; genus Acidovorax. Next base: position 709,741 of record NZ_JAHUWZ010000002.1, on the reverse strand, counting down.
ATCTTCGTCGGCGATTTTTTTCGAAATAATATCTTTTGATCGCTCAACTAGTTCAATATCTCTCGCCTTAAGCGCTTCAATAAAAACTTCGATAAGTGCATGAAGATTGTGATGCCCAACTTGGGATCGACCATTTTCAAAAAGCCCTACAAATCGGGGTCCATAGGTCAAAACTTTACTTCGTTCGATGCTTAACAATAGTCCAATAGTGTCATTTAGAGAGTCAAGACCTTCACTCCCGGGATCTGAAATAATTCCCTCAAGAAAACGCACAGAAATATAACGATTGCCGCCTTGAATTGCTAAACCGCACACTTGTACACAAACATCTTCAAACTCATTCTCGCTTGTGCATTTAATTAAATGGGAAACGACAGTTCTGAAGTGTGATCCCAAGTCCAGCTTGTCCAACGCCACCAGCAATTGAACCAACTGGGGAACTTCGATAGTGTTTGAGTCTTCAGAAGAGAAAGATGAGAATCGCTTTACGTCTCGCAGTGCCTGCACGCATCCTTCAAGTAAAATCCGCTTATGAATGGGATTCCGGTTCAGATCAAACTGAAGAAGGGATATTCGAATTTTTGTCGCGCCTACGGCATATCTATCTGCCGACTCCAGAAATTTCCGGCCATGGTCCGTGTTTCCGTTCTCGCGTGCTGCTTTTGCAAGGCAGATATAAGCATCTACCAGAACGTTGGTGGCGGATCGATAAATGCATTTGCCGTTAAGCAAGACCCCCTCCTGTGCAACGACTGCCTTGCAATATTCCTCCACCAATTTGTAATCGGCGCGGCCGCTTTCCAAGGCTGCCCGCGAATAATCTACGATTGACTCCAGTTTATGCTCAAATCCGGGCATCCATTCGATGGTTGCTTCTGCGCAATATTTCAGTATTTCCAGTGCATGTAGATAATTCCCGGATTGTAAATTGGCTTTGCCAATAAGCGATTGTTTTTGCAGGGTTTCTTTATCGGATCTTGGCGAGGCATCAGTTAAACTCGCAATTGCTTCCTCATACTGGCCTAGTGAATACTGCGACCTTGCTGTCCAGTATTGCGTCAGCCAAATAACTTCTGCATTCTTGCTATTCTCCCCTATAGATTCAAGGGTAAAGAGCGCGCGTTGGTATTCCGCAGTAGAGAAGAGGTGAAGTGCAGTCTCAATAGTCTGCTTCGTCTCATCTGGCGACACATTCAATATATATTTTTCGGACAGTGCTTCCTCAAATATTTTGTTCTTGAATTCCACCATATTCTGTTTGTGGTCCATTCGACTAATTCCAGCAAGATAGAGGCGCGCACGAATTGCCTCGTTTACTGACGAGCCGCGGTCATAGTGAATAGACATTAGTGCATCGCGAATTTCCTTGCTCTCAACGACAAGTTTTTTTACTTGGTCAACAGGTGGAAAATCCAAATCACCAAAGTACAATTTTTGGATTATTGAATCTACATAATGGCGATCTGGAATGATTCCGCTAATAATTCCATCCTCCAGTGCGGAGGCAACATCCCAAGTCATGCGCGGATGCCCATTGGTCCACTCGTAGAGGCGCTCAATCACAATTGAGGGCAGCTTCAACTTGGCTTTTTCTATGAATTCGCCCAGTTCTTGACGGCTAAAATCTTCTAGATAAATTTTTGCTCCGATATTGAACGGAGATACGTCTTTGTTTTTTATAATATCGCTTGGCTCGGCAACTCCCGACAGAAGGTACCCCAGCCTGTAAAAGGCTTCGTAGTTGGATCTGCCAGAAAAATAGGTACTACGAATGAAGGAGAAAATTTGATCAGAATAATCGACTCCAACTAGTGCATCGATTTCATCAAGGCATATTATTAGCCGACCTTCAATACTCTTGCAGATGATTGCCAATTCGTACTCGTGCTCTTTGTGAGGCAGGAGATCGCTGTCACGTCGATGCTCACGAATTTCCTGTGCAACGCGTGATCCATCAAATATTGGGTTTTCACAGCACACGTCGATTATGTTTCGAAAAAAACTACGCGCGTCTGGGATGCGGTTTGAAGCATCGAGGTAGGCGAAGAGATCCCCCTTTTTGGAGAGGGTTTTTCTTGCGTGCAGTATGAGGTTTGTTTTCCCCATTTGCCGCGCGACAAGTACGTAGCCGGGCCGGCCCAGGTCCTCAAGAATGGCGCTAACTTGGCGATCTGCCTCTCGCGGTACATAAAGTTCCGGAGGAATTATCGTGTAAGCTCGGAGTTTTTTTGTCATTATATTTATCTCAGTATCATTCGAGCGCGGCTAAGACCTTCAGTGAAGGGATTTTCACTCTTGGGAAAATTTTTTAGCTCTCTAAAAAACGTTTTTACAAAACGGGGCGATCCGTTGGCAGCAAGGATCAACTCCTTCACTTGTTCGTCGCTTAGCGCTATACCTTCCTTGTCCAGCGTGATTAATATTATTAACGCCGCCAAGTCTTCGTGCGACCAGAGCTTGTTCTCGACAAGGGTAAACTGTTCGAAGAGGCGTTGATTGTTAGGAGATGACGGCTCTGCCAACGAACATGCAATGAAGCGAATTTGATCATGTCCTTGCCGCCGGATGGAGTCGTGAAGTCCAGCGACAACATCAACCACATGAGCGCCCGAAGACGCATTTACGGGAACTTCATCTAAAAAAAGAATTATTGTTAATTGCTGATTCAGAGCAACGAGCATCTCGATAATTTCTCGGCTGGTAGCCGATTTAGGAGCGCCGCGTCCAGTCTTAATTGCTAAACTTTCAGCAATTTCTCGGAGTACGCCACCGGTGTCGCTGGGAATTGAAAGAGATATTTCAACGGAATGCTGGTGGGAGAAACGTAGGTATCGTCTGGCAACAGAGGTTTTTCCGCATCCTGAAGGGCCGTGAAGCCAAACGCTTCGGGTCTTTATTTGATTCACCAATGTCGAGTCAACATCCCGCTGAACGTAGTAGGCCTCATGCCGAGCATCATAAATTTCAAAAAGCGGGTCTGGGAGAGCAGGCTGTTCCAAGCAGCCTTGAAGAGTTATACCGGTAAAGCGCCGCTCGAATTTTTCTAGTGCGAATCGCTTAAGAATACGATGTTGAATAGCGGTCAGCGAATCTAGTTTGGTCAGGGTTGAGTGGTCGGTGTCAGGGACCTTATATGAGTCGCCAAAATAGAGTCCGGCGGAATGTTCTTCAACGATTTTCCCGAAAAATCCAGTCGCTGTATCCTCAATAAGCTCTTTCCCAACAATTTTTTTCCTTCGACGCTCACGAAAACTGTTAAATCCTTTATGAAGATCCCTTAGCCAAGGGTTTGCATCAATATAAACCAGTCCTTGCGCTTGCTTGTTTCCTATTAATTTTGATGCTAAATTTATTATGCTGGCTTTTTTGGATCCCAATGAAGGCGATCCCAACATAAATAATCCTAAGTGAGAATTTTCAATTTCCGCCTCTGCATCAATGAGAAATTTGCGCGCAATAATTCCCCCCATGCTATGACACACAAATATCACATTATTGAATTCAAAAAGTCCATCCAACCGGAAATTTTCTTTCAGTGAGTCAACTGCATCGCTTATTCCGTAATCACCTGAAAAAACGCGAGTCTTGTACGTGAACTCGTAAACGCCAATGTTTCGCAACTCTGCGTCTTCAGCAGCTAATGTTGGCCAATGCGTCCCGTTCGCATGTGTCCAACATTTTCGCGAGTCCGACAAAATTCCATGAATGAACACCAAGCAGGTTTCCGTGTCGGGCTTACTTAACCATCGTCCGTTCATATGGAGCTTTTGCGGTTGTGACGGCACCTTTAGGGCACCGACCGCATCTGCCTCGGGTTTTCACGGGCAGTGCGGGTCAGAAGGTAGGGTATGGAGCGCAGCTGGAATGGACACAACCATTGAGCGACGCGTAACTGTACGTATCGTAACGGCCCATCCTCAACAAACGCTTATCAAATTGTTGAAGAACAACGCCAAGGCAACGCTGGCGGGCATGCAGCGCGTTGTGCCTGGAATGAGATGCGATGCACAGAAAAAATGATGCTGCAGCAACGAGGCCCATTCCCGACTAGGACTCGGTACATTCGTTTAGTCGACATTTGCTATCGTATTGATAGCTAGAAAAGATTTAGGGATAAGCGCTAGATGCATTTTTTTAGTAATCTTTGCAAGCCAAACCTGCGACGCGCCTTGTAAGTTTCTGCCAGATCCGCCAGCGCATCGTTCAGCAACGGGTGCACAAACAGGTAGCCATGCGCCATCGCGGCACCAGGCGCCGCGTTCTGCCCGTCCAACAGCAGCGTGGACATTTCTCCCAGCATGGCACGCAGCGGCAGCCCCGGGATTTGCAGCCAAGCGCGCCGACCAAACGATGCGGCCAAAGCCTGCGCAAACGTGGCCTGCGACACCGCCTCAGGCGCCACGGCATTGACGGGGCCTTGCAGGGTTTTGTGCGCCATCGCAAACCGCACCAAGCCCACTGCGTCGGCCAAATGAATCCACGGAGCAGGCTGGCGCCCATGGCCCAGCACGGCCCCCAAGCCCAAGCGTGCGGCCAGCGCCTGCATCGGGTAGGCGCCACCCCCATGCCCCAGCACCACACCAAACCGCATGCGCACCACCCGCACGCCCAGGGCTTCTGCGCGGCGCGCTTCGTGTTCGATGGCAGCGCACAGGTCGGACTGGAACTTACCCGGGCGGGGTGGGGCGGTTTCGTCTAGCGGCTCCATTGAGGCGTTGGGTGATGCGCCGTAGAAGCCGACAGCCGATGCGCTGACCAGCACGCGCGGGGCCTTGTGCAGGCGCCGCATCAGGCTGACGACGGCCACGGTGGTGTCCACACGGCTGGCCAGCAGTTGGCGTCTGCGCGACTGGGTCCACGGCATGCCCAGCACGCGGGCGCCTGCCAGGTTGACCACGGCGTCGATGGTCGTTTCAGACGGGATCGCGTCCAGCGTGTCCACCACCCACACGCCGGGGCCGAAGCTGGCGCGGGCCTGCAGGGCGTCGCGGGTCAACACGATCACCCGCTGGCCGTCGCGCACCAGGTCGGCCACCAATGCGCTGCCCACGAATCCGGTGGCGCCGGTGACCAGGGTGGCTGGCTGGGGTTGCAGGCCACGGGCATGCAGGGTGGCGCTGGGCTGTGTTGGCGGGGCCGTGCGGTAGAGCTTGATGGCGGCCAGCGTGTTGCGCACGCTCCAGGCCCACACGCCCACGGCATAGGCCGTAAACAGCCACGACACCCAGCCGTGCGGGGCCAGCACCATGGCGGTGGGTTGCTGCGCCCAGGCCCACAGCACGGGGCCGATCAGGCCCAGGAAGAGGCCGTAGCTGATGGTCAGCACGGTGTGAAGCACACGCTCGAACGGCGGCAGGCGCCGGGTGCGGTCTTCTTCCAGAAAGTCGGCCAGGGTGATGCCCAGCTCGATCAGCAGCAGGGCAGCGAGCACGGCGGCAAAGGCGCCGCGCCATTCAAACCAGGCCAGGCCGACAAAGACGACGCCGTAGATGGCTTCGCGCGCGGCGTGGAGCGAGAGTTCGTACCGCGCCGAGGTGCGCTGCGGCAGCCGGGCTTCGAGCTCGTGGTGCCAGAGGTTGTCAAACGCGCCCAGGGCGGCCTGAATGGAAAGCAGCAGAAAGATGGTGTTCATGGCGGTCATGGTGTGAAGGCCTCAGTGGGTAGAAGAATCGGTGACAGCGGGGTCGGTGGAGTCACCGACTACGGGATCGATGAAGGGATCGGTGAACACGCCGGACTGGTGGAAGGTTTCGCCCCACAGCGGGTGCACCATGCTCAGCGTGAAGCGGAACTGGCCTGCGCCCAGGTCGGTGTGGGCAACGCGGCAGGTGCCGGGCGTCAGCAAGGTCGGCACGGGGATGCGCAGGCCCGCCATCACCCACCAGAAGCGGCGGCTGCGGAACACGAGTGCGCCGTCTTCTTCCAGCACGTCCAGCGACATGGCCAGGCCGCCTTCGGTGCGTTCCAGCAGGGTGCCGTCGGTGCCCAGCTCCTTGGTGGATCGCACGGTGCGGTCTGCGCCGTGGTCAGTGCCGTTTTCGGTTTCGGCGCCGGTGTGAAAGCGCCGCTCCCACACCACACCGCCGCGCCCGTTGTGGCTGACGTTCACGGTGGCGGGCAGCGCTGTGGTGTTGATGTGGGTCAGCGGGCCGCCCCAGGGCCGGGTCAGCGCGGCGTAGACGTGGCCGATCTGCGAGCAGCGCAGGTCCATGTGGCCGTGGTAGCTCACGTCGGCGTGGGCGGTGCCAAAGCGGCGTTGCACGGCGGCGGGCAGGCGCGCCCAGGCTGCGGCGCCGGCCAGGGCGGGCAGGTCGAGTACCGGGCTGGGCTGCGCTGGGTTGGCGGTGCAGTGGCGGGGCGCTGGGGCGAAAAGGGCAAACATGGCGGGCTTTGTAAGAGTGGCGGTTGCACTCTCTATTGCGAAACCCGGGCCAGCCTCAACGGCCGCTGCAAGTACTTGATTTCATTGAAATTTGCTTGCTGACCTGCATACTTGGTTTACAGTGCGCGCAGCCCCCACCGTTAACCCCAGGAACAGGTCCCGCCATGATCACCACCACCGTCTGCACATGCTGATCCACGCCGTCCTCGGGTTTTCGGTGCTTGAAACGCTGGTGCTGGCAGCCCTGCTGCTGGCCTGGGCCGACCGTGTGGCGGGGGCGCGGTTGCTGGCGGCTTTTTTGATCGGCATTTCGCTGTGGATGGTGGGCAACGAGCTGCCCAACTGGCTGGGGCCTGAGACCGAACCGGTGGCGATGCGCTTGCTGGCTACGGCGCCATTTACCTCTGCGCTGTTCTTTCATTTCTGCACCGTGTTTTGCCGGGTGGACCTGGGGCGCTGGGGCGTTGCGGCGGCCTATGCGCTGGGCGCGACTGCGTCGGTGGTTTCCATCATCCTGGTGCCGGGGCACTTGATTGAGCACCGCGACATTGGCTTTATTGCGGTGGCCGACCCGGTGGGCACCATTGCCAGCATGGCCTGGGTCATTTTGGGCATTGGCGGTGTGGCGGTGCTGCTGCTGGCCTTGCTGCGCGCGCGTCGGTCGGGTGATGGGCAGAAGTTTCGGCAGATTGCCGCCGTTACCGCGTCGTGCCTGTGGGGCCTGCTGTGCCTGGCGGGGTACGGCATTGCGGTGCTGGATTTGCCGATCTACCCATTTCCGCTGCTGGGCCTGCCGCTGTATTCGTTGATTCTGGTCTACGGCATCTTGCGTTATGGCGTGTTTGTGGCCAACGCCTGGGCACGCCGCGCCCTGGTATGGGCGCTGCTGTTGGCGCTGGGGGCGGTGGTGCTGGCGCTCACGCCGCTGCTGCCGTTTGAGTCGCGCTGGCTGGGTGGCCTGGCGGTGGCGGCCAGTGTGCTGGCGCTCAACGGCCCGGTGCGCCGCGTGGCCGAGCGGCTGGTCTACCCGGGGGGCGAGGTATCGATTGCCGACCTGGGCGCCTGGCGCAGCGCGCTGCTGTCGGCCGAGACACCCCAGGCCCTGGCGCAGCAGGCCGCAACGTTGCTGAGTGCACGCATTGGCACGCAGGTGGAGGTGCAGATTGGCGCTCCGTCCGCATCAACAATACCCTCAACGTCGTCAGCGCCATCAACTCCACCCGGCAGCACCCCGCAGCTGGTGTGCAACCCGGGCGAGCAAGGCTGGCAAACCACGCTGCAGGGCTGGGACGCCGCACCGCCCGGCCCGCGCCATGTGGCCGAACTGTTTGGCACGGTGGTGGCCGAGGCGGCGGTGCGCGTAGAGCAGGCCCAGCAGTTTGCTGCCCGCGAACGCGAGCGCCAGTTGCAGGCGCGGCTGGCCGAGCTGGGCGCGCTGGCCGCCACGGTGGCGCACGACATTCGCAACCCGCTCAACATCATCTCGATGGCCGTGGCCGCTGCGCCCAGCGACACGCGGCGCGAGGTGGCCGACCAGGTGGCGCGTATTGCCAACCTGACGCACGACCTGCTGGACTTTGCCAAGCCCTGGAAGCTGGTGCCCCGCGAGCTGGACCTGGCCGCCCATGTGCGCAACGCAGCCCTGCGATTGCCTGAGGTGAGCCTGGGTGCCGGCCTGGCCCAGCCGCTGGTGCTGCAGGCCGATCCCCGGCGGGTGGACCAGGCGCTGACCAATTTGCTGGAGAACGCGCGCATCGCGATGGCCTCCGATGCTGCCGATCCCGATGGGGCTGCAGATGCCATAGCGGCAGCCACGCACAGCCCCGTACACATCGACGCAGAAACCACCGACACCGCCGTGCTACTGCACATCTGCGACGCGGGCCCCGGCGTGCCGGACGAAATCCGCAGCCGCCTGTTCGAGCCCTTCGCATCGCGCAGCCCCGGCGGCACCGGGCTGGGCCTGGCCATCGTGGCCCGCATCATGGCCGCGCATGGTGGGTCGGTGGCGCTGACTGAGCGGCCACCTTGGAGCACGTGTTTCACGCTGCGCTTTCCTTTGACGACGACGCAACGCCTGCCATGACCGCCAACACCACATACAACGCAGCCGACACCCCGCCGGATGCAGAGCAAGACGCCACGCCGGTGGGCGGGCCGCAAAACGGCCATGTGCTGCTGGTCGATGACGAGGCAGCCTTTCAGCGGCTGGGCGGAGCCTTTTTGCGCAACCTGGGCCACACCGTGACGCTGGCGGGCGATGGCGACCAGGCCCTGGCCGCGTTTGCCAAACAGCAGCCCGAGCTGGTGCTGCTGGACCTGGCCATGCCCCCCCACATGGACCCGGAGATCGGCCTAGAACTGATACCGGGTTTTGCACGCGTGCCGGTGGTGGTGTTGACAGGCCACGGCGACCACGCGCTGGCCCTGCGCGCCACCGAGCTGGGTGCCTGGGACTTTCTGACCAAGCCCATCGACCCCGACATGCTGCGGTTTGTGGTGGCGCGCGGCCTGCGCAAGGCGCGGCTCGATGCCGAACTGGCCGCCCTGCGCGCAGGGCAGTCGCTGGATGACCTGGGCATGGTGGGGCAGGCGGCCGCCACGGTGCAACTGCGCGCCCTGGTGCGCCGCGTGGCGCCCACCCACGTCAGCGTGCTGGTGCTGGGCCCCACGGGCACCGGCAAAGAACTGGTGGCCCGCGCCTTGCACGCCTGCAGCGCCCGCCGCAGCGAGGCCTTTGTCGCCATCCACTGCGGTGCCTTGTCGGCAGAGTTGCTGGAGAGCGAGCTCTTCGGGCACATGAAAGGCAGCTTCACCGGCGCCTACCGCGACCAGCCCGGCCTGGTGGAGGCCGCGCACGGCGGAACGCTGTTTCTGGACGAGGTGGGCGAGATGCCGCCGCCCATGCAGGTCAAGCTGCTGCGCTTTTTGCAAGAGGGCACTTTTGTGCCTGTGGGTGGCCGTGTGCCCAAGCGCGCCGACACCCGCGTGGTGGCGGCCACCCACCGCGATCTGGAAGCGATGGTGCGCGACGGTACGTTCCGCGAAGACCTGTTCTACCGCCTCAAAGGCGTGGTGCTGCGCACCCCGTCGCTGGCCGAGCGGCCCGCCGACATCCCGCTGCTGGCCACCCGCTTTTTGCACCGCGTGGCGCACCGTGCCAGCCTGTCAGCCAGCGCCTTGGCGTGGCTGATGGCGCGCGAGTGGCCGGGCAATGTGCGCGAGCTCAAAGCCGTGGTGGAGTCCGCCGGGGCACTGCTGATGCCCGACCAGCGCGAGGTGGATGCCGAGCTGCTGCAACTGGCCAGCGGCGATATGCCCGACGTGAGCGACACCGCAGCGAACCTCAAAACCCATCCGCCGGCCCCGCCCGGCAGCACCGGCCCCCTGGACGCCGCGCTGATGGAGCTGGAAGTGCGCATGGTGCGCGACACCATGGTGGCGGTGTCGGGCAACCAGTCTGAGGCGGCGCGGCGGTTGGGGATTTCGCGGGTGGGGTTGATCAAGAAGCTGACGCGGCTGGGGTTGAAGTAAGCCCGCGAGCGCGACCACAGGCACAGGCACCTTTGCGGCCTAGGCGCTGACTGGAAGGAAGTGCGCGCCGCCCCTAGGAGCCGACCGCCGCGAGGGGTCAGGTCGGTCTGACGGTGGATTCAACGGATGCGGGCGAAGTCGATCCCTCTTTCGCTTGGCGCACCGCCGGCGCGCCGCGTTTGCTGATGAGCAGAACCCCCGCCAGCACCAGCGCGGCCCCCGCCATCTGCGGCCAGGACAGCGGCTCGTCCAGCAGCCAGCAACCGAAGAAGATCGTGAGGATGGGGCCCAGCGTGCCCACCAGCGCGGTTTGGGCTGCGCCGATGCGGCGGATGGCCGCCGAGGTCATGAATACCGGCAGCACGGTCGAGAAAATGGCCATGCCCAGCGCGTGCAGGTAGACCGGGGCCGGCTGCACCAGGGAGCCCGCGGGCTGGGACACGATGAAGTGCGCCAGCGTGGCGACCGTGGAGACCAGCATCGCCAGCGCCGTGAAGCGTGCCGCGCCCAGGCGCCGGATGGCGGGCTCGCTGCCTGCCTGGTAGAACGCGTACGACACGGCCGAGCCGAACACGAAGCCCGCGCCGATGAGCACGGCGTGCGTGTCGCCCGCAATGTGCAAGTCGTGCGCGAAGGCCAGGCCGATGCCCGCGTAGGACAGCAGCAGCGCCCCCATCTCGCGCCGGGATGCCCGCTTGCCCGTGAACAGCACGCCGATCAGGATGGTGAGCGTGGGGTAGGTGAACAGGATCAGCCGCTCCAGGCTGGCGGTGATGTACTGCAGGCCGATGAAGTCGAGGATGCTCGCGCCGTAGTAGCCCAGCAGGCCCAGCGCGATCACCAGCAGCCAGTCGCGCCGGGTGAGCGGGGCCAGGTTGCGGCTGGCACGCCAGCCCACCCAGGCGAACACGGGCACGGAAAACGCCATGCGCAGGCACAGCAGGGTGACGGAATCCACCGGCACGGCCTGGGGCACGGCATAGGCCAGCTTCACGAAGATGGCTTTGAAGGAGAAGCCCAGCGCGGCCAGGATGGCGAGGATGAGGCCGAGGCGTTCGGCGGACCAGTGTTTCCAGGGCATGGGATGCGGGCAGAGGGTGTGGGCGCGGGGGGAAAGGGCGCGCTGCAAGTGGTCAGGGCATGTAAAAAATGCGAACGCCATGCAGGCTCAAAGGCGGGCCCAGAAAGATCGATGCGCCCGATGGTGCCTGCCGGGCGCGGCGGGCACAATTGTTATTGCCGCAACCGTCCGTTCGTTGTGGACGAATGCCAAGGGGCCTCCATTGACCTATGACCTGATCGATCTGCGCCTTTTTGTCGCCATTGCCGAAGAGCGCAACCTCACGCGCGGCGCCGCGCGCGCCTGTCTGGCGCCGTCGTCGGCCAGCCACCGGCTGCGGCGCCTGGAGGAGGCGCTGAACACCGCGCTCTTCGAGCGCCAGACCCGGGGCCTCGTGCTCACCCGTGCGGGCGAGGCGCTGCTGCGCAATGCCCGCCAGGTGCTGGCCAGCATCGAGCAGATGCATGCCAACCTCTCGCCGTTTGCCACCGGCATCCGCGGCCACGTGAGCCTGTGGGCCAACACGCATGCCACGCACACCTTCCTGCCCGACGACCTGGCGGGTTTCCTGAAGCGGCATCCGCAGCTGAGCGTGAGCCTGGAGGAACGCACCAGCGCGGACATCGTGGTGGCGGTGGCCAGCGGCGAGATCGAGGTGGGCGTGCTGGCCGACAGCGGCTCGGGCGCGGGGGTGGAGCTGGCCCCGTACCGGCAGGACCGCCTGGTGCTCATCGTGCCGGCGGGCCATGTGCTGGCCGGGCGGGCGAAGGTGGGGTTCGCCGAGGTGCTCGACCACGCGTTTGTCATGCTGCACGCGGGCTCGGCCATCCACACCTTCACGATGAATGCCGCCGCCGAGCTGGGCCGGCACCTGGACGTGCGCATCCAGGTGCGCAGCTTCGAGGCGGTGTGCCGCATGGTCGGGGCGGGCGTGGGCATCGGGCTGGTGCCGCGCGGCGCGGCCTTGCAGGTGGCGGGGCTGAGCGAGCCGCCGGTGGTGGTGGAGATGGACGAGCCCTGGGCGCAGCGCGACCTGCAGATCTGTGTGCGCAAGGGGGCGGTGCTGTCGGGTTTTGCCCAGGCGCTGGTGGCGCACCTGCGCCTGGGCGCGGGGCCCTTGGGCTGATCAGATCAGGCGGCGGCTGCGGTGGTCACCGTGACGCCACCCGCCTGCAGCTTCTTGCGCAGTGCCGCGGGCGTGGACGCGGGCACCACCAGGGCCGCCAGTTCGCCGAGGGGCGCAATCGTGAAGGGCGATGCCGCGCCCAGCTTGTCGGCGGATGCCAGCACCACGGTTTCGGCCGCGCGCTGGTGCAGGGCGCGTTTCACGGCGGCCTCCTCGAAATCGCCCGTGGTCAGGCCCGCTTCGGCATGCACGCCGGTCACGCCCATCAGGTACAGGTCCGCGCGCAGCTGCGCGGCGGCCTCGACCACGCTGGCGCCCACGTTCACCATCGAATGGCGGAACAGCCGGCCGCCCAGCACCAGTACCTCGATCTGCAGGTGTCCGGCCAATGCCACGGCCACGGCGGGGCTGTGCGTGACCACGGTGGCGCGCAGCGCCAGCGGCAGGTGCAACACCACCTGCAGCGAGGTGGTGCCACCGTCGAGGATCACCACCTGGCCAGGCCGCACCAGGGCCGCCCCGGCACGGCCCAGGGCGCGTTTGTCTTCAGGGGCCAGCTGCTCACGGGCCCGCAGGCTGCCCACGGCGGCCGAGGCGGGCAGGGCGCCGCCATGCACGCGCTGCAGCAGGCCCTCGGCGGCCAGTTCGCGCAGGTCGCGCCGCACGGTGTCTTCCGAAATGCCCAGCTCTTCGCTGAAAGCCTTGGCCACGATCTGTCCGTCCCGCCGAAGGCGGTCGAGCAGGAGTCGCTTGCGTTGTGTGGTCAGCATGGGTGGGTTGCGCGAATTTGCATGTTTGTGCATGATATTGCACGTATTGAATATTGCAACACCATGCCCGCCCCTTCCGACACTGACTTTCCGCTGCTGGTGCTGATCGCCGGCCCGTACCTCTCTGGCACCGACGGCGACGCGGACCGCATCGCCGCCAACCGGGCCCGCCTGGAGGCGGCCGCGCTGCCGATCTACGAGCGCGGCCATCTGCCCCTGCTGGGCGAGTGGCTGGCATTGCCCATCATCCATGCGGCGGGCGGGCGCGAGCCGGGCGATGCCGTCTTCCATGCCTACCAGTACCCCGTGGCAGAGCGGCTGCTGGCGCGCTGCGATGCCGTGCTGCGCCTGCCCGGCGCGTCGCGTGGCGCGGACATGGACGTGGCGCGGGCCCGGGCACGCGGGCTGCCCGTGTTCCACCACGTCGATGAGCTGCCCCGGCGCCAGGCTGGCGCCCGGGGGCATGCCGCATGAGCCGCCCGGTGCCCGCCGTGCCCATCGCCGAGCTCAATGCCCGCGCGGAGCACGTGAAGCTGCTGGACGTGCAACTGCTGTCCGACAACTGGTACGTGCTGCGCAAGGTCAGTTTTTCGCTGCGCCGGCGCGACGGCCAGTGGCAGACGCTGAGCCGCGAGGCCTACGACCGGGGCAACGGCGCGGCGCTGCTGCTGTTCGACCCGCGCAGGGGCACGGTGGTGCTCACGCGCCAGTTCCGGCTGCCGGCCTTCCTCAATGGGTGCGCGGACGGATTGCTGGTCGAGGCCTGCGCCGGGCTGCTTGACGGGGACGACCCCGAGACCTGCATCCGCCGCGAGGCGCAGGAGGAAACCGGCTACCGCGTGCGCCAGCCGCGCAAGGTGTTCGAGGCGTACATGAGCCCGGGTTCGGTCACCGAGAAGCTGCACTTCTTCATTGCCGAGTACGAGCCGCAGGACCGCGTGCGGGCCGGAGGCGGCCTGGTGAACGAGGGCGAGGACATCGAGGTCATCGAGATGCCGCTGGCCGAGGCCCTGGCGGGCATCGCCGGGGGCGCCATCCAGGACGGAAAGACGATCATGCTGCTGCAGCATGTGGCGCTGCAGCAGCAATTTGCTATTGTTTAGATAGCTGCTTGCGCTTTACCCATGGGCGCTGGAGGCCGATTTTCTTCAAACCGGCGGGCCAGCGGGCGCGGTGGCTAGGTGTTGATTTTCAGGAGGTTGTTCATGGCCGGAATGCGGCTCATGGGCGGCTGATGGTTGAGAGCGGAGTGTGGTCGACACCAGTTGTAGCCGTCAATGAATGGCTGCAATGCAGCTTGGCGCTGGGCTGAACTCTCGTAGGGTCTGGCATAGGCCCATTCGCGCAAACTGGTCTGCACGAAGCGCTCGGCCTTGCCGTTGGTCTTGGGCGTGTAGGGCCGTGTTCGGATGTGCCGGATGCCCAGTTCCTGGCAGGCTGCCCCGAAGGTGTTCTTGTAGCCCGCGCCGTTGTCGGTCATGACGCGCTCGATGCGCACGCCCAGGCTGGCGTAGTAGTCCACGGCCTGGCGCAGGAACTGCACGCAGCTCGGGGCCGTCTCATCGCCCAACACCCGGGCGAAGGAGACCCGGGAGTGATCGTCGATGGCCAGATGCACGGCGTCCCAGCCGATGCCTCGGTTGCGGTGCTGGCGCTGGCCCGTGATTCGGTGGCCCACGCCCTGGATGCGTCCCAGGCGCTTGGTGTCGATGTGCAGCAACTCGCCAGGGCTGGCCCGCTCATAGCGGCACACGGGCACGGGCGGTTGCAAGGCGCTCAAGCGGCTCAAGCCCAGGCGGGCCATGTGCCGGGCCACGGTGGACAGGCTGCGGCCGCACTCGCGGGCGATGCGCCACAACGGCAGGCGTTGTCGGCGGTGCAGTTCGAACTGGCTCACCTGTTCGGGGCGGCAAGCTGTGGGGCCGTGATGCGGTCGCGAGCTTCGATCACACAGCCCTGCGGTGCCTTCGGCCCTGAAGCGGGCCACCCACTTGAACCCGGTGCGGCAGCTCACGCCCATGGCCTGGGCGGCCGCTGTCACGCACCAGCCTTCGTCCAATACCCTGCTGACCAGCAGGGCTCGACCCGCAGCCGTCAAGCGGGCATGCTTATGACTGTTCATCCGTCTCTCCTGACTTGAGTTGCTTGGCCTGGTAACCACAGCTTCCCAAATCCGAGACGGATGAACAACCTATTGAGACATCACAGCTAGGCCTTCTTCTTGAGCAGCCCGTAGATCACCAGCAGCACGATGGCACCGGCCACCGATGCGATCCATCCGGCGGGCGCGCCGGGTGCGTACCAGCCCATGGCGCTGCCCACATAGCTTGCCGCCAGCGACCCGGCAACGCCCAGCACGGTGGTCATGATCAAGCCCAGCTTGTCGTCGCCGGGTTTCACGGCGCGCGCGATCAGCCCGACGATGAAGCCGACGATGATGGTTCCGAGGATGGACAGCATGCAATTCCTTTCAATCAAGAGTGCGCAGGCCCGGCAGTGGGCTCCGGCAATGACTGTAATGGCATTTTCGGAGCCCGGCGGCCCTCGGAACCCATTCAAGATCTTTTCGGGGATCGCATTGGCGTGCAATCGCCCGATGACATTCCAGCCTTCGGGCAAGCGCCTTGCCGGGCGGCCTGCGGCGTTGCGGCGCTTGCCCGTAGCCGGGCTGTCGGCGGGCTCGGTGCGGGCTATCGGGGCGGCGCGCCGCGCCTGGCATCCCATTGCGGCCAGGCGCTTGCGCGACCTCTAGAAAACCTCGAACAGGCTCAGTGCCTCACCAGCCGCAGCGGCTCGCCGATGCGCGCCTTCACCACGTCCTCGCGGTGGAAGGGCAGGGTGTGCCACTGCTTGGCAGAGAACAGGCGCATCTGGTCGTTGGCGTGTGGCGATGCCGGGTTGGTGGACTGGCCGTAGGTCAGGATGGCCTGGGCCACCGGGCCTTTGGCGTCGAAGGTCACCGTCTGCACGTAGCTGGTGCCGTAGTCGATGCGCAGGCCACGCGCATTGAGCGGCGCGGGTTCCTGGCGGCCCAGGTTGTTGAGCACGCCTTCGAACTCCTCGCCGCCATGCAGCGCGATGGGCTCTTCGGTGATGTCCGGGCGCTGCACGCTGCCCAGGGTGGCGTCCAGCGCAAAGCCGCTCGCGCGGACGGTCTTCACGGCGCCGTCCAGGGCTTCCCACACCTTGGTGGCGGTGGCGGCGTCGTCCATCTTCAGGCCGGCGGGCGTGGCCACGGGTTGTGCCGGATCGAACGGCACGCGGTGCACGCCGGGGATGTTGCGCGCGGTGCGCCAGAACTCGCGGAACACATGGGCGCCGCGCGCGTCCAGGTTGTTGCGGCGGTCCCAGCCCTTCAGGGCGGCGCAGCCGCCGCGCGACTCTGCCGAGGGCGCCTTGTCGCAGGCGGCCAGCAGGTCGGGCACCACCACCTGGGCCATGAAGTTGCGGTTCTGGAACAGCTGGTCCTGGATGGCCTGCAGCGTGACCTTGCCACGGCCGAGCATCTCGGGGATTTCCGCGAGGCCGGCGCGCGTGCGGGGCCGCGTGAGGCTGGCGTCGCCCACCATGGGCGAGATGCCGTCGAACTTCTGCCCCGGGTGGGTGTAGACAAAGCTGTCGTTGCTGTTGTGCACCCAGTCCGTGCGGAAGGCCACGGGCATGCGGCCGATGGGGATCAGGCCCGGGACGGGCGATGCGCTGTCGCGGTGCCAGTCGCAGTCGGCGCGCGATCCGTTCAGCACCACCAGGCCTGCGGCGGCCCGCAGCGCGGCGGCGGGCTGGCTGGGGGCGCAGCGCGCGAGCTGCGCGGCGTCCATGTCCGGCACCACGCTCACGTCGGCGTACATGGCCTGTCCGCTGCGGTCGGCCGCCAGGGTGTTCACCCAGGGCAGGCCCAGGTTGGCGTGCGCCTTGTGCAGGTCCTGCACCGAGCGGGCGCGCGCAAAGGCCAGGGCCGCGTCCATCATGCGGGTGTTGCCGGTGTTGGCGTCGCGCAGCGCGTAGGCGGTCCTGGCGTTCCAGGTCAGGCCGGCGCGGGGCACCACCACCAGCGGGCCCCAGCGGGTGGACCACACGGTGTGCTCGCGCGCCTGGAGCTTGCCGTCCGGGCCGGGAACCTGGGCGCTGACCTTGTGGGCCGTCATCTTCTCCGGCTTGCCGTCCACCAGGTAGGTCGTGGGATCGCCCTCGGCCAGCGTCACTTCGTAGAAGGTGAAACGCTTGCCGGTGGACACCGTGTGCGACCAGGCGACATCTTTGTTGAAGCCGATGGAGACCATGGGGTAGGTGCCGATGCCCACGCCCATCACGTCCATCTGGCCGGGGATGGTGAGGTGCATTTCATAGAAGCGGTTGGGGCCGCTCCACGGAAAGTGCGGATTGCCCAGCAGCATGCCGCTGCCGTTGGCCGTCACGTCCTTGCCAAAAGCCCAGGCGTTGGAGCCCAGGGGCGAGTCGAGCAGGCCCACGTCGCGCAGGGCCTGGGCGGCGTCGGCCAGCTCCACGCCAGGGGCGGGGGCCTGCGCGGCCTTGGCGGCGGGTGGCTGGGCGCCCAGCATGCCGTCGGCCAGCGCGGCGATGCCGGCCTGCACGGCCACCACTTCGGCCATGCGGCGGTACTGCGCCAGCGTCATGGGCTGCACCCAGGGCTTGCCGCGGCAGGCATCGGGCAGCGCGGCGGCGTTGTCGGCCAGGTAGCGGTTGTAGCCCGCCACGTAGCCGCGCGCCATGGCCTGCACCTGCGGGCTCGTGGCCGCCCAGTGGCGCTCCAGCGCGGCGTCGTCCATGTGGGCGGCCATGAACAGGTCGATCTGTTCGTTGGGAATGTAGCGGCGCCCCAGCAGGCCGATGGCCTGGCCGCCGAAGGTGCTGCTGCGCTGGCCGCGCGCGGTCACGAGCTGGTCGGCCGTCATGCAGACGTTGTCCTGCGCATAGGCATAGGCCACGCCGTAGGCCAGCGATTCGGGGTCCTGCGCGGTGATGTGCGGAATGCCGTAGGTGGTGCGCTCGATGGTCACGCCGCGGTCGCTGCCCGCCGCGCCGGGCTGGATGGCGCAACCCGCCAGAAGAAGGGCGGCGCAGGCAGCGGCGAGGGTGGTCAATGCCGTCGTCTGGCCGGCGGTGGCTGGGGTCTGTCGCATGGGTTCAGGTCTCCTGGGTGTTGGACCCGCGGGCGGTTCGCATCGCCGGCGGGGTGCTGTGGTCGCGCAACCATGCTACTGCCCGGTAACACCTCAACGGGGTGGTGGTTTGGCCACGAATGGTGGCAATATCGCCACCATGCCCGTCCGCACCACCGTCCTTTCGTCCTGCGTGAATGTGGGCATCCTCTGGGGGCGCGACAGCATTGCCAGCACGGCCACCGCGGTGGTGGACGCCCTGCGTGCCATGAACATGCTGGCCGCCATGCGGCCCGGTGGCGCGCAGCCCGCGCTGCGCTGGTTCTGGCTGCCGATGCCGCATGAGGGCGATGCCACCCCGCCCCCCGTGCCAGCAGGGGGCGATGGCTCGCAAGGCCCTCTGCACGTGGTCGTCATCCCCGGCTGGCTGGTGCCCACGGGGCCCCAGTTGCGCGAGGTCAGCAGCCGCTACAGCCAGCACTTCGGCGCCATGCTGCACAGCCACCTGCGCGGGGGCGGCAGGGCCCTGGCGCTGTTCAACGGCTCCAGCCTGCTGGCCCACTGCGGGTTGCTGGCGGGGCGCAAGGCGGCGCTGCCGTGGGTGTTCGCGCCGTCCATCGTGCTGCAGTCCAGCGAGAGCGGGCCGGCTGCCGCCGATGGAGCGCCTCCTGCCGACGTGGTGTGGCAGCGGGAGCAGGCCTGGCAACGCGATGGCGCCCTGTGGACCACGGCATCCCTGCAGGACACCCTCCCAGCCGTGCTGGACCTGCTCGGCCACACGCCCGCCGCCGAACTGGCGCAGGCGGCAATGCACGCGCTGCTGTTCGACCGGGAGCGGCAGCTGACGGCCACCGCCGCCATGGAAACCCCCACCGGCCATCCGCTGGCCGCGGGCGCCCTGGAGCTGGCGCGGCGCTGGCTGCAGGCCCACCGCAACGAACCCTACAGCCTGCAGGCCACGGCCCGCGCCGCTGCCACCAGTCCGCGCACCTTGCTGCGCTGGTTTGCCCAGGTGCATGGCGAAAGCCCCCAGGACTACCTGCACCGCCTGCGCATCGCCCAGGCGCAGGCGTTGCTGCAGACCACCTACCTGACCGTGGAAGATGTGGCGCAACAATGCGGCTACAGCGACACGGGCAGCTTTCGCAAGGTGTTCGCCCGCGTGTGCGGGGTGACGCCGGGGGCCTACCGCCAGCGCTTCAAGCTGCGCACTTCGCGCAAGCAGTGGCTGGCGCGGCAGACCCCGCCCGGGGCCGACAGCGCAGGAGAAGCCTGACAGGCCGGCACGGCGGGTGCACAAGCCACCCGGCCGCAGCCCGCCCGCGCCGGGCCACAGGCGATAATCCATGGTTGCTATTGAAATAATAGCTGTGCGGCATGAGTGCACCAGCGCATGCGGCCGTTTTCTCCTGATTTCCGTTCATTGAAGCCTTTTTTCTCCATGCAAGCCCTGCTCGACGCCATCGCCGCGATGCCCCTGCCCACCGATGCCCAGCGCATCTTCCACGGCCGGGGCGGGCTGCACCCGGGCTGCGAGCAATGGGTGCTCGATGTGTACCCGCCCGTTTTTGTACTCACCAGCTTTGCCCCGGCCACCGAGGAAGCGCTCGACGCCATTGGCGCCGCGCTGCAGGCGCGGTGGTCGCTGATCGCGCCGGATGGCCAGCCGCTGAACTGGGTGTTCCAGCACCGGGGCGAGGCGCTGCGCGCCGAGGGCCGCAGCGATACCCGCCTGATGGCGGGCGCCGTGCCCGACCCGCATGCGGTCCCCGAGGCCGGTGCACGTTTTCGCGTGCACGTGCTGCGTGGGCAGAACCACGGCCTGTTCCTGGACATGGCCGGCGGCCGCCGCTGGGTGCGCGACTTTGCCGCCGCGCGCAGCGCGGACCGCTACGGCCTGAAGGTGCTCAACCTCTTTGCCTACACCTGTGCGTTCTCGGTCGTGGCGCTGCAGGCGGGCGCGCGGCAGGTGGTCAACGTGGACATGAGCCATGGCGCCATCGCGGTGGGCCAGCAGAACCACCAGCTCAACGGCATCGCCACGGGCGCGAGCTTTCTGGCGCACGACATCTTCAGCAGCTGGGGCAAGATCACCCGCAGCGGGCCGTATGGCCTGGTCATCGTGGACCCGCCGAGCTACCAGAAGGGCAGCTTCGTGGCCACGAAGGACTATGCCCGCCTCATGCGCCGTCTGCCGGACCTGCTGGCGCCCGGCGGACACGCGCTGCTGTGCCTGAACGCGCCGGAGCTGGGCGAGGGATTCCTGCGGGAGCAGATGCAGGCGCAGGCGCCCGGGCTGTCGTTCGTGGAGAGGGTGGACAACCCGGCGGCATTTGCGGACGTGGACCCGGAACGCGCCCTCAAGGTGCTGGTGTACGCGGCGCCGGACCTTTAAGCGCCGTCTCCGGGACATGCGCCGGGGACCAACGCCCTGCCCATGCCATTCGGGCTTTGTGGATTTGGGATGGCTTCTGATATTCTTTGCGGCGCCCGAGTGAACGGGCCCGCATTGTCATGGCCTCGCCGCCTGCCGCAATCCTGGCGCGCTGGTGCGCCTCACCAGGTTCTTCTCATCGACGTATGGTCCGATTCTTTCTCATTTTCATCGTGGTGCTGGCGGTTCTCTTTCGCATCGACATGCTCGACGAGGTACAACGGGTCGCCATCGAGCCCTGGACCAGCCTGCTAGCCACCGCCAGCGCGGCGCTCATGACCCCGCTCGATGCCGACGTGGCGCACCACGGCCGCATCCTCATGAGCAAGGCCACGGGCTTCGCGGTGTCCATCGAGGCGGGCTGCAACGGGGTGGAGGCGGCGATCATCCTCATCGCCGGCATGATCGCGTTTCCTTCGAGCTGGAAACACAAGCTCGCCGGCATCGCCATCGGCATCGCGGCGGTGCAGGCCGTCAACCTGCTGCGCATCATCAGCCTGTACTACCTGGGCAAGTGGAACATGACCGTGTTCGAGTTTGCCCACCTGTACCTCTGGCAGGCGCTCATCATGCTGGATGTGCTGGTGGTCTGGATGCTCTGGATCCGCTGGATCGCCCGGCAACAACCCCCCTCACCCCCTCAACCCCCCCTCGCCAATGCAGCTTAGTTCGGTCGGACGTTTCCTGCTGGTCGCCATTGGCAGCCTGCTGTGCCTGATGCCGTTGTGGTACTACCTGTCGCCGCAACTCTCCAAGCCCGTGTTCTTCATGGCGGGCGAGGCGTCTTCCGCAGTGTTCCACTGGGCGCTGAGCTACACCCAGAAGGAGACCACCGGGGTGCTGAACACCACGCTCAAGGTGGTCTCGGTGCAAAACGGCCAGTTCCGCTCGGGCAAGCTCGCCCCCGTGGTGGACTACCGCCTGCTGGGCTACGGCATCGTGATCCTGTGGGCATTGCTGCTTGCCTCGTTTCCTCGCGGCTGGGTGCGAAAACTGCTCATCGGCTCGGTGGCCATGCTGCCGATCCAGGCGGTCAACGTCGCCCTGCAGTGGTGCAACGACGCCTTCAACCGCGCCGGGCGCGAGGTGTTCGTGCAGACGGGGCTGCCCGGGTGGGTGGCCGACGTGGTGGCGTTCCTCTACCACTTCAACCTGTTCATCTTCACCGCGCTGGCCCCGGTGATGTTGTGGCTGCTGCTGGACCGGGAGTTCCTGGCCAAGCTGCATGCCCAGGCACGGGCGGCGGTCGCTGTCCAGCAGCCGCCGCAATCCCAGCAACCCCAGCAACCTGAGTAGGCCGCACGGCCGTGGCCGGTTGCGCGGCGGGCCCGGGCGGGGAGGTCAGTGCTGCGGGCGGGCGTCCACGGGCGTTTCCGTGTGCATCACGCAGCGCCACTCGCCGTCCTTGCGCGTCCAGACGGACGAATCCGTCATTTCCTGATTGATTTCTTCCGACTTTCCACGGGGCGTGAGGGCCTGCCGCGCGTGGTAGGTCAGGACGGCCGTGTTGTCGTCGGGGAACAGCACGTTCATGTTGCTCAGCTCGAAGGACTTGATCACCATCGGGCCCTGTTCCGCCATCCGCCGGTAGGTGGCGTGGTCAAACTGCATGGCGCCGTGGCTGCTGACCATCAGTGCCGGTTCATCGAGCATGGCGAGGGCGGTGTCCGTGTCCTCGTCGACCATCGATTGCCAGAATTTCCTTTCCAGCTGCATGAGCTCATTGCTTGCCGTGCGCATGTCGTGCTCCTAAGTGGTGGTGAAAGGGACCACACTGCGCGCCGGCCGGCCCGCCGGATGTCGGACGGGAAAGCAGGCGGCCGTCAGCACGTTCCTACCGGCGCCCGGCATGCCGTGGGGCGGGGCCCTGCGGGTATCACCCCCCTGGGCCTCTGGTTGCAGGTGGTAACCTAGTCTGGCAGCCGGGCGGCATGCCGCTGCGCGCAATGGGTGCAATTTCGGGGCTCCAGGAGGTTCAAGCTGTTCTTTCCACTGTTTTCCACAGAGAAAAAAGAAGAAGGAGAGGGCGCGGCGGGCGCCATGGACGCGGCGGACACCGCGCAGGACGCCAGCCCCGCGGTGTCGCCGGAGCGCAGCTTCAACACGAGGCTGTCGATCCATGTCGCGATCGCGATCCTCGCCACGGCGCTGCTCGCGCTGACGATCGTGGTGCCGACGTTCCACGAATTCGAGATGGCGCGGCAGGGGCTGCACGACATCCAGCATTTCCGGCGCGTTCTCGATATCGCCACCCTGGTCGCGGCGGAGCGGGGGCCCGCGAATGTCGTGATGTCCGAAACGCCCGCGCCCGACAGCGCGGGAACCCGGCGCCTGGCACAGTTGCGGTCCCGGGTGGACGCCGCGCTGGCGGCGCTGGCGCAGCCGCAGCCGCCGCGCTGGGGCCTGCACCACCACCCCGTGCCGCCGGCGTTGCTGGAGGGTGTCACGCAGCAGCTGGCCCGGGCGCGGCGCCAGGTCGACGAGGCGGCGGCGGTGCCCCTGGCCTCGCTGCGTCCGGACGAGCTGGATGCGGCCATCCAGGGCATGTTCGAGGCGTCCGACAAAGTCCAGGCGATCATCGCGTGGCAGGCCAACGAGATCCTGCACCACGACGCGAGCCTGGCCTCTCCCGTCCTGATCGGCCAGATGCTCAACGACTTCCGGGACTATGGGGGACGGGCCGCCTCGCAGATCATGGCGCCCATCGCCCTGGGGCAGCGCCTGCCGCTCAAGAACATCATCGAGAGCCGGCAAACGCAGGGGCGGCTGAGGGCGCTGTGGCAGGTGATCGGCGCCCACGGGGGGCTGCATGACAATGAAACGCTGGCAAGAACCCGCGAAGAGATCGAACGCGGCTACTTCGGCGATGGTTTTGCGCTGATCGACCGGCTGATCGCCGAAGGACGCCCGGGCGCCCGCTACACGATGTCGGCGACCGAGTTCACCGAGCGCTACGTGCCGACCATGCGGCCGATTGAAACCTACCGCAGCGTTTTCCTGGACGCGGCGGTCAAGCGGTCCGAGCACAACAGGGATGCGGCGCTGGCCACCCTGGCGGCGGTGGCGGTCGTGACGGGCGCCATCTTCGCGATCTTGGTGTGGCTGATTCTTTCGGTGCGGGCCCGCGTCTTCCGCCCGCTGCTCCATGCCCACGCGGCGGTCCTGCGGCTGGCCGAAGACCGGCCCGCCGTGCCCTACGGGCACCCCACGGCCGCGGGCGAGGTCACCGGCCTCTTTCGCGCCATCGAGGTGCTCCAGGGCAAGCTCAGGGAGCGGGCGTCCATGGCCAACGAGCTCAAGAGCCTGGCGGAGACGGACGGCCTGACCTCGCTGCTCAACCGCCGGGCGCTCGACGGGCACGCGCAGGCCCAGCGGGCCGGAAGGGGCGCGGGGGACCCGATGTGCCTCATCCTCCTGGACATCGACCACTTCAAGGCCGTCAACGACACCCACGGCCATCCCACCGGCGACCGCGTGCTCATCCAGGTCGCCAGGCTGCTGCGCACGGTTCTGCGCTCCAACGACATCGTGGCCCGTTTTGGCGGGGAGGAGTTCGCGGTGCTGGTTGCGGGGGACGACATGGCCGGGACCCTCGTGATCGCCGAGAAGCTGCGCCAGGCGCTCGAGCGGGAAACCTTCACCTCGGCGGAGGACACCGCGCTGCGCGTCACGGCCAGCTTTGGCGTGGCGTGCGGCTACCGGGGCGAGGCCGGATGGCCGCAGCTGGTGGAACGGGCGGATGCCGCGCTGTACCGCGCGAAGGCGGACGGCCGCAACTGCGTGCGCTCGGCGCCCATGGCGCCGGTGCCGCAAGACGGGCCGGTACCCGCGCCACCCCCGCCGGGGTAGCCCCGGGGCCGTTTCCCGCTACCCGTGGCGGGCCGCCGCGCGCGGCTCCAGCATCTCCAGGATCAGGCTCCACTCGGCAGGCTCCACCGGCGTGATCGACAGGCGGTTGCCCCGCTGCAGCACCCGCATCTCCCCCAGTTCGGGGCGCGCCCGCAGCTGCGCCAGGTTGACGAGCCGTGTCTTGCGCACCGCCTGCACGTCCAGCAGCAGCCAGCGCGGCTTGTCCGGCGGGGATTTGGGGTCGTGGTAGGGCGATTGCGGATCGAACTGGGTGGGGTCGGGCCGCACGGAAGACGCCACGCGGGCAATGCCCGCGATGCCCGGTTCCGGGCAGCTGGAGTGGTAGAACAGCACGCCATCGCCGATGTGCATCTCGTCGCGCATGAAATTGCGCGCCTGGTAGTTGCGCACCCCGGTCCAGGGCACGGTGGCGTCCGGGGCGGCCAGCGCGTCGTCGATGGAGCACTCGTCCGGCTCGGACTTCATGAGCCAGTAGCGGGGCGCGCGGTGGGATGCGGTGGGCGTGGTCATGGCGCCATTCTGGCAAAGGCCGATTCGCCCTGGTGCCCCGATGGGCTGCCGGGGCAGGGGTACTTTTGCTATCGAATATGTAGCTATCGGCGCCTATCCATGAAGCGCCAGGGCCCTGAAAGATTCAAAAAACGACAACCACCCCACATGCATTGCGCGTGCGCGCGGCGGGTCGCAGAATCAGGCCTGCCCCCGTCCAGGCCGTGCCAGCGCACGGGAGGCGCAGATTTTTCCAGCACACAAGAACACAGGGAGGAGGACGTGACGCCGTGGCCGGCCGCGCCTTGCCCGCCACGCTGCCGGTGGCGGGCAGGGCCCCGGCCGCCATGCGCCACGTCATCAGCACACCGATGGCCACCAGCAACACCCGGAGAAAGAAGCACCGCGAGGCCCAGGCGCGCAAGGGCGGGGGCAAGTCCGGCACCTGGGCGATGGCGCTGTTCGCGCTGCCCTTTGCCGCCGTGGGCGTGGGCATGCTGCTTTTCGGCGTGCTGCCCACGCTGTACGACTGGGGCCGCATGCAGGGCTGGCAGCCGGTGCCGGCCACGCTGGTGTCGGCGCGTCTGGAGACCTCGCGTGGCAGCAAGTCCACCACCTACAGCGTGTCGGCCAGCTACCGCTACCAGGTGGGGGGCCGGGACTATCAAGGCCAGCGCGTGGCGATTGGGTCCGGCGCGGACAACATCGGCGACTTCCAGGAGCAGCTGGGGGAACGCCTGGAGGCCGCCCAGCGCGAGGGCCAGCCGGTGCAGGCCTGGGTGAACCCGTCGAACCCCCACGAGGCCGTGCTGGACCGCAGCCTGCGCCCGGGCATGCAGCTGTTCAAGATGCTGTTCGTGGTGCTGTTCGGCGGCGTGGGCCTGGGCATGCTCCATGGCGCATGGCGCGGCCCCCGCGCCGGGCGCGGCACGCAGGCGCTGGAGGCATCGGCCCAGCCCTGGATGGGGCGGCCGGCCTGGGCGGGCAACAGCATCCGGTCGAACAAGCGCTATGAGGTGTGGGTCGCATGGACATTTGCCCTGGTCTGCAATGCGATCGCATGGCCGTCCGCGATCGCCCACCGGGACGAGGCGCTGGACGGCCCCCAGTACCTGCTGGTGGCCGTGTTCGGGGCCCTGCTGCTGGCGGCTGTCGCGACGCTGGTGTGGGCCGTGCGGGCCACGCTGGATGCCTGGCGCTTTGGCGATGTGCGGCTGGTGCTGGACCCGTTTCCAGGCGCCATCGGCGGCGATTTTGGCGCCACGCTCGCGCTGCCCGTGGCGCACCGGCCCGGGCAGCAGCACTTCGCGGTCACGCTCAGCTGCGTGCGGCACTACCGCAGCCGCACTGGCGGCAAGAGCGAGTCGCGCGAAACCACGGTATGGCAGAGCCAGGGCGTGGCCCAGGTCGAGCCCCGGGGCGATGGCATCCAGCTGGGTTTGCGCCTGCGGGTGCCGGCGGGCCTGCCCGCCACGGAGCCGGTGGACAGCGAACACCACGCATGGCGGCTGCAGGTGGAATCGGCCGATCCCGGGCTCAGGTTCCTGCGTGTGTTCGACGTGCCGGTGTACGCCACCGGCGCGGCTTCCCACGGGGCGCGCGCGGACGCGGCGCAGCATCCGCAGCTACGGGAAATGCGCCACGCCGAGGTGGCCGCGGTGAGCGAGCTGGAGCGCATTCCCGGTGGGGTGCGGCTGTACCTGCCGTATGGGCGCGCCTGGAAGCAGACCATCGTCTGGATGCTCGCCGGGGCGGTGTTCGTGGGCATTGCCGCGCTGGCGGGCGGCCAGGATGTGCCAGTGCTCTTCCTCATCGCCTTCGGCGGCCTGGGCGGGGCGGCGGTGGTGGGCGGCTTCTACGCGGTGGCCAACAGCCTCAGCGTGGAGCTGGACGGCCGGGGCATCCGCACCGAGCGGCGGCTCCTGGGGCTCATGCTGGTCCACCACCAGGCGCCCGCCACGGACATCGCCCGGCTGCGGGTGGCCGAAAGCTATTCCACCCAGACGGGGGCGCGGCAGGAGACCTTCTACCGCATCGAGGTGGAGCTGCGCAACGGCAAGCGGCTCACCGTGGCCGACAGCCTGCGCGGGCGCGCGGCGGCCGACCACCTGCTGGCCTCCATCGCGTCGCAGACGGGGTACCCGCGCTAGGCAGCACCGCCTGCTGAAGAGACCGGCCCAAGTTCCTGGCGCGCCCGGCGAAAGGTGAGGTTGATGCGCTGCGCGCCCGTCAGCGCATGCGCGGCCTCGGTCAGCGGCAGCACGCCATGGAACCGCAGGCGCGCCGGGCCGCCCCACACGACCACGTCGCCATGCAGCAGCCCCACGCGGCGGGCCTTGTCCGTGCGCTGCGCGCCACCCCACAGGAAGACCGCCGGGATGCCCAGGCTGACGGACACGATGGGGTGGTCGTAGTTGCCCTCGTCGCGGTCCTGGTGGAGTGACAGCCGCGTGCCCGGGCTGTAGCGGTTGATGAGGCAGGCGTCGGGCGCGAAGCCGGGGTAGCCCGCCGCCCCGGCGGCCTCGCGGGCCAGCGCATGGATAACCGCCGGCATGGGCGGCCACCGTTCGCCCGTCAGCGGGTCCGTGGGGCCGTAGCGGTAGCCGCTGCGGTCGCTGATCCACCCCAGCGGCCCGCAGTTCGTCATGGCCACCGACATGTGCTTGCCGCCGGGCGTGACCAGGTGCCTGAACGGTGCGCGGGCCGCCACCGCCTCGACGGCCTGCAGCAGCTGCGCCGCCTGCGCCAGGGCAAAGCCGCGCAGCACCACGGCGCCTGGCTCCAGCCATTCGGGCGCCTGGGGCGTGGCGGGCAGTTCATCAAAAAGACCGAGGTTCATGGATTCATGGTTCTAGCGTGATGGCCCGACCCGGTGCAACGGGCGCGATCCGGGCGAGCGCGCCCGTGGAACTGGCTCCGCCAGGCCACCGGGCGCGGCCCCTCCCGCGCAGCGAGAGAGGGGTGAAGGCCCCGAAGGCGCCTCAGCGGGAGCATCGCTATGCAGCATCGTGAAAGATGATGCCCGCCGTGTGCCGCTGCCCCGAGCGCACGCGGCTCACGCCGTGGCGCATGTGGACGCGGTAGGCGCCGCGCGTGCCCTGCACGGGGCGGTGGTGCACGGCGAAGGCCACGGCATCGCCCTGGCGCAGGGGGACGACCTCGGCGCGCGACTGCATGCGCGGGCGCTGCTCGGTCAGCACGAACTCGCCACCGGTGAAGTCGCGGCCGGGCTCCGACAGCAGGATGGCCACCTGCAGCGGGAACACGTGCTCGCCGTACAGGTCCTGGTGCAGGCAGTTGTAGTCGCCGCTCGCGTACTGCAGCAGCAGCGGCGTGGGGCGCAACTGGCCCGCAGCATGGCAGCGCGCGATGAAGTCGGCATGGCGCGGCGGGTAGCGCGCATCGATGCCCATGGCGGCGTTCCAGTGGTTGGCGATGGGGCACAGATGGGGGTACAGCGCATCGCGCAGCCCGGCCACCACGTCCGGCAGCGGGTAGCTGAAGTACTGGTACTCGCCCAGGCCAAAACCGTGGCGCTGCATCACCACGCGGCTGCGGAACAGGGGCGGGCCGGCGTGGCGGTACAGCCCCGCGAGCGCTGTGCATTCGTGCTCGCCCAGCAGCCGAGGCAGCACCGCATGCCCCTGCGTGTGCAGGTCGTCGGTGGCCTGGGCCCAGTCGAGGGCCGCCACGCGGGCAGGCCAGGGGTGCGTGTCCTGAGGCAGGGCACTCATGCGGCCTTCTCCCGCGTGTGTGCTGGTTCAGCGGCGCCGGCTTCGCGGTCCAGCAGCGCCCGCTTGCGCTCCACGCCCCAGCGGTAGCCCGAGAGCGCGCCGTCGCTGCGCACCACCCGGTGGCACGGTATGGCCACCGCCAGCGTGTTGGCGCCACAGGCCTGCGCCACGGCGCGGGTGGCGGTGGGCGCGCCGATGCGCCGGGCGATGTCGGCATAGCTGGCGGTCTGCCCCGGGGGAATGGCACGCAGCGCCTGCCACACGCGCTGCTGGAAGGCCGTGCCCCGCACGTCCAGCGGCAAGTCCAGGCCCAGGCCGGGCGATTCGACAAAGCCCACGACCTGGGCCACGAGCGATTCGAATTGCGCATCGCCGCCCACCAGCTGGGCCTGGGCAAAACGGTCCTGCAGGTCGTGCACCAGGGCTTCGGGGTCGTCGCCCAGCAGGATGGCGCACAGGCCCTGGCCGCTGTGCGCCACCAGGATCGCGCCCAGCGAGCACTGCCCCACCGCAAAGCGGATGCGCTGCGCCGCGCCGCCCGCGCGGTAGCGCGTGGGGGTCATGCCCAGCACCTGGGCGGATTTCTCATAGAACCGGCTGCTCGACTGGTAGCCCGCGCCGTAGATGGCGTCTGTCACGGAGGCCGTGGGTTGTTGCTTGAGGGCACTGCGCACACGCTGCTCCCGCCGGGCGGCGGCGTAGGCCTTGGGCGTGAGGCCGGTGGCCTGCTTGAAGACGCGGTGCAGGTGCGAACTGCTCAGCCCCACGCGGGCCGCCAGCGCATCGAGCGTGGTGGCTTCTTCGGCTTCGATGATGCGGCAGGCCTGCGTGACCAGCTCGGCATGGTGTGCCAGCGCCGAGGGCTGCCGGGGCTTGCAGCGCTGGCAGGGGCGAAATCCGGCTGCTTCAGCCTCGTCGCAGCTGGCATGGAAACGCACGTTCTCGGGCCGGGGCGTGCGCGCCGCGCAACTGGGGCGGCAGTACACGCCCGTGGTCTGCACCGAGTACCAGAAGCTGCCATCCGCCGCCGCGCTGCGCGCCACCACCGCCGCCCAGCGCGGGTCGGCCTGGGTGGCGGCAGCGGCCTGTGCGGCCTTGGCGGAGGGTGTTGCGCGGTGGGGCATGGTGGCAACGCGGGTGGAATGCAGGGGCGGGGCTTTCGCGTGGAGGTGGGCGGAGTTCGGATTCATGGTGGATGGCTCACAAGGTGGGTTGCGATGCCATGCACTCTAGGGACGGGGTGGGCGGGGCGCACTCCGTTGCTTGCTTTTGAATTCTGCACTTTTCGGGGCAGGCAGGCACAGGGCCTGGACTGCTTTCAATTTGATAGCTGCTGGCGCTTGCTGGACAAGCGCTGACAGCCAAAAAACCTTCAAGCCTCGGGCGGCTGCAGCGGCCGGGGGCGCCGTTTGCCCGTGCCGCCCCAGCGCAGCGCGTCCTCGCCCGGAATGCCCAGCGGGTTGTTGGCTGGTTCGGTGAGTGGCGCCAGCAGGGCGTGCAGGTCGGCCTCGCTGAACTTGACGGCGCCCTCGGCGTCGTGGCCCAGCACGCCCTGGGCCAGCGCGGCCTTGCGGGCCTGCAGTTCCAGCATGCGTTCTTCGATGCTGCCTTCCACCACCAGCTTGTAGACAAACACCGGCTGGTCCTGCCCGATGCGGTGGGCGCGGGCGGTGGCCTGCTCTTCCACGGCGGGGTTCCACCAGGGGTCGAGATGAATCACGGTGTCGGCGGCCGTGAGGTTCAGGCCGAGGCCCCCGGCCTTGAGGCTGACGAGCAGGATGGGGGCGCTGGTGGCGTCCCGTGCCTGGAACCGCCGCACCACCGCGCCGCGCTGGCGGGGCGGTGTCTGGCCCGTGAGGGTGAGGTAGGGCAGGGCCAGGGTGTCGAGCAGCTCGGCCGCCAGCGCGAGCATTTCGGTGAATTGGGAGAACACCAGCACGCGGCGCCCTTCGTCGACCAGGGCGGGCAGCATGTCGGCCAGCAGTTCGAGCTTGGCGCGCTCCATCGTCTGCGCCGTTTTTGTGGTGCCTTTGACCAATCTGGGGTCGCAGCAGACCTGGCGCAGCTTGAGCAGGGCGTCGAGGATGGTGATCTGCGCGCCGTCGAAGCTCTGGCGCTCGAGCGCGCGGCGCACCTGCTTGTCGGCGGTGGTGCGCACGGCCTCGTACAGCTCGCGCTGCTTGCCCTGCAATTGCACGCGCTGGATGACCTCGGTGCGCGGCGGCAGTTCGGTGGCCACGTCCTGCTTGCGGCGGCGCAGGATGAAGGGGCGCACGCGCTGCGACAGGAGCTGGGCGCGCAGGGTTTCGCCGTTTTCCTCGATGGGCTTGCGCCAGCGGGCGTTGAAGCTGCGCACATCGCCCAGAAAGCCGGGCATCAGGAAGTCGAACTGGGCCCACAGCTCGCCCAGGTGGTTTTCGAGCGGCGTGCCCGTCAGGCACAGCAGGTGCGGGGCTTGCAGCTGGCGCAAGGCGCGGGCGCTGCGGCTGCCGGCGTTTTTCACCATCTGCGCTTCGTCCAGGATCAGCAGGTGGAATGGCTGTGCCGCCAGCGCCTCCACGTCGCGCCAGAGCAGCGGGTAGGTGGTCAGCACCAGGTCGTGGTCGGCCATCTGCAGATAGCGCTGGCCTCGGCTGGCGCCATGCAGCGCCAGCACGCGCAGGCCGGGTGCCATGCGCGCGGCCTCGGCCTGCCAGTTGAAGAGCAGCGAGGTGGGCAGCACCACCAGGGCGGGGCGGGTGAGGCGCCCGGCCTCCTTCTCGGCCAGCACGTGGGCCAGCGCCTGCGCGGTCTTGCCCAGGCCCATGTCGTCGGCCAGGATGCCGCCCAGGCCCTGGGCGCGCAGGTACTGCAGCCAGGCCAGGCCTTCCAGTTGATAGGGGCGCAGTTGCACCTGCAAGCCCTGCGGTGCGGCCACGGGCTGGGGCGTGCCGATGGTGCGCAGGCGCCGGGCCAGTTGCGCCAGGCCCAGATCACCTTGCAACTGCCAATCGTTGTTCCAGCCATTGACCGTGCCCACGCGGTGGGCCAGCACCAGCCCGGCGCGCAGGGCCTCGATGCGGCGGGCCTCCCACGCACCCAGGTGCAGCGGGTCGCCGTCCTTGCGCTGGTTGCGGGTCGGGTCGGTCAGCAGGTCGATCATGGCCCCCACGATGGCCTTGAGCGGGCCAGCGGGCGCGTCGATGCGTTTGCCGCCCGGGGCGCGCAGCGAAATGATGGCAATGTCGTCAATGGCGGCCATCTGCCGGGCATTGAGCCAGCGCGCGTCGCGGCGCAGCAGGTCGGCCAGCATGGGGGCCAGGTCCAGCGTTTCATCGTCGATCTCGATGCCCAGGCTGAGCAGCCAGGCGCCTTCGCGCTCGGGCAGCTGCAGTTTCTGCACGGGGCGCTCGCGTGGGCCGAGTGGGCCGTCCACTTCCTTGCCCAGCAGTTCGCCGGTGTCAGGGGCGATGTGCAGCTTCCAGCGCAACACGGGCACGCTCTCGTGCGCGAAGCCCGGTTGCACCACCACGCTCCAGCCTCTGGCGCGGAGTTGGGGGATCTGCTCGGCCCAGAAGTCGCCAAAGAAGGCCTCCTGCGCCAGCGTCCACAGCGGGCCCAGGCTGGCGGCGGCATCGCGGTTGCGCCATTGCAGCGAGCGTGCGTCCACGGGCAACAGGCCCAGATCCCACACGAGGTCCATGGCGTCCGACTCGGCCGCCACGTCGCGCTGCATGCGCACCACGGGGCCGCCGGTGTCGTACAGATCCTGCAGCGGGGCGGGGCGCGAGTTGAGGATGGACGTGGGCGCAGGCGTCTGCCAGGCGATGGCGCCTGGGAGTGTGTCGTCGGTGCGGTAGGTCCAGTCGATCTGGGCCAGCGTCACGCTGTCGCCGCGCGGCCCCATCTTGCCCTGGGGCTTGAGGCCCAGCAGACCGTCGCCCCGGCCCAGGGTCATCAGCGTGATGCGCGGGCGGAAGTGCCCGGTGGCGATGCCGGGCGGTGGCGCGGTGCGCCCGGCGGGCGGCGTGGCGGTCTCCGTGCCGGTCTCGTCGCCCCGCATCAGCGCCATCACGCGCGCGGCCTCGGCGTCCGTCAGCGGGGGCAGGGCCTTCAGCGCTACTGCATTGGCCTGGCGGCGCAGGGCGGTCACCCAGGCGGCGATCACCGCCTGGCGGTCGGATCGCGGCGGCGCGGGCGGCTCGGCGGGAGAAGGGAGGTCACCGGGGTGTGTCACTGGCCGGTGATTGTGCCGTGCCCATGGGCTGGGCCTGGCGGGATGCGGCGCTATTTGGCGCCTTGTGCCGCCGCCTGCGGTGTGGTGGTCGCCCGGGGCCGGCTGCCCTGCAGGTGCATGGCGGCCGCGGCGAGCAGGATGGCGACAGCTCCCAGCCACTGGGCCGGCTGCAGGCGGTGGCCAAACGCGGCGAAGTCCACGCCAATCGCCACCACGGGGTAAATGAATGACAGCGCGCCCTGCAGGTAGGTGGGCAGCTTCTGCACGGCGCCGTACAGCAGGATGTACATGAGCCCCGTGTGCACCACGCCCACCGTGACCAGCAGCAGCCAGGTGCGGGCATCCTGCGGTGGCGTGCCCAGGTTGGCAAACGGCGCCAGCAGGAGCACGCCCACGCAGACCTGGACCAGGGCGATGAGGTGGGGCGGCGTGCCGGTGAGCCGCTTGGCGACCACCGAGGCCACCGCCCAGAAGAAGGCGGCCCCCAGTGCCATGACGATGCCCAGCGTGTAGTGCGTGCCGCCCTGGCTCGCGCCGGGTCGGGCCTGCACGATGAGGAGCATGCCGCCGAATGCCAGGGCCAGCCAGCCGAGCTTGGCCGGGGTGATGCGCTCGCCAAAGAGCAGGGCACCAAACACCACCAGCATGAAGGGCTGGGTGTTGTAGACCGCCGTGGCGATCGAAATGGAAGCATGCGAATACGCGCCAAACAGCAGGAGCCAGTTGGTGACGATGGCCACGCCACCCAGGGCCGCCCATGCTGCCGTGCGCCAGGTCAACACGCCGCGCAGCAGGCCCATGGCGGCGCACACGGCCGCCAGCGTGGCCGCGCCGAACACGCAGCGCCAGAACACCACGTTCAGTGCCGGCAGGCCGGATTCCACGACAAACCAGCCGATCGTGCCCGATATGGCCATGGCGGTGCCCATCTCCAGTGTGCCTTGCGTCTTCTTGTCCATGGGTGTCATTCCATCCGTGAGTTGATGGAATGACTATAGGAAAACGGGCCCGTGCGTGGAATGGATGAAAAAAGGCATCTGCTCAATAAATCCTCATAATCTGAGGCAACCATTGATTCTGAGGAGCTGCTTGCCATGGATTCCATCGACCAGGCCATCCTGACCGTGCTGCACCAGGACTCCCGCACTTCGCTCAAGGTGCTGGGCGAACGCGTGGGGCTGTCGTCGCCCAGCGTGTCCGAGCGGCTGCGGCGGCTGGAAGAGCGCGGGGTGGTCCGCGCGTTCACGGTGGACATCGAACCACGTGCGCTGGGCTATCAGCTGCAGGCCATCGTGCGCATCAAGCCGCTGCCGGGCCAGCTGGCGGCGGTGGAGAAGTTGATCCAGGAGACGCCGGAGTTCTGCGAGTGCGACAAGGTCACCGGCGACGACTGCTTTGTCGCCCGGGTGTATGTGCGTTCCATCGAGCAGCTCGACGGCGTGCTGGACCGCATTGCCGACAAGGCGCAGACGAGCACGGCCATCGTGAAGGCGCAGACCATCCGGCGGCGGCCACCGCCATGGTCGCCGGGCGTCTGAGATTTTGAGAGCGGGGGAGGCCCTTTCTATCCGCCCAGCACCCGCGCAAACAGCTCGTTGCGAAAGTGGATGCCCAGGCGCGCAAAGGCGCGGTTGCGGTAGGTCTTGACGGTGGGCACGCTCAGGCCCAGGTCGCTGGCGATGCCCTCGTGCGTCATGCCTTGCAGCAACCGGGCGCACACGTCCAGTTCGCGGTCGGTCAGCTCGGCCTGCAGGCGCACCAGGCGCATGCGCAGCGCCGGCAGCCCATCGGCGGCCAGCGGGGCGGGTGCGGCATCGGCTGACAGGAGCGCGGGGGCGCCCGATGTATTCACGGTCAACGTTGCCGGGCCTGGGCGGCTGTCCTCTGTTCGCCAGGCAGCCGTGGCTGTGGGTGGAAACGGGTGCGACAGAACAATGTGTTTGCGCGTGAGGGCCAGCAGCACGGGCGCCACGGACTCGAAGGCGACGATCTGCCGGTCGCTGAACGCCCGCTGGTGCTGGTGGCGGTAGAAGTTGACGGCGAACACCGAGCCATCGCTTTCGTATTCGACCACCGACACGCGCTCGGCCACGCCGTGGGCCTCATACACCCGGGCACGGTGTTCGCCCTCCACCTCGGTGGCCGTGACGTGGCACAACCGCGTCTCGGGCTGGGCAAAGGGCGCCTCGTCAAAGGCCCGGCCCCAGGTGCTATCGCTGCGGTAGGGGCCCGAGAGGTACGCCCACCAGCAATCCTGCGTGGTGTCGGGCACGCCCCGGCTGGCCGACATGAACAGTGTGGGCTTGCAGCGGTGGCCCGTGCGGTACACCGACCACGAGGCCGCAGGCAGCACGGGCTCCAGGTCCTGCAGAAGCCCTTTGGCAAAGCCGTTGCCGCCCAGGCGGTGAACCATGCTCGCCAGGGTCTCGCTGGCGGGGTTTTGCAGCACCTGCCGGCCGGGTGCTTTCTGCAGGGAAGGGGGGAGCCACTGCCGCATGGGAAAAGTCGGAAATTGGAGTGTTCGTTGCCGAAAGCGTGGAGTGTGCGCTGAAAACGCCCCCGATTCCGTCGCCGAAAGCCCGGGTTATCCCGTCATCCTCTGGGATGACAGGCTCGGGTGGCAACGGGACTTACGCTAGGTCCCATGCCTGATCTCATCCCCTTGCCCGACCCGCAATTCCGATTTTTTGCCGACCTGCGCGTGGAGGTCGGCACCCCCCAGGAAGTGGGCCACACCGTGCACGGGCTGCGCCGGCTGATTCCCATCCTGGGCGGCAGCGCCTCTGGCGACGGCTGGCGCGCACGGGTGCTGCCCGGCGGTGCGGACTTCCAGCTCATCGTGAACGACCGGCTGTCCGAGCTGGACGCCCGCTACGTGCTCGAAACCGATGGTGGCGATCTCATCTACGTACAAAACCGGGCCGTGCGCTCCGGACCCGCCGAGCTGATCGCCCGCCTGGTGCGCGGCGAGGCGGTGGACCCGGCGCAAGTCTATTTCCGCTGCAGCCCGAGCTTCGAGACGGCGTCCCCGGCGCTGGCCTGGATCGCCGAGCGCATGTTCGTCGGCACCGGCGCGCGCTACCCGGATGCGGTGGCCATGCGCTTTTTTGAGCTGCGCTAGCGTCCGGCACCCCGGGCAATTTCTGAATTTTTGAATCTTCCCAACGTACAAGAAACCTGGAGACATCCATGAAGACCACTGCCAAGCCCACCTCTTTCATCGCCACGCCACGCCGCGCCCTTCTGGCCGCCGCCATGCTCGCAGGGCTGATGCCCTGGGCCGGCGCCCAGGCGCAGGGGGCAGCCACGTACCCCAGCAAGCCCGTGCGCATCATCGTGGGCTTTCCGGCGGGCACGGGGCCGGACATCGTGGCGCGCCTGCTGGCACAAAAGCTGTCCGAGGGCTGGGGCAACGCGGGCGTGATCGTGGACAACAAGCCCGGCGCGGGCGGGCTGATCGCCGCCAGCGAAGCCGCGCGCGCCGCGCCTGACGGGTACACGCTGATGCTGGGCGAAACGGGCCAGCTCAGCATTGCGCCCAGCAGCTACAACAAGCTGCCCTACGACCCCGCCAAGGACTTCACGGCCGTGAGCCAGGTGGTGACGTCCGACTTCGTGCTGCTGGTCAATCCACAGAAGGTGCCCGCGCGCAACGTCAAGGAGTTCGTGGACTGGACCAAGCAGCAAAAGGGCCTGTTCCTGGCCACCTTCGGGGCCGGCACGCCGGGGCACTTTGGCGCGTTCATGTTCGGCGATGCGGTCAAGCTCAAGCCAGAGCCGGTGCACTACAAGAACACGGCCGATGCGCTGGGCGGGCTGTTCAGCGGCGACGTCCAGGGCGTGTTCGCCAGCGTGGGCCTGGCCGCCCCCAACGTCAAGGCCGGCAAGCTGGCCGCGCTGGGCACCACGGGCGCCACCCGCACCAACACGCTGCCGGACGTGCCCACCATCAAGGAGCAGGGCTACACCAACCTGGAGTTCTCCTCGTGGTTCGGCATCGTGGCACCCGCCAAGACGCCGCCGGAGATCATCGCCAAGCTCAATGCCGACATCGTCAAGGCCGTGCAGTCGCCCGAGGGCCGGGCCAAGATGGAGGAGGCGGGTTTCCGCGTGACGGGCACGAGCCAGCAGGACTTTGCCCGCACCATCGCCGCCGACACGGTCACCTGGGGCAAGGCCGTGGCCGCCACGGGCTTCAAGGCGGATTGATGGGCTGACAGCGCGGCAGAGCGGTTGACGCCGCTCAGGTCCCACCCAGGCCACCTCCAGCACTCCTGCACCTGCGCACGCGGGCGGCCGGCGCCACGGCGCAGCCGCGCCCTGTCAGCGCTGCGCCCTGCATCCCCGGCGCCACACAGCACAAACACCCCACCCACCACCTCAGGAGACATACGCCATGCCTTTTGCCCATGCCTCGCGGGCCCTGCCACCCGCCTCCACGGTCGCGCGCCCATCCCGGCTGCGCCGCCAGGTCGTCCCCGCCGCGCTTGCCATGCCCTTGTTGATGGCGGCCTGCGGCGGCGGCAATGGCAATGCCTCGGCCCAGCCCGCCACCCCGGCGGCGGCCTGCGCTGCGCTACCCAGCCAGGCGGGCCTCGCGGCCACCACGCTCACGGCGAGCTACGTGGCGGCGGACACCAGGCGGCCGGGCGGCGCCAGCACCGGCGCCTTCCTGCCCGGCCACTGCGTGGTCACGGGCAGCATCAACCCCCGCGTGGGAGTCGATGGGAAGAACTACGCCATCGGCTTCCAGCTGAGCCTGCCGGACCAATGGAACGGGCGTTTCCTGTTCATCGGTGGCGGCGGCAATGACGGCATCCTGCGCGACACCTCCCTCAGCTCCAGCATCTCGGGCGGCACGCCGTCGCCGCTGGGGCAGGGCTTCGCGGTGGTCTCCACCGACGCGGGGCACAGCGGCACCTCGGCCAGCTTCGGGGCGGACCCGCAAGCGCGCATCGACCATGCCTACAACTCCTACGACAAGACGGCCGTGGCAGCCAAGTCGCTGATCTCGACCCTGTATGGCCGCAGGCCCGACCATTCGTACTTCTCGGGCTGCTCGGGCGGCGGGCGCCAGGGCATGATGTTCTCGCAGCGGTTCCCGGACTACTTCGACGCCATCACCGCCGGCGCGCCCGCCATGCGCGTGTCGAGCGGCGCCACGGTGGCGGCGATGTGGAACACCATTGAGTTCAACGCCATCGCCCCGCAGGACGCGGCGGGCAAGCGCATCCTGTCGCAGGCCTTCAGCAATGCCGACCTCCAGCTGGTGGCCAACGGCGTGAAGGCGTCGTGCGATGCCGCCGATGGCGTGGCCGACGGCATGGTGAACAACGTCAAGGCCTGCCAGTTCGACCCCGCCGTGCTCCAGTGCCGCGGCGGCAAGCAGGCCGACTGCCTGAGCAGCGCCCAGGTCGGGGCGCTCAAGAGCGTGTTCGCGGGCCCGCGCAACTCGGCCGGCCAGGCGCTGTATGCGGGCCAGCCGTGGGACCCGGGCCTGGCCGCCCCGGGCTGGCGCAGCTGGACGCTGGGCAGCTCCACCACCGCCACGCCGGATGCGCGCTACATCACGCTGATGGTGGACGCTCTGGTCAACGAATTCCTCACCCCGCCGGACCTCACGTTCAACCCGCTGACGTTCAACTTCGACACCGACCCCGCGCGCATGGAGGCCTACTCGGCCATCTACGACACGTACCGCGACGACAAGCTCGCCGCGTTCAAGCAGCGCGGCGGCAAGATGCTGTTCATCCATGGCATGTCCGACCCGATCTTCTCGGCGCTTGACACCCTGGACTACTACGAGCGCCTGGCGTCCCACCACGGAGGTATCGCGGCCACGCAGGGTTTCGCGCGCACGTTCCTGGTGCCCGGCATGAACCACTGCTCGGGCGGCCCGGCCACGGACAATTTCGATTCGATCCAGGCCATGGTGGACTGGGTGGAGAAGGGCGTGGCACCCGAGACCCTTGCCGCCAAGGCACTGCCTGCCAGTACCGACATGCCCAATCGCACACGGCCCTTGTGTGCCTACCCGAAGTTCGCCAAATACAAGGGCTCGGGCAGCGTGGAGGATGCCAGCAGCTTCGTCTGCGCGGCGGAGTAAGCGAGGTCAGGCCACGCTAGGTGCGGGCGGGGGCGGGCAGCTGCAGGCCGACCTCCCGCACCACGCGCACGCAGTCGCGCAGGTGCTGCTCGCCCAGGTAGCGCAGCGTGGCATAGCCGATGCCCGCGGCCACCGCCTGGCCCGCCAGCGGCACGTACTTCGCCGCCTGCTTGGCGGTCAGGCGCACGCCCACGGTCTGAGTGGCCCGGATGACCAGCTCGCGCGTCACCAGCTTGCCGATCAGCACGGAGCCCACGAGGGCCACGGCCTTCTGCACCTGCTCGCGCTTGTGCGGATCGAGCTGGTCGATCTGCTGCGCGGACAGGCCGAACTCGGCGTTGATCTGCGGAAGCAGGCGGGACAGCAGCGCCGCGTCCACGGCCCAGTCGAGCCCTGGCACGGGCAGGGAACTGGCGGCCGCCGCGACCAATGCGCGCCGATGCAGCAATTTGCGGCTGCGCTGCACGGCAGCGGTGAGGGCCGCGTTGCCGGCCGCCATTTGCAAGGAAGTGGGCATGGGCGGGTTGTACCTGATGCGGTGGTGGTTGGCAAAGGGCAACGCCCGTGGCCGCGCAAGGAGATTCTTCAGCGGCCGTTTCAGGTTTTTCCCTTGACGAGGGTGAACGCGGCCAGAAGCAGCATGGCCCCCACGACCGACGCGATCCAGCCAGCGGCTTCCCCTTGTGCATACCAGCCCATCGCCAAACCCAGATAGGTGGCGAGAAACGAGCCCGCCACCCCCAGCAGCGCGGTCAATATCCATCCGAGTTTGTCCTCCCCGGGTTTCAGGGCACGGGCCAGAAGCCCGACCATCAAACCCACCAGCAATGTTCCTAGCAATGTTCCCATGATGTTTCCCCTGCATGCTGCGACGCGATCTGCCCACTCTAAGGAGCGCGCGCGCCGCCAGCTTGTCGGACAACGCGCACTGTGCGCGTCCCATTGCGGGGCGCGCGTTCCCGACACGGGTGAGGGTGGAAAGCGAGGTCCGGCGTCATGAAGGGGTCGGCTGTGGGTCCCGTCCGACACCACGGCGCGGCGGGTACTTGCCGCCTGCGGGACCGGCGGCGCCGTACAGTGAAGCGTCTCCACTGAAAGGAAGACCGATGACAACAAATTTCAAGACCCGTTCCTTCCCCCTGGTGTTTGTGGCGGTGCTCGCGCTGGGGGCGGCATTGGCGGGGCCCACGACCGCCGCGGCCCAAAGTGGCGACGAGGCCTCGCTGTCCCGCGGCGCGGTACCGGACACCACGCCCCAGCAGCGCTACCAGACCGCCATCCGCGAAGCCGGCGGTGGGTTGAAGGTGAGCCTGGAGGAATGCCGGGCCATGCCCTCGGCGGACCGCCGCAGCTGCGAATCCCAGGCACGCGCCACGTACCAGGCAGACATGGCCAAGGCCAAGGCCATGCTGCGCGACCCGTCGATAGGCCCGGTGAATGTGGTGGGGGGACCGATCCGCAGCACCGAGACGGTGTACGAGATCAAACGCTAGCCGCAGGCAGGGCGCCTGCGAGGGGACATCCTGGCCGGGCGAGCGGCGTGGTTGCTATTTGGCCTGCGCGAGGTCGTCGCTGCCCGAGCCCGCGACGCGGCGGGCGCCGTTGAAGCGGCGTGCCCAGTAAGCCACGCCCATGTCTTCCACGCGGATTTCGGCGCCGCTGCGGGGAGCGTGGATGAACTTGTTGTCCCCCA
The DNA here is from genome assembly GCF_019218755.1 of Acidovorax sp. sif1233. Taxonomy (GTDB): domain Bacteria; phylum Pseudomonadota; class Gammaproteobacteria; order Burkholderiales; family Burkholderiaceae_C; genus Acidovorax. The sequence goes on along the minus strand of NZ_JAHUWZ010000002.1, from coordinate 669,207 downwards.
CGTAGATGCCCACATGGCTGAAGTTGCGGCGCATGGTGTTGAAGAACACCAGATCCCCGGGCTGAAGTTCCTTCTTGTCAATGACCTGGGTGGCGGCAGCCTGCTGGTCGGCCCGGCGGGGTAGCAGCAGGCCCACGGTCTGCTCGTACATGGCCCGCACGAAGCCGCTGCAGTCGAAGCCGGTTTCCGCGCTGTTTCCGCCCCGCTTGTACGGTACGCCCAGGAATCCCATGGCGTTCACCACGAGCCCGGACGCGCGGTCCGCCACCGTATGGGCCTTGTCGGCCACCCGGTGGCTCACGTCCTCCAGCCGCGTGAGCAGGCCTTTGTCGGTGATGAACCGGTCCATATCGTCGGGGTTTGCCGCTTGCGGCGCAGCCTGGGCAGAGGTTGCGCAGACCAGGAGGAGGGTGCAAAGCCATCGGGACATGGGGGCGAAGGGTACCACGGTATGCTTACTTATCAAAAATAATCACCTGTGCAAGCTGTTGATTTCGTTCAAGTAAATCCCGAGCAGGGATTTGCCGGAGGGAATCCTCGGCTGCGCCGCCGTGGAGGGCCACCATGTCAGGCCTGGCCGGGCGGTGGCTCTGGGGGTATGGTGTTCAACTTTTTCAGGAGCGCCACGAGATGGAATGGACACGGAAAATGCCCCTTTCGCGGGCCGCGCGGGCCTGCCTGGCGGCGCTTTGGGCCGTGGCGGGCGCCCACCATGGCGGTGTTTCCGCCCAGGGCACGCCGCCGGGCGTGTCCGTGGCAACCGTGGCACGGGGGCTGGAACACCCCTGGGCCGTGGCCTTCCTGCCCGAAGGGCAGTTTCTCGTCACCGAGCGGCGGGGCCGGATGCGGGTGGTCAGCGCGGGCGGGCAGGTGGGGCCCGCGCTGGCGGGCGTGCCGGCCGTCGCCGCGGGCGGGCAGGGCGGCTTGCTGGACGTGGTGACCGATGCCGACTTCGCCCGCAACCGCCGTATCTTCTTCTGCTTTTCGGAGCCCGCCCCGGGTGGCGCGTCCGGCAACAGCACGGCGCTGGCACGGGCCACGCTGTCCGCGGATGCGCGCAGCCTGCAGGAGGTCAAGGTCCTCTTCAGCCAGCAGCCCAAGGTGGCCAGCGCCCAGCATTTCGGCTGCCGCATCGTGCAGGCGGCGGACGGCAACCTGTTCCTGGCGCTGGGCGAGCGCTACCAGCGCAAGGACGATGCGCAAAGGCTCGACAACCACCACGGCAAGATCGTGCGCATCACCCCGGACGGTGCGGTGCCGGCCGACAACCCGTTTCGCCAGCGCGCGGGCGCCTTGCCGGAGATCTGGAGCTACGGCCACCGCAATCCCCAGGGCGCCACCCTGGGCCCTGACGGCCAGCTGTGGATGCACGAGCACGGCCCCCAGGGGGGCGATGAGATCAACCTGCCCCGGCCCGGCCGCAACTACGGCTGGCCCGTGATCACCTACGGCGAGAACTACGGGGGCGGCAGGATGGGTGAAGGCACGGCCAAGGCGGGCATGGAGCAGCCGCTGCACTACTGGGTGCCGTCGATTGCGCCCTCGGGCATGGCGTTCCTCACCAGCGCGCGCTACGGCGCGGCGTGGCAGGGCAGCCTGTTCGTGGGGTCTCTCAAGTTCGGCACCCTGCACCGGCTGGAAGTCGCCCCGGGCAAGGTCTTGCGCGAGGAAAAGCTGCTGCAGGGCCAGGGCGAGCGCATCCGCGACGTGCGCCAGGGGCCAGACGGCCTGATCTACCTGCTGACCGACAGCCCGCAGGGCCAGCTGCTGCGCCTGCAGCCCTCCTGATCGGCGGGCGCGCCGGCGGGGCTGCGACAATGCCCCACTTCCAGAGAATCCGGCCGCCCGGAGCGGTCCACACCATGCTGCTTGACGCCACTGAATCCCAACTCGTCCTGGTCGACTACCAGGAGCGCCTGATGCCCGCGATCTTCGAGGGCCCTGCCGTGCTGGCCAATGCCCGCCGCCTGGCCGAGATCGCGCGCATGCTGGAGGTGCCCGTGTGGGGCACGGAGCAGAATCCCTCACGCCTGGGCGCCAATGATGCCGCGCTGCGCGCCCTGTGCCAGAAAACGCTGGCCAAGATGCATTTCAGCGCGGCCGAGGAAGGCCTGGGCGAATGGCTGCGCCCGCCCGCGAAGCCCCAGGGCGGCAACGCGCGCAGCCTGCCCAAGCACCTGCAGAAACCCGCCACCGCACAGGGCGCCGAGCGCGGCACCATCGTCATCGCCGGGTGCGAGGCGCACGTCTGCCTGCTGCAGACCGCGCTGGACCTGATCGACGACGAATTCGAGGTCTGGGTCGTGACCGATGCCTGCGGCTCGCGCACGGAGCGCAACCGCGACGCGGCCTTCGACCGCCTGGCCGGCGCGGGGGCGGAACTGGTGACGACCGAGATGGTGGCGTTTGAATGGCTGGGCAGCTGCGAGCACCCGGCCTTCAAGGATGTGCTCGGTCTGATCAAGTAGCCCGGCATCAGGTCTTTTGGGGCGCTGGCGCTTTCCCTTCATGCGCCGGAAGCTATAAAAAACATAGCAAATCAGCGGCGCCGAAGCCGGGGGCGCGCCAGCCTCCCATGGGCTCAGGTCACAGCCAAGGCTTGAGAAGTGTCACCGCGAGCCCGACCGCCGCGCAGCCACCGAGCAATGGCAGCACGCCGGCCTTGAAGCGGAACAACGCCACCCCCGCTCCCAGGGCAATCACGGCAGAGATCGCATCGAACGCGCCGCCAAAGCCCTGGGGCCACAGCAGGTGGTAGGCAAAGAACAGCGCCAGGTTCAGGATCACGCCCACCACGGCGGCGGTGACGGCGGACAGCGGCGCGGTGAAGCCCAGCCTGCCATGGGTGGCCTCCACCATCGGGCCGCCGGCCAGGATGAAGATGAACGATGGCAGGAAGGTGACGAAGGTCACCACCACGGCCGCAGCCGCCGCGCCCGCGAACAGCGCATCGGGCCCCCACACCTGCTGCAGCCAGCCTCCCACGAAACCGACGAAGGCCACCACCATGATGAGCGGACCCGGAGTGGTCTCGCCCAGCGCCAGGCCATCGATCATCTGCGGGCCATTGAGCCACTGGTAGTGCTCGACCGCGCCTTGGTACACATAGGGCAGCACGGCGTAGGCGCCGCCAAACGTCAGCAGCGCGGCCTTGGTGAAGAACCAGCCCATCTGGGTGAGCGTGCCTTCCCAGCCCTGCGTGGCCACCAGCACCGCCATGGCCGCCAGCCACAGGGCCAGGCCCGCCCCCAGCACCCTGGCCAGGTGGCCGCGCGAGAAGCGGACGTGCGCCGGTGTCGGGGTGTCGTCGTCGATCAGGGCCGGGCCGTAGCCCCTGGCCGCGCCCGCATGCCCGCCCCCCAGGGCGAACACCGCCGGCCAGCGCCGGGCCCCGAAGTGGCCGATGAGGCCCGCCGCCAGGACGATGGCGGGGAAGGGGGCGTGGAACGCAAAAATCGCCACGAAGGACGCAGCCGCGATGCCCCACATCCACCGGTTCCTGAGCGCGCGGGTGCCGATGCGGTGCGCGGCATGCAGCACCAGCGCCGTCACGGCGGGCTTGATGCCATAGAACACGCCCGCCACCGCCGGCACATCGCCAAAACGCAGGTACACCCACGACAGCGCCACCAGAATGAACAGCGAGGGCAGCACGAACAGCGCACCCGCCACGATGCCGCCCCAGGTGCGGTGCATGAGCCAGCCGATGTAGGTCGCCAGCTGCTGGGCCTCGGGGCCGGGCAGCAGCATGCAGTAGTTGAGCGCGTGCAGAAAGCGCTGTTCGCTGATCCAGCGCCGCCGCTCCACCAGTTCGGTGTGCATGATCGCGATCTGTCCGGCGGGCCCGCCAAAGCTGATGAAGCCCAGCTTGAGCCAGAAGCGGAAAGCCTCGGCGAAAGGAACCGGGGCAGGGCTGGTGGCGGCCGTCTCGTCCGGCGGCGGGGCAGGGTGCGCGGAGGTCATGGCATGAAAGTTCTGGGCGGGACGTCTCGATGGGGGTTGCGCGCTGCATGCGCGAATGCATGCAGCGCGCGAGTATCCGCCCAACCCGTGACGGTCCGGGGCCCACCGTTGTTTCCGCGCCGCCATCCGGCGGCGCGCCGTCCCTGCCGCCGAGGGGTTCTTCCTGCGCCCGGACCCCTGCGCACGGTGGATGGGAGGGGGCCTGGAAGGGAGGGCGCGCAGGGCGTGGCGCGGTGTTCCCTGCCGGTTGCGTCAGTTTGCCGCAAGCCCGTCATGAATAATTATGAATTCAAAACCTGCCATCCAGGCGGGCCGGAAGAGATGCCGAGGAGACACCACGATGAGCCGCTACGCCGATTTCTACCGCCAGTCCATTGATCACCGCGACGCCTTCTGGGCCGAGCAGGCCCGGCTGATCGACTGGCAGACCCCGCCCCAGCAGGTGTGCGACTACAGCAACCCGCCGTTTGCCCGGTGGTTCGTGGGCGGCACCACCAACCTGTGCCACAACGCGGTCGACCGCCACCTCGCCACGCGCGCCAGCCAGCCCGCGCTGGTGGCCATCTCCACCGAAACCGGCACAGAGCGCAGCTACAGCTTTGCCGAGCTGCACGCCGAGGTGCAGCGCATGGCGGCCGTGCTGCTGTCGCTGGGCGTGAAGAAGGGCGACCGCGTGCTCATCTACATGCCCATGATCGCCGAGGCGGCGTTCGCCATGCTCGCCTGCGTGCGCATTGGCGCACTGCATTCGGTGGTGTTTGGCGGTTTTGCCTCGGGCTCGCTGGCCTCGCGCATCGAGGACGCCGAACCCGTGGCCGTGGTCAGCGCCGATGCGGGCTCGCGCGGCGGCAAGGTCGTGCCCTACAAGCCGCTGCTGGACGAGGCCATCGCGCTCTCCAGGCACAAGCCCGCCGCCGTGCTCATGGTCAACCGAGGCCTGGCGCCGATGCACCTGCAGCCCGGGCGCGACCACGACTGGGCACCGCTGCGCGAAAAGCACCTGGCCACCGTGGTCCCCTGCGAATGGGTCGAGTCCACGCACCCCAGCTACACGCTCTACACCAGCGGCACCACGGGCAAGCCGAAGGGCGTGCAGCGCGACACCGGTGGCTACACGGTGGCGCTGGCGGCCAGCATGAAGCACATCTTTGACGCGAAGGCGGGGGAGGTGTATTTCGCGACCAGCGACATCGGCTGGGTGGTGGGGCACAGCTACATCATCTACGGCCCGCTCATCGCGGGCATGACCACCATCATGTATGAGGGCCTGCCCACGCGCCCCGACGCGGGCGTGTGGTGGAGCATTGTCGAGAAGTACCAGGTCACCCACATGTTCTCGGCGCCCACGGCGGTGCGGGTGCTCAAGAAGCAGGACCCTGCCTACCTGGCCAGATACAGCGTGAAAAGCCTCAAGGCCCTGTGGCTGGCCGGCGAGCCGCTCGATGAGCCCACGGCCCAGTGGATCAGCGACGCGCTCTCGGTGCCCATCATCGACAACTACTGGCAGACCGAAACCGGCTGGCCCATCCTGACGCTGGCCAATGGCGTGGAACCCCAAACCACGCGCTTCGGCAGCCCGGGCAAGGCGATGTACGGCTATGACGTGAAGCTCATCGACGAAGCCACGGGCCAGGAGTTGGCGGGCGAGAACCAGAAGGGCGTGGTCGCCATCGAGGGCCCGCTGCCCCCCGGCTGCATGCAGACCGTGTGGCGCGACGACGCGCGATTCGTCAACACCTACTGGAAGAGCATCCCTGGCCGGCTGATCTACAGCACCTTCGACTGGGGCATCCGCGATGCCGATGGCTACCACTTCATCCTGGGCCGTACCGACGACGTGATCAACGTCGCGGGCCACCGCCTGGGCACGCGCGAGATCGAGGAGAGCATTGCCGCGCACCCCAACATCGCCGAAGTGGCCGTGGTGGGCGTGGCGGATGCGCTCAAGGGCCAGGTGGCCATGGCCTTTGCCGTGGCCCGCGATGCGAGCGGACTCGACACCGATGCCGCGCGCCTGAAGCTCGAGGGCGAGGTCATGAAGCAGGTGGACAGCCAGTTGGGTGCCGTGGCGAGGCCCTCGCGCGTGTACTTCGTGAGCGTGCTGCCCAAGACGCGCAGCGGCAAGCTGTTGCGGCGGGCATTGCAGGCGGTGGCCGAGCGCAGGGATCCGGGAGACCTGACGACGATGGAGGATCCGGCGGCGCTGCAGCAGGTGCGGGAACTGGTGGGGGAGTGAACGGGCTCGACGGTTCTTCTGGGTTGTTTGGGCTGAGCTTGTCGGAGCCTGCTGGGTTTGTGTGCTGATCTGATCGCGTGCCTGGTTTGAAGGCGGAGGCCGGGGCGACATCCCGGCTTCCGCCCCTGCACCCGAGCCGCCTCCCATCAAGGCGCCGCCCCGCTCCAGCTGGCGCTATGCTCGACCATCGCCACTCCTGCGCTTTCCAAGGACCACCCCATGCGCCTCGCCGTAGAAAACCTCGAAGCCTCCAAGATCCGTGAAGTCGCCAACGCCGGCATGGGCCGGGCCGACGTCCTGGCCTTCTGGTTCGGCGAAAGCGACGAGGTCACGCCCGAGCCCGTGCGCCAGGCGGCCATCGAGTCCCTGCAGCGGGGCGAGACCTTCTACTCCCACAACCTCGGCCTGCCCGAGCTGCGCCAGGCGATAGCCGCCTACGCCAGCGCGCTGCATGGCCCCATCGGTGCGGAACGGATCGCCGTGACCTCGGGGGGCGTGAGCGCGCTGATGGTGGCCATGCAGGCGCTGCTCGATGCGGGGGACGAGGTCGTGGCCGTCACGCCCGTGTGGCCCAACCTCACGGCCCAGCCCGCCGTGCTGGGTGCCCGTGTGCGGTGCGTGCCGCTGCGCGCCGAGGGCGGTGCCTGGACGCTGGACCTGCAGGTGCTGCTCGACGCCATCACGCCGGCCACACGACTGCTCATCGTCAACGCACCCAACAACCCCACGGGCTGGACGCTCACGCGCGCGGAGCAGCAGGCCATCCTGGACCATTGCCGGCGCACCGGCACCTGGGTGCTGGCGGACGAAGTGTACGAACGCCTGTACTACGAGGCGACCCCCCACGGCTGCGCGCCGAGTTTCCTGGACATCGCCGCGCCCGAGGACCGGCTCATCGTGGTGCAGAGCTTTTCCAAGAGCTTCCTGATGACCGGCTGGCGCCTGGGCTGGCTCGTGCTGCCGCCCGCGCTGGTGGACGCCGTGGGCAAGCTGATCGAATTCAACACCTCCTGCGCCAGCGTGTTCACCCAGCGCGCGGGCCTGGCGGCGCTGGAGCATGCGGGCGAGATCACGCCGCCCCCGGTGGCGCGCATGCGCCGCTGCCGCGACACGCTGCTGCCCCGCCTGGCCGCGCTGCCGCAGGTGGAGGTGGCCAGCCCGCTCGGCGGCATGTACGCCTTCTTCCGCCTGCACGGCTTTGACGATTCGCTGGCGGTCGCCCAGCGGCTGGTGAGCGAGGCCGGCCTGGGCCTGGCGCCGGGCAATGCGTTCGCGCCCGAGGCCCAGGGCTGGCTGCGCTGGTGTTTTGCCTCCAGGGACCCCGCGCGGCTGGAGGCGGGCGTGGAGCGCCTGCAGGCCTGGCTGGCGGGGTCCAGCCGGGGTTGATGGGGGGCAGAGTGCACGTGGCAGCAGCGTGCCCGCTGTAGTTTGCTATATTTTTAATAGCTTCATGCGCTTGCCTGAAAAGCGCTTGCGCGGTTTTTACCTGAAACTTCCCTGGGCCTGCCGCTGCCAGCCCGAGGGCAGCTGCCACTGGGCCGCCCAGCCGGTGAAGTCCGCCAGCGGCATGGGCCGCGCGATGCAATAGCCCTGCGCCTGGGTGCAGCCCAGTTGCAGCAGCATCTGTCCCTGCTCGATGGTTTCCACGCCTTCGGCGATCACGCGGTAGCCAAACGAGCGCGCCAGGCCGATCACGCCCTGCACGATGGCCAGATCGCCCGGATCGCCCATCATGCCGTGCACGAAGCTCTGGTCGATCTTGAGCGTGTCCATGGGCAGGCGGCGCAGGTAGGTCAGCGACGAGTAGCCGGTGCCGAAGTCGTCCAGCGACACCACCACCCCCAGCCCACGCAGCGCGGTGAGGGTGTGCGCCACGGCCGCCAGGTCGTACAGCGCGGCGCTTTCGGTGATCTCGATTTCCACCAGGTGCCCGGGCACGCCGGGGTGGCGCGCGATGCACCGGGCCATCCAGTCGGCGAAGTCGGGGCGCTGCAGGTGCTGGGCGGCGATGTTGACGCTCAGCGGCAGGGCCATGCCGCGCGCCTGCAGTTCCTCCAGGATGGAGAGCGCGGCCTCGACCACCCATTCGCCGAACCCGATCTCCAGCTCGGTCCCCTCCAGCAGCGGCAGGAATTCGCCGGGCGGCACCAGGCCGCGCTGCGGGTGCTGCCAGCGCGCGAGGGCTTCGGCGCCCACCACGGCGCCGCTTTTCATGTCCACCTTGGGCTGCAGGTACAGGGTGAACTGGGCATCGGCCAGCGCGTCGCGCAGGTGGCGCCCCTGCGCGCGCAGCAGCTGCAGGGCGCGCTCCTGGGCGGCATCGAACTGGTGGAAGCGGTTGCGCCCGGCCTGCTTGGCAGCGTACATGGCCTGGTCGGCATGGCGCAGCAGGGCATCGGCATCGGCGTCGTCCTGCGGGAACACCGTGTAGCCGATGCTGGCCGTGACCACCACGCGCTCGGCGTCGAGCGTGTAGGGGGCCGAGATGCTTTCCATCACGCGGTGGAGCATGGCTTCGCAGCCGTTGGCCGAGTCCAGCCCGGGCATGAGGATCACGAACTCGTCGCCCCCCAGGCGGGCCACGCAGTCGAGCGGGCGCAGCGCGCGCGTGAGCCGGCCGGCCACCACCACCAGGAGGCGGTCGCCCGCGCCGTGGCCCAGCCGGTCGTTCACGGGCTTGAAGCCGTCCAGGTCCAGGTAGGCCACGCCCAGCTGCGTGCCGTTTGCACGCGCCTGGTCCATGCATTCCTGCAGCTTGCGCGCCAGCAGCACGCGGTTGGGCAGGCCGGTGAGGGCATCGAACAGCGCCAGCCGCTGCAGCAGCACTTCCTGTTCGCGCTGGGGCGTCACGTCGATCGCCACGCCCAGCATGCGTTCGGGGCGGCCCATGGCGTCAAGGCCGACGATCTTGCCCAGGTTGCGCACCCAGCGCACGGCGTCGTCGCCGGCCTCGCTCTGGTTGACGCGCCAGGTGGCGTCAAACGGCGTGCCGGGGTGGGCGGTGTGGCGGGCGACCTCGGTGGTGATGCGGTCGATGTCGTCGGGGGCGATGCCGCTGGTCCACTGCGTGGCGCCGAAGGGGCCGTGCGATGCGGGCAGGCCGCGCATCGCGCGCCAGCGGCTGTCGCCCGTGACGGTGCCGGTCTGCAGGTTCCAGTCCCACAGGCCCAGCGACGCGGCCGAGATGGTGAGCGAGAGCAGCGCCTCGCGTTCGCGCACCTGCTCTTCCTCGCGCTTGCGGTCGGTGATGTCGTGCACCGAGAACAGCCAGCAGGGTTCGCCGTCGAATTCGGTCGCCCGCATGGACTGCAGCACGGTGCGCGGCGGGCCGCCGCGCACGTTCAGCTTCACCTCGTAGCTGTTGAGCTGGCCGGAGCGCGCCACCGCATCCATGAGGCGCTGGCGGTCGTCGGCGGTGAAGATGCCCAGCTCGATGGCGGTGCGGCCGATGGCCTCCTCGCGCGGGATGCCCAGCATCTCCACCCAGGCGGGGTTGATGTCCACGTAGCGCCCGTCCATGCGGCGCGACAGGCCCATGGGGTAGGGCATGAGGTGAAAGATGCGCGAGAAGCGCTCCTCGGACTGGCGCAGGCGCTGCTCGGCGCGCTTGGCCTCGTCGATGTCCTGCATCACGCCGCGCACGCGGGTGACCCGGCCGTTCTCGATGACGGGCTCGCCCCGCGCGCGCACCCAGACCAACCGCCCGTCGGTGTGCAGCACCTCCATCTCCATGCTCCACTCGGCGCGCTCGAGGATGCTCTGGCGGAACCGGTCGCGCAGGGGTTCCCGGTAGGCGGGGGCCACGTGGCGGTCGATGTAGTCGTGCGGCAGCGGGGAGCCGGGCGCCAGGCCATGGATGTCGAAGCACACGTCCGACCAGTAGACCAGGCCCTTGCCGCGCTCGTCCTCCCAGGCGCCCAGACGGGCCAGGCGGCCCGCTTGCTGCAGCAGGCTGTTGAGGGCGCGCAGTTCGTCGCTGGCGCGGTGGGCTTCGGTCATGTCGTGGAAAACGAAGACAAAACAGTTTTCGCCATCCACAAGCACGGAGCGTGCCGACATCAGCCCCGGTATGCGGATTCCGTCGCGCTGGGCCACCAGGGGCAGGCGGTCGACCTTGCCCTCGCGGCGGAAGGTGTCCACCAGCCGTGCGCGCTCCTGCTCGGAGGCCCAGATCTTCAGCTCGGAGGACGTGCGCCCGATCACCTCGTCGCGCGGGCGGCCCAGCACCTCGCAAAAGGCAGGGTTCACGTCGATGTAGCGCCCATCGGAGATGCGCGAGATGCCCGCGGGATCGGGGAGCGTCTGGTAGAAGGTGGTGTACTTGGCCTCCGAGGAGCGCAGAGCGTCCTCCACCTCGCGGTGGGCCGTGATGTCCACGTCCATGCCGATCAGGCTGAGCGGGCGCCCGCCCGCATCGCGGCGGGCCACGGCGCCGCGCGACATCAGCCAGCGCCACTGGCCGCGCGTGTCCATCACGCGGAATTCCGCTTCGTACGTCTCGTCCAGCCCGTCCATGGCCCGCGCCAGCCGGGCGACGTTGCGCTGGGCGTCGGCGGGGTGGCGCAGCGCATACCAGCGCTCCCACAGGCCCTGGGCGTCCGCGTCGTCGCAGCTGATGCCAAACGCCTCGTAGAACCGGCCGTGGCAGCGGAACTGGCGCTGGACCACGTCCCACTCCCACCGGCCTCCGCCCAGGGAGTCCATGGCCAGCTGCAACTGCTGTTCGCGCTGCACCAGGGCTTGCTGGGTGCTGGTGCGCGCCAGCTCCGCGCGGGCCTTGCTGGCCAGCAGCAGGCGGCCCACGCCCAGCATCAGAACGCCCGCGCCATGGTGCCAGGGAAGGCTTGTCGGCCACGGTGCCCCGGCCGGCGGCGCGAGGTTCGCGAGCCAGAGGCAGGCCGATACCACCAGGGGCAGGGTGATGGCCAGGCCCACCAGCGCGATCCATGCCGCCGGGCGCAGGGGCAGGCGCCGGGCCATGCGCCGCCACAGCCATGCCAGCAGCCACGTGGCGCCCAGCACCAGCACGGCGGGCGGGGTGGCGGAGGGGGCCGTCGCGACCACGGCCAGCAGCGCCACCAGGGCGGTGATGGCGGCCGGCAGGCCGCCGAAATAAAGTCCCATGAAGGCGGCCACGGTGGGATAGGCCACCAGTCTCAGCTCGGGCGCATTCCAGTGCAGCGCGGTGAACGACACCGCCGACACCGCGCCGCCCGCCACGCCCAGCAGCCAGAGCGTGCGCCGCGATGGCCGCAGCGCCTCCTGGGGCGGGAGCCACTCCAGCACCAGGAGCAGCGTCATCAGTACCGTGCCGGCCAGGAGCGTGTTGTTACCCATGGCGGAGCGCGCTGCAAAGGCAGGGCCAGGGGGCCGGGACGGCTTCAGCGCAAACCGCTGCCCGCGCCGACCGGCCCGGGTGGTGTGCGGCGGCGCGGTGCCCCGCGCCGTCCAACGCAAGACTCAGATCGCAGCGGCCCGGGGAAAAAACCATTCCCCGAGTTTATGGCTGTTCCGGCGCCGTCCGGCCCGGCCGCAGTGTCCTGATAAGCCCCGTTGACAGCATCGTGCCGCACACGATGACGAGCGCGCAGCCCAGCATCCACGGCGTGATGCGCTCGCCCAGGAAGATCGCGCCATACAGCACCGCGAACACGGGCGCGATGAAGGTCACGGCCAGTGCCCGGCTGGGCCCCGCGCTGGCGATGAGGCGAAAGTACAGGATGTAGGCGATGCCCGTGCACAGCACCGCGATGGCGACGATGCAGCCCCAGGCGCGGGGGCCCGGCATCTGCGCCGGCCACAGCCACAGGGTGGGCACGGCCAGGCCCAGCGCCGCGCCCAGCTGGCTGCCCGTGGCGGTGGCCAGGGGCGGTATGCCCGTGAGGAAACGGCGCGCAAAGCTGGCCGACAGGCCGTAGAAGGATGATGCCAGCAGGCACGCCGCGATCGCCCATTCGGCGCTGTCGCTCTTGAAACCCGTGCCGGCCGGCGCGCGCCACGCGAGCAGCGCCACGCCCACGAAGCCCAGGGCCAGGCCCGCCCAGCGCAGGCGGTTGATGCGGTCACCCAGCCAGAGCCAGGCCACCAGCGCGCCGAACAGGGGCACGGTGGCATTCAGGATCGAGGTCAGGCCCGTGGCGAGGTGCAGCACCGCCCAGGAAAACAGTGCGAACGGAATCGCCGAATTGATGACCCCGGCGAACATGATGGGCCGCCAGTGCCTGCGCAGCGCGGGCCCATGGCCCTGGCGCAGCATGATGGGCCACAGGAACACCGTGGCCAGCGCCACGCGCAGCCCGGCGGTGGGCAGCGGGCCGAACTCGGACGCCCCCAGCCGCATGAAAAGAAACGAGGCGCCCCAGAGCGCCGCCAGCAGGATGAATTCGCCGATCCAGGTGGTGACGGGTTGGGTTCCCGGGCTGTTCGGGCTGTTCATTCATGGCCTTTCTCTGGGGGCAGGGCGCCCGCCGGCACGGGCGGCCGCGGGGGCGCGAAGAGCGCATTCTCCATGGTCAGCAGGGCCGTCTTGCGGTCCAGCCCGCCCGCGTAGCCTGTCAGGCTGCCGTCCGCGCCCAGCACGCGGTGGCAGGGCACCACCACGCTCAGCGGGTTGCGCCCCACGGCCGCGCCCACGGCGCGCACGGCCAGCGGCCGGCCCAGTTGCTGGCTCAGGCGCCCATAGCTGGTGGTGCCGCCGCGGCCGATGGCCAGCAGGGCGCGCCACACCGCCTGCTGGAACGGCGTGCCGCCCGAGAGATCCAGCGGCAGATCGAAGTCCTGCCGCTCGCCCCGCAGGTACTGCTGCAGCTGGCTGGCGGCGGCCTGCAGCACGGGATGGCCGGCCGCCTCGGCCCAGGCGTGCCCGCCGTGGAGAAAACTGGCGGGTTCGTGGCGCTGGCCTTCGAACCAGACGCCGCAGAGGCCGGCGGGCGATGCGGCCAGGCGCACCGGCCCAAGGGCGGTGCTGGCCCGCGCCTGCACGGTGTGGGGGTGGTATTGCATGGGGAATCTCGGTGATTTTGAATAAAACAAGCCGCCAGCGCTTGCTGGATCAGCGCGAAAAGCTATTGTTTTGATAGTGTTTCAGGCGCCGGGATGGCGGGCTCCGCCGTGCCCGCCGCCCAGGCGCGCAGCACCGCATAGCTGCGCCACGGGCGCCACGCCTCGGACGCCGCGCTGGCGGCGCGCGCCGGGTTTTTCTGGCCCTGGACACCCAGCGCCTTGTGCAGCGCCACGTCGGCGGCAGGGAAGGCATCGGGCCAGCGCAGCACGCGCATGGCGATGTACTGCGCCGTCCAGTCGCCAATGCCGGGCAGGGCGCACAGGGCGGCCGTGGTCGCGGCCACATCGGCGCCGGCATGCAGGGCCAGGCCCCCGCTGTCCACGGAGCGGGCCAGCGCCACGATGGCGGCCTGGCGCTGGCGCACGATGCCCAGCTGGCCCAGGGTGTCGCCGTCGGCCACGGCGAGCGTGGCGGCCGTGGGAAACAGCCGGTTCAGCCCGGGCCAGGGCGTGGCGATGGGCTCGCCCAGCCGCTCCACCAGCCGCTGCCCCAGCGTGCGCGCGGCCGCCACGGTGATCTGCTGGCCCAGCACGGCGCGCACGGCCAGCTCGAAGCCGTCGAACGCACCGGGCACGCGCAGGCCGTCGCCGTCCGGGAAGTGCGGGTGCAGCACGGCGTTGATGGCCGCCGGGTCGGCGTCCAGGTCCAGCATGGCGCGCACGCGGCGGATCACGAGCGGCAGCACCGGGTACAGGCTGTCGCTGGTCTGCAGCAGCACCTGGTGGCGGACCACGTCGAAGCGCGCGCTGAACCAGCCGGTGGTCTCCTGCGCCATGCCGGTGCAGGCGGACGGCAGGCGCACGGTGCGGCGCAGCGTGGCCTCGTGGGGCAGCACCCATTCGACGCCGTGGAACTGCCGCCGCTCGAAGAACGCGAGCAGCGCCGCCACGTCGAAGGGCGGGCGCCAGGCCAGGCGCAAGGTGCTGCCGGTGCCGGACGCGTCCGCCTTGAGGGGGCCCGCGCCGCTGCGCCGCAGCTGGGTGGGATTGAGCCCGTAGTGCCCCGCGAACGCCGCATTGAAGCGCCGCACGCTCGCGAAGCCGCTGGCCAGCGCCACCTGCGTGACCGGCATCGGGGTGTCGGTGAGCAGCTGCTTGGCCGTGAGCAGCCGCCGGGTCTGCAGGTACTGCAGGGGCGACACGCCCAGCGCGGCCTCGAAGATGCGGCGCAGGTGGCGGTCGCTCACGCCCAGGCGTTCGGCCAGCCGGGCGACGGTGGCGCCGCTGTCGCCCCGCGTGGGCCGGGCCGGCCAGAGGTCGGGCGCATCCAGCAGCCGCACGGCCTGCTGCACCAGGATGCCGCTGGCATCCTGCACCGACCACACCAGCGCCTGCGGCGCCAGCTCCGGCCGGCAGCGCAGGCAGGGCCTGAAGCCCGCGCTCTCGGCCTGGGCGGCAAGGCTGAAGAAGCGGCAGTTCTCGCGGCGCGGCGTGCGCACGGCGCACACCGGGCGGCAGTAGATGCCGGTGGAGGTCACGCCGGTGAAGAAGCGTCCGTCAAAGCGCGCGTCCCGGGCCAGCACGGCGAGATAGCGGCCCTCGTCCGAGGCCATGTCGGTGTCCGTGGAAGAGGGCAGGTGTGGCGAGGTCATGGCGGGATGATAGGCCCCGGCGGCGCGCGCACTGGCCGTTTTCGGACATGTGCCTCGGCGCCCCCGGGCGGCGTGCGCAAGGAGGCGGAAGGGGCCGCCTACAATGCTGCGGACGTTTCAACCCTCTTCGTGAAAGGCCCCTACGTGCAGCCCACGCCCGCCATTTTCAAAGCCTACGACATCCGCGGCATCGTGCCGTCCACCCTGAATGAAGAAGTGGCCCTGGGCCTGGGCCGGGCCTTTGGCACCGCCGCCCGCGCCGAAGGGCAGACCACGGTGGCCGTGGGGCGCGACGGGCGCCTGTCGGGCCCGGCCATGTCGGCCGCGCTGATCCAGGGGCTGGTGGAGGCGGGCATCGAGGTGATCGACGTGGGCCTGGTGACCACGCCACTGCTCTACTTTGCAGCCAGCACGCTGTGCGCGAGCGGTATCCAGGTCACGGGCAGCCACAACCCCAAGGACTACAACGGCTTCAAGATGGTGCTCAATGGCCGCGCCATCTACGGCGAGGAGATCCAGGGCCTGCGCCGCACCATGGAGCAGGAAAGCTGGCAGCTGCTGCCCGGCGGTTCGGTGCGGCATGTGGACGTGCTGCCGGCCTACACCGCGCGCATCGTGGGCGACATCAAGCTGGCCCGCCCGCTCAAGGTCGTGGTGGACTGCGGCAACGGCATCGCCGGTGCGTCGGCGCCGGACATCTTCCGCGCGCTGGGCTGCGAGGTGATCGAGCTCTTTTCCGAGGTGGACGGCAACTTCCCCAACCACCACCCCGACCCGAGCAAGCCGGAGAACCTGCGCGACCTGATCGAGGCCCTGAAGACCAGCGACGCCGAGCTGGGCCTGGCCTTCGACGGCGATGGCGACCGCTTAGGGATAGTCACCAGGGACGGCACCAACATCTTCCCCGACCGCCAGATGATGCTGTTCGCGCAGGACGTGCTCTCGCGCGTACCCGGCGGCGAGATCATCTTCGACGTGAAGTGCACCCAGCGCCTGGCGCCCGCCATTGCGGCCGCCGGCGGCGTGCCGGTGATGTTCAAGACCGGCCATTCGCTCATCAAGGCCCGCATGAAGGAGACCAACTCCCCGCTGGGCGGCGAGATGAGCGGCCACATCTTCTTCAAGGAGCGCTGGTACGGCTTCGACGACGGCACCTATGCGGGCTGCCGCCTGCTGGAGATCCTGAGCAGGAGCAGCGACCCGAGCGCCGTGCTCAACGCACTGCCCACGAGTTTCTCCACCCCCGAGCTGAACGTGGCCTGCGCCGAGGGTGAGCCGCACCGCCTGACGGCCGAATTGCAGGCCCTGGCCGCCGGCACCTTCGCGGCGCCCGCCACGGTGAGCACCATCGACGGGCTGCGCGTGGACTGGCCGGACGGCTTTGGCCTGATCCGTGCCAGCAACACCACGCCCGTGCTGGTACTGCGCTTCGAAGGCCACACGAGCGAGGCGCTGGCGCGCATCGAATCGGCCATGCTGGCCCTGCTGCACCGCGTGAAGCCTGGTGCGCACGTGGGGGCCGCGAGCCACTGAGCCGGGCGCGATGATGCCCGCACGGCGCATTCGCCCCGCCGAACTTTCCCTGACCCTTTCGCCCATCCGCCGACCGTGAATTCGCACCTGTCCACCCCCCTGCGCATCGCTGCCGCGCAGTCGCCGTCCGTGCCCGGGGACGTGGCGCGCAACGTGCAGACGCACCTGGCCTTCGCGCGGGTGGCGGCGCACCACGGGGTGCAGGTGCTGGTGTTTCCGGAGCTGTCGCTCACGGGCTACGAGCCGGCGGTGCTGGCCGCCCAGGTGCTGGATGCCGACCATGGCGTGCTGGCGCCGCTGCGGCAGGCGGCGCGCGACCACGGCATGGCGCTGGTGGTGGGCGCGCCCGCGGCCCCCGTGGCGCCGGGCGCGCTGCTGCCCGCCATCGGCGCATGGGTGCTGGGCGCCGATGGCAGCGCGGCGCTGTACCGCAAGCGCCATCTGCATGCCAGCGAAGCGTCATTCGCCAGCGCGGGAATGGACGACGCGCAGGTGCACCTGCTCGCCGGCGAACCCACGGGGCTGGCCATCTGCGCCGACATTACCCACCCCGAGCATGCGCGCGCCGCGCACGGGGCGGGCGCGGTGCTCTATGCCGCCAGCGCGCTGATTTCCGAAAAAGGCTACGGGCCCGAGTCGGACCTGCTGCGCGGCTATGCGCGGGACCACGGCATGGCCGTGCTCCTGGCCAACTACAGCGGGGCCTCGGGCGGCTACGCCAGCGCCGGCCGCAGCGCGGTCTGGGAGCCCGGGGGCGGGTGCGTGGCCGCGGCCACGCACGACCGGCCCTGCCTGGTCTGGGCCGCGCGCGGTGACAGCGGCTGGAGCGGCGGCGTGCTGGACCTGCCCCTTCCGGTATGAACGCCGCGCGGGCCCTGTATTCGCTGGTGACCTGGTGCGCGCAGCCGCTGCTGCGCCGCAAGCTGCGCCGCCGCGCGGTGGCCGAGCCCGGCTATGGACATGCGGTGGGCGAGCGGTTTGGCCGCTACCCGGCGCCCATGGACAGCCTCATGCCGCACAGCAGCTCCGACCCGCTCGGCCGCTTTGTCTGGATCCATGCCGTATCCCTGGGCGAAACCCGCGCCGCCGGCATCCTGCTCGGGCAGCTGCGCGAACAGCTGCCGGGCATGCGCCTGCTGCTCACCCACGGCACGGCCACGGGGCGGGCCGAGGGCGAGCGGCTGCTGCACCCCGGTGACGTGCAGGTGTGGCAACCGTGGGATACGCCGGGCGCGGTCGCACGTTTCCTGCGCAAGTTCCGCCCGGCCATCGGCATCCTCATGGAGACGGAGGTCTGGCCCAACCTGGTGGCCGGCTGCCAGCGGCGCGGCGTGCCCCTGGTGCTGGCCAATGCGCGCTTCAACGCCACGTCGCTGCGCAAGGCCCAGCGGCTGGCGCCGCTGGCGCGCCCGGCCTATGGCGGCCTGGCCGCCGTCTGGGCCCAGACCGAGGACGACGCGGCCCGCCTGCGGGCCATCGGCGCCCCGGTGCGCGGCGTGTTTGGCAACCTCAAGTTCGATGTGGTGCCCGACGCCGCCCAGACCGCCCAGGGCCGCGCCTGGCGCGCGCGCGCGAGACGCCCCGTGGTCCTGCTGGCCAGCAGCCGCGAGGGCGAGGAGGCGATGTGGCTGGAAAATTTCAGGCAAAAACAGGCTCCAGCGCTTGCTGGCAAAGCGCCAGCAGCTATCAATGGCGAAGCAGGTAGCGTGCAGTGGCTCATCGTGCCGCGCCACCCGCAGCGTTTTGACGAGGTGCACCAGCTGCTCCAGCGCGCCGGGCTCGGCGTGTCGCGCCGCAGCACCTGGGCGGCCGGGCCCGAGGCGGCCGATGTGTGGCTGGGCGATTCGCTGGGCGAGATGGCGCTGTACTACGGCCTGGCCGACGTGGCCTTGCTGGGGGGCAGCTTTGCGCCGCTGGGCGGCCAGAACCTCATCGAGGCCGCCGCTGGCGGGTGCCCGGTGGTGCTGGGGCCGCACACCTTCAATTTTGCGGAGGCGGCCGAGCTGGCCTGCGCGGCGGGCGCCGCGCAGCGCGTGCCCGACATGGCCGCCGGCATCGCGTGCGCTGCGGCGCTGGCACTGGACGCCGGCCGCCAGCGGGCCGCCAGCGAACGTGCGGGCCGCTTCGCCAGCGACCACCGCGGGGCCGCGCTGGCAACGGCCCGGGCGGTGCGCGCGATCGTGCAGCCCGCCGGGGCTTCCCTGTCTCCCTCTACTTGACGAGCAGGGCGTTGATCGCCTCGACGTCCTGCTGCGTCAGCGTGCCCGCCGCCTGGCGCAGCTTGAGCGTGCCCAGCAGCACGTTGTAGCGGGCCTGGGCCAGGTCGCGCTTGGTCTGGAAGAGCTGGCTCTGGGCGTTCAGCACGTCGATGTTGATGCGCACCCCCACCTGGTAGCCCAGCTTGTTCGCGTCCAGCGCACTCTGGCTGGAGGCCTCGGCCGCTTCCAGGGCCTGCACCTGGCCCTGGCCGGACTGCACGCCAAAGAAGGCAGCGCGCGTGGCCTGGGCCACGTTGCGGCGGGTGGTTTCCAGGTCGGCCGTGGCCTTTTCTTCCAGCGCCAGGGTTTCCCTGATGCGGTTTTGCACCGAGAAGCCGGCGAACAGCGGCAGGTTGAACGCCACGCCCACGCTGGCGCTGTTGGTGCGGTTGTTCACGCCGGGCGACGTGATGGTGCCGTTCGGGTTGCGCGTGATGTTGTATCCCGCCTGCAGGTCCACCGTGGGCAGATGGCCGGTTTCGGCCTTCCTGGTTTCCAGGCGGGCGATGTCCAGCGCGATCGCGGCCTGGCGCACGCCGGGCTGCTGGTCGCGCGCGGTATCCACCCAGGTGGTCACGTTGTCGGGCTGCACGGAGGGCAGCGGCACGGGCAGCGCCAGGGGCTTGGGGGTGGTGCCTGTGATGCCCACGAGCTGGTCCAGCGCCAGGCGCTTCACCCGCAGGTCGTTTTCGGCGGCAATTTCCTGCGCCACCACCAGGTCGTAGCGGGCCTGGGCTTCGCGCGAGTCGGTGACGGTGGTGGTGCCCACCTCGAAGTTGCGCTTGGCGGAGGCAAGCTGTTCCGACACTGCAGCCTTTTGCGCCTGCACGAAGGCCAGGGTGTCCTGCGCCGCGAGCACGTCAAAATAAGCCTGGCTCACACGCACCAGCAGGTCCTGCGTGGCCGCATCCAGCTGCGCCTGGGCGACATCCACGCCACGCTGGCCCTGTTCGAGGGTGATGCGGTTGGCGGGGCGGTACAGCGGCTGCGAGGCCTGCACGCCCAGCGTCTGCGTGGTGCCGGTGTTTTCCACCGGCGGGCGGCTCAGCTCCACATTGGCGCGGCTGAGCCCGGCCGTGAGCCCGGCGCTGGGCAGCAGGCCCGCGCGGGCCTGGTCGGCGCGGCGGGCCGCCGCATCGAGCTGGGCGCGGGCCGATTGCCACGCCGTGTCATAGGTGCGGGCCGATTCCACCAGTTCCAGCAGGCTCTGGGCTTGCGCCGGGGCACACAGTGCCGCGCCGAGCGCCAGGGACAGAAGGGACAGGGAGAGGGGCCGTAGCGGTGTCATGGAGGTCCTTCGGAAAAGAGTCTGCGTGTCGAAAATGGGGCAAAACAGGCGCGGTGGCTGCGGGCGGTCCGGCCGCCGCCGTCGTCAATAGCGGGGCACGGCGGGGTCGCTTTCCTGCGACCAGGCGTCGATGCCGCCGGTGATGTTGGCCACCTGCTCAAAACCGTGGTGCTGCAGGAAGGCCGCCACGCGCAGGCTGCGGGCGCCGTGGTGGCACAGGCAGGCGATGGGGCGGGCGGGGTTCAGCTCGGCCAGACGCCCGGACAGCTCGCCCATGGGGATGGCGGCCAGCTCGAAGCCATCCGCACGCACGCTGGCGGTCTGCAGCTCCCAGGGCTCGCGCACGTCCAGCACCAGGGGCTGGCCGCCTTCGGGGGCGGCGGCGAACCAGGCGGACAGCTGGGCGGGACGGACGTGATCGATCATGCAGGACTCCGAAGGGGACTCAGGATGCAAGGCTCGGGGAGCCGAGGTCAGAACGTGAAGCCGGACGGCTCGGGGAAGTTCACGAGGCGCGGCGCGATGGTGTCCCAGGGCGACACCGTCTCGAAACGGTCGCCGGCGCGGCGGGTCACGGTGAAGCGCATGACGGGTTCGCCGCCGACGATGGCGCCCAGGCGGCCGCCATCGCGCAGGTGCGACAGCAGGGCCGTGGGGACTTCGGCGACCGAGCCGCTGAGCACGATCACGTCGAATGGGCCATCGGGGATGGCATCGCGGGCGCCGTCGCCCTGGCGCACGTCGGCGTTCTGGATGCCCGCGTCGCGCAGGTTCTCGCGGGCCATCTCGGCCAGCTCGGGGTTGATCTCGAGGGACACCACGCGCTCGGCGCGGTGGGCGAGCAGGGCGGCCATGTAGCCGGAGCCCGCGCCGATCTCCAGCACGCGGTCGGTGGGCTTGATTTGCAGGTCCTGCAGGATGCGCGCCTCGACGCGCGGCTGCAGCATGCTGTGGCCCAGGCGCACGGCCTCTTCGGCGTCGTTGCCGAGCAGGGGCACTTCAATGTCCATGAACGCCATGTTGCGGTAGGCCGGAGGCACGAAATCTTCGCGGCGAACGATCGCCAGCAGGTCCAGCACGTCGGCGTCCAGGACGTTCCAGGGACGGATCTGCTGCTCGATCATGTTGTAGCGGGCCTGGGCGACGGGGTCGCTGGTATTGGCGGACGTGTTCAGAGGCATGTTCATGGGATTTCTCCAGGGGAGGCGTGGGTCAGGACAAACCCTCGATTTTAGAGGCCCCGGCCAGGGGGCGGCCGCGGCCCATGCGGCGAAGGGCCCATTGCGCCAGATCGTCCATGTAGCAATACACCACCGGCACCACCACCAGCGTGAGCAGCGAAGAGGTGATCACCCCCCCGATCACCGCCTGGCCCATGGGCGCGCGCTGCTCGGAACCCTCGGACAGCGCGAACGCGAGCGGCACCATGCCGAAGATCATGGCCAGCGTGGTCATGAGGATGGGGCGCAGCCGCACACGCGCGGCCAGTAGCAGGGCGTCCGCCCGGGGCAGGCCGGGCACGGTGCGGCCTTCGTCGTTCACGTGTTCCTCGCGGGCGCGGATCGCGAAGTCCACCAGCAGGATGGCGTTCTTGGTCACGAGGCCCATGAGCATCACCACGCCGATGATGGAGAACATCGACAGCGTGGAGCGGAACATCAGGAGCGCCAGCACCACGCCGATGAGCGTGAGCGGCAGCGAGGTCATGAGCGCCAGCGGCTGCAAAAAGCTCTTGAACTGGCTCGCCAGGATCATGTAGATGAAGATGATGGCCATGGCCAGGGCCGAGATGGCATAGCCGAAGGACTCGGCCATGTTCTTGGTGGAGCCGCCGAACTGGTAGCGGTAGCCGGGAGGGAAGCTCACGCTCTCGAGCGCCTTCTTGATGTCGTTGGACACCTCGCCGGCCGAGCGCTGGGCCACGTTGGCGTTCACGGCCACCTCGCGGGTCAGGTCGCGCCGGTTGATCTGGTTGGCGCCGGTGGATTCGGTCACGCGGGCCACCTGGTTCAGGCGCACGATGCGCGTGGTTCCGTCGGCGGCCGTCAGAGCGAAGGGCAGGCGCTCCAGGTCTGCGGGGGCGGTGCGGGCCTCGGGGGCCAGGCGCACATTCACGTCATACGTCTGGTCGTCCGGCGCGCGCCAGTTGCCCACGGTGGTGCCCGCCACCAGCGTGCGCAGCGAGGCGGCCATGGGGGCCACGGCCAGGCCGAGGTCGGAGGCGGCCTCGCGGCGCACATCGAGGGCGATCACCGGCTTGTCGGGCTTGGCGCTGGTGTCCAGGTCCACCAGGCCCGGGATGTCGCGGATCTTGTCCGTGACGATCCTGGTCAGGCGCTCCAGCTCCTGCAGGTCGGGGCCCTGCAGCGAGAACTCCACCTGCTTCTGGCCGCCCACGGCATCGAGCAGGCCCACGTGGGTCACCGTGATGCCGGGCACCTGCTTCAGGCGCTCGCGCAGCACGTCCGACATCTGGTCCACGCTGCGGCTGCGGTCCTTGCGGTCCACCAGGCGCACGTACAGATTGGCGTACATCTTGCCTTGCGCGCTGCCGGTGTTGATGGTGGCCAGGGTGTAGCGCACTTCCGGCATCTCGCGCAGGATGCCTTCCACCTGCCGGGCCTTGGCCTCGGTCGCTTCCAGCGAGGAGCCCACCGGCGTGTAGAAATTGACGGTGGTTTCGGAGAAGTCGGCCTTGGGCACGAACTCGGTGCCCAGCAGCGGCACCATGAAGATGCTCAGCACGAAGATGGCCAGCGCAATGCCCATGGTGGCCAGCTTGTGCACCAGCGACCAGCGCAGGATGCGCTGGTAGCCTTCGGCCAGCGCATCGGTGGCCCGGTCGAACCAGCCCGTGACGCGGCCGATGGTCTTGTCGTAGAAAGTGACCGGCTCGGTGCGCTGCCCGTGGGCGTGGATGCTCGGGTCGTGCCAGATGCTCGACAGCATGGGGTCGAGCGTGAAGCTCACGAACATCGAGATCATCACCGCCGCGACGATGGTGATGCCGAACTCGTGAAAGAACTTGCCGATGATGCCGCCCATGAAGCCGATGGGCATGAACACCGCCACGATGGACAGCGTGGTGGCCAGCACGGCCAGGCCGATCTCCTGCGTGCCGTCCATCGCCGCGTTGTAGGCAGACTTGCCCATCTGCACGTGCCGCACGATGTTCTCGCGCACCACGATGGCATCGTCGATCAGCAGGCCCACGCACAGGCTCAGCGCCATCAGCGTGATCATGTTGATGGTGAAGCCGAACATGTTCATGAACAGGAAGGTGCCGATCAGCGCGATGGGCAAGGTGAGGCCCGTGATCACCGTGGAGCGCCAGGAGTTCAGGAACAGGAAGACGATGAGCACCGTGAGGATGGCGCCCTCGATCAGCGTCTGGCGCACGTTGTTCACCGCCACGCGGATGGGGCGGGCGCTGTCGCCGATGGTCTCCAGCCGCACGCCGGGCGGCAACTGGCTCTTGAGTTCGGCCACGGCGGCGGTCAGGCCGTCCACCACCTCGATGGTGTTCTCGCCCTGCGACTTCTGCACCGACAGCAGCAGCGTGCGCTGACCGTTGTACAGGGCCAGGCTTTCGACTTCCTGCGCGCCGTCGTTCACGCGGGCCACCTGGTCCAGGCGGACGGGCGCACCGTTCTTGCGGGCGACGATGATCCTGCCAAAGTCCTCGGGGCGCTGCATGCGTGCGTCGATCTGCACCACGCGCTCCTGCGCGAGGGACCGGATGGAGCCCACGGGCAGGTCCTGGTTCTCGTTGCGCACGGCGCTGGCCACCTGGTCGGGCGTCACGCCGAAGGCTTCGAGCGCCTGCGGGTTCAGGTAGATGTTGATTTCGCGCTTGGTGGCGCCCACCAGGTTCA
Source organism: Acidovorax sp. sif1233 (assembly GCF_019218755.1). Taxonomy (GTDB): domain Bacteria; phylum Pseudomonadota; class Gammaproteobacteria; order Burkholderiales; family Burkholderiaceae_C; genus Acidovorax. The sequence goes on along the minus strand of NZ_JAHUWZ010000002.1, from coordinate 645,400 downwards.
CGGCGCCCACGCCGCGCACGTTCTCCAGGCGCTTCTTCAGCGTCTGCTCGGCCCAGGTGGTCAGCTCCACGGCACTGCGGGCCGTGGCGCCCGCCGTGTCGTCCGGCAGCACGGCCAGCGACCACACGGCCCGGCTGGCGGGATCGAAGCGCAGCACGCGCGGCTCCTTGACCTCGGTGCGCAGCAGGGGGCGCACGGTGGCCACCTTCTCGCGCACGTCCTCGGCGGCCTTGCGGCCGTCGATGTGCAGCTGGAACTCGATGATGACGACGGCCGTGCCCTCATAGCTGCGCGAGGTGAGGGCGTTGATGCCGGCGATCGAGTTGACGCCTTCCTCGATCTTCTTGGTGACTTCGCTTTCGACGATTTCCGGCGACGCACCGGGATAGTCCACGGTGACCACCACCACCGGGAAGTCGATGTTGGGGAATTGATCGACCTTCAGGCGCTGGTACGAGAACAGGCCCAGCACCACGATGGCGAGCATCACCATGGTGGCGAACACGGGGTTCTTGAGGCTGACTTTGGTGAACCACATGGCGGTGCGGCGCGGTCAGGGGGCGGTGCGGGGCACGGAGGCCGGGGCGGCGGGCGCGGCAGCCGCCACGGCGGTGCCCTCGCGCAGCTGTCCGATGCGGCCGGCGATCACGGGCGTGCCCTCGGCCACGCCCTCGATGGCGACCCAGGTCTGGCCGCTCAGCACCGACCGCGCACCGGTCTTGACCTCCACGTAGGCCACGCGGCCGTCCTTGAGCGTCTGCAGGTAGGGCGCTGGCTTGTCGGTGCGCACGGCATCCAGCGGCACGGCCAGCACCTCGGCGCGGCCGGTGTCGAGCGTGCCCTGCACGAACAGGCCCTGGCGCAGCGGCGTTTCGCCCCGGGCCTGCTCCACCCGCAGGTAGACGGGCACCGTGCGGCTGCCGGCCTGTGCGCTGGGGTTGATGCGCGCCACGGTGGCGGGCACGGGCACGGCCGAGCCTTCCATGGTGAGCAGGGCCTTCTGGCCCACGCGCACGGCCAGCGAATCGGCGGGGCTCAGCAGCGCCTCCAGCTCCAGGCGGGAGAGGTCCACCACCTCGATGATGCGGGCGTCCACGGCCACGCGCTCGCCGGGCTGGGCCAGGCGCTGGGCCACCAGCCCGGTGATCGGGCTCTTGAGCACGGTGTCGTCGAGCGCCTTGCGCGCCACGTCGGCGGCCGAGACGGCGGCCTGGTGGCTCGACTGCGCCGCCTCCAGGCTGGCCTGCGAGGTGACCAGCGCCGTGGGCGAAATGAAACCCTGGTCCACCAGCGCGCGGTTGTTGGCGTATTGCCGCTGGTTGATGTCCACCTGGGACTTGGCGGCATCGGCCTGCTGCTGCGCCTGGCGCAGCCGTGCGCGGGCTTCGGTGGGGTCGATGCGGGCGATTTCCTGGCCGGCCCTGACGCTGTCGCCCTCGCGCAGGATGAGGCCCTGCAGTTCCCCGCCCACGCGGGCCTTGACCATGGCCGACTCGACCGCCCGCAGCGAACCCGACACCGGCACTTCCAGCGTGAGGCTCTGGCGCCGCACGGTGACGATCTCGTCCGCGGCCAGCTGCAGCGGCGCCTGCGCCTTCTGGGCGCTGGCCTCGCTCAGCGCCTTCTGCTGCGCCTGGCGGGCCGCCATGGCGCGCCACGCGCCGCCGCCCAGCAACACAACGACGATGGCTGCCGCCACCCAGGGAATCCAGCGTTTCATGGTCAGGCGCCGCGCACGGGCGGAGAAGAAGAAGGGGAGGAGGAGGGAGGGGCGCACGGGGGTGCATCGGGCCGCACGAGCAGCCCATGCAGCACGTTGTCGATCTGCGCCTGGATGAACAGCTCGGGCTGCAGGCCCAGGCCGTCGGGGATGCAGACCGCCAGCGAGTGTTTCCACATCATCAGGAAGATCATGGGGGCCAGCACCACGTGCACGATGTAGTCGAGCGCCACCGGCCGGAACTCGCCGCGCTCGATGCCGCGCTGGATGATGCGGCGGATCAGCCCCTGGCCCGGCTGGATCACTTCCTGCTGGTAGAACTGCATGATCTCGGGGAAGTTCTGGGCTTCGCTGAACATCAGCTTGGTGATGCCCGAGGCCTTGGTAGAGCCGATGCGCTCCCACCACACCTCGTAGCAATAGCGCAGCAGCTCGGCGGTGGTGCCTTCGAAGGTCTCCAGCTCCTGCGTCCACTCCTCGAAGCGGCCGGCGATGTTGTGCCGCACCACGGCCTTGAAGAGTTCTTCCTTGCTGGGGAAATACAGGAACAGCGTGCCCTTGGAAACCCCGGCACGCGCCGCCACCTCATCCACACGGGTCGCGGCGAAGCCCTTCTCGACAAAAAGGTCCAGCGCCGCTTCCAGCAGCTCGCCAGGACGGGCTTCCTTGCGGCGCTCGCGCTTGGTGCCCGGGGGGGCGGAAGAGGGGTTGGGCGTGGGGGACAAGGGAAATTCTGTTAATGACTGACCGGTTAGTAATGTAGCAAGCACCTGCCGGAGCGTCAATTCATAATCGCAAAGCACAACCAAAGGACCACCATGACCTTGCAAACCATCACTCTGGGCGGCGGATGCTTCTGGTGCACCGAGGCCGTGTTCGACCGCGTGCGGGGCATCACCGACGTGGAGAGCGGCTATACCAACGGCCACACGCTGAACCCCAGCTACGAGCAGATCTGCCGGGGCGACACCGGGCATGCCGAGGTGGTGCGCCTGACGTTCGACGCCGACGAGATCAGCCTGGAGGAGATCCTGGAGATCTTCTTCCATACCCACGACCCGACCACCCTCAACCGCCAGGGCAACGACGTGGGCACGCAGTACCGCAGCGGCATCTACTACGACAACCCCGCGCACGGCGACATCGCCCACGGCATGATCCGCCAGATGTCGCAGGACAAGCTGTTCGGCGCGCCCATCACCACCGAGGTGAAGCCGCTGGCCAACTACAGCGCGGCCGAGGCCTACCACCAGGACTACTTCGCGAACAACCCGAACCAGGGCTACTGCGCCTTCGTGGTGGGCCCCAAGGTGGACAAGTTCCGCAAGACCTTCGCCCGCTATCTCAAGCCGGCGTGACGGCGCGGCCGTGACGCAGGCCGCGGCGGTGGTCACCGGGCCGCCGCCGGGGCCCGCGCACCCACACGCACCCGCACGACGCCACCCAGCAGCCCGCCCAGCACCCGCTGGCGCCGCGTGCTGGGCCGGTGGGCCAGCAGCGTGCTGCGGATCATGGCGGGCGTGATGAACTCGGCGGGCTCGAAGCCATGGCCCGCCAGCAGGGCCCGCAGCTCGGCATCGCGCAGGAAACACCGCCAGGGTTCGCCCATGCGGCCGAAACGCCGCGCCATCAGGCCCAGCGCCAGCTTGCGGCCCCATTGCAGCGCTCCCGGGCGGCGCACGTAGTCAAACACCAGCACGCTCCCCGGCGCCGCCCCGGCACCGATGCGCGCGAGCGTGGCCTGCACGGCCGAGGGGGCGAGGTACATCGTCACGCCCAGCCAGGAGAACACCGTGCGCTGGCCCGCGTCCAGGCCCTGGGCCGCCAGCTGCTCCATGAAATCCTGGCGCTCGAAGTCCACCGGCACATAGGCAGCCCCCGGGGGCATGCACAAGCCCGCCGAAGCGGCCAGGCCCCGCTTCCATGCCTGGGTGGACGGGTGGTCCACCTCGAACACGCGCGCCAGGCCGCGCGGCCATTCACCGCGCAAGGCAAAGGTGTCCAGGCCCGCGCCCAGCACCACGTACTGGGTGGCCCCGGCGGCCACGGCCTCGCGCAGCGTGTCTTCGGCAATCCGGCTGCGCACCGCCAGCGCGCCGCGCATGGCCTGCGAAAAGCTCCCCGCGTCCCTCGCAAGGCCTTGGGGGCCATCGCCCTCAAGCGCCTGCCGCACCTGCGCGGCCCCGGCGGGGCCCAGGATGTCCAGCGCCAGCGGGTCGGCGAAGATCTCGCCGCCCTCGATCAACTGGTGCCGGGCGCGTGCGATGCCGCACAGCAGGGCGGTATGGCTGGGCCGGGCCGATGCCAGCAGCGGCTGCTGCGGGGTGGAGGGGGCAGGTGCGGCGGAGCGGGGTGTGGGTGTCATGGTGCCGGTGATTCTGGCGCGCGCCGGCGGTGCCGTCTTGAACGTTTTCGCCAGGCGCGGCGTGCCGCAGGCCTGGCGTCTGTTGGTCCAGCGTTGGGATCCGGGGCGGACCTGTTTACGATGCGTGCCTGTGCGAATCCGGTTCCAGCTCCCTTTTGCCACCGTGGTCCTGCCGCCTGCGCCGCTGGCGGGGTGCATCCGCGCGTACATCACCAAGGACACCACGCGCCGTGCGCACGGCACGGCGCAAGGCCCGCAGCTCAACCGCTATCCGGCCTCGGTGTACTGCGGCATCGCCTGGTACCTGGAGGGCAGCTCCGAGCAGCTCGGCCCCGGCCAGCAGGCGGTGCGGGCGCTGCCGGCCACGCTGCTGCTGGGGCCCCAGACCCGGCCGCTGGTGACCCGCAACCCCGGGCCGGTGCGCACCTTTGGCGTGGTCTTCCATCCGCAGGCATTCCACCGGCTCACGGGCCTGGACATCAGCACCCTGGTGGACGGACTGCTGCCCGTGCAGGACGTTCTGTCGCCCGCCTGGCTCGCGCTGTGCGACGGCGTGCGCGCGGCCGCCAGCGATGCGCAGCGGATGGCGCTGCTGGAGGACTTCGTGGCCAGCCAGGAACCTGCGCATGCCGAGGCCCCTGCGGCGGGCGCCGCCGCGGCCGTGCGCTGGATGCGCGAATTGCAGGCCCACGCTGCCGCCCGGGGCCTGGGGGGCAGCCTGCGCAGCCTGGAGCGCCACATGCGGACCTGGGCCGGCCAGTCGCTGCGGCGCCTTGGCTGGCTGTCGCGGGCGGAAACCGCGCTCACGCGGGCCCGGCTGGAGAGCGAACAGTCGGGGCACGCGCCACGCTGGCACGACGTGGCGCTGGGCGCGGGCTATGCCGACCAGGCCCACCTGTGCCGCGAGACGCAGCGCGTCACGGGCCAAAGCCCCTCCGAGCTGGCCCGGCGCGTGCAGGCCGAGGACGAAAGCTACTGGCTTTACCGCCTCTGGTCCTGAGGCCTCGCGCCCCGGGACGGTGCTGGCGCGGCGGCCAGAAGGCACTGAAGGGGCGGGATGGCCCGGGCCCACGGGCGGTGATTGCCGCCGCGGGGTGCCGGCTGCCTGCATAATGCAAGCTGATTGCGTTACAGGCGCCGCCGCCCCGCACCCGCCATGCCCACACCCCGCCGCTCCCCCGCCACAGTGCCCGCCGCCACCTGGACCTTGCCCGCCGGCATGCGCGCCACCCGTGCCACGCGGGCACTGGCGGCGCTGTACGCGGCGCGCCCCGAGGCTGCGTTGTCCGAGGCAGAGGTGGAAGCCGCGCTGGCTGGCGCTGGCGCCCCCGTCAACAAGGTCACCGTCTACCGCATGCTCGACCGGTTTGCCGCCGCGGGCCTGCTGCACAAGCAGGTGGATGCCGCCCGCGTCACGCGCTACGCGCTCGCGCCGCAGGGCGACGACGGCGCGGCGCCGCGCTTTGAATGCGATGACTGCCACCGCCAGTTCCGCCTGTCGCAGGGCTCGGCCAAGGTGCGGACCGCGCTCAGGCAGGTGCTGCAGGCACTGGCCACGGCGGGGCATGAGAGCCTGGCGGTGGACATCGCGGTGCGCGGCCGCTGCGCGGGCTGCGCGCACCCTGCCGAGGGCGCCGCCGCATGATCCGCACCCGGGGCCTTTCCTATGCCTACCCCGGCGGCGACGCGCCGCTGCGCTTCCCCGATGTGGATCTGCGCCAGGGCGGCACGCTGCTGCTGCGGGGGCGCTCGGGCACCGGCAAGTCCACCTGGCTGTCGCTCATCGCCGGCCTGCGGGGTGCCAGCGGCGGCGATCTGTTCGTGGCGGGCACCCAGCTGGGTACGCAGCGGGGCGCCGAGATTGACGCCTGGCGCGCGCGCAGCATCGGCTTTCTGCCGCAGAAGCTGTACCTCTCCAGCGCGCTCACGGTGGCCGACAACCTGGCGCTGGTCTACTTTGCCGCCGGGCTGCCGCGCGACGATGCCGCCATCACCCGTGCCTTGGCGCAGGTGGGCGTGGCCGAACTCGCCACGCGCCGGCCGCACCAGCTCTCGGGCGGGCAGGCGCAGCGCGTCGCGCTGGCGCGGGCCGTGCTGCTGTCGCCCGAGCTGCTGCTGGCCGACGAGCCCACGGCCAGCCTGGACGACGAGGCCGCCGCCGATGCGCTGGACTTGCTGCGGCAAAGCGCCGCCGCCTGCGATGCCAGCCTGGTGATTGCCACGCACGACCAGCGCGTGGTGCAGGCCCTGGCCAGCGCGCAGATGCTGGATTTGAACGAAATTGGCCCCGGGCGCTTGCAGGACAAGCGCGAAAAGCTATGAATTCAGTAGCAATCAAGCTGGCCCGCCTGTCCTGGCGCTACCTGTGGTCGCGCCCCCTGGCGGCCGTGCTCAACCTGCTGGTGCTCACGCTGGGCCTGGCGGCCATCACGCTGGTGCTGCTGGTGGCCACGCAGCTGGACAAGGCGTTCGAGCGCGACCTCGCGGGCATCGACCTCGTGGTGGGCGCCAAGGGCAGCCCGCTGCAGCTCATCCTGGCGGGGGTGTTCCACATCGACGTGCCCACGGGCAACATTCCGCTGCAGGAGGTGCAGGCGCTGCAGAAGAACCCGCTGGTGGCGCAGGTCATCCCGCTCAGCCTGGGCGACAGCTACCAGGGCTTTCGCATCGTGGGCACCACGCCCGACTACGTGGCGCACTACGAGGCCGCGCTGGCCGAAGGCGCGCTGTGGCGCCAGCCCATGGATGCGGTGCTGGGCGCCACCGTGGCGCGCGGCATTGTCAGGGCCGGCCATGGCGGTGCGCAGCTGGTGGGCGCCACCTTTGTGGGCAGCCACGGGCTGGGCGGGGGAGGGCACGCGCACGGCGACCACCCCTACCGCGTGAGCGGCGTGCTGGCGCCTTGCGGCTGCGTGCTCGACCGGCTCATCCTCACCAGCACCGAATCCGTCTGGATGGTGCACGAGAGCGCCATGGCCACCGATGACGAGGACCTGGAACTGCTGAAGGACGACCGCGAGGTCACCGTGGCCCTGGTGCGCTACCGCACGCCGCTCGCCGCCGTCACGCTGCCGCGCCGGATCAATGCCGACACGGGCATGCAGGCGGCCGCGCCCGCCATCGAGGTCACGCGCCTGCTGCGCCTGCTGGGCGTGGGCGCCGATGTGCTGCGCGCCTTTGGCGGCGTGCTGCTGGCCGTGGCGGCCCTCAGCGTGTTCATCGCGCTGTGGAACGCGGTGCGCGAACGCCGCGCCGACCTGGCCATGCTGCGCATGCTGGGCGCGCCGCCGGGCCGCGTGGCCGGGCTGGTGCTGTGGGAGGCCCTGTGGCTGGCCGCCATGGCCTGCGCCCTGGGCCTGCTGCTGGGCCACGGCCTGGCCCACGCGCTGGGCTGGGCACTGCAGGCACAGGGCCTGCTGCCCGTCAGCGGCCTGGTGTGGCTGCCCGCGGAGGCCGGCGTGCCGCTGCTGGCCGCCGGCGTGGCGGCCCTGGCGGCGTTGCTGCCAGCGATGCAGGCCTACCGCACCGAGGTCGCGGACCTGCTGAGCCAACCCTGAATTTCCATTTCCGACCCACCGATTCGAAAGGTTCACCATGAAGAAGCTCTTCACCGCCCTGGCCCTGGCGCCCCTGCTGCTGGCGGGCGCGCTGGCGCATGCCCAGGGCGCGCATTCCGACAAGGAAACCAAGGCCGATGCCGAGCGCCACCGCGCCATGGCCGCCGCGCACGAGGCCGCCGCCAAGTGCCTGGAGGCCGGCAAGGGCCACGACACCTGCCAGAAGGAACTCCAGGCCGCGTGCAAGGGTCTGGGCATTGGCAAATACTGCGGCATGCGCCACATGCACTAAAGCTCCCCCCTGAGGCGCTGCGCGCCTTCCCCCCTGAGGGGGGACGCCCCGGTGGCCCTGCGGAGCCGGTTCCACGGGGGCACTGGCATGGGGGCGCGCCGGTTTTGTCGGGCGCAGCCGCAAATAAGGTCGGGTGGAGTCAAGTGGTTCCTCGACGGCGTTGATGCGGTCATGGAACAGTTGGCCCTGTGCGCACGGGGCGTTCACGGAAGGGGATTTTTATGCACCATCGTTTGTTGCCTCGGTTTGTGCCCGGGCGCTCTGTCGCTCTGCCTTTGGCGCTGGCGTTGGGTGTCGGCATCTCCGGCACCGCCCTGGCACAGGGCCAGCCTTCCGCGGCGCCTGCGCTCAGTTCGCCCTTGCCGGCGGGGGCTGGGGGTGCGCCGGTGGCGGGTGTGCCGTCGGGCTCCGGTGCGGGCTACCACAGCCCGAACAGTCCCGTCGCGCCGCTGCCGCAGCGCAATGACGTGATCCCCTGGTCGGTGCTGACCGACCTGACCAAGAAAACGACCAAGGACGGCATCCTGCCCGTGTTCAACGACGCGCAAAAGGGCATGGACAAGACCACGCAGCGCATCCAGGGCTTCATGATGCCGCTGGACGCCAAGGCCACGCAGACGCACTTCCTGCTCACCTCGGTGCCGCTGACCTGCTCGTTCTGCCTGCCCGGCGGGCCCGAGAGCATGGTCGAGGTCAAGGCCAAGACGCCCGTGCGCTATTCGCTGGAGCCCGTGGTGGTCGAAGGCAGGTTCACCGTGCTCCACAACGACCAGTACGGCCTGTACTACCGCGTGGTCGAGGCCGTGCCGGTGAAATAATCGCAGGTTGCCGGCGCTTTGCCTGTCCGCGCCGCCCCGCCCCCTATTTTTTTTACCGTGACCTCCACCTTCCGCCCCCGACCAGCCACGCGGCCGCATGCCCTGCGCGGCGCGGGGCAGGGTGCGCGCGGGCGAGGGCGGGGGAGCCGCCGCCTGCCGTCGCAGGTGGTACAGCTGGCGCTGGCCTGGCTGCTGCTGGCCCTGGTGGCCGTGCCCACGCTCGGGCGCCTGCACCAGGTGGTGCACGGCGGCGCGCTGGACCGGGTGCATGCGGGGCAGTCGCTGTCTTCCGCCGCATCCGCGGCGTCCGTTGCACCAGGGGCCGCCGCTTCGGCGAGCGGCGACGGGCACGGCCACGGCCTGCTGCTGCCGCTGCTCCTGGGCCACCACGCTCCCGTCGATTGCCTCGTGCTCGACCAGCTCGCGCTGGGCGATGCCCTGCACAGCGCCCCCCTGGCGCTGCCCCATGCGGTGCCCGCGCAAGCACCGTCCGCCGACCCCGCGGGGCGCGGCGCCGTCGCGCATGTCGCGCTGTTCCAGGCGCGCGGCCCGCCCGGCCGGGCCTGAAGCACCACGCCCCGGGCCTTTTCCACGCGCCGGCCGCCCCCGCCTCTGCCGCAGGGCCGCGAACGCCGCCGGAGCAGGTTCCCCCACGGCGCACCCCGTGCTTCGTTTACATCAAAACTCCTGATTTCATAGCTGCCAGCGCTTGACCATCAAGCGCTGGAGGCATTTTTTATTCATGGCTTCCCGCCCCGTGGCGTGAAGCCGCGCGCTGCACGCCTGGCCTGGCCGGCGCGGCGCGCCCCCCTGTTGCAAGCACCACCATGATCCACACCTCCTTAGCCCCTTGCGCGCCAGCGCGGCGCGCCCGTCCAGCCCTCCACCCCGTGGCCCTGGCCGCCATGCTGGCGCTGTCGGGCGCGGGCAGCGCCCACGCGCAGGCCGCGCCCGCCACCGAGGCAGCGCCCAGCCTGCCGTCCGTCACCGTGTCGGCCAGCGGCCTGCAACTGGGCGCCAGCGACATGACCACGCCCGTCACCGTGCTGGAGGGCGACGAGCTCGTGCGCCGCCGCGAGGCCACGCTGGGCGAGACGCTCAACAGCGAACCCGGCATCACCAGCAGCCACTTCGGCGCCGGTGCCAGCCGCCCCATCATCCGCGGCATGGACGGCCCGCGCGTCAAGGTGCTGAGCGACGGCGCCGAGCTGCACGACGCCTCCACCATCAGCCCCGACCACGCCGTGGTCTCCGAGCCCTTGCTCGCCACGCAGATCGAGGTGCTGCGCGGCCCCTCGGCCCTGGTCTACGGCAACGGCGCCGTGGGCGGCGTGGTCAACGTGCTGGACGGCAAGATCCCCACCGCCATCCCGCAAAAGGGCTACGAAGGCAGCGCCGAGCTGCGCGCCAACACCGGCGCGGGCGAAGGGGCGGGGGCCTTCTCGCTGACCGGCGGCGCGCGCAACCTGGCCGTGCACGTGGAAGGCGTCTCGCGCGACGCGGGCGACTACCGCGTGGGCAAGGGCTGGGCCCCCGAGGGCGAGCCCGCCCGCAAGGTGCTGGGCAGCTTCAACCGCACGAACACCGGCAGCGTCGGCCTGTCGTGGGTGGGTGAGCAGGGCTACCTGGGCGCCGCCTACACGCGCCAGAGCGCCAAGTACGGCCTGCCGGGCCACAACCACAGCTTCGAGGGCTGCCACACCCATGGAGACCACCTGCACTGCGGCGCCCACGCGGGTGAAGGGGAAGACGGCCACGACCACGGCGCCGAAGAGCATGGCGACGTGCCCGTGGTGGACCTGCGCAGCGAGCGCTTCGACATCCGGGGCGAGCTGCGCAACCCCTTTGCCGGCTTCTCGGCCCTGCGCCTGCGCGCCGGGGTCACCGACTATGTGCACGACGAGGTCGAGGACGGCGCCATCAGCACCACCTTCAAGAACAAGGCCTACGACACGCGCATCGAACTGCAGCACGAGCCATTGGCCGGGTTCAAGGGCGTGGTCGGCCTGCAGACCTCGCAGCGCAAGTTCAGCGCCGAGGGCGAAGAGGCCTATGTGCAGCCCACGGTCACCCGCAAGCTGGGTTTCTTCGCGCTGGAGGAATACCGCGTGGGGGACTGGCGCTTCGAAGCCGCCCTGCGCCACGACCGCCAGACCGCCGAGGCCCAGGCCAGCGGCATCGAGCGCAGCCACAACGGCACGTCGGCATCGCTGGGCGCGGTGTGGAAATTCACGCCCGGCTACCAGGTGGGCACCTCGTTCACCCGCGCCAGCCGCGCGCCGTCGGCCGAAGAGCTGTACGCCCAGGGCCTGCACATGGCCACCAGCACCTATGAGCGCGGCAACGCCGACCTGCGCTCCGAGATCTCGCAGAACATCGATGTGAGCCTGAGGAAGACCAGCGGCGACACCACCTTTGGCGTGAGCATCTTCCGCAACCGCATCAACAACTACATCTACGGCCGCACGCTCGATGCGGTGGACGGGCTGCAACTGCTGCAGTACAGCCAGGCCGACGCCACCTTCACCGGCATCGAAGGCCAGGTGCGCCAGCGCCTGAACCGCAACCTGGGTATCACCCTGTTCGGCGACACCGTGCGCGCCCGGCTCAACGACGGCGGCGGCCTGCTGCCCCGCATCCCCGCCACGCGCGCGGGCATCCGCCTGGACGCCCACTGGAACGCCTGGGAAGGTCAGGTCGAATGGGTGCAGGTGGCCCGCCAGAACCGCGTGGCGGAGTTCGAAACCGCGACGCCGGGCTACGGCATGCTGAACCTCGGGGTGAGCTACAACGGCCAGTTCAGCAGCGGCACGCCGTGGCAGGTGTATCTGAAGGCGAACAACCTGACGGACCGCCTGGCGTATGCACACACCAGCTTCATCAAAAACGCAGCGCCGCTGATGGGGCGCAACGTGACGGTAGGGGTGAAGGTGGCTTTCTAAAAGCTGGCCGCATTGCGCGGCCTGCCCAGCCCCATTCACTCACTCGCTCACGTACTTCCAAGCGCACTCTGACTGCCGCCGATCCCTCAGCGGTTGGGCAGCGCGTGCGCGCGCTCGTACTCGTGCCCGTACCCCAAATCGTCCGTTGACGAAACCCGCCATGAACCCAACCCGTTTTTCCCCTTCTCCATCGCGCAGCCGTGCTGCGCTCAACCGCAAGCCCGTTGCCAAGCTCACTGCTGCCGCACTGGCGGCGGCACTGGTGCCGTGGGCCCATGCACAGACATCACAGGAACCTGCCGCAGCTTCCGCATCAGAAGCAATCACCCAGCCCGCACGCGCTCTTCCGACAGTGGACGTGCTGGGCACGACCGCCGCCGCCACGCGCACGCCCGGCGAACGCGCTGCCGTCACGCTCCAGCCAGGCGCACTCCCCGCAACGGTGCAGCAACTCAACCAGGACGACATTGCCAACACCAATGTTGGCCGCGATATTTCCAACATCTTTCGCCGCGTGCCCGGCGTGCTGGCCAACAACATCGACCAGGGCGAAACCGGCAACGGATTTCGCATGCGCGGGTTTGCCACCCAGGGCACGCACGGCGCCGATACCGCCGTGTATGTTGACGGTGTGCCGCAGAACATTCCGTCCAGCCAGGGTGGGGCAGGGCACGGCCCGGTGTTTCTGGAATGGCTCCACGCCGACCTGATCGACGGCGTGGACGTCATCAAAGGTCCTATCTCTGCCTTGTATGGCGACCAGAACCGCGCAGGCGCTGTTGACATCCGCACCCGCAACGGCGGCAGTGCCACGCCGTCTAGCCTCAGTATCAGCGCCGAGCGCCATGGCCTGCGCCGCAGTACCCTGGTGCTGTCCAGCACCGTTCCCACCAGCTTTTCCACCATCGACTCGCTGTGGATGGCCGATGTGTACCACAACGATGGCTACCGCTATGCGTCCCGCACCGGCCGCGACACGTTGTTCTGGAAGCTGTCTACCCAGCACCAAGGCGCCCGCTACAGCCTGCGCGTGATGCGCTACATGGCCGACTTTGATGCGCCTGGGTATCTGCTGCTGCCCGCGCTGGAAGCTGGGCTGGACCCACGCTCCACCCAATCGAACAACGCCGGCTTCGGGAATGCGCGGCGTACCAGCCTGGTGTTCAACCGCGCCCCGGCCGAAGGTGAGGCGGGATGGTATGCCACGGCCTATGCGGAAAGCCTTAATCGCAAACGCGGCATCACGGCCAACGCCACCCACCATACGGTGGGCGTGGACGACCGGGACATCTTTGGCGCGCGCGTGCTGCACAACACCACGTTTGGCAACGCCGCCATTGCCTTCGGCGCCGAGCTGCGCAAGGACCGTGGCGACGCCTACCGCCAGATCTACGTCAACCGCGCACCATCGGCCAGCTACGTCAATGCGCAAGACCTGGACCTGCTGACCTACGGGCTGTTTGCGCAGGGCCAGTGGCGCGTGACCGATACCCTCAAACTGAGCGCCGGTGCGCGCTACGACCGGTTTGACTACGACATCGCCAACCTCAAGCTGCCCGCGGCCAGCACCGGCTACGACAAGGGCGTGTTCACGCCCAAGCTGGGCGCGTCGTGGTCGCTCACACCGCAGGTGGAGTTGTTTGCCAACGTGGCCGAAGGCATGCGGTCGCCTTCGGCCGAGCAGATCAGCAGCAGCGGCGCCACCGGCCCGCTGGGTGCGACAGGCGGTGTCATCAGCCAGATCGCGCCTAGCAAGGTGCGTTCGTTCGACTTGGGCTTTACCGCATCGCCTGCCAGCGGCTGGACAGTGTCGGGCGTGGGGTACGCCATTCAGAATTCCGACGAAATCGTGGGTCAGGCCGATGGCTCTTTCAAATCGGTGGGCGAGACCACGCGCAAAGGGCTGGAGCTGGAAGCCCGCTGGCGCGCCAGCAGCGCCACCAGCGTGTACGCCAGCATCGGCAAGATCCTGGAGGCCAAGGTGGACAACCCGGCACCCAATACCGGTGCAAAGCTCACGGTGCCTGCCACGCAACTCAAGGCCGGGGCCCAGCACAAGCTGCGGCTGGGCGAAGGCCAGCTCACACTCAATGCAGATGCCTACCTGATCGCGGACATGCCGTACTACGTAGGCACGCCTGCCACGCAAGAGCGCACCATACCTCTGTACACGCGCTATGACCTGCGCGCCACGTACGACTGGAAGCAGACGCAGCTGTCGCTGTACGCCACCTTCCAGCCCCACCGCTACGGCACCGAAATCGCCTACGGCAGTGCCGCAGGGCTGATGATGTCGCCCCTTCCCCGCAGCACGTTTGGCGCCACACTGCGCTACTTCTTCTGATGGAAGCCGCGGCCATTCTTGAGACCCGCGCCCTCACCATCCGACGGGGCGACCAGGTCTCGCTGCAGGCGCTCAACCTAGCGGTCACGGCGGGCAGCGTGTATGCGCTGCTGGGCGGCAACGGCGCGGGCAAAACCACCACGCTGAACGCGCTGCTGGGTTTTGTTCCCGCCGCGTCGGGCCAGGCACTGGTCAACGGGGTGGACGCCTCGCTGCAGCCGCAGCAGGCACGCGCTCACCTGGCGTATCTGCCCGAGAACGTGGCGCTGTACCCCTACCTGTCGGGGGTGGAGAACCTGCGCTACTTCTGCAAGCTGTCAGACATTGCACTCGACAGCGCGCAAGCGCACGACCTGCTCACAGCGTCGGGCCTGGCACCCGATGCACAGGGCCGCCGGGTTGGCGGGTATTCCAAGGGCATGCGGCAAAAGGTAGGCCTGGCGATTGCCAAAGCGCGCCGTGCCCGTGCCATGCTGCTGGACGAGCCCACCTCCGGGCTGGACCCTGCTGCTGCCAACGAGTTTGCGCGAAGCGTGCTCCAGGCCAAACAGGGCGGTATGGCCGTGCTGATGGCCACACACGACCTGTTCAATGCCATGCAGGTGGCTGACCGCATCGGCATCCTTCGCGAAGGGCGCCTGGTGGCGGAGTTTGCCGCGCACGACATCGCCCACAACGAGCTGGAGCGCATCTACCTGCAGCATGCGCGCGGCGTGGTGGAGGACACCGCACCATGATCGCATCCATCGCCGCCAAGGAGATGCGCGCGTTGCTGCGCGACGGGCGCTTGTCGGGACTCGGGCTGGTGCTGGTACTGCTGTTGGCGGCCGTGCTGGTGTCGGCCGTGCACCAGCGCCAGGTGGCAGAACAGGAGCGCCATCAGGTCGAGGCCGCCGCGCGTGCGCAGTGGGATCACCAGGGCGACCGCAACCCCCACCGTGCAGCGCACTTCGGGCTGTATGCGTTCAAGCCTCAACTGCCACTGGCCAGCGTAGACCCTGGCATCCATGCGCGCACCGGTCAGGCGCTGTGGCTGGAGCCGCACAAGCGCAACATGGCGCTGCACGCACCCGCCGCTGACGCCGCCCCGTCCATGGGCCTGGGCGACTTCACCCCGGCGTTTGTGCTGCTGGCGCTGGTGCCATTGCTGCTCGCCGTGCTGGGCCATGGCTCTGTCACGCAAGAACGGGAGCAGGGCACCCTGCGCATGCTGCATGCGTGTGGAATGCGCGGCGTGCCGCTGGTACTGGGCAAGTGGCTGGGGCTGTGTGCCAGCGTGGCCCTGGTGCTGGCACCCGCTGCGCTGGTTGCAGGCTGGCTGCTGGCTGCACGGCAGGGTGCGGCTGAGGCCGCAATGCTGCTGGCGGCGCTCGGTGCGTACTACGCCACCTGGGCGGCCGTCACGGTCGGGGTGTCGTCCAGGTGTCGCACTTCGCGCGGCGCGCTGCTGGTGTTGCTGGCGCTGTGGGTGGGCTGGGTGTTCATCGTGCCGCGCCTGGCGGCGTCCACGGTCGAGGCGCTGGCGCCACTGCCCACGGGCGAGGCGTTCTGGGCCGGTATCCAGCGCGACATTGACCAGGGCCTGCCGGGGGAGGGCAGCGCCGCCCAGCGCATGAAGGCGTTTGACGCACAACTGCTGGCCGACAACGGCGTGGCGCGCCTGGAAGACCTGCCCTTTGGCGCCAATGCCAAGCGCCGCCTGTTCAGGGATGCGTATGCCACCAAGGTGTACGCACTCCATTTCGGCCAGTTGTGGGACACGCAGGCACAGCAGCAATACCTGCTGCGATGGCTGACCGCCGTATCGCCCTACGCCCCGATGCGGGCCGTGACCAGCGCACTGGCGGGCACCGACCTGGCCCACCAGCAGCACTTTGAAGAAGCCGCCGAGCAATACCGCGAGCGCTTCACCGCCCTGGTGGACGAATGGGACCTGCAAGCTACCCAGGGGGTCACTTCGTTCGAGAGCCGCTACGCAGGCAACGCGCTGTGGCAGGCGATTCCGGAATGGACTTACACACCACCCGGCATCGGCTTTGCGCTGCGCCACAGCGCCGCTGACTGGGCTGCCCTGGCGGCCTGGCTGCTGGCGGCCCTGACGGCACTCTGCCTGGGCGCCAGGAGGCTGAACCCTTGACGGCCCTTGTCACCACTACAACCACAACCCGTCGCATGCCATATCCACGCCTCATCCATTGGCAGGCCGAGGGCCTGCGCTTGTACCGCCAACCCGTGGCGTGGTGGGCGCTGGCTGCGCTTTTGCTGGTGCTGTTGGCCTCTGCCACCGTGGCGGGCCTGGACGCCCGAGCCTGGCGCCAAGCCGCAGCGCAGGACGAAACCGCATTCGCCGACAAACTGCACGCCCAGCAACTGCGCCTGCAGGCCAGCCCCGCACCCAGCGCGGCCAGTGCCACCGCCACCTACCAGCTGGGCCGCAGCGATCTGGGCGTCACCCGCATGCCGGTAGAGGCAGGCCTGGCGCTGGGCGTGCAGCGGCTGCAGGTCTTGCCGTCGCGCACCAAGGCGTCGCTGGACACCCGGCATGTCGATTCGCGCGACCCGGGTCCGCTGCGCAACCCTTTGCTCACGGACACCGGTTTGCCCGGCCTGCCAGCCATGGTGGCGCTGCTGCTGCCGCTGGTGGCCCTGGTGCTGTGCGCCGGGCTGCTGCAGGAAGAGCGTGAGCAGGGCCGGCTGGGCCTGCTGCGGGTGCAGTCGCACTACGGCATCGGCCCCATCCTGCTCGCCGCTCTGGGCTGCAGGCTGCTGGCGCTGTGGATGGTTGCGGTGGCAGCCACCATGCCGGCGCTGCTGCTGGACCCTGGTGCCACCGCTGCGGTCGCCTTGCAGTGGGCTGCCGCGCTGGGCGCGTTCTGCGCGTTGTGGGTGGCACTGGGCGGCATCTTGTCGTGCCTGCCCATCAGCGGCGCCACCAGCATACTGGCTGCGCTGGGACTGTGGCTGGCGTTGACGTTTGCCGTGCCCGCGGGTCTGGTGTTGCTGGCGCAAAAAGCCGCGCCCCTGCCATCGCGCCTGTCAGCCGTGGTGGCCCTGCGCGACGCACAGCACCAGGCCGAGGACAACGAGCAGGCGCTGGCCGAAGCCTGGTACGACGAACACCCGCACATCCCCGCGCAACAGCCCGCTGCATGGCCCGCCAGCTTTGTAGTGCGCGTGCTGGACCAGGACGAAACGCTGCAGCCCTTGGTGGAACAGTTCCGCCAAAGCCGTGTACGGCAAGCCCAACAGGTGTCGGCATGGTCATGGCTGTCACCCGGCCTGGCGCTGGCGCTATATGGCGAATGGCTCGCCGGCACAGATGTGGACAGCCACACGCGCTACCAGCAGCAGGTGGACGCATTTGAGCAGCGGTGGAGAGCGTTCTTGGTGCCGCGCGTGATGAGCAAACAGGGAATGCGGGTCGAAGAACTGCGGCAGCTGCCTCGGTTTGAAGAACCACATGGCCACCCTGGCTAGATGTGAGGATTCAATAGGTTGTATCCGGTGTTCATCCGGATTGGGTTTGAGAGACTGGAAGTCGCCAAACACCCAGTCGACTCAGGACACCCAACCGAATGAACATCCATAAGCGCGCCCGACTTACGTTTGCCCGTCGCCTGGAGATGGTCCAGCAGATGACGCTGCAGGGCCTGAGCGCTGCACAAGCCGCTGCTGTACAAGGTGTCCGACCGCCCACAGCCAGTTCAGCAGCGGTGCGCCGTGGCAGTCGCACCCTCAAGGCCGACAACCGGACGGGTTGGCTGGCCTACGCACCTACATCCTTTGTCAAGACTGCCGTGCCGTTGGTAAGGCGCAATCTGACGGTGGGCGTGAACGTGGCGTTCTGACGGGCGATGCCGTCGTGATGTGCACGAGCGTCCGCAGGGGGAGGGCGTTGCTGGCTTGCACCCTATCGCTGCACCAAACCACCGAAACAACGGGGCCGCAAGTGCCATAAACCCGTGCCATACTTGATCTTACGTGGTTGATTTTGCTATCCGTTGGATGTATTTGCCCCCCTTTTTGCAACAGCCCTGCATGCCCACCACTCCCACGCCGTCCGCAAAGCTGCTGCAACTGTTACCCGAGGCGGTGGTGCAAACCGATGCGCTGTGGGAGATCACTTATCTGAATCCGGCGTGGCACAAGCTCACCGGCCATTCGGTGGCGGTGGCGCTTGGCAGGTCTTTGCTTGAATTCGTGCATCCTGACGACATCGGCACCATGCGCTCGGGCATGCCGGTGTTCCGCTTGCGCTTTGCCGACGCGGACTATCGCTGGGTGCGTCTGCAGCTCCACCCGGAGACGGATGCGGCGGATCGGGTGATCAGCCGCCAGGGTGTCCTGATCGAGATCACCGAGGTCACCGAGCAGGTGCTGGTGGAAATTCGCCAGCGCTTTCTGCGCTTGCTGGAAACCATTGATGGAGTGGTTTGGGAAGCTGAAATCGGCGTGGGCAATACCTTTCTGAGCCCGCAGGTCGAACGCTTGTTCGGCTACTCCGTGGAGGAGTGGCGGGCCGACCCCGGCTTCTGGCGGGCGCATGTGCATCCCGATGATCTGGCGCAGGCCCTGCTGATCGACGATGCCGCCTACAACGCCACGCACAGCCATGCCTACGAGATGAGCTACCGGCTGATTGCCAAGTCTGGCAAGGTGGTATGGGTGCGCGATCTGTGCCGTGCAGTGGTCGAGCCGGGGCGGCCGAACCGCATGATCGGCCTGATGATCGACGTCACCCAGCAGAAGAACACCGAACTCGAGTTGTTGCGCTCCGAAAACCGCTATTCGCTGGCGACGCGCGGATCCAATGACGGCATCTGGTATTGGGACTTGCGAACGGATGCCCTGCATGTGTCCGGGCGTTTTCTCCAGATCGTCGGGCTGGGTAGCGCCGATATTGTGCATAGCGGAGGCTGGCGCTTTCTCGAGCAGCTCATCGATCCCGAGGATCGCGGGCGCGTGCAGGAGGCCTACCGCAGGCAACTATCGGGGAACAGCCCGAACTTTTCGGTGGATTTCCGCGCGTTCCACGGGGCGGGGCGGCTGGTGTGGGTCAATTGGCGCGGGCTCGCCGAGTTCGAAGACGGCGTTGCGGTGCGCATGGCGGGCTCCTTGAGCGATCTGGCCGAACGTGGCAGTTCCTACGATGCGCTGACCAACTTGCCCGGCCGGCCATTGTTCCGCGATCGCCTCGCTCATCTCATCGCGCTGCACCAAAACGAGGTGGCGAACGGTGGTGGCATGCCGACACGCGATGGAGCCACGATGTTCGCCGTGCTGCTGCTGGATCTCAACAGTTTCAAGGCCGTCAATGACAGCTACGGGCACCACGTGGGCGACCAGCTATTGCAACAGGTGGCACGGCGGCTCGAATCCTGCGTGCGGACGGGGGATCTGGTCGCCCGCATGGGTGGCGACGAGTTCAATGTGCTGCTGGAGTCCATTGATCCCGCTGAAGCCAGCCAACGCGCGGAGCAGATTGCCGCCGCCCTGGAAGTGCCTTACGTGATTGGCAGGCACACCGTGATCAGTGGTGCGAGTATCGGATTGGCCAGCAGCGCATCCACGCTGGCGACGGTCGACGACTACCTGCGCGCTGCAGACACCGCCATGTACCGGGCCAAAAGTCAGTCATTGGGCGTGTGCGTGTTTCCATAAAGCGTGTCGGGGACAATTGCCTGCGAGGCTGTCGCATGGCTTGCCTTCCTCATCCCCTTCTGGTTTTCGGTGGTTTCGCTGGGGTGCTTCCAGTGTGGAACCAGGGGGGGTTACTGCTGGTCGATGTGCTGCCTCCGATGGAGGCCGGCAATCGAACATGTTTTTGGACTTCTGCGCCTGTTCATCAAGCGCTGGCAGCTATCGTAAATATAGCAATCGATGACATCCCGGCCTCGCGTTGACCGTGGCAGGCCTTGACGGATGGGGCACGCTTGGCGCCAGCCAACCCAAGGGGCCTTGCCTTGATCAGGACGAAAAACGGGCTCTCCAGAGCTTGGCGCGCTGGCACCTGAACACCGGCACTTCAGCGACGAATTCAAAGATGCCGGTCAGAAGACCGGTCACGATGCTCAGGGCAGAGGCGGGTCAAGCGGGATACGCCGGGCCCGGATCCAGGGCGCAACCGCGCGGCCCGCACGGGTAACATGCTGAGGCGCCGGGGCTGGCATGGGCGGCGCTTGGCGCAGTCAAGGGGGACCCAGTGCCCGGGACGGCGCAACGTGCTCACCAACCGTGGAAACCAAAATGTTCAAAAAGATCGTCTGGAAGTGGCTGGGATCGCTTGCTTGTTTGCTGGGCGCTGCGGGGGCGGCTCAAGCGCAGTCCACCACCTACGTGGCCACCGCGGCGGGCAACTACACGGGTTTCACAAACTTCACGGTGTGCGGCACGCCACCGTGCCAGAACTTCACCACGGCGATGAACACGTCTGGCTCGTTCACGACCACCGCGCCGCTGGCCGCCAACCTGGCGTCTGCACAGTTGGGCGCCTTGGTCTCGGCCTTCAGTTTTTCAGATGGCCTCACCACGTACACCCATGCAGACCCGAACGTCCGGGTCTGGAACTTCCGCGTCACGACCGATGCGAGCGGCGCGATCACGGGTGTGAACATTCTGATCCAGCGCTGGATTTCTGGCACGGCTCCCCACGGCATCGGTGACCGGTTTTCCTTCTTTGAGACCAGCACCACATCAGCAAGGCACAACATGTTCTGCAGCGGGATCGCCGTTTCCACCGCAGGCGTGGCAGATTCATGCGGCTTCGCCGGCAGCGATACCAGCACCTCTTCTGCAATCCCTGTTTCGCTGGTGTGGTCTGCCGCGGTGGCGGCTTCTTCCATACCAACCCTTTCCGAGTGGGCGTTGATGGCCATGGCGGTGTGGATGGCCATGGTGGCCTTGCAGCGGCTGCAGCGCCGTGACGGCAAGCGCCACGGGCAGCGCTGACGTCACCGGCCTGCCAGCTCAAGCCTGCCGCCCGCGCACGCCGCACCATCCCGCCAACCCCTTGCGCGAGGTGCCCGGTTGCTGGATTTCATCTTCGTGCTGCCCACGTTCGTCCGGGCCTGCGGATCCTGGGTCCGCCGCTGCCTGCGGGCCGATTCAGGCCACCGCCGAAGGTGCCCGGCAGGCCTTCTTTTCTTTCGGAACGCAGATGAACCGCGAAGCACTTCATGGGCTGCTGGTGAACACGCTGGGGCTGGTGCCCCAGCCGTTGGCGAACGCCGTGTCGTGCACCTACTTTCACCAGAAGGTGGAGTGGCATCCGGCGCGCAGCACCCGGGTGTTCCGCGTCCTCTTCGATGCCGGCGGGGAGCCCGACCGCATCCAGCTGTGCGCGTCCTCCGACAACAACAACACGGTGCTGATAGGCCGCCCGTTCAGCGCCCGGGCTTTGACGGAACTGGCGGTTCAGGAAATAAGGCGGATCGAGGCGCGGACGGCCTAGAGAAGGGACAGGGCGCGGCGGGCAGCACAGGCCCTTGTGCGGGCTGGCGGGGTTTCACCCACCGTGGGCCGCGCCCGCCCGCGCCGCGCTCCGCACGCTTTCGACTTGCTTTCACCCGGCCTCCGTAGAAGCACAGTGGCCGGCCCCCCGGCGGGAGGGCATGATCGCGGGATGAAACTGCTGTTGGTGGAGGACGATTTTGACCTGGCCGGCGCCCTGAGCCGCAGCCTGGTGGCGCGCGGCTTCGAGGTGCTGTGCTGCGCGGATGGCAAGGAGGCCCTGGCCGCGGCGCGGCGCACGGCCTTCGACGTGATCACGCTCGACCTGTCGCTGCCGGGCCTGGACGGCCTGGAGGTGCTGCGGCGCCTGCGCGACGGCGGCAGCACCACGCCCGTGCTGGCGCTGACGGCCCGCGCCGCGGTGACCGACCGCGTGGCCGGGCTGGAGGCCGGGGCCGACGACTACCTGGCCAAGCCCTTCGACCTGGACGAGCTGGTGGCGCGCCTGCGGGCCCTGACGCGGCGGGTGGGGCGCGACGGGCAGCTGCGCTGCGGGGCGCTCTACCGCGACCCGGCCAGCGGCGTGTTCTACAACGAGGCGCTGCCGCTGGACCTGTCGCAGCGCGAAGCCGAGCTGCTGCGGCTCCTGATGTCGCGCATCGACCGCGTGGTGAGCAAGGAAGAGCTGCGCACGCAGGTGTTCGCCGACACGGGCGAGCAGGTGCAGGCCGACGCGGTGGAGGTGGTGGTGCACCGCCTGCGCAAGAAATTGGTGGGCACCAATGCCGAGATCGTGACCCTGCGCGGCGTGGGCTACCTGCTGTGCGACGCCGACAGCATGGCCGCGCAAAAGGGCGACAAATCGGACAAGGGCGGGGTACCCCGGTGAGTGTGCGCACGTGGTGGCGGCCGTGGCGCCCCCGGGGCGGTTCGCTGCACCGGCTGCTGCTGGTGTGGCTGCTGGTTCCACTGTGGGCGCTGGTGGCGCTGATCACCCTGGTGCAGGTGGCACAGCAGGTGCGGCACGATGCCGCCGCGCAGGACGAGGCACTGCGCGCGGCGCTGGCGGACTGGCCCGTGGCGCCGCCCGACACACTGCCCACGGCGCATGGCTCCACGCCGGTCTGGTATCGCGAAAGCAACCTGGATGGCGAGCGCCTGGCCGGCAGCGCCGCCCTGCCGCGCGTGCCCCCCGCCGAAGCCGCGCGGGGCCCGGGCAATGTGCATTTCTACCTGGCGCAGGCGGGGGACCAGCTGGTGCGGGTGGCGGTCACGCTGCATCCGCCCCCGGCGGCGCAAGGAGGGCAGGGCGCCGCCCCCGTGGTGGTGCGCCAGGTGGCCCGTCCCTGGAGCGAACGCGCGCCCCGGCTGCCCAGCCTGGCCGTCGGCGGGGCGGGCGTGGGCGGGATGTACCTGCTGGCGCTGGCCATGACGGCCATGGTGGTGGTGGTGGCGCGCGTGGCATCGGGCTGGCTGCTCCATGCCGATGTGTCGCTCACCCGGCCGGGCGCCGGGAACCCGGGCCACGGTGACGAAGGCCCCTCGGAGCTGGCGCCCGCCGTGCGGCACTTTGGCGAGCTGCAGCAAAGCCAGAGCCGCTGGATCGACGAGCAGCGGCGCTTTCTGGCCGATGCCACGCACCAGCTGCGCACCCCCATGGCGGTGCTGCGAACGCAGCTGCAGTCGGCCATTTCCGGCGACGTGCTGGTCGCCGATGCGCTGCACCAGATGTTGCACACGGTGGACCGGGCCTCCGGCCTGGCCAACCAGCTGCTGAGCCTGAGCAAGGTGGAGCAGCTCAAGCGTGTGGGCGAGCTGCCCAGCGTGGACCTGAACGCCATCGCGCGCGAGGCCGTCATGGAGCTGGCGCCGCTGATCGCCGCCAAGCGCCTGGATTTCGCGCTCGAGGGCCCCGAGGCGCTGTGGGCCCCCGGCGACGCCGCCCTGCTGGGCGAGCTCATGCGCAACCTGCTGGCCAACGCCATCCACCACACGCCCGCGCACGGGCGGCTGGGCGTGCTGCTGCGCGACAGCACTGGCCACAAGGAGGTGCTGGTGTGGGACGAAGGCCCGGGCATCGACGACGCCGTGCGCCAGCGGCTGTTCCAGCCGTTTTCCGCCGGCAAGGGCGGCGTGGGCCTGGGGCTGTCGATCTGCCGCCAGATCGCCGAGGCCATGGGCGCCGAGGTCACGCTGTTCAACCGCCTCGACCAGGGCCAGGTCATCGGCGTGGACGCCCTGCTGGCCTGGGGCTGAGCGCATGCCGTCCCCCCATGCCGGCTTTCGGTTTTTTTCACCCACCAGTCCCGGACCTGGCATCGCATCCCGGCAAAGTGCTCGCGCGGCTCCAGCAGGACTTTGAACAGGCTTTCGGACACCTTCACGCATGCCCACCATGACGAACCCCGATTCCCACGGCATTGAATTCCAGGGCGTGAGCAAGCGCTATGGCCCCGGCAGCCATGACCCGCTGGCCGTGGACCACATCAGCTTCACCGTGCCGCGCGGCACGCTCACCACCATCCTGGGCCCTTCGGGCTGCGGCAAGACGACCACGCTGCGCATGATCGCCGGGCTCGAGTCCCCGACCTCGGGGCGCATCCTCATCGAAGGCCAGGATGTGACCGCCCTGGGCCCCGCGCAGCGCAATGTGAGCCTGGTGTTCCAGAGCTATGCGCTGTTTCCTCACATGAACGTCATCGACAACGTGTGCTATGGCCTCGCCATGTCGGACATGAAGAAGGGGCCGGCCCGCGAGAAGGCGCGCGCCATGCTGGACACCGTGGGCCTGCACGGCCTGGACCTGCGCAGGCCCCACGAGCTCTCGGGCGGGCAGCAGCAGCGCGTGGCGCTGGCCCGGGCGCTGGCGCTGGAGCCGGCGGTGCTGCTGTTCGACGAGCCGCTGTCCAACCTGGACGCACGCCTGCGGCGCTCCATGCGCGAGGAAATCCGCACGCTGCAGCAGCGCCTGCGGCTGACGGTGGCCTACGTCACCCACGACCAGAGCGAGGCCCTGGCGGTCAGCGACCAGATCGTGGTGATGAACAAGGGCGCCATCGCCCAGCGCGGCGCGCCCAGCGAGCTGTACGAGCAGCCCGCGTCCGAGTTCGTGGCTGGCTTCATGGGCGAGGCCATGCTGTTCGAGGGCCGCAACCACGCCGGCGGCCCGGCGGGCGCCAGCCATGCCGAGTTCGGCCCGCTGCGCGTGCCGTCTCCCGCCTCGCTGGCCTCTGGCCCGGTGAAGATCGCGGTGCGGCCCGAGGCCTGGGTCATCGGGCCCGCCACCGCCACCGGCGTGGCCGCGCGGCTGACCAAGCGCACCTACCTGGGCAGCATCATGGAGTACACCTTCGCCAGCGCGCTGGGCGAGATTTTCGTGGTCTCGCCCCTGGTGAAGTCGCCCTTGGACGTGGGCGCCCCCGTGAGCCTGACCCTGGCGGACCACGGGGTGTCCGTGGTGGCGGGGTGAGCGCACGATGGAGCACTGCGCCGTAGCGATTTTCGATCTGGACAACTGCCTGCTCGACGCACGGGCCGTGGGGCCGCTGTTCGAGCCCGCGTTCGAGGCCATTCGGCAGGCCAACCAGGGGGCGCTGGCCCCCGCCATGCTGGAGCAGGCCCTGTACCAATGCTGGTTCACGGCGTTTGACCTGGTGGCCGAGCGCTACCGATTCACCCCGGCCATGCGCGCGGCGGGCTGGCGGCAGTTCAGCCAATTGCAGGTGCGCGCCCCGCTGCACGGCTACCCCGACATCGGCCTGCTGCCGCGCATTCCCCTGCGGCGCTACCTGGTCACCAGCGGCTTTCGGCGCCTGCAGGACAGCAAGATCGACGCCCTGGGCATCCGGCCCTGGTTTGAACAGGTGTTCATCGACGCGGTGGACGAGCGCCCGGCGAGCGATGGCGCACCGCACGGCAAGCAGCCGATTTTCGAACAGATCCTGGCGCGCGAAGGCTGCGCACCCCGGCACGCGCTGGTGATCGGCGACAACCCCTTGTCCGAACTCGCGGCCGGGCGCGCGCTGGGGGCCACCACCGTGCAGACCGTGCGGCCCGGCGTGCGGCCCTGGGAGCTGGCCGACCACCAGGTGCAGGGGCTGGAGGGCGTGCTGCAGCTGCTGTCGCCGCCCGGCCCGCCGCACACGGGCGAAGGGCCGGCAAGGGCCTGAGCGCGGGCGCGGGCCCCTGGCCTTGTCAGCCGTGCTTGCGCACCAGCCGGGCCACCGTGCCCCAGGTGCGCGTGGTGGCCGGCAGGCCGAGCTGCTGCTCGGCAAAGACGTTCGGGTTTCCCATGGTCTTGCCGACAAGGTGGTTGTACGACAGGGCCTCGGAGCCGGTGTAGAGCAGCACGCGCACGTCCTCGCGGGCATTGCGGGTGGGCAGCGGGGGCAGCAGCTTCGCGCCGTCGTGCAGGAAGGTCACGTAGAAGTCGTAGATGGGCGGCGCCTTGGCCATGCCCTCGAACGGATCGCGCGCCAGCAGCGTGTGCAGATAGGCCATGCTGCGCAGAAACACGGGTTCATCGAATCCATGCCCGCCGCGCAGCGACCGCTGCACCGTGCGGACAATCCCCTGCGCGGGCCGCACGCCGCGCGCGCTGAAGGCGACCGTGCCATTGGTCTGGAACGAGGCGGCCTCATCAGCGCCAGCTTGCAAGAACGCGCTTTCCAGCGCCATGCGCGACGGTGCATGGCCATGGCCGAGGTTCAGGTTGCGGAAGAAGGCGGCGAACTTCATGGACGCAGGGGGCAGGGCGGTGTTCCAGAATACAGGAGGGCGCCAGGCCCGGCGGGCGGGTCCGCGCAGACGGACGCTGCCTTGCACGCGCATTGAATCAGTCCAAAATGCCATCTGGCGCCATATCCGCCTGCGCCGCCAGCTATCGAAAATATAGCACCCCGGAGCCAGGGCCCCGCCGGCCAGGCGCACAATACGCGCCCACCTGTCCGCCGTTGGTTTCTGATCTTGAACTCCGCCGTCTTCACCTCGCTGATCCCCGTCATCCTGTTCATCGCCCTCGGCTTCTACGTGGGGCAGCGCGGCTGGATACGGGCGGCCGCGGTGAAGGACCTGGCCAACCTGGTGTTCATGGTGCTCACGCCCGCGCTGCTGTTCCGCACCATGAGCACGGTGCGCATCCAGGACCTCGACTTCGGCCCCGTGGGCATCTACTTCGTGGCCTTTGGCATCGTGTATGCGGCCACGCTGGCGCTGCAGGGCTTCAACACCCTGGCGGCGGCGCGGGCCCTGGCCAACACCTTCAGCAACACGCTCATGATCGGCGTGCCGCTGGTGGGCCTGGTGTTTGGCGACGCGGGCCTGGTCACGCTGTTCACGCTGATCTCGGTGCACTCGCTGATCCTGCTGACCGCCGCCACCGTGGTGTTCGAACTCGCGGCGGCGCGCGAGCATGCGGCCGCGGACGGCGGCGGTGGCGGGGCGCACCAGCCCCTGTGGCGCATGGTGCTGCAGGCCATGCGCAACGGCATCGTGCACCCCGTGCCGCTGCCCATCATCGCGGGCCTGCTGTTCGCGCAGACCGGGCTGGTGGTGCCGCAGGTGGTGGACAAGCCCCTGCTGCTGCTCGGTCAGGCCCTGGGGCCCATCGCGCTGCTGCTGGTGGGCGTGACGCTCGCCTTCACCAGGGTGGGACGCCATTTCAGGGCCGCGATGCGCATCGCCCTGGTCAAGTGCGTGGCGCACCCCCTCGTGCTGGCAGCGCTGGGCTGGGCGCTGGGCCTGTCGGGCCTGCCGCTGGCCGTGATGATCGTGGCGGCCTCGCTGCCCGTGGGCGCCAACGTGTTTCTGTTCGCGCAGCGCTATGGCGTGGCCGAGGACGAGGTGACGGCGAGCGTGGCGGTGTCCACCGCGCTGGGCCTGGTGACGATGCCGGTGGTGATCCTGGCGGTGACGCGCTGGGTGGTGGCAGCGCCGTAGACGCGGCCTGCGAAGGCGATCGGGCGCGGTGGCTCAGGCGTCCCCGGGGACGTGGCAGGCCACGCAGAGCTTGTTGCCGTCGGGATCCCGGAAATACGCGCCGTAGTAGTGGGCGTGGTACTGCGGGCGCAGGCCCGGCGGGCCGTCGCAATGGCCGCCGTGGGCCAAGGCCGCGGCGTGCACGGCATCCACCTGCGCGCGGCTGCGGGCGGCAAAAGCCGTCATCTGGCCATTGCCCGGCGCGTGCGCGCCTTCAAAGGCGATGCCGATGAGAAAGAGGGGGCGGGGGTCGGGGCTGCTCTGCCAGCCGGCCCAGGGGCGGGATGGGTCTACAAAGCGCTGCGCGACGCCCAGGGCGGCCATCAGCGGCTGGTAGAAGGCCAGGGCGCGGTCGAAATCCGTCACGCCCACGAAGATGTGCGAAAACATGCTGCTCCTTGTCGGTGCTGGTGCCGCCGGGCAGGAAACGTTCAGGGCGCCAGGCGCTCCCGCACCCACTCCCCCGCATCCATCCGATACCGCAGCCGGTCATGCAGGCGGCTCTTGCGCCCCTGCCAGAACTCCCACTGGTCCGGCTTCAGGCGGTACCCGCCCCAGTGCGGCGGGCGGGGTGGTTTCAGCAAGAACTGCGCGCCGTACCTGGTGGCATTGGCCACCAGCACGCCCCGGCCGGAGATCACCTGGCTTTGCGGGCTGGCCCAGGCCCCGATGCGCGAGTCGAGCGGACGGCTGTTGAAATACGCGTCGCTTTCTTCGTCGCTGACTTTCTCCACAATGCCTTCGATGCGCACCACGCGTTCCAGCTCCACCCAGTGGAACTGCACGGCCGCATAGGGATTGCCCGCGATCTGGCGGCCCTTGCGGCTGTCATAGTTGGTGAACCAGACGATGCCGCGCTCGTCGTAGCCCTTGATGAGCACGATGCGGGTGCTGGGGCGCATGTCGCTGCCCACGGTGGCCAGGGTCATGGCGTTGGGCTCCGGCACTTCGGCGCTGATGGCTTCCTGGAGCCACTGGTCAAACTGCTGCAGGGGGGCGGCGTGCGAGGCGTCTTCGTTGAGTTCAGCGCGCTCGTAGCTCTTGCGAAGGTCGGCGATGGAGGTGGTCATGGGCACGATTGTGCACGCCGGTTTTGTGGCGTCGCGGGGCCTTCCGTGGCCCCGGTTGTTGCCGAATGGATATTCGCTTATATTGACACACCGATGAAACCCAAAGACGACGAAAAACAGCGCGCCATTGCCCAGGCCACCTTCGAGCTGGTGGCCCAGACGGGCCTGAGCGGCCTGACCCTGGCCGACATCGCCCGCGCAGCGGGCATTGCCACCAGCACGCTGTATGTGTATTACCCGTCCAAGGATGAACTCATCAGCCAGCTCTACCAGGATGCCAAGACGGTCACGGCCGCCCGCATCATGGAAGGCATCGCGCCCGGCATGCCCTACCGCGCCCGCGTGCGGCGCGCCTGGGGCAACCTGCTGCGGCACCGGCTGGACCAATATGCCGAGGTGGTGTTCCAGGAGCAGTACTACAACTCGCCCTGGTTCACCGAGGGCAACCGCGAATTCTCGACCCGTTTGATGGCCGGTTTTTTTGCGTTGATGGAAGAAGGCCAGCAGCAAGAGATCCTGAAGGCAGTGCCCATCCCGCTGCTCACGGCCAGTCTGGTGGGGTCGGTGCGAGAGACGGGCAACCTGATCCGCACCAAGGTGCTGCCCGATGAGGAGGCCGTGCACCAGATGGCTTTTGGGCTGTGCTGGGACGCACTGAAGGCCTGAGCAGGAGATTGCGATGAATTTGTCTACCTGAGGTTGATCTTTTAATCGAATTTATATTCTCTTAAAAATGCCACTCACCACGCTCCAACCGTTTCATGGCCGATGGCGTCGCTGACACCATCCCGCTCTGTTCAATCGCCTCCCACCAAACAACAACACCTTCCCCACGGAGAACCCCACGATGCCTACCCTCAACATCAATGGCAAAGACACGGCTGTGGATGCCGATGAATCCACCCCCATCCTCTGGGCCCTGCGCGACACGCTGGGCATGACCGGCACCAAGTTCGGCTGCGGCCAGGCCCTGTGCGGGGCCTGCACGGTGCACCTGAACGGCGCGCCGGTGCGCTCGTGCATCACGCCGATCTCGGCCGCTGCGGGGCAGAAGATCACCACCATCGAGGCCGTCACGGCCAGCGACAAGGTGGGCAAGGCCGTGCACGCCGCCTGGGTGAAACACGACGTGGCGCAATGCGGCTACTGCCAGAGCGGCCAGATCATGAGCGCCACCGCCTTGCTCAAGGGCAAGAAGAAGCCGAGCGACGCCGACATCGACGCCGCCATGTCGGGCAATGTGTGCCGCTGCGGCACCTATGTGCGCATTCGCGCGGCCATCCATGACGCTGCCAAGACCCTGGCTTGATTGAAGGAGAACACCATGCACTTCGACGCACAGGCCCTGCAGGGCCAGGCCCATGTTTTCATGCCAAAACACCTTCTGGCGCTTATGGATAAAGCGCAAGCAGCTACCAATTCAGGAGTAAACGATGCAATGGAAGGCATCGGAGGTCTCGCACGGCGCACCTTCCTCAAGGTGTCGGCGGCTTCGGGCTTTGCCCTGGGCGCGTTTCCGCTGGTGGCTGCCGCGCAGGGGGCCGCAGCAGCAGCCCCCGCAGGCCTCAAGCCGTTCGAGCAGCCCTCGGCCTTTGTCCGCATCGACGCCGATGGCACGGTCACCGTCACCATCAACCGCCTGGACTTTGGCCAGGGCGTGCAGACCGGCCTGCCGATGATCCTGGCCGAGGAGCTGGACGCCGACTGGAGCAAGGTGCGCAGCGTGCACGGCGATGCCAACCAGGCCTATGCCGACCCGATGATGGGCATGCACCTCACGGGCGGCTCCAACTCCATCAAGAACTCGTACACCCAGTACCGCGAGCTGGGCGCCCGCACCCGCGCCATGCTGGTCTCGGCCGCCGCGGCGCAGTGGGGCGTGGATGCCTCGGCACTGCGCACCAGCAATGGCTTCGTCGTCGGCCCCGGGGGCAAGAAGCTGGGCTACGGCGCGCTGGCCGAAGCGGCCATGAAGCAGCCCGTGCCCGAAAAGGTCACCCTGAAGGACCCCAAGCAGTTCCGCCTCATCGGCAAGCCCACCGGGCGGCTCGATGCCAAGGCCAAGTCGAGCGGCCAGCAGGACTACGGCATCGACGTGCGCCTGCCCGGCATGCTGACGGCCGTGGTGGCCCGCCCGCCCGTGTTTGGCGCCAAGCTGAAGTCGCTGGACGACAGCGCCGCCAAGGCCATCAAGGGCGTGAAGGCCGTGCTGCGCGTGCCCACCGACCGGGGCGGCGAGGGCGTGGCCATCGTGGCCGATGGTTACTGGCCCGCCAAGCAGGGGCGCGATGCGCTGAAGGTGGAATGGGACACCAGCGCGGTGGGCAAGCCCGACACCACGGCACTGCTAGCGCAGTACCGCGAGCTGGCCGCCAAGCCCGGCAACGTGGCCATGCAGGCCGACATGGCGCCGCTGGCGGGTGCGGCCCACAAGATCAGCGCCGAGTTCGTCTTCCCGTATCTGGCGCACGCGCCCATGGAACCGCTCAACTGCACGGTGAAGCTCGATGGCGATAAGGCCGAGCTATGGATGGGCACGCAGATGCCCGGCCTGGACGCCATGGCCGCCGCCAAAACCCTGGGCCTGCAGCCGCAGAACATCAAGGTGAACACGCAGATGGCCGGTGGCGGCTTTGGCCGCCGCGCCATCCCCACCAGCGACTACGTGGTGGAGGCCTGCGGCGTGGCCAAGGCCGCGCGCACGGCGGGAATCACCGCGCCGGTGCGCACCCTGTGGAGCCGCGAGGACGACATCAAGGGCGGCTACTACCGCCCCATGCACGTGCACCGCGCCGAGATCGGCTTCGACGCCAAGGGCAAGATCCTGGCGTGGGACCACACCATCGTCGGCCAGTCCATCACCAAGGGTTCGCCGTTCGAGGCCTTCATGGTCAAGAACGGCATCGACGCCACGACCACCGAGGGCATGGGCGAGCCGTACAACGTGCCCATGAAGCTGTCGGTGCACCACCCCGACGTGAACGTGCCGGTGCTGTGGTGGCGCAGCGTGGGCTCCACCCACACGGCCTACGCCATGGAAACCCTCATCGACGAAGTGGCGCGCACCACGAAGCAAGACCCCGTGGCCTACCGCATGGCCCTGATGGGCGACAAGCACCCGCGCCACAAGGCCGCGCTGCAGCTGGCCGTGGCCCAGTCGGGCTACGGCAGGAAGAAGCTGGCGGCCGGCCGCGCCTGGGGCGTGGCGGTGCATGAATCGTTCGAGTCGGTGGTGGCCTATGTGGTCGAGGCCTCCGTCAAGGACGGCACGCCCAAGCTGCACACGATCACGGCCGGCGTGCACTGCAACCTGGTGGTCAACCCCAAGAGCGTGGAAGCCCAGGTGCAGGGCGCGGCGCTGATGGGCCTGTCGATGTGCCTGCCCGGCGGCGCCATCACGCTCAAGGACGGTGTGGTGGAGCAGAGCAATTTTGGCGACTTTGCCGTGCCGCGCATCACCGACATGCCGCAGGTGACGGTGCACATCGTGCCCAGTGCCGACCCACCCAAGGGCATGGGCGAGCCCGGCCTGCCACCGCTGGCGCCGGCGTTCGCCAACGCCATCTCGCAACTCACGGGCAAGACCCCGCGCGAGCTGCCGTTCAAGCTCGCCTGACGGCGTTGGCGCCCGGGGAGGGCAGGGAAGGAGGGGGCATGCCATCACCGGCACGCGCCCTGCTGCAGGCGTCCCCGGCGGGCCGCCCCGCGCTGGCGCACGAGATGGCGGCGCCAGTGCTGTTCCAGCTGCCGGGCGCCGCCAGCTTCATCAGCGTCCACCACCTGGTGGTGGACGGCGGCTACACGCTGGCCTGAGGCGCGCGGCGGCCGCGTTGCCGTAGCATGCTGGCGATGTCCACCCCGCACCTCGCCGATACCCCCCCCATGAAGCCGGACGGGCCGCCGGTGCCCGTCGTGCTGGTGCTGGCCTCCGGCCGGGGCGCGCGTTTCGCGGCCTCCGGCGGCCAGGTGCACAAGCTGCGCGCGCTGCTGGCCGGGCTGCCGGTGCTGGAGCACACCCTGAACGCCGTGCGCGCCAGCGGGCTCGCCTGGCACCTCGAGGACGCGGGCCATCCAGGCATGGGCGATTCGATCGCGGCGGCCGTGCGCGCCACGGCGGGGGCGGGCGGCTGGCTGGTGCTGCCCGGCGACCTGCCGCTGGTCCAGCCCGCGACGCTGCGCACCATGGCGGCGGCCCTGGGGCGCTGCGCGGTGGCCATTCCGCTGTTCCACGGAGAGCGCGGCCATCCGGTGGCTTTTGCCGCGCCGTGCCTGCCGGATCTGCTGGCGCTCTCCGGCGAACAGGGCGCTGCCGGCGTGGTGCGCCAGCAGGCGCTGCGGGGCGGGGTCCGGACCGTGGACGTGCAGGACGAAGGCACGGTGACGGACATCGACACGGTGCAGGACCTCGCGCGGGCCGAGCGCATCCTGGCCGCGCGCCGGGCCTGACACCCGCAAAGGAAACGACCCGCTGGCCGAGGTCGCGGCGAGCGGGTCGTGTGCCGGACGCGCCCTTCCGGCGCGCCGTCTTTTCCTTTTTCGGCGGTCTCTACTTCGCTGCGATGACCGCGCAGGCCAGGCGCGGGCCGGCGTTGCCCGTGGGCTGGGTCTTGTAGTCGTCGGGGTCGCGGTGCACGATCAGGCCCTTGCCCACGATGTCGTTGGCCGTGCTGCCCACGCGGATCGTGCGCGACTCGAAGCTGAAGGTGGCCACGCCGTTGGCATCCGCCTTCAGGCTGGGCAGGTCACCCGTGTGGTGCTCGCCCGCGCCGTGGTGGCCGTGCGGCTTGCCGCCCGGGTTGAAGTGGCCGCCGGCGCTCATGCCGTCGCCGCTGGAGCAGTCGCCCTTTTCATGGATATGGAAACCGTGTTCGGCGCCCGGCTTGAGCCCGCGGACCTCGCCCGACACCTTCACCACGTCGCCGGACTGGGCAAACGCCACCGTGCCCGAGGTGGTGCTGCCGCGCGTGGGCTCCAGCTTGGCCGTGGCAGACGGGCCCGACGAATAGGCGGCGCAGCCCGCCAGGGCCAGCACGGCGATGGACGAGAGCCCGAAGGCCCAACGATTCCTTTGCTTCATCAAATACTCCTTGAACGTTAAGAGACGGTGCATCATGCGGACGCCCTGCGCGCTGGTGCAAGACAGGGAGCAGGTTCGCCCGCCAAAAGTGTGCACTATTTGTGGGTCAGCGCAAGCAGCCTGGCGAGCGCGCGGTCGTGGATGCCGTGTTTGCGCAGTTCCTCGTACGTGGCCTGGGCATAGTCGCGCGTGGTGCCAAAACGGCCGCAGGCCTGCGCGAAGATGCGGCGGTACTCGTCGTCGGGCAGCTCCCCCGTGTGGTTGGGGCTTTTTCGTGACAGAGTGAAAGCGAGCGCGGACACGGTCCCCTGGGGCGTGCGGCAGGGCAGCCAGCGCGGGTCGTACACGGCCGTGACCATCTCGCGCTGCCACAGGTTGATGAGCACCTGCCGGGCATGCGCCTTGTCCACGCGGAAGACCATGCCCCGGCAGCTGCCGCCCGACAGCATGCCGAACACCAGGCCCGGGCATTCCGGCGTGCCGCGGTTGATGCGGCTCCACATCCGGAGCGCCCGGTGCCAGCCGTGCACCTTGGCGGCGCGGCGCTCGGCGTAGTCGAAATCCGGGCGCCAGATGAGCGAGCCGTAGCCAAAGATCCACAGGTCGTCGTGGCCACCCCATTCCTTGAGCGCCCGCTCCAGCATGGGGGCCGGGTCGCGAAGGGGCGCGGGAAGATTCGTCATGCGATCACTCTACAATCGAAAGCTTTGCTTCAGCGCCCTGGGGACTTGCGCCGCGAGGTTCCAGGGCCGCCACACCTTCTTTTTCATCACTTCGGGGATCTCCAATGTCTAGTTCTGACGACGATAGCCAACAACGTTTCGCCCTGGGTTTCCTGTTCGCCCTGATCGCACTGGTGATCTCCGTGGTGGTGGGCACCGTGGTGGTCAAGCGTGTCGGCGCTTCCGGCGCCGCCAAGCCCGCGCCCGCCACGGCCGTTGCAGCCAGCGCGCCCGCCGTGGTCGCCGCGGCTGACGCGGCCAGCGTCCGGGTGGAAAACGGCGTGGTGAAGTTCTACTTTGCCAGCGCCAAGGCCGACCTTGCCGCAGGCGCCAACGAAGCCCTGGCCGACGTGGTCAAGGGCGTGGCCGAAGGCAAGAAGGCCGTGATCTCGGGCTTTCACGACGCCACGGGCGACGCCGCCCTGAATGCCGAGCTGGCCAAGCAACGCGCCTTTGCAGTGCGCGATGCGCTCAAGGGCCTGGGCGTGGCGGAAGACAAGATCGAGCTGAAGAAGCCCGAAGAAACCACCGCCACCGGCAGCAACGCCGAAGCGCGCCGCGTGGAAGTGGCCCTGGGCGCCTAGTCCCTGTGCAGTGACCTCCAGCAGGTCGCCCCATGAAAAAACCCGGCAGTGCCGGGTTTTTTTTATGGGTTAAAATTTGCCTCTAGCGCTTATCCATCATGCGCCAGCAGCTATATATTTGATAGTTATTATTAGCGCAAGCCTGCGCCACCAGTCCCCTCGGCGCGCTGTATCAATTCAATCTTGTAGCCATCGGGATCCGTCACAAACGCGATGACCGTGGTGCCGCCCTTGACGGGACCCGCTTCGCGCGTGACGTTGCCACCCGAGGCCTTGATCTTCTCGCACGCGGCGTACGCATCGGGCACGCCCAGCGCGATGTGGCCATAGGCGGTGCCCATCTCGTAGCTCTCGGTGCCCCAGTTGTAGGTCAGCTCGATCTCGGCCTGGCCGGGGTTGCCGCCGTCAAAGCCCAGGAAGGCCAGCGAGTACTTGTACTCGGGGTTCTCGGACTGGCGCAGCAGTTGCATGCCGAGCACCTGGGTATAGAAATCAATCGAGCGTTGAAGGTTGCCAACGCGCAGCATCGTGTGGAGGAATTTCATCCCTTCGATTGTGCAGGCATGTCAAAAACCAGGCAGGTGGTGGTGGCGTGGGCATACAGCGTGCCGTCGGGCCCCACCAGGCGGGCCTCGGCCGTGGCCAGCTGGCGCCCGCAGTGGATCACGCGGCCTTCGGCGCGCACGCGCTGCACCTTGGGCGTGAGCGCCTTGACGAGGTTCACGCCCAGCTCGGCCGTGGTGTAGCCGCGCCCCGGCTGCATGCGCGTGTGCACGGCGCAGCCCAGGGCCGAGTCGAGCAGGGTGGCGAACCAGCCCCCGTGTACGGTGCCCATGGGGTTCAGGTGGGCCGCGCCAGGGGTTCCCTGGAAGATGGCCAGGCCTTCGCCCACCTCCATCAGCTGGAAGTCCAGCGTGCGGGCGATGGGAGGGTAGGGCAGTTCACCGCGCAGCATGGCCTGCATCATCTGCAGGCCGTTCAGGCCGGCGACCTGGTCGGGGCGCGAGACCCCCGCGCCCACGCCGGCCTCCAGGCGGGCTGCGATTTCACGCTCTTGCGCGAGCCATTGCTCGAGTTGGTTGTTCTGGGTCATGCGATACCTCGGAAGGGAATGGGGTTGATGGGCCAGCCGGCTAGTTGCATATGCAATTATTGCAGATACAATTGATCGCATGCAAGCTGAAATCACCCCCGCAAACGCGCCTGCTGCCGTGCCGCCCCAGGGCTGCACCAATTTCAAGCTGCGCCAGCTGATGCGGCGCGTGGCGCACCACTATGACACCGAGATGGCCCGGTGTGGGCTCAAGACCACGCAGTACTCGCTGCTGTCGCACGTGCTCAAGCTCGGGCCCATCCGTCCGGGCGACCTCGCGGTGGAAATGAAGATGGACGCCTCCACGCTCACCCGCAACCTGCGGCCCCTGGTGGATGCCGGCTGGGTCACGCTGGAGGCGGGGGCCGATGCGCGCAGCCGGCTGGTGCACATCACCGACGCGGGGCGCGACAAGCGTGCGCAGGCCCAGCGCTGCTGGAAAGTGGCGCAGCTGTCCCTCAACGACACCCTGGGCGCGGAGCGCGTGAACGCCCTGCATGCGCTGGTGGACGACTCCCTGGCTTTGCTGGCCAGCATGCAGGAAAAGCAGGAGCACGGCGATGACGAATGACACCCAACCTTCCCGCAACCTGGGCGGCGGCAACGTGTTCGCGGCGCCCGCCGCTCCTGCCACCCCGGGCTCACCGATCGCGCTGTGGCTCGTGCTGCTGGCCGCTGCGGGCGCGTTCGCCCTCACCATGGGCACGCGCCAGACCATGGGCCTGTTCCTGTCGGCGCTCAACACGTCCACCGCGCTGGGCATTGGCAGCATCAGCCTGGCCTTTGCGTTCGGCCAGCTCTGGTGGGGCCTGACCCAGCCGTTTGCGGGGGCCGTGGCCGACCGCATCGGCACGGGCCGCGTGATCCTGCTGGGCGTGGCGCTGGTGGCGCTGGGCACCTTCATCACGCCCTACATGACCACCACGGTCGGGTTGATTTTTGCGATTGGCGTGTTGGCCGCCGGCGGCGCGGGCATGGCCGGGCCGTCGGTGCTGATGGCGGCCACCGCGCGGCTGGTACCCGCCCACAAGCGCGGGCTGGCCAGCGGCATCGTCAACGCGGGCGGGTCGTTCGGGCAGTTCGTGATGGCGCCCATTGCCATTGGCCTGACCGCCGCGGTAGGCTGGGCCAGTGCCATGCAGTGGCTGGGTGTGCTGGTGCTGCTGGCGCTGCCTGCGGTGTGGGTGCTCCGGGGCAATTCGAACGCCTTGGCCGCGCAGGCCGCCGCCGCATCCGGCCAGAAGGCACTGACGGCGCGCGAGGCCATCGCGCAGGCGCTGGCCACGCCGAGCTACCGGTATCTGGCGGCGGGCTTTCTGGTGTGCGGCTTTCACGTGGCGTTCCTGGCCACGCACCTGCCGGGCGTCATCGCCGCATGTGGCCTGCCGCCTGAGATCGGCGGATGGTCGCTGGCCATGATCGGCTTGTTCAACATTGTCGGCAGCCTGGCCATGGGCTGGGCCGTGGGGCGCTGGCGCATGAAGTCGTTGCTGTCGCTGCTGTATGCCACGCGCGGCCTGGCGGTGCTGATCTTCTTGCTGGCGCCCAAGACGCCCGCCGTGGTGCTGGTCTTTGCCGCCGTGATGGGTGTGACGTTTCTCTCCACCGTGCCCCCCACGGTGGGGCTGGTGGCCAAGATGTTCGGCACGGCCAACATGGCCATGCTGTTTGGCATCGTGATGCTGGCGCACCAGATTGGCGGATTCTTCGGTGCCTATCTGGGCGGTACCGTCTTCCAGGCCACCGGCAGCTATGACTGGGTCTGGTACATCGACATCGTGCTGGCCGTGGGCGCGGCCCTGGTCAACCTGCCGATCCGCGAAGCCCGCCTGGTGCGCCCCGCGCCCGCCGCAGCCTGACCACGACAACATCCACCCGCCATCCCCTCATCTCCCCATTTGTTGCCATGACCGCTCACCCTGTTTCCACCGCATCCGCCCCCACCGGAATGCAGCCCGTGTACCTGGACGACCTGACCGTGGGCGACCAGTTCAGAAGCGGCGAACACGCCATGGACGAAGCGCAGATCAAGGCCTTTGCCGCCCAGTTCGACCCGCAACCCTTTCACATGGACGATGCCGCCGCCCGCGCCACGCTGTTCGGCGGTCTGGCCGCAAGCGGCTGGCATACGGCGTCCGTGACCATGCGCCTGCAGGTCACCACCGGCCTGCCGATCGCGGGCGGCATCATCGGCGCCGGCGCCGAGGTGAGCTGGCCCCGGCCCACGCGCGCCACCGACGTGCTGCACGTGGTGAGCGAGGTGCTGGAGATCCAGCCCTCCAAATCCAGGCCCGACCGTGGCATGGTCACCGTGCGCAGCGAAACCCGCAACCAGCACGGCGATGTGCTGCAGCTGTCCACCGTGCGCATCGTGGTGCCGCGCAGGCCTGCGGCCGATGGGGCAGGGGCCTGATGTGACCGAACCCCTGAACCCACGCACCCGCATGCTGCTGGAGGCGCCGATCGCGCCCACGCTGCTGCGGCTGGCGGCGCCCAATGTGCTGGTCATGCTGGCGCAGGCGGGCGTCGGGCTGATCGAGACCTACTTTGTCGGCAAGCTGGGCACCGATGCGCTGGCGGGCATGGCCCTGGTGTTCCCGGTGGTCATGCTGATGCAGATGACCTCGGCCGGCGCCATGGGCGGCGGCATCGCGTCGGCCATCGCCCGCGCCCTGGGAGCCCGGCGGCGGGACGATGCCGATGCGCTGGTGCTGCATGCGCTGGCCATTGCGGCGGTGTTTTCGCTGGTCTTTGCCGTGGGCGTGGTGGGAGGAGGGCGCTGGCTCTACACCCGCATGGGCGGCACGGGCGGAGCGCTGGATGCCGCGCTGGTCTATTCCAACTGGGTGTTCGCGGGCGCGTTTCTGGTGTGGCTGTTCAACACCTTGTCGGCCGTGATCCGGGGTACCGGCAACATGGCCGTGCCAGCGTATGTGACGGTGCTGGGCGCCTTCGTGCTGGTGCCGCTGTCGCCGCTGTTCATCTTTGGCTGGGGCCCCATGCCCGGCCTGGGCATCGCTGGCGGAGCCATCGCGCTGATGGCGTACTACCTGATTGGCAGCGCGGTGCTGGCAGCCTACTTGTGGTCGCCGCGCAGCCTGCTGCGGCCATCGTTGGCGCACATCCGGTTCCGCTGGACTCTGTTCAAGGACATCCTGCGGGTCGGGCTGGTGGGCACGGTCTCCACCGTTGCCACCAACCTGGCGATCGGCGTCACCACGGCGCTGGTGGGCGGCTTCGGCACGGCGGCCATCGCGGGCTACGGCACCGCGTCGCGCCTGGAATACCTGCTGGTGCCCTTGGTCTTCGGCCTGGGTGCACCGCTGGTGGCCATGGTGGGCACCTGCATTGGCGCGGGCCAGCGTGAGCGGGCCTTGCGCGCCACCTGGATCGGCGCCGGCATGGCATTTGTGATGGCCGAGGCGATTGGCTTGTGGGCGGCTACGTTTCCCAACGCGTGGCTGTCCTTGTTCAACAGCGATCAGGCCATGCTGGAGGCCGGCGCGCTGTATCTGCGCACCGTCGGCCCGGTGTACGGCTTTTTCGGCCTGGGCCTGGTGCTGTACTTTGCCTCGCAAGGGGCAGGGCGCCTGCTCTGGCCCGTCATCGGCAACATCACGCGCCTGGCGGTGGC
This sequence comes from Acidovorax sp. sif1233, assembly GCF_019218755.1. GTDB lineage: Bacteria > Pseudomonadota > Gammaproteobacteria > Burkholderiales > Burkholderiaceae_C > Acidovorax. Next base: position 605,757 of record NZ_JAHUWZ010000002.1, on the reverse strand, counting down.
GGTGACGGGCGGCTGGCTGGCGCTGCGCTGGGGCGGCGGCTTGGCGGCAGTGTTTGCCGCACAGGGCGTGGCGCTGGTGCTGTATGGCGTGGTCAACGCCTGGGCGATTGCTGGCGGCGCCTGGTTCGGCCCGGTCGGCTGGCCGCGCAGCATGGCGGGCCTGCTGCGGCGCATGCCGCAGGCTTGAAAATTGAATAAAAATAGCCGACGGCGCTTGTACCTCAAGCGCTGGCAGCTATCAATTCAATAGTAATTCGGCGCGTCAGACCGGAACGGTGTAGTTCAGCGTCATGCGCCCGCCATCCACGGTCACGATCTCGCCGGTCACATAGCTGGCGGCATCGCTGGCCAGCCAGGCCACCACATCGGCAATCTCCGACGGCTCGCCCAGCCGCTTCATGGGGGTGCGGCTCATGATCTTCTGCTTGGCCTCGTCGCTGGTCAGCACGGCCTTGGCGGCCAGCTCGGTGGCGATGGTGCCGGGGGCCACGGCGTTCACGCGAATATTCTTGTCAGCCAGCGCCAGGGCCATCACGCGCGTGAGCTGGTTCACGCCGCCTTTGCTCACGTTGTAGCTGGCGATATTGGGGATGGTGAGCACGCCGTTGACCGAGCTCATGTTGACGATGGCGCCGCCGCCCGAGACCACCATGGCGCGCGCGACGGCCTGTGCGACAAGAAACGAGCCTTTCAGGTTGACCCGCAGCACGGCATCGAAATCGGCCTCGGTCACGTCCAGAAAATCCGCCGCGCGAAAGATGCCCGCGTTGTTCACCAGCACGTCGATGCGCCCGTGGGCCGCCAGGGTCCGGGCCACCAGCGCATCCACCTGCGCCTTGTCGCCCACATCGCAGCGCACATACAGCGCGCCCAGTTCCTGCGCCAGCGCCTGGCCGCGCGCATCGTCCACATCCGCGACGACCGTTTTGGCGCCCTCGGCGGCAAACCGCCGCACGCAGGCCTCGCCAATGCCCTGGGCGCCGCCAGTGACGATGCAGACACGGCCCTGGTGGCCGAAGTGAATGGAAGAAGACGGAGTGGATGGGGTCGTGGTGGGGAGGGTCATGGAGAGGGATGGTAGCGGCTGATGGCGGCACGGATCTGGCGGGGTTTGGTGGTTCCCTTATGATTTTATACGATGTATATTATGTTAAATAACAAATATCATTGAGCGCGCTTGAGTTCGAGCATCCCTTCGCGGCACGCTCTGCGCAACCCCGCGCTCTCCTTGGATGAAAGATCCCGGATGACCGCCCGGGCCAGCTACGGCGTGCGGTTGACGGTCAGCCAATACGACCCGGCCTGACAGACCACATCCGCCATCTCGTCAAAGTCCATGGGCTTGACCACATAGCTGTTGACCCCCAGGTCATAGGACAGTGTCAGGTCCCGCTCTTCCTGGGACGACGTCAGTATCACCACGGGAATGCGGCGCGTGCGCTGGTCCTGCTTGATGGCGCGCAGCACCTCCATGCCATCCACCCGCGGCATCTTCAGATCCAGCAGCACCAGCTTCGGGCTGGTTTCATCGTGCTGTTGCGAATACTCGCCAAGCCGAAACAGGTAGTTGATGGCCTGTTCGCCATCCTTGACCCACAGCATCTTGTTGGCAAATCCCCGCTTCTTCAGGGCGCGGATCGCCAGCTCCGCGTCGTTGGGACTGTCCTCTACCAGGAGGATGTCGATTTCTTCAAACAGCTCCATCGCGGCTCTCCCGTGGGACAGTGAAATAAAACGTCGCGCCTTCGCCCAGGCTGCCATCGGCCCAGACGCGGCCTCCGTGGCGGTGGACTATCCGCTGGACCAAGGCGAGACCTACGCCCGTTCCCGGAAATTCGCTGGTGTCGTGCAGGCGCTGAAAAACGCCGAACAGCTTGGCCTTGTACTTTGGATTGAATCCGGCACCATTGTCACGCACAAAGAAAATGTGTTCCTGATCGTCCGTGATGGCACCGATTTCAATGCGTGGATTTTCCTGTTTCGAGCTGAATTTGAGGGCGTTCGACAACAGATTGGTCCACACCTGTCCGAGGAGCACGCGGTCTCCCGTCGCCACGGGCATGGCGCCGATGTGAAGCTGGACCCGGCTGAAATCCTCGCGCTCCTTGAGCGCATTCCAGGTGGCCAGCACCAGCGCCCCCATCTCCACGTCACTCACCTTGAGCGCACGCCGCCCCAGCCGAGAAAAGGCGAGCAGGTCGTCGATGAGCACGCCCATGCGCCGCCCCTCGTTCTGGATGATCTGGATTTTCCGCCGGGCCTCGTCGTCCAGGTTCGCGCCGTGGTCTTCCATCAGCGCCTCGGAGAAGCCAACGATCCACCGCAGGGGCGCGCGCAGGTCATGCGACACCGAGTAGCTGAAGCTCTCCAGTTCCTGGTTGGCGGTTTCCAGCTGCAAGGTGCGCTGGGACACCCGCTGTTCCAGCTCCGCGTTGAGCTGGCGCACGTCCTGGTCGGCGCGCCGGCGCTCCTGCGCTTCGCGCTCCAGGGCCCTGTTGGCCGTTTCCAGGTCTTCGGCGCGCCGGCCGATCTCCGACAGCATGTCGTTGAACGCATCCGCCAGATAGCCCAGCTCGTCCTTCGTCGTCTTCTGCACGCGCAGTGAAAAGTCCTTGCGCTCCGTCACCTGGCGCGCCACGTTCGTGACGGCGAGGATGGGCTTGGTCAGGGCCGACTGAAGCCATGCCGACATGCCTGCCGCCACCAGCAGGCTCAGCCCCATGACGCTCGCGAGGATGCCCAGGTAGCCCCGAAACCGTTGCGCCAGTTCGTAGTCCGCGCTCATGTAGACCGTTCCGACGATCTCCTTGTTTTCGAGAATCCGCTTGAAAACGACCAGTTCGCCGTCTTGCAGTCGCACGCCGTCGGCTTCGGGCAATGCAGGGACCTTGTGCTCGGCATGGGCACCCGCACCGCGGTACTGGGCCACCATCTTTCCGCGGGCGTTGTAGATGGCGGCTGCCCGGATCTGGCGCCGGGTTTCCAGCAGGGACAGGTTTTCCTCCGCGGATTTGTGGTCGTCAAACGCCAGGGCGGGGCCTGTCGCGCGCCCCAGGATTTCGGCCTGCGTCAGCAGGTCACTGGTCACGTTCTGCTTGTAGGCCTGGAGTTCATACAGGGCGAGCGCGGTTCCCGCCACCGACAGCGACACGAAGGTTGCCGCGAGCATCGCCAACGCGAACTTGTGGCGCAGCGAGCGTGCTATGGCGTTGAGCATCTAGCGCCCTTCGGCGTGGACTCTCTGGGCCACCGCGAGCAAGCGGGAGCTGAGGCGCAGCCCGCTTTTTTCCACGGGCGCCAGCGCAACCTCGAAACGCACATGGCGATCCACCAGCAGAAAATTGATCATGCCGCCCAACGCAAGGCCTGCGGGCTCCTCGGTGACTACCAGGATGGGCTGCGCCTGCAATGTGCCCCGCACGGGTTTCAGGCGGGCGGCGTCCCCCTTGCCCACAAACAGGATCGCCACGTCCTCCAGCGGGTCTCCGGCCTTGAGCCGGCTCACCACGATGCTGCGCGAATGGATCTTGCGCCCCTGGACGATCTGCACCAGTTCATCTGCAATGGGATCGGCCCCCAGCACGCCGATCGTGAATGGCGTCTCCACGCTGCCCAGAAAGCCTTCGGGCCAATCCACATACCCGGCAAACTTGTACAGGAACGCGGCCTTGATCTGCGACTCGTCGTTCGGCCAGTCCGGCTGGGCGGCGCAGGGCCCGCAGGCCAGGCCGACCAGGAGCACCCACAGCGCCACCCCTCGCTCCAGCCGCCACGGCGATCTCCAGGTGTTCACAGAGACCACCTGACTCGCAACGCCACGTTGCGCGGAATTTCCCTGCGGTTCAGTGTCGCATTGAATTCCGGGTGGGATCCGTCGAACAGGTTCTGGCCCACGATCGACAGTTCAACGCCAGGCCGCACCGTCCAGCCAAAACGCAGATCGACGGCCGTGTACGCAGGCACGGCGGGGTCCGGCAAGGCCCCTACCCTGCGCACGATGACATCGAGCTCCTGGCGGTGGGGCAGATTGAGCCCGGCACGCAGCATCCACTGGTGGCGGGGATCATTGCCCAGCGCGCGGGGCCCCTCGGGGTCCGAGCTGCCCGGCCGGACCCGAAGGTTCTTGCGCAGCAAGGACAGCCCGCCCGCAAGGCGCAGATGGCGTGCCGCATGCCATTCACCCCAGGCTTCCAGGCCCCAGGTCTTTCCCTCGATCATGTTCTGCACCTGTGCCCCGGGAGGACGCTGACCGCTGCGCAATTTGTCCCAATGGTGCTGAAAGGCGGTGACGGAGTAGGAGAGCGAGGCCGAGGGCTGGGAGCGGTAGCCCAGCTCCAGCACCTTGGCGATTTCCGACTGGAAATCCGGGCCTCCGGCGATCAGAAATGGGGGGTTCGGGGGCAGGTGTATGTCGCGGTCCAGGCGTGCCGGGGCCCGTACCGCCCGCGACACGGCGCCCCACCAGAGCTGCTGCGGGCTCGGTTTCCATTCGAAGCGGGCACTCGGAAGCGACTCCATCCCCGTGAAGTCATTCTTCTCCAGTTTGGTGCCAAGCGTCAGGTTGAGGCGGTCGGTCAGCTTGAATTCATCCTGCACAAACACATTGGCCCAGCGCAGCGAAGCTGCTGCTGGCGTGAATCCAAATATCACGCCAGGGCGGATGTCGTCCCGGGCCTGCCTGTATCCCCCGCCCCACAGCAGCCGGTGGGCTCCCAGGGGCACGCCATGCTGGAACTCCACATCCAGAACCCGTTGCCGCGGCTGGTAGAGGAAGGCATCCTTGCGGTCCGTATAGTCGTAGTAGGCCTGCAGGCGAACGTCCTGCCCTGCCGGAAGTTTTCGCGTCAAGCGCCCAAGAACGTTGCCCCCCGACGCCTCGACCCGCCCCAGGTCAAAGCGGCCAAACAGGCCACGGCTGTCGGTGGCCCCAGCGTATACGTCGCCCTGAAAGGTCAGTTCGCTGCCATTGTCCACCCAGTCCGCGCGCCATCCCATTTGCCCGCGCGAACGTCCATCCGTTGCCGCGGCACTTCCGGTCTGTACCACGGGCCGGGTCGCGTCGCCCTTGGCGTAGACACGGAACGTCCCCCCTCCTCCCAGCACGCCGCCATATCGGAACGATGCGTCCCGGCCCTGATTGCCGGCACCCACGGCGACAAGCCCACCCTGGGTGCTGGCGGAGGATTTCGTGATCACGTTGATCACGCCATTGACGGCGTTGGCGCCCCACAAGGTACCTCCCGGTCCACTGATGACCTCTATCCGGTCAACATCTTCCAGCATGACGTCCTGTTGGTCCCAGAACACCCCGGAGAAAAACGGCGTGTAGACCGTGCGGCCGTCGATCAACACCAGCAGCTTGTTGCCAATGGCATTGTTGAAACCGCGCGCGCTGATCGCGTACTGGCTCGCGTCCAGGCGGGCCACCTGGAGATTGGGCGCCAGCCGCAATGCCTCGGGCAGCGTGGAGGCGCCGGAGCGGCGGATGCTGTCGGAGGTGATCACAAAGATGGCGGCGGAAGCATCCCCGAGGAACTCGGGGTGCCGGGCCGCGGAGGTGATCTGGATGCTTGCCAGTTCTTCCAGTGAGAGTTCGGCAAGCGCGGAGGCTTTGTTATCCTGGGCCTGGATCGGCGACAGGGACAGGGCCAGCAATCCTGCCAAGCATGCTCTGGGTTGAATCACCGCCTGCCTCCCCGGGTTTATGGATGCCAAGCCGTCAGCGCCGACTTGGAAACAATGGTAGGTTGAAAACCGGGTATTGCCTACCGTTCAACGGCGGCCGCGCACGCGAACCGCGCAAATTAAGAATCTCTTGATACCTGGGGTGCAGCCCCCTAGACTCGTCTCCACACGGCAGTGTTCCACAGGGGTGTCCCTGTGGCAGGAGGAATATTTGCAAGTGGTCCCCTTGAATATCCTGATGGTCGAGGATGAGCCCAACGACGCGGAACTCGTAGCGCACGCGTTGCGGCGCGCGGCGTTCAACTTCACGAGCCGCCGCGCGGACACCGAGGAGCGGCTGCGCCATGAGCTGCGGGTGGATGTGCCGGACATCATCCTGTCCGACTTCAGCATGCCGCGCTTCAGTGGCCTCGATGCCCTGTCGGTGGCCAGGGAGGTGTGTCCGGACGTCCCGTTCATCTTCGTGTCGGGAACCATCGGGGAAGAGAACGCCATCAATGCCCTCAAGAGCGGGGCGACGGACTACATCCTCAAGCATGACCTGGGGCGGCTGGCCCCCGCGGTCCGCCGCGCCCTCAATGACGCCCTGTCCGCACGCGAGCAAAAGCGCACGCAGGAGGCGCTAAGGCACAGCGAATTGCGGTTTCGGCTGGCGGCCTCCACCGGCGATGTGTGGGACTGGAATGTCGACACGGGCATCGCGCAAATCTCCGCGCAATGGAAATTTCGCCTGGGCTACCAGGACCATGAAATAGAAAATACCGCGGCGGCGTGGCTGGGCCTGCTGGAGCCGTCCGACCGCCAGATGGTGCTGGACGCTTTCGCTGCCCACATCAGGCAGCAGGTTCCCTACGACGTCGAATACCGGGCACTCGCCAAGGATGGCTCCTACCGCTGGTCGCATGCCAAAGGGCAAGCTGTCTGGGATGAAAGCGGCAAGGCAACCTATATGGCGGGCTCCGTGGTGGACATCACCGAGCGCAAGAATGCGGAACTCAAGGTCAAGCGTCTCAACAGGATCTATGCGGTATTGAGCAGCATCAACTCGCTGATCGTGCGGACGCAGGATCGCAAAGAGCTGTTTCACGAGGCCTGCCAGATCGCCGTCAATGCAGGGGGCTTTCGCCTGGCCTGGATCGGCATCGCTGACATGGAAGAGCAGCATGTGGCGGCGGCAGCCTGGGCAGGGGCCGGAGAAGATTACATCGAGCACATTCCCATGGGGCTGAATGTTCTCGAGCGTGAGAACCACGGCCTGGTGGGCGAATGCGTCGGGAGCTCGGAAACCCTCCTGGTTCAGGACGTCAGAACCGACCCGAGAATTGTCTTGAGGGATGAGGCAATCAACAGGGGATTTCAGAGCTTTGGCCTGTTCCCGCTGTCGGTCAACAAGAAAGTCATCGGACTGATGGCACTGTATGCGTCCGAGAGAGATTTCTTTGATGATGCCGAAATCCAGCTTCTGCAAGAACTGGCCTCTGACATTGCCTTCTCGCTGGACCATCTTGAAAAATCCGAGCGGCTCAATTACCTGGCCTACTACGATGCACTGACGGGGCTTCCCAATAGAAGCCTGTTGCAGGACCGCCTGGACCAGCTGATTCAAGGCGCCGCCAGCACTGCGGAGGACGCGGCGTCTGTGGCCTTGGTCTGGATGAACATCGACCGCTTCAAGAATATCAACGATACCCTGGGCAGGCATGCGGGAGACGCGGTGATCCAGGCGGTGGCCAGGCGGCTGGTGGAAGCCCTGGGCTCCAACGACAAGATTGCCAGAATGGGTGCCGATCATTTCGGCATCATTGCGACCTATCGCAGTGTTCCCGCGGAAATAGCGCATCTTTTGTCGGAAAAGATATTCCCCTTGATGGACCGTCCATTCGTTGTGGAGGGGAAAGAGCTGTACCTGACTTTTCGCACAGGCATATCCCTCTATCCGGACGATGGGCGGGAGGCGGACATGCTGTTTGCGCATGCGGAAGCCGCATCGCGCGAGGCCGGTGCGGCCAAGGGACGGTATCAGTTCTATACCGCCTCGATGAATACCCGTGTGCACAGCCAGCTGAGCATAGAAAGCAAGCTGCACAGGGCCTTGGAGAACGACGAGTTCGTTCTGCACTACCAGCCCAAGGTCGCGCTCCTTGACGGAAAAATCACCGGCATGGAGGCACTCATTCGCTGGAATGACCCCGAGTCAGGATTGGTTCCACCTTCGGTTTTCATTCCCATCCTCGAAGAAACGGGAATGATCATCGATGTGGGCCAATGGGTTCTGGAAAGAGCCATTCGCGACCATGACAAGTGGCGCAGCCAAGGATTGACACCTCCAAGGATCGCCGTGAATGTTTCAGCCGTCCAGATGCGGCGGTCCGATTTCTCGAAGATCCTCGGCCTTTGCCTTAAAGGCAGCAAGGGCGGTGAAGTCCCCATCGATATCGAGATCACGGAAAGCCTCTTCATGGAGGATATTGACGTGAACATCCAGCGCCTCCACGACATCCGTGAAATGGGTGTCCGCCTGGCGATCGATGATTTTGGGACGGGCTATTCTTCGCTGGCCTATCTGAAGCGGTTTCCCATCGATTATTTGAAAATCGACCAGAGTTTCGTCAAAGAGGTCATCTACGACCCCGATGCCGCTGCGATCTGCACTGCGATCATCGACCTGGCCCACAATCTCAAGCTCAAGGTCATTGCCGAAGGCGTGGAAACAGAGGCGCAAATGAGCTATCTGCATCGCAAGAAGTGCGATGAAATCCAGGGGTACTATTTCAGCAGGCCGGTACCTGCCGAGGATTTTGGAGGCCTGCTGGCCGATGGCGTCACCCTCAGGATTCCCCAAAAATCCGCAGAACCCCCCAAGAGAATTCTGATCGTGGACGATGAACCAGGAATACTGGCTTCGATGCGGCGTCTGTTGCGGCGTGATGGATATGAAATATTGACCGCCAACAGTGCAAAAGATGGTTTCGACATCCTGGCGCAACAAGAAGTGCAGGTCATTCTTTCGGACCAGCGCATGCCCGAGATGTCTGGAACGGAATTTCTCTCCCGGGCGCGGGAACTCTACCCCGAAACCATCCGGATTGTTCTTTCCGGGTATACCGATCTGGAATCCATTTCGGACGCGATCAACCGAGGCGCCATCTATAAATTTCTGACGAAGCCCTGGGACGACGATCTGCTGCGGGAAAATATCCGCGAAGCATTCAGGCACCATGACGCTGCCCAGCGCAAAGGCGCTTGAATGGCGCAAACCGCCCCGGGGATTTTGAAGGCCCAGGGCTGTGGGGCCGCGGTCCTTAGCTGTCCGGCCCCAGGACTTCTCCATTCGGCCCCCATGTCACATGGGTCAGTCCCGGCTCCAGAGCCTCCAATCGGCGGCGTTCCAGTTCCGTGGCGCTGAGTTGGCCAAACTCGTGACGCCCGACATCGGCCAGATCGTTCTCGTGGCGAAGCTGATCGGCCCGCTCCAGGGCCGAGCGCACATGCCCGAGAAGGTCTTTCTCATCCCAAGGTTTCAGCAGGTAGCGGAAGACTTCCGCATCATTGACCGCCCGCATCAGGTTTTCCGAATCTGACGATGCGCTCAGCACCATCCGCACCGCCCTGGGCTGAATGGTCCGCACGAGGCTCAGAAACTCCACGCCGGTCATCAGGGGCATCCGGTAGTCCGAAATCACCACATCGAAAACGGCCTCTCTCAGCTTGGCCAATGCCACTTCCGGTTCCACCGTTTCTTCAATGCGCAGATCAGCCCCGAGTCCCGCTCGCAGGCTCCGCTTTATCGCCGCCAGGACATGGGGCTCGTCATCCAGTAGGAGAATTCTCTGCATGCCTGAGTCCTTCGTATTACGGTTTGATCGGCAGGATCATTTCAATACCGTCCCGTCCCTCGCGCAACCTCAGCCGCTTGATCAGCTCGGCCGTCAGCACGTGGTCCGCCGCGAGCAGCACGGCGCCTTCGGTGGACAGGAGGTCCCGCGCCAAGATCATTCCCGGCCGCAGCTGTACGGTGCGCAGCATGCGCGGGGGCGTTTCCGCGCCGGGCGCAGCCTTCAGCAGCATTTGCAGGAAGACATCAACGACTTCGGGGTGGAACTGGGTCCCCCTGCCCCGCGCGATCATCGACCTGGCATCCGCGGCATTCAAGGGCGTGGAGCTGAGGTGGCCGATTTGCAGGTCGTCATACGTGTCCGCCACGGCGAGAATGCACGCGCCCATGGGAATCATCTCCCCCACCAGGCCATCCGGATAGCCCAGGCCGTCGTGCCGCTCATGGTGGCTTCGGATGATGTTGGCCACCGCCTGCATGTCGTCAAGCGCCATGAGCGCCTGCTCCCCGAGCACGGCGTGACGGCGGTACTGGACGGTTTCTTCCTCGGATAGCTTGGGAACAGGCCGGGCCAGCAGGGTATCGGGCAAGGCGATCTGGCCGATGTCGTGCATCAAGCCGGCGATGAACGCGTCCTGCTGGTCCGCCTCGCTCATGTTCATGGCACGCGCGGTGCGGCGGGCTAGGTCCGCCACGCGCCGTGAATGGCCGGAGAGCTGCCCTCCCCTCCACTCCATCAGGTTGGAGAACACCTTGATGGAAGTGAGGTAGTTTTTCTTGATCTTCTGGCTCAGCTGGAGCAACTCACTGGTGCGCGCAGCAACCTTTTCCTCCAGGGTCTCATTGAGCTCCATCAATGCCTGGTTCTTGGACCTGAGAAGGGCCTCCAGGCGGTCCTTCTCATGCTCCAGGGCATGGCGCTCGAACACCTGGTGGGCCGTCGCAAGCACTTCCCCGTCATCCCAGGGCTTGGTGATGTACCGATAGACTTCACCGCTGTTGATGGCCGCGATGGTGGATCCGATGTCCGCGTACCCCGTCAACAGGATTCGCGTCGTTCGGGGCCAGCGCTGGCGCACCTGCTCCAGCAACTGGGCGCCGCTCATTCCCGGCATCCGCATGTCGGAAAAGATCAGGTCCACGGGTTCCTGCTCCATCTGGGCAATCGCCTCGGCACCGCTGGTGGCGGTCGTTACCTGGTATCCACTGCCCCGGAACAGGCGCTTGAGCGAAGCCACGATGTTGGGCTCGTCGTCCACGCACAGAATTCGCCAGACGCGTGCCTCCTCCTGCGATTGGCCGACCTCCGGAGACAAGGTCGGAAGAGCGGCCGTGAGGTCGATATCGGCGTTCACCCCTTACGCCTCCGCTGCGTGGCGTATCGGCAGCGTGACACGAAAGCGCGTCCCGACACCCGGTTCGCTGAAGACATCGATGCTTCCCAGGTGCTTCTTGACGATTCCGTACGAAAGCGAAAGGCCCAGCCCGGTGCCCTTGCCGACCGCCTTGGTGGTGAAGAACGGATCGAAGATGCGCCCCAGATTCTCCTTGGCGATGCCCTCGCCCGTGTCCTGGATCTCCACCCACACCCGTGAGTCGTCGGCGCCGGTGAGGATGGTGATGGTGCCCCTGTCCGCCTGGATGGCATGGGCGGCATTGACCAGGAGGTTCATGAAGACCTGGTTGAGTTCGGAGGGGAGGCACTCGATGTCGGGAAGCTCCCCATATGCCTTGACAACGTCCGCCTTGTATTTGATTTCGTTGTTGACGATGTTCAGGGTGGAATCGATGCCGTGGTGCAGATCGGCCAGCACCCACTTCTGGGAGGTGTCCACCCTCGAGAAGTCCTTGAGGTTCTGAACGATGTTGCGCACGCGGGTAATGCCGTCTTTCGATTCCGCCATCAAGGAGGGAATGTCTTCCTTCAGGAAATCCAGCTCTATTTTTTCGCGCAATGCCTTGAGGCGCACCGCCACCGGGGTATCACCGAGCGCAGACTCCGCCTCTTCATAGGCCGCGAGCATCTGGAACAGGTCGCTCAGATAGCGCTCCAGGGTGCCGAAATTGGAGAATATGAATCCAATGGGGTTGTTGATTTCGTGGGCGACACCCGCGGCCAGCTGCCCGATGGATGCCATCCTTTCCGACTGCATCAGCTTGTCCTGCGCATCCGAGAGCTTTGCATTGAGCTGCGTCAACTCTTCGTTGGATCGCAGCAGCTCCTTGACCCTGTCTTCCGTGGTGTCAGGGGACGACACGGCCGACGGCGTGTCCATGGTGCTTTCGCGAAGTAGTGGGTCGTGAGAATTCATGTAGGGCACCTCTTTCAGGCCAGGAGTGCGTGGCAGACAACCTCATGCTGCTCTGCCACCGCATCGAAAACTGCCATGTAGTCACCGTCGGCCAGTGCCAGTCTGCCCCAGGCATCCAGGGCCAGCAAGGGCACCATATCGTTTTCCTTGTGTGAGAGATCCAGGCCGTGCGCAATGTTGTCGGCGACATGCACGAGGTCCGTCAGGCACAGGCCGCTGGCAGGCGGCGGGCGGTGGTGGCATGAAATGGCCGCAACAATCTCCGGCGCAAAATGCCAATGCTCCGCGATCACCCCGCCGACCTCGGCATGGTCAACACCAAAATAGTGGCGCTCCGCGGCATGCATCAGGCAATCGTGTTCCAGCTGGTAAGCAATGGCCTGGGCATACTCGTCCTCGTAGGAGCTCACGAGCACCAGCCGCCCGATGTCATGCACCAGCCCCAGGGTGAACGCCGCATCCTCGTCCAATCGCGTGCGCTGCGCCAAGGCTCTGGCGGTGAGTGCCGTGCCGATCGCATGGCGCCAGAACGCATCAAAGTCGAACCCTTGGCAGCGGGAGTTCGCAAAACCGCCCACCAATCCCGCGGCCGTGGCCACGCTGCGCAGGGTGCGAAGCCCGAGAATCGCGGTGGCCTCTGCGATGGAGGTGACCTGGCGAGGAAGGCCATAGAAGGAAGAGTTCGCCAGCCGAAGCGTCTTGGCGGCGATGGCCTGGTCGTGCGATATCTTCACGGCCAGCTGTTCGGCGGAAACATGGCTGTCCCCAAAGGACTGGATCAGTTCCAGCACCACCGCGGGAAGCGCCGGCAGCTCATGGACACTGCGCAATATGGCATCTGCAGTGAGCTGCTTCATGGTGTCTCCGCGGAGCGATATCGCAGGATCAGATGAAACAGCGGATTGAGCTGGCCAGCCCGCATGGCAGGCCGGAACAGATGCAGCAGGCGTTTTTCCGTCTGTGCCTGCTGTGTGGCTGGATCCAGCTTGTCGACAATGCCCGAAACACCTTCCGGCGGATTGACGAAGACGGTGTCGATGCCCCGCTGCTGCAGGCTGTTCAGGATCCCGCGCGTGATGGGCGTCCCCGCCGGGAGCAGAAGCTGTCCGTGCGCGTCCAGCACCGGCTGGGCCAGGAGCATCCCCTCCGGGGTCCATTCAATCGAGGTGGAAAGAGCTTGCATGGGAGTCCGTAGGTGTCAGGCCGCGCTGCTGGGAACCAGGACCAGCAGCCGCCCCCGTGAATGATTTTCCCCTCCCACCGATCTGCACACCACGCGAAACGCCCCGCCGGCAACCTGGACATCGTGGTAGCTCTGGTCCGCGAAATGCCATACCTTGCGAAGATCCTCCGGCAGGACCTGTTCCGCGTCCTGCCCGAGCAAAGCCGCCGTGGTGCCAAAGAGCGCTTCGGCATCCGCGTTCACAAACGCCACCATGCCTTCCAGGTCGATCCCGATGACGGCGGCCGGAATATTGTCCAGCACCTCCCGCGCAACGCTCAGGCTACTCTCTTCACGGTGGATCTGCTCCCGCTGGTTCGCCAGCAGCTGTTGCAGGCGGTCATTGACCGCGCTGAGCTCCTCGTTGGCACTGAGCACCGCATTGGCCAGGCGCCGATTCTCATCCGCCATCTCCTTCTGGGAGAACGCTTCCGCGACGTGGCTGCGAAGCCTCTCGTCATCCCAGGGCTTGGTGAGGAACTTGTAGATGGCCCCTTCATTGATGGCATCCGTGATGGATTGCAGTTCGGTATAGCCGGACAGAACCATGCGGATAGTGTCGGGATACAGCTCCTTGGCCCGGCGCAGAAACTCCACCCCCGTCATGCCGGGCATGCGCTGATCCGAAACGATCACGTCCACCGAATTCTCGGCCATCCGCTGCAAGCCCTGCGCGCCGCTGTTGGCGGTCACGATGTGATAGCCATCGCGGCGCAACAACCTGCGCAGCGCCGAAACGATGCTGTCCTCGTCATCGACCAGCAGCAGCGTGCGCCGGTGGGTGCGGCGCAGCAGCAGGTGCTCCGGCAGTGCCTGGCCTTTGCTCAGCAACGCGCTCATGTCGTCGGCGCAGACGGGGCCGCTGAAGTAGAAGCCCTGCATCTGGTCGCAGCGGTTGGCGATGAGCAGCGCCAGCTGGCCTTCGGTTTCCACGCCTTCCGCCAACACCTTCATCTGCAGACTGTGCGCCATGTTGATGATGGCGCGCGTGATGGACACGTCCTGCGATGCCGCCGTGACGTCGTGGACGAACGAACGGTCCACCTTCACGACATCGATGGGCAGTGTGCGCAGGTAGCTCAGGCTGGAATAGCCCGTCCCGAAATCATCGAGCGAGATCTCGATGCCCAGCGCCTTCAGGTCGCCCAGAATCCGCGCGATGCGCGTGCTCTCGCCCATCAGGGCGCCTTCGGTGATCTCCAGTCCCAGCAGCCGGGGATCAAGGCCGGTTTCAATGAGCACCTTTTGTATCCGCTGGACCAGATCAGGCTGCTGGAGCTGGCGGGCCGAGAGGTTGACGGCAATCCGGAAGCTGGCGTGCCCGGCACGCTGCCACTCCAGCGCCTGGCGGCAGGCAGCGCGAAGCACCCATTCGCCGATGGGCACGATAAGGCCGGTTTCCTCGGCGACGCGTATATAGCTGGACCTGGGTATCAGGGTGCCGTCCGGGGAGTTCCACTCCAGGAAGGCCTCGGCGCCAATGACGGTTCCACTGACCAGTTCCAGCTTGGGCTGATAGTGCAGATCAAGCTCATTGCGCTCCAGGGCCCGGCGCAGCCCGGACTCCATGGCGAGCCTGGAGATGGCCTTGGAGTGCATGCCGGAGCTGAACACGCAGATCTGGTTCTTGCCCAGTTCATGGGCACGGTACATGGCCGCCTGAGCCTGCTGAAGCAGCTTTTCCGGGTCCTCGCCGTGCGCCGAGTACAGGGATATTCCGATGTCGCACGTCACCTTGATTTCGTTGTCGCCAATCGCGACGGGCAGCGACAGCGCATCCACCAGCGAGGCCGCGACGGTGCGCGCCAACTGCTCGTCCACATTGCCCTCGCGCGCCAGCACCAGCGAAAACTCGCCACTGCCAAAGTGCGCCAGCAGGTCATCCTCGAACGCCTGGGGCTGCAGCCGCGTTCCCACCTCCATGAGCAGCTGGTCCCCTGCCGCGTAGCCCAGCGATTCACTCACGAGCTTGAGCCGGTCGATCTCCACGCTCAGGACGGCAATCTGCCGCCCTTCCCGCGCCGCCTCGCGCATCCTCGTATCAAGATACTCCGTCAACGCGCTGCGGTTGGGCAATCCGGTCACTTCATCCGTGTTCGCAAGCTTGTCCAGCCGCTGCTCCGCCGCGCGCTGCAGCGTGATGTCCTGCAGGAGCGTGACCGTCCTGACCACCCGGCCCTCGTCGTCGGCGTCGGCCAGCACGCGGTGCAGCACCGTGCGCAAACTGCCGTCCGAATGAACGATGCGGTGCTGGAACTCGCAGACATCGTCAGGTGACACGCCTTCGCTGATCGCCTGCACATACGGCCGTTCCACAGCGGGAACCCGGGCCAGCAGCCAGTCCTTTCCGGCCGGAGCATCAGTCTGGGGGATTCCGAAGATGGCGTGCATGCCGGACGACAGGGTGACGGTGCCTGACACCAGATCCATCTCGGCGGAGCCGATGCGGGCGAGTTCCTCGGCATTGCTGAACAACTGAGCGCGTTGCTGCGCGTAGCGGGTCGCCGTTCGAATGGCGCTGACATCGTGCAGCGTGACCAGATCCGCCGCTTCCTCCCCCAGAAAGATCCGCACGCCCCATACCTGGGCATTGAACTTCTCGCCGTTCTTTCGCAGGCATTCGATCTCATAGGCTTTGCCGGGGACTCCGGCGACCCGCGCATTGGCCTGCTCGCGCACCATGTCCCGGTGCTCCGGCGCGCACAGCAGCATGGGATCCATGCTCTCCAGCATTTCCTCCTTGGTGTAGCCGAAAAGCTCCACGAGCTTGGGATTCACGAAGAGGAATCTGCCCTTGCGAATCACAAATACGGCCGCTTGCACCTGCTCCACCAGCCGCTGGTAGTCGGCATCGGACAGATGAACCTCCGTGTCGAAGGGGGTGCCTTCGGCTGTGTGGGTACTCATTGCAGAAAGCCTTTGCCGCCGGGGAAAGGGACGCAACCGAGTTCGTTCAACGGCGTCGGGTATTTTCGACTCAAAGGGGGACCCTCGACTCTGAAATTGGCCATGCGTTGCGAAGAATGAAGCGAGGCCGACCGTGAGCCGGATGCTTCATCATTGATCAGTGCCCAAGGGCCGCAATAGCCCGCTGCGGCGCACAAGGCTTGCTGGCAACTTTACCCATCTCGTTGCCGCTTGTCACGATATTGCGATCAATGCACCACGAGGGTATTCCCAGCAACGCGAAGGCGCTTTGCGCGGAGAATATGCGCCGGTGCTGCGGCCCCTTGCACACCATTTTTTGTGCCGGACGCGGTAGGCGCCCGTCAACCCGGCGGGATGGAGGGAGCCCCTGGCGGGGCGGCGCAGAATTGCTCGAACAGCACGTCCAAGACCGCCAGGGCCTGCGGACTGGCGATCTCATAGTAGATGTGTTTCCCTTCCCGGCGCGTGTTCACCAGGCGTTCTTCGCGCAGTACGCCCAGTTGCTGGGACAGGGTCGGCTGGGAAACGCCCACCAGTGCTTCCAGCTCCCCCACCCTTTTCTCGCCTTGCGTGAGCTGGCACAGGAGGAGAAGGCGGTCGGGGTTGGACAGCACTTTCATCAGGCGGCAGGCAGCGTCGGAGGCGCGGCGAAGTCGGTCGAGGTCGCTCGCGGTGTCGATGGGCATGGTCATCGCTGTGGTTTCGATTCAGGTGTCATGGGTTGCGAGGGAACAAGTCTGCGCCAGCGCGGGACATCGTCGCCGGCCCGGGTTTCAGCAGCGCCTTCGGATTTTGATGCTTCAGAGCGCGCCTTCAGCCCGGGGCCTCGCGGGCGGCGGGTGCAGCGCGTGCCGCGGCCGCCCAAAAACGATACCTCACACTGAAACAACAGGCACCGGCCACAAATCAGTTTACATTTTGAGCGACGGTCTGTAAGACTGTTGCAAAAAAGGGGGTCGACATGCTCTCCAGGTTTTCGGCGGCACGTTGCGTTGCCTGCTGGGTGAAAGTGGCGGTTCTGGTCGGATTCGCGCTGGCAGGGCCCGCAACCCATGCGCTGGACAAGCCCACGGGTCCCGTGGTCCTCACCATCGAGGGGGCGATCAGCCAGGCGAACAACGGTTCGCAGGCCCAGTTCGACATGGCGATGCTGGAAAAGCTGCCCCAGCACAGCTTCTCCACCCAGACGCCGTGGTATCCCAGCGCGGTCTCCTTCACCGGCCCGCTCCTGCGGGATGTCCTGGCGGCGGTCGGGGCGAAGGGGACGAGCATCACGGCCGTGGCGCTGAACGACTACAAGACGGAGATTCCCGTGGATGACGCCACGCGCCACGACGTGATCATCGCCCGCCTCATGAACAACCGCCCCATGCGCGTGCGCGAGAAAGGCCCGCTTTTCGTCATCTACCCGTTCGATACCAAGGCGGAATTGCGCAGCGAGCTGTACTACAACCGCGCGGCCTGGCAGCTGAACGTGCTGCGCATCCGCTAGCGTCTGGGCCCTTGATCCCCAGCACCACGCCATGCTGCGCAGCAAACACCTTCTGCGGCTGATCATTGCGGGCCTGGTGGTGGCGTATGTGGCGATCGCCGGCGTGCAGTACCACCAGTACCGCAGCGTGGAAGCGGTCATGCGCCGGGGTGACGTCAACGCGCTGTGGTCGTTCCTGCAGCTCAGTGTCGAATACGAGAAGCTCGACCACGCGCTGCACCAGTTCGAGATCGATCCCGCCAGCATGCCCCCCGACCGCCTGGAGCTGCGCTACGACCTGTTCCTGAGCCGTTTCAGCGCACTGGAGAGCGGTACCGCCCGCACCCTGATGCAGGGAGAGCCCATCTACGGCAACGCCCTCGACGCATTGCAGAACTTTGTCGCCGCGGGAGACAGCCATTTTGGACAGAGCGTCGACGCGGCCTCCCGCCACGCGAACATGAAGCTCTTGCGGGTGGAGCTGAACAGGCTTCGCGACATCATCCAGGAACTGTCGCTGCAGGCATCGCGCATCTCGGCCCTGCTGGGCGACCGGCGCAATGCGGAAGTGAAGCGCCAGACACTGCTGACCACCGGGTTGACGGCATTCCAGGCCATCCTGACCTTCCTGCTCGCGTTCGCGATGGCCCGGCAGTTTCTCAAGCGCGAAAAGGCCAGATCCCTCGCCCTGGCAGCACAGGCCGAACTGGTGGACGCCCTCAGGCGCAACGAGGAGGCGCTGGAAGCCCGCGTGGCCCAGCGCACGGAGCAGCTGCAGCAGGTCAACGCGGCATTGCGGGAACACGAAGATGAACTGGTGGTGGCCCAGGCCAAGGCCGAGGATGCATCGCGCATGAAATCCGACTTCCTGGCCAACATGAGCCATGAGATCCGCACGCCCATGAACGCCGTGATTGGCATGAGCCATCTGGCCCTGGGAACGGAGCTGACCGCACGCCAGCGCGACTACATCGAGAAGATCCAGCGGTCGGGCCAGCACCTGCTGGGCCTGATCAACGACATCCTGGATTTCAGCAAGATCGAGGCAGGCAAGCTCGAGGTCGAGGTGGTGGATTTCGACCTGCATGGCGTGCTCGACAACGTGGCCAACCTGCTGAGCGACAAATGCGCCGCCAAGGGCCTGGAGCTGATGTTCGATGTGGACTCGCACCTGCCCGCCGACCTGCGGGGAGATCCGCTGCGGCTGGGGCAGATTCTCGTCAACTACGCCAACAATGCGGTCAAGTTCACGGACGAGGGCGAGATCATCGTGCGGGTCCGCGAGGCAGCGCGGGATGCCCAGGGCGTGCTGCTGCGCTTCGAGGTGCAGGACACCGGCATTGGCCTCACCGAGGAACAGCAATCAAGGCTGTTTCGCTCTTTCGAGCAGGCCGACACTTCCACCACGCGAAAGTACGGCGGTACCGGGCTGGGGCTGGCCATCTCCAAGAAGCTGGCCGGCCTGATGGGCGGGGACGTGGGCGTGCAAAGCCTGCCCGACCGGGGGAGCACGTTCTGGTTCACGGCGCGGCTCGGCCTGGGAGACTCCACCCAGCGCCCGCTGCTGCCGGAGCCCGACCTGCGTGGGCGCCAGGTGCTGGTGGTGGACGACAGCGAACAGGCGCGGCAGATCCTCGCGGAGCTGCTGTCCAGCATGAGTTTTTCGGTGACGCTCGCCAGCTCAGGGGCCCAGGCCGTGGAACTGGCACGCGCCGCCGGCGAGGCCGGGCGGCCCTGTGAAATCGCCTTTCTGGACTGGAAAATGCCCGGCATGGACGGGTTCGAAACCGCCCGCCAGCTCGCACGGCTGCCCCACCCTCCCCGCCCCGTCATCGTCACCGCGCATGGCCGCGACGATGTGCTGGACGAACTCACCCGCACGGGCGTCGGGCTGATGCTGACCAAGCCGGTGAACCCATCACAGCTGTTCGATGCCGCCATGCGGGCATTGGGCGGAACACAACGGGTGGACGAAGCGCGGCGCCTGCCGCCCCCGGCGCGGGGCGCAGGCCTGGACTCGATCCGGGGTGCGCGCGTGCTGCTGGTGGATGACAACGACCTGAACCAGCAGGTGGGCCGCGAACTGCTGGCCAGTGCCGGGCTGGTGGTGGATTCGGCCGCCAACGGCCAGGAAGCGCTCGACATGCTGGCCCGCGGCGCCTACGACATCGTGCTCATGGACATGCAGATGCCGGTGATGGACGGCCTCACGGCCACCCGCCGGCTGCGTGAGAACCCAGTCTGGGCGCGCCTGCCGGTGCTGGCGATGACGGCCAACGCAATGAGTGGCGACCGCGAACAGTGCCTGGACGCCGGCATGAACGGCCACATCGCCAAGCCCATCGACCCGGAGGCCCTGTTTGCCGCGCTGCGGCAGTGGATTGCACTGCCCCACACGGGGGGCACCGGCGATGCAGCGCTGGCAGCGCGGCCCACGGCGGATGCGCCCGCCGCGGCAATGGCGCCGGCAGCCGACCCCCTGGCACACATCGAAGGCCTCCATACGGCCGCCGGGCTGCGGCGGGTGCTGGGCAAACGCGCCGCCTACGAAAGCCTGCTGCGCAAGTTCGTGGTCGGCCAGGCCCGCGCCGTGCAGGAGACGCGCGCCCATCTGGCGGAAGGCCAGCCACAGGCGGCTCGGCGCGCCATGCACACGCTGAAAGGCTCGGCAGGCACCATTGGCGCGGTGGGCCTGGCCGAACTGGCGCATGCCGCGGAACAGGCCATCGCGCAGAACGCGCAGGCCGGCCCCCTGGAGGCCCTGCTGCAGCCGGTGGAAGCTGCCTGCCAGGCGCTGGTGACGGCCCTGCAGAAAGCCCTGCCCCCCGAGTCCGACGCCGCCACCAGCGCGGCCGCCGCGCCCCCTGGGTCACCACACGCGCCCATGGATGCGGCGCACGCCCGCGACCTCCTGGCACGCCTGGACGCCTTGCTGGCGGACAGCGACTCGGAAGCCGTGGAGCTGTTCAGGGACTCCGGCCCCCGCCTGCAGGCCCGGCTGGGGCCCGCCGCCTATGCCGACATGAAGCGGCTGCTGGACAACTATCTCTTCGCCGACGCACTCGCGGTGCTGCGCCAGGCGTGGATTCCCGACGCACGACACACGGAGGACCCAGTTCATGAATAGTCCATTGGAATCAAGCGGCGGCAAATGCACGGTGCTGGTGGTGGATGACACGCCCGGCAATCTCTCCTTGATGAGCGACCTCCTGCGGCCGGACTACAAGGTCAAGCTGGCCCCCAGCGGCGAGCGCGCGCTGCAGATCGTGGCGGCCGAAAAACCCGACCTGATCCTGCTGGACATCATGATGCCGGACATGGACGGCTACGAGGTGCTGCGGCGCCTGCAGTTCAACCCCGACACCGAGGCCATCCCGGTGATTTTCCTCACGGCCATGAGCGCCACCGACGACGAGACGGTGGGACTGGAGCTGGGCGCCGTGGACTACATCACCAAGCCCGTCAACCCCGCCATCACCATGGCCCGGGTGCGCAACCATCTGCAGCTCAAGCGCGCGCGGGACCTGCTGGCCCACCACAACCACTTTCTGGAGCAGGAGGTGGCCAACCGCACGCGTGCCCTGGCCGAACTGCAGGACGCCACCATCCGTGCCATGGCATCGCTGGCGGAAACGCGCGACAACGAGACAGGCAACCACATCCGGCGCACGCAACACTATGTGGAAGCGCTGGCCCGCAAGCTGCAAAACCACCCGCGCTTTCGCGATGAGCTCACTGAGGATGCCATCGAGGTGATCTTCAAGTCCGCCCCCCTGCACGACATCGGCAAGGTGGGCATACCCGACCGCATCCTGCTCAAGCCGGGCAAGCTCACGCCCGAAGAATTCGAGATCATGAAGACCCACACCACGCTGGGGCGCGACGCCATCGTGGCGGCCGAAAGCGAAACCACGCAGGACAACCCCTTCTTCCGCTACGCCAAGGAGATCGCCTACAGCCACCAGGAAAAGTGGGACGGCTCAGGCTATCCCGAGGGGCTGGTGGGCAACACCATTCCCCTGTCGGCACGGCTGATGGCGGTGGCCGACGTGTATGACGCGCTCATCTCCGAGCGGGTCTACAAGCCCGCCTACTCCCACGAGCACGCGGTCGAGATCATCCGCGACGGCCGGGGCAGCCACTTCGATCCCGACATGGTGGACGCCTTCCTGTCGCTCTCCGAGGAGTTCCGGCGCATTGCCCAGCGTTTCGCCGACGGAGAGCACGCGCTGCAGGCCCAGATCGACCGCATGGCCAGCGACCTGACCGAGGAAGACCGCCTGGTGCCAGGCGGCCAGGGCGCCTAGCCGCAGATGCCCTCTTCATGCGGGTGGTGGCAAGGAGATTGCACGCTGCCACCGTCCTCCTGCGCTGCCATCGCCGCCGTCCGGTGGCCGTCCAGTCCCAGCTTGGCGAGCAGCCGCACGTCGGCATCCACATCCGGGTTGCCCGTCACCAGCAGCTTGTCGCCATAGAAGATCGAATTGGCCCCGGCCAGGAAACACAGTGCCTGCACGGCTTCGCCCATCTGCTGGCGCCCCGCGGACAGGCGCACGCGGGCCTTGGGCATGGTGATGCGGGCGACGGCGATCATGCGCACGAAGTCCAGCGGGTCGATGGGCTCGCTGTCGGCCAGCGGCGTGCCCGGCACGCGAACCAGGCTGTTGATGGGCACGGACTCGGGGTACGGGCTGAGGTTGGCCAGCTGCGCGATGAGCCCCGCGCGGTGCACGGGCGCCTCGCCCATGCCCACGATGCCGCCGCAGCACACGCTGATGCCCGCGCTGCGCACGTGCTGCAGGGTGTCGAGCCGATCCTGGTAGGCGCGGGTGCTGACCACGTCGGTGTAGTACTCGGGCGCGGTGTCGAGGTTGTGGTTGTAGTAGTCCAGGCCCGCATCCTTGAGCGCCTGCGCCTGGTGCGATTCGAGCATGCCCAGCGTGGCGCAGGTCTGCAGGCCCAGGCCCTTCACGGCGCCGATCAGGGCGCTGACCTTCTCGATGTCCCGGTCCTTCGGGGCGCGCCATGCCGCACCCATGCAGAACCGCGTGGCGCCGGCGTCCTTCGCGGCCTGGGCAGCCCGCACCACCTCGTCCACCTCCATCAGCTTGTCGGCCTTCACACCGGTGTCGAACTCGGCGGCCTGCGGGCAGTAGCCACAGTTCTCGGGGCAGCCTCCGGTCTTCACCGACAGCAGCGTGGCCAGTTCGATGTCTCCCTCGGGCCAGTGCTGGCGATGCACCGTCTGCGCTTCGAAAAGAAGGTCCATCAGCGGCCTGTCGAGCAGCGCCTGGATGGCGTCCACGCTCCAGGGGCCTCGCGGCGCTGGCGACGCGGGCCGGCGATGCAGCTGAACGGTCTGGGTGGCCGCGGTGGCGGAGGTCATGGAAGTCATGGCGATCGGTTCCCTTCAAGTCATCTGCTCCATGGCGGCACGGGGCCGCCATCGGCAGGGGTTACACAGCGCGCGCCGGCCTGGGCCAGGAGGTTGTCCGGCCGGTGCGCGGCGACGTGGGCGGATTCTGGAGGAGAAAAAGGCACAAACGCATGCCGAAGGGTCACAAAAAGTGCCAACAAAAGTACGTCGCCAACAGCCCCCAAGTCCTTGTTTTTTTGTGCGCAGAACACGGGATTTTCAGCGCATTTGACGGCAGGTTGGCGCGTGGTGGAGGGCGGCCATCGCGATGCAACCGCAACGCGGCGCTATCTGTGCCCATCTGCCGCCCCGCGTGGCCCAGGGGCGCCTGACGATGGGCGACGTTGGCGCATGCCGTCGCCCCCGCACCATCGGCAGCCAGCCGTTGTTCAGCCCAGCGCCGCGATCACCTCGGCCGGCGCCTGCACCAGCTCGATCAGAACGCCTTCGCCAGCGATCGGAAACTCGTCGTTGCTCTTGGGGTGCAGGAAGGTGATGTCATAGCCCGCAGCGCCCTTGCGGATGCCGCCGGGCGCAAAGCGCACGCCTTTGGCAGTGAGCCATTCCACCGCCATGGGCAGGTCGTCGATCCACAGGCCGATGTGGTTGAGCGGCGTGGTGTGCACGGCGGGCTTCTTGTCGATGTCCAGCGGCTGCATGATGTCCACCTCCACCTTCCAGGCGCCCCGCCCCATCGCGAGGATGTCTTCATCCACGTTCTCGCGCTCGCTCTGGAACGTGCCCGTCTGCGTGAGGCCCAGCATGTCCACCCACAGGGTCTTCATGCGTGCCTTGTCCGTGCCGCCGATGGCGACCTGCTGAATGCCCAGGACTTTGAAGGGCCGCTCTTTTGCCGTCATGATTTGCTCCTTGATTGATAGCTATAAATGCAGTTACGTACAGCGCAAGCGGCCTATTCCGCGCAGAAGGCCGCTTGGCCTCATGCCTCGCGCAGCACCCAGCTGCTCAGCGTGGCGAAGTATTCGCGCAGCCGCGCGTTGTAGCGCGTGGCCAGGGGGGTGGGCGCCGCCACCGGCACCATGGCCGTGAAGCCGTGGCCTCGCGCGATGCGCAGGGCGCGCGGCAGGTGGAAGTCGCTGGTCACCAGGGCCAGCGGGGCCGTGGCCGGCACCCCACGCGCCAGCAGCAGGGGGCGCCCCAGCGCCAGGTTCAGCGCGGTGCTGGTGCTTTCCGCCTCCAGCACCAGGCGCCCTGCGGCGACGCCATGGCGCTGCTGCAGATAGCGGGCCATCACCTCGGCTTCGGTGTGCGTTTCACCCCATACCTCGCCGCCGCACACGGCGATCAGGGCGGTGGGCTGCAGGCGGGCCAGCGCGGCCGCCGTGTCCAGCCGTGCTGCCAGCGCCGGCCGGGGTTGCCCGTTCTGGATGCCGCCCCCCAGCACCACGATGGCCTGCACGGGCGGCACCTGTGCAGGCGGGATGCCGGCATTCTCCAGAAAGGCCCAGAAAACCCCCAGGCTGGCCATCCAGGCCGCCAGGCCCCACCAGCCCGCGCGCCACAGCTGCTGGCGCCGCCGCCCACGGTGCCGCCAGCCCGCCAGCGGAGTCCACCACGCGGCCAGGGCCAGGAAGACCGCCCCCAACGCGGCGGGCAGCATGGTGCCCAGATCGAGGTGCCCCAGGACCATGAGCACGGCGCCATCCACCAGCAGCACGGCGCCGGCCAGCCCGAGCAGCACACGCAAGACCACGGTCATCGCGGTGTGTGGCCAGGCCAGCGTGTTGCGCGGACCGGGGCGCTCGGCGGCATCACTGGAACTCAATGATCACGTCGTCCACCGCCAGCGACTCGCCCTTGCCCGCCACCACCTTGCCCACTACGCCATCCTGCGCAGCAAAGAGGATGTTCTCCATCTTCATGGCCTCGATCACGGCCAGCTTTTCACCGGCCTGCACCTTCTGGCCGGGCTGCACCGCCACATCCACCAGCAGGCCGGGCATGGGCGAAAGCAGGAACCTGGACAGGTCCGGCGGCGCCTTGAAGGGCATCAGCTTGTGCAAGCGTGCACCGAGGGGTGACAGCACGAGCGCATCGATCTGCGTGCCGTTGTGCGCGATGCGCAGGGCCAGCGGGTTCTTGCCCACGCCGCGCTCGACCTGCGCGGTAAACCCGGCGCCATTGCACTGGCCTTGCACCCGGATCTGGCCCAGCGTGGCGGCGCTGCTGATCTGGTAGCTCTTGCCGTCCACGGCCACCACGCTGGAGCCCGACTTGTCCTGGAAGTCGGTGACCGAGACCGCATGGTGCTCGTTCTGCCCCTCGGCCCCCAGCGTGACCACCACGAACTGCTCGCCCACCTTCACCTCGTGCCCTGCCAGCTGGCCGCTGATGCCCGAGGCGCGCGCACGGTAGCGGCGGTTCATGAAAGCGGCCAGCGCCACCAGGAACAGCGGGTCCTCGTGTGGCACGTCCTCGGAGTGGAAGCCCTTGCCGTAATGTTCGGCGATGAAGCCGGTGTTGAACTCGCCGGTCACGAATTTCGGGTGGGCCAGCAGGGCCGCCTGGAACGGAATGTTGCTGCTGATGCCCCGGATTACGAAGCCGTTGAGCGCCGCGCGCATCTTGGCGATCGCATGGTCGCGGTCGGTGCCGTGCACGATGAGCTTGGCGATCATCGAGTCGTAGTACATCGGGATCTCGCCGCCCTCATACACCCCTGTGTCCACGCGCACGCCCAGCTTCTTGTCGGTGTCGCCCTGGAACATGCTCTGCTCCGGCGGCTGAAAACGCACCAGGCGGCCGGTCGATGGCAGGAAGTTGCGGAACGGGTCCTCGGCGTTGATGCGGCACTCGATGGCCCAGCCGTCGCGCTTCACGTCGGCTTGCGCGAGCGGCAGCTTCTCGCCTGCGGCCACGCGGATCATCAGCTCCACCAGGTCCAGGCCGGTGATGCATTCCGTCACCGGGTGCTCCACCTGCAGGCGGGTGTTCATTTCGAGGAAGTAGAAGTCCTGGTCCTTGCCGACCACGAACTCCACCGTGCCCGCGCTCTGGTACTTGACCGCCTTGGCCAGCTGCACCGCCTGCTCGCCCATGGCCTTGCGGGTGGCATCGCTGATGAAGGGCGACGGCGCCTCTTCAATCACCTTCTGGTGGCGCCGCTGGATGGAGCATTCGCGCTCGTTCAGGTAGATCACGTTGCCGTGGCTGTCGCCCAGCACCTGGATCTCGATGTGGCGCGGCTCCTGCACGAACTTCTCGATGAAGATACGGTCGTCGCCAAAACTGTTGCGGGCTTCGTTCTGGCAGCTGGTGAAGCCTTCAAACGCTTCCTTGTCGTTGAACGCCACGCGCAGGCCCTTGCCGCCGCCCCCGGCCGAGGCCTTGATCATCACGGGGTAGCCGATGCCCTTGGCGATTTCCACCGCCTGCTCGGGGCCCGCGATGGCGTCGTTGTAGCCCGGGATGGTGTTGACCTTGGCCTCGTTGGCCAGCTTCTTGGAGGCGATCTTGTCGCCCATGGCCGCGATCGAATGCGCCTTGGGGCCGATGAAGGCAATGCCTTCGTCCTCGCAGCGCTTGGCGAAGGCTTCGTTCTCCGACAGGAAGCCGTAGCCGGGGTGCACGGCCTGCGCGCCGGTCTGTTTGCAGGCGGCAATGATCTTGTCGGCCAGCAGGTACGACTCGCGGCTGGGCGCCGCGCCGATGTGCACAGCCTCGTCGGCCAGCTTGACGTGGCGCGCTTCCTTGTCGGCGTCGGAGTAGACGGCGACGGTGGCGATGCCCATCTTGCGGGCGGTAGCGATGACGCGGCACGCGATTTCGCCACGGTTGGCGATCAGGATTTTGGTGAACATAACAAGTTCCTCAAAAGGAAATTTCAAAAACCAGTAACTAGGACGGAAGGACAGCGCTGAAGTAACGTGTCAATGAAGCGCTGCTTTTCACGCGGCGACACCAAAACGCTTCGACCCGCTCCATAGCGAATGCATAAGCGGTCCAGCGACAGGGCGGGCGAGGAAATCCAACTGCGCGATGGCGAGACCTCGCATACATCGCCCAAGGCTATGCGCCAGCGGAACGGACCACTGCGAACCAGCAACTCCTCAGCCGTGAATGTGTAGTTGGTGTCAAGCGCCACCCACGCCGGCAGTACCAGCGCAAAGGCCAAGATGACCGCCACCAGCGCAAGCACCGGTGGCGTGGCGCCCGAATTCAGCACCAACGGCCCAGTAAGCCCTGCTACTGCGGTTATCGCCGTCAACGCAGCGAGCGGGCCGATGGCGACAAGCCATGAGTCCACTCTGGAGGGGAAGAACGCGCGGGTCTGTGCCATTTGCCTGCTGCCGATGCCCTGCTTACAGCGGGATGTTCCCATGCTTGCGCCATGGGTTTTCCAGCTTCTTGTCGCGCAGCATGACCAGCGACCGGCAGATGCGCTTGCGTGTCTCGTGCGGCAGGATCACGTCGTCGATAAAGCCACGTGCGCCGGCCACAAACGGGTTGGCAAAACGCTGTTTGTATTCCGCCTCGCGTGCGGCCAGCTTCACGGGGTCGTTCTTGTCTTCGCGGAAGATGATTTCCACGGCACCCTTGGCACCCATCACCGCGATCTCGGCGTTGGGCCAGGCCAGGTTCACGTCGCCGCGCAGGTGCTTGGAGCTCATCACGTCGTACGCGCCGCCGTAGGCCTTGCGGGTGATGACGGTGATCTTGGGTACGGTGCACTCGGCATACGCGTACAGCAGCTTGGCGCCATGCTTGATGATGCCGCCGTATTCCTGGCTGGTACCGGGCATGAAGCCGGGCACGTCCACAAACGTGACGACCGGAATGTTGAACGCATCGCAGAAGCGCACGAAGCGCGCGGCCTTGATGGAGCTCTTGATGTCCAGGCAGCCCGCCAGCACCAGCGGTTGGTTGGCCACGATGCCCACGGTCTGGCCTTCCATGCGGGCGAAGCCGATCAGGATGTTCTTGGCGTACTCGGGCTGCAGCTCGAAGAAATCCCCGTCGTCCACGGTCTTGAGGATCAGCTCCTTCATGTCGTAGGGCTTGTTGGGGTTCTCGGGCACCAGCGTGTCCAGGCTCCGGTCCATGCGGTCGGCCGGGTCGTTGCTGGGACGCACCGGGGCCTTTTCCCGGTTATTCAGGGGCAGGTAGTTGTACAGGCGGCGCAGCATCATCAGCGCCTCCACGTCGTTCTCGAACGCCATGTCGGCCACACCGCTCTTGGTGGTGTGCGTCACGGCACCGCCCAGTTCTTCGGCCGTCACTTCTTCGTGCGTCACGGTCTTCACGACTTCGGGGCCGGTCACGAACATGTACGAGCTGTCTTTCACCATGAAGATGAAGTCGGTCATGGCGGGTGAGTACACGGCGCCGCCGGCGCTCGGGCCCATGATCATGCTGATCTGCGGAATCACGCCGCTGGCGAGCACGTTCTTCTGGAACACGTCGGCATAACCGCCCAGCGAGGCCACGCCTTCCTGGATGCGGGCGCCGCCCGAGTCGTTGAGGCCGATGACCGGTGCGCCGACCTTCATGGCCTGGTCCATCACCTTGCAGATCTTTTCGGCGTGCGTTTCGCTCAAAGCACCGCCAAACACCGTGAAGTCCTGGCTGAACACGAACACCAGGCGGCCGTTGATCATGCCGTAGCCCGTCACCACGCCATCGCCGGGGATCTTGTTGTCCTCCATGCCGAAGTCGGTGCAGCGGTGCTCGACGAACATGTCCCATTCCTCGAACGTGCCGTCGTCCAGCAGCAGCTCGATGCGCTCGCGCGCGGTGAGCTTGCCCTTGGCGTGCTGCGCATCGATGCGCTTTTGCCCGCCGCCCAGGCGTGCCAGCGCACGCTTTTTCTCCAGTTGATCCAGGATGTCTTGCATGGTCGTCGTCCTTTGGTGAATTCGGTGGTTTGTTTACTATTTATTTGATAGCTGCTTGCGCTGTACTGGATTGCGCCAGCAGCAGATTTCGTGCTGCAGTCGATGCCGCGATGCGCCCTGCGGCCACATCGGCCTGCATCTGGGGCAGCAGCTCCCTGACCTGCGGGTGCTGGCGAAACGCGAGCTTGAGGCCCGCGTCGATGCGCTCCCACATCCAGGCGAGCGATTGTTTTTCGCGCCGCGCTGCCAGGCGGCCGTTGGTGGACTGCATGTCGCGAAACAGCGCCACGGTGGTCCAGAAAGCATCCACCCCCTGCCCCAGCAGAGCGCTGATCTGCAGCACGCGCGGTTGCCACAGCGCGCCGTGCGTCGCGTGGTCAGGGTTGCCGTGCATGCCGAGCAGGCGCAGGCTGGAGGTGATCTGGGCCTCGGCGCGCGTGGCGGCGTTCTTGTCGATGTCGGCCTTGTTGATGACCACCAGGTCGGCAATCTCCATCACGCCCTTCTTGATGGCCTGCAGGTCGTCGCCCGCGTTGGGCAGCTGCATGAGCACGAACATGTCCGTCATGCCCGCCACCGCGATCTCGCTCTGGCCCACGCCCACGGTTTCGACGATGACCACGTCGTAGCCCGCGGCCTCGCAGACCAGCATGGCCTCGCGCGTCTTCTCTGCCACGCCCCCCAGCGTGCCGCTGGAGGGGCTGGGGCGGATGTAGGCCTTCTCGTGCACCGACAGGTGTTCCATGCGCGTCTTGTCACCCAGGATGGAGCCGCCCGAGACGGTGCTGGAGGGGTCGATGGTGAGCACGGCCACGCGATGGCCCTGGCCAATCAGGTACAGCCCGAGCGCTTCGATGAAGGTGGACTTGCCCACGCCGGGCACGCCGCTGATGCCCAGGCGAAACGCCTTGCCGGTATGGGGCAGCAGCTGCGTGAGCAATTCATCCGCCTGGGCGCGGTGGTCCGCCCGCGTCGATTCGAGCAGGGTGATGGCCTTGGACATCGCGCGGCGCTGCGTGGGGCCGGGCTGGCCAAGCACACCTGGATAGAGGTTCATGGCGACATCCTCGCGGCGGCCTTCTCGAATGCGGGGCTCCACCGGTACTCCAGGTCGAACTCCTGCTCCTCCACCAGTTGAAAGCCATTGCGCACGTAAAAGCGGTTGGCGCCACTGCCGCGCAAGGCGCCCAGGGTGATGTCCTGGCCCAGCGCCCTGCCCTGTGCCTTGGCCCACTCCAGGGCCCACGCCCCGGCGCCCCGGCCCTGGCGACCGGGTCGGACGTACAGGTGGTGCAGCCTCATGCGTGCGGGGTCCGCATACGGGAGCAGCGTGAGGTAACCAATGCGCTCGTCACCTGCCACGATGTGCCGCATATAGGCCGGCACAAAGGCATCGCGAAGCCTTTCCCGCACCCGCACGGGGTCAAAGCGTCCCAATCGCTCCAGGCTTTCGCGCATGGCCTCTGCACGCAGGTCGGCCATGGACTCAAAGTCTGCTTGCGCAACGCTTTCAAAGCCAAACATGGGATGGCGAAAAGGCTCGGAAGGAAAAGGCGAACTCAAGCGGTAACCGCCTTGCGAATCTGCTCCAGCACATCCTTGGCGCTGGCCGGAATCGGCGTGCCCGGGCCGTAGATGCCCTTCACGCCCGCTTCGTACAGGTGCTCATAGTCCTGCGCCGGGATCACCCCGCCCACGAACACGATGATGTCGTCCGCGCCCTGGTCCTTGAGGGACTGGATGATGGCGGGCACCAGTGTCTTGTGGCCGGCGGCCAGCGTGCTCACGCCCACGGCGTGCACGTCGTTTTCAATCGCCTGGCGCGCGCACTCCTCGGGCGTCTGGAACAGCGGGCCCATGTCCACGTCGAAGCCCAGGTCGGCAAACGCGGTGGCCACCACCTTGGCGCCCCGGTCGTGGCCGTCCTGGCCCAGCTTGGCGATCATCACGCGCGGGCGGCGGCCTTCCTTTTCGGCAAATTCGTTGATCTCGGTCTTGAGTTTGTCCCAGCCTTCGGCCGAGTCATAGGCTGCTGCGTACACACCGGTCACCTTTTGCGTATCGGCGCGGTGGCGCCCAAAAACCTTCTCGAGCGCATCCGACACCTCGCCCACCGTGGCGCGCAGGCGCACCGCCTTGATGGCCAGGTCGAGCAGGTTGCCTTCGCCGCTTTCTGCTGCGGAAGCAAGAGCATCCAGCGCTTGCTGTACAAGGTCTGGATCGCGTTTTGCACGGATATTTTTCAGGCGCTCGATCTGCCCGTCTCGCACCTTGACGTTGTCGATCTGCAGGATATCGACCGGGTCTTCCTTGGCCAGCCTGTACTTGTTGACACCCACGATCACGTCCTTGCCGCTGTCGATGCGCGCCTGCTTCTCGGCGGCGGCGGCCTCGATCTTGAGCTTGGCCCAGCCGCTGTCCACGGCCTGGGTCATGCCGCCCATGGCCTCGACCTCCTCGATGATCTTCCAGGCGGCATCGGCCATGTCCTGGGTCAGCTTTTCCATCATGTAGCTGCCGGCCCAGGGGTCCACCACGTTCGTGATGTGCGTCTCTTCCTGGATGATGAGCTGCGTGTTGCGCGCGATGCGCGAGGAAAATTCGGTGGGCAGCGCGATGGCCTCGTCCAGCGCGTTGGTGTGCAGGCTCTGCGTGCCGCCAAACACGGCCGCCATGGCCTCGATGGTGGTGCGCACGATGTTGTTGTAGGGGTCCTGCTCCGTCAGGCTCCAGCCGCTGGTCTGGCAGTGCGTGCGCAGCATCAGGCTCTTGGGGTTCTTGGCGCCGGTCTCTTTCATGATGCGGCACCACAGCAGGCGCGCCGCGCGCATCTTGGCCACTTCCAGGTAGAAGTTCATGCCGATCGCCCAGAAGAAGCTCAGGCGCCCGGCGAACTCGTCCACGTCCATGCCCTTGGCGATGGCGGTCTTCACGTATTCCTTGCCGTCGGCCAGCGTGAAGGCCAGCTCCAGCGCCTGGTTGGCGCCAGCTTCCTGCATGTGGTAGCCGCTGATCGAGATCGAGTTGAACTTCGGCATGTTCCTGGCCGTGTACTCGATGATGTCGCCAATGATCTTCATCGACGGCTTGGGCGGGTAGATGTAGGTGTTGCGCACCATGAACTCTTTCAGAATGTCGTTCTGAATCGTTCCGGAGAGCTTGTCCTGGCTCACGCCCTGTTCTTCCGCCGCCACCACGTAGCCCGCCAGCACCGGCAGCACGGCGCCGTTCATGGTCATCGAGACCGACACCTTGTCCAGCGGGATCTGGTCGAACAGGATCTTCATGTCCTCCACCGAGTCGATGGCCACGCCGGCCTTGCCCACGTCGCCCGTCACGCGGGGATGGTCGCTGTCATAGCCCCGGTGCGTGGCCAGGTCGAACGCCACCGACACGCCCTGCCCGCCTGCGGCCAACGCCTTGCGGTAGAAGGCGTTGGATTCCTCGGCGGTGGAAAAGCCCGCGTACTGGCGGATGGTCCAGGGGCGCACCGCGTACATGGTGGCCTGGGGGCCGCGCAGGTAGGGCTCGAAGCCGGGCAAGGTGTTGGCGTATGGCAGGCCGGCCGTGTCCTGCGCGGTGTACAGCGGCTTGACGGTGATGCCGTCGGGCGTGACCCAGTTGAGGGCGCCGACGTCGCCACCCGGTGCCGACTTGGCGGCGGCCTTGGCCCAGGCTTCGAGCGAAGACGCGGCGAATTCGGGAGTGTTGTTGGGGGGGGTGTCACTCATGGCGAAAACTTCTCCGAAGATGGCGTTGCAGGCGTAAAACGGCGCGGGGACGGTTCCCGATGTGGCGGCGAGTTTACATCATTCATAATTATTGATTCAAAATATTCCTCTGAGCTTACAATCCGCCCCATGTCTGCCCTTACCCTCACGCCGCGTGCCCTCTACGAAGAAGTCGCCGAGCAATTGCGCCAGCGCATCTTCCGCCGTGAGCTGGAGCCCGGCAGCTGGATCGACGAACTCAAGATCGCCGAGGAATTCGGCATCAGCCGCACCCCCCTGCGCGAGGCGCTCAAGGTGCTGGCCGCCGAAGGCCTGGTCACGATGAAGGTGCGCCGTGGCGCCTATGTGACCGAAATGTCCGAGAAGGACCTGCGCGATGTCTACCACCTGCTGAGCCTGCTAGAGAGCGACGCGGCCGGCGTGGTGGCCGCCACCGCCACCGCGGCGCAACTCCAGGCGCTGCAGGCCCTGCATGCCGAACTGGAGGCGGCCGCCGGCGAACGTGAACGGTTCTTTGCCGTGAACGAGCGTTTTCACATGCTGCTGCTGGAGCTGGCCGACAACCGCTGGCGCAGCCAGATGGTGGCCGACCTGCGCAAGGTGATGAAGCTCAACCGCCACAACTCGCTGCTCAAGCAGGGGCGGATCGAGGACTCGCTGAACGAGCACCGCGCCATCCTGGCGGCGATGGTGGCGCGCGATGCCCAGGCCACGGCCCGCGCCATGCAGGCCCATTTCGCCCACGGCCTGGAAGCCGCGACCTGACCGGGCATTCAGCCAGCCACTTCCACCCGGTTGCGGCCCCCGGTCTTGGCCGCGTAGAGGGCTTCGTCCGCTCGGTGCAGGAGCTCGTCAAAGCTGCTGTCCCCCTCGTTCTTCAAGGCCACGCCCAAGGAAATGGTCATGGCCAGCGGCAGTCCGTCCACCGAGAGCGGGCGGGTGGCCACCAGCCTGCGCAGCCTCTCCCCGGCGGCCCGCGCGGCCCGGCTGTCCGCGGCGTCCCACAGCACCACGAACTCCTCTCCGCCGTGGCGCGCCGCGAAGTCGGCCCCACTGCAGGAGGCCTGCAGGTGCCCGGCGACATGCCTGAGCGCCACGTCGCCCACCGCATGCCCATGGCAATCGTTGATGGCCTTGAAGTGGTCGATGTCGATCAGCGCCAGGGCCAGGCCGCCCCCGCGCGCACCCGCCTGCGCGAAACGCTGTTCGCCCACCGCAACCAGGGTGCGGCGGTTGGCCAGGCCCGTCAGATAGTCCGTTGAGGCGGCCAGCTCCCACTGGCGGCCGATGCGCTGCGAGCACATCAGCAGGAAGCCGGTGGTGCCCACCACGGGCAGGATGGCGGTGATCATCGGGCTGGCCATGTTGATCCAGGCCCCATCTCCCGTGACATCGAACGACGGGCTCACGCCCTTGAGCAGGAAGTAGCCTGCGCGAAATACCGTGAACGCCGCCACGGCGGCAAACAGGCTGGCCATCACCCGGCGGCTGCGCGCGCCGTCATGCGACTTCTGCGAGGCCAGCAGCGCGAAGCACGCCAGCAGCAGGAAGGCGCAGCTGCCCGACAGGATCAGCACGCGCATGCCCGTGTGCGGCCGTGCGATGGCGAACCAGGCAATGCCGCCAATCCCCACGATCGCAGGGGCCAGCAGCCAGAGCCTGTCCGGCAGCCCATAGAACTGGCGCAGCGCGCGCCAGTAGCCGGTGCACCCCAGCAGCACGAGCCCATTGGCCATGGGCGATGCCAGCCCCAGCGGCAGCCGGTACTGCACCGCGTACAGCACCGCGCTGGCGGCCAGCAGCAGCGTGGCCGTGCGCCAGGTTCCCGCGCTGGGCCGCAAGGCCTCGGGAAAGTCGTTGCGCATCAGCCCCAGGACCCAGCCATTGGCCAGCATCATCAGCGTGGCGACGATAAAGATGGTGATGGGGTCCATGGCGGAAGGGCGCGGTAGAGACGGCGGTCCGGGCAGCGGCGGGAGATGGAGAGGAAGGGGTCGGCACGCCACGGTGATGCCATGGCTGTGCGAGGGACGTGCGAGCGAGCCTGTGCGGATTGTGGCCGAGGCGCCGCACCGGTGCCACGGATTTCGCGCGGCACGGGGCACACTGGGGCCCATCATTCCACAAACCGGAATGCACCATTTGCAACGCAACAGGGTGTTGCGCCCCGCCCTGGTGCGGGCCCGGTCGTTATGATCCCCCGGGTTTCCACCGAGGCAACGGCGCGGCCCGCGCCCGACGCCGCCACCGCCGCCGAGTTCGATGACCCCCTCCCTTCCCGATATCGCCAGCGTCCAGACGCTGCCGCAGCTTCTTGCCTTGCGCACGGCCCTCACCCCGGACGCCGAGGCCTACCGTGCCTTCGACACCACCGCGCAGGCGTGGGCCAGCCTGACCTGGCGGCAGACCGCGCAGCGCGTGGCCGAATGGACGCAGGCCCTGGCCGCCATGCAGCTGCCCGCGGCCGCGCGCGTGGCCATCCTGCTGCCCAACGGCCTGCACGCCATGTGCGCCGACCAGTCCACCCTGGCCGCCGGCTGCGTGCCGGTGCCGCTGCACGCCATCGACAACCCCGGCAGCATCGCCTACATCCTCTCGGACTGCGAGGCCTCGATGCTCATCGTGGCCAGTGCCCAGCAATGGGAGAGGATCCGCGACACAGGCACGGAATTCCCCGCGTTGCGCGCGGTGATCGTGACCGAGCCGGACGCCGCCTTCGCCGCCACCCCGCCCTCGTCGCACGGCCCCGCCGTGGGCTCGCTGGCGCAGTGGCTCGAAGGCGCCGCACAGGCAGCGCAGCAGGCCTTGCCCCCCGCGCCCGGCCCGGACAACCTCGCCGCCATCGTCTACACCTCGGGCACCACCGGCAAGCCCAAGGGCGTGATGCTCACGCACCGCAACGTGGTCAGCGACGTGAAGGCCGTGCTGGAGCGCATCGCGCCCACGGTGGACGACGTGTTCCTGTCGTTCCTGCCGCTCTCGCACACGTTCGAGCGCACGGGCGGCTACTACCTTCCCATCGCGGCAGGCAGCTGCGTGGCGTATGCGCGCTCCGTGGCCCTGCTGGCCGAGGATCTGAAGACGGTGCGCCCCACGGTGCTGGTCTCGGTCCCGCGCATCTACGAACGCATCCACGCCAGGCTGCTCGAAAAGCTCTCGCCATCGCCCTGGAAAATGCAGCTGTACGAGGCCGCACAGAACAGGGGCTGGGCCCGCTTCTGCGCGGCGCAGGGTTTGCCGGCGCCCGCCCCCGAGGCCGGCAAGACTGCGGGAGGCTGGATGGCCGCACTGCCCTGGCCGCTGCTGCAAGCCCTGGTGGCCACGCCCTTGCTGGCCCAGTTTGGCGGCCGTGTGCGGGTGGCCGTGAGCGGCGGCGCCCCGCTGTCGCCCACCATCGCCAAGTGCTTTCTGGGCCTGGGCCTGCCGCTCATCCAGGGCTACGGCATGACGGAGACGGCGCCCGTGGTGTCCGTCAACGCACTGCACGACAACGATCCGGCGTGCGTGGGCAAGGCCTTGCCCGGCGTGGAAGTGCGCATTGGCGAGAACCGCGAACTGCAGGTGCGCGGCCCCATCGTCATGAAGGGCTACTGGAAGCGGCCCGAAGACACGGCACGCATCCTCGGCCCCGACGGCTGGCTGGGCACGGGCGACCAGGCGGACATCGTGGGCGGCCGCATCTACATCAGGGGGCGCATCAAGGAAATCATCGTCACCTCCACCGGCGAAAAAGTGCCGCCCGGGGACCTGGAGCTGGCGCTGCTGGCCGATCCGCTGCTGGAGCAGGCCTTCGTGGTGGGGGAAAACCGCCCCTTCATCGCCTGCGTGGCCGTCCTGCAGCGCGACGAATGGCAGCGCCTGGCGGCCGACCTGGGCCTCTCCGCGCAGGACGCCGCCAGCCTGAACCACCCCAGCGTGCACCGGGCCGTGCTGGCGCGCATCGAAAAAAACACCGCCAGCTTCGCCCGCTATGCCGTGCCCCGCGCCGTGCACTGCACGCTCACGCCCTGGACGATCGAGAACACTTTCATGACGCCCACGCTCAAGCTCAAGCGCAACAACCTGATGGCGTTCTACGCGGAGGCGATCGAGGGGATGTACCAGAAGCCGGGCGGGCGATAGACAGGCAGGCAGGCAGGCAGGCAGGCACGAAAATCCGCCCGCCATCGCCAGTCCCCCACCCGCAGCGCATGGGGGTCGGGCTTCCTCTGCCCGCCGGGGCCGCGCTGGGGGTCAGCCGCCTGTTGGCTCTCCGGCTTGCTGGTCCAGTCGCAGCAGGCGGCAAGGGTGTGTTGTTTTGGGATGGGATCTACGCCGCCATGGCCGTCCA
Source organism: Acidovorax sp. sif1233 (assembly GCF_019218755.1). Taxonomy (GTDB): domain Bacteria; phylum Pseudomonadota; class Gammaproteobacteria; order Burkholderiales; family Burkholderiaceae_C; genus Acidovorax. Next base: position 568,972 of record NZ_JAHUWZ010000002.1, on the reverse strand, counting down.
GCCCGCCTCTGCCGCATAGGCCGCGCCAAACCGGTTCGCCAGAAAGTCCCGCAGCCGCACCGACTCCTGCCCCACGAACCCCTGCTGCGGCAGCCGCCCCTGTGCCACCAGGTCCAGCGCCGTGCAGATGCCCGCCGCCGTGGTGAGCTGGATGGCGCTCAGCGTGTGCCCTGCCACCTGGCTGCCGACGATGCGGGCGGAATACGACTCCTGCACCAGCCGGCCTCCCCGCAGGCCCGCGGCGGTGGCGAAGATGACGATCACATCCTGGTCGGTGGTGGGAACCGCGGTTTCCAGGATGTCCTTGAGCAGGTCGCGCCGGTCGCGCAGGCGCAGGTCGTTGAGCAGCAGTTTCAGGATGGCGCAATGGCCGGGATAGCGGATGGACTGGTAGTCCACCTGCCGCGCTTTCCCGGACAGCGTCTCCGTCAGCGTGCCCAGGCCGCCCGAGGTGTTGAAGGCCTCGTATTCCACGCCGTCGAGCGCGAAGGTCTCCAGGCCCTCCAGCGCCGGCACGGTGGTGCGCACACCATCCACGATGGCTTCGCAGGGGTTGCAGTATTCGTTGAGGAGGCCCTCGGTGCTCCAGGTCAGGTTGTAGCGCAAGGCGCCCTGCGGGTAGCGCGGCAGCGCCCCCACGCGCATGCGCAGGGTGTGCAGCGTGTCGAAGCGGCGGGCCAGGTCGTTGCCCACGATGCCGATGAAGCCTGGCGCCAGACCGCACTGGGGCATGAGCACGCTGCGGGCACTGGCGCCGAGTGCGCGGATGGCCTGGGTGCTCGCCACGTCCTCGGTCAGGTCAAAGTAGTGCACGCCTGCGGTTGCGCACAGCGTGGCCACGGATACGGCGCGGTGAAACGGCAGCGCGTTCAGCACGGCGAAACGGCCGTCGATGACCGCCTTCAGGCTCGCGTCGTCCGTCGCCAGCCGGGTGGATACGCCCAATGCGGCCACTTCGGCCAGGCGCGCCGGGTCACGGTCCACCACCAGGATGTCGTAGTCGCCAGCCTGCTGCAGCAGCAGCGCCATGGCAAAGCCGATGTGGCCCGCGCCGAGGATGGTGATGGCACGGCGGGCGGCGGTGCTGGAAGTGGTGGAAAGGATGGTCATGGCGGTGCTCCCGGTGGTGCCCACCGCGTGAAGCGGTGAGAGGTGTTGCAGATGCCTTGATGCTAGGCAAGGGCGCTGTCAATGTGTAGTGCTTATATCGTCGAAAACTGCTCTTTGTTTTTTCATAACGGCGAATATGATGGACGTTATGACTTTCTGGAGAAATTGCCCATGACCCAGGCCCTGGACGACACCGACCGCCAGCTGCTGAGCCTGCTCCAGGCCAACGCCCGCGAGGGCACGGCCACGCTGGCGCGCAGGCTGGGGCTGGCCCGCACCACCGTGGTGGCGCGCATTGCACGGCTGGAGCGCTCGGGCGTGGTCGCGGGGTACGGCGTGCGGCTGGGGGCCCGGCTCGATGCCACCACCGTGCGCGCGTGGTGCTCCATCAGCGTGTTGCCCAAAACAGCGCCCGCCGTGTTGCGCGCGCTGGAGGCCATGGCCGAGGTCGAAGAGGTATCCGCCGTGAGCGGGCCGTTTGACTACCTGGTGTTCCTGCGCTGCACGAGCCATGAGCAGCTCGACACCCTGCTCGACAAGGTGGGCCAGCTCGACGGCGTGCACCAGACGCAGACCAGCATCGTGCTCAGCCGCAAGATCGACCGGCGCAGTGTGGGGGTGTGACGGCGGCTGCCGCCAGCGTATTCACTTCAATTTTCATAGCTGCCAGCGCTTTATAGATAAGCGCCAGAGGCCCATTTCATTGAAAAACCTTGACAGGCAAACTCAGGCGTCGAACTGCGCCGGGTTCTTGCCCTGGATGGGCGCGTAGAACGCCTTGATGCTCGCCAGGTCGCGTTCCACATCGCCCGTGGGCTCGAACACAGGCCCCAGGCCTCCCACCTTGCGGCCGTAGTCCACGAAAGCCAGCACGATGGGTACGCCCGCCTGCTGGGCGATGTAATAGAACCCCGTCTTCCAGTGCCGCGTCTTGCCGCGCGTGCCCTCGGGCGGCACGATCAGCTGCATGGGGCCGTCCGCGTCCCGCATGGCCTGGGCCGAGCTGGCCACCAGGTTGTTCGCCTGCTCCCGGTTCACCGGAATCCCGCCCAGCCAGCGCATCACGCCGCCAAACGGCGCCCTGAACAGGCTCTGCTTGCCCATCCAGTACACCCGCAGGCGCAGCGAAAACGCCAGCATCAGCGTGTACGGCAGATCCCAGTTGCTGGTGTGGGGGGCGGCGATCAGCACGCTCTTGGCGGCGTGGGCGGGCAAGGCTCCCTCCACCTTCCAGCCCGTCAGGCGCAGGGTGGCGCGCGAGAAGGCGCGCAGCAGCGTGTTGACAACCGGCGTGTCAAAAATCGTGTGGTGCATGGGGAAACAGGGGCAGGCGACGCCCGCGCAGAAGGCGGCTGCAAGGCAGCCAGCCACCCGGCAGGCATGGGGCAGGAACATCAAAAAGCGCCGCGAGTATCGCCGATGCGGCCTTGGCCCCGCCTTGCGGCAGGACAAGGCTTGGCGCCTGTCGCCACGGCGGGGACGCGGGGCGCTTTCATTTTGATAGCGGCAAGCGCTTGTGGATCAAGCGGCAGCGTCCTTTTTTTCTCATGACCACGGGCTGGCGCGGATCGTTGGCCAATGGGATAATCACGGCCCTCCCCTGCAGCCTCCGTCGCCCGCCCCGTCCGGGCGTGCCGCTGCGGGCCTTTCCCCCGTTCTCCTTGCCTGTTTGCCTGCTGTGGAATCCCCCGCTTTGAGCCCCTGGCGCATGTCCGTCGCGCCGATGATGGATAGTTGCGATTAACCAACATCCATGCGGCTTTCCAGGGTTTTGTGTGCAATCCGTGTGCAGTCTTGGGCAGTGCGCAAGAAACGTGTGACAGTGGTTTTACTTGCCCGCACAATGTTTGTTCAACTTTCCAGGATCTCAGATGAACGAATCAGTTGCCTCATCCAAAGCAGACGCAATGCTCTTGGCCATTCTCACAAATCAACCAGAGGTGCTCTACAAAGGCACGATGACGGACATTTCCAACGCTGAGCAGACCGCAGAGGCGCTTGCAGCTTTCCGCCGGCGGCTCATCGTGAAACTCATGGAACAGGCCACGTAGTCAGCCCACCGCCTTGCACATCAGCACCAGCTCGCGGTGGTCTGAGCGCACGTCTACCAGGCTCTCAATGCCGTAGGTGGTGCCGTTGTGGACCACGCGATCCTGCGCGGTCATCCATGGGCGAAACCGCATCCTGATGCGCGCCGTCACCTCAGACACGGCAGCTTGCGCGGCCAGGTACTCCCGGCCCGTCAGCGGCTCCACAGCAGCCCAGCAGGTGAACAGTGGTGCCCAGGACTCGATGGGCTGGCCTAGCTCGTCGTAGGTGGTGCTGTAGCGCTCCACCGTAACGCGCTGGTCAAGGTCGCCCGCTTTCATGAGTGCACCCGGTACGGGTTCAGCAGAGCCTCGAAAGCCGGGTTCTTGCTGTACGGGCGGTCGCTCACGCTCTCGCGGTGTTCGTAAAGCGTGCCCACCAGCAGCAGCGCGGCCGACTTCACCGGGGCGGCGGCGGTGTCGTCCACGCTGGTGACGTTCATGTAGTCGGCCACGGCAGCGGTGGCGGTAGCGATCAGCGCGCCCAGCAGAGCGTCTTCGTCGTCGTGGTCAATGCGGCAATGCTGCTTCGCTTCGTCCAGGGTCAATAGTGCGGCCATGTCGGTTCCTCAGTTGTAGGGGTGCCAGCGCCGTGGTGAAAGGTAATCAGGGGCCCGGCAGCATTGGTGAATCACTCACTTCTGCACGCCGTCCGTGAAAGCCCACTCGCTGGCTGTCGGGGTTTTGCTGAAACGCGGCACTGTCCGACTGATCCGCGTCCGGGCTACGCCTTGCGGCCCCTCCCGGCTAGGGACATCACACGAACGTGAAGGCGTCAAACCCCACGAACTGCGCTTGCTCTGCTCTGGATGCCACGCCCATGGCCATCGCCAGGGCCTGCAATCCGTCAATCCGTCCTGTTGCCTTCGCCTTGTCCAGCTTTCTGGCGCCGGTCGGGTCTTTCGTCACCACGGCATTGGCGGCGCACATGGTCAGCACCGGGTGGCCGCCGTGGGCGATGCGCCCATTCAGCAGCTCGGCTTCCAGGGCATCCAGCGCGGGCGCCATGTCCTTGAAGCCCTGGCCCCACTCCACCAGGGGCAGATCGGCGCCGATCTTGTCCAGCTCCTTGCGCAGCAGCTCGATGCGCCATCGGTCATAGGCCACGGCCTGCACGTCCAGATCGGACAGCAGCGCGGCCATGTCCTGCGCGACGTGCTCATAGTCCACCGTGGCGCCGGGTGTGGTGTGCAGCAGGCCCTGGCGTGCCCACACGTCATAAGGGGCACGATCACGGCGCGCGCGGTCTGCCAGGCCGATTTCAGGCGTCCAGAAGTGCGGCACCACATGCCACACACCATCGACCTGGCCCACGATCACCAGGGCGGTAAGGTCGGTGCGGGCCGACAGGTCCAGGCCCGCGAACACCGGGCCGTCGAAGGGCAGCACGCGCGCTGCGCAGGACTTCCACACGTCCGGGCTGATGAAGGGGGAGACAGTCGAAACCCGTTGGTTCAGCAGCAGGTTGCGGGCGGTGTTCTCCATGCTCGGCATGCGCCGGGCCTGCGTCAGTTGCTCGCGCAGGTCGTCCAAGCTGCGGAACGTGCCCAGGGCGGGGTTTGCTGCCTTCCATGCGGCCTCATCCAGCAGGTCGCAGCCTGCGGGCGCTTCGTACACCTGGCAGACGATGCGTGGGTCTTTGCTGGCCCTGGCGTCGTCAATCCACTGGCTCAACAGGTCGGCATCGTTGGCAGCTTGGGTGCTGATGGCGATCAGCAGCGGCGCTTCGTGCGCGCCCTGGCTGGTGGTGATGGCGTCCACAAAGTCGGACTGCGGGCCACGCACTTGGCCGATTTCGTCCAGGATGGCCAGCACCGGGGACAGGCCGTGTGCCGTCTTGCCGTCCGCTGCAAGGGCCTTGTACTCGGTGTTCAGGGGCAGGCCCAGCAGGCGCTTGCCGCTCGGCACAATCCGCACAATGGGCGTCAGCTTGGGAGACAGCTGCACCATCTTGGCGGCCAGGTTGAACACCAGAGCGGCCTGGTCGCGGCTCATGGCGCCGGACACTAATTGGCTGTTTTGCTTCGCCTCGGGGCCCACCAGGTGCGCCAGCAGCAGGCCCGCGATCAGCCCGCTCTTGCCGTTCTTGCGGCTCACGCTCAGGATGGCGCGGCGCGTGCCTGCGGGGTTGTCGTAGATAGCCCGGATGAAGTCTTTCTGAAACTGGTCCAGCACCAGCGGCTGGCCCACCTGCGCGCCATCGGGCACCAGGCAATAGCGCTGGATGAACTCGATAACGCGGTCGGCTCTGGTCATACCGCGCGCAGCCTCGGGATCAGGTCGTCGCCTTCTTCCTGGCGGGCCTTGCGCTCCAGTTCCAGGGCCTTGGCGGCGTCCTCGGATTTGCCCACGGTGGCCTCGGCATGGACGTGCAGCACGCGGGTCAGCGCGACAGCACGGCGGGCCAGCGTCTCCACCACGGCGGCCAGGGGGTGCGGCTTGTCGCCCAGCAGGTAGCCAGCGGCCGCCAGGGTAGCGTGCAGGTCTTCAATGTCGGCCTGCGTCCTGGCCAGCGTTGCGGCGGTGGTCAGATCCACCTCGGTCCAGGTGTCGCGGGCGCGGGCCAGCATGATGGCGTTCCAGAATGGGCGATCACCAGGGCGCAAGGTGACGTGCGCAGGTGGCTCCAAGGGCCCCAGGGCTGCGGCTTGGGTGGCTGCGATGGCGGCTGCAGCGGAGTCGGAGCGCTTGCGGCGGGGCGTCACCTTCATGGCTCGTTTCCTCGGTTAGCGATTGCGTGAGGGGAACTGGTCGGTTCTGGGCTATCGGTTGCCCGTGATTTCTCATTCCATGGATGCGCCGGGTTGATGGGGTTGCCCTCGGCATCGCATCCCATGCGCGCCGGTCTGCCGTACATGTCGGCCATGGTCTTGATGCTGTGACAGGGCTTGCAGCAGCTCACCAGGTTCTCCCGGCTGTTGTCCGCTGGGTCGTTGTTCTTGTGGTCCACCTCAGTGGCAGGCGTGATGACACCGGGCGGGCAGTATTGGCACAGCGGCTGTTCTGCCAGCACTGAGCGGCGCAGCCGATACCAGGCTTCGGAGTTGAGGGGCAGCAGTCGCCCGTTGCCCTTCTTCGTCCAGCGCTTGGTGCGAATGTCCGCCATCTGCAAAGGCTTGCGCGGCAGGTCGTCCACCATCTTCAAGCCTCGTGCCTTCCAGGGGTCCAGCATCTTCACGCCATGGCCTCCTGTTGCTTGCTCGGGTATGGCAGCGGCGCCGGAGTGGAATCGGGTTCCACTGCCTTGGGCTGGTCGTCCAGGCCCTCAATGGCTGGCAGGTTCTCCAGCTTGCGGGCTTCGGACTTGAGCATCCATCCGTCTGCAATGCCTGAGCTATAGAACGCGGCGCGGTTGGCACTGTCACCACGCAACAAGCCCTCCACCTGATGCTCGGCAAAGTACATGCGGCGCCCTGCATCGGTCAGGCACTTGGCTGCAATGCCTTGCTCCCATGCCACCAGGTGGCGGCGTAGGGTTTGGGTCACGAACTGGCGGGCCATCTCCACGCTGTTGGAGTAGTTGCCATTCCTCAGATCACCGATGACCGTGGGCGGGCAGCGGAACAGGCGGGCCACTTCCTCCACGCTGAACTGGCGGGCGGCGATCCACTCGGCATCCTCCAGGGTCATGGACAGGGCCTGAAAGTCCACGCCTTCCTCCAGCACAGCAGTGCGGCCCGCGTTGCTGCCTCCAGCGTGTTGGCTGGCCCAGCTCTCGCGGATGTTGGTGCGCTGTTCGGGCTTGAGCTTGCCGGGGAACTTGAGCACGCCCAGCATCTTGGCGCCGTTGGTGAAGGTGTTCACCCCATGCTCACCCTCTGCAAGGGCCAGTTCCACCACACCACGGGCGGCAGCGATGGGCGAGATACCCAGCACGCCGTCATCGCCCAGGCGGTGGCGCAGGTGCAGCACCTCATGGGCCAGCAGGCGGTGAACAATGCCCTTGGTGTCGGTGTAGTCGTAGGCCAGCTTGTCGCCCACGCGCAGCACTGAGACACGATCCGGCGACAGCGGCCACAGCTCGCGCACCTGGCCATCCCAGCCGCGCACGATACGGGCAAAGGCGTTGCCGCGCAGCAGCACGGCGGCTTGCAAGTACTCGCGGAACTCCAGGGCGGTCTGCTCAGGGTTGGCCTGGTCGTGCAGCACCTTGTAAAGCGGGTGGTCTGCGGCGCGCTCCCGGTCTTCTTGAACAGGATCAGGGGCAGGCTGGCGGTCGTTTCGCTGATGGCCTGCACGCAGGCATAGACAGCGCTCACGCCTTGGGCGGTCTTGTCGTTCACCGGCCCATTGCGCAGGCTGGCGAAGTTGCTCCAGTACGGATCACCGCCGGAGACGCTGCGGCGCTCCAGGCCGATGGCAGACAGGGCGCGGGTGATGATGCTCATACGGTTTCCATCCATGCGCGGTTCAGGTCAACAAAGCCCTGTTGATGCGGGCGGCTGCGCATGGCTACCGTGGTGTCTTGATAGGCGGGGTCTGACGTGAGGGTGATTTCCACCAGATCCACGTCCAGCAGCTCGCGCACCAATTGCGCACCGCGTTGCTCCCAGCGGTCGCCACCGTCGCGCACCTTGAACCCGAAGGAACAACCGGCCACGTCGCCACGATCCACCAGGATGGCCAGATCACGCCCATGGCTGGTGTCAGGCAGGGCAAGGGTGAAAGCCAGTCCATGCGAGTCCTCCCTCAGTTGCAGCGTGCCGCCTCGGGTCGTGCCCAGCAGCGCGGTGCCGTCGTGGTGATACAGGGCGCGAATGTTGGAGCCCGTCGCCAGCGATTTGGCGAAGGCACCTTGCCGGATGACCTCTGAAAAGTCTCCCAGGACTGCCTCGGAATTGAACACGGCGGCATAGCCGGTCAATGTCTTGTTGCCGGTCGCCTTGAGCGTGCCGTGTCCGCGAAGCTCCAACATGTCGCAGCTCCTTAGATGGCCAGGTCGTCGGCCACCACGAACGCCTCGGGGTGTCGCACTGCGGCGTCCACCGTGGCCATGGCGCGGATCAGGACATTGCCCTTGCTGTAGGCGCCTTCGGCGTAGGGGTTCACCAGAATGTCCACCTCGGACCAGATACCCAGCATCACCTGGCTCCAGTCGCCAGCGATCACGCGGCCAGTGTTCGGGGTGCCGGTCTTTTCTGCGACTTGGTTGGAGAAGTACGCGGGCAGGTCGCCCACCTTGCCGCCCTCCAGGATGTAGCCCGCGATGCCTGCGGCCTTGAGGGTTCCGGCCAGCTTGGCTTTGGCCTTGGTGCTGGCCACGATGTTGGCGGCGCTGGCGTTCACGATGTCCAGCTTTTGCAGCATGGCCAGGACGTTCTGCCAGCTCAGGGTGGCGAGGCTGGCGGTCTGGATGCCGCTGGTGGACAGCACGCCCACCGGCTCATTCGTGCCGCCACCCTTAATCAAGGCGCTGTCGATGGCTTGGGCCAGCATGAAGGACAGGTCATCACGCACCAACTGCTCAATGTCGGGCGAGCTTTGCATGATGAGCTGGCGGGACTGTTCGGTGATGCCCCCCGCGTGCTTGGGGGCCAGGGTCACGCCGTCGAAACTCATATCGCCAGTGGGCAGTGCGGCGTTTTCAGCCACCCAGCCCACGGTGGTGCCGGTGCCGTGCTTGGGGATGCTCAGGTTGCCGGACAGGCCCGACAGCACGCGCACGCCCAGGCGGCGGGCCAGCAGCGAGTTGCGGAAGGGCTCGATGTACTGGTCTGCGCGGTGGATAGTGGGCACCAGTTCGGGCGCGGTGCTGGTGGTGTTCACTGCGCGCGACTCGATGGCCGACAGGGGAACAAACACGCCCTGCGCCTTGCGGCCTGTGCGGCGCTCGGTTTCCTGCGCGAACTCGGCAGCGGCGCCCGACAGGCTGCGGCCTTCCATCTGGGCGCGGATCACTTCCACCACGTTGACCTGGCGCTGTACTGCGGAGAAAGAGCGGTCGCCCACCGGATCACCCAGGGCGCGGCGTTCACAGTCTTCCATGAAGGTGGCGCGCTGTTCGTCGGCCTCCAAGCTGGTGATTTCCGCCTTGAACTTGTCGAAGGCCGATTGCTCGGCAGGGTTCAGGCTGCGCTTTTCCGTTTCGGCGGTGGCGAGGATGCGGCGGGCTTCGGCCACCTTGGCGGCGCGGGCTTCACGAATGGCTGCGAGTTGCATAGCGAGGGTCTTTCAAGATTGGCCCACGCTATCGGCGGGCGGGTTGCGATAGTATTAAAGCTATCACAAATTAGAATCGATAGCAAATATCTATCGAATGGACAAAGAAGAACCCGCACTTGGCGGGTTGGTGGTCAGGGCTTCGGGTACTGGCGCTGCAGGTGGTCCAGCAGGTCACCACGCTGGTGCGGTGGCACCTCCATGCACTGCCTGCGCCATTCCTCGGGGTCGTCTTTCCAATGGGCGGCGGCTCGCATGGCGGTGTCCAGCAGTTCGGTGGTGATGCGTGCCGATTCCAGAATGCACGCGATCAGCGCAGGCTTGTGGCCCAGGACGGCGGCGCGCTGCGCTTCTGTCAGCTTCCCAGCGGGCACCACGATGCCTGTTTTATCTGGCGTCACGTCGGGCTCAATGCCGCACTCGATCAGGTCGGCCAGGATGGCTTCGGGCGTCATAGAACCTCCGTCGCCGAAGACTCCAAGGCTCCCGAAGATTCCAAAGATTCCACGTTTCCAAAACTGGAGCCTTCGGAATCTTCGGCGGAATCTTGGGGCGAGATCATCGTGAAAGCCACTTCGGTGGCATTGCGAAGGCGCCACATCCACCCGCCTTTCATGCCGTCCTTCTTGCGCATGACGCCCACCTTTTTGGACGCGGCCCAAATTTGTTTCTTGGTGAAGCCTGCGGCCTTGAGTGGCTTTGCGGCCTCGTCGCAGCTTGTCCAAAGAACGCTATCCAGCTCGGAGCGAAGCATCTCCACCGCGTCGCTGGTGTCGTCCTGCGGTTCGTCGTCCGGGTCTGTCAGCAGCTCGCGTGCCGTGCCTTCTACCGCCTTACCCCACGCGATGTGCGAGGCATGAATGCTTGGCAGTGGTTCGGACTGTTCCAGGTGGTATTGGAACCCGCCATCGTCCGGGCCGATGTTGCTTTTGCTGCGGGCGAGGATGCGCGTGTCCTGGCCTTCTTCGTCGCCCTTCACCTTTGCCGCCACCATGACCACGCGGGCCACAGCAGTAAACGCCACGCTTCCCACCACACGCTGCGCCGGGTCGGTGCCCTGGCCACCTTTGGCAAAGTGGGTGATGCCCAGCACTGCGCAGTCGCACTTTGCAGCAAGATCAACCAGGGGTTGCAGTGCGCGGCGTACCTCGGTGTTCTTGTGGCTGTCGCCAGTAACGGCGCTCACCACAGGGTCGATCACCAGCAGACTGATGCCGCCGATTTGCTCGATGGCCTCCAGCAGTTGCCCCAGGTCGCGGGCGGGGTCGAATGGCACTACTTCACCGTCACGGCGTGCGCCCTCGATGAAGTAGCACCGGGCGCGATCAGCACCGGCAGCCATGAGTCGCGGCACCAGCGTATCGGCGGGGTCGTCTTCGCCGCTCCAGATCAGCACGTTGCCGGGTGCGCAGCGCGATCCGTCTGGCCAGCGTCCTCCGATGGTGATGGTTGCTGCCATGGCCAGCGCGATGGTGGTTTTGCCCTGTCCGGGTGCCCCAGCGAGGATATGCAGCTTCCCCATGGCAAGCCAGTATTGCCAAAGCCAGCGATATGGCTCTGGCATCAGGTCGCTGCCACAGGTCAGGATCACCTTGTCCAGCGGTGGCAAGCCAGAAATATCTGGCGAGTCCGGCAAATTCGGAAAGATGGGGCCACGTCGTTGGATGTCTGCGTCCAGCTGGGACACCGTTTTTTGGTAGTCGCGCTTCATGCAAACACCTCCACCAGGCGAGAGATGCGGCCCGATGCGGTCAGCACGCGACACAGATCCACCTGCGACAGCACCACGCCGTGCGCCACGTTCCCGGCGGCGATGGCCACTAGGTTGGCTTCCACTGCCAGCACCTCCAGCGCCTGGCGCGGCGAGAGCGGAGCGGGCTTGTGCTGGGTGGCGGGGCGTCCGTCATCAATCCAGGCGTCCAGGGCCTTGGCGGCCTCTACGAACTCCAGGCCATGCTGGGCCATGTGGTAGGCCAGCACATCGCCACCACGGGCACCACAGCCAGCCATGCACGCGAATGCACCGCTTTCTGTGTTGATCCGCATGGAATCACTGCCGCCGTGGAATTTGCACTCGGTGGTGCGCCACTTGCCGCGCCCGGTCAGCTTCAAGCCTTCGGACTCGTAGTAACCCACCGCGTCGGGGAGATTTCGGCGGTCGAACCCCATTACAGCGCCTCCTTTGCGGCCACGCTGTTGCGCTCACGGGTAATGCCCTCCAGGTACTTCGCCACCGCCTTGCGCGGGTACAGGTAGCGATTACCCAGCAGGATATAGGCAGGCCCCATGCCGCGTTTGCGCCACGCTTCAACCGTTTTCGGCGTAGCGGCTGCGAGCGCCTGAAAATCCTCCTCGATAAAACAGTCCAGGCGTTCGGCCATGTGGCGAACGCGCTCTGTCTCTTGAATGGCTGTAGCGGTCATTAACCCATCCTTTCCGGCTTATGCGCCAGTCGTTGCGATGGGTCGAATGTGCTTGGCAGGTAGCAAAATTGCACCGCAATTGCGGTTACTTCGCCGCAAGTGCGGTATTAGCCCCCAATACTCTTACGAGCCAGGGGGAACACCTTCTCTAGGTTTCTTGTGCTCACGCCATCAAAGTCTGTGTAACGCTGTTGATCTAGGAATGCCTTAACCGCCGCCTCATCAACCCCGTGGTGATTGAGGCACGCCAGCAGTGAACCGATGATGTTGTACAAGCTATTGCGCTCGCGCTCTCTGAGCGGCTTCTCTTGCGACTCCACAATTTTTTTCGTTGTCGAATCAGTGTGCGATTGCCCATTGATGTTAAGCAGATACTCTTTGTAGAGCCTTTCGACAACCTCTGAAATCTTAGTATCGTGCCCAACGCTTACCATAAATGCGTCAGCCATCTCCAACGGGATAATCCAGTCAAAATCTACGGGGCGTCTCGTCATCCTTAGTAGCGTTATTTGATGATATGGAGTTACAACACCTTTGCGCGCGGCCTCGTTAAGTTCAGCCAGCCAATGGAGAAACAATAGCTCTTCTTCTTCTTTTGAAATTGGTCGTGCGGGTATTCCAAAATACAGCAAAATCACAGCCAATATTTGCCATGCCGCTATTTGCTTCGCTTCGTAGACTGTTTCAATCCAAGTGTCGATTCCAATCCCGCGATACTCTCCGAACGGGGTTTTGATAATTGCCTGTCCGTGTACCGCATCTAATACCTTCGCATATAGCTTCTTCACAGCGTTCCCTCACGCTCCCTGAAAAGGTGCCAGCCCAGCCCGCCAGGGGAAGCGGGTTTTCGGGGATCAGCCTAGGGCTGGCGAATGGTTTAGGCCAGCGACTTGATAAGGGAGTGCTGCCGAGAAATAACGTAGGCTAAGCCTTGGGGGGCTTCGGAAAAAAGCCACTCCGGCTCATTGATGGCTATGTCGTGCCGCTTCATGGATTCGTGCAGCTCTCCATTCAAGCTGTCCCGATCCCGGATTTCGTCTATGAGGTCGCGCGCCTTGCTTATCCAAGCCACCAGATCAGACAGGGCGGCAGCCTCCAATGCAGCCGACTCGCGGTCGATAGGGGTTACAGTTTCGATAGCCATGGTGAAAGTCCTTCTTTCGTTGTGGTCAGACAGCCTCGGCGGTTCCATCGCCTTGGCTGTCGCCTTGTTGCCCTGCTTTGTCCGGTGCAGGGCTTGCCGGTTTCTTGATAGCGTCGTGCACGTCTTCGGGCTTGATGGCCGTGTACCGGCGCAGCATGGCCCAGGTCTTGTGCCCAGTGAGTAAGGCCACCTGCGGGATGCCCAGGCCCATGCGGAAGAACTGAGCGGCGGCGCGGTGGCGCAGGTCGTGAAAGTGCAAATCCTCGATACCCAGGGCGGTGCACGCCCGCGTGAACGATGCCGATATGCTGCGTTCGTCGTAGGGGAACAGGAACCCGGTTTCGCGCTCCTTGATGATGGGTTCCACGATGGCCCAGGCATCGGGCAGTAGTGGCACGGTCTGGTTGTTGCCGGTCTTGTTGCGTGGGTCCTTGCGGTCGCGGATCATCACCGTTTTGGCTTGTCGGTCCACATCCTCGATTTCCAGCCGGGTGATTTCGCCCTGGCGCATCCCCGTGGCCAGTGCGAACTGGCACACCGTCTGCATGGGGATTTGCTGGCGCGCCTTGGTCGCCCAATGGGCATAGATGCGGGCCAGCTCGTCGTCAGTCGGCTCCCGCTCACGCTCTTTGCCCCGGGTGCTCAATCCCCGGTGCGTGAGGCTGGCGCGGGCCTCCAATGCCAGGCGCTCGGGCAAGTCGAGTTGGCGCGCGTGCCTGCCCCACTTGAGCACTGCCGACAAATAGGACAAGTCGGCGGCGATGGTCACGCCCCCTGCCCCGTCGTCCTGGCGGCGGTCGATAAAGTCGCGCAGCACCACGGCATTCAGGTTGGACAGCTTCACCTTGCCCAGCTCGCGCTTGAGCATGGCGAGCGTGGCCTCTTTCGTCTTGCCGGGTAACTTGGTGCTGGCCTCGGTGTACTTTTCGATCAGGTCTGCCAGCGTGGCACCCTTGGGCACAGGGGCATATCCACCGGCGGCGATGTGGCTTGCCTGCGCTTCAATTTGGGTTGCCCAGTCCTTGGCTTCGCGCTTGGTGGCGAAGGTGGCAGCGCGGTACATGCCCGCCCTTCTTATCTGGGCGCGCCACTTGCCGGACGGTAACTGAGAAAATGTCGCCATGTGTGTGCAGTCGTGTGCATCGGTTGATGCCCAGATTCTGCACTTTTAAGGCCTCTCATGTGCACGCCGTGTGCACTTTATCTTGCACACAGCAAAAAACACCGGTTTCCACCTTGGAAAATATCGTTAAAAATCAATTACTTAGCCCATGGCGCATGAGCGTTGCGCCGATGATGGATTGGACCGACCGCCATTGCCGCTACTTTCACCGCCTGCTGACGCGCCAGACCTTGCTGTACACCGAAATGGTGAATGCGGGCGCGATCATCCACGGCGGCACCGAGCGCCACCTGCGCTTCAACACGGAAGAGCATCCCGTGGCCCTGCAGCTGGGCGGCAATGAACCCGACAAGCTGGCCCAGGCCGCGCGGCTGGGCGAGGAATGGGGCTATGACGAGATCAACCTGAACTGCGGCTGCCCCAGCGACCGGGTGCAGCGCGGCGCGTTTGGCGCCAGCCTGATGAAGGCGCCGCAGCTGGTGGCCGACTGCGTGAAGGCCATGAAGGACGTGGTGGCCGTGCCCGTGACGGTCAAGCACCGCATCGGCATCGACAAGCAGGAAGACTACGGCTTCGTGCGCGACTTCATCGGCACGGTGGCCGAGGCGGGCTGCACCGTGTTCATCGTGCACGCGCGCAACGCGTGGCTGCAGGGCCTGTCTCCGAAGGAGAACCGCGACATCCCGCCCCTGCGCTACGAGGTGGTGCACCAGCTCAAGGCCGAGTTCCCGCAGTTCACGATCGCCATCAATGGCGGTATCCAGGCCGACGAGGTGGTGCTGCAGCAGCTCGAACACCTCGACGGCGTGATGATCGGCCGCGAGGCGTACCACAACCCCTGGTGGATGGCGCGCTGGGATCAGCTCTACTACGGCAGTCAGGGTGGCACGCCCTGCCCCCTGACCCGCGAAGAGGTCGAGCTGGCCATGGTCGAATACATGGAGCGCGAGGCCGCACAGCATGGCACGCCCTGGCCCCACATCGCCCGCCACATGCTGGGCCTGCGCCACAGCCTGCCGGGCGCCCGCGTCTGGCGCCAGGTGTGGAGCAACCACCTGCTCAAGGACCGCCCCGCGCGGGAAGTGCATGCGCTCGCGATGCAGTCGTATGCGCCGTCCGCTGCCGCACAAGCGGTGGCATAGCGCGGTTCACGCCCGCGGCGCCTGTCTGGCCAGCCAGGTTTCCAGAGGCTCTGGCCTCCCGAACAGATAGCCCTGCAGGCAGTCGCACTGGCTGTCGGCCAGGAAGTCCGCCTGGGCGCGGGTTTCCACGCCCTCCGCCACCACACGCAGGCGCAGGTGGCGGGCCACGGAAATGATGGACTGCACGATGGCGGTGTCGTCCGGGTCGTCGGGCGTGTCCTGCACGAAGCTCCTGTCGATCTTGAGTTCGTACAGCGGCAGCCGCTTGAGGTAGGCCAGGCTGGAGTAGCCCGTGCCAAAGTCGTCGATGGAAAAGCGCACGCCCAGCCGCACGATCTCGGTCATGCGGGCAATGGTGTCGTCCAGGTTCTCGATGAGAAGGCTTTCCGTGACCTCCAGGATGAGGTTCGCCGGCAGGGCGCCGGTGCGGGCCAGCACATGGCGGATGCGCTCCACGAAATCGTCCTGGCGGAACTGCCGCTGGCTCACGTTGACCGACAGCGACAGGCTGTGCCCCGCCGCCTGCAGGCGTGCCAGGGTTTCGCAGGCCTGCTGGATCATCCAGTCCCCCATGCGCAGGATGAGCCCCGAACTTTCGGCGATGGGGATGAAGCGGCTGGGCGGCACGGCGCCGCGCTCGGGGTGGTCCCAGCGCATCAGCAACTCGCCGCCGACCACCGTCCCGGCCGCATCCACCTGGTTTTGCACGAAAGCGGCCAGCTGCCCTTCCGCGTGGGCCTGCTTGAGGTCCTGCTCCAGGGCCAGGCGCTCCTGCACGTCGGACTGCATCGCAGCCTCGTAAAAGCGGACGCGGTTGCGGCCCAGGTCCTTGGCGCGGTACATGGCCGTGTCGGCCTCGCGCAGCAGGTCCTCCACGCCCTCGTCCCGCTGGGGAAACAGCGTGATGCCGATGCTGCCGGTGCTGCTGTAAAGATGGGTGTCGATGGTGTAGGGAGCCTCCAGCGCCAGCCGCATCTCCTCGGCCATCTGCAGGGCGGCCCGGCCGGCGGATTCCATGTCGGAGGCCAGGTTGTGCACGAGCACCACGAACTCGTCCCCGCCCAGGCGCGCTACCGTATCCCCGGGGCGCAGCCGCTGCACGAGGCGGTCGGCCACCTGCATCAGCAAGGCATCGCCCAGCGTGTGGCCGCGCGCGTCGTTGATCTGCTTGAAGTTGTCCAGGTCGATGTAGAGCACCGCGCCGACCTGGGCCGCTTTGCGGGCACTGCGCAGCGCCTGTTCCATGCGGTCGAGCAGCATGCGCCGGTTGGGCAGGCCGGTGAGTCCGTCGAAGTAGGCGAGCTGATGGGTGCGCGCCTCGGCCAGCTTGCGTTCGGTGATGTCGCGCGACAAGGCGATGAACCGTGGCCCGGCGCCCGGCGCCGCGCTTTCCTTGCGCGCAATGGACAGCTCGAACCAGTGCGTGGTGCCATCGAGTTCCAGCCGGTACTGCTGGCCGGTGGAATAGCCGGTGCGGTGCGCCTCCTGCAGCGCGGCATGGCAGCCAGCGGCCGCCTCGGGGGGCACCACGTCCGTCACGAGCCGGCCAAGGAACATCTCGGGCGGCAGCGCCAGCAGCTCGGAGCGCGCCGACCGGTAGTGGTGGATGCGGCCGTCCAGCCCCAGTTCAAAGAGCAGGTCGGGAATCGCGTTGAGGGTGCTTTCCAGGTCGTCGCGCGTGGCCCGCAGCGCGGCCGTCATGTCCAGCGCCAGCGCCACCGCCCTCTCGCGCCCCGTGGCCAGCAGCCACGTGAACCACGCCAGCAGCAGGCTCAATGCCGTGCCCATCACGGCCACGGGCAGGTGGCTGTTGTCCTCGTGACGCAGCTCGAACGCGGGCAGTGGCGACATCTGCAAGGTCCAGCGCCGCCCGCCAAACTTCAGCTCCCGGGTGGCCTGAAGCCCTGGGGCTTCCGCGGCGGGGGCCTGCGCCGCGGGCTCGGTGTTGGTGAACAGGCGCGTGCCGGATGCCGTGGGGCCCGGCACCATGCCGTCGAGGATCTGAAACCCGATGTCCGAATCGAACTCCCTGGCCATGCCGCGGACCACATCGGCGATGCGAAAAGTGGCGCTGACCCAGCCCACCAGTCCCGCACGCCGGCCATCGCCAGACCGCATGTCGGCCACGGTATCGTGCAAAGGCAGGTACATCGCCAGGCTTGGCTCGCTGTCCGGGCGAAGCGCCAGCGGGCCGGACAGCGCCAATTCGCCCGTGAGGCGGGCCCTGTCGAGCGCATCCCTGGCGGCGGGAACCGTCAAGGTGTCGAAACCCAGGGTGTCGAGGTTGCCACCTTCCAGCGGCTCGACATGGGTGATGGGCGCGTAGAGGGGCCGCGCTCCTGCGGGCCGCACGCTGTAGCCCGGAAAACCGCGCGTGCGCATGTCGTGGGTGTGCGCTTCAAGGGCCGAGGCGGGCAACTGCAGGATGAGCGCGATGCCCTGCAGGCCGGGCCGGGTCTCCTGCAGCTGCAGCGCGCCCACATAGGCCTGAAACTCTTCACGGTCAATGCGCTCCGACCCTTCGAAGTACCCCTTGACCCCGCGCAGCACCACCTCGTACGTCGCGAGGCGGTCCGCCAGGTTGTAGGCGATGTGGTCAGCCGCCACCTGGAAATTCTGCTCGCGCTTGGCCCGCGCGCCGCGCTCCTCGCTCTGCCAGTACAAAAAGGTCAAACCGAGCATGAGTGCCGCGACCAGGGGTGGCAGCACCACGGCCAGCCACCGCTGGCTGGCGGCGCCGTCCAGGCGCGAAGCCTCGCGCACGCCATCAGCCGCCGCAGGCGGGCCCCCTGGGGGATGCGGCGGCCGGGTCATGGCTTTCCTGGCCTTGCCGGGAAGGGCGTGGGGGACGGCGGATGGGACAAGGCGTGCGGGTTCCCTTGGACAGGTGGGGACAGATCGGCACCATTATCGGCCCCGGCCCCCCGCGGCAAAGAGGCAGGGGCGTCCCCACGGGCTTTCCGTACATCCTGCATCAGGCTCCGGCGCCGTGGCGGATATGCTTGCATGGACAGGCGCCACGCCAGCCCACCGATCCGAACCCACCCAGAACGCAGAGACACGGCATGCCATCCCTTGATTTCGACCTGGAGGAATCCCATTTCCGCGCGTTCTACGCGCAGCAGTCCGCCGCGCTGGAGGCGGCTTGCGCAGCCCTCACGGGCATGGTCGCGGCCGTGGTCACGCGTGCGGGAGGCGTGGACATCGCCAAGGTGGAAGGCCGGGTGAAGGAGGTGGATGAATGCATCCGCAAGTTCGTGCGCAAATATCGTCCGTCACTGGAAGAAAGCAACACGGCCTACGAAATCCAGGGCTACATCACGGACCTGGTCGGCGTGCGCGTGGTGTGCCTCTATGAGGATGAACTGGAGAAGATCGCCCAGATCGTGCGTTCGCACTTCGCGGTGATCGATGTCACGGACAAGGTGACGGCGGTGGAAAGCACCGAGGCATCGTTTGGCTACAAGGGCCTGCACCTGGACCTCAAGCTGAGCACCGCCGAACGCGGCTTGCCCGAGCACGCGGCCTACGCCCACCTGCCCTTCGAGCTGCAAGTGCGCACCATCATCCAGGACTCCTGGAGCGTGCTGGACCACCGGATCAAGTACAAGAAGTCCATTCCCGGCCAGCTCAAGCGGCGCATCAATGTGCTGTCTGCCTTGTTCGAGCTGGCCGACCGCGAGTTCCGCCAGATCCGCGATGCCACGGCCGCGGAACTGCTCCAGGCGCCCGACGAGACGGAGGAACCCCTCGCCGATGCCGCACCCGACGACAGCAACCCGCAGGCTCCCAGCAAGGCGCCGGCGCCCAGCAGCGAGCTCAACGCGTTCACCTTCCTCAAGATCGCGACGCACTTCTTCAAGGACTTCGAGTTCGAGCCGTCCAAGGTGGACGGTTTCGTGGATGACATCCAGGTCTGGTCTCCCGGCATGACACGGGCACGCTTCAACGCGCTGATGCGCGAGACCGTGGGCGTGGTCAAGCGCTACAAGCAGCATTTTGAAGAGCAGAACCCCCAGGCGAGCTTCAACCCCTACACCGTGATCCGGCACTGCCTGTACCTGAGTAACAAGGCGGCGTTCCGCCCGGCATTGCGCAACTCGGCGCGCGAATCCTTTGAAGCGTGGCTGCAGGAGCACGCGGAGCCCAGGCCGCAATAGTCTGCGAAAGGCATTCCACGGCCTCTCTCATTACCTTCTTTGCTATTGGGTTTGTAGCAAGGCGGGCTTGGGGCATCCGGCAGGAGCGGGACGTGCCCTGGACACCCCCGGCCTGTCGCATAGGTGACTGGTCATTGGTGGTTTTCCTCCATGCGCTTGTTACCAAGTGCTGCTATATTGCACTGCAACAAAACGGAGTTTCGCCCATGCTGTATCACATCTACGAAACCCAGCGCTCGCTGATGGAGCCATTTACCGATTTCGCACAGGCCGCTGCCAAGCTGTTCAGCAACCCCATGTCGCCGTTCAGCGAAAGCCCGTTGGCGCAGCGCATGTCCGCAGGCTACGAACTGCTGTACCGCCTGGGCAAGGACTACGAAAAGCCGGCGTTCGAGATCCACTCCGTGGACGTGGATGGCGTGGGCGTGGCGGTGCATGAACGCATCGAGATGGACAAGCCGTTCTGCGAGCTGCGCCGCTTCAAGCGGTTCTCGGACGACCCCGCGACCCTGACCAAGCTCAAGGCCCAGCCCGTGGTGCTGATCGTGGCTCCCTTGTCGGGCCACTACGCCACCTTGCTGCGCGACACCGTGCGCACCATGCTCAAGGACCACAAGGTCTACATCACCGACTGGAAGAATGCCCGCCTGGTGCCCCTGGCCGATGGCGAATTCCACCTCGACGACTATGTGAACTACGTGCAGGAATTCATCCGCCACCTGCAGGGCGTCTATGGCAATTGCCATGTGATCAGCGTCTGCCAGCCCACGGTGCCGGTGCTGGCTGCCGTGTCGCTGATGGCCAGCCGGGGTGAAACCACGCCGCTGAGCATGACCATGATGGGGGGGCCGATCGACGCCCGCAAGTCGCCCACGGCCGTCAACAACCTGGCAACGAACCGCAGCTTCGAATGGTTCGAGAACAACGTGATCTACCGCGTGCCAGAGAACTTCCCCGGCGCGGGGCGGCGTGTGTACCCCGGCTTCTTGCAGTACACCGGCTTCGTGGCCATGAACCCTGACCGCCACGCCAGCAGCCACTACGATTACTTCAAGGACCTGATCAAGGGCGACGACGCCAGCGTCGAGGCCCACCGCAAGTTCTACGACGAATACAACGCCGTGCTCGACATGGACGCGGACTACTACCTGGAAACCATCCAGACCGTGTTCCAGGACTACAAGCTGGTGAACGGCACCTGGGACGTACGCTCCCCCGAAGGCAAGATCGAGCGCGTGCGCCCGCAGGACATCAAGACCACCGCGCTGTTCACCGTCGAGGGCGAACTCGACGATATTTCAGGTTCGGGGCAGACCGAGGCCGCGCATGACCTGTGCAGCGGCATCGTGCGCAAGGAGCAGCGCCACCTGGAAGCCAAGGGTGCAGGCCATTACGGCATCTTCAGCGGCCGGCGCTGGCGCGAAGTGGTGTACCCGCAGGTGCGCGCCTTCATCCTGCAGCATGAACAGCCCCAGAAAAAGGCCGCGGTACCCGTGACGGAAACCCCGGACGACAACCCCCCCAGCCTGGCGCCAAAAAAGGTCGCTGCCCCCAAGGCCGCCGCCAGGACGGCTGTGAAAGCCGTAGCGCCCGTGGCCACCCGCTGGGTGGCCCCCGCTGGCAACCGCACCAAGCCCACGGGAGCGGCGGCGCCCGCCGAGGCAGACCCGGTCGCGGCGGCCAAGGCGACCGTCAGCGCCGCAACGCCATCCCGCACCCGCCGCAGCGCGGCCCGCAAGGCTTGAGCGTACCGCCGCACATTCCCAGCCCTCCCCCCGCAGCACCGTCAGCGCTTGCGGTGCGGATTGACGCGGCATTGCCCCAGACGCAATGCACGCGCTGCGGCTACCCGGATTGCGCGGCATACGCCCACGCCATTGCGGAGCATGGCGTCCCCATCAACCAGTGCCCTCCCGGCGGGGCCGAGGGCATTGCCCGCCTCGCCGCCATCACCGGGCAGCCGGTCTTGCCGCTGAGCGCCGAGCATGGCACGGAGGCCCCGCGCGCCGTGGTTTTCATCGACGAGGCGTGGTGCATAGGCTGCACGCTGTGCATCAAGGCCTGCCCGACCGACGCCATCGTGGGTACCCACAAGAAAATGCACACGGTCATTGAGCCTTACTGCACTGGCTGCGAACTGTGCGTGCCTGTGTGTCCGGTGGATTGCATCCACATGGAAAACATCAGCGGCGCCACCACCGGCTGGTCCGCCTGGTCCGCGCCGCTGGCCCAGCAGGCACGCCAGCGCTATCAGGCACACCGCGAACGCCTGCCCCTGGAGGCGGTGGTGGAAGACAAGGATTTTCCCGAGATCAACGGGGCTGCCATGCCCACCATAGCCTCGGCAGACCACAATCCGTCCACCTCTCTCATCCGAGGCGAAGAGGACAAGGCCCAGGCACTGCGCCAGGCCGCCATTGCCGCCGCGCTGGAACGTGCCCGCCAGCGGCGCGCCCAAAACCCGCGCTAGACGCACAAGGCAGTGAGGAGGCCTCCGCCCCTCCTTCTGCCTTTCTGCACAGAAGCCCGCCAGGTGTGCTCAGCGCGCCGCCAGCGCCTTGTACACCCCACACCCCACATACAGATCTCCCACGCGGCTGACATAGGACATCTTTGTCTGCACCGCGCCGGTGGAGGGGTTGGTGATGTTGTACTCCACCCAGCCCGGGGCATGGTCGGCCTGGCCGACGATATCGCTCACGAGGCGGTCCCCCGCGATGCCCGGGATGTCCTGTACGCGTGTGCCCACCTTGGCGGTGTTGCCACCAAAGGCAAGATAGGTGCCGGCGGTATCCAGCACGAACACATACATGTCCCGGTCGTGGTACGGCTGGCTCTTGTCGGTAATGCTGCGCAGGAACTGGTCGCGCGAAGTGCTCTTGTGCAATGCCACTGCCCTGCTCACCAGCGCCACGGCCTCCTCGGCGGTGCCCTGCTGCAGGCGAAATGCCGACACCGCGCGCGACAACGTGGATGCCCGGCTCTCCAGGGCTTCGGCCTGTTGCACGGCATGGCCCACCATCTGGGCGTTGTGCTGGGTGATCTGGTCCAGCTGCTGCACCGCGGCACTGACCTCGCGCAGGCCCGTGCTCTGCTCGGTGCTCGACCCGGAGATCTCGGACATGCTGGCCGCCACGCTGCGAATACCTCCCGCCATGTCGGAGATGCCCTCCCCGGCCGAACGGATCAGGCCTGCGCTGGCCTCGACCTGGCTGACCGAGGCGCCGATCAGCTCGCGGATTTCGTGCGCCGCATCGCTGGACCGCTTGGCCAGCGTGCGCACCTCCGCGGCCACCACGGCAAACCCGCGGCCCTGCTCACCCGCCCGTGCGGCCTCGACGGCGGCGTTCAGGGCCAGGATGTTGGTCTGAAATGCAATGCTGTCGATGACGCCGATGATTTCGGTCATGCGCCGCGCCCCTTGCTGGATGGCTTCGACCGATTGAACGGCACGTGCCATGGCTTGCGCGCCCGCATCGGCCGCGCTGCGCACCTGGGCGGCCCGCGCATCGGCACTCTGGGCCGTCTGCGCGTTGTTCTGCACGGCGGACGACAACTGTTCCACGCTGGCCGCTGTCTGTTCCAGATTGGCCGCCTGCTGCTCGGTGCGGTCGGCCAGGGACCGGTTGCCCTCGGCCAGGCTCTGGCCCGCATGGGCCACCAGCGCCGCGTTGCTGCGGATGTCGGCCACCATGGAGGAGAGCGTGATCACCATGCGGTCGAGCGACTTCGCCATCTCTGCGACCTCATCGTGCCCATGGTCGCCGCGGGCCTGTGCGCGCAGATCCCCGCCCTGGGTCAGCTCGATGGTCCGCGCCAGCCCGGCGAGGTCGCTCGAGAGGCTGATGTAGAGCGCCAGCAGGGCATAGGCCACCGCTCCGGCACCCAGCGCGAACAACCACCAGGGCGATCCCCATGCCGCGATGGCGAGCGCGGCCGCCACCAGGAAACCCAGCGAGAGCAGTTTGCCAGGCAGATGCCACCTGCGCATCCACCAAAGTCCCGGACGCAGCGGTAGGAATCCTGACATCATGTCTCCTCTTGTCGTTCTTGCAACTGGCGCGAATCCTAGGGGCCGGCACTTACGGCGGATTGACAGACCGGGTGCAGGGGGCCTGCCGGGGCGCCGCCCACCCGGGCCCGCAGCCCGCGCATGCTGCGGCAATGGACCGGGCCCATCGCCCATAATGGCGCCCCATGAATCCCCTGCTTTCCCATCTCCAGCCCTACCCTTTCGAGCGGCTGCGGCAGCTATTCGCGGGGGTGGCTCCCCCGGCAGCCTACAGTCCCATCAGCCTGGGCATGGGCGAGCCACGCCATCCTACACCGCAGTTCATCAAAGATGCACTTAGTAACAACCTCAGTGGGCTGGCGAGCTACCCGGCCACGGCGGGGGAGCCGGCTCTGCGCGAGGCCTTCACCCGATGGCTGAATCAGCGGTATGCGATCACCCTGGACCCCGCGACCCAGGTCCTGCCCGTGAACGGTTCGCGGGAAGCGCTTTTCTCGTTTGCGCAGACCGTCATCGACCCTTCACAGGGCCAGCCGCTGGTGGTCTGCCCCAATCCGTTCTATCAGATCTACGAAGGCGCCGCGCTGCTGGCGGGCGCCACCCCCTACTACGCGGCCAGCGATCCGGCGCGCAACTTCGCGGTGGATTGGGACGCCGTGCCGGAAGCGGTGTGGCAGCGGACCCAGCTGCTTTTCGTGTGCTCCCCCGGCAACCCCACCGGCGCGGTCATGCCGCTCGGCGAATGGAAGAAGCTCTTTGAACTGAGCGACCGCTTTGGTTTTGTCATTGCCTCGGACGAGTGCTACAGCGAGATCTACTTCCGCGACGAACCTCCATTGGGCGGCCTGCAAGCCGCAGACCAGCTGGGCCGCGGCGGCTACAGGAACCTCATTTCCTTCACCAGCCTCTCCAAGCGCAGCAACGTGCCCGGCATGCGCAGCGGCTTCGTGGCGGGTGACGCGGCCCTCATCAAGGCGTTCCTGCTGTACCGCACCTACCATGGCAGCGCCATGAGCCCCATCGTGCAGGCGGCCAGCATTGCCGCCTGGGGCGATGAACAGCACGTGGTGGAGAACCGCGCGCGCTACCGCAAGAAATTCGCCCAGGTCACGCCCTTGCTCGCCGGCGTCATGGAAGTCGCCCTGCCGGATGCCGGCTTCTACCTGTGGGCCAAGGTGCCCGAAGCCCTGGGCATGGACGACGCCGAGTTCGCGCGCGCCCTCTTGGCTCAATACAATGTCACCGTGCTCCCCGGCAGCTACCTGGCCCGCGAGGCCCAGGGCAGCAACCCCGGCGCCCAGCGCGTGCGCATGGCCCTGGTGGCCGAAACCGAAGAATGCGTGGAAGCCGCGCTGCGCATCGTGCAATTCATCCAATCCCGTACTGCCTGATCTGATCGACAACGACATGACCCAACAACTCCAAACCCTCATCGACAACGCCTGGGACAACCGCGCCAGCCTCTCGCCCTCCGCCGCCCCCAAGGAAATCCAGGACGCTGTCGAGCACGTGATCGCCGAGTTGAACAACGGCAAGCTGCGCGTGGCCACGCGCGAAGGCGTGGGCCAGTGGACCGTGCACCAGTGGATCAAGAAGGCCGTGCTGCTGTCGTTCCGCCTCAAGGACAACGAAGTGGTCAAGGCCGGCGACCTGGGCTTCTACGACAAGGTGCAGACGAAATTCGCCCACCTCTCCGAAGAAGAGATGAAAGCCACGGGCGTGCGCGTGGTGCCCCCCGCCGTGGCGCGCCGCGGCAGCTTCATCGCCAAGGGCGCGATCCTGATGCCGTCGTACGTGAACATCGGCGCCTACGTGGGCGAAGGCACCATGGTCGACACCTGGGCCACCGTGGGCTCGTGCGCGCAGATCGGCGCCAACGTGCATCTGTCGGGCGGCGTGGGCATCGGCGGCGTGCTGGAGCCGCTGCAGGCCGGCCCCACCATCATCGAAGACAACTGCTTCATCGGCGCGCGCTCCGAAGTCGTCGAAGGCGTGGTGGTGGAAGAAAACTCGGTGCTGGGCATGGGCGTGTACCTGGGCCAGAGCACCCCCATCTTCAACCGCGCCACGGGCGAGATCAGCTATGGCCGCGTGCCCTCTGGCTCGGTGGTGGTCAGCGGCAACCTGCCCAAGACGGCCGCCAACGGCGCGCCCTACAGCATGTACGCCGCCATCATCGTCAAGCAGGTGGACGCGCAGACGCGCTCCAAGACCAGCATCAACGACCTGCTGCGCGACTGATCGCGGCTGACCGGCCCCGCACCTGACCGGCACGATCAGCGCCACCCCAGACAAAGACGACAAACAGAGGGACACACCATGAGCACGATGGAACGGATTCTTCGCCTGATGGCCGAGAAAAAAGCCTCCGACGTCTATTTGTCGGCCAATGCGCCGGCGCTGATCAAGATCAACGGCGAGTGCGTGCCGATCAACAACCAGATCCTGCCGCCGGATGCTCCGCGCAACCTGCTCTCCGAAGTGGTCCCTCCGGACCGCATCGAAGAGCTGGAAGAAACCGGCGAGCTCAACATGGGCGTGCCACTCAGCGGCGTGGGGCGTTTTCGCGTCAGCGCCATGCGCCAGCGGGGCAGCTATGCGGTGGTGATCCGCTTCATCTCGCAGCAGATCCCGGAATTCAGTTCCCTGGGCCTGCCTCCCGTGCTGCGCGAGCTGATCATGGAAAAGCGCGGGCTCATCCTGGTGGTGGGCGCCACGGGCTCGGGCAAGAGCACCACGCTCGCGTCCATGATCGACACCCGCAACGAAGCGCTGACCGGCCACATCCTCACCATCGAGGACCCGGTCGAGTACCAGTTCAAGAACAAGAAATCCATCGTCAACCAGCGCGAGATTGGCAGCGACACGCAGTCGCTGCAGACGGCCCTGAAGAACGCGCTGCGCCAAGCGCCCGACGTGATCCTGATCGGGGAAATCCGCGACCGCGAAACCATGTCCGCCGCCATTGCGTATGCGCAATCGGGCCACCTTTGCCTGGCCACGCTGCACGGCAACAACAGCTACCACGCGCTCAACCGGATCCTGTCGTTCTACCCCGTGGAAGTGCGCCCCACCATGCTGGGCGACCTGGCTTCCGCGCTCAAGGCCGTGGTGTCGCAGCGCCTGGTCCGCAAATCGGATGGCGGCCGCGTCCCCGCGGTGGAAGTGATGCTCAATTCCAAGCTGGTGTCCGAGCTGGTGGAGAAAGGCGATTTCTCCGGCGTGAAGGAAGCGATGGAGAAATCCATGGCGGAAGGTTCGCAGACCTTTGAGGAAGCGCTGGCGCACCTGATCATGGAATCCAAGATCGACCGCAAGGAAGGCCTGGCGTACGCGGATTCCCCCACCAACCTCATGTGGCGCCTGCAGAACGACTTCTCCCTGGCGGCCAATGCGGCCAAGGCCCAGAAAGAAGCGCGGGATACCCCGGACGACCAGCCTTCGTTCACCGAGATCGTTTTGGACGTGAAACCGGCTGCATGATCCCTCCTGAGTCGCCTTCGGCGCACTGCCCCCGGGGTGACGGCGCCCTGGCTGCGGCGCGTGCCCGGGGCCACACGCCCGGGCCGGGTCCGTGCATGACGCGGCGTCTGGGACAATCGACTATTTAAACGCCCCCTGTCTTACCCACCCCTTCCCATGTCCCGCACACTGCATCTGGCCGAACAGCTCATCGCCCTGCCCTCCATCACCCCCGAGGACGCGGGCTGCCTTGACGTGCTGGCGGCCCGCCTGGCCGCGCTGGGATTCGTGTGCGAACGGCTGGACAGCGGCCCGGCGGATTTCCGTGTCAGCAATTTGTGGGCAAAACGGGCTGCAGCCCAGGGTGGAAAAGCGCCATCAGCTATCAAAACAATAGTATTCGCAGGCCACACCGATGTCGTGCCCACGGGGCCGCTGGCGCAGTGGAGCAGCGATCCCTTCGTCCCCACCCACCGTGGCGGCAAGCTCTACGGCCGGGGCGCCAGCGACATGAAGACTTCCATCGCCGCGTTCGTCGTGGCGGTCGAGGAATTCCTGGCGCACACGCCAGAGCCCCTGGTCCAGCTCGCCTTCCTGCTCACCAGCGATGAGGAAGGCCCGTCAGTGGACGGAACCAAGGTCGTGGTCGAGCAGCTCAAGGCGCGCGGCGAGCGACTGGACTACTGCATCGTCGGCGAGCCCACGTCGGTCGAACGCACCGGCGACATGATCAAGAACGGCCGGCGCGGCACGCTCAGCGGCAAGCTCACCGTGCGGGGCATCCAGGGCCACATCGCCTACCCGCAACTGGCGCGCAACCCCATCCACCAGGCGCTGCCTGCCCTGGCCGAACTGGCCTCGACGGTATGGGACCAGGGCAATGCCTTCTTCCCGCCCACCAGCTGGCAGATCAGCAACATGCATGGCGGTACGGGCGCCACCAACATCATCCCGGGGGACGTGGTGGTGGACTTCAATTTCCGCTTCTCCACCGAATCCACGGCGGAAGGCCTCAAGCAGCGCGTGCACTCCGTGCTCGACCGCCACGGGCTGGAGTACGACCTGCGCTGGACGTTGGGCGGACAGCCTTTTCTCACCACGCCGGGTGAACTGGTGGACGCCGTGCAACAGGCCATCGCGGCGGAGACCGGCCTCACGACCGAGCTCTCCACCACGGGTGGCACCAGCGATGGCCGCTTCATCGCGCAGGTCTGCCCCCAGGTGATCGAACTGGGCCCGCCCAACGCCAGCATCCACAAGATCGACGAACACGTGGTGGTGGCCGACATCGAGCCGCTCAAGAATATCTACCGCCGCACACTGGAAAACCTGCATGCGCAGGCGCTAGCAGCCCCCGAGGCCGCCCCGGCGGTGCGTGCATGAGCACGGCGGCACCCCACGCCGTGGCGGGCACCACGGTCGGCGCGCTCGTCGAATCGGGCAGCCGGCAGCTGGCCGCAGCTGGCGTTTCCTTTGGCCATGGCACCACGAACGCCCACGATGAAGCCGCCTGGCTCGTGCTGTGGCGCCTGGGCCTGCCGCTGGACAGCGACCTGTCGGACGCGCCCGATTCCCTGAGGAACCAGTCTGTCGCACCCGAGCAGGTCGCCCTGGTGGCCACCCTTTTCGAAGAACGCGTCCGCACGCGCAAGCCCGCCGCCTACCTCACGCAGGAGGCCTGGCTCCAGGGCGTGCCGTTCTACGTGGACGAACGCGCCATCGTCCCGCGCAGCTTCATCGCCGAGCTGCTTGTCGACGGCGGCGCGGACGAGTACCTGAGCGACCACACCCACCGGGTGCTGGACCTGTGCACGGGCAACGGCAGCCTGGCCGTGCTGGCCGCCATGGCCTGGCCCGAGGTGCTGGTGACGGGTGCCGACATCTCGCCCGACGCCCTGGCCGTGGCCCGGATCAACGTGGACAAGCACGGCCTGCAGGACCGCATCCAGCTGCAGCTCTCCGACGGCCTTCAGGCCCTGCCCGGCCCCTGGGACCTGATCCTGTGCAACCCGCCCTACGTGAATGCGGCCAGCATGGCCACCTTGCCCGCCGAGTACCGCGCCGAGCCCGCACTCGCCCTGGCCGGCGGCAGTGATGGCATGGACTTCGTGCGCCAGCTGTTTGCTGCCGCGCCCGCCTGCATGAGCGAGGATGCCGTGATCATTCTGGAGATCGGCAACGAGCGCGCCTACTTTGAAGCAGCCTTCCCCCAGTTGCCTGTGTTCTGGCTCGATACCAGCGCTGGCGAAGACCAGGTTTTGCTGGTGACCCGGCGGGCCCTGGCCGCCCAATCCCGTCTCGCGGCACAATAGAGGGTTGCGCGCCGCTGCCGCTTGCATCGGCTGCACCGATTGCAGCAGCGCTGGCCCCCTGCTTTTTCATGCCACCCGCCCAGCGCGGGTGCGCCTTTTTGTGAACTCCGGATGATCACCCTCAAGAACGTTACCTTGCGACGCGGCGCCAAAGTCGTGCTCGACAGCGTTTCCGCCACCATCAACCCCGGCGAGAACGTCGGACTCGTGGGCCGCAACGGCGCGGGCAAGTCCAGCCTGTTCGCCCTGCTCAGCGGCAAGCTCCATGAAGACGGTGGAGACTTCTACATCCCCGCGAGCTGGCGCATGGCCGAAGTCGCGCAGAACATGCCCGAGACGGACCAGTCCGCGACCGAGTTCGTGCTGGAAGGCGATACGCGACTGGCCGAGGTCCAGCAGCAGTTGGTGGAGGCCGAGGCCAGCGACGACGGCATGGCCATTGCCCATGCGTATTCCGACCTGCACGACGCCGGCGCACACGACGCCGTGGCGCGCGCCCAGGCGCTGATCCTGGGCCTGGGCTTTCGCGTGAGCGAGCTGGAGCAGCCGGTCAACAGCTTTTCGGGCGGCTGGCGCATGCGCCTGCAGCTGGCGCGGGCCCTGATGTGCCCCAGCGACCTGCTGCTGCTGGACGAGCCCACCAACCACTTGGACCTGGACGCGCTGGTCTGGCTGGAAGCCTGGCTCAAGCGCTATGCGGGCACCATGATCGTGATCAGCCACGATCGGGAGTTCCTCGACGCCATCACCAACGTCACCCTGCAGATCCAGCAAGGCGAGTTGAACCGCTACGGCGGCAACTACAGCAAGTTCGAGGAATTGCGCGCCCAGCAGCTCGAACTGCAACAGGCCAGCTTTGCCAAGCAGCAGGAGAAGATGGCCCACCTGCAGAAGTTCATCGACCGCTTCAAGGCCAAGGCCAGCAAGGCCAAGCAGGCGCAAAGCCGCGTCAAGCAGCTCGAACGCATGGAGAAGATCGGGCCGGTGCTGGCCGAAGCGGACTTCACGTTCGAGTTCAAGGAGCCGGCCAACCTGCCCAATCCGATGCTGGCGATCAGCGACGCATCGTTCGGCTATGTGGATGACGAGGGCGCGGCCACCACCATTCTCAGGGGCGTGAACCGCTCGGTGCTGGCGGGCCAGCGCATCGGCATCCTGGGCGCCAACGGCCAGGGCAAATCCACCCTCGTCAAGACCATCGCCCGCACCATGAAACCCCTGGGCGGCAGCGTGACCGAGGGCAAGGGACTGAACATCGGCTACTTCGCCCAGCAGGAACTGGACGTGCTGCGCCCCGCGGAGAACCCGCTGGAGCACATGATCCGCCTGGCCAAGGAGCTGGGGCCCGATATCAAGCAACCGAGCCGCGAACAGGACCTGCGCAGCTACCTGGGCACATTCAACTTCACGGGCGACATGGTCAAGCAGGCCGTGGGCACCATGAGCGGCGGCGAAAAGGCGCGGCTGGTGCTGGCGATGATCGTCTGGCAGCGCCCCAATCTGCTGCTGCTGGACGAGCCCACCAATCACCTCGACCTGGCAACTCGCGAAGCCCTGGCCATGGCGCTCAACGACTTCGATGGCACGGTCATGCTGGTCAGCCACGACCGTGCGCTGCTGCGCTCGGTCTGCGAGGACTTCTGGATGGTGGGCCGGGGCGTCGTGGGGCCTTTTGACGGCGATCTGGACGACTACCAGCGCTACCTGCTCGAGGAATCCAAACGCCTGCGCGAGGAGGCCCGCCTGGCCGAGCAGGCGCAGACATCCTCAGCGGCGAGCCAGGCACCACCCCCAGCCGCCGTGGCACCTTCGCCAGCGGTGGCACATCCCGCCCCCGCGACCGCCCCGGCCCCCACACCGGCCGCCGCCCCCGCCCCTTCGCGCGATGGACGGGAGCAGCGCAAGCTCGATGCCCAGGTGCGTCAGCAGCAGGCGGAAAAAACCCGGCCCCTGAAAAAGGAGCTGGAACAAATCGACAAGCGCCTGGCCGCCCTGTCCACCGAGCGGGCCGCGTTGGAGCACAAGCTCACCCAGGCCCTTGCGCCGGCGGAGATCGCCGAGTGTGGCCGCAACCTCAAGGCAGGGAACGACGAGACAGCCAGGCTGGAGGAGCGTTGGCTGGAAATTTCTTCGGCCCTGGAAGAAATGTCGGCGTCGGCAGCGGGTTGAAAATGTAAATCCATGTAAGCCAAAAAACTCTATTTTTTGGCATTGGCGCATATCTGGAAAGCATTTAGTGCTTCATTTTTAATAGCGATTTACATTGTAAACAGACGGGCACTGGCGGTTGCATTTTTTTGCGAAACGCTGTCAACGGACTGTGGATTGGCTGCGTTGTTGGTACATCACAGGAGTTTTCAGCATGAATACCACCGCAATCTTGTCCGCCTGGCCAGAAGACGAACGCGACCGCAAGCGCGCTCCCGCCCGCCTCTGAAGGCGCCGCAGCCAGCGTTTCCCGCCCGAAGGCCCTCAAATGCCAGCCACCACCATGAAGCACGAACCATACCAAGGTGTGGGCCATGCTTGCACCGGGTGGCGCATTTCATAGCCCCATCGAGGCAAGACGCCCGGCAGTCCTTCCCTCTTGCTCCTCCCCAACAAAAAACCCCGCACTGCGGGGTTTTTGTTCTTTTGCGGCAAACAGCGGGCCCGGGCCATCAGCCCATGTGCAAGCCGCCATTGACCGAGAAGTCAGCCCCGGTGGCATAGCCCCCTTCTTCCGATGCCAGCCAGGCAATGATCGATGCGATTTCGCTGGGTTCGCCCAGGCGCTTGACGGGAACGGTCGCCACGATCTTTTCGAGCACGTCAGGGCGGATCGCCTTGACCATGTCCGTGCCGATGTAGCCAGGGCTCACGGTGTTGACCGTCACGCCCTTGGTGGCCAGTTCCTGCGCAAGGGCCATCGAAAACCCATGCATGCCCGCCTTGGCGGCCGAATAGTTCGTCTGGCCTGCCTGGCCCTTCTCGCCATTGACCGAGCTGATGTTGATGATGCGGCCCCAGCCCTTTTCCACCATGTCGGCCACCACTTGCTTGGTGACGTTGAACATGCTGTTCAGGTTGGTCTCGATCACCGCATCCCAGTCTTCGCGCGACATCTTGAGGAACATGCGGTCGCGCGTGATGCCCGCGTTGTTCACCAGCACGTCGATGTTGCCGTGTTCCGCCTTGGTCTTGCCAAAGGCCTCGACCGTGGAATCCCAATCGCCCACATTGCCCACTGACGCATGGAAGGTGTAGCCCAGGGCCTTTTGCTCACCCAGCCACTTGGCATGGTCGCGGGTCGGTCCGCAACCGGCAATGACCTTGAAGCCCTCCTTGTGCAGGCGCTGGCAAATGGCGGTTCCGATGCCGCCCATGCCGCCGGTGACGTATGCAACTTTCTGGCTCATGTGATTTCTCCTTGTTGATTGGTGATGCCTTCAGCGTCCACTCTACCCAAGAAATCGGACACTGCCGTGAAGGAAAACACTGAAGCCCTTTCCTTTTTGACAGATTGGCCTGCACCGCGGCCAGGACACCCTGAATTCGGCGCGCGCTGCCACGCCTTGATACAAAAAAGGTCCACGGCCATACCGGCATGCGGACCGCAGCCTGACGGCGTTCGGAAATAAAAAAAGCCGCGCGAACGCGGCCTCGGCCCGGGATCGGTGGAGGTTGCGCGGCATGGACTGCCGCGCCCCCCCTGGCGCCTCAGCGCTCCACCGCGAGCGATACGCCCATGCCTCCGCCAATGCACAGCGCGGCGAGCCCCTTCTTGGCGTCGCGGCGCTGCATTTCATGCAGCAGCGTCACGAGGATGCGGCAGCCGGACGCGCCGATGGGGTGGCCGATGGCGATGGCGCCGCCGTTCACATTGACCTTGGCCGGATCGATGGCCAGCTCCTTGTTCACGGCACAGGCCTGGGCGGCAAAGGCTTCGTTGAGTTCGAACAGGTCCACATCCGCGGCACTCCAGCCCGCGCGCTGCAGCGCCTTGCGCGATGCAGGCACAGGGCCCATGCCCATGGTGGCGGGGTCCAGGCCGCTGGTGCCGAAGGCCGCGATGCGTGCCAGGGGCTTGAGACCCAGTGCGGCGGCCTTCTTGGCGCTCATCACGACCACGGCGGCCGCGCCGTCATTGAGACCCGAGGCATTCCCCGCCGTCACGCTCCCTGCCTTGTCGAACGCGGGGCGCAGGCCGGCCAGCGCTTCGGCATTGGTCTTGCGGTTGAGGTATTCGTCGGCATTGAAGACGATGGGGTCGCCTTTCTTCTGCGGCAGGCTCACGCCCACGATTTCGTCAGCGAACCTGCCGGCATCCTGCGCGGCAGCGGCCTTTTGCTGGCTCGCCAGCGCCAGGGCGTCCTGCATGTCGCGGGTGATGCCGTACTGCTTGGCCACGTTCTCGGCCGTGATGCCCATGTGGTACTGGTTGTAGACGTCCCACAGGCCATCGACGATCATCGAGTCGACCATCTTCCAGTCGCCCATGCGCTGGCCGTCGCGCGAACCGTTGAGCACGTGGGGCGACAGGCTCATGCTCTCCTGCCCGCCGGCCACGACGATCTCGCTGTCGCCCCATGCCACGGCCTGCGCCGCCAGCATCACGGCCTTGAGGCCCGAGCCGCACACGGCGTTGATGGTGAGCGCGGGGGTCTCCTTGGCCACACCGGCCTTCATGGAGGCCTGGCGCGCCGGGTTCTGGCCCACGCCCGCGGTCAGCACCTGGCCCATGATGACTTCACCAATCTGGTCGGACGAGAGGCCCGCGCGCGCGATGGCTTCGCGTATCACGATGGCGCCCAACTCGGTCGCGGGCGTCTTGGCCAGTGCGCCACCAAACTTGCCCACGGCGGTGCGGGCGGCCGAAACGATGACGATGTCTTCCATGGAATGTCCTTGTGGTTGGGGGTTGTTGCTTGGTAATTCTCGCAGCGCCGCGGATCAGTGCTTTTGCGTATCCGCCGGTGCCGGCGCTGCCCCGGCGCGGGGCGCCAGACAGGGGCCGCAATGGGGGGCGGCGCCGCCGTCCCTGATCGGCAATGCACGCCAGAGGCGACCCGGGGGCTTGCGCATGTCACGCCTTCTGCTTGACGTAGCTGCCCGGTGCCGGCTCGGTGGCCCTGAATTTCGTGCCCTTGCCGTAGGCCTTGGGGGCCGCGATCTGCTTGCCGGCATGGCCCTTGAGCCATCCGGACCAATCGG
The DNA here is from genome assembly GCF_019218755.1 of Acidovorax sp. sif1233. GTDB lineage: Bacteria > Pseudomonadota > Gammaproteobacteria > Burkholderiales > Burkholderiaceae_C > Acidovorax. Next base: position 534,645 of record NZ_JAHUWZ010000002.1, on the reverse strand, counting down.
TCCACCAGCTGCCGGGGTGTTCGGTCGCGCCCTCCAGCCAAGAGTCCAGCGTGGCGGGCAGCTTGCCGTCCGCGCGGATCCAGTGGCTGCGCTTGCCCTTGGCGGGCGGGTTGATGACGCCGGCGATGTGGCCCGAGGCCCCCATCACGAAGCGCTTCTTGCCGGGCAGCACCTGGGTGGATGCATAGGCGGCGTTGATGGGCACGATGTGGTCTTCGCGCGAGCCGTAGATGTACACCGGCAGCGTGAGGTTTCCAAGGTCCATCTTCTCGCCGCACACGGTGAGCCTGCCGGGCTTGACCAGGTTGTTCTCCAGGTAGAAATTGCGCAGGTACCACGCGTAGAACGGCCCGGGCAGGTTGGTGCTGTCGCTGTTCCAGTACAGGAGATCGAACGGCGGCGGCGTCTCGCCCTTGAGGTAGTTGCCCACCACGTAGTTCCACACCAGGTCGTTGGGACGCAGGAAGCTGAAGGTCGATGCCAGGTCCTGCCCCTTCATCAGCCCGCCCTGCCCCATCTGCATCTCGCGGAACTTCACGAACGCCTCGTCGATGAACACATCCAGAATGCCGGTGTCCGTGAAGTCGATCAGGGTGGTGAGGAACGTGGCGCTGGCCACGGGCTCGTCGCCCCGCGCCGCCAGCACGGCGAGCGCATTGCTCAGGATGGTGCCGCCCACGCAGAAGCCCAGCGCGTTGATCTGTTCGGCGCCGGTGATGTTCCGCACCACGTCGATGGCCGCCATCGCGCCATCTTCCACATAGTCGTCCCAGGTCTTGTGGGCCAGGGCATCGCCGGGGTTGCGCCAGCTCACGACAAAGGTGCGATGGCCTTGTTCGACGGCGTAGCGGATCAGCGAATTCTCGGGCTGCAGGTCGAGGATGTAGAACTTGTTGATGCACGGCGGCACCAGCAGGAAGGGGCGCTCATAGACCTTGGCGGTGAGTGGTTTGTATTCGAGCAGCTGGAACAGCTCGTTCTCATACACCACGGCGCCCTCGGTGGTGGCCACGTTGCGGCCCACCTCGAACAGGCTTTCGTCGGTCATCGACACATGGCCCTGTGTGATGTCGTGCAGCAGGTTCTGCATGCCCTTGGCAATGCTCTCGCCCTTGGTTTCGATGGCCTTCTTCTGCGCCTCGGCGTTGAAGGCCAGGAAGTTGCTCGGCGCCATGGCGGCCATCCATTGCTCCACGCCGAAACGGATGCGGGCCTTGGTCTTTTCGTCGGACTCCACCGCCTCGGCCAGGCCCATCAGGGTGCGCGCATTGAGCAGGTAGGCGGCGGCCGAGAAGGCCGCGACGGGGTTGCTGGCCCAGCCCTCGCCGGCGAAGCGGCGGTCCTTGACCTCGGGCGCGCCCTGCAGGCCCTGGGCCCACAGTTCCTGCGCTTCCTTCAGGTACTGCTGCTGCAGCGCCTGCAGCTTGCTGGGTGAAAACTTCAGAGGGGGGGTGGCGGGTACCTGCGTACCAAGGTCCAGCTTCTGGAACGACTGCAGTGCCTGTGACCAGCTTTGCCCGAAAATCTGCTGGAACTGCTGGGCGCTCTCGGCCCATGGTGATTCAGAATTCATGCTCTTTCCTCAGTGATTGGTCGCTCGCAGCGGCAGGGCTTCTTGTTTTTTGTGTCTCGGGTTCATTGTTGCCGACCCACTTCAGCATGGCAACGGATTCAACGCTCGCAGCGAACATAAACCAATGTACCTCATCGTCATCGCCTGGACCTACGTCACCCTCATGATGGCGGTGGCCGAAGCCACCAGCCCCACCGGGACGCTGCTGGGCGCCGTGATCACGTTCGCGCTGTATGGGCTGCTGCCCATGGGCATTCTGGTGTACATCCTGGGCACGCCTTCGCGCAAGCGCGCGATCAAGGCGCGTGAAGCCGCGGAGCAGGCCGCCCACGATGCCGAGCAGGCCGCGGGGGCCCGCGAGGCTGGCGGCCCCGGTTCCTCAGCCGCGCCAGATGCAGGCAGCGAAGCGCCCGCTGCCGCCCAGGGCGGCGCTGTCGCGCCGGTGGGAAAAGAACCTTGATGCGTTCGTGACGGTGCACCATGGCGGTGTTCCGTCATTGCCGTGGACATGGGTGATTCCGAGCGCCTGCAACCGCCGCCGCGCGAGGCCCGCCAGATCGCACAGGTACTTGCCGCTGGCGTGGCCGCTGGGCGCGAAGCAATCCTGCAAGGCCGGGGCAGTGTCGCAAAAAGCCGCCCGCACCTCGGGACCCACCTCGAACGCCTGCGGGCCGATGCAGGGCCCCAGCCAGGCCAGCGTGTCCTGCGCCACCCCTTGCAAGGGCAGGATTGCTTCAATTTTTATAGCATCGCGCGCTTGATCCGCCTGGGCCAGCGCGACAAAACGCTTGAAAACCGATTCCAGCACCCCCTGCCCGTCCACCCCCGCGAGCCCGCGCCATCCCGCATGGGCCGCCGCCACGGCCCGGCCTGAGCGGTGGGCGAACAGCACCGGCAGGCAGTCGGCCACCATGATGGTGCAGGCGACCGCGGGAACCGCCGCCACGCAGGCGTCGGCCTCGATGCCGTTGGGCGTGCCGCCGTCGAGCTGCACCACGCCATCGCCATGCACCTGGCTCAGAAACACGGGCCGCGTGCCCGCTGTCACTCCTTCGAGGGCGGACTGAAGCCGAAGGCGGTTGGCGCGGACAGCGGCGGGGTCGTCCCCCACATGCGTGCCCAGGTTCAGGCTGTCATACGGCGGCAGGCTCACGCCACCCGCGCGGGTGGTGCACAGCGCATGCACGCCCGGCGGCAAGGGCCAGTCCGGCACCAGCCAGTCGGTGGCCTGCGGGGAGTGCGTGCGAAGGGTCAAGCTTCGTTGTCCGGACAGGCGGAAGGCTGGGCCTTCTGGAATGCGGGCAGCGCCATGCAGGCGTCGAACGCGCCCATGGTGAGCGGCAGGCCGCCCAGGTCGACCTTAAAACGCTGGGCGTTGAAGATCTGCGGCACCAGGCAGCAGTCGGCCAGCGTGGGGGTGCCGCCCCAGCACAGCACCGAGGGCGCCAGCCCCTGGGCCGCGCGCTCCTGCGAGAGCAGCACCAGCTGCCGCTCGAAGGCCTCGAGCCCGCTGCGCAGCCAGTGGTGGTACCACGCGTTCTTGGCGGCTTCATCCACCTTCAGCTCCCGCACCAGGTACTTGAGCACGCGCAGGTTGTTGATCGGGTGGATCTCGCACGCCACCATCTGCGCCAGCGCCCGCACGCGCGCCCGGTCCAGGGCCGTGGCGGGCATCAGGGCGGGTGTGGGATGGGTCTCGTCCAGGTATTCGATGATGGCCATCGATTGCGACAATGCCTCCCCGCCATCGGTCACCAACGTGGGCACCAGGGCATCGGCGGCGAGGGCCGCGTAGGCAGGCTGCTGGTGCTCGCCCTTCACGAGGTGCACGGGAATGTAGTCGTAGGCCAGGCCCTTGATCTGCAGCGCGATGCGCACGCGAAACGAGGCCGAGGAGCGGAAGTAGTTGTACAGCTGCATGGGGATGGGGATGGGGATTGCTTCGATGGATAGGTGGGCGTGCGTGCCGTGGAGAGCGGCGGTTGTACGGTGCGTCCCGCAAGCCCTGCCACGGCCCGGCGGGGCCGGCGTCATGCGCCCGAGGCGCCGGCCGGGTCCTGGTGGTTGTAGACGACCTTGGTGAGCAGCACCATCAGGTCGCCGCGCTCCTGCGCGTTGAGGGGCGCCATCAGACGCTCCTGCACGCGCTGGGCGGCATCGCGCATCTGCAGGGCCGCCACTTCGCCTTCCGGCGTGATCCACAGCAGCTTGCGGCGGCGGTCGCGGGTGTCGGGTTCGCGGCGGATCCAGCCGCGCTTTTCCAGGCGCCCGATCACCGACCCCGAGGTGGCCGCGTCGAACGCCACGCGGGATGCCAAGGTGACCTGGTCTTCCCCGGGCCGGGCCAGCAGTTCATGCAGGATGGCGAACTGCACGGGCGTCACGTCAAACCCCGCTGTCTCCTCCATGAAAAGCGCCACGGTACGCTGGTGGGCACGGCGCACCAGGTGGCCTGGCGTGTTGTGGAAATCGAAGCTCTTTGCCATGGGCGCGAGTGTAGCGTCCCACAGCAAGACGCCCGCACCCATGGCACACTGCCACACTTCGGCCCGGCCCGCAGGGCAACCCGCCCGCACGCCAGGCCCGCACCCGTTCCATCGCACCCAGAGACAAGAAGAAAGGCAGACATGAGCTACGTGTTTTCTCCCGCACCGGTGGCCAGCGTGCCCGTGGCCGGCAGCGCCGACCGGTTCCCCGTGCACCGCATCTACTGCGTGGGCCGCAACTACGAAGAACACGCCAAGGAAATGGGCTTCACCGGTCGCGAGCCGCCGTTTTTCTTCATGAAGCCGGCCGATGCCATCGTGGTGGTGAATGCGGGCGAGACGGGCCAGTTGCCCTACCCCAGCCTCACGGCCAACCTGCACCATGAGATCGAACTGGTCGTGGCCATTGGCAAGGGCGGGAAGAACATCCAGGCCGCCGATGCGCTCACCCACATCTACGGCTACGCCGTGGGCCTGGACATGACGCGCCGCGACCTGCAGAACGACATGAAGAAACAGGGCCGCCCCTGGTGCATCGGCAAGGGCTTCGACGCGAGCGCGCCCATCGGCCCCATCACGCCCGCCGCGCAGGCCGGTGACGTGGAGAAGGCCGGCATCTGGCTGCAGGTCAACGGCGCGGACCGCCAGCGCAGCACCGTGGCCCAGCTCATCTGGAACATCGCCGAGACCATCGAGCACCTGTCGGCCGCATGGGAGCTGCAGCCCGGCGATCTGATCTACACCGGCACGCCCGAAGGCGTGGGCGCCGTGGTGCGCGGCGACGTGCTCGAGGGCGGCGTGGACGGCCTGGGCACGCTGCGGCTGAGCGTGGTGTGACGCCCTGCGGCCTGGGCCACCTGGCGCACAGGCCCGGGCGCGCAGCCAAAAGCTATCCTTTCATAGCTGCCAGCGCTGATGGAACAAGCGCCAGCAGCCTATTTGAATCAAAACCCCCGATGACCTTCCGCAGCCCCATCAAACACTGCCGCGCCTGTGGCACCGCCGTGGTCTACCGCCTGCCGGACGACGGCGACACCAAGCAGCGCGCGGTGTGCCCCACCTGCAGCACGGTGCACTACGAGAACCCGCTCAACGTGGTGGGCACCGTGCCGACCCTGCCCGATGGACGCGTGCTGCTGTGCAAACGCAACATCGAACCGCGCTGGGGCAAGTGGACGCTGCCGGCGGGCTTCATGGAACTGGACGAAACCACGGCCCAGGGCGCTGCGCGCGAGACGGACGAGGAAGCCGGCGCACAGATCGAGATGGGCCCGCTGTTCAGCCTGCTCAATGTGCGCCGTGTGGGGCAGGTGCACCTGTTCTACAGGGCCCACCTGCTCAGCGACCAGTTCAACCCCGGGTATGAAACCATAGAGGCGCGGCTCTTCACCGAAGACGAGGTGCCCTGGGACGAGATCGCCTTCCGTACCGTCAAGGAAACGCTGGAAGCGTTTTTTGCCGACCGCAAGGCGGGCAGCTTCGGGCTGCACTGCATCGATATCGAATAGCGCCCGGCCCCTGGACGGCCCAGCCCGGGGGGTACGTGCCCCCGGTCCGCCGGACGTGCCGACCCTGCCTCAGTGGAGAAACAGGTTCCAGGGTGCAGGAACGGTGGTGAGGATGGAGCGGCCGCTGAAGCCCGCCTGCGCCGGCTGAACCACCGACGCATTCACCACGCCCGCGTTGCCGCCGTTTCCGCCGCTGGCCCCGCCGCCCCCTCCAGCAAGGGACGATCCCCCCGAGAAATCGTCCAGACCCATCGCGCCGCCATTGACCAGCAGCGATCCCGTGACCACGGGCGTGGAGGACGCCACCAGGTGGATGATGCCGCCCCCACCACCACCTCCCGCGCCCGCGCCCACCGCGTTGCCAAGGTTGCCGTTGAAGCCATTTCCGCCATGCCCGCCGTTGGCCAACAGTGCGCCCGCCACCGTGATGTCGCCGCCGGCCGCGATGACGATCACGCCTCCTGCCCCGCCACCGGCCCCGGCGGCGTCCGCGCCCGGGGGCATGGCGTTCTGCCCGTTGCCGCCATTGGCCTTGATCACGCCCGATGCGGTGACGGTCACATTGCCCCCGGCAAGGATCACAAGTGATCCGCCCCCGCCTCCACCCGTGTCCTGCGCGTTCGGCCGGCTACCCGCCCCACCCGCGGCGGCTGGCGGTTTCAAGAGCCGCGCGGCAGAGAGTGCTGGCAGTCCGATACCGCCTTGGGGTGTCCCGGGTGACGACAGCGCAATACCGGGGTGTGGCGTGACATTGCTGGCCCCTTGCGACCCTTCAAGGACGGTGATGGAGCCGGAAATGGTCACGTCGCCGGTCGCGCGCAGCACGGTCCCGCTGGGAAGCGTCAGCGCTCCCGCGATGTCGATCGTGGAAAACTGCATGTGGTGCCGTCCGCCAAGGCTGTTGAACCCTGCTGTCGTGGACAGGTCGATGGTCGAGGCGATCGACACGGTATAGGCCCCCGCGGAGCCATCACCATACGCCGCGACGGAGCCTGCGGGCCCTTGGGGCCCCGCGGGCCCCTGCGCACCTGCAGGCCCTTGCAGCCCCGTGGCGCCCGCTGGGCCCACGGGGCCGGTGGCACCCTCAGGACCGGCCGCGCCTGCAGGGCCCACCGCTCCCGGGGTTCCCGGGGCACCTGCCGCTCCGGCAGGCCCTGCGGGCCCCATCGGCCCCGTGGCGACGCCCGCCGTGCAGCCTCCCACCGCGCCGCTTGCGCTTTCAAAACAGAGCAGGCTGCCTTGTGCGGGCGCGCCAGCCAGTCCGGGCATCCGGATCCTGCCCGCATCGTCCACGCGAAAACGCACGGTCTGGGTTGCCGAATCGGTCACCACGAGGGCGCCGCCAGGTGGAGGCGTCAACCGGATATCTGCGGCCCCGCCGAGGCAGGGGGTCAGTGCAAAACCGCAAGCAAGGGCATAGCTCGGCAGCGAGAAACGAAAGCGTCTTGGAGTCATTTTCTGTGGGTCGTGGATGCACGATGGGCGGGACGCGGCGAGCTTCGCTCCCTGCCAAGGGCGACAGGACCGGTTGCAGGCACACCGCGGTGAAGGGATGAATGAAATGGGTCACGGCGGTCTCCGGTGGCCCGTAAAAGCACCCGGCGGGAGCGCCCGGCCCCAGGCAAAGCGCATTTGCGGAAAATGCCCCCGGGGACGGCACACGTAACAATTTCATCGCCGCGCATCCTAGCGGCGGTCATGGGCTGGCGCCAGCAAAAAGTGACCGAACCGGCCCGGCCGGGACCGCGAGCCGCCCGCAGCCGTGCTCAGCCGCCCACGCGCTCTTCGGCGGGTGCCGGGGGATAGCCCGGATCGGTCGTGACGGGAGGCAGGCCCTGGCCTCCAGGCGGCCGGGGCGCTGCAGGGCCCAGGGGCCACGCTGCTGGCGCGGAGGGCACCGGTGCTGGCGGTGCCGTATCGCTGCCAAACAGCCCGCGTATCCAGTCGCGCATGACGCCGAGCGAGCTATCCGCCGGCGGGGGCGGTGGGGTGGTGTCGAACTCATCGAAGAACCGCTCCTGGCCGTCGATCACCTTGGCCCGGATCGCCTGCTGCATGAACTCGCCCACCATGGGCAGCGCGCTGCGGGCGCCCTGCCCCCAGTAGTCGCTGCGCAGCGTGATGCGGCCATCATTGAAGCCCGCCCAGGCCCCCGCCACCACGCGGGCATGCATGAGGATGAACCAGCCATCCGTGTTGTCCTGCGTCGTGCCGGTCTTGCCCGCCACATCGGCCTGGATGCCATAGCGTGAGCGGATCGCGGTGGCGGTGCCCCTGTCCACCGCGCCGCGCATGGTGTTGCGCAGCGTCTGGGCCGCGCGGCCTTCGAAGACCGCCTCGGGCACCGGCTTCGCGAAGGTCTCGAGCACCTTGCCGTGGCGGTCCTCGATGCTGGTGATGAGCACCGGCTCCACATAGCGCCCCAGGTTCACGATGCTGCTGTAGGCCGAGATCATTTCCTTGAGCGTGACCGGGCTCGTGCCCAGCGCCAGCGATGGCACTTCCTCGAGTGGCGACTGCCGCACCCCCAGCGCCCGCGCCACTTCGGCCACGCGGGCGGGGCCGACCTGCTGCATCACCTGCGCGGTGATGGTGTTCTTGGAGAGCGCCAGTCCATCCGCCAGCGTCATGGGCTCGTCGCTGGGCGGGCGCCCGTCGGTGGGGCGCCACACGCGGCCACCGCCCAGCGGTATCTCCACCGCGGCATCCATCAGCGTGTCGCCGGGCGATGCCCCCTTGGCAAAGGCCGCGCCGTACACGAAGGGCTTGAACGTGGAGCCGGGCTGGCGCCGGGCCGCCTGCACGTGGTCGAACGGGTCCTGCGCGAAGTCGCGGCTGCCCACCCAGGCCAGCACATGGCCCGTGACGGGATCCTGCGCGAGAAACCCCGCCTGCACGCGCGTTTTCTCGGAGCGCAGCTTCTGCAGGAAGGCGTCGTCGGCCAGGAGCGCCTTGAGCGCCTCGGCGGGCTCTTCCCCCTTGTCCAGCGCGGCGCGGTATTCGCTGCTTTCGCGCACCAGGGTCTGCACCAGTTCGTTCTGGGGCCCCCAGCCATCGCGCTTGCTCCAGGCGGCATCGGCCACGCCCTGCAGCTGGCGGCCCTGGCGCGCCACGGCCTGATTGGCATAGGCCTGCAGGCGCGAGTCGATGGTGGTGCGGATCACCAGGCCATCCGAATACAGGCTGTAGCCCTTGCTGTCGGCCCAGTCGATGAGCTGCTTGCGCAGCTGGATCGCAAAGTGCGGCGCGGGCCCCATGACCTCGGTCTGGCGTTCGAAGTTGACGCGCAGCGGGCGCTTTTGCAGCGTGTCGAACTGTGCCTGCTCCAGCTTGCCGCGCTTGACCATCTGCGACAGCACGGTGTTGCGCCGGGCCTGCGCACGCTCGGGGTTGAGCACGGGGTTGTAGTAGGCCGTGCCCTTGAGCATGCCGATCAGCGTGGCGCTTTCCAGCACATTGAGCTTGTCGGCCGACTTGTCGAAGTACGTGCGCGCGGCCATCTCGATGCCGAACGCGTTGTACAGGAAGGGCACGGTATTGAGGTAGGTTTCCAGGATCTCGTCCTTGGAATACGACAACTCGATCTTGAGCGCCGTGATGGCCTCCTTGAGCTTGCGCGTGAGGGCCTGGGGGAACACGCGCGAGCGGCCGATCTCCTCCGGAAACAGGTTGCGCGCCAACTGCTGCGTGATGGTGGAGCCGCCCTGCGGGGCGCCGCGCAGCGTGTGCACCACCGACGATACCGTGCGCCTCCAGTCCAGGCCGAAGTGGTCGTAGAAGCGGTGGTCCTCGGTGGCGATGAGCGCGTTCACCACATGCGGAGAAATCTTGTCGAGCTCCACCCATTCGCGATTGGCCCAGCGGTACTCGGCCAGCAGCTTGCCGTCCACCGACATGAGCTGCGCGGGCAGCTCGCTCTTGGCCTTGCGGATGTCGCTGATGGAGGGCGTGAACGGGATCAGGACCAGGGTGTATGCCAGCACCGCGGCAGGCAGCGCGAGGGCGCCCCACAGCAGCGCGCGGCGCAGCGGGCGGGGCATCCAGGCAAACAGGCCGGCCAGCCAGCGGAACAGGGCCGCGGCGCGGGCCTGGAAGGAAAGCAGCAATGTGCGCATCAAGAACTCGGAGTAAGGGGGAGAGCGCCTCAGGCGCCCGGACCCGACAGCAGCGCCAGCATGCCCGCTTCGTCCAGCACCGGCACGCCCAGCTCCTGGGCCTTGGCCAGCTTGCTGCCGGCTTCATCGCCCGCCACCACATAGCTGGTCTTCTTGCTGACCGAACCGGCCACCTTGGCGCCAGCGGCTTCCAGCATGTCCTTGGCCGCGTCGCGGCTCAAGGTCGGCAGGGTGCCGGTCAGCACCACGGTCTTGCCGGCAAGGATCTGCGGGGCGCGTTCGGCCACCGGGCCCTCGGGCCAGGTCACGCCGCAGGCGCGCAGCTGCTCGACCACCTCGCGGTTGTGCGGCTGCTGGAAGAACGTGTGCAGGCTCTGCGCCACCACCGGGCCCACATCGTTCACCTCCAGCAACTGCTCCACGCTGGCGTCCATGATGGCGTCCAGCGTGCCAAAGTGCCGCGCCAGGTCCTTGGCCGTGGCCTCGCCCACGTGGCGCAGGCCCAGGCCGAACAGAAAACGCGGCAAGGTGGTCTGCTTGGATTTTTCGAGCGCGGCCAGCACGTTCTGGGCCGACTTCTCGGCCATGCGCTCCAGCGCGATGAGGGAGGTGAGGCCCAGGCGGTACAGGTCAGGCAGCGTGCGGATCACATTGGTGTCCACCAGCTGGTCCACCAGCTTGTCGCCCAGCCCCTCGATGTCCATGGCGCGGCGCGCGGCGAAGTGCAGGATGGCCTCCTTGCGCTGCGCGGCGCAGAACAGGCCGCCCGTGCAGCGGTGGTTGGCCTCGCCCTTTTCGCGCACCACGGCGCTGCCGCAGACGGGGCAGGCCTTGGGCATCTTGAAGTTGGGCACATAGCCGGTCCGATTGCCCGGCATCACGCCCACGACTTCGGGAATCACATCGCCCGCGCGGCGCACGATGACGGTGTCGCCCACCCGAACGCCCTTCTTGCGGATCTCGAACAGGTTGTGCAGCGTGGCGTTGGTGACGGTGACGCCTCCCACGAACACGGGCGCGAGGCGCGCGACGGGCGTGATCTTGCCGGTGCGGCCCACCTGCACGTCGATGCCTTCGATCTTGGTGGCCATCTCCTGCGCCGGGTACTTGTGCGCCACGGCCCAGCGCGGCTCGCGCGTCTTGAAGCCCAGGTCGCGCTGCAGCTGCAGCGAGTTGACCTTGTAGACCACGCCATCGATGTCGTAGGGCAGCGCATCGCGGCTGCCGCCCACCTGCTGGTGAAATGCTACCAATTCCGCAGCACCCGCCGCAATCTGCACCTGCGCCGCCACCGGAAAACCCCATGACTTCAGGGTCTGCAGCATCTCGTAGTGCGTGCGGAACACCGGCCCTCCCTCGCCGGGCGGCGTGACGGCGCCCAGGCCATACGCAAAAAAGCTCAAAGGGCGCTGGGCGGTGATGTTCGAGTCCAGCTGGCGCACCGCGCCGGCTGCGGCGTTGCGCGGGTTCACGAAGGTCTTGCCGCCCTGCTCCCGCTGCCGCTCGTTGAGCGCATCGAAATCAGCGCGGCGCATGTAGACCTCGCCGCGCACTTCGAGCAGCGGGGGCACGCCCTCGGGCAAGGTCAGGGGTATCTGGCGAATGGTCCGGATGTTGTGCGTCACGTCCTCGCCCACCTCGCCGTCGCCCCGCGTGGCGGCCTGCGCGAGGCGGCCGTTTTCATAGCGCAGGCTCATGGCCAGGCCATCGAACTTGGGCTCGGCCACGTATTCGATGGCGGGGTCCGATTCCGCCAGGCCCAGCTCGCGCCGCACGCGCGCATCGAACGCCTGCGCGCCGGTGGCCTCGGTGTCGGTTTCGGTGTGGATGCTGAGCATGGGCACCGCGTGGCGCACGGGTGTGAGGCCTTCCATCACCGCCCCGATCACGCGCTGCGTGGGCGAGTCGGACGTGATGAGGTCGGGGTGCGCCGTCTCCAGGGCCTGCAGTTCCCGGAACACGCGGTCGTACTCGGCATCGGGCACGGTGGGCTCGTCCAGCACGTAGTACTGGTGCGCCCAGCGGTGGAGTTGCTCGCGCAGCGCTTTGATTTTGATAGCTGCCTGCGCTTGGCTGGTCTGCGCTGCGGCCGAAAAAAGTTCTGATTGTTCAGTCATGGTGGCCCAAGCTGGGATTCCTTTTGACAAACCCCAGTTCCCTGCCGCCCGCGAAGCCCACGGATTCATAGAGCCGGTGGGCCTGCGCGCGCTGCGCGCCCGACAGCAGGAAAACCTTGCAGCAGTTCAGGGCCCAGGCCGCGTCCAGGGCGAACTCCAGCGCTGCCCGGGCCAGCCCCTGGCGCCGGAAGCGCCCGCCCGTGATGACATGCTCGACGACGCCGATGGGCATCCCGGCGCTGGCGAAATTGGGCACGAGCGCCAGCATGCAGGTCGCACCGACCTCGCCATGCCGCAGCGCCACCACCAGCCGCGCGCTGGGGGACCGCAACACGGCGCGAAAGCTGTCCAGCGATGCATCGTCGCCCAGCACAGGGTCCTGGGGCCGCAGTTCGCGGTACAGCGCCCTGACGGCGCCGTGATCGGCCTCGTGCGCCAGCCGGACCAGCGTTGCGCTCATGCGGCGGCCTAGCTGAACAGCCGGCGCGCCAGCACCGACCCCGCCGACAGGTCGCGCCCGTCGAGCTGGTCGTACAGCAGCTCCAGGTCCGAGGCGATCGGGTCCATGGCCATGGCAGGCAGCGGCTGGCCGTTCTGGTCACAGAGCACGCCGTCCATGGCCTCGCACAGCGCGGCGGCGGCCTCGCGCAGGCGCGCAAAGGGTTGTTCGGTTCGGTGGACCTGCGCCACGTCCAGGCTCAGGGTGATGTCGCGGATGGCGGACTGGTCCGGGTCTTCGGCCAGTGCCGCCTGCGTGTCGTAGCCGAGCGTGAGCAATGGCGGCAGGCCTTGCGCGCCGGCCGGCAGCACCAGGCGCCCGGGCATGGCGCCCGGCACGAAGCCCACGCGCGCGGCGTTCTGCTGCACGTAGCCGGGGCTCCAGGCGGCCTGGCGCGCGCGCAGCATGAAGGCCAGTTGCGCGTCGTGGTCGCTGGCGAACTGGTCCAGCTCGCGGGCGCGGGCCACTTCCTGCAGCATGTCGGGAAAATCGGGGGCGGCATTGATGGCGTCCGCAAACGCCTGGGCCTTGACGACGAATTCCGAGAACTCGATCTCGTTGAGCGCGCCCATGCGGTTGGCAAGCTGCACGCCCGCCTGGAAGCTCTGGTAGCGCTGGCCGGGCGCCGGCGTCTCCCACTGCTGGGTGGCTTCGTTCAGGCCTTCGATCGCAAACGGCTTGCTGCCGGCCCGGCGCGTGGGAGGCAGCGCCGCCAGCGCGGCATCGCCGGACACGGACACCTCCGGCTGCAGCGGTGCGATCACGTCGATGAGCGGGTCCAGCCCGGGGCGGCGCTCCAGCGAGAACGGCGGCACGGGCATCTGCAGGGCCTCGCTGGCATCCACCGTGTGCTCGGAAGGCTCGGGCCCGCGGTCCAGGCCGTGAAAGTCCCCGGGGGGCAGGTCGGCGGCCGCGCCCGCCTCGAAACCTGGCTCCTGGCGCAGCGCGGGCTCGGCCGCGCGCTCGCGTTCCGGCTCTGGCGGCAAGGCGCGCTTGGGCGCGTTGCGGCGCGAGGTCCAGGTGTTGTAGGCCACGATGAGGGCCAGCACCAGGCCGCCGATGATGGCCAGACTCAGTTGCAATGTGCTCATAAAAGAAATTCTCGGCTAACGGCTATCCGCTGCATGGCGCAAGGGCCGCCGCGGTGAAAATGCGCGCGGCCTGTGCGCGAGACGCCGAGCAAGGGCCGCCCCGCAGCAAGGGCGTCGTCCCCCTGGGGGGAAGGTGCGAAGCGCCTCAGGGGGGTGCTCATATTTCCGCCATGGAGAGGGCCGATTCCATATCGACAGCCACGATGCGCGACACGCCCTGCTCCTGCATGGTCACGCCGATCAGCTGTTCGGCCATTTCCATCGCGATCTTGTTGTGGCTGATGAACAGGAACTGCGTGCCCTTGCTCATGCTGGACACCAGCTTGGCGTAACGCTCGGTGTTGGCGTCGTCCAGCGGCGCGTCCACCTCGTCCAGCAGGCAGAACGGCGCCGGGTTGAGCTGGAAGATGGCGAACACCAGCGCGATGGCCGTGAGAGCCTTCTCGCCGCCCGACAGCAGGTGGATGGTCTGGTTCTTCTTGCCGGGCGGCTGCGCCATCACCTGCACGCCGGAATCGAGGATTTCGTCGCCGGTGATGATGAGCTTGGCCTGGCCGCCGCCGAACAGCTCGGGGAACATGCGGCCAAAGTGCGCGTTCACGGTGTCGAAGGTGCCCGAGAGCAGCTGGCGTGTTTCACCGTCGATCTTGCGGATCGCGTCTTCCAGCGTGTTCATGGCCTCGGTCAGGTCGGCCGTCTGCGCATCGAGGAAGACCTTGCGCTCGCTGGCGAGCTTGAGTTCGTCCAGCGCGGCGAGGTTCACAGCGCCCAGGGCGGCGATCTCGCGGTGCAGGCGGTCGATTTCGCTTTGCAGACCGCCCACGCGCACGTTGCCGTCGGTGATCGACTGGGCCACGGCCTCGAGGTCGGCCTGCGCGTCGGCCAGCAAGGTGGTGTACTGCTCCAGGCCCAGGCGCGCCGCCTGTTCCTTGAGCTGGAATTCGGTGATGCGGGCGCGCAGCGGGTCGAGCGCGCGTTCGAGCTGCATGCGGCGCTCGTCGCTGGCGCGCAGCTTGGTGGTGAGGTCGTCGTATTCGCTGCGCTGGGCGCCGAGCGCTTTTTCGCGCTCCATCTTCACCTCCAGGGCGGCCTGCAGGCCACCTTGCGCGGCGGCGTCGGACAGGCGGGCCAGCTCATCGCGCGCGCGCTGCTGCTCGTCGGCCAGGGCCGTGGCCTGCTGCGTGGCGGTTTCGATGGAACGGTTGAGTTCGGCGCGGCGCGCCTCCAGGCTGCGCTGCGAGAACGTGGCCTCTTGTGCCTGGCGCTCCAGCGTGCGCTGCTGTTCGCGGCAGGCGGTGAGCTTGCGCTCGGCCTCGATCACGCGGTCGCCCAGCTGGGCCTCGCGCTCCTGGCTGTCGGCCAGCTGCATGTCGAGTTCTTCAAAGCGCGCCTCGGCGGCCACGCGGCGTTCCTGCAGGTCGGCCAGCTGGGCCTCCACCTCGGCCAGGTCGCCGTCGATTTGCTGGCTGCGCGCGCGGGTCTGTTCGGCCAGCTGGGTCAGGCGCAGGGTCTCGACCTGCAGCTCGTGGGCGCGGCTTTGTGTTTCGGTGGCTTCGCGGCGCGCGGCCACGAGGCGCTGCGAAGCATCGGCGTACGCGGCCTCGGCCCGCACCAGGGCCGTGCGCGATTCTTCGGCGATGAGCGCTTGCGCGCGCAGCTCTTTTTCGAGGTGCTCGATCTCCTGCGCGCGGGCCAGCATGCCGGACTGCTCGGAATCCTGCGCGTAAAAGCTCACGCTGTGGGCGCTGACCGCATGGCCGGTAGGAACAAACACCACCTCCCCGGGTTGCAGCGTGCCGCGGCGGGCCAGGGCGTCGTCCAGCGTGGGCGCGGTGTAGCAGCCTTGCAGCCAGTCCGTGAGCACGGCACGCAGGCCGGCATCGTTCAGGCGCAGCAGGTCCGACAGGCGGGCGTGGGGTGACGAGGTTTCGGGGTGGCCCGCGGCGGGAGCGCTGTAGAAGGCCAGGCGCGCGGGCGGCGCGTCGGTGCCGCCCGAGCCCAGGAAGCCACGCACCATGTCCAGGCGCCCCACTTCCAGCGCAGCCAGGCGCTCGCGCAGCGCGGCTTCCAGCGCGTTTTCCCAGCCGGGCTCGATGTGGATGCGGCTCCACAGGCCTTGCAGGCCGTCGAGCCCGTGTTTGGCCAGCCAGGGGCGCAGCTTGCCGTCGGTCTTGACCTTTTCCTGCAGCGCCTTGAGCGCTTCCATGCGCGCCGACAGGTCGGCCTGGCGCGCGCTTTCGGTGTTCACGGCCTGCTGGCGGGTGCGGCGGTCGTCGTCCAGCTGGGGCACGGACTCCTGCAGCTCGTGCAGGCGGGCTGCCGTGGTCTCGGCGATCTCTTGCGCCTCTTCGAGCTGCTCGCGCAGGTTCGTCAGGCGGGCTTCATCGGGCGCGGCCAGCGCATTGCGGTCGGTGCGCAGGCGTTCGAAGCGGCTGTCGAGCTGGCGGCTTTGCTCGTCGATGCTGCGCTGCTCGGCGGCCAGCACGCCAATCTGCTGCTGCACCTGCACCACGCTGCTGCGCTGCTCGGCCGTGCGGCTTTGCGCCTGTCGCAGGGCTTCTTCCAGGTCGGGCAGCTGCATGGCCTGCTCTTCGACCTGGGCGGCCAGCAGTTCGGCGCGTTCTTCGGCGTCCACACCGGCACCGGCCAGGTTTTCGAGCTCGATATCGGCCTCTTCCTTGCGGGTCTGCCACTGGGCGATCTGCTCTGCCAGCGTGACCAGGCGCTGCTCCACGCGCTGGCGCCCTTCGATCACGTAGCGGATCTCGGCTTCGAGCTTGCCGACCTCGGCCGTGGCCTCGTACAGCCGGCCCTGGGCCTGGTTCACCTGGTCGCCCGCCGCGTAGTGGGCCTGGCGGATGGTTTCGAGGTCGGACTCGACGGCGCGCAGGTCGGCCATGCGGGATTCGAGGTCGTTGACGGCTTGGAGGCCGTCCAGGCGCACCTTGTTCTGCTGCTCTTCGGCCTCGGCGCGCTTCAAAAACCACTGCTGGTGCTGCTTGAGCGTGGCGTCGGCCTGCAGGGTGTTGTATTTGGCGGCCACCTCGGCCTGCTTTTCGAGCTTTTCGAGGTTGGCGTTCAGCTCGCGCAGGATGTCCTCCACCCGCGTGAGGTTCTCGCGCGTGTCCGACAGGCGGTTTTCCGTCTCGCGGCGGCGCTCCTTGTACTTGGAGACGCCAGCGGCTTCTTCGAGGAACAGGCGCAGTTCCTCCGGGCGCGACTCGATGATGCGGCTGATGGTGCCCTGGCCGATGATGGCGTAGGCGCGCGGCCCCAGGCCTGTGCCCAGGAACACGTCCTGCACGTCGCGGCGGCGCACGGGCTGGTTGTTCAGGTAGTAGCTGCTGGTGCCGTCACGCGTGAGCACGCGCCGCACCGCGACCTCGCCGTACTGGCCCCACTGGCCGCCCGCGCGGTGGTCGGAGTTGTCGAACACCAGCTCCACGCTGGCGCGGCTGGCCTGCTTGCGGGTGGTGGTGCCGCTGAAGATCACGTCCTGCATGGACTCGCCACGCAGCTCGCTGGCCTTGCTCTCGCCCAGCACCCAGCGCACCGCGTCCATGATGTTGGACTTGCCGCAGCCGTTCGGGCCCACCACACCGACCAGTTGCCCGGGCAGCATGAAATTGGTGGGTTCAGCGAACGACTTGAAACCGGAAAGCTTGATCGAGGTAAGACGCACGGGTCAGGGAACGGGCAAAAAGAGGATGAAGGCGGGGATGCAAAAGTGGCGCCAGGCGGACGTTCCGGGCCGGAACACGCAGGCCGCAGCAAGGGCGGAATGATACCGCGCCGCCTGCAGCCCCCCGGCCCCCGGCTGACGGGCAGGGGCACACGGCCGGGGTGCAGCGCAAACATTTGGCAAAAACCAGCTATTGCGCTTATCCCGACTTGATTTCATGCTATCGATTTTGACAGATCCTGTACCGACAGGGTGGCGGGCGGGCTGGTGCGGGCCGGTGTGCCAGGGCTACGCGTGCTGCGCGCCCGTCCCATTCGTTTTGCGCACCAGCGCCTCGAACTCGGCCACCGGCACGGGCGGGCTGAACAGGTAGCCCTGCCAGGCGTGGCAGTGGTGGCGCTCCAGAAACTCGCGCTGGGCCTCGGTTTCCACCCCTTCGGCGATCACGCGCAGGCCCAGGCTGGTGCCCAGCGCCACCACGGTGCGGGCGATGGCGGCGTCGTTGGGGTCGGTGAGCACGTCGCGCACGAAACTCTGGTCGATCTTGAGCTGGTCCAGCGGCAGGCGCTTGAGGTAGGCCAGCGACGAGTACCCCGTGCCAAAGTCGTCCAGCGAGAAGCCCACGCCGTAGCCCTTGAGCTGGCCCATCTTCTCGATGGTGTCTTCCACGTCGTCCAGCAGCAGGCCCTCGGTCATCTCCAGCTTGAGCTGGTGCCCCTGGGCGCCCGAGCTGGCCAGCGCGGCCAGGACTTGGGCCACGAAATCGCCCTGGTGGAACTGGCGCGGGCTCACGTTCACCGCCAGGCTCAGCACGGCCAGCTCGGGCTGCGCGGCCCAGCGGGCCAGGCACCCGCAGGCCACCTGCAGCACCCATTCGCCCAGCGGGAGGATCAAGCCTGTCTCCTCCGCCAGCGGGATGAAATGCGCGGGGGAGACAAAACCGTCGCGTGGATGGCGCCAGCGCAGCAGCGCCTCGGCACCGGTGATGCGGCCCCGGTCGATCTGCGGCTGGTAGTACAGCTCGAACTGGCCCTGTGCCAGGCCAATGCGCATGTCGCGCTCCAGCGCGGCCCGTGCGCTCACGGCGGCCTGCATCTGGGGGTCGTAGAAGCGCAGCGTGTCGCGGCCGGCGTTCTTGGCCTGGTAGAGCGCCAGGTCGGCGCGCTTGAGCAGTTCGTCCACGGTCTCGCGCATGCCGCTGAAGATGGTGACGCCCATGCTCAGCGAGCTGTGGTGCGCGGTGCCGTTGAGCATGTAGGGCTCGCGCAGGGTGGCCAGGATGCGCTGGCCCACCTCTTCGCTGCGGGCCGCGGCCTCCTCGGGGTTGTCGCCCAGGTCTTCCAGCACCACGACGAATTCGTCGCCTCCCTGGCGGGCAACAGTGTCGTCCTCGTGCACGCAGCCGCGCAGGCGGTGCGCCACCTGCAGCAGCAGGTGGTCGCCGCTGTCATGGCCCCGGGTTTCATTGAGTGTCTTGAAGTTGTCCAGGTCGAGCAGCAGCAAGGCGCCGCTGCGCCCGTGGCGGGCACTGGTGGCCAGCGCCTGCTGCAGCCGGTCCATGAGCAGGCGGCGGTTGGGCAGGCGCGTGAGCGGGTCGTAGTAGGCCAGGTGGTTGATCTCCTCCTCGGCCGCCTTGCGCTGGCTCAGGTCCTGCATGGTGACCAGGTGCCCGCCTTCCACCTGCACCCCCGAGACTTCGACGGGGCGCAGCTGCCCGTCATGGCAGCGGATGAGGTACTCGGCGCCGGGGATCACGCCGTCGCCGGCCTGGGCGCTCTGCGCCGCCTCGCGCCAGCCCTGGCGCACGGTTTCGCGCTCCTCGCGCTCCGGGAACGCGCGCTCCCACCAGGTGTCCACGTCGGGCACCTCGGCCTCGGTGTACCCGCAGATCTGCACATAGCGCTGGTTGCGAAAGCTGATGCGCCCGTCGGGCTGCACCAGGCACAGGCCCATGGGCAGGCGCTCCAGAATGCCCCGCAGCCGGTGTTCGTTGGTGCGCAGGGTGTCCTCCATGCGCTTGCGCGAGGTGATGTCCTGCACCACGGCGATGTGGTGGTCGGGCGTGGCCCCGGGCACCCACATCGGCGACACGGTGAGGTCGACCCACACCGAATGGCCGCGCTTGTGGATGTAGCGCTTTTCCAGCCGGTATTCGGGCACCTCCCCTGACTTGAGGCGCTCCAGGTGCTGCGCGTCCGTCTCCAGGTCGTCGGGGTGCGTGATGGCCCGGATGTTGAGCTCCTGCATCTCCTCGGGGCTGTAGCCCACGATGTCGCCATAGCGCTGGTTGGCGCGCAGGAACCGGCCGGTGGAGGTGTCCAGCAGCGCGACCCCCACGCTGGCCTGGTTGAACAGGGCGCGAAAACGCTCCTCGCTCTCGTGGCGGGCCTCGTCCGACGCCTGCGCGCGCACCAGCGCCATGGTGCGCTGGCGCACCAGCAGCCCGACCGTGGAAGCCAGCAGGAGGGACACCAGGATGCCCCCCAGCCCCGCCAGGACCGGCAGCCGCGCCTCGGACGGCGAGAGGAACGAGCGCGCGGGATGGAAGGTCAGGCGCCAGCGCCGGTCGTGCACGAGCAGGTCGCGCACAAACGGCTGCGCATCGGGCAGCGCCGCCGACGACTGCGCCAGCAGGGGCCGGACGGTGGTGTCGGTGGAGCCCGCGCGCACCGAGCCATGGTCCTCCATCGACACGGCAATGCCGTTGAGCAGGCCCTGGCTCCCCAGCGCCTGCACCAGGTCGAACACCCGGATGGTGGACGCCACCGCGCCCAGGAAGCGCGGCTCCGGCGTGCCCGCCGTGTAGTCGAACACCGGCACGCGGATCACGAAGCCCGCGCGGTGCTTGTCCTCCTGCAGCAGGTCGAACGGGGCCGAGGCCACCGTGTGGCCGCTGTCCCGGCTGTACTGCATGGCGGCCAGGTTGGTGGGCTGGGCGCTGATGTCCAGGCCCAGCACGCTTTCATTGCCCGCCATGGGCCACAGGTACTCGGCCACGAAATACTCGGCCCGCTCGCCCGGTGGCCGGATGGCGAAGTCGGGGTAGCCGTGGGTGGACAGCGAGGTGTCGGCGCGCACCCGGGCTTCATAGGCGGCTCGCTCGGCGCCCGGCACCCAGCGGGTGAACGACAGGTTGCGCACGCCGGGATACCGCTGGCCCACTTCCAGGTCGCTCGCCGCGCGCTCGAACTCCGCGCGGGTCAGGTGCGGATTGGCCGTGAACAGGCCGCGCAGGCCGTTGACGACTTCGGTATGCCCCTCGATCCGCTGGCTCAGCGCGTCGGCGAACGCGCGGGCCTCCTGCATGAACCGGGTCTGCCCGGCCTGGGCCACCGAGTCGGCCTGCTGCCAGGCCAGCCACAGGCTGACCGCCACGCCCAGCACGGCCACGCCCAGCCCGGCCAGCCAGTGCCGATAGCGACCGTCTGGCGTCAAGGAAGCCATGGCAGGAAACGGGTGGGCATGCAGAATCAGAACAGCGTCTGGGCCGTGGTGGTGGGTGGTGTTGCGGTGGGTCGTTGGCCGCGCCAGGGCCCGGCCGCAAGGCGCAGGATAGCGGCAATCCGCAGCCCTTTGGAGCAACCTGCGGCAGAACAACTGGTTACCAATGAGTTATTTGGTGGAAAGTGCCGTCAGCGCAACACCCTCATGCGCCAGCAGCTATGAATTGATGAGCACATTTCATAACCTGCGTCAGGACGCCGG
Organism: Acidovorax sp. sif1233; assembly: GCF_019218755.1. GTDB lineage: Bacteria > Pseudomonadota > Gammaproteobacteria > Burkholderiales > Burkholderiaceae_C > Acidovorax. The sequence continues at coordinate 513,869 of NZ_JAHUWZ010000002.1, read as the reverse complement.
CCCCGTGCGGCTGTCGGCCACGGGGTACGGCGCGAACCGGCTCCAGTTCTCGTTCACGTCCAGCGCCCGGCCAATGGGAGGAAACGCGCGCTGCGGGCAGGCGTCGCGCTCGCACACCTTGCAGCCCATGCCGATGGGCACGCCCCCGTGCGGGTTCGCGAGATCCAGCCCCTGCGAATACACCAGCTGCGGCGCGTGGCGGACATCGCAGCCCAGCGCCACCGAGAACTCCTTGCCCGGCGCCCCCCAGCCGCCGCCGCCGCGCGAGACCGTGCGCGCCACCCACAGGTAGGCGCGGCCGTCGGGCATGCGCGCCAGCTGGGGCACGATGCGCCCGGGCTGGGCAAACGCCTCGTACACGTTCCACAGCGGGCAGGTGCCGCCGATCTTGCTGAAGTGAAAGTGCGTCGCCGACTGGCGCTTGGAGATGTTGCCCGCCCGGTCCACCCGCACGAAGAAGAACGGCACCCCGCGCGCGCTAGGCCGCTGCAGGGTGGACAAGCGGTGGCACACCGTCTCGAACCCCACGCCGAACTGGTGGCCCAGCCGGTCCAGGTCGTAGCGCACGGCTTCGGCCGCGCGCAGGAAGGCCGTGTACGGCAGCACCAGGGCCCCCGCAAAGTAGTTCGCCAGGCCGATGCGCGCCAGCGCCCGGGCCTGGTCGCCGGACAGTCCCGCGCCGTCGGCGATGCGCCGCAGCAGCGGCCCCTGCTCCAGGAACGCCAGCTGCGTCGCCATCTGGAAGGCGCGCTGGCCCGGCTCCAGCCCCGCGGCGAGCTTCAGCACCCGCGTCCCGGGCTCGAAGACGCGCTGCGCGTTGCCCGGCAGCGCATCCGTCGCGCTGCCCACCCGCACGCCATGGGCGGCCAGCAGCCGCTCCGCCAGGCCCTCGTCCGAGCGCCCGGGCTGCAGCGACCAATCGGCGGCGCACTGCTCCGCCGCGTCGTCCAGCTCGGCAATATGGTTCTGCCGGGCAAAGAAAAAGTCGCGCACTTCTTCGTATGCCATGGGGGGATGGCCTTGCAGCGGCGGCATGCCGCGCTCGTCGCCCAGGCCCCACTGCGCATTGAGCGCGCCCAGGGCTTCCAGCCGCTCCAGGGCCTGCCGGTGGCGCTGGTGCAATGCCAGCAAGGTGCGGGCCACGGCGGGCATCCCGGCGGCCAGCTCCCGGATTTCGGCCAGCGAGACGGCATCGCCCGCCCCCTCCCCGCCCAGGCCCGCGGGGAGGTCGGCCAGCACCTCGCGCAGGCCCGTGATGAGGCGCGCCTCGTCGTCGTCCGAAAAGCGCTGCACATCCACGCCGAACACCGCGTTAATCTTGAGCAGCACCGACACCGTGAGGGGCCGCTGGTTCTGCTCCAGCTGGTTGAGGTAGCTGGCCGACAGGTCCAGCGCGCGTGCCAGCGCAACCTGCGTCATGCCGCGTTCTTCGCGCAGGCGGCGCAGGCGCACGCCCATGAAGGTTTTTCTCATCGCAAGGTCCAGGGGTCAAGAAGATAAATATTTGCAATATTTGCAAATCATCCAGAAATACTTCGCAATCATTCGCCGATTCAGGGGTGGTGCCGCGAATCCCAGATGCGTACATTGCGAATCATGCACCAAGCGACCCACCCGCACCAGCCCCCCGGCACCCAGGCGTTCACCGAAATGGTGTTCCCCGGACGCACCAACCACTACGGCACCCTGTTTGGCGGCCAGGCGCTGCTGCTCATGGGCCAGGCCGCTTTCGTCACGGCCAGCCGGCATGCGCGCAGCGCCGTGGTGATGGCGCGCTGCGGCGGCGTGGACTTTCTGGCGCCCGTGCCCCAGGGGCAGGCGCTGGAACTCCATGCCCGCGTGGTGCGCACCGGCGCCAGCTCGATGACCGTGCAGGTCGAAGGCGCGGCACATGACCTGGCCTCGGGGCGGCACCTGCCCGCCCTGTGCGGCACGTTTGAAATGGTGGCCGTGGACGCCACGGGCCGCCCCACCCCTTTTTCCCCGATGGAGACACCATGAGCGATACCGCAACCCCGAGCACCAGCGCACCCGCGGGCTTCAGGCCCAAGAAATCCGTCGCCCTGTCGGGCGTGACCGCCGGCAACACGGCGCTGTGCACCGTGGGCCGCACGGGCAACGACCTGCACTACCGTGGCTACGACATCCTGGACATCGCCGATGTCTGCGAGTTCGAGGAGATCGCCCACCTGCTGGTGCACGGCAAGCTGCCCACCGCCGCCGAACTGCGCGGCTACAAGGCACGCCTGAAAGCGCTGCGCGGCCTGCCGGCCAATGTGAAGGAGGCGCTGGAGCAGCTGCCCGCCAGCAGCCACCCCATGGACGTGATGCGCACAGGCGTGTCGGCCCTGGGCTGCGTGCTGCCCGAGAAGGACGGGCACCACACGCCCGGCGCGCGCGACATCGCCGACCGGCTGATGGCATCGCTCGGCTCGATGCTGCTGTACTGGTACCACTGGTCCACCCAGGGCAAGCGCATCGAGGTGGAGACGGAAGACGACTCCATCGGCGCGCACTTCCTGCACCTGCTGCACGGCCAAAAGCCGCCCGCCGCGTGGGAGCGCGCCATGCACACCTCGCTGAACCTGTACGCGGAGCACGAGTTCAACGCTTCCACCTTCACCGCGCGCGTGGTGGCCGGCACCGGCAGCGACATGTACTCGTGCGTCACCGGCGCCATCGGCGCGCTGCGCGGGCCCAAGCACGGCGGCGCCAACGAGGTGGCCTTCGAGATCCAGAAGCGCTACGACAACGCCGACGAGGCCGAGTCCGACATCCGCCGCCGGGTGGAGGCCAAGGAGGTGGTGATCGGTTTCGGCCACCCGGTCTACACCGTGAGCGACCCGCGCAACGAGGTCATCAAGCGCGTGGCGCGCCAGCTCTCCGAGGAGGCCGGCAGCACCAAGATGTTCGACATCGCCGAGCGGCTGGAGTCGGTGATGTGGGAGGCCAAGAAGATGTTCCCCAACCTCGACTGGTTCAGCGCCGTGAGCTACCACATGATGGGCGTGCCCACCGCGATGTTCACGCCGCTGTTCGTCATCGCGCGCACCAGCGGCTGGGCGGCGCACATCATCGAGCAGCGCATCGACAACAAGATCATCCGCCCGAGCGCGCACTACACCGGCCCGGACGACCTGCAGTTCGTGCCCATCCAGGACCGCAAGTAAATTCGCCCCCCAGCGGCGACGGACGGTGCCACCGTCCGCGCCCGCCCCACGCCATGAACACCCTCTTCCGCAAGAACCTGCCCGGTACCGATCTGGACTATTTCGACGCCCGCCAAGCCGTCGAGGCGCTGCAGCCCGGCGCCTGGAACCGCCTGCCCTACACCGCGCGCGTGCACGCCGAGAACATCGTGCGCCGGGCCGACCCGGCCATCGTCCGCGAGTGCCTGGTGCAGATCATCGAACGCAGGCGCGAACGGGACTTTCCGTGGTTTCCGGCACGCGTGGCCTGCCACGACATCCTCGGGCAGACCGCGCTGGTGGACCTGGCGGGCCTGCGCGACGCCATCGCGGCCCAGGGCGGCGACCCGGCCCAGGTGAACCCCGTGGTGCCCGTGCAGCTCATCGTGGACCACTCGCTGGCCGTGGAGTGCGGCGGCTTCGACCCCCATGCGTTCGAAAAGAACCGCGCCATCGAGGACCGCCGCAACGAGGACCGGTTCCACTTCATCGAGTGGACGAAAAAAGCGTTTTCCAACGTCCAGGTCATCCCCGCGGGCAACGGCATCATGCACCAGATCAACCTGGAGAAAATGTCGCCCGTGGTCCATGTGGACAACGGCGTGGCCTATCCCGACACCTGCGTGGGCACCGACAGCCACACGCCGCACGTGGATGCCCTGGGCGTGGTCGCCATCGGCGTGGGCGGCCTGGAGGCCGAGAACGTGATGCTGGGCCGCGCCAGCTGGATGCGCCTGCCCGAGATCGTGGGCGTCAAGCTCACCGGCCAGCGCCAGGACGGCATCACCGCCACCGACGTGGTGCTGGCCCTGACCGAGTTCCTGCGCAAGTCCAGGGTGGTGGGTGCCTACCTGGAGTTTCATGGCGAAGGCGCGGCCAGGCTGACCATTGGCGACCGCGCGACCATCTCGAACATGGCCCCCGAATACGGCGCCACCGCCGCCATGTTCAGCATCGACGCGCAGACGCTGGAGTACCTGACCCTCACGGGCCGCGCGGCGGAGCAGGTCAGGCTGGTCGAGACCTACGCGAAGCACGCCGGCCTGTGGTCGGACTCGCTCAGGGAGGCCGTGTACGAACGCCATCTGGAGTTCGACCTGTCCAGCGTGGTGCGCAACCTGGCGGGCCCGTCGAACCCGCATGCGCGCGTGGCCACCGCCGATCTGGCGGCCAAGGGCATCGCGGGCGCCTGGCGCATGCCCACGCCGGAAGAAGGCACGATGCCCGACGGCGCCGTGATCATCGCGGCCATCACGAGCTGCACCAACACCTCCAACCCGCGCAACGTGATCGCCGCCGCCCTGCTCGCCCGCAATGCGAACCGGCTGGGCCTGGCGCGCAAGCCCTGGGTCAAGACCTCGCTGGCCCCCGGCTCCAGGGCCGTGGAGCTGTACCTGAAGGAAGCCGGCCTGCTGCAGGACCTCGAAAAGCTGGGCTTCGGCATCGTGGCCTTCGCCTGCACCACCTGCAACGGCATGAGCGGTGCGCTCGATCCGGCCATCCAGCAGGAGATCATCGGCCGCGGCCTCCACACGGCCGCCGTGCTCTCGGGCAACCGCAACTTCGACGGGCGCATCCACCCCTATGCCCGGCAGGCGTTCCTGGCCTCGCCGCCGCTGGTCGTGGCCTATGCGATCGCGGGCACGGTGCGGTTCGACATCGAGAACGACGTGCTCGCGGTGGTGGACGGCAAGCCCGTGCGCCTGAGGGACATCTGGCCCGCCGACGAGGAAATCGACGCCGTCGTGAAGGCCGCCGTGAAGCCCGCGCAGTACCGCGCCGTGTACGAACCGATGTTCGCCATCCGGCACGACGACGGCCAGCGCGTATCGCCGCAGTACGGCTGGCGGGCGCAGTCCACCTACATCCGCCGCCCGCCCTACTGGGACACCGAAGGCGTGGGCGCGCTGGCCGCGAACCCGCGCACCTTGAAGGGCATGCGGGCGCTGGCCCTCCTGCCGGACAACATCACCACCGACCACCTCTCGCCCTCCAACGCCATCCTGCCCGACAGCGCGGCCGGAGAGTACCTGCACAGCATGGGCCTGCCCGAGGAGGACTTCAACTCCTACGCCACCCACCGCGGCGACCACCTCACCGCCATGCGCGCCACGTTCGCCAACCCGCAGCTCGTCAACGAGATGGCCGTGGTGGATGGCCAGGTCCGCAAGGGCTCGCTCGCCCGGGTGGAGCCCGAAGGCCAGGTCATGCGCATGTGGGAGGCCATCGAAACCTACCTGCACCGCCGCCAGCCGCTCATCATCATCGCCGGCGCCGACTACGGCCAGGGCTCCAGCCGCGACTGGGCCGCCAAGGGCGTGCGCCTGGCGGGCGTCGAAACCGTGGTGGCCGAGGGCTTCGAGCGCATCCACCGCACCAACCTGATCGGCATGGGCGTGCTGCCGCTGGAGTTCAAGGACGGCACCACGCGGCGGACCCTGGGGCTCGACGGCACCGAAACCTACGACGTGCAAGGCCAGCCGCAGCCACGCGCCACGCTCATGCTCGTCATCCGGCGCAAGAATGGCGAGGTGGTGAAAGTGCCCATGGCCTGCCGCCTGGACACCGCCGAGGAAGTCTCCGTGTACGAAGCGGGCGGCGTGCTGCAGCGCTTCGCCCAGGACTTCCTGGCCCAGAATGTCAAGCAAAAACAGCCCCTGGCGCAGTCATGACAAGCGCTGACTGCTATCAAATTTGAAAAATCCGACATGACGACACTCTTTGCGCCACAGATCCGGATCCCCGCCACCTACCTGCGAGGCGGCACCAGCAAGGGCGTTTTTTTCCAGTTGCAGGACCTGCCCGAGGCGGCCCGGCAGCCCGGCGCCGCGCGCGACGCGCTGCTGCTGCGCGTGCTGGGCAGCCCCGACCCCTATGGCAAGCAGATCGACGGCCTGGGCAATGCCTCGTCGAGCACCAGCAAGGCCGTGATCCTCAGCCGCAGCACGCGCCCCGACCATGACGTGGACTACCTGTTCGGCCAGGTCTCCATCGACCAGCCCTTCGTGGACTGGAGCGGCAACTGCGGCAACCTCTCGGCCGCCGTGGGGCCCTGCGCCATCCACATGGGGCTGGTCGATGCGGCGCGCGTGCCGCGCGACGGCACCGCCGCCGTGCGCATCTGGCAGGCCAACATCGGCAAGACCATCGTGGCGCACGTGCCGATGGCCGCCGGGCAGGTGCAGGAGACGGGCGAATTCGAGTTGGACGGCGTGACCTTCGCGGCCGCCGAGGTACAGCTTGAATTCCTCGACCCGGCGGACGAGGGCGAGGACGGCGGCGCGATGTTCCCCACGGGCAACCTGGTCGACCGCCTGGACGTGCCGGGCGTCGGCAGCTTCCAGGCCACGCTGATCAACGCGGGCATACCGACCATCTTCCTCAATGCCCGGGACATCGGCTGCACCGGCACCGAGCTGCAGGCCGCCGTCAACGGCGACGCGCAGGCGCTCGCACGCTTCGAGGCCATCCGCGCGCACGGCGCGCTGAGGATGGGCCTGATCCGGGAGCTGGCCGAGGCCGCCACGCGCCAGCACACGCCCAAGATCGCCTTCGTGGCACCGCCCGCCGGCTACACGGCCTCCAGCGGCAGGCGCGTCGAGGCGCAGGACGTGGACCTGCTCGTGCGGGCGCTCTCCATGGGCCAGCTGCACCACGCCATGATGGGCACGGCGGCCGTGGCCATCGGCACCGCCGCCGCCATCCCGGGCACGCTGGTCAACCTCGCGGCGGGCGGCGGCCCGCGCGGTGCGGTGCGCTTCGGACACCCGTCCGGCACGCTGCGCGTGGGCGCCGAGGCCGCACAGGTCGACGGCCGGTGGCAGGTCACCAAGGCCGTGATGAGCCGCAGCGCCCGCATCCTCATGGAAGGCTGGGTCAGGGTGCCCGTCCCCTGAGCGGCGGCGCGGTTTCAGGAAAAGTGCGGCACGCCTGCGTGCCGCCATTGAACCAACAGCGAAGAAGAAAATGATGAACACCAAGCAGCGACTCAAGTCCCTGGCCGAAGCCCGCCGCGGCATCCTCGTGCCCGGCGCGTTCAACGCCCTCTCCGCCCGCGTCGTGGCCGACCTGGGCTTCGAGGCTCTCTACGTCACCGGCGCGGGCGTCACCAACATGTGGTTCGGCCTGCCCGACCAGGGCTTCATGGGCCTCACGGACATCGCCGACCACACGGCGCGCATCCGCGACGCGGTGGAGCTGCCGCTCATCGTGGACGCCGACACCGGCTTCGGGAACGCGCTCAATACCTACCATGCGGTGCGCACGCTGGAGCGCGCGGGCGCCGACTGCATCCAGCTCGAAGACCAGGTCAGCCCCAAGCGCTGCGGGCATTTCAACGGCAAGGAGGTCATCTCCACCGAGGAGATGCTGGGCAAGATCCGGGCGGCGGTGGACGCGCGCCGCGACCCGGACACCCTGATCCTGGCCCGCACCGACGCCTGCGCCACCCAGGGCTTCGAAGCCGCCGTGGAGCGCGCGCAGCGCTACGGCGAGGCCGGCGCCGACATCCTGTTCGTGGAGGCCGTGACCACGGCCGAGCAAATCCGCACCCTGCCCCGGCGCCTGGCCGACAGGCCCCAGCTCATGAACATGGTGATCGGCGGCAAGACCCCCATCGTCAGCGCCGAGGAACTGGCGGGCCTGGGCTACGGCATCGTGCTGTACGCCAATGCCGCGCTGCAAGGTGCCGTGGCCGGCATGCAGAAGGCGCTGGCGGTGCTGCGCGAAACCCGGCGCATCGACGAAGACCCCGCCCTGGTCGCGCCCTTTGCAGAACGCCAGCGCCTGGTGCGCAAGCCCGAATGGGATGCGCTGGAGCGCAAATACCAATAAAAAGCAGTCCTGGCGCTTGCTGCAAAAGCGCAAGCAGCTACATATTCAATAGCAATCAAACGGCCTGACGCCACGCGGTGCGGCCAATCCGCGGGCGTCAAGCCAGCGCGCGACGGCGTAGCGTTTTACGCACACGCCACGGCACAGCCGCGGGCCGCGCTGCACAATGGGTTTTCCGTACCTTGTGCGCGCCCTGCCAATGCAAAGCATTTCTTCCGCGAACATCGTAGACCTGCTGCTGGATGCCGTCTGCATCGTGCAAGCCGACAGCCGGATCGTGTTCGTGAGCCCTGCCTTCGAGCGCATCTTTGGCTATGCGCCCCAGGAGGTAGTGGGGCGGCGCATGCTGGACATGGTCCACCCCGAAGACCTCGAGGCCACCGAGCGCCAGGCGCGCAGCGTGACCGAGGGCCATCTGCAGCTTCAGTTCGAGAACCGCTATGTGCGCAAGGACGGCACCGTCGCGCACATCCGCTGGACGGCGCGCTGGCTGCCCGACCGGCAGCTGCGGCTGGCCGTGGCCCACGACATCACCGAACGCAAGTTCACCGAGTCCATGCGCGGGGCGATCTACGCGATCTCCGAAGCGGCGCAGACAGCGCCCAACCTGGATACGCTGTTCGGGCGCATCCACCACACCGTCGGGCAGTTGCTGCCCGCCACCGATTTTTCGGTGGCGCTGTACGACCGCGAGAACGGCGCTCTGAGCTTTCCCTACCACGTGAGCGACGGGCTGCCCATGCCCGCCCCCATGGCGCTGGTGCGCGATTCGCTGTGCGCCGAGGTCATCCGCAACGGCAGCACCCTGCTGCTCACGCCCACCACGCGGGCCGGGCTGCCCGTGGAGGTGCCGCACGAACACCTTCCGCTGTACTGGCTGGGCGTGCCGCTGCAGACACCGCAGGGCGCCATCGGCGCGCTGGTGCTGCAAAGCCATACCGGGCAGTACCGCTACACCGACAAGGACAAGGAGCTCCTGCAGTTCGTCTCCACCCAGGTCGCGGCCGCCATCGAACGCCAGCAGATGCACGAGCGCCTGGAGCACATGGCGCAGTACGACCAGCTCACGCACCTGCCCAACCGCCAGCTGTTCCTGGACCGACTGAAGACCGCCCTCGCCCGCGCCCGGCGGGACCAGGGCCAGCTGTCGCTGCTGTTCATCGACCTGGACCATTTCAAGGACGTGAACGACACCCTGGGCCATGCCATGGGCGACCTGCTGCTGCAGCGGGTGGCGCAGCGGCTGCTGGAATGCGTGCGCGGCTCCGACACCGTGGCCCGCCTGGGGGGCGACGAGTTCGTGGTGCTGCTCGAGCATGGCCCCGCGCAAGGGCACACCACGGCGGTGGCCGAAAAGATCCTGGCGGCATTCGGCCAGGCCTTCGACCTGGAGGGCACGAGGCTGGCGATCCACCCCAGCATCGGGGTGGCCCTGCACCCCGAGCACGGCAGCGAGGTGCACCACCTGCTGGGCCACGCCGACGCCGCCATGTACCTCTCGAAGAAAAACGGGGGCAACCAGGTGCGGCTTGCGCCGCAGCCCCGCGCGGACAGGGGCCCTTAGCGGCCTGGGCCGCCCGCACCACCGGACCGCCATGCACGCCCCACGCCCCGGCGACACCTGCGCCGCGCCCACGCCCCGCCGCCGCGCGGCGACCCTGCAGTTCGTGAAGCGGCTGGGCCTTGCCGTGCTGGCCTTGCCGGTGGCGATGGTCCTCACGTTCGCGGCCTTTCCGTTCTGGTCGTGGCTGGAGCGCACGACCGGCATCGAAAGCATGGGCCGCGAAGGCCCGGCCAGCTGGTGCTACCTGGCCACCTGGGGGCTGCTCGCGCTCGCCCTGGCGGGGCCGGCCCTGCTGCGCGCCGTGCGAAGCCTGCGCCCGGCCCGGGGCCACCGGGCGGGGCACTAGCCACCGCCCGGCAAGCCGCTGCGCCACGCCCCCCCCGGCGGCGAGCGGCGATGTCGCTGCACAATGCGCCTTTCGCACCCGCGCCCTTCACCCACGGCCTACGGCCCCGCCCCCATGCTCTACAACGCCCTCAAGCTCGCCCATGTCCTGTCCATCGTGGTGTGGATAGGAGGCATGGTGTTCGCGCATTTCTTCCTGCGCCCCGCCGCGCAGTCGCTGGAGCCCGCGCAGCGCGTGCGGCTGATGCACGACGTGCTCCAGCGCTTTCTCGCGGCGGTGTCGGTGGCCGTCGTGGTCGTGCTGGCCAGCGGGCTGTGGATGATCGGCCGCGTGGCCAGGCAGGCCGTGCAGGCCGGCGGCTCGTTTTCCATGCCGCTGGACTGGACCGTCATGGCCACCCTGGGCCTGGTGATGATGGCCATCTTCGGCCACATCCGCTTCGCGCTGTTCAGGCGCCTGCAGCGCGCGGTGGCCGCCTCGGACTGGCCTGCCGGCGGCCAGGCCCTCGCCAGCATCCGCAGCTGGGTAGGCGTCAATCTGGCGCTGGGCGTGGTCACGATCGTCGTCACCCTGCTGGCCTGACGGCGCGCCGCCGCTTCCTGCCCATGCTCACGCACAAGCAGCTGCGCTACTTCGTGGACATCGTGGACGCGGGCAGCTTCAGCCTGGCGGCCGAGCGGCTGTTCATCGCCCAGTCGGCGCTGAGCCGCCAGGTCAAGGACATGGAACAGGCGCTGCAGGTACCCCTGCTCGAGCGCGGCACGCGGCACCTGCAGGCCACCCCCGCGGGGCGGTCGCTGTATGCCGACGCGCGCCGCATCCTCGCCGACCTGCAGCAGGCCGCCGTCAACGCGCGCGATGCGCAGCGCGGCATCGAGGGCACGGTGCACCTGCTGCATGCCAGCTCGGTGCCGCTCACGCCCGCGCTGCAGTCCTTTCTGCGCCGCCATCTGGCGCAGCACCCGGGGGTGTCGGTCGAGGTATCGCAATCCTCGTCCGAGCACCAGGCCCCCGACATCGCCCAGGCGCGCGCCGACATGGGCCTGGCGCGCGCGCCGGTGCTGCGCCGCTACCCCGGCATGCACTATGAGCCGCTGTACACCGAGGGCCTGGTGGTGGCCCTGCCCCCCGGCCATGCACTGGCGCAAGCGCCCGAGATCGCACTGGGCGACTTGCGCGGGGAGTCCTTCGTGGCCACGCCCCACCTGGACCGGGGCGGCCTCAGCCACCACGTGGCCCAGCTGTGCCGGGCGGCCGGGTTCGAGCCGCGCAGCGCGCGGGTGCGCTCGCGCAAATGGTCGCAGCTGGCCCTGGTGCAGGGAGGTTTTGGCGTGGCGGTGATGCCCGAATCGCTGGCGGCATGGGCACCGCCGGGTGTGCCCGTGCGCCCACTGGCCGGGAGCACGGGTCACCGCACGGCGGTGCTGGCCTTGTGGCGCGAGGACGCAGCGCCCCTGGTGCAGCAGTTCGCGGATGCCATGGTGCGCAGCTTCGCCCCGCTGCCACAGGCCCCCGGCTCCCACCCGCCTGCGGGCTGAACCCAGCTGATTTCGAGATAGATACCCGCCCCATTCGGTATTGGATGTGCAGGGGGACCGCCGGTAGAGTGCATCGCATTCGTCCACCGTGCCTGTTGCCCCCGCCACCCATGCCGCTCTCCACCCTTGCCGACTTTCTGCCCGCCGTCCAGCCGTGGCAACTGGCCCTCATCTGCGCGGGGGTGACCGCCGCCTACGTGATCTTCGGCATGGCCGGTTTCGGCACCGCCCTGGTGGCCGGGCCGGTGCTGGCCCACTTCATCCCCGTCGCGACCATCGTGCCGCTGCTGGCGCTGCTCGATTTTTTCGCCGCCGCCACCAACATCGCACGCGACCGCCATGCGGCCGACCGCGCCGAGCTGGGCCGCCTGGTCCCGTTCATGGCCGCGGGCAGCCTCGCGGGGGCCGCGCTGCTGCTCTGGGGGAGGCCCGATGCACTGCAGTGGGCCCTGGGCGCATTCGCCACGGGCTATGCGCTCCATGCGCTGAGCGGCCACAAGCCCCGGTCGGCGCTGCCCCCGCGCGCGGCCCTGCCCTTTGGCTTCATCGGCGGCATCTTCTCGGCCCTCTTTGGAAGCGGCGGTTTTCTCTATGCCATCTACCTGGCGGGGCGGCTGGACGACAAGGACCGTATCCGCGTCACGCAGTCCACCCTGATCGGGCTGAGCACGCTGACCCGCGCGGTGCTGTTCCTGCTGGCGGGTGTGTACGCGCAGGCGCCGGTGCTGGTGCTGGCGGCCGCGCTGGTGCCGGCCATGCTGCTGGGCACGGCCATCGGGCGGCGCATCACGCTGCGCCTGTCGCGCGAACAATTTCTGCGCGTGGTCCACGGCGTGGTGCTGTGCTCGGGCGTGCTGCTGCTGTGGCGGCAGTGGGCGGGCGCATAGCCGCAGGCCCCGGCCGCCGGTTCACCTACTTGGGTTGCGGACAAGGGCCCGCCGGCGCGCGCGCCGCGCCCCGGTCCTCTACCATCGGGCGAAGAGGAGCCGCGCTACGTGTTCAAGTTTTTCGAAAACCGCCTTCCCCCCTATCCCCCCGCCGAACCCCACCTGCCCCCGAAGGACTTCATGGCCTTCGTCTGGGATGGCACGCGTGGCCTGCGTGGCTACGTCGCCGCGATGGCGGGGCTGTCCGCCGCCATCGCGGTGTACGAAGCCCTGCTGTTCGCCGTGCTCGGCCATGTGGTCGACTGGCTCTCCACCGTCGCGCCCGGTGCGCTGTGGACGCAGCACAAGGGCTCCATCCTCGGCATCACCGCGCTGCTGCTGGGCTCCGTGGGCCTGGTGGCGCTGCAGACGGCCATCAAGCACCAGGTGCTGGCCATCAACTTCCCGCTGCGCCTGCGCTGGAACTTCCACCGCCTGATGCTGGGCCAGAGCATGGCCTTCTATGCCGACGAGTTCGCGGGCCGCATCACCACCAAGATCATGCAGACCGCGCTGGCCGTGCGCGACATGATCTTCACCACCACCGACGTGGTGATCGGCATGGGCGTCTACCTCGTCACCATCCTCGTGCTGCTGGCCGGGTTTGACGTGCGGCTGCTGGCCCCGTTCGCCGCCTGGATGGTGGCCTACGGGCTGGCATGCTGGTACTTCGTGCCGCGCCTGGGCAAGGTGGGCAAGGCCCAGGCCGATGCGCGCTCGGTGATGACCGGGCGCATCACCGATGCCTACACCAACATCGCCACCGTCAAGCTGTTCTCGCACACGCGCCGCGAATCCGAATTCGCGCGCGCGGCCATGGACGCCTTCAAGCTCACCGGCTATGCGCAGATGCGCCTGGTGAGCCTCTTCGAGATCGTGAATCACATCCTGGTGGTGGTCATGATCCTGGGTGCGTGCGGCACGGCGCTGTGGCTGTGGTCGCTCGGCGAGGTGGGCGCGGGCGCCGTGGCCGCCGTCACCGCCATGACGCTGCGCGTGTCGGGCCACGCGCACTGGGTGATGTGGGAGATGACCACCCTGTTCGAGAGCGTGGGCACCATCCAGGACGGCATCAACACGCTGACCAGGCCGCGCACGGTGGTGGATGCACCCGATGCCCAGCCACTCGCCGTGACCCAGGGCGAGGTGCGCTTTGACAACATGAGCTTTGCCTATGGCAACGGCCGGCCCGTGATCGACGGGCTGAACCTGATCATCCGGCCGGGCGAGAAGATCGGGCTCATCGGCCGTTCGGGCGCCGGCAAGTCCACGCTGGTGAACCTGCTGCTGCGCTTTCACGACGTCAGCTCGGGCCGCATCCTCATCGATGGCCAGGACATCGCCCACGTCACGCAGGACAGCCTGCGCCGCTCCATCGGCATGGTGACGCAGGACACCTCGCTGCTGCACCGCTCCATGCGCGACAACATCCTGTACGGCCGCCCCGACGCGAGCGAGGCCGACCTGCACAAGGCGGCCGAGCGCGCCGAGGCGGCGGACTTCATCGCCACGCTGACCGACCTGCAAGGCCGCACGGGCTACGAGGCGCATGTGGGCGAACGCGGCGTGAAGCTGTCGGGCGGCCAGCGCCAGCGGGTCGCGATCGCGCGGGTGATGCTCAAGGACGCGCCCATCCTGCTGCTCGACGAAGCCACCAGCGCGCTCGACTCCGAGGTGGAGGCCGCCATCCAGCAAAGCCTGGACAGCCTGATGCAGGGCAAGACCGTGATCGCGATTGCGCACCGCCTGTCCACCATCGCGGCCATGGACCGCCTCATCGTGATGGACGCGGGCCGCATCGTGGAAGAAGGCACGCACGCGCAGCTGCTGGGCCAGGGCGGCGTGTATGCACGCCTGTGGGGGCACCAGAGCGGCGGATTCCTGGGCGAATCGGAAGAAGACTGACAGCCCCCGCCTCGCCGCCCAATCGCCCAGCCAGCCAGCCGGGCTGCCTGCCACCCACGCGACAGCACGGCACCGGCCTGTCGCCCAGGCGGCTGTGCGCGGCCCGCGCACGTTCTACCGTTGCAGCCCTGCACGGGCCATGGTGGCCTGGCCAACCGAAGGAGACGATCCGATGATCAAGGTCACGGCGGTGTACCGCTGGCGCGAAGGCGCCACGTTCAACCACGACTACTACCACGGCGAACACATGCGCATCGCCCGCGCGGCGCTTCAGCCCCTGGGCCTGGTGCGGCTCGAGAGCGACCGCGTGCTCTACCCCGGCGAGCCCCGCCCCGGCCAGGTGGTGGCGCTGACCAACGCATTCTTCAGCGACCTGAAGCAGGCCCAGGCCGCAGCCAGGCAAACGGCGGCGCAACTGACGGCGGACATCCCCAACTACACCAACATCACGCCCGAGTCCTACTTCGCGCAGATGCTGGCGCACGAGGTGGCAACGGCCTGAGAGCGCGTCGATCCGCCGCTCGCGCACGGCCTTGGGCAGCAGGCGCACACACCGCCCTGCCCGGCCCCGGCACGGCGGCCAGCACGTGGCACGCGGTGGATGGCCAGTCCAAGGCCGGGGAAGGCAACCGGCAGCGCCGCCTGGCCCCACATGGATAAAAATAGGCCCTCGCGCAGGTTTGCATTGCGCATTAAGCTATAAATTTAATAGCAACATACATTCCAGGCCGCAGCTCCATGACCACCAGCACCCCCATCCCACTCGACATGCCCGCGCCCACCGGCGACCAGCTCAAGGCCAGCCGCGCCGCAGCCGGGCTCAGCCAGGCCCAGGCCGCGGAATTGATGGGCTATCCGCTGCAGACCGGCAGCCGGGGCGGCGTGCAGTCGCGCACCTGGCAGGCGCTGGAGAGCACCACCGACGAGCGCAACATGCAGGGGCCCGTCTACGCGATGTTTCTGCTGCTCACGGGGCAGCATCCCGACTACGTGCTGGCCCGGCGCTCCGGTGCGGCCCCATCCGCCGTCGCCCCATGAAAAAAGCGGAACGGTCCAAAGACCCTTCCGCCAACTGCTTGCAGGGAGATTGCCGAAACAGCGGGTGGCTCAGTCCACCTTGATGTTGGCGGCCTTGATCACCTGGGCCCACTTGTCCACCTCGGCCTTCTGGAAGCTGGCGATCTGGGCGGTGGTCATGTCGGCCGGCTCCATGCCAAAGCCCTTCAGGCGGTTTTGCATGTCGGGCTGGGCCAGGATCTTGCGGATCTCGTCGTGCAGGCGCGTGACGGTGGGCGCGGGCGTGCCGGCCGGCACGAAGATCGCCTGCCACGACTGCACCTGGAAGTCCGCCAGGCCATTCACGCCCGATTCGGCCACCGTGGGCACGTCGGGCATGGAGGCCAGGCGCCTGGGCGAGGTCACCGCGATGGCGCGCAGCTTGCCGCTCTGGATGTGCGGGGCGGCGACCACGGTGGTGTCGAACATCATGTCGACCTGGCCGCTGATCACGTCCTGGATGGCGGGGCCGCTGCCCTTGTACGGAATGTGCGTGAACTTCACGCCCGACTTGTAGGCCAGCAGTTCCACGGCCAGGTGCTGCGAGCTGCCGGTGCCGGCAGAGGCCGACGACAGGCCGCCCTCCTTGCCCTTGGCGGCGGCCAGCACGTCCTTGAGCGTCTTGTGCGGGCTGTTGGCCGACACCACCAGCACCACCGGATTGGTGCCGATCAGCGTCACGGGGCTGAACGACTTGATGGGGTCGTAGCCCAGCTTCGGGTACAGGCTGACGTTGATGGCGTGGGAGCTGACGGTGCCGCCCAGCAGCGTGTAGCCGTCGGGCGCGGCGCGCGCCGCGGCTTCCGAGCCGATGCTGCCGGCCGCGCCACCCTTGTTCTCGACCACCACGGTGGTCCCCAGGGCGGTGCCCAGTTGCTGGCCGATCAGGCGGCCGAGCGTGTCGGTGGTGCCGCCAGCGGCAAACGGCACCACGTAGCTGATGGGCTTGCCCGTGGGCCAGGTGCCCTGGGCGGCGGTGGGCAGGCCGATGAGGCCCAGGGCGGCAGCCAGGGCCGCTGTGTGGATGAGGGTTCTGCGTTGCATGAAGGGTCTCCTGGTTTGTGGATGGTGGATGGCGGGACCGAATGGAAGAACCGTTCAGGCATTTCCACGGTTCAGTCCGTCTCAAGGCAGGTCAACGATCTCGACCCAGTTGGGGTTCTTGCCCGCTGGCACGCGCGTGGGGGTGCCCGGAACGCCGGTGGCGGGGTCGATGGGGTGCAGCGACACCTGGTGGGACTCCTGCCCCGCCGCGACCAGGAAGCGGCTCGAAGAATCCACCGCAAAGCCGCGCGGGGACTTTTCCGTGGGCACCTGGCCCAGCGGCTGCAGCTGGCCCGTGACCGCGTCGACGCGGAAGCTGCTGAGGGTGCTGGAAGTGCGCTCCGACGCATACAGCGTGCGGCCGTCGGGCGACAGGTGAATGTCAGCGGCCCAGGGCTTTCCGGCAAAGCCTGCGGGCAGCGCCGTGGCGCGCTGCACTGGGCGCAGCGTGCCCCGCGCCGAGTCGTAGGCCAGCACGTGCACGGCGGCGTCCAGTTCGTTGAGCACATACATGAAGCGCTGGCCCTTGTCCCACACGAAGTGGCGCGGGCCCGACTTGTCAGGGGCGACGGTGGTGAGGGCGGGCTCGTGCGCGCTGAGCCTGCCCGTCTCGGCATCGAAGCGCCAGGCCGAGAGGTTGTCTCCGCCCAGGCTGGTGGCGAACACATGGCGGTTGGCGGCATCCGCATGGATGGCATGCGCATTCGGCGCCGTGGGAATGAGCTGCTGCACCGCCCCCACCGCGCCGTCCTTGCCAATGCTGTTGACCGTGATCTTGTGGCCGGGGTACGAGGCCGCGAACAGCCAGCGCCCGGTGGCATCGGTGTCGATGTTGGCCATGCTGTCGGCCAGCGGCGCCTCGCCCAGCTTGCGCAGCTTGCCGCTGGCCGGGTCGATCGCCAGGCTCACCACCCTGAACGGCTGTGAGCGCAACGCCACGTACAGCATCTTCTTGTCCGGGCTCACGGCCATGGGCATCGCCATGCCGCCCAGCGGTGTGGTATCCACCGGCTTGAGCGCGGCGGCGCTGCGGTCCAGTTCGAACACCGACACGTCCTGGCTGTCCGCGTTGGAGACATAGACCCAGGTAGCGGCCCAGGCGCCCGGCGTGGCCAGTGCGGCGGCCACGGCAACGGCCACATGCGCCAGCCGTGCGGCCCTGCGGCGGGAGCGAAGTGCTGCAATCATCCGTATTCCTTGGGCAAGATGGCGGCGAAGGCTGGGGAACAGCGCACTCGCGTTGCCATGGTGGTCGTTTCCCGCCGGGCGATTTCACGGCCTGCCCGGCGCGGGGTGGGAGTCTTTTGTCATATGTCGTCATACAACAAAGAGGCGATTGTGGAGCCACTCCCACCTGGCACCCTAAAGGGATTACCCGAAGTTTTTTGACAGCCGATTGGTGCGCCGAACCCCTGCCACCATAAGGAAACGGCCTCCCAAAACCTTGGTACTTACCCTGATTTTTTAAGGGTAAACCCGATATTTCCAGGCCGGTCGGTTGTTTTGGACGGCATCTAGTTGTACGATGACTAACAACAACCCATGCAACGGAGACATTCCATGACCTTGAACCGACGCGCCATCCTCCTGGCCTGTACCGCCGCCCTGGCCGCAGCCTCCGCCACCGCCCAGACGGCGGAATGGCCAGCAAAGACGCTGCGCATCGTGGTGCCCTACCCTCCAGGCGGCAGCTCGGACATCATTGCGCGCTCCATCAGCCAGTCGCTGTCCGAGGCGCTCAAGCAGACCGTCATCGTCGAGAACAAGCCCGGGGCCAACGGCAACCTGGGGGCGGACTTCGTCGCCAAGGCCGAGCCGGACGGCTACACCATGCTGCTGTGCGACGTGGGCGCGCTGGCCATCAGCCCCTCGGTCTACACCAAGCTGTCGTTCGACCCCTCCAAGGACCTGCGTGGCGTGACCATGCTGGCCTACTCGCCCCACCTGCTGGTGGTGCACCCTTCGGTGCCCGTGAGCAACCTCAAGGAGCTGGTCGCCTACTCCAAGAAGAACGACCTGAACTTTGCCGTCACGGCCACCGGCAGCGCTCCCCACCTGGCTGGCGTGGCGCTGGAGCGCGCCAGCGGCGCGCGCTGGCAGTACATCCCCTACAAGGGCGGCGTCACCGCCATCCAGGACACCGTCGCCGGCCAGACCCAGGTGCTGATGAACGGCATGCTGGCCACCCTGCCCCAGGTGCAGAGCGGCAAGCTCAAGGTGCTGGGCGTGTCCAAGTCCACGCGCATGCCCCTGATCGGCGACGTGCCCACCATTGCCGAGCAGGGCGTGGCCGGCTACGAGTCCGGCACCTGGCAAGGCGTGCTGCTGCCACGCGGCACGCCGGATGCCGTCGTGCAAAAGCTCAACAAGGCCCTCATCACCGCCATCCGCGCACCCGAGATCCGCTCGCGCCTGGCCGGCCAGGGCGCCGAGGTGGTGACCATGACCTCCGCCGAGCAGGACCAGTTCTTCGTCAAGGAGCGTGCGCGCTGGGCCAGCGTGGTCAAGGCCGCCAACATCAAGCTCGACTGAGCACTTCACACCCCCTGTTTCATTCACCTTTCTCCCTCGTTGCAATGACCATGACCCCGCAAGACCTCAAATCCATCATGGGCTCCGGCCTGCTGTCCTTCCCCATCACGGACTTCGACGAGCAGGGTGAATTCCGCCCCAGGACCTACATCGAGCGCCTGGAGTGGCTCGCCCCCTATGGCGCCAGCGCCCTGTTCGCCGCCGGCGGCACGGGCGAGTATTTCTCGCTCTCGGGCCCCGAGTACGGCCAGGTCATCAAGACCGCCGTGGACACCTGCCGCGGCAAGGTGCCCATCATTGCCGGCGCCGGCGGCCCCACCCGCACCGCCATCGCCCATGCCCAGGAGGCCGAGCGCCTGGGCGCCCACGGCATCCTGCTGTTGCCCCACTACTTGACCGAAGCCGGCCAGGAGGGCCTGATCGAGCATGTGGCCGCCGTGTGCAACAGCGTGAAGTTCGGCGTGATCGTCTACAACCGCGACCGCACCAAGCTGACTGCCGATTCCCTGGCCATCCTGGCCGACCGCTGCCCCAACCTGATCGGCTTCAAGGACGGCGTGGGCAACATCGAGACCATGTCTTCCATCTTCATGAAGATGGGTGACCGCTTCTCCTACCTGGGCGGCCTGCCCACGGCCGAGGTGTATGCGGCGGCCTACAAGGCGCTGGGCACGCCGGTGTATTCGTCCGCAGTGTTCAACTTCATTCCCAAGACGGCGATGGACTTCTACAAGGCCGTGGCGGCCGACGACACGGCCACGCAGCACAGGCTGCTCAAGGAGTTCTTCATGCCCTACCTGGCCATCCGCAACCGGGTGGAGGGCTATGGCGTGAGCATCATCAAGGCGGGCGCCAGGATCGTGGGCCATGACGGTGGGCCGGTGCGCGCGCCGCTGACGGACTTGAAGCCCAGCGAGATGGAAGAGCTCAAGGCGCTCATCGACAAGCTCGGCCCGCAGTAAGCGCGCCGAGGGGCCTGGCAAGCCAGGCCCCTTTTCTTTGGTTGCATTCCACCACGCGCCTGGCCGTGCACGGGCGCGTGGTGCAGCCGTGGCACGCACACACATCCCCAACACCACAACGGAGACAGACAAGATGTTCAAGCAAATCGTTCTCGCCACGGCCGCCGCCTTGGCCATTGCCGCGCTCACGGGCTGCGCCACTAGCGCACCCGCTGCATCTTCGGCATCGTCCGAGCAATCGGTGGCCGCGGCTGCGGAAAAACTGCGCGTGGCCATGATCGATCCCACGCCCACGGCCCTCGCCCAACTCGTCGCCGACGACCTGAGCTACGGCCATTCGGGGGGCCGCGTGGACACCAAGGACAGTTTCATCGGCGACCTGATCGCAGGAAAATCCGACTTCGTCACCATCGCCATCTCCGACCAGACCATCAAGGTCGTGGGCAACACCGCCATCGTGCGCCACACCCTCACGGCCGATACCAATGACTCGGGCAAGCCAGGCAAGGTGCAGATCAAGATCCTGGGCGTGTGGCAGCAGCAAGGCGGCCAGTGGAAGCTGCTGGCACGCCAGGCCGTGCGCGTCGCGGCATGATGTAGACACATCGGGGCGGCAGTGTGCCGCCGTATGCCGCCCGTTGCATTTTTTGGCACTGTTGCCCCACGAAACCATGACCACGACTCCCCACCGCATCCTGCAAATCGGCCGCCTGCCCCTCCCCGCGCTGGAGGCCGAACTGGCGGCCCGTTACAGCGTCGCCTGCCTGGCCGAACAGCCCGATCCAGCGGCTTTTCTGGCGTCACACGGTGCCGGGTTCACCGGGGTGGTGACCACCGCCGCCATCGGCCTCAAGGGCGAGGTCATCGCCGCGCTGCCCCACCTCCAGGTCATCAGCAGCTTTGGCGTGGGCTTTGACGCGCTGGACATCGATGCGGCCAAGGCGCGTGGCGTGCAGGTGGGCTACACGCCCGGCGTGCTCAACGACTGCGTGGCCGACATGGCATTTGCGCTGATGCTGGATGTGTCGCGCAACCTTGCCGCCAGCGACCGTTTTGTGCGCCGTGGCGAATGGCCGAAGGCCAGGTTTGCGCTCGGCAGCCGCGTGTCGGGCAAGCGCCTGGGCATCGTGGGCATGGGCCGCATCGGCCAGGCGGTGGCCGATCGTGCGAGCGGTTTCCGCATGGAGGTGGGCTACCACAACCGTCGGCAGGCCGAGGGCTGCGCACTCCCTTACTTCGCGTCCTTGACCGCACTGGCGCAGTGGGCCGACTACCTGGTGCTGACCGTGGCGGGCGGCGCTGGCACGCGCCACCTCGTCAACCGCGATGTGCTGGATGCCCTGGGGCCGAACGGCTACCTCGTCAATGTGGCGCGCGGCAGCGTGGTGGACGAAGCCGCATTGATCGAAGCGCTGACCGAACGCCGCATCGCCGGTGCAGGGCTGGACGTGTTCGAGAACGAGCCCACCGTGCCCGCCGCGCTGATGGCGCTGGACAACGTGGTGCTGACGCCCCACACCGCCAGCGCCACGCACGAAACCCGACGCGCGATGGCCGACCTGGTGCTGGAAAACCTGGAATCGTTCTACACCACCGGTGCCGTGCTGGCGCCGGTGCCTGGCACCTTGGTACTTGAGTAAGCCGTAAACAGCGCCTCCGTGCCTGGCTCCTCGCCCTGCAGCACCGGAGACGCCCCCGCAGGGGGAGGCACGAAGCGGCTCAGGGAGTCACTTCAGCCTGTCGCGCGAGATGTCCATGATCATGCGCGTGGCCAGGTACAGGCGCGGCACGATGGTATTGATCTGCACGTACTCCGCATCGTTGGAGTGGGCGCCGTAGCCCGACAGGCCCATGCCCTCTACCACCGCGCCCTTGGTCTTGAGCGCCGCAAAGGCCGCATCGGTGCCGCCCCCGGTGGCTTTCTCGACCACGTTGAGCGGCAGGCCCAACTCCTGGTAGATGACCTTGCCGTAACCGGCCACACGGCGCGATGCCTCGCTGGCTTCGAGCGGCGGCCGGCGCACCTCGAACTTCACGTCCACCTTGGAGGCGGGCAGCAGCCGGGTCTTGATCTTCTCCTGCAGCGCCTTCTCCAACCCGTCAAAGTCCGCCACCTTGAGCGCGCGGGCATCGGCCTGGGCCGTGGCTTCTGCGGGGATCACATTGCGGTTGGTGCCGGACTTGGAGACGGTCCAGTTGAGCTTGAGTCCTTCGTCGTTCTTCGACAGGTCCTTCATCTGCAGCAACTGGTGCGACAGTTCGTACAGCGCGTTCACGCCATCCTCGGGCTTGGCCCCGGCGTGCGATGCCTTGCCCTGCACCGTGAGGTAGGCCGCCCCGATGCCGCTGGTGGCCAGGCGCAGCGTGCCGTCGGTGCCGCCGCCTTCGAACGACAACACCACATCCTGCTCGGACGCCACACGGGTGATGGTGCTGCGCCAGCCGGGCGAGCTGATTTCCTCGTCGCCATTAATCAGCACGGTGAGCGTGCCGTAGTCCTTGAAGCTGAGCTTTTGCAGCAGGGCCACGGTGTGGATGATGAGCGCGATGCCCTGCTTGTCGTCCGAAATGCCCAGGCCATAGGCCTTGTCGCCATCGATGCGGAACGGCTGGCCTTTGAGCATGCCTTTCAGGTACACCGTGTCCATGTGCGCGATGAGCATGATCTTCTTGCTGCCCGTGCCCTTGAACACGGCCTGCACGGCAGGGCCCACCTTCTCGGGCGTGTCGTCCAGGCGGTAGATGTCGCTGGTCTGCAGCACGTCCACCGTGCCGCCCAGTTGCTTGAGCTGGCTGGCAATGCGCTCGGCGATCTGATTCAAGCCTTCGATGTCCTTGCTGCCGGACTCGATGTGCACCAGGTCGCGCAGGGTGTCGAGCAGCGGCTGCTGCTCCTTCTGGGCCAGCGCATGGACATCAGCCACCGGCGCAGCGTGGGCCAGGGCGGCGGCAAACGCCAGCGCCAGCGAGGCCATCAGGGGGCGGACAAACGAAGGGGCTGAGTGTGGGCGGCGCTGCGGATGGTGCATGGTGCAAAGGCTCGGTGAAGGGATGAGGAAAGCGATTATGGAGTCTTGCAACACCAATTTCAAACACTGATCCTCCTTGCAATGCTTCGGTCAGCGCCTGCGCGCCAGACTCAGCCCGCGGGCGCAAACACCTCGGGGCCCAGCCGTGACTTGTAGCCCCGGGGTTCGAACAGCCACATGCCATACAGCGGCAGAGATTCCGCCAGCCGCAGGGGCGCCACCAGCGTGGACGCACCGCCCAGCAACGCAGGGTGCGGCACAACAGCCAGCAGGTCGGACTGCGCCACCAGGTGCAGCAGGCTGGCAAAGTCGGGGCAGCGCACGGACATCTTGGGCGCGGGCATGCGGCGCACACGGTGCGCTTCCGTCAACACATCCACCGGCCCGCTGACACTGGGCCCCACACAGGCCCACGCAGCGCCCTGCAGTTGCGCCAGCGACTGGGCCCGGACCCATGGGTGGCCCTTGCGCGCATAGACCTGGGGATGCAACTCGTACAGGGGGCGCTCCGTCACATCGGGATGCGCAAACTTGCGCGGTTTGGGGGCAATGACCGCATCAAAGCGCCGCTGCAGCAGGCCCTCCAGCAGACTGCCTTCATCGGCCGTCGCCATCTCCAGCGAGCGCCGGGCGTTGGGCAGGCACCAGCTGGCATACAGCAGCGGGCCACAGACCAGCGCCGCTGAAGACGTGAGCCCTACCCGCAGCAGGTAGCGGTCTGCCGCAGCCACTGACGCGCGGGGCAGCGCCTCAACCCCTTGTGCCAGGTGCAGGGCCTGCGCGGCTACAGCCCGGGCCAGGTCGGTGGGCACATGGCGGCGCCCCTCGCGCACCAGCAAGGGCTTCGCGAAGTGGACTTGCAGTGCCTTCATGCCATGGCTGATCGCAGGCTGCGACACGCCGCAGGCCTTGGCCGCCAAGGCGAACGAGCCCTGTTCGATGACCACTCGGAGGTATTGCAGGTAGCGCAGATACATAAACACCTTTTATGTACAAGCCACCATTGTCTCTTGTCGTGCGGCGCGGAGTTGGCGAAGCTACGCACTCCACTCCACGCCCTTTGCATCGCCACGTATGAGCCATTCCCCCATCGACACCGTCCGCACCTACCTCGCCCACCTGCATGCCAGTCATACCGACGGGCTGATTGCCTGTTTTGAAGACGATGGCATGGTGCACTCGCCGTTCCTGGGCACGATGCGCGCGAGCGACTTTTTCAAGAAGCTCGCCCAGGCCTCCAGCGGCAGCGTGATCACCGTGCTGGATCTGTTCGCCTCCGCCCAACCAGAAAGCGGCGGCGCCGTGCGGGTCGCCGCCTATTTCCGCTACGACTGGACCTTGAACGATGGCCGGGAGGTGACTTTCACCTGCGTGGATGTGTTCACGTTCGACGCGGGCAGCACCCGCATCCGCGACATGAACATCGTCTACGACACCCACCCGCTGCGCGAAGAGGTGGGCGACAAGTACGCGCCGGATCCAATTGTCACAACAACTCCACGCCCTTGAGCGTGACAAAACTCGTCTCGCGCGTGACCTGCACAAAGTCCTGCAGGTACGGCTTGGCCGACAAGCTGGGCAGGCAGGCGGCGTGCAGTTCGCCCCGCACCCCCCGGGCTCCGATGGGCCTGGCCGTCACATACCCCCGGTCCAGGTAACTCTGCACCGCCCACAGCGGCAGCGCCGCCACGCCGCGCCCGCTGGCCACCAGCTGCAGCATGGCCACCGTCAGCTCGGTGGTGCGGCGCGGCGGGCGCACCCCGGCGGGCTCCAGCACCTGGCGGATCAGGTCCAGCATTTCGTCGGGCACGGGGTAGGTGATGATGGTCTGGTCGGCAAAGTCCTGCGCCACCAGGTGCGGCCTGGCGACCAGCGGGTGCGTGTTGGCCAGCAGCGCGCGGATCTCGAAGCCAAACAGCGCGTGGTAGTCCACGCCCGCCTCGTCGGCATCCACCTCCGACACGATGGCCACGTCGGCCCGGCCCTGGTGCAGCAGGCCCACGGGGTCGGCGTGAAAGCCGCTCACGATGTCCAGCTCCACCTCGGGCCAGCGGGTGCGAAACGCATCCATGGCGGGCATCAGCCAGTCAAAACAGGTGTGGCATTCCACCGCAATGCGCATCTGCCCGCCCTGCCCCAATACCAGGCGGGCAATGTCGCGCTCGGCTCCCTCCACCTGCGGCAGCATGGCATCGGCCAGGGCCAGCAGGCGTTCGCCCACGGCGGTGAACTGCGGCGGCACGGACTTGCGCTCAAACAGCGGCTGGCCATAGCGGTCCTCCAGCAGCTTGATCTGGTGCGACAGCGCCGACTGCGTGAGGTTGAGCAGCTGCGCGGCCCGCACCAGGCTGCCGCTGTCGCGCAGGGCGACCAGGGTGCGCAGGTGGCGCACTTCCAGAATCGACTGGTTCATTACTAATTTTCAAGTTGATCGCATAAAACTTTCGTTTGAATAATAAACGAGCCCGCGCGACCATCGGTGCCTTCATTGCATTGCTCCATTCAGAAGAAGGAAATCACCATGTCGCTCGCCGCCCAATCCTCCTCTCGCCCTGTGCTCACGCACACACTGGGTTTTCCGCGCATGGGGGCGCAGCGCGAACTGAAATTCGCGCTCGAGTCCTTCTGGCGCGGCGACAGCACCGAGGCCGAGCTGCAGGCCACCGCCGCCCAATTGCGCCAGTTGCATTGGCAGGCGCAGGCCGATGCGGGCCTGGGTTGTGTGACGGTGGGCGACTTTGCGCTGTACGACCACGTGGCCAACCACATCCAGCTGCTGGGCTGCGAGCCTGCCCGTTTTGGCTTTGACGGCCACACGCCCGAGCTGGCGCGCTACTTTGCGATGGCGCGGGGCGTGTCGGCCCACGCCGCCGAAGACCATCAGGGCTGCAGCGCCGGTTGCCAGGCAAAGCACACCACCGCAGGCCAGCCCGCGCTGGAGATGACCAAGTGGTTCGACACCAACTACCACTACCTCGTGCCCGAGTTCAGCGCCGGCACGCAGTTCCACCTGGCCAGCGAACGCCTGTTCGAGGAAGTCTCTGAAGCGCAGGCGCTGGGCCACAAGGTCAAGGCGGTGCTGCTGGGGCCGCTGAGCTTTTTGTGGCTGGGCAAATCCAAAACGGCGGGTTTTGACCGCTTCAGCCTGCTGGAGTCATTGCTGCCGGTGTACGAAACCGTGCTGGCGCGCCTGAAGGCCCAGGGCGTGGAATGGGTGCAGATCGACGAACCCATCCTGGGCCTGGACTTGCCCGATGTGTGGCGCCATGCCTTTGAGCCCAGCTACTGGCAACTGGCGCGCAGCGCGCCCAAGCTGCTGCTGGCCACCTACTTCTCGCCCCTGGCCGAGAACCTGCGCCTGGCCTGCCAGCTGCCCGTGGCGGGCCTGCATGTGGATGCCGTGCGCGCGCCGGAAGAACTGGTGGGCGTGGCGGACTGGCTGCCCTCGCACAAGGTGCTGTCGGTGGGCATCGTGGACGGCCGCAACATCTGGCGCACCGACCTCGATGCCGCTCTGACCAAGCTGCGCCCTGTGGCCGACAAGCACCAGGGCGAGCTGTGGCTGGCACCGTCGTGCTCGCTGCTGCATGTGCCGTTCAGCTTAGAGGCCGAAACGCAGCTGGATGCCGAAGTGAAATCCTGGCTGGCGTTTGCCGTCGAAAAGCTCGACGAGCTGCGTGTGCTCTCCACCGCCTTGTCGCAAGGCGAGGTTGCGGTGGACGATGAATTGCACGCCGCCCGCATCGCCCTGGCCGCCCGCCGCGCCAGCCCCCGCGTTCACCGTGCCACCGTGGCCGCCCGCCTGGCCGCCGCTGCGCCGGGGGCCGACCAGCGCCACGACGCCTTTCCCGCCAGGCAAAAGGCACAGCGCGCACGCCTGAAGCTGCCGCTGCTGCCCACCACCACGATTGGCTCGTTCCCGCAGACGGCGGAGATCCGCGCCGCACGCGCCGCCTTCAAGCGCGGGGCACTGGATGCGGCCCACTACCAACAAAAGATGCAAGCCGAAATTGCCTTGGCAGTGCGCAAGCAGGAAGCCCTGGGCATCGACGTGCTGGTGCATGGCGAGGCAGAGCGCAATGACATGGTCGAATACTTTGGCGAGCAGCTCGACGGTTTCGCCTTCACCGCCAACGGCTGGGTGCAAAGCTATGGCTCACGCTGCGTGAAGCCGCCCATCATCTACGGCGACGTGGCCCGCCCCACGCCCATGACCGTGGCCTGGACGCAGTACGCGCAGAGCCTGACCGACCGCCCCATGAAGGGCATGCTCACCGGCCCCATCACCATCCTGCAGTGGAGCTTTGTGCGCGACGACCAGCCGCGCGCCACCACGGCCGACCAGATCGCCTGGGCCATCCGCGACGAGGTGTGCGACCTCGAGGCCGCAGGCATCGCCATCATCCAGATCGACGAGCCCGCGATCCGCGAGGGCCTGCCGCTGCGCCGCGCCGGGTGGAAGAGCTATCTGGAGCGCGCCACACGCGCGTTCCGCATCAGTGCCAGCGGCGTGCACAACGACACCCAGATCCACACCCACATGTGCTACAGCGAGTTCAACGACATTCTGCCCGCCATCGCGGCCATGGATGCCGATGTGATCACCATCGAGACCAGCCGGTCGGACATGGAACTGCTGCAGGGTTTTGGCGACTTCAAATATCCCAACGAGATCGGCCCCGGCGTGTACGACATCCACTCGCCTCGCGTGCCCGGCGTGCAGGAGATGGCCGCGCTGCTGGAGAAGGCCGCCGAGGTGGTGCCCGTGGAGCACCTGTGGGTGAACCCCGACTGCGGCCTCAAGACCCGGGGCTGGCCCGAGACGGAAGCCGCGCTGCGCCACATGGTGCAGGCGGCGCAGGAAGTGCGCGAGCGGCTGCTGGAGGAAGCGGCCCTGGCATGACGGAGGCCCGGCCGCGAGATCGCCTGGCCGCCCACTCAGCCCGCAGCGCCCTTCATCTCCGCCAATTTCACGAGGACCAGCAAAGCGTGGTTGAGGGGCGTGGGCACGCCCAGGGCGGCCCCGCGCCTGACGACGTAGCCGTTCAGATGGTCGATCTCGGTGGGCTTGCCCCGCGCCAGGTCCTGTGCGGTGGACGAGAACTGGCCGGGCATGGTGGCAGCGATGCCGCGCACGGCGGCCTGCACGTCGCCCGCAATCGTCACTCCGTCCGCAGCGGCCACGGCCAGGCATTCGGCCACGATGTCGGCGATCACCTGCGTCACGCCGGGCACCTGCACCAGCGGGCCATAAGGCTGTTGCGACAGGGCCGAGAGCGCGTTGTACGCGCTGTTGAGCACCAGCTTGGCCCACAGCGCACCGCGCACGTTGTCTGACACCTGGGTGGGGATGCCCGCCGCCGTGAGCTGGCGGGCGGCCTCGCCGCTGCGTGGCGATGGCGCAATCACCAGCTCGCCCCGGCCATGGTGCACCACATGCCCCGGGCCGCCCATGGCGGTGGCGACGTACACCACGGCGGCGGCCACGGGGGTGCTGGCGCCGAGCACGGCGCGCACGCGCTCGTCGTTGTCCACGCCGTTCTGCAGGGTCAGCACCAGCGTGCCGGGCGCCAGGTGCGGGCGCATCCCGCGCGCGGCGTCCTCCGAGTCCGAGGACTTGACGCAGAACAGCACCACGTCGGCCCCCAGCACCGCGCTGGCCTCGGTGCTGGCCGCCAGCGGCACCTGCACATCCAGCACGGCTGTCTGCAGGCGCAGCCCGCGTTCGCGCACGGCCTGCACATGGGCGGGCCGGCCAATGAGCGTCACCGGGTGCCCGGCGCGTGCCAGCAGCGCGCCGTAGTAGCAGCCCACCGCCCCCGCGCCCATGACGGCGATGCGCAGCAAGGGGCCGGGGGTGGGCGGGGCGCTGGAGGAAACGGCTGTGGTCATGGAAAGTCCGGGGGACACAAAAAGAAGGCTGGGCCGATGGGCCTTGAGACTATATCGGGCGATCCGCCGCCCGCGCGCACGCTCAGGCGCCGCGCAGCACGCGCTCCGCCCACCTGCCCGCCCCCAGGAAGAGGAAGCCCACCAGCACGAAGCCGCCCAGCAGGCCAGCCGCATTGCGCAGCACCATGGCATACCCCAGGGCGTTCACATCGATGAACGGATACGGGTAGCTGCCCAGCCACACGCCGCGTACCAGCGCATAGGCAAAGTACGCCAGCGGGTAGGCGCAGGCTGCGAGCGGCACCCACCACCGCAACCCGCGCTTGCCGGGCGCGGCCCCCAGCCAGTACAGGCCGAACAGCACGGGCACCGCGTAGTGCAGCAGCACATCGGCCAGCCACTGCCAGCCCTGGGGATCCCAGATGTTGCGCAGCAGGAAGTGGTAGGCCAGGCCCACCAGAACAATGCTGATGGCGGCACACGCCTGCACCGGCGCGCGCGCGAAGAACCGCCCCCAGGAGGAGCCTGCGGCCACCGCCGGCAAGGTCAGCACCAGGGCCACCAGGATGTTCGTGAGCACGGTGAAGTACCCCAGATAGGCCACCAGGCCCTGCAGGGCGGACTGGCCGCCGGCCAATGCAAGCCGCAGGGAAAGCACCAGCTGGAGCAGCACGGCGAACCAGACAAGCAGTGCAAGGGAAAAGGTGGCCCGCCTTTCGGCCGGGGTGGGGCGCGCGGCGTGCGCAGACGGGGGTGGCGAAGGATTCAAGGGTGTGCCCTGCTCTCGATGGGATGTGCCAGCACCATAGCCCAAAGGCCGTGGCACGGCCATCTCACCCAGGGCCGGAAGTTGCAATAACCCCTGGCAACAACTCGGGAATCAGTTGATTGCAAAGACAATCATTGTCTAGTCAATTAAATTCCTGCCCATGACTTCCGCGCGCCCCACCCCCTCGATCCAGGGCTTCTACAGCCCCGACCACCTCCAGCCCGAGGACAGCGTGGGCTACCTCATGCGCAAGGTGATGTCCTCCATCCGCACCCAGGCGGATGCGCAGCTGGCTCCGCGCGACCTGACCTACGCCCAGTGGCTGCCGCTGTACAAGATCTCGCGCTGCGACAAGACCACGGTGGCCAGCCTCGCCCGCGACCTGGAGACCGATCCGGCGTCGATGACCCGGGCACTCGACCGGCTCGAAGCCAAGGGCCTGGTGCTGCGCGAGCGTTCCACCACCGACCGCCGCGTGGTGCAGCTCGCGCTCACTGCCGAAGGCCAGGCCGTGGCCGCCCAGGTGCCCGCCGTGCTGGCGGACGTGCTCAACGGCCACCTGAGCGACTTCACCCACGACGAATGGCAGCTGCTGCTGCGCATGCTGCGCCGCATGCTGGCCAATGGCGAAACGCTGCGCCAGCAGCCGCCCGCGCAGCCCTGATCGCGGTGCCCCGTACTTTTTTCGAATCCCTGGAGATTGACGTGTCCCAACCCACCCTCTTTTCAACCCGCGCCGCCGTGGCGGCCCACTTCGCCGTCTCGGCCGTCGCGCTGGCGGCCGCCCTGTTCCTGGTCGGCTGCGCCAGCCCCGGGCCGGCGCACACGCCGCTGGCACAGACCACGCCTGCCGGGGCGGGCCTGAACGCCTCGGCCAGCGAATCGGCCGCCCCGTCGCAGTGGTGGACCACCCTGGGCGACACACAGCTCAATGCCCTGGTCGACAAGGCCCTGCAGGGCAGCCCCAGCCTGGCCGTGAGCCTCGCCCGCCTGGAGCAGGCCGTGGCGCTGAGCCAGGTGCGCGAAGCCGCCAGCGGCCCGCAGGTGAACCTGGGCGTGGACGCCACGCGCCAGCGCTACACCGCGCACGGCCTGGTGCCCGCCCCGGTGGCCGGCAACACCTACAACAGTGGCACGGTGCAGGCGACGTTCAGCTGGTCGCCCGACTTCTTTGGCCAGCACGCCGCCGAGCTGCAGGCCGCCCTGGGCCAGGCGCGCGCGGCCCAGGCCGATGCTGCCGCGGCAGCCAACACCCTGGCTGCCCAGGTGGGGCGCAGCTACGTGGCCCTGGCGCGCCTGGTGTCGCAACGCGAAGTCGCGGTGCGCGCGCTGGAGCAGCGCGAAGAGCAGCGCCGCCTGACCAATGACCGCGTGGCCGCGGGCCTGGACAGCCAGGTCGAGCTGACCCAGGCCCAGGCCGCCGTGCCCGATGCGCGCACGCAGATCGAGGCGCTGGACGAGCAGATCACCCTGGCGCGCCGCCAGGTGGCCGTGCTCACCGGCCAGGCGCCCGATGCGCTCACCACCCTGACCCCGCAGCTGGCCGCCCTGCAGCCCGCGCCCGTGCCCGAGGCGCTGGGCGCCGACCTGCTGGGCCGCCGCCCCGACGTGGTGGCCGCGCGCTGGCGCGTGGAAGCCGCCACCCAGGGCGTGAAGGTCGCGCGCACGGAGTTCTATCCCAACATCAACATCGGCGCCTTCATCGGCCTGAACTCGCTGGGGCTGGACAACCTGTTCAGCGCCGGCTCGCGCCAGATGGGCGTGACGCCCGCGCTGCGCCTGCCGATCTTCGACGGCGGCCGCTTGCGCGCGCAGCTGGGCGGCCGCCAGGCCGAGCTCGACGCCGCCATCGCCCAGTACAACGGCATGGTGCTCGACGCGGTCAAGGAAGCCGGCGACGCCATGGCCTCGGTGCAGTCGCTCACGCGCCAGCAGGCGCTGCAGGACGATGCCGCCGCCAGCGCCGAGAAGGCCTACCGCTTCGCGCAGGAGCGCTACCGCGCGGGCCTGGGCAACTATCTGGTGGTGCTGTCCACCGAAAGCCAGGTGCTCGCCCAGCGCCGCCTGGCCGTGGACCTGCGCGCGCGCCAGCTCGACACCCGCCTCATGCTGATGAAGGCCCTGGGCGGCGGCTGGACGGACGACACCGACACGCTGCGCACCGCCGCGCGCTGATTCCTGGCACACGAAAAACACATACAACAAACACCTACCGAAAGATCACAGCCATGAGCGAACCCCTCACCTCCCAAGAAGCCAACACCGCCCGCCGCCGGGGCCTGACCCTGATCGCCGCCGCCGTGGCCCTGGCCGCCATCGGCTGGGGCGGCTGGCACTGGGCCAATGGCCGCCATGTGGAGACCACCGACAACGCCTACGTGGCGGGCAACGTGGTGCAGATCACGCCGCAGATCGGCGGCACCGTGGTCTCCATCGGCGCGGACGACACCGATTACGTGAAGGCCGGCCAGCTGCTGGTCAAGCTCGACCCCGCCGATGCCCGCGTGGCGCTGGAGCAGGCCGAGGCCCAGCTGGCGCAGACCGTGCGTGAAGTGCGCACCCTGTTCGCCAACAATTCCACGCTGAAGGCCCAGGTCAGCCTGCGCAGCGCCGACCTGGCGCGCGCCCAGGCCGAAGCCGCCCGCCTGCAGGACGACGTGGCCCGCCGCGCGCCGCTGATGGCCAGCGGCGCCGTGGGCAAGGAAGAGTTCCAGCACGCCAATGCCCAGGCCACGGCCGCCAGGAGCACCGTGGCCGCCGCCCAGGCCGCCGTGGTGGCCGCGCAGGAGCAACTGGCCGCCAGCCAGACGCAGACCGAAGGCACCTCCATCGAGCAGCACCCCAACGTGCAGCGCGCCTCGGCACGCGTGCGCGAGGCCTACCTGGCCGTGCAGCGCGCCCAGCTGGTGGCGCCGCTCGACGGCCATGTGGCCAAGCGCGGTGTGCAGGTGGGCCAGCGCGTGCAGGCAGGTGCCCCGCTGATGACGCTGGTGGCCCTGAACGACCTGTGGGTGGACGCCAACTTCAAGGAAAGCCAGCTGCAGAACCTGCGCATCGGCCAGCCCGCCGAGCTGGTGGCCGACGTATACGGCACCAAGGTCGTCTACCACGGCAAGGTCGCCGGCCTGGGTGCCGGCACGGGCGCCGCCTTCGCGCTGCTGCCCGCGCAAAACGCCACGGGCAACTGGATCAAGGTGGTGCAGCGCGTGCCCGTGCGCATTGCCCTCGACCCCAAGGAAGTCAGCGAGCACGCCTTGCGCGTGGGCCTGTCGATGGACGTGAAGGTGGACACGGCCGACCAGAGCGGCAAGACCCTGTCGGATACGCAGCGCACCACGCCCGTGGCCGCCACCGCCGTGTTCGACGCGCAGTTCAAGGCCGCCGACGACGAGGTGGCCCAGATCATCGCCGCCAACCTGGGCCGCAAGGCCCTGGCCGTGGCCTCGCCCAAGGTGGTCCAGACGCCGGGCGGCAGCGCCGGGCAGGAACAGAACCACGCCTCCGCCCCCGTGCGCGCCCCTGTGGTGCAGTAAGCCGGAGTCTTTTCCATGACTGCCGCCAACCCCACCGCGGACCAGGCCGGCGCCTCGGCGCTGCCCGCCGCGCCGCCGCCGCCAGCCGCCCCGCCCGGGCCGCCTGCGGCCTACCCCCCGCTGCAGGGCACGGCCCTGCTGCTGGGCACGCTGTCGCTGTCGCTGGCCACGTTCATGAACGTGCTGGACTCGTCCATCGCCAACGTCTCCATCCCCGCCATTGCCGGTGACCTGGGCGTGAGCCCGGGCCAGGGCACCTGGGTCATCACCAGCTTCGGCGTGGCCAACGCCATCTCGGTGCCGCTCACGGGCTGGCTCACGCAGCGTTTCGGCGCGGTGCGGCTGTTCACCATGAGCGTGCTGCTGTTCGTGCTCACCTCCTGGCTGTGCGGCTTCGCCTCGTCGCTGGAGATGTTGGTCTTCTTCCGCGTGCTGCAGGGCCTGGTCGCCGGGCCGATGATCCCGCTGTCGCAGACGCTGCTCCTGGCCAGTTACCCGCGTGCCCTCGCCGGAACGGCGCTGGCCCTGTGGGGCGTGACCACGCTGGTCGCGCCCGTGGTGGGGCCGCTCCTGGGCGGGTGGATCACGGACAACATCTCCTGGCCGTGGATCTTCTACATCAACGTGCCCGTGGGGCTGCTGGCCGGCGTGCTCACCTGGGGCATCTACCGCAAGCGCGAGACCCCGATCCGCAAGCTGCCGATCGACACCGTCGGCCTGTCCCTGCTGGTGCTGTGGGTGGGTGCGCTGCAGCTCATGCTCGACAAGGGCAAGGAACTCGACTGGTTCGCCTCCAACGAGATCATCGTGATGGCCGTCGTCGCCGTGGTGGCGTTCGCCGTGTTCCTGGTCTGGGAGCTCACCGACAAGCACCCGGTGGTGGACCTCAAGCTCTTCAAGGGCCGCAACTTCACCTTCGGCGCGCTCGCGCTGTCGGTGGCCTATGCCCTCTTCTTCGGCAACGTGGTGCTGCTGCCGCTGTGGCTGCAGCAGTGGATGGGCTACACCGCCACCTCGGCCGGCATGGCGCTGGCGCCGGTGGGCATCTTCGCCATCCTGCTCACGCCGCTGGTGGGCCGCAAGGTCGGCCAGTGGGACCCCCGGCGCATGGCGACGGGCGCCTTCATCGTGTTCGGCATCGTGCTGTGGATGCGTTCGCAGTTCACCGTGCAGACCGACTTCATCCACATCCTGATCCCCACCCTGCTGCAGGGTGCGGCCATGGCGTTCTTCTTCATCCCGCTGACCACGCTGACGCTGGCCGGGGTGGCCCCCGAGCGCATTCCGGCCGCCGCCGGGCTGAGCAACTTCGTGCGCATCACCGCCGGGGCCATGGGCACGTCCATCGCCACCACGCTGTGGGAAAGCCGCGCCGCCATGCACCATGCGCACCTGACCGAGGGCCTGGTGCAGGGCCAGGGCGTGTTCGCCATCACGCTGGATAACCTGATGGCATCGGGCCTGACACAGTTGCAGGCGCTGGCGCAGGTGAACCGGCTGATCGACCAGCAGGCATTCACCCGCGCGGCCAACGACATCTTCCTCGGATCGGCCGGGCTGTTCCTGCTGCTGATCGGGCTGATCTGGCTGACCAGGCGGCCGCCCAGGGCCCAGGGCCCGGGCGCCGCCGACGCGGCCGGAGCGCATTGAGGGCCAGCGGGCCGGCAGCAGCTGAATAACACCGGAAAATGGCTGCAGCGCTTTAACAACAAGCGCTGGCAGCTATTTTTTTTATAGCGCCCAAGCCACCTGCCGCGCCCTGCGGCACTGCGCGGCCTCCCACAGGCCACGTCGGAAAAACCTGACCTCCAGGCGGGCGCGGCACCTTCGGCCGCACCCCGGGGGGCGCCCCAACAATGCAGTCACCGCAACACACAACAAGGAACTGCCATGTCGCTCTCGCTGATTCTGCTGATCGTCCTCATCCTCATCCTGGTTGGCGCACTGCCAACCTGGGGCCACAGCCGCTCATGGGGCTACGGACCCAGCGGCGGGATCGGGCTGGTGGTGCTGATTCTCGTGATCCTGCTGCTGATGGGCAGGATATGACGACGACACCTCCCGGCTGAGGCCGGGGGCCCTGCTCCCGCAAGGGGGTGGAGGCACCTGTCGGCCCCGCAAGAGAACGGCGCTTCCTTGGAAGCGCCGTTTTTTTATGCCCGTTGGCGGCACCGGGTTCGATGCCCCTGCGGCCTGGCTTTTCACGCCCGGCGCTGGCCCGCTGCCGCGAAGGCTGTCGAGAACGCCGCGAACTCGTTCTGCGCCACCGTGCCATCCGCGTTGCCGCCCTGGTCCATGAGCTGCATCACCGCCTGCGAAAAACCACTGCCCGCCTGGGCGCCCTTGGTACTGGCCAGGCCCTTGAGGAATTCATCCTGCGAGATGGATCCGTCCTTGTTGGTGTCAAAACCTGCCGTCAGCTGCTCGGTTTGGGCCTCGGTGGCACCAAAGCGGGCAAGCAGGTCCCGAAAATCCTCCCTGGAGACCAACCGGCCGCCCGGTGCGCCGGAAGCCCCCGCCGGCACCGAACCGCCGCCCCGCCCCACCGCGCCCACGGCGGGGCCGTCGAGTTTGCCCTGCGAGACCAGAATGCCTTTTTCTGCAAACCCTGCCAGTGCCTCGGCCTGCGGACTCAGGGTGAGGACCGTGGAGGGCTCAGGCTCGGTCGCGCCAGCGCCGCGCCGCGATGCGGCGGACTTGCCCGGCCCGCTGGAGGCTGCGTTGAAGATCAGAGAGGCTACGGACGCAAGGCCGGAGATAAGAGGTGACATCGCCATGGACTCCTGTGGGGCAAAGCCCGGTGTCCTGGCACTTCCTGCTGGTCCTTGCTTGGAGAAGACAAAAGGACAAGGCCACCGTGATCACCGCTTCGCCCAGGACATGAAGGGTACGCCGCGCCCCACGACGCAGTGGCAGGATGAAAGCACCCTTTGGACCCCATTTCGGCACCTGTCCGGCACCTGTCAGGCACATCCCGGCTGCGACGCGGCGCTCCATGCCCCAGCGTTGGAGCACGCCGGCGTCTCGCCTGCCCGGAGCGCGGGGACAAACCCGGGGGCTGGATGCCCCGGCGGCCCGCCGCAGTCGGCGTGCGCCCAGGGCCCTGCCCTACGGGTAACCCGGCCCGAACGCCACGAACTCTCCTTCCAGCCGCCCCGCTGGCCGCCCATCGCAGTGCAGCGCCGACGCCTGCACGATCCGGCCCAGCCCCTTGCGCTGCAGCATCCGGGTGAAAGAGCGCCAGGCCTGCGGCGTGGGCGCCTGCGCCACGGCGGTGAAGGCGCCGGCCATGGGCACGAGGTAGTCCATGGTGTTGCGCTGGATCACCAGGCGGCTGCCCAGTTGCTCGGCCGACAGGCGCAGGTGCAGCATCGACCAGGCGGCCAGGATCGCCACGGCCGATGCGCTGCCGCCAAACACCGTATCGCGGTGGTTGATGTTGGGCCCCAGCGGAGCGGCCAGCACCACCTGCTGCGGCGTGGCGTCGACCACCGTCACCTCCATGGCGTGGGACAGGGGAATGTGCTGGTGCAGATAGCCTTGGAGGTCAATGGGAGTCACGGCGTGCATTCTGAAGGGTCACGGGGAAGCGGTGGCGGAAGTGTGGCCCGCCGCAAGCCGCCACTTTGCCACGGCGGGCCCGCAGGGGCGCCGCTTTCAGGCCGGGCCGGCCCGCATGGGCAGCCTCACGCAAGGGGTGGACGGGCTGCACAAGGGCGCTGCGCCTGCGTGTCCACGATGGCAGCCACCGCCTGCGGCGTGTCCCGGTGCACGATGTGCCGCACCTGGGCCACGCCTGAACGCGGTCCCCGCGCCAGGTCCTGCGCGAGCGCGGCGCGCAGGAAGCTGGGCCGCACATCCAGGCTGGCGAGCTGATCCGCGGAAAACCACGCAAAAATGAGCTTGTGCATGCCCTCCACACCCTCATAGGGCCCATCCGAGCGGGCCAGCAGAGACCCCGGCAGAGGGCTTGCATGCAGGTACAGCCCGATTTCATGGAATGACTGGCCCGCGTGGTGGAAGAAGTTCTCCACCACAAAACCCAGCGCGCCCAACGCCACCGCCGTGTCCAGCTCTTCATGCAGTTCGCGCGCGATGGCCTCGCAGGCGCTTTCACCGGGCTCGATGGCCCCGCCCGGCAGGGCCCAGAACGTGTCGTGCTCCAGGCGGTGCAGCAGCACCTTGCCGTCATGGCGCACCACGATGGCGGCGGCGCGCTGGCGCACGCGGGGCACGGGGGCGCCGGGCCGGGCGGAGGCTGGCGGGTCGGCGGCTGTCGGGGTGGTGGTCATGGCATGTGGCCAAAAGGCGGGCTCCAGGCGGCGCCGTGCGAGGCGGGGACGCGATCCTATCCACCACGGGCGGGTTTCAGTGCAGCCGGGCTGGCCAGGTTGCAAGCAATCGCAACCGCACAGCCGGCTTGAAGGCCTGCAAGCCCTGCCGCCTATTGCCGCATGGTGCGGATCCACGCCACCGTGGCATCGATCGGATACGGGGTGGCGATGGCGTCCAGCCTCAATATCCGGTACTTGGCCATCACAGGTCTCCTTCATCGGCGATGCCGCCGTGCCAGGGCCCCGCGGCGCAATCACCGGTGCCGGGACACGCGGCACTGCAAAAAATTCATGAAAAGCGCC
Organism: Acidovorax sp. sif1233; assembly: GCF_019218755.1. Lineage (GTDB taxonomy): Bacteria > Pseudomonadota > Gammaproteobacteria > Burkholderiales > Burkholderiaceae_C > Acidovorax. Next base: position 476,115 of record NZ_JAHUWZ010000002.1, on the reverse strand, counting down.
CGTAAGGCTTTTCCATCAAGCGCTAGCAGCTCCCGAATCAATAGCACCAATGGAAGGCAGCAGCAACCCTTGCCGGGCCGCCACGGCCTCGCGCAAGAACGCCCAGGTGGCCTGCATGCGCGCCACGTGCTTGTTCTCGGCGGGCATCGACATCCAGAACGTGCGCTGGAACCGCGCCACCCCGGGCAGCACCGGGACCAGCGAGGGATCTTGGGCCGCCACGAACGCGGGCAGCACCGCCAGCCCGGCACCGGCGCGCGCCGCCTCGTACTGCGCGAGGATGCTCGTGCTGCGCAGCACGAAATGCGCGGGGCGGTGCAGCTCGTCGAGGATCTGCAGTTCCTTGCTGAACAGCAGGTCGTCCACATAGCTGATGAAGGTGTGGCCGCGCAGGTCGTCGGCCGTGTGGACGGGCGCATGGCCGGCGAGGTAGTCGCGCGCGCCGTAGAGCTGCAACACATAGTCGGTGAGCTTGACCACCAGCACCGCGCCTCGCACGGGGCGCTCCAGGGAGATCACGATGTCCGCCTCGCGCCGCGACAGGTGCACCAGGCGGGGCAGCGCCAGAAGGTCCACCACCAGGCCCGGGTGGTTCTGTGCGAAGCGGGCCAGCTGCGGCGCGAGGATCAGGTTGCCAAAACCCTCGGTGGTGCCGATGCGCACCAGGCCGTGCAGCCCTTGCCGCACACCAGGCGCCGCACTCTCCACCGCGAGGAACGCGGCCTCCATGGCCTCCACCTTGGGCATCAGCTGCCGCCCTGCTTCCGTGAGCCGGTGGCCCCCGGCTTCACGGGCGAAAAGGGCCGATCCCACCTGTTTCTCCAGCGCCTGCAGGCGGCGCGACACGGTGGTGTGCTCCACGCCCAGGCGGCGTGCGGCGCCCACCAGCGTGCCGGCGCGCGCGAGCTCCAGAAAGTAGCGGAAATGATCCCAATCCATGGGCCGATTGTGGCGCCCTCGGAGCCCGTCGCCTGGAAGAAGAGGATGCGACGCCTGCACGCCCCCGGGCTCGCCCTCCTCCTTTCCTGCACCAGGCGCCTTTCGCTGTAAACGCGATGATTGTTAAAAATTTACACTCTGTGTTTTTTGTTGCACACTCCAGCCGCGCCCGGCACCGAGCAGCGGGACCGCGCACAGCCACAAGAGCCCAGGGATTCCCCAAGGCCGCCGATACACAGGGAGGACAGGATGAATGCATTCATGCAGCCCCCCGCGGCTGCCCGCCAGAAACAAGCCCGTGCCGGGCTTCTCCGCGCCAGCCTCCGCGCCCCGGGCCCATTCCTTGCATCTTTCGAGAAGCCGCGCGCGGCGGGCTTCCTTTCCGCGCATCCCGGGCCACGCCCCGCTTTTCTTGCCTCCCCGCTTCCTTAGCCTCAGACATCTATGACACGCACCACTCTCTCATACAAGTCGCTTTGGGCCGGCCAGGCCTGCCTGGCGTTGGCCACCCTGGGTGCCCATGCGGCGGATGTGAGCATCACGCCGCCTGTCGGTGGCGGCTTTGTGATCAAAGGCCCCTCCAACACCGACAGGCTGCGCGTGCAAGGCTCCGGCGAAGTGCTGGTCCCCAGCCTGTCGGGCACGCCCAATACGAACACCAGCGTCCTGTGCTTTGACGGCCCGTCCGGGCGGCTGGGGCAATGCGCCCCCGGCGTGGCGTCCGGAGCCACGGGAGCGACCGGCCCGACCGGCGCGACGGGAGCCATCGGAACGACCGGCGCCACCGGCCCGGCAGGCACCACGGGCGCTACCGGGGCCGCCGGCCCCACTGGCGCGACCGGCGCGACCGGAACGGCAGGCCCCGCCGGCGCCACGGGCGCGGCGGGTAGCAACGGCGCTCCGGGCGTGGCGGGAGCCACCGGCCCCACGGGCGCCACAGGCCCTGCGGGCGCCACGGGTGCCACGGGCGCGACCGGCCTCCCAGGCCCTGCGGGCTCGCTCAGTGTCAATGTGCGGACCGCAACCGGCACCGGCACCACGGACAGTTGCAATGCGACCGCCTGCTGCCTGCCCGGGGAGAAGGTTGTAGGGGGAGGGTACGAGGGTGCCAGCGGGGCTGGCGGGATCGATACGGGCGGCGTGTTCATCGCCGCCAACTACCCCACGGCGGGCGGCGCTTGCGGCGCTTCGGTGCAAAGTTGGAGCATCCGGCTTCTGAACTCCTACCGCGTTCCCACCCTGACGTCGGCCTGCATCGCCTACGCCATCTGCGCGCAATGACGCCTCTGGAATCACCTGCGCAAGCACAGCCCCAGGGCCTGATGGTGCAGGGCATGCAAACAGCCCGGCTGCCCTGGCGGTTCGACGCCGCTGCGGCCCTGGCCGAAGTCAACGCCCTGCCCTCCTCGCTGTGGCGCACCCATTTCAACGAGGGCCGCCACGATGGCGGCTGGCAGGCCCTCGCGCTGCGTTCCGCGCCCGAGGCCCCCATCGATGTCGTTCCTGTTGATGTGCCGGCATCGGGCTATGCCGACACGCCCGCGCTGGAACAGTGCCCCACGCTGCGCGCCATGCTGGACACCATGGCCTTGCCCTGGAAGTCCGTGCGGCTCATGCAATTGCTGCCGGGCTGCGAAATCAAGGAGCACACCGATGCCGGCGTGTGCGCGGCGCGGGGCGAGGCCCGCCTGCACGTGCCGCTGCAGACGGGCGAGCAGGTGTTCTTCCATGTCGATGGCGAGCGCATCCCGCTGCGGGCTGGCGAGTGCTGGTACGTCGACGTATCGCGCCCGCACCGGGTTCGCAACCGTGGCAGCCAGACCCGGGTCCACCTGGTGGCGGACACCTCGGTGGACATGCGCCTGTTCGAGGCCTTCCGCTCCAGCGATGCCGGCGAGCCCCTGCCCGACCCCAGCGACCCGTGGAGCCAGTTCATCCGGTTTCGCGACTTCGTGGGAGCGGATGCGGAACACTCCGCAAGGCTCAGCGCCATCACCAACACCGCCGAGTTCGTGCAGGAATCGGTGCGCATGGGGCAGGACGCCGGCTTTCAATTTGACGCATCGGATGTGGAGTCGGCCATGAAGGCCGGGCGCCGCGCGTGGGTGGAACAATGGATTCTGTGAACTTCAGCGGCTGGCGCCCGATCCGTTTTTACATCGCCAAGGGCCAGGTGATGGTGGACTGGATCCGCATGCTCGACGAGCCGATGCGCGAGCCCTTCTTCCAGCACGGCATCCAGAGCCAGATGCAGCACCCCTTCCATCTGGCGTTCCGGCGCCAGACGCCGCTTCACGACCTGCTGGCCTGGCATGATCGGTCGCCGGGCCTGGACCCCTCGCTCGTCATCTTCCACGTGTCGCGCTGTGGTTCCACGCTCATCACGCAGGCGCTGGCGGAAAGCCCGCACCATCTGCAACTGTCGGAGCCCGCTCCGGTGGACTTTCTGCTGCGCCAGGCCTTGCCCAGCGGGTGGCTGGACAGGACCCAGGTCGTCCGTGCGTTACGGGCGTGGGCCAGTGCCTGGGGGCAGCGCTGCGACGATGCCAGCCCGGGGCTGGAGTCCTTCAGCATCAAGCTGGACGCCTGGAACACAGACAAGGCCCCGCTCGTGGCGGAAGCCTGGCCCGAAACGCCCTGGGCATTCCTGACCCGGGAACCCCTGGCGGTGCTGGTCTCGCAGATGCGAGAACGCGCCTTCTTCCTTGTGCCGGGCACGCTGGGCGCATGCCTGGACGGTCTCAGCGTCCATGAACTGGCCGTCATGCACCCTGAGCTTTACTGCGCGCGCGTGCTGGGGAACATCTATGCGGCCATGACCCAGGAGTTCGACCCCGCACGCACACTGCTGCTCGACCACGCCGAACTGCCCGGCGCCATTGAAACCCGGGTGCTTTCCCACATGGGCTGGAATGCCTCGGCGACCGATCAAGAGCGGATGCGCGAACGTGTCACACGGCACGGCAAGCACCCCCATCAAGTCTATGTTTCAGACACGGAATCCAAACACAGCATGGCAAGCGATCATCTTCAATCCCTGACCGCGCAATGGATCGCCCCTCACTACCTGAGGCTTCAGGACCTGCGCCAGTCCCACCATCCTGCAGCCTCCCCGCATCTCGCCGAGGAGGCACTGCCATGATCGCCCCCCTGCATCGACGCCATTTCCTGGCCGCGGGCAGTGCGGTGGCGGCCACCGGCGTCCAGCTCTCGACGCCTGTTCTCGCGTCCGCCGGCCCGTCAAGCCCCCATTGGCACATCCTGGGCATCGCGCCCATGTCGGAAAAGCTGCCCCAGCTTGGGCACGACTACCAGCGGGGCGTCGAGCTGGGTATGGCGCAGGCTGGCGCCTCGCAGGTCAGGCTGACCTGGTTGTCGGCGGGCCCTTTGCCTGCAGCCCCCGCCAGGGCCATAGGGTCCGCGCTGCAGGACGGCAAGATCGATGCCGTGATGGGGTGGATACCCCCTTTGCTAGCGAAAAAGGTGTCTGCCTTGACGGAGAAGGCCGGTGTGCCCCTCTGGATCAGCGACAGCGGCGCCGACATCGCCACTCCCTCGGAACAGCACCCCCTGCAGGTTCGCCACAGCCTCGAACTGTGCACCATGGCATCCGCGCTGGCCGACAAGGTGCACGCGCAATGTGGTCCACGCGCTTTCCTGTCGATGGGCTGGCACGAATCGGGGTATGACTTTGTCCAGGCCTTCCAGCACCGCTGGCGCTCATTGGGTGGGCAGATCGTGGGCCGCCACATTGCAGGCGCTCCAGGGCGTTCACCGGAATTTGGTGATCTGAAGCAGGCGATTGTTTCGCAGCAACCGGATGCGGTGATTGCATTGTTCTCCGGCCCCCAGGCGCACCGTTTCAGCCAATGGTGGCAAGCCCAGCCGGCCTTGCTGCGCACCCAACTGGCCGGGTTCCCATGGCTTTCCGATGGCACCTCGGGCGTTCGTCCATGGACCGTGGCAAGCTGGCCCACCGCAGACATCGCAGAGACTGGTTGGAAGACTCGATTCGCACAGGCAGGCCTTGCGTGGACCGCCGCTGCGCTGCTGGGTGCAGAGGCCGGCGCCAGCCTGGGCAGCGCCCTGGCGGCCGCTCCCCCGGGAACCAGCACCAAGGACGTCTGGGCGGCATTGACGAGCAAACCGCTGGCGGGCCCTCGCGGACAACGGTACTGGGCCAGTTCCGCCAGCGACAGCGCAGGGCCGTTGTGGGAGCGCTCGACCTCCGTCACCGGCACCTGGCTCCAACGCCACCAGGCTTACTCCCACCTCGGTGCGTCCGCTGCCGCCCAGGGTGGATGGATCACTGGCTACTTTTTGACTTGATGAGGAATCGCTATGAGTGAACCGTTTATTGCCGAAATCAAAATGTTCGCTGGCAATTTCGCCCCCCGTGGGTGGGCTTTCTGCCAGGGTCAAATTATGAGCATTGCCCAAAATACGGCCTTGTTTTCCCTGCTGGGCACCACCTACGGCGGCAATGGACAAACCACCTTTGCCTTGCCAGACCTGCGTGGCCGGGCTCCCGTCGGCACAGGCCAAGGGCCGGGACTTCCCGAAGTCACCATGGGTGAAATTGGCGGCAGCCCCACCCACACGCTGATCAGCACGGAAATGCCGGCACACACCCATGCAGCGCCCACCATTCCTGCATCCACCACCCTGGGCACCCTGCAGGCACCCGGTCCCGGGGCGATGCCGGCAGCGTCCAATCAGCGCAATGCCCAATATGCTGCCAGCGGCACTGCCGATACCCAATTGCCCATGAGCAGCGCGACGACCGGTATTGCAGGTGGCAGTCAACCGTTTTCCATCATGCCCCCGTATTTGGGGATGAACTACATCATTGCCGTGGAGGGCATATACCCGTCCAGAAACTGAATGGACCAACCCGCCACGGAGCGGCGGAAAAAAGGGGCCGACGGCAGCGTTTGCCCCTTTTTGCATTTCTGCTTCACTGAACAAAAAACCGCACCCTGAGGACAGGAGCCTTCGGCTGCTCATCCCCTGATCCGCTGGGGTTCGGGCTTGCTGTTTTCATGTGCAAATAAGCACATACACATTGCAGAGCAACGCCTTGTAATTACATATTTGCACGCATAACATGCACGGGTTGGCCTGCACCGCGGGCCGTTTGCAACCCCCCGGAGACAAAACCATGAACGCACCCACCCGCGTGGCCGCACTGGCCCCCACCGTCAAGCTGCTGATCGGCGGCCAGTTCGTCGAGTCCAAGACCACCGAGTGGCGCGACGTGGTGAACCCCGCCACGCAAGAGGTGCTGGCCCGCGTGCCCTTTGCCACCGCTGAAGAAATCGATGCCGCCGTGGCCTCGGCCAAGGAAGCGTTCAAGACCTGGAAGAAGACGCCCATCGGCACGCGCGCCCGCATCTTCCTCAAGTACCAGCAGCTCATCCGCGAAAACATGGCCGAGCTGGCCGCCATCCTCACGGCCGAACAAGGCAAGACCTTGCCCGACGCCGAAGGCGACGTGTTCCGTGGCCTGGAAGTGGTGGAACACGCCGCCAGCATCGGCAACCTGCAGCTGGGTGAGCTGGCCAACAACGTGGCCGGTGGCGTCGACACCTACACCCTGCTGCAGCCGCTGGGTGTGTGCGCGGGCATCACGCCCTTCAACTTCCCGGCCATGATCCCGCTGTGGATGTTCCCCATGGCGATTGCCACGGGCAACACCTTCGTGCTCAAGCCCTCCGAGCAGGACCCCATGGTGACCATGCGCCTGGTGGAGCTGGCGTTGGAAGCCGGCATTCCACCCGGTGTGCTCAACGTGATCCATGGCGGTGAAATGGCCGTGAACGCGATCTGCGACCACAAGGACATCAAGGCAGTCTCCTTCGTGGGCTCCACCAAGGTGGGCACCCATGTGTACAACCGCGCCACCCTGGCCGGCAAGCGCGCGCAATGCATGATGGGCGCCAAGAACCACGCGATCATCCTGCCCGACGCAAACAAGGAACAGTCGCTCAACGCCATCGCCGGTGCCGCATTTGGCGCGGCCGGCCAGCGCTGCATGGCCTTGCCCGTGGTGGTGCTGGTAGGCGAGGCGCAAAAGTGGATTCCCGATCTGGTGGCCAAGGCCAAGACGCTCAAGGTCAACGGCGGCACCGAAAAGGGCACGGACGTGGGGCCGCTCGTTTCCTGTGCGGCGCTCTCGCGTGTGGAAGGCCTGATCGAACGCGGCATTGCCGACGGCGCCACGCTGGAGCTGGACGGCCGCAAGCCCACGGTGCCCGGCTATGAAAAGGGCAACTTCGTGGGCCCGACGATCTTCTCGAACGTGCAGCCCGGCATGGCCATCTACGACCAGGAAATCTTTGGCCCCGTGCTGGCCCTGGTGCCCGCCGCCGACATCGATGAAGCCATCGAATTCATCAACAGCAACCCCAACGGCAACGGCACCGCCATCTTCACCCAGTCGGGTGCGGCTGCACGCAAGTTCCAGGAAGAGATCGATGTGGGCCAGGTCGGCATCAACGTGCCAATCCCCGTGCCAGTGCCGTTGTTCTCGTTCACGGGTTCGCGCGCGTCCAAGCTAGGCGACCTGGGTCCTTACGGCAAGCAGGTCGTCATGTTCTACACGCAGACCAAGACGGTGACGGCCCGCTGGTTTGATGACAGCACCACGTCGCATGGTGTGAACACGACGATTAGCTTGAAGTGACATCCCCCTGAGGCGCTGCGCGCCTTCCCCCTTCTCTTCTCTTGCATCGCTGCGCGATGCGGAAGGGGGACGCCACCCGTGCGGCGGGGCGGCCCTTGCACGGTGGCACTGGCCTTAGGCCGCGCCAGTCGTGACCACTGTGGTCGATGGTAAAAGCGGGGCATGCAAATTGATCTGACAATGATACGGGGATGGGCCATGGTCTTCGGTGCGGCTTGCGTGATGCTGGTGGGAGCTGATGCCCACGCGCAGGCCGGTGCCGCCTGCAAGCCCGGCGGCAGCGTGGACGAAACCAATGCCTGCGCCGTGCAGGCCTTTCAGGCGGCAGACACGCAGATCGCGATCCTCTACGGTGATGTGATGCGCGCGCTGTCGGCCCACGAGCGGCCCCAGTTGCGCCAGGAGCACACCGCCTGGCAGCGCGAACGCACCACGCGCTGCAAGCAGGCCACGCGCAGTGCCGAGTCGCAGCCCCAGTGGCCGCGCCTTTACCACGAGTGTCTGACGACGGAGACCGAGACCCGCCGCAAGGGCCTGATGCGCTGGCTGACGCTGGACCACCCATCCGCCAGGCCCTGACCCGGGCGCCCAGAACAACAAGAACCGACGACGAGACAGAACACCATGGACTTTGAACTCACCGAAGAACAACGCGCCTTTGCCCAGACGGCCCGCGACTTTGCGCAAGCCGAGTTCGCGCCCCACGCGGCGTTGTGGGACGCCGAGGGCATCTTCCCGAAGGAAGCCATCGCCAAGGCGGGCGAGCTGGGCTTTTGTGGCCTGTATGCACCCGAGAACGCCGGTGGCCTCGCCCTGCCCCGCCTGGACGCCACCCTGGTGTTCGAGGAAATGGCCGCCATCGACCCCAGCACCACCGCCTTCATCACCATCCACAACATGGCCACCTGGATGCTGGGCACCTGGGCCACCCCCGTCGTGCGCGACCACTGGGGGCCGCTGTTGACCACGGGCGAGAAGCTCGCGTCCTACTGCCTCACCGAGCCCGGCGCAGGCTCCGACGCCGCCTCGCTCAAGACGCGTGCCGAACTGGTGGGCCACGACTATGTCATCAACGGCAGCAAGGCCTTCATCAGCGGCGCAGGCAGCACCGACGTGCTGGTGCTCATGGCGCGCACGGGCGACGCGAATTCGGGCGCGGGCGGCATCAGCGCCTTTGCCGTGCCCGCCGATACGCCCGGCATCAGCTACGGCAAGAAGGAACACAAGATGGGCTGGAACAGCCAGCCCACGCGCACCATCAGCTTTGACAACGTGCGCATCCCCGCCGACCACCTGCTGGGCCGCGAGGGCGAAGGCTTCAAGATCGCGATGAAGGGCCTGGACGGCGGGCGCATCAACATCGCCACCTGCTCGGTGGGCGCGGCGCAAGGCGCGCTCAACGCCGCGCAGCAATACATGCAGGACCGCAAGCAGTTTGGCAAACCCATCGCCAGCTTTCAGGCCCTGCAGTTCAAGCTGGCCGACATGGCGACGGAACTCGTGGCCGCGCGCCAGATGGTGCGCCTGGCCGCCAGCAAGCTGGACGCGGGGGCCCGCGACGCCTCCACCTACTGCGCCATGGCCAAGCGCTTCGCCACCGACGCGGGCTTCACCGTCATCAACGACGCCCTGCAGTTGCACGGCGGCTATGGCTACATCCGCGAATACCCGCTGGAGCGCCTGCTGCGCGACGCGCGCGTGCACCAGATCCTGGAAGGCACGAACGAAATCATGCGCGTGATCATTGCGCGGCGCATGCTGGACGGGGATGCGACGGAGGCCATCCGCTAGGCAATAACTCCTGTTTTTATAGCTGCCAGCGCTTATCCATCAAGCGCTAGCGGCCTATTTGACCTGAAACCATGCCCGCCCGCCCCCTCTCCGACGAAACCCTGCACCTGATCGACGCCGTGCGCACGGCGCTCGCGCACCGCAGCGACGTGGAGGAGCGCCCGCTGTTCGGCACCCATGCGTTTTTTGTGGACGGCAAGATGTGTGTCGCCGTCAAGGGCGAGGAACTGCTGGTGCGCCTGCCGCCGGAGCGCCATGGCGAGGTGCAGGAGATGCAGAACACCCGCGAGCTGTCGCCCGGCGGCGGCATGAAGGGCTACTTCTGGGTGGAGCCCAATGGCTACGCCACGCGCGCACAGTGGAACCATTGGCTCGAAGCAGCCCTGGCCTACAACCCGCTGGCCAAGGCATCGCCGCGCAAGAAGAAAACAACCAACACCCCGGCCGCGGCCAGGAAAGCGCCCGCCAAAAAAACCGCCGCGAAGAAGCACAGCATCTTCGAAGCCGACGACTGATCTGCCCCACCCTCCCTGGAGCCCACCACCATGCCCCTTCGCATCGTCCGCCTCGGCACCCCGCGCGCCGCCGGGGAAGGCACCCGCATCGGCACCGTGCGCCGCCCGCCGCGTGGCGTGCCCAAGACCGAGTTCGCCAGCCGCGACTACTACGACGTGTGGTACCCCCTGCTGTCCCCCACGGCCGAACTCATGGCCCAGGGCCAGCAGGCGCAGACGGACAAGGAGTGGGAAGCGTTCGTCAAGCAGTTCCGCAAGGAACTGGCCCAGCCCGAGGCCAGCCGCACGCTGGACCTGCTGGCCGCGCTCTCGCGCCATGCCGCGATGTCGCTGGGCTGCTACTGCGAGGACGAATCGCGTTGTCACCGCTCGGTGCTGCGCGCGGAGCTGAAAGCCCGCGGCGCAGATTTCGCCGAGTGATTTTCAAGCCTTTTCGGCCGGTAGCCCTTTGAAATCAAGCGCTGGCAGCTATCAATTTCATACCAACCCGATTCACCACCACAACGACATCCAGGAGAAACACACCATGAAGATTGCATTCATCGGCCTCGGCAACATGGGCGGCCCCATGGCCCTGAACCTGCACAAGGCGGGCCACGACGTGGGCGCCTTCGACCTCTCCAAGCCGGCCTGCGACAAGCTCGCCGCCGATGGCGTGCGCATCGCGACGGACGCCGGCGCCTGCGTGCAAGGGGCCGAGGTCGTCATCAGCATGCTGCCCGCCAGCCAGCACGTGGAAACGCTCTATCTGGGCAGCGACCGGCAACCCGGCCTGCTGCCGCTGCTGGCCGAGGGCACGCTGGTGATCGACTGCTCGACCATCGCCGCAGCCACGTCGCGCAAGGTGGCCGAGGCCGCCAAGGCACGGGGCATGGACTTCATCGACGCGCCCGTCTCGGGCGGCACGGGCGGAGCCATCGCCGGCACGCTGACCTTCATGGTGGGCGGCGACACCCCGGCACTGGAACGCGCGCGCCCCGTGCTCGAGAAGATGGGCGCCAACATCTTTCACGCCGGCGCCGTGGGCGCGGGCCAGACGGCCAAGATCTGCAACAACATGCTGCTGGGCATCCTGATGGCCGGCACCAGCGAGGCGATCGCCCTGGGCGTGGCCAATGGCCTGGACCCGAAGGTGCTCTCCGAGATCATGCGCCGCAGCTCGGGCGGCAACTGGGCGCTGGAGAAGTACAACCCCATGCCCGGCGTGATGGAGACCGCGCCGGCGAGCAAGGGCTATGCGGGCGGCTTCGGCACCGACCTCATGCTCAAGGACCTGGGGCTGGCGCAGGAGAACGCCGCGGCCGTGAAGGCCTCCACCCCGCTCGGCGGCCTGGCGCGCAGCCTGTATGCCGCGCACAGCCTGGCGGGCCATGGCGCGCTGGATTTCTCCAGCATCATTAAGTTGGTGCAAAAACACTGACACCACGCGGCGGCGCGGCGGCGGGGCCCGCCAAGGGACCGCCGCCGGGCTCAATGCGCGGGCACGCTGGCGGAACCCGCCAGGAACTGGGCCTCGAACACGTCCGCGGGGAGGGGCCGGCTGAGCAGGTAGCCCTGGATCTCGTCGCAGCCCAGCAGTGCGAGCCGGCGGCACTGGTCGTCCGTCTCGACCCCCTCGGCCACCACCTTGAGCCCCAGCGAGTGCCCCATGTTGATGATGGTGGACACCAGCGCCTGCCCCTGGGCTCCGGTGTCCATGCCCAGGATGAAGGAGCGGTCGATCTTGAGCGTGTCGGCCGGCAGCGTGGCCAGGTAGCTCAGCGATGAGAACCCGGTGCCGAAATCGTCGATGGCGATCGTGATGTCCATCTCGCGCAGGGCGTGCAGGCTGCGCCTGCTGTGCTCCACGTCCTCCATCACCATGCTTTCGGTGATCTCCAGCTCCAGCCCGCCGCCTGCCCCCGGGTCCAGGGCCAGGGCCTCGCGCACCTCGGCCACGAAGTTGCGGTGCCGCAGCTGCAGGAACGACACATTGACCGCCACGCGCAGCGGCGCGTGGCCCGCCTGCCGCCAGCGCCGGTTGTCCGCCAGCGCCTGGCGAAGGGCCCAGCGGCCCACGTCGTAGATCAGGCCGGTCTCCTCCAGGATGGGAATGAAGAGCCCCGGTGGCACCAGGCCCCGGTGCGGATCGTTCCAGCGGATCAGCGCCTCGGCGCCCGCCACGACGCCGCTGGCCAGGCATTGCTTGGGCTGGTAGTGCAAAACAAACTGGCCCTGCTCCAGCGCTTCGCGCAGGCGGCCTTCCAGGCTCAGCGCCTCGGCCACGCGGGTGTTCATTTCAGAGGTGTAGAACAGCAGGCTGTCGGCCGATGCCTTGGCCTTGCCGACCGCGGCCTCGGCGTTGCGCAGCAGCGCTTCGGCATCCACGCCGTCCATGGGGTACAGGGCCACCCCTGCCTTGGCGGCCATGCGCAGCTCGGTCTGCCCCAGCAGGAAGGGCGCATCAAAGCAGCTGCGCATGAGATGGTCCACCACCAGCGCCACGGCCCCGGCATCGCGGGCGCCGGCCACGGCCATGCCGAAACTGTTGATCCCGATGCGCGCCACGCCGTGCACATCGGCCGCCGCACGCTGCAGCCGCTGCGCCACCTGCTTGAGAAGCTCGTCCCCCATCTGCCGCCCCAGCGTGTCATTGACGAACCGGAACCGGCTGATGTCCATCAGCGCGATCCCGAGCAGCGGCCGCGGCCCTTCGCGGGGTCGCAGGTGCTGGCCGGCGCGCTCCAGGAAAAGCGTGCGGTTGGGCAGGCCGGTGATCTCGTCGTAGTAGGCCAGGTAGCTCAGCCGGTCTTCCTTGTCGAGGTGGTCGAGCGCGAAGCCGATGTCGCCGGCCAGCTCGGTCAGCAGCTTCATCTCGGCCTCGTCGAAAAACCCCACCTCTTCGGAAAACAGGGCCAGCACCCCCACCACCTCGTGGGCCACGACCAGCGGCAGCATGGCCAGCGACGCCACGCCACGCTGCGCCAGCAGGCCGGGCAGCAAGATCCGGGGGTCGCCCACCACGTCGTCGCACACGGCGGGCAGCCCGGTGCGAACCACCTCCGCGCTCAGGCTCTCGCCCGGGGTGGGCTTGTCGTGCAGCCGCAGCCGGTCCCGGATGTGCGCGAGGAAGTCCTCTCCCGCGCCAGAGAGCGCCACCGGCACCAGCTGCTGGCGGGCCGCGTCCACCTTGCCCAGCCACGCGATCTTGAACTGCCCTTCCTCCACGGCGATGCGGCAGGCCTCGTGAAACAGCTCCTCGCGCTTGCGCACGCGCACGATCAGCGTGTTGATGCCGCTGAGCATGGCGTACACGCGGTTGAGCCGCTTGATCTTGTGCTCGGCCTCCTTGCGCTCGGTGATGTCCTCCCCGAGCGCGGCCACGCCGGTCACCTGGCCGCCCGCCGACCGCAGCACGGTGTTGTTCCAGTGCACCAGCCTGCGCTCGCCGCCGCGGGTGATGATTTCGTTGTCGTAGTGCCAGGCAGAAGGGCGGTCGGCCAGCAGGTCGGCGAACACGTCGCGCACATCCACCTGCTCGGGCGGCACGAACAGCGAGAACCAGTTCTGGCCGGACACCTCGTCGCGCCGCCACCCGGTCAGGCGCAGCAGGTAGTCGTTGCAATAGGTGATGCGCCCCTCGCAGTCGAGCATCAGCGAGATCATCTCCACCTTGTCCAGCATGTCGTTGAAGCGGCGGTCGCTCTCGCGCAGTTCCTCCTCCGCGCGCTTTTGCACGCTGATGTCCTGGATGGTGTTGAACCAGCGGACGGTGTCGCTGCCCACGCCATCGTCGGCCAGCAAAGGCTCCATGACCTGGCGCAGGTGGATCACCGCGCCGTCTGCGCGCACGAGGCGGTAGTTGAAATCCAGGCGCACGCCCTCGGTGGCAGCCTCCAGCGCGCGCTCACGGAACAAGGGCTGGTCGTCCGGATACACGAGGGCCAGCCATTCGCGCGCGGACCGGGGCATCGCCGACGGCTCCACGCCCAGCATCTGGGGGCAGGTGTCGGGCCAGCTCTCGAACACGCCGTCCTGGCTGCTGATCACATGGGTGATCTTGGCCAGCACCTGCGCGCGGTGCAGGCCCGCCTCGCTGGCCCGGAGCTCTTCGATGACCCGCTTGCGCTCGATCACCTCGAACTGAAGCTGGTCGGCATGGCGCTGCACCTCCGCGTACAGGCTTCCGTTCTCGTAGATGCGCCCCACCTGGGCCCCCAGGATGGACAGGATCTTCTCGTCCTCGGCGCTGAACTCGTGCGACCCGGGCTTGTTGGCCAGGCAGATCCAGCCATAGGAGAACGACAGCGATGTGATGGGCGCGATCAGGCCGCAGTGCAGCGCCGGATAGCCCGCCGGCAAGCCCACCTCGCGGGGGTCGCCGCTGGCGTTGGCCACCCGCCGCGCCCGCCGCTCGGCGCGCACGCTGCCCAGCAGGCCGTGCGACACCACGGGCAGGTCCAGCACCCCCGTCGCGGCGGCATCGATGCCACTGGTGCAGACCAGGGCCGCATGGCCATCCTTGCGCACGGCGCACAGCACCACGTACTGCGCGCCCACCAGGTCCCGCGCACCCCGGCAGACGCTGGCCAGCAGCACCTGCGGGTCGCGCTCGGACGCCAGCTGCAGGTTCAGGTCGGTCAGCGCCGCCAGCCGGCGGTTCATGGCTTCCAGCTCGGCCACGTTGCCGGTGAGCTTGTCCGCCATGAGCTGCAGGTGCCGCGTCTGGAAGCTGTGCTCCAGCGGGAGCACGGGCTGTGGCGGAACCTGCGACAGCGCCTGCTCGATGGCCGCGATGATGTCCTGCGGCTCGCAGGGCTTCACCAGCACCTGGGCGACCCCGCAGGCCAGGGCCAGGTTGCGCGCCTCCTGCTCGCGGAAATGCGCGCTGTAGAAAATCACCTGCGTGGCGGCGAGCTGGGGATCGGCACGCAACTGCCGCACGAACTCATAGCCGTCCATCGTGGGCATCAGGATGTCGGAGATCACCAGCTGCGGGCGTTCTGCCCGCACCACGTCCAGCGCCTGGGCGCCGTCCGCCGCCTCCAGCGCCTGGTGGCCGCTGTGTCCTATGAGCGTGGCCACCAGCGCCCGGTTGGCCGGAAGGTCATCCACGACAAGGATCTTGGCCATGCTGCCGCCGTAGCTGCTTCAGGCCGCCGCAGGCGGCGCGTGAAACGAGGAGCCCAGAAATGCCTCGACCTGCTTCACGAAGGTCTCGGGCGTGATGGGCTTGGAAAGGTGCTCGTCGAAACCCACGTCGAGCGCCTTCTCGCGGTCGCCCGGCATGGAGAACGCCGTGACGGCCACCAGCGGCACCACGCGCCACGCGTGGTGGGAGCGCAGGCTCTGCGCCACCTCGTAGCCGTTCATGACGGGCATCTGCAGGTCGCACAGGATCAGGTCGGGAGATTCCGCCAGCGCGAGCCCCATGCCCAGCGCGCCATTCTCGGCGGCCAGCACGCGGTGGCCCGCGGCCTCCAGCAGGTAGGTGACGAGTTCCCGGCTCGCGTCATCGTCCTCGATGACGAGGATGGTGGCTTTCATGCGCTGGTCTCCTGGAATTCCACGGTGAACGTGCTGCCCTGCCCTTCGGTGCTTTCAAAGCCGACGCTGCCGCCCAGCGCCTCGGCCAGCTTGCGGCTCAGGTGCAGGCCCAGGCCCGTGCCTTCGTGGTGGCGCCGGTCGGCGGTCTCCACGCGCGAGAACGCCTCGAACAGCCGGGACTGCTCCTGCGGCGCGATCCCGGGCCCCGTGTCCCGCACCCGGACCTGCACGGTGCGGCCTTGCGGCGACAGCGTCTCTTCCAGCACCACCTCCAC
This sequence comes from Acidovorax sp. sif1233, assembly GCF_019218755.1. GTDB lineage: Bacteria > Pseudomonadota > Gammaproteobacteria > Burkholderiales > Burkholderiaceae_C > Acidovorax. The sequence goes on along the minus strand of NZ_JAHUWZ010000002.1, from coordinate 460,384 downwards.
GGCCCCCTCCGGCGTGAACTTGATGGCATTGCCCACCAGATTGATGAGTATCTGGCTGAACGCCCGGCGGTCGGTGTGCAGGGTGACGGCCTGGGCGGGCGCGCGCACGCTGAACGCCAGCCCCTTGCGCCCGGCCTCCTGCTCCAGCGTGGCCGCGACTTCCGCGACGATGCTCCGGCAGTCGAGCGCCTCGATGTTGAGCGACACCTTGTTGGCGCTGAGCTTGGCCACATCCAGCAGGTCATTGATGAGGGAAAGAAGGTGCCGCGCCCCCGTCTGCACGATGCGCAATTGCTTGTCCTGCTCGGGATTGAGCGGGCCCGGCAGCTTCATCAGCAATGTGCCCGTGAAACCGATGATGGCGTTGAGCGGGGTTCGCAGTTCGTGGGACATGCTGGCCAGGAAGCGGTCTTTGACCAAGGCCGCATTTTCAAGCTCCAGGTTCTTGTCGCGCAAGACCCGCTCGATCCGCTTGCGCTCGGTCACGTCGCGGATCGCGCTCGAGACGAAAAGGCCTTCCTCCGTCTGCAGCGGGCTCAGGCTGATCTCGACCGGGAACTCGGAGCCGTCCTTGCGCAGTCCGTACAGATCAAGGCCCGCCCCCATGGAGCGGGTGCGTGGCTCGACGAAGAAGCGGTGGCGGTGCTCGGGATGCCGGGCATTGAAACGTTCGGGCACGAGCAATTCGATCTTCTGGCCCAGCAACTCGGTGCGGCTCCAGCCGAACAGCTTCACGGCCTGGGAATTGACCAGCACGATGCTGCCATCCCGGTCGACGATGACCATGGCGTCGGGCGCGGCTTCGAGCAGGTCCTTGAACTTCTGGTCGGCCCGCTTGCGGTCGGTGATGTCGCGGATGGCGCTCATCACCATCTCGCCTTCCTCGGTGTGGATCGGGCTCAGGCTGATCTCCACCGGAAACTCGGTGCCCCCCTTGCGCAGGCCATACAGCTCCAGGCCCGCTCCCATGGTGCGCGTGCGTGGTGCCCCGAAGAAGCCGCTGCGGTGCCCCAGGTGCGCGCCCCGGTAGCGGTGGGGCAGAAGCACTTCCACCGCCTGCCCCAGCAGCTCGGCCCGCTCGTAGCCGAACACGCGCTCGGCCTGCGAATTCACCAGCACGATGCGGCCGGTCACATTGACCATCACGATGGCATCCGGCGTGGATTCGAGCAGGTCGCGAAACCGTGCCTCCAGCAACTTGGCCTCGCGCTGGACCTTGAGCTGGGTGACATCCTTCTTGCTGGACAGGAAGTACAGCAGCTGCCCGCCGTCATCGCGCACCGCCTTGGTGGAGACATTCACGTGCACGAGCGAGCCGTCCTTGCGGCGGCGCACCGACTCGTGCACCGCCGTCACGCCGCGCAATGCCTCGGCGCGGATCTCGTCTTCCTCATGGGCCCGTCCCTCGGGAACGATCAGATCCATCAGGGACCGGCCCTGCACCTCGGCCAGCGCGTAGCCAAAGATCGCTTCGGCGGCGGGGTTCCAGTTGAGCACCATGCCCTCGGGCGACAGCACCAGCAGCGCATCGGGGTTTTGCTCCCAGTATGCGGCGGAAAAATCAGATGCCATGCAGCCCTCCCTGTGTGAGGCCATCTCCCTGCGCAGCGCGCCCAACGCGCACAGACGGCAGCGGCCTTCGCCCTCATTGCCCTCGCCAATGGCTGATCCCATCTTAGGCGGGAAATCTCCAAATAGCCAACACTCAACTGCCCCGCGGATCACCCGCCCCGGCCGCCTGGGCGCGGGCCGCCCCGGGACCGCGCGGCCCAAGCCGCGATGCGCCATACCCCGACCCATCTTCGCCATCCGCCGTGGGAGGCCGAAAAACAAAAACCCCTGAAATCCTCACGGAGATCAGGGGCTCCATCCGTGCCGCGCGGCGCGCCGGCGGCGGTCAGTCCATCGCGTCGATCATCACCTGGCCAAAACCGGAACAGCTCACCTGCGTGGCGCCATCCATCAGGCGCGCGAAATCGTAGGTCACCTTCTTGGAGGCGATCGACTTTTCCAGCGAGCGGATGATCAGGTTGGCAGCGTCGATCCAGCCCATGTGGCGCAGCATCATCTCGGCCGAGAGGATCTCGGAGCCCGGGTTCACGTAGTCCTTGCCGGCGTACTTGGGCGCCGTGCCGTGCGTGGCCTCGAAGCAGGCCACCGAATCGGACATGTTGGCCCCGGGCGCGATCCCGATGCCACCGACCTGGGCCGCCAGCGCGTCCGAGATGTAGTCGCCGTTGAGGTTGAGCGTGGCCACCACCGAGTATTCGGCGGGGCGCAGCAGGATCTGCTGCAGGAAGGCATCGGCGATGCTGTCCTTGATGGTGATGTCCTTGCCCGACTTGGGGTTCTTGAACTTGCACCACGGGCCGCCATCGATCAGCTGCGCGCCGAACTCCTTTTGCGCCAGGGCATAGGCCCAGTCACGGAATCCGCCTTCGGTGTACTTCATGATGTTGCCCTTGTGCACGATGGTCACGCTGGGCTTGTCGTTGTCGATGGCGTACTGGATGGCCTTGCGCACCAGGCGCTCGGTGCCCTCGCGCGACACGGGCTTGACGCCGATGCCCGAGGTGTTGGGGAAACGGATTTTCTTCACGCCCATCTCATCCTGCAGGAACTTGATGAGTTTCTTGGCCTTGTCGGACTCGGCCTCGAACTCGATGCCGGCATAGATGTCCTCCGAGTTCTCGCGGAAGATCACCATGTTGGTCTTCTCGGGCTCCTTGAGGGGCGAAGGCACGCCCTTGAAATACTGCACGGGGCGCAGGCAGACGTACAGGTCCAGCTCCTGGCGCAGCGCCACGTTCAGCGAGCGGATGCCGCCCCCCACGGGCGTGGTCAGCGGGCCCTTGATGGAAACCACATACTCGCGCAGCACCTGCAGGGTCTCTTCGGGCAGCCACACGTCGGGGCCATACACCTTGGTGGATTTCTCGCCGGCATAGACCTCCATCCAGTGGATCTTCTTCTTGCCGCCATAGGCCTTGGCCACCGCGGCATCCACCACCTTGATCATCACCGGCGTGATGTCCAGGCCCGTGCCGTCGCCTTCGATGAAAGGGATGATGGGCTGGTCCGGCACGTTCAGCGACATGTCGGCGTTGACGGTGATTTTCTGGCCTTCGGCGGGCACCTTGATGTGCTGGTAGCTGGTCATGGGCGGGTGTCTCCTGGGGTGGCTGAAACAGGATTCAGCGAATTGGGCAAAGCGCTCTGAAGCCGGTCAATTCTAATGACAAATATTTATGGCCAAGACCCTGTCAACGCGGCTGCCGCTGCTATCGTTGGGGGTGGAGCCATGCGGGGTTTCGCATGGCCCTCAACCCTTGTTCACACTGGAAACGGCACATATGAAAAAACTCCTCGCTGTACTGGTGGCTGGTCTGTTTGCTGCGGGTGCTTTCGCACAGCAAGCGCCAGCAACCGCTCCCGCCCCTGCTGCTCCCGCAGCCCCCATGGCTGCGCCCGCCGCGGCTCCCGCACCGGTAGCCAAGACCCACAAGGCCGCCACCACGGCCAAGAAGAAGACGCACAGCACCAAGAAGGTCGCCAAGAAGAAAACCACCAAGAAGGTGGCCTGAAACGCCGGGCGCCAGGCCCGCGCGGGGCCAGGGCCCGCCGCTTCAAGATCGCCCGCTGCCGCGGGCGTTTTTGTTGATGGGGGCCGTGCAATGCCCCGTTGTGCCGCCATGCCTGCATGTTTGCGCTAATCTGCCATCGTCCGCAGCGTGATTTTTCCGCTGCCCGTTCATTGCCATCGTCCGTGTTGCCTTCATGAAAGCCCTGCCCATGACCGATCTTCACCCGGCCCGCGCCCCGCAGGCCCGCACCGCCCGCGTGATGTCCTTCGCGCGCCGCGCCGCCCTGGCCGCCGCAGCCCTGGTGGCCGCCACCGCCCTGCTGCATGCGGGCGGGGTTGCCGCCCAGGAAGGACCGCAGCTGAATCTGCGGCGCGTCGAACTGACGGCGGGCATGCACCGCATCGACGCCCAGGTCGCCCTTGCACCCCAGGAACGCCAGACCGGCCTCATGCACCGCAAGGAGATGCCGCAGCACGAAGGCATGCTGTTCGTGTTCGAGCAGCCGGCACAGCAGTGCTTCTGGATGAAAAACACCCTGCTGCCCCTCACCGCGGCTTTCGTGGAGGATGACGGCACCATCGTGAACCTGGCGGACATGAAGCCGCAGACACTGGACTCCCACTGCTCTGCCAAGCCCGTGCGCTATGTGCTGGAAATGAACCTGGGCTGGTTTGCCCAGAAGGGCATCAAGGCAGGGGCCAAGCTCTCGGGCGCGCTGTTTCGCCGCCCCTAGGTCCGCCCCCCGGGCCGGGGGGACTGCAAAAGAAAAACGGCCCCGCAGGGCCGTTTTTTCTTGTCCGCGGCAGGTGGCTGCCACGGCACCGCGCAAGCAATCCGTCAGGCGAAGTTGGCTTCCGCGAACGTCCAGTTCACCAGGCTGGAGAGGAAGGTCTCGACGAACTTGGGGCGCATGTTGCGGTAGTCGATGTAGTACGCGTGTTCCCACACGTCCACCGTCAGCAGCGCCTTGTCGGCCGTGGTCAGCGGCGTGCCGGCGGCGCCGGTGTTCACGATGTCCACGCTGCCGTCGGCCTTCTTCACCAGCCAGGTCCAGCCCGAGCCGAAGTTGCCCACGGCGCTCTTGACGAAGGCTTCCTTGAAGGCGGCGTAGCTGCCCCACTTGGCGTTGATGGCCGCAGCCAGCGCGCCGGAGGGTTCACCGCCACCCTGGGGTGCCATGCAGTTCCAGAAGAAGGTGTGGTTCCAGATCTGGGCGGCGTTGTTGTAGATGCCGCCGCTGGACTTCTTGACGATCTCTTCGAGCGTCATGGATTCGAATTCAGTGCCCTTTTGCAGGTTGTTGAGGTTCACCACATAGGCGTTGTGGTGCTTGCCGTGGTGGTACTCCAGGGTTTCCTGGCTGTAGTGCGGCGCCAGGGCGTCGATGGCGTAAGGCAGCGGGGGAAGGGTATGTTCCATGGTGGTTTCCTCGTGGTTTGAAATTCTGGGATGCCATCTGCACCGCGATCTTTCCTGAGCAATGCAGTCGGACACAGCACAAAGGGGGCATTGTAGGAAGATCAGGTGACCTGTGCAGCGTGAGGCCACACGGATCGGTGCCGAAGCGCCACAACCCGCCACTGTCCTACAGGCACCCCCGTCAGAGCAGGCGCGGCTGGGACACCGTCACATCCACCACGCCGTCGGCCAGCGTGGCGCGCAAGGCATCGCCGGGGTGCGCCTGCCGCGCGCTGGTCACGGCCTGGCCTCCGGTATCGGTCAGCAGCGCGTACCCGCGCTGCAGCACCAGGCGCGGATCCAGCAACTCCAGCCGCAGGGCCGCGCGGTCCAGGCGGTCCGACTGCCGCGCGGCGCAGCGCAGCAGCTTGTTGGGCAAATCGGCCTCCAGCGCTTCCTGCGTCTGCGCCAGGCGCTGCAATTTCAGGAGCACTCCATGCCGCATGCGCTGGGCCAGACGCGCCAGTTGCATCTGCTGGCGCGCCACCAGGCCGGACGGGCGGCCCAGCCGCGCCGCCGCTTGGTCCAGCCGCTGGTGGCGTGCATCGAGCTGGCGCTGCACCGCGTCGGCGATGCGCCCGCCCAGCAGGCCCAGGGCGCCCAGCCACACGTCGCGGGGCTGGGCCACCAGCTCGGCGGCCGCGGTGGGTGTGGGCGCGCGCAGGTCGGCGCAGAAGTCGGCGATGGTGAAGTCCGTTTCATGCCCCACGCCGCTGACCAGCGGCACGGGGCTACGCACGATGGTGCGGGCCAGTTGCTCGTCGTTGAAGGCCCAGAGGTCCTCGATGGAACCCCCGCCCCGCACCAGCAGGATGACGTCGATCGGCGGGTTGCGGGTCAGATCAGCCCCTGGCGCTTGTCCAGTCTGCGCCAGCAGATACAGTTTTGATAGCGCCGCCACCAGCGACGCCGGTGCGGCGCCCCCTTGCACCTGCGCGGGCACCAGCACCACCGGGATGTGCGGCACGCGCCGGCGCAAGGCGGTGACGACGTCGTGCAGGGCCGCCGCCCCCGTGGAGGTGACCAGGCCGATGCCGCGCGGCTGCAGCGGCAGCGGACGCTTGCGGTCGCCGCTGAAAAGGCCTTCGGCCTCCAGCTGGGCCTTCAGGCGCAGGAACTGCTCGAACAGCGCACCCTGCCCCGCCCGCTGCATGCTTTCCACGATGAACTGCAGGTCGCCACGCGCCTCGTACACGCCAAGGCGGCCGCGCACTTCCACCAATTCGCCATCGCGTGGAGAAAAGTCAAGCAGGCTGGCCGCGCGGCGAAACATGGCACAGCGCAACTGGCCATTCGCGTCCTTGACCGAGAAGTAGCAATGACCGCTGGAAGCGCGCGAGAAGCCCGTGATCTCCCCGCGCACCGCGACAGGATTGAACCGCGCCTCCAGCGCATCAGCAATGGCGCGGCATAGCGCGCCAACTTCCCATACGCGCGGCGCCGCCGCGAGGCCCGGGCGCTCAAACATGAGATACGGCGGGCTTTCGCGGCGCGCTCCAGGGGCGAGTACTCCACAGAACCGCCCGAGCGACCCAGGACGGCAGCGCGCCCGGCAAAACTGGCCGCAAAACACGATTGCACGTGCAAGTCATTGATTTATATGATTTTTTCACTGCGCAATTTTTCATCAATCTGTTGCAAGCACGGCGGGACGCCACTTTGCGCGGCGCACGAACCGGGTTTCCCACAAAGTTATCCACAGTTTTTGTGGGTGACACCGCCGATGCGGTGGCCACCCGGCAAGGTAACTGTTTGTGACGCGGAGGCGGCAGGAAGCTGGGCCATAATCGCCGATTGCTTTCATCTGCGCGGAGAGAGATTTGCTGTCCATCATACAAGCCGCAGGCTGGCCGATCTGGCCCCTGATTGCGTGTTCCATCCTGGGAATGGCGCTGATTTTCGAACGGTTCGTGGCCCTCAAGACGGCCCGCGTCGCTCCTCCGAAATTGCTCGATGAAGCCATCACGGTGTCCTCCAAGGCCGTGCCCACCCCCGACGTGGTGAACCAGCTCGCGCAGAACTCCGCCCTGGGCGAGGTGCTCGCCAGCGGCCTGCGCACCCTCAACAGCAACCCCCAGTGCAGCGAGACCGACCTGCGCTCGGCCATGGAAGGCGCCGGCCGGGCCGTGGCCCACCGGCTGGAGAAGTACCTCGCGGCGCTGGCCACCATCGCATCGGCCGCGCCCCTGCTGGGCCTGCTGGGGACCGTGATCGGCATGATCGAGATCTTCGGCTCGCAGGCCGGCAGCGGCGGCGTGGGCCAGGCCATGGGCGGCGGCAACCCCGCGCAGCTGGCGCATGGCATCTCGGTGGCGCTGTACAACACGGCCTTCGGCCTGATCGTGGCGATCCCGGCGCTGATCTTCTGGCGCTACTTCCGCGCCCGCGTCGATGCCTATCTGCTCACGCTGGAGCTGGCTTCCGAGCAGTTCGTCCGCCACATCCTGCGCCTGAGGAAGAAGTGAACTCCCCCCTGAGGCGCGGCCGCGCCCTTCCCTGCTTCTCGCAGCGCCATGCACCGCGGGCAGGGGTACGCCGCCCGTGCGGCGGGGCGACCCTTGCGCCACGCCCGCCTGCGTTGACGCCGCCGGTTTCCAAACTTCGCGGGCAACGCGTACCGCCCATTGGATCGTCGACATGAATTTTCGCCCCCGCGCCAAGGAAGAGCCGGAGATCAACCTGATCCCGTTCATCGACGTGCTGCTGGTGATCCTCATCTTCCTGATGCTGACCACCACCTACAGCAAGTTCACGGAGCTGCAGCTCACCCTGCCGGTGGCCGACGCCGAGCAGCAGCGCGACCACCCCAAGGAAGTGATCGTCTCGGTGGCCGCCGACGGCCGCTATGCCGTCAACAAGAACGGCGTGGACGGCAAGAGCGTGGACGCCATCGCGCAGGCCCTGCGCGGCGCCGCCACCGCCGGGCGCGACAGTGTCGTGATCATCAGCGCCGACGCCATGTCCCCGCACCAGTCCGTGGTCTCGGTGATGGAGGCGGCGCGCCGCGTGGGCCTCACGCAGATCACGTTTGCCACGCAGTCGTCGGCCGCGGCGCGCAGCACCGGCCGCTGACACGGCATGGCTGGCCCCGGGCCGCAGCCGCCCCCCCGGTCCGCGGCGCGCGGCGGCGCCCCTTCCCCGGCCTCCGGGCTGCAGAAGATCTGGCAGGCACGCGGCCCGGCCGCCTGGGCGCTGTGGCCTGTCTCCCTGCTGTACCTGGCGCTGGTGGCCCTGCGCCGGGGGCTTTACCGCGCTGGCGTGCTCAAGGCCGAACACCCGGGCCGTCCCGTCGTCGTGGTGGGCAATGTGATCGCCGGAGGCGCCGGAAAGACGCCCGTGGTCATCGCCGTGGTGAAACATCTGCAGGCTCGCGGCCTGCGCCCCGGGGTGATCTCGCGCGGCTATGGCCGCAGCACCACCGATTGCCGGGCGGTGGCGCCCGACAGCCCCGCCCGCGAGGTGGGCGATGAGCCCGCGCTGATCGCGCGCAGCTGCGGGGTGCCGGTTTTCGTCGCGCCGCGCCGCATCGCCGCAGCCCGCGCCCTGCTGGCGGCGCACCCGCACACCGACGTGATCGTCTGCGACGACGGGCTGCAGCACCTGGCCCTGGCGCGCGATGTGGAGGTTTGCATCTTCAACGACCAGGGCGTCGGCAACGGCTTCCTGCTGCCTGCGGGCCCGCTGCGCGAGCCCTGGCCGCGGCCGGTGGACCTGGTGCTCCATGCGGGTGGCGTACCGCCCCGGGGAGACTTCGAGGCCTATGCGCTGCAACGGCGCCTGGCCCCCTGGGCCGTGCGCTCGGACGGCACCCGCGTGCCCTTGTCCAGCCTGCGGGGGCAGCCTTTGCACGCGGTGGCGGCCGTCGCACGCCCCGGGGACTTCTTTGCGATGCTGCAGGCCCAGGCGTTGCAACTGGCGCACGCGCAGGCCCTGCCGGATCACTATGATTTTGATAGCTGGAACCGCTCACCAGACAACCGCTACACACTGATCTGCACTGAAAAAGATGCCGTCAAGCTGTGGCCCCGCCACCCGGACGCACTGGCCGTGCCCCTGCAACTGCACATGGATCCAGCCTTTTTCGCGGCCCTGGATGCGCGCCTGCCGGCACCGGGTGGTCTTTAGCGCGCACCGGCGGTCCCGCGGGCTGGCCGCCGCTATCATCGCTGCCTGCCCGAACGAACCTCCCGGAAGCACCGCCACCATGGATCCCAAACTGCTTGAACTGCTGGTCTGCCCTGTCACCAAAGGCCCGCTGACCTACGACCGCGAGGCGCAGGAACTTGTCTCCCGCAGCGCGCGGCTGGCCTACCCGGTGCGCGACGGCATCCCGGTGCTGCTCGAAAACGAAGCCCGCACGCTCACCGACGAGGAACTGGAGCAGTGAGCGCTGTGCCCGCCCCCGGCGCCGTGGCACCGGACAGCCGCTTCACGGTGCTGATCCCGGCCCGCATGGCATCGAGCCGGCTGCCCGACAAACCCCTGGCCGATATCGCCGGCCTGCCCATGGTGGTGCGGGTTGCCCGCCGCGCGGCCCAGAGCGCCGCCACCCGGGTCGTGGTGGCCGCCGACGACAGCCGCATCCTGCAGGCCTGCGCGGCCCACGGCGTGGAGGCGATCCTGACCCGCGCCGACCATGCCAGCGGCAGCGACCGGCTGGCAGAGGCCTGCGTCCAGCTGGGGCTGGATGGCGCCGACATCGTCGTCAACGTGCAGGGGGATGAACCCCTGATGGACCCCGGCCTCATCCATGCCGTGGCGCAACTGCTGCCGGCCCGCCCCGAGGCCAGCATGGGCACGGCCGCGCACGCCATTGCGTCACAAGCCGACTACGCCAACCCCAACGTGGTGAAGGTGGTGCTGGACGCGCGGGGCCTGGCGCACTACTTCAGCCGGGCGCCCATCCCCTTCGCCCGCGACCATGCCGCAACGCCCTGGTGGCAAGGCGCCGCCCAGGCGGCCGCACCCGGCGTCGTCGCCCTGGCGGGGTTCGCGCCTTTGCGGCATGTGGGCATCTACAGCTATCGTGCCGGCTTCCTGCGGGAATTTCCGGCGCTGGCGCCAGCCCCCACCGAAGCCGTGGAAGCGCTGGAGCAGCTGCGCGCGCTGTGGCACGGCCACCGCATCGCGGTGCACCTGGCCAGCACCGCCCCGGGGCCTGGCGTGGACACCCCCGAGGATCTGGAGCGGGTCCGCAGCCTTTTCCGCTGACGGACGCCCCGGCGGCCCCGTGGCGCGGGGACCTGCCCGCGCCACCGTGCAGGGCACTATCCGCACCGCGACACCCCGGCCGCCGCGCGGTACGGCGTGTAAGTCAGCGCAAGGTGGTCGCATGCTATCCTCGCCCGCAACGAGAGCACCGCATCCCGGGCGCACAGAACGGCTTCAGGCGCCCTTCGAACGTCCCCGCCAGCGGCGCCAACCGATTTCTAACCTTCGAGGACTTCCATGAGACTGATTCTGTTGGGCGCGCCTGGCGCCGGAAAGGGCACGCAAGCCACGTTCATCTGCCAGAAATACGGCATCCCGCAAATCTCCACCGGCGACATGCTGCGGGCGGCGGTGAAGGCGGGCACGCCCTTGGGCCTGCAGGCCAAGGCCGTGATGGATTCGGGTGCCCTGGTCAGCGACGACATCATCATCGGTCTCGTGAAGGAACGCATCACGCAGGCGGACTGCGCCAACGGCTTCCTGTTCGACGGCTTTCCCCGCACCATTCCCCAGGCCGACGCCATGAAGGCGGCGGGCGTCAAGCTCGACTACGTGCTCGAAATCGATGTGCCTTTTGACGCCATCATCGAACGCATGAGCGGCCGCCGCTCGCACCCTGCCAGCGGCCGCACCTACCACGTCAAGTTCAACCCCCCCAAGGTGGAAGGCAAGGATGACCTGACGGGCGAGGAACTGATCCAGCGCGAAGACGACAAGGAAGAAACCGTCAAGAAGCGCCTGCAGGTCTACAGCGACCAGACGCGCCCCCTGGTGGACTACTACAGCAACTGGGCCCAGGCCGAGCCCGACGCCGCCCCCAAGTACCGCGCCATCAGCGGCACAGGCAGCGTGGAAGAAATCACCGCGCGCGCGCTCCAGGCGCTGGCCAGCTGAGCGCGAGGGTCACGCCCCAGGACCAGCGACGCCATGGGGCACCAGGGCGTCGCTTTTCTTTTGGGAGGTGCCGGTGGCCCCTTCAGGCGCGCCGTGGCACCAGCGGTGCCAGGCCCTCATGGCCCCGGCCTTGCCACCCATCCTGGTTTTGTTCAGGCCGGACTGGAGCGCAGGCCGTAGGCCTTGCCGTCCACGAAAAGGTATTCCGCGCGCAGCACCGCATCGCCCTTCTCATCGCGCAGGGTGAAGCCCACCACCGACAGGTCCGTGCCGGGCTTGATCTCCTGCACCTGCCAGGCCTGCATGCGTGTCAGGGGCGCCAGCTCGATCTCCCAGCGGCGGTCCTTGCGGGTGGGCAGCACCGCCTTGGCCAGCAAGGCCTTGCCGTCCACGGGCGAGGCCTGGGCGGGCACCGCGCGCTGCGCCAGGTCCGCGGGAAGCCGCAGCTGCGCGGGAAGCTCCAGCTCCAGCTCGGCATGGGGGTTTTGCCAGCGCACCTTGCGCACCGTGCCTTCCAGATAGATGGGGCGCTCGGCATCAAAACTGCTCCAGCCATGGTGGGCGCGCGCCCAGAGCGGAACCATCGCAGTGGCCAGGAGCAGGCGGCGGCGTTGCAGACTCATCGGTTCTCTCCTTGTCAGGTCACAGATAGGCGATCCAGCGGCCACAGACCACCACGGCCAGCCAGATCAGCGTGGACGCCAGCATCTGCACCCGGGCCAGGGCGTCCAGGCGCGCCAGCGATCCACGCCCATGGAACCACGCGGCGTTGCAGCCCGCAAGCATTAACAGCAGCATCTTCAAGGTGAATGCGCGGCTGGCGAGCAGCTCGGAAGGCTGGGTGGCGAACATCAGCAGGCCCGATGCCGCCGCCAGGCCAAAGCCGCACAATGCCAGCGACAGGCTGAGCCGCGCAAGGTCCTTGACGGGCAGCGCCGCCCCCCGGCCAAACACGCGCAACTCCAGCAGCACCAGGTTGCCCAACAGCAGGGCAATGCCAACGATGTGCACCACTTCCAGCGCCGGGTAGGCCCAGGCGTGTGTCTTGAGGGCTGCAAACAACACCGGACAGCCTTCGCGCTCAGCGCATCAGGTCCAGCATCAGCGAGATCCGGGCCTTCAGGGGCGGCAGCCCGCCGGAATCAGGCAGCACGTCACCAGGCTTGGGCAGCACCCGCCCCTCGGCGCAGCGCGTGGACCGGACCACCCGCACGCCCACCTCCTGCGCGCGCAGCAATGCGGCTTCCAGAAGGTGGTGGATGGTGCCGTTGCCGGTGCATGCCACCACCAGCCCCTGGACGCCGTCACGCACCAGCGCATCCACCATGGCGCCCGTGGCGCCCGCGTGGCTCATGATCACCTCCACGCGGGGCCAGGCCGCTGCATTTGCTATATTTTGCAGAGCACCCCACGCATGCTTGGCGGGCGGTATCGGCCAATCCTGCGCAAGGCGAATGGCGCCCTCCTCCACCCACCCCAAAGGCCCGGCCTCGCCCGAACTGAGCGCATGGACACGGTACGGATGCACCTTCTGGACCTGCTGTGCGCCGTGGACCTCGCCAGCGGCCACTGCGAGCACGCCGCGGGCACCCGCAGCCACCGCGACCGCCACGGCATCCAGGAGATTTTGCGGCCCGTCGGGCGTGAGCGCCGTGGCCGGGCGCATGGCGCAGGTCAGCACCACGGGTTTCAGCCGGGTATCCAGCACCTGGTTCAGGAACCAGGCCGTCTCCTCCAGCGTATCGGTGCCGTGGGTGATGACCACCCCGCGCACGGAAGCATCCTGGAGGTGGTGGGCGCAGCGCAGCGCCAGGGCCTGCCACACCCCGCCATCCATGTCCTTGCTGTCGATCTGAGCCACCTGCTCCGCCACGAGCATGCCACCGGCCGCCTCCTGCAATCCGGGGACCGCTGCCAGCAGCTGCTCCACCCCGACCTGCGCGGCGGTGTACCCGATGTTGTCACCCGCCTGTGCCGACGTGCCGGCAATGGTTCCTCCAGTGCCCAAAACCACAATTTTTTGCCCACTCACTTGCATACTCCGAAAAACTGGTGAAAAATACAGTTACTGGATTAAAAAACAGTTGTCCTTCACTGTAGCCGCCTCCACCGGAAACCACCATGCTCGACAACCCGAAACTCACGGCCCGCCAGCAACAGATCCTGGACCTCATCCAGACCGCCATTGCACGCACAGGGGCGCCTCCCACCCGCGCCGAAATCGCGGCTGAACTGGGCTTCAAGTCGGCCAATGCGGCAGAAGAACATCTGCAGGCCCTCGCACGCAAGGGCGTGATCGAACTGGTGAGCGGCACATCGCGGGGCATCCGGTTGCGCAGCGACACGCTGCGCTCCATCAATGCAGCGCGCGGCAGCCAGTTCCACCTGCCCATTCCCGGGCTCTCCCAGCTGGTCCTGCCCCTGGTGGGGCGGGTGGCGGCGGGTTCGCCCATTCTCGCGCAGGAACACGTCGACCAGACCTACAGCGTGGAAAACAGCCTGTTCCAGCACAAGCCCGACTACCTGCTCAAGGTGCGTGGCATGTCCATGCGCGATGCCGGCATCATGGACGGCGACCTGCTGGCCGTGCAGTCCACCCGCGAGGCGCGCAACGGCCAGATCATCGTGGCCCGCCTGGGAGACGACGTGACGGTCAAGCGCCTGCGGCGCACCGCCACGGCCATCGAGTTGCTGCCTGAAAACCCGGACTACCCGGTCATCGTGGTACAGCCTGGCGAACCTTTCGAAATCGAAGGTCTCGCGGTAGGCCTCATTCGCAACACCATGCTGATGTAGCCGGTCCCGGCTGCTGGTCCATTCACTACCGCATTGCAGGTGGCGGGCGTTTGGTGTGCCGGGCAAACCGGCACGCCAGCCCTGCGGTGCGGGTTCAATTTGCAATCCTGCCTATGTCCAACCCCCGACCTTCGGAGTTTTCACATGGGAATTGCCTTGATCACCTTTTCCACCTTGTCCATGCCGCTGCGCTCGCTGACGCGCTGGTTTCACTCGACCGCCGCGCTCGCGGTGCCGTCTGCGGCAGGTTCGCCCCCACCCCGTTCCCACCATGATGACACGGACCGCAGCGACGGCCGGGGCACGGCCGGCTCCAGGAGCATCCACCGCCCGCAGGGTCTCCCTGGCCCACGTCCGCTGCGCGGCAACTGGCCCTTCACGGTCAACACGCCCCAGACGCCCCCCGCCGAAGGCCCCGGGCGGCAGGCCGGCACCCGCAGAGCACCGCCCGCGATGCCGGTACCGCCCGCAGGAAGCCGCAGCGCCTGCGCCGCGCCGCGGCCCACCGATGGATCGGGCCGCCGGACCGCCAAGGTCTTGCGCAGGATCTCAGCCCCCGGCACGGGCCGGCTGGTGATCGCCGGCAGGATGGCCGACGTGTGCGCGGAACTGGACCGCATGGTGGCCTGCGAGGGAGCCCTGCAGGCCTCTTGAGACCAAGATACTTCCTTCATCACGGGCCAACGGCGCCAACGGCACGGTCCTCGTTGGCGTGTGGCGTTCCTTCTCGAAAGAGATGGATCTGCGGGCGTGAGAAAAACGGCCGGGGAGCGATGGCACGGCCCCGCCACGTCCTGCCATGGGCGGCAGCGTTTTGCGGGATGCGCCAACACTCCGTCACCAAAAGCCCCGTACTTTGATGCCCCAGGACGGCGGCCCGGTGAATGCCGGTGGCGCCACCAAGGCACAATATCGGGATGAACATTGTGATTCTCGACGACTACCAGGACGCAGTCCGCAAGCTGCACTGCGCATCCCGGCTCGACGCGTACACCGCCAAGGTCTACACCAATACCGTCAAAGGACTTGGGCAGCTTTCTGTCCGCCTGAAGGATGCCGACATCATCGTTCTGGTGCGGGAGCGCACACAGATCACGCGCCAACTGGTGGAAAAGCTTCCCCGCCTCAAACTGATCGCGCAAACCGGCAAGATCGGCAGTCACATCGACGTGACGGCGTGCACGGAGCGGGGCATTGCCGTGGCCGAGGGCATAGGGTCCCCGGTGGCCCCGGCCGAACTGACCTGGGCCCTCGTGATGGCAGCCATGCGCAGGCTGCCGCAGTACATCGCCAACCTCAAGCACGGCGCCTGGCAGCAGTCGGGGCTGAAGACCGCATCCATGCCCGCCAACTTCGGCCTTGGCAACGTGCTGCGCGGCAAAACGCTGGGCATTTGGGGATATGGCCGCATCGGACAGCTCGTGGCTGGCTACGGACGCGCTTTCGGCATGAACGTGCGTATCTGGGGCCGCGAGGCGTCCCGCGCCCAGGCCTTGACGGACGGCTACCAGGCCGCGACCACGCGCGAGGAGTTCTTCTCGCAGTGTGACGTGATCTCGCTGCACCTGCGCCTCAACGATGAAACGCGCGGCATCGTCTCGCTGGAAGACCTGTCTTGCATGAAGCCCACCTCCCTTCTCGTCAACACGTCGCGGGCCGAATTGATCGAGCCTGACGCGCTGATCGCAGCGTTGAACCGGGGCCGTCCCGGCATGGCGGCGGTCGATGTGTTCGAGAGCGAACCCATCCTTCAGGGCCACGCCTTGCTGCGGCTGGAGAATTGCATCTGCACGCCCCACATTGGCTATGTCGAGCAGGACAGCTATGAGCTGTACTTTGGCGCGGCATTCGACAACGTGGTGAATTTCATCAAGGGCACGCCCACCAATATCGTGAATCCAGGCTCGCTTCAGGTAAGACGCTAGCCAGCAGGGCAACAACCGGGCCGCTTGCGCCATCGACGGCGCGGGTGCCCAATAAAAAAGGCTTCCCGAGGGAAGCCTTTTTTGAGCCCTGCAGGGCACAGGGGCCCTGCAGCGCGGTACCGCGCTGACTAATTACAGCGGGGTCTTCTTGCCGTCCTTGTAGACGTACAGGGTGATGGCGGGGTTCTTCATTTCGCCGTTGGGTTCGAAAGCGATGGTGGAGGTCACACCCTTGAAGCTGGCCTTGGCCAGTTCGTTCACGTACACCTTGGGGTCCACGGAGTTGGCACGCTTCATGGCGTCCACCAGCAGGAACGTGGCGTCATAGGTGTAGGGGCTGTACACCTGGAACTGGTTGGGGTACTTGGCGTCGTACTTGGCCTTCCAGGCCGTGCCGCCAGGCATCTTGGCCAGCGAAGAACCGCCTTCGGCGCAGATCACGTTGCCCAGGGTCTTGGCACCGGCGGCCAGCTTGGCGATTTCCGACGTGCAGACGCCATCACCACCAAAGTACTTCACGTTGCCCATGCCCAGCTGTTCCATCTGGCGCAGCATGGGGCCGGCTTGTGGGTCCATGCCGCCGTAGAACACGGCATCAGGGTTCTTGGACTTGATGGCGGTCAGGATGGCCATGAAGTCGGTGGCCTTGTCGGTCGTGAACTGCTCGTCCACCACCTTCATGCCCTTGGCCGTGGCCGTCTTCTTGAACACGTCTGCCACGCCTTGGCCGTAAGCGGTACGGTCGTCGATGATGGCAACGGTCTTGAGCTTGAGCGTGTCGACCGCGTAGAAAGCCAAGCCAGCGCCCAGGGCGTTGTCGTTGGCGATGATGCGGAAGGTGGTCTTGTAGCCTGGCTTGGTCAGGTTGGGGTTGGTCGCAGCGCCCGTCACCATCGGAATGCCGCAGTCGTTGTAGACCTTGGATGCTGGGATGGTGGTACCGGAGTTGAGGTGACCGACAACGCCTGCGACCTTGGAGTCGCACAGCTTTTGTGCAGCGGCCGTGCCCTGCTTTGGATCGGCTGCATCGTCTTCGGCCTGCAGTTCGAACTTGATCTTCTTGCCGCCGATGGTGACGCCTTGAGCGTTCAGCTCTTCAATGGCCATGCGGGCGCCATTTTCGTTGTCCTTGCCGTAGTGGGCTTGGGCACCGGAAACCGGAGCCACGTGGCCGATCTTGACCACCTGCTCTTGTGCAGAGGCCACACCAGCAGCAGCCGCGATAGCAGCAACCACGGTCAGTTTCAACTTCAATTGCATATCAATCTCCAGTAAAGATAAACGCTGAGAATATTCTTGTGTCTCAACGCAGGCGAACATATCGCAATTTACGGGCCAGATCATTAGGGAACACGATTAAAAGCGAGAGAAACCACAGGGGAATACCCTGTCATCCCTTTGGCACCGAGGGCGTCCCGCTGGCCAGCTCATCCGCCACCGCCTCGTACACAGCGTGCCGGACCACCGATTCAATCTCTTCGCGCAGCCGTGGCAGCACCGATCGTGTCTGCTCCTGCACCACCGTGGCGATCGCTTCGCGCAAACGTTGATCCAGCACAACGTCCACGCGCTGCATGACCCTGTGCACCATGTATTCCTCCATGCCCTCCGGCAATGGTCGGGTCAGCGCAACCGGACTCACGGCCCCCACGGACACGGGCGGCGCCACGGTGCCCGCTGCCGGAGCATTGCGGGCCGGCGCGGGCACGATGCCCGGCGGGGCGGCGGGCCTTGGCGGGACCACGGCGGGCCGATGGGCACCGGACACGAAGGAACCCGAAGGCTGCGCCGCCTGGTGCACGGCGTTCGCCGCCGGCCGCGCCTCGGGCAGCATGGAGGGATGCATGACCGTGGTGCGCGATGGTGCAGCAGCCGCGGCCTGCGATGGGGCGGAATCCGGCGCCCGCACCACTTCGGTGAGGGTGGGGACAAAGCGCGGAGGCGTCTTGGGGGGCAGCGCCATCAGCCGGCTTTCAGCACCAGGTCGTGGCGGGTGATCTCATACCCGCGCGAGGCATAGTGGCGCCAGCGCGACCTCGCCTCGCCGCGATCGGCCTCATCCTGCGCGCTCACCACCTCGACCAGGCGATCAAACCGGCCAAACCCTTCCGGCACTTCGGCGTGCAGGTTCAACAGCACCTCGTGGTGCGCGGCGGAACGCGCGTCGGCCGTCAGCAGCACGGGCGATGCATGGACCAGTTCTTCGTCGGCACCGCCCAGGCAATGGGCCACAAAATCCTGCGGCGCCAGCACCCAGAGCATGCGGTCCAGCACCGCCAGCGTCTCGGCCGGTGCTGCAATCACCAGCCGTGCACCGCTGCGCTGCACCTTGCGCGCAAAGCGGCATGCATAGGCCAGCTTGTCCGGCGCATTGAAGTGAAACGCGACCTCGGTCATGGCGAGATCAGCCGAGCTTGGCGCGCGGCGCCTTCACCGTCGCCGGCCTGGGGGAGGCCGCGCGCGCGGCCGAAGAGGCCTTGGAGGCGGGCTTGGTGTTGGCCGCCTGCCCCAGAAGGTAATGCACCAGCAGCCCGACCGGCCGCCCCGTGGCCCCCTTGGCGGCCCCACCCTTCCAGGCCGTCCCCGCGATATCCAGATGGGCCCAGGGCAGGTCGCCCACATATTTCTGCAGGAACTTGGCCGCGGTGATGGAACCGCCCGCGCGGCCCGCCACGTTCCCCATGTCCGCGAAATTGCTTTTGAGGCCATCCGCGTAATCGTCGTCCAGCGGCATGCGCCAGCAGGGGTCCTGCGCGGCCTCCCCGGCCTCCTGCAGCGCGGCTGCGAGGGGATCGTTGTTGGCAAACAGCCCGCTGCGCACGCCACCCAGCGCAATCACGCACGCGCCGGTCAACGTGGCGATGTCCACCACGGCGGCGGGCTTGAAGCGGGACGCATAAGTGAGCGCATCACAGAGCACCAGCCGGCCTTCGGCGTCGGTGTTGAGGATCTCAATGGTCTGGCCGCTCATGCTCGTGACCACGTCGCCGGGCTTGACAGCACGGCCGTCGGGCATGTTCTCGCAGGCGGGGATCAGCCCCACCACGTTGATGGCGGGTTGCAGCTCGCCCAGCGCGCGGAACGTTCCCAGCACGCTGGCGGCGCCGCACATGTCGAACTTCATCTCGTCCATCTCCGGCGCGGGCTTGATCGAGATGCCCCCCGTGTCGAACGTGATGCCCTTGCCCACCAGCACGACAGGCACCTGGTCCTTGGCCGCGCCGCTGTAGCGCAGCTCGATGAACCGCAAAGGCTCCTCGGACCCCCTCGCCACGGCGAGGAAGGCGCCCATTCCCAGGCGGGCCACCTCGGCCGGGCCATGGACCTTGCACTGGATGCGGGGCAGCTTGGCCAGTGTCTTGGCCGCATCGGCGAGCAGGCTGGGCGTGGCGTGGTTGGCGGGGCGGTTGCCCCATTCCCGCGCGAACTCGACCCCGGCGACCAGTGCCACGCCGGCATCGAAATCCTCGCGCACCTCGGGGACGCTGTGCACACCCACCACGCAGCGGTTCAGGCTGCGCGCCTCCACCTTTGTCTTGGTGGTCGTATAGACGTAGCTCGCTTCGGCCACGGCCTGCACGGCGGCACTGACGGCAGCTGGCTGCGCAGCACCCGCAAAACAGAGCGCCACCCGCTTGGTCTGCGGCGCCTTGATGGCCGATCCCAACGCCTGCAGGGCCTGGCGCGTGGCGCGGGCCGCGCCGTCGCCCTGCCCGACCAGCACCACCCGGCGGGCCGCAACGGCAGGCACCTGGTACAGCTGCAGGTGCTTGCCTGCCTTGGTGGACAGATCTCCGTTCTTGAGCGCCAGCGCCGCCAGGGCAGACAGCGCATCCTTGCCGGGCTTGAAGCCCTCGGGAAGCAGGACGACCAGCAGGTCGCATTTTTCCGAAGCTGCCGCAGCAAGGTCAAGGGTCTTGAGATCAAAGTTCATAATCGGTGTTTTCCTTTTGAGCGTGCTATGCACTTTGACATGCACGCAAAAGTGCATAGCGCGCTCCTAGCCAATGTTATTCGATTCATCCATCCGCAAGGAGCTGGCGCGCAGCTTCGGCGCGACCCTCGTGGTGCTGGTGACCGTGGTCATGACCATGATGCTCATCCGCACGCTGGGCCAGGCATCGCGGGGCAGCGTGAGCCCTTCCGATGTCATGCTGGTCATGGGGTTCACGGTGCTGGGCCAGTTGCCCACCATCCTGAGCCTGAGCCTCTTCATCGCCGTGGTCGGGACGCTGTCGCGCATGTACCGAGACAGTGAAATGGTCATCTGGTTCGCCAGCGGCCGCGGACTGGTCAGCCTGCTGCGGCCCTTGCTGCGTTTTGCCTGGCCGGTGATGGTCATCATCGCCGTGCTGTCGCTGCTGGTCTGGCCCTGGGCCAATTCCCAGATCCAGGAACTCAAGACGCGCTATGAACAGCGCAGCGACATCGACCGCATCGCACCCGGCGAGTTCCAGGAATCCTCCAATGGCAGCCGGGTGTTCTTCATCGACAAGGACAGCCCGGACACCCAGGCAGGCAACAACATCTTCATCGCCGCCACCGACGGTGCCCGCGAATCCGTCACCTCCGCGCGCAGCGCCCGGCTGGAGACACGGGGCGGCGAGCGCATGGCCGTGCTGAGCGAGGGCCAGCGGCTGGAGACCTCACGCGACAAACCCGGCGTGAAAATCAGCGAGTTCGTCGAATACGGCACCCGCATTGGCTCCGCGCCCGCGGGCTCGGCCGAAGAGCTCTCCGTCAAGACCCGCGCCACGCACGAGCTGCTCATGCAGCCCCTGCCCGCCTACAGGGCCGAGCTGGGCTGGCGCCTGGGGCTGGCGCTGGCGGCGCTCAACTTCGTGGTACTGGGGCTGGCCGTGGCCAGCGTCAACCCGCGCGCCGCGCGCAGCACCAGCCTGGTGTTCGCGCTCTTTGCCTTCATCGTGTACTACAACCTCATGACGCTGGGGCAAAGCTGGGTGGGCGCAGGCCGGCTCGGCCTGGTGAGCTTCATGGTGCTGCTGCACGGCGGCATGCTGCTCATGTCGCTGCTGGTACTGGCCGCGCGCCACAACCACTGGACGCTGCGGCGGCTTTGGCAGCCCACGCCGCCAGGGAGCCCCGCATGAAAACCATCCGCCGCCTGATCCACCGCGAAGCCCTGTTCGCGGTCGCTTTCGTCACCGCCGGGTTTCTGGCGCTGTTCTTCTTCTTTGACCTGGTGGACGAACTGCGCTGGGTGGGCCGCACCGGCGCCGAGGGTTACCAGCTCTCGCACGCGTTCCTGTTCGTGGTGCTGAGCATTCCCAGCCACCTATACGAGCTGCTGCCCATCACGGTGCTCATCGGCACCATCTTCGTGATGGCGCGGCTCGCCCAAAGCTCCGAGTTCACCATCATGCGCACGAGCGGCATGGGCCCCTGGCGTGCCTTGCGCACGCTGGTGGCGCTGGGCGGCTTCTTCGTGCTTCTGACCTTCGCCGTGGGCGACTACATTGCGCCGCTGACCGACCGCGCCGCCCAGCTGGTCAAGGTGCGGTACCTCGGGCGCCTGACCACGGGCGCCACCGGCGCCTGGCTCAAGGAGCGCCAGGACGACCACTCCTATGCGGTGAACGTGCGCGCGCTCACGACCAACGGCGGCATGCTGGACGTGCGCATCTTCGAGTTCGATGCCAAGGGCCGGCTGGCATCGCAGACACGGGCGGCGGCGGGACAGTTTGGGCCGGACGGCGCGTGGAATCTGGAGAAGGTGCAGCGCAGCCGCTTCGAGCAGCGCGGCGGCGACGAAGCGCGCGTGGAGCACCTGGATGCCCCCACCCTGCAATGGCCCACCCGCATCAGCGCCGACATGGTGGCCGCCTCGCTGCTCAAACCCGACCGCATGGCCACCATCGACCTGTTCCAGTACATCCGCCACCTCGACGCCAACGGCCAGTCCGCCCAGCGCTACGAGATCGAGTTCTGGCGCAAGGTGTTCTATCCCCTCAGCTGCCTGGTGATGGTGGTGCTGGCCCTGCCTTTTGCCTACCTGCACTTCCGCTCGGGCGGCATCGCGGGCTATGTGTTTGGCGGCGTCATGGCCGGCATCAGCTTCTTCCTGCTGAACAACGTGTTTGGCTATGCGGGCAACCTGCAGAACTGGTCGCCGTGGCTCACGGCGGCCGCGCCCGGGCTGATCTACTCCGTGCTTTCGCTCGCGGCCTTTGGATGGCTGGTGCTCCGGCGCTAGCCCCGGCTGTCACCCTGCCCCGATCTGCAACCCATGAACCACCGCGCCATCGTCCTGTTCTCCCACGGCTCGCGCGACCCCCTGTGGCGCGCCCCCATGGAAGCCGTGGCCGCCCGCATCGGTGGGCAGCACCCGGGCCGCCCTGTGGCCTGCGCGTACCTGGAGCTGTGCACCCCCACGCTGGCACAGGCCACAGACCAGCTCGTCGCGCAGGGAGCGGCCCATGTCACGGTCGTGCCCATGTTCCTTGGCACGGGCAAGCATGCGCGGAACGACCTGCCGCTGCTGGTGGAGGAGTTGCGAGCGGCCCATCCCGCCGTGCGGTTCCATGTGCAGCCCGCCATTGGCGAAGACCCGCGCATGACGGCTTTGATGGCAGAAATTGCCTGTGAGGTGCCTTCCGCTGAAATCCCTTAGATAGCTGCAGCATAATGATGCAACTCTTTAGGCGATATCAGATATGAATCTGCACCAATTCCGCTTCGTTCAAGAGGCTGCGCGCCGCAATCTCAACCTGACCGAAGCGGCCAAGGCCCTGCACACCTCCCAGCCGGGCGTGTCCAAGGCCATCATCGAGCTCGAAGAAGAACTGGGAGTGGACATCTTCGCGCGCCATGGCAAGCGCCTCAAGCGCATCACCGAACCCGGCCAGCACGTGCTCAAGAGCATCGAGGTCATCATGCGGGAGGTGGGCAACCTCAAGCGCATCGGCGAGCAGTTCAGCGCCCAGGACAGCGGCACCCTCAGCATCGCCACCACCCACACCCAGGCCCGCTACGTGCTGCCCGTGCCCGTGGCGCGCCTGCGCGAGGCCTATCCCAAGGTCAACATCAGCCTGCACCAGGCCACACCGCACGAAGTGGCGCGCATGGTGATCGATGAAGTGGCCGAGATCGGCATGGCCACCGAATCCCTGGCCGACTACCCCGAACTCGTCACCCTGCCCTGCTATGAATGGCAGCACGTGCTGGTGGTGCCCAACGCCCACCCGCTGGCGCAGAAGGAGCGCATCGGGCTGGACGACCTGGCCCACGAGGCGCTGATCACCTACCACCCCTCCTTCACCGGCCGCGGCAAGATCGACCATGCCTTTGCCGCACGCAAGCTGCAGCCGCGCATCGTGCTCGAGGCCATCGATTCCGACGTGATCAAGACCTACGTGCGCCTGGGCCTGGGCATCGGCATCGTGGCCGAAATGGCCATGCGCGACGACCCCGTGGGTGACCTTGCCGTGCGTCCCGTGGGGCACCTGTTCGGCCAGAGCGTGGCGCGGGTGGCCTTCAAGCGGGGTGCGTACCTGCGCAACTTCGTCTACAAGTTCGCCGAACTGCTCAGCGACCGGCTGAGCCGCGAGCTCATCGCCCGCGCGATGACCGGCCACGTCAACGACTACGAACTCTGACACCGGCACCCGCCCGATTGCCCATTCCACCGCCCCATTGCTTCCCAGCCTGACCTTCCGCCACAGCGCCATGACTGAGACCACCGACACCGCCCGCACACCCGCCTTCCCCAGCAAGCTGCCCCAGGTGGGTACCACCATCTTCACCGTGATGTCGGCCCTGGCGGCCGAGCACGGCGCGGTCAACCTGGGCCAGGGGTTTCCCGACTTCGAATGCGCCCCGGAGCTGGTGGACGCCGTGACGCGGGCCATGCAGGCCGGCCACAACCAGTACCCGCCCATGCCCGGCATCCCGGCCCTGCGCGAGGCGGTCGCCAGCAAGATCGCGGCGCTGCACGGCCGCCGGTACAGCCCGGGCACCGAGATCACCATCACGGCCGGCGCCACGCAGGCCATCATCACCGCCATCCTGGCCATCGTGCACCCGGGCGATGAAGTCATCGTGCTCGACCCCTGCTACGACAGCTACGTGCCCAACATCGAACTGGCGGGCGGCAAGGCGGTGCGCGTGCCGCTCACGCCGGGCACCTTCCGCCCCGACTTCGGCAAGATCGGTGCGGCCATCACGCCGCGCACGCGCGCCATCCTCATCAACAGCCCGCACAACCCCAGCGCCACCATCTGGACGGCCCAGGAGATGCGCCAGCTGGAAGACCTGCTCGCGCCCACCGACATCCTGCTCATCAGCGACGAGGTGTACGAGCACATGGTGTTCGACGGCGCCGAGCATGAAAGCGCCGCACGCTTTCCCGGCCTGGCGGCACGCGCCTTCATCGTGTCGAGCTTTGGCAAGACCTTTCACGTCACCGGCTGGAAGGTCGGCACCGTGGCCGCCCCCGCAGCGCTGACGGCCGAGTTCCGCAAGGTGCACCAGTTCAACGTGTTCACCGTGAACACGCCCATGCAGCACGGCCTGGCCGCCTACCTGCAGGACCCGGCGCCCTACCTGCAGCTGCCCGCGTTCTATCAGGCCAAGCGCGACCTGTTCCGCCAGGGCCTGGAGGGCTCGCGCCTGAAGCTGCTGCCGAGCACCGGCAGCTACTTTCAGTGCGTGGACATCTCGGCCGTGAGCGACCTGAACGAATCGGACTTCTGCCAGTGGCTCACCCGCGAGGTGGGCGTGGCGGCGATTCCGCTGTCGGCGTTCTACGGCGACGGATTTGACCAGCGCGTGGTGCGTTTCTGTTTTGCCAAGAAGGACGACACGCTGCGCGCCGCACTGGAGCGGCTGCGCAAGCTCTGACCAGGCAACGGCCCCCGGCCCTACCGGGTCTGCCGGGCCAGCCAGACACCCAGAACCGCCAGCGCCATGCCCGCCAGCGCCCAGCCGCCGAGCGTCTCGCCAAACACGGCCCAGGCGATCAGCGCGGTGGTGGGCGGGGTCAGGTAGAACAGGCTGGCCACGTTCACCGCGCCACCACGGCGGATCAGCAGGTTCAGCAAACTGACGGCGCCCAGGGACAGCACCAGCACCAGCCAGCCCAGCGCGAACAGGAACTCGCCGCTCCACTGCACGGCCATGGTTTCCGTCGCGTACGCCAGCACTGCCATGGCCACCACGCACGGCAGGTACTGGATAACCGAGCCGGTGCGCAGGTCGAACGCGGGGCAAAAGCGCTTTTGGTACAGCGTGCCGGCCGTGATGCCCAGCAGCGCCACCACGGCCGGCAGCAGCATGCCCACCAGCGCACCGCCCGGCACGGTGGCCACCTTGCCGGCCACCACCAGCGCCACGCCGGTAAACCCCAGCGCCAGGCCCGCCCACTGCGCGGGCCGCACCTTCTCGCCCAGCAGGGCGCCCGCCACCAGCGCGGTCAAGAGCGGCTGCAGCCCCACCACCAGCGCCGTGATGCCCGACGGCAGCCCGTGGCCGATGGCGATGAACACCCCGCCCAGGTACACCCCGTGCATCAAGAGGCCCGACACGCCGATGTGCAGCCAGGCCCTGCCCGATGGCGGCCACGGAGCACGCACCAGCGTCACCACCGCCAGCATCAGCACGGCGACGATCGCGAAACGAATGGCCAAAAAGGTGAGCGGCTCCACATACGGCAGCCCCAGCTTGGCGCCGATGAAGCCGGTGCTCCACAGCGCGACGAAGAGCAGGGGAATGAGCGCGTCGAGCGTGCCCGGCGTGGCGGTGGGGTGCTGCTGGGGCTGGGGCGTTGCCTGGGTCATGGAATGTCAATAGAGGAAGAAGCGCGGACCGGCATCACAGCCGAAACAAGACGAAGTTGACAACACAAGGACGCCAAGCTCACGGGGGCACATCCACGGTGGCCTGGTCATGACCGTTGTCCGCCCGCGCGGCAAACCAGTCCACCACCCAGGCGCGAAAGGCCGCCATCGCCGCCGTGCTGAAGCGTGCCGAGGGCCGCACCAGATAGATCCCCGCGTCGGTGTTGAGCTGCCACTGCGGCAGCACCTGCACCAGCTGGCCCGATGCGATGCCGGGGTCGATCAGCCAGTCGCCGCCCGCCAGGATGCCCACGCCCAGGATGGCGGCCGCGAGCAGTGCCTCATTGTCGTTGCTGACCAGCGATCCGCGCACCACCACGCTGTGGCTCGCCCCCGCCTGCGTGAGCTGCCATTCAGGGTAGGACTGCAGGCCGGTGAAGCCCAGGCAGTTGTGCTGCGCCAGGTCCGCGGGCACCTGCGGGGTGCCGTTCTTCGCCAAGTAGCCCGGCGCCGCCGCCATGATGCGGCGGTGGCTGCACAGCCGCGTGGCCACCAGCCGGCTGTCGGCCAGCTGGCCGATGCGGATCGCGGCGTCGAAGCGCTCGCCCACGATGTCCACCAGCCGGTCGGCGTACTCCAGCTCCAGCGTGACCTGCGGATGGGCCAGCGCAAATTCGGCCACCATCGGGCTGAGCAGGCGCCGCCCCATGGCGGCGGGCACCGACACGCGCAGCCGCCCGCGCACCTGCGCCGCGCCATCGGCCGCTTCCTTCTGGGCCTGTGCGATCAAATCCGTCGCCTCGCGCACCTTCTCGACCAGGCGCTGGCCTTCGTGCGTCAGGTGCAACTGGCGGGTGGTGCGCTCGACCAGCCTCACGCCCAGGCGGCGCTCCAGCGCGTTCAAACGCTTGGACAGCACCGAGGGGTGGCGCTGCAGCGCGCGGCCCGCCGCCGCGAACGAACCCGCGTAGCTCAGGGCAATAAGGGTGGCCAGTTCATCGGCGTGCTGGCTGTCGAGCAGGTCCATCGGGTATCAAAAGCGCCATGGCATGGCGCGAGGGGCTACGGAGCCAGGATGATCGCACCTTGCGAGCGCCCCTGCTCCAGGTCGGCATGTGCCGTGCCCGCATCGGCCAGCGCGTAGCGGCGCCAGATGCGCGGCGTGATGACGCCGTCCGCCACGGCCCGCAGCACGTCCTGGGCGCGCTCCTGGTACTCCGCCGCCGTGGCCGTGTGCGCGGCCAGCGAGGGGCGCGTGAGGAACAGCGAGCCCTTGGCATTGAGCGTGCCCACCGCGATGGGCGCCGGCACGCCCGAGGTGGCACCGAAGGACACCAGCAGGCCGCGCGGGCGCAGGCTGTCGAGCGAGGCCTCCAGCGTGGCCCGCCCGATGGGATCGTACGCCACGTCGGCCCCGCTGCCGTGCGTGGCCTCGCGCACCTGACCCGCCAGCGTGGCGGAGTCGAACACGAACACCGCGTCGCAGCCCGCCGCCCGGGCGCGCTCCACGCTCTCGGGCCGGGAGACCACGCCCATCACAAAGGCGCCCAGGTGACGGGCCCAGGCGCACATCAGCTGGCCCAGCGCGCCGCCCGCGCCATAGATGAGCACCTTCGAGCCCGGGGCCACGGAATATGTCGTCTTGAGCAGGTACTGCGCCGTGATGCCCTTGAAGAGCACCGCCGCCGCCTCGTCCAACCCCAGCGCATCGGGCAGCCTGACCAGCCGCTCGGCCGGGAACAGGCGCGCGCTGGCATAGGCCCCCAGCGGCCCGGTAGCGTAGCCCACGCGATCTCCCACCGCCACATTCAGCACCCCCGGCCCCACGGCCGCCACCTGCCCCGCGCCTTCCAGCCCCAGGCCGGACGGGAACGGGATGGGCACCGCGCCCTTGCGCTGGCTCACATCCAGCGGGTTCACGCCGATGGCCGCCTGTGCGAGCCACACCTGGCCTGGGCCGGGCGCCTGGGGCTCCACCCCTTCCAGCCGCAGGACATCGGGCCCTCCGGCTGCATCGATCCGCACGCGGTGGTGCATGGGTTTTTCCTTGTCGGTTGATTCCATGCACAGAGCGTAAATTGTGGTGCCGTATCCAGCAATCGGGGGGCATGCAGTTGACTCCTGCAACGGGTGCAGCAGTTGCCAGGAAGGGCCCGGCTCTGGTGGCCGGAGCGGGATCGGCCATCGATGCCTGCCACAGCCCCCCAAGGGCTCATGCCGTGCAGCGCAACGCCCGCTCGCCCGCCACCCGCAGCCGCTCCTTCAGCGATGCCGGCGCGAGCACCTCGAATTCGACATCGAGCGCCATCAGCCAGTAGACCAGGGAGTCATTGGCCGCGCACTCCAGCTGGCACCGCAGCCCCTTGCCCAGGGTGGAGACCACGCCCGCGGACTTGGGAATGCGGCGCGACATCACCGCATACGGCGCATGCAGCACGACGCGCGCCTGCTCGGCGTGGTGCGGCGCCGAGATGGAGCGCGCAACGTAGCCCTTCAGATCGCCGCCGTCAGGCGAGGCCCGGGGCGCGAAATGCGCGCCCACCTGGGGGTCGCCCACGATGCGGTCGATGCGGAAGGTGCGCCAGTCGGTGCGCACCCGGTCCCAGGCGACCAGGTACCAGCGCTCGCCGGTGTGCACCACGCCTTGCGGCTCCACCTGGCGCTGTGCGCTGCGGCCCTTGCCGTCCTCGTAGCTGAACTCGATGCGCAGCTGGTCGCGGCAGGCGGACGCCAGCGTGGCCAGCAGCGATGCTTCCACCACCGGCCCGGTGCGGTCCAGCGGCAGGATGGCCGAACGCAGCGCGTCCACGCGTTTGCGCAGGCGCGCGGGCATGGCCTGCTCCAGCTTGACCAGCGCCCGGAGCGCGGGCTCCTCGATGCCGCCCACCGCGCCGGCCGTGGCGGTGCGCAGCGCGATCGACACGGCCAGGGCCTCATCGTCGTCCAGCAGCAGGGGCGGCAGCGCCTGCCCGGCCCGGAAGGCATATCCACCCGCCACACCGCTGCTTGCGTGCACGGGGTAGCCCAGCTGGCGCAGGCGGTCGATGTCCCGCCGCAGGGTGCGCGGGTGCACCTCCAGGCGCTCGGCCAGTTCTGGCCCCATCCAGTGGTTGCGCGTCTGCAGCAGCGACAGCAGGCGCAAAAGACGGGTCGATGACGTGAGCATGGTGCGACTGTACTTTTTATTGAGGACCGAAACTGTCCGCAATGGAATCTACAGTGGCACCACCTTTTCTTCCACCACCACCAAGGAGTTTTCCATGTCCATCGTCCTCTACTGGCACCCCATGTCCAGCGCCAGCCCCATTGCCTGCGCCCTTGCCGAACTGGGCGTGCCCCACGAGCGCGTGAAGATCGACATCCGCACTGGCGAGCAGCGCCGCCCGGAGTACCTGGCCCTCAACCCCAACGGCAAGGTGCCCACCCTGACCGTGGACGGCGCCCCCATGTTCGAGGCGCTGGCCATCCACCTGTGGCTGGGCCACCGCTACGGCATCGAGCGGGGGCTGTGGCCCGCCGCGGGCACGCCAGAGGCGCTGCAGGCCCTGTCGTGGTGCGTCTGGGCCTATGTCACCTACGGCACGGTCCTGGTGCGCCTGCAGGTGGCCACGCAAGGCGACGAGGCCCTGCGCAGCCCCGCGCACGCCGAGGCCGCCACCCGGGGGCTGAACGAACTGCTGGCGCTGCTGGATGCACGGCTGGCCGCGCAGCCCTGGATGCTGGGCGCGGACTACTCGCTGGTGGACCTGGTGGTGGGCTCGGTCCTGGGCTACAGCGTGTACCTGGGTGCGCCCGTCAACGCACACCCCCACGTGCAGGCCTGGCTGGCGCGCGTGCAGGCGCGTCCGGCGATGCAGATCGAAAGCTGAGCTGGCGGCGAAAAAGGCGGCCAGGGCTAGAGCAGCACGATGTCGTACTGCTCCTGCCCCATCGCGCTTTCGGACTGCAGCGAGATCGGCTTCTTGATGAAGTCCGAGAGACCGGCCAGGTGCTGGCTTTCCTCGTCCAGGAACAGCTCCACCACCCGCGGCGAGGCCACCACGCGGAACTCGCGCGGGTTGAACTGGCGGGCTTCGCGCAGGATCTCGCGCAAGATGTCGTAGCACACGCTGCGCGCGGTCTTCACGCTGCCCTTGCCCTGGCAGGC
Organism: Acidovorax sp. sif1233; assembly: GCF_019218755.1. Classification (GTDB taxonomy): domain Bacteria; phylum Pseudomonadota; class Gammaproteobacteria; order Burkholderiales; family Burkholderiaceae_C; genus Acidovorax. Next base: position 430,575 of record NZ_JAHUWZ010000002.1, on the reverse strand, counting down.
CTCGCAGGGTTCGCACAGCATGTGGGCCAGCGATTCGCGGGTGCGCTTGCGCGTCATCTCCACCAGGCCCAGCTGCGAGAAGCCGCCGGCCATGGTCTTCACGCGATCGCGGCCAAGCTGCTTTCGGAACTCCGCCAGCACGGCCTGCTGGTGGTCCTCGCGCACCATGTCGATGAAGTCCACGATGATGATGCCGCCCAGGTTGCGCAGGCGCAGCTGGCGCGCAATGGCCTGCGCGGCCTCCAGGTTGGTCTTGAAGATGGTGTCGTCGAAATTGCGCGCGCCCACGTAGCCACCGGTGTTCACGTCGATGGTGGTCAGCGCCTCGGTCTGGTCCACGATGAGGTAGCCGCCGGATTTCAGATCGACGCGCCGGCCCAGCGCCTTCGCCACTTCCTCGTCGATGGAGTACAGGTCGAAGATCGGGCGCTCGCCCTTGTAGTGCTGCAGCTTGCCGGCGGCGGCGGGCATGAACTCCACACCAAACGCCCGCAGCCGCTGGAACTGCTCCATCGAGTCGAGCCGGATGGTCTGCGTGTGGTCGCCCACCAGGTCGCGCAGCACGCGCTGCAGCAGGTCCAGGTCCTGGTGCAGCAGCGACATCGCGGGCAGCTTGAGCGATGCCTCCTTGATGCGCGCCCAGGTCTTGCGCAGGTAGGCGATGTCCTCCGCCAGCTCGGCGTCGGTCGAATCCTCTCCGTTGGTGCGCAGGATGAAGCCGCCGCCACCGCCCGTGGCCTTGTCGCCCACCAGCGCCTGCAGCCGCGCGCGCAGCGCATCGCGCTCCGCGCCGGGGATTTTTTGCGACACGCCCACATGGTCGTCCTGCGGCAGAAACACCAGCAGGCGCCCGGCCACGCTGATCTGCGTGGACAGGCGTGCGCCCTTGGTGCCGATCGGGTCCTTGATGACCTGCACCATCAGCGACTGGCCTTCGAACACCTGCTTTTCAATGGGTACCTGCGGCTCGTTCTTGCGGGCGAATGCCGGCGGCTCGCCATCGGGCTGGCGTTGCCACACATCGGCCACGTGCAAAAAGGCCGCGCGCTCCAGCCCGATGTCGATGAAGGCCGACTGCATGCCCGGCAGCACACGCGAGACCTTGCCCAGGTAGACGTTGCCCACCAGGCCGCGCTCCAGCGTGCGCTCGATGTGCAGCTCCTGCACGGCGCCATGCTCCACCACGGCCACGCGGGTTTCCTGGGGCGACCAGTTGATCAGGATGTCTTGTTGCATGGCTTCTTCTTTTCTGAAATCGGTCGCGTTCTTGCTGCTGTTGGAATCACCGGGGCGCTACGCCAGGGCCGCCGGGGAACTGGCCTTGCCAGGCCCCTGGCGGCGTCCCCCTGGGGGGAAGGCGCCGCAGGCGACTCAGGAGGGTCATATCTGAAACCCGGCGGCGCGCAGGAGTTGCGCTGTCTCGTACATCGGCAACCCCATGATGCCCGAATAGCTGCCAGCCAGGTGCTCCACATAGGCAGCAGCCCGGCCCTGAATACCGTAAGCCCCGGCCTTGCCCAGTGGCTCACCCGTGGCCACGTAGGCATCAATCTGCGCGGGCGTCATGGCGGCGAAGGTCACGCGCGACACCGACAGCGCAGAAAGGCGCCTGGGGCCCACCTGCAGCGCCACGGCGGTGAGCACGCGGTGCTCGTGCCCTGCCAGTTCGGCCAGCATGCGCGCAGCGTGTTGCGCGTCGTCGGGTTTTCCGTAAATCGTGCGGCCCAGGGCCACGGTGGTGTCGGAGCACAGGATGGGCGCATCCGGCAAACCCCGGCGCGCGCGCCGGGCCACGGCGGCATCCAGCTTGAGGCCGGTCACGCGCTCCACATAGGCCGTGGGCGCCTCGCCGGGCAGCACCGCCTCGATGGCCTCGGCGTCTTCGGGCTCGTCGCCGTCCACGTTGGGCAGCAGCAGTTCGTGGCGCACGCCCAGCTGTTCGAGCAGCTGGCGCCGGCGGGGGCTCTGGGAGGCAAGGTAGATGAAATCGGGCATGAACGGATTTTGAGAAGAAAACCGGCTCTAGCGCTTATCCATCAAGCGCTAGCAGCTATAAAAAATATAGTATTTCGCCCGCACGCCGATCCAGCCCTCATTCGCGGTGGTAAGGGTGCCCGGCGTTCACCGACCAGGCGCGGTACAGCTGCTCGATGAGCAGCACGCGCACCATGGCGTGGGGCAAAGTCAGGTCCGAGAGGCGGATGCGCTCGTGCGCGCCCTGGCGAAACGCCGGATCGAGCCCGTCCGGGCCGCCGATGACCAGTGCCACGTCATCGCCACCCAGCTGCCAGCCCTTGAGCCGTTCGGCCAGGGCCTTGGTGGTGAGGTTGGTGCCGCGCTCGTCCAGCGCCACCACGCGCGTGCCGCGCGGGATGGCCGCCTCGATGCGCTCGCGCTCGGCGGCGTACAGCGTCTCCAGGGTCTTGGAGCCGCGCGGTTCGGTCTTGACGGCCTTGAGTTCGACCTTGAGTTCGGGCGGAAAGCGTTTGGCGTAGTCGTCGTAAGCCGTTTGCGCCCAGTCAGGCACCCGCTGCCCGACCGCCACGATAAGCAGCTTCATGTGATGTGCACCTGGGGTTCAGAGGGGGGCGCCGTGCGCAGGCGTAGCGGCCAGCACACAGCCCCGCCCACGCATCAGCCCTTGCGGGCTGGAGCCTTCTTGGCCGCGGGCTTGGCCGCTGCGGCGGCGCCAGCGGTCCTGGACGCCGGCTTGGCGGCCGCGCGCGCAGGCGCCTTGCCCACGGGGGCCGATGATTTCTTGGCTGCGGGCTTTTTCGCGCCGCCTGGCTTCACGACCACGGTCTTGACGGGTGCCTTGGGCGCTGCGGGCTTCCTGGCGGCTGCCGTGCCGGCAACCTTGCCCGCGGTCTTGCTGGCGGGTTTGGCGGCGGGCTTGCCAACGTGGGCCTTCGCAGCCGGCTTGGCGGCAGCAGACTTGGCCGGCGCAGCCGCGGCAGTCTTGGCGGCGGTCCTGGCCACGGCCTTCACCGTGGCCTTGCCGGAACGGGCCGCCACGGTGGGCGCCGCCGTCTTTTTTGCAGGCGCCTTGCCAGCGGCCTTGGCGTCGGATTTCGCCGCCTTCTGGGCCGACTTCTTCTCGGCCAGCTCGGTGGCCGCGCTGGAGACCGGCTTGGCCGCGCCGAGCTTCAGGCGCACGGGCGTGTCGCCCCACAGCTCTTCCAGGCGGTAGTACTGGCGGATGGCGGGCTGCATGATGTGCGCCACGGCGGCGCCGCAGTCCACGATGATCCATTCGCCGTTGTCTTCGCCCTCGATGCGCGGCTTGGTAAAGCCCGCTTCTTTCACCGCGTCGCGCACGCTCGCGGCGAGGGCCTTGGTCTGGCGGTTGGAGGTGCCCGATGCCACGATCACCCGTTCAAACAGCGGCGAGAGATGCTCGGTGTTGAAGACCTGGATGTCTTGCGCCTTGACGTCCTCCAGGCCATCGACGATGGCGCGCTGGAGTTTGGTGACGTCTTTCTTGGCGGCGGTTTCCGATTTGGTGGAGGTGGTCATCAGGCGGTGAATAGAGAGGGAATGGAATCAATATAGCGTGCAACGCAGCGCACAGCCAGCGGGCTGAGCCTTGGGTGTTGCGCTGGTGTTGTGCTTTGGCGCTGCAGCAGTTTGAGGTGTTTTTGGCCTCTTGCGCTGGTGTGAAAAGCGCGGGCAGCTATTGAAATTATAGCTTTTGCGGTGCTCACACCCTTGGACCCGGCTTTCAGGCGGTGGGGGCGGCACCTTCGGCAAGCCAGTCGCGGCGCACCAGGAACCTCTGCAACAGCGCCGCCTCGGCCGAATCGGCGGCATCGGAGCGCTGGTACGACCACGACACCAGCGGCGGCATGGACAGCAAAATGGACTCGGTGCGCCCCCCCGACTGCAGGCCAAAGTGGGTGCCCCGGTCCCACACCAGGTTGAACTCCACATAGCGGCCCCGGCGGTAGAGCTGGAAGTCGCGCTCGCGCTCGCCAAACGGCAGGTTCTGGCGCTTCTCCACGATGGGCAGATAGGCCTTGAGGAAGGCGTCGCCCACCGACTGCGTCATGGCCAGGCTCTGGTCAAAGCCCAGCTCCGAGAAGTCGTCATAGAACACCCCGCCCACGCCACGCTGCTCGTCGCGGTGCTTGAGGTAGAAGTATTCGTCGCACCACTGCTTGAAGCGTGGATACTTGTCGTCGCCAAAGGCGCTGAGCGCATCGCGGCAAGTGCGGTGAAAGTGCACCGCGTCTTCCTCGAAGCCGTAGTACGGCGTGAGGTCCATGCCACCGCCAAACCAGCAGGTCGGCGCCTGCCCCGGATGGCCCGCCGCGATCATGCGCACATTCATGTGCACGGTAGGCACATAGGGGTTGCGCGGGTGGAAGACCAGCGACACGCCCATGGCCTCGAACGGCGCACCGGCCAGCTCGGGCCGGTGCTGCGTGGCCGAGGGTGGCAGCTGCGGGCCGCGCACATGGCTGAAGCCACAGCCCGCGCGTTCGAACACCCGGCCGCCTTCCAGGATCTTGGTGATGCCGTCGCCCTGCAGCAGCTCGCCGGGCGGCTTGCTCCAGGCATCGGCCAGAAAGCGTGCACCGCCCTCTCCTTCCACGGCCTCGAGCGCATCGGTGATGCGCGCCTGCAGGCCCTGCAAGTAGCTGCGTACGGTCGCCACGGTCGTGGCCGGATTCAATCCAGGTTGTTGCATTTCAGTTGTCCATTGCCATCGGCGCCATGCGCTGCCGGTAAAACTGGCGCGGCCCAGGCCAGGGACGCCCAGCAAGGGCCGCCCCCGCAAGGGCGTCGTCCCCTGCGGGGGAAGGCGCCGCAGGGGGCGACTCAGGAGGGGGCTATTTCACCGCGCGGAAACCAATGTCGCGGCGGTACTGCGCGCCATCGAACTGGATGCCACGCGCCACGTCGTAGGCACGCTGCTGCGCCTGCTTGACGCTGTCGGCCAGCACCGTCACGCACAGCACCCGGCCACCGGTCACGCTGACCACGCCGTCTTTCAGCTGCGTGCCGGCATGGAACACCACGGCATCGTCGGCCTCGGCGGGCAGGCCGGTGATGGGGTCGCCCTTGCGCGGGTTCTCCGGGTAGCCGTGGGCTGCCATGACCACGCCCAGCGCGGTGCGGCGGTCCCATTGCAGCTCCATCTGGTCGAGCTTGCCATCGGCCGCGGCGGCCATCACATCGCTGAAATCGCTTTTCAGGCGCATCAGGATGGGCTGGGTCTCGGGATCGCCCATGCGGCAGTTGAATTCGAGCGTCTTGGGGTGGCCCTTGGCGTCGATCATCAGCCCGGCATACAGAAAACCGGTGTAGGGAATGCCGTCCTTTTCCATGCCCCGGATGGTGGGCAGGATGATCTCGCGCATGGCGCGGGCGTGCACGTCGGCCGTGACCACGGGCGCGGGCGAGTAGGCCCCCATGCCGCCGGTGTTGGGGCCTTCGTCGCCGTCTTTGAGGCGCTTGTGGTCCTGGCTGGTGGCCAGCGCCAGCACGTTCTTGCCATCGCACAGCACGATGAAACTGGCTTCCTCGCCTTCGAGGAATTCCTCGATCACCACGCGCGCGCCACCTTCGTTGTGCGTCACGCCGTACTTGTTGTCCACCAGCATGAAGTCCACGGCATCGTGAGCCTCCTGCAGCGTCATGGCCACGACCACGCCCTTGCCAGCGGCCAGGCCGTCGGCCTTGATGACGATGGGGGCGCCCAGGCGGTCCACGAAGGCGTGGGCGGCGGCCGGGTCGGTGAAGGTGTCGTAGTCGGCCGTGGGAATGCCATGGCGGCGCATGAAGGCCTTGGAGAAGGCCTTGGAGCTTTCGAGCTGCGCAGCGGCCTTGGTGGGGCCGAAGATGCGCAGGCCGTTGGCACGGAACTCATCGACCACGCCGGCGGCCAGCGGCGCCTCGGGGCCCACCACGGTCAGCGCGATCTTCTCGGCCTGCGCCCACACGCGCAGCTCGCGCACGTCGGAGATGGCCACGTTGTCGAGCTTGGGGTTCAGCGCGGTGCCACCGTTGCCGGGCGCCACATACACCTTGGTCACCTTGGGGGACTGGCTCAGTTTCCACGCCATCGCGTGTTCACGGCCGCCGCCACCAATCACAAGTACTTTCATAGGAGCCTTTGGTGAACCCGGCCCACAGCACCGGGCTGCGTGGCGGGGTTCGGGGAAATATCAGTCGGAAAACAGGTCAGCGCAAGAAAAAATCGGCGATCCAGCGGCGCCGAGGTCAGAGCGCGGCGTTGTGGTAGACCTCTTGCGTATCGTCCAGGTCTTCCAGCACGTCCAGCAGCTTTTGCATCCTGGCGGCGTCGTCGCCGGTCAGTTCAATGGTGTTCTCGGGCCGCATGGTCACGCCCGCCACCTCGGCAGTGAGGCCCGCCGCCTCCAGCGCGTTCTTCACGGCCTCGAAGTCGGCCGGGGCGGTCAGCACCTCCACGGCGCCATCGTCGTCGGTCACCACGTCTTCGGCGCCCGCCTCCAGCGCCACTTCCATCACCTTGTCCTCGCTGGTGCCAGGGGCAAAGATCAGCTGGCCGCAGTGCTTGAACTGGAACACCACCGAGCCTTCGGTCCCCATGTTGCCACCGTGTTTGCTGAACGCGTGTCGCACTTCGGCCACGGTGCGCACCCGGTTGTCGGTCATGGTGTCGATCATGATGGCCGCGCCGCCAATGCCATAGCCTTCGTAGCGGATTTCCTCGTAGGTCAGGCCTTCGGCGTTGCCCGTGGCCTTGTCGATGTTGTATTTGATGCGGTCGGCGGGCATGTTGGCCGCCTTGGCCTTGTCCACCGCCAGGCGCAGGCGGGGGTTGGCAGACAGGTCGCCGCCGCCCGAGCGGGCAGCCACGGTGATTTCGCGAATGATGCGGGTCCAGATCTTGCCGCGTTTTTCATCCTGCCGCCCCTTGCGGTGCTGGATATTCGCCCATTTGCTGTGTCCTGCCACGAGAGATCCTTTTGTATTGATTTAATCTACTGAGCGCGATTTTACTTTTTGCCGAACCTGTACCCCCGAGGAAACCCCAAATGGCCGAACCCCTGCTGATTGCCAAGCACGACACCATCGAATGCCACCTGCTTCCAGGGCTGGCCAACCGCCACGGGCTCATCACCGGCGCCACCGGCACGGGCAAGACAGTGACCTTGCAGACCCTGGCCGAGAACTTCTCGCGCATCGGCGTGCCGGTGTTCATGGCCGATGTGAAGGGCGACCTCACGGGCGCCAGCCAGCCCGGCAAGATCGGCGACAAGCTGGCCGCCGTGCTCAAGGAGCGCGGCCTTCCCCTGCCCGCCCCCCTGGCCTGCCCCACCACGCTGTGGGACGTGTTCGGCGAACAGGGCCACCCGGTGCGCGCCACCGTGTCCGACATGGGCCCGCTGCTGCTGGGCCGCATGCTCAACCTCAATGAAACCCAGCTGGGCGTGCTCAACCTGGTGTTCAAGATCGCCGACGACAACGGCATGCTGCTGCTGGACCTCAAGGACCTGCGCGCCATGCTGCAGTACGTGGGCGACAACGCCAAGGAGTTCACCACCGAATATGGCAACGTGAGCGCCGCCAGCGTGGGCGCCATCCAGCGCGGGCTGCTGCAGATCGAGCAGCAGGGCGGCAGCGAGTTCTTCGGCGAGCCCATGCTCAATATCCAGGACTTCATGCAAACCGTCGATGGCCACGGTGTCGTCAATATCCTGGCGGCCGACAAGCTCATGAACTCGCCGCGCCTGTACGCCACTTTCCTCTTGTGGATGCTGTCCGAGCTGTTCGAACAACTGCCCGAGATCGGCGACCCCGAGCAGCCCAAGCTGGTGTTCTTCTTCGACGAGGCCCACCTCCTGTTCAACGAGGCGCCCAAGGTGCTCATCGAGCGCATCGAACTCGTGGTGCGCCTGGTGCGCTCCAAGGGCGTGGGCGTGTACTTCGTGACGCAAAACCCGCTGGACATCCCCGACAGCGTGCTCGCCCAGCTGGGCAACCGCGTGCAGCATGCGCTGCGCGCCTTCACGCCACGCGACCAGAAGGCCGTGAAGGCCACGGCCACCACCATGCGGCAAAAGCCGGGCCTCGACATCGAGACCGCCATCACCGAACTGGCCGTGGGCGAGGCGCTGGTGAGCTTTCTCGATGCCAAGGGCCGCCCGAGCATCACCGAACGGGTGTTCGTGCTGCCGCCCGGCAGCCAGCTCGGTCCCATCACGCCGCAGCAGCGCCAGATGCTGGTGGCCAACTCGCTGGTCGCGGGCGTGTATGAAAAGGTGGTGGACCGCGAGTCGGCCTACGAAAAACTCAAGGGCCGCGCGGCCGAAGCCAGTGCCCAGGCGCCAGCCAATGGCAGCAAAGGCACGCCCGCCAACACGGAAGACAGCGGCGGCGGCCTGATGGGCGGGCTCAACGACGTGCTGTTTGGCACCACCGGCCCGCGCGGCGGCAAACGCGATGGCCTGGCCCAGACCATGGCCAAGTCGGCCGTGCGCACCATGGGCACCTCGCTGGGCAAGGAGATCCTGCGCGGAGTGCTGGGCAGCATCTTCGGCGGCAGCAAGCGCCGTTGACCACGGGCGGGGCGCAGATTCCCGCCCCTGCCCTGCGTCCCCGGCGCGGCACTGTCGCCGCGGCTGCAGCAGGGTGGTGATGGTGCGGCGGGCACACCAGCCGTGCCCCCTGGCGACACCACCCGAAGTGTCATCAATCGGTCACAAAACCGCCGTGAAATCGCCACACAACAACAAAAAAGGAGGGACGATGAAACGCATCGACAACATGCTGCTGTGGTGGGCAAGCAAGGTCGTGCCGCTGGCGATTGCCGTGTGGGTGGTTGCCATCGCCGGGCTCCTGGGCGGCGCCTGGCGCCTGCGCTGGCCCTGGCTCCTGTATTTCCTTGCCACGGTCATCATCACGGCCCTGGCGATCCAGTGGACCCGCGCGGTGCGCCAGCGCACCATCCGCGAAGCCCCCCTGCCCCGCTTTCTGCAGCGCAAGCTGCGCGAAACCTACCCCCACCTGAGCACGCGCGACTGCGAGCTGGTGGAGCGGGGCCTGCGCCAGTTCTTCATGGCCTGCCTGCGCGGCAACAAGCAGTTCGTGGCCATGCCCTCCAGGGCGGTCGACGTGCTGTGGCATGAGTTCATCCTGCACACCCAGGCCTACAAGCACTGGTGCCACCATGCGCTGGGCTTCTTCCTGCATCACACGCCCGCCGAGGCGCTGGGCGCGAAGGCCCGGCACAACGACGGCCTGCGCCGCTGCTGGTACTGGGTGTGCAAGGAGGAATCCATCGACCCCAAGGCCCCCAGCCGCCTGCCCCTGCTGTTCGCGCTGGATGCCAAGTTCGCCATCCCGGGCGGCTTTGCCTACGTGCCTGACTGCTCCGACATCGCCCGCAAGAGCGATGCCGGCGGCAGCGGCGGCGACAGCTACTGCGGCACCAGCTTCTCGGACGGCGGCTACAGCGGCAGCTCGGGAGACTTCGGCGGCGCCGACAGCTCGGATGGAGGCGGGAGCGACGGCGCAGGGGATGGCGGCGGCTGCGGCGGCGGGGGCGGGGGCGGCGATTGACGGGCCATGCCACGGCCGTCTGCCACCCTCGTGCAAACGCTCCTTATTTGATAGCTATTGGCGCTTGATAGATAAGGGCTTGAAGCCAGAATCGTCCAAAGTCACCCAGGCGACGACACTGCCGGGGCCAGCGGGTCTACAGTGGCACCCCATGAACAAGACCCTCACCTGCTTCAGCCTCGGCATCTCCCAGCATGTCGCCCACCTGGTGATGAACCGGCCCGAGGCCATGAACACCATGCACCCCACCTTCTGGCGCGAGCTGGACGAGGTGCTGGCCCACCTGCAACAGGCGGGCGAGGCGCGCGCGCTGGTCATCAGCAGCACGGGCAAGCATTTCAGCGCGGGCATGGCGCTGGAGACCTTCGGCGGCGCCATCACCATGGACGACCAGAGCCCCGAAGGCCGCGCCGCCATCTTCGACCTGCTCACCGACATGCAGGCCACCTTCACCCGCATCGAGAACCTGCGCATTCCCGTGATCATGGCCATCCACGGCGGCTGCATCGGCGGCGCGGTGGACATGGTGACGGCGGCCTGCGTGCGCTACGCCACGGCGGATGCGTTCTTCTGCATCCAGGAAATCAACATCGGCATGGTGGCCGACGTGGGCACGCTGCAGCGCCTGCCCAAGCTCATCCCGCTGGGCGTGGTGAAAGAACTGGCCTACACCGGCCGCCGCCTGGGCGCCGCCAGGGCCCTGGGCCACGGGCTGGTCAACGAGGTGTTCGACACGCAGGAGGCCATGCTGGCCGCCGCCCTGCAATGCGCCCAGGAGATCGCCGCCAAGCCCCCCGTCGCCATCTGGGGCACCAAGCAGGCCGTGAACTACGCGCGCGACCACAGCGTGGAAGACAGCCTGCGCCAGATGGGCTGGCTGCAGGGCGCCATCTGGAGCAACCAGCACGTGCGCGAGTCGGTCACGGCCATGAAGCAAAAGCGCGCGGGCGACTTCCCGGCCCTGGCGCCGCTGGTACGGTTCAGCGAACTGGGCTGAGAGCGCCGCGCCGCGAGACCGGCGCGAAAAGTCAAAATTGATAGCTGCCCGCGCTGACAGGACAACCGGCAGAGGCCTTTTCGGCGCGCGGCGATCGCGTCTGGGGCTATCATGTGGCGAACACGGGCAACCCCTTGCCCGCCCCTGCCCCGAGGACGCCGCCATGACATTGCCCAGTCTGACCCCGCCCACCTACGACGACGTGGCCGCCGCCGCGCACCGGCTCAAGGGCATCGCGCACCGCACGCCGGTGCTGCGCTCCACCACCGCCGACGAAATGCTGGGCGCCCAGCTCTTCTTCAAATGCGAGAACCTGCAGCGCACGGGCGCGTTCAAGTTCCGCGGCGCCTTCAACACGCTCGCCCAGTTCACCGACGAGCAGCGCGAACGCGGCGTGCTGGCTTTCTCGGCCGGCAACCATGCGCAGGCGATCGCGCTGTCGGCCCGCCTGCTGGACATGCCCGTCGCCATCGTCATGCCCGAAGACGCGCCCGCCTCCAAGATGGCGGCCACGCGCGCCTATGGAGCCCAGGTCGTCACCTACGACCGCTACACCGAGGACCGCGAGGCCATCAGCCGCCGCCTGGCGCTGGAGCGCGGCATGACGCTGGTGCCTCCGTTCGACCATCCCCACGTCATCGCGGGCCAGGGCACCGCGGCGCTGGAGCTTTTTGAAGAAGTGCCCGACCTCGACTACCTGTTCGTGTGCGTGGGCGGCGGGGGCCTGCTGGCAGGCAGCCTGCTGGCCGCGGGCGCCCTGGCACCGCGCTGCCGCGTGATCGGCGTGGAGCCCGAAAACGGCAACGACGGCCAGCAGTCGCTGCGGGCGGGGCAGATCGTGCGCATCCCGACGCCGCACACCATCGCCGATGGCGCGCAGACCCAGGCGCTGGGCGAGCTCACCTTTCCCATCATCCGCGAGCGGGTGGAAGACATCCTGAGCGTGAGCGACGCCCAGCTCATGCAGTCCCTGCGCTTCTTCGCGGAGCGCATGAAGATCGTGGTGGAGCCCACGGGCGCCCTTGCCTATGCGGGCGCGCACGCGTTCTCGGGTGTCGATGACGGCGGCAAGCTGCTGCAGGGCGAACGGGTGGGTGTCATCATCAGCGGCGGCAATGTGGACCTGGCGCGCTATGCGCGGTTCCTGTCGGATTAGACTCACCCATGCGCCGCGCCGCCGCCACCAGCCCCAGAGGGCGACGCCAGCGGCCCGCCACGGCCAGCCACACGGCAGCACGGCAGCCCGCAACCCTGACAGTGCCTGCCGCCAGCGCCTCTGTCAGGTAAAAATGCGGGCGCGCCTCTTTCCATCCCCCAAAACACAGGCCCAGCCATGAGCAACGTCACCGTCATCAACCACCCCCTCGTCCAGCACAAGCTCACGCTGATGCGCAAGAAGGACGCCAGCACCAACAGCTTTCGCCGCCTGCTGGGCGAGCTCAGCACGCTCATGGCGTACGAAGTCACGCGCGACATGCCCCTGCAGGACGTGCAGATCGAAACCCCGCTGGAGACCATGACCGGCCAGGTGATCGACGGCAAGAAGCTGGTACTGGTCTCCATCCTGCGCGCGGGCAACGGCTTCCTCGACGGCATGCTCAACGTGGTGCCCGGCGCCCGCGTGGGCCACATCGGGCTGTACCGCGACCCGGCCACGCTGCAGCCGGTGGAGTACTACTTCAAGATGCCGTCCGAAATGGACGAGCGCGACATCATCGTGGTGGACCCCATGCTGGCCACCGGCAACTCGGCCGCCGCCTGCGTGGACCGCCTGAAAAAGCTCAACCCCCGCTCCATCAAGTTCGTGTGCCTGCTGGCCGCCCCCGAAGGCGTGGCCACGCTGCAGAAGGCCCACCCCGACGTGCCGATCTTCACCGCCGCCATCGACCGCGAACTGAACGACCACGGCTACATCCTGCCGGGGCTGGGGGATGCGGGGGACCGGATCTTCGGCACCAAGTAGGCGCACGGCACGCCATCGCGAACCAGCCACCGCGGGGCCAGGCCCTCCGGTGGTTTTTTTGGCGCTTCATTTTTTTACCAACTGGTGGCTTTCCTCTGGCAGACTTGCCTCCGGCCTCGTGCCACCGGGCGGCTGCCCATTGGCGCGCTCCTTGCTTGGCTGCTGACACCCATTCCTCCTTGTTTGCCTGTCTGAAGGACTCCACCATGACCACTCGCCGCATCTTCACCGGACGCCTGCTCTGCACTTCCATGGCCCTTTCGGCCGCCATGGGCCTGGCACCCTCGCTGGCCCACGCGCAGTCCAAGCTCAAGGTCGCGGCGATCTACACGGTGCCCTACGAGCAGCAGTGGGTGAGCCGCATCCACAAGGCCCTGAAGGCCGCCGAAGCGCGCGGCGAGATCGAATACAAGGCCAGCGAGAACGTCTCCAACGCCGACTACGAGCGCGTGATGCGCGAGTACGCCACCGGCGGCAACCAGCTCATCGTGGGCGAGGCCTTCGCGGTGGAGACCGCCGCCCGCAAGGTGGCCAAGGACTTCCCCAAGACCTCGTTCCTGCTGGGCTCCTCGGGCAAGCCGCAGGCGCCCAATTTCAGCGTGTTCGACAACTACATCCAGGAGCCCGCCTACCTGTCCGGCATGGTCGCGGGCGGCATGACCAAGACGAACAAGATCGGCATGGTCGGCGGCTTCCCCATTCCCGAGGTCAACCGCCTGATGCACGCCTTCATGGCCGGCGCGAAGGAGACCAACCCCAAGGTCGAGTTCACCATCACCTTCATCAACAGCTGGTTCGACCCGCCCAAGGCCAAGGAAGCCACCTTCGCCATGATCGACAAGGGCGCCGACGTGCTCTATGCCGAGCGCTTTGGCGTGTCCGACGCGGCCAAGGAAAAGGGCAAGCTGGCCATCGGCAACGTGATCAACACGCAGGACAAGTACCCCGACACCGTGGTCGCCTCCGCGCTGTGGCACATGGAGCCCAGCATCGAACGCGCCCTCAAGCTGGTCAAGGACGGCAAGTTCACAGCCGAGGACTACGGCCCCTACTCGATGATGAAGCACAAGGGCTCTGAATTGGCGCCGCTGGGCACGTTCGAGAAGAAGGTGCCCGCCGACATCGTGGCCAAGGTCAAGGCCAAGGAGGCCGACATCCTGGCCGGCAAGTTCAGCGTGAAGGTGGACGACAGCCAGCCCAAGTCCACGGCCAGGTAGGCACCCCGGCGCGCGGGCACCGGCTGCGCTGTGGCCTGCGCCGCCGTGCGCTGCGCTGCGCTGTACGATTTTTCCTTTTCTTCTTTTTCCCGACAAGGAGCGCCATGCCCGCACCGCTTTCCCACCGCCCCGAGACAACCGCCCTGGCCGCGCGGTGCATGCGCCTGCTGGGCGCCCTGGCCCTGGCCACGCTGGTGGCGGGTTGCGCCGCGATCGCGCCGGGCCAGGCGGCACGGCTGGACAGCACCCCGCGCATCGCCGTCATCTCGGCCTTTGCACCCGAGCTGACGGTGCTGCTGCCCCAGGTGCAGCAGCCGGCCAGGCACAGCGTCAACGGCGTGGAGTTCACCACCGGCACGCTCTCGGGCAAGCCCGTGGTGGTGTTCCTGTCGGGCATCAGCATGACCAACGCGGCCATGAACACGCAATTGGTGCTGGACCGCTTCAACGTGAGCCACATCGTCTTTTCCGGCATCGCCGGCGGCGTGAACCCCGGCCTGCACATTGGCGACGTGACCGTGCCCGCGCAGTGGGGCCAGTACATGGAATGGCTGATGGCGCGTGAAGACCAGCCCGGCCAGTACAGCGCCCCCGCGTGGATGAAAAGCGAGCTGACGATGCCCGCCTTCGGCATGATGCATCCGCGCCCGGTCGAGGTGAGGTCGGCGGCCAAGCCCGGCATCACCAAACAGTTCTGGTTTGAGGCGGACCCCCAAATGCTGGCCACCGCGCGCGGCCTGCAGGACGTGGGCCTGGCGCATTGCCTGGCCAGCACCTGCCTGAAACAGCGCCCGCAGCTCGTGGTGGGCGGCAACGGTGTGTCGGGCCAGGCCTTCGTGGACAACAAGGCTTTCCGCGAATACGCGTTCAAGACCTTCGAGGCCAATGTGCTCGACATGGAGACCGCCGCCACCGCCATGGTGGCCCACAGCAACGGCGTGCCCTACATCGCCTTTCGCTCGCTGAGCGATCTGGCCGGTGGTGGCGAAGGCGAGAATGAAATGGGCACCTTCATGGGCCTGGCGGCGGCCAATTCCGCCAAGGTGCTGCTGGCCTTTCTCTCGAACTGGAAATGACGGACCCCTCCGGCCCCGTCCTGCGGCTGCAGGGCATCACCAAACGCTTCGGCAAGCTGGTGGCCAACGACGGCATCAGCCTTGCGCTGCAGCGCGGCGAGGTGCTGGCACTGCTGGGGGAGAACGGGGCGGGCAAGTCCACGCTGATGTCCATCCTGTTCGGCCACTACATGGCCGACGCGGGCCACATCGAGGTCTTCGGCCAGCCGCTGCCGCCCGGCCAGCCACGCGCGGCGCTGGCGGCGGGCATCGGCATGGTGCACCAGCATTTCACCCTGGCCGACAACCTCACGGTGCTGGACAACGTGCTGCTGGGCACCGAGCCCTTGTGGCAGCCCTTCTCACGGCGCGCGGGTGCGCGCGAGCGCCTGCTGGCGGTGTCCCGCCAGTTCGGCCTGCCCGTGCGGCCCGAGGCGCTGGTGGGCGGCCTCTCGGTCGGCGAGCGCCAGCGCGTGGAGATCCTCAAGGCGCTGTACCGGGGCGCGCGCATCCTCATCCTGGACGAACCCACCGCCGTGCTCACGCCGCAGGAAAGCGAAGCACTGTTCGACACGCTCGCGCAGATGGTGGCGCAGGGCCTGTCCATCATCTTCATCAGCCACAAGCTGGCCGAGGTGCTGCGCGTATCGCACCGCGTGGCCGTGCTGCGCCAGGGCAAGCTCGTGGCCGAGGCGCCCGCGCAGGGCACCACGCAAGGCCAGCTCGCGCAGTGGATGGTGGGCCATGCCATCGAGGCCAGCGAACGCCGCCCCGCCCGGAGCGTGGGTGCGCCGGTGTGCGCGCTGGCCAACGTATCCACGGCATCCACGGGTCGTGATCGGCTGCAGGGCGTATCGCTCACCCTGAACGCCGGCGAGATCGTCGCCATCGCCGGTGTCTCGGGCAATGGCCAGGTGGCGCTGGCCGATGTGCTGTGCGGCGTGCGCGCCGCCACCGCCGGCCAGGTCACGCTGCTGGGCACGCCGCTGCAGGCCCGCCCGGCTTGGGTGGTGGACCAGGGAGTGGCCCGCATCCCCGAGGACCGCCATGCCGTGGGCGTGGTGGGCGACCTGCCAGTGTGGGAGAACGCCGTGTCCGAACGCCTGCGCAGCCACTGGTTCGCCCACCCCTGGTTCCGGGCCTTCTGGGTCAAGCGCGGCGCCGCGCGCCAGCATGCCCAGCGCGTGGCCGAGACCTTCGACGTGCGCGGCGGCGGGCCCGACACCCCTGCCCGCGCGCTCTCGGGCGGCAACATGCAAAAGCTCATCCTGGGCCGCGCCCTGCTGCCGCCCTACGACGCCAGCCAGAGCGCCCCTGCGCCGCGCCTCATCGTGGCCCACCAGCCCACCTGGGGGCTCGATATCGGCGCCGTCACCTTCGTGCAGCAGCAGCTCATCAACGCGCGCGACGGCGGTGCCGCCGTGCTGCTGATCTCGGACGATCTCGACGAGGTGCTGGCCCTGGGCGACCGCGTGGCGGTGATGCACGAGGGGCACCTGAGCGCAGCGCGGCCCGCAGAGGGCTGGACGCGCGAGGCCATCGGCCTGGCGATGGCGGGCGCCGCCAGCAGCGCGGAGGAAACCCCGTGACTGCGCAGGCGCCGATTCAGCGCCCGGGCCCTTACCCGCCGCCCATGCCAGCCAGTGTCCTGAAGACAAGCCAGGTGAACACCAGGGCCGGCAGGTACAGCGCGGAGGCGATGGACAGCTCCCACCACGACAGGGCGCGCCGCCACCACACGCCGAGCATCACGGGCGCACACCCCATCACCATCAGGATGATGGATGGAAAGAACCACACCCCCGCCAACAGGAACAGGGGCGCCCACAGCAGCACGCGGCTGATCTTGAAGGCCATGGGCCGGCCGCTGCGCCAGGTATGCAGCAGCAGGCCGAGAAAGCCTGCCACCAGGGCCGACACCACGCCGATGGTGATGCGCCTGTGCCGCACCCGACCTTCTTCCTGCAGCCTGCGTGTGTGGTCCAGCCATTCGTTGATGTCGGCGGTGTATTCCGCTTCGTTCTTCAGCGGCAGGTCCGGCGGGGCGACCGGCGCAGCCGTTGCCGGGCCCTCGCCGGTCAATGCCTGTGCCATGGCACCTGCGCAGCCCAGCGCCAGCGCGCCGCACAGCAACATGCGCCCAAGCCATCCCCACACCAGGTTTTGCATGATCTCTCCCTCCCGTTATTGGCGGCCTGCGTGGTGCAAGCCGAACGTCGCCGCCGCGGATGGTAATCCGATGCCCTCCATTCCCCACGAAGCGCCGACCCATGCGGCTTGAAAAACGCAACCACATCTCCCCCGCCGCCTACGTAGCGGCGCCGGTGGGCGCCGTGGTGTTCACCCTCGTCATCAGCGGCCTGCTGGTGCTGTGGGCCGGCGCGCCCGTGGGCCAGACCTATGCACTGCTCGTCAAGGGCGCCTTCGGCTCGGTCTTCGCGCTGACCGAAACCCTCACGCGCGCCACGCCGCTGATCCTGACCGGGCTGGCCGCGGCGGTGGCCTTTCGCGCGCGGCTGTTCAACATCGGTGCCGAGGGGCAGCTGTATGCCGGCGCGCTGGCCGCAGTGGCCGTGGGCGGCCTGCATGGCGGCACGGGGCTGGAATGGTCGCCCTGGCTGCTGTTCCCGGCGATGATGCTGGCGGCGGCCCTGGCCGGCGCCCTGCTGCTGCTGGGCCCGGCACTCATGAAGTCGCGCCTGGGGGTGGACGAGGTGGTGACCACGCTGCTGCTCAACTTCATCATGCTGCTGCTGGTCTCGGCCCTGCTCGACGGCCCCATGAAAGACCCGCTGTCCATGGGCTGGCCGCAGAGCGTGGCGCTGCAGGGAGACCTGGAGCTGTCCAGGCTGGTGCCGCAGACGCGCCTGCACACGGGACTGCTGTGGGCCATCGGCCTGGCACTGATCCTCTGGGCCATCCTGCGGCGCACGGTGCCGGGCTTCGACATCCGCGCGGCCGGTGCCAATGCGCGGGCCGCCGCGTTTGCCGGCGTGCCCATCACCCGCACCGTGGTGCTGGTGGCCCTGCTCTCGGGCGGGCTGGCGGGGCTGGCCGGTGCCATCGAGGTGGCGGGCCGCACCGGCTACGTCACGCTCGACATGTCGCCGGGCTATGGCTACAGCGGCATCGTGATCGCCATGCTGGCCGGGCTGCACCCGCTGGGCGTGATCGCGGCGGGCACCTTCGTGGCCGGCGTGCTGGTGGGTGCCGACAGCATGAGCCGCGCGGTGGGCGTGCCCACCTACATCGCCGACGTGATCGTGGCCACCTCGCTCATCGCGGTGCTCGTCGCCACCCTGCTCACGCAGTACCGGGTGAGGTGGAAATGACCGAACTCCTCGACATCCTGGCCAATCCGGCCTTCTGGATCGCCACCTTGCGCGTGGCCACGCCGCTCATCCTGGGCACGCTCGGGGTGCTGCTGTGCGAGCGCGCCGGCGTGCTCCACCTGGGCATCGAGGGCATCATGGTGGCGGGCGCCTTCACGGGCTGGCTCACGGTGTACGCCGGGCACGGCCTGTGGACCGGGGTGCTGGTGGCGGCGCTCACGGGGGGCGTGTTCGGGCTGCTGCATGCCTGGCTCACGGTGGGGCTAGCGCTGTCGCAGCATGTCTCGGGCCTGGGCATCACGCTGCTGGCCACGGCGCTCAGCTACTACGGCTACCGCGTGAGCTTTCCGAAGGTGAACACGCCGCCCACCATCGAGCCCTTCGCCGCCACGGACTGGCTGGGCGTGCCCATTCTCTCAGCGCAGACGCCACTCACGCTGCTGGCGCTGGCCCTGGTGCCGATACTGGCCTGGGTGCTCATGCGCACGCCGCTGGGCCTGGCCGTGCGCATGGTGGGCGAGAACCCGCAGGCCGCCGAGGGCCAGGGCATCCCGGTGGCGGCCACGCGCACGGGGGCCATCGTGGCGGGCTCGGCGTTGATGGGTGTGGCGGGGGCCTTCCTCACGCTGTCGGCGTTCAACGCTTTCTTCTTCAACATGGTGAACGGGCGCGGCTGGATCTGCGTCGCGCTGGTGGTGTTCGCGTCGTGGCGCCCCGGCAAGGCACTGCTGGGCGCGCTGCTGTTCGCTTTTTTCGATGCGCTGCAGCTTCGGCTGCAGCAGGCGGGCGGCGCGTGGCTTCCGTACCAGGTGTATCTGATGCTGCCCTACCTGCTCTCCATACTGGCCCTGGTGCTGGTGGCGCGCAAGGCAGCGTACCCGCAGGCGCTGATGAAGCCCTACCGCAAGGGCGAGCGGTGAGGCGCGCGCCCAGCCCCATCGCGCCTTGGCTGGCGGCCGCGCTGCTGGCCTGTGCGGGGCATGCCCACGCGCTGGGGCAAGACATGCCGTATGAATCCTTCACCGCCGCGCCCGATGTGGACTGGGTCAAGGTTTGCGGTCAGTGGCCCGCCCCGGTGCATCCGGGTGAAGGCGGCGGCACGTACCGCATCGTGCACGCCACGCGCTACGCGCAGTCTTTTCTCTACCTGCAGTGGATCGCGCGGGACCGCACCGACAGCGCCGCCGCGGTTCACACCGAGGGTTTTGCGCAGATCAACAACGACCATGCCGCCATCACCCTGAGCCAGATGAGCTGCCTGCCCACGCGCCGGGGCATTCGCTTCACAGCGCGGGCGCAGTCTGGCCATGACGACAGTGTGTTCCGTATCACCATCGACGCAGGACACAACCCGGGCGAGGTGCGCTTTCGCACCACACAAAAGCGCTGACGGCGGGCCTGCCATGCCAGACGTGCCGCCTTCTCTCAGCACCAGCCCCTTGCTGCCACTGACCGTGCTGGCGCGCTGGCAGTTCGACACCACCGATGCCAGTGCCACCACGGTGCTGCCCGATGGCTGCAGCGACCTCATCCTGCATGTGGAGGCTTGCGGGCACTCCGCCTGGCATATCTCACCACTGGCCGACGCTGCCATGGAGGTGCCCGGACGCGCTGGCGAGCAATGGCTGGGCTACCGCCTGTGTCCCGGCACCACCATCGATGCAGCAGCATTGCTGCAGTCCGCACGGGCCATCTGGCACCAGCACAGGCGCCGCGCTGGGCCACGCTCCTGCGGCCTGGGCCACGACACCACGGCGCTAGAAGCCTTGCTGCTGGAGGCCATCGACCACCACACCGACAGGGACCCACGCGTCCAAGAGGCGCTACACGCGCTGGCGCATGCAGCCACGGTGGGCGCGGCAGCACACGGCCTAGGGGTGTCCGAACGCACGTTGGAGCGCCTGACCCAACGCTCCACCGGCCAATCGCCCCGCTTCTGGCGCGCGCTGGCCCGCGTGCGCCGTGCAGCGCAGGCGCTCGGCACGGCCAAACCGCTGGCGGAGATTGCAGCCGACAACGGCTACGCCGACCAAGCCCACTTCCACCGCGACTGTCTGCGCTGGCTTGGGCAGACGCCTGCAGCGCTGCGCCGCACACCACAACTGCTGGCCACGGTGGCGCAGGCGGGCTATGGCTGAATTGCATGTGAAACCCACGCCCCGGGGCCGGCACCACCGTCTACGCCTGCGCCACTACGACCGTTCAAACGGCTGGCGGCCCCATGGGCGTGCACAGCTCCACCAGCGCGCCGTTGATGTCCGCGACATAGGCCACCGTCTGGCCCCAGGGCATCTGCCCGGGCGCCTGCACCAGCCGGGCACCGGCATCCACCGCGCGCTGCACGGCAGCGGCCACGTCGGTGGTGGTGAACGCGATCTCGAAACTGGGCGCCTCGGCCGACGCGCGCTGCGGGTTCTTGCCCAGCTCGGCCATCAGCCGCAGCGACGAGAAGGCCAGCGCGGTGGCGCCCGTGTCCAGCTCGCCGAAGTCGCCGGCCTCGTGCACGAAGCGGCGGGTGAAGCCGAAGGCGGCCTCATAAAAAGCGATGGTCCTGGGAACATCTTCGACGTAGAGAATGGTGTAGCCAAATTGCATGAAGACTGCCTTTGCAAAAATGCGCTGAAATAGATGCGCCCTGTGAGACACCCAGCTTAGGCACAAAGCCCGCCACGGTCTTGAAAAAACCCGACACCCCGACACCAGACGCCCCCACCATGCTCGACCTGCTCATCACCCACGCCACCCTGCCCGACGGCCGCCAGAACATGTCGATTGCCGTGCAGGACGGCCGCATCGCCGAGGTGACCGAGGGCCTGCAAGCCCCCGCGCACGAAACAGTGGATGCGGGCGACCTGCTCGTCAGCCCACCGTTCGTGGACGCGCATTTCCACATGGACTCGACCCTGAGCTACGGCCAGCCGCGCGTGAACGAGAGTGGCACGCTGCTCGAAGGCATTGCACTGTGGGGCGAGCTCAAGCCGATGCTGACGCACGAGTCCATCGTAGAGCGCGCCCTGCGCTATTGCGACATGGCCGTGGCGCGCGGACTGCTGGCCATTCGCAGCCATGTGGACACGAGCCACCCCAGCCTGCTGCCCGTGCAGGCCCTGCTGGATGTGAAACAGCGCGTGGCGCCCTACCTGGACCTGCAGCTCGTGGCCTTCCCACAAGACGGGGTGCTGCGCGCGCCGGGGGGGCTCGACAACCTGAAACGGGCTCTGGATATGGGCGTGGAGGTGGTGGGCGGCATTCCGCATTTCGAGCGCACCATGGCCCAGGGCGCCGAGAGCGTGAAGGTCCTCTGCGAACTGGCGGCAAGCCAGGGCAAGCGCGTGGACATGCACTGCGACGAATCCGACGATCCGCTGTCACGCCACGTCGAAACCCTGGCCTTTGAGACCCAGCGCCTGGGCCTGCAGGGCCGCGTGACGGGTTCGCACCTCACCTCCATGCACAGCATGGACAACTACTACGTGAGCAAGCTCATCCCGCTGATGGCCGAGGCCGACCTGGGCGTGGTGGCCAACCCGCTCATCAACATCACGCTGCAGGGCCGCCACGACACCTACCCCAAGCGCCGGGGCATGACCCGCGTGCCCGAGCTGATGGCCGCGGGCCTGACCGTGGCGTTCGGCCACGACTGCGTGCTGGACCCCTGGTACAGCGGCGGCAGCGCCGACATGCTGGAGGCCGCGCACATGGGCCTGCACGTGGGGCAGATGACCAGCCAGGCCGCGATGCGGCAGTGTTTTGATGCGGTGACGGTGAATCCCGCCAAGCTGCTGGGGCTGGAGGGCTACGGCATCGAGCCGGGCGCATATGCCGACTTCGTGCTGCTGCACGCACGCAATCCCGTGGAAGCAATCCGCCTGCGCGCCGCGCGCCTGGGCGTGTGGCGGCGCGGCAAGCTACTGGCCAGCAGCCCGCCCCCCGTGGCCCAACTGCACCTGCCGGGGCGGCCCGACAACGTGAATTTCACATCAAATTAGCCTCTCGCGCTTATGTATCAAGCGCAGGCAGCTACACATTCCATAGCATTACAAGCATCTACGCCATGCGCGCAATCGTCTTGCGAAACCGCGCCAGCGCCAGGCTGAACAGCACGGCCCCAATCCCCAGCAGCCACACCAGCGACGGCCACACCACCGCCCAGCCCGCGCCCCGGTAGAGGATGGCCTGGGCCAGTTCGGTGAAGTGGGTGGTGGGCGCCAGCGCCATGCCGTACTGCACCCACAGCGGCATGCTCTCGCGCGGGGTGACGCCGCCCGACAGCATCATCACCAGCACCATCAGCAAGCCAAACTGCGGCATGCTGCGCGCCACCGTGGCCATGAAGATGCCCATGGACGTGGTGGCAAACAGGTGCAGCGTGGCCCCCAGCAGGAACAGCGGCACCGAACCCTCGATGGGCACGCCAATCGCCCAGCGGATCACCGCCGTGAGCGAAATCCACGTGGCGACCAGCACCACCAGCGCCATGGCCCAGACCTTGGCCAGCATGATCTCGCCCGGGGTGACGGGCATCACCAGCAAATGCTCCACCGTTCCATGCTCGCGCTCGCGGATCAGCGCGGCGCCGGTGAGGATGATGGAGAGCATGGTCACGATGTTGATCAGCTCCATGAGCGAGCCGAACCACGCGGGGTTCAGCGCCGGGTTGAAGCGCGAGCGCACCGTGAGCTCGATGGGCTGCTCGGCCACGGAGCGGTCGCGCTGCACGAACTCGGCCACCTCCAGCTGCACGATCTGCTGCACCGCCCCATTGGCCGCGAACGCCTGCCCCATGCGCGTGGCGTCGATGTTGAGCTGCACCTGCGGCACCCGGCCTGCCAGCACGTCGCGCTGGAAGTGGGCGGGGATGTGCAGCACCAGCGTGAAGCGGCCGGCGTCCAGGCCCGGGTCCACCTCGCGCATGCTGATCATGGCGGGGCGCGTGAACTGGGGGGCGTAGAACGCGGTGGCGATGCGCTGGGACAAGGCCGAGTCGTCCTCGTCCACGATGGCAATGGGCACGTGGTGCAGCGTCTCGGGCTGCGCCATGCCCGCCGAGTACACCGCGAGTGTGGTGGTGTAGACGATGAGGAACAGCATGGCCGGGTCGCGCCACAGGCTCCAAAGCTCCTTGATGCCTAACCGAAAGATGTTGGACCACCGTCCACGCAACGCCATGTCAGGTCTCCTGCTTCTTCAGCAAGGCAATGGCGGCACCGACGATGACCGGCACCGCCACCAGCATGGGCCAGAACTCGGCCTGCAGGTCCTGCAATCCCAGCGCCTTGTTGAACACGCCCCGGCTGATGGTGAACATGTGGCTGGCCGGGTAGACCTCGCCCACCCAGCGCGCAAACCCCGTCATGGACGACACCGGGTTGATGAGCCCCGCAAACTGCACGGCGGGAATGATGGTGCCCACCATGGCGAAGAACATCGCCGCGATCTGGCTGCGCGTGACGGTGGAGGCCAAGAGGCCCATGCCCGTGGAGCACAGGCTGAACACCACGGCGGCCAGCGTCAATGTGGCAAAACTTCCCGTCATCGGCACGCCAAAAACCGTCACCGCCGCCAGGCACATCAAGCCAAAGTTGAACAGCGCCAGCAGCACATAGGGCAGCTGCTTGCCCAGCATGAATTCGGTGCGCGTGGTGGGCGTCACATACAGGTTGATGATCGAGCCCAGTTCCTTCTCGCGCACCACGGCCAGGGCCGTGAGCATGGCGGGCAGCATGAGCAACAGCAGCGGGATCACGGCAGGCACCATGGACGGCAGGCTGCGCACGTCGGGGTTGTAGCGGTAGCGCGGCTCCACCTCCAGAAGGCCCCGGGGCACCACGCCCGTGCGGCTGCGGCTTTGCTCCACCAGCCATTGCTGGTGCAGGCCCTGGGCGTAGCCGATGACGGTTTCGGCGCGCTGGGGCATGGCCCCGTCCACCCAGGCACCGATCTGCACCGGCTGGCCGCGTGCCACGTCGCGCGCAAAGCCGGGCGGGATCTCCAGCGCCAGCGATATCTCGGCGGAGCGCATGCGCGCGTCCAGCTCGGCGTAGGTGGCAATCGGCGGCTGCTCGGTGAAGTAGCGCGAGCCCGCGAGGTTCAGGGTGTAGGCGCGGCTCAGCGCGGTCTGGTCGCGGTCCAGCACGGCAAAGCGCAGGTTCTCCACGTCCATGCTGATGCCGTAGCCCATCACGAACATCAGGATCAGCGAGCCCAGCAGCGCCATGGCGCCCCGCACGGGGTCGCGGCGCAGCTCCAGAGATTCGCGCCACTGGGTGCTGTGGATGCGGGCCAGGCTCTGGCGCAAACGAGTGGGCCAGGTGGAGGCGTTGGGTGTGGGTACAGCCGATAGCCTGGTGTGGTCCGAAGCCTCCACGGGTACAGGGGCCTGGGCCGTGCCCGCGGCATCTTCCAGGTAGCCGATGAAGGCTTCCTCCAGCGTGGCAGCACCGCGCTTGGCCACGATGTCCTGCGGCGCGGCGCTCTCCAGCACACGCCCCGCGTGCATCAGCGAGATGCGGTCGCAGCGCTCGGCCTCGTTCATGAAGTGGGTGGAGATGAAGATGGTGACCTTGTCGCGCCGCGCCAGCTCCACCATCAGGCGCCAGAAGTTGTCGCGCGCCATGGGGTCCACGCCCGAGGTGGGCTCGTCCAGGATCAGCAGCTCGGGCTGGTGCACCATGGCCACGGCCAGCGACAGGCGCTGGCGCATGCCCAGCGGCAGCTTCATGGGCAGCGAGCCGCGCGCGGCCTGCAGGTCAAAGCGCTCGAGCATGGCCGTCACGCGCGCGGGTACCTCGGCCTCGGGCACGTGGAACAGCCGGGCATGCAGCACCAGGTTCTGCTCCACCGACAGCTCGCTGTACAGCGAAAACGCCTGCGACATGTAACCCACCCGCCGCCGCGTGGCCATGTCCTTGGGGTCCACCGGCTGGCCAAACAGCCAGGCCTGCCCGTCGCTGGCGGGCAGCAGGCCGGTGAGCATCTTCATGGTGGTGGACTTGCCGCAGCCGTTGCTGCCCAGAAAGCCAAAGATCTCGCCCCGCTGGATGCGAAAGCTCACATGGTCCACCGCCACAAAGTCGCCAAAGCGCATGGTGAGGTCGCGCGCCTCGATGGCGACGTTGGCAGCGTCGTCTGCCTGCGACCGGTCCAACGGCGGAATCTGCACCGCCCGGTGGCCCCGGCGCTTGGCCTCGGGCAGCAGGGCCACAAAAGCCTGCTCCAGCGCATCGTGCCCGGTGCGGGCCATCAGCTCGGCAGGCGTACCGGTGGCCAGGATGCGCCCTTCGTCCATGGCCACCAGCCATTCAAAACGCTGCGCCTCTTCCATGTAGGCCGTGGCCACGATCACGCTCATGCCCGGCCGCGCGGCGCGGATGCGGCCGATCAAATCCCAGAACTGCGCGCGCGCCAGCGGGTCCACGCCGGTGGTGGGCTCGTCCAGGATCAGCAGGTCGGGGTCGTGGATGAGCGCGCAGCACAGGGCCAGCTTCTGCTTCATGCCGCCCGAGAGCTTGCCCGCTGGCCGCGCCAGGAATGGATACAGCCCCGTGCTGCGCGTGAGTTCGTCAATGCGGCGGCGCCGCTCGGCCGCGTCGTGCCCGAACAGGCGGCCAAAAAACTGCAGGTTCTCTTCCACCGACAGCGTGGGGTACAGGTTCTTGCCCAAGCCCTGGGGCATGTAGGCGATGCGGGGGCACACCCGGCTGCGGTGGCGGCTTTGGGCCATGTCGCCGCCCAGCACCTCCACGGTGCCCTGCTGCACCGCCCGCGCGCCCGCCACCAGGGCCAGCAGGCTGGACTTGCCCACGCCATCCGGCCCGATCAGGCCCACCATGCGGCCGGCGGCCACCTCCAGGTCGATGCCCTCCAGCGCCACCGTGCGCCCGTAGCGCTGGCCCACGCCGCGCAGGCGGGCCACGGGTGCAGCGCCGGCCGCTGGGTTCACTGGCCAGCCTTGACGGCGAGTTCTGCGGGCCACTCCACCGCAGGGTCCACCCGCAGCCAGGCCACGCCGGGCAGTCCGGTCTTGACCTGTTCCTGGTGGCGCAGCAGCAGCGCCTTGTCGATCTGCGCGCGCACGCGGAACATGAGCTTCTGGCGCTCGCTCGCGGTTTCCACCGTCTTGGGGGTGAACTGCGCGGTGCTGGCCACGAACGACACGGTGGCCGGGATGACGAAGCCCGGCGCGGCATCGAGCACGATGCGCACCTCGCTGCCCAGCGCCACGCGGCCCGCCACGGTCTCAGGCAAAAAGAAGGTCATGTACACGTCGCTCAGGTCCACCAGCTGCAGCACGCGCGCACCCGCACCCACCACCTCGCCGGGCTGCACCACGCGGAACTGGACGCGGCCATCGCGCGGCGCCTTGAGCTCGCTGTCGGCCAGCTCCACATCGATGCGGGCCAGCGTGGCCTGCAGCGCGCGCACATTGGCCTCGGCGCTGGTCACCTGCGTGCGCGACGCACCGATGCCCGCCTGCGCGGCCTTCGCCTGGGCTTTTGCAGCGGTCACAGCGGCTTGCTGGCTGCGCACCTTGGCGCGGTCGTCGTCGAGCAACTGGCTGGAGAAAAAGCCCTCGCGCGCCAGCTGCTCGGAGCGCGGCAGGCGGCGGCGGGCGGTGTCGAGGTCGCTCTCGCGCTGCGCGACCACGGCCAGCGCGGCCTGGTAGTCGCTATCACGCTGGGCCACCTGCACCTGGGCACTGCCGATGGCCAGCTGCGCCTGCTGCAGCCGGGCCACCGCCTCTTCACGCTGGGCCTGCAGGCTGTCGATCTGCATGCGGGCCAGGGGTTGCCCGGCTTTCACGAAATCGCCCTCGGCCACCAGCACATCGAGCACCTTGCCCGCGAGTTTGGTGGCCACGGCGATCTCGGTGGCCTCGATGCGGCCGTTGCCGCTCACGAAGCCGGGGCCTGGCCACTTGGCCTGCCAGGGCGCCCAGCGCAGCAGCAGCCCTCCCCCCAGCAGCACCACGGCCAAAGCCGCAGCGATCTTCCATTGCTTGCTCATGGTCCATCCTTGTGGGCACTTGGGCCCGTCGAGGGATGGTAGCTTTGCACCCCGCGTTACCCCAAGCCGCAGCACGCCCTCCCTTGACCTGCATCAATCGCCACCCGAACATCCGGCCTGCACCTGCCGCGCGTGGCGGCCCCTTGAACCGACACCCATGACTGCCCTCACCACCCCGCCCCTTTCAGACACCCTGGCCTGGCTGCTGGGCCGCCCTGTCAGCCCCGAAGACGGGCTGCCGGAAGATGAACTGGCCGCCGCAAGCCATCGCCTGGGTGGCCCAGTGCCCCCTGCCCTGCACGCTTATTACGCCGCCGTGGGCAGGCGTGCCGATTTGATGGCCGGTTTTCAGCGGTTTGCGCCGCCGCAAGACTGGGAGTGCCTGGGCGACAAGCTGCTGTTTCTGGAAGAGAACCAGGGCGTGTGCTGGTGGGCCACCGATGCCCGGCAGCGGGTGTGGCAGACCACCGACCTGGATTCCCCGGACTGGTTCGAGGAAGCCGTGGGCCTGGAGGCGTTTTTGCACACCGTCTCCTACTACCAGATGGCACAGGGCGGCTATCCGTTCTGCGGCATGCGCACGTGCGGGGCGTTCTCAACGCCCGGCGAGTTGGCGTCGCTGCTGGACGCCCTGCGGGCGCGGCCCGTCGTGGACATGGCGGGGCTGCGCATCTTCACCGTGGGCCCGCAGGCGCTGGTGTGGTACCTGCACTCCGAGGGGGAGCTTGCGGAACCCGGTGTGTTCCTGAGCGTGCTGGACGCCCTGCGCTTTGACGCCCTCTGCGCCCAATGGGATTTTGACGATCTGGGCTGAGAGAGAATGGGCACATTCGGGTGAAATATGCCTCTGGCGCTTTCTGGACAAGCGCCAATAGCTATAACTTCAATAGCATCCAGCCGGCATCCGCATGGCATGGAACTGCACAGGGCCGCGCAGCCCGCGCTCAGCCCCCTGCGTCAAACGCCGACAGATGATTGGCCAGGTGCATGGCGTGCGCCTGCTCGTACTGCGCCTTGTCCAGCGCCCCGTAGGCGAAGTGCGGGTGCAGCGGCCCCGCGTGCACGGAGAAGTCCTGCACGGCTTGGCGCAGCCGGGCCAGGGCCGCCGACGCCCCGGGCGTGGACGCATCCAGCGCGGGCGCGCCCGGGATGGGCTCCGCCAGGTCGTGGCTCATGCGGCCGCGCAGGGCAAACACGTTGAAAGCAGCCGCACCCAGGGTGTTCTGGAACAGCGCCGACCTGGGCGCCGGGAAGCCCCGCAGCGAGAACTCGATGCTCTGTGCGCAGTGCTCCAGCGTCTGCGGCCAGTTCCAGGCCGTGGCGGGCGCCAGCGGCTGGACCGCAGCGCCCGCAAGGCGCTCGACCTCTTGCATGGCGCGCGCCAGGGTGCCAAAGACGAGTTGCCGGTCGTTGCCCGGCCGGTACAGCAGGTAGCCTGCCCCGGCGGCCGCCGCCACACCCAGGGCGGCCAGCCCCGTGCCGGATGCCAGGAACGCCCTGCGCTGCGCTGCGGGCGCCGACGGCGATGCACCGGGCGCGGTGCCCGGGCCCGCGCCGCCGAGCGGGTTGCTGCCGAGGGGATTCAATGCCATGGGGAATGGTGGTGGTCTGGGAATGGACGGGACGAGGCAAGGCCACCATTGTGCGGCGGCGCGCTGCGCGGCGGCACGCCCGAAGGTCGGGCAGCCGACACAGGCAGCGTTTCAGGCCCATCAGGCAAGCGGCAGGGCCCGGCGGCGCGACCGCACGCGCGCCTGGTGGAAGCTGGCTACAGCACCGCCGCGCTGCGCGCGGTGCCTGGCCGCTCCGCGGGGCGCGGCCACTTCAACGGCACGGGATCGTCCGGCAGCGCCACGACCTCCACCCGGTTGCGCCCGCGCGCCTTGGCAAGGTACATCGCCTCGTCCGCTCGCTGCAGCACCGCCTCGGCCGAATCCCCGCTGGTGGACAGCGTGATGCCGATGCTCACGGTCAGGGCCACGCGACGCCGTTCGGCATCCATGGGCTCGGACTCGACCAGCGCCCGCAGGCGTTCGGCCACGCCGGCGGCACCAGGGCCGTCCGCGTTGGGCAGGAAGATGGCGAACTCCTCCCCACCCAGGCGGCCCATCACATCCTCCCGGCGCAGGCAGCGGTGGGCCAGGTCCACGAAGTGGCGCAGCGCGTCGTCCCCGCACTGGTGGCCGCCGGTGTCGTTGATCTTCTTGAAGTGGTCGAGGTCCATCACCAGCACGGGCAGCGCGGCCCGGGTGCGCTGGGCATTGCTCAGGCCCTTGTCCAGCAGCGTGATGAAGGCGCGGCGGTTGAACACGCTGGTGAGCGGGTCGATCTCGGCGAGGTGGCGCAGCTCGCTCGTCACGAATTCATTGGTCAGCATCAGCACGCCAAACGCGATCATCACGAGGGCCACCGTGGCCTCCAGCACCACGAACTGCGACAGCTGCGTCAGCAGGCCGGCATCCGAAGGGGCGGCCAGCCGGAAGATCACGGGGCGCACCAGCACGCACACCCCATGGAAGGCCATGACGCCCGCGAGCAGGTAACGCGCCGGCACACGGCGAAAGCCACCCTGCGCCAGCGTGCGCGCCGTGAGCAGGAAGCACACGCCCGCGAACCAGCCCGCCAGGGCGAACCGCGCGCCGGGATGGGGCTGCGCCACCGTGAAATACACCGACAGCGCCACCAGCGACACGATGGCGGCCGCGGCATACCGGTGGGCGATGGGCGGGCGCCCCATGTAGGCGCGGCTGCCCAGCCAGCACAGGTAGGCCGCCAGCGCATTGGCCCCCTGCGCCAGCACCACGGCCGGCACTTCGGGCATCCGCTCGCGCGCCAGCAGCGTGGCGCAGAACACCGACGCGCCCAGGAATGACAGCGTCCACAGCCGCAGGCCCGGGATGTTCTTGTTGAAATGCCACACGGCATACAGCACTGCGGTAACCAGCGCCGACAGGATGGCCGCGAGAATGACGAGTGTGGGGCTGTGCACGGAGACGGAACGGGGCAGCGGCGTAAGGGAGCCCCGCGGGGCTGGCATGAAGGGATTGCGGCAGGACAAGAAACGCGCTGAATGTTAACCGAGCCGTTGCGAAATGCAGGAACTATCGCGCGGGGCCACGCGGCGGCGCCACGGGCGCGGGCCGCCGGTGCCAGCGCCCATGCCCCAGGCCGCGGCCGGCCACCTCTTCCTTGGTGCTCAGTCGCCCACCACGTTGCACTCCCGGCGCAGCAGTGCCAGGGCGTCGTGCATCTGGTAGTCCATGTCGCTGAGCAGGGTCTTTTCCGCGTCCTGCACGAAGCCGGTCCACAGGGCGATGTAGTCCTGCTGGTGCACGCCGGGCGCATGGGCGCGGATGAAGTCGGCCGCCAGCGCGGGCTGCAGGCCCGATTTGCGGATCTTTCGGACGAGGCTCGCGGCGGTCTTCTCGGTCAGCAGCGTCTTCTTGGGGGCCCCGGCCGCCAGGCACAGGCACAGCGTGAGCAGCGAATGTTCGTCATCGTTGCCCTGCACCGTTCTCGTCCAGGTCTTGCTCGCGGGAAGCGGGGGTTCCTCACCCTCCTCCAGCGCATCCAGGCTGCGGTGGAAGTTGTCCACCTCGGCCAAGGGGTCGTCCAGCAGAAAGTAGCGCGCGCGGAAAGCGCCGGTGGGGCGCAGCAGCGTGCGCACCGGTGTGGCCGCGTCGAGTAGCTTGGGCAGGTCGGCCAGCACGCTGGCGCAATGCGCCTGCACCACCTCGCGCAGTTCGGCGGGCAAGCCGGCAGGCAGGCGCAGCTGCACGGGCGGCGCGAGCTTCTTCTTGCGCTGTGCCATCAGCACTTTTTCGAACGACACGGTGTTGGGCCACTCGCCGAGGTCCATGGCCTTGGGCGCCAGGGCCACCATGAGCAAGCCAGCGCGGATGACGGCTTCCGCGTCGGCGCCCGCGGCTTCCAGCTCGTCGGGGTCCAGGTCGAACTGCCCGGCCAGCCACTGGGCGGCCCGGATGGCCTGCGCAATCTGCGTGCGGCGCGCCAGCTCGGCCCGGTAGTCGGCGTGGCTGCGCAGCGACCACACGGCCAGCAACGGGGTTTCGGCATCGGCATAGCCGGCCATGCCGAAATTGCTGCTCTCGGGCATGGCGATCAGGCGCTTGAGCATGTCCGAGCCCCCCTTGGAGCGCGACAGGAACGAATGGTCGCGCAGCGAGACGGCGGCCTCGTGCAGGTCGCCCCCGGTGGTGTCCAGCAGGTACAGGCTGATGAGGTTGACCATGCGGTCGCGCGCCTTCTCCAGCTCGGGCCGCAAGAATTCGCTGCCGAAGTAGCGCGCGATCTGCACCATGCCCTTGGGCGCATCGGCATTGATGGCCGCGAGCTTGTCGGCACCCAGCACGCCATGCTGGACGCCATGCGCCAGCGCCTTTTCAAAGAACGGGCGGGCGTCGTGGAGCTGCAGCGCGTTGGCGGCTGCAATCTCGTCAGTCGTTGAAGAAGGCGTGTTGGGCACAGTCATATCAGTATCTATCGCGCTTCGCAGTGCTCATGGGCCATGAAACTGGCACGCTCCAGGCCAGAACCGCCGCGCAAGGGCCGCCCCGCCTCGCTGGCGGTGTCCCCCTTCCCGAATGGCGCAGCCATTCGAGAGAAGGGGGAAGGCGCGAAGCGCCACAGGGGGTTGTCATCTAAATCGCGGATTCTTCGTCGGACGTGCGGGCGGCGGGCGTGGCCTTGCCACGGTCGGTTTCGCTGGTTTCGAACTTGCCGTCGTCTTCCTCGGCGGGCGATTCGTCGCCCTCTTCCAGGCCCAGGTCAAAGGCGCGGGCCTTGGCGCGCAGCACCAGCAAGGTTTCGATGAACAGGTCGCGGCACTCGTAGCGCAGCAGCCAGGCCATCTGCATCCAGTCGCGGTCCGCCACCTCGTCCTGGTCGATGCGCGGCTGCACATAGCCCGAGGCGAGGAGTTCGTCGTCGGTCAGCGTGGGGCCGTAGTCTTCCACCGCGTCGAACGTGCCGGTGCGGGCAAAGGCTTCGATGCGGCTCCACTTTTCGGCGAAGTAGTTGGCCAGTGCCTCGGCGCCGCCTTCCAGGTCGCCGATGGCCGTGAGGAACTCGACGGGATCGGCGTCGTCGCGGAAGATGACGGCATTGACCATGTTGCGCAGGTGCGTGTGCGTGAGGTCCTTGTACTGCTTTTCCAGCACCATCGCGCGCGCGAACTGCTCGGGCGTGACCAGCAGGTTGACCACCGAGGCCTTGGAGTCGTCGTACTCGCGCATCACGGCCAGGATGTCCTTGGGCGCGAGCTGGTCCAGCACCACCATCAGCGCGCCGTCCCCGTCGGTATCGGCCAGCTCGGCCAGCGCCGACTCGGCGCCCACGATGTCGCCGGCCGCGATCAGGCTGGTGGTCCTGGTGATCAGGGCGAGGTGGGTGTTGTTGCTGCTCATGCGTATTCCTTGGTGTGTCGCTGCGCCGGGCGCAGACCGCTAAAAACTGGCGCGCCGCCGTCGCCAGCGCCGCCTTGCCTTGGTCCGGCTTTGCCGGTCCGCAGCAGGCGTCCCCCTCGCGGGGATGGCGCGCAGCGCCTCGGGAGGGCCTCAGTCCTTCCTGTCGAACCCCACATCGGCCAGCCAGTTGGAGCTGGCTTCCTCGCGGGTGCGGCTGTTTTGCGGGTCCACGGCGTCGTCGGCGCTCAGGGCGCTGAAATCGTCATCGTGTTCCGCCGCATCCGCAGCGTCTTCGCCCTGGTCGCCGTCGCCCTCGGCCGCGTGCGCCGCGGGGGCCATGCGGGCATGCAGGTGCAGGTACTCGAGCCCGGCCGCCACCGCCATGAACCGGGCGCCCTGCGGCTCGCGCAGCACGGTCTGCGCCAGGCTCTGGGCCCAGGGCTCGAGCGTGACGGCATGGGCCAGGCTGTGCCAGTCGGGCAGTTCGTCCACCGGCAGGCCCAGCAGGTGCTCCACCGCGCCGGGCTTGGTGAAGCGAAAGCCGTGGTGAAAGACCACTGCGACCATCTCGGGGGCCAGCTCCATCATCTGCACCAGAAAGGCGATCTCGTTGCGCTTTTCCGCCAGGCGCTTGCGCAGGACGTCTTTGCCCTCGGAGTCGGAGACCAGGTCATCCAGCTCGGCCTGGTAGGCGGAGCGCAGATCGTAGAAGTAGGGAGATAGTTTCACGAAGCGGAAGAAGGAGAGGAAAGGATGCGCGAGGAGTAGGCCTGCCAGATCTCCTGCGCGGTCTGCAGCGGGTCGTCCAGCAGGTTGCGGCGGCGGTTGTCGTCGTAGGCCTGGCGGGCGGTGTCGTCCGACAGCACTTCGTAGGCCTTCTGCACGGCCTGGAACCGCTGGGCGGCGTCGGGCGCGTCGTTGCGGTCCGGGTGGTAGAACGACGCCTTCTGGCGAAAGGCCTTCTTGATGTCGGCGAGCGACGCGTTGGCCGCCAGCCCGAGGGCTGCGTAGTGGTCTGCGGTCATGGACAAGTCAATTGCGAGGGCGATGCAGGGAGCGTGCCCGGCCGCGAAGCCGGCGCACCGGCATCAGCCGCCCAGGCTCACGAACACGTTCTGGACGTCGTCGTTGGAGTCGATGGCCGCCAGGAAGTTCTCGACCTCTTCGAGCTGCTCGGGCGAGAGGTTGGCGGGATTCACGGGGTTCTTGGGCTTGTAGCCCAGCTTGACCGACAGCACATTGAAGCCATGGGCGGGCAGCGCGCGGCTCACCAGGTCCAGGTCGGTGGGGTCGGTCCAGAAGGTGGTGGTGCCTTCCTCGTCGCCAGCCTCGAAATCCTGCGCGCCCGCCTCGATGGCAGCCAGTTCGGGGTCGGCATCGGGCGTGGCGGGCTCGGCTTCGATCATGCCCACATGGTTGAAGTCCCAGGCCACCGATCCCGAAGTGCCCAGCTGGCCCTTGCGGAACAGCACGCGCATCTCGGGCGCGGTGCGGTTCACGTTGTCGGTCAGGCATTCGACCATCACCGCCACCTGGTGGGGTGCGAAGCCTTCATAGATCACGCGCTCGTAGTTGACCGCGTCGGCGCCCGTGCCCGAGCCTTTCTTGATGGCGCGCTCCAGCGTGTCCTTGGGCATCGAGGCCTTGCGGGCCTGCTCGACCACCAGGCGCAGGCGCGCATTGCTGGCCGGATCGGCGCCGCCGCGCGCGGCCACGGTGATTTCCTTGACCAGCTTGCCAAACAGCTTGCCCTTGGCATCCGCCACCTGTGCCTTGCCTTTTGCTTTCCACTGCGCGCCCATGTTGGATCTCTTTTCGTTGGTGTTGCGGCGCGCCAGGCGCCTGAGGATGTGTGGTGCGGCCCCCGCAGGCGCGGGAAAAGCGCTTCCCAAAGCCCCCGCACGGCGGTAAACCGAACCCTATAGGGTACCACTGACCCATCCGTTGCCTGCCAGCCACGGTATCGGCGGGTGTTGCGCGGCAAGCCGGGTAACCTTGGCGGCATGCAGGCTGATCCCCCCACTCTTCCCGGTACCCCCTGATGCTCAACACCCTGTGGCTGGGCTTTTTCCTGACCGCCGCGGTGGCGGCGCTGGCGCAGTGGCTCGTGGCGGGCAACGCGCAGATCTTCGCCGCCATGGTCGAGGCGCTGTTCGCCATGGCCAGGCTCTCGGTCGAGGTGATGGTGCTGCTGTTCGGCACGCTCACGCTCTGGCTGGGCTTCCTGCGCATCGCCGAGAAGGCGGGCATCGTGGACGCCCTCGCGCGCTGGCTGGCGCCGCTGTTCCGCCGCCTCATGCCCGGCGTGCCCAGCGGCCACCCGGCCCTGGGCTTCATGACGCTGAACTTCGCGGCCAACGCGCTGGGGCTGGACAACGCGGCCACCCCCATGGGCCTGAAGGCCATGAAAGCCCTGCAGGAGCTGAACCCAGAGCCCGACACCGCCACGAACGCGCAGATCCTGTTCCTGGTGCTCAATGCCTCCTCGCTCACGCTGCTGCCGGTGACGATCTTCATGTACCGCATGCAGCAGGGCGCGCCCGACCCGACACTCGTTTTCCTGCCCATCCTGCTGGCCACGTCCGCATCCACCCTCGTGGGCCTGCTCAGCGTGGCGGTGGTGCAGCGCCTGCCCTTGTGGAGCCCCGTGGTGCTGGCCTACCTGTTGCCCGTGGCGCTGGTGCTCGGCGGTTTCATGGCACTCCTGACCACGCTGAGCGCGGCGGCGCTGTCGCAGCTGTCTTCCCTGCTCGGCAACCTCACGCTGTTCATGCTGGTGGTGCTGTTCGTGGCCCTGGGCGCCTGGCGCAAGGTCGCCGTGTACGAGGCTTTCATCGAGGGTGCGCGCGAAGGCTTCGATGTGGCCAAGGGCCTGCTGCCGTACCTGGTGGCCATGCTGTGCGCCGTGGGGGTGTTCCGGGCATCGGGGGCGCTGGGCTATGTGCTCGACGGCATCCGCTGGTGCGTGCAGGTGCTGGGCGCGGACACCCGGTTCGTCGATGCGCTGCCCACTGCGCTGGTCAAGCCATTCTCCGGCAGCGCCGCGCGTGCCATGCTCATCGAGACCATGCAGGCCCAGGGCGTGGACAGCTTTGCCGCGCTGGCAGCGGCCACCATCCAGGGCAGCACCGAGACCACCTTCTAC
This sequence comes from Acidovorax sp. sif1233, assembly GCF_019218755.1. Classification (GTDB taxonomy): domain Bacteria; phylum Pseudomonadota; class Gammaproteobacteria; order Burkholderiales; family Burkholderiaceae_C; genus Acidovorax. The sequence goes on along the minus strand of NZ_JAHUWZ010000002.1, from coordinate 394,882 downwards.
GTGCTGGCGGTGTACTTCGGCGCGGTGGGCATCCAGCGCACCCGTCACACCGTCAGCTGCGCGCTGCTGGCCGAGCTGGCGGGCGTGGTGGCGGCCATCGTGGTGTGCTACCGGTTCTTTGGGTAGGGAAAAAAGTCTCCCGGCATGTCTTGCCCCTCCCCCCGACAAGCCGGCTTCGCGGTGGCACGGGTGCGGACCGCGCCGGGCGGAGGCAGCGGGGGCGGTGCCAGTCCTGCATTCCCTGCACTACGGATCAAATCGGCGCCCCCCCTTGAAAGGAAAGCGCTGAAAGCTATTAATTCGATAGCAAAATTCACCCCAGCGCCGTATCCAGCAGCATCATGATCACGAAGCCCAGCATCAGGCCGCCGGTGGCCCAGGCCTCGTGGCCCTTGCGGTGCGACTCGGGGATGATTTCGTGGCTGATCACGAACAGCATGGCCCCGGCCGCGAAACCCAGCCCCCAGGGCAGCAGGCTTGCGGAGTAGCTGACCACGGCGGCTCCCAGCACGGCGCCCACGGGCTCCACCAGCCCGGAGGCCATCCCGAGCACCACGGCCAGCAAGCGCCGGTAGCCCGCGGCGAGCAGCGCCACGGCCACCACCAGGCCCTCGGGCACGTCCTGGATCGCGATGCCGGTGGCCAGGGCGCTGGCGCGCAGGGCATCGCCGCCCGCGTAGGCCACCCCGATCGCCAGCCCCTCGGGCAGGTTGTGCAGCCCGATGGCGAAGACGAACAGCCACGTGCGCCGCAGCGTGCGCGAGGCCTGCCCGCCCTCCACGCCCTTGATGAAGTGCTCGTGCGGCAGCAGCCGCTCCATCATCAGCAGCACCAGCGCGCCCAGCAGGATGGCCGCCCCCACCGTGCCCCCGGCCGCCCAGGCACCGGCGCCGCCCGCGCGTGCCGCCTGGATGCCGGGGATGATGAGCGAGAACGAGCAGGCGGCGAGCATCACGCCCGCGCCGAAGCCGAACAGCGTGTCCTGCGTGCGCTCGGAAAGGCGCTGCGAGAGCAGCACCGGCGCGGTGCCCAGCGCCGTGGCCAGCGCTGCCGCCAGGCCGGCCCAGAGCGCACCCAGCACCACCGGCTGGCCGGCGATCCAGGCCCATGCCTGCGCCGAGCCCGCCACGATGCCAAGCAGCACGATGCCCAGCCCGAGCCACTGCCGCCCACGCAGGGTGGCGACGCGGCGGGCCGCCGAGGCGGAACGCGCCAGCGGTTCGAGAACCGTATGGGTGGAAGCGGACGGGGTCTGCATGGCGGCTCCTGGGGTTGTCGGGGGGCGGTTTTCAGAATGCGGGTGGTGGAGCGGGCGCGATGGCCCGTCAGGCCCGGGCAAGCGCATGGCGGCGGGCCACCTCGGCCCAGTCGATGACGTTGTAGAACGCGGCGATGTATTCGGGACGCCGGTTCTGGTACTGCAGGTAATAGGCGTGTTCCCACACATCAAGCCCCAGCACGGGCGTGTGGCCCGACATCGGGCCCGCCATGAGCGGGCTGTCCTGGTTGCCCGTGCTTTCCACCACCAGCTGGCCCGCCTTGGTCACGCAAAGCCAGGCCCAGCCGCTGCCAAAGCGCGTGAGCGCGGCCTTGGTGAAGGCCTCCTTGAAGGCGCCGAACCCGCCCAGATCCGTATCGATGGCCCGCGCCAGCTCTCCCTGGGGCTGGCCGCCGCCCCGGGGCGACATCACGCTCCAGAAGAGGCTGTGGTTGGCATGGCCGCCGCCATTGTTGCGGACCGGGCCCTGCAGGCTCTCGGGCAGCAGCACCAGCCGCGCCACCAGCTCATCGATGGGCAGGTGGGCGTGCGGCGTGCCTTCCAGCGCGGCGTTCAGGTTGTTGATGTAGGTCTGGTGGTGCCGGGTGTGGTGGATCTCCATCGTGCGGGCATCGATGTGGGGCTCGAGCGCGTCATAGGCATAGGGCAAGGCGGGCAAGGTATGGGGCATGGTGTCCTTGGATCGGAAACGGAGTGGATAAAAAGGCCGGAGCGCGTCGTCTTTCGGGCCATGGCACCCCACGGCCAGGAAGCGGCACGCCCTTCAGTGCGGCCCCGGGCCGTGGGCCAAATGGGCCGAGGCCAGGGCCTGCGTGACGGACGGGTGCGCGCCATGGGCCTGCACATGGCGCAGCAAGGCGGCATGGGTTTCGCGGCTGTGGCGCCACGCGGCCTGCCGCAGGCCCGCGCCGTGGCGTGCATCGGCCATCAGGCCCAGCAGCACGGCATGGGCGCGGCACAGGATCTGGGTGGCGTCGTCCACGGCGCCCGCCTGCACCTGCAGGTCGGCCACATTGAGGTGCGAGACCACGACCGCTGCCACGCAGTCGTCCTCGCGCCCCGGTGGCGGCGTGTGCTCCAGCAGCCGCAGCGACAACGCGAGGGCCTGGTGCTGATAGGCAGTCGCCATGCGCCATTGGCCCGTCTGCTGCGCTGCCCGTGCGCGCTGCACGGCATGCTGCCACCGCGCCAGCGTGGCGGGCGCGTGGTGCACGGCTGCGCTCTGGTGGGAGTTGGTGTGTACGCCGGTGTCCATGGCAATGCTCCTTGAAGAGGGACAAGCCTTTTGCGGTGGACGGGTGTGGCGTACTCAGGCATCTAAATGATACTGATTCTCATTCATATTGTCGAGATGGGACGCCATCCCGGAAACGCCGGGTCAAAGGCCGGCGGGATAGCCAGTCAATTCGCCGCCCGCACTCCGCCTACGCTCAACCCGTCGCCGCCGTGGTGCCGTCAGAGACACCGCCCGGCCCCCTCCATCGTTCCACCACTGTTTGCCATGCATTTTTCGCCCCTGCTGCTTCGACCCCGGTCCCTTTTGCGCGCCTGCCGCTGGCGCGTGGCCCTGGCAGCCGCCGCTGCCGCGCTGGCAGCCCCCCCTGGCGGCTGGCGCCGCCACGCTGCATGACAACCTGGGGATGGGGGGACTGGGTTGGTTCAACGGGTTGAATTTCACCCAGTTCACCGCCGTGCGCATCCCCGTCGGAGGTGCCGGCTTCTCCGTGGCCAAGGTCACGCTGCTGCTCAGCAACGGCGGCGGCGTCAGCGCGATCGGCACGGTGAACCTGCAGGTCTGCGACGATGGCCCTGGCGGCACGGCGCCCGGGCCATCGTGCGCGGCGTTCACACCCGTCGGTCCGATCTCGTCGTCGCTGGAACCCGTACGGTTCACGGGCAGCTACGCCGCGCCGGCCGGGCAGCACCTGTGGATGGTGGCCAAGGCCGCCGTGGCCGGGGACACCTTCCGCTGGGGCACGGCGGCGGACGCCGGTGACACGTTTTACACCGTCGACGCTGGCGCCAGCTGGGTGGCGGATACGAACAGCGTGCTGCTGCGCATCACCGACAGCGGCGCGGTACCCGCCGGGCCCGCCGCCATCCCCACGCTGTCCCTCCCGGCGCTGCTGGCCCTGTCGCTGGGCGTGGCGGCAGCGGGCGCCGGGTGGAGCCGGCGCCGCGCGGCGCGGGAACCAGCGGTGCGATGAGCGGCGGCCTCACTCCGGCCCGCTCAGGCCCTGTTCCCACTCCGCCAGCTGCTCGCTGGTGGCAATCAGCCGCCCCACCAGCAGCTTGATGAACGCCTTGTCGAAGTGCGACTGCAGGTCTTCCGACGCTCCGCGCAGCGCCGGGTTGCGCACCTTGAGCACCAGCACCTCGGTCTCTGCCACGGCGGTGGCGGTGCGCTTCCTGTTCTCCGGGCGCAGGTAGGTCATCTCGCCCAGGGTGACGCCCGGGCCCAGAGTGCTGAGGGTCCAGCCCTGGCGGCTCACGGCCACCTGCCCCTCGATGAGGATGCAGAAGGAGTCGCCAGGCGTGTTCTCGCGCATGAGCACGGTGCCCCGCTCCAGCCGGCGCCAGCTGCCCAGGCGCATCAGCTCCCACAGCGCCACGTCGTGGAAGTCGGCGAAGAACGGCAGTGCGCGCAGGCGCGCGAAGCGTTCGGCCTCGGTGTCCTGCGAGCGCTGGCGCGGCAGGCCCTGGTGGGCGGCGAGCAGGGCCTGGGCGAAATCCTGCCAGGTGGCAAAGCGGTCTGCGGGCTGCTTGGCCAGGGCGCGCAGCAGCACGTCGTCCACATGGCCGGGCAGCGAGGCGCGCAGCAGGCTGGGCGGCGTGGGGGCTTCGTTGCCGATCTTGTAGAGGGTCGCGAAATCCGTGTCGCCGTCGAAGGGGCGGCGGCCGGTGAGCAGTTCGTACACCACCACGGCCAGCGAGAACATGTCGCTGTGGTGGGTGAGGTCCTGCTCGCGCACCTGTTCGGGCGACATGTACGACGGCGAGCCCACCAGGCCCGACAGCTGCGTGGCATCGCTGCGCAGCGACAGCGCCGCGCCGAAATCGGTGAGCTTGACGTCGCCGCCCTGGGCCAGCATCAGGTTGGCGGGCTTGATGTCGCGGTGCACCAGGCCCTCGCGGTAGGCGTATTCGAGCGCGTTGCAGCACTTGAACGCGATGTCCAGCACCTGGGGCACGGGCAGCAGCGCGTCGGGCGTCGCAAACGCCGACAGGGGCTGTCCCTCGACGTATTCGAGCACCAGGTACGGCGGCAGCGCCTCTTCGTCCGCATCGAGCAGGCGCACGATGTTGGGGTGGCGCAGGCGGCCGGACAAGGCGGCCTCGTTGCGCAGCAGTTTGCGGTAGCGCTCGGCCTGCTCGGGCTGCCTGAGCAGGTGCGCGTGGGTCTGCTTGATGGCCACCTTGCGGCCCCGAAAACCGTCCAGCCCCAGGAACACGATGCCGCTGGCGCCCCGGCCCAGCTCGCGCTCGATGCGGTACTTGCCAATGCTGGCGGGCGGGGCCGAGGTGGTGGTGGCCATGGCGCGCTGACAGGTTGCGGGGTGCCGCCTCAGCAGCCGGCCAGGGCCTGCTCGAAGTCCGCGAGCAGGTCTTCCACCTCTTCCAGCCCGACCGACAGCCGGATCATGCTGTCGGCGATGTCCATGGCGGCGCGCACGGCCGGGCCGGCCTCCCAGAAGATGGTGTGGGCCACCGGGATGATGAGCGTGCGCGTGTCCGCCAGGCCCGTGGCCTTGATCGGCAGCTGCAGCCGGTTGCACACGGGCAGGCACTGCCCGGGGTCGCGCAGCTCGAACGACAGCAGCCACGAACCGGCCTTGAGGTGCTTCTGGGCAAACGCGTACTGGGGGTGCGACGGCAGGCCGGGGTACAGCACGCGCGAGACCGCCGGGTGCTGCTCCAGCCATTGCGCCAGGGCCAGGGCCGTGGCGCTGGTGCGGTCCATGCGCAGCGACAGGGTTTCAGCGCCCAGCGCGATCTGGTGCGCGGCGTGGGAAGACAGCGTGGCCCCCATGTCGCGCAGGCCCTTCTTGCGCAGTTGCTGAAGGCCCCAGCCCTTGGCGTCGCCCTTGCGGTAGGGGGCGAAGATGTTGGGGTACGTGCTCCAGTCGAACAGGCCGGTGTCGGTCACCGCGCCGCCCAGCGCCGCACCCTGCCCGCCGATGCTCTTGGTGAGCGAGTTGAGCACCAGCCCCGCGCCCACCGTGGACGCGCGAAACAGGTAGGGCGACGCCACGGTGTTGTCCACCACGTACAGCAGGCCGCGCTCGCGGCAGACCGTGCCCACGCCGTCCAGGTCGGGGACCTGCGTGCCGGGGTTGGCGATGGTCTCGACAAACACCATGCGGGTGTTGGGCCGCACCGCGGCGGCCACGTGGGCGGCGTCCGTCACGTCCACCAGGGTCACCTCGATGCCCAGGTCGGCCAGCGTGCCGAACACGCTGTTGGTGTTGCCAAACACGAACTGGCTGGCCACCAGGTGGTCGCCCGCCTTGAGCAGCGTGAGAAAGATCGCGCAGATGCCCGCCATGCCGGTGGCGAACACGATGGTGCCCTGCCCTTTTTCCATCTGCGTGAGCTTGGCTTCCAGTGCGGCGGTGGTGGGCGTGCCCTGGCGCGCGTAGTTGAAGCCGCCCTTGCTCGTGCCCTGGAACACGGCGATCAGGTCCTCGACCTTGTCGTAGCCGTACTGCACGGAGGTGTGGATCGCCTTGTGGATGGCCCCATGCTCCGCGCCGCCCTGGCGGTCGGCGTGCAGGATCTCGGTCGTGAAATGGTTGGTCTGCGGTGTCGTCATAACAAGAAGCGATGTCTATGTGAAAGGCACTGGCGCCCAAAAACCGGCGCGCCCCCATACCAGCGCACCCGTGGAACTGGCTCCGCCAGGCCACCGGGTGCGTCCCCCTCAGGGGGAAGGCGCGCAGCGCCTCAGGGGGAGTCACCGCTCCGGCGCGATGTGCTCCGCGTAATCGTACAGGGCCCCCAGGATGTCCTGCGTGCGGTCGTCTTCGGCGGTCTCCGACAGCGTGTCGATTTCGGTGAACAGCTGCTCCACCGTGCGTGCCCCGCCCTGCCCGTCGAACAAGCAGGCTGCGCGGTGCGCCTCCCACTGCTGCGCTTCTTCAGGCGACAGCGTAGCGGGGAAGTTGCGCGCCCGGTAGCGCCACAGCAGCTCGGCCAGGCGCGGGTCGTCGAACGCGGCGCGGGAGCGGGCCAGCTTCTCGCCGCTCATAGTGCGCAGGTCGTTGAGCAGCCGGCGGTCGTTGTTGCCGACGAAGCCGCCGTACAGGTCCTGGTCCACATCGGGCGTGGCCTCGGGCGGGCGGGCGAACACGGCGGGCCAGATGCCGCTCATGTCGGGCAGGCCGCGGGCCACCTCGGCATGCTGGGCGGCCTGGGCCAGGTCGATGCCCCAGCGCTGGGCCAGCGCGGGCGTGAGCGTGTTCACGTTGCCCACCACCATGGGCGACTTGTTGAGGTGGATGGTCTTGACCGGCAGGCGCGTCACGCCGTCGGGTAGCGCGTCGGCCTTGCTGAACATGCGCAGGCGGATCTCGTCGGCCCCCATGGTGGCGAGGGCCGCCGGATCCTGGGAGAGATCCCAGGCGATGAGTTCGTTCTTGTTGGTGGGATGGCTGGCCAGCGGCCACATCACGGCCAGGCACCCGCGCTCGGCCGGGAACATGCCCGAGACGTGCAGGAACGGCCGGGCCGTGATGGCGGTGGCGGGCAGGCGAAGCTCGGTGGCCACGCGGTCCTTCTTGTGCAGCGAGAGCGCGAAGTCGAAGAGCTTGGCGTTGCGCTCGCGGATGAGCCGCGCCAGCGCAATGGTGGCGCGCACGTCCGACAGCGCATCGTGCGCCGCCTCGTGCACCAGACCGTTGGCCTTCGAGAGATGCTCGAGCTTGAAGCTCGGCGAGCCGTCCTCCTTCCGGGGCCACTGGATGCCGTCGGGCCGCAGCGCGTACGTCATGCGCACCACATCCAGCAGGTCCCACCGCCCGCACTGGTTCTGCCATTCGCGCGCGTACGGATCGATGAGGTTGCGCCAGAACATGAAGCGCGTGATCTCGTCGTCGAAGCGGATGGTGTTGTAGCCCACACCGATGGTGCCGGGCTGCGCGAATTCAGCCTCGATGCGGGCGGCGAACTGGTGCTCGGGCACGCCTTTTTCCAGGCACAGCTGCGGCGTGATGCCGGTGATGAGGCAGGACTGCGGATCCGGCAGGTAGTCGCTGGCCGGCTGGCAATAGAACATCAGCGGCTCGCCGATTTCATTGAGCTCGGCATCGGTGCGGATGGCCGCGAACTGCGCGGGCCGGTCGCGGCGCGTGTTGGCACCAAAGGTTTCGTAGTCGTGCCAGAGGAAGGTGTGGGGGGCCATGGTCGGTGGGCAAACAGGGGCGGGACGGGAACAAGGCAGGGGAAACAGCGAACTGTAACCTGATTTGCAGGCATTTTTAGCCCGCAGCGCATACCGTTCAAGCGCTGGCAGCTATCAAAATAGTAGTAATCGAAGGCCACCGCCTCCGCGGCCGCTTCACGCCGTGATACACCTGTGGCCCGGCTCCCGCGCTGCGGCACGGGACAATGGCGCATGCACAGCACCCACCGAGCACCTTTCCCGTTCTTGCGGCACCCTATCTCCCTCGCGTCCCCACTCCGGCTCCCGCTGGCGGCCTGGGCGGCCGCCCTGGCGCTGGCGGGTTGCGCCGCCGCCCCGTCCCCCTCCCACCGCCCTAGCGCAGGGACGGCGCCGCAGGCGGCAGCCGCCCGCGTGGCGCCCCCCGCTGCAACCGGCCCGGACACCCCCGCATCCTCCCCCGGCGGCCCCGCCGCCGACATGGTGGACCACGCAGCGGGCTTCGCTGCCTGGCGCGCCGCCTTTTCCGCGCAGGCCCTGGAGGCCGGCATCCAGCCCGGCACGGTGCGCAGCGTGCTGGGCCAGGCGCAATGGCAGCCCCGCGTGGTGGAACTGGACCGCGCGCAGCCCGAATTCACCCGCACGCCGTGGTCCTACCTCGACAACGCGGTCTCCCCGCAGCGCATCGCCCAGGGCCAGGCCAAGCTGGCCGAACACAGCGCCGCGCTCGAGGCGGCCGCCGCCCGCTACGGCGTGCCGGCCACCCTCATCACGGCGATCTGGGGCATGGAGAGCAACTACGGCAGCAATTTCGGCACGTTTCGCACCGTGGACGCGCTGTCCACGCTGGCCTACGAAGGGCGCCGGCGCACCTGGGCCCAGGCGGAGCTGCTCGCGGCGCTGCGCATCGTGGACCAGGGCGACATCCCGGCGGAGCGCATGCTGGGTTCCTGGGCCGGCGCCATGGGACACACGCAGTTCCTTCCTTCCGTCTTCCTGGCCTACGCCGTGGATGCCGACGGCGACGGACACCGCGACATCTGGGGCAGCATCCCGGACGTGGTGGCATCCACCGCCCACTTCCTGTCCCGCTCGGGCTGGCAATCCGGCGAGCCCTGGGGCGCCGAGGTCCAGTTGCCGGCGGCCTTCGACCACGCGCGCGCGGACCCGGCGGTGCGCCAGACCAGCGCGCAATGGGAGGCCGAGGGCGTGCGCACGCCAGGGGGCCAGCCGCTGCCCCCCCTGGGCGCGGCCTCCATCGCGACCCCTGCCGGAGCGCGCGGGCCCGCCTTTCTGGTGGGGGCGAACTTCCGGGCGATTCTTCGCTACAACAACTCCGTCAACTACGCCCTGGCGGTCGCACTGTTGTCCCGGCAGATCGGCGGGGGCGGCCCCATCGCCGCGCCCTGGCCACGCGACCTGGAGCCCCTGTCGCGCACCCAGCTGCAGGCCCTGCAGGAGGCACTGAACCGCAAGGGCTTCGCGGCCGGCACCCCGGACGGCGTGATGGGCCCCGCCACCCGCGCAGGGCTGCGCGCCTTCCAGCGCAGCACCGGCAGCGTGGCGGACGGCTATCCCACCCTGGAAATGCTGCAGCGCCTGCAGGCGCCCTGACCCCGCAGGGCCCCGCCCGGCTGCACGCCCCCACGGACAGCGCGAAAAGCGCAAGCTTCCGCGAATCCGGCCAAAAAAAAGCCCACGGCATACACCGTGGGCTTTTACCTGGCCGGCACGCACGCGGCCAGGGCGGCCGCGCCGCCGCGTGTCAGTCCGCCGTGGCCTCTTCCGGCTCGGCAGGTTCGGACTTGGCCGAGCGCTCCTTCTTGGGCAAGGGCTGGATGTCCAGCAGCACCTCCGACGTTTCCACGCCCTTGTCGTCGGTCTTGAGCTCGATGTCGACCGTCAGGCGGCCCCCTTCCGTCAGGCGGCCGAAGAGCAGCTCGTCGGCCAGTGCACGGCGGATGGTGTCCTGGATCAGGCGCTGCATCGGCCGCGCGCCCATGAGCGGATCGAAACCCTTCTTGGCCAGGTGCTTGCGCAGGGCATCGGTGAAAGTGACTTCCACCTTCTTCTCCGCCAGCTGCGTTTCCAGTTGCAGCAGGAACTTGTCCACCACGCGCAGGATGATCTGCTCGTCGAGCGCCTTGAAGTTGACGATGGCATCCAGCCGGTTGCGGAACTCGGGCGTGAACAGGCGCTTGATGTCGCCCATCTCGTCGCCCGCCTGGCGCGGGTTGGTGAAGCCGATCGTCGCTTTGTTCATGGTCTCGGCACCGGCGTTCGTGGTCATGATGATGAGCACGTTGCGGAAGTCGGCCTTGCGGCCGTTGTTGTCCGTCAGCGTGCCATGGTCCATGACCTGCAGCAGCACGTTGAAGATGTCCGGGTGCGCCTTCTCGATCTCGTCGAGCAGCAGCACCGCGTGCGGCTTCTTCGTGATGGCTTCCGTCAGCAGACCACCTTGGTCGAAACCGACATAACCTGGAGGCGCGCCGATCAGGCGGCTCACGGCGTGGCGCTCCATGTACTCCGACATGTCGAAGCGGATCAGCTCGATGCCCATGATGTAGGCCAGCTGCTTAGCCGCCTCGGTCTTGCCCACGCCCGTGGGGCCGCTGAACAGGAACGAGCCGATGGGCTTGTCACCCTTGCCAAGGCCCGAACGCGCCATCTTGACCGCGCTGGCCAGCACTTCCAGGGCCTTGTCCTGGCCGAACACCACGCTCTTCAAGTCACGCTCCAGCGTCTGCAGCTTGCCGCGGTCGTCGTTGGAGACGTTGGCCGGCGGAATGCGCGCGATCTTGGCGACGATCTCCTCGATCTCGGCCTTGCCGATGGTCTTCTTGCGCTTGCTCGGCACCATGATGCGCTGCGCGGCGCCCGCCTCGTCGATCACGTCGATGGCCTTGTCGGGCAGGTGGCGGTCGTTGATGTACTTGGCGCTCAGCTCGGCGGCGGCCTGCAGCGCGGCCGCGGCGTACTTCACGCTGTGGTGCTCTTCGAAGCGCGACTTCAGGCCCTTCAGGATGTCGATGGTTTCGGCCACGCTGGGCTCCACCACGTCCACCTTCTGGAAGCGGCGCGACAGCGCGGCGTCTTTTTCAAAGATGCCGCGGTACTCCGTGAAGGTCGTCGCGCCGATGCACTTGAGCTGGCCGCTCGAAAGCGCCGGCTTGAGCAGGTTCGAGGCATCCAGCGTGCCACCCGACGCGGCGCCCGCACCGATCAGCGTGTGGATCTCGTCAATGAACAAGATTGCATTGGGCTTGTCCTTGAGCGACTTGAGAACGCCCTTGAGGCGCTGCTCGAAGTCACCCCGGTACTTGGTGCCCGCCAGCAACGCGCCCATGTCGAGCGAGTACACGGTGGCCTCCGCCAGGATCTCCGGCACGTCGTTCTGCGTGATGCGCCAGGCCAGGCCCTCGGCGATCGCGGTCTTGCCCACGCCGGCTTCGCCCACCAGCAGCGGGTTGTTCTTGCGGCGGCGGCACAGGATCTGAATCGTGCGCTCCACCTCGTAGTGGCGCCCGATCAGCGGATCGATCTTGCCTTCCTTGGCGGCCTGGTTCAGGTTCTGGGTGAACTGCTCCAGCGGCGAGGCCTTCTCGTTGCGCTCGGAGCCACCGCCCTCTTCGCCTTCGGCCTGGTTTTCCGCCTTGGCGGGCTCTGGCGGCTCGCCCTTCTTGATGCCGTGGGCGATGAAATTGACCACGTCCAGCCGCGTCACGCCCTGCTGGTGCAGGTAATACACGGCATGGGAATCCTTCTCGCCGAAGATGGCCACGAGCACGTTGGCGCCCGTGACTTCCTTCTTGCCATTGCCCGTGGACTGCACGTGCATGATGGCGCGCTGGATCACACGCTGGAAGCCCAGCGTGGGTTGCGTGTCCACCTCGTCGGTGCCAGCCACCTGGGGCGTGTTGTCTTTGATGAAGTTCGCCAGCGATGAACGCAGATCATCGATGTTGGCAGAACAAGCGCGCAGCACCTCCGCTGCGCTGGGGTTATCGAGCAATGCAAGCAACAGATGCTCCACGGTGATGAACTCGTGGCGCTGCTGACGGGCCTCAACAAAGGCCATGTGCAAGCTGACTTCCAGTTCCTGGGCAATCATGTGAACTCCTTTGTGCTTGCGTGGAAGGGATAACTGTAGATCGGGATCAAAAACCTGTTATTCAACAGGCTCACTGACACATTGCAGTGGGTGGCCCGCCTTGAGGGCGGCGTCAAGCACTTGTTCCACCTTGGTGGCAGCCACATCGCGGGAGTAAACGCCGCAGACGCCTTTGCCATCGAGGTGGATCTTCAACATGATCTGGGTGGCTTGCTCGCGGTCCTTGCTGAAAAACTCCTGCAGCACCACGATGACGAATTCCATGGGGGTGTAGTCGTCATTGAGCATGACCACCTGGTACATCTGGGGCGGCTGGGTCTTTTGTGTGCGTCTTTCGAGCACGACCGAACCGCCATCATCCCGCGCTGGCCGGGTCACGGGCGGCGCGGTGGGGGGTGAAGGTGGTTTTGTTGCCATGAAAATCATTCTAGCGATCCGCGCGGGGTGATGCCGTGAGAGAAATCTGACGTTGATCCTGTTTTTTTCAAGCTATGGCGCGCCGGATATTCACTCTTTGGTGTCGCGGGCCCGCCCTATTCGTACACCACGGTGGCGGATCCGCTGCCAGCCTGGGCCGTCCAGGCCGCGAGCGCCGCGTCGGTGGGATAGAAACGGGCGCTTTCTCCCAGTTGCAGCTCTGCGACCGCCGCCGCGTCGCCCGCCACGCAGCGCACGCCCATGCGCACCCGCAGGCCATGGACCAGTTCACCCTCCGCGATCTCCTCGCGGCGGGCGGGAAATTCCCGCACCAGCCGGGGCACATCCGGCCCCTTGTCGCCCACCAGCACATGCAGATACTTGCCGAAGCGGCAGCGCGCCCCGGCCAGATCCCAGACCTGCTGCACCTTCACGCGCAGCCCGCCACTGAAATGGTCCAGCTGCAGGCGGCCCATCATCACCACGAACTCGTCTTCCTTGAGCTGGTTGCGGTAGGTGTTGAGCAGTGCTTCGTCCGCGGAGGCTTCGATGACACCGGATTTGTCGTCCAGGCGGAAGAGGCCCAGCCTGCCGCGCTGGCCATTGATCACCCGGAAGTCGCCAATGATCCCGGCGAGGACCTGGGGTTCTCGGCTGTCCAGCAGCTCGTCGATGGAGGTGCGCACGAAGCGCCGCACCTCGGTGGCGACTTCGTCGAACAGATGGCCGGAGAGGTAGAAGCCGACCGCCGTTTTCTCCTGCGTCAACCGCTCCTTGATGCCCCAGGGCATGGCATCCACCAGATCCGGCTCCTGCGTGCTCGAGCCATGGGCGTCGTCGCCCATCATGTCGAAAAGCCCCCCCTGGTTCACATTGGCCAGCGTGGCCGCCGAAAAATCGAACGCGCGGTCGATGGAAGCCACCAGGGCGGCGCGATTGAGATGGAGCGAGTCAAACGCACCCGCCTTGATCAGCGCCTCCACCGTGCGCTTGTTCAGGCGCGCCCGGTCCACCCGCACGCAGAAGTCGAACAGGCTCTTGAACGGGCCGGTGGTCGAGCCTTGCGGCCCCTCGCCCCGCCCCTCGCGCGCGGCCACGATGGCTTCGATGGCCTGCTGCCCCGTGCCTTTGACGGCCCCCAGGCCGTAGCGGATGATCTTGTCGGTCACCGGCTCGAAGCGGTAGAAGCCCCGGTTGACATCCGGCGGCTCGAACGAGAGCCCCATCTTCTGCGCGTCCTCGAACAGCACCTTGAGCTTGTCGGTGTCGTCCATTTCCACGGTCATGTTGGCGCAGAAGAACTCGGCCGTGAAGTGCACCTTGAGCCAGCCGGTGTGGTACGCCAGCAGCGAGTACGCGGCAGCGTGCGACTTGTTGAAGCCGTAACCGGCGAACTTCTCCATCAGGTCGAACACTTCGTCGGCCTTCTCCTGGCCAATGCCCTTCTCGGCGGCCCCCTTGCGGAAGATCTCGCGGTGCTCGGCCATCTCCTCGGCCTTCTTCTTGCCCATGGCGCGGCGCAGCATGTCGGCGCCGCCCAGGCTGTAGCCCCCCAGCACCTGGGCGGTCTGCATCACCTGCTCCTGGTACACCATGATCCCGTAGGTCTCGGCGAGCACCTTTTCCACCAGCGGGTGCGGGTATTCCACGACCTCCTTGCCGTGCTTGCGGTTCACGAAGCTGGGGATCAGGTCCATGGGGCCCGGGCGGTACAGCGCGTTGAGCGCGATCAGGTCCTCCAGCCGGCTGGGGCGCGCCTCCTTGAGCATGCCCTGCATGCCCCGGCTTTCAAACTGGAACACCGCCTCGGTCTTGCCTTCCGAGAACAGGCGGTAGGTGGGCCCGTCGTCCAGCGGGACGGCTTCATACGTGAAGTTCTCCTGCCCCTTGTGGCGCTTCATGATGAATTCGCGCGCGATCTCCAGGATGGTCAGCGTGGCCAGGCCCAAGAAGTCGAACTTCACCAGGCCGATGGCCTCCACGTCGTCCTTGTCGTACTGGCTCACGGCCGATTCGCTGCCCGGCTGCTGGTACAGCGGGCAAAAGTCGGTGAGCTTGCCCGGCGCGATCAGCACCCCGCCCGCATGCATGCCGATGTTGCGCGTCATGCCCTCGAGCTTCTGGGCCATCTCGATGATGGTCTTGACGTCCTCTTCCTTCTGCACGCGCTCGTACAGCTGCGGCTCCAGTTCCAGCGCGTAGTTGTTCTTGTCGCCTTCCTTCTTCACCTCGGGCGGGTAGGCCAGCGTGTACGACATGCCGGGCTTGCCCGGCACCAGCTTGGAGATGCCGTCGCAGAACATGTAGCTCATGTCCATCACCCGGCCCACGTCGCGGATGGCCGCTTTGGCGGCCATGGTTCCGAAGGTGGCGATCTGGCTCACCGCGTTCTTGCCGTACTTGTCCTTCACGTAGTCGATCACCCGGTCCCGGTTGGACTGGCAGAAGTCGATGTCGAAGTCGGGCATGGACACCCGTTCGGGGTTCAGGAAGCGCTCAAACAGCAGGTTGTACTGCAGCGGGTCCAGGTCGGTGATCTTGAGCGCATAGGCCACCAGCGAGCCGGCGCCCGAGCCCCGGCCCGGCCCCACGGGACAGCCGTTGGCCTTGGCCCACTGGATGAAGTCCCCCACGATGAGGAAGTAACCCGGAAAGCCCATCTTGAGGATGGTGCCGATCTCGAACTCCAGCCGCTCCACGTAACGCGGGCGCTGCTGGTCGCGCTCGGCCTCCTTGGGAAACAGCAGTTTCAGCCGCGCCTCCAGGCCATCGAACGATGCAAGCCCGAAATACTCGTCGATCGGCATGCCGTTGGGTGTGGGAAAGTCCGGCAGCTGCGGCTTGCCCAGCACCAGGGTGAGGTTGCAGCGCTGCGCGATTTCCACCGTGTTCGCGATGGCCGAGGGCACGTCCGCAAACAGCGCCTCCATCTCCGCGGAAGATTTGAAGTACTGGTCGCGCGTGAACTTGCGCACGCGGCGCGGATTGGCCAGGATCTCGCCCTCAGCGATGCAGATGCGCGCTTCGTGCGCCTCGTAGTCGTCCGCCGTGGCGAACTGCACCGGATGCGTCGCCACCACGGGCAAGCTCAGGCGCGCCGCCAGCTGCGCCGCGGCCACCACGTGGCTTTCATCGTCCACGCGGCCCGCCCGCTGCAACTCGATGTAAAACCGGTGTGGAAACAGCCCCGCCAGGCGCAAGGCCACCTGGGCGGCGCCCGACTCATCCCCCTTCAGGAGGGCCTGCCCCACGGGCCCTGCCTGTGCCCCGGCCAGGGCGATCAGCCCCTCCGAAAGCTCCTGCAGCCAGTCCCAGGTGCACAGCGCCAAGTTCTTGACGACATTGCGCGTCCAGGCGCGCGCCAGCAGTTCGGACAGATTGAGGTAGCCCTGGCGGTTCTGCACCAGCACGATGAGGCGCGAGGGCGCTGCGCCCGCCTCGCCCTCCAGAAAGATCTCGGCCCCCAGGACGGGCTTGACGCCCTTGCCCCGCGCCTCCTTGTAGAACTTGATCGCGCCAAAAAGGTTGTTGAGATCGGTGATGGCCAGCGCGGGCTGGCCGTCCTTGGCGGCGGCCTTGGCCACCTCATCGATTCGATTGGTACCGTCGACGACGGAAAACTCGGTGTGCAGGCGCAGGTGAACAAACATGGGAGCATTGTAGAAAGCCCCACGCGCCTCGCCACGAAAGCCAGCCGCACGGCGCCTCTTGACAGGGACGGCCGCCGGTACAATGCCTTTCCGTGCCCCGGATGCCAACGGCGCCCGGCCCGCTGGACCGGCGCAGATATCCTGCACCCCCTGTCTCCTCTTTTGCTGAAAGCTGCTTGCGATGCTGCGTGCCCCACTGCCCCTCGTTTCCGCCCTGCTGCTTGCCGGTCTGCTGGCGGGTTGCTCCAGCACGACCGAAGACAAAACGGCCAACTGGAGCCCCAACCGCATCCATTCGGAAGCGCAGGACGAGATGAACAGCGGCGCCTATGACAAGGCCGTTCCCCTGCTGGAAAAGCTGGAGGGCCGCGCGGCAGGCACTCCGCTGGCGCAGCAGGCCCAGATCGACAAGGCATACGCGCACTACAAGGCCGGCGAGAAGGCCCAGGCCATCGCGACGCTGGACCGTTTCATGAAGCTGCACCCCGCCAGTCCGGCGTTCGACTACGCGCTGTACCTCAAGGGCCTGGTGAACTTCAATGACAACCTGGGCCTGTTCTCGTTCATCTCGCGCCAGGACCTCTCCGAGCGCGACCAGAAAGCCGCCAAGGATTCGTTCGAGGCCTTCAGCGAGCTGGTCACCCGCTTTCCGGAATCGCGCTACGCGCAGGACTCGCGCCAGCGCATGACCTACATCGTCAATTCGCTCGCGCAATACGAAGTGCATGTGGCGCGCTACTACTTCCAGCGCGGTGCCTATGTGGCGGCCATCAGCCGCGCGCAGGTGGCGCTGGCCGACTACCAGGGCGTGCCCGCGCTGGAAGAAGCGCTGTACATCCTCATCCAGTCCTATGACGCGCTGGGCATGACGCAGCTGCGCGACGATGCGCGCCGGGTGATGGACACCTCGTACCCCCAGAGCGAGTACGTGCGCGGCGGCCTCAGGGCCAAGGCCGATCCGTGGTGGAAGTTCTGGTAAGCGCCTGAACCGCGGCCTCGAATTCTTGCTGTGATTCCAGGCGCCGCATCGGCGGCAGCGCCGCCAGCAGGCGCTTGCCATAGCCCATGGTGACCAGGCGGGTGTCGCCCACCACGAGAATGCCGTGGTCGGATTCGCGGCGTATCAGGCGCCCCGCCCCCTGCTTGAGCGCGACGGCCGCCTCCGGCAGCGCGTAGGATTTGAACGCCTTCCCGCCCGATTCTTCGATGCGCTGCGTGCGCGCTTCCACCAGGGGGTCGCCCGGAGGCGGAAAAGGCAGCTTGTCGATGACAACAAGCTGCAATGCGTCGCCGGGCACATCAAATCCTTCCCAGAACGTGGCCGACGCCACCAGCACACAGCCCCGCTGTCCGTGCTCGCTACCTTCCCGAAAACGCTCCATCAGCCGCCGCTTGGGCCACTCGCCCTGCACCAGGACCTCCAGGCTGCCCGATGCCGCAAACCGGTCTCCGAGCGCATCGCCGATCGTGCGCAGGGCCTTGAGCGTGGTGGTCAATACCAGCGTGCGGCCACCGAGCTGCTCCGCCGCCTGGGCCACCCATTGCGCCAGCATGCCGCTGTGCGCGGGGTCGGCCGGCGACGGCAGGTGGCGCGGGACGTACAGTGCCGCCTGCGACGCATAGTCGAAGGGGCTCGCGACCCGCAGGATCTCGGCATCCTGCAAGCCGGCCCGCTCCGTGAACCAGCTCAGCCGCTCGTCATCGCCCAGCGTGGCCGACGTGAAGATCCATGCCCTGCCGGGGCCCGCCGCGGACTCCTCGGGCCAGCCATCTTCGCCCGCCGGTTCGGCCGGCGAGGCCAGCAGGCGGGTGCGCATGGCCTCGGCGATGTCCAGGGGCGACTCCATCAGGCGCAATTGCGCGCCCACATCGATCCAGCGCACGGCGTCAGGGTTGCCAGGGCCGGCGAAATGCGCCAGCCGCGCCAGCAGTTCGGTCCCGCGCTCGTACAGCCGCACAAAGTCGGGCGCCATTTCGCTGACCGTGTCGAGCGCCTCCTGGGCCTGTGCGCAGGCGACCGCCACGCCGCGGATGGCCGCATGCCACGCATCACCCGCCACGCCCTGCGGCGCCTCATCCGTCCAGCGCAGCTTCGCCCCGCCCCGCCGCTCTCCCACCGTCAGGCGCAAGTCCCGGGCCGAAAGATCCACCAGGCTGGCCAGCCCCGTCCAGTCCGCCAGGCCGCGCGCATGCTGCAGCCCCACGGCCAGGAGGTCCCTGCCGAAGTCCATCAGCTGGCCCGTGGACAGCGCAAGCCCCAGAAACTGCACGCCGGTCTCGTTGATCTGGTGCGCCTCGTCGAACACCACCACGCGCACCGACGGCAAGAGCTCGGCCATGCCGGATTCGCGGACCGCCAGGTCGGCAAAGAAGAGGTGGTGGTTGATGACCACGATGTCCGCCGCCAACGCCTCCCGCCGTGCCAGATGCACGTGGCATTCGCGGAAACGCGGGCACGGGGAGCCCAGGCAGTTCTCCCGGGTGGATGTGACCAGCGGTATCACGGGCGACCGTTCGTCCAGCCCTGTCAGCTCCGCCAGATCGCCCGAGCGGGTGCCGTGCGACCAGCTCTCCACCTTGGCCAGCACGCGCGCCACGCCGGGCTCACGGGCAGACACGTCCTGGCGCGCCAGCCCCATGCGGTACAGGCACAGATAGCTCGCCCGGCCCTTGAGAAGCGCCATGCGCACCGGCAGGCCCAGCGTCTGGGCCAGGCGCGGAAGATCGCGCGCGAACAGCTGGTCCTGCAGGGCCTTGGTGGCGGTGGACAGCAGCACGCGCTCGCCGCTGAGCAGCGCCGGCACGAGGTAGGAGAAGGTCTTGCCCACCCCCGTGCCCGCCTCCACGACCAGGGCGCCACCGGCCTCGATGGTGCGCGCCACGGCCACCGCCATGTCCGTCTGTCCCGCGCGGGGCTGGAAATGCACGTCCGCCCGCGCCAGCACGCCATCGGCGGCGAACACCTCCTGAACCATTTCCGCCAGCGCCATCAGGCGGGCTCTTGGGGTTGAAGGGCCCGCTCCAGGCGGTGCATGGCATCGCGCAGCGCAAGGCGGCGCTTCTTGAGGCGGCGCAGTGTGAATTCGTCAGGTGCCCCGTCTGGAGCACACAGGTCGATCAGGGCATCGAGATCGGCATGTTCGATGCGCAGTGCAATGAGCTGCCGGTGCGGAGAATGGAGGCTGAGGTTCAAGGCGTGGGGGCCGCAGGATGGCAAAAATGCCACAGGCGGGCGGATAATACGCGCTTGGCCCGCATTCCGCGACGGCCGTTTGCGTACGCGCCCCCACAATCACCAGCATGACCAAAGCGTTTCGCCTCATCGCGTCCACCGGTATCCACAAGGGTGACCGGGAGTACCAGCAAGACCAGGTGACCTTGATCTCGCACGAGCGGCACAACGGCTGCGTGCTGGGCGTGATTGCCGACGGGATGGGCGGCCGCAGCGGCGGGCGCAAGGCATCCGACCAGGTCATGATGACGGCGCGCCAGCTGTTCGAACGCTATTCTCCGGACACCGACGACCCGGTGGCCATGCTCAAGAGCATGGTCGAGGAAGCCCACATCGTCATCCGCCTCACGGCCATCGCGGCCGAGCAGGAGCCGCACAGCACCATCGCGGCCTTCCTCATCAACCCGCGCGGCGACTGCCACTGGGTGCACGCGGGCGATTCGCGCATCTACCACTTTCAGGGCGCGCGCATGGTGTTTCGCACCAGCGACCATTCCTATGTCCAGGCACTGGTGGACCGGGGCGAGCTCACCGAGGCGGAGGCCAACAACCACCCGCATTCCAACATCCTGGTGGGCTGCCTGGGGACCGAAAGCGACCCGCCCATCACCACCCATGTGATTCCTCAGCTGCAGCCGGGCGACGTGCTCATGGCCTGCAGCGACGGCGTGTGGCACTACTTTTCGCCCACCGAACTGGGTTCCGTGGTGGACTCGCTGTCGCCACGGGAAGCCACGGAGTTCCTGATCGAGAAAGCCCGTTCCCGGGCGCGCGGCGGCGGTGACAACCTTTCCCTGGTCATCGTGAAGATGGAAGCGCTGGTGGAAGAAAAGAAGGTGGCGCGCCTGGTCCCCGCCGACGCAGGCCGGCCCTGATACGCCCCGGGGCCCGGCTGACGCTGGTTGGTGGGCCCAGGCCACCCCGCCAGATCCCTGCGCGGCGCCTGCGCATGCCCTACGCCAGAACCGTTCTCAGCGCGCCGCCGAAGCAGCGGGTAGCGGCGCGGCGGGTTTGCGCCCCTGGGCAGCAGCCTCTGCCTGCGACTTTTCTATCCGTGCGCGGCGTTCCTGCGCGGCCTTGAGCGCGGCCGCGTGGCGTTCGCGCGCCTGCGCGGCACGCTCGGCATTCGTGGCATTGTGGGCAGCCCGTTCCTCTGCCTGCTTCTGCACCCGGTCGCGCTGCTGCTGCGCCCGTTGCCCTGCCTCCTGGTCGCGCTGGGACTTCATGCCCTGCGGATCGTGCGGCTTGCGCAGCAAGGCATCCGGCGCGCTGGCACCCGCCGACGGCCCCTCCGGCACCACCGCCCGCTGCTTTTCCTCGATCGACTTCAGGCGCTCCGCCGCCTTTTCCTTGCGCTCCGCGTCGTTGAGTTCGATCTCCTGGGCACGCAGGCGGGACTCCGCGTCACGCGCTCCCGCACGGACACCGCGAAGGCAGTCCTCCACCGAGAAGCGCTGGTAGCAGGCCGCTTCGTCCTGCTGGCGCCGGGCCTTGACGGCATCGCGCTCGTGGCGAATACGGTCGTGCTCCGCCTTGCGCTGGGCGGCCGCGGCCTGTGGGCTGCCCTGCGGCACACCCGCTGGCGCACCGGATTGCGCCGGTGCAGGGGCCGCGAAAACACAGGCAAAGCCTGCGAGGGCAACAAGGGCCAGGCGCTTCAGCATGATCATGTCAGCCCCGTATCGACAGTGCGGCGCTCCAGCGCCAGGAATTCCTTGGACTGCATCTCGTTGAGCCGCGAAATCGTGCGCGGGAACTCGTGCGCCAGGGGGCCTTCGGTGTACAGCTGTTCGGGCGGCACCGCCGCGGACAGGATGAGCTTGACCCGCCGGTCGTAGAGAACGTCCACGAGCCAGGTGAAACGCCGCGCGGGCGACGCCATGCTCACGGGCATGTGGGGCACGTCGGACAGCAGCACGGTATGGAACTGCGTCGCGATCTCCAGGTAGTCGTTCTGCGAACGGGGACCGCCGCACAGCGTCTTGAAGTCGAACCACACCACCCCGCCGGCCTTGCGGCGGGCGCGGATCTCGCGGGCCTCGATGTGCAGCACCGGGTCTTCGTCGTGCACTTCGGCCAGCTGGTCGAAGGCCTGGCCCATCTCGGCGTCCGCCTCGGGCCCCAGTGGCGTGTGGTACAGCTTCACATGCTCCAGGGTGCGCCGGCGGTAGTCGGTGCCGTTGTCGACATTGACGACTTCCAGCCGCTCGTTGAGCAGGGCGATCGCGGGCAGGATGCGGTCGCGGTGCAGGCCGCCGGGGTACAGGTCGTCGGGCTTGAAATTGGAGGTGGTGACAAAACCCACGCCGTTGTCGAATAGTGCCGCCAGCAGGCGGTGCAGGATCATCGCGTCGGTGATGTCGGCAACGTGGAACTCATCGAAGCAGATGAGCTTGTAGCGCCGCGCAATGCGCTCGCCCAGCACGTCCAGCGGGTTCACCGTGCCCTGCAGCGCCGCCAGCTCGCGGTGGACCTCGCGCATGAATTCATGGAAATGCAGGCGCACCTTGCGCTTCAGGGGCACGGCGTCGAAGAAGCACTCCATGAGGAAGCTCTTGCCGCGCCCCACCCCGCCATACATGTACACGCCGCGCGGAATGTCCGGCCGGTTGATCAGCTTCTTGAGCGCGTTGGAGCGGCGGGCCTTGTAGGCCGCCCATTCATCGGCGCAGCGCTGGAGGGCATCCACGGCACGCAGCTGGGCAGGGTCGCTTTGAAAGCCTTTGGCGGCCAGCTCGGCCAGGTAAGCCTGTTTGACGGTCACGTGGTGGTTGTCCTGATACTATGAATTTAATAGCTGCCAGCGCTTGATGGTCAAGCGCTGGAGCCGGTTTTTATTCAAATATCAGAAGTTCAGCGTGCGCTTGTCCACGGCCAGGGCCGCTTCCTTCGTGGCTTCGCTCAGGGACGGATGCGCGTGGCAGATGCGCGCGATGTCTTCGCTGCTGGCCTTGAACTCCATGGCCACCACGGCTTCGGAGATCAGCTCGCTGGCCTGCGGGCCCACGATGTGCACGCCCAGGATCTCATCGGTGTCGGCATCGGCCAGCATCTTGACCATGCCGGTGGTGTCGCCCAGCGCGCGCGCGCGGCCGTTGGCCAGGAACGGGAAGGTACCGGCCTTGTACTTCACGCCGTCGGCCTTGAGCTGCTGCTCGGTGCGGCCCACCCATGCGATCTCGGGGCTGGTGTAGATGACCCACGGCACGGTGTTGAAGTTCACGTGGCCGTGCTGGCCGGCAATGCGCTCGGCCACGGCAACGCCCTCTTCTTCCGCCTTGTGCGCCAGCATCGGGCCGCGCACCACGTCGCCCACCGCCCACACGCCGGGCAGGTTGGTCTTGCAGTCTGCATCGACGACGATGGCGCCGCGCTCGTCCAGGGCCAGGCCCACGGCTTCGGTGTTCAGGCCGATGGTGTTGGGCACGCGGCCGATGGAGACGATGAGCTTGTCCACCTCCAGCGCCTGGGCTTCGCCCTTGGCGTTGGTGTAGGCGATGGAGACGCCCTTCTTGCCGGTCTTGATCTCGCCGACCTTCACGCCCAGCTCGATCTTCAGGCCCTGCTTGTCGAAGGCCTTCTTGGCTTCCTTGGCGATCTGCTCGTCCACCGCGCCCAGGAAGGTCGGCAGGCCTTCGAGGATGGTGACTTCGGCACCCAGGCGGCGCCACACCGAGCCCATTTCCAGGCCGATCACGCCCGAGCCGATGAGGCCGAGCTTCTTGGGCACCGCGCCCACGCGCAGCGCGCCGTCGTTGGACAGCACGAACTCTTCGTCGAACGGCGTGCCGGGCAGCGCGCGCGCGTTGGAGCCCGTGGCGATGATGATCTGCTTGCCCGTGATCGCCTCTTCGGCGGCGCCGGCCACCTTGATCTCGTAGCCCCCTTCGGCGGCCTTCACGAACGAGCCGCGGCCGTGGAAGAAGCTGACCTTGTTCTTCTTGAACAGGTACAGGATGCCGTCGTTGTTCTGCTTCACGACGGTGTCCTTGCGGGCAATCATCTTGGCCACGTCCATCTTCACGCCGGTGGCCGTGATGCCGTGTTCGGCGAAGTGCTTGTTGGCGTGCTCGAAGTGCTCGGACGATTGCAGCAGCGCCTTGGACGGAATGCAGCCCACGTTGGTGCAGGTGCCACCGGGCGCGGGGCCACCCTTCTCGTTCTTCCACTCGTCGATACAGGCCACGTTGAAGCCCAGCTGGGCAGCGCGGATGGCGGCGATGTAGCCGCCGGGGCCACCACCGATGACGATCACATCAAATTGTTTGCTCATGGGAAATCTCGTTCAGTCTGTTGGAGAAAGACCCACCGGCGGGCAGGACCAGAGGCCGGGCCACGCGGGTGGGTCGATACAGTCAGGGGATCAGATGTCGAACAGCAGGCGCGATGGGTCTTCCAGCGCGTCCTTCATGGCCACCAGGCCCAGCACGGCTTCGCGGCCGTCGATGATGCGGTGGTCATACGACATGGCCAGGTAGTTCATCGGGCGGATGACGATCTGGCCGTTTTCGACCACGGCGCGGTCCTTGGTGGCGTGCACGCCCAAAATGGCCGACTGGGGCGGGTTGATGATGGGGGTGGACAGCATGGAGCCGAACGTACCGCCATTGGAGATGGAGAACGTGCCACCGGTCATTTCCTCGATGCCCAGCTTGCCTTCCGACGCCTTCTTGCCGAACTCGGCGATCTTCTTCTCGATGTCGGCGAAGCTCATCTGGTCTGCATTGCGCAGGATGGGCACCACCAGGCCACGGGGCGAACCCACGGCGATACCGATGTCGAAGTAGCCGTGGTAGACGATGTCGTTGCCGTCCACCGAGGCGTTCAGCACGGGGTACTTCTTGAGGGCGTGCACGGCGGCCTTCACGAAGAAGGACATGAAGCCCAGCTTGGTGCCGTGTTCCTTCGTGAAGCTGTCCTGGAACTTCTTGCGCAGATCCATCACGGGGGCCATGTTCACTTCGTTGAACGTGGTCAGGATGGCGTTGGTCGACTGCGACTGCAGCAGGCGCTCGGCCACGCGGGCGCGCAGGCGGCTCATGGGCACGCGCTGCTCGGGACGGCCGCTCAGGTCTTCCTTGGCGGCAGGCGCGGACACCTGGGGCAGCGTCTTGGTCGGCACGCCCGTGGGAATCACGCTCGGAGCCACAGCAGCCTTGGCGCCGCCGGCCACGGCGGACAGCACGTCGCCCTTGGTCACGCGGCCATCCTTGCCCGTGCCGGCCACGGCCGACACCGACAGGTTGTTGTCGGCCAGCAGCTTGGCGGCTGCGGGCATGGCCACATCGCCCTTCGAACCGCCAGCCGCTGGTGCGGCGGCGGGCGCTGCGGCCGCGGGAGCCGGCGCAGCGGCAGCCGGTGCGGGGGCGGCTGCGCCAGCCTTGCCTTCGGTGTCGATCTTGGCGATGAGCTGTTCGGCCACCACGGTGGCGCCGTCGCCCTGAATGATTTCGGACAACACGCCAGCCGACGGCGCGGGCACTTCGAGCACGACCTTGTCGGTTTCGATCTCGATCAGGATTTCGTCCACGGCCACGGCCTCACCGGCCTTCTTCTTCCAGGTCAGCATGGTGGCTTCCGCCACGGATTCGGACAGCTGGGGGACTTTGACTTCTACGATAGCCATTTTGAATTCTTTCAGTAGGGTTCTGTTTGTTCTGTGTTCGTTCGGGTAGCTGGCCTTACTTGGTCAGGACAAACCCCTTGAGCTTGGCAAACGCGCCGTCCACCAGCGCCTTTTGCTGTTCCTGGTGCAGATGCGAGTAACCCACGGCAGGCGACGCCGATGCCGCGCGGCCGGAGTAGCCCAGCTTCTGGCCTTCGAGCATGTTCTCGTGGATGTTGTGCTGGATGAAGAACCAGGCGCCCTGGTTCTGCGGCTCGTCCTGGCACCACACCACGTCGGTGGCATGGGGGTAGCGCTTGAGTTCGGCGGCAAACGCCTTGTGCGGGAAGGGATAGAGCTGTTCCACGCGGATGATGGCCACGTCATCGTCTTCGCGCTCGGTGCGCTTCTTCACGAGGTCGTAGTACACCTTGCCCGAGCAGGCGATCACGCGCTTGACCTTGGCGGCCTTCTTCACGATGGCTTCGTCCTGCTCCGGGATCACCGTCTGGAAGCTGCCCTTGGTGAATTCGGACAGCGGCGAGGTGGCATCCTTGTTGCGCAGCAGCGACTTGGGCGTCATGATGATCAGCGGCTTGCGAAGATCACGCACCATCTGGCGGCGCAGCACGTGGAAGATCTGGCTGGCCGTGGTCGGCTGCACCACCTGCATGTTGGCGTCGGCCGACAGCTGCATGAAACGCTCCAGGCGTGCCGAGCTGTGCTCGGGGCCCTGGCCTTCGTAGCCGTGCGGCAGCATCAGCGTGATGCCGTTCACGCGGCCCCACTTCACTTCGCCGGAGGCGATGAACTGGTCGATCACGACCTGCGCACCGTTGGCGAAGTCGCCGAACTGGGCTTCCCAGATCACGAGCGTGTTGGGGTCGTTGGACGCGTAGCCGTACTCGAAGCCCAGCACCGCCTCTTCGGACAGGATGGAGTCGATCACGACGAACGGAGCCTGGTTCTCGGCCACGTTCTGCAGGGGCGTATAGGTGCCGATGTCCCACTTCTCGCGCTTCTGGTCATGGATGACCGAGTGGCGGTGCGTGAAGGTGCCGCGGCCGCAGTCCTCGCCGGACAGGCGCACGGGATAGCCGCTGGCCACGAGCGAGGCGAACGCCATGTGCTCGCCCATGCCCCAGTCCACGGGGATCTCGCCACGGCCCATGGCGGCGCGGTCGTCGTACACCTTCTTGACCAGCTGGTGCGGCGTCACGCTTTCAGGGATGGTGGTGATCTTCTCGGCCAGGCGCTTCCACTCGGCCAGGGGAATGGCGGTGTCGCCAGCGTCCGTCCACTTCTTGCCCAGGAACGGGCTCCAGTCCACGGCGTACTTGCTCTTGAAATTGGTCAGCACCGGGTCGACCGTGTGCTTGCCCGCATCCATGGCGGCACGGTAGGCCTTGACCATGTCGTCGCCCAGCGTTTCGCCCAGGCCCTGCGTGGCCAGCTTGTCGGCGTACAGCTTGCGCGTGCCGGGGTGCTGGCCGATCTTCTTGTACATGAGCGGCTGGGTCAGCGCAGGCGTGTCCTGCTCGTTGTGGCCCAGCTTGCGGAAGCAGATGATGTCCACGACCACATCCTTCTGGAACTCCATGCGGAATTCGAGGGCGAGCTGGGTGGCCAGCACCACGGCTTCGGGATCGTCGCCGTTCACGTGCAGCACGGGCGACTCGACCATCTTCACGATGTCGGTGCAGTACAGCGTGGAGCGTGCGTCGCGCGGGTCGGAGGTGGTGAACCCGATCTGGTTGTTGATGATGATGTGCACCGTGCCGCCCGTGGAATAACCACGGGTCTGCGCCAGCGCCAGCGTTTCCTGGTTCACGCCCTGGCCGGCAAAGGCCGCGTCGCCGTGCACCAGCACGGGCAGCACCTGCTTGCCATGGGGGTCGGCGCGGCGGTCCATGCGGGCACGCACGGAGCCTTCGACCACGGGGTTCACGATTTCCAGGTGCGACGGATTGAACGCCAGCGACAGGTGGACCGGGCCGCCGGGGGTGGTCACGTCGGAGCTGAAGCCCTGGTGGTATTTCACGTCGCCCGATGGCAGGTCTTCGGGAGCGGTGTGGTCGAACTCGGCAAACAGGTCCGCAGGCATCTTGCCCAGGGAGTTGACCAGCACGTTCAGGCGCCCGCGGTGGGCCATGCCGATCACGATTTCCTGCACGCCCTTGGCGCCGGCGGACTGGATCAGTTCGTCCATGGCGGCAATGAAGCTTTCGCCCCCTTCGAGGGAGAAACGCTTCTGGCCGACGTATTTGGTGTGGAGAAAGCGCTCCAGGCCTTCGGCCGCGGTCAGGCGGTCGAGGATGTGCTTTTTCTTGTCCGCGCCAAAGCTGGGCTTGCTGCGGATGGTTTCGAGCTTTTCCTGCCACCAGCGCTTCTGGTTCTGGTCGGTGGCGTACATGTACTCGGCACCGATGGAGCTGCAGTAGGTTTCACGCAGGGCGTTGATCAGCTCACGCAGCGGCATCGACTCCTTGCCGAAGAACGTGTTGCTGGTGTTGAACACGACTTCCTGGTCGGAATCGCTGAAACCATAGAAGGAGGGTTCGAGCTCGGGGATGGCGGGGCGCTCGGTGCGCTTCAGGGGGTCCAGATCGGCCCAGCGCTGGCCCACGTTGCGGTAAGCGGCGATCAGCTGCTGGACGGCGGTGCGCTTGCGGCCCAGTTCCGAATCCGCGCCGGTGGCGACGACGACCTTGGTTCCACCCTGCTTTGCGCGCTCGGCAAAGGCATTGACCACGGGGAGATGGGGAACGTCCTTGGCATTGCTGCCGTCCACCGCGGGCACGTTTTGCAGTGCGTCAAAGTATTCGCGCCAGTTGTCTGGCACGCTGCCTGGATTGGCGAGGTAGTTCTCATACATCTCTTCGACATAGGGCGCATTGCCGCCGAAGAGGTAGGTGTTGCCTTGGTAGGCTTGATAGACGGACGTCGTATCGCTCATATTCCGCTGACCTCCGCTTTCCTTGGGAAAGCATTAGCTGGTTGAGAAACCTTCCGCGACACGGCTGAACCGATTGGCGGATGCGACTGTGGCTGGGGAAGGGCCTTGGTACGAGCGCCATTGTGCCACCGAACAGCGTGCCGCCCAACGGGAAAGGTTTTCACGAGCGGGCCGGCCAGCAGCGGCACCCCGCGCTCGCGTACATTCCGGGTATCCCATTGCCACGCACCAACATGACACCACCCACCCCCCAGAACAAGGCCTTCTTGCTGTTGCTGGCCCTTGTCACCATTGCCTTCGGGGCGATCCTGTGGCAGTTTCACGGGGCCGTCTTCTGGGGTGTCATCCTGGCGATTCTCTTTGCCCCCCTGCACCGCAAGCTGCTGCGGCGCATGCCCAGGCGGCGCAATCTCGCCGCACTGTGCACCCTGGGGCTGTGCCTCATCGTGGTCATCCTGCCCATGACCGCCATCACGGTGTCGCTGGTGCAAGAGGCCACGGTGATCTATGAGCGGATGCGCTCCGGCCAGCTCAATTTCGGGCTCTATCTGCAACAGGTGATCGCCGCCCTGCCCGCCTGGGCGGCCAACCTGCTGGACCGGCTGAACCTCACAACCGTTGGCGAACTGCAACAGAAGTTCTCGTCGGTCGCCGTCCAGGCGAGCCAGTTCGTGGCCGCGCAAGCATTGAGCATCGGGCAGAACACGCTGCAGTTCCTGGTGAGCTTCGGCATCATGCTGTACCTGCTGTTTTTCCTGCTGCGCGATGGATCAAGCCTCGCGCTGCGCATCGGCCAGGCCACACCGCTGGATGACACGCACAAGCGGCAGCTGGTCAGCAAATTCACCACCGTGATCCGCGCAACGGTCAAGGGCAACATCGTCGTGGCCGCGTCGCAGGGCGCCTTGGGCGGATTGATCTTCTGGATCCTGGGCATCCAGGGACCCGTGCTGTGGGGCGTTTCGATGGCATTCCTGTCGCTGCTGCCCGCCGTGGGCGCAGGACTGATCTGGGTGCCCGTGGCGATCTACTTCCTGGCCACCGGCGCTGTATGGCAAGGGGTGGTGCTGACCGCGTTCGGCATCGGGGTCATCGGCCTGGTGGACAACGTCCTTCGGCCGATTCTGGTGGGCAAGGACACCAAGATGCCTGACTACGTTGTGCTCATTTCGACCCTGGGCGGCATGGCGCTTTTTGGCCTGACAGGCTTCGTGATCGGCCCTGTCATCGCCGCCCTGTTCATCGCCAGCTGGGATCTCTTCTCCCCCAGCACGACGGGATCAGCGTCGACAGAATGACATGGCGCTTGCCTGAAGAGCCAGGGCGACGGCCTGCGTGACCAGGCCATCGCCGCCTGGCGGGGTCTCCATCGGCCGACATCGTCGGGGCCCTTGTCGCAGGGGGTCACACGGAGAGGTCCACACCGCAGGCACAGAGCTGCCCACCCCATACCCGGTCACAGGATTTCACGCGCCTCGCCCTGGGCCAGCATCGTTCGCCCCTTGTCCGTGAGCGAGAGCACCCGTGCAAATGGCACCGGGCTTTCATCATTGGACACCAGCACCGCGACAAGATCGGCCGCCCGAAGTACCCTGAGTTTGTCAATGCAGGCAGGGTCGTGGACAGTCAATGGAAGCTCGCAAGCGGCGAGTTCTTGCAGGTACTCAAATGGCATGACCAACCTCCGGTGGCGTGTGGAGGAAAAATTGTCAACGCTATGTGAACCAGTGCTTTGTAAGAAAACATCGCAAGCTGGCCACTATCGTTCGCCCAGTCCCCGCGCAGCGGGTACGGTGCCAAGGTCCGTTCTTCCCAGCCGGTGCGGCTGGGCGTGCAGCAAAAACGCACTTGACCAATCTGCCGGCGCCGCGGCCTGTGTGCACGCTACCTTGCAGGCCCGAGCAATTCGGCCAGGACGCCGATGTAGGCGCGGGCCGCGGCCGAAGGCGTGCGCCCCACAAGCGTCACCAGGCTGTAGTGCGTTTGCATGTCCGTGAAGCCCACGATCCGCAACTGCACGAGAGTGTCGGTATTCGCTTTGAGTGCCGCGGCATGCGGTGCGAGGATCACCGCATCCGCGGTCAGGGCAAGGTGCTGCAGCGTGCCTTCGTCGTCGCAAGCCACGTTGAACACAGCCCGGTCAGCCCGAGGAAACTGCCGATGGAATTGAATGGCCACTTCGGCAGGAAGGTGCGGACCGGCCATGGGATATTGCATGGCCTGCGCCAGCGTGACCTGCTTGAGCTGGCTCAGCGGATGTTTGGGCCGCACGAAGAACGAGACCGGCTGGTTGGGCAGACGCGCGATCTTCAGGCCAGGCTGCTTCTTCAGGTCTCGTGTGTCGGCCACGAACAGGTCCAGCTGTCGGTTGTACAGCCGTTCACACAGCGAATTCGCATGTGCCACTTCCACCTGCATCGTCAGCTGCGGATAACGCTGCGCCATCAGCGACAACGCCGCACGGCCCAGCGTGCCAGCCGCGAACGGGCCCAGCCCGACCGCGAGGCGGCCGATTGCGAGCTCTTCGAGCTGCAGTACATCGCGCCGGATCTGCTGCGCATCGGCGGTCAATTCGCGGGCGCGCGCGAGCACCAGCTCTCCAGCTTGCGTGAAGCGCACGGTGCCGTAGGCGCGGTCGACCAGGCGCGCCTGCAGACTGTCCTCGAGGGTGTCGATGCTGCGCGAAAGCGCGGGCTGCGACAAATGCACCGCCAGCGCGGCGCGGCCGAAGCTGCCATGGTCGGCGAGGGCAACAAGGTGTTCGAGCTGTCGTAGTTGCATTTTGCGTTTTTCTTTAAATGTCAGCACATATTTTGCATTTGCCAACGATTTGAATGCTCTCGAGAATGGGTCGCTCGCTTGTTCCTCATTCACATAAGCAGACAACCATGCCCCGTTCTTCCCTCCTTCCCATTGCCTTCGCCGCCTGGGCCTGCATGCTGGCCACCGCGCCGGTCCTGGCGCAGACCGCACCCAAGGCGCCCGAGCCCGCCACGCTGAAGGCCAATGCAGAGATGGCGAAGGCGCTGCCTTTCGCCGATCGCCAGGATTTCGAGGATGCGATGCGCGGCTTCATCGGAACGGTGCCCGATGCGCTGGTGCCGGGTACCGGCGCGCGCCCGGTCTGGAACCTGAAGCCCTACGACTTCCTGAAGGCCGACGCGCCGGCTGACAGCGTCAACCCGAGCCTTTGGCGCCAGGCCCAGCTCAATCTCATCCACGGCCTTTTCAAGGTGGTCGACAAGGTCTATCAGGTGCGCGGCTTTGACCTCGCGAACATGACGATTGTTGAAGGCGACACCAGCCTGATCGTGATCGACCCGCTGCTTTCCGTGGAGACCGCCCGCGCCGCGCTCGATCTTTACTACCAGCACCGACCCAGGAAACCAGTGGGCACCGTCATCTACACCCACGGCCACTCCGACCACTTCGGTGGCGTCAAGGGCGTGGTCAGCGAGGCCGATGTCGCGGCCGGCAAGGTACAAGTGATCGCGCCGTCGGGCTTCATGGAGTCGGCCGTGGCCGAGAACATCCTGGCCGGCACCGCGATGAGCCGCCGTGCACACTACCAGTTCGGCGTGTTGCTGCCCTCGGGCCCGCGCGGCCAGGTCGACGCCGGCCTGGGCAAACGTCTGGCCAGCGGCACCACCACCCTGATCGCGCCTACCAGCACTATCGAAAAAACCACCGAGGAGCGCACCATCGACGGCGTGGCCTTCGTGTTCCAGCTGGTGCCGGGTTCAGAGGCTCCAGCAGAGATGCTGATCCACCTGCCGCAACAGCGCGTGCTCAACATGGCAGAGGATGTGGCGCACACGATGCACAACCTCTACACCATCCGCGGCGCAGAGGTGCGCGATGGCAACCTGTGGGCCAAATACATTGATCGCGCACGCCTGGATTTCGGCGACAAGACCGACGTGATGATCACGCAGCACCACTGGCCGGTGACGGGGCGCGAGCGTGTCGCCGACCTGCTGAAGAAGCAGCGCGACATGTACAAATTCATCAACGACCAGACGCTGCGCCTGCTCAACCACGGCCTGGGGCCGCAAGACATCGCCGAGCAACTGCGCATGCCCGCCAGCCTGGAGCGTGAATGGTCGGCACGCGGCTACTACGGCACACTGCGCCACAACGCCAAGGCGGTCTATCAGAAGTACCTGGGCTGGTACGACGCCAATCCGGCCAACCTGGACCCGCTACCACCCGCGCCCCATGCGAAAAAGACGGTCGAATACATGGGTGGCGCTGATGCCGTGCTGGCCCGTGCCCGCGATGACTTCAAGAAAGGCGAGTACCGCTGGGTGGCCAGCGTGATGAATCAGCTGGTGTTTGCCGATCCGGATAACAGCGCGGCGCGCCAATTGGGCGCCGATGCCCTGGAGCAGCTGGGCTATCAGTCCGAGGCCACCACCTGGCGCAACGCCTACCTGGCGGGTGCGATGGAACTGCGCGGCGGAGTACCGAAGATCCCTGCGCGCAGCAGCAGCACCCCCGACACGCTCAAGGCGGTGAGCAACGAGCTGTACTTCGACTACCTGGCTGTGCGCCTTGATGCGGCCAAGGCCGAAGGCAAGAAGATGGTGATCAACTGGAACTTCACCGATTCCAAGCAGCAGTTAGCGCTGACGCTGGAGAACTCGGCGCTCACCCATGCCAGTGGCCAAGCCCGCAATGCAGACACAACCCTCACCCTGAGCCGTGCCACGCTGGACGCAATTACGCTCAGGCAGACCACCTTCCCCGAAGCGGTGCAGACCGGGCAGATCAAGGTCGAGGGTGACCGCGCCAAGCTTGGCGAGCTGCTGGCAATGTTCGACAGCTTCGAGACGATGTTCCCGGTGGTTGAGCCGAGGAGGTAGGCAATCTTGGATATGCCCCTGGAGGGCCCGGAGATGACAGTTGCGGGCGCGCGGGATGGGATCGCTGAAAGCCGTCGTGGAGGATGCCTGCCGTCCGCGCCTGGCCATCGACCAAGGCGGTCCCCTCCTCGGCGAGCTACCTTAGACGAGCGGCAACGGTAGGTCGTTGTTCGGGGAACGACTCGGTTTTGCGGCTGCGCACGACGGCTCCATCTGCGCCTGACAATTTGAAAAACGCTACCGCATTGACCAACTCTGACGCTTGATTGTTCAAGCTGCTCGCCGCTGCCGCCATCTCTTCGACCAGCGCCGCATTCTGTTGGGTGGCCTGGTCCATCTGCATCACCGCTTCTCCCACCTGCGCCACGCCTTGACTCTGTTCCTCGCTGGCGGCGCTGATCTCTCCCATGAGGTCCGTCACGCGCTTGATGGCGCTGACCACTTCGGTCATCGTTGTGCCGGCCTGGTCAACCAGTGTGGCGCCCTGGCCAACCCGTGAAACGCTTTCACCAATCAGCATCTTGATTTCCTTGGCAGCCTCCGCGCTGCGCCACATCCACGCCGGACCTTTGGCGCCAGCCTGGGTCTGGAGGCACGGAGGCACGGAGGCAGGATGTGCCATGAACCCCAGATCAGATGCCACTGCCAAAGAGAACATCAGGAATTCACGCTCCCGTGAACGCATCGGCACTTTGGTTATCCGTCTGCATGATCTTGCGCGACAGGATACCGATGCCGAAGTCAGCTGAGCCGGTGCCAGCATCGAGCAGGCCATCGCCAACGTCGAGGCGGCACTCAACCTGCGCATCTCCGGCTCAGTCCGCAACTTCATCCTGCGCACCGGCGACGGTGGGTTGGATCTGTTCCCGATTTCCGCATTACCCGCGGGCGAGCCACTGGGCGGGCGCGGCACCGCGCACGACGACACGTTGCATTGGCGGCAAGACGCGGGTTCACGCCACTGCTACCTCGTGGCCATTCAGTGCAATGGGGACGACAACGAGCCGTCCTGCCTGGACACATCGCGCGTGGTGGACGGCGAAAATCCCGTGGTGCACTTCTACCCCAGCTCGCACAGCGGCCATGTCGATCGCACCGGACCCAGCTCTATCGACTTCTACGAAGACTACTTCGCACCTTGCTTCGCAGATTGCGATTGACCAGCATCTCCCAGTACCGTATGCACTGCTGGCGCTGCGTGTGATGAAAGAAGTGATTTGATCTAAACCGACCTCCACCACCCTCCCAGCAAGCGCAAGCAGCCATCACATGTGAAGCAAAACCATGCCGACACCCCTCACCATCACCCCTGACGGCGTTCACCCCTTGGCGCCCCGCCTGGGCGGCGGCGCGCTGATCGGCGGCGTGGCCCACTGGCCGCACGGCCCCTCGGGCCGGCCGCTGGTGCTCGCCGCATCGCTGCCCGCGGCATTCCTGGCCGAGCATGCGGGCATTGACATCGGCGCGGGCCGCATCGCTTCGGTCTTCACCACCTACGCCCCGGGCACGTACTTCCTCGACGAGATCACCTACCACGGCGACCCGGCCGAACTGGCACTGCTGCGCCGGGGCACCACGCAAGTGCTGGTGCACAAGGCCGGCACATTGGTGCAGAGCGCGCTGGAACTGCCCCCGCACGGCATCCATGTGCAGGCCGGCGGGGACGCGCGGTCCTTCATCGGCGGTGCGCCGCAATGGCTGCAAAACGAAGACCTGGAACTCGGCGGCCTGGCCTTCGCATTGCAGATCGACGGCGGCAACCTGCCCGCGCCGCTGCGCAACCTGTTTTACCTGGCCGACGGGGTAGGCTACCTGTACCTGCCCACGCAGGCCAACGAGAGCACCGACTGCAGCGGCCTCTTCTTCGTACAGGTGACGTAAATGAAAATAGCCACCAGCGCCCGTCCACAAAGCGCAAGCAGCTATCAATACGGGAGCATAAAGAATGAAGACCATGGACAGGGCCATGGCTCCGGTGACGTGGCTTCATCCGACACCGTCAAGGCCCAGGAGCCTCACGCCCTGATCGAGGCATTGAAGCGGCTGGACAACGAGGGCTTCTTGGGCCGGCACCGCCAGGGGGCCAACGCTGCGGTTCTGTTCATCACCTCGCCCGGCTCCGATGATGCCGAAGCGATGGAGGACCAATCGGCCCGGTGGCTGAACCGGCCCGAGGTCTGCGAGACCTTCCTGAAACAGCACAAGGACATGGAATGAGCCCACGACTGCCCCTTGCCGACTGGCCCGCGCTGCTGCGCTGCGCCCCGTACTTCAGCCGTGCCGTCGTCGATGCGCTGCACGCATCCGGGCCTGACGGCTTCGCGCCGCTGGCGCGGGCGGTGTACTACTTCGACCTGTTCGACGCGCAGGTCTCCAATGGCGGCGTGGATCAGTACTTCGACAACGTGGCCGCGCATCTGGACGATGCAAGCGCGGTGCCGGGCATCATCGCGGCCAATCCCGTCTATGCGTCCGTGCTGCCGCTGATCGAGGAAGCGCACGCGATCTGGAATATGGTCGCGCAGGCGTATCCGGATCAAGAAAATGATGATGACGATGAGGGAGAAGAAGGCTGCGACGAAGATGCCTGGGACGCCTACCAGGATCTGCTCGCCCCGCACGGGGAGCGCCTTGCAGCCATCGCCACCGAATTCTTCGCCCTGCACCACGCTGTCCGCCAGCGGCTGGAGCAGGACATCGTGCGCCACCCACACCGCTATTTCGCC
Source organism: Acidovorax sp. sif1233 (assembly GCF_019218755.1). GTDB lineage: Bacteria > Pseudomonadota > Gammaproteobacteria > Burkholderiales > Burkholderiaceae_C > Acidovorax. The sequence goes on along the minus strand of NZ_JAHUWZ010000002.1, from coordinate 359,659 downwards.
CTGGCGGCCGTGCCCGGGTTGCGTGGCAGCGGTGTCGAGCATGTGACGCTTGCAGACGGTGCGCACCGCCTGCGCTTCGTGGATGGTTTTCCCATCGGCCCCAACGTCTTCGAGAATCAGGACTGCGGTTGCGACGTGGTCTGGTTCTCGCCCGACCGCACGCTGCTGCAGTGCGAGACACAGGGCTTTGGCAATGAGCGCGGTCGCCACTGGATCCACTACCCCAGCCAGGCCAGCAACAGTTGGACCAGCGGCGAGCACTTCATGAGTGGCGCCCTGCAGTCCGTGCGCAGCGACCGGCTGGCACTGGGCCTGGGCCACCATGGCCTTCATGAGGCTTTCGACGCCCAGGGCCAGCGCGAAAGCACGCAGTTGTACTGGTACGGAGAGGAGTTGTGCAGCGAGCACTTCTACCCCTGCGGCGCACCACTGCTGCGCTGCAGGCGCCAAGACAAGGGCGAACATCACTTGCGCTACTGGCCCAGCGGCGCACTCAACACCGAAAGCATCGAGGGCCATGATGGCGCCACGCGCTACCTGCGCTGCCTGGACGCGCAGGGAAACGACCTGGCCCCCCAGGGCACGGGGCGCCTGGTCGAAATGCTGAGCCTCGATGCCGACATGCGCCAATGGCGCGAAGGCCAACTGGTGGCAGGCTTTCTGCAGGGCCCCGTGGTGCGCATGGCAAGCCAGCCCGACGGCAGCCAGCCGCGCGAAACCGAACGCACGGTCTTCAAGAATGGCCGTGTGGCCTAGCGCTGTGCACGCCGCCTGGAGGTTCCCCCGCGGCGCGATGCCGTGGCTGTTGTCGATGTGCGGAAGCTGGCCCGCAGCGATCCAGGAACACGCTGCGGTCCTCGTGGCCACCCAAAAGACCTGGGGCGGACGTTGGTTGATTGGCAGCAGCAAGCAGCCTGAAACTGCCAGATGGCGTGCACCCGCCAACGTCAAAAGTCAACCGACACGTCAACTTCGGGTCCTGTGTGCATAGCTGGGGCCCGGCAGTGGCGCTGCCGCTGATCGGGGTTCCTGCAGGAAAGCCCGGGCAGCCTTCAGCCCCGCCTGCGTCTCACTGCTGCGACGCCCAGCATGGCCATCATTGACGCCATGGCCATCAAGGCGTACTCACTCAAGGTAGGAATGTTGGCGGCGGGGACAACTGGCGGCGGAGCCAGCCCGATGTTGATGATGATCTCGTCGCCCGAGGGCAGGAAGAGCGTTCGGGTTCCGACGGTCAGCCCCGCTCCCGCGAGGGTTGTCCCCGCGAACGTCGTTGAGTTCGAGATGGAAGCCTCAGAGATGTAGTTCTCGGGCAAATAAAGATCGGCACCGAGAATGTAGACGCCAGGCCCCATGGAACCAGTGCCGGCTTGTGGTGTGGAGGCTACGCCAGTCAAGCTTGGGAATAGCACACCGCTGAACATGTCGGCAGTCGTTTCCGTCCCGATGCAGATAGCGTTGTTGTGGATCAACCCGTGTCCTGCAGCGCACAACCCGATGGTTGTCAACGCAGACATTGAACTCGTATTGAGCGAGCCGGAGCCTGTCATCACAACATCCGCGCCCACCTGATCGATGTTGATCGTGTAAATGGCTTGGGCCGCGTTCGCCGCGGCCAAGAACGCCAAGCCGACGCAGGCACTGCGCAAGTTCATCTCCGCTCCTCCATATGAATACATATGTGTTCAAGTGTATCGGACGGTTGAATTCACTTGCTACCTATAGGGAGCTGCCATGGCGGCACGCAGCGCCAAGCCACTTCCGCCGGCAGACCTTTCTCGGTCCGACCCGCAGTGGTGTAGCTGAAAGGGTTCGGGCCGCGATCCTGATGACCGCTGACAGCCGCATTCGCCACCCGGTCTTTCTTGAATGCTTGCCATGGTACGGGGACCCTACCGGGGCGCCGGGTAGCACGCTACCTTTTTTGGGTAGTGATGAGCCCATCTGAGGCTATTCCTGAACCCAAAACAAAAAAGCCTGCTATTTATTCAATAGCAGGCTTTTCATATCACACAAGAAATCGGGTGGTAGGACGTACAAGATTCGAACTTGTGACCAACGGATTAAAAGTCCGCTGCTCTACCAACTGAGCTAACGTCCCGACCTGTTGCAGCAATCGTGGTCGATGGCTGCAAAGCCTTGGATTATAGCGTTGTTTTTACGGCCTTTCTGGAAGTTGCGGCAAGTTTGTCCAGCACCCAGCCCGCGGCACACTGGCCGAAGGTGGCCGTCACGGCGACGACCGAACCATACCCATGGCAATTCAGGGAGCCATCCCCATCGATTTGGCATGACGCATCCGGCGGAGCCACAGCCTCTCGGCTGAAGACACAGTCCACGCCGATCTTCTTGCCTTCGCGCGCGGCGCGGTGGTGCTTGCGCATGCGATAGCGCAGTTGCGCCAGCAAAGGATCGTGGGTCGTCCGCGCGAGGTCGTCCACATCCACCTTGTGCGCATGCCGCTTGCCACCCGCCGCACCCACGGTGATGTGCAGCACCCCGCTGGCCTGGGCCCATGCCGCAATGGCCGTCTTGGCCTTGACCTGATCGCAGGCATCGATCACCGCATCAACGGGCAGGGGAAGCAACCCAGGCCAGTTTTCCGGCTCCACGAAGTCCTCGATGCAATGGACCGTGCACTCCGGGTGAATCTGTGCGATCCGGTCCCGCATCGCCAGAACCTTGGCTTGTCCAATGGTCCCGGTGAGCGCATGAATCTGGCGGTTGATATTTGACTCGGACACATGGTCGAGATCGATCAGGGTGATCTGCCCCACCCCGCTGCGCGCCAAGGCCTCGGCGGCCCATGAGCCCACGCCACCAATCCCCACCACCGCGATGTGTGCCTGGCGGATCCGGGCGGCGCCCTGCACGCCGTACAGCCGCTCCAGTCCGCCGAAACGGCGATCCGGGGCGGCGGACTCAGGCACGACAATGGGGTACGGCGCCGCTTGAACAGACGGTGCGCCGGGCATCACTTCAAGCGGGAAAGGCGTTCTTTGGCCGCCATCGCAGCTTCAGATTGCGGGTAGGCGCGCAGAAGATCTTCCAGCGTCTTGCGCGCGGCCCGCGTGTCCTTGAGTTCGATCTGGCAGTTGGCGATAGACAGGGCCGCTTCCGGCGCACGGGCATGGGAGGGGGCATCAGCCAGCATCAGCTTGAAGTTGTTGATGGCCTCCTTGTACTCGCGGGTGGCATATTGGGCGTTCCCCAGCCAGAAGCGGGCGGAAGGCACGAAGCCACTGCGCGGGTACTGCCGCACAAACGCCGCAAATGCCGAACTCGCATCGGAAAACTTGCCCGAACGGAACACGGACAGGGCCGCTTCGAAGTCCTTCTTTTCGGCGGGGTCGGCCTGGAACTCCTGGCCGTCCACCGTCACCTTCACCGGCTCAAACTGCTTCAGGCGCTCATCCACTCCCTGGGCAATGTCCTTCTGGCGCCGCTGCAGGTCCGCAGCATCCCGCAGCAACTGCTCGTTCTGGCCCCGAAGCTTGGACTGCTCCATGCGCAGCGTCTCGATCTGCCCCTGCAGATCAAGCAGGCTGCGCCGGAGCTGGCCGTTCTCTTCGCCAAGCCTGCGCATTTCTTCGGCTGCGCGTTGCTGGGACATTTGCAGCCCGTCAACACGCTGGCGCATTTCGATGATGGCGCGGCGGGCCTCGTCGTCCTCAAAAAGGGCTGCATGCGCCGCGGGCAGCAAGGCCGCCGACAGCGCCCCGGCCGCCAGTGCCTTGAACAGGTAGGGCACAGGAAAAGACAACGTACGCATCAACGATAGGACAGTTCTGCCCGGCGATTCTGTGCGTGCACGTCTTCGCTATTGCCTTGGGCGGCGGGCTTTTCCTTGCCAAAGCTCACGGCTTCCATCTGGTTGTCTGGCACACCCAGCAGCGCGAGCGAACGGCGCACGGCTTCGGCGCGCTTCTGGCCCAGGGCCAGGTTGTACTCGCGGCCACCACGGTCGTCGGTATGGCCTTCGATCATGACCTTGCGGCCGTTGCCAGACTTGATGAAGCGGGAATGCGCTTCGATCAGGGACTGGAATTCAGGCTTGATCACGTAGCTGTCGTAGTCGAAATAGACGATGCGGCTCACACCCACGGGGCCGGCCGCATCGCGGCCCGACTGGCCAAGGTCCACGCCGGCCACGCCGCTCTGGGCAGTGTTGCCGGAGTTGGCCCCACTGTTGGTGCCCATGGTGGACGTGGCGTTCTTGTCTTCGACAGGCACGTCATCCAGCTTCACGCCGGAACTGCATCCGGCCATCAATGCGACAACGGTAAGGGCAAGGGTAATGCGTTTGATCATCCAAAATTCTCCTGAAAGCTTGGTAACTGAAAGTGCGGATAAGTTCATTGCTTTTGAAATGGGCCCCAGTCGGGCTCGCGGATATCTCCCGCCTGCCCCGCGAGCCGGGCCTTGATCTTGCCGTCCAGCGTGGTCGTCATGAGCGCTTCGCGCCCTTGCTGCTGGGTGGCATAGACGATGAGGCGGCTATTGGGAGCAAAACTGGGGTTCTCGTCCGCCGTGGTGTCCGTGACTGCATTCACGGTGCCGGAGGACAGGTCCATGACGTGCAGCTTGAAAGCCCCGCCAACGCGGGAAATATAGGCCAGCCAGCGGCCATCCGGGCTGATGCTGGGGGAAATGTTGTAGCTGCCCGTGAAAGTGACACGCTCCGCATTGCCGCCAGAGGCAGGGACCTTGTAGATCTGCGGTGCGCCACCCCGGTCGCTCACGAAGTAGATGCTGCGGCCGTCGCCGGAGAACACGGGTTCGGTATCGATGCCCGAGCTCTGCATGAGGCGGCGCGGTTCGCCGCCATTGGCGTCGATGGTGTAGAGCTGGGAGCCGCCATCACGGCTCAGCGTCACGGCCAGGGAGCGTCCGTCCGGAGCCCAGGCGGGCGCGCTGTTGGAGCCCCGGAAATTGGCGATCAGGCGCCTGCGGCCGGAGGCCACGTCGTGCACGTAGACAACGGGTTTGCGTGATTCGAACGAGACGTAGGCGAGCTGGCCGCCATTGGGTGACCACGCGGGCGAGATGATGGGCTCGGGGCTCGACAGGGCCGACTGCGCATTCTCGCCGTCGGCGTCCGCCACCCACAGGCTGTAGCGGGGTCCGGTCTTGGTGACGTAGGCAATGCGGGTCGAGAAAATTCCGCGTTCACCCGTCAGCTTTTCATAGATGAAATCGGCGATGCGGTGGGCCACCAGGCGCAGATCGCCCTGCGTGACCACAAAGCTCTGCCCACCCAGGTCCTGCCCCTTCACCACATCCCAAAGGCGAAAGCGGATGTCGAAGCGGCCATCCGCCAGGCGCGTGATGCTGCCGGTTGCCAGGGAATCCGCGCTTTTCTGGCGCCACAGGGCCACATCGGGGCGCGCGGTTTCGTCCAGCACCGCGCCCGACGCATCCACCGCACGGAACTGGCCACTGCGCTCCAGGTCGGCCTGGACAATGGACGACATCTTCTGGGGCGCCTGCGCCTCGCCCCGGAACGGAGCGATCGCAATGGGCAGCTGGGTCAGGCCAACGCCCGTCACCTCGACGCGAAATTGCGCCAGTGCTGGCAGGGCGGGAGTGGCAATGAGCGCGGCCAGTACCTGGCGGCGCAAGGGATGCGGCAAAGCCGCAGGAGATGGGTGTGTAGAGATTCGATCTGTGGTCATTGGCATCCAGCGGTAGCCGAACAAATGCCGAAGGGCAAACCCGAATGTTACACACAGCGGGAAAACCCCTGTGACAAACTGTGCGGCCACCAGGGCCATCGGCCTTGATTTCGAGCCAACCGTGCGCATGGCCTTCGGGCGCTGGCTTTTTCCTGCCGCGCCGGCCCGCATCCGATCAATCTGGCACCGCTCAGAGGAGCCTGCAGGCCCTGGCAGCCCGCGACCGTAGAATCCGGGCCACATGCAAGCCACAGATTCAGGCCCGGGCGCCACGCCCGCCTCCCCCCCTCCTCCTGCCGCAAGCCTGACCACGCGCCTTCAGCGGCTATCGGTCTACTTCGGCAACCAGCGGATGGCCTGGAGCCTTGCCGTTGTCGCCACCCTCGTGGGCGCCGTGACCGAGCCCCTGATTCCCGCGCTGCTGCAGCCTTTGCTGGACCGCGGCTTCACCCAGGGAACCCTGCAGCTGTGGATGGTGCCCCTGGCCATCCTGGGCGTTTTCTTCGTGCGCGGCGTCGCGCAGTTCGTCGGCCAGTACGCGCTGGCACGCATAGCCAACGAGGGCATGCTGACGCTGCGGCAATCGCTGTTCGACAGGGTCCTGGCGGCGGAAATGGGCCTGTTCTCGCGGCAGTCTGCCAGCACCTTGTCCAACACCGTGGTGTACGAAGTGCAGACCGGCGCAACCTTGCTCGTGCAGGCACTGCTGGGCGTATCGCGTGACGGGTTCACGCTGGTGGCGCTGCTGGCCTACCTGCTGTACCTCAATTGGCAGCTCACGCTGATCGTGGCGGTGGTGGTGCCGGGCGTGGCCTGGATCATGAAGACACTTTCCCGGCGCCTCTACCACCTGACAAAAAGCAGCCAGCAGGCGACCGACGAGCTGGCCTACGTGGTGGAGGAAAACGTGCTGGCGCACCGCATGGTGCGGCTGCACGGCGCGCAGGCCGGCCAGGCCGGGCGCTTCGCCGGGCTGAGCCAGAGCCTGCGCCGCCTGGCCATCAAGTCGACGATTGCGTCCGCGGCCATGACACCGCTCACGCAGTTGCTGGCCGCCGCGGCGCTCTCCGTGGTGATCTGCATCGCCCTGTGGCAAAGCCGTGGCGCGGTGGACGCGAAGGACGTCACGGTGGGCGGCTTCGTGTCGTTCATCACGGCCATGCTGATGCTCATAGCGCCCATCCGCCGCCTGGCCGATGTCGCCAGCCCGATCACCCGGGGGGTGGCGGCCCTTGAACGGGGACTCGCGCTGCTGGGCGACACCGGCGCCGAAACAGGCGGCCAGTACCGCACGGACCGCGTGCGGGGCGCGCTGGAGCTGTCCCGGGTGACGGTGTCGTACGGCTCCGACCATGCCCCGGCACTGGACCAGGTCAGCCTGCGCGTGGAGCCCGGTGAAATCGTCGCCCTGGTCGGCCCCTCCGGCGCCGGAAAGACGACGCTGGTCAACCTGCTGCCACGGTTCGTGATGCCCGCGTCGGGCGACATCCTGGTGGATGGCCGCCCCCTGCCCGAGTGGGACCTGGGATCGCTGCGGTCGCAGTTCGCGATGGTGAGCCAGGACGTGGTGATGTTCAACGACACCATCGCCGCCAACGTGGCGCTGGGGCGCGAGGTGGACGACCTGCGCGTGCAGGAATGCCTGGCGGCCGCGAACCTGGCGGAACACGTGGCGGCGCTTCCACGGGGCATCCACACCGTGGTGGGCCACAACGCCACCCAATTGTCAGGCGGGCAGCGGCAGCGGCTGGCGATTGCCCGGGCGCTGTACAAGGATGCCCCCATCCTGATCCTGGACGAGGCCACCTCGGCGCTGGACACCGAATCGGAGCGGCTGGTGCAGGACGCCCTCCAGCGCCTGATGCAGGGGCGCACCACGCTGGTCATTGCCCACCGCCTGTCCACCATCGAACATGCGGACCGGGTCATCGTCATGGAGCGTGGACGCATTGCCGAGCAAGGAACCCATGGCGAACTGATGGCGCGGGGCGGGCTGTACGCGCGCCTGCAGGCGCGGCCGGCCTCGGGCGAAACCGCCGCACTCCACTGAACCCGCGCCACCCCGCGCGGGAAACCCTCGCAGGAGCCCTACCACCTGCCCCGGTTGGGCTGGCGCTTGCGTATGGCAGCGGCAATCCGTTCCGCAGAATCGGTGCGGCTCACGCGCATGGCGAAGTCCGTGGCGGTCAGGCCCAGCTGGTTCTTGAGCGTGGGGTCGGCGCCCTCGTCCAGCAAAAGCTGCACGGACTCGATGGAGCCGTAGTGCGCCGCCATCATGAGGGGGGTCGTGCCGTTGGGCGAAGCGGCATCGATGTACGCATGGTTTTCCAGCAGCAGCGCGATGATCGCCGCATGCTGGGGCGAGCCGGCGGACGCCGCGTAGTGCAGGGGCGTCCAGCCCGTCTTGTTCACATCCGCATCGCGTGCAAGAAGCGCCTTCACGGCCTCCACGTTGCCCTTGAGCGCGGCCATCATCAAGGGGCTCTCGTCCTGTGCGTTCCGTGCATCCACATTCACCTGCCGTGCGGCCAGCAGCGCAAAGAAGGCCTTGGAAGCGCCGTTTTGCAAGGCGATGGTGAGGCCCACCTGGCCTTTCGGGTCGCGCGTATCAGGGTCGAACCCCCTGCGCAGCAGCCCGGTGATGGCGCCACCGTCATCGCGCAGGATGGCGACAAAAAAATCCTCGTAGGCTCCTGCCCAGATAGCGGGAGCAGCCAGCCCCAGCGCCAGGGTCGCCAACACGTTGCGGCGATGGTGGATCATTCGGTCACTCCCTTGAACAAGGCGTCGAAGTTGCGGCTCGTGGCCTCGGCCACCGCCTCGAGCGCCAGCCCCTTGGTTTCGGCCACCTGCCTGGCCACGTAGGGTACATACGACGGGTTGTTGGTCTTGCCACGGTATGGCACGGGCGCGAGGTAGGGGCTGTCGGTTTCGATCAGGGTGCGGTCCAGCGGCACGAAGGCCACCACGTCGCGCAGTTCCTGGGCGCTCTTGAATGTGACGATGCCCGAAAAGGAGATGTAGTAGCCCAGATCGAGCGCCGCGCGCGCCACCTGCATCGATTCGGTGAAGCAGTGGAACACGCCGCCCGCGCGGTTGCCGAGGCCGTCCTCCCCCTCTTCGCGCAAGATGGAGAGCGTGTCGTCCGACGCGCTGCGGGTGTGGATGACCAGCGGCTTGCCGCACGCCCGCGCCGCGCGGATGTGGTTGCGAAAGCGCTCGCGCTGCCACTCCAGGTCGGCGATGCTGCGCCCTCCCTTGCGGTCCTCCATGCCGTAGTAGTCGAGCCCCGTCTCGCCAATGGCCACCACGCGCGGCAAGGCGGCGCGCTCCAGCAGGCCCTGCACCGTGGGCTCGGCGATGCCTTCGTTGTCCGGGTGCACGCCCACCGTGCTCCAGAAGTTGTCGTGCGCCATGGCCAGGGCATGCACGCCCTCGAACTCTTCCAGGGTGGTGCAGATGCACAAGGCCCGGTCCACCCGCGCGTCGGCCATGGCCTGGCGGATGGCGGGCAGCTGGCTCGCCAGTTCGGGAAAATTGAGATGACAGTGCGAATCAGTGAACATGCGGTTTCAAAATAATCGTGTTTGCTCGCCACGCGGGCCACCGGTGGCCACCGCAGTCCTCCGGGGTGGGCGACAACCCCGCCCGCCGCAGCCAGCAAACAAAAATGCCGACCCGCCTGGCACGGGTCGGCACGGTGTGCGGGGCCGGCTCAGATGGTCTGTGTCGGCCGGTCGGACCCCAGCGCCGTGCCGAGCAGTTCCTCGATCTTGGCCTTGAGCTGGCGCGACTTCTCGTCCTTGGGAAACTGGATGCCCACGCCCTGCGTCCGGTTGCCCGCAGCCCGCGCCGGGGTGACCCAGGCCACGCGGCCGGCCACCGGGTAGCGCTGCGTGTCGTCCGGCAGCGTCAGCAGCACATAGACATCATCACCCAGCTTGTAGTCCCGCTGGGTGGGGACAAAAATGCCCCCTTCGGCGAAAAAGGGAATGTAGGCCGCGTACAAGGCCGCCTTTTCCTTGATGGCCAGCTGCATGACGCTGGGGCGGGGGGCGGTGGATGGACTGCTCATGGATGGGTGGGTACGGCTCAGTGCTTGGAGTGTAGGGTGTTTCGCGCCTGGGCGACAAGCGCCTCCAGCATGAGGCCGGCATTGAAAGGATGGTCCGCCGTGCGTGCGGCCTTGGCCAGCGCGCGCGACCAGCGTGTCAGCGCGCCCAGCGGCGGCAGCGCCTTCGGGAGGTCCGCCGCCGCGAAGTAGCGCGGAGCGGCGCCCACGCTCGCCGCCAGCAGGTCATGGCAGAGCTTTTGCAGCGCATCGATGGCCTGCGCAGGCGCCCAGTCCCCGAGCGCGGTCACATCCCCCTTGGCGACGGCCTGGGGCAGCGCGGACCAGGCCTGCGGGCTGCGCCCCGACTGGGCCAGCGCCAGCGCATCGTCGGGCCGCCCGCCGGCGGCGCGCAGGAACGCCGTCGCGGCGGCGCCGGCAACGCCCTGCCCTTGCAGCCACTGCAGCATCTGGTCCTCGGCGGGCCAGACCATCGTGTGGCCCAGGCAGCGGCTGCGGATGGTGGGCAGCAACTGGTGCGCGGCCTCGCTGGCCAGGACGAAGCGCACATCCCCCGGCGGCTCCTCCAGGGTCTTGAGCAAGGCATTGGCCGTGATGTGGTTCATCTGCTCGGCGGGATACACCAGCACGGCCTTGCCCCGGCCACGGGCCGAGGTGCGCTGCGAGAACTCCACCGCGTCGCGCATCGCTTCCACGCGGATCTCGCGGCTGGGCTTGCGCTTCTTGTCGTCGATGTCCGCCTGGGCCTTCTCCGACAGGGGCCAGCCCAGCGCCATCATCTGCACCTCGGGCATCAGCACGCACAGGTCGGCATGGGTGCGCACGTTGACCGCATGGCAGCTGCCGCACTGGCCGCAGGCACCCTGCGCGGTCGGTGCATCGCACAGCCAGGCGCGCACCAGCTCCATGCCCAGCGCGTACTGGCCCATGCCCGACGGGCCCTGCAGCAGCCAGGCATGCCCGCGCTGGGCCAGCAGGCTGGCACGCTGTGCGGCGATCCAGGGCGCGAGGGCCGTCGCAGGGGCGTTGGCGGATTCGCTCATGCCGCCCCTCCCTGGGTGGCCACCATGATGGCCAGCCAGCCCTTGCGCACAAAGACGCTGGTGAGCTGCTGCCACACGCGGTGGCGGTCCTGCGCGGCGTCCAGCCGTGCAAACCGCTGGGGTGCGGCGGCCGCGCGGTCGGCATAGCCCTGGGCCACCCGGCGGAAGAACTCGGCCGGCTGGGCCTCGAAACGGTCGGGCACGCGGGCGCCGGCCAGGCGCTGGGCAGCCACTTCCGGCGCCAGATCGAACCACACGGTCAGATCGGGCTCACGCATCAGATCGGCCTCTGGCGAAAGACCCGTCTGCGCAAGCCGCTCCAATATCGATAGCACGCCAAGATCGAAGCCCCGGCCGGCCCCCTGGTAGGCGAAGGTGGCATCGGTGAAACGGTCGCACAGCACCACGTCGCCACGCGCGAGGGCGGGCTCGATCACATTGCGCAGGTGGTCCCGGCGCGCGGCGAAGATGAGCAGCGATTCGGTGAGCGGGTCCATCGGGTCGTTTAGGACCATCTCGCGCAGTTTTTCGGCCAGCGGCGTGCCACCGGGCTCTCGGCTCACGGTGACCGCGCGGCCCTGCGCACGGAAAGCCGCCGCCAGGCCCTCGATGTGCGAGGACTTGCCCGCGCCGTCGATGCCTTCAAAGGTAATGAAAAGACCGGGTCGTGACATGAAAGCCTTGGGTTGAATCTGCAGGGGCGCATGGCTCGGGGCGCCGCGGCCGCCCGCGCACCAGGCCGCATGCGCTACTGGCCGCGCTGGTAGCGGTTGACCGCACGGTTGTGCTCTTCCAGCGAGGCACTGAAATGGCTGGTGCCGTCGCCCTTGGCCACGAAGTACAGCGCACGCGTGGGCTCGGGCTGCACCGCCGCGAGCAGGGCGGCCTTGCCGGGCATGGCGATGGGCGTGGGAGGCAGGCCGGCCCGGGTGTAGGTGTTCCACGGCGTGTCGGCCAGCAAATCGCGCCGGCGCAGGTTGCCGTCGAACCGCTCGCCCAGGCCGTAGATGACGGTGGGGTCGGTCTGCAGCAGCATCCCGGCGCGCAGGCGGTTGGCAAAAACCCCGGCAATCTGGGCGCGGTCGCCCGGACGGCCGGTTTCCTTCTCGACGATGCTGGCCAGTATCAATGCTTCATCGGCCGACTTGAGCGGCGTGTCGGCCGCGCGCTGGGCCCAGGCGGCCTCCAGGCGGCGGTCCATGGCGTGCAGCGCCCGGCGCAGCAGGGCGATGTCGCTGGAGCCCTTGGCATAGGCGTAGGTGTCCGGAAAGAACCGCCCCTCGGGAGGCACGCCCGGGCGGCCCAGCTGGGCCATCAGCGCCTCGTCGCTCAGGTTCGCCGCGTCGGGCTTGAGCTGGTCTTCCCTGGCGAGGGCCTGGCGCACCTGGCGCCAGTTCCAGCCCTCCACCAGGGTCAGCGCGCGCAGGGTTTCCTCGCCGCGCACCAGTTTCTGCAGCAGGGCCCGCGGGGTGGTTCCGGGCGGGATTTCATAGTTGCCGGCCTTGATGGCGCGGTCCTGGCCCGAGAAGCGGAACCATGCGTAGAGCATGCGCGCATCGACCCGCGCCCCCGCGGCCACCACGTCGCGCGCAATGCCCCGGGGCGTGGTGCCGGGCTCGATGGCCAGCTCCAGGGGTTCGCTGCCCGTCACCAACGGCTGGTGCAGCCACCAGAAGGCCGCACCGCCCGAGGCGATCAGAACCAACGCAATCAAAGCCAATAGACGTCGCACAACCCTGATGAATGTGTGTGTAGAACCGGGCATCATAATTCAGCGATGACTACCCCCTTGAACGGCATAGCCCCCCTGTCCCACCTGGGCGTGATTCGCGTGGAAGGCGAAGACGCCGCCAAGTTCCTGCACGGCCAGCTCACCCAGGATTTCGCCCTGCTGGGCATGGACCAGGCCCGCCTGGCAGCGTTCCTGTCCGCCAAGGGCCGCATGCAGGCCACCTTCATCGGCTTCAAGCGCAGCGCCAGCGAGATCCTGCTGGTCTGCAGCCGCGACCTGCTGCCGCCCACGCTCAAGCGCCTGTCGATGTTCGTGCTGCGCTCCAAGGCCAGGCTGACCGACGCCACCGCCGACTTCGCCCTGTACGGCCTGGCGGGCGATGTGGTGCCCGGCGGCGGCCAGCCCGCCTGGACCAAGGCCGACGTGGGTGCCGCCTCGGTGGTCCACCTGTATCCCGCCGACGGCCGGCCGCGCGCGCTCTGGGTGGCCCCCGCGGGAGAACCCGCGCCCGCCGGTCCCGCGATGGAACCCGCCCTGTGGCTCTGGAGTGAAGTGCGCAGCGGCGTGGCAACGCTGACCACCCCGGTTGTCGAGGCCTTCGTGCCCCAGATGCTCAACTACGAGTCCGTGGGCGGCGTGAACTTCAAGAAGGGCTGCTACCCCGGGCAGGAGGTGGTGGCGCGCAGCCAGTTCCGGGGCACGCTCAAGCGCCGCACCTACATTGCCCACGCCCCGGCCGATGTGGCGGTGGGGGCCGAAGTGTTCGCCGTGCCGGACCTGGAACAGCCTTGCGGCACCGTCGTGCAGGCCGCCCCGGCACCCGGTGGCGGCACCGACGCCCTCGTGTCGCTGCAGATCGCCGCCGCGCAGGGTGGTGCCCTGCAGGTGGGCAACGTGCAGGGCGTGCCGCTGGCGCTGGCGCCCCTGCCGTACGAGCTGCTCGCGGACATCTGACGCCCGCGGGCAGGACCGGGCCGCTGCGGGATCAGGCCACGCCGCTATGCATTCAGGAGCATCCCGCGCTTGATGCGGGGCGGATCCAGATACGAATCCCCCCAGGGCCGTTTGCAGGAAGGCGCGAGGCGCTTTCTTTTTGATAGCAGAATCTACCAGCGCCGCGCCATGGCGATGTGGGCGATGCCCGCCTCTTCCCAGGGCTCGCCCACCACGGCGAACCCCGCGCGGCGGTAGAAGCCTTCCGCGCTGCGCTGGGCGTGCAGGCGCACCTCGCCGTCGCCACGGGCCCGCGCGGCGGCCACCAAGGCTTCCAGCAATTGCTGGCCCCACTGCGCGCCGCGCACGGAGCGGTCCACCGCCATGCGCCCGATGCGGCCCACGCCGGCCGCCTCCTGCAGCAGCCGCCCCGTGGCCACGGGCATGCCCAGGCGGTTGTAGAGCACGGCGTGGCGCGCGCTGGCGTCCAGGGCATCGGCCTCGATGTCCGCGGGAATGCCCTGCTCGCGCACGAAGACCGCGGTGCGCAGGCGCCCGGCATCGCGGCCCAGCGTGTTCCAGTCGCCGGTCTTGACCTCGGCCATCGCGGCGCCGGCCTCGAAGCCCTCGAAGATGGAGCGCAGGCTGTCAGGCACCGGGCGCGAAGTCTGCGTGGCCGGGTCGGCGAACACATAGACCAGCTCGCCCGAGACGAGCAGCTGGTCGCCGCTGAAGATGCCCGCCTGGAACAGGCTGGACGAATTGCCCACCCTGGCGCAGCGCAGGCCCACGTCCAGCGTGTCGTCCAGACGCGCCGACGCATGGTATTCCAGCGTGGCCTTCTTCACGTACATCTCGCCGTCCAGGGCCAGCATGCCCGCTTCATACGGCAGCGCCAGCGCCCGCCAGTAGTCGGACATCGCCGTGTCGATGTACATGAGGTAGTGTGCGTTGAACACGATTTTTTGCATGTCCACCTCGGCCCAGCGCACGCGCAGGCGGTGAAAACAGCGGAAGTCACTGCGTTGCATGGATAGATTCACTCCGTGGTTTGAAAGAACGCCTGGCGCAGCGCCCGGGCCGCATCGGCATGGGCGGTGCGCGCCTCGGGAATGGCACGGCCCATCTTGATGAATTCATGGGTCACCCCGCGGTAGATCTCCAGGTCCACGGGCACGCCGGCGAGCCGCAGCTTGTCCGCATAGTCCACGCCCTCGTCCACCAGCGGGTCGCATTCGGCCAGGCCGATCCAGGCGGGGGCCACGCCGTCCACGTCGGGGGCGTGCAGCGGGGCGAAGCGCCAGTCCTCGCGCTCGGCGCGGCTGCGCACATAGTTGCCAAAGAACCAGCTGATGGCAGGCTCTTCCAGCACTAGGCCGCGCGCGAACGTGGCATGCGAGGGCGTGTCCTGGTGGGCCGCGCAGCCCGGGTAGAACAGCAGCTGCAGCGCCAGCGGCAGGCCCGCGTCGCGCGCCAGGATGGCGTTCACGGCGGCCAGTGTTCCGCCCGCGCTGTCTCCGCCCACGGCCATGCGCGCCGGGTCGGCGCCCAGTTCGCGGGCGTGGGCAGCAAGCCATGCGAGCGCATCCCAGGCATCGTTGCTCGCGGTGGGAAACCGGTGCTCGGGCGCGAGCCGGTAGTCCAGCGACACCACCATGCAGCGGCCCAGGCGCGCCAGCTCGCGGCACAGGATGTCGTGCGTGGCGATGCTGCCGATGGTGAAGCCGCCGCCGTGGGTGTACAACAGCACTGGCAGGCCCGCTTCCGTGGTCGGTGCGTACAGCCGCGCGGGCAGCGCATGGCCGTCGCGCGCGGGGATGTGCAGGTCCTCCACCCGCGCCAGGGCCGCCTTGGGCACCTCCAGCACATCGGCGCCCGCCTGATAGGCCGTGCGTGCGTCCTGGGGCGAGCGGGTGTGCAGCGGGGGGTGCCCCGCGCGCGCCATGCGCTCAAGCACGCTGCGCATCTGGGGGGTCAGGCGGGTGTGGTGGATGTGCAGGTCGGCCAACGGTCAGGATCTCGGCAACAGGAGGAAGGCCGCGCAGGCGGGCAGCCCGCGGGTCGATTGTTTGTTTGTTGTTACTTGAAGGTCACGCGCACGGGCGCGGCGCCCGGCAGGCCGTCGTAGGTCGCTGTCACCGCCAGGCCCGCCTTGGGCGGCAGCAGCGGCGAGAACGAACCCAGGCTGATCAGGTCGCCCGGCTGCATCGCCAGCCCCTCCTGCGCGAGGGCGCCCGCGAGCCACACCACGGCATTGAGGGGATGGTCCAGGATGTCGCTGCCCTTGCCGCCGCCCAGGCGCGCACCCGCGCCGTCGGCCAGCGACACATTCATGTCGGCCAGGGCCTGCAGCATCGCGAAGCGCTCGGCCCGGTAGGCCGGCACGGGCAGCGGCGCGCCCGCGACGCCCAGCCGCGCACCCACGTTGATGGCCGTCACGCCGGCGCCATTGAGCTTGGGCGGCGCCTGCACCATGAGGTCAGGCAGTTCGATGAAGGGGATGACCTGGTCCACTGCTTCCAGCACCTCCATCGGCGTCCTGGCATGGTTGATGGCGGTGCTCTTCACCCGCACCAGCATGTCGGCTTCGTACAGCGGCCGGGCGCCGAAGGCCGCGTCCACGGTGGCGCCACTGGGCAGGACCATGCCTTCATAGAGCTTGCCCCACACGGGCTTGTCGGTGTTGAAGCGCTTTTGCACCGCGGGATTGGTAAGGCCGGCCTTGTAGCCCACGACCTTGCCCAGACGCTGCGCCAGCAACTGGTTGACCTTGGCGCGGGTGCAGGCGCCATCGGCGTCCGACAGGTCATCGGGGTTGGCGGCCGGGGTCTTCGCGGTGTAGTGGGCCACCAGCTCGGCGGCCTGGGCATCGGTCAGGCAGCCGGCCTGCGCGGATGTCGCAAACGCGACGAATGCACCGGCCAGTGCGAGCGGAATGAGGGTTTGCTTCGTGGTCATCGGTGCCTCCGGGTTGTAGAGTCTTTGCAGCAATCGTAAACGTAACTTCCACCTTCACCATGGCTTTCATCTACTACGTCACCCAGATCCAGTTCGAGTTCGGCGCGGTCAAGCTGCTGCGGCAGGAATGCGAGCGCGTCGGCATCACACGCCCCCTGCTCGTGACGGACCCCGGCGTGAAGGCCGCTGGTGTCCTGCAAAAGGCGCTGGACGCCCTGCCTGGCATGACCGTGGCGGTGTTCGACCAGACGCCCTCCAACCCCACCGAGGCCGCCGTGCGCGCCGCCGTGGCGATCTACCAGGCCGAGGGCTGCGACGGCCTGATCGCCGTGGGCGGCGGCTCGGCCATCGACTGCGCCAAGGGCATCGCGATCGCCGCGACGCACGACGGGCCGCTCACGCACTACGCCACCATCGAAGGCGGCTCGCCCCGCATCACCGAGCGCGCCGCGCCGCTGATCGCGGTGCCCACCACCAGCGGCACCGGCAGCGAGGTGGCGCGCGGCGCCATCATCATCGTGGACGACCACCGCAAGCTCGGGTTCCACTCGTGGAACCTGGTGCCCAAGACCGCCATCTGCGACCCCGAGCTCACGCTGGGCCTGCCGCCCATGCTGACCGCCGCCACGGGCATGGACGCGATCGCCCACTGCATGGAAACCTTCATGTCGGCCGCCTTCAACCCGCCGGCCGACGGCATTGCCCTGGACGGCCTCACGCGTGGCTGGGCCCACATCGAGCCGGCCACGCGCAACGGCAGCGACCGCGAGGCGCGCCTGCACATGATGAGCGCGAGCATGCAGGGCGCCATGGCCTTCCAGAAGGGACTGGGCGCCGTGCACTCGCTCAGCCACAGCCTGGGTGGCGTGAACCCGCGCCTGCACCATGGCACGCTCAACGCCATGTTCCTGCCCGCCGTGGTCCGGTTCAATGCCGGGGCCGAATCGGTGCGCAACGAAAAACGCCTGGAGCGCATGGCCCACGCCATGGGGCTGGGCGCGGCGGGCGACATCCCCGAGGCCATCCGCGACATGAACGCCCGCCTGGGCCTGCCCACGGGCCTTGCCGCCATGGGCGTGACCGAAGGCATGTTCGACGACATCATCAGGGGCGCGCTGGCCGACCATTGCCACAAGACCAACCCCCGCATCGCCACGCCCGAGGAGTACCGCGAGATCCTGAGCCAGTCGCTGTAGGGCCCGCTCCCGTCCCCCCGGCTTTTCACCAGCCCCCACCGCGCCTGCCCCGCTGGCGCGCCGCGCGGCCAGCGGGCGCGGCCCCCCCTCGCCGCGCCCGCGCGCCCGCAACGCACCCCCAGCCTTCCCCCTGGCGACGCCCGGCGGGATTGCGCTACCCTGGGTGCCGCACACCCCCTGCCCACACGCTAGACTCCGGTCGGTCAACAATTAATTAACAATTCATTACCCTGGGGTTTTGGGGGGAGGGCCACGACCGATGCGCACCGGAAATCTCAGTACCTGGCTCCTGCGGGGCACCTATCCCCGGCTGTACGTTCCGATTGTCCTGATCATCCTGCTGGTCAGCGCCGTGCGCTACCACTACCTGATGGCCGCGGAAACCGACGAAGTCCGCCGCCATGCCGCCACCGAGCTGCGCCGGGCGGGCGATGCGCTGCTGCCCGGGGTGGCGGCCCTGCCCGCTTCGGAGCACGAAGCCCAGGCCACGCTTTTGCATGAAGGGGTCGCCCGCTTCGGGCCGGGCGTCCAGTCGGTGAAATGGCAGGTGGGCGGCGGGCCCGTCATCGATGTCCAGGCGCCGCCCCTGCGCGCATCGGCCCCGGGATGGTTCGCAGAGTGGGTGCGCATCGCGCCGCCCACGCAGCAGTTCGGGCAGGCCGTGCCCGGCGGCCAGACCGGGCGGCTGACGGTGACGCTGCAATCCGCGCCCCTCGTGGGCCAGATCTGGAGCACCGTCGTGGTGCAGCTGCGCATCTCGGCGCTCAATATCTTCACGATCCTGTTCCTGCTCACGCTGCTGCTGCGGGCCAATGCGCGCATGCTGCGGCGGCTGGCCGAAGCCACGGACGCGTTCCGCCACGGCCATCTGGACACGCGCATGGAAGTGACCGGCACGCTCGAATCACGCGCCATGGCGGCCACCTTCAACGACATGGCCGGCAAGGTCCAGTCGCTCGTGCTGTCGCTGCGCGAAACCCAGCACCTGCAAAGCGAGCAGCTGCATTTCACGCGCCAGCTGATCGACGCGCTGCCCCTGCCCGTCTTCGTGCGGGACGCCAATGGCGCCTACCTGGAAGTCAACCGGGCCTGGCAACGGCTCTTTCACACGCCCGCCAGCACGGGCACGGCCCCCGCATCCCCCCCGGCGTACCCCGAAGAGCTGGCCCCCGCGCGCTCCGCGCAGATCGCGCAGGCGCAGGACAACGAGATCCGCATCCACCCCGCCAACCACCAGCCGCCCCGGGACATGGCCTACTACGAAGCCCCGTTCACCACCACCCGGGGCACACTCGCCGGCACCATCGGCACGCTGGTCGACGTGACCGAACGCAAGCGCGCGCAGGAGGCCCTGCGCGCCGAGAAGGAGCGTGCCGAGGTCACGCTCGCCTCCATCGGCGACGGCGTGATCACCACCGACCTGGCCGGCTGCATCGAGACCATCAACGAAGCCGCGCAGCTCATGACCGGCTTCACGGCGGACCAGGCCCTGGGCCGTCAGCTGGACGACGTGTTCCGGCTGTACCAGGAGCTCGCGAGCCGCAATGCCAGCTCGGCCGCGGAGCGCGAGACCGTGCCGGGCGCCCTCCACCAGGTCGCGCACGAGGTGCTGATCCACCGCTCCGGCGAGCGCTACGCCATCGAGTACACCGCGTCGGCGATCCGCAAGGGCGACGGCACGGCCGTGGGCTGCGTGCTGGTGTTCCGCGACGTGACCGAGACGCGCAACCTGCGCCACCAGATCTCGTGGCATGCCCGCCACGATGCGCTCACAGGCCTGTACAACCGGACGGCGCTGGCCGAGCGCCTCACGCACGCGATCTTCGTCGCCCGGCAGAAGGGCCTGCTGCTGGCCGTGTGCATGCTCGACCTGGACCATTTCCAGGCCGTGAACGACACCCACGGCAACCGTGTGGGCGACCGGCTGCTCAAGGAAACCGCGCGGCGCCTGGGCGCGTTCATCACGCCCCAGGACGCGGTGGCGCGCATGGGGGGCGACGAGTTCGTGCTGCTGCTGGGCGAGCTGCCGGACGTGCCCGCCATCGAGGCCCGCGTGGGCGTGCTCATGCAGCAGCTGGCCGCCCCCTACGCCATCGACGACCGCGTGCTGCACACCACCGTGAGCGTGGGCGTGGCCGTGTTCCCGCAGGACGACGCCAACCCCGACACCCTGCTGCGCCACGCCGACCAGGCCATGTGCCAGGCCAAGGGCTTCGGCCGCAACCAGATGCACCTGTTCGACGTGCAGCTGGACCATGCCGTGCAGACGCAGCACACCCGCCAGACGCGCGTGGCCCAGGCCCTGCACGGGGGCGAGCTGCTGCTGCACTACCAGCCCAAGGTGCACCTGCGCACCGGCGAGATCCTGGGGCTGGAGGCCCTGCTGCGCTGGCAGCATCCCGACCACGGCCTGCTGGGCCCGCAGCATGTGCTGCCGCTGATCGAGGACGCAGAGCTGGAGGTGGAACTGGGCGAATGGGTGCTGCGCCAGGCCCTGGCGCAGATGCGGCAATGGACCGATGCCGGCATGCAGTGGGAGGTGAGCGTGAACATCTCCGCGCCGCACTTCCACCGGCCCAACTTCGTCGAGCGGCTCAAGGACATCCTGCACACCTGCCCGGAGGTCTCGCCCACCCGCCTGGAACTGGAAATCCTGGAATCCGCGGCCCTGCAGGACATGCAGTACATGCGCCAGATGATGCAGAACTGCCAGCTGCTGGGCGTGCGCTTCGCCCTGGACGACTTCGGCACCGGTTTCTCCTCGCTGTCCTACCTCAAGCGCCTGCCGGCCGAGACCATCAAGATCGACCAGTCGTTCGTGCGCGGCATCCTGGAAGACGGCGACGACCTCACGCTCGTGGGAGCCATCGTCGCGCTCGCCACGGCCTTTCAGCGGCACGTGGTCGCGGAAGGGGTGGAGACCGCCGAGCAGGCCGCAAGGCTGCTGGAGCTGGGCTGCGAGCGTGCCCAGGGCTTTGGCATCGCCCGGCCCATGCCCGCGCACGAGGTACTGACCTGGGCACGGCAACACACGGCCCGCCACGCTGCCCGGGCCGTGCAGGATGCGGCACGGCGGCCTGCAGCGACCTGAGCGGCCCCTACAGCGGGTGCACGGCGTTCATGTCCGGCCGCGCCAGCCACGCCTGCCACTCGTCCACCAGCTGCTGGCTGGCCCGCGTGGCCGCCAGCCAGGCCTTGGCGCGCGCGGCGCTGTCGGCACCGTAGTGCGTGAAGTCGTTGCGGTCGGGCAGCTTGGCGTTGGGCAAGCTGCGCACCCAGTCGGGGCTGGGCGACAGCACCACCATGTTGTCCAGCGCAGGCGTGGAGCGGTGGCGCCACTTGAGTCCCTTGTCCAGCCAGCCGGGCACCACGCGGTGCTGGAAATGCGGGTACAGCACCAGGCCAGGCGAGCCCACGGAGGCGAAATTCAAGTCTTTTTGGCCGCCAGCGCTGGATGGACAAGCGCCACAAGCTATCAATTCAATAGCATCCTGTTTCTGCCGGCCGTAGGCCAGGTGCAGGTGGTAATCGGTGATGCCCCCGTCCCAATACGCCCCACGAGGTGCACCCGGAATGTTGTGCACCGCCTGCAGCACAAACGGGATCGAGCAGCTGGCCTGCAGCGCCTGCATGAAGTTGCCGTTGCTGAGCAGCACCTGCCGCGTGCGGTAGTCCGACGTGCCAAAGGGCAATGCAGCACACGCAGCCCCCGCCCCCTCGGCGGAGGTACTGGACGCATCGGACGAGGAGAACACCACCCGTTCCAGCCACGCCCCCATCGCCTTGCGGTGCACCGTGTTCGTCAGAAAGGCGCCCAGATAGCCCAGCGGCGTGGCCACGCGGTGCTCGCGGCCCAGCAGGTGCCGCCCCCGCGAGGTGACGATGTGCAGGCGGTAGCGCGGGTGGTTCAGCACCTCGTCGATACGCCCGCCATAGAACGCCCGCAGGTTCTGGCCAAACCGCTCGCTCACGTGGGCCGCCGACGGGCGCTTCTTGCCGGGCGGCAGGTCGTAGTCCTGGTGGATGTAGTCGTGCTCCAGCCGCTCGAAGGCCGCCACCGGCTGCTGCAGGCAGGCCGTGGCCATACGCCAGGCGCCGATCGACGCGCCCACCAGGTCCACCGGCTGGCGCGACTGGGCCAGCCATTCGCCGAAGATGAAGCGGTCCAGGGGGCCCAGGATGAGCCCCTTGGGGCCACCGGCCGCCGCGGGGATCACGCCCACGTCGCCCGGCCGCAGGCCGTGGTTTTCAAGGTGCTGCCGGGCGCGGGGGCCGGCATGGATGCGCAGGGCTTTCATGGACGGCATTGTCGCAAAGCACCGCGCCTCGGCGTGTCGCGCAAGGTGCCCGGGCCGGGCGCAAGCATCCCGGTTCGCAAACCGCCGTCAGACCACGTAGTCGGCGGCCTCGGGCCGTGCCGTCCAGTCGATGGGGTCCTGCTGCAGCACCATGTCGATGTCCAGCCCCAGGGTCAGGCCGACCTCGCCGGGGAACGATACGGCCATCTCCTTCTCGCCCAGCTCCGCCTCGCGGGCCCGCGCGCGCCAGGAGGCCAGGTGGATCACTCCCGCCAGGGGCTCGTAGGCGTTGTTGTCGAACGGCACGCTCTGGTGCTGCAGCGCATCGACCACCACCTCGGGAAGCTGCCAGCGGCGCGCCAGCCCGGCCGTCACATGGCCATAGCAGTAGCCGAAGATGCGCTGCTCGATCTTGCCGCGCCGCAGATCGAATGGCGCCACCAGCGTGTTGACCGACTGCGCCTTTTCCGGGTCGGCCAGGTGAATGACCAGCTCGCCCAGCGCGTGCAGCAAGCCCGCGGTGTATGCGGCGATCTGGTCCTGCTGCGCGATACCCGCCAGCGACCGCGCCAGCTTGGCCGTGTTGAGGCTGTAGCGCCAGAACTGCTGCATGTTCACTCCGGGCACCGAGCGGGAGGTGGTGCCCAGCGGTGCCGAATTGACCAGCGAGCGCACCTGGGCCGTGCCCAGCAGCGCCAGGGCCTCCGGGATGCCCGCGATCTGGCGCGGCAACTGGAAGGTGGGGGAATTGGCCAGCTCCAGCAGTCGCCCGGCCAGCGCCGGGTCCGTGCCAAAGAGCTGGTTCAGGCGCCGCAGGCTGGGCTCTTCATGGGCCAGTTCGCTCATCAGCAGCGCCACCGCACGCGGAAGGCTGGGCAGAGCCACTGGTTGTGCCAGCAATGCGTTCAACTCCATGGGGTCAGGCGCCAGAGTTTCGATTGCTGGCGATTATGGCCCCCATCACCCCCCAATCCGTCAACGGCCCTTCGCCTGTTGCAACTTGGCGAATGCCGACGCCATGGCCGACTGCTGCGCGGGCTCGGGGGCACGGCGCTGCGGCTGCGCGTAGCCCCGGCCAGCGCCCTCGAACCGGTTGTCGCGGGGCGCGCCCCGCTCCCCGCCCTGGCGCGGCGGCGCGGCATCGAGCTTCATCGACAGGCCGATGCGCTTGCGCTCCACATCCACCTCCATGACCTTGACCTTCACGATGTCGCCGGTCTTGACCACCTCGCGCGCGTCGTTCACGAACTTGTGCGCCAGCTGGCTCACGTGCACCAGGCCGTCCTGGTGCACCCCCAGGTCGATGAAGGCGCCGAACTGGGCCACGTTGCTCACCGTGCCCTCCAGGACCATGCCTTCCTTGAGGTCCTTGATGTCCTCCACGCCGTCGTTGAAGCGCGCCACCTTGAAGTCCGGGCGCGGGTCGCGGCCGGGCTTTTCCAGTTCGGACAGGATGTCCTTGACGGTGATCACACCAAATTTCTCGTTGGCGAACAGCTCGGGCTTCAGGGTCTTGAGCATGTCGGCGCGGCCCATGATCTCGGCCACGGGCTTGCCGGTCTTTTCCATGATCTGCTCGACCACCGGGTAGGTCTCGGGGTGCACCCCCGTCATGTCCAGCGGGTTGTCGCCGCCGCGGATGCGCAGGAAGCCCGCGCTCTGCTCGAAGGTCTTGGCGCCCAGGCCCGCCACGTCCATGAGCTGCTTGCGGCTCTTGAACGCGCCGTTGGCCTCGCGCCAGCGCACCACGGCCTTGGCCACGCTGCCCGACAGGCCCGACACGCGGCTCAATAGCGGCACGCTGGCCGTGTTCAGGTCCACGCCCACGGAGTTCACGCAGTCTTCCACCACCGTGCCCAGCGTGCGCGCCAGCTCGCTCTGGTTCACGTCGTGCTGGTACTGGCCCACGCCGATGCTCTTGGGGTCGATCTTCACCAGTTCGGCCAGCGGGTCCTGCAGGCGGCGGGCGATGGAGGCGGCGCCGCGCAAGCTCACGTCCACGTCGGGCATTTCCTGCGACGCGTATTCGCTGGCGGAGTAGACCGAGGCGCCGGCCTCGCTCACCACCACCTTTTCGATCACGCGGTCCACCTTGGCCGCCAGCTTGATGAGGTCGGCCGCCAGCTTGTCGGTCTCGCGGCTGGCCGTGCCGTTGCCGATGGCGATCAGGTTCACGCCGTGCTTCTCGGCCAGCTTGGCCAGGGTGTGCAAAGAACCTTCCCAGTCGCGGCGCGGCTCGTGCGGGTAGACGGTGGCGGTCTCGACCAGCTTGCCCGTGGCATCGACCACGGCCACCTTCACGCCGGTGCGGATGCCGGGGTCCAGCCCCATCACCACGCGCGGGCCTGCAGGCGCCGCCAGCAGCAGGTCGCGCAGGTTGTCGGCAAACACCTTGATGGCGACTTTTTCAGCGTCGTCCCGCAGGCGCGCGAACAGATCGCGCTCGGTCGAGAGCGACAGCTTCACGCGCCAGGTCCAGGCCACACACTTGCGCAGCAGGTCGTCGGCCGGACGACCTGCGTGGCTCCAGCCCAGGTGCAGGGCAATCTTGCCTTCGGCCAGGCTGGGCTTGCCGGGCTCGGGCTCGACGGGCAACACCAGCTTGGCTTCCAGGATCTCCAGCCCACGGCCCCGGAACACAGCCAGCGCCCGGTGCGATGGCACGCGGCCAATGGGTTCGTCGTATTCGAAATAGTCGCGGAACTTGGAGACCTCGGGGTCGTTCTCGTTCTTGCCCTCCACCTTCTTGCTGCGCAGCAGGCCCTCGGCCCAGAGCCATTCGCGCAGGTTCTGCACCAGCACGGCGTCTTCGGCCCAGCGTTCGGACAGGATGTCGCGCACGCCGTCGAGCACGGCCGGTACGGTGGAGAAATCGGCGCCCGTCTTGCCGTCGTCCAGCACTTCGGGCGGCCGCGTGAAGGCCGCGGCCTCGGTCGCCGGGTCCAGCGTGGGGTCGGCAAACAGCTTGTCCGCCAGCGGCTCGATGCCGAACTCGCGGGCCATCTGGCCCTTGGTGCGGCGCTTTTGCTTGAAGGGCAGGTAGAGGTCTTCCAGCTCCTGCTTGGTGGGCGCCTGTGCAATGGCCAGGCGCAGGGCATCGGTCAGCTTACCCTGCTCGTCGATGCTCTTGAGCACGGCGGCGCGGCGGTCTTCCAGTTCGCGCAGGTACGACAGGCGCGCTTCGAGTTCGCGCAGCTGGATGTCGTCCAGCCCGCCGGTCACTTCCTTGCGGTAGCGCGCGATGAACGGCACCGTGGCGCCGCCATCGAGCAGCTCCACCGCTGCGCGCACCTGGGATTCACTGACTTTGATTTCTGCGGCCAACTGCCGGACGATCTGCTGCATGGGTGGGCGAACTCTCTGAGACTCAATCAAACAAAACGCGAAGCGCGCGAGTTTGCCACAGGGACTATGGGTGACAGGCGCCAGCAAACTTCTCCGGGCTACCAGGCGCCCCGCGCGTTACCGGAGGGCCCACGTCCCCCACCCCACAGCGCATGGAAACGTGAAAACAATGCACCGAGAATTCTGTGAGCACACTCGACCCGCGCCCCTGCTCCCGAAGGGGATGAAGGCTGCATTTGCTCCTGCCGCCATGTGGCTGGCATACCGTCTGACCGGGAGGCGGTGCCGTCCTACAGGGAAGATTTGAGAAAGTTCCGTTAAATCCTGTTCGCCAGCGAAAAATTAGGCAACAATTGTCAATTGGTAACAAACAGCAACCACGCCGAAGGCGTTTTCGGAGGCACTATGGGATTTCAATACCTGGTACGGGCATTTCTGGATCTCCTGCACCGACGCTTCAGCGCGGTTGCATTCATCTTGCTGTGCGTGGCTGCCCCGCAGGCCTCCGCGCTGATCATCGGAGAGTTCCGGGTCCGCGGCCCCAACGGTGCCAACGATGAATTCATCAAGCTCTACAACGAAACCGCCTCGCCGCTGACCGTGGCGGGCGGCGGCACGGGCTTTGCCGTCGCGGCCTCGGATGGCGTGGCACGCTGCGTTGTTCCCAACGGCACGGTGATTCCTGGCTTTGGCTACTACCTGTGCGTGAATAGTGTCGGCTACTCGCTGGCTGCCTATCCAGCGGGCAATGGCACCACGGCCACCGGCGACGCCACATACACCACCGACATTCCCGACAATGCAGGTATCGCGCTGTTCAACACCAGCGTCGCTGTGGACTTCACCCTGCCAAACCGCCTTGACGCCGTGGGCTCCACGTCGGAAGCCAATACGCTGTACAAGGAAGGCGCAGGCTACCCGGCCCTCACGCCGTTCTCCATCGACTACGCCTGGACCCGCGATATCTGCGGAAAACAAGGCTCCATCACGTCCTTCAACGGGTGCCTGACCGCCGGGGTGGCGCTGGATACGAACAACAATGCCACCGATTTCTATTTTGTAGACACCAATGGGACCTCAGCTGGTGGTGGCCAGCGGCTGGGCGCGCCGTCGCCAGCCAATCTGTCCAGCCCCGTGATTGGCAGCATCGCAAGCCCAGCCCTGCTGGATCCTTGCGTGGCGCCCTCTTCACCCCCCAATACGGTGAGAGACTTCACCAGCGACCCTGCCAACAACTCCACCTTCGGAACCCTGGACATCCGACGTACCCTCACAAACACCAGCGGCAGCAACTTGACACGGTTGCGTTACAAGATCATTGACCTGACGACCTTCCCCGCGCCCTCCGGCATCGCAGACCTGCGCCCCCGCACATCCACGGCGGTCGTGGTCACTGTGGACCGCGCACCGTGCGGATCCGGCACCAGCAACGTCACGGTCCAAGGCACGACGCTGGAGCAGCCTCCTTCCCAGCCGAACGGCGGTGGCTTCAATTCGACGCTGTCGTCTGGCACCGTGACCCTTGGCACACCCTTGGCCGCGGGTGCGACCCTTGATCTGCGCTTCCTGATGGGCATTCAGCAGACGGGTGCCTACAAGCTGGGTGTCATCATCGAAGGCCTGCCAGAAGGCGGCACCATGTTTGAAATAGCAGGCTGCACGGACTCCAACTGTGCGGTAAACGTGCAATCCATTGCGCGGGCTGATCCCGATCCCACCACGGCGGCATCCGTCAACTACACCGTCACTTTCAACCAGTCGGTCACCGGGGTGGATGCTTCGGATTTCGTGTTGACGTCGACTGGAACCATTGCAGGCGCTTCAGTGACGGGCGTCAGCGGCTCAGGAGCCGTTTACACCGTCACTGTCAATACAGGAACCGGCAGTGGCACCTTGAGACTGGATGTCGCGGACAACGATTCCATCGTCGGTCCGGCACCCGCAAGCTTGCTCCTCGGTGGCGCGGGTGCTGGCAATGGAAACTTCACTACCGGCGAGTCTTACACCCTCACCCGTGGCGGCGCGGTGGTCAGCAACATCCCCACCCTGAGCGAGTACGGAATGATGCTGCTGGGCCTGGCCCTGATGGGCGGGGTGTGGCTACAGCGCAAGCGGGGCAACCTTCGCTGACCCGGGTCTCTCTCACGAGAGGCTGATGCATCGACATTGAACAGACCGGCGCGCCCTCGAGGCGCGCCGGTCGTTTCTGGCAACGGTGCGCAAGCGCTGGAGCGGTAGCGTCCCCCGGGCGCGCAGGCGCGGCAGGGCACGGCCATCACCGAAAGCGGACACCGGCAAAGGGCGAGGCTCCACCCGGTGCGGGCACAGCAACGGCCCGAAGAAGTACCACGCCGCGAACGCCCGCACCGCCGCTCTTAGAATGTGCCGGGCCACCAAGCCACCCCAAGCACACGCATGGACGCCGCCCCTCTTGCCTTCCCCATCCGCACCGAATGCCCTCCCGGCACCTGCGTGTGCGGCCGGGATGCACTGCTGGAGGCGCCGGGCGGGGATGTCCGCATCCTGCGCCTCACGCGCAATGAGGAAAAAAAACTGCTTGAGCGGCTGGAAAACCTCACCAGCCTGAGCGACCTGCGCCGCCTGCTGGGCCGCATGGAAGACCAGCTGGGCGTGCGCCTTTCCATCACCCCCAGCCCCCATGAGGTGCGCAGCCTGCGGGGCATTGCGATCCTGGTGCTGGAGCAGCCCGGCCTGTGCCGCAAGACCCGCCAGGCGATTCCCGCCGCGATCCGCAAGAGCATGGACCAGCACCCGGAAATCACCTACGAACTGCTGAACGAAGGTGGACTGTTCGCGGGCCTGTGACCTCCTCTGCGGCACCCCATTCCGGCTCGCGCCCGCCACACCATCCGCGTCCCTCACATGCAAGACGACCTTTTCGGCGGCCCGCCGGTGCCGCCCCCTCCCACCGACAAGGCCGCCGCCGCTGGCTTCGCGGCCGATGCAGATGAGCCCGCGGCGGCCAGGCCGCGCCGCACCGGGGTGCATCCGGCCCCCGGGCACGATGGTCTGCGCGCCCTGGCCGCCGCCCTCCCCCGCCAGCTGCGGCTGGGCACGTCGTCATGGACGTACCCCGGATGGAAGGGACTGGTGTGGGAAGGCGAGCATTCCGAGTCCATGCTCTCCAAGCAGGGGCTGGCGGTCTACGCCCAGCACCCGCTGCTGCGCACGGTGAGCATCGACCGCAGCTTCTACCGGCCGCTCACGGTGAGCCAGTACGAGCGCTATGCCGCGCAGGTGCCCGATGACTTCCGCTTCGTGGTGAAGGCGCCCAGCCTGGTGACCGACGCCCTCGTGCGCAGCGAGGACGGGCGGGGGCGCCAGCCCAATCCGGCTTTCCTCAGCCCCGAACTCGCCCTCAGTGAATTCGTGGAACCCGCGCTGCAGGGCCTGGGGCACAAGCTGGGGGCGCTGGTGTTCCAGATCAGCCCCCTGCCCCTGGCGCAGCTGGACCGCATGCACGAGCTGCTGGAGCGCCTGCGCGCCATGCTGTGTGCGCAGCCTGCGTTGCACCCCACCGCGCCGGACGGCGTGATGGCCGTGGAGGTGCGCGATCCCCAATGGCTCACCCCGCGCTTCGCGGCGGTGCTGCGCGAGGCCGGGGCCACCTACTGCCTGGGCCTGCACGCAAAGATGCCGCCGCTGCAGGAACAGCTGCCCATGCTGCGCGCGCTCTGGCCCGGTCCGCTGGTGTGCCGCTGGAATCTCCACCCCATCCACGGCCCCTATGGCTATGAAGACGCGGAAAAGAACTATGCGCCCTATGACCGGCTCCACCACCCCGACCCTGGCACGCGGGCCGCGCTGGCAAGCCTGATCGCGGGCGTCACCGGGCGGGGGCACAACGCCTTCGTGGCCATCAGCAACCATGCGGAAGGCTGCGCGCCGCGCACCGTGCAGGCGCTGGCCGAATGCGTGGCGGCCCAGCTTGGCGGCCCGGCGCCCGCCGCAGCGCCCAGCCCCGTGGTGTAGGACGCGGAGCACCCGCGCCAAAACCGTGCGCTGACACCGGGCGGCCTTACCCTGCGCGACGATGGCGGCATGCTGTCAACGTCAGGGCCCGTCACATGAACCTTCTTCAAAAACTCCGCGGCGTGCGCCAATGGGACGCCGAACGTGCCGGTTTTCCAGGCGAGCACTGGCTGGTGCTGGGTGCGGGCCTGCTGGTGCTGCGCGGCGCCAGCCGCAGCCGTGGCCTGGTGCGCCGCGCAGCGGGCCGGGCCCTGGGCAGCGCCCTCATCGCGCGCGCCGCATCGGGGCGCGACGGGGTGGCCGGCAAGCTGGCACGGGCGGCGGAAAAGGCCCCGGCGGCTGGCGCCGTGGGCAGGGCCCGCCTTCGCGCCCCTCGGTAGCCCGAGGCCATGGAAACACGCTGGCCCGCGCGGCTGTGGGTTGTGCGGCATGGACAAAGCGCCGGCAATGTCGCGCGCGACGCGGCCGAGGCGGCGGGGCTTCAGACCATCGACCTCGCATGGCGGGACATCGATGTGCCGCTGTCGGACCTGGGAACCGCGCAATCGGTGGCGCTGGGGGAATGGTTTGGACGCCAGCCCGTGGATGGGCAGCCGCAGGTCATCCTGTGCTCGCCCTACGTGCGCGCGCTGCAGACCGCCCGCCTGGTGGCGCGGCACAGCCGTCTGGAGCATGTCACCCTGCGGCTGGACGAGCGGCTGCGGGAAAAGGAGTTCGGCATCCTGGACCGGCTTACCAAGTTCGGCATCCAGCAGCAGCACGCCCAGCTGCATGAGCAACGCACCCACGTAGGCAAGTTCTACTTCAGGCCGCCCGGCGGTGAAAGCTGGTGCGACGTGATCCTGCGGCTGCGCAGCCTGCAGGAGATGGTCACGCGCGAATACGCGGGGCAGCGGGTGCTGGTGGTCGCGCACCAGGTCATCGTCAACTGCATGCGCTACCTCATCGAGCAGATGGACGAGCAGCAGATCCTGGAGATCGACCGCCAGGGCGACGTGCCCAACTGCGCGGTGACGATCTACCGCGCCCATGGGGCGCACGAGGGGCGCACCGACGAGGCCATGCAGCTGGTCCAGGCCAACTTCCTTGCCCCGCTGCGCGACGCGCGGACCCCTGTGACGCGGGAGCCCGACGCCGCCACCGCCCCCAAGCCCTGACAGCACGCCATGCCCCACAACCCTACCTGGCCCCGGCCCAGAGCCCTGACCGAGGCACTGCTTCGGCGCTGGCCTCTGCCCCATCCTGGCGACGATGCGGACAAGGAAGCGCGCGGGCACGTGCTGGTGGTCGCGGGCAGCCATGAAATGCCCGGCGCGGCGCTCCTGGCGGCCATCGCCGCGCTGCGTGCGGGGGCCGGCAAACTCACCGTGGCCGCACCGGAGCGCGTGGCGCAGGGCCTGGCACTGGCCATCCCCGAGGCGCGCGTGATGGGGCTTGCCGAGACCCGGGCCGGGGGTTTTGCCGCGCGCGACTGCGACCGGCTCGGGCCCCTGTCCGACCAGGTGAGCGCCGTGGTGCTGGGCCCCGGCATGCTAGACGAAGCCCGCAGCGTGGCCTTCGTGCGCACGATGCTGCCGCTGTTTCGCCGCAGCACGGTGGTGCTGGACGCCTACGCCATGTCGGCCGCAGTCGGCGCAGCGTTCGACCAGCCCGTCGTCATGACGCCCCACGCCGGCGAGATGGCCCACCTGACCGGTGCGTCCAAGGACGCCGTGCTGGCCGACCCGCTGGCCGCCGCCCGGGCGGGCGCGCAACGCTGGGGCGCCTGCGTGGCGCTCAAGGGCAGCACCACCTGCATCGCGCAGCCCGACGGCTGTTCGTTGCGGTTTGCGGGCGGTACCCCGGGGCTGGCCACGTCGGGCTCGGGCGATACGCTGGCGGGCCTCATCGGCGGCCTGGCCGCGCGCGGCGCGCCGCCGCTGCATGCCACGGCCTGGGGCGTGCTCCTGCATGCACGCGCGGGCAGCGCGCTGGCGCGGGACCAGGGCACGCTGGGCTACCTGGCGCGCGAACTGTCGGCGCAGGTACCTGCGCTGATCCATGCCCTGGGCCCGCGCGCCACTCCACGGCGCCATGCCGGACCGAAGTGATCCACAGGGCTCGCCCGCATCACGCGGTTTGAACGAAAAAGGCCGCCTGCGCTGGATGCACAAGCGCAGAAAGCTATCAATTCAATAGCAATCGAGCTACGGCGCGTTGCCCTTGGCCAGCGGCCGTGCCGCGCGCTCGCCGCCCAGCGTGACCCAGGTCAGCACCAGGCCCAGGAGCGCGCCGCTGGCCATGCCCACCACCATGGGCAGCGGCTTGCCATTGGCGAACACACCGACCACGCCCATGGCGGCAGCGCCGATCAGCATCTGCAGCGTGCCCAGCAGCGCCGAGGCGGTGCCCGCGATGGCGCCGTGCTCCTCCAGGGCGAGCACCGAGGTGGTGGGAATCACCAGGCCCATCAGGCCGCTGGCGACGAAATACAGGCCCAGCAGCACTTCCAGCCGGTCGCCGCCAGCCAGGTAGTAAGCCAGCATGGCCACCATCACGGCGCCCGCACCGGTGACCGCCACCTTGACAGTGGGCACCAGTCCAAAGCGGCGCCCCAGCCGAGCGGTGAACTGCGCGGCGGCAAAGAATGCGGCGGCATTCACCGAGAACGCCAGGCTGTACTGCACGGGCGTGAGGCCGTAGTGGTTGATCAGCACGAAGGGCGAGCCCGCAAGGTAGACAAAGAACCCCGCCATCGAGCAGCCCCCGATGAACACGAGGCCGAGGTAGTGCCCGTCGCGCAGGAGGAGCCAGTAGCCCGAGAGCGCGCCCGCCAGGCTGCTTTCGAGGCGCTCGGCTGCCGGCCGCGTTTCGCGCAGCCCCCGGGATACCAGCAGGAGGCCGGCGACCGCCGCCACCGCCACGGCCCAGAACACCCCGCGCCACCCCGTCAGCGCAATGACGCCACTGCCCGCCAACGGCGCCAGCAGCGGGGAAATGCTGAACACCAGCATCAGCAGCGACATGAGGCGCGCGGCCTCGGTGCCGGTGTGCAGGTCGCGCACCACGGCGCGGGGAATCGCCATGCCGGCAGCGGCGCCCAGCCCCTGCACGAAACGCAGGACCACCAGGGTCTGGATGTCTGTGGCGAGCGCACAGCCCACGCTCGCCAGCGTGAAAAGCAGCAGACCCACGTACAGCGGTGGCTTGCGGCCCACCATGTCCGACACCGGACCATAGAACAGCTGGCCAACGCCCAGCGAAATGAAGAACGCCGTCAGGCTCCACTGCACGGCGCCCACCTCCGCGCCCAGGCTCGCGCCGATCTCGGGCAGCGCCGGCAGGTACATGTCGATGGCAAAGGGGCCGATGGCCGACAGCAGGCCCAGGATCAGGGCCATCTTGAAGAAACGGGAAGCATGCATAGCAGGCCATTGTCACCAGTTTGGTGCAAGCCTGCGGGTTAACCCTGCAAAAACCCGCAACAGCGCGGCCGCCCCCCGGTTGCGACGCAAGGCGCCGGGCCCGCGCGCGCTGCCTGTCAGCCCGCCCCGTCGGCCAGTTCGATCCGGTTGCGCCCGCCCTGCTTGGCGCGGTACATGGCGCGGTCGGCCAGGCGCACCAGCATCTCGGGCAACTCGTCGCGCTGCGGCTGCACGCTGGCCACCCCGAAGCTCACGGTGACGATGCCCAGCGGCGCCCCTTCGTGCGGCAGCGCCAGCTGGTGGATCGCCTCCTGGATGTGGCGCGCCACGTCGGCCGCGGCCTGCAGGTCGGAGCCGGGCAGCAGCACCACGAACTCCTCGCCGCCAAAACGCGCGGCCAGCTCGCCCTCGCGCCGCGCGCCCGTCTGCGCGAGCGTGAGGGCCAGCGCCTGCAGGCAGGCATCGCCCGCGAGGTGGCCATAGTGGTCGTTGAAGTGCTTGAACACATCCACGTCCAGCATGATGAGCGCCAGCGGCGTGCGGGCCCGCTGCGCGCGCGCCCATTCACGCGCCAGGGCATCGTCGAAGTGCCGGCGGTTGGCGATGCCCGTGAGACCGTCGGTATTGCTCAGCAGCTCCAGGCGCTGATTGGCCTGCGCCAGGGCCTGGGTGCGCTCCTGCACCAGCGCCTCGAGTTCGCGGTTGCGCTGGCGCAGCTCCTCGATGGGGTACACCTCGCTGCCACGGGCCTTGCCGAACGGGATGGAGACGCTCACGTGCGCGATCTTCCAGTCGCCTCCCGCCTCCTGGCCGCCCTCGCGCCGGAACAGCACCACCTTGCGCGCGGTCTCGCGGGCAAACAGCGCGTCGGGAATGGGCAGGTGGATGTGGAAGAAGGCGGTGGCGGCAAGCAGGTCGGCCCCCAGGTCCTGCACGAAAAGCTCGACCATCTCGATGCCGATGCGCGCTGGAACCTGCGCGAAATCCTGCTGCGTCACCTCGATCCATCCGGCACGGGTCTTGATCAGCTGGTCGCTGCTGCCCGCGAAGCCGCTGAAATTCTCGCTGAAACGCGCCAGCAGCCGGGCATCGCGCGCGGCATACATCTCGATGTACTCATCGAAGAGCATGCGGGTCAGTCGCTCGCGTTCCGGTGACATGCGGTGGGTCCTTGTCGGGTGCTGGGGGGATGCGCCGCCGCGCGCGGCCCGCGCCAGCAGGCATGTTTTGAATGTAACACCCGCCCTGTCCCCGCGAAAACACGGAACTACCCTGCATCCTCCACGCCCCGCTTCAGCCGTGGAACCACTTCGCGGGCCAGGTCACCAGCCAGGGAAAGACCACCATGAGGAACATGATGGCGAACTCCGCGACCATGAACGGGACGACCCCCTTGGTCACATCGTCCATCGACATCCTGCCCACCCCCGCCACCACGTTGAGCACCGTGCCCACGGGCGGGGTGACGAGGCCGATGGAGTTGTTGATGATGAACATCACGCCGAAGTAGACCGGGTCGATCCCTGCCGCGTTGACCACCGGCATCAGCACGGGCGTGAGGATCAGGATGGTGGGCGTCATGTCCATGGCGGTACCCACCGCCATCACCAGCACCATGATGGCCGCCATGAGCAGGATCTTGTTGTCCATGAAGGGCTGCAGCAACCCCACCACCTTGGACGGCAGGTCCGCCACGGTGATGAGCCAGGCGCTGACCATGGCGGCGGCGATCAGGAACATCACGATGGCGCTGGTCTTGGCGGCGGCGCCGAAGATGCCGTAGAGGTCGCGCCAGGTGATCTCGCGGTAGATCACTGCCGAGACGAAGAGCGCGTACACCGCCGCCACGACAGCCGCCTCGGTGGGCGTAAACACCCCCATGCGCAGGCCCACGAGGATGATCACCGGCAGCATCAGCGCCCAGAGGGCCTTGCGCAGGGCCGTGAGGATCTCGCCAGCGGACTTGCGCGGCGGCGGCACGATCTTCTCGCGCCGCACCAGGAAGGCCCAGGTGAGCCACAGCGCGGCGCCGATCAGGATGCCCGGCACGATGGCCGCGAGGAACAGCTTGGAGATCGACACATTGGCCGCCACCCCGAAGATCACGAGACCGATGCTGGGCGGGATCACCGGGCCGATGACGCCGGTGGCCGCGATCAGCCCGCCGGCACGCGACTTGTCGTGCCCGGCCTTGACCATCATGGGCAGCAGCAGCGCCGTGAGCGCCGCCGCATCGGCCACGGCCGAGCCCGACAGGGCCGACAGCAGGCAGCCGGCCATGATGGTCACATAGCCCAGCCCGCCCTTCACATGGCCCACCATCGCCAGGGCGAAGTCCACGATGCGGCGCGACAGGCCGCCCACGTTCATGATCTCGCCCGCCAGCATGAAGAAGGGCACGGCCAGCAGCGGAAAGCTGTCGGCCCCGCCGATCAGGTTCTGCGCCAGGATCTGCGCGTCGAACAGGTCCAGGTGCCACATCAGCGCCACGCCGCTGGCCAGCAGCGAGAACGCGATCGGGATGCCCATGGCCATGGCCAGCAGCAGCGATCCGACAAAGACGAAGATGGTCATCGCGCGGCCTCCTTGCCGCGCGGCGCATCGGTGGTGCCTGCCGAGCCCAGGATCTGCTGCAGCTGCACCGCCTCTTCGGACTCCTGCACCATCACCAGGTCCTCCTCGGCGATCTGGCCGCTGAGCAGCTTGTACAGGTCGATGGCCAGGATCAGCGCCGCGCAGACGGCGAACACCAGGCCCGCGCCGTAGACGATGGCCATGGACGCGCCCGTGGTCGGCGCCGTCACGTCCCAGTTGATGCGCGCCTGCGCCAGGCTGCCCTGGAACAGCAGCCAGACGATGTAGAGCATCACCCCATGGCCCAGGGCCAGGCAGATCTTCTTGCCCAGCGCGGGCAGGCGCTGCACCACCATGTCCACCCCCAGGTGGCCATGCTCGCGCAGCGCGACGATGGCACCGAGGAAGGTCATCCAGATGAAGAGCCAGCGCGACACTTCTTCCGACACGGTGATGCCGGAATTGAAGCCGTAGCGCAGCACCACGTTGCCGAACACCAGCACCACCATCAGCGCCAGCAGGGCGGCGATCACCGCCTCCAGGCCGCGGCAGGCGCGGTCCATCCATCTATTCATGTTGTATGTCCTAAAAACACCCCCTGAGGCGCTTCGCGCCTTCCCCCTCTCTCGTCTCGCTGCGCGAGTCGGGAGGGGGACGCCCCCAGTGCGGCGGGGCGGCCCTTGCACGGGGGCCCTGGCTTGGGCTGCGCCAGCTTTGTGCGTTGCGCGCAACGCGCAGCGCAGTGAATCCTGGCGGAACGGCGCTCAGGCGGGCTGGGAGGCTTCGCGCAGGCTTTCCACCAGCGAGCGCAGCGCGGCCAGGTAGGAATGCGGACCGAAGCCCTGCACCGTGGCCTTGACGGCCGGCGAGATGATGGAGTGCGCGCGCCAGGCCTCGCGCGCGGCAATGTTGGACATGTGCACCTCGATCACCGGGAAGGGCATGGCCTTGATCGCGTCGTGCAGCGGCACGCCGTGCTGCGTGAGGCCGGCAGGGTTCACCAGCGCGCCCTGCGCCGCGTCGATGTGCTCGTGCAGGAAGTCGATCAGCGCGCCTTCGTGGTTGGACTGCAGGATGCCGAGTTCCACGCCGAGCTCGGCGGCGAGCTTCTGCAGGCGCTCGTTGATCTGCGCCAGCGTGGTGGTGCCGTAGATATGGGGTTCGCGGCGCCCGAACAGGTTGAGGTTGGGGCCGTGGAGGACGAGGATTTTCATGGGGTGTTCAGGGTTGGGAGCGGCTGACAAAGCTCAGCGAAGCGGTTCTGGCTAGGCGCTGCGTCGAAGGCAGTGCGAATAGCACGACAAGACACAGCAACGACGCCAGAAGAGTTTTGCCAGGCGCTCTTACTTGCGGATGCGGGCGAGTTCGCTGTTGTAGAGCTTCACGATGGCCGGGTCATAGGTGGCCGCGAACTTCTCGATCACCGGCTTGGCGATCTGCTGCATGCGCGCCAGCTCGGCCGGCGCGATCTCGTTGTAGGCCATGCCCTTGGCCTGCAGGTCGCCCACCGAGCGCTGCGCTGCGGCGCGGCTCACCTGACGCTGGTAGCCGCGCGCCTCGTTGGCGGCGTCGTTCATCATCTTCTGCTCGGCGGGCGAAAGCTGGTCCCAGAACTTCTTGCTCACGAGCACGATGTTGGCGGCATACACATGGTTGGTGGCGCTCACGTACTTCTGCACCTCGAACATCTTGTTCGACAGGATCACCGCGTACGGGTTCTCCTGGCCGTCCACCGCCTTGGCTTCCAGCGCGCCGTACAGCTCGGCGAACGGCATGGGCACGGGGTTGGCCTTGAAGGCCTTGAAAGTCTCGAGGAACACCGGGTTCGGGATCACGCGCAGCTTGAGGCCGTCGAAGTCATCGGCCTTGGTGATGGCGCGCTTGCTGTTGGTCACGTTGCGGAAACCCAGGTCCCAGTAGCCCAGGGCCACCAGGCCCTTTTCAGGCAACTTGGCGATCAGCGCCTGGCCCAGCGGGCCGTCGAGCAGGGCATCGGCCTGGGCGAAGTTGGCCACGGCGAACGGAAAGTCCACCAGCCCGAATTCCTTGACGATGCCGGCTAGCGAGGTGGTGGCCGGGGCCGACATCTGCTGCACGCCGCCTTGCAGGGCCGACTGCTGCTGCATCTCGTTGCCCAGCTGCGAGGCAGGGTACTCCTGCACCTTGAGCTTGCCGCCGCTCTTGGCCGCCAGCAGTTCGGCAAAGCGCTTGACGCCAAAGCTCACCGGATGGTCCGCATTGTTCAGATGGCCGAAGCGGATCACGCGCTCTTGCTGCGCAGCGGCAGGCAGGGCCAGCAAAAAGGACAGGCCGGCGGTGGCCAGCAGGCAGGCAGTTTTCTTCACGGGGGATCTCCATCAAAAAAGGGACCAAGGCTTGCCAGGGCGCAACCGAAGTCGCCGCCGCAGCACTTGGGACGCATCGTAGAAAAAAGTGGAAAGTGTTTCCATAGTAGAAACCCTTTAACAATTTTTGGTACATTGCTGCCGAACCGGTGCCGACGCTCCCAGCGTGCGTCCGCACAAATCTTCGAAAGCCATTGCCCATGAGCAGCATCCTCGAGCGCAGCTTCAAAGTCCTGGAACACCTCGCGCCCCACCCTGAAGGCAAGGCGCTGTCGAACCTCGCGTCCGAACTGGACATGCCGCTGAGCGCCACGCACCGGCTGCTGGCCGAGCTGGTCCGCTGCGGTTATGTGCGCCAGGAACACAACCAGGGCAACTACATGCTGACGATCAAGCTGGTGTCGCTGGGCCTCGGGTTCCTGAGCGCCAGCGGCATCGTGGACATTGCGCAGCCGCTGCTGGACCGGCTGGCCGCCGAATCGGGCGAGCTGGTGCGCCTCGCGGTGGTGGATGGCGACGAACTGACCTTCGTGGCCAAGGCGCAGGGGGCGATGCGCGGTCTGCGCTACGACCCGGACATGGGCCTGTCGGTGAACCTGTCGTGCAGCTCGGCCGGTCACGCGTGGCTGTCCACGATGACCGACGAGGAAGCCCTGGCGCTGGTCGCCAGGCGTGGATTTGGCAAGCCCGAGGACTACGGCCCCAACGCGCCCACCACCGTGAAGGCGCTGCTGGCCTACCTGCAGGCCGCGCGCGAGCGCGGCTTCAGCATGATCGTGGAAGTGTTCGCCCCCGCCATGACCGCCATGGCCGCGCCCGTCCGCAGCAGCCACAACGGCGCGGTGATCGGCGTGGTCACCATCGCGGGGCCTCTGGTGCGCCTGACCGAGGAGCGCATGCTGGCCCTGGGCCCCGCTCTGCTGGCCACCACGCAAGAACTCGCCATGGCCAGCAGCGGCTCGGCCCTGCTCAGAAAACGCGGGTAGGCCCTGAGGCCGGCATCAGTCCCGTGGCGCGAAGAGCGCCAGGGTCTCATGGGCAAACGCGCCCTCGATCTCCAGCATGCGCATCTTGGTGGCGGCCCCCCCACCGGCCGAGAAGCCGCCGGTCTTGCCGCCCGCCGCGAGGATGCGGTGGCAGGGCACCACGGGCGCGAAGGGGTTGTGGCCCAGCGCCTGCCCCACGGCGCGCGCGGCGCCGGGCTCGCCCAGGGCGGCGGCCATTTCGCCATAGGTCATGGTCTTGCCGGGCGGTATGCGCCGGGCCAGCTCGTAGACACGGGCATTGAAGGGCGGCACGCCCTCGGTGGCCAAGGGCACGTCGAGCAGGTCGTCGTGCGCGCCCGCGAGCAAGGCCACCACGCGGGCCGCCCAGGCGGCCACTTCGGGTGGCATGGGCGATTCAGGCGCACCCGGAAAGCGCCGCTGCATGCGCGCACGCGTGTGCGCCTCGCCCTCGTCCTCGGGCAACTGCACACCGACCAGCAAGGGGCCATTCCAGGCCAGGCCACAGTGCCCCACCGCCGTCGAAAACAACGCGAAGCCCTGGGCTGCTGCAGGCCCGCGTTTTTCAGTCAGCACGCAGGGCGGCCTTGAGCTGGGCGCCGATCTCGGGCTTGCCCGCGAAGGGGTCGGTGGGGTTGCGGCCCTGCAGCACGTCCTCCATGCGCGTCTGTACGGAAGCCAGCGCCTTGGGGTGGCTGTAGATGTAGAACTGGCCCTGCGAGGCCGCGTCGAACACTTTCTGCGCCACCTCGGCCGCCGTCACCTTGCCGCTGCCCACGGCCTTGTCGCTCATGGCCTGGCCGATGAGCTGGCTGCGCGTGGGCTTGCCGGCCTGCAGCTCGCCTGGGCGGTTGCGGTGGCTCTGGGCGATGCCGGTGGGCACGAAGTACGGGCACAACACGCTGGCGCAGATCTGGTCGGTGACGAGGGCCAGGTCCTGGTACAGCGTTTCGGACAGGCTCACCACCGCGTGCTTGCTGACGTTGTAGATGCCCATGTTGGGGGCATCGACCAGGCCGGCCATGCTGGCCGTGTTGACGATGTGGCCGCGCCAGGCCGGGTCTTTCTTCGCGGCGGCGAGCATCATGGGGGTGAACAGGCGCACGCCGTGGATCACGCCCCAGAGGTTCACGCCCAGCACCCACTCCCAGTCCTTGGCGGTGTTTTCCCACACCAGGCCGCCCGCGCCCACGCCGGCGTTGTTGAACACCAGGTGCGGCGCGCCAAAGCGCTGCTCCACGTCCGCCGCCAGCTGCTCCATCTGCGTTGCGTCGGACACGTCCACCTTGCGCGCCAGCACCTGGACACCGGCGGCCTGCGCCTCGGCGGCGGCCGCGTCGAGCGCGTCCTGCTGCACATCCACCAACACCAGGTTCATGTGGAGGCGCGCGCCGATGCGCGCGCATTCCAGGCCGAAGCCCGAACCCGCGCCGGTGAGAACGGCTGTCTTGCCTTTGAAATCGTCGATCATTTGGTGGCTTCGGCCTTTCGCAATGTGTAGCCAATCCGGGGAAAGTGCACGTGCACCGTGCCCGCACGCGGGTCGGTGCGGCGCAGGGTGTAGCGCGTGCGCGTGGCGGCGATCAGTTCGCCCTCCGTGGGTTCGGTGCCGAAGCTCTCGGCGGCGATCGTCACCGGGCTGCCGAGCGGGATGCCGTGCTCGTCCTGGAACACGTCGTCCGCCAGGGGCAGCGGGTCCAGCCCCGCCGCCACGGTGATGGCGTCCTCAGCGCTCAGCTTTTCCATACGGCCATGGCCCAGGGCCGCCACGCGGTCCATCCATTCGAGCAACGCGGGCGTGGCGGCAAAGATGTCGGCCATCACCGGCACGCACTGGCGCGTGAACCACAGCGGATGGTAGGCGGCAAAGTCGGCCAGGCAGGGCTCGGCGCCGAACAGGAAGTCATGCTCCTCGGCCATGTGCGCGATGCGGCGCAGGTAGGAGCGGTAGGCCGCCGTGGCATCGGCCGGGCGCAGGCGCTGCATGCCGGCGCTCATCTCGCGGCGGTCTTCGCCAAAGGCCTGGGCCGCGGCCGGCGG
The DNA here is from genome assembly GCF_019218755.1 of Acidovorax sp. sif1233. Lineage (GTDB taxonomy): Bacteria > Pseudomonadota > Gammaproteobacteria > Burkholderiales > Burkholderiaceae_C > Acidovorax. The sequence continues at coordinate 319,047 of NZ_JAHUWZ010000002.1, read as the reverse complement.
CAGGTTGGCGAACATGGCCGATGCGCCCTTGGGCTGCAGGTTGTAGGCCATGGCGGCCCAGAACAGCGTGGTGTCGGCCCACTGGGCGAAAACCCGCGCCACGCCCTTGAGGTGTGGCGGGTAGAGCACGGGCTCGGGCTGCACGTGCTCGAGCACGTCGCAGACCAGGGCCGAGTCGCAGTAGATGTCGGCACCGATCTGCAGGAACGGCGTCTTGCGGTAACCGCCCGTGAGGGCCACCACGTCGGGCTTGGGCGCGATGCTGGGGATGATCACCGACTTCCAGGCCAGTTGCTTGTAGCCCAGCGCCAGCCGGATCTTTTCCGAGAAAGGGGACGAGGGGTAGTGGTGCAGGATCAGGGAGGTGGTCATCGGGGGCTCTCCGGCAAGAGTGTGGTGGTGGGGGTGCCGCTCATGCAGGCAGCGCGCGGTCCAGCAGGGCGTCGAAATCCACGCCCGCGCCCAGCGTGCCGAAACTGTAGCCCCAGTCGCCACCCAGGCGCGCATCGCAGAAGGCGCCGAACACGCGGGCCGGCGCGCTCCTGTACAGCAGCGCCGCCTGCACGGCCAAGGCCACGTCCTGCGCCAGGCGCCGGGCCTCGGCCTCGGTGGTCATCGCGTCCACGCGCAGCGGCAGTGCGCTGGCCATGCGGTCGAGTGCCGGGTGGGCGCCGCGCGCCGGGGCCAGCTCGTCCGCCAGGGCCGCCGCCGTGTCGGCGCGGCGCACGGCGCGCAGCAGATCGAGCGCCATGATGTTGCCCGCGCCTTCCCAGATGGAGTTGAGCGGCATCTCGCGGTAGATGCGGGCCATGGTGCCTTCGCCGCCCTCCTCCACATAGCCGTTGCCGCCCAGGCACTCCATGGCCTCCTGGGCGAACGCGCTGCCGCGCTTGCACACCCAGAACTTGGCCACGGGCGTGAGCAGGCGGGCCATCACGGCCTCGTGCCCACTGCTGTCTTTTTGATCAAAAGCGCTGGCAAGCCTTATGGATAGTGCGGTAGCCGCTTCACTTTCAAGAGCAAGATCGGCCAGCACATTGCGCATGAGCGGCTGGTCGATGAGCTTCTTGCCAAAGGCCGAGCGCTGGCGCGTGTGGTGCAGCGCGATGCTCAGCGCCTGGCGCATGAGGCCGCTGGTGCCCAGGGCGCAGTCCAGGCGCGTCATGGTGCCCATCTCCAGGATCTGGGCCACGCCACGCCCCTCCTCGCCCACGCGCCAGGCCAGCGCATCGATGAACTCGACCTCGGAACTCGCGTTGGCGTGGTTGCCCAGCTTGTCCTTCAGGCGCTGGATGCGGATGGTGTTGACGGACCCCTCCCCTTCACCGGGCAGCACGCGCGGCAGGAAGAAGCAGGTGAGCCCGCCGGGCGCCTGCGCCAGGATCAGGAAGGCATCACACATGGGCGCCGAGAAGAACCATTTGTGCCCGGTGATGCGGTAGCGCGGGCCCCAGGCGTCCTCGCCGTCAGGCACCGCCTGCGTGGTGTTGGCGCGCACGTCCGAGCCGCCCTGCTTCTCGGTCATGCCCATGCCCATGGTGAGCGCGGTTTTTTGCGAGAACAGGGCCAGGCGCGGGTCGTACCGCGTGCTGGCCAGGCCCGCGCTCCAGTCGGCCCACACGGCGGGGTTGCCGCGCAGCGCGGGCGTGACGGCGTAGCTCATGGAGACCGGGCACAGCACCGAGGGCTCGGCCTCGGTGAACAGCATGAAGCCCGCCGCGCGCTCGATGTGGGCATGCGGCACCGGCGCGCCCGCGGCATCCTTGCGCGACCAGGGCGTGGCGTGCAGCCCGTGGCGCAGCGCCGCGCCGATGAGCGCGTGGTAGCTGGGGTGGAACTCCACCACATCGGTGCGGTGGCCGAAACGGTCGTGCGTGCGCAGCTGGGGCTGGCAGGTGTTGGCCAGGCGCGCATGGGCCTGCATCTCGGCGGAGCCCATCTCGGCGCCCAGCGCGGTCAGGCCTTCCAGCGGCAGCGCCGGGCTGTGCAGGCGCAGCGCATCCTGCAAGGGACGGTTGGTGGTGAAGAGATTGACGTCGGCCCAGGGGGTGCTCTGGTTGAACACCTCATGGGTGCTGGCGGGGCGGGCAGCGGCAGTGGTCATGATGGGCTCCACAACATTTCGATATGGGGGATATCGTCTTCGAGGTATTCGTCCGACACGGCCGCGAAGCCCAGGCTGCCGTAAAAGCGGTGCAGGTGGGCCTGCGCACTGATGCGGATGGACTGGCCGGGCCACGCACCGCTGCAACGGGCGATGCCTTCCAGCATCAGCGCCCGGCCCGTGCCGTTGCCGCGCGCCTCCCGGGCCGTGACCACGCGGCCGATGGACGGCTCGGGGTAGTTCACGCCCGGGTCCACCACGCGCAGGCAGGCCTGCAGCGCACCGGCCTCGTCATAGCCCAGCAGGTGCCACGATTGCTTGTCCGCGCCGTCCGGGTCCTGGTACGGGCCCTGCTCCAGGATGAAGACCCTGCAGCGCAGGGCCAGGGCGTCATGCAGCGCGTGCACGCCCAGGTCATCGAAGCGGGCCCAGACCCAACGGAGCGTCATCAGATCAGCTTCACCAGTTGCTTGCCGAAGTTCTTGCCCTTGAGCAGGCCCAGGAAGGCCTCGGGCGCGGCGGCAATGCCCTGCGCCACCGTCTCGCGCGGGCGCAGCTTGCCGGTGCCCACCAGGGTGCCCAGCTCCTTGAGCGCCTCGGGCCACACTTCCATGTGTTCGCTCACGATGAAGCCCTCGATCTTCATGCGATTGATGAGCATGAGCGCAGGGTTGGCCATGGGCAGGGGCTGGCCGTCATAGCCGGCGATCATGCCGCACAGCGCCACGCGGCTGAAGGCGTTCATGCGCAGCATCACGGCGTCCATGATCCAGCCACCCACGTTCTCGAAGTAGCCGTCGATGCCGTTCGGGCAGGCTTCCTTCAAGGCCTTGGACAGGGCCTTCACATCGCTGTGTTCCTTGTAGTCGATGCAGGCGTCGAAGCCCAGTTCCTCGACCGCATAGCGGCACTTGTCGGCACCGCCGGCAATGCCCACCGCGCGGCAGCCGCGCGCCTTGGCCAGCGCGGCGAAGGCGCTGCCCACGGCGCCGGTGGCGGCGCTCACCACCACGGTGTCGCCTTCCTTGGGGGCGATGATCTTCACCAGGCCGTACCACGCCGTCACGCCGGGCATGCCCACGGCGCCCAGGTAGTGCGACAGCGGCACATGGGTGGTGTCCACCTTGCGCAGCGCGCCCACGGCATTGCCGTCCACCACGCTGTACTCCTGCCAGCCGCCCATGCCCACCACCTTGTCGCCCACGGCGTACTTGGGGTGGCGGCTCTCGGCCACCTCGCCCACGGTGCCGCCGATCATGACCTCGCCCAGGCCCTGGGACGCCGCATAGCTCTTGCTCTCGTTCATGCGGCCGCGCATGTAGGGGTCCAAACTCAGGTAGTGGTGGCGCACCAGCACCTGGCCGTCCTGCAGCGCAGGCGTGTCCACCGCCACCAGCTTGAAGTTGCTGGCCACGGCCTCGCCCTGGGGGCGGTTGTCGAGAACGATCTGTTGGTTGCGTGGCATGGGAAACTCCTTGAAAATTTGCTACTATTTTGATAGCTGCCAGCGCTTATCCATCAAGCGCCAGCGGCCATTTTTACCCAAATTCCGAGCGGACTCAGTCGGTGGAAATCACCTTGAGGCCATTCGCGGTGCGGCTGTCCACCGGCAGGCGCTTCACGTACTTGAAGGTGCCGGTGGCGTGGCTGCACACCTTGCCTTGCGCGTCGTACACCGTGCCTTCGGTGAACGCCATGGTGGCGGTGCGGTGGATGAGCCGCCCCTTGGCCACCAGCGGGCCGCGGGCGGGCTGCATGAAGCTGGTCTTCATCTCGATGGTGACCACGCCCATGTCGGGCGTCTCGCTGCGCGCGGCCGTGGCCATGGTCACGTCCAGCAGCGTCATCGACGCGCCGCCGTGGGTCACGTCGAAGGAGTTCAGGTGCTCGGGCCTGGCTTCGTAGCGCAGTTCGGATTCGCCCTTTTCCATGCGGTGCAGGGTGAAGCCAAGGTGGCTGACAAAGGGAATTTCGACACCAAAACTTTTCACGGCATTTCCTCAGTACACAAACTCAAAAACTGGCGCGGCCCCAGCCAGCGACCGCCGCGCAAGGGCCGCCCCGCCGCGCTGGCGGTGTTCCCCTTCCCGGCGAAGCCGAGAGAAGGGGGAAGGCGCGAAGCGCCTCGGGGGGTTGTACTCCAACTAGCCGCCCGTGACGATGCTCACGCCGCCATCGACCGCAAGCCACTGGCCCGTGATGTGCTTGCCGGCATCGGACGCATACAGCGCACACAGGCCCTTCAAATCCTCATCGTCGCCCAGGCGGCCCAGGGGAGCATGCGCCGCCAGTGCTTCCTCGCCCATGGCCTTCAGGGTACCCACCGTCATCTTGCTCGGGAAGAAGCCTGGGCAGATGGCATTGACACGGATGTTGTAGGCGCCCCATTCTGCCGCCAGCGCACGGGTGAAGTTGATCACCGCGCCCTTGGAGGTGTTATAGGCAATGGTATTCATGCCCTTGGGGTTGCCGCCCAGGCCGGCGATGGATGCCACATTGATGATGCTGCCGCCGCGGCGGCCGATCATGCTGTGCTTGGCGATGTGCTGGGAGAGGATGAAATAGCCGCGCACGTTGAGGTTCATCACCTTGTCCCAGGCCTCCACGGGATGGTCCTCGGCCGGTGCGCCCCAGGCGGCGCCCGCGTTGTTCACGAGGATGTCCACGTGGCCCAGGCGCTCCAGCGTCTCGTCGGCCAGGCGGCGGATGTCGGCCTCGTTGGCGCAGTCGGCGGCGATCCAGCGGGCGTCGATGCCGGCGGCCTGCAGGTCGGCGGCGGCTTCTTCCAGGTCGGACGCCTTGCGCGAACTCAGCACGATCTTGGCGCCGGCCTCGCCCAGCGCATGGGCCAGCTGCAGGCCCAGGCCGCGCGAGCCGCCGGTGACGAGCGCGGTCTTGCCAGTCAGGTCAAACAATTGTTGGATGGTGCGGGTCATGGGTTGTCTCCTTGGGTTGCTCTGGATGGGTCGTCTGCCCGGAACGGAGGCGCCACGCGCCGCGCTGCTCCGGCAGGGGAAATCAGTCAATGATTGTGCGGCGCAACGCGGGGCCATTGTGTCGCCACCGCGTCGGCCGGCGGGGTCAGCCCGCCTTCAGGCGCGCGCGCACCGCGATCAGCGCCACGCCCACCACGGCCACCAGGGCGCCGCCCACCACCAGGCTCCAGCCCAGCGCACCATCGGTGCGCCCCGTGGCGATGCCCAGCACCAGCGTGAGCAGGCCGCCGTAGATGAGTGTCCAGATGAGCTTGTGCAGGCGTTGCAGCGTTCGGGGTGCCACCATCAGAACGCCTCTTCGGGAAAGGCGGCGCAGGTCGCATCGCGCGCGCTCACCACCTGCAGCCAGGCACCGATCTTGGGCAGCTCGTAGTGGAAGAAAAAGCGCATCGCGCCCATGCGGCCCACGCTGGCCGGCCGGGCCAGCTGTGCATCGGCGGCCAGCGTGACCAGCGCCACGTCCAGCCACACCCAGGCCAGCACCATGTGGCCAAAGGCCTGCATGTAGGGCACGGCATTGGCCAGCGCGTCGGCGGGCTGGCCCGTGGCCCATGCGGCCTTGGTGGCGGCGCCCACCTGCTGCAGCGCCGCGCCCAGCGCGTTGGCATGCGCGGCCAGCGCGGGCACCTGGATCGCGCGTTCGATGGTGGCATTGATGCGCCCGGCCAGCAGTTGCAGGCCACGTCCGCCCTCCATCAGCACCTTGCGGCCCAGCAGGTCCATGGCCTGGATGCCGTGCGTGCCCTCGTGGATCATGTTCAGGCGGTTGTCGCGCCAGTACTGCTCCACCGGGAAATCGCGCGTATAGCCATAGCCGCCGTGGATCTGGATGGCCAGGCTGTTGGCCTCCAGGCACCACTCGCTGGGCCAGCTCTTGGCGATGGGAGTCAGCACCTCCAGCAGCAGGCGCGCCTCGTCGGCGGCGGCCGAATCGCCCGTGGCCTGCTCGTCCACCAGGCGCGCGCAGAACAGGTTGAGCGCCAGCGCGCCCTCGCCGTACGATTTTTGCGCCAGCAGCATGCGCTTGACGTCGGCGTGCTCGATGATGCGCACCTGCGGCTGGGCCACGTCCTTCACCACGGCAGCGGCGCCATCCTTGGGTCCCTGCACCGGACGGCCCTGGGGGCGGTTCTTCGCGTAGTCGAGGCTCGCGTAGTAGCCCGCCAGGCCCAGCATGGTAGCGGCCATGCCGATGCCGATGCGCGCCTCGTTCATCATGTGGAACATGCAGTGCAGGCCCTTGCCGGGCTGGCCTACCAGGTAGCCCACGGCGCCGGCCTCGCCATCGACCGGGTACTTGCCCTCGCCGAAGTTGAGCAGCGTGTTGGTCGTGCCGCGCCAGCCGAGCTTGTGGTTCAGGCCCGCCAGCGCCACGTCGTTGCGCACGCCGGTGAGCTTGCCGTCGGTGTCCACCAGTTTCTTGGGCACGATGAAGAGCGAAATGCCCTTGGTACCGGGCACGAGCTTGCCGTCGGGCCCGGGGATCTTGGCCAGCACCAGATGGATGATGTTCTCGGTGAGCTCGTGCTCGCCGGCCGAGATCCACATCTTGTTGCCCTTCAAGCGGTAGCGCGGGCCCAGCGGGTCGCTCTCGAAGCCCTCGCCATCGGGCACGGCGCGCGTGGCCACGTCGCTGAGCGACGAACCCGCCTGCGGCTCCGACAGGCACATGGTGCCCGAGAAGCGGCCCGAGAATTCGTTGAGCGCGAACACGGTTTTCTGCGCCTCGGTGCCATGCACCATCAACAGGTTGGCATTGCCCACCGTGAGCAGGCCCGAGCCCATGCTGATCGACGCCACGGCGAAGAAGCTGTTGGCCGCGGCCTCCACCGTGTAGGGCAGCTGCATGCCGCCAATGTCGTAGTCCTGCGCGGCACTGAGCATGCCCGAGGCCGCGTAGGCCTTCTGCGCATCGTGCGTGCACTGGGGCAGCGTGACCTTCTCGCCGTCGAAATGAGGCTCCTCGATGTCCACCGTGCGGTTGAAGGGCGCGTACTTCTCGCGCGCGATGCGCTCGCAGGTGTCGAGCACCGCGTCGAAGGTGTCGCGCGAATGGTCGGAAAAACGCGTGCGGGCCGTCAGGGCCTTGGCATCAAGCCAGTCGTACAGCAGGAAGTCGAGGGTGGAACGCAGGGTCATAAGGTCTCCTTGTCACTGCGTGCAATGCCCGGTCCAGCCCCTGCGTTCAGGGGCTCAGCGTGCGGGCAGCACAATATTCTTGAAACACCAGTAGTCCATGTCCGAATCGGGCCTGGGCTGGCAACTGGCCTCGCCCAGCTGCAGGCGCGATGCACCCGCGGGGAGCGGCGGGAAGGTGATCTTGAGGATCTTGGTGCGGCCGGGCTTCACCACATCCATCTTCACATTGCAGAACGTCAGGCCGCTGATCGCCTGCTGCTGCAGCACGGCGCCGCTGCCCAGGTCCTTGAGCGTGAACGCATCGGCCGAGCCGGTGGGCTGCGCGCAGGCCTCAAACGCCTCGTCGGTGGTGTTTTTCACCAGCAGCGTCACACGCGTCTGCCGCGCGTCGAGCACGATGTCCTGCAGCACCACGTCAGGATCGGACTCCAGCGGCAGCTGGAGCTTGAAGCTCTGGGCGTGGGCGCCACATGCCATGGCCAGGGCCGACAGGGCGACAAGAAGGGGGGCGGAAGGAAGCAGGCAACGCATGGAAGGTACCGGGTTGGGGTGGAGGACGGAGGCCAGGGCCACCAGCACACCGGTGGCCGCGGGGATTCTGCCCGTGCGGCCGGCACCGGACCTCCACGTCACGCCCCGACAAAGAAACAATTTGTAGTCCGCCCCTTCATCCCGTCAGTCTTCGCCCGCCGCGGCCCCTTCGCCCGGCACGCCCTGCCCCGCCGCAGCGGGCAATGCCGCAATCGTGCCCTGCGCCACGGCGCAGAGCTTTTCCTGCCCGCCTCGGACCGCAAATACCTCGCAGCGGCATACAGCCTGGCTCTTGCCATGGTGCACCGCCTCGGCACGGGCCAGCAGGCGTTCGCCCACCGCGGGCCGCAGGTAGTTGATCTTGAACTCGGACGTGACCACCGGCACCTGCATGGCCGTTCCGCCGGCATAGGTGAGCGCGTTGTCCGCGAGATAGCTCACCACCCCGCCGTGCGCAAAACCATGCTGCTGGAGCAGCTGCGGCGTGAGCGCCAGGGACAGCTCGCACCGACCCGGCTCCAGCGCCGCCAGCTCCGCCCCCAGCAGCACGCTGAAGGGCTGGTTGGCCAGCACCTGCCGGCCCAGCGCCAGGAAGGCCTCGGGCGAGGCCATCCCGGACCGCATGTCGGTGGGGCGGTCCGAGGCCATGCCTCAGAACACCTCGAACACGCCTGCGGCACCCATGCCGCCGCCAATGCACATCGTCACGCACACGCGCTTGGCGGCGCGGCGCTTGCCTTCGATGAGCGCATGGCCCGTGAGGCGCTGGCCCGACACGCCGTAGGGATGGCCCACGGCAATGGCCCCCCCGTTCACGTTCAGGCGGTCCGCCGGAATGCCCAGCTTGTCGCGGCAATAGATCACCTGCACCGCGAAGGCTTCGTTGAGCTCCCACAGGTCGATGTCGTTGACCGTGAGACCCAGCTTCTTGAGCACCTTGGGCACGGCGAAGACCGGGCCGATGCCCATCTCGTCGGGTTCGCAGCCCGCCACCGCGAAGCCCAGGAAGCGGCCCAGGGGTTTCAGGCCCTTCTTGCTGGCGTACTCCTCGCTGGTCACCACGCAGGCGCCCGCGCCGTCGGAAAACTGGCTGGCATTGCCGGCCGAGATCAGGCCGCCGGGCAGCGCCGAGCGCAGGCCCTGGATCGCCTCGACCGTGGTGCCTTCACGCGTGCCTTCGTCCTTGCTCACCGTGACCTGCCTGGTGATCAGGCCCAGTGTCTTGTCGGCCACGCCGGCAGTGACGGTGATGGGGGCGATCTCGGCGTCGAAGAGGCCGGCGGCCTGCGCCGCGCAGGCCTTTTGCTGGCTGGCGGCACCGTATTCGTCCATGGCTTCACGGCCGATGTTGTAGCGCTTGGCCACCTGCTCGGCGGTCTGCAGCATGCTCCAGTAGATCTCGGGCTTCTGCTTGGCCAGGGCCAGGTCCTGGATCATGTGCAGGTTCATCTCCTGCTGCACGCAGGAGATGCTCTCCACGCCGCCGGCCACGAACACGTCGGCTTCGCCCGCGATGATGCGCTGGGCGGCCAGGGCGATGGTCTGCAGCCCGGAGGAGCAGAAACGGTTCACCGTCACGCCCGAGCTCGTGATGGGCAGGCCGGCCTTGAGCGCGATCTGGCGGGCGATGTTGCTGCCGGTGGCGCCTTCGGGCGTGGCGCAGCCCATGATGACGTCATCGACATCGGCGCCATCGATGCCGGCGCGCGCCACGGCGTGCTGCACGGCATGGCCGCCCAGCGTGGCGCCGTGGGTCATGTTGAAGGAACCCTTCCAGCTCTTGGCGAGCGGGGTGCGGGCGGTGGAAACAATCACTGCGGAGGTCATGGGGAAATCCTTTCAGGGGGTGGAACGCACCCGTGGCGGCCTGCGGCCTGCGCACGCGGTGCGGCTTCGCATCGATGTCAGTTGAACGCCTTGCCTTCTGCGGCGAGTTTGGCCAGCAGCGGGGCGGGCTTCCAGAACGCCGCATCGTCGTTGGGGTTCTTGGCAAAGCGGTCCATAGCCTGCACCACGTTGAACAGGCCCACTTCGCTGGCGTAGTGCATGGGGCCGCCGCGGTGAATGGGGAAGCCGTAGCCCGTGAGGTACACCATGTCGATGTCGCCCGACTTGCTGGCGATGCCGTCTTCCAGGATGTGCGCGCCTTCGTTGACCAGGGCGAACACCAGGCGCTGGACGATCTCTTCGTCCGAAATCTTGCGCGGCGTGATGCCCAGTTCCTTGCGGTGGTCTTCGATCATCTTGTTGACCAGGTCGCTCGGGATCGCATCGCGCTTGCCGGCCTGGTAGTCGTACCAGCCCGCGCCTGTCTTCTGGCCGAAGCGGCCCAGCTCGCACAGTTTGTCGGCGGTCCGGCTGTACTTCATGTCGGCGCGCTCCACGGCGCGGCGCTTGCGGATGGCCCAGCCGATGTCGTTGCCGGCCAGGTCGCCCATGCGGAACGGACCCATGGCAAAGCCGAACTTCTCGACCGCCTTGTCCACCTGCTGGGGAGTGCAGCCTTCGTCCAGCAGAAATCCTGCCTGGCGGCTGTACTGCTCGATCATGCGGTTGCCGATGAAACCATCGCACACGCCCGAGACCACGGAAGTCTTCTTGATCTTCTTGCCGATGGCCATCACGGTGGCCAGCACGTCCTTGGCGGTGTGCTTGCCGCGCACCACTTCCAGCAGCTTCATCACGTTGGCGGGGCTGAAGAAGTGCATGCCCACCACGTCCTGCGGACGCTGGGTGAAGGCGGCGATCTTGTCCACGTCGAGCGTGGAGGTGTTGGAGGCCAGGATGGCACCGGGCTTGGCCACGGCGTCGAGCTGCTTGAACACGGCTTCCTTGACGCCCATCTCCTCGAACACGGCTTCGATGATGAGGTCGCAGTCCTTGAGATCGTCGTAGCTCAGCGTGGTGCTAAGCAGGGCCATGCGCTGCTCGTACTTGTCCTGCTTGAGCTTGCCCTTCTTGACCTGGGCTTCGTAGTTCTTCTTGATCGTGGCCACGCCACGGTCCAGGGCTTCCTGCTTCATCTCCAGGATCTTGACGGGGACGCCCGCGTTCAGGAAATTCATGGAGATGCCGCCGCCCATGGTGCCGGCGCCGATCACGCCCACCAGCTTGATGTCGCGCTTGGGGGTGTCGGACGGCACGTCGGGAATCTTGCTGGCCGCACGCTCGGCCATGAACAGGTGGCGCAGCGCGCGCGACTCGGCCGTCCACATCAGGTTGATGAAGATCTCGCGCTCGACCAGCATGCCTTCGGCAAACTTCTTCTTCGTGGCGGCTTCGACCGCGTCCACGCACTTGGCGGGCGCCGGGAAGTTCTTGGCCATGCCCTTGACCATGTTGCGCGCGAACTGGAAGTACGCGTCGCCTTCGGGATGCTTGCAGGGGAAATTGCGCACCAGGGGCAGCGGACGGGCGTCAGCCACGCTCTGGGCGAAGGCCAGGGCTTCCTGCGCCAGGGACTCGGCGGACGCGGCCATCTTGTCAAACAGCTTCTGGCCTGGCACGCCACCAATCATTTCGCTCTTGACGGGCTCGCCGCTCACGATCATGTTGAGCGCCGCCTCCACGCCGATCACGCGCGGCAGGCGCTGCGTGCCACCCGCGCCGGGGATCAGGCCCAGCTTGACTTCCGGCAGCGCGATGGCGCAGCCAGGCGCGGCAATGCGGTAGTGGCAACCCAGAGCCAGCTCCAGGCCACCGCCCATGGCGACCGTGTGCATGGCGGCGACGACGGGCTTGGCCGAGTTCTCGATGGCGGCGATCACCGACAGCAGGTTGGGCTCCTGCAGGGACTTGTCGGTGCCGAACTCCTTGATGTCGGCCCCCCCGGAGAAGGCCCCGCCAGCGCCGGTGATGACGATGGAAGTGACCGCTGCATCGGCATTGGCACGGCCGAGGCCGTCCACGATGCCCTGGCGGGTCGCCAGACCGAGTCCGTTGACGGGGGGATTGGCCATGGTGATCACGGCAACGGAGCCGTGGACTTTGTATTCAGCGGTCATGGTGCTGTTGTTCCTTGGAGAGTGAAAAAGAACGATCGTGCGTTTTTATTGTAGAGACTTCGCGCGGCGCTGGCGTGTCAATTTGTCCCGGTGGGGACATGGCTCCTGGCCGCCAACCCGTCTCTTCGGGCAAAAAAAGAGGCGCCAGGTCAGTCCAGGCGCCTCTCTGGGCCAATCACAGGCTGTAGCAGGGCTCATGGCCTTTGAATCGGACGCGGCCAAGGCCAGCGCTCCCGCGCAAGGGCCGCCCCGCCGCGCTGGGAGCGCCCCCCCCGTGGGGGGATGGCGCGAAGCGACTCAGGAGGGCCTTCATACCTCCAGCCATTCCTTGCGGATGTAGTTGTCGGCCCGCAGGCTGTCCGGCGTGCCCTGGAAGACGATGGAGCCATGCCCCATCACCAGCGCGCGGTCCGAGATCTTCATGGCGATGGTCAGCTTCTGCTCGATCAGCAGCACCGAGATGCCGCGCGCCTTGATGGTCTGCAGGTACTGGCCCACCAGTTCGACGATCTTGGGCGCCAGGCCCTCGGTCGGCTCGTCGATGATGATCAGGTCCGGGTCGCCCATGAGCGTGCGGCACAGCGTGAGCATCTGCTGCTCGCCGCCGGACATCACCCCCGCCTCGGTGTGCTGGCGCTCCTTGAGGCGCGGGAACATCTCGTACATGTCGTCGAACGACCAGCGGCTGCCCTTGCCGTTGCCCTTCTGGCCGAGCAGCAGGTTCTGGTGCACGGTGAGGTTGGGGAACACGTCCCGGCTCTCGGGCACGTAGCCCAGGCCCAGGTGGGCGATCTCATAGGCCTTCTTGCCATTGAGGTCCTGGCCCTTGAACTGCAGCGTGCCCTCCCAGTCCACCAGGCCCATGATGGCCTTGGCGGTGGTGGAGCGGCCCGAGCCGTTGCGCCCGAGCAGCGCCACGATCTCGCCGGGCTGCACGTCGAAGCTCACGCCATGCAGCACATGGCTCTTGCCGTAGTAGGCGTGGAGATTGTCTATTTTCAGCATAAGTCAGTGTCCCGCGCCCTGCTCGTCGGCCACGGCCGATCCCAGGTAGGCCTCCTGCACGCGCGCATTCGCGCGCACCTTCTCGGGTGTATCGAAAGCGATCACCTCGCCATACACCACCACGGCGATCTTGTCGGCCAGGCCGAAGACCACGCCCATGTCGTGCTCCACCGTGAGCAGGGTGCGGCCCTCGGTCACCTCCTTGATCAGGTGGATGAAGCGCGTGGTCTCGCTCTTGCTCATGCCGGCCGTGGGTTCGTCCAGCAGGATCACGTTGGCGCCGCCCGCGATGGTGATGCCGATCTCGAGAGCGCGCTGCTCGGCATACGTGAGGTTCATGGCCAGCGTGTCGCGTTTCTTGTCGAGCTTGATCATCTCCATGAGCTGCTTGGCGCGCTCGTTGGCGTCGTGCAGGTTCGACAGGAAACGCAGGAAGGTGTAGCGGTAGCCCATGCTCCACAGCACGCCGCAGCGCAGGTTCTCGAACACCGAGAGCTTGGGAAAGATGTTCGTGATCTGGAAGCTGCGCGACAGCCCCTTGCGGTTGATCTCGTACGGTGCCAGGCCGTTGATGCGCTGGCCGTTGAGGATCACGTCCCCACTGGTGGGTGCGAAGCGCCCGCTGATGAGGTTGAACAGCGTGGACTTGCCCGCGCCGTTGGGGCCGATGATGGCCACGCGTTCGCCCGGAGCGACCGCCAGGTTCGCGCCACGGATGATTTCCGTCTTGCCAAAGCTCTTGCGCAGGTCGCGCAGTTCGAGCGCATAGGTATTGGTTGCGTTGTCAGCCGCCATGTTTACAGCGCCTCCCCACGCTTGATTTCATGTTCGATCTCTTCCTGGATCGTGCTCCACTGGCGCACGAACTGGCGACGGCAGAGTTCAAAGAGTCCAAAGCCCGTGACCATCACGAAAATGGCGCCGAACCAGCTCGTGAAGCCCTTGGCATTGAGTGTCGCGCCCAGGAACGTCAGCTCAGGCCCCAGCGCTGCGTTGAGCTGCAGGTGGTAGGTCATCTCGATCATGCAGGCCGCACCCATCACGCCCACCAGCGCCGTGCCGGCCAGGGCCAGGTAGGAGCTCCAGAGCGGGCGCAGCTTGCCGTACTTGGCCAGCCGCAGGTTCATCATGATCAGGCTGGCGATGCCGCCGGGCGCATACATCACCATGAACAGGAACACGAGGCCCAGGTACAGCAGCCAGGCCTTGGACAGCTCGGACAGCAGCACCGACGCCAGCACCAGCAGCACCGCGCCGATGATGGGCCCGAAGAAGAAGGTGGCACCGCCCAGGAACGTGAACAGCAGGTAGCCGCCGGATCGGATCACGCTCAGGCTGTCGGCGCCCGTGATGATCTCGAAGTTGATGGTGGCCAGCCCCCCGCCAATGCCCGCGAAGAAGCCCGCGATGATGAACGCGAAGTAGCGCACGCGCTGCGTGTTGTAGCCGATGAACTCCACGCGCTCGGGGTTGTCGCGCACGGCGTTCAGGATGCGGCCCAGCGGCGTGCCGGTGAACGCGAACATGGCGGCGGTGCAGACGAAGCAATAGGCTGCGATCAGGTAGTACACCTGCATGCCCGAGCCGAAGTTCAGGCCGAAGAAGGCCTTGCCATACACGCGGTCGGTGGTAATGCCGCCCTCCCCGCCAAAGAACTCAGGGAACATCAGCGCCATGGAGGCGACCAGTTCGCCAATGCCCAGCGTGATCATGGCGAAGGTGGTGCCCGACTTCTTGGTCGTCACGAAACCGAGCAGGATGGCGAAGAACGCTCCGGCCAGGCCGCCGACCAGCGGGATGAACACCAGGGGAATGTTGACCGAGCCCTTGGTCGCCATGTTCATCGCGTGGATGGCGATGAACGAACCCAGCCCGGTGTACACCGCGTGGCCGAAACTCAGCATCCCCCCCTGCCCCAGCAGGATGTTGTAGGACAGGCAGATGATGATCAGGTAGCCGATCTGCGAGAGCATGGTCAGCGCCAGGCTGCTGCGAAACAGCATGGGCGCGACGATGAGCATGACCGCGAACAGGGTCCAGATCATGAACCGGCCCACGTTCCACGGCTTGAACCGGTAGTAGGAGGTGGCGCTGGAAACAGCGGGGGTGGTTGTCGTAGTGGAATTCATGGCATCAGTCCTCCCGCGTGCCCAGAAGGCCCTTGGGGCGGAAGATCAGGATCAGCACGAGGAACAGATAGGGCAGGATGGGCGCCACCTGGGAAATCGTGAGCTTGAGCAAGGGATAGCCGAAGGTCTGGTCGGTCACCGCCACGCCCACGGCCTGGAAGACATGGATCAGCGAATAGTCGAGCGCCACGGCGAAGGTCTGCACCAGGCCGATGAGCAGCGACGCGAGGAAGGCCCCCGCCAGCGAGCCCATGCCGCCGACCACCACCACCACGAAGATGATGGAGCCCACCGATGCCGCCATCGCGGGCTCGGTCACGTAGGTGTTGCCGCCGATCACGCCGGCCAGGCCGGCCAGCGCGGCGCCGCCGCCGAACACCAGCATGAAGACGCGCGGCACGTTGTGGCCCAGCGCTTCCACCATCTCGGGGTACTTGAGTGCCGCCTGGATCACCAGGCCGATGCGTGTGCGCGTGAGCAGCAGCCACACCGACACCAGCATCAGCAACGCCACCAGCATCACGAAAGAGCGCGACTTGGGAAACTGCGTGCCATACAGGGAGAACAGGGGTCCCTGCAGTTGCTCCGGAAGACCATAGGGCACGGTGGAGCGTCCCCACACCAGCTGCACCACTTCAAGAATCAGGTACGAAAGGCCGAAGGTGACCAGCAGTTCGGGCACGTGCCCGAATTTGTGCACCCGGCGCAGGCAGTAGCGCTCGAAGGCGGCGCCCAGCGCGAACACGACGAGCGGGGCCAGCACCAGCGCCGGCCAGAAGCCCACTACCCCGGAGATGGTGAACGCAAAATAAGCCCCCAGCATGTAGAAGCTGGTGTGCGCAAAGTTGAGCACCCCCATCATGCTGAAGATCAGCGTGAGGCCCGAGCTCAGCATGAAGAGCAGGAGCCCGTAGCTCACGCCGTTCAGCAGGGAAATCACGAAAAACTCAGGATTCATTGGAATTTTTCATTGCAAGGTAAAAAAAAGGCCCGAGTAGGTCGGGCCTCGAAGCGATGGAACCGGATTTACGGGCGCTTCATCTGGCACGACGTGGGCGTGCTGGCCACATAGGGCTCGTAGTACTTCACAGGGACGAAGGTGTAGCCGGTGTTCTCCGAGTCGATCGGGAACTTGGCGCCCGCCTTTTCCCACTTGGAGATGAACAGGCCCTGCTGCAGCTGGTGATCGGTCTTGCGCATCTCGACCTCGCCGTTGAAGCTCTTGAACTTCATGCCTTCGAACACGGCGGCCACCTTGACCGGGTCGGTGGACTTGGCCTTGGCGAAGCCTTCGGACAGCATGGTGAACGCGTGGTACACGGCACCGGTGTACATGTCGTCGTTGAACTTCTTCTTGTAGTCCACCACGATCTTGTTGAGCTCGCCCGGCAGGTTCATGTGCGCATAGGCCACCATGTACACGCGGCCCGCCGCGGCGGCGCCCATGGCCGTGGGGCTGCCGGTGACGGAACCGTAGTAGGTGTAGAAGTTGACGTTGTTCAGGCCCGCGTCGTTGGCCGCCTTGATCAGCAGCGCCAGATCAGAACCCCAGTTGCCGGTGATCACGCTGTCGGCACCCGACTGCTTGATCTTGGCGATGTAGGGCGAGAAGTCGCGCACCTGGGCCAGGGGGTGCAGGTCGTCGCCGACGAACTGCACGTCGGGGCGCTTGCGCTGCATCATTTCCTTGGCGAACTTCGCCACCTGGTGGCCGTGCGAGTAGTTCTGGTTGATCAGGTAGACCTTCTTGACTTCAGGCAAGTCCTTCATGTAGGTCGTCAGCGCTTCCATCTTCATGGAGGTGTCTGCATCGAGACGGAAGTGCCAGTAGCTGCACTTGCTGTTCGTCAGGTCGGGGTCCACGGCCGCGTAGTTCAGGAACAGCACTTCCTTGCCGGGATTGCGCGCGTTGTGCTTTTCCAGCGCGTCCATGATGGCAAGGGCCGGACCGGAGCCGTTGCCCTGCACGACGTAGCGTGCGCCCTGGTCCATGGCCGAACGCAGGGCGCTCGTGGTCTCCTGGGGGCTGAGCTTGTTGTCGATGCCGATGATCTCGAATTTGACGCCCGCCGGGTTCTTCTTGTTGAACTCTTCAGCGATGAACTGGAAGCTCTTGAGCTGGTTCGTTCCCACTGCCGCCATCAGGCCGGAGAGCGGGTCGAGCCAAGCGATCTTCACCGTCTCGCCCTTTTGAGCGAATGCCCCGCCAGCGCTTGCCAACAGTACCGAGGCTGCTACAGCCTTAATAGCAAATTTCATGGTCTTGTCTCCTTGTAAATCAACACAACGCAGCGTACCGCGTTGCAACAAAGCGATGCTCAGGGATTGCCCCTACCAGCGTCGCACACGTGACTGGAATCGGTGTCACCCCCTGTGGCGCTGCGCGCCTTCACCCTCTCTCGCTGCGCGGGAGGGGGACGCACCCGGTGGCCCGGCAAAGCCGGTTCCACGGGTGCACTGGCCTGGCCTGGTCTGGTCTGGTCTGCGCCAGATTCGACGGCCACGACGACGGCGATGCATTGAGGCCACCGCCGTCAAGCTTTCTTCAAAGGCCCGGAAGCTTGTAGTCCTTCAATTGCTCGCGCAATTTGGTCTTGAGCATCTTGCCGGTGGCGCCCAGTGGAATGGCCTCGACGAACACCACGTCGTCGGGGATCTGCCACTTGGCGGTCTTGCCTTCGTAGAAGGCCAGCAGCTCCTCGCGCGTGACCTCGGTGCCGGGGCGCTTGACCACGGCCACGATGGGGCGCTCATCCCACTTGGGATGCGGCATGCCCACGCAGGCCGCCATCGCAATCGCGGGGTGCGCCATGGCGATGTTCTCGATGTCGATGGAGCTGATCCATTCGCCGCCGGACTTGATCACGTCCTTGCTGCGGTCGGTGATCTGCATGAAGCCGTCGGCATCGATGGTGGCCACGTCGCCGGTGGGAAACCATCCCCGGCGCTGGGCATCCTGGATGAGCGGATGGCCGCCCTCGCCCTTGAAGTAGCTGTCCACGATCCACGGCCCCTTGACCAGCAGGTCGCCGTAGGTCTTGCCGTCCCAGGGCAGCTCGCTGCCGTCGCTGCCCACGATCTTCATGTCCACGCCGTAGATCGCGCGGCCCTGCTTCTGCAGGATCTTCATCTGGTCGTCCTTGGACATGGCCAGGTGCTTGTTCTTGAGCGTGCACAGCGTGCCCAGCGGGCTCATCTCGGTCATGCCCCAGGCGTGCAGGACTTCCACGCCGAAGTCTTCCTTGAACGCATGGATCATCGCGGGCGGGCAGGCCGAGCCGCCGATGACGGTGCGCCGGAGCGTGGAGAACTTCAGGCCGGCCGGCTTCATGTGGCCCAGCATCATCTGCCACACGGTGGGCACGCCGGCCGCGTAGGTGACCTTCTCGGATTCGATGAGTTCGTAGATCGACTTGCCATCCATGGCCGGGCCGGGGAACACCAGCTTGCAGCCCGTGAGCGCCGCCGAGTACGGGATGCCCCAGGCATTGACGTGGAACATGGGCACCACGGGCAGCACCGAGTCGCGTGCCGACAGGCACATCACGTCCGGCAGCGCGGCGGCATAGGCGTGCAGCGTGGTCGAGCGGTGGCTGTAGAGCGCGGCCTTGGGGTTGCCCGTGGTGCCGCTGGTGTAGCACATGCTCGATGCCGAGTTCTCGTCGAACGCGGGCCAGGCGTAGTCCGGCGACTGCGCGTCGATCCAGGCTTCGTAGCTCGTGAGGCCGGGGATGCCGGAATCCGCGGGCAGCTTGTCCGCATCGCAAAGGGCCACCCATTTCTTCACCGTGGGGCACCGGGCATGCACGGCCTGCACCAGGGGCAGGAACGTCACGTCAAAGCACAGCACCTGGTCTTCGGCATGGTTCATGATCCAGGCGATCTGGTCGGGGTGCAGGCGCGGGTTCACGGTGTGCAGCACCCTGCCAGAGCCGCTCACGCCGAAATACATCTCCATGTGGCGGTAGCCATTCCAGGCCAGGGTGGCCACGCGGTCGCTGAACGCGAGCTTGAGCTCGTCCAGCGCATTGGCCAACCGGCGTGCACGCGCGCCCAGATCGCGGTACGTGTAGCGGTGGATGTCGCCCTCGACCCGCCGCGACACGATTTCGGCATCGCCATGGTGGCGCTCTGCGAACTCGATCAACGACGAAATCAGCAACGGTTGGCTCTGCATCAGGCCCAGCATGTGTGCTCCTTGGATGTTGTGGTGAATGGAATGGTCATCGTAGCGCGGCGTGTCTCATTGCGGTGTCGCCCAGGGCAAGCGGACTGGCCGGCCGGCGCACATGCAACAGGGCCGCAGTGTGCGCGCGGCGGCCGCGCCTGCCAACACCTGTCGTCCCATTGACAAAGGCCAAGGGAATACCCTGAACGCCTGGCGTGGGCGGTGACAATCACGCCCATGCTCAGTTCCGCCCCCTCCGCCCCACGGTTCATCGCGGCCCAGCCCTGGTTTGCCAGCGTGCCCGCAGCCCTGCAGGAGCGCCTGCGCGCCGAGGTATTCGCCACGCACGGCGACAAGGGCGCAGTGATGATGCCGGCCGGCAGTGCCGTGCAAGGCTGGCACGCGGTGCTGTCCGGCCTGGTGATGCTCCAAAGCCCCACCAGCCAGGGGCGCTCCTCGGCCTTCATCGGCGTGCCCGATGGCGAATGGTTCGGCGAAGGATCGGCCATGAAGCCCGAGCCCCGCCGGTACCACGTGGTCGCCCTGCGCCCCACCACGCTGCTGTGCCTGCCGCTGCCGCTGTTCGCAACGCTGCGCGAGAGCAGCCTGGCGTTCAACCAGTTTCTGGTGCTGCACCTGAACATGCGGCTGGGCCAGGCCATGACGATCATCGAGGCCGGACGGACCCAGTCCACCGAGCACCGCGTCGCGCTGTACCTGAGCCGCCTGTTCTGGCGCAGCACGCGGCGGCTGAACCTCACGCAGGACGAGCTGGGCCAGCTGGTGGGCCTGTCGCGCCAGACGGTGAACAAGGTGCTGCGCGCGCTGGAAGGCATGGGCATCGTGTCGCTGGACTTCGGACGTGTGGCCATCGTGGACGACGAGGCGCTGAACGCGTACCTCGCCGCCACCGCGGCGCGCTGACACCCTGCAGATCGCACTGGCACCCTCACCTTATTGCACACTCAGGCGCACGGCCTTCTGGTCGGCGTCGAACAGGAGCCGGCTGGGCCACGGCTTCCAGTTCTGGTTCACCGTCGCGTTGTTCGGATCTCCCGTGTGCACGAACGCGCGCACGCTGTCCATCATGGCCTTGGAGAGCGCCAGGCGCCCTGGCTGGTTGGCCGCGCTGTTGGTGGCCCTGGCAAAGACCGAAGGCCCGAAGTTGCCAAACAGGAACGGCAGGTCGAACGCATGCGCCGCGCCGTACACGTCGTTCCAGGGCGCGGGCTGCTGCGCCCAGTTGAACTGGTAGCTCCATACCGCGGATTGCTGGCTGCGCAGGGTGTTGAGCAGGTTGTCGCGGCTCGGGTCGATGAACACGCTGCCCAGCAGGCGGGTGCGCGCGTTGTAGCCCGTGCCGGGCGCCGTCACGGGCAGATAGGAGGCATCCAGGATGTCGCCGGCCGTGAGCGTGGTGGGCGCGTCGGGGTTGAACTTCTGCATCATCGCGAAGCGGTCCGCGTCGGAAATCTTCATCCCCGGCTTGCCCCCCAGCAATGCCAGGAACGGCGCGAACAGCTTGCCCTCGTCCGCCGTGTAGCCGGACAGGACAGGCACCTTGTGATAGCGCCCGGCTCCCAGTTCGGCGATCGGATCGGCGGGCACCACCACGCCGTCGGGGATGGGGCCGGACCCGGTGAGCCCGTTCTTGAGCAGCGTCTGCAGGATCACGCTCGCATCCTTGCCGCGCAGGTAGCCGGCCACCTGGGAGGCGGGCCAGCCCGCGACCAGTGCCTGGGCGGCGGGCAACGCGGGCGCCAGGCCGTCGGCCAGCGCCAGATGCGCCAGCAGCATGCCGGACTGGGTGGCATACCGGGATGCAGGATTGAGCGTGGGAATGGAGCCGGGCGGCAAATTCGCCGCCAGCGAAATCCCCCCGCTCACCGGCAGGAGCTTGTGGAACAGCCCAGCAGCCTGGGGCGCCGTCAGCAGCGCCAGCGCATTGATGGCGCCCGCCGACTGCCCCATCAGCGTGACATTGCCCGCGTTGCCGCCAAAACCGGCGATGTTGTTCTGGATGAAGCGCAGTGCCTGCACGTTGTCGAGCAGGGCGTAGTTGCCCGTATAGGGCTGGCCGCCGCCGTGCAGCTGGGGCAGCTGCATGAACCCCAGCACGTCCAGGCGGTAGTTGGCGGTCACCACCACGGCATTGGCCGCGCGGGCCAGCGCCGCGCCGTCGTACACGGGATCGGCGGTGTAACCCGAGATGGCGCTGCCGCCATGCAGGAACAGCAGCACGGGGAGGTTGTCCTGCGACGTGGCCGGGCGCCAGATGTTGAGCGTCAGGCAATCCTCGTTCCCCACGGGCGTGTTGAGCGTCTGGCCGATGGTGTCGTCGAACCGGTTGTTGGCGCCGGGACCGTAGATGCGGCCCATCTGCAGGCAGGCATTGCCGAACTGGCTGGCATTGCGTTCGCCCGACCATGCCACGGGCTCCACCGGCGGCTGCCAGCGCAGCTCGCCCACCGGCGGCCTCGCGAAGGGAATGCCCTTCCAGGCATAGGTGCCGGTGGCGGCGCTGTCGTCCACGCCACGCACCATGCCGTAGCGGGTTTCCCGCAGCTCGGGGGGCTTGCCGTCCGAACCGCCACACGCCGTTGTCGCCAACACCGACAGCACGGCGGCACTCCACCGCAGACACCACTGAAAATCGGGCATGTTTTGTCTCCTTTGGGGTTTTCAGGAATGGGGCGGGCCTCTCCGAAGCGTCACACTTGCGGCAGGGCCCGTCCTCAGCGACGATTGTGTGAATGCTTCGCCTTCGGCCCACTATCGCAACCTCGCCAAAACAGTGACTTCAGAACACCACCCTAGCGTTAACCCTGAGGGGAAAAACCACCCATGACCCCACGCACCAGTTCGGCCGCCTGGGTGCGGGGCATCGCGGACATGTTCGCGGCCGAGGGCCTGCCGGCCGCACAGCTGTGCACCGAGGCGGGCATCGACCTGGCCGCGCTGCACCTGCCCCAGACCCGCGTCGACGTAGACCGCGTGAGCCGCCTGTGGGAGCTGGCCGCGGCGCAGTACGGCAAGCCGGGGCTGGGGCTCGACCGCAACCTGACCGGGCGCTACGGCAACGTGGATCTGGTGGGCTATGCGCTGGCGTCGGGCCCCAATCTCCTTGCTGGGTTTCAGCACCTGCAGCGGCACATGGCGGTGATCTCGGACGCCACCACCTTCGAGATGGAGCGCGGGCCGCGCGGGTACTGGCTCGTCCTGAGCCACATCGGCGCCACCCGGCCCATTCCGCGCCAGCGGGTCGAGTTCGCCGTGCTGACCCTGCTGACCCTGTGCGGCTGGCTGACGCGCCGCGAGCTCACGCCGCTGGCGGTCGAACTCATCACCCCGCCGCCCGCGGACGAGGCGCGCTACCGCTCCGCCTTCGGCCTGCTGCCGCACTTCAGCCAGCCCGCCAACCGCTTCCTGCTGGCCGAGGCCGACCTTCTGGCCCCCATTCCCACCCACAACCCCAGCCTGTGGGCCCTGCACGAAAGACTGGTCGAGACCGAACTGGACCACCTGGGCCAGACGCTGGCCAGCACGCGCGTGCGCACCGAGGTGGCCCGCATCCTGCACCTGGGCGAACCCCGCCGCGAAGACGTGGCGGCGCGCCTGCACCTGACCGACCGCACGCTGCAGCGGCGCCTGCAGGCCGAATCCGTGAGCTACCAGCAACTGCTGGACGACACGCGGCGCGAGCTGGCCGGCCAGTACCTGAGCGATGAGCGCCGCAGCCTGGCTGAGGTGGCCGATCTGCTGGGGTTCGCCGACCAGAGCAACCTGTTTCGGGCGTGCAAGCGCTGGTTCGGCATGCCGCCCGGCCAGTACCGGGCCCACGTACTGCACGCGGAGCCCGAAAGCACGGCATCCGAACAGGGCGCCTGAGAACACCCGGCGAACCCACGCGGGCCGCGCGGCGGCCTGCGCGCGGCGCAACGGGTTCCACCCTCCCCCACCCATGGCCCTGCCGGGGCCGGGGCATCACCGGTGCGAGACAATCGACCCCATGAACCTGCCCGCCGACAGCGACACCACCGCCGACATCGGCCTGGCCTGGAACCATGGTTTCGCGGCCCTGGGACCGGACTTTTTCACCGAACTGCGCCCGACCCCGCTGCCCGCGCCGCACTGGGTGGGAACCAGCGCCGCCGTGGCGCGGCTGATCGGCCTGGACCCTGCATGGCTGGAGAGCGACGAAGCCCTGCAGGCCTTCACGGGCAACGTGCTGCTCGCTGGCTCGCGGCCCCTTGCAAGCGTCTACAGCGGGCACCAGTTCGGCGTCTGGGCCGGCCAGCTGGGCGACGGCCGGGCCATCCTGCTGGGGGAAACCGCCGGCGGGTTGGAAATCCAGCTCAAGGGCGCGGGGCGCACGCCCTACTCCCGCATGGGCGACGGGCGGGCCGTGCTGCGCTCCAGCATCCGCGAATTCCTGTGCAGCGAGGCCATGCATGGCCTGGGCATTCCGACATCGCGCGCGCTGTGCATCACCGGCTCGCCCGCGCCCGTGCGCCGCGAAGAGATCGAAACAGCCTCCGTGGTCACGCGCGTGGCCCCCAGTTTCGTGCGCTTTGGCCATTTCGAGCACTTCGCCGCCAACGACCTGCAGCCACAGCTTCGGGCCCTGGCCGACTATGTCATCGACCGCTACTACCCCGAATGCCGGGGCACCACCGAGGTCGGCGGCAATGCCTACGCCGCGCTGCTGCAGGCCGTGAGCGAGCGCACGGCCAGGCTGATGGCGCAGTGGCAGGCCGTGGGGTTTTGCCACGGGGTGATGAACACCGACAACATGAGCATCCTGGGCCTGACCATCGACTACGGCCCTTTCCAGTTTCTGGATGCCTTCGTGCCCGGCCACGTGTGCAACCACAGCGATACCCAGGGCCGCTATGCCTACAACCGCCAGCCCAACGTGGCGTACTGGAACCTGTTTTGCCTGGCGCAGGCGCTGCTGCCCCTGATCGGCGACCAGGAACTGGCCAAGCAGGCCCTGGAGTCCTACAAGAGCGTGTTCCCCCAGGAATTCATGGCCCGCATGCGCGCCAAGCTGGGGCTTGCGGGCGCCAGCGAAGGCGATGGGCAACTGATCGACGGCATCCTGCTGCTGCTCGCCCGCAACGGTGTGGACTACACGATCTTCTGGCGCCGCCTGTCGCATGCAGTGGCCGGGCGCGATTTCGAGCCGGTGCGGGACCTGTTTGCCGACCGCGCCGCCCTGGACCAGTGGTTGCTATCCTATTCAGAGCTGCTGGCGCTTGATGGGCAAGCGCCAGCGGCCGATTTGATGCTAAAAACGAATCCCAAGTTCGTCTTGCGCAACCACCTGGGCGAGCAAGCCATCCGTGCGGCGAAACTTGGCGACTTCAGTGAACTCCAAACCCTTCAGCGGCTGCTGGAGCACCCCTTCGACGAGCACCCCGGGCACGACGCCTACGCAGCCTTCCCGCCCGACTGGGCGTCTTCCATCGAGATCAGCTGTTCATCATGACCTACCCCGTCCAGAAGACCGAAGCCGAGTGGCAAGCCATCCTGCAGGGCAAGGGCGCCGAACCCGCCGCCCTGCAGGTGACGCGCCATGCCGCCACCGAACGCCCCTTCACCGGCAAATACGAGGCCCACTGGGCCGATGGCAGCTACCACTGCATCTGCTGCGGCGCGAAATTGTTCGATTCGGTGACCAAGTTCGATGCCGGCTGCGGCTGGCCCAGTTTCTCCGAGGCCATCCCCGGGGCGATCACCGAGATCGTGGACCGCAGCCATGGCATGGTCCGCACCGAGACAGTGTGTGCACAATGCGGGGCCCACCTGGGCCATGTCTTCGAAGATGGCCCCACCCCCACCGGCCTGCGCTACTGCATGAACTCGGCCTCGCTGGATTTCGAATCCGGCAAGGACTGAGCCCCGAGACCCGCCCCTGACCCCATGAAAATCCTGATCGACTTCTTCCCCATCCTGCTGTTCTTCGGGGCCTACAAGCTGTACGGCATCTATGTGGGCACCGCGGTGCTCATGGGCGCCACCGTCGCGCAGATGGCCCTGATCTACGCCATCGACCGGCGCCTGCAGACCATGCACAAGGTGACCCTGGTGCTGATCCTGCTGTTCGGCACGCTCACGCTGGTGCTGCAGGACGACCGCTTCATCAAGTGGAAGCCCACCGTGCTGTACGGCGCCATGTCCGTCGCGCTCGCGGTGGCGGTGTGGATCATGAAGAAGAACTTCCTCAAGATGCTGCTGGGCAGCCAGCTGACCCTGCCAGAGGGTGTGTGGCACCGGCTGAACGTCGCCTGGATCGTGTACTGCGCGTTCATGTCGGCCATCAACGCGTATGTCGTCGTCAACTTCAGCACCGAGGCCTGGGTGGACTTCAAGCTCTGGGGGTATGCCTTCCCGCTGGTCTTCCTGGTGGGCCAGGGCATCTATGTGGCGCCCCACCTCAAGGGCGACGAAGGCGATGAGCCCGCAGCCTGAAGGACGACCTGCCATGACCACACTCGCGCAGCAGATGCACCAGGCCCTGGCGGACCGGCTCACGCCCACGGCCCTGGAAGTGCTCGACGAAAGCGCCGCCCATGCGGGACATGCGGGGGCCAACGGCACTGGTTTCGGCACCCATTTCCGGGTCCGCATTTCGTCACCTTTGTTTACAGGCAAGGCCCGGGTCGCGCAGCACCGCCTTGTGTATGATGCGCTGCAAGAATTTATTGACCAAGGGGTTCACGCCCTTGCCATTGAAGTTCTCTGAACCGGCCCCCATGTCCCCAGTTGCCGGAACTCAGCTGGCAAACAACCTCTCATTTTTTGGATTCCGCATGAAGAAACAGCTCCTGTCCGGCCTCGTGGCCGCCGCCGTGCTGGGCACGATGGCCCTGCCCGTTTCCGCCCAGAATGTCGCCATCGTCAACGGCAAGGCCGTGCCGAAAGAGCGCGTCGAGGCACTCAAGCAGCAAGTGGAGCGCTCGGGCCGCCCCGTGACACCGGACATCGAAGGCCAGATCAAGGAAGAAGTCATCACCCGCGAAATCTTCATGCAGGAAGCGCAAAAGCGCGGCCTGGAAGGCTCGGCGGACTACAAGGCGCAAATGGATCTGGCCCGCCAGACCATCCTGATCCGCGAACTGTTCGCCGACTACCAGAAGAAGAACCCGGTGACCGATGCCGAGATCCAGGCTGAGTACGACAAGTTCGTCGCGGCCAACAGCGGCAAGGAATACAAGGCCAGCCACATCCTGGTGGAAAAGGAATCGGATGCCAAGGCCATCATCGCTTCCATCAAGAAGGGCGCCAAGTTTGAAGACATCGCCAAGAAGCAATCCAAGGACCCAGGGTCCGGTGCCAAGGGCGGCGACCTGGATTGGGCCAACCCTTCCAGCTATGTGAGTGAATTCACCGAAGCCCTGGTCAAGCTCGAAAAGGGCAAGATGACCGACGCCCCCGTGAAGAGCCAGTTCGGCTGGCACGTCATCCGCCTGGATGATGTGCGCCAGGCAGAACTGCCCAAGCTGGAAGAAGTGAAGCCCCAGGTGGCACAGCAGCTGCAACAGCAAAAGCTGGCGAAGTTCCAGGAAGACCTGCGCGCGAAGGCCAAGGTCGAGTAACGGGTCCCGCCGCATCGCATTGCTGCGATGCCCCCCGAAACGAACGCGGCCCAGGCCGCGTTTTTTCATGGTGGCACAGCGGCGTTTCTGTCGATGCCGCATGCAGCGCATGCATCAGCGCCCCCCTGCTCCCCGCGCGCCAGCTAGCCCTTCGTCGTCATCCAGGCCACGGCCATCAGCAGTCCGATCATCACGGGCTGGTGCAGCATGTAGTAGCTCAGGCTCCACCGGCCCAGCAGTGCCAGGGGCTGAAAAGCCCCCGGAAGCCGCGCAAACGGCGCCCCCCCGGCCCGCGCCCCCGCCGCCATGGCCCATTGGCCAGCGGCCAGCCCCCACCAGAGCACGCCCAGCCAGGGCAGCACCGGCACGTAGTCCTCCGTGAACGGCTTGCGAGAAACCAGGCCCAGCCAGTTGAGGGCACGTCCGTTGAACCACGGCGCGGCCTCGGACCATGCGCTGGTCAGAAGCTGCTGCGCCAGCGGCGGAAGCGCCACCGCCACCAGCCCTGCCAGCCACAGCCACCGCCCCCAGCCCGCCGTGCCTCGGGCGATGAGCAGCATCACCGCCATGCCGTGGAGCACGCCAAAATAGATAAAGCTGCGCGGGAACATCACGAACGACCCCGCGGACACCAGCAGCGCGCAACCGGCGATCTGCAGCCATCGCCGCCCAAACCGTCGCCACCCCTGCCCCTGCTGCAGTGCAATGGCCTGCCCCAGGCCGGCACAGAACAGGAACAGGCTCACGATCGCCGTGCGCTGCAGGGTCCAGACCGGATCGCCCCGGAAATCCTGGGGCCAGAAACCCAGATGGCTCAGGTCAAAGCAAAAATGAAACACCGTCATCCACACCATCGCCAGGCCGCGCAGGGCATCCACGCTGTCATAGCGCGGCGACGAATGGGAAAACGAAGCAGGTAAAGGGGAAGGCACGCGGTTCATTGCATTGCAGGCGAAGGGGCGGCGAGCGGTGACGGGGGTGCGGATGGCAGCTCGCCACGGCGAGCCCCGATGGTACGGAAATCCGACGCCGCCGCGGCAGCCGCGTGGAACCGCAACCAGGAACCGGGAAAACCAGCAGGCAAGAAAAAAGGCCCTGCAGCATGTGCTGCAAGGCCTTCAAACATTGGTCGGAGCGGCGGGATTCGAACTCGCGACCCTCTGCTCCCAAAGCAGATGCGCTACCAGGCTGCGCTACGCTCCGACAGCTCGTATTCTAACCCGGGAATTTGCCTGTTTTTGGCTCGATGCCCGCTTTTTGTGATTTTTCTGAAAGCAATTCATGGGGACCGGCACCGACAGGTATCACACCCCGTGCGAAGCAGCGCGCGGTCACGGGAACAGCAAGAAAACCAGCGGACCTCAAGCCCAGGGGATCAGCGGTTGCTGGAAGGGCCAGGGCCACGGCCGGCCAGATGGCGGAAGGTGATGCGCCCCTTGGTCAGGTCATAGGGCGACATTTCCAGGGATACCTTGTCACCCGCCAGGATGCGGATGTGGTGCTTGCGCATCTTTCCGCCGGTGTATGCGATCAGTTGGTGACCGTTGTCCAGCGTGACGCGAAAGCGCGAGTCGGGCAAGACTTCCGTCACGGAGCCTTGCATTTCAATGAGTTCTTCTTTGGCCATGTTCTATCTCTTCAAAACAAATATTCTGTGATCGGCGCCTGATTCGTGCATCCGCCACGGCAGCTACCGCGTGGGACGGTGCTCGACACACGGTGCATTGCGGGCGGTGGGAGTCGCTGCACCCGGGGCGCAGATCAGGCAGAGGGCCGGGGGAGACGGCGTCAATGGACAGGCAGAGCGCTGTGCAAAGCCTGTCGATTGTACCGCGATGTGCAGCAATCTGCCTACGGCCTTGCCTGGGCGGCCGGGGCCGCCTGCGCACGAGGCGCCCGGGGCGGCGCAGACATGCCATCTTCGGCGCGCCCCTGCACGGCCACGGCGAGGGTCCGCACCAGATCGGTCTGGGTGATGACGCCCGCCAGGCGGTCTTCTTCGTCCACGATGGGGATGTGGTGATGGCCCCCCTGCGAAAACAGGGGAACGAGGTCCATGGCGTGCTGCCCGGTCCGGGCCACCTGAACCGGGTGGGACATGATCTGGTCCACCGCAGTGGGCTGGCCGCTGCGGCCCATGACCAGCGCACGCAGGCGCTGGCCCAGGCCTTCATGCAGGTCCAGGTTGGCGAGCCGCATGAAATCCGCCACGGTCACGATCCCGATGACCTGCCGCTGCATATCGACCACGGGCAGCGCCTTGATCTGCTCGCTGCGCATCAACGTCCATGCCTCCTTGAGCGAGACACCCGCCTCCACCGCGAACGGAGGCTTGGACATGATGTCCGCACAGCGCACATCTCCCAGCGTGCGCTGGAACGCGGCACGCCCCGCCAGATGGAGCAGCCCCTCCAGGTCGGCCCGGCTGACATCGAGCACCTGGTTGTAGTGGGCCAGCGCCGCGTCCACGTCAGAGGCGGTGAACGCGCCTTTGGCGACGTGGGTTCTGGGCGCCACCCGCTGTGGATGAGGATACCGGCGCCCGGTGAGACCGTTGTAGACCATGGCCGCGATCAGCAGGATCACGACATTGAACAGGATGGGAAACACGGCCAGATGCAAGCCATCGCCCGCCGTCAGCACCACATACAGGGCCATGGCACCGCCAGGCGGGTGCAGGCAGCGCAGCGGCACCATGAGCGCGATGGCCAGTCCCACGGCCAGGGCGCCGGATATCACGGGGTCAGGCACCACCGCCGAGCACAGCGCCCCCACCAGCGCCGACAGCGTGCTGCCGCCCAGCACCGGCCACGGCTGCGCCAGGGGACTCGACGGCATGCCGAACACCAGCACGGCGCTGGCCCCCAGGGACGCCACCATCCAGGGGCCCGAGGCCGCATCGCCCGCCCACCACCGGCTGAGCAATGCCGTGATGAGAACCCCGATCACGGCACCGGCGATAAAACGCAGGCGTTCACGCCCGTCGATGCCCAGCGGCGCAGGCCAGAAATTGCGAAGCCAACGCAGGGTCCGGACATACGCAGATGCGTTTGCCCCCTCCATGGCAGCAGAAGAAGACACGGAATGATCGGAGTCAGATGGGGGCATGGAGCAGCAGCAGCGGTTCGCGGCAACGCAACCGCTTCAGGGCGAAGTCCCTCGCCGTCACGAGGGGCATGAGGCGCGGGCGTTCGAAAGGAGGTTCTGGACAACCCCTATTTTGCCGCCTTCATGCCAGGCGATCCCGGACATCCCACCAAGCCCCCATCGCTGTGTCCCCGGTACGGGTAAGCCATAGGTTTCCTGCAGGGGACGTTGGGGTAAATTGCTTTAAGCCTAAACAAAGGAGCTCCATTCCATGACCACCCGCCGCCTTGTCATCAGCCGCAGCGCCGCCCTCGTTGGCGCCGCATCCACGGGCCTGTTGCTGCCCTCCATCGTGCGTGCGCAAAGCGGCAAGGTACGGGTGGGTTTCATGCTGCCCTACACGGGCACCTTCGCCCAATTGGGGGTGGCCATCGAGAACGGCGTGCGCCTGGCCATCGACCAGCAAGGCGGCAAGCTCGGCGGGCGCGAGATTGAGTGGTTCAAGGTGGATGATGAGTCCGAGCCCAGCAAGGGCGTCGAAAACGCCAGCAAGCTGGTGCAGCGCGACAAGGTGGACGTGCTGATCGGCACCGTGCACTCGGGCGTGCAGATGGGCATCCAGAAGGTGGCGCGCGACACCGGCGTGCTCAACCTCATCCCCAACGCGGGCGTGCATGCCGCCACGCGCGCCCTGTGCGCCCCCAACGTGTTCCGAACCTCCTTCAGCAATTCCCAGCCCACGCTGGCCCTGGGCAAGGCCATGGTCGAGAAGGGCCACAAGAAGGCCGTCTGGATCACCTGGAAGTACGCGGCCGGCGACGAGGCCTTCGAAGGCTTCAAGCAAAGCTACACCGCCGCGGGCGGCACCATCGTCAAGGAGCTGGGCCTGCCCTTCCCCAATGTGGAGTTCCAGGCGTTGCTGACCGAGATCGCCGCGCTCAAGCCCGATGCCGTGGCCTGTTTCTTCGCCGGCGGGGGCGCCGCCAAGTTCATCCGGGACTACGCGGCGGCAGGCCTCAAGGACAAGATTCCGCTGTACGGGTCGGGCTTCCTGACCGAAGGCGTGCTGGACGCCGCGGGCCCTGCGGCCGACGGCATCATCACCACCATGCACTACAGCGATTCGTTGGACACGCCGCGCAACAAGCAGTTCCGCCTGGAATACGCCAAGGCGTTCCGCAGCCAGCCCGACGTCTACGCGGTGCAGGGCTACGACACGGGCCTGCTGCTGGTGCAGGGCGCCAATGCCGTGAAGGGTGATCTGTCTGCCAAGCCCGCCGTCATCAAGGCCATGGAAAACGCCACCATCGACAGCCCGCGCGGCAAGTGGACGATGAGCAAGTCGCACAACCCGGTGCAGGACATCTACCTGCGCCGCGTGGAGAACAAGGAAAACAAGGTGATCGGCGTGGCCGCCAAGGCCCTGGCCGACAGCGGCGCAGGATGCCGAATGGGCTGAAGCCCCCGCGCGCCGCGGACGGCCCGCCCAAGGCGCGCCCCGCCTTCCGTGGCGGCAACCCGCGACTTTGACACAATGCACCAAGGGGCTGCCCGGAGGCAGGCCCGTCTGCCGTGCGCCCGGACTTTGCGGCCACCTTCCTCGAACCTCTTTCCATGTCGCTCAGTACCTACCTGCTTTACCTCGCCGCAGTGGCCCTGCTGGTCCTGTCCCCCGGACCGACGATGCTCATGTGCATGACCAGTTCCCTGCAGCACGGCCCGCGCAAGGCCCTGGCCGCGGCGGCAGGCAGCGTGACAGCGGTTCTGGGCACGATGCTGCTGTCCGCCCTGGGGCTGGGGGCGCTGCTGGCGGCCTCCGAAACCGCATTCTGGGTGCTCAAGGCCGCGGGCGCGGCCTACCTGATCTGGCTTGGCATCAAGACGTTCCGCAGCCAGACCACGGTGTTCGACCACATGCCCGCGAAGGGCGACCAGTCCAAGGCCACGGCCTTTGCGCGCAAGCTCTACGTCCAGGGGTTGATCGTGGGCGGCAGCAACCCCAAGGCGTTGCTGTTCTTCACCGCGTTCTTTCCCCAGTTTCTGGATCCGGCAGCGGCGTGGGCGCCACAGTTCGCCGTGCTGGCAAGCACCTTTGTGGCCTTTGAATTCACGGTGCTCACGCTGTGCGCCCTGGGCGTGGCGCGCCTGGCACCGGTGCTGCGTTCAGGCACCCGCATGCGCTGGTTCAACCGCGTCTCGGGCGGCCTGTTCACGTTGATGGGCACGCTCCTGCTGGCCACGCGCCGCGCCGCCTGACCCTTGCGCCAGCACGCCATGGACTTCGCCACTTTCCTGATCCAGCTGCTCAACAGCGTGCAGTACGGGCTGCTGCTGTTCATGCTGGCGGCGGGCCTCACCTTGATCTTCGGGATCATGGGCGTGGTGAACCTCGCGCACGGAAGCTTCTACATGCTGGGGGCCTACCTGGGCTATTCGCTGTCGGGCTACTTCGGCAGCCTCACGCTCGCCATCCTTGGCGGCACGGTGCTGGCCGTGGTCTTTGGCCTGGCCCTGGAGTGGCTGCTGTTTCGCCACTTCTACCACCGCGACCACCTGGACCAGGTGCTGCTCACCTTCGGCCTCATCTACATCTTCGAGGAACTGCGCTCCATCCTCTGGGGCGACGACGTGCATGGCGTGGCGATTCCGCCGGTGCTGGAATGGTCCATCCCGCTCACCGACACCCTTTCCTACCCTGTGTACCGGCTCTTCATTTCCGGGGTCTGCATCGCGCTGGCGCTGGCCCTGTACCTGCTGATCTCCAGGACCCGGCTGGGCATGAAGATCCGCGCCGGCGCGTTCAACCGCGACATGGCCGAATCGCTGGGCGTGAACATCAAGCTCATCCATGCCATCGTGTTCGCCCTCGGCGTGGGGCTGGCCGCTGTCGCGGGCATGGTGGCCGCGCCGGTGTCCAGCGTCTATCCCAACATGGGCTCCTCGGTGCTCATCATGTGCTTCGTGGTGGTGGTGATCGGCGGCATCGGTTCCGTGCGCGGCGCACTCATCGCGGCGCTGCTGGTGGGCTTTGTCGATACGTTCGGCAAGGTGCTCTTGCCCTCCATGGCCGGGATGCTGGTCTATATGCTGATGGCGGCCGTGCTGCTGTGGAAACCTGAAGGTCTTTTCAAGCAATGATGCCCCCCACGTTCATCACTTCGTGTATTTCGCTGCCCGCCCCGGGGCGGCCCGGCGGCAGCGCATGAGCACGCCCCGCGCCAACATCGAGGTGCTGCCGCGCAGCGTGCAATTCGCCCTGGCACTGGGGCTGGCTGCGCTGCTGCTGTTCCCGGTCGTCGGCAGCGACTTCTACGTGCAGATGGTCACGCGCATGATGATCATGGCCATCTTCGCCATGAGCCTGGACCTGCTGCAGGGCGTGACCGGCCTGGTGTCGCTGGGCCATGCCGCCTACTTTGGCGTGGCGGGCTACGCGCTAGCGTTCCTCACGCCCGCCGACATGCCGGTGAGCCTGTGGTGGTCGCTGCCGCTGGCCGTGGCCGGCGCGGGGCTGGTGGCGCTGTTCATCGGCTTTTTCGTGGTGCGCACGCACGGCATCTACTTCATCATGGTCACCATGGCGTTCGCGCAGATGGTGTTCTATCTGTTCTTCGACAACAAGGTCCTGGGCGGCTCGGATGGCCTGTACATCAACTTCCGGCCCGACGCCTCCATCTTCGGCTGGCTGCCGTTCGACCTGGAAGGCCGCAAGACCTTCTACTACTTCACCCTCGCCCTGGTGGTCATCGTCTATGTGCTGCTGCGCCGCCTGCTCTGGAGTCCGCTGGGCCGCGCGCTTTCGGGCATCCGCATCAACGAGCACCGCATGCGCGCCATGGGCTTTGGCACGCGCGGCTACAAGCTCACCGCCTTCACCGTGGCGGGTGCGCTCGCGGGGCTGGCGGGCTACCTGTGGGGCGCGCAGACGGGCTATGTGAACCCGGAGCTGATGGGCTTTCACATGAGTGCCCACGCCATCATGATGATCATCCTGGGCGGCATGGGCAACTTCGCGGGCGCTATCGTGGGCGCCTTCGCGTTCGAGTACCTGCTGCACGTGTTCAAGGACATCACCAAGCACTGGCAGCTGCTGATGGGCAGCTTCATCGTGCTGGTGGTGGTGGCCGCGCCGCGCGGGCTGCTGGGCATGCTGGGGCAGCGCCGGGCCGCCAGGGCGCAGGAGGAGGGTCCGCACCATGGCCGATGAAACCCTGCTCTCGGCCCGCCAGCTCACCAAGCGGTTCGGCGGCCTGGCCGCCGTCAACGGAGTGTCGCTGGACCTGTGGCGTGGCCGCATCCATGCCGTGATCGGCCCCAACGGCGCGGGCAAGTCCACGCTGACCAACCTGCTCTCGGGCGATCTGGCGCCCACCTCCGGGATGGTGCAGATTGGCGGCACCGAGGTGACCGGGTGGGCCCCCGAGCGCATCTCGCGCCAGGGCCTGGGCCGCAGCTACCAGAAGACCAACATCTTCTTGCCGCTCACGGTGCACGAAAATGTGCGCCTGGCCGCCCAGTCGCGCGATGCGCAGCAGCCCTGGAATCCGCTGCGCTGGTGGCAGGACACGCGCGCCAACACTATCAAAAACAGAGCTACCCACGCCCGCCTGGAAAGCGCCATCGAGCTTTCTGGCTTGAAGGACAGGCGCATGGCGATTGCAGGCGCCATGAGCCACGGCGAGCAGCGCCAGCTCGAAATCGCAATGACCCTGGCCACCGAGCCGCGGGTGCTGCTGCTCGACGAGCCCCTGGCCGGCATGGGCGTGGCCGAGGCCGAACGCATGGTCGAGCTGCTGCAGCGCCTCAAGCCCGCCCACGCCATCATGCTGGTGGAGCACGACATGGATGCCGTGTTCGCGCTGGCCGACCACCTTACCGTGATGGTCAACGGCGAAGTCATCGCCCACGGAACGCCCCCCGAGGTGCGTGCCGATGCCACGGTGCAAGCCGCATACCTGGGGGAGGATCACTGACATGGCGACTCCCTGGATTGATGCGCGCGGCATCCACACCTTCTATGGTCCCAGCCACATCCTGCACGGCGTGGACTTCGCCGTCGGCCAGGGCGAGACCATCGGCCTCATGGGCCGCAACGGCATGGGCAAGAGCACGCTGCTCAAGTCGCTGATGGGCCTGGTCAAGCCCCGCTCCGGCTCGGTGACCGTCGCGGGCCGCGACATGACCGGCCGCCCGCCCTTCGAAGTGTCGCGCCTGGGCGTGGCCTACGTGCCCGAGGGGCGCGGCATCTTCGGCAACCTCAGCGTGGTCGAGAACCTGCAGATGGCCGCGCGCGCGGGAACCCGGGGCCAGCGGGACTGGACTTACGAACGCGTGCTGGAGACCTTCCCCCGCCTGAAGGAGCGCCTGGGCCACGGCGGCCAGCAGCTCAGCGGCGGCGAGCAGCAGATGCTGACCATCGGCCGGGCGCTCATGACCAACCCCGACGTGCTCATTCTCGACGAGGCCACGGAAGGCCTGGCGCCGCTCATCGCGCGCGAGATCTGGCGCATCTGCAGCCTCATCAAGGACAGCGGCATCAGCAGCGTGATCGTGGACAAGAACTGG
Source organism: Acidovorax sp. sif1233 (assembly GCF_019218755.1). Taxonomy (GTDB): domain Bacteria; phylum Pseudomonadota; class Gammaproteobacteria; order Burkholderiales; family Burkholderiaceae_C; genus Acidovorax. Next base: position 283,718 of record NZ_JAHUWZ010000002.1, on the reverse strand, counting down.
AAACACGTCACGCAGATCACCGACCGCAACGTCATCCTGGTCAAGGGCCAGGTGGTGTTCGAGGGCAGCTCCGACGCCCTGCATGCGCAGCCGCAGCTGCTGGAGCAGTACCTGGGGGTATGAAGCCCCGGTGGCGGCAGCCCGCGCCGATAGAATCATCCGCTTTCCTCCTGAAGGGGCCCCACCCGTGTCTGATCGCCTGGCAGTCCTGCCGCAATACCTCATGCCCAAGCAGGCCCTGACCACCCTGGCCGGCAAATTTGCGTCGGCCCGGCTGGGTGGCCTCACGACCTCGGTGATCCGCCGCTTCGTGGCCCGCTACAACGTCAACATGGCCGAGGCGGCCAACCCTGACATCGCCAGCTACGCATCGTTCAACGACTTCTTCACGCGTGCGTTGAAGCCTGGTGCCCGCCCGCTGGCGCAGGCCGATCTGGTCTGCCCCGTGGACGGCGCCATCAGCCAGTTCGGCCCCATCGCCAAGGACCAGATCTTCCAGGCCAAGGGCCACACCTACTCCACCACCGCGCTGGTGGGCGGCGATGCCGCCGCCGCGGCGCGGTTTGACAACGGCCACTTCGCCACGCTGTACCTGAGCCCGCGCGACTACCACCGCATCCACATGCCCTGCGCGGGCGAGCTCACGCGCATGGTGCATGTGCCTGGCGACCTGTTTTCGGTGAACCCCACCACGGCGCGCGGCGTGCCCGGGCTGTTTGCCCGCAACGAGCGTGTGGTGTGCTTCTTTGAATCGGCGCAGGGGCCGTTCGTGCTGGTGCTGGTGGGGGCCACCATCGTCGGCAGCATGGCCACGGTATGGCATGGGCAGGTGAATCCACCGCGTCCGGGCACGCCGCGCCAATGGGACTATGCCCAGGGACAGGTGAGCCTGCGGCAGGGCGAGGAAATGGGGCGCTTCCTGCTGGGTTCGACCGTGGTGATGCTGTTTCCCCAGGGCCCGCTGCAGTTCAACCCGCAGTGGGCGCCCGCCCGGCCCATCCAGCTGGGCGAGGCGATGGCGCAGTTCGGCGCACGCTGAGGTTCGTCAGCCCGCGGTGGCGGCGCGCCGGGCGCCGCGTCAGAACCGGTCGGGAACGCGCGTGAGGTGGAAGGCCGTGGGCTCCACCCGAAGGGCATCGGGGTGCACCGGCGCATCGTGCCCCACCAGGTAGATCATCATCGCGTTGCGGCGCACCACCACGTGGCTGACCGTCTCGCGCTGCTGTCCCCATTGCACGGAGGCTCCGGGCTTGAAAAGGGGCATGTAGTAGTAGGCCGCTGGATCCATGAGGGGGTGCGGCTCCTTCCGCATTGGCTGACCGGGCACAGGGTGGTGAAAACAGGGGGCGCCCGCCGGGCGATTCCGAACCATCGCTGCAGCCATACTAGCACCGAACCCCCGCCACCCTGGCCCATGCCGCTACAAGAATTCGAGCAGAGGGGCACACCGCCGCACCGTTGGGGCCCCTGCGGACCCGTGGATCAGCGCGGAGCCTGGCGCGCGTGCGCGAATGCCAGCGCGGCCCGCAGCATGCGTTCGAGGTGCGGCTGCACGCGCTGCGCCACGTCGGGCAGGTAGTCGAACGGCAAGGATTCCTGCATGTAGCTGCACTGCGTCATCTCCAGCTGCACGGCATGCACGCCCTGCCCCGGCTGGCCATAGTGGCGCGTGATGTGCCCCCCCTTGAAGCGGCCGTTGAGCACCGCCGTGTAGCCGCCCGCGGCCTCCGCGATGGCCAGCAGCTCCCGGGCCAGTGCGGGATCGCAGCTTTCGCCGTTGGCCGTGCCCAGGTTCAGGTCCGGCAGCTTGCCTTCGAAGAAGCGCGGGAGCACCGAGCGGATCGAATGCGCGTCCCACAGCACGGCCACGCCATGCCGGGCGTGGATGCGATCGAGCTCGGCGCGCAGTTGCGCGTGGTACGGCGCCCAGACGGCATCGCGGCGCGCGGCGACTTCGGCTTCGCCCGGCACGTCGCCCTGGGCGTAGATGGGCGTGTCGTCAAAGGTATCGACCGGGCACAGGCCGGTGACGCTCTGGCCGGGGTAGAGGCTCGCACCGTCGGGCGGACGGTTCAGGTCCACCACGTAGCGCGAGTGCGTGGCCACCAGGATGGAAGCGCCCATGTCGCGCGCAAAACCGTACAGCCGGTCCATGTGCCAGTCGGTATCGGGCACCTGGCGGGCCTCTTCGGTAAACCGCGCGGCCAGCGCGGGCGGCACGTAGGTTCCCGCGTGGGGCATGGAGATCAGCAGCGGCTGGGTGCCTTGGTGAAAGACAAACGGAGATGGTGCGGTGTCGGTCATGGTGGGTTCAGAAATAAAACAAAGACAGCCTCAATCCGGCGCGATGGTGGCCGACCGGGCTGCCACAAAGGCCCGGGCCGCCGATTCATGGAGTACATGCCGGCCTCCGGACACGCGGCGCACGCCCGCCACCCAGAGGCTGCCGATGGCCGAGGTCCGGTGGCTGCCAAACACATGGGCCGAGAGCATGCTGTGCGCAGGCAGATCGCGCAGCGCCACATGCTGCGCGTCCAGCACCACCATGTCGGCCTGCTGGCCCACCGCGATGCCGCCAACGGCCCGCCCCGCAGCCTGCGCCCCGCCAGCCACGGCCTGCAAGGTCATGGCGGTTGCGACCTCGGGCTGCGCGGCGGAGGCCAGCACATTGCGCTGCCGGCGTGACAGGCGCTGGCTGTACTCCAGCATCAACAGCTCTTCGGCCGCATTCACACAGGCATGGCTGTCCGAGCCCACGCCCCAGCGCCCACCCTGCTGCAGCCACAGCGGCATGTCGAAGATGCCGTCGCCCAGGTTCGCTTCGGTGGTGGGGCAGATGCCAGCGACGGCGCCGCTGCGCGCGGCGCCGGCGTATTCATCGGGCGTCATGTGGGTGGCGTGCACCAGGCACCAGCGTTCGTCCACCGGGGCGTGGTCGAGCAGCCACCGCACGGGGCGCTGGCCGCTCCAGGCGATGCAGTCGTCCACCTCCTGCGTCTGCTCGGCGATGTGGATGTGGATGGGTGCGTGGGGATCGAGGGCGGCGAGGCCCTGCACGGCGGCGGTCAGGCTCTCGGGCGGCACGGCACGCAGCGAGTGCGGGGCCAGGCCCAGAACGGCCCCCTGCGCCCGTGCAGCGGGCGCCAGGCGCTCCAATAAAGAGAGCATATTGCCGGTGCTGCGGATGAACCGGGCCTGGTCGGCCCGTGGTGGCTTGGCGCCAAAGCCGCTGGTCTGGTAGAGCACCGGCAGCAGCGTGATGCCCATGCCCGCGTTGCGGGCGGCGCGCAGCAGGGCCAGCGACAGCGTGGCGTCGTCGGCATAGGGTGTGCCACCCTGGTCGTGGTGCACGTAGTGGAACTCGCACACCGAGGTGTAGCCCGCCTCCAGCATCTCCACATACAGCCAGGTGGCGATGGCCTCCAGCGATTCGGGCGTGATGCGGGCGGCAAAGCGGTACATGAGGTTGCGCCAGCTCCAGAAGCTGTCCTGGCTTTCTGCCCGGTACTCGGTGAGCCCGGCAAACGCGCGCTGGAAGGCGTGCGAATGCAGGTTGGGCATGCCGGGGATCACCGGGCCAGCAGCCACCGGCGTGCCTGCTGGCACCGCAGCATCGGAGGCCACGCCGGTGATGCGCCCTGCCCCATCCCACTGCACCAGCACATTGCGCGCCCAGCCGGTGGGCAGCAGCGCATCGGCCGCAAAAAGGCTGTGTGAAGCGTCAAGCGCCATGGCGGGCCCCCTGCTGTGTTTGGATGCCCATGCCATCGGCCACCACCTGCCCCTGCCGCACGACGGTGCAAGCGGGCTTGTGGCCGTACCAATAGGCCAGCTCGGCCGCATCGCCCAGCGGCCACAGCACAAAATTGGCGGGCCTGCCTGATGCGATCAGGCCGTGGGAATCTTGCAAGCCCAGCGCGCGCGCGGCGTGTGTGGTGATGCCGGCCAGGGCCTCGGGCACCGTCAGGCGGAACAGCGTGCACGCCATGTTGGCCATGAGCAGCAGGCTGAGCGCGGGCGAGGTGCCGGGGTTGTGGTCGGTGGACACCGCCATGGGCACGCCGGCCTCGCGCAGCTGCGCAATGGGCGGCAGGTGCGTGTCGCGCAGCGTGTAGTAGGCACCCGGCAGCAGCACGGCCACGGTGCCCGCGGCCTTCATGGCGGCGATGCCGTCCTGCGACAGGTGTTCGATGTGGTCGCACGACAGCGCGCCGTAGCGCGCGGCCAGGGCCGCGCCGCCCATGTCCGAGAGCTGCTCGGCATGCAGCTTGACCGGGATGCCCAGTTTTTGCGCGGCCTGGAACACCTGCTCGGTCTCGGCCAGCGTGAAGGCGATGCGTTCGCAGAACACATCCACCGCATCCACCAGGCCTTCTGCCGCCAGCGCGGGCAGCATCTCGTTGCAGACGAGGTCGGTGTAGTCCTGGCTGCGCCCTGCGTATTCGGGCGGCAGCGCGTGCGCGCCCAGAAAGGTGGTGCGCACCGTCACGCCGAATGCCTCGCCCAGGCGGCGGGCCACGCGCAGCTGCTTGCGCTCGTGCGCGAGGGCCAGCCCATAGCCGGACTTGATCTCGATGGCGCACACGCCCTCGTCCAGCAGGGCCGAGAGGCGCGGAGCGGCCAGGGCAAAGAGCTCGTCTTCCGACGCCCCGCGCGTGGCCTTCACCGACGACACGATGCCGCCACCCGCCCTGGCCACTTCTTCGTACGTGGCACCCGCCAGCCGCATCGCGAACTCGTTGGCGCGCTGGCCGCCGTAGACCAGGTGGGTGTGGCAGTCTACGAGACCGGGCGTGGCCAGCGCGCCCTGCCCATCCCAGCGGCGCAGGGGATGGAAGGCCGGCGGCAGGTGCGCCTCGGGCCCGATCCAGGCCATGCGGCCGTCCTGCACCACCACGCAGGTGGGTTCGCCCTCGGGCACGGGCACATCGGCCGCCACGAGTCCGGCCACGGGCTTCAGATTCACCCACACGCCCTCGGCGCTCTCGCCGGCCGGGCCACCGGGCCGCGCCTGCTGCATCTGCTTGTCTGCCGGAAGGTTCATGGTATCAATTGCTATGCAAACAATAGCTTCCAGCGCTTATTCAGCAAGCGCCAGAGGCCATTTTTATCAAAATTCTGTGCTGGAACCACGCTCCAGCGCGATCCAGGCCAGCGCCGGCGCATCCGCCGCACTGCCGCCATGGGCGGGCTCCAGGCGCCCCTGCAAGGCAACACCCTCCTGCACCCACCAGAAGCCCTGCCCTGCGTGCAGCACGCGGGGCTCGCCGCCCTGCTCTCCCGGCACCCATCGCCAGCCACCCTGCAGCACCATGCACAGGCCGGCGTGCACGCCCGCAGGCGCCCGCGCCTCGCCTGCCACCTGCAGGGCACCGTGCCAGGCGCCCCGGCGCAGCATGAGATTGAAGTCCTTCGAGGTGCCGCCCAGCATGGCGCCGTCCACGGCGTCGTCCCCTGGGAAGGCGAACGGCTGCCAGCGCTGGTCCAGCCCGTGCTCCCAGCCCGGGCCGCGCAGGTGCAGGCCGTCGCCTCCCAGCAGCATGATCTGGCGGTCGATGCCCGGAAAGACCGAGAACGGGCCGGGCCGGTCGACCGTGGCCAGGCTGACCCGCCACTCGAAGGCGTTCATGTCCGCTCCCGGCGGCCAGCAGGCGAGTTCCTGCGTGCTGCCGCCGCCATTCTTCCAGGGCGTGGCGGGGGTGGCGGCAAGGTCAAAGAAGACTGGCATCCCCATCGGTGCCCCGCTCATCGCGCACCCTCCCCGGCTTGCACCGCTTCGGCCACCAGCAGCGGAAACAGCGGGTGGTCCATCTCGGCTCCGGCGGGCAGCACGTCGGTCAGGCCCGCAAACTCGGGCGAGGTCTTCCAGGGCCGGGGGGCGTGGCGGATGTCGTCGCCCAGAAAGCGCACCGAAAACACGCGCCGGCGGTTCACGCCCTCCACCCCGCCCGCGGCGTGCAGGGTGAGCATGTGAAAGCACACCACATCGCCGGGCTCGATCTCCCAGCCGACGATGGGGAAAGCCTCGCGGCGGGCCTCGACATCGGGCAGGTCCTGCAGGCTGCCTTCAGGGAACCACTTGGCCTGGTTGTCCATGAAGGTGCGCGGCATGAGCCAGGGCCCCTTGTGCGAACCGGCCACGAATTCAAGCGTGGCCGCGCGCGACACCGGATCGACCGGAATCCACATGCTGATGTTCTGCAGGCCTTCAATGTTGTAGTACGGCTGGTCCTGGTGCCACGGAGTGCGCTGGCGCGTGCCGGGCTCCTTCACCAGCACATGGTCGTGGTACAGCCGCACGGTGCGCGACTGCATGAGGCGCTGCGCGGCCAGAGCCAGCGGCGTCTCGCGCACGAAGCGGCCGAACTGCGGGATGTCCTGCCAGTTGCAGAAGTCCTCGAAGAAACGGCCCGGGTCATCGGGGCGGCTGGCCACCTTGGCGCGCGGGCTGGGCGCGGCCAGGTTGGCGTCGATGCCTTCGCGCAGCAACGCCACCTCCCCGGGCGTGAGCAGCTGCTTGATGCACAGCGCGCCGTCGCGGTCGAAGCGGGCAATGTCGTCCTGGGTCAGGCGCTCTTGCAGGCGCTGCTGCATCACGGGTGAAAGCGGGGACATCGGGGGTTTCCTCCTCTGGGGTTGACGGCAACCGTGCACAGCGCCGCGCAGCGCCTCAGGCGCGGGTGAGCACGGCCTGCAGGAAGGAGCGCGTGCGCTCCTGCGTGGGGTTGGTGAAGATGGTGGCGGGGGCGCCGGCCTCGATGATGCCACCGCCGTCCATGACGACGACCACGTCGCCCACCTCGCGCGCGAAGTCCATCTCGTGGGTGACGACCATCATGGTCATGCCTTCGCTGGCCAGCAGCTTCATGACCTGCAGCACCTCGCCCACCAGCTCCGGATCGAGCGCCGAGGTGGGTTCGTCGAACAGCATCACGCGCGGCTCCATGGCCAGTGCACGGGCAATGGCCACACGCTGCTTTTGCCCGCCGGACAGGCTGGCGGGCATGGCCGACGCCTTGTGCGCCAGCCCCACCTTGGCCAGCAGGGCCTGGGCACGCTCGTCGGCCTCCTTGCGCGAGAGGCCGCGCAGCTTGCGTGGGCCCAGCGTCACGTTGTCGAGCACCGACAGGTGCGGGAACAGGTTGAACGACTGGAACACCATGCCGACCTCCTCGCGCAGCGCGTTGAGGTCATGGTCGGGCAGCATGCGGCCTTCCTGCACCAGCGTGCGGCCGCAGATCTCGACCGTGCCGCCCTCGGGCTGCTCCAGGCCGTTGCAGCAGCGCAGGAAGGTGCTCTTGCCCGAGCCGCTGGGCCCGATGACCACCACCACCTGCGATGGGAACACGTCGAAGTCGATGCCACTGAGCACCACATGGCTGCCAAACGACTTGCGCAGGCTGCGAATGCGCACGATGGGCTCGGAAGCCGGGTTCGCGCCGGTCACTGCAGACGTTGTCTTCATTGCACCATCCCTCCGGCGCGCAGGCGCAGTTCCATGCGGCGCAGCACCAGCGTGGTGGCCCCGGTCAGAATGAAATACACCACCGCGATCGCCAGGTACACCTCCAGCGAACGGTACGACACGCTGATGATCTTCTGCCCCTCGTGCATCAGGTCGTGGATGGTGAGCAGCGACACCAGCGCCGAGTTCTTGATCAGCGCGATGAACTCATTGCCCAGTGGCGGAATCATGCGCACCACGGCCTGTGGCAGCACCACGGTGCGCATGGCCAGGCCCGACGACATGCCAATGGAACGCGCCGCCTCCATCTGCCCCTTGTCAATGGACTGGATGGCGCCGCGCACCACCTCGGACACATAGGCGCCCGAGTAGATGCCCAGGCCGATCACGCCGCACACAAAAGCGGGCAGCAGGATGCCGAACTGAGGCAGGCCAAAGAACAGGATGAACAGCTGCACCAGCAGCGGCGTGCCGCGTATCGCGGCCACGTAGGCGGTGCACAGGGCGTAGACCACGCGGCGCTTGGGGTTCAGGCGGCCAATGCCCACCAGCAGGCCCATGACGCAGCCCAGCAGCAGCGAGGCAGCCGTGATTTCCACAGTGACCAGCGCACCCGCCAGCAACTGGGGCAACCCGGCCCAGACAGGAGAAAAATCGAGTTCCATGGCTCAGTTCGGCAACGTGTGGCTGCGGTTTACTTGGCAGCGCTGTTGCTGAACCACTTCTTGACAATGGCAGCATAGGTGCCATCGGCCTTGAGCTTGGTGATGGCACCGTTGACGGCCTTCGTCAGCTCGGGCGTGTCCTTGCGCAGGGCCATACCGTACTCTTCCGTGGTGAGCTGCTCGTCGAGCACGCGCAGGCCCGGGCGGGTGCGCACATACTGGAACGCGGCGGGCTTGCCGGTCACGGCAGCATCAGCGCGGCCGATGTCCACCAGGTTGAACATCTCCTGGTTCTTCTCGACCTCAACGCGCTGCACCTTGGGGAATTTCTCGGTCAGGTACGCCACCGACTTGGTGCCCACCTGCACGCTGACCTTCTTGCCGTCCAGGTCGGCCAGCTTGTGGATGGTCTTGTTGTCGGCCTTCACCATCACCACCAGGCCGCCGGCGTAGTAGGAGTCGGTGAAGTCCACCACCTTCTTGCGCTCGTCGGTGATGTAGATGGCCGATACCGCCATGTCGAAGCGCTTGGAGATCAGGCCGGGGATCAGGCCCTTGAAGTCGATGTCCACCCATTCGACCTGCTTGCCCATGGCCTTAGCGATCGCTTCCACCAGCTCGACGTCAAAGCCCGTGCGTTTGCCGTTCTCGACGAACTCCATGGGCGGGAACGTGGCATCGGTGCCCACACGCAGGACGTTGTCCTGGGCCTGCGCACCCGTGGTGCAAAAGGCGGCGGCGGCCAGGCTGGCCAGAAGAAGGTTGCGACGAAGGTTCATGGGGAAAGCTCCTGGGGAGGGGTGAGGGAAATCAGGGAGAAGTGAGCTGGCGGGAGATGCGCGCGGCGGCGATGACGGCCATGCCGGTGAGCGCGGCCTCCTGCCCCTGGGCTCGCAAGATCGGGGCCATCAGGGTGATGGCCCCCGCGGCCTGCCGGGGAGAGCCGAACACGGGCACGCTGACGCCCCAGACACCGGCATCCACCTCGCCGGAGCTGACGGCGTAGCCCGCCTTGGCAATGCCTTCCAGCTCGGCCAGCGCCGCCTGGCGCTCGGTGGTGCCCGCGCCGTAGTGCAGGTCCAGAATGGCATTGCGCGTGGCCGGGGCCACATGGGCCAGCAGGCACTTGGCGGAGGCGCCGGCGCGCAGCGGTACGCTGCGCCCCTTTTCGAACGAGCAGCGCAGGGCCTGCGTGCTGTCCACCATGTCCAGGCATACCACGCTGTCGTTGACGGCCACCACCAGCCCCACGCTTTCGTGGGACTGCCGGGCCAGGGCCTGCATGTCCGGCCGCGCGTGGTGCACCAGGTGCGACGCCATGTCAAAGCCCAGGGCCAGTTGCAGGCTCAGCGGCCCGGGCGCGTAGTGCCCGCTGCTCTCCAGTACGAAGCCCCACAGCTTGAGCCGCGCGAGTTGCCGGTACAGCGTGCTGCGCGCCAGGCCCGTGGCCTCCATCAGCTCGGCGGCCGACATGGGCTGGCCATGCTGCGCCAGCACCGCCAGCACGTGCAGAACACGGTCGGCGGCGGCAACGGAGGTCGGTCCACGGGTGGGCATGGACTCAGTATCAAAGGATTGCAGCGGCATTCAAACCCAGCATTCCCACCGAATGGGAATGCCGTTCCCTTTTTTCACATCCCTGTCACACCTCCTTGCCGACGCTGTTTCACTTCACCATGGGCAGGTTCAGGCCCTGCTTCTTCGCCGTTTCCACGGCCAGTTCGTAGCCTGCGTCGGCATGGCGCATCACGCCGCTGCCGCAGTCATTGACCAGCACGCGCGCCAGGCGCTCGGCCGCCGCATCGGTGCCATCGGCCACGATGACCATGCCCGAGTGCTGCGAATAGCCCATGCCCACGCCGCCGCCGTGGTGCAGGCTGACCCAGGTGGCACCGCCCGAGGTGTTGAGCAGTGCGTTGAGCAGCGGCCAGTCGCTCACGGCGTCGGTGCCATCCTTCATGCCTTCGGTCTCGCGGTTGGGACTGGCCACGCTGCCGGTATCGAGGTGGTCGCGGCCGATCACGATGGGCGCCTTCAGCTCACCGCTCTTCACCATCTCGTTGAAGGCCAGGCCCGCGATGTGGCGCTCGCCCAGGCCCAGCCAGCAGATGCGCGCGGGCAGGCCCTGGAAGGCGATGCGCTCGCCCGCCATGTCGAGCCAGCGGTGCACATGCTTGTTCTCCGGGAACAGCTCTTTGATCTTGGCGTCGGTCTTGCGGATGTCTTCCGGGTCACCCGACAGCGCCACCCAGCGGAACGGGCCCTTGCCTTCGCAGAACAGGGGGCGGATATAGGCGGGCACAAAGCCGGGAAAGTCGAAGGCGTTTTTCACGCCCTCGTCGAACGCCACCTGGCGGATGTTGTTGCCGTAGTCCACCGTGGGAATGCCCATGGCCTGGAAGTCGAGCATGGCCTGCACGTGCACCGCGCAGGAGCGGGCTGCGGCCTTCTTCAGGACTTCGTGCTGCGCCACATCCTGCTGCGCCGCGCGCCATTGCTCCACCGTCCAGCCGCTGGGCAGGTAGCCGTTGACGAGGTCGTGGGCGGAGGTCTGGTCGGTGACGAGGTCGGGCTTCAACCCACCCGCCTGGGCGCGCTTCACCAGTTCAGGCAGCACGTCGGCCGCATTGCCCAGCAGAGCGATGGAGATGGCCTCCCTGGCCGCCGTGTGCTGCTGAATAAGTTCGATCGCATGGTCGATGTCGCGCGCCTGCTTGTCCACATAGCGCGTGCGCAGGCGAAAGTCGATGCTGCTTTGCTGGCATTCGATGTTGAGCGACACCGCGCCCGCGAAGGTGGCGGCCAGCGGCTGCGCGCCGCCCATGCCGCCCAGGCCCGCGGTCAGGATCCACCTGCCCTCGAGCGAGCCGCCATAGTGCTTGCGGCCGGCTTCGGCAAAGGTCTCGTACGTGCCCTGCACGATGCCTTGCGTGCCGATGTAGATCCAGCTGCCGGCGGTCATCTGGCCGTACATGAACAGGCCCTTCTGGTCCAGCTCGCTGAAGTGCTCCCAGTTGGCCCACTTGGGGACCAGGTTGGAGTTGGCCAGCAGCACGCGGGGTGCGTTGGCATGGGTCTTGAACACGCCCACCGGCTTGCCGGACTGGATGAGCAGGGTTTCGTCGTCGTTCAGGTCCTTGAGCGAGGCGAGGATCTGGTCATAGCACTCCCAGTTGCGCGCGGCGCGGCCGATGCCGCCGTACACCACCAGGTCCTGCGGGCGCTCGGCGACTTCGGCGTCCAGGTTGTTCTGGATCATGCGGTAGGCGGCTTCGGTGAGCCAGCTCTTGCAGGTGAGCTGGCTGCCGCGCGGCGCACGGATCACGCGGCTGGCGTCGTGGCGGGGATCGGTGTTGGAAGCGGCTGCAATGATGGCGTCGTTGGCGTTCATGGTGGGCTCCTGTGAATGGGTGGCGTGGCAAAGAGAGAAAGAAAGGAAAAAATCAGGAATGGCTGGGCAGGCACTGCAGCAGCGGCGCGGGCCATGGCGTCTCCGAGGCCCATTCGCGCATGGATTCGATGTCGGTGGCCAGGAAGCGGTCTTGCTCCAGGTAGGCCACGCGCTGGCGGATGGCAGCGAACTGGTCTTCGATGAGCACAGAAGATTTCAGGCTGCGGTCGAACTCCATGCCCTGCGCGGCGGCCATGGCCTCGATGCCCACCATCACCGCCGCATTGCGCACCATGTCGCCCAGGCGGCGTGCGCCGTAGGTGGCCATGGAAACGTGGTCTTCCTGGTTGGCCGACGTGGGCAGGCTGGTCACGCTGCTGGGGTTGGCCAGGCACTGGTTCTCGGCCGCCAGCGCGGCGGCGGTGACCTGGGCGATCATGAAGCCCGAGTTCACGCCGCTGTCGCGGATCAGGAAGGCCGGCAGGCCCGACAGGCCGGGGTCGAGCAGCAGCGACAGTCGGCGCTCGGAGATGGCCCCGATCTCGGCCACGGCCAGCGCGATGATGTCCGCCACGAAGGCCACGGGCTCGGCGTGGAAGTTGCCGCCCGAGATCACGTCACCGTTGTCGAATACCAGGGGGTTGTCGGACGCGGCGTTCGCCTCGATGGCCAGCACGCGCGCGGCGTGGTGCAGGTTATCGAGGCACGCGCCCATCACCTGCGGCACGCAGCGGATGGAGTACGGGTCCTGCACGCGGCCGCAGTGGGGATGCGAAGGGTCGATGGCGCTGCCATCCAGCAATGCGCGCACGGCGGCCGCCACGGCGATCTGCCCCGCCTGGCCGCGCGCCTCGTGGATGCGTGCGTCAAACGGCTTGACCGAGCCCTTGATGGCCTCGAGCGACAGGCAGCCTGCGACCAGCGCGGCGGCGAAAACGCTCTCCGCGCCGAACAGCCCCGCCAGCGCGAGCGAGGTGGATACCTGCGTGCCGTTGAGCAGCGCCAGCCCTTCCTTGGGGCCCAGCACGAACGGCGCAAGGCCGATGGAGCGCATGGCCTCGGCCCCAGACACCACCGTGCCATCGACCTTGGCCTGCCCTTCGCCGATCAACACGCAGGCCAGGTGGGCCAGCGGCGCCAGGTCGCCCGACGCGCCCACCGAACCCTTGGCCGGAATCACGGGCAGCACGTTGGCGTTGGCCATGGCCAGCAGCGCATCCACGATCTCGGGACGGATGCCCGAATGCCCACGCGCCAGGCTGATGGCCTTGGTGGCCAGGATGAGGCGCACCACGGGATCGGGCAGCGCATCGCCCGTGCCCACGCTGTGCGACAGCACCAGGTTGCGCTGCAGCTCGGCGAGGCGCTCGTGGGCGATCTTGGTGCTGGCGAGCTTGCCGAAGCCGGTGTTGATGCCGTAGACCACCTGGTCTTCATCCACGATGCGCTGCACCGTGGCCAGCGACGCCTGCATGAGGGCACGCGCGGACGGGTCCAGCGACAGCTGCACGGGCGCGGCGTGGATGCTGCGCAATTCAGCCAGCGTAACCCGGCCGGGGTGCAAGATCAGGGAGGAAGCGGTGGTTTTTGTCATGGCGTTGATCCTGTATATACAAGTAGGTACAAGCGGAAAAAATCGTGCTCTTCAGGCAAGCGTTCAACCAGCGACCGGGTTGCCGTCGGCTCTAAAGCGGCTGCCCAGGCGGTAGCGGGTAGCGGGGTGCAAACAACGCACCACGGTGATGGGAATCCCGCGCGACCAGGTGCGGCGGGTGAGCAGCAGGCAGGGCTCCTGCGGCGACATCTCCAGCAGCGTGGCCTGCTCGGCGGTGGGCATGACGGCATCGACCACGTGCTCGATCTGGTCGAACGGCACGTTGCGCACCAGGTATTCGGAGGGCTGCAGCAGCGTGAAGTCCTGCGCGGCGAACTGGGGCACCTGGCGCGGATTCACGTGGCGGTCTTCCAGCTGCACGGGCAGGCCGTCCTCGCGGTGGACGCACAGCGAGTGGAACACCGACTCCCCCGTGCGCAGGTCCAGCGCTGCCGCCACTTCGAGCGTGGCCGAGATGCGCTCCACGGCCAGCACGTCGCAGCGGTAGTCGTGCCCCCGCTGGCGGATTTCGCTCGCGAGGTTGGCGATCTGCAGCAACGTGGACTGTGGCTTGTCTTCCGCCACGAAGCTGCCCACGCCGGCCACGCGCACGATGCGGCCCTGCTCCACCAGTTCGCGCAGCGCGCGGTTCACCGTCATGCGCGAGATGCCGAACTGGGTGACCAGCTCGTTCTCGGACGGCAGTCGGTCGCCCGCGCGCCAGATGCCTTCCTGGATCTTGCGCGAGATATGGTCCTTGATCTGCTCGTACAGCGCCATCGCCTGCGCGGGCGCCGCCACGGCCGCCACCGCCCTGGCTGGAGCGGCAAGCGGCGCGCTGCGCGGGGCAGCTGCTGCGGGACGGCGGGAAGGACGGGCGCTCATGGGACCAAGGCGTTCAGTGCAGGTCGGCCGCCATGGATTCGGCGCGGATCTCTTCCGTCAGGCGCGCCTTGAGGTCCATGAACTCGGGGCTGGTCTTGATCGTGTAATGGCGCGGGTGCGGCAGGTCCACCGCCAGCTCGGTCTTGATGCGGCCGGGCCGCGCGCTGAACACGGCCACGCGGTTGGCCATGAAGATGGCCTCGTCGATGTCGTGGGTGACGAAAAGCACGGTCTTGCGCTCGGCCTCCCAGATGCTCAGCAGCAGCTCCTGCATGAGCACGCGGGTCTGGTTGTCGAGCGCGCCGAAGGGCTCGTCCATCAGCAGGATCTTGGGGTCGTTGGCCAGCGCACGCGCAATCGCGGTGCGCTGCTGCATGCCGCCCGACAGCTGCTTGGGAAAGTGCTGCTCGAAGCCGCGCAGGCCCACCTTGGCGATGAAGTACGCGGCGCGTTCCTTCTGCTGGGCTTCGGGCATGCCGCGCTCGCGCAGGCCGAAGCGGATGTTCTGCTCGATGGTGAGCCAGGGGAACAGCGTGTAGCTCTGGAACACCATGCCGCGCTCGGCGCCCGGGCCTTCCACGGGCGCGCCGTCGAGCAGCACGCGGCCGCTGGTGGCGTGGTCCAGCCCCGCCACGATGCGCAGCAGCGTGGACTTGCCGCAGCCCGAGGGGCCGAGGATGGTGACGAAATCGTTGTCCTGCACTTCGAAGTCGACCGGCTGCAGCGCCTGCGTGCGCTGGCCCTTGGCGGTCTCGAAGACGCGCGAAACGGCTTGGATGGATACGCGGCTCATCGCACAAAACTCCAGGCAAACAGACGGTGGTTGAGCGCCTTGAAGGCGAAGTCGGACACCAGTCCGATGAGGCCGATGATGATGATGCCGAAGATGATCTGGCCGGTATTGAGCAGCGACTGGCTGTCGGTGATCATGTGGCCGATACCGCTCGAAGAACCGATCAGCTCGGCCACGATCACGTAGGTCCAGGCCCAGCCCAGCACCAGGCGCAGGGTCTCGGCGATCTCGGGCGCAGCGCCCGGGATGAGCACGCGCGTCACGATGCCCTTGTGGCCGGCGCCCAGCGTGTAGGCGGCCTCCACGAGGTCGCGCCGGGCGCCCCCCACGGTCACGGCCACCATCAGCGTGATCTGGAAGACCGAGCCGATGAAGATGACCAGGATTTTCTGCGTCTCGCCAATGCCGGCCCACAGGATGAGCAGCGGAATGAAGGCCGACGCGGGCAGGTAGCGGCAGAACGAGACGAAGGGCTCGAAGAACGCCTCGATGCCCTTGTAGGCGCCCATGGCAATGCCCAGGGGCACGGCGATCACTGAGGCCAGCACAAAGCCACCGACCACGCGCCAGATGGTCATGCCGATGTCCTTGATGAAGCCGTATTCGGTGAACAGCAGCCAGCCTTCCTTGGCCATGGTGATGGGGCTGGCCAGGAAGGTGGGCGACACGAAGCCGCCCAGCGTGAAGAACGCCCACACCGCCACGAACACGACGAAGAAGGCCAGCCCCAGCATCCAGCGGGCACGGCTGCTCACGGGCTCCAGGGGAGCCAGCGAGCGCCGGCGCACGGGAGCGTGGGACTCGGTAACGGACAGGGGTTGCACTGCAGACATGGCGCGCTCTTCTTTGGCTCGGGAAAACTCAGTTGTTACTTGATGAAGCTCGCGTCGAAGGTGGCGGCCAGATCTTCAGGCGCCTTGCGGATGATGCCGGCCTCCAGCAGGATGCCGGTGGCATCCTTCATGAACGTGGTCAGCTCGCCCGCGAAGAACTTCTGGTTGGCGGCCTTGTCCTGCCAGCGCAGGAAGGACGACGACTTGGCGAACTGCTCGCCCGTCTGCTTGACGGCCGCGCCCATGATCTCGTTGGACTTGGTGGGGTCGGCCTTGATCATGTCGAGCGCCTGGAAGTACGAATTGGCCAGGGCCTGCGCGGCCTTGCCGTTGGCCTTGAGCCAGGTGGGGTCGCAGCCGACGGTGTCCATCACCATGGGGTAGTCGAGCGTGGTGGCCAGGATCTTGCCGGCGGCAGGGTTGTCGCGCACGGTGGAAAGATAGGGCTCGTACGTCATGGCGGCATCGTTCTGGCCGGCCACGAAGGCCTGCGCGGCCGCCTGGGGCGACAGCGTGGTGGTCTTCACGTCCTTGAGGCTCATGCCGTTCTTGCTGAGCATCCAGGCCAGGCCGAAGTACGGGGCGGTGCCGGGAGCATCCACGCCGATGGTCTTGCCCTTCAAGTCGGCAAAGCCCTTGATGTCGCCCCGCACCGCGATGCCGTCGGCGCCGTAGGACTTGTCCATCTGGAAGATCTGCACGATGGGCACGCCGTTGGCGTTCCAGGCCACATGCGTCTCGACGGTGGTGGCGGCGCACTGGATGGACTTGGAGGCCAGGGCCAGGTGGCGGTCCTTCTGCGGGATCATCTTGATCTCCACATCCAGGCCGTTCTTCTTGAAGATGCCCGCCTTGTCGGCCAGGGTGAGCGGCGCGAAACCCGTCCAGCCGGACATGCCCAGCACAATCTTGGTTTCCTGCGCCTGGGCCGGGGCGGCCAGGGCCATCACGCATGCCGTTGCCGCTGCCAGCGACGTCCATTTCACAACCGATCGAGTCATCATCTGCTCCTGTTTGAAGAAAGTACCTTAGCCCATCCCGGCCGGGTCGCACCCGCATTCCAGCCGCCATGATGACAGCCGCAGCATACCTGTATATACAGGGTAAACGCTAAAGAGTCCCCAAAAGGGGCCGGTAGCCAGTCTGAGCAAGAATGAGGCCAACGTAAGTACCCCACGCCGGCGACCGCTGGTGAAAATCAGAAATTGATAGCAAACGATCCATGGCAGGTATATGCCCACGCCGGTCTGGCATCCATTTTGCGCTTCGCGAAATCGTACGAAGAAAAACACCGCGCCACGCCAACGCACCATCGCGGTGCAGTGCGGCGCCCTCGGCAGGCCGGGGGGCCGCGGGGGCACCCAGCTCAGGCGACGATCGGCAGGCGCACCGTGACCGAAAGGCCGGGCCCGGCGTTGCGCATCTGCAGCGTGCCGCCGTGCGCCTGTGCCACCAGCCGGCACAGGTACAGGCCCAGGCCCACGCCGCCGGTGGTGCGCTGCCGCGCCGTGTCGGGCCGGTAGAACGCCTGCGCCAGGTGCGGCAGGTGCTCTGGGGGAACACCCGGTCCGTGGTCGCGCACCTCCAGTTCGAGCGTCTGCGCCGCGAGGCGCAGATGCAACTCGGGCGGCGGCGCGGCCGGATCGCTGCTGTGGCGCAGGCTGTTGTCCAGCAGGTTGCGCAGCAGCAGGCGCATGCGGGAGCGGTCAAGCGACAGCGGCGGCATGCCCTGCTGTGCATGGAGGGTGATCCCCGCCGCGCCGGCATGGCGGCCGCCGAGCTCGGCCACCACCTCCCGCGCCAGCGCAGCCAGGTCCACGGGCTCGCGGTGCAGGGCGGCGTGGCGTCCAGCCAGGCGCTCGCTTTCGAGCAGGTCGGTGATGAGTCCGGCCATTTCACTCAGGTCGCGCATCAGGGCCTGCCGCTGGGCCTGCACGTCGGCGGTCTCGGGCAGCAGCTCGGTGTTCAGGCGGGCGCGGGTCAGGGGGCTGCGCAATTCATGGCTCATGGCCAGCAGCAGGGCCCGCTTGGCCTCCAGCATCTGGTGGATGTCATCCCCCATGGTATTGATGGTGGCCGCCAGTTGCCCCAGCTCGTCGGGCCGGTGGGCATGCCGCACGGGGATCGCCTGGGCGAAATTGCCTTCGCCAAACCGCTGCGCGCCCCGGCGGATGTCGTCGAGCGGGCGCAGCAGATGCCGCACGTACACATAGGCCAGCGCGGTGAGCAGCAACAGCACCGTGAGCGTGCCCCACGCAATGCGCGGGCGCTTTTCCCAGGACAGCGCATTGAGCCCGAACTCGATGCTGTGTCCGTCCGCCGTGGTGCGCTGCAGGAGCCGGCGGCCCTGGTCGTCGCTGCCATGGCCGTTCCAGTGCTCCTCGCGCTGGAACTTGTCGCTCATCCAGTCGCTGCGCGGCTGATCGGGGTGGGATTCCCAGTGGACCACCGGCCCGTCAATGCGCAGCGTGACCGGCAACCGGCTGGCGATGGCCTTCGCCCGCTCGATGCTGGGCGGGCTGCCGATCTCGTCCGCGAGGCGGTCCACGTAGTCCATCAGCAGGGGCCTGGCCGCCTCGCGCCAGCCCACGGACACCGCCTTTTGCACTCCGCCCATGAAGGTGACGGCCACCGTCACCGCGAGCGCCATGAACACCAGCACCAGCCGGATGCGCAGCGAATACCCGACCGCGCGCCGCGCGCGGCGGTGCCAGGGGCAATCGTGCCCGTCTTCGGCCCCCTCGCCAGGGCGCGAACGCCGCCAGAACCTCATGGCGCCGCCCGCCGCAGGGCCAGCGAGTAGCCCGCGTTGCGCAAGGTCTTGATGCAGTCGAGCGGTTCCAGCTTCTTGCGCAGGCGGCTCACCACGATATCGACGGCGCGGGTGTACAGCTCGGCCTCGTGCCCGCGCAACTGGTTCAGGATGTCATCGCGGCTGAACACCTTGCCCGGTTCGCGTGCCAGCAGATGCAGCAGGTCGAATTCGGTGCCGGTCAGCTCGACGATGCCCCCTTGTCGCAGCACGCTGCGGCGCGCGGCATCAATGCTGAGGCCTTCAAACTCCAGCGCCCCCGAATCGCCGCCCTGCCCCGGCGCGCGGCTGCGGCGCAGCACGGTCTGCAGCCGGGCCACCAGCTCGCGCGGCTCGAAAGGCTTGGGCAGGTAGTCGTCGGCACCCAGCTCCAGGCCCACCACGCGGTCCATCACCTCACCCCTGGCCGTGAGCATCACGATGGGCAGGTCCCCCTGCTTGCGGATGGTGCGGCACAGTTCAAAGCCGTCCATCTCGGGCAGCATGACATCAAGGATGGCGGCATCAAAGCCGCCCGCCCCGAGCCGGGCCAGGCCTTCGCTGGGCTTGAGCGCATGGACCAGTTCCAGCTCGAAACGCTGGAAATAGATGGCAAGCGGCGGACCCAGTTGGGCGTCGTCGTCAATGAGCAGGATGCGGTGCATGCGCGATTCTTACATTGGCAGGCCACTGCCGGCCACCGGCGGAGCAAGCAATGCGCGGTGCCGCCGGATGAGCTCCCGCAGGCGGTGCTGCGCAGGCAGGTGCAGCGCATCGAAGGCGTCCGCGGCCGCGAGCAGCGCAGGCAGGGCGGGCGCGGCGGCGGCGGGCTGGCGCGCCACGAGCCCGAGCGCATGCTCCCTGTCAAAGCGCGGCCCCCATACCAGCGACATCAACTCGTCATGGGGCTCGGGCATGCCTGCCAGCAGCACAGGGCCGTGCATGCGCACTTCCTGCGTCAAGTGGTGGATGGGATCCAGCATCGGTGACATGGAAAATGCTCCTGCCTCAGCCGCGCGCCATCCAGCCCCTGCGCCGCTGCATCAGCTCGCGCACCTTCTGCTGCTGGTCCGGATTCAGGCTGTCGTAGAAGTCCGCCAGCGCATTGATCACTTCAGGGCTGTTCGCCTGTACCGCGCGGGTCTTCTCCTCCAGCAGGCTCTGCGCGCGTGCACGGTCGAACTTGTCGCCCGCGACGATGGCCTGCACTTCCGCGCGCGGATCGGCTGTCTTGCCCAGGAAGGCCGTGCGCTGTGCCTCCATCCTGTCCGCCAGCACATTGAGCTTTTGCTTCTGCGCATCGTTCAGGTCCAGCTTGCCGCTGACCCGGTCGACCACCTTGGCGCGCACCTCCGCCATTTTCTCCGGGCTCATGGGCCCGTGGCGGTGGGCTCCACTGGAACAGGCCGTCAGACCACCCACCATGATGGATGCGCCAAAGATTCCTACCAGCGTTCTCTTGATCCAGGGTTTCATGATCAGTCCTTTCGGGACGGTGTTGAACATGGCCCTGATGGTGCCGGCAGGTGCTTCGGGAGTGGTCTCGACGCAGTTTCGGTTTATTTCATTTTGTTTCGCGGGAGAAGGCGCTGGCAAAGGCCCAGGTCCTTTGGAGCGCTTCAAGCCGCGCCCGCAGGTGGGGTGCAGCAGCCAGATCGAGACAGGCGGAATCTCAGCGCAGGACGACGGACAGCACCACCAGCCGGTTCGACAGCTCCACGGCGTCGGTGCGCATCTGGATGAGTGGAACCGTGCCCACGCTGCCCCCGCCATACCAGATGTTGAAGGCCGTCACGCCGGGGAACCCGTCGGCGTGGCCATAGGCCTCGATGGCCTCGTCAATTTCGGCATGCAGGGTGGGAGTGCCGACCAGGACCTTTCCGTCAAACACTCGGGCCAGGTATTGCGCGGCGCCCTCGGGCCGAATGTGCAGTGTCAACACCCGCATGGTTTCTCGCTGCACGCACTCGGGGCGCACCCGTTCCCGTCGTCAACCCATCGCCTGGGGTTCGCGGTATTCCAGGTCTGCAAACTGCAACTCCCGCTCCATGCCATGGCTGTCTCCCCGCCAAGGCGCGAGATCGTCGGTTTGCTGGCGCTGGAAAACCCGCTCCATCGGCTGCCCCATTTGCAAGGCAGGCGCTTCTGGCCACGCTTCCAGATGATGGGATGGGGGATCGAAAGAAAACATGCTGAACTCCTCGCACGGGCACCGCACTGGCCCCGTGGTGATTGAGGCACGGGCCTGAACACACGCATGTCGGAACCACGTGAAGACAGGTGTAGGACAACACTGACGTGAATGCGGGCGCCGTCCCGCCGGCAGGATCGCAAAGCCCTGGGCGCCGTCAGGCGGCCTTTGCGAGCAGCGGGGATTCCCCGATCCCCAGGGCATCGCCCTCGCCCGCCAGAAGGCCGATGCAGTCCAGGGCCGTCGGCGGATCGCAGGGCTCGGCATAGACGCGCAAGGCTATGTCTTGGGCGGCGGGAGAGAAATAGAGCCAGAGATTGTCCTTTTCCTTGTCATAGCAGGAAAAGAGCGCCCTGCCGGACCCCGGGGGGCACATCAGGAACTTCGACATGAACATCTGCTGGATGCGCAGCGTGGGCTCAAAGGCCTGATCATCATTGCCGAGTGCCAATTTGTACCAACTGCTCATATGCGCCTTTCACCTGGCCGTGCCAGTAAATACGGATGGCCCATCGTATTTACGCAGCGCGGCCGCGGCACTTCTGGTGCGGCGCATCAATTTGTAGGACAGTGACTCCGAGCGGGGTTTACGGGCATGAGGCCGGATACGTGGCACGGCCCATCAGTCGTATGAAGCCTCCAGATCGGTGTGCGCCTCCGGGCGGGGCGCCCTCACGCGGGATCGATAGGCTCTGAGCGTCGCGCAACCCAGGCCGGTGATGTACAGCACCTGCGCCTTCTGCTGTGGCGAATCGACGGGCGGGAGCTGCACTTCCACCATACCGGCCGCACGCAACACGCGCAGCTTGTCGATGTTGACCACGTCCGATTCAATCAGGGGAAGCGCATCGCGCTCCAGCTCCCTTAGATACTCCATTGGCATGGCGGCCTCCGGCGTGAATGAAGGAATATTGTGCGGCGCGAGCCCCCCGGGTTCAAGGATTGATACACGAAGCTACAACCTTGCGGGCCCGGCAGCCAGGGGCCCCAAATGAAGCACCAGCGCGGCTGGGCGCCCCGCTGGCAGCCGCGTAAACCCCTGCCGATATTGTTGCCATTCGGATTTTTGTAACAAATCCCGCACCATCCATACCGGTCTTACCGTAGGAAACCGCCTACGCGGTCCTTCGCTGTTGTCGCACCCCGGCCTGGAGTACGCACACCTAGCATCCTTGCTTCATCAAAGGGGATGGCCATGCCAATCGTCGTGATTTTCTTCGGGATCCAGCTGATCGCCGTGGCGCTGGCCGCCGCGATCGTGGGCATCTGAGCCCCACCCGCGCCTGCCAGTGGCTCCATCACCGCTGCCCCCGAGCCTTCGAGGCTCTGACCCTGGCAAGGTCGCTGCCCCATCCAAACCGGACTTATTTCACGGTTGCGCCGCACACGGGCGGGTGGGCGGCCAGAATCGGACCTAGGATGTACCTACCGTCAAATCCCTGGCGGTTTCGCCCCTCCCTGTGCGAGTGATGCAATGATTTAGCCCGCCCCGTGCGGGCTATTTTTTTCAGCCCGCTTCCAGCTCCTGCAGCTGCCTCCACATCACCTTGCCGCTGCCGCTCTTGGGCAGTGCATTCACGAACTGCACGATGCGCGGCACCTTGTACACCGCCATGTTCTCGCGGCACCAGTCGATGATCTGCTGTTCGGTGGTGTCCTTGTGCGATGCGCGCAGCACCACCACGGCCTTCACGGTCTCGCCCCGGTAGCTGTCCTTGGCGGAGATGATGCAGGCCTCCTGGATGGCGGGGTGGCGGAACATCAGCGCCTCGACCTCCGCCGGCCAGACCTTGAAGCCGCTCGCGTTGATCATGCGCTTCAAGCGGTCGGTCAGGAAGAAGTAGCCGTCCTCGTCCATGCGGCCCAGGTCGCCCGAGCGGAAGAAGCGCTTGCCCTCGAACTCGATGAAGGCCGAGGCGGTGGCATCCGGGCGCTTCCAGTAGCCCTCGAACACCTCGGGGCCATGGACGATGATCTCGCCCTGTTCGCCGACGGGCACTTCCTGCAGCGTGTCGGGATCGACCACCCGCGCATCGGTGCTCATGAACGGGATGCCCAGGCACTGCTGCTTGGGGTGGTCGGGCGGGTTCGAGTGCGAGGGCGCGGCCGTTTCGGTGAGGCCGTAGCCCTCCGAGTAGCGCAGTCCGTACTGTTCGAGCAAACGCTGCGCCACGGCCTGCGGCATGGCCGCGCCGCCGCCGCCGATGTAGACCAGGCTGGAGAGGTCGTAGCTTGCGAAGTTCGGGCTGCCCAGCAGGTCGATGACCATGGTGGGGATGTTGGTCCAGTTGGTGACCTGGTAGCGCGAGATGAGGCGTCCGGCCAGGTCGCGCTCCCAGCGGGGCATGATGACCAGGGTGGCGGCGCAGTAGATGGCGGTGTGCATCACGCTCACCATGCCGGTGATGTGGAACATGGGCACCACGGCCAGCGTCACGTTGTCCACCGAACCCGTGCCCCACAGGGCGCCAGCCGCCGCGTTGTGCATGATGCTGCGGTGCAGGTGCATGCAGCCCTTGGGCAGGCCCGTGGTGCCGCTGGTGTAGGGCAGCAGCGCCAGGTCGCCTGGCCCGACCACCAGCTCCGGGGGGGCCTCCGCGCAGGCCAGGGCGTCCGTCCAGGCATGGGCCTGGCCGCCCTCCAGCGCAGGCAGCGGGTGGCGCGTGCCCAGCCACTCCCGCCAGGCCTCGGGCGGCGCATCTGTGCCCGTCACCTGCGCATCGAACGCATCCGTGAATTGCGTCACCACCAGGTGTGCCAGGCGTTCGCCCGCTGGCAGCGCGTTGCTTGCCTTGGCCATCTCCGCAGCCAGGTCGCCCGTGGTGAAGGCCACCCGGGTGTCGGGATCGGTGATGTAGTGCTTGAGTTCTTCCGCCCGGTTCATCGGGTTGACCGGCACCACCACCGCATTGGCACGCAGGATGGCGAAGTGCGCCATCACCAGTTGCGGGCAGTTCTGCATGCACAGCACCACGCGGTCGCCACGCTGCACCCCCAGGGCCACCAGTTTCGCCGCCAGGCGCTCGGCGCCTTCGAGCAGGGCGCGGTAGCTCAGCGAAGCACCAAAGAACACCAGGGCCGTCTTGTCCGGATACCGGCGGGCACTGATGGCCAGGTTGTCCCACAGCGAGGTGGACGGCAGGGTGATGGAGCGGGGCAGACGCTGGGGCCAGAACTTGTAGTGAGGGCGCATGGGTGATTCGGTTCCTTTGAACCCGCAGCCTAGAGGCCCTGCACCCGCGTGGCATTGGGGATGCCACTGATGCCGGGTCGCGCATGTGACGCCGAGGCGCCGCGCCGCACCGCACCGGCAGCGGACACGCAGCGGGGCAGCTGAGGCAGCCGGGGAATGAGGATGTCTCGGATACCATCCTTGCGAAGCCGCATTGTTTCCCTTCCAGCAACGACGAGTTGACGCATGCTCACCGCCACTTACTACGCCCTGATGCTCCTGGTCGGATACGCCTGGTACAGGTATGGACAGAAACTGCTCGACAAGGGCCTGCGCGACGAGAACGATGAGTTCACCAAGCCGCCTGTCGGGCCCGTCGGTTTTTTGCTCATCGGCGGTGTGGCGTGTTATCTGTTGTTCGAGGCCCTGCGCGCCCTGGTGCTGGGCAAGATTCCGTGCGTCGGGAAAGGCTGCGCAGGCCAGATCTACACCTTGGCAGAGCATTCCGACCAGTACTGGGCCAACCTGTTTTTTGTGGTGTGGATGGTGCTGGCCCTGGGCTACACGATGTACGTGGCCCTCAAGATCTGGTTCAGGGCATGAGGCCCTGCTCTCGCACCTGAAATGGCGGCAGGTGCCCGCCGGAACCGGCTCCACCGGCCCCGGCCGTCAGCTATTGACCTGCGCCCACAGCTTGTCCAGCCGCTTCACGCTCACCGGCTGGGGCGTGCGCAGCTCCTGCGCAAAGAAGCTCACGCGCAGTTCTTCGAGCAGCCAGCGCAGCTCTTGCATGCGCGCATCCACGGCGCCCTTACGGTCGGCCACCAGGCGCCAGTAGCGCTGCTCTTGCGGGCGCAGTTCGGCCAGCTTTGCAGCGTCGCGGGCGGGGTCGGCACGGTATTTTTCCAGGCGCAGCGTGATGGCCTTGAGGTAGCGGGCATAGTGCGCCAGCTGTGTCCACGGGGCGGCCGCAATGAAGTTCTTGGGCACCAGGCGCTGCAGCTGCTGCTGCGCGTCCTGCGTGGCCTCGGGGGCGTTCTTGGTGTCCTTGATCTTGCGGGCGGCCGCCGCGTATTCGGTGAGGATGGTGGCGGCCAGGCGCGCCACTTCGTTGGCGATCAGCGTGAGGCGGCCCCGGCCCTCCTCCACGCGGCGCTTGAAGGCGAACTCGTCGGTGGGCAGCGGGTCGAGCAGAAAGGCCCGGTCCAGCGCCACGTCGATGATCTGGGTGCGCAGCTCTTCCTGCGTACCCAGCGGCATGTAGGCCACCGCCATCTTCTGCAGGTCGGGAATGTTCTTTTCCAGGTACTTGAGCGCGTCCTTGATCTGCAGAGCGAACAGACGGCGCAGGCCCGCGCGGTGTTTGGCCGCTGCCACCTCGGGCTCGTCAAACACTTCGATGGTCACGGCGTCACCGCCATCGATGAGCGCTGGGAAGCCGATCAGCGTCTGGCCCGCCTTCTTGATCTCCATCAGCTCGGGCAGCTCGCCGAACGTCCAGGTGGCGTAGCGCTGGCCTGCGGGGGCAGACGGCGTGGCGCTGGCGGGTTTCGCAGGCTGGGCGGGCCGCGCAGCACCTCTTACTCCTGATTCAATAGCTGCTTGCGCTTTACCATCAAGCGCTGGAGGCATATTTGAATCAGATTTCGCACCCTCTGCCGCCGCGCCGCCGAGCTTGAGTCCCGCCAGCGCCTGGAATGCCCCGCGCGCCTTGGCGCCCCACTCCGCTTTCAGCGCACCCAGGTTGCGGCCGTGGCCCAGCTGGCGCCCGTGCTCGTCCACCACGCGGAAGTTCATGAACAGGTGCGGACTGAGCATGTCGAGCTTGAAGTCGGCGCGCTTCACATCGAGCGAGGTCTCGTCGCGCACCTGCTTGAGCAGCACATCGGTCAGGCTGCCGGTGCCAAAACGTTCGGGCGTGCCCAGCAGCTCGGCCAGGCGGGTAGCGGACTCGGGCAGTGGCACGAAGCGGCTGCGTGGGCGCTGCGGCAGGCTTTTGAGCAGCGCCTGGATCTTGTCCTTGAGCATGCCGGGCACCAGCCACTCGCAGCGCTCGTCGCTCACCTGGTTGAGCACAAACAGCGGGATGGTCACGGTGATGCCGTCGCGCGGGTCACCGGGCTCGTGCAGGTAGGTGGCGGCGCAATCCACGCCGCCCAGGCGCACGGTCTTGGGAAACGCGTTGCTGGTGATGCCCGCCGCCTCGTGGCGCATCAGCTCCTCGCGGGTGAGCTTGAGCAGGTCGGGTTGCTTTTTGGACTCCTCGCGGTACCAGGCCTCGAAGCCGTGGCCATTGCAGACATCCGGCGGCAACTGCTGGTCGTAGAAGGCGTAGATGAGTTCATCATCCACCAGCACGTCCTGGCGGCGGGACTTGTGCTCGATCTCTTCGACCTTGGCGATGAGCTTCTGGTTGGCGGCCAAGAACGGCAGCTTGGTCTCCCAGTTGCCGCCCACCAGCGCCTCGCGGATGAAAATCTCGCGCGCAGCGTGCGGGTCGATCTTGCCGAAGTTGATGCGCCGTCCGCTGTAGACCACGATGCCGTAGAGCGTCGCACGCTCCAGTGCCGTCACCTCGGCCGACTTCTTCTCCCAGTGCGGGTCGAGCAGCTGCTTTTTGAGCAGATGGCCACCCACTTGTTCGATCCACTGGGGCTCGATGGCAGCGATGCCGCGGCCGAACAGGCGCGTGGTCTCCACCAGCTCGGCCGCCACGATCCAGCGGCCGGGCTTCTTGGCCAGGTGGGCGCCCGGGTGTTTGTAGAACTTGATGCCGCGCGCGCCCAGGTACCAGTCTTCCTCTTCGCTGCGCGCGCCGATGTTGCCCAGCAGCCCGGCCAGCATCGACAGGTGCAGCTGCTCGTAGCTGGCAGGCTGGGTGTTGATGGGCCACTTGTGCTCGGCGACCACGGTGAGCAGCTGGGTGTGGATGTCGCGCCACTCGCGCAGGCGGCGGATGCTGATGAAGTTCTGGCGCAGCAGCTGCTCGTACTGGCGGTTGCTCAGCTTGTGGGTGGGCGCCGGCGCGGTGGCACTGGCCACGGCGGGCGCGGGTGCTGCCGCGGCCACCAGCCGCTGGGCCACGGGCAGGTGGGCCTGCGACGGTGCACGCTGGTTCGCCATCGCCTTTTGCGCACGGGCTGAGGGCAGCGTGGGCGCGCCGCCCCGGGCCTCGTTGATCCACTTCCACAGCTTGAGGTAGCCGCTGAATTCGCTCTTCTCGTCGTCGAACTTGGCATGCGCCTGGTCGGCCTGCTGCTGCGCCTCCATGGGCCGGTCGCGCACGTCCTGCACGCTCAGGGCGCTGGCAATCACCAGCACTTCATCGAGCGCCTTGCGGTCGCGCGCCTCCAGAATCATGCGGCCCACGCGCGGGTCCAGCGGCAGGCGCGACAGCTCCACGCCCATGGGCGTGAGTTCGTTGGCCTCGTCCACCGCACCCAGTTCGGCCAGCAACTGGTAGCCGTCGGCAATCGCGCGGCCGGAAGGGGCCTCGATGAACGGGAACTGCACCACGTCGCCCAGGTGCAGCGACTTCATGCGCAGGATGACGCCGGCGAGCGATGACCGCAGGATTTCCGGGTCGGTAAAACGCGGGCGGGCGTTGAAGTCCGCCTCGTCGTACAGGCGGATGCAGATGCCGTTGGCCACGCGGCCGCAGCGCCCGGCGCGCTGGTTGGCCGCCGCCTGGCTGATGGGCTCGACCAGCAGCTGCTCTACCTTGCTGCGAAAGCTGTAGCGCTTGACGCGGGCCGTGCCCGCATCGATCACGTAGCGGATGCCCGGCACCGTGAGCGAGGTCTCGGCCACGTTGGTGGCCAGCACCAGCCGGCGGCCGGTGTGGCCGTCGAAGATGCGGTCCTGCTCGGCCTGCGACAGGCGCGCGAACAGCGGCAACACCTCGGCATTGCGCATCACCGGCTGGTGGGCCAGGTGCTTGCGCAGGTGGTCCGCGGCCTCGCGGATCTCGCGCTCGCCGGGCAAGAAGATGAGGATGTCGCCACCAGCGTTGCCTTGCCAGAGCTCGTCCACTCCATCGGCAATCGCTTCGTTCAGGCCGTAGTCGCGCGTGTCCTCGAACGGGCGCCAGCGCTGCTCCACCGGAAAGGTGCGGCCGGAGACATAAATGATCGGCGCCGGCCCCTTGGCCGACTCGAAGTGCTTGGCAAACCGGTCGGCATCAATGGTCGCCGAGGTCACCACCACCTTGAGGTCGGGCCGGCGCGGCAGGATCTGGCGGATGTAGCCCAGCAGGAAGTCGATGTTCAGGCTGCGCTCGTGCGCCTCGTCGATGATGATGGTGTCGTAGGCCTTGAGCAGCGGGTCGGTCTGCGTTTCGGCCAGCAGGATGCCGTCGGTCATGAGCTTGACCGAGGCGTCGCGCGAGAGCCGGTCCTGGAAGCGCACCTTGAAGCCCACCACGTCGCCCAGCGGCGTTTGCAGCTCTTCGGCGATGCGCTTGGCCACGCTGCTGGCCGCGATGCGGCGCGGCTGGGTGTGGCCGATCAGCTGGCCCTTCTGGCCTGCGGGCGCATTGCACTTGCCCCGGCCCAGGGCCAGCGCGATCTTGGGTAGCTGCGTGGTCTTGCCCGAGCCGGTTTCGCCGCAGACGATGACGACCTGGTGCTTCTCGATGGCCTCCATGATCTCGTCGCGCTTGCCAGATACGGGCAACGATTCGGGAAAGGTGATGCGCAGCGGCGCGGTTCGCGGGGCGGATCGGGGGGGAGTGGGAGGCGCGGATTCGGTCATGAAGCCACGCATTATCCGAGGCGGGCGTTGGCCCCGTGCAACACAGGCCATGCGCGCGGCCAAACGGAGCACCCCGCGCTTCCTCCCTTGCGCGGTCTTTTGTCAAACGCCACTTTTTGGTGCCGGGGATTTCAGTATGTAATACCCCGGTTCCGCCCCGAAGATGTCTGCGTGGCGGGTGCCCTCCGGAATGACCGCATGCTCCCGCAGACATCTGCCCCGAATTTTTCCGACCGCGACAGCGCCACCCCACCGCCACCCTCGCGCCGCGACTGGCTCGCATGGGCCGGCACCGCAGCCCTGGCCCCCCTGCTGCCGGCCTGCGGGGGCACCGGCAACCCCGGCCCCGCGATGTCGGCCACCATGGCCTGGGGCCGCAACGAAATACGCCAGGCCATGCTGCGCAGCGATGCGCGGGCCGCCTCCGTCGCGCTGCTGCACGGCGACCGCCTCGTCTGGCAAGAGGCGTTCGGGGTGCTGGACGACACGTCCGCCACCCCGGCAACGCCCGACACGCGCTTCAATGTCGGCTCCGTCAGCAAGGTGCTCGCGGCGCTGGCCGTCATGGTGCTGGTGGACCGCCAACTCGTGCAGCTCGACGCCCCCGTGGTGCGCTATCTGCCCCGGTTCACGATGCTGTCGGAAGACTACCGCGACATCACCGTCCGCCACCTGCTGAGCCATGCCTCCGGGCTGCCGGGCACCCACGCGCACAACATGTTTTCCTTTGCGCCGCTGTCAGGCTATGCGGCGGGGCTGGAGGCGGCGCTGGCCAGCGTCCACCTCAAACATGCGCCCGGGGCGCTGGCGACCTACTGCAACGACGGCTTCACGCTGGTCGAGCGCATCGTGCTCGCGGTCACAGGGCAAAGCTACCCGGCATTCGTGCAATCGGTCCTCTTCAACCCGCTGGCGATGGCCCGCTCGGGCTACACGCTGCTGCCCCTGCCCGAAGGCAGCTTCGCCCATGGGTACATCCACAAGGTGCGCCAGGGCCAGGAGTTCGTGATGGGCTACGCCACCGGCGGGCTGTGCACCACGCCGGGCGACATGATGAAGCTCGCCGCGATGCTCCTGCAGGGCGGTGAATACGACGGCCGGCGCATCGTCTCGAAAGCCGCCGTGCTGGAAATGGGCCGCGACCAGGGCCAGGGCACGCACCTTCACCTCACGCCCGACTGGCACGCCGGCCTGGGGTGGGACAGCACGCGGCATCAGGGCCTGGGCGCCGCGGGCGTCCTCGCATGGCAAAAGAGCGGCAGCACGATGTTCTACGCCAGCGACTTCCACGTGCTGCCGCAGGCGGGCCTGGCCCTGCTGCTCACGGGCAGCGCCTCCAGCTTCAAGCCCGGGCCCATCGCCGAAGGCATTCTGCTGCGCGCGCTGCAGGAAACCGGCCAGCTCCCTGCGCTGCCGCCCAAGGTGTCCACCGCCGCCCCCGCGCTGGCCACCTCGTCGTCCAGCGCGGTCGATGCGGTGCTCGGCATCTATGGCCGTTCCTCGAAACCCCTGAAAGTCCTCTCGCCCGACAGCCAGCAGATCGACTTGTGGATCTGGTCCGCGCCGGCGAAGGACTGGGCACCGCTGTGCACGGGGCTTCGCCCGCGCAGCGACGGGTGGTGGTGGTCGGATGCCCAGCCCCGCACCCACTACCGCTGGGAGATGGCCGACGGCCGCCGCTACCTGCTTTCGCGCGAGCCCGCCACGGCGGGACACTACTGGGTCACCATGCCCGTGGGCCAGCAGATGCCGCGCGCCGCCGCCGCGCTCCCTGCGCAGTGGATATCGCGGCTGGACAGCACCTGGCTGCTCGCGAACGAAGCGTCCGAATCCATTCCGCTGGCCCTGGGTGTGGGGGCGGCCGCCCTGCGCGAGCTGCCCGAGCTTCCCGGCTACCTCTTCTGGGACGACAGCCAGTTCCTGCTGCCCCTGTCGCCGGACCGCGCCGGCATGGCGGTGCAGGTGCCGCTCAACGACGGCCGCGATCTGGTGGAGCTGGTCGTGGAAACCCGCGACAAGGAGGAATGGATGCACGCCGCCGGCTGGGCCTACCGCCGGCAGGGCTGAGCGCCGGCCCGCCCGCCCCGCAACCACCGCAGCACACAGTCGCAGGGCACGGGCCGCCCGGTACTGTTCCTTTCACACGACAAATGCAGCCGTTCGCGGCCCCCTGCGCTTGCCAAGCCCCCGGGGCCTCGCCACAATTCGCGCTTCTTTCTTTCAGGCATGTGCCCGCCGCCACGGCAGCCCCTGAAAACACTGGAGGTCACCGCTATGTTTGTTCCCTTGTCCGCTCCCGCCTGACCACCGTCCACCGCCCCGGCTGGACTGTGTGCGCACGCACTGTCCAGCCTTGGCCCCCGGCGCCCCCACGCGCTCCGCAAGCCCTGGCTCCATTGCCGGGGTTTTTTGTTTGTGGAGTGCACATGAGTGCCAAAAAATTGTCCCGGGCCTATGCCCAGGGTGAGATCAAGAAGCTGCGCCGCATGAAGCAGCCCCTGGTCGTAGTTCTCGAGTCCTCGGGCCCGCCCCGAAATCCCGTGGCCACCGCACTGGCCCGGCGCAGCCTGTCGAGCGCGGCAGGCAAGCACATCCGAGCCCGCGGGGCCCAGCGCCGCGCGGACAACGTCGCCCTGCGCAAGGCGATCCAGACATCCCGCTTCACCGAAAGCGACTGATGCGACACAACGATTGAAAACCATGGACCTTTCCACCCTTTCCGAAGACACGCCGCACAAGCGGCCCGCTTCGCCCATCGCGCAGCGGGAGCTGCTGGCCCAGCGCCAGCAGGCGCTGGCGCTGGCCGCAGCGCAGCTCAAGGCCGAGCTGTTTGGCATCGACGACGTGATCGACCGCGTGGTCGACGCCATCCGCGCCTGGTACGTGCTGCCCCAGCTCATCACCCGGCCCGTGATCGTGTGCCTGTGGGGCCTGACCGGCACGGGCAAGACGCAGCTCACGCGGCGCCTGGCGCAGCTGCTGGGCTTCTACGACCGCTTCGTGGAGGTGCAGATGGACGGCTTCAGCCACGGCGCGAGCTACCGCAGCTCGTCCATCTCGGGCATGCTCGCGGACTCCGGCATCCACGAGGGCGCGCCGGGCATGCTGGTGCTGGACGAGTTCCAGCGCTTTCGCACGGTGGACACCAAAGGCGCCGACGTGAAGGTGGAGCGCTACCAGGACGTGTGGACGCTGCTGTCCGACGGGCGCCTGCCGCCCGCGCTGAGCGCCCTCACCAACATCGAACGCAAGCTGGCCGACGCGCATTACGAAGCCGAACGCGCCGACGACAACGAGGACGAGCGCGCCGGCAAGAAGCCCTACCGCTTCCAGCTCGACGCCTGGGATGCCCAGGAGCTCAAGCGCATGCTCAAGCTCTCGGAGCCCCTGGCCGAGATCATGCAGTGGCCGCCCGCGCAGGTGCAGGCGCTGTTCACGCGGTTCCAGCAGTCGCTGTCGTCCTGGGAGACCGACTACAGCAAGCTGCTGGTGTTCGTCTGCGGCAACCTCGACGAGATGTACCACGAGACCGCGCAGCGCGTGGAAGACTGCGACACCGACGCCGACATCTTCCACCGCCTCACGCGCAAGCTCTCGCTCATCGACGTGAAGAAGGCCCTGAGCGAACGCTTCAAGCCCGAGCAGATCGCCCGGCTGGGCAACGAGCACGTGATCTACCCCTCGTTCAACAAGGCCACCTACGAGCAGCTCATCCGCAACCTGTGCGCGCGGTACTGCGACGACATCGCCGCACAGTGCGGCGTGCGCTTTGCCATCGGGCAGGACGTGCTGGACGAGCTGTATGCCAACGCGGTGTTTCCGGCGCAGGGCACGCGGCCGCTGTTCTCGTCGGTGCACGCGATCCTGAGCGCCAACCTGGTCAACGCCGCGCTGTGGGCGCTGGAGCAGCAGCTGCCCCTGGCACAGGACGTCGCCATCACGCTGGCGGCCGACAAGCGCCACCTGGTGGTGCGCGGCCTCGGCGGCCAGGGCGAGGCGCGGCAGGCGCAGTTTGCGGTGGCGCTGGAGCTCAACCGCCTCAAGCAGCGCGCCAATGCCGACTTCCGCGCCCTGCTGGCGGTGCACGAAGCCGGCCACGGACTGGTGTACTGCCTGCTGTTCGGCCAGGCCCCGCAGGAGGTGAAGATCAACATCGCCTCGTTCGAGGGCGGCTACAACAGCTTCGCGGGCCTGAAGGTCACCACGCGGCAGAACGCGCTCGACATGATGTGCGTGGGCCTGGCGGGCCGGGTGGCCGAGGAGCTGGTGTTTGGCGAAATGGCCTGCACGACCGGCGCCGAGCAGGACTACAAGCAGGTCACGGCCGAAGCGGCGCGGTTCATCCGCCACCACGGCTTTGGCACGCGCCTGTCCCGCACCGACGTGACGGTGGAGCTGGACAACCACCTCAACACCGACGTGGAACCCAGCAATGCGGCCATCGAGCAACTGCTGCAGTCCCAGTACCAGCGCGCCAGCGCCCTGCTGCGCCAGCACCGGGAGGCCCTCACCCGCCTGGTGGAGGCCCTGCTGGACCACGGCATGATCGCCCAGCCCGAGATGCAGACGCTGATGGCCCGAAGTGGCGTCGCCATTGCGGTGGCAGCCCACACAGGGCCCGACGAAGCCCTGATCCTGGAGCCCTTCGCGGCCCGGCTGGCCGCGTTTCGGCAACAAACCGGGAGCCAACCCGCACCTGCCCCGGACAGCGAAAGCCCTGCATGCTTATGATGCGCGACTTGGCGGCCGCACGCGGCCGCCCGCCGTTGCCGGTTTTCCCCTCGCTCCAAGGCCACCCCACCGCCCTCCACCGCCCATGTCCGCCGTTTTCAACTTCACCTTCGTCCCCTGGTTCCGCTCGGTGGCGCCCTACATCCACAAGTTCCGCAACCAGACCTTCGTGATCGGGCTCACGGGCGAAGGCATCGCGGCGGGCAAGCTGCACAACATCGCGCAGGATCTGGCGCTGATCCAGGCCATGGGCGTGCGCATCGTGCTGGTGCACGGGTTTCGCCCGCAGGTGAACGAGCAGCTCGCGGCCAAGGGCCATGCGGCGAAATACTCGCACGGCATCCGCATCACGGATTCGGTGGCGCTCGACTGCGCGCAGGAAGCCGCGGGCCAGCTGCGCTACGAGATCGAGGCCGCGTTCAGCCAGGGCCTGCCCAACACGCCCATGGCGGGCGCCACGGTGCGGGTGATCTCGGGCAACTTCCTCACGGCGCGGCCCGTGGGCATCGTGGACGGCGTGGACTTCCAGCACTCGGGCCTGGTGCGCAAGGTGGACGTGGCCGGCATCCAGCGCACGCTGGACATGGGCGCGCTGGTGCTGCTCTCGCCGTTCGGCTTCTCGCCCACGGGCGAGGCCTTCAACCTGAGCATGGAAGAAGTGGCCACCAGCGTGGCCATCGAGCTGCGCGCCGACAAGCTGATCTTCCTGACCGAGGTGCCGGGCATCCGCATGCTGCCCGGCGAACCCGAGAGCGAGGACAACCCCATCGACACCGAGCTGCCCCTGGCCGCCGCGCAGGCCCTGCTGGCCACGCTGCCCACCGCGCAGACGCCCACCGACACGGGCTTCTATCTGCAGCACTGCGTGAAGGCCTGCAAGGCCGGGGTGGAGCGCAGCCACATCCTGCCATTCGCGGTGGATGGCTCGCTGCTGCTGGAGGTGTACGTGCACGACGGCATCGGCACCATGGTGATCGACGAGAAGCTCGAAGAGCTGCGCGAAGCCACCATCGACGACGTGGGCGGCATCCTGCAGCTGATCGAGCCGTTCGAGAAGGACGGTACCCTCGTCAAGCGCGACCGCACCGAGATCGAGCGCGACATCGCCAGCTACACCATCATCGAGCACGACGGCGTGATCTTCGGCTGCGCGGCGCTCTACCCCTACCCCGAGGCCAAGACGGCCGAGATGGCCGCGGTGACCGTGTCCCCGCAAAGCCAGGGCACGGGCGACGGCGAGAAGCTGCTCAAGCGCATCGAGCAGCGCGCGCGCCTGCAGGGGCTGGACAGCATCTTCGTGCTGACCACCCGCACCATGCACTGGTTCATCAAGCGCGGCTTCCAGCCCGTGGACCCGGACTGGCTGCCCGACGCGCGCAAGCGCAAGTACAACTGGGACCGCCGCAGCCAGGTGCTGGTCAAGAGGCTCTGAGTGTTTCGCGCGCCGCCGCCACGGCGCGCGCCACCTGCGCAATGGCCGCGTCGCGCTGCTGCGGCGCGGCGGCGGACCGCGTGAGGTAGCAGGTCACCAGTACCGGCGCGCCGCCGCCCGGGGGCCACAACACGCCGATGTCGTTGGCCGTGCCGCTGTCGCCGGCCGTGCCCGTCTTGTCGCCCACCTTCCAGCCCGGCACGCCGGCGCGCAGGCGCTGGTCGCCGGTGCTCGTCTCCACCAGCCAGCGCTGCAGCCAGGCGCGCGACGCCGGTGTGAGCACATCGCCCAGCACCAGTTTCTGCAGGGTCTGCAGCATGGCCAGCGGCGTGGTGGTGTCGCGCGGGTCACCCACCTTGGCTTCGTTCAGCGTGGGCTCGGTGCGGTCCAGGCGCGTGGTGGTGTCGCCCAGCGAGCGCACGAAGGCGGTGAACCCGGCCGGCCCGCCATGGCGCGCCAGCAGCACGTTGGCGGCGGTGTTGTCGCTCAGGCTCACGGTGGCGGCGCAGAGTTCGCCCACCGTGAGGCCCCCGCCGTCGCCCGCGCGCGGGCCGCTCGCGGGCGAATGCGCGATGACGGCCTCGCGGCCGTAGTGCAGGCGATGGTCCAGCCGCTCCTTGCCCTGGTCCACCAGCGCCAGCATCCAGCCCGCCAGCACCGCCTTGAAGGTGCTGGCCATGGCAAAACGCTCGTCCTGGCGCCAGCCCAGCGCCAGGCCCGAGCCGGTGTCCAGCATGGCCACGCCCAGGCGGCCCTGGGCGGCGCGTTCGATGCCGGCCAGCGTGTCATTCCACTGGCGGGCCGTGGTGCCGCGGTCCGCCGCGGTGCCGGCGGCGGCGCAGCCCCAGATAGGCAGGGCGGTGGCAGCCATCAAACCCAAGGAAAACTGTCGTCTTTGCATAAGAGATGGAGGGTGAGTTGAAGCAAGGACCGAACGATACGGTGATACAGCCCCCAGCACCATCGACAATAATTGCCGCCAGCCCCCAGAAAAACTTATGCATCTTCCGCTCAATGCCCTGCGCGCGTTCGAAGCCTCGGCGCGCCACCTGAACCTCACGCGGGCGGCCGAGGAACTGCACGTCACCCAGACCGCCGTGAGCCAGCACATCCGCAAGCTCGAAGACCGCCTGGGCAAGCCGCTGTTCCGCCGCCTGCCGCGCGGCCTGGCGCTGACGGACGAAGGGCAGGCGCTGCTGCCGGTGGTGGTGGAATCGTTCGCCAGCCTGGAACGTGCGCTGGAAAAGCTGGGCGACACCCGCCCGCGCGAGGTGCTGACCGTGGGCGCCGTGGGCACCTTTGCCGTGGGCTGGCTGCTGCCCCGGCTGCGCGACTTCCAGCAGGCCTGCCCCTTTGTAGACCTGCGCCTGCTCACGCACAACAACCGGGTGGACATGGCGGGCGAAGGGCTGGACTGCGCGATCCGCTTTGGCGACGGCGCCTGGCATGGCACGCATGCCGAACGCATCATGGACGCGCCCATGTCCGTGATGTGTTCGCCCGCGCTGGCCCACGGCCTGCGCACGGCGGCCGACCTGGCACGGCAGTCGCTGCTGCGCAGTTACCGCACCGATGAATGGGCGGCGTGGTTCGAGGCCGCGGGCGCCCCCTGCCCCGTGGTGCGCGGCGCGGTGTTCGACTCGTCCCTCACCCTGGCGGAAGCAGCGGCACAGGGCGCGGGCATGGCGCTGCTGCCGGTGCGCATGTTCACGCGCGAACTGCAGCAGGGCCGCCTGGTGCGGCCCTTTGTCCAAGAACTGCACCGGGGCGCCTACTGGCTCACGCGGCTGCAGTCGCGCCCGGCCACGGACGCCCTGCTGGCGTTCAGCGACTGGCTCCGGGCCCAGGCCCGCATGGCGGCGGAAGAAATATGAAGGGAATTGGCTTCCAGCGCTTGTTCATAAAGCGCTAGCAGCTATCACAACAATAGCAGATGTATCCCGTCAGGCAACACGCCTGCGGGGCCCCACGGCCACCATCAGCGCCGCCGCCAGCACCAGCGCGCCGCTCAGGATGTACAGGCTCAGGCTGAAGCTCCCCGTGGCCGACTTGATGGCACCCACCATCACCGGCGCCACCACGCCCGCCGTGCCGCCCAGCGTGGTGATGAGCGCAATGCCCATCGCCGCGGCGTCCTTGGCCAGCAGGCTGGCGGGCACCGCCCACAGCACCGCGAAGGCGCTGGACACCCCCATGGCCGACAGCGACAGGCAGGCCACGGCCGCCCAGGGGCTGTGCATGAACAGGGTCGTCAGCGACAGCCCCACGGCCCCGAGCACCGCGCCCACGGCAAAGTGCCAGCGCCGCTCCTGGGTGCGATCCGAATGCCGCGCCACCACCAGCGTGGCAGCGATGCCCAGCGCCGCCGGGACCACCGAGTAGAACCCGATCTGCAGCACCGACAGCCCCATGGACTGCAGCAGGGTGGGCTGCCAGAACGACATGGCGTAGATGCCCAGGATCACCAGGAACGAGATGAACCCCAGCAGCCACACCCGCGGGTTGCGCAATGCGCTGCCAAAGGACTGCGGCGCGCCGCCACCGATGGCTTGCTCCTGCGCCAGATCGCGCCGCACCTGGGCTTTTTCTTGCGGTGTGAGCCAGGCAGCCTCCTCGGGGCGGTTGTCGAGCCAGCGATAGGCCAGCACGCCCAGCAACACGCACGGCAAGCCCTCCACCACGAAGAGCCACTGCCAGCCGCGCAGGGACAGGGCGCCATCCAGGTACGTCATGGTCAGTCCCGCCAGCGGGCCCGCCGCGATGGGTGCCGCCCCGTAGGCCATGAAGAACAGCGCCGTGGCCCGCGCACGCTGCTGCGCCGGGAACCACAGCGTGAGGTAGAACAGCACGCCGGGCGCAAAGCCTGCCTCGAAAACCCCCACCAGGAACCGCAGCACATAGAACTGCGTGGGCGTGGTGACGAACAAGGTGGCCGCCGATGCCAGACCCCACAGCGCCATGATGCGCAGCAGCGTGGCCCGCATGCCCACGCGCGCCAGCATCACATTGCTGGGGATCTCGAACAGTGCGTAGCCGATGAAGAACACCCCGGCCCCGAGGCCGAAGACCGCATCGCCGAAGCCCAGGTCGGCCTTCATCTGCAGCTGCGCGTAGCCGATGTTGGTGCGGTCCAGGTAGTTGAAGATGTAGCAGACGAACAGCAGCGGTATGAGCCGCCAGCTGATCTTGCGGTAGAGCGCGTGGGTGCTGGTGTCCTCGGTGGCAGCGGATGCCGCCGCAGCCGCGCCATAGGTGGCCGTGTTCATGGGTTGTCTCCTGGGTTTGTTCTTGTCGCGTGGTGCACCGGCGGTGCGCAGGCGTCACACGCGCTGCAGCTGTCCCGACTCGGTCGTGCCCCAGAGGTGGCCCGTGGGCGCGCCCGGGAACAGCCAGTGCGGCGAACATTCGCTCGACGGCACCACGTTGCTGAAGCCGTGCGACGCCGAGGTGCCCGCGATGGTCTTCTCCAGCACCATCGAGAGGTACTGGTCGTTGCTGTTTTCCTGCGTGTTGCCGTTCAGGACCACCTCGGCCCCGGTCGCCTTGGCGAAGCGGCGGATGGCGTTGTGGCGCGAGACCTCGGGCGCCCAGCTGTCGGCCGAGACGCCGTTTTCGCTGCTCACGCGCAGGCCGTCCGGCACGCGGTACACCAGCGAATGGTTGCCCTCGGTATGCCCCGGCGTGTGCACCAGCGCCACGCCCCGGCCCAGCTGCACGCTGCCGTCGAATGGCACGATGCGGTCGCCGGCCACGCCGCGCAGGCCATCGGGGCAGTACCAGTCGGCCTGGGTGGGCAAGAGGCCCGCCACGCTCGCCAGCTCCTGCCGATGCACCAGCAGGCGCGCGTTGGGCAGCAGGCCGGGCCCGCCGTCCGTGCCCAGCCAGCGCCGCAGGTTCTGCGTGTGCAGGTGGTCGTAGGTGATGTAGTCGATCCGCTCGGGCGCCACGCCCACGCTGGCCAGGGCATCCAGCACGGTGCCGTGGATGGGCGCGATGGTGCCGTGCAGGAAGGCCGGTGTCTGCTCGCTCAGGCGGCGGAAGTACGGCGTGTCGCGCCCCGTCTCGTGGTCTGCCGGCGTGAACAGCAGGTGGCGCAGCTGCCCCCCGAAGTCCTCGAACTGGATGAGCACCGTGCGCGCCAGCAGATGCACCATGTGCGGCTTGAGCAGCTGCTGCGAATACACGCCGCTGAACGCATACCAGGCCGGATAGGGAATGCGCAGCAGGTCGAAGCTGCGGGCGTAGCGCACGGCCGGCTCGTCGAGGAACCACTCGCGGAACTGCGCGCCGCTGCGGCGCAGCGCACGCAGGCGGTCCTGTGGCGACGCCGCGCTGCGGGCGCCGTCGAAGTCCGTGACCGCCGCCAGGGCGGAAGGGGCGTTGTCTCTTTTCATGGAGTTCTCCTGGAGAAATGGGCAGATCAGTAGAGCGAACGCCCGCCCGAGATGTCGAACACCGCGCCGGTGCTGAACGAGCAGTCGGCCGAGGCCAGCCAGGCCGCCATCGCGGCCACTTCATCGGGCAACACGAAGCGGCCCATGGGCACGCGCGCGAGCAGGCTCTGGCGCAGCGCGGCCTGGTGCTCGGCCGGTACGGCGTCGAACACCGCCGTGTCGGCCGCCGAGGGCGTGATGGCATTGACCAGGATGCCCGGCCCCGCCAGCTCCTTGCCCAGCGACTTGGTGAGTGCGATGAGCCCGGCCTTGGACGCGGAGTACGCCGCGTTCAGGCCGTTGCCCTCCTTGCCCGCCACCGAGGCGATGTTGACGATGCGCCGCCCCAGGCCGGGCGGCTGCTCACCTGCCAGGCCCCGCAGCATGCGCGGCACCACGGCCCGGCAGCACAGAAAGGCGCCCGTGAGATTCACCTCCATCACCTGGCGCCACTGCGCCGGGGTGTGTTCCCACAACGGGGCCAGCGGCCCCAGCACCCCGGCGTTGTTCACCAGCACGGTGATGGGCCCGAGCGCCGCCTCGCTGGCCTGCGCGGCCGACTCGACATCGGCCTCCTGGGCCACATCCACCCGGGCCGTGTGGATGCGGCCGGCGGCATCCAGCGCGGCACTGGCGGCCTGGAGCGCACGGGCGTCGCGGTCCCACAGGGACACACGGGCGCCATCGGCCAGGAAGCGCCGGGCAATGGCCAGGCCGATGCCCTGGGCACCCCCCGTGATGACGGCATGGTGCCCCGCCAGCCCGGCGCTCATGCGGCCGCCGCGGCGGCGGGTTCGGCCTGGCGCGGGGCGGCCGCGGGCGCGCTGGTGGGCCCGGCCGCCAGCAGCGAACCCACAATGGCCGGCAGCTGCGCAGGCGGCACGCCGGCCAGCAACTGGCGCAGCATGGTCATCGAGTCGAAGTACACGCGCTCGCAGACCAGGCGCTCGCCCTCGAAGATGAAGAGCGCGATCATGCGGCAGCGGAAGCTGTTGCCCGTGGGCGGCAGGTTGCCCAGCGGCCCCTGGTGGGTGCCCAGCAGCCAGAACTCCACGATCACCGCGTCGTCGGTGTGGCGCAGCTGGATGATCTCGTGCCGCTGGTCCGGGAAGGCCTTGCGCGAAGCCAGGTAGTAGGCACGCACCGCATCGTTGCCGTCGTGCACCTCACCGGTGGGAATCAGTTCGTAGTGCGGGTGCGGAAAGGTGTCCAGCACCGCGTCGAAGTCCTGGCGGGTCTCGTCGGCAAAATGGTCCAGCACGGTTTTCTCGCGCAGGGCCTGCAGGGCGGTGCGTGGGGTGGCGGGGATGCTGGAGGTGGAGGGGGTGGAGGTCATCGCGGATCGTCTTTCAGATAGAGGGTTCGGGTCAGGGCGCTGCGCTTGTTTTCTTGCGCCCTGCGCTGCTCAGCCACCGACTATCCGCAGCCGGCGTTGTGCAGACTGTCCGTTGTTGGCAATTGCGGCCCCGGACAAACCCGCACAGGCCTTCCACCCGGGCGCCGCATGCGGTACACCGTGCCACCCGCCCCGCCCGCCTCCTTCCTGCTCGCGCTCCACCCGTACGCACGCGCCCTACCGCCCGCCATCGCCCCATGCCCCCCCTGCGCACGCCCCCGCCCCGCTCCCCCACCGTGTCCCCCGACACACCCCATGCGCTGACCGCGCCCGACGCCGCCGACCGCCTGCGCCTGCCGGACGATGTGCAGCAGCAACTGCTGCGGGTGGCGCACCACAAGCAGCTGCAGCGCGGCGATTCGCTGTTCCTCAAGGGCTCGGCGCCCGATGCGCTGTTCGGCGTGGTCAGCGGCTCGCTGCGCGTGAGCGTGGTGGCCCCGGGCGGGCGCGAGGCCGTGATCGCCGTGCTGGAGCCCGGCCACTGGTTCGGCGAGGTCTCCCTTTTCGTGGGCCGTGAGCGCGTGTACGACACCTGCGCGGCCGATACCACCGAGATCGCGGTGGTCTATGCCGACGACTTCCACCACCTGGTGAACACGCAGCCTCAGGTGCACATGGCGTTGACCAGGCTGGTGTGCATGCGGCTGCGCCAGGCGCTGGCGTGGATCGACGACGCCATCCTGCAGCCGCTGCCCGTGCGGCTGGCGCACCGGCTGCTGACGCTGGACGCGCGGCCCGAGGCTTCAGCCGGGGTGACCACGCTGGCGGTGTCGCAGGAAGACCTGGCCTTCATGCTGGGGGTGTCACGGCAGAGCGTGAACCGGCAGTTGAAGCTGTGGGAAGACGAGGGAATCCTGCGGGTGGGGTACCGGGTGGTGGAGGTGATGGATCGGGGGAGGCTGGAGGGGTGTGTGCGGGATGGGGGGTGATTTGATCCATATGGGCCGCCAGCGCCCATTCAGCATGCGCTGGTAGCTATTAAAAAATAGCTACCAGCGCAGCTAAACAAACCCCAGCGCTGCAATATCCACCCCGTCCACCTGCCCCGCATCTAGAAACTCCTGCCCATACCGCAGATACACCCCCTCGCGCACGAACACCTCGAACAGGTCTGGGTCGATGTGCCCGTTGTCCCGCATCCGGCACATGATGGCCAGCGCCTCTGACAAAGTCATCCCGCTCTTGTACGGCCGGTCCGCCGCCGTCAGGGCCTCGAAGATGTCGGCGATGCCCATCATGCGGGCCTGCAGCGACATCTGCTCGCGCGTGAGGCCGCGCGGGTAGCCCTTGCCGTCCATGCGCTCGTGGTGGCCGCCCGCGTACTCGGGCACGTTCTTGAGGTGGCGCGGCCAGGGCAGCGTCTCCAGCATCTTGATGGTGGCGACGATGTGGTAGTTGATGGTGTCGCGCTCGGCCTGGGTCAGCGTGCCCGCGCGGATGGTGAGGTTCTCCACCTCCTCGGCCGTCAAGAAGCTCGTCTGCACGCCCTGCGGGTTGCGCCAGTGGCGCATGGCGGCGATGTCGCGCACGCGCTGCTGGTCCTCGGGCCGCATGGCCTCGGTGCCGGTGTTGCAGCGGCGCAGGAAGTCGCGGTCTTCTTCCAGCGCCTGGATCTCGTGCTGCAGGGCCTGCAGCTCCTGGCCCTCGGCCCGCGCATCTACCACGGGGCGCAGCGCCAGCTGGCGGCGCAGCGCGGCCAGTTCCGCATCGCGCTTGAGCACCTCGAAGCGCGTGTCTACCAGGCCGATGCGGTCGTAGATCGTCTGCAGCTTGGTGGCCTTGTCCACCACGTGCACGGGCGTGGTGATCTTGCCGCAGTCGTGCAGCAGGCCGGCCATCTTGAGCTCGTAGCGGTCGCGCTCGCTCATGCGAAAGCTCGCCAGCGGCCCCTGCCGTGTGGCGTTGACCGCATCGGCCAGCATCAGCGTGAGGGCCGGCACGCGCTGGCAGTGGCCGCCGGTGTAGGGCGATTTTTCGTCGATGGCCAGGTTGATGAGGTTCACGAACGACTCGAACAGGCGTTCGAGCTGCGAGATGAGCAGCCGGTTCGTGAGCGCGATCGCGGCCTGCGAGGCCAGCGACTCGGCCAGGCCCTGGTCGGCCTCGG
This sequence comes from Acidovorax sp. sif1233, assembly GCF_019218755.1. Classification (GTDB taxonomy): domain Bacteria; phylum Pseudomonadota; class Gammaproteobacteria; order Burkholderiales; family Burkholderiaceae_C; genus Acidovorax. Next base: position 241,087 of record NZ_JAHUWZ010000002.1, on the reverse strand, counting down.
AAAAGGTCGTGACCGCGCCCGTCTCCTGGTCGCGGGGGTTGATGAGCTGCAGCACGCCGATGAGCTCATGGTCGTGGTTCTTCATCGGCACGGTGAGGAACGACTGCGAGTGATAGCCCGTGCGCGCATCGAAGGCGCGCGTGCCCGAGAAGTCGAAGCCCTGGGCACTGTAGGCATCGGCGATGTTCACGGTGCGGTCGTGGATGGCGGCGTGCGCCGCCACGAGCGAATCATTGGGCGAGCCATCGGCGTTGCGCAGCGGCAGGTGCGGAAAATCGATGGGCTTGCCCGTGGTGCCGCCCAGGCGGATGCCCAGCGAATCCGTGCGCAGGATCTCGAACTTGAGCGCCGACTGGTCCTCGGTCACGCTGTAGAGCGTGCCGCCATCGGCGCCGGTGATGGCCTTGGCCGCCTCCAGGATGTTCTCCAGCAGCCGGTCGATGTCCCGCTCGCGCGAGAGCGCGGCGCCGATGCCGTTGAGCTGCTCCAGCCGGCGAAACAGGTTGACTGTGGATTCCTTGCCCATAAAACCACCTTGGGTGCAGCGTTGGCGACCGCTCATCGTAACGAAAAGTGACGGCTATCATCGACCTTCTGTTTCCCGCTTTCCCATTTCTTGTGCACTCGGTCACACCCCGCTTTCTCACCGTCGCCCTCTACCAGTTTGTCGATCTGCCCGACTGCGCCGCGCTGCGCGCGCCGCTGCAGGCCCTGTGCGACGAGCGTGGCGTGCGCGGCATGCTGCTGCTGGCGCCCGAGGGCATCAACGGCACCATCGCGGGCGAGCCAGCCGATGTGCTGGCCGTGCTGGCCTGGCTGCGCAGCGATCCGCGCTTTGCAGCACTGCAGCACAAGGAGGCGCACGCGCAGCGCATGCCGTTCTACCGCATGCGCGTGCGGCTCAAGCGCGAGATCGTCACCCTGGGCGTACCGGGCCTGAACCCGGCCCGCAACGCGGGCACGTACGTGAAACCCGAGGACTGGAACGCGCTCATCGACGACCCCGGCGTGGTGGTGGTGGACACACGCAACGACTACGAGGTGGGCATCGGCACGTTCGAGCGCGCCGTCAACCCGCACACCAGGAGCTTTGCGGAGTTTCCGGCCTGGGTGGCCGCGCAATCGGGGCCCGGCGGCGTGCTGGCGGGCAAACCCCGCGTGGCCATGTTCTGCACGGGCGGCATCCGCTGCGAAAAATCCACCGCGTTCCTCAAATCCCAGGGGTTCGAGGAGGTCTTCCACCTCGAAGGCGGCATCCTCAAGTACCTGGAGACCGTGCCCGAGGAAACCAGCCGCTGGCACGGCGACTGTTTTGTGTTCGACGAGCGCGTGTCGGTGGGCCACGGCCTGGTGCCCGGGCACCACCAGCTGTGCCGCTCGTGCCGCATGCCCCTGGGCGAGGCGGAGCTGCAGTCGCCGCACTACGTGGCGGGCGTGAGCTGCCCCTATTGCCACGGCACCCGCACGGCCGAGCAGGAACGCGCCCTGGCCGAGCGCGAGCGGCAGATGCAGCTGGCCGCCCGGCGCGGCCAGGAACACATCGGCGCGCGCCAGCCCGGCACGCCAGTGCGCGTGCACGGCGGAGCCCCGGAAGGCGCCCCCCAAAAGGACGACACCGCGTGAGCACCGCCACCGCCCTGCCCGTTCTGTATTCGTTCCGCCGCTGTCCCTATGCGATGCGCGCCCGGCTGGCCCTGGCCGTGAGCGGCCAGGCCTGCGAACTGCGCGAGGTGGTGCTCAAGAACAAGCCCCGGGGCCTGCTGCAGGCCTCGCCCAAGGGCACCGTGCCGGTGCTCGTCCTGCCCGATGGCCGCGTGCTGGAGCAGAGCCTGGACATCATGCTGTGGGCGCTGCAGCAGCACGACCCCGAAGGCTGGCTCGCGCCCGCCGGGGGCACGGTGCCAGAGATGCTGGCGCTGATTGCCGAATGCGACGGCCCCTTCAAGCAGGCCCTGGACCGCTGCAAGTACCCCAGCCGCCACCCGGGTGCGGACATCGGGGCCGAACGCGCGGCGGCCACCGCCTGGCTGGGCACGCTGGATGCGCGCCTGTCTGCCCAGCCCCACCTGTTCGGCGCCCATGCAGCGCTGGCCGACATGGCGATCGCCCCGTTCGTGCGCCAGTTCGCGGGCATCGACGTGGGCTGGTGGGCGGCCCAGCCCTGGCCGCATTTACAGGCCTGGCTGGCTGATTGGCAGTCATCACCACTGCTGGCCAGCGTGATGCCGAAGCTGCCGGCGTGGATGGATGGCACGGAGGGTGTGGCGTTTCCGTTTGCCGAAGCAGATTTCGCCTGAGCCCGGGCGGGCCCACGCGGTCTAGCCACAAAAAAGGCGCCCCGAGGGGCGCCTTTGCCTTGAAACGAAGCCTGGAAAACTCAGGCCATGGACAGCCCGCCGCCACGGCGGCCACCGCGCATGCCGCGCACCAGCAGCGCCAGCAGTACCACCGCGAAACCCACGAAGCAGACAAACGACCAGTTGGCGATCGAGCCCCCCAGGAAGGTCCAGTCCACCGCCGCGCAGTCGCCCGAGCCCCGGAAGATCATGGGAATGGCGCGGCTGATGGGGTAGTTCTCGATCATTCCGTAGAAGTCGCGGCCGCAGGTGGCGACCTCGGGCGGGTACCACTGCAGCCAGCTCTGGCGGGCCGCCACGAAGGCGCCAAAGCCCGAGGCCACCAGGGCCAGCACGCCCCAGCCCATCCACCAGCCTTTAGCGTCCCTGGCGCTTGCCAGACCTGCGAAGATTGCTACACCAATGAGAGCATAACGCTGCACGATGCACATGGGGCAAGGCTCCAGGCCCACCACATGCTGCAGGTACATGCCGAAGGCGAGCATCGCCACACACGCCACGCTGATCAGCGCCAGCACACGGCGCGGGGCCGCAGTCAACCAGTTCATTTCTTATCCCTCATCAATAGCCGTTGCAAACGGTGCCGCCGGCGAAACGGGCGTGCCCCGCACCAGTGCACCCGTGGATCTGGCCCCGCCAGTCCACCGGGTACGTCCGCCCAGGGGGAAGACGCGCAGCGGCTCGGGGGAATCAGATCCCGGCGGCGTGGTCCAGAAAAACACGGGCGCGGCGCGGCGTCACCACCAGCGTTTCGCCCTCCTTGAACCCCATATCCTTGAACTGCTGCGCAGGTATCTGCGCTTCGATCAAGTGTTCCGGGGACGCATTGTCCGCTGGTTTGTGATCCTGGGATGGAATAAGTTCCAGGCGCGCGATCGGGCCCACCACGATGGCACGGCTCAGCTGCGCCACGATGCCGCGCGGGCGGCCCTGGGCGTCGAGCCCGGCGCCCGGGGAGTAGCGCTCCACATCCAGGTCGTGGGGGCGCACATAGGCAAAAGCCTTGGCGTTCTGCGCGCCCTGGTGCTCGGGCGAGTCGATCTGCATGCCCTCCAGGTGCACCAGGCCCTCGTGCGCCCGGCCGTGGAACAGGTTCACGTCGCCCAGGAAGCCGTAGACGAACGGGCTCGCGGGCTGGTCCCACACCTGCTGGGGCGAGCCGCTTTGCTCGATGCGGCCCTGGTTGATCACGACCACCCGGTCGGCCACCTCCAGTGCCTCTTCCTGGTCGTGCGTGACGAAGATGCTGGTCACGTGCAGCTCGTCGTGCAGGCGGCGCAGCCAGCGGCGCAGTTCCTTGCGCACCTTGGCGTCCAGCGCGCCGAAGGGCTCGTCCAGCAGCAGCACCTTGGGCTCCACCGCCAGGGCGCGGGCCAGCGCGATGCGCTGGCGCTGGCCGCCCGAGAGCTGCGAGGGGTAGCGGTCGGCCAGCCAGTCGAGCTGCACGAGCTTGAGCAGGTCGGTCACCTTCTGCTTGATCTGCGCCTCGCTCGGGCGCTCGCCACGGGGCTTCACGCGCAGGCCGAAGGCCACGTTCTCGAACACGGTCATGTGGCGGAACAGCGCGTAGTGCTGGAACACGAAGCCCACGTTGCGCTCGCGCACGTGCACGTCGGTGGTGTCCTCGCCGCTGAAGTGGATGGTGCCCACATCGGCCGTCTCCAGGCCGGCGATGATGCGCAAGAGCGTGGTCTTGCCGCAGCCCGAGGGGCCGAGCAGCGCGATGAGTTCGCCCGATGCGATGTCCAGGCTCACGTCGCGCAGCGCCTGGAAGTCGCCGAACTGCTTGCTGACGTTACGGATTTCAATGCTCATGGTCTTCTTCCTTCAGCGGGCGGCTGGCGCGGGTGCGGGCCGCTCGGGGGGCAAATCGGCGGCGGCTTTCAAGGCCTGCTCGTTGCGGTGTTCGGCAATGGTCTTGATGACCAGCGTGACCAGGGCCAGCAAGGCCAGCAGCGATGCAGCGGCGAACGCGGCCACGGACTGGTACTCGTTGTAGAGAATTTCGACGTGCAGCGGAATGGTGTTGGTCTGCCCACGGATGTGGCCGGACACGACGGACACCGCGCCGAACTCGCCCATGGCCCGCGCATTGCACAGGATCACGCCGTACAGCAGGCCCCACTTGATGTTGGGCAGCGTCACGTACCAGAAGGTCTGCCAGCCGGTGGCGCCCAGCACGATGGCGGCCTGCTCTTCGTCGTTGCCCTGCGCCTGCATCAGCGGGATCAGCTCACGCGCGATGAACGGGAAGGTCACAAAGACCGTTGCCAGCACGATGCCCGGCACGGCGAAGATGATCTTGATGTCATGCGCCTGCAGCCAGGGGCCGAACCAGCCCTGCGCGCCGAACATCAGCACGTAGATCAGGCCCGCCACCACGGGAGAGACGGAAAACGGCAGGTCCACCAGCGTGGTCAGGAACGCCTTGCCCCTGAACTCGTACTTGGCGATGCACCAGGCGGCCGCGACGCCGAACACGAGGTTCAGCGGCACGGCAATGACAGCGGTGATCAGCGTGAGCTTGATGGCCGCCCAGGCATCGGGCTCGCGCAGGCCTTCGAGGTAGGCCCCGAAGCCCTTGCGCAACGCCTCGGCGAACACGGCGGCCAGCGGCAGCACCAGGAACAGCAGCATGAAGGCCAGCGCGATGGTGATCAGCGTGTAGCGGACCCAGGGCGCTTCAGTCGTGCCCGCCTGTGCGCGGCGGATAGTCCGGGAGTTGTTGCCGCTCATGCTGGAGCCCCCGCGTGGCGTCGCTGCCATGCCTGTAGTGCGTTGATGATGAGCAGCAGGATGAACGAGATGACCAGCATGACCACGGCCACGGCGGTGGCGCCGGCGTAGTCGTACTGCTCGAGCTTGCCGATGATGATCAGCGGCGTGATTTCAGACACCATGGGCATGTTGCCGGCAATGAAGATCACCGAGCCGTACTCCCCCACCGCCCGCGCGAACGCCATGGCAAAGCCGGTGAGCAGCGCGGGAGTGATGGAAGGCAGGATGACCTTGGTGAAGGTCTGCAGACGCGTGGCGCCCAGGCAGGTGGCGGCTTCTTCCAGCTCTTTTTCGGCGTCTTCCAGCACGGGCTGCACGGTGCGCACCACGAACGGCAGGCCGATGAAGATGAGCGCGATCACGATGCCCGCGGGCTTGAACGCCAGCTGAATGCCCAGGGGTTCCAGGATGCTGCCGACCCAGCCGTTGCCGGCCAGCAAGGCGGTCAACGAGATGCCGGCCACCGCCGTGGGCAGGGCGAACGGCAGGTCCACCAGTGCATCGACGATCTTCTTGCCCGGAAACTTGTAGCGCACCAGCACCCAGGCGATCAGCAGGCCGAACACCAGGTTGACCAGCGCCGCGAGGAACGAGGCCCCGAAGGTCAACCGGTACGAGGCCATCACGCGCGGCGCGCTGATGGCCGCCCAGAACTGCTCCCAGGTCAGCGTGAAGGTCTTGAAGATCAGTGCCGACAGCGGGATCAGCACGATGATGCTCAGATAGAAAAGCGTGTAGCCCAGGGTCAGCCCAAAGCCGGGCAATACCCTCCTAGCGCTTCTTGGTGCGCTTTTTTTACCGTTCATATGTTGTTATCCATTGCGCATCGTCGGTAGGAACCGGCGCGACCCAAGCCAGCAGACGCCGCGCAAGGGCCGCCCCGCGGCGCTGGCGTCGTCCCCCTTCCCGGCGATAGCCCAGAGAAGGGGGAAGCCGCACAGCGGCTCAGGGGGTTGTCCACTACTACTTGGCGCCGGGCGTGTAGAGCTTGTCGAACTGGCCGCCGTCGTTGAAGTGCACCTTCTGCGCTTCGGTCAGCGAACCGAAGTACTTGGCCACCGTGAACTGCTTGAGCGGCTTGAAGGTATCAGCGTACTTCTTGAGCACGGCCTCCGAACGTGGGCGGATCGCGTGTTTGGCGGCGATTTCCTGGGCTTCCTCGGAGTACAGGTAGTCCAGGTACGCCTTGGCCAGCTGGGCGGTGCCCTTCTTGGCCACGGTGCGCTCCACCACTGCCACGGGGTTCTCGGCCACCACGCTCACCGACGGGTAGATCGCATCGACCTTGCCGGCGCCGAATTCGCGGTCGATGGAGACCACTTCGGATTCGAAGGTGATCAGCACGTCGCCCTGGTTGCGCTGCAGGAAGGTGGCGGTGGCATCGCGGCCACCCTTGGCCAGGATGGGCACGTTCTTGTAGAGCTTGCCCACGAATTCGGCGGCCTGCGCCTCGGTGCCACCCTTTTCGCGCACGGCGCCCCAGGCGGCCAGGTAGGCATAGCGGCCGTTGCCGCCGGTCTTGGGGTTCACCACGATCACCTGCACACCGGGCTTGATCAGGTCTTCCCAGTCCTTGATGCCCTTGGGGTTGCCGTTGCGCACCAGGAACAGCATGGTCGAGGTGGTGGGCGATGCGTCGTGCGGGAATTTCTTGGCCCAGTCCTTGGCGACCACGCCGCTGTCGGCGAGGAACTGCACGTCGGTCGTCGTATTCATGGTCACCACGTCGGCCGCCAGGCCGTCGTTCACGGCGCGCGCCTGGGCGCTGGAGCCGGCGTGCGACTGGTCGATCTTCACGTCCTGGCCGGTGGTCTTCTTGTAGTGGGCAGCGAAGGCGGCGTTGTAGTCCTTGTAGAACTCTCGGGCCACGTCGTACGACACGTTGAGCAGCGAATTCTGTGCAGCGGCCATGCCGCTGGCAGCCAGGGCCACGGTGGCCAGAAGGGTCTTGAGTTTCAAAGAGGTCATGGTGCCTTCGCCCGAAAAGTACTGGAGATGCTCCATTGTGCGGAGCCGTGCTTAAAACTCAAAAGAATATATTCTTGTTAAATAATCAGCTATTGGAATATAGATTTTCAATGGCGGGCCGGCCGGTGATTGCCAGCGGGCCTGGCAAGCGCCCTGGCGACGGATTTCAAGAAAAAATGGCCCGCAGCGCTTGATGATCAAGCGCAGGAAGCTATTAAAAATATAGCAATCAGAATGCCGCCGACGTGGCGTGTGGATGGGCGGCGGATGGCGGCAGGGCGCCGTGTTCGCCCTCCAGCGACTGCAGCAGCGCCCAGCCCAGGGGCCACTCTCCATGGCCGGACTCGATGTTGATGTGCCCGGCGTTCTGCATGCGCACGAACTCGCTGCCCCAGGCACGGGCATAGGCGCCCGCCAGGCGAATGGGGCAATACGGATCGTTGCTGCTGGCCACCACGATGCTGCGGTACGGCAGCGCGGCATAGGGCACCGGCGCGAAGTCGCTCAGCACGGCCCGGCGCTCGGGGTCGGCCGGGGCCACCAGCAGCGCGCCGCACACACGGGCAGCCGCTTCGGGGCCGATGTGGGCCGTGGCGATGCAGCCCAGGCTGTGCGCCACGATCACCACCGGGCCGGGCGCCGCGAGCACGGTCTTTTCAAGCTGGCCCACCCAGGCAGACCGCGTGGGCGTGATCCAGTCGTCTTGCACCACGCGGCGGGCGTGCGGGATGCGCTCGGCCCACAGGCTTTGCCAGTGGCCGGGACCGGAGTCGCGCCAGCCGGGAACGATGATGATGGAGGTGGAGGTGCTCACGGAAATCAGAGGGCCCGCCACAGCCTCGCGCCGCGGCCCTGCCCTGTTGTGTCTTGCTTCTTCTGCTTACTTGTTGGGCTGGGGCGTGATGCGCAGGTAGGGGCGCACCGCCTTGAAGCCCTTGGGAAAGCGCAGCGCGATCTCGGCCGGGTCCTGCAGGCTGGGCACGATGATCACGTCGTCGCCGTCCCTCCAGTTGGCGGGAGTGGCCACCTTGTGGCTGTCCGTCAATTGCAGCGAGTCGATGACGCGCAGGATCTCGTCGAAATTGCGCCCCGTGCTGGCGGGGTAGGTGAAGGTGGTGCGGATGACCTTCTTGGGATCGATGATGAACACGCTGCGCACCGTGACCGTGGTCGATGCGTTGGGGTGGATCATGTCGTAGAGGTCGGCCACCTTCTTGTCCGCATCGGCCAGGATGGGGAAGTTGACGGTGGTGTTCTGCGTGTCGTTGATGTCGCCCACCCAGCGGTTGTGCGAATCGACAGGGTCCACGCTCACGGCGATGGGCTTGACGTTGCGCTTTGCAAATTCGCCGCCCAGGGCAGCCGTTTTGCCCAGTTCGGTGGTGCAGACGGGCGTGAAATCGGCGGGGTGCGAGAACAGCACGACCCACGAATCACCGGCCCATTCGTGGAAACGGATGGTGCCGGCGGTGGATTCCTGGGTGAAGTCGGGGGCGGTGTCGCCGAGTCGCAAGGTGGCCATGTGGAACGCTCCTTCAATGTCTGAGGGGGCATTCTGCGATCCGGCCTTTAAAACCCAAACGAATATATTGCTCTTACTTAATCGCCAAAACGTCTATAAACGGAGCAATCCGTCACCCTTCCAATAGGCGTTTCAGCCGATCCGGGTAGTTGTTGAGGAAATCGTGCGTCACCACGTAGTGCTCGGTCTCCTCGAAAGCGACTTCGGTCAAACCGCCACCGTCGAACTGGATGATCTTGGCGTTCGGGTAAGACAGCAGGATGGGCGAGTGCGTAGCGATGATGAACTGCGACTTGTCCTCTACCAACTGGTGGATGGCCGACAGCGCAGCGAGTTGCCGATTGGGGGACAGCGCGGATTCGGGTTCGTCCAGTAGGTACAGCCCCTTGCCCTGGAATTTGTGCGTGAGCAGGGCCATGAACGCTTCGCCATGCGAGCGGGCATGGAGCGATTTGCCGCCATAGGAGTCCAGATAGCCCACCTCGTCCATGTAGGTGGCCACGTTGAAGAAGCTCTCGGCCCGCAGAAAGTAGCCATCGCGCGGTGAGCGGTAGCTGCGCGCCAGCCGCAGCACCTCATGCAGGGACGATTCCGAACCGGCCGTGGCTAACTGGAAATTGCGGGTGCCACCCTCGGGGCTGTAGCCCAGGGCCAGGGCGATGCCCTCCAGCAGCGTCGATTTTCCAGAGCCGTTTTCGCCCACGAAGAACGTCACGTCCGGGTGAAACTCCAGCCTGCCCAACTCGCGGATGGCGGGGATGCTGTACGGGTAGGTGTCGTAGTCGATCTCCGCATCTGGGCGGATGCAGGCGCTCTGGAGGTAGGGTTTGGCAGACAGCATGTCGCCATGCTAACGGGCGGCAAGGCTCTGAGGGCGATCGCCTAAGCGGCTCTGGCGGCGGTTTATCCGGTGGCACGGCAGGTATCGACCCTCAATCCCGCGGCAGCGCCGAATCCGGAGGTAATAGAAAAATATTTCCCATTATTTTTCTGTTCTTCAACCCCATTCCCCCGCCCCGTTCGTTTCACCCAGCACCAACAACACTTTGATGGAGCTGCCATGAAACCCGGTTTATTCCCCCTTCCCGCACTCACCGCGCTGGCCGCCTTGCTGGCAGTGGCCAGCCTGCCGGCCCAGGCCATTGGCCGCCTGGCCGATGTCACCATCGTGGACCGCGACACGGGCACCACGCTGCCGGTGCACTACGCCAAGGGCGAATACTGGGTGGCTGGCCGCCCTGGCGCGCGCTACGCCATCACGGTGCGCAACCGCTCGGGTGAACGGGTGCTGGCCGTGCCCTCGGTGGATGGCGTCAATGTGCTCAGCGGTGAAACCGCCGCCTGGGACCAGCGCGGCTATGTGTTTTCGCCCTACGAGCGCTACCAGATCACCGGCTGGCGCAAGAGCGACAGCCAGGTCGCGGCCTTCGAGTTCTCCAGCATTGCTAACTCCTACGCCAGCCGCACGGGCCGCCCGGCCCACGTGGGCGTGATCGGTGTCGCGCTGTTCCGCGAACAGGCGCCCGTGCCCTCGCCCGCCGTCACCCCCGAGCCCTACAGCCAGAGCCAGAGCCAGCGCCGCGACAACAGCGGCGGCAACGGCAACAGCCTGGGACGCCTGCGCGAGGAGCCTGTCCCCCATCTGCCCTCGCCATCGGCAGCACCCGCCGCTGCGGCACCCGCCCCCTCCTCGGAAGCCGAGTCTTCCGCACGGTCGATGGCTGCGGACAGTGTGGCCAAGGCGGCGCCCATGCCGTCTCCCAAGCTGGGAACGGCCCATGGCCAGCGCGAGACCTCGGTCGTCTCGCACACCACCTTCACGCGCCTGCAGGACCAGCCCAATGAAGTGATCAGCATCCGGTATGACAGCCGCGAAAACCTGGTCGCCAGCGGCGTGATCCGCGAGCCACTGGCGCAGCCGCATGTGCCCCGCGCATTTCCGCAGTCGGACAACCTGTCCTATGTGCCCGACCCGAGGTAGGCCTTGAGGGCTTCCGCCCCGCACAGGCCCGCCGGTGCATGAGGGCCTCGCATAATGCGCGGGTGCCGACCGCCCCCTCCCCCGCCCCCACGGACGAAACCGACGAGATGCTCATGCTGCGTTATGCCGGGGGAGACATGGGCGCATTCGACGCGCTGTATGGCCGGCACGAACTGGCGGTGTGGCGGTTCGTGTTTCGCAGCGTCAAGGTCCAGGCCGTGGCCGACGACCTGCTGCAGGATGTCTGGTTTGCCGTGGCGCGCCATGCCGGCAGCTACGAGGTGAAGGCGAAATTCCGCACCTGGCTGTTCACCCTGGCGCACAACCGGCTGGTCGACCATCTGCGCACCGCCAAGAACCACGCCAGCCTGGACGCGAGCGACGACGATGACGCGCGCAGCCTGGCGGACACGCTGGTGGCCGACTCCGGCTTCGGGCCGGTACGGCAGTTGCAGTCCCGCGAGCAGGCGGCGGCGCTGATCGCCGCCGTGGAGCAACTGCCCCTCGAACAGCGGGAGGCCTTTCTGCTGCAGGCCGAAGGTGACCTCAGCGTGCAGGAGATTGCACAGGCCACGGGCGTGAATTTTGAAACCGCCAAGAGCCGCCTGCGTTATGCGCGGGCCAGCCTTCGCCAGCACCTCAAGGAGTTTGCAGCATGAGCGCGCCAGACGACGAACTGGTCCGGCGATACCGCGAAGCCAGCGCGCAGGAAGATGCCCGCCCCGGCGCGCAGGTGCGCGATGCTGTGCGCGCGCATGCGCAGATGCTGGCGGCAGCAGCCGCCACGGCCCCATCGCCCACGGCGGCCCCACTCACCCGTGCCGCCGCCAACCAGTCGCGCTGGAAAATCTCGGCCCTGGCCACCGTGGCCGTGGTGGGGCTGACTGGCTTGCTGATGCTGCAATTCGAGCGCGGGTCGCCCGAAGAAAAAGAAGTCGCCTATGGCCAGCGCCGGGCCGAAGCGCCAGCTCCCGCAGCATTGCCAGCTCCCCCACCTGCACCTTCCACGGCCCCAGCGGCAGAAACAAACTCAGCGGCGCCATCGGCCGCTGCGGGTTTGCCAGACCGTGCCCGCGACACGGCGATCCCACCGGCCAGGTCCACGGCACAAAAACCTGCGTCTGCGGCGCCAGGCCAGGCCAGGCCACTGGCCAAGACCGCACCGGCACCGGCCCCCGCAATCGCGGCCCCCGAGGCCGAGTCCTCACCGGGCCGCAGCGCAGCCGGGGCCGTTTCAGGCTTTCCCGCATCGCCGCCCATGACGGCCGAGAAGGCCATCACGCCCCGTCCCGCACCGCCCCCCGCGCCCTCCGCTGCGCCAGCCCCCCGCGCCGAGATGCGCGAGCGCTCCGTTGCGCAAGATGGTGCCGCTTCGAGGGAAGTGGTGCCACAGCCCCAGGCCATGCCATCCGCTGCGGCACCTGCCGCCGCTGCTGCGGCCCGCAGCCTACAAGGGGGCAATGCTGCGAACGGCAAACTTGCTGCCACCGCACCCAGCGCCGATGCGGGTTCCAGCGCCTTGTTGTCGCAGCAGTTGTGGGAAGCCTCCCGTACAGGCGACCCCCTCCAGGTGGAAAGCCTCGTTCGCCAGGGCGCGCCCATCGACGCCCGCGGCAGCGCTGGCAGGACGGCACTGATGCTCGCGGCCATCCACGGCCAGGCCACCGCCGTCCAGAAACTCCTGGCCCTGGGCGCCAACCGAACCCTGGTGGACCGTGAAGGACTGAACGCGGCGCAGCAAGCCCGGCAACGGGGACATGCGCGCATTGCGGACCTCATCGAGGCTGAACAACGCTAGCCGCGGAACCTCCAGCGCAGGGAATGTCCAGGCTCAGAACCGCACGGCCTCGAAAGCCGGGTGCAGCGCGTCGATCCAGTGGTCCAGCTCATCCTGCGTCACATGCAGATGCTGCATGCAGGCCTGGCCATGCTGCAGCCATTCGCGCGTGGGGGCCAGGCTGTCGTGGTGGTTCACCAGGTACTCGGCCAGCAGGCCCAGCGCCACGAGGTGCCGAACCGTGGGGTTGAAGCGCTCATCGCCCAGGCACGCAAAGTCGTGGTGCAGCCAGATGGCCTGCGCCACATCCCCCGGCAGGTGCCAGGTGCGGGCCACGATGGCGCCCATCACCGCGTGGTCGGTGCGGTGGCTGGCGTTTTCGGTCTGGGTGAAGGTGCGGTCCTTGCGGGCCAGGGCCTCGGTCACGGTGCCGGCATAACCCCGCACGGCCTTCACCAGCACGGGCATGCCCACATGGCAGAACAGCCCGAAGCTGTAGCCCAGGCCCGGGTCAAAGCTGTAGAGCTGGTGGCCGATGTGCTCGCACGCGATGGCGCGGCGCTGCGAGCTTTCCCAGAAATGCTCCAGCAGCGGAGACCGCACCTGCAGGGCATTGCGCGTGATGAAGGCCGACAGCAGCTCCACCGCCGGCTGCAGGCCCAGCACCGTGAGCGCCATGCCCACGGTCTGCACCGGCTGGGCCAGGCCATACAGCGGGCTGTTGGCCAGCCGCATCACGGCGGCGGCCAGGGCCACGTCCGAGGAGGCCAGTTGCTCCAGGGCGGCAGAGTCCAGCTCGGGCGCGGCCACGATCTGCTGCAGGCGCAGCAGCGACTCGGGGCACGGCGGGACCACGATGGCCCGCACCGCAGGGTGCACGCGGGCTTGCCGGATATCTTGATCGATGGGGTGTGGAGCGGTCACGAAGAATCACCGGGCCGCCCCGGTACGGTACACACAGGGGTTGCCCGCACAGTTGCAATTCGTTGCATTGTGGCGCCAAAAGGCGGGGCGCAGGCGCGGCACGGGTGGGGCACCGTCTTTTCCACGGCCGGCGATGCCGCACGCCGGGCGCGCCGCGCCGCAGCCACGGCTCAGATATCCGCCCCGTCCACCCCCATCAGGGCCTGGCGGGTGCTCAGGCTGCTGCGTCCGGGCATGGCCTCGCCCAGATAGTCCAGAAAACGCCGCACCGCCGGGGACAGGCCCCGGCGCGATGGAAACACCGCATGCACGATGGCGGGCAGGGGAGCCCAGTCCGGCAGCACCCGCACCAGCCGGCGCGCCCGTATTTCCTCGGAGCACATGTAGTCCGGCATCCAGCAGATGCCGGTGCCCGCCATCGCCGCGATCTTGAGGGTCAGCAGGTCATCGGCCACGTAGCGGGGGGCGTGGTGCACCACCTGGTGCACACCGCCGGGCCCGATGAGGTTCCAGGTGGACCGGCCATCGGGCGCCGACATGGCGATGCTGTCGAGCCGCCCCAGGTCCTCCAGTGTCTCGGGGGTGCCCTGGCGGATCAGCAGGTCCGGGCTGGCCACCAGGATCTGGGTTGCATGGTCAAGGCGCTTGACGACCATGCTGCCGCTGTCCTCCACCGAGGGCCGCACGCGCAGCGCCACGTCGATGCCTTCCTCCACCAGGTTCACGGCGCGGTTGCTCACCAGCATCTCCACCCGCACCTCGGGGTAGGTGGAAAGAAACTGCGGCATCAGCTCGGCCAGCACGGTCTGCGCCAGCGTCACCGGACAGCTCACGCGGATGGTGCCCCGCGGTGCCGTCTGCACCTGGGCCACGGTGTCGGCAGCCGCCTGGGCGGATTCCCGCATGGCCTGGCAATGGCGCAGATAGGCTTCTCCCACCTCGGTGAGCGAGAGCTTGCGCGTGGTGCGCTGCAACAGCCGCACGCCCAGCTGCGTTTCCAGATCCGACACGCGCCGAGAGAGGCGCGACTTGGGGATCCCCAGCGCCCGCCCGGCGGCGGCGAAGCCGCCCCGCTCCACCACTTCGGCGAAATACAGCATGTCGTTGAGGTCTTGCATGGTGAGAGCGTGTTGTGAGCGTGTTGTGCACGTTGACGTGCCCGCGAAAGCCGGGAACACAAGGCCTGTGCCCGCGCCCAGCGATCACCGGCATGGAGGTCCCACGGTAAGGCAAGGCGCATCAGACGCCCTGATCGTTCTATGGATAGAACAATCTATCGCAAGTTCACTACCTTATCAACATTTTGATGGATCCCCACAATTCATCCCATGGCCACACGCCGTGGTCCCACCGCTGACACACCCCCAAGGAGTTCTCTCATGCAACTGCTTCACATCGATTCCGCCATCACCGGCGAACAATCCGTCTCCCGCGAACTCACCGCCCGCATCGTGGGCGCATGGCAGGCCAGCCACCCCGGCACCAGCGTGCAGTACCTCGACCTCGCCGCCCAGGCTCCTTCGCACCTGTCATCCGACTCCCTGGGCTTTCGCACCGGCCAGGCCGCGGCGACGGAACTCCAGCGCCAGGAAAACGCCGTGTCCGAAGCGCTGGTGAGCCAGTTCCTGGCCGCCGACGTGATCGTGGTCGGCGCTCCGCTGTACAACTTCTCGATACCCAGCCAGCTCAAGGCCTGGATCGACCGCATCGCGCAGACGGGCCGCACCTTCAAGTACACCGACAAGGGCCCCGTGGGCCTGGCCGGGGGCAAGACGGTGATCGTGGCGTCCAGCCGCGGCGGCGTGTATTCCACCAGCGAAGGCGGCCAGGCCCTGGAGCACCAGGAAAGCTACCTGAAGGTCGTGTTCGGTTTCTTCGGCATCACCGACGTGCGCTTCGTGCGCGCCGAAGGCGTGGGCATGGGCCCGGACGCCAAGGCAGCGGCCCTGGCCAATGCCGACCGTGACCTGCAGGCCCACACCACCGTCGCGGCCAACCAGGCCCGGGTGGCACAGGCAGCCTGAGCGGCATCCGCAGCCGGGCTGGACCGCCGCCAGCCGGCTGCACCGCAACTGCTGCCGCCGGCGGCCCCCCGCATCAGGGCAGCCGTGATCGCAGACCCTCTGAGCTTCTTCGAGCGGCATCTGCGCCCCTGCGCGCGCTGACGCCAAAGGTGCAGATGGCGCGGCCGCTCAGGCCGCGTGCGCCTTCACCCAGGCCACGTATTTGTCCACCCAGCCTTGCAGAAACTTCCTGCTGCCTTCGCCCACGTTGCCATCGGCATCGAAAAGACCGTCCTTGGCATGGATGAATGCTTCGGGCTGGCCCAGGGTGGGCATGTCAAGGTAGGCCAGCACGTTGCGCAGGTGCTGCTGCGACAGGGCCGTGCCGATGGCCCCCACCGACGCGCCGATCACGCCCGCGGGCTTGCCCGCCCATGCACTTTGGCCATAGGGCCGCGACGCATGGTCGATGGCGTTCTTGAGCACGCCGGGGATGGACCGGTTGTACTCCGCCGTCACGAAAAGCACGCCCTGCGCGGCCTGGATCTCGCGCTTGAGGCGCAACACTGGCGCGGCCTGCTGGCCATCGTCGTCCTGGTTGTACAAAGGCAGGTCGTCAATGCGCAACTGCGTGAACTGGAAATCCGCCGGTGCCAGCCGCGCGATGGCGGTGGCCAGCTGGCGATTGAAGGAATCCTTGCGGAGGCTGCCGACGATGACGGCGATCTGGACATTGCTCATGAAAACTCCTTGTGAATGGACGACAACGGAGAAAAAAAGCACCGCATGGCATCGACCGGAACGTACCGGGCCATGCTGTACACAGCGCTTGCCATGATAGCCACAGCCCCGTGAAAACGCAGGGCGGCGGGCCCGGCGCAATTGCTGCATTTTGTATAGCGTATTGCGCCGCCATGAAGGCCCGCCCGGTCGGCCGCTAGCCCGCGCGCCGCTGCCCGGCCAGGCGCTGCACCACGGCCACCAGGCGGTCGATCTCTTCGAAGGTGTTGTAGAACGCCAGCGAAGGCCGCACCGTAGTCTCCACGCCGAAGCGGCGCAGGATGGGCTGGGCACAGTGGTGGCCTGTGCGCACGGCGATGCCCTCCTCGTTGAGCGCCTTGCCCACCTCTTCCGTGGTGTAGCCCGCGAGCACGAAGGACATCACGCTGGCCTTGTCGTCGGCCGTGCCGATGAGCCGCACGCCGCGGATGGCACCCAGGTGGCGCATGCCGTAGGCCAGCAGTTCGTGCTCGTAGCGCGCGATGTTCTCTAGCCCCAAGCGGTTCACGTAGTCGATGGCGGCGCCCAGGCCCACGGCGTCGGCGATGTTGCCGGTGCCGGCCTCGAACTTGTTCGGGATGGGCTGGAACACCGTCTTCTCGAAGGTCACGTCGGCAATCATGTTGCCGCCGCCTTGCCAGGGCGGCATGTCTTCGAGCACCGCACGCTTGCCCCAGACCACGCCGATGCCGGTGGGCCCGAAGACCTTGTGGCCCGAGAACACGAAGAAATCGGCCCCCAGGTCCTGCACGTCCACCCGCATGTGCGAGACCGACTGCGCGCCGTCGACCAGGGTCGTGGCGCCCGCCCGCCTGGCCAGGGCCACGATCTCCTTGACCGGCACCACGGTGCCCAGGGCGTTGGAGACCTGGGTGACTGCGACGATCCTGGTGCGGTCGTTGAGCAGCTTCTGGTATTCGTCGAGCAGCACCTGGCCCGAGTCGTCCACCGGGATCACGCGCAGGCGCGCGCCCTTGGCAGCCGCCAGCTGCTGCCAGGGCACGATGTTGGCATGGTGCTCCAGGTGGCTGACGATGATCTCGTCGCCCTCGCCCACATGCTGCGCGCCCCAGCTCTTGGCCACCAGGTTGATGGCCTCGGTGGTGCCGCGCACGAAGATCACCTCGTTCACGTCGGGCGCATTGATGAAGCGCTGCACGCGCTGGCGTGCGCCCTCGTAGGCGTCCGTGGCGCGTGCTGCCAGTTCATGCGCCGCACGGTGGATGTTGGAGTTCTCGTGCGCGTAGAAATGGCTGATGCGGTCGATGACCGACTGCGGCTTGTGCGTGGTGGCCGCATTGTCGAACCAGACGAGCTGGCGGCCATTGACGCGCTCCTGCAGCACCGGGAAGTCGCGGCGCACCGCATGCACGTCGAAGGCCGGGTGGGCGCTGCGGTCGGCCTGGGGGACGCTGCCGGCAGCCGGGGCACGGCCGGGCGTGGTGTAGCCGCCGGGCAGCACCACGGCATCGGCGAAGTAAAAGCGCGGTTCGGTCGATGGCACCGTGCTGGGCACGCTGGTGCCGGCCGTGGGCGAGCCCACGCGCGGCACTTCGGGTGCGGCAAAAGGCAGGCGCGCCAGGGCATCGAGCCCGCCGGGAACGGCGCCATGCCCGTCGGGCGGGGTCACCTGGGGCAGGCGGTCTGCCGCCAGCGGGTGGCCGTGGCGCTCGCCGAGGAAATAGTACGGCGATGTGCCCTGCGCCACCGCAGGCGCGGCCTGGGCGGGCGCGGCCTCGAGAACACCCAGCACGCCGCTGCCAAAGCGCGGCTCGTAGGCCGGCAAGGTGCTGATCACCGAGTCGGGTACGCCGTTGCCAGCCACCGCATGAGGCAGCAGGGCCGGCGCACGGTGCGCCAGCGAGGCCAGCGGCGTGGGCGAGGCCGGCACCAGGTTGGCACCCGGCACCAGCCCTTGCGGGATGGGGGTGCCGGGCACGCCGGGGCCAAAGCCCGCGGGGCTGACCAGCGGCGAGCCGGCCGGTGCGATGTTGACGGGCGCCTGCACGCCAGGCGGCCAGGGCGTGCCCTGCCCCGCACCAGGCAGCGAGCCCGGTGGCGTGGAGGGCCGGCCTGCGGCCGGCCCGGCAAAGCGCGGCTCTTCGCCAGGCCGGGCCGCGAACAGGGCCGTCGCCAGCCCGGCCAGCAGCGCCGGGTCGATCGGCGGCTGCAGCGTGGCGGGCACGCTGGCAGGAAGGGAGGATGGAGTGGTCACCACGCGGCCGCTTTACTTGTAGGTGTCGGGGTAGTCGTGGTACTTGTTGATCTCCACGTCGTCCAGCACGGCCAGCGCATCGGGCGTGAGCACGGCCAGCGAGCAGTACAGCGAGATCAGGTAGGACGCGATGGCATGGTTGTTGATGCCCATGAAGCGCACCGACAGGCCGGGGCTCTGCTCGCCCGGCAGGCCGGGCTGGAACAGGCCGACCACGCCCTGGCGCTTGTCGCCCACGCGCAGCAGCAGGATCTTGCTTTTGCCGTCGGCCACGGGCACCTTGTCCGAAGGGATCAGCGGAATGCCGCGCCAGGTGATGAACTGCGAGCCGAACAGGCTCACCGTGGGCGGCGGCGTGCCACGGCGCGTGGCTTCGCGGCCGAAGGCGGCAATCGCCAGCGGGTGGGCCAGGAAGAAGGCGGGCTCCTTCCAGACCTTGGTGAGCAGTTCGTCCAGGTCGTCCGGCGTGGGCGCGCCGGTGAGCGGAAACACGCGCTGCTCATCCGTCACCTGGGCCAGCAGGCCGTAGTCGGGGTTGTTGATGAGCTCGCTTTCCTGGTTTTCCTTGATCGTCTCGATCGTCAGGCGCAGCTGTTCCTTGATCTGGTCGTGCGGGCTGCTGTACAGGTCGGAGATGCGGGTGTGCACGTCGAGCACGGTGCTCACGGCATTCAGGAAGAACTCGCGCGGGTTCTCTTCGTAGTCCACGAAGGTGCGCGGCAACTGGTTCTCTTCCTCGCGGGCCGTGCAGGTGACCTTGATCAGCTCGGGGTTCTTGACCTGATTGAGGCGGTAGATGCCCGCTTCGACCGGCACCCACTGCAGCAGGTGCGTGAGCCAGCGCGGCGAGATGGTCGAGAGTTGTGCGGTGGTCTTGGTCGCGTTGGCAAGTTGCCGTGCTGCGTTGTCGCCCAGGGCGGTCGTGCCGCCCACTGTTGCCGTCATGTGAGGCTCCGTATCAGAAAAGGTGGGATGAGAGAAAAACTCCCAGCCAGTTTCCGACGGAGGCCTCAGTGCTTCAACATGCTATAGCCGCCAATCGCGTGCCATTGAGCGCATTCGCATCGCTCAATGCGTCGCAGTGCCCGAGCAGCGTGGCGCTGCGCACGCCGAAGGCCTGGGAGAGCTTGTCGATGGTGACCAGCGAGGCAATGGCGCGGCCCCGCTCGATCTCGCCCACATAGGAGCGGTTCAGGTCGGCATGCTCGGCCAGTTGCTCCTGCGACCAGCCGCGCGCCTCGCGCAGGCGCCGCACGGCCGTGCCGAAACTGCGTACCAGCACCTCACTCATGCCACGCCCACCCTGGGTTCGTCGCCGTCGTGGTGCCCGTTGTGGCGCGACAGGGCCTGGGTCACGTTGCCGCCCGCGGGCACGTCGTGCGTGATCCACACATTGCCGCCAATGGTGGCGCCGCGCCCCAGCGTCACCCGGCCCAGCACGGTGGCGCCGGCGTAGATGACCACGTCGTCCTCCACCACCGGGTGGCGTGGCTGGCCCTTCTGCAAGTGCCCATCCTCGTCCGTGGGAAAGCGCTTGGCGCCCAGCGTGACGGCCTGGTAGACACGCACGCGCTCGCCGATCACCGCGGTCTCGCCGATCACGACGCCCGTGCCGTGGTCGATGAAAAAGCCCGCGCCGATCTGCGCGCCGGGGTGGATGTCGATGCCGGTCTGCGCATGGGCCTGCTCGGCCACGATGCGCGCCAGCAGCGGCAGCTCCAGCTGGTACAGCGTGTGCGCCAGGCGGTGGTGGATCATGGCCAGGATGCCGGGGTAGCACAGCAGCACCTCGTCCACGCTGCGCGCGGCCGGATCGCCGTGGTAGGCGGCCAGCACGTCGCTGTCGAGCAGGCTGCGGATCTCGGGCAGCGAGGTGGCGAAGCTGCGGGCCGTCTGCACGGCGCGCTTTTCGATGTTCTGCTCTTCCACCGGCTGGTGGCGCAGCACATAACGCAACTCCAGCCGGATCTGCGCCAGCAGCGCATGCAAGGCGGCGTCCAGCGTGTGGCCGACGTAGAAGTCCTCGCTCTCCTGGCGCAGGTCGGGTGGGCCCAGGCGCATGGGAAACAGCACGCCCTTGAGCTTGTCGACGATATCGGCCAGCGCGTCGCGCGATGGGAACTCGCGCCCGCCCGGCTCCTGGGAGCGCTTTTGCAGGCTGCGCCAGTCGCGGCGCACGGCGTGCAGGGACTGCACGATGGGTTCGATGTTGAAGACGGCCATGGGGAAAGGGAAGCTGTGGTTCAGTCGTGGAGGCGGGCCGTGCCCCGGGGCTAGTCCTGGATCCAGGGAAGGTTGTGAAAGCGCCAGCCATCGGCATGGCCGCGCTGCTTGTGGCCATCGATCTCGCCCTCGAAGCCTTCGAGCACGTTGAAGACGCGGGTGAAGCCGGCCTTGGCCGCCGCCTCGGCCGCCAGGGCCGAGCGCTTGCCGCTGCGGCACAGCAGCAGCGCCGTGGCCTCCTTGCCGCCGTGGCTGGCCAGGCGGGCCTCCAGCTCGCGCACGAAGCGCGGGTTGCGCTGCAGGGCGGTGCCCGTGGCCCAGGGCACGTGCAGGCTGTCCGGCACCTGGCCGACGAACTTCAGCTCTTCGGCCGAGCGCACGTCCACCAGCACGGCATCGCCGGCCAGGACGAGTTTCCACGCCACGGTGGGCGCAACGCCGCCCGCATAGGGCAGGCCGGACGCCAGTGCGACCGAGCGGGCAGATTCCAATTCGTGTGCGAGCACAGCGTCCTGGGTGTCCTGGATGGCGGATGAAAGCATGGCAGGGGTCCTTGAGGCTAGGGTTTCGCAGCCCTCATGGGCGGGGCTGCCGTGAACAATGTGTTCACTCTAGAACCCTTCTCATAAAACCCAAAAGAATAAAATTTGGTTTCTATAAAACCAAAACATCCTTGAGTTTGTTCAGGCAAACCCTGTGGCTGCCAACCCGTGCAGGGCATGGCCAAAGGGCCGCAGATCCAGGCGCTCCGGCAGGTCCAGCACCTGCTGCGCCAGGGCCTCTCCCACGGCGGCCGAGTGCTTGAAGCCATGGCCCGAGCAGGCGGAGGCCACGTGCACGCCTGGCCAGCCGGGCAGCCGGTCGACGACGAAGCCGTGGTCGGGAGTCACGGTGTACAGGCAGGCGCGGGCGTCGGTGCAGCGGGCGGCCGGGGCATCAAAGCGCGGCAGCACGTGGCGCTGCAGCATGCTGTGCTTCTCGGCATCGGCCACGGTGCGGTCCACGGTGTCCGGGGTGGTGGTCTCCAGGTACTGCGCGGTGGCCACCTTGAAGGCCGGCGCGCCCGCATCCGCGATCGGGAACCCATAGATCGAGTCGTCCGGTCCGTCGCGAAAGGTCCAGATGAAGACCGGAAACACCCCGGGCTCGAACGAGGGCCTGGCGGCCCCCACGTCGAACCAGAACATCACCTGGCGGTACACCGCCAGCCGGGGTGCCCAGGCATGCCGCAGCTCCTCGCCCAGCAGGCCCGGGAGCCAGGGGCCCGCAGCCAGCACCACCTGCCCGGCGCTGTGGCGGCCCTGCGTGGTGTCCACCCGCAGGTGCCCGCCTTCGCGCGCGAGGCCGGTCACGCGCACCCCTGTCTGCACCGTGGCGCCATGCACCTGGGCCTGTTGCAACTGGGCGCTGATGGCGGCCTCGGGCCGCACGAAGCCGGCGTCGCGCTCCCAGTAGGCGAATTCGTGGTCGTTGAGCTGGAACTGCGGGTAGCGCCGGCGCAGGTCGGCATGGTCCAGCACCTCGTGGTCTATGCCATGGCGGCGCGCGATCTCGATGGTGTTGTGCACGAAGTCCAGGCGGCGTCCCTGGTGCAGCGGCGCGCCATCGCGCGGCCCGAGCACCAGGCCGTGGGTGCGGGTGTAGATGGGCTGGCCGGTCGCGGCCTCCAGTTCGCGCCAGATCTCGTGCGAGCGGCGCACCAGGGGCACGTATTCGTCGCCCTCGCCCACCGCCAGCCGGGTGATGCGGGTCTGGCCGTGCGAGGAGCCCAGGCTGTGCGGCGGCTGGAACTGGTCCAGCCCGAGCACCCTGGCCCCGCGCCGCGCCAGCTGGTACAGCGTGGCGCAGCCCACGGCCCCGAGGCCGACGACGATACTGTCGAAATGTGCCATGCAACGATCCGATGATCAGCACCGGCAGCAGGTGGCCGGGCGGCACCATGGCGCCGCGCAGGGTGCGGCACGCCCGCGGACAAGCCGTCCCGAGGCCCGTTCAGGCACCGGCAGCTGGAAGCATCAGAAGCCTGGCAGCACCGAACCCTTGAACTCGGTCTGGATGAACTTGCGCACTTCTTCCGAGTGGTAGGCCTTCACGAGCTTGGCCACCCAGGGCTTGTCCTTGTCGGCTTCGCGCACGGCGATCAGGTTGACGTAGGGGCTCTTGGCGTTCTCTTGCGCAATCGCATCCTTGCCCGGGTTCAGGCCGGCGGAGAGCGCGAAGTTCGTGTTGATGGCCGAGGCGTCCAGATCATCCAGCGAGCGGGGCAGTTGGGCGGCATCGAGTTCCACGAACTTGAGCTTCTTGGGATTGCTCACCACGTCCAGCGGCGTGGCCTTCAGGTCGGCGCCGTCACGCAGCTTGATCAGGCCCTTGTCCTGCAGCACCAGCAGCACGCGGCCGCCGTTCGTGGGGTCGTTGGGAATGCCGAACTTGGCGCCTTCCTTCAGGTCTTCGAGCTTCTTGACCTTCTTGGAATACAGGCCGATCGGGAAATTGACGGTATAGCCCACGGGCACCAGCTTGTAGCCACGGTCCTTGACCTGGGCATCCAGGTAGGGCTTGTGCTGGTAGCTGTTGGCATCGAGGTCGCCGGCCGACAGCGCGGCATTGGGCTGCACGTAGTCGCTGAACTCGACGACCTGGATCTTGAGGCCGTCCTTCTCGGCGACCTTCTTGACCACTTCGAAGATCTGCGCATGGGGACCGCCCGTCACGCCGATCTTCAGGGGCTTGTCCTGCGCCAGGGCGCCGGTCGAAAAGCCGGCGGCGAGGGCCAGGGCGAGAGTGGTTTGCAGCAGCGAGCGCTTGTTCACGGAAGACACCTTTCGTTAAGAGATGCAGGCATCCTAGGGTTTCCCCGATAAAACAGGAACGAATAAGTTTTTATGTTCTTACAATTAATATGAATAACGTTTGTCACCCTCGCAGCGCGACGTTGTTGAGCTTGTCCAGCCGCTCGGGCCAGGTGCCCTCCACCGTCGCGCCCTGAAGCAGGATGCGCGTCCAGGCCACCCAGGCGTCCCACTGCACCCGCTTGTCCCACGAATTCCCCCAGGCGCTGAACAGCTGCAGCGCGCTGTCCGCCGCCGCCCTGGCGTCCTGCCTGCGGCCCGCCGACAGATACAGCTGCGCCAGCACCATCTGCGGCTCGCCCACCCAGGGGTTGTGACGGACCGCGCTTTCCAGCACCCCGGTGGCCACGTCCAGGTCCACCAGCGGCTGGTCCTGCTGGATCACCGACCAGTACAGCGAGGCGGCCGCCGCCTCGTCCGCCGCCGCCAGCGGCTGCGTGCAATGGGCAAACACGGGCGGCGTGGGCAGCAGGCCCTGGAGGCCCGGGTGCTGCAGCGCCAGGCCCAGGCCGTTGATCTGCGAGACCATGCGTCCGCTCGGCCGCATCGGCCCGGGCCACAGCGACGCGGCCCAGTGCACCGGCTGGGGACGGTGCTGCACCGCGGGGAAGCGCGAAAAGATGTCGTCCTGCCAGCTGAACCACTGCTCGATGGTGTCGGCCATGCTCACGATGATGAACGCCGCCACCTCGTAGGGCGTGAGCACGTGGCGCACGCCGTCCTTCTCCAGCGCCAGGCTGCCATCGGGCTCCAGCTGCCCGGCCAGCACGCGCTGCACGAACTGCGTGCGCGACTGCGTGCAGAACAGGTAGACCAGGTGCTCGGCCGATTCGCCCGCGATCTCGCGCACGCGCGCACGCTCCCGGGCGGGGTCGAACTTCACCAGGTCCACGAAGGCATTGCCATACACGCTGTGCAGCAGCCCCAGAAGGCGCACATCGCGCGGCTGCCGCCACACGGTGAGCGAGCGCGCCACGCCCACCAGATGGTGGCGGAAGGTGCCCGCCTTGTGCCAGTCCTGCCCCACGTTGCGTGCGAGCACCGTGGGCAGCGCGGGCGCGAGGTCGGCGTCACGCGCCAGCCATTCTTCATCCAGCAGCGGCTGGGCACGGGCAAACAGGTCGGGGTCGAGCGTGTGAAAAGGCAGCGTCATGGTCTGAATGTCTCCGGCGGTTGTTCTGGCAGATCGAAATGCAAAGTACACACAGTATCAGCGCGGCTGGCGCGGGCCGCCAAGGCCACGTGGGTGCATCAACTCGATAAAAATGGCTGCAGCGCTTTCTGGATATACGCTTCAAGCTATCAAAACAGAAGCAAAAAGTCTCCCATATGACGCATCCCCATCCTGCGACACGCTCCTATCCGCGAGCTTGCCGCCACCAATTTCCAGTTTTATGGAATAAATTTCCATTAAACTGCCACCATGGACATCAACCACCGCATCGCCCGCCGGTTGCGCGAGCTGCGCGACACCCGGGGCTACTCACTGGACACGCTGGCCGAGCGCAGCGGCGTGAGCCGCTCCAACATCTCGCTGATCGAACGCGGCCAGAGCAGCCCCACGGCCGCCGTGCTGGACAAACTGGCCGTCGGGCTGAGCGTGGCACTCGCCTCCTTCTTCGAGGACGGCACCGATGGCGAGGGCGAGGCCCTGCCCTCGCCCCTGATCCGGGCCGCCGACCAGCCCCGCTGGCAGGACCCGGCCTCGGGCTATGTGCGCCGCCGGCTGTCGCCGCCCGCGCCCTCGCCGCTGCAGCTGGTGGAGGTGGAGTTTCCGCCCGGCCAGCGCGTCGCCCTCGACTCGGCCGTGCACGATGCCGACATCCACCAGCAGGTCTGGCTGGTGGAAGGCCGCATGGACCTGACCGTGGGCACCACCACCTGGGCGCTGGGCGCGGGGGACTGCCTGGCCATGCAGCTCAACCAGCCCATCGTGTTCCACAACCCGGGCACGCGGCCCGCGCGCTACCTGGTGGCGCTCACCACGCTGGGCCTGCCGCCTGCCCGCTTCGCATCCCCCACCCCGAGGAGAAAACCATGACCACCGACACACGGGCCCCTTCGCCCGCCGTCACCATCCGGCGCCTGGGCGCCCGCGAGGCGGCCGCGAGCGTGCCGGCGCTGGCCGACGTGCTGATCGACTGCGTGCAAGGTGGGGCGTCGGTGAGCTTCATGTGGCCGCTGCCGCGCGACAAGGCCCTCGCGTTCTGGAGCGGCGTGGCCGACGGCGTGGCCCGCAACGAACGCGTGCTGCTGGTGGCCGAGGCCCCGGGAGGCCACATCGTGGGGACCGTGCAGCTCGTCACCGCCATGCCCGACAACCAGCCCCACCGCGCCGACGTGGCCAAGATGCTGGTGCACCGCCAGGCCCGCCGCCGGGGCATCGCCCAGCAGCTCATGGCCGCCGTGGACGACGCAGCGCGCGCCGAGGGCAAGACCGTGCTCGTGCTCGACACCGTGACCGGCGGCGACGCCGAGCGCCTGTACGAGCGCGCCGGCTGGCAGCGCGTGGGCATGGTGCCCGACTATGCGCTGATGCCGGACGGCGCGTTCTGCGGCACCACGTTCTTCTGCAAGCGGATCTGACTTTTCCCCGGTCCCTCCAGGGGCAGCGCCCCCCGGCACCCGCCCCGGACCAACCCGCATGCAGCGCACTCGATAAAACTGTATATTTATACAGTCAATCATTTACGGAGAAGCGCCATGGAAGTTCTTGAATCCACTTACGCGGTCGCCCTGCGCGACTACCCTGAAGAGCTGCCACCCCGGGAGCGCATGGCCGCCGAGGCACGCTATGCCAGGGAGCTCGAAAAACAGCTCGGCGGCCCCGCGCAGGTCGCCGCGGCCCTGGACACCATGTCCAGCCTGGAAGAATCGCCGCCCGAGATCGTGTCGGCCGGTGACCTCGCCTTGATCAAGCAATGGGGCAAAGCCAGCGTCGCCGCGCGGCAGGCGGGGTTTCGCGACCTGGGGGAAGGAGACGGCGCGTACTTCGAGGTCCGGCTGCTGTAAGCCTCTTTCGGGGGCCCATTGCCTTGCCTTGCCCTGCCCCTGCCTGGACGGACCAGGGGCCGGGAATGAGGGAGGCGGCAAGGCGCGGTAGCGCGCAGCCAGTGCCCGTCACGGCACGGCCAGGGACTCCAGTGCCGCCCACACCGCCAGGATGGCCGTGTCGTGCACCTGCGACGCCCGCCGCGCCAGCCCCAGCTCCCGCCACAGCGGCGGGCTCAGCGGGCGCACCTGCAGGCCCGCGTTGTCCTGCTCCACATCGCCGCCCGCCACCCCGGGCTGCTCCAGCGGCAGCACCGCCACGCCATGGCCGGCGCCCACCAGGCTGCGCAGTGCCAGCGGGTGGTTCAGCTCCATGCGGGGGCGGGGGTTCAGGCCGGCCTGCGCGAACCAGCCGGCGATGAGCCGGTACATCTGCGTGGCCGGTCCGAAGGACATCCAGCGCTGGCCGGCCAGCCACTGTGGCGTGGCCTGCGCCGGCGCATCCCACGCGGGCGGAATCAGCGCCACCATGGGGTCCGTGCGCCAGGGGCGCACCTGCACGTCGCCGCCGGCGGCCTGCGGCATCGCGACGATGGCCAGATCCAGCGTGCCCGCGCCGAGCCGGGCCATGGCCTCGGCGGAGCTGAGCACATCCAGCTTCACATCCACGCCCGGGCTTTGACGGGCCAGCCGCTCCAGCAGGCGGGGCAGCAAGCCCGCGCTCACGCCCGCCGTGGTGGCAAGGCGCACCAGGCCTTCCAGCCCCTGCGCGCGCCGGCGCACCTGCTCCACCACCTCGTCGGCCCCGGCCAGCAGGCGGCGCCCCCCCGCCACGAGCGCCTCGCCAGCCGGCGTCAGGCTGGCCTGGCGCCGGCCGCGCACCACCAGCGCGGCGCCCAGCCGCGACTCCAGTTCACTGATGTGCAGGCTGACCGTCGGTGGCGCCAGGTGCAGGGCCTGGGCCGCGGCGGCCAGCGTGCCCAGGTCGGCGATGGCAACAAGGGTCTGGACCTGGTCCAGGTTGAGGTTTCGCATCAGGAATCCTGAATTCAATAGTCACTGAATTCAACTTTACAGATGTCTGGCTGAAAAACATCATTCGCCCATCAAAAAAACTGGCCCCCTGCGCGCACTCACTCTGCCCCCGGGACCTCCATCGCCATGCTCACCAACGACGTCTTCCTCATCGTGCTGCTGTCGGCCGCGCTCAACGCGGGCTGGAACAGCGCCATCAAGCTGGGCGGCAACCGCATCACCGCCATGGCGATCACCACGCTCATGGGCAGCGGTCTGTCCCTGCTGGCGCTGCCATGGGTCAACCTGCCGGCCGCGGCCAGCTGGCCGCTGCTCGCGCTGTCCGTCGCGGTGCACACGGCCTACCACTTCGCCTTGCCCATTGCCTACAACCACGGCGACATGGGGCAGGTCTACCCCATCGCCCGGGGCTCGGCGCCGCTGCTGGTGGTGGCGGGGGCGGCCGTGTTCGCGGGGGAATGGCCAGGGGCCGGGGCGCAGTGGGGCGTTGCCTGCCTGTGCGCGGGCGTGTTGTCGCTGGCGCTCGTGCGGGGTGGCGGCACGCAGCGCCGGGCCGTGGGGTATGCGCTGCTGACCGGGGTGCTGATCGCCGCCTACACGGTGGTGGATGCGCTGGGGGCACGTCAGGCGGGGTCGGCCATCGGCTTCGCGGTGGTGCTCACGCTGGGCGACGGCATCGCCACGGCGCTCATCGTTCTGTGGTGGAAAGGGCCCCGCGCCTTCCGGGTCGACCCGCCCATGCTCTGGCGCTGCGCCGCGGCCGGCACGATGCAGATGGGCGCCTACTGGATCGCCGTCTGGGCCCTGGCGCGCGCGCCCATGGGCGCCGTGTCGGCCCTGCGCGAGACCAGCGTGCTGCTGGTGGCGCTGATTTCCACCTGGATGCTCAAGGAGCCCCTGGGCGCGGCGCGCATGGCTTCGGCCGCACTGGTGTGCGCGGGGCTGCTGATGGTGCGGCTCTCGTCCTGAAGGCCGTGCGAGCGGCCAGGGCAGCTACTGCGGCGCTTCGGCCTCGCCGAGCGGGCGCACCAGCCGCACCGGCAGCTTGCTGGCGCGGGCCACGTCGCCGCGCGCCTCGCCGGTGGACAGGTTCACCGCCCAGCCATTGATCGCCCCCATCTGGGCCGCCGCGTCGCCGGAACGCCCCTGCATGACAGTGTTGTAGTTGTACGGGTTGCCCCGTTGCGCGGCCACATTGGCCGTGGCGGACCAGTGCCACTGCGCGGGGGCCGCCGGAAACAGCGCGGCGTTCAGGCCCGGGGGACTGGCCGTGCGGTCGATGAGCCGCTGCAGCTCCGGCGCACGCGGCAGGCGCCAGGCCACGCCCTCTGCCTTCCAGCGGTCGCTGGCCAGCGCCGCGGCTTCGGCGCGGTCCAGCAACCGTGGCTTGCCGGTGCAGGTGCCGGTCTGGCGGCTCCATTGCATGCCCTCGGCGCAGCGCGGCCAGGCAAGCCGGGCGCGCAGGTCCAGGACCACCGCGCCATCCTTCGACAGCGCCCAGTCGGTGGCGGCCAAGGGCTCGGCCGCCCGCGCGGGCCAGGGGGCGGCACAGGCCGTGGCGAAGGCCAGTGTGCCGCCCAGCAAGGCGGCGGGATGAAGGTGTGGGCGGGACGGTGTGGTCATGTGCTGGAGGGGGGGCGACGCGGCCACGGTGGGCGTGGGCCGCGATGGACCACAGCCTAACCGCATGGCCCGCCCCGCGCCCCGCGCCAGATCAAGAAACCTTCGCGGTGCGCCTGCCCGCCTGCGGCCCCGCATCCGGTGCCACGCCCGCCAGCGCGCCCGACCGCGCCAGCGCCTGCGCCAGGAAGGTGACGAAGGTCTGCACCCGCGTGGAAAACTGGTGGCGCTGCGGATAGACCGCATAGACGTCGGCCGCGGGCGTCTGGTACTGCGGCAGCACGGGCTCCAGCAGGCCCTGCGCCAGGTGCCGGTTCACGTCCCACTCCGCCCGCATCACGATGCCGTGGCCCTGCAGCGCCCACAGCACGGCGATCTCGCCGTCGTTGGTGGTCAGGTTGCCCGTGATCTTGATCGACTCGGTGTGCGCCTTGCTCCCGCGCCCGGTGGTCAGGCGCCACAAGCCGTAGGCCTCGTCACCCTGGCGGATGCCGATGCACCGGTGCTCCATCAGGTCGCGCGGCACGCGCGGCCTGCCGTGGCGGTCCAGGTACGCCGGGGCCGCGCACAACACGCGCCGGTTGGGCGCGATGCGCCGCGCGATCACGCGGCCGTCGGGCGGCTCGCCAAAACGCACGCACACGTCGTAGGCGTCGTCGGTGATCGGCGGCGGGTGCACCGACAGCTGCAGCTGCACGTCCACCTCGGGGTACAGCCGCACGAAGTCGGAGATGGCCGGCGCGATGTGCATGCGCCCGAAGCCCAGCGTGGCGTTCACGCGCAGCAGGCCCTTGGGGCTGGCCCGGGACTGCACGATGAGTTCATCGAGCGCATCGATCTCGCGCAGGATGCGGCGCGCGTGCTCCAGCAGCAGTTCGCCCTCGGGCGTGAGGCTCATGCGCCGCGTGGAGCGGTTCACCAGCACCACGCCCAGGCGCCGCTCCATCTGCGCCAGGTGCTTGCTCACGGCGGCGGTGGACACGCCCATTTCGCGCCCCGCCGCGCTCAGGCTGGGGCTGGCGGCCAGGGTGGAGAAAAAGCCCAGTTCGGCGGGCTGGATGGTGCTGGAGCTCATGCATCCATGTTAACCCAGGGTTAACGATGGATTCACTTTCAGGGCATTTCCTGTGCGCACGGCGGCCTAAAGTCCAGCCATCCATCACCGTTCTTTGCACACCCCATGACCACCTACCAAATCGCCACCATTCCCGGAGACGGCATCGGCAAGGAAGTGATTCCCGCAGGCCAGCGCGTGCTGGAAGCCCTGTCCGCCCAGCACCCCGGCCTGCAGTTCGCGTTCGAGAATTTCGGCTGGGGCGGCGACTGGTACCGCGCCCACGGCGCGATGATGCCGGCCGATGGCCTGGACGCCCTGCGCGGCAAGGACGCCATCCTGTTCGGTTCGGCCGGCGACCCGGACATCCCCGACCACATCACGCTGTGGGGCCTGCGCCTGAAGATCTGCCAGGGGTTCGACCAGTACGCCAACGTGCGGCCCACGCGCATCCTGCCGGGCATCGACGCGCCGCTCAAGCGCTGCACGCCCCAGGACCTGGACTGGGTCATCGTGCGCGAAAACTCCGAGGGTGAATACTCCGGCGTCGGCGGCCGCGTGCACCAGGGCCACCCCATCGAGGCCGCCACCGATGTCTCCATCATGACCCGCGTGGGCGTGGAGCGCATCCTGCGTTTTGCCTTCCGCCTGGCCCGATCGCGCCCCCGCAAGCAACTCACCGTCATCACCAAGAGCAACGCGCAGCGCCATGCCATGGTGATGTGGGACGAGATCGCCGCGCAGGTGGCTACCGAGTTCCCCGATGTGCAATGGGACAAGGAACTGGTGGACGCCGCCACGGCCCGCATGGTCAACCGCCCCGCCACGCTGGACACCATCGTCGCGACCAACCTGCACGCCGACATCCTCTCGGACCTGGCCGCGGCGCTGGCCGGCAGCCTGGGCATCGCGCCCACCGGCAACATCGACCCCGAGCGCCGCTACCCCAGCATGTTCGAGCCCATCCACGGCTCGGCGTTCGACATCATGGGCAAGGGCCTGGCCAACCCCATCGGCACCTTCTGGTCGGTGGTGATGCTGCTGGAGCACTTGGGCGAGGCCGAGGCGGCCCGCGCCGTGATGCAGGCCATCGAGCAGGTCACCGCCAACCCCGCCCTGCACACCCGCGATCTGGGCGGCACGGCCACCACGGCGCAGGTGACCGATGCCGTGTGCGCGCTCATCAGCAGCGCACCGGCCGCGCGCAAAGCCGCCTGACCGCACTTGCCCCCGGCGGGCAGAACAACAAGGCCACAAAGGCCATGCACCCGCCGCACAACCACCCTTTCGGAGACAAACCATGCGCCGCCCTACCCCCCATCCCACCTGCATCGCCCAGCCGCTGCGCCGCCCCTACCTGATGGCCCTGGCGGCGGTCGCCGTAGCCGCCTGCCTGCTGCCCGGCACAAAGGCCCACGCGCAGGGCCCGGCCTGGCCCGCCAAGCCCGTCACCATCGTCGTGCCGTTCGCGGCCGGGGGCACCACCGACGTGCTGGCGCGCGCACTGGGCGAAAAGCTGGGCGTGGCACTGGGCCAGCCGGTCATCGTGGAAAACCGGGGCGGCGCGGGCGCCACCATTGGCGCCGACTACGTGGCCAAGGCACCTGCCGACGGCCACACGCTGCTGATGGGCGCGGTGCACCACACCATCGCCACCAGCGTGTACAAGAAGCTCGGCTACGACTTCCAGAAGAGCTTCGCGCCCATCACCACCGTGGCGCTCGTGCCCAATGTGCTTGCCGTGAGCGCCGCCACGCCCGCCAGGGACGTGAAGGAACTCGTGGCCCTGGTGAAGGCCGCGCCCGACAAGTTCTCGTACGGCTCCAACGGCGCGGGCACCGCGCAGCACCTGATCGGCACGCAGTTCGCCACGGCCATCGGCCAGCCGCTGCTGCACGTGCCCTACAAGGGCAGCGGGCCATTGACCACCGACCTGCTGGGCGGCCAGGTATCGATGTCGTTCGACACCGTGACGCCCGTGCTGCCGCACATCAAG
The DNA here is from genome assembly GCF_019218755.1 of Acidovorax sp. sif1233. Classification (GTDB taxonomy): domain Bacteria; phylum Pseudomonadota; class Gammaproteobacteria; order Burkholderiales; family Burkholderiaceae_C; genus Acidovorax. Next base: position 209,011 of record NZ_JAHUWZ010000002.1, on the reverse strand, counting down.
GCCGGCAAGCTGCGCGCGCTGGCCGTGACCACGGCCAGGCGGTCGTCCGCGCTGCCCGACGTGCCCACCCTGCAGGAGAGCGGCTTCGCGGGCTTCGACATCGGCACCTGGTTCGGCGTGCTCGCGCCCGTGCGCACGCCGCCCGAGGTCGTGGAACGGCTCAACGCCGAAATGGTCAAGGTGATCCAGTCGGCCGACTTCAGGAAGCGCATGCTGGACATCGGCGCCGAGCCCGTCGGCAACACCCCGGCGCAGATGGCCCAGCAGATCGCCAGCGACACGGCGCGTTTTGCCAGGCTGGTGGCGGACCACCGGATCTCTGCGGAATGAAGCATCCGGCGGCGGGCACAGCCCCGCACCAAACTTGCAGCAAAAAACAGCCACAAGCGCTTTACCATCAAGCGCCAATAGCTATCGATTATATAGCAATCAACAGGCGACTGGTGCCTGGGGTCAGCGGTGGCTGAGCCTGCGCACCGCCCAGTCGCCCAGGCTCTGCACGGCCTGTACGAAGAAGATCAGCACCAGCACCACGGCCAGCATGATCTCGGGCAGGAAGCGCTGGTAGCCGTAGCGGATGCCCAGGTCGCCCAGGCCGCCGCCGCCGATGGCGCCGGCCATGGCCGAGTAGCCCGTGAGACTCACGAAGGTGATGGTCAGGCCCGCCACGATGCCGGGCAGCGCCTCGGGCAGCAGCACCTTCCACACGATCTGGCTGGTGGTCGCGCCCATGGCCTGGGCGGCTTCCACGAGGCCGTGGTCCACCTCGCGCAGCGCGGCCTCCACCAGGCGCGCCACGAACGGGGCGGCGGCGATGGTCAGCGGCACCACGGCCGCGGCCGTGCCGATGGACGAGCCGGTGATGAAGCGCGTGAACGGGATGATGGCCACGAGCAGGATGATGAAGGGCGTGGAGCGCACGGCGTTGACCAGCCAGCCCACGAGCTTGTTGACGGGCCCGTTTTCGAGCACGCCGCCCTGGTCGGTGAGGCGCAGGAACACGCCCAGCGGCACGCCCAGCAGGCCGCCGACCAGGCCGGAGATGCCGACCATGACCAGCGTTTCCCACAGCGACGATGCGAAGAGGTCCAGCATGGCCGGGGTGAAGTTGTCGAACATGTTTTTTTCCCTTCCTCAAGCCGGTACGGCCACTTCTTCGACGGCGACGCCACTGGCGCGCAGGTGCGCCACGGCGCCACGCAGGCGGTCGGCCTCGCCGCTGGCATAGACGGCCAGCGAGCCGAAGGTCTCGTCCTGGATCTCGTCCACCTGGCCGTGCAGGATGCTCATGTCCACGCCGAACTGGCGGATGAGCTGCGACAGGATGGGCTGGTACGCGCTGTCACCTGCGTACGACAGGCGCAGCAGCTGGCCCGTGCGGTCCGGTGCCGTGGCAGCGAGCTGAACTGCGAGCGTGCGCACATGGCCGAGCACGCTGGCGGGCAGCTCCTGCGGCAGGATCTCGTCGATCAGGCTCTTGGTGATGGGTTGCTGCGGGCGCGTGAAGACATCCAGCACGCGGCCCTGCTCCACGATGCGGCCGGCCTCGATCACGGCCACGCGGTCGGCCACCTGCTTGATGACCTGCATCTGGTGCGTGATGAGCACCACCGTGAGGCCCAGCTCCCGGTTCACCTGGCGCAGCAGGTCGAGGATGGAGCGCGTGGTCTCGGGGTCGAGCGCGGACGTGGCTTCATCCGAGAGCAGCACCTTGGGGCGGCTGGCCAGCGCGCGCGCAATGCCCACGCGCTGCTTCTGCCCGCCGCTGATCTGCGCCGGGTAGCGTTGGGCCAGGGCCGACAGGCCCACCAGCTCCAGCAGCGGGTTCACGCGCTCGCGGATGGCGGCCTTGTCCATGCCGGCCAGCTCCAGCGGCAGGGCCGCGTTGTCGAACACCGTGCGCGAGGACAGCAGGTTGAAATGCTGGAAGACCATGCCGATCTCGCGGCGGGCATCGCGCAGCTGGGCGTCGCCCAGCTGGGTCAGGTCGCGGCCATTGACGATGACCTGGCCCGTGGTGGGGCGGTTGAGCAGGTTGATGACGCGCACCAGCGAGCTCTTGCCCGCGCCGCTCTTGCCGATGATGCCGAACACTTCGCCCGGCGTGATGTGAAGGTCGATGCCCTTGAGAGCCTCGACCGGGCCTTGTGAGCCCTGGTAGGTTTGGGTGATACCCCGTAAGTCGATCATGAAAAAGCAGTGGCGCGTCACAGGACATGCCGATGGTCCGTGGCGCGCGGTGAGGAATGGGATGCGGGACTGTATCGGCGAATCGTAAGTTCACAAACGATTGAAAAATCGGGTGATTAGATCCACAGGTTATGAAGACCGTGATAGGTTCACCTTCATAGCTCCTAATTGCATAGCATCTGGCGCAATACCATCCAGCGCGATTCGCCAATTTTCCTGTTTTTTCATGAAGGCTTGAAAACGATCTCTCAAGAACGCTTCTATATTTCAACTTTTGTTGTAATATCGAATCATGCAAGAACCCGACGTCATCCGATCCCTCGCCGCCCTGGCCCAGGAAGTGCGCCTGCGCGTGTTCCGCGCACTGGTGGTGGCCGGCCAGGACGGACTCACGCCCGGGGCGCTGTCCGAACAGCTGGGCATTGCGCCCAACACGCTGTCGTTCCACCTCAAGGAGCTGACCCACGCGGGCCTGGTGAGCCAGGAGCGCCAGGGCCGCAACCTGATCTACCGCGCATCGTTTGCCACCATGAACGAACTGCTGGCCTACCTGACCGAGAACTGCTGCCAGGGCGCCGCCTGCCTGCCCGGCACCGCCACCGCCGCCTGCGATTGCTGACCCACAACCCACGCCACGGCCCACGGCCTAAAGGAAGCCACCATGAAGCGATTCCACGTCCACCTGCATGTCGATGACCTCGCCAAGAGCATCGCGTTCTATTCCCGGCTGTTCGCGGCCGGCCCCGCGCGCGTGGAGGCCGACTACGCCAAATGGATGCTCGAAGACCCGCGCGTGAACTTCGCCATCTCCACCCGCGGCGACAAGCCCGGCGTGGACCACCTGGGTTTCCAGGTGGACGAGGCCGGCGAACTGGCCGAGCTGAAGGCGCGCGCCCAGGGCGCCGACATGGCCCTGCTGGACGAAGGCGCCACCACCTGCTGCTATGCCCGCAGCGACAAGCACTGGATCACCGACCCGCAGGGCGTGGCGTGGGAACACTTCCACACGCTGGGCAACATTCCCGTGTTCAACGAAGCCGCGGCCCAGCCCGCCCAGGCCGCCTGCTGCCCCACGGGCGCGCCCTCAATCCCCGAGCCGGGCCGGGCCGCCTGCTGCGGCCCCACGGCCACCAACCCCAACAAGTGCTGCTGACCCGAACGGGGCCCACGCCGAGAACCCCTGCCCGCGAACTGCCCGCGCACTGTCATCCCCATGCACCCCAAAAACCCTTCACAGTCCGCCCCGGCCGCCGGCATGGCGGTGTTCGAGCGCTACCTCACCGTGTGGGTGCTGCTGTGCATCGTGGCGGGCATTGCGCTCGGCCAATGGCTGCCGGGCGCGGCCCGCGCGGTGGGTGCGCTGGAGGTGGCGCGTGTCAACCTGCCGGTGGGCCTGCTCATCTGGGTCATGATCATCCCCATGCTGCTGAAGGTGGACTTCGGCGCGCTGGCGGGTGTGCGGCAGCACCTGCGGGGCATTGGCGTGACGCTGTTCGTCAACTGGCTGGTCAAGCCGTTTTCGATGGCCCTGCTGGGCTGGCTGTTCATCCGCCACTGGTTTGCCCCCTGGCTGCCCGCCGAGCAGATCGACAGCTACATCGCCGGGCTGATCCTGCTGGCGGCCGCGCCCTGCACGGCCATGGTGTTCGTGTGGAGCCGGCTCACGGGCGGAGACCCGCTGTTCACGCTGTCGCAGGTGGCGCTCAACGACAGCATCATGGTCGTGGCGTTCGCGCCGCTGGTGGGCTTTTTGCTGGGCCTGTCGGCCATTGCCGTGCCGTGGGACACGCTGCTTGCCTCGGTGGTGCTGTACATCCTGATCCCGGTGGCGATCGCGCAGTGGCTGCGCAGGCGGCTTCTGCGCCGGGGCGAAGCGGCCTTCCAGGCAGCCATGGCGCGCACCGGCCCGTGGTCCATCGCCGCGCTGCTGGCCACCCTCGTGCTGCTGTTCGCGTTCCAGGGCGAGGCCATCCTGCGGCAGCCCCTGGTGATCGCCCTGCTGGCCGTGCCGATCCTGATCCAGGTGCTGTTCAACTCCGCGCTGGCCTACGGCCTGAACCGCGCCGTGGGCGAAAAACACAGCATCGCCTGCCCGTCGGCGCTGATCGGCGCATCCAACTTCTTCGAGCTGGCCGTGGCCGCCGCCATCAGCCTGTTCGGACTGCACTCGGGCGCGGCGCTGGCCACCGTGGTGGGTGTCCTGGTCGAAGTGCCGGTGATGCTGCTGGTGGTGCACGCCGTCAACCGCAGCAAGGGCTGGTATGAAGCCGGTATCTGACGGCCCGCGCGCGGCAGGCCGTCCCGGCGATGGCCCTCAGGCGTCTCGCGGGCCGTGCCCCATCACCGCGTTGACCTTGCCCACCAGGGTCTGGGCATCGAAGGGCTTGACCAGCAGCTCCATCTGCGCGCCGAGGAACTGCGGCGTCATGGCCGCCTGCTCGGCATAGCCCGTCATCAGGATGACCTTGATGGACGGAAACTTCTCGCGCGCATAGTCGGCCACCTGGCGGCCGTTGGGGCCGGGCAGGCCCACGTCGGACACCAGCAGGTCAAAGTGCACCGCCCCCGAGAGCAGGGCCATGGCGGCGCTGCCGGTGGCGGCCTCCATCACGTGGAAACCCATGTCACGCAGCAGTTCCACGGCCAGCGTGCGCACCGTGTCGTCGTCTTCCACCACCAGGGTGGAATCGGGGCGGCGCGCGCTGGAGAGATTGGCCACCGGCTCGGGCAGCTCGGCCATCGCCTCGTGCTGCGACCGCATGAAATACAGCGCCACGCTGGTGCCCAGCCCCACGGCGCTGTCCAGCACCGCAAGGCCGCCGGACTGGCGCATGAAGCCGTAGATCATCGACAGCCCCAGCCCCGTGCCCTGCCCCAGCGGCTTGGTGGTGAAGAACGGATCGAAGGCGCGCGCGATCACATCGCCCGTCATGCCGGTGCCCGTGTCCCGCACCGTCACGCGCACGTAGTCGCCCGGCTCCAGCCCCGGCGTGGCCTGCGCGGTGGCGGCGTCGGCATGCACGTTGTCGGCCGCGATGTACAGCGCACCGCCGCCCGGCATGGCATCGCGCGCATTGATCGCCAGGTTGACCACCGCGCTCTCAAACTGGTGGGCATCGGTCAGCGCGGGCCACAGATCCTGCGGCAGGTGCAGCTGCAGCGCGATGTTCTCGCCGCACGTCGTCTTGAGCATGGACTCCAGCCCGCCCAGCGAGGACACCAGGTCCACGGGCCGGGAATCCAGCGGCTGGCGGCGCGAGAACGCCAGCAGGCGCTGCGTGAGCGACGCCGCCCGCTTGGCCGCCGCCAGGCCCGACTCGATGTAGCGTCCCACCTCGTCATGGCGCCCCTGGGCAATGCGCTGCCGGATGAGCTGCAGCGGCAGCACGATGCCCTGCAGCATGTTGTTGAAGTCGTGGGCGATGCCGCCGGTGAGCTGGCCCACGGCCTCCATCTTCTGGCTCTGGCGCAAAAGCTCCTCGGCGTTGCTGAGCGCCTCCTTGCGCAGGTGCTCCTCGGTGGTGTCGCGGCCCACGGCCTGGATGAAGCCCTCGCTGGGCACGGCGGTCCAGGCGATCCACCGCTCGCCGCCGTCGCGATGGCGGTAGCGCGCGGTGATCTGGCGGCGCGTGGGCTCGGTGGCCAGCAGGGCCATTTCGTCCTGCACCTGCGCCATGTCGTGCCCATGGGCGAAGGCCGCCAGCGGATGGCCCACGGTCTCGGCCTCCGACCAGCCCAGCGTCGCGGTCCAGGCGGGATTCACGGCGGTGATGGTGCCGTCCAAGCGGGCCACCAGCAGCACGTCGTCCGAGAGCTGCCACAGCCGGTTGCGGTCGGCCGTGCGCTGCGCCACCTGCTGCTCCAGCGACGCCGCCACATCGCGCCACTGGCGCAGCGCGTTGAACTTGCTGGTGGTCTCGATCACGGTGTCCAGCATGCCCACCACCGCGCCGTGCTCGTCGCGCACCGGGCTGTAGCAGAACGTGAAATAGGCCTGCTCGGGGTGGCCGTAGCGGTTGACCTCCAGCGGGAAATCCTCGATGAACGTGGCTTCGCCGGCATAGGCGCGCTCGGCGATGGGACCGATGGTGGGCCAGGCCTCGCTCCACACATCCTTGAACGAGCGCCCGAGCGCCTCGGGCTTGTTGCCCAGTATCAAGCGGAACGCATCGTTGTAGATGGTGGTGAACTGCGCCCCCCAGACCAGGCATGACGGAAAGCGCGACGCGAGCAGGGCCTCGACGCAGTAGCGCAGCGTGGCGGGCCATGCCTGCATGGGCCCCAGCGCGCTGCCCGCCCAGTCGTAGCGGCGCACCTTCTCGCTCATGGCGCCCTCGGCGCGGGGAAATGGCAGCACGGTGGCGGGCGGGGAATCGTTCATGGTGGATGGGGCGCGGCAGCAGCAGGGGCTGGCGCCCAGGCACAAAGTGCATGCAGTCTACAGGCGAAGCGCCACCGCTTCGCGAACCCCGGCACCCTCAGGCACCCGCGACGGCGCCGCGCCGCTGCACCCGGCGCGACACCAGGAAACCCAGCACGAAGATCCCCAGCGCCGCCACCGAGAACACGGGCGGCAGCCACCCCCGGTCCACGCTGAACGCCACGGCGAGCACCCCGAGGGACTGGCCCAGGAACAGCAGGCACGCAAACAGCGTAACCGCCGTGCCGCGCGCCTGCGGCGCCATCTGCGTGGCCTGCACCTGCAGCGTGTTGTGCAGCATGTAGAAACCGATGCCCGCCAGGAAACACCCGAGCACCGCCCACGCCACCCACGGCGCCCAGGCCAGCAGCAGCAGGCCGCTGGCGATCAGGGAGGCCCCGGCAAGCGCCAGCCCCTGTTCGCCGAGCGCGGCCAGCCACCGGCGGGCGAACATGCTGTAGAGGAGCCCGCCCACGCCATAGAGCACCATCGCGCCACCAGCCGCCGAGGCCGACAGGCCGAAACCGTCGACCAGGCGCGCGGGCACGAAGGCCAGCGTGCCAAAGGCCAGCGCCCCCTCGATGGACACCACCGCGAGCACCCAGCGCACGCGCGGCATGCGCAGCAGGTTCCGGGTGCTGGCCAGGTAGGCCGCCAGCGAGAACCCGGCCCCCGGCTCCTGCGCGCCCGCGGGGTGCGCCGCTGCGGCCCCGCCGGCCCGCAGGCGGCGCAGCAGCAGCACCGCCGCCGTCATGAACAACACCGAGAGCACGGCGAACGCGCCACGCCAGCCCAGGGTTTCGGTGGCAAAGCCGCCAAACCACTGGCCGGCCATCATCCCCGTGACGGTGGCCACCATGAGGCGCGCCAGCGTCTCCTGCCGCTGCCCATAGTCCACCTCGTCACCGATCCAGGCCATGGACAGCGGAATGATCCCCGCCGCCGCCGCCCCCATGGCCGCACGCGCGACCACCAGCACGGTGAAGCTGGGCGCCAGCGCGGTGGCCGCGCTGAACACCGCGCAGGCCGACGTGGCGCCAATGATCACCTGCAGCTTGCCCAGCCGGTCCCCCAGCGGTCCGTAGACGAGTTGCAGCACGCCATAGGCCACCGCGAAGGCCGCCACCACGGCGGAGGCATCGCCCGTGGTGACATGGAACTCATGGGACAGGGACACCAGCATGGGGTCGCACACGCGCATGGACGCCATGCTGCAGAAAGCTGCCAGGCTGATGAGCCGCAGCATCGTCGAAGAAGAGGTCATATGACCCGATTGTGGGGCGGCGCGCGCCACGGTGCAGGCACACCCGCCAATGGCCCGCAAACCGCCGCGCGGCCCTTCGCCGCCGGCCGCCCGGTGGTTCGGACGAATTCACCGGCCAGCACCGGCCCGCGCGGCATCCGCGCCCAGGGGGCGCCGGACCTGCCCGACAGACACGCCTGCGCGGGCCTCAGCCCTTGGCCAGGTTGAAGCTGGTGTCGAAGGTGCCCCGCACATCCAGCCGCTGCTTGATCAGGCCGGCCGCCAGGTAGAAGTCGGCCGTCTTCTGCTGGTCCGCCAGCACCTGGGCGTCGATGTCCTGCCAGCGCGTGGCGCGGCGCTCGAACTGCAGTTGCGCCGCGTCGGCCGGGATGCCGATGATGCGGGCGAGCGACTGGCCGAACGGCTTGGCGTTCTGGTAGGACCACACCTGGGCGCGCGCCACGCGCTCCTTGAAGTCCTGCAGCACGGCGCGCTTTTCGGCCAGCGCCGCGTCGGTGGCGGCCAGGAAGGACAGGCCCGTCCACAAACCCCGGCCGCTGACCAGCACGCGCGCATGACCGCTGGTTTCGGCCAGCGCGGTGTAGGGCTCCCACGTGGCCCAGGCGTCCACCGAACCCTGCGTGAGCGCGAGCTTGGCGTCGGGCGGCGGGATGAAGCGCAGTTGCACGTCGTCGGCCTTGAGTCCGGCGGATTCGAGCACCTTGAGCGTGACGAAGTGGCCGATGGAGCCGCGGTTGGTGGCGATGCTCTTGCCCTTGAGGTCGGCAGCCGTCTTGAGCGGCGAGTGGGGCGCCACCAGCACGGCGGTGCCGTACGCATCCGACCGGCTGGCCGCAAAGGCCTTGACCCGGCTGCCCGCCGCCAGGGTGAACAGCAGCGGCGCATCGCCGATGGGCCCGAAATCCACGGCGTTGGCGTTGAGCGCCTCAGCCAGTGGCGCCGCGGCCGGAAACTCGCTCCACTTGATGTCGTAGGGCAGGTTCTTCAGTTCGCCCGCAGCGTCGAGCAGGGCCTGCAGCCCGCCCTTCTGGTCGCCCGCACGCAGCAACACGCGCTGCTGGGCATGGGTGAGCACGGGCGAGAGGAACGAACTGGCAGCAACGGAAGCGGTCAGCAGATGGTGGAATTGGCGGCGCAGCATGGTGGTGGGGTGTGAAAGGGGGTTGGCACTGTCGAAGGGACTCTGGCTTCCATTGCATCACCCGGCCCGCGCTCCACCAACGAAGCCTTGCGACCATCCATATGCGGTTTTCGCATGCTGGGCACTGGTCGCGTGCGGGCACCCTCCCCCGCCCGTGCCTTTGCAGCTACAACCCGGCGTGCGCTTGGGGTCAGTACCCGCGCGCCCCGTCCACCACGTCTTCCAGCGGCTCCCCCGCCACATGGCGCGCCAGATTGGCCACGAACTTGTGGGCCGTCAGCTGCGCCGCGCCCTGCGCCGCCCATGACACATGGGGCGTGATCCGCACGCGCGGGTGGCTGTACAGCGGGTGGCCGTCGGGCAGCGGCTCGGGGTCGGTCACGTCCAGCGTGGCGCCGGACAGGCGCCCGCTGTCCAGCCCATGCAGCAGCGCCTGCGGGTCCACCAGCGCACCGCGTGCAATGTTCACCAGGTGCAGCCCGGACCTGGCGTGCGCCAGGGTGGCGGCGTTGATGAGGTGGTAGGTCTGCGCGGTGATCGGCAGGGCCAGCACCAGGTGGTCCGAGGCCGCGAGCAGCTTCTCGATGGAGGGGGCGGTGCGCACACCATCGTCGCCCGGAACCTCCGCCCCGCCCCGGCGCAACACCGTCACCTGCATTCCGAATGCCCGCGCCAGCCGCGCCACCTCGCGCCCGATGGCGCCGTGGCCCGCGATGCCCAGCGCCCGCCCCTGCAGCGTGCCGGGCAGTTGCTGGTCCACCCGCGCAAAGGTCTCGCGCCACGGGCCGGCGCCCGACACCTGCAGCATGTCCCATGTGCGCTGGTGCGTCAGCAGCGCGGTCATCACGTATTCGGCAATGGGCACGGCCGCCACGCCCCGCGAGCAGGTCACCTGCGGCACCTGCAGCAGCCAGGGCGGAAAGAAGTCGATGCCGGCCGACGCCACCTGCACCCATTTCAACCGCCCGGGCCAGCCTGCGGGTGCGGTGGCCGGCGCATGGCGCCAGCCGTTGCGCGGGCCGGTGAAGAGGATGTCCACGTCTGCGGCGCGATCCCAGGCGGGCACGTCGGTGTCGTCGCCCGCCAGCACCACGGGCAGGCCCGCGACCTCCAGCAGCGCATCGGCCTCGGGGCCTGCCTGGTTCAGAACGATCCAGCGGTCGGCAGCTGCGTTGGCAACAACGTCGTCACCTGCATCGACAGTGTCTCTGCGAGGGTCGTGCGCAGCCAGCACCGCGCTCATGCGGCCCCCACGGCCAGCGCCCGGCGGCCCGCTGCGACGTAGGCGCTGTCGTCCTGTGGCGTGTGCACGCGGCCGCACAGCACGTCGCGCAGGTGGCGCTCCAGCGGGTTCTTGCGGGCCAGGCCGTGGTTGCTGGTCAGCTCCAGCGCGGCCTGCACGGCCTCGATGGCGTTGCGCGTGGTCAGGGCCTTCACCAGGCCGCTGTCCACGGTGGGCACCAGCGTGCCGGCATCGAGGTCGTGGGCCAGGCTGGCGATCAGGCGGTCGTTGGTGAGCAGCAGGCCTTCGATGCGGCCCACGGCCTCTTGCGCGCGGGGCAAGGTCGCCAGCGGCGCGCCCAGGCTGGCGGGCACGCGCTCGCGCAGGAACTGCACCAGCCAGTCGCGCGCGGCGCGTGCCACGCCGGTGTACAGCGCGGCCAGCATCACCGTCATCTCGGCCTGCATGGCGGGCTCGCCGCGCGCCCAGTCCTGCGGCAGACGCAGGTCCAGCGCGTGCGCGTGGGGTATCAGCACATCATGCAGGTGCACATCGTGGCTGCCGCTGGCGCGCAGGCCCAGGTGGTCCCAGGTCTCCGCGATGCGAATACCGGGCAGCCCCGCCCGCACCAGGAAGGCGCCCGTGCGCGGCGTGGCCTCGTCCGTGCGGGCCCACACCACGTACCAGCGCAGGATGGGCGCGCCGGTGGAATACACCTTGTGCCCGCTGATACGCCAGCCCTCGGCCGTGTGCCGCGCCACCGTGGCCGGCAGGCCGCCGCGCGCGGGCGATCCCAGCTCGGGCTCCACGCGCAGTGCGTTGATCAGCGACACCTCATGCACCGACTCATTCACCAGTTGCTGCGCCAGCGCCGGCGGCCAGGGCGAGCCGGGGCGGCCCATGCCGCGCTGCTGGATGTACTGCATGGTCAGCACCAGCGCCGTGGCCGGGCAGCCCTGGCCGATGGCGCCGACCACCTCGGCCAGCTGCGCGGCCGACGCGCCCTGCCCGCCCAGCGACCGCGGCGCGGCCAGGGCCAGCAGGCCGGCCTGCTGCAGCTCGGCGAAGTTGGCGTGCGGAAAGCTCCCGTCTCGGTCGTGCGCCGCGGCGCGCGCACCGAACTCCGCCGCCAGCGCGCGTGCGGCCTGCCCCCAGGTCAGTGGCGCATTCACTGCAGCACCTCGGGCTGGTCGCGCACGATGATGTCGAACAGGCTCTTGAACGCGAACTGCGCACCGCCCGGCCCGCCGATCTGCGCATGCGTGCGCAGCGCGATCTCGTGCGGGATGGGCTTGGGGGTGCCGGCGGCTTCGGCCAGCAGCTGGGCCTGGCAGGCGTTCTCCAGGGCGATGTACCACCACGCGGCAGCCTCCACCGACGGGCCCGCCGTCAGGATGCCGTGGTTCTGCAGGATCACCGCCTTTTGCGCGCCCAGGGCTTCGCCGATGCGAAAACCCTCATCGGTCTCCAGCACCACGCCGGTGAAGTCGTCGAACAGCGCGTGGTCTTCATAGAAGATGCACGAGTCCTGCGTGAGCGCATCGAGCTTGCGGCCCAGCGACGACCAGGCCTTGCCGTAGGTCGAATGCGTGTGCGCTGCGGCCACGATGTCGGGCCGCGTCTCGTGCAGCGCGGCGTGGATGGCGAATGCCGCGCGGTTCAGCGGGCCCTGGCCCACCACGATCTCGCCGGCAGCGTTCACGAGCAGCAGGTCGGACACCTTGATCTGCGAGAAATGCACGCCGAGCGGGTTCACCCAGAAGTGGTCAGTCCACTCCGGGTCGCGCGCGGTGATGTGGCCGGCCAGCCCGTAGTTGAAGCCCTGCTGCGCAAACAGCCGGAAGGCCACGGCCAGCGTCTCTTGCCGGTGGCGACGCTCGGCCTCGACCGTGGGGCGGGCCGCCGGGGCGTCGAACCAGTCCTTGCGCCGGGGCTGGGCGTTGGGGACAAGAGTGTGAATGGCAGGAGTGGGTGTGAGGACTGCAGACATGGGCAATGGCTTTCGGAAGCGGAGAGGGTTGGCAAAAGCAAGAGGCGGAAGAACGCAGCCACCTTAGAAGTCCCCTCCTGCTTCGCCAACGAAGAAATCCGCGTGACCACATGCGGTTTTTGCATGCCCCACAGGAACGTTGTCCAACTCTATCGCCAGCGTAGCGCCAGAGCCCTTTCGTTCTGCGGTGGACCAGCCTTGCTGGGCAATGGACTGCGATTGCCAATGGTGGCGCCCAGGCGCGATGCCACGGGGGATGGGCGGCGCGGTTATGCCCCACACGCGCCAACTCTTTCGATGAGCGCCGACTTACACGGATTGGGCGCTCTGACGTCAGGCTCCCGCCGCGTACCAAGGCCGTGCTTCGGACATCTGTGACTGGAGGGCGCCGGGATGGATGTGCGCACGGAACCGCTTAGCGCAGTCCCACCCATCCGGCGAACGAAAACCCGTGGAAATCCGGAGCGATTCAGCTGGCGGGTCAAAATGGCTCGACCTGAGCCCGTCAATCAAGCATGTCCATGGCCGCGTTCGCCTCTCATCCTCTCCTGAATGATCACAGCGCGGCAACAGCGGCACGCTTGATAGGGTCGGGGCACGGACAACGCCCCCTACTGAAAAATCCGGCGAGAAGGCCTTCACACAACCGTCGCACCGTGCGAATCTGCGGCCTCGGACGGGCGGCGAAGCGAAGTGCATACTGTTTCGACCGCGCGAAAAAACTCTCTTCTCCACGTTGTCAACGCTTCACCAACCTTCTCTTTTCATCATCAGTTATCAGACCATGATCGATTTTTCAAAAATTAGGGAATGTCGCATGAACACTCAGCCTTTTAGATGGGCTGAAATATCGAATCTCTATTCACAGGCCGATTGCGCTGCGCTTTCCGAAACCTATCCTCACGATCACTTCCGGACCATTGAGGCTTATGGAGGAGAGAAAGATTACCGGTATGACGCCCGTTCTCTGATTCCAATGGGCGAGCAAACCATATCGCATGCCGAATTCCTGAGTCTTCCATGGCAGCAACTGGCAAAAGACCTGCTTTCCACTGAATACCGGATGGCGATGTCGTCAATCACCGGCCTTGACTTGACTAGCCTTCCGATGGAGGCGCATGTGTACCACTATGGCCGTGGCGGGCTTCTCGGCCCCCATCGCGATCTTCCTGAAAAAATGGTTACCCATGTCTTTTATTTCAACCACAAGTGGCACCCCACGGACGGAGGTTGCCTCGCCATCCTCAATTCTTCCGATGCAAAAGACATTGCCGCCTTGGTGAATCCGGTCATCGGGAATTCAGCCACCTTTGTGAGGTCAGACAATTCCTGGCATGAGGTGACACGGGTTTCAGAGCGAGCCAGCCAATCCCGGCGGAGCGTGACTGTGACGTTTTATCAGCCTGGATCCGTCAGTTCAATGTGGCCCGCAGGCGTGGAGATGGAATTGCACGACTACGCAGCTTGACCTGCTTTCTCGCTCAATGCACAGTCATCTCTGGTTTCGCTAGTTTTCAATGAAGCATTGACGACAATCACCGGGACGCGGTTTTAACGCCAAGTTCGCAACCATTGGCAATACATGACCAGGCAGTCATTTTTTTATCTCGTCAATCTATTTATTCCCTGGACACACAGGGAACTTATCTTCTCATTAATTCAAAGAGAAATCCATTCCCGCTATCGAGGTTCTACTATTGGATTGATTTGGTCAATAATCAATCCTGCATTTACCCTTGCCGTCTACACGCTCGTATTCACAAAGGTATTTACAATTCGCTGGCCTGGGGGGAAGGAATCACCCATCGAATTTGCATTGCTTATTTTTATTGGCATGACAGTTTTCAATCTATTCTCGGAGTGCGTGCTCCGCGCACCAGCATTGATTGTCACCAATACAAACTACGTCAAGAAAATAAAATTCCCCCTTGAAGCCCTGCCCTGGATAAGCTTGGGTGTGGGCATTTTTCACATGCTTGTCAGTTCTGCCGTATGGTTGGCCTTCTATGGATTGACGATGGGAGCACCACCTGCATCCTGCATTATTTTTCCGGTCATTTTACTTCCTCTACTCCTCTGCATACTCGGGCTCTCCTGGATCCTCAGTGCTCTCGGTGTATATTTTCGGGATATTACTCATATTATTTCAGCGCTATTGCTGCCACTCATGTTCTTGACGCCCGTCTTTTACCCGACAAGCGCCCTGCCTCCGGAGTTGCATCAGGCGATGGGAATGAACCCCTTGGCGCAAGTGATTGAAAATGCACGCATGGTAATTTTTTGGGGAGGCATACCAAATTTTATTGAATGGGGAGAATCGGTTATTTTCTCCACTATCTTTGCAATATCGAGCCTCTGCTTATTTCAGAAAAGTCGCGAGGGATTTTCTGATGTCCTCTGAATTCGCCATTGAAGTCGAAAAAATCAGCAAATGCTATCAAATTTATGACAAGCCGCAAGACCGCCTACTGCAAATGCTACCTTTCGCTGGGCAGCAGCGGTTTCGCGAATTTTGGGCACTGAAAGATATCTCATTTCGCGTCCGCAAAGGGGAAGCCCTCGGTATCATTGGCCGAAACGGAAGTGGAAAATCCACCCTTCTTCAACTGATCTGCCATACACTTCGCGCCACGTCGGGGCAGGTTCTGGCTCACGGGAAAATCGCTGCTTTGTTGGAACTGGGTTCAGGGTTCAACCCAGAATTCACCGGCCGTGAAAATGTCTATCTTAATGGAGCACTGCTTGGATTGAAGCGGGCAGAAATAGATGCTCGCTTTGATGAAATAGCCGATTTTGCCAATATCGGGGATTTCATCGATCAGCCAACCAAGACATATTCGAGTGGAATGCTCGTACGCCTGGCATTTTCGGTATCCGTCTGCGTAGAACCCGACATACTGGTCGTCGACGAAGCTCTTGCCGTCGGTGACGCGTCTTTTCAATTCAAATGCCTGGGACGGCTAGAAAAGCTGGCAGAAAAAGGGACGACTCTGCTGTTTGTATCTCATGACATGAGCATGGTCAAGAGATTTTGCAACACCGCAATTTATCTCACCGAAGGAATGTTAAAGGCATCTGGAACCCCGGAGACAATATCCGAAATGTATTTGCTGGATATGCGAGATGAACAACGCCGGTGGGCCAGCGGCGGGAAGACATCGGTCGCTAGAAAAAAAGAACTGAACGAAGCCCGCATCGCATTTGGGACAGAAGAAGGTGAAATTATTTCAGCTAGGTTCACCAATACCGAGAGTCACTACTCATCATTTGCCTACGGTGAGACAATTGATATTGCCATCGGGTATAGGGTCAGCAAATCTGTTTTACTGCCGAACATCAGCATTACCATCCAGGAAGCCCGGCTGCTCGTGGTTGGCGGAAAAAACTTCGACCTCCCTTCCGCCAATGTGGAAAGCGATTGGCGAGAGGGAACCATTACTTTCCACTTTCCAGCGATCCTGGCGGCCGGTCGATATCACGTCACCATCAAGCTGATGAATGGCCGCACCGAAGAGACCTCGCTGCTGATTGACAAACAAGTAGGTATCTTGAGTTTTGACACAGTAGCTCACGGAAGCAATTCATTTCTTGGTATCGTCGATTTAGGAATCGAAGCAAGCACCCCGGTATCCAATACCCCTGACGAATGAAATTCTGCATCACCCTCATTCCGCTACGGAACCCGCACGACCCCAACCGCAAAATCAGTCGCAAAAAATTGATTTTCCAATAGCGTGTCTTCAATATCAAACAGCATCTGCAGCAGTGCCATTGAGCGTGAGTCAGTTTCTACAAAATTACCTGCGATTCCGTGCAGGGCGAATTGCAAAATGTTGCCCCCACAAGAATTAAATGCATGTTCAACAAAGTAATCAGACAGAACCGCACGGATATCTTGTGATCGAATTGCCTCGGAAGGGTCCACCCTGATCACGTCTGCTGGATCAGGAAGCTGAACCTTCAACTGTACTTTCCCAAAATGTTCCGGCTGAAATGATCGACGATATTCCGGAGGCAACAATCGGAATGCATTTTCAATGACCTCACGCTGGCGTTCTGAGAAAGCGAAGTGGTTCGCCCCAACATACTCATTAAAAAATACCCATCCCCCAGGCTTCAGGGCGACCCGAACCGACTCACAAACCGATTCCAGTTGCTTGATATGATGCAAGGAGCCATTAAACCAGACCGCATCGTAAATACTCTCGCCCAGCGGGGTTTCCTGAACATTCTGTACGTGATAGTTGATATTGGAAGCACCAATCAAATGCGCTTCCTTCCGGGCGATATCAATGGCACCGGATGCGATATCAATTGCGTCGCACTCGGAAAATGCATTCAGCCGAAAAAGGTCGCGCTCCAAGGTACCGCTGCCACAGCCAATGCTCAGCATTCTGGCCGAGGATGTCGAGCGGCGCAGGAATTCGCCCAGACAGTATTCCACCCACCAGCGATGATCTGTTCCCCTACAGGCAAGCCGCTGAAAACGCTGCTGAACAGCCGGTACAGCGAGCCAATAGACTTGGGGTGAAAAAGCATCTGAACTCGCCACATTCTTCGACCAATGGGCGGCGGTAATTTCGTCATCGGATTTCATTCCGTCTCCTGCCGATTGCGGTTGTGCGTGTGTGGCTTCCAAGCGCCCCATTTGCCTTCAAAGTAAGCCTGGTTTCTATCCCAGAGGGCCTGATACTCCCCTGTTTCAATCAATTTCCCAAACGATGCCTGCCCGTAATGATGAACAAAGGAATCTTCCGCGCACACTGTGCGATAGCCGGCAACGTGCATTCTTCGGCTGTAGTCATCATCCTCAAACATCCCAAGACCGAACATCTCATCCAGCGCTCCAATTTCATTGAAAACATCGCGCCGCATTGCCACGCAAAACATTGCAAGCATCGAGATGTCGAAATGGCGTCCAGCATGCGCAAGGGTATAGCGAGAAGCAAAGTCATGCATCTGTTCCAGGTTGAGGTAGTTTGTATCTATCTTTGCCTCATTTCCGATTGAATTGGTGACGGGCCCGACCATGCCTATATTCTCGTTCTGCAAGTGCCGAAGCATTGCTTCCAGCCAATCATTGGTGACCACAGTATCATTATTAAGCAATACGATATACTCCCCCTCTGCCAACGCAATTCCCTGATTATTCGCCGCTGCGAAACCTCTGTTGCTATTATTAATAACCACTTTTACCGTTGCGTGCTGGATCTGCATCTGTCGCAACATGTCTCCTGTACCATCAGAAGAAGCATTATCAACAACAATTACCTCATAGTTGGGATAAGTGGTCCGGGAAAATATGCTTTCGATACATTGTTTTGTGAGTTCGACGTTGTTATAGCTCACGATCACAATTGAGCACCTTCCATATAGCGCCTTGATGGCCTCATCGGTCGCAAGGTAGCGATGCCGCCAATCATTCTCTTTAGCCAGACCAATTCTTCGGCTCTTTAAATCCGGGTTACTCTCGGCCAAAGCTGTTTCAATTTTTTCAAGAAAATCCTCAAACTCAGAGGCGAAGTACACATAATCTTGATATATAGCCATTTCCTCAAGTGGCACGCTCACAACAGGCTTCCCCGCGCTCATGAATTCGTAGAATTTCACCGGATCGACCGCATGCGTAACCTTGTTCAACTTGAATGGAATAAGGCATACATCAAAGCCATGGAGATAGCGAGGCATGTCTTCATAAGGCTTTCGACCCGTGAGATGCACGTTGGGCATCCTGTCAAGCCCAGCCATATCTTTAACAAAACAATCGCCGACTAGCACAAAACTCCAATTGGGGCGATTTTCTGCCAAGAAACGCAGCAGGGAGAAATCTATCCAAGGAGCCAAGGCGCCGTAGAATCCAATAACTGGTGTTCCCAAGTGAGCAAGCAAGCCATTTTCCACACATCGGTCTGCAAAAAAATCATAGTCCACCGCATTTCGGACAAGGAGGCATTTTGTATTTTTTTGCATCCATTTTTTTTCCAGAATGGATGCCGTGACCGTTACCAAATCTGCATTTTTAACCAGTATTTCTTCTTCCTCTACAAGTTGCACTCCAATATCTGGAAAATCAGCCCATTCATCCATGCAATCATATTGCACACGCCAGGAACGTGATTTCTGCAGATCAATGGACAACGCCGTCCAGTAAGACAGATGAACAACAACCAAGGCTGCCCTTATTTCCGCATCAAGCGCCAAGCGGGAAAATGACTCGTTCCCAGCCCTTCGATTGGAAGGCGACATTCGCTCCGAATAGAAATCCTCATATTCATTAAATGCAAGGCTCACTTCGAATATTTTTTCGGCTACCTGCCTCAACTCATAGGGAGCGCCGCGCGCAGGCATTTTTGAGCGGACAATATAAAATACACGGTGACCATGGCCAGCAAATTGAGACATCATCTGCTGTGGTCTTTGATACCGGGCAGACCACTCGATATTGGCAAAACAAACAATATCAATTTTCCCATTGCATACCTTACCGAGCAGTGGCATGGCTGGTGCATGCTGGGATGGAACTCCCTGCAACTGATTGTTTATCGATTCCGCATGCAGCCTTCTTTTAAGGCGCCTTGGCAAAAGCATATTGCCAAGCGTACGGGCCAGCGTCGAACGGTCGGCCAGCAGATATATAAGATCGACAAGCAGATATTTCAGGCTTTTGCGACGCCACTCCGACGTCATCCTCGCGGCGTCAACCTCTTTTTTTAGCCAATCAATGGCAATGTCTCGAGACGCAATTGTCTCCTTGCCGAGGATCAACTCCCGTTCAAGTTGCTGCATAGTCTGCCGCATTGCAGCTATTTCGTCATAGCACGCGCAACCGGGGAAGCATTCGCAGCCCCCATTGCTGGTGGTGCGCACGGAATTCGCGGAGGAATTTTCCTGCGGCTCTGAATATGTCTTCATGAGAAAATAGTGTTAATTTGCTTCAGATAGACAAACCTTGCACCCAGCGCCACGCACTGCGCAAGGGAGCAGTCATTCTCCAGGAAATGGATTCCTGCATTTCAAGCAGCCTTTTTTCAAGCTCGAGCGACCTCTCCGATGCGTCGATCAACTGCGTTTTTGCTGCATCAAGCAAATTTTTGCTGTCGCTCAAACGAGCCTCAAAATCTTGCAGTTCCCCGGGGGATTCTGACCTGGTGGCTCCAGCCTGTCGAGATTCACGTTCAAGAATGCCAGGCAGTGACATCCAAAAAGCATTCATGACGACCATGGAATCGGTCTTGCCACTCCGAACCATATCGGCAACATGATCCCAGTAATTTTCCAGCACATCATTTGCCTCGATGGCCAACTGCGAAGGTTCTTTTCGGCCAATCCGCTGAGACAGCCATTCGGGATCCTCGCAGCCTGCCGGCGGCAGCGGATGCACGGAGCTGTATTTGGAAAGTGCCGTGAATTTTCCTTGGGAAAGATCACTGGAACTGAACACCGGAATACCACACGACAATGCTGTGATCGCAAGATGATAGCTGTGCCCCACAACAGCCTCGGATCCGCTGATCAATGATGCCAGGGCCATTGGCGACGGCCATTCACCGAGA
Source organism: Acidovorax sp. sif1233 (assembly GCF_019218755.1). GTDB lineage: Bacteria > Pseudomonadota > Gammaproteobacteria > Burkholderiales > Burkholderiaceae_C > Acidovorax. The sequence continues at coordinate 189,231 of NZ_JAHUWZ010000002.1, read as the reverse complement.
CAGAAAGTACCTGGGAGATCAGCATCGATGAACGATTCGTGGTCACAAAGCACGGGGCCAAGGCGGAGGAGAAGGAAACTAAGGTTCGGCAGCTCAACTCGAAATTTCTTGACATAATCAGTAAATCGCTCGAGATTTTGAGTCGCTTGAATAACTATGTAGGGCGTCTTGAGGCCTAAGTACTTGAGGATTGCATCTGCCTCATCGGTTCCGGAATGAGACTTCAAACAGCGTCTAATTGAAAATGCTGTATCAGGCATCACATGCACACGCTGCGGGTCAACAAATGGCATGAGCGCGGTTTTCGAGGGCTCGTCTCGTACTGCAATATGAGTACTGCACTCCAGAGCCAGAGAAAGTAGCGGATGGCTCCAGCTTGGTATATCGTTGCAGTGCATGCCCGGTGCATTCCATATCACCGGAACACCATGTTGTGCACCAAGCAATGCCGGGGTCAGCCAGTATCCTGTGGGATGTTGAATCCACGCTACCGGCGGCTCATATCCAGGGGCGATGAATTTATCAAAACGTACAATAAAACCGCCGCCTATCAGGATTGCATCAAGACCACTGGCCATGCGGGGCAGGTCCGCAAGTGATTCCACCCCATATGGCCAATCCTGCGAAGATTTGGCGTGATAAGAGAAGGGGACGAGTTCAATATTCCCGAGCCTTTGAGAAAGCTCCAGTTCAGCAATGATCGGAAAAAGCAGATCACCATAATTTTGAACATCAAACGTGCCAAAGATGCCAATGCGCCAGGAACGTTGATTTTTCATTGCATTGGAATCGCTTGTATTCATTTCTCGCGTTTGCAAAAACTGCTGACGAGGTAAACCATCACAGTCAACCAGACCAATATTATTCATCATCGATAGATCAGAGATCTAGGGTACTCCATCACGACCCGGACTCATACTTCTCTGCACTTGGTTTTCATGCGCGCTTTCTAGGATCTTCAGCGTCGCCAATCCCGCTCGCTCCCACGAAAAACTCGAAGAGTGCCTGAGTGCATGCTCGCTGAGTTCCTGTCTCAAGTCTTCGTTGGTGATGAGTCTGGCGAGTCCGTCAGCAATTGAATCCACATTGAGGGGATCTACGAGTACACCTCCTCGCCCAACCACTTCTGGAAATGCTGACGATACGGAAGCCAGCACCGGGGTTCCAAATGACATTGCTTCCGCTACCGGCAAACAAAAGCCCTCCAGAAGAGACGGCGCAGCCAAGCATTGCGCATGCCGATACAGTGTTGACAGAACCTGATCATCAACATTTTGCAGGATGACCACCTTGTCCCTGATCCCCAGGGCTTCAATATCATTCTTCACGGAATTTCGGCCCCAGCTCGCAGCCCCCACCAGCACCAAAAGAATTTTGGCCTTCGTACGGTCGATCATGCGTTGAAAAGCCTGCAGCAATCTTGCCAAATTCTTTCGGGGCTCGAAGCTGCCCACAAACAGTACATATGGCCTTTCAATACCCAAGCTCCTTAAATGAACGAGCGGCAATGGGGGTGGCATATGCGCCCCGCCTTCGGTTGCAACTGACACTTTTTTCCGGACCGATTCCCCAAAATACCGTTTGATATCCTCCGCCGTTGATTCCGAGATCGCGATGATCTGTTGAGCGGCCGCAAGGCTTCGAGGCATGAAGAAGCGGTCCAGGCAGTACGTGACGCGGCGCATTGTTTCTGGCTGCTTCAGCCAGCAAAGATCATGAACGGTCACTGTTGTGGCTGTTTTTCGTGGTAACGACCACGGCAATCTATGCGCGGGACTCCAGTAGACATCGGGCTGATCAATGCTCCCCCAAATGACTTGCGAGAAGAACAGACTGGCGATCCTTCCGACATCACGGGGAAAGTAATCGGATCGACAAGTCACATTCGGCAGCTGGACATAATGAGCCGCTGGACAAACCCTTCCATAGAGCAACCAGTGATGCCGGCCTTGACTCTGCTCAATCATCAACGGCAGCAGGCATTTTATGTACCTCGCAATACCTGAACCGGGTATTTCAAGCATGCTGATGTCCACGGCTATGCGCATAGCTACATTTCCTTTTTCTTTTTTTGTTCCGAATCATCTGCCAATCCGGTATTTTTTGAGGTTTCTAAAATTCTATGGATCACCTCCTTGTAATGAATTGCTCTCTTGCTCCACGCAAACTCGGCAATGGCACTCTCATTCCGCAAAAACATCGATTCCAGGGCCCCGCCCAACCAGCACGCATGAATTTCGCGAAGGGTACGCTCAATTGAAGCTGCATTGTTCTGGATAACCCATCCCGCGCAGACTCGCATGATCAGCGCTCCGGCCTCATCCGTGGCCGCACTGGAAATATGCAATATAGGAGTGCCTGCACCAAGATATTCATAAATCTTTCCTGGAATCTGGAACGGCTGGCTATTGCCAATGCTAAGCAGCACATTGCAATTCTGCTGTGCCCAAATGCATTTCCCATGATCGGCAACCCCATGAAATTTGATGCCTGGAATACCGTCGAACAGTGATTGATACGCAACGTGATTTCCGTAAAATTCGACTGAGATATCCAAATCACGAAGCGATCGCAACGCTATTGCCAGCTCGGCGGGCGAACGGAAATCTGCGTAAAAATTCCCGGTATATACAAGGCGTAGAGACTTCGATCGATCGCGGTTTTCAATAAATTCACTATTTTTGCTTGGAAACCCCTGCGCGATGCATGTGAATTTTCCGTCAACATCATGCAGGTCATGGCGCTTTCTCAAAAGATCAACAACAGCCGTTGTCGTCACCACCATCGCATCAGCATGGGTGATAATTTTTGCCTCAAAGGCCAGATCAATTCGCTGACGCCAGCGCGGCGTATAAGGAGCAACGACCGGGTCAGCAAGATCGATGATGAGTGGAATTCGAAAGATCCGTTTGGCCAGGAGGCCGAGAAGAAGGTCGGCCCCGGGCTCATGGGAAGCCACGATTGCACTGAATTTCGTCGTTCTGAGCAAGTGAATCAAACGCAAAGATGCGGTGGGTACCCATTCGGTACGCAGATCAGGAAATATGATCTGATCGAGTGCACGACGCCCCCAGCGATGCATTTTTAGCCAAATGGAGTCACCGCCAATGGGGCCCACAACACCAGCACCTTGTGATCGCCTGGATATATATAAATAGGCACTCTGCGAAAAGCCAACATACGGCCCAGGCCAAACCCGGTGGATGATCACTCCAGGCGCAAAATCCTGGTGAAAGGGTGGCAATGCGGGCATATCGGGACAAAGTACATGCACTTCTACGCCGAGCCTTGCCAGTTCATTCGCCAGATAGAACCATCGTAGTGACTGTGCTGAGACGATGGGAGGAAACTCATAGGCGATCAGAAGAATGCGCATAGCTACTTTTGGTCAATGCCTCTTGCAATATATCCACAATTCTTGCGGATGCACGGCCATCGCCGTAAGGGGAGTTTCGCGATGAAAATGATTGATAGAGAGCATCATCATCAAGCAGCTGCAACGATGAGTTGACAATGGAGTCAAAATCACACCCTACCAGCTTCGTCACCCCAGCGTCTATGCCTTCGGGTCTTTCAGTTTCATTGCGCAAAACAAGCACAGGCTTTCCCAATGATGGCGCCTCTTCCTGGACTCCACCAGAGTCAGTCAGTATGAAAAATGCAGATTTCATGGCCGCAACGAAATCCACATAATCAAGCGGCGGGACAAGGTGAATCCTAGGATGATCCGAAAGATATTCATATGCTGCATTTTTTATGGCAGGATTCGGGTGAACCGGAAAGAGAATAAAGATGTCATTCCGCACATCAGCCAGATGTCTTGCCGCTCGGCATATTTCAAAAAAAGGTTCCCCGATATTCTCCCTTCTATGTGCGGTAAACAGTATCATTCTGGATTTTTTAAATTCCGATGATACCGGTGATGGACAAAGATCTGCAGTATAGAGCAATGCATCAACAACCGTATTACCAGTTACATGAATGGTATCGGCGGCTTTTCCTTCCTCAATGAGATTATTTCGAGCAATATCCGTTGGTGCAAAATGCCACCGAGCCATATTTCCAACCACAACACGGTTCATTTCTTCTGGAAATGGATTGTCATAGTCCCTGGTTCGCAAGCCCGCCTCCACGTGCGCAAATGGAATGCGAAGATAGAATGCAGCAAGCGCTGCAGCCATTACGGATGTTGTGTCCCCTTGCCCAATCACAATATCCGGTTTTTCAGCCTGAAAACAACGATCCAGTTCACCAAGCAACCGAATCGTCAGTTTCGACAGGCTTTGGTTTGGCGCCATCACCTCACAAATGATATCTGGAGCCAGCGAAAAATGAGAAAGCATCTTCTCGACCAGAACAGGATGCTGTCCTGTCGAAACAATTCGCACTGATGCCCAGCTGGTGCTACGCAATGCGATAATCAGCGGTGCCATTTTAATGGCCTCTGGCCTGGTGCCAACTACGCAAATTATTTTTATTCTGTTGGACAAGTACATTACAAAAGGATGAAGCTGCGAAAAATAACAACGAGGCCGTTGCCAGCCACGCTCTTGATCGGATTAATCTCTATCGGAGAAATTCTCGTCTTTCGTTAATGCCCTGTATTTCTCACGCACATTAAAGTGGGAGTGAAAAAACACGAAGCCCCGGCTCCCCGGGACGGAGAGCTGCAGGATATTGCTACAACGCCAGCGGCCATCCATCGTACGCCCAGACCCCTTTGGACGCAGCCCGTCAATTTCATTGGCATCGCACCAGGATGCTTCTGGTTACCGGTGCCCCGTGCGCACTCCTCTGCGGGGACGGAGGCTCCGGTTCATTGGGGCATCCGCAGTTTCGCGGAAGCCTGTTTGCCGGGGACCCTTGCGGGTGCCGCATTTAGCGCATATCGATGCTACGCAATGGTCTTTGCGCAGCCGTAGCGCTTGTCGGAACCTCGCGGCCTGTCCCATTGCTCCACGAACCTGCCCGCCATGCCCCACACACCCCAACCCCTGAACCGCCGCCAACTCATCCAGGCCGGCCTGGGCGCCGCCGCCTGGGTCGCCACGGCGGGCGTGCCCGCGCTGGCCACGCCACCCGCACCCGACCTCTCCAAGGTGACCCTGCGCATCGGCACCTACAAGGGCCTGTGGCGCGCCCTCATCGCCGCGTCCGGCCAGGGCCACACGCCCTACCGCATCGAATGGCGCGAGCTGAACAACGGCGTGCTGCACATCGAGGCCCTGAACGGCGACGCGCTGGACCTGGGCTCGGGCAGCGAGATCCCGGCCCTGTTCGCCGCGCGCCAGAAGGCGCAGGTGCGCTTCATCGCGGTGGTGCGCGAAGACCTCCACAACCAGGTCACGCTGGCCCGCAAGGACGCGCCCGTCCAGCGCATCGCGGACCTCAAGGGCAAGCGCGTGGGCTACGTGCGCGCAACCACCTCGCACTACTACCTGAGCCGGCAACTGGCCGAGGCGGGCCTGTCGTTCGCCGACATCAGCGCCATCAACCTCACGCCGGCCGATGGGCTGTCGGCCTTCGACCGGGGCGACCTGGATGCCTGGGCCATCTACGGCTACAACGGCCAGCTGGCGCGGCTGCGCTATGGCGCACGCGTGCTCAAGACGGGCCAGGGGTATCTGTCGGGCAACTTCCCCATCTACGCCAACCCGCGCGCGGTGGAAGACCCGGCCCGCCACGCCGCCATCAGCGACTACCTGCAGCGCCTGCGCCGCGCCTACCTGTGGGCCAATGGCAACTACCTCGGCTACGCCCGCGCCCAGTCCGCCGAAACCCGCGTGCCCGTGGGCGACCTGATCGAGCTGTGGAACAACCGCAGCACCGACTACGACCTGCGCCCCGTGGACGACGGCGTGGTCAAGGGCCACCAGGCCGTGGCCGACGCCTTCCTGCAGCTGGGCGTGCTGGACGGCCCCGCGCAGGTCGCGCCGCTGTGGGACCGCAGCTTCAAGAGCGTGCTGCAGCCGCCCGGGTTGGCCACGGCGGGCTGAGGCAATGCACCGGCCGGCATCCGGCCGGCCGGTCATTTTTTGCGTGGCACCAGCCCGCCTTGCGCTTACCATGCGCCCCTCAACCACAACGAGGAGCATGATGAACAAGCAAAAGCGCCATTTCGTCGCGGCCAGCATGGGACTGGCAGGGCTGTGGACCGCCACCGGCAGCAGCCACGCGGCCCCGCCCGCCGCCGCCGGCAACCCCGCGCTGCTGACCATCAGCGGCGCCATCACCAAGCCCAACCGTGGCGCGCTGGACCCCACCATCGACCAGATGATGGGCAAGCATGGCATCCAGTTCACCCAGGCGCACGCGTTCGACGCCGCCGCCCTGCAGCGCATGGCGGCCGTCACCATCAAACCCACGCTGGAGTACGACGCCAAGCCCCACACACTCAAAGGCCCCCTGCTCACCACCGTGCTCGCGGCAGCGGGCGTGGCGGCGGGCAGCCCGGTGCAGCTGGTGCTGCGCGCGGTGGACGGCTACAACGTCACCATCAGCATGGCCGATGCGCAGGCCTACCGCATGATCGTCGCCACCCACATCGACGGCCAGCCCATGGCCCTGGGCGGCCTGGGCCCCCAGTGGGCCGTGTACGACGCCGATGTGCTGCCCGCGTTCAAGGACAAGCCGGTGAAAGAGCGCTTTGGCCTGTGCCCCTGGGGGCTCTACCACATCGAGGTGAAAAAGGCCTGAGTCAGCCTGCCGGATGACGCAGCCCCAAGAAAAAGAAAAAGAGCGGCCCGATGGCCGCTCTTTTTTTCATAGCTGCCAGCGCTTGTCCAACAAGCGCAAGGGGCCATTTTCACTCCAATCAGGGTGCCCTCCCCACCATCCGAGCCCCCAGGGCCGCCAGCGACCCCACGGTGGCCAGCGCCACCACCCCCAGCCAGCCCCACTGCGCCAGCACCAGGCTGCCCAGCGCCGCGCCGGCCGACATGCCGATGAACATGCCCGTGAACAGCAGCGCATTGAGCCGGCTGCGCGCGGCGGGGTCGATGCCGTACACGATGGTCTGGTGCGCCACCAGCGTGGCCTGCACGCCAAAGTCAAAACCGATGGCACTGGCCACGATCAACGCGAGCTGCGCCTGTGCCGGTAGCAGCGGCGCCAGCGCCATCACGGCAAACGATGCGGCCGCCAGCCCGGCGCCATAGCGGGTCACGACCTCGGGCCCGCGCTTGTCGGCCAGGCGCCCCGCCAGGGGCGCGGCCAATGCGCCCGCCGCCCCGGCCAGGCCAAACGCACCCGCCGCCGCCGTGCCCAGGTGGAACTGGCTGTGCAGCATCACCGCCAGCGTGGACCAGAAGGCGCTGAAGCCCACGGCCAGCAGGCCCTGCGCCCAGGCCGCGCGGCGCAGCGCCGCGTGCTGGCGCCACAGTGCCACCATCGAGCCGATCAACGCCCCATAGCCCAGCTGCGTGGTGGGCGCGAAACGCGGCAGCCCGCGCCACACGGCCACCGTCAGCAGCGCAATGGCCACCGCCGCCGCCACATACACCGTGCGCCAGCCCCACTGCTGCGCCACGAAGCCGCTGACCACGCGCGACAGCAAGATGCCCAGCAGCAGCCCGGTCATCACGATGCCCACCATGCGCCCGCGCTGCGCGGCCGGGACCAGCGTGGCGGCGGCGGGCACCACGTCCTGCGCCACCGTGGCCGCCAGGCCCACGGCCAGGCTGGCCGCCAGCAGCGCGCCCATGCCGGGCGCCAGGCCGCTCAGCAGCAGGGCCAGCATCAGCGCGATGGACTTGATGACGATGATGCGGCGCCGGTCATACCGGTCGCCCAGCGGGGCCAGCAGCAGAATGCCCAGCGCATACCCCAGCTGGGTGAGCGTGGGCACCAGGCCCACCACGCGGCTGTCGGCCTGCATGTCGGGCCCCAGCACGCCCAGCATGGGCTGGCTGTAGTACAGCGACGCCACGCTCAGCCCCGCCGTGGTGGCCAGCAGCAGCAAGAGCGGCGCGCTCACCGCGCCCTCGGCAGGCGGCCGCGCCGGGGCCGTGCCGGCGGCAGGGCTTGTTGCATGCACATTTTGAATGGAAGACATCTCAATACCCGCTCAACAAAAGGAATGGTGCGATTGTTCTAGCGCACCCTCCCCTTGGGTAGTGGGCCAAGCTGCAGATTTGTTATACGCTTGGCGCATGACCGTCACCCTGCCGCCCGGCGCCGACCGCATCGAGCTGATGCAGACCTTCATCCGCATCGTGGAGACCGGCAGCCTGTCTGCCGCCGCCCAGCAGCTGGGCACCAGCCAGCCCACCGTGAGCCGCCGCCTGCAGGCGCTGGAGCGCAGCCTGGGCATCAAGCTGCTGCAGCGCTCCACCCACGTGATGAAGCTGACGGAAGACGGCGAACGCTGCTTTGCCCACGCCAAGGCCCTGCTGGAAGACTGGCGCGCCATGGAAGACGACCTGCGCGGCACGGCCGACACCCCGCGCGGCACCCTGCGCGTGCTGGCACCGCACGCCTTCGGGCAAGACCAGTTCATCGCCCCGCTGATGGCCTACCTGCGCCGCTACCCCGAGGTGGACGTGGAATGGATGTTGCACGACCGCCGCCCCAACTTCATCGCCGAAGGCATCGACTGCGCCATCCAGGTCGGCGCGGTGGACGACCCCAGCGTGGTGGCCGTGCGCCTGGCCGAAGTGCCCCGCATCGTGCTCGCCTCCCCGGCCCTCATGGCCGGGCGCCCCACGCCCGAGCATGCGCAGGACCTGCAGCGGCTGCCCTGGCTGGCGCTCAGCACCTTCTACCGGCGCGACGTGACGCTGGTGCACGAGCCCAGCGGGGAGGCCCACACCTTCGGCATCACACCGCGCCTGGCCACCGACAGCCTGTATGCCCTGCGCAGCGCCGCGCTGGCCGGACTGGGGGCATGCATTTCATCGGCGTGGATCGTGGACAACGATGTGCGGCAGGGGCATTTGCTGCACCTGGTGCCCACATGGCACGCCGCGCCGCTGCCGGTGTACCTGGTGTACCTGGTGTACCCCTACGCGCGGTTCTATCCGGCGCGGTTGCGGTTGTTCCTGGAGGCGATGCGGGGCGCGATGCCCGGGCTGGTGGGAATGCGGGCGGTGGCGGGCTGAGCGCAAGATGCAAGACGCGTCCCGGTCAGGGGCTGCCGGTGGCTTTTTTTGGCGGCGCCGCCGCAACGCCCGCCTCACCGGCGGGCCGCGCAGCGCAGACCCGTCCAAGGGCTGCACGCCGTGAGGCGGCAGGGCCCCTCCCGGCCTCAGCGCGCGCGCCGGTAGTGCATGGCGACCGCGCCGCAGCGCAGCGGCCTCGCCGAGATCAACGCGAGCCGCCGCGTACCGGGCAGCCCGCTCTCGTACAGGGTTGGGCCGTGGCCGGAGATCCTGGGATGGACGAGCAATTGGTACTCGTCGATCAGATCCAGCCGGTCCAGCTCGGTCGCGAGCTTGCCGCTACCGAGAAGTACGCCGTCTGGGGTCGCGTCCTTGAGCTGCTGCACGCCCGTGCGCAGGTCGCCGGCGATGTGGTGGCTGCGGGTCCACGGGAAGTCCTTTCGCGTCGAGGACACCACGTACTTCGGCTTGGCCTCCAGCTTGACCGCCCACTCGCGCACCGCCGCCGGCGCCTCCGCGTCGCCACGCGCCACCGCTGGCCAGTAGCTCTCCATCATCTCGTAGGTCACGCGGCCCCACAGCATCGCCCCGTTCTCGTCCATGAGGCGGGTGAAGAAGGCGTGTGTCTCCTCGTCGGCGATTCCTTCCTGGTGGTCGACGCAACCGTCCAGGGTGACGTTGATGCTGAAGGTCAAGAGTCCCATGGTGTCCTCCGTGCGAGATACACAACGAGCCGCTCGCCGCCTGGCTCCCGTGCACGAGCCCCTTCGCGAGGCGCGCCCCGTGCCGGCTGGCGGCTGGCCGTGAAGCCGCGCCACGAAGCGGCGTTGGCTGGAATGAATTGTCAGGCCTCGTGCGCTAGTTCGGCCCGGATCTCCTCACGGCCGAAAGAAAAAGAGCGGCACATCGTCCGCTCTCGTTTCAATAGCACCCAGCGCTTGACCAGAAAGCGCCAGGGCCATTTTTCATTCAAAACAGAGAATCCACTGCTCACACGGCCCCTCGCCAAACCTGCATATCCGTGATCGCCGCCACATCCACCCGCACCGGCAGGATCCCATCCCGCGCGGAACGGTCCGCCACCGTCTGCAGCGCCGTGACATCCGCCTGCGTCACGGGCCGGGCCGCGATGGCCGCGCGCCCGGTGATGATGCGCGAGGCGTCGATGGGCAGGCGCGTGAGCTGGGTGTAGACCTGCGCATACGCCTCGCGGTGGGCCAGGGCCCAGTCGCCGGCGCGGGCCAGGCGGTCCAGGTACTGCACGATGGCGGCGCGCTTGGCCGGGTCGGCCAGGGCGGCCTCGGTGGCGGTGATGAAGCCCAGGGCGGTGTTGATGCCGCGCCCGTCGCGCAGGATGCGGCCGCCCTGCTGCAGGGCGATGGTGTAGTAGGGGTCGAAGATCGCCCAGGCGTCGATCTGCCGGGAGGCGAAGGCGGCGGCTGCGTCGGTGGGCAGCACGAACTTGACCGTGACCTCCTCGCGCTTGACGCCCGCCTCTTCCAGCGCGCCGTACAGCTGGTATTGCGAGATGCTGCCGCGCGCGGACGAGACGATGACGGTTCTGCCCCGCAGGTCGGCCACCTTGCCCAGCGGCGAGTCGCCCTGCACCACGATGCCCAGCGAGTCGGGCTGGCCGACGCGGGTGGCCACGATCTTGAGCGGCGTCTTGCCCACCGCGGCCGCCAGCACGGGCAGGTCGCCGGCCATGGCGGTGTCCACCGCGCCGCTGCGGTGCGCTTCAAACAGCGGCGCCGCGCCCTGGAAGTTGGCCCAGCGCCAGGCAAACGGTGCGCCCTCCAGCGTGCGGGCGGCTTCGAACAGGGCACGCAATCCACCGGCCTGGTCGCCCAGCACCAGCGATGCCGCAGGTGCCTGCGCCTGGGCGCGAGCGGCGGAGCCCGGGCCCAGGATGCCGGTGGCGCCCACCGACAGGGCCGCCGCCTGCTGCAGCCACTGGCGGCGCGATGCGCCGGGGCGGCTGCGGTGGCCGGCGCTGCCCCTGTCGTCGCTGCCGATGCCGGGGCGGTTGCCCTCGGCGTGGTCGATGCGGCCACTCATCAGGCTGCCTTGCGCAGGGTTTGCGCGGCATGCTCGCCGTCGCGTTCAGCCACTTTGGCGCGCACCAGGGGCAGCAGCTCGCGGCCGTAGTCGATGGCATCCACCAGCGGGTCGAAGCCCCGGATGAGGAAGGTGGTGATGCCCAGGTCGTAGTACTTGAGCAGCGCGTCGGCCACCTGCTCGGGCGTGCCGACCAGGGAGGTGGAGTTGGACCGCCCGCCAATCTCGCGCGCGATGGCCGTCCACAGGCGTTCGTCCACGCGGTCGCCCTTGGCCGCATCGGCCAGCAGGCGCTGCGCGCCTTCGCTTTGCTGCGGTCCCACGCCGCGTGCATAGCCCTGCTGCACGCGCAGGCGGCGGGTGTCGTCCAGGATGCGCTCGGCCTTGGCCCAGGCCTCGTCCTCGGTCTTGCCCAGGATGGGACGGAACGAGATGCTGAAATCCACATGGCGGCCGTGCAAGGTGGCCTCGGCGCGCACGCGGCGCACCAGGTCGCCGGCCTGGGCCAGCGATTCGCCCCACAGCGCGTACACGTCGGCATGCTTGCCGGCCACCTGCAAGGCGGGGGCCGATGCGCCGCCAAAGTAGATGGGCACGCGCTGGCCCTGCAGCGGCTTCACCTCGGACACGGCACCCTTGGCGCGGTAGTAAGTGCCTTCGTGGTCGAAGGGCTTGTCCTCGGCCCACACGCGGCGCAGGATGCCGAGGTATTCGTCGGTGCGCGCATAGCGCTCGTCGTGACCGAGGAAGTCGCCGTCGCGCTGCTGGTCTTCGTCCGAGCCGCCGCTGATGTAGTGCACCGCCAGGCGGCCGCCGGTGTAGTGGTCCAGCGTGGCCAGCTGGCGCGCGGCCAGCGTGGGCGCCACGAAGCCGGGGCGGTGGGCCAGCAGCAGGCCGATCTTCTGCGTGACCGAGGCCGCGTAGGTGGCGGTGAGCAGCGTGTCGGGGCTCGATGAGCTGGCGGGCACCAGGATGCGGTCGAAGCCCGCGTGCTCGTGCGCCTGGGCGAACACGCGCACATAGGCGGGGTCCACCGCCGGGCCACGGCGGGGAATGGTTTCTGACACTTCGTTCGGCTGGATCATGCCGATGAACTGGACGGGCATAGCGGGCTCCTGCGGGATAAGCGGTTGGGGGATGGGGTTGAAGGGCATGATCCGCGCGCGGAGCCCGCGCCCCAACGAAGAAAAACGCGTTTGCAAACTCGCCCTCCGCATACCCCCGGCCCGGGATGGCGGGCAGGTTAGAGTTGCGTGCGATTCATCCGCCGACCACCCTCCTTCCTCCCCCAGATTCCGCCCTGCCCCATGGACCTGCGCGCGCTCCGCTACTTCATCGCCGTGCTGGAAGCCGGCAGCCTCTCGCGCGCGGCGGGCACGCTGTACATCGCCCAGCCCGCGCTCACCGCGCAGATCAAGAAGCTCGAGGGCGAGCTGGGCGCGCGGCTGTTCGAGCGCTCGCACGCCGGCGTCACGCCCACGCCCGCCGGGCAGCAGCTGTACGAAGACGCCCGCCGCCTGCTGAGCGACGCCGCCGCGATGCGCGAGCGCATCCAGCGCCTGCCGCAGGGGCCCGAGGGCTCGGCGACGATCGCGGTGCCGTTCCTGCTCTCGTCGCTGATCATGGGCCCGCTGCTGGCGCACCTGAAGGAGTCGCACCCGCGCATCCGCGTCTTTGTCCTGGACGACCTGAGCCTGATGGTGAAAAAGGCGATGCTCGACCGCCGCGCGGACATCGGCATCCTGGTGGACGCGGCGCAGGTGGAGGGCCTGCACTGCCGCCCGCTGGTGCGCGAGGCCATGTATTTTTGCGGGCACGACCCCGGCGGCGCCGTGCGGGCGCTGCTGCGCAAGCCACCGGGTGCCGACGCCATCGCCGCCACTACCGGCACCGTTGCGGGCGCGGCGGCCGCCACCGCGCGCCCCACCATCGACTTCGCCGACGCCGCCGCGCAGCCCCTGGTGCTGCAGTCGCGCCGCTACTCCATCCGCCAGCGGGTGGAAGAAGCCGCCGCCGCGCGCGGCGTGGCCCTGAACATCGCCCACGAACACGACTCCGCCCGCGTGATCCGGTCGCTGTACGCGTGCGGGGGCGGCTTCACCTTCACGCCCGCCTGCGCGCTGGGCGACGCGCCTGCCGCCGGCCCCGACTGGATGGTGGCCCGCGTGGTCAACCCCGAGCTGACGCGCAGCTATACCCTGGCCACCACCGCCGACCGCGAGGTGGACGGCGTGATGCAGGTGGTGATGGAGGCGCTGATCGCGGTGGTGCTGGAACTGGTGGTGTCGGGGAAGTGGGAGGCGGTGGTGTGAGGATGCCCAGGGTGACATTGCTCGAATCCGCGCAGTACCAGGACCAGGCAGCAGCCACCTTCGCGGCGGTGGCCGCTGAAGTCGCCAGGCTTGTGCCCCACGCCATCATCGAACACATCGGTGCCTCGTCCATCCCAGGCGCCATCTCCAAGGGCGACCTGGACATCTGCTTGCTGGTACCGGCGCAGGACCACGCACGCAGTGTCGAAGCCCTGGAAGCTGCGGGCTACGTGGCCAAGGCCGGCACGCTGCGCACGCCCGCGCTGTGCATGCTTTTGTCAGCCGACACCACCATGGACGTTGCACTGCAGGTGGTAGCGCGTGGCTCGGAGTTCGAGTTCTTTCTGCATTTTCGCGATGCCTTGCGCGCCGACCCTGCGCTGGTAACCCAGTACAACCAGCTCAAACAGCGGTTCGCATCCGATGGGATGGACCGATACCGCGACGAGAAAGCGCGGTTCATCAAGGCGGTGCTGCAGGCCGCAGGAACATCCTGCGCTGCAGATTGATCGCACGCCTTCCCGAAAAACCAGCCGCAGGAGACACGCATGCCATCCACCAGCACCACAAACAACCAGCCCGCCTCCACCCTCATCGACCAGCGCATCGCCGACCTCGCCGACTGGCGCGGCCGCGCGCTGGCCCGCATGCGCCAGCTCATCCACGAGGCCGCGCCCGGCGTGGTGGAGGAATGGAAGTGGATGGGCACGCCCGTGTGGTCGCTGGGCGGCATCCTGTGCACCGGCGAGAGCTACAAGGCGTCGGTGAAGCTCACCTTCCTCAAGGGGGCCTCGCTGCCCGACCCGGCCCGGCTCTTCAACGCCAGCCTGGACGGCAACGCGCGGCGGGCCATCGACATCCATGAAGGCGATGAGGTGGATGCCGATGCCTTCAAGGCGCTCATCCGCGCTGCGGTGGAGCTCAATGCCGCCAGGCCCGCCGGCAGAAAGCCCGCCGCCCGCGCCAAGGCGAAATAGTGTTCCCAGGGTGGTGGCCGGCAGCAAGGCCATCAATTCATCTGATACCTCCCCATCAGCAATCGGTATTTCCCTGATACCCCCGTCTTCTGGAACAGTGGCCCCATGCCCCGCGCTCGACGGGGCCGGTGTTTCAGGAGACAGCCATTACCACCCCCTCCCCCCTCCCTCCCCGCGCGGTCGCCAACGTGGGCGCGCTTGTCGCCAGGAGCGCCCGGACGCACGCCCGGCGCGTGGCCGTGAAGAGCCCCGCGCGCAGCGTCACCTATGCCGAGCTGGAGCAGCGCTCCAACCGCCTGGCCAACGCCCTGCTCGGCCTGGGCCTGGCGCGCGGCGACCGCGTGGGCATCTACCTGCCCAACTGCGTGGAAATCGTCGAGATCGAGATCGCCTGCTACAAGGCCGGGCTCGTCAAGGCACCCTTCAACGCACGGCTGTCGCCCGCCGAAGTGGGCGCCGTGGCGGCCAACAGCGATGCCGCCCTCATCGTCACCACGGCCGAGCGGGCCGAGGCCATCCGCCCGCACGTGGAGCAGGCACTGCAGGGCGGCATGCCTCGCCTGCTGCTGCTCGATGGCGCAGGTGCCGCAAGCTACGAGGCCGCACTGGCGCAGGCCAGCGATGCCTTCAGTCCCGTGCAGGTGCACGAGCACGAGGTGGCCGTGCTGCACTACACCTCGGGCTCGTCGGGCGTGCTCAAGGCGGCCATGCAGACCTTTGGCAACCGGCTGGCGCAGCTGCGCAAGTTCCTCACGCGCTCGGACGGACAGCAGCCCGGGCACATCCTGGGGCTGGTGGGGCCGATCACGCACGCATCGGGCATGCAGATCGTGCCCGCGCTGTGCCAGGGCGTGACCATCCGCCTGTTCAACGGCTTCGAGCCCGCGCGCTTCATCGCCGACATGCGCGCCGACCGCGTGACGCACACCTTCATGGTGCCCACCATGATCAACATGCTGCTGGCCGAGCTGGAGGGCCAGTACCGCCCCCTGCCGGACCTGCTGCGCCTGGGCTATGGCGCCGCCCCCATGGCGCCCGCGCGCATCCTGAAGGCCATGGACGTGTTCGGCCCCATCCTGCAGCAAGGCTATGGCGCGGGCGAGACGACCTCGGGTGTCTGTGGCCTGTCGGTGGAAGACCATCTGTTTGCCCGCGCCGCGCGGCCCGAGCGCCTGGCATCGTGCGGGCGGCCGTTCCTGGAATGCGACGTGCAGATCCTGGGCGACGACGGCCGGCCCGTGGCCACGGGCGAGATCGGCGAGATCGTGGTGCGCGGCGACGACGTCTTCGCGGGCTACTGGCGCGCGCCCGAGCTCACGGCCGAGGTGCTCAAGGACGGTGCGTACCACACGGGCGACCTGGCCCGCATGGACGACGAAGGCTTTGTCTACATCGTGGACCGCAAGAAGGACATGGTGATCAGCGGCGGCTTCAACGTGTACCCCTCCGAGGTGGAAGCGGTGCTGTACCAGCACGACGCGATCGCCGATGCCTGCGTGTTCGCCGTGCCCGACGACAAGTGGGGCGAGGCCGTGGCCGCGCACGTGGTGCTCAAGCCCGGCCGCACGGCGGGCGACGAGGTCAGCGCCGCCATCGACGCCTTCTGCGCCCAGCACCTGGGCGGCTTCAAGCGGCCCCGGCGCATCGAGTTCGTGCCCACGCTGCCCAAGAACCCCAACGGCAAGGTCATGCGCCGCGCGGTGCAGGCGCCGTACTGGGAAGGCCGGGGCCGCATGGTGAACTAGAGAGCGGCATCCCCCCGAGGCGCCGCGCGCCCTGGCGCGTCCGCCAGAGGCGGCCCTCGCCCCGCGTCCGCGGCACCGGGCCGCGCCAGTTTCCACATCCAGTCGGCACCACAACCGACAAGGAATCTCGACATGAACAACCACGACATCACCTCCCCCATCCCCGCGCCACTGTTTCCGGGCGTGCCGTTCGAAGGCTCGCCGCAGGCGGCCGAGCTGATCACCCGCATCAACGAGTACCTGCACGGCGAGCTGGCCGCGCTGGCGCGCGAGCATGGCATCGACCACGAGAACAGCCCCGGCAAGGCGCTGCTGCGCCAGGTGTGGAAACGTTCGCACGCGCTGGGCTTCTACGGCATGACGCTGCCTCCGCAGATGGGCGGCCTGGGCCTGTCGGTGCTGGACCATGTGCTCGTGAAGGAAGCGATCTATGCCAGCGGCTCGCCCTTCGCGCCGCATGTGTTCGGCGAGCTGAGCGGCCCGCCGCGCGTGGGCGCGCTGGCGCGCGTCGCCACGCCGTTCCAGCTGCAGAACTTCATCCTGCCCGTGGCGCAGGCCGACATGGCGATCTGCTTTGCGCTGACCGAGGCCGAGGCGGGCTCGGATGCGGGCAACGTGCAGACCCGCGCCGTGAAGGATGGCGACCACTACGTGCTCACCGGCGAGAAGCGCTTCATCTCGGGCTCGCCCTTTGCCGACTATGCGGTGCTGATGGCCTCCACCGCCACCGATCCGGCGCAGCGCGAGGTGTCCGCGTTCTTCGTGGACCTGCATGCGCCCGGCGTGCGCGTGCAGGCGGGCTACAAGACCATGGCGGGCCAGACGAGCACGGGCAACATCGCCCTGGACGGCGCGCGCGTGCCGGCCACCCACCTCATCGGCGAGCCGGGCCGGGGCCTGGCGCTGGCGCTGGGCCGCATCACCGTGAACCGGCTGCTGCACTGCCCCGCCATGCTGGGCCTGGCCCAGGTGGCGCTGCGCGATGCGCGCGACTACGCGCAGCAGCGCCAGCAGTTCGGCCGCGCCATCGGGCAGTTCCAGGCCATTCAGCACATGCTGGCCGACATGGCGACCGACTGGGCCGCCGCGCGCGGGCTGATGCTGGCCACCGCCCGGCAGATCGATGCGGGCGGCGATCCGCGCGCGCAGGCTGCGATGGCCAAGCTGTTCTGCTCGGAAGCAGCGTTCCGCATTGCCGACCGCGCGGTGCAGATCCACGGCGGCGAAGGCATCGTGCAGGGCCGGCGCGTGGAATTCCTGTTCCGCATGCTGCGCATGTACCGGGTGCTCACGGGCACGAGCGAGATCCAGCGCAACACCATCGCCAAGGAATTGCTGGCAGCCCCCTGAGCGGCTGCGCCGCCGCTGCGGCGCGCAGGCCCCGGCCCGGGCCAGGCCAGTTGCTCCGGTCCGCCATACCGCCACAACGGTGCCCCAGTGCGCGAGCGCACCCACCCGACAATCACAAGGAGACAAGACATGACAACCCATTCCCCATCCTCCCCGCGCCGCCGCGCCCTGCTGGCCGCCAGCCTGCTGCCGCTGCTGGCGGGCACGCCCGCCCTGGCCTCCGACCCCTGGCCCCGCCGCGCCATCAAGTGGGTGGTGCCCTATCTGGCCGGCACGGGGCCCGACACCACGGCCCGCATCGTGGCCGAGGCCGTGTCCAAGGAACTGGGCCAGCCCGTGGTCATCGAGAACCGTGGCGGCGTGGGCGGCAACCTGGGCGCGCGGCAGGTGGCCAAGGCCGCGCCGGACGGCTACACCTGGATCTACTCGGGCTCACCCATGGCGGCCAGCATGCGCATGTACAAGGCGCCCGGGTATGACGTGCTCAAGGACTTCCGCCACGTGATCGGGCTCACCAGTTCCGACACCACGGTGATCGTGCACGCGAGCTCCGACATCCGCACGCTGGAGCAACTGCTCACCCGCATGCGCGCTCAGCCGGGCAAGATCGACTACGCGTCGGGCGGCATCGGCACCCCGTCGCACCTGGGGGTGGAGATGCTGCTGAGCGTGGCCCAGGCCGAAGCCACCCACGTGCCCTACAAGGGCGCCTCGGAGATCGTGAATGCCGTGATGGGCCAGCAGGTGACTTTCGGCGCCCCCATCACCTCGGTGGCGTACGCCAACATCCAGGCTGGAAAATTGCGGGCCCTGGCCGTGACCGGCCCCCGGCGCAACCCCAAGCTGCCGGGCGTGCCCACGCTGGCGGAGCTGCAGGTGCCCGGCGTGGAGCTGACGTCGTGGGGCGGTGTCTCGGTGCCCACCGGCACGCCCGACGCCATCGTCGCGCGCGTGCGCTCCGCCCTCGATGCCGCGCTCAGGCAGCCCGCCGTCGTGAGCGCGCTGGAAGAACAGGGCGGCCAGGTCTTCGTGCAGGACAGCGAGGCCTTCACACGCGCTTTCGGCAAGGAAATAGCGTTCACGGAAACCATGATGAAGAGGGCGCGGCTGGAGCCCATGTAGCGGCGGCCGGCCGTTTCTCGCCAACGCTTCTCCTTTTATAGCAACTACCGCTGGATGGATGGTCGGCAGCGGCACTTTTCATACCCGAACCCTGGCTGCGGCGCGGCCGCCGTGCGTTCGCACCCTTGCGCCACGGGCCGGCCCCGGGGCCGCCCGCTCCTTGACCCCCGTCAAGCAGGCCCGCGCCACGGGCATTTGTCCGACAGGCGGCCGATTCCTTGGATGGCGGGCAGCGCGCCCGCCCCGTCCAAGAATGAATGCAGCGAGTGACATTGCTCGCCTGCCCGCAACACGACAAGGAGAGCCCCATGAACACCCTCTCGAATCCCGTGGCCGAGGAAAAACCCATCGACCCCGACCTGGCCGCGCAGGCCGTGCCCGGCCACGGCGTCCCCTCGCAGGACCCCGACCCCGCCGCGCAACATACCCTGAGCCCGAGTGAATCCGAGCGCGAGTCCAAATCCGCCCTGATGGGGGGCGGCATGATGGCCGGAGCCGCCGCCGGTGCGGCCGTGGGCGTGGCGGTGGCCGGGCCCGTGGGCGTGTTCGTGGGCGGCACGGCAGGCGCCATTGCCGGCGCCCTCGGCGGCGCGGCCGTGGGCCAGGTGGTCGAACCCGAAGCGCCCAAGGAGCCCGCGGACGAGGCCGCCGAGCCGGGATACATAGAGAAGCCCTAGCTTTCTCGCCGCCCGTGGCCCGCCATTCCCTGTACAAAGCCCGCCCCCGCGGGCTTTTGTGCTTCGGGGTGGCGCGGTGGCGGCGCCAAGCCGTACCGTGGAGAATCCGGCCCACAGGCCGCCGGAATCCAGGGAGGTTCCGGCCCGGCAGCCCCTCCCCCCCACGAAAACCGCGAGGAAGAACCCATGCAAATCACGCTCTCCAGCCTGTTCGTCGAAGACCAGGACCACGCCCTGCACTTCTACACCACGGTCCTTGGCTTCGAGAAGAAGCATGACATTCCCATGGGCACCTTCCGCTGGCTCACCGTGACATCGCCGGAAGGCGCCACGGGCGTCGAGCTGGTGCTGGAGCCCATGGCCTTCGCGCCCGCGCGGGTCTACCAGAAGGCCTTGTTCGAGGCGGGTATTCCGGCCACCGCGTTCATGACCCATGACATCGATGCGGAGTTCCGCAGGCTTTCGGAGCGGGGCGTGGCGTTCCGTGGCACGCCCCTGGCCATGGGGCCCATCAAGGCGGTGCTGTTCGAGGACACGTGCGGCAATCTCATCAACCTGGTCCAGCCGGGAGCGTGAGCCACCGAGGCCGGGGCGAAATGCTATCTCATTGATAGCTATCAGCGCTTGTCCAGCGGCGCTAAAAGCCGTTTTCATTCATTTCCGGGCCCTGGCCCCACGGCGGCCCAAGGCCCGGTGCTCAGTGGGGAAAGCCTCCTCGCACAAGGCGCACCGGCTCGGCGTCCATGCGGCGTATGAGCGCCTGCAGGCCATCCACCGGCGCCGTGGCGGCCCCGACCGGCGGCGCGGGCGCGGCGGTGGCCCGGCAGACCAGGTCGTCCTCGGACCACGCGGCCTTGCCGGGCTGGCCCCGCGCACGCAGCCAGCCCGCGCGGTCCACGATCAGCTGGTAGCCCGGCAGTTCGGCGGCAGACACGCCCAGCACCAGGGCCAGCGCCTGCTCCACGGCGCGTTTGTGCTGCGGATCGCCCTGCGGCTGGCACTCGGCATCGGCGCCCGCCGGCAAGGCGCCCGCCACCAGGGTGACCAGGCGCGGGTCATCGGCCACCAGCGGCACGCCCGGGCCCGCCACGGCCACACGCACGCGCTGGCCCACCAGGTCCCGGCTCTGGCGGGCCCGGCCATGGCGGCACTGCACGGCCATGCCGGGCAGGCGCACGGGCCGATCCCAGGTGCCGGCCTCGCGCAGCATCTGCCCTGCGGCATGGGCCTGCAGATAGTCCAGCACGTCCCAGATCTCTTCGTCGCGCAGCGCGCTGCCCACGCCCGGCATGGTCTGCACGCCAGCGCGGTTGTGCATGCCCTCGCGCACACGCCAGAACAGCTCGCCGTCGAGCCGCTTCCACAGCAGCGTGCCGTTCAGGTTGGGCGGCCACTGGGCCAGCTGCGGGGCATCGGGGCCTTCGCCCCGGCCATCGGCGCCGTGGCAGCGCACGCAGTGCTGCTGGTAGACAGCCTGGCCGCGCACGATGCCCCCGGCAGCGAAACCGGTGGGCGACTGGTGCAGGCTGGTGGGCACGGCGGGCGCGAGCAGCAGGTGCGCCTGGGGCCAGGGGGCAAACACCAGCAATGCGGCCGCCAAGGCGATCAGCCACGGGCGCGCGCGCTGGAAGGGCAGCGACACCGCCAGGGCCAGCAGCGCGGCCCCCGCGCACAGCAGGGACAGCAGCACCTGCCGCGCGTGGCCCGCGTCCACCGCCAGCATCTCGGCCGCAATGCGGTGCCCCCACGGCCATGCGGGCTGGCCATGGACTTCCGGCGCCAGGCCCAGCGCATGCAGCACCGCGCGCAGGCCCTGCTGCGCGGCGAGCAGGCCTTCGAGCAGGCCGTTCAGCAGATCCGGCGACAACCCGCTGGCCTACCAGCTCGCACCCAGGCCCAGCAACGCCAGGGCCTCGTGGCGCAGGGCCGCAAGGCGCGGGTCGCCGCGGTGGCGCGGGTAGGGCAAATCGTTCACCAGCACCTGCTGGATGCGCGCGGGCCGGTCGGAGAACACCACCACGCGCTGGGCCATGAAGAGCGCCTCTTCCACATCGTGCGTGACCAGCAGGGCCGAGAAACCCGTGCGCTGCCACAGGTCCACGAGCTCGGTCTGCATGGTCAGGCGCGTGAGCGAGTCGAGCTTGCCCAGCGGCTCGTCGAGCACCAGGAGGCTCGGGTCGTTGACCAACGCGCGGGCCAATGCTACGCGCTGCGCCATGCCGCCCGACAGCTGGTGCGGAAAGGCCTTGGCAAAGTCCTGCAAGCCGACCAGGCGCAGCGCTTCGTCCACCCGGTGGCGCTGCTGGCGCAGGATGCCGCGCGCCTGCAGGCCCAGGGCCACGTTGTCCCACACGGTGCGCCAGGGAAACAGCGTGGGGTCCTGGAAGACCACGATGCGCGAGGGATCGGGGTCGGTGATGGGCGCGCCGTCCTGCAGCAGCTCGCCCGTGGTCGCGGGCTCCAGCCCCGCCACCAGGCGCAGCAGCGTGCTCTTGCCGCAGCCGCTGGGCCCTAGCAGGGCCACGAACTCGCCGGGGGCGATGGACAGGTCCAGCTCGTCGATCACGTGCAGCGGGCCGGCGGGCAGGTCGAACCAGTGACTCACATTGCGCACGTCGATACGTGCGCCCGTCACCTTGGCTCCCACACCCGCTTCAGGGGCGGTCGCGGTGCTCACCATTTCACCACCCCCTTCTGCCACGACAGCACCCGGTCGCGCAGCACGAACAGCAAGGTGATCACGCCCGAGAACAGCAGCGCCATCACGATCAGCGCGGCGTACATGTTGGGGTACGCCGCCCAGCCCTGGGCCCAGGTCAGGTACCAGCCCAGGCCGGCCTTCACGCCCAGCATCTCGGCCACCACCAGGGTGGAGAACGCCGCGCCCAGGCCCATGAACAGGCCCACGAAGACCTGCGGCAGGGCCGCCGGGATGGCCACGCGCAGCACCAGGAACCAGGGCGACGCGCCCATGGTGCGCGCCACGTCGTAGTAGTTCTTGTGCACGCCCGCCACGCCCGACCAGGTGAGGATGGCGACCGGGAAGGCCGTGCCCAGCGCGATCAGGAAGATCGCCGTCGACCAGCTGGACGGAAAGAAATAAAAGCTCACCGGCAGCAGCGCCGTGGTGGGCACGGGGCCCAGGATGCGCAGCACCGGGTGGATCCAGTAGCTGGCCTGGCGCGACCAGCCGATGAGCACGCCCGTGGTGAAACCTGCCGCCGCGCCGATGGCGATGCCCAGCCCCAGCAGGCGGACCGATGCGCCCGCGCTTTCCAGCAGGCGCGCCCAGTCGGTGGCGTAGACCTCCACCAGGCTTTGCGGCGGTGCGAAGAACGGGGGCGGCAAGGTGCCCAGCTTGGCGGTGAACACCTCCCACACCGTGAGGCCGGCGGCGATGGCCACCAGCCAGGGGCCGGTCCGCCGCACCTTGTGGCCCACGGGCCCCAGCGCGCCCGCAACGAACGCCAGCACCGCCAGAAGCACTGCCACGGCACCGGCACCGATGGCGAATTCTTCGGTGAACGCCCACTCGCTGAAGCCTGCCGGCTTGTTGGGCCACAGGTAGGTCAGCAGGCCCAGCGCCGCCCAGGCGGCGGCGGCCAACAGGCCCGTCCGCCAGAAGGCGGGAATGGGCCGGGCCGCGCCGAATGCGGCGGGCGCGGCCACCCTCGCGGGAGGCGCCGCGGGGCGTCGCGCCCGGGGCGCCTCGGCCACGGAATTGGGCGCTGGCAGGATATGGTCGGCAACGGTGCTCATGGCAAACTCCGGTGAATGTCAGCTCGTGTGGCGATGCGCATCGCCCACAACCCGTGAAACTGGCGCGCCCACAGCCAGTGCGCCCGCGCAAGGGCCACCGCACCGCGCCGAGCTGGGGGCGTCCTCCTCCCGCATTGCGCGGCAATGCGAGAGAGGGGTGAAGGCGCGAAGCGACTCAGGGAATGCGTCACTTCAGGCCAGCACGTCGGCATGCACGTGGGCGGCGAAACGTGCGGGATCGGTGGAGGGCTTGAGCACCCCCACCAGCTTGAAGTCGCGCGCGTAGAACTCGATCTCCTGGCGCAGCGCCGTGCCCACGGGGTGGCTGCGGTGCGTGAGCGTGCCCAGCACGGCGCGCAGGTCGTCCTGCGGCACCTTGGAGTAAGGGCTGAAGATGCGCGCCGTCTCGTTCGGGTTGTCGGCCACGAAGTCCGAGGCCTCGATGATGGCGCGCGTGAGGGCCGCGGCCGTGCCCTTGTCGTTGCGTACCAGGGCGCCGCTCACGCCGAGCACGCAGCAGGTCTTGGCCGCGTACTCGCCCGAGAGGTTGGAGGCCAGGTCCACCAGACCCTTGGTGCGGCGCTGGATCAGCAGCAGGTTGGGGTCGCCGTCGGCAATGGCCTGGGCCTCGCCCTTTTCCACGGCCAGGCCCAGCATGTCGCCGGGGAACTGGCGCCATGTCACGTCCTTTTCGGGGTTCAGGCCGGCCTTGGTGAGCAGCACCGAGAAGAAGTTCTTGCCCGGGCTGTTGAGGTCCGACACAGCAATGGTCTTGCCCTTGAGCTTTTGCAGGCTGGTCACGCCCGCCGCTTCGTAGCCCACCAGGCGCGAGCAGCCGCCGTGCGAGCTGCCCACCAGCTTCACGTCGAAGCCCGACTCCAGCGGCTTGATCCAGCGGTGCACCATGCCCAGGCCGGCGTCGGCCTTGGAGGTGGCGATGGTCTCCAGCAGCTGGTCGGTGGAACCGGCGAAGTTGACCAGCTCGACCTTGAGGCCGTGCTTTTCGAAGATGCCACGCTCGATCGCCACCGGGGCGGCCGACAGGCAGATGGCATTGGCGTTCCACGCCAGCTTCACCTCGCGCAGCTTGCCGGCGGCCAGCACGTGGCTGCCCACCACGCCCGAGGCGCCCACCACCGTGGCCGCGCCCGTGGCCCGCAGCAACTGCCGGCGCGACCAGCGCGCTTCTCCCCCACCCAGAATCTGACCCTTGTTGTTCATGCCCTGCACCTTTTGTGTGAAAAAGACAAAATGGCCGCGCATCCGCAGCCCGCTGACCGCATTGCATGCGCACGGGCACCAAAAGAGAACGAAGAAAAACGGAGATGCATATGCAAAAGATTCCACACACCCCCGCGCCGGACACTGGTGCAATACAGCGCATGAATGCCCTCGCCCCCATGGCCCTGCCGCAGCCCGCCTCGTGCGCGACACCAACGTCCACAGCGCCCGACACCGCCCGCCTGCGCCACTTCGTGCAGCAACTGGCCGCGCTGGTGGAAAGTACGCCGCCGGAGCCAGAATTGCTGGCGCGCGGCGGCGCCCTGCTGGGCGCCCTGGTGGCCCACGACGACTGGCTGCCGGCCGCGTTTGCGCAGCCGAACCCCGACCGCTACCAGCAGTACCTGCTGCATGCCGATGCGCTGGGCCGCTTCTCGGTGGTGAGCTTTGTGTGGGGCCCGGGCCAGGCCACGCCCATCCACGACCACACGGTGTGGGGCCTGATCGGCATGCTGCGCGGCGCCGAAGATTCGCAGGCATTCGCCCGCACCGCCGATGGGCGCTGGGCGCCAGAGGGCGCACCGCACCGGCTGCGGCCCGGCGATGTCGATGCCGTGTCGCCCACCATCGGCGACGTGCACCGGGTGAGCAATGCGTGGGAGGGCCAGACCTCCATCAGCATCCACGTGTATGGCGCCAACATCGGCGCCGTGCAACGCAGCGTGTACCTGGAAGACGGCACGGCCAAGCCCTTCATCTCGGGCTACAGCAACGCGACGCTTCCGAACATCTGGGACCTGTCCCGCAGCCCGGCGCCCTCGGCCTGAACCTGTTTTCCAAGACCCGTACGATTTCCCCATGACTGCTTCCACCATTCCAGAGACTTCCGTCCTCCAGGTCCGCGAGGCCCTGCTCGCCCGCGAGGAAATCGCCCTGCTCGACGTGCGCGAGGAAGACCCCTATGCCCAGGGCCACCCGCTGTTCGCCGCCAACCTGCCGGCCAGCAAGATCGAGCTGGAAGCCTTCGCGCGCATTCCCCGCCGCGACACCCTCATCGTGGTCTACGACGATGGCGAGGGCCTGGCCGAACCCGCGGCACGCACGCTCCAGCAGCTGGGCTACACCCGTGTGACCCTGCTGGCGCGCGGCCTGCAGGGCTGGCGCGATGCCGGGGGCGAGCTGTTCATCGACGTGAACGTGCCCAGCAAGTCCTTCGGCGAGCTGGTGGAGGCCGAGCGCCACACGCCCTCGCTGGCGGCTGAAGAAGTGCAGGCGCTCATCGACGCCCGGGCCGACGTGGTGGTACTGGACGCGCGCCGCTACGACGAGTACCACACCATGAACATCCCCACCGGCGTGAGCGTGCCCGGCGCCGAGCTGGTGCTGCGCGCGCAGGCGCTCGCGCCCAACCCGGCCACGCAGATCATCGTGAACTGCGCGGGCCGCACGCGCAGCATCATCGGCACGCAGTCGCTGGTGAACGCGGGCATCCCCAACCCCGTGGCCGCGCTGCGCAACGGCACCATCGGCTGGCTGCTGGCCGGGCAGACGCTGGAACGCGGCGCCAGCCGACGCTTCGACCCCGCCGTGCACATCGACCGCAATCAGGCACCGCAACAGGCGCGCAACGTGGCCGACCGGGCCCGCGTGCAGCGCGCCCAGGCCGGCGACCTGGCCCGCTTCGCGGCCGAGGCCGGCCGCACCACCTACCTGCTGGACGTGCGCACGCCCGAGGAGTTCGCGGCCGGCCACCTGCCCGGCTTTCGCAACACCCCCGGCGGCCAGCTGGTGCAGGAGACCGACCACACGGCCGCCGTGCGCGGCGCGCGCCTGGTGCTGGTGGACGACGACGGCGTGCGCGCCAACATGAGCGCATCGTGGCTGGCCCAGATGGGCTGGGAAGTGTGGGTGCTCGACGGCGCGCAGCCGGCGGATTTCAGCGAGACCGGCGCCGTGGCCAACACCGTGCCCGAACCCGAAGGCCCCATCGCCTGGGCCACCCCCGCCCACCTGGCGGCCTGGCTGCAAGACGGCGGCGCCGACCACACGGCCGTGCTGGACCTGACCACCAGCGCCAACTACACGCTGCGCCACATCCCCGGCGCGTGGTTCGTGATCCGCTCACAGCTCGCGCAGGCCGTGCAGTCCATCCCGCGCGCGCAGCGCTATGTGCTCACCTGCGGCAGCAGCCTGCTGGCCCGCTATGCCGCGCAGGACCTGGCCCGCCTGACGGGTGGTGCCGAGGTGGTGGTGCTGGAGGGTGGCACGCTGGCCTGGATCGCCCAGGGCCTGCCGCTGGAGCATGGCGAGACGCGCCTGGCCTCGCCGCGCATCGACCGCTACCGCCGCCCGTACGAAGGCACCGACAGCCCGCGCGAGGCGATGCAGGCCTACCTGGACTGGGAGTTCGGGCTGGTGGAACAACTGGGGCGCGACGGCACCCACGGGTTCCGGGTGATCTGATTCACTATCGATTTAATAGCTGCCAGCGCATGATTCACTAGCGCTACCGGCTGATTTAGCTACAAACCCACTTCTGGGGCGCCCGCCGGGGCGCTCACAACGCCCCGTACCGCCACGACACGTTCATCGCCAGCACCTCGCCCTGCGCCAAGCTGCGCAGGCCGGGCTGGCCCGGTTGGTGGAAAGCATCGATGGGCTGGGTGATGGGCTCAAAGCAGAACGCCGGGCCCTGCGGCGGGCGGTACACCAGGCAGTAGTGGTGGGCCG
The DNA here is from genome assembly GCF_019218755.1 of Acidovorax sp. sif1233. GTDB lineage: Bacteria > Pseudomonadota > Gammaproteobacteria > Burkholderiales > Burkholderiaceae_C > Acidovorax. Next base: position 162,182 of record NZ_JAHUWZ010000002.1, on the reverse strand, counting down.
CGCCGCCGTCCTTGTCAAAGTCTGGCATGTGGGCGGTAAGGCGCAGCCCGCGCTCGGGCCAGTCGATCTGCGCGGTGCCACCCCAGCCGGTGTAGGCGTTGTCGATCAGGCCGCCGTTGGCGGGAGCGCCGCTGTTCAAGTCCCAGCCAGGCGGAAACTGCTGCGTGTGCTCCGTGGGCAAAGGGTCGTCGCCACACAGCCACACGCCCTGCACCGGCGCCGTGATGCGCGTGCCGGGCGTGCGCGGAAACCAGGGGTGCAGGCCCAGGCCGTAGGGCAGCGGCTGTGCGCCCAGGTGCCGCACCTGTACCGACTGGTCCAGGCCGCCCTCCACCAGCCGGAAGGTCTGCACGCACTCGTACTCGTAGGGGTTGCCGTCAAAGCGCTCGGAGCGCAGCTGCATCTGCAGCGTGTCGGGCGCGGGCTGGGTCATCTCCCAGGGCTGCAGCCAGCCATCGCCGTGGATGGGGTACGGCTCGCCAGCGCGGTTGGGCCGCACGGGATGGAACTGCCCGGCGTGCGTGAAGCCGCCGCCGCTGATGCGGTTGGACCAGGGCACCATGGCGAAGGAGGCCATCTTGTACAGATCGGGCGTGGCCCCGTCCCAGGGGCGCCAGAGGTCAATCCGGCCGCCGGGCTGCCGGGGGTCGTCGATCTGCCAGGCGGCCACGCTGCCGCCCAGCGAGGGGACCAGCCCCAGGTGCTGGCCCGCGTGGCTCAACCAGGTGATGGGGTGGGTGGTGGAATCGTTCATGCACGTGCTTTCATGAAGGAGGTCAGCCACCGAACAGATGGGCGGGCACGCCGGGGCTGTCGATCTCGATGGCAAACACGCTGCCGGCCAGCGGCTGTGCAGCGAGCTGCTCGGGCGTGAGGCCGACCCGCGCGGTGGTGATGAACAGCGTGCGCAGGTCCGCGCCCCCAAAGGCGCAGGTGGTGACCTGGCTCGCGGGCAGCACCACACGGCCCAGTTCCTCGGCCGTCTCGGGGTCGTGGCAGGTCACGCAGTGGCCGCCCCAGTGGGCGATCCAGAGGCGGCCCAGGGCGTCCGTGGTCATGCCGTCGGGCAGGCCGTCCTCGGCACTGAAGCGTTTCCACACCTGCTTGTGCGACACGGTGCCTGCGGCCGCATCGAAGTCGTAGCGCCAGGTGATGGAGCTGAGCGTATCGTTGAAGTACAGGCACTGTCGGCCCTCCACCAGGGCCCAGGTGGGCCCGTTGGTCACCACGAAGCCCTCGTCATGGCGCGTGCAGCGGCCGTCGGGGTCGTAGCGGTAGAGCGCGCCGGTGGGCAGCTGGCAATCAAAGTCCATGCTGCCGCCCCAGAAGCGGCCCTGCGCGTCGCACTTGCCGTCATTGAAGCGGTTGCCCGGCAGCTCGGCCGCGGGCTGGTGCAGGTAGTGCGGGGCGCTGTCGGTGGCCGGGTCGAACAGCGCGAAGCCGCGCCGCAGGGTGATGATGAGGCCGGGCGCGTCCCGGCGCTCGGCCAGGGCCGAGATCTCTTCGTCGAAGCGCCACTGCCCGCGCTCCCCCGTGGCCGGGTCCCACCGGTACAGGCGGCAGCCCAGGATGTCCAGCCAATACACCACCTGCTCACGCACGGACCATACAAGCCCCTCCCCCAGCTGCGCATCGGCTTCGACCACGCAGCGCAGGGGCCCCGTGGGGCTGGGGACGGGAAATCGCGACGCAGCGGACGCTGCCATGGGACTCTGGTTGCTCAAAGCTTGTCTCCTGTTTGTTGTTTACCTGCCTGCCTCTTGACGCCGGGCATCTTATCAACGTCAATTGATGCATGGAATGATTATTTTTGGAATTTTTCGATATACAAATTGCAATGACAACTGATATCCATATCCCCTCCCAGCCCGCCACGCTCGCCCACTTTCCCAGCCTGCAAGGCCGATCGGTCTTCGTCACGGGCGGGGGCAGCGGCATCGGCGCGGCCATCGTCGCGGCGTTCGCCGAACAGGGTGCGCGCGTGGCCTTCGTGGACGTGGCGCGCGAAGCCAGCGAGGCGCTGGCCCAGCAGATCGCCGACGCGGGCCATGCCCGACCCTGGTGGCAGGTGTGCGACGTGCGCGACATCGCCGCGCTGCAGGCGGCCATTGCCCAGGCCGCCGCCGCCCAGGGCGACTTCTCGGTGCTGGTCAACAACGTGGCCAGCGACGACCGCCACACGCTGGAATCCGTGACGCCCGACTACTACGACGAGCGCATGGCCATCAACGAGCGCCCCGCCTTCTTCGCCATCCAGGCCGTGGTGCCCGGCATGCGCCGCCTGGGCGCGGGCTCGGTGGTCAACCTGGGCTCCACGGGCTGGCAGGGCAAGGGCGCGGGCTACCCCTGCTATGCCATTGCCAAGTCGTCGGTGAACGGGCTCACGCGGGGCCTGGCGCGCACGCTCGGCCAGGACCGCATCCGCATCAACACCGTGTCGCCCGGCTGGGTGATGACCGAGCGCCAGATCAAGCTCTGGCTCGACGCGGAGGGCGAGAAGGAACTGGCGCGCAACCAGTGCCTGCCCGACAAGCTGCGCCCGCACGACATCGCGCGCATGGTGCTGTTCCTGGCGTCCGACGATGCCGCGATGTGCACCGCGCAGGAATTCAAGGTCGACGCCGGCTGGGTGTGATTCGGACCATCCCCCTGAGTCGCTTCGCGCCTTCCCCCTTCTCTCGAATGGCTGCGCCATTCGGGAAGGGGGACACCGCCAGCGCGGCGGGGCGGCCCTTGCGCGGCGGTCCTGGCCTATGCCGCGCCAGTATCGAGCGGCACCGACAAGCACAAGCTCCGACAGGGAAGCACGCTCAGTCTCCCGCTTCCAGCCGGCGCCCGTACTGCACCAGGCTGGTCTGCTTGAGCGCTTTCATCATCACCTTGGCGGCGGGCGACAGCAGGCGGTCGCTGCGGGTGATGATGCCGAAGGCGTCCATATGGCAGGGCATGGCCAGCGGCAGGATCGACACCATGCCGTGCGATGCGTAGTAGTGCGCCACGTCGGCCCCCACCACGGCGATCATGTCGCTTTGCTGCAGCATGCGCGTCATGAACAGCAGGGCCGCGGTCTCCACCACGTTGACCGGCGGCGCCAGCCCCTCCTGCTGGAACATCAGGTCGAAGCGGTGCCGCAGCACGCTGCCCGCGGGCGGCACGATCCAGCCCGCGGCCAGCACGTCACGCAGGGCCAGGCCCGGCACACCCAGCAGGGGGTGGCCCGGGCGGGTCATGGCGCAGACCAGTTCCTCGCTCAGCGGCTCGTAGCGCAGGTTGGCCTTGTCGTGCTCCTCGAACAGCCGGCCCACCAGGATGTCGAGCTTGCCCTGCTCGAGCCGGTCCATCAGCACCGGGCTGGTCTCGATATCGAGCGAGATGCGCAGGCTCGGGTGCTCCTGCTTGACCAGGGCCACGGCTGCTGGCAGCAGGCTCAGCCCCGGCGAGGTGATGGCGCCGATGCCCACCTGGCCGAAATGACCGGTCTTGAGCGCCGCCAGCTCGACATGCGCCTGGTTCAGGCTGGCCAGCGCCATGCGCGCGTGGCGGATCATGGTCTCGCCATACCAGGTGGGGCGCATGCCGCGCGGCAGGCGCTCGAACAGCGAAACCTCCAGCACATCCTCCAGGTCCTTGAGCAGCTTGGAGGCCGCCGGCTGGGTCATGCTGAGCACCTGGGCCGCGCGGTGGATGTTGCCCTCCTCGGCCAGGGCCACCAGCAAGAGCAGCTGGCGCGTCTTCAGGCGTGCGCGGATGAACCAGTGGTTGTAGGTGCTCATGGGGTTTTCCAGAATGCGTGGACGTATATGTATTTTGTCAAAAAAACTATTAGATTGATATCTAAATCGATCTTAGACTTTGCCGCACATCCGCACCAAGGTTCTTTCCCAGGTTCCCATGAAACTCGGCGACACACAGCAGCTCACCCCCCGGCACCTCATCAATGGGCGCTGGGAGATCGGCACCACCACCGGGGTGAGCACCAATCCCTCCGACACCCGTGAAGTGGTGGCCGAGTACGCCCGGGCCGACCGCAACCAGACCGAGCGCGCCATCCGCGCCGCCGCCGACGCCCTGCCCCACTGGAGCCAGAGCAGCCCCCAGCGCCGCGCCGACGTGCTCGACCTGATCGGCAGCGAACTGCTGGCGCGCAAGGATGCCCTGGGCACCCTGCTGGCCCGCGAGGAAGGCAAGACCCTGCCCGAGGCCGTGGCCGAGGTGGCCCGCGCCGGCCAGATCTTCAAGTTCTTTGCCGGCGAGGCGCTGCGCATCCCGGGCGAGCTCATGGCGTCGGTGCGCCAGGGCGTGCAGGTGGACGTGACCCGCGAGCCCGTGGGCGTGGTCGGCATCATCGCGCCCTGGAACTTCCCGTTCGCGATCCCGGCCTGGAAGATCGCCCCCGCCCTGGCCTATGGCAACACGGTGGTGTTCAAGCCCGCCGAGCTGGTGGCCGCCTGCGGCTGGGCCCTGGCCGAGATCATCAGCCGCTGCGGCCTGCCGGCCGGCGTGTTCAACCTGCTCATGGGCAGTGGCCGCGAGGTCGGGCAGACCCTGGTGGACCACCCGCTGGTGAATGCGATCAGCTTTACGGGATCGGTCGATACCGGAGACCGTATCCTCAAGTCGGCCACGGCACGCCGCGCCAAGGTGCAGCTGGAGATGGGCGGCAAGAACCCGCTGGTGGTGCTGGCCGACGCCGACATGGACCAGGCCATCGACTGCGCGCTGCAGGGCTCGTACTTCTCCACCGGCCAGCGCTGCACGGCTTCGAGCCGGTTGATCGTGGAATCGGGCGTGCACGACGCTTTCGTAGACCGGCTGCGCCAGCGGCTCGTGGCCCTGAAGGTGGGCCACGCGCTGGAGCGCGGCACCGAGATGGGCCCGGTGGCCGATGCCGGCCAGCTGGAGCAGAACCTCTCTTATGTGGAAATCGCCCGGAGCGAGGGTGCCCAGCATGTCTGGGGCGGCGAGCGCCTAGAACGCGCCACGCCCGGCCACTACATGGCCCCCGCCCTGTTCCTGGCCCGGCCCGAGCACCGCATCGCCCGCGAGGAAATCTTCGGCCCCGTGGCCTGCGTGCTGCGCGCCGATGACTACGAGCATGCGCTGGCCCTGGCCAACGACACGCCCTATGGCCTGTGCGCGGGCATCTGCACTACCTCGCTCAAGCACGCCATGCATTTCAAGCGCAATGCCGTGGTCGGCATGACCATGGTCAACCTGCCCACGGCGGGCGTGGACTTCCACGTGCCCTTCGGCGGGCGCAAGGATTCGAGCCACGGCCCGCGCGAGCAGGGCCGCCACGCCGCCGAGTTCTACACCACCGTCAAGACCGGCTACATGCTCGCCTGAATCGCCCGCCTTCTTTCCCGCAGTGCATTTCTTTCTTCCACAACAGCGTCAACAACAGACAGACAGGAGACAAATGATGAAACTGAACCGCCGGACCCTCGTATCCGCCCTTGCCTGCGCCCCCGTGGCCGGGCTGCTCCCGGGCGCCGCCTGGGCCCAGAAGCCCATCGTGCTGGGCTTCAGCCAGGTGGGTGCCGAGAGCGAGTGGCGCACCGCCAACACCGAGTCGATCAAGTCCGCGGCCAAGGAGGCCGGCATCGAGCTCAAGTTCTCCGACGCCCAGCAAAAGCAGGAGAACCAGATCAAGGCCATCCGCTCCTTCATCGCGCAGAAGGTGGATGTGATCGCCTTCTCGCCCGTGGTCGAGTCGGGCTGGGAGAACGTGCTGCGCGAAGCCAAGGCCGCCAATATCCCGGTGGTGCTGACCGACCGCTCGGTCAACGTCAAGGACCAGTCACTGTACGTGACCTTCATGGGCTCGGACTTCGTGGAAGAAGGCCGCAAGGCCGGCCGCTGGCTGGTGGACAAGATGAAGGACCAGAAGGGCGACATCAACATCGTCGAGCTGCAGGGCACCGTGGGCTCGGCCCCGGCCATCGACCGCAAGAAGGGCTTTGAGGAAATCGTCAAGGCCGACCCCAAGTTCAAGATCCTGCGCTCGCAGACCGGTGACTTCACGCGCGCCAAGGGCAAGGAGGTGATGGAAGCCTTCCTCAAGGCCGAGGGCAAGAAGATCAACGTGCTCTACGCACACAACGACGACATGGCCATCGGCGCGATCCAGGCCATCGAGGAAGCCGGCCTCAAGCCCGCCAAGGACATCACCATCATCTCCATCGACGCGGTCAAGGGCGCCTTCGAGGCCATGATCGCCGGCAAGCTCAACGTGAGCGTGGAATGCAGCCCCCTGCTGGGCCCGCAGCTGATGACGGCCGTGAAGGACATCAAGGCCGGCAAGGCGGTGCAAAAGCGCATCGTGACCGAGGAAGGCATCTTCCCGATGGAAGTGGCCGCCGCCGAGTTCCCCAAGCGCAAATATTGAGGCCCCCTGCGTCGCTGCGCGCATTCCCCCTCAGGGGATGCCGCCAGCGCGGCGGGGCGGCCCTTGCGCGGCGGCACTGGCCTGGAGCGCGCCAGTTTCACAGATAGCGGACATGGCATAGGCCAACATCAAAAAACATAGAACCTGGAGACAGATAAATGAAGCGCAAAATTTTCAAGGCCGTGCTGGCCACCGTGGCGCTGGCCGCCGTGGGCGCGACCCCACTGGTCCATGCCCAGGACAAGGGCAGCATCGGCATCTCGATGCCCACCAAGTCCTCGTCGCGCTGGATCGCCGATGGCGACAACATGGTCAAGGTGCTCAAGGAGCGCGGCTACAAGACCGATCTGCAGTACGCGGACGACGACATCCCGAACCAGCTCGCGCAGATCGAGAACATGATCACCAAGGGCGCCAAGGTGCTGGTGATCGCCTCCATCGACGGCACCACGCTCTCGCGCGTGCTGCAGAACGCGGCCGACAAGGGCGTGAAGGTCATCGCGTATGACCGGCTGATCAAGGGCTCGAAGAACGTGGACTACTACGCCACGTTCGACAACTTCCAGGTCGGCGTGCTGCAGGCCACGTCCATCGTGGACAAGCTGGGCCTGAAGCAGGGCAAGGGCCCGTTCAACATCGAACTCTTCGGCGGCTCGCCCGACGACAACAACGCCTTCTTCTTCTACGACGGCGCGATGAGCGTGCTGCAACCGTACATCGACAGCGGCAAGCTGGTGGTGCGCAGCAAGCAGACGGGCATGAACAAGGTGGGCACCCTGCGCTGGGACGGCTCGGTCGCCCAGGCGCGCATGGACAACCTGCTGTCGGCCTACTACGGCAAGGACAAGGTGCATGCCGTGCTCTCCCCCTACGACGGCCTGTCCATCGGCATCCTGTCGTCCTTGAAGGGCGTGGGCTACTGCACCGCCCAGCAACCCTGCCCCGTGGTCAGCGGGCAGGACGCCGAGGTGCCATCGGTCAAGTCCATCCTGAAGGGCGAGCAGTCCTCCACCGTGTTCAAGGACACGCGCGAATTGGCCAAGGTGGCCGCCAACATGGTGGACGCCACGCTGTCGGGCAAGCAGCCGGAGATCAACGACACCAAGACCTACAACAACGGCGTGAAGGTGGTGCCCTCGTACCTGCTCAAGCCCGTGTCGGTGGATGCCTCCAACTGGAACGCGGTGCTGGTGGGCAGCGGGTACTACAAGGAATCACAAATCAAGTAGGCATGCCAGGCTTCGGCACGTAGAGCCGCCGTCCGCCTGGCACCTCTGGTGCCTAGCGGACGGCATGCAACCGGGACGGGCCCGCAGCCCGCCAAAAGACTGAGAGACCATGCTTCTTGAAATGCGGGACATCCGCAAAACCTTCCCCGGGGTGGTGGCGCTGAACCAGGTGAACCTGCGCGTCCAGGCCGGGGAGATCCATGCCATCGTCGGCGAAAACGGGGCGGGCAAATCCACGCTGATGAAGGTGCTGTCGGGTGTCTACCCACACGGCAGCTACAGCGGTCAGATCCTGTTCGACGGGCAGGAGCGTCAGTTCTCCGGCATCCGCGACAGCGAGCACCTGGGCATCATCATCATTCACCAGGAGTTGGCGCTGGTACCGCTGCTCTCGATCGCCGAAAACATCTTCCTGGGCAACGAGACCGCGCGCCACGGCGTCATCGACTGGATGGCCGCGCACAGCCGCGCACAGGCGCTGCTGCACAAGGTGGGTCTGCGCGAATCGCCCGACACACCGGTGGGCCAGCTGGGCGTGGGCAAGCAGCAGCTGGTGGAGATTGCCAAGGCGCTGTCGCGCAAGGTGCGCCTGCTGATCCTGGACGAGCCCACTGCCAGCCTCAACGAGAACGACAGCCAGGCCCTGCTGGACCTGCTGCTGGAGCTGAAAGCCCAGGGCATCACCTGCATCCTGATCTCGCACAAGCTCAACGAGATCTCGCGGGTGGCCGATGCCATCACCGTGCTGCGCGACGGCAGCACCGTGCAGATGCTGGACTGCCGCGGAGGCCCGGTGAGCGAGGACCGTGTGATCCAGGCCATGGTGGGCCGCGAGATGAGCGATCGCTACCCCCAGCGCCAGCCGCAGATCGGCGGCATCGTTTTTGAAGTGCGCGACTGGCGTGCCCACCACCCTCAGCACGGCGACCGCGAGCACCTCAAGGGGATCGACCTGAACGTGCGGCGCGGCGAGATCGTCGGTATTGCGGGACTGATGGGCGCGGGCCGGACCGAGCTGGCCATGAGCATCTTTGGCCGGTCCTGGGGCCAGCGCATCAGCGGCGAGGTGCGGCTGCACGGCAAGGCCATCGATGTGGGCACCGTGGAAAAGGCCGTGCGCCACGGCCTGGCCTATGTGACCGAAGACCGCAAGGGCAATGGCCTGGTGCTGAACGAAGACATCCAGTTCAACACCTCCCTGGCGCATCTGGAAGGCGTTTCGTTCGCCACCGTGATCGACAGCGGCCGCGAGCACCGGGTGGCGCAGGACTACCGCGAGAAGCTGCGCATCCGCTGCTCGGGGGTGGACCAGAAGACGCTGAACCTTTCGGGCGGCAACCAGCAGAAGGTGGTGCTGGGCAAATGGCTCTTCACCAACCCCGAGGTGCTTATCCTGGACGAGCCCACGCGCGGCATCGACGTGGGCGCCAAGTACGAGATCTACACCCTCATCGCCCAGCTGGCGGCCGAGGGCAAGTGCGTGATCGTGATCTCTTCCGAAATGCCCGAGCTGCTGGGCATCACGGACCGCATCTACGTGATGAACGAGGGCCGCTTTGTGGCCGAGATGCCCACCGCCGAAGCCTCCCAGGAAAAGATCATGCGTGCAATAGTCAATGCCCCCCCTGAGTCGCTTCGCGCCTTCCCCCTCAAGGGGGACGCCGCCAGCGCGGCGGGGCGGCCCTTGCGCGGCGGCTCTGGCATGGGCAGCGCCGGTCTCAATGGCAGCGGACAACGCAACGGATAACTGAAATGAGCCAGATGACCCCCTCCCCCACCGCCACGCTCGCCAGCGCACCCGCCGAGGCACCGGCCCACCACGACAAGCCGCTGCTGGAGCACATCAAGCACAACTTCCGTGAGTACGGCATGCTGATCACGCTGGTGGCCATCATGGGCTTCTTCCAGTACATGACGGACGGCACGCTGATGCAGCCGCTCAACCTCACCAACCTGGTGCTGCAGAACAGCTACATCGTCATCATGGCGCTGGGCATGCTGATGGTCATCGTGGCCGGGCACATCGACCTGTCGGTGGGCTCGGTGTGTGGCTTCATCGGCGCGCTGGCAGCGGTGCTGATGGTCGAATACAACTGGCATTTCGTACCCGCCACGCTGGTGTGCCTGCTCTGCGGCGGGCTCATCGGTGCGGTGCAGGGCGGGTTCGTGGCCTTCTCGCGCATTCCGTCCTTCATCGTCACGCTGGCGGGCATGCTGGTGTTCAAGGGCCTGGCGCTGGCGCTGCTGGCAGGCCAGTCGGTGGGGCCATTCCCCTCGGCGTTCCAGATGCTCAGCTCGGGCTTCATTCCCGACCTGTTCAACGTGGAGGGGCTGCGCCTGACCTCGCTGCTGCTGGGCGCCGCCGTGGCCGCCGCCCTGGCCGTGGGCGGCCTGCGCGAACGCGCCAACCGCCTGCGGCACGGTGTGCGCGCCGAACCCGCCGGCCTGTTCATCGCGCGCACGGTGGTGTTTGGCGCCCTGCTGGTGTACTTCAGCTACCTCATGGCGTCATACAAGGGGCTGCCCAACGTGCTCATCGTGATGGCGCTGCTGATCGTGCTGTTCGACTTCGTCACCAGCCGCACCACCATTGGCCGCCGCATCTACGCCATGGGGGGCAACGAAAAGGCCGCCAGGCTTTCGGGCATCAAGACCGAGCGGCTCACGCTGTATGCCTTCATCAACATGGGCGTGCTCGCGGCCCTGGCCGGACTGGTGTTTGCAGCGCGGCTCAACACCGCCACGCCCAAGGCGGGCCTGGGTTTTGAGCTGGACGTGATTGCGGCGTGTTTCATCGGCGGCGCATCGGCCTCGGGCGGCGTGGGCAAGGTCATGGGCGCGGTCATCGGCGCCTTCGTGATGGGGGTGATGAACAACGGCATGTCCATCCTGGGCATCGGCATCGACTACCAGCAGGTCATCAAGGGCGTGGTGCTGCTCGCCGCCGTGCTGGTCGACGTCTACAACAAGAACAAGGCCTGACGCCCATGGACTCGGCCGCCGGTCACACCCTGGCTCCCGTGCTGGAGCTCACAGGCATCCACAAGCACTTCTCGGGCATCCCCGTGCTGCGCGACGTGCAGCTCAGGCTTTTCCCGGGCGAGATCCACGCCCTCATGGGCCAGAACGGCGCGGGCAAGTCCACGCTGATCAAGGTGCTCACCGGGGTGCTCGAAGCCAGCGGCGGCCAGATGCGCCTGGCCGGCCAGGCGGTGTGGCCCGATTCGCCGCTGGCAGCCCAGCGCCTGGGCATCAGCACGGTGTACCAGGAGGTCAACCTCTGCCCCAACCTGTCGGTGGCCGAGAACATCTTCGCCGGGCGCTACCCGCGCTGCGGCATCGCCCAGGGCTTTCGCATCGACTGGGCCACGCTGCACCAGCGCGCGCGCGACCTCGTGGCGCGCATCGGCCTGTCCATCGACGTCACGAGCCTGCTCTCGGACTACCCGGTTGCCGTGCAACAGCTGGTGGCCATTGCCCGCGCGCTGAGCATCGAGGCCAAGGTGCTGATCCTGGACGAGCCCACCTCCAGCCTCGACGACGACGAGGTGCAAAAGCTCTTCGAGGTGCTGCGCCGCCTGCGTGGCGAGGGCCTGTCCATCGTGTTCGTGACGCACTTTTTGAACCAGGTATACGCCGTGTCGGACCGCATCACGGTGCTGCGCAACGGCGCCTGGGTGGGCGAATGGGCGGCGGCCGACCTGCCGGCGCAGGCGCTGATCAATGCCATGCTGGGGCGCGAGCTGGCCGCGCAGTCCACCGAACCGCCTGTTTCGCCGCGGTTCGATGGCGCAAGCACTGCCCTGCTGCAGGCCGAGGGCCTGGGCCAGAGCGGCCAGTTGCAGCCCCTGGACCTCAAGGTACGGGCCGGCGAGGTGGTGGGACTGGCGGGCCTGCTGGGCTCGGGCCGCACCGAACTGGCGCGCCTGCTGTTCGGCCTGCAGGTGCCCGACCGCGGCGTGCTGCGCATCGACGGCAAGGCAGTGGCCTTCGCCAACCCCATGGACGCGATCCGCGAGGGCCTGGCCCTGTGCCCCGAGGAGCGCAAGACCGATGGCATCGTGGCCGAGCTCTCGGTGCGCGAAAACATCGCGCTGGCACTGCAGGCGCGCATGGGCATGGGGCGCTTTCTGTCGCGTGCCGAACAGACGGCGATCGCCGAGCGCTACGTCAAGCTGCTGGGCATCAAGACCAGCAGCGTGGACACGCCCATCGCGCTGCTCTCGGGCGGCAACCAGCAAAAGGCGATCCTGGCGCGCTGGATGGCCATTGAGCCGCGCCTGTTGATCCTGGACGAGCCCACACGCGGCATCGACGTGGCCGCCAAGCAGGAAATCATGGAACAGATCCTGCGCCTGGCCGAGGCCGGCATGGCCGTGGTCTTCATCTCCTCCGAAATGAGCGAGGTGGTGCGCGTGGCGCACCGCATCGTGGTGCTGCGCGACCGCCGCAAGGTCGGCGAGCTGCCCGCCGGCAGCAGCGAAGAAGCCGTGTACGAACTGATTGCCGCCGAAAATGCCTGACGCACCCACCCCTTCCCTGTTTGCCGCCGCGCTGCGCCACCGGCTCACCTGGCCATTGGTCACGCTGGCCCTGCTGCTGGCCGTGAACACGGCGTTCAACGCCAGCTTCCTGCACATCGAGTGGCGCGACGGCCACTTCTACGGCAGCCTGGTCGACATCCTCAACCGCGCGGCACCGCTGGCGCTGGTGTCGCTGGGCATGACCATGGTGATTGCCACGCGCGGCATCGACATCTCGGTGGGTGCGGTGGTGGCCATCACCGCCGCCGTGGGTGCCTGGATGATCGGCGGCTCGGTCTCCGGCACCGAAAGCCGCTTTCCCCTGCCGCTGGCAGTGGCCGGCGCCATCGGCGCGGCACTGCTGTGCGGGCTGTGGAACGGCCTGCTGGTGGCCAAGGTGGGCATGCAGCCCATCATCGCCACGCTGATCCTCATGGTGGCGGGCCGGGGCATCGCCCAGCTGATCACCGACGGGCAGATCATCACCATCTACTACGCGCCCTTCTTCTTCCTGGGCGGGGGCTACCTGCTGGGCCTGCCGTTTTCGCTGTTCGTGCTGGCCGCGGTGTTCGCCGGCCTGTACCTGGCGGTCACGCGCACGGCGCTGGGCCTGTTCATCCAGGCCGTGGGCATCAACCCGACGGCGGCGCGCGTGGCCGGCGTGCAGTCGCGCCGCCTGGTCGTCGCGGCCTACGCCTTCTGCGGCGTGTGCGCGGGCATCGCGGGCCTGCTGATCAGCTCCAACGTGAAGAGCGCGGACGCCAACAACGCCGGCCAGATGCTGGAGCTCGACGCCATCCTGGCCGTCACGCTGGGCGGCACGGCGCTGACCGGCGGGCGCTTCAGCCTGGTGGGCAGCGTGATCGGCGCGCTCATCATCCAGACGCTGACCTATGCCATCTATTCGCTGGGCGTGCCGCCCGAGATCAACCTGGTGGTCAAGGCCGTGGTGGTGTTCATCGTGATGCTGCTGCAGTCGCCCGACTTCCGCGCCCAGGTCGGCGCCCTGGTGCGCCGGCCCGCGGCCGGAGGGGCACTGTCATGAGCGGCGGACACAGCCCCACCCTGGACGTGGCGCCCGGCGCCGCCGCGCCAACCCGCGCAACCACCCCCACCCGCATGCGACTGAACCCCAAGTACCTGCCCCTGGCAGCCACCATCGCGCTGTTCGTGGCCATGGCCACGGCGGGTTCGGTGCTCTACACCGGCTTCTTCTCGGCGCAGGTGTTCCTCAACCTGCTGATCGACAACGCCTTCCTGATCATCGTTGCGGTGGGCATGACCTTCGTGATCCTCTCGGGCGGCATCGACCTGTCGGTGGGGTCGGTGGTGGCGCTGACCACCATGGTGCTGGCCAGCCTGGTGGAGTACCACCACTGGAGCCCGCTCACCGCCATCCCGCTGGTGCTGCTCATGGGCACGGTGTTCGGCTCCTTCATGGGCTTCCTGATCGAGCGCTTTCGGCTGCAGCCCTTCATCGTGACGCTGGCCGGCATGTTCCTCGCGCGCGGCCTGTGCTACCTGATCAGCATCGATTCGATCAGCATGGCCGACGAGGCGTATTCCGAGATGGCGCAGTGGCGCCTGGAACTGTGGGAGGGCGCGTCGCTCTCCCTGGGCGCACTGATCGCCATGGCGGTGCTGCTGGCCGCCATCTTCGTCGCGCACTGCACGCCGTTCGGCCGCAACGTGTATGCCGTGGGCGGCAACGAGCACTCGGCGGTGCTCATGGGCCTGCCGGTGCGCGCCACGGTGATCAGCGTGTACACGCTCTCGGGCTTCTGCTCGGCACTGGCCGGCGTGGTGTTCACCTTCTACATGCTCTCGGGCTACGGCCTGCATGCCACGGGCATGGAACTCGACGCCATCGCCGCCGTGGTCATCGGCGGCACCCTGCTCACGGGCGGCGTGGGCTATGTGGCCGGCACGCTGTTCGGTGTGCTGATGCTCGGAATCATCCAGACCCTGATTTCCTTCGACGGCACGCTCAGCTCGTGGTGGACGCGCATCGTCGTCGGCGTGCTGCTCTTCGTCTTCTGCCTGCTGCAGCGCCTGCTCACGCACCGCAGCGGCAAGCCTTCCTGAATTCCACGAATCACCTCTCCCAGAACCACAACAGCATGACCTCCTCCCCGCGCAAGCTTCGCTCCGCCGAATGGTTCGGCACCGCCGACAAGAACGGCTTCATGTACCGCAGCTGGATGAAGAACCAGGGCATCCCGGACCATGAGTTCGACGGCCGCCCCATCATCGGCATCTGCAACACCTGGTCCGAGCTGACACCGTGCAACGCGCACTTTCGCAAAATCGCCGAGCACGTCAAGCGCGGCATCTACGAGGCCGGCGGCTTTCCGGTCGAGTTCCCGGTGTTCTCCAACGGCGAATCCAACCTGCGCCCCACGGCCATGCTCACGCGCAACCTGGCCAGCATGGACGTGGAAGAAGCCATCCGCGGCAACCCCATCGACGCGGTGGTGCTGCTCGTCGGCTGCGACAAGACCACCCCCGCCCTGCTGATGGGCGCGGCCAGCTGCGACGTGCCGGCCATCGTGGTCACGGGCGGGCCCATGCTCAACGGCAAGCTCGACGGCAAGGACATCGGCTCGGGCACGGCCGTGTGGCGACTGCATGAGTCGCTGAAGGCGGGCGAGATCAACGAGCACCAGTTCTTCGCAGCCGAAGCCGGCATGTCGCGCTCGGCCGGCACCTGCAACACCATGGGCACCGCCAGCACCATGGCCTGCATGGCCGAGTCGCTGGGCACCTCGCTGCCGCACAACGCGGCCATCCCGGCCGTGGATTCGCGCCGCTATGTGCTGGCCCACATGTCGGGGCGGCGCATCGTGGAGATGGCGCACGAGGGGCTCACGCTCTCCAAGATCCTCACGCGCGAGGCCTTCGAGAACGCCATCCGCACCAATGCCGCCATCGGCGGCTCGACCAATGCCGTGATCCACCTGAAGGCCATCGCCGGGCGCATCGGCGTGCCGCTGGACCTGGAGGACTGGACACGCATCGGCCGCGGCACCCCCACGCTGGTGGACCTGCAGCCCTCGGGCCGCTTCCTGATGGAAGAGTTCTACTACGCCGGCGGCCTGCCCGCCGTGCTGCGCCGCCTGGGCGAAAACGGCCTGCTGCCGCACCCCGACGCGCTCACCGTTAACGGCAAGAGCCTGTGGGACAACGTGCGCGAGGCGCCGCAGTACAACGACGAGGTGATCCGCCCCATCGACAAGCCACTGATCGCCGATGGCGGCATCTGCATCCTGCGCGGCAACCTATCGCCACGCGGCGCGGTACTCAAGCCCTCGGCCGCCTCGCCCGAACTGCTCAAGCACCGTGGCCGCGCCGTGGTGTTCGAGAACCTGGAGCACTACAAGGAGCGCATCGTCGACGAAGACCTGGACATCGACGCCAGCTGCGTGATGGTGATGAAGAACTGCGGCCCCAAGGGCTACCCCGGCATGGCCGAGGTGGGCAACATGGGCTTGCCGCCCAAGCTGCTGCGCCAGGGCGTGAAGGACATGGTGCGCATCTCCGACGCACGCATGAGCGGCACGGCCTACGGCACCGTGGTGCTGCACGTGGCACCCGAGGCCGCCGCGGGCGGCCCGCTGGCCGCCGTGCGCGACGGCGACTACATCGAGCTCGACTGCGAGCAGGGCCGCCTGCACCTCGACATCAGCGACGAGGAACTGGCGGCACGCCTGGCCGCATTGGCGGGCACCGACAACGGCGGGCGCGGCGGCTACCAGCGCCTGTATGTGGACCATGTACTGCAGGCCGACGATGGCTGCGACTTTGACTTCCTCGTCGGCTGCCGTGGCGCCGCCGTCCCTCGCCACTCTCACTGATGCCGGCGGCTAACCAGCTCGTTGGAATGCTACATATTTTATAGCACTTAGCGCTTGATAGACAAGCGCCAGAGCCGTATTCCACTCAAATCTCCACCTTTCCTCCGCCATGCCAGCCACCCATTCCCTCCAGAACCCTCGCCACCGAGGCATCTTCCCCGTGGTGCCCACCACCTTCCACGAAGACGGCACGCTCGACCTCGACAGCCAGAAGCGCTGCCTTGACTTCATGATCGATGCCGGTGTGGACGGCGTCTGCATCCTGGCCAACTTCTCCGAGCAGTTCTCGTTATCGGACGCCGAGCGCGAAGTCATCACCCGCACATCGCTGGAGCATGTGGCAGGCCGTGTACCGGTCATCGTCACCACCACCCACTACGGCACCCGCGTGTGCGCCGAGCGCAGCCGCGCCGCGCAGGACATGGGCGCCGCCATGGTGATGATCATGCCGCCCTACCACGGCGCCACCTTCCGCGTGCCCGAGGCGCAGATCCACGAGTTCTATGCCCGCGTGTCCGATGCGATCCGCATCCCGATCATGGTGCAGGACGCGCCCGCGAGCGGCACCGTGCTGTCGGCCCCGTTCCTCGCGCGCATGGCGCAGGAGATCGAGCACCTGGCCTACTTCAAGATCGAAGTGCCCGGCGCCGCCAGCAAGCTGCGCGAGCTGATCCGCCTGGGCGGCGCGGCCATCGAAGGCCCCTGGGACGGCGAAGAGGCCATCACCCTGCTGGCCGACCTGGATGCCGGTGCCACCGGCGCGATGACGGGCGGCGCCTTCCCCGACGGCATCCGCCCCATCATCGAAGCCCACCGCCAGGGCGACATGGACCAGGCCTTCGCGCTCTACCAGCGCTGGCTGCCGCTCATCAACCACGAGAACCGCCAGGGCGGCATCCTCACCGCCAAGGCGCTCATGAAGGAAGGCGGCGTGATCGCCAGCGAGGCCGGCCGCCACCCCTTCCCGGCCATGCACCCTGAAGTACGCAGGGGCCTCATCGACATCGCGCGCCGGCTGGACCCGCTGGTGCTGCGCTGGGGCCGATAGGCACGCCATGGCCCACACCGCCAACCTCCCGGACACCCGCCTGATCGCCCTGGACTGGGGCACCAGTTCGCTGCGCGCCTTCCGCCTGGGTGCCGGCGGGCAGGTGCTGGAACAGCGCGGCCGCCCCTGGGGCATCATGAACCTGCCCCCGGCCCCCGCTGGGCAGGCCGACGCGGAGCCCGGCATGGCCTTCGAGCGCGCATTGCAGGACGCCTGCGGCGACTGGCTGGCCGCCCTGCCGTCGGCAGCCGTGCTGGCCTGCGGCATGGTGGGCAGCGCACAGGGCTGGCGCGAAGCCCGCTACATCGACACCCCCACCTCGCTGGACGACTTGGCGCGCGGGCTGGCCGTGGTGCAGCGTGGCAACGCCGCACCCTTGCACATCGTGCCCGGGCTGCTGCAGCGCTCCGGCCTGCCCAATGTGATGCGCGGCGAAGAGACGCAGGTGCTGGGCGTGCTGGCCGATGCCGCCCTGGCGGACCAAGGCCCGCTGCTCGTGGGCCTGCCGGGCACGCACAGCAAGTGGGTGGTGGCGCAGAGAGACGGCACCCGGCGCAGCATCGATCGGTTCCACACCTTCATGACGGGCGAAGTGTTTGCCGTACTGCGCGGCCACACCATCCTGGGCCGGACGATGCAGGCCCCGGCCGATCCCGACGACGCCGCATTCGCGCAAGGCCTGCAGGTGGCGCGCGGCAGCGATGCCGCCCCGGGCCTGCTGTCGCACATCTTCAGCACGCGCACGCTGGGCCTGACCGGCGCACTGCCCGCCACGGCACAGGCGGACTACCTCTCGGGCATCCTCATCGGCCACGAGATCGCCAGCCTGGCGCGCCTGCACCCGCCCACCGGCCCCGCCCCCCTCCCGCTGGTGCTGTGCGGCGAGGCCGACCTGTGCCGCCGCTACGCCATCGCCCTGCAGGCCTGTGGCTTCGCGCCGCCCACTATTGCCGCCCAAGCCACGGTCACTGGCTTGTGGCAGATCGCGCTGGCAGCCGGGCTGGTTGTCCCTGGCGCACAGCAAACACCATCCCCCAGGAGCCAAGCCGCATGAACCCCATCGACAAGAACCTCTTCAACACCATGCAGCACTGCGGCCTGATCGCCATCCTGCGCGGCGTGCAGCCCCATGAGGTGGTGGCCATTGGCCATGCGCTGTACGACGCGGGGTTTCGCATCATCGAGGTGCCGCTCAACTCCCCCGAGCCCCTGGCCAGCATCCGCGCGCTGCGCGACGCGCTGCCCGCCGACTGCCTGGTGGGCGCAGGCACGGTGCTCACGCCCGAGGCCTGTGCCGATGTGGCGGTGGCAGGCGGGCAGATCATCGTCATGCCCCACAGCGACCCCCAAGTGATCCGCACCGCACGCGCGGCCGGCATGGCGTGCGCGCCCGGCGTGGCCACGCTGACCGAGGCCTATGCCGCGCTGGCGGCGGGCGCCAACATGCTCAAGCTCTTTCCGGCCGAAGCCCTGCCCCCGCATGTGCTCAAGGCCTGGCGCGCCGTGATCACCCCGCCCATGGCGCTGGTGCCCGTGGGCGGCATCGTGCCCGAGGCCATTGCCACCTACGCGGCCGCCGGGGCCAGCGGCTTCGGCCTGGGCTCGGCCCTCTACCGTCCGGGGGACACCGCGCCCGACGTGGCTCGCCAGGCCGCGGCCTTCATGCAGGCCTGGCGCGGCGCCTACGGCGGCGCGTCCTCCGCCGCCTCTTCCATTTCCGCTTTGCATCCTGCCCCATGAAGATCACCCGACTGACCACATTCCTGGTGCCACCACGCTGGTGCTTCCTGAAAATCGAGACCGACGAAGGCATCGTCGGCTGGGGCGAGCCCGTGCTCGAAGGCCGGGCCCACACCGTGGCCGCCGCCGTCGAGGAGCTGGGCGACTACCTGATCGGCAAGGACCCGCGCCACATCGAGGACCACTGGACGGTGCTCTACCGCGGCGGCTTCTACCGCGGCGGCGGCATCCACATGAGTGCGCTGGCGGGCATCGACCAGGCGCTGTGGGACATCAAGGGCAAGGCCCTGGGCGTGCCCGTGTCCGAGCTGCTGGGCGGCTGCGTGCGCGACCGCATCAAGGTCTACAGCTGGATCGGCGGCGACCGGCCCAGCGAGACCGCCGCGGCGGCCAAGGCCGCCGTGGAGCGCGGCTTCACCGCGGTGAAGATGAACGGCACCGAGGAAATGCAGTACGTGGACAGCTTCGACAAGGTCGAGAAATGCCTACAGAACGTGGCCGCCGTGCGCGAGGCGGTGGGCCCCAATGTGGGCATCGGCGTGGACTTCCATGGCCGCGTGCACAAGCCCATGGCCAAGGTGCTGTTCAAGGAGCTCGAACCCTACCGGCTGATGTTCATCGAGGAGCCCGTGCTCAGCGAGCACTACGAGGCCCTGAAGGAGCTGGCGCACCTCTCGTCCACCCCCATCGCGCTGGGCGAGCGGCTGTACTCGCGCTGGGACTTCAAGCGCGTGCTGTCCGAGGGCTATGTGGACATCATCCAGCCCGACCCCTCGCACTCGGGCGGCATCACCGAGACGCGCAAGATCGCCACCATGGCCGAGGCCTACGACGTGGCCCTGGCCCTGCACTGCCCCCTGGGGCCGATCGCGCTGGCGGCCAACCTGCAGCTCGACGGCGTCTGCTACAACGCCTTCATCCAGGAGCAGAGCCTGGGCATCCACTACAACGCCAGCAACGACCTGCTCGACTACGTGTCCAACGGCGAGGTGTTCGCGTACGAGGACGGCATGGTGGCCATTCCCCACGGCCCGGGCCTGGGCATCGAGGTCAACGAGGCGTATGTGCGCGAACGCGCTTCCGAAGGCCACCGCTGGCGCAACCCCGTGTGGCGCCACCGCGACGGCAGCTTCGCCGAATGGTGACGGGCCGCATGCCGGCCGGGGTGTACCGAGCGTCCGGAAAGCAGGTGGCGTCCGGGCAGAACACTGTAATTACAATCAGTGTTTTATCCTTGTGCCATGACACCGCTCACCCTCACCCGCTTTCACCGCGCGCGCCTGATGCAGATCTGGCGTTCGGCGGGCTGGCCGTGCAAGGATGCGCTGGAAATCGACCTGCTGGCCGCGCAGCTGGTGGTGCTGCACACCTCGCCCGAAGGCTGCGAGACGCTGCGCCTGACCGAGGAAGGTATCCGCACCCTGGCACAGGCGCGCCAGCGTGGCGCGCGGGCGTTGAGCGCGCACGACCGCCTGGGCCAGAAGTTTGCCGGGCACCTGCTGGCCTCGGGCCGCATCGTCTGGCGTGAGCTGTCGCTGCGCGCCGTGATCGACGGGGCTGTGCCCGAAGCCCCTGCCCCCATCCCGGCCACCAGCAGCCCGCTGTGGAGCGAAGACACGCCCGCCCGCCGCACCGCAGCCAACGTCTGGCGCATGGCGCGGCCGGACCTGTTCTCGGTGCGCAATACCAGCGTGCCGGCGTACCTGCAGCCCATGGTCCACGAGATCAAGTACAGCCGCGCCGACCTGCTCTCGGACCTGCGCCATGACGCCAAGCGCCAGGCCTACCAGTGGCTGTGCGAGGAGTGCTACTACGTGTTCCCGGCCGGCATCGCCGAGGCCGGCGAGATTCCCGAGCACTTCGGCATCTGGGTGCTGCATGGCGGGCTGGACGATGGCCGCTTCGAGCTGTTGCGCCCCGCGCGCCATGCGAGCTGCACCCTGCCCTTCGCGGTGTGGATGGCCCTGTGCAAGGCCACGCCGCTGCGCGGCGAGGACGAGACGGCGCAGGCCCACCTGGGCGAGCCCGGTGCTGGCGAACTGCCTCCCGCGGACATGCCATGACCTACACCGTGGCGGTGCGCGAGCTGTGCGAGTTCACCGCCAAGCAGGGCGACCTGGACCTGCGCTTCACGCCCGCCCCCACGGCGCTGGAAGGCATGGCCGGCCATGCGGTGGCCGCCGCGCGCCGGGGCGCGGGCTACCGCGCCGAGGTGGCGCTGGCTGGCAGCTACAAGGGCCTGCGCGTGCGCGGCCGGGCCGATGGCTTCGACCCCGAGCATGGCCGGCTCGACGAGGTCAAGACCTTCAAGGGCCGGCTCGACCGCCAGCCCGCCTCGCACCGCGCGCTGCACTGGGCCCAGGCGCGCATCTACGGCTGGCTGCTGTGCGCGCAGGAAGGCCTGGCCCACATCGACCTGGCGCTGGTCTACTTCGACATCGGCAGCCAGCAGGAGACGGTGTTCACCGAACGCCATGCTGCCTCCGAGCTGCAGCGGCATTTCGAGGCGCAGTGCGAGCGCTTCATCGCCTGGGCCGAGGCGCAGGTGGCGCACCGCGCCGCGCGCGACGCGGCGCTCACGGCACTGGCCTTCCCGTTCGGCGGCTTTCGCACCGGCCAGCGCCCCCTGGCGGAAGCCGTCTACAAGGCCACCTCCGCTGGCCGCTGCCTGCTGGCCCAGGCGCCCACGGGCATCGGCAAGACCATGGGCACCCTGTTCCCGCTGCTCAAGGCGGTGCCCGCGCAGCGGCTGGACAAGGTGTTCTTCCTCGCCGCCAAGACCTCGGGGCGGCAGACGGCCCTGGACACCCTCTCGCGCCTGTGCGGCAGCGCCCCCGCCCTGCCGCTGCGCGTGCTGGAACTGGTGGCGCGCGACAAGGCCTGCGAGCACCCCGACAAGGCCTGCCACGGCGAATCCTGCCCGCTGGCCCAGGGCTTCTACGACCGCCTGCCCGCCGCACGTGCCGCCGCGCTGCAGCCATCGGACGGCGGCGCGGATCAGCGGGTGGCACTGCACCAGGCGCGCGTGCGCGAGGCCGCCCTGCAGCACCAGGTCTGCCCCTACTACCTGAGCCAGGAGCTGGCGCGCTGGGCCGACGTGGTGGTGGGCGACTACAACTACTACTTCGACATGGGCGGGCTGCTGCACGGCCTGGCCCAGGCCAATGGCTGGCGCGCGGCGCTGCTGGTGGACGAGGCGCACAACCTCGTCGAGCGAGGCCGCAAGATGTACACCGCCGAGCTGCGCCCCGCCGCGCTGGCCGAAGCCCGCCGCAGCACCACCGCCGCGCGCCATGCCCCCGTGAAGAAGGCTCTGGACAAGGTGCGCCGCTGCTGGGTGGCGCTGGACAAGGCGCAAACCGGCGGCTATGCCGTGCTGGAGGCTTTCCCCGACAAGCTGCTGGCCGCCCTGCAGCAGTGCGGCAGCACGCTCACCGAACACTTCGCCGACCAGCCGGCGCAGCCCGATCCGGCGCTGCAGGCCTTCTACTTCGATGCCCTGCACGTGGTGCGCATGGCCGAGCTGCTGGATGCGCATTCGCTGGTGGACATCACGCGGCCCGCTGCGGCCCCGGGCGGCAAGGCGCCCACGCCGGGCGAATCGCTGGTCTGCATCCGCAACGTGGTGCCCGCGCCGTTCCTGCAGCCCCGGTTGGAAGCAGCACACACCAGCACGCTCTTCTCGGCCACGCTGCAGCCCGCGCGCTACTACGCCGATTTGCTGGGGCTGCCCGCCGGGCATTGCTGGATCGATGTCGAGTCCCCGTTCCAGGCCGCGCAACTGCAGGTGCGGGTGGCACGGCACATCTCCACCCGCTACGCGGACCGGGGCGCGTCGCTGCCTCCCATCGTGGCGCTGATGGCGCGGCAGTTCCACGCGCGGCCGGGCAACTACCTCGCGTTCTTCAGCAGCTACGACTACCTGCAGCAGGCGACGGCGCTGTTTGCGCAATGCCACCCCGAGGTACCCCACTGGTGCCAGTCGCGCCGCATGCTGGAAGCGGAGCAGCGGCAGTTCCTCGATCGCTTCACCGACACCAGCCAGGGCATCGCCTTCGCGGTGCTGGGCGGCGCCTTCGCCGAGGGCATCGACCTGCCGGGCCAGCGCCTCATCGGCGCCTTCCTGGCCACGCTGGGCCTGCCCCAGGTCAACCCCGTCAACGAGCAGATCCGCCAGCGCATGCAAACCCTGTTCGGGGCGGGTTACGACTACACCTATCTTTACCCCGGCCTGCAGAAGGTGGTGCAGGCGGCCGGGCGCGTGATCCGCACCCCCACCGACGAGGGCGTGGTGCACCTGATGGACGACCGCTATGGCCGGGACGCCGTGCAAGCGCTGCTGCCAGGCTGGTGGGTGTGCGGGGCGCCCCGCCCCGCCGGGTTGAACGCCGCCCACGCGGGCAATGCAAAGACTTGATCCCGGTCAAGCCCCGGCGGCCTCCGCGCGGCTCACAATGGCCCCAGTGCATCCCGCCCGCCACACATCCCATGTCCCTCCCCTTGCGCGTCCCCCTGGTTCTGCTCCTCACCATCGCCCTGGCGGGCTGCGACAGGCCTTCGGGCTCGGGTGCCACCCCGGCAGCCCCGGCCAGCGCGGCCCAGGCGGGGTTTGACGCCATCGTCGCATCGTGCACCGGGTTCCTGGCCGGGCGCACGCCCGCCGTGCAGCGCCTGGGCGCCGGCCCATGGATCAAGCTCGGCCACAGCCCCGCCCAGGTGCAGCATGAGCTCACACGCACCGAATCCGCCATCACCCCCTATGTGGGCAAGATCGTGGTCAAGGACAACGAGGCCCGGGCCGCCGCCGCGTCGGAGGCCGACGCCCAGGCCATCACCCTCACGCCCGCCCACCTGGTGTCCAACCGCACGCACACGCTCATCTACAGCTTCGACGGCCGGCAGTGGCGGTGGAACAATGGCTCGCGCCTGACCAAGACGCCGGGGCAGGACGACGCCACGGTGGCCCTCACGCTGGCCGATGTGTCCGCGCCCGGCCAGGGCATGGCGGGCTGCCTGCCGCGCTGACGGCCGCGCCCCGTGGGCTAGTGCCGCGGGCCCCGCGTCAGCGGTCCACCGGCTCCGAAAGCTCGCCCGCCCCTTGCGCGCCTTGCTGCACGGCCTTCTCCACCGCCTCGCGCGTGAGCGTGGGCACGAAGCTCTCGATGAAGTGATAGGCGTAGCCGCGCAGCCAGGCGCCCCTGCGCAGGCCCAGCCGCGTGAGGTTGACCTCGAACAGATGGCCCGCGTCGATGAGCCGCAGGTGGCGGTCGCGCTCGGCGTCCACCGCGATCGATGCCACGATGCCCACGCCCATGCCCAGCTCCACATAGGTCTTGATCACGTCGGCGTCCATGGCCGTCAGCACGATGTCGGGCGCGATGCCTTCGCGGGCAAACGCTTCGTCGATGTGCGCGCGGCCCGTGTAGCCCAGCTCGTAGGTGATGATGGGGTGCTGCGCAAGCTGCTCCAGCGTGACCGGCGCCTGCAACTCCAGCAGCGGGTGGCCGGGCGGCACGACGATGCTGTGCGTCCAGCGGTAGCACGGCAGCGTGACCAGCGCGTCATAGCCCGCGAGCGCTTCGGTGGCGACGCCGATATCGGCCTCGCCACTGAGCAGCATCTCGGCCACCTGGCGCGGCGAGCCCTGGTGCAGGTGCAGCGACACCTGCGGAAACAGCGCACGGAAGTCGCGCACCACCTGCGGCAGCGCGTAGCGCGCCTGCGAGTGCGTGGCCGCCACCGACAGGCGGCCCTGCGCGCTGTCGCTGAAATCCTGCCCCGCGCGCTTGAGGTTGTCGGCTTCGAGCAGCAGACGCTCCACCGTGGGCAGCAGGACTGCGCCCGGCGGGGTCAGGCCCGTGAGGCGCTTGCCCGCGCGCACGAAAATCTCCACGCCCAGTTCTTCTTCCAGTTCGCGGATCTGCCGGCTCACGCCGGGTTGCGAGGTATGCAGCATGTTGGCCACCTCGGTGAGGTTGAAGCCCCGGCGCACGGCTTCGCGCACGGAGCGCAGTTGCTGAAAATTCATGGGTCCCTGTAGAGATGGATGGGCGGGGCGGCCCGCTCGGCATGGCCACCCGCGCGGAAATCGGCCCGCCGCGCGCAGACCTCGTCGCCCGGCCTGAACCGAACCGGTGCACGCGCCTCGCCGGCCTCCCTGCGCAGACAGGCGTTCGCTATATTTTCAATAGCTGCCAGCGCTTTACCAGAAAGCGCCGGCGGCCCATTTTCATCAAATCCGGATCACAGCTTGGCGATGGACACTTCGGTGGACTTGACCAGCGCCACCACGTCGGAGCCCACGACCAGGGCCAGGTCGTCCACCGAGCGGGTGGTGATGACCGACGTGACGATGCCCCAGGGGGTTTCGACATCGACTTCGGAGACGACGTCGCCGCGAATGATCTCGCGCACTTTGCCCTTGAACTGGTTGCGGACGTTGATGGCTTGGATGGACATGGAAAGGCTCCTGGAAGATGGAAAAAGAATGGGCAGGCACTTGGCGGTGGCGGGCTTCGACAACGATCCTGTCGCGCGGGGTCACCCGCTACGCACCCACAAAACTAAACAACCAGAAGCAATGTAAATCAAGTTTTTTATACGAATAAATGGTCATTACTCATAAGCTTTGACTTAGATGTGTGGGGCATGAGTTGCAGCCGCCACGGCATAAGCACGGGCCCTGGGAGTGCACCGTTGTTCGGGCCGCCCCACCCGATGGCCGCTGCAAAACGCAGCCGCCCCGCCAGACCTTTCGATCTGGCGGGGCGAATGGGAGCGGCCGGTTCAGCCGGGGAAGTCGCTGGTGTCTCAGGCGGGCTGCGGCAGGTAGCTCGGCCGCGTGGCCGTCATCGACAGCTTGACGTGCTGCGTGAGTTCATCGGCCAGCACTTCGTCCGCGCCTGCCGCCAGGCCGTCCAGCGCGCGCTGCACGATCTGCTCGGGGCTCGACTTGGGAACGTCGAAGCCGCGCGTCAGGTCGGTATCGACATAGGCCATGTGCAGCCCCAGCACCTGCGTCTTTTGCGCCGCCAGTTCGTGGCGCAGCGCGTTGGTCAGCGACCAGGCGGCGGACTTGCTGGCCGAATATGCCGCCAGCTCGCCGCCGTTGACCCACGACGCCACCGACAGCACATTGAGCAGCGCGCCGCCGCCGTTGGCCGCGAGGATGGGTGCGAACGCCTTGCTGACACGCAGCACAGAGAAGAAGTTGGTGTCGAAGAGGCGGCGCGCGACCTCTTCGCTGTCGGCGGCCAGAAAGCCCCCGGGCTGGGCGATGCCGGCGTTGTTGATCACCAGCGTCACGTCGGGCGCCGCTGCCACAGCGGCCGCTACATCGGCCGGGTTGTTGACATCCAGGCGCAGGGCCTGCACGCCGGGCTGGGGCGTGATGGTGGCGGGGTCGCGCGCACCGGCGTAGACCTTGCGTGCGCCGCGGGCGAGCAGCTCGCGCGCAAATGCCAGGCCGATGCCGCGGTTGGCACCGGTGATGAGGACGACAGCGTTTTCGATCTTCATAAAAATCTCCAGAGGGACAGGTTGAACGGATGGGAGGTTGGGTGGGGACCGGCGACGTGTGAAAAAGGGATTTGCAGCGGCCTGCTGGCTCACACCACCTTGATGACGACCTTGCCCTTGGCGCGGCCCGCTTCCACATAGGCCAGGGCATCGTTGGTGGCGCTGAACGGAAAGACTTTGTCGACCACCGGGCGGATGGCGCCCGCTTCGACAAGGCGCGTGATCTCCCGCAGCTGCGCACCGTGTGCCCGCATGAAGAGGAACGAGTAGCCCACGCCCAGCGCTTTGGCGCGCCGCCGGGTGCCCGCGCTCAGCAGGCGCATCACCAGCCGCACCAAGCCGGGCGCGCGAAGGGTCTGGCCGAATGCCGGGTCGGGCGGGCCGGAGATCGAGACGACCTGGCCGCCGGGCTTGAGCACGCGCAGCGACTTGGCCAGCGCCTTGCCGTCCTGGCTGTGCAGCACGACGTCGTAGTCGCGCAGCACCTCTTCGAAGTCCTGCGTCTTGTAGTCGATGACGACGTCGGCGCCCAGGCTTTGGACCAGCGCCGCATTGCCCGCGCTGGCCGTGGTGGCGACGGTGGCGCCCAGGTGCCTGGCCAGCTGGATGGCAAAGGTGCCCACCCCGCCGGACCCCGCCTGGATGAAGACCTTCTGGCCTTTTTTCAGCTGCGCCTTTTCCACCAGCGCCTGCCAGGCCGTGAGGCCCACCAGCGGGATCGACGCCGCCTCTTCCATCGTCAGACCCCGGGGCTTGAGCGCCAGCGAGGACTCCTTGACGGCGATGAGTTCTGCAAAGGTGCCGATGCGGAAATCGTCGGCCCGGGCGTAGACCTCGTCGCCCGGCTGGAACTGCCGCACACGCGGCCCCACGCTGACCACCACGCCCGCCACGTCATGCCCGAGGACGAGGGGCATCTTGTAGGGCAGGATGAGCTTGAACTCACCGTCGCGGATCTTCGAGTCCAGCTGGTTGATTCCCGCCGCATGCACAGAGACCAGCACCTCGTCGTCGCGCAGATCCGGGGCGGGCATATCGGCAAGCCGCAGCGCGGCCTTTTTGGCGTAGCGGTCGAAGACAAAGGCTTTCATGGGGCTTCCCGGGTGAGGGGCAAAGCGCAGAACCGTGCAGCTCGCAAGCAAATTCGCATGATGGTCATCATATGTAAAGGCAAAAAAAAGCGCGCTGCTGGGGGAGTCAGCCGGGCGCGCCGGGCGGCGTGGCAGGCGCAGAGTCTGCAGCGTGCGTCGAATTCGTCAGCTGCGTCAGGTGCTTGAGCGCGGCCTCGCGCAGGCTGTCCGACAGCGCGGGCTCGTCCACCGCGCGGGCCAGCACCAGGGCGCCCACCATGGTGGCCATGGTGACCAGCGCCTGTTCGTGAGCTGCGGGCTGCCCCCACTGCGGCGACTGGCGCGCGATGAGATCGACCATTTCCTTGATGTGCCGGGTGGCCACGCGGCGCACCTCGGGCGCCTGGCGCGATGTCTCCGAGCCCAGGGCGACCAGGGGGCAGCCCATCTCGACGCTCTCGACATGCTGGCGCGACAGATAGGCCGAGAGCATGGCGGCCAGCGCGCGGGGCGACGGCTCGCCGGCCGCGGCACCGGCCGCCAGCGCTGCGGATTCGGTGCATGCCTTGGCGGCGGCCTCGGCCAGCATGGCCTCGCGGGAGTCGAAATGCGCGTAGAAGGCGCCGTGCGTCAGGCCCGCCTCTTTCATGATGTCCGCCACGCCCGTGCCGTGGTAGCCCTGGCGCCGGATCGCGCGCGAGGCCACCGACACGATGCGCTCGTGCGTGGCCTCCTTGGCGGCGGCTCTGGAATGGGGTGTGGACTTTAGCATGATGCGCATCATACGACATATCACTCTGTGTCGCAATCCCGGCCGTCTGCGCCGCTGCTTCTGCGAGGTCCCATCCACCCAAGCCCCCTGCCCCCTCGACACCAGAGACTCAGGCCCTGCGAAAGGGCCTGAGGAGCGAAAGGCCGCCGTGACCGGCGCTGCATAGTCCATCTACAAACACTACATTTTTTATAGCGCCTTGCGCCCTACCAGCAAGCGGTAAGGGCATATTTCTCTCACATCCACTCACAGCTTGGCGATGGACACCTCGGTCGACTTGACCAGCGCGACCACGTCGGAGCCCACGACCAGCGCCAGCTCGTCCACCGAGCGCGTGGTGATGACCGACGTGACGATGCCCCAGGGGGTTTCGACATCGACTTCGGAGACGACATCGCCGCGCACGATCTCGCGGACTTTGCCCTTGAACTGGTTGCGGACGTTGATGGCTTGGATGGACATGGGGTTCTCCTTGATGGGGCCGTAGGGCGAAGAAAGGAATGACAGAAGACAAAAAAAGAAAGCAATGAAAGGCAGCAGGCGCCAGAAACGGCTACACCGCCCAGCGCAGACCATGCGCAGGCACGCCGGGCCATGGCGCTTCGTGCGCCGGCTCGCCGTCGGGCTTTTGCAGCACGCGGTCCAGGATGCGTTTTTCAATGGCGGCAAAGGCAGCGTCGCCGTGCGATCGCGGGCGTGGCAGGTCGATGCGCTGGTCGAGCGCGATCTGGCCGTCCTCGATCAGGATCACGCGGTCGGCCAGGGCCACGGCCTCCTGCACATCGTGGGTCACCAGCAGCGCGGTGAAGCCGCTGCTGCGCCACAGGCCTTCGATGAGGCGGTGCATCTCGATGCGGGTCAGCGCATCGAGCGCGCCCAGGGGCTCGTCGAGCAGCAGCAGGCGCGGGTTGTGCACCAGCGCACGGGCCAGGGCCACGCGCTGGCGCTGGCCGCCGGACAGGCGTGCTGGCCACTCGGTCAGGCGGTCACCCAGGCCCACGCGCGCCAGCACGTCGGCGGCGGCGCCGCGCCGCGCAGGCGGCAGGCCCAGGGCCACGTTGTCGGCCACTCGCTTCCAGGGCAGCAGGCGCGAGTCCTGGAACATGATGCGGGTGTCGTCGCTCAGCCCGGCCACGTCCTTGCCGTCCAGGCGGATCGCGCCGCCCGAGACGGATTCGAGCCCGGCCACCAGGCGCAGCAGCGTGCTCTTGCCGCAGCCGCTGCGGCCCACGATGGCCACGAACTGGCCGGGCTCGATGACGAGTTCGGTCTTCTTGAGCACGTCGCGGGTGCCGTAGCGCTTGTCCACGCCGCGCACTTCCAGGCGCACGCCTTGTGCGGCGGGGGTGTGGGTCTGGGTCATGGTGTCAGGCTCCGGTCTTGAACAGCGGCACGTCGAGCGCATTCACGCGCCTGGGCAGCAGCTTTTCGGCAAAGAAGGCATCGGCGATGCGTTGTTGTTCAGTCAGCGCCGCGGGCACCACGGCACGCACCTCGTAGCTGCGGCGGCTGTTGGCCAGCTCGATCACGCCCGCATCCAGCCCCCACACGGGCGCCAGCAGCGCGGCCGCGTCCTTGGGGCTTTGCTTGACCCAGACGCCAGCCTTCTGCAGCTCGTTGAAGAACACGCGCAGCACGTCGGGCCGCGCCTGGGCAAACGGGGTGCCGGCCAGGTAGTAGCGCTGGTAGGAGGCCAGGTCGCGCCCGTCGGCCAGCACCCGCACAGTGGACTGCTTTTGCACGGCAGCGAGGAACGGGTCCCACACCACCCAGGCGTCGATGGCGCCGCGCTCGAAGGCTGCGCGGCCATCCGCGGGGGTCAGGTACGCAGGCTCGATGTCCTTGAACGCGAGGCCCGACTTTTCCAGCGCGGCGATCAACAAGAAGTGCACGCCAGCGGCCTTGGCAAAACCGATCTTCTTGCCCTTGAGGTCGGCAACCGTCTTGATGGGCGAATCGGCGCGCACCACGATGGCCTGGGCGGATGGCGAAGGCGACTCCTGCGCCACGAAAGTGAGGTTGGCGCCCGCTGCCTGGGCAAACACCGGCACGGTGTCGGCCACGTCGGCGCTCACGTCGATGTTGCCCAGGTTCAGCGCTTCGAGCAGCGGCAGGCCACTGGTGAACTCGTGCCACGTCACCTTGACGTTGAGCGGCGCGAGCAGCTGCTCCAGCGTGCCGCGCGTGCGCAGGATGGTGGTGAGGGTGGAGGATTTTTGAAGTCCTATGCGCAATGTTTGCAGGGTCTCAGGCTTGCCCTGCGCGGCGGCCAGGCCGCTCGACAGCGCGGCGATGGCACCCAGCATGGTGCGCCGATGAATGTGGAAAGGGGTGGTCATGGTGGTCGATAACTTGAAATGAGGAGGAACTTGGCAACTCAGGGGCCGATGCATCGCCGCATCCCCTGCAACTGGCGCGCCCGGTGCGAGAGACGCCGCGCAAGGGCCGCCCCGCCGCCGCGCCGGTGTCGTCCCCCTTCCCCTAGCGCGCAGCACGTAGAGAGAAGGAGGAAGCCGCGCAGCTGCTCAGGGGGTTGCATAACCAGGATGCCAACGCAGCCAGTAGCGCTCCAGGCCCTTGGCGAACAGATCGGCCAGCTTGCCCAGCAGCGCGTACAGCAGGATGCCGACCAGCACGATGTCGGTCTGCAGGAACTCCCGCGCGTTCATCGTGAGGTAGCCGATACCCGCCTGCGCGGAGATGGTCTCGGCCACGATCAGGATCACCCACATCAGGCCCAGCGAGAAACGCAGGCCCACGAGGATGCTGGAGAGCGCGCCGGGCAGGATGATCTGCTTGTACAGCTGCCAGCGGCCGAGGCCATAGGTGCGCCCCATCTCGATCAGGCCTGGGTCCACGTTGCGGATGCCGTGGAAGGTGTTGAGGTAGATCGGGAAGAACACCGACACGCTGATGAGGAACAGCTTGGCCGACTCATCGATGCCGAACCACAGGATGACCAGCGGAATCAGCGCCAGCGCGGGGATGTTGCGCACCATCTGGATGGTGGAGTCGAGCAAGGTCTCGAACACGCGCACCGAGCCCGTGAGCAGGCCCAGCAGCAGGCCCAGGCCACCGCCGATCGCCAGGCCCGCGAGCGCGCGGCCCGCGCTCACCTTGACGTGGGTCCACAGCTCGCCCGACACGGTCAACGTCCAGGCGGCCTTGATCACCTCCAGGGGCGCGGGCAGCACCCGGGTGGAGAGCCATCCCTGCGACGACGCGATCTGCCACAGCACGATCAGCCCCACGGGCACGGCCCAGGGCAGCAGGCGCTGCGCAACGCTGGCAAGGAAGCGGGCCAGCGGCGCGGGCAGCAAGGGACTCTCGATCGGCAGATCGACGGAGTCGGCCACGGGCGATACCTGCAGCTCTCGGACAGTCTGTGTCATGGGTTGATTTCCGGTTCGTGGTCAGGCTCCAAGAACTCCAGCTGGTTGCCCGCCGGGTCCTTGACGTAAAAGCGCAGGTAGCCGGGCAGTGCGCGGTTTTCCACCAGCGCCAGTTCGGCCTGCAGCAGGCGGTGGCGCAGGGCCGGCAGGTCCTGCACCTCGAATGCCAGGTGCGACACTGCGGGCGCGGGCTGCCAGTGCTCGGTGGGCACCAGGTCGATGCGCTGGGTGCCCGCCGCAAAGCGCAGCGTGTTGCCCGCCTGCAGGCGCACTTCGGGCAGCCCCAGCAGGCTGGCATAGAAGCGCCGGATGGGCGCCTCGGCACCGGCCGGAAAGGCCAGCTGCACGTGGTTGATGGACTGGATGCTCATGGCGTGGCTCCTCGTCGGTGCGGTCAGCTTTGCGAAGCGCGTGGCACGAAGTCGTTGGCCACGGTTTCGCCGAACGGGCCCAGCGGATTGCCGCCGGTGAGCTTCTCGCGCACGCCCAGCGGCAGCAGCGGGAACACCAGCTCCGCAAAGCGGTAGGCTTCTTCCAGGTGCGGATAGCCCGACAGCACGAAGTGGTCGAGCCCCAGGTTCGCGTATTCGGTGATGCGGGCGGCCACCGTCTCGGGGTCGCCCACCAGGGCCGTGCCCGCGCCGCCGCGCACCAGGCCCACGCCGGCCCACAGGTTGGGGCTGATCTCGAGGTCCGCGCGGCTGCGCTTCACACCCCCGGCATGCAGCGCGGCCATGCGGCGCTGGCCTTCGGAGTCCATGCGTGCAAAGACCGACTGCGCGCGCGCCACGGTTTCGTCGTCCACATGGCTGATGAGCTCTTCGGCTGCGGCCCAGGCCTGCGCATCGGTCTCGCGCACGATGACGTGCAGGCGAATGCCGAATTTCACGGTGCGGCCGTGTTTGGCGGCACGGGCGCGCACATCGGCCACCTTCCTGGCGACTTCGGCCGGGGGCTCGCCCCAGGTGAGGTAGGTCTCGACCTGTTCGGCCGCCAGGTCGTGCGCTGCGTCGGACGAGCCGCCGAAGTACACCGGCGGGTGCGGCTCCTGCAGTGGCGGGAACAGCAGCTTGGCGCCCTTGACGGACAGGTGCTTGCCCTCGTAGTCGAAGGTCTCGCCCCGGTGGCTGCGCGTGAGGATCTCGCGCCAGATGCGGATGAACTCGGCCGACTGCTCGTAGCGCGTGGCGTGGTCCAGGAACACGCCATCGCCTTCCAGCTCAGCCCGGTCGCCACCCGTCACCAGGTTGATGAGCAGACGCCCGCCCGACAGGCGGTCGAAGGTGGCGGCCATGCGCGCGGCCAGCGCAGGCTGGTGCAGGCCGGGGCGCACCGCTACCAGGAACTTGAGCTTCTTCGTGACCGCCAGCAGGCTCGATGCGATCACCCACGGGTCTTCGCACGAACGGCCGGTGGGAATGAGCACGCCTTCGTAGCCCAGGCTGTCGGCGGCCACTGCCACCTGCTGCAGGTACTCGAGGCTGAGCTGGCGCGCGCCCCTGGCTGTGCCAAGGTAACGGCTGTCGCCGTGGGTGGGGATGAACCAGTAGATTTTCATGGTGTCGCTTTGCCGTGTGGGGGTCATCAATAGGAGAAGGCCAGGCCGTAGCCCGCCAGCGAAAAGCCGAAACGCAATGGACAGGCCCGCATGCCCCCCGCCGCCACATCGGCACGCACACCGGCATGCACACGGTTGCGGGTGCGGACCGGCCTGCGCGCCGGGGCCTTCAGGCGCCAGACGTTGGCCGTGGTGCGCAGCACGCGGCGTGCTGCGTCGTGGACAGGGTTTGCGGAAGCGGTGGGCATGTCAGGGCTCCTTGGTTTCAATTGCGGCGGACTGTGTGACGCATGGCGTTCAAAACTGGCGCGGCCCAGGCCAGTGCACCCGTGGAACTGGCTCTGCCAGGCCACCGGGTGCGTCCCCCTCCCGCAGGAGAGGGGGAAGACGCGAAGCGGCTCAGGGGGTGCACCCCGGCCTCTACCACGGCGAGCGCGCCACGTCGCGCACCTGGATGCGCTGGGGGATCAGCTTCAAGTCGAAGAAGGTGTCGGCGATCCTTTGCTGTTCGGCCAGGATCTCGGGCGTGACCGGGCCCGTGCCGTACTCGGCACGCGACGTGGACAAATCGAGCACGGGCTTGGGGATGCCGAACAGCGGGGCCAGTTCGGCCGCCAGCAGGTCGCGGTTGACCTTGGCCCAGATGTCGATCTTGTTGATCTCTTCGATGGCGATGCGCAGCACGTCGGTGTTCTTGTCGGCGTACTGCAGCGACGAGAAGTAGTAGGCGCGGTTGCCCACCACGCCGGTGGCGTCGGCCAGCAGGCGGGCGTCCAGCGTCTTTTCGGCGGCAGCGGCAAACGGGTCCCAGATCACCCAGGCGTCCACAGAGCCTTTTTCAAAAGCGGCACGCGCATCGGCGGGCGGCAGAAAGGCCACGTTCACATCGCTGTACTTCAGGCCGTGCTTTTCCAGCAGCTTGACCAGGAAGTAATGCACGTTGCTGCCCTTGTTGAGTGCAACTTTCTTGCCCTTGAGATCGGCCACGGTCTTGATGGGCGAGCCCTTGGGCAGCAGCACGCTCTCGGCCTTGGGGCGGGGCACGGTGGCGGCCACATAGGCCAGCGGGGCGCCCGCGGCCTGCGCGAAGATCGGGGGGGCTTCGCCCACGTCGCCGAAGTCGATGGAGCCGACGTTCAGTGCCTCCAGCTGCACGGGGCCGGCCGTGAACTCGGTCCATTTGATGGAGACACCCAGCGGGGTCAGACGCTTTTCGAGCGTGCCGCGGCCCTTGAGAAGGCTCAGGAAGCCCTTCTGATGGCCGATGCGGAACTCACGGGCGGGGGTTTGCGCCAACGCACCGAAGGCCGGCAGCGCGACTGCGCTGGCCGCACCCTGGACGAGGCGGCGGCGGGACAGGGAGATCGAAGTCGTCATGGTGTTCTTCTGAAGATGGATGCGTGTGCAAGGGGCCGGGGCATCAGGGCTGCGCGCCGAGCACGACGGCGTCGCTCACCTTGATGGCCTTGGGGATCAGCTTCAGCTCGAAGAACGTGTCGGCGATCTTTTGCTGGTCGGCCGCCACATCGGGCGTGATGGGCTTGACGTTGAATTCGTAGCGCTGCAGCGCCAGCTCGACCACGTCCACCGGCAGGCCTTGCAGCGGCGCGATCAGCTCTGCGGCCTGGCGCAGGTTCTTCTTGAGCCAGATGCCTTGGGCCACCGAGTCCTCGAACAGTGCCGCGATCACCTTGGGGTTCCTGGTGACGAAGTCGCGGGCGCCCAGGTAGTACTGGTAGTTGTTGACCACGCCGCCCGTGCCGTCGGCCAGCACGCGGGCGCCAGTGGCTTTCTCGGCGGCGGCCTGGAACGGGTCCCAGATCACCCAGGCATCCACGTTCTTGCTCTCGAACGCGGCGCGGCCGTCGGCCGGGGCCAGGTACACGGGCTGGATGTCGGAGAGCTTGAGGCCGTTCTTCTCGAGCTGCCTGACCAGCAGGTAGTGCACGTTGCTGCCCTTGTTGAGCGCGACCTTCTTGCCCTTGAGGTCGGCCACCGACTTGATGGACGAGTCCTTGGCCACCAGGATGGCCTCGGCGCGCGGCGCGGCGGGGTCATGCCCGAAGTAGACGAACTTGGCGCCAGCGGCCTGGCCGAAGATGGGCGGCGCCTCGCCCACATAGCCCACGTCCACGGCGCCCACGTTCAGGCCTTCCAGCAGCTGGGGGCCAGCCGGAAACTCGACCCACTTCACGCCGAAGCCCAGGGGAGCGAGCTTCTTCTCCAGCGTGCCCGCCGCTTTTTGCAGCACGAACAGGCTGGCCGACTTCTGGTAGCCAATCCGCAGCTCGCCCCTGGTCTGGGCATGCACCGGCTGCGCCAGCAGGAAGGCGGCGATCAGCACGAACGCGGTGAAGACCACGAAGCCGATGAACATGTTGCGCAGGGCGGCCAGCCCGCCGGAGGGCGGGGCATCGTGGGCGCGGTCTGAGCTGGCTGCGCCGTCGCGTGTCAGTGTGCTCATGGTGAATGTCCTTTGAATCATGAAAAAGGGGGCGTCTGAACCGGGCAGTGCTCCGCCCTGCCCACCGCTGCGGGCAGCGGGGCCATCGAAAGAGGGAAACGAGAAATGGGGGAGCCCGGCCGGGCCGCGGCACCCCACCGCTGCGGATGTGCGGGCGGGCGGGGCCCGTCAGACGCTACATCGCACCTGCGAGAAATGCACCGGCGCGAACCGCGTGGCCTGGGCAGGGAACGGGCGCAGCGTCTCGGTCACGAGCACGTTGACCGCATCGTCCAGCCGCGTGGCGATGTCGTCGTTCAGGTGGTAGGCGCCCTCGGGCGTCAGCGTGACCTGCGCATCGGTGGCATAGATGCCCGGCAGGATGCTCTTGGCACCCAGCGACTGCAGCACGGGGCGCAGCGCGTAGTCCAGCGCCAGCATGTGGTGCGGGCTGCCGCCGGTGGCCAGGGGCAGCACGATCTTGCCCTTGAGCGCCGTCTGCGGCAGCAGGTCCAGGAACACCTTGAGCACGCCGCTGTAGGCCGCCTTGTAAACCGGCGTGGCCACCACCAGCACGCTGGCCCGGGCCACCTGGTCGACAGCGCCCACCACGGTGGGATGGCCGAAGTCGGCCAGCAGCAAGGCCTGGGGCGACAGGTCGCGGATATGGATGCGGTCCACCAGCGCGCCGCGCACCGACAGGCGCTGGGCGACAGCGTCCAGCAGGGCGGCGGAGCGGGAACGCTCGGAGGGGCTGCCGGCGATGAGAAGAGCGGACATGAAATGTGTTTCCAGAGGGCGTGACTTGGCCAGCGCCACCGTGGATCCGGCTTCGCCGGGCCACGGGTGGCGCCCCTTGAGGGGAGGCGGCCGAAGGCCGCTTCGGGGTGAGCCTATTTTTTGGTGTAGATCTGGTCGAAGCTGGCGTTGTCGGCAAAGTGGTCCTTGGCCGCCTTGTCCCAGCCACCGAACGCGTCGTTGATGGTGAACAGGTTCAGCTTGGGGAACTGCTTGGCGTACTTGGCCTTGGCCTTGTCGGACACGGCGGGGCGGTAGAAGTGCTTGCCGGCGATGTCCTGGCCTTCTTCGGTGTAGAGGTACTGCAGGTAGGCCTCGGCCACGGCGCGCGTGCCCTTCTTGTCCACGTTCTTGTCCACCACCGTCACGGCGGGCTCGGCCAGGATGGAGATCGAGGGCGCGATCACGTCGAACTTGGTGCCGAATTCCTTTTCCAGCAGGTAGGCCTCGTTCTCCCAGGCGATCAGCACGTCGCCCTGGTTGCGCTGGGCGAAGGTGATGGTGGAGCCGCGCGCGCCGGTGTCCAGCACGGGCACGTTGCCGTACAGCTTGGCCACGAAGTCCTTGGCCTTGGCGTCGCTGCCCCCGTTCTTGCGCTTGGCGAACTCCCAGGCGGCCAGATAGTTCCAGCGGGCGCCGCCCGAGGTCTTGGGGTTGGGCGTGATCACGCTGATGCCGGGCTTGACGAGGTCATCCCAGTCCTTGATGCCCTTGGGGTTGCCCTGGCGCACCACCAGCACGATGGTGGAGGTGTAGGGCGAGCTGTTGTGGGGCAGGCGCTTTTGCCAGTCCTTGGGGATCCAGCCGCCGTTGGTGTGCAACGCGTCGGTGTCGCCGGCCAGCGCCAGGGTGGCCACGTCGGCGTCCAGCCCGTCGATGATGGAGCGCGCCTGCTTGCCCGAGCCGCCGTGGCTTTGCTTGACGGTCACGTCCTGGCCGGTCTTGGCTTTCCAGTGCCTGGCGAACGCCTGGTTGAAGTCCACGTACAGCTCGCGCGTCGGGTCGTACGACACATTGAGCAGCGTCACAGACTGTGCAAACGACGGCAATGCCGCCAGGGCCAAACTCCCCGCCAGGGCGGCGGCGAAGGGAAACTTGATAAAGTCGCGGCGAAAGTTCATAGGGAGCCTCTTTTTTTCGAATGCAAAACGGTGCAACTCACCGATGAAACGCATTCTGGAAGACCCTCTTCAAAACTGGAACTACTGAGATTTCAGTTCTTTATATCCAAATCATCTGAGCAGCCCTTTGCGCTGCGGCAGACTCCACCCATCAACAAGGAACCCCATGGCACGCACCGTTCAATGCATCAAGCTCGGCAAGGAAGCAGAGGGCCTCGACTTTCCGCCCTACCCCGGCGAGCTGGGCAAACGCATCTGGGAAAACGTGAGCAAGGAAGCCTGGGCAGGCTGGCTCAAGCACCAGACCATGCTGGTCAATGAAAACCGCCTCAATCTGGCCGACGCGCGTGCCCGCCAGTACCTGGCCCGCCAGATGGAAAACCATTTCTTTGGCGGTGGCGCAGACGCCGCGGCGGGATATGTCCCGCCCAGCGCGCAATGAAGCGCAGCGAAATGCAGCGCTGCAAAAAGTGGTTTCGCCAAAACCACTTTTTCGGCGATGGTGCGGATGCCGCAACGGGCTACGTCCCGCCGAGCGCATGAGCCTCCATGTCAGTTTTCCGTAGCATTGCCGACCACCCGCAGCCCATGAAACTGGCGCTGCCCGGGCGAGGTAGCCGCGGAACTGGATTTGCCAGGCCGCTGGCTGCGGCCCCCTCCCACGCGAAGCGTGAGAGAGGAGGACGGCGCGAAGCGACTCAGGGGGTGCGTCATCTCCGAGCCTGTTGACTGGCTGCCGGACGGCACCCCCTACAGCCCCCGTTTTGGTGACCGCTACCACAGTGAAAATGGCGGCCTGGACCAGGCCCGCCGCGTTTTCCTGCAGGGCTGCGGCCTGCCTGGCGCCTGGGCGGGGCAGCCGCAATGGCGCATTCTGGAAACGGGGTTCGGCTTCGGGCTGAACTTCCTGGTGACCTGGGCCGCCTGGCGGGCTGACCCCGCACGCCCCACCCTGCTGCACTTCGTGTCGACCGAGGCCTGGCCCGTGAGCGCGGCCGACCTGCTGCGCGCCACCACGGCCCACCCCGAGCTGGCCCCCTTGGCGCAGGAGCTTCATCGCCAATGGTGGGGCCTGCTGCCCGGGGTGCACCGGCTGCGGTTCGACGGAGGCCGGGTGCTGCTCACGCTGTGTGTGGGCGATACACAGACCGTGCTGCGCCAGCAGCAGCTGACGGTGGATTCCATCTACCTCGACGGTTTCAGCCCGCAGCGCAACCCCGGGATCTGGGACCTGCACACCCTGAAGGCCGTGGCACGCTGCTGCCGGCGCGGCACCCGCCTGTCCACCTGGACCATCGCGCGCGCGGTGCGCGACGCGCTCACCCAGTGCGGCTTCGCGGTGGCCCGTGTCCCGGGCGTGCCGCCCAAGCGTGACAACCTGCACGCCCAGTACGCCCCCCACTGGGAGCCGCGCACCGCCCCCCGCGCGCAGACCGAACCCGCGCTGCCCGGCGATTGCATCGTGATCGGCGGGGGCATCGCCGGCGCGGCCAGCGCGGCCAGCCTGGCGCGCCGGGGCTGGCAGGTGCGGGTGCTGGACAGCGCCGCGGAACCCGCCGCCGGGGCCTCGGGCCTGCCGGCGGGGGTGTTCGCGCCCCATGTGTCGCCGGACGACAGCGTGCTGTCGCGCCTGTCGCGCAGCGGCGTGCGCACTACCCTGCAGCAAGCCCGATGGCTGCTGCGCGAAGGCACCGACTGGTTGGCCTGCGGCGTGCTGGAGCACCGCACCGACGGCACCCCCGGGCTGGCCGCCAGCTGGGGCCAGGGGCCCGGCGTGGACTGGAGCGAGCCGGCCCCGCCGGCAACGCTGGCCGCCGCGGGCCTGGGCCGCGAAGCCACCGCGTGCTGGCACAGCCAGGGGGGCTGGATACGCCCCGCGCGCATGGCGGCCGCCCTGCTCGCGCAACCCGGC
This sequence comes from Acidovorax sp. sif1233, assembly GCF_019218755.1. Classification (GTDB taxonomy): domain Bacteria; phylum Pseudomonadota; class Gammaproteobacteria; order Burkholderiales; family Burkholderiaceae_C; genus Acidovorax. Next base: position 122,816 of record NZ_JAHUWZ010000002.1, on the reverse strand, counting down.
ATCCACTGGCAGGGCCACTGCGAGGTGGCCCGCCTGCGGCGTGTGGAGGCCGCCGGCGCGGCGCCCGTCTGGCAGGCGCTGGACGCCCGGGGCCAGGTGCTCGCCCAGGCGCCCACCGTCGTCATTGCCGCGGGCGCGGGCAGTGCGATGCTGCTGGAACACCGATGGCCCCTGCAGCCCGTGCGCGGGCAGGTGTCCTGGGGCGAGCACCAGGCAGGCCCCGGGCCCGGGGTGCCTTTCCCCGTGAATGGCAACGGCAACCTGGTGCCCCGCTTTCCGCTGGGTGACGGCCCGTGCGGCCCGGCTGCGTGGGTGATGGGCTCCACCTTCGAGCGCGATGTGGATACCCTGCCTCCGTCCGGGGCCGACGTCCAGGCGGCCCACGCGGCCAACTGGACCAAGCTCCAGGCGCTGCTGCCCCAAACGGCCCCGGTGCTGCGCGCGGCCTTTGCCGCCGCACCGCAGGCGGCGGAGGCTGAGCCCGGCCCCCTGCACGCCTGGGCCGCCGTGCGCTGCACCGCGCCCGACCGGCTGCCGATCGTGGGTCCCGTCGACACCGAGGCGCTGCCCGGGCTCTGGGCCTGCACAGCGATGGGCGCGCGCGGGCTGACCCTGGCGCTTCTGTGCGGCGAACTGCTGGCCGCCCGCATGCAGGGAGAACCCCTGCCCATCGACACGAAACTCGCCAAAGCGCTGGGCAGCGAACGGTTGTAGCGGGCCTGTAACAGCTTCGTGACCGGGAATCACGGCGGCTTACCCCGTGGAAACCCGCGCCAATCCTTGCTTATAAGCAAATAGGCATATTGGAAGGACGAAACAATAGTTTGCATCCATAAGCGAGCATCCTACATTCGCACCCTATGCATGAATTGGTGTTTGTCTTCGCAGGCTTTGCGGTCGGGTTCATCGTGGGCCTGACCGGGGTCGGCGGCGGCTCGCTGATGACCCCCGTGCTGATCTTTTTCTTCGGCGTGAAGCCCCACCTGGCCATCGGCACCGACCTGCTGTTTGCCGCATTCACCAAGATGGGCGGCACCGTGAGCATGGCGCGCCAGCGCCTGGTGCCCTGGCGCGTGGTGGCCCAGCTGTGCGCGGGCAGCATTCCGGCCGCGCTGCTGGCGCTGTGGGCGCTCAAGGTCCTGGGCCCCGCCAGTGCCCAGGCGCAGCGGATCATGACGACCACGCTCGGTTTCGCGCTGCTGTTGACAGCCGCGGCCACGCTGTACAAGGTGGTGGCCTTCTCGCGCCAGCGCCAGGCGGCCGACCATGCCAAGCGCCAGGCCAGCGCCGAGCAATCCACCCGCCCCCGCCACTGGAGCCTGCCCGTGCTGCTGGGCGCCGTGATCGGCACGCTGGTCACCTTCACCTCGGTGGGCGCGGGCGCCATCGGCGTCACGGTGCTGCTGCTGGTCTACCCCCTGCTACCCCTGCCCCGCGTGATCGGTGCCGACATCGCCTATGCCGTGCCATTGACCCTGGTGGCGGGTCTGGGCCATGCCACGCTGGGTTCGGTGGACTGGCCTTTGCTTGCACAATTGCTGGCTGGCTCGTTGCCGGGCATCTGGCTGGGCTCGCGCCTGGTCACCCGCACCCCCGAGCGCCTGATCCGCTCCGCGCTGTCCCTCCTGCTGGCCTGGGCAGGCGCCAAATTAATAATGATCTGATTGGTCCACGATGTATCAATACACACCCTTCGACAAGACGTTCGTCAAGCAGCGCGCCCGCCAGTTCCGCGACCAGCTCAACCGCTGGCAGGCTGGCAAACTGGCCGAGGACGACTTCCGCCCCCTGCGCCTGCAAAACGGCTGGTACGTGCAGCGCTACGCCCCCATGCTGCGCGTGGCCGTGCCCTACGGCGAGATCGCCAGCCGCCAGCTGCGCGTGCTGGCCACCATCGCCCGCGAGTACGACGAGCCCGAAGCGGCCGTGTTCAAGGCCGCCATGGAAGGCCAGGGCCTGCTGGGCACCACCTTCCTGCCCAAGAACTGCGCCCACTTCACCACGCGCACCAATGTGCAGTTCAACTGGATTCCGCTGTCCAAGAGCGCCGACGTGATGGACCTGCTGGCCACCGTGGACATGCACGGCATCCAGACCAGCGGCAACTGCATCCGCAACACCACCACCGACGCACTGGCCGGCGTGGCCGTGGATGAGATCGTGGACCCGCGCCCCTACGCGGAAATCATCCGCCAGTGGACCACGCTGCACCCGGAGTTCGCGTTCCTGCCGCGCAAGTTCAAGATCGCCATCAGCGGCGCCAAGGACGACCGCGCCGCCACCGGCTGGCACGACGTGGGCCTGCACCTCGTCAAGAACGAGGCGGGGGAGATCGGCTTCAAGGTCTTCGTGGGCGGCGGCATGGGCCGCACGCCGGTGATCGGCACGGTGATCCGCGAGTTCCTGCCCTGGAACCAGGTCATGAATTACATCGAGGCCATCGTGCGCGTGTACAACGAGCACGGCCGCCGCGACAACAAATACAAGGCACGCATCAAGATCCTGGTCAAGGCCGAGGGCCAGCAGTACATCGACGACGTGGAAGAAGAGTACCGCCAGATCATGGAGATCGACGGCGGTCCGCACACCATCCCGCAGGCCGAGTTCGACCGCGTGGCGGCGTGCTTTGTGCCCCCCAGGCTGGCCGACATTGCCGACGTGGCCCCCGCAGCCTTGCAGGCGTCGCTGGACGCACAGGCGGCGGAGCATGTGATGTTTGGCCGCTGGCTCAAGCGCAACGTGCACGCGCACCAGAACCCGCAGCTGCGCGCCGTGACGCTGTCGTTCAAGCGCCCCGGCCAGTCGCCCGGCGACGCGACCAGTGACCAGCTGATCGCCGTGGCCGACCTGGTGGACAAATACTCCGCCGGCGAAGCCCGCGTGACGCACGACCAGAACGTGGTGCTGCCCTGGGTGCACGCCAGCCGCCTGTTCGAGCTGTGGCAAGAGGCCAAGGCCCTGGGCCTGGCCAGCGCCAACGTGCAGCTGCTCACCGACATGATCGCCTGCCCCGGCGGCGACTTCTGCGCGCTGGCCAACGCCCGCTCGCTGCCGATCGCCGAGGCCATCACCCAGCGCTACCAGGACCTGGACGAGCTCGACGACATCGGCGAGATCGACCTGCACATCAGCGGCTGCATCAACAGCTGCGGCCACCACCACAGCGGCCACATCGGCATCCTGGGCGTCGACAAGGACGGCAAGGAGTGGTACCAGGTCACCCTCGGCGGCTCCGACGGCTCCGACCTGTCGGGCGCCGCCGTGGCCGGCAAGGTGATCGGCCCTTCGTTCTCGGCCGCCGAAGTGCCGGACGTGATCGAAGCCGTGCTGACCACCTACCGCAGCCTGCGTGAAAGCGGCGAGACCTTCCAGAACACCGTGCGCCGCACCGGCCTGGACCCCTTCAAGGAAGCCGCCAAGACTGCCCGCCACCCCGCCAAGGAAGAGCTGGCCACGGCCTGATCGCCAGCCGCCACGCCCTGATAAGACCCATGAAAATTCTTGCCTCCCAAGACCACCAGCCGCCCGCAGAGGGCGATGCCCGCGCCGTGGCGCTGGCCAACGATGCCGATGCACTGGCCCTGCCGCTCGACGGCGTCGAGCGCGTGGACCTGCATTTCCCCAGCTTCACCGATGGCCGCGCGTTCAGCCAGGCCTTCTTGCTGCGCCGCCGCCGCGGCTTTGCGGGCGACATCCGCGCCACGGGCGACGTGCTGATCGACCAGCTGGTGCAGATGCAGCGCACGGGCTTTTCGTCGGCCGTGCTGCGCGATGGCGTGGACCCGGCCGATGCGCAGCGCCAGTTCGAGATGTTCCCCGGCTTCTACCAGGGCGACGCGGTGCACCCGCAGCCTCTCTTTGCCGACAAGGCTGCCGCCTGAGCCAGGCCGCAGCGCTGCTACGCACACCCACGAGCACTCCACCATGAGCCAATTCGATCTCGCACGCGTCAATGCCGACCTGGGCCGCAACGCCGAAGGCCTCGTCGCCTGGGCATTGGGCCTGGGCCAGAGCCCCATCGTCACCACCAACTTCCGCCCGTTCGAGGCGGTGATCCTGCACATGGTGTCCGCAGTGAACCCCGATGTGCCGGTGGTCTGGATGGACAACGGCTACAACACCGAAGCCACCTACCGCTTTGCCGACGAGGTGACGAAGCAGCTGGGCCTGAACCTCAAGATCTACCTGCCGCGCCGCTCGCGCGCGCACCGCGAGGCCGTGGAGGGCGCAACGCCTGCCCTGGACGACCCCCGCCACGCCGCGTTCACCGAAGAAGTGAAGCTCGAGCCCTTCGCCCGCGCCTTGCGCGAGACCGCGCCCAAGGTCTGGTTCACCGCGCTGCGCGCCACCGACACCGCCGTGCGCGCACAGATGGACCCGGTGAGCATCAACCCCGACGGCCTGATCAAGGTGGCGCCGCTGCTGCACTGGTCGTCCAAGGATCTGCACGAATACTGCGTCCAGCACGGCCTGCCCAACAACTTCGACTATGTGGACCCGACCAAGGGCGAAGAGAACCGCGAGTGCGGCCTGCACATCGCGCATTGACCTCGAAAATGACTCCCCCTGAGCCGCTTCGCGTCTTCCCCCTCTCTCGCTGCGCGGGAGGGGGACACGCCCGGTGGCCCGGCAAAGCCGGTTCCACGGGTGCACTGGTCTCGAGTGCGCCAGTGGCATGCGCCGCAGCCTTTGAACTGATGACCGAGAGCACCCGACCATGAACGCACGCACCGACTCAGCGCTGCTTGAGAAAAAGACCAACAACATGAGCCACCACCTGAACAATTCGCACCTCGACGCCCTGGAAGAGGAAACCATCTTCATCCTGCGCGAGGTCGCCGCCGCCTTCGAGCGCCCCACCCTGCTGTTCTCGGGCGGCAAGGATTCGCTGGTCATGCTCAAGTGCGCCGAAAAAGCGTTTGGCACCAAGGCCAGCGGCGGCGGCATTCCCTACCCGCTGCTCATGATCGACACGGGCCACAACTTCCCCGAGGTGACGGACTTCCGCGACTTCCGCGCCAAGGAGCTGGGCGCCGAACTCATCGTGCGCAGCGTCGAGGACTCGATGGCGCGCGGCACCGTGCGCCTGGCCCACCCCGGCGAATCGCGCAACGTGCACCAGTCGGTCACGCTGCTCGAAGCGATCGAGGAATTCCGCTTCGACGCGCTCATCGGCGGCGCCCGCCGCGACGAGGAAAAGGCCCGCGCCAAGGAGCGCATCTTCTCGCACCGCGACAGCTTCGGCCAGTGGCAGCCCAAGGCCCAGCGCCCCGAGCTGTGGACCCTGTTCAACACCCGCCTGCAGCCCGGCGAACACTTCCGCGTGTTCCCCATCAGCAACTGGACCGAACTCGACGTGTGGCAGTACATCGACCGCGAGAGCATCGCGCTGCCCAGCATCTACTACACGCACAAGCGACAGGTGGTGGACCGCAAGGGCCTCCTGATGCCGGTGACCGAGCTGACCCCGCCGCGCGAGGGCGAGACGGTGCAGACGCGCGACGTGCGTTTTCGCACGGTGGGCGACATCACCTGCACCGCACCGGTGGAGAGCACGGCGGCCACGGCCGCCGACATCGTGATCGAGACCCTGGCCGCCGACGTGAGCGAGCGCGGCGCGACGCGCATGGATGACAAGACCAGCGATGCCTCGATGGAAAAGCGCAAGAAAGACGGGTACTTCTGATGACCACTATGAATTCGATAGCTACTAGCGCTTATGCATCAAGCGCTGGCGGCCAAAATGACCACATTTCCGCCCTGAAGTTCATCACCTGCGGCTCGGTGGACGATGGCAAGAGCACATTGATCGGCCGCCTGCTGGTGGACAGCAAGGCCGTGCTGCAGGACCACCTTGCCGGCGTACAGCGCCAGGGCGAAACCGACCTGGCCCTGCTCACCGACGGCCTCAGCGCAGAGCGCGAGCAAGGCATCACCATCGACGTGGCCTACCGCTACTTCGCCACCGAAGAGCGCAAGTTCATCATCGGCGACGCGCCCGGCCACGAGCAGTACACCCGCAACATGGTCACGGCCGCCAGCAGCGCCGACGCGGCCGTGGTGCTGGTCGATGCCACCAAGCTCGACTGGAAGAACGCCGACCTCGCCCTGCTGCCGCAAACCCGCCGCCACAGCCTGCTGGCCCACCTGCTGCGCGTGCATTCGCTGGTGTTCGCCGTGAACAAGCTCGACGCGGTGGAAGACCCAGCGCTCGCCTGGAAGCACATCCAGGGCGCGCTGGCGGCGTTTGCCCAGGCCGCCGGCATCGCCGTGCGTGCGACGGTGCCCGTGTCGGCGCTCAAGGGCTGGAACGTGGTGGACGCCCACGCGGGCTGGTGCGGCTACGAGGGCCCCACGCTGCTGCAGGTGCTCGAAGCCCTGCCCAACACGCCCCCCGACACGGCGCTGCCCCTGGCCTTCCCGGTGCAGTGGGTCGAGAAGTTCTCGTCCTCGTCCGACACATCCCAAGGCCGCCGCGTGTTCTGGGGCCGTGTGGCCTCGGGCAATGTCACCCCCGGCACGCCGGTGCAGATCTTCCCCAGCGGCCAGCTGGCCACCGTGGCCCAGGTGCTGGACCATGCCCGCCGCCCCACCGACGTGCCCGCTGGCACCAGCGCCGGTTTCATCCTCGACCGCGAGGTGGACGTCTCGCGCGGCGACTGGATTCTGGCCGCGCCCGCGGCCACCACCGCCCCCGCCGAGGACGACTTCGACACGCCGGCCAGCGTGCCCGCATGGCCCGCCAGCCGCGAGCTGCGCACCACCGTGGCCTGGATGGACGACGAACCCCTGGTCGCCGGCCGCGTGTACTGGGCGCTGCACGGCCACCGCTGGGTCAAGGCCAAAGTGAAGGCCGTGGTGCACAAGCTCAACATCCACACGCTGGCCGAGGAAGCCGCCACGCAGCTCGACCCCAACGCCATCGGCCATGTGGACCTGCTGCTGCAGGAGCCGATCCCCGCCACAGCCTTCGGCAAGGCCCGGGTGCTCGGATCGCTGATCCTGGTGGACACCGCGAGCCACAAAACCGCTGGCGCCGTGCTGGTCAACTGATCCAGATCAGCGCCACCCCCCCAAGTCACCCCATCCGGGGAAGGGGCCCTGTAACCAAAGGTCGGTGAAAGCTTCTAAAATTGAGGGTTTTCACCGACCCACACAACCTTTGTCATGACCCACGTCGTCTCCGAAAACTGCATCAAGTGCAAGTACACCGATTGTGTGGACGTGTGCCCCGTGGACTGCTTCCGCGAAGGCCCGAACATGCTCGTCATCGATCCCGACGAGTGCATCGACTGCGCCGTCTGCATCCCTGAGTGCCCGGCCAACGCCATCTTTGCCGAAGAAGACCTGCCGGCCGACCAGATCGCCTTCATCAAGCTCAATGCCGACCTGGCCTTCGCCGACGGCTGGAAGAGCATCACCAAGCGCAAGCCCGCGCTGCCCGACGCCGACGAGTGGAACGGCAAGCCGGGCAAGGTCAACGAACTGGTCAAGTGACCTCCCTGAGTCGCTTCGCGCCATCCCCCAAGGGGGACGCCACCAGTGGCCTGGCAAAGCCAGTTCCACGGTGGCACAGGTCTTTGGCAGCGCCAGTTTCGGGCGCTGCGCGCGTGGCTTGAGCATGATTCAAGAAACCGACGCCGTCGTCATCGGCGCGGGTCCCGTGGGCCTGTTCCAGGTCTTCCAGCTGGGCCTGCAAGGCATCACCGCCCACCTGATCGACGCCCTGCCCCATGCGGGTGGCCAGTGCGTCGAGCTGTACGGCGACAAACCCATCTACGACATCCCGGGCATCCCGGTGTGCACCGGGCGCGAGCTGGCCGGTTTGCTGCTTCAGCAGATTGCGCCGTTCAAGACCCAGTGGCACCTGGGCACGCTGGTGTCCGCACTCACCGTGCAGGCCGATGGGCGCCTGCTGGTCGAAACCTCGCAAGGTGCGCAGCTGCTGGCCCGCAGCGTGTTCATTGCCGCAGGCGTGGGCGCCTTTGTGCCGCGCACGCTCAAGGTGGACGGCATCGAGCGCTTTGTGGGCACCCAGGTCCACTACCAGAACCTGCCCTCCACGGCCCACGTGGCCGGGCGCCATGTGGTCGTGCACGGCGGCGACGAGCCCGCCGTGGCCCGCGCCGTGGAACTGGCCGAACAAGGCCAGGCCGCCCGCGTGAGCCTGCTGCACCGCCGCGATGTGTTCCAGGCCCCGGATGCCCTGCTGCAGCGCCTGCAGCAACTGCGCGATGCGGGCCGCATCCACGTCGAGGCCGCGCAGATCACCGGTATCGAAACCGCTGGCGACCCGCTGACCGCCTTGCAGGTGGTGGACGCCGATGGCAGCAGCCGCGCCCTGGCGCTGGACCTGCTGGTAGCCGTGCTGGGCATCTCGCCCCGCCTCGGGCCCATTGCGGACTGGGGTTTGGCCATGGACCGCAAACAGCTGGTGGTGGACACCGAAGCCTTCCGCACCAGCGTGCCCGCCATCCACGCCGTGGGCGACATCAACACCTACCCCGGCAAACGCAAGCTCATCCTGTGCGGCTTCCACGAGGCCACGCTGGCGGCCTTTGGCGCGGCCGAGGCGCTCAAGGGCGACAAGGTGGCGCTGCAATACACCACCACGAGCCCACGGCTGCACCAGCTGCTGGGTGTGGCACCGGGATCGGCGCCGTCCGTCAGCGCGTAGTCCCGGCGGGCCAGGGCACGCATCGCTGCGTGCCAAGCCGGCCCGGCTGACAAATAAGCACAAAATGTCCAAAAGGCGCGCAAGCGCCCGGCACGATGGCGTCTCCCGTCAACACCATCAGGAGCACACCATGAGCCAACAACCCCTTCAATCCATCTGGGACACCTACACCGCGTCGTGGAAGACCGACTCGGCCGCGGACCGCACAGCCCTTTTTGCCCAGTCCCTCGACCCCGCCTGCACCTACAACGACCCACTGGCCACCGCCCAGGGCTGGGACCAATTGACGACCTACATGGACAACTTTCACAGTCAGGTCCCCGGCGGGCATTTCGTGACCCACTATTTCGCCAGCCACAACCAGCAGAGCATCGCCAAATGGAACATGGTGGATGGCAGCGGACAGGTGATCGGGGAAGGCGTGAGCTACGGCCGGTACAACGACCAGAACCGGCTCGTGGCCATGACCGGTTTCTTTGAAACCCCGTGAACGGACGCCAACGTGCTTTATCTGCGGCAAATCCAGGAGGGCATCGATTTCATCGAGGCCCATCTCGAATCCGACATCCAGCTTTCCGAGGTGGCGCGGGCCGCGGGGATGAGCCAGTGGCACTTCCAGCGGATCTTCAAGGCGCTGACCAACGAAACCCTGAAGACCTACATCCGCTCGCGCCGGTTCTCGCGGGCGCTGGAGCAGTTGACCAGCACGCGGCTGAGCGTGCTCGACATCGCACTGGCGTCCGGATACGAGACGCAGGAAAGCTTCACGCGCGCGTTTCGGGATTGCTTTCGGCTCACGCCGTCGCAGTACCGCAAGATGGGCAACCGCTCGCTGTTCGTGCGCAAGATCCGGTTTGACGAAAGCTACCTCGCGCACATTCACCACAACATCTCCCTGGCACCCGACATAAAGGAGCAGCCCGCCATGCAGCTGGTCGGGCTGCCCACGGACTACTACGGCATCGATTCCGAAAAGAACAACCTGGGCCAGAAGCTGCCGCCCCTGTGGGCGAAGTTCCTGCCCCGGCTGGGCGAGATTGCGAACACCGTGCCCGGGGTCTGCTATGGCGTCGTGGCACCGGCGGGGCCCCACACGGAAGCGCTGCGCTACCTGGCCTGCATCGAGGTGAAGGGCCCCGGCGCCTTGCCACCGGGCATGGTGGCCATGGAAATCCCCGCATCGACCTATGCGCGCTTCACCCACCGGGGCCCTGCGCAGAATGTCGATGCGACGGTGAACTACATCTACTCGAGCTGGCTGCTGTCGGCGGGCCCATCGCACACCCTGGGGCCGGATCTGGAAATCTACGGTGCCCAGTACCACCCGACGTCCGGCGACTCGGTGATGCACTACGCGATCCCCATCGCCCGCCCCGCGCCCTGAGCGCCCCACTACAATGGCCCCGCGTTCCTTCTGGAACGCCCACGCTAGGGGTGTCGGGACCGGGCCACCGGAACCGACTGAGAGAGTCCCTTTGAACCTGATTGAGATCATCCTCGCGCAGGGAAGCACGTCCGCCTCGGCACAGCCCAGAATGAAATGACTTTGGGGTGCGCTGGCGGGCCGCCCCTGCTCTGTACTGCCACGGAGCCTGCCATGTCCTCATCCCCCGCCGCGCCCGCCACCAACGAAGCGCTGGCCCCCGTCTCCCCCGACCGCCGCGTCTTCCAATGGCACGACCACGCCTCGCTCTGGTTCAGCCTGGGCGTGGGCCTGCTGGTCATGCAGGTGGGCGCCTACCTGATGCCCGCGCTGGGCACGCAAGAGGCGCTGATCGCCATCGTCTGCGGCTCCATCGTGGGCGCGGGCCTGCTGGGCTGGGTGGCCAAGCTGGGCTGCGACAGCGGCCTGGCCAGCGCCGGGCTGATGCATGCCGTCTATGGCCGCACGTTCGCCAGCCTGCCGATCGTCCTGAACATCGTGCAGCTGGTCGGCTGGGGCACGTTCGAGCTGGTGGTGATGCGCGACGCCACGGTGGCCATCGGCCAGCAGTCCGGCACCATGGCCGGCGCGCATTGGCCCGTGCTGGCCACGCTGCTGTGGGGCGGCGTGGTGATGCTGCTCATCAGCGGATCGATGGTGCAGCTGGTGCGCAAGGTGATCGCGCGCGTGGCGCTGCCGCTGGTGGTGCTGTCGCTGCTGTGGCTGTCGTGGCAGTTCCTGTCGCTGGCGCAGGCCCAGGGTTTTGAAGCGCTGTGGACGCGCAAGGGCGAAGGCGGCATGGGTGTGCTGCCCGCGCTGGACCTGGTGATCGCGATGCCCATCTCGTGGCTGCCGCTGGTGGCCGACTATGCGCGCCACGGCAAGAACGGCGGCTCCGCATTGCGCGGCACCTGGCTGGGCTATGCGCTGGCCAACATGTGGTGCTACACGCTCGGTGTGCTGGTAGCGTTGACCTTGCCGAGCAAGGACCTGGTGCAGGCCCTGCTGCTGGCCCAGGGCGGGCTGATCGCGCTGTCGCTGATCCTGATCGACGAGGTGGACAACGCCTATGGCGACACGTATTCGGGCGCGGTGTCGGCACACAGCCTGCTGCCGCGCTGGGGCGTACGCAAGTGGGGCCTGGCCATGGCTGCGGTGTGTACCGGCCTCGCGCTGGTGCTGCCCATGCACAGCCTGGAGCCATTTTTGCTGCTGCTCAGCTCGGTGTTCGTGCCGCTGTTTGGCGTGATCCTGGGGCGGCTGGCCTTTGGCGCCAACGCACCCGCGCTGCTCGCTGCGGCACGCCGGGTGAATGCGGCCCCGGTGGCGATCTGGCTGGTGGGGATTGCCGTCTACCATCTGGCCCCGCAGGTGGTGCCGGGCGCGGGCTCGGCGCTGCCGGCGCTGGCGTTCAGTTTTGTGCTGGCCTGGGCCACACGGCCACGGGTGCGTTGAATCGCTATTGAATTGTGAGCACCTAGCGCTTAATGGATAAGCGCCAGAGGCCAAAAACAATCAAACCTTTAAAGCACCAGCTGCGCCACGGGCGCATGGCCGTGGTTGAGCGGGCCATGGCCACGGCCGGTGGTCACATCGGCCCCTGCCGCGATGGCGCCCAGAATGTAGGCACGCGCGCGCTCCACCGCCTGCTGCAAGGGCAGGCCCCGCGCCAGGTGTGCCGCGATGGCCGATGACAGGGTGCAGCCCGTGCCATGCCCGTTGTGCGTGGCAATGCGTGCGGACTCCAGCCGCTGCCGCACGCCGCCGCGTGTGGCCAGGACATCCACCACCCAGTCTCCGGGCAGGTGGCCGCCCTTGAGCAGCGCCGCCGGGGCGCCCAGGGCCAGCAGCCCGTCCACCGCAGCTGCCAGCGCATCCACGCCCTCGATCGTGCGCCCCAGCAGCCAGCCGGCCTCGTCCAGGTTGGGGGTGATCACCTCGGCCAGCGGAAACAGCTCCTGCACCAGCACGTTCACGGTTTCCGCGGCGATGAGCCGGTCGCCGCTGGTGGCCACCATCACCGGGTCGAGCACCACGTGCGGCAGCTGGTAGGTGTGGATGGCATCGGCCACCACGCGCACCACTTCGGGCGAATGCAGCATGCCGATCTTGACCGCATCCACGCCAATGTCCTGCACCACGGCATCGATCTGGGCCTTGAGCATCTCGGGCGGAATGCCGTGGATGCCCGTCACGCCGCAGGTGTTCTGGGCCGTGATGGCGGTGATGGCCGTCATGCCGTAGCAGCCCAGGGCGCTGAAGGTCTTGAGGTCGGCCTGGATGCCCGCCCCGCCGCCGCTGTCGGAACCGGCGATGGAAAGCACGCGCACATAGCGGCGTGCTGCGGAGGTCGGGGGAATCAATGAAGTCATGGCAAAAATTATGGCCTATGCGTTAGCGCAAAAAGAGCTGCCACGGGTTGTGCTGTAATTGATTTTTCCGGACGAAACAGGGGTGTCCCGCGGTCGAGAACTGAACAGGTTCTTGGGTGCGCGACTGAGAAATACCCTGGGGCACCACAGAACACTGCGCACCGCGCGGCGCGTACTGGCCCCGCTACCCGATCCAGGTCATGCTGGCGTGGGGAGTTTCCAAGAGCGGCCCTGCCCCCGTTTTGTCCATGGTTGCCAGCCAACACACAGACAGACAGACGGACTTATGCCACTTCAACCCTCTTCTTTTGCCATTCTGGGCGCGGGCCTCATGGGCCGATTGCTGGCGGTGGAGCTGGCCCGCCAGGGGCACCGTGTGGACATCTATGACGCGGGCAGCCCGGCCGCCGAGCATTCGGCCGCGACCGTGGCCGCCGCCATGCTGGCGCCGCTGGCCGAATCGGCCATCACCGAGCCCGGCGTGGTGCGCATGGGCCACCATGCCCTCACCCGCTGGCCGCAGCTGCTGGCGGCGCTGGCCGAGCCCGTGTTCTTCCAGCAGGCCGGCACGCTCATTGTGTGGCACCGGCAGGACGCGGCCGAAGCCCAGCGGCTCACGCGCCAGCTGGAAGCCAACCAGCACACGGTGCCCGAGCTGCCCGCCCTGCAAAAGCTCGACGGCGCCGCGCTGGCCCAGGCGGAGCCCACCCTCGCGCAGCGCTTTGCGCAGGGGCTGTACCTGCCCGGTGAAGGCCAGCTCGACAACCGGCAGCTGCTGGCTGCCCTGGTGGTGGAAATGCAGCGGCTGTCCGTGCGCGCGCACTGGCACGCGCCCCGGTCGCCCGAGGCCTTTGCGCCCGGCGCCCCCGGCCAGCCCGACTGGGTACTGGACTGCCGCGGCCTCGGTGCCAGGGCCCAATGGCCCGCGTTGCGGGGTGTGCGGGGCGAGGTGGTGCGCATCCACGCACCGGATGTCACGCTGCAGCGCCCCACGCGGCTGGTGCACCCGCGCTACCCGATCTACATCGCGCCCAAACAAGACCATCTGTTCGTGATCGGCGCGACCGAGATCGAATCGGACGACGTCTCGCCCGCCAGCGTGCGATCGACGCTGGAGCTGCTCTCCGCCGCCTACGCCGTGCACCCCGGCTTCGCGGAAGGCCGCATCCTGGAGCTGGCCACGCAGTGCCGCCCCACGCTGCCCGACAACCTGCCCGCCATCCGCCAGCCGCGCCGGGGCGTGCTGGAGATCAATGGCCTGTACCGCCACGGCTTCATGATCGCGCCGGCGATGCTGGATGTGACGCTGGAAGTGCTGAACGCGGGACAATCGCAGCTTTCGCAACGTTTTGACCTCGCGCTGGACCTGAAACCCGCCTCCCAGTCCAGCGCGGCCGCTGCCTTCGCATGAACATCTCCATCAACCAGATCCCGCATGAACTGCCCGAAGGGGCCACCGTGGCCGATGCCGTGGCCGCCATCGCGGCACGCCCTCCGTTTGCGGTGGCCGTGAACACCCACTTTGTGCCCAACACCCGCTACGCCGCGCAGGCCCTGCAGCCCGGCGACCGCGTGGAAATCATCTCGCCCGTGACGGGGGGCTGACCCCCGGCCTTCTTTCTTGAGACAAATTGGCCCTTGGGGCTTATCCACAAAGCGCTAGCAGCTATTAAAAAGATAGTAAATTCATGACCACCTCGACGCCCCAAGACCCCCTGGTGCTGTACGGCCAACAGTTCGCCAGCCGCCTGCTGCTGGGCACCTCGCGCTACCCATCCCCTGCGGTGCTCGAAGCCGCCGTGTTGCGCGCGCAGCCCGCCATGGTCACCGCGTCATTGCGCCGCCAGGGCAGCAACCCGGCCGAAAGCGGCAGCAGCTTCTGGGAGCTGCTGCGCAAGCTCAACGTGCCCGTGCTGCCCAACACCGCCGGCTGCCACAGCGCGCAAGAGGCCATCACCACCGCGCAGATGGCGCGCGAGGTGTTCAACACACCGTGGATCAAGCTGGAGCTGATCGGCGACGACTACACGCTGCAGCCCGACACGCTGAACCTGGTGGGCGTGGCGGAACACCTCATCAAGGAAGGTTTTCAGGTGCTGCCGTACTGCACGGAAGACCTGGTGCTGTGCCAGCGGCTCGTCGATGTGGGCTGCCAGGCCGTCATGCCCTGGGCAGCGCCCATCGGCACCGGGCGTGGCCCCGTGAACCCCTATGCACTGCAGACGCTGCGCGAGCGCCTCGACGTGCCCATGCTCGTGGATGCGGGCCTGGGCCTGCCGTCGCATGCCTGCCAGGTGATGGAATGGGGCTATGACGGCGTGCTGCTGAACACCGCCGTGGCCCTGGCGCAGGACCCGGTGGCCATGGCGGGCGCGTTCGCCGACGCCGTGAATGCCGGGCGTGCCGCGCGCAAGGCCGGTGCCATGGCGGCGCAGGAGGCCGCCCAGCCCAGCACGCCCGTGCTCGGCACCCCCTTCTGGCACCACGAACAACATGCGTGACGACACCAGCGCCATGGTGCAGGCCCTTCTTGCGCACCACGCCCCCACCTTCGCGGGCTTTGGCGCCGAGCCTGTCCCGGAGCCCACGCGGCAGGAACCCGCCTACCTGGCAGCCCTGCAGGCCTGCAGCACGCTGGGCTTCATTGCCCACGACGCGGAATGCCTGGCCCAGGCCTGGATGGCGCAGAGCCTGCGCACGGGCGCCTTCCAGCCAGCCCAGTGGCCCGACGAGCCACAGGACTTTGGCCTGGTGCCCCGGCCGCGCGCCGATGCGTTCGCCCCCTGCCCGGAAAGGCTGGGCCTGTACGCCGTGCTGCCGGATGCCGGCTGGGTGGGCCGCATGGCCCGCGCGGGCGTGCCCACGGTGCAGCTGCGCTTCAAATCCGCCGACGAGCACGCGATTGCGCAGGAGGTCCACGCCGCCGTGCAGGCGGTCGAGGGCACGGGCGCCCTGCTGTTCATCAATGACCATTGGCGCGTGGCCATCCAGGCGGGCGCCTACGGCATCCACCTGGGCCAGGAAGACCTGGATGCACTGGCCCCCGACGAGCTTCGGGCGCTGCGCGCTTCGGGCCTGCGCCTGGGGGTCAGCACCCATGGCTACGCGGAAATGGTGCGCGCAGATGCCGTGGGGCCCAGCTACATTGCCATGGGTGCCGTGTTTCCCACCACCCTCAAGAAGATGGCCACCGCGCCACAGGGCGTGGGCCGGCTGGGTGCCTATGCGCGCCTGCTGCGCCACTACCCCCAGGTGGCCATTGGCGGCATCGGGGCGGAGCAGTTTGCCCAGGTGCGCGCCACGGGCGTGGGGTCCATCGCCGTCGTGCGGGCCATCGTCAATGCCTCCGACCCCGAAGCCACGGCCGCGCAGCTCATGCGCGGGATGGTGGAGTAAGGCCAGGCCCGCGGGGGCCGGAGGGCGAGCCGCCGCGGCCTAGCTGCGGTCGGCCTTCTTCTGCTCCAGCTCCAGCCGCAGCTCCACCAGGTCGTTGTCCATGCCGAAGCCCACCGCCTGGCCCGAGGACGGTGGTGCGGTCACGGGCACGGGCGGCAAATCGCTGAGCGTCAGGTGGGGCGGCTCCGAGAGATCGAGGTCCAGCGGCGCACCCCGGGTGTCAGCGTCGGGCATGGAAGGCGCGGTGGCCGCCAGTTCCTGCGGCGGCCATCCTGTGGCCGAAGGCATTTCGCCCAGATCGAACTCCAGGCTCGCGGACAGCGAATCCAGCGGCAGGCCGCCCCCCGCTGTGCTTGCCGGCGCCACGGGCGGCGCTGCCAGCACCTGCGCGTCGACACGCGGCTCGGCCAGTGGCGTGGTGCGCTTGCGGGGCGCCGGCGCGCCCCGGGCGCTTGCCGGGGTGGTCTGCGCGATGGCCAGCAGCAGCAGCAGGTCGTCGTAGGCCGCCAGATCAAACGGCTCCACCGACGCGGCGCCGTCCTGCCGGAACAGCAATTTCTCCAACAGCCCGAGCACGGACGGAGAGGTCCATTCGGCCTCGATCTCCGCCAGCGCATCGGTGTAGTGATAGAGCATGCGGCCGGTGCGGTGGAAGCCGGTAAATTCGGGTACCTGCGCATTGAACGAGCGCATGAACTGGGCGCGCAGTTGCGAGAACTCCTCCACCCGGCTCAGCGTGTGATAAAGCCGCAGAAGCTCCAGATACGCCAGGGGCGAGGTATCGCCCCGCTCGGCGATGTGCTTCTTGAGCACCTCGATGGCCTGCTGGTGCTCCCCCACCGAAATGAAGAACTCGGCCTGCTGCTGAATGTCGAAGAGCTCTTCGGGGCTGACGATGTGCAGCACGGGCTGGGGCGGTGCTGCAGCGGGGGGCGGGCTGGCCGGCAGCGGCGCGGGCGCACTCGGCACGGGGGCGGTGGCCACGAAGGCGGGCCCGGGCGCCGCGGTTGCGGTGGAAGCCACTGCCGCCGCTTCGGAAGCCGGGGATTCGCCGGATGACAGCCAGGCATCGCCCGGATGGGGCGCAAGGCCCAGGGCGGCTTCGTGCGCGGCCATTGCATCGCGCCCGCCCAGCGCCGCCACGGAATCGCGCCACGCGCGCACCGCCTTGTCGGAGGCGCTGCGCAAGCGCGTCCATGTCCACGCCGCGAGCAGCAATGCCAGCAACAGCAAGCCGCCCAGCACATACACCACCGTGGCCGGGAATCTGTCGTTCTCGGCCAGTTCCAGCTGCTGCTGCAACTGCGCCGCGCTGGCCCGGTCGCGGGCCGCCTGCGCACGCAGCGTGGCCACATCGTTCTCCAGCGCCTTGAGCCGGCCGCTGTCCTGGCGGGCATCATCCGGCTGGGCATTCAGCGCCTTCCACACGGCGGCGGCCTCGGTGCGCTGCGCGGAGGCTTGCTCCGAAGGAACGGCCAACAACCCGGGCGATGAACGCAATGCCACCGGCCGGTCCACCCAGATATCGAGCGGCTCGACCACGAGCCGGGCCTGGTCCGCCGGCCTTGCCACCTGCGCCGTGCCCTTGGCCGGGGGCAACGCGGCGCTGGCCGGGGGCCGTGCCGTGCCGCGCGCTGGCTGCCGTGCGGGCGCACTGCGGGAAACGGGCTCCGCCGCGCCGGCAGGAGGCGGTGCCGTGGCGGGCCGGATCGCGGAAGGCGATGGTGCAGAAGGTGCCGCCGCGGGTGCTGCCGGCCTGGCCGCTCGCTGGCCCGCCGCGCCCGGGGACGCACCGGGGGCTTCCGCGCCACCTTCGGGGAAAGAAGGCAGCCGCGCGACATCGATCGGCGCTGCCGACCGGGCCATCGTGACGGGAAGTTCCGCAAGAAAAGTGTAGGTGCGCGTGACCTTGCCCGTGCATCCCGCCGACAAGGTGACCAGCAACACAGGCTCATCCACCGCGATGGCCGCCTGCACCCGCACGGCCGGTGAACGCCCGCGCATGTCGGGCAGGGGCACGACACGCACCCTGGCATCGCCAACCGGCGTATCCCCCGCCTTCAGCTGCGCCGTCACACAGGAAGAGGCCACGTCCGTGCCTGGATCGGGCTGCACATCGAACGACAGATCCACCGGTGCACCCAACACCACCGTGCCTCTGCTGCCTCCCAGCGAAAGTGCCGAGGCGCCCGCAGCAACCACCCACAGACCGGTCCCAAAAATGGTGTTACGGATTTTCACAATAAATTCTGTTTTTGGCGCAGCCCATTCTTGCACATAAGTCCCACGCAACGCCACAGCCATAATGGCGCTATGAAAATTCAGTTTCCCAACATCGCAATCGTGGGCACCGGCGCCATGGGTCGGGGCATTGCACAGATCGCCGCGCAGGCCGGCAGCCAGGTTTTTCTGCTCGACGCAACCCCAGGCGCCGCCCAGGCCGCCCAGGCTGCGCTCCAAGACCAATGGAGCAAGCTGGTCGCCAAAGGGCGCATTGATGCCGATCAAGCCACGGCCCTCGCTGCGCGGCTGCACCCGGTGCAGGCAGTGGCCGATCTGGCCGCGTGTGACCTGGTGATCGAAGCCATCGTCGAGCGGCTGGATGTGAAGCAGAAGCTGTTTGCCGAACTGGAGTCCGTGGTGCGCAGCGATGCCGTGCTGGCCACCAACACCTCGTCCCTGTCCGTGACCGCGATTGGGGCGGCGCTCCAGCGCCCGCAGCGGCTGGCGGGTTTTCACTTCTTCAATCCGGTGCCGTTGATGAAGGTTGTCGAGGTCATCGCGGGCCTCAAGACCGACCCCGCGATTTGCACCGCCCTGGCGGCCTATGCCAAAGAGATGGGCCACACCCCCGTTCAGGCGCAGGACACCCCGGGTTTCATCGTGAACCACGCGGGGCGCGGCTTCGGCACGGAGGCCCTGCGCATCGTGGGCGAAGGCGTGGCCGACTTCGCCACCATCGACCGCATCCTGCGCGACCAGGTGGGTTTCAAGCTCGGCCCGTTCGAGCTGATGGACCTCACCGCGCTGGACGTGTCGCACCCGGTGATGGAATCCATCTACCGCCAGTACTACGACGAGCCGCGTTTTCGCCCCAGCGTGATCACCGCGCAGCGCCTGGCCGGCGGCGTGGTGGGCAAGAAGGTGGGAGAAGGTTTTTACCGCTACGTGGAGGGCGTGGCGCAAATCCCCGCAGAGGCACCGCCCCCGGTGGTGACCGACCTTCCCCCGGTATGGGTGTCGCCCCGCGCGGCACGGCGCGCCGAGCTGTACCAGCTGCTGAAGGACCTGGGCGCCACCATCGAAACCGGCCCATCGCCCTCGCCCCAGGCCATCACGCTCGTCGCGCCGCTGGGCTTTGACGTGACCACCGTCGCCGTGGTCGAGCGCCTGGACCCGGCCCGCACCATCGGCATCGACATGCTGATCGACGATGCCGCCACCAGGCGCCGCGTGCTGGCGACCAACCCGGCCACGCGCGTGGACATCCGCAACGCGGCGCATGCGCTGTTCGCCCGCGACGGCAAGGCGGTGAGCGTGATCCGCGACAGCGGCGGCTTCGTCACGCAGCGCGTGGTGGCCACCATCGTGAACATCGCCAGCGACATCTGCCAGCAAGGCATCTGCTCTCCCAAGGACCTGGAAACCGCCGTCACGCTGGGCCTGGGCTATCCGCTGGGGCCTTTGGCCATGGGCGACCGCTGGGGTCCCACCAACATCCTGGAAGTGCTGTTCAACATGCAGACCGTCTATGGCGACACCCGCTACCGCCCCAGCCCCTGGCTGCGCCGGCGCGGCGCGATCGGCCTGAGCCTCACGCATGTGGAGGAATGAATGAATGAATGAATGAAGGCTCCTTGCGGGGCGCGGCGGCCGCTGGCGCCGGCCGCGCGCACCGCACGGGCCCTGCTTCCAGACCGACTGCACACCCCCACGTGAACCGTCCGCAGCCCTTCACAAGGTAACCCACGCACATGCCCGCAGAACTCCAGAGCACCAGCCAGGGCCAGACCCTGATCCTGACCCTTCGCAATCCCGAACGGCGCAATGCCATCGACCCTGCGATGTACGCGGCGGGCGTGGAGGCGCTGGGCGTGGCCGAAAGCAGCCCCGACATCCGCAGCGTGGTCATCACGGGCGCGGACGGCATGTTCTGTTCGGGAGGCAACCTGCAGCGCCTGCTGGCCAACCGCCAGCAGGACCCGGAGGTGCAGGCCCAGAGCATCGAGGGGCTGCACAACTGGATCGAGACCATCCGCACCTATCCCAAGCCCGTGATCGCCGCGGTGGAGGGGGCCGCCGCCGGTGCCGGCTTCTCGCTGGCGCTGGCCTGCGACTTCATCGTGTCCGCGCGCAATGCCGTGTTCGTGATGGCCTACAGCAACGTGGCCCTGTCCCCGGACGGCGGCGCGAGCTGGAGCCTGGTGCATGCCCTGCCCCGCCAGGTGGCCACGGAGATCCTGATGTGTGGCGACCGCATTGGCGCCGAGCGCCTGCACGCGCTGGGCGTGGTCAACCGACTTGCCGAAACTGGGGGCGCACTCGATGCCGCGCTCGCCCTGGCCGAGCAGCTCAATGCGCGTGCGCCGAATGCGCTGGCCAGCATCAAGGAGCTGATCAATGAAGCACCCCATGCAAGCCTCACCCACCACCTGGGCCAGGAGCGCAGTCATTTCGTGACCAACCTGCACCATGCCAACGGCGGCGTGGGCATCACCGCGTTCCTTGAAAAGCGTGTGCCTCGCTACGAATAGCCCCGCACGCTGCCGGCGGTGACCGCACGCCGACGGCCACCACCATCCACGATGAAGCCCCTGGGATGCCGCCAAGCACCCAGGGGCTTTTGCATGGCGGGCCTGCTGCAGACACGCAGGTGACAACCCTGACGCTGCGCGAAGGTCCCTGACGCGACAATGGGCCTGTTTCCAGTCACACAAAAGACAGACCATGGACGACCCGATTCTTACTATCGAAGAACGTGAAGCGATCAACTCAGGTCGCTGGTTTTCTTCCCTCTCACCTTCACTACGCCACGACATCCTGCGATGTGCATACGTCAAACGCTTCAAGGACGGCGGCCTCATCGCCGCGCGCGGCGACCCGCCCGAGGAGTGGATTGCGTGCGCGCGCGGCGCGGTGCGGGTGAGCTCCACCTCCATCTCGGGCAAGCAGATCACGCTGACCTATGTGGAGCCGGGCATCTGGTTCGGCGACGTGGCGATCTTCGACGGGGACCGGCGCACGCACGATGCCTATGCGCACGGCGACACCACGATCCTGTGCGTGGCCAAGGCCGACTTCAGGAAGATCCTCGCGGCGCATACCGAGTTCTACGAAGCCATGCTGCGCCTGCATGCGCGGCGCATCCGCCAGCTCTACGGCCTGGTGGAAGACCTCAACACCCTGCCGCTGCGCGCGCGGCTGGCCAAGCAGCTCGTGCACCTGGTGCGCAGCTACGGCATTCCCAGCCTGTCGGACGGCAGCGAGATGCGTATCGGCCTGCAGCTGGCGCAGGAAGAACTGGCGCAGCTGCTGGGCGCATCGCGCCAGCGGGTGAACCAGGAGCTCAAGGCCATGGAGCGCGAGGACGCCATCCGCATCGAGCCGGGCGGCCTGGTGGTGCGCGATCGCGACGCCCTCATGCGCATTGCTGAAACCGACAACTGACTGACCGAACCCTCGCCCCGTCCATGAGCAACTTTGACCATTTCGTTGGCACCCGTCCCGTCTCCGACCAGCACGCGTTCGACATCGGCGCGCTGACAGCCTGGCTCACGCAGAACATGGAAGGCTTTGCCGGCCCCCTGACGGTGGAGATGTTCAAGGGTGGGCAGTCCAACCCCACCTACAAGCTCATCACCCCCGGCGCCCACTACGTGATGCGCTCCAAGCCCGGCCCCGTGGCCAGGCTGCTGCCATCGGCCCACGCCATCGAGCGCGAATTTGCGGTGATGAGCGGCCTGCATGGCACCGACGTGCCCGTGCCCCGCATGCACGTGCTGTGCGAGGACGAGTCGGTCATCGGCCGCGCCTTCTACGTGATGGAGTGCATGCAGGGCCGCGTGCTGTGGGACCAGTCGCTGCCCGGCATGTCGCCCGCCGAGCGCGGCGCCATCTACGACGAGATGAACCGCGTGATCTCTGCGCTGCACACCGTGAAGTTCGCCGACCGGGGCCTGGCCGGCTATGGCAAGCCGGGCAACTATTTCGACCGCCAGATCGGCCGCTGGAGCAAGCAGTACGTGGCCTCCATCACCCAGCCCATTCCCGAGATGGACAAGCTCATGGAATGGCTGCCCGCCCACATGCCGGCGAGCGCGCGCGATGAAGGCCACGTGTCCATCGTGCACGGCGACTACCGGCTGGACAACCTCATGTTCCACCCCACCGAGCCCCGCGTGATCGCCGTGCTCGACTGGGAGCTGTCCACCCTGGGCCACCCGCTGGCCGACTTCAGCTACCACTGCATGAGCTGGCACATCCCCGCCGCCATGGGTCGGGGCATCGCGGGACAGGACCTCGCGGCCCTGGGCATTCCCGGCGAAGACAGCTACATCCGCCGCTACTGCGAGCGCACCGGCATCGCCACGCCCGAGGCGCTGCGCGCCGACTGGAACTTCTACCTCGCCTACAACATGTTCCGCATCGCCGCCATCCTGCAGGGCATCGCCAAGCGGGTGGAGGCGGGCACCGCCTCCAGCGCGCAGGCCAAGGCCTCGGGCGACACGGCACGGCCGATGGCCGAGCTGGCCTGGTCGTTCGCGCAGCGGGGATGAGGCGCCCCACGATTACCAACGGAGAAGAAACCCATGGACTTTGACTACTCGCCCAAAACCAAGGAACTGCAGGCCAGGCTGCTCCAGTTCATGGATGACCACGTCTATCCGAACGAAGCCACCTACTCCGCCGAGCTGGCGGCCAACACGGCGGCGGGCAAGCGCTGGAGCGCGCTCAAGACCATCGAGGACCTCAAGCCCAAGGCCCAGGCGGCAGGCCTGTGGAACCTGTTCCTGCCGGTGGACAGCGCGGCGGCCTCCGGATACGACGGCGCGGGCCTGACCAACCAGGAATACGCCCCGCTGGCCGAGATCATGGGCCGCGTGCCATGGGCCAGCGAGGTGTTCAACTGCTCGGCGCCCGACACCGGCAACATGGAGACCATCGCGCGCTACGGCGATGACGCCAACAAGGCCCGCTGGCTCAAGCCGCTGCTCGAGGGCAAGATCCGCTCGGCCTTTGCCATGACCGAGCCGGCCGTGGCATCCAGCGACGCCACCAACATCGAAACGCGCATCGAGCGCCAGGGCGACGAATACGTCATCAACGGCCGCAAGTGGTGGATCTCCGGCGCGGCCGATCCACGCTGCGCGGTGTTCGTCACCATGGGCAAGACCGACCCCGATGCCCCCCGCCATTCGCAGCAGAGCATGGTGCTCGTGCCGGCGGACGCCAAGGGCATCACCGTCATTCGCCCGCTCAATGTGTTTGGCTACGACGACGCGCCCCATGGCCACGTCGAGATGACCTTCGAGAACGTGCGTGTGCCCGTCTCCAACATCCTGCTGGGCGAGGGCCGTGGCTTCGAGATCGCCCAGGGCCGCCTGGGCCCCGGGCGCATCCACCACTGCATGCGCCTCATCGGGCTGGCCGAGCGTGCGCTGGAGCTGATGTGCAAGCGCGCCTCGTCGCGCACGGCCTTCGGCAAGACCGTGGCCCAGCAGACCGTGACGCAGGAGCGCATCGCCGAGGCCCGCTGCAAGATCGACATGGCGCGCCTGCTCACGCTCAAGGCCGCCTGGCTCATGGACGTGGCCGGCAACAAGGTCGCCAAGACCGAGATCGCGATGATCAAGGTGGTGGCGCCCAGCATGGCCTGCCAGGTGATCGACTGGGCCATGCAGGTGCACGGCGGTGGCGGCATGTGCGATGACTTCCCGCTGGCCTATGCCTATGCCAATGCGCGCACGCTGCGCTTTGCCGACGGCCCCGACGAGGTGCACCGCAACGCGATCGCCAAGTGGGAGCTGGGCAAGTACGGCACCTACGGCCGCGACGCGGGCGTACCCATCACGCGCGGAGGATGAAGCTCCGCCAGAGGCGACCGCTCTTTGCTGCCGTCCCAGCGTGCGCAGGCATGCGGGGAGCCGTGGCACTCAGCCCCTCGCTCGCGTAGCACGCGGGAGGGGGACACACCCGGTGGCCTGGCGACACCAGCTCCACGGTGCACTCGCCTGGAGCGCGCCAGTTTTGCGGGGGGGGGGTGCATGCCGCACCATGAACAACGGGGCCACTGGCCCCGTTTTCGTTTGGCGGGCGCTTGCAACACTACCCGGCAATGCCCGGCTCGTCGTCCGGCCCTGCCACCGACATGGGCGGCAGGTTCTGCAGCGCGGCCTGCCCCGCCACCAGCAGCAGCTGCTTGGCATGCGCGATCTCGGCCAGGCTGCGCTGCGTGTGTTCCATGCGCAGATAGACGCGGCCCCGCGCCAGCATCAGCACCAGCGGCGATTTCGCCCGCTCGGCGCCGCCCTCGCCTTCCACCGCGTTGAGCAGCTGCGAGACCACGGGCGCATGGATCCAGCGCTGGGCCAGCTCGATGCGCTCGGACACCACGGTGAAATGCTCGCGGAACGACGCGGGCAGGCCGGGCCAGGACATTTCCTCGTACATCGAAAGCCAGCGCATTTCCTCGGGCAGGCTGCTGCTCACGGCGGTCTGCAATGTGTCCGTGATGGCGTCGTAGGCGGTGCCCTCCAGCACCTCCTGCAAGGGCCGGTTGATCACCATCACCGCGGCATCCGGGTCGGCGCCCACGTCGGCGCGGCCGCGCAGCTCCAGGCCCTGCAGATATTCGCGCGTGGGCGCGCCGCATTCCAGCCGCCAGGGGTGGCCGTGGATATCGCCGCCCAGGTCGAAATGCCCGTCGGTCGCATGCGCCACGATCGCCAGCCGCTGGCCGGCCGCCCAGCGGGATACGTCGCGGTTGGTCACCGGCCGGCCCGGGGTGGACGCGGAACTGCCGGATGCGCTGAATGCTTTGCGGAGGCGGTCGAACATTGCAGGGACGAAGCAGGAGCTTCGCAAGAGTCGCGGGTGCAGGCATTATTGAGGGCATTGGCGGGGGAAGGAAGCCCCCTGGCGGAAGCACCCTGAGCCGCCCGATGGCGCCTTCCCCCGACGGGGACGCACCCGGTGGACTGGCGAAGCCAGATCCACGGGTGCACGGGCCTCCAGCGCGCCAGTGTCGGCGGCGGTGCGTATGAGCACGCTTTTTTGGATGAAGACATGTTTTTTGTGACTGCGAACCGCCGGTTCGCGCTGACCGCCCTGGCTGCTTCTTGTGTGCTGGCCACCCTGCCCGTCGGCGCTGCGGAATTGCCCAAGGATGCCTCGCCCACGGCGCGCCGGTTGGTGCGCTGGGCCACCGACACCGCCGACCACCAGGGCCTGCCTTTTGCCGTGATCGACAAGCCCGCCGCCCGCATCCATGTGTTCTCGGCCCGGGGGCAATGGCTGGGCAGCGCGCCAGTGCTGCTGGGTGCGGCGCTGGGCGACCGGTCCGCCCCCGACATCGGCCAGCGGCCGCTGTCGCAGATCCGCCCCGAAGAGCGCACCACGCCCGCGGGCCGCTTCGTCACCGAGCCCGGGCGCAACCTCAAGGGCGACGACATCGTCTGGATCGACTACGACGCCGCCGTGTCGCTGCACCGGGTGCGCAGCGTGAGCGCCGCCGAGCGCCGCCACCAGCGCCTGGCCAGCCAGGGCGCGCAGGACAAGCGCATCAGCTACGGCTGCGTGAATGCGCCCGAGGCGTTCTACAACCAGTTCATCGCGCCGCTTTTCGGCCAGTCGCGCGGCGTGATCTATGTGCTGCCGGATACGGAGCCATTTGCTACTATTTTTGTAGCTGCCAGCGTTTACCAGTAGTGTGCTGGAGGCACTTTTTATCACAACCCGTTGAACAGGCGCCGCGCGGAGGCCCGGCTTTGCCCCGTGCCCGGTCTTCAGCCGCCGGCCGGCTCCAGCCTGAACACCGCCTTCCGCTCGCCCACCTGCAGCCCCTTGGCGTTGGCGATGCGCGCGGACCGGCGCGGGGCCAGCGCTTCGCGCTGGCGGGTGTCGAGCCAGCCGAGCTGGTCCATCACCTCCACCGCCGCCGCCACCTGCGCCACCATGTTGCCGTCCATGACCTTGAGCGCGAAGGCTTCGCCCCGGCTGCGGCTGCCCACCACCTGCACGCCGTCGGCCCCGGTCTTGGACACCCAGTCGCCCTGCCCTGCGCGCATGAAGTCCAGGTCGTGCCGTCCGGTGCCCGAGCCCAGCTCGGGCCGCGCGACCATGGCATCGGCCAGCGCGGTCAGGCTCTCGTGCAGGTCGGTATCCGGCGCGCCGCCCGCCAGCCGCGCATAGCCCCGCGCCAGGTGTGCCAGGGGCATGGCGTAGTTGGGGGCGGAGCAGCCGTCGATGCCCATGGCCAGCTGATGGGGTGCGAGCCCCACTGCCTTCGCGACATGCTCCCGGATCGCCACCTGCAGCGGATGGGCCGGGTCCAGGTGGCCGTCCAGCGGCAACCCCTGTCGCACGCAGTGCGCGACAAAACCGGCGTGTTTGCCGCTGCAGTTGTTGTGGCGCTCGTCGGGCACAAAACCTTCGGGCAACGGGCCGAGCCCCAGCTCGGCAAACAGAGGCCGGTGGCAGCCGCAGCGCAGCGCGCGGTGGTCCTGGTCCACGCTGCCCAGCATGCGGTCCACCTGCTCCACATGCATGGGTTCGCCGTTGTGGCTGGCGCACAGCAGCGCCAGCTCGCCCGGCCCCCAGCCAAGCGCCCGTGCGCCGCCCGCCTGCATGAAGGGCAGCGCCTGGAACGCCTTGATGGTGGAGCGCGTGAAGGTGACCGTGTACGGGTCGCCCACCCGCGCCAGCACCCGGCCTTCGCGGTGGGCCACGGCCACGGCGCCCCAGTGCTGGCACTCGGGCAGGCCGCCCCGGGTGACTTCGATCAACGGAACAAAACCCATGGCGTGGCTCCTCGCGGCGCGCGTCACTGCGCGGGGGTTGCGGGGGTCAGCGTCAGCGCGTGCACCCAGCGCGCGGGCTGGCGCTGCAGCGCGCGGTAGCCGGTCTCGGCCCACGTGGTGCTCATGTCGCGGTAGCGCGGCGAGAACACGAGGCCGCTCTGGCCCGTCTGGTAGATGAAGCGCGACTGCTCCAGGTCGGCCAGGTCATACACCGCGCGCAGCGAGGCCGCATGGCGGTTCACATACGGGCCCGTGGCCTCGCCCGCGTTGTACTGCCCCACGTTCACGGTGTACGCATCGCCATGCGAAGGCACGCTCACATCGAAGAAACGCGCCAGCGCGGGCACGTTGCCAAAGGGCCGGTGCACGCTGAGCGCGGGGTGCGCCGTGCCCCAGCGCCACCGGGCCGGGTCCGCCCCATAGGCTGCCTGCAGGCGGTCGAGCGCGCGGCCCAGGGCAGCGGCAGATTGCCCGGCACACGATGCGGGCTGGCACCACCAAGTGTCGTTGCGCTCCAGGATGCCTTCGAGCGCCGCGCGGTAGTCGCGCTTGCCATAGGTTGCGGTGAAGCGGTCTTCACCGATGCGCGGAATGATGAGGCCGCGCGCGAGTTCGTCCGTCCAGGCCACGAAGATCAGCGGCGCGGCCTTGCCCGCGTCCATCACGCCGTCAAAGCCTTGCAGCTCTTTCTGGGCGGCGGCCGCCAGCGCGTGTGCGGACTGCGCCTGTTGCAGGTGGGGCAGCAGGCGGCGCGTGGCCAGCGAGGTCACATCGCGGTGGATGGCCTGCATGCTGGCCGCGTCGTGTTTTTCGGTGGCCTCGATGAGCTGCGCGATGCGCTCGTAGCGGTAGGGCAAGGCCCAGTCCTGCGTGAGGAAGTGCGGGTAGTCCGGCGCCGTCACGCGCTGGTTGGCCGTGGCGATCCAGCCCCTGGCGCCTTGGGCGCCATCTGCGCTGCCTTTGCCATCGTCCTGCGGGGTTTGTTCGTAGGGCAGCCAGCCCTTCCAGTCGTAGCGCGCATCCCAGCCGGGGGACGGGGCCACGCCGCGGATGTCGTTGGCGGCATCGCGCAGCGGCACGCGCCCCGCCGCCTTGAAGCGGATGTGGCCCTGGTCGTCGGCGGCCACCACGCTCTGCATGGGCGAGTGGTAGTGCGCCAGCCCCTCGAAGAGTTCGTCCACGCTCTTGGCCTGGTTGGTCTTCAAGCCCGCCAGCACGGTCTGGTTGTCAGCGTCCAGCGCGCTCCAGCGCAGCGAGAGCACGTACTTGCCCAGGTCCAGCACCTCGGCGTGCGACTTCTGCACGTCGCTCAGCACCGGCCCATGGCGGGTGCTGCGCAGCGCCAGCTGCACGTCGGCCCCGCCCTTGACGCGGATGGTTTCGCTGCGCACCGTGAAGGGCGCCCAGCCTTCTGGCGTGCGGTACTGCGCCGCATCGGCCGGGTTGATCTGCTCCAGGTACAGGTCCTGCACGTCCGGCCCCGTGTTGGTGAAGCCCCAGGCCACGCGGTCGGTGCGCCCCAGCACCACGAATGGCAGGCCGGGCAAGGTGGCCCCCACGGCATCGATGGCGGCGATGGGCGTGCCGTCCGACGCGGTGCCGGCGGGCGCCTGCATGCCGGCGAAGTACCAGATGGCCGGGGCCGACAGCCCCAGGTGCGGGTCGTTGGCCAGCAGCGGCTTGCCGCTGACGGTGCGGGTTCCCGCCAGCACCCAGTTGTTGCTGCCCTTGCCTTCATTGGTGCCCGCGTTGCGCGTCAACTCATCGGCCCAGGCCAGCATGCCGGCGCTGATCTGCCGCGACAGCAGGCCTTCGTCCTTGCGGCTGGCTGCCCCGCTGGCCGCCGCCAGCCCGTCGGCACCGCCCGGCCCGGCCGCCGTGGAGCCCGCGCCAGCCGCGCGGTACACCCCAAGCTGCCGGTACAGCGCGGCGAGGTCGGCCGATGCGGCCGGCTTCTCGCCCGGATAGGGTGGCATCAATTGCCACAGGCGGTCGGTGTCCAGCGTCCGCGCGACCGACAGGCGCGCGAATTCCGTTCCCCAGTTGCCGCCCAGGTCCAGCGCCATCATCAGCGCCCAGCCCACGCTGTCCTCGGGCTCCCACACCGCGCCCGCCGCGCCGCCGGGCTGGACGCCGAGCACATGGAATTCGGGGGGCAGGGCCTGGGGCCGTTTCAGGTGGAACGCGTGGATGCCCTTGCTGTAGGCCTGCAAGGCCTCCTTGGCATAGGGCGGCAGGCCTGCGTACTGGCGCCGGGCCGCGCCCATGATGTCCAGAGCGCGCATCAGCTTGTCGGTTTCGAGCGTCGCGGGGCCGAAGACCTCCGACAGCTGGCCATGCATGACCCGGCGGTTGAACTCCAGCTGCCAGGTGCGCTCCTGCGCGTGCACATACCCCATCGCGAACCAGGCGTCCTGCGGCGTGCGCGCCTGGATGTGGGCCACGTCGGCCCCATCGCGCCGCACCTGCACCGCGCTGCCCAGCCCCGCCACGCCCAGTTCGCCGTCGAGTTTCGCAAAGCTCCGCTGCACATACACCGCCGCGCCCGCGCCTGCCAGCAGCGCCGCCGCCACCAGCCCCAGGGCCGTCCGCTTCATCCATGCCATCTTTGTTGTCTCCTGTTGTTGGGTGTGTCGTGTGTCCGTATCGCCCGGGCCGCGACCGGCCCGAAGGAGGTGCCCGGCGCCCGGGCAGCCCCATGGCGGAAGTCCCTCGCGCAGCCCGTCAGCGCAGGCGCACGCTGCCTCCGGCGACGTGGAAGCTCATGGTCGGCGCACTGGGCTCCGTGAAGGAAACGCCCAGCGCGATGTGCCCGGTGCCATGCAGGATGCAGGCATCGCGCCGCAGCCGCACGGGCGAATCGCTGCCCTCGAACCGCACCCAGGTTCCAAAGCTGCTCATGTCCGTCAGGACGAAGCCGCTGTTGCGCCAGTCGATGCGCGCATGCAGGCGCGAGACGCGCGGATCGTCGACGCACAGCTGGGCGTGCAGCGCCCGCCCCACCAGGACGGGGGCGTCGGACGAGGTGAAGGTGCGGTCCACGCCATGCCACGAGAACTGGATGTGCCCCAGGATCGAGTCTGCCGGCGCAAAGTTGCTGACAAGGGAAGCCTGCATGGTGAGGGAGTCGGGCGCCTCGTCCTCGCGCCACTCCACGTGGTAGAGCATCAGCAGCTCGGCCTTGCCGCGAATGTCCATCATGCCCAGCTTGCGGTACCAGACATCCGGCGCGGCCCCCGCCAGCAGCACGGTGGTCTCGGTGG
Source organism: Acidovorax sp. sif1233 (assembly GCF_019218755.1). Taxonomy (GTDB): domain Bacteria; phylum Pseudomonadota; class Gammaproteobacteria; order Burkholderiales; family Burkholderiaceae_C; genus Acidovorax. The sequence goes on along the minus strand of NZ_JAHUWZ010000002.1, from coordinate 92,667 downwards.
CCCAGATCTCGGCCGGGCCGGCCCGCTCGCACAGCCGGGAGGCGACGTTGACGGCATCGCCATAGCAGTCGCCATCCACATCCACCACTTCGCCGCTGGCCACGCCAACGCGCACTTCCATGCGCAAGGGCTGGGGCCAGCGCTCCTGGCGGGCCTTGTGCTCGCGCAGCATGGCCGCCATGGCGGATACGGCGCTGGCGGCATCGCCAAAAACGCCCAGCACCCCGTCGCCCAGCTTCTTGACCACCCGCCCCCCGTGCGTCTGGATGGTGTCGCTGATCCATTGCGTCACCTGGGTCACCGCCTCGGTGGCGCGCTCATTACCCAGCGCTTCATACAAGGCGGTGCTGCCCGAGATGTCCGCAAAGACCATCGTCGACAGCACGCTCATGGACACCGGCCTATTGGTAACATCATGTGAATCAGTTTAGTGCAAGCGCCCTGGCGGCGCACCCATGAAAGCGTCAAGAATCGTTGCCCGGCGCCGCCAGGCGTCCGATGGTGCCACCCGGGACCTGACGGCGCCGCGGGGGTGCCCCAGGCAAAGTGAATTTCGTGGGCCCGGCGGTACATGGCGGCGGTTGCCACCCGCGATTTGCCGCCCATCCCAAAAAAATCAACAAACACGTAAAAGTTCGCAACAAACAAGGTGCGTCTGTTGTCTTTACGCAAAAACAGTAGCGCGCCCCTTGCGTGGCGCCTCGCTCCCGCTTAATTTGGCCGACCCTGTTACAAAAAATGCGTCCGCTTCCCTCCATGCGCTGGAACAAGCCCAATCTCCGCAACAATCTTCACGACCTTCTGGGCCGTGATAAGCCGTCATCGACGGCCTGGGTGCGCGACCACGGGCTGGAGGAGGTACGCCGGGCCATGCTGCAAAGCCTGGCGGGCATGAGCGGTTGCGAGGTGGCGCGCATGAACATGCGCCTGCGCTACGCCGGCGACATCGAAGCGTTGTGGTACCTGCGCACCGATCTCTTCAGTACGCTCGTGCCCTTGCGCGGCGAAACCGGGGCGCGGGGCGTGATCGACCAGGTCACTCCCCTGTTCCAGGGCCAGTTGCCACGTGCACTGCGCCCGGCCCAGCCCCCTCCCGGCAACGCCTGACCCGAGCCCCAGCCCAGGCGGACACCCGCCGCTGCGGGTGCCATGCCGCCCGGCATCCCCTGGACCCAGCGGGCAGGAATCCAGAGGCAGGCGATTGAAGGCAGCACCGAATCAGTGCTGGTGTCCCCAGTAGATCAGCGCATCCCGCCCTTCCACCGACAGCGATACCGTGCTCCCCACGGGCAGCAGCACCTTGGTCGCCACATGGCCGAAGGGCAGGTTCGTGAGCACGGGCGCCTTGATCTGCGTGCGCAGCCAGTCCACCACCGACTGCAGCTTGTAGCCCTTGTCGTGCGGCGCGAGCTTGAAGTTGGTGAACTGCCCCAGCACCACGGCCTTCTGCTGGGCCAGCACGCCGGCGTGCAGCAGCTGGGTGAGCATGCGCTCGATGCGGTAGGGGTGCTCGTGCACGTCTTCCAGGAACAGCACGCCACCCTTGATGGCCGGCAGGTACGGCGTGCCCACCAGCGAAGCCAGCACCGCCAGGTTGCCGCCCCACAGCGTGGCGCTTTTCACGTAGACATTGGGGACGGCCGGCTTGCCCGTGGCGGCGTCGGGCTTTTCATTGTTCATGCGCCAGCCCGTGCCTTCGCCATGGCCGGTCAGCAAATCGTCGAAGCAGGCCTCCATGATGTCGTCGGGCTCGCCGGCCACGCCAAAGTCGGCGCCCAGCGAAGGGCCGGCCCATGACGTGGCGCCCGTCTTGGCCAGCAGCGCGGTCTGGAAGGCGGTGAAGTCGCTCACGCCCACGAAGCGCGTGCCGCCCGCGATCGCCTTGGCCACCGCCTTGTAGCGGATGCCCGGCAGGATGCGCGACAGCCCGTAGCCGCCGCGCGAGATCAGCGCCACATCGGCGCCGCTGGCCGCGGCACGGTGGATGGCGGCCAGGCGGGTGGCGTCGTCGCCCGCGAAGCGGGTGTGCACGGCCAGGGCGTCCGCATCCACCTCGACCTCATGGCCCAGGGCCTTCAGCCGGGCGAGGCCGCGCTTGAAGGCGGCCTTGTCCTGCACGGCGCTCGACGGCGAATAGATGTAGATGTGCTTGGGGCCGTGGTCGTGGCTGCACTGGGAATGGTCGTGATCGGGATGATCGTGTGAATGGTCTTGCAAAGCGCTCAGGCCGTGAAGGGGCCTGCTCCGTCAAAAAGAGAGTCCGTCTGGCGCCATGTCAGCCGGTGGCACGGCCGGCGCCGGGAAACGAGAAGTATTCCACAGCCTGCCGCGCGATCGGCTCGCCATGCTCCTGCACGAAGTGCCCGGCGTCGGCCAGCACGGTGGGCGCGGGGCAACCGCGAATGTGGCGGTGCAGATCGTGCATGGTGGCGGGCCCGAGCACCGGGTCCTTGTCGCCAATGAACATCAGGCTCCGGCCCTGCCACCGCTGCTGCCAGAAATCACGCGCCTGGCGCGACAGCGCGGCCCCCGGCGCCTCCTCCGATGCCGGCACGCGTTCAGGAAAGGCGCGCAGCGCGGCGCGGTAGCCCTTGTCGGGGAACGGCGCGTCGTAGGCGGCACACTCCGCCCCGGCCAAGTGCGGGTTGCCGCGCGCCAGCAGGCGCCCCACGCCATACAGCGGCTTGTCGCGGCACATCGCACGCCAATCGAGGAATCCGGCGGGCAGCGGCGCATCACCCGTGGCCAGCACCGTGTTCATCACCAGCAGGCCCACAAACCGCTCGGGGCAGGCCATGGGCAGCGTCAGGCCCAGGATGCCGCCCCAGTCCTGCACCACCAGCACCACGTTGCGCAGGTCCAGCCGCCCGATGAGTTCCAGCAGCACCTGGCGGTGCCATTCGAACTGGTGCGCCGACTCTTTCTTGGGCTTGTCGCTCTTGCCAAAGCCAATCAGGTCGGGCGCGACCACGCGGTCCCCGGCCGAGAGGAACACGGGCAGCATGCGCCGGTACAGGTAGCTCCAGGCCGGGTTGCCGTGCAGGCACAGCCAGGTGCGCGGCGCGTCCTGCGGGCCTTCGTCCAGGTAGTGCAAACGCAGGCCGGCCAGGCTGGGCAGGTCGCTCAGGTAGCGCGGTGCCCAGGGGTAGCCGGGCAGATCCGCGAAGGCGGCATCGGGCGTGCGCAGGGCGTCGTCGCGCAGCGGATGGCGGGCCAGTGCCTCGGTGCGTTGTTGATGGCGGCGCTGCCGGAAGAAGCCGCTGAGCAGGCCGCCGCACTCGTCGGCCAGCACCCCGCCCCGCACCTGGGTCTGGTGGTTCAGCTCGGCATGGCCAAACAGGTTCAGCACCGAGCCCGCCGCACCCGTCTTGGGATCTGCGGCGCCGTACACCACGCGCGCCAGGCGCGCATGCAGCATGGCCCCACTGCACATGGCACACGGCTCCAGCGTGACATACAGGCTGCAGCCGTCCAACCGGTAGTTGCCCAGCCGCCGCGCCGCCGCGCGCAGGGCCACGATCTCGGCGTGGGCCGTGGGGTCGTGCCCCTCGACCGGCGCGTTGCGGCCGGTGGCGATCACCTGGCCATCCTTGACCACGATGGCCCCCACGGGCACCTCGCCGGCGCGCACGGCGACTTGCGCCTCGGCCAGGGCCAGGCGCATCCAGTGCGCGTCTTGGTCAGGAGTCATTGCTATACAAATAATAGCCACCAGCGCTTGAAGGATAAGCGCCAGCAGCCCATTTCATCCTATTTTTCATCGTCCGGGATGGGCCGCGCCTGCTGCATCAGGCCTTCCATCTGCTGCTTGACCTGCTGCTGGATCTGCTGGCTCTGGTCGCGCACCGTGGCCGGCTGCGCCGCCGAAGCCGGGGCACCGCCGGCCGGCGCTGCTGTCTGCAGCGACGGCACGGGCGTGCGGACGGCGGACAGCTGCTTTCTGGCAAGGACACCCACCACAGCCAGCGCCACCACCAGCCCGGCCAGACCCACTACAGCACGCATGAAAAGACTCCTTGGCGGGCGGGGTGCCCGGACCACAGCCGGCGGGACCGCCCTGCCCGGCTTGCTACCGGCCCGACTGTAATGGCAAACCGCCGTGGGCACCCCCATGAAAAACGGCCGCGCGGGGCGGCCGTAGCGGTGGCGGGCCGTGCCCGCGGTGCTCAGTTGAGCGCCACGCGGTTGCCGTCCTTGTAGGTGTACAGCGTCACGGCGGGCGTGGTCAGCTCGCCCTTGGCCGTGAAGGCGATGTTGGCGGTCACGCCCTTGTACTCGGTCTTGCCGATGAAGGGGATGTACACCTTGGGGTCCACCGAGTTGGCGCGCTTCATCGCATCGGCCAGCACCATGGCCGCGTCGTAGGCGTACGGGCTGTAGATCTGGAACTGGCCGGGGAACTTGGCGTCGTAGCGCTTCTTCCAGTCCGCCCCGCCCTGCATCTTGTCGACCGAGGCGCCGCCCGTGGCGCAGGTCACGTTCTTGAGCGCAGGGCTCTTGCCCGACAGCTCGGGCAGCTTCTCGGTGCACAGCGCATCGCCGCCGAAGAACTTCACGTTGCCCAGGCCCAGCTGCTCCATCTGGCGCAGCATGGGGCCGGCCTGCGCGTCCAGGCCGCCGTAGAAGATCGCGTCGGGCTTCTTGTTCTTGATGGCCGTGAGGATGGCCATGAAGTCGGTGGCCTTGTCGTTGGTGAATTCCTCGCCCACCACCTTCAGGCCCTTTTGCAGGGCGGTGGCCTTGAACACCGAGGCCACGCCCTGGCCATACGCGGTGCGGTCGTCGATGATGGCCACGCTCTTGAGCTTCAAGTGGTCGGCCGAGAACAGTGCCAGCGCCGCGCCCAACGCGTTGTCGTTGGCGATCAGGCGGTAGGTGGTCTTGTAGCCGGGCTTGGTCAGGTCCGGGTTGGTGGCGGCGGCGGTGATGTGGGGCACGCCGCACTTGTCATAGACGGCCGCCGCAGGAATGGACGTGCCCGACTGCAGGTGGCCGACCACGCCCGCCACCTTCTGGTCGCACAGCTTTTGCGCCACGGCCGTGGCCTGGCGCGGGTCGCCGGCATCGTCTTCGGCCGCCAGCTCGAACTTGATCTTCTTGCCGCCGATGACCAGGTTCTGGGCGTTCAGGTCGTCCACCGCCAGGCGCACGCCGTTCTCGGTGTCCTTGCCGATGTGGGCGATGCCGCCCGACACCGGACCCGCGTGGGCGATCTTGACGGTTTGCACCTCCTGCGCTGCGGCGGCGCCAGCAGCGGCGACACACGCGGACACAGCGGCAAACTGCACCAGGGACAGGGGGAAAGAGAGGGGACGACGCAGACGGGAAGCACGAAGCACGGTAAAAGTCTCCAGGAGTGGCAGGGGCGAGATCGGACGCACCATTTTGGGGCGGCCTGGACCGCATCCTAGCCACCCTCACTCCCTTTTTCAGGCAATTGCTATGCAGACATAGCAATTTGGTGGGGCATTAAATCGGCTAATGCCGCGACCAGCGCCACCTCCTGGCAGACTGGACCCGCTCCGCCTCCAGCCAGGGGCGGGCGCTCAGCCGGGCGCCAGTCGCAACTTGAAGTTCGTGAATGGAAGAGCGGCATTGGGCGCATCGCGCGGGACACGCTCCTCCACGCAGCCCGTGTCGTTGGGGGTAACGAAGTGGGGGCCGATGCCAGCGATGGCTGCCTTGTGTGTCCCCGTCCAGTCCCAGCCCCATCCGGCTCCTGACACTTCTCCCTCAAAAAGGACTGGGCCGTCGACCGTGATGCCCTGGTGGATCACCATGCGCATCCTGTCTGCAAATGCACCGACCCTGTATCCCGCCTGAATGTGGACCGTGATCACCGGATGCGTGACCGGGTTGTACGTAGCGCCCGATGTGTTCGCCACCGTCACCAGTCCCGGCATGGCTGTGCCATTCCATCGCTCGGCCATGATGGTGCCGTCCGAGAAAAAGATGAATCCTCTGCCTTCCGACCAAAGGTTCTCGCCATGGCGGTAAATCGGGCCGCAATGGGGGTTGTAGCTGCCCTGCCCGCCTTCGCAGTCCAGTACAAATCCCATGTGGGCGCCGCCATTCGAGAAGAACCACGAGCAATCGATGGTGCAGTGCAGGTCGCTGTGTCGCACGCCAGGCAGGCTGATCCGCGTTGGCAGGTAGTAGAAGTCGAGGTCGTTGATAGACAGTTTCAGCTGGGTGGGCTTCTTCTTGCGGGAGGTACTCATCACAGTCCTTTTCACTCGTTGACCGGCTGCGCCGGCGGGATTGGAGGGAAGTGGGTCAGCGGACACAGGCGCGGCGCAAGTGCAGCCCGCCGCGCCCTTTGTACCAGACCGAAGCGCTACAACGCCCGGTCACGCAGGTCCGTGCCCCCGTGCTCGATACCCGAGGGATGCTCCACGGCATGGCGAAACTGAAATAATCACGCCCCATGTCCCTCCTGCCCCACCAGCTCGAACTGCTCTCGCCCGCGCGCGACGCCGACATCGGCATCGAAGCCATCAACCACGGCGCCGACGCCGTCTACATCGGCGGCCCGGCCTTTGGCGCACGCGCCAGCGCGGGCAACGACATCCGCGACATCGAGCGCCTGGTGAAGCACGCGCACCGCTTCAACAGCCGCATCTTCATCACGCTCAACACCATCCTGCGCGACGACGAACTGGAGGCCGCGCGCAAAATGGCCTGGCAGGTGTACGAGGCCGGGGCCGATGCACTCATCATCCAGGACATGGGCCTGCTCGAAATCGACCTGCCGCCCATCCAGCTGCACGCCAGCACCCAGACCGACATCCGCACGCCCGAAAAGGCGCGCTTTCTGCAGGACGCGGGCCTCTCGCAGATCGTGCTGGCGCGCGAGCTCACGGTGCAGCAGATCGCCGCCGTGCACAAGGCGCTGGGGCCGGTGGATGCCCCAGGCCGCGCCAACATCGAGTTCTTCATCCACGGCGCGCTGTGCGTGGCCTACAGCGGCCAGTGCAACATCAGCCATGCGCAGACCGGCCGCAGCGCCAACCGGGGCGACTGCAGCCAGGCCTGCCGCCTGCCCTACCAGGTGACCGACGCGCAGGGCCGCTTCATCGCGCACGACAAGCACGTGCTCTCCATGAAGGACAACAACCAGAGCGACAACCTGCGCGCGCTCATCGACGCCGGCGTGCGCAGCTTCAAGATCGAAGGGCGCTACAAGGACATGGGCTATGTGAAGAACATCACCGCCCACTACCGCACGCTGATCGACGAGATCCTGGAAGAGCGCGAGGCGCAAGGTCGGCCGCTGGGCCGGTCCTCGAGCGGGCGTACCACCTTCACCTTCACGCCCGACCCGCTGCAGAACTTCAACCGCGAGTTCACCGACTACTTCGTGACCGGCCGCAAGGAAGACATCGGCGCGTTCGACACCCCCAAGAACCCGGGCCAGCCCATCGGCTGGGTGACCAAGGTAGGGCCCGACTTCGTGGAACTGGAGGTGAGCGACCCCGCCACCGTGCTGCACAACGGCGACGGCCTGTGCTACTACGACCTGCACAAGGAGCTGGTGGGCATGGCCATCAACGTGGCCGAGCCCGTGTCAGCGCGCAGCGTGGGCCAGTGGCGCGTGTACCCCAAGGACCCGATGGAAGGCTTCAAGGACCTGCGCAAGGGCACCGAGGTCAACCGAAACCGCGACATGGACTGGGTGCGCACGCTGGAGAAAAAGTCCAGCGACCGCCGCATCGGCCTGTGGGCGCACCTGAGCGAAACGCCTTGCGGCTTCAGCCTGATGCTGACCGACGAGGATGGCAACGTGGGCTGTACTGATGTGCAGCAGCCGCACCAGCCTGCCACCGATGCCGCCAAGGCCGAAGCCAGCCTGCGCGAGCAACTGGGCCGCTTCGGCGCCACCATCTTCGCGGTTCACGACATTGCGCTGCAACTGTCACAGCCCTGGTTCGTGCCCGCCTCGGTGCTCAACGCGCTGCGCCGCGATGCGCTGGCCGACCTGGAAGCAAACCGCGCGCGCAACTTCGAGCGCCTGCAGCGCGCCACGCCCATCGAGCCGCCAGCGCCCTACCCCGAGGACACGCTGAGCTTTCTGGGCAACGTGTTCAACCACAAGGCGCACGATTTTTACGTGCGCCACGGCGTCAAGGTGATCGATGCGGCCTACGAGGCGCACGAGGAAGAAGGCGAAGTCAGCCTCATGATCACCAAGCACTGCGTGCGCTTCAGCATGAGCCTCTGCCCCAAGCAGGCCAAGGGCGTGACGGGTGTGCAGGGCACCATCAAGGCCGAACCCTTGATGTTGATCAACGGCAAGGAAAAGCTGACCTTGCGCTTTGACTGCAAGCCCTGTGAAATGCACGTGGTGGGCAAGATCAAGCGCCAGGTGCTGAACCAGGTGCCGGAAGCCCCGCTCCAGTTCTACAAAGCCCGGCCGCAAGTCGCGCACTAAGGCAAGGCCGAAGAAGTCCTTGCGCGGGCGTGCGGCCCGTCTCACCGATCGCCGCATGTCCCCATCCACCGCCCCGCACCTGCACCCCACCGAGGCCGTGGCCCAGGCCCATGGCGTCAACCCTGACGCAGGCCTGCACGCCGACGAAGCCCTGCGCCGCAGCGCCATCCACGGAGCCAACGAACTGGCGGCAGGGCAAGACCGCCCCTGGTGGCGCCTGCTGGCCGACCAGTTCAAGGACTTCATGGTGCTGGTGCTGCTGGGTGCGGCCATCATCTCGGGCCTGGTGGGCGAGGTCACCGACACGCTGGTCATCCTCGTCATCGTGGTGCTCAACGCCGTCATCGGCTTTGTGCAGGCCTGGCGCGCCGACCAGGCCATGGCCGCGCTGCGCCAGCTGGCGGCGGCGCACGCCACGGTGCTGCGCAGCGGAGCCGTGCAGGTGGTGCCCGCCAGGGCGCTGGTGCCGGGTGACATCGTGCTGCTGGAGGCGGGCAACCAGATCCCGGCCGATCTGCGGCTGATCGAGATCGCGCAGCTGCAGGTGGATGAATCCGCCCTCACGGGCGAGTCCGTCACCGTGGCCAAGCAGACCGAAGCCCTGGCGGCCGAGGACGTGGGCGCCTTGGGCGACCGCACCAACATGGCCTTCAAGGGCACCACCGCCACGCATGGCCGGGCACGCGGCCTGGTGGTGGCTACCGGCATGCACACCGAGCTGGGCAAGGTGGCCACGCTGCTCGACGCGGGCGACCGCAGCACCCCGCTGCAGTTGCGCCTGGCGGCCTTTGGCAAGCGCCTGGCGATTGCGGTGCTGGGCATCTGCGCGGTGATCTTTGTGGTGGGTGTTTTGCGCGGTGAGGCACCGTTGCTGATGGCCCTCACTGCCATCAGCCTAGCCGTGGCCGCCATCCCCGAGGCCCTGCCTGCGGTGGTCACCGTGCTGCTGGCACTGGGCGCGCGCCGCATGGTGGCCGTGCATGCGCTGGTGCGGCGATTGCCCTCGGTGGAGACGCTCGGCTCGGTCACCACCATCTGCTCGGACAAGACCGGCACCCTGACGCAAAACCGCATGCATGCCGAGCTGCTGCTGGCCCACGGTGTGCGCTGGGTGCCCGGCGACCCCCTGCCCGGCCCCGCCCATGCCGAGGCCTTGCGCGCCGCCGCGCTGTGCAACGACGCCACGCTACAGGCGCGAAGCGATGGCGACGCCCCAGGCACGCAGTGGCTGGGGGACCCCACCGAAACCGCACTGGTGCTGGCAGCCCGCTCCGGCGGGATGGACAAGGCCCTGCTCGACATCGAGTTCCCTCGCGTGCAGGAGCAGCCGTTCGACTCCGACCGCAAGCGCATGACCACCTTCCACCGCGTGGCGGACGGCTACGTGGCCTATACCAAGGGCGCGCCCGAATCGGTGCTGCCCCGCTGCACCGCCCACTGGGTGCTCGAAGGCACTGCCGCCCTGGATGCCGCCGCCATGCTGGCCGCCGCGCAGCAACTCGCTGGCCAGGGCCTGCGCGTGCTGGCGCTGGCCCGGCGCGGCCACGCGCGCCTGCCCGACACCAATGACATCGACGCCGTGGAAAACCAACTGGAGCTGCTGGGCCTGATCGCCCTCATCGACCCGCCCCGCGCGGAGGCGCAGGCCGCCGTGCGCGACTGCGTCAGCGCGGGCATCACGCCGGTGATGATCACGGGCGACCACCCCGCCACCGCGCGCGCCATTGCGCACCGGCTGGGTATCGTGCGCAGTGCCGATGCCCCGGTGCTCACCGGCGCCGACCTTGCAACACTCGACGACGCCGCGCTGCGGGCGAAGGTGGAGCAGGTGCAGGTGTACGCCCGCGTGGACCCGGCGCAGAAGATCCGCATCGTCGAGGCGCTGCAGGCCCAGGGCCACTTCGTCGCCATGACGGGCGATGGCGTGAACGATGCCCCGGCGCTCAAGCGCGCCGACATCGGCGTGGCCATGGGCCAGGGCGGCACCGACGTGGCGCGCGAGGCATCGAGCCTGGTGCTGCTGGACGACAACTTCGCCACCATCGTCGCGGCCGTGCGCGAAGGCCGCCGCATCTACGACAACATCCGCAAGTTCGTGCGCTACGCGATGACGGGCAACTCGGGCGAGATCTGGACCATCTTCCTCGCGCCGCTGTTGCTGCTGCCCATTCCGTTGCTGCCCATCCACATCCTGTGGGTCAACCTGGTCACAGACGGCCTGCCCGGCCTGGCGCTGGCGGCCGAACCGGCCGAGCGCGGCATCATGCAGCGCCCGCCCCGTGCGGCGCGCGAAAGCCTGTTTGCCCATGGCATGTGGCAGCACATATTGGGCGTGGGCCTGCTCATCGGCGGGCTGTGCCTGGCGGTGCAGGCCTGGGCCCTGCACACCGGCCACGCGCACTGGCAGACCATGGTGTTCACGGTGCTCACGCTCGCGCAGATGGCGCATGTCATCGCCATCCGCTCCGAATCCGAACCCATCTGGCGCCTGGGCCTGCTGAGCAACCGCCCGCTGCTCTACGCCGTGCTGCTCACCTTTGCGCTGCAGATGGCCACCATCTACGTGCCCTGGCTCAACCCCATCTTCCGCACCGAGCCGCTGAGCCTGGGCGAGCTGGCGCTGTGCATTGGCGCCGCGCTGGTGGTACTGGTAGTGGTGGAAATCGAGAAGGCCTGGCGCCGCAGCCAGCAGGCGCGGCGCACCACCCCAGAGCCCATGGACAGCGCCATGGACGAGCCTTCTGACTGAAAGAGCCCACGGCGCACAAGAACGTCATAAGCACATAGCCAACGATTCGATGACGCCACGGGCCAGCAGTGCCAGAATGGCCCGCGCCATCGGCACATCGGCAACGCCCAGCCATGCGTGGAGCCCGGTGGTGCCACTCCCTTCCCTTCAACGAAAGAGACAGCCTTCATGAGAATCGAGACCCTGGCCGTACACGCTGGCTACAGCCCCGACCCCACCACCAAGGCCGTGGCCGTGCCCATCTACCAGACGGTGGCCTACGCGTTTGACAGCGCCCAGCATGGCGCCGACCTGTTCGATTTGAAGGTGCCGGGCAACATCTACACCCGCATCATGAACCCCACCACCGACGTGCTCGAAAAGCGCGTCGCGGCGCTCGAAGGCGGCATCGCCGCGCTGGCCGTGGCCTCGGGCATGGCGGCCATCACCTATGCCATCCAGACCATTGCCGAGGCAGGCGACAACATCGTGTCGGCCAGCACGCTGTATGGCGGCACCTACAACCTGTTTGCCCACACCCTGCCGCAGCAGGGCATCACCACCCGCTTTGCCGACCCGCGCGACCCGGCCAGCTTTGCGCAGCACATCGACGCGCGCACCAAGGCGATCTTCATCGAATCCATCGGCAACCCGCTGGGCAACGTGACCGACATCCGCGCGCTGGCCGATGTTGCCCATGCGCACGGCATTCCGCTGATCGTGGACAACACCGTGCCCAGCCCCTACCTGCTGCGCCCCATCGAGCATGGCGCCGACATCGTGGTGCATTCGCTCACCAAGTACCTGGGCGGCCACGGCAACAGCGTGGGCGGCGCCATCGTGGACAGCGGCAAGTTCCCGTGGGCCGAGCACAAGGCCCGCTTCCCACGCCTGAACGAGCCCGATGTGAGCTACCACGGCGTGGTCTACACCGAAGCCCTGGGCCCCGCCGCCTTCATCGGCCGCGCGCGCGTGGTGCCGCTGCGCAACACCGGCGCGGCCCTGTCGCCGCAAAGCGCCTTCCTGATCCTGCAGGGCATCGAGACCCTGGCCCTGCGCATGGACCGCATCTGCGAGAACACGCTGGCGCTGGCGAAGTACCTGCAAAGCCACCCCAAGGTGGAATGGGTGCGCTACGCCGGCCTGCCCGACCACCCGGACCACGCGCTGGTGCAGCGGCAATCCGGCGGCAAGGCATCCGGCATCCTGAGCTTCGGGCTCAAGAGCACCGATGCGGACCCGCGGGCTGCCGGTGCACGCTTCCTCGACGCGCTGCAGCTCTTCACCCGCCTGGTGAACATCGGCGACGCGAAATCGCTGGCCACGCACCCCGCATCGACCACGCACCGCCAGCTCAACCCCGAAGAGCTGGCCAAGGCGGGGGTGAGCGAGAGCATGGTGCGGCTGTCGGTGGGCATCGAGCACGTCGATGATCTGCAGGCCGACCTGGTGCAGGCACTCGAGGCTGTTTGAGCGTACGGCAACAGCCGACGCCAGTTGCGGGATACTGGAGGACCTGCCCCGCGAATCGCGGGGCGCTCCCTGATTCAAGATCGCCATGTCCCGCCTATCCCCTCTTGCCCCGGTCACTCTCGGCCTGCTGATTCTGGCCGGCTGCAGCTCCACATCATCCATCCCGCCGCGCGGAGTGGATGTGACCGAATCCCACGTCACCAGCTTCCGCCAGAAGGAGGACGAGCAACTGCTGCAAAAGCAGGTTTCGCCTCCGCTGGATGCGCCTTTGACGCTGCTGGAGGCACCGCTGCCGCGCTACCCGTCCTTCCTCCTGAATGACACCTCGCTCAAAGCGCGCGGCGATGTGACGGTGTCGTTCGAGATCATGCCCAGCGGGCTGGTCGGCACCGCGCGCGTGCTGTCGGGAACGGGGGAGGATGCGCTGCACAAGCCGGCGATCGATGCGGTGCGCCGCTGGAAATTTGCGCCGCTGCTGCGCAATGGGGAGCCCGCCCGCCTGGTGCTGCAGCACACCTTCCGCATGGAACCCTGAGCGCGCCAGATACCGCCGCAAAGCCGCTCATGCGTCACGAGCCAGCCGCACACCCGTGTACTGCCAGCGGGCCGTGGCCGGGAAGAAGTTGCGGTAGGTGCTGCGCGCATGCCCGGGCGGCGTGGCGCAGGAGCTGCCGCGCAGCACGTACTGGTTGACCATGAACTTGCCGTTGTACTCGCCCACGGCGCCGTCGGCCGTGCGAAAGCCTGGGTAGGCGGCGTAGCTCGACTGCGTCCATTGCCAGGCCGCGCCGAACAGCTGCTCCAGGCCATGCGCGCCAGTTGTCCCTGCGGTCTGCGCGGCATGCTCCCATTCGGCTTCCGTGGGCAGGCGTGCGCCCACCCAGCGCGCATAGGCGTCCGCTTCGTAGTACGACAGGTGCACAACCGGCATCGCGCTCTGCACGGGCCGCAGGCCCGCCAGGGTGAACTCGTGCCAGGCGCCGTCGTCCCGCCGGTGCCAGTACAAGGGGTGCCGAAGCCCCTGGGCCACGCGCCAGTCCCAGCCTTCGGCCAGCCAGTGGGCGGGGTTGTCGTAGCCCCCACCTTCCACGAAGGCCATCCATTCCGCGTTGGTCACCAGCCGCGAGGCCAGTGCGTACGGCGCCAGGTAGGCGCGGTGGCGAGGGCTTTCGTTGTCGAAGGCGAAGCCGTCTCCGCCATGGCCCACCTCCACCAGCCCGCCTTCCAGATGCCGCCAGCCCAGGGGCCTGGCCGCCGGTACGAGCGCCTGGTCGCCGACGGGCACCACGGCGGCGCCATAGGCGGGATGCACAGGGTTGCACGACAGCAGGTGCTTGATGTCCGTCACCAGCAGTTCCTGGTGCTGCTGCTCGTGCTGCAGGCCCAGCTCGATCAGCGCACACAGCGTGGCGTTCTGCAGCACGGCGGGCACCAGGCGCGCCATCCGCCGGTCCACATCGGCGCGGTAGGCCAGCACCTCGTCCAGCGGCGGGCGCGTCAGCAGCCCCCGCTGCGGGCGCGGGTGCTTGGCGCCCACGCCGTTGTAGTAGGAATTGAACAGCACGCGGAACGCGGGCTCGAAGGGCGCGAAGCCCGGCTCGTTCGGCTCGAGCACAAAGGTCTCGAAGAACCAGGTGGTGTGCGCCAGGTGCCATTTGGCCGGGCTGGCATCGGGCATGGACTGCGCGCCGCAGTCCTCGGCCGACAGCGGTGCCACCAAGGCCACGGTGTGATCCCGCACAGCGCCGTAGCGCGACAGCAGCACGGCGAGCGGGGAGCAAAAATCCATATTGGTCATACGGGCCCTCAGGGTCTGGCGTGCACCACGGCAAACCAGCCACGGTCGTCCGTCCACGCCTGGGCCTGCGAGAAGCCTGCGCGCGCCAGCATGTCGGTGAACACGTGCAGCGGGTACTTGTAGCTGTTTTCGGTGTGGATGCGTTCGCCCTGGTCGAACCTGCGCCCGCCACCGGGCCAGCGCACCTCGGAGTCAGCCATCGCTTCCAGGTGCATCTCGATGCGCGACTCGCCCGGGTTGAAGAACGCCCGGTGCCGCCACTGGTCCACATCGAAATCGCTGCCGATCAATCGATTCACATGCCGCAGCACATTGCGGTTGAAGGCGGCGGTCACGCCGGCGGCGTCGTCGTAGGCCGCCTCCAGCACCTCCACGTCCTTGGGCAGGTCGATGCCGATGAGCAGGCCGCCGTCATCGTCGATCAGCTCGCGCATGTGGGCCAGCAAATCCAGCGCGTGCGGCGGGTCGAAGTTGCCGATGGACGAGCCCGGGTAGAACACCAGCCGTCCCGTGCGCGGAATGTCCTCGGGCAGGGCCACGCCCTGGGTCATGTCGCCGCCCACGGCCCGCGCGTCCAGCCCCGGAAAATCGTCGCGCAGGCCCCGCACCGCCGCCTGCAGGAATTCCGCCGAGATATCCACGCCGACGAAGCACGCGGGCTGCACCAGCCGGCACAGCGTGCGCGCCTTCTGGCAGTTGCCAGCCCCCAGCTCCACCAGCGTGCGCCCCGTGCCCACGGCCTGCGCGATGTCGGCCGCATGCTGCTGCATGAGGGCGGTTTCGGTGCGCGTGGGGTAGTACTCGGGCAGGCGGGTGATTTCCTCGAACAGCTGCGAGCCGTGCTGGTCGTAGAAATACTTGGGGGAAATGCTCGCGGGCCGCTGGTTCAGGCCACGCGTGATGTCGTCGTTGGGGCTGGGCAAAGGCATGGGTCTTGAAACGTCTTGCGCGGCAATGCCGCTGGTTCTGTCCGACGGGGCCGTCCCGGGAGCCCAATGCCCGCCAGGCTGCCACGTACCCAGGCAAGGGCGCGAAGCCCCACCGCATCCGCCATTGTGAGCCGAGCCGATGGCGCCGTGTGTAGGCCAAATCCCCATGGCGCGCGCGGGCCTTCGGGTGCGGAAGCCGGCGGCGCAGCCGCCAGGGGCCGCCGCGGACGGGGTGTACTGCCCGGCACGGGTCCATCTGTACCTTGTGAACGGCGCGCGCCCGGCATACGCTCGCCCTTCCCACGGACTTCTCACAAGGACCCTGCCATGCTTCAGATGCGCCCCAACTGCGAATGCTGCGACAAGGACCTGCCGCCCGATGCCACCAACGCGCGCATCTGCACCTTCGAGTGCACGTTCTGCAGCGACTGCGCCGGCGCCCGGCTGGGCCACGTGTGCCCCAACTGCGGGGGCGACCTCGTGCAGCGCCCGCGCCGGCCCTCCTCCAGGCTGGCGAAATACCCCGCATCCACCGAGCGGGTGCTCAAGCCCCAGGGCTGCGGGGTGATGGCATGACGCTCGCGACCCTGCTGGTCTTCTCGCTGGTGGCCCTGGTGGCCATCGCCACGCCCGGCCCCACGGTGCTGCTGGCGCTGGCCAACGGATCGCGCTATGGCGTGCGCCGGTCGCTGCCCGGCATGCTGGGCGCCGTGGCGTCGGATTTTGTGCTGGTCGGTGCCGTGGCGCTGGGCCTGGGCGCGCTGCTGGCGGCGTCCGAGTTCTGGTTTTCGGTGGTGAAGTGGCTGGGCGCGGCCTACCTGGCCTGGCTGGGGTTGCGGCTGCTGCGCTCGCAGGGTGGGCTGGACCTGGCCGCAGCGGACGGCGCGGCCGCCGGGCCTGCGGCCACGCCGCGCGGCATCTTCACGCGCTCTTTCCTGGTCGCGGTGACCAACCCCAAGGGATACCTGTTCTGCTCGGCGCTGATGCCGCAATTCATCGATGCCAGCGCACCACAATGGCCGCAGTACGCCGCCATTGCAGCCGTGTTCGCGGGCCTGGACTTCGCCGTGATGCTGGCCTACGCCGTCATCGGGGCGCGCGCCGTCAAGCTGCTGCACCGCCGCGCGGTGCTGTGGCTGGACCGCTGCTGCGGCGGCGCGCTGCTGGCCCTGGCCGGATCGCTGGCCTTCTACCGACGGACGTAGATCCGTCATAGCCGATGAAAACTGGCGCACCGTCAACGCGAGCGCCACCGTGGATCCGGCTTTGCCGGTCCACCGCAGGCGTCCCCCTCAGGGGGAAGGCGCGAAGCGCCTCAGGGGGAGCCTGGCTAGAACCTCCAGCCCAGGCCCACGCCCACCAGCACGGGGTCTGCCTTGAAGGTGCCCAGCTTGGCGCCGCCTGCCGTCACGTCGGTCTTGATGAAGACCTTCTTCAGGTCGAAGTTGAGGTACAGATTCTTCTGCAGCGGAATGTCCACGCCCACCTGCAGCGCGGGGCCGAAGCTGTTGCGGTCAATGTCCACGCCGGCGGGCAGCTTCACGCCGGAAAAGCGCGTGTAGTTCAGGCCCGCGCCCACATAGGGCTTGAAGCCGGGTGCATCGAAGTGGTATTGCAGCAGCAGCGTGGGCGGCAGGTGCTTGAGCGAGCCGATGGCCGTGCCGGAGGCGCTCAGCGTGTGCTTTTGCGGCACGGTCAGGATCAGTTCGGCCGCGATGTTCTTGTTGAAGAAGTACGTGACATCGACTTCGGGGATGGTCTTGTCGTTGATGGTCAGGCCCAGGGGCGTGCTGTCCTTGTTGGCACTGTCCAGGTGCACGGCGCGCGCGCGGACCATCCAGGGTCCTTCAGCCTGTTGCGCCAGGGCGGCGCCGGAAGCCAGGGCGCAGAGGGCGGCTACTGCCAGCAGGTTCTTTTTCATGGTGATTTCACATCGGTTGGACGGGGACGACCCCCGTGCATCCATTGAACCGCCATGCCCCTCGACCGGCCTTGCCCTATCTCAAGCCCCTCGTATTAACCCTTAGACATACATCAAGAAAAACGGCCTGCCCTTGTCAATGCGCGGCGGATTTCCCGCGCAGGCGCTGCACCAGCGTGACGGCTGCGAGCACCAAGCCTCCCGCCACGATGCCGACCACCGCGTTGAGCAGGTTGGGCACCAGCACATGCCAGAGGGCGCCCACCGGCCATTGCGCGGCGGCCTCGCCAGCGGCATCCACCGCATGGTGCAGCGCGGGCACGCCATGCACCAGAATGCCGCCGCCCACGAGGAACATGGCGGCGGTGCCCGCCACGGACAGGCCCTTCATGAGCCACGGCGCGGCCCGCAGGATGCCCGAGCCCACCGCCCTGGCCAGGGCGCTGGCCTTGCCGTTCAGCCACAGGCCCAGGTCGTCGAGCTTGACGATGCCGGCCACCAGGCCATATACGCCGATGGTCATGATGACCGCGATGCCCGACAGCACGGTGACCTGCTGCACAAACGGCGCCGACGCCACGGTCCCCAGCGTGATGGCGATGATCTCTGCCGACAGGATGAAGTCGGTGCGCACCGCGCCCTTGATCTTGTCCTTCTCGAACGCCACCAGGTCCACCGCGGGGTTGGCATTGGCCAGCACATGGCTTTCATGCTCGGCGGCGTCTTCGTGGGGGGCGTGCAGCAGCTTGTGGGCCACTTTTTCAAAGCCTTCAAAGCACAGGAAGGCACCGCCAATCATGAGCAGCGGCGTCACGGCCCAGGGCGCGAACGCGCTGATCAGCAAGGCCGCGGGCACCAGGATCACCTTGTTGATGAACGACCCCTTGGCCACGGCCCACACCACCGGAATCTCGCGCTCGGCGCGCACCCCCGTGACCTGCTGGGCATTGAGGGCCAGGTCGTCGCCCAACACGCCGGCCGTCTTCTGGGCGGCCACCTTCGTCATGACCGAGACGTCGTCCGCCATGGCCGCGCTCTTCTTGGCGGCCACCTTGGTCATCAGGGCCACGTCGTCGAGGATGGTGGCGATGTCGTCCAACAGGGCAAGCAGGCTGCCAGAGGCCATGGGAAGTCCTTGAGATAGCAATGGAAAAGGCGGCATGCGTGCCGCCGCGCGTGGGCTGGACTATAGCAACGCACAGTCTTCGTTTGCGCCCGCCCCCCGGCCCCGGGAGCCTTTTGCGCAGGCCGTCGCCGTGCCCTCCTCGCGGCCCGCCACGGGGGCTGCGGCGCGCAAGGCGCATACTCGCGCCCTCACCCACCACTTTGGGGTCCCCGGGGCTTGTCCCCCTGCACGGGCTTCACGCCCATGCCATGCCCGGCTACCTGACCAAGCAAGAAGACATCGCCATCACCGGCGCGGCAGACCTGATCATCCGCTCGCTCCTGGACAAGCAGCAGTTTTCCGACCCGGAGGGTGCCGCCGAAGCGCTGGGCATCTCTTCCGCCGCCTGGCCGCTGTTCGGCCTGCTGTGGCCATCGGGGGCCCAGCTGGCGCACCGCATGGCCAGCCGCCCCCTGCGAAGCGGCGAGCGCGTGCTGGAGATCGGCTGCGGCCTGGCCCTGGCCAGCCTGGTGTGCCACCGGCGCGGCGTGGACGTGACCGCCAGCGACTGCCACCCCCTGGCATCGGCCTTCCTGCTGGAGAACGTGCGGCTCAACGGCATGTCGCCGCTCAAGTACCGCACCGGGCAATGGGGAGCCGACTTGACCGACACCTGCGCCGATGTGCAAGGCCGGTTCGACCTCATCATGGGCAGCGACGTCCTGTACGAGCGCGACGCACGAGGCAGCCTGGCCAACTTCCTCGACCGCCATGCGGCCGAAAGCGCGCAGATCTGGATCGTGGACCCCAACCGCGGCAACCGCTCCGCCTTCAGCAAGCAGATGGCCGCGCTGCGTTTTGACGTGGTGGAAGAGCGCCTGGACCACCCCGCGCTGGCCGATGTTCCGGCGTACAAAGGGCGGCTGCTGGTGTATCAGCGCGCCCCTGCAGTGGCCTGAGCAGGACTTGCCGGGCAGCCCGGCGCGACAGCGCCGCCAGCAGCCCGCCGGGCCCGCGCAGCCCAAACGCCCGTGCAGCCGTGCAAGGGCCGCCAAGCTGCGTATGCGGCGCTTTGCGGGCGTGCACCGGCTGCGCCCCTTCCCGCAGGGCAAGCCATTGAGAGAAGGGGGAAGGCGCGAAGCGACTCCGCAGGATGTGCTACGTCACCCCACCCACTTGCGGGCATTGCGCCAGATGCGCATCCAGGGACTGAGTTCGCTGCGGTCGCCCGAGGTCCAGCTCATCTGCACGTTGCGGAACACGCGCTCGGGGTGCGGCATGATGGCCGTGAAACGGCCGTCCGCCGTGGTCACGCCGGTCATGCCACCCGTGCTGCCGTTCGGGTTGAACGGGTATTGCTCGGTGGGCGCGCCGTAGTTGTCCACGAAACGCATCGCGGCGATGGCCGCGCCGGCGTTGCCGCGGTACTTGAAGTTGGCATAGCCCTCGCCGTGCGCCACGGCGATCGGCAGGCGGCTGCCCGCCATGCCCGCGAAGAACAGGCTGGGAGACTCCAGCACCTCCACCATCGACAGGCGGGCCTCGAAGCGCTCGCTCTGGTTGGTGGTGAAGCGTGGCCAGTCCTGCGCGCCCGGGATGATGTCCGCCAGCTCGGCAAACATCTGGCATCCGTTGCACACCCCGAGGCCAAAGGTGTCGGTGCGGCCGAAGAAGCCCTGGAACTGCTCGGCCAGCACGGGGTTGAAGGTGATGCTGCGCGCCCAGCCGATGCCGGCCCCCAGCGTGTCGCCGTAGCTGAAGCCGCCGCAGGCGACCACGCCCTTGAAGTCTTCGAGCTTGACGCGGCCGGTCTGCAGGTCGGTCATGTGCACGTCGTAGGCCTCGAAGCCGGCCTCGGTGAAGGTGTAGGCCATCTCGATGTGCGAATTGACGCCCTGCTCGCGCAGGATCGCGACCCGGGGTTTGGCCAGGTTCAGGAACGGCGCCGCCACGTTGTCGGCCGCGTCGAACGTGAGGTGCACGTGCATCCCGGGGTCGGCGGCCGCGCCCGCGGCGGCGTGCTCGGAGTCCGCGGTCGCGGGGTTGTCGCGCTGCTGGCAGATTTTCCAGCTCACGGCATCCCACACCTGGTGCAGGTCGGTGAGCTTGGCGCTGAACACGGCCTTGGCATCGCGCCAGACCTGCAGCTCGCCCTTGCCGGCGTCGATGCCCGACGATTGCGGACGCGTCTTGCCGACAAAGTGGCTGAATCTGGACAGGCCGTGCTCGCGCAGCACCTGCATCACATCGTTGCGCTCTGCGGTGCGCACCTGCAGCAGCACGCCCAGTTCTTCGTTGAACAGGGCCTTGAGCGTGAGCTCCTCGCGGCGCGCGCTGACCTGCTGCGCCCAGTTCTTGGCATCCCCGGTCTCCATGCGGCTGTCGCTGATGCCGTCGCCTTCGGTCACGAGCATGTCCACATTGAGCGCCACGCCCACATGGCCCGCAAAGGCCATCTCGGCCGCCGCCGCCAGCAGGCCGCCGTCGCTGCGGTCGTGGTAGGCCAGGACATGGCCCTTGGCGCGCAGCGCGTTCACGGCGTTGACCAGGTTCACCAGGTCCTGCGGATCGTCCACGTCGGGCACCACGTCGCCGCTTTGTTCCAGCGTCTGGCCCAGGATGCTGCCGCCCATGCGGTTCTGGCCCTTGCCCAGATCGATCAGCACCAGGGTGGTGTCATCCTCGGTGGCATCGAGCTGGGGCGTGAGCGTGCCGCGCACGTCGGAGAGCGACGCGAACGCGCTCACGATCAGGCTCACGGGGGACGTGACCTTTTTCTTGTCGCTGCCGTCGTTCCACTGCGTGCGCATCGACAGGCTGTCCTTGCCCACGGGGATGGAGACGCCCAGCGCCGGGCACAGCTCCATGCCCACGGCCTTCACGGTCTCGTACAAGGCAGCGTCTTCGCCGGGCTCGCCACACGCGGCCATCCAGTTGGCGGACAGCTTCACACGCGGCAGCTCGATAGGCGCCGCCAGCAGGTTGGTGATGGCCTCGGCCACGGCCATGCGGCCCGATGCGGGTGCGTTGATCGCGGCCAGCGGCGTGCGCTCGCCCATGCTCATCGCCTCGCCCGCAAAGCCCTTGTAGTCGGCCAGCGTCACCGCGCAGTCCGCCACCGGCACCTGCCAGGGGCCGACCATCTGGTCGCGGTGCGACAGGCCGCCCACGGTGCGGTCGCCGATGGTGATGAGAAAACGCTTGGACGCCACCGTGGGATGGGCCAGCACGTCGATCACGGCCTTTTGCAGCGGGACGCCGGTCAGATCGATGGGCGCGAACTGGCGCTGCACCGTGGCCACGTCGCGGTGCATCTTGGGCGGCTTGCCCAGCAGCACGTTCATGGGCATGTCCACCGGCAGCTTCTGGTCGCCCGCCTCTACGGCGGTGTCCTGCAGCACCAGCTGGCGTTCCTCGGTGGCCGTGCCGATCACGGCGAAGGGGCAGCGCTCGCGCTCGCAGAACGCCTTGAACAGCGGCAGCGACTCGGGCGCGATGGCCAGCACGTAGCGCTCCTGGCTTTCGTTGCTCCAGATTTCCTTGGGCGCCATGCCCGATTCTTCGAGCGGCACGGCGCGCAGGTCGAAGCGAGCGCCACGGCCGGCGTCGTTCGTGAGCTCGGGGAAGGCGTTCGAGAGGCCGCCCGCACCCACGTCGTGGATGGCGAGGATGGGGTTGGCGGCGCCCTGCGCCCAGCAGTGGTTGATGACCTCCTGGGCGCGGCGCTCGATCTCGGGGTTGCCGCGCTGCACGGAGTCGAAGTCCAGTTCGGCGGCGTTGGTGCCACTGGCCATGGAGCTGGCGGCACTGCCGCCCATGCCGATGCGCATGCCGGGGCCGCCCAGCTGGATGAGCAGCGAGCCAGCGGGGAACTCGATCTTTGTCGTCAGGCCCGCGTCGATCACGCCCACGCCGCCGGCGATCATGATGGGCTTGTGGTAGCCGCGCTGCACGCCAACGACTTCCTGCTCGTACTCGCGGAAGTAGCCCGCCAGGTTGGGACGGCCGAATTCGTTGTTGAACGCCGCGCCACCCAGGGGCCCTTCCACCATGATCTGCAGCGGGCTGGCGATGTGCTCGGGCTTGCCGACCGTGCTGCCCCAGAGCTTGGACACGGTGAACCCCGTGAGGCCGGCCTTGGGCTTGGAGCCCCGCCCGGTGGCGCCTTCGTCGCGGATCTCGCCGCCCGCGCCGGTGGATGCGCCCGGGAAGGGAGAGATGGCGGTGGGGTGGTTGTGCGTTTCCACCTTCATCAGCACGTGCTGGGTGGCGCTACTTTTTTGATAGCTGGTAGCGCCCGCTGAATCAGCGGTAGAGGCCATTTTGGCCACGAACCGCTCGACCTCGCCGCCTTCCATGACCGAGGCGTTGTCCGAATACGCGATCACCGTGTGCTGGGGCGCCAGCTGGTGGGTGTTGCGAATCATGCCGAACAGCGATTTTTCCTGCGCCACGCCGTCGATGGTGAACTGGGCGTTGAAGATCTTGTGGCGGCAGTGTTCACTGTTGGCCTGGGCGAACATCATCAGCTCCACGTCGGTGGGGTTGCGCGCCAGGCCCGTGAAGGCGTTGACCAGGTAGTCGATCTCGTCCTCGGCCAGGGCCAGGCCGAAACGGGTGTTGGCGGCCTCCAGCGCGGCGCGGCCACCGCCGAGCACGTTGACGTGCTCCATGGGCGCGGGCTGCAGTTCGGTGAACAGCGCGGCGGCGGCGGCGCGGTCGGCCACCACGGACTCGGTCATGCGGTCGTGCAGCAGGGCGGCCACCTGGGCCAGTTGCTCGGCCGTCAGCTCGGGCGCCTTGCCCAGCAGGCCGGCCTTGAGGCTGATGCGGTATTCGGTGATGCGCTCCACGCGGCGGATGGCGATGCCGCAGTTGCGGGCGATGTCGGTCGCCTTGGACGCCCAGGGCGACAGCGTGCCCAGGCGGGGGGTGACGATGATGGCGGTGCCCTCGGCGGGGCCCGCATAGGGGTCGCCATAGGTCAGCAGGGCGGCCAGGCGCTCATGGTCGGCGGGCGTGGGGGACGCGTCGGTGGCGACAAGGTGCACGAAGCGCGCTGCAATGCCGCTGATCTTGGGGTGGATGGCCTCCAGGGCGGGTTGGAGTTGCTGGGCGCGGAAGGTGCTGAGGGCGTTGCCGCCCGCCAGCGTGGTCATGTGCAAGGTCACGGTAGCGGCCTGTTGGGTGTGAGGGGTACGGTCGAGGCGCCGACCCGGGCCCGGGCTCTGGCCTGGGCATGTGGGTGGACAGCCCGGCATTTTACCGGGCGGACCAGGGCCGCCGCCCGCCTCCAAGCAGCCGGCGAGGGGCGATGGGATAATTACGCCATGAGCATCACCATCAAAAGCGCAGAAGACATTGCCGGCATGCGCCTCGCGTGCCGCCTGGCCTCCGAAGTGCTGGACTACATCGCCCCCCACATCAAGCCCGGCATCACCACCAAGGAAATCGACCGCCTGGGTGCCGAATGCATGGCCCAGCAGGGCACCATCTCGGCCACCGTGGGCTACCAGCCGCCCGGCTACCCGCCCTACCCCGCCTCGCTGTGCACCTCGGTCAACCATGTGGTGTGCCACGGCATCCCCAACGACAAGCCGCTCAAGAAGGGCGACATCGTCAACGTGGACGTGACCGTGATCACCAAGGACGGCTGGTACGGCGACAACAGCCGCATGTACCAGATCGGCGAGTGCTCCATTGCCGCCAAGCGCCTGTGCGCGATCACCTTCGACGCCATGTGGCACGGCATCCTGCAGGTGAAGCCTGGCGCCCACCTGGGCGACGTGGGTCACGCCATCCAGAAATTCGCCGAAGGCCAGGGTTTCTCCATCGTGCGCGAGTTCTGCGGCCACGGCATCGGCCAGAAATTCCACGAAGAACCCCAGGTGCTGCACTACGGCCGCCCCGGCACGCTGGAAGAACTGGTGCCCGGCATGGTCTTCACGATCGAGCCCATGATCAACGCCGGCCGCCGCGAGGTGAAGGAGTTCGGCAACGACGGCTGGACCATCGTGACCAAGGACCACAGCCTGTCGGCGCAGTGGGAACACACCGTGCTGGTGACCGAGACGGGCTATGAGGTGATGACCCTGTCGGCCGGCTCGCCCGCGCTGCCCGCCTTCGTGACGGCCACGGCCACCTGACGGCCGGCCCGGCAACGCCTGCGCGACCGGCATTCACACTGGCTCGCACAACTCTTGCATGGCTTTTTTCATGGCACCTTATCCGCGCGCACCACGACCATGACCGAACTCCATGCCCTGCGGGACGCCTACCGCAGCGACAAAGCCGCCCTGCTCGCCGCCCTGCAGGCCACGGGCGCCTCCACGCGTGGCATCCGCGTGCTGCTGCGCAAGCTCTCCACGCTGGCCGGCGCCCTGCTGCACACGCTGTGGCAGCGGGCGCAGCTCCCAGCGGACATGGCGCTGGTGGCCGTGGGCGGCTTCGGGCGCGACCAGCTTTTCCCCTATTCGGATGTCGACGTCCTGCTGCTGATGCCCGATGGAAGCGCCCCCGAGGCTGGCAGCGAGCTGCGCACGCGGCTGGAGGGCTTCATCGGCAGCTGCTGGGATGCGGGCCTGGAGATCGGCTCCAGCGTACGCAC
Organism: Acidovorax sp. sif1233; assembly: GCF_019218755.1. Taxonomy (GTDB): domain Bacteria; phylum Pseudomonadota; class Gammaproteobacteria; order Burkholderiales; family Burkholderiaceae_C; genus Acidovorax. Next base: position 67,675 of record NZ_JAHUWZ010000002.1, on the reverse strand, counting down.
CGTGGCCGAATGCCTGGCCGAAAGCGCGGGCGATGTCACCGTGCAGACCTCGTTGCTCGAATCGCGCCTGGTGTGCGGCAACGCGGCGCTGTTCGCCGAATTCCAGCGCCAGTACCGCCTGCAGATGAACCCGCAGGCCTTCCTGGTGGCCAAGACGCTGGAGATGCGCCAGCGCCACAACAAGTACGAGAACACGCCCTACTCGCTGGAGCCCAACTGCAAGGAGTCGCCCGGCGGGCTGCGCGACCTGCAGATGATCCTGTGGGTGGCGCAGGCCGCGGGCCTGGGCCGCAACTGGAAGGAACTGGCCGCCAGCGGCATGGCCACCGCCTTCGAGGTGCGCCAGATCGAGCGCAACGAGGCAGTGCTCTGCCTCATCCGCGCGCGCCTGCATGCAGCCGCCGGGCGGCATGAGGACCGCCTGGTGTTCGACCTGCAGACCGCCGTGGCCGAGTCCTTCGGCTACCGCTCGCAGGCGCCCGACGGCTCGCGCCTGCCCATGCGCGCCAGCGAAAGCCTGATGCGGCGCTACTACTGGGCGGCCAAGGCCGTGTCGCAGCTCAGCCAGATCCTGCTGCTGAACATCGAGGAACGCCTGAACCCCTCGACCCACGAGCCGCGCCCCATCAACGAGCGCTTCTTCGAGAAGGCCGGCCTGATCGAGGTGGCCAGCGACGACCTGTACGAGCGCGACCCGCACGCCATCCTGGAAACCTTCCTGCTCTACCAGACCACCGTGGGGCTCAAGGACCTGTCGGCGCGCACGCTGCGCGCGCTGTACAACGCACGCGGCGTGATGGACGGAGCGTTCCGCCGCGACCCGGTCAATCGCGCCAACTTCATGCGCATCCTGCAGCAGCCCTCGGGCATCACGCATGCCATGCGCCTCATGAACCAGACCTCGGTGCTCGGGCGCTACCTGTGGGTCTTCCGGGGCATCGTGGGGCAGATGCAGCACGACCTGTTCCATGTGTACACGGTCGACCAGCACATCCTCATGGTGCTGCGCAACGTGCGCCGTTTCTTCATGGCCGAGCACGCGCACGAATACCCGTTCTGCTCGCAGCTCGCGGGCGGGTGGGACAAGCCGTGGATCCTGTACGTCGCGGCGCTGTTCCACGACATCGGCAAGGGCCGCGGCGGCGACCATTCGCAGATCGGCGCCGTCGAGGTGCGGCGCTTCTGCCGCCAGCATGGCGTGGACCGCGAAGACGCCAGGCTCATCGAGTTCCTGGTCAGCGAACACCTGTCGATGAGCCGGATCGCCCAGAAGGAAGACCTCTCCGACCCGGACGTGATCGCGGCATTCGCCCAGCGCGTGGGCAACGAACGCTACCTGACCGCGCTGTACCTGCTCACGGTGGCCGATATCCGGGGCACCAGCCCCAAGGTCTGGAACGCCTGGAAGGGCAAGCTCCTCGAAGACCTGTACCGCGCCACGCTGCGCACCCTGGGTGGCCGGGCGCCGGATGCCGCCGCCGAGATCGAGGCGCGCAAGCGCGAGGCGCTGGTGCTGCTGGCCCTGAGCGCCCTGCCCTTCGAGGCCCACAAGGCCCTGTGGGCCACGCTGGATGTGAGCTACTTCATGCGCCACGAAGCGGCGGACATCGCCTGGCACACGCGCCACCTGTCGCGCCATGTGGGCACGGCCAGGCCCGTGGTGCGCGCGCGCCAGTCGCTGGCGGGCGATGGCCTGCAGGTGATGGTGTATGCCGCCGACCAGGCGGACCTGTTCGCGCGCATCTGCGGCTATTTCGACCGCGCGGGCTTCAGCATCCTGGATGCGCGCGTGCACACCGCGAACAATGGCTATGCGCTCGACACCTTCCAGGTGGTGGCCTCGTCGCAGGCGGGGCACTACCGCGAACTGACCCATATGGTCGAAAGCGACCTGGTGCGCGTGATCGAGGCGGGCGGGCCGCTGCCCGAACCCACGCGCCGGCGGGTGTCGCGCCGCGTGAAGAGCTTTCCGGTCGCCCCGCGCGTCACGCTGCGCCCCGACGAAAAGGCGCAGCGCTGGCTGCTGGCCATCTCCGCCAGCGACCGTGCGGGCCTGCTGTACCTGGTGGCGCGCATCCTGGCGCAGCACCACCTGAGCGTGCAGTTGGCCAAGGTCAGCACCCTGGGCGAACGCGTCGAAGACACCTTCCTGGTCCAGGGCCCCGAACTGCAGAACAATGCACGCCAGATCGAGATCGAGACCGAACTGCTGCGCGAGCTGGCTGACTGACTAGCGGCCTGCCGCATCCCGTCTCCGGCCTCCGGGCAGGCGGTGGATCCTCACGAGAAGGCTGCGCGCCAAGATGCTATTCCATTGATAGCATCCATCGCATGCCAATCAAGCGCAGGGCGCATTTCCCCCTGTTGCCGAATGCTGAAGTGCGCCAAGGCTGGCGCTTGCCTTGCGCCCATCTTGAGCCTATAACAGCCACATGCATGTGGCGCGTTCATGGCGCCCACGGTGCCTGCCAGCCGCGTTGCGCCACCGCACCCGGGCAGGCGACCCGGCGCCCTGCCGGGACTGCCCACGCAGCCCCCAAGGAGCCAGCATGTACAAGCACATCCTGATGCCCTCCGACGGTACGGCGCTGTCGGAAGCGGCCATCCTGCGCGGCATGCGCTTTGCCCGCGAAGCCCACGCCAAGGTCACCGGCTTTTATGCCCTGCCCGAATTCCATGCACTTGCGTACCACACCGCCATGCTGGAACACACGCGCAAGAGCCAGGAAGACCAGGCCCGGGCGAGGGCCGAGGAGGTCCTGAACTACATCCGGGAGACCGCGGCACAGTACAGCGTGCCCTGCGACACCCTGACCAGCATCAGCGACCATCCGTACGAAGCCATCATCGACGCCGCGCACGCGCAGGGCTGCGACCTGATCCTGATGGCCTCGCATGGCCGCCGCGGCCTCCAGGGCATCCTGCTGGGAAGCGAGACCCTCAAGGTCCTCACGCACAGCAAGATCCCGGTGCTCGTGCACCGTTGACCCCAAAGCGGGCGCTGGTTCCGCCCGTCAGTCGTCCTCGGCGGCGCTAATGTCGGGGAAGAGCACTTCCGTGAAGCCGAACTGCGTGAAATCGCGCACCCGCATCGGGTACAGCTTGCCAACGAGGTGGTCGCACTCGTGCTGCACCACACGGGCATGAAAGCCGTCCACCGTGCGGTCTATGCGGTCGCCGTAAGGATCGAACCCCGTGTAGCGGATGCGCGCCCACCGGGGGACCTTGCCGCGCAGCCCCGGCACGGAAAGGCAGCCTTCCCAGTCCTCCTCTTCTTCATCGCCCAGCGGCGTGATGACGGGATTGAGCAGGACGGTGGGAGGAATCACCGGACGCTCGGGATAGCGCGGATTGCGTTCGCCGGAGCCAAAGATCACGAGCTGCAGATCCACGCCGATCTGCGGCGCGGCAAGCCCCGCCCCATTGACGGAGCGCATGGTGTCGAACATGTCCCGCACCAGAAGATGAAGATCGTCTGTATCGAATGCAGTCACGGGCTGGGCAACGCGCAGCAGGCGCGGATCGCCCATCTTCAGGATGGTGTGGATGGTCATCGGTGTGAAATTTCTGCGAAAGCGGCTGGCGCGCGCCAGCCTGCGGCAGCATAGCGCGTGTCGGCGCGCCGCGCAGCGGCGCGCCCATTCACAATACCGGCATGGACTCTCCTCCAGACCCGGCCTCCACCGACACGGCCCCGCCCCTGCGCCCCTTGCCATGGCCCGCCCGCTGGCTGCTGCTGGTCTTTGCCGTGGCGTGCCTGGTGATGGGCATCATCGGCGTCATCGTTCCCGGGCTGCCCACCACGGTGTTCATTCTCATGGCGGCATGGGCTGCGGCCCGCAGTTCGCCCCGGCTGTACCGCTGGCTCTGGAACCACCGCCTGTTCGGCCCGCTCTTGCGCAACTGGGCCCAGGGAGGCTGCGTGAGCCGGCGCGCCAAATGGAGCGCCACGTGCCTCATGGTGCTGAGTGGGATCGTGCTGTTTGCGACGGGCACGCGCACCTGGATCGCCGTGCTCGCCATCACCTGCATGGCGTGCGTGCTGGCCTGGCTGTGGCGCAGGCCCGAGCCGCAGTGAGCGAATGGGCAGCATCTACAGCCAGGCATGCGCCCCGCACTCCCGGCCGGGGCACCGTGCAAATCGTCGGGCACATCCGCGAAGCGGCTGGAGCCCATTTTTTATGTATATAATCTAAGTCTTGTTCCTCGATAGCTCAGTCGGTAGAGCGCCGGACTGTTAATCCGTAGGTCCCTGGTTCGAGCCCAGGTCGAGGAGCCAAGAATTTGCAGGCCCTGCATGTGTACGCGGGGCCTTTTACATACCGATCATTCCTCGATAGCTCAGTCGGTAGAGCGCCGGACTGTTAATCCGTAGGTCCCTGGTTCGAGCCCAGGTCGAGGAGCCATTTACTGGCACTGTGAACCCTGGTGCGGTTGTCCAACCGCACCAGGCATTCCGGGTGATAGTCCACCACGACTTCATTCACCCCCACCGTCACCTCCTTCACGAACGCACCCAGAAACTCGCGCAGTTTCTTGGGGTCAGTGCAATCCATGACGATGCCCCGCAGCACCTCTGCCGCATCAGCAGGATCCACGTCGTTCATGTCGCTCACGGTCACGGGCTCGTTTTCCAGATCCAGCAAACTGCCCTCCAGGGCTTTCACGCGCTCGTTCAGTTCACGTAGCCGCAGCGTGAGGTCTCCTAGGTTCGGGGCGTCTTTTCCATGCATTTCGAGGATGCCGTACAGGTTTGATCGGGCTTTCTCGGTGGCACGGAGCTCGGACACCAGCGCAGTGCGCCTGCCGTCTCGCTCTCTGGCCCACTCGCCACGACTCGCCTGGGCCTGCTCGATGATGTCGCCCATGCGTGCCGGCGTCAGCACCTGGTCAAGCAGTTCTCCCAGCATCCACTCGTCGAAAAGCTCAGTGCGCACCCGGGAGAAGCTGCACCCGCGCTTGCCCGACAAGGCATTTCTGCACCCGTAGTAGTGGTACGTCCGGCCCCGGCCAGTGCCGCTGCAGGTCTGCAGGCTCGCGCCGCACAGCCCACACCGCAACATCCCAGTGAAGGCGAAGTGGCTGCGAGGCTGGCCGCCCACGTTGGCCGGGTTCCTGTCGAATTTCATTTTTTGGACCTTCTCAAATTCTTCGGGGTCGACGAGCGCCGCGTGGCTTGGCACCTTCACCCAGTCCTCGACAGGGTTGAGAGCCCGTTTCGATGTGCGGTTGAAGATGGTCCAGCCCGCATAGGTCTGGTTTGTGAGGATGAAATGCACCGTGTTTTTCGAAAACGGTTTGCCTCGCAGCGTCAGGCCCTGAGCGTTCAGGTTCAGGGCTGTCATCTTTGCGCCACAACCCCTCAGCGACATCGAAAAAATCTGCTGCACCACGAGGGATTCAGTGGGGTGCACAGCCAGGCGCTTGCGCTTGCCATCCGCCACCGTGAGGTAGCCGAAGGGCACACGCCCCCCCAGAAAGTACCCGTCGCGCGCGGCTTTGAGCATCGAGCGGCGGGTGTCGGTGGCCACCTGCCGTGAGTACCGCTCGTCAATCACGGAACCGATGGCATCGATGAACCAGCCATCATCTGTTCGCAGGTCCACCTCTGTGCTCGAGTAAATGAGCCTCGTGCCGTATCGCCCCAGCACGCCCTTGTAGTGCCCGGCATCCAGGTGGTTGCGGGCAAAGCGGCTGGATGACCATGTGATGAAGTAGTCGATGTCCATCACCGCGCAGTAGTTCAGAGCGTCTTGAAAGGACGGGCGCCGGTCCGTGGTGCCCGAAATCCCGCCGTCCACATACACCTTGGCCACCGTCGCCCCCAGCGCCTCGGCCTTGGCCTTGCAATGCTCGATCTGACTCTCGACTGGCAGGCCGTCGTCGGCCTGCCGCTTTGTACTCACGCGGGCGTAAATGATTGCTCGTTTCATGGCTGGTTCACTGTAGTTCGAAGTTGCTTCACCAAGCGGCGTATGTGATGCAGGCTCAATTCCTCACCAATGTTGGTCCGCACTCGCGCCCGGATCTCCTGGCTGGAGCAGCCCATGGAGACGAGGGTTTCGATGAAGCGATTGCGCTGGTACCGCTGAAAGCTGGCGTAGCGGCGCAGCTTCACTTCGATCATGGATTCCGCCTCGCTGCGCAGCTCGATCGCCGAATCCAGGCGGCGCCACATCGTCATGAAGGCGTCGTAGCCAATGTCGCGCGCCACATCGAGCCACACCTGGGGCAGGCCCATGCGATCGAGTTCGCGAAATTTCGCATCCTCCCAAAGTTGGGACGGGGTGCATTCACCCAGGTACCCACCCCCCTCCCCCGGTGCGAACGATTCGCATTGCCGGGCCCCCACCCCCTGTGCAATTGATACTGATTCGCAGTTGTGATATCCATCGATCCAGTCCTGCTGCGCGCCTGCAGGTCCGGCACTGCGGGTTTCATGCATCGCGCAGCCCTCTCACCGTAGACAGGCCCAGGCCCTCCACTGCGCAGTTCGACAGAGCACGCAGCGCACCCCCCGGACGAGTTAGGCCGTTATGAGGCGAAGTTGCGGCGGAGCGCGGGACCACGCAGCGATGCCGGTTCCCGCTGACCGTGAGGGTGACACTCCCGAGTTTGTGTGTACATGATGTGCGGACGGGCATATGGATACAGGTCTAAATACCGTGGAGAAATTAAGGGGCGGGAAAGATCAGGAAGGCAGGCGCTTGAGCAGCTGGCTCACCGGCGTGCTCAGCTTGGCCAGCGGGCCGTGCTCGTCGACCAGGCGGGTCTTCTTGCGCACGCTCAGCGCTACATAGATGGCCGTGGACTTGGGGTCCGCATGTCCCATCAGATCCGACACCGACACGGTGGGCACGTCGCCCTCGGTCAGCTCGGTGCCGTACAGGTGGCGCATGGCATGGGGGTGAAGGTGCTTGATGGGTATGCCCAGCGGGGTGCCATAGGTCTGCACCAGGTCATGAACGGCCTGGCGGCTCAGGCGCCGCTCCTCGCCTCGGTAGGCGTCCTCGGACACCGTGCTATTGCGCGTCGAGACGAACAGCACCTTGTCCGGGTTGCCCCGCCGGTCCAAGGTGTTGCGGTCGATCTCGGCCAGGTCCTCATGCCCCAGGTACACCAGCAGGATTGCCTCGGCCTCCCGCGGCAGAGGCAACACCCGCTCCTTGTCGCCCTTCTCCAGCACTCGCAAATACAGCCGCGTCTTGCCGGCCAGCGTGTCCCGGTGCAGATCCCCTTCATTCAGCCGGCACAGGCCTGACACGCGCAGCCCGCAGCCCACCAGCAGATGAAGGATGGCTGAATCACGGATGCCCTTGAAGGTCCCAAGATCCGGCGCATTCATCAGCCGCTCAGCGTTGGCCAGGCTGATCACGTTCGGCAGCGGCTTGCCGGTGCGGGGGTGGCCCAGGGCCTCGGCAGCGCTGCGCTCGATATGGCCGCGCTCCAGGCACCACTGGTAGAAGCCACGGACGGCCGAGATATAGGGCTTGCGGCTGCGAGCCACCACGCCCTTCTTGTGCAGCCACAGGCCGCAGAAGAGTTCCAGCTGCTGGTGGTCCACATCTTTGATTGAGCCACGGCCCACTGTTTCCTTCACAAATTCTTGCAGCCGCTCCATGGCCAGGCGGTAGGCCTCAAGGGTGCGCGGCGCACGGTTCTGGTTCAGCCTCATAAATTCCATCCACGCATCAATCAACTGCTCGTCCGTCCACCCGTTCAGCGCCATGCGCACCTCCAGAAAACCAATGCCGAGGGGGCCACACAGGCATTTCCACCTGTGGACCGTGGAAACCACCCGCTGCCGGGCGCAAAGCCGCGCCAGTCAACGAATCCACGCCTGAAACCATCCACGGAAAACCCGTGGATGCCGCCCCCGACTTGTGGATACTTTCGGTTACAAAAAAACAGACTTGTGGATGCCCGTTTGCTTGCGTTCGCGCCTTCTCTCCTCTCTCTCTCTTCTAAAAAAAGAAGAAGAGAAGAAGAAAAGGGGCCGCGCCGCAAAAACTGCATATGTGGAGAAAACACACCGACCTGTGTAAAAAAAGAACACACCTGTGGATATTCCACAGGTCCAAATCGGGCCGCAGCCTTACAGCCATGCGGGTTTCGCCAATTTGGAAGGCCCGATCCACGGGTTTTTTGAAGTGCCCCCGGTACCCGGCATTGGTAAAAGCTATGCCCTGGCCCCCCTCCCTCTCGGGGTTTCCCCGATGTCGGCGGGGCCTTCTCGGTTGGGGGGTGCGGGGGGTGCGACAGGCGGGCGATGCCCCCGCCGCATGAATCCCAACATGCCGCTACGCGGATGGCAGGAAGCGCCTGGCGGCGCGTGTTGCCCTGGAAGGCGGGGGGTTGGCCAGCGTCATGCATCGAAAGGCCCCCTTGGTCCACCGTCATCCCCCTGGGGCCCCGCAGCAGGGTCGTACCGCTTGGGCACCACCGCGTGCAGGCCGTACTTCACCAGCTCCGACAGGGGGATGGCCACCATGTTCGACACCCGGGCGTTGCCAATGGTGCGTTCCACGGCCAGCGGCTGGCCGTCCTTGCCCTCCATCAGCACGCCGGCGGCGTGCAGCTGCTTCTTGTAGACGCGATCGCTCTTGACGGGCAGGCCGTCCCAGAACTCGCGCAGCGTCGGCGTCGAGCTGATGTGCGCCATCACGTGGGCGGTGCGCACGCACAGCACCGGGATGTCGTCGATCGAGTCGAACTCGAACGGGTACCGGAAATTGCGCTGCGCAATCTCGGTCAGCAGCTTGTCCGTGATCCAGGCCCACGGCTGGCGGTCGCTCACGCTCTCGCCGATGTGGGAATTCATCTCGGCCGTGAGGGATCCAATGAACCCGCCCTGGTGCTCAGCCAGTCCTGCGAACTCGCACAGCAGGTGCCACGCCGCGGCCACGGCCGCATAGTTGTGCACCATCCGCTGGGCGCCCGAGTCCGTGGTTGTGGCCACGCAGCTATCGGTCAGCCGCTTCACCATGTCGTCGTGCAGCCGCCGTACCCGCGCCTTTTCCTGCCTGGCCAGGAACTGCAGCCACTGCTTCACCGGGAAAACGGGCAGATCCTGCGGCATCTCCGGCCCGCGCCGGACCAGCGTCAGCTCCGAGCGCACCACCTTGCCCTGCAGGCTCTGCACAGGCACATCCTCGCCGGCGAGCAGCACCGGGGCGCACAGCAGATAGTCGATCAGCTCAGCCCCCCGCCTCGTGTGCTCGTACTGGTAGCTCTCCTGCAGGTTGTGGATGGCCTTGTTGATGATGTCCTGCTTGTTCGCGCTCATCTCGCCCCAGCCCACGGGGTGGCTGGTGTAGCTGATGCTGGTCAGCTGGCGGAACTCCGTCTGCAGGCTCTGGCGGCTGCTCATCACCATGGCGATCGCGCGCTCCAGGCGCTTCACCAGCGTGCTCTTGCCTGTGCCCTTCTCGGCCTGCATCACGAAATGCGGCCAAAAGCCCAGGAAGGCCTTCAAATGCGCGCCCAGGCCCCACACCAGCGGGATCATTGCCGCGTTGTCCTTGAACGTGCGCTGGAACTGCCCCAGCACCTCGCGCGCCTGGTCCAGCGTGCCGCTCGGGAAAACCAGGTCGCTGTACGGGCACTGCTGCCGGGCATCCGTGAAGAAGCAGTCCGGCCCCTCGTTCACCACCGGCCGCCCGTCGCGCCAGGCCAGCCCCACGAAGTTGATGGCCTCCCGCGCGCCGATGCTCGATGCACGCTCCCACACGTTCACCAGGCGGGCAAACGACGTGGGGGCATAGATGGGCCCCAGCTTCTTCCATACGTCCTGGTTGTGCAGGCGCTCGTCGTCCACCACCCGGCGCTGCAGCTGCGCGCCGTGGCGAGCCACCTGCACGGACAGGGCAAACACCGTGCGCGGGCTGTTGTCCGCATCGCCCGTCATGGTCGACGTAGGCGAAGCGATCTGCACCCGGCTCACCGCCGCGATGCGGAACCCGCAGATATCGGCGTACGAAATCTTCTCGTTCCCCTCCTCGTCCCGCTCGCTGGCCTTGATCGCCCGCGTGAAATCTGGCTCCACACGGTATTTGCCGTAGGCGTAAAAGTCATGCGTGGGCAGCCATAGCCGCTGCTTGCCCGGGCGGTACGACTTGGTGGCCAAGCCCGGAATCGCCCCCTCCTCCAGGATCTTGAGCGCGTTGGCCAGGCCCTCCACCCCGCGCAGCTGCAGCAGGTCGTTCAGGTCGTTGATCGGCTTCTCGCCATGCATCCAGCCCGACTGCTCCACCAGCATGCAGCTGATGTCCAGGCCCGTTAGGATCTCGTGCATGCGCCAGGCCGCCAGCGGGCCCGGGCAAAAGCCCTTGTGCTCGCCGCTCTCCAGCGGCTTGTGATCGTTGTCAAACGCCAGCAGCACCTGCTTGCCGCGCAGAAAAGACCAGTCGCCGCCGTCGATCGTCTGCGTGCCCCGCACCGCCAGCGCCGCCGTTCCAGGCAGCTCGCAGCTCTCCACGCTCAGGGCGTTGATCGCGCTCTCCACCACAACCACCGTGCGCGCGCTGGCCAGGCGCCTCCAGTCCAGCACCCAGGGCGCCCCCACCTTCTCGCCCTGGCTCTGCGTCTTCTGCCCGCCGTTCGCCTCCGGGTCGATGTAGCGCATGTCCACCCCCACCACCTGGCGATCGAGGCGCGAGCGCACCAGGAATGCCGCGGCCAGCCCACCGTAGCCCGGCTCCCCGGGCGAGGCACCGGGTTTGGTCCAGGTGTTCAGGCCCACCGTGCCCCGCTTGATCCCCTCCTCCACCATCTTCACGCTCAGGTGCCGCTGCCCCTCTTCCTTGCCGCACAGGTAGTTCAGCAGCAGCTCCTTCTGGTCACTCTTGGCCGCGGCCATGCACTTGTCGCCGATCCACTCGGCCAGCGTGGGCTCACGCCGGGGCATCGGCGGCCCGCCCGCCTGCGCCGGCGCAGGCACCGACATGCCATACATCTGCGCCAGCTCCTTCACAGCGTCCGGAAAGTCCAGCCCGCGCGCCCACATCACCATGTCCACAGGCCCGCCACCCTCCTCGGTGCTCCAGTCCTTCCAGCGCTTGGGCCCGCCCGTCCCCGGAACGTAGACCGACACGCTGGGCGCCTTGTCCGGGTGGTGTGGGCTGCGGAAATTTCCTGATGTGCCGCCGGGGCGCACCAGCCCCAGCCGCTCGGCCAGGTCCTCGCAATCGATCTCCGCATTCAGCTTCGCGGCGAGGTCCGGCCGCTTGCCGGCCCCCGCTGATGATGTTGTTGTCATGCTCTTTTATTGATAGCTACCCGCGCACGACTGGCGGGTGATGAACTCAAAAACTCGAAATCTGTATGGATTGCGGCGTGGGCGGCTCGTGGTACACCACGGCCAGGCCCAGTTGCACCGCCACGAAATGCTCGATGCACGCCCCCTTCGAGCGGGCCCAGCCCGGCAGCAGCGTGATGGCGTCACACGTCACCAGCTGCGCCAGCGCCATCCGCATGTAGCCCGCCCACGATCCGCAGGGGGGCGGGGGGTTCTCGGCCGGGTTCTCCACATGCCAGCCCGCGCCGCGCAGGCGCAGTGCCTCGGCGTTGAAGGCGGGGTAGTTGAAGTCCGGCAGGCCCGTCATGGGCCCGGCGATGTAGATGCGCCCGCTCATGCCCGGCCCACGGGGAACACGGTCGCCACCAAAGCCAACACCAGCGCCACGGCGGCCAAGGCGACAAGGCAGACCGTGATGCGATCAGCCGCCCGATCAGATATGGCAGGCCTGGCCATCAACACGGCCCCCACCGCGAACACTGCGGCCATGCAGGCCAGCAGCACGGGGTACAGATTCACAGTGCTGCTCACCATGGCCGGTCCTCCACGCCGTCCACGCCGATGCTCACGGGTGGGTGCGACATGCCCCAGCACGAGAACCGCACCGGGGCGCCGGCCGCGATCGCCGCACGCTCCTCCGGGCTGGGCTCCCAGTACGACCACACGGCAGGGATACCGCTGTCGAACATCACCCGGGTGATGTACAGCGGACGGCATTGCTCGATGGGCACGCCGGGCGGGGCGCCCAGCACATCGTTGTTCGAGGGGTGTTGGGTGGGTCTCATACAGCCCCCTTCGTGCCGCAGGAAAGTACATGGGCAACGTGTCTTGCATACGTTGCAACCGCTCGCCAGTAGGCGGCCATGGGCCCTTTGCGCCGTGCCCAGGCTTTGTCCGCTTCTTCATTCGCCTGGTTACGCAGGTCACGCATTACTGCTTCAATGCGCTGACGGTCTGCCGCAGGCAAAGCCTGCAGAGCCTTTCCAGCTGGCAGCTTCAGAAGGGGGTTGATGTAGCCCATCACGCACCTCCCTTCGACAACCCGCGAATCCCCTCGGCGAGCTCGGCCAGCTCGTTGCTGTAGTCCTCCCTGGCATTCGCCGTGGCGCCCCTACCGAACTCGACCGTGCCCGTATCGGGATCTATCTGTCCGAACGCAGCGTCGAAGGCATCGCGCCGCTGGTCGATCCATCGTGCAGCAGCTTCCAGCCCGGGCCGCTGGAACAACGCAACAGTCGCTCGCAGAGCATCCAGCTCGGCCAGCAGTAGTCGCACGGTGAACGGGTTGGCCGCCGCAATGAAAGCAGCGTTTTCCAGCACCTGCTGTCCCTCGCCGTCGAAGTTCTCGGTATCGGCGACGTACTGGCCCAGGTGCGGGTCCGGGTTTCCAGCCACGATGAAATCGCCCTTGCCCCATGGGGCACCCACCACGAACCACTGCTCCACCTTCGGCAGCTCTGCCAGCGCCCGGCGTAAATCTTGAAAAAAATCAGTCATGAGCAAAGTGCCTCCAGAGCAGGTACTGGCCGAACCAGGTTCGGATTGCCGTGGTGCGACATCAGCAGGCCTCTGTCGTTCAGGTATCGCAGCGCGGCCATCAGCTCGCGGTGCACGATCTCATCCTGATCCAGCGGCAACTGGTCCGGGTGCGCCCGGTACCAGTCATGCCCATCCATGCGCTCCAACCAGCACTCCGAGGACACCAGTTCCCACGATGCTTTGTCGGCTAGGGCGATCGGGCCGCACATCGAAATCACCCACGCCATCACGGCATAGGTCTCGCTGGCAAGATGCCGCGCGTCTGCGGGAGTAAGGTTGCCTTGCGAAAGGTTGAGCAGCCGTTGAAGTCGATCGGTTCTCATGCAACACCGCCTTCCTTGCCAGGCGTCGCCAGACACCCCAGGTCCTGCGCCGTCGCCAGCCGCACCGTGGACATGGCACTGCGGCACCAGTCGTGCCCCAACAGGTCAGCCGCAGCCAGGCCAGCGCGCCGCGCGCCGTTGGTGTTGGCCGCACCCACGTTCACCTGCCAGCGCTTGGGCTTGCGCAGCGTGCCCGCCTTGAACTCCACCACCCACTTCTTGTAGTCCTTGTCTGCCCAGTAGGCATTGGCCTCCGCCTGCGTCTGAATGCGCACCGGCAGCACCTTGTGGCGGCAGGCCCCATCGTGGCCGCAATAGCCGCCCATCATCACCTGCCCGCACATCGCGCCGGGCGATACCAGGCCACGTACCGCGCAGCGTGGGCGCTCTGCCCGCTCATTGTTTGATAGCGTCATATGCTTGTCCCTTCTTTGTCATAGATGGATCGCAGGTACATCTGGTACTCCACCATGTTCTCCAACAGCAGCACGCGGCCGTCATCCGCGCCCTTGAAAGGCAGGCCAGCGTTCAGGCATGCCCTGCTGTAGGCGTTCAGTGCGTCGCCTGCCTTGTCCAGGGCCTCGGCCAGCTTCATCCCGGCCTTCTTCACCTGGGCCTCTTGTTTTGGTGTCATGCAGCACCCCCCTCCTGAGTCAACTTGGCGATGAAGGCGCGCGCTTCGCTTTCCGACAGGCCTTGCCGGACCTTCATGTAGGTCACGTAGTCCTCGCGCCCGGCCTCGGTCCAAATGGCCCAGCCGGTGCCCTTGCAGTGGGGGCAGCGGGCGCGGTCGTGGTGGGTGGGGTCGTCGCAACGGTCACCAAGGCAGCACTCGGCGCAGCGCTCGCCGTTGGCCCAGGTGCGCAGCTCGGTACTCATGCAGCACCGCCTTCCCTGGCCACCGCCAGCGCAGCCACCATCGGCCGCACCCAGATCGGCGTGCTGCCCAGCACGAACGTCTCGCCATTGCGCGCCAGCAGAATGGTCTGGCCCATCACCTGCCCGATCGCCTTGGCCGACTTGCGCGGCACCGCGTTGCCGATCGCCTCGCGCCAGCGCTGATCGCTTTCGCCGTCCAGCACAAAGCGCTCGCCGCGGCTTGCGGGCCCAGCGGGCGAGAAATACTCCTCCGGGTCGATGAAGCTCTGAAGGCAAGCCAGCTCCAGCGTGGTGAAGGGCCGGTGCCAGGTGCCGTCCCGCGCCTCGATGCGACACACCAGCTTGTCGTTCGGGCTGGGCAGCGCCTCATTTCCGGTGGCAAAACCGGAAGCGGCGCGCGGATCGGCCACGCTCCACGGCCCGTTGTCATGGCACGCCGATGCGCTCACGGCCCCGGCCGGGTCGTCGTATCGCACCACGCCGTAGTGCCCGCCGGTCAGGTAGGCATCGCCCTTGCCCCGCTGCAGGTTGGGCCGGGGGTCAGCCACCACGGCCGCGCCATTGGCGTTTCCCGCGATCACCGCCCGGGTGTGCTCGCTCCAGGGCGTCACGTGGTATTTCCCATGCAGCCCTGCGGGGTCCTCCCCACCACGTGGATCCGCCACGGCCTGGCCCGTGCCATGCGCGCTGGTCACCGCCCGCGCCGCGCCCTCCCAGGCCACGATGCGGAACTCGTTCGAGTGCTTGGCTGGGCCACCATGGCGCGGGTCGGCCACGCTGTACGCGCCCTGCAGCGGCCCCGTCTGGCCAGGCACAGCGCCCGTGTGCTGGTCCCACTGCCGCACGCCCAGCGCCTGGCCATCCTTCCAGGCTGCAGAAGGCGCAAAGGCTGGATCCGCCACAGGGAAGGAGTCATGACCTGCACCGGGCACGATCAGGAAATCCCGCAGGTGCCCGTCTTCCACCGCCAGTTTGTTGAGGCTGCGCCAGTCGCTGCCCGCCTCCACAAAAGCCAGGCGCACCCACGTTTTCCACTGCAGCGAAGGCATCCGGTGCATGGGCCCGCCCACCGGGTCGCCGGGCAGCGGTACATGGCCCAGCACCTCGCCCACGCTGCGCAGCCCGCGCTTGGGCGGCTCGTACAGGAACGGCGGCACCTTGCGCACCAGCCGCGCCACCAGCAGAAAGCGGCGGCGGCTCTGCCCCAGCCCGTCGCCCAGCTCGCCGCAGTCGTGCGTCGTCTCGGCCGTGGCGTAGCCGTAGTGCTGCAGCATGCTCACGATCTGATCGAGCAGGTGCCGCCCACGGGTGGCAATGCGCGGCACGTTCTCGAACACGATCAGCCCGGGCAAGTCGTCGCCAAAGGCCTCCAGCATCAGCCACACCCCGCGCAGCGTCAGCTCGTTCAGGGCCTGGTACTTCAGGGTGCTGGCATGCAGCGCAGGCAGCAGGCCAGAGAAGCCCTTGCACGGCGCCGACAGAAAGATGATGTCCGGGAACCGCCACTGCGCCGCGGCGCGCACCGTGTCGGCCGTCGCTTCGCGCCAGCCCTCGGGCGGCATGTGCCCGTGCCAGGCCAGGTACTGCTCCAGGCTGAACAGATCCACGCAGGCCTGCGTCACACCGTTGAGGGTGTAGAAGTCCCGGCACGCCCGGGCGTCCACGTCGATGCCGCCCAGCAGCACCATGCGGCCCTTGATGGTGCCGATTGTCGGGTCCGCATCCTTGAACCCCGCCGCGCCGCTGCCGGAGCCGCCGAACAGGTGGAAGTGGGTAACTTCTTGCGGCGTCATGCGGCACCGCCCTTCGCAGCCAATGCCGCCATGTGGGCATCGATGGCCTCCCCGACAGTTGGATACTCGCTGTCGATGCCTTCGGCAATCCAATGAGGCGGCAGTTCCACGGGTGAAACCTGCTGCCACTCAGTAGGGAAACCGTGCTTCTCTCCGTGGCGCCAACGCGCAGCATCGCGGCGCAGGTCCGAATCTTCAGATGCCACACTGCCGAGCCGCAGGCTCAAAAGCACCAGGCACTCGCCGCCGTAGCAATCCCTGAAATGCTCTGCAATGGTCGGGTGGCCAAAGCCATCAGAACCCGTCCCGGTGCCCGTCAACGCCCACCGCGCATCAATGGGGTTTCGGAACACCACACCCTCGCCGCAGGGCGCGACCACCGCCCAAAAATCGCCAGGCAGGTGCTCCAACTCTGCGTGAACGGATGCCGCCCTAGTAGGGACCGGCACAACGTCCACCTTTTGACCGTAGAAGTCGCCGGTGGCCCTCACCGCGTCACGTATCGCTTGGCGCGCCGCCGCAGCCTTCATGCCCTTGATCGCAGGCACGGAAACAATGAACTCCCGGCTGCTCATGCCACCCCCCATTTCTTCAATCCAGCATCGCGGGCCGTGTTGATCTGCGCCATCAGCGCTTCGCTGCCCCCCTGGCGGTCCGGGTGCACCCTGGCCGCCAGCGCACGATGCGCACGGCGAATCGCCTCCACGTCGGCATCAGGCTCCAGGCCCAGCACAGTCCACCAGTCCCGCTGGCCGGCCGCCGGCGCCGGCAGCGCCGCAAACCCCGTGAAAGCGCGATCGAGGATGGCCGCACCACCGTGCCGCTCGATCGAGCGCATCGCCTCCAGCGTGGCGGCCACGGCGGCCAGGTTGTCCTGCACCTCGTCGTAGCGGTCCACCGCCATGCAGCGCATCGGCTCCTTTGCCGACTTCTGCCAGTACACACACACGCCGGGGTCGCCAGGGCGCCCCTGGTTGCTGCGTGGCAGGCCGTCCAGCCGCGTCTGCAGGTTGGTCGACACGATCACATCGTCCTGGTGCACGCCCAGGCGCTCCAGCTCGTCCAGCACACGCTGCACGCCGTCGAACACCGTGAGGGACTTGCCCTGGCTCTTGAAGGTGGCGCGCTTGCGCTGGTAGCTGGGCATGCGCTTCCAGCCCTCGGGCCAGGTCAGGGGGTAACGTGTGGGTGATGCCATCACAGGCCTCCTTTCAGCAGCGCGCTGCGCTTGTCCGCGCTGGCCTGCCCTGCATCGCGTCCCTCCACGGAGATCGAGCCATACACCCGGGGCGCCAGCGGCGCATTCAGGCAACCCTTGCGGTCCAGCACACGGGGCAGCGAGCCCGGCAGCTTGGCCGGTACCTGGCCAGCCTTGGCCACCACAGGCACCGCGCTGGGCATGTCCACCCCACGCGGGCGCACGCTCTGAAAGGCATTGAGCACGGTCATCAGTGCACCGCCTTTCCTGCTGGGTGCACATGCGCCTCACACTTGGCGCCCAGCACATCCGAAGCCATGCGCTTGCAGTTGTCGAGCTGCGCGAGGATCTCCTCAACGCTCAGGTCCTGAGCAAAGTGCCCCACCGTGCCTGCCAGCATCCCCAGCAGCAGGTCCAGCATGGCGCCCTTGGACACGTTCTGGTCGCGCATCGGATCAACCACCAGGCGCAGCAGCTGCCGCGCGGCCTCGATCCCCATTTCACTGGCGGTGCAGCTGTTGGAAACAATGCGCACCTGCCCTTCAATTTGAAAGCTCATACATTCACTCCCCATCGGCCGCGGGCACCGTCACCAGGTGCTCCAGCTGCCATTCAGATTTGTTGCCGCCCCCAGCGGGGCGGGAAACCACCAAGCCCAGCGCTTCCATCTCGGCCAGGTGGGACCACTTCACGCCGGCCTGACGCTGCAGCCGGTCGGTGCTCAACCACTCCCCGGGCTTCAAGTCGCCCAGCACCTGCATCACCGCGGCGCGCTGCATCGACACGCGGATACCCTTGCGCGCCTTCGCCAGCAGTCCCTCGGCCCGGCGGCAGCGCACCTGCCAGTACTCCAGATCACGCATTGCCCTGCCCTCCAAGGCCCGCCAGCAGGCCGGTTTTGCAAAACCCCACCAGCGCCTGCGCCTGGGCGAGTGCTTCGCCCGGCGAACCACACACCGGCAGCTCCATCTGGTAAGTCACCACCGCGCCGCCCAGCTCGGGCCGGCGCTCGGCCACGCCCATCACCACCTGCTCGCCGCCCTCGGCCTGCTGCGTTGCCGCAGACACCGCCCGGACGAGGGTGGGATCTGCCGCCAGCTGCAGCCGCGCCGCGCGCACCTGCGGCCCGCCGCACAGCCGGTACCCGGCGAACTTCCTGAACTCGGCGTGGCCCTCGATCACCAGATCCGCCAGCACGTCGTCCAGGGCGGGCTGGCAGGTGGTCAGGCGGTTCAGGGCTGCGCGGTCCACCCACTTGCCCTGCGCCAGCAGCACCCGCAGCACCCTGGTGCGCAGCGCCGTGCTCATGCGGGTACCCGGCCAGCGCCGTCCAGCGCGCGCAGGCGCTGGCCTTTCAGCCACTCGGGCGAACCTGGGGGAAAGGACACCAGCAGCACGCACACGCACTGCTCGCCCATGAAAAGCCGCGTCTCCTGCTGCAGCACACCGCCCACCCAGCGAAGGGGGCCGGCCTCCACGCGCTCGGCGGCCAGCGAGATAAATGCCTGCGTCATGGCCGTGTTCCTCCACCCCCGCGCCGGGGGCGCGCACGCCGCTCCCGCTGGGCCGCGATGGCACCCTCCGCACGGGCAAGCAGCATCTCCACCTGCGCGGCATTGGCGCCCCGCTGCACCCGCCCGGTGAGCCAGACCAGGCCCGAGATGGCCAGCAGGCCCAGCCCCTGCAGCGCGGCCAGCACCTTCCACGCACCCCACCAGATCCGCGCCTTCATGGCAGCGGCCCCACGCGCACGGCGGCCAGCGCCAGCGCCTGCCCGTACAGCTGCTCCATCCAGGCCTGGGCCTGGGCGGTGCTGGCCGCCGGCACGGTGCGCTGGTGGCGCTGCAGGTCGGGGCCGATGTGCGTCACTTTGAAGAACGACATACCGGCCCCCTCCCCTCGATACCCGCCTGCACGGCGTCCGCGCAGTCGGCAGCGGCGATCAGCGCGGCAGCCAGCACGCGCGCCTGGTCCGGATGCATGCGGGCCGCCAGGGTGAACGGGTCCTGCACCGACTCCACCATCACGTGGGCCTTGCCCTGCAGGTAGCGCGGATGCCTCACGCTGTGCGCGGCCATGTGGCCGACGATGGTGGAACCGGTGAGCGAATGGCGCGGGGCCAGCTGCGCGGAGATGCCATGCGGCACCCAGTGCATGCCGTCACGGTCGATAGAGGGGCGCTTGGCCTGGGGTTGGAGAACGGCGCTCATCGTGCAAGCCTCCGGCGCAACTCCTCGACCTCGGCCTTCTTGGCCCGGCCCTTCAAGCCCATGTCGTAGGCCCAGCACTCCATGCGGCTCTGCACGGTGGGGTCATCCAGAAGAGCCGCCAGCACCACGTGCACCTCGGCCCGGCAGTAGCTGGCGTCCATGTGCAGCACCGTCATCGCCATTGCCAGGTTCTTGCCATCCAGGCGGCGCAGATCGGTCAAGTCGAAGGGAAACCGTCCGCCGTTGTAGATACCCAGCAGCAGCCGCGCCACCGTGCCGCCGCCGCCCGTGTCCCACAGTCGGCGCGCCACATTGAAAAGCCCGCGCACAGCCTCCAGCTCTTCCTCGTCAAACTGCCCAAGCAAGCGGCGGTTCTCCGCTGCGCGACGGGCCGCCAGCATCTCGGCTGGGTTCAACATCGTCGTTTCAGATGGGTTGGTCAGAAGGTCGTTCATGCGGCAACTCCCTGCGCCACCTTCCGCGCCACCTTCTTCGGCACACGCCCGCCGTCCACCAGCTGCAGCTCGCGCTCGAACTCCTCGCGACTCATATCCAGGTAAATGCCGGTGCTCTTGAGGCTGGAGTGGTTCAGCGCGATCTGCGCCACCTTCAGCGGGTTGTTGCCACGGCTGCGGCGCATGATGTTCATGCCCCGTGTGTGGCGCAGCCAGTGCGGGCTGATCCGCGCGTCCAGCTGCGCATGCACTGCCCACTGCTTCAGCCGCGCCTCGTAGCTGCGCACGCTCAGCGCCCCGGCAATCCCGGCCACATCCCGGCCCCACACCAGAGGCTGGCCCTCTGCCGGCACCACGCACCCGGCGCCCAGTTCGTTGCTCAGCTTCACCAGCGCTTCCAGGTGTGTGCGCAGGCGCGCCGTCACCAGGTACTCATTGCAGCGGCGCCCGCCCTTGCAGTACTCCTTCGGGCTCACCAGCCAGCCCAGGGCCAGCGCCTGCTGCACCATCGGAACGGTGAGGCGGCTGAACTCCTGAATGCGCATGCCCGTGAGGATCAGCGCGCCGATCCAGTGGTAGTCCCGCTGCGCCAGCGGGTCGTTGACCTTGGACACCCCAAGCATCAGCCGTGACTGCTCTAACTCGGTCAGATATCGTTTTTGCATTTGCAAACTCCATGGACTTTTCTTGTGTTTCGGTGTGCTCGAAATCCATTGCGGTACCGGCGCACACCACACCGGCCCACACCAGGGCACCCACCACCCCCGAAGGGGAAGTGCCTGCCCAAGCCAAAAATCTGTTGATCGCGCCCATCACCGGCGCCCCCTTCCGCGTGGCACCTCATGGCGCAGCCCGTGTGCCACCGTCAGCTCCAGCAGGCGGCGGGTAACGGGGTCACGCACCGCTTCCTCGTAGCTCTTGGCGCGGTGCCACCGCGACCACTGCGCCTCGAAAAGCGCGCGCATTCGTGCCTCGGGGGCCTGCAGCGGCAGGTCCATGGGCAGGGTTTGTTGAAGAGGGGATGCCATCGGTACGCCTCCTTTGAAGGGCCTCGAGCAGTTCCACGCCAAACAGCGTTGCCAGCGCGGTGCCCGCGGCGGGCCCCTGCCCTGGCGGCAGGCGGTGCACCACGGCGCGCACCACGGGCGCCGGGGTTTTCTTGGGTGTGGGGGCGGCGGGCTTATTCATCGACCAGGCCCTCCAGGCGCTGCAGGAAGTCCAGCACCGCGTTGACCACATCGAACGCCTCCGCGCGCACGGCCATGTAGTCCTCACGGCAAAAGCGCTTGTCGGCGTAGCCGTTGCGCAAGGCCTGCGCCATCTGGCCCTTCTCGCTGCTCACGCGCAGCAGCAGCTCCAGCACCGCCTCGTCGCTCACGGGGCCCGGGCGCAGGTCGATGGTTGCGCGGTCAAACAGCCGGTTCAGGCTCTCCAGGATTCGCGGGTCCTGGGTTTCGCGTGTGATCGCGATCACGTCGCGCAGCGTGGGCTGGTGGTGGCTCTCCACGTCGGCGTCGGCCTTGTTCCACAGCACGCCGGTCTTCATGCCCAGCCGCTCGGCCAGGTCCTTCACGCCGTAGGCGGTCACCACCGCCCGGAACGCCTCGAACGGGCTCACGGGCACTTCGTGTTTGGGTGTCATGGGTGGGCGTGGCATGCGGGCCTCACTTGGAAGACCGATGCGCAGCACGCACGATGGCGCCATGCTCATCAATCGATTCGCCCACGGTGGACGCCTCCAGGCGCGCACACATTTCCGCGCTCAAGGAACGGAAGTTCGCCTTCGCGCACGCCTCCAAGTGATCCCGCAGCACCACCGGCATGCGCAGCGTTGTCGGATCGGCCATGTCCGTCCGAGCACGCAGCCCGCCCTTGCGGCGTTGCATCTGTACCGCGAGTTCTCGGGCGCTCATGCCTGTGCCCTCGCGCGGGGTTTACCCAGGCTCTGGGCAAGTTGCACACACAGCTCAGCCGAGCGCGTGCGGTTCTCATTGCGTGCCTTCGCATCCAGCCGCTTGAGCAGCGGCTCAGGCATGGTGACGAGCACCTTCTTACTGGTCGACTTGCTGGCTTTGGTCATCTTTGGATATCCATTGATATACGTTGGGATAGCCAACTATATCCATGGACATCCAAAAATGCAACTACTTACGCGACCTCGCTCAATCCCCGGATAATTCGCGCCGTGACTACCCTGCAAACTGAGGCTTCCCAGGAAAAGAAAAGGCCGCCCAGGTTCCTGCTGGCGATGCCGGAGGACGTGCGCGTGGCCATAGAACGGGCAGCGTTCTCTCATGGCCGCACCGTGACGGCCGAGATCAATTTGAGGCTCAAGGCCAGCTTGGAGAAGTCGGGTGGCGCAACGCAGAGCCCCAACGTGTACGCGGGTACGAGCTGGGCCCCCCCCGTGATACCTTCAGGCAATGAGAAAGACCCGGCCAGCACCCTCTCGGGCACCGACCAGGCCATGCTGGAAGTGTTTCGGGGTCTGCCCCCAGAGAAGCAACTGGCTCTGCTGAGTCTGTTTCGTTAGCGCTGCGCGCTACTCTCGCACCTGGTTCTGCATGTCGAACAGGTGATGCTTCACAGCGATTTCCCCCAGGTGTCGGACTAGTACGTCGTCACCAAGAGCTGATGCGGTTTCCTGCTTTGCAAAGAAGTCGGTGAAACGCGCCATCACAGCGCAGAAGAACAGGGTCTGATTGTTCTGCGGGTAGCCAATAGCGCCATTCATTCCTACGCGGGCCATCACTTGCAGATGGCCACCATGCGTGTAGTCGTGGAAGTGTTTGATGACTGTGTTGTAGATCTTTTGAAAGTTGAGAAAGCGAGGGCCAACGGCGCACAAACCGTTGAGCAATGAGTCCTTTCGGAAAGCCCGCCCATCGTCACCTGTTTCCGCGTACTTCACACACCAATCGTCTGGCGCGCAGTGCCAGATCCATGCACCTCTGGCTGCTGCCTCGATTTGTGGCCGCAGCAACGCAATCGCCGACGATTGAACACCCCGTTGCAGTAGCAAAAAGATTCCCTGTGTGTGTTCCTGGGCCAATTGCAAACTGCTCAAAGCTAGCGACGCTTTGACCCCGCCAGGCCCTTGCTTGCCAAGCAATGCAGCATCGGACGCCTGCATCCATTCCTCTAGGTGTTCGATAGCCTTCTGAACCGATGCCTCTGGAATCACTTTGCGCCCCCCGTTTTTGACCTCAGGAGATTCTGCCCCCAGCAGATATACTGTACATATGAACAGTATTTCATTGCCCGACCACCCAGTACCGGCCGCGAGCTTTCCGCTTGCGCTGCCCCTGGCCAACGGGCGGGTATGTGCTGGCTTCCCCTCCCCGGCCGAAGACTTCGGCGCCACCCGGCTGGACCTGACCGCCAAGCTGATCAAGCACCCGCAGGCCACGTACATCATGGGCGTGTCGGGGTTCTCGATGAAGGACGCGGGCATCGATGACGGCGATCTGATCGTGATCGACAGGGCCGTGAAGCCCGCCAACGGCCAGATCGTGCTGGCCATCGTGGACGGCGAGTTCACCGTGAAGTACCTCTCGCTGCGCGCCGGCCGCGTGCGGCTCAAGGCCGCGAACCCCACGTTTCCGGACATCGTGCCGCGTGATGGCCAGACCATCGAGGTCTGGGGGGTTGTCACCTCGTGCGTGAAGCTCTTCGTCCACTGAACCGGGGCGCCGCGAGTGCTGGCACATCATGTACGCCCTGGTCGATGGGAACAATTTCTACGTCTCGTGTGAGCGCGTCTTTCGGCCGTCGCTCGTGGGGCGCCCGGTCGTAGTCCTGAGCAACAACGACGGGTGCGCCGTGGCGCGCAGCAATGAGGCAAAGGCGCTGGGCATCAAGATGGGGGCGCCCTGGTTCCAGATCCGTCACTTCGAGGCCAGCGAAGGCCTGGTGGCGCTGAGCGCGAACTTCGTGCTGTACGGCGACATGAGCGACCGCATGATGAGCCTTGCGGCAGGCCTGGGCCCCAGCCAGGAGATCTACAGCATCGACGAGAGCTTTATCGGGCTCGATGGCGTGCGCGGAGATCTCACAAAACGCAGCCACGCCATCCGCAGCCGCATCCTGCAGTGGGTGGGCATCCCCTGCGGCATCGGCATCGCCCAGACAAAGACCCTCGCCAAGCTGGCGAACCACATTGCGAAGACCGCCGAGCGCAAGCCCGGTAGCTACCCTGCCGACCTGGCCCAGGTGTGCAACCTGGCCGCCCTGCCCGCGCAGGATCTTGACGACGTGCTCGCGGCCACGCTGGTTGAGGATGTATGGGGCGTGGGCCGCAAGATCGCCGCGCAGTTGCACGAGGGTGGCGTGCACACAGTGCTGGACCTCGCCCGCATGGACCCCGCCACCGTGCGCCGGCGCTGGAGCGTTGTGCTCGAGCGCACGGTGCGCGAGCTGCAGGGCATGCAGTGCATCGACCTGGACGACGCACCCGCCCCCAAAAAAGAGATTGCATGCACCAGGTCATTCGGCCACGCCGTGACGGACCTGCCCCCGCTGGTGGAAGCCGTCAGCGAGTTCGCAAGCCGCGCTGCAGAGAAGCTGCGCAAGCAAGGGAGCCTGGCCAGCCAGATCCTTGTGTTCGTCCACACCTCCCCCTTCCGTCCGGGCCCGCGCCTGAACCGGTCGGTGGTGGTCCCCCTGCGCAGGCCTACCGCCGACACCGCCGAGCTGGTGGCCGCCGCGGCAAGCGGCATGCGCCAGATCTACGCGCCAGGCTTCAAGCTGGCCAAGGCCGGCGTGATCCTGCTGGACCTGATGCCGGGCAGCATGCTGCAGCACGAGCTGGACCTCGAAGAGGAAGACTGCCGGGACAGGTCGCGGCTGATGGTGGCGCTGGATGCTTTGAATGGACGCTACGGCAAGGGCACCGTGCACGCGGCCAGCACCGGGGCCACGAACAAGGCGAAGGAATGGGGGATGAAGCAGGAGAGGCGCACGCCGCAGTACACGACGCGGTGGGAAGACGTGCCGATCGCGAGGGCCTAGGCACCCGTGCCTACACCATGCAAGCCCACCAGGTGCGAGGCGAATCGTCCACAAAACCGGCTGAATTCTGACGCTGCACCAACCCGCTGATCTACTGGATGCGCAAAAAACCTGCTGGATTGCGGCACTAAAAAACTGCAGCAGACTGGAGCGGCATTAGCTTCATGTGTTTTATTGCCAGTAGTTGGCAGCAAAAACTAACCGTTAGTATTATTCACTCCAAATCACGGAACATCATTTCAGTTCACGCTGCTTCACTGAATCAATAATAATATCGATGCACTGAACGGCATTAGTGAATAGCAGTTTTTACTTGTGCGTTGTTTCGTGCGACTGGAAAGCACCGACATTTGTACAGGCGTCTGGTTGCGTAAGATCTGGCCCCACTCATAGGGGCACCCCATTGCAGTAGCACCTCAGCACTAGCGACATGGCAGTAGCGTCCATAGCAGCGGCGCCGCAATGCCAGCTTCCCGGCACCACACTTCAAACAGTTTCAATAATACTGTCGGAGCCCTTTGCACCCACTTTTTTTAGGTAGGGTGTAGATTTTCTCCGAACGCGGCATATAATCCCCGACCATAGATACCGGGGCCTACCGGCTCCACCGACCAATAGAACCAAGAAAGGAGGAAAAAATGTGATGCGTAAATCTGAACGCCAAAGAAAAACGCCCCAATCAGCTGCAACTGAATGAGGCGTTTGAGGCAAAGGGCCCTTGCCCTCCACCGTCGTTGTCTATCACGACAGCCGTAGTTTACGGCGCGCCGGTGGTTCGGGCAAGGTTCGTCAACCTTGTTTAAAGGAGAAGCATATGAAGATGTACTTCTGCGATACACCGGGACCCATCAATGAGGCCCCCCGGAGCAACAAGAGGAAAAGCAAGGTCAAGCTGGTGCACGACCACTGCCGCACCCTCCCGGGCCACGAACTGGAAATCTGACCCCTGCTTGAAGCCGCCTCGCCCACACAGCGAGGCGGTTTTTTTTCGGGGGTGGCCGGTCACACCCCGGGCAGCTTCGCCGCCCCGGCCCCAAGCTCCGTCTTACGCTGGCTGCTGAAGCTGGTGCCCAGCCAGTAGGCGCCCACCACGCCCAGCAGCGCCAGGATGGCCGTCACGATCTGGGTGCGCAGCGTGGCGTCGTAGGCCTCAGAGTGCACGAACAGCATGTCGATAACGATCAACACGGGCAGCAGCAGAAAGCCCATCGAGATCCAGAACGCCGGGTTGTGCCAGAACCCCTGGCCGCCGGGCTGGGCGTAAACCGCATTGGCCGCGCGCGCCGCGGCGATGCCGCCGCCCACCTCCTCCAGCTTGAACCAGTTGGCCTCGATCGCGCCGCGCACCAGCGCCGCGGCGTCGGGGTCCGCCTGAATGGTCTCCAGCAGCTCCTGCTCATTGCGGGCGCCGATGGCCTCCTTGGCGGCGGCCACCACGATCTCGGCGGCCTTGATGTTGCGCTCGGACGTTTCCGAGCCCGACGAGAAAAGGCGGCCCAGCTTGGGCACCAGGTCAATCAGGGATGGCAGCACTGCAGCGACAAAGGGGGCCATGGGTTGCTCCTTGGGTTGGGGTGTGATGGTGTCGGCGGCCAGCGCAGCCGGGTTGATGAAGTCGGCAACGGTTGCCGCAGCCTCGGGCGCGGCGGGCGCAAATGTCCCGCCGTGCGCCTCATACTCCTGCCGCGCCCGGGCCATGGTCACCACGGGCTGGCCGTATGGGCTGCCGGGCAGGCTTGCCCACTCGCGGTTGCACTTGCGCACCGCATCCTCGAAGCGCCCGGCAACCACGTCGTCCAGAGCCTTGCGCCCTTTGATGAGGGCTACAGCGCCCAGGTCCTGGTTCGTGGGCGAGAAGTCGGCAAACCCGTATTGCTTGACCAGGCCGTCCCACGTGCGAGCCAGAAACTGGTACGCGCCGGCCGCCGTGCTTGTGATCGGGTTGCCCCCCAGCTTGCGCGTGATGGCCCGGCGCGGGTGGTCGGCAAAGTCGTCGGCCGTGCCGGGTGCTCCGTCCAGGCCGGCCAGGTGGCCACCGCCGAACATCACGCGGTAGCCGTCATCGCCCGCCGTGCCTTCGCCGTGCCGAAGCATGCGCAAGAAGGCTTGCACATTCGGGTTGGCCAGGTGGTGCATCAGTTCGATTGGATCTGCCATGTCACACCGCCGCACTGAAAAGAAACTTGGCCAGCTTTGCCAGCGCGCTCCACCCGCCGATGGCATAGAACAGCCCGCCCAGCAGCATGAAGAGCGCGCCCTTGCGGGCCAGCCCCACGATGCCCCCCATCACCACGCGGCCCGCGTGCTCGGTGGCCTGGCGCTGCAGCGCGGTCAGCCCCGCCGCAATCACGCGCGCGGCCATGTCCTCGGTCACGGCGCTCTTGATGCCTTCGGCCACCGCCTGCTGAAACAGCAGCGTCATGTAGTCGATGGTCTCCTGTGTCAGCCGCACCTCTGCGGGCTTGCGCCGGTCGGGCCCGGCGAATTCGTTTTCGTCATGCGAAGGCATGGCCTATCCCTCCTGTAATCGTGGTGCTGGGCTGCGGGTACATCGTGAGCACCAGCGCGGCCGCGCCGTTGGGCCCATAGCGCCAGGGCTCTTGCCAGCGCAGCGCGGCGCCCAGCGCTTCGCTGCAGAACCAGCCCGTTTCGCTGTCGTCGATCCATGGCAGCACGAACCGCACATTGCCGATCAGGTCGTAGGGCGCGCCCTGGTTGCGCTCGAACCAGTCCCGGGCATAGGGCTCAAGATGGTCGGGCAGATCCAGGAAGTCCCAGTGCGCGGGATCGAAGTCGATGCGCTTGAGCCGCACACCGCCGTCGATGTACGAGGCAGATCCGCAGACGCCATCTTTGAAAACGATTTCACAATGGCTGTATGGGCCGTGGTCGATCACCTGCACCGCCCGGCTGTAGATGCCCTGCATGCCTGGGCGCGTGGCTTTGTAGAACGCGGCTTGCATTGCGTCGCTCAGGAAAAGTAGAGCTTGCGCAACGCAAGGTTTTCAACCGGCAGCACGGGCGCGGTCAGGATGTCCTCCTGCAGCGCGGCGGTGACCGCGGGCACCACGCTGCCCACGTACTGCAGGCCCAGGAACACATCCTCCCGCTGCAGGTCGATCCATTTGCGCACCTGCAGGTCAGCGAGGATGGCGCGCACACCCGGGTCGTCGCTGGTCAGCACCGACATCTTCGCCAGCTCAAAGCGGTCAAAGAAGGGGCCGATATCAATCAACCACTCCCATGCCGGCGGAACGTAGGGAGTGGGAGGCGGATCCACGAACACGGGCTGGCCCGCCGCTGCGCTGGCGCTTGCGTCGTAGATCTTGCCGAGCACAGACTCGTGCAAGCCAGAGATCTCGATGATGTTCGGCCCTTCAATAGCGCCGGTGGTTTCGGACACAGAGGTGACAAATCCCGCATCATTGGTTTGTGCGTAGAAGGGCATCAGTAAAACTCCACGAGTTGATAGCGACCGCGCACACCACTGGCGGAAGCGGCGGTGTGTATGGATGCCGTGATGGTTGTTGCGTTCGTCAGATCCAGCTCGGGGATCACAGCGATAGAGCCGGTTGCAATGCCAAGGCCGCCCGCCGGCAGCAAGAGATATCTGCTGGTGTTGACCGCCGAGACGGTGACAGTCGCAGATGTCGAACCGTTCGGGATCGTGATCAAGCCTTTCTGAATCGACTTGATGCCACGCCCGCCAAACGGTTTGTAGTTTGTCGGATCTGATGCCGGGTCGGTGGCGCCCGGCGCGGCGGCCGTCACGCGCACGTATTGCTGGTAGTTGTCTGCAGGGCTCTGCACGACGGCACCCGGCTGGTACACGCGGCCGGACACCCAGGGTTTTGCAGCGCCGCTCCCCAAGATTTGCGAGAGTGAGTTCATTGGACGGCCCTCCAGATGCCGTTGAGCAGTTGGAAATCCATAGAGCCAGTCGAGAAGTCGAGCAAGGTGGGGCCCGTTGAGCCCTCAAGCTGTCTGCCATTGGGGTCGATGACGTTGTAGTCAATGCCGTTGCCGACATGGACGGACACGAACGAGTTCTCGATGCTCGTGTCGGGGAAGATCAGACGTTGAGCAGGGATCTGTCCCGCAGTTCTGGTGCCTGGTGCTGCCAGGGATTGGATGTAGCTGGTAGGCGCCGCGCCCGATTCAATTTGCGCGCCCCACGCCAAGATGGTTTGCCCGACAACCCCGCTGTTGGGGGTGAGGAGCATGATCATCGTGGTCTTGCTTGCAGATGCGTCGCGAAGCACCTTGTAGCCCAGTCGCCACCACCCGGCACCGTAGTATTCGGCGATGTACTGCCCAGCGTATGCGCCCCCTGAGATCACCTGCGTATCAAAGTCAAAAAGCAATGGGGACTGGGTGTTTCCTGGGTAGTAAAGGTCGATCTTTGCCTTGCTCGATGTCCCCTTCTTCAAAAACACACTGCAGTAGTAGTCAGCCACCGCGCTGGCGGCAACAGCTATGGATGTGTACACGCCCGCCGACGCGCCGGTGGCTGTGATCGTGTCGGCGAGCAAATCGCCATCCGGGCCAATGGCCGTATTGGCAGCGACGGTCGCATTGCTCTTCGTCCAGGCCGCGTTGTCGAACTGCTCAGAGTAGATAAGCAAGTTGGTACCAGCGCCCTCGGCAGCCGTGCGTTGCAGGCTGTACCGGCCGCCATTCTGCGCAAGCAGCGTTGCCGTGGTCACCGGCTCGAAGGGCACCATTGCATTCACAAGCGTCCAGTTCGCGGGGTCCGCGCTGGGGTCGATCACCGTGGCGCTGCTTGCCGTGGTCTTGCGGTACAGCCTTTGATTGACAGGGCTGGAAACCACCACATCCTTGGCATACACACCGGCGACCCACGGGGCAGCGCCGGCGTAGTTGGCCACCAGCGCGGTGTTGATATCCACCGCGAGTTTGTTGGCGTCCACCTCTATCGCCGCAGCGTGCGTATGTGCTGCCAGCGCATTGACAGCGGCGGCCTGGGCGTTTTGTGCCAGCCGGAAAGGGTTCCATCCGGCGAGGTGGTTGAAGGCCACCGTAGGAAAGTCTTCCACCGGCGTCGACGCCTCGGGCGCGGGTGGCAGCGGGTCGATGGGTACCGGTTCCGGGGGGAGTGGTCCAATGCTCATTTTGTGATTCCCAAGAGTTGGATTTGCAAGGTGGACTCCATGCCGTTATCAAGCTGTATTTCGTGGTTGCGGAACGAGCCAAAGATCACGAGCGCTTCGAAGCGACGCGCGGCGATGAACAAACACAGCTCTGCGTCGATGTCGCTCAGGTAGTACAGGAGCGGGTCCACCTCGTCGTTGTTGATCTCAAGCTCGAAGCTGGAGCGTTTGGCCGACGGCAGTTTGAGAAGGTCGAAGTCGCCGAAGTCGTTCTCTTCATTCCGGCTATAAATCTTTCGTCCAACGCGTGCACCCCACTTCACGCCAAAGCCCCAGGTACGCTGTTGCCCGAAGGCGAGCAGTCCGATGGACAAGTCTGGACCGCCCACAAGGTCCACATGCAATAACGCATTGGGGTAGGAGGGCAAGTCGTCAAAGATGACAATGCGAGAGCCGCCGATGCGCTCCCCAAAATAAAACTCCCACCAGTTCGAGCGCACCATGCGCGCCGCTGGGGAAATCGTCACGTCACGCACCAGCCCGTGGTCGGGATCGATGATGCGCACACGGATCGAAAAGCAATTCACCAGGCCCAGTGCCGCCACCATGGGCACCGCCGCGCCGGGCTTGAACACGTAGCTGATCGTGTTGGCTTGGGCAGTCACGCTGCTGTTCTTGGCGTCGAAGAGGCGCCAGCGGTTCGTGGCACGCACGCGAACCCAGATATTGGGATTCGTTGCCGGGTCCTTGCCCGTGGCACCTTCAAGCGTGTTCTCGTACACAGAATGGGTCGCATCCAGGCGCACCCGCGTCTTTGCCGGGTATGGTGTGGCGGGGTTGTATGCCGGGTGGTCGTTCTCCGGCACGTTGGACGACACCAGCATGGCGTCCGTCACAACCATCCGCCGCATGATGATCAGGCCTTCGCTCATGCGGGCACCCCGGTTTTTTGTTGTGCCATCGCCACCAGCTCTTCCACGTTTTCGACGGCTTCAAGAATGCGCGCACGCAGGCCTTGCTCGTGCCCCTGGTTCAGGCTTCGGTTCTTCACGAACTGGCCAAAGTCAGAGCGAAGGCCCCGGAACTCCGCCAGCAGCTCCTGCAGCGCGCCATCGCCAGGCGACAGCCCCTGCAGATGGGGCGCGAAGCCCACCACGGGGTTCGGATTCGCGGCCGGGTTGTACGCCTTGGGCACGATGGCCTCGCCCTCGTGGATGAGCGCAAGCATGTCCCTGGGAACATAGTTGGTGCCGACATCGAACGCGGGCACGTCCAAGCCCAGCTTCGAAAGCGTTGTCGTGAGGCTGTTGGCAAGCCACCCGCGCATCAGCGCAATGTCGACTGCGCTGGTGGCCGTCTTCTCAGCGGCGGACTCGATGTCCTTGCTCAGTGAGGGCAGCAGCTCCAGCGCGTTCTTGTCCCCGGCGCGGGCTTTCGCGGTCTCCGTGGCGAACTTCGCCATCAATGCTTCCTGGCTGGCGCTGGAGTTCTCGGTCATCAGGCCCCGCAGCCGCTTCACCTCGTCCTCGATCGCATCGCCCAGGGATTCGAGGGCATCGGTGAGATCGTCGGCTGCACCTGCCGGGCCGTTGAAAGAGCCTGGGCTTTTGAAATCAGATCCGCCGCCGCTGGCGGATGCGCCACCGCTGGCCTGGTAGGCGACACCGGCCACGCCCCCCACCAGCCCGCTGATGTCGGTAATCATCCCTTGCACCGCCGGGTCCTTCAACACCTCGGCCCAGGCTGCCAGGCTCACGCGGGCCTGTTCGATGGCTGTGTTCACCATCTGGCCCACGGCAACGCCCCCGCCCACCATGGCCCCTGCCGCGCCCGCGCCACCAGCGGCCACCGCGCCACCTGCTGCCGCGCCGCCACCCGCCACAGCCCCCCCGCCTGCGGCACCACCTGCGGCCATGGCGCCCCCGCCCGCAGCGCCACCCGAGGCAAGGGCGCCGCCCGATGCCGTGGCGCCCGCGATCAGCCCGTCCACCATGGGCTGGATGGCGCCCATGATCATGGACGACAGCCCCGTCGTCATCGCGTCGTTGATGTTCGAATAGATCATCTCTTCGAACGATTCGCTCGCCATCTGGGCCGCTTCCTCGGCGCTGTTTGCGTTCTCGATCGCGTTGTCGAGGATGCCCTTGATCGCGTCGGCCGTGATCCCGAACGTGTCCACCATGGCCGTCGTGGTACCTGCCAGCGCATCGCCCATGCCGCCGGACGCCTCTGCGACATCGGCGAAAGCATCGCTCAGGCCGAGCAGTGCAGCAGCCGTCTCGGCGCCCTCATCGCCCAGGGCAATCTGCGCTTCCACCAGCTCACGGAACTCGCGCGTGGTCTCGGGCATCTCGACGCCCAGCTTCTCAAACTCGGCTTCGAGCTTGCTGGCCTGCATGGCAAGGCGTTCATCGTCCGAGTAGTAGCGGTTTGCAAACGCCTGCATGTTGGCCGCCAGCGGCCCCGCACCACCCGAGGCCTCGGCCAGCTTCGCAATGGCGGAGTCGGCCATGTCGGCAAAGGCCGGCATGAGCTTGCCGAAGTCCACGAACACCGCCTTGGCGGCGTTGATCTGCTCCACCGTGGCGGCGAGCTGCTCCAGGCTGACGCCATCGCCCAGCGCCTCGATCATGGGCTTGGCCCAGTCGTCGACCACATTCACCAGCTCGTCCTGCACATCGGCCGCCACGGCGGCAAGGTACTCTTCACGCCCCTGGGCACCGTCCGCAAACTCCTTGGGCGCCCACTTGCTGGTGCGGTCCAGGTCCCAGTTCACGATGGTGTCTTCCAGCTTGGTGATCAGCAGCGCGCCCCACGCGCCGTCTTCGCTGGTGTCGTCGGCAAAGGCCGTCGCGGCCTTGTAGCCGGCTTCCTTGCCGAACGTGGTCGCAGTGCTGTCCAGCATCGTCACGATGCCCTTGGCCATGGCACCCGTGAAGTCCTGCGTCTGCTTGCTGTAGTCCACCGCGCCAAAGCCCGTGCCAAAGGCCCCGTGCGCGGTGCTGTGCTCCATGCCGCCCCGGGCGCTGTACTGGGAAGAGGAGCCGGTGTGGAAGGTCCCGCTGTCGTCCATCCCGCCAAAAAGGCTCAGCGCGGCCAGGGCCAGGCCCACATAGGGAATCGCGGCGCCAATCGACGCCCCCAGCCCAGCGCCTGCGGCAGACCCACCACCCGCAAGGGCGGCGCCGCTGGCAGCCGCCGCGCTGCTGCCAGCGCCCAGGCCCAGCGATGCCCCCAGCGCCGCATTGCCCGCTGTCTGCCCGAAGAGCGCGCCGACGCCCGAGCCCACCCAGCCAGCTGCCGACGTGCCCATGCCCCAGAGGTTGCTGACGGCGTTGGCACCATTGGCCAGGCCGCCCAGGCCGACGCCCCCGCCCGCGCCGCCACCACCGCCAAAGATGCCGCCAAGAATGCCGTTGATGCCAGCGGCGACGGGCGACATGATGGCGCTGATCGTCGGCCGCAGCACCAGCGTCTTGAACAGGTTTTTTACCGTGTCGACCAGGTTCTGCGCGCCGTCCTTGCCAGCCTCGAAACCGCGCATCAGCGAGTCGGTCAGCGTCTGCTCGATGCGCTCTGCCGCGCGCTGCCCCTCCACGGCCACTTTGTCGGCCTCCTTGGCCAGCTCGGCCTGGGCATCGATGCCCGCCTGTTTGGCCGCCCCGTCCCGTTTGGCCTTGGCCAGATCCCGGTAGGCCTGGGCCTGCTGTTTCAGCAGGTCGTACCGCTGCTCATCCAGGTTCTTGTCCATCTGCTGGATGGCCTGCAGCTCCAGGTCCGTTGCCAGCATCTCCAGCTTGGCCGCGTCCAGGTCGGCAATGGCCTCCTTGGTCAGGCCCAGGCGGGCGTTCTGCTCCTCCTGTGCGGTGACAGCGGCGCGGGCCTTCTCGATCGCGGCCTGCGTGGACGCCAGGTCCTTGTCCCGGGCCTTTGCCAGCTCGAGCGTTGCTTTTTCGGCAGCTGTGGTGGCCTTGGCCTGGTCATCCATCAACTTCCTGGCCATGGGCTGCTTGGCGATCAGGGCCTCTACCAGCTCGATGTACCGCTCCTCGGAGAGATTGCCCTTCTCGCGTGCGCTTTGCAGCTCGGTCAGCTTCTGCTGGTAGTCCGAGGTGAGACCGGAGAGGTTCGCGATGGAAGCCGCTTCACGCTCGGCCTCGCTGAGCCCGGTTTTCCCCCCGGCCCTGCCTGCCTTCTCCGCATACTTCTCGCGGGCGGCATTCACCAGCTGCTCGCGCTCGGCCGCGCTGGCGCCAGCGCGGTCAGCCAGGGCATTGGCCTTGGCGACTTCCTGCGCCAGCTTCACCTGCTTGCTGGCCGACTGCTCCAGCGCCTGGGCCAGGTCGATGCGGGCGGCGTCCTGCGCGGCCAGCTCGCGCTTGGTTTGCGCGGCCCTATCGTCAAGCTTCGCCGTCTCGCGCAATGTCTGCTGCAGCGCCTGGGCGGCGGCAAGCTGGCCGTCGAGATCCCCGGTGGCCAGGCCTCGCTCCTTGCGGCCGTCAATCTGCTTCTGTAGCGACGCCACCTGGCTGTCGTTGCGCTCTCGCTGCTGGGCCAGTGTGTCCGGCCGTCCGATGCCCACCATGGCGTCCCAGGCTTCTTTCGCCAGGTCGCGCACGCTGCGCCAGCTGCGCTCCAGAATGCCGAGGCTCTGCTCAATTTTTGCCGCACGATCACGCAGGGCGTCGGCCAGCGCGTTCTGAGCCACTGATGCAGCGGTTTCCTTGTCGCCCAGGTCATCTGCCGCCTTGATCTGGGCGTAGGTGGATGCCGTGAGGTAGTGCATCGACTCGTTCAGGCGCAGGCTGGCCTTCACGGGTTCATCACCCAGGGAGGAAAAGAGCTTGGCCGTCTCCGATACGGATTGGCCTGCGGCCCGTTCCATCTCGATGGCGGCGAGACTGACCTTTTCCAGGTTCTCGCGGGCCACTTCGCCCGATGCCGTCATTGCGGTCAGCGTGGCGGCGGCGTTGGCCTGGGTTCCCACCACACCGTCGATGCTGCGCGCCATGTCCCCCAGCTGCCCGCTGGTCACGGCGGCGGCGTTGCCCGAGAGGATGATGGCCTTCTCGTAGCCGAGGGTTTCCTGATGAGCTTGGTGATACGCAACACCCACGGCAAGAGCAGCAGCAGCGGCAGCCGCTGCCGCCGGGCCCAGCACCGTGAGGGCGCGCGATGCCGCGTTGACGGCGGCGGACTGCCCGCCCACAACCTCCTGCACGGCATCGGCAATGCCGCGCGTGCCGCCCTCGATGCGGGTGGCGGCGTCCTGCGTATCTGCCACGGCCTGATTCAGGTCGGCCTTGTACTGCCCGCGCTCGAGCAGCATCTTGACCGCCAGTATCAGTTTCCCGTTTACGCTCATCACGCCCTCTTGTTCGGTCTGCGTTTCAACGCCACTTCCCTGTCCGCCTGCAGCACCGCCAGCTCGATCGACTGCAAGTCTTCCGCCCAGGCCTGCAGCTGCTGGCCGGAGATGCCGCGTATGCGCGCCACGGACTCCACCCCCGTAAAGTTCATGCCCACCCGCACCGCGGGGCCAAGGCCTCCGGACACGTAGTTCCACTGGGTTTGCGCGGCCAAAAAAAACAGCCAGAGCTCCCAGTTTTCCTCCCACACCTCGAACTCCACGCCCTGCACCGATTTCTCTGCAGAGCCGCGCTCCTGGCGGACCTTCTCCACGTCGGCATCCGTGGCGCCAAAGGCCCGCATCCCGGCTTCGAGGGCGGGGTCCACCACCAGCGCGGTGCGCTTGGGCCCCTCCCACGCCCCCACCCAGGCGCGCGCGGCCTCGGTTAGTTTTTTGTTTTGTTCCCGCTCGCGGCGCGGTAGAAAGCCAAGGCGATGTGGTACGGCGCGGAGGCGATCGCCAGCACGGCTTCCAGCGTTTCCGGTGTGAAGGCAACGGGCTGCTTGGTGTCGTCGTCGGTCATCTCCCAGCCGATCAGGCGGTCGCGCACCACGTCGATGTCCTGCATTTCGCGAATGCCTTTCAGCTCCTCGAAACTCGTGGGCTTGAAATGCCCCGTGAAGGTGTTGTTGTCGAAGCTGCCCTTGTCGTTGGGCACGGGGAACGACACGGGGACCTTGAAGAACTCACGCTTTTTGAAACTGACAGACATGGCGATCTCGCTATGAAGGGTTGGAAATTTCGGGGTTGGGGGTGGCGCGGCGCACGCGCCGGTCAGGTGAAGGTCAGCACGAGCTCGTCGTTGCCCGCGTCCGGCATCACGGCAAAGTTGGCGCTCAGCATGGCCGTCTTGTCTTCGTCGGAAAGCGAGGGCTCCTGGTTGAACTGCAGCTTGGGCGCGTCGATCGTCACGATGTTTCCGGCCGTGACGCCGTGCACGATCTGCAGCGGCATCAAGGTGCCCTTGAGCACGTCGTTTGCCCAGTCCTTGGTGGCCACGTCCGTCATCTCGAACACCGCGCTGGCGGTGGGATTGCGGTCCGGGCTGCGCACGCCGGCGTCGTTGATCCAGTTGCGCCAGCTCAGTTGGTTGGCCAGGTCGATGCTGAAGGACTTGGTAACCAGGTCCAGGCCCGCGATCGTGAAGGTGGCCGTGTTGCTGTCGCCCACCGTCAGCGGTTGCTGGAAGCCGGTGAACAGGATGCCCGCCGGGAAAGGCTGGTCTTCCACGGGGTGGAACTTGCCGATGTAGTTGAACTTCATCACCGGGATTTCCTCGGCGTTGAGCGAGAGGTTCACGGAGCCCTTGGCGTCCGTCATCTTCATCAGCACGCCGTCCATGTAGCAGAACAGCGTGATGTAGTCCCCCACCACGCCGTGCGGCTGGTACACGGCGCTGGTGGCGGCAGTGAGGGTCTCGCTCATGTCGCAGCCCTTGAGCAGCGTGCCGAACTTGGGCGCAGTGCCCGCCGCTCCGGATCCGGCAAGCTCCACCTCGAATTCGAACACCCGGTGCTCGCTGGTGAACAGCGCGCCCTGGTTGCCCTTGGAGCCACGGATCAGGTTGCGCTCCACGAACTTGCCCTTGATGGGCTGGGGCGTGAGGCCCCGGCACAGGATGGCGTGCGTGCCGGGCACCGGTGCAGCGGGTGTGCCCTTGGCGACTTGCTTCATGGCCAGCAGCACCATGTTGCTCATGTTCATGCTCATGATCGTTCCTTTGAAGTGGTGGGGTCAGCGGGCGGCCGGTTCAGCCTGCGGCGTTGCGCTGGGCGCGGGGCAGCGCCGGTTGTGTGGCCTCTTCCACGCGGCGGCGCACACCGGTGTAGGGGTCGCGCTCGAAGCTGCCGGCCTGCCCTGTGAACTCGTCGGGCGGCCAGCCGCCCACAGGCACGGCCATGGGCGTGCGCTCATCTGTGCCCTTGTCGGCCGCGTCTTGTTTTTTGGGGGTGGTTGCCATGGCAATGCCTTTCAAAAATGGTGATCAGGGCCGCACGTCCAGCTCGATGACGATCCAGCCCCAGGGGAAATCCAGCTGCCGGCTTTGGCGAAAGCTCTTGGGCAGGGCCGAATCAAAGGGCCTTGGCAGGCCTGGCGCCTTCACCCAGGCCAGCACGTCGGCCAGCACGGCAAGCTCTGCGGCTTCCACGTCCACAGGGGCCGAGCCCTCGGGCACCCGCACGAAAGCCACCACGCCCAGCGCCGCGTGGCCCAGCTGCCCCTCGCGCCCCCGGTAGTTGGCAAACTGCCCGCCGCCGCCGTTCACAAGGCAGACAACGCCCCGGGCCAGTGCGTCCTGGTCGGCGTTGAGGGGGTCAAGCACCAGGCTGCGCTGCACGATGCGCAGCGGCATGGCCGCCTGCATGCTGGCCTGAATGCCGTCAAGGGCTGCATCAAAGGAGTGCTGACCGATCACGCCGCGCCTCCACTGCCGGTGGTGGCCAGGTAGCGCCGTGCGGCAAGCTCCAGCCGAGCCGGGAACGAGCGTTCCATCATGTCCAGCGTGGGCGCGGCGAAGGGGTGCGCCTTGATGCCGTGGTGCCGCACGTGCCAGGCCAGGCCCTGGTAGCGGTCGCGCAGCTCCAGGTTCTCGTGCACGGCCTTCATGCTCGTGCGGCGCGCGCGCCGGCGGCCGGCGAACACCTTGGTGGCCAGCCACTGCACGATGTCGGCGGCGGCGGGGTCCTCCCACCGGGGCAGGCCCTTGCCCGGCGCGCGGCCTTCTTCCACGGCCGGGGCGTATTCCACCCCCGGGCCGATGTCCCATTCGAAGTCGGAGATCTTGTCTGCCCGGATCGAGTTGGTCAGCGTGCTGCGCCACTTGGGCGCGGTGCGCTTCATAAAGTTGACGGCCTCCTGCGCCAGGCGGGACAGCTCGTCCACCAGGGAATTGAGCAAGCCCTCGCCATCCGAGCGCAGGGCGATCGTGATTTCACGCACGTTGGTGGTGGCCATGGTCAGCGCGCCTCACGAAACTCGGACATCAGCACGGAGAACAGTGCGGACGGCGTGCCATTGCGGGGCATGCTGGTGTAGCCGTCGCGCATCTGCTGCGGCTTGTTCACGTTGCGCAGGGCCAGCTCGCGCATGGCTTCGGACTGGGCCCGCAGCAGCAGCAGGCCCCGGTCCGCCGGGTTCACGGTGGTGCCCCCGGGCGCCTCGCTCAGCACGTGCTGGCCGAAGTACCAGAAGCGGAACTCGTCACCCCACACAAAAATCTGCCGGGGCGTGGGCGCCGTGGAGAACTCCAGCCACCACGCCACGCCGTCCCACTGCGCTGCAACGCGCGGCGCGGGGCCGGGGTAGTCGGGCGCCCAGGGCTTGGGGGTGATCGCCGGGTCAGCCCACATGTGGGTTTTGAGCGCGGCGAAGTCCCCCGCGGTGACGGCGTAGCGTGGCTGGAACGGGAACAAACCCACGCTGCCGGGCTTGGTGATGGGGCGCTTGGCCTGCATGTCCACCGCGGCCACCTTGAGCAAACGCACAAAGTCAGCGTCCGCGGGCGCGCGAAACGAATCCTTGGCGTCGTTGAGCGACGCCTTGAAATCAGCCACCAGCGCGGACAGCAGCATGGACATGCGGGGCGCTCTTTCAGGCCTGCGGCTGCGTGCCGTCCAGGGCCGCGCGCTGCTCGTCCGACAGCGCGGCCAGCAGCTCGGGGGCCATGCGGGCGCGCTGCTCGGGCGTCAGCGTGGAAAGCTGCGCGGGCGTCAGGGCGGAGATCTGCTCGCCCACGGCGGCAAGCTGCTCGGGTGTGAGGCCGAGAAGCTGCTCCAGGTACAGGGCGTCCGCTTCGGCCTGCAACTGCAGATCCGCCCGGCGGATGGTCTCGGCGTCCAGCGCGGCAACCAGGGAGGAACGCGGCTTCGCCTGGGCCTTCTCGCCCTCCAGCAGCAGGCTCAATGCCTCCTGCTTGAGGGTGCCCAGCTCGGCCAGGATGTCCTTCACTGGCTTGGCGCGCAATGCTTCCACCAGTTCAGCGAGGGTGGGCAAGGCATCGGCGGGTGCAACGGCCAGCACCTGGTGCTCCGGTGGCAGCAGGGCCATGTCGATGTCCCGGCCGGTACCGGGCGGGATCATCTTGCCGCCCACGTAGATCGGGGCGTTGGTGTTGTTCTCGATGTGTTTCGTTGGCATGGTGTGCTCCTGCCCCGGGCCTGCACCCCCCGGCAGCAGCCGGGGGTCTTTCAGATGCCGGGGGTGGGGGTTGTCAGGCGGCCCGTGCCACGCGCCCCGTGGCGCTGTAAACGATGATCGAGGTCAGGCTGTTCTTCAGCGGCGTGGGCGTGTGGCTCACGATCCACTGCGTGCCAAAGCCTTCCTGCTGGTCGGTGAACAGGCCTGCGGCGTTGCGCACCTGCTCGGGCGGGTTCATCGAGAACGCCTTGCACATGCGGAACCGACTGTTGCCACGCTGGCCCACCATGATTCGGGTGTCCCCCATCA
Organism: Acidovorax sp. sif1233; assembly: GCF_019218755.1. Lineage (GTDB taxonomy): Bacteria > Pseudomonadota > Gammaproteobacteria > Burkholderiales > Burkholderiaceae_C > Acidovorax. The sequence continues at coordinate 28,005 of NZ_JAHUWZ010000002.1, read as the reverse complement.
CAAGGCCAGGCGCAGAAGGGTTGAAAGTCGGGAGGTTCTTGGTGAAGCCCACGCTGCCATCGGCAGACAATCCCGTCCCCACGCGCTGCCCGTTGGCCTGGAAGCTCTCCGCCGTCGTCAAAGCGTTGTCCAAAGCGCCGCTCATCAAGGTGAAGTTGGACGTATAGAACCGGTCGTTGTTGATCACCACCTTGCGGTTGCCAATCTCGGTCAGCAGGCGGTCGTACCGTTCCTTTACCGTCTCTCCGCCCACGGCGTCCGAGTTCCACACGGAGCGGTTCGTGGCGCGGGAGCCCGCCACCGTCAGCACCTTTCCGGCGGCAGGCACCTGCACCACACCCGCCTGGTTCACCAGGCGGAACTCGCCCAGGTTCCAGTCCATTACGTAGTAGATGCCGGCGGGCAGCGCGGAGCCATCGGAGGGCAGCGCGTACTCAGTGCGCACGGTGCCGTCGTAGGTGAGCACCAGCGGATTGGTAGGGTTGCCCACCGGGTTGCCCTTGAGGTCGTAGGGCTGGCGGGGGCGCACCACGGGGAACGCGGAGGTGACGAACACAGCGTTGGCGCCGTTGCACTGGGCCGTCAGCGTGTCATTGAAGGCCACGGCCCCCGACTCGTCGGCGCTGAACACCAGTTCATTGAAGTTGATCGCCTCGGTGTCCTCACCCACGATGCGGATGATGTTGCGGATGTTCTCCGCCACGGGGTCGAAGTCGATGGGCGATGCGCTCATGAGCAGGCGCAATTCGCTCGACACCAGATAGGCCAGCTTCTGCGGAAGGGGACGGGCCTCTTCCGAGGTCTGGATCACGCCGGCCCGGCGGATGCCCTGCCCTTCATAGCGGCGCAGCGCATTCACGCCCGCTGCAGCGGTATCGCGGTAGCTGAACGGTACCGTGATCACGTTGGCCAGGGGGGCCGTGCCCACGTCCATAAAGCCCAGGCTGGTCAGGTTGTACAGCGCCTCGCGCAGCACGGTGCGCTCGGCCACCGCGGGCACTGCCACATCGCTGATCGAGCCGGTACCGCCCGCCAGCATCTTGTGCTCTGCGTCCAAACGAGCACCGTTCTCCGCGTCGAACTGGGCCAGTGCCTTCTCGGCGAAGTCCTTGTTGGCGGCCAGCAGCTTGCCGCCGGTCTTCTCGAAGCGGCGCGTTTCGGACATGCCTTCGAAGCCCAGGCGCTTGTCAATGGTGGCCTGCAGGCTCTTGATGGAGTTGCTGCTGTCCACGGAAATACGGGCATCGCCCGGGATGTGCACATAGCCCAGCCCCTGCAGCTTGGCCTGGGCGCTGAGCGCCTTCACGTGGTCGAGCTGGATCTGGGCCAGGCCTTTTACCTGCTCGTCGGTCGATTCGGCGGTGATCAGCGGCGAGGCCTTGTCCACCAGGGACTTCAGGGCGGTGTCGTCCAGCTCCTTGTGGCCGTCCTTGATGGTGTCGGACAGCAGCTTGACCTTGGTGGCCAGGGTGGTCTGCGCCAGCTTCTTGGCGTCGTCCGCAGCCTTCATGGCCAGCTTCACGGCCTCGTTCACGTCCATTGCGGGTTGCGCCAGCGTGATCGTCACGGCCTGGGCGGAACCTGGGTTTGCCGCGGCCAATGCCCTGAGCTGGCTGCTCACGGCATCGCCGCTGGCCTTCCAGCTCTCCAGCACGGAAAGCAGCTTCACGCTGTCGGTGCCGGCCGCATCGAACTGCTTCTTGGCCTCGGCCAGCAGCTTCACGATCACGTCATCAGACAGGCCCAGCGTCTTGTAGTGGGCGCGCAATTGCTCGATATGGTTCATGTCCTGCTCCTGCAGTTCTTTGAGAAGTTGGGGGGAGATCGCCACGCGCACCGGGGCGTCGTGGTCGTTGTCGTCTTGGGAAAGCTGCTTGGGGTCGATGCCATCCAGGCGGCTGATCACCGGCCGGTTGGTCAGGCCCGCGCCCAGCAGCACGCAGCCGTGCTGCTGCTTTTGTTCGTTGTCCTGCCACGCCTCGTGGTACTCCGCGCTCAGGTAGGTGAAGCCCTTCTCCTTGACGGAGCGCACGCCAAACGGGGTCCACTCCACCAGCGCGCGCAGGCGCCCGTCCTCCACGGACAGGCGCAGCACTTTTGCCGCGGCCCCGTCGTCGGGCTTGTGGGCCACGTCGATGAACACGTCCTGGCCCAGCACGCGGTTATCGAAGTTGCCCACCATCTGGGCCAGCATGGCGTGGGTGATCTCGAAGTCGCCGTACCGTGGATCGTGGAACTGCCCGACGCGGGTCAGCGTGATCCAGGAGGTTTTCGCCCCGTCCGAGAGCTGGATGCTCTGCGACAGAAACCGCACCCGGTCCGGGGTGCCTGTTTCATGGCCCAGGCGAATGTGGCGCCCCGCAACCGGGGCGCTGCAAGCCGACATGGCCGACACGGCCAGGGCTGCAAGTGCGACGAGTGAATAGCGCTTCATGATGCCTCTTCGCGGAGTTGTCCGCGATAGGCATCTTCAAGGCTTCAGAGGTGCAAAAAAAGGGGGTAAAAAGCCCTGCGCGGGCTTTATTGGCAAGCGATGGCAGCTATTTTTTTTGAAGCTGCACGAGATGCGAGAGGTTGGGGCGGGCGGGCGCTATTTTGCGAGGAATTCGCAGGTGGAGCCCAACACGTAGCGGAGCTCTTCAATATCAGCAGCTTCATCCCGAGGGCGGCCCGCAGACGAGCAGCCAATGGTCAACCAGTTGAGCTTCTTGCCCTTAAATTTGACCGTCAAGCCCTCCTGAGTCTGCACCCTGACGAACTGGTGAAGCGCGCCCGAGTCACCCGCCAGCAAAAGGCGCTGGGCGCTGTCGGCATCGTGGTCTTTATGGGTACTGTCCACACGGATGAAGATCCTGGACGTATTCAATCCACGGCCAGGATCTGGCAAGAATTTTTCCAAGGGGCCCATGAGCTTCTCCATCTGAGGGATGGAAAACAGTGTATGCGCCATGGGCCAAACAGCCAGTGCATTCCGCACAGAATCTATGCGGAAGACATGCCCTTTATTTCGGCCAGCTTGCCCGCAAGGACACGGCGCACGGCCTGTGCCACGCTGCCATCCGGGTAGATCAGCTCCATGCCCTGCGCCTGTCGCAACCGCGAGAGCACATCGGGAAGGGCATCTCCTGTCAGCTCGCTCAGTGCCTGCACATCCACCGCCACGCAATCCCACAGGCCGCCGATGTCGCTGCGCTCCGGCCAGTCATTGAAACGGCGCACCAGGCTGGGCCGCCAGCACATCACATAGCGCCGCAGCGGCTTGTCATCCAGCACAACCATCGCCCGCCAGTCCTCAAAGCGCTCCTTCACCCGTTCCAGGGCGGAATCGAAGTCCATGGCGGTTTCAGCCGGCGGTGGCCGCCACTGGTTCGAGGGCGCCGGGCGGCAGCGGGATCTCGGCAAGGGTCTGCCCGTCCTTGTCGCAGAACTCCACCAGGCATTGCCCGTCGCGGAACACCTCCAGCACCACGCCGACAGCGCCCACGGCCAGGCCCGCGCCGGGCTGCGCTTGCTTGAGTGCTACGGTTTCTAGAGCATGGAACATGGCGGGCAATCAGGATCTGGTCTTGTCGATCTTCACATAGGCGGATGTGAGACGCGGAACCTGGCCACCAGGTTCCACGATCCAGCCGGTGCGCACGATAGCACTGCCTTTGGGTCCTGTCAGCGGGAGGTCCACGCTGTACTGCACGCCGTACTGCGTGGTTTGGCGCACCGTGGCCGGGGCCAGGGGCAGCGCGGCGTGGATGGCCTCGGCCAGATCCTGCGAGTTTTCGCGCGTATAGCCCAGGGCCGAGGCAAACACCCGTGCCTTGTTCTTGCCCACCGGGTGGTCGGTGTTGAGCACGTAGCCTGTGAGCTTGTCGGAGGGCAGCACGGCATGGGCGAAGTTGGGCAGCGCATCGGGGTTTGGCAAAGGCTCGGCTGCACGGTCCGCCAGGCGGTCAAGCCGCGCGCGCACCGCGCGCAGGGGTGATCGCACCATGCCCGTGGTGAGCAGGCCTTTGTCGAAGTAGGTCGCCTTGGTCTGGCCCAGCGCGCCAGCGCGTACCAGCGGCGCAAGCCTGCCCAGCGCCTGCAGCGTGGTCTCCTGCCCGGCCTGGTCGGCGGCGGTCACCTCGTCGGCGAACACCATCACCACGAAGCTCAGGGTGTTCGGGTGCGCTGGCCAGGGGCACCGCTCGCGGTCGGGGTACACGCCCTGCCCCAGGCCGTGCAGGTTCTGGGCGGCCAGCAGGTCGCAGATGTCGGGCCGGGGGTGCTCAGGGCTCAGCAAAAAGCGCCAGCCCGCGAACCCCGGGGTACCCTCCCCAGCGGCCATGTAGGCCTCGCCGTGGGCGCGGTTGATCTCGGTGCGGAACACCCGCTCCACCTGCGCGAAGGCGCCGGTGCTGCGGTCGGTGAGGGTGTCCGCCACCTTGGCCAGCGCACCCGCCTTGCCAGCCGCGATGCGGGCCAGCAGGTCGCCAGGCACCTTGTCCCCCTGGAGCATGAAGTCCTGGGCCGCGCGCGCGGCGCTCTTGCCCATCACCACGGCCTGGCCGATGGCACGCACCAGCACCTCGCGTGCGCCCTGGTCCACGCGCCACAGCCGGCCCGACAGGGCAAGCCCATCGGCCAGGGTGAATTCGCGCACGAAACGCACCGCCGCCTGGTGGATGCGCATGGCCGCGCTGCTCTCCAGCACGGCCTGTTCGCCGCCCACGGCCGCCACGCCCTGGGCGGTATAGGGGCGCACCCCCAGCTCGGCGGCGCGCTCGATCGCCTGCTCGATCACGGCGTTGCGCGCATCGGCCAGGCCGTGGATCACCGCCTCGATCTGGGCCAGCAGCTCGCGCAGCCGGTACTCCGGCACCTCCTGCTGGGCATCCACCGCCGCGGCGATGCGCTGGCGCACGTCATCCGCCGCGCGCCCGTACAGCACCAGCAGATCCTCGATGCCGCGGCGGTCGAGCTCCTGCATGGCGTGCCGGGCCTGGCGGCTGGCGCGGCGGATGGCGGCGGCCTGCTTCATGCCCAGCGCACTCGATAGGTTGGAGTTGTCGGAGAGATTCGAACTCTCGGAGTACGGCGGATCGGCTCACGTGCGCCCCGCAATACCTGTTGCATCGCGTCACCCTTAAACCACTCAGGCACGACAACACCTCTTTCCATCATGCACGCCCTTTCCCGCCGTTGCCCCCGGCCTGGCTTACCGCCGTGGAGCTTTCGCCCTTGGGGGCGTTGCCCGGCGTCACGTTTACCCGCGGCATGCCCTGGCCGCGCCCGGCCGCCTGCGGTGCGGGCGGATAGGGGTCGTTTCGTTCGGCCTGCTCGATGCGCTTGTTGCGCACATAGTCGGGGTCCAGGCCCATGTCGGCGAACACCATGTCTTCAGGCATGCCCAGGGCCATGTACTTCAGCGCCAGGTCGGCCACCTGGTTCGGCGTTTCTGTGCGCCGCTGGGCAAAGCGCAGGGTGAACTCGTCCACCCCGGGGTCGATCCCTTTGAAAAGCAGGTGGATCCGGAAGGCCACCGCGTAGCTGGCGGCCATGGCGTCCTGCAGGCCGTCCACCTCGTCGTAGTAGCTGCGCTTGAGGTCTTCCAGGATGTCGCGCGCCATCTCGCCCGTGTAGCCGAACAGGCCCTTGGGCGCTGGGCTCCCCGCGTAGAAGGTGTCCAGCAGGTGCACCACGTCGCCAATATCGCCCAGAGTGGTATCACCCTGCACTGCGGACACGCTGCCCTTGCGGTTCAGGTAGTAGTCGGTGGTGATGGAGCCCTGCTCTCCCTCCACCTGCTGGCGGTACTTCGCCAGGTCATCGTCTTCGGCGCCTTCAAGTACGTGGGCCATGCGCAGCGGTGCCCGCATGCGCCGGCGCAGCACCAGGTCCTCCTCGGTCATCGTGAGTTTCAGCCAGACGTGGGCGCAGGCATCCAGGAACGGGCGGCCCATGCTGCCCATGTCGTCGAAGTTGTCGGGGTCCAGCCGCGCCACCGCCATCTGCCACGCGGCCCAGCTGGCCAGGGTGGTGCCGGTCAACACGTCGCGCTGCTCCCACGCCGCGGCGGGGTTCTTGAACCGGCCGCCCATGTCGGTGATGGGCATCAGCGTGTCGCTGGGCATGCGGATGGCGGCCACCACGTCCTGCCGGTCGTTCAGCACCAGCTGCAGGGGCAGATTGCCCTCCATCACGAAGCCGCGCGCGTCGCTCTTGAGCTTTTCGGCCATCTCAAGCTGCAGGCGGCCTTGCATCGAGCGCCACTCGCGCTTGAGAGTTTCGCTGCTGGCCTTCTCGTTCACCTGCAGCACCAGGCCGCCCCGGATGCAGTCGCGCGCCAGGCGGTTGTGGATCTGCTTGACCCGGCCGTCCTTGCGGTCCATCTCGCGCATCTGCCGCACCATGGCCCGGCGCTCGGTGTCGAGCCACATGCTGCGGTACATGCGCGACATGGCGTCGTCGCTGGCCAGCCGGTCGCCCCGCTCGCCGGCGAGCCGGTTGCCAGCCGGAAAGAATTCTTTCCACATGGTGGACATCAAGGCCACGGCTGCGGTGGGGAGGGTGGAGAGTCGTTTGAACATGGAATGTCCTTTCAAGCCGGCACAAGCACGCCGCCGCCGCTGGGGCGCCAGTGCTGGCCGAAGGAGTGAACGGCGTCGGCGAGCCGCGCCAGCACGGAAGGCAGGCCCAGCAGCTGCTCGCGGGTTTGCTTGCGGCTTTGGATGACGGTGGGCGCATCGGCCATCCCCCGGGTAAGCAGCGCGTATACGGCGGCGCAGGCGGCATCGAAAAGGTCGTCGCCCGTCTTGCGGTCGACCATGGAGAAGCTGCTGTAGCTGGCCTGGGTGGGGGTCGCTTTCATGTTGCCCATCTGGCGCACGAAGGCCAGCCACTCCTCGGGCTCCTTGTCGTTGGCCATGTCCACGTAGGGGAAGGCGGCGCGGTTGTTGTGGAACACCTCGCGCAGGGCGCTGGCCATGATGTGCTTGGTCATCCCTTCGAAGCGCATGGGGGCGAAGGCCCACTGGCTCCAGGCGCTGGCATTGCTTTGGCCGTCCTCCACCACTGCCCGGTTCACGTGGGTGAGGCCCTTGCGGTACAGCACGTCGTTGACGCCGGTCATCATCCCCACGCCGTAGGCGTCGCCGATAGCGTAGTCCGGGCGGAAGTAGTCCCAGATCGACACCAGATCCTCGGCAAGGGTGGTATCGCTCACGCCGGGCTGCCAGATCTTCACGTAGGGGAAGGTGGCCCAGTTGCCAATCTGCTCGCAGATCACCAGGGCGCTCTTCGAGGCGGCGGGGTCTTCACCATGGCCGGTGTGGTCGTAGCCCAGGCTGATCAGGCCGCGCCGCTTATACCGTTCGCCCGGCATCGGGCATGCGCGCTGCAGGCCCGCCTCGAGCCCGAGGGCGCTGGCGCGGCGCAGGTGCTCTTCCCAGATCCAGTTGCGCGCACGGATGTTTTTGCACAAGAACTGCCGTATGTACTCCTCGGGCGGCAGCTGCTTTTGCATGCTCTTGGCCCAGTTGGCATCCACCATGCCCAGGGCCACGCCCAGGTGCACGTCCACGGTGGGCAGGGTGTGGTACTCCCCCGTGTCGATCAGCCGTTGCAGCACGTCGGCGCCCTTGTACACGCCGCTGATGCGAATGGTGGGCTTGAACTCCACCCCCGTGCGATCGACGCCCAGGCGGCGCGCGGCGCCCAGCATGGGCAGGAAGCGCGACAGCAACCGGTCCTGCGGCATGTCGTCGGTTTCCTCGAGGCTGGCCATGGTGATCGAATCGCCGTCGATCTGGCTCATGATCCCGTAAGCACTGGCCTTGCTGCCGTTGGCGAACTGGAACGCCGTGTCCTTGAGCTGCGGGCGGCCCTGTTTGTATGAGATGAACGCGGACAGGATCTCGCTGCGCCGCACACCGTCGATCAGGTAGTCCAGGTTGTTCTGGCTCTGCTGCATGCGCGGCGCCACGATGCCCAGCTCCTGCATGGGCGTGGTGGCCAGGCCCTCCAGGTGGTACATCTCCTTCACGGCCGTCTTGCCCGTACGGCGGCATGAAAAGTCCACCGTGTTCGGGTGCTCGTCCATCTCCTGCATCTTCAGCAGCTGTATGGGGTCGAGCTCCACGTTGTGCACGTGCTTGTGCCACAGGGCATGCGGCTTGAGGCCGGTCGAGGGGTCGGGCAGCGCAAAGCGCATGATCTCGCGCTCGGCCACGATGCTGCTCTTGGCCCGCTGGGCCGCGCTGGAGCGTGCCATGGCGCTACTTGTCCCCGCTGCGCGCCTGGTGCTCCAGCAGCACCGGGTCTTCCTTGGTGGCCTTCTGGGCCTGCTGGATCAGCAAGCGAGCGTTCTCTGTCGCCTCCACCATGCGCTGGCCGAACGCCGACAGGGTTTCCTTGGAGGATTCATCGAGCTGCAGCTTGCCCAGGTTGCGCTCGGCGTCCTCGTCGGTGGCCTTCACCGTCATGCCCAGGTCGCTCATGCTCAGGCCCAGGCGGGTGATCAGCTCGGTCAGCGGCTTGAAAGCCGGGTTGCTCGAGTAGTTGTAGATGTAGCGCTTTTGGCCATCATCGCCCGTGTAGGTCAGCGTCACGGGGTTGCCATCGCGGTCCAGTTCCACCTTGGGCGCCTTGATCAGCACACCCAGGCCCAGCACCTCCTGAATGCACATCTGCAGCGTGGCCATCAGGGCGGCATGCATGTCTGCATGCAGGGCTGTCAGCACCTTGGGATCGCGCTGCTCGAACGCAGCCATGTGCAGCATGAAGGTCTCGGTCTGCTTCACGCACGCGGGCTGCTGATTGCACCAGTCCCGGTCCACATCGCAGCGCGCGCAAAACGAATAGCCGCCGGCCTTTGCCGGGAAGTACTTCGCCGTGCGCGCCGAGGCGCCATGCTTCATCGCGTTGAAGCGCGTGCGCAGGGTCTCGTGGGGTGTTGGATGGCCAGCGATGTTGGCAGCGCTCGCCGCCAGCCCCTCGGGCGTCTTGGGGCCAGTGGAATGCTGGTGCGCCTTCAGTAGCGCCCGCTCCCAGGCCGCCTGCGGCTGGTTCTCGGCGCCGCAATGCGGGCAGTGGGCGAAGTACTTGAACGGGTGGTGCGGCTGGTCGGGGTCATCCTCGACAAGATCAGGCACACCCTCGAACGCCTTGCGGCAGTCGCCGCAGCGGAAATTGACAGAGGGGATTCGCGCGGACCAGTCCTTGGGCATGCTGGCATGTTGCCGTCCAAGTTAGGTGCAAGAAAAGGGGGTAAAACGGCCTAGAGACTGTACCGCGTGCTATAGATTTGAGACTAGTTAAACCGCGCTTTCACAGCCTCAATATCTGCTCGTTCATATCCCTCACAGGCCACCAGCCATTCGTCTCGGAAACTTGCGCTTCCATCATCGAGCGTCACTGTCGACAACATCACGATGAAGCGACTGAAGCCGGTGTACCCACCAAGAGAGTTTTTGGCGTTCACCTCGCCGCAAAAGTAGAGATCACGGCTGGTTTTCAAGTTCTTGAATCTAGCCGAATCGGGATCCTTCAACGCATTGAGTACGGTCCGCTTTCCTTCGGCCATCACCTTGCGCGCGTCCGCTGGATTGGATTTGAAAGGGCGAGGTTTGAGGGGGGGCGGCGCTGGCTTGGCTGGCTCCGCTGCATCAAGCAAGCAGGTCATGAGCTGTGCTTGTCGATTCGATGACGAAGTTGCCCCGATCTCTGCCTCACAGTCTTCAACTGACTTCCCGGCATGGGCAAATTGCAAAGGGGAAAACATAGCGGCCGCGATCACTGCACCCACAAGTCGAATCAGCATTCGCCCCCCTTAAAACCACCAAGCCCGACATGATCTCTTAGTCACTGCGACTTTATCGCAAATTCCGCAGCGACTCCCAGAAAAAAGGGGCCAGCGGTAAGGCTGGCCCCGAAGGTCTGAGAAGATCCATGGAGACACGCTCGCAAAAGCGTCAACGCACCTTCCCACTTCAGGCGGCTATGGTCAATAGAACATCTCGGTTTGCAGCTGTGAACCTCTCGGGGCGTGGAATGGTCAGGCTGACGATTCTGAGTGAGCCCATGATGGGGAGCCACTCAGAAAGCCCACCATGCCCACGCATGGTGGGCTTTTTTGTCGCCGGCTTCATCTGCGCCGCGCACGCCCGGGTTGCCGGACAATAAGTCAGTCTCTTTGTCGTTGTTGTTGTTTACCCGCGCACCATCCCATGCCCCCGCAATTGCCCTGGCTGGAACCCGAAGACCGTTTGCCGCATCCCGCGACCGCATGGGGACCGCAGGACCCCGCACCCGGGCTCCTGGCGGCAGGTGGCGCGCTGGCGGTGGCGCAGTTGCGGGCGGCATACGCCCAGGGCACCTTTCCCTGGTACGGCCCGGGGCAGCCCATCCTGTGGTGGGCCCCCGATCCCCGCATGGTGCTGCCCACCGCGGAGTTCAGGCTGCACCGCTCCCTGCGCAGGACGCTGCAGGCATTCCGCACCGATGCAGCCTGCCAGATCCGCGTGGACCATGCTTTCCGGGAAGTCATCACGGCCTGCGCCACCAAGGAACGCGATGGCCAAGTGGGCACCTGGATCGTGCCCGAGATGATCGAAGCCTACATCCGCCTCCATGCGGCAGGGTATGCCCACAGCGTCGAGACCTGGGTTGAAGGACGGCTGGTGGGCGGCCTGTACTGCGTGGCCCTCGGCCAGGCAGTGTTCGGCGAATCGATGTTCGCCCACGCCACGGACGCATCGAAGATCGCGCTCGCGGCCCTGGTGGGCCTGTGCCGCCACCACGGCGTTGCGATGATCGACTGCCAGCAGAACACGCGCCACCTCGCCTCCCTGGGAGCCCGGGAGATTCCCCGCGCGCAGTTCCTGGCCGAGATCCAGAAGACCCAGCACCTTCCGCCACCGCCCTGGGCCTTCGACCCCGTATACTGGAACGGGCTGCTGCCCTCCACCGTGTCCACGGCATGACGCAACTCAACGACCTTCCACTGCAAACCCTGCAGTTCTATGCGACAGCCCCCTACCCCTGCAGCTACCTGCCGGACAGACAGGCTCGGTCGCAGGTGGCCACGCCCAGCCACCTGATTCAGAGCGACGTGTATTCCGACCTCGTCGCCAAGGGGTTCCGGCGCAGCGGCATGTTCACCTACCGTCCCTACTGCGATGGCTGCCAGGCCTGCACTCCGCTGCGCGTGCTCGTGAATGAGTTCCAACCCGATCGAAGCCAGCGGCGAGCGACCGTTCGACATGGCGGCCTGCAGGCGCGCGTGCTGCGCCTGTGCTTCGTGCCCGAGCACTACCAGCTCTACCTGCGCTACCAGAATGGCCGCCACGCGGGCGGCGGCATGGACCATGACAGCATCGACCAGTACACCCAGTTCCTGCTGCAAAGCCGGGTGAATTCGCGCCTCGTGGAGTTCCGCGAAACGGATGCCAGCGGCGAGCCCGGCGCGCTCAAGATGGTGTCCATCCTGGATGTGCTCGACGACGGGCTTTCCGCGGTCTACACCTTCTACGAGCCCGAGCCCCACTGCAGCTACGGTACCTACAACGTGATGTGGCAGATCGCGCAGGCGCGCTCCCTGGGGCTCCCCCATGTCTATCTGGGCTACTGGATCGAAGCCAGCCCCAAGATGAACTACAAGGCCCGCTTTCACCCCCACGAAGTCCGCACCGATGGCGCGTGGCACCGCGCCGGCCGCCATGCGGAACAAGGCGCCTGAATGCAGGATTGAATTTCACAAGATAAAATGCTGCGGCCCTCATTGCATCGCCGCCCATGAAAAAAATCGATCCCAGCATTCCTGCCAAACCCAGCGTTCAGGTGCTTGAACGCATGTTTACGCTGATCGATGTGCTGGCGTCGCGCGAGGAGGCGATCTCCCTCAAGGAAATCAGCGAGAAGACGGGGCTGCACCCCTCCACCACGCACCGCATCCTGAACGACCTCACGATCGGCCGCTTCGTGGACCGGCCGGAATCCGGCAGCTACCGGCTGGGCATGCGCCTGCTGGAACTGGGCAACCTCGTCAAGGCGCGCCTGAGCGTGCGCGATGCCGCCCTGACGCCCATGCGCAACCTGCACAAGCTGATCCAGCAACCGGTCAATCTGAGCATGCGGCAGGGGGATGAGATTGTCTACGTGGAGCGCGCCTACAGCGAGCGCTCGGGCATGCAGGTGGTACGCGCCATCGGCGGGCGCGCCCCCCTGCACCTGACATCGACGGGCAAGCTCTTCCTGGCCCTGGACGATCCCCAGCGCGTGCGGGCCTACGCCACGCGCACCGGGCTGGCGGGACACACGCGCAACAGCATCACCCAGCTGCCCAACCTTGAGCGCGAACTCGCCAAGGCACGGCAGTACGGGATTGCCCGCGACAACGAGGAACTGGAGCTGGGCGTGCGCTGCATGGCCGCCGGCGTCTATGACGACCAGGGCAAGCTGGTGGCGGGTCTGTCGATATCGGCCCCGGCGGACCGGCTGGACGAAGGGTGGCTGCCCAAATTGCAAGCCACGGCCAACGAGATCTCGCTCGCGCTGGGCCACGTACCCACCAGCACCGAGGCATCGGCATCCAGCGAAGCCGGCTTGCGCGCAGGCCTTCGCTGAGCGGCGCACCACGACCCCAGGAGCCACCGCGCATGAAATGAAAAAGCCGACACAGGCGGGCAATGCCTGGTCGGCCCATGGATGATCAATGCGCTTCGATGGCACCACGGCCCCGGCGGGGCCGCTGGCGCGGGAAGCTAGCTGCCGCTATCGGCTAGCCATTGCTTCCGGCCCGGGCCTGCAACGGGGTCGCCAGGGATGGCATCGACTCCACCCAGTGGCGCACGCGCTCCGCATCCCCCAGCCGGCTGAACTTGCCCGCGGAATCCAGAAACACCATGATGAGCTTGCGCCCGGCGATCTGCGTCTGCATCACAAGGCAGCGGCCCGCCTCGGAGATATAGCCCGTCTTTTGCAGTCCGATATCCCAGGTGGGGTTCTTTACCAGCCCGTTGGTATTGTTGTACTGCAGCGTTCTCGGGCCCACGGCCACCTCATAGCCCGGAGACGTGGACAGCTCGCGCAGCAAGGGATCGCTGTGCGCCACATTCACCAAGGTGGCCAGGTCCCGGGCGCTGGACTGGTTGCGGCTGGACAGCCCCGTGGGCTCCACATAGCGGGTGTCGGTCATGCCCAGCAAACGGGCCTTGGCGTTCATCTGCGCCACGAAAGCCTCCAGGCCACCAGGGTAGGTACGGCCCAGCGCATGCGCAGCCCGGTTCTCGCTGGACATGAGGGCCAGATGCAGCATCTCGCCCCGGGTCAGCGTGGAACCCACCGTCAGGCGCGAGCGGCTGCCCTTTTCCGTATCGACGTCGTCCTGCGTGATGGTGATCGGTTCATCCATCGGCAGCTTGGCCTGGGAAATGAGCATCCCGGTCATAAGCTTGGTCAGGGACGCGATGGGCAGCACCGCATGGTCATTCTTGCTCAGCAGGACCTCGTGCGTGTCCTGGTCGATGACCAGGGCCACACTCGACTTCAGATCCAATGGATCGTTGACCTCGTGCAGGCCCGCCATCTGCCCGAAGGACTGCTTGGCCGGCACGAACGCCACGCGGGTGGCTGCCTTGGAGGTCTTGGCCGTCACGCGCACGGCCCTGGTGGAGGCAGCAGCCACCTTGCGGGGCGCAACGCCCCGTTTGGCAGTGGCCGTGCTGATCTGCTGTTTTTTGTCCGAGGCTTTCTTGCGCTCGCCTGCGTGCGCGGCCGGGGCAGCCAGGACGGCGCTCACGGCGACAACGCTCAAAATTTGAAAGAAACGGCTCACTGCGGCGCGGTGGCGATGGTGCATCAAAGTGCTCCAAACGGTAATAGGTGTTGAGCAGTGTACAGAATCAAAAAAAGTCGCGCAAGATCAATGCCTTGCGCGACTTTCCGAGAAAGTGAATGAAATTATAAATTGTTCATTCAACCTTGTGCAGCCACCCGGTCAGCTTTACTTTGTAACTTGTTCAGCGCGCTGAGGTATGCCTTGGCCGAAGCCACCACGATGTCCGGATCCGCGCCCACGCCATTGACCACGCGGCCGCTGTTTTGCAGGCGCACCGTGACCTCGCCCTGGCTCTCGGTCGAGCCGCTGATGGCATTGACCGAGTACAGCACCATCTCCGCCCCGCTCTTGACGTGCGATTCAATGGCCTTGAGCGAGGCGTCCACGGGGCCGTTGCCTTCGGATTCGCCGCGCACTTCATGGCCGTCGACCGTGAAGACGATGCGCGCGCGCGGGTGCTCACCCGTTTCGCTCTGCTGAAAAAGGGAGACAAAGCCGTACTGCTCCTTCTCGCTGGTCACGCTCTCGTCGCTGACCAGCGCCAGGATGTCCTCATCGAAGATTTCGCTCTTGCGGTCCGCCAGCTCCTTGAAGCGGGTGAACGCCGTATTGACCTCGGTTTCGCTCTCCAGGCTCACGCCCAGTTCCTGCAGGCGCTGCTTGAAGGCATTGCGGCCGCTCAGCTTGCCCAGCACGATCTTGTTGGCGCTCCAGCCCACGTCCTCGGCACGCATGATCTCGTAGGTGTCGCGCGCCTTGAGCACGCCATCCTGGTGGATGCCCGAGGCATGTGCGAACGCGTTGGCGCCCACCACGGCCTTGTTGGGCTGCACCACGAAACCGGTGGTCTGGCTGACCATGCGGCTGGCAGCCACGATGTGCTGCGTGTCGATGTTGAGGTCGAGGTTGAAATAGTCCCGGCGGGTCTTGACCGCCATCACCACCTCTTCGAGCGAGCAGTTGCCCGCGCGCTCGCCCAGGCCGTTGATCGTGCACTCCACCTGGCGCGCACCGCCGATCTTCACGCCAGCGAGCGAGTTGGCCACCGCCATGCCCAGGTCGTTGTGGCAGTGCACGGACCAGACGGCCTTGTCGCTGTTGGGGATGCGCTCGCGCAGCGTCTTGATGAAGTTGCCATAGAGCTCGGGGATGGCGTAGCCCACGGTGTCGGGCACGTTGATGGTGGTGGCGCCCTCCGCGATCACGGCCTCCAGCACGCGGCACAGGAAATCGGGATCGCTGCGGTAGCCATCCTCGGGGCTGAACTCGATGTCGGCCACCAGGTTGCGGGCGAAACGCACCGACTGCTTGGCCTGCTCCAGCACCTGCTCGGGCGTCATGCGCAGCTTCTTCTCCATGTGCAGCGGGCTCGTGGCGATGAAGGTATGGATGCGCGCGCTGTTGGCGCCCGCCAGGGCCTCCGCCGCGCGCGCGATGTCGCGGTCGTTGGCGCGCGACAGCGAGCAGATGGTCGATTCCCTGATCGCATTGGCGATGGACTGCACGGCTTCGAAGTCGCCGTTGGAACTGGCCGCGAAACCGGCTTCGATCACGTCCACCTTCAGGCGCTCAAGCTGGCGCGCGATGCGCAGCTTCTCGTCCTTGGTCATCGAGGCGCCGGGGGATTGCTCGCCATCGCGCAAGGTGGTGTCGAAAATGATCAGTTTGTCAGCCATGTTGTTCTCCTGGTATCGGTGGGTGGGGTTCCCGCAACGTCAAAAATCTGGCGCCCAAAACAAAAGGCCCGCTGCGGGTGCATACGGGCCTGTGTGGAAAAAGTGTGCGCGTGCGCTTACTGTCTCCGCCCGTGGGGAGGTAGCAGTAGGGCCAGTGCAAACGTGTTCATGCGATGCAATGTAGCACAAGTCACGACCCGCCGCCGTGGTCACTTGTGGAGTCCACGCTCATCGGGTTCATCGGTCGACGTGCTGATCACGCTGCTGTGCTGGCCCTTGGCCTTGCGCCAGGCATAGACGCCGTAGCCGCTCAGCCCATAGCAGACGAACACGCCGAAAAGCACGATGGGGGGATGGATGTTGATGACCGCGATGCCCAGCGCTATCAGCACGATGGCGGCAAAGGGCACGCTCTTCTTCATCTGCACGTCCTTGAAGCTGTAGAACGGCACGTTGGTCACCATGGTGAGTCCCGCATACAGCGTGAAGGCGAACATGACCCAGGTGGTCTGCGTCCAGGTCAGCCACAGGTCTTCTCCCGGATGCACCCCCAGCTCCGTCATGAGCCAGATGAAGCCGGCCACCAGGGCGGCGGCGGCTGGCGAAGGCAGTCCCTGGAAGTAGCGCTTGTCCACCACGCTGGTATTCACATTGAAGCGCGCAAGGCGCAAGGCCGCGCAGGCGCAGTACACGAACGCGGCGATCCAGCCCCAGCGGCCCAGGCCCTGGAGCGACCACTCATAGGCGATCAGCGCGGGCGCCGCTCCAAACGAGACCATGTCGGACAGCGAATCCATCTGCTCGCCAAACGCGCTCTGCGTATTGGTCATGCGCGCCACGCGCCCGTCCAGGCTGTCCAGCACCATGGCGCAGAAGACGCCCACCGCCGCCATGTCGAACCGGCCGTTCATGGCCATCACGATCGAATAGAAACCACCGAACAGGGCCGCCAGCGTGAACAGGTTGGGCAGGATGTAGATGCCTTTGCGCCGCTTGCGCACCATCACACCGGGGTTGTCGGTGGATTCATTGCCGTCATGCATCAAATAGACCTCCAGCGCTTGCCTGTATTGCGCAAGCTGCTATTAAATTTATAGTTTTCAACCCTGACCCACGGAACAGGCGGCGCGCCGCACGCGCAAAAGGCGAAGGCCGCAGTGTAGCGCCTGCCAACATGGCGTCCCGCCAAAGGAAGCGCCCCAGCCCCCGGCGCAGGTGAGCGCGCTCCCAAGTAGCGGGCGGGCTTTGCGCCAGGAGGTGGCCCGGCAACAAAAAAGGCCACTGTGAAGTGGCCTTTTCGTGCTTCGCACAGGAGATCAGTTGCGGGTCTGGTCGACCAGCTTGTTCTTGGCGATCCAGGGCATCATGGCGCGCAGCTTGCCGCCCACCACTTCGATGCTGTGGTCGGCGGTGTTGCGGCGGCGGGCCGTCATGCTCGGGTAGTTCAGGCGGCCTTCCTGGATGAACATCTTGGCGTAGTCGCCGTTCTGGATGCGCTTCAAGGCATTGCGCATGGCGGCGCGCGACTGCTCGTTGATCACTTCGGGGCCGGTCACGTACTCGCCGTACTCGGCGTTGTTCGAGATCGAGTAGTTCATGTTGGCGATGCCGCCTTCGTAGATCAGGTCCACGATGAGCTTGAGTTCGTGCAGGCATTCGAAGTAGGCCATCTCGGGGGCATAGCCGGCTTCGACCAGGGTTTCATAGCCCATCTTGATCAGCTCGACGGCGCCGCCGCACAGCACGGCCTGCTCGCCGAACAGGTCGGTCTCGGTTTCTTCCTTGAAGTTGGTCTCGATGATGCCGGCCTTGCCGCCACCATTGGCCATGGCGTACGACAGGGCCAGGTCGCGGGCCTTGCCGGACTTGTCCTGGTGCACGGCCACCAGGTGGGGCACGCCGCCGCCCTGGGTGTAGGTGTTGCGCACGGTGTGGCCAGGGGCCTTGGGAGCGACCATCCACACGTCCAGGTCGGCACGGGGCACGACCTGGTTGTAGTGCACGTTGAAGCCGTGGGCAAAGGCCAGCGAGGCGCCCTGCTTGATGTTCGGGGCCACGTTGTTGGTGTAGACCTCGGCGATCTGCTCGTCGGGCAGCAGGATCATGACCACGTCGGCGGCCTTGACGGCGTCGTTCACTTCCATCACGTTCAGGCCGGCCTTGCCAACCTTGTCCCACGAGGCACCGCCCTTGCGCAGGCCGACCACCACCTTCACGCCGCTGTCGTTCAGGTTCTGTGCATGGGCGTGGCCCTGCGAGCCGTAGCCGATGATGGCAACGGTCTTGCCCTTGATCAGGCTCAGGTCACAGTCTTTGTCGTAGAAAACTTTCATGGGTTGCTCCGGTTGAAATGCGTTGTTCGGGTTGAAAAATAAAACGGGGTATTGTCCTGGAAAGCGCTCAGGCGCCTTTTCAGACACGCAGGATGCGTTCGCCTCGGCCGATGCCGCTGGCACCGGTGCGCACGGTTTCCAGGATGGCCGTGCGGTCGATGGCCTGCAGGAAGGCATCGTTCTTTCCCTGGTCGCCGGTGAGCTCGATGGTGTAGCTCTTCTCGGTCACGTCGATGATGCGGCCACGGAAGATGTCGGCCATGCGCTTCATCTCCTCGCGCTCCTTGCCCACGGCGCGCACCTTCACCATCATGAGCTCGCGCTCGGTGTAGGCGCCTTCGGTGAGGTCGACCACCTTGACCACCTCGATGAGGCGGTTCAGGTGCTTGGTGATCTGCTCGATCACGTCGTCGGAGCCCGTGGTCTGGATCGTCATGCGCGAGAGCGATGGATCCTCGGTGGGCGCCACGGTGAGCGATTCGATGTTGTAGCCACGGGCGGAGAACAGGCCCACCACGCGCGAGAGCGCGCCGGGTTCGTTTTCCAGCAGAACGGCAATGATGTGTTTCATGATGAAGAGATTCCTCTTTTCGCTGCCCTCCCCCGTGCACGGTAATGCACGGGCTTGGCAGGCAATAGATTCGTCAAAAAGTGATAGCTATCAAATTGATAGCTGCTTGCGCTTGCCAATCAAGCGCTGGAGCCCGATTTTGCTTAAAGGTCTTCCGACCCCAGCAGCATTTCGGTGATGCCCTTGCCGGCCTGCACCATCGGGAACACGTTCTCGGTGGGGTCGGTGCGGAAGTCCATGAACACCGTGCGGTCCTTGAGCTTGCGGGCTTCGCGCAGCGCGGGCTCCACGTCCTTGGGATGCTCGATGAGCATGCCCACATGGCCGTAGGCCTCGGCCAGCTTCACGAAGTTGGGCAGCGCGTCCATGTAGCTGTGGCTGTAGCGGCCGGAGTACTCGATTTCCTGCCACTGCCGCACCATGCCCAGGTAGCGGTTGTTCAGCGAGCAGATCTTGATCGGCGTGTTGTACTGCAGGCAGGTCGACAGCTCCTGGATGTTCATCTGCACCGAGCCTTCGCCCGTGATGCAGAAGACCTCGGAGTCCGGCTTGGCCAGCTTGATGCCCATGGCGTAGGGAATGCCCACGCCCATGGTGCCCAGGCCGCCCGAATTGATCCAGCGGCGCGGCTCGTCGAAACGGTAGTACTGCGCGGCCCACATCTGGTGCTGGCCCACGTCGGACGTGATGTAGGTGTCCGCATCCTTGGTCATGTTCCACAGCGTCTCGACCACATACTGTGGCTTGATGACGTCGCTGCTGCCCATGCTGTACTTGAGGCAATCGCGCTTGCGCCAGCCTTCGATGGTGTCCCACCAGGCGGCCAGAGCACCCGCGTCAGGGCGCGTGCTGCTCTCGCGGATCATGGAGATCAGCTCGGTGAGCACGTCCTTCACGTCGCCGACGATCGGGATGTCCACCTTCACGCGCTTGGAGATGCTCGACGGGTCGATGTCCACGTGGATGATCTTGCGGTCGTTCTGCGCGAAATGCTTGGGGTTGCCGATCACGCGGTCGTCGAAGCGCGCGCCCACGGCCAGCAGCACGTCGCAGTTCTGCATCGCGTTGTTGGCCTCGATGGTGCCGTGCATGCCCAGCATGCCCAGGAACTTGCGGTCCGACGCGGGATAGGCGCCCAGGCCCATCAGCGTGTTGGTGACCGGATAGCCCAGCATGTCCACCAGCGTGCGCAGCTCATTGGTGGCATTGCCCAGCAGCACGCCGCCGCCGGTGTAGATGTAGGGGCGCTTGGCAGCCAGCAGCAACTGCAGCGCCTTGCGGATCTGGCCGCCGTGGCCCTTGCGCACGGGGTTGTACGAGCGCATTTCCACCGACTGCGGGTAGCCGCTGTAGGGCACCTTCTTGAACGAAACGTCCTTGGGCACGTCCACCACCACGGGGCCGGGGCGGCCGGTGCGGGCGATGTGGAAGGCCTTCTTCATCGTCATGGCCAGATCGCGCGGGTCCTTGACGAGGAAGTTGTGCTTGACGATGGGGCGGGTGATACCGACCGTGTCGCACTCCTGGAAGGCGTCCAGCCCGATGGCGGGCGTGGGCACCTGGCCGGAGATGATCACCATGGGGATCGAATCCATGTACGCCGTGGCGATGCCGGTGACCGCATTGGTCAGGCCGGGGCCCGAAGTGACCAGGGCCACGCCGACTTCGCCGGTGGCGCGCGCATAGCCGTCGGCGGCGTGCACGGCGGCCTGTTCGTGGCGCACCAGCACGTGCTGGATGGTGTCTTGCTTGTAGAGCGCGTCGTAGATATAGAGGACGGCGCCGCCAGGATAGCCCCAGATGTACTGGACGTTCTCGGCCTGGAGCGACTTGATGAGGATCTCGGAACCCATGAGGTCCTGCGAGCCGGAATTGGGAGAAGCATTGCCCTGCGTGGCAGCGGCAGCTGAAGTGAGTTCAGCCTTGGAGATTTCCATGATCGATCAACCTTTGTGAATTTCTCTGACGAAAAACCTTGGGTGCCCCTCGCACGCGCTCTTGTGAAGCCAGCTTGGAACTTGAGGCCAAGGACATGGGCGGGATGATTGCCGCGCCGGACCGTGACCCGTTTGCCTTTTGAATTGCAGCAGCGATTATCGCACTGCAACACATGTAAAACCGCAGGCAGCCTAAAAAAACCCCGGCGGATGCGATAATCAAAGGCTCCACGTGCCGGATAGCCACATTTTTGCGCTCTCACCGGCACCGATCCCCTCCCGGGCTGACCCGTCTTGGCAACCGAACAAGAACTCTCCGACTTCCTCAAAAGTGTAGAAAAGCGCGCTTTCAAGCGTTCGGTCTACCACGTTCGCAATGAGGAAGCGGCGCTCGACATCGTGCAGGACAGCATGCTCAAGCTGGCGGAGCACTACGGCGACAAGCCGGCGGCGGAGCTGCCCATGCTGTACCAGCGGATCCTGTCCAACTGCACCCTGGACTGGTTCCGGCGCCAGAAGACCCGCAATGCACTGTTTTCGAGCATGAGCGACTTCGAGGGCCCCGGCGAAGATGGCATGGATTTTGATCTGCTGGAGGCGTATTCAGGACCGGATGGTGGAGAACGGGCGGAGAGCGCCGAGGATCTGACCCGCCGGGCGCAGATCTTCCACGGTATCGAGGCTGAAATCGCCGAGCTTCCGCCACGTCAACGGGAAGCGTTCCTCATGCGTTACTGGGAAGAAATGGATGTTGCAGAAACGGCGGCCGCCATGGGCTGCTCCGAAGGCAGTGTCAAGACGCACTGTTTTCGTGCCATACAAACCCTCAGCAAGGCACTGAAGGCCAAAGGAATCGAGCCATGAACACTGTACAGACCCCATCGACACAGGCAGAAGCTGCGGCAGAGCGCTTTGCGCTGCGCGTCGCGTCGCGGTTGTCCAGCGGCACCGCCGAATTGCCTTATGACATTTCCGAGCGGCTGCGCGCCTCGCGCGTGCAGGCGCTGGCCAAGCGCAAGAAAGACATCGTGCCGGTGCGCCTGGCGGCCCCTGCGGCCGTCATCCACGGCGCGGGCGGCAGCGCCACGCTGGGCCGCGGCGGCAGTGAAGGCGGTGGCTGGTGGAGTGCGCTGGTTTCCGCCGTTCCCCTGATGGCCCTGGTGGTGGGCCTGGTCGTGATCAACATTGCCCAGGACGAAAGCAGTGCCAATGACGTGGCCGAGGTGGATGCCGCGCTGCTGACCGATGATCTGCCACCCGCAGCCTACGCAGACCCGGGCTTCGTACAATTTCTCAAGACCTCCGCGCAGCCGAACTGAGCTGCCCGACACCGTACTGCATGCACCCAAGCCCTTCTGACGCTTCCCCCGCCCTGCCAGCCTTCGTGCTGGCTTTGGCGCTCTTGGGTGTGCTCGCGGCGGTGGGTGGCCAGGTGCTGGTGCAGATGCGCATGGCACCCGGCACCCTGCTGCCCGCCGGCGCGGAAGCGGCCGTGGCCAGCCCCAACAACGCGCGCTCGCCCACGCGCCATGGCACCTCGATGGTGCCGCAGGTCGAGACCGGTCCGGGCTGGGAGACCTTGACCACGCCCCAGAAGCTGGCGCTGTACCCGCTCGCGGAGCGTTGGGCGCTGATCAGCGAGGCGCAAAAACGCCGCTGGCTCGCGCTGGCGGCCAATTTCTCCGCGCTCCCCGAGGAAGAACAGGCCAAGTTCCACGACCGCATGGCGGACTGGGCCAGCCTGAGTGCCCAGCAGCGCAACCAGGCCCGGTTGAACTACGCGGTCACCAATCGCCTCGCCCCCGACGACAAGCGCGCCCAGTGGGAGGCCTACCTGGCCCTGTCCGAGGAAGAAAAACGCGCCCTGGCGGCCCGTGCGGCGCCCAAGCCCAAGGGCGCCGCCACGGCGCTGCGGCCCGTGTCGCCCAAGAAACTGGCCCAGGTGCCAGCGGCCACGCAGGCCAACCCCAGCCGTCCGAATGCGCCCAAGATCCCCCCCGTGCTGGACCACAGCCTCCCGCGCGTGGCAGCGCCGGTGACGCCCGCGGCGCCACCCGCATCGGGCGTGCCCACGCAGAATCCGGCCTCCACGGTGGTGGAGACCGCGCCCATCTCGGTGCCCGTGGCGGTTCCGGCGGCGCTGGCACCGCTGGGCGCAGGCTCCGGGGAAGCACCCGCCGCCCCGGCTCCCATCGTCACACCCGACAATTCCGGCCTGTATCCTCAGTAGACCGCCGGCCGGCCTTTCCCGCCTTGCTCCTGCCTCGCTTTCGCCCCCTGGAATGACCGCCTCCCCTCCCGCCCGCACGCCGCCGGCCGCCCCCTCCTC
The DNA here is from genome assembly GCF_019218755.1 of Acidovorax sp. sif1233. Lineage (GTDB taxonomy): Bacteria > Pseudomonadota > Gammaproteobacteria > Burkholderiales > Burkholderiaceae_C > Acidovorax. Next base: position 5,349 of record NZ_JAHUWZ010000002.1, on the reverse strand, counting down.
CCCTGCGCCTTCAGCCGCCGGCATCGGCGCGACGACGCCCAACCTGTGGCGCCGCATGGCGTGCTGGCTGTACGAGGGCATGCTGATGTTCGGGGTGGTCTTCATCGCAGGCTACCTGTTCGGCACCCTGAGCCAGACCCGCCACGCGCTGGACAACCGGCATGCCCTGCAGGCCTTCCTGTTCGTGGTGTTTGGCATCTATTTCACCTGGTTCTGGGCCAAGGGCCAGACCCTGGCCCAGAAGACCTGGCTCATCCGCGTGGTGGACACCGCAGGGCGCCCCATCACCCAGGCGCGCGCCCTGCTGCGCTACCTGCTCAGCTGGGTCTGGTTCCTGCCGCCGCTGGCCGCCTACCTGTTCGGCGTGCCCGCCCTCGAGGTGCTGGTGCTGCTGTTCGGCTGGGTCGCCATCTGGGCCATCCTGAGCCGGTTTCATCCCCAGCGGCAGTTCTGGCATGACGCGCTGGCCGGCACCCGCCTGGTGCACTTCGAGCTGCCAAAAAAGTAGCCCCCCGCCACCCCTTCGCCGTGCCAGCTGTCACGCGGGTGCGAGACAATGCCCGGACCATGTCCCTATCTCCGCCGCAGCCCGTCGCGCCCGCCAACCCCCAGAAAGCCCGCTCGGGCCTGAACCGCATCTGGCACGCCGCCGGCTATTCGCTGGAAGGCCTGCGCGCGGGCTGGAACGAAAAGGCGTTCCGCCAGGAGGCCATTGCCGCCATGGTGCTGCTGCCCCTGTCGCTGTGGCTGGGGCGCAGCTGGGTGGAGGTGGCGCTGCTGGCAGGCTCCGTGGTGATCGTGATGATCGTGGAGCTGCTCAACACTGGCATCGAGACCGCCATCGACCGCATCGGCCCCGAATGGCACGACCTTTCAAAACGCGCCAAGGACATGGGCAGCGCCGCCGTGCTGCTGGCGCTGCTGCTGTGCATGGGCATCTGGGGCGCGGCTGTTTTTCAGAGGATCTTCCATGGTTGAACCGGCATTTTCAGTGTGTGTGTACTGCGGCTCGCGCCCTGGCGAGAACCCGGCCTTCGCCCAGGCCGCCAAGGCCGTGGGCCAGTGGATCGGCCAACGTGGCGGGCAGCTGGTGTATGGCGGTGGGCGCAGCGGGCTGATGGGCACGGTGGCCGAGGCCACCCGCGTGGCGGGCGGGCGCGTGGTGGGCGTGATTCCGCAGGCGCTGGTGGACAAGGAGCTGGCCAACCGCCTGTGCGACGAGCTTCACATCGTGCAGACCATGCACGAGCGCAAGGCGATGATGGCCGAGCGCAGCGACGCCTTCCTGGCCCTGCCCGGCGGCATCGGCACCTTCGAAGAGCTGTTCGAGGTGTGGACCTGGCGCCAGCTGGGCTACCACGACAAGCCGCTGGGCCTGCTCAATGTCGCGGGCTACTACGACGCGCTGATGGGCTTCCTGGACCACAGCGTGGCCAGCGGCTTCATGGGCGAATGGCAGATGGGACTGCTGCATGCGTCCGCCGACGCCGATGCGCTGCTGCGCACGCTGGTACAGTCCGCCGGCCCTGGTCAGGCGCCGGTGCCGCTGCGTGCCGTGATCTGACGGCCGGGCCGCGCGGGTACGGGGTCACCCCCGCATCGCGCTGCCGGCAGCCACACAACAAAACAAAAGCGAAAGGGGCGGTTTTCCGCCCCTTTCGCTTTGTGCCTTGTCCTTGTGTGTCTTGCGTGCCTTTTCCTTGCGGGAGCCCGTGCGGCCCCGGCCAGGCGGGCGCGGCCCCTCAGACTGCGGCGTCGTCCAGGTCGCCGGTGCGGATGCGCACCACGCGCTCCACCGAGGTGACGAAGATCTTGCCGTCGCCGATCTTGCCCGTGCGCGCGACGCTCACGATGGCATCCACGCAGCGGTCCACGTCTTCGCTCTTCACGACGACCTCGACCTTCACCTTGGGCAGGAAGTCCACCACGTATTCAGCGCCCCGGTACAGCTCGGTGTGGCCCTTCTGGCGGCCAAAGCCCTTCACCTCGGTCACGGTGAGGCCGGTCACGCCACATTCAGCCAGGGCTTCGCGGACTTCTTCGAGCTTGAAGGGCTTGATGACGGCGGTGATCATTTTCATGGCGGGTCTCCTGGAGGATGTAAAAAATGGGGGCTGAAAGCGCAGCGCGGAAGCGTCACGCCCTGAATTTGCTGGTGATAGGGTAACGCCAGTCCTTGCCGAAGCTGCGGCGCGTGACGCGAATCCCTACGGGAGCCTGGCGGCGCTTGTACTCGTTGAGCTTGATGAGGCGCGTCACACGCTCCACATCGGCGCGCGCAAAACCGCTGGCGATGATGGACTCGATGGGCTCATCGTTCTCCATGTAGCGCGCCACGATGGCGTCCAGCACTTCGTAGGGCGGCAGGCTGTCCTGGTCTTTCTGGTCGGGGCGTAGCTCGGCGCTGGGCGGGCGGGTGATGATGCGCTCGGGAATGGGACTGGCGCCCGTGCCGTACGGATCGTTGGCGTTGCGCCAGCGCGCCAGGTCGAACACCCGTGTCTTGGCCACGTCCTTGATCACCGCGAAGCCACCCGCCATGTCGCCATACAGCGTGCAGTAGCCCGTGGACATCTCGCTCTTGTTGCCCGTGGTGAGCACGATGGCGCCGAACTTGTTGGACAGCGCCATGAGCAGCGTGCCCCGGATGCGCGCCTGCAGGTTTTCCTCGGTGGTGTCCTCGGCCAGTCCCGCGAAGTCGCTCGCCAGCGCGGCCTCGAAGGCCTCGAACTGCGGCTTGATGGAGATCTCGTCGTAGCGCACGCCCAGGCGGGCAGCCATGTCGCGCGCATCGATCCAGCTGATGTCGGCCGTGTAGGGCGACGGCATCATCACCGTGCGCACCTTGTCGGCGCCCAGCGCGTCCACGGCAATGGCCAGCACCAGGGCCGAGTCGATGCCGCCCGAGAGCCCCAGCAGCGCGCCCGGAAATCCGTTCTTGCCCACATAGTCCCGCACCCCCAGCACCAGGGCGTCCCACAGGTCCGCCTCCAGGCTTTTCTCCGGCGCGATGTCTGCTTCAATTTTGATAGCATCCTGCGCTTGCTGGACTTGCGCGAAGACCAGTTTTTCTTCAAACCCAGGACCACGACCAGCCACCGAGCCGTCGGCGTTGAGCGCGAAAGAGCGGCCCTCGAACACCACCTCGTCCTGCCCGCCCACCAGGTGGGCGTACACCAGCGGCAGGCCGGTCTCGGCCACGCGTTCGCGCATGGTCTGCTCGCGTTCGGCGCTCTTGCCCAGGTGGAAGGGCGATGCATTGATGACCGCCAGCAGCTGCGCGCCCGCGGCCGCCGCATCGTGCGCCGGCGCGGCGAACCAGGCGTCCTCGCAGACCAGCAGGCCCACCCGCACGCCCTCCACCTCGAACACGCAGGGCGCGCTGCCCGCCACGAAGTAGCGGCGCTCGTCGAACACCTGGTAGTTGGGCAGCTCGCGCTTGGCGTAGGTCTGCTCGATGCGGCCCTCGCGCAGCACGCTGGCGGCATTGAGGCAGGCGCTGAACGCAGGCGCATCGGGCGACACCGCCTGCGGATGGCCCAGCACGATGGCCAGGCCTTTCAACCCTGCCGTCTCGCGGGCCACGGTTTTCACGGCATCATCGCAGGCCGCGATGAAGGCCGGGCGCAGGAACAGGTCTTCGGCGGCATAGCCACAGATGGCGAGTTCGGGCGTGAGCAGCAGCCGGGCACCCCGGGCATGGGCTTCGCGGGCCGCGGCAATGATCTTCTGCGCGTTCTGGGGCATGTCGCCCACGACAAAGTTGAGCTGCGCAGTGCAAATGGAGAGCGTCATGGAACTGGAATCGGCCCCTGCGGCCAGGTTGAATACCGCCACTGCGGACCCGCGGCACCGGGGGTGGAGCGGGGGATCGCATGGCTGAAGCCGCCATTATCGCCCGCGTACTCGCATCCCCGCTCGACGTCGGGGCCGACGCCTGGAACGCCCTGCTCGCCCGGCAAAGCCACCCCACGCCCTTCATGCGGCACGAATACCTGGCCGCCCTGCACGAAAGCGGCAGCGCCACGCCACGCACCGGCTGGGCCCCCCGGTTCATGACCCTGTGGGAGGACGGCACGCTGATCGCGGCCTGCCCCCTGTACCTCAAGAGCCATTCGTACGGCGAGTATGTGTTCGACTGGGCGTGGGCCAGCGCGTATGAGCAGCACGGCGTGCCGTACTACCCCAAGGCCGTCGTGGCCGTGCCTTTCACGCCGGTGCCCGGTACGCGCCTGATGGCGCGCGACGAGGCCACGCGCGCGCTGCTGGTGCAGGCCGTGTGCCAGTGGTGCGGGGAGGAAAACGTCTCTTCCGTGCATGTGCTGTTTGCCAGCGACGACGACGCGCGGACCTGCGCGGGGCGCGACCTGATGCTGCGGCACACCGTGCAATTCCACTGGAAGAACCAGGCTCCCGCGCCCGGCGGCGGGGACGGCTACCGCAGCTTCGACGAATTCCTCGCCAGCCTGTCCCAGGAAAAACGCAAGAAGATCCGCCAGGAACGCCGCCGCGTGGCCGATGCGGGCGTTACGTTCCGGTGGGCGCGCGGCACGGACATCCCGCAGGCGGACTGGGATTTCTTCTACCGCTGCTACGAGCGCACCTACCTCGAGCACGGCAACCCGCCCTACCTCACGCGCGACTTCTTCGCGCGCATGGCCGCGCAGCTGCCCGGCGCCTGGCTGCTTTTCATCGCCGAACGCAACGGGCGGCCCATTGCCAGCAGTCTGATAGCTGTCGGCGCGGATTCATCAAGCGCCAGCGGCCCAAACGCCCATGAACCCGTGGCGTATGGCCGCTACTGGGGGGCGCTGGAGCGCGTGGACTGCCTGCATTTCGAGGCCTGCTACTACCAGCCCCTGCAGTGGTGCATCGAACACGGCGCGCGGCGCTTTGAGGGCGGTGCCCAGGGTGAACACAAGATGGCCCGCGCGCTGCTGCCGGTGCAGGCCACCAGTGCCCACTGGCTGGCGCACCCGGCCTTCGCCGAAGCGGTGGAGCGGTTCCTGGCGCGCGAAAGCGAAGGCGTCCAGCACTACCTGGACGAACTGCAGGAGCGCAGCCCGTTCAGGCAGGCGCCGCCGGGGGCTGAGGCCAGGGCCGCCTTGGCTCCGCACGGCGCCGGCACGGGCTGAGGGGCCACAGCCCCGTCTCCTTCCGGCCCCTCCCCCTTCCAGCCCGGGCGCCTGTCAGAAGCTCTCCCAGTCATCCTCCGCGCCCGCCGCCACGGGCTGCGGTGCGGGGGCCTTCGGCCTGGCCGCCGCGATGGAAGGTGGCCGCGCGGCGGGGGCCGCCTTGCCGCCGGCGGGGCGCATCGCGGCACCCGCCGCCCGCAGGGCGGGCCGGGGC
>NZ_JAHUWZ010000023.1 GCF_019218755.1 Acidovorax sp. sif1233 | reverse complement strand
CTACGAGGCCCTGCCCTTCGCATGGCTGGCGCTGGGGCTCTTGCTGCTGCGCCTGCCCGACACCACGGCGCTGCTCGCCCTGCTACCCTGCCTGTGGGGCTGTCGTTGTCTGTGGGCCCGGCGCCATCGCCGCCACCATGCCGAGGGCATAGCACGGCACCTGAGGCGCAGCTCAGCCCACCGGCGCGGGCACTGGCTCCTGCGCTGAGCGGGTACGCTCGACCAGGGTCGCCAGATCCATCAGGGGGTACTTCATCAGGCTGGGCAATGCCTCCAGATCCAGGCTGTCCAGCAGGTTCTTCAGCTCCAGCCCCAGTTCGGTGTCCCCTTCGATCTTCAGCCGGCGCTGGAAGAAGAGGGAGTCCGGATCTTCCTTGCGACCGGCGATCAGGATGAGATCGTGGCTGCAGCCACTGAAGCAGACATCGGCCGCCTCGCAGTCAGGGGCCATCACCAGCCTGCCCTCCTGCGCGCTGATGAAC
>NZ_JAHUWZ010000022.1 GCF_019218755.1 Acidovorax sp. sif1233 | reverse complement strand
GTCAAGCAAAAAACGGAGAAAACAAGTGAAAGAGAAAAAAAAAAAAGAGGAGGGAGGAGGAAAAAAAAAGGGGAGGGGAGGAAGGAGGAGGGAGGGGGGAGGAGGAGAAGAAAGAAAAGGAAGGAGAAGAGAGGGAGAGAAGGGAAAGAAAAGAAAGGGAGGGGAGGGAAGAGAAAGAGGAAAAGAGAAGGAAGGGGAGGGGAGGGAGAGAAGAGGGGGGGCGAGAGGGGAGGAGAAAAAAAGGGAAGGGGAGGAGAGGAGGGAAGGGAAAGAAAAGGAGGGAAAGAAGAAGAAAAAGAGAAGGAAGGGGAAAAGGGAAGGAAGGGAAAAAAGGAAAGAGGAGGGGAGAGGAGGGAGAGAGGAAAAAGGGAAAGGAGAAGAGAGGGAAGAAGGAAGGGAAGAAGGAGAAAAAGAAGGGGAGGAAGAAGAAGAGAGAGGAGGGGGGGAAGAGAAGAAGAAAAGAGAAGAGAAAGGAGAAAGAGGGAGAAGAGGGCCCGCACCGTGGTGACATCCAGCCCCACCCTGC
>NZ_JAHUWZ010000021.1 GCF_019218755.1 Acidovorax sp. sif1233 | reverse complement strand
TTAAGCAATGATCTTGGCCACGACGCCAGCGCCGACCGTACGGCCGCCTTCGCGGATGGCGAAGCGCAGGCCTTCTTCCATGGCGATGGGGTTGATCAGCTTGACGGTGATCGACACGTTGTCGCCAGGCATGACCATTTCCTTGTCGGCCGGCAGCTCGATGGCGCCGGTCACGTCGGTCGTGCGGAAGTAGAACTGTGGGCGGTAGTTGTTGAAGAACGGGGTGTGGCGGCCGCCTTCGTCCTTGCTCAGCACATACACTTCAGCGGTGAAGTGGGTGTGGGGCTTGATCGAGCCGGGCTTGCACAGCACTTGGCCGCGCTCCACGTCTTCGCGCTTGGTGCCGCGCAGCAGCAGGCCGACGTTGTCGCCAGCTTGACCTTGGTCCAGCAGCTTGCGGAACATTTCCACGCCGGTGCAGATGGTCTTTTGCGTGTCGCGGATACCGACGATTTCGATTTCTTCGCCGACCTTGATGATGCCGCGCTCGACGCGACCGGTCACCACGGTGCCGCGGCCGGAGATGGAGAACACGTCTTCCACGGGCATCAGGAAGGCACCGTCCACAGCGCGCTCTGGCGTGGGGATGTAGGTGTCCAGCGCTTCGGCCAGCTTCATGATGGCTTCTTCACCCAGCTTGCCCTTGTCGCCTTCCAGGGCGAGCTTGGCCGAGCCACGGATGATGGGGGTGTCGTCGCCTGGGAAGTCGTACTTGTCCAGGAGTTCGCGCACTTCCATTTCGACGAGTTCCAGCAGTTCTTCGTCGTCCACCATGTCGCACTTGTTCAGGAACACGATGATGTAAGGCACGCCCACCTGGCGGGCCAGCAGGATGTGTTCGCGGGTCTGGGGCATGGGGCCGTCAGCGGCCGAGCACACCAGGATGGCGCCGTCCATCTGGGCAGCGCCGGTGATCATGTTCTTCACATAGTCGGCGTGGCCGGGGCAGTCCACGTGGGCGTAGTGGCGGTTGGCCGTTTCGTATTCCACGTGCGCGGTGTTGATCGTGATGCCGCGGGCCTTTTCTTCGGGCGCCGCATCGATCTGGTCGTATGCCTTGGCTTCGCCGCCGAACTTGGCGGACAGCACGGTGGCGATGGCCGCCGTCAGCGTCGTCTTGCCATGGTCCACGTGGCCGATCGTGCCCACGTTGACGTGAGGCTTGGT
>NZ_JAHUWZ010000020.1 GCF_019218755.1 Acidovorax sp. sif1233 | reverse complement strand
TGAATCGCCCCGGATTCCCTAGACACTTTTAAGCCGTTGGAAATGGCGTCTTTCGAACTCTACCGGTGAAGTATCTCCGGCAGTGCCGTGGCGTCGCTTAGGGTTGTAAAACATCTCGATGTAATTGAAGACATCGGCTCTGGCTTGATCGCGGGTTGGGTAGATCTGGCGGCGGATTCGCTCTCGTTTCAAAAGTTGGAAGAAGCTTTCGGCCACGGCGTTGTCATGGCAATTGCCCCGACGGCTCATGCTGGAAACCAGGTTGTGAGCGCGCAGGAAGTCTTGCCATGCATGCCCAGTGAACTGACTGCCCTGATCAGAGTGGACGGTGACAGCGGCTTTGGGTTGCCGGCGCCACAATGCCATCAGCAGCGCGTTGAGCACTAACTCAGTGTCGATGCGGTGCCCCATGGACCAGCCGATCACCTGCCTGGAGAACAGGTCGATGACGGCGCTCAGGTACAACCAGCCTTCATGGGTGCGGATGTAGGTGATGTCGGTCACCCATGACTGATTGGGCTCGCTGACATTGAACTGGCGCTGCAGATGGTTTGGTGCCACCACCGCTGGCTTGGCGCCACGCGGGCCAGGTCGGCGTCGATAGCCAGTCTGTGAACGCAGGCCTTCAAGCTTGAGCAATCGGGCCACGCGGTGCTTGCCGCAGCGCTCTCCCAGGTCGAGCATGTCCATCGTGAGCTTGCGATAGCCATAGACGCCACCACTCTCCAGCCACGCGTGCTTGAGCAAGCCCAACAAGCGTTGATCGTCCTTGCCACGAGAACTCACCGGATCGCACTTCCAGGCGTAGTAGCCGCTGGGGTGCACGGTCATGAGCTTGCACATGCGGCGAACGCTGTGCTGGTGTTCATGCCGCTCGATGAATGCGTACCTCACCCGGACTGCTTGGCAAAGTACGCTGCGGCCTTTTTTAGGATGTCGCGCTCCTCGGTCACACGTTTGAGCTCGGCCTTCAGTTTGCGCAGCTCATCCGCCTGTGACCCCTGCGCTTGCCGTTGTGCCGCGGGCATTCGATGGGCCTTGATCCACTGATACAGGCTGTGCTGGCTAACACCAAGCCTGGCGGATACGTCGGCCACCTTGTGGCCACGCTCGGTGATCTGTTTGACCGCTTCGGTCTTGAATTCTTCGGGGTATCTTTGCTTACTCATGGCACCTCCTATTGGGCCTCAGGTTTGAGGCTCAGAGGTGTCTAGAAAACCCGGGGCGATTCA
>NZ_JAHUWZ010000001.1 GCF_019218755.1 Acidovorax sp. sif1233 | reverse complement strand
CACGCTCGGTGATCTGTTTGACCGCTTCGGTCTTGAATTCTTCGGGGTATCTTTGCTTACTCATGGCACCTCCTATTGGGCCTCAGGTTTGAGGCTCAGAGGTGTCTAGAAAACCCGGGGCGATTCACATAGACCCCGTGCTTCGTCGTCACGGCTACCGCTGCTTGCGCAGAGTCAAACCGGCTTTGTTGCGCGTGTTGCGCTCGTTGCGGCCGACTGGCGCAACAGGATTGGCGCGATCAAGATCGTTGAGATCATCTCCCTCGTCACCATCATCGTCGTCATCTGAATCGTCGTCGATGGGATCGAGATCACAGGCTTCAATCCATTCATCCAACATTGCGTCATCCCAGTCGTCTGGCACAGCCCCGGACACCATGCGGAGCTTGCGGCTCACATTCGACTTGTTGAGTCCAACAAGCTTGCCGATCTTTTCCAAGCTCCATTCGTCGGCCTTGAGGATCGCCATCAAGCGCGTCTTCAAGTCATCAGCGACGAAAGGCGTAATCTCGGTTTTGAGACCGTCTTCACCCAACCGTACACAGCAAAGCACCTTGCCGCTCGCTGGACTCAAAGGGCTTGCAAGCTCCGGACACGAAACAACGAAACCTTCATCGAAACCCGGGTTCGGTTCGCAAGGCGCGGCAACGAAAAGCTCGTTTGCCACGCCAGAAAATTTGGCCTCATCCGCAACTGCCGGGCAGAACAGAATGATGCGCGCTTTGTACTTCTCCGCTGCGCGGCGCAAGTGAAGCAGTCCTTCAAAATCGGGATTTTGGCCAGCAGGCTGCTGCAGCACGACGCAGCCACCGTCCTTCACGATGTTCAATCGGCAAACGATTGACACGGATGCTGGATTGGTCCAATCCAACGCGCAGGAAGCTACGCGATCCACGAACTGGCATTTTTCAAATGGCGGCGCCGAGAAGCCCAGTTGCACGCGCAATCCATGCAACTGTTCGAGTTGCCGCAAAGGACCGCTCTGAACGCAGAGTACGCTGGAGCAATCGGGCATCGGGACCGGCAGGTTCGCAGCAGCCATAGAGAGTTCTTTGACCATCACGTAGTGAACGAGATGAATCAGTTCGCCGTAGTGACCAACAACCAACGTAAGGCCCGTCCTGAGTTCAGAGACCGCAGGAAGGGACTTCGCCAACTTATTCAGCTTCTTCTGCTTGAAGGGGGCATGGGACTCACGGCTCATGCTGCACCTCCACCCACGTTGTCACGGGCTGCAATGCAAGACTTGATGTAGGCGTTAATTTCACTTGCAGGCCAGCCTTTCAGGCGAGGGCCCATCGGTACGCCGGGCGGGATGACACCCGCTTTGATACGGTTGTAAAAAGTGCTGTTAGACAGGCCTGTAAGTCGGAGAACTTCGCGCTTGCGAAGAAGCGCCTCATGCAAAAAAATTGCCATATTTTGGCTCCATAGCAAATCATTCGTTGTCACAAGCAGCTCCTGCGAACTGCGCTTGTACCCGGCCGGATGCTTGCTATTGAGCCATGTTGGACTTCATGAATCATCCCGTCTGCTAGGCAGACGGGATAAGAACTTCATCTAACCCCCCGCCAACCAAGTCACAACAGTCTTTGGACTTACTGGCTTGGGATGGGTCTCCAGGAGACGAATTTCCTCTTTAAGAGAACGAAGCTCCTCAGCCTGCCCGCAAGATTTTCTCTTATCAAAATCCACTCTATCTAATTCACCGATCAAGACCAACAATTGCTCTCTCTTTTCCTTCAATTCTTCCTGAACTCTCTCATAGTCACTCTTCATTGTCTCAACAAAATCATCAGCAAATGCCGCTTGCTTATATTTCCCCAGCCTCTCTATTTTCCTCTCAGAATATTCTCGAACGGCACGGTTTTTGTATGGACTCAAAGAGATTTTTTTGGCCTCCCCTCCGGCTTTAGCCCTAGACTTTGGGTCTTCTAAATAGTCAAGAAAAAATAGGAAGAAGTCCTCAAACTTCTCCATGCCTCTAACCATAGAAATAATTTCTTCCCGCTCACCTTTTTCGTGCAACGCCAGTATTCTCAGCAAGCGATCTTCTTTACCTCGAAGCTGGTTGGTTTTCTTGAAAATGAAATCATCTAAGGCGCTGTTGTCAGCTTGACAAATTCCCCCATTGCCCTCCTCAACGTTTATCTCAATAACCTCGCCAGCTTCATTCCCAACAACCTTCAATGAACCCAAAGGCAATGCCACCGCCCCTTCAATAATTTCGATGGTCATAGCTATTTAGAGAAATTTAATTGATATTTCAGATGCTGCAACCTTGGCCGAACGAACAATCTCTCCGACATTGCCACCATTAATCCAAGCATCTACCATATCCGCCCATGCCTGAAGCATTATTCTTCGTTGCTCACCATATTCTGCCTTGTTATAGATGGATCGAACATCATTTTCTTCATGAGCCAAACATTTTTCAATCCAGTCGCGATTAAATCCAACTTCATTTAACAACGACGAAGCAGTGCGACGCAGATCATGCACACTAAAACTGGCCAAATCCACTCCAGTTGAACGAACTTTCTTGACGCCCACATCAATTACCCTATTGAGCGTTGCATCGCTAATAGGCAGCCTCATATCGTAGCGCCCTGGATGCAAATACTTAGATGCTTCAAAGCAAGTTTTAAAGGTCACAAGAATATCTGTAGCCTGTTGACTTAGATAGACAACCAAGGGCTTCTTTGCCTTCATGCGTGTTGCCGGAATCGTCCAAGTGGCTGCTTCAAAATCTACTTCCGACCACGTGCCACCGATGAATTCACCTTTGCGTACCATCGTAAGTAAGACGAATTTGACGGCGAGACGCAGTGTTGCAGCGGTAGCTGTGTCATCCAGCGCAGCGAAGAACAACCGAATTTCTGAGGGCGTAAGTGCGCGTTCTCGCGGCTTGAACGTGGCAATGTCACTGGGTCGAATGCTCTCAGCCGGATTTTTAAGATCAAGGCTTTTTTCCTTGGCATGGGCAAACCGAAAAACCAACAAAACAATTTCACGAACCTGAATGGCTGGAGCGGGTGCGCCACGTGCTTTCACCTTCTCGCACAAGGTCATCAACGCCGTAGGCGTGATTTCTTCCAACTTGAGCTTGCCGAAGGGGCCTGCAAGATCACGGTTGTAGATCGAGCGACGCATGGCAAGTGTCGAATCCGCTAGTTTTGCCCCGTTGTTGGGATCAGCTTTGTCGGCAAAGTAGCGGTCAGCCCAGCTACCGAAAGTCAGGGACTCGGCAATTTGGGACCGCTTTTCGGCCTTCGCCCGAGAGGGAGACTCGCCCTTCTCCACTTTCCGACGCGCATCAGCCAACAGAAGTCTCGCCTCGGCCAGCGTAAGACTTATGCCGTACTTAAGCTCGTCAAGCTCCCTGGCGACTTTCGACGATAGGCTTTCATCGTATCGCCCAATGGTCAGCGTCTCACGTCGTCCGTTGACACGGTAGTCGTAGCGGAACGACTTAGTGCCAGTCGTTGCAATCGAAACGTACATCCCGTCCCGATCAACGACTTTGTACGTTTTCGCCGTGGGCTTTAATTTTTTTAGTTCGGTGTCAGTCAGCATATCGGTCTCTTTTTACCGCCACACCGTACCGTCAGACGGCCTGACGGTACAAACTCACGCGACCCAATGACATCCGAAATGTACCGCCTTCCACACCGACAAAAACAACAGGTTTTTAGTGCATGGCATTGCACCACATTGCACCAATAAGCTGTTGATTTATAAAGATATTAAGTCACATAGAAGCATGCCATTGGATGGCGCGGAACGATTATGAATTATTCCCACTCGATCGTCGCCGGCGGCTTGCTCGATACATCGTAGGTCACGCGATTGATGCCGCGCACCTCGTTGATGATGCGCCCCGACACCTTCTTGAGCAGGGCGTACGGCAGTTCGGCCCAGTCGGCGGTCATGAAGTCGCTGGTCTGCACGGCGCGCAGGGCGACCACGTAGTCATAAGTGCGGCCGTCACCCATCACGCCCACGCTCTTCACTGGCAGGAAGACGGTGAAGGCTTGGCTGGTGAGGTCGTACCAGGTCTTGCCGGTGGCTTCGTCAACGTGGTTGCGCAGCTCTTCGATGAAGATCGCGTCCGCGCGGCGCAGCAGGTCGGCGTACTCTTTTTTCACCTCGCCCAAAATGCGCACGCCCAGGCCGGGGCCGGGGAAGGGGTGGCGGTAGACCATTTCGGGCGGCAGGCCCAGGGCCACGCCGAGTTCGCGCACTTCGTCTTTGAACAAATCGCGCAGGGGCTCCAGGAGCTTGAGGCCCAGCTGCTCGGGCAGGCCGCCCACGTTGTGGTGGCTCTTGATGGTGACGGCCTTCTTGCTCTTGGCGCCGCCGGATTCGATCACGTCGGGGTAGATGGTGCCCTGGGCCAGGAAGGTGGCGCCTTTGTGGCCTCCATCGCCAGCCTTCAGTTTCGCGGCTTCGGCCTTGAACACGTCGACGAACAGGCCGCCGATGATCTTGCGCTTGGCTTCGGGTTCGCTCACGCCGGCCAGCCTGCCGAGGAACAGGTCGCTCGCGTCCACGCGGATGACCTTGGCGTGCAGCTTGCCGACGAACATGTCCATGACCATGTCGCCTTCGTTCAGGCGCAGCAGGCCATGGTCGACGAACACGCAAGTGAGCTGGTCGCCGATGGCGCGGTGGATGAGAGCCGCGGCCACGGACGAATCCACACCGCCGGAGAGGCCCAGGATGACTTCTTCATCACCCACCTGCTGGCGGATCTGCTCCACGGCCTCGGCGATGTGGTCGCGCATGACCCAGTCGGGGTTGGTGCCGCAGATGCCGAGCACGAAGCGCTCCAGCAGCGCCCTGCCCTGCACGGTGTGCGTGACTTCGGGGTGGAACTGCACGGCGTAGTAGCGGCGGTCTTCGTCGGCCATGCCGGCGATAGGGCAGCTGTCGGTGCTAGCCATGAGCTTGAAGCCCGGGGGCAGTTCGGTGACCTTGTCGCCGTGGCTCATCCAGACGTTGAGCATGCCGTGGCCTTCGGGGGTGGTGAAGTCGGCGATGTCCTTGAGCAGCGCGGTGTGGCCGCGGGCGCGCACGGCGGCAAAGCCAAACTCGCGCTTGTGGCCGGTTTCGACCTTGCCACCGAGTTGCTGCGCCATCGTTTGCATGCCGTAGCAGATGCCCAGCACGGGCAGACCCAACTCGAACACGGCCTGGGGAGCGCGGTCGGTGGTGTCCTCGGTCACGCTGGCGTGGCTGCCGGAGAGGATGATGCCCTTGAGCGAGCCGTCCTTCGCGTAGTCACGCACCCACTCGTCCGTCACATCGCAGGGGTGCACTTCGCAGTACACGTTGGCTTCGCGCACGCGGCGCGCGATGAGCTGGGTGACTTGCGAGCCGAAATCGAGGATGAGGATTTTCTGGTGTTGCATGGCGGTGGGTGGTCGAGGGGATGACAAGAAACGGGGCGCCTGGTCAAAGGCTGGAGAGGTCGAGAAGTGGTACGCCGCTGCGCTGGGCGGCGGCTGCCTGCGCCGCATCGAAGGTGGCCAGGGGCAGGCGCAGGGAGCGGGCCAGCCACAGGTAGGCGGCGTCGAACGTGGGCAGGCCGGTGTCGAGCGCAACGTCTAGCACGGCCTTGTGCTGGGCGGGGGCCAGTTCGTGCAGCTCCACACGGTGGCGGATGGCTTCGAGCACGCCCCACAGGCCTTCGACCGATGCGGGCGGGATGCGGCCGCTGTGAACGCCGCTGGAGATGAGGTTGCTGCACTCCCACTGCCAAAGGTTGGGGGCCTGGGGCTCGACTTCGTCGCGGCGGATCAGGGTGTAGAGGCGGCGCGTGTGCTCGCTGGCCGCATCGGGCAGCAGCCAGGCGGCGGTGACGGAGGCGTCGAGGACGAAGGCAGTCATGCTGCAGCCCTGCCCTTGCGGCGCAAGGTGTCGGGAGTGGCCACTTCGCCTGCGGGCCGGATGCTGGCGTGCAAAGCATCCATCTGGCCCAGCTCGCGAGCGATCTGCTCGTCGGTGATGACGGGGCGGCGGCGCACGGGCAGCAGGCGCACGACCTCTTTGCCGTGGCGGGTGATGCGCACTTCCTCGCCCTGCTCGACCAGCTCGATCAGGGCGGAGAACCTGCTTTTGGCTTCGTAGATGCCGACGGACTGCATGGATGCGCGGACCCCAAAAAGAAAAAGTCTGGCCTGAATGGTGAATTCAGACCAGACTATATCATTCTGACCAGATATTTTCAATCAGGCCAGATTAGATCGACGGTGCTCAGTCAGCCCTGTAGTTGGGGGCTTCCTTCGTAATTTGAACGTCGTGCACGTGGCTTTCGCGGATACCGGCGGTGGTGATCTCCACGAACTCGGCCTTGTTGTTCATGTCGTCGATGGTGGCGCAACCGCAGTAGCCCATGGCGGCGCGCACGCCACCGGCCATCTGGAACACGATGGAGACCATGGAGCCCTTGTAGGGCACGCGGCCTTCGATGCCTTCGGGCACGAGCTTGTCGGCGTTGGGATTGCCGGTGGTCGACTCCTGGAAGTAGCGGTCGGCGCTGCCCTGCTGCATGGCGCCGATGCTGCCCATGCCGCGGTAGCTCTTGTAGCTGCGGCCCTGGAACAGGATGACTTCGCCGGGCGCTTCTTCGGTGCCCGCGAACATGCCGCCCATCATGATGGTGCTGGCGCCTGCAGCCAGCGCCTTGGCGATGTCACCGCTGTAGCGCACGCCGCCGTCCGCGATCAGCGGCACGCCCGTGCCCTTGAGGGCGGTGGCCACGCTGTCGATGGCCATGATCTGGGGCACGCCCACACCGGCCACGATGCGCGTGGTGCAGATGGAGCCTGGGCCGATACCGACCTTGACCGCGTCGGCGCCCGCCTCGACCAGCGCCAGCGCGGCCGCGCCGGTGGCGATGTTGCCGCCGATCACGTCGACCTGCGGGTAGTTCTGCTTGACCCAGCGCACGCGCTCGATCACGCCCTTGCTGTGGCCATGGGCGGTGTCGACCACGATGGCGTCCACACCGGCCTTGACCAGGGCTTCCACGCGCTCTTCGGTGCCTTCACCCACGCCGACAGCGGCGCCCACGCGCAGGCGGCCCGAGGGATCGCGGGCGGCGTTGGGGAAGCTGGTTTGCTTGGTGATGTCCTTGACGGTGATCAGGCCCTTGAGCTCGAACGCGTCGTTCACGACCAGGATGCGCTCGAGCTTGTGCTTGTTGAGCAGCGCCTTGGCTTCGGCAGGCGAGGTGCCTTCCTTTTCGTTGACGGTGATGAGCTTCTCGCGCGGGGTCATGATCTGGTGGACCTTGACGTCGTAGCGCGTTTCAAAGCGCAGGTCGCGGCCCGTGACGATGCCCACCACCTTGCCGCCGTCGCACACCGGGAAGCCCGAGATGCCGAGCTGTTCGGACAGCTGCAGCACCTGCAGCACGGTGTGCTCGGGGGTGATGACGACCGGGTCGCGCAGCACGCCGGATTCATAGCGCTTGACCTTGGCCACCTGGGCGGCCTGCTCCTGCGCCGTGAGGTTCTTGTGCACGATGCCGATGCCGCCCTCCTGGGCAATGGCAATGGCCAGGCGCGCCTCGGTCACGGTGTCCATGGCGGCGGACACGAGCGGCAAGTTCAGTTGGATATTGCGGGAGAGTTTCGTCGCGAGGGACGTGTCCTTGGGCAGGACCTGGGAGTACGCTGGCACCAGCAACACATCGTCGAAGGTGAGCGCTTTTCCAAGAAGGCGCATGAGAAAGCTCCAAAAAACGGATTGTACCCGCGTCCGCGGGGCGCCGCAGGGCTCGCGCTCCTTTGCGCACGCACTGGCGGCTGCGTTGCTGCACGGCTAAACTTGCCTGCATGAAATTGCACAAGCTTGTTTTGCTGGCCGTTGCCTGCACCTGGGCCCTGGGTGCCGCTGCCCAATGGCAGTGGATCGACAAGGACGGCCGCAAGGTCTTCAGCGACCGCCCGCCGCCACAGGACATCCCGGAAAAGAGCATCCTCAAGCAGCCAAGCTACGCGACTGCACGCGTGCCCGCGGCTGCGGCAGCCGCCAGTGCGCCGGAAGCGGCCGATACCCCCGCCTCGGCTGCTGCGCCTGCGGCCGCATCCCCCCGCGCTCCCGCCAGCGCCGCCGGCAAGGACAAGGAGCTGGAAAAGCGCAAGGCTGAGGCAGAGGCCGCCGAAGCCGCCAAGAAGAAAGCCGAAGACGACAGGATCGCCAAGGCCAAGGCTGAAAACTGCACCCGTGCGCGCGCGGCCAAGGCCACTTTCGAGACCGGCGCGCCGATCAGGCAGAGCAATGCACAGGGCGAGCGCGTCTTCCTGGACGAGGCCCAGCGCAATGCAGAGGTCAAGCGCATCGACACGATCATCGCCTCCGACTGCAAACGCTGAGCGGTCATCCGTGGCAAAAAAACGGCGCCTGAGGCGCCGTTTTTGTTTCAATTGGTATCCCGATCAGTAGCCTGACTTGCCGCCCGGCCGCTGCCGCGCGAAGAGGCCCGTGGAACGCGCGCCCTGCCGGGCAAACCGCTCGCGGCGTGCCACCTTGGGGTCCACCTTGAGCTCCCGGTACAACTCCACGCGGTCCCCGTCCTTGAGCAGCGTCGTCTCGGGCATGGCACGGCCCCAGATGCCGCACGCCATGCCCTCGCGCCGCGCAGCCATCTGCCCGGCGGCTTGCAGGGCGTCGGCGAGCGTGCTTCCAGGGTGCAATTGCACAGTGCATTCGCTGACCTGCCGGGGCGCCAGCGAGACCAGCACGGTGATCCGCATCAGAGCGGGTGCGCGCGGGGTTGCGATGTCCGCACCAGCCGGCTCCTCAGCCATACACCTGTTCCGCGCGCTTCACGAAGGCATCGACCATGCTGCCCGCGATGCGGTCGAACACAGGGCCTACCAGCGCCGCCAGGGCCGCGTTGTCAAAACCGTAATTCAGGCTCAACTCCACGCGGCAGGCCCGCTGGCTGCCATCGCCCACGGGGTGAAAAAGCCAGTCGCCGTCAAGCTGCGAGAAAGGCCCCTTGACCAGCCGCATCCGCACGCGCCGGCCTGCCTCATGGGTGTTGTGCGTCACGAAGGTCTGGCGGATGCCGCCAAATGAAATGCCTACCTCGGCGGTCATGCCCTCTGCGGTCTGCTCGAGCACGGCGGCATGGTCGCACCATGGCAGGAACTGGGGGTAGTGCTCCACCCCGGTGACCAGGGCAAACATTTCTTCGGGGCTATACCAGATGAGGACGGACTTGTGGACGGTTTTCATGCAGACGGCGCCTGCACCGGTGCGCGCAAGCCAGAGGAAATTAGAATCGCGGGTGCGAGACGACGACAATTGTAGGGAGGCCTTTTATCTCCCGGTTTGCGCCGCATCTTTTAAAGCGTGTCCTGCGCCTCAAGTACCCGCGTCCGGGTCCAACCTTTCGGGAAAGCCGGGGAAAGGCCCGGCCACGTTGTCGCAGTCCGCTTGCAGTATCGATACTTCGGCGCGTCCTGCGCCCATCTGCCGGGCCTTTCTCCGGTTTTCGCGGGCACGTAAAAGTGCAAACACGCTCTCACCCCATGGCCAAAAAACCAGATCCTACGTCCCGCATTGCCGACAACAAAAAAGCGGCCTTCAACTATTTCTTCGAGGAGCGCCACGAGGCGGGCATGGTGTTGCACGGCTGGGAGGTCAAGGCGCTGCGCGAGGGCAAGGTGCAATTGACCGACGGCTATGTGCTGATACGTGATGGAGAGCTGTACCTGCTCGGTTGCCTGATCAACCCGCTCAAGACGGCCTCGACCCACGTCAACCCCGAATCCGCGCGCACCAAGAAACTGCTGCTCAAGAAGGACGACATCAAGCGCCTGATCGGCAAGGTCGAGCAAAAGGGCTACACGCTGGTGCCATTGAACCTGCACTGGAAGAACGGATTCGTGAAATGCGAGATCGCCCTGGCCAAGGGCAAGGCCGAGCACGACAAGCGCGACACCATCAAGGACCGCGAAGGCAAGCGCGAGGTCGAGCGCGCCATGAAGAGCAGAAACCGCTAGCCTGCGCGCCATCGCACGCCGGGCTCGGGCCGGGAAGCGCCACATCGATGCCAGCCCGGCCGGTTTTTTTGCGGCGGCGTGGAATAAACCACGGTGCCCATGTGTTTGTCCCGGTGCAAGGCCGCATTCGCGCCGCCTGCACCCACTCTGGAGAAACCCATGAAGAAATTTGTCTCGATGGCGGCAGCATTCATCGCCGTTGCCGGTATGGCGGGCTGCGCCTCCATGGCCGACTCGCCCGTGAAAACCGTGGACGGCGTGCTCGTCGGCGGGGGCGGCATGACGCTCTACACCTTTGACCGCGACGCGGCAGGCAGCGGCAAATCGGTCTGCAACGGGCCCTGCGCCACCAACTGGCCCCCGCTCATGGCCAGCACGGCGCCGGGCGGCGACTACAGCATCGTGACCCGTGATGACGGCAAGACCCAGCTGGCCTACAAGGGCAAGCCGCTGTACTACTGGGTCAAGGACACCAAACCCGGCGACAGGACCGGCGACGGCGTGAACCAGGTCTGGCGCACTGCCCGCCCCTGAGGGCGAGCGCGCCCATCCCACCGCGCCATGAACCGCACCCAGGTTGTCGAGCAGTTGCCAGGCCTGCGCCGCTATGCCCGGGTGCTGACAGGTGACGCCTGGGCGGCCGACGACCTCGTGCAGGACACGCTGGAGCGCGCCTGCAGCAAATGGCTGCTGTGGCGCACCGGCAGCGACCTGCGCGCATGGCTTTTCACGCTCATGCACAACCTCTATCTCAACCAGCGCCGCGCGATGCCCGCGCTGGCGCCGCTGGACATCGAGGACGTCCGCGACCAGTTGCCCGGCGCGCCGGTGCCCTCGGACGACGCGCTGGACCTGGAACGCTGCCTGCAGCGCCTGCCCGCGGACCAGCGGGCCGTGCTGCTGCTGGTGGCCATGGAGGACATGAGCTACGAGGACACGGCCCGCATCCTGGCCGTCCCCGTGGGCACGGTGATGTCACGGCTGTCGCGCGCCCGCGCCCGGCTGCGGGTACTTATGGAGCGCACATCGGTGCCTGCGCCATCCCCCTCACCAGCCACGGCGGCAGCCGCCCCACAGACCCAGTCCCAGCCCCCGGCGCTGCGCCGCCTGAAATGACGACGACCCGCGACACTGCCATGGAACCGCGCTCCCACGCCCCGCCCCTCCCCGAAGACGATCCCGCCTGGCACGCCCTGGCGGACGGCCGCCTCCCGGCCGCGCAGGCCGCAGCCTTGCGCCAGCAACTGGAAGGCAACGAGGCCGCGCGGGATGCCATCGCCCATTGGCAACAGGGGCGCGACCAGCTGCAGGCACTGCACCAGGATCTGCTCCATGCCGCCGTGCCCGATGCGTTGCTGGCCGCTGCGTTGCGCGCCGCGGGACACCAGGAACGGCAGGCACAGTGGTGGCGCTGGGGCGGCCTGGCCGCGTCGGTGCTGCTGGCCTTCGCGCTGGGGTGGGCGGGGCGTGGCCAGTGGGCAGGCGGCCCGGCCCCGGGCCACCAGCCTCTGGCGGGCGATGCGGCAGCGCTGCTGGCCACGGCGCCGGCGCAGCGCTTTGCCCAGCAGGCCGCCGTGGCCCATGCGGTCTACCAGCCGGAGGTCCGCCATCCGGTGGAAGTCACCGCGTCGCAGCAGGAGCATCTGGTGCAGTGGCTCTCCAAGCGGCTGGGCAAGCCGCTGAAGGTGCCCGTGCTCGCCCCGCAAGGCTATGAGCTGGTGGGAGGCCGCCTGCTGCCGGGCGACACCGGGGCGCGTGCGCAGTTCATGTACCAGAATGCTGCGGGCCAGCGCATCACGCTGTACCTGGGCGCACTCGCCCCCACGGCCACCACGGCGCTTTCTCGCCACGGTGCGCCACCGCCGCACGACAACCCGCCCGCCACCACGGCCACGGCGGCAGCGGCCTTCCAGTTCAGGCAGGAAGGCCCCGTGCCCGGTTTCTACTGGACCGAGGGAAGCTTTGGCTACGCGCTCAGCGGACAGCTATCGCGCGCCGAATTGCTCGCGCTGGCCACGGCGGTATACAGGCAGCTGCAGCTCTAGTGTCCCGAGTTAGAAATTCGGTTCATAAAGTAACTTCCAACTCGGGACACTAGCGTTCGCACCGGCCTGGGTTCAGGTCAGTTCAATCCAGGTCAGGCCAGGGCCGCCAGCGGGTGCGCGTGCGCGGGCCAGGGGCTGGCGAAGAACGGTGCCACCATCGCGGGCGCCACGTCCTCGATGCGGCCGGGGTTCCACTTCGGCGCATGGTCCTTGTCCACGGCCAGGGCGCGGATGCCCTCCACCGTCTCGCTCTGGCCAGGGCGCAGGAAGAAGCAGTGGCGCACCATGTCGCGCTCCATGCGCAGGTCGTCGGCCAGGCCCATGCCGCGCGCACGCCGGATCTGCTCGAGCACCACGTGCAGCATCAGCGGCGAGCGCTTGCGCAGCGTGGCCGCCGTGGCACGCGCCCAGTCGGTGTCGGCCGCCTCGAGCGCAGCGACGATCTCGCCCACGCTGGGCAACGAGAAATATTGGTCAATCTGGGCTCTAGCGCTTGACTGGCGTGCGCTGAGAGCTATGAATTTGGAAGCAACGTAGTCACGGACCGCAGGGCCATCCGCAAAACCCCCGGCCCCCAGCGCCTCCCACACGGCGGATTGCTGGTCCGAGGGCAGGCAGCCATCCGCCAACTGGTTTTCAATGGCATCACCCGCGCCGATGGTGTCGCCCGTGAGGGCCAGCCACTCGCCCACGCGGCCGGGGCAGCGCGAGAGGAAGTAGCCCCCACCCACGTCAGGGAACAGGCCGATGGCCGTCTCGGGCATCGCCATCTTGGTGCGCTCGGTCACCACCCGCAGCGCTGCCCCCTGGCTGATGCCCATGCCGCCGCCCATCACGATGCCGTCCATGAACGCGATGTAGGGCTTGCCGTAGTTGTGGATCAGGTGGTTGAGCGCGTATTCCTCGGTGAAGAAGTCTTCCAGCAGGGGGTTGCCCTGGCTGCCCGCCTGGTGCAGGAAGCGGATGTCGCCGCCCGCGCAGAAGGCACCGAACGGGCCCTCCTTGTTGCTGCCGCGAATCGCCACCGCCAGCACCCGCGCATCGTTCTGCCAGGCCAGCAGGATGCCCATCAGGTCACGCACCATGCCCAACGACAACGCGTTGAGCGCACGCGGGCGGTTCAGGGTAATGAAGCCAACCTGGCCACGCACTTCGCTCAACACTTCAGACACTACCGTCTCCGTCATTTTTGTTCCTTCCAACCCAACAGTTCATTGAAAACCAGCGCACCGATCACCAGTGCGCCCCCCGTCAGCACTGCCGTGCCGGGCTTTTCGCCCGCGCCCAGCCATGCCAGCAAGATGCCAAAGATCACTTCGAGCAAACCGAGCAGCGCCATCTCGGGCGCCTTGAGCACACGCCCACAGCGCACGGCCAGCACACAAGGAATGGCCAATTGCACCACGCCCAGCAGCGCCAGCAGGGCCAGGTCATGGGCCGACGCCTGAAAAGGCAGCGCCAGCGGCAGCGTGGCCACCACCGAGATCACCGCGCCGACCAGCACCGCGGGCACCAGGTCCACCGCGTGGCCGTGGCGCTGCGAGTGTTGCACCACCGTCCAGTTGATGGCTGCCGCCACGGGCACGCACAGCGCCACCAGCGTACCCGCCAAGGGCAGGCCCGCCATCTGCGAACCATACATCCACGCGATGCCCAGCCCCGCCACGGCAATCGCAGCCCATGTGCGCGGGGCGATATGGTGGCCGATGAACACCCGTGCGAACAGCGCGGTGAGCAGCGGCCCCACGGCCATCGTGACCAGCACATTGGCCACCGGCATGAGCACCAGGGCCACCATGAACGCCGTGAACATCACGCTCCAGCACACCCCTGAGATCCACAGCGCATGGCCACCATGGCGCATGGAGGCAAACACCGCCCTGCCCTGCAGCGCCGGCAGGATGACCAGCAGGGACAGCAGCGTGAAAAAGCTGCGCCAGAAGGTCACCTCAAAGCTCGCCGCATGTTCCAGGTGGCGCGTGACCACGCCAGCGATGGACCACATCAGGGTCACCGCCACCATCAGCACCACCGCGCGGGAATGTGTGAGTTTCAACATGGGGTTCGGGTTGCAGACGGAAAAAAGGCCACTGCGCAGCAGTGGCCCTTCCGGGGAAGCTCAGCCTATCAGGACCGGGAAGCGCGCTTGCGCTCGTTCTCGGTCAGGTGGCGCTTGCGCAGGCGCACGGACTTGGGCGTGATCTCGACCAGTTCGTCGTCCTCGATGAATTCCACGCCGTATTCCAGCGTGAGGTCGATCGGGGGCGTGATCTTGATCGCGTCTTCCTTGCCGCTCACGCGGAAGTTGGTCAGCTGCTTGGTGCGCGTGGCGTTCACCACCAGGTCGTTGTCGCGGCTGTGGATGCCGACGATCATGCCTTCGTACACGGGGTCGTTCGCCTTCACGAACATGCGGCCACGGTCGTCCAGCTTGCCCAGGGCGTAGGTGAAGATCTCGCCGTCGTCCATCGAGATCAGCACGCCGTTCTTGCGGCCGCCGATGTCGCCCTTGTGCGGCTCATAGCTGTCGAAGATGTTGCTGATGAGGCCGGAGCCGCGCGTCAGGTTCAGGAATTCGTTCGTGAAGCCGATCAGGCCACGCGCCGGAATGCGGTACTCCAGGCGCACGCGGCCACGGCCGTCCGGCTCCATGTTCACCAGCTCGCCCTTGCGCTCACCCAGGGCCTGCATCACGCCGCCCTGGTGGCCTTCTTCGATGTCAGCCGTCACCAGCTCAATAGGCTCGCACTTCTCGCCGTTGATTTCCTTGAACACCACGCGCGGCTTGGACACGGCGAGCTCGTAGCCTTCACGGCGCATGTTTTCCAAGAGGATGGTCAGGTGCAGTTCGCCCCGGCCCATCACTTCGAAGATGCCTTCCTCGTCGGTCTCGCTCACGCGCAGGGCCACGTTGTGCTGCAGTTCCTTTTGCAGGCGGTCCCAGATCTGGCGGCTGGTCACGAACTTGCCTTCGCGGCCGGCCAGCGGGCTGGTGTTCACGCAGAAATTCATGGTCAGCGTGGGCTCGTCCACCTTGAGCATGGGCAGCGGTGCGGGATTGGCGGGGTCGGTCACGGTCACGCCGATGCCGATGTCTTCAATGCCGTTGATCAGCACGATGTCGCCGGGGCCGGCCATGGGCGTCTGCATGCGGTCCAGGCCCTGGAAGGTCAGCACCTGGTTCACACGGCCCTTGACGGCCTTGCCGTCGGGGCCTTCCATGACGACCACGTCCATCATGGGCTTCAAGGTGCCTTGGCTGATGCGGCCCACGCCGATGCGGCCCACGAAGCTGGAGAAGTCCAGCGCCGAGATCTGCAGTTGCAGCGGGGCAGCCGGGTCGCCCGTGTTCGGGGGCACGTGGCTGAGGATGGTGTCGAACAGGGCCGACATGTCGGGGCCCCACTGCTCACCGGGCGCGCCTTCTTCGAGCGACGACCAGCCGTTGATGCCCGAGGCGTACACCACGGGGAAGTCGAGCTGCTCGTCGGTGGCGCCAAGCTTGTCAAACAGGTCGAACGCTGCGTTCACGACCTTGTCGGGGTTGGCACCCGGCTTGTCCACCTTGTTCACGACCAGAATGGGGCGCAGGCCCAGGGCCAGGGCCTTCTTGGTCACGAAACGCGTCTGGGGCATGGGGCCCTCTTGCGCGTCGATCAGCAGCACCACGCTGTCCACCATGGACAGGGCGCGTTCCACTTCGCCGCCGAAGTCCGCGTGGCCGGGGGTGTCCACGATGTTGATGTGCGTGCCCTTCCAGCTCACGGCGCAGTTCTTGGCCAGGATGGTGATGCCGCGCTCTTTTTCGATGGCGTTGTTGTCCATCACGGTATCGACGACCTTTTCGTGGTCGGCGAAGGTGCCGGACTGGCGCAGCAGCTGGTCGACCATGGTGGTTTTGCCATGGTCAACGTGGGCAATGATGGCGATATTGCGGATTTGTTTAGTCATAGTTTTTCCAATATGCCGCTGTGCGCCATGGACGCGGAATGCGGCGTGCTTTCCAAAATTTGTTGAATTTCCAGCGGACTCAGGAGCCTGTCCGGCACCAGCTCCCCGCCCACGATGTGGCCCACCCCCAGCAGCGCCAGGGGATTCTCGCCAAACACCGCCACGGCACTGGCATCGGGCCAGTTGCCACGGCGACGCACGCCCGACAGGAATCGGGCTGCATTCTCACCGTCCAGCGTGACATGCACGTGTTGCGCCAGCAGCGACTCGGGAGCTTCCAGGCTGGCCAGCCGTTCGGCCTCGGGCATGGCTTCCAGCTGTGCCAGCGTGACGCAGCGCTCCACGCCGATCCCACCGGTATCGATGCGGCGCAGAAAGGTCAGGTGCGCCCCGCAGCCCAGGGCGGCGCCAATGTCTTCCCCCAGGGTACGGATGTAGGTGCCTTTGCTGCAGGTCACTACTATTTTGATAGCGCTTTGCGCTTGATCTGTCTGGACCAGCGTCAATTTCAGTGCGTGAATGACCACGTCGCGCGCCTCGCGCTCCACGGTGATGCCCGCACGGGCGTATTCATACAGCGCCTTGCCATCCTTCTTGAGCGCGCTGTGCATGGGCGGCACCTGGCGGATGGGGCCGGTGAACTGCTGCTGCACCGCCGCCAGACGCTCAGGGGTGAGCTGGGCAGGGTCGACATCGCAGCGCTGCACCACATCGCCCTCGGCATCGCCGGTCGTCGTCGTCGCTCCCAGCAGCGCCAGGGCCTCATAGGTCTTGGGCGCGTCGAGCTGCAGCTGGCTGAACTTGGTGGCCGCGCCAAAACACAGGGGCAGCACGCCGGTGGCCAACGGGTCGAGCGTGCCGGTATGGCCCGCCTTTTCGGCGCGCAGGAGCCATTTCGCCTTTTGCAAGGCGTCGTTGCTCGAAAGGCCGAGCGGTTTGTCGAGCAGCAACACCCCATGCACAGGGCGCCGCTGCACCCTGGTGCGTGGCGCTGGCTGCATGGCTAATCCTCTTTTGCGCGGGAAGAGACAGCCTTGGCAATCAAGGCATTCATGTCGGCCGCCCGCTCGGAGGTGCGGTCGAACACGAAGTGCAGCGTGGGCACCGTGTGGATGTGCAGGCGCTTGAACAAGCCGTTGCGCAGGAAACCCGCAGCCTGGTTGAGCGCCGCCTGTGTCTCCACAGGGTCGCCCGTCAGCAGGCTGAAGAACACCTTGGCATGGGCGTAGTCCGGAGTCACCTCCACGCCCTGCAGCGTCACCATGCCCACGCGCGGGTCTTTCAACTCGCGCGCGATCAGCTCCGTCAGATCGCGCTGGATCTGGTCGGCGACCTTGAAGGCGCGGTTGGGGGTGGAAGATTTCTTCGCAGCCATGTCGTCGTCACCGATGCCTTACAGCGTCCGCGCGATTTCCTTGATGTCAAAGAATTCGAGTTGATCGCCTTCCTTGATGTCGTTGTAGTTCTTGAGCTTGATACCGCACTCGAAGCCTTCCTTGACATCCTTGACATCGTCCTTGAGGCGCTTGATCGAATCGACTTCGCCCGTGTAGACCACCACGTTGTCGCGCAGCAGGCGGAAGCGTGCGTTGCGATGGACCATGCCCGAGGTGATGTACGAACCGGCAATCGTGCCGATCTTGGTGGCCACGAACACCGTGCGGATCTCGGCCGTGCCGATGATCTCCTCGCGCTGCTCGGGGGCCAGCATGCCGGACATGGCCACGCGCAGCTCGTCCACAGCGTCGTAAATGATGCTGTAGTAGTGCAGATCGACGCCATTGCCCTCGGCCAGCTTGCGCGCACCGGCATCAGCCCGCACGTTGAAGCCGATCACGATGGCCTTGGAGGCGATCGCCAGGTTGATATCCGACTCGCTGATGGCGCCCACTGCGGCGTACACCAGTTGCACCTTGACTTCGTCGGTCGACAGCTTGAGCAGCGACTGCGCCAGCGCTTCCTGCGAACCCTGCACATCGGCCTTGACGATGATGGGCAGCATCTTCACTTCGCCTGCCGTCATGTCGGCGAACATGTTCTCCAGCTTCGCAGCCTGCTGCTTGGCCAGCTTGGTGTTGCGGAACTTGCCGGCACGGTAGGTGGCGATTTCGCGGGCACGGCGTTCGTCCGTGAGCACCATGAATTCGTCGCCGGCCTGCGGCACTTCCGTCAGGCCCTGGATTTCCACCGGGATCGACGGACCCGCCGTCTTGGCCACCTTGCCGTTTTCGTCCAGCATGGCGCGCACGCGGCCATAGGTCTGGCCTGCCAGCACGATGTCGCCCACCTTGAGGGTACCGGACTGCACCAGCACGGTCGCCACGGGGCCGCGGCCCTTGTCGAGCTGCGCTTCGATCACGAGGCCCTTGGCCAGCGAATCCACCGGCGCCTTGAGTTCCAGCACTTCGGCCTGCAGCAGCACCTGCTCGAGCAGCGTGTCGATGCCCATGCCGGTCTTGGAAGACACGGGCACGAACGGCGAATCGCCACCGTATTCTTCCGGCACCACCTCTTCGACCACCAGCTCCTGCTTGACGCGGTCTGGGTTGGCATCGGGCTTGTCGGCCTTGGTGATGGCCACCACGATAGGAACACCAGCCGCCTTGGCGTGCTTGATGGCTTCCTTGGTCTGGGGCATGACGCCGTCATCGGCCGCCACCACCAGGATCACGATGTCCGTGGCCTGGGCACCGCGGGCACGCATGGCCGTGAAGGCCTCGTGACCCGGGGTGTCGAGGAACGACACCATGCCGCGCGGTGTTTCCACGTGGTAGGCACCAATGTGCTGCGTGATGCCGCCGGCTTCGCCCGCAGCGACCTTGGCGCGGCGGATGTAGTCCAGCAGCGAGGTCTTGCCGTGGTCGACGTGGCCCATGACGGTCACGACCGGGGCGCGCGGCAACAGCTCTGCGTTCTGCTGCGTCGAATCGTCGTCGGTGAAGGCTTCCGGATCGTCCAGCGCCGCCACCACCGCCTTGTGGCCCAGCTCTTCCACCACGATCATGGCGGTGTCCTGGTCCAGCGGCTGGTTGATGGTGACCATCTGGCCCATCTTCATCAGCGCCTTGATCACTTCGGACGCCTTGATCGACATCTTGTGGGCCAGCTCTGCCACCGTGATGGTCTCGGGCACATGCACTTCAATGATGCGCGCCTCGACCGGTGCGGACTGCTGGTGGTCGTCGCGATGGTCGCGGTTATCACCACGGCGGCCACGCGGGCCACCACGCCAGTTGTTGCGGCCGACACCGCCGCTGCTGTCGCCGCGGGTCTTGATTTCCTTCTTCTTGGCGGTGTCATTGGCCCAGCTGGAGGACAGCTTGGCCGACTTCACTTCCTTGCCGGCGCCGGGCGCGCCTGCGCCGGCGGCGGCCGGAGCCCCCGCACGCGCCACACCCGTGCCCACGGCCGGCTTGTGCAGCGTGCCCTTCTTGGCATCGCCCACCGCGGCGGGCTTGGCCACGGGCTTGGGTTCCTCGGGCTTCTTGGCCACCATGACCGCCTTCTTGGGCGTGGCCATCATGGAGCGAATGGCCGCGGCCTCGGCTTCGGCCTTGCGGCGGCGGGCATCCAGATCGGCCGCACGCGCGGCTTCCTCGTCGGAGCGGGCCTTGGACTCGGCAGCAGCCTTTTCGCGCGCTTCGGCCTGGGCGGCGCTGCGCGCAGCGGTTTCAGCGGCCTGCTCGCGGGTCGCTTCCTGCTTGACGGCAGAGGCCTGGGCCTTCTTTTCGGCTTCCTGCGCAGCGTAGGCGGCAGCACGCTCCTCGGCTTCGCGTTCGCGCTTTTCACGGGCTTCGCGTTCAGCGCGCTTCTCGGCCAGCTCCGCCTCCTGGCGGCGGATCAGCTCGGCCTGGCGGCGCGCTTCTTCCTCGCGGCGGGACAGCTCGAGATCCTCGCTGGAAACAGCGGCCTCCTGCGCCGCCACGGGCGCATGGGTTTCGGCAGACGCCTCGGCACCTTCGTCGCGCTGGATGAACGTGCGCTTCTTGCGCACTTCCACCTGGATCGTGCGGGCCTTGCCCGTGGCATCGGCCTGCTTGATCTCGCTGGTGGACTTCTTCACCAGCGTGATCTTCTTGCGGTCAGCCGAAGCCGTGCCATGGCTGGCCTGCAGATAGGCAAGCAGCTTTTGCTTGTCCGACTCGGTCAACGCGTCGGAGGGGGCAGCCTTGCCCACGCCGGCAGCCTTGAGCTGGTCGAGCAGGGTTTCAGGCGATTTTTTGAGTTCGGTTGCAAACTCGGCGACAGTATTACTGGACATATGTGGTTCGTGCCTCCCTGACCTTTACTCTTGCCCCGCGAACCAGTGTTCGCGCGCCTTCATGATCAAGGCTTTGGCTTCTTCTTCAGACTGTCCGGTCAGGTCGGTCAGTTCATCAATGGCCAGATCGGCCAGGTCGTCACGTGTATGCACACCGCCTTCAGCCAACTTGGCAATCAGCTCGGGGGTGAGGCCTTCGAGGTCGCGCAGGTCCTGGGAGACCTCTTCCACGCTTTCCTCGCGGGCGATTTCCATCGTGAGCAGCGCATCCTTGGCGCGGGCGCGCAGCTCGTTGACGGTGTCTTCGTCGAAGCTTTCGATCTCCAGCATTTCCTGCAGCGGCACATAGGCCACTTCTTCCAGGCTGTTGAAGCCTTCGGAGATCAGGATGTCGGCGATTTCCTCGTCCACATCCAGCTTTTCCATGAACAGCTTGCGGGCCGTGTCGGTCTCGTTGGCCTGCTTCTGCGCGCTTTCGGCGGCGTCCATGATGTTGATCTTCCAGCCGGTCAGATCGGACGCCAGGCGCACGTTCTGGCCGCCGCGGCCGATGGCGATGGCGAGGTTTTCCTCGTCCACCACGACATCCATGGCGTGCTTTTCCTCATCGACCACGATGGAGGACACGTTGGCCGGTGCCAGCGCGCCGATCACGAACTGGGCGGGGTCTTCTGACCACAGCACGATGTCCACGCGCTCGCCGGCGAGTTCGTTGGTCACCGCGTTCACACGGGTGCCGCGCACGCCGACGCAGGTGCCGATGGGGTCCACGCGCTTGTCGTGCGACAGCACGGCGATCTTGGCACGCGAGCCGGGGTCGCGGGCGCAGGACTTGATCTCCAGCAGGCCCTGCTCGATCTCGGGCACTTCCTGGCGGAAGAGCTCGATCATGAACTCGGGGGCCGAGCGCGACAGGATGATGGGCGCGCCGCGCAGGGTCAGGTCCACTTCCATGATCATGGCCCGCACGCGGTCGCCGCTGCGCAGGTTTTCCTTGGGGATCATCTCGCTGCGGCGCAGGCGGCCTTCCACACGGCCGGACTCGACAATGATGTCGCCCTTGTCCATGCGCTTGACGGTGCCGGTGAAGATGCGCTCGCCGCGCGACATGAAGTCGTTGAGCAGCATTTCGCGCTCGGCGTCACGGATCTTCTGCAGGATGACCTGCTTGGCGGCCATGGCGCCGATGCGGCCGATCGGCACGGACTCGACACCCTCTTCGATGTACTCGCCGACTTCGATGTCGGGAATGCGGTCCTTCGCATCCATCAGCAGCTCTTCGGCTTCGGGATTCTGCAGGCCCGCGTCATCGGGCACGACCAGCCAGCGGCGGAAAGTCTCATAGTTGCCGCTGTCGCGATCGACGGACACGCGAATGTCCACCTCGCCCTGGTACAGCTTCTTGGTAGCCTGGGCCAAGGCCGACTCCACGGCGCCCAAGACCACATCACGCTCAACGTTCTTTTCGCGCGAAATGGCCTCAACCAACATCAACAATTCGCGATTCATGCGACGACTCTCCTGTTTCAATCACCCGAGGGCAGGGTCCGCGCGCTGCGGCCACCCACCCCAATTCATTCAGCCACTCAGGCGGACGCCGGCCCGGCCTTGCCTCCACGCCCCTTGAAATCCACGATGGGCGCCAGACGGACGTCCCGCACCTCATCCAGGGTAAAACCCAGCGCCTGCAGCGGCGCCGGAACGCGTTTCTTGCTCACCTTCTGGCCCGGCTTGACCGGCGGCTCGTCGCTCCAGACGATCTGCCAGCCTCCAGCTTCGGCCCGCTCCAGCGTGCCGCGAAATTTCTTGCGGGTGGCATTGACCTGCCCCGCCGCTGCGGCGCCGATGGGCGCCTTCAGGGTGATGTCGATGACCGAGCCCTCGAAGCGCACGAAGTCCTGCTCGTGACGCAAGGGGCGGTCGATACCGGGGGAAGACACTTCCAGGCGCTTGTACTCGACGCCATCGACCTCCAGCGCAAATTGCAGCTGGCGCGTGACCTTTTCGCAGTCTTCGACGGTGACAAACTGATCCAGCGCCGGGACCGGCGCGTCGGCGGGCGGCTGCACCCAGGGCAAGTCAATGGTGATGCGCAGCAGACCACCGGCAGAGCGTTCGATCTCCACCAGGTCATATCCCAGGCCCGTCACAATTTGTTCAACGACTTGCTGTAATGCCACGTGTTCAGTTCAATCCCGGAAAACAACACGACTGACGCAAATCGGGATCCGGCGAGTCGCCGACCCCATGGTGGGAGCACTTCCTGTGCGCCCTTGTTTGCGTAAGTCCAAAACAAAAAACCCGATAACCCCCGGAGACCTTCCCCGACAGCTTCGAGCTCCAAAAGCATTCGACCAAAAAAAACGGGCGGTTGGTACCCGCCCGTTTGGTCGTGAGATTCATATTGTAGCGTGTAACGCCTTGATTTGCAAAGATGGACTGTGGTCAAACTGCCTTCTGAACCCGCCGGCAGGGGCCCCGCCGGCACAAAAATCCGGCGCCTGCGCGGCCAGCGGCGTTTCCGGCAGAAAGGTGCGCTGCTGCGCCCCGCCCGCCCAGCCGATTTGTCCTCGTCGTCCTAGTCGTCCTGGGCGCCGCGCGCCGCGCGCACGCGCTCGAACACGCCCTGCGCCTCGCCACCGGCCGCCGAGGCATTGCGCGCGCCCGCCTGCAGGCTGCCCAGCAACCGGGCCAGCACTGGCGCCTGCGGCAGCAGCGGCCCCAGAAAAAGCGCGCTGGTGCCGCGGCCGATCAGCAATGTGGGAAAAGTCTCCACATCCAGGTCCCCCGCGATCTCGGACTCGTCCTCGATGTCCACCCATTCGAACCGCACCCCGGGGTTCGCCCGGGCCAGTTCGTCGAACAGGGGGCGGTAGTCGCGGCAGGTGCCGCACCAGCCCGCGCACAGGCATACAGCCCACCAGCCGCCAGCGGCGGCCTGCGGGGACGCCCCTGAGGCGGGATCGGGCAACACGGCCGGACTTTCCATCAGCGTAACTCCTGGGTCATCCCGGCCGGGGAGCCCTGCGGCCGTGCGCAGAGGCCCTCCCGGGGGCCGGGTCTGGGTCTACATGCCGCGCCGCTCGCGGGCGCGGTAGACCTCGATGGTACCCACACCGGGCGCCTGGTTGCCCCAGCTGTTGCGCACGAAGGTGGCGACCGCCGCCACTTCCTCGTCCGACAGGGTCTGCTGGAACGGGGGCATGCCGTGCGGACGTGGGTTGCCGGCGGTGGCGGGCAGGTAGCCGCCCTGCAGCACCACGCGCACCAGGTTGGTGGGATCGGCCAGCGTGACCGCGCGGTTGCCGGCCAGAGCGGAGAACGCCCCAGGCTCGCCCTGCCCCGCGTCGCCATGGCATTGCGCGCACTGCTGCTCATACACCTTCGCGCCCCGGGACATGGCCGCGGAGGGCGGCGCGGGCGGCGTTGCGGGCGCGGGGCCGCCCTGCTGCGGCAAGGCCTGCAGGTATACCGCCATGGCGCGCGCGTCGGCATCGGTCAGGTACTGCGTGCTGCGGAACACCACCTCGGCCATGGGGCCCAGCACCGAGCCGTGCGGGGCCACCCCGGTTTGGAGCAAGGCCACCACGTCCTCGGCGGGCCATTCCTTGACGCCCGCCTCGGCCGCCGCGTTGAGCGCGGGGGCATACCAGTTCTGCACGGGAATCAGCCCGCCGGTGAAGGCCTTGGCATCCGTGGTGGCGCCCAGCGCGTTGCGTGGCGTGTGGCAGGCGGTGCAATGGCCCAGGCCGTTGACCAGGTAGGCGCCCCGGTTGTACTCGGCCGTCTGTGCGGGCTCGGGCCGGGGTGTGCCCGGGGTGAAAAACAGCGCGCGCCACACGCCCAGCGCCGCCTGCGTGTTGTACGGGAAACGCAGCGCATGCGCCCGGTTGGCTTCGGCGGCGGCGGGCACGCTTTGCAGATAGGCAAAGATGGCATCGGAATCCTCGCGCGTGACCTGGGTGTAGTTGGGGTACGGGAAGGCGGGGTACAGCAGGCGCCCGTCCTTGCTGCGGCCATGGTGCATGGCGCGCCAGAACTCGGCCGAGGTCCAGCTGCCGATGCCCTGCGCCTTGTCGGGCGTGAGGTTGGAGCTGTGCACCACGCCAAACGGCGTCTCGATGCCGCGCCCGCCCGCGAACGGCGCGCCGCCCTGGGTGGTGTGGCAGGCCATGCAGTTGCCGACACGGGCCAGGTACTCGCCGCGCGCCACCAGCGCGGGCGTGCCCTGCAGCGTCTCGGCGCCGGGCAGCGGCTCTTCGCCGCGCAGGTTCAGGGTGACCAGTGCGGCGGCCGTGATGCCCAGGGCGGCCAGCACGGAAGAAATCGTCCAGAGGATGCGTTTCATGGATGACATCCCTCTCAGCGCGCCGCGCCGGAAGCGGCCGCCACGGGCACCTCGGCCACGCCGCCGCAGCGGGCGGGCATGGGGGCGGGCAGCGTGCGGGCGGGTTTGCCGCCCCCTGCCACGGGCTGGGCGGCCAGCCAGGCGGACACGGCGCTCACGTCGTCGGGCGTGAGCTGGCGGGCGATGTCGGCCATGCAGTCGGGCGCATGCGCGCGGCGCTGGCCGGTCTTCCAGGCGCCCAGCTGGCTGTTGAGGTAGTCGCGCGGCAGGCCCAGCAGGCCCGGGATGGACGGCGCCACGCCCGTCATGGCGCTGCCGTGGCACGACACGCAGGCCGGAATGCGGCGCGCGGCATCGCCCTGCTGCACCAGCTGGCGCCCCTGCTCCAGCGCGGCGGCCGGCGCCTGGGGTGCGGGCGGCGGCGGGTACGGCAGGTCCTGCGCGGCAAAGTGCTCGGCCATTTCACGCAGGTAGTCGTCCGTCAGGTGCTCGATGAGGTAGGTCATCTGCGGATAGCTGCGCCGCCCGTCGCGGAAGTTGAGCAGCTGGTTGGCCAGGTAGCCCGCCGGCTTGCCGGCGATGCGCGGAAAGTAGCCGTCGGGCGTGGCACGGCCTTCCTTGCCGTGGCAGGCCGTGCAGGCCAGCACGCGCGAGGACATCGACGACGCGGACACCGTGGCGGACGGGGCCGCCGCAGCCGCCGCAGGGCTAGGCACGGGCTGGGCCCAGGCGCCAGCACTCCACGCCAGCGCCATCGCGGCAGAGGCGCCGGCGAGGCGGGAAACAGGGCGCAGCAGGCTGCGCAGGCAATCGATCATGGGGTTTTTGTCAGTAGGGAAGCGGCCGGCCCGCACACATCGCGACGGACACCAGCACATGCCGCCACTCTACGCCCCGCCCCAAAAACAGTACAGATTCAGTTTCTAGTTAAAAATACAGATCAGTTTGCCCTGGATCAACCCCAGCCCCCATGAAACGCTACGAACGCCACGCCGACGCCATTGCCCAGCTCATCCACAGCGGCGCGCTGCGCCCGGGCGACCGCGTGCCCTCGGTGCGCGAGGCCAGCCGCACGCGCGGCATCAGCCCGTCCACCGTGTTCGAGGCGTACTACCTGCTGGAGGCCCAGGGCCTGATCCATGCGCGCCCGCGCTCGGGCTACTACGTGAGCGCCCGGCTGCCGGCCGCCGAGTCCCGGCCCGCCGAGCCCCTGCCCTCGCAGCCGGCGAACACCTCCACCGGCGTGGCCATCAGCGACCTGGTGTCCGAGGTGCTGGGCCTGGCGCGCGACCGCGACCTGGTGCCCCTGGGCTCGGCCTTCCCGGGGCTGGAGCTGTTTCCGCTGGAGCGCCTGGCGCGCTGCCTGGGCAGCGGCATGCGCAAGCTCGACCCCTGGAGCATCGTGCAAAGCCTGCCGCCCGGCGACGAGCGCCTGCGCCAGCAGATCGCGCTGCGCTACGGCCTGCACGGCATGGCCGTGGACGCGCAGGAGATCATCATCACCAACGGCGCGATGGAGGCGCTCAACCTCTGCCTGGAGGCCGTCACCCGCCCCGGCGACGTCGTGGTGGTCGAATCGCCCACCTTCTACGCCGCGCTGCAGGCGCTGGAGCGTCTGAACCTGCAGGCGCTGGAGGTGGCCACCCACCCGCGCGACGGCATCGACCTGACCGCGCTGGCCGAAGCCCTGGCGCGCCAGCCCCCGCACCAGCCCGTCAAGGCCTGCTGGCTGATGCCCAGCTTCCAGAACCCGCTGGGCAGCCTGATGCCCGAGGACAAGAAGCGCGAACTCGTGGCCCTGCTCGCGCGCCACCAGATCCCGCTGATCGAGGACGACGTGTATGGCGAACTGCACTTCGCCCCCCACCGCCCGCCCCCGGCCAAGGCCTTTGACGGCGAAGGCCTGGTGATGCACTGCAGCTCGTTCAGCAAAAGCCTGGCACCCGGCTACCGCGTGGGCTGGGTGGCGGCGGGCCGCTTTGTCACGGCGGTGCAGCGCCTCAAGCTCATGACCACGCTCTCGGCCGCCACGCCGTCGCAGCAGGCGTTGTCCGAGTACCTGGCCCAGGGCGGCTACGACCGGCACCTGCGCCAGCTGCGCCGCAGCCTGGCGCAGCAGCAGGCGACGGCGCTGGCGGCGGTGGCCCGGCATTTCCCACCGGGTACGCGGGTCGCGCAGCCCGAGGGCGGGTACTTCCTGTGGGTGGAGCTGCCCCCGCAGGTCGATGCCCTGCAACTGCACCGCCAGGCACTGCAGCAGGGCATCAGCCTGGCACCAGGACAGATCTTTTCGGCGGACCGGCGCTTTGCGAACTGTGTGCGCATCAACTACGGGCACCCCGCGCAAAGCCGCTTTGAAGCCGCCCTGGCTACCGTGGGCGCCCTGGCCTCGGCGATGGCACGAGAGGCGTCCGCTCCCAAGAAGCTATCAAAACAGTAGCTGCCAGCGCTTACACATCAGGCGCTTGCGGTCAGTTTCTCCAAAAACTCCCCTTCCCCGGGGTTCCCTGGCCTCCAGGGCACCCGCCTTGCGGCGCATGCCCTTGCTTGCAGCAAACTGACATGCCGCCGCCGCGTTGGAAAGGCCCAACCTCGGGTTCTCCCGCCCTCGGCACAGCTCTTGCAACGGCATACTGGCGGCCGTCCGCAACCGGGGCAGCGCTACCAGCCTGGCCCCGCGAGGCCTTTTCCACCCCACCCGACGCCCACCATGGCAGCACCCCAGCATGTCCCGTTCCTGACCGTGGAAGATGAAGACGACTGGGTCGTCTCGTTCGCGCTGGGCCCCGTGGGAGCCAGCCGCCTCACGCTCACGCGCACGCCCCACCTGGAATTCATGCTGCGGCCCGAACAGCGCGGCGTCTCCGTGGGCGGCGTGGAGGCGGGCCAGCGCGCCACCCTGCTGGTGGCCGTGCAATGGGGGCACAAGTGCGTGGACGTGGTGTCCACCGCCAGGCGCTACAGCCTGGACATCAGCAAGGTCGATGCCGCC
Organism: Acidovorax sp. sif1233; assembly: GCF_019218755.1. Classification (GTDB taxonomy): domain Bacteria; phylum Pseudomonadota; class Gammaproteobacteria; order Burkholderiales; family Burkholderiaceae_C; genus Acidovorax. Next base: position 1,554,630 of record NZ_JAHUWZ010000001.1, on the reverse strand, counting down.
ACGCGCACCGCCGCGCTGCGCGTGCTGGGCAAGATGAACTTCGACCAGCGGTTCCAGCTGGCCAACGCCCAGTAAGCCGCCGTGCGGGCGACCGCACGGGTTCGCCGGGTCGCCTCAGGCCACCAGCGGGTCGAGCGGCCGCACCACCCGGCACGGGTTGCCCGCCGCCAGCACCCGCGCCGGCACGTCGCGGGTGACCACGCTGCCCGCGCCGATCACCGCACCATCGCCAATCGTCACGCCGGGGCAGATGATCGCGCCGCCGCCAATCCACACGTCCTCGCCGATGGTCACGGGCAGGCACAGCTCGACGCCGGTCGCGCGCTCTTCGGGCGACAAGGGGTGCGAGGCGGTGTAGATCTGCACGCCCGGCGCGCACAGCGTGCGGGCCCCGATGCGCACCGGCGCGCCGTCGAGCACCACGCAGTTGAAGTTGAAGTACACGCCTTCACCCAGAAAAATGTTGTAGCCGTAGTCGCAATGAAACGGTGGCGTGATCTGCACGCTGCCGGGCTGGCCCGGCAGCAGCTGCGCCTGCAGGGCTTGCAGCGCGGCAGCATCCGCCGCAGGCGCGTGGTGGATGGCGTGGCACAACTGGCGGGCGCGCAGGCGGTCGGCCACCAGCTGCGGGTCGGCGGCCATGTATGGCGCGCCGGAGATCATCTTGTCTTTCTCGGAGGTCATCGGGTGATTCTGCCCTGTGCCATCCCCCTCCACCGGCCCGCCCGCCTACCCTGCCAGCGCCGTCCACTTGCGCTCGCTCGCGGCGGACTCCACCACCTTCTCGATGAAGCGCACGCCCTCGGCCCCGTCTTCCACGCGCGGGTAGTCGGCCTCCAGCGCGCTGGCGGTTCTGCCTGACGCCCGGGCGCGGATGTCCGCCGCCACGCCCAGGTAGACGTTGGCAAAGGCCTCGATGAAAGCCTCCGGGTGCCCGGCCGGAATGCGCCCCGCGCGCAACGCCGATTCGCTCAGCCAGGGCGAGCCGCGCGTGAGGATGCGGCGCGGCCCGTCCACCGGCGAATGCACCAGGTGGTTCGGGTCCTCCTGCCGCCACACCAGCGTGCCCAGCGTGCCGGACACCTGCAGGCGCACATCGTTCTCCAGCCCCGCCGCCACCTGCGACGCGACGATCACGCCGCGTGCGCCGCCCGCATAGCGCAGCAGCAGCTGTGCATCGTCGTCCAGCCGGCGGCCGGCGCCGAAGGTGGTGAGGTCGGCGCACAGCGCCTCCGGCCGCTGGCCGGTGACGGTGGCGGCCAGGTTCTCGGCGTGCGATCCGATGTCGCCCATGGTGCCCACCGCGCCGCTGCGCGCGGGGTCCAGCCGCCAGTCGGCCTGCTTGTTGCCGCCGCCCTGCTCCACCGCCGTGGCCAGCCAGCCCTGGTTGTATTCCACGGTGACCTTGCGCAGCGTGCCCAGGGCGCCGCTCTGCACCAGGTGGCGGGCCTCGCGCACCATGGGGTAGCCGGTGTAGTTGTAGGTCACGCCGAACACGGTGCCGGCCTTCTTCACCGCCGCCACCAGCTCATCGGCCTGCGCGCTGGTGTGCACCAGCGGCTTGTCGCACACCACATGAAAGCCCGCCTGCACAAAGGCCAGGGCCACCGGGTGGTGCACATGGTTGGGGGTGACGATGCTCACCAGGTCGATGCGCTCGCCGGGGCTGCGGCGCAGCTCGTCAGCCAGCAGGTCCTGCCAGCTGCCGTGGTTGCGGTCGTCCGCCAGGCCCAGCTCGGCGCCGGATGCGCGGGCCCGCTCGGGTGAGGATGACAGAGCGCCCGCCACCAGCTCGAACTGGCCGTCGAGCGCCATGGCCTTGCGGTGCACCGCACCGATGAAGGCGCCGTGGCCGCCGCCGACCATGGCGTAGCGGAGCTTTCTTTCACTGGACATACAAAAAGCCTTTGCTCGCTGTGTGTTGTTGTCGGTTTGAGGAGCGCGGCTAGGCCTGCTTGTCCCGTGCAAAGACGGCATCGAATGCGCCCGCCGCGGGCTTGAAGTCGAGCCGCTTGCAGAACGCCGCGCTCTCCGTGGCGCCGTGCACGCGGTCCATGCGGCTGTCTTCCCACTCCACCGAGAGGGGGCCCTGGTAGCCGATGTCGTTGAGCGCGACGATGATGGATTCGAAATCGATCATCCCGCGCCCCACGCTGCGAAAGTCCCAGTGGCGCCGGGCATCGCCAAAGCTGGTGTGCCCGCCGAAGGTGCCCACCGTGCCGTCGCCCTTGCCCCACCACACGTCCTTCATGTGGGCGTTGTAGATGCGGTCGGCGAACTGGCGGATGAACTTGATGTAGTCCACGCCCTGGTAGGCCAGGTGGCTGGGGTCGTAGTTGAAGCCGAAGCGCTTGTTGCCGCCCACCGCAGCAATCGCCCGCTCGGCCGAGGCGATGTCGAAGGCGATTTCGGTGGGGTGCACCTCCAGCGCAAAGTTGATGTCGTGCGCTTCGAACACATCGAGGATGGGGCCGAAGCGCTTGGCGAAGTCGGCAAAGCCCTTTTCCCAATACGCCTGCGTGGTGGGCGGAAAGGCATAGATCGAATGCCACACTGACGAGCCCGTGAAGCCCGTGACCGTCTTCACGCCAAACCTGGCGGCAGCGCGCGCCGTGTCGGCCAGCTCGGCGGCGGCGCGCTGGCGCACGCCCTCGGGATCGCCGTCGCCCCACACATAGGGCGGCAGGATGGACTGGTGGCGCTCGTCGATCAGGTCGCACACGGCCTGGCCCACCAGGTGGTTGCCGATGGCAAAACACTGCAGGCCGTGCTGGGCCAGCAGTGCGTGTTTGTCCTTGACGTACTGGGGCGTCGACAGCGCCTCCTGCACGTTGAAATGGTCGCCCCAGCAGGCCAGCTCCAGGCCGTCGTAGCCCATGCTGCGTGCCAGCGGCGCGAGTTCTGCCAGCGGCAAGTCGGCCCATTGGCCGGTGAAAAGGGTGACGGGTCTTGGCATGGCGGCTCCCAAGGGGCGTGGGGTTGCAGGTGCGAAGCGGCAAGCAGCTATATTTTCGATAGCTGCTTGTGCTTGATGGATAAGCGCTAGAGGCCTATTTGACTCAAAAACACCATCAGAATGGCGAGTCTGGGAAGTAGAAGCTCTTCGCGTTTTCCTTGGTGATGAGCACCGACGGAATGATCGTCGTCGCAGGCAGCTTCTCGCCCTTGATGCGCGCCTCGGCCGTGAGCTTGATCGAGTCGTAAATGAACTTGGGGCTGTACGACACATTGGCCTGGATCAGCGGGTTGCTGCCGTCGGCCAGCGTCTTGATCATGCCCTTGGCACCCGCGCCGCCGAACACCAGCTTGATGTCCTTGCGCTTGGCCTGCTCGATGGCCTTGAGCACGCCCACGGCCATGTCGTCGTCGGCCGCCCACACCGCGTCGATCTGCGGAAAGCGCGTCAGGTAGTCCTGCATCACCTTGAAGGCATCGTCGCGGTTCCAGTTGGCGTACTTGGCGTCCAGCAGCTTGATGTCGGGGTGGTTCTTCAGCACCGCGTTGAACGCGTCCATGCGCTCGTTGTCCAGCGTGGTCGCAATGCCGCGCATGGCCACCACGTTGCCCTTGCCGTTCAGCGCCTTGGCGATGTACTCGGCCGGAATCTTGCCAAACGCCGTGTTGTCACCGGCCACATACGCGTCCTGTGCGCTGGTGTCCGTCAGGCCGCGGTCCACCACCGTCACGTAGACGCCCTTGGCCTTGACCTGGGCCACGGGCTTGGTCAGCGCGGCCGATTCAAACGGGAAGATGACCAATGCGTTGATCTTGTTCACCGTCACCAGGTCCTGCAACTGATTGGCCTGCTCGGGCGCGCCGCCTGCCGTCTTCACGATGACCTGCAGGCCGGGGTGGGCCTTCTCCAGGTCCTTCTTGGCCTGGTTGGCCCAGTACACGATACCGCCCGTGAAGCCGTGCGTGGCCGACGGAATGGCCACGCCCACCACCGTCTTGTTGGCCTGCGCCATCGCAGGGCCGGCCAGCGCCAGTGCGGCGGCGGCACCCACGGCCGAGAGGGCCAAGCGGCGGGTGAAAGTAGATGTCTTGCTGTTCATGATGCGTTGTCTCCTGTTGCTATTGCTTTGCTGAAAAATGGCCATGAAAGCCTGGCCGACTGGGGAACACCTCGAAAAATATATGCACGCAAAGAGTGGGTGGAAAACTCAGCGAAGCGGTCCTGGCGAGGCGCTGTGCCGCAGACAGTGCGGATAGCACGGCAAGACACAGCAACAACGCCAGGAGAGTTGTTCCGGCCACTCCGTCACCTTTTGCCGCGCTGCATGAATGCGACGGCAATGATCACGAAGCCCTGCACCGCCGCATTCAGGTACACGCTGATGATGCTGGTCAGGTTCAAGATATTGCTGATCACCGACAGCAGGATCGCCCCCACCACCGTGCCGGTGATGCTGCCCGCCCCGCCCTTGAGCACCGTGCCGCCCACGATGACGGCGGCAATCGCCTCCAGCTCCCACAGCAGCCCCGTGGTGGGCGATGCGGACCCCAGGCGCGGCACATACAGCAGCGTGGCAATGCCCACGCACACGCCGAGCAGCATGTAGGTCAGGATCTTGATCTTGTGCACGTCCACCGCCGCGTACTGCGCCACCTGCTCGTTGGAGCCGATGGCCTGCACATAGCGGCCATAGGCCGTGCGGTTCAGGATGACGCCGCCGATGACAGCCACCAGCAAAAAGATCCACACCGGAATCGGCACACCCAGCAGGTTGGCGTAGTACACCGGGCTGTAGATGTCCGACAGATCGTTCTCCAGCGTGATGGCTCCGCCGTTGGAGAAGTACGTGAGGTACGCGCGGAAGATGCCCAGCGTGCCGAGCGTGACGATAAAAGGCTCGATGCGGCCCTTGGTGATCAAGAGGCCGTGCACCAGCCCGAACACCGCGCCCAGCACCACCGCCAGCAGCATGCCCACCACCACGGCCGCCATGGGCGAGCCCAGCATGGGCGCCATCGCGTTCATGAACAAAATCACCGAGCCTGCGATCAGTGCCGCCATCGACCCCACCGACAGATCAATGCCGCCCGAGATGATCACAAAGCACATGCCCACCGCGATGATGCCGATGAAGGCCGTGCGGGTGAGCACGTTCATCACGTTGTCATAGGTGGCGAAGTTGCTGTTGAGCAGCGTGCCGGCAATGCACAGCAGCACCAGCCCGATGACCGGGCCCAGCCCGTGCAGCTTGCCCCACCAGGCCGTGGCGCCGCCGTGGCGGCCCGCTGCGGTGGATGCGTTTTCAGCGGGTACCTGTGGCATGTGCGATCAACTCCTCTTCGGTCAAATGTGGTTCTTGCAGCGTGGTCTGCAGCCGCCCGGCGCGCATCACCGCCACGCGGTGGCACAGGCCGATCAGCTCCATCAGTTCGGAAGAAATCACCACCACCGCCAGCCCCTGCTCCGCCAGGCGCTGCACCAGGTGATAGATCTCGCGCTTGGCGCCCACGTCCACGCCGCGCGTGGGCTCGTCCAGCACCACCACGCTGGGCCCGGGGTGCAGCACCTTGGCCAGCGCCAGCTTTTGCTGGTTGCCGCCCGACAGCGAGGACGCGCGCACCTCCAGCGACCCGGTGCGGATGCCGAACTCCTGCACCGCATCGCGCAGCGCAGCCTGCTCGGCCGCCGGGTCGAGCCAGGGCTTGGCGTAGCGCTCCAGCGCCATCAGCGTCAGGTTGGGCCGCAGGCTGAAGTGCACGTGCAGGCCCTTGCCCTTGCGGTCTTCGCTCAGGTAAGTGAGGCCGTGGCGCGCCGCATCGCGCGGGCTTTTCAAATTCACCGGCTTGCCCGCCAGCTCCACCGTGCCGGCCGAGCGCGGGCGCAGGCCCAGCAGGCCTTCGAACAGCTCGGTGCGGCCAGCGCCCACCAGCCCGGCGAAGCCCAGAATCTCGCCGCGCCGCACGTCAAAGCTCACGTCCTCGGCCCAGCCCGGCACCGAGAGGCCGCGCACCTTGATGGCGGGCTCTCCACCCGCAGGCGCGGGCAGCTTGGGCGGGAACAAATCCGCCAGCTCGCGGCCCACCATCAGGTTGGCCATCTGCCGCCGCGTCACGCTGGCCGTGGCCTCGCGCGCCACCAGCAGGCCGTCGCGCATCACCACCACCTCGTCGGTGGTGCGCTCCACCTCATCGAGCTTGTGCGATATGTAGATGATGGTCACGCCCGCCGCCTTCAGGCCAGCCATCAGCGCAAACAGGCGCTCCGTCTCGCCCGGAGTCAGCGTGGCGGTGGGCTCGTCCATGATGAGCAGGCGCGCATTGCGGGCCAGCGCGCGGGCAATCTCCACCAGCTGCTTTTCGGCCACGATGAGCTTCTTCACCCGCGTGTCCGGGTCCAGCGGCAAACCTACCTGTGCCAAGGCAGCGCGCGTCTTCTCGCGCATCGCCTTGTCGTCGAGAAACCATGACCCCCACGGTCGCGCACTGCGTGTCGCTCCCTGCCCCCCAAGGGGGCCGCTTTCTGCCTTGGGGCGGCCCGGCGGCAGAAAGAGGCCCTTCTTGATCTCGTGCCCCAGAAAGATGTTCTGCGCAATCGTCAAGTCGTCCGCCAGGTTGAACTCCTGGTGGATCAGCACAATGCCCTGCGCCTCGGCCGCGCGCGATCCGCCGCCCGGGGCGCGCACCGCGCCGTCCACCACCACCTCGCCGGTGGTGGGGCTCTCGTACCCGGCCAGAATCTTCATCAGCGTGGACTTGCCCGCGCCGTTCTCGCCCAGCAGGCCATACACCCGGCCCGGCTGCAGCGCAAAGCCCACGCCGTGCAGCACGCGCACGGGGCCGAACTCCTTGGTCACATTGCGAAACTCGACAGCGACGCTCATCGTGTGGCCCCCACGGCATTGGCTTTGGTCGCAGAAGAAGAGGCACGCGGCGACAGCGCCAAGCTCTGCTGCATGGCCAGCACGCCCGCGCCCACCACGCCGGCATCGTCGGCCAACGGCGCGTATTGAATCTCCAGGTGCCGCGTGGAGAGCGCCAGAGACCGGTGGTACACGCTCTGCCGCACCGACGCCAGGAACAGCGGCCCCATGTCCGTCACCCGCCCCGCAATGAACACATGCGACGGGTTGAAGAAGTTCACGATGGACGCCAGCATCTGCCCCACCAGGCTGCCCGCGCGCTGGATGATCGCGTTGGCCGCCACATCGCCCGCCCGGCTGGCCTGGGCCACGTCCTCGGTGGTCAGCGTGCCGGTGGCCTGCAGGCGCTCGGCCAGCATCGCGCTCTCGCCCCGCTCCACGGCCTCCATCGCCATGCGCGCCATGGCGGGCGCAGCGGCCATCGCCTCGACACAGCCCTGGTTGCCGCAGTGGCAGCGCGGCCCGCTCTGGTCCACGCAGATGTGGCCCACGTCGCCGGCCGACCCGTTGGCGCCCCGGTACACCTGCCCGTGGCAGACGATGCCGCAGCCAATGCCCGTGCCGACCTTGATCACGAGGAAGTTGGGCAGATTGCGCTGCAGCCGCCACAGCTCGCCCAGCGCCATCAGGTTCACGTCGTTGTCCACAAACACCGGCGCGGCAAACGCCTCACGCAGGTAGTCGCGGATGGAGAAGCCGTCCCAGTCGGGCATCAGCGGCGGGTTGACGAGCTGCCCGCTTTCAAAATCCACCGGCCCCGGCACGCCCATGCCGATGGCGATCACCTGCGAAGCCTGCATGCCGCAGCGCGCCAGCAACTCGCGCATCAGCCCCCGCACACGCGCCAGGATCACGCCCGGCCCCTGGCGCACATCGATGGGCTCGCGGTGCCGCGCCAGCACCGTCATGTCGGGCCGCATGATGGCGACTTGCATGCTGGTGGCGCCCAGGTCGGCGCCAATCACCACGCCCAGGGTTTCGCTTAAACGGAGTGTTTCGGCCCGCCGGCCGCCAGACGATTCCTGCAGGCCCACCTCGTCCAGCAGGCCTTCATCGAGCAGCGCCGCCACCATGGCGTTGGCCTTGCTCTTGGAATAGGCCAGGCGCTGCGCCAGCGCATTGCGCGACGCACCGGCGGACCAGAAGATGGTCTGCAAGACGTCCAGGTCTTCGGCGCCGCAGTGACTCCAGCGGGTGGATGGCAAGGCTTGTCTCCTGTCGTTGCGTTGTGCAGCACCTCATGGGGGTGGGTGCTTGACAGGGATGCTATGCGGTCTACTTTGGCCGGACAAGACTGAACTTTGAACAAAAACAGATCAAAGTTTATGAAAACCGATGCAATAGGAATGAGGTTTATGGCAAGACAGCACTTCAAAACCCGAAGGCGAAATATGATCCGGTCCATGCCAATGCCCTTGTAGCGCTATAAAAAGTGCCGCGAAGCTGAGCAACAGGCCATCCTCAATACTTGCCTCGCCAATCTATACAGCCAGCCCAGAAATGGACTGCCGATTGGGAAGGCCCATCACTAGGCATCAGTTCCTCTATGCGCAGACTCCTTGCAACAGACCTGGGCATTTGGCCAATGATTCAAAGCCAAGAACGTGCCTCAGACATGATGGTGAATGGGCCCGCTTATTGGGCAAGGCTTGCCGACTACCTGCTCATGTATGACCAAGTAGTCATTCCGACTGGCAACTTGCAGATATTGTCTGTACTCAGGTTCATGCTTGGCGACGATGTCCTCCTTGAACTGCTCCAAACCCGAACCATCGTCCTCACTCGATTCGATCAGTGGTTTGGTTATGTCGGCACCGGAGGAGTCGTCTTCTTCAAAGTTGGAGATGGTCCAGAAAACAAACGTTTGATACCGAATCTGGCTACTAGTCATTTCCTACCACTGGACCAGGCAATTGACGCGGCATTCATGGCAATGAACCCAGCTTCAACGTCCGTAACGAGGCAGCAGTACAAGGGATTGCTGCTGGATCACACAGCTCAACTTTCAACGGAATCGCTTCTGGAGGGTGTTAGAGCAGAAGCCTACCGTGACATCCAGGACAGCCCATATCTGCAGGCAATGCTATCTATTCGCAATGGTGGCCGAGCGATTGAAAATTTGGTCGGCAGTAAAGCGAACACCATTAATATCTTTAACCCTCATGTTCCGCCTGAAAAGAATGATTCTCCTGAAATTCGCGCGGTTTTGCGGGTCGTATTCGAGAACTTTCTGCTTAGTGTCGGCAGCCAGATAGAGGCGGGAGAGCTTACAGGCGATGCTTCAACTCTTTCCGTCCTACAGGCAAAAGGACAAAGGCTGGGCTTCTCACCTCACGGCCGTACGGCCTTCGCGCAGATTCAGCAAGTGTCAGGCGTTCCTGACCTTGGGCTAGCTTTCGCAAATAAGCAGTTGACTGCTCGTCAAATTATCGATTTGCGTCAATCCAAGCACGCTCAGTCTTTCCGCGATTGGCTAGCGGTAGGGAGTCCGGCATCAGCTGCTCAAGAGACGCTACGGCGATACGTTGAGAGTGTTGGAAAGCCAACTTTGGTGGATTCACTTCCCGCAAAGCTGCTGCGCTTCGCGACAACAAGCACGTGGGGTGCGCTGGAGCCAATTTCTGGCGGGATAGTTGCCGCCACGGACACATTTCTTCTGAGCAAATGGTTTCCTGGAAACAGCCCTCGTCTATTCATGCGCCAGGCAAAAATCGTAGCCACGAACTCGCCGGTGATTAAGGCACCACAACAGAAAGGCCGAAACAGAAATGAGCCATGCTCATGCGGCAGCGGAAAGAAATACAAACAATGTTGCGGCAAACTGAACTGAAGGCCTGACTCGTCGTTCCAGAGGGCGCGCTGTAGCCACGCTGAACCGCCTCATCCTCCGGCTTCAGCACTGCCAGTTTCGCAGCAAGGAGCCCCTGGCTTCAGCCGCTGACGGAGCTCCGCGCGGCACAAAGTGAAAAATCAGTAGACAGGTAGCGCCAACAAACGGACCAGCCGGTGCGCTTTGCACATACCTGCGGTGCGGCGCCACGCGGTCTGACATCCCAGCGCTCTCTAGCCGCTACGCCGCCAAGTCCAGCATAGGCTGAATGGAGTCCCCACCGTCGAAACGCTAGCCGGGGATACGCCAGCGCCATGTCTTCTAGCTCCAGCCGATACCTGCGACCACCAGCACGCAACGGGACGGCTATAAGGCTTGCTCTGTATTTAATAGCTATCAGCGCTATACCAATAAGCGCTAGAGCCTGTTTTTACTCATATTTCTGCGGGGCATGTGCTTGCCCACGCTGCACAGAGTGCCCCGCCCGCCTGGACTCGCGCACGCCGCTAACAAAGATCACGCACCGACACGCCCACCGCATCGCACCAGCGACGATAGTCCGCCCGCCGATCCGCCGTGGTGATCCGCTGCAGCACCGTGTGGTGCGGGCCGATGTATTCGACGCTGCCCTTGACCACCACATGCACCAGCAACTCTTCGGTACCCGTCGCCTCCCACCAATCCACATTCCCAGCGGGTTCGTGGATGTAGTCGCCCGGCCGCACCACGCGGCCATCGTTCAAGCGGCGCTCGCCCGCCAGCGTCAGGGCGTGCACTTCGCCCGTGTGGCGGTGCAGGCCCAGGCGCGTGCCGGGGGACAGGCGCATCAGCTCCACCCAACCAGCATCGTCGGGCAAAAACTGAATGGGCAGGGACCACTTGCCTTCGCCTTCAGGAATCCAGTCCGCCAGGCCCGCGCGCTCCAGCGTCTGGGCCACGATCACGTCGGCGAGGTGGTTGTTCGTTGTCGTCGTCATCGTCATGTCGGTGCTCCTGGGTAGCTATTGGTTGATGGTTTGCTTGATGGCTTGATTGCTTATTGCTCTGGGTGCTGGTGGCGGTATTCCTGCGTGCGGCCGCCAAAGCCGTACGCGGCGGCGCGCACGTCCTGCACGTAGACGTAGCTCTCGGGGTGCAGCGCGCCCAGCAGGCCTTCAAAGGCTGCGAACGCCTCGGCGATGTAGCGCGCCTTCTCGGCCTTGGTGTTGGTCTCGTCCACCACCTTGACGTCGAAGTAGAAGCTCGATTGCTTGAGGTCGACCAGCGAACGGCCGGCGACGTACCAGTCGGCCGGGTCCACAAAGGTGATGACCACGGCGGTGAGGTCGCGCCGTTTGCCGAGCACGCGGGTGGTCAGGTCCAGCAGGGTTTCTGCAATGCGGGCAGACAGTTCGGGCGTGCGTTGGGCAGACACTTTGACGTTGAGGATGGGCATGGAGGGCTCCTGTTGAAAGCATTGGGTTGAACGAGCCTTCACTGTAGAAATTGCGCCCCGCCACGGAAACCGCCCGTGGCGATAATGGCTTTTGCTCCGCACGCAAAGGCGCGCACGATGAAACAAGAACCCCGCTCCTTCCTCCCCGATCCGGCCGACCTGCGGTGGCTGGTGCGGTCGCTCGACCTGCGCTCGTTTTCTGCGGCGGCGCGCGAGATGGACGTGGCGGTGTCGGTCGTCGCGCGCGGTGTGGACCGGCTGGAGGCCGGCTACGGCGTGCGCTTGCTGCGCCGGTCCACGCACGGCCTGTCGGCCACGCCCGAGGGCGCAGAACTGGCGCAGGAAGCGCGTGCCTTGCTGGCGCAACTGGAGGACATCGGGGCATCGCTGTCGGACCAGCGCAGCCGCGTGGCGGGCACCTTGCGCCTGGCCTCCAGCCAGGAGATTTGCGAGGCGCTGGTGCTGCCCCACCTGGCGGACCTGCAGGCGCGCTACCCCGCGCTGCGGGTGGAGCTGCTGGCCGATGACCGCGTGGCCGACCTGGTGACGGAGGGCATCGACGTGGCGCTGCGCACCACCGTGGGCCACAGCGACCTGGTGGTGGCGCGCGCGCTCGGCCGGTTCGAGCGGCGCCTGTACGCGGCCCCGGAGTATCTGCGCCAGCACGGCACGCCCGCCGACCCCAGCGATCTGCAGCAGCACCACACCGTCACGCACACCGCGCAGGGGCCGGCGGTGACCTGGGCCTTTCGCAGTGCACAAGGCAAGCCGCTGGAGGTGACCGTGCGCTCGCGCCTGGCCGCCAGCAGTTCGGCCCTGGTGCACCACGCACTGGTGGGAGGCGCGGGCATCGGCATACTGTCCAGCCCGCTCGCGGCGGCCGATGCGGCGCAAGGCCGGTTGGTGGAGGTGCTTGCGCCTTTTGCGTCCCGCACCGTGCACACGCTGTACGCGGTGTCGTCACCGGGCCGGCGCAATGCGGCCAGGGTGAAGGCGGTGATTGATTTTCTGGTGAAGGCGTCGAAGGACCGGTGGGCGCTGGCGCCTGTGCGTTGAAGGTGTATTTACGCAGCCCGCTGGGCGGGGCGTGGGTGCGCTAACGCGATCCGTGCCTTCCCGCACCCCCACCCTGCTCTTTTGCCACCTGCAGAGCAATCCCATCAATCAATCGATCCAGCCCAAACCCAAAGCTGCGCGCGGGGTCCGTAGGGCCGCCGTACGCTGCGCCTGCCGCTGCGCCCACCCGCACGGCCAGCGGGAACAGCTCGGGCTGGAGCAAGCGCTCCAGATGGGCCGCATGGGCGGCCCACCACTGGGCGTCTGACTGACCGGTTTGCGCTTCGGCGGTGGTGGCTTCGGTGGCGCTGCGGGCGCTACCGCGCACGTAATCAGACACCACGGCAATGACGAGGTCCATGTCCAGGTCTGACAGGCCCGCGCTTTCAATGGCGCGCAGTTCCCGCTCGTACTTGCGAATGGCGTGGGGGCCCAGAGACGGGCGCTGCAAGGCCACTTGCAGCATCCAGGGGTGGTGGCGGTACAGGTTCCAGGCATCGGTCGCCACCGAGCGCAGGCATGCCTGCCAATCTGCGCCGCTGGACAGGTCGTCCGGCAGTTGCGCGTAGGCGGCCTCCAGGACCAGTTCCAGCAGGACGTCTTTGTTAGGCAGGTAGCGATACAGCGCCATGGGCGCCACGTCCAACCGGGCACCCAGGGCCCGCATCGAGAGCGCGGCTAGGCCACCTTCGTCGGCCAGTTCCAGCGCAGCAGTTCCGATCAACGTGGCAGACAGGCTGCGTTTGGGGCCGCGCCGCGCGCTCTCGGGGGCGGGGGTGGCGCCCCACAAGAGATTGAGGGTGGTTTCCGGGTCGGCCTGGCCGGGAAACGATACGGGGGATGGGCTGCCGGTTTTCTTGTTCATTTGTTGACAGTGTACGCTGTTCAGTGAATGATATGCGTACATCGTACACACAAAGGAGTCAGATTGCGGACCTTGACCATGCCTTCCATTGACACCAGCTCCATTGAGCGGCTGGGCGAAACCTCGGCCGCGTGGCTGGCTTGTGCCTGGCAGCCCACCCAAAACGCCCACGAAGCCCGGCTGCAGCACGCCTTTGCGCGGGCTGGCGAGCGAGCGTATGGCCTGTACCTGCGGCTTTTGTTCAGCCCGCTGGCGCGGGCAATGCGCGCGGCCGGGCTGGCCGTGTACCCGCCCCTGCCGGGTGGCCTGGCCGATTCGCGCGAGTGGGGCCTGGCGGACGACAGCGAGCGGCAGCGCTGGTTTTGGAGCTGCGTGGTGCGAGAGGACGACGAGGCGCCGCTGGGCACGCTGGTGACGGTGCTGCACCACGACCACACGCGCTTTCGGCTGCCGCAGCCGGTGCAGCTGTTTGCATTGCCCGTCGCGCGTGCGGCGGTGGTGGAGCAAGAGCTGGGGCGCATGAACGGGGCCTTCGCCGCTGCAGCGCCCTTGCGGTTGCACGCAGCGTACGGCGCAAAGGCGCAGCCATGAACGCCGCGCTGTCCGCACAGATCGACCGGCTGGTGGCGCTGGGCATTCACCACACGCTGGGGCTGCCTGCGGAGGACTTTCGCCAAGCGCTGGTGCCGCTGCTTGACCACCTGCCGCACGCCCCCGGTGATGCGGGCGTTGGTACGCTAGGCGCTGCAGACATTGATGCCGGCACGGCCGACGCCGTGATCGTAATCAACACCCCCGCCCTGCCCGCCCGGCAACTGCTAACCCTGGTCAGCCGCAACGGCAAGGCGGCCATGGAGCGCCTGCACCCCAGGCAGCCAGAGGACTTTTGCCCCACGCGCGACATTGCGATGCCCGCGGGCGAGGCGTACCTGTTGCTGGGCGTGGACCGTGGCAACGCCACCTTGAATGCCGTGCCCAGCGATGCGCAAAAGCGTCTGGCGGCGCAGCAGCGCTCGCCGATCACTGTGGAGGAAGGCATTTGCCTGCTGCTGCAGTGGCCACAGTTTCTGCAACCCAACCACTGCTTCATGATGCTGGGCTCGCGCTGCGGGGACCGGCGCGTGCCCGCGCTGTGGTTGAGCAACCAGCACCCACGGCTGGGCTGGTGTTGGGAAGGCAACCCGCACACGTGGCTAGGCTTTGCATCCTGCCGGGGCCGCAGCCCGGGGGTAGCGCTGCAGCCTGTTTTTGCTACCTAGCAGCGCGTGGCCGGGCTGCGGAATGCCCCAGGGGGCGACTTGATCAGATCACGCGCGCGCCACCCAACCCCTGAACGCAAACCCCATGTAAAACATCTGCACATCGCTGAACCCGGCCTCGCGCAGAATTGCCTCATCCTCCTCTGGCGTCAGCACCGCCAGCTCTGCAGCAATCTTGTCTCGCGCCCTGGCCGCATGCTCCGGCGGCACGCCGGACGCCACCTGAAACGCGGCATAGCGCGACAGCCACAGGTCGCGCTCCCCTGCCCCGCCTTCGCCGCCGTAATCACTAGCATCACCATCGGCCACGCTCAGGTGCACCGCGACGAACGGCGCCCCGGGCTTCAACCGCCGCCGGATCTCGGCCACCATGGCCGCACGCTCCTCGCGCGGCACAAAGTGAAAAGTCAGCAGGCACGTCGCGCCATCGAACGGCCCGGCCGGTGCGCTCTGCACATAGCCGTGGTGCAGCGCCACGCGGTCGTTTGACACACCTGCGCTCTGCAGCCGCTGCGCGGCCAGGTCCAGCATGGGCTGGCTGGGGTCCACGCCGTCGAACCGCCAGCCGGGGTGCGCCAGTGCCATGTCCTCCAGCTCCAGTCCGCCGCCTGCGCCCACCACCAGCACCCGGCCGTCGGCGGGCACGCGCTCGGCCAGCAGGATGCGAACCATGGGCAGCAGGCTGTCGTAGCCGGGCACGTTGCGGCGGGGGCCTTCGGCGTAGCGGGCGACGGCGGCGGGGTCGGTGAAGGGGGAGGCGGTGGGATGGGTCATGGTGTGTGGCGTGTGGTGGATACGGCGCTTTTGCGTTGAGCTTGTCCAACGGGATTCCCAGGTCAGCGCAGGGTTTCGACAGGCTCAACCCGAACGGGTGGGGGTGTGCGACAGGGGCGAAGGAATCAAGCCAAATTGGCACATTACGCTTATCCATCAAGCGCTAGCAGCTATCAATTCAGTAGTTTTCCGTGAGCCCGCCAGCGCTCTTTCTGGGCCCATGCTAACATCACGCAACTTTGAATGTTGCATGAAACGAGATAGCCGCCTTTCCAACGTCCTCCACGCGCTGCTGCACATGGCAGAGATGGATGGCCCCGCCACGTCCGAGTCGCTGGCGCAGGCCATGCAGACCAATCCTGTGGTGGTCCGCCGCTTGATGGCGGGGCTGCGGTATGCGGGTTTTGTCTCGTCGGCCAAGGGGCATGGCGGGGGGTGGGTGCTGTCGTGTCCGCTGTCCGAAGTGACCCTGCGCGACATCCACGAAGCGCTGGGCGCGCCCACGCTGCTGGCGGTGGGCAACCGGGTCGAGAGCCCGGGCTGCATCGTCGAGCAGGCCGTCAACCGCGCGCTGACTGACGCTTACCAAGCCGCCGAAGAGGTGCTGCTGGCCCGTCTGGGCGAGGTGACGCTGGCGCAGCTCTCGGCCGAGTTTCATCAACGCATGGTGGCAGGGTGCCACGGTCACAAGGAGATTTCTCATGGCGACAGCAGCAATGACAACAACCCAGGCGTATGAGGTGATCGTGATAGGCGGCAGCTTTGCCGGCCTGTCGGCCGCAATGCAGCTGGCGCGGGCCCGGCGGCGAGTGTGTGTGGTGGATGCGGGCCAGCCGCGCAACCGGTTTGCCGCCGCGTCGCACGGCTTCTTCGGGCAGGACGGCGAGCCGCCGCTGGCGATGATCGAGCAGGCGCGGCGCAAGCTGCTGGCCTACCCCACGGTGGCGCTGCGCCAGGGCACGGCCGTGTCTGCGACGGCGCAGCAAAGCGCGGGGTCGCCGGAGAGCGGCTTTGCCGTGGTGCTGGACGATGGCACGCACATGGAGGCTCACAAGCTGGTGCTGGCCTTTGGCGTTCAAGATGGCCTGCCCGACATTGTGGGCCTGCGCGAGCGCTGGGGCACCAGCGTGCTGCACTGCCCGTATTGCCACGGCTACGAGTTTGCGGGCCAGCGGCTGGGCGTGCTGTACCACTCGCCGCAGTCCGGCATGCATGCGCAGCTGATTGCCGACTGGGGCCCGACCACCCTTTTCCTGAATGGCGAAACCACGCTGGAGGACAGCGAGCGCACGCGGCTGCTGGCGCTGGGCATTGCGGTGGAACCGGCGCGCATCGCCGCGCTGGAGGGGCCTGATCGGGCGTTGAGCGGTGTGCGCCTGGTGGCCAATGGCGGCGCCGATGGCCGCCTGATGCCGATTGACGCTTTGTACGTAGCCGCCACCACAAGCCCCGCCAGCCCGCTGGCAGAACAACTGGGCTGCGCGCTGGATGAGGGCCCCATGGGCCCGTGCATCCGCACCGATGCGAACAAGATGACCACGGTGCCGGGCGTGTATGCCGCAGGCGACGCCACGCTGATGCGGCACAACGCCACGCTGGCGTCTGCAGAAGGGGTGCTGGCGGGCGTGGGGGCGCACCAAGCGATGGTGTTTGGGCAGTGACTAGCTGCGGCACCAGGCCACAAAGTAGCAAGATCGGCTAAGTACGGCGCGCAAGCTGCGGCACACTCTGCGGCCATGAGCCTGGACCAGAGCGCCGATCAGCACTACCGCAACCGCGTGGCCCGCGTGATCGCCCACATCGTGGCGCACCCGCTGGCAGCGCATCGGCTGGAGGACCTGGCCGCCATTGCCCACTTTTCCCCTTTCCACTTTCACCGCGTCTACAGCAGCATTGCGGGCGAAACCGTGGCCACCACGGTGCGCCGCGTGCGCCTGGCGTTGGCCACGCAGCTGCTGGAGCAAGGCGGGCAGAGCATCACCCAGGTGGCGATGGAGGTGGGCTACGACAGCCCGCAGGCCTTCACCCGTGCGTTCAGCCAGTTCACCGGGCAATCGCCACGGGCATTCCAGCGGGATATGCACCGCCTCATCCTTGATCCAGGCGCCGCAGACGCGCATGCAAACGCGCATGCAAAGGCCGAGCAAACGCTGGCCGTGCAGATCGTTGAGCGCCCGGCGCAGCGCCTGCATGCATTGCGCCACCAGGGGCCGCCATCCACCATCCCCCACACGCAGCGGCGGCTGTACCTGCAGTGCGGCCAGCGCGCGGCCCACCGGCTGGGCGCATCTTGCGGTGACCCGCAGGACGTGGAGGGCGGCGGGTTTCGCTACTATGCGGCGGTGGTGCTGCCAGAGCAGACCTCGGTGGCAGATGGCGGGCTGGAACTGCTGGACATCCCGGCAGGCCTGTATGCACGCCACACGCTCACCGGCCCCTACACGCGCATCAATGCGGCACTGGCGGCCATCCACACACGCTGGCTCCCCGCCAGCGGCTATGAGCCGGACGACCGCCCCACGCTGGAGCACTACCTCAACTCCCCCCGCAACGCCGCGCAGGCGGACCTGCGCACCGACCTGCTGATTCCCATCCGCCCCACCACATCCCCATGACCCGTTTTCGCTGGCTCTTTCGTTCCCTTTTGCCCGCAGCGCTGTGCAGCGCCGCCACCCTGGCCCACGCTGCGGGCTTTGCCTTCATTGAGGTGCCTGCAGACAAGGACGGGCCCGCGCTGCGCGGCGCCGTGTGGTCGCCCTGCAGCGCGCCGCCGGGCCGCATCGACCTGTCGCCGCTGGTGCTGCAAGGCACGCGGGACTGCCCCGTCACCAGCCAAGGCCTGCCGTTGATCGTCATGTCGCACGGCGCGGGCGGTTCGGCCCTGGGGCACCACGACACGGCGGCCACGCTGGCCGAGGCGGGCTATGTGGTGGCCGCTATCAATCACCCGGGCGACAACTTTCAGGACCTGAGCCGCCAGGGTCACCTGTCGGCCTTTGCCACGCGGCCCGTGGACATGAAGCGGCTGACGGACTACATGCTGGGCGCGTGGCCCCAGCGCGCGCAGCTGGACGCGGGCAAGGTCGGTTTCTTCGGCTTTTCACGCGGCGGCTACACGGGCCTGGTGGCCATCGGCGCCGTGCCGGACTGGACGTCACGGCAGGACCTGTGCTCGCCGCTATCCACCCGGCCCTTGTGCGGCGAGATCCGGCGCAAAGAGATCCCCACCACGCCCGCGCCGGACCCGCGCATTCGGGCGGCAATCATCGTCGACCCCTTGAGCGTGTTCGATGCCAAAGGCCTGGGGCAAGTCAAAACCCCCGTCCAGCTGTGGGCCTCGGCACTGGGCGGCGATGGCGTCACGCTGCAAAGCGTGGAGACCGTGCGCCAGGGCCTGCCCAGCGCGCCCGAGTGGCATCTGGCGGCCAACGCGGGGCACTTCGCCTTTCTGGCGCCCTGCTCGCCAGCGCTGGCCGAGGCAGTGCCGGGCATCTGCCGCGATGGCGCGGGGTTTGACCGCGTGGCCTTTCACCAGGTTTTCAATGCGCAGGTGCTGGCGTTCTTTCAGCGGCACATCGCGGCAGCCAAAGCGCCCTGACGGCAGGCTGGAATTCGTCGCACCCACACGGCCCGTGGGTTGACGCTGCGCGCGCCAGCCACCTACACTGCCAACCTCGCATCTGATCCTTGGAATCGGAGCGAACCGCAAAGCCCTCCACCACCGTCGAGGGCTTTTTTTCGTCCGCCCGATGGAAAGCTCTCCCTGCCTGCAGAGAGGGCTTTTTGCATTTTTGGAGCCCTTTCTCATCATGCACTCCGCTTCGACACACACCACCCCCGCAGCCGTTGCAGGCACCGCCCCCCGCATTCATCTGGTCATCGGGCCGGTCGGCGCGGGCAAGTCCACCTTCGTGCGTCAACTGGTGCAGCATCACCGCGCCGTGCCGCTGAACCTGGACGACTGGATGGCCACGCTGTTTTCGCCGGACCGGCCCGATACCGCCGATGTGATGGCCTGGTACGTGCCCCGCACCCTGCGCTGCCTGGAGCAGATCTGGAAAACCGCAGAAGCCGTGCTGGCCGCGGGCAACGATGTGGTGCTGGAGGTGGGCCTGATCCAGCAGCACCAGCGCGACGCCTTTTATGCGCGCATGGGGCCGTGGGCTGACGCGATGACGGTGTACCTGCTGGACGCACCGCGCGAGGTGCGGCGCGAGCGCGTGTTGCGGCGCAATGCCGAGCAGGGAGAGACGTTCTCGATGGTGGTGCCCCCGCACATCTTTGAGCTGGCCAGCGACCTGTGGCAGCCGCCCAGTGACGCGGAGTGCGCCGAGCGGTCGGTGGTGTTCGTGCCGATGGCAGAGCAGCTGCGCTGAGCTGTCGGGCCATCAGCCCGATTGGGCAACAGCAGCCCGGCCCGGCCGCCGAATCGTCCACAGCGCCGCCGCCATCAGCCCCACGCCCGCCAGTTGCACGGGACTGAGCGTGCGGCCATACACCACCCAGTCCACCAGCACCGCCGTGAGCGGGTACACGAACTGCAGCACCGCGATGCGCCCCAGCCCCAGGCGCGCCATGCCGGCAAACAGCACCACGTAGGCCAGGCCGGTGTGCAGCACCCCCAGGCCCAGCAGCCAGCCCCAGGCTGCACCCTGCTGCGGCCAGCCCAGCACGCAGGGGGCCCAGGCCAGCGCCACGGCGCCCACCAGGCACTGCCACAGCGCCATCGCAAAGGGGCTGATGGTCTTTTGCGTGTTGGCGAGCAGCGTGACGCCGGCGTAGCACAGCGAGCCGCCCAGGCACATCAGTACCCCGGCCATGTAGCCGCCACTGCTGCTGGCCGCAGCAGCCGCTGCGGTGCCGTCCAGCAGGCCGGTGGTCAGCACCAGGCCCCCCAGCGCGGCCAGGGTGGCCAGCCACTGCATGGGCGAGACGGCTTCGCGCAGGAACAGCGCGCCGAACACGATGACCCAGATGGGCTGGATGTGAAAGATCACCGTGGCCACGGCGATGGAGGTGCGCGGGATGGCCGCGAAGAACAGCGCCCAGTTCAGCACCATGAGCACGCCCGTGGCGCAGGCCACCCAGCGCGCGCGGCCGTTCAGCAGCAATTCACGCCCCCGGCCCGTGGCCAGGCACCAGGCCAGCAGCGCCAGCGCGCCGAACGCGCAGCGGAACCACACGGTGACCAGCGGGTGCTGGCCCGCCTCTTCCACGAACACGCCGATGGTGCCCAGCAGCACGCCACCGGCGATGAGCAGCCACTGGCCGTCCCGCTCGCGCGCGTTGCCGGGCGTGGGGGCGTTGGCAACAGTGGACGGCGCGGCGATGCTGGCTTTGTGGTTCATGCGGTCGATGCTCGAAGATTGCCGCTTTGGTGTAAAGCGCATAGTTCGAAGAGCTACCATTCGATAAACGAATTACCGCAAAGCCATGGTCTGGCTTGGCTGCATGCCCCACCCACAAGGACGCGCCCCATGAACCACCCGGATTTCCAGATCGACTGGCTGCGCGCCTTCGTGGCCGTGGTGGACGCGGGCTCGCTGTCGGGCGCGGCGCCGCTGGTGCACCGGTCGCAGTCGGCGGTCAGCATGCAGATCAAGAAGCTGGAGGCCGCGCTGGGCCGCCCGGTGCTGCTGCGCGGGCCGCGCCACCTGGAGGTGACGCCGACCGGGGCCGAGCTGCTGTCGTACGCGCGCCGCGTGCTCGACCTGCAGGCCGAGGCGCACACGGCGCTGTTCGGCCCGCAGCTGGCCGGGCGGGTGCGGCTGGGCGTGCCGGACGACTACGCCAGCGCCTACCTCACGCCGGTGCTGCGCAGCTTTGCGCACCGCTACCACGGGGTGGAGATCGAGCTGACGTGCGAGCAGTCCACCTCGCTGATCCCGCGCCTGGGGCGGGGCGAGCTGGACCTGGCCCTGGTCTCGCGCGACAAGCCCCAGCGCGGGCGCTTCTTGTTCCACGAGCCGCTGGTGTGGGTGGGCTCGCCGCAGCTGGAAGTGTGGCGGCGCGACCCCTTGCCGATTGCGGTGTATGAATCGGCCAGCCTGGCCCGCATGGCGACGATGAAGGCCCTGGCCGCGCGGCGGCGGGCGCACCGCATCGTGTACCACAGCTCCAGCCTGGCGGGGCAGCTGGCCGCGGTGGAAAGCGGCCTGGCCGTGGCGGTGCTCACGCGCTGCAGCGTGCCCGCGCATCTGCAGATACTGCAGGACCTGCCGGCGGAGTTCGACCTTCCGCCGCTCGATTCGATGGACGTGGCGGTGCTGCGCAGCAAGGTGTCGCTGCGCTCGCCGGCGGTGGATGCGATGTACGAGCAGATGGTGCGCACGCTGGGGGGTTGACGGCGCGTGGAGGGACGCGGCCTGCGTGCCGGACTGCACGGCGGTACCCAGAGCAACCCTGCCGCCGCAAGGCACTTGCGCGACCGTGGCTGCGGCGCAATCCAGTTCTAATGTTCGGCACCGGGCCGCGCCCTTGGAAGAAGGGCGCGCCCTTCTTCCTTCCCACCGAAAGCCACCCATGACCACCACCGCCACCATCCCCGCGACCGCGCTGCAACTGCGCTCGCTCGTCCAGCCCGACGGCACCTTGCAGATCAGCCTGGAGCCCACGCCCGTGCCCACGCCGGGGCCCGACGAGGTGCTGATCCAGGTGCAGGCCACGCCCATCAACCCGTCGGACATCGGCCTGCTGCTCGGTCCCGCCGACCTGGCCACCGTCCAGGTATCCGGCAGCCCTGACCGGCCGGTGGCGACCGCCCGCATCCCCGAACGCGCCATGCCCGGCATGGCCGCGCGCATCGGCCAGAGCATGCCGGTGGGCAATGAAGGCGCTGGCCTGGTGGTGGCCGCAGGGTCGTCCCCCGCCGCGCAGGCGCTGCTGGGCCGCACGGTGGCGGTGATCGGCGGCGCCATGTACGCGCAGTACCGCGCCATGCCAGCGGCGCAGTGCCTGCCGCTGCCCGAAGGCACCACGGCGGCCGAAGGCGCATCGTGCTTCGTCAACCCGCTGACCGCGCTGAGCATGGTCGAGGCCATGAAGCGCGAAGGCCATACCGCGCTGGTGCACACCGCCGCGGCCAGCAACCTGGGCCAGATGCTGCTCAGGATCTGCCAGAAGGACGGCATCGGGTTGGTCAACATCGTGCGCAAGCCCGAGCAGGCAGAGATGCTCAAGGGCATGGGCGCGCAATATGTGTGCGACAGCAGTGCGCCCACCTTCATGGCCGACCTGACGGATGCCTTGGCCGCCACGGGCGCCACCATCGCGTTCGATGCCACGGGCGGCGGTACGCTGGCCGGGCAGATCCTGCAGTGCATGGAAGCGGCCATCAACCGCAAGGCGCAGGAGTACAGCCGCTATGGCTCGGCGGTGCACAAGCAGGTGTACCTGTACGGCCACCTGGACACGCGCCCCACCGAGATCCAGCGCACCTTTGGCATGGCCTGGGGCGTGGGCGGCTGGCTGCTGTTTCCCTTCCTGCAGAAAATCGGTGACGCGGCGGCCCAGGCGCTGCGCGCGCGCGTGGCGGCCGAGCTGAAAACCACGTTCGCCAGCCACTACGCGCGCACGGTGTCGCTGGCGGGTGCGCTCAGCGCCGATGCCATCGCCTTCTACGGCGCGCGCAACACGGGCGCCAAGGTGCTGATCGATCCGTCGATGGAATAAACCGGGGCGCCGTGCGCACGGGGCTGCCCGCCAGCATCAGGCGGGGGGCGGCCATCAGGCCGCGGCAGCCGCCCGCACCAGATCAACCAACCGCTCACGCGGCCCCAGCAGCGCATCGCCACCGAGCAGGCGCAGCGCACCGCCCTGCCCCGCGACCACCAGTTGCGGCACACCCCGCGCGCCCACGGCGCGCAGCATGGACTGGGCCTGGGCCACGCGCTCGGCCAGCAGCTTGCGCAGTGCCGCCGCATCGGGCCCCCGTGTGAGCGCGGCGGCGTCGCTCAAGCCCAGGGCGGTGAGCACATCGGCCAGCACCCCGGGTTCGGCGGTATCGCGGCCGTCCACGTAGCGGGCGTGCTGCAGCGCGTGCAGTGCCTCCAGCTCGCGCCCGGGCGCGGTCCGGGCCACGGCGGTCAGCGCCAGCGTGGCGGGGCCCGAATCGAAGCGGCCATCCGCCGCGCCCAGAATGTGGTCGCGATAGGCCTGCGTGAAAGGCTGCCCTGTGAGCTGCTGGATGCGCTGGTCGTTGCTCCATGCATAGGCGGCGAATTCCGCGTCCATGGGCCGTGCGCCAGCGCCTGCAAACAGGCCCGTGGGCGCGAGCGAGACCTGGACGCCGTCCACGCCCTGCAGGTGTTTCAGCGCGGGAGCGGCGGCGTAGCACCAGCCGCACAGGGGGTCGAACAGATAGGTCACGGAGATGGCGAACATGGATCAGGGGCTTTCAGGGTGGGTGGGGGGATGTGCGGAGGTGGCAAGCGCGGCCTCGAAAAGCGCCAGCTCTTCAGCCAGCGTGCCCCGGCTGCGGAAATGGCGGCCGGCCCGGTCGTACCAGTTCTCGGCGTCTTCTAGGTCGCCTTCCTGCAGATGCAGGATGCCGTGCAGCCAGGCCGCCAGCATCGAGCCGTCGTGCTGCACCAGGTCGTGCGCCGCGTTCCAGCGGCCGGCGTGCAGGTGCTGCAGGATGGGCTGGAGAGGGTGCGAGGTCACGATCTGGTTCCTTTCAAACAAACAGTGGCTGCCTGCATGCCCCCTCAGAGGGTTGCAGGCCAGCCGGTGGGTGGCTTACCACTTCATCTCGCCCTTGTTGACCTTGGCGCCGATGTCCAGCGACAGGCCCATGGGCGCGGCGGGGTAGGCCTTCTTCATCGCGTCGATGAGTTCGGCGCTGGTCTTGGTGGCCGCGGCATGCTTCTCGAAGGCCTGCAGGTAGCCCTTGGTGTAGGTGATGTTGGCAGCATCGAGCGTGCCACCGGCGGGCATGTGGCCGGGCACGACCACGGTGGGCTGCAGGGCGGCCATTTCGTCGAGCTGGGCCACCCAGGCGCTGCGCTCGGCCACGGTTTGCGTATCGGCCGTCCACACATGGGTGTTGGAGCCCGACACCGCGATGTTGCCCACGACGGCCTTGATGGACGGGATCCACGCATACGGGCGGTGCGCCAGCAGGCCCGTGGTGCCACGGATCTCGACCGCCTGGCCGTCCACGTTCAGCGTGTTGCCCGCAAGGGCCTTGGGCAGCACGGGCGTGCGCGGTGCGTTGGCGCCCATCTTGGGGCCCCAGAACGAGAGCTTGGTGGCCAGCTTGGCGTTGATCTTCTCCAGCACGGCGGGCGTGGTCACCACGTCGGCCCTGGGGAAGATTTCCTTCAGCGTTTCCACGCCGAAGTAGTAGTCGGGGTCGGCCTGGCTCACGTAGATGGTTTTCAGCTCCTTGCCGGTGTCGAGCACGTTGGCGGCAATGCGCAGCGCGTCGGCGCGGGTGAAGCCGGCGTCGATGACCATGGCTTCCTTCTCGCCATAGACCAGGGTGGAGTTGACGTTGAAGCTGTTGCCGTCGGCGTTGTAGACCTTGACCTGCAGAGGCTGGGCAGCCTGGGCGCCAGTGAAGGCGACGGCGAGGGTGGCGGCGATGAGGGTGGTGCGGAACATGGCGGTTTCTCCAGTGTGTTGAAGGGGTTGTGAGGGGTTGGCGTTGATGTCGAAGCGAAGTTTATTTGCGCCAATCGATCCAATAAACCCCATAAAATGCGCATATTTGTTGCACCAATAGAGCAAATATGGACCGCCTGACCGCCATGCGGGTGTTTGTGGAAGTGGCCACCAGCGGCAGCTTCAGCGCCACGGCCGACCGGCTGGAGATGTCGCGCGCCATGGTCACGCGCTATGTGGGCGAGATGGAGCAGTGGCTGCAGGCGCGGCTCTTGCAGCGCACCACCCGCAGCGTGACGCTGACCGACGCCGGCGAGCACTGCCTGCGCCGTTGCCAGCAGATGCTGGCGCTGTCGCTGGACCTGGAGGAAGAAACCGCCACCACCACCGAGGGCGCGCTGCGCGGGCAGCTGCGCATCACCTGCAGCGTGTCGTTCGCGTTCGCGCAGATGGGCGCGGCGATTGCGGATTTTCTGGCCCAGCACCCGCTGCTCAAGATTGATCTGGACGCGAGCGAGGGCTCGTTGAACCTGGTGGAAAAACGCATCGACCTGGCCATCCGCATCAGCGCCGAGCCCGACCCGCTGCTCATCGGTCGCCCCCTGGCGCGCTGCGATTCGGTGCTGGTGGCATCGCCCACGTACCTGGCCGCGCATGGCACACCGCAGGTGCCCGCCGACCTGGCGCAGCACCGCTGCCTGAGCTATGCCAACTTTGGCAAGAGCGTATGGACGCTGACCCGCGATGGAGAGACGGAGCGCGTGGGCGTCTCAGGCCACTTCAGCGCCAACGAGGCCACCACCCTCATGCGCGCCGCGCTGGCGGGCGGCGGCATCGCGCTGCAGCCCACCTACCTGGTCAACCCCTACCTGCACCGCGGCGAGCTGCAGGCGGTGCTGCCTGCATGGAGCTTGCCGGTGATGACGATCCATGCGCTGTACCCGTCGCGCAGGCACCTGTCGCCCGCGGTGCGGGCGCTGCTGGATTTTTTGGTGCTGCGGTTTGAAGGTGTGCCGTGGCAGCAGTGCGCCGGCTAGATAAAACGCTACTTTTTTGATAGCTATTGACACTGGCGGATCAAGCGCTGCAGGCTGTTTTTGCTTGATTTTCGCGTGGAGCTCGAACGCACGGCGGCATTCTTGCCCCTCGCCCCTCGCCCCTCGCCCTTCGCTCTTGCGGGAGAGGGGCTGGGGAGAGGGGGCCATCGCCCAGCAGCATGGCAGCACCAGACCTACCGCCCGCCCCCGCTCCCCGGCCTCATCACCTCACGGCAGCACTGCAGCCGCCTTCGCACGCGCAATCTGCAGGTCCGCATCGCGCTGCAGCAGCAGGCGCTGCGCGACCAGTGTGTTGGCGGCCTCGGTCACGGCCGTCACGTAGCCGTCTTGTGTGCCGTACAGCTCTTCCAGCGACGGCCGCGCATCGCCCGCCGCCAGCCGCGCGGCCCGCGTCTTGTGAAAGGGAATGAAGCTGCCCGTGAGGTTGGCCAGGTCGGTGATGCCGGGCGTGGCGACGTAGTTGAACTCGATGCTGGTACCCAAGGGTGCACGCGCTTCCACGCTGCGGATACCAGCGCGGGTGAGGCCCGTGGACGCATCGACCTGCGGCACCAGGATGGCGTAGTCGCGGCCCAGGTTGCGCGGGGGCAGGATGGTGGCGATGCCCGATTCGTCCTGCGGGATGTACTGCGGCCCGAAGTCGAACAGCGGGAAGTTGTTGTACACGCCCCGGTAGCTGAAGTCAGGAATGGCGGTCTGCACGCCGCCCACCGCCCAGGTCAATCCCTTCATGGCCGGGAAGGCCAGCACTTCGGGCCGCACCAGCGTGCCGTCGGCCAGCTTGGGCACTTGGCTGGCGGGCGGCTGCGTGCCGCGCACCACCCAGTCTTCCAGGTTGAGGAACAGCGCACGGAAGGTGTCGTTGAACTGCACCACCGTGCCCGTGGGGTACGTGGCGCGCGTGGGTGCATAGGCAATGCTGGCCGTGCCCCCTGCCCCGCCGTGCTGGGTGCTGGCGTAGTAGTAAATGCGCGCGTTCTCGGGCTGGACCAGGTCCTTGGTGCCGTTGGCGTCGGTCAGCACGGGCGAGCCCTGCAGCTGCCAGAACTCGGTGCCCGACAGGCCCAGGAAGAACTTGGGACAGGTGTTGGTGGCCGCGCAGCGCTTCATCACCCCGCCCTGGCGGCCGCTGATGTCGTCCTGGTAGTCCTTGTCCAGCCCGCGCGGTGCCGTCTGGCCGAAGGCGGTGTGGTCGGTGCGCAAGCCGCCGCCGCCACCGGGCACGGCAAAGCGGGTGTTGATGTGCGTCTGGCGCGCAGCCACGTGGGCGAACATGCCGTCGAACACCTTGCCGCCATCGAGCGCCTGGTTGAAGCCCAGGTGCAGAAAGGTCTTCATAGCGTTGCCCGACTGCGAGGTGCCCTGCCCCAGCGTGTGCGTGATGCGGCCAGCCAGCGGGTTGGGGGTGCCCGCAGAATCGGCCGCCTTGCCGCGAAAGAAGCTCACGGTGTCGCGCAACGCGGCCAGGCCCACGCCCATGACCTTGGGGTCCTTGGCGACGTAGACCAGCTCGTACAGGTAGGCTGGGTCGAACCCGCCCTTCAGGCACACGCTGGTGGGGCTGGGCGTGCCAGGGAAGGCGTTGGTGCCCGTGTCGCAGGTGGCGAACTTCCAGTCGCTCGCGGGCACGGACACGCGCGCATCGGTCTCGTTGGCGCGGCGGGTGAGCGAGTAGCCGGGCTGGGTGTTGTCCAGGCTGGCGGGCTCGTACGGGATCATGGTGCCGTTGAAGACGCCCCCGGGCAGCGTCATCGCGGGGCTGGCAGCGGTGGGCACCAGCTCGGCACGGTAGGGGCCGGTGATGCTGCTGCCGTCCTTGTT
This sequence comes from Acidovorax sp. sif1233, assembly GCF_019218755.1. Lineage (GTDB taxonomy): Bacteria > Pseudomonadota > Gammaproteobacteria > Burkholderiales > Burkholderiaceae_C > Acidovorax. The sequence goes on along the minus strand of NZ_JAHUWZ010000001.1, from coordinate 1,527,054 downwards.
CTTGGCCACGGGCACCGTCACCGTGAGGCGCGCGGCGGTGCTTTTGGGCACATCGCCCTGCCAGGCCGAATACAGCATCACGTAGCCACGCTCCAGGTACACCGCATCGCTGGGCGTGGCCGTGGGGTTGAGCATCGTGAGGATGTTGCCGCGGTTGGGTGCGTCGTAACGCAGCACGCCGCTGGCCTTGGCCATGTTCCTGGGCTTGAGCATGACGAAGTCGGTCTGGTACTCGACCATGCCGTTGGCATTGGTGGGCGCAAGCGCCAGGTCCTGGATGGTGGCGTTCTTGGGGTCCTTGGGGTCTACCTCGCCGCTGATGGTGCCGGTCACGCGCTCGTATTCGCCCACGGCGCCATAGGTGCCCGGAAAGGCCTCGGTGGCGGTGATGGCCAGCTTGAGCGCGGGGCCCTTGGGCGCATCGTTGCTGGACCCCCCGCAGGCCGTGATGGCGGCTGCAGCGGCGGCCGTGAGCGCGAGTTTTCCGAATGCACGAAAAGGTTTCATGGTGTCTGTCTCCTTGGATGGATGGTGGTGCGGGCCGCTGGAACGGCTCTGGAACAAAACGGCAGCGTCTGTTGCGCCGCGCGCGGGCAAGGCTTCGCCCAGACCTGCCGGCAAAGGCAGGCTGCGAGAAGCAAAAAAGGAATGAAACGGCCCGGTGGGTGAGCCTGTGGGTGGGCCGGTGGCTTATTCGGCCTCGATACCGGCGGCCTTGATCACCTTGCCCCACTTCTGGGTTTCGGCGGCCTGGAACTTGGCGAGTTCATCCGGCGTGGTCGTCCAGGCTTCGGAGCCGGCGTTGTCATAGAAGCTCTTGGCCGCGGCGCTCTTGGTGGCGGCGGTCAGCAGCTCGTTGAGGCGCGCCACCACCGGCGCGGGCGTGCCCGCCGGTACGTAGGCAGCAAACCAGTAGCCCATGTCGTAGCCCTTCACACCGGCTTCGTCCAGCGTGGGCACATCGGGCAATTGGGCGCTGCGCTTTTGGGTGGAGTAGCCCAGGGCCCGCAGCTTGCCCGCCTTGACCTGGGGCACGCCGGTGGAGGTGTCGGTGATCATCAGGTCGATCTGCCCGCCCAGCAGGTCAGTGATGGCCAGCGGATTGCTCTTGTAGGGCACGTGCAGGATGTCCACCGCCGCCAGTTGCTTGAGCATCTCGCCCGCCATGCGGCTCGATGAGCTGCCGCTGCCGAAGCTGAGCTTGCCGGGGTTCTTCTTGGCAAAGGCCAGCAGCTCGCCCACGTTCTTGTACGGCGCGCTGGCGTTGACCACCAGCACCTGCCCGCCCTTGCCCAGGCCCGTCACGGGCGCGAAGTCCTTCACCGGGTCGTACGAGAGCTTTTTGTACAGGTGCTCGTTGGCGGCGTGTGTGGTGTTGGTGGTGATGAGCACGCTGTAGCCGTCCGCCGCAGCCTTGGCCACGGCCGACGCCGCGATCATGCCGCTGGCGCCCGCCTTGTTGTCGATGACCACCGCCTGCTTGGTGTCAGTGGTGATGGACTGGCCCAGCGCGCGCGCCAGCTGGTCGGTGGCGCTGCCGGCCGCGAATGGCACGACGAAGGTGATGGGTTTGGCGGGGTAGGCACCGGCCGCCTGGGCCAGCGCAGCAGGGGCGTGCAATGCGCACAGCGCCATTACGGCGGCAGTGGCGAGCAGAGCGCGGCGGGGGGATGAATGGGTCATGTTGTCTCCTGGTGTTGGTATGGATGGAAAAGCGAAAGGGGAGGTCTAGGGCCTGTTCACACTATTTTTGCCATTGCGAAGGCAGCCCCAGCCACGCCAATCTAGGCGCGTGACGACGCCAAGGCCGGGGCCTTGGCTAGGAACGCAACGACGAGTGGCGTGGCTGGGGTTGCCTTCCCTTCGGCTTGCGAAGCAAACAGGCCATCCGCTGTGTTGCCAATCCTCGCTGGGGCCGCACCCCAGCTTCGTTTGGCGCCTAGCGCCTGGCCTGTTTGCTTCGCAACGCATCTGGCAAAAATAGTGTGAACAGGCCCTAGGCCGTGGGACCGCCAAAGTGCGGCGCGAGGTGCGCGGGCACGGTGACGGGCATATCGAGCAGCAGGTAGCTCAGCGCCTTGCCGTGGCTGTCGAGGTTGAGCGCGTCGTTCACGCCACCGTCGAGCACGTCGTCCAGAACGATGTTCATGGCCTGCAACTGGGGCAGCAGGTAACGCGTAACCTGGCGTGGGCGGCGCTGCGCGAATTGCTGCGCTACCGCCGCTTCGGTGACCTGATCGACCAGCACGGCCCACAGCGCGGGGTGCCAGGCGATGACGCTGATGTTGGAGCGGTTGCCCTTGTCGCCGGTGCGGCTATGAGCAACTCGATAAAGCGGAACGGTGATGGTGGTTGTCATGGTGTGGGTACTCCTCAATCCACCATCTCAAAACGCACGGCCACCGCATCGCGCGGCACCAGGCACGACACAGTGCCCAGGCGCGGGCGCATGGCGGTGCGCACGCCACCACCGCCTGCAGGCCCGCAGGTGTAGAGCGCGGTCACCTCGCGCACAAGGCGCTGGGCGCTGGCGTGGTCGCGGTGCTGCAGGGCCACGCGCAGGCGCACATCGCGGGCGTGGGCACCTGCGTCTGCAGGGGCGTCCAGCCACCGGCTGGTGTCGTCGCCGAAGATGCTGGTCACGCCGATCAGGTCGATGCGCAGCGGGCCCAGGCCGCTCAATCGCTCGCGCAGCACCTCGCCCGCCAGGCGCGCGCGGGCTTCGGCGCGCGGGCCGGCGTAGGAGATTTCCCCCTCGGCGAACCAGCCGGATTCAAAGCACACGTTGACCTTGAGCGTGGCGGGCCGGGCATGGCCCTGCACGCCTTCCAGCCGCACGGCGTCGGTGCCCACGGCCTGCACGCGGGCCTGGGTGATATCGGCCACCACGTCGGGCGTGAGGTAGGCCGCAGGGTCGTGCAGCTCGTACAGCAGTTGCTCCTTGACGGTGCGCTCGTCGATGCGCCCCCCGGTGCCGGACGGCTTGGTGATGGTGCAGTGGCCGTCGGCATCGATCTCGGCGATGGGATAGCCCAGTTGCGCCAAGCCTTGTACATCCTTGTAGCCAGGGTCGGCAAAGTAGCCGCCCGTGACCTGCGCGCCGCATTCAAGCAGGTGCCCGGCCATGGTGGCGCGGGCCAGGCGGTCCCAGTCGTCCGGGGCCCAGCCGTAATGCGCCAGCGCCGGGCCCAGCACGAGCGACGGGTCGGCCACACGGCCACACACCACGATATCGGCGCCTGCGCGCAGCGCGTCGGCAATGGCCTGCGCGCCGATGTAGGCGTTGGCGCTGACGATGGGCTCCGTGGGCATGGCGTCACCCAAGGCGCCTTGCAGCAGCGCGCGGTGCTCGGGTCCGCTCAGGTCGTCGCCCTGCAGTACGGCAATGCGCGGGGAGGCCAGGCCCAGCTCGGCCGCCAGGGCGTGGATGCGGCGCGCGGCGCCGTGCGGGTTGGCGGCGCCAAAGTTGCTGACGATGCGCACGCCGTGCGCCAGGCACTGCGACAGCACGGGGCGCAGCAGGTCCACCAGCAGGGGTTCATAACCTGCATCCGGGTCAGTGCGGCGCGCCAGTTGCGCCAGGGCCAGTGTGCGCTCGGCGAGGGTCTCGAAGATGAGCACCGCAGGCTGGCCGCTGGCGATGAGCGCCTGCACCACGGGCAAGGCCGCGTCGGTGCGGTCACCCGAGAAGCCGGCGGCGCAGCCCACCAGCAGTTTGGTTTTTTGGTCGTTCGGCATGAATCCGTTGTCTCCTGACCATGAATGTAGGAACATGGCTGTATTCTGTGAAATCGATTGTTCTGATGAATCCATCTGATATGCAGATGAATCATTCAGCCCCACCATGAGCGCCCCTCACCTCTCCAGCCGCCAGTTAGACGCCTTCCTTGCGCTGGCCGAGCAGCGCAGCTTCACCCGCGCCGCCACGTTGTGCCACTTGTCACAGCCCGCGTTCAGCGCCCTCATCCGCGCACTGGAGGACGACCTGGGCCTGCGCCTGTTCGACCGCAGCACACGGCATGTGGACCTCACGCCCGAGGGGCAGAACTTCCTGGAGTCGGCCCGCCGCATCCGCGCCGAAATCACCAGCGCCCTGGCCGCCGTGCGCGACACGGCCACGCTGCAGCGCGGGCGCGTGGCCGTGGCGCTGCTGCCCTCGCTGGCCGCGGGTTGGCTGCCGGGCGTGCTGGCGCAGTACCGCGCGGCGCACCCGGGCATCGAGATCGACATTGCCGACGTACTGTCCGAACCCTGCATCGAGCGCGTGGCCAGCGGCCATGCCGACTTTGCACTGGCCGCCATCCGCGCCGACACCCCCGCGCTGCAGGCCGAGCCGTTCTGCAGCGATGACTTCTATCTGGTGTGCCCCGCCGACCACCCGCTGGCGCGCAGGCGCAAGGCCATCACCGCGCAGGACCTGGCCGCCTGGCCCTTCATCCACCTGGCGCGCACCAGCAGCGTGCGCCAGTACCTGGAGGCGGCCCTGCACCCGCAGGCCATGCACACGCTGATGGAGGTGGAGCAACTGGCCACCGTGATGGGCATGGTGCGCGCGGGGCTGGGCATTAGCGTGGTGCCGGCGCTCACGCTGTTTCACTTCGAGCAGCCGGGGCTGGTCACGCGGCCGTTGTCGCTGCCCGGGCTGACACGGCAGATCTACCTGGTGCGGCGGCGCGACGAGAGCCTGTCGGTGGCGGCGCAGGCGCTGTATGCGCTGGTGATGGTGCAGCGGCCTTGAATCAGAGGCGGCAATTACTATTAATTTGATAGCTATCAGCGCTTATCCATTAATAGCTGGTGGCCAACTTGCCTTGAAAATAGACGCCTCAAGCCGCCGCAGCACGCGCATAGCTCAAGGTCAGCATCTCCCACTGGTGCCCATCAGGCTCGTTCCAGTAGACGATGCGGCCGCCGTGGGCCGTGTCCACCTGCCCGTCCACGGGGCCGTGCACGGCGCTGCGGTACGGAATGCCCCCAGCCTGAATGCGCGCGAGGATGGCATCGAACTCTGCATCGCCCACTCGAAAGCAGTAGTGGATGGGCGGTATGGGCTCGGGCCATTCGTCGAAATCGATGGTGAAGCCATCGTTCACGAACACGGGCGCAAACGGCCCCACGCCGGTGTCGGACCAGGGCACGCCCAGCAGGTCGGCCAGCAGCCGGGCGGCCGCGATCCTGTCGCGCGCGGGGACCATCAGGTGATCGAGGTGGATGGGCACGGGATATACCTCCGCGGAAATGCGGCGCACAGGCCGCTGTATCCGCATTTTCTGCCTGATGGAGACTTTCTGGCAGGGCATGGGCCTATGTTCCCCCCGCGTTCGCCTCGCACCGCGCCAGCACGGCCAGCTCCTGGCGCAGCAACAGCTCCACCTCCGTGGGCTCGAACTGGTCTCTCAGCAGCGGGATGGCAAAGCGGTACGCGGCATCCTGCCTGCGCAGCACATAGGCCAGCTGCAGGCGTGCCAGCGACTGGCGCAGCGCCTGCGCGTCGGCCGTGATGCCGTGGCCTTGCAGCAGCTGGGCCAGGGCCACCAGGCTGGTCTGCCCGGCCTGGGCCGTGTGGTAGACCACCACGCGGTCCAGGCGGCAGGCGGCCTCGTCCTGGCTCAGGCGCCCCCAGCCGGCCAGTGCGTCCTGCACGGGCTGCGAGGCAAGGGCCTGCGCGAGGTGGCGCGCCTCGATGGCGCGCTCGCCGGGTTGCAGGGCCTCCAGGCATTCCTGGCACAGGATGGCCACGAGGTTGGCGCGCTGGCCGCTGGCGTCCACGAGCTTTTCCACCAGCGTGTCGCTGCCAAAACCCAGGCGCAGGCGGCGCAGCGGCTCGGTGGCCAGCTCGCGGCAGGCGGCGCGCTCCAGCCCGCCGATGGCCAGCACCTCGCCAAAGTTGCGCAGGGGGCTCTGGTAGTCGAGCACGGCGGTGGCGTACAGGTCCCAGAAGCCCGCCAGCATGAACCAGCAGCGCCCTTCCTCGCTGAGCGCGCGCAGCGTGGACAACTGGGCGTAGCCGCTGTTCGACTCGTCGCGGAAAAAGAGGTCGGCTTCGTCGATCAGCAAATACAGGCGCTTGCCCGCGTACTGCGCCTGGAGGTGGTCCACGATGGCTTCGAGCGGCGTGTCCGCCGGCAGGCCGAACTGCAGCGCCATGCGCGGCGCCAGGCGGTGGTCGCGCAGCGAGACGTAGTGGCACACGGTGTGCGGGTGGCCCTGCAGGCGGCGCTGCACGGCCTTGAGCAGGCTGCTCTTGCCCAGCTGGCGCCCGCCCACCACCAGGTAGTTGGCGGGTTCGCGGTTGACCACGCGGGCCAGCAGCTGGGCGCGGCCGAAGAAGGAGCCCTCCCGCGTCACGCCACCGCGCGTCTGGTATGGCGAGATGCGGGTGATGCGCAGTTGCGCGGCCAGCAGGCGCAGCAGCACCTGCAGGGCCTCGCCGCCCACCAGCCATTCGGTCTGGCTGGCGCTGTCCACCATCACGTGCAGGTTGGCGCGGTCATCGGCATGGGCCTGCAGCAGGGGCATCGGCGCGTCCACGCTGTGCCCGCTCAGGATCAGCAGCACGTCGCTGCCGGTCTGCGCGGCGCGCAGCTGGCGCAGCACGGCGGCCTCGTCCACGCCGGGCGTGGGCACGAAGACCAGGCAGCGGTCCAGCGACACGGGCAGGTCCGGCGGGAACTGCCACTCGAACACCAGCCCCGGCAGCGCCCAGTCGGTGCTGGGCTGGCTGCGGGCGGAAACCCGCTCGGCCATCGCGCGCACGAGGCCCCCCGCACCCTCTGCCGCGCCGGGCTGCGCGCACAGCACCGCGCGGCGCCAGTCCACCGGGCGGATGTCGGCCGCGAGCAGCGTGGACTCCCGCCGCCCGGTCCAGCCCAGCAGCCGGTCCAGACGGGGCAGCCGCGCAAGCGGGGTGCGGCGAAGGCGCGCAGGCTGCAGCTGCGAAGGCCCGAGCAGGGGGTGGCGCGCGACCCAGACCACCGCGCCCACGGCGAAGATGGCGGCGCACCAGTAGATGAGCTTGCGCAGGCCTTCGAACGGGTCGCGCTCGGACGGCGGCACGGGCGTGAAGTCGTCGGCCTGCCCCTCCAGGCAGTTGATGGGCAGATAGCCCAGGGGAATGGGCGGGCGCCCGGGGCGGCAGCTCCAGGTGGTCGTGCCGGGCTTGAGCTCCACCACCACCTGGGTGCCCGCGAGCTTGCCCAGTTCGGGGTTGTGGGCGATGTCGGCCTGCAGCACGTAGGGCCGGGGCGACGTGACGCGCAACTGCGGGTTGCCGATGCGCGGCGCATGTGTGCGGATGTCCTCGGGCCAGGCGTCCAGCTCGTTGTGCGCCTGCATCATCGCCACGCGCCACTGCACCAGCTCGCCCCAGACGATGCCCGCGTTCTCGGCCCCCAGCACGGAGCCGCGCGTGGCCGGGTTGAGCTTGGGCGTGAGCAGCGCGCTGCCCACGAACAGCGTGATGGCCGCGATCACCACCGCGCGGACCACGGACCTGGACAGCAGCGGGCTCATGCGGCCGACGAACACGAGTCCAGCACCATGAGGCCCGCGTCGCGGATGGTGGGGCTGCGCCAGTGCAGCCGCGCGGCCTCGCCCGTGCCGCGCACATGGATGAGGTTGCCCCAGAACAGGCGGCGCAGCTCGTCGTCCTGCAGGTAGGGGCGCGCGCGGCCCAGCTCATCGGCCTGCAGCAGCTGCGCCAGCCGTTGCCGGGTGGCCGGTGCCTGCGCGAGGGGCAGCAGGGTCTGCCACAGGCGCGGGCTGCTGGCCAGGTGGGTGCGCAGCGCGGCGCGGTCTGCCTGCGCGCCCTGCAGGCCGCCGCCCGCTCCCTGGTCCACCAGCCACTGCAGGCCTTCCTCGAACAGCGCGGGGTGTCCACCGCTGATCTCCTGCAGGGCCGCCAGCACCGGCTGGGGCCAGGCCTGCTCGGGCCAGCGGTGGCGCGCCAGCTGGGTGAGGTCTTCCAGCGACGGATCGGGCCAGTGGTTGACCTGCGCGATGTTGAGCAGCGACAGGTCGCCGCTGCGGTATTTGAGGTCGGCCAGCGCCTCGCCGCCGCACAGCAGCAGGTGCAGCCGTCCGCTGTGCATCTCGCTCAGGCTGCGCAGGATGCCCGCCAGGGTTTCGCGCAGTTCGGGGGTGCCCTGCTCGAAACGGCTGACCAGGCAGAACAGGCGCTCGCCCGCCAGCAGGCGGCGCTCCAGCGCGGATTCGAATTCGTAGTCGGACGCCACATCGCCAAGCCCGCACTGGCGGCCAATGGCGGCGAAGTACTCGGCCGGCACGGTGCTCACGCTGTAGGGCGGCTGGATGTGCAGCACCGCGCCTTCGCCGTACTGCGCCTTGGCGCGCTGCAGCAGCTCTTGCCTGAACGGCGGCTGGCCCCAGTGGGCGGGCGACAGCAGCAGCGAGATGGGATACGGCACGGCCTGCGCCAGCTGGGCAAACAGCCGGTCCTGGAAGGCAGCGAAGGGCTGCGCCGCGCCCGCCGACTCGGCCTGCAGCGGAAACTCGGGCTCGAAGCCGGCGGCGCTGAGCAGGCGGTTGGCCTCGGTTTCCGTCAGGCGCAGGTAGCGGGTGCAGGCCACCAGTTTTTCTCGCGAGCGGGGGTTGGGCGCCGACAGGCCGTTGCGCCAGTTGTTCACGGCCTCGCGGCTCAGGCCGATCTCGGTGGCCACGCCGGAGGCGCTGGCGCGAATGCGCCGCATGTAGAGCGAGAGAAGCTCCGGAAAGGAATCGTGGGCCATGGCTGTGGGGGTGGGCACTCTGCGCGCCGCGCGGTGAGAGGGCTTTGGAAAGAACACAAACGAAAAGAAGTCGGTGGCTGGCTGGCACGGATTGTGATGCGTGCCGGTGCCGTCCAGCACCCGGCACCTTCCGGCGTTGCCCGCGCAGGCCGCGCTACCAGAGCGCCTGCACCAGGGGCCAGGCCTTGTAGCAACCCAGGCCACAAGCCGCGAGCACCGGGCTGTAGAGCACCAGGGCCCCCAGCACCGCCGTCAGCCAGCCGGTTTCATCCTCCTCGTTTTCGGTCTGCTTTTTCTTTTCCTCTCCCCCCTCCCCCTTGACTGTGTCGAGCGTGGCGGCCTTCTCCGCATCGTCCCCGGGTGCGTCGCCCGTGATCTCCTGCACCAGCATCACCAGCACCACCAGCAGCGAGACACCCAGCACGCCCAGGTAGCCGTACCGCAGCCACGGGCTGTCCAGCGGATAGAAATACGCGGCCAGCACCACGGCGGGCAGCAGGAAGAAGGCGTGCATCTGAAGCCGGTACCAATGGATGCCATCGTCCTTCTTTTCCAGCGCGCCCATCACGAGCTTGTAGGTGATCGCGCCCAGCACGAAGATCAGCCCGCCCCACCATTCGATCTGTGTCAGCATTTTGTGTGTCTCCCTCGGATTCAATGGCTGGACTTGCCGGCGTTGCCGCCCTGCGGCGCTTCGCCACCACGGCCCTCGCTCTCGCCGCCATCTTCGCTGTCGTCGTCGGCGTCTTTGTCCGGGTCGCCGTCCTCGTCGCCATCCCCGTGGAGGTCCTTGTACTCGCTCAGCATGTAGTACAGCGGCAGCACGATGGCCAGCACCAGGCCCAGCCCCAGCCAGAGCCACAGGCCCTTGAACAGCAGCACGGTGACCACCGTGAACGCGATGGCCTGCAGCAGCCCCTTGAAGCCGGCGCGCAGCAGCAGCACCGCGATCAGTCCCTGAACGGGAGAGGTGCCGGTCTTGTGCATTTCCTTGGCCATGTCGATGAAGGCCTGCGCGGCTTCCTCGCCCTTCTTCCTGCGCTCGGCCTCCTGCTTGCGCAGCTTGGACACTGAGACCGGCTTGCCCGGGTCCTTGGAGTGGGCGTGGGCATCTTCCTCGTCGGGCCCTTCGCCAGCCTCACCGGCAGCCACGGGTTCGTCCACGGGCTCCACCACCGCGCGCCACTGCGGGTTGGCCTCGAAGAACGCCTTGCGCGAGACCCACTGGCCCTTGTCGAAGTGCATGCGCTCGGTTTCGCCCACCTGGTCGTAGAACACCTCCAGCACCGCCGACTGCAGGCCGTGGGCAAACAGTGTTTCGAGCGCCCGCAAGGGAAGGTCGTCGTGCGTGCCGGTGTCAAAGCGCAGCAGCAGGTGGGTGCGTTGGGCCAGGACCTCCTGGTTGAACCACTGTTCGTCCCACAGCGCCGCCAGATCCGCGCCCCCCAGTTTCTGGGCCCAGCGCTGCGCCTGTTCGGTATTGCCGGCGGCCAGGTACTGGTAGACCAGCTGGCCGGTCTTGAGCTTGATCGCGTCTTCGAAGAACAGGTGCAGGGTGTGTGCGTTTTGCGACATGGTGCGGCGGTAGGGAGAGTGGGTTCGCGGTGGAAGTACACGAATTGTTACCGGCTTCGCGGGCACCGTCCCTCTCGGCGTTGTCCATCGTCCGGGCCCTGGCACTTGACGCCATGTCAACCACCGTCCTTCAGCGGCACGGCCGTTGGACGGATGCGGTGGGCGCCACGCGCCTCCACGGTTCCAGCACCCGCCGCTTGCCTTGGCGCGCGGGAGCTTCATGCATACTCGACGGCCAGCCCGCCGCGCGGCCGGGCAGCGCCGCGCGGCACGCCACCGGCAGGCCCGCAACCCGTGCGTGGCCCCGCCAGGTTGGCCTGCGGGCCACCACCATCACAAAACCCCGAGGGAGATTCACCATGCGTTCTCACGCACGCTCTGGCGCGCTTTTGCTCTGCGCCACCTTCACGCTCGGCCCCGTTGCCGCCCAGACGGACACCGCCGCCACACCCCAGGCCCGCGCCGCCGCTGTCCGCGCCGCAGCCACGGCCCCATCCCCCGCCTTCAGCGGGACGCGCGAGAAGCTGGTGGTGGCCATGCCCAAGACCTACGCCAAGAGCGAAACCATGCTGCTGTGGGGCGACTACTTCAATCATCTGGCGCGCTGCGGCAACATCGACCTGCAGAACCTGCAGGGCGAGTCGCTGGAACGCAGCACCAACATCGACGTGCTGGGGGAGAAGGACCTCATCGACAGCCTGGTCGCCGGCAAGGCCCAGCTGGCCCAGGTGAACCCCGGCCTGGTGCCGCAGCTGGTGGCCGCCGGCCAGCCCGCGCCGTTTGGCGTGCCGGGCAACAAGGCCAGCGGGCAGCGCAACTCGTACAAGCTGATCCTGATTGCGCGCGTGGACAGCCCGTTCACCAAGCCGCAGGACCTGGTGGGCAAGAAGATCGCGCACACCACGCCCACATCCAACTCCGGCAACCTGGCGCCGCGCGCGCTGTTCCCGGCCATTGGCCTGGTGCCGGACCAGAACTACGAGGTGGTGTTCTCCAACGGCCACGAGCGCTCGGTGACGGGTGTGATGCACGGCTTCTACCCCGCCGCCGCCGTGGCCAGCGACCTGTACCAGCGCATGGTGGTCAAGGGCGATGTGAAGGGTTCGAGCATCCGCACGCTGTGGGAAAGCCCGCCGTTCATGACCGAAACCTGGACCCTGGGCAAGGACGTGTCGCCCGAGGTGCAGGCGCGCGTGAAGAAATGCTCGTACAGCTACAGCTTCTCGCCCAAGCTGCGCCAGCTGCTGCCGGGCAACGACACCTTCTTGCCCATCAACTTCGAGCGCGACTTCGCCACGGTGATGGAGGTCTACAACAAGACCGCGAAGGCGGCGCAGGCCGGCAAGCCCGCCGCCAAGTAGGTGCCCCGCGGCGCCAAGGCGCTGGCGGTTCAGGCCTGCGCGGAGGCGGCCCCAAGCCGCTCGCGCGTGCGCCGCGCGACATCCTTCACCCAGGGCTGCGCGGCCCAGTGCCGCTGGGCAAAGGCATCGATCTGCGCCTGGTAGGTGAGCGAAGCTCCAATCACATCCAGCCCGTCGAGGAACATGCGCCGGTGCCGCTCGGAGATGGTGAACGGTGCGCTGTGCCCTGCCGTGCGCACCTGGCGCTGTTCCACGTCGATCTCCATGGCCAAGGGACCGTTAGTGGCACGGGCCTCGCGCATGAAGGCCTGGGCATCGGCCTCGGTCACCATGGCCAGCAGCAGGCGGTTGTTCATGGCGTTGGAGTAGAAGATCTCGCCAAAGCTCGACGCCACCACGGCCTGGAAGCCGTACTGCTGCATGCCCCACACGGCATGCTCGCGGCTGGAGCCGCAGCCGTAGTTGCTGCCGGCCAGCAGCACATCGGTGCCGGCAAACGCCGGCTGGTTGAGCACGAAGTCTTCGCGCGGCTGCCCGGCGCCGTCAAAGCGCAGGTCGTACAGCAGGCCCGGCGCCAGGCCCGACTTGTCGATGCCGCGCAGGAACTGCTTGGGCATGATCTGATCGGTGTCGAGGTTGGCGATGTCGAGCAGGGCCGCCTGGCCGCGCACGGTGGTGTGGTTGTGGTCGGCGCTCATGCGGTCACCTCCAGGGTTCTTACGTCGGTGATGCAGCCCGTGACGGCGGCGGCGGCGGCCATGGCCGGGCTCATCAGGTGGGTGATGGCGCCACGGCCCTGGCGGCCCTCGAAATTGCGGTTGGTGGTGGAGGCGCAGCGCTGGCCGGGGGCCAGCACGTCGTCGTTCATGGCCAGGCACATGGAGCAGCCGGGCTGGCGCCACTCGAAGCCCGCGGCCACCAGGCGCGCGGCGATGCCCTCGGCCTCGGCCTGGGCCTTCACGGCGCCCGAGCCGGGCACGACCATGGCGCGCACGCCACTGGCCACGTGGCGGGTGCCGACGATGCGGTCCACCTCGCGCAGGTCCTCGATGCGCGCATTGGTGCACGAGCCGATGAACACATGCTGCACCGGCACGCCCGCCAGCGGCTGCCCTGCCGCCAGGGCCGTGTAGCGCAGGGCCTGCTCGGCGCTGCTGCGCTGCACGGCGTCGGTGATGTCCTCGGGCCGGGGCACGGTGGCGTGGATGGCCATGGCCTGGTCGGGGCTGGTGCCCCAGGTGACGAAGGGGGCCACGGCGCTGGCGTCGAACACATGCTCCACGTCGAACACGGCGCCTGCGTCGCTGCCCAGCGTGGCCCAGTAGGCCAGGGCCTGCGTGCGCACGCCGCCGGTGATGTCGGGGGCCTTGGCCAGCACGTAGTCGATGGCGGTGGCGTCGGGTGCGATCAGCGCACCGCGCGCACCCGCCTCCACCGCCATGTTGCACAGCGTGAAGCGCGCCTCCACCGACAGGGCTTCGATGGCGCTGCCGCAGAACTCCACCACATAGCCCCGTGCGCCCTGCGCGCCGATGCGGCTGATGACCATGAGGATCAGGTCCTTGGCCGTGGTGCCCCTGGGCAGCGTGCCGTCCACGCGGATGCGCATGTCCTTGGCGAGGCGGTAGACCAGGGTCTGGGTGGCCAGCACGTGCTCGACCTCCGACGTGCCGATGCCGAAGCCCAGCGCGCCCAGCGCGCCGTACGTGGTGGTGTGGCTGTCACCGCAGATGATGACCATGCCCGGGCGCACCATGCCGTGCTCGGGCGCGATCACGTGCTCGATGCCCTGCAGCGGGTCGTTGGTGTCGAACAGCGGGATGCCGTGGCGGTCGCAGTTGGCCTTGAGGTTGCTGGCCTGCAGGGCCGAAGGCGGGTCCTGGATGGTGCGCCAGCGCACCGGGTGCGTGGGGATGATGTGGCTCACCACCGCCACGTTCTGCCCCGGCACGGGCACGCCGCGCCCGGCCTCGTGCAGGCCGGCAAAGGCCTGGGGGCTGGTGTATTCGTTCATCAGGTGCAGGTCGCAGAACAGCAGAACGTTCTGTTCGTCCAGAACGGCCACGGTGTGCGATGCCACCAGCTTTTGGTAGAGCGTTGAGGGAGTGGTCATGGTCAGCGTCGGGGGTTGTCGTTGGGTGCAGCCTTACCGGTCGGCCAGCAGGAAGGGCAGCGCCGCGTCGAGCAGCGCATCCGGCGCCTCCTCGGCGATGTAGTGGCCGCAAGGCAGTGCGTGGCCGCGCACGTCGGCCGCCACGCGCTGCCACTCGGCCAGGGGCGCAAAGCACTGGTGCACCACGCCCTGCTCGCCCCACAGGGCCAGGAGCGGCATGGCCAGCTGGCGGCCCGCGTCGCGATCGGCGCGGTCATGCACCAGGTCGATGCCGGCGGCGGCGCGGTAGTCCTCGCAGATGCCGTGGGCCGTACCGGGCAGGCCCAGGCAGCGCACGTACTCGGCCAGGGCCCGCGGGTCGAACGGGGCCAGGCCGGCGCTGCGCCGGCCCATCACGTCGCGCACATAGGCGGCGGGGTCGGCCTCGATCAGGCGCTCGGGCAGCGGCGCGGGCTGGATCAAAAAGAACCAGTGCCAGTAGGCACGCGCAAAGGCGTTGCTGGTCTGTTCGTACATGGTCAGCGTGGGGGCGATGTCCAGCAGCACCATGCGCAACACGGCGGCCGGGTGGTCGGCCGCCAGGCGGTGCGCCACGCGGGCGCCCCGGTCGTGGGCCAGCACGGTGAAGCGTGGGTGGCCCAGGTGCTGCATCACGGCCAGCATGTCGGCGGCCATGGTGCGCTTGCTGTAGAGGGCATGCTCGGCATCCCCAGCAGGTTTTGCGGAATCGCCATAGCCCCGCAAATCCGCCAGCACCAGCGTGAAGTGCCGGGCCAGCACCGGCGCCACCTTGTGCCAGATGGCCGAGGTCTGCGGGTGGCCGTGCAGCAGCAGCAGGGCCGGGCCCGTGCCGCCCACCAGCGCGTGGATGTGCTGGCCGTCGGGCGTGGGCACACGGTGGGGGGTGAAGCCGGGGAAAAGCGGGGTCGTCGTGGTCATGGTGTCGTTGAAATTGCGGCGGTGCCTATTCGGCGGTGATGCCCCGCTCCCTGATCAATTTGGCCCACTGCGGCATCTCTTTTTCGATCCGTGCGCGGGCCTGCTCGGGCGTCGATGGAATGGGGTCGAAACCGTCCTTGGCCATGCGCTCCTTGAGCGCCGGGGTGTTGAGCGCCTGGTTCAGGGTGGTGTTGAGTTTGTCGACGACCGGCTTGGGCGTGCCGGCCGGCGCGAACACGATGAACCAGGTTTCAAACGCGTAGCCAGGCAGGCCCGCCTCGGCAATGGTGGGCACGTCGGGCATGAGCGCCGAGCGCTTGGTACCGGTGACGCCCAGCGCCCTGAGCTTGCCCGCCTGCACGTGCGGCTGCGCGGCCGACAGCACCGGAAAGCTCAGCGCCACCTGGCCCGACATGGTGTCGATCATGGCCGGGCCGCCGCCGCGGTAGGGTATGTGCACGATGGGCGTGCCCGCCACGGCCTTGAACAACTCGGCCGACATGTGGAAGGTGCTGCCCGCGCCGGCCGAGCCATACGAGTACTTGCCCGGCTGCGCCTTGAGCAGCGCCACCAGTTCCTTGATGTTCTTGGCGGGCAAGGCGTTGTTGACCACCAGCACATGCTGCGAACTGGCCACCATGCCGATGGGCGCCAGGTCCTTCAGGGTGTCGTAGGGCATCTTGGCCGTCAGGCTGGGGTTGATGGCCAGGGACACGGTCTGCAGGCCGATGGTGTAGCCGTCCGGTGCGGCCTTGGCCACCATGTCCACGCCGATATTGCCGCCCGCGCCGCCCTTGTTCTCGATGAACAGCGAGCCGCCCAGGGCCTTGCCCCATTCATCGGTGATGAGCCGCGCGGCGATGTCGGCGCTGCCGCCCGGCGCATAGGGGACCACGAGCTTGATGGCCTTGTTGGGATAAGCCGCTGGCTGGGCCAGGGCCGCAGCGGGCGACAGCAGTGCCAGCGTGGCGGCGGCCGTTGCCGCCACAGCCAGCCGGCGGGGAAACAGGGACGGTGTCGGGAGGGTGGAATCGGTCATGGGTTGTCTCCTGAGGGTATTTGTTGTGGCTGGATCTTATGAGTGATGTTCAACGCCATAAATACCGTCAAAATCATTTCATTCATAAATTCAACGCACGAATAAGGTACCCATGGACGGCTTTTCGGACCTGCGCTTCTTTGCCTTGCTCATGAAGGAAGGCAGCCTGGCCGCCGCCGCGCAGCAGATGGGCATCACCCCGCCCGCGGTCAGCCGGCGCCTGGCCCAGCTGGAGCACCGGCTGGGCGTGCGCCTTCTGCACCGCACCACGCGGCGCATCCACCTCACGCCCGAGGGCGAGACCTACCTGCTGGATGGTGCCCGCATCCTGGGCGACCTGGAGGCGCTGGAGCGCACGGTGGCCGGCGCGCGCAGCTCGCCGCGCGGGCTCATCAAGCTGGCGGCCACGCTGGGCTTTGGCCGCGTTCACATCGCGCCCGCCCTGTCGGCCTTCTCGCGCGCCTACCCCGAAGTGGAGGTGCAACCGCACCTGACCGACCGGCCCGTGAACCTGGTGGAACAGGGCCTGGATGCCGCCGTGCGCTTTGGCGACCTGCCCGACTCGCGCCTCACGGCCCGCAGGCTGATGGCCAACCGGCGCGTGCTGTGCGCGTCGCCGGCCTACCTGGCCCACGCGGGCGAGCCCGCCCAGCCCGCCGACCTGCTGGCCCACCTGTGCATCGTGATCCGCGAAAGCGATGAAACCTATGGCACCTGGCACCTGCACCAGGGCGGGCGGCAGGAAACGGTGAAGGTGCGCGGCATGCTCAGCACCAACGATGGCGCGGCCGCCACCACCTGGGCCCTGGAAGGCCACGGCGTGCTGATGCGCTCCGAGTGGGACGTGGCAGCCCACCTGGCCGCTGGCCGCCTGCGGCGCGTTCTGCCCGCCTGGGCCTTGCCCGCGGCGGACGTGACGCTGGTGTACCCCACCCGCAGCGACCTGTCGGCCAAGACGCGGGCGCTGGCGGATTTCCTGGCGGCCTGGTTTTCCGGCGACCGGAAGGACCTCGTGGCGCGGCCGGCCGGAGAGCCCTGACATCACCGCCCTGGCCGACAGGTGCCGAGACGCGCCCCCCGTCCTGAAAGGCCGCCCCGCTGCCATTCATCGCAGGCGGGGCGGTGCCCTCCGCCCGCGGTGTCAGGGGAAGGTGAAATCCGTGGTTTGCACGGCACCCTCCGTCAGGACAGGCAGTGCCTGCGTCTTGTCGGCAAAACCACCCAGGCGGGCCTGAACAGCGTAGCGCCCCGCCGCCGCGGAGTCCGCGGCAAACACCAGGCTGGTGCCCGGCGCGGCATAGGGGGCGACCCGCGGCGCGAGGGTAGGTACCGTGAAGCCGTAGGCCCCTGTCACCCCGTCAACGCCCCGGCCGGCCACTTCGATCGTGCCCCCCAACGACAAGGGCTGGAGCACCCGCACCATGGTGTCCACCGGGGCGGTGCCCTTCACCGTCGCGACCGGAGATGGCTGCAGGCTCAAAGGCGCGGCGCCCGCGCCCACGGAAGTCACTGTCTCGGCGGCCACCGGGACCCCCGTGACCACCGTGGTGGTGCGCCCCGCACCCACGACGACCAGCGTGTAGCTGCCCGGGGCCACCGGCTGGAGCAGGAACCTGCCCGCGCTGTCGGGTGTGGTGGCGCGCACCAGCTCACCGTTGAACTGCAGGGAGACGCTGGTGCCCGTGCCGGGTTCCACATAGCCCTGCACACCGGAAACGAAGCGCGGGATCACCGACACCACGGGTTTGAGAAGATACTGGCCCGAGGCGCCAGCGGCCACCACCGACTTGCAGGCATCGAAGTCCAGAACGAAGTCGGCCATCTGATTGGCGCCCACGTCGATATTCACATTCGTCTTGACGCCCGATTGCTGCCCGCTCGGCGTTTTCAGCGCGACTTCCGATGCGCCGGTGGGGACCACTGAATTGGCCAGCGGCTGGGCCCCTGTGTTGCTGGCCAGCACGAGCCGCAACTGCGTGTACTTTCCCGCGGGCAGCGGCACCTGCCCCAGCTCCATGAGCACACCGTTCGTCAGCGTCAGCAGGTCCACCCTGCGTGCCGGGTTCAGCACGATCTCTGACCAGCCCGCATCGTTGTCCGAGGCATTGCTGCTCTGGTGGACGCGCACTTTCTCGACCGTGACATTCACGGCGGAATAGCCGCAGCTGGGGGCATCCGTCATCGCCAGGCGCAACGTGCCATTTCCGCTGGTTTCGCCACCTCCACCACCGCCCCCGCAGGCGGCAAGGCTGGCGATGGACAGTGCACACAGGACGGTGCGCAGACAAGGGTGTGTTTTCATGGGGGTGGCCTCTTTGGTGAGATGTTGGCGGCTGCGGGACCAGGGGAGCGCCCCGAAGAATGTGAAAAATTCACACAAACAACCTTAGAGGCATCCCGGCGCGTGTCTGTAGGACAACACCCAGACTTGGCGACGAGCGGCGCACGCTCTCCGCGCCGCTTTCCACCACATGCCCGCACCGTCCAGCGTTGGGCCACCCATCGGCCCCCGGCCCCTCAGGCACCGTCCATCAGCGTGAGCGACCCGAACGGCATGTGGTGCATCAGCTCGCGCAGCACCAGCAGGGTGGCCGCGAATGCAGCGCGGGCGGGCAACCCCTCCTGCGAAGCCGGACGCCCTTGGGATACGGAGACAAGCCGGTTGAACACATGCTCCAGGGCATCGAGAGTGAGCATGCGCCGCGGCCCTGGCGCAATGCCCGCCAGGGTGGCGATCTCGTGCAGCGCCGGGTCTGCGGAACAAGGCGCGACCACCGCACCCTGCGGCACCCAGGGGCGATGGCGGACATGGGCGGCGTAGACCTCGTCCTCCACCTGCGCAATGGCGGTCTCCAGCTCGAAGGGGGTGGGAAGTACCCCGCGGAAAAAATCGCGCGCCGTCTTCTGGCTGCCCAGCGCCAGGGTCAGCACGACGGAGGGCAGCTGAGGATCCAGCCCCGTCGCCACCACGGTGTGCTCCGCCCCCATGTGCAGGGCGGTGGCCAGCTGCCCTGGCACGGCAAGGCCATGGACCCGGCGGTACAGCGACGCGATATCGACGTCCGCATCACCCCCCTGGGGCGACGGCGATGAAGCCACCGGCGGGGCCGGAGGGGACGAAGGAGATGGCGGGGATGGTGGGGGCATGGACATTCCGCGGTGTGGTGGGCAAGGAGCAGGAGGGCATGGCCCGGGCCCGCGTGGATGGCGGGAAGTCGTTCGTGGATCCGTCCCGTCACGGCCGCGCGGCCTGCGTGACAAATCGCTGGTGGATCTCCACAGTCAGTGCTTCGACGCGCAGCGTGAGCTGGCGCGTCTGTTCGGTCAACAGGGTGTTTTGCTGCAGCAGCTCCAGCACCTGCGCGGCATTCTGCGCGGCAATGGCCTGACGTTGTTCGCTGGCGATGGCCAGCGCCTCGCGGTGCTGCGCATCCGCGTCGGCGTGGTGCTTGTCGCGGGCGGCCTGCCGCGTCTGGGCGAGCAGGATGAGCGGCGCGGCGTAGGCCGCCTGCAGGCTGAACGCAAGGTTGAGCAGGATGAACGGATAGGGATCGAACCTGGCGGCACCCAGCACGTTGATCAAGATCCACGCCGCCACGATCAGCGTCTGCGCACCGAGAAACAGCGGCGTGCCAAAGAACCGCGCAAAGGCCTCGGCCTGCAACGCAAACCGGTCCGTGCCGAAGGTAGGGGCCAGGTGCTCATGGCGCCGGTGAAAGCGCAAGGGGTCCACCCGGGGCGGGCCGTCTTCCAGGGGTGGGGCGTTGTGCGCAGGGTGGGGGTGGGCGGTCATGGGTGTTCCTCTCCGATCGGGGCGCATTCGCCAACAGGCAGCAAACAGGCAGAAGGCGCCTGGCCCCACTCTACGCCTGGACGACTGCCGCCGGTCCGTCAACGCCGCGCTGCCGGGCGTTGAGCCCCGCACACAACCCCTGCGCCGCGCCGACAGGCGCTGCCAGCCTGCGCCTACACGCCGGGGCAGCCACCGTGCCTACAGTCGAACGCACAGACAACCGCCGCGCAGCGCATGCCCACAAAGCCCTGCAACGCACCCTCGAAAGCCGCCACCGCAGGAGCAATCCCATGCGCATCCACGCCATGCCTCGCCGCCACTCCCCCTGGTCCCTGGTGATCGGAGCCACCGCACTGATGGCGCTGCTGGCGCTCACGGCCTGCTCCACGCCACGCACGCCCGAAGGCATCCAGGCCGTGACCGGCTTCGATGTGGACCGCTACACCGGCCACTGGCACGAGGTGGCGCGCATCGACCACTCGTTCGAGCGCGGGCTCACCCAGACCAGCGCCACCTACAGCCGCAACCCCGACGACACCGTGAAGGTGGTGAACCGGGGGTACGACCCGGTGCGCAAGGAGTGGAAGGAGGCCGAGGGCACGGCAAGCTTCGTCGATGCGCCCACGCGCGCGGCGTTGAAGGTGTCGTTCTTCGGGCCGTTCTACGGCGGCTACAACGTGGTGGCGCTGGATGAGAACTACCAGTGGGCCATGGTGGTGGGCTCCAGCAAGGACTACCTGTGGATCCTGTCGCGCACCCCCACCCTGCCCTGGCATGTGCGCGAACACCTGATCGAGCGTGCGCAGTCCATGGGCATCGACGTGGGCCGCATCCTGTGGGCGCCGCCCGCCAGTGAACAGCACGCCAGGCGCGCAGTGATGACCTGAGGCAAGGCCAGGCGCTGCAGGCGTGGAGCCCGTGCGCCGGATGCCAGCACCTGGCCGCGGCGAAGCACCGCGATGCGATGTGGTGCGCCGCACCCAACCGGCATCAAGCCTCTTTTGCTACCAATTAAATAGCGCCCCGCGCTTTCACCACAAGCGCCAGCGGCCATTTCGGCCAGAAACTACTCCGCCCCGGGCACGGTGGCGGCGGCCACCAGGCGCTGGGTGTACGGGTGCCGGGGTGCGTCCAGCACCTCGTCCACGCTGCCGCTTTCCAGCACGGTGCCATCCTTCATCACCAGCACCTGGTGCGCCATGGCCCGGATCACGTCCACGTCGTGGGTGATGAGCAGGTAGCTCAGGCCCTTTTCTTTCTGCAGGCGCTGCAGCAGGCCCAGCACCTGCTGCTGGATGGTGACGTCGAGCGCGCTGGTGGGCTCGTCGAGCACGAGCACCTGCGGTTGCACGATGAGGGCGCGCGCGATGGCCAGGCGCTGGCGCTGCCCACCGGAGAATTCATGCGGGTAGCGCTCGAGCAGCCGCGGGTACTGGGCCTCGGCCAGACCCACCTCGGCCAGCGCGGCCTCGACCCGGGCGCGCCGCTGGGCCACGCCCAGCGCGGGCTCATGCACCTTGAGGCCCTCGCCCACGATCTCTTCGACCGTCAGGCGCGGAGAGAGCGACGAGAACGGGTCCTGGAACACCACCTGCACGCGGCGGCGCAGCTGCTGGTTGGCGGGCGTGTTGCGCGTGGCGGGCTGCTGCCACGCCTGCCCGCCGACCTGCAGCTGGCCGGTGCAGGGCAGCAGGCCCAGGATGGCCTGCGCCAGCGTGGATTTGCCCGACCCGGATTCGCCCACCACGCCCAGCGTCTCTCCGGGCGGCAGCGCGAGCGTGGCGGCCTGCACGGCCACGAACTCGCCTTTCTGGAACCATCCCCGCAGGCCGGGGAGCGGCGTGGGATACACCACGCGCAGGTCCCGCGTCTGGACCACCGGCGGCGTGCCCGCGGGGGAATCGGCGGGTGCCACGTCACGGCGCGGCTGGCTGGCGATCAGGCGGCGGGTGTAGGCATGCTGCGGCGCGCCGAACACCTCGGCCACGGGCCCCTGCTCCACCAGCACGCCCTGCTCCATCACGGCCACGCGGTCCGCGAAGCGGCGCACCAGGTTGAGGTCGTGCGTGATCAGCAGCACCGCCATGCCGTTCTGCCGCTGCAGATCGGACAGCAGGTCCAGGATCTGGCCGCGCAGCGTGACGTCGAGCGCGGTGGTGGGTTCGTCGGCCAGCAGCAGCTGCGGCTCGCTGGCCAGGGCCATGGCGATCATGGCGCGCTGGCGCTGGCCGCCCGAGAGCTGGTGGGGAAAGCTGTTGGCGCGGCGCGCGGGCTCGGGAATGCCGGTCTTGGCCAGCAGCGCAACGGCGGCCTGCGCGCATTGCTCGCCCGTCAGGCCTTTCTTGAGCTGCAGGATCTCGGCGATCTGCGTGCCAATGGTCATCAGCGGGTTGAGCGCGGTCATCGGCTCCTGGAAGACCATGGCGATCTCGCCGCCGCGCACGCCCCGCATCTCGCGCTCCGTGAGCGCCAGCAGATCGCGCTGCCCCCGCAGCATGGCCTGGCCGGTGATGGCGGCATTGCCCGCCAGCCGCAGCAGGCTGAGCGCGGTGATGGTCTTGCCGGAGCCGGACTCGCCCACCAGCGCGAGTTTTTCGCCGGCTGCGATGGTGAAGCTGGCCCCGCGCACCACCTCCTTGGCGCCGAAGCGCACGTGCAGATCCCGCACGTCGAGCAGCGGGGCAGCGGGAGCGCCCCCGGGGGGCAGCGAGGACATGCCGGTGCCAGGCGTGGGGGCGATCATTGATCGGCCTTTCGGGGGTCGAGGGCGTCCCGCAGCGCATCGCCCATGAAGGTCAGCAGAAGCAAGGTGGTGACCAGCACGGCGAAGGTGGACAAGGAAATCCACCACGCGTCGATGCTGTTCTTGCCCTGGCTCAGCAGCTCGCCCAGCGACGGCGTGCCGGGCGGCACGCCCAGGCCCAGGAAGTCGAGCGAAGTGAGCGCGAGGATGGCCGCGCTCATGCGAAACGGCAGGAAGGTCACCACCGGGGTGAGGCTGTTGGGCAGGATGTGGCGCCAGATGATCTGCGCATTGCCCACGCCCAGGGCCCGCGCCGCCTTCACGTAGTCGAGCTGGCGGTTGCGCAGGAACTCGGCGCGCACGTAGTCCGACAGGCCCATCCAGCCAAACAGGGAGAGAAGGATGAGCAGCAGCGAGATGCTCGGGGCGAACACGGCGCTGAAGATGATGAGCAGGTACAGCTCGGGCATGGAGCCCCAGATTTCCATGAAGCGCTGGAACGCCAGATCGGTCTTGCCCCCAAAGAACCCCTGGATCGCCCCCGTGACCACCCCAAGCAGCACGCCCGTCACCGTGAGCGCCAGGCCGAACAGCACGCTCACGCGAAAGCCGTAGAGCAGCTGGGCCAGCAGGTCACGCCCCCGGTCGTCGGTGCCCAGCCAGTTGTCGCCGGTGGGCGCCGACGGGTTGGGCGACTTGGCGAAGTAGTTGAGCGTGTTGGGCCCGTACGGATTGAGGGTGTACAGCGCCCAGTTGCTGCCCTGGCTCAGCCGGTTCTTGATGAAGGGGTCCAGGTAGTCGGTGGGGGTCTCGAAGTCTCCGCCGAACGTGGTCTCGGGGTAGTCCTTGAGCATCGGAAAGTAGGTGTGCCCCTCGTAGCGCACGATGAGCGGCCTGTCGTTGCTGACCAGTTCGGCGCACAGGCTCAGCAGCACCAGGGCACTGAAGATCAACAGGCTCCAGTAGCCCAGGCGGTTGCGCCGAAAGCGCAGCCACGCGCGGCGCGCGGGAGAGAGCGAAGGCGATGGAGAGGCAGGGCTCATCAGGGCTGGCTGTTCGTTTGGTTCAAGCTGGCTGGGCGGGCTGGCGGGCTAGTCAAACTTCACGCGGGGGTCCACCCACACGTAGCACAGGTCGCTGACCAGCTTGGTCACCAGGCCGATCAGCGTGAACAGGTACAGCGTGCCCAGCACCACGGGGTAGTCGCGGCGGATGACGCTGTCGTAGCTGAGCAGGCCCAGCCCGTCGAGGGAGAACAGTGTCTCGATCAGGAGCGAGCCCGTGAAGAACGCACCGACGAACGCGGCCGGAAACCCGGTGATGATGGGGATGAGCGCGTTGCGAAACACGTGCTTCCACAGCACCTGCCGCTCCGACAGGCCTTTGGCGCGGGCCGTGAGGACGTACTGCTTGCGAATCTCTTCCAGGAACGCGTTCTTGGTGAGCATGGCCGTCACCGCGAAGCTGCCCAGCACCATGGCCGTGACGGGCAGCGTGATGTGCCACAGGTAGTCCACGATGCGCGCGCCCCAGGAAAGCTCGTCCCAGTTGGCCGAGGTCAGGCCCCTGAGCGGGAACCACTGCAGCTGCCCGCCAAAGATCACCAGCAGCGCCACGCCCAGCACGAAGCCCGGAATGGCATAGCCCACCAGGATGATCAGCGTGGTCACGAGGTCGAACCGCGAGCCTGCCCGCACCGCCTTGGCCACACCCAGCGGCACTGCCACCAGGTAGCTGATGAAGAAGGTCCACAGGCCCAGACTGATGGAGACGGGGAGCTTTTCCTTCACCAGATCCCAGACGGCCTTGTTCTGGAAAAAGCTCTGGCCCAGGTCGAAGCGCGCAAACTGCCCCAGCATCTGCAGGAAACGCTCGTGCGCGGGCTTGTCGAAGCCGTACAGCGCCTTGATCTGCGCAAGCCGCTTGGGGTCCACGCCCTGGTCGCCCCGGTAGGCCATGCCGCCCGATTCCACGCCGCTCTTGCCCGCGGCCGTGCGCGCTTCGGCCAGGTACTGCTCCACCGGCCCCCCCGGCACGAACTGGATCACCGCGAAAGTCACGAGCAGCACCCCCAGCAGGGTGGGCAGCATCAGCAGCAGGCGTTTGGCGATGTAGGCGAGCATGGGATGGAAAGGGTGACTCTCAGGGCTGCGGCGGCTTCGGGGTCATGGCTTGAGGCTCCACCATGAGTACATGAGCCATTCCTCCGCCTTGGCATAGGGCGGCATCGGCTCCTTGTAGGCCAGGCGCTGCTGGTTGTACACCACGCGGTGCGAGGCCAGCGTCCACTGCGGTATGAGGTAGTGGCTGTGCATGATCACGCGGTCCAGCGCGCGGCAGGCGGGCAGCATCTCCGACTGGCTGCGCGCACGGGTCAGCGCCGTCACCAGGGCATCCACCGCAGGGCTCTTCACGCCCGCGTGGTTGCTGGAGCCTTCCACATCGGCCCCCTTGCTGCCGAACAGCTCCTTCATGGCCTGCCCCGGGTTGTAGGTGCCGGGGTAGTTCAGGCTGACCATGTCGTAGTCGAACTTGTCCATGCGCTGCAGGTACAGCGCAAAGTCCACCGACGAGAACCGCAGCGTGATGCCGAGCTTTTCCAGATTGCGCATCCAGGGGGTGACGGTCCGGGCCCCCGCTTCCTTGCTGTCCAGGTATTCGATCTCCATGGGATCGCCCTTGGCGTTGCGCAGGGCGCCGTCGCGGTACGTCCACCCCGCATCGGCCAGCAGCTGGCGGGCGCGGCGCAGGTTGTCGCGCAGCGAATGGCCGTCTCCCTCCGTCACGGGCGGCGTGTACATGGGGCCGAACACGGCGTCGGGCACCTTGCCGCGCCAGGGCTCCAGCAGGGCCAGCTCCTCAGGCCCTGGCGTACCCGTGGCTTCGCAGCTGGTGTTTCCGAACAGGTCCTTCACGCGCGGGTAGCCACCATAGAACATCTGGCGGTTCATCCACTCGTAGTCGATGGCCAGGCCCAGCGCCTCGCGCACGCGGACGTCCTGGAGGATGGGGCGGCGCGTGTTGAGCACGTAGCTCTGGAACCCCGCGGGCAGCCTGTGCGCCATGTCCTTCTTGACCAGCACGCCCTGCTTGAAGAGCTTGCCATCGATGCGGCGGGCCCAGTCGCCCGCCGAATAGATGGTCATGAAATCGAACTCGCCGGCCTTCATGGCCTCCAGCCGCGCGGTGTTGTCCTTGTAGATCTTGACCGTGATGCGGTCGAAATTGAAGGCGCCGCGGTTGACGTTGAGGTTGCGGCCCCAGTACTGGGGATCGCGCTCGTAGGTGATGTCGCGGCCGAACTTCATCGGCCCGATGCGGTAGGGGCCGCTGCCAATGGGAATGTCGGTCACGATCTCGTCAAAGCGCTTGGCCTTGCCATCGGGCTGGCGCCCCCAGGCGCGGCTGAAGACCGGGATGCCCCCGGCGGTCAACGGCAGTTCGCGGTTGGGCTGCTTGAATCGAAAACGCACGGTGCGCGTGTCAAGCACGTCGACGCCCGCCACCTCCTGCAGCAGCGTGGCGTAGCTGGGCGACGCGTAGGGGCCGATCAGCGTGTCGTAGCTGTACTTGACGTCCGCGGCCTCGACGGGATCGCCGTTGTGAAAGCGCGCCTCGGGACGCAGGCGGAACGTGGCGCTCAACCGGTCGTCGGCCACCTGCACATCCTCGGCCAGCAGGCCATAGGCGGAGGCCGTCTCGTCCATGGAGCCTGTCAGCAAGGTCTCGAACAACAGGTCGCTCAGGTACGCGGGCACCGAGCCCTTCATGGTGAACGGGTTGTACTTGTCGAACGTGGAATAGCGCAGGTTGCTCACCATGCGCAGCTCGCCGCCCTTGGGGGCCGCGGGGTTCACATAGTCGAAATGCGCAAAACCCGCCGGGTACTTGAGGTCGCCCCACAGCGCGTACCCATGCGCGGCCCACGCCGGGACGGCACACCCCATCAGCAGAAAAGTCAGCCAGAACCGCATGCGACAATTCTGCACTACGCCGAAGGTGCCGCCGCGCAGGCTGTGGAGATTCCCCCGCAGGCCGCCAGGGCGCCACGGCCCACGCCAATTTCCGCATTCCACAGGAGAACAACAATGGGTTTTCTGACCGGCAAGAAGCTGCTCATCACGGGTGTGCTGTCCAACCGTTCCATCGCCTACGGCATCGCCAAGGCCTGCCACGCGCAGGGCGCCGAGCTGGCCTTCAGCTACGTGGGCGACCGCTTCAAGGACCGCATCACCGACTTTGCCGCCGAGTTCGACTCCAAGCTGATCTTTGACTGCGACGTGGGCAGCGACGAGCAGATCGAGCGCATGTTCGCGGACCTGGCCCAGGTGTGGCCCAAGTTCGACGGTTTCGTGCACAGCATCGGCTTCGCCCCCCGCGAGGCGATCGCCGGCAACTTCCTCGAGGGCCTCTCGCGCGAGGGCTTCCGCATCGCCCACGACATCAGCGCCTACAGCTTCCCGGCCATGGCCAAGGCCGCCCTGCCCTACCTGAACGACAAGTCGTCGCTGCTCACATTGAGCTACCTGGGCGCGCTGCGCACCATTCCCAACTACAACACCATGGGCCTGGCCAAGGCCAGCCTGGAAGCCTCCGTGCGCTACCTGGCCGAAGCCGTGGGCCGCACCGAGGACGGCCGCGCCATCCGCGCCAACGGCATCAGCGCCGGCCCCATCAAGACGCTGGCCGCCAGCGGCATCAAGGACTTCGGCAAGCTGCTCAGCCGCGTGGCCGACGCCTCGCCGCTGCGCCGCAATGTGACGATCGAAGACGTGGGCAATGTGGCGGCGTTCCTGCTGTCCGACCTGGCTTCGGGCATGACCGCCGAAATCACCTACGTGGACGGAGGCTTCAGCCAGACGGCCGGGCTGAGCGCCGACCAGGTCTGATCCGCCACGAAATACGAACCAGAATTCGCACCAGCGCTTGATGGCAAAGCGCAAGCCGCTACACATTCAATAGCATATGCGCCGCAGAAGCTGCCTGGCATGGCTGGCGTGGGCCACGGCCCTGCCCGGCGCCCGTGCGGCGGATGCGCCCGCGCTGCTGCTGGCCAATGTGCACCGGCCTGGCATGCCGTTGGCGGACTACTGGGTCAGCGAAAAATACGACGGTGTGCGCGGCTACTGGGACGGCCAGGTCTTGCGCACACGCGGCGGCGAGACGATTGCCGCCCCGGCCTGGTTCACCGCCGGGTGGCCTGATACCCCCATGGACGGCGAACTGTGGGCCGGGCGTGGCCGATTCAGCCAGGCGCAGTCCACCGCGCGGCAGCAGCAGCCCGATGACGCCGCCTGGCGCCAGATGCGGTTCATGGTGTTTGACCTGCCCCGGCACGGCGGCACATTCGATGAACGGCTCGCCGCGCTCAACGCCCTGGTCGCGGGCATCGGCCAGCCCTGGGTGCAGGCCGTGCCGCAACAGCGCGTGGCCAGCGACGCCGCCCTGCAGTCGCTGCTGCAGCGCACGGTGCGTGCGGGGGGCGAAGGCCTGATGCTGCACCGGGGCGCCTCGCTGTACCGGTCAGGACGCAGCGACGATCTGGTCAAGGTCAAGACCCACGAAGACACCGAGGCCCGCGTGGTCGCCCACCTGCCCGGCAAGGGCCGTCATGCCGGGCGCATGGGCGCGCTGCTGGTGGAGATGCCTTCGGGCCAGCGCTTCCGGCTGGGCGCAGGATTCACCGAAGCCGACCGCAGCCATCCACCGCCGGTGGGCAGCTGGGTGACCTACCGCTATCGCGGCACGCACGGGGGCGGGCTGCCCCGGTTTGCCAGCTTCGTGCGGGTACGCGAGGACATGCCCGCGCGCTGAGCAGGCATGTCTTGCGCGCATTTGCTATTGAAAATATAGCAATGAGCGCTTGTCATTCAAGCGCTCCCGCCATCTTCATGCCCCAACCAAGAGTCCGCGCGGGCCTTCAGACAATGCGCCCGTAAGGGCCGTCGTCCCCCACCTGCACCAGGTTCTTGGCGGTGGCCAGCGGCTTGGGGTTCTTGCCGGGGGCCTTGTTCGCATCGGCCACGCAATCGGCGTAGTACCGCACCTGGCCGTTCTCGTCCTCCACCTCCACCAGGCCGTGGATGTCGGTCTCGAAGCCCGGGCACAGCTTGGCGAATTCGCGGGCGAACTTGAGGTAGTCCACGATCTTCTTGTTGAACACCTCGCCGGGGATCAAGAGCGGAATGCCCGGCGGGTACGGCGTGACCAGGCCCACGGTGATGCGGCCTTCCAGGTGGTCGATCTCCACCCGCTCGGTCTGGCGGTGCGCGATGTGCGCGTACGCGTCCGAGGGCTTCATGGCGGGCGTGAGGTCCGACAGGTACATCTCGGTCGTCAGGCGCGCGATGTCGTACTTGGCATACATCTCGTGCACGTGCTGGCACAGGTCCTTGAGGCCCATGCGCTCGTAGCGCTTGTGCTGCTGGCAGAACTCGGGAAGGATGCGCCACATGGGCTGGTTCTTCTCGTAGTCGTCCTTGAACTGCTGCAGCGCCGTGAGCAGCGTGTTCCAGCGGCCCTTGGTGATGCCGATGGTGAACATGATGAAGAAGCTGTACAGGCCGGTCTTCTCCACCACCACGCCGTGCTCGGCAAGGTACTTGGTCACGATGGACGCGGGAATCCCGGTCTTGTCGAACTTGCCGTCCAGGTTCAGGCCCGGCGTGACGATGGTGGACTTGATCGGGTCCAGCATGTTGAAGCCGTCGGCAAGCTGGCCGAAACCGTGCCACTTGCTGCCGTTCTTCTTGCCCTTGCCATCGCTGCGGATGATCCAGTCCTCGGCCCGGCCCAGCCCTTCGTCCACGAGCTTGTCCGGCCCCCAGACCTTGAACCACCAGTCGTTCTTGCCGAAGTCATCTTCCACCTGGCGCATGGCGCGGCGGAAGTCCAGCGCTTCGAGCAGGCTTTCTTCCACCAGGGCCGTGCCGCCGGGCGGCTCCATCATGGCGGCGGCCACGTCGCAGCTGGCGATGATGCTGTACTGCGGGCTGGTGCTGGTGTGCATCAGGTAGGCCTCATTGAAGAGGTGCCTGTCGAGTTTCGTGGTCTGCGAATCCTGCACCAGCACATGGCTGGCCTGGCTGATGCCCGCCAGCAGCTTGTGGATGGACTGCGTGGCGTAGGTCACCGAATACTTGGGGCGCGTGCGCTTCTTGCCCATGGCATGGTAGCTGCCATAGAACGGGTGGAAGGCAGCGTGCGGCAGCCAGGCCTCGTCGAAGTGCAGGTTGTCCACATAGCCGTCGAGCATGCCCTTGATGGTCTCGGTGTTGTACAGCACGCCGTCGTAGGTGGACTGGGTGAGCGTGAGCACGCGCGGCTTGACCTTCTTGGCATCCACGCCCTTGAGCAGCGGATTGGACTTGATCTTGGCCTCGATGGCCTTGGGCTCGAACTCGCTTTGCGGGATGGGCCCGATGATGCCGAAGTGGTTGCGCGTGGGCTTCATGAACACGGGGATGGCCCCGGTCATGATGATGCTGTGCAGGATGGACTTGTGGCAATTGCGGTCCACCACCACCACGTCGCCCGGGGCCACCGTGTGGTGCCACACCATCTTGTTGGACGTGCTGGTGCCGTTGGTCACGAAGAAGCAGTGGTCGGCATTGAAGATGCGCGCGGCATTGCGCTCGCTCTCGCCGATGGCGCCGTTGTGGTCCAGCAGCTGCCCGAGCTCTTCCACCGCGTTGCAGACATCGGCGCGCAGCATGTTCTCGCCGTAGAACTGGTGGTACATCTGGCCCACGGGGCTTTTCAGGAACGCCACGCCGCCCGAATGGCCGGGGCAGTGCCAGCTGTACGAGCCGTCTTCGGCGTAGTCCAGCAGCGCCTTGAAGAACGGCGGCTGCACGCTCTCCAGGTAGCTCTTGGCTTCGCGGATGATGTGGCGCGCCACGAACTCGGGCGTGTCCTCGAACATGTGGATGAAGCCGTGCAGCTCGCGCAGGATGTCGTTGGGCAGGTGGCGGCTGGTCTTGGTCTCGCCGTGCACGTAGATCGGCACCTCGGTGTTCTTGCGCCGCACCTCGCCGATGAAGTTGCGCAGGCTCAGCACGATGGGGTCGAGCCCCTCGCCCACGGTGAATTCTTCATCGTCGATGGACAGGATGAAGGCGCTGGCACGGCTTTGCTGCTGCGCGAACTGCGACAGATCGCCGTAGCTGGTGACCCCCACAACCTCGAAACCCTCGGACTCGATGGCCTGCGCCAGCGCGCGGATACCGAGGCCCGAAGTGTTCTCGGAACGATAGTCTTCATCGATGATGATGATGGGAAAGCGAAACTTCATGCGCAGCCTCCGTGCAACCGTGCCCTGCCCGGCCAAAAAACGAAATAGGCGCGAAGTGTAAGGAATAACGTTGACGCGCCTTTGAACTGCCATGCTTTTGACCCAGAATGTGGTGCACTAAACACAAACAACGAGGAGTCGGCTATGGAGGAATCCACCATCTGGTGGCTGGCCGCGGGCGCTGTGGTCGTCGCGGAATTGCTCACGGGCACTTTCTACCTGCTCATGGTGGCGGTGGGCCTGGTGGCAGCCGCCCTGGCCGCGCACCTGGGCCTGCCGGTCACGGTGCAGATCGTGGCCGCCGCCATCGTGGGCGGGGGGGCGGTGGTGGGCTGGTACTACCTCAAGAAAAAACGTCCCGGAGACCCGTCCGCCCGCGCCGACCGCAGCGTGAACATGGACGTTGGCGAGACCATCCTCATCGAAGGCTGGAACCCGGACGGAACCACCACGGTGAAATACCGCGGCGCCACCTGGACAGCCATTCACCGCCCGGGCGTCACGCCCTCCACGGGCATGCACCGCGTGGCCGAACTGGTGGGCAACCGCCTGCTGGTCGATCCGCTGTAGGTAGCGGCCGCCAACGCTTCACTCCCAGAAAAGAAAAGAGAGGTTCTTCATGGAAATTGCCATCGTCATTCTCGTCATTGCCGTGATCTTCATCGCGCGCTCGGTCAAGGTCGTCCCCCAGCAGAACGCCTGGGTCAAGGAACGCCTGGGCAAATATGCCGGCACCCTCACACCGGGACTGAACTTCCTGGTGCCCTTTGTCGACAAGGTCGCCTACAAGCACAGCCTGAAGGAAATCCCGCTCGACGTTCCCAGCCAGATCTGCATCACGCGCGACAACACCCAGCTGCAGGTGGACGGCATCCTCTACTTCCAGGTCACCGACCCCATGCGGGCAAGCTATGGCTCCAGCAACTACATCATGGCGGTGACGCAGCTGGCGCAGACCTCGCTGCGATCGGTCATCGGCAAGCTGGAACTGGACAAGACCTTTGAAGAGCGCGACATCATCAACGCCCAGGTCGTGCAGGCCATCGACGAAGCCGCGTTGAACTGGGGCGTGAAGGTGCTGCGCTACGAAATCAAGGACCTGACCCCCCCGAAGGAAATCCTGCACGCCATGCAGGCCCAGATCACGGCCGAGCGTGAAAAGCGCGCCCTCATCGCCGCCTCCGAAGGCCGCCGCCAGGAGCAGATCAACATCGCCACCGGCGAGCGCGAGGCCTTCATCGCGCGATCCGAGGGCGAAAAGCAGGCCGTCATCAACAAGGCCCAGGGCGAGGCCGAATCCATCAAGGCCGTGGCCGAAGCCAATGCCCAGGCCATCGAACGCGTGGCATCGGCCATCCGCCAGCCCGGGGGCGAGCAGGCCGTCCAGCTCAAGGTGGCGGAAAAGGCGGTGGAGGCATACAGCCAGGTGGCTGCGGACTCGAACACCACGCTCATCGTGCCCAGCAACATGACCGAGGTGTCGGCACTGATTGGCTCGGCAATGAAGATGGTGCAAACCACGGGCACGCCACGCAACTGAGACCTCGCGACAGGCCGATGCCGTCGGCCTTGACCGCATCCAATGGGTGAACGGCACACGCTGGAGGGCACAGGCCACCAGCGTCCGGCGCCAGTCTTTACTTACGACTCCGTGCATGGAGGTTCGTCCAGACCGCCAGCCGTTGCCCTGACCCCTGCACCGAGCCGGAAGCGTCGTGAATGCATCACGGTGCAGCCAACATGGCGTCGGCTAGGATGAGCGGCCATTTCGCCTTCCCACCGAGACACCTTCACGTACAAGAACCCATGGGCGCCACCCTCATCGTCGGCATGCTATGCGTGCATCTGCTGTGCTTTGGCGCCATGTTCCTGCTGATCAGCACGCGCCTGCACGGCAAGAAGATGGGCATGGAAGTGTTCGCCATCGGAAACTTCCTGCTGGGTTCAGCCTACGTGCTGCAACTGGCGGGCGGCCCTCCGGGATGGAACGCGATGAGCGTGGTCAACCATACGCTCACCCTGTGTGCACCAGCCGTCTACGGAGTCGGTGCCATGCGGTTCTTTGGCCGCCCGGCTCCGCTCTGGCGCCCTCTCCTCACACTGGCACTGGCCTACACCGCAGCGCAGGTGGTGGCGCAGTGGACGCTGGGAACAGCGGCCCGTTATGCCATGCTGGCGGGCGCGTCTGCCCTGCTCTTTGCGGCCATGATGGCCACCGTGATCCATGGCGCACGCACGTTTGCCAGAGATCTGCGCGTGGAGATGGTGCTGTTCGCCGCCCTGATCGGCGGCATATTCGCCCTGAATGCGGTGAAGTTCGTGACCGTTCTCCAGAACGGACTGGAGGCACTGGACATGGACAGCCGTTTCCAGACCGTGTTCTATCTGTACATGTCCTTTCTGGCGACCGTGCTGGCACCGTCCATTGTCTGGCTGGTGTTGCGCCGGCTCACCGATGAACTGCGCGCCATGGCGGCCCACGACCCACTGACACGGCTGCTGAACCGGCGCGGCCTGCTCGAAGGGTTGCAGGCGCATTTCCGCTCACGCACTGCAGGTCCTGCGCACCTGCTGATCGTGGACATCGATCATTTCAAACACATCAACGACAGCTACGGCCATCAGGTCGGCGATACCGTTCTGTGCCATGTGGCCGATGTGCTGAGAGAGACTGCCCGCCAGGGAGACCTCGCTTGCCGCCTGGGTGGAGAAGAGTTCGTTGTCATCTGCCTGAACACCGATGCAGAGGGCGCCATGCGCCTGGCGGAACGCACGCGCGCCGCCATCGAAAACACCGAAGTAATGACCGCCGCGGCACCAGGCGGCCCCATCCGCTGCACAGTGACCATCGGCATCTCGCCAGGTTTCGCTGACCCACAGGAACTTGACCGCGCCATGCAGCAAGCCGATGCAGCGCTGTACCGTGGCAAGAATGCTGGACGCAACCGCATCGAGAGGAACGATGATGCCGTACAAGCAAGCCCCTCCATGAAAACAGAACCACTCGCAGCGTCGCCAGCCCACTAAGAGCCACCAGTAAAATCAAGTCGACCACAGAAAACACCCAAAATCACTGCTACAATAGAAGGCTTCGGAGAGGTGGATGAGCGGTTTAAGTCGCACGCCTGGAAAGCGTGTGTGGGCTAATCCCCACCGCGGGTTCGAATCCCGCCCTCTCCGCCAGTTAGCTAAAAAATCAAGGACCTGGACAGATTGATCAATCCGTCCCACGAAGTCCCGCACATCCAAAGCCCCTTCTTCACAGATGGGGCTTTTTTTTGACCTGACGGGTTCAACGCTACCCCGTTGAGGCATGGTGCTCCTCGCTCCTCGAGGCCGAACAGGCTCCACGGGGTTGTCTGTTGCCCTGCATCAACGATGATCCCGCTGATCTCGCCAGTGTTGGAGGCGCCATTGTGCAGGCCCTGCATGCCAGATGCGAGAAGAGCGCAAGGGGTTTATGGTGTTGGCATTGAAACGCCTCATGACAGTCTTTTCCGGCCTCGTCCTCATGGGAACGCATGCCATGGCTCAATCCTTCCAGCCCGTCACGCACCTGGCTTGTCCCGGCGGCGATTTCATCGTCGACGCCCGGCCCTGGGGCGAGAACGAGGCCGGCGGCTCGCGCGCAGAGCTGCGCTACCGCTACCGGGGTGTCGTGCTGGCCGCCATCCACTACGAGGCCTACTACAAGAACCTCGATCCCTGGCTGCGCCAGGCAAGCCCGCACATCTACAACCTGGGCCTGAACCTGGATACGAGCGGCGCCAGCAAGCGCAGCGGCCACGACCGCGGCGACACCTTGTACCTGCCGCCCTCGGCGTTTACGCAGCAGGAGGTGGAGTCCCTGTCAGATTGCCTAGCCCAGCGCCATGCTGCCGCCTTGCGGCGCGACTTCGAGCGCGCGCAGATCACCAGCGGCGCATTCCTGAACCTGATGAAGACGCGCACCGGCACCGGCCGCAACGGCGTGGCGCGCCTGGTGCATGCCGATGCACCGCTTACCGCCATCTACGGCAGCGGCTGGCTGCTGATCCTGGTGGAGCGCGACGGCCGGGTGCTGCTGCACACCAACATGACGGCCAACAACGCGACCGAGTCGGCGGTGTGGGGCCAGACCGCCTCTGGCGCGAACGGCCGGCAGGTGCTGCGCGCGCAGCGCCAGGTGCGCTTCCAGGGCCAGGAGCGAGATGCTGGCAGCTATCTGCCCGAACCCGAAATGAACACCGGGCGGCGGCTAAAAGACGACTATGTGGTGGAGTGGCAGTAAGGCCGGGTCTGGCGGATCCTGATTGCCAGCGAGGAAATTCCACGTGCAAATCCATGAACGAGCCAGCGAGGGGAGAACGAACGCATGAACGCAGGTAAACCGCCTTTTGCCGGTTTCGACCTTGTCGGGTTCTGGGAAGACAGCGACTACGCGCGCAGGGAGTACGGCGAGCCCGCGCCCTCGCCGGAAACCACTGTGGCGGTCGAGGCTGAACTGGGCTACAAACTCCCGGCCAGCTACATCGCGCTGATGCAGACGCAGAACGGCGGCATTCCCGCTCACGGCCGTTTCCCCACCGACCAGCCCACCTCCTGGGCCGAGGACCATGTGGCGATCAGCGCCTTCAAGGGCATCGGATTCGGCAAGCAGTGGAGCCTGTGCGGCAGCCTCGGCAGCCGTTTCAAGATCGAGGAATGGGACTACCCGGACATCGGCGTGTACTTCGGCGACTGCCCCTCGGCCGGCCACGACATGATCGCGCTGGACTATCGCGCCTGTGGCCCTTCTGGCGAACCTTGCGTGGTGCACGTCAACCAGGAGGCGGACTACCGCATCACCCCGCTCGCGGCGGATTTCGAAACCTTCGTGCGGGGTCTCGTGCATGCATCCGAGTACGAAGACGATCCTGAGGACGTGAAGCACGATGCCCTTGCACATGTGCGCAGCGCGCCTTTCAACACGCGGCTGCAGAAACTCTGCGATCAGTGGCCCGATCCGGAGATGCCCGCAAATATTCGCCGCCTGGCCGAGACCATCGTGGAGGACAGGGGCTATTTCACGCTGCATGCGGACACGAATTCGCACCTGATGTACGCCACCCAGTTCCTGCTGCTGAGCCACAGCCGGCCGGTGCGGTCGAAGGAAGGCTTTATGCAGTCCTACCCAGGAGTCATCGCGATGGTGGGCAGCGCACACTTCGGCACCGGCGCCTGGGCACCCGGGTTCGTGGAAGACTGGTTCCAGGCGCGCGCCATGGCAGGTGATCTGCTGCAAGCCGACAACCAATGGCGTTTGAGCCCGGATTTCAGCGCCAGGGTGCTGCAGAGCCTGCGCAACGGGGACGAGGGAGGAGCATGACCCCTACACACACTGTCGATCGCGTGGCGCAAGCCCTGGAATGCGGGTATGACGAGATGTGCACCCTCGTCACCCACTTCACCACCAGCGACCAGCTCGACCGCTTCAGTCGCAGCTACAACGCGAACGACGGTTTCGAGCCTCTGTGTTGCGTGGTGGGTCATCCTGAATGCAGCGCAGGCACGGCCCTCTTCATCTACTGGCAGTTCCATGAATTGCTGGGCGACCCGCAGGCCCGCGCCACCCTGGACGGTGAGCCCGCGCGCTGGAACGCGAATGCACTGCTCTGTGCTATTGAACGACGCTATCCCGACGGCTTTCGACTGCAAGGCATCGCATGCGACCCAATAGCAGACTGCGCCCGGGCGTTTGGCCCGGCCTACGTGGAAAGCATCCGCGCACAGCATGAGGGGTCGCCGCTCATGCAGCCGCCGCCAGCGCCCTCCGATGCAAAAGAGAGTCCCCGATGAAGCCTTCCTTGCGAACAGTACCTGCCTTTGCGTTGCTTGCCACCCTGGGCATGCTCCCTTGCGCTCAAGCCGGCCAACCCACCACCATCCCCGTCGCCGCCTGTGGTCTCGAGTTTGATCTACCCGTGGGCTACAAGACTACCCGCCCCAAGCGGATGGAACTCGCTCCCCACGGGCGCTTGTGCGCAATCAATATCGTCAAGGCCCGGCCCGATCCTGTGCAGCAGGGCGAATGCAAGGACAAGGAAGACGGCGGCCAGCCGCCCTACAACGTGTGCGATTGGGTGATCAACATCGGTACCCCGGGACCGAGTGTGCAGGTGGTGCGCATATGGCCTGGTGGCAGTCCGCTCCTGGATGCATTCATGCGCGAGGAAGACGGCCGATGGATGGTGTCGAATGCCCAGGCC
The DNA here is from genome assembly GCF_019218755.1 of Acidovorax sp. sif1233. Taxonomy (GTDB): domain Bacteria; phylum Pseudomonadota; class Gammaproteobacteria; order Burkholderiales; family Burkholderiaceae_C; genus Acidovorax. The sequence continues at coordinate 1,490,224 of NZ_JAHUWZ010000001.1, read as the reverse complement.
GGCGCACAGCCTGCTGAAGCCACCACCTTCTGCGGCAAACCCGCATGGAAGGGCGAAACCACCGTGCGCATGGGCTGGTCGCGTCAGCGCATCAAAAATTACACGGGCATCTATGCGGGCTCGGGCGGCGCCGATGTCACGCTGGTGCAGTTCGCACCCGACCTCTTCGTCCAATTGCAAAACCCACCCATTGATGAGAAAGGCGAGTTCTCGGTGTTCTGCGCCAGCCTCAAGTTGGGCACCCGCGCACAGGACCTTCCGTAGCCTCTTCTTTCTGCTCCACCTCGCCAGCATCCAGCGCTTCGGATGCAGACGCACTGCCCTGCCGCGACACCCCACGCACCATGGCAAACGACAATCCCATCGTATTGTTCCGTCCCGGCTCGCGCATCGGGCATGTGGAGTGCATGACACCGGCCTTCGCCGGCCTCCAAAAACCTTCTCTGGCCCCTCCTCATGGGAGAGGGCAAAACGCCATGTTCGGACATTCCAGCCAGTTGGGCGCGCAAGACCGGGCCATCGATTTGGGCCTTCACGCCCTGCTGGCGCTGGCTTGCGCGCTTGCATCAGCTCTCGCTGGGGCGGCGGACAAGGTACCGGAGGTACCCCAGCGCGAGTGCGCCCGCATTCTCGCCGTGGCGGCATCCCTCTACCCTGGCCAGGCCGGCAAACTGCGCTGTACGCTCCATGAGCGATCGGCGCACTACACCGTGGTCGGTGTGCACAGCCTCTCACCCGCACCGCAGGGGTACGCCGGCACCTGGACGGGCAGCAGCCTGATAGGGTATTTCGGGCTGCACCGCCCTAGCGGCCACGTACAGGAATGGGACATGGGCGAAAACCGGCCGCGTGCCCGCAACAAGCAGCAACTCAGAGCCCAGCCGGGCCCTCTTCACGGGGCGCCAGAACGCCGTTGAGGCCGGGCGCGGTGACATCGGGGTTTCACACCCGCATGGCCGCGGGCGAATCTGCGCTGCCGTAGCGCACCCCGCCACACCCAAAGCCGGTGCGCGGGTCGTACCCCACCCAAACCTCGCCCCAGGCATGGTGCCCAGAAGCCCAGCCCCGCGCGCCCAGCCAGTCGCGCAAAGCCTTGGCGCGCCGACGCTCCTTGCGTTCGGACCAATCGCTCCAATCCCTGCCATAGCGGCTGTCGTCATCGTGGAAGAGCCAGCATTCGGACAAGGAACCTTGGAAGAACGCCAGCTCGATGCCCACCATGAAACCGCCGTCACTCCAGGCCTTGAGACGATGCCAGGTCCAGTCCGAACCCTGCACCGCCCGGGGTACGCGCGGCACCACGATCAGTGCCGCATGACGGTCCACCAGGACTGCCTCTTGCAGCCCGCACGCGATGTGCAGGCCCTCCGGGTGATGCAATGCAAAGGCAACCGTCATGGCGTTCGCAGAGCGCAAGAAGTAGATCGGTACATTATTCTGCATGACGACATGCAGCCTGGCTGCACGCTGACCATGACCTGCTACCACCTCAAGTCCATCGCCAGGAGTCCGGCACCCGCAATCACCGGACCCATGCAAGGGCAGCATGAGCATTCCGGTCTGCTCGCGCTGTCACAGACACAGGCCGCGCTGGCGGCAGCACAAAGGCCCCGCACGCCGTCCAGGAGGCAGCCATGACATCCATCTTGCCGGACGCGGCACGCCAGTTCATCGAAGCCGCCATCGTCGCGGGCGACATGGCCTTGCCTTTCCACTACCCCCAGCCCGGGCAATGGGAGGGTTGGCAAAGCGGCTTTCGCCACCACGGCATCACCGGCGAAAGCCTGGTCGGCACCGCACCGGGCGAATGGCAGCCGGGCTGGTACGTGGTCGCTCTCAATGGGTTCGGCGATCCGTTCTTCATCGATCTCAACCAGGAGGCGAAAGGCTTTCCCGTCTACTATGCGCCGCATGGAGCGGGGCGGTGGGAGGCGGAGCAGGCCGCACCCAGTCTGCAGCAATTGGGTGACATGCTGGCGGTGCTGCGCGGGCTGGAAGACGACGCCACGGCTGCACAACACGTGGTCGAAGCCGAGGCCAGCCTGGGAACCCGGCTCTGGCGGGAGGTGCTCGAGAACCGCCAGAACCGCGCGGACACGGCAAAGGAACCTGCGTTCCCGCCCGATACCACGGCCTGGCAGCACGGCACCCTGGTCATCTGCGGCATCGGTCCGCAGAAAATGAAGGTCGTGCAATTCCTCAAGCAGACGTTTGGCTTGTCGCCACAAGAAGCGCTGGCCCTGGCGATGCAACCCGAAATTGCCGTTGCGGAGGGCTATCTTGTGCACCTGCGCCGCTCCCAAGACCACTTGCAGGCGCTGGGAGCCACGGTGGAATTTCGACCCCATGGACCCCGTGCCTGAAGGCCTTCCCGCAAGACGCGTTCTTTCGCATCCAAGAGCTCATCGACTTCGTCAGAACGGGGCAGGAGCGCGGCGGCAAGGGCGCGGCAAGCCAACGGCCCTGCGTCCTGTCTCAATGCACCCAGCATGAGACGCGGCGGGCACCCCTTCGCTACCCAGCACTATCCCTAGGGCGCCCACGGATGGGAAGGGATATAACAGCGAACATAAAGTTACAAACGAGCGGTAAGTCACTAGAGGGCATCATGAATCTTGACCTGCTGGACAGAGACACCTTGCGTGTCGTCCTGGCAGTCGCCGAGTTGACGCTCGCTCCTATTGTTGCCTTGATCTGGAAAGGCAACAAGGACGTCAAAGGCGTCAACTGGTGGATTGCTGGGTCGGTATCCACAATGATCGGCTTCTCGATCCCGATATTCGTGGAACTGAAGGCGCCTGCGGCACGCTTCATCAATGACTTCTTCGGCATCATGGCGCTGGCCTTCATGCTCCATGGCACCTTGCATTTTCGCGGCAAAACGAAACTGGCCAGGATCACCTTCCTGGCAATGCCGTGGTTTGCCGTGGTGATGATCGTCACCATGGCAGCTGTCTACGGCAAGGATGCCGCCAGGTACCTCATTCTTGACGCTGTGGTCGTGGCCTTTACCCTGGGCATGGCCTACCACATCGCTCACTGGAACTGGCCGGTGCGCTTCTCCGCACAGAATCTCTCCGCGCTGTATCTCACATCGCTCTCCATCGCATTCTGCTTGCGCTGGAGTTTCATTTTCTTCGCGGAAGACCGCGCGGCGGTCATCCAGAGTCCGTATCACGCGTATCTATACCTGGTCCTGATCTCGTTCACGATTGCCTGGAACTGCTGCATCATTCTCGTGTGCGAGGAAAGCGCCCACAAGAAAGTGGACAGCATCGCCAATACCGATCCACTGACAAGCCTGCCCAATCGCAGGTCCTTTGACGTCATCCTGAATGAGTCCATCGAGCGTGCGAAACGCGAGACCCACAGGTTCGCATTGGCCTTGATTGATCTCGATGAGTTCAAGCAGATCAATGATCGCCATGGACACTCCGTGGGAGACCAGGTGCTGGTGGAATTCGCGCAGCGCTTGAAGAAGCACGCGAGGAACACGGATTTTGTGGCCAGGCTTGGAGGCGATGAATTCGTGATGATCATTCGCGATGCTGAGAATGCAAAGAACCTGCATTTCATCGTCGACAGGCTGAAGCCGCACCTCAACGGCTTCGCCCTGCTGGGCCACAGCCAGCCCATCGAAATCAAGGTCAGTATCGGAGGCGCCGTCTGGCCCCAGGACGGTGAGAGCTCCAGGGACATCCTGCGCAATGCCGACATGAGGATGTACGAGGACAAGAAGCTGCGCAAGGCCCCCGCCTGCTAGTAGCCAGGCACCCGGCCCAGGAATCGCTCCATGTCAGCCTCGCTGGCGAGCGACACGCAGCCTGTCCCTCCATCCGTACGCAGCTGCGCGACCAAGAGACTAAGAGTCACGTCCGATGATGTTGAAGAACGCCCGGATGAGACGCGTGTCCCTGCGCTCGGCCAGGCACACGACGTGTGCATAGGTCCTGATTTGCGCATCGCTGATTCGCACCGCGTGCAAACCTGAACCGGGCACGTACTCCACCTCCGAGACCGCCGCGACGCCCAGTCCTTGGAGCACGGCCTCCCGGATGATCTCCCGGCTGGCAACCTCCATGACGACTGTCGGCTGCACATCCGCAGCCTTGAGCGCCAGTTCTATGGCCTTGCGCGTGGTGGACCCTTGCTCGCGCAATATCAATTTTTCGCCTTGCAGCTCTGCGGTGCGGATGCTGCGGCGGCGGGCGAACCGATGGTCTGCATTGCAGAAAATCACGATGGGGTGTTCGCTGTACGGAACCGACACGAAACGCTTGTCTTTGAGCACCTGCGCCAGAACACCGACGTCCGCCCGGTAGTCCAGCAGCCGGCTCAACACATCTTCCGAGTTGCCGGTTCCTACCGAAATCTGGATCTCCGGGTATCTCTGGTTAAACGCCGCCAGCATCTTCGTCACATGTGAAGGGCCCACGGCCGCAACACGCAAATGCCCCGAACGCAGTTCGCCTGCGTCTCGAAGAATTTGCACGGCTTCTTGCTCAAGGTCGAACATCTGGCGCGAAAGCTGGAGCAATCGCTCTCCGATTTCTGTCGGGCGAATGCGGCGCCCCGTTCGGTGAAAAAGTTCAACTTTGTACAGCTCCTCGAGTTGCTGAACCTGCGTGGTCACGGTGGGCTGACTCACGTGCAAGGCCTGCGCTGCGCGGGTAAAGCTCCCTTCGGTCGCCACCGCATGAAAAGACCTCAATTGCGTCAACCGCATGACAGTCGCCTCCGTGTTATCCCGGGCCAACTATAGATTAAATGAATGGATCGGTAAAAAAACTTGAATTTGCAAGATAGTCCCGCACCACCGACAGTTGCCCCATGCACTGTGCTTGGTAGGCAGTGCAAAAAGAGGTTCAAACCCACCAGACAGGAGACATCGATGAAACTCACGCGCCGATCTCTGTTGGCCAGCGCATCCGTGCTGCTAACCCCGCCGCTTGCCGGCCTCAACCCTGCCAGGGCTGCCAACGTCCTCACGGTAGGCCTGATCCCTTCCGAGGATTCGCGGGCCATGATCGCCAACAGCCAGGCCATGATGGACATGCTGTCCAAGTCGCTGGGCATGCCGGTCAAGCCCTTCGTGGCGGCGGACTACAACGGCGTGATCGAGGCCCTGCGTTCCAAGCGGCTGGATGTTGCCTACCTCGGCCCCTTCTCGTACGTGATGGGCACCACCGTGGCGCCCATCGAGGCCTTTGCCGTGGCCGAGACCAAGAAGGCCGGCCGGGCCTTCTACCACTCCCTCATCGTGGCCCACAAGGACAGCGGCATCAAGACCGTGGCCGACCTCAAGGGCAAGACCTTCGCCTTCGTGGACCCGACGTCCACCTCGGGCCACCTGTTCCCCAAGGCCGGGCTGATGAAGGAAGGCTTCAACACCGACAAGGATTTCGGCCGCGTGATCTTCTCCGGCTCGCACGACTCGAATGCCGTGGCGGTGCAGAACAAGAAGATCGAGGCCGTGGCGATTGCCGACCGCATCCTCGATGCCGCCATCGCCAAGGGCCTGGCCAAGCGCGAGGACCTGGTGGTGGTGTGGAAGTCGGACCCGATCCCCGAGTCGCCCACCGTCTGGCGCAAGGACCTGGATGCGGACCTCAAGAGGCGCGTGCAGGCCGCCTTCCTGGACGTGAAGGACATCCCCTGGTCGGACCAGGGCATGCTCAACGGCTTTCATCCCACGAACGACAAGGCCTACGACATCATCCGCGAGACGGCCAAGATCCTGAACCTCGACCTGAGGGCCATGAAATGATCAGGATCCGTGGTCTGAACAAGCGCTACGGCGACTTCGACGCGCTCACGGGCATCGACCTCGACGTGGCACCGGGCGAGTTCCTGGTCGTGCTGGGCCCTTCGGGTGCCGGCAAATCGACGCTGCTGCGCTGCATCAACCGCCTGGCCGAGCCCACGAGCGGCGAGATCCACATCGACGGGCAACTGGCCCAGTCCGGCGGCGCAAGCTTGCGCGGCCTGCGCCGCCAGGTGGCGATGATCTTCCAGCACTACAACGTGGTGCCCCGCCTGTCGGTGCAGAAGAACGTGCTGACGGGCCGCATGGGGGCGGTGCCTGCGGTGCTGTCGTGGCTGCAGATCTTTCCGCGCAAGGACGTGGCGATTGCGCTCGAATGCCTGCGCCGCGTGGAACTGCAGGACAAGGCCGGGCTGCGCACCGACACGCTCTCGGGCGGGCAAAAGCAGCGTGTGGGCATTGCGCGTGCGCTGGCCCAGCAGCCCAAGGTGATCCTGGCCGATGAGCCGGTCGCCAGCCTGGACCCCAAGACCTCGCGCACGGTGCTCAACTATCTCAAGCAGGCCAGCCGCGAACTGGGCATCACCGTGGTCTGCAACCTGCACCAGATCGACTATGCACGCGAGTTCGGCGAACGCATCGTGGGCGTGTCGGGCGGGCGCATCGTCTATGACGGCGGGCCCGAGGGCCTGACGGACGAGGTGCTCAAGCGCATCTACCCCGGACTGGACGAAAACGACGCCCGCAGCCGCAGCGCCCCTGCCGTGGCAGCCGCAGCAGCGCCCGCGCTGCGCCAGTTGAAACTTGAGGAGGCAAGCACATGAACATCGGTTCCTACACTTTTCTGGTGGCCCGGCCCAGCGGCGGGCTGGGGTGGTGGCCGCGCATCGGCATCGGTGCGCTGTTCGTCGGCGTGCTGTGGTGGGCCGCGCGCGGCGCGCAGGTCAGTTTTGGCGAACTGGCCAAGGGCCTGCCGTGGATCGGCGATTTCCTGGGGCGCATGCTGCCGCCCAACTGGGCGTTTCTGGACAAGCTGATAGTCCCGGCGATCGAGACCATCCAGATCGCCGTGTGGGGCACGCTGCTCGCCGTGCTCCTGGCGATCCCCGTGTGCTTCTTCGCCGCGCGCAACCTCACGCCCAACATGGTGGTCTACCAGTTCACCCGCCAGCTGTTCAACGTGACGCGCGGAGTCAACGAGATCATCCTGGCGCTGGTGTTCGTGGCCGCCGTGGGGCTGGGGCCGTTTCCGGGCGTGCTGGCCCTGGCGGTGCATGGTGCGGGCATGCTGGGCAAGTTCTTCGCCGAGTCGATCGAGGAGATAGACCAGGGGCCCATCGAGGCACTGCGCTCCACGGGGGCCGGGCCCATACAGACCATCATCTTTGCCGTGCTGCCCCAGGTGGTGACCGCATGGATCGCCGTGGTCCTCTACCGCTTCGAGACCAACCTGCGCCAGGCCACCGTGCTGGGCATGGTGGGCGCGGGCGGCATCGGATTCGAACTGGTGGGCAGCATGAAGCTGTTCCAGTACCAGGACACCGCCACCTGCATCGCCGTGATCATCGCCATGGTGATGGTGGCCGACACCATCTCGACCCGGCTGCGTGCCTGGATTCAAAAAGGAGCCCGTTGATGAATACCGTTGTTGACACCGTGCAGGCCAACGGCCGGCAGTATGCCCGACCCCAAGCCCCGGTGGTGGTGGTCTGCGTGGATGGCTGCGAGCCCGACTACGTGACGCAGGCCATACAGGCTGGCGCGGCGCCGTACCTCAAGCGCATGCTGGCGCGGGGCAGTTCGCTGATCGGGGACTGCGTGGTCCCCAGCTTCACCAACCCGAACAATGTGTCCATCGTGACCGGCGTGCCGCCTTCGGTGCACGGCATCTGCGGCAACTACTTCTACGACGTGGCCGCCGACCGCGAGGTCATGATGAACGACCCCGAGTACCTGCGTGCCCCGACGCTCCTGGCCGCCTTTGCCGATGCCGGTGCGCTGGTGGCGGCCGTGACGGCCAAGGACAAGCTGCGCACCATGCTCGGCCACGGCCTCAAGGGCATCTGCTTTTCAGCCGAGAAGGCCGACAAGGCCACGCTGGCCGAGTGCGGCATCGAGAATGTGCTGGAGCTGGTGGGCAAGCCCGTGCCCTCGGTGTACAGCGCTGACCTCAGCGAGTTCGTCTTTGCGGCCGGCGTGCGCCTGATGGAGACCCGCCGGCCGGACCTGATGTACCTGTCGACCACCGACTACGTGCAGCACAAGTGCGCCCCGGGCACGCCGGAGGCCAACGCCTTTTACGCGATGATGGACGGCTACCTCGCCCAGCTCGATGCGCTGGGCGCGGTCATCGGCCTCACCGCCGACCATGGCATGAGCCCCAAGACCGACGCCGCGGGCAACCCGCGCGTGGTCTACCTGCAGCAGGAGCTGGATGCACAGCTCGGCGCGGGCAGCACGCGGGTGATCCTGCCCATCACCGATCCCTATGTGGTGCACCACGGCGCCCTGGGCTCGTTCGCGACCATCTATGTGAATGCCGGCGCCACGCTGGAGGGCGTGCGCAGCGCGTTGCTGGCACTGCCGGGCGTGGAGGTGGTGCTGACGCGGGAAGAGGCGGTGCAACGCTTCGAGCTGGCGGGCGACCGCATCGGCGATCTGGTGGTGGTGTCGGACCACCTCACGGTGCTGGGCACCAGTGCGGCGCGGCACGACCTGAGCGGGCTGACCGTGCCCCTGCGCTCGCACGGCGGCATCTCGGAGCAGAAGGTGCCGCTGCTGTTCAACCGGCCCCTGAAGGGCGTCGCCCCCGGCCGGCGGTTGCGCAATTTCGACGTGTTCGACCTCGCGTTGAACCACGCTCTTCCCTCCGCCTAAAGGTCTTTCCATGCCACATGAATACTTGAACCCCGTACGCAGTGTCTACGGGGCAGGGGAACTGTTGTCCCTGCCAAAGCTGCTGGATGGCCGGCGGGCACTGCTGGTCACCTTTCCGGAGGCCCGCCAGCTGGGCCTCGTGGCCCGCATCGAGGGCCTGCTGGGCGAGCAGCTGGCCGGCGTGATCGACGATGTGCGGCCCAACCCGGATGTCGCGGAGCTTGCGGCGGTCTACGACGCCTTCTGGTCCGGCGAGGCCGCCAGTGCCGAGGTGATCATTGCGGTGGGCGGTGGCAGTGCCATCGATACCGCCAAGGCGCTGATGGTGGCCACGCCCAGCGGGCGTTTCTCCGAGCTGGTGGCGCTGCTGGCGTCCGGCAAGGCCTTCACGCCAGCGCGGACCAAGACGCTCATCGCCGTGCCGACGACGGCCGGTACCGGCAGCGAGGTGACGCCCTGGGCCACGGTATGGGACCGCGGCGCGCAGAAGAAGTACTCGCTGCACCTGCCCGAGACCTGGCCCAGCATCGCGCTGATCGACCCCGAGCTCATGCTGTCGCTGCCCGCCTCGGTCACGCTGCAAAGCGGGCTGGACGCGCTGTCGCACGCGCTGGAGTCGATCTGGAACGTGAATGCCAACCCTGTGTCCGATACCTTCGCGGTGGCGGCGGTGCATGAGATCCTGGAGGCTCTGCCGCAGCTGATGGAACACCTGGACGACGCGACGCTGCGCGGCCGCATGGCCCTGGCGGCCCTGAAGGCCGGCATGGCCTTCTCGAACACGCGCACGGCGCTGGCGCACTCGATCTCCTACGAGATGACGCTGCGCTACGGGCTGCCGCACGGCATTGCCTGCAGCTTTCCGCTGCCCATGGTGCTGGAGCGCGCCATTGGCCAGAACCCGGAGCGCGACGCCGTGCTGGAAAGCGCGCTGGGAAACCTGGCCGGCGCGCCGGCCCTGCTGGCCCGCTTCATCGAGGAACTGGGCGTGAAGACGCGCTTTGCCGACTACGGCGTGAGCGACGCCCAGGCGCAGCAGATGGTGGCCCATGCGCTGACCGGCGCACGCGGCAAGAACTTCATCGGAGCCAACACGGCAGCAATCAAGGAGGCAGCATGAGTTGCATCATGGAAAGCGTGGACTTCCGCGCGGAGGCCCTGCGCATCGGCGGCGCCAGGGTGCGCACGGAGCGCAACATCGACGTCGTCAACCCCTACAGCGGCGAGCGCGTGGGCACGGTGGGCATGGCCAGCGTGGAGGACGTGCGCCGGGCGATGGACATCGCCCATGCCTACGTGCCCACGCTGTCGCGCTACGAGCGCTCGGCCATCCTGAACCGTGCGGCGGCGCTGCTGCGCGAGCGCACCGACGAGGCGTCGAACATCATCACCGCCGAGTCGGGCCTGTGCAAGAAGGACAGCACCTACGAGATCGGGCGTGTGGCCGACGTGCTCAACTTCGGCGCCAACGAGGCCCTGCGCGACGATGGGCAGGTGTTCTCGTGCGACCTCACGCCGCACGGCAAGAAACGCAAGGTGATCACCACGCGCGAACCGCTGCTGGGTGTCATCACGGCCATCACGCCCTTCAACCACCCCATGAACCAGGTGGCGCACAAGGTGGTGCCAGCCGTGGCCACCAACAACCGCATGGTGCTCAAACCCTCGGAGAGGGTACCCCTGTCGGCCTACTATTTTGCCGATCTGCTGTACGAGGCCGGTCTGCCCGTGGAGATGCTGCAGGTGGTGACCGGCGATCCGCGAGAGATCGCCGACGAGCTGCTGACCCACCGCCATGTGGATCTCGTCACCTTCACCGGCGGGGTGGCCATCGGCAAGTACATTGCGTCGAAGGCCGGCTACCGGCGCATGGTGCTGGAGCTGGGTGGCAACGACCCGTTGATCGTGATGGACGATGCCGACCTGGACAAGGCCAGCGACCTGGCGGTGCAGGGCTCGTACAAGAACTCGGGCCAGCGCTGCACGGCGGTCAAGCGCATGCTGGTGCATGAGAAGGTGGCGGCCGAGTTCACCGAGCGCGTGGTGGCCAAGACGAAGGCATGGCGCCATGGCGACCCGATGGACAAGGCCAACGAGATGGGCACGGTGATCGATGAGGCCGCGGCCCGCCACTTCGAGAAGGTGGTGACCGAGGCCATCGCCCAGGGCGCGCGCCTGCTGGCGGGCAATGTGCGCGAGGGCGCGCTGTATTCCCCCACGGTGCTGGACCGGGTGCGCCCGGAGATGACCGTGGTGCGCGAGGAGACCTTCGGCCCCGTTTCGCCCATCCTGACCTTTCGCAACATCGACGAGGCGATCCGCATCTCCAACGGCACGGCCTTCGGCCTGTCGTCGGGCATCTGCACCAACCGCCTGGACGACGTGACCCGCTTTGCCAAGGAACTGCAGGTCGGTACCGTGAACCTCTGGGAGGTGCCGGGCTACCGCATCGAGCTGACCCCGTTCGGTGGCATCAAGGACTCCGGTCTGGGCTACAAGGAAGGGGTGCAGGAGGCGATCAAATCGTTCACCAACTGCAAGACGTTCACGCTGCCTTGGTAGCGGTTTGGAAAGCACCCGACAGTGGAAAGCACCCGACAGGCCCGCTTCTTCAGTGGATGCCGTTCAGAAGGCCGGGTGTGTCGCGCACTGCTTCATAGAAGTCTTGTCCTACACCGTGCAGGCCAGCCCCGTGATAGCTTTGGCCGTTCATTCAAGGAGCCGGCAATGAGCGATGACAAAAGCCAGACGGTACAGGACCGCCGTTTCATCAACCTCAGCGAACCCTGTGAAGTGCGCGACTGGACCTATAGCCTGGGCGTCGCGGAAGCCCCGGCCGGCCCGGCCGCCGACAAGGTCCGCGAGTACCTGGTTTCGCGGTAGTGGGGCCTGCCATGGCGCCCCCAAGGCAACGCGCCCACCCCGGACGCCGTTCTGCGGCATAGTCGCCTCGAGCCACCATGAAGGAGCCCTTGGCCCAGTACAGGAAGAAGCGCAACTTTGCGCTGACGCCGGAGCCCGCGGAAGGCGGTGTGCCGGGCGGCGATGCCCTGCAGTACGTGATCCAGAAGCACTGGGCCAGCCGCCTGCACTATGACTTGCGGCTTGAACTGGACGGCACGATGAAGAGCTGGGCCGTGCCCAAAGGGCCGAGCTACGATCCGGCCGACAAGCGCATGGCCGTGCAGGTGGAAGACCATCCCATCGCCTACAACCGCTTCGAAGGCCAGATTCCGGCAAAGCAGTATGGTGCCGGCCGGGTCATCATCTGGGATCGCGGCTACTGGGTGCCGGTCGGGGACCCCCACGAGGGCTACCGCAAGGGGAAATTGAAGTTCGAGCTTCACGGGCACAAGCTCCAGGGCGATTGGACGCTGGTGCGCATGCACGGCGGTGCAGGCGAAAAGCAGCCACCCTGGCTGCTCATCAAGGAACACGACGGGCTGGAACGCCCCGGCCACGAGTTCAGCGTGGTGGATGAAATGCCCGACAGCGTCGCGGCGGCGCCCGCGGTCTCCGCGCCCCGAAAGGCCCCGGCAAGGTCCGGCGGCGTGGTGCCGTCCGCCAAGCGCCAGGCGAGCGCGATGACGGCGCCCAGAGCGCCGCTCCCGGAGACGCTGTCGCCCCAGCTCGCCACCTTGGTGGACGGTCCACCCCATGACACCACGGGCTGGATCTGGGAGCTGAAGTTCGACGGCTACCGCCTCCTGGTCCGCGTGGAACGAGGCAAGGCGCGGCTGTTCACCCGCAACGGCAATGACTGGACGGCCAGGATGCCGGACCTGGCGACGGCCATCGCCAGGCTTGCGTTGAAGTCCGGCTGGATCGACGGTGAAGTGCTCATGCTCGATGCCCATGGCGTCCCAGACTTTCAGGCGCTGCAAAATGCATTCGATGGCCAGTCCACGCAAGCACTGGTTTTCTATGTGTTCGACTTGCCCTACGCGGATGGCCATGACCTTCGTGCGCTTCCTCTCGTGGAGCGGCGGGAGCATCTTCGCAAGGTCGTGGAAGGGGCACCCACCGACCGGGTGCGCTTCAGCGAGGCCTTTGAAGCGCGGCCGGCCGACCTGGTTTCCTCGGCCTGCAAGCTGGGCTTTGAAGGGGTCATCGGAAAACTCAAGGCGGGCGGGTACGCTTCTCGGCGCAGCGCGGAGTGGATCAAGCTCAAGTGCACCCACCGCCAGGAATTCGTGATCGGCGGCTACACCGACCCGCAGGGATCTCGCACGGGGATTGGGTCCTTGCTGCTCGGTGTCCACGACGACACCGGCGCACTGCGCTATGCGGGCAATGTGGGTACGGGGTTCAGTGAACGCGTCCTGGCCGATCTGAGCCGAAGGCTCCGTGCGCTGCGCGCCAGCGCGAGCCCGTTCGCCAATCCGCGCGCCATCGGGAAAAAAGCCCACTGGGTCGAGCCGAAGCTCCTCGCCGAAGTCTCGTTTGGAGAATGGACAAAGGAAGGCAGAATCCGGCACTCCGTGTTTCATGGCCTGCGCGATGACAAGCCCCCCCAGGCCATTGTCCAGGAAAGGCCGAAGCAGTGGGCGAAACACCCGGCCGCCGCCAGCTCCGGGATCGGTTCGTTGCGCGTATCGCATCCCGAGCGGGTCGTTGACCCATCCACCGGCACCACGAAGATCGACCTCATCCGCTACTACGCCACCGTGGCGCCGCTGCTGATGCCCCACCTGGAAGGCCGCCCGGCTTCCCTCGTCCGTGCACCAGACGGGGTGAGCGGTGAACTGTTCTTTCAGAAGCACCTGGAGACTGGCCGCATGGAGGGCGTGCGGCAGCTCGCGGAGAGCCTTTTTCCCGGGCACCCTGCTCTGCTTGAAATCGCGGGCCCGCAAGGGCTGTTGTCGGCCGCGCAGATGAACACGGTCGAGTTGCATACATGGAATGCCCGCAAGGACAGGATAGGGCGACCGGACCGGATGACCTTTGACCTGGACCCCGGCGAGGGAGTGCCCTGGACCCACGTGCAGGAAGCAGCGACCTTGGTGCGCCTGATGCTCACCGAGCTGGGCCTGCCCGCCTTTCTCAAGACCAGCGGAGGCAAAGGCCTGCACATCGTCGTGCCGATCAAGCGGCTTCATGACTGGGAAACGGTCAAGGGATTCAGCCAGGCGGTGGTGCGGCATCTGGCACAGACGATTCCACAGCGGTTCGTGGCCAAGAGCGGGCCCAAAAACCGCGTGGGCAAGGTCTTCGTGGACTACCTTCGCAATGGTTTCGGAGCGACGACAGCAAGCGCCTGGACGGCCCGCGCACGCCCCGGGATGGGCATATCGGTCCCGGTATCGTGGCCGGAACTGGACATGCTGGGCAGCGGTGCGCACTGGAATATCCAGAACGTAGGGCCACGTTTGCCCGTGGGCAACGGCGCCTGGGAGGGCTATGGGCAGGCTGCGGTGTCGATATCCAGCGCTCTGAAAGCGCTGGACTGAAGCCGCGCCACCCTAAAACTCCATTCGACGAAGACACGCCGCTTCAAAAATCGATGAAAACTCCGCCAGGAACGTCATCGACCGCCCCTGCTTTCGCCTCACGCATCTCTGCGATTGATATAGAAGACGCCGTCCTGTCCCTCGTCCACCTCGAGCTCCATGGGGCTCTTTCCGGTGGCGGCAAACAAGGACCAGGCCGTGTCCGCGATGGCGCCATGGTGGGCCATCACAAGCCCCAGCAGCTTTGCGACATCTTCCTTTGCATGGTGCCGCGGCCAGACCACGTCGACGGCGATGTTCTCCTTGCCATCACTGCAGCTGAAATTGATTTTTGCGTTGACCCCATGCGGGGAATGCGCCTCATCAGGATTTCGGCCCACCATGGCCCTTACCACGTCCAGCGCGGCGCCCGGATCCTCCTCCCCGGCAATGGATTCCCGGACATGCGCTTGATTCAACAGGTCATTTTGCATTTCAACCTCGCATTCTCATCGCCAAGGGGCCCGTTTCTCGGTGCTGTCTCCAGCGCTGGCAATCGCCCCACGGGCCCGTCATGCAAGCTTCATTGAATGCCCCGCGTTCGTGCGCGGATGTCAGTCATATGCCTGCCCGCCAGTCGGACACGTGGTCGTGGCAACACAACCGAAATTGCAACAAATTGCAGAATTTATTTCAAAAAGTGCGATCTGTTGTCATGCGAATCTGCTCTATTCACAATAAGTCACTCCACCCCCCTATGGAGTGCAACATGCCCATGGAGCTACTGTTCGCCCTTGCACAGACCGAGTTGCCCAAGACCGTCGAGAAGCCTTGCGACGTGGACAAGCTTCGGGTGCTGGCGGCCGCGCAGCTTGTTGACGTCCGGCTCCCGGATGTGGGGGCCCGCGACCAGGTGGCGGAGGTCTTCGGCATTTCCCAGCAAGGTCGCGCGGCATTGGCAAAAGCCTATCCCCACCACGCCTTCAGGTTCACTTCCACCTTGTCTTCCGGCTCCATCATTCCCGACTGGCTGCCCTCGCTGGACAGCTGCCGCATGGAACGCGATGCGACACGGACGACATTGGATTCCTAGCACCTGCGGACGTTTTCAAGGTGGGCGTGCAGGATCCGCGCCCCCAACTCACAAAGCCCCTTCCCGCCCACTGCAGCCTGCGCCGAGAACCGCAACGGCCTCGCGCGCATGGGCGGGGCGATGCGCGTCCATGGCCGAAGCGGACATGCCTTCTTCGTCAATGGAGTGCGCGCACTTGTCCCTGCCGGCCTGTCTGGCCCGTTCGGCCAAGCGCACATAGAAGCTCGCGACCTCGCGCAGGTCCTGTTCGTCCAGGTCCTCGATACCGATCATGCGGTTGCTCGCATGCCGATTGGCCGCCAGCAGCTCATTGAGTTTGAGGTGAATGGCCACGCTGTCCTTGTTCTGGCTTTGCTGGATGAGAAACACCATCAGGAACGTCACGATGGTGGTTCCCGTGTTGATGACCAGTTGCCAGTTTTCGGAAAAGTGAAAGATCGGCCCGGTGACGGCCCAGGCCAGCACCATGAGGAGCGCGGCGCAGAACATGCCGGGAGATCCGGCCCACCGCGTGACATGCGATGCGAAATGGTCAAAGGCCGCCTGCACGGAGGTACGGGTGGCGTAAGACGGGCTGCTGGTCGAAGGCATGGCACCCATCGCATCCGTGCCCTCGCCCTGCTGCAGTAGTGGCTCTTTCATGGGGACTTCCTTTCTTGCTGACTGGTCAAGGGCCGGAGGGCTGCCGCCGCCGATCCGCAGCGCACGGCCTGCAAGCAGCCAAGGGGAAAGCCCGGTCGCGCCAGCCCTCGCATGAAGGGCCCTGCCGGGCTGCGGTGATTGTGGGAGTGCGTTGCCCGGCCGGCAGGTCGGAAGCCTTGCCCATCCGCCATGGGCCGGGTCCTACAGATTCACCCCTGCGAGCACCCGGACACCCGGGGGCTCTTCTTCATCCCAGCAATTGCAACCAAAGGCAACAGCGTCCAGCCAGCGCCCGGTATCGCAGTTGTCTGACAGACGCACACCGGTTGCTTTGCTGAAATCTCCGCTATCAGCCATTGAGGCTGGCCCGGGAGGTCATTGCGACTCCCACCTTTTTTGACAAAGGAACCATCATGAAACGCCACCCTTTGCCCCCCGGAGCCCGCGCACTTGCAGCGTTTGCCGGTACGGTCGTGCTTGCGGTACTTGCAGCGGCATCCTTGTTGATGCCCGATGTGGCGGTGCAGTCGGTGGACTCCATGTCGCTCTTGCCCCATGGGCTGGACCAGCTCCTGCCCACGAGCCTGTTCCAGTAGCGGACTGCCGGCACTGGGTTGCCAGGGCACGTAGATTGCCCACATCCGGTGCGCGCTTCTGCACTTTTTTGGCAAAGTAGAAAAAATCATAGCATCGGAGTACCATCTGGCGCTGCACAACGGCATTTCCGTTGTCATTCAAGAATGGAGGACGATCGTGACCACACGTTTTCGAATCTCTGCAGGCCTGAATTCCTCTTCCTCTCACGCCATCGCATGGCGTTGGTCCGCCCTGGCGCTGATCGCGGGCCTCCTGGGCTGCACGAGCCCGCGCGACAGCTCCCTCGAAGAGTTCGCCCGCTGGCATGATGGCGCCCGCGCCCAGGCCCAGGCAGGGACGCTGAGCTGGAGCGAACTCTACAAACAAAGCTTCGACCGCCTGACGGCCCTGCCCCCTTCATTGCAGCAAGACACACGGCTGGAGAACACCGTGCTTCTGCTTTCCACGGCGCGCAAATACGAGGCAAATGAAATCAGCGCCCAGCAGTTTGCCTCGGAGCGGGACCACATCGAAACACAGCTGCAGGCACGGTTGCGCTGAGAATCGCCCCTGGAGTCCCGGCCCGCTAGCGCAAGCCTGCGGCGCCCTGCTCCACGATGGCAATGCGCCGCCGCAGCGCCGATGCCGACTCCGCGTCTCCTGCAGCGTCAGCGCGCTGCGCCTGCAGCGTCAACCAGGCCATCAAAGGCCGCCGCCAGCCCTGTGTGGACGCGGCATCGATGGCGTTGCCAATCACGGCCGGGCTGGCACGCCCTGCCTGAAACAGCACCCCGGCCGCCACCAGGCGCGAGAGCGGATCCTCGATGGCGGACAAGGCCGCCCCATCCCCCGACACGGCCACCTTGCGCTGCGCTTCGGGCAGCAGGCTTGCCCCTTGCGGCGGCAAGCTGCCGGCCAGGTAGTCGGCATAGGCACGCTCCGGCGCCGCCGCATCCGCGCGCAATGGCTCAAAGCGTTCACACGGGCCAGCCACCAGACTGGCGACCTGCGCCGCGCAGCGCATGAGCTCCAGGCGGGCCAGCAGATCCGGGCGGCCCGTGCGGGCGACCTCCGCGCGGGCGCGGTCCCACTCCAGCCTGTCGACACGGTCATTGCCTGACAGATAGGCTTCCAGCGCCTTTTGCGCGGAGGCCTGGGCGTTCATCTGCCAGTCGGGCACCCGGGGCTTGCCGGAGCAGGCGGACAGCAGCAGCACCGCCGCCAGGAGCGCGGCATGGGTCAGGTGCCGCCGCAGCACAGCAGCGGGCGTGGGGATAAGACGCTTCATGGCAGCTTGAGCTCCGTGTCCCGCGCGAAAGGCCATTTGCGGTTGATCTCATTGACCAGGCTCTCCACCTTGCGCAGGTTGCTTTCCACCTCGGCGCGCAATGCGCCCAGGTCGGTCGTGGCTTCCCGCGCATTGGCACCGATGGCCTGCGCCTCCACCAGCACCGCGTCTACCTTCTGCAGGCTCGCGCGGGTGTCGGCCAGCAGGCCCCCCAGCTGGGCCACCGTGGCCCGCACTTCGGGCACCAGCGCGTCCTTGCTGCCATCGGCCCCAAACACCTGTTTGTCGGCACGTGCCGCCATGCCATCCAGGCGCGCGAGCAGTGCGTTGGTGCGTTCCAGCGTGGCCACGATCTTCTTCGCGTCGGCCTCGTTGCCCATCAGCACGCCCAGCACGCCCCCCGGGCCGTTGATGCGGTCGGTCAGCGCCCGCACGTTGGCCAGGCTGCCGCCCAGGGCCGCGTCCTGCGCGGTGAGGGCATTGAGGTTGGACAGCAGTTCGCGGGCCGAGGCCATGAGCTGCGGGATCTCGGCGGTGGCATCACCGCGCAGCACAGGGCGCACGGAGCTGTCCGGCAGGAGCTTGTCGTTCAGCATGCCCGTGTAGGCGCGGATGTTGGTGCCCCCCACGATGCCCCGCACCAGTGTGAACACGCTGGATTCGCGCAGCCAGTGGGCGTCCTTGCGCGGCACGTCCACGATGATGCGGGCGTTGCCGGTTTCGGCCAGTTCGATGCGGCGCACGCGGCCAATGGGGAAACCGGAGAAGGTCATGTCCATGCCCACCACCACGCCTTCGGAGTCGTCGGCGGTCAGCACCAGGGTCTGCGTGGGCTCGAACGCACCGCGCGCGTACAGCAGGTACAGGCCCGATCCCACGATGAGCGCCAGCGTGAACAGCAGCAGCGCCGCCGCCTTGAGCTCCAGGTAGGCTACCGGGCGCAAGGTTTCCACCGGCGGCACCTCGGCGGGCGCAGGTGCCGGCGCTGGCGCGGGCCCGGGGGGCGGTGTGGGGCGGTGGTGGGGGTTCTCGTCGTTCATGGATGCCGGGCGTGGGTCGCGGGGTGTAAGGGTCTGGCGGATGTCGGCAGGCTGGAGTCAGTAGTAGTTGCCCATGAGCGAGGCGACCTCGATCAGCAGCAGGACGGCGAACATGCGGGCCAGGCCTCCCAGCTCCGAATCGGGCTGGGTGCGGTCGCCAGTGTCGTACAGGCCCGCCGCCATGGGAATGAGCGCCACGGCCAGGCTAAAGAACACCGTCTTGAGCACGAACACCATCGTCACGCTGGGCGTGAACACCTGGCCGAACATGCGCGTGTAGCTGGGCGCCCCCGCCAAGTTGAAACCATACACCCCCAGATAGGCCAGCACCAGTGCCACCACGCAGCTGAGCGCGGCGAGCGTGATGCACGCGAATACGCCCGCGATCACCCGCGGCAGAAGCTCGATGCGCACCGGGTCCGAGCCCTGGGCGCGCAGCGCGTCGAACCGGCCGTTCTGCCGCAGGCGGGTGATCTGCGTGCCGTTGGGAATGGTGCAGCGCATCGCCACGAACAGCGCGGCCGTGAGCGGGATCAGCTCGAGCACCAGCACGCGGATCACCATCTCCAGCGCATAGCGCGAAAGGCCATAGCTGAGCGCCGTGACCACGACGATGCGCGTCAGCACCAGGCTGATCAGCGCCGCCAGCACCGTGAACCCCAGCAGCACGGGTGCCGTATCGAGGTACAGATGGCGCGCCAGCGCCCTGCGCGTGCCCTTGCCGTAACTGGACGGAGACAGCACCAGCACGAGCACGACGGCGCCCAGGTACAGGATGCGCCACCACGCGACCGCCCAGCGCCGCGCGGTATTCCACACGCGTTCGGGCAGGGAGAGGCCGGGCAAGCGCGAAATCATGGCCGGATCATAGCGGCGTGACCCGGGCCCGCACCGGCCACGAGCCGCCAGGGCCATTGCGAGTATTTTTGGCCTCCAGCGCTTCATTCATAAGCTCCAACAGCTATCATTTCAGGAGCAATAGGCTGCACGGAGGAAACAGCTCTTCACATCCTCGCGGCCACCCGGCATGGCCGTGCCGCCGGCGGGCCGCCCGGCTGGCCTACACATGGCGCTTTCCCACGCCGGCCGAGGCAGCCACGGCAGACTGCTCATCCGCGCGCGCATGCAGGGCCTCGATGATGTGGCAGTGCGTGTCCGACCCGTCGCAGCGGTTGCGCAGCGCGAGCAGGTCGGCCTCCAGCGTGAGCAGTTCCGCCAGGCGGCCACGCACATGCTGAAGGTGCTCATCCAGCGTGTCGCGCGCGGCGTCGCAGTCCTGCTTGCGGGTCCAGTCCAGCGCCAGCAGGGTGCGCACCTCGTCCAGCGACATGTCCATCGCGCGGCACAGGCGGATGAAGCGCAGGCGGTGCACATCGTCCGCGTTGTACAGGCGATAGCTGTTGTCCTCCCGGACACCGGGCGCGAGCAGCCCTTCCTTTTCGTAGTAGCGGATGTTCGCGGCGGACACGCCCGATTGCCGGGCTGCCTCGCCGATGCGGTACTGGGGAGTTTGTGCAACCGGCTGTGCCATCGCTTGACCTTCAAGTGACTTCAAGGTTTCCAATGATGCCATCACATTGAAAACCCTCCCGGGAGAAAGAAGAACCGCCATGTCCGCACATTGCCATCACCATTCCAACGACGGCCACGACCACGGTGCCCCCACCAGCGCGGACCCGCGCTACCGCCGCATCCTCTGGGTGGCGCTCATCGTCAATGCCGCGATGTTCCTGCTCGAAATCGGAGCGGGCCTGCAGTCCGGTTCGGCATCGCTGCTGGCCGACGCCATCGACTTCCTGGGCGATGCGGCCAACTACGCACTCTCGCTGTGGGTGCTGGCCATGGCCCTGGCATGGCGCGCACGCGCTGCGCTGGTCAAGGGGGCCAGCATGCTGGTGTTCGGCCTCGTGGTGGTGGGACGCGTGGCCTGGGGCGCCTGGCAGGGAATTGCGCCCGAACCCCTGACGATGGGCAGCGTGGGCTTGCTGGCCCTGGCCGCGAACCTGGGCGTGGCGGTGCTGCTGTACGCCTACCGCGAAGGCGATGCCAACATGCGCAGCGTGTGGCTGTGCACGCGCAATGACGTGCTGGGCAACCTCGCGGTGATGGGCGCGGCGCTGGGGGTGTTCGGCACGGGCACGGCCTGGCCGGACCTGGCGGTGGCTGCCGTCATGGCATGGCTGGCCATCACAGGGGGCTGGAGCGTGATCCGCCAGGCACGCCAGGAACTGGCGGGTGGTGCTGCCCGCCCGCAGCCGCAAGGGCACTGAGCCATGCGCGTGCACCTGTCCACCCGCTTGAACGCGCCGCCCGAGTGGGTGGCCACGCAGCTGCAAAGCACCGCCGTCTTTCGC
Source organism: Acidovorax sp. sif1233 (assembly GCF_019218755.1). GTDB lineage: Bacteria > Pseudomonadota > Gammaproteobacteria > Burkholderiales > Burkholderiaceae_C > Acidovorax. Next base: position 1,469,161 of record NZ_JAHUWZ010000001.1, on the reverse strand, counting down.
CACATCACCGCGCCCCTCATGCGGTTCCGGCCCGTGCAAGGCGCGCGATGGCCCGCGCACTGGGAACAGGGCGAGTTCGCGCTGGACATGCGGCTGCTGGGCGTGCTGCCCATGGGCCCCCAGACCGTGCGCATTTCCATCGAGCCGCCACCGCAGGCTGGCGGCTGGCCCACGCTGCGCGACAACGGCGACGGCCTGCTCATGCGCCGCTGGGACCACCGCATCACGCTCGAGCCCCTGCCGGACGGCACGACCCTGTACACCGACGACGTGAAGGTCGTGGCCCGCCACCTGCCCTGGCTGATGACGCCGTTGAGCACGGCATTCGCCCAGGTGTTCTACCGGCATCGCCAGCGCCGCTGGCGCAAGCTGGCGGAACAGCACGCGGGGCTGCGGGCGGCAGAACATGCAGCGCCCTCCTGTGCGCAACACAAACGCCGAGCGTTCGAGCATCTGCTCGCCGGTTTTGCGGGCCAGCCGGAGGCCCCCCCGGCGGTGCGCTGGCGGTGGCTGGAGGCAGCGCATGTGCTGGGCCAGTCTTCCCTGCCCCTGCACTGGAGATCGCACTGCGCGATGCTGCGCTACGCGCTGCAGCTGCGGGATTCGCACGAGGCCGCCGGCCAGATGGCGCGGCTCGCGCTGGTACCACTGGGCCACCTGCTGGCCCGCCTGCCCGCCGGGAACATCGGACGCGCGCACGTCAGCGCCTTCCGGCCCATGGCACCGGACCCCGCGGTGGCTGCGCTCATCGAACGGGCGCTGGAGGATGGCACAGCCAGCCGTCCCGGCCCGGCCGTCCGGTAGCCCGGGGGCTACCGGCGATCCGCTGCGGCGGAACTGCCGGTGCCTGCGCGGCGCGGCAGCTCGCTGCAACGCTCGAAAAAGGCGTCCAGCTCGGTGGACTTGTCGAACACCCCATCGGCGCCCAACTCCTCGCACCGGCGGCGCATGTCCGCCGTCGCATAGTTGGACAACACGTAGACATGCTGTCCGGGCCTGCCCTGCCGTGCGCCAGGCGTTGCGCGCAGCCGGTCCCCGCGCTGCAGGGCCTGCAGCACCTCGATCCCGGAGCCTTCGCGCAGGAACAGGTCCACCACCATGAGCTGCCAGTCTTCCCGCCAGTGCGCGACGGCCTCCGTGGCGTCGCTGGCGGTTTCGGCGATGGCGAGGACGCGCGCGTCCGCCAGTTCCTCCAGCGCGGGCACCAGAGTTTCCTGGATGGTTTTGCTGTCTTCGACAAGGATGGTGTTGAGGGGCATCTGGAAGCTGCGTTTTCTGTTGTGATGCTGCCTACAATGTCGCCTGATCCGACCTCCCGGCCTGTAGGCGATGGCGCCGCGTCCCCGATGGCAGAAGTTGATTCTTCATACTCAGCGAGACTTACCTATGCCCAGCGCAACGAAGCAGCCCCAGCCCTCCGAGATCGATGAGGTACTGAACCGCAACCTGGAAACGGCCGAGCAGATCAAGGCCACGGCCAACGAGCTCGATGTCGTGCACGCGGTGCTCACGACACAAATTCCCACCGACGCCCTGCAAGGGGACCTGCAGGCGGCGGTGGAGCGCACGGATCAGCTCGAGCAGCAATTGAGCGACACCGCCGAGGCACTCGACCAGTCCAACGCGCTGCTGCAACGCCACATCGCGGCCAAGCCCCAGTGAGGGGCATGGCCGCAGGCCAGGCAACCCTGGGGCGGCCTGTGCGGCGCCTGGCCCGCCCTGGGCAGGCCCGCCGGATTCGACAGGGACTTCTTATGCCCTGGGCCGGCTTCGCCCCCCGCGGGCTGCGGGGCCCAGGTTTCTCGGGCGTGCTGCATTCGCCTGTTCCAGCCACAGGAGCGAGTCCATCTGCGACAGGAAGCGCCGCAGGTAGTCGGGCGAGAGGCCCCGCATCAGGCTGAGCGACCGCAGCATGAGCTTGTGCGGGTTGAGCGGCCCCGCGTTCTCCGGTCCACGGTCCAGCGCCTGCACCACCTGCTGCTCCGCGGCAATGCGGGACCACACCTCGCCGAACTGGCGCACGCTCTTCATGTCCGACGCGCTGGCACCGCCTTCGATGCGCACCCGTTCCGCATCGGCCTGCGCCCGTGCATCCAGGTCGCGGTTGAGCCGGGCCAGGGGTGATGCCGCCGGTGGCTCGACCGCGCCGGGGGCCGGCCCGCCGGCCGCGCGGGCTCCGTCCGCATAGGCCCCAACGGCCCGCCGCAGCCGCTGTTCCAGTATCTGCTGCACCGCGGGGGGCTGTGCGGGCAGGCGCGCGGCCAGCACCTCCAGGTAGCGGTAGCGCACGGGGTCGTGGCGGTCCGCGCCCTCGGCGCGCAGGGATTCGAGCGTGGGTTCACTCATGCCGCGCAGGCTTTGCACCCGATGCCTTGGGCACGGGAGCCATTTCCACGCGGCGGTTCTGCGCGCGGCCTTTTTCATCCGCGTTGGAGGCCACCGGCTGCTCCGCGCCGAACGCTGCGGCGAACACCTGCGACGACGGCATGCCTTCGTCGATCAGCGCCCGCGCGACCGTCAGCGCCCGCTGGGCGGACAGCTCGAGGTTGTCGGCAAAGCGCTGCTGGCTGCCGCGCAGCAGTGTGGTGTTGTCGGTGAACCCGCTCACCATCAGCATCTCGTCGCGTTCGCGCAGGTACACCTGCAGGGGCTGCACGAGGCTTCTGAGAAGCTGGCGGCCTTCGGGCCGCAACTCGTCGGAGCCCGTGGCGAACAGCACGCTGCCGCTGATCCCGATGCGGCCGTCATTCACCGTCACACGGCCGCTGGCCAAGGGGATGGCCAGCGCCTTCTCCAGGGCCATGCGGCGCTGCTCTTCCTGCTGGCGCTTTTCCACCTCCTGCCTGAGGCTGGCCACCAGATCGATCTGTACCACCAGCACGCCCACCAGGATCAGCACGAAGGCGCCCAGCAGGCCGGCCATGAGATCGCCGAACACGGCCCATACCGGCGCGGTCTGCTCGGTCCCCTCGTCGAGGGCGTCGTCCAGGCCCATCATCCGGCCACCTCCGGTTCGGCAGCGGCCACCGCCCTGCCCTTGAGCCGGCGCAGGTCTTCCACAATGCCCTGCTGCGACGCGATGCTCAGGTCGATCACTTCGCGTGCCTGCGCCACGTAGTAGGCCAGTTGCTCGTCACTGCGCGACAGGGACTGGCCGATGGCGCCTTCGATGCGCTGCAGGCTGTCCATGAGCTTTTCGTTGCTGGCGGTGAACAGCCCCACGCCGTGGCCAAAGGCCTCGCCCAGGCTCGACAGCTCCACCGCGCTGGCGGCCACGTGGGTGGCCGCTTCGTCCGCCTTGCCGACCTGGCTGTCCAGCGCCTGTGCAAACTGCGATGCCGCCTGCTCCAGCACCGAAGCGGCCGTGCCCACCAGGGATTCGATGGCACCGCGCTGCTCTACAGCGGCCTCGTTGACGGACTGGAGCAGCGTACCCAGCTGCTCCATCATGGCCGTGCGCTCGGCCAGCGCCACGTTGTCGCGCTCGCTCAGCTGCGTCATCTCATGGCGCAGCTGGGCGATGACCTCCGCAGCCGCTTGCGGCACGTCGGACGCCGTCTGCAGCAGGCGCGTGAGCGGTGCTTCCAGCGCCGACCCCAGCGTGGCCAGGTGCTGGGCCACGGCCTCCTGCAAGGCCTCCAGGCGGTCGACCGCCGCACGCCCGCGCTCAGCCTCGGCATCGCGCAGCGCCGCCAGCTCGGTGCGCCACACGCCTGCCAGCGCATCCATGCGGTCGCCCTGCGCCTGCAGCCACTGGGCCTCCGCGTCGGTGCGGGTGCGCAGCAAGGCTTCGGACTGGTCCATCAGGCGCGCGGTGCCGTCCAGGGTCTTGGCCACCTGCTCGCCCATGCGGCCGGTGAGCCCGGTCACCGCGGTCTCGAGGGCATCGCACACGGCCTGCTGGCGCTCCAGCGTCTGGGTGCTCACGCGTTGCCATTCGGCCGTCAGCGACTGCGCAATACCCTCCATGGACGCGTTCCAGCCGGCCAGGCGCGCCTGGTCGGCCGACATCTGGGCCGTGTGGGACTGCGCCACCGTGTCCTGCAACGACGACAGCAGCGCGCTGGAGCGCTGGTCGAACGATTGCGTGGCCGATTGCAGCGACTCGCCCAGCTGCGCGCCAGCACCTGCGAGCGCCTGCGCCACGCCCCGCTGCTGGGCTGCGGCCTGCTCGCCCGCGCGCTCCCATTGGGCGGCGAGTGAGCGGGCCGTGTCTTCCATCGATGCGCGCCAGCCGGCGATGCGCTGCTCGTCGGCCGCTGCCTGGGCCGCGTGGGTGTGCGCCACCGTGTCCTGCAGCGACGCGACCAGGGCCGTGGAGCGCTGCTCGAAAGCCTGGGTGGCCGCTAGCAGGGACTGGTCCAGGCGCGCCGTGGCGCCCTCCAGCGCGTCGCGCATGCCCTGCTGCTGCTCCACGGCGCGTGTGCCCGCCCGCTCCCACTGCGCCGCCAGCGTCTGGCCCATGCCCTCCATCGACCGCGTCCACCCTGCCAGGCGCTGTTCGTCGGCCGCCTTCTGGGCGGCGTGCGACTGCGCCGCCGTGTCCTGCAGCGCCGCGTGCAGCGCCGCGGAGCGTTGCTCGAACGACTGGGTCACCGACTGCAGCGCGCCATCGAACCCGCCCATCAGGCGGTCCTGCACTTGCGTGTGCTTGTCCAGGGCCGATGTCCAGGTGTCCGAGACCTGGCGGGCCGTGCCCTCCCACTGGGCCGAAAGCGCCTGCATCTGGGCCGCCGTGGCATCGGCCAGCCGCTGGTGCGCGCGTTGTGATTCCTGCGCCAGTTCGGCCATGGCCTGCTCGACCACGGGCCGCAGCGTTTCGCCGGCCATGCGGGCACTGGCGCCCAGGCTGTCGTGCAGCGATGCGCCCACGGCGCCCGCCAGCTGGGTGTAGGCCGACGACGCCTCACCATGGAAATCCTTCTGCTGCGCCAGCAATTGCGCGGCCAGCTTGTCGTGGCGGCGTTCCAGCCCTTCCACCAGGCCCTGAAGGCGCTCGGCGATCAGCGGCATGGCCTGTGCCTGGGCCTGCAGCGCCTGGAAGGTCTCCTCGCGGCGATGGCTCGCAGAGAACGGGCGGAACACGGTGGGAATGTGCGCATCGAGCTGCCGCACCGCCACCAGCCGCTCACGACGGGCGATCGCGGACATGAGCCCCAGCATGGCCGAGGCCGCCACGCCCGCCACCGAGGTGCCGAACGACAGGCCCAGGCCCTTGATGGGCTCGGCCAGGGCGGCGCGGATGCCCTCCAGGCTGCCCGAGGTTTCCAGGGCAAACACCGCGCCCTTGAAGGTGACCACCATCCCGAGGAAGGTCCCGAGCATGCCCAGCATGACCAGCAGTCCCACCAGATACGGCGTGAGGGCCGGCCCCGGGAGCACGGCACGCTCCCCCTCGATGCGCTGGCGCACCGGGTGGCGCAGCGCGGCGGGCAGGCGGTCGAGCCAGGAGCCCAGGTCCACCAGGGGCTGCTGCGCGCCATCCGCCAGCGCCGTGGCCAATGCCACGGTGCCGCGGCGAAACTGCACCAGCTCCAGCGCACCCAGCACATAGACCGCGCCGATCACCACCGTCATCGCCAGTGCCAGCGGGCTCGACCCCACGAATCCCCAACCGACCCATCCCACTGCCGCCAGGCCCAGGGCAAATACGGCGGCCATCACACTCTTGTTCATTCGTGTCGTTCCAAGTTCTCGTTGCGGGCTGCTTCCAGCAGGCCCAGGATCGGTTGCAGCCGCACATGCATCTCGGCCAGAAGCAGCGCCTGCATGTCGCGCTCGAACGCGTGCAGCCACCCGCCGGGCAGGCGCCAGCGCTGCGGGTCATCCGGCAGCCCCTGGGCCGAAAGCCGCTCCTGGTGGGCGCGGCGCAATTGCACCAGGCGCCGGTCCAGGTGCGCGGACAGGGATGCCCACAGGCGCTGTTCGCGCACAAAGCTCAGTTGTTCCATCACGGCATCGAGTGCCGCCAGTTGCCTCAGGCCCCGGGAGCCTTGCGACACCCCGTGGCGCACCTGCGCGCGCAAGCCCAGCAACTTCGCATCCATCTGCTTTTGCAGGCCCAGGTAGCGCGGCGCATGAAAGCCGTACTCGGCCTCGGCCTGCGGGTCCGGCGCCTGGGCGCGCGTGTTGTCGGCGCGCTCGCGGGCCGGCTTGGCGGGTGCGGGCTTGGACGACGCCAGCGCCGTCAGCTCTGCCTGGGTGCGCTGAAACAGCGCTTGCAGTGCCTGCAGGTCCGCCCCGTCCGCGCCCGCCACCTCCCCCTGCGGGAAGGCGTCGATGGCATGCAGCGAACGGCTCAGCGTGACGGCGTCCACCGTGCTCAGCCATTGGCCCAGCTCCTGCGCCACGTCGGCGCGCGCGGCCGCACCCGCATCGGCCTGCATCCATTGCTGGAGCAGGACAACCAGTCCTGAGCTGCTGAGTCTGTGGTGCGGATACATCCCTGGAAAACCATTTCACTGCGCTTCTTGCCGCCCTCCCGGAGGGCGGGGGCATCAGGGAACCGGTCCCCAGTGGGCAAAACCAGCTATTTTCGCAGGAACCGCGGGCCGCCCTGCCGCGCCGGGCCCGAGGTTGCAGGTGTTACATCTGGTCCAAGGCAAAAACCTGGCCAGGGGCCCGTGCCGGCGGGAGCGCCTCCCCACCTCCTTCCCCGCGCGCGCAAGCCTTGACGCCGCTCAAGCCGGGCACGGGGATTGCATGGTCCAATCCGGCGGTTGTCCCTCCCCCCACGGCCCGTCGCTGCGCACCATGCCGAGTTCTCCCGCTGTTCCTCCCATGCCCTCCACCCCCACGCCCGCTGCCGCCGCAGCGCCCCACACGCTCACGGAAGACGCGGTGGCCATCTTCACGGGGGTGCTGCTGATCTCCGTGGGCGTGGCGTTTTTCACCAATGCGGGATTGCTCACCGGGGGCACGGCAGGCCTTGCCTTCCTGTTGCACTACGCCACGGGCATCGGTTTCGGCAAGATTTTCTTCGTCCTCAACCTGCCCTTCTACTGGCTGGCCCTGCGCAAGCTGGGGCGTGCGTTCACGGTCAAGACCTTTGCCGCCGTGCTGCTGCTGTCGCTGCTGACCGAACTGCAGGCGCAGTTCCTGCAGTTTGCGCAGCTGCAGCCGCCGTATGCGGCCATCGCGGGGGGGCTTATCACGGGCACGGGGTTCCTGGTGCTGTTTCGCCACCGGTGCAGCCTGGGCGGCGTGGGGATCGCCGCGCTCTACCTGCAGGAACGCTATGGCTGGCGCGCGGGCAAGATCCAGATGGCCGTGGATTGCGGCATCGTGCTGCTGGCGCTGTGGACGGTGGAACCCCTTCGCGTCGCCTGGTCCATCGCCGGGGCCGTGGCGCTGAACCTGGTGCTGGCCATGAACCACCGCCCGGGGCGCTACATGGCGGTATGAGCAGCCTGGGCGGCCCGGCGATGGCCGCCAGATGACAATATGGAAAGGCGCCGGGAACCTTGGGGCCCGCCGCCGTATCATTGGTGGATGCGTCGCGGCCTCTATTTCGTGTTGATGTTGGTGCTGGTCCTCCGGGGCCTCACCGGCACGGCCATGGCCGCGGGCGTCTTGCCGCCGCTGCTCCCCGCGGGCACGTCGCACCCGCAGGAACATTCCCATCACCATGCCGCTGGCGGCGACTCCATCGGCATGGCGGGGCAGGAGCGCCACCAGGGCCTGCCTGCCGGAGAGGGCGGGGACGGACAGGACCCTGCCCACGCCCCTGGCCATGCCATGCTGGCCGCTGCCTCCGCCGGGTGCGACGGCACCAGCGCCGGCTGCGCGGCGCACGAGCACCACTCCGCCGCTTGCTCGGCGTGCGAGATCTGCCATTCCGCGATGCTGGATGCACCCATGGCGCCAGCACCGGATCACCCCCCCACGGGCGCCATGCTGCCCGTCGCCTCCGCACAGTTTGACAGTGCTCCCGCGGCACTGGCCATCAAGCCACCCATCGCCTGACCTCTGACGCCCGAAGTGCGTCTGCCCGAGCCCCACAGCCACCCGCCATCGGGTGGCGGGGCGGCAGCGCCATGCCCTGTTCGTCTGTTGTCTGGAGATCGCCATGCGCGCCCCCATTTCACTTTTCCTGTCTTTACCGCCGCTCCGGCGAGCAGCCTGCCTGGTGCTGCTCGCACCGGCACTTTCACTCGCCAACGGCACCGCATCCCCGGGCACGGGATCCCTGCCCTTCCCTGCGGCGGACCCCGATGCGCCCACGGCGTCGCTGGTCCACCGCGCCACCGGGCCCCAGCCTGCGCTGGCGCAGGAGGCGCCCGCACCCCATGCATGGCGTGATGCGCACAGGGCGGTGGCCGCCTTTCCCCGCGGCCATGCCGACATCCTGGCCTGGGAGGCCCGGCAGGGCGCCCAGCTTCCCACCCCCAGCGCCCCGACGCCACAGGGGCCCCGCGCCGGACGCGGCGACTCCCACGGCCTCCACGGAAGCCAGGGCGGTTCCGCAACCCCGCAACCCTCCCCGCATGGCCACCACCACGCGCCCGGGAGCCGACCATGAGCGCGCCGCAGTTCCTTTCTTCAACGGCACGCCGCCGTCCCGCACGCCTGTCCGTGCTGGCCGCTGCGGCCGTGCTCGCGGGCTGCGCCAGCGTCTCGCCCGACGGCCTGCGGGGCGACGTGGCCGCGCTCACCGCGGGCCGAACGGGCAGCACGCAGGCCGCGGCCCTGCCCGCCAACGACACGGCAGCCCGGGCCAAGGCGGAGCAGTCCTTGCAGGGGTGGCTGGCCCAGCCCCTCACGCAGGATGCCGCCGTGCGCATCGCCTTGCTCAACAACCCCGGCCTGCAGGCGCGGCTGGCTGCCCTGGGCGTGGCGGATGCCGAACGCGTGCAGGCCATCACGCTGCCCAACCCACACCTGGCCCTGGGGCGCTTCACCAACAGCCAGGAGCGTGAAATCGAGCGCACCCTGGCCTTCAGCCTGCTGGATCTCATCACCCTGCCATGGCGCAGCCAGCGCCAGGAAGAGCGCATGCAGATCGCCACGCTGCAAGCCGCGCAGGAGGTGGTGGCGCTGGCCGCCGACACACGGCGCGCCTGGCTGCGCGCCGTGGCTGCCGAACAGGTCAGCGCCACGCACGACCGCATGGTGCAAGCCGCAGAAGCCGGGGCCGAACTGGCCCGCCGCATGGCGCGCGTAGGCAACTGGAGCCGCCTGCAGCACGCCCGTGAACAGGCGGTGCTGCAAGAGGCCATCCGCCTGCGTTCCCGCGCCCGGCTTGCCGCCGCCACCGAGCGCGAACAGCTCAACCGCCGCATGGGCCTGTGGGGACTGCAGGCGCAGTACCGCCTGGCGGACGCGCTTCCACCCCTTCCAGACGGCGCCTTGCCCGCGGACGGCATCGAATCCATCGCATTGCGCGAGCGGCTGGATGTGCAGGCCGCACGCCGCCAGCTCGACACCCAGGCGGCCCGCCAGGGCTGGAGCCGCGCGGGGGCCGTGTTTGGCGACGTGGGCCTGGCCTACAGCCGCAACACCGCCACCGAGCGCGGCTCCGGCCACCGCGAGATCACGCGCGGCTGGGAGATCGATGCGCCCCTTCCCCTGTTCGACTGGGGCGGTGCCGCCCGCACCCGGGCCCAGGCCCAGGTGGAGCAAAGCGCTGCCCAGCTGCAGGAGACCGCCGTGCGCGCCCGTGGCGAAGTGCGCGCCGCCTGGCTCACCTACCGCACCGCGCTCGACCTGGCGCGCCAGCAGCGCGACGAGGTGGTGCCCCTGCGCCAGCTCATCACCCAGGAGACCACCCTGCGCTACAACGGCATGCTCGCCAGCGTTTGGGAATTGCTGGCCGAGGCGCGCGCCAGCACGCAGTCGGTGGCCAACGCCATCGAAGCCCAGCGCGATTTCTGGCTGGCCGAGACCGACCTGCAGCTCACCCTCACCGGCACGTCGCCGGGCGCGCTGCAAGACCTGGCAGCCAGCGCTGCCCCCTCCTCATCCCCACAAGGCCACTGACATGCAAAGACGCCATTTCTTCTCCGGCGCCGCCACGGCCGTGGCCGCTGTTTCCGTCAGCCGCGCGGCCCTGGCCGCCTTGCCCGAGCCCGCCATGCAAGGCAGCGCCGATACGTCCGCGCCGCTGCACCCGCCCACGGGCCGCCCCTACAACCCCGTGGTCACCCTCAACGGCTGGACCACCCCCTGGCGCATGAACGCGGGCGTCAAGGAGTTCCACCTGGTGGCCGAACCCGTGGTGCGCGAGGTCGCGCCGGGCTTCGTCGTCAACATGTGGGGCTACAACGGGCAGAGCCCCGGCCCCACCATCGAGGTGGTGGAGGGCGACCGCGTGCGCATCTTCGTCACCAACCGGCTGCCCGAGCACACCACCATCCACTGGCACGGCCAGCGCCTGCCCAACGGCATGGACGGCGTGGGCGGGCTCAACCAGAACGCCATCCAGCCGGGCAAGACCTTTGTCTACGAATTCACGGCACGCCGCCCGGGCACCTTCATGTACCACCCGCATGCGGACGAAATGGTGCAGATGGCCATGGGCATGATGGGTCTGTGGATCACGCACCCGAAGGCGGCGCACCCGCACATTGCCCCCGTGCAGCGCGACTACGCCTTCCTGCTCAACGCGTTCGACGTGGAGCCTGGCAGCCGCACGCCCAAGGTCAACACCATGCTGGACCACAACATCTGGTGCTGGAACAGCCGGGTGTTCCCCGCCATCAGCCCGCTGGTGGCGCGCCAGGGCGAGCGCGTGCGCATCCGCGTGGGCAACCTCACCATGACCAACCACCCCATCCACCTCCACGGCCACGAGTTCGAGGTGACCGGCACCGACGGCGGCCCCGTGCCCAAAGGCGCGCGCTGGCCCGAGGTGACCACCGACGTGGCCGTGGGCCAGATGCGCCAGATCGAACTCATCGCCGACGAGCCCGGCGACTGGGCATTGCACTGCCACAAGAGCCACCACACCATGGGTGCCATGGGGCACGACGTGCCCACCATGATCGGCGTTCAGCACGAGGGCCTTGTCGGCAAGATCCAGAAGATCGTGCCCGACTACATGGTGATGGGCGAGCGCGGCATGGCCGACATGGGTGCGATGGAAATGCCCCTGCCCGACAACACCTTCCCCATGATGACCGGCACCGGCCCCTATGGCCCGCTGGAGATGGGCGGCATGTTCACCACCTTCAAGGTGCGCGCCGGCCAGGCGGCGGGCGACTACCGGGACCCGGGCGACTACCCGCAGCCGCCCGGCACCCAGGCCCAGGAATGGAAGGGCCTCGCGGCCAGCACCCCGCACCCGCCCCGCGGCGACACGCCAGGCACAGCAACCGGCGCGGCCTCCGCGCGCAAGCCCCCGGCCAGCGGACATCGGCACTGACATCCACGGCCAGCACCATCCCCATTGAAAAGGAATCACCCATCATGAATACTATCAAATCCATAGCAGCCATCGCTCTACTGGCATCCGCAACCAGCAGTTTTTCCCATGAAAACATGCCGCACCCCGGTGCCCGCGCAGCGGCGGTGAAGGAACAGAAGGCATGGGGCATCGCGGGCGACACCCAGGCCGTGGCCCGCACCATCACCCTGCGCATGACGGACGACATGCGCTTTACCCCCAGCCACATCGAAGTGCGCGAGGGTGAAACCGTGCGGCTGCGCGCCGAGAACAAGGGCCAGGTGCTGCACGAGGTCGTGATCGGCACCAAGGCCGACCTGGACGCCCACGCCGAGATGATGGCCAAACACCCCGGCATGGAGCACGACGAGCCCTACATGGCCCATGTGGGCGCGGGAAAGAAAGGCGACATCGTGTGGCAGTTCAACCGCGCGGGCCAGTTCGACTTTGCCTGCCTCATCGCGGGCCACTACCAGGCGGGCATGACCGGCACCATCACCGTGCTGCCCCGCAAGCCGTGATACCGCCCCGCACCCCAGGAGAACCCATGAACCGATACACCACGGCCGCGCACGGCGCCGCCCTGCCCCAAGCCACGGGCACGACAACATCCGCAGGCCAGTCCAGCCGCCGCCAATGGCTGGCCACCACGCTGCCCCTGCTGGGTACCGCGCTGGCAACCGCCACGCTGCCGGGGCTGGCCCGGGCCGCTACGGGCACCGCCACCCCGGTGGAAGTGTGGAAAGACCCCAGCTGCGGCTGCTGCAAGGACTGGGTGGACCACATGCAAGCCAGCGGCTTCAAGCTGACGGTGCACGAGACCGGCAACAACGCCGTGCGCGCCCGCCTCGGCCTGCCGCCAAAGCTGGGCTCGTGCCACACCGCGCTGGTGGGCGGCTACCTCATCGAGGGGCACGTTCCCGCCAGCGATGTGCGCACTTTGCTGCGGCAAAAGCCCCCGGCCCTGGGGCTGACCGTGCCGGGCATGCCCATCGGCTCGCCCGGAATGGATGGCGCCGCCTATGGCAACCGCCGCGACCCTTACGACGTGCTGCTGGTCGCCCGCGACGGCACCACCCGCGTCTTCAACAGCTACCACGCCACCACAGCGAAAGGCACCCCATGAAATCCTTGCAAGCCATCACCGCCTCCACCCTCCTTCCGGTCCTGGCCGCGCTCGCGCTGGCTGCAGCGGCGCAGCACGCCGTGGCCCAGGTGCCTGCGGCCGCCCCCGCCCAAGCAGCGTCCGCGCACGCCGGTGGCCAGGATGCGCTCAGCGAAGGCGAGATCACCCGCTGGGACGCGCGCACGCTGCGCGTCACCCTTCGCCACGGAGAGATCAAAAACCTGGACATGCCACCCATGACCATGGTCTTTCGCGTGCAGGACGCCAGCGTGGTGGGCGACCTGAAACCCGGCGACAAGGTGCGTTTCAGGGCCGAACAGGTGGGCGGGGCCTACCACGTCACGCGCCTCGAAAAAGCGCCCTGACAGGATCGCCCGGAGCCCTGACACCGCGCAAGGACAGCGCGGTGCCCGGGCACATAATCAAAGCCATGAGTTCATCCCCCCACGTCCTGGCCGGCAGCGCCGGCAGCATCACCCGCGTGGCCGGCATCGAAGTCGGCCACTTCACAGAAACCCGTCGCCCCACGGGCTGCACCGTCATCATCACCCGCGAGGGCGCGGTGGCAGGCGTGGACGTGCGCGGCGCCGCGCCCGGCACGCGCGAGACGGATCTGCTCGACCCGTCGAATCTGGTGGACAAGGTGCACGCCATCATGCTGGCCGGGGGCAGTGCCTGGGGGCTGGATGCCGCCACCGGCGCCGTGCGCTGGCTCGAAGAGCGCGGCATCGGCTTCGACGTGGCGGTGGGTCGCCTGCCCATCGTGCCCGCCGCCGTGCTGTTCGATCTGCTGGTGGGAGACATGCGCATCCGCCCGGATGCCGCGGCGGGGTATGCGGCGTGCGATGCGGCCTCCACCGCAGACCCCGCGGAAGGCAATGTGGGCGCTGGCACCGGCGCGGCCCTGGGCAAGATCTTTGGCATCCAGCGCGCCATGAAGGGCGGCATCGGCACCGCCTCGGTCATGGTCGATGGCGTGACCGTGGGGGCCCTCATTGCCTGCAATGCGCTGGGCGACGTGGTGGACCCGGACACCGCCCAGGTGATCGCCGGCGCCCGCACCGACGACGGCCTGCGCCTGCGCGACACCCGCCGCGCCCTGCTGCGCGGCGACCCGCCACAGCCGCTGCTGGCGGGCACCAACACCACCATCGGCGTGGTCGCCACCGACGCTGCCATCACCAAGGTCCAGGCCCATCGCCTGGCCGTTGCCGCCCACGACGGGCTGGCCCGCAGCATCAACCCCGTGCACACCATGTCGGATGGCGACACGATCTTCAGCCTGGGCACCGGCCGCGCCAACAAGAGCCTGGGCATGATGGTCCTGGCCACCATGGCCGCGGAAGCCACGGCCATCGCCACGGCGCGGGCGGCACGGGCAGCACGCGCGATCACCACGGCGGAGGGACTGCACCTGCCCTGGGCGGGCGACCTGGGATGACGCCTCCCTGATCCCTGGCCGGCCACGCCTGCCCGGTTGACGCCGATGCAGGCACTGCCGCTGGGGCTTCCCGCGCGGGCCACCGCACGGCAGGCCAGCGCCGAAGAAGGCGTGCGCATTGCCCCCCGCCGGCCCGGCGCAACGGCGCCCCTCGCCAGAGGATTCCAGGCACGGCGGCTGGAACAGCCGACACGGCAAGCCCCCCGGAAGCCCCTATGATGCATACGCCGGACGGCCCCCATGCGCCGGGCTTCCGGCAGCCGTGCAGTGCGGCCCGGCCGCGCGGCGCGCTTCGAGCACCACAGTTCCGATTGCAACGAGGAGAACCCATGAAAGACCCGACCCGTCTACGGCGCGCCTGGCTGCTGTGCCTGCCTCTTCTGGTGAACGCCCAGGCCGCGATGGCCCAGGACCAGTTCGTGGACCTGCAGTCGAACGGAGGCTATGCCTCCTACCGCCTGCCGGACGACACCACCCAGGTGGACCTGAGCGAACAGACGCAAGGCGCCTGCCGCTTCAACAGAACCTGGGGCTATGACCTGACCCGCCGCGAGCTGTGGACCAACGGTGGCTGCGGCGGCCGCTTCAAGGTCACCCGGGCCTACGCGTCCGGCAACAGCCAGAGCGGCTCCAATGCCGGCGCGGCCGTGGCTGCCGTCGCCGCCATCGCAGGCATTGCCCTGCTGGCCAACCACAACCGGCATGACGACGACCGGAGGCCCGAGTACCCGGACTATCCCGACTACGGTGGCCGTGGCGGCGAGATCCGTGTGGACGGCCGCCTGTGCCTGGACGTGACCAAGGGCAACATCCGGCCTGGCACCCCGCTGCAGGTGTATGACTGCAACGGCACGGCATCCCAGCGCTTCAGCGTGGGCCGGAGCGGCGAAATCCGCGTGCGTGACCTGTGCGTGGATGTGGACCGTGGCGATCCACGCGACGGCGCGCGCGTGGTGCTGTGGTCGTGCTCCGGCTCCCGCAGCCAGAGCTGGTCCACACGGGGTGGGCAGATCGTGAGCCAGCTCAATGGCAAGTGCCTGGACGTGGAAGACGGCCGGGTCCGCCAGGGAGCGCCCACCATGGTGTGGCCATGCAACCGCAGCCCCAGCCAGCGCTGGTGGTGGTAAGGAGCCCGAGATGACGACGATGACGAATCCCGCCCTTCGCCTTCTTGGCGCTGCCGCCTGCACGCTGGCGCTGGTGGCAGCGGGCCACGCAGCCGACACCCCCGTGTCCTCGCCCGCCACGCCGCCCAGGCCTGCCGCTGCCGGCCAGAAACCCGCACCCAAGCCCCTCGCCAACCGGCTCCAGGCCATCTGCTCCTCCGCCGATCTCAACCACGATGGCAGCGTCTCGCTGGATGAGTTTCACCAGGACATCGTGCGCAGCTGGCACAGCCTGGGCCCTGACGCGGACGGCTATGTCCCGCTCTCCGGCCTGGCGAACGTGCCCCGCATGGGCAAGGGCCGGTTGAAGCGGCTGGCGGCCACCGACAAGGACGGTGACGGCAGGCTTTCGTTCAAGGAGGTTGTGGAAACCCGCATGGCCTACTTCGAAGCCGCGGACACGGACCAGAATGACGAGCTGTCGCTGCAGGAATGCGTGGCCTACGAGCGCCAGCGGCGCAGCAGCAAGCCGTAGATGCCGTGGGAGCCCCGGGATGCGGCGTAGGCTACGGCGCCTCGGACGCTTCCCGCATCCTGGCCATGATCGCCTCGATGTAGGGATCATGCAGCCCGTGCTCCCGCAGCGCACGATCAAGCGCCAGCACGTAGTCAATATTGGGGCCAAACACGCCACGGGCGCGGGCGACCAGCCGTGCCACGGTGGAGGCTGACGCGTCCTGCTCGTGCTGTGGGTGCTCGGTATTGGCCACGAAAGTAATGGCATGGACCGTACCGCCCCCGGCCAGCTGCACCGGCAACCACCGCGGCACATAGCTGCCGCCCGTCATCTCGCGCGTCCACAGCAGGCGGACTTCGTCGCGGGCAGTGGGTGCGGCAAGCCTCAGCGCCACCCCCTGGACCTCGCCGCCGGACAGCAGGGAGAGCACGCGGCCAGGTTGCCCGGGACTGCCCCGCCCCGAGATGGAGCGCAGACAGAAGCTGCGGTGCCAGCCCCGCAGCGTGGCCGTGCGCTGTTCTTCGAAGACCATGAGCGGGTTCCAGATGAGCGAGCCATACCCGAAGACCCAGACAGGGCCGCGGGGGCGCTGGGCCCAGGTCTCTGCAAAGGACTGATCGAGCCGTGCATCCGTCCATGAGGCATGTTCCGGCATGGCCAGGTGGCTGCGAAAGCTGCCGTTGCCGAGGTTCTCGCGGGTCAGGATCGTCATGGGAGCGACGGCGCCAGGGTGGGCACGGAAGATGAAGCAGCAGACAGTTTGCCATGCTGCCCCCGTCCTGCGCACGGGGCCGCAGGGGCGAGGCCCGGCACATACCGCACCAACGGATACGTTTGCTCCCCTGGCGCGGCCGCGCATGCACTGATAATCAGCGTGCCCCGGCCCCGCAGGGAGCATCGCCAGCACCGCGGCCGGCCATCCGCCCTGATTCAACCGCCTCAGGCGTGAGACCCGTACCCGCTCCCTTCTCGCAGCCCCCGCCGTCCACCCTTTGCACTCCACACCGATCACATGTCCCAGGCCTTTCGCAACACCCTGCTTTCCCTGCGCGACCTGATCGTGTCGGCCGGCCCGCTTGCCTTTCTGGCGGTGGGGCTGCTGATGGTGGCGTACTGGTGGCTCAACCCCAACCCGCCCAAGACGGTGACGCTGGCCACCGGCCCCGGTCAGAGTGCGTATGAAGAGTTTGGCAAGCGTTACCAGAAAGCGCTGGCGGTGGACGGCATCGAGGTCGTGCTGCTGCCCAGCGACGGGTCCTCGCACAACCTCCAGCTGCTGCGCGAGGGGAAGGCCGACGTGGCATTCGTGCAGGGCGGCACGGCCGAACTGCAGCCTGATGATGCGGACGCGCTGGTATCGCTGGGCAGCCTGTTTGTAGAGCCCGTGTGGCTGTTCTACCGGACGGAATCCGCCGAGCGTGCCTACAACGTACCCAGGCTCGACAGCCTGCGCCAGCTGCGCGGCTGGCGTGTGAATGTGGGGTCCGAAGGCAGTGGCGTGCCCAAGCTGATGGAACGCCTGCTCGACGCGAACAAGGTGGAGCCCGGCGCGGTGAAGATGTCGCGGCTGGAGCAGACGCCTGCCACCATGGATTTTCTGGCGGGCAAGCTCGATGCGCTGGTTTTTGCCTCCGCCCCTGAATCGCTGATGGTGCAGATGCTGCTGCAGACGCCAGGCGTGCAACTGCTCGACTTCGCCCAGCATGAGGCCTATGCGAGGCGCTTTCCGTTCCTGACGCCGGTGACCCTGCCACGTGGCGTGGTGGACCTGGCCGCCAATGTGCCCACACGGGACGTGCGCCTGGTCGCCTCCACCACCTCGCTGCTGGCGCGCGAGGGCACGCACCCCGCTTTGCTGACCCTGTTCGCACAGAACGCGCAGAAGCTGCACGGCGGCTCGGGCTGGTTCAACCGCGCACGGGAGTTCCCCAACTCGCGCAGCAGCGAACTGCCCATCGCCAAGGAAGGCGACCGTGCCATGAACGAGCCCGTCCCCATGCTGCAGCGCTACCTGCCGTTCTGGATGGCCAATCTGATTGAGCGCATGTGGCTCGTGCTGGGCATCCTGCTGGCGATCATGCTGCCACTGTCGCGCATCGTGCCGCCGCTGTACCAGTTCCGGGTGCGTTCACGCGTGTTCCGCTGGTATGGCCGGCTTCGCGAGATCGAGAACGACATGGAAGCGGGCAAGGCGGATTCGGCCGAACTCCTCAAGGCCCTGAACACGCTGGAGGCACAGGCCGAAAAGGTGAGCGTGCCGCTGTCCTACGCCGACGAGCTGTACGCGCTGCGCAACCATATTCACCTGGTGCGCAAGAAGCTGCTGCGCGCATGACCCACGGGGCTTGACCCCCATGGCGGGGAAAGGCGCCCCGTCGCAGCCGCGGGGCCAGTGCCTGGAATGCCGCCGGAGCCGGGGCCGGTTGGTTTCTAGCGCGTCTTGGAAGAGGAAGACCTGGAGCCCGATATCGACCCGGATCCGCCCGAACCCTTGCGGGCCGCTCCTGCGGCGACGGCATCCAGGGCACGGGTGGTGGCCGGCAGGGTTGGCACGACGCGCAACGAACCCTCCGCGGCCAGCTTGTCGCGCATGCGCCGCGTCATGGACTGCGTGCTCGCATCGGGCGCCGTGAACAGGAACAGCGTGCCATGCGGACTGGCCCAGGTGAGCTGGGTGCGCACCAGCCGACCATTGGTGATGAGCTCGACCCAGGCACCGATCACGAAATCGGCATAGGGATCGGGGGCTGCCTCGACAGGCGCCTGTGCGCTGTCCTCCGGTACCGGGGCGGAGGATGCGGCTTCGGCAGGCTGCGGCGCCGGCGGCGGAGCATCGGCCTCCGGCTCTGGCTCTGCCTGAGGCGCTGCCGCCACGGGGGCGGGCGCGGGCTTTTCAAAGGCAGACTGGTGCAGGCCCACCAGCCGCTGCAAGAAGGCGCTGGTCTGGACGGCAGGGTAGTTGACGGTCTTGAGACCTTTGCGCAGCTTGGCCAGCAAGCCGGGAATCGCCTCATTCAGGCGGTCAGGCTCCTTGCGCGTCAGGTCTGGCTGCGAACTCCACAGCAGCACTGGAACCAGCGCCAGATAGCCACCAGGATCTTCATCCCGGCTGTCGTCCGCCTTCAATACCTGCGCCAGCGCGATCACATCGGCCCAGGGACCTGCCGCAAAATCGAGCACGTCGGCAGGGACATTCTCCAGATCCGGCAGCTTGCGGATGTCCGCCGCAATCTTCTCGGCCAGCATTTCGCGCTGTTCGGCATGCAACAGGGCTTTCTGCTGCGCCTCCTGGTGGGCCTTGATCTTCTGCTCCTGCGCCTCCCAGGCGGATTGCAGGGCCTTGAGCACCGTGTCGAAGGGCCCCGCATCCTTGATTTCGTTGGTGGTGAGGTGCTCCACCGCCCCATTGAGCAGGCGCATGAAGCGGCTGAACCCGGGCGTGGATTCCGCGGTGAAAGCGAGGCTGCGCTGCGTCAGCTCATCGAGCAGGCGCCGGGCGGGATGGGTTCCGTCGGAGAAGAACCGCCCATCGTGCCGCACCAGTTGCTTGAGCGCAGGCTCCAGACTCTTCACGGCCTGCTGGACCTGCGGCAGCAGGCGGGAGTCTTGCGCAATGTTCTCCATCATGCGGCCGACCACTTCGATGGCCATGGCCGTGGACTGCGTGGCGGCCTCCATCGGCATGGCCGCATAGACCACCGGCGCCACCCCGGGGCCCCGCCATCCCGACAGCGGGGCCGACAGCGAAGCCGACTGGCTGCCACTTGCAAGGCGGCCCACCAGGCGTTCAAGCTGGGCCATGTCCTCGATGGCCTCCGCCGCGGCGCCCGCAGGGAAATAGCCACCGCCATGGGGCATCGCCTGTGCTCCGGCCACGGCGCCCCCCACTTGAGGAGACGCCACCCACGCAGGCTGCAGCGCCACCGGCTGCGAGGGCATCGCCGCCCCGTACGCACGCGGATCGAAGGGGTCGCCACCCGCCAGCATCTGGCGCAGGATGCCCACGGTCAACAGGGCCTCTTCCGCGGCGGGCGCCATGGGCGACTGCATGGAATCGCCGCTCCAGCCGGTCGACGGGCCGATTCCCCGGCCATAGCCGGTGGTGCCATAGTCTCCCATCGGTGCTGCCATGGAGTTTCCGTAGCCGGAATACCCCCCGCCATAGCCCGTCCCCATGCCGGTGTTCATGCCAGGGCCGCCGTATCCTCCGCCGCGCCCCGAGTTTCCGGAAGGCGTGCCCAGCACCGCATAGCCGACCGGCTGCACGCCGTGCTCTCTCAGGCTCGCAGCGGTTTTCTTGTATTCATCGACCAGGAGCTTGCCCAGCAGATCGCGCATGTGCTGCATCCACAGCTGGCGCACCTCGGGCGAGACACCGGTGTCGCCCACGACCTGCTGGAGGGCGCGGATGTAGCTTTCAGGGCGCAAGGGGTTGCGCTCGGGCTGCACGCTGCGCAGGCCTTGCGCCGAACTGACCAGGGTATTGAGTTCGGCCAGCACCGCGTCGGTGGCGTGCAGTGCCGACTGCTGCGCCTTGGAGAGTTCCACCTGCGCCTGCATCTCGCTCTCATCCATGAGCGAGAGTTCGCCGAAGTCCATGCCCGTGTCTTCCGCCGAACTGCGGCCTTTGGCGATGCCCGGCCCTTCGGCGAAGATCTCCAGCAAGGCCATGGGGTAGCCCTTGACCAGCGCAGCCTCATGCTGGTTCAGCAGCCGCAGGCTGTCGCTGACCAGGTTGCGCTGCTGGATGTTGCGGTTGGCCGACTCTTCCTCCGTCAAGGCCGCCTGCGTGACCTTGACCAGTTGCTGCATCAGCGCCTCGCCCCCGCGCACGGCGTTGACGACACAGGCACGGAAAACGGTTCTCGAGCGAGACGCAGTCTGGGACATGGTGGGGGAAGGAATCGGACGACAAGTTTCCAGATGCAATGCTACTTGACCTGACGCCTTATTTGAGGGCTTTGAAACGCATCCGCTTGGGCTTTGCACCCTCTTCACCCAGGCGTTTCTTCTTGTCCGCCTCGTATTCCTGGTAATTGCCGTCAAAGAACGTCCACTGGCTGTCACCTTCGGCGGCCAGGATGTGCGTGGCGATCCGGTCCAGGAACCAGCGATCGTGGCTGATTACCAACATCGTGCCGGCGAATTCCAGCAGCGCATCTTCCAGAGCCCGCAAAGTTTCCACATCCAGATCGTTGGACGGCTCATCGAGCATCAGCACGTTGCCGCCAGCAATCAGCGTCTTGGCCAGGTGCAGGCGGCCGCGTTCGCCGCCGGAAAGCATGCCGACCTTCTTTTGCTGGTCGCCGCCATTGAAGTTGAACCGGCCACAGTAAGCGCGGCTCGCCATCTGGAACTTGCCGACATTGAGGATGTCGAGTCCGCCGGACACGTCTTCCCACACCGTCTTGTCGTTGGACAGGTCATCGCGGTGCTGGTCCACGAAGGCCATCTTGACGGTGGAGCCAATGACGACTTCGCCCGAATCCGGCTTTTCCTTGCCGGCAATCAGCTTGAACAGCGTGGATTTACCTGCGCCATTGGGGCCGATGATGCCGACGATGGCGCCCGCGGGAATGTTGAAGCTCAGGTTGTCGATCAGCACCCGGTCGCCAAAGGACTTGGTGACGTTCTTGAACTCGATCACCTGGCTGCCCAGGCGGTCGGCCACGGGAATGAAGATTTCGTTCGTTTCGTTGCGCTTTTGGTATTCGTAGTCGCTCAATTCCTCGAAGCGGGCCAGGCGGGCCTTGCTCTTGGCCTGGCGGGCCTTGGGGTTCTGGCGCGACCATTCCAGTTCCTTCTTCAGGGCCTTGGCACGGGCTTCTTCGCCCTTTTGCTCGGCTTCCAGGCGTGCGCCCTTTTGCGTGAGCCAGTCGGAGTAATTGCCCTTGTAGGGAATGCCGGAGCCACGGTCCAGTTCCAGGATCCACTCGGCCGCGTTGTCCAGGAAGTAGCGATCATGGGTGATGGCCACCACGGTGCCGGAGTAGCGCTGCAGGAACTGCTCCAGCCAGTCCACGGATTCCGCGTCCAAGTGGTTGGTGGGTTCGTCGAGCAGCAGCATGTCGGGCTTGGAGAGCAGCAGGCGGCACAGGGCCACGCGGCGCTTCTCACCACCGGAAAGCACGCCGATGTTGGCATCCCACGGGGGCAGGCGCAGCGCGTCGGCGGCAATTTCAAGCTGGTGCTCGGAGTCGGTGCCGGCGGTGGCGATGATGGCCTCCAGCTCGGCCTGTTCGGCGGCCAGCGCATCAAAGTCGGCGTCTTCGGCGCCGTAGGCGGTGTAGACCTCCTCCAGGCGGGCCTTGGCGGCAAATAGCTTGCCCATGCCCGCTTCCACGCTCTCCCGCACGGTTTGCGTGGGATCCAGCTGGGGCTCCTGGGGCAGGTAGCCGATGTTCAGGCCCGCCATGGGAATGGCTTCGCCCTCGATTTCCTTGTCCAGGCCCGCCATGATTTTCAGGAGGGTGGACTTGCCCGAACCGTTGGTTCCCAGCACGCCGATCTTGGCGCCCGGGAAGAAGCTCAGGGAGATGTCTTTCAAGATCTGCCGCTTGGGCGGCACGATCTTGCCGACGCGGTTCATGGAGAAAACGTATTGGGCCATTGAATGTCAAACCTGCAAAAGTGAGCAGAAATTCTGCGTGCAAACCGAGATTATCGGGCCATGCGACAATACCCACCGTAGCGGGCTCCAGTTGCCCGTCACATCAGCACACTGCTGGGGACGAAAGAAGCAACGCTTCCGGGCTCCCAATCCTGAACCTCATCAGCCTGAGACTGGCTCGGCAACCCCCCGGTTGCACGACAGGTTGATACCCAGCGCCCCGGACGGGCGCAATCAACGACATGACATTTGACGAACTGAACCTGGCTCCTGCCATCCTGAAGGCCGTGCACGAAACGGGCTATGAAACCCCCACGCCCATCCAGGCCCAGGCCATCCCCGCCGTTCTGGAAGGCCACGATCTTCTGGCCGGCGCGCAGACTGGCACCGGCAAGACCGCCGCGTTCACCCTGCCCATGCTGCACCGCCTCTCGCAAAGCGCCGCACCCAAGAACAAGTTCGGCGGCAAGGGCATCCGCGCCCTGGTGCTGACCCCCACCCGCGAACTCGCCGCCCAGGTGGAAGAGTCCGTGCGCGAATACGGCAAGTACCTCGACATCAACTCCACCGTGGTCTTCGGCGGCGTGGGCATGAACCCGCAGATCGACCGCATCAAGCGCGGCGTGGACATCCTGGTGGCCACCCCGGGCCGCCTGCTGGACCTGCAGCAGCAGGGTTTCCTGGATCTGTCGACCGTGCAGGTCCTGGTGCTTGATGAAGCCGATCGCATGCTGGACATGGGCTTCATCCACGACGTGAAGAAGGTGCTGGCCCTGGTGCCCAAGGACAAGCAGAGCCTGCTGTTCTCCGCCACGTTCAGCGACGAGATCCGCGAGCTGGCGGGCACGCTGCTCAAGAACCCGCAGAGCATCCAGGTCA
Source organism: Acidovorax sp. sif1233 (assembly GCF_019218755.1). Taxonomy (GTDB): domain Bacteria; phylum Pseudomonadota; class Gammaproteobacteria; order Burkholderiales; family Burkholderiaceae_C; genus Acidovorax. The sequence continues at coordinate 1,446,099 of NZ_JAHUWZ010000001.1, read as the reverse complement.
CGCCGCGCAACACGACCGTGCAGCGCATCTCGCAAGTGATCCACCCCGTGGGCCGCGGCAAGAAGAAGCAGGTGTTGCTGCACATCATCCAGCAGCACAACTGGAGCCAGGTGCTGGTGTTCACGCGCACCAAGTTCGGCGCCAACAACGTGGCCGAGTTCCTGACCAAGAACGGCGTGCAGGCCATGGCCCTGCACGGCAACAAGAGCCAGAGCGCCCGCACGCAGGCCCTGGCTGGCTTCAAGAGCGGCGACATCCGCGCGCTGGTGGCCACCGACATTGCCGCGCGCGGCATCGACATCGACGACCTGCCCCACGTCGTCAACTATGAAATCCCCAACGTCTCGGAAGACTACGTGCACCGCATCGGCCGCACGGGCCGCGCTGGCGCCACCGGCGAAGCCGTGAGCCTGGTCTGCATGGACGAAGAGGGCTTCATGATGGACATCGAGCGCTTCACCAAGCAGCAGATCCCGGTGCAGATCATCGAAGGCTTTGGGCCCGAGCCAGGCGAGAAGGCCGAGCCCATCGCCATGGGCCGCCAGACCATCTGGGGTGGCGCCGGCAAGCCCCCGAGCCGCGAAGTGATGCAGGCCGCCGCCAAGGCGGCGCGCAGCGAAATGATGGAACGCATCCGCACCAACAAGGCAGGCCAGGGTGCTGGCGGCGGTGGCGGCGGCGGTGACCGTGGCCCCCGCCCAGCCGGCGGTGGCAATGGCGGCGGCCGTGGCGGCCGCGCCGGTGGTGGCGCAGCAGCAGGCGGCGGCGGTGGCAGCAACAGCCCGCGCGGCGCCCGTGCCGGCGGTGGTGGCGGCCAGGGCGGCAGCGCACGCGCTGGTGGCCAGGCCCCTGCACGCGGCCGCTCCGGCGGCGGTGGTGGTGGCGGCGGCTACGAAGGCGGCAACCGCTATGACGACTCGCAACCTCCACGCGCCAATGCCCACCTGGGCACGCACATGGGCCACGCCAACCCGGGCCACCGCAGTTCCGGCCATGCCGGCGGCGGCGCGGGCGGCCAGCCTGATCCGATGCGCACCAGCGTGGACAGCATGGGCGGCGGCGGTCGCCGTGGTGGTGGCGGTTATCGTGGCGGCAACGGTGGAGGTGGCGGCTATGGCGGAGGCACGGGTGGTTCTGGTGGCCGGGGCAACGGGTCTCGTGGGCCAGGCGGTTCTCGCGGGTCTTTTAACCGCTGAGACGGATGAGGCGGGGGGCGCTCCAGGCGCCCCCCGCGTGGCAGCCGTGCATGTGCTGCACGCCAAGGGACGGCGCGCGCCAGCCACGAGCCACCCCCGCCTGCACTTGCACGCGGTGGACTTTGCCGCCCTGCCCGCCCTGCCGCCCATTGACGAGGTCTACATCACGCTGGGCACGACCATGGCTGCCGCGGGCAGCCAGAGCGCTTTTCGCGCCGTGGACCATGACGCCGTGCTGGCCACCGCCCGCGCAGCGCGTGCCGCCGGGGCCACCCGCTGCGGCGTGGTCACCGCCATGGGCGCCAACGCGCAGTCGGGCATCTTCTACAACCGCGTCAAGGGCGAGGTCGAGCGCGACCTTCAGAGCCTGGGCTTTGCCACGCTGGTGATCGCGCGCCCTTCCCTGCTCATCGGGGAACGCCAGGCCCTGCAACAGGCAGCGCGCCCCGCCGAATCCATCTCCATCAAGTTGTTCAGGTGGCTGGATCCGGTCATTCCCGCCAAGTACCGCGCCCGTCCGGGCACCGATGTGGCGCGGGCGCTCGTGCGGGCCGTGCGGTCAGGCCCTGCCGGACTGCATGTGCTGGCGGGCGACGCGCTGCGGGCCTTCTGACCCTGCCAGCCGGTGCGGACCGCAGCCGCGGCATCCTTGTGCGATGCTCTGCCCATGCGCCCCAACGACCCACCCCAGCCCCTGGCCACCCTGATGGTGGCCACCTGCAACGTGCTCAACCTGGCCAACCCGGGCCGCCTGTTCTATGAGAACCAGGATCCGTACACCCAGGCCGAGTTTGATCGCAAGCTCACCTGGCTGGGCGACCGCTTCCGCATGCTCAATGCCGATGTGCTGGCGGTGCAGGAGGTATGGGACGACGCGGCCTTCAAGGGGGCCATCGGCCGCAGCGGCCTGCGCTACGACTTCGTGGCCGTGCCCGGGGCGGAGAACGACGCCACGCATGGCGGTGCACAGGGCACGCCACGCGTGGGCATCGCCACGAGGCTCCAGGTGGAAGCCTTGCAGTCGTTCCCGGAATTCCCGCCGGGCTTTCACGTGGATGTACCAGGGCTGGCGGTGCATGCGCGCTTTGAGCGGCCGCCACTGGTCCTGACGCTGCGCATGAAGCATGGTCAGCGCCTGAATGTGCTGACCGCGCACCTCAAGTCCAAGCGCCCCAAATTCCTGCAGGATGCGCAGGGCAACCCGACGGAAGACCGGGACGACCGCAAGGTGATGGCATTGGCCTCCCTGCGTTCCTTGATCATGCGGGGCGCGGAGGCCATGGCGCTGCGCTGCCTGGTGATCGATCTGCTGCACCGCACCAGCGTGCCGCTGGTGGTGATGGGGGATTTCAACGACACGCCCGACAGCGTGACAACGCAGCTCATCTGCGCCACGAACGAGATCGCCTACGACCGCTCCGCCCGCGATGTGGCCCTGTTCAATGCCTACGACCTGCAGGGCGACGCGGCGCTGAAGAAGGATGTGGCGTACTCGCACATCCACCAGGGCTCGCCCAGCGTGCTCGACCAGATCCTGGTGAGCGAGGAGTTCGTGCACAACGGCCGAAACAGCATCGGCGACGTGCGGCGGGTGGACTACTTCAATGACCACCTGCATGAAGGGCGCGACCGCACCCGTTCGGACCACGGGTTCGTGCGCGCGCTGCTGCGGCTGAAAATGATGCCGGCGACCACGGCTGCACCCGGGGCGCCAGCGGCCGCGCATGCGGCGGCGGAGCCTCCATCCAGCCCGCTCGCTTCCGGCCCGGGCATGTAAGCGCGGGCAGGGCACACCGCGGCCCGGCGCGCATTCGGCGGTTGCGGGATGGCACAGCCCGTGCCCGCGCTCGCGGGGGGGACGGCGCTGAGCCCCCAGGGGCTGCGATCACCCAGCCTGGGCGGCAAGGCGCCTTCGAGAGTCGCCGGTGAAACTGCGTGGAAAAGCGGCAATCCGGGTGTCAACCCTGCGTTTGCAACGGGATGTACGCTGACACGGTATGGCGGGGGCAGGCAGGTAACATCACCGTAACAAGCCGCCCGCGAGGCTCCCAATGGCAGAAACCACCATGACCATGCATTCCCCTTTTCTCCGCCACCCAACGGACGCCCCTGCCGCCCTGGTTGCGCCCGCCTTTTCGACAAGGCGGATGCCCTTGCGCGCGTCGGCGCTGCTGGTCGCCGTGCTGCTGACGGCCTGCTCCAGCACGCCCCTGCCCCCCTGGCCGTCCACCCCTGCCGCCAGGACCACCGCACCGGCCCCGCTGCCGCGTGTGCAGCAGGGCACCGTGGTGCCCACGCCGCTGGGCCAGGCATCGCAGGCGCAACGTCAAGGGGCCATCGCCAGCCCCCTGCCACCACCCGCCGCGCTGGTGGTCCAAAACGAAGGCCCCATGGCACCGCCCTATGGCGCAGCCGTGGCAGCCCGCTTCCCCGACCCCGCCGTGGCCTACAGCACGCCTGGCCTGGGCCCGGACCGCCGGGCTTTCACCACCAATGCCGAACTCGGCCAATGGCTGCTCTCGCTGGCTGAACCGGCCCCCCGCGGCTCCACGCGCGCCAAGTTGCTCCATCTGGGCACGTCCCAACGCGGGGAGCCCATCCAGGGGCTGCTGGTCACCCGTGCCGCTGGCACCGAGCCCGCCAACCTGGACACGAGTGGCCGGCCGACGGTCGTTCTGGTCGGGCAACAGCATGGCGACGAACCTGCGGGCAGCGAGGCCCTGCTGGTGATCAGCCGCGAACTGGTGCAGGGGCTGCTCGAGCCCCTGCTCGACCGCATCAATGTGGTGGTGGTGCCCCGGGCCAATCCCGACGGCGCGGCCGTGGGTACGCGTGTCACGGCCAATGGCGTGGACATGAACCGCGACCACCTGCTGCTCAACACCCCGGAGGCCCGCGCGCTGGCCAAGGTGGTCAATGACTACCGCCCCATCCTCGTCGTGGACGCCCACGAATACACCGTGGTGGGCCGCTACCTGCAAAAATTCAATGCCATCCAGCGCTACGACGCACTGCTGCAATACACCACCACCGCCAACTACCCCGAGTTCCTGACCAAGGCCTCGCAGGAGTGGTACCACCAGCCGATGGTGGCAGCGCTCAAGGCGCAGGGCCTCACGAGCGACTGGTACTACACCACCTCGACCAATCCGGAGGACAAGCGCATCTCCATGGGCGGCACACAGCCCGACACGGGCCGCAACGTGAACGGCCTGAAGAACACGGTGAGCCTGCTGATCGAAACACGGGGCGTGGGCATCGGGCGCATGCACATCCAGCGCCGCGTGCATTCGCAGGTCACGGCCATCGCCAGCGCGCTGCGCAGCACGGCCGAGCGCGCCGGCAACCTGGAGCAGGTCCGCTCCTTTGTCGCGCGGGATGTGAGTGCCCTCGCCTGCCGCGACCAGGCCGTGATCGAGGCCGCCGCCACGCCCACCCAGCGGGAGCTGGACTTCCTCGACCCGGAGACAGGGGCAGACCGCCCCATCCGCGTGGACTGGAACTCCTCCCTTACCTTGCGCCCGACCAAGACCCGGGCCCGGCCCTGCGGCTACTGGCTTTCGGCCAGCTCCACCGCCGCCGTCGAGCGCCTGAGGCTGCTGGGCCTGCAGGTCATGCGCGTGGCCGAGCCGGGCTCCGCGCTGGCCGACATCTACCGTGAAACCGCCCGCGAGGCAGGCGACCGCCAGGATGTGATCGGCACCATCGCGGGTGGCGCAGGAATCGTGCGTGTACAGGTGTCGCCCGTGCGCAGCGCCATCGACGTGCCCGCGGGCAGCTTCTACGTGCCGCTGAACCAGCCCCGCGCCAACCTGGCCCTTGCCGCGCTGGAGCCGGACACGCAAAACAGCTATTTCGCCAACCACCTGATCGAAGAGCTGGGGAATACGGCGCGCATCATGGCGCCTCCAGCACTGGTATTTGAAGAAACCGACTGATTTGCTATTCAATTCATAGCATTCAGCGCTTTCCACCAAAGCGCTACAGGCCTCAAAGACCAAGCTAGACCCGGCTGTGCAGCGATGCCGGGCTGGTGTGGCGTGCAAGGCGGGCCTCCGTGCGTTCCAGCACATGGCGGGCCATGGCCTGCGCCAGTGCCTCGTCGGCCAGAAACACCGTGCTGTCGCATTCCTGCGCCAGTCTGCGGGCCTCGTCCCCGCTATGGCTGCGCACCACGGTTTCGATGTGGGGATTGAGGGTGCGCGCGGTAGTGATGATCTGGCGCACATTGAGCGTGTCCGGTGTTGCGATCACCAGCATCGCGGCCCGTGCGATGTGGGCCTGTATCAGCACCGCGGGGTCCACGGCGTCGCCAAAGACCGCCGCAATGCCCGCTTCCCGCAATGACTCCACCAGTTCACGGTTCTGCTCCGCCACGACGAATGGAATGTCATTGGCAACCAGCACCTGTGCCACGCGGCGCCCCACCCTGCCATAGCCCACCAGCACCACCTGCCGAGCGAGATACCGGGCGTCGGTGCTCATGGGGAGCTCCGCGAGCGGATCGTCCCGCTGCTCCAGCCGCCGCGCCAGCTCCGAGCGAGCGCGCAGCCAGGTCTGCAAGGGAGCGATGGCGTGGAACAGCATGGGGTTGAGCGCCATCGAAATCAGTGCCCCCGCCAGCACGAGGCTGGCCCCTTCAGGTGGCAGCAGCCCCAGCGAAGAACCCAGCGCCACCAGGATGAAGGAGAACTCCCCGATCTGGGCCAGGCTCGCGGACACCGTGAGGGCGGTATTGAGCGGATAGCGAAATGCCAGGACCAGCGCGGCCGCGGCCAGCGTCTTGCCCAGCATGATGATCGCCACCACCGCCAGCACCTGCACCGGGCGGTCCCACAGCACGGCCGGGTTGAAGAGCATGCCGACGGAGACAAAGAACAGCACGGCAAAAGCGTCGCGCAACGGCAGGGATTCTTGCGCGGCCCGGTGGCTGAACTCTGATTCACGCATCACCATGCCGGCAAAAAAGGCCCCCAGCGCAAACGAAACCCCAAACAGGGCCGCTGAGCCAAAGGCAATGCCCACGGCGGCCGCCACCACGCACAGCGTGAACAACTCCCGCGAGCCCGTGCGTGCCACCTGCCAGAGCACCCACGGAAACAGGCGGCGCCCCACCAGCAGCATCAACGCGACAAAGCCGCCCACCTGCAGCAGCGTCCATCCCAGGGCCTGCCACAGTGCCGCGCCATCCACATCCTTCGCCGCGGCGCCATCGGGTCCGCTGCCGCCCAGCCAGCCGGCAAGTGGCGGCAGCAAGACCAGCACCAGCACCATGGCCAGGTCTTCCACCACGAGCCAGCCCACGGCAATGCGGCCTGTGTGGCTGTCCAGAATACCCAGGCTTTCAAGGGCACGCAAAAGCACCACCGTGCTGGCCACCGACAGCGCAAGGCCAAACACCAGGGCACCGCCCAGCCCCCATCCCCACCAGGTGGCCAGCGCCATGCCGAGCGCGGTGGCCACCATCATCTGCACCACAGCCCCGGGCACGGCGATTTTTCGCACGGCCAGCAGATCCCCCAGGGAGAAATGCAGGCCGACGCCAAACATCAGCAGCATCACACCAATTTCTGCCAGCTGGCTGGCCATCGCTGCATCCGCCACAAAACCGGGTGTAAAAGGTCCGATCACCACCCCCGCCAGCAGATACCCGACCAGCGCGGGCAGCCGCAACCGCGCGGCCACGAAACCCAACGCCAAAGCAAGCCCCAGCGCAGCAGCAATGGTGTGTATGAGCGTGACGCTGTGGGGCATGGTGTGGCCAGATCGAGGAAATGGATGGCGAGCGCGTGTGGCCTCGTTATAACCGCATCCGCCTTGCCCCTGCTACCACCGCATCAGCGCGGGCGGGGCTGTCCAGGGCAGCACTGGCCACGGGTTATGATCCACGTTCTGCGCAATCGCGCGGTTGCGGAAGATTTCCGCAAGGCAAGTAGGCCCCCGTGCGCCAAAAGCCCATCTCCATCTATCTGCCCGTAGCTCAACTGGATAGAGCAATAGCCTTCTAAGCTATAGGTCGGGGGTTCGAGTCCCTCCGGGCAGGCCAGCTTCCTTTACAGGCCAGGCGCTGTACCAAGCCCCTCTGCAAAAAGCAAGGCACAGGCCACAAAGGCATCCATGCGGTTTCGCACCCACCTGCCCGGGCAGCCCCATGCCCCGGACAGCGGGAACCACTATCGGTTGGGCTGAGGAACTGCCGCGTAGTTCATGGCAATGGCCTGCACCACCGCTCCGATCAAGGCGCCATCTCCCGCGCTCTGGGGTAGAACCTCGCGCACGATCTGGACCGCGTACTCCAGTTGCTCCTTGGCAAGGGCTGCGGACATGGCGTTGCCACGCTTTTCACTGGGCGACGCATCGCGGATCACAAGGCTCATGGAAGGCTCCGAAAAGGAATGAAGGCACAGTATGCGCTGTGCCACAAGATCTGCGGCAACCACTGAGGCCTTCAGCCACCAAGATGCCCCCGCCTGGGGCGAGCTGGTGACCGAAAACTCCGTTGCGGGCCTCAAAAGCAAAAAAGCGCTGCAACTATCGTTGCAGCGCTTTTGCATGTTTGGGGTGGCTGATGGGGCTCGAACCCACGACAACAGGAATCACAATCCTGGACTCTACCAACTGAGCTACAGCCACCGTAGCTTTGTATTATAGCCTGGGATTTTCATCCCACGGCCAATTTGATCAATTTTCTGCGGTAGCTTGTGCCAGGGCGGACGGACGAGGCGCCTTGATCTCTGCCTTGAAGCGCTTCTTCAGCATCTCGTAGTACGCCTGGCCCTCGGCCGATGCCCACCATTGCAGGTATTGCTGACGTTCTTGCTGGGCACGCTGCGCATCGGGGGCCTGGCGTGGCACAACACGGTTGACCTTCACCACCGCGTAGCCTTCAGCCCCCAGGTCCACGCCAGTCCAGGCCGGCAGGGGTTCCGTGGGTGTGTGCAGCGCGGCATCAATCACCGGCCGGGGCAGGCCCTGCACCTGCTCGCGTGAAATCTGGACAGGGGCGCTCAAGCCACTGGCGCTGGACGGAGTCGCCTTCCACGCTGCCAGCTTGGCTTCGCCTTCCTTGCGCGCCAGCTCCGAGGCCTTCTGCCCAATGTAAAGCTCCCGCACGCGGGCGCGAACCTCTTCCAGCGGCAGTGTCCTGGCGGGGGTGTACTGCACCACGCGGCCGGCTGCCATCTGGCTGGGCCCGACTTCCACGGCCTCGGTATTGCGCTTGTTCTGCAGCGAGTCCGAAGAAAACAGGGCTTCGAGGAATTTGGCATTGGCCAGCGGGCCAGCCGCACCGGGCGCGGGCGTGCGGGTGATGCCGGATGCCGCCTGCACCTTCAGCTTGAGCTTGTCGGCCACCGGCTTGAGGCTGTCAGCCTGCTCGTACACACCATTGGTGAACGCTTCGGCCACTTCCGCGAACTTGCGCTGGGCCTGCTGCTGCTTGAGCTCCGCCTCCATGGCGGGGCGCAGCTCTTCGAAGGAAGGCTGGCGGGGCGCCTTGATGTCGGTCAGCTGAATGATGTGGTAGCCGAAGTCTGTTTCCACCACATCGCTGATGTCGCCCTTCTTGAGCGCAAAGGCCGCGTCTTCAAACGGTTTGACCATGGCGCCACGCCCAAAGAAATTCAGGTCGCCGCCGCCCGTGGCCGAGCCCTTGTCGTCCGAAGCTTTCTTGGCAACCTCCGCGAACGTGGCGGGCGCCTTGCGCACTTGTGCCAGCAGTTCGGTGGCGCGGGCCTTGGCCTTCTCGCGGTCGGCCGAAGAGGCCTCCTTGGGGGCATTGATCAGGATGTGGCTGGCACGGCGCTCTTCCTTGCCTGCCATGCGCGCCACGTTTTCCTTGTAGTAGGTGCGCAGATCATCCTCATTGAGCGTGATGCCGGAACGCACGCTGTCGAGGTCCAGCACCACGTACTCCACCGCGGCCTGCTCCAGTTGCTGGAACTGGGCGGAGTGGGTCTTGTAGTACGCCTCCAGGTCCGCATCCGTGGGCACCACCTTGCCGGCGAAGTCCGTGGACTTGAAACGGGCCACCTGGACTTCGCGCTGCTCGTACAGCGAATCCAGCGCGACCTTGACCTGGGCATTGGTGCCGAACACCGAACCCATCACGCCGCCAAGGACCTGGCTGGTGGAAAGATCACGCCGTACGTTCGCCTCGAAGCCTTCGGGTGTCAGGCCTTGCGTACCCACCAGGGCCCGGTAGGCCTCCGCATCGAGCGTGCCGTCCGCGCGCTTGAGCCCGGCGATCGCGGGGATCTCCTGCAGGCTGCGGGCCAGGCGCGAGTCGCTCGTCACCAGATGCATGTCCTTCGCGGCGGCGGCCAGTACCCGGTCGCGCACCAGCCGCTCCAGCGTGGCATAGCGGGCCTGCGGCGAGTCCAGGAGCTTGGGATCGACCGAGGGAGACTGCGCGCGCACGCGGTCAGTCTCCATGCGATGTGCGTTGTCCCAGTCGGTCTGGTTGATCTTGTTGCCATCGACGCGCGCGACCACAGGGCTCTTTTCAGAGAAGTAGTTGCTGTCAATGCCCACCAGCACAAACGATGGAATGATCAGCAAGAACAATAAGACCATGACGATCTTGGAGTGCTTGCGGATGGATTCAAACATGGTCGATCTTTCAGAAGGCAAAAAACAAAAGGCGAACTTGCGTTCGCCTTTGTTCGGTGATGGTGGGTCCTGACGGTCTCGAACCGCCGACCTACTCCGTGTAAAGGAGCCGCTCTACCAACTGAGCTAAGGACCCCACCTAAACTGATCCTCAGTTCAAGGCATCTTTCAATGCCTTGCCAGGACGAAACTTCGGAACTTTAGCAGCTTTGATTTTAATCGTTGCGCCCGTGCGGGGATTGCGGCCCGTGCGGGCAGCGCGCTTGCCGACCGCAAAAGTGCCGAAACCGACGAGCGAAACGGTGCCGCCCTTCTTCAGGGTCTTCTTGACGGCCTCGATCGTGGATTCCAGGGCACGAGCAGCAGCGGCCTTGGAGATGTCGGCGTTGGTAGCGATGTGCTCAATCAGTTCGGTTTTGTTCACAAGAAGCCTCTCGGAAAAGAGTTGATGGAATGTCTCGCGGATATCTGGTCTTCACACGTCCGAAAGCACAGCCAAGGGCTGGTTGAAAACAGACGGGGGAATGACTGGCATACACAGCAGTGGCTGCTGCATCAGATTAAAGCCATCGAGTTTCCGGGTGTCAATACAACACGCTGCTTTGGAGCAGCGTTGCGTCGAATTCTAGTCGTATTTCACGCTGCGACAGGGCTTGTGGGGCGTTTTTGTCTCAAACATGCCGTATGGGCAGCATTCCGTATTGACACCCCAGTTCCAGCACTGCACGGCGGGCTGAAACACGTTGCCGCGCACCGGAATGCAGGGCGTCGGCGGGGTGACAAGAAGTACGCGGCCCCCGCCCCCCAGGGAGCCGGCGCCCCGGCCAGGGTGCGCGCCGAAAGGGGGCGAAAAGTCGGGCCTGGCCCAGGCCATGGCGCCTGCGGCCCACGGTTCCATGTCACTTCACGCGCGCGCGGATCTCGGGCAATGCCTTTTGCAGGTAGTAGACCATGGACCAGACCGTGAGCACGGCGGATGCCCAGATCAGCCAGGTGCCCCACACCCCGGTGTCGATCATTCCGAACAGACGCCCGTCATACAGCAGGAACGGGATGGCGATCATCTGCACCGTCGTCTTGACCTTGCCGATCATGTGCACGGCCACGCTCTTGCTCGCGCCGATCTGCGCCATCCACTCGCGCAGGGCCGAGATGGCGATCTCGCGCCCGATGATGATGAGCGCCACGAACACATCGGCGCGCTGCAGATGGACCAGCACCAGGAGCGACGCGCAGACCAGGAACTTGTCGGCCACCGGGTCCAGGAAGGCGCCAAAGGACGAGGTCTGGTTCAGCTTGCGGGCCAGATAGCCGTCCAGCCAGTCGGTGGCGGCAAACACCACGAACATCACGGTGGCGATCAGGTTGCGCGTGGCGGGGTCCAGCGGCGCATAGAACACCCCCACGATCAAAGGTATCGCGACGATGCGCGTCCAGGTCATCAAGGTGGGGATAGTCCAGAACATGGCGGCGATTGTGTCACGGCGGCACGGGGAACTCCGGGTGCGCCGCGATCAGCACGGCGTCTAGCGCAATGCGCGGTAGATTTCCTCGGCAAGCTCGCGCGAAATGCCGTCCACCGTGGCCAGGTCTTCCACGCTGGCCGATGCCACGCCCCGCACACCGCCAAAGCGCTGCAGCAGCCGGGCGCGCTTCTTGGGGCCCACTCCGGCGATCTCCTCCAGTTGGCCCCCGCCCACGCGCACCTTGGCGCGCGCCGCGCGCATGCCGGTGATCGCGAAGCGGTGGGCCTCGTCGCGGATCTGGGCCACCAGCATCAGCGCGGCCGAGTCCTTGCCCAGGTAGACCTTCTCGCGCCCGTCGGCGAACACCAGCTCCTCCAGCCCCACCTTGCGGCCTTCGCCCTTTTCCACGCCCACGATGCGGGTGAGGTCCAGCCCCAGCGCGGTGAACACCTCGCGTGCCACGCCCACCTGGCCCTTGCCGCCGTCGATCAGCACCAGGTCGGGCAGGCGGGCAACGCCCCGGGGCTGAACGGGCTCGCCGGCCCCTGGCGCCGGGTTGGCCGCAAAGTCGATGCCCCCCGCCTCGCGCGCGGCTTCGGCCACCTTGCTGTAGCGGCGCGTGAGCACCTGCCGCATGGCGGCGTAGTCGTCGCCCCCGGTGATGCCTTCGATCTTGTAGCGGCGGTATTCGCTGCTCTGCATCTTGTGGTGGTGGAACACCACGCACGAGGCCTGGGTGGACTCGCCGGCCGTGTGCGAGATGTCGAAGCACTCGATGGTGAGCTGGTCCAGGTCCTCGGGCGGCAGGTCCAGCGCTTCGGCCAGGGCGCGCGTGCGCGCCTGCTGCGAGCCCTCTTCCGCCAGCAGGCGCGCCAGCTGCAGGTCGGCGTTCTTTTGCGCCATGTCCAGCCAGGCGCGCCGCTGCTCGCGGGGCTGGTGCACGGCGGTCACGCGCAGGCCGCACTGGTCCCCCAGGGCTTCCAGCAGCGCCTTGTCCACCGGCTCGCTGGTGACCAGTACCGGGGGCACGGGCACGCCGATGTAGTGCTGTGCAATGAAGGCCTCGAGCACCAGCACCTCCACGCGGCGGGCGACGCGGTTGGGGGTGGCGTCGTCGGCGCCTTCGCCCCCCTCTTCCTCGAACACGGCCGCGGCGTCCTCCACATGCACGGGGAAGTACGGGCGGTCGCCCAGATGCCGCCCGCCACGCACCATGGCCAGGTTCACGCAGGCACGGCCGCCCAACACCCGCACGGCCAGGATGTCCACGTCCTTGTCATGAGCGGTCTCGATGGACTGCTGGTGCAGCACGCGCGACAGCGCCTGGATCTGGTTGCGCACCTCTGCGGCCTGCTCGAACTCAAGCTGGCCGGAGTGCGCCATCATGCGCGCCTCCATGGCCTGCAGCACCTCCTGCGTCTCGCCGCGCAGCAGGGCCTCGGCATGCGCAACGTCGGCGGCATAGGCTTCGGGCGATATCAGGTTGACACACGGCCCCGTGCAGCGCTTGATCTGGTACAGCAGGCAGGGCCGCGTGCGGTTGGCGAACACCGTGTCCTCGCAGGTGCGCAGGCGGAACACCTTCTGCAGCAGCTGGATGGACTCCTTCACCGCCCAGGCGCTGGGGTACGGGCCGAAGTAGCGGTGCTTCTTGTCCACGGCGCCCCGGTAGTACGCCATGCGCGGGAAAACCTGCGAGGGCGAATCCCCGCGGCCCGCCCCGGCAGCCCCCGGCGTGCCGGTGATCTTGAGATAGGGGTAGCTCTTGTCGTCGCGGAACAGGATGTTGAACTTGGGGTTCAGCGTCTTGATCAGGTTGTTTTCGAGCAGCAGCGCCTCGGCCTCGGAGCGCACCACCGTGGTCTCCATGCGCACGATCTTGCCGACCATGTGGCCGATGCGCGTGCCGCCATGGTTCTTGGTGAAGTAGCTCGAGACGCGGCGCTTGAGGTGGCGCGCCTTGCCCACATACAGCAGCGCGCCCTGGGCGTCGAAATAGCGGTAGACACCGGGCAGCGCGGGCAGCGCAGCCACCTGCGCCAGCAGTTCTTCGGAATGCACATCAGACATGCCGCATATTGTGGCTGCGCGCAGGACAGCGCACAGCCACCTCCACCCGGCATGCTACAGAAATAATAGCTACTGGCGCTTGTCAATCAAGCGCTGAAGGCCAATTTGATCCTTATTCCGCTTCGATCTTCGAGGTCTTCACCACCGAGGCCCAGTTGGCCAGGTCGGCCTTGACCTTCTCGCCCAGCTGCGGGGGCGACTGGTAGTCGGCCGTGGCGCCCTGCTCCTGGGCCTTCTGCTGGAAGGCCGGGTTCTGCACCACGGTGCGGATGTCGGCCGTGAGCTTGTCCACCACGGCCTTGGGCACGGCGGCCGGGGCGAACACCGCGAACCACGAGGTGGCATCGACCTTGGGGTAGCCCGCCTCGGCGGTGGTGGGCACGTCGGGCAGGCTGGGCAGGCGCTGCTTGCCGGTCACGGCCAGCACGCGCAGCTTGCCGCTGGCGATGTGGGGCATGAACGGGGGCGCGGTGCCGAAGGTCAGGTCCACCTGGCCGCCCAGCAGGTCCTGCAGCGCGGGGCCCGTGCCCTTGTAGGGCACGTGCACCATCTTCACGCCGCCCTGCTGCTCCAGCATGGCGCCGGTCACATGCTGCAGCGAGCCATTGCCCGACGAGGCGTAGTTGAGCTTGCCCGGGTTGGCCTTGGCGTAGGCGATGAGCTCGGCCAGCGTCTTCACGGGCAGGTCGTTGCGCACCACGATGATCTGCGGGGCCGAGATCACGTTGGCCACGGGTTGGAAGTCGCCTTGCTCCCACTGCTTTTGCCTGGTGATGTGGGGCGAGATCACGTGGTAGCCGGAGTACTGCATCAGCAGCGTGTAGCCATCGGCCTCGGCGCGCTTCACGGCGGATGCCGCGATGTTGCCGTTGCCGCCGCCCTTGTTGTCCACCACCACCGACTGGCCGAGCACGGGCGCCAGCGCCTGCGCCAGCATGCGGGCCGACAGGTCCGTGGTGCCGCCAGCGGCGGTGGGCACCACCAGGGTCACGTTCCTGGACGGGTAAGCGCCCTGCGCCCCCACGCTGCCGACACAGCAGGTGCCCAGGGCCGCGAGGGCCAGGATGGTGAATTGTTTGCGGGTTGTGTTCATGAACGCGATGTCTCCGTTGTCGTTGTTGCGAAGGGTTTGACCCCCAAAAAAGTGAAAAGCCGAAAGGGGCGGCGGCCGCCCCTCAATCGACCGTCGCCCCCGTGTCCTTGACGACACGGCTCCACTTGGGCAGATCGGATTGCACCAGCGCGGCCAGCTGCGCCGCCGTGCCCTTGAAGGGCTCGCAGCCCACGGTGGCCAGCTTGTCCACCACGTCCTTGTGCTCCAGCGCGCGGGCCACCTCGGCCTGCAGCAGCGCCACGATGGGCGCGGGCGTGCCGGCCGGGGCAAACAGCGCGTACCAGGGCGCCTGGCCAAAGCCCTTGAGGGTTTCGCCAATGGTGGGGGCATCCGGCAAGGCCGCCACGCGTTTTTCATTGACCACGCCCAGCACCTTGAGCTTGCCCGCCTTGATGAACGCAATGGCCGACGGCAGGCTTTGCACCGACAGCGGCACCTGTCCGCCCACCACGTCGGTGGCCGCCGCCGCCGAGCCCTTATAGGGAATGTGCTGCAGCTGGATGCCGGCGGCCTTCTGCAGCATCTCGCCGATCAGGTGGTTCAGCGTGCCATTGCCGGCCGAGGCGATCGAATACTTGCCGGGGCTGGCCTTGGCCAAGGCCACCAGTTCCGCCACCGTGCTGGCGGGGAAGGATGGGTGTGCCACCAACACATAGCCCGCCGTGGCCACGGGCGCCACGGGCGCGAAATCCTTGACGGGATCGAACCCCGGGTTCTTGTACAGCGCGGGGCCGATCACATGGGCGCTGTCGGCCGTGAGCAGCAAGGTATAGCCATCGTTGCGCGCACGGGCCGTGGCGCCCGTGGCCAGCGTGCCGCCCGCGCCGGGGCGGTTGTCCACGATCACGCTCTGGCCCAGTTGCTCGCCGAGCTTTTGCGCCACCACGCGCGCAATGGCGTCGTTGGCGCCGCCCGCCGCCTGGGGCACCACCACGGTGATGGGCTTGGAGGGGTACTTGTCCTGCGCGCCCGCGGCCAAGGCGGCGGAGCACAGCACGGCGACGGTAAAGATGCGGCGGGACAGCGGGGTGTGAAATGTCATGGCGTTTGTCTCCTCGTGTTATTGGGGTGATGCGGGCTCACCCGTGTTCAGCGGGCAAGCGCCCTTTCGCGGATCGCCTCGAAATCGGCAGGCACCGGGTGCAGCGCCAGGCGCGGACCCGCCTTGGCGATCTGGCTGGGAATGTCGTGATCGATGAGCGCAGGCAGTTGCTGCGCCACCGCCACGAGCTGCGCCAGATCCACCCCGGTGTCATAACCCATCAGCGCCAGCGCATGCACGATCTCCTCGCTGCACACATTGCCGCTGGCGCCCGGCGCATAGGGGCAGCCGCCCAGGCCGCCCAGCGAGGCATCGAACCGGTCTGCGCCTGCGCCGATGGCCGCCAGCACATTGGCCAAACCCATGCCACGCGTGTTGTGGAAATGCAGGGTGAACTCCACGCCCGGCCAGCGCGCGCGGGCGGCCGCCGTGAGCTGGTGCACCTGCGTGGGGTAGGCCATGCCCGTGGTGTCGCACAGCGTGATGCCACGCACGCCCCGATCCACAAAACGCTGCACCCAGCCGAACGCATCGGCCTGGGCCACATCACCCTCCATGGGGCAGCCAAACACACAGGACAGCGACACATTCACCGCCACGTTGGCGCCCTGCGCCAGGGACACCACCTGCGCCAACGCCGCGAACGACTGTTCCTGCGTCATGCGCAGGTTAGCCAGGTTGTGCGTGGTACTCACCGACATGACGAGATTCAGCTCGTCCGTGCGCGACTCGATGGCGCGCTCGGCCCCGCGCAGGTTGGGCACCAGTGCGGTGTAGACCGTGCCCGGGCGGCGCGTGATCTCGCGCATCACGATCTCGGCGTCTTTCAGCGCAGGAATGGCCGTGGGCGAGGTGAACGAGGTCACCTCGATCTTGGCCAGGCCCGCTGCCGACAGCGCATTGCACAGTGCGATCTTGTCGGCCGTGGGCACGAAGGCTTTTTCCATCTGCAAGCCGTCGCGCAGGCCGACCTCCTGCATGTGGATGCGCTGGTTCGCGCCCTGCCACACGGTATTGGATGCGCTCATTGAATCACCCCCTTGCTGCGCAGCAGCGCGATCTGTTCGGCCGTGAGGCCTGCCTCTGCCAGCACCGCATTCGTGTCGTCGCCCAGGTGGGGCGCGCTGCTGCGGATGCTGCCCGGCGTGGCCGAGAGCTTGGGCACGATGCCCGGCACTTCCACGGTGTAGCCGTCGCGCGTCTGTTGCGTGAGCAGCATGTCGCGGGCGCGGTAGTGCGGGTCTTGCGCAATGTCCTTGGCGGTGTAGACCTTGCCGGCGGGCACGCGGGCAGCGCCCAGGGCGTCCAGCACCTGCTGCACCGTGCGCTGCGCGCTCCAGGCGCCGATGGCGGCGTCGATTTCTTCCACGCGGGCCACGCGGCCGGTGTTGTTGGCCAGGTCGGGCGCGGCGCCCAGGTCGGGCCGGCCAATCGCGTCCATCAGGCGCTTGAAGATGCTGTCGCCATTGCCCGCCACCAGCACCCAGCCGTCGGTACAGGGGTAGGCATTGGACGGCGCGATGCCCGGCAGCGCACTGCCCGCGGCCTCGCGCACGGCACCGAAGGCGCTGTATTCGGGGATCAGGCTTTCCATCACGTTGAACACCGCCTCGTGCAGCGCCACGTCGATCACCTGGCCTTTGCCGCCGTTGACCTTGCGGTGGTACAGCGCCGTGAGCACGCCGATGGTGCCGTGCAGCGCCGCCAGCGTGTCGCCGATCGACACGCCCACGCGCACCGGCACGCGGCCGGGCTCGCCCGTGAGGTGGCGCAGGCCGCCCATGGCCTCGCCAATGGCACCAAAACCGGGCAGGTCGCGGTACGGCCCCGTCTGGCCGTAGCCCGAAATGCGCAGCATGACCAGGCCGGGGTTGAGCGCGTGCAGCTCCTGGGGCGACATGCCCCAGCCTTCGAGCGTGCCGGGGCGGAAGTTCTCGACGAGCACGTCCGCCTCGGCGATGAGCTGGCGGGCGATGTCCTGGCCTTCCTTCTGGCGCAGGTCGAGTGCCACCGAGCGCTTGTTGCGCGACTGCACTTGCCACCAGACGGAGGTGCCCTCCTTGATGAGGCGCCAGTTGCGCAGGGGGTCGCCTGTCTCGGGGGCCTCGATCTTGATCACGTCGGCGCCGAACTCGCCCAGCGTCTTGCCGCAGAAGGGCCCGGCGATGAGCTGGCCCATTTCGATGACGCGCACGCCTTGCAGCGCGGCGGGGGAAGCAACGGAATCCATGGAAATACAGTCTCCTGCGGCCTCGCTCCGGGCCGGTGTGCGCGAATCATGCGCAGCACGCGCGGCGCCGTAAATCGCTCAAGCACGAAGCTGCCATCGCAAACCAGCATGGCGGGGTACCATCCACGGTCCATGAAACTCGACCCCGTCTCCCTGCGCCTGTTCGTGGCCGTGATGGAAGAAAACACCATCGCCGCCGCCGCCGCGCGCGAGCACCTGGCCGCCTCGGCCGTGAGCCGCCGCCTGGCCGACCTGGAGGCGGCCCTGCGCGTGGAGCTGTTCACCCGCAGCAACAAGGGCACCGAGCCCACCGCCGCCGCGTTTGCGCTGCTGAACATGGCACGGGGCGTGCTCAACGACCTGGACGGCATTGCCACGCAGATGCATGACTACGGCACGGGCGTGCGCGGCCATGTGCGCGTGGTGGCCAACATCTCGGCCATCACGCAGTTCCTGCCGGCCGAGCTGCAGAGCTTCATGGCGCTGCACCCGCAGGTGGATGTGCGCCTGCAGGAGCAGATCAGCAGTGCCATCGCCCATTCCGTGGCCGAGAACGCGGCCGACGTGGGCATCCTCAACGAAGGCCACTACGGCGAGCGCGTGACGCTGCTGCCCTACCGCACCGACGAACTGGTGCTGGTGGTTCCCACCGGCCACGCGCTGGCGCGCCGCAAGGCGGTGCGGCTGGCCGATGCCCTCCCGTTCGACTTCGTGGGTGCCCACCCCAACAGCGCCATCAACAACCAGTTGGCCCGGGCGGCCTCCGCGGCGGGGCTGCCCCTGCGCCTGCGCATCCAGGTGACCAGCTACGACGCGCTGTGCCTCATGGTCAACGCCGGCCTGGGCGTGGGCGTGATGCCGCGCGGCAGCGCCGCGCTGTACCAGGGCAAGCTGGCCGTGCGCACCCTCACGCTGAACGAGCCCTGGGCACACCGGCGGCTGGCGCTGTGCGTGCGCTCGGAAGAGGCGCTCTCCAGCGTCGCCCGGCTGCTGGTCGATCACCTGCGCAGCCCCCCGCCATCCACCCCCGCCCCATGACCCAGTCTTCCGCCCCCCTGCAGTGGGACGTGTTCTGCCGCGTGATCGACAACTTTGGCGACATTGGCGTGTGCTGGCGCCTGGTGGCGCAGCTGGCCGGCCTGGGCCACCGCGTTCGGCTGTGGGTGGACGACGCCTCGGCCTTGCAATGGATGGCTCCCACAGGCTGCCCCGGCGTGGAGCTGCGCGCCTGGGGCTCGCCACCGCCCGGCCCCGGCGAGCCGCCACCCGATGTGATGGTGGAAGCGTTCGGTTGCGATATTGCTCCTGAATTCATAGCTTACAGCGCTTGCCAATCAAGCGCCATGAGCCCAAAGCACCCAAAACCGGTCTGGATCAATCTGGAATACCTGTCGGCTGAAAGCTATGTGGAGCGCCATCACAGGCTCTCCTCGCTCCTCTCGTCCGGCCCCGCTGCCGGCTGGACACGCTGGTTCTTCTATCCCGGCTTCACCCCCGGCACGGGCGGGCTGCTGCGCGAGCCCGGCCTGATGGCACGGCGCGTGGTGTTTGACCGCAGCGCCTGGCGTGCACGGCACGCGTCGGCGTTCGGCCTGGGCCATGGCGGCCCAGAGCAGCGCTGGGTTTCGCTATTCTGCTACGAACCCGCCGCCCTGCCTGAGCTGCTGCGCCACAGCCAGGCACAGCCCACGCAGTTGCTCGTCACACCCGGTCGCCCCACCGCCGCCGTGCGGGCAGCGCTGGCGGAAGACAGCGCCAAGACGACGAGCCAAATTGACCGCCAGCCCTTGTCCGACAAGCGCGAGCAGCTCTGCATTTCATACCTGCCCCACCGGCCCCAGCCCGCCTTCGACGAGATGCTGTGGGCCTGCGACTTCAACGCCGTGCGGGGCGAGGACTCGCTGGTGCGCGCACTCTGGGCCGGGCAGGCGCTGGTCTGGCAGATCTATCCCCAGCACGACAACGCGCACCACGACAAGCTGCGGGCGTTCCTGGACTGGCTGCAGGCGCCGCCTTCGCTGCGGCGGTTTCATGCCACCTGGAACGGACTGGACCAGGCTGCGCTGCAGTGGCCCGATGACGCCACCCTGGCGGAATGGACCGCGTGCATCCAGGCGGCCCGTGCACGGCTGCTGACGCAGGACAATCTCGTCGCACAGCTTTTGGGCTTTGTCGCTGAAAAACGGTAAAATCCAGGGCTTTGCGCAAAACAGGGGCGGCACACCGGTGTCCAGCCCTGGCGCATTCCCGCCGCGGAACATGCATCGGCAGGGCAAAACCAGCTGGTCCACCCAGCGAATTTGCCGGCCCGCGCGTTGAGCGGCCCCAACCCAAGCAACTTGCTATGAAAATCGCTCAAGAAATCCGCGCCGGCAACGTCATCATGCACGGCAAGGACCCCATGGTGGTCCTGAAGACCGAATACGCCCGCGGCGGCCGCGGTGCCGCCACCGTGCGCATGAAGCTCAAGAGCCTGATCGGCAACTTCGGCACCGAAAACGTGTTCAAGGCCGACGACAAGATCGACAACGTGATCCTGGACAAGAAGGAGTGCACCTACTCCTACTTCGCCGACCCCATGTATGTCTGCATGGACACCGAGTTCAACCAGTACGAAGTCGAAGCCGAAAACATGGGCGACGCACTGAACTACCTGGAAGACGGCATGTCCCTGGAAGTGGTGTTCTACGACGGCAAGGCCATCTCGGTCGAACTGCCCACCAGCGTCGAGCGCGAAATCACCTGGACCGAGCCCGCCGTCAAGGGCGACACGTCCGGCAAGGTGCTCAAGCCCGCCAAGATCGCCACCGGCTTCGAAGTGCCCGTGCCCCTGTTCGTCTCGCAAGGCGACAAGATCGAAATCGACACCCGCACCGGCGAATACCGCAAGCGCGTGTAAACATCGTGTGGCACCCAGCAAAAAGGCTTCCCTCGGGAAGCCTTTTTTCATGGGGTCCTGCCCCACGGCTCTATCAAAAAATGAGCTTCCGCCGCTTGCTGCCTATAGGTTTCCAGGAGAAAACACCTTGAAACCCTCTACACACCAGCGCTGGCAGCTCACTTTTTTCAATCACCCATTCAGATAGGCTGCGCCACCAGGTCGTGCCCGCGCACGCCCACGATGCGGGCCCTGGTGAACTCGCCCACCTTCATGGTCTTGCTGATCTTCTCGGGCGGCAGCAGCTGCACCGTGCCGTCGATCTCGGGCGCATCGGCGTAGGTGCGGCCCACGCCGCCCTTGCGGCCCAGGCCCGGGGCGGAGTCGACCAGCACCTGCATGGTGGCGCCCACACGGCGCTGCAGGCGGGCGATGGAGACCTCTTCGGCCACGGCCATGAAGCGGGCGCGGCGTTCCTCGCGCACTTCCATGGGCAGCATGCCGGGCAGTTCGTTGGCGGCGGCGCCGTTCACGTCGCTGTAGGCAAAGCAGCCCGCGCGGTCGATCTGCGCCTCGCGCACGAAGTCCAGCAGGTGCGCGAACTCTTCTTCCGTCTCACCGGGGAAGCCGGCGATGAAGGTGCTGCGGATGACCAGCTCCGGGCACACCTCGCGCCAGCGCTGGATGCGCTCCAGGTTGCGCTCGCCGCTGGCCGGGCGCTTCATGCGCTTCAGGACATCGGGGTGGCTGTGCTGCAGCGGCACGTCCAGGTATGGCAGCACCTTGCCCGTGGCCATGAGCGGCAGCACCTCGTCCACGCTCGGGTAGGGATACACATAGTGCAGCCGCACCCAGGCGCCGTAGGGCTCGGCGATCTCGCCCAGGGTCTGCACCAGCTCCAGCATGCGGGTCTTGACGGGCTTGCCGTCCCAGAAGCCGGTGCGGTACTTCACGTCCACGCCGTAGGCAGACGTGTCCTGGCTGATCACCAAGAGCTCCTTCACGCCGCCTTCGAACAGGGCCTTGGCCTCGCTCAGCACGTCGCCGATGGGGCGCGACACCAGGTCGCCGCGCATCGAGGGGATGATGCAGAAGGTGCAGCGGTGGTTGCAGCCCTCGCTGATCTTGAGGTAGGCGTAGTGCTTGGGCGTGAGCTTGATGCCCGCGATGCCGAAGTTGCCGGGCACCAGGTCGATGAAGGGGTCGTGCGGCTTGGGCAGGTTCAGGTGGACAGCGTCCATCACCTCCTGCGTGGCGTGCGGGCCGGTCACGGCCAGCACGCTGGGGTGCATCTGGCGCACCATGTTGCCGCCATCCTCGCCCGCGCGCGCGCCCAGGCAGCCGGTGACGATCACCCGGCCGTTCTCGGCCAAGGCCTCGCCAATCGTGTCCAGGCTTTCCTTCACGGCATCGTCGATGAAGCCGCAGGTGTTGACGATGACGAGGTCAGCCCCGTGGAAGGTCTTGGAGGTTTCGTAACCCTCGGCGCTCAGCTGCGTGAGGATCAGTTCGGAATCCGTGAGAGCCTTGGGGCAGCCAAGGCTCACAAAACCGACTTTGGGTGTTTTCGTGGGGGACAGTACTTCGCTCATATCCCCGTATTGTCCCAGTTCCGGCGTGCAACAGGGTGGGATTGCCCATTTCCCGAACGTTTGCCGTGCCCGCCAACCCGTGAAACCGGCGCGCCCGGGACCAGCGGACGCCGTGGAACCCGCGTCGCCAGTGGCTCAGGGGGCTACCTTTTGATGCCGAAGGCGCCCAGCATCTGCTCCGTCTGCTTTTGCATCTGCTCCTGCATCTGCGTGAGCATGGACTGCGACTGCTCCACGTAGTTGCCCATCATGCCCTTGAGCATGGGCGACTGCAGGCTCATGAACTGCGCCCACATCTCCGGGGTCACGCTTTGCGACTGCTCGGCCAGCTTGGCCTGGATGTCGGTGAAAGCCTGGACGTTCTTCTCCAGGTAGGCCCCCATGAAGCCCTGCATGGCATGGCCATAGAAACGGATGATGTTGGCCAGCACCGCCTCGGTGAACATGGGGGCGCCGCCGGCCTCCTCCTCCAGGATGATCTGCAGCAGGATGCTGCGCGTGAGGTCCTCGCCCGTCTTGGCGTCGCGCACCACCACGCTCTGGTGGTCCATCACCAGATGGCGCACTTCCGCCAGCGTGATGTAGGTGGAGGTATCCGTGTCGTACAGACGACGGTTGGGGTACTTCTTGATCACGCGCTGGGCCGATTTGGACGCGGCACTTTTCTGTTCGGACACAACGAACTCCTCGGGCTCGGAAACCCATGTATTGCAGTGCAACACATTCTAGGGAGGGAGAGCCCCGGCAATTGCAAAGGAATACCCTGATGGCAACTTGTCCACCGCTGCCGCAGGGGCGCCTGCAACGGGTTGTGCGCCCGCTTGCCGGCAGCCCACGGCGGGGCCCACGCGCATGCACGGCGAACAGGCGCGGCGCCCCGTCCGACAGACAGCGCCCGGTGCCGATGCGAGAGTCGCTGTTCCCGCCCATCTGCCGTTCGCGGCCTCGCCCCACCCTGCCCTGCCATGCCCGAAGGACTTCACCTGTCTCCCTGGTCTGCCACCGCCCTCGCCGCCCTCCTGGCCGTGGCCGTCGCCGCCATGGCCCACCGCATCGCCGCGGTGGTCCTGCGCCGTGCCACGGCCCCGGTTCCGGTGGTGCGTGCGGTGGTCATCGCCTGCATTCCCGTCATGCGGGTTCTGCTGCCGCTGATCGCGCTCCAGCTCGTCTGGCAGGCGGCCAGCGACGACTTGAGGTACATCGGCAGCGTGCGGCATCTCAACGGCCTGCTGGTGATCGGCGGAGCGTGCTGGCTGCTGATCGCGGCCATTGGCGGACTTGCCAATGGCGTCATCGCGCAGCATCCCGCGGACGTGGAGGACAACCTCACGGCGCGGCGCATCGCCACGCAGGCACGCGTGTTGTCTCGCACCGCGATGACCGGCGTGGTGATGGCCGGCGTGGCCCTCATGCTCATGACCTTTCCAGGGGCGCGGCAGGTGGGCGCCAGCCTGCTGGCATCGGCCGGCGTGGTGGGCATCGTCGCCGGCATCGCAGCGCGCCCGGTGTTCAGCAACATGATCGCGGGCCTGCAGATCGCGCTGGCCCAGCCGCTTCGCATCGACGACGTGCTCATCATCGAGGGCGAATGGGGCCGCGTGGAAGAGATCACCGGCACCTATGTGGTGTTGCGCATCTGGGACGAACGGCGCCTGATCATTCCGCTGCAGTGGTTCATCGAACACCCGTTCCAGAACTGGACGCGCACCAGCTCGGAGATTCTGGGCACCGTGTTCCTCTTCGCCGACTACCGCATGCCGCTCGATCCCCTGCGCGCCGAATTGCAGCGCGTGCTGGAGGCGGCCCCCGAATGGGACCGGCGCGTCGGCATTCTTCAGTTGACCGACGTGACCGAGCGCACCCTCCAGATACGCGTGCTGGTTTCCGCGCGCTCTTCAGGCCTGGCCTTCGACCTGCGGTGCCGCGTGCGCGAGGCACTGGTGACCTTCATCCAGCGCGAGCATCCCGACTGCCTCCCACAGGTGCGCCTGCACGGGCAAGGCAGCCCCCTGGTGCCCGCAGGTGCCGCCTCACCCGCTCCGGGCATGGGCTGACGCCTGCCCGCAGTGGCAGGCGTTGCACCCCAGGGGCAGGCGCGCGGCGCGCGTGGGGCGGCCCCCAGCCCAGGCAAAAAAAAAGCCCGCACCAGGCGGGCCGAACTCTCGCATGAAAAAAGCAAGAGGAGGGGAGGTGTCAGGGAGAGAGCCTGACAGAAGCATCGTAGGCCCCTATCGGCGTTACGCGCTGACAACGCAAGCAACTTGCCTGTCGAGACGTAACGGCCCCTGCCCGGGCCTATCGCACGAGGCTGAGGCCGGGTCGGCGTGTTGGCTGGCACAAAGCGCCACGGGAAGGCGATAACGTGAGGCCATTGCCCAGGTCCACTCGAAAGGAAAGACCGCGATGCTTCACACCCACGTACCCGCCCCCTCCCCCGTACCCCCCTTCCCTCCCGTGGACACCCCGCCCCCCTGGACGCCCGAGCCACCCCAGGTCGATCCGCCAGCGCAGCCAGGCACACCCCCGGTGCAAGACCCGCCGCCCCACTTCTAGCTGGCGGGCGGCTTCGGCGGTAGCAGCTCAGGTCGGCCCGCACCGCGTGGCGCCGGTGCTTCGAAGGGGAGGGGATGAAGTTTCTTGCCACTCAGGATGGCCGCGCGATCAGGGTCGCGGAGGGCTGCGGCAGAGATGGGCCACGCGGCCTTTGGTGGGCGCAAAGTGCCAGCCATGTCATGCGCCGTGCAGGCTGCTGGTATACAGGGATACGTCAAGAATCAAGACCAGCGGTGCCGCTTGCACTCAAGAGATAGCACCAGCGCGATGAAGCACCGCGCTTGGCGGTGCGGTTGATGGGAGACGGGAACGCCGGCCCAGGCGATGGCGGCATCGAACGATTCAATAGCCCATCTTGAAATACGCCACCGCCAGCACCGCCACCGTGGCAACCACTGCGGCAAGCCAGAAGACGCGGGTGTCGTACATGCCCAGTTCTGGATCCGTATCCACGAGAACGTGTTGCATGCGGGAAGAATTGGCTGGTGTGTTCATGGTGGTGACCCTTCTCTCTGGAGCCCCCAAGTTAACGCGGCGAAACATCTCGCCGTGTCAGACAAACGCCAATCTGCGTGCAGCCACCCGCCGATAGGTGTGCCCCAGTCGCCAAATCTCGCCACAAGGCGCCATGAGCCACGACATCAATCACCCTTCTTATATGGATGCCTCCGTGGCAAGCGCCTGTGGAGCATTGCACATATGCGATCACGAGTGATTGTGGCGCGGGCCGAGCCACTCACCCGTCGCCCCACAGACAGGCCGCGGGATTGCCCAGTTGCCTTTCAACCGCCATGCGGAATGGGTCAACGGCCTGGGGCCAGGACAGACAGGGCAAAGCTGGACGTTGCGCAGAAACAAAAAAGCCGCCCAGTGGGGGCGGCTTAATTTGATCAGGAACCCCAAAAAACAGGGTCCTCAAGAATCCCGAAAACCCGAAGTCTGGTTCACTTCAGAAGGAAACTTGGTAGGCGCGATTGGACTCGAACCAACGACCCCCACCATGTCAAGGTGGTGCTCTAACCAGCTGAGCTACGCGCCTGTCGTTGTTTAGACCACGATTATAGCCATAAAAATGAGGGGCTTGCCAAAAAACAGGCAACACTTCGCATGGAACTCACTGGCGCCCTTTGCATGCCTGTCCTGCAAGCCGCTCAGCGGCGGCGTGCCGAGCGCACGCCCGGCACGCTGGCCACGATGCCGAGGACCTTGTTGAGGCGGCCTGAATCGGCGACCTCCACCGTGAAGGTCATCCACGCAGTGCCTTTCACCGACTGGGTCTGTACGCCGATCACATTGGTTTTTTCCCGGGCAAAGACTTCAGAGATGTCGCGCAACAGGCCCTGGCGGTCGGCGGCTTCCACGGCTACATCGACGGGATACACGGCTGCAACCGCCGCTGACTTTGGCGCGCCCCATTCCACCTCGATGACACGCTCGATGCTGCGCGCGGCCATCTCGCGAAAGTTGCTGCAATCGGCCCGGTGCACGCTGACCCCCTTGCCGCGCGTCACGAAGCCGCGAATCAAATCGGGCGGTGCCGGCTTGCAGCACTTGGCCAGCTGGGTCATCAGCGAGTCGATGCCGACGACCAGTACGCCGCCCTTCGGAGCGGCATTCGTGCGGGCCTTCTTGAGCAGCAGGTAGTCATCCGGCTGCATCACAGGCTCGGGCGGTCGCAGCACCGTTTCGATGTTGCGCAGCGAGAACTCGTCCTTGCCCACCACCTCAAACAAGGCGTCGGCAGACTTGAAACCCAGCTGCACCGCAAGGTCGTCCAGCTTGACGGCGGTCTTGCCCTCGCGCTGGAGCAGCTTCTCGACCGCCTCGCGGCCCCGCGCCACGGTTTCGTGTGTCGCCTGGGCGTTGAACCAGGCACGCACCTTGGCCTTGGCGCGATGGCTGGTGAGGTAGCCCAGCTCGGCATTGAGCCAGTCGCGCGAGGGGCGGCCCTCCTTGACAGTCGATATCTCCACGGTCTGCCCGTTTTGCAGCGGGGTGTTGAGTGGCACCATGGCGCCGTCCACCCGGGCCCCCCGGCAGCGGTGCCCGAGGCTGGTGTGCACGGCATATGCGAAGTCCACGGGCGTGGCGCCCTGCGGCAACTCCACCACGGCGGCATCGGGCGTCAGCACGTAGATGCGGTCCTCGAACAGCCCCCGATTGGGTACAGCACCCGAGAGGTCGCGCTCCCATGCCAGCAGCTGGCGCAGCACCGCGATCTTGGCGTCGTATTCGCCCGAGGCAGAAACCCCCGCATAGCCCTTGCTCCCCGCCTCCTTGTAGGCCCAATGGGCGGCCACGCCGTGTTCGGCATGGTCATGCATGGCCTGGGTTCGGATCTGGATTTCGATGGGCTTGCCGTGGTCGTCGCGCACGATGGTGTGCAGCGACTGGTAGCCGTTGGGCTTGGGCTTGGCGATGTAGTCGTCAAACTCCTCCACGATGGGCTTGAACTGCTCGTGCACCCAGCTCAGGGCGGCGTAGCAATCCTTTACCGTGGGCACGACAACCCGCAGCGCACGGATGTCGAACACCTGGTCGAAGTTGAGCGACTTGCCGCGCATCTTCTTGACGATGCTGTAGATGTGCTTGGGGCGCCCCTGCACGCTGGCGCTGATGCTGCGCGCGCGCAGGTCAGCTTCGAGCCGCGCGCGCAGCTGCTCCATGTACACCTCGCGCTCGCCGCGTTTTTCGTCGAGCAGGCGCGCCACTTCCTTGTAGGTGTCGGGCTCCAGGAAACGAAAGGACAGGTCCTCCAGCTCCCACTTGACCTGCCAGATGCCCAGGCGATTGGCCAACGGCGCGAATACCTGCAGCGATTCGCGCGCCAGGCTGGGCGACACGGGGCGCTTGGCGGACGCATGAAAGCGCAGCGTCTGCAGGCGCGAGGCCAGGCGCAGCATCACCACGCGCAGGTCGCGCGAGAACGCGAGCAGCATCTTGCGCACGTTCTCCGTCTGGATGGCGGGGTCGTCCAGGTGCTCGGCGGCGCGGGCCTGCTGCTGCACGCGCATGAGCTTGGTGGTCTCCACCGCAAGCGCCGCGAAGTTCTCGCCAAAGGCCTTGGCAATGACCTCTTCGGGCTTGTTGAGGTGAATGCATGCGTGCACCAGGTAGCTGGCCGCCTGCATGGCCTCGGAGCCGCCTATTCCCTTGAGGATGGCGGCCACGGCATCGGCATGGGCCAGCGTGTTTTCGCCCGAGTCCAGGGTCTCGCCCGCCATCAGGGGCTCGGCGAAGGCGCGGGCGCGGGCCAGCGCGTTGACCTGCTCGGGCAGCGTGTGCGCAGTGGCTGCAATGAGCTGGGGGAGAACCTCGGCCTGGGGGGCGAGGGACGCCTGTGCGGGAGGGTAGGTTTTCATCCGGCCGAAGCACCTTCCGCCGCCAGCAGGAAACCGGTGACTGCAGCGACCTGGTCGGCCGCCACCAGCGTGGGCGCATGCCCCACGCCTTCGAACTCCACCAAGCGCGCACGGGGGCCTCGCTGCGCCATGGCCTGCGCGGTTTCGCGGGACAGCAGATCCGATTGCGCACCGCGCAGCAGCAGCGTGCGCGCGGCGATATGGTCATACAGCTGCCAGAGCATGGCCTCCCCCGCCGCGGCGGACTCCTGCGTCAATGCCCGAAACGGCACCGCGATGGCAGGGTCGTAGTGCAGTGTGATGCCGCCCTCCGGCAGCGTGCGCACCATGTGACGCGAAAGTTCCAGCCACTGTTGCGGCGTGTGCGGGCCAAAGCTCGTCGAAATGGCCCACATGGCATCCGCCGCCTGCTGCAGCGACTCGAACCGTGCCAGCTGTCCCAGATAGAGCCCGATGCGCTGCAGGGCTTCCCACTGGATGACCGGCCCCACGTCGTTGAGCACCAGGCGCCGCACGGGCACGGGCAGCGGCAGCCCTGGCTGCCCCGCGACGCCCATGCCGATGAGCCCTCCCATGCTGGTGCCCACCCAGTCGAGCGTGGCGATGGGGCCCTGCGCCTGCAACTGGTCCACCAGCGCGAGCATGTCGGCCGCGTACTGGGGGATCTGGTAGCCCATGGGATCGGCCAGCCAGTCGCTCTGGCCCCGCCCGACCACATCAGGACAGACGACGCGGGCATGCGCGCTCAGCGCACGCGCGAGGGTGTCGAAGTCCCGCCCCTGGCGCGAGAGGCCGTGCACGCAGAGCACCACGTGCGGATGTGCTGGATTGCCCGTGGCATTCCACTCCCAGTACGCCATGCGGTGGCGAGACTCGGCAACGGAGGCGTTACCAGAAGACACCCCGGTGGCCGCGGGGCCAGGGCACAGTACGTAGTTCAGCGTAGGTTCAATCATGGGGAGCGGAATCGAGGGGCAGCGCTTGATAATGCCGGGAAGGTCGGCACGGATCGCCGCACTGCGTCCATCCGCAGTCCCGGGTGTCTGCCGCGCTGCAAATCCCCGACCGCCGTGGCTGTCGCTGCGATTTGCGCCCTGCATCCATCCTGATCCGGGTGGCCGCGTGCCACGCAATCCGTGCCGCCCTTCCCTTGCGTTCATCGTAATTCATTCGGAGAGACTCTCATGCTGAAAGGCAAAACCGCCCTCGTCACCGGCTCGACCAGTGGCATTGGTCTTGGAATCGCAAAGGCACTGGCCCGCCAAGGCGCCAACATCGTGCTCAATGGCTTCGGAGACGTGGAAGGCCCGCGCGCCGAGGTGCTGGCCGCTGGCGAGGCCGCAGGTGTCCAGGTGGCCTACCACGGCGCCGACATGAGCCGTGTGGCCGACATCGAAGACATGATGAAGTACAGCACCGCGCAGTTCGGGCGCGTGGACATCCTCGTGAACAACGCCGGCATACAGCATGTGGCCAACGTGGAAGACTTCCCCGTGGAACGCTGGGACGCGGTGATCGCCATCAACCTCACGAGCGCCTTTCACACCTCGCGCCTGGCGCTGCCCGCCATGAAGGGCGCCAACTGGGGCCGCATCATCAATGTGGCATCGGTGCACGGCCTGGTGGGCTCGGCACAGAAGGCCGCCTACGTGGCAGCCAAGCACGGCATCGTGGGCCTGACCAAGGTGACCGCGCTGGAGAATGCCACCACCGGCGTGACCTGCAATGCCATCTGCCCCGGCTGGGTGCTGACGCCCCTGGTGCAAAAGCAGGTGGATGCCAAGGCAGCGGAACATGGCCTGTCCAACGAGGACGCCAAGAAGCTGCTGCTGGGCGAAAAGGAGCCCTCCATGCAGTTCACCACGCCGGAAGAACTGGGCGAGCTGGCCGTGTTCTTCTGCTCCCCCGCCGCCAACAACGTGCGCGGGGTGGCCTGGAACATGGACGGCGGCTGGGCGGCGCAGTAAGGGGCTGGGCCCCCGGGGGCACGGGGCCGCCGCCACATGCTCCCGGCAGATGCTCCATTTTCAACAGCAGGTGCCGCTGCTCAGCCCAGAACAGACGGCACTTTCAGTGCGGGATTTGACTTTCAGCCTTGGCGCTGTGGCCGGGCCGGCCGGTCTCAACGCATCTGCACCGAGCCCGACACGTTGACGACCACCTGGGCCTTGCCCGCTTCCACCGGGACGGCGGAGTCCGCATAGGCCCCGCCCATCTTGGCCTCGGCGGCCATCACGCGTGGGCGGGGACCGGGCGCCATCTCATTGCTGTTCACCGCCACCTCGCGCAGGCTGTAGTTGCTGAAGCCAAACCCCTTGGCCAGCTCGGCCGCGCGGGCCTTGAACTGCTCGATGGCCTGGGTCTGGGCCTCATCCTCCACCTTGGCACGCGCCTCGCGCGACAGGCCGAACGCGACCTGGTGGATGGCCATGGTCTGGATCTTGCCCGCCGTGGTGGTGATGCGGGCGAAATCGCGGCCTTCCAGCACCAGTTCCGCGCGGCCCTGCCAGCCATTGATCTTGCCGTCCTTGTTGTAGCGCGGGAAAAGGCCGAACGGGCCCGTGCGCACATCCAGCTGGCCGGGCTGGGCATTGCGCTTGGCTTCGGCCAGCGCCGTGTCGAGCGCCTGCTTGAGCTGCGCCTGCACGGTGGCGGCATCCGCGGCCTCCTTGCTGGTGGCGAGGCTGAGCACCAGCAGATCCTGCTGCACTTCGACCGTGCCCGTGGCTGACAGCTGCACCACATTGCGCGGCTCTGCCGCAGGTGCATTCTGAGCAAATGCGGCTCCAGCGCAAGCCAGAAAAGCGCCTGCAGCTATCATTTTGGTAGTCATCTTCATGGCGGAAACATCCTTGGCATCAAAGCGCCGCCCTTCGTTGGGCAGCGCGGGGCACCACGATAACCGCGTGGCATCCCGCCCGTGATGAAGCCCCGCTGCGCACTGTGCGAAGCTGGGCAAAACTTGTAACAGTTGGTCAAACCCAAGGCCAAAACCCGAACTTCGGCGTTCCAAGTGGTCAGAATCGGCTCTGTTACAAATTGGACTTGGGATCAAGATGGCCACAACAACCAATCGCACCGACAAAGTTCTGGTGGTGGATGACGATGCACGAATCCGTGATTTGCTGCGCCGCTACCTCACCCAGGAAGGCTTTGAAGTCATGGTCGCCGAAGACGGCAAGGCACTCAACCGCCTGCTGCTGCGCGAGACCGTGGACATCATCGTGCTCGACCTGATGATGCCGGGC
This sequence comes from Acidovorax sp. sif1233, assembly GCF_019218755.1. GTDB lineage: Bacteria > Pseudomonadota > Gammaproteobacteria > Burkholderiales > Burkholderiaceae_C > Acidovorax. Next base: position 1,414,738 of record NZ_JAHUWZ010000001.1, on the reverse strand, counting down.
GAGGACGGCCTGTCCATCTGCCGCCGCCTGCGTGCGGCCAATGACCGCACGCCCATCATCATGCTCACCGCCAAGGGCGAGGACGTGGACCGCATCGTGGGCCTGGAAGTGGGCGCCGACGACTACCTGGGCAAACCGTTCAACCCCCGCGAACTGCTCGCGCGCATCCACGCCGTGCTGCGCCGCCGCCCCGCGCAGGAAGCCCCCGGTGCGCCTTCGGGCGACAACGAGGTCGTGACCTTCGGCCCCTTTACCTTCGACCTGGGCACCCGCGCACTGCAGCGCAATGGCGAAGAGCTGCCCCTGACCACGGGCGAGTTCGCCATGCTCAAGGCCCTGGTACGCCACCCGCGCCAGCCGCTGTCGCGCGAAAAGCTGGCCTTGCTGGCACGCGGCCGCGAGTTCGAGCCCTTTGACCGCAGCCTGGACGTGCAAGTCTCGCGCCTGCGCAAGCTGGTGGAAGTGGACGCCGCCGCACCGCGCTACATCCAGACCGTGTGGGGCGTGGGCTACGTTTTCGTGCCGGACGGAACGAGCTGACCCCTTCCTTCTTTCTTGTATGCGCAAATCCGACGGCCATCCGAGGTCGAGATCACCATCGTTCCGGCAGTCCGTGACCGCTCCTTCCGACGCCACCAGCCCCGCCCCCCTCGAGTCCCTGAGACAGGCTCGGGAGCAACGGGCCCGCGTGGGCCTCAATCTCTTCTGGCGCACCTTCTTCCTGCTGGCGCTGCTCCTGGTGGGCAGCATCCTGGCATGGCTGCAGACACTGAGAGCGCTGGAGTTTGAACCGCGCACGCTGCACACCGCGCAGCAGATCGCCTCGCTGGTGAACCTGAGCCGCGCCGCGCTCGTGCACTCCGATGCCATCGCCCGCGTGTCGCTCATCAAGACCATGGCCGATCAGGAAGGCGTGCGCATCCTGCCGCGCGAGCCGCGCGACAAATTCGAACTGCTGGAGGGCACGGCCCTGGGCAACCGCCTGACCGACGAGCTCACCCAGCGCCTGGGCCCCGACACCATCGTGGCGCAAAACGTGAATGGAGAAACAGGCCTGTGGGTCGGCTTCAACATCAACGGCGACCCCAACTGGCTGCTGATGGACCGCTCGCGCTTCAGCCCGGCGGGCGGCCGCACCTGGCTGATCTGGCTGATCACGGCGGGGGCGCTGTCATTGGCAGGCGCCGCGGCCATTGCACGGCTGATCAACCGGCCGCTCAAGCAGCTGTCGTACGCCGCCAACCGCGTCAAGGACGGCGACTTTGCGGCCAGCCATCTCGACGAAGAGGTGGTGACCAGTGAAATCCGCGAGGTGAACATCGGCTTCAACCGCATGGCGCAGAAGCTCGCCAAGCTGGAGCAGGACCGCGCCGTGATGCTGGCCGGCATCTCGCACGACCTGCGCACGCCGCTGGCGCGCCTGCGGCTCGAAACCGAGATGAGCGTGAACGATGAAGTCGCGCGCGAGCACATGGTGGCCGACATCGTGCAGCTCGACGCCACCATCGACAAGTTCCTCGACTACGCGCGGCCTGACCACGTGACGCTGACACCCGTCAACCTGCATGCGGTGGTCTCGTCCTGCGTGTACGCCGTGCAGGACCACCGCGAACTCCAGATCACCATGTCGGTGCCCGAAGACTTGAACGTGCTGGCTGACGAAGTGGAACTGGCGCGCGTGATCTCCAACCTGCTGGAGAACGCCCGGCGCTATGGCAAGACCGAGGACACCGGCATCACCAGCGTGGACATCGTCGCGAAAGGCCGGGAGAACTGGGTGCTGGTCAAACTGCGCGACCATGGCCCGGGCGTGCCGCCCGAGCAGCTGTCCAACCTGACCAAACCCTTCTTCCGGGGGGATTCCGCCCGCACGGCCGCCGCCGGTGCGGGGCTGGGGCTGTCCATCGTCGACAAGACGGTGCAGCGCATGGGCGGCATCTTCGCGCTGGCCAATTCCAGCACGGGCGGCCTGGTGGCCCACCTGCAGTTGCAGCGTGCCACCGACCTGCCCGACGGCGCCGACCCCAAGCAGCGCCTGCAGCGGCCGTCCATCAAGCGCCAGCTGCCAAGACGCCGGGCGGAAGACAAGACCGCCTGACTCAAGCATCCGCTCCCCGGGCCGCAGGCCCGTTCAGCGCACCATGCAGGGCGATTTGTTGTTGAACTTCCAGCCGGGGATCAGGTACTGCATGGCCACCGCATCGTCGCGCGCGCCCAGGCCGTGCTCCAGGTACAGGCGGTGCGCGCGCTCCACCTCGTCCATGTCCAGCTCCACGCCCAGGCCGGGCTTCTTGGGCAACTCGATAAAGCCGTTCTTGATCTGGAACGGCTCCTTCGTCAGGCGCTCGCCGTCTTGCCAGATCCAGTGCGTGTCGATTGCGGTCACACGGCCGGGGGCGGCGGCGCCCACGTGGGTGAACATGGCCAGCGAGACGTCGAAATGGTTGTTGGAATGCGAGCCCCAGGTCAGGCCGAAGGCCTGGCACATCTGCGCCACGCGCACCGATCCGGCCATGGTCCAGAAATGCGGGTCGGCCAGGGGGATGTCCACCGACTGCAGGGCCAGGCTGTGCGCCATTTCGCGCCAGTCGGTGGCCACCATGTTGGTGGCGGTGGGCAGGCCCGTGGCGCGGCGAAACTCGGCCATCACCTCGCGGCCCGAGAACACGCCTTCGGCACCGCAGGGGTCCTCGGCATAGGCCATCACGCCGTGCAGGTCGCGCGTGATGCGGACCGCATCTTTCAGCAGCCAGCCGCCGTTGGGGTCCAGCGTCACACGCGCCTCGGGAAAGCGCTCGTGCAGCGCGCGGATGGCCTCGACCTCTTCCTCGCCGCGCAGCACGCCGCCCTTGAGCTTGAAGTCGGCAAAGCCGTAGCGTTCGTACGCGGCCTCGGCCAGGCGCACGATGCCGTCGGCCGTCATGGCTTTCTCGTTGCGCAGGCGGAACCAGTCGTTGTCGGCACCGGGCTCGGTACGGTAGGCCAGGTCGGTCTTTGCGCGGTCGCCCACGTAGAACAGGTAGCCCAGCATCTGCACCGACTCGCGCTGCACGCCATCGCCCAGCAGCGCGGCCACGGGCACGTTCAGGTGCTGGCCCAGCAGGTCCAGGAAGGCCGACTCCACCGCCGTCACCGCGTGGATGGTGATGCGCAAATCGAAGGTCTGCAGGCCGCGCCCGCCCGCATCGCGGTCGGCGAACCGGGCGCGCATGGCGTTGAGCACGGCGTTGTGGTGGCCGATGGGCCGGCCCACGATCAATGGCCGTGCGTCCTCGATGGTCTGGCGGATCTTCTCGCCGCCGGGCACCTCGCCCACCCCGGTGTTGCCCGCGCTGTCGCGCAGGATGATCAGGTTGCGCGTGAAGAACGGGCCGTGCGCGCCGCTCAGGTTCATGAGCATGCTGTCGTGGCCCGCCACGGGCACCACGCGCAGCTCGGTGACGACGGGGGTGCTGGTGGCAGAAGGGATGGAAGAGGTGGTCATGGTGGTCTGGAAACGAAGATGGACGCGCAAAGACGCCCCGTGACAAGGCTTAATCGGCAGTGATTTTTCGGGTTTCGATGACCGTCTTCCAGCGCGCGAATTCGCGTGCCTGGTAGGCGGTGAAAGCCTCGGGCGTGCTGGCCACGATCTCCAGGCCCTGGTCGAGCATGCGCTTCTTCACGGCGGGGTCGTTCATGGCGGCGATGGCGGCGTCCGAGAGCTTCTTCTTCACGGCCGCAGGCAGGCCCTTGGGCGCGGCCATGCCCTGCCACGAGTACACCTCGGCACCGGCCACGCCGGCCTCGGCCAGGGTGGGCACGTCGGGCAGCACGGGGCTGCGCTTGTCGCCGGTGACGGCAATCGCATGCAGCTTGCCGCCGCGGATGTGCTGCAGCACGGCGTTCACGTTCTGGAACGAGAACTCCACCTGCCCGCCCAGCAGGTCGTTGATGGCCGGCGCGCCGCCCTTGTAGGGGATGTGCAGGCCTTCGGTGCCGCTTTGCTGCCAGAAGACCTCGGCCGAGAGGTGGTCCGACGAGCCGTTGCCCGAACTCGCGAAGCTCACCTTGCCGGGGTTGGCCTTGAGCTGCGCGATCACCTCCTTCACGGTGCGTGCCTTTTGCGCCGGCGAGGCCACCAGCACATTGGGTGCCTGCACGGGCACGGTGATGTAGTCGAAATCCTTGAGCGCGTCGTACGGCACGCTCTTGAGCAGGTGCGGCGCCACCACGAAGGCGCCCAGGGACGACACCAGCAACGTGTAGCCATCGGGCGCGGCGCGTTTGACGGCACCCGCACCCAGCGTGCCCGTGGCACCGGGGCGGTTGTCCACCACGAAGTTCTGGCCCAGCTTGTCGCCCATGTGCTGGGCCATGGCGCGCGCCACCATGTCGGTGGAGCCGCCCGCCGGAAACGGCACAACGATGGTGACGGGCTTTTCGGGCCAGGGCGTGCCGGCCGTCTGGGCCGATGCGGAAAACGCCAGGGTGCAGGCGCTGGCCACGAGCAGCAGTTGCTTGACGAACATGAGGGATGTCTCCTGAGGTGGTGGTGGTGGTCGGCGGCCCTCTGCGGGGCCTTGGGTTGAAGGGTTGGCGTGGGACAGGGGGGCGCGCTTACTGCGGGCCGAGCTTGTCGATGAGCGCCTTGAGCTCTTCCACCTCGGCGGGCTTCAGGTCCGTCAGCGGCGCGCGCACCGGGCCACCGTCGTGGCCCACGATCCTGGCGCCCGCCTTGATGATGCTCACGCCATAGCCCTCCACCCGGTTGCGGATGGCCAGGTAGGGCATGAAGAACTCCTTGAGCAGCCTGTGCTGCGTGGCCGTGTCGTCGGCCGCCACGGCCTTGTAGAACTCCATGGCCGTCTTGGGGATGAAGTTGAACACTGCGGACGAATACACCGGCGTGCCCAGCGCCTTGTAGGCCGCCGCATACACCTCGGCCGTGGGCAGGCCGCCCAGGTAGGAGAAGCGGTCACCCATCTTCATGAAGATGGAAGACATGGTCTCGATATTGCCCACGCCGTCCTTGAAGCCGATGAGGTTGGGGCAGCGGTCGGCCAGGATGGCCAGGGAATCGGCGGTGAGCTTGGTGCGGTCGCGGTTGTAGACGATGACGCCGAACTTCACGCTGTTGCACACGGCGGCCACATGCTCGATCAGGCCCTCCTGGCCGGCTTCGGTCAGGTAGTGGGGCAACAGCAGGATGCCGTGGGCGCCCAGGCGCTCGGCCTCCTGGGCATGGGCGATGGCGGTGCGGGTGGGGCCGCCGGCGCCGGCAATGATGGGCACCTTGCCGCGGCAGGTGTCCACGGCGGTCTTGATGACCTGGCCGTACTCGGGGCCCGAGAGCGAGAAATACTCGCCCGTGCCGCCGGCGGCGAACAGGGCGCTGGCGCCATAGGGGGCGAGCCACTCCAGGCGCTCGATGTAGGTCCTGGGGCGGAATTCACCCTGCTCGTCGAAGTCCGTGATGGGGAAGGACAGCAGGCCGGAGCCCATGATGAATTTGAGGTCTTGCGGGGTCATGGATGGTGGTATCAGGTCTGGTGGGTGGTCAGGGCGTATCAACAGGTCGTACAAGCGGCTTGCAGCACCCTGCCTTCGGCGGTATCAAGCAGTGTTCAAGGGGACGAGCCGCCTTTCAGACCGACCAAAGCGACTTGAAAACCCACTTCAGACCATGCCTGAACAGCAGCAACGTATGAATGTTAACGTTAACATTTCCACGAACCATAGGGAAAACCCTTTGTTATGCGACATCTTGGGAAATTGCGGAAGGGGCGTGGGCTGACCGGAGCCGGCCCGAACGGCCCCGTCGATGCCCCGAGGACGCCGGGTACGAGACCGTTGTGCCGACGGCGTGACCCCTTCTCGGCTACCGCACCGCAGGCGCGGCCGCAAACACCTCGATGGTTTCGAGCGCCGAGACCGGGCGGCCGGCCTTGCCATCGCCCGCTACCACCAGCCGCGCCATACCGCGTGCCAGTGGCTGGCCGTCCAGCCGACAGGCGATCAGCACGCGCTGGTTGTCCAGCGACACCAGGGCTGGTAGCCGTCGGCCCCGGTAGCTACCAGGTACACGCCCTGCACGTTGGCACCGCCGGCGCTCTCGGCCTCGACGCCGGCCACGCTACTCAGCAACACCCACCGGTCCGCGCCCGTGCAGCGGCCCGGGTAGCGCAGCATGTACCAGCCCGTGGGCGGTGGCGGCCAGCACAGCCTTCGTCAACAGGGCATTCCAACGGAGCATGGGGCTTTCCGGTAGCGCTTGGGCAATGGGTCATTCTGACGCCATGGGCCGGGCCCGCCCCACCACCCTCACACCTGCTTGCACATACCGCACCACCCCGTCCTCTGGCTGGTTTCGCCGCACGTCAATTGGCATCTGCACTGTTGCGCAAGGCCTCCAGGCGCCGTGCCAGCAACTCCATGCGGTCGCCGCCCCAGAACAGCTCGCCCTGGCAGACGAACGATGGCGCGCCAAACACCCCCAGCGCTTGCGCCCTTTGGGAGGCCATCGCAAAGTCACTCTGCGCATCGCGCTGCAGATAGCCCTGCCAGTCGCCGGCCGAGAGCCCGGCAGCCACCAGCGCTGCCTCCACCTGCACAGGCGACTCCAGATCGAACTCGCGGCGCCAGAACGCGGCCAGCAGCGGATCGCAGAACTCCCACAGCCTTTGCCGCGACCGCGCGAACAGCAGGGCCTGGCTGGCCAGTGTCGCGTCCCACAGCTTGGTGGTGGCGCGGATGGTGAGGCCTTGCAGCTGCGCCAGGCGGCGGCAGTCCATGTACAGGTACTTGAGCTTGGCCACGTCCCGCGGGGAGCGATCGCTCACCTCGCCGCCATAAGCCGATTGAAAGTCCGTGATGTATGGCCACCAATCGAAGCGCAACCCGCTGCGCTGCTCCAGATCGCGCGCCTGCCGCAGCGCCAGGTACGAGTACGGGCTGCGCAGATCGATGAAGGCATCCACGCCTGCCGTGCTGCTGTGGTCCGGCATGCCCGGTTACCCGCGCTCGAAGAGGTTGTGCCTGGCGTCGCTGGACGTGGTCACATCCACCCAGCTCCCGCGCAACAGGTCCATCGCTCGCCCCACGGCGGGCCGGCTGCGCACACGGCCATACCAGGCCTGCACGCGCGGAAAATCGTCCAGCGCAACGCCCGTCATCTTGTGGATGCGCACCCACGGAAAACAGGCGATGTCGGCGATGGAATAGGCGCCGCCAATGTACTCGCGGCCTTCGAGCCGCTCATCGAGTACCTTGAGCAGCCGCCGCGTCTCGTTCTGGTAGCGCCCGATGCCGTAGGGAACCGGCTCTGGCGCATAGCGAAAGAAATGCTGCGCCTGCCCCATCATCGGCCCGAGCCCGCCCACCTGCCAGAAAAGCCACTGCAGCACATCGCTTCGTGCACGCAGTTCGGCGGGCACGAAGCGCTGCGCCTTGTCCGCCAGGTACAGCAGGATGGCGCCGGTCTCGAACACCGTGAAGGGCCCGCCCCCATCGGCCGGGGCATGGTCGACGATGGCCGGGATCTTGCCATTGGGGTTGATGGCACGGTAGGCCGGCTGGTGCTGGTCGCCCTGGGTGATATTGATGGGCACCAGGCGGTAGGGAACGCCTAGCTCCTCCACCAGGATGTGCACCTTGTGCCCGTTGGGTGCGGGCCAGCTGTAGAGGTCGATCATGGATACCCCTGTGCTTCAACGCTTGCGCATGATCTCTTGCCGGCGGCGGTCCTGCGCACGGCGGTTGCCCGCGTCGCCCATGCCGGCAGGCAGGTAGTCGTCCAGGGCCACGGTGCGCTCCTCGATCTGGCGCATCACGCTGTCGTGCAGCGCCTTCTTGGACATCGCGTAGGCGGTGTTGCAGTCGGGCGTGATGCACTTCGCATAGCCAATGGCCGTGGCCAGCAGTTGCTCGGGCTCCACCACCTCGTGGAAGAAACCCAGTCGCTCGGCCTCTTCCAGTGTGTAGAGCTTGCCGCGCAGCGTGGCGAGCGCGCCCACCTGGTCGCCCAGGGCGTATTTGATGATCTCCACGTAGGCCGCCGGCATGGGGATGCCGATGGGCACTTCGTTCAGGCCGAACTTGGCGGGTTTGCGCGCCGCCACGCGGAAGTCGCAGTCCAGCGCCGTGATCAGCCCGCCCGCGATGGCATGGCCGTTGACCGCCGCTACCGTGGGCCGGGAGTACTCGAAGATCCGCAGATTGGTCTCGCGGTAGGCCTTGTACCACTCGCGGACGGCATCCTTGCTCCCGCTGCCGAAGATGCCGAAGCTGTAGTCGAAATCGATCCCGGCCGAGAACGCGTCGCCCTGCCCCGTGAGCACCACCGGCAGTTCACCGAACTCGCGTTCGAGCCGGTCGAAGGCATCGTGCAGGTCGGCAAAAAAAAGTGCGTTCTGCACGTTGACCTTGTTGGTGTTCATGCGGACGACGGCGCAGCCGTCCACCGCCTCGATATGCCATGCCATGGGTGTCTCCTTCGTGGGTCTGCAAAGCTTGCTGATTGCCGGCTTCATGCTAGCCACAAGGGCTCGGCCATGTTGTCTTTGCAACGACAACGCACGCGGCGGTTCCGGGCTACAAACCTGCCAACGAACCCAGCCTGAAAGCGAGCCCCATGCCGCGTGCCCACATCGTCTATACCCACCCCGAACCTCGTTCTTTCGTCGCGGCCATGCGCGACACCACCCAGGCGGCATTGGCCAACGCAGGCTGGCAAACCAGCGCGACCGACCTGCATGCGGCGGGCTTTGGCGCCGTGGCCAGTGCCACGGATTTCGGCGAACGGGCAAGCCCCGGACACCTGGTGTACCCGCTGGAGCAGCGGCACGCGTGGGAGCATGGCAGCCTCGCCCCCGAGATCGCGAACGAGGTCCGGGCAGTGGTAGACGCAGACCTGCTGGTGCTCGTCTTCCCGGTGTTCTGGTTCTCGGTGCCGGCGCAGATGAAGGGCTGGATAGACCGGGTGTTCCTGTCCGGCGTGTTCTACGGGGGACGGCGGGTGTACGACCGGGGTGGCATGGTGGGCAAACATGCGCTGGTGGTGGCCGCCCTGGGCGGGCGCGAGCACATGTTCGGCACCGGCGCCCTGCACGGCGAGCTCACTGGAATGATGCGCCACCTGCTGCAGGGCACGCTGGGGTATGCGGGGTTCTCCGTCTACGAACCCTTCTTTGCGCACCACGTGCCTTATGTGGACGATGCCACGCGGGCCGGCATGCTCATGCGCCTGTGGAACGAACTCCAGGCCCTGGGCACCCGGCCTGTGCTGCCCATGCCCAGCCTGCAAGGCTTCGACGACCATTTCAACCCAACCAGCACCACGCCGGGGAGCACCACCAATGCCTGAAATCATCGATGCCTGGATGCAATTGCCGAACCGGCCTTACCTGCTGGACTCCATGTTCGATTCATTGCGCCGCTGGCCCACCCACTGGTGCTCCCTGGCGCAGGAAAACCCCGGCATCACGCACGATGAAGCGCTGGCGACCTTCCGCGCCCAGGGCGTCCAGCGCGTCCTGGCCAGCGCCTGGTGGGGGCCTGCCGGGCCGATGATCACCAACGACGAGGTGGCAGCGGCCACGCAGGCGCATCCCGGCCAGGTGGTGGGCATCGCCTCGGTCGATCTCCACCGGCCCATGGACGCCGTGCGCGAACTGCGCCGCTGCGTGCGGCAGTTCGGCTTCAAGGGCGTGCGCGTGCTGCCCTGGCTCTGGGGCCTGCCGCCCGACGATCGCCGCTACTACCCCCTGTATGCGGAATGCGTGGAACTGGACGTCAGCTTCTGCCTGCAGGTCGGGCATGCAGGCCCCATGCGCCCTTCCGAGCCGGGCCGGCCGATGCCGTACCTGGACCACGTGGCACATGAATTCCCGGACCTGCGCATCGTGGGCGGACACATCGGTTTCCCATGGGTGAACGAGATGGTCTCGCTGATGATGAAACATCCCAACGTCTATGTGGACACATCGGCCTACAAGGCCTCGCGCTTCCCGCCAGAACTGGTCGCCTACCTGCGCGGCCCGGGCCGGCACAAGGTGCTGTTCGGCACCAACTACCCCATGCTCACACCGGCAGAATGCCTGGCTGGGCTCGATGCCCTGGGCCTGGACGCAGAGACGAGAGCCCTGTACCTGGCGGGCAACGCGCGCCGCGCGTTCAAGCTATCCCCCTGACCGATACTGCAAGCTCTGACCACCCAGGGACTCAAGCCATGCCTTCTCGCACCCCATCGAGCCCGCTTGAAACGCCCGTGCCCTCACGCGGGAAAAGGGCAGCACATGCCCCCGCAGGCACCGGCCTGGTGGACTTCCTGGAGTCGTCGGCCTGGTACCGCGTGCTGTCGCCCGAGTTGCAAGCCGTGGTCCTGCGCACCGCGAGCGAGCGGATCACCGTCCCCGGCGAGCTGGTGGCCCACCGGGGGCAACCCTGCACCCACTGGTACGGGCTGGTGCGCGGCTTCCTGCAGATGTACGTGGTGGCGTCGGACGGTGCCGAAACCACGCTGTATTGTTTGCGCGAGGGCGAATGGGGCGGCGAGGGCTCGCTGCTCAAAAAGGAACTGCGCCAGTACGACCTGCGCTCGCTCACGCCGGCCCACCTGTGCCTGGTGCCGGTGGAGACCTTCGAAACGCTGCGCCAGTCGTCCATCGCGTTCAACCACGTGATCTGCGACATCATGAACGCGCGCATGGGGGTGTTCGTGGGCATGCTGGAGGCATCGCGCCTGCGCGGGCCCGAGACGCGGGTGGCCCGGGCCCTTCTGATGCTGGCCGACAGCCAGGGCGAGGCGGTGCAGGAGCTGCTGATCTCGCAGCAGGAACTGGCCCTGATCTGCGGGCTCTCGCGCCAGCGGGTGAATGTGGCGCTCAGCGTGTTCAAGCCCCGGGGCATCGTGCGCATCGAGCCCAACAAGGGCTCGCTGATCGTGCATGTGCCGCTGCTGCGCGACCATGTGACGGGCATCGCCTGAACCTTCGGGCCGGCCCCATTGGCGCGGAGCGTGATCTCCCGCAGAATCTGGCGGTGCCTGTTTCCACGCCACCATGACCACAGATCCCCTCGACCTCTTCCTTGCCCAGTCGCCCTGGACGTCCGCCCTCACCGCCGAGGAGGCCGCACGCGTGCGCCGGGCGATCACGGTGCGCAGCTACCCTGCAGGCGGCGCGGTGTTCTCGAAGGGCACGCCCACCGCGCATTGGGCCGGGGTGATGGAAGGCATGCTCAAGCTGGACAACATCACCGCCGAAGGCCGCACCAGCACCTTCGCGGGCGTGCCCTCGGGCGCCTGGTTCGGCGAGGGCTCGGTGCTCAAGGACGAGCCCCGTCCCTACGCCGTGACGGCGCTGACCGACAGCGTGGTGGCCCTGCTGCCGCGCAGCGAGTTCCTGCGGCTGCTGCAAGGGAGCCACCCTTTTGCGCTGTGGCTGATCGGGCAGCTCAACGCGCGCCTGGCGCACTACGTGGCGCAGGTGCAGACCGACCGGCTGGGCGACACCACGGCGCAGGTGGCCTACAGCCTGTCGGGCTTGTTCAACGATGCGCTGTTCCCCAACACCGCGCGGCGCATCACGCTGTCGCAGGAGGAACTGGGGCGCCTGTCCGGCGTGTCGCGCCAGGTGGCCAACCGGGCATTGCAGGAACTGCAGGACCGGGGTGCGATCCGCCTGGGCTATGGCTCCATCGAGGTGATCGACCTGCAGGTGCTGCAGTCGATTGCCCGCGAAGGCTGAATGCTCAGCCTGCGGGCTCTGCCTGAATCTGTGCCAGCTTGGTGATGGCCTCGCGGCTGCCCGCGATCTCGCGCAGGCGGAACTTCTGGATCTTGCCGGTGGCGGTCTTGGGTAAGACCTCGAACACGACCTGGCGCGGGCACTTGAAGCGCGCCAGATGGCTGCGGCAGAACTCGATCAGCTCCTCGGCACTGACGCTGCCTGCGGCATCGGGCTTGAGCTCCACGAAGGCGCAGGGCACCTCGCCCCAGCGTTCGTCGGGCTGGGCCACCACGGCGGCCAGCAGCACGGCGGGGTGGCGGTGCAGCACGTCTTCCACCTCCACCGAGGAGATGTTCTCGCCGCCCGAGATGATCACGTCCTTGGAGCGGTCGGTGATCTGCACATAGCCGTCGGGGTGCAGCACCGCGATGTCGCCGGTGTGGAACCAGCCGCCGGCAAAGGCCTTGGCCGTGGCGCCGGGGTTCTTGAGGTAGCCCTTCATCACGGTGTTGCCCCGGATCATGATTTCGCCAGCCGTCACACCGTCCGCCGGCACGGGCTCCAGCGTGTCGGGGTCGAGCACGCGCAGGTGCTCCAGCGCCGCGGCGCGCACGCCCTGGCGCGCCTGCAGCCGGGCACGCCCGGCTTCGGGCAGGGCCGCCCAGCCGGGCTGGCGCACGCAGCTCACCGGCGTGCCCGAGACTTCGGTGATGCCGTACACATGGTCCACATCGAAGCCCATCGCGGCAATCGCCTGCAGGATGGCGGCCGGCGGCGGCGAGCCCGCTGTGAGCACGCGCACCGGGCGCGGCAGCGCGATGCGCTCGTGCGCCGGTGCATTCGCCAGCATGGCCAGCACGGTGGGCGCGGCACAGAAATGGTCCACACCGTGCTCGGCAATGGCCTCGAAGATGGCCTTGGCCGTGACCTTGCGCAGGCACACATGCGTGCCCGCCGCCGCCGTGACAGCCCAGGTGAAGCACCAGCCGTTGGCGTGGAACATGGGCAGCGTCCACAGATACACCGGGCGGCGCGGCATCGCCCAGTCGGTCATTTGCAACAGGCTCATGAGGTAGGCCCCGCGGTGGCTGGGCACCACGCCCTTGGGGTCGCCAGTGGTGCCCGAGGTGTAGTTCAGTGCGATCGGGTCCCACTCGTCCTCGGGCCACAGGCCTTCGAAGGCCGGATCACCCTCGGCCAGCAGGGCTTCGTAGTCGAGCTCACCAAGGGCCGGCTGCTCGGGCAGGCCCGCATCGTGGATGGCGACCACCAGCGGCTGCTGCGCCAGGCCCTCGACGGCCCGGGCCGCGAGCGCCGAAAATTCGCGGTCCACCAGCAGCACGCGCGCCTCGCCGTGGCGCAGGATGAAGCGGATGGCCTCGGCGTCGAGCCGGCAGTTGACGGCGTTGATGACCGCACCGCACAGGGGGATGCCCAGGTGCGCCTCCAGCATCGCGGGCGTGTTGGGCGCCAGGATGGCCACGGTGTCGCCGCGCTGCACGCCGCGTTGTGCCAGTGCGCTGGCCAAGCGGTAGGCGCGCTCGCGCGTCTGTGCCCAGGTCTGCGTGCTGCCCGCATGCACCACGGCAGTGCCTTCGGGATGCACCTGCGCGCTGCGGTCCAGAAAGCCCAGCGGCGTGAGCGGCAGGTGGTTGGCGGGGGTGCGTTCCAGGCCGTGCTGGTAGGGGCTGTGGTGGGTTGCTTGGCTCATGCTGGTCTCCTGTTTTGCGCGTTCATGGGTGGTAGGTGGTGAACGACTCGACGCTCTCGCGCTCCGTCACCAGCGTGTTCTCGATGCCCGCCGGGTCGGCGTGGCCCAGGCTCATGCCGCAGACCACCATCTCGGTATCGGGGATGCCCAGCTCGGCGGCAATGACTTGGTGGAATTTGGTGAACGCCACCTGCGGGCAGGTGTCGAGCCCGCGCGCGCGGGTCGCCACCATCACGCTCTGCAGGAACATGCCGTAGTCCATCAGGCTGCCGGCCTGCATCACCCGGTTCACCGTGAAGATCAGCCCCACGGGCGCATCGAAGAAGCGGTAGTTGCGGCCGTGCTGGGCATGCATGCGCGCCTTGTCGCCCCGGGCGATGCCGAGCAGGCCATACAGGTCCCATCCCACCTTGCGGCGCCGGTTGACATAGGGCGATACCCATTCGAGCGGGTAGTAGTGGTAGGGCTCGGTGAGGGTCGCAGCCCCATCCTCATCGTTATCCACGGCGGCGATGGCGGTGCTCAGCCGCTCCTTCGCGGCCCCCGTGAGCACGTGCACGCGCCAGGGCTGCGTGTTCATGCCCGAGGCCGCATGGCGCGCCACGTCGAGGATGGAATGCACCTCTTCGCGGGAGACCGGCGTGGGCAGGAATGCGCGGATGCTGCGCCGCGAGACGATGGCCCAGTCCACCGCCTGCCGCAGCTCTGGTAGGGAGGTGGGGGCGGCGGAAACCCGGCTTGCCGCTGGCGCGGCTGGGGATGTGCATGGGGGCGAACAGGTCATGGCGGCATGCTAGGCATGGACGCCGTCCGTGACTGTCGATGCAATGACATTTGGCCGCCTCGCCTGCCATCCGCCGCGACGGGTCTCAGAACCGGCTCAGTCTCTTTTTGGAGGTCGCATCGGAGGGCAATCGGGATGAGTGGCGCGTCGGGTGCGCCGCGTGGGCTCATGCCCATGCAGGCAGCCTGGGCGTCCAATCGCCCGATTTCACTCCAAACAGAAGGGCAACAGCCTTGCCGGGCGGTCTGCGGCGTTGCGGCGCTTGCCGATAGCACGGGCCATCGGCTGCGCACCGCGCCTGGCATCCCATCCCGGCAAAGCACTTGTGCGACTCCCCAAGGAGACTGAACAGGTTCTTATAGACTTCCCCGCATGCCAGCCTCCCCGCCCTCCCCCTCCCTTGCGCCCGCCACCCGCGACCGTCCTTCGGTCACGCTGCGCGAGGTGGCCGAGCGGGCCGGGGTCTCGATGATCACCGTCTCGCGCGCCATCAACACACCGCACCAGGTGTCGGAGGCGACGCGGGTGCGCGTACAGGAGGCCGTCTCCAGCATGGGCTACGTGCCCAACCTGGTCGCCGGGGGCCTGCGATCGGCGCGCAGCCATGTGGTCACCGCGCTGGTGCCCACGCTCACGGGGCCGCTGTTCGGCGAGATGGTGCAGGCGCTCACCGATGCGCTGGAGCTGCGAGGGTTCCAGGTGATGGTGGGCCAGGTCGGCTATGCACACTCGCGCGAGGACGAGCTGCTGCGCGCCATCGTCGGCCGGCGTCCGGACGGCATCGTGGTCACCGGCATCATGCATTCGCCCGAAGGGCGCCGCATGCTCATGGCATCGGGCATCCCCATCGTGGAGACCTGGGATTTCACCTCCACGCCCATCGACATGCTGGTGGGGCTGCGGCACGAACAGCTGGGCGCTGCCGTGTGCGAGCATCTGTACTCCAGAGGCCGGCGCCGCCTGGCACTGCTCAGTGGCGGCGACGAGCGCGCCGCACGCCGCGCACGGGGCTTCGAATCCGCCGCCGAGCGCCTGGGCCTGCGCGCGCCTGCCGTGCGTCTGGGCAAGTCACCCACCACGCATGCCGACGGGCGCGACGGCCTGGCCGCGCTGCTCGCCGGGCACCCCGACATCGACGCCGTGTTCTGCAGCTCCGACATGCTGGCCCTGGGCGTGCTGACCGAAGCCCGCGTGCGCGGCATGTCCGTGCCGGAACAACTGGCCGTGATGGGTTTTGGCGACATCGATTTCGCGCAGACCGTGAGCCCCAGCCTCTCCACCGTGCGCATCGACGGCACGCGCATGGGCCAGACGGCTGCCCGACTGATCGCGGACCGCGCCGAGGGCCGCCCCGTGGCCGAACCGGTGGTGGACATCGGCTTCGCGATCATCGGGCGCGAAAGCGCCTGACGAAGCGCGCCCCAGGACGCGCTGCCGCCGCAGAGGGTCAGGCCTTGAAAATCAGGGCGGTGGCCCGTGCCTCCATCGCCAGGCCTTGCCCCACGGGCCCCAGGCGCTCGGCGGTCTTGGCTTTCACGTTGACCTGGCCGGGGTCGACCCCCAGGGCCTTCGCAATGCACTGGCACATGCCGGGAATGTGGGCCGCCAGGCGAGGCGCCTGGGCCACCACCGTGCTGTCCACATTGCCGATGGCGTAGCCCGCGGCGCGCACGCGGCGCGCGGCCTCGGCCAGCAGCACGGCCGAATCGGCGCCCCGGAACTGCGCATCGGTATCGGGAAAATGGCGGCCGATGTCCCCCAGGCCCGCGGCCCCCAGGATCGCATCGGTAATGGCGTGCAGCAGCACGTCGGCATCGGAATGGCCCAGCAGGCCCAGGGTGTGCTCGATGGTCACCCCGCCAATCACCAGCGGCCGCCCGGGCACCAGTGCGTGCACATCCCAGCCTTCTCCAATCCTGAAGTTCATCCGTTCGTTCGCCTTCTGCCCGCCAGGGGCTCATGGTCGTCCTGCCCTTGCGCGGGCAGGCTCAGAAAATCGTCTTGCGCCCCGTCTCGGTCGCCCCCTGCCCGCGTTCGCCACCAAAGCGGGCCAGCGTGGTGCCGTGGCCGCGCTGCGCCAGCACGGCCTCGGCCAGCGCGAAATCGTCGGGGTAGGTGACCTTGAAGTTCTGCGCGCCGCCGGGCACCAGGCGCGGGTGCAGGCCCATGGCTTCCATGGCGCTGGCCTCGTCGGTCACGTTCGATCCCACCTTGTCGAGCGCGTCCATCAGGGGGCCTATGCGGAACATCTGCGGCGTCTGCGCCAGCCACTTGTTGCTGCGGTCCACGGTGGAGGCCACGCGCACGCCCCCGGGGCCGTCGATCGAGGTCTTGAGCGTGTCGGCCAGCTGGTGTGCGAGCAGGCCGCCCACGCTGTCCTGCGCGCACACATCGATCAGGTGGTCGATCTGCGCCGTGGTGACCAGGCAGCGCGCCGCATCGTGCACCAGCACCCAGTCATCCCGCTGCGCGCCCCGCGCGAGCAGCGCCCGCAGGCCGCCCAGCACCGTATCGGCGCGCGTGGGGCCGCCGCATTCGACCGCGAAGTACGCCGGGTGCGCATGCGCATCCAGGAAACGGTCGCCCGGCGCCACGGCCACCAGCGTGCCCAGCAGCCGGCCCACCCCGGCAAAGGCCGCCAGCGTGTGCAGCACCATGGGATGACCTGCCACCAGGTGGTATTGCTTGGGCAATGCAGCGACGGGTGGTGCCGCCGCCTCGGACGCGGAAAAGACCCCCAGCGTGGACCCGGCAGACAGGCCCGGGGCCGGCACCATTGCCGCAGGCGGGGCCGCCACGGCGCGCGACCCCGTTCCCGCGCAGGGCACCAGCGCCCAGAAACGTCCGTGGGCGGACAAGGGAACGAGGGGTGTTGGCAACAGCACAGCAGTCATGGCCCGCCCATTCTAGAATCTCCGGTTGCCCACCCGTGCGGCCTGCGTGCGTTTTGTGCGCCAGGGGATGCCGTGGGCCCAGACGACACAGCGCGCATGGAACTGCCCAAACTCTCCCCCGGAAAACGCTTCACCCTGCCCCGCCCCGTGGGCAGCGCCGATTCGCTGCTGCTGGCCCGCCTGGCCGAGCGCGACAAGGCCGCCGGCCGCACCACCGCCATCGTCACGGCCGATGCCACCGATGCGCAGCGCCTCATCGAGGAAATGGCGTTCTTCGCGCCCACGCTGCGCTGCGCGCTGTTCCCGGACTGGGAGACGCTGCCCTACGACACCTTCTCGCCGCACCAGGACCTGATCAGCGAGCGGCTGGCCACCCTCTGGCGCATCAGCCAGAAGGACAAGGACACCGGGGCCGACGTGGTGCTGGTGCCCGCCACCACGGCGCTGTACCGCCTGGCGCCGCCGTCCTTCCTGGCGGGCTACACCTTCCATTTCAAGGTCAAGCAAAAGCTCGACGAGGCAAAGTTCAAGGCCCAGCTCACGCTGGCGGGCTACAGCCACGTCTCGCAGGTGGTGAGCCCGGGCGAGTACGCGGTGCGCGGCGGGCTGATCGACCTGTTCCCCATGGGCTCGCTGGTGCCGTACCGGGTGGACCTGTTCGACGACGAGATCGACAGCATCCGCACCTTCGACCCCGACAGCCAGCGCAGCCTGTACCCCGTGCCCGAGGTGCGCCTCTTGCCCGGCCGCGAGTTCCCCATGGACGATGAGGCGCGCGCCAAGTTCCGCAGCCGCTGGCGCGAGATGCTCGAGGGCGACCCGACCAAGAGCCGCATCTACAAGGACATGGGCGCCGGCGTGGCCACGGCCGGCATCGAGTACTACCTGCCGCTGTTCTTCGACGAGACGGCCACCGTGTTCGACTACCTGGGCGGCGAAGCCACCGTGGTGCTGCACGGCGACCTGGAGCCCGCCTTCCAGCGCTTCTGGCAGGACACGAAAGACCGCTTTCGCCTGGTGCAGGGCGACCCCGAGCGCCCCGTGCTGCCGCCCGAGGCGCTGTTCCTCTCGGCCGACCAGTTCTACACGCGCGCCAAGGAGCATGCGCAGTTGTCCATCCGCCCCGGCGTTGAGGACGTGGATGACAACCCGCACTTCCACAAGCTCGGCGACCTGTCGGTGGTGCGCGGGGCCGAGGACCCGCTGGCCCGCCTGCACGCCCACATCCGCAACACCCAGCACCGCGTGCTGCTGCTGGCCGAAAGCGCCGGCCGGCGCGAGAGCCTGCTCGACTTTCTGCGCGCCAGCGGGGTGAACCCGCCGGCCTTCGACTCGCTGGCCGAGTTCCAGGGCACGGCCGACGAAAAGGTGGGCATTGCCACGGCCGGCCTCACGGTGGGCTTCAGCTGGGTCGAGGACGGCATCGACTTCGTCACCGAGACCGAGCTGTTCGCCGCCGGCCCCACCACGCGCCGGCGCAAGAAGCAGGAGCAGGTGAGCGACGTCGAGGCGCTGATCAAGGACCTGGCCGAGCTCAACGTGGGCGACCCCGTGGTGCACAGCGCGCACGGCATCGGCCGCTACCGCGGCCTGGTCAACATGGACGTGGGCAACAAGAACCCCGACGGCACGCCCGCCATGCAGGAGTTCCTGCACCTGGAGTACGCCGACAAGGCCGTGCTCTACGTGCCCGTGAGCCAGCTGCAGCTGATCAGCCGCTACACCGGCGTGAGTGCCGACGAGGCGCCGCTGCACAAGCTGGGCAGCGGCCAATGGGAAAAGGCCAAGCGCAAGGCCGCCGAGCAGGTGCGCGACAGCGCGGCCGAGCTGCTCAACATCTACGCCCGCCGCGCCGCGCGCGAGGGCCATGCCTTCCGCTACAGCCCGCAGGACTACGAGACCTTTGCCAACGACTTCGGCTTCGAGGAGACGGCCGACCAGAACGCCGCCATCCACGCGGTGATCCAGGACATGATCAGCCCCCGCCCCATGGACCGCCTGGTCTGCGGCGACGTGGGCTTCGGCAAGACCGAGGTGGCCCTGCGCGCGGCCTTCGTGGCCGTCACGGGCGGCAAGCAGGTGGCCTTTCTTGCGCCCACCACCTTGCTGGCCGAGCAGCACTACCAGACGCTGGTGGACCGCTTCAGCAAGTGGCCAGTGAAGGTGGCCGAGGTGTCGCGCTTCCGCTCGGGCAAGGAGATCACCGCCGCCATCAAGGGCATCGGCGACGGCACGGTGGACATCGTGGTCGGGACGCACAAGCTATTGAGCGAATCCACCAAGTTCCACAACCTGGGCCTCTTGATCATCGACGAGGAGCACCGCTTCGGCGTGCGCCACAAGGAGCAGATGAAGGCCCTGCGCGCCGAGGTGGACGTGCTCACCCTCACGGCCACACCCATCCCGCGCACGCTGGGCATGGCGCTCGAAGGGCTGCGCGACCTGTCGGTCATCGCCACCGCGCCGCAGCGGCGCCTGGCGATCAAGACCTTCGTGCGCAACGAGGGCACGGGCGTGATCCGCGAGGCGGTGCTGCGCGAACTCAAGCGCGGCGGGCAGGTCTACTTTCTGCACAACGAGGTGGAGACCATCGAGAACCGCCGCCAGAAGCTCGAAGAGATATTGCCCGAAGCCCGCATCGCGGTGGCCCACGGCCAGATGCCCGAGCGCGAACTGGAGCGCGTGATGCGCGACTTCGTGGCCCAGCGCTACAACATCCTCCTGTGCTCGACCATCATCGAGACCGGCATCGACGTGCCCACGGCCAACACCATCATCATGAGCCGCGCCGACAAGTTCGGCCTGGCGCAGCTGCACCAGCTGCGCGGGCGCGTGGGCCGCAGCCACCACCAGGCGTATGCCTACCTCATGGTGCCCGACACCGAGGGCCTGACCAAGCACGCCGCCCAGCGCCTGGATGCCATCCAGCAGATGGAGGAACTGGGCAGCGGCTTCTACCTGGCCATGCACGACCTGGAGATCCGCGGCGCCGGCGAGGTGCTGGGCGAGAACCAGAGCGGCAACATGCTGGAGGTGGGTTTCCAGCTGTACAACGAGATGCTGAACGAAGCCGTCAAGGCACTCAAGGCCGGCAAGGAGCCGGACCTGCTCAGCCCCCTGAGCGTCACCACCGACATCAACCTGCACGCCCCCGCCCTGCTGCCCGACGACTACTGCGGCGACGTGCACCTGCGCCTGTCGTTCTACAAGAAGCTGGCCACGGCCAAGAACCCCGACCAGATCGACGGGCTGCTCGAAGAGATCGTGGACCGCTTCGGAAAACTGCCGCCGCAGGCCCAGACCCTCATCGACGTGCACCGCCTGCGCGTGCTGAGCCAGCCCTACGGCGTGGTGAAGGTGGATGCCGCCCCGGGTGTGATCCACATCACCTTCAAGCCCCAGCCGCCCATCGACCCGATGCGCATCATCGAGCTGATCCAGAAGAACAAGCACATCAAGCTGGCAGGCAACGAGAAGCTGCGCATCGAGCGCGAGCTGAAGGACCCGAAGGACCGCGCCCAGATGGTGCGCGACATCCTGCGCTCGCTGGGGCAGCCGGTGGTGGCCTAGCGCGTGCAGACATGATTCGAATGGGCCTCCAGCGCTTATCCATCAAGCGCCAGAAGCTATCAAAACAATAGTAATTTAGAAATGGAAGCCGCCCTGGCCCTGATCGCCCTGGTTGCCGCGCTGGCCGCCCGGCCCTGGCGGCTGCTGGCCAGCCGAAAGCCCCTGGCGCATGAGGCAGGGCACGGCGCCCCCGCCCCGCTGTGGACGCCGCTGCTGGCCACGCTCGTCCTGCTGCCCTGGGTCTGGGCCCTGCCCACGCTGCACCAGATGCCGCTGCAACTGCAGTGGTCGGGCGCGTGCCTGGTACTGCTCATGCTGGGTTGGCCGCTGGCCGTGCCGACGCTGCTGGCGGTGGGCGCCATCGCTGCGTGGGTCTCGCCCGGCCTGGGCGGATGGGATGCGCTGGGCATCGCCGTGTGGCAGGGCGTGGTGCCCGCCACGCTGGCGCTGCTGCTGGGCGTGGCGCTGCGCCGCCTGGCGGGGGCCCGATCGCTCGCGGGCGTGCGCGCCTTCGTCTATGTGCTGGGCCGGGGGTTTCTGGGCACTGCGCTGTGCCTGTTCGTGGCGGGCACCCTGTCGCAATGGAGCGGCCACACGCTGCCCGGTGTGGGCGACCAGCTCTCGCTCGTGGCGCGCTGGCTGATGGCCTGGGGCGACGCGGTGGTCACCGGCATGCTGTGCGCGGTGTTCGTGGCGTTCAAGCCCGAATGGCTGGCCACCTGGTCGGACGATCTGTACCTGCATCAGAAAAAGGGCTGAAGCGCTTTTTCATTCAGCGCAAGCAGCTATCAAAAAAAGAGCAAACGGGCGCTTCGAGGGGCCTCTTCCTGGCGTGCAGGGAGGTCTGGTGCAGGAATTGCTTGAGAACGGAACACGCGGTATACCTGCGAAAAGGCAATGCCCACCCGCGCCCGCGGGGGCTCGCCTGGCGTGCTGTCCGTCCACCCTTGGGAGCTGTTCCATGCAATTTCGACGTCTTGCCCCGGCCCTGGCCTGTACCGTTCTTTCGCTGTATTGCGCAGCCTCTGCCTGGGCCCAGGGCACCTACCCCGACCGCCCCGTCAAGGTCATCGTGGCGCTTCCCGCGGGCGGCAGTGCCGACATGATCGCGCGCGTGGTCACGCAGAAGATGGCGGCCGAGCTGGGCCAGCCCTTCGTGGTGGACAACAAGGCCGGCGCATCCGGGCAGATCGGCACGCCGCTGGTCTCGCGCGCCGCGCCCGATGGCTACACGCTGATGGTCTCGCCGGCGTCTTTCCTCACCACCAACAAGAGCATCTTCAAGACCCTGCCCTACGACCCCGAAGCCGACTTCGTGCCCGTCACCAAGTTCGTGAACCAGCCCATGGTGCTGGTGGTCAAGGACAAGCAGAAATTCCCCACCGTGGCCGCCGTGCTGGCCGCCGCCAAGGCCGCGCCGGGCAAGCTGACCTACGCCTCGTCGGGCGACGGCAGCCCGCAGCACCTGGCGGGGCTGATGTTCACCACCCGCACCAAAACCGACCTGCTGCACGTGCCCTACAAGGGCGGCGCCCCGGCCATCAACGATGCCCTGGCCGGCACGGTGGACATGCTGTTCGCCGTGCTGCCCGAGGCGCTGCCGCACATCCAGTCGGGCAAGCTGCATGCGCTGGGCCTGATGGCTTCGCAGCGCACCGCCACCCTGCCGCAGACGCCCACCATGGCCGAAGCGGGCGCGCCGGAGATGAACCTCTCGGCCTGGGTGGGCCTGCTGGCACCGGCCAAGACGCCCCAGCCCGTCATCGACCGGCTGCAGCGCGCCGCCCACGCCGCCCTGGCCGACCCTGACACCAAGGCCAAGCTCGCCGCCAGCGGCATGGAAGTGGCGCCGGGCACCGGCCAGCAGCTCAAGGACGCGATCACGCAGGAGATCAAGGTCCATGCCGAGCTGGTGAAGGCGGCGGGGCTGGTCCCGCAGTAGGCCGCCGCCCTGGCGGACCTCCCGCCCCGAAAGGCCTGCACCATCCCCGAAAAATCGCCCCACACCCATGGATCTGGCACTCTGCGGACCTGCCGGGCTTCGGCAACCCCGTCAACGCGGCGGTACGGTCAGGGCTCGCGCAGCAACCGGGCATAGCGCCACAGCCCCCAGGCCACGCCCACGGCCAGGCCGATGGCCACGCTCCAGCCCACCGGGACACCGACTGCGAAGGCCAGCAGCAGCATCAGGCCCGCACTCACCAGCGAGATCAGCACCAGCGTCACGAAGTCGAAGTGCGCCACCGCCAGCGTGTCCTCGGCCACGCTGCGCTCCCGGCTTCCGCGCCTGTCGCGCTGGGACCGGAACAGCAGCACGTCGACCACGAACTCGAAAAAGCCAACAACAATATCGACCAGGAAACTGAACATCGGAATGCTCCGTGCTTGCAGGGGCTGCCATCGTAGCGCCGGGCATCGCCGGCAAAGGCCCCACTCCGGGCCGGTGAATCAATGCGCCAGCGCCACACCGTGTGAGCGTAGCGGGGCAACGGCATCCGCCCGCTGCTTCGGCGAGAATCAGCACCCCGACGATCTTCCCACCCCCTTGCGTGCCTTCTGCCTGCCCGTGGCCTCCATCCCCATGAAGGGCTTCATCCTCACGCGCCACTGGCGGGACACACCGGCGGGCACCGAGATCGAGTACTGGCTGGCGACGGATGCCGGGCCGCTGAAGGTGCTGCTGACCGGCCAGACCTCGGTGGCCTTCGTCGAGGCGCGGCACCAGGGCACGGTGGACGCGCAGCTCCTGGCCCTGCCGGGTGTGGAACTGCGCGGGCTTGAGCTCAGGAGCTTTCAGCAAGAGCCCGTGATCGGGGTCTACGCCAGGCACTATCGCCAGCTGGGGCGCCTGGCGCGCTCGCTGCAGCAGCTGGGCATCTCCCTGCTCGAAGCCGACGTGCGCCCGCACGAGCGCTACCTGATGGAACGCTTCATCACCGCCGGTGTGCAAGTGGAAGGCGGGTGCACCGAGAACGGCGCCCGCGTGGACTGCAGGCTGGCGCCCGCGCCCGGCTACCGGCCCGCGCTGAAGGTCGTGTCGCTGGACATCGAGACCAGCCAGCACCAGGCGCTGTACTCCATCGCGCTCGACGGCATGGCCGAGCGCGTGGTGTACATGCTGGGCGAGCCGCCCTCCGCATCCACGGAGCAACCGGGCTTTGCGCTCATCTACTGCCCCACCCGCCAAGCGATGATCGAGCAGCTCAACGACTGGTTCGAGCGCAACGACCCGGACGTGGTCATCGGCTGGAACGTGATCCAGTTCGACCTGCATGTGCTGCAAAAGACCGCCGACGAGTGCGCCACGCCGCTGCTGCCGGGCCGCGAGCGCCGGCCCATTGCCTGGCGCACGCACCCGGGCAAGCAGGGCTACCTCTTCGCGCCCATGCCCGGGCGGGTGGTCATCGACGGCATCGAGGCGCTGCGTGCGGCCGTGTGGAGCTTTGCGTCGTTCAGCCTCGAAAACGTCTCGCAGCAGCTGCTGGGCGAGGGCAAGGAGATCGGGGACGAGTACGACAAGATGGCCGAGATCGAGCGGCGCTACCAGCACGACAAGCCCGCGCTGGCCACCTACAACATCCGCGACTGCGAGCTGGTGCTGCGCATCTTCGAGAAGGCCCGGCTGCTGCAGTTCGTGATGGAGCGGGCCCACACCACCGGCCTGCAGATGGACCACTTCGGCGGCTCCATCGCCGCGTTCAGCCACCACTACCTGCCGCGCATGCACCGCCTGGGGTACGTGGCCCCGAATGTGGGCGAGATCCAGGGCAAGTCCTCGCCCGGCGGCTATGTGATGGACTCCCGGCCCGGCTTCTACGACTCCGTGGTGGTGCTGGACTACAAGAGTCTGTACCCCTCGATCATCCGCACCTTCCTCGTCGACCCGGTGGGGTATGTGGAGGGCCTGCACGCCAGCGATGCGGCGCCGCTGATCCGGGGCCCGCTGGGCACGCGCTTCTCGCGCGACAGGCACTGCCTGCCGGAGATCGTCACCACCCTCTGGCGCGCGCGCGACGAGGCCAAGCGCGCGAAGAACGAGCCCCTGTCCCAGGCGCTGAAGCTGGTGATGAACTCGTTCGCCGGCGTGCTCGGTGCGTCGGAATGCCGCTTCTTCAACCCGCAGGTGATCTCGGCGATCACCCTGCGCGGCCATGCGATGGTGAAAGCCACCCGCGACTTCGTGGAGCAACGCGGCTACGAGGCCATCTACGGCGATACCGACTCCATCTTCATCTGGCTCAGGCGCACCCACACCAACGCCGAGGCGCACGCCGTGGCCGCCGGACTGGTCAAGGACATCAACGCCTGGTGGACGCGCACCCTGCGCGAAGAGCAGGGCCTTGAGAACTACCTCGAGATCGAGTTCGACACGCACTACAGGAAGTTCTTCATGCCCACCATCCGCGGATCGGACGTGGGCAGCAAGAAGCGCTACGCCGGCCTGAGCGTGGACGTGGAGGGCAAGGAGGAGATGGTCTACCGCGGCCTGGAGATGGCCCGCAGCGACTGGACGCCCCTGGCCCGGCAGTTCCAGGAAGGGCTGCTCTCGCGCGTGTTCCAGGGCATGCCCTACCGGGACTTCGTGGCCGGCTACGCGCAGGCCACCCTGGCCGGCGGCAAGGACGACCTGCTCGTCTACCGCAAGCGCCTGCGCCACCGCCTGGACGCCTACGTGGCCAACGTCCCGCCACAGGTGCGTGCCGCCCGCATGGCCGACGAATACAACGCCCGCAGGGGCCGGCCCCAGCAGTACCAGAGCGGCGGCTGGATCCGCTACGTCATGACCCGCAACGGGCCTGAGCCGCTGGAGGCGCGCCGTTCCCCCATCGACTACGGGCACTACCTCACCAAGCAGATCCAGCCGATCGCGGACGCCATCCTGCAGCCGCTGGGCGAGAGTTTCTCCCACCTGACCTCGGCCCAGCAGGACCTGTTCTAGCGCCGGCCACCTGGCTCGGCAAGGCGGGCCCAGGGCAAGGCACAAACCGCCGGGCGCACCGCGGCTACCGGCGCGGTGCGGTTGCGGTGCAGGTGAAGACGCTCATCTCAGGCCCGCTTCCACGCCGCATGGAAGCCGAACGGCACCACCTGCGGCAGGCGCAGCGTGGCCAGGCAGTGCATGCTGGCCGGGTCGACCACGCCGATCACCGTGCCGGTGTCGTCCTCGGCCAGCGTGGGCACCAGCAGCACGCCGTCGTCCTCGGCGCTGGAGCCGGGGCGGTCCACGAACAGGGGCTCCATCTGCACGGCGGCCTCGCGCTGCCAAGTGCCGGCGATGCGGCCGCCGTCCAGGTCCAGCTTCACGGTGCGGTCGAACATGGGGGCCTTGCCTTCGGGGTCGAAGCCCGCGAACCAGGCGTGGCGGGACTGCTTCCGGCCCCAGTAGGCGCCATGCACGGCGGGCAGCTCCACGCTGGCGCCTTCCACCAGCGTCCGGGGCTGCGCATCGCTGCGGCCGGGCTCCAGCCGGTAGCGCTGCACGCGGTGCTGCACGCCCACCGGCACCCCGGCGCGCAGGCGCTCCAGACGCAGGGCGCTGAAGATCTCGGGGCCATCGGTGGTGCACAGGTCCAGCACCAGCACGGGTGCGCCACGGCCGTCGGGGCTGGGCTCGTCCCAGGCCTGCACGGCATGAAAACCGGTCATCGCCGGCACGGCCCAGCTGCGCACGCTGCCGTCGATGAGCGAGATGGCGTCGATGCGCGAGCCCAGGGACTGGTTCCACGCAAAGCTGTCGATGAAACCCCTGCCCGACAGCGCCAGCTTGATCGCGTTGAGCCGCATGGCCGGCTGCCACACGATGGCATGGGTGGGCGTCATCGCAAACGCATGCAGGTAGCCGGCCTGGCGCACGGACCAGCGCGCCAGCACCTCGCGCCGCCGGCTGCCCTGGACGATCTTGAACAGCTTGTAGGTGCACTGGGGGCCCACCTCCAGCCCCACGTTCCAGTAGGCGCCCTGCGCGTCCGTCATGCCATGGGCCGACATCACGTGGATCACCTCGGCATCGTCGTACACGATGCGCCCCGTGGTGGCCAGCGTGTCGGGATCGAAGCTGGTGAGCAGCGGCGTCTCGGTCTGCGCCACCCATTGCGAGCCGATGCGCGCCATCACCACCGCCCCGTTGTCCGTCACCTTGGGGTGGCGCAGGCGGCGCAAGCGCGTGAAGAAGCCCGCCGGGTCCGGCGTGCCAAAGGCCGCACGCGCCGGCTTGCGCGCCGCCAGGCTTTCGCGCAGGTCGTCGGTCTGCAGGTAGCGGCTGCGGTAGGTGGCACTGGCCCCGCCCATGTCCCCCGGGGCCAGCCGTACCCGGTGCAGCATGGCCAGGCCATCGAACCAGTGTTCGTAGCTGCCGTGCGGCAGGTCCCACAGCGCCGGGCCGTTGAGCAGCAGGCTGCCGCCGATGAGCCATGGGGGAATCTGGCCGCGGATCTCGACCGGGGCGTCGGACATTTCGCGGGCGATGGATTGGAGGCCGCGCAGGCGGCCCAGGGGGCTGGATGGCGCTGGTGCTGCGGACTGGGCGAGGGTCATGGGCTTCTGGTCAAAATGGCTGTTCAGGCGTCTTGACACGGGTGTGCGTCCATCATGTCCCAAACCGGGCCAAGGCTGCAGTGGAAATTTACCCAGGGAACTCGCACATGCCGCCCCTACCCGGCAGCCCGCCCCCGCACCTGCCCCCTGACCCCCCAGTTGTTCTCCAGCCCCACGTTCACCGCCCTCCCGCCATCCTCGAATTTCAGCGTGATGACGGTGACCTCCCCATCGGCCACCGAGCGCGAGATGAGCTGGAAGCTCTGCGCATCGAGCCAGTGGCCCTTGATGGCGATGACCCTGTCGGGGCCCTGCGGGGCGGTGCGGTACAGGCCGTCCAGGCCCAGGGGGCCGGCCACGGGCTCGCGCGGCAGCTCCGGACGGCCGGGATCGAACGTGACTTCATAGCGCGGATTGGCGGGGGTCAGGTCCAGCACCAGGCGCTGGATGCCCAGGGGGTTGCGCTCCAGCACCCAGGCCTTGCGCGAGACGGTGGCGGCCAGCTCGGGGGTGATGGCCGGGCTGGCGCTGGGCTTTTCCACCCCGGCGTCGCGGATGCGCGCGGCCAGCTGCTCCTGCGCGGCGCTGTCGGCGGGCAGCGGCTCGTGCGAGCGGGCCGCCGCAATGATCTGGTCAAGGAACGGAGGCAGCGGGTAGTTGCGCCGGCCCGTGACCGCCACGACCACGTCCAGGTCGGGCAGCACCACGATGAGCTGGCGGTTGAAGCCGGCCGTGAAGTAGGCGCGCCTGGACGGGATGCTCCACCAGCCGTTGGCGTACCTGAAGGCAGGCGCGGCGCTGCCGAAACCCATGTCCACCACCGGATTGAAGACCTGCTCCACCCAGGCGGCGGGCAGCAGCTGGCGGCCGTTCCACTGGCCCCGGCGCAGGTAGAGGTACCCGATGCGCGCCATGTCGCGCGGGTGCAGGTACAGGCCCCAGCCGCCCACCTCGATGCCCTGCGGGTCCTTGCGCCAGCGCACGTCGGTGATGCCCAGGGGGCCGAACAGGCGCTTTTGCGCATAGGCCAGGGTGCTGCCGCCGGTCTTGTGTGCGAGGATGGCCGAGAGCAGGTGGGTGTTGCCGCTGTTGTAGTTGAAGCCCGCGCCGGGCGCCTGGGCCATGGGCCGGTCGAGCACGAAGCCCTGCCAGTCGCGCGCGCGGGCCAGCTGCAGCATGGTCTCGGGCACGGCGTCGCTCAGCGGCTCGATCCAGTGCAGGCCCGAGGTCATGTCCAGCAGGTGGCCCAGGGTCATGGCCTTCTTGGCGGCATCGGCGCTGGCGACCTGGCGGCCTTCGAAGAAGTCGAGCACGGGCACGTCGCGCGAGGCGATCAGCCCGTCCTGGATGGCCATGCCGGTGAGCGTGGCGACGATGCCCTTGGTGGTGGAGTTGACGGCGTGCTGGAGCCCCTCGCGGTAGGGGGCGTAGAAGGCTTCGGCCACGAGGGTGCCGTGGCGCGTGACGAGCAGGCTGTCCATGCCCTGCGCGGCGCCGTAGCCGATGAGCCTGGCCAGCGCCGCGGAATCCATGCCCTGGGCCTCGGGCGTGCTTTCGGCCCAGTCGTCGCCCGGCCATGGGGCCACGGCGGGGGCGGCCTGTGGTGCGGGCGCCGCGGCATCTTGCGCGGCCGCCACCGCGAAGGGTGCGGCGGCACCGGCCAGCAGCACGGCCGTGGCCTGCCTGCGGTTGATCGGTGCGGCGCCGGCCTGCCCAGCCGCCCTGCGTCCCCTGTGCATCGCCATCGCCTGCCTCCCTCCGTTGCATGTTGTGCGGGAATCATATGCGCCCGGCCGTGCGCGCTCCGGCCCGCTGTGCGGGGAGCGTTGCCGTTTTTCCACGCCGGCATCGCCAGCAGGCGCCGGGCCGATGCGGCCCTGCCCGCCTCCGCCCGAGCCCCGGGGCACGGGCGATACCATTGCGGGTTCCGATCTCCGCATTTGCCAAGAGCGCCCCGCCATGAAAAACGCCACCGAATTCGCCCCCGGCCTTGTTGTCCAGGGCATCGAACCCCCGCTGTCCCTGTCCGCCTACAAACTCATCGCGTTCGACATGGACTCCACCCTCATCAACATCGAGTGCGTGGACGAGATCGCCGATGCCGCCGGCCGCAAGGCCGAGGTGGCCGCCATCACCGAAGCCGCCATGCAGGGCATCATCACCGACTACAAGGAAAGCCTGCGCCAGCGCGTGGCCCTGCTCAAAGGCGTGACGGTGCAGCACATGGAGCAGGTGTTCAGCGAGCGCCTGCGCTTCAACCCCGGCGCCCAGGAGCTGATCACCGCCGCCAAGGCCGCGGGCCTGACCACGCTGCTGGTCTCGGGCGGCTTCACCTTCTTTGCCGACCGTGTGAAGGCCGGGCTGGGCATCGACTTCGCCCGCTCCAACATGCTGGAGGTGGACAACGGCCAGCTCACCGGCCGCATGGTGGACCAGGCCTGGGGCGACATCTGCGACGGCGCGGAAAAACGCCGCACGCTGCTGGAAGTGGCCTCGCTCATGGGCATTGCGCCATCCCAGGCCATCGCCGTGGGCGACGGCGCCAACGACCTGCCCATGATGGATGCCGCGGGCCTGTCGGTGGCCTACCACGCCAAGCCCGCCGTGCGTGCGCAGGCCAAGGTGGCCATCAACCAGGGCGGGCTGGACCGCCTGCTGGAAGTGCTGCGCTGATCCACAGTCCTTCGCCCGCGCATCGCCCCGCCATGCTCCGGTCCTTCTTCGCCCGCGCATGGTTCTCACTGCGCACTGGCTGGAAGCAGCACCTGGCCACCCTCGCGCTGGCGTGGATCGCCGTCGTGGCGGTGGACACCTGGCGCACGCGCGATCTGCCCCGGGGGCCCGCGCCCGATGCACTGCTGGTGATGGCATCCACCCCCACCGGCGCCACCACCACTCCGCCCGCCGGCACCACCCTGGCGCAATGGCGCGCGCAGCACCCCGGCCAGGCCGTGGCCCTGCATTTCTGGGCCGAATGGTGTGCGGTCTGCAAGCTGGAAGAGCCCGGCATCGCCAGCCTGTCCACCGACTGGCCCCTGCTGGGCGTGGCCATGCAATCGGGCAATGCCGAGCGGGTCGCGCAGGTGCAGCGCCAACGCGGCATGGCCTGGCCCACGGCGGTGGACCCGCAGGGCACGCTCTCGCGCAGCTGGGGCGTGCGCGCCGTGCCCGCGCTGGTGGTCATCGACGCCCAGGGCCAGGTGCGGTTCGCCACCTCGGGCTATACGCCGCAATGGGCGATGCGCCTGCGCCTGTGGTGGGCGCAGACCATGCCGCAGTGGAATGCCATGCTCCCGAAATAATAGCTACCAACGCTTGAAGAATAAGCGCTAGCGGCCATTTTCATTCATATCCCTGGCGTGGCGAGCCCCTTGCCGCACCGGTCCGTCTGGCGCAGATCTTCAAGACGTGCCGCCCCTGCCTTTGCACACTGGCCTCCATACCACCACCGGAGGCCCGCATGCACATCACCCTGAACCAGCAACACCAGCCCGTGCCGCCCGGCTGGGAGGACGAACCCCTGCTCTGGCTGCTGCGCGAGCCGCTGGGCCTGGTCGGCACCCGCTTTGGCTGCGGCGTGGGCCAATGTGGCGCCTGCACGGTGCTCATTGACGGGGTGGCGCAGCGCGCCTGCCTGCACACCGCACGCGGGCTGCAGGGGCGCGCCGTCACCACCGTCGAAGGGCTGGCTGCGGGCGACGGCACGCTGCACCCCGTGCAACAGGCCTGGCTGGACCTGCGCGTGCCCCAGTGCGGCTACTGCCAGAGCGGCCAGATCATGGGCGCGGTGGCCCTGCTGCGCGCCACGCCCCGGCCCACCGATGCGCAGATCGACGCCGCCATGTCGGCCCACCTGTGCCGCTGCGGCACCCAGCACCGGGTGCGGGCGGCCATCCACCAGGCCGCCCAGGGCACCGCGCCATGAAGCGCCGCCAGTTTCTGGCCACCGCTGGCGCCGGGGCGCTCACGGTCACGCTGGCGGGCTGCTCGCTGGTGCCGGTGATCCCCCAGCGCCCCACCTCCACCGCCGATGACGCCCTGGGCTGGATACGCCACGAAGGCGGCCGCTACACGCTGTGGCTGCCCAGCACCGAGATGGGCCAGCAGATCAGCGCCGCGCTGCAGGGCCTGGCGGCCCAGGAGCTGGGCGTGCCGCCCGCGCAGGTGCACCTGCGGCTGCCCGCCACCACCGACATCGCCCGCATGCGCGCCACCGTGGGCAGCGCCAGCGTGCAGGATTTCGCCCTGCCGCTGGCACGCGCCTGCGCCACCCTGCGCGAGGCGCTGGCCCAGGGGCGGACCACGGGCACGCTCGGCGCGCGCGACATCCCTGCCAGCGCCCTGCGCAGCCTGCAGCCGCGCGCAGGCGCCCGGCCGCCCGCCGCCCCGGCCCCCGGCCAGCTGCACGCCATCGTCACGGGCCAGCCCCTGTTCGCGGGCGACACGCGCCTGCCCGGGCTGCTGTACGGACGCGTGCTGCGCGCACCGGCGTCGGCCGAGCTGACCTCGCACCCCCGGTCCTTCGACGAGGCCGCCGCGCGCGCCGACCCCGCCTGCGTGGCCGTGCTGCAAAGCCCCCGCCTGCGGCAGATGGGCAGCCGGGGCCTGGGCATCGTGGCGCGCACGCCCGCCGCGCTCGACCGCATCGAGGCCGCGCTGGCCGTGCAGTGGGAGGTGGATGGCGCCTTCGGGCAGCCGGCCATCGACGAGCGCATCGACATCGACCAGCACCTGCGCCGTGGCCGCCTGCAGCATGCCGTGCGCCAGGACGACGTGCCCGGGGACACCCTGTGGACGCTGGACCTGCGCATGGACATCCCGCTGGCCGCCCACGCGCCCATCGAGCCCCGCAGCGCCACCGCGCAGTGGATGCCGCAGGAAGGCGAAGGCCCCGCGCTGCGCGTATGGGCCGGGACGCAGGACATGTTCTACATCCGCGACGTGCTCGCCCGCCAGCTCGGCCTGGAGGCGGGGCGCATCGCGGTGCAGGCCTGCCGCGTGGGTGGCGGCTTTGGCGGGCGCACGCTGTGCACGGTGGAGCTGGAAGCCGCCGTGCTCGCCCAGGCGGCGGGCGCGCCGGTCAAGGTGCAATGGAGCCGCGCGCAGGAATTTGCCCAGGGCTTCCAGCGCCCGCCGTCGAGCCACCGCATCCGCGCCCGCGTGCACCAGGGGCGCCTGACCCACTGGTGGCATGCCTTCGCCAGCAGCCACATCCTGTTCACGCCCGCCGCCATGCCGGTGTGGATGCAACGCCTGGCCGACCTGGCGGGCGACAGCGGCGTGGCGCGCGGCGCGCAGTTGCCGTATGGCGTGCCCCGGCAGCGCATCGAATTCACCGCCGCCCGGCTGCCCGTGCACACGGGCCCCTGGCGCGGCCTGGGCGCGGGGCCCAACACCCTGGCCGTGGAAAGCGCCATGGACGAATGCGCGCGCATCGCGGGGGCCGACCCGCTGGACTGGCGCCTGCGCCACACCTCGGACACGCGCCTTGGCGCCGTGCTGGCGCAAGCCGCCAGCCACGCGCGCTGGGGCGAACGCCCCCGCAGCGACGCCACCACGCTGCGCGGCCGCGGCATCGCGGGCGGTATCTACAAGGGCTTGAGCTACGCCGCCGCCGTGGCCGATGTGGAGGTGCACCGGGGCACGGGCGAGGTGCGCGTGACCGCGATCTGGTGCGCCCACGACTGCGGCCTCGTCCTGCAGCCCGATGGCGTGCGCGCCCAGACCGAGGGCAACCTCGTCTGGTGCCTGGGCATGGTGCTGCTGGAGCAAGTCCCCGTGGCGCGTTCGGGCGTGGCGGCGGCCACCTTCGCCGACTATCCGCTGCCGCGCATGGGCGACGTGCCGCCGCTGCACGTGCACCTGGTGGACAGCCGCGAGCCCCCGACGGGCGCCGGCGAGACCGCCATGGTCGCGGGGGCGGGGGCCATCGCCAACGCGCTGCGCGACGCCACCGGCGTGCGATTCACCCGCCTGCCCGTGCGCCGCGCGGACGTGCAACACGCGCTGGCCCCGCGCTAGGCCGCGCGGGCACAATCCGGCCCCATGCAAGACTTCGCCAGCGCCGCCATGGTCCGCCTGCTGGTGCGCGCCATGCACGCGCACGGCCTGGCGCCGCCGCCCGCGCCCCATGGCCTGCACGGCGGTCCCCAGGGCAGCCGCGTGCCCCTGGCCTGCAAGCGCGCGGTGGTGGAAGCCATCCTGCGGCAGGGCGGGCCCGCGATGCTGCTGCGGCTGGCCCAGCGGGTGGACCTGCTGCAAGGCGACCCCGTGCACCGGGCCCTGATGGGCGCCGCCGACATGGCCGCCCTGCTCGCCCGCTGGCAGCGCCTGGAGCGCTACGTCCACTCCCGCCATCAGGTCAGCGTGCAGGCCCTGGGCCCAGGGCGCCTGCAGCTGCGCCACCACGCACGCGCTGGCGTGGCCCAGCCGCCCCTGCCCACCGAAAGCCTCGCCGTGCTGGGTGTGCTGCTGGGCGCCGGAAAGGCCCTGGGCGTGCGCGCACTGGGGGTGGAGATGGCGGCGTCCCGCCTGCGATGGGATGCCGATGACCGGCAGGGAGGGGGACTGGCCGGGGACCTGGACGGACGGCTCGCGCAACTCATGGCGCACGGCAGGGTGGACCAGTGGGTGCTGCACTGGCAAGCCAGCGGCGCACGCGCCCCCGAGGCGCCGCCGCCGAGTGCCGCCACCGGCCTGTGCGATCCCCTGCCCTGGCCGCCCCTCGCGCATGCGCTTGCACGCCATGTGCTGCAAGACCCCGCCGCCCCGCACACCGTGGATGCGCTGGCGCGCCAGGCGGGGCTCGCGCGCCGCAGCCTGCAAAGGGCCTTGTCAGGCACCGGCCTGAGCTGCCGCAGCATCGTGGCGGAGGCCCGGGCCCGCGCCGCCGCGCAGTGGCTGCTGCAGGAGCGCCACGGCCTGGCG
The DNA here is from genome assembly GCF_019218755.1 of Acidovorax sp. sif1233. Classification (GTDB taxonomy): domain Bacteria; phylum Pseudomonadota; class Gammaproteobacteria; order Burkholderiales; family Burkholderiaceae_C; genus Acidovorax. The sequence continues at coordinate 1,380,610 of NZ_JAHUWZ010000001.1, read as the reverse complement.
GAGATCGGTTTTGCCTGCGGCTTCGCGGACCAGCCGCATTTCACGCGCGAATTCGCGCGCCATGTGGGCCTGACCCCCGCCCGCTACCGGCAGGCGTTCGGGGAGCCGGTGCAAACCCCTCGGTGACTATGTTTTTAATAGCACCTTGCGCTTGACAGTAAAGCGCCACAGCCCTTTTTCGCTCAGAATTCAACCCCATCCGGCGCGGCCCGCCGCGCGGCCCCGTTGCGAGGCACAGCCACGGTGGGCAGGGCGCCGAAGCCCAGGGCGGCGGCCTGTGGCGCCATCAGATCCTCCAGCGTCACGCCATCGAGCACCGCCAGGTAGGCCTGCATGGCCTGCCACAGCACGCCCTTGAGGCGGCAATGGCTGCTCAGGCGGCACTGGTTGGTGGCGGGGTCGAAACACTCCACCAGATTGAAATCCGTCTCGGTGGCCCGCACCACCGCGCCAATGTTGATGGTGCCCGCAGGCCGCATCAGCCGCATGCCGCCTCCCCGGCCGCGCGTCGTCTCCAGCAACCCCTGGGCGGACAGCTGCTGCACGATCTTCATCAGGTGGCTGCGCGAGATGCCGTAGCCCTGCGCCACCTCGGTGATGGTCACCGGCTGCTGGCGGCCTTCGGTGGCAGCGCAGTACATGAGCACCCGCAGCGTGTAGTCGGTCCATTGGGTCAGGCGCATGGGATTTGCCCCAGGTCAATTAAAAGATGCATCTACTGAGAATTTTATTGGATAAAATATTCACATCAAATGAATCTTTAAAGGATCGCCATGAACGCCCGCGTTGATCACCTGCAAACCGCCCACCCCGCACACGCGCCCCTCGGCGCGGATCAGCAGATCGGCCAGATTGCCGTGCAGCTGCCCGGCGCCACGGCGGTGTTCCGGCGGCTCAAGCTCGACTTCTGCTGCGGCGGGCAGGTCAGCCTGGCCCATGCCGCCGCCGAGAAGGGGCTGGACGCCCATGCCGTCCTGGCGGAACTGGCGCCCCTGCAGCGCAGCGACGCCTTGCCCGAAGCCGCCTCGCCCGGCGCGCTCATCGACCACATCCTGGCGCGCTACCATGAGGTGCACCGCGCCCAGTTGCCCGAACTGATCCGCATGGCCCGCCGCGTGGAAGCCGTGCACCGCGACAACCCCATGGTGCCTGCCGGGCTGGCCGACCTGCTGGAAGACATGCACGGTGAACTGCTTTCGCACATGGCCAAGGAAGAACAGGTGCTGTTTCCGATGCTCAAGGCCGGGGGCAACCCCTTCGTGGGCCAGCCCATCGGCATGATGCGTGCCGAGCACGTGGACCATGGCGCCGCGCTGGACAAGCTCAACGCCCTGACCAACGACGCCACGCCCCCCCAGGGCGCCTGCAACACCTGGCGCGCCCTGTATGCGGGCATCGCCCAGCTGGGTGACGACCTCGTCAACCACATCCACCTCGAAAACAACGTGCTGTTCCCGCCGTTCGAGGCAGGTGCGGCGGCCCCCTCGCAGGGTTGCGGTTCGTCGGGCTGCGGGTGCAGCGGAGCGGGAGCCGCACGGCCATGAGCGATCCGGCGGCCAGCCCCCCCGGGAAGGCCTCGGCACCCAGCGTGCAGAGCATCACGCAACTGGTGCATGGCTTTTACGCCGATGTGCGGGCCGACCCGCTCCTGGGGCCCGTTTTCGACAAGGCACTGCACGGCCAGTGGGAGAACCACCTGCAGCGGCTTGTCGATTTCTGGAGCACGGTGGCGCTGGGCACGCGCAGCTTCCGCGGCGATGTCTTCGGCAAGCACATGGCGCTGGACGGCGTCACGCCAGCCCACTTCGCCGCCTGGGTAAGGCTGTGGCAGCACCACACCGAGCGCCTGTTCACGCCCGAGGTGGCGGACAGCCTGCAGGTGGCGGCGCATGGCATCGCGCGCAACCTGTTCCGGGGCTATTTCGGCAGCGACCCGGCCTTTGTGCCGCCGCGCGAAGACGACGGGCACGGCCCACGGCGGGCCGGCGGCTGACCCCGCGCGCGGGGCGATGGTCGGTGTTGCGGGTGCCCCGCGAACCCGGCCTTACTTGCCCTTGGTACCGGGCGTAAAGAACAGGGCCACGCCCACCGCGATCAGCGCGACCGGCCACCATACCCGCAGCAACTCGCGCAGGCTGATGCTGATCAGCCCCAGATTGGTCAGCAGAAAAAACACGCCCAGCACGACCAGGACGATCGCCGCAATATTGCCCTTCATGTGCATTCCCTCGGAGTGGTGAGTTGGTATCGAAGGCGATTATGGCGGCACGCAGACTCCCCAGGAGTCCCGCAGGCTCAATGCCGTGAAGCTGGCCGCCGCCGTGCCACTGGTGGCTCCCTGTGTCCGCCAGCCGGTTGTTTTGATCTCTATGCGCCAGCCCGGCGATACCCTCCCACCGGAGGCGCCAATGGCATTCCCCCAAGCCCATAGAACGGGTGGGAGTTCATACTGAGGCTCTCAGAAAAATCAGGAGAACAACGTGACCCAGAACACAGACATCGTCCTTGCACGAGGGCTCTATCGAGCCAGCGAACTCGCCTCGAAACAAGTGATAGAAGCCCAGAGCCTGGCGAAAGATCTGTTCCCCGGAGCCGACCACTCGCGCGCCGATATTCTCGCTATCGCGCAACTCATTGCGATCAACTACGCCAGCTTGCACAGCAGCACAGGCCAGCACAAGGGCTGAGGGGCGCACAGAACCACTTCCGGGGTGAGGCCTGTGGCCGGTGCAAGGACCGGCACGGGCTCGGCAGGTCTTCGCATGCCCTCGCCAATTCCTGGGCCCATGCTGGTCGCGCAGCAGGCAGGCAGGCGTGCGCCCCGCGCGACCAGCGATCAAGTGTTCAGTTCGCGCGCCCCACGCAACGGTTTGAGCAGGTGTGACAAACCGTTGTGGTCGATCTCGTGCATCAGCGCCAGCAGTTGCCCCAGTTCGCCTTTGGGGAAACCCTCGCGCGCGAACCAGTTCAGGTAGTTGCCCGGCAGATCGGCCAGCACCGTTCCCTTGTACTTGCCATAGGGCATCTCCAGGGTGACCAGGCGCTGCAGTTTTTCGGGATCCATCGTGGTGCGGTGCCTTCTTTTCGTTTCAGGGGGCCTCAGCCTCCCGCGCGCTTGACCTTGTGGCCCAGCTTCTGGAGGGCGACGATCACGCGCTCCACATGGTCACCCTGCACTTCGATCACACCGTCCTTCACCGTCCCGCCGCTGCCGCAGGCGGCCTTGAGCTGCTTGCCCAGCTGCTCCAGCGCGGCACCGTCCACGAGCACGCCCTTGACCAGCGTCACGGCCTTGCCGCCGCGCCCCTTGGTTTCGCGCGACACGCGCACGATGCCGTCCCCCGTGGGCAAGGGTTTGTTCTGCTGGCAGGTGCACTGCGCCACGGGCTGGCGGCAGCCCGGGCACATGCGGCCGGAGTCGGTGGAATACACCAGGCCGCCCAGGTCGGCAAACGACTTCATGGCTTTTTACCTTCCACCTCTTGCTGCAGCATGTGGAAGTTGAGCAACCGCGTGGCCAGCAGCGTCTCGGTCAGGAAACACACCAGCGCCAGCAAGAACGACGCGACTCCCGCCAGGAAGCCCGCCACCGCCAGCCGGTTGGACTGGAAGTTGGTGGTCTCGCCCAGGAACAGCAGGATGATGGTGGTGCCGATCAGGAACGCGCAGAACGTGAGCAGCCCGATGCACCCGTTGGCCAGCCGCCCGCGCAGCCGCAGGTCTGCCAGCTCGCTGTAGGCGCGGGCCAGAAACTCGGGCTCGGTGTTGGCACGGGCGCGGTCTTCCACCACGCGGGCCCGGTCGATGATGCGGGCGAGCCGGCCCGCGACGGCGCCGATCATGCCGGACACGGCCGTGAGCAAAAACACGGGCGCCACCGCCAGCTGGATGCCGTGGGTGATGGCGGAGGAATCAAGGGTAAGGGCCATGGTGCGGGGAAAGACAAGGGAAAAACCGGCGAACCGCCGGTGCCTGATTATCAGGGCGGTGGCCACCCACGGGGCCCGCCGCCAGGCCCGGCACGCCAGCGCGCCGAGGCGGCGCACGGGCCCCGAGGGCAACTGCGGCGACAATCCCCCCATCTTTCCCCGTTCGCGCTGTCGTGCGTCCGCTTTCAACGCCGCTCCAGCGCTGCCTCCATGCCCTTTGCCTCCCTCGGTCTGTCCCCTGCCCTTGTCCACGCTGCCGAAAAGGCGGGTTTCGTGGCGCCCACGCCCATCCAGGCGGGCGCCATTCCAGCCGTCCTGCAAGGCGCTGACCTGCTGGGCGCCGCGCAGACGGGTTCGGGCAAGACGGCCGCTTTCGCCCTGCCCCTGCTGCAGCAGTTGCAACTGGGCGCCACCGGCGGCCCGCGCAGGGTGCGCGCCCTGGTGCTGGTGCCCACGCGCGAGCTGGCCGCCCAGGTGGGCGAGGTGCTGCGCAGCCTGGCCCAGCACCTGCAGCAGCCGCTGAAGATCGCCATCGTGTTCGGCGGCGTGTCGATCAACCCGCAGATGCTGGGGCTGCGCGGCGGCGCCGACATCGTGGTGGCCACGCCGGGCCGCCTGCTGGACCTGGTGGAGCACAACGCGCTGCGGCTGTCCGCCGTGGCGCACCTGGTGCTCGACGAGGCCGACCGCCTGCTGGACCTGGGCTTCGCCGAAGAGCTGGCGCGCGTGCTGGCCCTGCTGCCCGCCCAGCGGCAGAACCTGTTCTTTTCAGCCACCTTTCCCGCCGCCGTGCAGGCGCTGGCCGACGGCCTGCTGAAAAACCCGGTGCGCGTGGAAGTGCCCCACACCCCGGGCAACGAGCCCGCCATCGAGCAGCGCGCCATCGCGGTGGATGCTGCCCGCCGCACCCAGCTGCTGCGGCACCTGGTCAAGGAGCACGGCTGGCCGCGCGTGCTGGTGTTCGTGGCCACGCAGTACGCGGCCGAGCATGTGGCCGAAAAGCTGTACAAGGCCGGCATTTTCGCCAGCCCCTTTCACGGCGGCCTGAGCCAGGGCGCGCGCAAGCAGGTGCTGCAGGAGTTCAAGGACGAACGCTGGCAGGTGGTGGTGACCACCGACCTGGCCGCGCGCGGCATCGACATCGCGCAGTTGCCGGCCGTGGTGAACTACGACCTGCCCCGCTCGGCCGTGGACTATGTGCACCGCATCGGCCGCACGGGCCGCGCGGGCGAGAGCGGTGTGGCCGTGAGCTTCGTGACGGCCGATGCCGAAGCGCACTTCCGGCTCATCGAAAAACGCCAGCACCTGAGCCTGCCGCGCGAGCAGATTGCGGGCTTTGAGCCCACCGAGGCCGAGGCCCCCGCGCCGGCCTCGGCCGCCGCCCCCCAGGGCACCGGCGGCATCAAGGGAAAGCGGCCCAGCAAGAAGGACAAGCTGCGCGCTGCGGCGGCCGCAGACAAAAAAGGCTCCTAGAAGGAGCCTGTCGAACACCCGCGGGGGCTCCTGGCCGCCCGCTCGCCACGGCCCGGGGTCAAGCCCCTTCGCCGGCCTCGTCCATTCCGCCGCCGTCCTGGCCGGACGGGGCCCCGGGCTCGCCCTCGGGCCGGGGCGTGCGCTTGCCGGGCCTGGCGACGATCTCCACATGGAACTGCGGGCCGCCTTCTGCCGCCACTTCGTTGATGAGCCCGGTCAAGGCCGACAGGTGCGCCACGGCGGCGTCTTCCCTGGTCCGGCCGAACTGGCAGTCAAAGTCCCAGAAGTCAGCGCCTTCGGGCAGCTCGCGGCGCCGTTCGCGCTTGATGTACTTGCGGATTTCGTGCTTGACGGCATCCAGAACGCGGTCGCGGTTCTTGCCTTCAACATGGAGTTGGAAAGTTTTTCTCATGGGCGATGGTACCGCCTGTGACAAACATCGATTCCCACCGGCCCACCCCGGTGCCACAATGGGGCATTACCTTTTGTTACGTCACGCCGATGTTCAACGACCTCCGTCTGCTGCAACTGCTGCCAGCGGCTGTACTGGTCACCCAGGGGGGCATCATCCGCTTTGCCAACGCCGCCGGCCTGGATCTCCTGGAGGCACCGGGCCCGGACAGCCTCATCGGCAGGCCCTCGGACGACTTCGTGCATCCCATGGACCGCGTGCGCTCCAACCACCGTGTCCAGCAGGTCACCGTGCCCGGGCAGGGAGGACGGCCCAACAAGCCGTCGGAGTTCCGCATCCGCACGCTGCGGGGCAACCTGCGCATGGTGCTGATCAGCAGCGTGGCGGTGGAGTGGCAGGGCGCCCCCGCCGTGCTGATGTGCGGCCTGGACATGACGCACCAGAGCGAGATCGAGGACCAGCTGCGCGAAAGCGAACAGAACTTCCGCCGCCTGTTCGAGAACATGCAGGACGTGTACTACCGCACGGACGCCAAGGGTGTCGTGCAGCACGTGGGCCCGGGCGTGCGGCGCGTGCTGGGCTATGAGCCCCACGAGATCGAGGGCCGCACCGCCGAGTCGTACTACCCGCACAGCTCCGACCGCGACGCGTTCAAGGCCGCCATCGTGGAAAAAGGCGAGGTGTCGGACTTTCCCGGCCAGATGGTGCGGCGCGACGGGCAGGTGATCGACATCTCCATCAGCAGCCACGCGCTGTACGACCATGCGGGCAACTTCGCGGGCGTGGAGGGCATCTACCGCGACGTGACGCAGCGCAAGAACCTGGAGCGCGAGCTGCAGCGCCTGGCCACCACCGACATGCTGACGGGGATGGCCAACCGCCGCGCGTTCCTGGAATGCGCCGAATCGGTGTACGCGCGCTCGCGCAGCAACGGCGAGCCGCTCGCGCTGCTCATGCTGGACCTGGACCACTTCAAGTCCATCAACGACCGCTTTGGCCACCTGGAGGGCGACCGCGCGCTGGTGGCGTTTGCCCAGGCCGTCAAGAGCCAGCTGCGCGCCAGCGACACGGTGGGCCGGCTGGGGGGCGAGGAGTTTGGCGTGCTGCTGCCGCTGACCGCGCTGGCCGAGGGCATGGAAGTGGCCATGCGCATTCTCCAGAGCATCCGCGCGCTGCGCCTGGCCGACGAGGCGGGCCACGGCTATGGCATCACCGCCAGCCTGGGGCTGGGCGCCTTCCGGCAAAGCGACCGCAGCCTGCGCGACATGCTGGACCGTACCGACCAGGCGCTGTACCTGGCCAAGCACCAGGGGCGCAACCAGATCGCGTCCCTCGACGTGGCCGCCCCGCAAGAGCCGCCACCGGCCCCGCGCTGAGAAGGCGCACCGGGGCAGCGCCCGCCTCCCGGTGCTTCACAGGCGCAGCCGCTCCTGCTGCAGGTTCCACAGGCAGGCGGCGCTTTTGAGCAGCATCTCCATCGCCATCTCCGAACCACTGCTGGACAGCTCCAGGCCGTCGATGACCATGGCCAGCTGCGAAATGGAGTCCTCGGGGCTCGAAGCGCCTCCCGTGCGCGCCACCTCGGCAATGGCAATCAGTACATCGGTCCTGTTCATGGAAAGGGCTCCGTCCTAGCGCGGCACCGTGGCCAGGCGCTTGTGCGCCGCCTGGGGCCGTGGCGGTGCCGCCAGAAGCTGCCGCGCACCGCCCGATGGTTGCGGCGCCGTCCCGTCCACCGCCGCGGCGGCGCCGTCGGGGGCCAGGCGGAACTGGTGGATCACTTCCAGCAGCCGCCGCACCTGGTGCTTCATGCCCGTGGACGCCGACGAGCTGTCATCCACCAGCGCCGCATTTTTCTGCGTCGCGGCGTCAAGCTGGCGCACGGCTTCACCGATCTGCGCGATGCCCCGGGACTGCTCCTGGCCGGCGTCCCGGATCTCGCTGATGAGCTCCACCACCTGATCGACATGCCACACCGTATTGGCCACGCGCTCGCCCGCCTGGCCGACCAGCGCCGAGCCCCGCTCGACCCCATCCACGCTCGCCGTGATCAGCCCCCGGATTTCGCGCGCCGCCGTGCTGCTGCGCTGCGACAGCCCCCGCACTTCCCCGGCCACGACGGCGAAGCCCCGCCCCTGCTCCCCCGCGCGGGCGGCCTCGACGGCCGCATTGAGGGCCAGCAGGTTGGTCTGGAACGCGATGTCGTCGATCACCTTGATGATGTCCGTGATCTTTTGCGACTGGACATGGATCTCCTGCATGGTGGCGATGACATTGCGCATCACGCTGCCGCCTTCGTTCGCGACCTTGCTGGCCTCCTGCGCCAGGTGGGTGGCGCGGTGGGCGTTGTCGGTGTTGTGCTGCACCGTGATGGTGAGCTGCTCCATGGAGGCAGCCGTCTCCTGCAGATTGGAGGCCTGCGTCTCCGTGCGGCGGGCCAGGTCTTCGGTGCCCCCCGCGATCAGCACGGCCTCCTGCGCCACCGACTCGGTGCTCTCGCGCACATCGGTGATGACGCGCACCAGCTGCTGGTTCATCTCGCGCAGCGCCCCCAGAAGCTCCGCCGTCTCGTCGGCACCGCGCACCTCGATCTGCGCGCTCAGGTCGCCTCCGGCCACCGTCCGCGCCAACGCCACGGCCTGCCGCAGCGGATGCGAGATCGACCGGGTGATGACCCATGCCATCGCCGTGCCCGCCAGCAGCGCCAGCACGGTGGCCGCCAGCATCCACACATGGATGGTTTCGCTCATCTGCCGGGCCGCACCGAACTCCGCGTCCGCCAGGCTGATCTGCAACGCCACCAGCTGTTCCACGGCATCCTGCACCTTCGCGGCCTGGGGCCGGATCTGGCTGATGTAGAGCTCGGAGCCATCGTCGTACTTGCCCGCCACCAGCGCCGCGGCCGCGGGAATCAGCCCCTTGTCCAGGTACGCGGCATTGGCCTGCGCGAAGGCCCGGGCCAGCGCCTGCTCCTGCTCGCCGAGGGGTTTGGCGGTGTAGGACTTCCACAGGGCCCGGATCCGCTCCACGTTCGCGGACAGCGCCGCATGGCTTGCCTGCAGATTGCTGGTGCCGGGGTCCATCAGCATGTCCATCACGAGCACGCGGTTGCGCTGGGTCAGGTGGCTGATCTCGGCCAGCACGCCCATGGGCACCGTGCGGTCCCCATACAGCGCCGCGCTGCGCTCCGTCAGGCGCTTGGCGCCACTGATGCCGCCAGCCGCCAGCGCGGAGATCAGCAGCAGAAGCACTGCAAATGCCAGGGCCAGCCTGGTGCCAATTTTCATTTTCTGAAGCATCTGGAATCCTCTTGAATGGCCACCGGAGACGACCTCGGGCACCCAGAAGATACTAATTGTTTCAAATGACAGAACCGTGACCAATCGATAATCCAAGCCGAAAGGGAAGTATTGACACATCCTCCACCGAAGAACAGGGCAATTCGAACACGGATATTCATGGCCCCCCTATAATCCGCCGAATCCCCGCCACATCCGGCAGCCAACCGGGAATTCGATGCAAGGCACGGGTACGCTTGATGCCACTGGGGTCATTCAATAAATTATCATGATGACCATTCTTGGATATTTCCGATTATCTCCACGCATTATTCACCGCTGCATTTTCTCTCTGCAAAAATAAAAACACTTCCACGCGCAGGCAAAATAGACCCCATGGAAATCGAATTCAAGTTCTGCATTCCTCCCGAGCGCCTGGCGGCCGTGCAGGCGGCCGCGCGCCGGGGCCCGTGCGCGTCCATCCGCATGGAGGCCCGCTACTTCGACACGCCCGATGGCGCGCTGGCGGCCCGCGGCATCGCGCTGCGGCTGCGCCGCGAAGGCGACCTGTGGGTGCAGACCGTCAAGGCCCTGGGTGACGGCCCCCTGGACCGGGAGGAGCACAACGTGGACCGGGGCCCGGCCCACGCCGCGGGCCCCGCCCCCGAGCCCCACCCCGCACTGCATGCCGGCACCCTGGCGGGCACCCGGCTGCTGCACGCGCTGCAGGGCGCCAGCGGCCCCCTGGCCGAAACCTATGGCACCGCCATGGACCGCGTGACGCGGGACATCGCCTTCAAGGGCGGCGTGGTGGAGCTGGCCCTGGACACCGGGCGGGTCATCGCCCACCGTGGCACGCCGCAGCAGAAAGAGGCGCGCATCTGCGAGCTGGAGCTGGAGCTCAAGACCGGGCCGGTATCAGGCCTGGCGGCCATCGCCGCCCGGTGGGCCACACGGCACGGGCTGTTTCTGAGCACGGTGTCCAAGGCGGAGCGCGGCGAGCGGCTGCTGGCCGCGCAATGGGCCCGGCCCGCCACCAAGGCCGCCCCCCTGCGTGCCAGCGGCCAGCGCAAGCATTTTTTGCAGGGGCGCGGCCTGCAGCGCATGGTGGTGGCGCACTGCCTCCAGCAGATCCTGGGCAATGCCAGCGAGATCGTGGAAGGCGGGGGCGACGAGGAACATGTGCACCAGCTGCGCATCGGCATCCGCCGGCTGCGCACGGCCTTGCGCGAGTTGGCGCCGTTGGCCCCCGGCGCGTTCGACCCCGCCTGGGAGCCACCGCTGGTGGAGGTGTTCCAGCGCCTGGGCCAGCTGCGCGACCGGGGCCAGGCGCTGCAGGCCATCGTCGCCGACATGCGCGATGCGGGCGCGCCTGCGCTGGAGGTGCGTGCGGCGGCGGACCAGGCTCCCGCCGCCGCCATCATCGTGCGCACGCCCGCGTTCCAGGCGGCACTCATCGCCCTCATGGCGTTCACGGCCCGGGGCCGCGATGACGCGTCGGCGGGCGGGGACCAAGGCCTGGAGGCCCGGGACACCCGCCGCCTGCTGCAAAAGCGATTGCACCGCCTGCACGCCAGGGTGCGCCAGGGGGCCCAGGGCTTTGCAGCCCTGCCGGTGGATGAGCAACACCGCCTGCGCAAGCGCCTCAAGCGCTTGCGCTATCTCACGGAGTTCGTGGCGCCTGCGCTGGACGCCGAAGGGGAATCTTTCCTCGACAGCCTGCAGCCCGCGCTGGCGGCCCTGGGCCGGCTGAACGATGAACGCGTGGCCAGCGTGCTGTATGGCGACATCGCCGCCACCGACCCGAAGGCCTGGTTTGGCGTGGGCTGGCTGGCTGCGCGGCAGGCACTGACCGTGGCTGCCTGCGACGAGGCCCTGGGCCACATTGCCGAAATGCCCCGCCTGCACAAGACGGGCAAGCGCTGAGAGGCCGGCACGCAGGCGGATGCGCCCGACCTCTGGGCGCGGGCACATCGGGGCTCCAGGGCCCGCACGGCACAATGGGCCCATGACGGCACCACCCCCTCCCCGGCACCCCCACCCGCCTTCGCGCGCCGCCCACCACGCCACCCCCGGCAAAGACCAGATCGCCCTGCTGGAACCCTTCGAGCGCCTGGGCACCGACCGCATCGCCCTCGTCTCCACCCCGGAGCAGGCCGACAAGGCCTGCGATGCCCTGGCGGCGGCCAGCGCGTGGGGGTTCGACACCGAATCCAAGCCCACCTTCGTGCAGGGCGAACAGTCCGACGGGCCGCACATCGTGCAGCTGGCCACGCTCGACACCGCCTGGGTCTTCCAGCTGCACGACCCCGGCTGCCGCGCGCGCGTGGCCGAGCTGCTGGCCCTGCGCGGCGTGACCAAGGCGGGCTTTGGCCTGGGGGACGACACCAAACGCATCCAGCACAAGCTGGGCGTGCAGCCGGCCGATGTGCTGGAACTCAACACCGTGTTCCGCCAGCGCGGCTATCGCAAGGACATGGGTGTGAAGGGCGCGGTGGCCGTGCTGTTCAACCGGCGCTTCGTCAAGTCCAAGAAGGCCGCCACCTCGAACTGGGCCAACGCCCGGCTGACGGAGGCCCAGCTGGTCTACGCGGCCAACGATGCGTGGGCCGCGCTGCGGGTGTTCAACGCACTCGAGAGTTCTGCCGCGCAGCGGGGGACATCGGCCGTCGGCCAGACACTATCAAAACAATAGCTGCCAGCGCTTTCCTATCCAGCGCTGGCGGCCTGTTTTGCTTAAAAACCGGCTTCACTCGCCTTACAAGCGCGCCGCCAGCCGCGCCGCCTGGTCGATGGCGCGCTTGGCATCCAGCTCGCCCGCCTCCAGCGCGCCGCCGATGCGGTGCGGCTTGCGGCCCGTGGCCTCCAGCGCCTGCGCCAGGCTGAAAAGGGGCACCTGTCCCGCGCACAGCACCACGGTGTCGCAAGGGATCCAGGTCGGGTCCTCGCGCTTGTCGCCGTAGGACACCAGCAGCCCCTCGTCGGCGATGCGCTCGTAGTTCACGCCGCTCACCATCTGCACTTCTTTCATCTTGAGCGTGGTGCGGTGGATCCAGCCCGTGGTCTTGCCCAGGCCCGCGCCCAGCTTGCCCTTCTTGCGCTGCAGCAGCGTCACCTGCCGCGCGGGGGGCGTGGCGCGCGGGCCCGAGGGGGCCAGGCCACCGCGCGCCTCGGCGGGGTCGGTGATGCCCCACTCGGCCTTCCAGGCCGGCAGGTCGAGCGTGGTGGAAGGGTGCTCGCCATGCGTGAGGTACTCGGCCACGTCAAAGCCGATGCCCCCCGCGCCGATGATGGCCACGCGCTCGCCCACCGGCTTGCCGTGGCGCAGCACGTCGATGTAGCTGAGCACCTTGGCGTGGTCCTGGCCAGGGATCTGCGGGTCGCGCGGCAGCACGCCCGTGGCGATCACCACCTCGTCGAAGCCCTCCAGGTCGCAGGCCTGCACCACGCGGTTCAGGTGCAGCTGCACGCCCGTGTCCTCCACCCGCGTGGCCAGGTAGCGCAGCATCTCGTGGAACTCCTCCTTGCCCGGCACCACCTTGGCCATGTTGAGCTGGCCGCCGATGGCGGGCGCGGCGTCGAAGAGGTGCACCTCGTGCCCGCGCTCGGCGGCCACGGTGGCGGCGGTCAGGCCGGCGGGCCCGGCGCCCACCACGGCGATGCGCTTGCGTGCGGACGGTGTGGCGATGGGCCGGTAGACCAGTTCCGTCTCGTGGCAGGCGCGCGGGTTCACCAGGCAGCTGCTGGTCTTGTTCTGGAACACATGGTCCAGGCAGGCCTGGTTGCAGGCGATGCAGGTGTTGATGCGGTCGGCCCGGCCCTCTGCCGCCTTCTTCACGAAGGCGGCGTCGGCCAGCAGCGGACGCGCCATCGACACCATGTCGGCGCAGCCATCCGCCAGCACCTGCTCGGCCACCTCGGGCGTGTTGATGCGGTTGGACGTGACCAGCGGCGTGGCAATGCCTGCCGCCGCGAACTCGGCCTTCATCTTCTGCGTGACCCAGGCGAACGCCGCGCGCGGCACGCTGGTGGCAATCGTGGGCACGCGCGCTTCGTGCCAGCCAATGCCGGTATTGACGATGTTCGCGCCACCGGTGGCCACGGCCTTGCCCAAGGTGACGATCTCGTCCCAGGCGCTGCCGCCGGGCACCAGGTCGATCATCGACAGGCGGTAGATGATGATGAAGTCCGGCCCCACGGCCTCGCGCATGCGGGCCAGGATCTCCACCGGCAGGCGCATGCGGTGGCTGTAGTCGCCGCCCCAGGCGTCGCTGCGCAGGTTGGTGGTTTGCGAGAGGAACTGGTTGATGAAGTAGCCCTCCGAGCCCATCACCTCCACGCCGTCGTAGCCTGCCTCGCGCGCCTTCACGGCACAGTTGACGAACGCGCGGATCTGGCGCTCCACCCCGCGCGCCGACAGCGCGAACGGCGTGAACGGCGAGATGGGCGACTGCAGGCGCGAGGGTGCCACGGCCAGCGGGTGGTAGGCATAGCGGCCGGTGTGCAGGATCTGCAGCGCGATCTTGCCGCCGGCGCCGTGCACCGCGTCGGTCACCACCCGGTGGCGCCGGGCGGCACCCGAGGTCGCCAGCGTGCCCGCGAAGGGCTTGGCCCAGCCCGCGATGTTGGGAGCAAAGCCGCCCGTCACGATCAGTCCCACATCCCCCTCGGCCCGCTCGCGGAAGTACGCCGCCATGCGCGTGAGGTCGCGCCCGTCCTCCAGGCCGGTGTGCATGGAGCCCATCAACACGCGGTTTTTGAGGGTGGTGAAACCCAGGTCAAGCGGCGCGAGCAAGTGCGGGTACAAGGCGGCACCGGGCATGGATGCAGCGGCTGCAGGGGCGGCAATGGGGGAAGGATGCATGGAAATCGTGGACTAGAAGTATTTTCTAGAACTTTATTCTAGAATCGCATTCCATGGCAAGCCGCAATTCCCCGCCCTCCACCTCATCCCCGGCCGAGGCCGCCACCGACCGCCGCCAGGACATCCTGAACGCCGCCCTCGCCTGCGCGGCCGAAGGCGGCGTGGATGCCGTCACCATCGACGGGGTGCGCGCCCGCTGCGGGGCCAGCGTGGGCAGCATCTATCACCACTTCGGCAACCGCGACGGCATCGTGGCGGCGCTGTTCTTCGACATCTTTCACGACCAGTCGCGCAGCGTGCAGGCGCAGCTGGATGCCGCCCAGGGCGTCGAGGCGGGCGTGTCGGCCCTGGTCACGGGCTATCTGGACTGGGTGGTGGCACAACCCGAGCGGGCACGTTTCCTGTTCCAGGCGCGCGGCGCCGTGGCCGCAGGCCCGCGCACCGCCGACCTGGCCGAGGCGGCGCGGGGCCGCAACCAGGCGCTGGTGGCCTGGTTCGAGCCGCACCGCCAATCGGGCGCGCTGCGCGACCTGCCTTGCGAACTGATGCCGTCGCTGGTCATGGGCCCGGTGCAAAGCTATTGCAGGGCGTGGCTGTCGGGCAACGCTGCCCAGGGCGGCCTGCCCTCGCCCACCACGTACCGCGCGGAGTTGGCGGATGCGGCCTGGCGGTCCGTGAAAGCCTAGATCGCTAGATCAATAATGCGGCGGCAGCTCGTCGCGCAGGTTGCGCGGGCCGTTCGAGCCGCTCTCGGGCGCCTGCTGGCGCAGCTGGATGACCTCGTGCGTCAACCGGTCGATCAGTTGCTGCTGCTGGTAGATGGTCATGTTCAGCTGGTCCAGCAGGTCTTCGGTGAAGCTGGCCTTGATCTCCAGGCTTTCCAGGCGCTGGAGAATCTGGGCGAGATCGTTGGCGTCCGACATCGACGCTTCAGAGGGCCTGGCCGAGGCGCGCCACGCCTTCGCGGATCTTTTCCACGTCGGCCGTCGCGAACGACAGGCGCAGCGTGGCGTGGTCGGGGTTGGCGCAGAAGAAGGGCGTGCCGGGCACGAAGGCCACGCCCTTTTCAATCGCGCGCTGGGCCAGCACATTGCCGTCGGCCACCTTGCCACCCGCGCCGGTCAGGCGCGCCCACACGAACAGGCCGCCCTGGGGCTGCACGAACTCGATGGCGCCGCCCAGCTCCTTGCGCAGCGCATCGCCCATGGCCTGGGCGCGTTCGGCATACACCTTGCGCACGTTCGCCAGCGTGCCGGGCATGCGGCCGGCCTTGAGGTACTGGGCGGCGGTGGCCTGGGCGAAGGTGCTGGTGTGCGCATCGCTGAACTGCTTGCACATGGTGGCCTTGGCCAGCAGCTCGGCCGGGGCGATCATCCAGCCCACGCGCAGGCCGGGTGACAGCACCTTGCTCAAGCTGCCGCAGTGCACCAGCAGCTCGCGGCTGCCGGGCACGCTGGCCGACAGGTTGAGCAGGCTGGGGGGCGGTGCGTCGCCGAAGTACAGGTCGCCGTAGGGGTCGTCCTCGACGATCAGGGTGTTGTGCTTCACGGCCATCTCCAGCACGGCCTTGCGGCGCTCCAGACTCAGCATGGCGCCGCTGGGGTTGCCGAAGGTGGGGATGAGGTAGACGAACTTGGGCTTGTGTTCGGCGATGAGCTTTTCCAGCTCGTCGGTCTTCACGCCGTTGCCGTCGATGGGCGCGCTGATGAGTTCGGCGCCGTACAGGCGAAAGCACTGGATGGTGGCCAGGAAGGTCGGGCCTTCCACGATGACCTTGTCGCCGGGACTGATGAGCGTCTTGCCCAGCAGGTCCAGCGCCTGCTGGCTGCCGGTGGTGACGATGAGGTTGTCGGCCGCCACGTCCTGGGCGCCCTTGCTGGCCATGAAGGCGGCCAGTTGCTCGCGCAGCGGGTTGTAGCCTTCGGTGGCGCCGTACTGCAGCGCGGCGCCGGGTTCTTCGGCCAGGGCGGCGTTGCTGGCAGCGCGGATGCCTTCCACGTCGAACATCGCGCTGTCGGGGAAGCCACCCGCGAAGCTGATGATGCCGGGCTTGCCCAGCAGCTTGAAAAGCTCGCGGATGGCGGAGGTTTCTACATTGTTCAGGCGGTCGGCGAATTGCATGGCGTGGACAAAAATGGGTGACAAAGGATTCCCGCATTGTCGCCAATTGCCGAGCAGGTTTCCTGCGGCTTAGACTGCAAGGCACAAAAGCGCCCTCCCTACCGCAACCCCATCCAGGACCACCCATGCCCCTCGAAATCCGCCAGTTGCCCCCGATGCGCCTTGCCTACATGCGCCAGACCGGCCCCTACGGCCCGTCGCTCACGCAGCTGTGGGACCGCTTTGGCCAATGGTGCGCGGCCCATGGCCTCGCCGAGCCGCGCCCCAGGTACTACGGCATCAGCCTGGACAACCCCGCCTGCACACCGCCCGCGCAATGCCGCTACGACGCCTGCGTGCAGGTGGGCGTCGGGTTGCGCACGGGCACCGAGGCGCTGGTACAGGACTTTCCGGGCGGCGACTACGCCTGTTTGCAGTTCGTCGGCACCGGGCCCGAGATCGGCGCGGCCTGGGCGGGCATGATGGCCCCGGGGCAGATCCCCGCAGGCTGGGAAGTGGCCGCGCGGCCCGCCGTCGAGGTCTATGACGAGCACTTCGCCGTCAACCCCGCCACGGGCGCGTTTCCCTGCTGGCTGTGCCTGGCGGTGCAGCGCACCGCCTGAAACCCTCGCCCTCAGTCGACGCGGATGTCCGCCCGCGCCGCCACGGCGCGCATCAGCGGCAGCTCGCGCTCGATGCGGGCGCGCAGCGCGTCGCCGTTGCCCCAGGCGGGGGTCATACCGATGTCCACCAGCTTCTTCTTGAACTCGGCGGAGGCCATGGTGTCGGCCAGGGCCTTCTCCAGCTTTTTCTGCACCGGTGCGGGCAGGCCGGCGGGCGCGACGAACGCGAACCACGACCCCATGTCAAAGCCCGGGTAGCCGCTCTCGGCCACCGTGGGCACGTTGGGCAGCAGCGGCAGGCGCTGCGGGCTCAGCACGGCGATGGGCTTGATCTTGCCGGCCTTGATGAGCGGGGTGGAGGCCACCACCGTGTCCACCGCCAGCTGCACCTGCCCGCCCATCAGCGCCGTGAGGTTGGGCGAGCTGCCGTTGAAGGGCACGTGCATCATCGGAAAGCCCGCGGTGGCCTTGAGCATCTCGGCGCCGAAGTGCACCGACGAGCCCGTGCCGTAGGAGCCGTACGAGAACTTGTCCGGCGCGGCCTTGGCCTGGGCCACGATGTCCTTGAGCGTGCTGCCCTGCACATCGTTGTGGGCCACCAGCAGCAGCCCCATGTCCGCCACCATGCCGATGGGCGTGAAGCTGCGCACGGGGTCGTACGGCAGGTTGGTGCGGATGGCGGGGTTCATGGTGAGCGTGGTATTGGCGCCCAGCAGCAGGGTGTAGCCATCGGCCGGCGCCTTGGCCACCAGCGAGGCCGCGACCACCGTGCCCGCCCCGGGACGGTTCTCCACCACCACCGGCTGGCCCAGCCGCTCGCCCATCGCCGTGGCCAGCAGGCGCCCCAGGATGTCCGCGGCTCCGCCGGGTGCGAACGGAACGACCAGCTTCACAGGGCGGTCGGGATAGGTCTGCGCCAACGCCACGGCGGGCGCGGCCAGCGCGAACGCGCTGGCCAGAAGGCACGAGATGAAGCGGGAGCGCGGCAAGGGCATGGGGAAGTTCTCCGGTCAAGAAAATGCGGGAAAGGCGGCAGGGGAAGGCATATAAAACGTGGAACGGAACGGGGCCCATCAACCCAGCAAGGGGCTCGCCACACGGGCGTAGCCACTGGCCTGGTCGTATGCGTGCCCTATCTGCAGCACGGCGGCATCGGCCTGCGCCGGGCCGATGATCTGCAGCCCGGCAGGCAGTCCACCAGGCCCGAAGCCGGCGGGTGCTGCCAATGCAGGCAGGCCGGCCATGGTGGCGGGCACCACGGCCTCCATCCAGCGGTGGTAGGTGTCCATGGTGCGGCCGCCGACCTCGTGCGGCCAGTCCAGGTCGGCATTGAACGGAAAGACCTGCGCGGCCGGCAGCACCAGAAAGTCGAACTGCTCGAACAATCCGCGCAGCACCTGGTACCAGGCACTGCGCACGCGGGCCGCGTCGTACACCTGCAGGGCCGACAGGCGCATGCCGCGCTCGATCTCCCACACCGCCTCGGGCTTGAGCAGCGAGTGCGTGGCGGGGTTGCGGTACAGGCCTGCGTTGGCACCCGCCACGCTGAAGCTGCGCAGGTCGATCCAGGCGTTCCACAGCTGCTCCATGTCGAACGCGGGCACCACGGATTCCACCGCGCAGCCCACCGTGCGGAAGTGCGCAAGCGCCTGCTCGCAGGTGGCCAGCACGCCGGGCTCGGTGGGCAGGTGCCCGCCCAGGTCGCCCAGCCAGCCGATGCGCGCGCCGTGGAAGTCACGCTCCAGCGGCTGGCCCAGCAAGGCCACGTCCTCGTGCCGGCGGGTGAGCGGCAGCCGCGCATCGAAGCCCGCCTGCACCGACAGCAGCAGCGCCAGGTCCGGGATGTTGCGCGCCATGGGGCCGGCCACGCTGAACTGCTGGAAGAACACCTCCTCCGTCGGGCCGTGCGGCACCAGGCCGAACGAGGTGCGCAGCCCGTACACGTTGTTGAACGCCGCCGGCGTGCGCAGCGATCCCATCATGTCCGAGCCATCGGCCACCGGCAGCATGTGCAGCGCCACGGCCACCGCCGCCCCGCCGCTGCTGCCGCCCGCCGACACGGCTGGGTCGAAGGCATTGCGCGTGGTGCCATACACCGGGTTGTAGGTGTGCCCGCCCAGGCCGAACTCGGGCGAGTTGGTTCGGCCCACGAAGAGCGCGCCGCTGGCACGCATGCGCTCGAACACCACGGCGTCGGTGGCAGAGACCTGGCCCGCGAAAATGGGCGAGCCGCGTGTGGTGACCATGCCGGCGGCGGGCATGATGTCCTTGGGCGCCTGCGGAAAGCCGTGCAGCGGCCCCAGGCTCTCGCCGCGCGCCAGTTGCGCATCGCGCTCGGCGGCCTGCGCACGCAGCACGTCGCGGTCTGCCAGGGCCACCAGCGCATTAGCCACGGGGTTCAGGCGGTCGATCTGGGCCAGGTAGGCATCGAGCACCTCGACGCACGACACCTCGCGGGCATGGATGGCGTGTGACAGGCCCACGGCCGTGCGGGCCACGATGCCGCCGGGCGGGGTGCTGGTCTGGGGGTGCAAGGGGGTTGCGGGCGAATGTGTCATTGGGAAGTCAGCATAAGCAGCCGCTTGCGTTTCGACAATCGACGATTTCTGAGGTTATCGTTGCGTTTTACGCAAACCACACACCCAGGCCTCCCATGCTCTCAAGCCGCCTGCAGGACACGGCCCTGCGCTACTTTCTGGAGGTGGTGCGCAGCGGCTCGGTGAGCGAAGCCGCCACGCGCCTGCATGTGTCGCCCTCGGCCGTGAGCCGGCAGGTGGCGGCGCTCGAAGACCTGCTGGGCGTGCCGCTGTTCGACCGCCGTCCGCGTGGCATGGCGCCCAGCGCGGCGGGCGAGCTGCTGGCCGCGCACGCGCGGCGCGGCGCGCTGGAGGCCGACCGCGTGGTCTCGGACATCCAGGCGCTGCAGGGGCTGCACACGGGGCGGGTGCGGCTGTGCAGTTCAGCCGGTTTTGCCATCGAATTTTTGCCACGCGTGATGGCGCAGTTCCGCACGCAGTACCCGGGTATCCAGTTCCACCTGCGCGTGGTCAGCCCGGCGGCGGTGACCACGGCCGTGCTCAACGGCGACGCGGACATCGGCCTCACCTACAGCCGCTCGGCCGAGCGGGACATCACCGTGCAGCACCGCGAGGCCTCGCCGGTCATCGCGATCATGCGGCCCGACCACGCGCTGGCGCGCTTCCCCAGCGTGACGCTGGCGCAGATGCACCCCTGCCCCATCGCCCTGCCCGAACGCGACAACACCGTGCGCCAGCTGTTCGACATCGGCTGCAGCCAGCGTGGCCTGGTGTTCGAGCCCGTGCTGGTGTGCAACCACTTCGAGACGCTGACCCACTTCGTGCTGCACGGCGGCGGGCTGTCGATATCGGGCGAAGTGACGGTGCGCGACCGCGTGCGGCGCGGCGAGCTGCATGCGGCACAGATCCGCGAGCCCGGCATGAACGCACGCGCCGCCGAACTGCAGACGCTGAGCGGCCGCACCCTGCCGGCGGCCGTGCGCATGTTCCTGGAGTTCTTGCGCACACAGCTACGGGACAATGCAGAACCCACGCATTCCTCCAGAACAAACTCTCCCCCATGAAAACCGCGCAGATCGAACCCTTCTTCGCCACCCTGAAGGCGGCCAACCCCATGCCCAACACGGAGCTGGAATACACCACCCCGTTCGAGCTGCTGGCCGCCGTGCTGCTGTCGGCCCAGGCCACCGATGTGGGCGTGAACAAGGCCACGCGCAAGCTGTTCCCGGTGGCGGGCACACCCCAGGCCATCCTGGACCTGGGGCTGGAAGGGCTGGAGGGCTACATCAAGACCATCGGCCTGTACCGCACCAAGGCCAAAAACCTGCTGGAAACCTGCCGCATTCTGGTGGAGCAGCACGGCAGCGTGGTGCCCCGCACGCGCGAAGCCCTGGAAGCCCTGCCTGGCGTGGGCCGCAAGACGGCCAATGTGGTGCTGAACGTGGCCTTCGGCGAGCCCACCATGGCGGTCGACACGCACATCTTTCGCGTGAGCAACCGCACGGGCCTGGCGCCCGGCAGGAACCCGCTGGCGGTGGAATTGCAGCTGATGAAGCGCGTGCCCGCCGCCTACGCGGTGGACTCGCACCACTGGCTCATCCTGCTGGGCCGCTATGTGTGCCAGGCGCGCAAGCCGCGCTGCTGGGAATGTGTGGTGAGCGAGTATTGCGACTACCAGCCAAAGACGCTGGCGCCTTGAACGCAGGCTGCTTCTATTTTTATAGCTACTCGCGCTTACTGGATAAGCGCCAGATGCCAATAATACGTGTAACTTGAGAGCCAACGGCCCTCCCAGTGCCGTCGTAGGCCAGGTGGTCTGCCCAGGAGTGTCAAACAACCCCGGCTGTGCCCAAGGCCGCCATTTCCCCCGACACCCCCACCCACGCCACCTCAAACCCCGCCACTTTCCGCTCCGGCGGCACGGGGTGCGCACGCAGGGCCCAGGTCGCACCGGCCACCACGCTGTCGATCACCGGCACCCCCACCTGGGGTTGCACCGCAGCGGCCATGCCGGCAAGCCCTGCCCCGCCCAGGATGACAGCCTGCACCCCCATCTGCCGCACCACGTCGCGGCAGGCCTCCACCAGCAAGGCACGGGCGGCTTCAGGGTCTGCCGCCAGCTGGGCCCCCGTGGGCGCCACCGTGTGAATACCCGCGAGCCCGTGCGAATGCCCCAGCGCCTGCGCCAGGCGCTGCAGCATGGGGCCCCAGCGCTCGCCGCCCGTGACGATGGCATAGCGCCCATGGCGGGCGGCTTCGATGAAGGAGGCTTCGGCCAGGCCCGTCACAGGCACGGGGCAGCTTTCGCGCAGCGCCATCAGGCCCGGGTCGCCAAAGCAGCCGATCAGCACGGCATCGGGCCGGGGCCGGGGTTGCGCCAGCTCATGGGCCCAGGCGTCCAATGCGGCATGGGCTGCCACGGCATAGCTGGCCTCGCAGGCGATGTAGGGGGCGCCAAAACGTGCCGTGGCCGTGCGCACCGCCACATGCGAACCTGCGGCTGCCTGCACATGCCGCTGCAGCAAGGCGCTGACGCTGGCCGAGGTGTTGGGGTTGAGGACGAGCAGCTGGCGCATGGCAAGGTGTCGGGATTCAGGCGCCCAGCAATTGCGCCAGATCGGGCACATCGCTGGCCGGCGGGGTGAACTCCAGCTGCGTTTCGATGCGGGCCAGGTGCGTCAGCATGAGGCGCGCCGCCTCGCGCGCGTCGCGCAGGCGGATGGCATCGATCAACGCCCGGTGCTCGCGGCAGCCGCAGGCCGTGGCCTCCTCGCGTTCGCGGGCGTGGCTGGGGCTGTAGGTCATGAGGATCAGCGAGGTGCGCGAGACCAGCTCCCGCAGGATGCGCCCCAGTGTCTGGTGCCCGGCGGCCTGCGCGATGTGCAGATGAAAATCGCCCGACAGGCGAATGGCGCGGCGCATGTCGCCACTGGCCCGGGCCGACTCTTCGTCGTCGATGCAGGCGCGCAGCGCGGCAATGTCGGCATCGGTCGCGTTGGCGATGAACAGCTCCACCAGGCGCGGCTCCAGCAGGCGGCGGGCCTCGAACACCTCCAGCGCCTCTTGCGGCGTGGGCTGGGCAATGGATGCGCCCCGGTTGGGCGTGAGCGTGACAACCTGTTCATTGGCCAGCCGCACCAGCACCGGCCGCACGCGCGTGCGCGACACGCCAAAGGCCGCCGCCAGCTTGTCCTCCACCAGCTTGGTGCCCGGAGGCAGCCGGTGGTCGAGGATGGCCGACACCATGCGGTCGTACATGTCGTTGTCGCTGAGCTGGCCGGTCGCGCCGGGCTGCACGGGCGGCTCGGTGACCGCAGCGCGTGTGCGCCGGGGCTTGGGGTTGATGGTCGTCATAAGGGTGCCGTTTTTAACCCGGACGGCCCTTGCGCCTGCGCCCCAAGGCCCATACCAACGCCAGCGTGATGCCCATGACGATGAACGACACCACGGTGGTCAGCGTGCCCAGCGCGTAGATGGACGGCGTGGTCACCGTGCTGGTCAGACCCTGCAGCTCCAGCGGCAGCGTGTTCACGTCGCCGATGGCCTGCGAGGTGCGGGCGATCTCGTCCCAGCTCAGGGTGAAGCCGAACATGCCGATGCCCACGACCGAGGGCGCGATCAAGGGCAGCACCACATGGGCAAAGCCCTGCCAGGGCGTGGCGCCCAGGTCGCGCGCGGCCTCTTCGTAGGATGGGTTGAAGCGGTTGAACACCGCGAACATGATGAGCAGGCCGAACGGCAGCGTCCAGGTCAGGTGCGCGCCCAGGGCCGAGGTGAACAGGCCGAGCGACGTACCGTAGCCCTCGAGCGTGCTCTCCATGCCCAGCCATTCCAGGGCCGCCTTGATACCGTTGTCGATGAGCCGGAACTCCAGCCCGATGCCCAGCGAGACGATGATCGACGGCATGATCAGGCTGGCCACGACGATGAAGAACAGCGTGTTGCCCCCCGCCAGCCGCTTGCGGAAGGCCAGGCCGGCCAGCACCGACAGCACCACCGTGCACAGCATCACCGCCACGCCCAGGCCCAGCGAGCGCCACAGCGCCGCGCCGATGTCCACCACCCCCAGCCCCTCGGCCAGCTTGTGGAACCAGTGCAGCGACACGCCGCGCATGGGAAAGGTCAGCCCGCCTTCGGGGCCCTGGAAGCTCAGGATGAAGATGACCAGCATGGGCCCGTACATGAACAGCACGAACAGGGCAAACACGAGGGCCAGGGGCCAGAAGCTCGCGGGGCGGGAATCGCGCATGGACATGTCAGAGTTCCTTTCGGATGTCGACCAGGCGCGTGAGGCCCCAGATGATCATCAGCACCACCGCGAGCAGGATCACGGCATTGGCCGCGGCCAGCGGGAACTGCAGGTACGAGGTCTGCACCTGGATGATCTTGCCAATCGATGCGATCTGCTGCCCGCCCATCACGCCGATGGTCACGAAGTCGCCCATGACGATGGTGATCACGAAGATGGAGCCGATGATGATGCCGGTGCGCGACAGCGGGATGATCACGTTCCACAGCGTCTGCCAGCCGCTGGCGCCGCTGTCGCTGGCCGCCTCGATGAGGCTGCGGTCGATGCGCATCATGCTGTTGAAGATGGGCACGATCATGAACATGGTGTACAGGTGCACGAAGGCCAGCACCACCGAAAAGTCCGAGAACAGCAGCCACTCCACGGGCGTCTCGATCAGGTTCATGCCCATCAGCGTCTGGTTGACCAACCCGTTGCGCCCCAGCAGCGGCACCCACGAGATCATGCGGATCACGTTCGAGGTCCAGAACGGAATGGTGCACAGCACGAACAGCAGCGTCTGCGTGCCCGAAGAGCGCACATGGAAGGCCAGGAAATAGGCCACGGTGAAGCCGATCACCAGCGTGATCAGCCACACCAGAAAACTGAACTTGAGCGTGGAGTAATACGTCTTGAGCGTGACACACAGCCCGTCTGACGCATCACCACAGCCCGCAAAAATCGACACGTAGTTCTTGAACGTGAACCCCGGCAGCAATTCGTACTCATTGAAGTCCCAGAAGCTGACCATCACGATCAGCGCCAGCGGAATCAGGAAGAACAGCGCGAACACCAGCGTGAACGGCGCAGCCTGCCACCAGGCGGCAATGCTGCGGCCGGGGACGGCAGCAGCAGGCAAGGTCGGTGTGTGGGTTGTGCTCATGGTGTTTGCAAACAATCGGTATCAGATATCCGCAGCTCGGCGTTTCGTCTTAATCCTTGAAACTGGCGCGGCCAAAGGCCAGTGCCCCCGTGCAAGGGCCGCCCCGCCGCACCGGGGACGTCCCCCTCCCGACCCGCGCAGCGGGTCGAGAGAGGGGGAAGGCGCAAAGCGCCTCAGGGGGTGCACTCTCTACGCCGCGACGAATTCATTCCACTTCTGCACCATGTAGTTGTTCTCGTCCATCAGCGCGTTCCAGCAGGCGATGCCGCCCATGCGCGACTCATAGCTGCCGCCGTCGCGCACCGCGCCGGTCTTGGCCAGCACGTCGCCGTTGGGGCTCTTGATGTCCTGCGTGGCGGGCTTGCCTTCCATCCAGTAGGCCCACTCGTAGGCTTCCATCTTGGACTTGGCGGTCTCCAGCACGGCGCTGTAGTAGCCCTGGCGGTTCAGGTAGGCACCCGCCCAGCCGTCCAGGAACCAGTTGATGAACTCGTAGGCGCCATCGAGCTTCCTGCCCGACAGGGTGGCCGGCAGGCCGAAGCCGGCGGCCCAGGCGCGGTAGCCTTCCTTCAGCGGCTGGAAGTTGCAGGCGATGCCCTTGGTGCGCACGGCGGTGACGGCCGGGCTCCACATCGACTGAATCACCACCTCGCCCGATGCCATCAGGTTCACCGACTCGTTGAAATCCTTCCACAGCGCGCGGAACTGGCCCTGCTTCTTGGCCTCGATCAGGGTCTTGATCGTGAGATCGATCTCCTTCTTGGTCATGTTGCCCTTGTCGGGGTACTTGTAGATGCCCATGGCCTCGACCACCATGGCGGCGTCCATGATGCCGATGGAGGGGATGTTCAGGATCGCGGTCTTGCCCTTGAACTCGGGGTTGAGCAGCTCGGCCCAGGAGCTGATGGGGCGCTTGATGAGGTCGGGGCGGATGCCCAGCGTGTCGGCGTTGTACACGGTGGGGATCAGGCTCATGAACTGCGTGGGCGCGGTCGCGAACTTCTTGGACTTCTCGCCCTCCAGGTAGATCACCTTCTTGGGCGCCGTGCCCTGGTCGCCCACGGCCTTGCCAGCCACCTGGCCGGTGGTGAACAGCGTGGTGATCTTGTCGGCGTTCTTGATGCGCTTGGTGTCGATGCCCTTCAAGTTGCCCGTGGGGACGATCTTTTTCAGCGAGAAGTACTCGGTGTCGATCAGATCGAAACTGTTGGGCGCGGTCACGGCGCGCTTGGTCACGTCGTCGGTGGTCACGGCCACGTACTGGATCTCGATGCCGGTGTCGGCCTTGAACTTCTCGGCAATCGCCTTGTCCTGGTTCACCGCCGTGCCCAGGTAGCGCAGCACGATCTTTTCCTGCGAATGGACGGCCGGGAACACGCCAGCGGCCAGGATGCCCGCCGTGCCCTTGAGCAGCGAGCGGCGCTGCACGCCTGCAGCCTCGGTAACGACAACAGCGGGGGAATCGGCACGGGAATCATCGGACATGGGAAAACTCCTTGGGTTGCGGAAGGGGACGGGTGGAAAAAGAGGGGACGTGGCGGCGCGGTCAGGCGGCGACGGCCATTGCGGGAGCGGGCACAGACAGCGGGTGCGCCTGGTCGGGCGTCCAATGCAGCTGCACCGCCTGCCCCACCGTGTAGGGCTGGGCGGCAAAGGCGGCTTCCGAGACCATCACCGAGTAGGCGGCCGTGGCGTTGGCCGACAGCGCCACGCCCTGCTTTTGCAGGCCCAGCAGCACATAGGTGCCCTGGTATTCCACGTCGGTCACCACGGCCTGCATGCGCTGGGCACCCCAGGGCAGCCCGGCACTGGCGGGGGCGATCTGCAGGTGGTCGGTGCGCACACCCACCTTGCCTTCGGGCGTGTCGATCACGTTGTGGCCGCCCATGAAGCGCGCAACGAACTCACTGGCGGGACGGTTATAGACCTCGTGCGGCGAACCTACCTGCTCGATCACGCCGTGGTTCATCACCACCATGGTGTCGGCCAGGGCCATGGCCTCTTCCTGCGAGTGGGTCACGTGGATGAAGGTCAGGCCCAGCTCCTTCTGCCAGCGGCGCAGCTCGGCGCGCATCTGGATGCGCAGGAAGGGGTCGAGTGCCGAAAGGGGTTCGTCCAGCAGCAAGACACGCGGCTGGGTGATGAGGGCCCGCGCCAGCGCCACGCGCTGCTGCTGCCCGCCCGAGAGTTCGGCGGGCTTGCGCTCGGCCAGGTGGCCCATGGCCACGCGCTCCAGCAGATCGCGCGCCTTGGCTTGCCGCTCGGCCTTGGCGACGCCCTTCATCTTGAGGCTGAAGGCCACGTTGTCCAGCGCCGAGAGGTGCGGGAACAGCGCGAAGCTCTGGAACATCATGGCCGTGCCGCGCGCGGCGGCGGGCAGGTCGGTGATGTTGCGGTTCTCCAGCAGGATGTCGCCGCTGGTCACCGACTCGTGCCCGGCGATCATGCGCAAGGTGGTGCTCTTGCCACATCCCGAGGGGCCCAGCAGGCAGCAGTAGCTGCCGCTGGCGATGCGCAGGTTGATGGCGTCCACGGCGGGCTTGCCGCTGGCGTAGCGCTTGGTGAGCGCGACGATTTCAATGGCAACCGGGGGCTGGGCAGGGATGGGAGCTTGCATGGCACCCATGAACGCAAGGCCCATGCCAACTTTGTACACAATTTTTCATTGAGTTTGCGTACAAATCGCACCATCCTTGTGCCCGGCCTGTGCCGGCCCCGCGCTGCGCGCACCATCCTTGCCGCTTCGGCTCCTTTTTCTGGTGCACGGAAACGTTTGCGGGGCCCATGGCACACGCCTGAAACATATTCGTATGGCTATACTGAAATCGCAGCAGAAACAATTTCTTACGTAGCGCGCCCTCTTCCCATTCACGCTGGATGACGAACCTCGACCCGCGCTCCATGATCGCCATGGCGGGCTTCATGTCCGCCGTCATGGCCATCGTCCTGCTTTTCATGAGGCGCTACTACCCGCCGTCGATCCAGGGGGTGGGCGCCTGGGCGCTGGCGCCGCTGCTGTGGCTGGCGTCCACGGTGCTTTTCAGCGCGCGCGGCTTCATCCCGGACTGGCTGAGCCTGGTGCTGGCCAACCAGCTGCTGGTGCTGGGCACCGTGACCTACTACATGGGCACGCGCAGCTTCATGGGCAGGCCCTCCACCTGGCGCACTTGGTCCTGGGTCATGGCGGGCACCACCCTCGTGTTCATCTGGCTGACCTACTGGATGCCGCACTACGGCCTGCGGGTCGGGTTCTTCACGGTGGCCATGGGCATCGTCTATGCCGCACAATTGCGCTTCATGCTGCGGCACGGCGGGCGCAACTTCCCCGTGCGGCTGGTGGAGGTCGTCCTGGCGCTGCACATGGGCGTCCTTGCCGTGCGCCTGGGCTCCATCATGGCCGGGCGCGCCGGCGCGGACCTGATGGAACCTTCGCTGTTCCAGACCCTGTACATCGGCGCCTACGTGCTGACGGTGCTCATGCTGTCCATCGGCGCGGTGCTCATGGCCACCGACCGCCTGCGCACCGAGCTGGAACATCTGGCGACGCACGACTCGCTCACCCAGACACTGAACCGGCGCGCGCTGCTGCAGCGCTGCGAGGACGAGCTGGAGCGCGCACAGCGTTACGGCAACGGCCCCTCGATCATGATGCTGGACCTGGACAACTTCAAGTCCGTGAACGACACCCATGGACACCAGCACGGAGATGCCGTGCTCGTGCATTTCGCCGAACGGACGCGCCAGGTCCTGCGCCGCGCGGACCGCCTGGGGCGGTATGGCGGAGAAGAATTCATGGTGCTGCTGCCAGGCACGCAGGGAGTGGCGGCCCGGAGCGTGGCGCAGCGCATCCACGCCGCGCTGGCGACGGGCCACCCGCTCGACTGCGAGGTCAGCATCGGACTCACCAGCTGGGCAGGCCCCGGCGAGACGCTGGACGGCATGCTCTCGCGCGCCGATGCCGCGCTGTACCGCGCCAAGGAGCAGGGGCGCAACCAGACGGTCGAGGCCTGAGAGACAAATCGCACGCCGCCGGGCGCCAGGCGGTGGAAGGCTGCGCCGCAGGGGCGCCGCCCCCTGGTTCAGGCTGTCTGGGTGGCGACCCCGGCCGACTCGAAGCTCGCCATCTCGCTGAGCACCGCGCACGCCGACTGCAGCAGCGGCCAGGCGAGCGCAGCGCCCGAGCCCTCGCCCAGGCGCAGGCCCAGGTCCAGCAGCGGCTCGGCCTGCATCTGCGCGAGCATGAGGCTGTGGCCGCGCTCGCCCGATCGGTGGGCGAACACGCAGCGCTGCAGCACGGCCGGCTGCAGGCGGCTGGCCACCAGCACGGCGGCGCTGGTGATGAAGCCATCCACCACGATCACACGGCGCTCGGCCGCGGCCTGCAGCACCGCGCCCACCAGCGTGGCGACCTCGAAGCCGCCCAGGGCGGCCAGCGCATCCAGCGGGCCGGTGGCCCCGGCGTTCACGTCCAGCGCCTGCTGCAGCACCGCGCGCTTGCGCTCGATGCCGGCCGCATCCAGCCCCGTGCCGGCGCCCGTCACCTCGGCCAGCGGCAGGCCGGCCAGCCGTGCCAGCAGCAGCGAGGCCACGGACGTGTTGCCGATGCCCATCTCGCCCAGCAGCAGCGCATTGCCGGGCAGGCCGCGCACCACCTCCGCGCCGTTCGCCAGGGCCCCAGCGCACTGCGCCGCCGTCATCGCGGGCCCGACGGAAGCGTCCTGAGTGCCCAGCGCCACCTTGCGCAGCAGCAAGTGCGGCTGGCCGGGCGCTGCCTCGCGCGCGGCGATGGGTTTGGCCACGCCGCAGTCCACCACCGTCAGGCCCAGGCCGTGCTGGCGCGCGAGCACGCTCACGGCGGCGCCACCGGCCAGGAAGTTCTCGACCATCTGCCACGTCACGTCGCTCGGAAACGCCGACACGCCCCTTGCGGCCAGCCCGTGGTCGCCCGCGCACACCAGCATCTGCGGCGCATGCAGTGCAGGCGTCTCGGTGCCCAGGATGAGCCCCAGGCGCAGCGCCAGGCGCTCCAGCAGCCCCAGGGAGCCGAGCGGCTTGGTCTTGTAATCGATCACGTGCTGCAGGCGGCTGGCCAACGCGGCATCATGGAGGTCATCAACGGGTGGAAGAATGAAAGGTGCGGTCATGGTGGTAGAGAACACGAAGAAAGATGCCGTGCACGCAGCGGCACAGCGGGGTTATGCGAATGAGGCCCAGACATACGCGCGCGGCCGGCCCGACTACCCGGCGGCGCTGTCGGCCTGGCTGGGGCAGACCCTGGGCCTGGGCCCCGGCCGCCAGGTGGCCGATGTGGGCGCGGGCACGGGCAAGTTCACCGCGCTGCTCGCGGCCACCGGGGCCGGTGTGGTGGGCGTGGAGCCCGTGGATGCGATGCGCGCCAGGATCGATGCCCTGCAATTGCCCACGGTGCGCGCCGTGGCGGGAACGGCCCAGGCCATTCCGCTGCCGTCCGGCGCGCTCGATGCCCTGGTCTGTGCGCAGGCCTTCCACTGGTTTGCCACGAACGAGTCTCTGGATGAATTCCACCGCGTGCTGCGCCCCGGCGGCCGGCTTGGCCTGGTGTGGAATGTGCGCGACGAGTCGGTGGACTGGGTGGCGGAACTCACGGACATCATCACGCCCTTCGAGGGCGATGCGCCGCGCTTCTACAAGGGCGACTGGCGCCGGCCCTTCCCGCACCCCGGCTTCAGCCCACTGGCCGAGACCCGGCTGCCGCATGAGCATGTGGGGCCGCCACAGCAGGTCATCATGGACCGCTTCATGTCGGTGAGCTTCATCGCCGCCCTGCCCGACAGCGAGCGGGCCCAGGTGCGCGCACGGATCGAGGCACTCATCGCCCACCACCCCGCGCTGCGCGGGCAGGGCACCGTGCGCTTCCCGTACACCACGCTCGCATACCACTGCGAACGGGTGTAAAGCGCCGAGGCCCGCCACCGCGGCAGCCCTACGCGGCCACCAGCGCATCCAGCACCCCGGGCGTGAAACAGGGGCCGATGGCGTGCGCCAGGCCGTCGAACACGCTGTCGAGCGTGGGCACCGGCGCGGCGAGCCGCGCACCGAACAGCGCCTGGAGCGCCGCCCCGTCCTCGAACAGGCCGTGCAGGTACACCCCCAGCACATTGCCCGCCGCATTGCTCCAGGCCAGGCCTGGCATCACCTCGTGTGCCACATCGCCCTTGGCCGCCATGGCCGGGTGCTGCGCGGTCTGGCCGTGGTGGATTTCATAGCCCGCCACCTCCACCCCCGACAGCGCCCCCCAGGCGCCCGGCAGCGCACCGCAACGCGCGCGCGTGAGCCGCACCGTCTTGTCGCGCGCGAAGGCGGTGACCAGCGGCAGCAGGCCCAGGCCGGGCGCATTGCCGTCGATGCCCTCGGTGTCGATCAGCGCCTCGCCCAGCATCTGCAGGCCGCCACACACCCCCAGCACGGCCCCGCCGCGCGCGGCATGGGCCGCGATGGACTGGTCCAGCCCCTGCGCGCGCAGCCAGGCCAGGTCGGCGGCCGTCGCCTTGGAGCCGGGCAGCACCACCCAGTCCGTGGGCTTCAGGCCGCCCAGGTCGGCCGGGCTGCGCGCCCACAGCAGGCGCACGCCGGGCACATTCTTCAGGGGCTGGAACTCATCGAGGTTGCTGATGCGCGGATAGGCCACCACGGCCACGGTGGTGTGCACGGTGCCGGCCGAGGTGCTGCGGTCGTCGAACACGCCATCCTCCTCGGGCAGGCCGTGGCGCCAGTGCATCGGCACCGTTGCCACGGTGGGCACGCCGGTCAGGTCCTGCAGCATCTGCGGCGCGGGCGCCAGCAGGCGGGCATCGCCGCGGAACTTGTTGAGCACGAATCCATGGATCAGTGCGCGCTCGTCCTCGGGCAGCAGCGCCCAGGTGCCGTACAGGTGCGCAAAGGCGCCGCCCCGGTCGATGTCGGTCACCAGCAGGCAGCGGGCGCCGGCATGGCGCGCGACGCGCATGTTCACGATGTCGCTCGCGTGCAGGTTGATCTCGGCGGGCGAGCCCGCGCCTTCGATCACCACCACGTCGTTTTCGGCGCGCAGCGCATCGAGCGCGGCGGCGATCTGCGGCCACACCTTTTCGCTGCGGCCGCGCCAGGGCATGGCCGTGAGCTCCGCGCTCACCTGCCCCATCAGCACGACCTGGCTGTGCGTGTCGGCCTCGGGCTTGAGCAGCAGTGGGTTCATGCGCACCTCGGGCCCGGCGCGGGCCGCGAGGGCCTGGAAGTACTGCGCGCTGCCGATCTCGCCCAGCAACCCGCCGGGGCCGGGCACGACGCGCGCGTTGTTGCTCATGTTCTGCGCCTTGAACGGCGCGACCTTCAGGCCCAGGTTGCTGTAGTGGCGGCACAGCGCGGTGGTGAGCCAGCTCTTGCCGGCGCCGCTGGTGGTGCCCAGCACCATCACGCAGCGCGCCATGCGCGGAGAAGTGGATGCGTTCAAGGCAGGGGCCTCACCATGCGGTCCATGATGTGGTCGAGCGCCGCCGCCGCGTCGGTGCAGCGGCCGGTGTGCACGGGCGATGTCTGGATGACGGCGCTGCGCCTGGCGGTGAGCCAGTGAAAGCGCGAGCGGTAGGGCAGCCGCGCAATCGGCCCGCAGCCCTCGTCCCCGGCGCAAATGGCCACGATGGCCGCCAGGTGGCGGCGCACGGTGTCGATGTCGGCCCGCGGGTCGATGGCCAGCAGGCGCGCCTCGTCGAGCGCGATGGCGGCCTGCAGGAAGCCGCTGCGCTGGCACGAGAGGATCACGCCCGCGTTGATGAACTCTTCGCGCTCCACGCGCGGCACCACACGCACGATGGCGTAGTCGTACACCTCAGCCGCGTGCATCGATGGCCCCCTTCACCCAGGCCTCGCGCCCCGCGATGCGCGCCGCGAAATGGTCCACATAGGCCTGGCGATGGCTGGCCGGGGCCGACAGCGGGCCCTCGGCATGCTCGGCGCCGGCCAAGGCCAGGAATTCATCGGGCACATCCGCCAGGATGCCCGTGAGCACCTCGCGCGTGAGCAGCGCCGCCAGTTCGCCGTCCACCTCGCCGATGGCCGTGGCGCGGTGCAGCAGCACATGGTCGGCAATCGGCGCGAAAGGCCTGGCGGGCTGCGCCACCGCGCCATTCCACGCATGGTGGAAGGTGAGCGAGGCGCCATGGTCGATGAGCCAGGGCTTGCGGTGCCACACGAGCAGGTTGGTGTTGCGCGCCGTGCGGTCCACATTGGCCACCAGGGCATCGAACCAGACCAGGCGCGAGGCGAAGTCCTCGGACACCTCGTCCACCGCGGGGTCGAAGTTGAGCGCGCCCGACAGGTAGTCGAGCCCCACGTTGAGACCGCCGCTGGCGCGCACCAGGTCCTGGATTTCGGGGTCGGGCTCGGTCTGGGCCAGGCCCGTGTCCAGCTGGGCGAGCACGATCTCGGGCACGGGCAAGCCCAGGGCCCGCGCCAGGCCCCCGGAAATGAGCTCGGCCAGGAGGGCGCGCACGCCCTGCCCCGCCCCCCGGAACTTGAGCACGTACAGCCCGAGGTCGTCGCCTTCGACCACGGCGGGCATGGATCCGCCTTCACGCAGCGGCGTGACGTAGCGGGTGACGGTGATGGTTCGCACGGGGGCCGGGCCTCCTGAAGAGATAGGGAGAGGAAGATGCATGGATGAATCCGGCATGGTAGCGCCCGCGCGGCGCGGGATCAGCGCCCCCATGCCTGCAGCAAAGCCTGTTGCGACGCTGGCGGCAGCACCCCCAGCCGCACATGGCCCGGCAGGCCGAACGAGGTGCAGTCGCGCAGCTTGATGCCCTGGCCGCGCAGCCCGGCCAGCCGTTCGGCCAGGGACTGGGGATCGGGCCCGCCGTCAGGCCGGGCGCAGAAGTAGTTGGCCTGGCTGCCC
Organism: Acidovorax sp. sif1233; assembly: GCF_019218755.1. GTDB lineage: Bacteria > Pseudomonadota > Gammaproteobacteria > Burkholderiales > Burkholderiaceae_C > Acidovorax. The sequence goes on along the minus strand of NZ_JAHUWZ010000001.1, from coordinate 1,347,315 downwards.
GCCCGCACCGCCCAGCCCAGGCCCGCGCACAGCGCCAGCTGGCGCGCTTTCCAGTCGCGCAGGGTGGCAAGGCTGCCCACCACCCACTGCTGCACGGCGGGGTCCAGCCAGGCCTGCAGCAGGGCCACGCCGTGCGCGCCCAGCGGCCACGAGGGAGCCAGCGCAACCAGTGTGTCCACCTGCCCTTCGGCACCCGCGGGCGCCACGGCATAGGCCGCACGCACGCCGGTGAGGCCCAGTGCCTTGTTCGGCGTCCACACCTGCCAGCAATGGGCCGGGGTGGTGGCGGGCCGGCCGGTCCAGGCGCCCGGGCCCTCCAGCCGCAGCGGCGCATAGGCGCAGTCGAGCACGCGCAGGACGCCGGGGACGCCGCCATCGGCCGGCGCATGCCAAACATGCGCGGCAGGGTCTGGCCGGCCCAGGGGACTGGAAGGGTCGCAGGCCCATTGCAAGCCCGCCAAGCCCGCCAGGCCCGCGCCCGCTTCGCCTGCGCGCGCCAGTGCCAGGCCCCGCGCCTGCGCGGCCTGGGCGTAGTCGCCATAGCTGTGCGCGGGCAACGCGACCTGCACGCAGCCCTTCTGCACGGCCAGCGCAGTGATGCGGTGGATGAACTCGCTGGCGCCGCCCGCCAGCACGATGCGCCGGGGGGCCACGCCGTGGAATGCCCCCAGGCCCTCGCGCAGGGCGGTGTAGGCCGGGTCGGGGTAGCGGGTGGCATCGGCCGCCCGCACGGCATGCAGCGCCCCCGGGCATGGCCCGCAGGCATTGCTGTTGGTGGAGAAGTCATGGAGCGCGGCGCCCATCGCATCCGGCCCGCCGTGCTCGGGGGCGGCCGCGCTCCAGCGCAGGGGCCCGCTCATGCCGTGCACACCATCACCAGCAGCAACTGGGCGGCCGCCAGCAGCGGAACCAGCGCCAGCACCGCGTTGCCGCCCAGGCGCGCCGCGCGCCGCGTATCCAGCGGACCGGCCGCGCGGCCCGCGCCATGCAGCGTGTACACGCCGGGCTTGGCCAGCCGCACCCCGAGCGCCAGCGCCATGGCCGCCATCGGCCAGCCGCTGTTGGGCGAAGGCGTCTTGCGGGCCTGGCGCGCCAGCGTGCGCAGCCGCATGCCGCGTGCGCCGGCCACCAGCAGCAAGGCGGTGATGCGCGCCGGCAGCCACGACAGGACATCATCGGCATGCGCGGCCCATTTGCCCGCCCACTGCCAGTAGCGTCCCCCGCGCATGCCGGGGTAGCCCCACATGGCATCGGCCGTGTTGGCAAAGCGGTACAGCGCGGCACCGGGCAGGCCCAGCAGCACGAACCAGAACAGGGGCGCCACCACCGAATCGTTGAGGTTCTCGGCCAGCGATTCGATGGCCGATTCACGCACCTCGACAGCGCTCAGGGCGCTCACGTCCCGGCTCACCAGCCGCGACAGGCGCGCGCGCCCTTCGGGCAGCGACTGGCCCAGCGCCACCTCCACCGCCAGCACCTCGTCGCGCAGCATGCGCCAGGCGAGCAAGGGCTTGAGCAGAAAGGCCAGCACGGCCGCGGCAAGCAGTTCATGCAGTGCGAACGCCGCATGCTGCAACACCGCGGAAACTATCAAAACAATAGCTGCCAGCGCACACCAGACAAGCGCTGCAAGCCAAAAACATCTCCAATCCTGCGCCACGGGCACCGTGGGGGCCAGCCGCTCGCCCCCGCGCTGCAGCGCCTTGCCCATCCACACCACGGGGTGCCAGGCCGCGGGCGGCTCGCCCAGCCACCAGTCGATCACCAGGGCCAGCGCGGGTACCCACACGAGCACGCGCCATGCGGCCCAGCCCGCGCCGGGAACCAGCCCCGCGACTACGCCGTCCATGCGCCTCCCGCATCGCGGGCCGGCCCCTGGGCGCGGGCGGCGCGCCGCCGTGGCACCAGCACCCGCCACGCGATCACGCACGAAGTGGCACACAGCGCGACACCCAGCAGCGAAAGCTCGACGATCAGCCAGGTGCGCAGCACAGGGCGCGCGAGCAGCGGCGCGAAATCCAGGCTGTGCAGGCCGTGGTACAGCACGCGCTGCCACGCCGTGCCCGCGTCGGTGCGCAGCACGATGCGGCCCGACGCCGGGTCGGCATACACCGCCACCCCGTCATCGGCCCAGCGCGCGCGCCACACCGGCAGCGGCCGCGTGTGCAGGGCAGCGCCGTCCTGGCGCCGCGCATAGTAAAGGTCGTCGTAGTGCTCCATCTTCTCCACGGCAGGTGCCGGTGCTTCGGGGCGCAGCATCTGCAGCCGCGCGCGCAGCATGGCGTCGGGCAGTGCCCGCGCCATGGTGGCAGACGGACCATCCGCCCGCACCAGCCATTGTGAAGGAATGCCCGCGGATTCCCGGCCACGCACCCGGTACCAGGCCTGGCCCGCGATGCGCAGCAGATCCAGCTCCTGCACGACCATGCCCTGCGCCGCCGCCAGCACCACCGCATCCCGTGGCCCCCGGCTGAGCGGGGCGGGCTCACCGGCCCACTGCGCCCGCGCCTGGGGCCCCACGGCCGCGCCGCCGAACACGCCAAACGGGTTCATCGACATCAACCCCGAGAACATCCAGGTGAGCGTGAACACCGCGGCCACCAGGCCCAGGATGTGGTGCCAGCGCATCCAGAACCTGCGGTACGGAATCCACCGCTGGCGGTTCAGGAACAGCTGCCAGACGCCGAGCACGATGCCCGTGGCGGCCAGCAGCACCCCGGGGATGGAAAGCCACACCACCACGTGGTGCCAGGCCCTGGGGAACTGCCGCAGCACGGTGGGGTAGATCCAGTGCGGCACGGCGCCCACCCAGTTCCAGAAGCGTTCGGCGCGGCGCGTGTCGCGCACCACCTCGGCCGCGCCGGGCGAGACGTACAGCTGCAGTCCGTCATCGCCGTCCAGCAGCACCTTGATGAGGGGACGGTGCACATCCAGGCCCTGCGGCACCGTCCACTGGTCGCGCTCGACCCACTCGGTGCCCGTGGCGCGGCGGCCGCTGAAGGCCTCGGCCACCCGGGCGGCCGCGTCCGGCGACAGCGGCGCGAGCAGCGTCCCGCTGCGCGCGTCCACGGTGCGCCAGCGCGGCCTGGCATCGGGCTGCGGCGCACGCGCCACGGCGCGTGCCGGCACCGCGTCTTCCGTGGCCAGCAGGCGCCACACCGGCGCATCGCCCAGCATGCCCAGGCGCGCCTCGCCGCCCACCGCAGGCCGCAGTCCCGCGCGCTGGGCGGCATCCTGCGCCGCAAGGCAGCATCCCGGGCCTTCCAGCGTCAGGGCGGGCAAGGCGGCCAGCCGCTCCGCCGCCGTGAGGCTGGGGAACGGCACGAAGTACAGCACCACCCCGCTCACGAACCACATGAGGAAGAACAGCGCCAGCACCACGCCCAGCCACTTGTGCACGAAGATGACGAGCTTCTTCAGCATGCGCCGCGCCTTGCCCGGTTCGCCGCGATCAGAACGTTGCGCGCGCGGTCAGCTGCACGGTGCGCGGCGCACCCAGCAGCCAGCGCGCGTTGGCCGTGCCGGCCAGCGCATAGTCGCGGTCGGCCAGGTTCTTCACGGCCAGGCCGAGCTTGAGGTTGCGCGAATGGTCGTAGGCCAGCGAGGCATCCAGCACCACATACGACGGCAGTTGCGTGGTGTTGGCGGTGTTGCCCTGGCGCGCACCCACGTAGCGCGCGCCAAAACCCGCCTGCCACTGCGGCAGGAAGCGGTAGGTGGTCCAGATGCTGGCGGTGCGCTCGGGCACGCCGGTGGGCGTGTTGCCATCGCGCGAGACCAGGGCGCCGGAGACCAGTTCCTTGAATGCGTCGTAGCGCACACGCAGCAAGGCGGCATTGGCGTCGATGGTCCAGCCGCGCACGGGCTCGGCCGCGAAGGCCAGCTCGATGCCGGTGGAGGACTGCTGGCCCACCTGCTGCGAGAGGTTGGGGTTGCCAGCGTCGCGTGACAGCAGGTTGCGTTTTTCGATCTTGTACAGCGCCACGGTCCACTCCCCGCGCACGGCGGGCACCGCGCCCTTGGCGCCGACCTCGACCTGGCGGCCCTTGGTGAGGTCGAAGGTGTTGCCGCCGCCCGGCAGCGACAGCGCGCCGGACAGCGGGTCGGTGCCGGTGCCGAACTGGCCGTAGAGCGACAGCGCCTCGCTGGGCGACCACACGGCGCCCAGGCGGCCGGTGACGGGCGAATACTTCTTGACCAGGTTCACGCCCGTGCGCAGGTCGGTGGTGTCAAGCTCCATGCGGTCGCTGCGCAGGCCGGCCACGAGCTTCCATTCCTTGGTGAGGTCGAGCGCGTTCTCAGCGAACAGCGCGGTGGTCTGGAGTTCGGACGCGCGGCCCGGGAGGGTGGGCACGGGGCTGATGAAGCCGCCCGGGGCGAAATTGAACGGGTCCACCGTGCTCGCGCCGCCGTACGGGGAGTTGTTGGTGTGCAGCAGCCTGGTGCGGTACCAGTCCAGGCCCACGATGAAGCGGTTCTTCATGCCGCCGAGGTGGCCGTCGAACGCGGTGTCGAGGCGGTTGCCGGTCTGCTGCTGGTCGTGCAGGATCTCCAGGTAGTCGCTGCGGTTCACGGCCGTGCCGGCGGCGTTGAAGGCATAGGCCTCGGCATTGCGCCAGTGGCGGTCGGTGGTCAGGTGGTAGGTCTCGTTGCGCAGGCGCACGCCGGCGGCGGCCTGCCAGTCGACCTTGGCGCGCCAGATGCGGTCGTCGTACTGGACCACCGAGTCGGCCACGTTGAAATTGGTGCGGCGCAGGCGCTCGTCGAGCACGCCATTGCGCAGCGGGGTGCCGAAGTAGCGCGCATCGTCGTTCACGCCACCGTCCAGCGACAGGGTCACATTCAGGTCGGGGCTGGCGCGCACGGCCAGGGCCAGCGCGTAGTTGTGGCGCTGCGTGTCCATGAACTGGCGGTAGCCGTCGCTCTTTTCGGCATCGAGGTAGACCGAGTAGGCCAGCACATCGTTGATGGGGCCGCGCAGGCCCACGCCGCCCTGCACGCTGCCGAACGAACCCACGCTCAGGAACGCCTCGCGCTGCGGCGTTCCGAAGACCGGGCGCTTGGTCACGTAGTTCACGGCCGCGCCGATCGCCCCGTCACCATAGAGCACCGAGGCCGGGCCGCGCAGCACCTCGACCGACTCCATGGGCCAGGTCGAGAACGGGTAGGTGATGGTGCCCGAGGCCACGATGAGGCGCGTGCCGTCCACCATCTGCGCCACCGAGCTGTGGCCCGCAAAGCCGCGCGCCACCAGGCTGGTGCCGCCGTTGCCGGGGGCCGGCGCCTCGGTGATGCCGGGCATGCGCACGGCCACGTCCTGCGCGCGGGTCAGGCTGCGCTCGGCGATGTCGGCCGCGCCCAGGCTGCTCACGCTGGCGGGCGTCTCGCGTGCGGTGAGGCCCAGGCGCGAGCCGGTGGTGCCAGGCAGGTCGAGCCCCAGCGTGCTGCCGGCCGTCTCACGCGGCGCCGTCACCTCCACCGGCAACAGGGTGGCTGACTCGGCCGCAGCCGGTGACTGCATGCCAAAAGACCAGAGGCACAGGGAAATGGAAGTCAGGGAAACGCGCATGGAACAGGACCTTGGGAAAGCGGAAGGGCGAAAGCATAACGCAACCAAGTTGCATTATTGACGCGAAGCGACTTTGAACGTGCTCAGTCCTCGATGCCGCGCTGTGCGGGAATGCCCGCCTTGAACGCGTGCTTGACCATCTGCATCTCGGTCACCGTGTCGGCCAGCTCGATGATCTCGGGCGGGCAGCGGCGGCCGGTGAGGCACACATGCACCTCCTTGGGCCGCTCGCGCAGCGTCTGCAGCACACCCTCCAGCGGGAGCCAGCCGTAGATCAGCGGGTAGGTGATCTCATCGAGCACCACCAGGAAGTGCTCACCCGACAGGATGGCGGCGCGCGCCTTCTCCCAGCCGTCGCGCGCCAGCTGGGCCGAGTGCTCCAGGTCCTTGCTCTTCCAGCTGAAGCCGTCGCCCAGGCCCTCGATGGGCAGGCCGAGCTGCTCGAACATGCGGTGCTCGCCGAAGCGCGCGGTGGGCACCTTCATGAACTGGAAGATCTTCACGGCCTTGCCCCGGCCGTGGGCGCGCAGCGCCAGGCCAAAGGCCGCCGTGCTTTTGCCCTTGCCGTCGCCGGTGTTGACGATGACGATGCCGCGGCGCTCGCCCTCGGGCTTTTCATAGCGCTTCTCGGTGGGTGGGGTTTCGATCTGCATGGTGGGGGTGCTTTCAAGAAGGGTCGATTCACGCGCGGGCCAGGCCGGGCGCGGCGGACAGTGAGAACGGACGGCGCGCCTGCCACGCAGCGCCCGCCAGCACCACCAGGGCCATGACCAGCAGGGCCACGATGCCGGCCATGCGCTCCACGGGGCTGGGTTCTTGGGCGGTGTCGGGGGCATCGCGCTCGGGCTGGCGCTCCAGCAGCACGCCCATGGCGGGCACGGTGGGTGCGGCGGGCGGGGCTTCTGCCTGGGCGGGTGGCGCAGGCAGGTCGGCAGCAGGCGGCACGGGCCGCGGCGCCGGCGCGGCAGGCGACTGCGGCGTGGCCACGGCCATGCCTGCGGGCGCGGATTCCGCCGCTGGCGCACCCTGCGCGGCCTGCTCCACCCAGCGGCGCACGCTGGGCAGCTCGGCCGCCAGCGGTGCGGCACGCGTCAGCTCCTGGTACATCTGCGCGAGTTGCTTTTGCGTGGCGGCATCGGCCTGCCAATATCCCTGGCGCTGCGCCTGCACCAGGCGCTCCAGCGACTGGGCATAGGCCTGCGGATGCTCCTTCAGCCATTCAGGCAGGCCCAGCTGGTGCTTGTCGCGCACCAGCACGTCATAGAAACTCTGCCAATGGTCGCTGCGTACCGTGTCGGGCGCCACGGCCTGCCAGCCCCAGGCGAACTGCACGGCCTTGAGCACCTGCAGCGTGCCCGAATAGCCCTCGGCCTTCTGCGCCTGGAGCCAGCCCGGGTGCAGGTAGCGCGACTGCATCTCCAGCGCAATGGCGCGCTGCGCGGTTTCGGTGGTGGGCTCGCTCACATCCTGCAGCTGGGCCACGTGCAGCTCCAGCCCCTGCGACCGGCCGGCCACACGGGCTGCGGCCGACAGGCCGCCCAGGTACTGGAACGGGTCGTCCGAGCTGACCATGGCGTACAGGTTCGAGCTGCGCGACAGGATGGCGGCGTCGGTACGGCGCAGGTGGGCCCCCAGCGCCTTCGCGGCCGTGCCGCCCGCAACCCCCGTCACCGGTTCGCCCTCCAGATAGGGCTGGCTCATGCGTTCGAGGAACATCTGGCCCAGGCGCGCATCGTTGGTTTGCAGGCCGTCGCTCTGCACCGCGTCGGACAGGCCGGTGCCATAGTCGCCCACCGCGTTGCCGAACGAGCGCACGCGCGCCAGTTGCTCGGCCTGCGCGCGGGGCACACCCTGCTTGCGCAGCTCCTTGCCGATCTGCTCGGTGTTGCGCGCAATCACATTGCCGGGCTCGGCCGTCGCGGCCTGGGCCACGGCGCGGTCGAGGAGCGCCATCAGCGCGGGGAACTGGTCGCGGTACGAGCCGGTGATGCTCATGAGCACATCGACGCGCGGGCGTTTGAGTTCTTCTGCGGCAATGGTCTCCACACGCACCGGGCGGCCCGCGTCGTCCCACACCGGGCGCATGCCCAACGCCACGAGGGCCTGCGCTTCCATGATCCCCTGGTGGCGCAGTGTTTCGCCCGCCCACAGCGACAACGCCATGCGCTGCGGCACCTGGCCGCCATGGCGCGCCTGGTAGTCCTTGAACCAGTCGTTGAACAGCGTCTGCGCCACGGCATAAGCCTGGCGCGTGGGCAGGCGGCTCGGGTCCAGCCCCGTGAGGTTGCGGCCCGTGGGCAGGCTCTCGGGGTTGCGGATCGGATCGCCACCGTACGCAGCGGTGAGGAAACGGCCCTCCAGCCCTGCGAGCAGGCCGGGCATCTCGCCTTCGGTGGCCAGCAGGCGCTCCAGCTCCTGTGCGCGCTGCGCCAGCTGCAGCAGCGCGGGCGTGTCGATGGGCTTGCGCGCGGCGCGGTTGGGCACATGGTCTTCGGCGCGCACCACGTCGGATGCACCCGCCGCACCCGGCGTTGCAGCCTGCGCTGGCAGCACGGGGCGCAGGTCCAGCACGCTGGCGGCCTGCGCGTCGGTCAGCGCCACTTCCAGCCAGCGCGCGGGGCGTGCAGCCAGCACCGCGTCGTGCTTGATGAGAAAGGCCTCATCGATGTCCTCGCCCAGCGCCTCGATCAGCGGCTTGCGCAGCGCCTGCAGGATGGTCTCGCGCCGCTGCTCGGGCGCGGGCACGCGGCCGAACACGGCCAGGCCCTTGGGCTGCGAGCTTTGTGCGAGCTGGTCCAGGTAGGGGTGCAGGATTTCCAGGAAGCCGCTGAAGTCGGCCGCGATGCGCTCGGCGCTCCAGCCCAGGTCGCGGTGCAGCTGGTGCTCCACAAACTGCGCCACCAGCTGCTTTTCGAGCGCGCGGCGCGTGGGGCCTTCGTCCACGGTTTCCCATTCGTGCATCACCTCGTGCATGTGGGCCATGCGCGCCTCGAAGCCTGCAGGCGCGAACACGGGCGTGCGGTGGCTTACCAGCACGGCGCGGCCCCGGCGCTTGGCCGTGAGGGCCTCGCCGAGGTTGTCCACGATGTAGGGGTAGACCACGGGCAGGTCACCGAGTGGCAGCAGCGCGTCGTCGTGCACATCCAGCGCACGCGCCTTGCCACCGGCCCATTCCTGCGTGCCGTGCGTGCCGAAGTGGATGAGCGCATCGGCCTCCAGCTGCGCCCACAGGTACACCGCCAGGTAATGGTGCGACAGCGGCGCCTTGCTCTTGTGCATGAAGGGGTTCTGGCCCAGGCGCAGGGTTTCCTCACGCGGGGGCTGGGGCAGCACGGCCAGCTGGCCCACCTGCAGGCGTGGGATGGCGAACACTTTTTCGCCCTGCCACTCGACCACGTAGCGGCTCTTTTCGGGCGGGCCCCAGTGCGCGTTCATGCGCTCGCGCACGGCCTTCGGCAGCGTGGCCAGGTGCTGCTCATAGCGCGCCAGTGGCAGCGCGGCGGCCTGGCCGTTTTGCAGCAGCGCGCGCACATCGGCGCCGGGGTAATAGGCGGCCAGCAGCGGCTTGAGCCCGTCGATCCAGCCCTGTTCGGGCACCTGCTGCGTGCGGTAGCCCGCCTGGGCCAAGCCGCCAGAGACCTGCTCCAGGCTGCGCGGCACGTTGAGGAACGAGGCGCCGAAGTTGGTGCCGCCCGGCGGGTAGTTGTAGACCATGGCCACCAGGCGCTTGTCTGCTGCCGGTTTGGTCTGCAGCGCGATCAGGCGCCGTGCCTTGGCGGCCACGGCCTGGGCCTGGCGCTCGATGAGGCGAAAGTCTTGCCCCTCGGCGCCGTGGGCGGCGACCAGGACCGGGTCGATGGCACCCGCCGCCTCAGGCTGCGCCAGGTAGAACGGCACATCGGACAGCGACAGGCCCGTGTCGCTGGCCTCCCACGCGGCGGCATCGCCCGCGCGGTAGGGCTGCGTGCCCAGCAAGGGTGCGCCCCAGCGGGCCAGCAGCGGCTGCAGCGCGGCGGCCTGGGGCACGAGCTGGTGCAGCACCAGGGCGGAGGCATGCAGGCGGCCGGGGCCGGTGCCGCTCTCGGAGGGCAGCTCCAGCACGTCGGCCAGGGTCTGCGCCGTGACCTGCTGGCCGAACGCCGCATAGGCGAACAGGCCTTGCTGGCGGAAGGTGCGCAACCAGGCATCGAGCCATTCGGTGCTGCCATCGACAAAATGGTGGCGGTGCACCAGCACGGCCACCGCCGGCAGGCCGCGCAGCGCGGGCTGGCCCTGGCGCCATGCCTCGAGCGCCATGGCGTTGGGCAGCAGCCGGGGCGCGTCGGGGTGGTAGATGCCACGGGGGGGCAGAATGTCGGGCGCGGGCAAGGCGGGCATGGCAGCACCCGCCACGGTGGCACGCGCCAGGGCGATGGCGCTCTTCAGGTTGCGCGGGCCACCGGCCTGCAGGTAGGCCACCATGCGGGCGGGCGCATCGAGCGCGGTCAAGTCGGCGGCGGGGGCGCCCGCAGGCACCCACACCACGCGGCCGGGGGAACGTGTGGCACGGCCATCGAGCTGCGCCCCCGCCATGCGGCGCAGGCGTGCCTCCACGCTGGCATGCGGCGCATCCACCCACACCAGCGCAGCGCCCGCCAGCGCGCGCTCCAGCGTCCGGGCCTGTGCTGCGTCGAGCACCGCCGGCCCGGCGAGCGGGTAGTCGATGTGCGCAAAGCCCAGGCCTGCCTCGGTGGCCAGGCGCTGCACCATGGCCGTGCGCGTGGCCGTGGTGATGTCGGAGGTGAGCCACAGCAGAACGGGTGCGGCCTTGTTGGCGCCCGCTGCGCCCTGGGCCTTGTCCGCCTGCACGGCATGCGCCAGCGGCGCAGCCAGCAGCAGGCACCAGAGTGCCGCGCGCAGGATCAGCGCCTTCATGGCTTGGCGGGTGCCGGCGTGGCGGCGCCACCCGCGCCACCGGCCGAAGCGCCGGCAGGAGCAGCGCCCGTTTCAGGGATGTAGACGATGTTGCCGTCTTCGAGTTGGTAGGCCACGCCCGCGCGCACGCCCTGCCCTTGCGCCGCGCTGCCCGCGCCCTTGAAGCGCACCTCCTTGCCCTGCTCGCGCACCACCACTTCCATGTCGGGCTGGCCGGGGTTGCGGATGATGGTGACGCTCTCGTTGGCGCTGGTCTGGGTCTGCACGGCCACGGCCGTGAGCAGCGCCACCACGAGCACCAGGAACACGTCCACCAGGTTCACGGCCGACAGCATCGGATCGTCGTCGTCCTCGGCCAGCACATTCAGGTGCTTCAAGGTCATTGCGCCACCCCGCGCTCCTTGCGCACCACCAGCAGTTCGGCCAGCAGCCAGCGGCGGCGCACCGAGTACACCACCAGGCCCACCGACGCGGCGGCCAGCGCCAGCACCACGCCTGCAAAGGCGCCGCTGAACACCGCCAGCGCCTGCTGGCCGTTGCCCGCCGCCACGCTCTGCAGCGCGGGGCCCAGCGGGATCATCGTGGCGATCAGCCCCAGCATGGGCGACAGGCGGCTGAGCAGGCGCACAGGCTCCACCTGGCGCACCAGTTGCAGCTCCAGCTCTTCCATCGACAGGCCAGGGGCCACCCGCAGCGAGCGGTACTGCGGCTGGCGCCAGCGCTGCCAGGCTTCCATCAGCGTGGCGCCGCCCGACCACAGCGCGTAGACAAACGCCAGCCCCACCAGCACCAGCACCGGCCACAGCAGCGACTGCGCGACCTGCGAAAAGCCCGATTCGATGTTCATGCTTTCACTTCCTTCATTCCTTGGTTGTTGTTCTTGCGTTGCAGGGAGGGCAGCGCCATCCACATGCCATCCAGATGCCGCACATGGATGCGGTGGTCAAACACGCTCTCCAGCGCGGCGTGGGTATCGGGCGCATCGCAGGCGCCCTGGTGCAGCACGCGGCCCTGTGCCATCACCACCATGTCGTCGGCCTGCAGCGCGAGCGACACCTCGTGCAGCACGCTGACCACCGTGCCGCCCGCATCGACCAGCGCGCGCATGGTGTGCAGCCAGTCCGTCTGGTGGGGAGGGTCGAGGTTGGCCAGGGGTTCATCCATCAGCAGCACCTGCGCCTGCACGGCCAGGGCGCGGGCCAGCAGCACGCGCTGGCGCTCGCCGCCCGACAGCTGCGCCAGCGGGCGGTGGCGCCAGTCCCAGGCCTGCGTGGTGCGCAGCGCCTGCTCGACCGCCGCGTGGTCGGCAGCACTCGGCGGCGCCAGCCAGGCCTGGTGCGGCAGGCGGCCCAGCATGGCCACGTCGTAGCTCGTGAGGTCGTCGGCCGAGCCTTCGTTCTGGCCCAGCCAGGCGAGCTGGCGGGCACGTTCGCGTGCGGGGATCTGCGCGAGTGGGCGGCCCAGCAGCAATACTTCGCCCTGCACCGCAGCACGTGGCAGCAGGCCCGCCAGCACCTTGAGCAAGGTGGACTTGCCCGCGCCGTTGGGGCCGACGATGCTCGTCCAGCGCCCGGCGGGCAATTGCAGGTCAATGCCCTGCAATATCGAGCGATTCCCGATGCTGGCGCTTATTCCATTTGCACTGATAGCTATTGATTTCATAGCGCGCCTCCTTGCGAGGTGCGCCGGTGCATGAGCCACAGCAGGTAGGTGCCGCCCAGCGCCGCCGTGAGCACGCCCACGGGCAGCTCCTGCGGCGCCAGCAGCCAGCGCGCCAGGATGTCGGCCGCCATGAGCAGCACCGCGCCCATCAGGCTGGAGAGCACGATGTGCCGTTCGTGTGTCACGCGCACGATGGAACGCACCAAGTGCGGCGCGGCCAACCCCACAAACGCGATGAGCCCCGTTTGCGCCACGGCCGTGCCCGTGGCCAGCGCCATGGCGGCCACCAGCCCGACGCGCATGGGCATGAGCGGCAGGCCCAGGCTGGCCGCCGTGGCCTCGCCCAGCGTGAGGCCGTCGAGCGCGCGCGCCAGCATCCAGGCGACCACCGAGCACAGCCCCCAGGCCACGGCCATGAGCACGCAGGCCATCCAGCCCACAAAGGCGGTGCTGCCCAGCGTGAACGCCTGCATGGCCTGCAGGATGTCGGGCGAGGCCAGCTCCACCAGGTCGCGCAGCGCGCCCAGCACCACGCCCACGATCACCCCCGCCAGCAGCAGGCGCAGCGTGTGCTGCACGCCTTTGGCCAACAGCAGCGTGAGCACCACCGCCCCCGCCGCGCCCAGGAAAGCCATGCCCGTGATGCCGATGCGGGCCATCCACTGCGCCGCCACCGGCGACACACCGAACAGCGCCATCGCCACCGCCCCGCCCAGCGCGGCGCCCGAGGCGCTGCCCAGCAGGTACGGGTCGGCCAATGGGTTGCGAAACAGCCCCTGCGCCACAGCACCCGACAGGCCCAGCAGCGCGCCCGCCAGCCACGCGCCCAGCGTGCGCGGCAGGCGGATGTCCCACACGATCTGCCAGGCGACGGGGTCGCCGTGCATGCGCAGCACGCTGTCAAAACCCGTGCTGCCCACGCTGGCGCCACACACGGCCAGCACAACACTGGCCAGCAGCAGCCAGGCGGCACACCATGCCGCGCGGCGGCTGGCGGAACCTGTTGGCAAATCCATGGCAAGGCTGGTCATGGAGCTTTCTCCACCAGACAGCGGGCCATGATGCGCGCGGCCTCGGCCATGCGCGGGCCAGGTCGCACCACCACATCCGAATCACCGGGGCCAAACACGCACAGCCGGTTGTCGCGGATGGCACGCATGCTGGCCCAGCCGGGGTACGGCACCATGGCCTGCATGCTGCGGTTGCCGATCATGATGATGTCGGGGTTGGCGCGCACGACGAACTCGGGGTTCAGGCGCGGGAACGGACCGAGCGACGCAGGCACCACGTTGCGCACCCCCAGCCGGGTGAGCGACTCGCCGATGAACGACGCCTCGCCCGCCGCATAGGGCCCCCGGCTCACCTCGAAGTACACGCGCGCATTCTTCGCCTTGGGTGGCAGGGACTGCGCCGCCGCCAGCACACCCGCATCGATCACGCGCCAGAGGCGGTCTGAGCCTTGCGCGCGGGGCACGCCCAGCAGGTCGCTCACGGTGCCCAGCACGCGGCGCACGTCGGCATGGGTCTTGGGCTCCAGCTGCACGACGGTGAGGCCCAGTGCCTCCAGCCGGTCGCTGGCGCGCGAGCTGACGGACATGAGCACCAGGTCCGGCTTGAGCGCCACGATGGCCTCGATGCTGGGATCTATGCCGCCGCCCATCTTGGGCAGCTTGCCGACCACGGCCTCGGGCCAGTTGGAATAGCGGTCCACCCCCACGAGCCGGTGGCACTGCTCCAGCTCGCACACGCTTTCGGTCAGCGAGGGCAGCAGGCTCACGATGCGCTCGGGCGGGCGGGGCAACGCGATCTTGCGGCCCTTGTCGTCGGTGATCTGCACAGGCTGCGCCCGCGCCAGCCCGGCCATGAGCAGGCCCAGCAGCAACAGGATGGCGATCACCCACAGGATGCGGCGCACGGGGGTGGGTTTCATCAGCGAGGTTCTTTCAAAGTGAGGGGCAGCCCGGCGGCCATCAACGTGACGCGGGGGCACGCCTGGGCCACCTGCTGGTTCAGCGTGCCCAGCGCATCCACGAAGGCGCGCACCTCGCGCCCCATCGGGATGACCCCCAGGCCAATTTCGTTGCCCACCAGAACAACGGGGCCGGGGGATTTCCGAATTGCTATCAAAAACATAGCTTCTTGCGCTTTCCAATCAAGCGACAGAGCCTGTTTTTGCTTCAAATCCATGTCTTCGCAGCCCATGGGCATGGTCCAGTGGGTGAGCCACAGCGTGAGGCAGTCCACCACCACCAGGGTCTGCGGCGTGCTGTGCAACACCACGGCAGCGGCCACATCGTGCGGCTCTTCCACCGTCTGCAGACCCGGCACGCGCTCGGCGCGGTCCCGCTGGTGGCGGGCGATGCGCTCGCGCATCTCGTCGTCCCAGGCTTGCCCCGTGGCGATGAGCACGGCGCGGTGGTCGCTGGACTGCGCCAGCCAGTCGCGCGCCAGCAACTCGGCGCGGCGCGACTTGCCGCTTTTCTGGCCGCCCAGAATGAGCTCGGTGGCGATGAGGTGCGGGGTGGCAGTCATTCAGAGACGCCTCCAAGCAGATACGCCGTCGCCTCGGGGCTGGACGGGAACCACGCATGAAAGTAGCTGGCGTGGAGGCTGCCCTGCTGGTACAGCGCCTCGCCCGCATCCGGCGCAACCGCTGCTTCATGGGGGCGGGCCGTGCGGGCCACCACGGGGGCGCTGCTGTCGCTGGTCGAGTAGTGGAAGGTGTGGCCGCGCAGGGCGTGCCCCGCCACCGCCAGTTGCTGCGGCCCGAGCGCCGCCAGGCGTTTTTGCATGGTCACTCGGCCGGGCAGCAGGCCCCACAGCGGGGCCGTGCTGCCGTCGGCCAGCGTGATGGATTCAAACAGCGCCATCATGCCGCCGCACTCGGCCCACAGGGGTTTGCCCGCGGCCCCATGGGCGCGCAGGCTGGCCTGCATGCCGGTGTTGGCCGCTATCTGAGCGGTGTGCAGCTCGGGGTAGCCGCCGGGCAGCCACACGGCATCGCAGTCGGGCAGCGCGGTATCGTGCAGCGGCGAGAAGAACACCACGCGCGCGCCCATCTGTTCAAGGCATTGCACATTGGCGGCGTAGATGAAACAGAACGCGGCGTCGCGCCCCACGGCCACAGTGCGGCCCGCCAGCAGGGGCGGCACGGCCGCAACCATCGCGGGGGCCGGAGAGTCCACGGCCCAGCGCTGCAGGTCCTCCAGCGTCATCTGGCCCAGGGGCGTCGCCGCCAGGGCATCGGCGGCGGCGTCCAGCCGCTGCAGACTGTCGGGCAGCTCATGCGCCGCGACCAGACCCAGGTGGCGTTCGGGCAGCAGCGCCGCACCGGCCTTGCCCGCAGCGGGCGCAGTGCCAGACTGCACCCGCATCAGCGCTCCCATCCAGTCGTCGGCGTCGTGCAAGCCACCCTGCAGCATGTCGGCATGGCGGGCACTGCCCACGCGGTTGGCCAGCACACCGGCCCAGGGCAGGCCCGGCCGGTAGTGGCGAAGGCCATAGGCCAGCGCGCCAAAGGTGCCCGCCATGGCCGAGGCATCGACCACGGCCAGCACCGGCACGCCGAAGTGCCGCGCCAGATCGGCCGCGCTGGGGGTGCCGTCAAACAGCCCCATCACGCCTTCGATCAGGACCAGGTCCGACGTCCGGGCGGCGTCGTGCAGGCGCTGGGCACAGTCCGCCTCGCCGTTCATCCACAGGTCGAGCTGGTGCACCGGCGCTCCGCTGGCCAGCTGGTGCCAGTGCGGGTCCAGAAAATCCGGGCCGCACTTGAACACCCGCACCCGCCGCCCCTGGCGCGCATGCAGGCGCGCCAGGGCGGCGGTGACGGTGGTCTTGCCCTGCCCGGAGGCCGGGGCGGCGATCAGCAGCGCGGGGCACCTGGTCATTTCAGCAACCCTGTGGGACACATTCCCGGCATGCCGATGAAACTGGCACGCACGAAGCCAGTGCCACCGTGGAACTGGCTCCGCCAGGCCCCGGGTGGCATCCCCCCGTGGGGGGAAGGCGCGCAGCGCCTCAGGGGGTGCTTCACTGCGGGGCCCACTTCACGCCGACGTAGGCGGTGCGGCCCGCGGTGGCGTAGGTGCGGGCCAGCTCATAGTGCTTGTCGGCCAGGTTGTCCACGCGCGCCACCAGGGTGAAATCGCGAGCAACCCGCGTGCTGGCATACAGGCTGACCAGCGTGTAGCCGCCCAGCACCGTGGTGTTGGCGGCGTTGTCGAAGCGGCGGCCAGAGGCCTGCACCTCGGCGCCCACCGTCCAGCCAACGAGTTGCGTGTCGGCTCCCAGTGTGCCGTGGCGCTTGGAGCGGCGGGCCAGCAGCTTGCCCGTGGCCAGGTCGCGCGGGTTCTGCAGATCGAGCGAGCCGCGCAGCTGCACGCCGCCGAGGCGGTACGAACCCGCCAGCGTCACTCCCTTGTACTCGGCCCGCGCGGTGTTCACGTAGCAGCCGAAATCCGACGGACAAGGCCCTGCGGCCCCGAACGTGATCAGATCCTGCACCCGGTTGCGGTAGGCGGTGGCGGAGAAGCTGCTGCCGCCCTCGGCCCAGCGCAGGCCCACCTCGACATTGCGGCTGCTCTCGGGATTGAGCGACCCCGTGCCGTACTCGCTGAAGCGGTGGTACAGCGTGGGGGCCCGGAAGGCCGTGCCCACCGATGCCGTCGCGCGCCACTGGGGCGCAAAGGCGTAGCCGTAGGCCAGGCTGCCCGTGCCCTTGCCGCCGAACTCGCTGTCCGCGTCGTGCCGCACATTGGCCTGCACCGTGTGGCCGCCCGCGCTGTAGCCATAGCCCAGCGCAACGGCGTCCTGCGAGCGCTTGCGGTCGATGGGCTTGTTTTCCAGGTTGTCTTCGCGGCGCTCCAGCGCGGCGGTCAGCAGGTGCGCACCCTCGCGCCATTCATTCTGGAACAGGTAGCCGCGCAGGTGGGTATCGCTCAGGTACACCGAGGGCTTGGTTTCGTACCTGTCGCGCGAATCGGTCAGCTGCAGGCGCGTCTTGTACTGCGGGGTCCATTGCGCCTGCCAGTTCAGGCCCAGGGCATGCAGCCTGTGCTTGTTGCGGTCATCCTTGCCCAGGCCGCTGTCGTAGCCGCTGTCGAGGTCGTTGACCAGCAGCGTGCCTTCCAGCCGGTGCATGGCGTTGACCTGCAGGCCCACCCGCGCGTTGGCAGAGGTGCTTTCATACCCGTCGCGGTCGGGGTTCTGCGTGGCGACGGTGCGCGCGTTGAAGCCCTTGCTTTCCTCGCGTGCAATGCCCAGCGCGTAGTCGATCGTGCCGCTGGCACCGCTCACACCGGCTTCGATCTTGCGCGTGCCGTGGCTGCCGAACCCCACGCCCACATAGGGCGCGGTGCCGTTTTCGCCGCGCTTGGTGAAGATCTGCACCACCCCACCCATGGCGTCGGAGCCATAGACCGCGCCCGCCGGGCCGCGCAGCACTTCGATGCGGTCGATCTGCGCCAGCGGGATCGACTCCCATGCCGCGCCGCCGGTGGATTGGGAATCGATGCGCACGCCGTCGATGTACACGGCCGTGAAGCGCGACTCAGCGCCGCGCAGGAACACGCCCGTGGTCGTGCCGGGGCCGCCGTTGCGCGAGAACTCGATGCCGGGGACACGGGCGAGCACGTCGGCCAGGCCGGTGGCGCCACTGGTTTCGATGGTCTCGCGATCCAGGACGGTCACATCGGCCACCAGGTCGGACAAGGGCTGGGGCGTGCGCGTGGCGGTCACCACGGTTTCGGTCAGCGAGGGCGCGCGCAGGTTCTGCGCCAGCAGCACGGGGCCGCCGGCATCGGCCTGCTGGGCCTGCACGGAGCAGGCGCCCACAACGGCCAGCGCCACCAGCGCGGGACGCAGGCACAGCGGCGCAGCAAGGCGCGCACGAGAGGTACGGATTTTCATGGGGAACATCGTCAACAAACAAAACCCGCGCCGGCCTCCCCGCCAGCAAATGGGTGATACGGCTGCGCGCATCCTGATCGGGCGCGTGCAACCACCGTGTTGGCCGGTATCCGGGCTGGCGGAACACCCTTCAAAGCCTTCCCAGGGGCTTGTTCAAGGCACCCAGTGGCATGTGTATGAAGGGGGAATCGGAACGATTCGTCCGCTGACCGTTGCGGGGGCAGCGCAGGCTGGGCGCACCATGGTTGGCGGCACCTCCCTGCTTCCCGTTGAACTGCGGCATGTGAACCACACCGCGAGCACCAACAACGGGATTTTACGACCGTTTACAACCGCCAACCCTACAATCGACAGCTGTATGGCAACACCGTCCACCACCGACCAGATCGCCGAGCGCGTCGAACGCCTGCTGCTGCGGCACGCGGAACTGCAACGCACCAACGCGCTGCTCGCCGATCAGGTGGCCGCCCTCGCGCAGGAGCGGGATTCGCTCAAATCGCGCCTGAGCGCGGCCCGCGCCCGGGTTGACGCGCTGCTGGAGCGGCTGCCCGCGGCGGCCCCTGTCACGAAAGAATCCGAATGAAGCAAATCGAGGTGCAGATCCTGCAGCAAAGCTACCTGCTGACCTGCCCCGAGGGGCATGAAAGCCGCTTGCTGGATGCCGTTGAACGCGTCGACACGGCCATGACCCGCATCCGCGACGCCGGCAAGGTGCGCGCCCGTGAACGCATCGCGGTGCTGGCCGCGCTGAACCTGGCTTTCGAGATTGCGGACCGCGAGGCGGCCGACCTGGCGGCGGGCGCGGCTGCCAAGTCCTCCCCGCCGCCTGCGGCACAGCCCGGAGCACAGGCCGCCTTGCCCCTGCCCGAGCGGGACGAGGACCACCTCAAGGTCCTGGTCCAGCGGCTCGACGAGGCATTGGGCGAGGACGGGCGCCTGCTCTGACGCGGCGCCCCCCGGCACCTCTGAACCCGGCGCGCCGCCCTGCGTCTTTACATGTCCTGGCGCCGGCGTCGGACTCCGCCAGCGCCTACAATCAGGCTGTCTGCGATGCTGTCGGGCTTTATATTTCCTTGAACCAATGCTCAACGAGCTCGGGCTTGGTACATTGCCCGGTGAGCGTGATCATCTCGCGTCAGATGAACCCAATGCTTGGCTGCCCTCGCCCACCTGAACCCCCGGTTCAGGATGAGAGTCCGGTGGCAATCGCAGACACCTTCTTCCTTCCCCATGCCGCTGTCGCCGCCGCCTCACCTTCCCGCTGAACGGCCGACCGGGCGCCGCCTCCCCGCCCCTTGTTCCCTCCCCTTCTCCCTTTTTGCCCCATGCTGGATCCTCTCCTGATCGTTGAACTCGGTGTACTGGGCCTGGCAACCGGCTTTCTGGCCGGCCTGCTCGGCATCGGCGGCGGCATGCTGCTGGTGCCGTTCATGACGTACATCCTGGGTGCCCAGAAGGTGGCACCGGACCTCGCGGTGAAGATGGCCATCGCGACCTCCATGGCGACGATCATGTTCACCTCGATCTCCAGCGTGCGCGCGCACCACCAGCGTGGGGCGGTGCGCTGGGACATCGTCAAGCGCCTGGCGCCCGGCATCGTGCTCGGTGGATTCATCGCCAGCCTGGGCGTGTTCGCGCTCCTCAAGGGCTCGTTCCTGGCGATCTTCTTCGCGCTGTTCGTGAGTTTTTCGGCCTCTCAGATGTTCCTGGACAAGAAGCCCGCCCCCTCGCGCCAGATGCCTGCCGGCGCGGGGCAGGTGGCGGCGGGCGGCGTGATCGGGTTCCTGTCGGGGCTGGTGGGTGCCGGCGGCGGCTTCGTGAGCGTGCCGTTCATGACGTGGTGCAACGTGCCCATCCACAATGCCGTGGCCACCAGCGCCGCGCTCGGCTTTCCCATCGCCCTCGCCAACGTGGTGGGCTACGTGATTGGCGGCCAGAACGTGAGCGGATTGCCCCCGGCATCGCTGGGCTACATCTGGCTTCCCGCCCTGGCGGTGATCGCGACCTGCAGCGTGCTCACCGCGCCCCTGGGCGCCAGGGCGGCGCACAGCCTGCCGGTCAAGCAACTCAAGCGCGTGTTCGCATCCCTGCTCTTCGGCCTGGCGGCCTACATGCTCTGGAAGGGCATCGCGGCCTCCTGAGGCTCTGCCGTGGGGCCACGGCGCAAGGGCAGCGGAGATGGTGGCCAAGGCGGTGGTGCGAAGCCCTTGGCCTCGCGCGCCTAGGTCTGGACGGAATTGCGCCGGCCCTGCGCCTTCAAGGGCAGCGGCTTGCCCAGCAGGGCACGAAACTCGTGGGCAGGAAGCCCGGGCGCGCACAGAAAACCCTGGTAGTGGTCGCATTGCATCTGAAGCAGCACCGCCTGCTGGGTTTCGGTTTCCACGCCCTCCGCCACCACCTCCACATGCATGGCGCGCCCCATGCTGATGATCGCGCTCACGATGGCCCGGTCGCCATCGTCGTCGGGCAGCCCGCGCACGAACGACTGGTCGATCTTGAGCTTGTGGATCGGCAGCTTCTTCAGGTACGCCAGGCTGGAATAGCCCGTGCCGAAATCATCGATGGCGAGGCCAATGCCCAGGCCGGCCAGCACGCGCAGGCGCTGCTCCATCTCCTGCGCATCCTGCAGCAGGATGGTTTCGGTCAGCTCCAGCTCCAGCAGCGTGGGCGGCAGCTGGTGCACCGCCAGCAGGCGCGTGATCCGGTCCACGAAATCGGGCTGGCGAAACTCCAGCGCGGACACGTTCACCGAGATCATGATGGGCATGCCGCTGTGCATCCACACCGCCGCCTCGCGCACGGCCTGCTCCATGACCCAGGCACCCAGCGTGACGATGTAGCCGGACTCCTCCGCGAGGGGGATGAACTGCCCGGGCGAGACCGCGCCGAATTCAGGGTCGGTCCAGCGGATCAGGGCCTCGGCGCCCGTGATGCGCCCCGTGGCCATGTTGACCTGCGGCTGGTAGTGCACCGCCATGCGGTCCAGCCCCAGCGCCTGGCGCATCGCATGCTCCATCTGCATGCGCGACAGCAGGTTGGCGTTCATTTGCGGCTGGTAGAAGCCATAGCTGCCCCGGCCGCGCTCCTTGACGCGGTACATGGCGGTATCGGCCTGCTTGATGAGGTCGTCCAGCGTGGCCCCGTCCTGCGGGTACAGCGCCATGCCGATGCTGCACTGGATGGAGAAACCCATGCCGTCGAGCATGAAGGGCTTGAGCATGTCGTCCAGGATGCGGCGCGCCACGCTCTCGGCCACCACGGCATCCCCACCGTGCAGATAGATGACGAACTCATCCCCGCCCAGCCGGCACAGCATGTCCGTCTGGCGCAGGCAGGCCTGCAATCGCTCGGCCACCAGCTGCAGCACCCGGTCGCCAAAGGGATGGCCCAACGAGTCATTGATGATCTTGAAACGGTCGAGGTCCAGGAACAGGATCGCGAAACCGGTGTCGCTCTGGCGGGCGCCCTGGATGGCCGTGTCCACCCGCTGCGACAGAAGCAGCCGGTTGGGCAGCCCTGTGAGCACATCGCTGTACGCCAGCTCTTCGATGCGCTTCTGGGCCGCATGCTGCAGCGTCAGGTCGCGCATGAAGCCGATGCTCTGCACCAGCCGCCCCTCGTCGTCGCGCAACGCCACCCACGACAGCTGCACCGCGCAATAGGTCCCGTTGTCCCGGGGAAGCCACAGCTCGCCTTCCCAGAAGCCTTCGCTGGACCAGCCTTGCAGCACCTGTTCCATGAACGCCGCATCGGGGCCGCCGCCAAAGAGAGAGGCCGCCGTGTTGCCTTCGAACGACTTGGCCGACGGGCCCACGAGGCGCTCGCATCCCGGGTTCATGCGCAGGACCCGGTGCTGGCTGTCGGCGATGAAGATCGCGTCCAGGCTGGATTCGAACACCCTGGCGGCAAGGCGCAGGCTGGCTTGTATCTCGGTCTGCCGGGTGATGTCCCGGAACGAGTACACACGCCCCACCGGCCGCCCCTGGCTGAACTGGGGGACCGTGCGCAGCTCCAGCACCGCGCCGTTGCGCAGCACCAGGATGTCGGTGCTCTCCTGCATCGGCTCGCGCGCAATCGCGGCCAGGCGCTCCGAATAGGCCGCCGCATCGTTCACCTGCGTGGCCATGTGGGCATACACCGCCCCATCGTCACGCTCAAGGAGCAGGTCGCGCGGAATGTTCCACAGCTGTGCAAGGCGCTGATTGAACGCCCGCACCCGGCCATCAAGGCTGCAGACGAGCATGCCGTCGGCCGCGGAGTCCAGGGTTGCGCGCAGTTCGGACAGCAGGGTTTCCAGTTCGCGCTCGGTGGCCTCCTGGGCACTGCGGTCCAGCATGGTCAGCATGTACACCGTATCGCCGCCCGCTGCGCCCCAGGGCACGCGGCTTACCTGCCGGTCCACGGGCACCAGCGTGCCATCCGCACGCAGAAGACGGGTGTGGGAATGGATGCCGCCCGCCACCACCTCGGCGGGCTCCCCCCAGAACGCCTGGTCCTGCGGCGTGGTGGCCAGGCCAAGCACCGATGCACCGACCATGGCGGACACGGGGGTCCCTACCAGCCGCTGCGCGGCGGCATTCGCGTGCAGGATGAGCAGGCTGGCCTCATCGACAAGCCAGACGGCTTCCTGCAGCGCGTCAAGCCAGCCGTGGGATTGCGAAACCCTCACGAACCTGCCTCTTCATTGCCGGGACTGACCGCACGCTCGAAAAAGTAACAGATGCGCTGACGGGGAGAGAGATAGTCCAGCGCATCGCGTGGCAGCTGCGCGGGCTTGAGGCTGCGCCGGATGCCCAACTCGGGCACCGTTTCCAGGTCCAGGATCGGTGCTTCGTCCTTGGGCACACGGGAATCGTGCACGATGACCTTGGGCCGCAGGGGCCGCGACGAGTTGACCGAGGCAACGATCGCATAGCGGTCATTGACCAACTGGACAATGGAGCCCGGCGGGTACACCCCCATCATGCGGATGAATGCCCCCAGAACCACGGAATCGAAGCGCGCCTTGAGCTGCGCGAAGATGACGGACAACGCCTCGTGGGGCGTGAGCGCATCCACGCCGTTGGCCGGGTTGCACATGCGGTCGTACCGGTTGACCAGCGCCAGCACCTGCCCCGCCCGTCCCAGGTCAGGCCCCGACAGCCGCAGGGGGAACCCGCTGCCATCGGCCATTTCGTGATGCCGCGCAATGGCCGTCAGCACCGCTTCGGGCAGCCCCATGCGCGTGGCGAATGCCACGGACTCGCCCACGTGGGACTCGTAGCGCGTTCGCTCCATGGGGATCATCGAGGGCGTGGGCTGGCGCAGGTTCGGCGGCAGCTTGAGCTTGCCCAGGTCATGGATCAGGGCCGCGATGCCGAGATCATGCAGCTCGGAGCTCTTCATGCCCAGGGCACGGCCCAGCAGCAGGGAGATCACCATCACGTTGATGGGGTGCAGGGCATTGCGCTCGCCAACGCCCTCCGACAGCAACCGGATGACGGAGTCACCGTTCTCGAGGAGTTCCGATACGCAGCCAGCCACCAGCGCATCGCCCTTGGTGCGGGCCTGGTCCGGGTGCTCGGACGCAACGCGTTCGAGTGCCTGGTACTGCCGGGTGGCCTCTCCGAACCGCTGGTTGCAGGCCGCCAAGGTGCGGTTCTGCGCCTCCAGCAATTCGCGCCGGCGCTGCGCCTCCGGGTCCACGGTGGCCGTGGCGCCGGGGGCATCCGGTCCCTGGGCCGAGGGCACCGTCATCTCCGGCACGCTCCAGGCGGCCGGAACCAGCTCCCGTTGCTCCGGATCGCTTTTCTTGGGGACGTATCGCACCTCGGTGAGCCCCAGTTCCCGCAACGTCGCGATCTGGTCCGCCGATGCCACCCGGAAACTGCTCACCGGGAACGGATGGTGCATCCAGCCCACATCGAGCTGGATGTACATGCCGACGCGCAGTTGGCTGATATCGATGAGGATGGAGGAGTTCACTTCGGGGCGCGCGAAACATGGAGACGTGAATGCCACCAATAGTTACACAGATTATCGCCAGTTCGAAGGCCTTGTCGAAGGAGCCCACCCGCGCCGCGGCGGCACGGCAACACTTGCCTGCCCGAAGGCGCGGGGCGGGGCAATCCCCCTCATGGGGATGTGGGTTACCGAAACCGCCGCGCCCTCAGGCCGCCGCGGCCCGAATGCACGCTAGCGGCACCACAGCGAGGGTTTGTAGACGAGGTCCATCCACAGTGCCCAGCTTGCCACCGCGCAGAGCAGGCCACCGGCGGCGCGCGTCCCCCAGTCCGCGCGCACGGTGTTGAGCCGGGCCCGCAACCGCGTCCAGGCCCAGGGCCCGCCGACCAGCCAGACGCCGCTGCCAATGCCAAAAAGCGCCATGGACAATGCGCCCTCCAGGGGCCCTCCGCTCAAGGCAGCCACCAGCAGCGCCGAATACAGCAAGCCACAGGGCATCAGCGCCCAGAGAAACCCCGCGGCAAGAATGCCTCCCGGGGCACGGACCAGAGGCCGCACGCGCTCCCACACGCCACGGCCCGCCTGCTCCACCCAGAGCGGCTGCCGCGCCTGGACCATCAGCATCAGCCCCCACGCCATCACCGCGACGTGCATCAAGGTCCACGCCGGGCGCAGTGCCATGGTCTGCTGAGTGAGCCACGCCAGGCTGTCCATGGCCAGGGCGGCCAGCCCGCCCGCCAGCGCATATCCCGTCAGGCGGCCCGCATGAAAGGCCACGGCCCGCCGGGCCACGCCACCGCGCGGTGCCCACCGCACCGCCTGCACCTTCGGGGGAGCCCCCTCCGCCGGCGCCCCGGCGCCCGGGGCGGATGCGCAGCCCGCGCTCCCCTGCCCCACCACGGCGCCACAAGGTGCCGAGCACATGGCCAGGCAATGGGACCCGCCAACGAGCCCCATCAACAAGGCAGTCGAGGCAACCGTTGCAAGCATGGGATTCAGATGATGCGTGAAAAACGCGCGCGGTTGCGGTCTGCCTGCAGATATCGGTCGAAAACCATGGCGATGCCGCGCACGAAGAACCAGCCCATGGCCGTGACCTCGACACCGTCGGGCCTCACCTTGACCAGCCCCTGCTCGGCCATGGTGTCGAGTTGCGCCAGTTCGGCGGAGAAATAGTGCCGAAAATCGAGGAGCCAGGCCTGTTCCATGGGCTCGAACAGCAGTTCTCCCTGGCACATCAAGGACATGATGACGGCGCGGCGCACGAGGTCGTCCCGCGTCAGGGCCAGGCCACGCACCACAGGCAGACGCCCCTGGTTCAGCAGGTCGTAGTACTCATCCAGGGTCTTGGCGTTCTGGCTGTAGGTGGCGCCGACCCTGCCAATGGCCGACACGCCCAGGCCGATCAGGTCGCAGTCGGGCTGGGTGCTGTAGCCCTGGAAGTTACGGTGCAGGCGGCCCTGCCGCTTGGCGACGGCCAGCGAGTCCTCCGGCAGCGCGAAGTGGTCCATCCCCACATACACATAGCCGGCGCCCATGAACGCGTCGAGCGAACGGGAGAGCATCGACACCTTGCCGGAGGCTGCGGGCAGTTCGGCGGAGAGGATGCGGCGCTGGGGCTTGAACCGCTCCGGCAGGTGGGCATAGGCATACAGCGCAATGCGATCAGGTCGCAACTGAACCACCTGCGCCAGCGTGCGGTCGAACGACTCCGGCGTCTGGCGCGGCAACCCGTAGATCAGGTCCACATTGATCGATTCGAAGCCGAGCGAGCGCGCGGATTCCACCAGCGAAAACACCTGTTCGGCGGGCTGGATGCGGTGCACCGCCTTCTGGACCTCGGGGTCAAAATCCTGCACGCCAAAACTCAGCCGGTTGAATCCAAGCTCCGCGAGCACGGCAAGCCGGTCGGCATTGACGGTACGGGGGTCCACCTCGATAGAGTACTCCCCGCCCGGCGCCAGGGTGAAGCTGCGCTGGAGCATCGCCATGAGTTCCCGCAAGCCATCGTCCGACAGGAAGGTGGGGGTGCCGCCGCCCAGGTGCAGCTGGCTCACCACCTGGCCCGTGCCGCAGTGCGCCGTGTGCAGATCGATCTCGCGGCTGAGATAGCGCAGATAGACTTCAGCCCGGTCGTGGTGCTTGGTGATGATCTTGTTGCAGGCGCAGTAGTAGCACAGCGACTCGCAAAAGGGGATGTGCACATACAGGGACAAGGGCAGCGCCTTGGTCAGGGTGCCCATGCGGCGCTGCTCGAGGGCGAGGGCGTAGTCCTCCTGGCCGAAGGCTTCCACAAACCGGTCGGCCGTCGGATAGGAGGTATAGCGGGGGCCTGGTACGTCAAAACGGCGCAGCAGGTCAGGCGAAACAGCGGTCATGGGGCGAATCCTTGCGTACACCTTGACTGTGCCGTAAGCTGCCCCCCATGTCCTTGACATGAATCAAGTGATGGAGTGGCCGGAACAGCGACAATTTGATGCATGTCAGTCGCCTGCCCGCCCTTCAAGAGACTCCCTCTTCGGCCATCGGGCGGTATGCTCGAAACCTAACTCCGCCCTGTGCCTATGAACCCGCTCACCATCAAAGTCGCCTGTTCCAATTGCAACCTGCGCGAGCTGTGCATGCCGGTGGGCCTGAGCGAAGAGCAACTGCACCGCATCGACGAGGTCGTTGCAGTTCGCCGCAAGGTGAAGCGCGGCGGCACGCTGTTTCGCAATGGTGAGTCGTTCACCTCGCTTTATGCCATCCGCACCGGCTTTTTCAAGACCTGCGTGGCCACCGAGGACGGGCGCGACCAGGTCACGGGGTTCCAGATGGCGGGCGAGATCATCGGCCTGGACGGCATCGTGAATGACCATCACACCTGCGATGCGGTGGCCCTGGAAGACGCCGAGGTCTGCGTCATGCCGTTTGACCGCATCGAGGAACTGTCCCGCGAGGTCACCGCGCTGCAGCACCACGTGCACAAGATCATGAGCCGCGAGATCGTGCGCGAACACGGCGTGATGCTGCTGCTGGGCAGCATGCGTGCCGAGGAGCGCCTGGCAGCGTTCCTGCTCAATCTGGTGCAGCGCCTGCACGCCCGCGGATTCTCGCAGTCCGAGCTGGTGCTGCGCATGACGCGCGAGGAGATCGGCAGCTACCTGGGCCTCAAGCTCGAGACCGTGAGCCGCACCTTCTCCAAGTTTGTGGAAGAAGGCATTGTCGAAGTCAAGCAGCGCCATGTCCGCATCCTCGAGACCGACGCGCTCAAGCGCATCGTGAACAACCAGTCCGCCTGCCACTGAGCAAGGCGAGCCAGGACCGCCCGTCCCGGCAACGCCTTGCCACCGGAGCCCGGCCGGTGCGCTGTTCAAGGGCAGGATGATGTCTTTCGGCAATCATCAGGGCGCTCGCCTTCGGGCACGGGGCAGCGGTTGAGTTCAAAGGGCGACATTGCCAGCAGCGTGGTCAACGCGCTGGAGGCCATGGTGATGGCCCAGAACGCAAAGAACGCGAGCGTGTAGACGCCCTGGCGCGACAGGGCCAGCGGCTGCCCGAACCAATGCAGGTCCTGCGGGTCCACCATCGCAAAAACCAGCATCTCCATCGCGCCCGCCATCAGAAAGGCGGGCCATGCAATCCACATCAGGCGTTGCGTCCACATCGGGGTTGTCTCCTGGTAAGGCCGCGCAGACCCGCTGCTCGGCCAGGGGTTTCAGCGTGGCTGGTCCTGAACCGGCGTTGCCGCGTGGTTGCGGCCCTTCATGGCCGGGGCCAGGCTCTTCTCCGGAGCCTCCAGCGTCTTGTTGATTTCTATGCCCTGGCGGTAGTAGTCCTCGGCGACCACGGGGTCTGGCCGCGAAATCGCCAGCCACAGCGTGACAAAGCCCGCCACGATGACGATGGCAGGGCCGGCGATGATCAGCCAGACGTGGCCGAATTTCCACCAGGGCGCAGCGGTGGCGGGGGCGGAGCCGATGGCTGGATTGGATGGCATGGGTGCTTGCTCCTCAAAAATCTTCTCGGTCATACAACGTCCCCGGGGCCGTGCACCGGGGTGCACGTCGCCTCATCGGGGCACCAGGAATACGGACTTCTCGGTCACATGGGCCGCAGCGCCCACCGCCTGCACATCGAACTGCACGGCATGGGAGCCCGGGGGCGCGGAGCCATACGGTATCTGCAGGCGCACGGCCACCCACCGGGACTCCGCGGGGCCAATGTCCACCTCGGCTTCAGAGGCCACCTCCAGCCCGTCCAGGCCGCGGGCGCCGATGCGGTAGTGCTGGGGGCCTTCGGTGGCGTTCATGATCTGCAGGCGGTAAATATTCTCCAGCTTGCCGCCCGCCACGATGCGCGACAGGGCCGCGCGGTCGCGCACCACATCCACCTTGAGCGGCGTGCGGGTGACCAGGCTGGCCATCATGCCCACGCACAGTGCCACCAGCACGGCGGTGTAGATCAGCACGCGAGGCCGCAGGACGCGCCGCAGGATCTGCGACTGGCTCCAGCGCTGCGCCACGCCGTTCTGCGTGGAAAAGCGGATCAGCCCCCGGGGGTAGTGCATCTTGTCCATCACCGTGTTGCACGCATCCACGCACAGTCCGCAGCCAATGCACTCGTACTGCAGGCCCTTGCGGATATCGATGCCCACGGGACACACCTGCACGCACAGGGTGCAGTCAATGCAGTCGCCCAGGCCCTTGGCCTTGTGGTCGATCGTCTTGTTGCGCGGGCCGCGCGGCTCGCCGCGTTCCACGTCATAGCTCACGATCAGGGTGTCCCGGTCGAACATCGCGCTCTGAAAGCGCGCGTAGGGGCACATGTACTTGCACACCTGCTCGCGCATGTAGCCCGCATTGCCATACGTGGCAAAGCCGTAGAACAGCACCCAGAATATCTGCCAGTTGCCCTGCAGCGCCAGCAGTTCCGCGCCGAGCTCGCGGATGGGCACGAAATAGCCCACGAACGTGAACCCCGTCCACAGCGCCACGGTGATCCATACCACCTGTTTGAGAAACTTCTTGCGGATCTTCTCGAAGGTCCAGGGCCCGTTGTCCAGCCGCAGCCGGGCACTGCGATCGCCTTCGATCTTGTGCTCGATCCACATGAACATTTCGGTGTAGACCGTCTGGGGACAGGCAAAACCGCACCACAGCCGCCCCGCCACGGCCGTGAACAGGAAAAGCGACAGCGCCGAGATGATGAGCAGGCCCGTGAGATAGATGAAGTCCTGCGGATAGAGCACCAGCCCGAAAATATAGAACCGCCGTGCCCCCAGGTCGAACAGCACCATCTGGCGCTGCCCCCACTCGAACCAGGGAAGGCCGTAAAAGACCAGTTGCGTGAGAAACACCATGCCCCAGCGCCAGCGTGCGAACAGGCCACTGATGGAGCGCGGGTAAATCTTCTTCTGCGCTTCGTACAAGGAGACGATCTCGCCCTCGGACGAGGCATCGGATGCAACCGGTGCAATCGGAATGACCTTGCGGGCTGGCCCGCTGGGTGGCTTCATGGTGGTGTCGACCTATTGGCTTGGTGTGTCTTCAGCAATGGGGCAAAAAGCCGGGCGCAGCGCCAGGGGGCGCGCCACCCGGCCCAGATCAGCGCACCGCGGCAGCCTGCTTGCCGTTGGACAGGCCCCATACATATGCAGACAGCACGCCGATCTGCGCTTCCGTCAACTTGTCGGCCTGGGCCGGCATCTGGTTGACCTTGCCGTTGTTGACCATGGCGGTAATGGCCGCCTCGCCCCAGCCATGCAGCCAGACGTCGTCGGTCAGATTGGGGGCACCCAGCGCCTGGTTGCCCTTGCCGTCCATGCCATGGCAGGCCGCGCATGCCGTGAACTTGGACTTGCCCAGCGAAGCACGCAGCGAATCGTGCGGGCTGCCCGACAGGCTCAGCACATAGTGCGACAGGTTGCGCACGTCTTCGGGCGTGCCCACTGCAGCCGCCATGGGAGGCATGTTGCCCACACGGCCCTTCTCGATCGTTTCACGGATCTTCTCGGGCGCCCCGCCATGGAGCCAGTCACCGTCCGCCAGATTGGGGAAACCCTTGCTGCCGCGCGCGTCGGAACCATGGCACTGAGCGCAGTTGTTCATGAACAGGCGCTCGCCAATGGCCTGGGCCTGCGGGTCCCTGGCCACGTCTTCCGGCTTCATCGAGGCGAAACGGGCATACAGCGGCTCCAGTTCAGCCTTGGCCTTGGCCATCTCGGCTTCGTATTCGCCCTTCTGCGTCCAGTTCAGCTTGCCGGTGAAACTGCCAAGGCCTGGGTAGGCGGCCAGGTAGCCGAAGCCGAAGACGATGGTGATGACGAACAGCCAGACCCACCAGCGCGGCAGGGGGTTGTTCATCTCGACCAGGTCCTCGTCCCAGACGTGGCCCGTGGTGTTGTCGGCCGTGGCCATCACCTTCTTGCGGCCTGCCATCCATAGCAGGATGCCGCAGGCGATGATGCCGACCAGGGTCAGCGTGGTCACAAAGACCGACCAGAAATTGCTGGTGAAGTCACTCATGGGGTGTTCTCGTTCTGGTGGGGGTCAATCTTGTTCAAAGGGCAGCCGAGCGGCCTCGTCAAACCGGGCCTTGTTGCGGCCCCGGTAGGCCCAGACCCAGATGCCGACGAAGCAGGCCATCGAGGCCAGCGTGGCGACGATGCGCATGGTGGTGATGTCCATTGCGAACCTCCTTTACTTGAGCGCACGGCCCATGACTTGCAGGTAGGCGACCAGCGCCTCCATCTCGGTCTTGCCCTTGACGTCGGCCGCGGATGCCGCGATCTGCTCGTCCGTGTAGGGCACGCCGACGGTGCGCAGCGCCTTCATGCGCGGCGCAACGCTCGCGGGGTCCACCGCGTTCTTTTCCAGCCAGGGATAGGCGGGCATGTTCGACTCAGGCACCACGTCGCGCGGGTTGTTCAGGTGGATGCGGTGCCACTCATCGCTGTACTTGCCGCCCACGCGGTGCAGGTCGGGTCCGGTGCGCTTGCTGCCCCACTGGAAGGGATGGTCGTACACGAACTCGCCCGCTACCGAGTAGTGGCCGTAGCGCAGCGTCTCGGCGCGGAAGGGGCGGATCATCTGCGAATGGCAGTTGTAGCAGCCCTCGCGGATATAGATGTCGCGGCCCACCAGTTGCATGGCGTTGTAGGGCTCCACACCCTTGACCGCCTCGGTCGTGGACTTCTGGAAGAACAGCGGCACGATCTCCACCAGGCCGCCAATGGCGATCACGAGCAGGATCAGCACGATCATCAGGAAGTTGTTGGTCTCGACTTTCTCGTGGGAGAAGCCGGTCGAAGAAGATGGATTGTTGTTGGACATGGGTTATCTCCTTCGGCTCAGGCGTGCGCCGCATTCACGGCGGGAATGGCAACCTTGACCGAACGGCCCGAGATCGCTGTCACCCACACGTTCCAGGCCATGACCACCATGCCCCCCAGATACAGCAGGCCGCCAGCCACACGGATCACATAGAAGGGGTACGTGGCCTTCACGCTCTCGACGAAGGTGTAGGTGAGCGTGCCATCGGGATTGATGGCGCGCCACATCAGGCCCTGCATCACGCCGGCGATCCACATGGCGGCGATGTACAGGACGATGCCGATGGTGGCCATCCAGAAGTGCAGCTCGATCGCCTTGATGGAGTGCATCTTCTCGCGGCCGAACAGGCGGGGAACCAGGTAGTACAGCGACCCCATCGAGATCAGACCCACCCAGCCCAGGGCGCCGGAGTGCACGTGGCCCACGGTCCAGTCGGTGTAGTGGCTCAGGGCATTGACGGTCTTGATGGACATCATCGGGCCCTCGAACGTGGACATGCCGTAGAACGACAGCGACACGATCAGGAAACGCAGGATCGGGTCGTCGCGCAGCTTGTGCCAGGCGCCGGACAGCGTCATCACGCCGTTGATCATGCCGCCCCAGCTGGGGGCCAGCAGGATCAGCGAGAACACCATGCCCACCGATTGCGTCCAGTCGGGCAGCGCGGTGTAGTGCAGGTGGTGGGGACCGGCCCACATGTAGGTGAAGATCAGCGCCCAGAAGTGGACGATGGACAGGCGGTAGCTGTACACCGGACGGCCTGCCTGCTTGGGGATGAAGTAGTACATCATCCCGAGGAAGCCCGCCGTGAGGAAGAAGCCCACGGCATTGTGGCCATACCACCACTGCACCATCGCATCCTGCACGCCCGCATAGGCCGAGTAGCTCTTCATGAAGCCGGCGGGAATCGCTGCGCTGTTGACCACATGCAGCAATGCCACCGCCAGGATGAACGCACCGAAGAACCAGTTGGCCACATAGATGTGCTTGACCTTGCGCACACCGATGGTGCCGAAGAACACGATGGCGTAGGACACCCAGACCAGCGTGATCAGGATGTCGATGGGCCATTCAAGCTCGGCGTACTCCTTGCCGGAGGTGTAGCCCAGCGGCAGGCTGATGGCGGCGGCCACGATGACCAGCTGCCAGCCCCAGAACGTGAACGCCGCCAGCGGCCCGGCGAACAACCGGACCTGGCTGGTGCGCTGCACCACGTAGTAGCTTGTGGCAAACAGCGCGCAGCCGCCAAACGCAAAAATCACCGCGTTGGTGTGCAGGGGGCGCAAGCGCCCGTAGCTGAGCCAGGGTATGCCAAAGTTGAGTTCAGGCCAGGCCAGCTGGGCGGCGATGATGACGCCCACCAGCATGCCAACCACCCCCCATACCACGGCCATGATAGAAAACTGCCGCACCACCGTGTCGTTGTAGTGCGCAGCATTTGTTTTTGGAGAATCCATCGGGCACCTCTTTGTATTGCATTAAGAGTTTGTTGCAGCCAGCTTTTCAGGGCATTGACACAAGTCAATCGTCTCGGAGAATCCGTTCACCTTCTTGCTCGACGCTCTCGAACTGGCCGTGATGAACCGCCCACCACAGTCCTGCAAGAACCATCAAGACCAGCACCACGGACAGCGGAATCAGCAGGTACAGAATGTCCATCAGGCGGCCTTCAGCGTTGTCTTGGTGATTTCAATGGCCGGAGCACCCTCTGGCGGCAGCGGCGCCGCGCCCGAGGAAGACAACGGCGGAAGATCTCGTGCGAGGCGCGCGGCATTGAGGACCACCAGCAGCGAACTCAGCGCCATTCCCAGCCCGGCAAGCCAGGCGGGCATGAAACCCGCCACGGCCAATGGAACACACAGGGCGTTGTAGCCCGCGGCCCACCACAGGTTCTGGCGCACCACACGCAGGGTGCGCCGCGCCAGCAGCACCGTTTGCGGCACCAGCGCCAGGCTGTCGCCCAGCACGACAAAATCGGCCTGCGCCTGCGCCAGCGGCACGGCGCGGCCAAACGCGAAGGACACATGGGCGCCTGCCAGCACCGGGCCATCGTTCATGCCATCGCCCACCATGGCCACGTGGTGGCCGCCGGCCTGCAGCGCCTGCAACGCGGCCAGCTTGCCCTGGGGCGTGCACTCCCCCGCCGCCTGCGCTATGCCCGCCTGCGCAGCCACGCGCCGCACCGACACGGCCCGGTCACCGGACAGCAGCTGCACCGCCATGCCGGCATCCGCCAACGTCGTCACCACGGCCGGGGCCTCGGCGCGCAGAGCCTCCACCAGGTCGAAGCGCGCCAGTTCCAGCACCCGCCCGTCGGGGCGCTGTTCCGACAGCACCACCTGCAGTGCGGCGCCGTCCTGCGGCGCCACGCCCGCATGGCGAGCGGAGCCCAGCCGGAACGTGCGGGCAGGCTCCGCGCCCAGGCCATCCCGCGCCACGGCCACCAGGCCGAGCCCGGCTTCCTCCTGCAGGCCGCTCACGATCCAGCGCCCGTCGTCCTGCGCGCCAGCAGCGGCCACCACGGCGCGCGATGCGGGATGCATCGATTGGCGCGCCAAGGCGGACGCCAGCGCCAGCGCGCCCCGCGCCGTCCATCCTTCGGTGGCATGCACGGCTTGCAATGCCATGCCGTCCCGCGTGAGTGTGCCGGTCTTGTCAAACACCACGGTATCCACACGGGCCAAGGCCTCCAGGCCCTGCAGGTTGCGCACCAGCACGCCATGGCGCGCCAGCGTGCCCGCCGCCGTGAGCATGGCGACCGGTGTGGCCAGGGACAGTGCGCAGGGGCAGGTCACGATGAGGACCGCCACCGCCACCATCAGCGCATGGCCAGGATCGGAGGGCCACCAATACGCGGCCGCCAGGGCCGCGGCCGCGAGCACCGCCACCAGGAACGGCCGCGCGATGCGGTCGGCCAGCTGTGCCAGCCGGGGTTTCTGCAGCGACGCGCTTTCCATCAAGGCCACGATCTGCGCGAAGCGCGTCTGCCCGCCCGTGCCCTCCACCTGCACCTCCACCGGCGCCTGCAGGTTGTAGCTGCCGGCCGTGACCACGCTGCCCACGGGCCGCGCCACCGGGGTGGACTCTCCCGTCAGAAGGGATTCGTCGGCCTGGGTGCTGCCCCGGGTGATGCGCCCATCGGCCGGAAAGGCCTCGCCCGGCAGCACGCGGATCGTGTCCCCCACGGCCAGGCGGCGTGTGGCCACGCGCACGAAACTGCCATCCGCCGAGCGCCGCTCCACGCTGTCGGGCAGGCGATTCATCACGGCTTCCAGCGCGCCGGCAGTGCGGTCGCGCAGGCGCAGCTCGAGCCAGCGCCCCGTGAGCAGGAAAAAGACGAACATGGTCAGCGAGTCGTAGTACACCTCTTTCCCGAAGATGCCCGTGGGGTCGAAGGTCCCGGCCGTGCTCACCGCGAAAGTGATGGCCATGCCCAGCGCCACGGGCAGGTCCATGCTCACGCGGCGCAACCGGATATCGCGCAGCGCGCTGGAGAAGAAGGGTCCGCACGCAAAGACCACCATCGGCAAGGTAATGACCCAGGAAGCCCAGCGCAGCAGCTGCTCCATCTCCTGCGTGAGGTCGCCCGGCTGTGCCACATAGGCCGGCCACGCGTACATCATGACCTGCATCATGCAAAAACCCGCCACCAGCCAGCGCCACAGCGCGCGGCGGCTCTCGCGCAGGCGCTGCTCGCGTGCAAAGGCGTCCATGGCGGGCATGGCGCGGTAGCCTGCCTTGTGCACTGCTTGCATCCACTGCGAGGGGCGCACCTGCGCCGGGTGCCAGACCACGCGCGCGCGCCGCGTGGCGGCGCTCACATCGGCCTGCTGCACGCCCGGCACGGCGCGCAGCGCGTCTTCGATGGTGAGCGCGCAGGCCGCGCAGTGCATGCCCTCCAGCACCACCTGGGATTCCCAGGCGCACGCGGCAAGGTCCGCGGGAGCACCACCCGCCTGAGCACACGGGCGGCCGAATGCCGACCATTCCTGCGGGTCGTCCAGCAGCACGGCCTGCGGAGCGGGCGCGGCCGCCGGCCACGCGTCCGTCCCGGCATCTGTCTGATGCACCGGGGATGAGGCCGGCGCACCGGGTCCAAACATTGACATGGTTCAAGCCTATCGTGAGGGCCCGGCAGGTACATTGACCTGGATCAAGCCCCGGAACATGATTGATCCTAAGCTTGTTCCATCACTTTGAGGAGCCCTTTATGTACAAACGCATCCTGATTGCCACGGACGGTTCGGCCCTGTCGGACAAAGCGGTGGAGCACGGCCTGTCCCTTGCAGCCCTGTCGGGCGCCACGGTGGTGGCCCTCAAGGTCGTGCCACGCTATCCCCGCAGCTACTTTGAAGGCGGCATGCCGGTCGACATGAGCGACGTCAAGCGCATCGAGAAACAGTGGGGCGACGCCGCGCAGGCCATGGTCGATGGCGTCAAGACCGAAGGCATCGCCCAGGGCGTTGCCGTGAAGGCCGTCATCGCCAAATCCGATCTCGTCGCGGAAGCGGTGATCTCCGCCGCCAAGAAACACAAGTGCGACCTGATCGTCATGGCATCGCACGGCCGCAAGGGGCTCAAGCGCCTGCTGCTGGGCAGCGAAACCCAGCATGTGCTCACGCACTCGCACATCCCCGTGCTGGTGCTGCGCTGAGCACAGGACAGAGGCCCCGCCGCGCGGGCCTTGCCCAACGGCAGGGGCGGAGCCACGGCCGTGGCCGCCCCCGGGGAGCGGGCTGAAGGCACGCGGCGCATGCAGGCCTGCCGGCAACATACAGGTCTGTATCACATCTCCGCGCGATGTGGGAAAATCTGCGCATGAGACCACCCGGAACCCGTGACGGCACCCCGTCCTCGCGAGCTGCCTCCTCCGCCACGCCCGCGGCCATGCCGCCCGGCGATGTGCAGCAACGCATCCTCGACACCGCTTCCCAGCTTTTCTACAACGAAGGCGTTCGTGCGGTGGGCATCGACCTGATCATCGAGCGCGCGAAGATCGCCAAGACCAGCCTCTACCGCTACTACCGCACCAAGGATGACCTGATCGCGGCCTTCCTGGAGCGCGAAGACCGCGAGTTCTGGCAGCAATGGGACGACGTTGTCTCAACGCACGGCCCCGATCCCGCGGCGGAGCTCGACGCCCTGCTCCAGTGGGTGGGCGAGCGGGTGGCCCGCCCGGGCTACCGGGGTTGCCCCCAGCTGAACGTGGCCGCGGAATTCGCGGACCCCGCGCACCCTGCCCGCGCCATCTCGGCCCGCCACAGGCTGGAGCAGCGCAAGCGGCTTTCGGCGCTGTGCCGGCGGCTCGGTGTGAAAAAGCCGGACGTGACCGCCGCCCAGCTCTCGCTGCTCGTGGATGGCGCGTTCAGCAGCGGCGCGCTGCTGCTGGGCGACAGCGCGGCCAAGGCCCTGCGGGCGGCCGGACGCGCCCTGATCGGCGGCGGGCACTGACTGCGGCGGGCAGGTGCCAGCAGGCCGCGCCTGCGGCAGCCGCCAGCCCACGGGGTCAGGAAAACAGTGCCTTGTGCTGCTCGCGCAGAAGGTTCTTCTGCACCTTGCCCATGGTGTTGCGCGGCAACTCGTCGGCCACGAAGCAGCGCTTGGGGATCTTGAAGTTGGCCAGCTGCGACTTGAGCCGCGCCACGATGGCCTCGCCGTCGAGCTTCACGCCCGGCTTGGCGATGACCACGGCCACGCCCACTTCGCCGAAATCCGGGTGGGGCACGCCCACCAGCGCGCTTTCGGCCACGCCGGGCATGTCGTTGATGTAGCCCTCGATCTCGGCGGGGTAAACGTTGTAGCCGCCGCTGATGATCAGGTCCTTGCTGCGGCCCACGATGCTCACGTAGCCGCGCTCGTCCACCTTGCCCACGTCGCCGGTCTTGAACCAGCCGTCAGGCGTGAACTCCTCGGCCGTCTTCTCGGGCATGCGCCAGTAGCCCTTGAACACATTGGGGCCCTGGACCTGGATGTTGCCGATCTCGCCCACGGGCAGCCGCTTGTTGGCATCGTCCACCACGCGCAGGCCCACGCCGGGGAGCGGGAAGCCCACGGTGGCGCCGCGCCGCTCGGTCTGGCCGGCATGGCGCGCGTCGGCCGCGTAGGGGTTGGATGTGAGCATGATGGTCTCGCTCATGCCGTAGCGCTCCAGGATGGTGTGGCCGGTGCGCTGCTGCCATTCGTTGAAGGTCTCGATGAGCAGCGGCGCCGAGCCCGCGACGAACAGGCGCATGTTCTTCGCCGCCTCCTTGGTGAGGCCGGCCTCGCCCAGCAGGCGCACGTAGAGCGTGGGCACGCCCATGAAGACGGTGGCGCACGGCATGGCGGCGAGCACGGCCTTGGGGTCGAATTTGCTGAACCAGATCATCTTGCTGCCATTGATCAGCGCGCCGTGGATGGCCACGAACAGGCCGTGCACGTGGAAGATGGGCAGGGCGTGGATCAGCACGTCGCCACGGCCATCAGGCCCTCCGGTAGCCGTCCAGCCCCAGTACTCCTTGAGCACCTGCGCGTTCGACAGCAGGTTGCCGTGCGTGAGCATGGCGCCCTTGCTGCGGCCCGTGGTGCCGCTGGTGTACAGGATGGCGGCCAGGTCATCGGCCGCGCGCTGCACGGGCGTGTGGCTGTCGCCATGGTGCGCCGCGCGCTCCAGCAGGCTGCCGGTGCGGTCGTCGCCCAGGGTAAAGACGTGCTGCGTGCCCAGCGTGAAGGCGATCTTCGACACCCAGCCGAAGTTGCCCGGGCTGCACACCACCACCGCAGGCTCGGCGTTGCCGATGAAGTACTCGATCTCGGCGCTCTGGTAGGCCGTGTTGAGCGGCAGGAACACGTAGCCCGCGCGCAAGGTGGCGAGGTACAGCAGCATGGCTTCGACCGACTTTTCCACCTGCACGGCCACGCGGCTGCCCTCGGGCAGCTTGAGCGAGGCCAGCAGGTTGGCGATGCGCGCGCTGGCATGGTCCAGGTCGGCCCAGCTGTAGTGCAGCGGGGTGCCGTCGGGCGCCGTGGTTTCCACGGCGGTGCTGCCCAGGTCGGAGGGAAAGGCTGCGCGCAGGGCGCTGAAGAGGTTGTGTTGGCTCATGGCAGTTGGGCGGGGTTGCAAATGGTCAGATCCACAAGAGGAATGGAAATGGGCAAGGCCCATCAAAACACGGGGGCGCGTTTTTCAAGGAACGCGGTGATGCCTTCGCGGTGCTCGGCGCTGTCCGCGTACGCATAGGGGTCAGGCACATCGTTTGCTATATATTTAATAGCTGATTGCGCATTTACAGCAGGCGCCACAGGCACTTTCAATGCCCGAAATGTCTGTTTGTTCATGCGGGCGGCCTGGGGTGCCAGCGCGGCAATGCGCTGCGCGCTGCCCACCGCCTCGGTGGCCGTCCTGTCGTCGGCCACCACGCGGCTCAGGAAACCGCGCGCCAGCATGTCGGCGGCGCTGAAGGTGGCGGCTTCCAGCAGCATCTGCCGGGCCGTCACATCGCCCACGGCGCCGGCCACCAGCTGCGCCTCGCGGGGGGCCATGGGGAAGCCGAGCTTGGCGATGGGGGCACCAAAGCGGGCCGTACCGCCCGCGATGCGGATGTCGCAGCAGCTGGCGATCTCCACCCCGGCACCCATGCAGGCCCCGCTGATCTGGGCCACGATGGGGACGTCGCACAGGAGCATGGCGCTCAGCCCGCCCCAGACGTCGTTCTCATGGAAATCGCGCAAGGCCGCGGTGTCGAAGCGAAAGCCCGGGTACTCCGAAATGTCGCCCCCCGCGCAGAAGGCATCGCCCTCGCCGGCGATGAGCACGCAGCGCACATCGCTGCGCCGCTGGATGTCTTGAAACACCTCGCGCAGTTGCCGCCACATGCCCCGCGACATCGCGTTCAGCCGCCCGGCATGGCGCAAGGTGACATGCACCACGCCACGCTCACCGGCATCCATCAACACTTCACCTGACATATTCGTTGCCCATCACGTTTGCAAAGTCCACGCCCCACAACAACTGGCGCAACGCCATCGCCAGTGCCACCGTGGAACTGGCTCTGCCAGGCCACGGGTGGCGTCCCCCTCAGGGGGATGGCGCGAAGCGCCTCAGGGGGTCAATCAAGTTTTGCGCCAGAAGCCTTCACCACCGCCGCCCAGCGCTTGACCTCGCTGCTGACCATGCCGGCGAACTGCTGCTGCGTGAGGCCGCCGTATTCGGCGCCATTGCTGGCCCAGATGGTCTTGAGCTCGTCGGCCGCGCCGAGCTTGCGGATCTCCTCGACGATGCGCGCCTGGACATCGGCCGGCGTTCCCTTGGGCGCCCACAGGCCATACCAGGTGGTCACGGTGTAGTCGGGCAGGCCCACTTCGGAAGCGCAGGGCACGTCCGGGAAGGCCGCGTTGCGCTTGGAGCCGGACACCATCAGCGCCTTGATGCGCCCCGCCTTGATATGCGCGGCCGACGAACCCAGGCCATCGAACATCATGTCCACCTGCCCACCGATCAGGTCCTGCAGCGCAGGGCCCGCGCCACGGTAGGGGATGTGCGTGATGAAGGTGTTGGTCTGCTGCTTGAACAGCTCGCCCGCCAGATGGTGCGATGTGCCCGCGCCCGCCGAGCCGTAGTTGAGCTTGGCGGGGTTGCGCTTGACATGGTCCATGAACTGCTGGAAGTTGCCCACCGGCACGTTCTTCGGGTTGACCACCACCACCTGCGGCACGTTGGCCAGCAGGTACAGCGGAATGAAGTCCTTCTCGATGTCGTAGTCGAGCTTGGGGTACATCGACGGGGCGATGGCGTGGTGCACCGCGCCCATGAACAGCGTGTACCCGTCGGGCGCGGCCTTGGCGGCAAAACTGGCGCCCACGGTGCCCCCCGCCCCGCCCCGGTTGTCGATCACCAGCGTCTTGCCGGTGGCGCGGGAAAACTGCGCGGCCAGCGGCCGCGCGAACGCATCGGTGCCGCCTCCGGCCGGAAAGGGGACGACCAGGTTCACGGGCTTGGAGGGCCAGGCGGAGGCCTGCGCCCAGCTGCCGCCGCTGCCCAGGCCCAGGCCCGCTGCCGCCGCTGCGGCCAGCAGGCTGCGGCGCTGCACCGCTCGGTCGTCGATTCGCATGTTGTCTGTCATTTCCTTGTCTCCTGTCGTCGTTGTAAAAATGGAAACCGGCCCGTGGCGTGCGATCGGCCATCGGCCACCGGTTGCTGCCTGCACTTCTACCAGAAAGACGCCGCGCCCCGGGCGCCACGCCTGCCAGGCGGGCAGGTCAGCCGCCTTTCGGCCCCCGGCCCACCGGCCCAGGGCCAAAACAGTGCCGCCCGCCGCGCGGGCGGCACGGATCAATCACCACGGCACAGGCTGTCGATGTCCCCCGACACCGGCACCTTGCCCTGCGCAAGCAGGCTGCGGTGCTTGTCGATGCGCTTGAGGTCATACAGATAGTTCACCATCAGCCCGTACGACTGCTTGAGCCCCTTGCCGGAAGGATCGCCCGCCCAGTTCAGCCGTTCAACCCGCGCGCCGTTGCCCAGGTGAAAGCGTGCCACCGGGTCGACCGGCTTGCCTTCGTGCAGTTCGCGCCCCAGGTAGCGGGCGGCGCATTCCAGCAGCATCTGGCGCACGGGCGATTTGGCGTCAAGCTCCAGGGCCTTGTCGATGGCGGCCAGCAGGTGCGTGGGCTGCGGGGGCTCGAAGCCCACCGCGCGGCCCAGCTCGGCGCGGCGCTTGTCATCCAGGCGCTCGAGCATCGCCCCCGCGTGCTTGCCCAGCCACGAGCGGAAGCCCGGAATGGGCGACAGCGTGGCAAAGGTGCGCAGCCGCGGGAACTCCGCGGTGAGCGTCTCCACCACGTGCTTGATGAGCGAATCGCCGAAGCTCACGCCGCGCAGGCCCGTCTGTGTGTTGCTGATCGAGTAGAAGATCGCCGTGGTGGCCCGGGAGATGTCCACCGGCGCGGCCGCCTCGTCCAGCAAGGGCGTGATGCTGGCAGAAATCTTGTCCACCAGCGCCACCTCCACGAAGATCAGCGGCTCGTTGGGCAGGCGTGGGTGAAAGAAGCCGTAGCAGCGCCGGTCGCTGTCGAGCCGGTTCTTGAGGTCCGCCCAGCTGCGGATGTCATGCACGGCCTCGTACTTGATGAGCTTTTCGATCAGCGAGGCCGGCGAATCCCACGACAGGCGGCGCAGCTCCAGGAAGGCCACGTCGAACCAGGTGGAGAACAGGTGTTCCAGCTCCGCATCCAGCGCCAGCAGGCGCTTGTCGGCCTTGAGCAGCGGCAGCAGCTCGGCCCGCATGTCCACCAGGAAGCGCATGCCCTCGGGGAACACGGAAAAGCGCTGCAGCAGCCGGGTGCGCGGCGACACCAGCGCGCGGCGCAGGCTGATCTCGGCCTGCCCCTCTTCGGCCGTGCCCGCCGCGGCCTCGTAGCGCTGGCGGGCCGACTTGAAACGCGTGGCGTCGGGCGCGAACTGCTCGCACATCAGGAGCCACATGTCGCGCCGCATCTCGGTCTCGGCCCTGGCATACCACTCGGCCACCGCCTGGGCGCGGCGCCCGCCCTCGAGCTCACTCACCTGCGGGGCCACCACCTCCTGCAGGTCCGCCAGCAGGCGGCGCAGCGCGCGCGGCGACAGCGCCTCCTGCCCGCGGCGCAGCGTCGCCTGCAGACGTTCGTGCGTGGAGCGCGGCACGGCCACCTTGGCCACCACATCCGTCACCGACTTGTCGATGGCGGCCCTCGCGGGCTTCTCGCCGGACTTGTCGGCCGCCTTGTCCGTGGCAGGCGCGGCGGTGCGCAGGCGGGACACGCTGCGGGCGATCCATTCGGGGGTACTGTTCATCATGGTGTCAGCCTCGATTGCTGGTTGCGGGCAACGTCGCGCAGCGCATCGCGCTGGCGCAACAGGTGGGTGCGCATGGCCTCCTCGGCAGCGTCGCAGTCGCGCGCCTTGAGCGCGGCGAACACGGCCAGGTGCTCGGCCAGGCTTTGCTGCAGGCGGCCCGGCGCATGCAGCGTCTGCAGCCGCGCCAGCCGCAGGATCTTGCGCAGGTCGCCGATCACCTGCGCCAGCCAGCGGTTGTCCGCCAGCGTGATGAAGGCCTCATGGATCGCGTAGTTGGCTTCGTAGTAGTCGGTAAGGAGTCCGTCCGAGGCGCATTGCTGCAGGCGCTCGTGCAGCACCTCCAGCGCCGCGACGTCGGCGGCGCCCGCCTTGCGGGTGGCCTCGTGCGCGGCCCGCCCCTCCAGCAAGGCGATCACCGGGAACAGGTCGTCCAGGTCGCGTTCGGAGATCTCTGCCACGAAGCACCCCCGGCGCGGCTCGTGGCGCAGCAGTCCCTCGGCCACCAGCACCTTGAGCGCCTCGCGCAGCGGCGTGCGCGAAATGGCCAGCCGCTCGCACAGCGCCGCCTCGTCCAGAAAACTCCCCGGCGGCAAGGCCCCGGCGAAGATCTGCTCGCGCAGCCGCGAGGCGGCTTCGTCGTGCAATGAGTTGGGAATCGGGCGCATGGTGCGGGTGAACTCCAGTGGCAGAGGCGGCACAGTCAGATTCTCTGACGCCTTTGGCCGCCAACACGCCGCCAAAAGCTCACAAATACCGGGCTTTCTCTGATTTCTACGTAATTTCTCATAATTATGAAAAATTACAAGACCTGGAACGCCCAATTCGTTGAATTTCGCAAAAAAATGCGGGCCGGTGGCTCCCACACCACATCCGCGCGCACTCAGCGGGCCATGGGGGCACGCTGGAAGAGGTCACGGAGAAGCCAGGCGCTTCGCGCACGTCGGGATGAGGTTGGCGGGGCTGCCCGCCCCCAGTGGCAAGGCCTGCACGGCCGCCGGACTCACCGGAAAACCGGTGCCCCAGGCCCTGCAGGACGCGCCGCGCGCATGGCACGGGTTCGGGTTCGGCGCCAGCCAGGGCCCCGCCGCGAAGGAGCGCCCTGCGGAAGGCAGCGGAAGAAGCCGCGTGCGCAAGCCCGCCACCCCGCGATACAGGCTGCGGGATGAGCAGCCGGCCACAGCCCGCTGTTTGCTATATTTTCAATAGCTGCCAGCGCTTGATCATCAAGCGTCAGAAGTATTTTTTACTTGAAACCGGGCACGGGGGCCGGCTGCCGCTGTGCCCACAGCCACAGCGCGACGCCGGCGACGATCATGGGCACGCAGAGCCATTGGCCCATGCTCATGCCCAGCGACAGGACGCCCAGGAAGGCGTCGGGCTCCCGGAAATACTCGGCGATGAAGCGGAATGCGCCGTAGCCCACAAGGAACGCCGCCGCCACCTGGCCCTGGCGGCGCTCCTTGCGCGCATAGAGCCACAGCAGGATGAACAGCAGCAGCCCTTCCAACAGGAACTGATAGATCTGCGACGGGTGGCGTGGCTGCATGGAGCCGCTGTGCGCGAAGACCATGCCCCACGGCAGGTCGGGGCTGGAAAAGCGGCCCCACAGCTCGCCGTTGATGAAGTTGCCGACCCGCCCCGCCGCCAGCCCCGTGGGCACGCAGGGCGCCACGAAGTCGGCCACCTGCAGCCACGGACGCTTGCGCGAATGGGCAAACCACAGCATCGCCGCGATCACGCCCAGCAGCCCGCCGTGAAAGGCCATGCCCCCCTGCCACACCGCGAAGATCTCCAGCGGGTGGCTCAGGTAGTAGCCGGGCTTGTAGAACAGGCAGTAGCCCAGGCGCCCACCGACCACCACGCCTGCCACGCCGAGGAACAGGATGTCCTCCACATCCTTGCGCGTCCACGCGCCGGGCCCCGTGATGGACGCGAATGGCGGGTGCCGCAGCCGGGCGATGCCCAGCAGCATGAACAGCCCGAAGGCCGCCAGGTAGGTCAGGCCATACCAGTGGATGGCCAGCGGGCCCACTTGCAGGGCGACGGGATCGATGTGGGGGTAGATCAGCATTTGGGCGGTATTGTGCCCGCGCGCCGTGGCGGAGGGCAGCCGGCAGCCCCGCGGGGCGTGGGGGCAGCCGCGGCGCGGGCCGCGCGCCCCATTTGCGCCCCAATGAGAACGCTTCTGATCCCGGTACGCATGCAGAGCGGCAAGCCGGGGGCATTGCCCACAAAGGCCACGGTCCGCGCGATACTCCCCACCAGAAATTCAAGGATAAGAACATGCAGGGAAACCCACAAGTCGTCGAGTATTTCAAGGATCTGCTGCGCGGCGAGCTGGCCGCGCGCGACCAGTATTTCGCGCACTCGCGGATCTACGAGGACCAGGGCTTCGTCAAGCTCTATACCCGTCTCGACCACGAGATGCAGGAAGAAACCCAGCA
This sequence comes from Acidovorax sp. sif1233, assembly GCF_019218755.1. GTDB lineage: Bacteria > Pseudomonadota > Gammaproteobacteria > Burkholderiales > Burkholderiaceae_C > Acidovorax. Next base: position 1,302,747 of record NZ_JAHUWZ010000001.1, on the reverse strand, counting down.
TGCCGACGCGCTGCTGCGCCGCATCCTCTTCCTGGGCGGCCGCCCCGACATGCGCCCCAAGGAATTCACCCCCGGCGAGACCGTGCCCGAGATGCTGCGCAAGGACCTGGCCACCGAGTACGAAGTGCGCGCCGCCCTGCAAAACGGCATGGCCCTGTGCGAAAGCGTGGGCGACTACGTGAGCCGCGACCTGCTGCTGGCCCAGTTGCGCGACACCGAGGAAGACCACGCCTACTGGCTCGAAAAGCAGATCGGCCTGATCGACAGGATCGGCCTGCAGAACTACCTGCAGTCACAGGCATCGGCGTAAGAACCTGTTCAAGGCCTTTTCGGCCTAGAACAACTCCAGGGATTGCTATCCCGGCAAGGCTGTGCCCGGCCGCAGCATGCGGCGCGCCTCATGAACGAACTGACTGCGCGCCGATGTCGACCCGTTCGGCAAGGAAATCCAGGAAGGCGCGCACGCGCAGCGGCAGGTAGCCTCCCTGGCCGACGAACACGGCATGCACTTCCTCCAGGTCGCCCGGATTGGATTCCTCCAGCACGGGCCGCAACCGGCCTGCCGCCAGGTCGTCGCGGACCTGGAAGGCGGCCAGGCGCGCCAGCCCCAGGCCGGCCAGCGCCAGGTGGCGCAGGGCTTCACCGTCGCTGGCCTGGGCATTGCCCGCCACCGGAACCGCCACGTCCACACCGTTGTGCCGCAGCGGCCAGCCGGCCTGGGCGCGCACGTAGCTGGTGCCCAGCCGGTTGTGCAGCAGCAGATCATCCGGCGCCGCCGGCATGCCCTTGCGCTCCAGGTAGCCGGGCGCGCCAACGATGACCATGCGCGTCTGACCGAGCTTGCGCGCCATCAGGTTCGAGCTCTTGAGCGGACCCGCGCGCACGGCCACGTCGGTGCGCTGCTCCAGGATGTCGATGACTTCATCGGTCAGCACGATGTCCAGGGTGACATCGGGACAGCGCTCAAGGAACTGCGGAGCAAGCGGCAGCAGGAAATGGTGCCCGAACGGCACGTTCGCGTTCACCCGCAGCCGCCCGCGCGGCGCGGCGTGCGCATTGGCGCAGCGCTCGGCCTCGTCCAGATCGGCCAGGATGCGCACGCCACGCTCGTACAAGGCACAGCCCTCGGGGGTGAGCTGGAGCTGCCGCGTGGAGCGGTTCACCAGCCGCGTGCCCAGGCGTTGCTCCATGCGCGCGACCAGCTTGCTCACGGCAGAGGGCGTCATGCCGCAGGCACGGGCTGCCGCGGAAAACCCGCCCAGCTCGATGACACGGACAAATACCTCCAGTTCGCCGGAGCGATTGACATCCAGACGGGCCATCGCGGCTTCCTCGGTGAATTCAAATCACAAATGTTCTTCCGGGGAGAAGTCTAGTTTATTCATGTCTTTGAATTCATCATTGAATCTTACAAAGCCAATGAATTCAACAATATGAAAACCCTCCCTGCCCTCTCGGCGTCGGCGCTGCTGGCCATTGCACTTTCGGCTGGCGCGGCCGCGCCCCACGCTCCAGCGCCTGTCCGTACGTCCACCTGGGTGGCAACCTGGGGCGCAAGCCCCCAGCCTGCCTGGGGACCGGACTTCCTGTTCCCCACCCACCTTCCGCCGGTGCTGCATGGCCAGACGGTGCGGCAGGTGGCGCGCGTCAGCCTGGGCGGGCCCCGCGTGCGCATTGTCCTGTCCAACGCCTACGGCCGGCAGCCGGTGGCGCTGGGCAAGGCGACGGTCGCGCGGCCAGCTCCCGGTGGGGCCGTGCTGGCAGACAGCCTGCACACCGTCACTTTTGGCGGCCAGGAGGCGGCGACGATCCTGCCCGGCGCGTCGCTGGTCAGCGACCCCGTGGGGCTGGCCGTGCCCGCGCTGGCGCAGCTTGCGGTGAGCCTGTACCTCCCCGATGAAACGCCGGTGAGCACCTTCCATTGGGACGGACGGCAGACCACCTGGATCGCCCCCGGCGACCAGGCCACCGCCCCGGAGCTGGTCGCCGGAGGCGCAGCGGTGCAGAGCACCACGGCGCGCCCGCTGCTGGCGGGCATTCAGGTGGAAGCCGCACCGACCGCGCGCGCGGTCGTCGTGATCGGGGACTCCATCACCGACGGGGCCACCGCCAGCCTGGACAATGACCGCCGCTGGCCGGATTTCCTGGCCACCCGCCTGGCGCCGCACGGGGTGGCGGTCGTCAATGCCGGCATTTCCGGCGCCCGCCTGCTGTCCGACGGCATGGGCGCCAATGCGCTGGCGCGGCTGGAGCGCGACGTGTTGGCCCAGCCTGGCGTGCAAAGCGTCATCGTGATGCTGGGCATCAACGATATCTCCTGGCCGGGCACCGCGTTCGCCCCGGCAAGTCCCCGGCCGACGCTGCAGGCGCTGGCGGCTGGCTACCGCCAGCTGATCGCGCAGGCACGCGGCCACGGACTGAGGGTGATCGGCGCGACGCTCACGCCGTTCGAGGGTGCCTTGCCTGGCACGCCGCTCAGCAACTACCACCATCCCGACAAGGACACACTGCGCCGGCAGGTGAACGACTGGATCCGCCACGGCGGCGCATTCGATGCGGTGATCGACTTCGATGCGGCGCTGCGCGACCCGGCCCACCCTGCCCGCATCGCGGCGCGCTTCGATTCAGGCGACCGGCTGCATCCGGGCGATGAAGGCAACCGCGCGATGGCCGAGGCCGTCGATCTGAGCGCCGTCCTGCCCGGCATCGGCGCACCGCCGTCCCCGCGCTGAATCGCCTGGCGACTGCCCCGGCCCCGGTGCGAACGCCGGCGACCCGCCGGAAGCACCCTGTCCCCCAGGCCGCCCTCCAGCCAGTGGCCAGATCTGTGGGGATGTTGTCGTTGCAGCCAACCCACGGAGCCTTCACACTGGCGCCATGCACCCTCCATCCCGCGCTGTCGCCTGCCTCCTCTACCCCGGCGTCATGAGCCTGGACGTGGTCGGCCCCATGCAGGTGTTTGGCTCTGCGAACGCAGAGCGCACGGGCCATGGCCTGCCGCCGGCTTACACGCTGCACCTGCTGGCCGAAGCGCCAGGGCCCGTGCCCACATCGGCCGGGTTCGCGCTGGTGGCCGATGGCGCCTGGGGAACCCTGGATGCGGCTGGCTTCGACACCGTGCTGGTGGCGGGCGGCGATGGGGTGATTGCGCAGCTGTCCAATGCCGGCCTGTGCGAGTGGCTGCGCCACGCCGAGCCGCGGGTGCGGCGGCTGGGGTCGGTGTGCTCCGGCGCGCTGCTGCTGGCACAGGCGGGGCTGCTGGACGGACGGCGCGCCACCACCCACTGGTCGCGCCTGGACCGCCTGCGCCAGAGCCACCCGAAGGTGCTGGTGGAGCACGACTGCCTGCACACGTACGACGCCGCCAGCCCACACGACAGCCATGTCTTCACTTCGGCGGGCGTCACCGCCGGCATTGACCTGGCCCTGGCGCTGGTGGAGGCGGACCTGGGCCGTCCCCTGGCCCTGGCCGTGGCGCGGCGGCTCGTGATGTTCATGCGCCGCCCGGGCGGGCAGGCCCAGTTCAGCCCCCTGCTGGCGCCCGAGACCCTGCACGCCCCACGGCTGGCCGCGCTGCTCGAATGGATTCCCACGCAGCTGGGCGGCGACCTGTCGCTTGATGCCCTGGCCGAACGTGCCTGCATGCCCACCCGCACGCTCTCGCGCGTGTTCCAGCGCGAGCTGGGCATGACGCCCGCCCGCTACGTGGAACGCGTGCGCGTGGAAGCTGCGTCCACGCTGCTGGCGCAGGCCCAGGCATCGATCTCCACCGTGGCCCGGCTGTGCGGGTTCGAGCACCCGGAGAACCTGCGCCGCAGTTTTCACAAGCACCGCGCCGTGAGCCCGCAGGCCTATGCGCAGCGCTTTGGCGCGGGTGTGCCGCTGGACTGACCGCCCCGCGGCCCGGCCCCTTTCCTTCCTACGCGCCCACCGGGGCGCACCACCGAAAACCATCCATGCTGCTCTTGCGCAATGCGTCCGTTCGCCTGCTGTTCGCGGGCCAGGCCCTTTACTGGGGCTGCTCCATCATCGGCATCACGCTCACCTCCATCGTGGGGGCAAGGCTGGCGCCCTGGCCCACCCTCGCCACGCTGCCGCTGGCGCTGCTGGTTCTGGGCAACCTGCTGTCGGTGCAGCCGCTGTCGCTGTTCATGCAGCGCCGGGGGCGGCGCGCGGGGCTGCAGGCCGGTGCGCTCCTTGGCGTGGCGGGCGGGCTGGTGAGCATGGCGGGCGTGCAATGGGGCAGCTTTGCCGTGTTCTGCGCGGGCACGCTGGCCATCGGCGCGTACCAGGCATCGTCGGGCTACTACACCTATGCGGCGCTGGAGGCGGTGGACCCGCAGCAAAAAGGGCGCGCGGCGGCCTGCGTGGTGGCCGGCGGCCTGTGCGCCGCCGTGTTCGCGCCACCGCTGGCGCTGTGGTCGCGCAACCTGCTGGCCACGCCGCTGGCGGGCGCCTACCTGACCATTGCGGTGTTGTCCGCACTCGGGTGGGCGGTGATGGCACGGCTGCGCGAGGGGGCCGCGCCCCAGCCTGCGGCGGGCGGCATCGCGGCCATGCGCACCCTGCTCGCCCGGCCCGGGCTGCGCGCCGCCGTGGTGATGGCGGCCATCGGCCACGGCCTGATGATCCTGGTGATGAACGCCACGCCGCTGGCCATGGAGGTGTGCGGCTTCTCGGCGGCCTCGGCCGCGCAGGTGATCCAGTGGCACGTGATCGGCATGTTCTTCCCGGCGCTGTTCGCGGGCCAGCTCGTGGACCGCTTCGGCAGCCGCCCGGTGGCGGCCGTGGGGGCGGCCTGTCTGGCGGCCAGCGCGGCGGTGGCGCTCTCGGGCATGGCGTTCACCGAATTCCTGGCCAGCTCCTTCCTGCTGGGCACGGGCTGGAACCTGATGGTGATCTCGGGCACAGCGCTGCTCGCCGAAAGCCATGCACCCGAGGAGCGCGGCCAGGCGCAGGCGCTGATGCAGCTGGCCAACGGCACCGTGGCGGCGGCCATGTCCTTTGCCTCGGGCGCGCTGCTCACTGGCGTGGGCTGGACGGCGATCAACGCGGTGATGCTGCCACTGCTGGCCATCGCGGTGGGGCTGCTGTTCGCGCGCGGGCGCGCCGCGCCGGCCGCGGCGGGCTGACTCACCCCGCCGCCGAGCGCTCGCGCACAAAATCAGTGAAGCGCGCCAGCGCGGGGTTGTTGAGCGCGGCGGGCCAGACCAGGCTGGTTTCGCACACGGGCAGTGGCGGCGCGGCCGCCGCCTTGGCGGCCCTGGCCGGGGCCCTGGCCGGCGCGGCCCCGAACGCATCCGCCGCGCGGTAGACCACGCCCTCGCGGCGGAACTGGGTCACGCTCTCGGGCACCCAGGCCACGCCCAGGCCGCCCCATACCAGGTTGACGATGGTCTGCATCTGGATGGCCTCCTGCGCCACCACGGGCACGCGGCCCGCTGCGTGGTACAGCGCAAAGATCGCGTCGTGCAGCGAAGGCACGATGCGGCGCGGAAAGATCACCAAAGGTTCGGCCAGCACCCGCGCCAGGTCCAGGCGCGACGCACCGGCCAGCGCGTGGCGCTCGGGCAAGGCGAGCACCAGCGGCTCCTGCGCCACCACCAGCCGCGCCAACCCGGGCGGCGCGAAGCCCGGCGAATGCAGCATGAGCCCGGCGTCCAGTTCACCGCGCGCAAACAGTTCGCGCTGCACATCGCCCGTGGCCTCTACCAGTTCCAGCGCCACCTGGGGGCACAACACGCGAAAGTCCCGCACCCATTCAGGCAGGCGCTCGAACCCGATGGTGGAGACGAATCCCAGGCGCACGCGCCCCACCTCACCGGCCGCCGCCGCGCGGGCGCGGGCCGGCAAGGCCTGCGCACGCTCCAGAAAGTCGCGCACGTCGGGCAGCAGGGCCTCGCCCGCCGGGGTCAGCGCCACGCGCCGGCGCGTGCGGTCGAACAGCACCACGCCCAGCGAGCGCTCCATCTGCGCGATCGCCTGGGTCAGGGGCGGCTGCGTCATGTGCAGGCGCAGCGCGGCGCGGCCGAAGTGCAGCTCCTCGGCCACGGCCACGAACTGGCGCCAGGCGCGCACGTCGATGAATGCTTCTTTCATAGCGGTGGTGATCCGGTGATATGTTTTATATATTACTGAAGCAGGCGAAAGGGATTGGAAACGCCACTCCAAACCTCGCATACTTGCACCCCGACAGCCGAAGACCCGTGCGCCCCTCTGCGGCGTCTTCCCACTACAACGACTCCCCACCAGGAAAACCGCCATGGCAGACAGCAAGACCATCCCGATCCAGCCCATCAACCGCCGCAGCGCCAACATCACGCAAGGCAAGTCGCGCGCGCCCAACCGCTCCATGTACTACGCCATGGGCTACGAGGAAGGCGACTTCGTCAAGCCCATGGTCGGCGTGGCCAACGGCCACAGCACCATCACGCCCTGCAACAGCGGCCTGCAGAAGCTGGCCGACGCGGCCATCGCCGGCATCGAGGAAGCGGGCGGCAACGCCCAGGTGTTCGGCACGCCCACCATCAGCGACGGCATGGCGATGGGCACCGAAGGCATGAAGTACAGCCTGGTGAGCCGCGAGGTCATCAGCGACTGCATCGAGACCTGCGTGGGCGGCCAGTGGATGGACGGCGTGCTGGTGGTGGGCGGCTGCGACAAGAACATGCCCGGCGGCCTGATGGGCATGCTGCGCGCCAACGTGCCCGCCATCTACGTCTACGGCGGCACCATCCTGCCCGGCCACTACCAGGGCAAGGACCTGAACATCGTGAGCGTGTTCGAGGCCGTGGGCGAGAACGCCGCGGGCAAGATGAGCGACTTCGACCTGAAGGAAATCGAGAAGCGCGCCATCCCCGGCACCGGCTCGTGCGGCGGCATGTACACCGCCAACACCATGTCCAGCGCCTTCGAGGCCCTGGGCATCAGCCTGCCGTACTCGTCCACCATGGCCAACCCGCACGACGAGAAGATGAACTCGGCCAAGGAATCGGCCAAGGTGCTGATCGAGGCCATCAAGATGGACCTGAAGCCCCGCGACATCGTGACCAAGAAGGCCATCGAGAACGCCGTGGCCGTGATCATGGCCACCGGCGGCTCCACCAACGCGGTGCTGCACTTCCTGGCCATCGCACACGCCGCCGGCGTGGAATGGACCATCGACGACTTCGAGCGCGTGCGCCAGAAGACCCCCGTGCTGTGCGACCTCAAGCCCAGCGGCAAGTACCTGGCCGTGGACCTGCACCGCGCGGGCGGCATCCCGCAGGTGATGAAGGTGCTGCTCAACGCCGGCCTGCTGCATGGCGACTGCATCACCATCAGCGGCAAGACGATTGCCGAAGTGCTCCAGGACGTGCCCGACGTGCCCCGCGCCGACCAGGACGTGATCCGCGGCATCGACAACCCGATGTACGCGCAGGGCCACCTGGCCATCCTCAAGGGCAACCTGAGCCCCGAGGGTGCCGTGGCCAAGATCACGGGCCTGAAGAACCCCGTCATCACCGGCCCCGCCCGCGTGTTCGACGACGAACAATCGGCCCTCGAAGCCATCCTGGCCGGCAAGATCAAGGCCGGCGACGTGATGGTGCTGCGCTACCTCGGCCCCAAGGGCGGCCCCGGCATGCCCGAGATGCTGGCCCCCACCGGTGCGCTCATTGGCGCCGGCCTGGGCGAAAGCGTGGGACTGATCACCGACGGCCGCTTCTCCGGCGGCACCTGGGGCATGGTGGTGGGCCACGTGGCGCCCGAGGCGGCGGCCGGCGGCACCATCGCCTTCGTCAACGAAGGCGACAGCATCACCATCGACGCGCGCCAGCTGCTGCTGGAGCTGAACGTGCCCGAGGAAGAAATCGTCAAGCGCCGCGCCGCCTGGACGGCCCCTGCCCCCCGCTACACCCGCGGCGTGCAGGCCAAGTTCGCCTTCAATGCATCGAGCGCGAGCAAGGGTGCGGTGCTGGACGCCTATTGATGAACGGATGAGCGGCCATTGATGGCCCTTTCTGGCGGCAGGCCGCCGCGCCCCCGGGGCCGCGCCGGACAAACAAGCGCCCATGCTGCCCCGCATGGGCGTTTTGCCTTGGCGGGCATCACCACAGGGAGGCCCAGGGCACGCGCCCCGGGTGTTTCCCGAAAGACGCTGGCCAGCCCATCACCGTGCGTGCCGGCCCGTTCGCAGGGCCTCAATGCTTGCGAAACCGGGAGATCCAGCGAAGCCATCCTCCCGCCAGGCTTCTGAGCGGGGCCGTCACACGCCATGACCAGCTGGCGCGCATGAGGGCCGCTTCATTGCGCACCGCGCCCATCAGCAACGCCTCTCGCGCGGAGACACCGCGCGCCAATCGAAGCATCGCGGTCCGCAGCCCCTCGCCCGCGGCCTGTGCGGGCGCCAGCGTGTCCCGCTGGCGCAGGTCAGGCGGCAAGATGGCCTCAAGATCAAAAAAGGCCAGGGGCTGCTCCGCACAGGTGGTGACCAGCAAACCCCAGGGCTCATGCACATCCACCCCCTTGGGCCCGCCCTCCCTCGGGTTGTGCTGCCCCTTGCGGAAGGTGGCATCGTCGAGCACCCGCACCAGCGCATGGGGCTCGGACGCACCATCCGGCCAGCCCTGCGGCGCTCGGCGGAACAACGCGATGTGCGGAGTCCCCGCATCCGCGACCAGCAAAACTCTGCCCCTCGCCGCGAAGCACACGCCATGGGGATAGCTGAGCCCGTGCAGTTCGGCCGATGGCCTGGCGGCGGCCTCCAGCCGCGCATCGTTGCGATACAGGGCCACCACATGCCGGTCATGGTTGCTGATGGCGACCCAATCGCCCGCAGGATCCAGTGCCACGCCATCGGGCACTTCCAGGCCTTCGCGCATCAGGACCTGGGCGTCCACATGGGTCAAGCCGGAACGGGCATCCAGCAGGTGGTGGGTCACGTAGTGCGCGAAGCCATTGCACACCCAGAGTTCAAGCAGTCCGGAGCCCAGAGGCCTGGCGCACAGGCTGCCGGGCGACTTCAGCAGTTCGGTATCGCCCTTGCCAACCGTCGCCAGCGGCTGCAGCCTGCAGGCGGACACGGGCCGCTGCGCGGCGGGAATATCAAAGAACGACACGTTGCCCTCGCGGCTGGCAACCGCCACGGTCCCGTCGCTGACCCAGCACACTCCGTGCGGGCGCTTCAGGCTGGAGGAAGCCACCTGCATGGCATCGGAAACATGGATGCATTTATGCCCATCCTCCAGGCGGCAGTCCACGCCGAGAATCAGCAGCTTGTCCACCGCGATGCCGGCCAGCGCGATGCGGCGCCCATTGGGCGACCAGCTCACGTCCTCGGTACGCCCCAGCGCCGCGATGGTTTCCAGCACCTCGGCCGGGCCCGTGCATTTCAGTCTCACCGGAGCACCCCTTGCTGCAGGTTGTGGAAAGCCAGGGCGTCATCGACGCTGCCATCCATCACCACGCGCCCCTCGCTGAGTACGAGTGCGCGGTTGCAGAAGCTCCGCAGGATGACCTCGTTGTGGGATGCCAGCACCAGGATGGAGACCTGCTCGATCAGCCCGTTGATGCGCTCCTTGGCCTGGCTGAAGAACTTGGCGTCCCCGGCGCCAATCATCTCGTCCATCAACAGGATATCGGGCACCACACTCGTGGACACCGCGAACGCCAGGCGCAGCAGCATGCCCTGGGAGTAGGTCCTTACCGGCAGCTGCAGGTGCTCACCGAGCTGGGTGAACGCCTCCACCGAAGGGACAAGTTCCATCGCCTGCCTGCGCGTGAGGCCCATCACGATGCCGCGCATGATGATGTTGTCGTAGCCCGTGGCATCCACGTCCATGCCGAGCATGATGTCCGTGAGGGCGGCCACCCGGCCGCGGAAAGACAGATCGCCCTGCATGGGCTCATACACGCCGGACAGCACGCGCAGCAGCGTGGTCTTGCCGGCGCCGTTGGAGCCGATCAAGCCGACGCGGTCCCCCGTGCGCAACGCCAGGTTCACGTCGCGCAACGCATGCACGCTGACCCGGCCCAATCCGCTGGATTCGACACGGGCCTTGTCGCGCTGGGGAAACCCCAGCACGGTATTGAGCAGGCCACGGGAACGCGTCGTGAAGACGGGGAAATCTATCGACACGCCTTTCAGCTGGATGTAGGCCGTCTCCGACCCCGAAAGCGCCCGCATCACAGCCAGTACACGATCCGGCGCCGGATCACCACGTACTGCCAGAAAAAAACCAGCGCCAGCAGCACGACCATGCCGCCGGCCGCCCCCCAGGTCCGCATGCTGGGCACGGTCCCCATCAAGGGACTGCGCACCAGGTCCAGGAACAGGGCCAGGGGATTCAGGTGCACCACCCACTGGGCCCGTTCGGTCAACTGGTCCGGCACCCACAGCACGGGCGTCACAAAGAAACTGACCTGCATGAGGCTGCCCGTGGCCACCGTGACATCACGGAAACGGGTGGCCAGGCCCCCTAGTATGGCGACCACGAAGCAGGCGGCGGCCAGCGTCAAGGCAGCCGCGCCGAGCAAGGCCCACCACTGCACGTCCCCCAGCCGCCCCGACCAGAGCAGCACCGCCAGCACGATGACCGCGCTGTGCAACATCAGAAGGGAGCACCGGAACACGGTGCGAAAAACAAACGCCATCTTGGGATAGGGCGTCTGCTTCAAGAAGGCGTCCGCGCCGATGTAGGTCAGGCAGCCCTCATTGATCAAGGCGCTGAAATACCCGAACAGCACATGCCCCGCGCAAAAATAAGGCAAGTACCAGTCCGGCGGGTACTTGAACAGCTGCGCACCGATCAGGCCGAAAGCGATGATGAACAAGGCCGTGTGCAACGCAATCCACACGGGGCCCAGGAAGGTGCGCCGGTACTGCTTGGCGACATCGTTCCATCCCATGAAGCACCAGAACCTCCATGCGAGCATGGCGCCGCGGATATCGCGCCACAGCAGCTGAACCTGGCGCTGTCGCGCCGAGACGGAGGGGCTGTGGGTCGCTGTGGTCATCGCAGAAATATTTCAAGCCATCGACTCGTAGACACGCAAGGTTTTTTCGGCGCACGCCTGCCAGCTGAACGCCTGCACCCGGTCACGCCCCCGTGCCACCAGCCGGGCCGCAAGCTCAGGCTGCTCCGCGATGCGGCGCATCGCATCCGCGATCTCATCGGTGCGAAGAGGGTCGATCAGCAAGGCCGCGTCACCCGCGACCTCGGGGATCGATGTCGTGTTGGACGCCACCACCGGCACGCCGGCAGCGAATGCCTCCAGCACCGGCAAGCCGAAACCTTCGTGCAGCGACGGAAACACCAGGGCGGTGGCCCGCTTGATCACGACCTGAAGCTCCGCATCCGGCAGATGCCGAAGCCACCGCACATGCTTCAATCCACCCCCCGTGAAGCGTGCAACGACGTCATCGCACCCCCAGCCCGGCTTGCCGACGATGAGCAAGGGGTACTCGCGCTGCAGATGCTCTGGAAGGCTCGCGTGCGCCGACAGCAGGCGGTCGATATTCTTGCGCGGCTGCAGGGTGCCCACGCTCACGAAATAGTGATCGGGCAGCGCATGCCGCGATCGCACGGCCTCATGCAGGGCCGCGTCCAGAGGTACGAACCACTGGGCCCCGACTCCCAGCGGAATCGCGGTGATCCGCTCCTCGGGCAGGCGGAAATGGATGGCGATCTCCTGGCGGGAATACTCCGAAATCGTGATGACATGCTGCGCCCAGAAGGCCGTGCGCCGCCACAACTCATTTTTCAGGCTCTTGAAACGGTATCTGACCCACTCCGGGTTCGACAGCGGTATGGCATCGAAGATCGTCGCCACCACCGGGATTCCGCGCAGGCGCGGCACCAGGTGGTCGGTGGCATGCACGAGATCGGTCCCCTTCCCCAGTGCGCGGCGTGCGTGGCCAAAGTCCACCCCTACCAGCGTCGCGGCCAATGCCTGCCAAGCAAAGGAGCCAAACGGCATCGCGGGTGTTGCTCCCCGCCACACACTGGTCGGCGCGTCGAATACATAGGGCTGCAACCGTGCCGCCTGCGGCATGGCCGCCATCAGCTCCCGAGTGTAGGTGCCAATGCCATCCACGCCGCCCTGCTGGATAGAACGTGCCAGCACGCTGACACCAAAGGCCACATTCATTGGACCACCTCAACGTGGATGATCCTCAGCATGCCGTAGTCGCTCATCAGGCACTCGGGTCGCAAATCGGCTTCTACCCTCATGCGGCAGAGCTGTTCCTGTTTTGTCATGTACAACGGTGATCGGTTCTTCTTGTGGCGCAGCCTTGTACATCCGCGCTGGCGGTGCGAGGAACAAACGCAATGGACTGTCTAGCGTGGCTTGCGCGGGCGCATGCCCAGGGCTTCCTTGTTCTTGTTGATCCGGTCCTGCTTGCGCTGGTCCATCTTTTCCATGGCTTTACGTTTCGTATACCCTGTGGAATCCGCCCAGGCCCACCATAGGGCCGTGGCGGCAAAGGGTGCCAGCACCCACCACCAGGACCAGTTGGCCACGGGTCCGATCTCGAAATACTTCAGTGCCAGAAGCACCAGTGAAAGACCCAGCAGGTACATCGCGATCTCCAGAAAACGCCGGGTTGACGACAGACAAATGCCTGTCAACCCAACTCACTACAATTCCATTAAAAGAACTGTAACCCAACCCACAGGAAATCCCACCATGAAGCGTACCCTGATCACCCTTGCCATGACGCTGTCGGTTGCGGCACCCGCCATGGCCGATCTGGCCCTGGCGACCTCGAAGAACTGCATGGCCTGCCACGCCGTGGACAAGAAGCTGGTGGGTCCTTCGTACAAGGACGTGGCCGCCAAGTATGCGGGCCAGAAGGATGCCGTGGACAAGCTGGCCGCCAAGATCATCAAGGGTGGCGCGGGCGTATGGGGTCCGGTCCCGATGCCGGCCAACGCGCAGGTCAACGATGCAGAGGCCAAGAAGCTGGCGGCTTGGGTGCTGACGCAAAAGTGATGCGCCTTTGATGGACTTACGGCGGGGGGCTGCATCGCCCTTCCCCGCCCCTTGCGGCCGTGCCAGATCCCTGTCACGGCCGCAAACGTTTCCGGGCCCTGCCGCCCGCGCCTCGCGCAAGCGGGGATCAGACGAGTGGCGGCACCACGGGCGCGGGCTCCAGGCCCCGGGTGCGCAGCTGGTGTTCCAGCTGCCCCACGTAGGCCGCGGTGGAATTGTCGGATTCGGCGACCCGCGCCGCCAGGCGCGCCTCCAACTGGTCCAGCCGGGTCAGCAAGGCGGCGTGCGCCTGATGGTGCTGGGCATCCAGGAAGGTGCGCAATTCCGTGAACCGCGAGGCTTCTGCCTTGTCGGCCAGTTCACGCTGGACTTGCATCTCCTTGCCGTGGCGCCGCGTCTCCATGAGCACGGACCCCTGGAGGGACAGGACGTAGGCCAGGAAGAATATCCCCAGCAGGGCCGTCAGGGCCAGCATGATGAGGCCCAGCGGTGCCTCGAAGACCACGATCCCCAGGGAGACCAGGGCGGGAGCGGCCAGGGTGGGCCAGTTGAGCGCCGCGAGTATCGCGATGGCCAGCACCGTCAACAAAAGTACTATGGAACGCAGATGCATGGGAAACCTCCGGTATGCAGCGCCCAGGCATGCAGCCTGGGACACGATGCCGCCGTTGTAACCCATGCAGGGGCCATCCCGCGCCGCGGGGGAGCGGTTTCAGTCGGTGTCCTACAAGGGGCCGCGCACGCCTTCGGGCTGGACGGCACCCCGTTGCCGATGGCGAGGTTCCCGTGAACGGTGAACGCCAGCCACGCCCCCACGCAAGGCCCCCCACCACGCTGATTTGCAGGCGCAGCGCGCCCGCGCCCCGCGGCGGTGCACCGCCCTCTGGTCAGTTGGCCTTGGCCAGCTGGTCCAGGATTGCCGGATTCTGTGGCCACGTCACATCGCCTGTGGCGACATGAGTGGCCCCAAACCCGCAGGCGCTGCACGCTGGCGCCGCATGCACGGCACCTCCTGGATCAGTTGGTCTGGGCCAACTGATCCAGGATTGCGGGGTTTTCCAACGTGCTCGTGTCCTGCGTGATGGCTTCCCCCTTGGCGATGCTGCGCAGAAGGCGGCGCATGATCTTGCCGCTGCGGGTCTTGGGCAGGTTGTCGCCAAAGCGGATGTCCTTGGGCTTGGCGATGGGGCCAATCTCCTTGGCAACCCAGTTGCGCAGCTCGTTGGCGATCTGCTTGGCTTCCTCGCCGGTGGGGCGCGAGCGCTTGAGCACCACGAAGGCGCAGATCGCCTCGCCGGTCACATCGTCGGGGCGGCCCACCACGGCGGCCTCCGCCACCAGGTCGGTCTTGGAGACCAGTGCCGATTCGATCTCCATCGTGCCCATGCGGTGGCCCGACACGTTGAGCACGTCGTCGATGCGGCCCGTGATGCGGAAGTAGCCCCGGTCGGCGCTGCGCACGGCGCCATCGCCAGCCAGGTAGTAGCCCTTGAGCTCTTCGGGGAAGTAGCTCTTCTTGAAGCGCTCGGGATCGTTCCAGATGGTGCGGATCATGCTGGGCCACGGGCGCTTGATGACCAGGATGCCGCCGGCGCCGTTGGCCACATCGTTACCGGTCTCGTCCACGATGGCTGCGGTGATGCCGGGCAGCGGCAGCGTGCAGCTGCCGGGCACCAGCGGCGTGGCGCCGGGCAGCGGGGTGATCACGTGGCCGCCGGTCTCGGTCTGCCAGAAGGTGTCCACGATGGGGCAGCGCTCGCCGCCCACGTTCTTGTGGTACCACATCCAGGCCTCGGGGTTGATGGGCTCGCCCACGCTGCCCAGGATGCGCAGGCTCGACAGGTCCGACCGCGCGGGGTGCACGGCGGCGTCGGCCTCGGCCGCCTTGATGAGCGAGCGGATGGCGGTGGGCGCGGTGTAGAAGATCGTGCACCGGTGCTTTTCGATCATCTGCCAGAAGCGCCCGGCGTTGGGGAAGGTGGGAATGCCCTCGAAGATGATCTGCGTGGCGCCAGCCGCCAGCGGTCCATAGGCCACGTAGGTGTGGCCGGTGATCCAGCCGATGTCGGCCGTGCACCAGAACACGTCGTCCGGGCGCAGGTCGAAGGTCCAGTCCATGGTGAGCTTGGCCCACAGCAGGTAACCGCCGGTGCTGTGCTGCACGCCCTTGGGCTTGCCGGTGGAACCGCTGGTGTACAGGATGAACAGCGGGTGCTCGGCCCCCACGGCCACCGGCGGGCAGTCGGTGCTCTGGCCCGCAAGCGCCTCGGCGAAGGTCTTGTCGCGCCCCGCCACCATGTTGCAGGCCGTGGATGTGCGTTCATAGACAAACACGTTGCGCAGCGTGTCGCAGCCGCCCGTCGCCAGGGCCTCGTCGATGATGGCCTTGAGCGGCAGCTCCTTGCCGCCGCGCATCTGGTAGTTGGCCGTGATGACGGCCACGGCCCCCGCGTCGATGATGCGCTCATGCACCGCCTTGGCGCTGAAGCCGCCAAACACCACGCTGTGCGTGGCGCCGATGCGCGCGCAGGCCTGCATGGCGATCACGCCCTCGATGGTCATGGGCATGTAGATCAGCACGCGGTCGCCCTTGTTCACGCCGTGGGCCTTGAGCGCGTTGGCGAACTGGCTCACGCGGGCCAGCAGCTCCTTGTAGGTGATCCTGGTGACGGTGCCGTCGTCGGCCTCGAAGACGATGGCGGTCTTGTTCTCGGTGGGCGTGCCGATATGGCGGTCCAGGCAGTTGGCCGAGGCGTTGAGTTCCCCATCGGCGAACCACTGGAAGAAGGGTGCGTTGGATTCATCCAGCGTGCGCGTGAAAGGCTTGGTCCACTGCACGTTCTCGCGGGCCAGGCGGGCCCAGAAGCCTTCGAAGTCCTTGTCGGCTTCGGCACACAGCGCATCGTAGCCCGCCATGCCCGAAATGCGGGCAGCCTTGACGACCGCATCGGCGGGCGGGAACACGCGGTTCTCAACCAATACGGACTCGATCGCGGATGTGGGCGCACTCATGGTGTTGTCTCCTGGGTCTGATGGAATTGGAATTGGGCGGTACTGTCGGACGCGGCACTTACAAGCCACTGACTGGCACGAAGCTTACAGAATCGCCAGTGCCGGGCAGGGAAGAAGGCACCTGTGCGCGAGGGGCTGTCACGCGGCACCCCTAAAATCGCGCGACCCAAGTCCCACCCTACATTCCATGTCCCTCCCCCCAAATCCCGCCACCCCGTCGCCCATGCGCCCCTTGCCGTCGCTGATCTTTGCCAGCCGCTGGCTGCAGCTGCCCCTGTACCTGGGCCTGATCCTGGCGCAGGCGGTGTACGTGTTCCACTTCTGGGTGGAGCTGGTGCACCTGATCGAGGCAGCCTTCGGCAACACCGCCGCGCTCAAGCAGCTGGTCTCCAGCATCGGCTACAAGAGCGATTTCGAGGTCACCGCGCTCAACGAGACCATCATCATGCTGGTGGTGCTGGCGCTGATCGATGTGGTGATGATCTCCAACCTGCTGATCATGGTGATCGTGGGCGGGTACGAGACCTTCGTCTCGCGCCTGCACCTGGAAGACCACCCCGACCAGCCCGAATGGCTGAGCCACGTGAACGCCTCGGTGCTCAAGGTCAAGCTGGCCACCGCCATCATCGGCATCAGTTCGATCCACCTGCTCAAGACCTTCATCAACGCCGCCAACTACGACCTCAAGGTGCTGATGTGGCAGACCATCATCCACGTGGTGTTCCTGCTGAGCGCGCTGGCCATCGCGCTGACGGACCGCCTGATGGCGCACACCGCGCCGCCCGCACGGCACTGAGCCCCCACCCCGCGAGGAGGCCGCCTGGCGCGGCCTCTTGCCCACCCCAGGCGCACCCTCCATGCAATGCCCCCGCTGCAACTGGCAGAACCATGCTTCCTACACGCAGTGTTTCAGTTGCCAGGCGCCGCTGGTGGCGGACATGCCCGCCCCGAGGGCCCCGGCAGGCCGGGGGCAGCCCGCCCAGACACCCGCGCCGGCGCGGCTGGTGGAGGTGTTTCCGGGCACCATGGCGCGCCTGGGTGCCACGCTGATCGACGGCGCATGCATGGCGGCCTTTCCGGTCGCGCTGGCGCTGGCCTGGGTGTTCGCGCGCCCGGCCTTCGACAGCGCCCCGGGCGCCACGTACCCGGCCGCGCTGGCGCTGGGCATCCTCGGCCTGTTCCTCCCCGCGCTGATGGATGCGCTGGGCCAGGGCTCGGCGGGCAAGCGGCTGCTCGGCATGCGGGTGGCGACCCGCACGGGTGAACGCCCCGGCATCGCGCGGTCCGTGCTGCGGCACTTTCTGAAGTATTCGCTCACCCTGGCGCTCACGCTGGCCGTGCCGTTCCTGCTGCACCGCCTGCTGACCGCCCTGTTTGGCGAGCGGGGCCTGCACAGTTCGATCACGGGCACGTTCGTGGTCTCCCGCCACGCCAGCGATACCGCCATCCAGCAGGCAGTGGCCCTGGTCCGCGGGCCCGGCTGGTTCCTCAAGGCGCTGGTGATGCTGGGCGGGGTGGCCGCCTTGAGCTTTGCGGCCATGGTGGCCGTGGCGCTGTGGCACCAGGGAGAGGAGCCCGCCAATCCGCGCCGCGAAGCCGTGCGCCAGCTGGACGGCGCCGCGCGCACGGTGCTGGGGCTGGTGGAGAACCACTACCGGAGCACCGGCGCCTTTCCCGCCAGCGCCGCCGCCATCGGCCTGGGCCGGCCCGGGCAGCTTCCCACCGGCTTCCAGGCCATGGCCATCGATCCGGCCAATGGCGTGGTGCGGCTGACCATTGCCGACAGCTCAGGCGACCGGGCGCTGGCTGGCAAGCACCTGGTCTACACCCCCGTGCTGCGCACCCGCAAGCAGCAGACGGACATCCACAAATGGCAGTGCGGCAGCGACGACATCGTGCGTGGCGACCGGTCCTTCAGCTGCCGGCACGAGGCCACCGGGGCGGCGAAGTAAGCCCACGAAGCCCGCCCGGCGCCGCGCAGTGCGCTTGCATCCGGCGCCCACGGTTTCCGGCAAAAACCGCTTTTTCGCTTTAGGGACAAGCGCTGATAGCTATTTAATTTATAGCACTCCAAGGGAGCAGCGGCTCCCTAATTTCTCCCCAATCGGACGGCACAGTGCAGGCCATACCCACTTGCAGGAGCCATCCATGGACCGCCTCCCCTTCCCCGAGCCCCTGGCCGCCGCCGCACAGGCCCCTTCCAACCGCCGCCTTGCGCTGAATGCCCTGGGTTCGCTGGGCGTGGCCACGCTCCTTGGCTGCGGGGGCGGGGGCAGCGACACCGAAGCCAGCGACACGACCGAGGCCACCGGCACGGGGACCGGAACGGGAACGGGAACAGGTACGGGCACCGGGACAGGCACCGCCGCCACCTGCTCGGTTGTTCCGGAGGAAACCGCCGGCCCCTACCCGGCCGACGGTTCCAGCGCCAGCAACAACACCTACAACGTGCTGGCGCTCAGCGGCATCGTGCGCTCGGACATCCGCAGCTCCATCGGCTCCTCCACGCAGGTCAGCGGCGTGCCGTTCACCATCACCATCACGCTGACCAACACCAACGCAAGCTGCGCCGCGCTGTCCGGCTACGCCATCTACCTGTGGCACTGCACGCAGGACGGCAACTACTCCGTGTACAGCTCCAGCAACATCGCCGACAACTACCTGCGTGGCGTGCAGGCCACCGATGCGAGCGGCACGGTCACCTTCACCACCATCGTGCCCGGCTGCTACGCGGGCCGCATGCCCCACATGCACCTGGAGGTGTACCGCAGCCTGGCCGCCGCCAGCAGCGCGAGCAACAAGATCAAGACCACGCAGCTGGCCTTCCCCACCGCGCTGCTCAGCACCATCTACAGCGCCAATTCGGGCTACAGCGCCAGCGTGCGCAACCTGGCCTCCATGTCGTTCGCCACGGACAACGTCTTCAGCGACGGCACCACGCTGGAGATGACCACCATGCAGGCCAACAGCGGCGGCGGGTACTCGGCCAGCATCACGATCTCGATCGCAGCTTGACTGAAAGCCCCCCTGAGTCGCCTTCGGCGCCTTCCCCCGGAGGGGGACGCACCCGGTGGTCCGGCGAAGCCGGTTCCTCGGGTGCACTGGCCTGGGCGGCGCCGGTTTCTGACAACGTGCCCCACCCGTCAACCGCTTTCCTTAATCCATTGCGCCCTCAGACGCGCCGCGCCGGTAGCACGTGCTGGCGCTGACTTGCTGATCTCCTTTCTCCACAACACTGAAAGAAAAAACACCATGCCTATGCACTCTCTTCGTCCCCGCTGGCTGGCCCGCGTGGCGCTCACGACCATGCTGGCTGCAATATCCGCCACCCCCGTGCTGGCGCAATCCCAGGGCCGGCAGGACCCACCCGCGCCGCCGCCCGAGGCCTATGCCGCCTGCAAGGGCAAGACCGAAGGCGCCAGCGTGACGTTGACCATGCCCGATGGCAAATCGCTCGCAGGCACATGCCGCACAATGGGCGGCACCCTGGTGGCCATGCCCGCAGGCGGGCCTGGCGGCCCCGGCGGAGCAGGCGGCCCGCCCCCCGCCCGCTGACGACACCTGCTCCCCTATCGATGCCCCACCTGACCCTGCACCGCAAAGCCTTCATCGCCCTGGCCGCCCTGCTGGTGGCCTTGCTGCTGATTTTTGCGGGCTTTTCGCGCCTGGGTCTGCAGCGGGGCCTGGGGCCGTATGTGGCAGAGATCGAACTGGCCCGCATGGGCTGGCTGGCCGAGCGCCTGCAGGCCCACCACACGCAGACGGGCGGCTGGGACACCCTGCGCAACCAGCCCCACCTCTGGGGCCAGCTCAGCCACCCGGGTGGCAGCCTGCGCCGATCAGGCACCCAGGGCGTGGAAGGTTCACCCCCCACCGACCGCGGCGGACCACCCGGCATGCCCCCCGAACTGGCTAATGGCAACCCGGCAGTGGGCCGCAGCATGCAGCGGCCCCCGCCACCGCCCCCCGACGGCGGCCCGCCCCCGGGCGAACGCAGCGCGGGTGGCCCACAACGCCACCCCGATGACCTGTTCCCCCGCCTGGGCCTGGTGGATGCACAGCAAAACCTGGTGGCAGGTGCCACGCCCCAGCCCGGCAGCGCGCGCCTGGCCCTGACCGGTGCCGATGGCCAGACCATCGGCCAGCTGGTGCTGGCCCCCCCGCAGGGCGTGCGCAGCGAGGCCGATCAGGCCTTTCTGGCGCAACACCTGGGCTTTGTGGCGTGGACAGGCCTGGCCGGCCTGGCGCTGGCACTGCTGCTGTCGGGCTGGCTGGCACGGCGCTGGCTGGCGCCGGTCGAAGCCCTGGCCACCGGCGCACGCGGCATTGCGCAGGGCCACCTGCACACCCGTGTGCCTGTGCACGGCAACGATGAACTGGCCCAGCTGGCCCGCACCTTCAACACCATGGCCGAACAACTGAGCAGCATCGAGTCCTCGCGCCGCCAGTGGCTGGGCGACGTGGCCCACGAGCTGCGCACCCCCCTGGCCGCCATGCGCGCCGAGATCGAAGCCGTGCAGGACGGCGTGCGCCCCTTTGACGACAAGACCGCGCTGCGCCTGCACCGGCAGGTGATGCGCCTGATCCAACTGGTGGGCGACCTGCGTGCCAGCCTGGACGCCGCTGGCACCAGCGCGCCATCGGCCCAGGTTCCCGTGCACCCGCTGTCGCTGCTGACCGAAGCACTGGCGTCGATGCGCCCGCGCCTGGCGCAGGCCGCCATCGATGTAGATACCACGGGCCTGGACGCCCTGGCCGCGCGGTCGTCCGTGTCAACGCCCGCCCCAATACCCGCCCCATTGGTGCGCGGCGACGCGCAGCAGCTGCACCAGGTGTTTTTGAACCTGCTGGAAAACAGCCTGCGCTACACCGACGCGGGCGGCCTGCTGCGCATCGCAGCGCGCCTGCTGCCACCGGCCGATGGAGCCCCCCAACTGCAGGTGCAACTGGACGACAGCGCGCCCGGCGTGCCCCCCCACGAGCTGCCACGCATCTTTGACCGCCTATACCGCGCCGAAACCTCGCGCAACCGCGACCATGGCGGTTCCGGCCTGGGCCTGGCGATCTGCCGCGCCATCGTGCTCGCGCACGGCGGCACGCTGGTGGCCGACACCTCCCCCCTGGGCGGTCTGCGCATCACGCTGCAACTGCCACTGCTGGACAACCCCTCATGAGCCACCGCATCCTCGTCGTCGAAGACGAACCCGACATCGCCGCCATCGTGGTCGACTACCTGCGCCACGCGGGCTATACCGTTGAGCACCAGGCCGATGGCCGCGCGGCGCTCGCCAGCATGCTGGCCGCGCCGCCCGACCTCACGCTGCTGGACATCATGCTGCCCGGCATGGATGGCCTGGAGGTGCTGCGCCAGGCACGCCGCCACACACAGCACCCCATCATCATGCTGACCGCACGCGTCGAAGAAGTGGACCGCCTCATCGGCCTGGAGCTGGGCGCGGACGACTACATCTGCAAGCCTTTTTCGCCGCGCGAAGTGGTGGCGCGCGCCAAGGCCGTGCTGCGCCGCACCGCCGCCGCGCAAGAGCCCCCGGCAGCCACCACCACGGTGGCGGCGCTGATGCTGGACGAATCGCACTGGCAGGCCACACTGCACGGCACGCCACTGGGCCTCACGCGGCGCGAGTTCCGGCTGCTGCAGGTGCTGGCCCGCCAGCGCGGGCGCATCTTCTCGCGCGCGCAGCTGCTAGACCAAGCGTACGACGACACGCTGGACGTGAACGAGCGCGCCATCGACAGCCACATCAAGAACCTGCGCAAGAAGCTCAAGGCCGCCAGTGCCGATGGCAGCGACTGGATTCGTTCGGTGTACGGCGTGGGTTTTGCCCTGGACCCGACTGCGGCCGATTGAGCGTGGTCCGATCAAGCAGGTTGCTAGATTTTTTGTAGCTATTGGCGCTTATCCAATAAGCGCAGGAGCCATTTTTTTACCCACAATGGTGGCACAACAGGCTACCGATTCGGTCCCTGTCTCACCCCTGCGCACGGAGCGCACCTACAGCGCCACCGCCCGGGCACAGGTGTGATCGGGGCCACGCACTGGCCCTTACCACCTGCTCGCCCCGATGCACACTCCCTCCCCAACGCCCCGCGCGCCTGCGCCAGCCCGGCCCCCAACGCGCCCACAGAAGCTGCCCGGTGGGCTGGTGTACGTCACACCCGCCATGCCCGGCCTCACCCGCGTGCGCAACGGCGCCAAGGCGTTTCGCTACCGCCAGCCCGATGGCC
This sequence comes from Acidovorax sp. sif1233, assembly GCF_019218755.1. Taxonomy (GTDB): domain Bacteria; phylum Pseudomonadota; class Gammaproteobacteria; order Burkholderiales; family Burkholderiaceae_C; genus Acidovorax. Next base: position 1,280,514 of record NZ_JAHUWZ010000001.1, on the reverse strand, counting down.
AGTGGCTCCAAGACCCGGATGAGATCACCCGCATCAATCGCCTGGCCATCCCGCCCGCCTACACCGACGTCTGGATCTGCCCGCTGCCCAACGGCCACCTGCAGGCCACTGGACTGGACGCACGCGGGCGGCGCCAGTACCGCTACCACCCGCAGTGGCGCAAGCAGCGCGACGAGGGCAAGTTCGAACACATGCAGGCCTTCGGCCGGGCGCTGCCGCGCATCCGCGCCCGCGTGGCCCGCGAGCTGGCGGCGCACCGCAGCGGCCAGCCGCTGACCCGCAGCCTGGTGCTGGCCACCCTGGTGCGCCTGCTGGACACCACCTTCCTGCGCGTAGGCAACGAGGAATATGCCACCACCAACAAATCGTACGGCCTGACCACGCTGCGCACGCGGCATGCGCAGGTCAAGGGTAGCCAGCTCAAGCTGCGTTTTCGGGGCAAGAGCGGCGTGCAGCAGGAGGTCGAGCTGAGCGACCCCCGTGTGGCCCGCGTGGTGCGCCACTGCCGGCAGTTGCCCGGGCAGGAGCTCTTCCAGTACGAAGATGAGGACTGCACCCCGCGCACCGTGGGCTCGGGCGACGTGAATGACTACCTGCGCGAGATCACGCACGGCGCGTCCGACACCGACTGCGATCACTTCACCGCGAAGGACTTTCGCACCTGGCACGGCACCACGCAGGCGCTGGAGCTGACGCGCCTGGCGTGCACCCAGACCGACGCCTCCGGCGCGGCCGACAAAAACGTGCGCTACAGCGCCAAGGCCATCCTGGCCGAGGTGGCGCGCCAGCTGGGCAACACGCCTGCCGTGTGCAAGAAGTCGTATGTGCACCCGGCCGTGCTGGATCTGGGCTCGCGGCTGGCATCCGACGCGGGGCCGGGCATGCAGGAGGTGTGGAATCACATCGGCAGCACCACATCGCCACGGGGCCTGAGTGCGGCGGAGCGCCGGCTGCTGGCGTTTCTGCGCAAGCCACAAAGGCAGCACAAGGCGCGCCCCAGCGCCAAAGCGTAGGCAGGGCTGCGGCACCCGGCGATGGGGTGTCGCGCAAGTGCCGTGCAGGACCATCGCGGTGCGGGCTGTATCGCTAAACTGGCATGCTGCGCCTTGTCACCGTCTTTCCGCCCGGCCCTGCGCACAGGCCGGCCCCGCCCAACTCCAGCCTGCCGCCATGCCCACCGCCACCATTGCCTTGCCAGAGTCCACCCATTCCCTGGCCGACCACCACCTGCAACGCCCGTTCCTCAGCCAGACGGAGCGTGAAGCCATCAACCGAGGCCGCTGGTTCGCCGCGCTCACGCCGTCGCTGCGGCATGACATCTTCCGGCTGGGCCGCATCACGCGCTATACGCATGGCCAGATGATCGTCGAGCAGGGGGATCTGGCGCAGGACTGGTTTGCCTGTGCCAGCGGTGCCATCCGGTTTCGGCGCACCACACCGTCGGGCAAGCAGGTGACGCTGGCTTACGTGGAGCCCGGCATCTGGGTGGGCGAGGCCGAGGTGCTGCACCGCGGCCCCAACACCTACGACGCGCATGCCCACGGCCCCACCACGGTGCTGAGCGTGGCCGAGGGCGTGTTCCGCCAGCTGCTGCGCGAACACCCCGAGTTCGGCGAGGCCCTGCTCACGCTGCAGGCGCGCCGCATGCGCTACCTGTACTGGATGATGGAAGACATGGCCACCCTGCCCCTGCGCGCGCGGCTGGCCAAGCAGCTGCTGCACGTGCTGCGCCGATTCGGCGAGCGCGCCGCCGTGCCCGGCCAGCGCGGCGCCATCGGGCTGTCGCTGGTGCAGGACGAGCTCGCGCAGCTCCTGGGCGGCTCGCGCCAGCGCATCAACGTGGAGCTCAAGTGGATGGAACGCGAAGGCATCATCGGCATCCACCAGCGCAGCATCGTGGTCTACCAGCAGGAGCAGCTCGAGGCGCTGGCGCAGCAGGAAGTGGCCGAGCCCCACGGCTAGGCCCCGCACATCCCCGCCCGCCGCAGCGCATCACCAGCGGTACGCGGCCGAAAGCGTGGCCGTGCGCGGGCTGCCGTCCCGGCAGTGGGCGCCGTTGCAGATCAGGAAAGCCTTGTCGAACAGGTTGCGCACGTTGAGCGCCACGCGCCACGGCCCGTCCTGCCAGGCGAGCATGGCATCGACGAGTCCATAACCCGGGATGCGGTAGGCGCTGGCCGTGCCATCGACCATGTCGCCGGTGTAGCGCAGGCCCGTGCCCAGCGTCCACGCCGGAAGGCCCCAGGCCGCCAGGCGGTAGTGCCCCCAGACCGAGGCCTGGTGGTAGGGCACCTCGGCCGCACGGCGGCCCACTTCGTCCGGCAGGTTGCTGCGCGTGATGCGGCGGTCGGTGTAGGCATAGGCGCCCACCACCTCCAGGTGGCGCGCCACCTGCCCGCGCACCTCCAGCTCGGCCCCGCGCGAGCGTGCCTGCCCCGTCTGCACGCTGAACTGCGGATGGGCGGGATCTGGCGTGAGCACGTTGTCCTGGCGCAGGTCGTACACGGCGGCCGACAGCATCATCCCCTCGCTGCCGCTCGGCTGCCACCGCACCCCCAGTTCAAACTGCTCGCCCTCGGTGGGCTTGAAGCGCCGGCCCTGCGCGTCCGTGCCGCCCTGCGGCTGGAACGACTGGCTGTAGCCCGCGAACGGCGCCCAGCCGCCCGGCGCCAGGTAGACCACGCCCACGCGGCCGGTGAAGGCATCGGTGCGCTCCACCGACCACGGCGCGGCCGTGAAGAACGGGCGCGAGCGGTCGTCGCTCCAGTCGTGCCGCAGGCCGGCCAGCACCACCCAGCGCTCGCCCAGCTTGATCTGGTCCTGCGCATACAGGCCCGCCTGCCAGCGCTGCGACGTGTCCGAGAACGCCATCGGCGCGGGCGCGCCGGGCACGGCGCCGTACTGCGGCTGGTACAAATCCAGCGGGGCGAGCGTGCGCGCGTACCACTCCGATTCCGAGCGGTAGCGGGTGTAGTCCACGCCGGCGATCAGCGTGTGCTCCACCTCGCCACTGCGCCAGCGCTGCTGCAAGCTCGTGTCCGACGAGAAGCCGCGCACGCGCTCGAACTCGTCGATGGCGCGGCGCTGCACGCGCGTGGGCGCGGCCGGGTCCACGGTGGCGTTGGTGAAGAAGATGTCCGCCTCGGAGTCGAAGAACCGCAGCCCCTGGCGCAGGGTGGCATGCTCGTTCACCTGGTGCTCGAACAAGGCGGTGAGCGTGGTCTGCCGCACATCCTGCCGGTCGTAGGCAGGCTCGCCCACGAAGCGAAAGCGCGCGATGCGCTGGCCGCCGGGGCCGGGCAACAGGGTGCCCACCCGCGGCAGCGGGTACGAATAGCCCAGGCGGCGCTTCTGGTGCTGCATCAGCAGGGTGAGCGATGTGGCGGCCGACGGCTGCCAGCGCAGCGCGGGCGCGATGTACACCGCGTCGTCCTGCAGCGGACGCACGGGTGTCTCGCTGTCGCGCGCCAGCGCGGTGAGGCGCCAGGTCCAGTCGCTGCCCGGTGCCACCTCGCCACCCAGGTCCACGCCGATCTGCCGGTGCGCATACGTGCCCGCCTCCACCACCACCTCGCGCACGGCATCGGCCGTGGGGCGCTTGCTCACCGTGGCCAGCACGCCGCCGGGCGCCGACATGCCGTACAGCACCGACGCCGCGCCCTTGACCAGTTCCACGCGCTCCAGCCCGTACGGCTCCTGCTTGCCCGAGGCCCAGGAGTTGTCGGACACCTTGAGCCCGTCGGCAAACAGGCTGCCATTGCGCGCATCGGCCCAGAAGCCCCGGCTGTAGATCGCGTCGTACGAACCGCTGTAACCGGACACGGGACGCACGCCCGCAGAGTATTCGAACGCCTGCTCCAGGTCGCGCACGCGCTGCACCTGCATCTGCTCGGCCGTGACCACGGTGATGGTCTGCGGCGTTTCCATGAGCGGCGTGTCCGTCTTGGTGGCGCTGGCGCTGCGCCGGGCCACCAGTCCGCGCACGGGGCCGGTGGCGGTTTCGACCTCGGCCTCGGCGGCCACGCGCACCTCGGGCAGCGCGGCGGCGCCGTCGGCCGGAGCGCGTTCCACCACCAGGGTGGCGCCGTCGCGGCGCATGCGCAGGCCACTGCCGCGCAGCAGCTCGGCCAGCGCCGCCTCGGGGCTGCGCGCGCCCTGCACGGGCTGGGCATGCCGGCCCTGCACCAGCTCGGGCGGGTAGATCAGCTGCACGCCCGACTGCCGGGCGAATTGCGCCAGCGCGTCAGGCAGGGGCTGGGCGGCAATGTCGAAGGCCGCCGGGGCCGGTGCGCCCTGGGCGGTGGCCATGTCCATCTGCAGCGACGCCATGGCCAGCATGGCGGCGGCGAGTGCGTGGCGGGCAGGACGGGAGGTGCGTGCGGGGCCGGAAGGCCGGGGGGCCGGGGTGCGGGGCCGTTGTCGGTTCATGGTGAAGTCCTTTCCCCGCTACAACGAATGGGCCCTCCCACTTCCTGAATGGCGGCGCGCCTGCCAGCGCCCTGATCGGCCAAACAGCTATTAAAACAATAGCTTTCAGCGCTTATGGAGCAAGCGCTGTCGGCCACTTTCACCAACATTCCCCAAAATCGCGCGTCCTGCCCCATCCTCCGGCCTGGCCGTCAGCGCGCGGCCACCCGCCATTGCCCCGCCACGAGCCGCACCTGCACCGGCACGACGGAAGGCAGTGCCCGCACGAAGTCCTCGGCCTGTGCAATGCGCACCTGCCCCGACAGGCGCAGCGCGGCGGCACCGGCCTCCACCTGAACCGGGCGCGGCAGGTAGCGGCGCAGGCGGTCCACGGCCTCGGCCAGCGGCGCATCGGCAAAAGCCACCACGCCGTGGCGCCAAGCGGCGGCCTCGTGCGCCGGGGCGACGGCCTGGGCGAGCGGTTCGCCCGGCCGCACCCGCAGCGCCTGTCCGCCCGCGAGTTCCCGCACCGCCAGGGGCTGGCCATCCGGCCCCAGCGACTCCACCCGCACGCGGCCCGACTCCACCTGCACATCGACCCCGCTGGCGCCGTGCTCCACACCGAAGCGCGTGCCCAGCACGGTCACGCGCACGGCGCCCCCCTCGGCGCCACCGGGCACCTCCACCACGAAGGGGCGGTCCGCGTCGCGCACCACGTCGAAGAACGCCGCCCCGGCCAGCAGGCTCACGCGGCGCTGCCCGGCGTAGTACGCCATGTGCACGCGGCTTTGCGCGTCGAGCGTGATGCGGCTGCCGTCGGGCAGCGGGTGGCGCAGCGTCTGCCCCTGGCCGGTGCGTGCCACCTGCTGCCACTGCGCGACTGCGGTGCGCCACCATTGCCAGGCCCCCACGCCGCCCACGCCCATTGCGGCAAAACTCAGCAATGCCGCCAGCGAGCGGCGGCGGCCGGTGCGGCGGGTTTCGTGGTGCGACGCCGGTGCCACAGGAGAGCTGCGGCCCGCCGCGTGCCACTGCTCCATGGCAGCCTGCACGCGGTCCATGGCGAGCATCATGTCGCGCTCGACCATGTTGCGCGAGATGCCGTATTCGGCCGCGAGCGCGCCCTGGCCTTCGCCGTTGATGCGGTGGCGCAGGAAGACCTGGCGCGCGCGCTCGGGCACGGCGGCGAGCGCGGCTTCGACCGCGTCCACCGCCTGCCGGTACATCAGGGCCTCGGCGGCATCGGGGCCGTGGCGCGCCGCCGTGCCGGCGCCCGAGTCCGCATGGGCCTGGGCCAGCGCATGGCGGGCCACCACGCCCGCGTGGCGCTGCCGGTCGATGACGAGATTGCGCGCCATGGCGAATACATAGGCCCGCGCCTCGGCCTCGCACAGCGCGGGCCGCTCGCCGCGCAGGTCCATGTCGGCCAGGCGCAGCCAGGTGTCGTGCGCCACGTCGCGCGCGTCATCGGCATTGCCGGTGCGGTGCGAGAGGTAGCGCAGTAGGTCGCGGTAGCTGTCGCGAAAGCTCGCGAGCAGCGGAGATGACGGCAGTGCCCCCGTGCCCATGGCGTGCAGGCCGACCCGGGCGGAATCAGCGGCCCACCATGTGGCCCGGCACCACCCACTGGTCGAACTGCTCGCCCGTGACGTGGCCCGAGGCGACAGCAGCTTCGCGCAGGCTGGTGCCTTCCTTGTGCGCCTTCTTGGCGATGTAGGCGGCCTTGTCGTAGCCGATGTGGGTGTTGAGCGCGGTCACCAGCATGAGCGAGCGGTCCACCAACTCGGTGATGCGCTCGCGGTTGGGCTCGATGCCCACGGCGCACTGGTCGTTGAAGCTCACCATGCCGTCGGCCAGCAGGCGCACGCTCTGCAGGAAGTTGTGCGCCACCATGGGACGGAAGACATTGAGCTCGAAGTTGCCCGAGGCACCTCCGAAGTTGATGGCCACATCGTTGCCGAACACCTGGGCGGCCAGCATGGTCACGGCCTCGCTCTGCGTGGGATTGACCTTGCCGGGCATGATGGACGAACCGGGCTCGTTCTCGGGGATGCTCAGCTCGCCGATGCCGCTGCGCGGGCCGCTGGCGAGCCAGCGCACGTCGTTGGCGATCTTCATCATGCTGGCGGCCAGGGTCTTGAGGGCTCCGTGGGCGTGCACCAGGCCATCCACCGAGGCCAGCGCCTCGAACTTGTTCGGCGCGGTGACAAAGGGCAGGCCCGTGAGGCGCGCCAGCTCGGCGGCGGCCTGCTCGGCATAGCCCTTGGGCGCGTTCAGGCCCGTGCCCACCGCCGTGCCGCCCAGGGCCAGCTCGTAAAGGTGGGGCAGCGCGGCGCGCACGTGGCGCTCGCCATGGTCGAGCTGGGCCACATAGCCCGAGAACTCCTGGCCCAGCGTGAGCGGGGTGGCGTCCTGCAAATGGGTGCGGCCGATCTTGACGATGCCGTCGAAATCCTGCGCCTTCTTCGCCAGCGTGGCGCGCAGCCTGGCGATGGCGGGCAGGAGCCTGTGCGTGAATGCTTCCACGGCGGCCACGTGCATGGCGGTGGGGAACACGTCGTTGCTCGACTGGCTGCGGTTCACATCGTCATTGGGGTGCACCAGGCGGCCTTCGCCGCGCTCGCCGCCCAGGATCTCGCTGGCGCGGTTGGCCAGCACCTCGTTCACGTTCATGTTGGTCTGCGTGCCCGAGCCCGTCTGCCACACCACCAGCGGGAACTCGCCCGGGTGCTTGCCGGCGATCACTTCGTCGGCGGCGGCCACGATGGCCTCGGTCTTCTTCGCGTCCTGCAGGCCCAGGGCCTGGTTGACCACGGCCGAGGCGCGCTTGACCTGCGCCAGGGCCTTGATGATCTCGCGCGGCTGCTGCTCGCCCGAGATGTCGAAGTTCTGCAGCGAGCGCTGCGTCTGCGCGCCCCAGAGCCTGTCGGCCGGCACCTCGATGGGGCCAAAGGTGTCGCGTTCGGTACGGGAGGTCATGGGCAGTGGTTCTCCAAGTGAAACAACAGGCGGGCGGACGCCGGACGCCCGGCGTGGCGGGAAGGCCACGGCGGCGGGCCAGCGTCTGGCCGGAAAAGGGTGCGGCCGGGGAATGTCGGCGCGACCGGCAGCATAATGCAAAAACAAACCATTCTCATTTACAGACTTGTATGGCCCGTGCGGGGGCGTGGAGCAGTCAGTGTGCGGCAAGCCCTGCCCCGGAAGGAAACAGCCCGCACCGCCACCACTGCAGGTGGGGACATCCACCCGGCCAAGCCAGGGCAAACCCCCACTCCGGCGCGGCTTCGCGCCCCTGGCTACACTCCGTCGCGCGCGGCCCCTGCCCTGCAGGCTTTCGCCGCATGTCTGCCCAGGCCCTTGACGGCGCCGCGCGCCCGATGCACCCTGCCCTTCCAACCCCAGCACCTTTCGCACCATGAACACGTTCATGCCCTCCAGCTACAACCTGTTCGTGGTGGCCGCCTCCTTTGCCATTGCCATGCTCGCGTCGTACGTGACGCTCGACCTGGCGCGGCGGGTGCGCACCGCGCAGCGCCGCGTCGGCCTGGCGTGGTGGGCCGCGGGGTCCATCGTCATGGGCACGGGCATCTGGTCCATGCATTTCCTGGGCATGCAGGCCTTCCGGCTGCCCATCGAGATCGGCTTTGCCGGCGGGCTCACGCTGCTGTCGTGGCTGGCCGCCGTGGCCGCCTCCGCCATGGCCCTGCAGCTCGCAAGCCGCACACACTTTGGCCGGATGCAGCTGGCGCTGGGCGCGCTGGTGATGGGGGCCGGCATCAGCGGCATGCACTACATCGGCATGGCGGCCATGGAAATGGCGCCAGGCATCGTGTGGAACCTGCCGCTGGTGGCGCTGTCGGTGCTGATCGCGGTGCTGGCCTCGGCCACGGCCCTGCTGATCTTCAAGCTGCTGCGCCGGGTGCGGCCCAGCCAGCGCCTGCCCTACCAGCTGGCGGCATCGTTCGTGATGGCCGTGGCCATCTGCGGCATGCACTACACCGGCATGGCGGCGGCCAGCTTTGCCATGGGCTCCGTGTGCCTGAGCGCGGGAGAGCTCGGCGGCCCGGGCCTGACGGCCATGGTGCTCATGGCCACCGGCATGCTGCTGGTGAGCACCTTGTTCACCTCCATCCTGGACGCGCGGCTGCAAGCCACGGCCGAGCGTCTGACGCGGTCGCTGCAGGACAGCAACACCCGCCTGCAGGCGGCCAATGACGAACTGCAAAAACGCGCATTCGCCGATGCCCTCACCGGCCTGCCCAACCGGCTGCTGTTCGAAGACCGCCTCATCCACGCGCTGCTGCGCCTGGACCGCACCAACCACCACCGCGTGGAGGACCGCCTGGCCGTGCTGTTCGTGGACCTGGACGGCTTCAAGCCCATCAACGATTCGTTTGGCCATGCCGCGGGCGACGTGATCCTGCGCAGCGCGGCCGACCGGCTGCGCCGCGAAGCCCGCGAGGGCGATACCGTGGCGCGCGTGGGGGGCGACGAATTCCTGATCCTGCTGGAGGACGTGAGCGACGTGGCCGACTGCGTGACGGTGGCCAACCGGGTGCTGTCCTCCCTGTCGCAGCCGTTCGAGGTGTCGGGCAAGCAGGTGCAGATCGCCTGCTCCATCGGCGTCGTGGTGCACCCCGACCACGGTGACCGCAACAAGCTCGTGGCCAACGCCGATGCCGCCATGTACGCCGCCAAGCGCGCGGGTGGCGGCTGCTATGCGCTGTTCGAACCCCACATGGGCTCCGATGCATCCGAGCAGCTGGAGCTGCAGAACGACCTGCGCCAGGCGCTGGACCGGGGCGAACTGGCCCTGCACTACCAGCCCAAGATCGACGGCACGCGCGGCCAGATCAGCGGCGTGGAGGCCCTGCTGCGCTGGAACCATCCGAAGCATGGCATGGTGAGCCCGGTGGTGTTCATCGCGCTGGCCGAGCGCTTCGGCCTGATCGGGCGGCTGGGCAACTGGGTCATCAACGAGGCCTGCCGCCAGGTCGCCGAGTGGGCGCGCAGCGGCATGCGCATGCGCGTGGCGATCAACCTGTCGGTGCACCAGCTGCGCGAAAGCGGGCTGGCCGAGCGCATCGGGCAGGCCCTGCTGCGCCACGGGGTGGATGCCTCGCAGCTGCTGTGCGAGATCACCGAATCCGTGGCCATGGAAGACATCAAGGCCACCCAGCGCACTTTCGACGGGCTGGCGCGCATCGGCGTGTTCCTGTCTATCGACGACTTCGGCACCGGCTACTCCAGCCTGAACTACCTGCGCCAGCTGCCCGCGCAGCAACTCAAGATCGACCGCAGCTTCGTGAACGACCTGGAAAGCAGCGAGGACGCCCGCGCCGTCGTGGCCGCCGTGGTCAGCCTGGCGCATGCCCTGGGCCTGCGCGTGGTGGCCGAGGGAGTGGAGACCAGCGGCCAGCGCGACATCCTGCTGGGCATGGGCTGTGACGAGCTGCAGGGCTTCTTCTACGCCCGCCCCATGCCGGCAGACACACTGCTGGCCTGGTCGCAGGGCGAAAAGCCCGTGGGCAGCGCGGACTTCACCCCGTCCGTCATCGGGACGCTGCCGGACTTCTGAGCGCGGCAACCAGCGCCCGGGCACCTTTTCAAGGCCTTGGGAAGGTACCGGCGAAGATGGACGACACCCATGTCAGCGCTGCCTGACGCGGGGCAGCGCCGTGCACGCCGACGATGGCATTGCGGCGGTGTTTCCGCCTCCGCGCCGCGGATCCGCATGGAGCCCGCGCCCCCTCCTCAACCATCGGAGCAGACCATGGCCACCAGCAGCCTTCTCGGCATCGACGCCGACAACCTTCCCCCCGCCCACAGTGCCACCGGCATCGACAGCCTGGGGCCCAGTGACGCCTCCGACTCCGGCAGCGACAGCGCAGGGGCCTACAGCACGGAATCGGACAGCGACACCGACCGCTTTGGCACGGGCGAGCGCGGCAGCGTGGAGCCCGACCCGCAGCCCACCGCCCGCGACATCCTCCCCGACCATGTGGAAACCATGCAAGCTGGCGGTCCCGGTGACGGCGGCGGCCCGGATGAAGGGATGCAGGACGACGAACGCGACGCCGTGGATACCGAGCGCGAGACGCCAGGGCGCGGCAACCGGCAGGCCGGCGCGCCCCCCTTGAGCGCGGACGACCTGCCGGGCACCAGCGACACCGACGAAGAACCGGAGGACGGGGAGGGAACAGGAGCGCCGTGAACACGGCGGACCGAACACCACCCCATGGGGGTATCTGGCGCCCCCGTGCAGGCGCCAATGGCCGACCGGCGGCGCCCGCCTTTGCCCGGGCGCAAGGTGGCGCCAGCGGGGGTCTGTCAAAATACGGTCCGCCTGCCATCGGCAGCGCGGTTTGCGGCCCAGCGCTGGTCGACAGGCGGCGTGTGCGGCGGGCAGGACAGGAACGCGTTTGCGTTCTCCACAAAAGACTCCCCCACGAACCGCCATGACCACCTCCATCCGCCAGGACGATCTCATCGAATCCGTAGCCGCCGCGCTGCAGTACATCAGCTACTACCACCCCACCGATTACATCGCCCACTTGGCCCGCGCCTACGAGCGCGAGCAAAGCCCGGCGGCCAAGGACGCGATCGCGCAGATCCTGACCAACAGCAAGATGAGCGCCACCGGCCAGCGCCCCATCTGCCAGGACACCGGCATCGTCAACGTGTTCCTGAAGGTGGGCATGGACGTGCGCTGGGACGGCTTCACGGGCAGCCTGGACGACGCCATCAACGAAGGCGTGCGCCGCGGCTACAACCACCCCGACAACACCCTGCGCGCCAGCGTGGTGGCCGACCCGCAGTTCGACCGCAAGAACACCAAGGACAACACGCCCGCCGTGATCTTCACCGAGATCGTGCCCGGCAACACCGTGGACATCACCGTGGCGGCCAAGGGCGGCGGCTCGGAGAACAAGTCCAAGATGTACATGCTCAACCCCAGCGACAGCGTGGTGGACTGGGTGCTCAAGACCGTGCCCACCATGGGCGCCGGCTGGTGCCCGCCCGGCATGCTGGGCATCGGCATCGGCGGCACGGCGGAAAAGGCCGTGCTCATGGCCAAGGAGAGCCTGATGGACGACCTCGATATGTACGAGCTGCAAGCCAAGGCCGAAGCCGCCAAGACCGGCGGCCCCGCGCTCGACAAGGTCGAAGCGCTGCGCCTGGAGCTGTTCGAGAAGGTCAATGCCCTGGGCATCGGCGCTCAGGGCCTGGGCGGCCTGACCACTGTGCTGGATGTCAAGATCAAGATGTACCCCACGCACGCGGCCAGCAAGCCGATCGCGATGATCCCCAACTGCGCCGCCACGCGCCACGCGCACTTCGTGCTGGACGGCTCGGGGCCCGTCTACCTCACGCCGCCCAGCCTGGACCTGTGGCCCAACGTGAACTGGGCACCCGACTACAACAAGAGCAAGAAGGTTAACCTGGACACGCTGACCAAGGAAGAAGTGGCCAGCTGGAAGCCCGGCGACACGCTGCTGCTCAACGGCAAGATGCTCACCGGCCGCGACGCCGCGCACAAGCGCATCCAGGACATGCTTGCCAAGGGCGAGAAGCTGCCCGTGGACTTCACGAACCGCGTCATCTACTACGTGGGCCCCGTGGACCCGGTCAAGGACGAGGCCGTGGGCCCCGCCGGCCCCACCACCGCCACGCGCATGGACAAGTTCACCGACATGATGCTGGAGAAAACCGGCCTGATCGCCATGATCGGCAAGGCCGAACGCGGCCCGGTGGCCATCGAGTCCATCAAGAACCACAAGAGCGCCTATCTCATGGCCGTGGGTGGCGCCGCCTACCTGGTGAGCAAGGCCATCAAGACCGCCAAGGTCGTGGGCTTCGAGGACCTGGGCATGGAAGCCATCTACGAGTTCGACGTGGTGGACATGCCCGTGACCGTGGCCGTGGATTCCGGCGGCACCAGCGCGCACATCACCGGCCCGGCCGAGTGGCAAAAGCGCATCGCCACCGGGGAGTTCAAGGGCATCGGGGTCGCCGCCACCGCCTGACAGGCGGCCCGCGCAGCCTGGTGGGTGGCCTCCTCGGGCCCTCGCCAGGCACGCGCTCCCCGGAGTGCCTCCCGCCGCGCGGCATTTTGCGCGCGACTGCGGCACACTGTCGACTTCATCTCCCCCAGCATCGCAGTGATTTTTTCATGATCCAGCCAACGCCGCCGCAGCCACAGCAACCCATCGGCGTGTTCGACAGCGGGGTCGGCGGCCTGAGCGTGCTGCGCGCCCTGCGGGCCGAGCTGCCCCACGAGCGTTTCGTGTACCTGGCAGACAGCGCCAACGCCCCCTACGGCGAGCGCGGCGATGCCTACGTGAGCGCGCGCACCCACGCCATCACGCAGTACCTGCGCGGGCAGCACCACATCAAGGCCCTGGTGGTGGCATGCAACACCGCCACGGCGGCGGCCATCCACGAGGTGCGCAGCAACCACCCCGACCTGCCCCTGGTGGGCCTGGAGCCCGCCATCAAGCCAGCGCTGGCAGCCACCAGAACAGGCCGCGTGGGCGTGATCGGAACGCGGGGCACACTCACCAGCAGCAAGTTCGGCAAGCTGCTGGGTTCGCTGGCGGATCAAGCGGAGTTCGTGGTGCAGCCGTGCGACGGCCTGGCCCATGCCATCGAGCGCGGCGTGGCCCAGCCCATGCCAGCACCTGGCGGCGCCGTCGGTGCCACCGAAACCGGCGCCCTGTGTGAGCGCTACATCCGCGCCATGGGCATGTTCGGCGCTTCAGCCGGGCAGATCGACACGCTGGTGCTGGGCTGCACGCACTACATCTTTGTGGCGCATGAATTGCGGGCGCTGGTGGGGCCTGACGTCCAGTTCATCGAAACCGGCGCGCCTGTGGCACGGCAGACGCAGCGGCTCCTGGAAACAGCGGGATTGCTCAACACACCCTCCAGCGCCACCGCGGCGCAATCGCCGGACATCCGCCTGCTCACGACCGGCCCGGTGGCCATGCTCGAGGCGGCGGCGCAGCGCTGGCTGGGCCTGCCCGCGGATTGCTGCGAAACCGTTGCGGTGCCTTGTCCAGGCGCCTCGGAGGCCCTCAGCGCGCGCAGCGCAGGCCTGCCCATCATCTCCTGAGCCGCACCGCCCGCGGCCGTAGCCATCGCGCTGGCGTCCAGGAGCCGCTTCACGCAGGCTCCGCGCTCCAGAGCCGCTCTCCGGCATGCTCCACGTGCGTGAGGTACAGACGCAGGTCGAATTCGTACTGGTGGTACTGCGGCTCCATGTGGGTGCACAGCTGATAGAACGCCTTGTCGTGGTTCTTCTCGCGCAGATGCGCCAGCTCGTGGACCACGATCATGCGCAGAAACTCGTCCGGCGCTTGCTTGAACATTGCGGCAATGCGGATTTCATGCTTCGCTGCGAGCCGGTTGCCCTGCACGCGCGACACGGCCGTGTGCAAGCCCAGCGCATGGCGCACCACATGGATCTTGTTGTCGAAAAGCACCTTGTTGACCGTGCCTGCGTTGCGCAGGTGGCGCGCCTTGAGCTCCAGCGCATAGTCGTACAGCGCCTTGTCGCTGCGCACCGCATGCGCGCGGGGGTACTTGCGCAACAGCATCGCCCCCAGGCGCCCTTGCGCGAGCAGGTCGCGGGCCTGGTCCTGCAGGGACTCAGGGTAGGAGCGCAGGTAAGGAAGATCGGATGTCATGGTTCATGAACAGCGAAGAGGCAGCGGCGGCTACTACGGTGCCGGTTCAGCGCCAGCGCTTGCACCGCGCGCTGATGCCCGAGCCCGCTGCGGCCCCACGAACAGCGGAGCGATGCAAAGCCGGCGGCCGCTCAGTGGAGGTGGCGCGGACGGCGCCCCCCCCCGCCACCGTGTCCGCTGCCCGAGCCCCCCGGGCCCCTGGGGGGCTTGCCGATTTCCAGCGAGCTCACCAGGGCATCGAAGCGCTGGCTGAATAGCTTGTCGATCTCAGCCACCACGCCGCCGAGTTCCGCGCCGTCGAAATGGCGCTCCATCATGTTCACCACGTCCTGGACCAGGAGATCGCGCTGCACCTGCATGATGGCCGCAGGCGTCGGGCCCACGAAAAGCATGACGAAATCATCGCGCGACTCTGCGTCCTGCTCTTCCTCTTCCTCGTCGAAGTCCGCATCGTAGAACGTGACTTCAATGGCGGCACCCTGCTCGGCCAGCTCGTTCAGGCTCATGCACATCTCGTCGAGCGATTGGCGAAAATCCTCATCCCCCCGCACGGTCCAGCACATCTGCAGTAGGTGCTCCTGCGTGTCGAACTTGATGCCCGGCTCTTCCTCGTAGGCGCTCGCAGCACCGTCGGCCAGGGAGCGGGCTCCTGCGTACTTCCACAAGGGTTTGAGCGCCTCCTGGAGCTGGTCGAAGCTGGCATCGGCGCGCAGCTGGACTTGTCCGTGGACGTGGATTTCAAAGGGAGCGTTGTAACTTGACATGATTGAATCGTAGTGGTGCCCCGAGCCGGGGTCGAACCGGCACGCCCCTTTTCAGGAAAGCGGCGGATTTTAAGTCCGCAGTGTCTACCAATTTCACCATCGGGGCGCCGGCTGCCCAACGCACTCCTGCGTCGCAGCGTAACCCGGGCAGCGCATGCGCGCAATGCCCTGTCGCATCTCTGGTCACAGGGCCGCTGGTCGCCAAACCACCTTTGCTGCGCCGCCAAGAAAAAAGGGAAGCCGAAGCTTCCCTTACAAATATGGAGCGGGAAAAGAGTCTCGAACTCTCGACCTCAACCTTGGCAAGGTTGCGCTCTACCAACTGAGCTATTCCCGCATTTTGCCTACTGCAGCCGATGTTTCCATCTGCATGAATTAGCAAGCCTCAAATTATATCGCTATTTTTTGGCTCTATTCGATTGCAAGCCAAAAAATCAACCAACTGACCACCATCCATCCTCCACGATCCGGTCGATGCAAAGATCCCGCAGGATCCTGTGCCGCATCGACGGCACAAACCGTATCTGGAGGCGCGGTCCGGAGTCGAACCGGACTAACCGGATTTGCAATCCGGGGCATAACCGCTTTGCTACCGCGCCAGGAATTCACATTCCTCTGACAAAAAAGGGAAGCAATTGCTTCCCTTTTTGTGGAAATTGGAGCGGGAAAAGAGTCTCGAACTCTCGACCTCAACCTTGGCAAGGTTGCGCTCTACCAACTGAGCTATTCCCGCATTTTACCGAAGCCTCACATTGTACAACGTTTGCTGCGATGGAATGAATTGTAGCGCATTTTTTGAAGCATCCCAAAAACTTTTTCTTCAATGCTTCAAGCCATCCGTGGCCGCGGCCGAACCCGCGCTCTTCTCCGCCGCAGCAGCGGCCACCACGGCCACCTCCTCGTCCGTCAGGGGCACGGGCTTGGTTTCCAGTGCGATCTCGAGCACCTTGTCGATCCAGCGCACGGGAACGATCTCCAGGCCGCTCTTCACGTTGTCCGGGATCTCGGCCAGGTCCTTGACGTTCTCTTCGGGGATCAGCACCGTCTTGATGCCGCCACGCAGGGCCGCCAGCAGCTTTTCCTTGAGCCCCCCGATGGCCGTGACCTCGCCCCGCAGCGTGATCTCGCCCGTCATCGCGACGTCCCCACGCACGGGAATACCCGTGAGCGCCGAAACGAACGCGGTGGTCATCGCGGCACCCGCACTCGGGCCGTCCTTGGGCGTCGCGCCGTCGGGCACGTGGATGTGGATGTCGCGCTTCTCGAAGGCCTCGTCCTTGATGCCCAGGATGCGCGAGCGGCTTCGCACCACCGTGCGGGCAGCCTCCACCGATTCCTTCATCACATCGCCCAGCGAACCGGTGCGCGTGATCACGCCCTTGCCGGGCATGGCGGCGGCCTCGATGGTCAGCAGGTCGCCACCCACCTCGGTCCAGGCCAGGCCGACCACCTGGCCCACCTGGTTCTGCGCCTCGGCACGGCCGTAGGTGTACTTGCGCACGCCCAGGAAGTCGGGCAGGTTGTCGGCGGTGACGATGACCTTCGGCTCGAGCTTCTTGAGCTGCAGGCCCTTAACCACCTTGCGGCAGATCTTGGACAGCTCGCGCTCGAGCGACCGCACGCCGGCCTCCCGCGTGTAGTAGCGCACCATGTCGCGCACGGCGGGCTCGGTGATCTCGAGCTCCTCGTCTTTCACGCCATTGTTCTTGAGCTGCTTGGGCAGCAGGTACTTCATGGCGATGCTGGTCTTCTCGTCCTCGGTGTAACCCGACAGGCGGATCACTTCCATGCGGTCGAGCAGGGCCGGCGGGATGTTCATCGAGTTCGAGGTGGCGACGAACATCACGTCGGAGAGGTCGAAGTCCACCTCGACGTAGTGGTCGCCGAAGGTGTGGTTCTGCTCGGGGTCCAGCACCTCCAGCAGCGCGCTCGAGGGGTCGCCCCGGAAGTCGGTACCGAGCTTGTCGATCTCGTCGAGCAGGAACAGCGGATTGCGCGTGCCCACCTTCGAGAGGCTCTGCAGCACCTTGCCCGGCAGCGCGCCGATGTAGGTGCGGCGGTGCCCGCGGATCTCGGCCTCGTCGCGCATGCCACCCAGGGCCATGCGCACGTACTTGCGGCCGGTGGCCTTGGCGATGGACTGGCCCAGGGAGGTCTTGCCCACGCCAGGAGGTCCTACCAGGCACAGGATGGGCGCCTTCACCTTGTCCACGCGCTGCTGCACCGCGAGGTATTCAAGGATGCGGTCCTTGACCTTGTCCAGGCCGAAATGGTCTTCGTTGAGCACGCCCTCGGCATTGACCAGGTCGTGCTTGATCTTGGTCTTCTTGCTCCAGGGGAGCGCCGTGAGCACGTCGATGTAGTTGCGCACCACGGTGGCCTCGGCCGACATGGGCGACATGAGCTTGAGTTTCTTCAGCTCGGCGTCGGCCTTCTTGCGCGCCTCGGCGGGCATCTTGGCGAGCTTGATCTTCTTCTCGATCTCCTCGATATCCGCGCCTTCGTCGCCTTCGCCCAGTTCCTTCTGGATCGCCTTGACCTGCTCGTTGAGATAGAAGTCGCGCTGGTTCTTCTCCATCTGGCGCTTCACGCGCCCACGGATCTTCTTGTCGACGTTCAGGATGTCGACTTCGCGGTCAAGCTGCTCGAACAGGTTTTCCAGCCGCGCCTTCACGTCGGCGAGATCCAGCACGACCTGCTTGTTTTCGAGTTTGAGCGGCAGGTGGGCCGCAATGGTGTCGGCCAGGCGGCCGGGGTCGTCGATGCTGGAGATCGAGGTCAGGATCTCTGGCGGAATCTTCTTGTTGAGTTTGACGTACTGGTCGAACTGCTGCATCACCGCGCGGCGCAGGGCTTCGATTTCGCTCGGCTTGTTGGCCTCGGGCGTGGCTTCGACCGGCGTCACGGTGGCCGTGAAATGGGTTTCGGCATCCTCGATGGAGGCCACCATGGCACGCTGCTGGCCTTCGACCAGCACCTTCACCGTGCCATCGGGCAGCTTGAGCATCTGCAGGATGGTGGAGACGCAGCCCACGTCGAACATGTCCGACACGGAAGGCTCATCCTTGGCCGCGGCCTTCTGAGCGACCAGCATGATGCGGCGATCCGCCTCCATGGCCATCTCGAGCGCCTTGATGCTCTTGGGACGGCCCACGAACAGCGGGATGACCATATGGGGAAACACCACCACGTCGCGCAGGGGCAACAGCGGCAGGTCAATGGGGGTGGCTGGCAGGGGGGTGTGTCCGGACATGGAAATCCTCAAAGTGCTCTGTGGAAGTTGGTCCACATGTGGGGATTTTCAACCCTGGCGCGCAGCCGCACTGCCGCCAGGGTTGATGGTTCAAGGGGCGGCAACAAGGCGCCCGCTCCGGGCATTTCAGGCCTTTTTGGCCGCTTCGCGGTAAACGAGCAGCGGCGGCTTGTTTTCTTCGATGGTGGACTCATCCACCACCACCTTTTCGACATTGCTGGTGTTGGGCAGGTCGAACATCGTTCCGATCAGCGATTGCTCCAGGATGGAGCGCAGGCCGCGCGCGCCAGTTTTTCTGGCCAGCGCCTTGCGGGCAATGGCCTTCAGCGCGGCGGGGCGGATCTCCAGATCCACGCCTTCCATGGCCAGGAGCTTGCTGTACTGCTTGACCAGCGCATTCTTCGGCTCGGTCAGGATCTGCACCAGCGCGTCCTCGCTCAGCTCGGCCAGGGCCGTCACCACGGGCATGCGGCCCACCAGCTCGGGGATCAGGCCGAACTTGATCAGGTCTTCCGGCTCGATCTCGGTGAACACCTCGGTCAGCGAACGCTGCTTCTTGCTCTTGACCGATGCGCCGAAGCCGATGCCGGATGCTTCGGTGCGGTTCTCGATGACCTTCTCCAGGCCCGCGAACGCGCCCCCGCAGATGAACAGGATGTTGGTCGTGTCGATCTGCAGGAAGTCCTGGTTCGGGTGCTTGCGCCCGCCCTGGGGCGGCACGCTGGCCATCGTGCCTTCGATGAGCTTGAGCAGCGCCTGCTGCACGCCCTCGCCCGACACGTCGCGCGTGATGCTGGGGTTGTCCGACTTGCGCGAGATCTTGTCGATCTCGTCGATGTAGACGATGCCGCGCTGCGCGCGCTCCACCTCGTAGTTACAGCTTTGCAGCAGCTTCTGGACGATGTTCTCCACATCCTCGCCCACGTAGCCGGCTTCCGTCAGCGTGGTGGCGTCGGCCATCACGAAGGGCACATCCAGCATGCGAGCCAGGGTCTGCGCCAGCAGCGTCTTGCCGGAACCTGTGGGCCCGATCAGCAGGATGTTGCTCTTGGACAGCTCCACCTCGTCCTTGTGGGCCTTGTCCTTGTGGCGCAGGCGCTTGTAGTGGTTGTACACCGCGACCGCCAGCGTGCGCTTGGCCACATCCTGGCCAATCACGTAGTTGTCGAGATTGGTCTTGATCTCCACCGGCGTGGGCAGATCGGCGCGGCCTTCGCGCGCCAGGTCACCGGCCGGGAGCTCATCGCGGATGATCTCGTTGCACAGGTCAATGCACTCGTCGCAGATAAAGACCGACGGGCCAGCGATCAGCTTCTTCACTTCATGCTGGCTCTTGCCGCAAAAAGAGCAGTAAAGGGTTTTTTCGCTGGAAGAGCCTTTTTTCTCGGCCATGGGGGCAATGCCTTGCTTGTTACGGAAAGTTGTCGGGATGATAACCAAATAAAAAACGGCGTCTTCCCTCAGGGAAAACGCCGCCGCGCGACCCTGTGGCTATCAGGAGCGCTTGCTGATCACCTGGTCGACCAGGCCGTATTCCTTGGACTCGTCGGCCGACAGGAAATAGTCGCGCTCGGTGTCGCGCTGGATCTTCTCCAGCGGCTGGCCCGTACGCTCGGCCAGGATCTTGTTCAGTTGCTCGCGCGTCTTGAGGATCTCGCGCGCATGGATCTCGATCTCGGTCGCCTGGCCCTGCATGCCGCCCAGCGGCTGGTGGATCATGACTTTCGAGTTGGGCAGCGCAAAGCGCTTGCCCTTGGCGCCCGCCGCCAGCAGGAAGGCACCCATGCTGGCCGCCATGCCCGTGCACAGGGTCGACACATCGGGCTTGACGAAATTCATGGTGTCGAAGATCGCCATGCCGGCGCTCACCGAACCGCCCGGGGAGTTGATGTAGAACGAAATGTCCTTGTCGGGGTTTTCGCTCTCCAGGAACAGCAGCTGCGCCACCACGAGATTGGCGGTCTGGTCGTTGACCGGCCCCACCAGAAAAATCACACGCTCCTTGAGCAGGCGCGAGTAGATGTCATAGGACCGTTCGCCACGGCCCGACTGCTCGATGACCATGGGGACCATGCCCAGGCCTTGTGTTTCCAATGCGCTCATGTTTTCTCCAGACAAGCAGGTACTGTACCCAGAAATGAATTGGGGCTTGTGCACGAAAGCACAAGCCCCTGTATGTGTCGGCAACAACCGGGCAGTTCGGTAACCGACAAGCCGCCCGGCCAGGCCTATCAGCCTTGTTGGGCCATCAGTTCGTCGAACGACACGGACTTTTCGACCACTTTGGCCTTGCCCAGCACGAATTCGGTCACATTGTTCTCGATCACGACCGCTTCGACTTCCGCCAGGCGCTGGCGGTCACCGAAGTACCAGCGCACCACGTCCTCGG
The DNA here is from genome assembly GCF_019218755.1 of Acidovorax sp. sif1233. Lineage (GTDB taxonomy): Bacteria > Pseudomonadota > Gammaproteobacteria > Burkholderiales > Burkholderiaceae_C > Acidovorax. The sequence goes on along the minus strand of NZ_JAHUWZ010000001.1, from coordinate 1,260,012 downwards.
GCTTCTCATAGCTGGCGGCCAGCTCGTCGATGTGGGCCTTGAGCTGCTCGGGCTTGGCCTGCAGTTCGTTGGCACGCACCAGTTCGGCCAGCACCAGGCCCAGGCGCACGCGGCGCTCTGCCTGGGGACGGAACACGTCTTCAGGGATTTCGGCCTTGTCGGCGTCCTTGATGCCGCGCTGCTTGAGTTCTGCACGGGCGCCTTCGAGCAGGCGGGCGATTTCAGCCTGCACGCTGGAATTGGGCAGGTCCAGTTCGGCCTTGGACACGAGAGCGTCCATCACGGCCTGCTTGTTGCGGGCCAGCAGGCGGAACTTGACTTCGCGCTCCAGGTTCTTCTTGATGTCGGCGCGCAGGCCTTCCACGGAACCATCGGCGATGCCCAGCGACTTGGCCAGGGCGTCATTCACTTCGGGCAGGTGGGCCGCTTCGATCTTCTTGACCGTGACGAGGAAGTCCGCCGTCTTGCCGGCCACGTCCTTGCCGTGGTATTCCGCAGGAAATGCCAGGGGGAAGGTCTTGCTTTCGCCCGACTTCATGCCACGCACGGCTTCCTCGAACTCCTTGAGCATCTGGCCTTCGCCGACCAGGAACTGGAAGTCTTCGGCCTTGCCGCCTTCAAAGGGCTCGCCGTCGATCTTGCCTTCGAAGTCGACCGTCACGCGGTCGCCGTCTTGCGCGGCGGCTTCGAGCGCGCGCTGCGCAAAGCTGCGGCGCTGCTTGCGCAGGATGTCGATGGTCTTGTCGATGGCCGCATCGGTCACTTCGGCCGACAGCTTTTCGACTTCCGCGTCCGCCAGATCGGCGATCTTGACTTCGGGGAACACTTCGAAGATGGCGTCGAAGGTCATCTGGCCCTCGGGAGCGCCGTCCTTCTCGGAGATGCGGGGCTGGCCGGCGACACGCAGGTTGGCTTCGTTGGCGGCCACGGCGAAGGCTTCACCGACCTTGTCGTTGAGCACTTCGTACTGCACCGAGTAGCCGTAGCGCTGGGCCACCACGTTCATGGGCACCTTGCCGGGACGGAAACCGTCCATCTTGACCGTGCGGGCCAGGCGCTTCAAGCGCGTGTCGACTTCGGACTGGATCAGGGTGACGGGCACGCTCAGCGTGATCTTGCGCTCGAGCTTCTCAAGGGTTTCAACAGTAACGGCCATGGCTATTCCTCTTATGAATGTGGATCGTGCTGGCTGCAGCGCAGCGGCGCCGTGTTCCGCAAAGTCTCACATGGGTGGTGCGCGGGGGGGGACTCGAACCCCCACACCATTGCTGGCGTCAGGACCTAAACCTGGTGCGTCTACCAATTTCGCCACCCGCGCGGTTCTACAACAAACAAACAGGCGGCACGAACTGCCGCCTGTGTGAAATCGGTCAACCTTCTATTTTACCCTGATGCGGGCAGGGTGGGAATCAAACCCCTCCAAGGACCTCCGGCGCCGGCCTTTTGACACGGAACCAAGCAGCATACATCGCGGGCAGCGCCAGCAGCGTGAGCACGGTGGCCACCACCAGCCCGCCCATGATGGCCACGGCCATCGGCCCCCAGAACACGCTGCGCGACAGCGGGATCATGGCCAGCACCGCGGCCGCGGCCGTGAGCACGATGGGGCGCAGGCGGCGCACGGCGGATTCGACGATCGCATCCCACGCCGGCACGCCCCGCGCGCGGTCCTGCTCGATCTGGTCGATCAGGATCACCGAGTTGCGCTGGATCATGCCCATGAGCGCGATCACGCCGAGCAGTGCCACGAAGCCGAAGGGGCGGTTGAGCAGCAGCAAGGCCGCCGCCACGCCCGCCAGCCCGAGCGGCCCGGTCAGGAACACCAGCATCGCGCGGCTGAAGCTGTGCAGTTGCAGCATGAGCAAGGTGAAGGTGATGAACAGCATGACCGGAATGCCCGCCGCGATCGATGCCGAGCCCTTGGAGCTTTCCTCCACGGCACCCGCCACCTCGATGCGGTAGCCGGCCTGCCCCGCGGCACGCCACTTCGCCTCGATCTCCTTGAGGGCAGGCAGCAACGCCGCCGTCACCGTGGCGCCCTGCAGGCCCTCGGTCACATCGCCCTGCACCGTGATGGCGTAGTCGCGGTTCTCGCGCCACATCACGCCCGGCTCCCAGGTGAACACCGGCTTGGCGATCTGCGTGAGCGGAATCGACTTGCCCGACGCCGTGGGCAGATAGGCATTGGCGATGTCGGTGATCGCGTTGCGCTCCTCCTGCGGCTGGCGCAGCAGGATGTCGATGAGCTTGTCGCCCTCGCGGAACTGGCCCACCTGCGTGCCCGACAGGATGGTCTTGGAGGCCTGTGCGATGGACTGGCTGGTCACGCCCAGGGCGCGCGCCTTGGCCTGGTCCACTTCCAGGCGCAGCACCTTCACGGACTCGTTCCAGTTGTCGTTCACGCCGCGCATGTCGGGGTTCTGGCGCAGCTGGGCTTTCACCTCGTCCGCGCGCTCACGCAGCACCAGCGGATCGGGGCCCACCACGCGGAACTGCACGGGGTACGGCACGGGCGGCCCGTTGGGCAGCAGCTTCACCCGGCCGCGCACCTCCGGAAACTCCTGCGCCAGCAGCGCCGGCAATTTCACGCGCAGCGATTCGCGCACCTTCAGGTCCTGCGGCAGCACGATGAACTGCGACACATTGCTTTGCGGGAACACCTGGTCCAGCGGCAGGTAAAAGCGCGGCACGCCCGACCCCACCCAGGTGCTCACGGAGCTGACCCCATGCTCGGAGAGCAGGCGCTGCTCCACCCGCTTGGTGACTTCTTCGTTGCCCGCGAACGAGGTGCCCTCGGGGAACCAGATGTCCACCAGGATCTCCGGGCGGCTCGAATCCGGGAAGAACTGCTGCTGCACCTTGCCCATGCCGGCGATGCCCAGCGCGAAGGTGAGCACCGTGGCGCCGATGGTGAGCCAGCGGTGCTGCACGCACCAGTCCACCAGGCGGCGGAAGGTGCGGTAGAACGGGCTGTCAAACACCTCGTGGGGATCGTCCGTGATGCCTTGGCTGGCCTGCGCGGCCAGCACGTGGGGCGGCACCTTGAGCAGCAGCGTGCCCAGGTATGGCACGAAGTACACCGACACGATCCAGCTGAGCACCAGCGCGATCACCGTCACGGCAAAGATCGCGAACGTGTATTCGCCCGTGGTGGACTTGGCCAGGCCGATGGGCAGGAAACCCGCCGCCGTGATCAGCGTGCCCGTGAGCATGGGCATGGCCGTGATCTCGTAGGCGAAGGTGGCGGCACGCACCTTGTCGTAGCCCTCCTCGAGCTTGAGCACCATCATCTCGACCGCGATGATCGCGTCGTCCACCAGCAGGCCCAGCGCGATGATGAGCGAGCCCAGCGAAATCTTGTGCAGGCCGATGCCCCAGTACCACATGGCCAGGAAGGTCACGGCCAGCACCATCGGGATGGTGATGCCCACGACCAGGCCGGGGCGCGGGTCGATGTACCAGCGCTTCCACAGCGGATTCTTGCCGGGGCGCCTGTGGAAACCCAGCGCGATGAAGCTCACCGCCAGCACGATGACCACCGCCTCGATCAGCACCTTGACGAACTCGTTCACCGAGGTCGCCACGGCCTTGGGCTGGTCCTGCACGTTGACGAGCCTGACGCCCGCCGGGAGGGTGCTGCCAATCCGGTCGGTGGCCGTGTGCAGCGCCTTGCCCAGCGCGATGATGTCCCCGCCCTTGGCCATGGACACCCCGAGCGCGATCACTTCCTGCCCCTGGTGGCGCACCTTCACGGAGGCCGGGTCCACATAGCCGCGCTTGACCTCGGCGATGTCCGAGAGACGCAGCTGGGCGCCCGACGGCCCGCGGATCGGCATGGCGCCCAGGTCTTCGACGGCATTGAACTGCCCTTGCACGCGCACCTGCACCTGGTCCTGCGGCGTCTGGATGGCGCCCGCGCTTTCCACCGCGTTCTGCTGGCCCAGCTGGGCCAGCACCTGGTTCATGTCCAGGCCCAGCTGCGACAGGCGCTTTTGCGAGATTTCGATGAAGAGCTTCTCGTCCTGCACGCCGAAGAGTTCGACCTTGGCCACGTCAGGCACGCGCAGCAGCTGCTGGCGCGCGTCGTCGGCGAACTGTTTGAGTTCGGCATAGCTGAAGCCCTCGGACTCCAGCGCGTAGATCACGCCGTACACATCACCGAAGTCGTCGTTGAAGAACGGCCCCTGGATGCCCTGCGGCAGGGTGTAGCGCATGTCGCCCACCTTCTTGCGCACGCTGTACCAGACGTTGGCCACCTCGCTGCCCTTGGAGGAGTCCTTGATCTGGAAGATGATCTGCGACTCGCCCGGCTTGGAGTAGCTGCGGATCTTGTCCGCATAGGGCACTTCCTGCAGGGTGCGCTCGATCTTGTCGGTGACCTGCTCGGCCACCTGCTGCGCCGTGGCGCCGGGCCAGTAGGTGCGCACCACCATGGCACGGAAGGTGAACGGCGGGTCTTCGTCCTGCCCGAGCTGGAAGTAGGCCGCGAAGCCCAGCAGCATCAGCACCACCATCAGGTAGCGCGTGAGGGCGGGATGGTCGAGCGCCCACTTGGAGAGGTTGAACCCCTCTTTGGGTTGTACTTGCGTCATGGCCGGCCTCAGTTGGCAGTGGAAGCCGCGGGCGCCACAGCAGCGGCGGCAGGATTTGCTACTGAATTTATAGCTGTTTGCGCTTTACCGGCGGGCGCCGAGGCCACTTTTGGCTGATAAACCAGCACCTTCTGCCCGGGTGAGAGCACGTGCACGCCCGTGGCCACCACCTGCATGCCGGGCGTGAGGCCCGCGGCCACCACGGCCTCGTTGCCATCGGCCGTGGCGATCTGCACCACCTGCGACTTCACGGTGCTGCTGGCCGCGTCGTAAACCCACACGGCCGTGGACTGGCCCTCCTGGCGCAAGGCACTGGTGGGCAGCTTGATCGCCTGGATGCCAGCGTGGCTCAACGCCTTGGGCGTCACATACACCGTGGAGCCCAGCGCGGGCGCGTCGGCGCTGTCGATGGCCACCTTCACCTGGTAGGTGCGGGTGGCGGCGTCGGCACTGGCCGCGACTTCGCGCACGCGCCCCGCCAGGGGGGCGCCGCCCGACCAGCCGCGCACCGCCACCTCGGAGCCTTGGGCAATCTGCGCCACCTTGTCTTCCGGCACCGCGAACACCACGTCGCGGGGGCCGTCCTGCGCGATGCGCACCACGGGCGTGCCCGCCGACACCACCTGGCCCGGTTCGGCATCGATGCCCGTCACCACGCCCGACACGTCGGCCACCAGCGTGGTGTAGGCCGCCTGGTTGCCCTGCGACGACAGCTGCGCGCGGGCCTGGTCCAGCGTGGCCTGCGCGGCCTTGAGCGTGGCATCGCGGCGCTCGAGCTCGGCGCCGCTGATGAAGTTCTGGTCCTTCAGGGCCTGGTAGCGCTTGTAGTCGGCGGCCGCCAGATCGCGCTGCGTGGTCGCCGATGCGAGTTGCGCGCGCGCGGCGTCGGCAGCCAGCTGGTAGTCCTTGGGGTCCAGCTGCGCCAGCACCTGGCCGGCCCGCACATGCTGGCCCAGTTCGGCCTGGCGCTGCACGATCTTGCCGGCCACGCGGAAACCCAGGCGCGATTCCACGCGCGCCCGCACCTCGCCCGAATACTCCAGGCTCGACTGCAACGCGCCCACGCCCACCGTCAACAGCTTCACGGAGCGCACGGGCTCCTCGGGCGGAGCGGGGCGCGAACAGGCAGCCAGCAGGGCCGCCGTGGCCAGCACCAGCAGGTACCTGGAATGCCGTTGAAAGGGCCGCGAAGCGGAAGGTGTGCGCATGGAAAATCCGGTGAGTAAAAAAGGGCCGCAAGGAGCTGCGGGCAAACGCAGGCACGGGCCAGCCTCCTTGTCCCTGTCGAAGATTATTTTGATTACTGACTGACCGGTTAGTAATCTATGAGAAGCCTCCCGCCTTGTCAAGCGACAATCCCGGGTGTGAACGACCGATCCAGCCCCCCTTCTCCAACCGCCCTCACGCCGCCGCCGGCCACCCCGGTGGCCGCGCCGCCCGTGACCCACTACGAGAATTTCCCCGTGGCATCGCTGCTGTGCCCGCCGCGCCTGCGCCAGCCCATCGCAGCCATCTATGGCTTTGCCCGCACCGCCGACGACATCGCGGACGAAGGCGATGCCCCGGCCGCCAGCCGCCTGGCGGACCTGGCCGCATACCACGCCGATCTGCAAGCCATCGCCCAGGGCCGGCCCCCGTCGCCCCGCTGGGCAGGCGTCTTCCTGCCCCTGCAAGGGGTGCTGCGCAGCCACCAGCTGCCCCTGCCGCTGCTGCAGGACCTGCTCAGCGCCTTCGTGCAGGACGTGGAGAAAACCCGCGAGGCCGAGGGCTACGCCGACCGCAGCGAGCTGCTGGACTATTGCCGCCGCTCGGCCAACCCGGTGGGCCGCCTGCTGCTGCATCTGTATGGCGTGACGGATGCCAAGGCGCTGCAGGAGAGCGATGCCATCTGCACCGCGCTGCAGCTGATCAACTTCTGGCAGGACCTGAGCGTGGACATCCCCCGAGGACGCCACTACCTGCCGCGCGCCGACTGCGCGGGCCACGGCGCCGGCCAGGCCGAACTGCTGGCGCTGCAAAGCACACCCGAAAACGCCCGCCTGATCACCAACTGCGCGCGCTGGGCGCGCGCCACCATGCGCAGCGGCGCCCCCCTGGTCCACCGTCTGCCCGGCCGTGCAGGCTGGGAACTGCGGCTGGTGGTGCAAGGCGGCCTGCGCATTCTCGACAAGGTGGACGGGCTCCAGGGCGGCAGCCTGCACACCCGCCCCCGGCTGCACGCGTGGGACTGGTGCGTGATGCTGGCACGCGCACTGCGGATGTAGGGACAGCGGTGCAGGCGGAGCCTGGGGCACACTCGGGCAACAGCGGCCAGCCGCACCATCGCCATACCGGAGAGGGAGCATCCATTGCCATACAGGCATCTCTTCAAGGCCCTCCAGTGGGGGCTGATCCTCTTTTGCCTCTGCTTCGCCATGGTGGGCGGCACGATGGCAGAGCGCCTGCTGGAGCTGCTGCAGTGCCAGCCGCACGCCAACCCCGCGCTGCGCAGCTGCGCCTGGCTGCCCAATGCCCTCGGCCTCAGGCTTGCACCGTTTCTCTCGGCCGGCGGCATTTCGGACTACCCCTTCGTCCTGCTGCAAAACTTCTGGGCGCTGATCGCAGTGTGGATGGTTGCGCTCATTGCCACACACCGGGCGGCGCGCAATGCCGCAAGCACGGCCGCTCTGCCGGACCGGGGGAAAACACGCTACCCCGGCATCACAGGCGCCGATGCCGGGCGGTGGGCATCGCGCGCCGCCTTCTGGGTACTGCTGCTCGGCCTTGCCGGTTTTTGCATGGCCTTTGGCACGCCCATCCTCGGCAACCGGGTGGCGCTGGAAGTACTGGGTGCCCTGGGCTGCTCGCCGGGCACGTTCGACCCTTTCTCGTCGCCCTGCATGTCAGCCCCGGGGTTCTGGACGCACCGCCTCGCGGTCTACGTCATCCCACTCGCAGGCCCCTTGCTGGCGCCCGTGTGGCTGTTCATGGCGTTCTGGGACATCCTGCTGGCATGGACGCTGCTCACCGCAGCCGCTTACATACTGCAAGACCATCTGTCAAAGCGCGCCCGGCGGCCGGCGCCATAACCCGAACGCGGTGCGGCCGCCCTTGCCTTGAACCCATGGAGCACCGGCGTGCGCCGGCTGCCCGCGCTCACCGGCTAGGCCACCGCCAGCCACGCGCAGAACGCGGCCGACACCGGGTCGTCCGCCGCGCGCGCGGGCCGCAGCCAGTAGTAGTTCTTCTCGCCCGACAGGCGCTGGGCAAACGGCATGACCAGCAGGCCGCCCGCGAGCGCATCGCCCAGAAATCGGGGGTTGCCCAGCGCCACGCCCAGACCCTGGATGGCGGCTTGCACGCTCAGGTGCGCGTGGTCGAACACCAGGTCGCCCGCAGGCTGCAGGCCTGGCGCGCCCGCCTCTTCCAGCCACCGCTGCCAGGCCACCGGCGTGGACCGGCTGTGCAGCAGGGTGTGCCGCGCCAGCCCCTGCGGCGACTCCATCGCCCCATCGCCCGCCAGCAGGGCCGGGCTGCACACCGGGGTGAGCTTGTCGGGGATGAAGGGCCCCAGCGCCACGTCCCGCCAGCCCGCGCGCGCGGGCAGCGCCGCCAGCTCGCTGTCGGCGAAGCAGCGGATCGACACGTCGTACTGGGCGGGCTCGAAATCCAGGTGGCCCAGCGTGGTGACCAGCTGCACGTCCAGCCCCGGCATCTGTGCGCAAAAACCCGCCAGCCGCGGGATCAGCCACTGCGAGGCCAGCGTGGACGTGGCATTCACCACCAGCGTGCCGCGCCGCGTGAGCCGCTCGATGCCCGCCGTGGATTGCGCCATCAGATCCAGCGCGCGGGTGAGCCCGGGCAACAGCGCCGCGCCCGCGGTGGTGAGCGCCAGCCGACGGCCTTCGCGCGCCACCAGGGCCACGCCCAGCCAGGACTCCAGGGCCTTGATCTGGTGGCTCACGGCGCTTTGCGTCACGCTCATTTCGCGGGCCGCATGGGTCACGCTCAGCAGGCGCCCTGCCGCCTCGAACGCACGCAGCATGTTCAGCGGCGGCAGGCGGCGTGCGCCGTTGCCCCCGCCCGGACCGGCGGGCGACAGGCCGGCACTGCTTTTGCCATGAGCTGAATTCATGATTGGACGAAATATTGTCGATAGTCACAGGCTGGCGTGCTCCGTACGATCACCGGCATGCATCGAAACCCACCTGCGGACTGGATAGATTTACTCATTATGTGCCGGGTGTGCACGGCACCGGTGGCCGCGCCCTGCCGTCCGCCCTCGCCAGCGCCCTGGCGCAGAGGCTACGCCCGGTGGTTCTTCGCGCCATGGGCCGCCTCCCAGGCCGCGAGGGCGCTGTCCAGGAGCGGGCTGCAACCGGGGCACCTCCGCAGCGAAGGCCCCGCATGACGGCGGGACGCGCCGCGCGGGCCCTGTGCGTGGGGGTATGGCATGCACGCACCACGCTCTCCATCCGCGTGGCCTGCATGGCCTCTGATTCACCGCCCGGCGGGCGGCAGGACGACCATGGGCAGTTCATGCAGGTGCTCGCGGCGGCCGAGCGCCTGCTGCGCGAAGCCGGCGCCGATCCCCGGAGCATCCTGTCGTGCGACGTGTTCGTGCGCGGCCCCGCCGCCCGGACCGCCGTGCTGGCGGTGCTGCGCCCACGGGCCGCGCGCTGGCCCACACTCCCCCGCATCACGCCACACCCTTCGCCTTTCACACCCCAGGCCACGGTGTCCCTCGCACTCGTGGCGGCCCGGCCCACCCCACTGTAAGAAACATTCATGGGTGGCAAGCCGAGCCATGCGGCCTAGTGGGAGCGGCCAGAGCGATACGGCAAAAGCGCCGCTACCGCTTTTGCCCGTTCAATATTTTGCTATCAATATTGAAATTCAGCACGTGCAACGCCGCGCAGGGTGATGGACCCGGGGCCCCGCTCATCAGGGATTACGCGTGTGCCGGCCGGCGCCTGCACGGTTAGCCTCGCGCCCACTGCGGGCACCAAGAGTACCGGCAGTGCGAAAGATGCTGTTGCCTCGAGAACAGCGATGGCGCCACCCGCGCCATCGCTGCTTTCCATGGACCAGGGCCCCAGGGGTTCCACGCATCCCCAAAACCTACCCGGTATGCCACACACCATGTCCGTCAGCGTTTTCGACCTCTTCAAGATCGGCATCGGCCCCTCCAGCTCCCACACCGTGGGGCCCATGATCGCGGCGCGGCAGTTTGCCTGCCACCTGCGGGATGGCGTGGGGCTGGCCGCCGTGCACGGTGTCACGGTGGAGCTGTTCGGGTCGCTGTCGGCCACGGGCGTGGGCCACGGCACCGACAAGGCCGTGCTGCTGGGCCTGGCCGGGTACGAGCCCGACCACATCGACCCGGACCGCATCGCCCCCGCCATTGCCGAGATCCGCGGCCGCCAGTCGCTGGCCCTGCTGGGCGAGCGCGCCATTGCCTTTGTGGAAAAAGACCATCTGCTGTTCAGGCGCAGGAGCCTGCCGCTGCACCCCAACGGGCTGTGCCTGCATGCCTTTGACGCACAGGGCCGGGAAATTGCCCAGCGCGAGTACTACTCGGTGGGTGGCGGCTTCGTGACCGACGCCGCGGGGGAGCGCGTGCTCAATCTGGCAGCCACCTGCGGGGCCGATGCCGCGGGCCACGCCCGGGGCCTGCCCTACCCCTTTCGCACCGGGGCCGAGCTGCTGGCCCAATGCCAGGCCAGCGGCCTCACACCGGCCCAGCTCATGGCCGCCAACGAAGAGCATTGGCGCAGCGCCGGCGAGGTGCGGCGCCAGCTCATGGCGATCTGGCGAACCATGGCGGCCGCCGTGCAACGCGGCTGCGCCAGCACCGGCCACCTGCCCGGCCCCATGCAGGTGCGCCGCCGCGCGGCCGAACTGCACAAGAGCCTGAGCGGCTCGCCCGAGGCCGCCCTGCGCGACCCGCTGTCCATGCTGGACTGGGTGAACCTGTATGCCATGGCCGTCAACGAGGAAAACGCCGCTGGCGGCCGCGTGGTGACCGCCCCCACCAACGGCGCCGCCGGCGTGATACCGGCCGTGCTGCACTACTACGTGAACTTTCTTCCAGGCGCGAACGAGGACGGCATCGCCACCTTCCTGCTCACCGCCGGCGCCATCGGCATCATCTACAAGGAGAACGCCTCTCTCTCGGGCGCCGAGGTCGGCTGCCAGGGCGAGGTGGGCGTGGCCTGCTCCATGGCGGCCGGCGCGCTGGCCGCCGTGATGGGTGGCAGCCCCGAGCAGATCGAGAACGCCGCAGAGATCGGCATGGAACACAACCTCGGGATGACCTGCGACCCTGTGGGCGGCCTGGTGCAGATTCCCTGCATCGAGCGCAACGCCATGGGCGCCATCAAGGCCATCAACGCCGCCCGCATGGCGCTGCGCGGCGACGGCCAGCACGTGGTCTCGCTCGACAAGGTCATCAAGACCATGATGCAGACCGGCGCGGACATGAAGGTCAAATACAAGGAGACCTCGCGCGGCGGGCTGGCGGTGAACGTGGTCGAATGCTGAGGCGCCACCGCGCCGCCCCATCGCTATCAAAAAAGTAGCGACTCGCGCTGGATGGAAGAGCGCCAGGGGCCAAAAGCGCGCCAAACCGCGGATCCCCGCCGCGCGGGGTGCGCCATGGGACAATTCCGCCCATGACACCGCAGCAGTACGTACAGCAAAAAGCCGTGGCCTCGGGCAGCAGCTTCTATTACGCCTTTCTCTTCCTGCCCGCGCCGCGCCGCGCGGCCATCACGGCGTTCTATGCGTTCTGCCGCGAGGTGGATGACGTGGTCGATGAGGTCAGCGACCCCGGCGTGGCGCGCACCAAGCTGGCCTGGTGGCAGGCCGAAGTGGCCAAGGCCTATGCCGGCCAGCCCACCCACCCCGTGATGCTGGCGCTGATGCCGCACACCGCCGAATACGGCATCGAGCAGCGCCACCTGCAGGCCGTCATCGATGGCTGCCAGATGGACCTGGAGCAGACGCGCTACCTCGACTTCGCGGGCCTCAAGGGCTACTGCCACCTGGTGGCCGGCATCGTGGGCGAGGTCACGGCGCGCATCTTCGGCCAGACCGACGGGCGCACCACGCAGTACGCCCACACGCTGGGCCTGGCCTTCCAGCTCACCAACATCATCCGCGACGTGGGCGAAGACGCCATGCTGGGCCGCATCTATCTGCCCGTGAGCGAGCTGCAGCAGTTCGACGTGAAGGCGCACGAGATCCTGAAGCGCACCTACTCCGACCGCTTCACCGCGCTCATGTGCTTCCAGGCCGAGCGTGCGCACAGCCTCTACGACGAAGCCCTGGCCCTGCTGCCCGCCGCCGACCGCCGCGCGCAGAAACCCGGCCTGATGATGGCCAGCATCTACCGCACGCTGCTGCGCGAGATCGAGCACGAGAACTTCCAGGTGCTGCACCAGCGCATCCGCCTCACGCCGCTGCGCAAGTTCTGGCTGGCGTGGAAGGTGCAGGCGCTCGGACGGATGTAGCGGCCGTGCGGCAGCATCCATGAAAGTCGCCGTCATCGGCGCGGGCTGGGCCGGCATGGCCGCGGCCATCGCGCACGCCCAGGCGGGCCGCGAGGTCACGGTGTTCGAAGCCGCCCGCACCGTGGGCGGCCGGGCGCGTGCCGTGCCCGCCACGCTGCCGGGGGGCAAGGTGGTCACGCTCGACAACGGCCAGCACATCCTCATCGGCGCCTACGCCGAAAGCCTGCGCCTGATGCGCCTGGTGGGGGTGGATGCCAGCACCGCGCTGCTGCGCCTGCCGCTCACGCTGCAGTTTCCGGATGGCCAGGGACTGCGTCTGCCCGACCTGCCGCCCCCACTGGATGCCTTGCTGGGCATCGCGCGCGCCAGGGGCTGGAGCTGGCGCGACAAGCTGGCCCTGCTGCGCACGGCCACCGCCTGGCAGATCAGGGGGTTCCGCTGCGCGCCCACGACCTCGGTGGCCGACCTGTGCGCACCGCTCACGCCCCGCCTGATGGCAGAGTTCATCGACCCGCTGTGTGTGTCGGCCCTCAACACCCCGGCGCATCAGGCCAGCGGCCAGGTGTTTCTGCGCGTGCTGCAAGACAGCCTGTTCAGCGGGCGCGGCGGCTCCAACCTGCTGCTGCCGCGCGCCGACCTGGGCGCGCTTTTTCCCGAGCCTGCGGCGCGCTGGCTGCAGGCGCAGGGCCGCCACCAGGTGCTCACCGGCCAGCGCGTGCAGCGGCTGCAGCCGCAGCACGCCGGGCGCTGGCAGGTCGTCGGCGCCGCCGGTGCGCCGGGCGCCACGGACAATGCACCGGAGGTGTTCGACCACGTGACCCTCGCATGCCCTTCGTGGGAGGCCAGCCGGCTCGTGGCGGGTGTGGCCGGCATGGCGGGGCTGGCCAGTGCCGGCCGGTGGAGCGCCCTGGCCGGCGCCTTGCACTTCGAGGCCATCACCACCGTCTACGCCCACGCGGCGGACGCGCGCCTGGCCCAGCCCATGCTGGCGCTGCGCAGCGCCCCGGACAGCCCCGCACAGTTCGTGTTCGACCGTGGCCAGCTGGACGGCAACCAGGGCCTGCTCGCGTTCGTGGTGAGTGCCAGCGAAGGCGAGCGCACCCACATCGAACAGCAGGTGCTGCGGCAAGCCGCCGCGCAGTTGGGCATCGGCTCCCTGTCGCCCGTACAGACGGTGGTGGAAAAACGCGCCACCTTTGCCTGCACGCCCGGCCTTGCACGCCCCGGCATGCAGGTGCTGCCCGGGCTCTCGGCCTGCGGTGACTATGTGGACGGCCCCTACCCCGCCACGCTGGAAGGGGCGGTGCTCAGCGGCACCGCGGTGGCCGCGCTCCCCTGACCCGACGCTCGGGCGCCCTGGCCGCACCCCCCGGGAAAACCCCAGGCCGACTGACAGCATTCCGAAAGCACGCGGCGCGCACCATGGCGGCTGTCACGCCTTGATGGCTTTCATGGAGACAAGCATGCCTACAGACACCCCCCATTCCCACACCCTCCACCCCAACCGCCGCCACCTGCTCGGTGCCGGCGGCGCCCTGGCGCTGGGCGGCCTGCTGCCCGCATCGGTGTCGGCACAGGCCGCATGGCCTTCCAAGTCGGTGCGTTTCGTCGTGCCCTTCGCGCCGGGCGGCAGCTCCGAGATCGTCGCCCGCTCCACCGCCGCCGAGCTGACCAAGACGCTGGGCCAGAGCGTGTTCGTGGACAACAAGCCCGGTGCGGCCGGCAACATCGCCATGCAGGAGGTGGCGCGCGCCGACGACCAGCACACGCTGATCCTGGGCCACATCGGCACGCTCGCCGTGAACCCGTACATCTTCGACAAGCTGCCCTACGACGCCAACAAGGACTTCAAGCCCGTGAGCCTGCTGGCCAAGGTGCCCAGCCTGTACGTGGTGCACCCCGACGTGCCGGCCAAGAACCTCAAGGAATTCATCGCCTACGCCAAGAAGAACCCCGCCAAGCTCAGCTACGGCTCGGCGGGCAACGGCAGCGCCGGCCACCTGGCCTTCGAGTACCTGAAGATGACGGCCGAGATCTTCATGCTGCACGTGCCCTACCGCGGCACCGGCCCCATGATGACCGACCTGCTCTCGGGCCGGCTTGACGCCGCTTCCGTGGGCGCCGCCGCCATGCTGCCCTTCATCAAGTCGGGCAAGGTGCGCTGCATCGCCACGGGATCGACCCAGCGCCTGCCCCAGTTGCCCGATGTGCCCACCGTGGCCGAGCAGGGCTTCCCGGGTTTCGAGATGACGCAGTGGTACGGCATGCTGGCCCCGGCCAGCCTCACGCAGGAGCACCTGGACAAGCTGGCCGCCGAAACCATGAAGGCCGTCAAGGCGCCGGAATCGCTCAAGCGCCTGAGCGGCGATGCGGCCGAAGCCATCGGCGGCACGCCGGCGCAGTTCGCGCAGTTCATCGCCTCCGAACAGGCGCGCTGGCAGAAGGTGCTCAAGCGCGCGCAGGTCAAGCCGGATTAGGAAGCCCCCTGAGTCGCTTCGCGTCTTCCCCCCAGAGGGGGACGCCACCCGTGGTCTGGCAAAGCCAGTTCCACGGTGGCGCTGGCGGGGCGCGCCAGGCCTGCGGCCCGGGCGCATGTGCCTCGGCGATGGCACTGCACAACAGCATTAGCATCCCCTCCATGCGCATCCTTCTGGCCGAAGACGAACACAGCCTGGGCACCTGGCTCAGCCGCGCGCTGGAGCACGCGGGCATCCAGGTGGAATGGGTGAATGACGGCCGCCTGGCCGACCGATCGCTGCAGCAGCACGACAACTACGACGCACTGGTCCTGGACCTGGGCCTGCCGGGCCTGGACGGCCACGCGGTGCTGCAGCGCCTGCGCGACCGCGACCAGCGCCTGCCCACGCTGATACTCACCGCGCGCGATTCGCTGGACGAGCGCGTGCGGCTGCTCAATGCCGGGGCGGACGACTTCCTGGCCAAGCCGTTCGAGCTGGCCGAGCTGGAGGCGCGCCTGCACGCCCTGGTGCGCCGCGCGCGCGGCACCGACCACCCGCGCCTGGCATGTGGCCCGCTGGCGTACGACAGCGCGCGCAGGCAATTCGTGCTGCAGGGCGAACCCCTGGCGCTGTCGCCGCGCGAGCAGGCCGTGCTGCGCGTGCTGGTGCAGCGCAGCGGTGAGCCGTTCTCCAAGCAGCAGATCCTGGAGCGCGTGTTCTCCGACGATGACGACGTGCACCCCGAGGCCGTGGAAGTGTTCGTGCACCGCCTGCGCAAGCGGCTCGACGGCAGCGGCGTGCGCATCGTCACGCTGCGCGGCCTGGGCTACGCACTGGAATCGCACTGAACATGGGCCTGGCCGCACGCCTGCGCCGTGCCAGCCTGTGGCGGCTGCTGGCGTGCCTGCTGCTGCCGCTGCTGGCCGTGGTGACGGGCGTGGAGCTGTGGATGACCCGGCACGACGCGCTGGAGGCCGCCAACGCGGCCTACGACCGCTCGCTGCTGGGCGCGCTCAAGTCCATCGATGCCAACATCTCCACCGCCTCGGGCGGGCTCTCGGCCGAGCTGCCCTACAGCATGCTGGAATTCTTCGAGCTCACGGCCAGCGGACACGTGTATTTCCGCGTGGCATCGTCGGATGGGCTGGTGGAGCTGGGCAACGCCGACCTGCCCCTGCCGCCCGGGCCGCTGGAGCCCGGTGTGCCGCGCTTCTACGATGCGACCTACTTTGGAGAATCCGTGCGCCTGGCCGCCTACCGCCGCGCGATGGAAGGGCCGCCATCCGCCCCCGGGACAAGCAGCGTGCTGGTGCAGGTGGCGGAAAGCACCCAGTCGCGGCAGGAGTTCACGCGCCGCTTCGTCCGCCGCGCCGCGCTGCGCGATGGCCTGGTGCTGGCGCTCATGGTACTGGGCACGGCGGCCACGCTGGCCCTGGCGCTGCGCCCCCTGGCACGCCTGGCCCGCGAGGTGCAGGCCCGCAGCCCTGACGACATGACACCGGTCGCCGGCGCCGAACTTCCCGCGGACATCCGCCCGCTGGTCACCGCCGTCAACCAGCAGATGGCGCGCACGCAGGACCTGGTGGCGCAGCAGCGCCAGTTCCTCGACGATGCGTCGCACCAGCTGCGCACACACCTCACCACGCTGCAGATGCAGATCGACTACGCACGCCGCGAACCCGACGCGGCCCGGCTTCAGGACACGCTGGCAGCCCTGGGCGGCGAGATCGCGCGCGCCACGCGCAGCACCCAGCAGCTGCTGGCCCTGGGGCGCAGCGACACCGCCGCGGTGGAGTTCGCACCCTGCGACCTGGCCTTGCTGCTGCGCACCGTGGCACTGGAGCTGCTGCCGCAGGCCCGCGCCAAGCAGATCGACTTCGGCATCCACACCGCCACGGCCGAACTGGCCGCCGTGGCGGACAGCGGGCTGCTGCGCGAGGCGCTCACCAACCTGGCGGCCAACGCCATCGCCTACACCCCGGAGCAAGGCACCATCACCGTGTCGGCCGCCGGCGACAGCCTGGGCTGGAGCCTGAGCGTGGAAGACAACGGCCCGGGCCTCCCGCCCGAAGAGCGCGACGCCCTGGGCCACCGCTACCGGCGCGGCTCGCAGGCCGTGGCGGGCGGCTCGGGCCTGGGCCTGGCCATCGCCCGGTCGATCGCGGAACGCCACCGGGGCCGGCTGCGGCTGGAGGCCCGCGCCGGCGGCCCGGGCCTGCTGGCCATACTCTGGTGGCCCCGGCCATGAAGAACCCGGCCCGCCACACCGCCATGCAACCCCTTGCCCCCCACCCCTTGCGCGAAGACGGCATGGCCGCGGCCCCGAGCCGCCGGCAGATGCTGGCAACGCTGGCAACGCTGGCGGCCTGGGGCGGCGCCCTGCCCGCGCGCGCAGCGGCCGCGGATGCCTCCACCGAGCCCGCGGAATGCGTCGCGCCCTCACGCCCCGGCGGTGGGTTCGACCTGACCTGCGGCCTGGCCGGGCAGGCCCTGCAGGCCGTGCGGCCCGCGCGCACCCCGCTGCGCACCCGCTACCTGCCCGGGGGCATCGGGGCCGTGGCGTTTGACCAGGTGGCCACCGGGCGCCTGGGCGGCCCGGGCACCCTGGTCGCTTTCTCCAGCGGTTCGCTGCTCAACATCGCACAGGGCCGCTTCGGCCCGCATCCGGTGGGCACCGTGCGCTGGATCGCCACGCTGGGCACCGACTACGGCGTGGTGGCCGTGCACCGCGATGCGCCTTACCAGCGCCTGCAGGACGTGGCTACCGCGCTGCGCAGGGACTCCAACCGCGTGGTGTTTGGCGCCGGCGGCACACTGGGTAGCCAGGACTGGATCAAGGCCGCGCTGCTGGTACGTGCGGCGGGGCAGGACCACAAGCGCATGCGCTTCGTGTCCTTCGAGGGCGGCGGCGAGGCGCTCAAGGCCCTGCGGGGCGGGCACATCGGCATTTTCACCGGCGATGCGGCCGAGGCCCTGCAGGCAGCCGCGCAGGGCGCGCCGCTGCGCGTGCTGGCGGTGCTCTCGCAGGCACGTCTGGGTGGCAGCCTGGCGGGCCTGCCCACGGCACGCGAGCAGGGTCTGGACCTGGTCTGGCCCACGGTGCGCGGCCTGTACATGGCCGCCAGCACGCCCGATGCGGCGGTGCGCGCGTGGACCACCGCGCTGCGGGATGCCTTGGCCGCCCCCGGCTACGCCGCGCTGTGCGCGCAGTACGGCCTGTACCCGTTCGCGCTGACGGGCGCGGCGCTCGAAGATTTCGTGCAGCGCAGCCTGGCGGACTACCGGCGCCTGGCGCAGGACCTGGGACTCCGGGCCTGGGCTCGCTGAGCCGTGTACCGCTCCAACCCGACACGCTCCAGGCGCCCGTGAAGGACTGCGCCTGCACGGGGCCGCAGTTTTTTCCTACCTGCATCAGCCCCCTGCGGCGGCAGAGTGCAAGACCGCGCGCCCACAACCCGCCACGCACTGGAGGAAGCCCATGCCCGCCACACTGAAGCCCGCGGCCGAAATGGCCCGCAACGCGAAGACGCCCTTCCCCGGCGCCTCGGCCGCATACGAAGAGGCCCGCCGCGCGCTGCTGGCCGAGGAGATCGAGTTCCGCCGGCACATGAGCCGCCTGACCGAGCAGCGCCGCGCGCTGCCGCCCGGCCCGGTCATCGCGAAGAACTACCGCTTCCAGGACGAACAGGGGTCCGAGGTGGGGCTGATCGACCTGTTTGGCGACAAGCAAACCCTGATGGCCTACTTCTGGATGTACGGGCCGCAGCGCGAGCGCCCGTGCCCCATGTGCACGAACTGGCTGGGCGCCGTCCATGGCAACGCGGCCGACATCAAGCAACGGGTCGCGCTCAAGGTCCTGGGCCGCTCGTCGGTGGAGCGGCAGCTCGCGTTTGCGCAGGAGCGGGGTTGGCGCGACCTGAACTTCGTGCAGACCGTGGGGGACGACTACGCCCGGGACCTGGGCATCCTGATGCCCGACGGCAGCGAGTACCCGGCGCTGACCATCTTTCGGCGCGACGGCGACAAGGTGCGCCTGTTCTGGGCCAGCGAGATGGCGCGCGAGATGGCCGACCCCGGGCAGGACCCGCGCGATGCGCCCGACATCGCCGCGCTGTGGTCCATCCTGGACCTCACGCCCGAGGGCCGCGGCACCGACTGGTATCCCCGGCTCCGCTACGACTAGGCAGCATCAGGGCATGGGGCGTTTGCATCCCGGCCCGGCCCAGCACCCGCCTCACACCGGCGCCAGCACCCGCCATGCCAGGAATTCACCGCCCGCCACCGGCTCCGGCACGATGCCATTGGCCACCAGGCCATCGTCGCTTTCCGCTTCGCACGCGTACACCGCGATCGCGCCGTGGCGCTGGCCGGTGGGCACCACGCACCAGCCTTGCGGCAACGCGCGCTGCGCCCGGCGGTAGCTTGCCTGCCAGTGCGTGCTGGCCTGCGCCTCCAAGATGGCGGGCCCCGGCACCGCCACGGGCTGCTGCATCACCGGGACTTCTGCATCGAGCAGCGTGCCAGGCGCAACGGCGGCCCGCCGCAAGCCATGGCCCTCCAGCCAGTCGGCCACGGCGGCAGGCACCGCATAGGCCCAGGGCCGCTTCACGGTGGCCACGGGGACGAAGTGCGCGAAATGCGGCACCTGCACGCTGATGGGGGCGCCTTGCAGCGCATAGGGTTCCCGCGTGAGAACCTCCACCGTGGTGCCTGGGATGGGCTGCAATGCATAGCGGATGGCGACCTCGGCGGGCGGCTCGGCACACCCGTCCAGCAGCTGCACGATCTCAGTGCCATGGCCGGCGACGTAGTGCAGTGCCTCGCGCAGCACGGCATACGTCACCGCCACGCGCTCCTTGAAGCTGATGTACGAATAGGCCTCCAGCAGCACGTCGAGCCGATTGGTCAGCCCCCGGTAGTTGCAGCCAAAGCGCGGGTGGTGGGTGTAGGTGATCCAGCCCTGGCCCTGCCCGCCCTCGTCGCGCACGAAGTTGCCATACCAGAAGGTGTCCAGGCCCTCGGTGCGCTTCACCGCGGCCTGCACGGCGGGCATCATGCGTTCGCGCATATAGGCCACGGGCTCGCTGCGGCCCGTGTGCTCGGTGTGGGGAATGTCGTAGGTCAGCGCGAAGCGGTGGATGGAGCCGTTGGTGGCGTGGCAGTCCAGCGTGAGGTGGGGGTTCCAGGGCTGGCACACGCGCGTCTGCAGCAGGCGCATCTCGGGAGCCTGATGGCGCATGTAGTCGCGGTTGAGATTCACCCCCGCCGCATTGTTGCGCGTGCCCACGAGCGCCGGGCCGTCCTGCCCGCGCAGGTGGGCAACGTCCAGCGGGCGGTTGTCTGTGCCCAGCCGGTCATTGCCGTCGGGGTTGAACAGCGGCACCACCACCACGGTGCAGTGCGAGAGCACGTCGCCGTGCTCGCCGCGCAGCAGGTCGCGCACCAGCATCAGCGCGGCCTCCTTGCCCTCCACTTCGCCAGCGTGGATGCCGCACAGTATCAGCACCACGGGCAGGCCGCTGGCCTGCGCGGCCTGCGGCGTGAAATGGCCTTGCGCGGACAGCACCAGCAGCGGCAACAGGCGGCCCTCGGGCGATGCGCCGAAGTCCGCGACATGCAATCGGGCATCCCCCAGCGCCGCCAGGCCGCGCACGTACGCCATCACGTCGGCGTGGGTCGATGTCTCGGTGTAGCCGCTGGTTTCAGCGCGGGTGAGCAGGGAGGGGGCGGAAGGCAAGGACATGGGCGAGGCGGTCGGTAGATCGGTCCATCACCTTACCTCACTGCGGCCGTGTCACGGCGCCGATGCGCTGCGGCCTTACCGCTCCAGCCACCACTGGATCACGACCTTCGCCAGGAACCCGAGGAAGCCCACGCCCAGGCCCAGGAACAGCACGAAGGTGCCAAACCGGCCGGCCTTGGACTCCCACGCGAGCTGGCCGATGATGAACAGCATGTACAGGATGAACGCACCCACGCCATAGGTGAGGAAGAAGCCCGAGATCTGCGCCTCGGTGAAACCGAAGATCACGGCGCCACCCCGCGGTTCTGCGTGGGCGCTGCCGCCCCCCGCCCGGGCAGGCTGGAGGCATCGACCAGATCCCGGTAGGCATGCCAGCTCGCGTGGCCCAGCATGGGCATGACGGCGATCAGCCCCAGCAGCAGCGAGCCCAGGCCCAGCAGCGTGAAGCCCAGGATCAGCGCCGCCCAGAACGCCATCGGCAACGGGTTGCCGATCACCGCCTGCCAGCTGGTGAGCACGGCCTGCAGCAAGGTGGCGCGCCGGTCCAGCAGCAGGGGCATGGCCACCACGCTGGAGGCGAAGATCGGCGCCGCCATGAGGCTGCCCAGCGCCAGCCAGATCTCGAACAGCCAGCCCTCGCGGGCCAGTACCACATGGCGCAGGAAATCCAGGGGCGTCTGGATGGGCACGGGCGCCAGCAGCGTGATGAGCGCCGCCGACGTCATGACCCAGCCCGTGGCCGCCAGCGCCAGCAGGGCGCCGAACTGCACCATGCACCAGTAGTCGTTGCCCCATTTGTTGACGTGGCTGTCCTGCCAGTTCAGCCAGGTCTTGAGCACCACGCCCAGGTTCGCGGGCTCGCCACGCTCCAGCGCGCGGCTCAGCGCATACAGGCTGGTGGCCAGCACCGGGGCTATCACCAGAAAGCCCGACAGTGCCCCGGCCAGCAGCCAGAACCTGTGGTGGGCCACCGCGAAGATCGTCGCGCCAAAAAGCGCCAGGGCCAGGCCGTGGGCAAAGCTGATCCAGCCCGCGCGGGCCATGTCGCGCCAGGCCAGGACGAGCCAGGTCATGGGCTGCATGAGGCCGATGGTGCGGATGGCGGGCAAGGCGGGAGGGTTTCTCGGCATGGCCTGCAGTGTGGCCGGATCGGTGACCGGGATCAAGCCGGCACACACCGCGGCGTGCCGGGCCCTTGACCTGGGACAAGAAATTGCCCCCGGATAGCGTGGAGCGCGCGGGCTACGCCGTCAGCAGCCGGCACAGCTCCGTGAGATTGCTCACGGTGGCATGCGGCGGGGTGTCGTAGGGCCAGGCGGCCTCGGCGGGATTCAGCCACACCGCCTGCATGCCGGCCTCCATGGCGCCCCGGGCGTCCAGCGTGGCATCGTCGCCCACATGCAGCACCGCGTGCGGCGGCACCTGCAGCGCCTGGGCGGCCGCCTGGAAGATGCGGGCATCGGGCTTGGCCACGCCCAGCACCGATGCGCTCAGGCTGTCCTTGAAGTAGTGGCCGATGCCCACCTTGTGGATGTCGGCGTTGCCGTTGGACACCGCCACCACCGGGTAGCGCGACGACAGGAAGGCCAGCGCATCGTGCGCATCGTCGAACAGCGCCACGCGCTGGCGTTCGGCAAAAAACAGGTCGAACGCGGGCTCGGCCAGCGCGCCGTCATCGCCCGCCTGGGTCAGCGCCAGGCGGATGGATTCGCGGCGCAGCGCGCTCAGGTCGTGCTGCAGGTCGGGCCGCAGGTTCACCATCTGGTTGCGGATGGCGCGCAGCGCCTCGGTGCTCTGGAACAGGCGCGCGGTGGCGGGCGCATGCTCGGCCATCCACTGCAGCAGCACGGCTTCGGCGCGCTCGATGGTGGGCCAGATGGGCCACAGCGTGTCGTCCAGGTCGATGGTGACGGCGCGGATGCGGGGGATGTCCAGGGAGGGGGTCGGCAAGGGGGCGCACCTGCAAAAAACAGCGTGGAGGCGGAAGGCCCGGTGGGATGCCGGGCGGCGGCCGCACAGCATACCGCAGCGCCTGTGCGCACGCCCTTCGGGGTCAGGTGCCCAGCGACGACCCGCGCACGATGAGCGTGCCGGGCAACAGGTTTTCGCGCACCGGGCCCTGCAGGCCGCCGATGCGCTCCAGCAGGCACCGGGCCGCGCGCTGGCCGATGGCATCGGTGGGCTGCGCCACGGTGCTCAGGCCCGGCCGGATCAACGGTGCCCATTCCGGGTCGTCGAAGCCCACGAAGCCCACCTCCAGCCCGAAGGTCCAGCCCAGGCGCGACACCGAGGCCGCCACGCGCAGCGTGACCACGGAATTGCCTGCGACCACCGCGCAGCGCGCGCCCCGCCCCGCACGCTGGCGAAAGGCCGCCAGCGCCTGGGCCAGCGCGTCCTCGCCCTCCTGCTGCGCATCGATCTCCAGCACATCGCCGCGCACATTCCTGCCCTGGGCCGCCACGCAGGCGCGAAAGGCCGCCGTGCGCTCCAGGCGCGAACTCACACCCTGCAGCGGCTGCGTGACATAGAGCAGGTCCTGCCAGCCTTGCTGCACCAGGTGCGCGCAGGTGTCGCGCATGGCGGCTTCGTTGTCGAGCGCCACGAAATCCGCCGCCAGGCCCGCATGGCGGCGATCCACCAGCACCGCGGGCTTGCCGTGCAGGGTGGTCACGTCGGCCAGCCCCTCGCCCTGCCCCAGCGTGTTGAGGATGAAGCCGTCCACCTGGTAGCTCGCCAGCGCATCGATGGCGGCGCGCTCGCGCTCGCGGTCGTTGCCCAGGTTGAACAGCATCACCAGGTAGCCCGCCTCCTGGCACGCCTTTTCGGCGCCGCGCAGCACGGCCACCGAATACGGATTGGTGATGTCGGCCACCACCAGCCCGATGAGGCGCGAGCGGCCGTGGCTGAGCGCCTGGGCCATGGGACTGGGCACATAGGCCAGCTTGGCGATGGCGGCCTCGACGCGCGCGGCGATGTCGGGGCTGAGCAGGCGCTCGCGGTGGTTGAAGTACCGAGACACCGTGGCCTTGGACACGCCGGCCTCGGCCGCCACATCGGCGATGGTGGGGCGGGCGCGGGGCGTGGTCGATGGTGCGGGTGTCGGTGAGGTCATGCTTGCGCGGCGTTATACACGGCGGCGGGCCGCTCACCGGCCAGCGCCTGCAGCAAGCTGGTGGTGGCAAGCAGCGCCATGGCGTGGCGCGTGCCGTGCGTGGCCGAGCCGATGTGCGGCAGCGGCGTCACGCGCGGGTGGGTGCGCAGGGGCGAGTCGAGCGGCAGCGGCTCGGTGGCAAACACATCCAGGCCCGCCGCGCGCAGCGTGCCGTGGTCGAGCGCGTGCAGCAGGTCCTGCTCCACCACCGTGGCGCCGCGCCCGCCGTTGATGAAGATGGCGCCGGGCTTCATGGCGGCAAAGACGTCGGCGTTGACCAAGCCCCGCGTGCTGCCAGACAGCGGCAGCATGGCCACCACAAAGTCGGACCGCGCCAGCAGCTCGGCCAGCGGCACGTGCGCAGCCTTGCCCACCAGTTCAGGCGCCGTGGCGGCCAGGTCCACCGGCCGGCGCGCGTGGTAGACCACGGGCATGCCAAAGCCCAGCGCCGCACGGCGCGCGATGGCCTGGCCGATGCGGCCAAAGCCCAGCAGCCCCAGCGTCTTGCCATGCACATCGCTGCCGAACAGGTCTTCGCCGATGTTCCTGGTCCAGCGTCCCTCGCGCACCAGCTGCGCCAGCTCCACCACGCGGCGGCTGGTGGCCATGAGCAGGGCGAACACGGTGTCGGCCACGGTTTCGTCCAGCACGCCGGGCGTGTGGCACAGCACGATGCCGCGTGCCTGCAGCGCATCAAGGGCGTAGTTGTCCACGCCCACCGACACGCTGGAGACCACTTCCAGCCGGGGCGCCCGCGCCAGCAGCGCGGCATCGACGGGGTAGCTCGACCCGATCAGCCCCTGCGCCTGGCCGAGCGCCGAGTCGAACAGGGCACGCTCTTCGGGCTTGCGCGGGTTGGCCACCGTCACGTCGTGCAGGGCCTGCAGGCGTGCCAGCTGGTCGGGCGGCAGTTCACGAAAGACCAGCACCTTCTTGCGCTCAGGCTTGCGCTCCACCACCGAAGCAGACGCGCTCACAGGCCTGCCTCCTGCAACTGAGCCCGCGTGGGCAGCCCTTCGGTGTCGCCCAGCACCTGCACCGCCCGCGCGCCAATCCAGGCGCCGCGGCGCACGGCGGCGGGCACGGGTAAGCCTTCGAGCAGTGCGCTGATGATGCCCACCGCAAAGCCATCGCCCGCGCCCACGGTGTCCACCACCTGGGCCACGGGCACGCCGGGCACGCGGCCGGTGCCGGCCATGTCGCTGTCGTAGTAGGCGCCCTCGGGCCCGAGCTTCACGACCACCAGCCTCGCGCCGCGCTCGCGGTAGAAGCGCGCCACGCCTTCGGGCGTGGTTTCGCCGGTCAGGAACACGCCCTCTTCCAGGCCCGGCAGCACCCAGTCGGCATAGCCGGCCAGGGTGTTGATCCAGTGGCGCATGGCCTCGGGCGATGCCCAGAGCGTGGGGCGCAGGTTGGGGTCGAACGAGATGGTGCGGCCCGCGGCGCGCGCGACCTCGAGCGTGCGGATGGCTGCCTGCAGGCTGGTGTCCGAGATGGCCGCGAACACGCCCGTGGCGTGCAGGTGGCGCGCGGACCGCAGCCAGGGTTCGTCCACATCGGCCGGGCCCATCTGGCTGGCGGCCGAGCCCTTGCGGTGGTATTCGACCTGCGGGTCGCGCCCGTCGGTCACGCGCTCCTTGAACTGAAAGCCCGTGCGCTGGGTGGCATCGCACACCACGTGCGAGCAGTCGATGCCCTCGCCGCGCATGGCGGCCAGCAGCGCGCGGCCCATGGAGTCGGTGCCCAGGCGACTGGCCCAGCCCACCTTCAGGCCCAGGCGCGCCAGGCCGATGGCCACATTGGTCTCGGCCCCCGCGGTGCGCTTGTGAAACCCCGTGGCGTTCTCCAGCGGGCCGGGCTCGTTGGCCACCAGCAGCAGCATGGCTTCGCCGAACAGGGCCACATCGAATGCGGTGCCGCCGGATCTGGAAACAGCGTCGCTCATGCAGCACCTCGCACCGCACGGATGAAGTCCACCTGCCCGCGCGTAACGGCCACCAGGTCGTCGCCCACCAGCGGGTACTCGATGGCATGCGGCACATCGGCGGGCAGCGCGCGCAGCACGGCGCGCCAGGGCGCCACCGACTCCGCCAGCGGCACCGCGATCCACTTGGCCGGCAGGCGCTGCACGCCCTTGCAGTGCACGTAGCGCACATGGGGCGCCAGGGCCTGCGCGGCCTGCAGCGGGCATTCGCCCTGCCAGTGCCAGTTGCCCATATCGAAGGTCATGCCCAGGTCGAGCCCGGCCTGCGCCTGCGCCTGCGCGGCAAAGAATGCCTGCAGGGCGGCGAGCGTGCCTGCGGTGGCGGTCTGGTCGTTTTCGATCACCAGTTCCACCTGCGGGGTGGCGGCCAGCAGCGCCTTGAGGCGCTGCAGCGACGCCTCGGACCGCGCGCCAAAGCCGCCGATGGACATCTTCAGGCGCGGCGCGTGCAGCACCTGCGATGCATGAATGCCGCGCTGCAGGGCGGCTTCGTCCAACTGGCCCTGCACGGTCCACAGGCCCTCGGGACTGGAGTACACCGCGGCCAGGCCCGCCAGCGCGGGCAGCTCGGTGGCCGCGTCGCGCAGCAGCTCGCCGCGCACTTCCACGCCGTCGGCGCCCGCCTGGCGGGCCAGGTCGGTGCACCACAGCTGGCCGTGGCGTCCCGTTTCGGCCGCGCCGAAGGAGGACAGGGAGATCAATACCTTCATGGATGTTCTTTCAAGCCCGTCAGCCGGGCTTTCGTCAACGTGCGGCCACCACGGCCTCAGTGCGCGTGGTGGGAGCTCAGGATCTGGCCGAGGAACTGACGCGTCTTCTCATGCTGCGGCTGGCCGAAGAACTGCGCGGGCGGCGCCTGCTCCAGGATCTTGCCGTCGGCCATGAAGATCACGCGGTCGGCCACGCTGCGCGCAAAGCCCATCTCGTGCGTCACGCACAGCATGGTCATGCCGTCCTCGGCCAGGCCGATCATGGTGTCCAGCACTTCCTTGACCATCTCCGGGTCCAGCGCCGACGTGGGTTCGTCGAACAGCATCACCTTGGGGGCCATGCACAGCGCGCGCGCAATGGCCACGCGCTGCTGCTGCCCGCCCGACAACTGGCTGGGGTGCTTGTGCGCCTGCTCGGGGATGCGCACCCGCGTGAGGTATTTCATGGCGACCTCTTCCGCTTCCGCCTTGCCCATGCCGCGCGAGCGCATGGGCGCCAGCGTGCAGTTCTCCAGGATGGTGAGGTGCGGAAACAGGTTGAACTGCTGGAACACCATGCCCACCTCGGCACGCACGGCGTCCACATTCTTGCCGCCAGCGGTCAGCTCAATGCCGTCAACCACGATGCGACCCTTTTGCACCGTCTCCAGCCGGTTGATGCAGCGGATCAGCGTGGACTTGCCCGAGCCCGACGGCCCGCAGATCACGATGCGCTCGCCGGCCCGCACCGACAGGTCGATGTCGGTCAGCACCTGAAAGCTGTCGTACCACTTGTTGACCCCCTCCATCGTGATGATGGGGGGTGCACCGGCGGTGGTCTTCGTCGTCGTGACTGCGTCCGTCATTGTCAAAGGCTCCTGGGGTGGCTGGGGTTCACGCTCAAGCGATATGGGTTATTGCAGCTTGGGCAGATCCGCGCCCAGCCACTTCTGATACAGCTTGTTCAACTCGCCGTTGGCCGTGTTGCGCGCCACGAAGTCGTTCACCGCCTTGGTCAACTCGTCCTGGCCGGGGCGCAGGGCAATGCCCATGGCCTGCTGCAGCAGGTTGAATTTGTTCTCGAAGGTGTTGGCGGGCACGCGCTTGGCGATCTGCGCGGCCACGGTGACCGAGCAGCCGATGGCATCGACCTGGCCGGAGATCAGTGCCTGCATGGCCGATGCGTCGTCGTCGAAGCGGCGGATTTCGGTGCCCTCGGGCGCGGCCTTGGTCACGGCCACATCCTGCGTGCTGGCACGGGCCACGCCCACGCGAACGCCCTTCAGGTCCGCCGCGCTCTTGATGGCGCTGCCCGTCTTGCCGTACAGCACGATGGTGGCGGCCGCATAGGGTTGCGAGAACTGCACCTGCTTGGCGCGCTCGGGCGTGATGGCGAGCGACGCCACCAGCACGTCGACCTTGTTGGTCAGCAAAAACGGAATGCGGTTGGGGCCGGTGACGGGCACGATGTTGGCTTTGACGCCCAGCTCCTTGGCCAGCAGCTTGGCCACGTCGGCGTCGTAGCCGTCGGGCTGGTTCTGCGCGTTGGTCGTGCCGTAAGGCGGGAAGTCCACCAGCATGCCGATGGTGAGCTCGCCCTTCTTCTTGATGTCGGCCACGGACTGTGCCGAGGCCAGCGGCGCAAAAGCCGTGAGCGCGGCGCCCAGGCCCAGTGCGGCCAAGGCGGTGGTGACGGTGCGGCGGTGCAGGGAAAAGGTCATGGCATGTCTCCAGGTAGTGGTTATGAACGAGAGATAAAAAAGCAATGAATGAACGAAGACGCTGTTGGTGTTGGCGGCGATGCCGTCAGCGCGCCAGCGCCCGGGCCCGCTTGCGCTCCATGCGCGCGGCCAGCAGCGACAGCGGCCAGCAGATCACGAAGTACAGCGCCGCCACGGTGGTGAACACATGCAGCGGCTGGAAGGTGGCGTTGTTGATGATCTGCCCGGCCCGCGTGATCTCGGTGAAACCGATGATGGCGGCCAGCGATGTGCCCTTGATGATTTGCACCGTGTAGCCCACGGTGGGCGGCAGCGCGATCTTGAAGGCCTGCGGCAGCACCACGAAGCGCATGCGGTTGATGTAGCTCAGGTTCAGGGCCTGCGCGGCCTCCCACTGGCCGCGCGGCACCGCCTCGATGCAGCCGCGCCATATCTCGGCCAGAAACGCCGCGCTGTTGAGCACCAGCGCCACGCCCGCCGCCACCCAGGGGTTGATGTCCAGCCCCAGCACCGGCGCGCCGAAGAAGATCAAAAACAGCTGCAGCAGCAGCGGCGTGCCCTGAAACACCTGGATGAACACGCGCGACGCATTGCGCGCCACAGCGCTCTCGGACGTGCGCGACAGCGCCACCACCAGGCCCAGCAGGGCGCCGCCGACGAAGGCAATGGCCGACAGCGCCAGCGTCCACTGCGCGGCCTGCAGGATGAAAAGGAATTCGGAGAGTCCGAAGGTACGCATGGTCCGGGTCTCCTTAGCGGCGGTCGGGGTAGTTGAGCGCGCGCTGGTAGATCAGCTTGAACAGCGCAGAGAACGACAGCGCCAGCACCAGGTAGATCAGCGCCACCACGATGTAGATCTCGAAACTGCGGAAGGTCTGCGACTGCAGGTTCGCCGCCACCGAGGTCAGGTCGTCCGCCGAGATCACCGACACCACGGCCGAGCTGAGCATCAGCAGGATGAACTGGCTGGTGAGCGCGGGGTAGATGGCCTTGAGCGCGGGTTTGAGGATGACGAAGCGAAAGATCTCCCAGGGCTTCAGGTTGAGCGCCTTGCCCGCCTCGATCTGCCCCTTGGGGATGGACTCGATGCCCGCCCGCACGATCTCTGCCGCGTAGGCCCCCAGGTTGACCACCATCGCCGTCAGCGCCGCGGTGTAGGGCGACCAGCGCAGGCCGATGGACGGCAGCGCGAAGAAGAAGAAAAACAGCTGCACGATGAACGGCGTGTTGCGGATGACCTCGATGTACGCGTTGATCAAGAACCGCAGCCACGCCGGCCCGCCCGTCTTGCCCCAGGCGCAGAACACGGCCACCACCAGCCCCAGCACCGTGGCCGTGAGCGACAGCTGCACGGTGATCCACGTGCCTTTGAGCAGCAGCGGCCACGCGGCGAAAACGGCGTCGAACTGGAACTGGTAATTCACGGCGTGGGTGGTTCGGAGTGGATGCGCAGAGTTTATGAAACCGGTTTCACAACCACATCGGGGATTACCCGAGCGCCCCAAAAACAGGCGCCGGGCCCACATCCAACCCCCAGCCCCCACCAGGCACCACGCGTGGGCGAAAATGCCGCATGCCCTCCTTCCGCCCCGAACCCCCTTACACCCACGGCCAGGCCGAGCGAACCGCAGTGCTGCTGTGCAACCTGGGCACGCCCGACGCCGCCACCGCGCCCGCCGTGCGGCGCTACCTGGCGCAGTTTCTGGGCGACCACCGCGTGGTGGAGATCCCCAAGCTGGCGTGGCTGCCCATCCTGCACGGCATCATCCTGCGCACCCGCCCCGCCAAGTCGGCCGCCAAGTACGCCAGCATCTGGACGGCCGAGGGCTCGCCCCTGGCGGTGTGGACGGCCAAGCAGGCCACGCTGCTGCGTGGCTGGCTGGGCGAGGCCGGGCACGCGGTGCTGGTGCGCCACGCCATGCGCTACGGCAACCCCTCCATCGACAGCCAGCTCGACGCCTTGAAGGCCGAAGGCGCCACGCGCATCCTGATCCTGCCGCTGTACCCGCAGTACTCCGGCACCACCACGGCCAGTCTGTTCGACGCGGTGTACGCCTGGGCTGCACGCACCCGCCACGTGCCCGAACTGCGCTTCGTGAACCGCTACCACGACGCCCCCGGCTACATCGACGCGCTGGCCCGCACCATCGAAACCCACTGGAAGCACCACGGACAGCCCGACCAGCTGGTGATGAGCTTTCATGGCGTGCCCGAGCGCACCCTGCACCTGGGCGACCCCTACCACTGCGAGGCCCGCAAGACCGGCCGCCTGCTGGCCGAGCGCCTGGGCCTGCGCGCGGAGCGCTACCGCATCACCTTCCAGTCGCGCTTTGGCAAGGCCAAGTGGCTGGAGCCCTACACCCAGCCCACCATCGAGGCACTGGGCAAGGCCGGCACGCGGCGCGTGGACGTGGTGTGCCCCGGCTTCACCAGCGACTGCCTGGAGACGCTGGAAGAAATCAACATGGAAGTGCGCGAGGCCTTCTTGCACGCGGGCGGCAAGGAGTTCCACTACATCCCGTGCCTGAACGACAACAACCACTGGATCACGGCCCTCAGCCGGGTGGCGCAGCAGCACCTGGCGGGCTGGCCCACCGAGGCGCCCACCGCCGCGGCGCTGGCCGATGCGCGCAGCCATGCGCAGGCAGGGGGCGCACCTGCCGGGCCCTGCCCTGTGTCTCATTGACTGGTCACTATAATTTTTATAGCTACTAGCGCTTATCCATCAGGCGCTAGCGGCCATTTTCATTCAAATTCTGGAGACAGCAGCCCCTGACAACCGCGCAGCTTGCGCACCCCAACACGCTGGCCTGCCCTCTCCCACCCACCCTGTACCGATGCCCGCCTTCGCCCTCGCCCCCCACCAGCTGCGGCTGACGATCGACCCCGCCACGCTGGGCTTTGCCAGCACGGCCGAACTGCAGGACCTGCCCCTGCCCTGGATCGGCCAGGAGCGCGCGCAGGCCGCCGCCCAGTTTGGCCTGGGGCTGCACCAGCCCGACTACCACCTCTTCGTGCTGGGCGAAGTGGGCAGTGGGCGCGCATCGCTGCTGCGCCAGGCCATGCAGACTGCTGCGGCAGAACGCGCCGTGCCGCCCGACCTGTGCTACCTGCACAACTTCGACAAGCCCGACCACCCCCTCGCCCTGCGCCTGCCGGCGGGCCAGGGCCGGCAGTTGCGCCAAGGCATGGCCGACATGGCCAAGAACCTGCAGGCCGATATCCCCAAACACCTCGCAGCAGCCGCCTTCAAGGCCGACGCCGAACGCATCGAGAAAACCTGGCAAGCGCAAGAGAGCGAGGCCTTTGCCGTGCTGGACGCGTTTGCCGAGGCGCGCCAGTTCCGCATTTCGCGCGAAGGCGGGCAGATGGTGTTCACCCTCACCGGCCCCAAAGGCCAGCCGCTGACAGAAGCCGAAGCCCGCGCCCTGCCCCGCGAGCGCCGCGCAGAGATTGACGCCGCCGAGCACGCCTTGCGCACCGAGATCGCCCGCTTTCTCGAAGCCACCCGCCCGCTGGAGCGCGCCCGCGACGACGCTCTGATTGCCCTGCGCCGCCACTCCATCAAGCCCCTGGTGGAACACGCGCTGCACGACATCCGCCAGGGCCTGCGCAAGCAGATCAAGGACACCGTCAAGCTCACGCACTGGCTCGACCAGGTGGAGCATGCGGTGCTGGACCACATCGGCCTGTTCGAGCCCGGCGATGCGGAGCAGAACGCCGACGCCGAGGACGACCGCAAGGATGCACTCGATGACCTGCTGGCCCGCTGCCAGGTCAACCTGGTGGTGGACAACCACGGCCGCACGGCCGCGCCCGTGGTGGTGGAAGACAACCCCACCATGCGCACGCTGTTTGGCAGCATCGAGCATGGATCGGACGCCGACACCGTGCAGGCCGACCACACCGGCATCCATGCGGGCAGCCTGCTCAAGGCGCACGGCGGCTTCATCCTGCTGCACCTGCACGACCTGGCCGCCGAAGAGGGCCTGTGGCAGCGGCTGCGCCGCTTCCTGCGCTGCGGCCGCCTGCAGATCGACGAGCCGAGCGGCGGCCCCGGCCATGGACCGGGGGGCGGGGCCGCGCTGCAGCCCGAGCCCGTGGACGTGGATGTGAAGATCGTGCTGATCGGATCGGTGGACGAGTACTACGCACTGCAGGATGCTGACCCCGACGCCGCGCGCCGCTTTCGCGTGAAGGTGGATTTTTCAGACCGCTTTGCCGCCACCCCCGCCACGCACCAGGCCACCGCCATCCTGGTGGCGCAAGTCTGCAAGAAGCGCGGCCTGCCCCACTTCGGCCCCGACGCCGTGGCCCTGCTGCTGGAGCAAACCCACCGCGAGGCCGACGACCAGCGCCGCCAGAGCGCGCGTTTTGCCCACACCGAGGCGCTGGCCATCGAAAGCGCCGCCCTGTGCAAGGCGCGCGGCGGCACGCTGGTGCGGACGGCCGATGTGCAGGCCGCCCTGGCCGCCCGCACCCAGCGCCACAACCAGCCCGAAGAAGAGCTGCACGACTCCATCACCGAGGGCGAGCGCCTGATCTCGCTGGCAGGCTCCATCACCGGCCAGATCAACGCCATGACGCAGATCGACCTGGGCGACTACCGTTTCGGCTTCCCCGTGCGCATCACCGCGCGCACGTTTGCCGGGCAAGAGGGCCTGCTCAACATCGAGCGCGAGGTCGATATGTCCGGCCCCATCCACGACAAGGGCGTGCTCATCCTGCACAGCTACCTCACCGCGCTGTTCAGCCACGTGGCGCCGCTGGCGCTGAATGCGTCCATCGTGTTCGAGCAGGAATACAGCGGCGTGGAAGGCGACTCGGCCTCGTGCGCCGAGCTGTACGCGCTGCTGTCCAGCCTGTCAGGCCTGCCGCTGCGCCAGGGCATCGCCGTGACCGGCGCGCTCAACCAGCACGGCGAGGTGCTACCCGTGGGCGGCATCAACGAAAAGATCGAAGGCTGGTTCCGCGCCTGCAGCACCGCAGGGCTCGACGGCACGCAGGGCGTACTGATCCCCGCCCGCAACCAGCGCCACCTGATGCTGGACCGCAGCGTGCTGGACGCGGTGGAGCGCGGGCTGTTCCATGTCTACACCATGGGACATGTGAGCGAGGGGATTGCGCTGCTGACGGGCGAAGCGTCGGGGATGAGCCCGGCAGAGTTGCTGCAGGTGCAGGCTGATGAGCTGGCCGACCGCGCTACCGCCGTGGAGGACACCGTGATGCAGCGGGCGGAGTTGACGCTGCGCGCGTACCGGCGGGCTTGTCAGATCGCAGGGACTGCGCGGAGGGGGCGAGGAGCGCGGGGTCGATAGATGGGTCAGTGGCCCACGAGATCAAATACTCGGGATTCTGGCTGCTAGCAGCGGCTGCGGTCAGTCATGGCGAGGACTCGTACGACAGCCACGGCTTGAGGCAGTCCACGACCCACTTCTGCAACGCCGAGCGGAAGGGCTGCAGCTGCGCAGTCAAGATCGTCAAGTGGAGGCGACGTGACGAATGTCCCGGGCTTTTTTGAAAGCTTTCAGCATCGCGTCTGGCATTACATAGAGGTCGCCGCGCGCACGCGAGCACGCAACGTATAGCTTGTTCCGCGAGGTCGCAGCCATCTCGGCCAGCGTACCGGCGGAGAAGTGCTTCCAGGACTCGGCATTCAGTACAACGCAGACGTCCTGGTAGTGGTCACGTCCCTTTGACTCACCCCAGGTCTGCGAGTAGCAGCCATATCGTCCGTGCTCTTGATAAAACAGCTTAATGGTGCCCGCGTCAGCGTGAAGCTTTGCCGCCAGTGACGGGTCGTTGACCACTGAGACTTGGGTAGTGCGATCCGAGTGTGCATAGATGTCCACCCCGATAGTGTCTCGGATGAACGAGCACACCGAGGAGCTGCAACGGTGGCTCTTGAGCAAGGACGTCGTGTCAACGACCAAGCCAGCAGATCGCAGGGCGTCCTTAAAGCGGTCATAGCTGTCGTGCAGCCCTTTATTGACTGCACCATCGGCGCTGGTGGAGTACGTGTGCTGATAGAAGTCGCCGACTAACAGAACCTCGACGTTGGCCTGGACAATTTGCTTGAGCAGATTGAAGTCATGTCCGCCGAAATCCTGAACCTCGTCAATGCAGACTTTGTCGTAGTAGCGCTCCAGTCGACGCTGAAGCGTCGGGATGCAACCATATACATCCAGGACCTTCGCCATTCTCGCGTGGTAGATGCGACCGCCTGCTGTGACGTACCGGTCACGGCTTTGGAGCTTCTGGCGCGATGAGTATTCGCTCGGCCTATCAAACGAAATTCCCATGGTCTGCATCTTCGTGAGAAGCAAGGGCCGATAGCAAAATGAGTTCAAGAATGTAAAGTAGGTGCAGACGGTGATGCTGTCCGGGAGATAACCGAACTTCGCAAGAACGCGACGCAGAATCTCTTCGCAATTACTCTCTGTGTAAGTGATAAGCAAGACCCGCTTCTCAAGACCCAGCTCGTTGATAAGGCTGGTTGTCTTCCCTGAACCTGCGACCGCGAAGACTACTCGTTTATCCACTTTATGGCCTCCTGCATGTACCCAGGCGCCACCAGTTCAGCCTCCTTCGCCAGCAAAAGATCAAACGCCGCGTCAGCCTTGTTGGCAAGCATGTACGCCAACGGTTCAAGCTTACGCTTTGGCGTGCGGAAGACCTCGTCGCAAACTGCCTTGTTGTCTTCGTACAGACAGATCTCGAAGGTCGTGCGCTGCTTTGAGTTGGTGTCTGCAAAGACTTTGGCATGCGGCATCGCGTGCTCTGCGTAGTTGTCGACGCAGTTTCTCTGGTAGTCGCCGTCGTTGTCGCGAATGACCGCAGTGCGCACGCCAAGCAGCCTGGCGAGGTCTAGATAGCGCTTAAAGCTCGTACCGCCCACCGAGATGACGTGGACCCCGTCTTTCTTCAATGTGGACCCCGAGTGCTTTTGGTAAAGCGCATCCAGGAGGATGAACTCGGCATCGCCCTCAACAAGGATCACCTTCCTCGACAGCGCAAACTCAAGGACGTTGTTATCGGGCGCCTTCATGAAGAACTTCGCGGTGTCAGATGGGAGCTTGTTGAGTCGCGCATGCTGTCCTCGCTTTCCAAGCAGGAT
This sequence comes from Acidovorax sp. sif1233, assembly GCF_019218755.1. Lineage (GTDB taxonomy): Bacteria > Pseudomonadota > Gammaproteobacteria > Burkholderiales > Burkholderiaceae_C > Acidovorax. The sequence goes on along the minus strand of NZ_JAHUWZ010000001.1, from coordinate 1,225,063 downwards.
GGCCTTGCGCAAATCAAGTCGAGCAGAGATCAGGCTGCTGTGAGTTGCGATAAACAATTGCTTGTTCACCGACTGAGCGATTCGCTCGATGAGCTGGTGCATCGTCGAGTGGCTCAGGTGGTTTTCAGGCTCCTCTAGGAGCAGGACGTCCAGCCCACTTTTGACGCCCTTCTTGCTCAGCGCGAACTCGGTCTTGATGAAGCACTGCCGCCCCTTGCCCTTGCTCTCAATTGGGATCTCATCTTCGGTGAGAACCAGGTCGGACTCCAGATTGGCCTTGGCGCTCGTGCGCACGCCGAACTTGTAGTCCGCCAGCATGTCGTTCAGCTCCTTCAGTTGGGCGTTCTTGAATTCGCTCTTGCTTTGACGATAGGCGTTCTCGAGCCTGCTGCGGCTCCCGACGTTGGCGTGCATCGAGAACACCGAGCGGGTGTACTCCCGAGCTGCATATTCGCTGTCGATTCTGGAGCTGTCGATTGCCAGATGCCGGACGTGCTTTTTGACGCTGGAATACGCCTCACCCCCAAACGTATTGAACTGGACACCGTAATACTCAAACGGGAAATTGGTCGGGTCTTCCTTCAGCGCTTCCGCGATGTCCTTGCTGAAATCGAGAATCGGCTCAAACGACATGCGTAGCCCGTCACGCTCGAGATCCCTAGAGTTGTTCTTTCCATTCAAGCCAGGCTTATTTTCGGCAGAGAGGTAGACCTCAACGAACAGTTTCGGGAGACGGTCTACGGTGCATGGCCCCGCCTGAAATGCCTTTACAGCGTCGGCATTCAGTAGTGTCTCGACCCCGATGGTTTCGACCTTGTTGCGACTTCCGCTCATCACAAGTTCAAGGGCCAGAAGCACTGAGCTTTTCCCCGCCTCGTTGTCGCCAATCAGAAGGTTTAGCTCTGGATCAAACTCAACTTCCAAGCTTCCGAATTTCTTGAAGTTTCCCAGTACCAGCCGTTCAATCGTTGGCATCTTTGCTCCCGTTTTTCGCGTCGGCACACGGGCCGACTTCGCGGGCCGCTCTCTCTGACGCGGCACCTCAATTAGACCCGATGGCATGCGAGCGGCGGCAGCGCCACTGAATCGCGACGCGCCTGCCGTCTTGGTCTCGGACGGCGACTATGCCACCTCCACACGCGCCCGCAGCCACGCCACAACATTCCCCGTCACCTCATCCCGAATGGTCTCATTCAATATCTCATGCCGCGCCGCCGGGCACAGCTTGACCGTCACATCGGCCACTCCCGCATCCTGATACCACTGCCCCAGTTGCTGAACCAACGCCCCGCCTGCGGCCAGCGGGTCCGCGTCGCCTGACGCGATGAGGATGGGCAGGTCGCTGCGGATACGCGCCAGCAGCGCGGGGTCGGCCAGCCGGGGCGAAGAGCGAGGGGATCACGTATGGCGGCACGTCCCAGCCGCACCACGAGTCGGCCACATAGGCGTCTACCTCTGCAGCGTCGCACGACAGCCATTCGTAGCCGGTGCGGTGCTCAAAGCCAGCGTTGAATGCGGCGAGCCCGGTAGGGGCGTTGGCCATGCCGGCGGCGAACAGGTCGAGAGCGGTGGAGCCTGACAGGACCGCGCCGGACCAGTTGAATGCTTGGTCCAGAATCGCCGCCTGCGCTGCGAACGAGCCCATGGAGTGCCCGAACAGGAAGAGCGGGAGGCCGGCATGCTGCTACGCGACGCGAGCGTGAAGTCTCTCTCGGGCGGCGAAGCTGCCCGGCCCTGATAGCGGCTAAGCTGCGCGAGCCAACCCTTTGTATTCGCTTAGCCATGCCCGCTAGCCTTCACCTCTTCGACCCCGATCGCCATGCCCTGCCGCTGCCTGAGAGCTTTGCGGCGCTGGAGGCCATGCGCGAGTTGCTGCACGCGCGTGCCGATGGCAAAAACCTGCGCTTTGTCGAGTTCGCGCTTCGGTTCGAGGATCGCTTCAAGGTAGCGGGCCGCACCACGCCCTTGCAGCAGGCCAACGCCTGCCGTCGCGCGGCATGGCAGTTTGACCTCCCGAGCGTGGACGAGATGCCTGCATACCGGGCGGCTGTGGAGATTGCCGGTGCACTGGGATTGGTGGCGTATGACGCGACGCTGGGCGTAGGTTTTCTGCCCGACGGCCGGGTAGTGCCTACCGAGTTCGCGCAAGCCGCCACGCCTGTGGCGCCCGCCGAAAAGCTGCCCTGGGGGGCGCTCCCGCCAGATGCGCTGCGCGGCGAGAGCGAGGTGCGAGAAGTTTTGGCCCCTGCCCTGGCGCGCGCTATGGCAGGCAGCGGTTTTGAGCTGGAAGCTGCACCACCCGACGAGCCCGGCGCGCCCATCGTTCTCGCCCGACGGCTTGGTGCTGTGCGCCAGGTGCTGGCAGTGAATCTGATGCGCTATGAAGCGCTGAACCTGACCCTGCGCGTGTGGCATGACGCTTGCACCGCTGTGCTGGCACAGGCCCTGGGCCCCGAGCCCCACCAGGACACCGCCTTCGAGCTGGGCATGGCGTTCTTCGAGCCCGGGCCGGGCTCCCTGCACCGCTGGACACTCGAACGCCTGGCGCAGTTGCCTGCGGTCCTCGCGCTGGTATGTGGTCGCGTGCTGCCCCTGGCGGGTCTGTGCAATGACCTGCATGGGCTGGACCAACTGCTCAATGACGCCAGCGCCGACACGGTGCGTACCCCCTACCGCAACGCCTACACCTGGTCGGGCCGCCCGGACGGCTCCGACGGCTCGCGCAGCCTGCGTGAAGAGGTATTCCCGCTTGCGCAGCGCCTCGTCATCGCCCACCTCAATGGCAACCCACAGGCAGCCAACATCGCCCGCGAGCTGGAGGACCACTGGCAGCACAGCAACCATTGGCGCGCGCCTCAGGAACGCGAGGCCCTGGCGGCCGTGCGCGCCGCGCTGGCCCACACGCCGCCCCTGGCCCGCTGGCACGACGTAGCTGCCTGGCGGGCCGCACTGCGCCCTATTCCGGCATCGCTGCTGATCCACACCGCCGACCCGCGCGGGCGGCGCTGTCACCACTATGAAGTGACCGAAGCCTTGCACCAGGACCTGCGCAAAGACCCAAGCGGCTTTTGGGCCAGGTTCGCCGGCCCGGATGGTGCATCCGAGCTCACGCGCGTGTGGCAAGACAAGGCCTCCACCTTGCCTGTCGCAGAACGCATCCCCCCGGACGGCCTCAGATGCCATGTGGCCACCCTGCCCGGCAGGGCTGGTGAGGGCGCGATCAAAGTGGTGTGCCTTTGCTTTCCACCCATCACGGGCCTCGACGAGCATCGCTTCTTGGCACTGGCTCGCCGCGGCGACATATCACGCATGTTCCGCATGGGCTACGACAACGCACTGGACGACGACGGCCAAATGCAGCTGCGCATCGAGTACTCGGCGCGCCACGGGAACGCCGACGTCATCACCCGCGAAACGCTGGACGCCGAGCTGGGCATGCCGGAATTCCTGGAGAGGGTGGCAGAGCTGTTCGCATGAACTGCCGTGGGAGCCGTTTCAACAGACTGCTGCTACGGGAGCCGTGACTACGCAATGCGGGAACGCGCCCGCAGCCACGCCACGATATCCCCCGTCACCTCATCCCGATTGGTCTCATTCAAGATCTCATGCCGCGCCGCCGGGTACAGCTTGACCGTCACATCGGCCACTCCCGCATCCCGATACCGCTGCCCCAGTTGCTCCAACAAGACCCCGCCTGCAGCCAGCGGGTCTGCGTCGCCGGATGCGATGAGGATGGGCAGGTCGCTGCGAATGCGCGCGAGCAGCGCGGGGTCGGCCAGCCGGGGAGCGGGGGCGAAGAGCGAGGGGATCACGTCCTCGGGCATGTCCCAGCCACACCACGGGTCGGCCACGTAGGCGTCCACCTCTGCAGCGTCGCGCGACAGCCATTCGTAGCCGGTGCGGTGCTCAAACCCCGCGTTGAATGCCGCGAGCCCGGCGGGCGCATCAGCGGGGGCGTTGGCCATGGCGGCAGCGAGCAGGTCGAGGGCGGTGGAGCCTGACAGGATGACGCCAGACCAAGTCGATGAATGGTCCAGGATGGCTGCCTGCGCTGCGAACGAGCCCATGGAGTGACCAAACAAAAAGAGCGGGAGCTGCTGCGGCCCATGCTGCGCGCGCAGCAGTGCGCCGAACTGGGCCACGTCGGCAATGAGGCCGCTGAAGCCAGCGCTGCCAAAGTCTCCCAGCTTGCCACCGGCTGTGCGCCCGTGGCCGCGATGGTCCACGGCGTGGACGATGAAGCCTGCGGCGTTCAGCGCCCGCGCAAAGCGGTCGTAGCGCTCGCCGTGCTCGGCAAGGCCGTGGGAGATTTGCACGACGCCCACAGGTTGGCCCGGGGTCTCGGCCCAGGTGTAGGTGGTGACCTGGGTGCCGTCTGCGTTGGACTGGAAGGAGGAGGTGGTGGTGCTCATCGTTTCATTCTGGCACGGGGTCTGGTCGGCACGCCACGATGAAATCGCCTTCTGCGCCTCACCCCGTTGCCTGCAGGCGCTCCGCCATGCCCTGCTGGTTGGCCGTCTGCCTGCCGCGAAATTCGGTCGGGGTGCACCCGGCCTCGCGCTTGAAGAACTTGATGAAGTTCGCCAGGTCGCTGTAGCCCAGGCTCTCGGCAATGCGCGCCACCGGCCAGGTGGTGTGGGCCAGCAGGCGCTTGGCCTCCAGAACGATGCGGGCGGAGATGAAGGCCTTGGGCGTGACCCCGGCTGCTTCCAGCGATGCGCGCACCAGGCTTTTCTCGGAGCAGCCCAGCTGCTGCGCATACCGGGGCAGTTGGTGCCAGCTGGCAAAGTGCTTCTCCACCAGCAGTTCAAACGCCTTGAATCTCTGCAGCGCGCGCCCCGGCGGTGCCGGCTGCGCGGACTGCTGCTCGTACGCCATGCGCAGCCGTGTCAGCAAGGCATAGAGCTGGTAGCGCAACAGGGCATGGGCATGCAGCGATGCGGAGTGGGCTTGCGTGTCCTGGTGCATCTGGGCGATGGCGTGGGCGATCACCTGCGCGCTGTCGCTGCCCAGCGCCCACGCGGTCGGCAGGCCGTCCAGCCCGTCGATCGGGGTTTGGTCCTGCGCGGCGGGGGCCGCTGCCCACAGAAACTCGGGGCGGAACAGCACCATCCATCCGTCCCAGTCCTGGGTGTCTCCAAAGCTGTGGGCTTTGCCGGGCCGCAGGACCAGCACCGAGCCCGGGCCGCAGCGCACGTACTCGAAGTCCACCAGATGGATGCAGGTTCCCTCCGTCAGAAAGATCAGGGTCGGAAAGGCGTAGCGATAGGTTGATGCCAGGGCCTGGCCGCCCACCCTTTTCCGCAGGTCCGATACCCGGAATATCTCCAGGTCGAGCGGGTACAGCCCCTCGGGCTGGTAGCTCAGGTGCTGGATGTCGGGGTGGCGGGCTGCGGCGGGTTTGTGGTGGCGTGGGGTCATGGGTCAGCAACGGCGGGGCGCAGAGGTTTGTCCTGAAGTGACAGTAAATCGCCCAGTTTTCACCATCTTCACGGGTATTGATTGTCCAACAATGACCTCACAGCGCCCAATGGGGCGTTGCCCCAAAACCACCAAGGAATCCACATGCACGCCATTGATATCGCCAAGACCTACATCCAAGCCGCACAAACCGGCGACCAGGCCACCCTCGGCCGCGTTGTCTCACCCGACGTGGTCTGGCACCAGCCGGGCCACAACCAGTTCTCGGGCACGCACCGTGGCATGGCTGCCGTGGGCCAGATGCTGGGGCAGATGATGGCCGTGTCGAACGGGACATTTGCGATCACCCGGGCCCACCACTACATGGCCAACGGAGACTGGGTGGCCGTGAGCATCGAGTTTGCAGGCCAGCGCGACGGCCTCACGCTCCAGCAGGCGGGGATGGATCTGCTGCACATCGTGGATGGAAAGATTGTGGAAGTCCGCCTGTTCTCCAGCGATCCGGCGCAGGAAGATGCGTTCTGGGGCCAGTGATTCCCCACCCTGCCCGCGCACGCTGCCCCCACCAGGTTGGGCGGCGCACGCGGGCATTTTTCTGAATCAAATTGGCACCCAGCGCTTATCTGCATTCATTGGATGCTATTTAATTTATAGCAAATTGCTTTCTCCCTCAGGGTTGCGCGGCTTGTGTGCCCGCACCCGGTAGCCCGCCGACAGCAGGTGCACATCCCACCGCTGCTGCACCGCGCCCCAGATGCCCTTGGGCAGGAAGAGCGCGAACAGCATGGCAATGGCGCCCAGGCCGATGAGATACAGCACGCCCTGCCCGCCCCACAGGGTTTCGACTGCAAAGAAAAGCAGCGCGCCGAGGATGGGGCCTTCCATGGTGCCGATGCCACCCACCAGCACCATGAAGATCATGTAGGCCGTCCACTGCACGCTGAAATAGGTCTTGGGCTGAAAGCTGATCGACGTGGCCAGCCACAGCCCGCCTGCGAGCGCGCAGCCAAACGCCGACAACACAAACACCAGCCGCTTGATGGCGACCACGCGCACACCCAGGGAGATGGCCGCCGTCTCGTTGTCGCGAATGGCCTGGGCGGCCGTGCCCACCTTGCTGCGCAAGAGCAGGAAAACCACCCAGCACAGCCCCGCCATGGCAGCCAGCGCGGCCCAGTAGGTATACGCGCGCCGGTCGTCGGCCGCGTATTGCTGCAGCGCGATCATCGAGGTGCCCGTCTCGCCCTGCACCAGGCTGTCCAGGTTCACACACAGGTGCGCAAGCGCGGCCACCACCCACATGCCGATCGCAAATTCGCCGCCCTGCAGGCGCAGCATGAAAGCCGCCAGCGGCACCGCCACCAAGGCCACCAGCACAGCGCCCACCAGCAGCGCCGGGTACGGGCCCAGGCCCACATCGGCCAGCCGCACCATGGCGTAGGCGCCGAGCCCGAAGAACGCCTGGTGGCCAATCGACACCAGTCCGGCATAGCCCGCCAAAGCGTTCCACATCACAGCCAGGATCACGTAGATGAACAGCGTAGTGAGCCGGTCTACCGTGCCCGCCTGCAGCCACAGCGGCCCCAGGCAGAGCACGGCCAGCAGCAGCACGGTGGCGCTGGCGAAGGCGATGGACGCGCGCGTCCAGCGCTGGATGACCCATGGGGATGGACCCGTGGGTGCGAGGGGTGCAGAAGTGATGGGAGCATTCATGGCGCAGCCCTGTGGCGGGTGGAGAAGAACCTGCGCAGCGCACCGCTCGCGTAGAGCCGGGCCAGCAGGATGACCAAAAAAGTGGCGTGCCCGGCGATCAGAAAACCCTGCGGGTGCACCTGCGCCCCCAGGTTCTGCGCCACGCCCAGCACCACGCCGCCCAGCAACGTGCCCCACAGCGATCCCGCGCCGCCGATGATCACGGCCTCAAACGCAAAGATCAGCTGCTGCGGGCCCGAGAACGGATCGAACGTGGCCCGCAGGGCCAGCGATGCCCCGGCCAGCGTGACGGTGACCATGGTGATGGCCGAGGCCGCCGCAAACACCGTGCCGGTGCGCACGCCCACCAGGCGCGCGGTGTCGGCGTCTTCCGACGCTGCGCGGATCTGCCGCCCCAGCGCCGTGTGCGCCAGCATGGCATGCAGCCCGCCCAGCAGCAGCACCGCCAGCACCAGCACCAGGGTGGGCAGCTGCCCCACATACAGGCCGCCGGGCAGCTCCCAGCTGTCGTACGCCAGCGTGCCAATGGAGGTGGCCAGCGAACGCGTGTCGGCACCGAAGTGCTGGAACAGCAGGTTGTCGATCACGCTGGCCAGGCCAAACGTGGCCAGCAGCGGCACCAGGGCGCCCAGGCGCGCGCTGCGCTCCAGCACCAGCTTGTGCAGCAGCCAGCCCAACAGCGCCATGGCAGGCACCACCGCCAGCAGGGCCAGCAGCGGGTGCCAGCCCATCGGCTCGGCCAGCACCCACAGCAGGTAGGCGGCCACCACGGTCAGGCTGCCGTGGGCCAGGTTGATGATGCGCATCACCCCGAACATGAACGACAGCCCGCAGGCCAGCAAGGCGTAATAGCCGCCCAGCAGGAGGCCCTGGAGAATCTGGTTGAGAAGGTTCATGCGGCCTCCTTGTGGGCAGGGTGGGTGTGGCTTGCGTGGCTGGCAGCTTCGCCGTCGGCACTGCCCGCGGTGTGGCTGCCGGGCGCAGCTTCGGGCCGCTGCGCACCAAAGTAAAACGCGGTGATCTGCGCGCGGGTGAGCTGGTCGGCGGGCGCGTCGGCCACCACGCTGCCTTCGAGCATGCAGACAATGCGGCTGGCCACGGCCTGCACGCGCTGCAGGTCCTGCTCGACCAATACCAGCGTAGTGCCCTGGCCCATCACGCCCTGCAGGGCTTCGTACACGCCCTGCACGGCCAGGGGCGACAAGCCCAGCGAGACTTCGTCGAGCAGCAGCACGCGCGGGTTGGTCATGAGCGCGCGGCCAATGGCCACGGCCTGCTGCTGCCCGCCCGACAGCTCGCCCGCGCGGGCGCCCAGCTTGGGGGCCAACTGCGGGAAGGCGTCCAGCACGGTGTCAAAACTCCACTGCCCGCGCCGCCCCGAAGCACGCGCCACGAGCAGGTTCTCGCGCACCGTCATGCCTGCAAACAGGCGCCGCCCCTCGGGCACCAGGGCCAGGCCTTCGGCCACACGCTCTTGGGCAGGCATGCGGGTGATGTCCACACCATCCCACCGCACGGTGCCGCTGCTGGCGCGGTGTACGCCGGCCAGCGTGCGCAGCAGCGTGGTCTTGCCCGCACCGTTGGCCCCTACCAGGGCCAGGATGTCGCCGTGGCACACCTGCAGCGACACATTGCGCACGGCAGGCAGCTGCCCATGGTGGGCGTTCAGTGTCTCAATGCTCAACAACACACTCATTCGATGTCCTTCGCCTTCGGCTGCGGTGCGAGCGCCTTCGGGCGGCCGGGCGGCGCTCATGCCGCCACCCCGCCCAGATAGGCCTCGACCACCGTGGCGTCGTTCAGCACGGCTTGTGGATCGCCATCGGCGATCACCCGCCCGCCGTCCATGCACACCAGACGCGTGGCGACCTGCAGCAGCACGTGCACCAGGTGCTCGATCCAGACGATGGCAATGCCGCGGGCCTGGATGGTGCGCACCATGGCTACCAGCTCGCTGGCCTCCGCGTCGGTCAGCCCGCCGCCGATCTCATCGAGCAGCAGCACCTGGGGGCCGGTGGCCAGCGCACGCACCAGCTCCAGCCGCTTGCGGCCGAGCAGGCCCAGCGTCTCTGCACGGCGATTGGCCAGCGCCTCCATGCCACACAGGCGCAGACACTCCATGGCCCGGTCACCCGCGTCGCGGGCATGCAGGCCCGCGCCATGCGTGGCGCCGGTGAGCACGTTTTCAAACACCGTCATGCCCAGGAACGGTCGAGGCACCTGATGGGTGCGCGCAATGCCCGCGCGGCAGCGGTCTGCCGCACTGCGGGCGCTCACATCCACCCCCTGGAACCAGACGGTGCCCTGGCTCGGCGCAAACGCTCCGGCCAGCACGTTCAGCAGCGTGGTCTTGCCCGCACCGTTAGGCCCGACGATGCCGACGGCCTCGTCGGTGCCTACCAAAAAATCGAGCTGGTCCAGCACCTTCAAGGCACCAAAGCGCATGTCGATGCCCTGGGCCTGCAGCAGATGCTGCGGCCCGCCCGCTGGCGGGGATTGCGGATATGGAGGTAAATGTGGCATGGACGATCAGCTGTAGGACTTGAGCGCCGCCGCCACGGGGATGTTGCGATCCGTGGCGTTCTCGGTGACCACGATGTCGAGCTTGAACTTGCTGCCCGCCGCAGGCTTGACCCACTGGGCCCCCACCACGGGCGTCACCGACACGTTGGGCACGGGCCCCTTGGCAAAGTCCACCGGACCTTGCATGGTGATGGCCTTGAGCGTGCCGATGGCCTTGGCCAGCGCTGCCTTGTCGCGCGGGTTGGTGCTGGCTTTCAGCGCCTCGGTGCCTGCATCAAACAGCGACATGGTGGAGCCCAGCATCTGCGTCCACTGCTTGCCGGTGCTGGCCTCGTAGGCGTCGGCCAGCTGCACGCCCGTGAGGCCGGTCAGGGCTGAGGCATACGGAAAAGTCTTGTGCCAGAAGCACCCCGCGCCCAGGTTCAGCGCCAGCGGGCCCAGGGCCTCCACCTGCGAGGGCACAAGGCCCGTCTTGGCGATCTGCGCAATCTTCACCATGCGCGTGTAGCCCTGCTGGGCCGCCTGCCGCCAGAAGGTGGCGAAGTCTGGCGGAATGGGGAAGGTGTTGAAGATCTCGCAGCGCTCGGCCTTGAACTTGGCGATCTGCGCGGAGTAGTCGGTGGTGCCGTTCTCGTACGGTCCGGCATCCACGATGGTGAAACCGGCTTTGGCGAGCTCGGGCGCCAGCGTGCCGCGGATGGCGTTGCCATCGGCATCATTGGGGTACAGCACACCGATCTTCTTGTTGGTGGGCAACGCAGAAAACTGCGAGGTGTACGAGGTGGTAAAGCTGCCACCGCCAAACGAGAAGTGGTACGTCCATTTGAAGGGCGAAGGCGCGCCGGGCTTGGCGCCGCGGCCAAAGTACCAGGCCTCCCACGGCATCACGGTGGACAGGCAGGGTACGCCCGCCGCCTCGCACGCATCCGACACCGGGTTCACCGTTTCTGGTGTGGTGGTGGTGAGCATGAGGTCAATCTTGTCGCCGTTGATCAGCGCCTTGGCCAACTGGCTGGCGCGGGCCGGGTCGGACTGGGTGTCGCGGTCCAGGATCTCCACCGCGTACTTCACGCCGCCGATGGTCAGGCCCGCCGCCAGCGTCTTGCGCACCTGGGCCAGGATGAAGGTGTCGGTCTCGCCCAAGGCACCGAGCGGGCCGGTGCGCGGGCTGATGAAGCCCACCTTGAGCACGGGTGCGGCACCGCCCGCCTGGGCCCATAGAGGGCCGACGCTCAGCGCAAGACCTCCAGCGCCCGCGGCCGTGATCAGCCCACGGCGCGAGATGGTGGGGGACGTAGCCTGTTCGGTTTCCAAGGCGGCCACGGTGGATTCAGGGGTGTTGGTTGTCATGGGGAATGTCTCCAGTGATCAATTCAGTTGCAGGGTTCAGAAAGGGATGGTGGTCTTGAGCCAGAACTGCGAGCCCTGGGCGCGGTTGCGCACGCCGAACTCCTTTTCGACCTTGGCGGTGATGAGCCAGCCCTTGCCGTTGGCGTAGCGCACCGACGGGCCAATGGACTGGCTGCGGCCACGCGATCCCGCCAGCGCCACACCGCCTGCTTTGTCGTCGCTGAACTGCCGGTACACATAGCCGCCCACGCCCACCACCCAGCCATTGCCCAGGCCCCAGCCCGCGGCGTAGTCCACGATCAGTTCGCGGCCAGAGCGGTAGTTGGTGTCGCCATTGGTGCGGTTGAAGTTCAGCGTGGCCTTCACGTCGCCGTTGAAGCCACTAGGGTCCATCCAGGTCAGCACGCCCAGGGGCTGCAGCGACAGATAGTTGCGGCCAATATTGGCCTGGCGCGTGCGGTCATACGCTCCTGTGGGCAGCACGGCGTCAAGCCCCACCACGCTGTGCAGCTGCGGCGAGTGGTGCCAGGCCACCGAGCCCCCGACCGTCACATCGCCCAGTCCGGTGCGCGAATCGTTTGCACCACCGGCACGCACCGACAGGTCCACCACAGGCAGGATGGCGTGCGCGGCGACCAGGCCGCCCAGCGCCTCCTGGGGGGTGATCCAGATCAGGCGCGTGGCAGCGGCGGCGGCGCGCACCTTGAAGCCGGGGATGGGCACGGCGTTGCCCTGGCCGTCGTTCACGCGGCTGGTGGTGTAGTAGTTGAGGTACTCCAGCACATACAGGCCGGGCGGCGGCGCGGCGCCCGCCACGAAGTTCTCGGTGCCCAGCGGATAGGTGGAGCCCCCGCCCTCGGTGGCGAAGGCCGCTGTGCACAGCGTGCCGGCCAGGGCCAGCAGCGCCAGGCGGAAAGGTTTTGTCTGTTGCGTTGTCATGTTGTCTCCTCGTTCAGGTTGGTTTTTTGAAATGCACACTTCGGGTCTCACGGGAAATCGATCCGTTCACAAAACGCCGCCGCACGGCCTCAGGGCGCCAGTAACTCGGGCACCTCGATCCAGGCGGGGGTCGCGATGTACCAGTGGCCTTGCTGCAGCTTGAGCGGCAGGGCCGCACGGTTGGGGTTGTGGGCGCGGCGCTGGCCGATCTCAAACGGCATCCCCAGCAGGGGATGGCTGGTGGGCGGCATCTGCTGCAGGGCACGGGTCACGGTCTCGCGGGTGATGGGCCCTTCGACCTGGCGCAGTGCGCGCACCAGCATCTGGGCCGCCACATAGCCGCCTTGCGACAGCGAACTCAGGGGCAAGCGGGCGTCCTGCATCAGGCGGCGCCAGTCCTGCGCGGGCAAGGACCGGCTCTTCCAGGGCTCGAACTCGGCCATCACATACACGGCGCCATCCCGCGGGGCGAGTGCGCGGGCCACGCGGTCGGTGTAGGCCGGGGTGAGATAGATCCAGGTCATGCCGCCCGCCCCCAGCGCGTGGGCGGCCTCGCTCCAGCGGAGCACCGCGGCCTCGTGCCCCGTGAAGATCACGGTGTCGCACCCCTGCCCCTTCACGGCCCGAAGGACGGGGGCAGGTTCTTGGTCAACCCCCACCAACTGCAGCTGTGGCACCTCCATGGCTTTCGCTTCGCCCAGGCGCTCCAGCGCCTGCTGGTAGCCCTCGGCCATGCCTGGCAGATCGAGCGCCAGGGCACACAGTTTTCGGCTGCGCAGCGTGTGGTGGGCAAACAGCACGGCGCTGGCCAGCCCCACGTAGGGTCCGTTGTTGAGGGGCACCACATGCGACGATCGGAAGCATGCAGGCGAGACCGAGGCCCCTTGCAGCGACATCAACCGCGCTGCTTCGTAGCGAGGCGCATTGACCGCGCAGTCCAGCAGGCCGGAACTGCCCGCCAGCGCCACAACCTCCGCGTCGTTGATGAGCCTCGTCGCCGCTGCCATGGCACTGGCGGGCGAGACCCCTTCATCGAGCGAGATGTATTCGATGCGGCGGCCCCCAATGCCGCCGGCGGCATTCACTGCGTCGATGTAGGCCTTGGCCGCCTGCGAGGACTCCGGGAATGCATGGGGGCCGCTCAGGGCACTGACCGCACCCACCTTGATGGGCCGCTGTGCGCCTTGCTGCGCGTGGGCGGCGGGCCAAAGCAGCAGCCACAGGCAGAGCGACAGCAGCAGGGCACGGGGGCGCCACCACAGCACGGCACTCCCTGCGCCGCGCAGGCTCGCGCCCCGGCATGCGCCGGTGGGTCGTTTCATCATGGGTTCGTCCTTTGCTACCGTGAGGGCGCTGCGGCAATGCGCTGGCGCGCGGCAATGAACCGGCACGCCTGCTCCAGCGAAGCCAGCGCCTCATCCAGCACGGGCGCAAACAGCTGCCAGCAATGCACCATGCCGTCCCACACGGTGCATTCCGCCTCAACGCCCGCCGCCTTCAAGCGTGCGGCCATGGTCACCGCGTCGTCGCGCAGGCGCTCCCAGCCGCCCACCTGCAATTGCACGGGCGGCAGGCCCTGCAGGTCGGCGCTGTAAAACGGCGTGACCGTGGGCGAACGCACATCGCCACCCGGCACATACATGGCGTTGAAAAATCCCATCAGCTCACGCGTGATGAATGGGTCGTCCACGGTATGGTGGGACTCGCCTTCGGACGCCAGGTCCAGCGCGGGCGACAAGGCCACGACGGCCGCAGGCAGCGGCAGCCCCTGGTTGCGGGCACGCACGGCGGTGGACAAGGCCAGGTTGCCGCCGGCCGAGTCGCCCATCAGCGCAATGGCCGACACGGCATAGCCATTGGCCAGCGCCCATTGGTAGGCAGCCAGCGCATCGTCGTGTGCTGCGGGCGCGGGGTGTTCCGGTGCCAGGCGGTAGTCCACGTTGAGCACCTGCGCTCCGCTGAACTGCGCCAGGTACGAGCACAGCGCCCGGTGCGAGGCCAGCGAGCCAAACACAAATCCGCCAGCGTGGTAGTAAATGATGAGCCTGCGCGGGTCAGCCTGCGGCGTGCTCAGCAACTCCGCAGCCATGGTGCCGCCCGCCCCGTTGGGGACGCGCAGCGTCTGGATGTGAAGCCCCTGGGCGAGGGGCATCTGCGAGTTGCTGGCATCAAACCACGCGCGCAGCTGCCCGGGGGTGGGCTGGGCTGGCGGTGGGTTTTGCGCGGCCATCTGCAGGATGGCCTGGAGCTGTTGTGCGGACATGTGTGGCCCCTTCGATCAGATGTAGGTGGAGGCGAGGCCGCCATCCACGGGCAGGTTGATGCCGCTCACCCAGCGTGCCGCGTCGCTGCACAAAAAGGCGATGACGGGCGCCACTTCATCGCTGAAGGCCGGGCGCTTCATGCGGTGCGCGTCTTTCTCCACCCGCTCCTGGCCCAGCATCTGCACAAAGTCGCCCAGGATGGGCGTGAACACGGGGCCCGGGGCCACGCAGTTCATGCGCACGCCGCGCTCCATGAAGATCTTTTGCGACTGGGTGTAGGTCCACACGATCAGCGCCTCTTTGAAATACTGGTAGCAGGTGTCTTGCGCCACAGGGTGGGCGGCCAGCCACTTCGCGCCGTCATCAAAGCTGGTGGTGGCGCCCAGGGCGCGGTGGGTTTCCAGGCGCTGGGGCCACTCGGCCCCCAGGATGGAAGAGATATTGACGATGGAGCCGCCCTCGCCCATGCGCTCCAGCACACGGTGCGTGAAGTGGCGCAGTCCCAGGTAGTTGACGCGGCCCACCAGCTCGGCGGGCGATGTGCCCGGCACGCCTGCAATGTTGGCCAGCGCATCGATCTTGGCGGGCAGTTGCGCCACGGCGGCGTCAATGGCGGCCGGGTCGCCCAGGTCCACTTGCACAAAGCCGTCGAGCGTGAGCGTGGGCGCATTGCGGTCCACACCGATCACGTGGGCGCCCTGCTGGCGGGCGAGCTTGGCAAAGTCTGCGCCGATGCCCGAGCAGCAGCCGGTGACGACGATGGTTTTGTTGTGAAGGGTCATGAAAGTTGTCTCCTTAGTTTGTGTCGATGGGAGCCCTTGTCCGTGGAGACCTGGGCTATTCGCGTGCTCTCCGGCCCTAAGACGTGCGGCCAACCTGGGCAACTGGCGCAGCCCAGGCGAGGGCCGCCGCGCAAGGGCCGCCCAAGCTGCGCAGCGGCGTTTCACTTGCATGCGCTGGCGGCGTCCCCCTTCCCGCATCGCGCAGCGATTCGAGAGAAGGGGGAAGGCGCGCAGCGCCTCAGGGGGTTGTCGCTGCTAGAACGGGAATGCGGGCGGCGCGTCTTTGACCGTGATCCACTGCCACTGCGTGTACTCATCGATGTCCGCAGGCCCACCCACGCTGCCCCCGTTGCCACCCACACCGGGGCCGCCAAAGGGGTTGGTGCACTCGTCGTTCACGGTCTGGTCGTTGATGTGAACCATGCCAGCGCGCAGCCGCTGGCCGATGGCCATGGCGCGGCCCACGCTGGGGCTGATGACGGCCGCGGCCAGGCCGCCCTGGCTGGTGTTGGCCAGTTGCACGGCCTCGTCGTCGGAGCGGAAGGTGACGAGGTTGGCCACCGGGCCAAAGGGCTCTTCGTCAAACGAACGGACGCCGGGCTTGACGCCCGAGAGCACCGTGGGCTTGTAGCAAAGGCCCTCGTAGGTGCCGCCCGCTTCGAGCTTGGCGCCCTGGGCCACGCTGTCCTTGATCACCTTGTCGAAGCGCTGCAGCTGCTTGGCGTCGATCATCGGGCCCAGGGCCACCTGGCCGCTGGCGCCATCGCCCACGGGCAGGTGCGTGGCCTTGCCCACCATGCGCTGCAGGATGGCTTCCGCAATCGACTCGTGCACCAGGATGCGGTTCGATGCCATGCAGATCTGCCCCTGGTGGAACCACGCGCCAAACGCGGCGGCGCTGGCCGCAGCATCGGGGTCGGCGTCTTCCAGAATGATGAGGTTGTTGGCGCCGCCCAGCTCCAGCGACACCTTCTTCAGGTGCTGCCCCGCCAGCGCGCCGATGCGGCGGCCCACCGTGGGTGAGCCGGTGAAGGCGATCATGGGCACGCGCTCGTCCACCACCAGCGCCTCGCCCGCCTCGGCGTCGCCGGGCACCACCTGCAGCAAGCCCTTGGGCAGACCGGCTTCTTCAAACACGCGGGCCATGATGAAACCGCCGCTCACCGGCGTGCGGGTGTCGGGCTTGAGCACCACCGCATTGCCCAGCGCCAGCGCCGGGGCCACCGAGCGCAATCCCAGAATGAGCGGGAAGTTGAATGGCGAGATCACACCCACCACCCCGTGCGGCACGCGCCGGGCGATGGACAGGCGGCCGGGCGTGCTGGGCAGCACCTGGCCCTGTGCCTGCATGGGCAGGGCTGCGGCCAGGTGGCAAAGCGTGATGGCCTCGCGTACCTCGTGCTGGCCCTTGGGCACGATGCCGCCGGTTTCGCGGGCGACTGCCATGGCCAGCTCGTCAAAGTGCTGCTCAAAAATACTGGCCGCACGATGGAACACAGCCGCACGCTCGCGCGGCCCCGTCGCCGCCCAGGCGGCCTGTGCTTGCTGCGCCCGGCCAATGGCGGCCTGCATGTCGGCCGCACTGGCAATGCCCACGCGGCTGAGCACCTGGCCCGTAGCAGGCTCGACCGCGTCACGCGCTGTGCTCAGCGAAGTTTCCCACGCACCGTCAAAGGCCTTACCCGCCCACAGGCGGTTGTCCAGCAGGCCTGGTTTTTCTGAAACACCCATTGCATTGCTCCTTGGTTGAAATCAAAACCCACCGCATTGCCGCGGCGGTGTGACCTCAAATTGCAACGGGCGTACCAGCCCCACGCGCCCCAATGCCGTTGAACACGCTCGACGGGGCTTTTTTGAGAGGGGACGCTACGGACTTTCCCTAGGCTGAAAGACGGCTGGCATGGGGGACTTTTTGCCACCAAATAGTTACCATTCATAAACAAATGGCCGCTTGCCAATTGCTCAAATGATCACTTTCTGATCCATTTTTGATGACTGCCGGAGAACCCATGTCCCGACGCCGTGTCTCCCTGGCCGATCTGAATCGCAGCACAGCCACCAGCCAGGCCGGGGGTTTGCTTGCCCCGACCGAGCCCTGTGCCCTGGGCGGGTTCGACACCGTCGGCGTGAGCCAGCACACCCACCCCACGGTGGCCGACATCAGCGAATGCCTGTTCTTCTCGCCCGGCGACGGGCGCATCTGGCTGCAAGACCAGCGCATGATCCTGCTGCACTCCGAGGCCCTGGGATCGCTGCGGCGCGAGCTGATCGACAGCATCGGCCTGGACAAGGCACGCGGGCTGCTCACCCGCGCGGGCTATGTGAGCGGCGCGCGCGACGCCCGCCTGGTGCGCCAGCAATGGCCGAATGCCGAGCCCACGGCGGCGGCCATTGCGGGCACCCGCCTGCATGCGCTGGAGGGCGTGGTGCAGGTGGAAGTGGTGCACGCCCGCTACGACGCGGACAGGGGCGCGTACGAAGGCGAATTCCTGTGGCACAACTCCAGCGAGGACGACGAGCACATTGCCGCCTATGGCGTGGGCGGATCGCCCGCGTGCTGGATGCAGGTGGGGTACGCCACGGGCTATGTGAGCACCTTGTTCGGCCACATGATCGTTTTTCGCGAGGTGGACTGCCGCTCGTCCGGCGCCGCGCACTGCCGCGTGGTCGGCAAGTCGGCCCACCTGTGGGAAGACCCCGAGCAGGATCTCTTTTATCTGAACGCGCAGGACTTTGTGGGCACCCCGCCTGCGTCGCTGCCCACCTCGATGCCAGAAGGGGCGCAGGCCAAGGCGCGCACCACCTACCTGGGCGTGCCACCGGGCAAAACCTCAGCGGCCCTCGCAGGCACCGCCGCCGAGCCCACGGCCCAGGCCACCATGGTGGGCGCCTCATCCGCCTTCAACGCCGCCTGCCACATGCTGCAGCGCGTGGCGCCCACCGCCGCCACCGTGTTGTTCACCGGCGAATCGGGCGTGGGCAAAGAGATGTTTGCCAGCATGCTGCACCGCATCAGCCCGCGCAAAGACCAGCCCTTTGTGGCTATCAACTGCGCGGCCATCCCCGACACGCTGGTGGAAAGCGAACTGTTTGGCGTGGAGCGTGGCGCCTACACCGGCGCAGGCACATCGCGCCCCGGGCGCTTTGAGCGCGCACACGGCGGCACCCTTTTCCTCGACGAAATCGGCACGCTCAGCCTGGTGGCCCAGGGCAAGCTGCTGCGCGCTCTGCAAGAGGGCGAAGTAGAGCGCGTGGGCGGCACCCGCACCGTGCGCGTGGACGTGCGCCTGGTGGCCGCCACCAATGTCGACCTGCGCCAGGCCGTGCGCGAAGGCACGTTTCGCGAAGACTTGTTCTACCGCCTCAACGTATTCCCCATCCACCTGCCCCCGCTGCGCGACCGGCGCGACGACATCCCGTTGCTGATGAGCCACTTTCTGGCGCACTACCAGCGCAAGCACCAGCGCCAGGTACCCGGCTTCAGCCAGGCGGCGGTGAAGGCGATGTTTCACTACCCGTTTCCCGGCAACATCCGCGAGCTGCAGAACCTGATCGAGCGCAGCGTGATTTTGGCCACCGATGGCGAGCCGATCGAGCCGCACCATTTGTTTGCCGGGGGCGAACAGCCGAGCTCGGACGTGATGTCGCTGCACCTGAATCCGAACAGCACGGGCACGCTGCATGCGACGGGGCAGCCGCAACGCGGAGTTGCCGCGGGCGCCGTTGCCCCGCAAAACCCAGCACCCCCACAGCCAACATCCAGCTGGAACCCGACACCCACCGCCACGCCAACGGTCGCGCCGCTGCATCAGGCCGAAGAACAATTGCTGCGGCAGGCGCTGCACAGCGCGGGAGGCAATGTGGCGTCGGCGGCAAGGCTGCTGGGGATCAGCCGGGCGACGATGGCTTATCGGGTGAAGAAGTTTGGGATTTGAGGAAGGAACAATGCGAGCGGCTTGCAACGGTTGCGGTCACCCAAGCAGGTCACTTGGAAGACTGGTTCGGGCCCATGTCCGACATTCGACAACCTTCATGTGAACCAGTCATAAAACACCTCGATCTGGCTTGTAGCGACCAAAGCTTGGAGCGGAAAGACCCGCCAAGGAGTTGCGACCTCCATGTCATTGAGGCGAACTAACAATTGATCTCGTACAGCCGGCTTCACCTCCTGCCGCCAGTTCAGTACCTGGCCCCAGGTTGAACTCCCGTTCAAGTGCAAAGGAAACCGTGCGGTCTGAACTGAAGCGCTATAGGCCGTTGGAAAGAGCCGCCTATATGCCTGCAGGTTGTAGAGCCAGGAAACGCCGCGCACGGTTGTAACGCTGGGCTCAGTGCGCTGAACATGCGAAATCAGATCTTGCAGGTCGGCCCTCCTCGCACTGAAATTCTCAATAGCCAGCGGACTGGAATTGATTCCATCCGGCGCAACAAAGTGGATGCGCAAGGTACCGCATGCATCGGGCGGATCGTAAGAGAAACAGCCGAACGACCGTGTGACTTCGACGTAGGAAAGAGATCGTTGGAACCCGGCACATAAAGCGACTTGCTCGGCATGGTCATCGACCGCGCTTTTTACCCTGTCCAGAAAGAGATCCCACCTACTCGCGCCAGTGTCCCCCCACAGATTCAGCCTGCGTCGCAAGTTGGTACAGCGGTCAATGGCGACGTCGAACGGCACTGCTGCTTTCACCGCGTAGCACTTGGCAAATTTCAATTGAAGGGAGAAATAGTCCTCAAGCATGGATATGACGTTAGCACCGTCTTGCCAACTTCCGTTGCCGTGTGGCAGAGACTGCAGGGAGGTGAACGGCATTGCGGGGGGCTGTGCGTGAGACATGGCGCGGTCCTGCGGTGGGAGTGGCGTTGGGTGATGGGTAGGGAGGGCTATAGCGCATCCAGCCGCGTGCGCAGGTCAGCGGCATGGTCGCGCAGCGCATCGAGTTGCGGACCCTGCATTTTGGAGTTGCCTGTACACCATGCCCAGCCGGAAGCTCTGGCTCAACGTGGCATCGGCCGGGCTTGCTGCTGTCGCGCGCCACCCAGCGCAGCGGGCCGGTGTTGATGAAGGCGCCCTCCCACGGCATGGCCACGGGGGCAGCGTAGCGCAGCATCACGGCCCAGCGGCCACGGCAGCGCCAGCGCGCGCTACGGGGGCGAGCAACGGTACGGCCTGCGGGGCAGGCACCGCCAACATCACAGCGTCGTAACGCTCGTGGAGTGGGCCGTGCTCTGCGGAGGTGATGGTCCAGCCGCTGTACGGTGGTTTGCCACTGCGCCTGCGCACGGTCGCCCAGGCTCTGCACCAGCCATGCGGCGGGCGACGTCATGCGCGGTGTACCCACAAACCGCTCCAGCGGAGTGTGCGGCGTGGTCCATATGCTGCCGTCAAAACTGGCCAGGCGGGCATCCCACACTGCGGCCACGCCCGCCCGCTGCCAGTGGGCCACCTCCGCACGAAAGGCGGGATCGCGGGCGGTGAAATACTGCGTGCCGTGGTCGCACAGCCAGGCACCGTGCTCGTCTTCAGGGCAACGGGTGCTCATGCGGCCGGAAGGTCCACGGCTTTTGTCAAACACATGCACCATGTGGCCTGCCTGCAGCAGCGCCTGCGCACACGACAGACCTGCCAGGCCTGCGCCAATGGCGGCAATGGTTTGTGGCGCAGGGAGCTTCATGATTTTGGGTCAGTGCGTTCGTGGGTCACCCAGATCAGCGCCTGGGTGTCGATGCCCCAGGACGTTGGCACGGGCGATGAGCTGCTCGCGCACGGCGGGGCCAGTTGTTTGGTGCGCGACAAGATCCAGCAGTAGCTGAGGTCGGGCCCCACCACCAGCGCCCATTGGTAGTCCGCATCCAGCGCGGCCACGTGGTAGCTGCCGTAGAACGGACCAAAGAACGACACCTTGAGCGACGCGGTGTTCGCATCGCCGGTGAACTTCGCCTTGCCGTCCGCCTGGCGCCAGCCATTCTTGCCGGTGTCAAAGCCCCGGTTGCACACGCACGCTGTCGTCCCCCTGACGCTGGTAGGTGGCGCTCACGTCCGTCATGCCGCGTTCAAACGAATGGTCGAGCCGGGCGACTTCGTACCAGCAGCCTTCGTAGCGGGCCAGGTCGAACGGGGTGAAGGGTGTGATGCCGGGGGGTGGGCTGGCGGATGAGCAGCCAGTGAGGGCCAACACCATGGCAACCATCACCAGCAACACGGACCGGTGGGCTCAGGGGAACAATCGGGGCATAAATTACCAAGCAGTCGCAAAACAAACCAAATGGCAACTCGATGGGATTTCCGTGCGGTGTCGGATGGCCTCTGGCACGTCTGGCCCATACCGTGCCCCGTAAACTTGCACCATGGCTCTTCAAATCACTGTGTATTCCAAGTCCGCCTGCCCGCAATGCGAGTCGGCCAAGATGCTCCTCAAGTCGCGCTCGCTGCCGTATGAGGAAATCAAGATCGATGACGAGGCCGAGCGCCTGGCCTTTTATGCCAAGTGCGGGCCCTCAGTGCGGCAGATGCCACAGATCTTTATCAATGACCAGCGCGTAGGTGGACTGGCCGGGTTGCAGGCAGCGTTGGCGCAAATCGCCCCGCAGAGCCCAGCTTAACGGCCTGAACTACCGGTACTGCGCCGCGGTGATGAACTCGCTGAAGGTCTCACACCACACGATCACGGTGTTGAACTTCGTAAGGTCCACGCCCTGCGGCACCGGGACGATGAAGTTGTTGAACGTCTTCACATCCCCCACGCGCAGCATCTGGGGCTTGAGGCGCTTGAATTCGGCCTCGGTCTCGACAAACTCGGGCGACAGGTAGAGCTTGTAGTCCGGCCCCGGGGCCAGCTTGCCCAGCAGGCTGACGGCCTGCGGGCCGAGGGACACGGCGCCCTCGCCCCAGTGCAGGGCGTCGCTGTCTTTCAGGTCACGGCGGAAGGTGGCCGTCCATTGGGCGGTGGGCAGGCTGGATTGGATCTCCTGCTGCGTGGGCGCAGCCGGCGCTATCAAGATCGGCAGCACATACACACCCAGCGCAAACCCCAAAGCCAGGGCAAGCAGGTGCGAGGCGATGAGCAGCAGGGGTTTCATGGCGAGGGGTTGCGTGGTGTGGGCCCAATGTACCGCGCAGCGCCCTCGCCTTCAACGCTGCGCGACTCCCCGCTCCATCCGTTCAGGATGCGCGTGCCAGAAACCCGTCTACCAGCGCGTAATGCTCCGGCACATTGAGCGCGGGGGCATGGCCGCAGCCGGGCACCTCCACCACCTGCGCCAGCCCGCGCGCGCCGGGGCCCCGCGTGAGCATCTCGGCGGTGGTCTCGCGCAGCACCAGGTCGGATTCCGCACCGCGCAGGCACAGCACGGGGATCTCCAGCGCGTCGTAGTGGTCCCAGATCAGATAGTCGTTGGTGTGGTGCGTGAACTGCTGCACCATGGCCGGGTCGTAGTGCGGCGTCACGCGGCCGTCGGGCAGGCGCCGGGTCGAGGTCTCGGTCAGGCGACTCCACTGCGCATCGCTGAGCCAGCCGTAGGGTTGGTACACCTGCCGGAAGAAGGCTTCCAACTCCATCACGGTGTCAAACGAGGGCGGGTGGCCCGCATAGGCCTTGATGCGCTCGAGCGCGGCATCCGCCAGGCGGGGCGCGTTGTCGTTGAGCAGCAGGCTGGCGATGCGCTCCTTGAGCTGCGGCTGGAACAGGCCCGATGCGCACACCGTGCCGATCGCCCCACCCATCGACGTGCCCACCCAGTGCGCCTTCTCGATGCCCAACTGGTCGAACAGGCCGGCCGCGATGCGCGCGTAGAACGACAGGCGGTACTCGTCCTGCGGCGCCCGCGCCCACTGGCTCAGGCCCCGGCCGATGGTGTCGGGGCAGATCACGCGGTAGCGCGGGGCGAGGTGCGCGGCGAGTTCGTCCATGTCGCGCCCGGTGCGCGCCAGGCCGTGCCATGCCACCACCACGGGGGCATCGCGCGCGCCCCACTCCATGTAGTGGATTTCATAGCCGGCGCAAGTGGCGTAGCGCGAGATGGGGGACATGGTGGCAACCTTTGGGAACAACAGATGGAAAACAGGTGGCGGCCGGCTACTTCATGAGGCGGCCATTGCTGCCAATGACGGTGACCTCGACATAGCGCGAGCCGATGCGGTTGGTGGGCGAATAGCCCAGCGTGATGCCGCCCAGGTCATAGCTCTGCATCGACTCCAGCGCCTTGACGACCTTGGTGCGCGTGGGCAGGGGCCCGGCGCGGCGCAGGGCTTCGACCAGTACCTTGGCGCCCAGGAACTGCTCGAAGCTGGTGTAGTTGACCTCGGCATCGGGCGCGTATTTCTTGAGCAGCGACTGGTACTCGCGCACCACCGGCAGCTGAGGCCGGTAGGGGTACGGCACCACCTGGCTGATGCCCAGGCCGTGGGCGTTTTTCAGGCCCGCCAGCTTGACCAGTTCGGTCGGGTCCACCACGGAGATGTTGTACAGCTGCGCGCCGCCGCCCTGCTCGCGGTAGCGCTGGATGAACGCGGCCGCGGGCTTGTTGACGGCGATCATGATGACGGCATGCACGTCGGCCGCCTTGATGGCCTTCACGGCATCGTCCACCTTGTCGGTGTTGCGTTCATAGCCGGCCGCCACCACGAGCTTGAGGTTGCGCTTGGCCAGCGCCGCCTCCACGCCCGCCAGGCCCGCCTTGCCAAAACCGTCGTCCTGGTACATCACGGCCACGCGGTTCATGCCCAGCGTGGTGAGCTGCTGGACCATGTGTTCAGTCTCGTCCGCATACCCGGCGCGCACATGGAAGATCCACGGGTTGAAAGGGTTGCGCAGGGATTCGCCCCCCGTGTAGGGCGCCACCAGCGCGGCGCCGCCCTGCTCCAGCACGCCGTCGGCCAGCAGCTGGGTGATGTTGGCCGTGCCCGCGAAACCGTACAGCGCCACCACCTCGGGCCTGGCCAGCATCTCGCGGGTCAGCTTCACGGTGTCGTCCACCTTGTAGGCATCGTCCACCACCGCCTGGCGGATGGAGGCGCCATGCACGCCGCCCTGGGCGTTGATCCAGTCGAAGTAGATCTTGCCGCCCAGCACCATCTGCGCGCCGGTGCTGGCCAGCACGCCCGACAAGGGCGCCACCTGCCCCACCACGATCTCGGCGGCACGCGCGGGCGCAGTGCCGCCAGCGGCGCCAAGCGCCAGCACAACGGGCACCGCCAGCGCCGACGCCATGCGGCGGCCCCAGGTCTTCATCACAGCGTTCATACATCCATCCTTTGCGCCAGAAACACATGGCCCCGGCGCCACGCCCACCGCGGGCGCGGCACACGGGGTGATTCCCTCTTTCGCCAGCCGGGGGCCCGCGTCAGTCGGGGATGGAGATGGCGCCTGCCGCAATGGCAATGGCATTGGCCGCAGCGGGCACGGTGGCCAGTGGCGGCACGTTGGCGGCGGTGATGGCCGGCGCGCTGCCCGGTGTGCCGCCCCGGGGCACGGTGCGCACCACCTGGCTGGCGGGCAAGGCCTTGCCATTGGCCAGGTGCTCGTACACGGCATCGAGCGCGTGGTTCAGGTACACGTGCAGCGGTACGTAGCGCGTGTCGTAGCCCGGCAGCACCGTGGGCAGGCCGATGAAGCTGTCGAAATGCTGGGCGTTGGCCACTTCCACATAGCTGAGCCGGCTGGCTGCGCCCTCGATCTTCTTGTTCAACGCGGCATAGGGGCGCGAGGTGTGGCTCACGGGCAGCAGCGCATCGGCCCGGCCGTGCACGATGACGGCGGGCTTGCCCCGCAGGTTGCCGTTGCGGCGGGTTTCATCCACGCCGGCCTGCAGCTTCCTGGCCGCTGCGTCGGTGCCGGTGACCAGGTTGCGCAGGCACAGCGCGCCCGCCGTGTTCCAGTCGGCCACGCCCGCGTCCGAGAACGACAGGAAGTCGCGCGCCGGGCCCAGCTTGCCCAGGTTGTTCACGAGGTTGATGCCACCGGAAGGCGGCACGCCGTTGCCGGTGGCGAACATGCCCGGCAACGCTGCGGCCGCCAGGGGCACCACCGCGCCCGTGGTCGCCGTGGCCGCGTAGCTGAAGCCGCACAGGTGGTCCTTCACGCTGCTGCGCGACAGGCTGTTGGCAAAGGTCACCGCCACGGCCGGGGCCACTTCGAACGCGGCCAGCGAGGCATGCAGGTCGTTCGACTCGGGCTCCCAGCCATAGGCGCGCAGCTTTTGCAGCGCCTCTTCGGCCTGCGCTGCGGTGGTGGAGGCCGACAGCAGCCCCGCCGTCTTGAGCGCCGCGCAGCGGTTGGGCGCGATGGGCAGCGCCGCGCTGGCAAACCCGGCCGCGAACGCCGCGGCGAAGGGGCTGGCGCTGACCGACGGCGCCAGCGATGCACAGGCCTGGTACAGGTTGGCGTAGGTGGTGAAGTCCACCAGCGTCTTGCCCGTGACCGCCACCTCGGTGCTGCCACGGCGCACCGTGACGCCAGGGTTGGCGGGCAGCTCCAGCGCGGGCTCGGACACGGCCACACCGCTGATCAGGCCCTGCGTGTCCTGCTCGGCGGCGGCGATCGCCGCGCCGCCACCGTTGGAAATGCTGGACGCAATCACGATGGTGTTGCGGGGCGTGAGCGTCTTCAGGCGCTGGCCGGCCGCGTTGGTCTCGCCGTGGCGCTGGTTGAGGACGTAGTAGCCGAACTCCACCGCCTGCAGCGTCGTGGTGCCCCAGTCCTTCTCGGCGTTCTGGCCTGAATGGGCATGCTTGAAGGCGAAGCGGTCGGGGGTGGCCTTGTTGAAGGCCGCGAGCTCCGATGCCGTGAGCCCGGCATTGAAGGCCGCATCCTTGCCCGCCGCGGTGGCGGTGGTCCGGGTGCCGTCGATGAGCGGCACGGTGTCGTTCTGCAGGTCGTGCGGCGCACCGCCCGTGCCCTTGTCCGAATACGCCACGGCGCAGCCGCGCTTGAGGCCCCACTCGCCCGTGGAGATGCCGCCATACACGCCGCGCGAGCCCGACGTGGTCGCGGTGATCATGCAGGGCTTCCTGGAATCGAAGCTGGCAGGCACCTGCACCATCAGGGTGACATTCTTGCGGCCCGTGCCGTCGTCGGCGAACGCGATGTACTCGGTGCCCGCCACCTTGCCCTCGCCCGCCGTGACCTTGCCCTGCGCGTCCACGTTGGGGCCGTACAGCAGGCCGTAGCCACCCGCGGCCGTCATGTCGAGCATGGCGCGGTAGTTGGTGTGGATGGCCGTGCGGCGCAACTCGGCGGCGGTGGGCTTGAGCGGGTCGGCATAGGCGGGCGGCAGCGCCGCCGCCATGCCGGTGGCACCGAGGCCCGCGGTCAACAGGTCGTTGCTGCTGCCGTCATAGGCAGTCTCGGCAATGGCGCCCAGGTATGCGGGCTTTGCATTGAGGGGGACGTGCTCGCCATCCCCACCGCCACAGGCGGCGAGAACGGCGGCTGCCACCGCGGCGGGAACGAACGGACGAAACCCTGTCTTCATGCTCATCATGTGCTTGTCTCCTGGTATTTTTCTTCGCGTTGCTTCTTGCACAGCTGACCCACGCCCCTTCCGCACCAGCCCGCGTGCGGGAAGGGGCCGCCTACCCCGCCTTGCGCGCAGCTGCCGCGCGCAGGCGCCCCACCACACCGGTAGGGAAGTAATACACCGACAGAACGAACAGCACGCCCAGCCACAGCAGCCAGCGGTCCGGCGAGAGCAGCGCAGACAGCCAGGGCAGGCCCGAGGTGGCCTCGTGCCCCAGGCGCAGCAGGTCCTGCAGGTAGCTTTGCGCCACCAGGAAGAGCACGGCGCCGATGGCCGATCCGTAGATGGTGCCCATGCCGCCGATCACCACGATGAGCAGGCAGTCCATCATGATTTCGAAGCTGAGCGAGGTGTCGGGTCCGTTGTAGCGCAGCCAGAGCGCGAGCATCGCGCCCGCCATGGTGGCGAACAGCGCCGACAGCACGCTCGACGTGGTGCGGTACACCACCACGCGGTAGCCGATGGCCTCGGCGCGGAACTCGTTCTCGCGGATGGCCTGCAGCACGCGGCCGAACGGTGAATTGACGATGCGCAGCAGCGCCAGCACCAGCGCCAGCGCCGCGACGAACAGCAGGTAGTAGCAGATCAGGCGGCCGTCGATGGCCACGCCCAGGAAGGGCTCTTCAAAGGGCTCGAAACTGGGCGACAGGATCTCGGGCACCTTGAAGGTCAGGCCGTCTTCGCCGCCGGTGATGTCCGACAGCTGCGAGGCCAGCGTCTGGAACGCCGCGGCAACGGCCAGCGTGATCATCGCGAAGAAGATGGCGCGCACCCGCAGCGAGAACAGCCCCACCGCCAGCGACAGCAGCAGCGACAGCAGCAGCGCGCCGCCAATGCCCACGCCCAGCGCCGTCCAGGTCGGCCCCAGGCGGGTGGTGGCCACCGCGATGCCGTAGGCCCCGATGCCGAAGAACATGGTGTGCGCGAAGCTCACGATGCCGGTGTAGCCCAGCAGCAGATCGAAGCTGGCCACCAGCACCACGAAGATCAGCACCTTGGCTGCCACCGACAGCGCCTTGACGCCCGGGAACAGGAAGGGTGCAAACGCCAGCCCGATGAGGATGGCCACCAGGATCACCGCGAGCACCTTGCTGCGCGGGTAGTCGTTGGAAAGAAGTCGGTTCAGCATGTCTTGGGGCTCCTCTTCAACGGTTCGCGACCGGGTACACACCCTGCGGACGCCAGAGCAGGATCGCAACCATCAGCGCGATGTTGGAGAACAGCGCCACCTTGGGCACCAGGAAGCCGGTGTAGTTGGCCATGAGCCCCACCAGCAGCGCGCCGATGAGGGCGCCGCCCGTGGACCCGAGGCCGCCGATGATGATCACGATGAAGATCAGCACGTTGACCTGCGCGCCCATCTGCGGCACCACGTTCTGCTGGTACAGGCCCCACATCACGCCACCCAGGCCCGCCAGGGCCGAACCCACCACGAACACGCCGATGAACAGGCGGCGGATGCGGTAGCCCAGGCTCTCGACCATCTCGCGGTCCTGCACGCCGGCGCGGATGAGCAGGCCGACCTTGGTGCGCGACAGCGTCCAGGCCAGCACGGCGAACACCAGCAGCCCCACGGCCACGGCCACCAGGCGGTATTTCTCGATGGCGGCATCGCCAATGAGCAGCGAGCCACGCATGCCCTCGGGCAGCGGCAGCGGGATCTGCGCGGGGCCCCAGATGACCTTGATGAGTTCTTCACCAATGATCATGCCGCCCATGGTGATGAGGATCTGCTTGAGGTGCTGGCCGTACACGGGCCGCACGATGAAACGCTCGAACGCCAGGCCCACCGCGCCCGCCACGGCCATGGCCACCAGCATGGCGGGCAGCACGGCCAGCAGGTTGCGCCACAGCTCGGCGCTTTGCGTCCAGTCGCCCATGGTGCCCAGCACGCTGGTGGCCACGAAGGCGCCCAGCGCGATGAACACGCCGTGGCCAAAGTTGAGCACGTCCATGAGGCCGAACACCAGCGTGAGGCCCGAGGCGATGATGAACACGATCATGCCCATGGCCAGCCCCGCCACCGTGAGCGTGAGCCAGGTGCTGGGCGAGCCGATGAAGGGCAGCACCAGCAGTGCCAGCGCGGGCACCAGGGCCAGGGGCTTCCAGTCGAAGTCGCGGGTGATGCTCATGCCCGGTCTCCTTGCGTGGCAAGCGCCACGCGCTTGAATGCTATATTTTTAATAGCTTTTGGCGCTTTGCCATCCAGCGCCAGAGGCCAAAATAGCTTGAAATTTTTTGTGGAATTCATAGTGCCAACCCCAGCAGCGACCGCTGCAGTGCCTCGTCCTGCGCCAGCGCGGCCATGCTGCCCGCATGCACCACCTGGCCGTTGTCCATCACGGCCACGGTGTCGCCGAGCCGCTTCGCGAAGTTGATGTTCTGCTCCACCAGCAGGATGGTCACGCCGCTCTTCTTGAGCTGGTCGAACGCCTCGATCATGTTGTTGATGATGGCGGGGGCGAGGCCCTTGCTGGGCTCGTCCACGATGAGCAGGTCGCGGGGCTCGACGATGGCGCGGCTCACGGCCACCATCTGCTTTTGCCCGCCGCTGAGCTTGCCGGCCGGGTGGTTCCAGAATTTCTCCACGGCAGGGAAGAGCTTGAAGATCCATTCGAGCCGCGCCGTGTCCATCTGCGCTGCGTTCTTGGCGCCGCGCGCGGCCAGCAGCATGTTTTCCTTCACGGTCAGGTCCGCGAAGATGCCCATGTTCTCGGGCACGTAGGCGATGTTCATGCCCGCGATCTGCGGGGTGTTCAGCGCCGTGATGTCCTTGCCCCCGAAGTGGACCGAGCCCTGGGACGCATGCCACAGGCCCATGATGGTGCGCAGCGTGGTCGTCTTGCCCGCGCCGTTGCGGCCCAGCAGCATGGTGAGCTGGCCCTTGGGCACGGCCAGGTCGACACCGTGCAGGATGTGGTACGCGCCGATGTGGGTGTGCACGCCCCTGAGTTCGAGCAGGTTGCCGGTATTGTTGTTGGTGGTGGTCATGCTGCCGCCTCCTTCGTCACGCCCAGGTAGGCCTCTTGCACCACGGGCGAGGCGATCACTTCTGCCGGCGGGCCGTCGGCCACCAGCGTGCCGTTGGTCAGCACGATGATGCGGTCGGCCAGCTCGCGCACCACGTCCATCTTGTGCTCCACCAGCAGGATGATCTTGGTCTTGTCTTTTTTCAGCTCGCGGATCAGGTTCAGGATCACGGGCGCCTCGTCGTGGCTCATGCCGGCCGTGGGCTCGTCGAACATGTAGACCTGCGGCTCCAGCGCCATGAGCAGCGCCACTTCGAGCTTGCGCTGGTCGCCGTGCGGCAGGCTGGCCACGGGGGTGTCGCGGCGCTCGTGCATGGCCACCGTGTGCAGGATGGCCAGCGCCCGTTCGGTCAGCGCGCGGTGGTCGCTCCAGATGCTCCACAGGTTCAGGCCCCGGCGGTGCTTGCCCTCCTGCGTGGCCTGCACGGCCAGGCGCACGTTCTCCAGCACGCTGAGGTTCGGGAACAGGTTGGTGAGCTGAAACGCCCGGCCCAGGCCCGCATGCGTGCGCGCCGAGACCGACTGGCCCGTGAGGTCCTGCCCGCCCAGCGTGACGCTGCCCGCCGTGGCGCGCAGCTGCCCCGAGATGAGGTTGAAGTACGTGGTCTTGCCCGCACCGTTGGGGCCCACGATGGCGGTCAGCGTGCCGGGCTCGAAGGAGCAGGTCACGGCGTTGACCGCCACGTGGCCGCCGAAGCGGATGGTCAAGTCCTTGGTGGCCAAGGTGCTCATGGGTGGTGTTTCACTTTCACGGTCGTCGTCATTTCATTCAAAGAGGCCGGCAACCCAGCCCTGGGGCGGGATGCCAAGACCTGCACTGCGTTTTCATCGCCAAACAGTCTCCGCAACTGGCGCGGGCGAAACCAGCAATCGCCGCGCAAGGGCCGCCCAAGCTGCACAGCGGCGTTTCTCCTGCGTGCGCTGGCGCCTCCCCTTCCCGAATGGCGCAGCCATCCGAGAGAAGGGGGAAGACGCGAAGCGGCTCACGGGGTTGTACATGCTTCAGCAGGTACCGATCACGTAGTACCCGGGGCTGGTCTGCTTGAGCGTGGTGGTCACGAACACGTTCCACCAGCCCATGCCCTGGTTGGAGCCCAGGGCATACGCGAAGCCCGCATAGGCGTACGCCCGGCCCGCGAGGGTGTGCGCATAGTTGCTGGCCGTGGTGCAGGTGCCCGTGCCGCCACCCGGCGCCGCCAGCGTGGTGCCGGATGCCGCTGCGGACACGGCGCCTTCGGCTCCGTTGGCATCGGCGGCACGCACGGTCCAGTTGTAGGTGGTGGAAGCGGCCAGGCCGGTGTCGCTGTAGTTCGTGGCGGTCACGGGCAGCGCGTTGACCTTGTTGGCGTTGCGGTACATGTTGTAGCTGGCAGCGCCCGAGACGGCATTCCAGACAATCGCCATGCTGCTGGCGGTGGCGCCCGAGGTGCTCACGCCCGTGGGGGCAGGCAGGTCCACCGGCGGGTTGGTGGTGCCGCCGCTGGAGACCCGGTCCACCATGGCCTTGATGGCCGCCATCTGCGGACCAGACTTCTTGGCGTAGTTGGCGTTGTCGTAGCCCCACCAGTCAAAGCAGCTGTTGGTGGCGGCCGTGCTGGTCTGCGGGTACAGCATCACCATGTTGTTGGTGTCGGCCCAGCGGTTGTAGCCGGTGTTGCGCACGTACTGCTGCTGCACATCGCTGATGTTCTGCTTGCAGCCATGCAGCACCACGTGCAGCTTGCAGGTGGCGCTGCCGCCCGCCTGGCAGGCCTGCGGCACATAGGCCCAGCCCGTGGCGGCCATGCCGTGGTTGGAGATGAATTCGCTCTGGTTGAACTCGATGAAGTTGCCGGTGGGCAGCGCCGCGTTGTTGCGCGCATTGAGCGGGCCGTACAGGTGCTGCAGCATGGCACCGGCCAGGTCGAAGTTGCAGTTGCTGATGTAGGGCGCGGCCTTGGTGGTGCAGCCGTTGCCGTAGTCGTCGGTGACCATGGCGTGCTCGGCCGCGATGTCCTTCTTGTAGACCACGTTGGCGGCCGGCACGAAGCTGTTGTAGTAGGTGCGCAGGGCATCCATCACGCCGGTCTTGACCGCACTGTCGAGCGTGCCCGAGAACAGGTAGACCTTCGAGTTCTGCAGGTTGGCCACGGGGTCGATGGCGCCTTGGCCGGCCCAGGTGTTGGTGGTGCTGACCAGCGTGCTGGTGGGAATGCCCGCCGGGCTGGCCATGCAGCGCCCCGTGGCATTGACGACCGAGCCCTCGGCGCAATTGAACGGCCCGCCCGCGACCACGCCCACGCCCTTGGCAAACGTGGCCGAATACGCCACGTGCAGTTGCACGGCCATGAAGCCGCCAGCCGACAGGCCCGACACGGTGGTCTGCGTCTTGTCGATCTTGAGCGCGGGCAGGTTGACGGCGGCCATCGCGCCGCCCGCTGCGCACATTGAAATTACAGCCCCTGCTGCAGCCGCCCGGATGAAATTGAAAGCCATGTTGTCTTGTCTCCAAATAATTTTGAGAAAAACCGACCCTGCCCCCGTGTGATCCGGGGGTTCATGCATCAATTCACTGGAAAAAGAGGGGCGGCCGCCCCTGCGGGATGAACCCCGAAGGAGCAGGATGGTTGTCCTGTCCGTCGGGCCTCGCTAACGCATCGAAAAAACCGGCCTATCGCTTGTTGCGGATCGGCACGTTCATTTCTTCAGGCTTGATCTCGCGCACCAGCTCGGGCACGCCCCAGGCGAAGGCCGGGTCCACCTTGATCTTGAAGTGGTACATGCTCTGCATGGCCTGGTGGTCTTCCTTGCGGAAGGTCATCTTGCCCTTGGGGGTCTCGAAGCTCATGCCCTCCATGGTCTTGATGAGCTTGTTGGTGTTGGTGTCGCCGTTCGTGGCCTTGAGGGCCGTGACCAGCGCCATGGCGGAGCTGAAGCCGCCGGCGGTGAAGAAGTCCGGCGGGGTCTTGAACTCCTTGTAGTGCGCGGCCACCATGGCTTCGTTCACAGGGTTCTTGGGGATGCCGAAGTAGTAGTACGTGGCGCCTTCCATGCCAGGGAAGTTCTTGTACGCGGCCATGGCGGGCAGGATGTTGCCGCCCGTGGCGATCTCGATGTTGTAGCGCTTCAAGTCCATGTCGGCGATCTTGAAGGGGTTGCCCGCGCCGGCCCAGATGATGAAGATGACCTTGCGGCCGGGCACGTCCTTGAGCTTGTCGATCAGGCGCTGGGCACCGGCAGTGAAGTCGGTGGTGGTCGTGGGCAGGTACTCCTCGTGCACGAGCTTGGCGTTCTTGAGCGCGTCCTTGAAGGCCTTCACGCCGTCGCGGCCGAAGGCATAGTCCTGCGCCAGCGTGGCCACGGTCACGCCGGCCTTGTCGACGGCCACGGCGTTGGAGATGGCATCCTGGCTGCTGTTGCGGCCGGTGCGGAAGATGTACTTGTTCCACTTGTCGCCGGTGATGGCGTCGGCCACGGCAGGCTCCACCAGCAGGATCTTCTTGTATTCCTCGGCCACGGGCAGCAGCGCCAGGGCCACGCCCGAGGACGTGGGGCCGACGGCGATGTCGGCCTTGTCGTCCGAATAGGCCGAGGCCAGCAGGCTCTTGCCCAGGTCAGGCTTGCCCTGGTCGTCCTTTTCAATCACGACGAGCTTCTTGCCATTGACGGTCATGCTGCCGCCGGTGGCGTAGTTCAGGCCCATCAGCAGGCCGGTCTGGGTCTGCTTGCCATAGGCCTCCAGCGGGCCGGTCTTGCTGTAGATGTGGGCGATGCGGATTTCCCCGGCCTGGCCGAAAGCGGGGGTGGAAAGCGTGGCGGCGGTGACGGCAGCGGTGGCCAGGGCGACCAGGGTGCGACGATGCATGGCGATGTCTCCTTGTTGTGATGCCTGAACATTGCACAGTTCATGCCAGCATGCAAGCTGTTGATTTGTATGAAAATCCTGCTGACGCCTGCGGGACATGGTCTGATTTTTGAACAATCTAATTGTATAAATATCAGACATATGTCTGATATTTATTCAGGGTTTTCCAGACGTCCATACAGCGTGGCCCGCGAGATGCCCAGTTGCCGTGCGGTGGCGAGCTTGTTGCCGCCATGGGCTTTCAGGGTGGCCGCGATGGCGCGCCGCTCCAGCTCGGCCACCTGCTCGGCCAGCGGACGCAGGTAGCGGCTTTCGTCCTGGGCATCGGTTATGGAAGCCGTGTCCAGCACCGGCGCGGGAGCGGCCGGCTCCACGCCGGCCTCGCGCAGGACACGCTCGAGCTGGGCGGCGTCGATGGACGGCGAGTCGCTGCGCATCACGGCCTGCTCCAGCACGTTGCGCAGTTCGCGGATGTTGCCGCGCCAGGGCTGGCCCGCCAGCAGCGCCATGGCATCGGGCAGCAGCTCGGGCGGGGCCGTGCTGTTGCGCAGCGCCAGGTCTTCACCCAGCGCCTCCACCAGGGCCGGGATGTCGGTGCGCCGCACGCGCAGCGGCGGCACGCGCACGGGCAGCACGTGCAGGCGGTAGAACAGGTCCTCGCGGAACTTGCCCTCGCGCACCAGCGCGGCCAGGTCACGCGACGTGGCGGCCAGGATGCGCACGTTGAAGGGCACGAGCTTGTTGGAGCCCAGTGGCTCGATCTCGCCCTCTTGCAGGGCCCGCAGCAGCTTGGCCTGCAGGCTTTGCGGCATGTCGCCGATTTCGTCGAGGAACAGCGTGCCGCCGTCGGCCAGCTTGAACTTGCCGTCGCGCCCCTTGCGGTCGGCACCGGTGTAGGCCCCGGGGGCCACGCCAAAGAACTCGGCCTCCAGCAATGTGTCGGGCACGGCGGCAATGTTGACGCTCACGAACGGGCCGCTGGCGCGGCTGGATGCCGCGTGGATGGCATGGGCCAGCAACTCCTTGCCCGTGCCCGTCTCGCCCAGCAACAACACGGGGCTGCTGGACTGCGCCGCGCGGCGCGCCTGGCGCTTGACCTCGGCCGCCGCAGGGCTGGAGCCAATGAAGCTGGCAAAGGTGTACTTGGCGCGCCGCTCGCCGTCGCCCGCCACGGCCAGGGAGCGGCTGCGCTGGCTGGCCAGCTCGCGCCGCGCGTCGTCCAGGTCCCGCTGCAGCAGCGCGAACTTGCTGATCAGCGGCTGCAGCGTGGTCTCGGGGTGGTCGAACAGCACGATGCCGATGGCGCCGATCACGCGGTCGGCATCGTCGCGCAGCGGGATGCGGCTGACCACGAAGGTGCCGGCCTTGTTGGTGAGCAGGTCGATCAGCACGGGCTGGCCGGTCTCCAGCACGCGGCGCATCTGGGTGTTGGGGATCACCTCTTCCACCGTGCGGCCCACGAACTGGTCGACCGAGGAGAACCCCAGGTCGGGCAGAAAGCGCTGATAGCCCTCGTTGACCCACACGATGCGCCCGCTGCGGTCCACCAGGAACATGCCCTGGCTGACGCTGGAAAACAGCTGGAACATGGACCGCGCCGCCAGTTCGAGAATGCCCTGGGCATCCAGCGGCAGTGCGGGGGCGTCGTCGGTGAGCAGGGGCATCCGCGGATGGTAGCGCGGCGCGGCCGCCACAGGCGCCACGGGCCCGGCGCCGCACCTCGACCCCGCGCCGCCAACCACTATCAAATCAATAGCATCTTGCGCTTATTCCTTCAGCGCTAGCGGCCATTTTCATTCAAGATCAACGCCTCCTGCCCGGTGGTGGTGCCGTCCGCAGGGCGCTGCGCGCGCACCATGCGCAGGACCACCATGGGCTGGATGGCGGCCAGCGCCTCTGCCTCTCGCACGGCCAGGGGCTGGTCCACCAGGATGCAAGGCTTGCCCGTGCGGCGGCAGTGGTCCTGCACCCGCCAGTACTCGTCATGGCTGATGCAGCCGGTCTGGCAGATCACCAGGTCGGCCGCGGCCAGGTTGGCGTCGAGCGCCGAGCCCGCGGGCGCCCCGCGCAGGGCGCCGGCCGGGGCATGCACGCGGGCCGCCGCAGCGCCGCTGGCGGGCTCCACGGCGCTGGCGGGAGCCGCATCGGCCTGTGCCGCCAGCCGCCAGCGCAGGCATTCGCGCGACAAGCTCGCGATGCGCTCGGCGAGCACACCGATGTGGAGCGCCATGGCCTTGCGGCGGGGCAGGCCGGGGTGCGCGGCCTTCATCTGCTCCAGTTCATCCCGCGCCATCGCCAGGCGTGTGTCCCGCACGATGACCTGGGCGCGCAGCCGCACCACCTGGCGCTGCAGTGCCTCGATCTGCGCGGCCTGGGCGGCCATGGCGGTGCTGCAGCGCTTCTGTGCATCGCCCAGTTGGCGGCAGAGCGCCAGAAACTCCTGCGGAAGTGATTGCATGCACCATCCTTGCAAATAAGAACTATTCGCATTTTATGGTACGATTCACGGCTTGTGAGCACGCAAGTCACCTTGGTGGGGAAGGCAACGGGGGCATGAAACCCTTGTGGTCTGGCTTGCGAAATCCGCCGTCTGCACCAGCCGGTGCCCGCATGAAAAAACCGCGCCATGTGGCGCGGTTTTCTTTTTTGCGAGCCTTTGTGTGTATCAGCGCTCCAGCGCCGCCAGCTTGCGTGCCGCCCAGCGCCGCAGCAGGCGCGGCACGATGAGCACGGACAGCACGATGACGATCAGCGTCAGCGAACCGGGGCGCTCCAGGAAGATCGTCCACTTGCCTTCGCCAATCGACACGGCGTTGCGCATCTGCGCCTCTGCCAGAGGCCCCAGGATCATGCCCACCACCACTGGAGCGGCCGGGAAGTCGAAGCGGCGCATCACCACGCCCAAGAGGCCGATCGCATACAGCAGCACCAGATCGAACGCGCTCTGGCGCATGCCGTACACGCCCAGCGTGGAGAACACCAGGATGCCCGCGTACAGGTACGACTTGGGAATCTTGAGCAGCTTCACCCACAGGCCCACCAGCGGCAGGTTCAGGATGAGCAGCATCACGTTGCCGATGTACATGGAGGCGATCAGTGCCCACACCAGCGCGCCATTGGTGTCGAACAGCTGCGGGCCGGGCTGGATGCCGTAGTTCTGGAACGCACCCAGCAGGATGGCCGTGGTGTTGGACGTGGGAATGCCCAGCGTGAGCAACGGGATCAGCGTGGCCGTGATGGCCGCGTTGTTGGCGGCCTCGGGGCCCGCCACGCCTTCGATGGCGCCGGTGGTGCCGAACTCTTCCTTGTGCTTGCTCAGCTTCTTTTCAGCGGCGTAGCTCAGGAAGGTCGGGATCTCGCTGCCGCCCGCGGGCACGGTGCCGAACGGAAAGCCGATGAAGGTGGCGCGGATCCATGCGGGCCACGAACGCCTCCACTCCTCCTTGGTCATGTGCGTGCTGGTCAGGCGGTTCTGGGTTTCGTCGGTCCTGCCTTCGTACATCACGTTGTACAAGGCCTCGCCCACGGCAAACAGGCCCACGGCGATCAGCACGACCTCGATCCCGTCCATCAGCTCGGGCACGCCACCGGTGTAGCGCGCCTGGCCCGAGATCTGGTCGATGCCGATGAGGCCCATGGCCAGGCCGACGAACAGCGCCACCATGCCGCGCAGCGTGCTCTTGCCCAGCACCGCGCTCACGGTGGTGAAGGCCAGCACCATCAGCATGAAGTACTCGGGCGGGCCCAGGCGCACGGCGTATTCAGCCACCAGGGGGGCAAAGAACGTGACCAGCACGGTGGCGATGGTGCCCGCCACGAACGAGCCGATGGCGGCGGTCGCCAGCGCCGCGCCCGCACGGCCGTTCTTGGCCATCTTGTTGCCCTCCATGGCGGTGACCATGGAGCCCGCCTCACCGGGCGTGTTCAGCAGGATGGACGTGGTGGAGCCGCCATACATGGCGCCGTAATAGATGCCCGCGAAGAAGATCATGGAGGCCGTGGCCTCGACCTTCACGGTGATGGGCAGCAGCATGGCCACCGCCACGGCCGGCCCGATGCCGGGCAGCACGCCCACGGCGGTGCCGATCATGCAGCCCACGAAGGCCCACATCAGGTTGATGGGAGTGGCAGCGGTGGCAAAACCCTGCATCAGGAGGTTCAACGTTTCCATGGCGTGCAGGCTTTACAGCCACCCCGTGTTGGTGAGGCCGGGCAGGTTGATGGCCAGCAATTGCGTAAACATCCAGAACACCGGCGCGGCCACGGCCACGCCAATGAGGGAATCCTTGATCCAGGCCCGCAGGCGCAGGTCCAGCTCGCCTTCCGAGCTCTTGAAGCCCCGCACCGACAGCACGAAGCACAGCGCGCAGCTCAGGATGAAGCCCAGCGTCGTGATGAGCAAGGCATTGAGCAGCAGCCCGGCCGACACCCAGATGAAGCCCTTCCAGTGGGCGCGCTCGTCGCCCGAGCCCTCTTCCAGCTCACGAAAGCCCCCGGTCAGTGCATGCACCACGCAGAGCACGCCGCAGATCAGCAAGGCGATGCTGACCACCCAGGGAAAGAAATTGGGGCCCACGCCGCCGTAGCCCGCCTCCGAGCTGACCGTGCTGGCACCCCAGGCCAGAAACAGCGCAAGCACCACCAGGCCCGCCCCTATCAGGGTCTGCAAGGGCTTGGAGCGCGATGAATGTTGTTGTGTCATGTTTTTCCTTCACCGGGCGGGCAGCAAGGCCGCGCACCCCGCAGGGGCCGCGCAGCCGAGGCCTAACTTGCTGGCCTCAGATCATCCCCGACTTGGCCATGGTGGCGCGCATGCTGGCGAACTCGGCATCCACGAAGTTGGCGAACTCGTCGCCGGCCATCCATGCGGGGGTCCAGCCGTTCTTCTCCATCGCATCTTGCCAGGCCTTGTGCTTGAAGGTCTTGGACAGGGCCTCGATCAGCGCCTTGCGCTGCTCGGGGGTGATGCCAGGCGCGCCGTACACGCCGCGCCAGTTGCCGATTTCCACGTTGATGCCCTGCTCCTTGAGCGTGGCGACGTTCACGCCCTTCAGGCGCGAGCCCGAGGTGACGCCCACGGCGCGCATTTTGCCCGCGGTGATGTACTCGGCGAACTCGCTGTAGCCGCTGCCGCCGACCGTGACGTTGCCGCCCAGGATGGCGGCGGTGGCCTCACCACCCCCACGGAAGGCCACGTAGTTGATCTTGGCGGGGTCCACGCCCACTTCGCGGGCGATCATCGCTGCCGCGATGTGCTCGGTGGAACCACGCGAGCCACCGCCCCACTTCACGCTGCCGGGATCCTTCTTGAGCTGGTCCACCACGTCCTTCATGGACTTGAAAGGCGAATTGGCGGGCAGCACGAACACGTTGTATTCGCTGGTCAGGCGCGCGAGCGGGGTCACCTTGTCCAGGCCCACGGGCGGCTTGCCGGTGATGATGCCGCCCAGCATCACGGCGCCCATCACCATCAGGGCGTTCGGGTCGCCCTTGCTGGCGTTGACGAACTGGGCCAGGCCGATGGCGCCAGCGGCGCCGCCCTTGTTGTCATAAGACACCGACGACGCGACGCCTGCATCCTGCATGGCCTTGCCCAGCGCACGGCCCGTGGTGTCCCAGCCACCGCCAGGGTTGGCGGGAATCATCATCTTGATGGCGTGGGCGCTCTGGGCCGATACCGGCAGCACGCCGGCGGCGGCCATGGCAGCCAGTGATTTCAGAAACATATCGCGACGCATGGTGTCTCCTTGTAAGGTTTGCGAA
The DNA here is from genome assembly GCF_019218755.1 of Acidovorax sp. sif1233. Lineage (GTDB taxonomy): Bacteria > Pseudomonadota > Gammaproteobacteria > Burkholderiales > Burkholderiaceae_C > Acidovorax. Next base: position 1,185,918 of record NZ_JAHUWZ010000001.1, on the reverse strand, counting down.
CCGTTCGATGATGCGCGCGCTGCCTGTCAAACGGCTGTCCTGCGACTCAGGGAAAACACCCATACGGCGCATGCGATGAGACGATGCTATGGTGCCGCGCATGCAATTGCTCCTCGTTGAAGACGACCCCACCATGCAGGCGACCCTGCACCGTGCACTGACCCGGCGCGGCATGGAGGTGACCGCGGTGGGCGACGGCAAATCCGCCCTGAGCCAGTGGGCGTCCCGCCAGCCCGACGCCGTCATCCTGGACCTTACCCTGCCCGGGCTCGACGGCCTGCAGGTGCTGCAGCAGGCGCGCGCGCGCGGCCTGCGAACGCCGGTGCTGATCCTCACCGCCCGAGGCACCGTGGGCGACCGGGTGATGGGGCTGAACGCAGGGGCGGACGACTACCTGCCCAAGCCCTTCGACCTGGACGAACTCGAGGCCCGGCTGCGTGCCCTGGTACGCCGCAGCGCGGACCCCCTACCCGGCACGCAGCTGGCTCCCAGCACCGTGCAGATCGGTGCCATCCGCTATGACAAGAACAGCGGCGCGCTGTATCTCCAGGGCGAGGTGATGGAGCTGACGCCGCGCGAGCTGGCGCTCATGCACGCCCTGCTCGCCCAACCAGGCCACGCCGTCACCAAGGAGCGGCTGTACGAGCTGGTGTTCCCCGGCCAGCTGGATGTGCAGTACGAGGCCATCGAGGTCGTGGTGTACCGCCTGCGCAAGAAACTGGCGGGCACCGGCCTGACCCTCATGACGCTGCGCGGGCTGGGCTACCTGCTGCGGACCGACGCATGACCGCAGCCCCCGCCGGCGGGCACCGCCACCCTTCGCTGCGCAGGCGCCTGCTGCTGGGCATCCTGCTGCCGGTGGCGCTGTTCATCGGCTTCAATACCTTCAGCCTGTACCAGCAGACGCTGGCATCGCTGCACACCGCCTACGACCGCACGCTGCTGGCGTCCGCCAAGACCATCAGCGAACAGCTCGACGTGAAAGGCTTTGACGACGCGGCCGAATTGCGCGCCACCGTGCCCTACTCGGCCCTGGAAGCCTTTGAGGCCGACAACCAGAGCCAGATGTTCTACCGCGTCTCCAACCTGCATGGCGAACTGGTCTCGGGGTTTGCCGAACTGCCTGTCTGGCGTGGAAAGATCCCGGACCGCCCGCCCTACGCCGCGCTGGTGGACTTCTACGACGACCGCTTTCGCGACCGCGACGTGCGCGTGGCCGTCCTGCTGCAGCCCGTGGCCAGCTCCGAAGGCCGGGCCATGGCCGTGATCCAGGTGGCAGAGACGCTCGAAGTGCGTGAAACGCTGGCCCTGCAGATCCTGCGCAACACGTTGCTGCGCCAGGCCCTGCTGATTGCCGTGATCGCCCTCACCGTGGTGCTGGTGGTGCAGCGGGCCATCCATCCCGTGCGGCAGCTGAGCCTGCAGCTGCAGGACCGCCGGGAGGGCGACCTGAGCCCCATCGCCGCCCCCTCCACGCCGCGCGAACTGCAGCCGCTGATCGACGCCACCAACGAAGTGATGCAGCGCCTGCGCCACCTGCTGCGCCACCAGAAGCGCTTCGTGCGCGATGCCTCCCACCAGCTGCGCACCCCCCTGGCCGTGCTGAAGACCCAGGTGCAATCGGCCCTGCGGGGCGACGTGGAGCCCCGGCAGGCCCTGCACGAGATCAGCGACACGGTAGACCGCGCCACCCAGCTGGCCAACCAGATGCTGGCGCTGGCGAAGGTGGAGCAACTGCGCCAGCAGAGCGCACCGCCCACCACGCGGCTGGACGATGTGCTGCGCACCGTGGCGCTGGAGATATCACCACTGATCGCGCAGCGCGACCTGGACTTCGGCATACAGACCGTGCCCGCGCGGGTCCAGGCCCACGAGTGGATGCTGCGCGAACTGAGCCGCAACCTGCTGCACAACGCCGTGCGCCATGCGCCGCAGGGCAGCGAGCTGACGGTGGACCTGCGCACCGACAGCCACCATGTGGCGTTGACCCTCAGCGACCAGGGCCCCGGCATCGACGGCGAGCTGGCGGCCCGCCTCTTCCAGCCGTTCTCGGCGGGCGACGTGCGCGCCGGCAGCGGCCTGGGCCTGGCGATCTGCCGCGAGATCGTGGAGGCCATCGGGGGCAGTATCTCGCTGACCAACCGCGTGGTGGGCCACCGGGTGGCGGGCCTGGATGCCGTTGTACGCCTGCCACTGGCTGCGCCATCGGCTGACAGTGCAAACCACGCACACGCGTCACAATCCTCCGCATGAACACCTCGGAGACAATGCGGCTGGACAAGTGGCTCTGGTGCGCCCGCTTCTACAAGACGCGCAGCCTGGCCACCGAAGAGATCGGCAAGGGCCGCGTGACGGTCAACGGCCAGCTGGCCAAGCCTGCACGCGACCTGCGCTGCGGCGATACCGTGGCCTTGCGCCAGGGCCCCCTCGCCCGCACGGTGCTGGTGCGGGGCCTGAGCGGGGCGCGCGGACCCGCCCCCATTGCGCAGCAACTGTACGAGGAAACGGCGGACAGCATCACGGCGCGTGAACAGGCTGCCGAACAGCGGCGGCTGGCCCCCGAACCCGCCGCCACGCTGCAGGAGGGCCGCCCCACCAAGCGCGACCGGCGCGATATCGAGCGCGTGGGCGCGCGCAGCTGGGGAGACCGCTGGAGCGCGTCGATCGACGAATAGGCCGTCCCCGAAACACCCGACCAGGCTCCGTGCCACCAGCCCTGGCTTGAAACACGCCAGGAGCAGGAGGGCCCGCCCCCGGGGGCTCCGCCTCCTTCGGCCCCGCGCGGACAGGATCGCCCCCTGCCTAGCTGGCAGGCAGCTCCAGGCCGATGGCCGTCACCCCGCCAGACGATGTGGCCACCGTCCGCCCGCCATGCATGCGGGCTATGGCGTCCGTGATGGCCAGGCCCAGGCCATGGTTCCTCTGGCCGTGGGCCCGCGAGGGATCCGCTCGGAAGAATCGGTCGAACAGCCGCGCCAGCACCTCGGGCGCCACGGTCTCCCCCTCGTTGACGACCATCACTCCGCCCCCGCCTCCCGGCAGGGGAGCGATGCGCACCTGCACCGCCGTACCCTGGCGGGCGTGGCGCACCGCATTGCCGATGAGATTGGACAGCGCTCGGTGCAGCAGCGGGACATCGAACTGCCCCGCCGCATCACCCGAGATGTGCAATGCCAGCCCCGCGTCCGCCAAGGCGGCCTCGTGAAATTCCGCCACCTGCGCCACCACCCGGGCGAGGCTGGGGGTGGACTCGCGGCGGGCGCCCGCGCCCCGGTCGGCCTGGGAAAGAAAAAGCATGTCGTTGACGATGCCCGTGAGGCGCTGCAATTCCTCCAGGTTGGAGGCCAGCACCTCGCCCAGCTCTCCCGCATTGCCCGCGCCGCCGCCAAGCAGCCCGCGCAACGCCAGCTCGTTGCTGGCCTGCAATGTCGCCAATGGCGTGCGCAGTTCATGGGCCACATCCGCGTTGAATCCCTCCACCTGGACATAGGCCTTTTCCAGCCGGCCGAGCAGGCCGTTGAACTGCTCGACGAGCGGCTGCAACTCGGCGGGCTGCCCTTCCGTGCCGAGGCGCTGGTGCAGCGTGTCGGGCGAAAGCGCCCGCACCTGCGCCGAGAGGGCGCGCACGGGCGACAACCCCAGGTGGACCAGCGTGAAGCCGCCCAGCGACACCACCACCGCGCCCGCCAGCGCAGCGACCCACAGCGTGACGGCCATGCGGCGCAGCAACTGCTCATCGGCCTGGATGTCCAGCGCCAGCCATACCCGCAGCACGCGGCCGGGCGCCTCTGGGCGCTGGGACGCCACCTCGAAGCTGCGCTCGCGCCAGGCCAGCAGCGGCGGATCGCCCCGCGCAACACGGGGGTAGAGCACCTCCCCCTCCCCGGTCGACACCCGCAGCCGGAAGTTGTCGTGCCCGGCCAGGAAATCATCCAGCAGATGGACGTCGTTCCAGGGCTGCGGCATGGGGTGCATTCCCCCGCCCGACAAAAGATGCCGCACCACGGCTTCCTTCTGCTCCAGCTGGCTGTCCTGCCGTTCGCGAAATCCCGCCGCCGTGACCAGATACACCAGCAGGCACACGGCGCCCAGGCCCGCCAGGCTCTGCGCGGCAAGCCACCAGGACAGCCGCCGGCGCAGCGACCCGGGTGCACGCGTGCCCGTCATGCGCCGCGCGCTTCCATCACATACCCCATGCCACGGATGGTGTGCAGCAGGGGTTCGGGAAAGGGCACGTCCATCTTGCTGCGCAGCCGCCGGATGGCGACCTCGACCACATTGGTCTCGCTGTCGAAGTTCATGTCCCATACCTGGGCGGCGATCTCGGTGCGCGAGAGCACTTCCCCCTGGCGGCGCAGGAAGAGCGTGAGCAACAGAAACTCCTTGGCCGTCAGGTCCAGGCGCTGGCCCGCGCGCGTGGCCTTGCGCCGCAACAGGTCCACTTCCAGGTTCGCCAGTTGCAGCACCGTGGCGCACGCCGATCCTGGTTGCGCCGCCCGGCTGCGCCGCACGATGACCTCGATGCGCGCCATGAGTTCGGAGAAAGCAAACGGCTTGACCAGATAGTCATCCGCGCCCGACTGCAGGCCCAGCACGCGGTCCTCCACCTTGGTACGGGCCGTGAGCATGAGCACAGGGGTCTGGCGGGTCTTGCGCAGCGCGGCAAGCAGGCTCAATCCGTCGATGCCGGGCAGCATCACGTCAAGCACCAGCAGCGCGTAGTCGCCCTCCAGGGCCATGTGCAGGCCATCGACCCCGTTGTGCGCCACGTCCACCACATATCCGGCCTCCGCGAGCCCCTTGCGCAGGTAGTGCGCAAGCTTGACTTCGTCTTCGATGAGCAGAACTTTCATGCCCGGATTGTCAAAGAACATGGCGGGGGCCGCGATTACAAATTCGTCAGGCAGCGGTGGGCACCCTGTCGGCATGGCGTTTTTACAGTATCCCCATGCACTGGCAGGCACCTGCGGCCAGGGCATGCAACCCCGGATCACTCCCCCTGAAAGGAAACACCCTCCATGTCCCGCAAAACCATCCTCAACGCACGCACCGCCTTGTTCGCGCCATTGGCAGCGCTCGCCATGGCGATGCCTGCCGTCGCCACCGCCTCATCCCTGTATCACCCGGCGGGCGGCGAGGTGGGCTACACCACGCACCCGGACCACCTGCAAGGGGGAAAGCAACGCAGCGACGTCCTGCGGGACATCGAAGCCGCCCGCAAGGACGGCAGCCTCGCCCTGCTCGCGCGCGGCTATGCCCTGCCGCAAAGGAATACCGGCACGCCCAAGACACGCGAACAGGTGCAGCGGGAATTCCTGGAGACGCCCGCCGCGGAGAAGCAGCGCCTGCAGGAAATGCACGGGGGCTGATGCCCCCCACGGATGCAGCCCCGCCAGCAAGGGCCCGGGCCAGCACCCCACCCGCAGTCACCGGTCCCTCCGGTCTGTGAAAGCGCCGCCTCGACCCAGCCACCATTTCTGCAAGCGTGGATCGTGCGGGCCCGTCCGCATCAATCAGCCAGCACGGGTGGCGCGCAAGGCCCGGCGGCGCTCGATCCATTCGAAACCGGCCATGCCCACCAGCATGGCCCCCACAAACGCCATGGCCTTGGGCTCCCCGGCCCCGACCGACACGATGGCGGGCCCCGGACAGAACCCCGCCATCCCCCACCCCACGCCAAATAGCAGGCTGCCAGCCACCAGGCGCCTGTCGATGCCGCGCGATGCAGGCAAGTGCATGGCCCCGCCCAGGAAGGCCCTGGTGCGCCGGCGCGCCACGGCAAATGCGAGGGCACTCACCGCAACGGCCCCGCCCATCACAAAGGCCAGTGAGGGATCCCACAGCCCCGTCACATCCAGAAACCCCACGACCTTGCCCGGATCGGTCATGCCCGAAACCACAAGGCCCAGGCCAAAGACCAGGCCGACGGCGAATTCAGCGATACGGTGGCGCATGGGCCGCTCCCAGAAAATTGAAAATGTTGACCACCGGCATCCGCAACGCCGTCAGGACAGAACGTGCCGGATGACAAAAACACTGGCAAAACCCGTCCCCATGAAGGCCAGCGTGGCCACCAGTGATCTTGGCGACAGGCGCGCCAGGCCACACACGCCATGGCCGCTGGTGCAGCCCCCGCCGTAGCGGGTGCCAAGGCCCACCAGCAGGCCGGCCAGCACCACCATTGCCCAACTGGCATCGATCCGGGGGCCCTGGCTGGCGCCCACCACACCGCGGTAGAGCGCGGGCGCGGCCAGCAGGCCCAGCACCAAGGCAATACGCCACGCAATATCTCCGCTGCGCGGCCGCAGCAGCCCTCCGACAATGCCGCTGATGCCCAAGACCCGGCCATTGAGCAGCACGAAGCCCGCGGCCGCGAGCCCCAGAAGAATGCCCCCGGCCAAGGCAGACCAGGGGGTGAAATGGTTCCAGTCGATCTGCATGCGCGGTACTCCTTAGGCGGAAAGGGAATCGGGTGGATTGTAAAACAATATATTTTTATACAAACTATAATTTTCTTTATTGATTTCGACGGGTACCCCCATGCAACCACAGGTCCACGCCTTCTTCGACCCCTCCACCCACACCGTGACCTATGTGGTGTTCGATCATCCCGGAGGCCACTGCGCCATCCTTGATTCCGTCCTTGACTATGACCCCAAATCGGGCCGCACCAGCACCGCGGCGGCGAGCGAGGTGATGGCCTTCGTGACGGCGCAGCAACTCACGGTCCAGTGGATTCTGGAAACCCATGCCCATGCAGACCACCTGTCGGCCGCGCACCACCTGCGGGAAGCGCTGGGCGGCAAGATCGCCATCGGCGCCGCCATCACCAAGGTGCAAAACACCTTCAAAGGCATCTTCAACCTGGAGCCCGGTTTCCGGGCCGACGGCAGCCAATTCGATCATCTGTTCGCCGACGGGGAGGCATTCGCCATTGGCACCCTGCAGGCCCGGGCCCTGTCGGTACCGGGCCACACACCCGCCTGCATGGCCTTCCAGGTAGGCAACGCGGTATTCGTCGGCGACACCTTGTTCATGCCCGACGTGGGCACGGCACGGTGCGACTTCCCGGGCGGCGACGCACACATGCTGTACCAGTCGGTGCGCAAGCTGCTGGGCCTGCCACCCGAAACCCGGCTGTTCATGTGCCACGACTACCCGCCCGCAGGCCGCGAGCCCGCGTGGGAAACCACCGTCGCCGAGCAGCGGGAACGAAACATCCACGTCCACGACGGCATCACCGAGGCTGGCTTCGTGGCCATGCGCACCCGCCGCGACGCGACACTGGACATGCCTGTGCTGATCCTGCCGGCAGTACAGATCAACATCCGCGCGGGGGAGGCTCCGCCAGCGGAAAGCAACGGGATCTCCTACCTCAAGATTCCGCTCAATGCGCTGTGACGCCACGCCCAACTGACGCGGCTTTGTCCGACACCGCGGGAATTGCGTTCGCTTTACGATGCCCTCGTCGCTATCCTCTGGCGACACCCTCCCCTCTTGCCTTGAGCAAGTTCAAGCCCGCTTCGTGCGGGCTTTTTTTCGAACGTCCTTGCGCCGAGGCTCCCGGCGCGCGCCCGCTGATAGATCAAGCGGCGCTGGTCCTACAGGCGAAGGGATGGCGTCCGGAGCACCATGAAGCTGCCGGTGTGTCAGGCATCGGTAGATGAAGCGTTTGGGCCCGCCTCGTGCGGGCCCCTTTTTAAGCCAGCTACTTCCTCGCCGTGCCACCCGGGGCGGCCCCTGGAAACAGCCCATTTTCTCCATAGGAACTCCGCACCTTCTTTCGAGCCCAATACGGGTAACTTATCGAGAGGAAGATGGAGGGGTTGCGCCGTCCTGCCGGTACTCGACCCGGTGTTTCATGAACCGGTGGTAGGACATGCGCAGATGCAGCTGCATGACCTGCCGGGCCAGCTCACCATCCCTGGCGCGCACGGCAATCGCCAGATCGCGGTGATGGTGGAGGCTTTGCACCAGTTCTTCGGGCGTGTAGATGTAGAACGAGCGCTTGATGATCGGCATGTCGATCATGGTCGCCAGCATGGTCTTGAGGCGCGGCGAGCCCGACGCCTCGATCAGCGCGTGGTGGAAATCCCGGTTGGCGGACTGCACCTCGGCGATGCCATCGTGGCCAGCGGCAATGCCGGCCTCCATGCGCTGGTTGCTGGCCTCCAGCTCATCGGCCAACCCCTCGCCGCCGCGCGTGGCCGCGAGGAACGAGGCATACGGCTCCAGCAGCATGCGCAACTGGAAGGTCTCCTCCACATCCCAGTCGCTCCACTCCGACACCCGGATGCCCTGGCCCGCGCCATCGGTCGCCAGGCCGTCTTCCACCAGGCGGTGCAGCGCATTGCGCACTGGTGTGCGGCTCAGCCCCAGGTCGCGGGCGATGGGCTCTTCCTTGAGCTGCTCACCCGGGCGGTAGTGCCCGCCGATGAGCCGCTGCCGCAGAACCTCGTACGCCTTGTCTTTCACGTTTTGCACTGTTTTTGCACCAAGGGGATGGGATGGAGTGCGCTCATTCTAGGTGAGCCGTGCAGTCAATGCCGCCTCTGGAGGCGACTTCAGAAAAATACAAAATAAGTGCAAATTCACCTTGATCTACGGGAAATCCCTATGAAACCACTCCCGTCACACTCAATAAGATGGCATAAATGTTTTAAATTTGTACTTTCATGAAAATCGCAATCCTGGGTGGTGGAATGGTCGGCGCCTGCTACATGCAGGCCTTCCTGGAGCAGGGGCACAGCCTGGCGGGCCTGTGCGACCTGCAGCCAGGCGCAGCGGTGGCTGCCGCCGTGCAGGCCGCCGGTGCGCAGGTGCATACCGCGCCCGGGGCCTGGCTGGCCGGGGCCGACGTGGTGGTGAGCGCCGTGTTCGGCACCGTGGCGCGCAGCCTGTTCGAGGCCTGTCTGCCCCATCTGCAGGATGGGGCGCTGTATGTGGACATGACCACGGCCGACCCCGGCGAGATGCGTGAATGCGGCGAGCTGGCCCAACGCGGCGCACACGGCACGGCGGTCCACTTCGTGGACGTGGCTATCACAGGGGCCGTCAACCTGGGCGGCAAGAAGACGCCGCTGCTCGTGGCCGGCGGCAAGGCCGGTTTTGTACAGGAATTGTTCTCGCCCTTCGGTGGATCGGTCCGCGTGGTGGGCGATCAGCCGGGCGATGCCGCCTCGCTCAAGCTCTTGCGCAGCATCTACACCAAGGGAGTCGAGGCGCTCGCGGTGGAATGCCTGGTCACGGCCCAGCAGATGGGCCTGCGCGAGCAGTTGTATGCCGTGCTGCAGGATATCGACGAGACACCGCTGCGCACGCTGATGGAATCCATGGTGCGCACGCACATCCCGCACGCGGCGCGCCGCCGCAACGAGGTGGCCGAGGCGCAGCAGCAGATGGCCCGCCACGGCCTGGCGCCGGTCGTCTCGCCCGCCGTCGAATCGTTGTTTGCCGCCACCGCACAGGCCCATGCGGCACAGCCTTTCACCGGCACCTCCACCGACGAAGCCATCGCCTGGCTGGGCCGCCACGTGCTCGCCAGCCACCCTTGATCAGCGCGCACCCCGCGCCCACCGACCGACATCACTACAGGAGACATTCGCAATGACCTTGACTCGACGCACCCTGGCCCTCGGCGGCCTGCTGGCCATGGCGGCCGCCACGGCAACCATCGCCCCGGCCCATGCCCAGGGCAACTACCCGCAACGGCCCATCAAGTTCATCGTGCCCTTCCCGGCGGGCGGCGGCACCGACAACCTGACCCGGCTGGTCGGCACCAAGCTGACCGATGCCTACGGCTGGGCCATCGTGGTGGAGAACAAGCCCGGCGCCGGCGGCAACCTGGCGCTGGACCAGACGGCCAAGGCCCCCGCCGACGGGCTGACCCTGGTGATGGCGCAGACCGACAACGTGGTGCTCAACCCGCTGCTGTACACCAAGCTCACCTACAACCCCGACAAGGACCTGCGCGCCGTGGCCCTGGTGGCCGCCGGCCCGGCCGTGCTGGTGGTGAACGCCGACTCGCCCTACAAGACCCTGGACGACATCATCCAGGCCGCGAAGAAGGACCCCGGGCGCCTGAGCTTTGCCACGCCGGGCACCGGCACCATCTCGCACATCATCAGCGAGGCCTGGCAGAAAAGCTCCAACGTGAAGTTCACGCACGTGCCGTTTCGCGGCATGGCCCAGGCCATGCCCGACCTGCTGGGCGGGCGCATCGACATGTACATGGGCTCCATCCCCACGCTGCTCTCGCACATCCAGTCGGGCAAGGTACGCGCCATCGGCGTGACCACCGCGCGCCGCTCCAAGCTGCTGCCTGACGTGCCCACCTACACCGAGTCCGGCATCAAGGGCGTGGAGCTGGCCAGCGTGTGGGGCGTGATGGCCCCGGCCGGCACGCCGGACGCCATCGTCAGGCAGCTCAACGAGGCCATCAACAAGGTGGTGAACGCACCCGATACCGCCAAGAAGATCGCGGACTCCGGCGCCGAGCTCATCACCGGCACGCCCGACGACATGGCCAGGCTCTATGCCAGCGACCGCGCGCGCCTGGCGCCCATCGTCAAGAGCTCGGGCACCACGCTCGACTGATCACTCCACCCATCACTTATCCACCATCCCAGTGAGAACCACACCATGATCGGCTGCCAAATCTTGAAGCGCCAACGCGCCGTGAGCCTGGAACTGGCCCGGCAATTCCTCGACGTGCCCGTGGCCAACGTCAGCGACTGCATGTCGCGCATGACGGCCGGCGGCCCACGCCTGCGCCCCATGCACGATGGTACCGCCATGGCCGGCCCGGCCCTCACCATCAAGACCCGCCCTGGCGACAACCTGCTGATCCACAAGGCCTTGAAAATCGCGCAACCCGGCGACGTGATCGTGGTGGACGCGGGCGGCGACCTCACCAACGCACTCATCGGCGAGATCATGGTGGGCGAAGCCAAGCTCAAGGGCTTTGCGGGCATCGTCATCAACGGCGCCATCCGCGACAGCGCCGTGCTGCGAAAGGACAGCTTCCCCGTGTTCGCCGCCGGCGTCACGCACCGCGGCCCCTACAAGGATGGCCCCGGCGAGATCAACGTGCCCATCGCCATCGACGGCATGGTCATCGAACCCGGCGACCTGGTCATCGGCGACGACGATGGCCTGCTCTGCGTGCCCTACGGCCAGGCCGAGCAGTTGCTGGCCGCTGCGCACAAGAAGCAGGAGATCGAGGCCGTGATGGTGGCGGAGATCGCGGACGGCTCCCAGGACAACGCCTGGATAGATGCTGCGCTCAAGCGGGCCAATTGCGCGACGGAGGAATAGGTCGGGCGTATTTGCCCCATCCATGGCTCAGCAGCGCCCGGCAGACGGATTGCGCGTTGAGCATGGCCGGGGCAGCCCACCGGTCAATCCTGGCGGGATTGAATTCGATGCCGGAGCATTCACCAGCGCGAGGGGCTGGCCGGGTGGGGCTCCGCATCGTGCGATGCAACGGCGTCGCGCATTTCCTTCAGCCCACGTTCCGCGCATGACCGCAGCTCCTGCAGCGGGATGGCAAAGGAGCGTTCGCCTGCAGCTTCCAGCGAGGCCAACGAATGCAGCGTCTGAGCCAGTTCACCAAGTCGATTGAGGCCAAAGCTTCCTGCCGTGCCCGCAAGATCGTGCGCTTCCTTGCGCAGCCGAGCCCGGTCGTTGTCCGTGGCGGCCTGCTCCAGGCGCCGCAGACGCTGGGTGCAGTCCTGTTCGAATTTCGCCGTCAAGGCGCTGAGCTCTGCGGGGGACAAGCCTGCGCGCATTTCCTCCAACGCGGCGGGATCAAAGTCCACGCCATATCTTTCCCTGGCCTGCAATGCAATCGTGGCAGGAACATGGCGCGCCCTGGCTTGCATGTCGCCCGGCAGAATCCAGCGGTGGAGCGTGTCCCAGAGATTACTCTCCAGGACAGGCTTGATGAGATGGTCGTTCATGCCCGCCTGGCGGGACCGCTCGATGTCCCGCGCCGTGGCGTTGGCTGTCATGGCCACGATGGGCAGCGCAGCGAATCTCGGCTGTGCGCGCAGCTCGCGCGTGGCCGTAAGCCCGTCCATGATGGGCATCTGCATATCCATCAGCACGGCGGCGTAGGTGCCATCGGGGGCGGACTGCAGTTTGTCCAGTGCGGCCGCCCCGTCCTCGGCCAGGTCAACACGCATGCCCCCGGCTTCCAGCAGGCCGCGCGCCACGAGACGATTGAGTTCGTTGTCGTCCACGACCAGCACGCGCAAGCCGCTCAGTCCTGCGATATCGGGCGCTGCCTGAGGGAGGTGCGCGATGTGTTCCCCGGAGGCCGGCGTGGTCCTCTGAACCAGCGCGGTAAACCAGAAGGTGCTGCCGACTCCCGGCGTGCTCGCCACCCCCACGGCGCCGCCCATCAAGTCGGCCAGGCGGCGGGAGATCGCCAGCCCCAAGCCCGTGCCGCCGAAGCGGCGGGTGATGGAGGCATCGGCCTGGTGAAACGCCTGGAACAGCCCGGCCTCCTGGTCGGGCGAGAGGCCGATCCCCGTATCCCGCACGGCGCAGCGCAGCAACAGGCCTTGGCTGTGTTCGTTCGCCAGCTGCAGGTGGATGGAGACCGTGCCCCGTTCCGTAAACTTGATGGCATTGTTGACATAGTTGATGAGGATCTGCCCCATCCGGTGCGAATCGCCAAACACTGCCGTTGGCACGTCGCTGTCCACGTCAATCTGCAGCTCGAGCCCCTTTCCATCGGCCTTGTCGATGAACATGCCAGCGACATCACCAACCATCTGGCGCGGCTGAAAAAGCGCATGCTCCAGAACCATGTGGCCACCGTCGATCTTCGAGAAATCAAGAATGTCGTCGACGATGCCCAGCAGATGCCGGCCAGCCCGCTGCATCTTCTCGATCCGCTCGCGCTGCGGGCTGTCCAGCCGGTCTTTGAGCGCTAGCTGGGTCAATCCCAGGATGGCGTTCAGTGGCGTGCGGATCTCGTGGCTCATCATCGCCAGGAACTCGGCCCTTTCTTCCGCCGTGCGTTCGGCCTCCTCCTTGGCTTTCGATAGCGCATGGGCCTGCAACTGGGCCTGCGTCACATCCAGCCATACACCGTTGAACAAGGCGCCTCCGTCGGGGGTTCGCCGCGCTGTCGCCAGCGTCTCGAGCCAGACCGTCTGGCCACCCCGCTCCATTTGCACCGCGAAGTGAACCGGCTCCAGTGTGCCCAGGCTGTTCATGAACCGATCGCGCGCCGTATCGCCCGCGTTTCCGTACTCAACGCCGATCCGGCCCTCGTCCCCCAGCAGTTCCCTTGCGGTGCGGCTGTGCAGATCCTCCGCCTTGTCGCTCACATACAGATAGCGGCGGGTGCCATCCGGCTGCACATGGAGCTGAAACACCGCGCCGGGAATCGCGCTGGTCAGGTCTACGAGTTGCTCCGACAGGCGCCTCGCCTCGGCGCTGGCGGCGACTTCGATGGCCAGGCGGTCTGCGCGTTGCATGCTGTCCTTGAAAACCTGCATCGCCTTCGCCATGGTACCCACCTCGTCCCGGCGGTCGGTGCCCAGCACCGGGGTGTCGTATTGGCGCAAGGTGAGCTGATGCATGCCTTGCGTCAGACGCGCGATGGGTCTTGATATCTGATGAACCCCCACCCACCCGGAAAGCGCCATCACGAACAGCAGGCCCAGGCCCACGCCGAGCAACGTAGTCGCCACCGTGGTGCGCGTCGCTTCGCCCAGTTGCTGGCTCGCTTGCTGGAAGCCCGCGACAGATCTGCTGCGCAGCTGCGCCATGTCCCGCTGCAGGGACCGCAGCACCGGCTCGAACTCATCGTGGATGATCTGCAAGGCGCGGTCGCCGCGCCAGCGGGCGGCGGATTCAACGATGCGGTTGGCCTGTGCAAAGGACAAGTCGGCCTGCTGGCCGATGGCCTGCAGGGCAGCTGCTTCATCCGGCATCAGCGACAGCACCGAAGCAACCTTGGCGTTGAACCCCCCATGCAACCGCTTGAGCGATTCGAGCTCCGCCAGCATCGTTGCTTCCTCCTGCGCGGTCAGGACGGCATACACGATGCGGTTGGATTCCGACAGCAATAGCGCAGCATCGCTCAGCTCCAGGGCACCTTGTGCCTCCTTTGCGATGAGGTGCGTGTATCGCTGGTCGATGCTGCGCATCTGGGTGGTGGCGTAGACCGTGATCGCCACGGAAATCAGGCCCATCAAGGCGACCAGGAAAACGATCTTTGCCGCCAGGCGCCAATGTGAAATGTGTCTTGCGAGGAACATGGTCAGAGGTACGGTGGATGGGCGACGGCTTATCGGCTGGCCTGTGCGATGGCGCCGCGAAGGGCTTTGACCGCGTCGGGCGTGTTCAACTCCCCCTTGAAGTGCCGGGACACGACCTCGTAGATGGCGGTCTTGACCGCCGGAGGGTTGGCGTTGCCCATTGCGATGGAGCCCATCATCGCCCGGCGCATGTTGGCGTTGCGCATGTCGGTGATGTTGCGGCGCCCGCAGCTGTTGAAGCGCTGGTTGGACACATCCACCCGCGCCGGCGCGGCACCAGTTCGCAGGTTCACGTCTTCCTGGAGCGCCGGGCCCATGACGACCGTGGCGAACGCGGCCTGGGCGGGTTGCCGGCCTTGAGGCTGGCGCAGAAAGACGAACTGATCGCTATTGAACAGGTAGACCCCCTGGGTATCGGGAAACCTCCAGCAGACGTATTCCCGCCCGGGCGCCAGGCCCATTGCCGTGAATTCGCCGTCCACCCAGGAGCCCTGCACCTGCAAGAGGGCTTCCCCCCGGCTGACCAATGTCGTTGCCTCGTCCCAGCGCCGTGTCGGAAAACGGGGCCCCAGGTAGCCCGCCAGCTGTTTCATGCGGTCAAAGATCAGCGTCAGCCGGGCCTCATCGAGCACGCCGGGATCCAGGTCGATGAATGCCTTGCGGTAGAACTGCGCGCCCCCGACCCCCACGGCCACGGACTCGAACAGCAACGTGTGCTCCCACGCTTCGTGGCCAATGGCCAGCGGCAACACGCCGCTGGCCTTGGCCTTGTCCAGCAGGGCAATGAGATCCGCCCAACCGTCTGGCGCCTGCGCTGCCCCAAGCTGCTGTGCCAGTGCCTTGTTGACCCACAGCCAGTTGGTGGAATGGGCGTTGAAAGGGGTCGCCACCCATGAACCGTTCCATTTGGACAAGCGTTGAATGTCCATGGGAACGACCTCGTCCCATTCTTCGCGCATTGCAATGTCGTCCAGGTTCTCCAGCAAGCCCTTGCGGGCCCAGGCATGGATTTCAAATCCGATCATCTGCGCGACCGTGGGAGCTTCGGGGCCCAGCCGGCGCTTGGCGAGCGCTTCGGTATAGCGGGCCGTCCCACTGCCGGCAGACGAGTGCTCGGCCCATCCCACGCCATTCAGCAGGGCATGGTCACGAACCGCATTCATGCTGGCACGCTCTCCGCCCGCGACCCACCAGTGCATGACCTTGACACCCCCTTGCGGTGCCTTCGGCGTTGCGCCCCATCCGGGCAGGGCGATGGCCGCGAGCCACAAGGCAAGGCAATGAAGCGAAAAGCGATGGGACATGGTCAGAGGGGAAGAAAAACGAGAGACCGCGGGAAGATGGGAGACCGTGGACATGCCGCCTATGGCGCAGGCAGGTGCAACCGGAATACCAAGGCTGCGCCTTCGAACCTACGGACCTGCAAGGCTGCAGCCACCCCAGCCCATCATCACCCGGATTGGTGAATCTTGTCGAGCCGGTAGCCGATCCCATAGACGGCGGAAAGTGCATAGCCGCTGTCCGGGGTCAGGAGCAATTGGGTCCGAATCCGTGAGGCGTGTGTGTCAAGCGTGCGGGTGTGGACATCCCTGGCGTCTGCCCATACCTTCTCGCGCAGATGGTCCCGCGACATCAAGCGCCCGAGGTTCTGAAAGAGGCACAACGCGAGTTCGTATTCCTTGTTCTTCAGCTCGATGCTTTTGCCGTCGAGCACGACCGTCCGCGTGCTGGGTTCAAACCGGTACCGACCGAAGTCCAGCACATCCGCCATGACGGTCGGGTGCGCCCTGCGTAGCAACGCTTGAATACGCGCCAGCAACTCACCCATGCGGACGGGCTTGGTCATGAAGTCATCGCCGCCAGAGGTCAGCCCCTCGATGACATCCTGCTCGCCGTTGCGCCGGGTGAGGAACAGAATCGGCATCGCATCGGGCCTGACCTTGCGGACGGCCTGGGCAACCTCCGGCCCGTCCATATCCGGCAGGTGCCAGTCCAGTATCAAGAGGTCAAACGTCTGATGGCGCAAATCCTTGAGGAGGGATTCGCTTGTCATGTACGCATGGCACACGTGCCCCGCACCTTGGGTCGCGGCGCGAAGGACATCTTGCAGAAGGGCATCGTCTTCTAGAACGGCGATACGCATGGCACCTGGAGCATTGAAACAATGGCCCAAGCTTACTGTGTTTGCCCTGACGGGGCTTTGCCTCCCGAACCAAGGACTCCTGAGGTAGCCTCAGGGGCAGAGTCCACTGAATTCGACAAAGGGCCACATGGCGAAAGTAAATATCCTGCATCTCCAGACGCTGTGCCAGATTGCACAGCTAGGCAGTTTCCAGGCCACTGCGGACCACATGTACACCACCCAGCCCACGGTTTCCGCGCGCATGCGGGAGCTGGAGGGAAGGCTGGGCTTTCCGGTGTTTCACAAGCGTGGCCGCAGAATGGACCTGACGACGCAAGGGCGGGAGCTGGTTCAGCAGATCAAGCCCCTCCTGGCCGCCATCGATGATGTCATTCACACGCTCGACGATGCCTCCCATGCCTCGGGGCTCATACGCCTGGGCATTGCCGGCCTGATCGGCCAGACCTGGTTTTCGCAGTTCATTACCGCTGCGCGGGCGGCCATGCCGCAACTGAATTTTGAGGTGGAGGTCGGGCAGACCTCGCTGAGCGTCAACAAGCTGGAGACGGGCCACCTGGACCTGGTGTTCATGGCCACGCCTTCCCTGACCTCCGACCGCTTTCATGTGGAGCCCATAGGCTCTGTCGACGTGATGCTGGTGGGCTCGCCGGCCCTTGTGGGGCGCGAGGGTGACCAATCCGCGACCCACTGGCTGGAACTGATGCGCTCGCAGCCGGTGTGGTCGCTGTCCAAAGAATCGCCCATGCATCCGATCCTGGCGAAACTCGTCAAGGAGAACAGCCTCCGCATCAAGATCGATATCTGCGGCGATGTATTGACACTGAAGGAGCTGCTCCGCTGCGGCACGGGCATCGGCTTGATGACCTATCCCCTGATTGAATCGGAATTGAAAAGCGGCGAACTCATTGCGCTGAAAGGCGCACCGGCTTTTCCCCGCATTTCCTTCAATGCCGCGTGGGGCATGGACCAGAGCCAGACCGTCATCCGCAAGCTGGTGGCCTTGGCCAGGACCATCTCCACGTTCCAATGAGACTGGGAGGCCGGGAGAGCCTTTGCCTCTACTCCGGTTTCACGCCCGCTTCGCTCAAGAGCTTTTGCCAGCGCGCCACTTCCTCGGCCAGCAGCTTCTCGGCGCCTTCCGTGCTGCGCTGCGCGGCGCTGGGGACCGCCAGGCCCATTTGCCTGTAACGCTCCAGCAGGTCCGCTTGGGCCAGCGTCTTGTTGATGGCCTCGTTGAGCGTATTGACCGTCGCCATGGGAACGCCCTTCTTGACCAGCAGCATGTTCCAGATGGTGTAGTTCAAATTCTTGTAGGAGGTCTCGCTGGCCGAGGGAACGTTCGGCAGCACGCCCACGCGCTGCGCGCTCAGCACCACCAGCCCCTTGATCTTGCCCGATGCAATCGAGCCGACCGCCGTGCTGCTGCTTTCCACGGTGTAGTCGATCTGCCCGGCCATCACATCGGACGTCGCCTGGGCCGCGCCACGATAGTGAACGGGCGGCACGTTGATGCCCAGGCCTGCGTTGAGCAGCACGCCCCCCAGGAAGGCGCCCGAGCCGACGCCCGCATCGCCGAAGTTCATTTTTGCGCCATGGGTCTTGGCATAGGCGGCGAATTCATCCAGGTTCGACGCCGGGAAATCGGCGCGCACCGAAAGCACCTGCGGAGCATCACCCACGGAGGCGAGCGGGGTGAAGTCCTTGAGAACGTCGTAAGGCAGATTTTTGTAGACCGAGGCATTCGCAGCCAGCGTTCCGACATTGCCCAGAAGGAGGGTGTAGCCATCGGCCGCGGCCCTGGCCACACGCGACTGGCCTATCGATCCCCCGGCACCGGGAACGTTCTCCACGACGATCGGCTGTTTCAGTTCCTGAGACAGGCCTTTGGCCAGCATTCTGGCCAAGACGTCTGTCGCCCCCCCTGCGGTATATGGAACGATCAAGCTGATGGGCCGCTCGGGATAAGGCCCGGCCTGCGCCCCCAGGCTCAACGCCAGCCCCAGGGGGCCCAGCACGACGCGCACGATCTTCGAGATGCTGAAAGTCTTCTTCGTATTCATGGTTTGTCTCCAAAAAAATCAAGCAACGGTCGGTTTCATCTTTTGCCGCCAGGCCGCCCCACGACAAAAGGCGGCCTCCTCGGGAGGCGGTGGCCACACGCGGTGGGCCAGCGTGGCGGCCACTCTTCGAACGGCAAGCAAAGGCCATTGCGCTCAGCAAGGGCGCATGCGGGCTGGTGAAATTCGCGGCGTCCGCTGCGGGGCGCCGAGCCATCTCAGGCCGGGGTGCTCAGCGAAAACGTCACGACCTTTTCGTCGGTCATGTCGCGGATCGCATACTTCGGACCTTCGAAGCCGTAGCCGCTGTCCTTGACGCCGCCATAAGGCATGCCGTCATTGCGCGAGCTGGAGGTTTCGTTCACATGCAAGCCGCCCACGCGCAGATGGCGGGCCATGTAGAAAGCGGTGTTCACGTCATTGGTGAAGACACCGGCGGCCAGGCCGTAGGGCGTGGCATTGATGCTGTCGATGACCTCGGACACCGTCTGGAACGGCATCAGGGTGACGACCGGCGCGAAGATTTCCTGGTCCACCACCTTCATCCCGGGTCGCACGTCGGCCAGGATCGTCGGCTCCAGCACGGACCCTTCTCGCTGGCCGCCCGTGACCAGCCGTGCGCCCTGGGCCACCGCCTCGAGCACCCAGGCCTGCGCGCGCATGGCCTCTTTCTCGGCAATCATCGGCCCCACATCGGTCCCGGCCTGCCGCGGATCGCCGCTCTTGAGCGCGCGCGTGGCCTGTTCCAGCCGGGCCGCGACTTCCTCGACCCGGGATTGCGCCACATACAGGCGCTGGATCGACGTGCACACCTGGCCCGCCTTGCGGAACGTGGCACGCAGAATGCGCGGCAAGGCCATGTCGAGATCGGCGTCTTCACAGATCACCGTGCAGGCGATGCTGCCCAGTTCGAGCTGCGTGCGCCGGCTGCCCGCCTTTTGCTGGATGATGCGGCCGACCCGCGTGCTGCCGGTGAAGGTGTAGAAGTCGATGCCCTGCTCGTCCAGCAGCCATTCCCCCGCCTCCGCGCCTTCTCCATGGACCAGGGAAATGAGTTCGGCGGGCCAGCCGGCCTCCAGCAGAACGTCGCAGATCAGGCTGGCAGTCAACGGGGTGTATCCAGAAGGTTTCAGGATGACCGCATTGCCCGCGGCAATGGCCGGTGCGATTTTGTGCAGCAAGGCGTTGAACGGCGCATTGAAAGGCGTGATGGCGCACACGACGCCCACCGGCGTGCGCAGGGTAAAGGCAATGCGATCTTTCTGGCCGGGGTTGCCATCCATGGGGATCATCTCGCCGCAGATGCGCTTGGCCTCCTCGGCCGAGATTTCCAGCGTATCCAGGCCGCGGTCGATTTCACCGGACGATTCTGCCGCGGTGAACCCCGCCTCCAGCACCATGATGTCGATGAAGCGCTGTCTGCGGGCCTGGATGATCTCCGCCGCCTTGCGCAGGATGCGTGAACGCTTGTAGCCGTCCGGCGCCTGCTTCACATGGCGGCGCGCCACGGCCACGGCCTGCCGGATGTGCTCCCGGGAGGTCTGGTCCACCTGGGCGATCGTCTCGCCCGAGTAGCGGTCGCGCACGGCGAAGCTGGCGCCGCTACCCACGCGTTGCCCCGCGATCAGGCTCAGCGTCGAAACGGATTCGAGAACTTGGGGAAGGGATGCTGACATTGCGTTGTCTCCAGTCATAGATGCTTTACTTCGCCAAAATCATGTCGGCCGCCTTTTCGCCAACCATCAGGCTGGCGGCCAGGGTGTTGGCGGACGGAACCTGGGGCATGACGGACGCATCCGCGACGCGCAGGTTTTCGCAGCCATGGACCCGCAGCGCGGCATCGACCACGGCCATGCGGTCCTCGCGCGGACCCATCTTGCAGGTGCCCACCATGTGATAGCCGGTCGTGCCCTTCTGCCGGGCATAGTCCAGCCACTCGTCGTCGGTGGCGATGTCCTTGCCAGGCTGCAGCTCCTTCACCAGGTAGGGCGCCATCGCCGAGGAGGCCATCAGTTGCCGGGCGAGCTTCAGCGCTTCGACCAGCGTGCGCTGGTCCAGCTCATGGCTGAGAAAGTTCGGCTGGAGCAGCGGCGCCTGCAGCGGGTCCCTGGACTGGATGTGCACATAGCCGCTGCTTTCAGGCCGCTGCTGCCTGGCGCCCGTGCTCATGCCCGGCATGTCGTCGAGCACGTAGTTGCTGCCCTCCTTGTAGCTGGCCGGCGTGAACAGGATCTGGATGTCGCCGCGCGCGGGGCTGAGTGGGGTTCGCCAGAAGACATGCACGAGCGAAGGGCTCAGCGCCAGGATGCTCGGCTTGCCCGCGAACCACCTGAGCACCTCCTTGCCCAGGCGCCATCCCCGGGACAACTCGTTGAGCGTCGTGGCGCCTTGCGCCCGCGCAATGCTGCGCACCGTATAGTGATCGCGAAAATTCGCGCCCACACCAGGCAGATGCTGCTTGACGGCGACGCCATGCGGGCGCAGCAGCTCGGAGTCTCCAAGGCCTGACAGTTGCAGGATCTTGGGCGAGTTCACGGCCCCCGCGCTGAGGATCACCTCCTTGTTGGCGTAGACCGTGTGCGACGCGCCATGCCGGATGTACTTCACGCCAACGGCGCGATGGCCCTGGAACAGGACTTCCGACACCACGGCGTTTGTCTTCAGTTGCACCCGACCGGTCTGCATTGCCGGCCGCAGGAAAGCATCGGAACAATTGACGCGCCGGTTCCTGTGGATGTAGCGCTGGAAATACCCCGCGCCCAGCTGCTCCCTGCCGTTGTAGTCGGGGTTGCAGGGAATACCGAATTCCTCGCATCCCTTGATGAAGGCATCGCACAGCGGCGAAGCCCAGTCGGGATTCGTGATGGGCAGTTCCCCGGCCGTGCCGCGAAACTCCGGATCGCAAGGCCCCAGCCGGCGCTCCGAACGCTTGAAGTAGGGCAGGACGTCGGCATAGCCCCAGCCGGCATTTCCCATTTTTTCCCAGTCATCGAAGTCCTCGCGCTGACCGCGCGAATACACCAGGCCATTGACCGAGCTGGAGCCCCCCACCACCCGCCCCTGCGGCATGGCAATTTTTCTGTTGTGCGTCGCGGCGGCAGGTTCGGTCTGGTAGTTCCAGGTGATCTTCCCGCCGTACAGGGTTTTGACGAAACCGACAGGAACGCGAATGAAGAAATCCTTGTCCTCGGAACCCGCCTCGATGACGCAAATGCTGTGATGGGTCCGCTCGCTCAGCCTTCTGGCGATGACTGAACCCGCCGGCCCTGAGCCGACGATGATGTAGTCCACGTACTCGTGCATTGTTGGTTCTCCGCCGTGCTTGCGGCGCGTTTGATCTAACTTGCACGTAGACTAAGCCCGCAGAAACATTCAAACAATCAATCTTTTTTTATATAAAAACATAGGCATTTTTTATACTTTTAATGGGCAGCCACTTCGACGACTGGAAAATCAAGAAGTAGCCTGTTGATATCCACACAAAGCTGAACGGGCGCGCACAGAGCCGAGCGCATCGGCCGCACGCCCGGCACCGGCCCGAATCCTGTGGACGGCACCAAGAGCCTGCGCGTACCGGCGGGAGACACGGCCCCCCTGATTCACGCTGCAGGAGGTCGAACCAGCGCTGGCAGACCTGTGCAAGTGCTGCAGCCCGGAGGGGGCGGCGCTTTTTGAGTTCGCGACCTTTGCGGGGCTGCGCGTCAGTGAGCCGACCGGGCGGCAGCCGTGATCGGGCGATCAGCGGGGCGGCCGCAAGCAGTTGGGAGAGTCATCGGTGGTGTTCGCGCCCTGATGCCTGGCACTCATCGCGGGAGCTGGCTCGTAGCCTTCAGGTGGTGGCGCGGGACTGCGCCAGGCGACTCCCCAACGCGGACCGCGAACGCAACCCGGCTGTCCGTCAATGCGGCGCGAGGCCCCTCAGGACGAAGCACGGGCAACCGGGTGAAATGCCCGTTGCGGTGCCAGTTCCTTGGGCACAAAAGAGAAAAGCCCCGAGTGAATCAATCACTCAGGGCTTTTGCGTCTGGCGGAAACGGAGGGATTCGAACCCTCGATGAGGCTCTACACCCCATACTCCCTTAGCAGGGGAGCACCTTCGGCCACTCGGTCACGTTTCCAATCCCGCTATTATGCCCCATTTCCGGGGCGCTTCTGGCGGGTGAGGCGGCTTGCTGGTCCAGCTCGAACGCCTTGCGCAGGCTGCGCACGGCCAGTTCGACGTACTCCTCGTCGATCACGACGGAGGTCTTGATCTCGGAGGTAGAGATCATCTGGATGTTGATGCCCTCCTCGCGCAGCGTGCGGAACATCTTGCTCGCCACGCCCACGTGGCTGCGCATGCCGCTGCCGACGATGCTCACCTTGCAGCAGCTGGTGTCGCCCACGACCTCCTGCGCGCCCAGCACGGGCACCACTTTCTCCTTGAGCAGCTCGACGGTGCGCGCGCAATCGTTGCGGTGCACGGTGAAGCTGAAGGTGGTCTTGCCGTCCTTGCCCACGTTCTGGATGATCACGTCGACCTCGATGTTGGCATCGGCCACGGCGCCCAGGATCTGGTGGGCGATGCCCGGCTTGTCGGGCACACCCAGCACGGAGATCTTGGCTTCGTCGCGGTTGAATGTGATGCCGGATACGACGGCTTGTTGCATTTTTTGTCTTTTTCAAAAGTGATCCGCGTGCGGACCTGGCTTCTTCGTTGACGTCGATGCACCAGGGCGTGAAGCTGGACAGCCCGCGCATGGACATCACTTAGGGGGCCAACACCTCTGGACTGTACCAATCGAGTTCCGGCCCGGACCGGACGGCAAAACCATGCCCGACCTTGATGTGGATGCGGTGGCCGCGTGTGGTGCACGACTGCACCTGGTCGAGCAGTTCATTCAATTGCGCCGCGGCCGCCGTGGTGTGGTGCTCGACGCGCAGCCAGTGGCGCAGCACATTGGCCTGCCGGGCGCGGTTCAGGCCCTGCAAGGCCCGGATGCGCGGCGGTGCGCCCACGATGGCCAGGTCCTGCAGTGCAAGTTCTTCCAGCAGTTCGTCCGCCTGCGCAGCATGCAGGGCGGACCGCGCAAAGGTGTCGCGAAACGCAGGGAATGCGGCCTCCAGCACGGGCAAGATCCTCGCGCGGATGCGGTTGCGCGTGAAGCGCTCATCGGCATTGGTCGGGTCTTCCACCCAGCCCTGCCCCTGTGCCCGCAGCCACTGGCGCACGTCAGCCCCGGCCACCCGCAGCAGGGGGCGGTGCCAGTCAATGCCCGCGCGGCGCCATCGGGCGGGCATCGCCGCCAGCCCGGCCACACCGGCCCCGCGCGACAGGGCCAGCACGAGCGTTTCGACCTGGTCATCCGCGTGCTGCGCGATTGCTATTGATTTAATAGCATCATGCGCTTGACTGGCAAGCGCTACCGCCTCAAATGCCTTGTACCTTGCCTGCCGTGCAGCGTCTTCCGGGCTTTGCCCCGGCGCGTGGCGGGCGTCCGGGCGCTGCACCGCCAGCGGCACATCCAGGGCTTGGCACAGGTCTTCGCAGTGCCGCGCAAAACCGTCAGCCGCTGGCTGCAAGCCATGGTGCACGTGGATCGCCCGCACCTGGCCAGGCCAGCGCCGGGCGCATGCCAGCAGCAGCGCCGTGGAATCCGCACCGCCGCTGAATCCGACCGCCAGGGGCAGCGCAGGCTCGAAGGCCTGCATGGCCGCGTCGAAGGACAAGGTCATGTCCATGCCTCCCCGTGGCGCCAGGGCAAGGGCCAGGAACCTGTGGCGGCGTCAACAACAACAAGGGCAACAAGGGGGCGGCGGCACATGGCGGCCGATTATCGGCGCCTCCCGGCCACGGCAACGGCGGAGAACCCTGTCCAGAAGCACCAACGGCCCCGCAGGGCCGTTGGTGTTGGGCAGGAAAGCGTCCCCGGAACCGTCAGCGGCTCTCCGCCTTGGTGTCGCTGAACCGGCCGTAGCTTTGCAGGCGGTCATAGCGGCGGTCCAGCAGGTCCTTCGTCTTCAGGTCCGCCACCTGGCGGAACGCATCGCCCAGCGCGCGCTTGAGGAAGGCCGCCATCTGCTTGTGGTCGCGGTGGGCGCCGCCCACGGGCTCGCTGACGATCTTGTCCACCAGGCCCAGCGCTTTCAGGCGGTGGGCGGTGATGCCCAGGGCATCGGCGGCTTCCTGCGCTTTTTCGCTGGTTTTCCAGAGGATGGAGGCGCAGCCTTCGGGGCTGATCACGGAGTAGATGGCGTACTGCAGCATCACCACCTGGTCAGCCACGCTGATCGCCAGCGCGCCGCCGGAGCCGCCCTCGCCGATGATGGTGGTGATGATGGGCACTTCGAGTTGCGCCATCTCGAAGATGTTCCGGCCGATGGCCTCGGACTGGCCGCGTTCCTCGGCATCGATGCCAGGGTAGGCGCCGGGCGTGTCCACAAAGGTGAACACGGGCAGCTTGAATTTCTCGGCCGTCTTCATGAGGCGTAGGGCCTTGCGGTAGCCCTCGGGCTTGCTCATGCCGAAGTTGCGCATCGCGCGCTCCTTGGTGTCGCGCCCCTTCTGGTGGCCCAGCACCATGCAGGCATGGCCGTTGAAGCGTGCCAGCCCCCCCACGATGGACAGGTCGTCCGCGTAGTGGCGGTCGCCGTGCAGCTCCACGAAGTCGGTGAAGATGTCGCGCACGTAGTCGAGCGTGTAGGGGCGCTCGGGGTGGCGGGCGATCTTGGTGATCTGCCAGGGCGACAGCTCGCTGTAGATGTCCTTGGTGAGCTGCTGGCTTTTCTTGCTCAGCTGGTCGATCTCTTCCGAGATATCGACGGCACTCTCGGTCTGCACGTAGCGCAGTTCTTCGATTTTGGATTCGAGTTCGGCAATCGGCTGCTCGAAATCCAGAAAGGTCTTTTTCGCCAACGTTGTTCTCCTTGGGGCGCGCCGGGGTGCGGGCGCCACGAATGGCACGCACTGTAACCGACGCGTTACGAGTTTGGTATGACGCTTGTCCAACAAATAAAAAGTCCGCTGTCCCGGGCGCTGCGCACCACCTACAGCCCACGAAACGGGCGCGCCCCACGAGGAGGGCCGCCGCGCTCGCGGCGCTCCCGGGCACGCGGCGCACGGGGACCCAGGGGCATCTCGCTCAGTACGCCACGGGAAGCGGATCCAGCGATCGCCAAATATACCAAGTCGCCACGCTGCACCAGGGCTTCCAGGCCTCGGCCACTTCGCGGGCATCGCTGCGGCTGACCGGATCGCCCGAAAAGTAATTCTGGCTGATGCCGGTGATCAGCCCCACGTCGTCCAGCGGCAGCACGTTGGGGCGCATCATGTAGAAGATGAGGAACATCTCGGCCGTCCAGCGACCGATGCCGCGGATGGCCACCAGTTCGGCAATGATGGCCTCGTCATCCATCGCGGCCCAGTCCTTCACGTGCAGCTTGCCGCCCTCGAAGTGCATCGCCAGGTCCACCAGGTAGTCGACCTTGCGCGCAGACAGGCCCGCGGCCCGCATGTCGTCGATCTTGAGCTTGAGCACGCTGGCGGGCTTCATGCTGCGGGGCATCGCGGCAAAGCGCTCCCACACGGTCTGCGCGGCCTTCACCGAGATCTGCTGGCCCACGATGGAGCGCGCGAGCGTGGTGAACGCATCGCCGCGTGTCTGCAGCGCCGCGTCGCCAAACTGGGGAATCAGGCGCTTCATCACCCGGTCCTTCTTGACTAGGTGCTTGCAGGCCTCCGCCCAGTAGTCGGGCGTGGCCAGCGCCGGCTCGGCCACAAGCACTTCGGATGCTATCCTTTTAGAAGCTGCCACCGGGCGTCCCATCTGCCCAGCAGGCGTTTTCCATGACAAACACAACGATCACTGCGCGGCTTCCCAGGTGGTGCCAGCGGCGGAGTCCTTGAGCACGATGCCCTGGGCCAGCAATGCATTGCGGATGCGGTCGGCCTCGGCGAAATCCTTGCCCGCCTTGGCAGCGGCGCGCGCGGCGATCCGGGCCTGGATTTCGGCTTCGTCCATACCGCCCGCCCCGGCCTGCAGGAAGGCCTTGGGGTCGCCCTGCAGCACCCCCAGGCAACCACCCAGCGCCTTGAGCAGCCCCGCCAGTTCGACAGATCGGGTCTTGTTGACCTCACCGGCCAGGTCGAACAGCACGGCCATGGCTTCGGGGGTGCCGAAGTCCTCGTCCATCGCGGCCTTGAAGCGGGCGGCATGCGGCGCCGCCCAGTCAATGGCCGCCACCTCGGCGGGCGCCACGAGGTTCAGGGCGGTGTACAGGCGCTTCAAGGCCTGGCGCGCGTCGTCCAGGTGGGCATCGCTGTAGTTCAGGGCGCTGCGGTAGTGGGCCCGCACGATGAAAAACCGCACCGTCTCGGCGTCGTACTTCGCCAGCACGTCGCGGATGGTGAAGAAGTTGCCCAGCGACTTGCTCATCTTCTCGTTGTCCACGCGCACGAAGCCGTTGTGCACCCAGAAGCGCGCCAGGGGCTTGCCATTGGCGCCTTCGCTCTGGGCGATCTCGTTCTCGTGGTGCGGGAACTGCAGGTCCATGCCGCCGCCGTGGATGTCGAAGGTCTCGCCCAGCGTGGCGCCGCACATGGCCGAGCACTCGATGTGCCAGCCAGGGCGGCCCGAGCCGAATTCGCTGTCCCACTTGGCCTCGGGTGGCTCCTCGGGCTTGGAGGATTTCCACAGCACGAAATCGAGCGGGTCTTCCTTGCCATCGAGCACGGCCACGCGCTCACCCGCGCGCAATTCGTCGAGCGACTTGCCCGAGAGCTTGCCGTAGCCGTCGAACTTGCGCACGGAGTAGTTCACGTCGCCATTGCCGGCGCGGTAGGCCAGGCCCTTGCCTTCCAGCGTGCCGATCAGCGAAAGCATCTGGGGCACGTATTCGGTGGCGCGCGGCTCCAGCGACGGGGGCTCGATGCCCAGCGCCGCGATGTCGGTGTGCATGGCGGCGATCATCTCGTCCGTGAGGGCACGGATGGTGATGCCCCGCTCCAGCGCGCGCTTGATGATCTTGTCGTCAATGTCCGTGATGTTGCGCACATAGGTGACGCGGTAGCCACTGCTTTTCAGCCAGCGCTGCACGACATCGAACGCCATCATCATGCGGGCGTGGCCGATGTGGCACAGGTCATAGATGGTCATGCCGCACACGTACATGCGCACATGGCCAGGTTCGAGCGGGGAAAACTCCTCCAATGCACGCGACAGCGTGTTGTAGATGCGCAAACTCATGGGATTTCAGTCACGGGGGATGGGGTGGTTGGGTGAAAAAGGTTCACCCGGCAGCAGGGGGCAAAGGCCCCTGGAGGGAGTTGGCCCAGCAAGGGGCCTCCAGCGAAATCACCCGCGGCAACAGCGCACCGTCATGACAACCCCCTCAGCTACAATCCGCCGCAG
This sequence comes from Acidovorax sp. sif1233, assembly GCF_019218755.1. Classification (GTDB taxonomy): domain Bacteria; phylum Pseudomonadota; class Gammaproteobacteria; order Burkholderiales; family Burkholderiaceae_C; genus Acidovorax. The sequence continues at coordinate 1,158,053 of NZ_JAHUWZ010000001.1, read as the reverse complement.
TATAAGCCCCCGCCCGGGACAGACGCTGCCCAACACCCTTGAATCCCCCATGAAGCAAGTCCGACGCACCCTCCCCCACCTGCTGCGCCTGCTGGCACTGACCGCGCTGCTGGGCACCGGTGCGGCCCATGCGGACGACTATGCGGAAATCACCCAGCTGATCAAGGCCGGCAAGCCGGCCGAAGCCCTGGTGAAGGCCGACCAGCGCCTTGCCGCCGCCCCGCGCGACCCACAGCTGCGCTTCTTGCGCGGCGTGGCGCAGGCGGACTCGGGCAAGCCCGGCGATGCGATCACCACGTTCACCAAGCTCACGGAAGAGTATCCCGAGCTGCCCGAGCCCTACAACAATCTGGCGGTGCTGTATGCCAGCCAGAACCAGCTGGACAAGGCCCGCACGGCGCTCGAAATGGCGATCCGCACCAACCCGAGCTACGCCACCGCCCATGAGAACCTGGGCGACATCTATGCCAAGCTGGCCAGCCAGGCCTACAACAAGGCGCTGCAGCTGGATGCGGCCAACGCCAGCTCCGTCAAGCCCAAGCTGGCGCTGATCCGCGAGCTGTTCACTGCGGAAGCCGCCGCCGGCAAGCCCGCCCGCCCCGGGGCCGCGGCTCCCGCGCCGGCACCAGCCGTGGCGGCCACGCAGCGGCCCGCCGCAACGGCACCCGCCGCTGCAGCGCCCGTGGCAGCCCCTTCACCGGCGCCTGCCGCGCCAGCGCCCGCACCCGCTGCCGCGGCATCCCCCGCTCCGGCCATTGCCGCGTCGCCCGCCGCCGCTGCCGGCGATGCGTCCCTGCAGGCCGCCGTTACCGCGGCCGTGCAGGCCTGGGCCGCCGCCTGGTCCGCCAAGGACATGACCGCCTACCTCGGCGCCTACGACAAGTCATTCGATCCTCCCGGCCGCCAGACCCGTGCCGCCTGGGAAAAGGAGCGTGAAGCGCGCATCGTCGGAAAATCCAGGATCAGCGTGCAGATCTCCGACATCTCGGTCGCGGTCAACGGCGACAAGGCCACGGCCCGTTTCCGCCAGGCCTACACGGCCGATGCGCTCAATGTCGCCAGCCGCAAGACGCTGGACATGGTGAACCACAACGGCCGCTGGACCATCGTTCGCGAATCCACCGGCGGCTGACCGTGACGAAGCGCGGCGCAGCCGGCCCTGCGATGGCGGCGGCGCGCGCTGTTTCTGCCTCCCTGCCCTGACCTGACCTGAAACGATTTCGCACATGCTTGTGGCGTTGTCCGCACGAAGCCGCCCGGCCGTGGCGGGCGCCCTTTGCCTGGCGGCGCTCCTGCACGCAGCCCCGGTGCTGCCCCAGAGCGCCAAGTCCCGGGGCGCGGCGGCCGCCACCTCGGCCCGGCCCATGCAAGCCGCGGGCTCCACGGCACCCGCCCTGCGCGATGGACAGGCGGAGGCGCGCCTCATGGGGGTGTACCAGCTCATCGCCGAGGGCCGCCACCGCGAAGCGCTGGCGCAGGCCGAGGCCCTGGCGCGCGACTATCCCAACTTCCAGCTGGCGCAACTGGTGGTGGGCGACCTGCTGATGGCGCGCACGCGGCCGATCCGCCGCCTGGGCGATGTGCCCGAGCCCGATTCGGCCCGCAGCATCCAGACGGCTGCCACGCTGGAAGAGCTGCGCAACGAATCGCGCCAGCGCGTGGATGCCCAGCGCAGCCGCCCCCCGGCGCACAGCATCCCGGCGCAGTTCCTGGAGCTCTCGCCCCGCTCCCGCCATGCCATCGCGGTGGATGCCTCGCGTTCGCGCCTGTACCTGTTCGAGAACACCCCCAAGGGCCTGCAGCTGGTCGCCGACTACTACGCTTCGGTCGGCAAGCTGGGCATCGAGAAGAACCTGGAAGGCGACCAGCGCACCCCGCTGGGCGTCTACTTCATCACCAGCCGGCTGGACCCCGCCACGCTCAAGGACTTCTACGGCGCGGGCGCGCTGCCCATCAACTACCCCAACCCCCTGGACCAGAGCCGGGGCAAGACCGGTGGCGGCATCTGGCTGCACGGCACGCCGCCCGACCAGTTTGCCCGCGCGCCCCTGGCCACCGATGGCTGCCTGGTGCTGGCCAATCCCGACCTCGAACGCATCCTGCGCACGGTGGAGCCCCGCTCCACGCCCGTGGTCATCGCGCGCCAGCTGCAGTGGGTGGCACCGCACGCGGTACAGGCGGACCGCAAATCCTTCGACGCGGTGCTCAACGCCTGGCGCAGCGCCAAGACCGAGGGCGACATGAGCCGCCTGATGGGTTTCTACGCGCCGGACTTCCAGAGCTACCGCAAGAAACCGCTGCAAGAGTGGTCCCAGGTGCTCCAGGCCGAGACCCGCGCATTGCGGGGCAGGGAACTACACCTCAAGGACAAGTCTTACCTGCGCTGGACAGATTCCGCCGACACCATGGTGGTAACGTTCGGCGAAGTCGCCGCAGGCGCCCGCACGGGCCCCGTCAAGCGCCAGTACTGGGCGCGGCGGGGCCAACAATGGCAGATATTTTTCGAAGGAGTGATTGGATGATTTCCAGAAGAAATTCGACCCTGGCGCTTGCCAGCATTGCGCTGACAGCTATTTTTTCAGTAGCGTCCGTACAGGCGCAAGACGCCCCCAAGGTCAAGCTGTCCACCTCGATGGGCGACATCGTGGTGCAACTCGACCCGGCCAAGGCGCCCAAGACAGTGGAAAACTTCCTGGGCTACGTCAAGGACAAGACCTATGACGGCACCGTGTTCCACCGCGTGATCGATGGTTTCATGATCCAGGGCGGCGGCTACACCGCCGACCTGATTCCCAAGCCCACCAAGGCCCCGATTCCGCTGGAAGCCGGCAACGGCCTCAAGAACGACAACTACACCATCGCCATGGCGCGCACGGGCAACCCCAACTCGGCCACGTCGCAGTTCTTCATCAACGTGAAGGACAACGCGATGCTCAATGCTCCCAGCCCCGACGGCCATGGCTATGCCGTGTTCGGCAAGGTGGTGAGCGGCACCGAGGTGGTCGACAAGATCAAGGCCGTGGCCACCGGCAACAAGGGCCCGCACCAGAACGTGCCCACCGCCCCCGTCACCATCAACTCCGCCACCCTGGTGAAGTAACCCATTTTTGATTGACTGATTGAAAGAACCCTTGCCATGAGCAACCCCCAAGTCGAACTGCACATCGCCGGCTACGGCGTCATCACCCTCGAACTCGACGCCGCCAAGGCGCCCAAGTCGGTCGAGAACTTCCTGGCCTACGTGAACAAGGGCCACTACAACAACACCATCTTCCACCGTGTGATCCCCGGCTTCATGGTGCAAGGCGGCGGCTTCGAGCCCGGCATGACACAAAAGGGCACCGACGCGCCCATCGAGAACGAAGCCAACAACGGCCTGAAGAACGCCAACTACACCGTGGCCATGGCCCGCACCAGCGACCCGCACTCGGCCACCGCCCAGTTCTTCATCAACGTGGCCGACAACGGCTTCCTGAACCACACCGCCCCCTCGGCCCAGGGCTGGGGCTATGCCGTGTTCGGCAAGGTGGTTGGCGGCGCCGACGTGGTCGACAAGATCAAGGCCGTGAAGACGGGCCGCAAGGGCTTCCACGACGATGTGCCGAAGGAAGACGTGATCATCGAGAAGGCTGTCGCACTCTGATCTCGCGTTGATCTGACCTCCGTCTCCGTGACGATGACCGTGCCCCGGTTCGAGGAGCTTGCCGCTCCCGCGCACTGGCGCACGGTCGATTTCATTTCCGACCTGCACCTGCAGGCCAGCGAGCCTGCCACCGTGGCCGCCTGGCAGGACTACCTGGCCGGCACCGAAGCGGATGCCCTCTTCATCCTGGGCGATCTGTTCGAGGTCTGGGTGGGGGACGACGCCATCGGCGAAACCGGCAGCTTCGAGGCCCAGGGCTGCGCGGCCCTGCGCGCGGCGTCGCAGCGCCTGCCCGTGTACTTCATGCACGGCAACCGCGACTTCCTGGCGGGCCCTGCGTTCCTTGCGCAGTGTGGCATCACCGGCCTGGCGGACCCGACGGTCCTGGTGTTTGACGGCCAGCGCTTCGTGCTGAGCCATGGCGACCTGCTGTGCCTGGACGATGTGGACTACCAGCGCTTTCGCGTGCAGGCCCGCAGTGCCGGGTGGCAGCAGCAGTTTCTGGCGCAGCCCCTGGCGACGCGCCGCGCGCAGGCACGCGGCATCCGCCAGGAGAGCGAGGCGCGCAAACAATCGGGCGCCATCTATGCCGACGTGGACGGCCCGGCTGCCATCGCCTGGCTGCAGGCGGCCCAGGCACATACGCTCATTCACGGCCACACCCACCGTCCCGCCGACCACGCACTGGCCCCCGGCTTGCGGCGTGTGGTGCTCAGCGACTGGGACGCGGCCGCATTGCCGCCCCGCGCGGAAATACTGCGTTTGTCCCGCGCGGGCTTGGAACGGCTGCCCCTGGCCCCCAAGTACCAGCGATCCTGAACTGCGCGGGGCTTCACCTCCCGCCGCCTGATCGCCATGCCCCCTCTCCTCCACCGGCTCTGGAGCCGTGTCCGCGCCACCGTGTCCCCCGTGCCCGACATCTCGGCCACGCTGTGGCTCCAGACCCTGCAGCGCTACCCGTTCCTGGCGGCGCTCTCGCTGCACGACCAGTCCAAGCTGCGCGCGCTCAGCGCCCTCTTCCTGCACCACAAGGAATTCCACGGCGCGCACGGCCTGGTGGTGACCGATGCCATGGCCATCGACATCGCGGCCCAGGCCTGCCTGCCCCTGCTGCACTGGGGCGACCCGGCCCGGGCGCTGGACTGGTACGACGATTTCGTGGGCATCGTGCTGCACCCCGGCGAGGCCGTGGCGCGCCGCAAGACGGTGGACGAAGCCGGTGTGGTGCATGAACATACGCAGGTGCTGCTGGGCGAGGCCATGGACCGCGGCCCCATCATGCTCAGCTGGGCACACGCCTCCAACGGGCGTGAGAACACTGAGCGCGGCCACAACGTGGTGGTGCACGAGTTCGTTCACAAGCTCGACATGCGCAGCGGCGAGCCCAACGGCTGCCCGCCATTGCCCGCAGGCTTCATGGGCACGCGCACAGGGCGCGCGGCCTACGAAGCCTGGTGGGCCGCCTGGGAGCCCGCGTACGAACAGTTCCGAGAACGCGTGATCCTGGCCGAGCGCTTCGGCGCGGAACGCCCCTGGCTGGACGCCTACGGGGCCACATCGCAGTCCGAATTCTTTGCCGTGGCCTGCGAGGCCTACTTTGTGAACCGGGACCGGTTCGCGCAGGAGTTTCCGGCGCTGATGCCGGTGCTGGACGCGTTTTTCAAGCGGCCCGCTGTGGCAAGTGCATGACCGTTCCCCGCGTCATGCGCCCCACCGCCGCCAGTGAAGAAAGCGCCACAAAGCGGCGTTGGCCAGGAGGCGGCGCCGTCCACACACCCTACCCCGCCAATGCAAACCGGGCTGCGCGCGCCACCGCCGCCGCATCCACCCCAAAAAACACCCGCAGCGCCGCCCGTGTATCGCTGCGCCCAAAACCGTCCGTTCCCAATGTCATGAATCGGCGTCCTCCAGGCACGAACGCGCGCACGGTCTCCGGCACGGCGCGCACATAGTCGGTGGCGGCAATCACCGGGCCGCGTGTGCCCGCCAGTTGCTGCGTCAGCCACGCCACGCCGGGCCGCGCCTCCCCCTGCAGCGCACGCTGTTCGCAGGCCACGCCGTCGCGGGCCAGCTCGCTCCAGCTGGTCACGCTGAGCACGGTCACGTCCACGCCCTCGCCTGCCAGCAGTTCGGCTGCCTTGACCACCTCGGTCAGGATGGCGCCGGAGCCCATCAGGGTGACGCTTTTGGATGAAATTGGCCCTTCACGGCCGTCCATCAAGCGCGGATAGCTCCTGAAAACATAGCAACCTCGCAGCACACCTTCTGCCGCATCGGCAGGCAGGTCGGGCTGGGCGTAGTTCTCGTTCATCAGCGTCACGTAGTAGAAGACGTCGCGCTGCTCGGTCACCATCTCGCGCATGCCGGCGTCGATGATCACGGCCATCTCGCCCGCGTATGCCGGGTCGTAGGCCTTGCAGTTGGGGATGGTGGCGGCTACCAGGTGGCTGGAGCCGTCCTGGTGCTGCAGGCCCTCGCCGCCCAGCGTGGTGCGGCCCGAGGTGGCGCCCAGCAGGAAGCCGCGCGCACGCTGGTCTGCGGCGGCCCAGATGGCGTCGCCCACGCGCTGGAAGCCGAACATCGAGTAGTAGATGTAGAACGGCAGCATGGCCAGGCCGTGCACGCTGTAGCTGGTGGCCGCGGCCGTCCAGCTGGCGATGGCGCCGGCCTCGCTGATGCCTTCTTCCAGAATCTGGCCGTCCAGCGCCTCGCGGTAGCTCAGCACCGAGCCGATGTCCTCGGGCGCATAGCGCTGGCCCACGCTGCTGTAGATGCCGACCTGCTTGAACAGGTTGGCCATGCCGAAGGTGCGCGCCTCGTCGGCCACGATGGGCACGATGCGCGGGCCCAGCGTGGCGTCCTTGAGCAGGCTGCCCAGCATGCGCACGAAGGCCATGGTGGTGCTCATCTCCTTGGCCTGCGGCTGCAGCGCGAACTGCGCGTAGCCCTCGATGGCGGGCACGGGCAGCGCATCGCAGGCCGTCTCGCGGCGCGGCAGGTAGCCGCCCAGGTTCTGGCGGTGGCCGCGCAGGTAGCGCATCTCGGGGCTGTCTTCGGCGGGCTTGAAGAACGCGAGGCTGGTGGCCTGCTCGTCGGACAGGGGCAGGTTGAAGCGGTTGCGGAACTCGATGAGGTCCGTCTCGTCGAGCTTCTTCTGGCTGTGCGTGGTCATCTTGCCCTGGCCGGCCGTGCCCATGCCGTAGCCCTTCTTGGTGTGCGCCAGGATCACGGTGGGCTGGCCCTTATGGGCGCTGGCTGCAGCGTAGGCGGCGTGGATCTTCACCAGGTCGTGCCCGCCGCGTTTCAGGCGGTCGATCTGCTCGTCCGTCATGCCCTGGGCCAGGGCCGCGAGCTCGGGGTTCTGGCCGAAGAAGTTGTCGCGGTTGAAGCGCCCGTCCTTGGCGGCAAAGGTCTGCATCTGGCCGTCCACCGTGCCTTCGAGCGTGCGCACCAGCGCACCGGTCAGGTCGCGGGCGAACAGGCCGTCCCAGTCGCTGCCCCACACGAGCTTGACCACGTTCCAGCCCGCACCGGCGAACAGGCGCTCCAGCTCGTCGATGATGCGGCCGTTGCCGCGCACCGGGCCGTCCAGCCGCTGCAGGTTGCAGTTGACCACCCAGACCAGGTTGTCGAGGCCTTCCCGCGCGGCCAGGGTCAGCGCGCTCATGCTCTCGGGCTCGTCCATCTCGCCATCGCCGAACACGCCCCAGACCTTGCGCGCCGAGCAGTCGAGCAGGTTGCGGTGCGTGAGGTAGCGCATGAAGCGCGCGTGGTAGATGCTGCTGATGGGACCGATCCCCATCGACCCCGTGGGAAACTGCCAGAAGTCCGGCATCAGCCAGGGGTGGGGGTAGCTCGACAGGCCCTGCGCGCCCGCACCCGGTGCCGTGAGCTCCTGGCGGTAGTGTTTCAGGTCCTGCTCGGACAGGCGCCCTTCGAGGAACGCCCGCGCATACACGCCCGGCGCGCTGTGCGGCTGGAAGAACACCAGGTCGCCCCGGTGCTGGCCTTCGCCCAGGCCCTCACGGGCACGGAAGAAGTGGTTGAAGCCGCTCTCGAAAAGATCGGCCGCGCTGGCGTAGCTGGCGATGTGGCCGCCCAGTTCGCCATAGGCCTGGTTGGCGCGCACCACCATCGCCAGCGCGTTCCAGCGCACGATGGAAGCCACGCGCTCCTCGATGGCGAGGTCGCCGGGGAAGACGGGCTGGTCCTGCACCGCCACGGTGTTCACATACGGCGTGTTCAGGTCCGGCTGCCAGCCGATGCGCTGCGCGCGCGCCAGGCGCACCAGTTCCTGCAGCATGTGCCGCGCCCGCTCCGGGCCTTCGGTGGCGACCAGCGCCAGGAAGGCGTCGCGCCACTCGGCGGTTTCTTCGGGGTCCGTATCGGCCAACGGTGCGGCCGATGCCGGCGTGAGCAGGTGGTGGTGTGCGGTGGGGGCGTTCATGCCGCAACTGTAGCCATTGCCGCCCCGAATGGGATGCCGTTGTAGCCCACCAAAGCGCCCATCACAGCATTTCATGCGGCCAACAGACTACACTGCAGCACATGAAGCTGGATACCCTGGATTTGCGCATTCTGGCCGAGCTGCAGGCCGACGGTTCCCTGTCCAACGTGGAGCTGGCGCGGCGCGTGCACCTCTCGCCCTCGCCGTGCCTTGCGCGCGTGAAGGCGCTGGAGGCCGCGGGCGTCATCAGCCGCTACGTCGCACTGGCCAACGCGGCCGCCCTGGGCCTGGGGCTCAACGTGTTCATCAGCATCAGCCTGAAGACGCAGAGCAAGGAGGCGCTGGGCGACTTCGAGCAGCGCATCGCCGAGCACGACGAGGTGATGGAGTGCTACCTGATGAGCGGCGACAGCGATTACCTGATCCGGGTGGCCGTGCCCGACATCGGGGCGCTGGAGCGCTTCATCCTGGAGCGCCTCGCCCCCATCACCGGAGTGGAAAAGATCCGCTCGAGCTTCGCGCTCAAGCAAGTGCGCTACAAGACGGCGCTGCCGCTGCCCCGGGCGTAGGGCCCCTTTTTTTCACTCCGCCCGCGCAGTGCTCGGCGGGTGGCCAATGATGCGCTTGTACGCCCGGCTGAACGAGGCCTCCGACTCGTAGCCCAGCCGGTGGGCCGCCACGGCCACGCGCATGCCGTCGCGCGCGATCCAGCGGCGCGCCTGCGACATCTTCACCTTGGCCACGTAGCGCGCCGGGCTCTCGCCCATGGTGCGCGTGAACGATTCGGAAAAGCTCGAGCGCGACGCGCCCATCAGGTCAGCCAGCAGCGGCACGTTCCAGTCGCGCTCGGGCTCGGCGTGGATGGCGGCGATCACCTTGCCGATGCGCGGGCAGCGCACGGCGGCGATCCAGCCCGTGGGGTTGTTGCAGCTGCACTCCACCCAGGCGCGGATGATGCTGGCGGCCAGCGCATCGGCCAGGCGCGCGAGGATCGCGCAGGCGCCCATGCGGTCCTGCTCCACCTCGCGCTCCATGGCGTCGAGCAGCACCGGCACGGTGGTGTCGCGCCGGGCCAGGTCGCCGGCCATCATCACCGCCGGCATCATGGCCATCAGCGGGTGCAGCGGGTCGAGGTTGAAGCGCAACGCGCCGCTGAACAGCACGTCGGGGGCCAGCGGCGGAGGTGGCGCGACGGGGGCCCCCAGGGGCGCGTGGCCCGCATCGCGGCCGTCCACCAGGTAGATGTTCTCGGACACGGGCTTGCGCGCCAGCGAATCGATGTCCACCGGCGGCACGTCGGGCGAGCTGGCCAGCACGTGGAAGCTGCCGTGCGGCAGCAGCACCGCATCGCCCGGGTTCAGGCGCTGCCAGTCGGTACCCGGCGTGCGCAGCCAGGCTCCGCCATGGCCCACGAAGTGGAAACGCGCCGAGCGCTGCGCTGGGAAGGCGATGGCCCACGGCGGCTGCAGCACGCAGCGGCCATACTCCACGCCGTCCAGGCGCAGGCCGAGCAGGATCTGGGTCAGCAGGTCCGGCGGCTCCGCGAACGGCTGCTGGGGGATCTGGTTGAAGGGTTTGGACAAAAAGTCAAGCATCTCGGCTTTTACGGCATGGAAACGCCGCCATCTTATCCCTACGATGGCCTTCCATCCATCCCTAGGCCTTTCCCGTGTCTTCCTCTCCTTCCTGCTCCGCCTGCCTTGATGCGCCCACTGGTGCCGTCGTTGCCGAGGCTACGCCCGCCCCGCATTCCACCCCCGATCCCACCGAGGCACGCTGGGCCGCCGTGGCCTCCATGGCGCTGGGTGTCTTCGGACTGGTCACGGCCGAATTCTTGCCCGCCAGCCTGCTCACCGCCATGGCCAGCGACCTGCGCGTGAGCGATGGCGCCGCAGGCCAGGCGGTCACCGTGACGGCGCTGGTGGCGGCGGTGGCCGCCCCGTCGCTGCCGCTGCTCACGCGCCGCATCGACCGGCGGCTGGTGATGATCGCCTTCACGCTGCTGCTGGTGCTGTCCAACGCGATGTCGGCCTTGGCCGGGAGCCTGGCCACGCTGCTGGTGGCGCGGGTGCTGCTGGGCGTGGCGCTGGGCGGCTTCTGGTCCATGTCGGCCGCGCTGGCCATGCGGCTGGTGCCCGCCTCGCTGTTCGCGCGGGCCATGTCGTTCATCCTCACCGGGGTGTCGGTGGCCACGGTCTGCGCGGCGCCCATCGGCGCGTGGATGGGCGACCTGTGGGGCTGGCGCAGCGCCTTCATCGCGGCGGGGGGCATCAGCCTGATCACGCTGGCCGTGCAGCTGGTGGCGCTGCCCGCCCTGCCCCCGCGCGACAACCCCAACCTCAAGGTGCTGGGCGAGCTGCTGCGCCGCCCGCCCGTGCGCGTGGCGCTGCTGGCCGTGCTGCTGGTCATCTCCGGCCACTTCGCAGGCTTCACCTACATCCGCCCGCTGATGGAGCAGGTCACGCACCTGTCGGTGGCCACCATCACGGCGGTGTTGCTGGGCTATGGCGTGGGCGGTTTCTTCGGCAACTTCGTGGGCGGCTGGATCGCCGGGCGCAGCGAGCGCCAGGCCATCGTGGCCGGCGGTGCCGTCATCGCCGCGCTGGCCGCCGTGCTGCTCGTGGCCGGGCAGTCGGCGGCCATCACGGCCGTGGCCGTCACGCTGTGGGGTTTTGCGTTCGGCGCCTTCCCGGTGGGCTTCCAGACCTGGATCGTGCGCGCCGCTCCCGACCAGGCCGAGGGCGCGGGCGGACTGCTGGTGGCGGCGTTCCAGATCGCCATTGCCAGCGGCGCCATCTTCGGCGGCCTGATGGTGGACCATGTGGGCGCGCTGGGCGGGCCGGCGTTTGCGCTGGCGGCGCTCACGCTGGGCACTCTGCTGACCCTGCGGCACGGGCCGCGCCCGGCAGCCGCCTGATCGGCCCCCACGACCCGGCAACGGGCCGGGTGGTCCCGCCGCCCCCTCACTGCGCGGGTTTGCGTGCGATCTCGCCGGTCGCCACGCGCTTGCGCAGATCGCGGATCAGCGCCTTGGCGCGGGCCTCGTTGGCGGGCCCCATGCGCACCAGGATCTTCTGTCCGCTGGACAGCGATTCCAGCGCCGGGTCCACGAATTCGTAGCGCACCCAGGGGCGCAGGTTCGGCACATCGGTATTCACCGGCGTGAGCTTCACGCGCAGCGGGCCCTGGGGTTCGGGCGCCAGCAGCAGGTGGTCCAGCACGGCCACCAGGCGGTCGTTGAAGTAGCGCCTGGGGTAGCCCAGTTCTTCATACGCCTGCTGGAACAGCGGATACAGCCGCGCATACAAGGCCACGGCGGACTCCATCGACACGGCCTCGGCAAAGGCCAGAAAAGCGCTGTAGCGCGCGGCATTGGCGGCCGCGATGGTGGTGGGCGCTTCGCCTGTGCGGTCCACCGCAAACCGCTGCGGCATGGGTTGCACGGGCCACATGCGCGAGGGGGCCTGGGCACGGCCCAGGTTGTCCACCGTGGCCACCAGGCGGCGGACAAAGCCGTCGGTGATCAGGAACGATGCGAGCTTGTCGCGCCCCACCAGTCCAGACAGCAGCTCGACGACGCGCGCGTCAGATTCGGCCAGCGCGGGCAGGGGCGTTTCCGCCGGGGCCAGTGCATCGACCGGGTTCTGCGGCCCCGAGGCTTCGGGCAGGGGCGGTGGAGCCACAGGCGCTTCGGGCGCGGCCGCCACGGGGGGCGGCGCAACCGGCGGCTCTGCCTTGCGCAGCCAGAACCACCAGGCAGCTGCGGCGGCCACCGCGCAGGCCAGCACGGCGGCAATGACCCAGGGGGAGGAGGATGTGCGCTCCGGCGTTGGGCGGAACTCGGCAGTCTCTTGATCGGGCATCGGGTCTCCTTCAAAACAGGAACAACCCTTGTCCGAGCGGCTTCGGCGCCGGGCGTTCCCTGTCCATCCCACGTGGGGATGGACTTGATTGGAAACCCGCGGGACACCGCGCCGGTAACGCGATGTAGGCCGCCCGCCGAAACCCGCGCTTAAAACGCCGTGGGGGTGGTGGACAGCGACTCCAGCCACGCCACCGTGGCCGCCAGCTCGGAGGGCCGGATCTCGTGCGCGCTGGGGAACTCGTGGTACGCCACCGTCACCGGCAAGGGCGCCATGTGGTGGGCGATGGCCTGTGCATGGGCCAGCGGGATCACGTTATCGTGCGTGCCGTGGCTCAGCCACAGCTGTTTGCCGCGCAGGGCATCGGGCGGCGCCGCCAGGGGCACCGCCTGCGCCAGCAGGCGGCTGTGCCAGACCATCGCCGCCTGCATGAGCGCTGGCCGGGTGAGCAGCAGCGACAGCGCCATGATGCCGCCCTGGCTGAAGCCCCCCACCACCACGCGTTCGGGCGGAATGCCCAGCTGCTCGGCGGCCGATTCGATGGCCTTGGCGACCAGCGCGCGGCTTTCGGCCTCCTGCGCTTCGTTGATGGTGCGTTCCCCGCTGGGCTCGATGGAAAAGTCGAACCACGCATGCGAGCCCGGCCCCATGCGAAACGGTGCACGCAGGCTCAGCACATGAAAGCGCTCGGGAATATGAGGCGCCAGGCTGAACAGGTCCTGTTCGTTGCTGCCCACCCCATGCATCAGCACCAGCAGCCAGGGGCGGGGCGCGGTGGCGGCAGCAGGGCGCTGCAAGAAGGTGAGCGGTAGGTTGAGCATGGACAGGCGCCTCGGGCAGTTTTTATGGAGAACGGATGAAAAAGCCTGCGGGTCAATGCGCCGGTTCCAGGGCGAACGCGTCCATCGACAGCATGCTGTACATCACCTCGCGGCTCAGGTAGTGGGCATGCAGGTCGTCCCCCGCGGCGCCCAGCGCAAAAAAGATGGGCAGGAAGTGGTCTTCGGTCGGGTGCGCGCGGCTGGCATGCGGGGCCTGGCTGCGGTAGTTGAGCAGCGCGCTGACATCACCGCGCGCCAGCGCTGCTTCGATCCACCGGCTGAATTCCAGCACGTACGGCGCGGGCTCCCGGGCGCCGCCAAAGAACTCGGCCAGGTTGTGCGTCATGCTGCCCGAGCCGACCACCAGCACGCCCTGGCTGCGCAGGCCGCGCAAGGCGGCGCCCAGTGCATACACCTCGGCCGGGCCGGCGCCCACGGGCAGCGCCACCTGCACCACGGGCAGGTCGGCCTCGGGAAACAGGTGCATCAGCGGCACCCAGGCCCCGTGGTCAAACGGACGGGCCGCGTCGCCCTGCGCGGCCATGCCCGCGGCCTGCAGCAGCCCCAGCACCTCCTGCGCCAGCGCGGGGGAGCCGCTGGCGGGATACTGCAGCTGGTACAGCGCGGGTGGAAACCCGCCAAAGTCGTGCCAGGTGGCGGGCTGCGGCCCGGTCATGACCTGCAGGGAGCGCGCCATCCAGTGCGGCGACATGATCACCACGCCGCGCAGGCCGGGATATTGCCCCTTCAGGCTTTCGCCCCACTGGGTGAGCGCAGGGCCGGTGGTGCCGGCGGCGATGGCAAACAAGGGTGCCCCGTGCGACACGAACAGCGCGGGAATGGCGCCGTGGGGCGCGGCAGTGGCGGGGGTTTGGGCTGTGGCAGACATGGCAACTCCATCCGGTAATGCCTTGAATGTAGGACCGATGGGCCCCGCTACCAAGCCCTGTACGCCAGACAGATTGTTCTACCCATGGTGCCAATGCGGCGAGACTCCGCTCACGAACCATCCCCCCCACCGCGCACCCTACCCCGCAGCGCCTTGGTCTCGCCGCGCTGGGTCTTGCCCTCCAGGCGCCGCTGTTTGGAGCCATAGGTAGGCTTGGTGGCGCGCCGCACGCGGGGCGGCACCGCGACGCTGTTGACCAGCGCGTTCAAGCGCTCCAGCGCATCATTGCGGTTTTGGTCCTGGCTGCGGTACTGCTGGGCCTTGATGACCACCACGCCTTCCTGCGTGATGCGGGTGTCGCGCAGGGCCAGAAGGCGCTCCTTCACGTCCCCGGGCAGTGAGGAGGCGCCCACGTCAAAGCGCAGGTGCACCGCGCTGGAAACCTTGTTGACGTTCTGTCCGCCCGCGCCCTGGGCACGCATGGCGGTGATCTCCACCTCGTCCTCGCGCACCTCAAGCGGTCGTGGCGCCATGTTTGCCCTGTCGTGCCGGAGCCGGAATGTGCGGTTAACGCGGGAACGGCAGAAGAAGAGTGAACTTCCCGGCGGCTCAGGCCGCGGGCGGCTGCTGCGCCAGCAACTGCGCCAGGCCGTCGATGGCCAGGCCGTAACCCAGCACGCCAAAACCGCACATCACCGCCTTGGCCGCAGCCGCCATGTACGAATGGTGGCGATAGGCCTCGCGCGCGTGCACGTTGCTGATATGCAGCTCGATCAGCGTGATGCCCGTGCCCTTGGTGGCATCGTGCAGGGCGATGCTGGTGTGGGTGTAGGCCCCGGCGTTGATGACCACGCCCGCCAGCTCGCCCGCCGCGTGCAGGCGGCCGGCCTCGTGAATCCAGTCCACCAGCGCGCCTTCGTGGTTGCTTTGATGGAACCGCAACGCGAAGCCGTGGCGATCACACGCGTCGGCGCAGAGCTTTTCCACGTCGGCCAGCGTGGCTGCGCCATACACGGCGGGTTCACGCGTGCCCAGCAGGTTCAGGTTGGGGCCATTCAGGACAAAAACGGTTTTTTTCTTCACAGACATGCAGCACTCCGGGGCTAGGCACCTGCCACGCTGGCAGGCCAGAGTGCGCGATTATGCGGCGGCCCGCAGGCGCCGGCCCCTTCAGGTACGCCCCACGAGAAAAGCGGCCCCGAAGGGCCGCTGTAAAAGGCAGCCTGTGCAAAGACGCTGCCTGTGAGCGACTGGCGCCCAAGAGGTTGGTTGCAACAATCAGCAGACGGGCCCGCGGGCCCGTCGCCGATCAACGGTCCCAATGGCGATTGTGTCCATGGCCACGATAGCCGTGGTCATGGTGTCGATGGTGGCGGTACCCACGGTCACCGTAGTACACCACGGGTGGAGGGGCGTAATACGCTGGGGGCTGCGTGTAGTACACGGGCCGGGGTGGCGCGTAGTACACGGGCGGCGGGGCCACGTACACCGGGGCGGGTGCGTAGTAGCCATTGCTGGCCCCCACCACCACGCCGGGCACGCCGATACCAACCGACCAATTCACGTCGCCGCGGGCCTGGGCTGCGCCCGTGCCGGCCAGCAATGCCAGCGCCACGCCAGCCGAGGCGGCAATGGCATAGATAGAACGGGTTTTCGTCATGGAAATCTCCTGTTTGAGCGAGGGCAGCCAGCCAAATGGACTCACCTCACCGGTACATAACGCACCAAGTAGCCGAAAGGATGGCATAAAACTGTCTTTACGTTGTGTCTGGACGTATACGCGCCTGTTTCCATGCGTAAACCTTCACGAAACCGGCGCCTAAAATGGCCCAATGAGCACCCCAAACCCCGCCAATCCTGCCGCCGGCACCCCCGGCGCTGCCCCCGCAGCATCCCTGGAAACCACCAAGCCCAGCAACTTCCTGCGCCAGGTCATCGAAAACGACCTGGAAAAAGGCACCTACGCCTCCCGCCGCTGGGGCGGCAGCCCGGGCGACGCCGCCCACCACGCCATCGGCCAGCCCGACCCCGCCAGGATCCGCACCCGCTTCCCGCCCGAACCCAACGGCTACCTGCACGTGGGCCACGCCAAGAGCATCTGCATCAACTTTGGCCTGGCGCGCGACTACGGCGGCGTGTGCCACCTGCGCTTTGACGACACCAACCCCGAAAAAGAAGACACCGAATACGTCAATAGCATCATCGACGCGGTGAAATGGCTGGGTTTTGACTGGAACGGCCACCCCAGCGCCCCGCCCTACCAGGCGAGCGACTATTTCGACTTCATGTACCGCGCGGCGGAGTACCTGATCGAGGCCGGCCACGCCTACGTGGACGAACAGACCGTCGAGCAGATCCGCATCAACCGCGGCGACTTCAGCAAGCCCGGCACCGACAGCCCCTTTCGCAGCCGCACCCCGGCCGAAAACCTGGCCAAGTTCCGCGAGATGAAGGCCGGCCTGCACGAAGACGGCTCCATGGTGCTGCGCGCCAAGATCGACATGGCCAGCCCCAACATCAACATGCGCGACCCGGCCATCTACCGCATCCGCCGCGCCACGCACCACAACACCGGCGACACCTGGTGCATCTACCCGATGTACACCTACGCGCACCCCATCGAGGATGCGCTGGAGCAAATCACCCACAGCCTGTGCACGCTGGAATTCGAAGACCAGCGCCCGTTCTACGACTGGCTGCTGGAGCGCCTGACCGAAGGCGGCCTGCTGGCCAGCCCGCCCCCCCGCCAGTACGAATTCGCGCGCCTGAACCTCACCTACGTCATCACCAGCAAGCGCAAGCTCGCGCAGCTGGTGTACGACCACAAGGTCAGCGGCTGGGATGACCCGCGCATGCCCACCATCGTGGGCCTGCGCCGCCGGGGCTACACGCCCGAGGCCATCCAGACCTTTGCCGAACGCATCGGCGTGACCAAGAGCGACAGCTGGATCGACTACAGCACCCTGGAAGGCTGCCTTCGCGAAGACCTGGAGCTCAAGGCCTTCCGCGGCATGGCCGTGCTCAACCCCGTCAAGCTGGTGCTCACCAACTGGGACGACGTCATGGGCGCGGGCCACCTGGAGCCCTGCACCCTGCCCTCCCTGCCCCACCCCCCTGAAGGCGTGGAAAGCCCCGAGCGCCACTTCACCATCGGCAAGGAAGTCTGGATCGAACGCGAAGACTTTGAAGAAGTGCCCCCCAAGGGCTACAAGCGCCTGTTCCCGGGCAACAAGGTGCGCCTGAAGGGCGGCTACGTCATCGAATGCACCGGGTGCACCAAGGATGCCGCCGGCAACATCACCGAAGTGCTGGCCACCGTGGTGCCCGACACCAAGAGCGGCACCCCCGGCGCCGACAGCGTGAAGGTCAAGGCCGCCATCACCTGGGTGGGCGTGGCCGACGGCGTGAATGCCGAAGTGCGCATGTACGACCGCCTGTTCCTGGACGCCCAGCCCGACGCAGGCGGCAAGGACTTCATCGAAAGCCTGAACCCGAACAGCCTGAAGGTGGTGACAGCCATCGTGGAGCCGTCATTGGCCAATGCACGGCCAGACGACAAGTTTCAGTTCGAGCGGCATGGGTATTTTGTGGCGGACCGGGTGGACCATGCGGCGGGGAAGCCGGTGTTCAACTTGGCGGTGGGGTTGAAGGATTCCTGGGGGAAGTGATTTCTCTGTGAACAAAGAAGGGCCAGCAGACTGTGAGGTCTGCTGGCCTTTTGCTTTTGGACTGATGACAGCTTGGGGCCCAACACTGTCATATTCGCTTTTTGAAAGCAGACGCTAAGAGGACACGCATCGTCAATCACCAGACTTCAGGGACGCCGACAACCGCTTGACGACCTCCTCCTCTGCAAGGCCTTCGTCGGAACCTGCGTGAAAGACAGCACAAGTCGCCGTGTTAGAACCGTTGGCTCTGCGATAGACGGCCACCACGCTGCCCGGCCCAGCACCGGTGTGCCCACACAATGTCGGCCCCGTATGCAACACGCCTTGCATCAGCCCGAGGCCGTATGCCGGCGACTTCCATGGGCGCCCAGGAAGAGGTCCGCCAAGGGCGCGTGCAGCTTGCATCTCCTGCACCAGCAAATCAGGCAGAAGGTGTCCAGCCATCAGGCGGTCTAGAAAGAGGGCAGCGTCGGAGAGAGAGCCAACAAGCAAGCCGTGATAAACCCATCTCGGGTCATAAGTCGAAATGGCCCCCATGCACAAGCCTTCCAAGTCAGCTGGCGTCTTTGCGCTACGAACTCTCAGCAGGCCCAAGGGCGCCAACGCTTGTTGCATAAGCGCTTCCTCAAGTGCGAGACCTGTCGCACGCTCGATAAGTCTCGCTACGTACAAGTAGCCGACGTTCGAATACTGCCACCCCACTCCAGGGGCATAACGCAACCTCGTGGCATCGAGGCGTTGCAACATTTCATCCGCCTGCCAGGGCGCATCGCCGCGAGCAACGGCAGCGTGGTACTCGACAAGTTCACCGTAGTCAGCCAGCCCGGCTTCATGTCTCAGCAGCTGACGCAACGTGAACGGACCTTCAAGGACTACGTCATCGAGTCGAACAATCCCATCACGCACCAGTGACAGAGACGCTGCCGCTAGAACTGTCTTCGTAAAGCTCCACCAAGGAACCATCACATCTTGTTCTCCGTGCCGCACTAGTGAACCGTTTGATACGAGAGAGAAATATGTCAAGGGGCGCATTGGACTGAAAAATTGGGTTGACGCATTGAAGGTCCGATCCTGGCCGTTATGAGCCAAACTACCGAAAGATATGGTCGGCGAATTGGCGCGACCTACATTGGGTTGAAGCTATGCCTGAATATCAATGGTCTTGCTTATCCTGCGGGGCATCGAACAGCCCTGCAGCCTTGGAATGCATCGCATGCAGTTGCCCTGCAGCATGCAACTCTGATGAGCTACTGAAATATCGAGAGCAATATGTTCAGCAAGGCGGTATCGTTGGGCCCGCCGCTGCCCCCACCTTGGATGCAACGAACTATGCCGCACTAAAGGTACTTCTGTCCCTTCCACTTTTTTTGCTAGGTTGGTGGCCATTTGGTCAGCAAAAACGGAAGACAAAGTAGCGTTTCAGCGTCTAACCCACCACTCAAGCGAACCAACATTCTGCGGGCCGCTAGCTCAGTTCATTGAGCGTCCGCTTTCACGATTCACCACCGGCAGCTTCTGGCCGTAGACAGACTTCTGCCTGCCGATTCCCCGCACGGCACCAGGCGGTGGGCGCCGCGCTTTTACGGTACAAACACCGCCATGCCTCACACCCAGCCCTTGTCGGCCACGTTCACTCCCACCTTCGCCCACGTGCCGGCCGGCCCGGTGGCGGGCCCCTTGCAGTTGTTGCCGCTCAACGCCGGGGTGGTGTCAGTGCACACCGCCGATGGCGCGCATGTGGGTTCGCTCAAGCTGGTCGGCGGGGTCTGGAAGTTCAAGGCCATGGGCTACAGCGCTGCCGGTGGCATGGAACCCGGCCACGGCCCGCTGACGGATCAGCACAACATGCAGTTCGCCACGCTTGATGCATCAGAGGTGAGCGCACGCCTGCTAGGCGCTTTGGGAAGCCCTCCGTAGGAGGCCTCCAGGCGGGCCTAGGTTGGCCGGCCATTTTTTTCTTCACGGACGGCGCCGCTTCCGCGCCCCTTGCGGACATCAATGGGTGCCATCGTTCGTCTGTTTTCCCGTCAATGCGGAGCAAATCAGCTCCACGGCGAAGGCAAGCCCCAGGACGACCCCGCCTGCGGTTGAAGACCCCAGGAAGAGCAGCGCCAGCCCCAGGACGAGCGCAGCCAGGGAGAACCAATGGATGGATTTCATGTGATGTGCTTCCTTGGTTTGCCGTTCTTCAGCTCACCAATGGCTGGATTCTGCCCCAGTGCACCGCGCGCGCAAGGTGGCCCGCGCCGCTGTGGGGATGGCTCCATGCCGCTGGGCCGGGACGAAAAAAAACCGGCTCCGCGGAGCCGGTTTTTCAGAGGAAGCTGCCGGGTTCAGTAGCGCCCGCCGCCGTAGCCACCCGTGCCGTAGCCGATGTCCGAGCGTTTGCTGGCACTGTAGCCGCCCGCGCTGTAGCCACCCGAGCCGCCACCCTCTTCGCGGGGGCGGGCGAGGTTCACGACAATCGCGCGCCCATCGACAGACATGCCGTGCAGCGCGGTGATGGCGGCCTGGGCGACTTCGGCGGACGCCATTTCCACAAAGCCGAAGCCCTTGGAGCGGCCGGTCTCGCGGTCCATCATGACCTTGGCGGAGGAAACCCGGCCAAACTCGGCAAAGTTGCTTTCCAGGCTGGAATCGGTCACGGAATAGGGCAAGTTGCCCACGTAGATCTTGGTGCTCATGGAGGAGCCTTTCTGAAGGAGGGCGCGCAACGCAGGGCGCACCGTTGGGACAAGGGTGTGCGGACCGGATGTCCGCCACAACGAGGAAGCGTGGATGGGGTCTGCGGTGGGCAGGCCATCCATCAGCACACGGGGGGATGCGGCATGCACGTTTGCAGCCAGCCCTGGGTAACGGCAAAGAGCCGGGCGGCTTCGCGCGAGGCAAAGGCTTTGTCGAAACGGAAGACACGGCAGTAGCTGCCGTTGCCTTGGGAACGGTGGACCGAGAAGGAGGCGCGGAAGCGGCCGCAGTCGGTCGGGTGTGTCGCGGGCGAAACGACGTACTGGCCCATGGAAATGGCGGTCTTTGAAATCTGGTTCATTCAGGATCGCAGGCTTGGAAATCGACCTGCGTGAGCATCGAGGGACTCGGTGGGCTGCAGCTCTACAGACCCACTGGGCGACAAAGGTCGCAAAAGGCGGCTGGCCTGGGGCGGATGGCCGCCACAGAGCAGGCGTTGCGGTGACGGCACGCGTTAAGGGCCGTGACTGCAACCCACTCAGTATATATCAATTCGCATTTGAATTTGAATTAATATTCTTTTTGGTTTTAAAAGGCGCGAATTGGGCAGTGCCGGAGCATCCGCGCCAGCAATGCGCCGGGTTTTGCTACGCTTGCCGGCGCTGCCTGCGCGTGTTCCCGCTGCGCCGGTGGTTCTTTTTTCCTCCTGTCGCTCCATGCCCCGCCGCAAACTCCACCACCACGTCTATGTCGTCGAGCTTTCGAAGGACGTGCTGAACGAGCCCCGCTTTCGCAAGAACAACCCCGGCTACATCGACGGCAAACCCTGCGTGTACGTGGGCATGACGGGCCTGGACCCGGACGTGCGGTTTGACAAGCACAAGGCAGGCATCCAGGCGAACCGGTTTGTACAGCAGTACGGCCTGCGCCTGCTGCCCGACCTGTACGAAGGCTTCAACCCCATGAGCTACGAAGACGCGGTGGACCGGGAGATCGAGATCGGCATCGACCTGCGCTCGGCGGGGTTTGGGGTGTGGCAGGCCTGAACCGGTGCCCGCGCGCGCAGGGGCCGGTGCGTCCTTCTTCCTGGAATCGATTGCGCTTCAGTTTTGATAGCTGCCAGCGCTTATCCATCCAGCTCCAGCAGCCCATTTCACTGAAATCTCAGCGCGCTGGCCAGAAGGCCACAAGCCAGCCTCAGTGCACACGCCCCCGCACAAACTGCAGCGTGGTGTGGGCCACGCGTTCCCCCAGGTACCGCGCCGTGGCCAGGTCTGCCTCTGGCGGCACCACGTCGGCACCCTGGTCGGTGTTGGACTGCGCCGCGGCGCCCAGCCAGAAGCCCAGGCGGTTCAGGTCTTCCTCCGACCCGGTGGACGAGCAGTTGCCCGGGGGCAGCGCCAGGTTCACCCAGTGCATGCCGTGCTGCGCGGCGAACAGGGCCATCTGCATCAGGGTGGAAAGCTTGTCCCCCGAGCGCGAGCCCGAGTTGGTGAAGCCCGCGGCGATCTTGTCCTTCCAGCCGAGGCCTTTGGCCATGACCACGTTGGACGTGGCTTCCTGGAAGGCCTTGAACTGCGACGAGGCGCTGGCGACATAGGTGGGCGCGCCGAAGATGATGGCGTCGGCGGACGCGAGGTCATTCCACCGTGAGGGCGCTTCTTCCACGGTCATGAGGAGGGGCTCGGTGCCCTCCACCTGCGCCACGCCTTCTTTCACGGCCTGGGCCTGCCGGGCCGTGTGGCCATAGCCGCTGTGAAAGACGATGGCAATGCGCACACCAGGGGCGCGGGTGGGTTGGAGAGTGGGCGTCGTCAGGGTCATGTTCATGCTTGAGTTCATGGGTTGAGAAACTGTGGGTGAGGGATATGAGGGAGGTTGGCTAGGCCGTGGCAGGCTGGCGTTAGGGGCCTTCGCGGCTGTGCACCACCTGCTCCAGGCGCTCCAGAATGCGCGGCCACAAGCCGCCCATGCGCTCGAAGCTGATGCCATCGTTGGGCCGGAAACCCGCCTGCTCCATGCGCAGCAGCGTGCCGCCGCCGTGCTCCTGCAAGGTCCAGGTGATGTGGGTGATGAGCCCATTGGCCGACTCGGTGCCGTTGCCCCAGCGGTAGGCGAGCTGGCTGGGTTCCTCCACCAGGGTCACCTCGCAGTGCGTCACGCCCGACCAGCCCGGCAGGGGCTGCGCGCGCAGCGTGAAGCGGTGCCCCACCTCGGCCACGAAGTCGTTTGGCATGAGCCACTCCTGCATCAGCCAGGACTGGGTGAGCGCGCGCCAGACCTTCTCGCGCGGGTGGGGTAGCTGCCGCTCGAACACCAGGGACCGGGTGCCTTGCGCCGTGGGGGTGGGGCCATGGGATCGGGTTGCGTCAGCCATGGCGCACCGCCTGCAAGGTGAGCGCGACGGCAGCCTCGGGGCTGGAACGGTGATGGCGGTTCTGCATGGTGTCTTTGCTGGAGTGGAGTTGCGCAGTCATTGGTCCATGCGTCCGAGCAGGTTCTCCAGGTCATCCAGGCGCTGGTTCCAGAAGCCGGCATAGACGCTCATCCAGTCCACCAGGGGCGCCAACCCTTCGCGCCGCACCTGGTAGTAGGTTTCGCGCCCGGCACGGCGGTCTTCCACCAGCCCCGCGCGCTTGAGCACGGCCAGGTGCTTGGACACCGCAGGTTGCGAAATGTGGGAATGCCCCGTCAGCACGTTCACGGTCTGCTGCCCCTCCCGGGACAGCTGCTGGAAGATGGAACGGCGCGTGGGGTCCGACAACGCCGCGAAGGTCAGGTCTTCAGGGGATTTCACAGGATATAACTCATTGGTTATGGATGACGAATAATAACCAAACGGCTATGAATTGGTCAATCCTTCGTAAAAAGATTCAGGCGCGCTGCGCGGGACACGGGATCGTTTGTGCGGCCCACCGGGTGGCACGACAATGCGGGCCCACACGATCCATCCATTCGCTGCGGGCCGGGGAATCCGCCCGTGGCACCCACTCTTTGTCCTTGCCCATGAATTTCGCAAACCGCCTTCAGCTGCTTCCTTCCACAAGCCACCTCGCCGCCCTGCACCTGCTGGACGCTGGCGGCCAGGTGCTGGCCACCATCGAGAACAAGCCCGGCCAGACGGGTTCGCTGGCCGTGTATGCCGCGCTGGCGGCGCTGTATGGCGGCCGCATCACGCCCGCGGCCGCCACCCTGGGGCTGGAGTGGTACGCCGAGCATGTGGCCGACGCGCAGGCCTTCCCGGGCAAGCACCCCAACATCGACCGGCTGCTGGCCTGGGCCCAGGGCAGCGAGAGTTTTGGGGCCCGCATGGTTTCCGCCTGAAACGAAAAAAAGCCGCGGTGGCAGCGGCGGCTTGTCGAAAACGCGCGGGCCCGTTCGTCGTCAGGGTGTGAACACGTTGAATGAGCGATATGGTTGAGCGGCTCACGCCTTCATCCACCCTGATGTCCACCCCCAAGGAGACCCCAGCATGACCACCAACACCACCCCCACAGGCACCGTCACCCTGCACCGCGTGCTGCGCGCACCGGCCGAGCGCATCTACCGCGCGTTCCTGGACCCCGACGCCATGTGCAAGTGGCTGCCGCCCCATGGGTTCACCGGCCGGGTGCTGAGCCTGGATGCCCGCGTGGGCGGCACTTACCGCATGCAGTTCACCAACTTCAGCAACGGCCAGACGCATGCGTTTGGTGGCGAGTATGTGGAGCTGGTGCCGGGCGAGCGCATCGTGCACACCGACCGGTTCGACGACCCCAACCTGCCGGGCGAGATGCGCACCACCATCCAGCTGAAAAAAGTGATCGTGGGCACCGAGGTGTCCATCGTGCAGGCGGGCATTCCTGCCGTGATCCCCGCCGAGGCGTGCTACTTGGGCTGGCAGGAGTCGCTGCAGCTGCTGGCGCTGCTGGTGGAGCCGGAGATTCCGGCGGAGTAAATCGGTGCCGGCCGGGCCATGCACACGGCCCCGGCGGCGGGGTGAACGGCGGCGCACCGGCAGGCGGTGCCGCGCCACGCGCCCGCCGCCCCAGCCCCTCCCCATCCCTCAATTCACATCACATCACTTCACTTCAGCCACTTGTCGGCGGCTTGCTTGATGGCGCCCCGGCTGTCCACCAGGCCCCACACGAAGCCCATCACGCGCACATAGTCGGCATCGTCGGTGGGCAGCATGAAGCCCAGGTAGTTCTTGGGCGTGAGCGGTGCATCCACGAACGCGGCGTGCAGGCGCGGGTCGGCCTTGGCATAGTGCAGGGCCTCGTACGTCTCGGTGATCATCACGTCGCCCTTGCCCTCAGCGATCAACGCGGGGATCTCGGCGTTCTTGTCGTGCGTGCTGACCTGGGCTGTTTTCAGGTTGGCCAGCACATAGGTTTCGTTGGTGCCCCCGGGGTTCTTGATGACACGCACCGTGGGCTGGTTCATCGCGTCCACGCTGGTGTATTTGGCCTTGTCGGCCGCGCGCACCAGGGCCACCTTGCCGAAGGGTGCGTAGCCGGGCAGCATGTCAAAGATGCGCATGCGGTTGACGTTGCGCGTGATGCCGCCCACCGCCACATCGAACCTGTCGCCCTGCAGGTCCTTCACCAGGTTGGGCCAGGTGGTGGGCACGTATTCGATCTTCACACCCAGCTCCTTGGCCATGGTCTCGATCACGTCGATGTCATGGCCCGAGTAGCCCGCGTCGGTCTTCATGGCAAACGGGCGGTAGTCGCCGGGCGTGCCCACGCGGATGACCTTGGCCTCCATGATCTTGTCGAGCCGGGGGCCGGCCTGCGCGGCCTGGCTGAAGGCAAGGCTGGCCACCACGGCGGCTGCGGCAAGGGCGAGGATTTTCTTGGGGATCATTTCGAGGTTCTCCAGTGGGTGAAAGGTGGCTTGGCGAAGGGTGTGGCAGCACGGTGCACCGGCCACGCGGGCCGCAGCGGCCGGCACACCCCGTCGCCGCAAACATTACAGCAGGCCCGCGGGCAAAAGCCAGGGGCGTTCATCCGGGGTGGTGCCAGCGGCGCAGGACGGGCATTGCACGCGTGCATGGATGCGCGTTGACGGCAGCGTTTGCACAACACCCCAGCGTCGCAAGCGGCGTGCCATGCAGGCCCGCACCGCGCAGGGGCCGGCATACTCAGGCTCCGTCCACGGCTCATGCTCTATTTTTTATAGCATATTGCGCTTGTCCAACAAGCGCTACACGCCCATTTCTTGTCAAACTCGGTTACCCTGCCCGGTTCAGCAACAAGGACTCGCCATGAAAAAACTCAACGTCACCATCCAACTCGAAATGACCGTGCCCGATGACTGGGAGCTGGCCGATACCTCCGAGGGCACGCCCGTCATCAAGCTGCCCGATGGCAAGTACATGGACATCGCCATCGAGCCGCTGTTTGCGGCCGACCCCGAGGACCTGTGGGCCAGCACCGACGACGAGGACGTGCTGGACGACATCCTCGACATGGTGGACAGCGAAGCGGTGACGTACGAGTTTGTGACGCACTGAGCGGTGGGACAGGGGGCAATGCCGGCGTGGGGCGCCCCCTCCCCACCCCGCATCCAAAGCAGAAAACTACACTTTTGATAGCAGCCGGCGCTTTCACCAGGAGCGCTGGCGCCCTATTTCACTCAAGCACCGTTACAGCTGCGAGCGCAGCCAGCCCGTCAGTTTCTCGTGCGCCTTCTCCCGCAGCGGGCGGTCCCGCCAGGCCTCGTACGTCACGCGGCGTGACCGCCGGATGTCGTCTTCAAACACCGCTGTCTGGCGCCTGGCGAATGCCGTGTCGTACACGTTGAGATTGGCCTCGTCGTTCAGGCGGAACGAGCGGTTGTCGAAATTGGTGGAGCCCACCGACACCAGCAGCTGGTCCACGATCATGACCTTGCAGTGGTACATGGTGGGCGTGTACTCATAGATCTCGGCCCCGGCCTGCAGCAGCTCGCCCCAGGTGGCGCGGGATGCGGCTTTCACCGTCTCGGTGTCAGTGTGTTCGCCGGGGGTGACCAGGCGCACGCGCACGCCGCGCGCCAGGGCGTCCATCAGCAACTTGCGGGTCAGTTCATCGGGCACGAAATACGCCACCGACAGGTCGATGCTGCGCTCGGCCGCCGTGATGGCCAGGTGGTACATGAGCTGCATGCTCTCGCTGCCGCTCGAAGGCGAGCTGGAGAACATCTGCGCCTTTTGCGTGCCCGCCGGCGCGATGGCCGGGAAGTACGCCTCGCCATGCAGCACCTTGCCGGTGACCTTGAGCCAGTTGTCCAGAAATGTGGCCTGCATCTGCGCCACGGCGGGGCCGCGCACCAGGTAGTGCGAGTCGCGCCAGTGGTCGGGGTCTTGCGCGTGGCCCGTCCACTCGGGCGCTATGCCCACGCCACCGGTGAACGCCACCTGCCCGTCCGCCACCAGCAGCTTGCGGTGGGTGCGGTTGTTCAGGCGCGCCAGGTTGTACCAGTGGGGCTTGTGGAACTTCTCGATCTGCACGCCCGCCTCCTTCATCTCGGCCAGGTAGCTCTCTTCCATCTTGGCGCTGCCCACCCAGTCGAGCAGCACATGCACCGGCACGCCAGCGCGGGCGCGCTCGCTCAGGGCGTCGGCAAACTGCTTGCCGATGTCGCCCGACCAGTAGATGTACGTCTCGAACGTGACGCTTTTTTGCGCTGCCTGGATGGCCGCCAGCATGGGCGGAAAGATCTGGTCGCCGTTGAGCAGCTCGGTCACCGCATTGCCGCCCACGATGCCCGGGCCCAGCAGGCTGCCCAGCGCGCGTTCGAACTGCGGGTGGGCGGTGCTGTACAGGCGCGGCAGTTGTTGCTGCACCTTCTTCTCGCCGGCCGTGAAGTTGAGCGCCAGCAACACCAGCGCGCCCGTGGCCAGGGCCGTGAGAAAAACCGTGAGCAGGGTGGAAGGGCGGCGGCGGTGGGCGGCTTTCGGCATGGCGCGATGGTAGGTGGCGGCCCGGCGGAGCAATGTAGGCGGACACCGCCAACACCGGGGGCACAATCGCTGGTGCGGGTCGCGACAGCGGCCGCATCGCACCGTCTCCCCAAACACACACCACTGCGCTTTTTATCCCTGCCCTGCCGTGTCTGAATCTGCCCGCCCTGCCCTCGTCCACCCCGCCCTCCCCATCAACCGTCGCAGCGCCCTGGTGGGAGCGGCGGGTCTTCTGGCGCAGCCCGCCATGCTGGGGCTGCTGCACGCCAAGCCCTTGCCACCCGCGCCCACCGTATGGCCCCAGGCGCTGCAGGTGCCGGGGGGCGTGGCGCGGCTGTCGCTCGGGCCCGCGGCCACGCGGCCGGTGGCGCAGGTGCGCCAGGGCGATGTGGATGTGCCGCTGCGGGTGGTGGGCGATGCCATCGAATGGACCGCCCTCGTGGGCATCCCGCTGGCCGCCGCGCCCGGCGATGCGTTCATCACCGTGCTGGCCGAAGGCGGCGGCAGCCCGCGCCTGGTGCACTACACCGTCGCGCACAAGCAGTACAAGGAGCAGCACCTGCAGGTGTCGCCGCGCACGGTGGACCTCTCGCCCGAGGACCAGGCACGCTACGAGCGCGAGCGCGAGCACCAGGCCGGGGTCATGGCCACCTTCACCGAGCAGCCCGCGGGCCAGGCGCCGGCATCGCCGCGCATGCGCGTGCCGGTGCCGGGGCGGCGCTCCAGCTCGTTCGGGCTGCGGCGCGTGTTCAACGGCCAGCCGCGCAACCCGCACAGCGGCATGGACATCGCCGCGCCCACGGGCACGCCCATCGTGGCGCCGCTGGCGGGCCGGGTGATCGACGTGGGCGACTACTTCTTCAGCGGCGGCACGGTGTGGCTCGACCACGGCCGGGGCCTGCTCACCGTGTACGCCCACCTCAGCAGCAAGGATGTGCGCGTGGGCGACGTGGTGAACGCGGGCGACGCGTTCTGCAAGGTGGGCGCCACCGGCCGCGTGACCGGCCCGCACCTGCACTGGGGCGTGATGCTCAACCGCACCATGGTGGACCCGGCGCTGTTCATCCCCGCATAACTACCATTTTGATAGCTTCTTGCGCTTGATGGACAAGCGCCAGCGGCCAATTTCATTCACAACATCACTCCCCGCATGACCTCGCGCCTGATCCGCTTCAACAAACCCTATGGCGTGCTGAGCCAGTTCACGGCAGAGGGCAAGTGGCAGGGCCTGAAGGACTACATCGACCTGCCCGGCGTGTATGTGGCGGGGCGGCTGGATGCCGACAGCGAAGGGCTGCTGCTGCTGACCAACGACGGGCCGTTGCAGGCCCGCATTGCCGACCCGCGCTTCAAGATGGAGAAGACCTACTGGGTGCAGGTGGAAGGCATCCCGGGCGAAGCCGCGCTGGCCGCGCTGCGCAGCGGCGTGGTGCTGAACGACGGCCCCACCCTGCCCGCCCGCGCGCGCCTGCTGGAGCCCGCGCCTGCCGTGTGGGCGCGCAACCCGCCCATCCGCGAGCGCAAGGCCATCCCCACCGCGTGGATCGAACTCATCATCCGCGAAGGCCGCAACCGCCAGGTGCGGCGCATGACGGCCGCCGTGGGCCACCCCACGCTGCGGCTGATCCGCGCGGCCATCGGGCCCTACACGCTCGACGGGCTGGCGCCGGGCACCTGGGCCGATTGAATCGAGGCAGCTACGCCGTCACCGCATCCATGCGGCGCGACAGTGCCGAGCCGCGCGCCCGCAGGAACACACGCAGCCCTTCGGCATAGTCCGCACTGACGGCCTGCTGCACCGAGGCGCGCGCGGCCAGCGCTGTGCGCCAGCGCAGCACACGTGGCAAGCCTTGCCAGAGACCCAGGCCGTCCACGCCCGGCAACGTGTCGATGACGTCGAAGTACCGGAACACGGGGCCGAACACCACATCCACCATGCCGA
The DNA here is from genome assembly GCF_019218755.1 of Acidovorax sp. sif1233. Classification (GTDB taxonomy): domain Bacteria; phylum Pseudomonadota; class Gammaproteobacteria; order Burkholderiales; family Burkholderiaceae_C; genus Acidovorax. The sequence continues at coordinate 1,129,167 of NZ_JAHUWZ010000001.1, read as the reverse complement.
AATCCGGCCCCGCAAAGTACGGCCCCGCGCCGCTGAACGCACCCAGCGCTTCTTCGAGCTGCACGAAGCGGCCGCGCAGCTCCTGCGCGCGGGCCCGCAGCGCGGCTTCATCCGGCGCGGCGTAAAAAGCGCCGATGGTGTTGAGCACCGTGGAGCCAAATTCCATCCACGCACGGTGGCGGGCGCGCTGCAGCGGGTCCTGCGGGTGCAGCGCGGGCATGGCCACCTCGTCCAGGTACTCGCAGATCACCGCCGACTCGAACAGGCTCTGGCCGCGCACCTGCAATACCGGCGTCTTGCCCAGCGGCGAGAGGGCCAGGAACCAGTCGGGCTTGTGGGCGAGGTCGATGGTGCGGCGCTCGAACGCCAGGCCCTTCTCGCGCAGCACGATGGCCACGCGCTGCACATACGGGCACAGCGCGTGCGAGACCAGCGTGAGCGCGGGCGCGCCAGCCGCTGCTGCGCTCACGGTGCCAGCCCCTCGGCGCGCAGCGCGGCCTGCACCTGCGGGCGGGCCGCCACGCGTGCCATCCAGGCCTGCAGATGCGGGTAGGCCGTGAGCGGCATGCCCAGCAGGTGGGCCCAGTTGACGATGGTGAAGCCATACGCATCGGCCACGCTGTACGCGCCTGCCAGGAAGTCGCTGCGCGAGAGCACGGCATCCAGCTCCGCAAAACGCGCGGCCAGCTTGGCCTTGGCCGCCTGCCGCGTGGACTCGGCCGTTTCCTTGTGCCACAGCCAGGGGCTGAAGCCCTTGTGCAGCTCGGTGCTGACGAAGGTGAGCCACTCCAGCACGGCCAGGCGCTCGCGCGAGCCGGGCTTGCCGATCAGCGCCTGCGCCGGGTCCAGGTCGGCCACGTACTGCAACAGCGCCGCGCCCTCGGTGTGGCGCGACTGGTCGTCCAGCTCCAGCAAGGGCACGTAGCCGCGCGGGGAGATGTCGAGGTAGCTGGCACCCGCCTCGGTGGTGTGGTGCGCCAGGTCCACCTTGGTCAGGTCGAAGGGGACGCCGACCTCGCGCAGCGCGATGTGGACGGCGAGCGAGCAGGCGCCGGGGGCGTAGTAGAGCTTCATGGCAGTGGCGGGCTTTCTGTGCAAAAAGGGGTTGGGAGCATCGCCGCTGCACACAGCGGTGGCACGGGCGACAGGCAGAATTTATGATTGCATTTACGCAAACAAAATACGCATCCATGAAAACATCCATTGCATCATCGCAATACCGCCTGGGCGCCGCCGAGCTGGAGGTGCTGCTGGCCATGGTGCGCACCGGCACGCTGGCGGCGGCCGGTGAGCGGCTGGGCGTGGATGCGTCCACCGTGTTCCGCGCCATCCAGCGCATCGAGCGCGGGCTGGGCCAGCCGCTGTTCGAGCGCTCGCGCGCGGGCTACCGCGCCTCGGAGCTGGCCCAGGCCCTGGCCGAGCAGGCCGAGCGCGTGGAAGCCGCGCTGGAGGCCGCCCGCACCGCCACGCAGGCGCAGCCCGAGCAGGTCTCGGGCACGGTGCGCATCTCCACCACCGACACCATCCTGCAGGGCCTCATCGCCCCCGCCCTGCAGGTGCTGCAGCCCCGCCACCCGGCCCTGGTGTACGAGCTGCATGCGGGCAATGAACTGGTGAGCCTCACGCGGCGCGACACCGACATCGCCGTGCGCGCCACCAGGCGCCCGCCGCAACACCTGGTGGGCCGGCAGCTGGGCATGATCCGTTCGGCGCTGTACACCGCAGCCTCGAACCCGCTGGCACTGTCCGACGTGGAGGCGGGCCGCGCGGCCTGGGTCGCGCCCGACGACTCCATGCCCGGCCACCCCTCGGTGCGCTGGCGCAAGAAGCAGTACCCCAGGGCGCAACCCACCTACCGCGTCAACAGCCTGCTCACCGTGATGGAACTGGTGGCCCGGGGCGCGGGCGTGGGCGTGTTGCCCACCTTCCTGGCCCAGGGCCGCGGCGACCTGCGCCCGCTCACCGGCTCGCTGCCCGAGTGCGACAACGGACTGTGGCTGCTCACGCACCCCGAGTCGCGCCACCTGCGGCGCATCGCGGCGGTGTACGGGCACCTGGCGGACACGGTGCAGCTGCCCTGAGGGACTCCGGCGATTCCTGCGGCCCGGCCCATTCCGCCGGCCGGCTCCAGGGCTTAGGGCCCGGCCTGCTGATGGGCGCGCAGGCCGGGCAGCTTCATGCCCAAGGTATTTTGTACTAATACAATTATTTTTCAAAAGTACAATTTACCTCCACCACCTGCCCTGCAGACAGGTGCGAGGAGTTCACATTGCCCGATACCCTCTCTCCCCCAGGCACGGGCTGGAAGGCGCGCAGCCTGGCCGGCTTCATCCAGCACGCGGGGCCGCTGTGGGCCCAGCGGGAAGACCATGGCTGGGCCTATGGCTTCGCGGTCGGACCGCAGCACCTCAACCCCGCGGGGGCGGCCCACGGCGGCGCGCTGATGACCCTGATGGACCACGCCCTCAGCGCCGTGGCCTGGGAAGCCTGCGGCCGCAGCCCCTGCGTCACGTTGCAGCTCGATTCCCATTTCGTGAGCCCGGTGCGGCCCGGCCAGTTCGTCGAGGCGCGGGCCGAGGTGATCGAGCGCACCGGCAGCCTGGTCTTCATGCGCGGCGAGCTGCGCGCGGGCGCGAGCCTGGTGCTGACGGCCCATGCGCTCATGAAAGCCATGAAATGAAGCCGGCCAGCCCCGCACCGGCATCTGCCCGCCGTCACGCCGTGGCCGAAATTCCTTTGTACCCTGACAAGGAGCGCGCCCTGGACATTCCAGCCCACCACAGCCTGATGGCCCTCTTCGGCGCCCGGCCGCACCACGGCGCTGCAGCCGACGCGGCCACAAATGGGTTTACGCTTGCCGGTTTGAAGCTCCAGAACCCGCCCATGGCCTCCCGCTCCAAGCCCGCCCCGCCCCCCGCCGACACCAAGCCGACCAAAGGCGTGCGCGTGCGGCCCGTGCCCGCCGTGACACGCTCCATCGCCATCCTGCGGCTGCTGGGCGAGCACAAGCAGCCGCTCACGCTGAAGACGGTGGCCGAAGCCTTGCACCTGGTGCCCAGCACCTGCCTGCACATCCTGCGGGTGCTGGTGGCCGAAGACCTGGTCACGCTCGACCCTTCGACCAAGCGCTACGCGCTGGGCACCGGCATGATCAGCCTGGCCCGCAGCGTGCTGGAGGGCGGCGGCTTCACGCAGCTGGTGCAGCCGGTGCTCGACCGCCTGGCCGCGCAGTTCGGCGTGACGGCCATGGGGGTGGAGATCACATCGCGCCAGACGGTGATGGTGCTGGCGCTGTCCCGCTCCAGCCAGCCGTTTCGGGTGCACACCGATGTGGGCAGCCAGTTCGAGACGCTGGTCAGCGCCACGGGGCGGCTGATCGCTGCCTACAGCGGCGAAAACTGGCCCGCGCTCAAGGAGAAATTCGCCCGGGTGGTGTGGGACAAGGCCCCCACGTACACCACCTGGAAGAAGGAGGTCGAGCTCACGCGGTCCCGGGGCTGGAGCCTGGACCGCGACAACTTCATGGCCGGCATCACGGTTGTGGCCGTGCCCGTCTTCGCGCCGGGCGGACGGCTGGTCCACACCCTGGTGGTGGTCGGGCTCAGCAGCCAGATGGGTGCCGCCGTGGTGCAGCAGTTGGCCCAGGTCATGCAGCGGGAGGCGGCCGAGCTGTCTCGCCTGCTGGGCGGGAGCTGACCATGCCGGCGCCCGGTACAGCGGCGGCACAGACACTGCTCAAGACCATCACCATGCCCGCGGACATCGATGCCAGCGGCCAGGTGCCCACGGGCTGGCTGCTGGCCACCATGGACCTCGCGGGGGCCGTGCTGCCGGGGCAGCATTTTGGAGCGCCGGTCGAGCTGGTGGAGCTGTCCGACGTCACGCTGCTGGCCCGGCCCCGGCTGGGCCAATGTGTGACGTTCACGGGCCGCCTGGTGTCCAGCAGCGGCGAGGATGCGTGTGTCGCCATCGAGGCCTGGTGCGAGGAGCGCGGCCAGACGGGGGGCACCCCGCTGATGCGCGCCCAATTGCGCTATGTGCCCGCCACCATCGAAGTGCCCGGGAATCTCTTCCCGGGCACGTTCCAGGCGGGCTCCTGAGCGGAGCCTTGCATCAGTCCGCGCGGATGCCCGCAGCCTTGATGATGGGCGCCCAGCGCTGGCGCTCCTTCCTGGCGAACTCGATCAGGGCCGCGGCCGTTCCCCCCGCGGGCTCGAAGCCCAGTTCCAGCAGGCGCTGGCGCACTTCGGGCCGGGCCAGCACCTTGTTGACCGCCGCATTGAGAACACCGGTCACCGCCGCCGGCGTGCCCCTGGGCGCATACAGCGCGTTCCACGCCACGAACTCGAAACCCGGATGGCCCTGCTCCGCGATGGGCTTCACGCCGGGCGCCAGGTTGCTGGCGGTTGCCGACGTGACGCCAATGGCGCGCAGCTTGCCGGCCGCGATGTGGGGCCGCAGCGCCAGGGGCGTGTCGATGACCGCCGGCAGCTGGCCACCCAGCACGTCGGTCACCGCGTTGCCCGAGCCTTTGTAGGGCACGCCGAACAACGGGGCCGACGAGCGCTCCTTCAGGAACTCGACCACCAGGCGCGCCGAGGTGCTGGGCATCGCGATGTCGGCCGAGCGGGGGGCGCGTTTCACGGATTCGAGCAGTTCCGCCACGGAATGGTGGGGGGCATTGGCCCCCACCGCCAGCACCATGGGAAACGTGCCCACCATGGCGATGGGTTCGAAATCCTTCTCGGGGTCGAACGCCAGCTTCGCATAGAGAAACTGGTTGAGCACATGGGTGGCGTTGGTGCCCATGGTCAGGGTGTAGCCGTCGCCCGGGGCCTGGGCCGCGAGCTCGGTGCCCAGGTTGCCACCGGCACCGGCCCTGTTCTCGACGACGATGGGCTGGCCCAGTTCCCGGCCGAGCTGCTCGCCCAAAAATCGGGTGGCCACATCGGTGCCCTGCCCCGCGGCATAGGCCACGATGATGCGGATGGGCTTGGTGGGATAGCTGGGGTGCTGGGCCTGGGCCTGGGCCTGCGCGTGGGCAGCGGGCATCGCCCACAGCAAACTGGCAGCGGTCATGATGGCAGCGAAGGTTCGCATGCTTGTCTCCTTTATTTTTTGTGCTCTGCAGATCAGAGAGGGCGGGTGCGCGCGACACCCCGGGTATACAGGTCCCGCCTCTGGGCGTCATTGAATCCGAGATCGGCCAGCACCTCGTCGGCATGCTGGCTGAAAGCCGGGGGCGGCGCTCCCGGCAGGGCCGGGGTGCCGTACAGCCGCGCCGGGCCACGCAGCGCCGTGAACGCGCCCTGCCGGATGACCATCTCGCGGTGCGCGCAGTGCGCCTGGGCCAGCGCCTGCGGCACGTCGTTCACCACCCCGGCGGGCACCCCCACACGCATCAGCGCCTCGCACAGCGGCTCGCAGTCCTGCGTGGCAATCGCGGACTCGATGATGTCCTTGAGCGCCTGGCGGTGCGCGATGCGGTCTGCGTTGGCGTGGAACCGGGGATCCTCGGGCAGGCCCGGGCACCCGATGTGCTGGCTGAAACGGCGGAATTGGCCATCGTTGAGGATGCCGATGAACACATGCCCGTCGCGCGCCCTGAACTTGTCGTACGGGGCGATGTTGGGGTGCGCGCTGCCCAGCAGGCCCGGGGCCTTCTTCGACGCGAACCAGTTCGATGCATGCGGCAGCAGCAGGCTCAGCGCCGTGTCGTAGAGCGTGGCCTCCACCCGCTGCCCGGCACCGCTTTGGTGCCGGCTGCACAGGGCCATGAGGATGCCGGTGAGCGCCACATAGCCCGTCAGATGGTCCACGATGGGAATGCCCATGCGCGTGGCGCCCGTGGCCGATTCGCCGTTGATGCTCATCAGGCCGCACTGCGCCTGCAGCACCGCGTCGTAGCCCGGCAGGCCGCCCAGCGGCCCATCGCGGCCAAAGCCCGAGATGGCGCAGTAGATGAGGCGCGGGTAGCGTTCGGCCAGCACGTCTTCGTAGCCCAGGCCCCATTTCTCCATGGTGCCGGGCAGGAAGTTCTCCACCAGCACATCGGCATCCCGCAGCAGGCGGTGCAGCACCTCGTGCGCGTCGGGCTGGCTCAGGTCCAGGCTGATGGCCTTCTTGCCCCGGTTCAGCGCGGCGAAGTACGCGGAGTGGCCCATGTCGTCGTATGGCGGTCCGAGGTGCCGGGTCTCGTCGCCCCCTGGCGGCTCGATCTTGACCACCTGGGCGCCATTGTCGGCGAGCATCTGGGTGCATAGGGGGCCTGCGAGCACGCGGGTGAGGTCCACCACCCGCAGGCCTTCCAGCGCCGGGGCGCTGAAGCTTGTCATGCTGCTATTCACCCGCGGCGGGGCAACACCACCACGCCACCGCCAAGCACCGACAGCTCGCCGTCCTGGTTGTGCGCCTCCTGTGCGATCTCGACCAGGTGCTTGCCGCCCTCCTCGAACTTGCGCGTGACCTTGCCCTTGATGAAGAGCATGTCGCCCTCGGGGTTGTGGCGGCGAATCTTGCAGCTGGCCTTGTGAAGGAAACCCGTGTCGCCCATCCAGTTGGTGAGGTGGTGCGTGAGCCACGAGGTGCGCTCGGGGCCGTAGTCGTACGCGCCGGGCGCGCCCACTTCGAGCGCGAAGTCTTCTTCCCAGTGCACGCGCTCGGGCACGTCCGGGATGCCGAAGCGGTTCTTGATGCCCACGCCCGGGTGCGCGTCGATCAGCTTCCAGGCCAGCTTGTTGGCGCGGATGTACAGGCCGCCCCAGCCCTGCGCGTAAGCGATGAAGCCGGTCACGGTCATCGGCCCCTTGAACATGGTGGGCAGCTCGTCGCCCACGTTCACGTCGTCCCAGTAGCGGGGCGTGGCGCCGCGCACTTCCTCATTGCGGTAGAGCTTGTAGGCCTCGTTCAACTCTTCGTCGGTGTACTGGCGCGGGCCGCGTTCGCGCACGTTCTGGTATTTGCTGCCCTGCTCCCGCGCATGGTCGCGCTCGGTGCGAAAGCACCAGCTGTCGGCCTCGGCCACCTTGTCGCCGTCCTGGTTGAAGAAGTCCACATGGTAGATCTGCTGGATGGCCCGGCCGGCAAAACGCGTCTGGTGCTCGATCAGGTCCTTGAGCGAGGCCTCGGTCGAGATCACGTCGTTGCGGCGCACGGGCTTGTGCCAGGTCCAGTCCGCACCCGACCACATGGCGTGCACGCCCGGCAGGCCGCCCACATAGCCCGACACGATGCGGCTGGTGGCGAACAGGAAGCTGGGCAGCGCGACGATGCCGCCGTAGTGGCTCCTGGCCGCGTAGTCGGGGTCGCACCACAGGGGGTTGTCGTCGCCGATGCCGTGCGCGTAGTGGCGGATGTTGTCGCGCGTGGCCTCGTGGCACCAGGGCTCGGCGGTCTGGCCGATCTTGATGCCGATGCGCTCGCGCAGTTCATCGAGGCCGCTGTCGGTGATCTTGGGAAAGCTGCGCTGCGGGGTGGTGGCAATGGACATGGGTGGAGTCTCCTTGGGGTGGTGGTGGTGAATGAATGAATGGATGGATGGACGGACAGACGGAGGGAAGAAGGGACCGCGGGTGGCGGGGTGCTCAGGCGCAGGCCACCGCTTCGCGCTCCCGCAAGACCTTGCGGTGCACCTTGCCGGCGGGGGTCTTGGGCAGCTCCGCCACGAACGCGATGTGGCGCGGGTATTCGTGCTGGCTGAGCTTGGTCCTGACAAGGTTCTGGATCTCGTCGATGAAGCCCTCGCTGCGCTCGCGGCCTGACACGACGAAGGCCTTGACGACCTGCCCGCGCAGTGCGTCGGGCACGCCGATCACGGCAGCTTCGAGCACGTCCTCGTGCATGAGGATGACGTTCTCGATCTCCACCGCGCTCATGGTCCAGCCCGCGGAAATGATCACGTCGTCGGCACGGCCGCCGTGGAAGAAATAGCCGTCCTCGTCGGTGCGGCCCAGGTCCTTGGTGGGTATCCACTGGCCGCGCCGCAAGACCATGAGCTGCCCCGTGGTGCCCGGCGGGCAGATGTGCCCCTGCGCGTCGTGCACCTCGACCCGGGTGCCGGGCACGGCCTTGCCGAGCGAGCCGCGCTTGACCGGGAAGTCGCTGGCGCCGGGGTAGCTCACCAGCACCACGCCGATCTCGGTCGTGCCGTACATGCTGCACACCTCCAGGCCAAAGCGCTCGTGCACGAAGTCGGCCGTGTCGTCGTCGATGGGCTCGCCGGTGAACGACAGCTTCGTGAAGTGATAGGCGTGGTCGCCCGCCTTGCCGCAGTTCTTCATCATGCGGTAGTGCGTGGCGGCGGCCGACATGTTGGTGAAGCGGTGGGCCGACAGCGCCTGCAGCAGCCGCTCGGCGTTGAACCGGCCGCTGTAGCTGCCGATCGTCAGGCCTAGCGCCAGCGGCGCCAGCGTGCCATGCCACAGGCCGTGCCCCCAGGCGGGGGACGACGGGCACATGAAGCGGTCGCCGGGGCGCAGCCCCGTGCCGTACAGCGCGGCCACCATCAGCGTGACCAGCGCCTTGTGGGTGTGCTTCACGGCCTCGGGCAGCTCCCGCGTGGTGCCGGACGTGTACTGGAACACGGCCAGGTCGTCGGCCCGCGACGTGCTGGCGTAGGTGGCAGGCAGCGCCTGCAGCTGCTGCCACAGCGCGTCATCGAAGACCTCGAACGCGGCGGTGCCCAGGCCCTCGACGACCCCGCGCTTTTCCTCGTTGGTAATGAGCAGGCTCGGCTTGCAATCGCCCACCCGCAGGCGCACGCCGTCGGGGCCGAACAGCGTGAACAGCGGCACGGCAATGGCGCCCCGCTTGATCACGCCGAACATCGCCGTGTAGAACGCCCGCGAGGGCTCCAGCATGATCGCCACACGGTCGCCGCGCTGCACGCCCCGGCCTTCGAGGAAGTGTGCGAAACGGGCCGAATCCCGCGAGAGTTCGTCGAAGGTGATGGTTTCGTCCACGCCATCGGCGCGGCAGACGATCACCGCATCGCGGCCCGCACCGGCATGGCGGTCCACGCACTCATGGGCGATGTTGAACGCAGCGCGGTCCCCATCGAAAAGATCCCACAGGCGCTCGGTCGCGAAGTGGCTCTGGGCATCGGCGTAGCTGGCGTAGTCGGTCAGGCGTTTCATGGCTGCATGGGCTCTGTGTGTCGGTGCATGCAGTCTCGATTCTTCGACATTGATTGTCAAATACGACTATCAATTGTCTCAATACAATTTTTAAAAATGCACTCCATCGGCTCCTCGCGCTATTCGCGTGCCCGCGCGAACGGGGTTTCAAGGGCCCCGCGAGGCCGCGCGCAACGCACCATTGCTGCCAGTACGCTGTCACCAGCGCGCACTACAGTGCAGGGCCACCCACCGACCGGAAGGAATCCGCGTGACCACCCAGTTCTATGGCGCCTCCAGCCTCGACGGCTTCCTCGCCACGCCCGACCACGACCTCGGCTGGCTGCTGCAGTTTGGCGAGATCGAGGGCTCCAGCTACCCCGCTTTCATCCGCGATGTGGGCGCGCTGGCCATGGGCTCGCACACCTACGAATGGATGCTCAGAAATGCCATCGACGCGGGCCAGCCCTGGCCCTACCCGCAGCCCACGTGGGTGTTCAGTTCGCGCAGGCTGCGCGCGATTCCCGGTGCCGACGTGCGCTTTGTGCAGGGCGACGTGCGGCCCGTGCACCAGGCCATGGCGCGGGCCGCAGCAGGGCGCAATGTGTGGATCGTGGGTGGCGGCGAACTCGTGGGGCAGTTCCATGACGCGGGCCTGCTGGACGAGCTGATCGTGCAGATCGCACCGGTCACGCTGGGCGCGGGCGCGCCGCTGTTTCCGCGGTCCATCGTGCAGCCCACGCTGCGCCTGAAGTCCGTGACCACGCTGGGCGGCATCTTCGCGGAGCTGCGCTACGAGGTGCCGCGGCCGTAGAGGCAAGATTTGCTATATTTTATATAGCAACCTAGATTGATACTGAAAGCGCCGCAAGCCGTCCCGTCTTGCACGTCCCCTCACGCCAGCGGCACCGCCTTGTGCACGGGATGGGACAGCACCAGCGATGTGGACACGCTGCCATGGGCCGCCAGCGCATCGACCACGCGCTCCAGGTCGGCGGGCTGGCCGAAGGCGCAACGCACCACGAAGCAGTCCTCGCCCGTCACGCGCACGGCATCCAGCACTTCGGGCATGGACTGGAACAGCTGCACGTAGCGCTTGATGTGCTCGTGCGTGGTGCGCACCCGCACCACGGCCTGCAGGCCCAGGCCCACGGCGGCCAGGTCGATGCGCGCCGCGTAGCCCGAGATCACCCCCGCGTCCTCGAGCTTCTTCACGCGCTCGCTCATCGCCGGCTGCGACAGGCCGATCTTCTTGCCCAGCGCCGACAGGCTCTGCCGCGCATCGTCCTGCAGGGCCATGAGGATCTGCCGGTCTTTCTTGTCCAGTTCCACGGGGATGGTTCCTTTGCGATGCTTTCAAGGTTTGGGGGCGCGCTTTCCGATGAAGCCCGCTGGCCGCGGCGGCATGGTTTTCCTATCGTCGGGGGGCAGTGATGGATCTGCTTTCACGACAAGGAACACCAATGGCGACGCGACCTGTTTTGCTCATTCCCGGCATCCACAACTCCGGCCCCGGGCATTGGCAGTCATTGTGGCAAACCCGGCACGCGGACGTGGCGCGCGTGGAGCAGGCGGACTGGGATCACCCCGTGTGCGACGCGTGGGTACAGGCGCTCGACGACGCCATCGCGGCGGCGGCGCAGCCCCCCATCCTGGTCGCCCACAGCCTGGGCTGCCTGGTGGCGGTGCACTGGGCCGCACGCCACCACCGGCCGCTGCACGCCCTGCTGCTGGTGGCCGTGCCCGACCCCGAGGGCCCGGCGTTTCCAGCCGATGCCCGGGGCTTCTTCCCGCTGCCCGCCGCGCTGCCGACGATGGACAGGCTCATGCTGATGAGCAGTACCAGCGATCCCTACTCCACCCCCGGTTTTTCGGCGCGGTGCGCGGGCGCGTGGAACGCCGAACACGTGGTGCTGGGCGCGCTCGGCCATGTGAATGCCGACAGCGGCCTGGGCGACTGGCCCGCGGGATGGGAGCAGGTGGCGCGCTGGCGCGGGCAGTGAGGCCGCCGCCCGGCTTCGCCAGGCCTCGCGCGCATCCCGCAAGGGCCTCAGCCTCCGGCCGCCTGGGCCTGGTCGATCGCCAGGTACCGTTTGACGAGGTCAAAGAAGCTCTCGTAGAACGTGTCCTTGGAGATGGTCTCGCTCCCCACCTTGACCAGCGATTCGCTGCTGGCGGAAAACGGCAGCGAGACCGAGCCGATGGCGCCCACGCCCACGCTGGCGGAGTTGTTGGTCTTGCGCAGCGCATAGGTGTCCTGCAGCGCGGTCACGAACCCCAGGCTCACCTTGCCATCGCTGGCCTCCGGCAGGCACACCACGCGCACCACCATCTGCAGGTGCGACTCGGCCTCCGGCTGGAAGCTCTTCTTGCCTTCCACCAACTCCGTCTGGTGGGTGGAGATGATGTAGCCCTGGCTCAGCAGCGCGCGGCGCGAGGCCTCGCAGGTCTGCTGCGGGGTGGCATCGAACAGGCGCGAGTAGGTGGCCACCGATCCGAAGTTCTCCGGCACGGCGAAGGTCTTGGCACCCGTGGCCGAGCAACCTGGCAAAGTCAGCGCCGCGGCTCCTGCCGCCAGGGCCGCCACGAAAGTCCGGGCACGGCGCAGAGCCGGTGCCCCGCCGAGAAATCCGCGGGAAGAAGGCGCGCCCAGGGCGCCTGGATCAATGGGGGTGGTCGAAGGAAAGCTCAAACCGGCACTCCTTTTGTGTCATGGATCATCATCGGCCGCGCCTGCCCGCAAGCAGGCGCCAGCCCAAGAGGTGGTGTGACGGGCCAGGCCGCCCGCAGTTCCCTTGCGCGAGGCAACGGGGTCGCCGGCGGCGGCCCATTGCGATGGCTTCGCAGTATGGCCCGCATGGCGGGGTGGCGATGTCAGCGGGCAGCCCGTTCCCCCGCACACAAGGTATCAAATTGCTGCGCCCTGGTCCGCACCGCTGCGCCCGCGCCTCAGGGCCTGGCCTGGGAGAGAAGCTTTTCCAGCCGCTGCAGGCGCTGGGCCATGGCGGCCAGCGCCTCCTCCTTGGCCTGCAGGTCCTTCTGGAGCGCATCGATCCTTTGCTGCTGCGCCACCGTGCGCTTGTCCAGCGCCTGGACACCCGCGAGCGCCACGCCGTCAGGATCGATGGTGGCAATTTTCGTATCGCTGTCCCCCAGGCGGAAAGCGGCGGAAAAATCCTGCGCCATGGGCCCCATGTGGCGCACCGCAAGGCCTTCTGTCTTGTAGTTCCAGGTGGTCACCGGCACCGCGCGCAGGCGCCGCAACACGTCTTCACCATCGACCGCCGCAAAGTTCTCCTTGAGATTGCGGTCGGAGACGGAGGACCACGAGCCGCCCCCCGCGCCCACCGTGACCCCGGCCGCCAGGCCCGCGTCGGTGTAGATCGTGAAGCCGCCCGAAGACCGGAAGATGGCCTGGTTGGTGCCCGACGGGGTGATCGCGGCATCGCTGGAGCGGTCGGTCCACACGAAGCTGCCGTAGAAATTGGACCCGCCAGTGGACAGATAGCTCATGCGCAGGCCGGTGGTGGCCGCGGCATTCGTATACAGGTTCACGCCGCCCGCGGCCCGCACATTGAAGGAATTGTTCACCCCCGCGCGGAAGTAGGTTTCTGGCGAGCAGGACACGCCGCCGTCGCAGAAGGTGGGAAACGAACGGTCGGCAAAAACGAATGAGCCCTGCCGCGCGTTGGTATGCGCGCCCATCCCCAGCGCCACCGACGCGAAGCCGGAGGCGACGTTGTACAGCCCCATGGCCACGGAGTTGCCGTTGGCCGCCACCGTACCCTGCCCCACGGCGAAGCCATAGTCGCCCGAAGCCCTGGCGTTGTAGCCGAACGCCGTGGAATACATGCCGATGTTGGCGTCGTCCCACTGGGTGCCGTCGATCTGCCCGGCGCGCAGGGACGCTTTTTGCGGATACCACAGGAACCGCGTGCCCGGGCCTTCGGCCGGCGCGCCCCCCATGCCGTTGGAAAAGTCGCCCACCGACAGGATGGCGCCGTCGTTGTCCACACGCACACGCTCCTTGTCGTGGTTTTGGCCATCCAGGTACAGGCCGCTGGCAGACAGCGACAGCAGTGGCGTATTGCCGGCCGAACCCAGCGTGGCGGCACCGACCAGCTTGAGGTTGACGAGCGCGCTGGCCGTGGTGGCAGCCTGCTGCACGGCGGGCGCGAACTGGACAGCCCCCGTTAGGTCACCCGTGGCGCCAGTGGCCCCCGTCGCGCCGGTGGCCCCGGCCGGGCCCGTGGCTCCCGCGGGACCGGCCGCACCCGCTGGCCCGGCCGCGCCAGCCGCTCCTGCGACGCCAGCGGAGCCGGTGGCGCCCGTCGCTCCCGTGGCGCCAGCCGCGCCTGCCTGCGCCACCAGCGCCCAGACGGCAGGGCTCACGGAGGGGTCGGCGTTGATCGAGTCCGAAGCCGATACCTGCAGGTAGGTCGAGCCGCCCTGGCTGACCAGCGTGCCGGAGGCATAGGCCGTGGCCGCGGACCAGGCACCCATGTAGCTGCCCGCAAACGAGCCGGCCGCCCCGGTGGCCCCCGTCGCACCGGCGGTGCCCGTGGTTCCTGCCGCGCCTGCGGGCCCCTGAGGTCCGGTCGGCCCCGTGGGGCCGGTGGCGCCCGTGGCCCCCACGGCCGAAGCCTGGCACGGACCGAGCACGCCGGCCGCTCCGTAGCACACCCGGTTGGCCACCGCCGGAGAAGCCGCGATCCCCGGTGCGGCGATGGCGCCGCCCTCATCCACGCGAAAGCGGATCTGCGTTCCGCTGGCGTCCTTGACGGCAAACCCCGAGCCCGCCGCCGGCCGGATCGTGACGTCCGCCGCCTGCGCGGCAGGGCCCCACATCGCGGCCGCAAGCAGGCTGAGGAACAACGGGCTGGCATGAACGCGCGGGGAGGACATGGTCGGAAGCTCTTTCTTCGGTGATTTCTTGCCTTGCGGCGACGGGGGATGGCGGCCGCGCGGGCACGACATTGCAGCGGGGCCGCACACCCCGCCTGGAGAGCGGCCGTGGCAGGCTTGCGCCCTCGCCCACCGGCCCGGCCGCGCAGGCGGGCACTTGCATGCCGAATCACGGTCGCAGGCCCTCGCCCCATGGGTGAAACATTTTCTCACAATGACCACCCAAAACCCTGCCTGAACCCCGCCCCGGCGGTTCAACGGTGGCGCGTTGATGCGTGCCCGCCACAGCGGCCACCGGACGGGCAAAGACGACGCACACGCAGCCGCCGCCGGAGTGGGAGCAGAGTGCCGGAAAGCTACACTATTGATAGCTAGAATCCATTGAATATCAAGCGCCACCCTCCGGTCCGTCCATCAAAATGGCAGGAGGGTGCGCACCGCCGCCGCCCCCTCGGCCCGACCCGCTTCCCCGCTTCGCTCCATCCATGCCGCTCGCCACCCTTTTGTGCCTGGTCGTCGCCATCAGCGACGGCGACACCCTCACCGCGCGCTGCGGTACGCCCGGCGCCTACCGGCAGGTCAAGGTGCGCGTGGCCGCCATCGACGCACCCGAGTCGCGCCAGGCCTTCGGACAGAAGTCCCGCCAGAACCTGGCGCGGCTGTGCTTCAGGCAGCGCGCCACCTTGCAGGCCTTGGACCGGGACAGCTATGGCCGCACGGTGGCCAATGTGCGCTGCGCAGGCACCGACGTGGCCGCGGCCCAGGTGCGGGCCGGCCTGGCCTGGGTGTACACGCCCTACGCCGCCAGCCACCCGCACCTGGCGCCGCTGCAGCAGCAGGCGCGGGGCGGCGGCGCGGGCCTGTGGTCCCAGCGGCGCCCGCTGGCGCCCTGGGACTACCGGCACCGGCACGGCCGCTGAAGCCTTCCGCGCCCCCAGGGCAAGGCGCACGCTCGCCACGGCGGAGGATGCGGCGGCGCGGTCGGCCCAGCACGGCGCCACTTTGAGGGATTTGCGCGGCGCGGGCCCGGGCGGCGCCGCACAACCGGTAGCATCCAGGGTCCTTCGCACCAGGCTTGGCGGCGCATTGCACCGCACCCGGCCGATCCGTCACCCCTCCCCCGCCCATGTCCACCCCTGAGCCCACGCCCATGGCGCCCGCCGCCAGCGTCTACCGCCATTCCGGTTTTGTTTCCTTTCTGATCGCCCGCGTGGTGGCCGTCGTGGCCACGCAGGTGCAGGCCGTGGTGGTGGCCTGGCAGGTGTACGACCTCACGCGCGAGCCGCTGGCGCTGGCCTATGTGGGCCTGGCGCAGTTCCTGCCCATGCTGTGCCTGCTGCTGCCGGCGGGCGACCTGATCGACAGGTTCGAGCGCAAGCGCATCCTGGCCATCAGCTGGAGCGTGGGCGGGCTGTGCAGCGCCCTGCTGTGGTGGCTGTCGGGCCACGGGGCCAGCGGCGTGGCGGGCATCTATGCGGTGCTGGTGCTGTACGGCTGCTCGCGCGCGTTCTCGGGCCCGGCCATGCAGAGCCTGCTGCCGCAGATCGTGCCGCGCGGCCAGCTCGCGCAGGCCATCGCGGCCAACAGCATGCTCATGCGCGTGGCCAGCATCGGCGGGCCGCTGCTGGGCGGGCTGCTGTATGCGCTCGGCGGCGGCGAACTGACCTACGCCGTGTGCTGCGCCTGCTTCGGGCTGGGCGTGGCGCTGCTCCTGCGCGTGGTGGTGGCGCACGCCACGGCGCCCGGACCCACGCAGGGGACGATGTTCGAACGCTTCGGGGCGGGCATCACCTTCATCCGCTCGCGGCCGATCATCCTGGGCACCATTTCGCTGGACCTGTTCGCGGTGCTGCTGGGCGGCGTGGTGGCCCTGCTGCCCATCTATGCACAGGAGGTGCTGCACGTGGGCCCCGCGGGCCTGGGGGCGCTGCGCAGCGCCATGGCCGTGGGCGAGGTCGGCGCGGGGCTGTACCTGAGCATGCGCCCCTTCAACCGCCATGTGGGACGCACCATGTTCATCGCCGTGGCGGTGTTTGGCGCGGCCAACCTGGTGTTCGCGCTCTCCAGCTGGTTCTGGCTGTCGTTCGCGGCGCTGATGGTGGCCGGCGCGGCCGACATGGTGAGCGTGTACATCCGCGGCGCGCTGGTGCAGTTCTCCACGCCCGACACCATGCGCGGGCGGGTGAACGCGGTGAACATGCTGTTCATCGGCTCGTCCAACGAACTGGGCGAGTTCCGCGCCGGCACCAGCGCGTCGTGGCTGGGCGTGGTGCCGGCGGCCGTGGTGGGCGGCCTGTGCACGCTGGGCGTCGTGGGCGGCTGGATGCTGGCGTTCAAGACGCTGCGCACGGTGGACCGCTTCGAGGAAGCCGCGCAGGCCACCGGTGCTGCGCCCGCGGGCGCGCGGTAGCAGGCGGGCAGACAGGCCGCGCACGCGCCACGCTGCGCGGCCTGCGGAAACCAATCGACACATCCTCCGGGCCGTTTGTGTCGCGCAGGTAAAACCCGCCGCACAGGCTTGCGCGGCGGTGCGGGGCGGCGCACCATGCGCCCACTTGCACCTGGCCTGCCGCCCAACCTCTTCATGACCTCGCCACCACGCCCCGCCCCCTTGCGCCGCCGCACCGTGCTCGCGGGCTTGCTGGGCGCGGCGGCCGGGGCGCTCCCCGGCATGGCTTGCGCGACGGGGATGGAGGCATGGAGCACCGCCGACGAGCCCACCCTGGCCCGCCTGCTGGACCGCGTCACCTGGGGCTGCACCGCCCAGGGCGCGCAGGCGCTGGCCCCCCAGGGCGCACAGGCCTGTCTGGCCGCCCAGCTGCGCCCCCCGCCGGCCGCGCTGCCGCGCGAAGCCCAGGCCCGCATCGACGCGATGACCATCTCCCGCGTGCCCGCCGAGGCGCTGGCCCTGGAAATGGACGCACGCCACCGCGCCGCCAAGGCCCTGCCCACCGAAGACGCGCGCAAGGCCGCGCTCAAGGCCTGGCAGCAGGACATGCGCGCCCTGCAGCAGGAGGCGGCCGAGCGTTTCGTGCTGCGCGCGCTGTACACGCCCGCGCAGCTGCGCGAGAAGATGACCTGGTTCTGGATGAACCACTTCAACGTGTTCGCGGGCAAGGGCAGCCTGCGCGCGCTGGTGGGCGACTACGAGGAGCGTGCCGTGCGCCCCCATGCGCTGGGCCGCTTTCGCGACCTGCTGGGCGCCACCGCGCGCCACCCGGCCATGCTGCGCTACCTGGACAACGCGCAGAACGCAGCCGGCCGCATCAACGAAAACTATGCGCGCGAGCTGATGGAGCTGCACACGCTGGGCGTGGACGGCGGCTACAGCCAGCAGGACGTGCAGGAGCTGGCGCGCGTGCTGACCGGCGTGGGCGTATCGCTGCGCCCGCCCGGCGAAGAGCCGCCGCGCATGAAGCCCGCACTGCGCCGCCATTACGTGCGCCAGGGGCTGTTTGAGTTCAACCCCCAGCGCCACGACTGGGACCCCAAGACGCTGCTGGGCCAGCCCTTGCGCGCCGAAGGCCTGGCCGAGGTGGACGAAGCGCTGGACCGCCTGGCCCGCGCTCCCGCGACCGCGCGCTTCGTCACGCGCAAGGTCGCGCTCTTTCTGGTGGGCGACAACCCGCCGCCCGCGCTTTTGCAGACGCTGGCCCGCACCTTCGAACGCACCGATGGCGACATCGCCGCCGTGCTGGAAGCACTCTTCAACGCCCCCGGATTTCGCGCATCGCTGGGCCAGCGTTTCCGCGACCCGGTGCACTACGTGCTGGCCGCCCTGCGCCTGGCGCATGGCGACGCCGTGCTGCCCGGCGCGGAGCCCGCGCTCGCCTGGCTGCAGCGCCTGGCCGAGCCCCTGTACGGCCGCGCCACGCCCGACGGCTACCCGCTCGATGCGGCCGCGTGGTCGGGCTCCGGGCAGATGTCCACGCGTTTCGAGATCGCCCGGGCCATCGGCGCCGGGGCCGCCACGGCCCCCGCCCCGCGCGAGGACGGGATGGCCGGGCCAGCGGCACCGCAGCGCACACCCCCGCCGCTGGCGCAAAGCGCCTACGTGCGCGCCCTGCAGCCCGCCTGGACCACCGCCACGCGCAACGCGCTGGCCCAGGCGGCGTCGCCGCGCGAATGGAACCTGCTGTTCCTCGCATCACCCGAATTCATGCATGGATAGGAGAACACCATGCAACGCAGACACCTTCTTCAGGCCCTGGGCGCCAGCGCGCTCGGCGTGGCCAGTGCAAGCGTTCTGGCCGCCCCGCGCGCTCAGGACGTGCGGTTTCTGCTCGTGTTCCTGCGCGGCGGCTACGACTGCGCCAGCCTGCTCGTGCCCACGGCCAGCAGCTACTACTACGAGACGCGGCCGAACATCGCCATCGCCCGCCCCGGACAGGACGGCGGCGCGCTGGCGCTCACGCCCGACTGGGGACTGCACCCCGCGCTCGCGGATTCCATGCTGCCGCTGTACCAGAAAAGCCAGCTGGCCTTCGTGCCCTTCGCGGGCACCGACGACCTCTCGCGCAGCCACTTCGACACCCAGGACAGCATGGAGCTGGGCCAGCCCGTGGGCGGGCGGCGCGACTACCGCTCGGGCTTTCTGAACCGGCTGGTGGCCGAACTCGCCGCCCCGGCGGCCGGCGCAGCGGCCACGCCGCAGCCCATGGCCTTCACCAGCACCCTGCCCCTGGTGCTGCGCGGCGCGGTGGACGTGCCCAACACCCTGCTGAGCGCGGGCGCGGGCCGCAGCGGCGTGGACGCGCGGCAGGCCCAGCTCATCGAATCCATGTACCGGGGCACCCCGCTGGCCACGTCCGTGGCCGAGGGTTTTGCCACGCGCGAGGAAGTGGCCCGCACCATGCAGGGCGAGATGGAGGCCGCCAGCCGCAACGCGCTCAGCACCAAGGGCTTCGAGGGCACGGCCCGGCGCATGGCGCGGCTGATGCAGACGCGCTACCAGCTGGGTTTTGTGGACGTAGGCGGCTGGGACACCCATGTGGCCCAGGGCGCGGCCACGGGCGCGCTGGCCAACCGCTTCGAGGAGCTGGGCCGGGGCCTGGCCGGCTTTGCCGACGAAATGGGCCCCGCATGGAAATCCACCGTGGTCGTGGTGGTGAGCGAGTTCGGCCGCACCTTCCGAGAAAACGGCAACCGGGGCACGGACCACGGCCACGGCACCGTGTTCTGGGTGCTGGGCGGTGGCGTGAATGGCGGGCGCATCGCGGGCGAGCAGCAGGCCCTGAGCGCCGCCACGCTGTTCCAGAACCGCGACTACCCGGTGCTCAACGACTACCGCGCCGTGCTCGGTGGGCTGTTCGCGCGGATGTACGGGCTGAACGCCGCCGCCGTGGCGCGGGTGTTTCCGGGGGCAAAGGCGGCCGACTTGCGGCTGGCGTAGCCTCGGGGGTCAATGGCACTGGCCCGACGATGCCCCAGAGCTGCGCAGGGCGTTTGCACACGCCCGCCCTGGGCCGGGAGAGATCCGTGCAAGGGCCGCCCCGCCGCACTGGCTGCGTTTCCCTTCCCGCATCGCGGAGCATTCGAGAGAAGGGGGAAGGCGCGAAGCGACCCAGGGGCGTGGCCCCGGTCTCAGGCGTTGAAGGTGCCCGTCAGCAGCTCGGGCAGGCGCTCCACCTTCATCTTGAAACCGCAGGCCTGCGCATGGCCGCCCCCGCCCATGCTCTCGGCCAGCGCGATGCAGTCGAAATTGCGCTGCGCGCGCAGCCCGGCCTTCACGCCCTTGGCGCCCGCGCTCCACATCAGCGCGAAGGTCCCCGTCTTCGCCGACAGCATGTCGCCCACCAGGCTGTGGAACATGCCGGGGGCGTTCACCATCAGGCCCTCGATGCCGTTGAAGACCAGCGGCTGCGCGCCCTCGGCGATGTCGGCCGCGAGCTTGCGGTACTTTTCATCCATGGCCGCGCCCCGCGCCATGAACAGCGTGAGCTCTTGCGGCGTGAAGGATGCGATCTCGCGCCAGCGCTCGAAGGTCTGCGCCTCCATGTCGAGCGCCGACAGGAAGCCCGCGCTCTCGGCGAACTCCCACTTCCAGATGTCGCGGTCTTCCACGTACTGCAGCAGCGCCGGGACGGGTTCGTGCGGGTGGAAGAACTCCCACGCCAGGCGCGCGCCCGACTTGCCCATGTCGAAATGCACCACGCCGCAGCGGCAGGCAAAGCCCGTGAGCTTCTCGGCCGCGCTCTTGTGGTGGTCCAGCATCACCAGCTTGGCCGCGCGCTCGTCGATGGCGCGCAGCACCTCGGCCGAGAAGGAGAAATCAAGGATGTAGACCGCGCGGCCCGCGACGGGCGGCAGGTCGTCCACGGTGTTGACATCGCCATGGTCCAGCCCCACGTACTCGGCGCTGTCGCCGTAGTAGAGCCAGGCGGCCAGCGCGGCGCCAAAGCCGTCGGGGCAATAGCGCCCGTGGTACAGGACCAGGGGCGAGGGATCATTCTTGGCGGGGGCAACCAGCAGTTGCAGGGGGAGTATGGTTTTCTTCGTCATGGCCCCCAATTGTCGCCGGGGTGGTGGCGGGGGGCGAGCACTGTATCGCCACGGCGGCCGTCCGCCCGGCCGCACCAGGGCGGGGGAACCAAGACCGCCCGTGCGACCTCCATCCATCCATGCCTGCATGCCGCGGCCCCATCGAAAGCACCCTCCATGTTCCAGACACTCAAAGACCTGCTCGACAGCCTGATGCACCCCCCGGCAACCCCTTCCGCCCAGGAGCAGGCCCACGCCGTGCAACTGGCCGCTGCCGTGCTGCTGGTGGAGGTGGTGCGGTTCGACGCGGCCATGGATGCGGCCGAACGCACGGCCATGGTCACCGCCCTGCGCGGCAAGTTCGCGCTGGCCGACGATGAACTGGATCGCCTGCTGGAGCTGGCCGTCGACACCTCCCGCAGCGCCTACGACTACCAACGCTTCACGGGCAGCCTGAACGATCACTTCACACAGCCGCAGAAGGTGCAACTGGTCGAGGCCATGTGGCAGGTGGCGTACGCCGACGCGCGCCTGGACGAGAACGAGATGCACACCATCAGCAAGGTGGCCGGCCTGCTGCATGTCACGCACGGCGAATACATCGCCGCCAAGATGCGGGCCAAGGAGTCTGCACGCCTTGCCTG
The DNA here is from genome assembly GCF_019218755.1 of Acidovorax sp. sif1233. Taxonomy (GTDB): domain Bacteria; phylum Pseudomonadota; class Gammaproteobacteria; order Burkholderiales; family Burkholderiaceae_C; genus Acidovorax. The sequence goes on along the minus strand of NZ_JAHUWZ010000001.1, from coordinate 1,108,025 downwards.
AAGACCTTGGAAGGCCGCCAGCGGCGGGCAGACAGTCCTGGCATCCGGACGCGGCCGCCGCACGCGGATCGGCGGGCCCCTTCGCCGCCGCCGGCGGCTGACCGGCGCCGCTAGACGGGCAGCCAGCGCCACCAGAACGGCTTGCGCTCTTCCTTGCCGCCCCGGGCCCGCAGCAGCGGCACGAACTCGGTGCGCCCGTGGCGGCGCGCGGCCTCCAGCGGCGTCATGTCGTCGAAGTCGGACCTCAGCCCGGCGTCGGCGCCGTGGGCCAGCAGGTAGCGCGTGATCTCGGCATGCCCGTGGATCAGGCTGGCCACCAGGGGCGTGCACAGGATCTCGGGGTGCTGGTAGTTGGGGTTCACGCCCGCACCGATGTGGTAGCGCACCAGCGCCAGATCGCCGGCCACGGCGGCGGCGTACATGTCCTTCCAGTCTCCAGCCGACATACCACTGCATCCTTTGCATGAACGGGATCGGCGCAGTGTAGAGCGCGCGGCGTGCTGCACAATGCGCGCCTTCCCTACCCGGCCCGCGGCACAGGCCACTTTTCTTTCCATGCACCCTCCCCTGCACATCCTCTGGCGCGACGAGCACCTGGTGGCCGTCTACAAGCCGGCCGGCTGGCTGGTGCACCGCACGGGGCTCGATGCCGGCGAAACGCGCTTCGTGATGCAGGTGCTGCGCGACCAACTGGGCCAGCATGTGTTCCCCGTGCACCGGCTCGACAAGGGCACCTGCGGCGTGCTGGTGATGGCGCTGCACAGCGATGCGGCGCGCGCGCTGTCGCAGGCTTTCGAGCAGCAGGCCACGCACAAGCGCTACCTGGCCATGGTGCGCGGCTGGGCGCCCGAGGCCGTCGCGGTGGACCACGCGCTCCGGCCCGACGACGCGCCGGCCGATACGGCCGTGCAGGAGGCGCACACGCGCTTTCGGCGCCTGGCGCGGCTCACGCTGCCCGAGGCCAGCGACCCCCGCTTCGCCTCCACGCGCGCCTCGCTGGTCGAGGCCGTGCCCACCACGGGCCGGCGCCACCAGATCCGCCGCCACCTCAAGCACCTGGCCCATCCGATCATCGGCGACGCCACGCACGGCAAGGGCCCGCTCAACCGCTGGTGGGCCGAGCGGCTGGGCCAGCAGCGGCTGTGGCTGCACGCCTGGCAGCTCACGGTGCCGCACCCGGCAACGGGCCTGGCCATGACGTTCGAAAGCGGGCTGCCATGGCCCGTGGCCCCGCAGGGCGGCGCGGGCCCCGCGCCGGGTACCGGGGACGGCGCGCAGGCCACGGGCCCCACGGCAGACTGGCAGCGCCTGCTGGCGCGGTTGCCGTGGCAGGACTGAGGGCCCCGCCTACCCCGCCTACCCCGCCTTGGCGCCGAGCGCCTGCATGCGCGCCGTCCACTTGGCCACGCCGTCCTCGCCCAACTGCTCCACGCTGCCCACCAGCGTTTCATGCACCGGCGCAATGCCCACGAAACCCAGGATGTTGCGCTCCAGCGACTTCACGCTGTGCGCGCGGAAATACCAGCGGTAGACCATCGCGGGCATGCCCATGGTCACCACCACCCGCGCGCTGCGGCCCGTGAGCCCCTTGCGGCCGAACGGGTTGCTGCCCTCGGTGGTGAACGCGAAGCCGGGCCGCGCCACCTGCTCCAGAAAACCCTTGAGCAGGGCCGGCATGTCGCCCAGCCACAGCGGAAAGAACAGCACGATGTGCCGGGCCCAGCTGATGTCGTCCTGGGCGGGCCTGAGCCTGGCGGGCAGCAGGCCCAGCTCCCACTCATGCTGGCTGCGCAGCAGCGCGAAGTCGATGGCGGCCACGTCGATCTGCCGCACCTCGTGGCCAGCGCCGGTGGCCCCCCGGGCATAGGCCTGCGCCAACGCATGGCACAGGTGCGGCGCGCTCGCGTCGGGATGTCCCTGGATCAGAACAATGCGCTGCGGGGTCATGGCGAACTCCTCACTGGGCCGCGCCTGCCCCGTGGCGGCGGCCCGGGCAAACGGTGGCGTGGGGGGCCCGGAGCAAATCGTGACACGCGCCACCCTTGCGTGCAAGCGGCCCGTGGCACAGGGACGGCGCCGGTTCCGGGCGGGGGTCCAAGGTCCGTTCATCGCCACGCCATTTACTACTATTTTCATAGCTATTGGCGCTTTTCCATCAAGCGCTTCATGGCATTTTCATCCTCATTTCAGTGGCCGCCACCATGGCGTGGCCAGGCGTCGCGTCGGCACCGTCCTACCCCCGGGCCCGCCCGCCGCCGGTAGGCACGGCCTGGCGCGGGCGGCACAGTCGTGAACCAGCACCATCGCTGCCGCACCACCTGCCTGCCCACCATGCCAACACTCCGCACCTCCAGCCACCGCCGCGCGGCGGCAAGCGCCCGTCCCGCCACCGGCCACCGGGGCACGCCCCATGGCTGACCTCTGGCAGGAGATCGCCGCCGCCGTGGCGTCCGAGTTTTCGGACGTCTCCGACGCCGCGCAGGCCACGCGCATCGTCGTGCGGCTGACGGTGGCCGCGGTGCTGGGCGGGCTGCTTGGATGGGAGCGCGAGCACGCGGGCAAGGCTGCCGGCGTGCGCACCCACATGCTGGTGGCCATGGGCGCCGCGCTCTTCGTGCTGGTCGCGCAGCAGGCCGGCATCGCGCCCGCGGACAACAGCCGGGTGCTGCAGGGCATCATCGCGGGCGTGGGCTTCCTGGGCGCGGGCACCATCCTCAAGGGCGACGCCGAAAACCAGGTCAGGGGCCTGACCACCGCCGCCGGCATCTGGCTCACGGCCGCCATCGGGGTCGCGGCGGGCCTGGGGCGGGAGACCACGGCCGTGCTCAGCACGCTGCTGGCGCTGCTGGTGCTGTGGGCCGTGCCGCTGGTGCACGACCGCATGGCGCGCGCCAGCACCCGGCCGCAGCACAAGCCGGACTGAGCGGGCGCAGCCCGGGCCAGCCATTTCCGGCACCGCGCGTGCGCTACACTTTTTGGCTCTCAGCCACCTGGGCCCGCGGCGCCACCAGCATGCCGCCGGCATCGCACATGCACACCCCACCCGCGCAGCCTTTTCCCCCGCCCTGCCGCAGCCCGGCGCCCGCACCTCGCGCGCGCCGCTCCCACCTGGCGGCCCGCCCATGACGCAGGCCGGCAACCCCCGCGCGCCCACGGCGGCGCACACGGCGGCCACGGGCAACCTGCGCGGCATCGTCGCCATGGTGGCGGCCGTAGGCTTTTTCTCCCTGATGGACGCACTGCTCAAGACCCTGTCGGCCAGCTACCCGGCCATGCAGGTGGCGGCGCTGCGCGGCTGGGCGGCGCTGCCGCTGGTGGCGCTGTATGTGCTGTGGCGCGGCGAGGCGGGCCGCCTGCTCCAGGTGCGCTGGCCCCTGCACCTGCTGCGCGGCGTGCTCAACGTGACCATGCTGGGCCTGTTCACCTATGCGCTCAAGGAACTGGGCCTGGCCGAGGCCTACACGCTGTTTTTCATCGCACCGCTGCTGATCACGGCGCTGTCGACCGTGGTGCTGCGCGAGAGGGTGCGCGCCGCGCACTGGGTGGCGATCGCGCTGGGCATGGTGGGCGTCGTCGTGGCCCTGCGGCCGAGCCAGGAGGCCTTCTTCACCCTGGGCGCGCTGGCCGTGCTGGGGGCGGCGTGCGGGTACGCCGTGTCGGCCATCACGGGCCGCGTGCTCAGCCGCACGGATTCCAGCGCCAGCCTGGTGTTCTGGACCACGGCCTTCCTGGCGCTGGGCGCGGGGGCGCTGGCCTGGCCCCGCTGGGTGGGTGTGGCGCAAGCGCACTGGCCGCTGGTGGCGGGCCTGGCGGTCACGGGCTTCCTGGGCCAGCTGGCGATCACCGAGGCGTTCCGGCACGGGCAGGCATCGGTGGTGGCGCCGTTTGAATACACGGCGCTGGCCTGGGGCATGGGCCTGGACTGGGTGCTGTGGCAAACCGTGCCGGGCTATTCCACGCTGCTGGGCGGCGCCATCATCATCGGCAGCGGGCTGTACCTGGTGCGGCAGGAACGCACGCAGGCCGTGCTGCCGCCCTGACACCGGGCACGAGGGGTCCGGGATGGGTGGATCTGGGCCATGGCCCGCGCCGATGCACGGCATGGTCTTACAGCGCGGCGGCGCGCTTGGCGGTCCAATGAAGCGACCAGTATTGCGGCGGCACCCCGCCAAAGGAGATCGCATGACACAGCACGCCACCATCGCAGGCCACGTTACCTACACCCCGGGTGACGGCGCACCGCTCACCATACCCAAGGGCCCCGTGGAAATCGAGCCCGCCAAGGACAGCACCACCCTGAGCTGGACGGCCGACAATGACGCCGTGGGTTCGGCCGCCATTCCCCGCGACCAGTTCAACCAGTACGTGCGGGATGGCAAGATCCGCCTGGACAAGGAAACAGGCAAGTAAGCAAGCCATCGACTGCAAGGCACCCTCCCTGCCAAGCCTGCGGCGAACATGCGCGCATTGCATCCATAGCATCCCAGGCACCACGCTCCGGCGCCTGCTGCCCATTTCATCCAGAGAACGCCCCATGCAAGCTGAAGACGTCCTTCATTTCTGGTTCGAAGAACTCACGCCCGCGCAACACTTCGCCCAGGAAGATGCACTGGACGCCACCATCCGCGAACGCTTCGGCGCCACCTGGGAGGCCGCGCGCCTTTGCGAGCTGTGGACGTGGCGCAGCACGGCGCGCGGGCGCCTGGCGGAAATCCTGGTGCTCGATCAGTTTTCCCGCAACATCCACCGCGGCTCGCCCCTGGCGTTCGCACAGGACGCGCAGGCGCTGGCGCTCGCCCAGGAACTGGTGGCCGGCCGGCATGACCGGGACCTGCCCACCGCCCAGCGCGCCTTTGCGTACATGCCCTACATGCACAGCGAGTCGAGCACCATCCACGCGCAGGCGATGGCGCTGTTCGACCAGCCCGGCCTGGAAGACAACCTGCGGTTCGAGCTGCGCCACCGCGACATCATCGCGCGCTTTGGCCGGTATCCGCACCGCAACGCCGTGCTGGGGCGCGGCTCCACCGCGCAGGAAACCGCTTTTCTCGCGCAGCCCGGCTCATCGTTCTGAGCCGGCGGGGGCGCCCGAAGACCCTCAGACCGCGAGAGGCCGCGTGAGGTACACCGCCTCGCGGCCCACGATAGGTTCGCGCGTGGGCATCAGCACCGTGCAGTCATCACAGAGCGCGCGGATCTCGTGCGGACCATCGGTGGCGATGAGTTCGTCCTTCGCGAACACCTCGAACCCCTGCACCGGCCGTGTGAACCGGAAACCGGGCGTGCGCACCATGCAGGTCTCCAGCAGCTCGTAACGGCGCTGGGGACCGGGCACGGGCCGTCCCGCAGCTGCCTCGATCAGGCCGAAGTGCGCCAGGAAATCCAGTGCCACCGCCGTCGCCATGTCGGCCGCCGACTGCAGGAAATGCTGGCCGCACTCCACCACCAGCGCCACCCCCTGGCTGTCGGCCAGCCCATGGCGGCCGTGCTGGATGAGCGGCGTCCCCGACCCCAGCCCGCTGGGCATGACCAGGTGCACGGGCGGGCGTCCCAGGGCCAGCGCCACGTCCGCGTTGCGCGGGTAGGCCGGGTACACCCAGAAGGGCTCCACGTCCTGGCTGGTCGAATGGATGTCGAGGATGTGGTCCGCCGCGGCCACCACGGGGCGCAGGGCGCGCGCGCGCAGCAGCTCGGGGCTCTCGTCCGTGCCGTCGAGCTCGCCGGCCGACCAGATGCGGTTGAGGTTGTGCACGAGCTGGCGGCTTTCGAAGGGGCGCGCCTGGTCGAACGACTCGTACGCCGCCACGTTCGCGAAGCTGATGGTCAGGGTGCCGATGCGCGGGCGCACGCCCGTGTCCAGCAGGTGCGTGGCGGCGACCATGCCGCAAATCTCGTTGCCGTGCGTGAGCGCATTGATGAGCACATGGGGGCCGGGCTGGCCAGATTCGAAACGGTGCACGTAGTCGATGCCCACGTTGCCCTGGCGGTAGGCGGACAGGTCGCGCGGCAGCACTTCGAAGGCGGGGGGATTCTGTGTCATGGCGGTCCATTGATAAGACAACACATGATTGTCCGCGCAAAGCAGGAACCGTGCAGGGCGCGGTGTACGATGCCCGCCGGACGCCCCCCCCTCCCGCACCGATGCACATGCCCCCCGCCCGACTCTGTACGCTGGCCGATGTGGCCGACCGTCTGCCCGCCGACAGCTGGATCGCCGGGCGCCTGGCGCGGGACCCGGCCGCCCTGGCCGCCGAAACCGTGCTCTGCATCGCGGGCGACGTGCAGCTGACCGCGCTGCACCTGGATGCGGCCCTGGCCAGCGGCAGCCCGCTGCGGACGCTGCTGCAGGGTGGCGGCGCGCACCCGGCACACCCCGCCCTCGCGGGCCAGCCCTTTCTGATCCTGATCGAGGGGTGCCTGCAGATCGACGGCGCGCTCACCTGCGACGGCACTGGGGGCGCCGCCCACCTGGCCGTGCTGGGCGATGCGAGCCTGCGCAACGCCGTGGTGGGTGGCCAGCGGCTGCATGTGCAGGGCGCGCTGCGGGTGGCCGACCTGCTCTGGGGCGACGGCCGCCATGGCGGCCTCGCCGTGCGGGGCGGCCTGCAGGCCCGGGTGGCGCTGTTCACGGATGCCTATCCCGTGGACATCACCGGCCCCGAGCAGGTGGAGTTCCTCATGGACGAGGTGCGCGGCATACCGCACCGGGCGGAGTTCTCCAGCGAGATCGCGGGCATCGTGTTCCCGCCCGTGTTCCATGACGGCACGGACGATGGCGAGAATGGCATCGGCTGCATGCTCGACCGGCCCCGCGTGGTGGCCGCCGTGCGCACGGGCGAAAGCGCCACGCGCGGCAGCGACGACATCCATGCCGCCCTGCCCCTGGAGGCGGGCCTGTTCGCCGATGAAGCGGTCAGCGTGCGCAACATCCTCGCCGCAACACACACGCCGGTGATCGGCCCCAAGGAGCACACGGCCACGGGATGGTTCCGGCAGACCGATTTTTCGCTGTGCCAGCGGCATGTGGACGCGGAGGGCGACCAGCGCGATGACAACGTGTTCATCACCGTGTGGAAGACCTGGGACTTCTACCTGTCGGTGTCGCAGGTGCCCGAGCGCCAGGGGCTGCTGGCACGCCTGGCCGCCGCCGTCCTGGGCCGCAAGGTGCCGACCACCGCGCGGCCCACGCTGGTGTACCGCGCCTACCGCGAAGGCGAGCCCGGCGAGTGGCTGCCCCTGGCCCCCGACACCGCCCCCGAGGCTTGGCGGGCCTGCACGCAGGCCTGGCGTGGCGTGCTGGACTACCTGCGCAAGGCCGTGGGCCAGCACCGCGCCCGCTACCCGCTGCACCAGCGCCTGGTGGCCGCGCTGACCGCAGAACGCATCGAGGACTTCACCAGCCTGCCCGTGTTCACCGAGCGCTACAACGACTGGTGGGACAGCGACCGCAACGGCTGGTGGGAAGGCGACGTGTGGGTGGGCGCGCGCCAGCCCTGCATGCACGGCGGCGAGCCCTGGGGCCGCGCCTTCAAGCTCAGCTGGGAAAACGGCGAAGACGCCCCCGGCGACGAAGAAGACAACGCCCACAGCGCCTACCAGATCAATGTGGAGCCCGCGCTGGACGGGCCCGCCGTGGTGGAGTTCACCTACGCACAGCGCCAGAGCGATGCCCGCGCCCCCTTGCCCCGCGGCGCGGCCGACCACATCGCGCGGCTGCTGCGCTTCGCGGGCGGGGTGGAGACCCGTGTGCGCGCGCGCCACGAACAGGAACAGGCCCGCCAGGCCGAGGCCCAGCGCATCGCGGCGGCCGTGCACCTGCTGGCCGCGCCGCCGCTGGCGCCTGATGCCCCCGATGCGGCGGTCTTCCCCGCCGAGCTGATGGCCCTGTCCGGCCAGTGGCAGGCCGACGGACAAGGCTATGTGGCCGCCATCCGCGCCCACCAGCGCGCCCTGGATGCGGCCGAGGCGCAGACAGGCCACGGCGGCAACCCGGCAGACGGCGACCGTGACGGCGAAGGCGAAGGCGATACCGAGGAAGACAGCCACCTGCCCTCCGACCCGCGCAAGGCGGCTGCCGCCACGGTGCTGCAACTGGCCCGCGTGGTCAACACCCACGCCGACGAGGACCTGGCCGACCGCTTTCGCGAGCGTTTTGCGTTTGCCCCCGATGCTTTTGTGCGGCGCGCCGCCGATGCGGGCAGCTTCATCGGCCCGGTGTTCGCGCTGGAGGACGGCCGCGTGCTGGCGCGCATCGGCGCGCCCTACGACGATGCCGCCCATTGGGTGGAACTGCAGGGCGTGAGGCGCACCCCCTTGCCCGCGCTGCACGGCCTGGGCCGCTCGCCCAACCGGCGCTGCTTTGCCCGGAGCGATGGCCAGCACATCACCACCCACGACGGATTCGACGGCCCGGTGATCGCCCGGTTTGCACTGCCCCAGGGCAACGAAGGGCTGCCGCCCCAGGTGCCGGTGTCGGCTGGCCCGCCGGGCCAGCGCTGCGACGAACTGATCCCCTTCAACGACGGCCAGCGCGTGCTGCTGCGCAACCCCACGGGCATCTACCTGCTGGCCAGCCAGGGCAGTCAGGGGAGCCCCGGCGTACAGCGCCTGCACCCCCAGACCTTCGACGAGGATGGCCCCTACACCTGGCCCAAGAACCAGCAGGAAGAATGGGTAGATGGCACAGAGGTCACGGTGCTGGCGCTCGACATGCTGCACATGGCCCTGTCGCCGGACGAGCGCCACATCGCGGTGGGCGACCAGGACAGCCAGCACATCCTGCTCGATGCACGGGGCAACGTGGTGGCCGAATACGAAACGCTGTCGTCCTACCCGCACCACGCCACCTTCTCGCACGATGGCACGCGCCTGTTCGCCAACTCGTGCCACCTGTACGGGGGCGGCACCCGCTCCGTCCCCCTCGGAGGGCCGCCGCAAGGGGCTGCGGGCGACGAAGACGCCCCGCCGCTGGACGAACGCTGCCGCGTGTACGCCTCGGCCACCCTGCCCGGCATCGTGGTGCTGGGCGATGCCGACGGCTACCTGCACGCCCTCGGGGACGACGGCCGCCCGCTGTGGCGCCACCACATCGGCAGCACCATCAGCGCCATGGAGGCGTCGCCCGACGGCAGCACGCTGTGGGCGGCCAGCTACGGCGGCTATCTGGTGCAACTGGAGCGCCTGGAGACAGGCATGGACCCCTACTCCATCGGCACCTCGCCGTATGCGGAGACGCGGCGGTGGATATTCTGGCGTGGCGAGGCGGCGCCGTTATGCTGGTAGCCGATGTGGCAATAGCATGCGAGGCGCCGGGGGCACCATGATGAATGCGTTTGGCTTTCTGCTTGGGTACCTGGCTGCAGCGCTGCTGCTGGCCGTTCTGGTCGTCGCGGGCCTTCTTGCCGCCGCGGCGGTGCTTCCGCGCGGCCATGCGGTCGCCGATCAATTGCGAGAGTTCGCCAGCCGAGTTCCTGGTCTTGCTGTCCGCAGCGTCCTGCTGCTCGACGGACTCCTCTTTGTGGCCGGGGTGGTGCTTCTCGCCGTCCTGACCTTCGTCCATTCTTGACCCCATCCTGGGACGACAGGGTGCTCAACCTCGGAGTTGACCGGCCTGTCAGGCCGCACCGCCGCTCCTCCAATCCCGCTTCAGAAGCGAGTGCAGCATCAGGTCATGATGGGACCCCGCCCAATACCCAACCTCTCTGAGGCGCCCTTCCTCCACAAAGCCAAGCCTTCCGAGCACGGCCAAGGAGGCTCGATTGTCGGGATGCACCTGTGCTTCTACACGGTTCAACTCCATCTCTCCGAATCCCCAAGCGAGAACCGAAGCCAATGCCTCTTTCATGTAGCCGCGTCCCTGGTGCAGCGGAGAGATTTCATAGCCCACCACGCACATTCGCCAGTTTCGGTTCCAGCGGAACAGGCCGCAAGTTCCAATCAGGCCGGGGACGCTTCTTAGCTGTATGCCCCAGCGGGTGCCGGACGCAGGTTCCTCACGCCATTTCGCAAACGTCTGGATCAGACTTCTCGCCCCGTCGATGTCTGTCAAGGGATCCGATCCAAACCACTTCATGTGCTGGGCGTCGCCATGAATGCTCAAAAGATCTTCAGCATCAGTGTCAACGATCTCCCGCAAAAGGAGATTCTGAGTCTCGAGCTCCGGGAAGTTGCTCATAGTGCGGTCTAACGTGATGTATCCCGCAAAACTTGCGGGATAGACTGCACCTTGCGGAATATTCTGGACACTGATTCCTCCTGGAAGTGGCTTGCAGATGGGGCTTGCGGTCAGTGCGCTGTTCAAAAGCACACATATCAAATTTCCGACAAGCCCGGCAGGCATCACCTCGGCAAACTATAGCTTGCCAGTAGGCAGGCGCCGGACACCTGGACAACGCGGTTTGGGCCGCAAGCCAGCGGGCAGTGAATCAACGCCAGCTTTGGGGTGGTTTCGTCCAGCGGCGGCCTCGGGCCCCAACTCGGTCAGTCGCGAAACTTGCGGCTTGAAACGCTGACCGAGTTCCCGTCTGGATCTTTTGTGTTGGCGAATGCGTAGCCGTTTGCTTGATGGATGGCCCCGAAGACAACGCCCGTTGCCTTGGCGGCCGCGACGAACTTTTGCACATCAGTCACCGCAAATGACATCTTGATGGCGGCGGAGCCAAGCCTAAGACTTTTGGCGGCCTGATGGATCAGTATCTCGGCGCCGCCGGCAATCGGGCGAAGTTCGATAAGTCCCTCACTGATTTCGCCACTTGTCTCGTAGCCAAAGTTCTCACTGTAAAACCGGGCGCTGCGATGCATGTCCTTCGCATAGATGATTACGGTGCTAAGTGCGATGGTCATGGAGATCAGATGCCTTGTGGAGTGCGCGGGAGTGTATCGAGCGTCCGCTCCTGGCCCCATTCTGCCCTCGCACCCCATCCGCCTGCAGCAATCACCGCATGGCAGCCCCTTTTCCACCAACCTGCGGCAGCCACTGCCTTCGAGGCTTGTTGCTGACCACGGGCACAAGCGACGCCACCCGCTCACCACGCGCCGGCAGGCGCAGCAAATCACGCACCTGCGCTCAAAAATGCGGCCCGGGCCCTTCCTGCGCCAGCGTGTCGTGCGCATTGCGCAGCGGGCAGACCTTGAGCGACAGGCAGCCACAGCCAATGCAGCCGTCGAGCTGGTCGCGCAATGCCGTCAGCGTGCGGATGCGCTCGTCCAGGTCGTCGCGCCAGCGGGCCGACAGGCGGCGCCAGTCCGCCACCGTGGGAGTGCGTCCGGCGGGCAGGGCCTGCAAGGCATCGGCGATGGCGGCCAGGGGCACGCCCATGCGCTGCGCCACCTTGATCACCGCCACGCGGCGCAGCACGGAGCGCGGGTAGCGCCGCTGGTTGCCCGCATTGCGCACGCTGGCGATGAGCCCGCGCGACTCGTAGAAATGCAGCGCGGAGACGGCCAGGCCGCTGCGGCTGGCGACCTCGCCCACCGACAGCTCGGACTGTTCGTGCACCGGCACGTCGGGAACGGGGGCGCCCTGCACACCGGGGGCGGGGGGGACGATGGGGACGACGCGCTTGCCTGGCTTCACAACAACTCCTGCAGGGTTTTTCTCCACGGCATTTGACCTCAATTTAACTTGAGGTTTGATACTAACCCATGAAACCGGAGAAGCCGCCGAGCCCACGGCGGCCGCCCTGGTTTCCCTGGCCATTCCACCTTTGGCTTCACTTCACCACCCACCTCTGGACTCCTGCACCATGCGCCCTGATTCCGCGACGACCCTGCGCCCCGCCACGGCCGCCTCCAAGCTCCGCTTCCTCAACCCGCCCGGCCTGTACGACCCGCGCGCCAACGGCTACACCCACGTGGTGGTGGCGCCTGCCCAGGCGCGCACCGTCTACGTGGCGGGCCAGGGCGGCGAAAACGCGGCGGGACAGCTTTCCGCCGACTTTGGCGAGCAGTTGCGGCAGGCGTTCACCAACCTGCGCATGGCACTGGTCGGGGCAGGAGCCAGCGTGCACGATGTGGCCAAGCTCACCGTGCTGGTCGTGGACCACACCGAACAGCGGCTGGCCCTGTTCAGCCAGGCGGTGCGCAGCCTGTGGCCCGACGGGGCGGCACCGGCCTGCACCCTGATCCCCGTGCCCCGGCTGGCGCTTGACGGCATGCTCATAGAAATCGAGGCCACGGCCGCCATGCCTGCATGAGCACCACGAAGGTGGCCGCGAACGCACCCCGTTTGTGACGTACCATGCCGGCACGGTCCCATTCCGAGACCCTTACAGGAGGCCCCATGGCAAAAGGCGAACAACGCAGCAACAAGATGGCGAAGAAACCCAAGAAGGACACTTCGCTGCCCAAGGAAAGCGGCGGTTCTGACCGCCCCATGCCACCGGTGACCTCCGTCATTCCGCGTGGCAAGGAAAAGAACAAGTAACGCGGTGGCGCGCACGCGCCCACCACCCTCTTGCTATCATATCAATAGCTGCCAGCGCTTTGCCATCAAGCGCTGGCAGCTATTTTCATTTGAACCTTGCGTATCAGTTCCGCGTGCTCGCGGCGTCGGCCCGCGCCGTGCGGGCCAGCCAGTCGGTATCGGGCTCGGGGCGGCCGAACAGGTAGCCCTGGTACACGATGTCGGGCGCGCGCTGGCTCAGGAACTCGGCCTGGTCGCGGGTCTCCACGCCCTCGGCCACCACGCGCAGGCCGAAGTGGCGGGCCACCGCCAGGATGCCCTCCACCAGCACGCCATCATCGGCATTGGTGGGCGCGTCGCGCACGAAGGAGCGGTCGATCTTGATCTCCTGGATGGGCAGGCGCTTGAGGTAGGCCAGCGACGAGTAGCCCGTGCCGAAGTCGTCCAGCGACATGTCCACCCCCAGCGCCGCGAGCTGCCCCATCTTGGCCACGGCGTCATCGAAATCATCGATCACCAGGCCCTCGGTCACCTCCAGCGTCAACAGCCGCGGGTCGGCGCCCGTGGCCGCCAGCACCGCGCGCAGCTGCGGCACGAAACCCGCCTGCCGGAACTGCCGCGCGCTCAGGTTGACCGACAGCCGCAGGCGGCGCTCCTGGAACACCGGCCCCGCCAGCAGCGCGCAGGCGTGCGTGAGCACCCAGTTGCCCAGGCTCACGATGAGGTCCGATTCCTCGGCCACGGGGATGAAGACGCCTGGCGGCACCAGGCCGTCGCGCGGATGCTGCCAGCGCACCAGCACCTCGGCGCCGGTGAGCTGGCCCTGCACGTCCACCTGCGACTGCAGGTACAGGCGCAGCTCGTCCGCCCCGATGGCCTGGCGCAGCTCGCGCTCCACGCGAAAGCGCTGCTCGGCCGCCTCGCCCATGCCCTGCTCGAAGAAGGCCGCGCGCCCGCCGCCCGCCTGCTTGGCGCGGTGCAGCGCGGTGCCCGCGCGGCGCAGGGCGTCGTGCGCGACGTCGTTGGCGCTCTGCGGGTAGAGCGTGATGCCCACGCTGGCGCCCAGTTGCGCCTCCTCGGCATTGTTGTCCTGCAGGCGCAGCGGCCGCAGCAGCGCCGACTGCAGTTTTTCCGCGAAGGCCAGCGCATGCCGGCCCGCGAGCGAGGCGTCCGCGCCCAGGCCATGCAGCACCACGGCAAATTCATCGCCCGCCACGCGCACGAGCAGGCCCTGGGGGGGCAGGATCTCGGACAGGCGCAGCGCCACCGCGCACAGCAGGCGGTCGCCCATCTCGCTGCCGCGCGCATCGTTGAAGGTGGTGAAACGGTCCAGGTCGAGCAGCAGCAGCGCATGCTGGGTGCTGGGTGCCCGGCCCGGGCGCCCCTGCAGCGCGGACAGCCGCTCCACCAGCGTGAAGCGGTTGGGCAGGCTGGTGAGGCTGTCGAAGTGCGCCAGGCGGTGGATCTCCTGCGCCGCGTGCTTGCGCTCGGTGACGTCCTGCTTGAGCTCCACGTAGTGGCTGATGTGCCCGTCGGGCTGGCGGATCGGCGCCACCACCACGGCCTCGGCGATCTCGGCACCGTCCTTGCGGCGGTTGAGCTGCTCGCCCGCCCAGTTCTCGCCGCGCGCCAGCGTGTCGCGCAGCCCCTGGCGCTGGGCGGGCGCCATGCCGTTGCTGGACACCAGCGCGGAGGGCTGGCCCAGCACTTCGCCGCGCGCGTACCCGGTGCGCGCGAGGAAGGCGGCGTTGACGTATTCGACGCGCCCCTGCAGGTCGGTGATGACAATGCTCTCGGGGCTTTGCTCCACCGCGCGCTGCAGCTTGCGCAGCTCGGCATCGATGGTGGCCAGGTTCACGGCGGTGCGCTGTGCCTCCTGCACGCGGCGCAGATAGCTGCGGCGCGACAGCAGGGTGGCCGCCGCCGTGACCGCCAGGATTCCGCTCAGGTAGGCGACATAGGCCAGCCGGTTGCCATAGCGCGCCGCGGGCAGCCAGCCCCGCAGGTCGGCCCAGACGAAGAACAGGAACAGCACGCCCGTGGCACCGGTCAGCACCAGGGTGGGCCGCGCGCCGAGGATCCAGCCGGCGAACACGATCAGCACGGGAAAGTTGAGCAGGTTGGGGCCCCGCAGGCCCCCGTTGGTCGCGGCCACGATGGCGACCACGCCCCAGACGCCCCAGATCAGCACCAGTGCCGCCTGGTGCCAGCGCCGCAGGCGCCCCAGCAGCACCGCCACGCCCCCCATCGCGCCCGCGCCCAGGTTGAGCAGCACGTGGGTCCACGACAGGGGCCGGTCCAGCAGCAGCAGGGCGGCGATGACGGTGCCCGTGACCATGACCGTCCAGGAGCCAGCCCGCACCAATTGCTCGGTGGTGGCATCGTCTCGTTCGGAAGGCGAGGAAGGGACAGCAGCGGGCATTGGTTTCAGGCGGTAACAGCCAGGCTGGCATGGTAACGCGATACCCCGCGGCCACCGAGCCTGCCGTGCGCGCCCACCGCCCGGGATGCCCTGGCCGGCGCCCGCGGCCCCGGGCGCGGGGCCTACTCGGCGTCGCCGGACGCCGGTTCGCGCACGCCCGAACCCTTGCCCTTGGCCTTGGCGCGCGCGTCCTTGCGGGCCTGGCGCCTGGCGTCCTCGGCCAGCCCGGCGGCCCGCCAGGCCTCGAACTCCTGCGGGGTTTCCAGCGTGATGCGGCCCAGGATCGCGGTGCGGAAATCGGTCATCACGATCTCGGCCGTCTTTTGCAGGTTCACGCGGCCGCCGCCCAGCATGGCGCCGCGCTTGCGGCCGATGGCCTCGAGCAGTTCGTCGTCCTGCATCGTGGCCATGGCGCCGGCTGGCAGGCCCAGCTTGTAGCGTGCCTCCAGCAGCGGGGCGTAGTGCTGCTGCAGGCGGCGCAGCAGCTCCAGCGCCACCAGTTCCTCGTCGAAGGCATTGCGGCCTACCGCGCCGCTGGCGGCCAGGTTGTAGCCGCTTTCGGGCACGATGATGCGCGGCCACAGCATGCCGGGCGTGTCCCACAGGTAGAAGTCGTCGGCCAGCGTGATGCGCTGCTCCAGCTTGGTGATGCCGGCCTCGTCGCCGGTCTTGGCCTGGCGCTTGTTGGAGAGGGTGTTGATCAGCGTGGACTTGCCCACGTTGGGCACGCCACAGATGAGCACGCGCATGGGCTTGGCCATGCCGCCCCGGTTGGGCGACAGCAGGTGGCAGGCGTCGATGAGCTTGCGCGTGGGGGCCGGGTCGGACGCATCGAGCGGCAAGGCGCGCGTGTCGCTCTGGGCGTTGTACCAGTCCACCCACAAGGCCGTGCGTGCCGGGTCGGCCACGTCCTGCTTGTTGAGCACCTTGAGCGTGGGCTTGTGGCCCGTGATCTCGGCCAGCAGCGGGTTGGCGCTGGAGCCGGGCAGGCGCGCGTCCAGCACCTCGATCACCACGTCAATGTCCTTGATGCGTTCGGTGATGGCTTTGCGGGTCAGGTGCATGTGACCGGGGAACCACTGGATGGCCATGCGGGGGTACTTTCTTCTGTATTTGAATCAATCCAAGGGTGGCAAGGATAATCGCGGTCTCATCTTTTCATGATCTGGCGCGTTTTTGCGCCGCCCTGCCCACCATGCCGCTGCCCACTCCGTCGCCCTCCAAGCCCACCGCCAGCAAGGCCGACAAGGAAGTGCTGTTCAAGGGCGTGACCTGCGCCCTGATCGGCCTGGTCATCCTGCTGGCGCCCCATGTGGCGCGCTCCAACAGCGTGCGCGACCTCATGAGCCAGGCGGCCCTGGTGGGCTGGTTCGCGCTGGTGCTGGGCATCGCGTTCGTGGCGCAGTACGGCATGCGGCGCGCCCGGGCCGGGCGCCGCCCACGATGACATCGAACACCGCCACCATCCCGGCCCGCGCTGTGGACGGTGCCTCCGCGCAGCGGATGTTCCAGTGGCTGCAG
Source organism: Acidovorax sp. sif1233 (assembly GCF_019218755.1). Taxonomy (GTDB): domain Bacteria; phylum Pseudomonadota; class Gammaproteobacteria; order Burkholderiales; family Burkholderiaceae_C; genus Acidovorax. The sequence continues at coordinate 1,091,679 of NZ_JAHUWZ010000001.1, read as the reverse complement.
CAGCGCGCCACGGACGCGGGCATCACCCTGCGCAACCCGCCTCCCGAGCCCACCACCTGCTGCGGGCGCGGCTGCAATGGCTGCGTGTGGGAGGGGTTTCTGGACGCCGCCGAGTACTGGCGGCAAGAGGCGCTGCTGCGGCTGGAGGGCTGAATTTCAAGCCAAATTGGCCTCTAGCGCTTGATGAATAAACGCTGGAAGCTATCAAATTCAGAGTACCGAACAACTCTGCCTTCTAGCAGACGTCGCCTAAAACTGGCGCTGCCCAAGGCCAGTGCCACCGTGGAACTGGCTCTGCCAGGCCACCGGTGGCGTCCCCCTTGGGGGAAGCGGCTCAGCCGCTCAGGGGGTCAATTCCTTCACCGACATGTACTGCTCGCGCCAGGCCTCGAACGGCAGCGTGTCCGCCGCCTCGATGGCCTTCTGCGCCGCGATCGACTCGTCGGCCATGGCCAGGTAGCGCGCCTGCTGCTCGGCCGTCCAGGGCAGGCCCAGCAAGGCGTCGCGCGCGGCGATGGACTGCTGGCGGGCAAAGGCTTCGAAGCTGTGATGGTGCTCCTGCACGATGCTGTCGAGCACGCGGGCCGATGGCGTGCGCCCGGGAGCGGACATCAGCGCTCGGGCGTCGCGCAGCGCGGCGCTGTAATCCTGGGTGCCGTGGGTGGCGTCCAGCGCGGCGGCCAGGGGCTCGCACGCGGCCAGCACCTCGGCGCCCCATTCGATCAGGGGCACGCTCTGGCCGTTGCGCGAGAGCCGCAAGCCGGGCTCGCGGCCCCGCTCGGCCGTGAGGTGCTGGTTCTGCTTGAGTTCGGCGATCTCTTCGGGGGTGTCGGGCGGGCTGTCGGACAGCAGGCAGTGCAGCAAGAACACGTCCAGGAGCCGCATGGTGGGCGCCGTGATGCCCACGGGCACGAACGGGTCCAGGTCCATCAGGCGCACCTCGACGTATTCGACACCGCGTTCACGCAGCGCGTGCAGCGGGCGCTCGCCGGTGCGCACGGTGCGCTTGGGGCGGATGGTGCCGTAGAACTCGTTCTCGATCTGCAGCAGGCTGGTGCCCAGCTGGTTGTAGTCGCCACCCGGGTTGCGCACGCCCACGGTTTCGTAGGCCGGGTACGGCTTGGTGAGTGCTTCGTGCAGCGAGTTGGCGTAGCCCGTGAGGCCGTTGTAGCTCACGGCCAGCGTGGCCTGCGCGTCGCTCTGGTAACCCAGGCGCCCCATGCGCAGCGAGGTGGCGTGCGGCAGGTACAGCGCGCTGCCGCCCTCCATCTGCTGCAGGCGGTGTTCGCGCCCTTCCACGAAACACGGGCACAGCGCGGGCGAGGCGCCGAACAGGTACAGCAGCACGAAGGCATGGCGGCGGAAGTTGCGGATCAGCGAGAAATACTGCTCGCTGTCCACGCCCGGCAGCGACCAGTTGTAGTGGATGCCCGAGATGGTCTGCATGCGCCGGCCATAGCGGTGGCCCAGGCCCATGCGGTACACGCTCTTGGCGCGCCCGATGTTGGAGCCGCCGTAGCGCCCGATGGGAATGGTCTCGTCGGTGGGCAGGCCACAGGGCATGCTGGACGCCCACAGCAGCTCGCCGCCGCTGTTCTTCAGGGTGTGGTGCACGAACTGGTGCACCTCGGTCAGCTCATCCAGGCACTGCTGGACGCCCTTGTGGGCGCCGGTGATGAGTTCGAGCTGGGACTCGCTGTAGTCGGTGGTGATCAGGGGGTGCGTGAGGGCCGAGCCCAGCGCCAGCGGGTGCGGCGTGAGGGCCAGGCCATCGTGGGGCAGCACCCGCAGCCCCTCCTTTTCAATGCCGCGGCGAATCCCTCCCAGGGCCTGCGCCGGGTAGGCGGCCAGTCTCTCGTGCAATTTGCTCATATGTTTATACCGATCCGTCTTCTGTCGGCCCGGAACTTAGCACGGAGCAGGATTGCGCGTATGGACCTGGCTTAAACCCTCGCCGCCATGGCCTTGCTCACTTCATTGGTTCCCTGCGCCGCGCCACTTTGTGGTACTTGTTCGCCCGCGCGCCCCGTCGCTTCGGCCAGGCGGGCCGCCAGCTGCTCGGGAACGTCGGCGCCCAGCCCCAAGTGGATGCCCTGCGTGAGCGTGATGTGCGCGGCCTCGAACGTGCCCGCGCCCGCGCACAGGATGGTGCGCGTGGGCGCACTCTCGTGCGCCAGCACCAGCATGGCGGGCACCACGGCCTCGGGCTTCAGGGCGTCCAGCACCTCCTGGGGCATCAGGCCCTCGGTCATGCGCGTGGCGGCGGTAGGGGCCAGGGCGTTCACGTGGATGTGGTATTTGGCCCCCTCGATGGACAGGGTCTGCATCAGCCCCACCTGCGCCAGCTTGGCCGCGCCGTAGTTGGCCTGGCCGAAGTTGCCGTACAGGCCCGTGGACGACGTGGTCATCACGATGCGGCCGTACTGCTGGGCCACCATGTGCGGCCACACGGCCTTGCAGCAGTGGGCGGCGCCCATCAGGTGCACGTCCACCACCAGGCGGAAGTCGTCCATCTCCATCTTGGAAAACGACTTGTCGCGCAGGATGCCGGCGTTGTTCACCAGGATGTCCACCCGGCCCCAGGCGTCGATGGCCTGCTGCACCATGGCCTGCACGGCCGCGTAGTCGGTGACCGAGGCGCCGTTGGCGATCGCCTCGCCGCCGGCCGCGATGATCTCGTCGACCACGGCCTGCGCCGCGCCCACCGAACCACCCTTGCCGTCCACCGCGCCGCCCAGGTCATTGACCAGCACCTTGGCGCCCCGCGCCGCCAGGGCCAGTGCATGCTGGCGGCCCAGGCCGCCGCCCGCCCCCGTCACGATGGCCACGCGGCCCTTGAATTCGATGTCCATGCAAGGTTCTCCTGTTGTGTCTGTGAAAAAGTTGGCTGGCGCACGCGCGCCGCGCGTGGCACTGTAAGCCACGCGGCACGCGAGCATGGTTGCGCAGGCGACTCGGGGCCAGGGGCCCATGGCGCCCGCGCGCCACGCATGCCGCAGGCACGGCCCGGGCCGGCAGACGCCGCACCAGGGCCCGCGGGCGCCCCGGCGGCCTTGGCGTGCGTGCGCTGGCAGCGCCTCTCTTGCCGTGCACAGCGCGGGAAAAAAGGGGGAAGCAACGGCGCCGCTCAGGGGGTCGCCGCTTCATGCATAGCGCACGGGCTGGCTGTAGCGTGGATCGCGGTGCCAGTCCCAGTAGGTCCGCACCAGCTGGCGCACCACCGGCCCCACGGCGCCATCGCCCACCGGCCGCCCGTCCACCCGGGTGACAGGCAGCACGCCCCCGCCCGAGGTGGACAGGAACACCTCGCGCGCACCGCGCAGTTCGGCGGCCGGCAAGGCCCGCGCCTGCAGCGGCAGGCCCAGCGACGCCGCCATCTCGAGGACCGTGCGGCGCGTGATGCCTTCGAGCATGCCCTGGGCGGGCGTGGCGATGGTGCCCTGCGCATCCACGCAGAACACGTTGAAGCCAGGGCCTTCGACCACATGGCCTGCTCCGTCGGTGAGCACGACGGTGTCGCCCCCGGCGTCCAGCGCCCCCAGGAGCCCCATGGTGAGGTCGTTCCAGTGGTAGTTCTTGACGCGCGGGTCCACGCTGCTGGCGGGGATGCGCTGCACGTCGCTCACGATGAGGTTCAGGCCCCGCTCGCGCTGCGCCTCGTTGGCGATCCACACATAGGGCACGGCGAACGCGTAGAACTGGTTCACGGCCTGGCGCGGGTCGCGCGAACCCCAGGGCGGCTGGCCGCGCGTGACGATCATCTCCACATACGCATCGCGCAGGCCCGACAGGCGCACGCACTGCTCCAGCACCGCCGCGATCTCGGCGGGCGAGCGTCCCGGGTCGAGCCGCAGGCGCGCACAGCTGGCCAGGAACCGCTCCAGGTGCGCGTCGAGCCGGAAGAATGCGCCGTCCCAGACGGTGACCACGTCGTAGGTGGCGTCGGAGCGCAGAAACCCCCAGTCGGTCAGCGGAATCGCCGCGTCGCCAATGGGAACGTACTGGCCGCGCACGCAGGCGGCCCCCTGGGAATAATCGGGTAAGGTGCTCATGCCCGCATTCTGGCCAGCGCGGGCCGCCCCGCAAGGCCCGTGGGGCCATTGCTCGCACATTCATCGCGGTCACCGCTTGTCCGTCAAGCGCTGCGCGGCATTCAATTGAAAGGAAATACCATGAAAGCAGTCTGGAACGGCGTGGTCGTCGCCGAGAGCGACGACACCGTGGTGGTCGAAGGCAACCACTACTTTCCCGAAAGCGCGCTCAAGCGCGAGTTCTTCACCTTCAGCAACCACAAGACCACCTGCCACTGGAAGGGCCAGGCCAGCTACCTGTCGCTGCTGGTCAACGGCGAGATGAACACCGACGCCGCCTGGTTCTATGCCGATCCCAAGCCCGAGGCCGAAGAAATCCGGGGCCGCGTGGCGTTCTGGAAGGGCGTGAAGGTCGCCGCCTGACCAGGAGGCCAGGGTTATCCCTGCCAGCGCTGGACAATCATGTGGATAAGTTTTGGCAAGTCCTGTATGGCAGCGCCAAGTGCTTGATTCATAAGGCCAAGGCCTGCGACGCCTCTTTTTTAGGCAATCGATCCCGCACTGGCTCCGGTTATCCCAGCCCGCACTGGACAATCATGTGGATAAGTTTGGAGAAGTCTTGTATGACATCCTTAAGTGATTGATTTATAAGAAATATCCTTGCATTGCCCAAAAAAGCGGCAACCACGCCCAGGGATTCCGCGCACCGCGCCCAGCCCCTTGCCACCCCCCAGTCCGCCCCGGTTATCCCTGCCCGCACTGGACAATCATGTGGATAACCCTGGACAAGCCTTGTATGGCGGGGGTAAGTGCCTGATTTACAAGGAATATCCTTGCACCGCTTAAAAAACAGGCACTGCCCCGCCACGCGCCGGCTGGGATACAGTTCCCATCGGCGCCCCCTGCATAGCTACATTTTTAATAGCAACCAGCGCCCGCCAGTCCAGCGCGCATGAGCAAAATCATCCCATGTCCCACCCTCCGCTCCCGCACAGTCCCGCCGCCGAACGCAACCAGGGCCCCATCCTGGCGGTGCTGCAGTCCCTGCTGGCGCCGGAAGGCGCGGCACTGGAGATCGCCAGCGGCACGGGCCAGCACGCGGCGCACTTTGCCGCCGCCCTGCCCGGCTGGAGCTGGCAGCCCACCGACCTGCAGGGAACGCACTTCGGCGCCATCGCCGGCTGGGCCGCGCACACGGGCGCGCGCAACGTGCGCACACCCGTGGCGCTCGACGTGCTCCAGCCCGCCTGGCCCGCCGATGGCCCGGCGTTCAGCCAGCCGTTCGACCTGATCTACTGCGCCAACATGCTGCACATCGCGCCCTGGGCGTGCTGCGCGGGCCTGATGCGCGGGGCGACCCGCCACCTGGCGCCAGGCGGCCTGCTGGTCACCTACGGCCCGTACCTGGAAGACGGCGTGCCCACCGCCGCGGGCAACCTGGCGTTTGACGCCAGCCTGCGCGCCCAGGACGCCACCTGGGGCATCCGCCGCATCGACGACGTGGCCGCCGTGGCGGCCGGGGCCGGGCTGCGGCTGGCGGCCCGCCATGCGATGCCCGCCAACAACCTCCTGCTGGTGTGGACACGCGCCACCCCCGCCCCCGCCCCCGCCCCCGACGCCCGCCCCGACACCACACACCACCCATGAGCACCCCACCCAACACCGCGCCCTTCTTCATCGCCACGGTAGAGCCCGGCGGCCAGCAATGCGACGCCTGGCCCGAGCAGCCGCTGCTGCTGTCGCTGGAACAGGGCGGCATCGACTGGCCCAGCTCCTGCCGCAACGGCACCTGCCGCACCTGCATGGGCCAGCTGGCCGAGGGCACCGTGCGCTACGCCATCGAATGGCCGGGCCTCACGGCCGAAGAAAAAGACGAAGGCTGCGTGCTGCCCTGCGTGGCCTATCCCACATCGGACGTGGTGCTGCAGGGCAGCATGGTCTGAAGCCCCTCGCAGCCGCGCCGCACCGCCCGACGGCAGGGCGGCGCCGGCAAGGGGCGCCCCCGTCTGGGGAGCCTGCCCAACCCACGGGGAACTGATTTGCATCAGCCCCGGGGCGCCCCACCGGGCACGGCGCGGCCCGGTGCACTAAAATCCCATCCTTCTGGGGCAATATGCCCCTTTGACGAGCGGCAGCGCCGCATCGCATGTTCTTTGGGCGGTTTCTTGGGGGTGCGCACAGCGTGGCGGCCTCCGGCCACGGGGACCTGCGCTGCGGCACCACCGCCAGCGGTCCCCTCAGAAAGCCCAGCCTTCCATGAACTCCCCCCTCACTCCCGTGCCGATCTCGCCCGTCGAGGACATCGTGGCCGAGATGCGCGCCGGCCGCATCGTCATCCTCGTGGATGAAGAAGACCGCGAAAACGAAGGCGACCTCGTCCTGGCCGCCGACCATGTGACAGCCGAGGCCATCAACTTCATGGCCCGCTTCGGCCGGGGCCTGATCTGCCTCACGCTCTCACGCGAACGCTGCGAACGCCTGCGCCTGCCGCCCATGGTGGCCAGCAACGGCACCAAGATGGGCACGGCCTTCACCGTATCGATCGAGGCGGCCGAGGGCGTGACCACCGGCATCTCGGCCGCCGACCGCGCCCGCACCGTGCAGGCCGCCGTGGCCCCCAACGCCGTGGCCGCCGACCTGGTGCAGCCCGGCCACATCTTCCCGCTGCAGGCCGTCGAAGGCGGCGTGCTCATGCGCGCGGGCCACACCGAGGCCGGCTGCGACCTGGCCGTGATGGCCGGCTGCAGCCCCGCCGCCGTGATCTGCGAGATCATGAAGGACGACGGCACCATGGCCCGCCTGCCCGACCTGCAGCTCTTCGCGGCCGAGCACGGCCTGAAGATCGGCACCATCGCCGACCTGATCGAGCACCGCAGCCGCACCGAATCGCTGGTCGAGAAGGTGGGCACGCGCGTGCTGCAGACGGCCTTTGGCGCCTTCACCGCCCACGCCTTCCGCGACAAGCCCAGCCAGGCCGTGCACCTGGCCCTCGTCAAGGGACAGTGGGGCGCCGACGACGTGGTGCCCGTGCGCGTGCACGAACCGCTGTCGGTGCTGGACGCACTGGAAGTCAACCGCTCCATGCACTCGTGGAGCCTGGACACCAGCCTGCAATACCTGTCCGAACAGGGCAAGGGCGTGGCGGTGCTGCTCAACTGCGGCGAGACCGCCGGCCAGCTGCTCTCGCAGTTCGAGGGCACGGCCCGCGCGGCGCAGGCCCCCGAGCGCGGCCGCATGGACCTGCGCACCTACGGCGTGGGCGCGCAGATCCTGCGTGAATGCGGCGTGCACAAGATGGCGCTCATGGGCCAGCCACGCCGCATGCCCAGCATGATGGGCTACGGCCTCGAAATCACCGGCTTCATTCCGAAAGAGTAAAAAACATGTTTGGCGCAGAAAAAGGAACAGCGGACAAGCTGGACGGCAAGAAGCTGCACATCGGCATCGTGCAGGCCCGCTTCAACGAAAGCATCACCAATACCCTGGCTGCGGCCTGCCGTGCCGAGCTTCTGAACCTGGGCGTGCAGGAAAAGAACATCCGGCACGTGCTCGTGCCCGGCGCCCTCGAGGTGCCCGTGGCCCTGCAGGCCATGGCCGAAAGCGATGAGTACGACGCGCTGATCGCCCTGGGCTGCATCATCCGCGGTGAAACCTATCACTTCGAACTGGTGGCCAACGAATCCGGCGCGGGCGTCACGCGCCTGTCGCTGGACTACCAGATCCCGATTGCCAACGCCATCATCACCACCGAGAACCTCGATCAGGCGGTGGCCCGCCAGACCGAAAAGGGCACCGATGCAGCCCGCGTGGCGGTGGAAATGGCCAACCTGCTGGACGAACTGTCATGAGCGAAAACACCCCCACGCCCTCCTCGGCGCGCCCTCCCAAGCAGGGCCGCACCGGGCTCAAGTCCACGGGCACGCGCAAGGCCGCCTCCAAGTCCAACCGCAGCCGCGCGCGCGAGTTCGCGCTGCAGGCGCTCTACCAGCACCTGGTGGGCGGCAACGACGCCCACGCCATCGACGCGTTCACGCGCGACCTGGCCGGTTTTCACAAGGCGGACTCGGTGCACTACGACGCCCTGCTGCACGGCTGCATCGCCACCGCCGCCGACATGGACCTGCTCATCACCCCGCTGCTGGACCGCAAGATGGCCGAAATCTCGCCCATCGAGCACGCCACGATGTGGATCGGCGTGTACGAGTTCCAGCACTGCCTGGACGTGCCCTGGCGCGTGGTGCTCAACGAGTGCATCGAACTGGCCAAGGAATTTGGCGGAACCGACGGCCACAAGTATGTGAATGCCGTGCTCAACGGCCTGGCCCCCCAGCTGCGCGCGCTGGAAGTGGCGGCGGACAAGGCTGGCGGCGCGGCGGCCGCCCCCACCGCCCCCCCATCCGGGGCATCCGCTGACGGCGCCTGAGCTCCCGGGCGCGCCGGGCCGCCACGGAGCGGCGGCGGGCGCGCCCCCATTCCCCCTTCCATTTCAAACGACACCCGGCCAGCACGGGCAGGACGCCTTTCCATGAAGTTTTCCACGCGCGCCGAGCGCATCGAACCGTTCTATGTAATGGAGGTGGCCAAGGCCGCGCAGGCCCTGGCGCGCGAAGTGGCGGGCACGCGCGAGCCGATGATCTTCCTGAACATCGGCGAGCCGGACTTCACAGCGCCGCCGCTGGTGCAGGAGGCCGCGATGCGCGCCGTGCACGGCGGCGCGACCCAGTACACCAACGCCCTCGGCCTGGATGCGCTGCGCGAACGCATCAGCGGCTGGTACCAGGGCCGCTTTGGCGTGAACGTGCCCGCGCGCCGCATCGTGGTGACGGCCGGCGCCTCGGCCGCGCTGCAGCTGGCGTGCCTGGCGCTCATCGAATCGGGCGACGAGATCCTGATGCCCGATCCCAGCTACCCGTGCAACCGCCACTTCGTGAGCGCGGCCGAGGGCAAGGCCGTGCTCGTGCCCACCACGGCCGCCGAGCGCTACCAGCTCAGCGCCGACAAGGTGCGCGCCGCCTGGGGCGAAAAAACCCGGGGTGTCCTGCTCGCATCGCCATCGAATCCCACGGGCACCTCCATCGCCCCCGGCGAGCTGCGCCGCATCCACGACGTGGTGCGCGCGCACGATGGCATCACCCTGATCGACGAGATCTACCTGGGCCTGTCGTACGAGGAAGAGTTTGGCCACACGGCCCTGGCCATCGACGACAACATCATCAGCATCAACAGCTTCAGCAAGTACTTCAACATGACGGGCTGGCGCCTGGGCTGGATGGTGGTCCCCGAGGCCATGGTGCCCGTGGTCGAGCGCCTCGCGCAAAACCTGTTCATCTGCGCGAGCACCGTGTCGCAGCATGCCGCGCTGGCGTGCTTCGAGTCCGAGAGCATCGCCGAGTACGAACGCCGCCGCGCCGAGTTCAAGGCCCGGCGCGACTTCTTCATCCCCGCGCTGCAATCGCTGGGCCTTTCCGTGCCCGTGATGCCCGACGGCGCCTTCTACGCCTGGGCCGACTGCACGCAGGCCGCACAGCGCCTGGGCGTGAACGGCAGCTGGGACCTCGCGTTTGAGCTGATGCGCCGCGCCCACATCGCGGTGACGCCGGGGCGTGACTTCGGCACGGCAGAGCCCGAGCGCTTCATCCGCTTCTCCACCGCGAACTCCATGGCCCAGCTGCAGGAATCGGTGGAACGGCTGCGCAGGCTCCTCGGGTGACACCATGGGCTTTGAGTTCCCCATCCGCGTCTACTGGGAGGACACCGATGCCGGCGGCATCGTGTTCTATGCCAACTACCTCAAGTTCTTCGAGCGCGCCCGGACCGAATGGCTGCGCTCGCTGGGCGTGGGCCAGCAGCGATTGCGGGAACAAACCGGCGGCATGTTTGTCGTAACCGATGCGCAGCTGCGCTACCACCGGCCCGCCCGGCTGGACGATGAACTGATTGTTACCGCCGCCCTGCGGGCCCCAGGCCGCGCATCGTTGACAATAGTGCAGCAGGCGCTCCTGAAACCAGAGCAGATGACCGAACAGCCTCCCCTGTTGCTGACCGAAGGCACCATCCGCATCGGATGGGTCGATGCCGCGACGATGCGCCCTGCAAGAATACCGAGCACCCTCCTGGAACAACTCTCACCATGAACTCCCAAAACATGTCCATCATCTCCCTGGTGCTGCACGCCAGCTGGGTGGTGCAACTCGTGATGCTGCTGCTCCTGGGCGTGTCGGTCGCCAGCTGGGCGGCCATCTTCCGCAAGCTGTTTTCCTTGAAGCGCGTGAAGACGCTCAACGACGACTTCGAACGCGAGTTCTGGTCGGGCACCAGCCTCAACGACCTGTACGCCAGTGCCGCGCAGAACGCCAAGCAGGCCGGCCCCATGGAACGCATCTTCGCCAGCGGCATGCGCGAGTACCAGAAGCTGCGCGAGCGCCGCATCGTGGACCCCGGCACCCTGCTCGACGGCGCACGCCGCGCCATGCGCGCGAGCTTCCAGCGCGAGATGGACGTGGTCGAATCCAGCCTGTCGTTCCTGGCCTCGGTGGGCTCGGTCTCGCCGTACGTGGGCCTGTTCGGCACGGTGTGGGGCATCATGCATGCGTTCACCGGCTTCGCCGGCATGGAGCAGGTCACGCTGGCCACCGTGGCGCCGGGCATCGCCGAAGCCCTGGTGGCCACCGCCATCGGCCTGTTCGCCGCCATCCCGGCCGTGATCGCCTACAACCGCTTCGCGCGCGACATCGACCGCGTGGCCACGCACCAGGAGACCTTCATCGAGGAGTTCTCCAACATCCTGCAGCGCAACCTGGGCGCGCACCCGGCGGCCCCCGCCCCATCGGCCTCCGGCCACTAACCGCAGGAGCGCCACACCATGCCCGCCATGGCATCCCGCGGCCGAGGCCGCCGCACCATCAACGAGATCAACATGGTCCCGTTCATCGACGTGATGCTGGTGCTGCTCATCATCTTCATGGTGACGGCCCCCATGCTCACGCCCGGCGTGGTCGACGTGCCCAGCGTGGGCAAGGGCAAGAACATGCCCAAGGTGGTGGCCCAGGTCATCGTCAACAAGGACGGCTCGCTCCAGTTCAAGACGCCCGAGGCCACGCGCAGCCTGAGCCAGCGCGAGATCGGCGATGCCGCCAGCCGCTGGCAGAAGGCGCAGGGCGCGGACAGCGCGAGCGCGGTGGTCATCAGCGCCGACAAGGGTGTGCAGTACGAAAACGTGGTGAAGGCGATGGACGCCCTGCAGAAGGCGGGCGTGCAACGGGTGGGCCTGTCCGTCAAGCAGGGCGGCTGAACCGAAACCGCGCTCCGCACTCTCACCGCCCATGCACGCCCACACCGACCGCGACCAGTTTGCCCCGCCCCGCCCGCCGGCACGCCTGCGCGCCATCACGCTGGCGGTGCTGGTGCACGCGGTGCTGATCGGCGCGCTGACCTGGGGCGTGAACTGGAAGAGCAGCGCCGACCAGCCCGCGGTGGAGGCCGAGCTCTGGGCCGCCGTGCCCCAGCAGGCCGCGCCCCGTGCCGTGGAGCCCCCACCGCCGCCGCCCGCGCCCCCCGAAGTCCGCACCCCCACGCCGCCGCCACCACCGCCACCGCCACCGCCCCGCGCGGTGGAACCGCCGGACACGCGCGAGGCCGACATCGCCATCGAGCGTGAAAAGAAGCGCCTGGAACAGGAAAAAAAGGCCCGCGAACAGCAGCAGGAGCGTGAAAAGCGCGAACGTGAACGCAAGGAAGACGAGCGCCGCGACCGCCTGGAGCAGGAGAAGAAGGAACGCCTGCAAAAGGAAAAGGAAAAAGAGCAGCGTGAAAAGCAGCTGGCCGAGCAGAAGAAGGCCGAGCAGGACAAGCAAAAGAAGCTGGCCGAAGACAAGCGCAAGGCGGAAGAAGCCACCAAGCGCAGGACAGAGGCCGAGGAAAAGCAGCTGGCCAAGCAGCGCGAGGACAACCTGCGGCGCATGCAGGGCCTGGCGGGCGCCACCGGCAGCGAAAATGCCACCGGCACCGCGCAGCGCAGCGCCGGCCCCTCGGGCAGCTACGGCGGCAAGGTGGCGGCCAAGGTCAAGCCCAACATCGTGTACCCCGATGCGATCTCGGGCAACCCACGCGCGGAGGTGGAGGTGCGCCTGTCGCCCGATGGCACCATCGTCGGCAAGCGCCTCGTGCAGTCCAGCGGCAACAAGGCCTGGGACGAAGCCGTGCTGCGCGCGCTGGACAAGACCGAGACCCTGCCGCGCGACGTGGATGGACGCGTGCCGCCTTCCCTGACCATCGGTTTCAGGCCGCAGGACTGAGCCGCCCCCAAAACAAAGCGCCCGGTACTTCCGGGCGCTTTTTCTTTGGCTTTTTGGACCTCCAGCGCTTGATGGCCAAGCGCCAGAAGCTATCTATTCGATAGCAAAATACCCGCCATTGCTACCGGTCGCGCCGCTCCATGCGGCGGTTCAGATTGAGGGCACCCAATGTGCAGGCCACGCCGGACAGCAAATACACCGTCACCGCCAGCAGCCCGAATCGGGAGGACAGGTACAGGGCCACGAGGGGCGCGAAGGCGGCGCCAATGATCCAGGCCAGGTCGGCCGACAAGGCGGCGCCCGTGTAGCGGTACTGGGGCGAGAAATTGGCAGTCACCGTGCCAGAAGCCTGGCCGTACGACAGGCCCAGCAGCACGAAGCCCAGCAGCAGGAACATGGTGCTGCCCACCTCGCCGGAGTTGAGCAACACCCGCGCCATGAAGCTGAACACGCCAATCATCACCGCCATGCCGCCCAGCAGCTTGCGGCGGCCCAGGTGGTCCGACAGCCAGCCCGACACCATGATGGCCCCCGCCGCCAGGAAGGCGCCCACGATCTGCACCCCCAGAATCTGCGTGACGGGTTGTTCCGAGTACAGCGTGATCCACGACAGCGGGAACACCGTGACCAGATGGAACAGCGCAAAACTCGCCAGCGCGGCGAAAGCACCCAAAAGCACATTGCTGCCTTCGTCGCGCACCACGCGGCTCACGGGCACGGGCTGCAGTTCGCGCTCCTGCAGCAGTTCGGCGTACGACTGGCCCACCACCAGGCGCAGGCGGGCGAACAAGGCCACCACGTTCACCGCGAACGCCACGAAGAACGGATAGCGCCAGCCCCAGGCCAGGAATTCCTCGACGGTGAGGCTGCTGTACAGATAGGCAAACAGGCCCGCGGCCAAGACAAACCCCAGCGGCGCGCCCAGCTGCCCGATCATGGCGTACCAGCCCCGGCGGTGCCGGGGGGCGGACATCGCCAGCAGCGACGGCAGGCCGTCCCACGAGCCGCCGAGCGCCAGCCCCTGGCCGATGCGCAGGATCAGCAGCGCCACGATGGCGGTCATGCCCACGTCCTTGTAACCCGGCAGGAAGGCCATGGCCACCGTGCACACCCCCAGCAGGAACAGCGCGATGGTCAGCTTCGTGCCCCGGCCCCAGCGCCGCTGGATGGCCATGGAAATGGCCGTGCCCACGGGCCGCACCACGAACGCCACGGCCAGCAGCGCAAAGGCGGCGAGCGTGCCATCCAGGCGCGACATGAAGGGAAACAGGAACGACGGGAACACCAGCACGCAGGCGATCCCGAAAACGAAGAAGTCGAAATACTCGGACGACCGCCCGATGATCACGCCCACGGCGATTTCGCTGGGAGTGACATCTTCATGCGTGTCCGCCCGGGAGAGAGAGGCTGGGCTTTCTTCGAAGCCGGCCGCGGGGTAGGTGGCAGAGGCGGGGCTGCTCATGAACAGGACTCCTTGTCGTTGTCGGAAAAAACCAGGACGGCTGGGCTCGTCCGCCTGATTTTCAGGGATCGCGCTGCCCGCAAAGGCACCGGGTACCTAGGTTTTACCCGCAAGCCTGCCCCGGGACAAGTACGCCTGGGCCAGGGCGCCGTGCAGGACAACGCCGGCTCTGCCCCCATGCCCCGGATGGGGGCAACAACCTTTGACCCTGGACAAAATGTCCAATGGACAAAAAAGCTAGCGATATTACATTCTGCGGTATCCCGACATCCGCGTTTACCCTCGAATCAACGCCTTGGTAACGCCTTTCACATGTTCAAACTTCCTCACTTTCGCGGGCCTGCCTGGCTCGCCGCCGCTGCTGCCCTGGGCGGCTTGGCCGGCTGCAGCAAGGCGGTGGTCCTCAACCCGGCGGGCGACATCGCGGCCCAGCAGGGCCACATGGTCATCCAGGCCACCTTGCTGATGCTCATCATCATCGTGCCGGTGATCGCCCTCACCCTGTGGTTTGCCTGGAAGTACCGCCAGAACAACACCGCCAACACCGAGGAAGACTACGACCCCGACTGGCACCATTCCACCACCCTGGAGCTGGTGATCTGGACGGTGCCGCTCATGATCATCATCGCCCTGGGCGCGCTGACCTGGATCGGCACGCACAAGCTCGACCCGTACCGTCCGCTGGACCGCATCTCGGCCACCAAGCCCCTGGACACGCAATCCACCCCCATGGAAGTGCAGGTGGTGGCCATGGACTGGAAGTGGCTGTTCCTGTATCCCGAGCTGGGCATCGCCACGGTCAATGAACTGGCGGCGCCGGTGGACCGGCCCATTCTCCTGAAGCTCACGGCCACGTCCACCATGAACGCGTTCTACGTGCCCGACCTCGCCGGGATGATCTACGCGATGCCCGGCATGCAGACCGAGCTGAACGCCGTGATCAACCAGCCCGGCGTGTTCCACGGCATGGCGTCGCACTACAGCGGCTCGGGCTTTTCGGGCATGACCTTCAAGTTCCACGGCCTGGTCCAGGGCGACTTCGAGCAGTGGGTCGCCAGGGCCCGGTCCGAGGGCAAGCCCCTGACCCGCCAGGCCTACATGGCCCTGGCCAAGCCCAGCGAACGCGACCCCGTGCAGCGCTTTGCCAGCGTGGAAGAAGGCCTGTACGACAAGGTGCTCAACCGCTGCGTCGAGGACGGCAAGATGTGCATGCACCACATGATGGCCATCGACGAGAACGGTGGCGATGCCTACGTGCGCGCCATGGGCCTGAACCTGCCCCAGGACGTGTGCACCTCGCAGAACGCCGCCCAGGTGGTGGCCGCCCTCGAGTCGCGCCACGCCATTTCCACCCGCAGCACCGCCGCCCAATGACTTGCTCCAGCCCCGCCCTGCCGGCCGCCGGCGCCCACGCCCAAGAAGACTGACCGCCATGTCCTCCTCACCTGTTACCGCACCCCACTGGGCCCTGGGCCGCATCACCTGGGATTCCATACCGATGGCGCACGAGCCCATCGTGCTCTGGACCTTTGTCGCCACCGTGCTGGGTGGGCTGGCCGTGATGGCCGCCATCACCAGGTTCCGCCTGTGGGGCACCCTGTGGCGCGACTGGATCTGCAGCATCGACCACAAGAAGATCGGGATCATGTACATGATCCTGGGCGTGGTGATGCTGCTGCGCGGCTTTGCCGACGCCGTGATGATGCGCCTGCAGCAGGCCATGGCCTTTGGCGACAACATGGGCTACCTGCCGCCGCACCACTACGACCAGATCTTCACCGCCCACGGCGTGATCATGATCTTCTTCGTGGCCATGCCGCTGGTCACGGGCCTCATGAACTACCTCGTGCCGCTGCAGATCGGCGCACGCGACGTGTCGTTCCCGTTCCTCAACAACTTCAGCTTCTGGATGACCACGGCCGGCGCCGTGCTGGTGATGGTGTCGCTGTTCCTGGGCGAGTTCTCCACCTCCGGCTGGCTGGCCCTGTCCAACCTCGGCGCGCAGGACCCCGGCGTGGGGCTGGACTACTACATCTGGGCGCTGCAGATCGCGGGGGTGGGCACCACGCTCTCGGGCATCAACCTGATCGTCACCATCATCAAGATGCGCGCGCCGGGGATGAACCTGATGAGGATGCCCGTCTTCACCTGGACGGCCCTGTGCACCAACGCGCTGATCGTAGCCTCGTTCCCGGTGCTCACGGCCGCGCTCGTGCTGATGTCGCTGGACCGCTATGCCGGCACCAACTTCTTCACGAACGACCTGGGCGGCAACGCCATGCTGTACGTGAACCTGATCTGGATCTGGGGCCACCCCGAGGTGTACATCCTGATCCTGCCGTGCTTCGGCATCTTCTCCGAAGTGGTGGCCACGTTCTGCAGGAAGCGCCTGTTCGGCTACACCTCCATGGTGTATGCCACGGTGGTGATCACCATCCTGTCGTACCTGGTGTGGCTGCACCACTTCTTCACCATGGGCTCGGGAGCGAGCGTGAACACGTTCTTCGGCATCACGACGATGATCATCTCGATCCCCACGGGCGCGAAGATCTTCAACTGGCTGTTCACCATGTACAAGGGCCGCATCCGCTTCGAGCTGCCCATGATGTGGACCGTGGCCTTCATGGTGACGTTCGCCATCGGCGGCATGACCGGCGTGCTGCTGGCCGTGCCACCGGCCGACTTCGTGCTGCACAACAGCCTGTTCCTGATCGCCCACTTCCACAACGTGATCATCGGGGGCGTGCTGTTCGGCCTGTTCGCGGGCATCAACTACTGGTACCCCAAGGCCTTCGGCTACAAGCTGGACCGCACCTGGGGCGTGCGCTCCTTCTGGCTGTGGGTGGTGGGCTTCTGGGTGGCGTTCGGCCCGCTGTACGTGCTGGGCCTGATGGGTGTCACGCGCCGTGCCAACCATTTCGAAGACCCGTCCCTGCAGATCTGGTTCGTGATCGCAGCCGTCGGCGCGGCCATGATCGCGGCCGGCATTGCCTGCTTCCTGATCCAGATCGTGGTGAGCTACCTGAAGCGCGAAGAGCTGCGCGACCACACGGGCGACCCCTGGGACGCGCGCACGCTGGAATGGGCCACGTCCTCGCCCCCGCCCGACTACAACTTCGCATTCACGCCCGTGGTGCACGAGATCGACGCGTGGTGGGACATGAAGAAGCATGGCTACCAGCGCCCCCTCGCCGGTTTCCAGCCCATCCACATGCCTGCCAATACCGGATCGGGCGCCGTGATCTCGGCCCTGTCCCTGGTGCTGGGCTTCGCATTGATCTGGCACATGTGGCTGCTCGCAGGCGTGTCGTTCGCGGCCGTGGTCCTGGCGGCCATCATCCACACGTTCAACTACCAGCGCGACTTCCACATCCCGGCCTCCACCGTGGCCAAGACGGAAAACCACCGCACCCAACAACTGCGTGCCAGCCATGTCTGATATCCGATACACCCCCGGCGCGGCAGGCGCCGCCAGCGCGGCGCTCGCGCCGCGCGACTACCACCTGGCGCACGAGCCCCATCCCGAGAACGGCACGGCCCTGGGCTTCTGGCTCTACCTGATGAGCGACTGCCTCATCTTCGCCGCCCTGTTCGCCACCTACGGCGTGCTCGGCCGCAGCTACGCGGCCGGCCCCACCGGCGCGCAGCTGTTCGACCTGACGCTGGTGGCCATCAACACGGCCTTCCTGCTGCTGTCGTCCATCACCTTCGGCTTCGCCATGCTGCGCAAGCAGCTGGGCGACGCCAAGGGCACGCTGCTGTGGCTGGCCGTGACGGGTTTCTTCGGCCTGTGCTTCCTGGGCCTCGAACTCTATGAGTTCGCCCACCTGATCCACCAGGGCGCCACGCCCCAGCGCAGCGCCTTCCTTTCGGCCTTCTTCACGCTGGTGGGCACCCACGGCCTGCACGTGACCTTCGGCCTCGTATGGCTGGTGGTGCTGATGGTGCAGATCGGCAAGCATGGCCTGATCCATGAAAACAAGCGCCGCCTGATGTGCCTGTCGATGTTCTGGCACTTTCTGGACGTGGTCTGGATCGGCGTCTTCACCTTTGTGTACCTGATGGGGGTGCTGTAACCATGAGCGCGCAACACACACACGCACACGATGCCCACGGCCACGGCGATCACCCCCATGAGGTGGGGCCGCACAGCAGCCTGCGCGACTACACGATCGGCTTCGTGCTGTCGGTCGTTCTCACGGCCATCCCCTTCTGGCTGGTCATGGCCAAGGTGATCGCCGACCGCAACACCGCCGTGCTGGTGCTGGGCGCCTTCGCCGTGGTGCAGATCCTGGTGCACATGGTGTATTTCCTGCACATGAACGGCAAGGTCGAGGGGGGATGGACCCTCTTGTCCACCATCTTCACCGTGGTATTCGTGGCCATCGCCATCAGCGGCACGCTGTGGGTCATGTTCCACATGAATGCCAACATGATGCCCGCGCACCCCACTCCCACGCCGCCGGCGCACGAAGCGCCGGGGCATTCGACGCCCTGACACCTTGACGCCAGAGCCCTCCCCCGCGCACGCGCCCTTCGCCCGGCGGCGGCTCCGCCAGGCGGCCCTCGTGCTCGTGGGCATCGCCCTGTTCTCGGCATTTGCCGCCCTGGGCACGTGGCAGGTCCAGCGCCGCGCGTGGAAGCTCGCGCTCATCGAGCGCGTGGAGCACCGGGTGCATGCGGCTCCCGTGGCGGCGCCACCGGCCAGCCAGTGGCCCCGGGTCAACGCGGCAGACCACGAATACCTTGCCGTCACCCTGCAGGGCCGGTGGCTGGCAGACAAGACGGTCCTCACCCAGGCGGTGACAGAGCTGGGCGCGGGCTTCTGGGTCATGGCCCCGCTGCAGCTGGACGACGGCACGCAGGTGCTCGTGAACCGCGGTTTTGTACCGCAGGCGCAGCGCAACCAGTGGCTCACGGGAGGGGCGCAGCCACCCCGGCCCGTGGCCACCGTGGAAGGACTGCTGAGGATCTCGGAGCCTGGCGGCGGTTTTCTGCGGACCAATGATCCCGCGCAGCAACGCTGGCACTCGCGCGACGTGGCCGCCATCAGCCAGGCACTGGGGCTGCCCCGCGCCGCGCCCTTCTTCGTGGATGCGGGCCTGCCCGCCGCTGGCGGCGCGCCTTCCGTGCAGACCTGGCCCCGCCCGGGCATGACGGTGATCCGTTTTTCCAACAGCCATCTGGTGTACGCGGCGACCTGGTACGGGCTCGCGCTCATGGTTGCGGGCGCCGGCTGGTATGTGGCACGCTATGAACGCCGCCGGCATGGCCCTTCCCGCCGCCCCACGACCACCGATGAACCCCCTTCGCCCTGACGCCGCCACCGCCCTGCCGCAGCGCAATGCCCGCTCGGCCGATGCCGCGGCGGGCATCAAGAACCTCCAGCAGCTGATCCAGCTGCGCTGGATCGCCGTGGTCGGACAGGTGTTCACCATCGAGATGGTGCACTACAGCCTGGGCCTGGTGCTGCCGCAGCGCGAAATGCTGCTGGTGGTGGGATGCCTTGCGCTTTTCAACGTGGCCAGCCTGCTGCGCCTGCGCATGGGCCCCGTGGTGGTGCGCAACGTGGAGCTTTTCCTGGCGCTGCTGATCGACGTCGCCGTGCTCACGGTACAGCTCTACCTGAGCGGCGGCACCAGCAACCCGTTCGTGTTTCTGTACCTGCTGCAGATCACGCTGGGGGCCGTGCTGCTGCGCGGCGCCTACATCTGGTCCATCGTGATCACCACGCTGCTGTGCTTCGGCTTGCTGGCCGTCTACCACCTGCCCCTGGAGCTGCCGCAGGACCTGCACCAGGGCCTGTCCAGCCTGTACGTGATCGGGCTGCTGGTCTGCTTCGCGCTCAATGCCACCCTGGTCGTCGTCTTCATCACGCGCATCAGCCTGAACCTGCGCGAGCGCGATGCGCGCCTGGCGGCCGCGCGCCGGCGCCGCGTGGAAGAGGAACACATCGTGCGCATGGGGCTGCTGGCCTCGGGCGCCGCGCACGAGCTGGGCACCCCGCTGTCCACCCTGGCCGTGATCCTGGGCGACTGGCGACGCGATGAGCGCCTGGCGGCCCATGAACCGCTGCAGGAAGACATCGGCGAGATGCAGGCCCAGGTGCAGCGCTGCAAGAGCATCGTGAGCGGCATCCTGCTCTCGGCCGGAGAGACCCGCGGGGAAGCTTCGGTGCAGACCACCGTGCGCACCTTCGTCGATGCCCTGGCAGA
This sequence comes from Acidovorax sp. sif1233, assembly GCF_019218755.1. GTDB lineage: Bacteria > Pseudomonadota > Gammaproteobacteria > Burkholderiales > Burkholderiaceae_C > Acidovorax. The sequence continues at coordinate 1,071,677 of NZ_JAHUWZ010000001.1, read as the reverse complement.
GGAATGGCGCAGCACGCGGTCGATGCCGCGGTTCGTGTACGACAACGACTTCGGCGCCGACACGCCCATGGTGTCGGACACCACGCTCCAGCAGATGGTTTTCAATGTGCTCGACAATGCGCGCGACGCCTCGCCGGCATGGGTGCGCCTGGCCATCACGCGCAGCGCCGATGCGCTGCGCATCACCGTCACCGACGCAGGGCCCGGTTTTGCGCCGGGCATGCTGGCAAGGCTGGGAACCCCCTACCAGTCCACCAAGGAGCGCCCCGGGGGCGGGCTGGGCCTGTACCTCGTGCTCAACGTGGCACGCACGCTGGGCGGCAGCGTCACGGCGCACAACCGCCCCGAAGGGGGTGCCGAAGTCACCATAGAGCTGCCTCTGGCAGCGATCGCCTTGCCTGGAGCCTGACGCGCATCATGGATACCGACACAGAAAAAGAAGAACGCCTGTTGCTGATCGTGGAAGACGACGAGGCCTTTGCCCGCACGCTGGCGCGCTCGTTCGAGCGGCGCGGCTACCGCGTGCTGCAGGCCACGGGCCTTCCCGAGGTCGAAACCCTGCTCGCACAGCACACGCCCGGCTATGCGGTGGTGGACCTCAAGCTCAAGGGCGAAGCCTCGGGCCTGGTCTGCGTGCAGAAGCTGCATGCGGCCAGCGAGGCCATGCTCATCGTGGTGCTCACAGGCTTTGCCAGCATCGCCACGGCGGTGGAGGCCGTGAAGCTGGGCGCATGCCACTACCTCGCCAAGCCGTCCAATACCGACGACATCGAGGCCGCCTTCGGGCTCAAGGCGGGCAACACCGACGTGGAGCTGACGAACCGGTCCAGCTCCATCAAGACCCTGGAATGGGAGCGCATCAACGAAGTGCTGGCCGAAACCGGCTTCAATCTCTCGGAAGCGGCAAGGCGCCTGGGCATGCACCGCCGCACCCTCACCCGCAAGCTGGAGAAAAAACAGGTCCGGTAACGGGCCGGCAGGCGAGGAAACAGCGCCCCGCGCAGCGCCCTAGCGCGACGCAAAACCATGCCATGCCAGCACGTCCACCACCATGGCCACGCCCAGGGCCAACAGGCCCAGCATGAGGCTGCGCCGAAACCACACGGGTGACATCCGGGCCCGCAGCCACTGCCCACACGCCATGCCCGCCAGCGCAGGCAGCAGCATCACGACCGACAGCCCCACGGTCGCCACGGGATAGCTCGCGTTGAATGCCAGGCCGGCGGCCAGCGCGAGTGTGGAGACCGTGAAGCTCAGCCCCATGGCCTGCACCAGCGCATCGCGCTGCAGGCCCAGCGCCTGCAGATAGGGCACGGCGGGCACCACGAAAACACCCGTGGCGGCGGCGATGGCACCGGTCGCGAACCCCACCAGGGGCCCCTGCCAGCCCTGGGCCGGCAGGGGCAGCACCCGCCGCGTCCCCGTCAAGCCCCAGGCGCCATACAGCGCGAGGGCCAGCCCCAGCGCCAAGCGCGACCCAGGGCCCGCGGGCGCCCCCAGCCACCACGCGCACAGCCAGGTGCCCAGGCAGATTCCGCATTGCATGCCGCCCAGGCGCCGCACCAGCGGCCACACGGCGGGCCAGGGGCGCATCTGCCAGACATTGGTGACCAGCGAAGGCACCACCAGCAACGCCGCCGCCTGGGCCGGCGGAACCAGCATGGCCAAGAGGGCCATCGCCACCGTGGGCAGGCCCAGCCCCACCACGCCCTTGACCGTGCCGGCCAGCCAGAAAATGGCGGCCGCCCCCGCCAGCCAGCCCGGCGCAATGCCGTGGCCCCACAGCTCGGCAACCCCGTTCATGAGCGCCCCGCCCCGGAAGGCGGCTGATTCATCACAAGTTCCATCGGTATCCCCTGGTCCGAAACCCACCCACCGCATGTCCAGCAACGCAGTGCCAAAGGTCATTGTTTCGGATGGCCCCGCCCCTGGAAATGCGGAAGCCGCGTAGCCCGCCTCAGGCGCGGCCGAAGCCTGCCATGTGGTACGTTTGCCCCATGCGCTTTGACCTCACCGACCTGCGTCTCTTCGTGCACGTGCACGAAGCAGGCACCATCACGGGAGGCGCAGAACGCAGCCACATGGCGCTGGCCTCGGCCAGCGAGCGCATACGCGGCATGGAAGACGCGCTGGGCGTGCCCCTGCTGCTGCGCGAACAACGCGGCGTGCAGCCCACGCCCGCGGGCCACACGCTGCTGCACCACGCGCGGCTAGTGCTGCAGCAGATGGAGCTGCTGCGCGGCGACCTGGGCGAATATGGCGCGGGCCTGGCGGGCCATGTGCGCGTGCTGTGCAACAGCTCGGCGCTGAGCGAGTACCTGCCGCGGGCCATGGCAGGCTTTCTGGCGCGGCACCCGCGCATTTCGGTGGACGTGGAGGAGCGCTCCAGCCAGGAGGTGGCCGACGCGGTGCGCGCCGGGCTGTGCGACATGGGCCTGGTGTCCGACGCGGTGGACCTCGAAGGCCTGTCCACGCGGGTGCTGCGGCCCGACCCGCTGGTGCTGGTGGTGCCCCAGGGGCACGCACTGGCCGCACAACGCAGCGTGGCGCTGGCCGACGTCGCGCACCTGGACTTCGTTGGCCTGGCCGAGGGCAGCGCGCTGCAGGCCCTGGTGGTGCGCCAGGCACAGCGCCAGGGGCGGCGGCTGCGCTACCGCGTGCGGCTGCGCCAGTTCGAGGCGGTGTGCCAGCTCGTGGGGCTGGGCGTGGGCGTGGGCATCATTCCCCGCGCGGCAGCCGCACGCCACAGCCGGGCGCAGCACGTGAAGGCCGTGCGCCTGACCGATGCCTGGGCGGACCGGCAACTGGTGCTGTGCCTGCGCGAGCTCGACGAATTGCCGCAGCATGCGCAGCAGCTGGTGCAGCATTTGCTGCCGGCGCTGGGCTGAAAAGCCTTGGAGCGGCGGCCGACGAAACCCTTCTCGCGCCGCTGCTGCGCCCTGCCGTGCGCCTCGCACCGCCCGCAGTGCGGCGCCCTGGCCGGAACCGCTTCACGGAGCGCGGCCAGCCGCGCCTAGCGCACACGCCCCATCAGCCACCGCTCGGCCTCGGCCTGTTGCTTGAAGCGTGCCCAGTCCAGCGCGGTCTTGCCGTGGGCGTCCGTGCGCGCAAGGTCGATGCCACGGTCGGCGAACCATTGCAGCGCCTCCACGCGGCCCCGGCCTGCGGCCAGCATCGCGGGGGTCTCGCCCCGGCTGGCGGGCGCGGGTTCGTCGAGCGGCTGGCCTTGCGCATCCAGCCATTCGAGGCATGGGATGCAGCCGCCCTGCGCGGCCATGTGCACGGGCCCCCAGTCCCAGCGGTTGCGGGCCGAGAGGCTGGCACCTGCCTGCACCAGGCGCCGTGCCGCCGCCAGATGGCCGCCGTAGAAGGCACGCAGCAGGGCTGTGTCGCCCCGCTCGCTGTCCTTGCGCGTCTGGCGCAGGTCGGGCTGGGCACCCGCGCCCAGCAGCGCCTCGATGTGCTCGAGCTGGCCACGGTGGGCCGCCAGCATGAGCACCGAGGAACCATTGGGCGCGAGCAGGTCGGGATTCGCCCCGGCGGACAGCGCGTCCCGCAGCGCAGGGGCGTCGCCGGCATTCTGTGCATCGAGCAAGCGACCCTCCGCGAGGGAATACGGCACGGCCGGCGCGGTTGCAGCCGAAGCGGAAGCCTCGGCCCCCACAACGCGGCCCACGGTGCGGCCAGCCTGGGGCCCCACGATCCACCAGCCCAGCAGGGCCAGCACCAGCAGTGCCCCCCAGGCCGGGCGGGAATGCTGCGCCCGCGCGGGCCGCTGCATGCCGGCGGCGAAACGGCCCCGCCGGTGCGCCCACGCCTGGCCCAGCGATTGCCCCAGGGCCGTGGCCGCCGCCTCGCCTGCCAGGCCCGGGGTCAGGCGCACCAGCGCACCGCCCGCACCGCGCGCGTACACCGCGTGGTAGCGGTGCTCGCTGCCGCCGCTGCCCGTGGAGTGCAGCAGCTTGTGCACCAGGGTGCGGCTGGCAGCGCCCGGCACCGTGTCGGCGCGCGACCAGAGCCAGGAGTGGCGGCGCGCGGTGATGCCGCCGTCCTGCACGGTCAGGGTCCAGTGGCGGGTGGTCGCATGCAGGGCAAAGGCGGCCAAGGCCATCCACGCGCCGGCGGCAAAGAACCCACGGGGCAGCATCAGCCCCTGCGGGCCCAGCCGGCCATGGATGGCCGACTCCAGCAACAGCGCGGCCAGCACCAGGCCCGCGGCCCAGCGCCAGCCGCCCTGGGCGAATTCGTAGTGCCAGGCCTGCGGGGTTTCCCGCAGCGTGACCGAAGCGGGCAGAGGCCGGGAGCCTTCTTCTTCCTCTTCCTGCTCGCCCAGGGGCACGATGGGAACCTCCTGCTGCCAGGCGGCACGCCGGTCAAAACGATCCGGCAGTTCGTCCCCACCGAAGGTGCGGGGTGCGGCCTGCACGGGAAGGTCGTAAGTCAGCTCGACGGCGCCGTCCGGGTTGTGCAGCAGTTCCACGCGCCAGTCCACGCGCTCTCCCGAGCGCTGGCTGCCGTGCGGGGGCGCATCGGGCGGTACCTCGAAGCGTGCCACCAGCCGCAACCCGCCATCGGACGTGTGCTGCATGCGCGCGGCTTCGGTGAACGACTCCACGCACCGCTCGGGCGAACCGGAGCTCGACTCGTCCACCCGGTACTGGGCCAGGCGCAGTTGCAGGCTGTGCCCCTGCTGGTAGGCGGCGGCGCGCCCGGGGAGCAGCAGGGTCACTTCGAGCGGATGCCCTGCACGCGGTGCTGACGGCAGCAGGACAAGGGTCGCGCCCGCATAGCGCCAGGCCATGTGGGTCTGTCGCACCGCAAGGGCCAGCAGGGCCATTCCGACCAGCACGAACAGGCCGATGAAGGCCTTGGCGAACCAGGGCGACTGCGGGTTGGTCCACAACATGCCGGCCATGGGAAAGGAAATGCCACACCAGAAAAAGGTGAAGAACCAGACGGCGCCCAGCGGGCTGCCGGCAGAGCCCTTGGGCAAGGGGATGGCAGAAACCCCGGCCTGCGGCCCCGGGCGGCCACCGCCCTGCCCCTGCGGCTCCCTGGACGTGCCCAGTCCTGGCAGGGTGGCCAGGAAGACCCAGGCCGCGCCCAGCCCCACCGCAGTGAACACCAGGGCAAAGGGCAGGCGGAACATCAGCAGGGCCCAGCGGATGGAGGGGTCGATGAGGGAACGCGAGGGTTCGCGCGGGTCGACCATGATGGTGATGCGCGCGCCGCGGGCCTGGGCGCCTTGCAGCTGCGAGTGCCAGCGCTGGTGCCAGTCGCCGATGTTGTCGGCCGTCTCCGTGGGGTCGAGCCCGACGCGGGAGCCTTCGTATGGCCGCCCCGCGAATTCATAGCGGTAGCGGGCCCGCACCTGCCAGGTGGTGCCGTCGCCGTCGCTGTGGCGCGCGAGGTCGGCCGCGAGCACCTGGGCCTGCACGGGCTGCCAGCCGCGCACCGCCCACGCTGCCCGCAGGGTCAGGGCCAGCGGCTTGAGCCCGACGAAGTAACCACCCAGGCCAAAGCCCAGGGCGAAGGCGGCGCTGAGCAGCAGCACCGCCAGGCGCGCGCCGAACGTGCCTGCCTTGCCGGTTGTCCCTCTTGCCATGGATGTACCTCCATTTCTTTTGTTGTTGTTATGCGGCAAGCATGCGACTCCATCATGACATTTGCATGACAAAAAAATGTCTGGGCCATGACCACGGCGTGGCAAGCGCGTGGCGCGGCGCACCCGCAACGCCATGAAAAAAGCGGCCCGCAGGCCGCTTTTTGCAATGGATCACTCCCCGGAGGGAAGCAATCAGGCGGCCACGCCGTCTGCCACTTCCTTGAACTCGGCGATCTTGTCGAAGTTCAGGTATTGGTAGATCTTGTCGCCGTTCTGGTTGATGACACCGATGTCGGCCAGGTACTCTTCCTTGGAAGGAATACGGCCCAGCTTGGAGCAGATGGCCGAGAGTTCGGCCGAGCCCAGGTAGACGTTGGTGTTCTTGCCCAGGCGGTTGGGGAAGTTGCGGGTGCTGGTGGACATCACGGTGGCGCCTTCCTTCACCTGGGCCTGGTTGCCCATGCACAGCGAGCAGCCAGGCATTTCCATGCGGGCGCCGGCCGCGCCGAACACGCCGTAGTGGCCTTCTTCGGTGAGCTGGTGCGCGTCCATCTTCGTGGGCGGTGCCATCCACAGCTTGACGGGGATGTCCTTCTTGCCTTCAAGCAGCTTGGAGGCCGCGCGGAAGTGGCCGATGTTGGTCATGCACGAGCCGATGAACACTTCGTCGATAGCGGCGCCGGCCACGTCCGACAGCGTCTTGGCGTCGTCGGGGTCGTTGGGGCAGCAGACGATGGGTTCGGTGATCTCGGCCAGGTCGATCTCGATCACGGCGGCGTAGTCGGCGTTGTCATCGGGTTCGAGCAGCTGGGGATTGGCCAGCCAGGCTTCCATGGCCTTGATGCGGCGGCCGATGGTGCGTGCGTCGGCATAGCCCTGGGCGATCATGTTCTTGAGCAGCACGATGTTCGAGTTGATGTACTCGATCACGGGCTCCTTGTTCAGGCGCACCGTGCAGCCAGCGGCAGAGCGCTCGGCCGATGCGTCGGACAGCTCGAACGCCTGCTCGACCTTCATGTCCGGCAGACCTTCGATTTCCAGGATCCGGCCCGAGAAGATGTTCTTCTTGCCCTGCTTGGCCACGGTCAGCAGACCGGCCTTGATGGCGTACAGGGGGATCGCATGCACCAGGTCGCGCAGCGTGACGCCGGGCTGCATCTTGCCCTTGAAGCGCACCAGCACCGATTCAGGCATATCGAGGGGCATCACGCCCGTGGCGGCAGCGAACGCCACCAGGCCTGAGCCGGCGGGGAAGCTGATGCCGATGGGGAAGCGCGTGTGCGAGTCGCCGCCGGTGCCCACGGTGTCGGGCAGCAGCATGCGGTTGAGCCAGCTGTGGATGATGCCGTCGCCGGGCTTGAGCGAGATGCCGCCGCGCGTGCTGATGAAGTCGGGCAGCTCGTGGTGCATCTTCACGTCCACGGGCTTGGGGTAGGCAGCCGTGTGGCAGAAGGACTGCATCACCAGGTCGGAGCTGAAGCCCAGGCAGGCCAGGTCCTTCAGTTCGTCGCGGGTCATGGGGCCGGTGGTGTCCTGCGAGCCGACCGAGGTCATGCGCGGTTCGCAATACGTGCCGGGCACCACGCCCAGGCCTTCGGGCAGGCCGCAGGCGCGGCCGACCATCTTCTGCGCCAGGGTGAAGCCCTTGCCGGTAGCGGCAGGCACCTGAGGCAGGCGGAACAGGGTGGAAGGCGCCAGGCCCAGGGCCTCGCGGGCCTTGGCCGTGAGGCCACGGCCGATGATCAGCGGAATGCGGCCACCGGCGCGCACTTCGTCGAACAGCACTTCGCTCTTGACGGTGAACTCGGCGATGACCTGGCCGTCCTTCAGTGCCTTGCCGGCGTAGGGCAGCAGCTCGATCTCGTCGCCCATGTTCATCTGGCTCACGTCCAGCTCGATGGGCAGTGCGCCGGCATCTTCCATGGTGTTGTAGAAGATGGGCGCGATCTTGCTGCCCAGGCACACGCCGCCGAAGCGCTTGTTGGGCACAAACGGGATGTCTTCGCCCGTGAACCACAGCACGCTGTTGGTGGCCGACTTGCGGCTGGAGCCGGTGCCGACCACGTCGCCCACATAGGCCACCAGGTTGCCACGGGCGCGCAGGTCTTCGATGAACTTGATGGGGCCGCGCTTGCCGTCTTCTTCGGGCGTGATGCCGTCGCGCTTGTTCTTGAGCATGGCCAGCGCATGTAGCGGAATGTCGGGGCGGCTCCAGGCATCGGGCGCGGGCGACAGGTCGTCGGTGTTGGTTTCGCCGGTGACCTTGAGCACGGTGAGCTTGATGCTCTGGGGCACTTCGGGGCGGCTGGTGAACCATTCGGCGTCGGCCCAGCTTTGCAGCACGGACTTGGCGAAGGTGTTGCCCTTGTCGGCCTTTTCCTTGACGTCATGGAACTGGTCAAACATCAAGAGCGTCTTCTTGAGCGCTTCGGCGGCGACGGAGGCCACGGCCGCGTCGTCCAGCAGATCGATCAGGGGGGTGAGGTTGTAGCCGCCCAGCATGGTGCCCAAGAGCTGCGTGGCGCGCTCGCGGCCGATCAGCGTGCACACCTCGGTACCGTGGGCCACGGCGGCCAGGTAGCTGGCCTTGACCTTGGCGGCGTCGTCCACGCCGGCAGGCACGCGGTGCGTGATCAGGTCCACCAGCGTGGCTTCTTCGCCAGCGGGCGGGTTCTTGAGCAGCTCGATCAGCTCGCCGGTCTGCTTGGCGGTCAGCGGCAGCGGTGGGATGCCCAGCGCGGCGCGTTCGGCCACATGGTCACGGTAGGCTTTCAACATCATTTTTCTCCGGTTGCGTTCTAAAGTGGGGCGGCGCGCGGTGCTGGCGGCTCCCATGGCCGCCACGCCTGCACGCGCAATCGTGTTCGTCGTTCGTTCTTTGCAAAAGGCCTGCCAGGCCCGCGCTTATTTCAGGGGTTCCAGCACGCTCACGGGCGGGTTCTTCTTGATGGCCTCGGCCACCACCAGCTGCTGCGGGCTCATGCACTCATCGGCCAGGCGCTGGCCGAGCTTCTGGTTCATCAGCATGGACTTGTTGGCGATCTGCAGCCAGACCGCGCCGCCCTTCTGGTCTTCCAGGCGCACCGTGCCGGTGGTCGTGGCCACGGGCGACATGAAGTACTTGAAGCCCTTGCCTTCCACATGGAAGTGCCCTGGCGTGGCCGGGTCGGCCGTCACCGTGACGAATGCGCCCAGCTCGCAGGGAATGCGGCCCACGTGCACGCGGTCGGCGATGGCCAGCTCCTCGGGGGAAAGGGCCGCCTCTGCGGCGATGATGCCGGTGGCCACCTGGTTGGTGGCGCTCTTGAGCTGCGTGCGGCTGCTGGTCGCCTCGCTCTTGGCCACGGTGGCCTTCTTGGCGGGGGCCTTGTCCGCCGTCTTGGCGGTTTTCGCTTCGGACTTGGCGGCCGGCTTCGCGGCGGCCTTGGTCCCGGGCTTGGCCTCGGGCTTGGCCGGCGTTTGCGCCATCACGAAGGCTGGGGCCAGCAGCATGAGGGCGGAGGCGATGAAGGATTTCATGGAAGGTCCTGCGGGGAAGCAGTCAGGAATGTTCACGACGGAACGGAGGCCGGGGCGTCAAACCAATGGCGCACGGCGGGAGGAAGCGCACGCCCGGTGCGGTGGGCGCGCTCAAGGACTTGCCAGTAAAAACGGTAGCTGGCACGGTCATGCAAGGTATCGTCAAAACTGATTGGAGCCCAGTCGGAATCTGCGGCAGCAGCTATTATTTTTGCAGCAATTTCGATGTCATCCTGCTGCGGCGCAAATGCCTGCAGGATGGGACGTATCTGCGCCGGGTGGATGCTCCACATCCGGGTGTAGCCCAGCTCGCGCGCCGCCCGGCTGGCTGCGCCCTGCATGGCCGTGGTATCGGTGAATTCGGTCACCACGCAGTGCGACGGCACCTTGCCGTGCGCGTGGCAGGCCGCGGCAATCTCCAGCTTGGCGCGCACGACAAGCGGGTGCGAGAACTGCCCCGAGGAGGTCATGCCTGCCGCAGGGATCGCCCCTCCATGGGCGGACACAAAGTCCATGAGCCCGAAGCTCAGGCTCTGCACGCGCGGGTGGGCGGCAATCTCGAAGGCGCGATGGACCGCGGCGGGCGACTCGATCAGGACATGGATGGGCACCTGGGCGGCGGATGCCTGCTCCAGCGCCCGTTCCACCCGCAGGACATCGTCCACGGACTCCACCTTGGGCACCATGATGTGGCAGAGCCTGTGGCCCGCCGTGCCCGCAATCGTGGCGACATCGTTGGCGAATGCCGGGTGGTCCACCGCATGAACCCGGGCCGCCACGCGCGCCCCGTCCGCAGCGCCCAGGGCGAGGCTGGCGACCAGGCGGGCATGCTCGGCCTCCAGGCCGATCGGAGCGCCGTCCTCGCAATCGAGGGTCACGTCGAAGACGCAGGTGCCGAACTCTCGGGCCAGGTCGGCCTGCAGTTGCAGGCTCTTGCGCATGCGCGCTTCCACGCCGCTGTAGTGGTCGCAGACCGGCAGGAAGCCGGTCTGCGCCTGGGCGCCAAGCAGCACATCGCGCGGATGGGGCAGCGCAGCGCCCTGCCCCTGCGCAGGGACGGGGGCGGCCCGAAGGCCCGATGCCTGTGGCGTCGGCTGCATGGTGGGCCCTGGTTTACAGCAGGTGCTTCACGCCGTCCTGCTCGCCTTGCAGTTCGGCCAGGGTCTTGTCGATGCGTTCTTGCGAGAAGGCGTCGATCTCCAGGCCTTCAACGATCTTGTACTCGCCGTTTTCGCAGGTGACGGGGAAGCCGAACATGGTGTCCTTGGGGATGCCGTACTGGCCGTCCGAGGGGATGCCCATGGTGACCCACTTGCCGTTGGTGCCCAGGGCCCAGTCGCGCATGTGGTCGATGGCGGCGTTGGCGGCCGAGGCAGCCGACGACAGGCCGCGCGCTTCGATGATGGCGGCGCCGCGCTTGCCCACGGTGGGCAGGAAGGTGTTGGCGTTCCATTCCTGGTCGTTGATCATCTTGGCGACGCTTTCGCCGTTGATGGTGGCGAAACGGTAGTCGGCGTACATCGTGGGCGAGTGGTTGCCCCAGACGGTCAGCTTCTCGATGTCAGCCACTGCCTTGCCCGTCTTGGCGGCGATCTGGCTGGCGGCGCGGTTGTGGTCCAGGCGCAGCATGGCGGTGAAGTTCTTGCGCGGCAGGTCAGGTGCCGACTTCATGGCGATGTAGGCGTTGGTGTTGGCGGGGTTGCCGACGACCAGCACCTTCACGTTGCGCGAGGCCACGGCGTTCAGGGCCTTGCCCTGGGCCGTGAAGATGGCGCCGTTGACGGCCAGCAACTCGGCACGCTCCATGCCGGGGCCGCGAGGGCGCGAACCCACCAGCAGGGCGTAGTCGGCGTCCTTGAAGGCGGTCATGGGGTCGCTGTGGGCGGTCATTTCCACCAGCAGCGGGAATGCGCAGTCGTCCAGTTCCATCATCACGCCCTTGAGCGCCTTCTGGGGACCTTCGACAGGGACTTCGAGCAATTGCAGGATGACCGGCTGGTCCTTGCCCAGCATTTCGCCGGAGGCGATACGGAACAGCAGTGCGTAACCGATTTGACCAGCGGCACCGGTGACGGCTACGCGAACAGGCTTCTTGCTCATGGTGAAAACTCCAGGGAAGTGAGGAAAACAGGTGTGTGTGCAACGCAAGCACCAGCGCCTGTTACCAGCAGCCCGTGCCCCGCAAAACAGCCTTGGAGTGTACCGCCGATTGGGCACCCCGGTCAATTTGTCTTATGTCTTATATAAGATATGATTGAAGGCTGGAACAAGCTCGCACACCCCCCGTGCGCAGCGCGCCATTTTTCTGATCGCCATGTCCTCGCTTCCGCTTAACGCCGACACCCCTGCACAGCCTTCGGCGGGCGCAGGCTCTGCCACGCCCGCGTTCAGCCCCCTGTACCAGCAGATCAAGGGTCTCATCCTGCAAAGCCTTCAGCAGGGTGAATGGAAGCCCGGCGAGTCCATCCCGAGCGAGATGGACCTGGCCGCGCGCTTTCGGGTCAGCCAGGGCACGGTGCGCAAGGCCATCGACGAGCTGGCGGCCGAAAACCTCGTGATGCGCCGCCAGGGCAAGGGCACTTTCGTGGCCACCCATGCCGAGCAGCATGTGCAATACCGCTTCCTGAAGCTCATGCCCGACACAGGCGATGCCCGCGTGGAAGGCCGCGCCCAGCGCCAGGTGGTGGACTGCCGGCGCGTGCGCGCCAGCGCGGACGTGGCGCGGGCGCTGGCCCTGCGCAGCGCCGACCCGGTGATCCAGGCCCGCCGGATCCTGTCGTTTGCGGGCGTCCCCACCATCCTGGAGGACATCTGGCTGCCGGGCCAGGCTTTCAAAGGGCTGACGACTGACCAGCTCGCCAGCTACCAGGGGCCCACCTACGCGATGTTCGAGCTCGACTTTGGCGTGCGCATGGTGCGCGCCGAGGAGAAAATACGCGCCGTGCTGCCCGACGCCGACCAGGCGGCCATGCTGCAGATCCCGCAGGCCACGCCGCTGCTGAGCGTGGAGCGCATCGCCTACACCTACAACGACGTTCCCATGGAGTTACGGCGGGGCCTCTACCTCACCGACACCCACCACTACCGTAACGAACTGAGCTGACACCACCCTGGCACCTGAGCGGAAACGTCGAACATTCCACCTGCGACAAACCCATGCTTGTTGCGTTGCAATAGAATTTTGCGTTCTTTGCATCTTCAAATTACAAAGCAGTTACATCCACGAAAGCACACAACATGACAGAACTCGCCAAGAAACGGCCTGAATTCCGCAACATCAATGCCTTCAAGGACCTGACCACCTACCGCATGACGCCTGCAGCGTGGGTTTCGATCCTGCACCGCGGCAGCGGGCTGATCATGTTCCTGCTGCTGCCTTTCATCATCTGGATGTTCGACACCTCGGTGTCGTCCGAAATCTCGTTCGCCAAATTCACCTCGGCGTTCAGCATCGGCATCGGCTTCGTGCCCGGCTGGTTCATCAAACTGGTGGCCCTGGCCCTGATCTGGTCGTACCTGCACCATTTCACCGCCGGCCTGCGCCACCTGTGGATGGATGTGAGCCACAGCGCGGTGAACAAGGAATTCGGCAAGACCTCGGCCCTGACCGTGCTCGCGATCAGCATCGCCCTGGCCCTGGTGCTGGGCGCCAAGCTCTTCGGCCTGTACTGATCGATCAACCCATGAAACGGTGGCTGCTGCCAAGCAGTGCCCGCCGAAAACGATAGGAAATCTCCATGTCCGTCAATTACGGTTCCAAGCGCGTCGTCGTCGGCGCCCACTATGGCCTGCGCGACTGGCTCAGCCAGCGCGTCACGGCGGTCCTGATGGCCCTGTTCACCCTGGCCCTGCTGGCCCAGGTCATCTTCTCCAAGGGCCCCATCGGCTACGACAAGTGGGCCGGCATCTTCTCGGCCCAGTGGATGAAGGTGCTGACCTTCTCCGTGATCATTGCGCTGGCCTGGCACGCGTGGATCGGCCTGCGTGAAGTCCTGATGGACTACATCAAGCCCGTGGGCCTGCGCCTGGCGCTGCAGGTGTTCAGCATCGTCTGGCTGGTCGGCTGTGCTGGCTGGGGTATCCAGGTTCTGTGGCGTCTCTGAATCCCCCGACTGAAGGCAAAAAATAATGAGCTACACCAACGCTAACATCACCAAGCGCAAGTTCGACGTCGTCATCGTCGGCGCAGGCGGCTCCGGCATGCGTGCCGCGCTTGAACTCTCCCGCGCAGGCCTGAACGTGGCCTCGCTGTCCAAGGTGTTCCCCACCCGTTCGCACACCGTGGCGGCACAGGGCGGCGTGAGCGCCTCGCTGGGCAACATGTCCGAGGACAACTGGCACTACCACTTCTACGACACCATCAAGGGCTCCGACTGGCTGGGCGACCAGGACGCCATCGAGTTCATGTGCCGCGAAGCCCCCAAGGTGGTGTACGAGCTGGAACACTTCGGCATGCCATTCGACCGCAACCCCGACGGCACGATCTACCAGCGCCCCTTCGGCGGCCACACGGCCAACTACGGTGAAAAGCCCGTGCAGCGCGCCTGCGCCGCCGCTGACCGCACCGGCCACGCCATGCTGCACACGCTGTACCAGCAGAACGTGAAGGCCAAGACCAATTTCTTCGTGGAATGGATGGCCCTGGACCTGATCCGCGACGCCGACGGCGACGTGGTGGGCGTGACCGCCCTGGAAATGGAAACCGGCGACCTGTACATCCTGGAAGCCAAGACCGTGCTGCTGGCCACCGGCGGTGCGGGCCGCATCTTCGCCGCCTCGACCAATGCCTTCATCAACACCGGTGACGGCCTGGGCATGGCGGCACGCGCCGGCATCGCGCTGCAGGACATGGAGTTCTGGCAGTTCCACCCCACCGGCGTGGCCGGCGCCGGCGTGCTGCTGACCGAAGGCTGCCGCGGCGAAGGCGCCATCCTGCTCAACAGCAATGGCGAGCGCTTCATGGAGCGCTACGCGCCCACCCTGAAGGACCTGGCCCCACGCGACTTCGTGTCCCGCTCGATGGACCAGGAAATCAAGGAAGGCCGTGGCTGCGGTCCCAACAAGGACTACGTGCTGCTCAAGCTCGACCACCTGGGCGCGGACACCATCCACAAGCGCCTGCCATCGGTGTACGAGATCGGCGTCAACTTCGCCAACGTGGACATCACCAAGGAGCCGATCCCCGTGGTGCCCACCATCCACTACCAGATGGGTGGCGTGCCCACCAACATCAACGGCCAGGTGGTGCGCCAGGCCAATGGCATCCACAACGAAGTGGTCAATGGCCTGTACGCCGTGGGCGAATGCGCCTGCGTGTCGGTGCACGGCGCCAACCGCCTGGGCACCAACTCGCTGCTGGACCTGCTGGTGTTCGGCAAGGCCGCCGGCCGCCACATCGTCGAGTTCAACAACAAGAACAAGGAACACAAGCCCCTGCCCAAGGATGCGGCCGACCGCACGCTGGAGCGCCTGAACCAGCTCGACCAATCGAACGAAGGCATCTACGCGCAGAACCTGGCGGGCGACATCCGCGCCACCATGCAGCAGCATGCCGGCGTGTTCCGCACCCAGGTCAGCATGGACGAAGGCGTCAAGAAGATCGCCGAGATCCGCAGCCGCGTCGGCAGCGTGACCCTGAAGGACAAGTCCAAGGTGTTCAACACCGCGCGCATCGAAGCGCTGGAAGTGGACAACCTGATCGAAGTGGCGCAGGCCACGATGGTCTCGGCAGCGGCCCGCAAGGAATGCCGTGGCGCCCACACCGTGTACGACTACGAGCACCCTGCCGACCACGCAGAGTTCCCGCTGGGCCGCAACGACAAGGAGTGGATGAAACACACCCTGTGGTACAGCGAAGGCAGCCGCCTCGACTACAAGCCGGTCAACCTCAAGCCCCTGACGGTGGACAGCGTGCCCCCCAAGGTCCGTACGTTCTAAACAGTAGCCCCACGAGAGAAGAAACATGCAAAAGCGCACATTCCAAATCTACCGCTACGACCCGGACAAGGACGCCAAGCCCTACATGCAGACCATCGAGATCGAACTCGATGGCCACGAACGCATGCTGCTCGACGCACTGGTCAAGCTCAAGGAACAGGATCCCTCCCTGTCGTTCCGCCGCTCGTGCCGCGAAGGCGTCTGCGGCTCGGATGCCATGAACATCAATGGCAAGAACGGCCTGGCCTGCCTGACCAACATGAACACGCTCAAGGGCACCATCGTCCTGAAGCCTTTGGCGGGCCTGCCCGTGATCCGCGACCTGATCGTGGACATGACGCAGTTCTTCAAGCAGTACAACTCGATCAAGCCCTACCTGATCAACGAAGAACTGGCCCCCGACCGCGAGCGCCTGCAGTCGCCTGAAGAGCGCGAAGAGCTCAACGGCCTGTACGAGTGCATCCTGTGCGCCAGCTGCTCCACGAGCTGCCCCAGCTTCTGGTGGAACCCCGACAAGTTCGTGGGACCCGCCGGCCTGCTGCAGGCCTACCGCTTCATCGCCGACAGCCGCGACGACGCGACCGGCGAGCGCCTGGACAACCTGGAAGACCCGTACCGCCTGTTCCGCTGCCACACCATCATGAATTGCGTGGACGTGTGCCCCAAGGGCCTGAACCCCACGAAGGCCATCGGCAAGATCAAGGAACTGATGGTGCGCCGCGCCATCTGACCTGGCAACGCCCCTCCCAGACGCCAGTCCATGGAAATCCTGTCCACTCCATCCATCGCGCCAGCAGCGGGCTCGCCGCTGCTGGACGAGCGCGAATTGAGCAAGCTGCACTGGCGCTGCCGGCGCGGCCTGCTTGAAAACGACTTGTTCATCGAACAGTTCTTTGCCCGCTACGAGCCCACGCTCACCCAGCGCAATGCGCAGGGCCTGCGCGCGCTCATGGACCTGGCGGACAACGACCTGCTGGACCTGCTGCTGCGGCGGCGCGAGCCGCAGGGCGAACAAGACACAGAAGAAGCGCGCGAAGTGCTCGGCATGCTGAGACAAAGCGGTGGCGCGACGACGGCTTTCCACGCCTGACGCGGCCAAGGTGCATGCCCCAAGACCGGATCATTATCGGCAACCTACCCAAGGAAAGTAACAATGAAGCTAGCTGACAACAAAGCCACCCTGTCCTTCAGCAACGGCAGCCCCAGCGTGGACCTGCCGGTCTACCAGGGCAGCATCGGCCCGGATGTCATCGACATCCGCAAGCTGTATGCGCAGACGGGCATGTTCACCTATGACCCGGGCTTCCTGTCGACGGCAGCGACCCAGTCGGCCATCACGTACATCGATGGCGACAAGGGCGAACTGCTGTACCGCGGCTACCCCATTGAGCAGCTGGCCCAGAACTGCGACTTCCTGGAAACCTGCCACCTGCTGCTGTACGGTGACCTGCCCAACGAAGCGCAGAAGACCGACTTCACCAGCCGCGTGACCAACCACACCATGGTCAACGAGCAGATGCAGTTCTTCCTGCGTGGCTTCCGCCGCGACGCGCACCCCATGGCGGTGCTGACCGGCCTGGTGGGCGCCCTGTCGGCCTTCTACCACGACAGCACGGACATCAACAATCCGCAGCACCGTGAGATCGCCGCCATCCGCCTGATCGCCAAGATGCCCACGCTGGTGGCCATGGCCTACAAGTACGGCATGGGCCAGCCCTACATGTACCCGCAGAACAACCTCTCCTACGCAGGCAACTTCCTGCGCATGATGTTCGGCACGCCCTGCGAAGAGTACAAGGTCAACCCCGTGCTGGAACGCGCGCTGGACCGCATCTTCATCCTGCACGCAGACCACGAGCAGAACGCCTCGACCTCGACCGTGCGCCTGTGCGGCTCGTCGGGCACCAACCCGTTCGCGGCCATCGCCGCCGGCGTGGCATGCCTCTGGGGCCCCGCCCACGGCGGCGCCAACGAAGCCGCGCTGAACATGCTGTACGACATCCAGGCCCAGGGCGGCGTGGAAAAGATCGGCGAGTTCATCAAGCAGGTCAAGGACAAGAACTCCGGCGTCAAGCTCATGGGTTTTGGCCACCGCGTGTACAAGAACTACGACCCGCGCGCCAAGCTCATGCAAGAGACTTGCAATGAAGTGCTGGCCGAGCTGGGCCTGGAAAAAGACCCGCTGTTCAAGCTGGCCAAGGAACTGGAAAAGATCGCCCTGGAAGACGACTACTTCGTGCAGCGCAAGCTCTACCCGAACGTGGACTTCTACTCCGGCATCGTGCAGCGCGCGATCGGCATCCCCGTGAACCTGTTCACCGGCATCTTCGCGCTGGCCCGCACCGTGGGCTGGATCGCCCAGCTCAACGAAATGATCGGCGACCCCGAGTACAAGATCGGCCGCCCCCGCCAGCTGTTCACCGGCTCCGAACGCCGCGACGTACCGCCCCTGTCCAAGCGCTGATCGGCCGCGCGCCAGCCGTCCACGGCTGGCTGGCTGGCTGGCGGCGCGGCGCTCCCTGGGGCGCCAATCTGCGACAACCTCCCCAAGCCCGCCATTGGCGGGCTTTTTCTTTGCCTGTGCGCAAACGCCGGGGCCGCCCCTCGCGGCCCAGGCCCCAGGCCCTGCGCCCCGCCGCATGGCGCGCGGGCCCCTCCTGCGCACCTCGGCGCAAGATGCCCCTTGACTTGGAGTGCACTCGAACTTTTAGGATCGCTTTCATGGAATCCCACCTCACCATCAACGATGTCGTACGGCGCACGGGTTTGACGGCGCACACCCTGCGCTACTACGAGCGCGCGGGGCTGATCGCACCAGTGGCCCGCGCGGCGGGCGGCCAGCGCCGCTATGCGGCAGCGGACATGGAGTGGATAGGGTTCCTGCTGCGCCTGCGCGAGACCCGCATGCCCATCGGGCAGATGCAGGCCTTCGCCAGGCTTCGCGGCGAAGGGGATGCCACGGTGCCGCAACGGCGCGCGATGCTGCAAGCGCACCTGAACGACGTGCAGGCCGCCATCGCGGCAATGCAGCAGTCGGCCCAGGTGCTGCAGGCCAAGATCGCGCACTACCGGGCGGTCGAGGTTTCCCTGGACACCGCATCCACCCCTGATGAAAGCCCCCTCCATGCACCACCGCACACGCTACGAACAAGGGCTGGCCAAACTCCGCGAAATCGACGGTGAGGCTGGCGAACAGGTCATCGACAGCCTCGCCGGCATCGCACCGGACTTTGCCCGCTACCTGATCGAGTTTCCCTTCGGCGACATCTATTCACGCCCCGGCCTGGACCTCAGAAGCCGCGAGATCGCCGTCGTCGCGGCGCTCACCGCCATGGGCAACGCCGCGCCGCAGCTCAAGGTGCACCTGCAGGCGGCGCTGAACGTGGGCGTCACGCGCGAAGAAATCGTCGAGGTCATCATGCAGATGGCGGTGTACGCCGGCTTTCCCGCGGCGCTCAACGGGCTGGCGGCCGCGCGCGAGGTTTTCGCGGCACCGCCGCGCAGCACGGCGCAGGCTGCTGCATGAGCGTGGGCCACGCCGGATGCGGGCGTGCTACGGCGGGGCTGCCCGTCCGGCGGCCACTAGCCGCCCGCCCTGCTGAACCGCTCCCGGTACGCCAGCGGCGTGATCCCCAGGTGGCGCACGAACAGATGCCGCAAGGCCTGCTCCGAACCCATGCCCATGCGCGCGGCCACGGTCTTGAGCGGCAGCCCAGCCTGCGACTCGAGCAGGCGCCGCGCTCCTTCCAGCCGCGCGGACTCCACGAAGGCCGAGGGGGTCTGCCCCGTCTCCTGCGTGAACACGCGCCGGAAATGCCGCTCGCTCATCGCCGCGCGTGCCGCCAGGGCCGCCAGCGGCATGGGCTCCGCAAGATGCTCCAGCACCCAGTTCTGCACCGCCTGGATGTCGCGGTGGCCCGTGCCCTGGCTGGCCAGCTGCACGCTGAACTGCGACTGCCCGCCGGGGCGCTTGAGGTACATGACGAGGTCGCGCGCCACCTCCAGCGCCAGGGCGTGGCCAAAATCCTCTTCCACCAGCGCCAGGGCCAGGTCGATGCCCGCGGTGACGCCGGCCGAGGTCCACAGGGGGCCATCGCGCACGTAGATGGCGTCCGGGTCCACCTCGATGGCCGGATAGCGCTGGCGCAGCAGGGCCGCCACGCTCCAGTGCGTCGCGGCGCGCCGGCCGTCGAGCAGGCCGGCGGCGGCCAGGAAGAAGCTGCCCGAGCACAGGGCGATCATGCGGTCCACGCGCGGGGCCACGCTTGCCGCCCAGGCCACGAGTTCGGGAGAGGCCGCCAGCACCTGCTCGATATTGCGCGACCCCACGAGGATCACGGTGCAACCCGCGCCGCCCTGCTCCAGTTCGGCCAGGGTGTGGGTGGCATTCAGCGCCATCAAGGTGTCCGATGGCACCGCGCCCGCCTGCGCGGCCACCACGCGCACCGCGTAGCCGTCGGGCCGGCCATGCTGGCGCAGGTGCACGTTGGCATAGTCGAACACGGACATGGGGCCCACGGCCTCCAGCGCCTTGAAGCCGGGGTAGACCACGAGGTCGACGCGGTGCGGGCTGTTGGCGTGGTGGTGGTCCATGGGGTCGGTCGGCAGAGCGGAAATGAAAGGCGCCCGACTATACGGGAGGCAATGTCCGGCTGCCGCCCATGCCGTCGAATCCGGCCATAACCCCAGGATCTGCGGCCACGGGCTCCACCAGGCCCTGCACATGGCCTACAGTCATGCGGTCCCCCTGCGCGCTGCCGGCCAAAGAGCCTCGCCGCCGCCCTTCCCCGACCAACCCGTTGACCCACCATGACCCTCAAATCCAAAGCCGCCGTGGCCTTCAAGGCCGGAGAACCCCTGCAGATCGTCGAGATCGACGTGGCCCCGCCCCAGAAGGGCGAAGTGCTCATCCGCATCACCGACACCGGCGTGTGCCATACCGACGCCTTCACCCTGAGCGGTGACGACCCCGAGGGCCTGTTCCCCGTGGTGCTGGGCCATGAAGGCGCTGGCATCGTGGTGGAAGTGGGCGAAGGCGTGACCAGCGTGAAGCCCGGCGACCACGTGATCCCGCTCTACACCGCCGAATGTGGCGAGTGCCTGTTCTGCAAGAGCGGCAAGACCAACCTGTGCGTGAGCGTGCGCGCCACGCAGGGCAAGGGCGTGATGCCCGACGGCACCACGCGTTTCAGCTACAACGGCCAGCCCATCTATCACTACATGGGCTGCAGCACCTTCAGCGAATACACCGTGGTGGCCGAGGTGTCGCTCGCCAAGATCCACCCCGACGCCAACCCCGAGCAGGTCTGCCTGCTGGGCTGCGGCGTGACCACCGGCCTGGGCGCGGTGAAGAACACGGCCAAGGTGCAGGAAGGCGACACGGTGGCGGTGTTCGGCCTGGGCGGCATTGGACTGGCGGTGATCCAGGGCGCCAAGCTGGCCAAGGCCGGGCGCATCATCGCCATCGACACCAACCCCTCCAAGTTCGACCTGGCCCGCACCTTCGGCGCCACCGACTGCATCAACCCCAAGGACTTCGACAAGCCGATCCAGCAGGTCATCGTCGAGATGACCACCTGGGGCGTGGACCATTCGTTCGAGTGCATCGGCAACGTGAACGTGATGCGCGCGGCGCTCGAATGCGCGCACCGCGGCTGGGGCCAGAGCGTCATCATCGGCGTGGCGGGCGCGGGGCAGGAGATCTCCACCCGCCCCTTCCAGCTCGTCACCGGCCGCAAGTGGCTGGGCACGGCGTTTGGCGGCGTGAAGGGCCGCAGCGAGCTGCCCGGCATGGTGGAAGACGCGATGGCCGGCAAGATCCAGCTAGCGCCCTTCGTGACGCACACCATGGGCCTCAAGGACATCAACGAAGCCTTCGACCTGATGCACGAGGGCAAGTCCATCCGCTCCGTGGTCAAGTATGCCGCCTGAGCCTGCCCCGCAGGCGATCAATCAAGGTAAAAACAGCCCCCAGCGCTTTTCCTTCATGCGCTGCGAGCTATCAATTTTGAAGCAATCCACATGACCACCTCCCTGGACCTGCTCGGCAGCCACGCCTGCTTTGGCGGCGAGCAGCGCTTCTACCAGCACGCCTCTGCCGAGATCGGCCTGCCGATGAAGTTCTCGGTCTTCCTGCCGCCGCAGGCGCGGCAGCGCCCTGTGCCCGCCATGCTGTACCTGGCGGGGCTGACCTGCACGGAAGAAACCTTCATGGTCAAGGCCGGTGCCCAGCGCCTGGCAGCCGAGCTGGGCCTGGCGCTGGTCGCGCCCGACACCAGCCCACGCGGTGCCAACGTGCCGGGCGAGGCCGAGAGCTGGGACTTCGGCGTGGGCGCGGGCTTCTACCTGGACGCCACGGCCGCGCCCTGGGCGCGCCACTGGCGCATGGAAAGCTACCTGATGAAGGAACTGCTGCCGCAGGTGGCGGCGCAACTGCCCATCGATGGCGAGCGCCTGGGCATCTGCGGCCACTCCATGGGCGGCCATGGCGCGCTCACGCTGGCGCTGCGCCACCCGGGGCGGTTCAAGAGCCTTTCGGCCTTTGCGCCGATCTGCGCGCCCACGCAGTGCCCCTGGGGCGAGAAGGCCTTCACGGGCTACCTGGGGCCAGACCGCACGGGCTGGATCGAGCACGACGCCACGGTGCTGGTGCAGCACCAGCCGGTGGCGCCCTACCCGGCCGGCATATTGATCGACCAGGGCCTGGCCGACAAGTTCTTGCCCACGCAGTTGCACCCGCATCTGTTCGAGGAGGCGTGCCAGGCCGTCGGCCAGCCGCTCACCCTGCGGCGCCACGAAGGCTACGACCACGGCTACTACTTCATCCAGAGCTTCATGGCCGACCACCTGAGGCACCACGCCAGGACCCTGCAGGCCCCCGGACGTTAATGCGGCCTTAAGTCTCGGGCGCCACAGTGCGCCCATGCCTTTGATCCTGCAGCGCCTGCTGCTTTCCCATGCAGCCACGGGCGCCGGGCCCCGGTCTCCAGCCCCAGCTTCCTCCGCACCCGCACCGCGCCACCTGCACCCCGCGTGGGTGGTGGTGCTCATCAGCGCCTGGCTGGCCACGGCCTGCAACGTGCCGCTGTGGCGCGAGGTGGCCGAGCTGCCCGGCCACGGCAGCGCGCGCGGCTGGGCCTTTGCCGTGGCGTTCGTGGTCATCGTGGCCGCCGGCAACGCGGCCCTGCTGAGCCTCCTGGCCTGGCGGGGCACGCTCAAGCCCGCGGCAGTGGTGCTGGTGGTGATGGCAGCCTTCGGGGCCTACTTCATGCTCGCCTACGGCATCGCCATCGATGCCAGCATGCTCGTGAACGTGCTGCAGACCGATGCCCACGAGGCGGGCGACCTGCTCGGCTGGCGCATGGCGGGCACCGTGCTGGCGCTGGCGGTACCGCCGCTGGCGTGGCTCTACCGCACTCCGGTGCAGCGCCTGGGCGGCCTGCGGCACGCGGCCCACAACGGCGCGCTCTTGCTCGGAGCCATCGCGGTCATCGTGGTGTGCCTGCTGATGGTGTTCCAGGACTTCGCATCCACCATGCGCAACCACACCAAGCTGCGCTATCTCATCAACCCGCTCAACAGCGTGTACGCGCTGGGCAACATCGCCACCAGGCCCTTGCGCATCGACACCAGCAAACTGCTGCCGCTGGGGCGCGATGCCAGGCTGGGCGCAAGCTATGCGGGGCAGAAACAACCGCCCCTGCTGGTGCTGGTGCTGGGCGAAACCGGCCGCAGCGGCAACTTCGGGCTCAACGGCTATGGCCGTGGCACCACGCCGCTTCTTTCGGCCCGCACCGACCTCGTGAGCGCCCGCAACGCGTGGTCCTGCGGCACCAGCACCGCCGCGTCGGTGCCCTGCATGTTCTCGCACCTGGGGCGCACCGGCTACGAGGCGCGCGCAGCCAATTTCGAGAGCCTCGTCGATGTGCTGCACCACGCCGGGCTGGCCGTGCTCTGGGTGGACAACCAGTCGGGCTGCAAGGGGGTGTGCGACCGCCTGGGCGACACCAACACGTCGGCACTGCAGGACCCCGCGCTGTGCCCCACCCGGGGCGAATGCCTGGACCGCATCATGCTCAAGGACCTGGACGCCCGCATTGCCGCGCTGCCCGCCGAGCAGCGCCAGCGCGGGACCGTGGTGGTCCTGCACCAGATCGGCAGCCATGGGCCCGCCTACTCCAAGCGCTCGTCACCCGAGCACAAGAAATTCCTGCCCGAATGCACCTCCACGGCGCTGCAGGAATGCGAACGCCAGCAGGTGGTGAACGCCTACGACAACAGCATCGTGGAAACCGACTTTTTCCTCGACTCAGTGCTCAAATGGCTTTCCACGCGCTCCGAACAAGCGCAGACAGCTATGGTTTATGTAGCAGACCATGGTGAATCACTGGGCGAGAACAACCTCTACCTGCACGGCCTGCCCTACGCCATCGCGCCCGACGTGCAAAAGCACGTGCCCTGGATCACCTGGCTCTCGCCCGCCATGCAATCGCGCACGGGTGCGGCCACGGGCTGCCTGCAGCAGGACCTGGCCGAACGGCGCATCACGCACGACAACTACTTTCACTCCGTACTCGGCCTCCTGGACGTGACGACGGGGGCCTACAACCCGGACTTGGACATGTTCACCGCCTGTCGCCACCAGGCACAGGCGATGGCCGCGCCCCCCGGCGGCAGCCGCAGGCTGTGACGGCGAGCAAGCCGGACTTGTGCGTTCCGGCCAGCTCCGGCCACTTCCACTTCCCTCGCAGCCCGGCCTGGCTCAGAACAGGCTGCCCTGCCCGCGCGCAAGCCCCGGCCTGAACTGCGACAGGTCCAGCTCCAGCCGCTCCCGGTTGAGCCCCAGCCGCCGGCACGCCCCCGCGAACCGCTGGCGCAGCATGTCCGCCCACAGGCCGCTGCCCTTCATGCGGGTGGCGAAGCTGCTGTCGTAGCTCTTGCCCGCACTGCGCTGGGCCGCATCGAGATTGTGCAAATCCTGCACCCGCGCCATCACGCGCGCCGCGCGCTGCGGGTAGTGCACCTGCAGCCATTCGCGGAACACCGCGTCCAGCTCCCACGGCAGGCGCAGCACGGTATAGAACGCGCTCCTGGCCCCCGCATCGCGCGCGGCCTCCAGCACCTGCTCCATGTCTTCGGTGATGAAGGGGATCTGCGGGGCCACGCTCACGCCCACCGGAATGCCGGCCTCGGCCAGCGTGCGCAGCGTGCGAAGGCGCCGGTGGGGGGCGGCGGCGCGCGGCTCCATGCGGCGCGCCAGCAGCGGGTCGAGCGTGGTGATCGTCACGTACACCGCGGTCAGTTGCTGCGCTGCCAGCGGCGCGAGCAGATCGAGATCGCGCTCCACCCCGCTCGACTTGGTGATGAGCGAGAACGGGTGCCGTGCATCGCGCATCACCTCGATGAGGCCGCGCGTGAGCCTGAGTTCGCGCTCCACGGGCTGGTAGCAGTCGGTGGCCGAACCGATGTTGAGCAGGCGCGGCACATAACGCGGCTGCGCCAGTTCGCGACGCAGCACCTCGGCGATGTTGTGCTTGGCCACGATCTGGGTCTCGAAGTCGAGCCCGGGCGAAAAATTGAGATAGCTGTGCGTGGGCCGGGCGTAGCAGTACACGCAGCCGTGCTCGCACCCCCGGTAGGGATTGACGGACAGCTCGAAAAAAATGTCGGGGGAGTCGTTGGCGCAGATGGCGCTGCGGGCCGTCTCCAGGTGCACCGTGGTGGCGGGGGCGGGCCCGCCGCCATCATCATCCCCATCCGCCCCTCCCGCGCCCTGCGGGCCGTGGTTCCAGCCATCATCCACCGCCTCGCGCACATCGCGGCTGAACCGGTGCGGCATGGCCGTGGCGGCCCCCCGGCCCCGGATGGCCTGCAGGGGGACGCGCACTTCCGCCGGTGCGTCGGGCAGGTCGGGGTCGGCGGCAGGTTTTGGCTTCATGACTGTATAAATATACAGTTATTTGAAGCGAGGCGCACCGCCCTCCCCCCACCGCACCCTACTCGCTGAAGAGCCTTTCGATCACCCCCCTCAGCCACTGGTTGCCCGGATCGCTCTCGAACCGGCGGCTCCAGTGCAGCGACACCGTGAAATCCCGCAGCGGCAAGGGCGGCTCGATGAGGGTGTAGCCCCCATCGGCCGCGAAGGTGCGCGCGATGTTGCGCGGCATCACCACCGCGAGGTCCGTGGCCCGCACGATGGCGGGCAGCACCATGAAGTGCTCGGTGGTCAGGCGCAGGCGGTCTTCGAGCTGCAGCATCTCCAGGATCCGCAGCGTGTCCGAATGCGTGCGCACGGCCACGAACTCCAGCTGCCGCAGGTCCTTGAGCAGGCCGGCCCCGGCGCGCCTTCGCGCGGCAAAGGGGTGGCCGGCGCGCAGGAGCACCACGTAGCGGTCCTGGATGAGCTCCACGCGCTGCGTGTCCTTCACCGTCGGCAGGAAACCAAAGGCGAAGTCGATGCGCCCGCTGTCCAGCCGCTGCGCGATCTCGCTGCGCGGCACGGGCAGCGTCTCCAGCCGCACGCCGGGTGCCTCGCGCCGCAGCGCCACCATCAGGTCCGGCAGAAAGCGGCCTTCGCCGATGTCGCTCATGTGGATGCGGAACACCTTGCGCGAATTCGCCGGGTCGAACAGCGCGGACTCGTTGAGCGCCTCCTCCAGCAGTCCGAGCGCGCCGCGCACCGCATCGGCCAGCCGGTCGGCCTTGGGCGTGGGCTCCACGCCGCCGCCCGCGCGCACGAACAGCGGGTCCTTGATCAGCAGGCGCAGCCGCGTCAGCGCCTGGCTGGCGGCGGGCTGGGTGAGGTCCAGCAGCTCGGCGGCCCGGCTCACGTTGCGCGTGCGGTAGACCGCGTCGAACAGCCGCAGCAGATTGAGGTCGATGTCCTTGATATGCATTGGATGAATACCGCTTAGTCGTTTCATTGTATTGATGGATGACGCATGCCCGCCGAAGATCAATGCCTTCCTCTTCAGCACCGCCACGCCCCATGCTCCAGGCTCTCCCCAAGAACACGGCCCCTGCCGCGCCCGCCCCCTCCAGCCGCCCCACGGTGCGCGAGGTGGTGCTCGACCTGCTGCGCGGCTTCGAGATCAACACCATCTTCGGCAACCCCGGCTCCACGGAGCTGCCGCTGTTCCTCGACTTCCCCAGCGACTTCCGCTACATCCTGGGCCTGCAGGAATCCGTGGTGGTGGGCATGGCCGATGGCTATGCGCAGGCGAGCCACAACGCCGCCTTCGTGAACCTGCATTCGGCGGCCGGCGTGGGCCATGCGATGGGCAACATTTTCACGGCGCACAAGAACCGCACGCCCATGGTCATCACGGCCGGGCAGCAGGCGCGGTCCATCCTGCCGTTCGACCCGTTCCTGTTTTCGGGCCAGGCCACCGAGCTGCCCAAGCCCTATGTGAAGTGGAGCATCGAGCCCGCCCGTGCCGAGGACGTGCCGCTGGCCATCGCGCGCGCCTACTACATCGCGATGCAGCAGCCGCGCGGGCCGGTGCTGGTGTCCATTCCTGCGGACGACTGGGACAAGCCCTGCGAGCCGCTGCAGGCGCGCACCGTGAGCAGCGAGACGCGCCCCGAGCCGCGCGTGCTGCAGGCCATCGGCGACGCACTCGACGCCGCGCAGCGCCCGGTCTTCGTGGTCGGCGCCGCAGTGGACCGCGACCGCGCCTGGGACGATGTGCTGGCCCTGGCCGAGCGGCACAACGCCGCCGTATGGATCGCCCCCATGTCCGGCCGCTGCGGCTTTCCGCAGGACCACCGCCTGTTCGCGGGCGTGCTGCCGGCCATGCGCGAGAAGATCGTGTCGCTGCTCGGCGGCCATGACCTGGTCTTTGCGCTCGGCGCCGCCGCGTTCACCTACCACGTCGAAGGCTTCGGGCCGCACGTGCCCCCCGGCGCGCATCTGGTGCAGCTGATCGACGACCCCGGCACGGCCGCCTGGACGCCCGAGGGCACCTCGGCCGTGGGCAGCGTGCGCCTGGGCGTGCAGGATCTGCTCGCACGCCCCGCGCCCGCCGGGCGCGACCTTCCCCCCGCGCGCGCCGCACGGCCGCGCGCGGAGCCCTCCGCCCTGATGAGCGTGCCCTATGTGATGCAGACGCTGGCCGAGGTGCGCGAAGCGGCCTCCATCGTGGTGGAGGAAGCCCCCAGCTCCCGCGCGGCCATGCACGCCTACCTGCCCATCCTGCAGAGCGAGACCTTCTACACCATGTGCAGCGGCGGCCTGGGCTACGGCCTGCCCGCCGCCGTGGGCGTGGCGCTGGCCAGGCCCGACCGCAAGGTCATCGGCCTCATCGGCGATGGTTCGGCGATGTACTCCATCCAGGCGCTGTGGAGCGCCGCGCAGCTCGAGCTACCCATCACGTTCATCATCCTCAAGAACCGCCGGTACGCGGCGCTGCAGGAGTTCGCGCCCACCTTCGGCTTCCACGAGAGTGACAAGCTGGAGGGCACCGACCTGCCGGACCTGGACTTCCTGGCGCTGGCCCGGGGCCAGGGCTGCGATGCCGTGCGCGTGAGCGACGCCAGCGAGCTGCCGGACGTGCTGCGCACGGCGCTGGCCCATCCGCGCGCCATCCTGGTGGAGGTGGACGTGGCCTGACACGACCGCCACGGCGAGCCCCGCCATCCCTTGGTTTCACCCCGCAAAAGAAGCACACAAGACCCGGCACGCCCGGGCCACACCTGGAGACAAGCATGCATTCATTTCCCCCTCGCACCACGCGCCGCCTGCTGGGCGCGCTAGCCCTGGCCGGCGCCGCGTCCAGCCTGCTGCTGCTGCCCGCCGCGGCACGCGCAGACACCTGGCCTGGCAAACCCATCAAGGTGGTGGTCAATTTCCCGGCGGGCGGCGCTGCGGACCAGATCGCCCGCGCGGTCACGGTGCCGCTGCAGGCCGCGCTCGGTCAGCCCGTGGTGGTGGAGAACCGGGGCGGCGCCGGCGGCAACATCGGCGGCGAAGCCGTGGCCAAGTCGCCGGCGGACGGCTACACCCTGCTCATGAGCTCGGGCGGCATGGTGTCGGTCAACCCGCACCTGTACCCCAAGATGCCGTTCGACCCCGCCAAGGACCTGGTCCCGGTGGCCGCCGCGGCGCGGGTGCTGGTGTTCCTGGAGGTCCGGCCCACGCTGCCGGTCAACAACATTCAGGAGTTCCTGAAGTACCTCAAGGCCAACCCCGGCAAGCTGACCTTCGGCACGCCGGGCAACGGCAGCTCGCCGCACCTGGCGGCCGAGATGCTCAAGGCCCAGGCCAACGTGTTCGCGGTGCATGTGCCCTATCGCGGCGCAGCCCCCGCCATGCAGGACCTGCTGGGCGGGCAGGTGGACTTCATGTTCGACCCCGGCATCGGCCTGCAGCACGTGAAGGCGGGCAAGCTCAAGCTGCTGGCGGTGGGCAGCTCCAGGCGCTCGCCGCTGTTCCCGGACGTGCCCACGCTCGAAGAGGTGGGCCTCAAGGGCTTCGATGCCGACACCTGGTTCGGCTTCTACGCCCCGGCTGGCACGCCGCCCGAGGTGGTCAGCCGCCTGAACCGCGAGATCAACAAGGTGCTGGCCACACCGGCCGTGAAGGAGCGCATCGCGGCACTCGGAGGCGTTCCCGCACCGATGTCCCCGGCCGACTTCAACGCCCGTGCATCCATCGACAGCACACGGTTTGGAGCGCTGATCAAGGCGCGCAACATCCAGGGGGATTGACCCTCCGGGCCCCCAGCGCCGTCCCCACCGGGGGAAGCGGGCGGGCCGCCGTGGGGCCGCCCCGAATGACCGTGCTCGGCAGTGCGAGATTGGCGATGGTCTACAGTCCCGCGCTTTGCAACACACCACCGAGGTACCGCCATGGCGCGCAAGCCCCAGATCATCCTGTCGTCCCTGGACGTTGACCGCATCGAGGCCCTTCTGGCAGCCATTCCGGCCAGCGTCTTTCCGGGCAAGGCCGAACTGCAGGCGGAGCTGGACCGCGCCGACGTGGTGGCCCCGGAAGAAATCCCGCCGCACGTGGTCACGATGAACTCCACCGTGCAGTTCTCGATCCTGGAGACGGGAAAGGAGTTCTGCCTGACGCTCGTCTACCCCCGCGACATGGACGGCAGCGCGGACCGGATCTCGATTTTCGCGCCCGTGGGCAGCGCCCTGCTGGGCCTGTCCGTGGGCGACGAACTCGCTTGGCCCGGCCCGGGCGGCAAGTCGATGACGGTGCGGGTGAAGGACCTTCTGTACCAGCCCGAAAGCGCGGGCGAACTCCACCGCTGACCGCGCGACGAAACGTCGCCTGGCGGCACCACGCTTGGTGCCACCGCCACATGCAGTGACAATGGCATCCGCCATGACCAGCCCGCCTCCACCCCCCGACAACCCGCTCATCGAAACGTTCGACCCGGACTCGACCGTCGCCTTTCAAAGGCGGATGGAGCGCGCGCCGGAATGGTTCTGCTCGTTCCTGGCCGGCAACAGCCGCGAGAAGAGCCGCCTCAAGCGCGAGATGGCCACGATGAAGGGCTCGGTGGTGTGGCTGGTGCAGCAGCGCCGCCAGGGCAACTGGACCGCCGACGAACGCACGCACCTGCGCGATGTGATGCGGTCGGCGTCTTCCGTCAGCCCCTACCTTTTCATCTGGGTGATTCCTGGATCGATGCTGATCCTGCCCTTCATGGCCTGGTTCCTCGACCGCCAGCGCAAGCGCCGGGAGCGCAAGCTGCGAGGCTGATTGCGCCAGGTGCCGCCGCGCGGCACCTCAGGGGTTTGCTGCGGCCCTCAGAACCTGTTCCTGCCTCATGCCCAGTTGCTGGATACCGCCACCAGCATGCCCGCCCCCACCAGCCCCATCTGCCAGCGCAAGGCCGTGGTCCAGGAGGGCACGTGGCGCTCCACGCGCAGATACAGCTGCCGCCCCGCCGCCAGCGACAGCACGAACGCCAGCAGCATGCCCAGCGCGTTGGGCACCGGCGATGCGGGCCACAGGTGGCTGACCACCGCGTTCACGAGCAGGCACACCGCGAAGTGCACCAGGAACACCGAGTACGACATCTGCCCGAGCTGCACCAGCGGCCCCACCCCGCGCCATGACCGCACGCCTTTTGAGCGCAGGGCAGCCACCAGGCACAGCGCCGTCACCAGGGCCACCAGGATGCGGCCACGGTGGTCAATGGCCAGCGCAACGCCCCCGAGCAGCACCATCGCGGCGAGCCAGCCCCACGCCTGGCGCGCCCGCACGGCCCAGTAGGCCAGCATGCCCAGCCCGTACGCGCCGAAGAAATACACGGCCCACATGTCCAGCTCGGGCATGCGGTTGAACACCCACAGCGACAGGGCCACGCCCGCCACGATCGCGCCCTGCGCCAGCCACGCCGCATGCCGCCGGGCCCAGGCGCCAGGCAACGCGCGCGCTCCGGCCCATGCCAGCACGCTCACCGCGAACAGCTGAAAGTCGATGGCCACGTACCAGACGCCTGCGGAAAGCGCGCTCTCGCCGACGATGTCCTGCAGCAGCAGCGCGTTGGCCAGCAGCTGCGCCAGGGTGGGCTCGTCCGGCACGGAAGCGTGCTCCATCCACGGCCGCACCAGCGCGGCCACCACCACCGTCAGCAGCAGCGCCACGGCATAGGGCACCACCAGCCGCACGAAGCGCTTGGCGATCGCGTGGCCTGCGTGGTCGAAGCGCGGCACGCCCTGCGGCGCCAGGCTGGCGGCGGCCAGGTAGCCGCCGATCACCAGGAACACCTGCACCGCCATGCGGCCGTAGTCGTACAGCCAGGCGATGAGCCCCGGGGCCAGGGGCTGCGCGATGTCCGACATGGGCCCGTAGAAGGCCAGGTGGTGCCAGACGATAGCGATGCATGCCAGGCCTTTGGCCATGTCGATGACGGGCGTGCGGGAAAGGGAAGAGGACATGCTGCGGCAGGTAGTGGGCAAGCCGTGCGCCTACAGGAACACAGCCCAAAACTCTCTATTGTCGCCGTCCTTCGGATTCGATGCTGGTCGCCCAGGTGTCTTGCCGGATAACCCAGCCCTGCAGTCCACAATTTCCTGAATTTTCAGTATTTACTGAAAATTCAGGAAATGAGGCACAATCGGTGTCCATGACCTACATCAATCATCTGCCACCCCTGAACCGCCAGTTCGTCGCCCACTTTGGCGAGATGGGCAGCCGGTGGGGGATCAACCGCACCGTGGGCCAGATGTATGCGCTCATCTTCCTGTCGCCGCGCCCGCTCAACGCGGACGAGATCGCCGAGACGCTGGAGTTCTCGCGCTCCAACGTGAGCATGGGCCTCAAGGAGCTGCAGGCCTGGCGCCTGGTCAAGCTGAGCCACCAGCCCGGCGACCGGCGCGAGTACTTCGAGGCGCCCAAGGACGTGTGGGAGATTTTTCGCGTGCTGGCCGAGGAGCGCCGCCGCCGCGAGATCGAGCCCACGCTGTCGATGCTGCGCATGGCGCTGCTCGAGGAGCCCGGATCGGACGAAGAGCGCCATGCCCAGGAGCGCATGCGCGACATGCACGAACTGATCGACCGGCTCATGACCTGGTTCGACGACGTGCAGCGCCTCGCGCCCGAGACGGCGATGCAGCTCATGGGCATGGGCACCGCCGTCACCCGCGTGCTCGAATTCAAGGACCGGCTGACCGGCAAGGGCGGCCCCGCCAAGGGCAAGAGCAACCACCAGGAAGCCTGAAACCATGGACACCTTCATGCTGTCGCGGATCCAGTTCGCCGCCAACATCAGCTTTCACATCCTGTTTCCCACCATCACCATCGCGCTGTGCTGGTTCCTGGTGTTCTTCCGCTTGCGCCACTCGGCCACGCGCGGCACACCGGCCGCGCCGGGCTGGGAGCAGGCCTACTATTTCTGGACCAAGGTGTTCGCGCTGACCTTTGCCATGGGCGTGGTCTCGGGCATCACGATGAGCTTTCAGTTCGGCACCAACTGGCCGGGCTACATGGAGCACGTGGGCAACATCGCCGGGCCCCTGCTGGGCTACGAGGTGCTCACGGCCTTTTTCCTGGAGGCCACCTTCCTGGGCATCATGCTGTTCGGCCGGGGCCGCGTGTCCGAGCGCATGCACCTCGTCGCGACACTCATGGTGGCGTTTGGCACCACGCTGTCGGCGTTCTGGATCCTGAGCCTGAATTCCTGGATGCAGACCCCCGTGGGCTACGAAATCATCGACGGCAAGTTCCACGCGGTGGACTGGCTGGCGATCGTCTTCAACCCCTCCTTCCCCTACCGGCTGGGCCACAAGCTGCTGGCATCGGCCCTGACCGCGGGCTTTCTCATCGCCGGGGTGAGCGCCTGGCAGCTCGTCAAGGGCACGGCCACCGAAGGCACTCGCAAGGCCCTGCGCACCGCCGTCGCCGCCGTCGCCATGGCGATCCCGCTGCAGATCCTCATGGGCGACATGCACGGCCTGAACACGCTGGAGCACCAGCCCGCGAAGATCGCGGCGATCGAAGGCATCTGGCACACCGAGCGGGGCGCGCCCCTCACGCTGTTCGGGCTGCCCAACGAAAAGGAAGGCCGCACCGACTACGCCCTCCAGATCCCCAAGGCGGCGAGCCTGATCCTGGCGCACGACATCGATGCCGAGCTCAAGGGCCTGAACGAGTTTGCTGGCGCCCATCCCCCCGTGGCGCCGGTGTTCTGGGCGTTCCGCGTGATGGTCGGCGTGGGCATGCTGATGCTCGCGGTCGCCTGGGCGGGTGCTGTCGTGCTGTACCGCCGCCGCAGGCACGACCTGGCCACCCTGCCCCGGCCCATGCTGTACGCGCTGGTGGGCATGACGTTCTCCGGCTGGGTAGCCACCCTGGCCGGCTGGTACGTGACCGAGATCGGCCGCCAGCCCTACCTGGTCTATGGCCTGTTCAAGACCGCCGACGCCGTGGCGGCGCATCCTCCGGCGATGGTGGCCTCCACCCTGGCCGCCTACCTCACCGTGTACGTGCTGCTGCTCGCGGCCTACATCGGGGTGATCAAGTACATGGCGGAGCACTCGGCCATGCCGGTTCCCGCCGTGGCGCCGCCCGCCGCGCCACCCCATCCGCTGTAAGGAGGACACCATGGAAATGACCCTGGCCCACACCCTGCCCCTGGCGTTCATGGCCATCATGGGCCTGGCGCTGCTCGCCTACGTGATCCTGGACGGCTATGACCTCGGGGTGGGCATCCTGCTGCCCTTCGCGAGCGATGCGGAAAAGGACGTCATGGTGTCGAGCATCGGCCCGTTCTGGGACGCCAATGAAACCTGGCTGGTGCTGGGGGTGGGCGTGCTGCTGATCTGCTTTCCGATGGCCCACGGCGTGGTGCTGTCCGCCCTGTACCTGCCCGTGGCCGTGATGCTGGTGGGCCTGATCCTGCGGGGGGTGGCGTTCGACTTCCGCGTGAAGGCCCGCGATTCGCACAAGACGGCCTGGAACCGCCTGTTTGCCGCGGGCTCGCTGGTCACCACCCTGGCCCAGGGCTGGATGCTGGGCGCCTATGTCACCGGCTTCCAGAACGACACCTGGGGCCTGCTGTTTTCCACGGGCATCGCCATCACCCTGCCCGCGGCCTACGCCATGCTCGGCGCCGGCTGGCTTCTCATGAAAACCGACGGCGCATTGCAGCGCAAGGCTGCCCGCTGGGGCCAGGGGGCCCTGTGGCCCATGGGGTTTGCGCTCATGGGCATCTCGCTGGCCACGCCGCTGGTCAGCCACACGGTGTTCGCCAAGTGGTTCGTGCTGCCCGAACTGTTCGCCCTGCTGCCGATACCGCTGGCCTGCGTGGCCGCCTTCTTCGCCATCCGCCACGTGCTGGCCACGCCTCGCGTGGTCGAGGCGGGCTATGGCTGGATCGTGTTCGCGGCCACGGTGCTGATCTTCGTGCTGGCCTTTTTCGGGCTGGCCTACAGCATCTATCCGTACATCGTGATCGACCGCCTCACGGTGTGGCAAGCCGCCAGCGCGCCGGAGTCCCTCGCGGTGATCGGCATCGGGGTGGCCATCACGCTGCCGGCCATCATCGTCTACACGGTCTTCATGTACCGGGTGTTCTGGGGCAAGGCGCGGGAGCTGACCTACGGGCTGTGACACGCGCCCAGGCCCGCTGCCAGGGCGCCGTGGCCCGCCCGCAGCACGGGCGGCTTCCCCCTGGAGGCGGGCGCGCTGCGCCCTAGATATGGGATCAATACCGCAAGCTGCCCTCGGCATCCACGATGGCCAGCTCCACATAGGTGGAGCCGTTGTGGCTCCTGGGCGAATACTTGACGTTGAAGCGCCCGAACGAGATATCGCCCGCATCCTCCATGGTCTTGATGAAGGACTCCGTGCTCAGGTTGCGCCCGGTGCGGCGCAGGCCCTCCACCAGCAGCCGGGCGTGCACGAAGCCCTCGAACTGCGAGGCCGACGGCTGGGCGCTTGGTGACTTGGCGCGCAGAAGGGCCAGGTACTCGGCCACCACGGGCACCGTGGTGCTGCGCAGCGACGGCATGATCTGCGCCAGGATGATGCCGCGCGCCTTGTCCTTGAGCTCGCGGTGGATCACGTCCATGCTGGCCACGGAAAACCCGTAGTACGCGGGCCGCGCCGCCGTGGACTGCACCGCCTTGATGTAGCTGGTGAACGTGGTGCCCGCCGTCGCCACGATGACGGCCTGGGGCTGTGCCTTGTCGGTGGCCTGCGCGGCGGCCGCGAAGTCGGGCTGCTTGGGGTCGACCTTGATCTCGGCGACGAAGGCGAGCTTTTCCTCCTCGGAGGCTTTCTTGAGCTCGGCCAGCAGCGTCTTGCCCAGGCCGTCGTCCTGGTAGAACACCGCCACGCGGCTGATGCCCTGGTGGCGCAGCTGCGAGACGATCTTGCCGGCCTCGCTGGCGTAGCCGGCCCGCACGTGAAAGACATAGGGATTCAAGGTTTCCCGAAACGCCGAGGCCCCCGTGACCGGCCCGAACAGCAGCGTGCGGTGTTCCTTGACCAGGGGCAGGATGGCCGCCGTCTGCGCCGTGCCCGTGCTGTTGTAGATCATGAAGACCTTGTCGTTCTCCAGCAGCTGGCGCGTGTTCTCCACGGCTTTCTGGGTGTCGAAGCCGTCGTCCAGCGTGGTGTAGCGGATCATGCGGCCGTGCACGCCACCCTGCGCGTTCACGGCGTCGAACATCAGCCGCGACCCTTCCCCATACTGCGCGGTCTGAGCGCCGAGCGGCCCGGAGAGCACGGCGGACGCGCCCAGGCGGATCTCGTCGCCGGTCACGCCCTCATTGCGGGCGTGCGCCCCCTGGCTGGCACAGAGGGCCAGCATCAGCCCCAGCAAACATGAACGAAGCATGGCACCTTCCCCGCGACGATGACGGACGGCGCCACACGATGTGGCACCCATCTGGTTATTAATCATCATCATTGTCCACGGCCTGCGCTGCCGTCCATTGGGGGTTTGCCCTGTCGCGACCAGCCCACACCCGCCCCACGGGGCCGCACAAACGGCGGCGCCCGCAGCGCATGGCACGCTGCGGGCGCACAAGGCAGACCTCGCCGGGGATCAGAGCTTCAGGCGCGCCCGGGCAGCCTCGTACTCCGCGCGCAGCCGGGCCACCAGCTCGGCGGTGCTGGTCACCGCATTGATCGCGCCAATGCCCTGGCCGCAGCCCCAGATGTCCTTCCAGGCCTTCTTCGCGTCGCCGCCGAAGTTCATCTTGCTCGGGTCCGATTCGGGCAGGTTGTCGGGGTCCATGCCCGCCGCGCGGATCGACGGCGCCAGGTAGTTGCCGTGCACGCCGGTGAACAGGTTGCTGTAGACGATGTCGTCCGAGCTGCCTTCCACGATGGCCATCTTGTAGTCATCGCTGGCGCGGGCCTCGTGCGTGGCGATGAAGGCCGAGCCGATGTAGCCGAAGTCCGCGCCCATGGCCTGCGCCGCCAGCACCGCGTCGCCGCTGGCGATGGAGCCGCTGAGCGCGATGGGGCCGTCGAACCACTGGCGGATCTCCTGGATCAGCGCAAACGGGCTCTTCACGCCCGCATGGCCACCCGCACCGGCGGCCACGGCGATCAGGCCGTCGGCGCCCTTTTCAATCGCCTTGTGCGCAAACTTGTTGTTGATGATGTCGTGCAGCACCACGCCGCCCCAGGCGTGCACGGCCTGGTTCACGTCCTCGCGCGCTCCCAGGCTGGTGATGATGATCGGCACCTTGTACTTGGCGCACACCTGCATGTCGTGCTCCAGCCGGTCATTGCTCTTGTGCACGATCTGGTTGATGGCGAAGGGCGCGGCGGGCTTGTCGGGATGGGCCTTGTTGTAGGCCGCCAGGGTCTCGGTGATCTCGGCCAGCCATTCATCGAGCAGTTCGGCGGGGCGGGCATTGAGCGCGGGCATGGAGCCCACCACACCCGCCTTGCACTGCTCGATCACGAGCTTGGGGTTGCTGATGATGAACAGCGGCGAGCCGATGACGGGGAGCGACAGGTTTTGCAACACGGGAGGCAGTTTGGACATGGCAACAACTTCCTGAACAGGTTTTTGGATGAAATAGGGCTCTAGCGCTTATTCATCAAGCGCTAGCAGCTATCATTTTTATATCAATGAGCTGCCCGCTCTGCGGGCAGTCAGTCTCCTCACAACACGCTCAACCTTCAAAAGGCGTCCAGCGCCAGTTCGGTCACGCTGGCGGCGCCGTCCACGATGCTGTCGCGCAGCCCCGGTGCCTTCACCAGGATGTGCTCGGCATAGAACTGGGCCGTGGTGATTTTTGCGCGCATGAAGGCTGCGTCCTGTCCCTTGTGCAACAGGTCCTGTGCCACCAGCAGGCTGCGCGCCAGCTGCCAGCCCGCCACCACGTTGCCTGCCAGCATCAGGTAGGGCACGCTGCCCGCGAACACGGCGTTGGGCTGGGCCTTGGTGCCACCGGCCACGAAGTCGATCACGTCGAGCAGCGCCTTGCGCGCGGCCGTCAGGCGCCTGGCCACGGCCAGTGCGGCCGGGGTGCCGCTGGCCAGCAGCTCGCCTTCGGTGGTCTCGATCTGCGCGGCGATGCCCTTGGCCACCTGGCCCCCATCGCGTGCCGTCTTGCGGCCCACGAGGTCATTCGCCTGGATGGCGGTGGTGCCTTCGTAGATGGTCAGGATCTTGGCGTCGCGGTAGTACTGCGCCGCGCCGGTTTCTTCGATGAAACCCATGCCGCCATGCACTTGCACGCCCAGGCTGGTCACCTCCAGGCTGGTCTCGGTGCTGTAGCCCTTGACCAGCGGCACCATGAATTCGTAGAAGGCCTGGTTCTGCTTGCGCGTCTCGGCATCGGGGTGGTGGTGGGCGGCATCGAACGCAGCAGCCGCCACCGTGGCCATGGCGCGGCAGCCCTCCACGGTGGCGCGCATGGTCATGAGCATGCGCTTCACATCGGGATGGTGAATGATGGCGGCGCTGGCGTTGATGCTGCCGTCCACGGGGCGGCTTTGCACGCGGTCCTTGGCGTACTGCACGGCCTTCTGGTAGGCGCGCTCGGAGATCGCGATGCCCTGCATGCCCACGGCGTAGCGGGCTGCGTTCATCATGATGAACATGTATTCGAGGCCCCGGTTTTCCTGCCCCACCAGGTAGCCCACGGCGCCGCCGTGGTCGCCGAACTGCAGCACCGCCGTGGGCGATGCCTTGATGCCCAGCTTGTGCTCGATGCTCACGCAATGGGCGTCGTTGCGCGCGCCCAGGCTGCCGTCCTGGTTGACCATGAATTTGGGCACCACGAACAGGCTGATGCCCTTCACGCCATCGGGCGCGCCCGCCACCCGTGCCAGCACCAGGTGCACGATGTTCTCGGCCATGTCGTGTTCACCATAGGTGATGAAGATCTTGGTGCCGAAGATCTTGTAGGTGCCGTCGGGCTGGGGTTCGGCACGCGTGCGCACCAGGGCCAGGTCCGAGCCCGCCTGGGGTTCGGTCAGGTTCATGGTGCCGGTCCATTCGCCCGTCACCAGCTTTTCCAGGTACGTGGCCTTGAGCTCGTCACTGCCGGCCGTGAGCAGCGCCTCGATGGCGCCGTCGGTGAGCAGCGGGCACAGCGCGAAGCTCATGTTGGCGCTATTGGTCATCTCGATGCAGGCCGCGCCGATGGTCTTGGGCAGGCCCTGGCCGCCAAAGTCGGCCGGATGCTGCAACCCCTGCCAGCCGCCTTCGCCGTACTGGCGGAAGGCTTCCTTGAAGCCGGGGGTGGTGGTGACGACACCGTCTTTCCAGCTCGACGGGTTCTTGTCGCCTTCGAAATTGAGCGGAGACAGCACCCCTTCGTTGAACTTGGCGCACTCTTCCAACACGGCGGCGGCCGTGTCCAGGCCTGCGTCTTCAAAGCCGGGGATCTGCGCGATCTGT
Organism: Acidovorax sp. sif1233; assembly: GCF_019218755.1. Taxonomy (GTDB): domain Bacteria; phylum Pseudomonadota; class Gammaproteobacteria; order Burkholderiales; family Burkholderiaceae_C; genus Acidovorax. The sequence continues at coordinate 1,033,283 of NZ_JAHUWZ010000001.1, read as the reverse complement.
TCAATGTTGGCCAGGTGCTCGATGGCGAACAGCATGTCCTTGAGGGGGGCGGTGTAGCTCATGGGTGTCTCCGGGGAATTTCGTCAAAAAAAAGGCATCGCGAGCGATGCCTTTGTGTGCACGGTGGCGTTCTTACAGGGCCTTGACCAGCTCTGGCACGGCCGTGAACAGGTCGGCTTCCAGGCCGTAGTCGGCCACGCTGAAGATCGGTGCCTCGGGGTCCTTGTTGATCGCCACGATCACCTTGGAGTCCTTCATGCCCGCCAAATGCTGGATGGCGCCCGAGATGCCGGCGGCGATGTACAGCTGCGGCGCCACGATCTTGCCGGTCTGGCCCACTTGCCAGTCGTTGGGGGCGTAGCCGGCGTCCACCGCGGCGCGGCTGGCGCCCAGGGCGGCACCCAGCTTGTCGGCCAGCGGGGTCATCACTTCGTCGAACTTTTCCTTGCTGCCCAGCGCCCGGCCACCGGAGACGATGATCTTGGCGGCGGTCAGTTCGGGGCGGTCGCTCTTGGCGATCTCGCTGCCCACGAAGCTGCTCTTGCCTGCATCAGCGGTAGCAGCAGCGGTTTCGACGGCGGCCGAGCCACCGGTGGCGGCTGCGGCGTCAAAGCCGGTGGTGCGCACGGTGATGATCTTCACGCTGTCGGCGCTTTGCACGGTGGCGATGGCGTTGCCCGCGTAGATGGGGCGCTCGAAGGTGTCGGCGGCGACCACCTTGGTGATGTCGCTGATCTGGGCCACGTCGAGCTTGGCGGCCACGCGGGGCGCCACGTTCTTGCCGCTGGCGGTGGCGGGGAACAGGATGTGGCTGTAGTTCGAGGCGATGGCCAGGACTTGCGCGGCGACGTTTTCTGCCAGGCCGTGTTCCAGGCCGGGCGCGTCAGCATGGATGACCTTGGCGACGCCAGCGATCTGGCCCGCGGCGGCAGCGGCAGCGCCTGCATTGTGGCCGGCGACCAGCACGTGCACGTCGCCACCGCAGGCCACGGCGGCGGTCACGGTGTTCAGGGTGGCGCCCTTGATGGACGCGTTGTCGTGTTCAGCAATAACGAGTACCGACATTTAGATCACCTTCGCTTCGTTCTTGAGTTTCTCGACCAGGGCGGCCACGTCGGCCACCTTCACGCCCGCGCCACGCTTGGCGGGCTCGGTGACCTTCAGGGTCTTCAGGCGCGGAGCCACGTCCACGCCGAGGTCTTCGGGCTTGACGGTATCGAGCTGCTTCTTCTTGGCCTTCATGATGTTGGGCAAGGTGACGTAGCGGGGCTCGTTCAGGCGCAGGTCGGTCGTGATGACCGCTGGAAGGGTCAAGGCCAGGGTTTCCAGGCCGCCGTCCACTTCACGCGTCACGCTGACCTTGTCGGCCGACAGCTCGACCTTGCTGGCGAAGGTCGCCTGGGGCAGGTCGGCCAGGGCCGCCAGCATCTGGCCGGTCTGGTTGGCGTCGTCGTCGATGGCTTGCTTGCCCAGGATCACAAGGCCGGGCTGCTCCTTGTCCACCAGGGCCTTCAGGATCTTGGCCACGGCGAGAGGCTGCAACTCGACGTCGGTTTCCACCAGGATGGCGCGGTCGGCGCCGATGGCCATGGCGGTGCGCAGGGTTTCCTGGCACTGGGCCACGCCACACGAGACAGCGATGACTTCGGTCACCAGGCCTTTTTCTTTCAGGCGCACGGCCTCTTCGACGGCGATTTCGTCAAAGGGGTTCATGCTCATCTTCACGTTGGCGATGTCCACACCCGTGTTGTCCGACTTCACGCGGACCTTCACGTTGTAGTCCACCACGCGCTTGACAGGGACCAAGACCTTCATTGCTGCGGCTCCTAGATAGAGTTGGTTGAATTGACGTTTACGTAAACTAGAACATTCTATGCCGCACTGCAACGAAAGCGCTACGGGGCCGGAACACAGACCTCACGATTCCAAAAAAAGAACGATCGTGCTTTTTGTCGATTATAGGCGAGTGCACCGGGCGCCTGTCTAGAGTCTGCTGTCGCATGCGGCACCCCCGTTCGCGGCCCCCGGGGCCCGGTCACCGCGCGGTGGCAGCCCCAGGCGCCGCTGGCGCGCCGGGTGACAGAGCCGCCGCCAGCCCCCCTTCGACCTGCACGTGCATGACCCGCTGGGGGTAGGGAATCTCGATCTGGTGGGCGCGCAAGGCGCTCAGGATGGCGCGGTTGATCTCCGAGCGCAGGCCCAGTGAGCCGTTCTCGGGGTCGGCGATCCAGAAGCCGACCGTGAACTCCAGCCCGTCGGCCCCAAACGCCGAGAGGGCCACGCTGGGGGCGGGATCGCGCAGCACCCGGCTGCTGGCCAGCGCGGCGTCCGCGAGAAGCCGGGTCACCAGGTCCACATCGCTTTCGTAGGCCACGCTCACCACGGTCGACAGCCACACGCGGGGGTCGGCCAATGACAGGTTTTCCACCCGCTGGGTGATCAGCATTTCATTGGGCACGATGGACTCGCGCCCCGTGGACGAACGCACCACGGTGTAGCGCGCATTGATGTTGGTGATGCGGCCTTCGAAATTGTCGACGCGCACGTTGTCGCCGATGCGCATGCTGCGCTCGGCCAGGATGACGAACCCGCTCACGTAGTTGGACGCCAGCTTCTGCAGGCCAAAGCCGATGCCCACGCCCACGGCACCACCCAGCACCGACAGCGCCGTCAGGTCGATGCCCACGGCCGACAGCGCCATGATGAGCCCGACGAAGATCAACAGCGCCCGCACGGCATTGCTCACCGCCTTGCGCAGCGACAGTTCCGCCCCCGTGGCCGAGCGCAGAAGGCGCGACTCGATGGCGGCGGAGATCCACAGCGCGATGAGCAGCACCGCACCGGCGGTCAGCGCGCCTTCGATGATGGTGCGCACCGACAGCGTCGCGCCCCCTACCTTCCAGTGGATCTGGTCCAGCTCCTCCAGCACCAGCGGCAGCAGTCCCGTGACCCAGAGCACCATGCCCAGCCAGGCCAGCCAGGAGATGGAGCGTTCGATGGGCCGCACCCAGGCAGCGTCCGGGTATGCCACCTGCAGCACCTTCACGCCAATGCGGATCACCACCAGCGCCACCAGCACCGGGATCGCCAGCTTGAAGGCGGCCAGCGCCACCCAGTGGTGCAGCAGCGTGCGCGCCACATAGGCCAGGCTCAGCAGCACCAGCGGAAACAGCGCGCCATCCACGATGCGGGTGCCAAACAGAATGGAGCGTGGATCGCCCCGGTGCAGGCCCCGCTGCAGCAGCGAGACCAGGCCCCAGGCCAGGGCGACGCACCCCGCCAAGGCCGCCAGCTCCACCAGCACCGTCGGGCTGAGGAAGGACTGCACCCACAGGCCCACATCGTCGAGCATCGGCTTGTCCATCGTGGCGATCCTCAGCGCTTCCAGCGGGGCTGGCGTTTTTCCGCAAAGGCGCGCGCGCCCTCCTGCGCGGCCTCGTCCATCATGTTGGTGGCCATGGCCTGGCCCGCCAGCTGGTAGGCGGCATCCATGCCCAGCTCGCGCTGCTGGTACACCAGCGCCTTGCCCATGGCCACGGCCACGCGGGGCTTTTGCAGGATGGACTGCACCAGCATCTCCACCTCGGCGTCCAGCGCATCGGCGGGCACCACGCGGTTCACCAGGCCCTGTGCCAGCGCGGTGGGGGCATCGATGAAATCGCCGGTGAGCAACATTTCCATCGCCCGCTTGGCGGGCACATTGCGCACCAGCGGCACGCTGGGCGTCGCGCAGAACAGGCCGTAGTGGATGCCGCTGGTGGCAAAACTCGCGCTGTCGGCCGCCACCGCCAGATCGCACTGCGCCACCAGCTGGCAGCCCGCCGCCGTCGCCATGCCCTGCACCCTGGCGACCACGGGCACGGGCAGCTTGTGGATGGTGAGCATCATGCGGCTGCATTGGGCAAACAGCTTCTGGTAGTACGCCAGCTCCGGGTTCGCCGCCATGTCCTTGAGGTTGTGCCCGGCACAGAAGGCCTTGCCCGCTGCGGCCAGCACCACCACGCGCACAGATTCGTCGCGGTGCGCTTCGTCCAGCGCCTGTTGCAGGGCTGTCAGGATTTCAGAGCCCAACGCATTGAAGCGTGCAGGGTCGTTCAAAGTGAGGGTGATCACACCGCGCGTATCACGGGTGATCAGCAGCAGCTCGTCAGAATTCGGAATCGTCATGTTGTTTCTCCTGTGCACAGCAATGCGAGGGGCGTTTGAAACAGGCGCGCATGAGGCCAGTGCCACCGTGGAACTGGCTTCGCCAGGCCACGGGTGGCGTCCCCCTCAGGGGGAAGACGCCGCAGGCGGCTCAGGGGGAGTCAAAGATCAGCCAGGACGCGCAGATGCGCCTCCACGCTGCGCGCCAGCGGCCCCATCACATAGCCGCCCTCCAGGCACGACACGATGCGGCCCTGGGAATAGCGCCGCGCCACGTCCTTGACCCGGTGGGTGATCCAGGCGTAGTCCTGCTCGGTCAGGCCCAGCTGGCCCATGTCGTCCTCGCGGTGGCCGTCGAAGCCGGCGGAGACGAAGATCATCTCGGGCTTGAAGGCTTCCAGGCGCGGCATCCACATCATCTCGATGATCTCGCGGATGTCCATGCCACGGGTGTACGCTGGCACGGGCACGTTGACCATGTTGGGGGCCGGGTCCTGGTCGCCGCTGTACGGGTAGAACGGGTGCTGGAAAATGCTGACCATCAGCGCGCGCGGGTCGCCCGCCAGGATGTCCTCGGTGCCATTGCCGTGGTGCACATCGAAGTCCACCACCGCCACGCGCTGCAGGTTGTAGCGCTGCAGCGCATATTTGGCGGCCACCGCCACGTTGTTGAAGAAGCAAAAACCCATGGCCTTGTCGCGGCACGCATGGTGCCCGGGCGGACGCACGGAGCAAAACGCGTTCTCGACCTCGCCGGCCATCACCGCATCCGTGGCGGCCAGCGCGGCACCCGCGGCGCGCAGCGACGCCTTCCAGGTGTGGGCGTTGATGGAGGTGTCGGTGTCGATCTGCGCGTAGCTCGGGCCGCCCGCCATCAGCTCTTCGTTGAGCCGGTCGGACAGGCCCCGCAGCGCCGCGATGTGCATGCGGCCATGCGCCAGCTCGATGTCGGCCAGCGAGGCCTCGGGGGCCTCGTAGCGCTCCAGCGCATCGCCCACCCCGGTGACCAGCAAGCGGTCTTCGATGGCATCGAGCCTTTCGGGGCATTCTGGGTGGCCCGGGCCCATCTCGTGCTTCCAACAATCCCGATGGGTGAAATAGCCCGTCTTGCTCACAGTCAATCCCCGTGTCTCGTATTTTTTTGGATAGTTTTCGGATAACGTCGCGCCATGACAATGAATGCACAGCACAAGATCAAATCGCTTCTGGATCAGCTTAACACGGTGATCGTGGGCAAGCAGGCCCAGGTACAGGACTGCGTGGCCTGCCTGCTGGCCGGCGGGCACCTGCTCATCGAGGATGTTCCGGGGGTGGGCAAGACCACCCTGGCCCATGCGCTGTCGCGCACTTTCGGCCTGCAGTTCTCGCGCGTGCAGTTCACGGCCGACCTGATGCCCAGCGATCTGACGGGCGTCTCGGTCTACGAGCGCGGCAAGGAAGCCTTCGTGTTCCACCCCGGCCCGGTGTTCGCCCAGGTGCTGCTGGCCGACGAAATCAACCGCGCCAGCCCCAAGACGCAAAGCGCGCTGCTCGAAGCCATGGAGGAAAAGCAGGTGTCGGTAGAGGGCGAGACGCGCGCCCTGCCCCACCCCTTCTTCGTGATCGCCACCCAGAACCCGCACGACCAGCTGGGCACCTTCGCGCTGCCCGAATCGCAGCTCGACCGCTTTCTGATGCGCATCTCCATCGGCTACCCCGACCGCGCGGCCGAGCGCGTGCTGCTGGCGGGCGCGGACCGGCGCGACATGGTGGACACCATGCTGCCCCTGCTGTCCGACGAGGAACTGGCCGAGCTGCAGCGCCAGGTGCAGGCCATCCATGCGGCCGACCCGCTGCTCAACTATGTGCAGGACCTCATCGCCGCCACGCGCTCGGGCCGGTGGTTCCTGCAGGGCCTGTCGCCCCGCGCGGGCATTGCCCTGGTGCGTGCGGCCAAGGCGCAGGCCCTCATCAGCGGGCGCGACTACGTGGCGCCCGACGACGTGCAGGCCGTGCTGCCCCAGACCATCGCCCACCGCCTGGTGCCCGTGGGCGATGCCGGACGCGGCGCGGTGGAACAGGTGCGCGCCATGGTCGAGGCCGTGCCGCTGCCGTGAAATGACAGCCGCCCATCCCCCCGCCACGCTCCGCCCGACCGGGGGCTGGCGCGCCATCCTGGCCCGGGTGAGCCCGCTTGCGCCACTGCGCCGCCGCTTCCAGCGCTGGTGGCAGGCGCGCCTGCCGCTGAGCGACACGCTCGCGCTCACGCAGCGCAATGTCTACATCCTGCCCACCGGCTCGGGCTGGATGCTGGCATTGACGCTCATCGTGCTGCTCATCGCGTCCATCAACTACCAGCTCAACCTGGGCTACCTGCTGACCTTTCTGCTGGCGGGCAGCGCCGTGGTGGGCATGCACATCTGCCACGCCAACCTGCGCGGGCTCACGCTGCACCTGAAGGCGCCCGAGCCACACTTCATGGGCACCAGCACGGCGTTTGACATCCAGCTGTCCAGCGAGCGCAAGACGCCGCGCTACGGCATCGCCCTGTCGGTGCACGGCACGGGCAAGGAGGCACACCACTGGGCCTGGACCGACGTGCCCGCGCAGGGCCAGTCGAGCGTGCAGGTCGCTTTCAAGCCCCCGCGCCGGGGCCTGCACCGCGTGCCCACGCTGACGGCCGAGACGCGCTTTCCGCTCGGCACCTTCCGCGTCTGGACCTACTGGCGGCCCGCGGCCCAGGTGCTGGTCTACCCCGCGCCCGAGACCCCGGCACCGCCGCTGCCGACCGGCGAACCGCGCGCGGGCGGCGCCGGCAACACGCCCACGCAGGGCATTGGCGAATTCGACGGCGTGCGCGCCTACCGCCGGGGCGACCCGCTCAAGCTCGTGGTCTGGAAGAAGGCCGCCAAATCGCTGGGCACCGGCACGGACGACCTGGTCAGCCGCGACGCCCAGCAAGCCCAGCGGCACGAACTGTGGCTGGACCTGGCCCGCGCCTCGCTGCCCGACCACGAAGCCCGCCTCTCACGCCTGGCCGCCTGGGTGCTGCAGGCCGACCGGCTGGGGCTGGACTATGGCCTGCGCCTGCCGGGTGTCGAGATCGCCCCGGACACGGGTGCGGCGCACCGACGAAATTGCCTGGAGGCACTGGCGCTGTGCTGAACCCCGCTTCAAAATCCGTATCCAGTGGGCCCCTGTCGCATACAGGCAAGGCGCAGGGAGCTATATTTTTTATAGCATGTCCACCACTCCAAGCCGGGCCTGGACCGTTGCCATGAACCTGCGCCAGACCCTTGTTTCCCTGCCGCGCGACGCCCGCGACACGCTCTTTCTGCTGTTCGTGATCGTCTGGGTCATCGCACCGCAGGTGTCCAACCTGCCGGTGTGGACCAGCCTGCTGGCCGGCGGGCTGCTGCTGTGGCGCGGCTGGCTCGCCTGGAAAGGCCGGCCCCTGCCCGGGCGCTGGACCGTGGGCGCCCTGCTGGTGGTGGCGGTGGCGGGCACGCTGTTCACGCACCGCACCATCCTCGGGCGCGATGCGGGCGTCACCCTGGTCGTCATGCTGCTGGCGCTCAAGATGCTGGAGCTGCGCGCGCGCCGCGACGCGATGGTGGTGTTCTTCCTGGGCTTCTTCACGATGCTCAGCAACTTCTTCTTCTCGCAGTCGCTGCTCACCGCCGCCGCCATGCTGGTGGCGCTGCTGGGCCTGCTCATGGCGCTGGTCAATGCCCACATGCCGGTGGGGCGCCCGCCCCTGGCGCAGACCTTTCGCATGGCGGGCACCATGGCGCTGCTGGGGGCGCCCATCATGGTGGCGCTGTTCATGCTGTTTCCGCGCATGGCGCCGCTGTGGGGCATGCCCGGGGAGAACCTCACGGGGCGCAGCGGCCTGTCGGGCACCATGAAGATCGGCGAGATGGCCGAGATCGCGCTCGACGAACGCGTGGCCATCCGCCTGCGCTTCGCGGGGGCGCCCACCGATGTCCCGCCCCAATCGGCGCTGTACTTCCGCGGCCCCGTCATGACGGCGTTCGATGGCCGGCAATGGCAGGCCGAGCCGTTTCGGGAAGACAGCGCCTGGGCCGCACGCGCGGCCCTGCCAGCCAACCTGCAGGTCAGCGGACCGGCCGTGCGCTACGAAGTGACGCTTGAGCCCCAGCGGCAACCCTGGCTGATGGTGTTGGAAGCCACCCCCGAGGCGCCCGAGCTGCCCAACAACATGCGGGCCTACATGACCCAGGACCTGCAGTGGATGACCTCACGCCCCATCACCGAGGTGATGCGCTACCAGGCCGTGAGCTACCCCGAGTACCGCCATGGCCCCCAGCAGTCCGTGCGGCAGCTGCGCGTGTACACGGAGCTCCCCCCCGGCTTCAACCCCCGCACCCTGGCTTTGGCCGCGCAAATGCGCGCAGACCCCGCGCTGGCCAGCGGCGGAACAAGCGCGCTGGTCAATGCGGCCCTGCAGCGCCTGCGCACGGGCGGCTACACCTACACCCTCGATCCCGGCGTCTATGGCGAACACACCGCCGACGAGTTCTGGTTTGACCGCAAGGAAGGTTTTTGCGAACACATTGCCTCGGCCTTCGTGGTGCTGATGCGCGCCCTGGATGTGCCCGCACGCATCGTCACGGGCTACCAGGGGGGTGAACGCAATCCCGTGGATGGCTACTGGACCGTGCGCAATGCCGATGCCCACGCCTGGGCCGAGGTGTGGATGGAAGGCCGCGGCTGGGTGCGCGTGGACCCCACGGGCGCCGTCTCGCCAGGCCGCGTGGGGGCGTTCCAGCGCCTGCAGGCGCCCCAAGGCGCGTTCGCGGCAGCGATGGGCGCGCTCAGCCCGGGCATGGTGCAGAACCTGCGCGCCGTGTGGGAAGCCGTCAACAACAGCTGGAACCAGTGGGTGCTCAACTACACGCAGAGCCGCCAGATGGACCTGCTCAAGGCGCTGGGTTTTGAATCCCCCAGCTGGCAGGACCTCACCACCGTGCTGGGCACCCTGGTCATCGCGGCCGCGCTGGGCGGCATGGGCTGGAGCCTGTGGGAACGCAGCCAGCACGACCCCTGGCTGCGGCTGCTGGCCCGCACGCGCCAGCGCCTGGCGCGCGCGGGCCTGCCGCTGCCGGAAACCCTGCCACCGCGCGCGATGGCCGAACGGGTGCGGGCACAATTCGGGGCGCCAGCCGACGCAGTGGCAGACTGGCTGCTGCGGCTGGAGCGACTGCGCTACGCCCCCCACCCCGACACCGAACTGGGCACGCTGCGGCGCGAATTCCGCACCCTGCCCTGGCCCAAGAAATGAATCATCCCCCTGAGCGGCTTCGCCGCTCCGTGCAGCCGCCAGAGACGGCAGCCCTTCGGGGCCGTCCCAGCCTGCGCAGGCAGGCCTGGAGCCGCGGCCCCCAGCTCCTTCTCTCGGCTCCGCCAGGAAGGGGGACGCCGCCAGCGCGGCGGGGCGGCCCTTGCGCGATGACGCTGGCCCGGGCCGCGCCGGTTGCGCGGCGCAGGGACACAACAGAGTAACGAACAACCGACATGAAGAAGACAGCCCGATGGGCCAATATTGCTATATTTTTAATAGCATCTTGCGCAATAGCAGCAAGCGCCAGCCCCCAAAAACCCTCTAAACCCACCGCCACGAAGCAAAAGCCCGCGGTGCCCTATGCATCGCGCCCCGAGGCCCTGCAGTTTGCCGACGACCTGGCCGCACGCCGCGACCTGGACCGCGAATGGGTGCGCCAGGCCATCGGGCAGGCGCACTTCCTGCCACAGGTCCCCCGCCTCATGCTGCCGCCAGCCAAAGGCACCGCCAAGAACTGGCGCGTGTACCGCAGCCGCTTCATCGACCCCATCCGCATCCGCGCCGGCCAGCGGTTCTGGCAGGAGAACGAGGCCACGCTGGAGCGGGCCGAGCGCGAGTACGGCGTGCCCGCCGAGATCATCGTGGGCATCATCGGCGTGGAGACCATCTACGGCCAGCAGATGGGCACGTTCCGGGTGATGGACGCGCTGGCCACGCTGGCGTTTGATTTCCCGTCAACCCACCCGCGTGCCAAGGAGCGCACCGCATTTTTCCGCGGTGAGCTGGAGCAGTTCCTGAGCCTCACCAACCGCAGCGACACCGACCCGTTCGAGCCCCGTGGCAGCTACGCCGGTGCCATGGGCCTGGGGCAGTTCATGCCGTCGAGCTGGGTGCGCTATGCGATTGACTTCGATGGCGACGGCCGCGTGGACCTGTTCAAGAGCCCGGCGGACGCCATCGGCTCGGTGGCCAACTACTTCCGCGGCCATGGCTGGACGCCAGGCATGCCCACGCACTTTGGCGTGCAGTTCGACGCCGCGCGCCTGCAGCTCGACGACCTGCTGGCACCCGACATCCTGCCCACCTTCAGCGTGGCCAGCATGACAGCCAAAGGCGCGGTGCTGGATGCCCAGGGCGCGCAGCACACCGGCCCGCTGGCACTGGTGGAACTGCAAAACGGCGGCGAGCCCGCCAGCTATGTGGCAGGCACCGAGAATTTCTACGCCATCACGCGCTACAACTGGTCCAGCTACTACGCGATGGCCGTGATCGAGCTGGGCCGCGAGGTGGCGGCGGCGCGAACGCGCTGATCCTGGCGCTGAGGCGGCCGGAGCAGGCGCACAGGGTCGACCGAGGGGCCGAGCACCGGATGGCCCGCAATACCCTTCGCGAGCCGAACTGCCTGGTGGGGCTGCGGATCGGAGCCAGCTGTGCTACCCGCACCGCACGCATCCGGTGGCGAAGGGGAAAGACCTGTCCTGGCCGCAGGGCCAAAGCGGGGTTTGCCAGCGCCTGCCAGCGCGGTTGCGCAACTCAAGCCACAATGCGTCGCTCCCCCGCTTGCCCGGCAACCGCCGCGGCGGCATGCACTATTCCTGACCACCATCCCATGCCTGCATCACCTTCTTCCATGCCCGCTGCGGACGCGATCGTCCGTGTGCGCGGCGTGAGCAAAACCTACGCTGGCGGTTTCCAGGCACTCAAGAACATCGACCTGGACATCCGGCGCGGCGAGATCTTTGCCCTGCTCGGGCCCAACGGCGCGGGAAAGACCACGCTCATCAGCGTGATCTGCGGCATGAGCAATGCCACGGCGGGCTCCATCAGCGCCGATGGCCATGACACCGTGCGGGACTACCGCGCCGCCCGCGCGGCCATTGGCCTCGTGCCCCAGGAGCTGCACACCGATTCGTTTGAAACCGTGTGGGCCACGGTCAACTTCAGCAGAGGGCTGTTCGGCAAGGCTCCCGACCCTGCGTTCATCGAAAAGATCCTGAAGGACCTGTCGCTGTGGGACAAGAAGGACAGCAAGATCCTCGCGCTCTCGGGCGGCATGAAACGCCGCGTGCTGATCGCCAAGGCGCTGTCGCACGAGCCCAAGATCCTGTTCCTCGACGAGCCCAGCGCGGGCGTGGACGTGGAGCTGCGCCACGACATGTGGCGCCTGGTGCGGGCGCTGCGCGATGCGGGCACCACCATCATCCTGACCACGCACTACCTGGAGGAAGCCGAGGACATGGCCGACCGCATCGGCGTGATCCGCAAGGGCGAGCTGATCGTGGTGGAGGACAAAGATGTGCTGATGCGCAAGCTGGGCAAGAAGCAGCTTGCACTCACGCTGCAGCAACCGATGCAGCAGATACCCGCGTCGCTGGCCCGCTGGCCACTGGTGCTTAGCCAGGGAGGCACCATGCTCACCTACACCTTTGACACCCAGCAAGAAGACACAGGCATTGCCGCACTTTTGCGCGCGCTGGCCGAACACGGGATTGACTTCAAGGACCTGCATTCCAGCGAGAGTTCGCTCGAAGACATTTTTGTGGGCCTGGTGCACCAGGACAAGGACCAGGACCACGCCCCGTCGCAACAGAAAGCATCCCGAGCATGACCGGCCTGAACCTGCATGGCGTGCGTGCCATCTATCGCTTCGAGATGAACCGGGCCTTTCGCACCTGGATGCAAAGCCTGATCGCACCGGTGCTGTCCACAGCGCTGTACTTCATCGTCTTTGGCTCGGCCATTGGCTCGCGCATGGGCGACATCGGCGGCGTGAGCTATGGGGCTTACATCATCCCCGGCCTGCTCATGCTGTCGCTGCTGTCCGAAAGCATTTCCAACTCGGCTTTTGGCATCTACATGCCCAAGTGGTCCGGCACCATCTACGAGTTGCTCAGCGCGCCGGTCAACTGGGTCGAGGTGCTGCTGGGCTATGTCGGCGCCGCAGCCACCAAGTCGCTGCTGGTATCGGTGCTCATCCTCACCACCGCCAGGGTGTTTGTGCCGTACGAAGTGGCGCATCCAGTGTGGATGGTGGGCTTTCTGGTGCTCACCGCCGTCACGTTCTGCCTGTTCGGATTCATCATCGGCCTCTGGGCTGACAGCTTTCAAAAGCTGCAGGTGATCCCGCTACTGGTCATCACACCGCTGACGTTTCTCGGCGGTGCGTTCTACAGCATCAGCATGCTGCCGCCGTTCTGGCAGACCGTTTCGCTGTTCAACCCGGTGGTCTATCTCATCAGCGGGTTGCGCTGGGCGTTCTACGGCCAGGCCGATGTCCACATCGGCGTGAGCGCGGGCATGACGTTCGTGTTCATGGCCCTGTGCCTTGTCGTGGTGTGGTGGGTGTTCAAGACGGGACGGCGCATCCGGCGCTGAACGCACCGCAAGACCTGGGCTGGGCGGTGCTTCATAGAGTCAGCATTTTGAACTTGAAACAACCCGTTCGGTCTGAGCCTGCTGCAACTGGATGACCTCTTACCGCAAGACTCCTGCCCACCTTCAGCGCCGCCAGCATACAAGCGAAGGGGCGGCGTGCTGGATGGCACCGCCGCGCAGCATCTGGGGCCCCTGGCCTCGTCGAACTACACAACGGCGGCGATACGCCGAGCTACGTGCCGGGCACCGAAAATCGCTACGCCATCACCCGCTACAACTGGTCGATCTACTACGCCATGTCGGTGATCAAGCTGGGCAGCGAAGTCGCGGCTGCGCGGTCCACGCAGTAGCCGTCGACAGTCGGGCCGGCCGCCGCTGGAACCCAGCCCAGCTCCGGCGCAATGTACTGCGCGGTGTCGCTCAGGATCTGCGCGTACTCGTGCACGTTGAAGTCATATGGCAGCTCCAGCCGCAGCTCCTGCACGCGCGGCACGATCGGGTCCTGGCGCAGGCTTTCCAGGATCTCATCGGACGTCCCCACCAGATCGCGCGCAAACAGCGTACGGCGCTCGCCCTGGGGTGCCATCGTGCGAACCTCGCGCAGCGCCGCCCAGGCTCGGTAGCGCGCCCGGCTCGCAGCATCTGCGCTGTCCAGCGGCACGACGACCCGACCCAGCGCCACACGCGGGGCGTGGGGAGCCGACCAGTGGGCATGAAACAGTTCGAGCTGGCTGCGCTGCGCCGCGAAGAAATCGTCTGTCTGCTCACCGCGGTTGAGATTGCCAATCAGCAGGTGGTAGCCCTGCGCCCCCGCCCACTGCGCAGACTTCAGCGACCCGCCGCCGTACCACAGCCGCTCCACCAACCCCGCCGCATGCGGCTGCACCCGCGGGCGCTGGCGTCCTGCGGGCGACTCCACGAAAAAGTCGTCGTCGCCGAAATAATCACCGCGCAGGTTGCTGCGCAGCCGCTCCACCCGCGCGTGCGAAAAATCGATGGCCTGCGCATCGCCGTCGAACAAGCGCCCGCCTAGCAGCGGCCCGTAGGGTGGCGCCCCCGCACTCAGCCCCACCTGCAGGCGCCCGCGCGACAGCACGTCCACCGTCGCCAGGTCCTCGGCCAGCCGGAAAGGGTTCTCATACCCCATCTGGATCACCGCCGTGCCCAGCGCGATGCGCCCCGTGCGCTGCGTGGCGGCGGCCAGCAGCGTGGCCGCGGACGACACCGCCCGCTCCAGATGCCGCTGGCGCACCCAGGCGCCCTGGTAGCCCAGCGCTTCCCCCAGCTCGAACAGGCGCAAGGTGTCCTCCAAACCCTGCAGGGGGCTGTCCTCGGCATAGTTGCCCGGCGTCAAAAATGCAAGGTGAGAAATGGCCATGATGAAAAGAAGAGGATCAACAGACTCGGTCAAAACGCTGCCCACAGCGCCCGCAACCGGCGCGCCCCCATACCAGCGCACCCGTGGATCTGGCTCCGCCAGTCCACCGGGTGCGTCCCCCGGAGGGGGAAGTCGCGCAGCGGCTCAGAGGGCTTCAGAACTTGGGCAAGCCCGGGGGATTGGTTTCCGATTTGGGCAACGCTTCCTCCAGCAGACTCCAGCGCTGCAGCGCCTGCGTGTACTTGCCGTTCTTGATGAGCCCATTGGTGGCCAGCGTCAGCGCATCGGCCAGGCCCGAGCCCTTGCGCGTGGTGATGGCCACGTCGGACTTGAGCGGCCAGCCCGCGTTCACCGTGCCCACGAGCTTGATCTTGCCGTCCTTGGCCGCGTGGTAGGCCTGCGGCGCGTTGGGGTTGAAGTTGGCGTCGGCCCGGCCCGACACCACGCCCAGCAGCCGCGCGGCGTCGTCGTCGAAGTACACGGGCTCCACGGGCTTGAGGCCTGCGGCGACGTTCTGCTTGTTCCACTCCAGCAGGACGCGCTCCTGGTTGGTGCCCGATCCGGTGATGACCTTGAGCCCCGCAATGTCCTTGGGCTCCTTGATGGAGGTGATCTTGCTGTCGGCGCGCACATAGAAGCCGTGCAGCCCCAGGCGGTAGGTGGAGAAGTCGTACTTCTCCTTGCGCTGCTCCGTCACGCCCACGTTGGAGATCACCGCGTCGTACTTGCCCGAGGTGAGCCCGAGCGGCCAGTCGGCCCAGGCAATCGGCAGCAGTTCGAGCTTGAGCCCCAGCGCGTCGGCAATCAGCTGCGCATAGTCCGGATCGAACCCCACCACGGTCTTGGCGTCGCTGGCATACGTGGCGATGGGCGGCGCAAACGGCGCGATCGCCACGGTGAAGACGCCTTCCTTCACGAACTTGAAATTCTTCGGAATGGACTGGACGGCCGCTGCGTCTTTCTCGGCGCGGATGCGGCCCTTTTGCCCGGGGCTGAAGTCAAACGCGGTGGCCGCACCGGCCACGGTCCACGCGCAGGACAGCGCACACACAGAGGCAAGGGCCACCAAGCTGCGGCGCGACAGGGAATGGAGAGTCATGGATGGTCCTTGAAGGCTGCAGGCTTACTTCTTCGGCAAGCCAGGAGGGTTGGTGCGCGAGACCTGGATGGCCTCGGACTGCAGGTTCCAGCGCTCCAGCGCCTTGGCGTAGTTGCCGTTCTTGATCTGCGCGTTCAATGCCGTGGTGATCGCGTCGGCAATGCCCGAGCCCTTGCGCGAGGTCACGGCAATCTCGGCCGCCTGCGGCCAGCCGCCCGAGAAGGTTCCCACCAGTTTCGTCTTGCCATCGCGCGCGTTGTGCGCGGCGATGCCGTTGGGGGCCAGGTACGCGTCGGCGCGGCCCGAGGCCAGCGCCAGGTACAGCACCACATCGTCGTCGTAGTACTGGATGTCCACCGGCTTGAGGCCCGCGGCGATGTTCTGCTGGTTCCAGCGCAGCAGGATCTGCTCCTGGTTGGTGCTCGCGCCGACCACCACCTTCAAGCCCGCCACATCCTTGGGCTCCTTGACGGACGTGATCTTGCTGTCGGCCTTCACGTACACGCCCAGCTGGTCATTGCGGTAGGTCGAGAAGTCGAACTTCTCCTTGCGCTCCTCGGTCACGGTGACGTTGGAGATCACCACGTCGAACTTGCCGGATTGCAGGCCCAGCGGCCAGTCGGCCCAGGCCACGGACACCAGCTCCAGCTTGCGCCCCAGGCTATCGGCCACCAGCTGCGCGATGTCCGGCGCGTTGCCCACGGGCGTCTTGTTGTCGGTGGCATAGGCGCCGAACGGCAGCCGGCCCGTGGTGGTGCCCACGGTGAGCACACCCTCCTTCGCAAACTTGAAATCCTTGCCGACGAGCTTGATCGCCTCGTCCACCTTCTGCGAGCGGGGGCGCGTGGGCTGCTCGGGACTCAGGTCGATGGCCTGCGCAGCCGCGTGGATGGGTGCCAGTGCGGCGATGGACGCAGCGGCCAGTGCAAGGGCTGCGAGGGTTCGGTTCACAAGGGTCATGGATCGGCTCCGGGGATGAAATGGATAGGTCAGGAAAACAGGCAAAGGAAGGAAGCAAAAAAATCGGGCAGATCACAGCGGCGCCCATGCCGCAGCCCGGCCTGGGCCAACCCAGAGGGCCGCTGCGGGTGGGGGACGATGAGGGTGAGGCGGCCGGCGGCTCAGAGCACCTTGGCCAGGAACTCCGCCGTGCGGGGGTGGTCGGGCTGGCTGAATACCTTGGCGGGGGTGCCGGTCTCCAGCACGCGGCCCTGCTCCATGAAGACGACCGTGTCGGCCACCTCGCGGGCAAAGCCGATCTCGTGCGTCACGATGATGAGCGTGGTGCCGGTGCGTGCCAGTTCCTTGATCACATCGAGCACCTCACCCACCAGCTCCGGGTCCAGCGCAGACGTGGGCTCGTCGAACAGCAGCACCTTGGGCTTGAGCGCCAGGGCGCGTGCGATCGCCACGCGCTGCTGCTGCCCGCCGGAGAGCTGCCGCGGGTAGCTGTGCGCCTTGTCGGACAAGCCCACGCGCGCCAGCAGCTCCAGCGCCAGGGCTTCGGCCTCGGCACGCGGCAACTTGCGCACGGTGACCGGTGCTTCGACGATGTTCTCCAGCACCGTGAGGTGCGGGAACAGGTTGAAGTTCTGGAACACCATGCCCACGTCCACCCGGCGTTGGAGGATGTCCTTCTCGCCCAGCTCGTACAGGGTGTCCGCGTCCTGGCGGTAGCCGATCAGCTCGCCATCGATGGCAATGAAACCATCGTCCACCCGCTCCAGGTGGTTGATGGTGCGCAGCAAGGTCGACTTGCCCGAGCCGGACTGCCCCAGGATCACCGTGACGCTGCCGGGCGGCACCGTCAGAGTCACGTCCTTCAGTACGCGCAAGGCGCCGTAGCTCTTGGACACGCCGTGGATGGTGACTTCACCACCGCGGTTGCGCTCGCCCGTCCAGCGCGGCACGGTGGCGACGGCGGGCGCGGGCGCCGCCACGGTGCGTTCAGCTACTGCATCTCCCTGGACGGCCACGCGCCGCGCAGGCCACAGGCGCTGCGCCATGCCGCTGAAGATCGACGGCGGCAGGCTGCGCAGCGCGCCCTTGGAAAAATGGCGCTCGATGTAGTACTGCAGCAGCGACAGCACCGTGAGGATCACCAGGTACCACACGGTCGCCACCATCAGCAGCGGAATCACCTCCAGGTTGCGGCGGTAGATGATCTGGATGGTGTAGAACAGCTCGGGCAGGGCCAGGATGTACACATTGGACGTGCCCTTGGCCAGCCCGATGATGTCGTTGAAGCCCGCGGGCAAAATGGACCGCATGGCCTGCGGCAGCACGATGCGAAACGCCTGGCGGCGGCGCGGCAGGCCCAGTGCGGCCGCCGCTTCAAGCTGCCCCTGGTCCACCGACAGGATGCCGCCGCGCACGATCTCCGATGCAAACGCTGCCTGGTTCAGCGTGAGGCCGATCAGCGCCGCCACGAAGGGGCTGATGAGCTGCGTGGTGGGGTACGAGAAGAACGCCCAGCCGGTGAAAGGCACGCCCAGGCTCACGGTCTCGTACAGGTAGCCCAGGTTGTTGATGATGAGCAGCAGCACGATGACCGGGATGGACCGGAAGATCCAGATGAAGGTCCACGACAGCCCCGCCAGCAGCGGCGAGCGCGACACGCGGGCCAGCGCCAGCGCCGTGCCCAGCGTGAAGCCGAACAGCGCCCCCAGCGCGGTGAGCAGCAGGGTGCGGCCCAGGCCCACCAGCACGGGCTCCGAGAAGAAATACTCGCCGAAGATGCTCCAGCCCCAGCGCGGGTTGGTGAACACCGAATACAGCACCAGCCCAATGACCACGGCGGCAAACACCGTGCCGGCCGCCCGTGCCCGGTAGCGCGCGGGCACGACTTTGTAGTGCGAATAGTCACCCTTCACCGGGGCAGGTGCGGGGGAGGACGAGGGTGTCGGGGCAGGCGTGCTGAGCGCATGGCTGTGGACACCAGGGGGCGCGGCATGGCCGGGGCCCAGCGGCAGACCGGCAGCGGCGTCCAGGGTGGTGGAGGTGGACATGGTGGTGAGGTCTCGCGGTCTGTCGAGGTTCGTGGAAAAGAGCGGGGTGGGCTGGGCAGGTGTCTGTGGCGGGCTTCAGGCCGCTTGCGCCACGACTGCAGCGGGTCCCACGCCCAGGGCGTGCGGTGTGGCGTGTGCCGTCAACGTGGGGGTGGACTCCAGGCCGTCCACGGCGCGCAGAGTCTTCTCGAACGGCAGGTGGCGGTACGTCGCGTGCGGCAGCGATGTGTCGAACAGTGCCGTGTACCCATGGCCCAGATACAGCCCGACGGCCTCGGGCTGGCGAAAGCCGGTGGTGAGGTACAGCCGGGCATAGCCCTGACGCAGCGCCTGCGCTTCGAGCTCCAGCAATACCTTGGCGGCGACCCCCTGGCGGCGGTGGGCCGAGTGCGTCCACACGCGTTTGAGCTCCGCCGTGTGCGCGTCGCTGTGGCGCTTGAAGGCACCGCCGCCAATCGCCTGTCCGCTGCGCAGCAGCAGTACAAAGTTGCCGCCATGCTCCGGCGTGAACAGCTCGGGCGGGTACTTCTCCATCTCACGCTGCCCGCCTTCGCGGTCGTAGAACTCGCCGTAGCGCGACTCGTACTCGTGCGACAGCTCGTCGATGAGCGGGCGGGCCAGGGGATCGGCGGGCGAGGTGTAGATGAAGCTGTCATTCATGGGGAGGGCTTTCTCGTGAAAGGGTCTCAGGCCAGAAACCGCTCGGCCAGCCGCACCCAGTACGTGGCCGAGGGCGCCAGGATGGCGTCGTTGAAGTCGTAGTACGGGCTGTGCAGCGATGCGCCATCGCCATTGCCCACGAACACGTAGCTACCCGGGCGCTTGAGCAGCATGAAGGCGAAATCCTCGCTGGCCGTGCGCGGGCGAAAGCCTGCGTCCACGCGGGCTGCGCCGAAGGTGTCGATGGCCACACTGCGTGCCAGCTCCGTCTCGGCTTCATGGTTGAGCACCGCCGGGTAGCCGGGCCGGTACAACACATCGGCCGTGGCGCCAAAGCTCTCGGCCTGCGCGCGGGCGATGGCCGGAATGCGCTCCTTGAGCACCTCGCGCACCTCGGGCTTGAAGGCGCGGGCCGTGAGCTTGAGCTCCACGCTCTCGGGCACCACGTTGGGTGCGTTGCCTCCGTGGATCGAGCCCACCGTGACCACGCCCATGTCGAGTGGATCCACGTTGCGCGAGACCACCGTCTGCAGCGCGGTGATGATGTGCGCGCTGGCCACCACCGGGTCCACCGTCTCGTGCGGTGCGGCGCCGTGGCCACCCTTGCCGCGCACGGTGATGGTGATCTGGTCCACCGAGGCCATGGCCGGCCCCGTCACGCAGCCGAAGTGCCCCGCGCCCACGCAGGGCCAGTTGTGCAGGCCAAACACCGCGTCGCACGGAAAGCGCTCGAACAGTCCCTCGCCGATCATGCGATTGGCGCCGCCGCCGTTTTCCTCGGCGGGCTGAAAGATGAGGTTCAGCGTGCCGTCGAAGCGGCCCGACTCGGCCAGGAAACGCGCGGCCGCGAGCAGCACCGTGGTGTGCCCGTCGTGTCCGCAGGCGTGCATCACACCGGCGTTCTGGCTGGCATAGGGCAGGCCCGTGGCCTCGGTGATGGGCAGTGCGTCCATGTCGGCACGGATACTCAGGGTCTTGGTGCCCTGCCCTTTGCGCAGCGTGCCCACCACCCCCGTGCCCGCGATGCCGGTGGTCACCTCGTAGCCCCAGGACGCGAGGCGCTCGGCCACAATGGCCGAGGTGCGGTGCTCCTGGAACGACAGCTCGGGGTGCTGGTGCAGGTCCCGGCGCAATGCCTGGAACTCGCCGATGAAGGCCGCAATGCCCTCTTCCACACTTTTCACCCGCTGCACGTCGTGCGCCGAAGCCGCTGCAGGCAATGCTGCGCCCATCACGCCACCTTCTTCTCTGGCGCCGTGGCTGCGTCCGCATCGGCCTGCGCATACCGGCTGGCCTTGCGCGGCAGGCCCAGGTGGTCGCGCAGGGTGTGGCCCGGCAGCGTGCGCTGGTAGCGGCCGCGCGCCTCCAGCACGGGGATCACGTGGGTGATGAAATCATCAAGCCCCTGCGACAGCACGGGGAAGCCCAGGATGAAGCCATCGGCCGCGCCCTCATCCACCCAGCGGATGATCTCGTCGGCCACGCGCTCGCCGGTGCCCACGAACTGCGAGCGCGGCGTGGCGGCCTCCAGCGCCACCTGGCGCAGTGTCAGGCCGCGCGCCTTGGCGTCGGCCTTGATGCGGTCGGTGGTGGAGCGAAAACTGTTGCGGCCTATCTCGCCCAGCTCCGGGAAGGGCGCGTCCAGCGGGTACTGGCTGAAGTCGTGGTGGTCGAAGTAGCGGCCCAGGTAGGCCAACGCTTCATCGACCGTGAGCAGCTCGCGGATGGCCTGGTACTTGGCGTCCGCCTCTTCCTGCGTGGCGCCCACCACGGGCCCGATGCCGGGGAAGATCTTCACATCGTCGGCCTGGCGGCCATGCACCACGGCGCTGGCCTTGACCTTGCGCAGAAAGCTGCGCGTCTCCTCCACCGAGGGCGAATGCGTGAACACCGCATCGGCGTACCTGCCCGCCAGGCCGATGCCGGCGTCGGAGGAACCCGCCTGGAAGATCACCGGCTGCCCCTGCGGCGACCGGCCGATGTTGAGCGGCCCCGCCACCTGGAAGAAGCGGCCCTTGTGGTTCAGCGTGTGCAGCTTGGCGGGGTCGAAGAACTGGCCCGTGGCGCGGTTGCGCACCACGGCGTCTTCGTCCCAGCTGTCCCACAGGCCTTGCGTCACCTGCAGGTATTCGTCGGCGATCTCGTAGCGCAGCGCATGGTCGGGATGGTTGCGGCTGTAGTTGCTGGCCGTGCCCTCCAGCGGTGTGGTCACCACGTTCCAGCCGGCGCGGCCCTTGCTGATGAGGTCCAGCGACGCGAACTGCCGCGCCACCGTGAATGGCTCGCTGTACGAGGTGGAGATGGTGCCCGCCAACCCGATCTTCGACGTCGCCACGGCCAACGCCGACAGGATGGAGATGGGCTCGAAACGGTTCAGAAAGTGCGGGATGGACTTCGCATTGATGAACAGCCCGTCGGCCACGAAGGCGAAGGCGATGCCGTTGGCCTCGGCCTTCCGCGTGGTCTCGATGTAGAAGTCGAGGTTGACGCTCGCGTCCGCGGGGCCTGCGGGGTGCTTCCACGAATTCATGTGGCCGCCTGCGCCATGCAGCATGACGCCGAAGCGGATGGGTTGTGGGGTGTTGCTCATGGTGTCTGTTCCTGGGAAAAAGGGGGCGGCCAGCGGGTCAGGCCTCGGCGGTGGCGTAGGCGCCCGCCAGCAGCTCCACCGAGGCCAGGCGCTCGGCAAAGCCCGTGACCGGCGTGTCGACCACGAACTCTTCGATGCCGTAGCGCTCACTGAGCGCATCGAGCTGCTCGCGCACATGCTCGGGCGAGCCGGCAATCACGTGGGGCCGGGTTTCTTCGAGCCGGTAGTCCGCCACGCCGGCCTGGCGCGCAAACTCGGCGGCGGCCTGGGCGCTGGGCAGGTTCACGCTCTGTCCGGTGGACAAATGCAGCTTGAAGACACGCAATGCGCCCACCAGGCTGTCGGCCTGCGCCTGGGTAGGGGCCACGAGCGCATAGAGCGCCAGCGAGGGGGCGCGGCCAGCGGCTTCGCGGTACACGCGCACCGTGCGCTCGATGTTGACGGGGTCGCCATTGAAATGGCCCGCGTACGTGAAGTGCCAGCCATGGCGCGCCGCCAACGCCGCGCTGTCGGGGCTGCCGCCGAGCAGGTGGCGCTCGGGCAGGCTGGGCGGCGCGGGGTAGGCAACGGCACCCGCCAGCGCGTGGTCCGGGTCCAGCGTGCCGTGCAGAAAGGCGTCCAGCTCCGCAAAGCGCGCGCCAAAGTCCGCAGGCCGGGATTTATCGTGCAGCGCCTGCAGCGCCCGGGTGGACAACGGCAGGCCGCCGGGCGCCTTGCCCACACCCAGGTCCACGCGGCCGGGCGCCAGGGATGCGAGCACCTTGAACGCCTCGGCCACCTTGAAGGGGCTGTAGTGCTGCAGCATCACACCGCCAGAGCCGATGCGAATGCGCGAGGTGCGCGCCAGCAGGTGGGCCACCAGCACTTCGGGCGCCGAGCCGGCCAGGCCCGGGTTGCCATGGTGCTCGGCCACCCAAAAGCGGCGGTAGCCCAGCTGCTCGGCGCGCTGAGCCAGCGCTACGGTGCGCTGCAGCGCCTCGGCCGCCGTGGCCCCGTCGGGGATGGGACTTTTGTCGAGGAGGGAAAGGGCGTAGGACACGGTGGAGGCAGCGATTCGCGCATGGGTGATCAATGCGACAAATTCTGTGGCCCGACGGCCTGCACCGGTTGCGCTAACTTTTCATATCGATATGCGGCGCGCGCTGCGCAGGCAGCACTGCACACGCTCGCGAGGCTCTGCGCTCCCCTCTGGCGCGCGCTCCGTGCATGAGCATGCGCCCCGTCAGAGCCACCGTGGAACTGGCTTTGCCAGGCCACGGGTGGCGTCCCCCTGCGGGGGAAGGCGCCGAAGGCGACTCAGGGGGGTTTAGAACCTTGTCATGGTGCAGCTGTGGGGCTGCTGCGCCTTGGCGGCAGGGATCTGCCGCACCACGCGAAAGCCGTAGCCCGAGCCTTCCACATCGAACTTCACGCCCGGTGCGCCCTTCTTGTCCATCACGCCCACCACCAGCGCCTGCTGGAACTGGTGGTCCGCCGCGCGCATGCTGCCGCCCTGGCCCGACAGCTGCACGTTGGCGCTCTCCATCTGCCGCGCCACGGCCACGGCGTCGGTGCTGCCCGCGCGTTCGATGGACTGGGCCAGCGCCTCGACCATGAGCTGCATGCGCATGTGCACGTAGTCGTCCTGCGGCTTGGGAAAGCGCGTGCGGAACGACTGGTAGAACGCCTCGCTCTGCGCGCCCGGCACGTTGGGCAGCCAGTCGGCCACGGCCACCACCTTGCCGATGCCCGCGTCGCCGATGGCGGCGGGCGCACCCAGCGCATTGCCGTAGAAGGTGTAGAAGCTGCCTTCGTAGCCCACTTCGCGCGCGGCCTTCACCAGCAGCGTGAGGTCGTTGCCCCAGTTGCCGGTGACCACGGCCTGCGCGCCGCTGGTCTTGATCTTCACGGCATAGGGCGCGAAGTCCTTCACGCGGCCGATGGGGTGCAGCTCGTCGCCCACCACCGTCACATCGGGGCGCTGGGCGGCCAGCTGCTTTTTCGCCTCGCGCAGCACGGCCTGGCCGAAGCTGTAGTCCTGGCCGATGAGGTACACGCTCTTGATGCCCTTGTCTTCGCGCATCACTTCCATGAGCGCGGCCATGCGCATGTCGGCATGGGCGTCGAAGCGAAAGTGCCAGAAGCTGCATTTCTCGTTGGTGAGGATGGGGTCCACCGCCGAGTAGTTCAGGAAGATCACGCGCTTGTTCGGCTCGCGCTCGTTGTGCTTGTTGATGGCTTCGATCAGCACCGCCGCCGTGGCCGACGAATTGCCCTGCAGGATGACCTGCGCGCCGTCGTCGATGGCCGCGCGCAGTGCCGACAAGGCCTCCTCGTTCTGGCCCTTGCTGTCGTAGCGCTCCAGCGCCAGCGGGCGGGGGCCGCCGCTGCTGGCGGGCAGCTGCACGCCGCCGCGTGCGTTGACGCGCTCCATGGCCCAGTAGACGTTGCGGTACACGGCCTCGCCGGTGTTGGCGAACGCGCCCGAGAGGCTTTCGATGAGCGCCACCTTCACCGGTTTGGCCGGGGCCGCGGCCGTGGTGCCGGGCGCGGTCTGGGCATGGCTGGCGGAAAGGGGGGCCACAGCGCAGACCAGCGCCGCGGCCAGCGCCAAAACCGGTTGACGTAATGCCGCTGCGCCTGTTTTCAAGCCCACGGAGCGCAATTTATTCATGCCATTTTTCCCTTGAAAAGCAACCCGGCCGTACACAACTCCTTGGCATGCGGCGACCACGTCGAGAGCCGCGCAGTTTATAGGAGTTACCCATGATCTTCGCCCCCGTGATCCGCCGTGCCGCTTATGCCCAGTCCCCCCGTTCCGCCGACCTGGCGCTGCAGCGTTTCCTGATGGGCGCACTGGCCGCACCCGCAGCCCCGGCCTCTGCCGGCTGCGCCGTGACGCAGGACGAAAAGACCACCACCTTGCAGCTGGATGTACCGGGCCTGGCCCGCGAGCAGCTGTCCATCAGCATCGAAGGCAACCAGGTGCGCCTGCAAAGCGTGGAGGGCGCGCCCCGTCAGGTGCAGCGCGCCTGGGAGCTGGCCACTGATATCGACGTGGCCAACAGCTCCGCCAAGCTGGAAAACGGCGTGCTGACGCTGACGCTGGCCCGCCTGGAGCCCGTGAGCCGGGCCACATCGCTGAGCATTCAGTAAACGGCAGCGCCTGCACAGTTACCCGCCCGCCCGCACAGGGCGGGCCGCCTGTTGCCAGCACGAATGCTATTGATTCAGTAGCTGAAAGCGCCCCTGCCGCAAGCGGCAGGGGCGCTTTTTCTTATGAAGCGACCTGCCGACAGGCCTGCGCAGCGGCCGGAGAGCGCGCTCAGTGTGGCAATGCCGGAACCCGGGCCCGCGTGCGGTATTCGCTGGGGCTGCAGCCCACATGTGCGCGGAACACACGGCTGAAATGGGCGCTGTTGGAGAAACCCCAGGACAGCGCAATGTCAGTCACCGACCGCTGCGCCTGCGCGCTGCTGCGCAGGTCTTGCAGGCACGCCTCCAGCCGCCGGTGCTGGATCATGGTGGCCAGCGTGTTCTCCTCGTCCGCCACCGCGTTGTACAGGTGCCGCTTGCTGCAGTTGAGCGCCTGCGCAATACGGTCGATGGTGAGGTCCGGGTCTGCGAGGTGGCGGTCGATGTACTGGCCGATACGGTCCCGCAGGGCCTCGCGCTGCGACACGGCGCTGTGCTGGCCGTTGCGCTCCAGCAGCGACAGCTGCACCAGGTGCGTGATCACGTCGGCCACGCCGTCGGCAGCGGCGTCGGACATGCTGGGCAGCTCGGTGAACGCCGCGCGCATGGTGTCCCACGCCAGGCGCGACACGCCCGTGGTGCCTGAAAACCGCTGCACCATCAGGTCGTCGAGCTTGAGCTTGCGCTCGGGCAGTTGTTCCTTCGGGATCATCAGCACCATCTGGCGCACGGCCTCGGGATTGCTCACGGCGTAGGCGCGCGTGGTGTCGTACACGCTCCACTCGCCGGGCGACAGCCACACCTGGCGGCCGTTCTGCTCGAAGCAGGCGCGCCCTTCGAGCTGCGCCACCACCTTGATGTAGGCCCGGTCGCTGCTGCGGATGAGGCTGGGGGTGCGCACCACGCGGTGGCGGCTCACGTCGAGCTGGCACAGGTTGACGTAGCCCGCGTGGCCCGACGTGATGTGGCCCGCGAAGGCCTCGTCGCCGAAGGCATCGGACTCCAGCCCGCCAATGAGGCGCCACACCGCATCGCCCCAGAGGTGCAGGCGGTCGCGCGGTGGCACGGTGTCGGTCGATACCTCGGTCAGAGGGTGGGCCATGGGTGTCTCCAGTCGTCATGCAGACGGTGCCGCCTGTCTCAGCGGGATTATCGGCCGCGCCGCTATTCCTGCGGCGGGCACGGAAATCCGGGTAAACCCCCTGCGCCGTGCACGCTGGGACAAAGCTTTTGTGCACGCTCAGCCCAGCGTACCGGGCGGCGTCTTCCTACGATCCGGGTACGGCCTGCACTGCGCGGGCCTCCCATCCGAGGAGACACACAATGACAACGCATTCACCATCCCAACCCTCCAAGCGCCAATGGATCAAGGGGGCCGCCGCCACCGTGGGCGCGCTGGCCGTGGCGCCGCAGCTGCTGGCCCAAGGCAGTGGCAGCGCCCCCGTGCGCATCGGCTACGCGATTGCCCGCACGGGCCCCTGGGCCGCAGGCGCCCAGGTCAGCCAGGAGCCCAACTACCTGCTGTGGGCCGAGCAGGTCAATGCGGCGGGCGGCCTGAGCATCAAGGGCGCCAAGCGCCCCATCGAGCTCATCGGCTACGACGACCGCAGCGAGACCGAGACCTGCGTGCGCACCTTCGAGAAGCTCATGGGCAGCGACAAGGTGGACCTGATCCTGCCGCCCTGGGGATCGGGCGCCAACTTCGCCATCGCACCGCTGGCCAACCGCTTCGGCTACCCGCTGCTGGCGCCCACGGCGCTGTCGCGCAAGCTGATCGACATGAATCTGCCCTACTTCTTCTCCCTGCTGCAGCAGCCCGACAAGATGATGGGCGCGCTGGTGGACATGCTGGTGGCCAACGGCGTCAAGTCGGTGGCCATCGTCTACATGGACGACCTGTTTGGCCTGGAGAACTTCGCGGCGCTGAACAACGCGCTCAAGAAGACCAGCATCCAGGTGGTGGAACGCAAGAGCTACCCGCTGGGCGTGAAGGACCTGGCGCCCGTGCTGCGCGGCATCAAGGACCTGAACCCCGATGCCTTCATCGGCATCACCTACCCGCCCGACACCATCTTGGCCAGCCGCCAGGCGCGCGAGGTGGGGCTGAACCCCAAGTTCTTCTACGCCTCGGTGGGCACCGCCTTCCAGCTGTACAAGAACGTGATGCAGGCCAACACCGAAGGCGTGATCGGCATGGGATCGTGGAGCGTGAAGACCAGCCCCGAGGCCAAGGCGTATTTCGACGCGCATGTGAAGAAGTTCAACAAGGAGCCCGACCGCTGGGCCAGCGGCCATGCCTGGGCAGGCCTCGAAATCCTGCAGCAGGCCGTGGAGAAGGTGGGCCTGGACCGCAAGGCGCTGCGCGAGCACATCGCCAAGAACGAGTTCAAGACCATTCTGGGCGGCATCCGCTTTGCGGGCAGCGAGAACGCCTCCATCCCCGGCACCGTGAGCCAATGGCAGGGCAGCGACTTCGAGGTGGTCTGGCCCAAGGACCGCGCCACGGCGCAATTGAACACCAACAAGCCTGCCTGGAAGTAACACGGAATGTCCCTGACCTCCTGGGCCGAACTGGTCGCCAGTGGCCTCATTACCGGCGGCATCTATGCGCTGGTGGCCATGGGCCTGAACCTGCAATACGGGCTGATGCGCATCATGAACATCTCGCATGGCGAGTTCCTGATGCTCGGTGCCTTCATCACCTGGTGGGCGCACACCGCCTGGGGCTGGTCGCCGTTGCTGCTGATGCCCATCGCCTTCATCGCGCTGTTCGTGCTGGGGGTGGCGGTGCATGCGCTGTGCTTCAAGCGCCTGGCGGCGCGCGCGCCGAACGTGGACGTGTTCGAGGCGCGCAGCCTGATGGTGGGCTTCGGCCTGATGTTCCTGGTGCAGAACACCGCCCTCTTGATCTGGGGTGGCGACCTGCGTGGCTACGAGTACCTGGCCGACCCGGTGCAAGTGGCGGGCATGCGCTTCACCGAAAACAAGCTGGTGCTGTTCGGCGTGGCGCTGGCGCTGTCGGCCGCGCTGATCGCGCTGCTCAAGCTCACCTTGCTGGGCAAGGCCGTGCGGGCGCTGATGCAGTCGCCCACGGGGGCGCAGCTGGTGGGCATCAACACCCGGCGCCTGCACCCCATGATGTTCGGCATTGGCCTGGGCCTGTCGGGCGTGGCGGGGGCCCTGCTGTCGATGACCTACGAGATCTCTCCCTCGATGGGCGAGCCCTATACCGTGACGGCGCTGATCGTGATCACGCTGGGCGGCTTCGGCAGCCTGGCGGGCAGCCTGGCCGGCGGCCTGCTGCTGGGTGTGGTCGAGGCCCTGGGCATGCACTTCAGCAGCCCGTCTCTCAAGATGCTGCTGAGCTATGCGGTGTTCATCGGCGTGCTGATCTGGCGCCCCAACGGACTGTTCAAGAAATGACACCCCCTGAGCCGCTTCGCGTCTTCCCCCTCTCCTTCGGGAGGGGGACGCCACCCCTGGCCTGGCAAAGCCAGTTCCACGGTGGCACTGGCCTTGATCGCGCCGTATCCCATCGCCCATGGCGAAACAAAGCACAACCAACAACTCCATGAATAATTCATCCTCAAGGCCCTGGCTCGCGCTGGCCGCGGGCACGGCCGTGGTCGGCACCCTGCCCTGGCTGGTGTCCGAGTTCGTGGCCTCGGTGCTGCTCAGCTGCCTGATGTACATCGCGCTGGCCACCAGCTGGTCGCTGTTCTGCGGCGCCACGCGCTACCTCTCGCTGGCCACATCGGCCTTCTTCGGCATCGGGGCCTATGCCAGCGCCACATTGCTGGAAGTGCTGCCCTGGCCGTTGGTGATCGTGGCCGGCGCGCTGATCGCCGCCGTGGTGGCCGTGGTCATGGGTGCGGCGGTGCTGCACCTGCGCGGCACCTACTTTGCGGTGCTGACCTTCGGCATGACGGAGCTGATCCGCCATGCGGTGACCTTTGTCGAAAAGCAGGTCTCGGGCACGGTGGGCCGTGTGCTCACGGTGGTGCCCAGCAACGAGACGGTGTACCTCACGGTGCTGCTGATCGCGGCGGCGGCCATTGCCACGGCCATCGCCATCCAGCGCAGCCGCTTCGGCCTGGCGCTCTCGGGCATCGGCGCCGACGAGCAGCGCGCGCAGACGCTGGGCGTGGACACGCGCCTGGCCAAGATCGCGGGCTTCGGCATCACCGCGGCCTTCGCAGGCGCTGTGGGCGCGGCCATGGCCGTGCGCTGGACCTACATCGAGCCGGCGGCAGTATTCAGCCCCTTCATCGGCTTCCAGACGGTGCTGATCGCGCTGATCGGTGGCGCGGCCAGCATCGGCGGCCCGGTGCTCGCGGCCATCGTGTTCAGCCTGCTGGCCGAGACGCTGCGCCTGCAGCTGCCCTACGGTTACATGATGGTGCTGGGGCTGCTGCTGATCCTGTGCGTGATGTACCTGCCCAACGGGCTGGCCACGCTGTGGCAGCGCAAGCGGGCGGCCACGCCTGCCACGGAGGCCGGCCATGTCTGAAGCCCTGCTGACCATCGACAGCGTGACCGTGCGCTTTGGCGGGCTGACCGCCGTGGACGGCGTGAGTGCCACGCTGCATGCCGGCGAGCTCATCGGCATCATCGGCCCCAACGGCGCGGGCAAGACCACGTTCTTCAACGCCATCTCGGGCGTGCAGCCACCGACCTCGGGCACGCTGCACTGCGGGGCCGACAACCTCACGGGCAAGGGCCCCCACCACTATGCGGCCCACGGCATCGCGCGCACCTTCCAGACGCCGCGCGTGTTCCCGGACATGACGGTGCGCGACAACGTGCGCTTCGGCATGCAGTTCGCGGGCCGCCACCGCCAGGGGCCTGTGGGCCTGCGCAATGAGGACGAGATCCTGGCCATGTTGGGCCTGTCAGCCCTGGCCGACCGGCCCGCTGCCGACGTGACGCCCTCGCAGCAGCGCCTGCTGGAGATCGGCATGGCCCTGGGCACGCGCCCGCGCCTCTTGCTGCTCGACGAGGTGGCCGCCGGCCTGACCGAGGCCGAGGTCGACGCCATGGCCCAGCGCATCCGCCGCCTGCGCGACGACTGGGGCCTCACGGTGGTGTGGATCGAGCATGCGGTGACCACGCTGCTCAAGTACGTGGAGCGCGTGCTGGTGCTGCACCAGGGCCGCAAGATCGCCGATGGCACGCCCGCCGAGGTGGTGCGCAACCCGGAGGTGATCGAGGCCTACCTGGGCGATGAGATGGGCACACAGGCAACGCCCGAAGGAGCCACGGCATGAGCGGCGCACACCTCACGGTACAAGGGCTGGTCACGGGCTACAACGGCTTCCAGGTGCTGCCGGACCTGTCGCTTGAGGCCCAGCCCGGCATCACGGTGATCGTCGGCCCGAACGGTGCCGGCAAGACCACGTTGCTCAAGGCCCTGGCCGGCCTGCTGCCGCGCCAGGGCACGGTGCAGCTCGACGGCCAGGCCGTGCCGGCCCTCAATGCGACCGCCTGCGTGCAGCGCGGTCTGGCCCTGGTGGCCGAGGGCCGCCAGCTGTTCCCGCAGATGACGGTGACCGAGAACCTGGAACTCGGCGGCTGGCTGGTGCCCTCGCGCGTGCGCGCCGAGCGCCTGGCCCAGGCCTTCGAGGACTTTCCGCGCCTCAAGGAGCGTGCCCAGCAACTGGCCGGCACCATGAGCGGTGGCGAGCAGCAGATGGTGGCCGTGGCCCGCGCCATGATGAGCGGCCCGCGCCTGTTGATGCTGGACGAGCCCTCGCTGGGGCTGGCACCGCGCATGGTGGACGAACTGCTGGCCATCGTGCAGCGCATCGCGGCACAGGGCGTCACCGTGCTCATGGTGGAGCAGAACGTGCGCAAGGCGCTGCAGGTGGCCCAGCGCGGCTATGTGCTGGAGCGCGGGCGCATCGTGGCCTCGGGCGATGCCGCCACGCTGCTGCAGTCCGACGCCGTGCGCCAAGCCTACCTGGGCGTTGCCTGAACGTCCCGCACCCCATCCCCATCCGACTTTTCCTTCCTATTCATCCAGGAGACATTCCATGATTGCCATTTCCATGCTGATCAACGGCGAGCGCGTGCAAGCCACCGGCGGCGCGACTTTCGAGCGCCGCAACCCGCTGGGCGGCTCCGCGGCCACCACGGCCCCAGCGGCCACCGTGGCCGATGCCAAGGCCGCCGCCGACGCCGCCGCCCAGGCCTTCCCGGCCTGGTCGGCCCTGGGGCCCAACGCGCGCCGCGCGCTGCTGCTCAAGGCGGCGCACGCACTCGAAGCCAAGGGCGATGCCTTTGCTGCCGCCATGGCCGCAGAAACCGGCGCATCGGGTCTGTGGGCCGGCTTCAACGTGCACCTAGCGGCAGGACTGCTGCAGGAGGCTGCGGCCCTCACCACGCAGATCGCCGGCGAGGTGATTCCGTCGGACGTGCCCGGCAGCCTGGCCATGGGCGTGCGCCAGGCCGCGGGCGTGGTGCTGGGCATCGCGCCGTGGAACGCGCCCATCATCCTGGGGGTGCGCGCCATTGCCACGCCGCTGGCCTGCGGCAACACGGTCATCTTGAAGGGCTCGGAGCTGAGCCCGGCCACGCACGGCCTGATCATCGAGGCGCTTCAGGAGGCCGGCCTGCCGCCAGGCGTGGTGAACTTCGTGACCAATGCACCCGCAGACGCCGGTGCCGTGGTCGAGGCCATCGTGGCCCACCCGGCCGTGCGCCGCGTGAACTTCACGGGCTCGACCAAGGTCGGCCGCATCATCGCGCAGACGTGTGCCAAGTACCTCAAGCCCGTGGTGCTGGAGCTGGGTGGCAAGGCACCCTTGCTGGTGCTGGACGATGCGGACGTCGATGCCGCCGTGGCCGGCACCGTGTTCGGCTCGTTCGCCAACTCGGGCCAGATCTGCATGTCCACCGAGCGCATCATCGTGGACAACGCCGTGGCCGACGAGTTCGTGGCCAAGCTCGGCGCGCGCGCCAAGGCCCTGCCCCTGGGCGACCCGCGCAAGGGCCCGGTGGTGCTCGGCTCGGTGGTGGACATGGCCACGGTGCACCGCTGCAACGCGCTCATCGACGACGCGCTGGCCAAGGGCGCCACGCTGGTGTGCGGCGGCAAGAGCGATAGCACGCTGATGCAGGCCACCGTGCTCGACCACGTGACGGCCGAGATGGACATCTACCGCGAGGAGTCGTTCGGTCCCGTCAAGCCCGTGGTGCGCGTGAATGGTGTGGAAGAAGCCATTGCCTGCGCCAACGACAACGAGTTCGGCCTGTCATCCGCCGTGTTCAGCCGCGATGTGGCCAAGGCGTGGAACGTCGCGGCGCGCATCGAGTCGGGGATCTGTCACATCAACGGGCCGACGGTGCATGACGAGGGGCAGATGCCGTTCGGTGGGGTGAAGAGTTCGGGGTACGGGCGGTTTGGGGGGATGGCGGGGGTGCGGGAGTTCACGGAGCTGCGCTGGATCACGGTGCAGACAACCCCGAGGCACTATCCATTTTGAGGGCGTTGAAACGGCTCCCATGTACGGTGGACGGGCATGAGCGTCCACCTGAATGCCGCGCGCCTGGTCAATGTCGGTCAAGCCGCCATTCACCCCCCTGCGTCCGAGCTTGAGAGGCGTATTCAAAGGTTTCTGGGAAAGGTGCACAGAAATCAGCGCCCGTCGCACAACCCCGCGGGCATCGCCGATGCCTGCGCTTTTTTTCTTGACAGCTGGTAGCCCACCCCATAAGGTTGTTAGCGATTGTTTCAGCATTCATCGGCTAGTGCGCCGGCCCGGAAATAGCTGCATGCAACGAAGTCGATGGCTTCATTCTCAAAAAAGCAGGCGCCCCCCTCAGTGACCACCGCAGCGGTATCGAGGACTTGCAGTGCGGTACCGAGTGTGAAAATCCGATTTCGTGAACATGTGGCTTGAGCGGTGACAGCACACTAGATTCGCGCAATGTGCTGTCCAGCATGAATGGCGCGACAAACGAACCGCCGCAAATGTGCCTCCCACGGGAGCGGACACGCATCAGCGTTGTCAATCACTACAGCGGACAGCCAGACATGAGCAGGATTTGTTTTCGTATTGCCACAATGATTCTCTTTGTGGTTGGTTTTTCCAGCCAGGCCTGGGCCCAGGCATTCACAGAGGATTTTGACAACATCACGTTGCTCACGGGCAATGGATGGTTCATGCAGAACAACAGCACCCCGGCCGGCTCAACCAGCTGGTTCCAGGGGACAGCAACCACAGCGACGCCAACCCCCGGCCCCTTCAACGCGTATAGCGGCGCAGCCAATGCATACATTGGCGCCAACTACAACAACACCGGCAGCACCGGCACCATCAGCAACTGGCTCGCGATGCCAAACCGGACGCTGCGCAATGGGGATGTGCTGACCTTCTTCACAAGAAAACCCACGGGGACCGACTATCCCGATCGGCTGGAAGTCCGGCTGAGCACCAATGGCGCAAGCACAAATGTGGGATCAGGCGCCACCGCCGTGGGGGACTTCACGGCGCTGCTGCTCAGCGTCAACCCAACGCTGGTGGCCGGCGGCTATCCCCAGACTTGGACGCAATACACCATCACTATCTCGGGACTTCCAGCCCCCACCTCTGGACGCATGGCGTTTCGCTATTTCGTCACCTCGGCCGGTGCTCTCGGAACGAATTCCGACTACATCGGTATCGACAACACGGTGTACACACCCTATGTGTGCCCGGCATTCACGATGACACCGGGGGGCGCGCTGGCCCCGGCTGTCTGGGGTCAGGCCTATAGCACCCCCCTTTCACAGACGGGTGCACTGGGAGCGCCAAGCTATGCGGTGACTGCTGGTGCTTTGCCCCCCGGGTTGACGCTGGGTGGTAGTGGCACCATCTCCGGCACGCCAACGGCCACTGGAACCTTCAACTTCACAGTGACAGTCGCGGACGCCAGCGGCTGTTCGGGTTCGCAGTCCTACTCCATCCAGGTCGAGGCCAACGTGCCTGGTGCGCCCCAGAACGTCAGCGTCACGGCTGGCAACGGGCAAGCGACCGTGAACTGGCAAGTACCATCCCACGATGGCGGCAGCGCCATCTCCGGCTACACGGTCACAGCGGTGCAAGACGGCAGCAAAACGTGTACGACCTCGGGTGCGCTCGGCTGCACGGTCTCTGGCCTCACCAACGGATCGGCGTACAGCTTCCGCGTCGTGGCTACCAACAACAAGGGGCCTTCCGCCGCAGGCATCAGCAATGTGGTCACACCAACACTTTCGACGGTGACCGGCACGGTACCTGGCATGTCAGGCACCGGCTCAGTCACCCTCGCTGGCGGAGGCGCAAGCTGTACGCTGGATTCCAGCTCCGCATTCACGGTGCCTTCTACGGCCCCCGCCAACCGCACCTTGCCTCATGGCGCGTTCGAGTTCCTCGCCACCGGCTGCACCGGCAGCGTCACCATCTCCATCACGTACCCGACTCCGTTGCCTGAAGGCGTGCAGTTCTGGAAGTTCGGACCGGCTGCGGCAGGAGCACAGACCTCCACCTGGTTCTTATGGACCGAGGCAGTGCTCAGCCCGGACCGCCGCACAGTGACGTACAGCATCACTGACAACGGCATAGGTGATTCAGACATTGCCGCAGGGCGTATCCGCGATCCGCTGGCTCCGGCACTGGGCTCTGATCCCACCAGCATCCCGGTCAACAACCCGTGGGCACTGGCTGCACTGGCTGCCATCCTGGGTTGGATGGGACTGCGCAGGCAACAGCGCGGTTCTGCAGGATAGTTTTGTCGACGGGGCTGGAATGACCAGCCCATTTCAGCCGACTGGCACGATGGAATCCAGCGGCCACCGCGGCTTCACATCAAACGCATAGTCGGTGTTCGCCTCCTGCTGCCCCGCCTGCAGCCGCATTGCCGCCGCCATGGCGATCATGGCCCCGTTGTCGGTGCACAGGTGCAATTCGGGGT
This sequence comes from Acidovorax sp. sif1233, assembly GCF_019218755.1. Taxonomy (GTDB): domain Bacteria; phylum Pseudomonadota; class Gammaproteobacteria; order Burkholderiales; family Burkholderiaceae_C; genus Acidovorax. The sequence goes on along the minus strand of NZ_JAHUWZ010000001.1, from coordinate 998,636 downwards.
AGTGCACCCGCACCCTGGCCGCCGCGCAGGCGGCATTGAGCTGCGCCCGCAGATGCCGGTTGGCGCCCACACCACCGGCCACCACCACGCGCTTGAGTCCGGTCTGCTTGAGCGCCGCCAGCGTCTTTTTCACCAGCACCTCGACGATGGCGGCCTCGGTGCTGGCCGCCAGGTCGGCCTTGCGCGCTTCGAGCCCGTCGCCCAGTTTCTTGGCCTGGGTCAGCACGGCGGTCTTGAGCCCGGCAAAGGAGAAGTCGAGATTGCCGCTGTGCAGCAGCGGGCGCGGCAGCTTGAAGGCCGCCGGATCGCCCTGCTCGGCCAGGCGTGACAGCGCCGGCCCTCCCGGGTAGCCCAGGCCCATGAGCTTGGCCGACTTGTCGAAGGCCTCGCCCGCCGCGTCGTCGATGGTCTCGCCCAGGATCTCGTAGCGGCCCACGCCGTCCACCCGCATGAGCTGGGTGTGGCCGCCGGAGACCAGCAGGGCCACGAAGGGGAACTCGGGCGGGTCCGCGCTCAGGAAGGGCGAGAGCAGGTGCCCCTCCAGGTGGTGCACGCCCAGCACCGGCTTGTCCAGCGCCGCGCCCAGCGCGCAGGCCACGCCGGCCCCCACCAGCAGGGCACCCGCCAGGCCCGGGCCGCGCGTGTAAGCAACCACGTCCACGTCCGCCAGCGTCTGGCCGGACTCCGTCAACACTTGCGTGGTCAGCGGCAGCACGCGGCGGATGTGGTCGCGGCTGGCCAGCTCGGGCACCACGCCACCATAGGCCTGGTGCATCTCGATCTGGCTGTGCAGGGCGTGGGACAGCAGGGTGGGAACGGCATCGCCCGTGGAGCGCACCAGCGCCACGCCGGTCTCGTCGCACGAGGATTCAATTCCGAGGATCAACAGACTCATGCCCCGAGTGTAAAACCCGGGCTCGCGGGGGGCCTGATGCAAAAACCCCTGCCGGCGGTGGCCGGCAGGGGTCGTGCATCCCCAGGGTCGCAGGCCGCGCCTACCAGCGGTCCGAGCGCATGCGCAGCTCCCAGCTGCCGCTGCGCAGTTCGTACACGCCCACCGCGCCGTAGCGCTGCTCGCCCTTGTCATCCCAGGTCATCGTGCCGATCACGGGCGCGTAGCCGTTGATGCCGTGCATGGCCTTGGTGATGTCCTTGGGGTCCGCGGACTTGGCCTTCTGGATGGCCGCCGAGAGCACGTACATGCTGTCGTAGCTGTAGTGCCCGCCGTACGCGGGCGGCTTCTTGTAGGCATCGATGTACTTTTCCAGGAAGGGCTTGCCCGTGGAAAACTCCTTGGCTTCCAGCACGGGCGAGGTGGCATAGACGCCCTCGACGATGCCGGCCCCCTTGGTCATGTCGGTGGTCTTGATGGTGTCGCCGCCCAGCAGGCTCACCTTGGTGTGCCCCACCTTGCGCAGTGCTTCCAGCAGCGCCAGCGCCTGGAAGTCATTGAGGGTGGAGACGATCACCTCCACCTTCGCGGCCTTGAGTTCGCCGGCCAGTTCGTCGAATGCCGTGGTCTTGTCGTCGAACGACTTGCGCACCACCACCTCTTTCTTCTCGGCCTTGAGCTGCGCGGCGGCCCCGTCGGCCAGGCCCTTGCCGTAGGGCGTGCCATCGTCCAGCGCGGCATAGCGCGCGGCGCCCAGCTGGGTGGCGGCAAACGAGCCGATGGCGCGCGCCTGCAGCGTGTCGTTGCCCACCATGCGGAAGGTGGTGGAAAAACCCAGCTGCGTGAACTTGGGGTTGGTGGAGATGGCGATCTGCGCGATGTCCTTGGCCGCGTAGATGGGCGCGGTCTCGATGCTCACGCCCGAGTTCAGGTGCCCGATGACGGCCACCACGCCGGCATCCACCAGCTGCTGGGCCACCGTCTTGCCGGTGGCCGCGTCGGCCTTGTCGTCCACCGCCACCACCTCCAGCGTTACCCGCTTGCCGTCCACGGTGTAGCCGCCCTTGTTCAGTTCGGCCACGGCCAGGTTCACGCCATTGAGCAAGTCCTGCCCGAGGGCGCCCAGGGGGCCGCTCAAGGGCTGCGCCACGCCGATCTTGATGGTGTCGGGCACCTTGCCGCACCCGGACAGGAGCAGCAGCGCCATGGACGCGGCGGTGGTCAAGGCCAGCCCGGCGGCGAAACGGCGCCGGTCAATATGCTTGTTCATGCGGAATCCTCATCAATATGTCAATGTGACCAGATGTATATGCGACGACGGAGGAAAGGCGCTATCGGGTATGCCCTGCCAATCGGCAAACTATTAGCAAGTTTCAGACCCTGCAAGACAAGGCCCTTGCCGGGACCGGGCGCCCGCCCGGGGCGCACCGCTTCGGCGCACCAATTTGTGGCGTAAAAATTGCTTATGCTCCGGGGTATGAACGAGTCTCTGCGCATCGTGGTGGTGGCCCCGGACCTGGCCATTGCCGACCCCGACGACGAACACGCCGTGCTGCAGGCGGAGCGTTCGCGGGCGCTGCGCATCGGGCTGCTGGAGAACAATTTCAACCTGATCGCCACGCTGCCCGCGGATGTGTTCCTGAGCGAGCGGATCGCCCAGCTGCAGCCCGACCTGATCATCGTGGACGCCGAGAGCGAGGCCCGCGACGCGCTGGAACACGTGGTGGTGGCCACGCGCGACGAACGCCGCCCCATCGTGATGTTCACCAACGACGAGGACACCTCGCACGTCAAGGACGCGGTGGCCGCGGGCGTGTCGGCCTACATCGTGGCCGGCCTCGCGCCCCAGCGCATCCGCCCCATCCTGGACGTGGCGATGGCGCGCTTCCAGCACGAGCAGGCGCTGCGCGCCGAGCTCGCCGATGCCAAGACCGAGCTCAAGGACCGCAAGACCATCGACCGCGCCAAGGGCCTGCTCATGCAGCGCCAGGGCCTGACCGAGCAGGCCGCGTACGAGAAACTGCGCAAGACCGCCATGGACAAGGGCCTCAAGCTCGTGGATGTGGCCCAGCGCATGCTCGACGTGATGGACCTGCTCGGGTAAGCAGGTGACATCCTCCTGAGGCGCTGCGCGCATCGGTGCAGCCGCCAGAGGCCGCCCGCTCTCGGGGACCGTCCAGACTGCGCAGGCAGTCTTGGAGCCGCGGCCCTTGGCCCCTCCTCTCGAATCGCTGCCCGGCATCCCCGGCCTGGGCCACGCCCAGGTCCACCGGCTTCTCCCGGATGGTGCGCCGCACAAAGGCAGTGCGGCATTCACCGCGCGCACAACCTCCGCGCGTTTGCAGGTCAAAAAGGCCCCCAGCGCTTGATCCATTTGCGCAAGCAGCTATTAATTCAATAGCAAACCATGCGCCGAACTGATGCGGAGCCCGTGCGGCAAGGCCTGGCACGCCACTTGCATTAACCCCTGCGAGACCAATGGCGGTCTCACCCCCACACAGCACGGGCCCAAAGGCGGGCCGGTGCTGGGCGAGCCCTTCATCGGGTATCGCCATGGACAGAGGCGTCCCTCACCGACCGGTGCTGCATGTATGCAGGCTGCTCGGGAGGACGCCTTTTTTGTTTTCAACGCTATGAGGAAGTGCCCCATGACCGATCTGCTCAAAACCAGCCTCAACCGCCGCACCGTGCTGCAGGCCGCCACCGTGGGCGCCGTCGGCGTCAGCCCCGCGCTGCGTGCGCTGGTGCACGCCCAGGGCTCGGACGCGCCGGAGAAGAAGGAAGTCAAGATCGGCTTCATCCCGCTGACCGACTGCGCCAGCGTGGTGATGGCCTCGGTGCTCGGCATCGACAAGAAGTACGGCGTGACCATCATCCCCACCAAGGAAGCCTCCTGGGCCGGTGTGCGCGACAAGCTGGTCAACGGCGAACTCGACTTCGCCCACGTGCTGTACGGCCTGGTCTACGGCGTGCACCTGGGCCTGGCCGGGCCCAAGAAGGACATGGCCGTGCTGATGAACCTGAACCACAACGGGCAGGCCATCACGCTGTCCAAGAAGCTCGCCGACAAGGGCGCCGTCAATGGCGCGGGCCTGGCCAAGCTGATGGCCAGCGAGAAGCGCGAGTACACCTTCGCGCAGACCTTCCCCACCGGCACGCACGCCATGTGGCTGTACTACTGGCTGGCGGCCAACGGCATCAACCCGATGAAGGATGCCAAGGTCATCACCGTGCCCCCGCCACAGATGGTGGCCAACATGCGCGTGGGCAACATGGACGGCTTCTGCGTGGGCGAGCCCTGGAACCACCGCGCCATCATGGACGGCATCGGCGTGACGGCCACGACCACGCAGGACATCTGGAAGGACCACCCCGAGAAGGTGCTGGGCACCACGTCCGAATTCGTGCAGAAGTACCCCAACACGGCCCGTGCCGTGACGGCCGCCATCCTGGAGGCCAGCAAGTGGATCGACGAAGGCCTGGCCAACAAGAACAAGATGGCCGAGACCATTGCCGGCAAGGCCTACGTGAACACGGGCGTCGATGCCATCAACCAGCGCATCCTGGGCCGCTACCAGGACGGCATGGGCAAGACCTGGGACGACCCCAACCACATGAAGTTCTTCAACGAGGGCACGGTGAACTTCCCCTACCTCACGGACGGCATGTGGTTCCTCACGCAGCACAAGCGCTGGGGCCTGGTCAAGGACCACCCCGACTACCTGAACGTGGCCAAGGCCGTGAACCGCATCGACGTCTACAAGCAGGCGGCCACCGCTTCCAAGACACCGCTGCCCAAGAGCGAAATGCGTACGAGCAAGTTCATGGACGGCGTGGTGTGGGACGGCAAGGACCCCGCCAAGTACGCCGACAGCTTCAAGATCAAGGCGTAAGCGCCCTGCCCCGTCCACCCTGCACAGGAGAACACCATGGTCAGTGCCGTCTTTCACTCCCCGCTGGATGCAGCCCCCGTGGTTGCACAGAACGCTATGAATAATGTAGCTAGCAGCGCTTCGTCCGCAAGCGCTAGAAGCCAAAAACAGTCAAAAACGGCTATGGCGGCAAGCCCTGCGCCCACGGCACCTGCAGCCCCCGCCGGTCGCGACTGGGCGGCGCTGTCGCGCGGCTTCTGGATGGCGGTGCTTCCGCCGCTGTGTGGCCTGGGCTTGCTGGTGGGTCTGTGGGCCGTGGTGTCAGCCACCACGGGCAACAGCATTCCCGGCCCGGTGGAAACCTGGAAGCAGGCGCAGGAAATCTTCAGCAACCCGTTCTACCGCAACGGTCCCAACGACCAGGGCGTGGGCTGGAACGTGCTGATGTCGCTCGAACGCGTGGCCGTGGGCTTTGGCATGGCGGCGCTGGTGGGCATTCCGGCGGGCTTCGTGATCGGGCGCTTCAACTTCCTGTCGCGCATGTTCAACCCGCTCATCAGCCTGCTGCGCCCGGTGTCTCCATTGGCCTGGCTGCCGATCGGCCTCCTGGTGTTCAAGGGTGCCAACCCGGCCGCCATCTGGACGATCTTCATCTGCTCCATCTGGCCCATGATCATCAACACCGCCGTGGGCGTGCAGCGTGTGCCGCAGGACTACATGAACGTGGCCCGCGTGCTCAACCTGTCGGAGTGGAAGATCGCCACCAAGATCCTGTTCCCCGCCGTGCTGCCCTACATGCTGACCGGCGTGCGCCTGGCCGTGGGCACCGCGTGGCTCGTGATCGTGGCCGCCGAGATGCTGACCGGCGGCGTGGGCATCGGCTTCTGGGTGTGGGACGAGTGGAACAACCTCAACGTCAAGAACATCATCATCGCGATCTTCGTGATCGGCATCGTCGGGCTGGTGCTGGAGTTCGCGCTCATCAAGCTGGCCACTGCGTTCACCTTCGAAGAGGTCAAAACCTGACCCACCCCTGAGCCGCGCCTGCGGCGCGTCATCCCCTCAGGTGCCCCCCAGTGGCCCGGCCAAGCCGGTGCCGCGGCGGTCCTCGAAACAACCCGGAGTTCCTCATGCACACCTCTCTCACCACCAAGTTCATCGAAGTCCATGGCGTGGAGCAGACCTTCAAGACCGCCAAGGGCCTGTTCCCGGCGCTGCGCGACATCAACCTCACCATCGCCAAGGGCGAGTTCGTCGCGCTGATCGGCCACTCGGGCTGCGGCAAGTCCACGCTGCTGAACCTGATCGCGGGGCTGACCACGCCCACCAACGGCGCACTGCTGTGCGCCAACAAGGAGATCAGGGGCCCGGGGCCGGAGCGCGCCGTGGTGTTCCAGAACCACTCGCTGCTGCCCTGGCTCACCTGCTTTGACAACATCTACCTCGCCGTGGAACGCGTGTTTGGCGGCAAGGAAACGAAGGCCCAGCTCAGGGCCCGCACCGATGCGGCGCTGGCGCTGGTGGGCCTCACGCACGCCGGGCAAAAGCGCCCCGGCGAGATCTCGGGCGGCATGAAGCAGCGCGTAGGCATCGCCCGTGCGCTGGGCATGGAACCCCAGGTGCTGTTGATGGACGAGCCCTTCGGCGCGCTCGATGCCCTGACCCGCGCCAAGCTGCAGGACGAGCTGCTGGAGATCGTGGCGCGCACACAGAGCACCGTGGTCATGGTCACCCACGACGTGGACGAGGCCGTGCAGCTGTCCGACAAGATCGTGATGATGACCAACGGCCCCGCCGCCACCATTGGCGAGGTGCTGGCCGTCGACCTGCCCCGCCCCCGCCGCCGCGTGGAGCTGGCCGAGGACCCGCGCTACGTGCAGTGCCGCAAGGCGGTGATCGACTTTCTGTACACGCGGCAGGCGCATGTGGAGAAGGCGGCCTGACGGCCAGAGCCTCCGGGGCTTTTCCCCGGCGGGCATCGGGAAGCGGCCTTGGCTTGGGCCAATACGGCACAATGCGGCCCCATCCGCAGGCCGCATTCGCTTCTTGTGGAAGACGGGCCTGGCATCCCGCATCCATGGCGACTTTCCACATGACATCTCCCCCTTTTTTCAGGCCCCACCAGCCCACCGCAAGCGCCGCCTTCCAGATTGACCAAGCCTTCCAACAGGCCCTGACCCTGCATCGCAGTGGACAACTGCAGGGCGCTGCCAACCTCTACCAGCAGATTCTGGCCAGGAGTCCCCATCATCCTGGTGCATTGCACATGCTGGGCGTGGTGGCGCTGGGCAGCGGCGCATTTGCAGACGCGCAACGGCTGATTGGGCAGGCAGTGCGGTTGTTGCCACAGGATGCGGGTGCTCACGTGAATCTGGCTCTGGCACTGGCCGGGGGCGGCAAGCCCCAGGAGGCCCTAGAGCGCATCAATCAGGCTCTAGATCTGCAGCCAGAAATGCCCGCCGCACAAATGAACCGCGTGGGCATCCTCATCAAGGCAGGTTTTCACGAAGAAGCCCTGTCCAGCGCTAGCCAACTTATCGAAGCGGGGCACGACCACCCCGAGCTACGGGTCAACCAGGGGATTGCCCTGCTGGAACTGAAAAGGTCCGAGGAAGCGATTGCCGCTTTCGAGCACGTGCTGGCGGCAGCCCCTGAAAACCTCAAGGCCCTCAACAACCTGGCGTGCGCCCTCATAGAAACAGCTCAGCTTGATGCGGCCATCGCTGCAGCCGACCGGGCGCTGGCGATTCACCCTCAGTATGCAGAGGCGTGTTTGACCAAAGCCCGCGCGCTCGCTGCGCAGGGCCTGCTTTTAGAAGCAGAACCTTTGCTGCGGCGTGCCGCCGAACTGCAGCCTGGCAATGCGCAGGTGGTGCTGGACCATGCAGGCTGCCTTCTGGACCTGCACCTCCACGAACAGGCCATTGCGCAAGTGGAAAATGCCCTTTCCATCAATCCGCAGCAAGCCAGCGCCTACGTCATCGGCGGACGGGCTCTGGCAGGAATGGGAAGGCACGATGACGCGATCGCCAACTACCAAAAGGCCCTGGAAATCGACCCCGCGCTGGAGGCTGCCCACTTTCACAAGGCGGCATCGGAAATCGACCTCAAGCGATTCACCGCCGCCATTGACAGCCTTGCGCATTGCCACGCCGATCCAGCCGTCGCGCAACCCGTGCGCATGCATATCTGCGACTGGACAGGATTCGATTCTTACCTGGAGGAATTGCGGAGCAAGGGTGCGCTGCAAAGAAGCAGCCCCTTTCCCTTCCTTGCGATAGTGGACGACCCACTCCTTCACCTCCAGCTGGCGCGTGCATATCTGAAATTGCATCGGCTGGACAAAGCTGCACAGCACAGCTTCCCTGCACGGCGGCCCGGACGCATCCGAGTGGGGTACTTCTCTGCAGACTACTTCACACATGCCACCACCTACCTGATGGCCGAACTGTTCGAAAGCCACGCCAAGGAACAGTTCGAGATTCATGCGTTTTCGCTTGGCCCCCAGGTGATGGATGGCATCCGCCGCCGTATCGAGCAGAGTGTGGACCATTTTCACGAGGTCGATGGGCGCACAGATCAGGAGATCGCCGCCATGGCTCGGGGCCTGGGAATCGACATCGCGGTCGACTTGAAAGGATTCACCCGGGATGGGCGCATGGGCATTTTTGCCAACCGCTGCGCACCCGTTCAGGTGAGCTATCTCGGCTACCCCGGCACCACCGGTGCCGATTACATGGACTATGTCATTGCAGACGAAGTCGTCATCCCCCCGGAGCACCAGGGATTCTTCACCGAAAAAGCAGTCTGGATGCCGTACAGCTACCAGGTCAACGACAGCCGCCGCCCCATCTCCGACCGCCAGTTCACACGCGCGGAACTGGGCCTGCCAGACAGCGGATTCGTTTTCTGCTGCTTCAACAACAACTACAAAATTCTTCCGGACACCTTTGACTGCTGGATGCGCATCCTGAAGGCGGTACCTGGCAGCGTTTTGTGGCTGTTCAAGGACAACGAGGCCGCCGCCGAGAATCTCGTCAAGGAGGCCGAAAAGCGCGGCGTGGGTGGCGCTCGCCTGGTCTTTGCACAGCGGATGCCGCTGGACGACCATCTTGCGCGCCATCGGGCGGCAGATCTTTTCATCGACACCCTGCCCTACAACGCCCACACCACTGCCAGCGACGCGCTCTGGGCCGGGCTACCCGTGCTCACGCTCGCGGGCCAGGCCTTCGCGGGACGAGTGGCCGCCAGCCTGCTCACCGCAGTGGGTTTGCCCGAATTGATTACCCACACCCCGCAGGACTACGAAGCCCGTGCCATTGAACTTGCCAGCCAACCCGAGACCTTGGCGGCCGTTCGTGCCAAGCTTCAAAGGCTGCGCACCAACTCGCCGCTGTTTGATGGTCAACGCTTCACACGCGACCTCGAAACGGCCTACCGGATCATGTTCGAGCGCCAGCAAGCCGGTGAGGCTTGCGAGCCGATTCTCGTCGCCGGCTAGCAGCGGCTTCTCGGCCGATCCAGGCTGCCGGCCAACCGGTTTTCTCGCCCACGCGCCTGGGCTGCCGGGCATCTCCTGCCGTCAGCGCGCCCCGGTGATGTACTGCTCCAGCTGCTCGATGATGAATTTCTGCTCGGAAATGATGTCCTTGACCAGGTCACCGATGGAAATCATGCCCACGAGCTTGCTGCTGTCGTCCACCACGGGCAGGTGGCGCAGCCGGTTGCCGGTCATCAGCTGCATGCACTGCTCGCTGGTGTGGTCGGGCCGCACGAACAGCACGGCGGTCGTCATCACGTCCCGCACCTGGGTGACCGAGGACGTGCGCCCCATGAGCGCGATTTTTCGCGCGTAGTCCCGCTCGGTGAAGATGCCCACGATGTCGGCGCCTTCGGTCACGATCAACGCACCGATGCCCTTGTCCGCCATGAGCTTGAGCGCATCGAACACCGAAGTGGCGGGCCCGATGGTATGCACGGTGGCATCGGGTTTGGATTGAAGAATCTTGGCGACTACGGTCATTGGAACCTCCCTCGTGATGGCTGAAACAGGTACAGAGTGATTTCAGCCCATAAGCCTTGCCGATGCAACCCGCGCAAGTGCCATTCACCACACCTTTGGCGCGTTCCCCACGGACTCGATGCACATGTTTCGAACTTGTTGCATTCGGGAGAACCCGAAACAAACCGAAAAGAACCGAAACCGCGCTGAGACGACGCATGCCGCGCCGCCCGGCACGATACAGCCCATGTCCAACGCGCTTTCGAAAGGATTCACCGCCCACCTCTCCTGCCACCACGATCGCTTGCGACTGGCTACCGGCCCTCGGGCCGCAGGCAGAAAGACAGGCGTCTGGATTGTTTCCAAAACTGGAACAGTTAGTTTGCGACCAAATAGTTTTTCTTTGTACCACCGCGGCGTACAGTTCATCCCATCGATGAGCCGAACCCGCAAGGCGACTCACCGAACCCGGTTCAGAAATGGTTTTTGTCCCGGCTTTTTTGAGACGCTTTTTTCTTCCTGAAGGATTTCATCATGAACAAGACCGCCCGCTTCCTCTCCATCGCCGCCGTGGCTGCTTTCGCTTCGTTCGGTGCCCAGGCCGACGAGGCCGATGCCTCGCAGTTCGCCACGAAGTTCGAGACGAACCGCACCCGCGCCGAAGTGGCCGCCGAAGCCGCCACCGTGGCCCAGACCCGCTCCATCGAGCCCGCAGGTTCGCGTGTGGTGACGTATCAATCCACCGCCGACCGCGCCGCCGTGCGTGCCCAGGCCGCCGATGCCGTGCGCACCGGCCAGATCCCTTCGGGCGAGCGTGGTTGATCAGCGTTTGATTCGCTGAATCCAGGCCCTCTCCTGCTGCGTATTTCCAAGTACATCGCCCTCATTTTTTTGAATTTCACCGGAGTTTCACCATGAATAAGACCGCACGCTTCCTCTCCATCGCCGCCGTGGCCGCTTTCGCTTCTTTCGGTGCACAGGCCGACGAAGTCGATGCTTCGCAATTCGCCACGAAGTTCGAAACGAACCGCACCCGTGCCGAAGTGCAAGCCGAAGCCTCGGCAGTGCCCCAAACCAGCGGTGCCATCCCCGTCGGTTCGCGTGCCTTGGTCTACACCTCCACCGCTGACCGCAACGCGGTGAATGCCCAAGCTGCAGACGCCCTGCGCACTGGCAAGATCTCGTCCGGCGAAATCGGCTCCCTGTAATCCGTCCTGCCCGCGCCGCAAGGCGGTGCGGGCAGGCAGTTGCAAATGCAAAAAGGCCGAGGCCCCTTTCGGGGCCTCGGCCTTTTGTCTTTGGGAGCCGCAATGGCGTTGCGGCAGCCGCGTCTCACCCAGGCTTATTTGCTCCCACGCGCCTGCGCCACGGCGCCCTGCACGTCCTTCCACAGCGCCTCGCCCACGTTGGCGGCAATGCTGGTATTGACCGCCCCCAGTTTCTCGCGCATGCGGCTGGCTTCTGCGGGCGACAGTTCGTTGACCTGCATGCCCTTGGCCTTGAGGTCGGCCAGCGCCTTGTCGGCCTCGGCGCGCGTATCCTGGCGCTCGAAGTCGCGGCTCTTCCTCGCGGCATCGAGCAGCACCTTCTGCTCGGCCTTGTTGAGGCCGTCCCAGTACTTCTTGCTGACCAGCACGATCCAGGGGCTGTAGACGTGGTTGGTCACCGTGAGGTACTTCTGCACCTCGTAGAACTTGCTCGACAGGATGGTGTTGTAGGGGTTCTCCTGGCCGTCCACGGTGTTGGTCTCGAGGGCGGTGAACAGTTCCGAGAACGGCAGTGGAACGGCATTGGCTCCCAGGGTCTTGAAGCTGTCGAGGAACACGTTGTTCTGCATCACGCGCAGCTTGATGCCATTCATGTCCTCCAGCTTGGTGACAGGGCGCTTGCTGTTGGTCAGGTTGCGAAAGCCGTTCTCCCAGTACACGAGGCCCACGAGGCCCTTTTCCTGCAGCTTGTCCATCACCTTCTGGCCCACGGGGCCGTCCAGCACCACGTCGGCCTCCTTCGCGTTGTTGAACAGGAAGGGGGTGTCCCAGATCGCCATTTCCTTGGTGATGCCCACCAGCGTGGCGGTGGAGCCCACCATCATCTCCTGCGCACCGCCGACCAGCGCCTGCTGCATCTGCACGTCCGAGCCCAGGGCGGCGGCGCCGATGGCGCGCACCTTCATCTTGCCGCCCGAGGCCTTTTCGACCTCTTCGGCGAACAGCTTGGTGGCACGCCCCTGGTTGGACACTTCGTTGAGGCCGTAGCCAAACCGGATGATGCGCGGCTTGAAGTCCTGCGCGGCGGCCTGGAACGAGCAGGCAAGGGCGGCCACCGACAAGGCGGCCAGAAGGGTGCGGCGGAAAGTTTTCATGGTTGTCTCCATTAGCGGGGGGGAAAGGAAAAAAGAGAGGAGGAAACGGGCGGTCAGCGCAGCCACACCACGGGGGCGGTGACGATCTGTGGAAAGGCGACCAACAGGGCCAGGATCAGCACGTAGGTGAAGAGGAACGGGTTCACGCCCTTGATCACGCTGTGCATCGATATCCGCCCCACCCCGGCCACCACGTTGAGCACCGTGCCCACCGGCGGCGTGATGAGGCCGATCGCGCCGTTGAGCACGAACATCAGGCCGAAATACACCGGGTCGATGCCCGCCTTCACGGCGATGGGCAGCATCACGGGCGCGAAGATCAGGATGGTGGGCGTGAGGTCGAGCGCCGTGCCGATCAGCACCAGCACGATCATCATCACCGCCATCAGGAGGCGGGGGTTCTCCACCAGCGGACCCAGCCAGCTGGTCAGCACATTGGGCAGGTCGGCCAGCGTGATCATGTAGCTGGCCACCTGGGCGCCCGCGCAGAGGAACATCACGATGGAGGTGGTCTTGGCCGCACGCACCAGCACGCCGTAGATTTCCGCGATCTTCATTTCGCGGTGGACGAACAACGCCACCACCAGCGCGTAGAACGCGGCCACCACGGCGGCCTCGGTGGGCGTGAAGACGCCCGACTTCATGCCGCCGATGATGATCAGGGGCATCAGCATGGCCCAGAAGGCACGCACCGTGGCGCGCAGGCGGTCCTTGACGGGCAAGGGTTCGCCCTGCGGCAGGTCCATGCCGCGCAGCACCCAGCGCCAGGCGAAGATGAGGCCCGCGCCCATCATCAGGCCCGGCACGATGCCGGAGACGAACAGCGCAGAGATGGAGGTGTTGGTCGTCACGCCGTAGATCACGAACGGCATGGAGGGTGGGATGATGGGCGCGATGATGCCGCCCGAGGCGATCAGCCCGGCCGACGTGTTCATCGGGTAGCCCTGCTGGCGCATCATGGGCAAGAGGATGGTGGCCAGCGCGGCCGTATCGGCCAGCGCGGAGCCGCTCATGCTGGCCATGAGCACCGCCGCGCCGATGGCCACGTAGCCCAGGCCGCCCCGGATGTGCCCGACCCAGGCCTGCGCCATGTCGATGATGCGGCGGCTGATGCCGCCTGAGTTCATCAGTTCGCCAGCCAGGATGAAGAACGGCACGGCCAGCAGCGGAAAGCTGTCCACCCCCGCCACCAGGTTCTGGGCCAGCAGCTGCGCATCCCAGAAGTCGAGCACCCATGCCATGCCCGCGCCCGTGAGCACGAGGGCCAGGCCCATGTTCATGCCCGTGCCCATGAGCACCAGCATGCCCACGGAGAAAACAATAAAAGCCTGCGCTTCGGGTCCCAGGGACATCATCGGTTACTCCACCTCGGCGCCGTGACCCAGGTCCAGCGGCTTGCGTTGAATCAATTCGATCAGCGCCATGACGCCGATGGCGACAGCGCACAGAAAGGCGGGCAGCGGCAACAGGGCCGCCGGGTAGCCCAGCACCACGGAATGGCTGTCCATGCCGACGATCACCTGGTGCCAGGCGCCCCAGGCCAGCATCGCGCAGGCCGCGATCACCAGCAGCCGGATCAACGCCGTGAGCGCGCCAAATGCCAGGGGACGCTTGGCGAGCAGGCCCGCCAGGCTGGTGAAGGCCATGTGCTCGCCGGCGGGGTAGGCCGCCGCGGCGCCAATGAAAACCATCCACACGAAAAGCAGGCGCGAGAGTTCTTCGCTCGCCACGACGCCACTGCCAAAGCCGTAGCGCAGCACCACATTCACGAACACGGCCACGGCCATCACGGCCAGGCAGGCGGCCATGAGCACCTGGGAGGCGGCGACGTACCGGCTGGGCCGCACGGGGGTGGAGTCTTCCGGGGTGGTCATGCGGCCTCCGTGGCGGCGATCCAGGCCGAGGCCTGCTGTTGAAGAACGGCCAGGGCGGCCAGTGCATCCAGCCGCAGCACGCCCGCCTCGCCCACGGGCGACTCGAGCGTGGCGAACTGGCTGTCCACCAGCGCGCTGGAAAAGAAATGGGTCCCGGCACGGTCGGCCACGCGCTGGCCCGCGCTGGCACGGTCGATCTCCAGGAAAACGAACCGCAGCCCCGGGCAGGCGTCGCGCAGGCGGTCCCGGTAGGACTTCTTGAGCGCGGAGCACGTCAGGACCGCGCCATGGGGCTGCGCCTGCAGCAGCTGCCCGAGCGTGGCGAGCCACCCCTCGCGGTCTGCATCGGTCAGCGCGATGCCCTGGCGCATCTTTTCACGGCTCGCCGGGCTGTGGTGGTCGTCTCCCTCGATCAGCGGCAGGCCCTCGGCTTGCGCCAGGGCCGAGCCCAGGCTCGACTTGCCGCAGCCCGCCACGCCCATGACCACCAGAAAAACCGTTGACGGCAAAACACTCATGTTGGTAGCGCTATCCAATTGATCCATAAAAAAGGCACCCTGGCTGGATGCCGCAATAACCGTGGCAACTTTTGCAACTTCGTCCAAAATGGGCGTCAATGTCTTGTCCCATCGTTTGGACAGCGCTATCCTAACCACATCGATCCGCACCCCAATGAGGGTTAACCCTTGAACAAACCCGAGACAAGGCGCCGCTCCAGCGGCCGCATGACACTGAGCGACGTGGCCCAGGCCGCCGAGGTCAGCCCCATCACCGCCTCCCGCGCGCTGCGCGGCGAGCGCGGCGTGGCGCAGGAACTGGTGCAGCGCGTGAAAGACGCCGCCCAGCGGCTGGGCTACGTGCCCGACCCCGCCGCCAGGGCCCTCGCCTCCCAGCGCAGCGTGCAGGTGCCCGTGCTCGTGCCCCTGCTGTCCAACGCCCTGTTCGTCGACGTGCTGGAGGCCGTGCACCGCGCGCTGTTCCCCCACGGCTACCAGGCGCTGATCGGCGTGACCCACTACGACCCGCAGGAAGAAGAGCAGCTGCTGCGCACCTACCTGGCCCACCGCCCGGCGGGGCTGCTGGTCACCGGCTTCGACCGCACCGAGGCATCGCGCCAGATGATCGCCGCCAGTGGCGTGCCGTGCGTGCACCTGATGGAGATGACCTCCGCGCCCGGCGTGTACTGCGTGGGCTTTTCGCAGCAGGACGGGGGCCACGGCATGACGGCCCATCTCCTGGCCCGGGGCCGTCGCCGCGTGGCGTTTGTCGCGGCCCAGCTCGACCCCCGCACCATGCAGCGCGCCGAAGGCTACCGCCGCTGCCTGAAGGAAGCGGGCCTGTACGACCCGAAGCTGGAACTGCTCAGCCCCCAGCCCTCGTCCATGCGGCTGGGCGGAGAACTGCTGGAGGAACTGCTGCGCACCCGCCCGGGCGTCGATGCCGTGTTCTTCTGCAACGACGACCTGGCGCAGGGCGGCCTGCTGGCAGCGCAGCGGCTGGGCCTGCAGGTGCCCGGCCAGGTCGCCATCGCGGGCTTCAACGACCTGGCCGGCAGCGACCAGATGCTGCCGCCGCTGACCACGGTACGCACGCCACGCTCGGCCATCGGCGAGGCCAGTGCGCGCATGCTGCTCGCGCTGATGCGCGGCGAGGCGCCCGAGCGGAACTCGGTCGACCTGGGCTTTGAGTTGACCGTGCGGGGGAGCACCTGAAGGGAGGAGCAGCACAGGGGCCGGAAACCCTGGATTTTTAGCCTTTTTGGCCTCCAGCCCTCATGCACAAAGCGCTAGCCGCTATGGTTTTTGATTTCACCAAGAACCCCGCCGCGCCCAGCCCACATCCTCAGCCCGCGCCCATGGCCTCGTGCCAATACCCGACCGTTGCGCCCCGGGCCAGAAGGTGCGCCACGGCCGAGCCAGGAGCCACCCAGCGAATGTAGGGCGTGGGGTCGCCGGCCAGCACCTTGAGGCCCACGGCCGTGCCAGAGGAGTCGGGCACGCAGGGGATGGGATTGGCCAACGTGCCCGGCACCAGTTCGGCGTATTCCGCCAGCGTGTCCTCGTGCTCGCGATAGCCGCGGTAGCGGTCGTATGTTTCGCGGTCCACCCGGGCCCAGCAGATGAAACCCAGCGGCTTGAGGTCATCGGCCTTGAACGGGACTTCCAGCTCACAGCTGATGAAGTACTGCTCGTCGCCGATGCGGCAGGTGAAGTCGTCGTCGAACACGAGTTCATGCTCACGCTCGAGGGCCGGGTCCGGCAGCCGCCACATCATGTAGGGCGAGAGTTCATCGTGGTCCTTGCCGCAGCTCGCGCAGGTGTATGCCATAGGGATCGACTCCTGTGATGTGCGCACTATGCACCGGCGTGGCGTGCCACGGACACCCGCGCGTCCTGGTACGGCAACAGCGGCGTGCCGCTTGGCCACGCCTTCAGCGCACCGGCCCGCACAGGGCGGCTGCCCAGTTTGCCGACGCACTCCAGCCCCCGGCCACGGGCCGATGGAGGTACGGCTGCACCAGGCCCCAGCCCTGCGCCGCACAGCGGTGCCTGCGTTCTCTTGCAGCAGGCGCGCACGCAGCCATGCAGGCAGGTCGCGATGAATCGTTCGGTGGTTGAAAGTGCCATGGTCTCCATCAGCAGGCAGGCACCCGCGCCCCGCCCTGGCCGCGAAGGCTACCGCAAACCGCCGGCCGCGGCCACCCTACCGGCGGGGGGGAGGGCGTGCAAGAACCCATGTCCCGCGAGGCCGCGGGCCGCCGCCCACGCAACCGGCCGCCCGGCGCCTGTCAGACGGGCGCCAGCGCGCGGCTGGAAGACTTTGCCGCCTGGCCGCCCTTCATCTCCTTGCGCAGCGCCACCGCATCGCGCGTCTGCGCGGGCGCCGAGGCATCGATGCGGAACACCTGCACCGTCTCGGTCATGGTCTGGGCCTGGCCGTTGAGCTGCATGGCCGACGCGGCGTTCTCCTCCACCAGCGCGGCGTTCTGCTGCGTGATGGTGTCGAGCTGGGCCACCGCCGAGTTCACCTGCGAGATGCCGCTGAGCTGTTCGTTGGACGCGCTGTGGATCTCGCCGATCAGCGTGTTCACCCTGCGCACCAGCTCCAGCGATTCGGCCATGGTCTTCTGCGCGGCGTCGGTTTTTTCATGGCCCTCGCTCACCTTGGTGGCGGAGTCGTCGATCAGCTGGCGGATTTCCTTGGCGGCGGACTGCGTGCGGTGCGACAGGCTGCGCACCTCCGACGCCACCACCGCGAACCCCCGCCCCTGCTCGCCCGCGCGCGCGGCCTCCACGGCCGCGTTGAGCGCCAGGATGTTGGTCTGGAACGCGATGGAGTCGATGAGCTGCGTGATCTCGCTGATGCGGCCCGACGCGGCCTGGATCTGCTTCATCGTGCTGGCCACGCCATCCACGGCCTCGCTGCTGCGCTCGGCCACCCCGGTGGCCTGCGTGGCCAGCACCGTGGCCTGGCGCGCCGACTCGGCGGTTTGCTTGACGGTGCCGGTGATCTCCTCCATCGACGCGGCCGTCTGCTGCAGGTTGCCGGCCTGCGCCTCGGTGCGCGCCGACAGGTCCTGGTTGCCCTGCGCGATCTCGCGGGTGGAGACCTGCATGTGCTCGCTCTCCTGGCGCGCGTCGCGCACGATGGACAGCAGGTTCACGTTGAGCTGCGCCAGCGCCTTCTGCAGGTCGCCCACCGTGTCGCTGCGCGTGGCGCTGATCTTCTGCGTCAGGTCGCCTGCCGCCATGCGGTTGGCCCATCGCAGCATCTGCGCCAGCGGCGCGACCGTGACCTTGTGCAGGTAGGCCGCCATGGCCAGCGCCAGCAGCGCCACGGCCACCCACGCCACCCCGGACGCGAGCGTCACCGCATGCCCGCCCAGCCATGCGGCCCCGAACGAGGCGAGCACCAGCAGCAGCGTGCAGAGCATCATCTTGCCCAGGGGCCCCAGGCGCACCCAGCCGGCGACGCGCCCCCAGGACGTGTTCTTCACCAGCTGGCCCGCGCGCAGCACATGCACGGACGTGCCGGCCTGCTTCTCAGCCTGCATCTGCCGGTACAGCCGGTCGGCCGCCTGGATCTCTTCGCGCGTGGCCTCGGTGCGCACCGACATGTAGCCCGTGGGCTGGTCGCCCTGCATCAGCGGCGTCACGTTGGCCATCACCCAGTAGAAAGAGCCGTCCTTGCGCCGGTTCTTGACCGCCGCCGACCAGGGTGCGCCGCTGGCGATGGTGTCCCACATGTCGCGAAACGCCTCCTCGGGCATGTCCGGGTGCCGGATCATGTTGTGGGGCTGGCCCAGGAGTTCTTCCTTTTCGTACCCGCTGACCTCGATGAACATCGGGTTGCAGTACAGGATGCGCCCCTTGAGATCGGTGGTGGACACCAGGGTCTGGCCGGCGGGAAACGCATATTCCTGGGTGCTGACGGGCAGATTGACGCGCATGGTGGGTCCCTCATCAAAGAATGGGAATAGGCCGTTGCTCGGTCCACCGCCCCCTGGCACCACGAGACACGCCAGGCACGGATGCAAACCATGCTAATCCAGGAACTTGCAATCCTGAAACAAATTCGGGCCGTGCCGCGCCAAAAATCCCCAAACAGGTGCATCGCGCCCACACCGGGTTGGTGCGTTGCGCTGCACCATTCCAGGCACCCCGCCGGCCGGGCACCCATCCCGGCCGCAGCGAACGCTGGCGCATGACGGCGCCCGGGCTGGGTTCCTTTTGCGCTTTGGCAATGCACCGGCTTGGCACAGCCATTGCTTGAGGAAGCCTGCGGCCAATGCGGGCCGCGTGTCAGCCCGGTGCAACGGCGGATTGGGCGAACAGGACGTTGGCGTCTTCATGGGCAGGCACAGGCTGGGACACAGCCCGAGCAGTCCATGCAGGCGCCTTTTTGTTTTTCTGCCCGGCTGGGGTGTGCTTGCGGCAGGCACCACGGCCCTTTTGCGCAAGATCGCCATGCTTCAATTTCGCGAGTTCCTCAAGTCCGGCCACGCGCCCACGCTGTGGTCGTCCTTTTTGTATTTCGGTTTCTCGTGCGCAATCTGGGTGATCAACGGTGCCATGGCGCCGTTCATCCGCGAGGCCTTCCAGCTCACCCCCACGCAGATGGGCATGATGCTGTCCATCCCCATCTTCGCGGGCGCGCTCATGCGTTTTCCGCTGGGCATCCTGGCGCAGTACATCGGCCGCAAGAACGCCACGCTGGTCGAGATGGCCGGCATCTTCCTGGCCATGGGCTTTGGCTACATGTTCGTGCACACCTACAACGACCTGCTGGCCATGGGCATCCTGCTGGGCGTGGCGGGCGCCAGCTTTGGCGTGGCGCTGTCGCTGGGTTCGGGCTCGTTTCCGCCGCGCTACAAGGGCCTGGCCATGGGCATCGTGGGCGCCGGCAACGTGGGTACGGCGGTGGCCGCGCTGCTCGCCCCCGCACTGGCGCAAAAGTTCGGCTGGCAGGCCGTGTATGGCTTTGCCGCCGTGAGCGTGGCCATCCCCGCGCTGGTGATGGCCGTCTACGCGAAGGAACCTCCAGACCTCGCGGCCCACAGCAGCTTTCGTGAACACATTGCCTGCCTGTTCGAGAAGGACGGCTGGGCCTTCAGCCTGATCTACGCCGTGACGTTTGGCGGCTTCATCGGCCTGACCGCCTTTTTGCCCAGCTACTTCTACGACCAGTTCAGCGTGAGCAAGGTGCAGGCAGGCCAGCTCACGATGATGGCGGCCTTTCTGGGCGCGGCCCTGCGCATATTCGGCGGCTGGCTGTCGGACCACTGGGGCGGCGTCAACACACTGACGGGCGTGCTCGCCATCACGGCCGTGAGCATGGTGCTGTGTGGCCTGGCAGAGAACTCGCTGCCCATCACCATGCTGCTGTTCCTGGTGTGTTTTGCAGCGCTGGGCGCGGGCAATGGCGCACTGTTCCAGCTGGTGCCGCTGCGCTGGCCGCTGACCACGGCGGTGGCGGGCTCGATGATCGGTGAGATCGGCGCGCTGGGCGGCGGCCTCATCCCCAACGGCATGGGCATCTCGCGCCAGTACACGGGCACTTACCTGTGGGGTTTCGTGGGCATCGCGGTGTGTGCGCTGGCCATGCTGCTGCTGCTGCGCGTGATGCAGATCCGCTGGACGCGGACCTGGGCCGAACGCGGCGGACGGGCCAGGACTTCCTCCTGAGGCGTTGCGGCCTTGCCTTGTGCCTGCCCACGGAGGCGCGGGCACGGGCCGCCCGAAAGGAAAAGCCCCTGCCCGGCATCCCCGCAGGGGCCGGGGCGGCTTCAGAGGCCGCGCACCACCGCGATGTTATCTTGAAGGAAAAACAGGCCCTGGCGCTTTCTCCATCGGCGCCAGCAGCTATGTTTTCAATAGCAAAACACTACCATTGCCGCCCCCTACCGGGGCAGGAACAGCAGCCAGTAGATCAGCAGCAGATTCACCAGCACGCTTACCGCGAGCGCGATCTTCCACAGGGCCGTGGCATCGCGCTGCATCAGGGGCTGGGGGCCGGGGGCCGACAGGGGCCGCGACGCGCCGCGCTCCAGGGCCAGCAGCAGCTCCTCCGCCGTCTCGAAGCGCTGCGCGCGGTGGCGCGCCACGGCCTTCAGGGCGATCTGGTCGAGCCAGATGGGCACGCCCGGATTGTGGCGGCTGGGGGCCACGGGGTCGCGGTGGTAGCGGCCCAGCTGGTACTGCACCACCTCGCCATAGGGCAGGCGCCCGTGGCTGAGCAGCTGGTACAGCGTGACACCCAGCGCGAACAGGTCGCTGCCCGCGTCGGGCAGCTGGCCGGCGGGATCGCCGTTGCGTTCGTAGCCCGGCCACTGCTCGGGGTTCATGTAGCTGGGGGTGCCCGCGTGCAGGCGGCGCGTGGCCTCGGGCTCGCGGCCCGAGAGGGCCACGCCCAGGTCCAGCACGCGCAGCACGCCGTCGTCGCCCAGGTGCAGGTTGTCGGGCTTGATGTCGCGGTGCACCACGCCCTGGCGGTGCAGCCAGCCCAGCACGCGCGCGGCCTGCACGGTCACCGTCACGGCCTGCCCCACGGCCAGGTGCTGGCGGTGGCGCAGGCGCTGCCCCAGCGTGTCGCCGGAATGCCAGTCGTACAGCAGGTAAAACGCGCTGGTCCCCGCGCCGTCGCCCGTGCCGGTGGCACCCAATGGCCAGTCGTTGAGCCGCGCCAGATGGGCTGCGGCCTGGCCCGACTGCATGCGCCGCGCCACCCAGGCCTCGTGCGCCAGCGTGGCGCGCTCTTCCAGGTCGTGGGCGCGCGCGGGCAGCAGGGTCTTGAGGGCATACAGCCGCTGCGTGGCCCCGTCGCGCACCTGGTAGATGCGGTGGATGCCGCTGTCGGCCACCAGGGCCGTCACCGTGAGGCCATCCACGGTGTCGCCCACCTTGAGCAGGGGCAGCACGGGCAGGTCCTGCGCACGGCGGGATTCATCCTGCAGCGTGGCCTCCAGAACGCCCTGCACCTGCACGATCAGCGCGGTCACGTTGTCGCTGCTGCCACGGCGCAGCGCGGCCTGCACCAGCCCGTCGCTCAGGGCCTGCGCCGGCCCGCCCTGGCGCAGCAGCTGGCGCAGTTCGCGCACGGGAAGGCTGCCGTGCACGCCATCGGAGAGCAGCACGAACAGGTCGCCGCTGTGCAGTTCGCCCTGGCTGTAGTCCACCACCACATGGTCATCCAGGCCCATGGCGCGGGTGAGCTGGTGGGCGAAGTCGTGCTGCGACATCACGTGGTCGGCGGTCAGCTGCTGCAGCCGGCCGCCGCGCAGCAGGTAGGCCCGCGTGTCGCCCACATGGGCCAGCGTATACGACTGGCCGCGCAGCACCAGCGCGGTCACGGTGGTCAGCCCCACCGCGGGCTGGCGGCGCCGGTTCATGGACGCGAGCCAGCCGTTGTGGGCGGACAGGATGCGGTCCAGCGCCACCGTGGTGTCCCAGGTGTCGGGCGTGGCGAAGTAGTCGTTCACCAGCGTGTTGACCGTGGTCTGGGCGGCCTCGCGGCCGTTGCCGCCCGTGCTCACGCCATCGGCGATGGCGGCGATGGCACCCCGCTCGCGCTCGCGCCCCTGCCCGGACACCAGCGCGGCGAAGTCCTCGTTCAACGCCTTGCGCCCGGCCTGCGAGGTGTAGCCAAAGTCCAGTTCAAAACTCATGCACCAGCTCCATGCAGGTTTCATGCCCAAGGTGGTGCATGCCGCGCCCGCCGGGGGCGCGGGGCGGCACGGGTCCGGCCCCGGCCTGCCCCATTCTCCGGGCCCGGCGCCAGCCCGCGCCCCAGATGCGTGCAGGGCGACTGGCACAAGCATTGCTTAACGTAGGCAACGACCCTGCGGGGTCCCGCAATTCAGCCGTGCAATGGCGCACCGAGGAGTTGTACGGACAAAGGCGTCCCCACATGCCGTTTCGAATCGCATTCGAAGCAGCATCGTGTGGACGCCTTTTTTGTTTTTCGCGCCGCCCCGGCGGCGCAACGGACGGAGTCACGATGAAAAAGCTCAAGCTGGTGATGGTGGGGAACGGCATGGCCGGTGTGCGCACGCTGGAAGAGCTGCTCAAGATTGCCCCCGATCTGTACGACATCACGGTGTTCGGCGCCGAGCCGCATCCCAACTACAACCGCATCCTGCTCTCGCCCGTGCTGGCCGGCGAGCAGACCATCGACGAGATCATTCTGAACGACTGGTCCTGGTATGCCGACAACCACATCACGCTGCACACCGGCTTCACGGTGACCGACGTGGACCGCGTGCGCCGCGTGGTCAGCGCGACCAGTGCCGCAGGCGATGTGATCACCGCCGAATACGACCGCCTGATCATGGCCACCGGCTCGAACCCGTTCATCCTGCCCGTGCCGGGCAAGGACTTGAAGGGTGTGCTGGCCTACCGCGACATCGCCGACACCCAGGCGATGATCGACGCCGCCGCCACCTACAAACACGCCGTGGTCATCGGCGGCGGCCTGCTGGGCCTGGAGGCCGCCAACGGCCTCATGAGGCGCGGCATGCAGGTCACCGTGGTGCACGTGGCGGGCTGGCTCATGGAGCGCCAGCTCGACGACGTGGCGGGCAAGATGCTGCAGGATTCGCTGCAGCAGCGCGGCATGCAGTTCCTGATCGGCGCGCAGACGCAGGAACTCGTGGGCAACGCCGATGGCCGCGTGGCCAGTGTGAAATTCAAGGACGGCACCGAGGTGCCCGCCGACCTCGTGGTGATGGCCGTGGGCATCCGTCCCAACACCGCGCTGGCTGAAAAGATGCGTCTGCACGTGAACCGCGGCATTGTGGTGAGCGACACGCTGCAGACCACCACCGACGCGCGCATCTACGCCGTGGGCGAGTGCGCCGCGCACCGGGGCATCGCCTATGGCTTGGTGGCCCCGCTGTTCGAGCAGGGCAAGGTGCTGGCCAACCACCTGGCCGAGTTCGGCATCGGCCGCTACCAGGGCTCACTGACCTCCACCAAGCTCAAGGTCACCGGCATCGACCTGTTCTCGGCCGGCGCCTTCCAGGGCGGCGAAGGCACCGAGGAAATCGTGATGAGCGACCCCTTCGGCGGCGTGTACAAGAAACTGGTGCTCAAGGACGACAAGCTCGTGGGCGCGTGCCTGTACGGCGACACGGTGGACGGCAGCTGGTACTTCAAGCTGCTGCGCGACGGCCGCACGGTGAGCGACATCCGCGACCGGCTCATGTTCGGCGAATCCAACATGGGCGACACGGGCCACCAGGGCCAGAGCAAGGCCGCCGCCATGCAGGACAGCGACGAGGTCTGCGGCTGCAACGGCGTGACCAAGGGCGCCATCTGCAAGGCCATCAAGGAAAAAGGCCTGTTCACGCTGGACGAAGTGCGCAAGCACACCAAGGCCAGCGCATCCTGCGGCTCGTGCACCGGTCTGGTGGAGCAGATCATCATGTTCACGGCGGGCGGCGACTACAGCGCCACGCCCAAGACCAAGGCCATGTGCGGCTGCACCGACCACGGCCACCAGGCCGTGCGCGATGCGATCCGCACAGCCAAGCTGGTGACCATCGCCGACGTGTTCAGGTTCATGGAATGGAAGACGCCCAACGGCTGCGCCAGCTGCCGCCCCGCGGTCAACTACTACCTCATCAGCACCTGGCCCAAGGAGGCCAGGGACGACCCGCAAAGCCGCTTCATCAACGAACGCAGCCACGCCAACATCCAGAAAGACGGCACCTACAGCGTCATCCCGCGCATGTGGGGCGGCGAGACCACGGCCGACGAACTGCGCCGCATCGCCGATGCGGTGGACAAGTACAAGATCCCCACCGTCAAGGTCACGGGAGGCCAGCGCATCGATTTGCTGGGCGTGAAGAAGGAAGACCTGGTCAACGTGTGGAAGGACATCGGGATGCCCAGCGGCCACGCCTACGCCAAGGCCCTGCGCACCGTGAAGACCTGCGTGGGCAGCGAGTGGTGCCGCATGGGCACCCAGGACAGCACGCAGATGGGCAAGGACCTGGAGCGCGCCATGTGGCGCATGTACGCCCCGCACAAGGTCAAGTTCGCCGTGAGCGGCTGCCCGCGCAATTGCGCCGAGGCCGGCATCAAGGACGTGGGCATCATCGGTGTGGACTCGGGCTGGGAGATGTACGTGGCCGGCAACGGCGGCATCAAGACCGAGGTGGCGCACTTCTTCACCAAGCTCAAGACGTCGGAAGAAGTGCTGGAGTACACGGGCGCGTTCTGCGAGCTGTACCGCCAGGAAGGCTGGTACCTGGAGCGCACCGTGCACTACGTGGACCGCGTGGGCCTGGACTACGTCAAAAAACGCATCCTCGAAGACCACGAAGGCCGCAAGGCCCTATGGGAGCAGCTGCAGTTCGCGCTCGATGGCGAGCCCGACCCCTGGTTCGAGTTCGACAAGGCGGCGGTGGACACCCGCCAGTTCGCCCCCCTGGGCGCCTGAGCCCCCACGGAGCACACCCCATGCAACGCAGAACCCTCCTGACCGCCGCGGCCTGTGGCGCCCTGGCCCCGCTGGGCAACGCCCACGCCCAGGTCACCGACCTCAACGACGCCATCAACAAGGCCGGGCGCCAGCGCATGCTGAGCCAGCGCGTGGGCAAGGCCTGGCTGGCCCTGTCCCACAAGGCCGACACGCCCACGGCGCGCCAGGTGCTGGGCCAGTCCATCGCGCTGTTCGAGCGCCAGCTGGCGGAGCTCAAGGCCTTTGCGCCCTCGCCCGCCATCCGCGAGACCTATGTGAAGCTGGAAACCGCCTGGGCCGCCCACAAGGTCACGCTGGCGGCCGAAACCTCGTCCGCCGACAACGCCAGCGCCATGCTGCAGGCCGATGCCAAGGTGCTGGCCCTGGCCCATCAGGGCACCACGCAGTACGAAGCCGCGCTGGGCAAGCCCGTGGGCCAATTGGTCAACGTTGCGGGCCGCCAGCGCATGCTGAGCCAGCGCATGGCCAAGTTCTACCTGGCCGCCATGCTGCCCGTGGACGCGGCCACCGCCACCACCGAGATCGCCAAGGCGCGCGGCGAATTCATCGCCGCCACCGAGCTGCTGCGCAACGCCCCCCAGGCCACCAGCCGCATCCGCCAGGAGCTGCAGCTGGCCGACGGGCAGTGGGTGTTTTTCGACGCCGCGCTGCAGCGCATGCAGGGCGGCGGCAACGTGAACCGCCAGGTGGCCGAGGTGTTCGTGGCCAGCGAGAACCTGCTCTCCAGCATGGACCGCGTGACCGGCCTGTACGCCGCGCTTTCCGCCTGAGCCCGGCTGTTCGTCCGGTACCCCGTCCCACGGCCCCCACGCCCCCGCAACACAAAAAATCGAAGGAATCATCGCCATGACCATGACCACGACCACCCCCGCCGACTGGAAGCTGATCTGCCGCGTGGACGACATCCCCGAGCTGGGCTCGCGCCGCGTGGCGCGCCCCCAGGGCCTGGACGTGGCCGTGTTCCGCAACGACGCCGGGGGCGTGTTCGCGCTGCTGGACCGCTGCCCGCACAAGGGCGGTCCGCTGTCGCAGGGCATCGTGTTTGGCACCCACGTGGCGTGCCCGCTGCACAACTGGACCATCGGCCTGTGCGACGGCCAGGCCTCGGCGCCCGACGAAGGCTGCACGCCGCGTTTCGCCGTGAAGGTGGAAGACGGCAGCGTGTACCTGGACGCCACGGAACTGGCCTCGCACGCGCTGGACCTGGCACGGCCGCTGGCCGGGCCCGCGCGGCGCGGCGTGGCGGCGTGAAGAAGAAGCCCCGGAGCCAGCTCCGCGCCAGAAGGCCTGTCGCCCGAAAACGCTAACAAATTCATAGCTTTCAGCGCTTACCACACAAGCGCTGGAGCACAAAAACACCGGAATCCACGCCATGCAAGAAACCAAATCCACCTGCCCCTACTGTGGCGTAGGCTGCGGCGTGATCATCGAAAGCGACGGCCCCCAGATCACCGGCGTGCGGGGCGACCCGGACCACCCCGCCAACTTTGGCCGCCTGTGCACCAAGGGCTCGACCCTGCACCTCACCGCCAGCAGCCCCATCACGCTGCAGACCCGGTTGCTGCAGCCGCAGCAACGTCTGCAGCGCAGCGATGCTCCACGCGCCATCTCATGGGACACGGCCCTGGGCCTGGCCACCGAGAAGTTTGCCCACACCATCCAGCAGCACGGCCCCGACGCCGTGGGCTTCTACGTGAGCGGCCAGTTGCTGACCGAGGACTACTACGTCTTCAACAAACTCGCCAAGGGCCTGATCGGCACCAACAACATCGACACCAACTCGCGTCTGTGCATGAGCAGCGCCGTGGCGGGCTACAAGCAGACGCTGGGCGCCGACGCACCGCCCGCCTGCTACGACGACGTAAAACACGCGCAGTGCCTGTTCATCGTGGGCAGCAATGCGGCCTGGGCGCACCCCATCCTGTTCCGCCGCATCGAGGACGCGCGCGCCGCCAACCCCGGCATGAAGGTCATCGTGGCTGACCCGCGCCGCACCGACACGGCCGGCATGGCCGACCTGTTCCTGCCCATCCAGCCGGGCAGCGACGTGATGCTGTTCAACGGCATGCTGCACATCATGCTGTGGGAAGGCTGGATCGACGCCGCCTACATCGGCGCGCACACCACGGGCTTCGACGAACTCAAGGCCCTGGTGCGCGAAGCCACGCCCGACCGCGTGGCCCAGGTGTGCGGCATTTCGGTGGCCGACCTGACCACGGCAGCCAAGTGGTTTGCCACGTCCAAGGCTACGTTGAGCCTGTACTGCCAGGGCCTCAACCAAAGCAGCAGCGGCACGGCCAAGAACGCAGCGCTCATCAACCTGCACCTGGCCACCGCGCAGATCGGCAAGCCCGGCGCGGGCCCGTTCAGCCTGACCGGCCAGCCCAACGCCATGGGCGGGCGCGAAGTGGGTGGCCTGGCCAATCTGCTCAGCGCCCACCGCGACCTGGCCAACCCGCAGCACCGCGCCGAAGTGGCCGCGCTGTGGGGCGTGGCCGACGTGCCCAGCAAGCCGGGCAAGACGGCCGTGGAGATGTTCCAGGCCGCCGCCGACGGCGAGATCAAAGCCCTGTGGATTGCCTGCACCAACCCCGCGCAGAGCATGCCCGACCAGGCCACCGTGCGCCGCGCGCTGCAGCGCGCCGAGTTCGTGGTGGTGCAGGAGGCCTTTGCCACCGCCGCCACCGCGCAGTACGCCGACCTGCTGCTGCCCGCCACCACCTGGGGCGAAAAAACCGGTACCGTGACCAACAGCGAACGCCGCATTTCGCGCGTGCGCTCTGCCGTGCCCGCCCCCGGCGAAACACGCCACGACTGGGCCATAGCGGTGCAGTTCGCGCACCAGCTGGAGGCCCGCCTGCGGCCCGGCCAACCCACGCTGTTCCCCTACGCCACTGGCGACGCCGACCAGGGCGCCGAAACCGTGTGGAACGAGCACCGCGAGAGCACGCGAGGGCGCGACCTGGACATCACCGGCCTGTCGTGGGAGATGCTCGAATCCCAAGGGCCACAACAGTGGCCGCTGCCCGAGGGCGCCGCCACCGGCAAGGCGCGCCTGTACGAAGACGGCGTGTTCCCCACCGCCGATGGCCGCGCACGTTTTGCAGCACACGCCTGGTTGCCCACGGCCGAACAACGCGAATCGCGCTACCCCTTCAGCCTGACCACGGGCCGCCTGCGCGACCAGTGGCACGGCATGACCCGCACGGGCACCCTGGGACGCCTCTTCGGCCACGTGGCCGAGCCCAGCGTGCAGCTGCACCCGCAGGACATGGAGCGGCGCGGCCTGAAGAACGGCGACCTGGTCTATGTGACGAGCAAGCGCGGCACCATCGTGGTGCCCGCGCAGGCCGACACCACGGTGGGCCTGTCGCAGGCCTTCATGGCGATGCACTGGGGCAGCGAGTTCTTGAGCGGCTGCTCGTCCACCGGCGAGCGGCTGGCGGGCGTGAACGCACTCACCACCTCGGCCTACTGCCCCACGTCCAAGCAGCCTGAGCTCAAGCACGCGGCCGTGAAGGTGCTCAAGGCCGAGCTGCCCTGGACGCTGCTGGCCATGGCCTGGCTGCCCGCCAGCAGCGCCCAGGCCACGCGCGAGGCGCTGTCCGCGCTGATGGCGCAGTTTCCGTTTGCCAGCTGCGTGCCCTTCAGCAACAACACGCCGCTGGGCGAACCCGGGCGCGAGCGCGTGGGTGTGCTGCTGCGCGCCGCCGCGCACGAAGCCCCGCCGGACGCCACGGTGGGACACATCGAAGCCCTGATGGGCCTGGCCACCACCGACACGCTGCGCTACGCCGACAAGAAACGCGGCCAGCGCCGCGCCGCGCGGCTGGCACGCCACGGTGACACCACCACGCTCGAAGGCATCGTGCTGGCGGGCGACACCAGCGCCGAGGGCTGGCTCAAGACCCTGCTGCAGGAAGAACTGCCCGCGCAGACCTACGGCCGCCTGCTGCTGGTGCCCGGCGCCAAGGCCCCCGTGGCCGTGCAGTCGCGCGGCAAGTCGGTGTGCACCTGCTTCAACGTGACGGACACCGCCATCACCGCCGAGCTGGCGCGCTGCCACGGCACCGACGACGACCGCCTGGCCCAGCTGCAAGGCAAGCTGCGCTGCGGCACCAACTGCGGCTCGTGCCTGCCCGAACTCAAACGCATGGTGCGCGCCACCGGCCCATTGGCGTCCAAGCCCCTGGCGCAGGCCACCATATAACCAAAAGTTCTCTGGGTTGCAGGAAAATAGCGGCTCAGTTCCCCCTAGAACCCCCACAAGGACTTGTGCAACAGGGCTCCAGCTAGGCATTTTCGGCGCAGACAGTACGCCTGTACGGCAAGCCGAAATAACGACGCTGGAGCCCTGTTTCACAAGTCCGCAAAAAAATACCATGGGCATCAGTCAGTACATCAAGGAGATCGGGCGCGGCGCGCGCGGCGCCAAGCCACTCGCGCGCGCGCAGGCCACGGATCTGTTCGGCCAGGTGCTGGATGGGCAGGTGAGCGACCTGGAGATCGGCGCCTTTTGCCTGGCCATGCGCATCAAGGGCGAGACCTCGGAGGAGATGTGCGGCTTCCTGGATGCCACGCACCAGCGCCTGGCCCTGCTGCCCGCCACCGACCGACCGCTCATCGTGCTGCCCAGCTACAACGGTGCGCGCAAGCTGCCCGTGCTGACGCCGCTGCTGGCCCTGCTGCTGGCGCGCGAGGGCCTGCCCGTGCTGCTGCATGGCATGCGCACCGAGGCGCGCCGCATTCTGGCATCGGATGTGCTGCTGGCCCTCGATGTACCTGCGCTGACAGCTCCTGAAAAAATAGCAAACGGCAGCGTGCGCCACATCCATACCCAGCACCTGCATGCGGGCCTGGCGCGCCTGCTGGCCGTGCGCGAGGTGGTGGGCCTGCGCAACCCCGGGCACAGCGTGGTCAAGCTGATGAGCCCGTGCGCGGGGCCCTCGGTGGTGGTCACGGCCTACACCCATCCTGAATACTTCGAGATGCTGCAGACCACCTTCCACACGCTGGGCATGAGCGCGCTGCTCTCGCGCGGCCTGGAAGGCGAGGTCGCCACCGACCCCCGCCGCACGCCCCGCTACGACGGTTTCGTGCACGGCGTGCACAAGGTGCTGGAAGCGCAGCAGCCCGGCACGGCCAGCGAGGTGCCGGGCCTGCCGGCCGAGATCGACGTCGCCACGACCGCCACCTACACGCGCCGCGTGCTGGCGGGTGAGTTGCCGGTTCCACCCGCGATTGCGCGCCAGGTGGAACATATCTTGCAACTTGCCGATCAAACAGTTTCGGAGACATCCCCATGAGCCGCCCCACACCCCCCGCCACCCTGCCCCCCTCCAAGCCCCACCTGGGCACCGGCGGCAGCTGCACGCTGGTCGGCGCGGGCCCGGGCGACCCGGAGCTGCTGACGATCAAGGCCCTCAAGGCGATCCAGGCAGCCACCGTGCTGCTGGTGGACGACCTGGTGAGCGATGCCATCGTGGCCCACGCATCTCCCACGGCACGCATCATCTACGTGGGCAAGCGCGGCGGCTGCAAGAGCACCCCCCAGGCCTTCATTGAAAAGCTGATGCTGATGGCGGTGAACGAAGGCGAGAACGTGGTGCGCCTCAAGGGTGGCGATCCGTTCATCTTTGGCCGTGGTGGTGAAGAAGTGGAGCACCTGCGCGCCGCCGGTGTGCCCGTCACCGTGGTCAACGGCATCACGGCGGGCCTGGCGGGCCTGACCTCGCTGGGCGCACCGCTCACCCACCGTGAGCATGCCCACGGCGTGGTCTTCGTCACCGGCCACGCCAAGCCCGGCGACGCGGGCACCGACTGGCGCCAGCTGGCCGCCACGGCCCGCGACGCCAGGCTCACGCTGGTGATCTACATGGGCGTGAGTGGCGCTGCCACCATCGAGCAGGAGCTGCTCACCGGCCTGCCGGCCGACACCCCCGTGGCCATCATCCAGCACGCCAGCCTGCCGCACCAGCGGCAGGCCGTCACCACGCTGGGAGCGCTGCATGCCACCATCACCCACGAAGGGCTGGCCAGCCCGTCGGTGATCGTGGTGGGCGATGTGGTGCGCGGCGTGGCCCTGGCATCGCAGGACGCTCCCCTGGCGCGCCGCGCCGTGTAGGCCGAGGACGCCACGCCGCCTCCCCACGGTCCCGGCCGGGGCCGCCGCACCGTGCGCCCCACGGCCAACGGCACACCGCTGGCGGTCCCATCGTTCCCCCGCACGGCGGCCATCCGGCGGCCACGCGCTGGCCCGGCTATTGCTTGAAGTATGTATCTGAATGCAATGAGCACAAGGACCACCATGGCAGCCTATTCCCTCTCCCCACGCCCGGGCACGTCCGCACCGCCTTCCACCCTGCCCATGCCTTCGCCACCGGCGGCACGCGATGCCGAGATGTCGCTGGTCAACCTCGCCGCCCGCCAGCGCATGCTGTCCCAGCGCATGGTGCTGCAAACCGTGCTGGCCGCCGGCGGCAGCGACCTGCACCTGAAGGCCGCGCGCGGCACCCTGGCCCTGTTCACCGCCAGCCAGGCCCGGCTGGTGGACACGCCCCGCCATTTCAACGCTCCCGACGCCGACCGCATCCGCAAGGTGTATGGGCAGCCCGGAGGCGTGGGCACCGTCATCGATGCCTTTGCCCAGCAGGTCGCCACCGCGCTGGACCTGACGGAGCGCCGCAGCCCACGCGTCGAGGAAGTGCTCGCGCGGCTGGTGGAGACCACCGACGGCGTGCTGGAGGCACTCAACACCGCCACCACGGTGTTCGACCAGGTGGGCAAGGCCCAGTCCGAAACCCTCATGAAGGAACTGGCGGGCATCGTGGAGTCCATCCAGACGGTGGCCCGCGAGGCCAAGGTGGTCAGTTTCAATGCGCAGGTCATGGCGGCGCGCGCGGGCCAGCACGGGCGGGAATTTGCCGTGGTGGCGAACGTGCTTTCGGGCATCACCCACGAAATCGACGGCCTTTCGCTGCAGGCCGTGTCGCTGGCAGGCCGCACCCGCAACGCGGCCTGACCCCCATTCCGCAAAGATGGCGCGAACGCCCTGGAAGACCGCGAACAGCCTCTTACAATTGGCATCCATGGAAACGCCGCCGGTGCGCGGGGCGCCCACACTGCGAGAGCGCAGGCCCGCCCGCCAGGGGCCTGCCCGCTGACTGCCAGACACAACACCATTTTCGGGAGATGCGCGAGCCATGAAGATCACCACCCTGTGCAAGAGCCTGGCGTTGGCCGGCTGCCTGCTGGCCAGCGCCAGCGCGGCCTGGAGCTACGAAATCAACGCCGGCAAGGTGCTGGACGGTGCGGGCAAGGCCATCCAGCTGCGCGGCGTGAACTGGTTTGGCTTCGAGACCAGCAACCATGTGGTGCACGGCCTGTGGGCACGCAACTGGACCGACATGATCACGCAGATGCAGGCCCAGGGCTTCAACGCCGTGCGCCTGCCCTTCTGCCCCGCCACCTTGCATGGCTCCGCCACGCCCAGCAGCATCGACTACGGCCGCAATGCCGACCTGCAGGGCCTGTCGGCCATCCAGGTGATGGACAAGGTCGTCGGCGAGCTGAGCAACCGCGGCATGTATGTGCTGCTGGACCACCACACCCCCGATTGCCAGACCATCAGCGAGCTCTGGTACACCCCGGGCTACAGCGAGCAGCAGTGGATCAGCGACCTGACCTTTGTGGCGCAGCGCTATGCGGGCGTGCCCGGCGTGATCGGCATCGACATCAAGAACGAACCCCACGGCGCGGCCACCTGGGGCACCGGCAACAACGCCACCGACTGGAACCGCGCGGCCGAGCGCGCCGCGGCGGCCGTGCTGCAGGTGGCGCCCCAGTGGCTGATCGCGGTGGAAGGCATCGGCGAAAACCCCAGCTGCTCGGGCGGCAACGCGCACTTCTGGGGCGGCAATCTGGAACCCCTGGCCTGCACGCCGCTGAACATCCCGGCCAACCGCCTGCTGCTGGCGCCGCACACCTACGGGCCGGATGTCTACGTGCAGCCATACTTCAATGCCGCCAATTTCCCGAGCAACATGCCGGCCATCTGGGAGCAGCATTTCGGCCAGTTCGTGCAGGCCGGTCATGCCGTGATGCTGGGCGAGTTCGGCGGCAAGTTGGGCCGTGGCGATGCGCGCGACGTGTTGTGGCAGAACGCGCTGGTGGACTACATGGTCGGCAAGGGCATGCGCAGCGGCTTCTACTGGTCGTGGAACCCCAACAGTGGCGACACCGGCGGCATCCTGGATGACGACTGGACCACCGTGCGCGCCGACAAGGTCCAGTTGCTGCAACGGCTGTGGGGCGATGCAACCACGCCCACACCCACGCCAACCCCTACGCCGACTCCGACCCCCACCCCGACGCCAACGCCCACCCCGGCCGCGAACTTCTCCGTCCTGCAGACGACGGACAGCGACTGGGGTTCCGGCTATTGCCAGCGGGTCCAGATCGTGAACACGGGCACCACCCAGGGCAACTGGGCCATCACCGTCCCGGTGAGCGGCACCGTCAACAACCTGTGGAACGCCACCTGGTCCCAGGCGGGCAGCAACCTCAACGCCTCTGGCGTGGAGTGGAACAAGACGCTCTCTCCCGGAGCGGCGGCCGAATTCGGCTTCTGCGCCGTCCGCTGATCATCACCCCGCGCCGCCGTCGCGCGGCGGCGCGCATACCTCCAGCCAGCCCGTCCATCAAGCCGTCAGGTGCCCGCCGACTCGCGCACCTGCTGGAAGCGTTGCGCCAGCTCTTTGCGCAGCGCCTTGCGCAGCAGGGCCGCTTCCCAGCGGCGGCGTTCGTCGGCCGTGGACGGCGACAGTGCCGGCACCGTCACCGGCTTGCGCGATTCATCCACCGCCACCATGGTGAAGAAGCAGCTGTTCACATGGCGCACCACCTGCGAGCGGATGTCCTCGGCCACCACCTTGATGCCGATCTCCATGGACGATGACCCCGTGTAGTTCACGCTGGCCAGGAAGGTCACCAGCTCACCGACATGGATGGGCTGCAGGAACATCACCTGGTCCACGCTCAGCGTGACCACGTAACACGCCGAATACCGGCTGGCGCACGAATAGGCCACCTGGTCCAGCAGCTTGAGAATGGCGCCACCGTGCACATTGCCCGAGAAATTGGCCATGTCGGGCGACATGAGCACGGTCATGCTGAGTTGGTGGGAAGGGATGTTCATGCCGCGATTCTAGGGGCCGCACCGTCTCGGCGGCACAACGCCACGGCCGCTACACTCCCGCCACACAAGCCAGTTCAAGGCACCGGGTGCCGGAGGGAAAACATGCTCGAAATCGACAAGCTCAATGAATTCACCGAAAGCCACGGCGCGCTGCGCACGGGGCGCGGACTGGTGTCGGGCGTGATCGCGCTCACGCTCGCGATCCTGTGCTTCCTGGGCGTGCTGGCCTTCCACTTCCCCGAATACCTGACCACGCCACAGCTGCGCAAGAGCTACGACGTGACGGTGATCCGCACCATCATGCTGGCGGCCATGGCGATCGCGGGCGGCATCTCGCTGGTCAACATCCTGTTCAACCGCTCGCGCTGGCTGGCCACGTTTGCCTTCGCCATGGTGGCGCTGGCCGCCTTCCTGGGCGGCCACAAGGTGGAGGTGGACCCGAACTTTCCCGACAACACGCCCTACATCGGCCTGGACTGGTTCATCCTGGACCTGCTGGGCAGCTCGCTGATCTTCATCTTCATCGAGAAGCTGTTCGCGCTGCGCAAGGACCAGCCCATCTTCCGCGCCGAGTGGCAGACCGATTTCCACCACTTCATCGTGAACCACATGGTGGTGGGCTTCGTGCTGCTGGCCACCAACCTGCTGGTGCACAAGTTCTTCGGCTGGGCCGCCAACGACGGCATCCGCGGCTGGGTGCAGGGCCTGAACTTCTGGGTGGCGCTGTTCCTCATCGTGCTCGTGGCCGATCTCGTGCAGTACTGGACACACCGCGCCTACCACGAGGTGCCGCTGCTGTGGCGCCTGCACGCCGTGCACCACAGCGTGAAAAGCATGGACTGGATGGCCGGCTCGCGCCAGCACATCCTGGAGCTGCTGATCACGCGCACCCTGGTGCTCGCGCCCATCTACGTGCTGGGCTTTTCCAAGGAGGTGATCGACGCCTACATCGTGGTCGTCGGCTTCCAGGCGGTGTTCAACCACGCCAACGTGAGCGTGCGCCTGGGGCCGCTGCGCTACGTGCTGGTCACGCCCAACTTCCACCACTGGCACCACAGCCAGGACCAGGAGGCGCTGGACAAGAACTACGCGGCGCACTTCGCGTTTCTCGACTACCTGTTCGGCACCGCCGTGAAAAGCACCAAGCTCTGGCCCGAGCACTATGGCGTGCTGGGCGACTACGTGCCCAACGGGTTCGTCAAGCAGTTCAAGTTCCCGTTCACCTGGAAAGGGTGAGGCGGGTTCGTCCGACGCACTACAGCTTGCCGAGCTCGGCTTCGAGCGACTTCAGCTGGTTGCGCAGCTCGTTGGTTCGCGCCTCGCACGCGGCCTTGTCCTTGTCGGCACCGGCGGCGCGCTCCTGCGCGAACTGGGAGCCTGAGGCCAGGGTGCTGCGCCGCAGCGGGCCGGCGTGGGCCACGGCGGTATCCGGCGCCGTGGCCGCACATTCCTGCTGGCTGCGCTCGACGGCCGCGCGCGCCTGGGGCACGCCCTGGTTCTGCAGATAGTGCTTGCGCTGCCAGGTCGCGCCGAAGGCACCTTCCTTCGCGGTGGAAGGGGCAGGCTGCACGGGGGTGGCGCCCTGCATGGCGGGCCGCACCTCGACCTTCTCGCCCTGGCCCGGGCAGGGCCCGTCCTGGAACGACACCTTGCCATCGGCGTCCGTGCATTTGTTGATGGCCCAGGCCGGGGCCAGAAAGCCCAGCAGCAGCAGGGCGCAGGCGGCATAGCGGATCGGATTCATGGAACAGTCCTTGGCGGATGGATGGCGCATGCTAACGCCCCGCGCGGCCAGTCCCCCGGGCGACGGTGCTTGCGGGGAAACCCCGTGGCCGCCCGCGCGGCAACCTTCCTACCATGGGCTCCCCCTGCCGCCCCTGGAGACCCCATGCCCGTTGTGCCGCCCTCCGACGCCCGCCTCGCCCTTGCCGCCAGCGCCGCCCGCGCCCCCTTCGGCCCATGCCGCCGCACCCTGCTGTGCTGGGCCGCCGCCGCGCTGTCGCCACTGCCGGCCATGGCCCAGGCGCAGCCCCGCGCAGACGTGAGGGGCGACATCCTGATCGGCAGGTCCACCGCGCTGTCGGGCGGCATGGCACCGTTTCTGCAGCCCATCCATGAAGGCCAGGATGCCGCCATCGAGGACGCCAACGCCAAGGGCGGCATCGGGGGACGCAAGATCCGCCTGGTGACCATGGACGATGGCTTCGACCCGCGCCGCACGCTGGAAAACGCCGTGCAGCTGAGTGAAAAAGAAGGCGTGGTGGCCCTGTTCGGCGTGTCGGGCACCTCGCAGGTCATCGGGCTGCTGCCCTACCTCGCGCAGGCCAGGCTGCCGCTGATCTCCGTGTACACCGGCAGCCCGGCGGTGCGCGCGCAGCAGCACCCGTACCTGTTCACCACGCGCGCCAGCTATGCCGATGAGCTGGTCAGGATCGTGCGCAACCTGGTGGCGGTGCAGACCCTGCGCATTGCCGTCGCCTACGAGAACAACGATTTCGGCAAGCTGCTGCTGCCGCTGGTTGAAAAAACGATCGCGGCCGAAGGCGCCACCATGGCGGGCTCGCACGCGCTGGACCCCAAAGGCCAGGACGCCGCCGATGCCGCCAAGGCGCTGGCCGCGCACAAGCCACAGGCCGTGCTGCTGGTGGCGGCGGGCCCTCCGGTGGTGGCGTACGTGCGCGCCAACCGCGCACACCTGGGCGTGCCGGTGTATACCTTGTCGCTGGGCGCGGGCTCGGCGGTGCTGCGGGCGCTGGGCGAAGACGCGCGCGGCCTGGCCGTGGCACGCACGGGCCCCTCGCCCAGCCGGCCGACCATCGCGCTCACGCGGGACTTCCAGGCGTCGATGAAGCGCCACGACAAGCCCGTGGACTACGACCGCTACACCGGCTACATGGATGCGCGCGTGCTCATCGAGGGCCTGCGCGCAGCGGGGCCCGGCGTGACGCGCGCGAGTCTGGTGCAGGCCATGCAGGGGCTGGGCAACCTGGACCTGGGCGGCTACGGCTACCAGTTCAGCGCACAGAACCACCACGGCTCGAACTTCGTGGACATCGCGGTGGTGGGCTCGGGTGGCGTGTACCGGCAATAGGCACCGGTTCGAGGGGCCTACCCGCCCCGTGCGAACGCTGCGGCGACAATGGCGGCCCGCCAACGCCGCCTTCGCCCCACCGTGCCCCACGCTTCCTCCCCTCCATTCGACGTAGTCATCATCGGCGCCGGCGCCGCCGGCCTGTTCTGCGCCGCCCAGGCGGGCCAGCGGGGCCTGAAGGTGCTGCTGATCGACCATGCCGAGAAGGTGGCCGAGAAGTTCCGCATCTCGGGCGGCGGGCGCTGCAACTTCACCAACCGCGACCTCGATCCCGCCGCGCCCCACAAGCACTTCGTGGGGCAGAACCCGCAATTTTGCCGCTCGGCGCTCTCGCGCTACACCCCCGCCGACTTCATCGCGCTGGTACAAAAACACGGCATCGCGTTCCACGAAAAACACAAGGGCCAGCTGTTCGCCGACCGCTCGGCCGAGGACATCATCGCCATGCTGCTGGCCGAGTGCGCGGCGGGCCAGGTGACGCACTGGCAGCCTTGTGCGGTCAAGAATATAGTGTTTTCAGCCCCTGGCGCTGATCCATCAAGCGCTGGCAGCTATCAAATTGATACCGACCGGGGCCCGGTGCGGGCGCGCTCGCTGGTGATCGCCACGGGCGGGCTGTCCATTCCCAAGATCGGCGCGACCGACTTCGGCTACCGGCTGGCGCAGCAGTTCAACATCCCGCTCATCGAACGCCGCCCGGGTCTGGTGCCGCTGACCTTTGATGGCGCGGGCTGGGCGCCGTATGCGCAACTCGCGGGCTTGGCGCTTCCGGTGCAAATCAGCACCGGTGCCAAGAAAGCCCGTATGGCCTTCGACGAAGACCTGCTGTTCACCCACCGCGGCCTCTCAGGCCCGGCCGTGCTGCAGATCTCCAGCTACTGGCAGGAGGGCACGCCGCTGGCCATCGACCTCGCGCCCACGGTGGATCTGCCCGCCGCGCTGGCGCAGGGCAAGGCCCGTTCGCGCAAGCTGATCGCCAACGAGCTGGCCGCCCTCGTCCCGGGCCGCCTGGCGGACGCCTGGGCCCAGCGCGAGGCCGACTGGCAGCGCCCCATCAACGAGGCCAGCGACAAGGCCCTGGCGCGGCTGGCCGAACAGCTGGCGCGCTGGGAGCTCACGCCCACCGGCACCGAGGGCTACAAGAAAGCCGAGGTCACGCTCGGCGGCGTGGACACGCGCGTGCTGTCGCAGCAGACCATGGAGTGCAAGACGCAGCCGGGCCTGTACTTCATTGGCGAAGTGGTGGACGTGACGGGCTGGCTGGGCGGCTACAACTTCCAGTGGGCCTGGGCCAGCGCCCATGCCTGCGCGCAGGCGCTGCCGCTGGCGGCGCATTGAGGCGGCGGAGGACGCCTGTGCAGGTGGCGCCCCAGGGATGGCTCCTGCACTCCGGTCAGACACACAAACAAACGCTTTACCAGCCATGGGGAGCCTCGGCATGGACGGATTCGAACGCGCGGAGAGGTGGCAAGCGGCTGCCACGGCCACGGGCGCGCTGATCGCCCTTGTACCGGCCGCAAGCATGGCCGGGAATATCTTCATCGCGATCCTTGCGGCACTGGGCATGGGGTCGCTGGCCGGGGGCGCGGTGATGGTGCGGTGGCTGCTCACCGACGAAGGTGACGCCTACCTGCGGGCCGACTCGCGCATTTCGGGCCGTTCGACCTCTCGCCTCTCCCTGTGTCTGGGCAATTTCTCGCCAGGCGTCCTCCTGGTCGGGCTCGCCGTTGCGCTGCACATCCGGCTCGCATGATGGGGACCACGGCGGCATTGAGGAGACATCATCCGGCCAGGGGGGCTAGCTGAATGCACTCGGAAGCCAGCCCGCGCACTGGCGCGCCATGGAGCACGCAGTGCTGCAATGCCCAGGCGAGCAGGGCCTCGGGCGGCAGCGGGCGGCTGAAGTGGTAGCCCTGCAGCTCCTCGCAGTCCAGCGCACTCAGCACCTGGGCCGTGGCCAGGTCTTCCACGCCCTCGGCCACGATGCGCAGCCCCAGCGTGTGGCCCAGGGCGATGATGGCCCGCGTGATCGCCATGTCGGCGGGGTTGCTCAGCATGTCGTGCACGAAGGACTTGTCGACCTTGAGCCGGTCGATGTCAAAGCGCTTCAGATAGGCCAGGCTGGAGTAGCCGGTTCCGAAATCGTCGATGGACAGCTGCACGCCCAGCGACTTGAGCGCGGCCAGCTGCTGCTCGGCCGCGTGGGCGTTGTCCATGAGCTGCGACTCGGTGATTTCCAGTTCGAGCCGGTGGGCGGGCATGCCGGTGCGGGCCAGCAGCGCCTCGATGTCGGCCACCAGTTGCGGGTCCGCCAGTTGCGCGGCCGAGAGGTTGACCGAGATGGAGACGTCCGACAGCGGGTGGGCCGGCGCACGCCCGGCGGGATGGCCGGCGGGCGGTGCCTGCCAGCGCGCCCACTGCTCGCAGGCCTGCTGCAGCACCCAGCCGCCCATCGCGCGGATCATGCCGGTCTCCTCGGCGATGGGGATGAACTCGCTGGGCGGGATGGCGCCCAGCGTGGGGCTGTTCCAGCGCAGCAGGGCCTCCACCCCCAGCAGGCCGCCGCTCTTGGCGCTCACCCGGGGCTGGTAGTGCAGGCTCAGCTCATGGCGCTCCAGCGCGCGGCGCAGGTGCTGTTCCATGGACTGGCGGGCCAGCGCGCGCTGGTCCGTTTCGGCCGAATAGAACAGCGCCATGTCGCGGCCCGTGGTCTTGGCCTCGTACATCGCCGCATCGGCGCGGCGCATCAGCTCGTCGATGTCGCCGCCGTCCTCGGGGTACACGGCGATGCCCACGCTGCATGACACATTGAGTTCATGCCCCTCCACCGGGTGGCTCTGGCGGATGAGGGGGATGAGGCGCCGCTCCACGAGCTGCTGCACGTCCTCGCGCCCGGCCACGTCGCGCATCACCACCACGAACTCGTCGCCGCCCAGGCGGCTGACGGTGTCGCGGCTGCGCACGGCCTGCGTGAGGCGCCCGGCCACCGAGCGCAGCAGCCCGTCGCCGATGTGGTGGCCCAGCGTGTCGTTGATGGCCTTGAAGCGGTCCAGGTCGATGAACAACACGGCGACCTTCTCGCCGGTGACGCTGGACTGCGCCAGCGCCAGCTGCAGGCGCTGCACGCACAGCGAGCGGTTGGGCAGCTCGGTGAGCACGTCGTGGTGCGCAAGGAACTGGATGCGTTCCTCGCTGCGCTTGCGGTCCGTGATGTCGATGGCGATGCCGATGTGGTTGGCCACGGCGCCGCCGCCCTTGCCCTCGCGCACGGCCGACACCATGAGCCAGGCCGGGTAGGTTTCGCCCGAACGGCGGCGAAACCGCACCTCGCCCTGCCAGGACTCCTTGTCGAGCATGGTGCGGCGGATCTGGGTGGACAGGGGCTCGCCGCCGGACTCCTCCAGCAGGAAGCCCAGGTCTTCGCCCAGCACCTCGTAGAAGTCGTAGTGCGTGCTGCGGCAGAACGCCTTGTTCACGCTGATGATCTGCTGGTCGGCATTCATGATGATGATGCCCTCGGACGACGCCTCGAACACCTTGGCCCACAGCTCCAGGCGCTGCTCCATGACCTTGAGCACGTTGATGGGCGTGAAGGCCGTGAGCACCGAGTCGCGCCCCTGGAACTGCAGCCGCCGCGCCGACAGCACCGCCCAGGAGGGCTCGGGGCTGCCCTTCCAGCGCACCTCGAACTCGTCCACCGAGCCCTGGTCCGCCAGGCGCTGGAAGAAGCGCGCGCGCACGCCCGGCTCCAGCCCGGCGGCCCAGGGGTCGGTCTTGCGGTCATTGAGCCAGTGGGCGGCGGGGGCGTTGGAATGCAGCACCTCGTGCTCGGGGATGGAGGTGACGACCATGGGGATGGGGAAGGCCTCCACCAGCTCGCGCTGGGCCTCGGCCGCGCGGGCGCTGGCCGCCAGCTCCTGCTGCAGCAGGCGTTCGCGGTCCAGCTGGGCCAGCATGTCGTTGAAGGCCGTGACCAGCCGGCCGATCTCGTCGCTGCTGCTCCAGTGGGCCCGCAGGGTGTGGTCGCCGCTCTTGCGCACCTCATCGGCCACGCGCGCCAGTTGCTGCAGCGGCTTGGCGATCTGCCGGGCCACCAGCGTCACCAGAGAGAGGATGCAGCCCAGCAGCACGAGCGCGGTGCCCAGGTGCAGCCACATGCGCGCGTACAGCCCGTCCACCCGGCGGTTGAGCAACCGCTCCAGGTCGACGATGCCCACCGCCCAGGCATCGCGCAGGGCGCCCAGCAC
Source organism: Acidovorax sp. sif1233 (assembly GCF_019218755.1). Lineage (GTDB taxonomy): Bacteria > Pseudomonadota > Gammaproteobacteria > Burkholderiales > Burkholderiaceae_C > Acidovorax. The sequence goes on along the minus strand of NZ_JAHUWZ010000001.1, from coordinate 957,117 downwards.
CTGCGCCTGCTGCGCCCCCACCTGGGCCAGGGTCAGGCGCGATTCGCCCGCCGCCACGCCCTGCAGCAGCGCCTGGAAGCTCTCCAGCGAGGCCTTGAGCGCCTCGCGCTGGCCCATCAGGGCCGTGCGCATCTCGGGAGAGCCCGCGATGAAGGCCTGGTTGTAGTCCGACTCGATGCCCTGCATCACCGCGTCGAGCCGGCCCACCAGCGTGAGCAGCTCGGAGGACCACTGCGGCCCGCGCCCCGCGGGCGCGGCATGGAGAAACACCACGGTGTCGTGCACCGCCTGCAGCAGCTCGGGGAAGCGCAGCACCACCAGCGACATGCCGTAGTAGCTGTCCAGGTCCGGGTCCAGGATCAGGTTGGACTGGTTGCCCACGGTGGTGAGCAGTTCTCGGCCGTCGCGCAGCAGCTGGCTGCGCAGCCGGGTGAGGGACGGCGCATCGGTGGCCGCCGGCGGGTGGGCGGCCAGCTGCTGCAGCACCCCGCTGAAGCGCTCGCCCTGCTCCTCGGTATGCAGCTGCTCGTCGTGGGCCGCACGCACGCCCGCCAGCCGCGCAAGAACGTCCGCCACGAGCGGCGGCTGCTGGGATGCATCGAGGAACTGCCCCATGAGCCCGTCGCGCAGCACCGCCGCATAGGTGGTGCCCACGATTTCCTTGCGCGTGAAATCGATGGCCACGTACTTTTCGTGGATCAGGATGCTGGAGACATAGATCACCGCCGACAGGTCGAGCAGATAGATGAGCATGAGCTTGCGGCCCACACTGAGGCGGCCCAGCCAGCCCGATACGCGGTGCATGAATGCCATGGTGTCTGCGGCGAAGGCCCGCCCGGGCGGATGACCCGGGCAGCCCACCGACGGTGGAAGATGAGTGTTACAACATGAAGCAATTTCCACGCCATTTCGCCGATCCGCCTGCGATGCGCCCGGTTCGCCGACGCCGAGCCCCCCGGAAAGTCGGCGCGGCCCTGCCAGGGAGCCCGTGCGGGGCGATTGGCGGGGCCCCGCCACCCGTGCCGCGAGAGGGGGGAAGCACGAAGCACCCCAAGGCGGAACCCGCTTCAGCTATAATCTCCGGCTTTGCTGGCAATGCCCCGTCGGCCAAATACTAGTTACAGACGGGGAAACCGCCACGCACGGTCTTGAGGCCCGATCTCCCCAAGACCCTCTGCGGGCAACATTTTGGAAACCATTAGCTAATGACTACGATCCGCGTAAAAGAAAACGAACCCTTTGACGTCGCCCTGCGCCGCTTCAAGCGCACCATTGAAAAGCTCGGCCTGCTGACCGACCTGCGCGCCCGTGAGTTCTACGAGAAGCCCACCGCCGAGCGCAAGCGCAAGAAGGCAGCCGCCGTGAAGCGCCACTACAAGCGCGTTCGCAGCATGCAACTGCCCAAGAAGATGTACTGATGGATCTTCGGCCCCAAGCCTTCTTGCTTGGGTCCCAGAACCCGCGCTAGGGACGCCAAGCGCGGGTTTTTGCTTTTCCGGGCTTGCACAAAGCCCCTCTGGCGTCGTTGCAGCGCCTTGCCGTAGCAAGAAGACTACTGTCTGCGGCACTGCGCCTGGCCAGAGGGGCTTTGTGCAAACCCTCCGTCCCTGTCTGAAACCCCATAAAAAGGAAGCCATCATGAGCCTCAAGGACCAGATCACCGAAGACATGAAGACCGCCATGCGCGCCAAGGACAGCGAGCGCCTGGGCACCATCCGCCTGCTGCAGGCCGCGATGAAGCAAAGGGAAGTGGACGAGCGCATCGTGCTGGACGATGCGGCCGTGGTCGCCATCGTGGACAAGCTCATCAAGCAGCGCAAGGACTCGATCACCGCCTTCGAGGGCGCGGGCCGCCAGGACCTGGCCGACAAGGAGAAGGCAGAGATGGCCGTGCTGCAGGCCTACCTGCCCGAGCGCATGTCGGCCGACGAGACCCTGGCCGCCGTCAAGGCCATCGTGGCCGAGCTGGGCGCCGCGGGCCCGGGCGACATGGGCAAGGTCATGGGCGTGGTCAAAACCCGCCTGGCCGGCAAGGCCGACATGGGCCAGGTGTCCGCCGCCGTCAAGGCCGCGCTCGCCGGCTGACCGCCCGCCTCGCCACCCGGCGATTTACTATCAATTCAATAGCTGCCAGCGCTTGATCGACAAGCGCCGGTGGCTATTTTTACTTGAAATATCGCATCCACACGCTCCTTGGCGCACCCGCTCAGAAGCGCACCACCACCTTGCCGAACGCGCCGCGCTGCAGGTGCGCGAAAGCAGCCGGCACTTCGTCGGCGCCATACTCGCCCGCGATCACCGGCTGCAGCCCGGTGGCATCCACCGCGCGCACCAGGTCCTCCAGCGCGCGGCGGTGGCCCACACCGATGCCCTGCACGGTGGCCCGCCCCAGCAGGAAGCTGTAGACCGACGCACTCACCGTGTCGCCGGCCAGGGTGCCGATGACCGACACGCGCCCGCCGTGGCGCAGCGCCTGCATCGACCGGCCCAGGTTGGGGCCGCCCACCGTCTCCAGCACATGGTCGGCGCCCTGCCCCCCGGTCAGCGCCCGCACCTGCGCGGGCCAGTCGGCCTCGCGCGCCAGCGCATGGGCAGCGCCCAGGGCGAGCACCTGTTCGCGCTTGCCCGCATCGCCCGAGACCACGATGGGCACGGCCCCGTGCTGGCGGGCGATCTGCACGCCGAACAGTGCCACGCCGCCGGTGCCATGGATGAGCACGGCCTGCCCGGCGCGCACATGGCCGGTCTCCACCAGCGCGAACCAGGCCGTGAGCCCGGCGATGGGCAGGGTGCTCGCGGCGGCGGCGGCCAGCGTGGCCGGCGCGGCCACCGCCCAGTCCGCCTCCAGCAGCATGTGCGAGGCCAGCACGCCCGGCCCCGGCGCGCCCAGGGCCACGGCAGCGGCGGGGCGCTCGCCCTCCAGCCAGCCGCCCCAGAAGGTGCTCAGCACCCGGTCGCCGGGGCGCCAGCGGGTGATGCCCGCGCCCACGGCCAACACCGTGCCGGCCAGGTCCGAGGCGGGGGTGAACGGAAATTCCAGCGGCATGCCCATGCCGTCCTGCGCCATCAGCAGGTCGCGGTAGTTGAGGGCCACGGCCTCGGTGCGCACCAGGATCTGGCTCGGCCCGGGCGCGGGCATGGGCGCCTCGGTGCGCTCCAGGTGGGCGAGGCCGAAGCGGGGCAGTTGCCAGCGCTGGAGGGTGGCGGGTGTGTCGTGCATCGTCGAGTTCCAGGGAAAGAAAGAGATTTCGATGCTATTGGCGCTTCATGGATGCCAGTGGTTCTTGTTTTTCCCATGACTAGATAGCAAAATTCTCCAATGAACGAACGTTTGCAGGGAATCGAGGCCTTCGTGGCGGCCGTGGAGGCCGGCAGCTTCGCGCTGGCGGCGGCGCGGCTGCACCGCACCCGCTCGGCGGTGGGCAAGGGCATTGCGCGGCTGGAACAGCGGCTTGGGGTGCGGCTGTTCCACCGCACCACGCGCAGCCAGAGCCTGACCGACGACGGACAGGCCTACTACGAACGCTGCCGCCGCGCGCTGGCCGAACTCGACGCGGCCGATGCCGCCGTGGAGGCCGGCCGCCACGAGCCCGTGGGCACCCTGCGCATGAGCATGCCGGCGCTGTTCGGCCGCGCCTGCGTCGCGCCCGTGCTGCTGGGCCTGGCGCGCGAGCACATCGGCCTGCGGCTGGACCTGCACTTCAGCGACCGGCGGGTGGACCTGGTGGAAGAGCGGATCGATCTGGCCATCCGTAGCGGGGTGCTGGACGACAGCAGCACGCTCGCGGCCCGCCCGCTCGGGCATCAATGGATGGGCCTGTATGCCGCGCCGGACTACCTGGCGCGGCACGGCCGGCCGGCAAGCTGGGCGGCGCTGCAGGCCGAGGCGCCCCGCCACGCCTTCGCCAGCTACGGACGCGACGACGGGCTCAAGCCCTGGCACTACCGCGATGACGCCACGGGCGAGCCGCGCACGTTCGCGGTGCCCGCGCGCGTGCGCTGCGACAGCCTGGAAGTGGTGGCCGCCACGGCGGCGGCGGGGCTGGGCATCGCGCGGCTGCCCGAGTGGCTGGCGGCCGAGCCGGTGGCCGCCGGCACGCTGGTGAAGGTGTTCGACGAGGCGCGCCCCTTCGGCTACGAACTGCACGCCGTCTGGCCCCAGGCGCGCGCCCTGCCACGGCGCACGCGCATCGTCATCGACGCGCTGGCCGCGCAGCTGCCCGCGCTGCTAGGGACCCGCTGAACGGCGGGCGCGGGCCGCCGTGGGGCGGCACTGGCAGCGGCGCCCGCGCCGCGCCGGCCCATGGCAGCCCCGGCCGGCCTCAGGCCGTCCCGGGCATGCCCTGCAGGCGCCCCGCTTCCTGGCGGAAGTACACCTCCAGAAACTCCACGCACACCCGCACCTTGGCCGAGCGGTCCAGCCGCGTGGGGTACACGGCCCACACGTTGGCCTCCTGCCGCCAGTCGGGCAGCACCTGCACCAGCCTTCCCGCACGCAGGTGCGCCCCCACGTCCCACAGCGAACGCAGCACGATGCCGCGCCCGTCCACCGCCCACTGCACCGCCATCTCGCCGTTGTTGGCCGACAGCGGGCCGCGCACCTTCACCGTCTCGTCCACCGCGCCGCTGCGCAGCCGCCACACGCCGAACGGGTGGTCGCGCTCCTTGATCACCAGGCAGTCGTGGCTGGACAGCTCCGCCAGCGCGCGCGGCGTGCCGTGGCGCGCCAGGTAGGCGGGCGCCGCGCACAGCACGCGGTGGTTGTCCGCCAGACGGCGGGCGATCAGGTGCGGCGCGATCTCGTCGCCCACGCGCACGTCCAGGTCGAACCCTTCGCCGGCCACGTCCACCAGCCGGTCGAACACTTCCAGCCGCACCTGCAGGCCGGGGTGCTGCTCCACCAGCCGCGACAGCGCGGGCGCCACGATCTGGCGGCCAAAGCCAAAGCTGCTGCTCACCCGCAGCTGACCACGCGGCTCGCGCCGGGTGATGGCCACCTCCTGCAGCAACTGATCCATGTCGTCCAGGATGCGCTGCGCCCAGTGGAAGACACGCTCGCCCTCCTCCGTCACGGCCACGCGCCGCGTGGTGCGGTGCAGGAGCTTCACGGCCAGCTCCTGCTCCAGCAGGCGGATGCGCTTGCTCACGTACGCGGGCGAGGTGCCCAGCTCCGCCGCCGCGTCGCCAAAACTCGATTTGCGCACCACCACGGTGAACACGCGCAGGTCGTCGGTGGCCGGATTTTTATGCACGATGTGTGAAGAATATGAGCACAGTTGCCGGATTGTATTTTTTGCCGCACTGCCAAACAATCCGTGCTGATTCCCCCTGGCTTTCTTTTCCCTTCTTTCTCTTCCCCAGGCACCAAGGACCCCGAATGAGCACCAACACCCCCTACAAGATCGCCGTCATCCCCGGCGACGGCATTGGCAAGGAAGTCATGCCCGAAGGCCTGCGCGCGGTGCAGGCCGCCGCCCAGCGCTTCGGCATCCCGCTGGAGACCACCACCATCGACTGGGCCAGCTGCGACTACTACGCCGCCCACGGAAAAATGATGCCCGACGACTGGAAAGCCCAGCTCTCGGGCATGGACGCCATCTTCTTCGGCGCCGTCGGCTGGCCCGCCACCGTGCCCGACCACGTCTCGCTATGGGGGTCGCTGCTCAAGTTCCGCCGCGAATTCGACCAGTACATCAACCTGCGCCCCGTGCGCCTGTTCGAGGGCGTGCCGTGCCCGCTGGCGGGCAGGAAGCCCGGCGACATCGACTACTACGTGGTGCGCGAGAACACCGAGGGCGAGTACACCTCGCTCGGCGGCATCATGTACGAAGGCACCGACCGCGAGATCGTGATCCAGGAATCGGTCTACTCGCGCCATGGCGCCAACCGCCTGCTGAAGTTCGCGTTCGACCTGGCCCAGAGCCGCCCGCGCAAGCACGTGACCCTGGCCACCAAGAGCAACGGCATCGCCATCAGCATGCCCTGGTGGGACCAGCGCGCCGAGGAAGTCGCCAAGGACTACCCCGAGATCACGCTGGACAAGCAGCACATCGACATCCTCACCGCGCGCTTCGTGCTGCAGCCCGGGCGCTTCGACGTGGTGGCCGCCACCAACCTGTTCGGCGACATCCTCTCCGACCTGGGCCCCGCCACCACGGGCACCATCGGCCTGGCGCCCTCGGCCAACCTGAACCCCGAGCGCACGTTCCCCAGCCTGTTCGAGCCCGTGCACGGCTCGGCGCCGGACATCTACGGCAAGAACATCGCCAACCCCATCGCGATGATCTGGTCGGGCGCGCTGATGCTGGACTTCCTCACCCAGGGCCAGGGCGCGGGGCGGCAGGCGCACGATGCGATCGTGGCGGCCATCGAGGAGGTCCTGCGCAGCGGGCCGCGCACGCCGGACCTGGGCGGCTCGGCCGACACCACGCAGGTGGGCGCGGCCATCGCGGCGCTGGTTTCCAAGGGGTAGGCCCTCGCCCCGCACCCCCGGGGCGCGTGCCCGCGCACGGCATTTGCGCCGGGCCGCGCGCAGTGCCGGCGTGGGTTCACACGGGCGGCGGAGCCGGCCGCGCCCCTGCAGAAGAAGACCACCACGCCCCGAACCGCTGGAGGCCGGGCTGCGCCAGCAGGTACAGCCCTGTCAGCAGCAGCAGGCCCAGAGGGGGCAGCGGCGCATAGGTCACCCAGGGCGGCGGGCTGCCCTCCCGCAGGGCCATCGCCGCGAAATTCGCGACGACGGCCAGCGTGAAGGCCATCGACACCCAGCGGTGAAACCGCCGCACGCCCTGGCCCCGGCTCATTGCGGGCCTCCTGCGGCCTGGATCATCTTCCAGCCGTTGCCCGCCGGGTCGCGGAACCCCGCATCCACCTGGCCGAACCGGTCCACCGGCTCCTGGGTGAACTCCACGCCCTGGGCGCGCATGTGCGCGCATGCGGCGCGGCAGTCGCGCACATGCAGGACCAGCGGCGGCATCGCCCCCTTGGCCACCATGGCGCGCAGCGCCTGGGCCGTGGCCTCGTCGTGCATCGGCGGCCCCGGCGTGAACAGGCCGAGCTGAAACGCCGGCTGCTCGGGGTGCTGCACCGTCAGCCACCGGTAGGCACCATTGCGCACGTCCGTGTGGACGCGGAATCCGAGCTTGTCGACATAGAACGCCAGGGCTTCGTCCTGGTCGTTGACATACACACCCACCACACCGATACCTTGGCTCATCACATCTCCTTGGTTGAGGGCCGGTTTGTACCCTCCGCCAGGCGGCGGCGCTTCTCCGAAACTGCGGTGGCAAGGTCCGGGCGCTGCGCGGCCTTCAGAAAACAGGCGGGCACGCTGCCCAGCTGCTGCGCCTCGCGCCGGGCGTCGATGCGCAGGGTGCTCGGGCTTTTTCCGGTGACGTCCCGGAACGTGCGGCCGAAAGTGCCCAGGCTTTCCCAGCCGGTGGCATAGGCGATCTCCGTGATGGGAAGGTCCGTGTCCCGCAGCAGCGTGGTCGCCTGCTCGATGCGCCGGGTGAGCAAATAGCGGTGCGGCGGAATGCCGAAGGCCTGCCGGAACGAGCGCGCGAAATGGGCGTCGGAGACGCCGCTGACCCGGGCCAGCCGCTTCACCGGCCACGCTTCGTGCGAGGCGGCGTCCATGTGGTCCTTCGCCCGCAGCAGGCGGCGCAGCAGGGCCGGGTCCTGCTGCGCGCCGGTCCCGTCCGGCGTGGACGGCAGGTCGGCGGGGTCTTCGCGCGGGGGAATGAGATCCGGAGTCACGGGCGGCATGAGGACAGCATATCGCCTTCACCGCGGCCGCCGCGTTCCCTTTCCCTGGATGCCCGCGGCCACCTCCCGCAAGCATTCCACCAGCAATCCCGTGGTGGGTGTGGGCCTTTGCCCGCGCAGCGTGATCAGCCCCACGGGAGGCAGGTCCACCGGCACGGGCAGCGCAAGCACGGCCACCAGCCCCTGCGCGGCGTAATGCCGGCCCACCGTGCGCGCCATGAAGGCCACGGCGCCGCGCTGCTGGACGAAGCTGATCTGCGACAGGAAGGACGCCGATTCGATGATGTCCTGCGGCGGGTGCAGGCCGTGCGCGAAGAACTGCTGTTCCAGCTTCACCCGCAGCGACGCCCAGGGTGGGGGCAGCACGCACGGCTGCGCGGCCACCTCGGCCCACCCGACCTTGCGCTTGCGGGCCAGGGGGTGCGTGGGGTGCGCCACGGCCACCATGGGGTCGCCATACAGGGCCTCGGTCTCCAGGTCGGGCGAGGCATAGCCGGGCTCCAGGCGGCCCACGAACAGGTCCAGCTCGCCCAGGCGCAGCTTGGGCAGCAGGCGCGTGAGGTCCCCTTCGTCGATCAGCACCGTGGTGCGGCGGGACCGCGCCTTGAGCATCTCCACCGCCTGCGCCAGCAGCACCGGCGTGGCCGCCACCATGGCCCCCACGCTGGTGCGGCCCACGGCACCACTGGCCTCGGCGGCGATTTCGTCGCGCGTGCGGTCATACCCCGCCAGCACCGAACGGGCGAAGCGCACCACGCTCGCGCCCGCGGCCGTGGGCTCGGTGCCGCGCGTGGAGCGCTCGAACAGCGGCAGGCCGAACATGCGCTCGATCTCGGCCAGCGTCTTGGAGACCGCCGGCTGCGTGACCGACAGGAACTCCGCCGCGCGGCCCAGGTGGCGGAACTGGTCGAGCGCCACGAGCATCTGCAGGTGGCGCAGCTTGAGGTTGGAGCGCAGTACGCGGTCGATCTTGGCCATCGTGGTCTTCTTTCTGGCGGGCTCGATACATTACTTCAAGGCAATGAAGCCAGTCCATATCTTCATTGGATTGTTATGCACCGGTTCTGAACAATGGCGGCTCCCGACCCCACAAACAACAGGAGACAGGCATGCACAACACCCCCCGCATCGCAAGGCGCCAGTTCGTGCTGGGCGCATTGAGCGCCAGCGCACTGACGGCCACCCCGTCCGGCAGCCTTTTCGCCCAGGCCTGGCCCGAGCGCCCCCTCACCTTCATCTGCCCCTGGCCCGCGGGCGGCACGGCCGACCAGTCGATGCGCGCGCTGTGCGCGGTGGCGGGCCGGGTGCTGGGCCAGAGCATCGCGGTGGAAAACAAGGTGGGCGCGTCCGGCATGATCGGCGCCAAGGCGCTGGCCTCGGCCAGGCCCGACGGCTACACCGTCGGCCAGATCCCGATCTCGGTCACGCGCTTCTCGCAGCTGGGCACGCTGCAGGCCGACCCGCGCAAGGACTTCACCTACCTCGCGCGCACCTCGGGCCAGACCTTCGGCATCGCCGTGCCCGCCAGCTCGCCATTCAAGACGCTCAAGGACTTCGTGCAGCACGCCAAGGCCCACCCCGGCAAGGTGACCTATGCCCACGCCGGCGTGGGCGGCGCCACGCATGTGGGCATGGAGGAGTTCGCGGGCGCCGCGGGCATCCAGCTCAACCACGTGCCCTACAAGGGCGGCGCCGAGGCGCTGCAGGGCGTGCTGGGCGGCCACGTGGACGCGCTCGCCGACTCCAGCTCGTGGGCGCCGCACGTGGAGGCCGGCAAGCTGCGCCTGTTGGCCACCTGGGGCGAGCAGCGCACGGCCCGCTTCAAGGAGGTCCCGACGCTGCGCGAATCCGGCTATGACGTGGTGGTGGACGCTCCCAACGGCATCGGCGCGCCCCGGGGCCTGGACCCCGCCATCGCCGCCCGGCTGCGTGAAGCCTTCAAGCAGGCCGTGGCCAGCCCCGAATTCAAGACCGTGGCCGACAAGCTCGACGCGCCGCTGCTGTACCTGGACGGCCCTGACTACGAAAAGTACGTGAACACGGTCTACGCCAAGGAGACCGTGCTCATCGAAAAACTCAAGCTGCGAGAGCTGATGCGCAGTTGAGCCCCGCAGCCACCAGAATCACACCCCCACCACAAGGCCCACGATGAACGCCCCCACGGCCCCCGGCCTGCTCGCCAGCCCGCTGCTGCACTTGCACCCCCACGACAACGTGCTCGTCGCCAAGACGGCGCTGGCGCTGGGGCAGGAGATTCCCGAACTCGGCGTGCGCACGCGCGCCCAGGTGCCCGCGGGCCACAAGATCGCCGCGCGCCGCATCGCCGAGGGCGAGCAGGTCAAGAAGTACGACACCGTGATCGGCGTCGCCACGCGCGACCTGGAGCCCGGCGACTACGTGCACAGCCACAACCTGCGGCTGGTGGAGCACTACCGCGACCCGGCGTTTGGCGCCGACGTGCGGCCCGTGGCGTACGTGCCCGAGGGCGAGCGCGCCACCTTCCAGGGCTTCGTGCGCGCGGGCGGCGGCGTGGGCACGCGCAACTTCATCGGCATCCTGTCGTCGGTGAACTGCTCGGCCACCGTGATCAAGAACATCGCCGCGCACTTCACGCCCGAGCGCCTGGCCGACTTTCCGCACGTGGACGGCGTGGCCGCCTTCGCGCAGACCAGCGGCTGCGGCATGTCCTCGCCCAGCGAGCACTTCGACGTGCTGCGCCGCACGCTGGCGGGCTATGCGCGCCACCCCAACCTGGCGGGCGTGCTCATCGTGGGCCTGGGCTGCGAGCGCAACCAGGTCGCCTCCCTGGTGGAGTCGCAAGGGCTGCAGGAAGGCAAGCTCATGCGCACGCTGGTGATGCAGGACGTGGGCGGCACGCGTGCCACCATCGCGGCGGGCATCGCGGCCATCGAGGAGATGCTGCCCATCGCCAACCAGGCGCGGCGCAGCACCGTGAGCGCGAGCCACCTCAAGATCGGACTGGAATGCGGCGGCTCGGACGGTTTCTCGGGCATCACCGCCAACCCCGCGCTGGGCGCGGCCATGGACATCCTGGTGCGCCACGGCGGCACGGCCATCCTGTCGGAAACGCCCGAGATCCACGGCGTGGAGTTCATGCTCACGCGCCGCGCCATCAGCCCCGCCGTGGGCCAGAAGCTGCTGGACCGCCTGGCCTGGTGGGAACGCTACACCGCGGGCCAGAACGCCCAGTTCAACGGCGTGGTGGGCCATGGCAACCAGGCCGGCGGCCTGGCCAACATCTTCGAGAAGTCGCTGGGCTCGGCCATGAAGGGCGGCACCACGCCGCTGCGCGCGGTGTACGAATACGCCGAGCCCATCACCGAGCATGGCTTCGTGTTCATGGACTCGCCCGGCTACGACCCCGTGGCCTCCACCGGCCAGATCGCCAGCGGCGCGCAGCTCATCTGCTTCACCACGGGGCGCGGCTCCATGTTCGGCAGCAAGCCCGCGCCCACCATCAAGCTGGCCAGCAACACGCCCATGTACCAGCGCCTCGAAGAGGACATGGACATCAACTGCGGCGTGATCGTGGACGGCGAATGCAGCGTGCCCGAGATGGGCCGGAAGATCTTCGAGCAGATCCTGCGCCACGCGAGCGGCGAGGCCACCAAGAGCGAGGCCCTGGGCCTGGGCGACCACGAGTTCGTGCCCTGGCACCTGGGCATCGTGTCCTGAGAATTTGCTCCCAAAAACATAGCTTTCTGCGCTTGTTGCACAAGCGCTTCCGGCCTATTTCATTGAAAACCATGCCCCTGACCCTCACCCGCCCCGCGCTGATCCGCAGCGCCAACTTCATCGGTGGCGAATGGACCGTGGCCACCGGCGCCCGGCTTGACGTGACCGACCCCGCCACCGGCGACACCATCGCTTGCGTGCCGGACTCCGGCGCTGGCGAGGCGCTGGCGGCCCTGGACGCGGCCCACGCCGCATTTCCCGCCTGGCGCAAGGTGCCCGCCAAGCAGCGCGCCGCCATCATCAAGCGCTGGAACGACCTCGTGCTGGCCCACCAGGACGACCTGGGCAAGCTCATCTCGCGCGAGCAGGGCAAGCCCCTGGCCGAGGGCAAGGGCGAAGTGGCCTACGCCGCCAGCTACATCGAATGGTTCGCCGAAGAGGCCACGCGCATGAACGGCGAGGTCATCCCCGCGCCTGTGCCGGGCCGGCGCATGTTCGCCCTGCGCGAGCCCGTGGGCGTGGTGGCCGCCATCACGCCGTGGAACTTCCCGGCCGCGATGATCGCGCGCAAGATCGCCCCGGCCCTGGCCGCCGGCTGCACCGTGGTCTGCAAGCCCGCCGAGGACACGCCGCTGACCTCCCTGGCCCTGGTGCTGCTCGCGCACGAAGCCGGCGTGCCGCCGGGGGTGCTCAACATCGTCACCGCCTCGCGCGAGAAGACTCCCGAGGTGGTGGACGTGTGGCTCGACGACAGCCGCGTGCGCAAGATCACCTTCACGGGCTCCACCCCCGTGGGCAAGCACCTGGCGCGGCGCAGCGCGGAGACGCTCAAGAAACTCTCGCTCGAACTCGGCGGCAACGCGCCCTTCATCGTGTTCGAGGACGCCGACGTCGGCGCCGCCGTGGACGGCTTCATGGCCGCCAAGTTCAGGAACGGCGGCCAGACCTGCGTGTGCCCCAACCGCGTGTTCGTGCAGCGCCGCGTGTTCGAGGCGTTCGCCCACCAGCTCGCGGCGCGCGTGGCGGCGCTGCAGGTCGGCCCGGCCAGCGACCCGGCCTCGCAGATCGGCCCCATGATCAACGGCCGCGCCGTGCAGAAGATCGAGCGCCACGTGAATGACGCGGTGGCCAAGGGGGCGAGGGTGCTCACGGGCGGCAGGCGCCTGGCCGAGCTGGGCGCCACCTACTACGCGCCCACCGTGCTCACCGGCGCCGACGCCACCATGGCCTGCGCCTGCGAAGAGACCTTCGGCCCCGTGGCGCCGCTGACCGTGTTCGACACCGAAGAGGAAGTGATCGCCGCCGCCAACGACACGCCCTTCGGGCTGGCCGCGTACTTCTACAGCCAGGACGTGCGCCGCATCTGGCGCGTGGCCGATGCGCTGGAGACGGGCATCGTGGGCGTCAACGAAGGGGCGCTGGCGGCGGAGGCCGCGCCGTTTGGCGGCGTGAAGGAGTCGGGCTACGGCCGCGAGGGCTCCACGCACGGCCTCGACAACTACCTGCACACCAAGTACGTCTGCCAGGGCGGGCTCGATTGACCCGCAGCTTTCGCGCGGCGCCGCATGCGGCGCCCAGCTCCCCTCCCACAAGGAATCCCATGCCCGCACACAACCCCTTCAAGGCCGCGCTCGCCGGCCGCCGCCCGCAAATCGGCCTGTGGCTTTCCATGGCCGACCCGTACCTGGCGGAAACCGCCGCCACCTGTGGCTACGACTGGCTCTTGATCGACGGCGAGCACGCGCCCAATGACGTGCGCAGCACCCTGGCCGCGCTGCAGTCGGTGGCCGCCCACGCGTCGCAGCCGGTGGTGCGCGTGGTGGAAGGCAGCACGGCCCTGATCAAGCAGATGCTGGACATCGGCGCCACGACCCTGCTCGTGCCCATGGTGGACACCGCCGAACAGGCACGGAGCATCGTGGCGGCCACGCGCTACCCGCCGCTGGGCATCCGGGGCGTGGGCAGCGCCGTGGGCCGCGCGTCGCAGTGGAGCGCCCGCACCGACTACCTGAACATCGCGGACGACGAGGTGTGCCTGCTGGTGCAGGCCGAGACCACCACGGCGCTGGCCAACCTCGGCGCCATCTGCGCCGTGGACGGCGTGCATGGCGTGTTCATCGGCCCGGCCGACCTCGCCGCCTCCATGGGCCACCGGGGCAACCCCGGCCACCCCGAGGTGCAGGCGGCCATCGAAGGCGCCATGCGGACCATCATCGCCAGCGGCAAGGCCGCGGGCACCCTCACCTCCGACCCCACGCTGGCGCAGCGCTACCTCGACCTGGGCTGCACCTTCGTGGCCGTGGGCGTGGATGTGCTGATGTTCGCCAACGCGGCACGCAGGCTGCGGGCCCACTTCGGCGGCAGCGGGCCGAAGGCGCCGCCCGGCGGCGGCGCGGCGGCCGCCTATTGAGCCCGCCGCCTATTGAGCCCGGCCTGTCTTCGCCTCAGCGCGGCAGCGCGTCGCCGAAGACCTCCAGGGCCCGGCCGTGCAGCGAGCGCAGCGTGTCCGCAGGGTCCACGGCCTGCCCCAGGGCCAGTGCCCCACTGCGCTGGAACGACGGTGCCATCAGGCGCTGCGCCGCCTCGATCACCAGGGGCGCCGTCACGGCATAGATGTCCTGCCCGCGCACGCCCGCCGTGCGGGCCTGCCCGTTCTGCACAAGCCGCACCGCCAGCTCGAAGCGCTGCGCCGACCGGCCGCTGCCGTCCACCGCCGTGGGCGGCGGCGTCGCCGCATCGCGGATGTCCGCGAGCGCCGAGCGGTTCAGGAACGAACGGATCGTGTCGGCCCGCAGATGGTGCGCGAGCGTGATCGTTTCGCTGAACGGCAGCTCCACCATCGGATACGTCCCGAGCGGCGGTGCGAAGGTCCAGTCCGGCACATCGGACGACGGGACCAGGGGCACCAGGGCACCGCCCTGGACCACTTGGCGCGGCGCCTTGTTGCGCTCGCCCGTCTCGCGGGTGCCCGCGGTGGGCCACCAGCGGTCCAGCCCCATGGCCACCGTGATCTCGTCAATGCGCCCCGCCGAGGCCAGCGCGCTGGCCAGCAGATCGGCCAGCCCTCCATAGAAGCCGGCGGCCGGCATCACCACCCGCCCGGCGGCCCGCGCTGGCGCATCCAGGTCGGCAAAGCTCGTCTGCGCGCTGGGCTGCTCCGCCGTGACGTCGATGTAGTGGCAGCCGGCCCGCAGCGCGGCCTGCGCCACCGGGGGCGCGGTGTCGAGGAAAGGACCCGCGCAGTTGATGACCACCGCGCAGCCCGCGAAGGCCTGCCCGAGCGCGCCGGGGTCGTCCAGGCCCGCCACGCGGCAGGCGATGCCGGAGGGAAACAACGCGCCAAGCCGGGCGGCACTGCGCCCCACCGCCACCACGGGCAGGCCGCGCAGCCGGGCCTCGCGAACGACAAACTGGCCGGTGTGGCCCGTGGCGCCATAGACGGCGATGGACTGGAGAGGGGAATGCATGGTGACCTTTCAAAAGATAGATACAGACCTGTATGTTCTTAATACTACATACAGGTCTGTATCATGTCAACACGCAATGATGCCGGCGTGTGTCCCGTCGATGGACCCGCTCGGCCGCACGGCCGCGCGGCCCGGTGTTCAGGGGCCGAATGCAAAAAGGCCCTCGCCATGGCGAGGGCCCTTGTTTGCCGGAAGTTGCCCTGAACGGGCCCGTCCGCCGTCCGCTCAGCTGCCTGCGACCTTCATGCGGTTCACGAGGATGGAGCCCACGGTCTTGGCGCCATAGTTGTAGGCATCGGCGCCCACGGCCTCGATGCCCTTGAGCATGTCCTTGAGGTTGCCCGCGATGGTGATCTCGTGCACGGGGTAGGCAATCTTGCCGTTCTCGACCCAGAAACCGCTCGCACCGCGCGAGTAGTCGCCCGTCACGTAGTTCACGCCCTGGCCCATGAGCTCGACCACGAAGAGGCCCGTGCCCAGCTTCTGCAGCATGGCGTCCAGGTTGTCGCTGGCCTGGGTGAGGCGCGATGTCATCACCAGGTTGTGCGAGCCGCCCGCGTTGCCCGTGGTCTTCATGCCCAGCTTGCGCGCCGAGTAGCTGGACAGGAAATAGCCCTGCACGCGCCCGCCCTGCACCACCTTGCGGGGCGCCACGCGCACGCCCTCCTCGTCGAACGGCGAGCTGCCCTTGCCGCGCAGGATGAAGGGATCTTCCAGAATGTCGATGTGCTTGGGAAACACCATCTTGCCCAGCGAGTCGAGCAGGAAGCTGCTCTTGCGGTACAGCGAGCCGCCGCTCACGGCCTGCACGAAGCCGCCCAGCAGGCCAGCGGCCAGGGTGGATTCGAACAGCACGGGGCATTGGGTGGTGGGGATCTTGCGTGACCCGAGACGGCTCAATGCGCGCTGCGCGGCGTACCGGCCCACGGCCTCGGGCGATGCCAGTTCGGTGGCGTCGCGCATGGAGCTGTACCAGGCGTCGCGCTGCATCTCTGCGTTGCGGCCGGGCAGCGAGGCGATGGGCGCCACCGAGAAGCTGTGGCGCGAGCTGGCATAGCCGCCGCGAAAGCCGCGTGTGTGGGCGCTGAAGAAATGGCTTTGCTGCGCCGACACGCCCGCGCCTTCGCTGTTGGTGATGCGGCGGTGGGTCTTGAGCGCGGCGGCCTCGCAGGCCTTGGCGATTTCAGCGGCCTCTTCGCTCGTGAGGGCCCAGGGGTGGAACAGGTCCAGGTCACGGTGTGTGTCCGCGGGGGCGATGTCGTCGGCATCGGGCAAACCCGCCACGGGGTCTTCGGCCGTGAAGCGGGCGATGTCATACGCGGCCTGCACGGTCTGCTCGATCGCCCTGCTGGAGAAATCGGATGTGCTGGCGTTGCCGCGGCGGTTGCCGATGTAGACCGTCACGCCCAGCGACTTGTCGCGGTTGCGCTCCACGTTCTCCAGTTCGCCCTTGCGCACGCTGACCGACAGGCCGCAGCCCTCGGACGCCTCGGCGCCCGCGTCGGTGGCGCCGAGCTTTTTGGCATGGGCCAGGGCGCGGTCGACCAGTTCCTCGAAGAAGGGGCGGCTGTAGCTGAAACCGCTGTCAGGGGTGGCGCGGGAAGTGGCAGGGGCTTGCGCGGCGGGCGGGGCGCTTTGGAGGCGCGCGGCGCGGGTGGAGGGTTTATTCATAGCGGAAGCTATGATACTTGCCGCTGTGGCGCGCTCTGCGCCGCTTCTCTTTTTGCCCCCACCCATGTCACGCAAACCCAAAAAAGGCTACTTTGTGCGAGGCCAGTTCGTTGCCGAAGGCAGCGAAATGGACATTCAGCTCAAGGCCGAACTCAAAGGCACGCCCGATGCCAGCCGCACCGACCTCAAGCGCGAAAGCGACGAACTGCAGGAGCTGGGCAAGGAACTGCTGACGCTGCGCGCCGACCTGTTCGACGCCGTGGGCCTGCCCGACAAGCTGGTGGACGCACTGGCCGAGGCCAAGCGCATCACCAATTTCGAGGGCAAGCGCCGCCAGATGCAGTACGTGGGCAAGATCATGCGCAAGCTCGAACCCGAGCTGGTGCAGGCGGCCCGCCAGGCGCTGCAGGAGCAGCACAAGGGCTCGGCCACCGAAAAGATGCAGCTGCACCTGGCCGAACACTGGCGCGACCGCCTGATCGCCGACGACGAGGCGCTGGCCCCCTGGATGGCCGAACACCCCGGCACCGACACCCAGCAGCTGCGCGCGCTGATCCGCCAGGCGCGCAAGGATGCGCCCCCCGCCGACAAGGCCGCCGTGTCGCAAGGCCTGGCCCCACGCAAGGGCCGCGCCTACCGCGAACTGTTCCAGCTGGTGCGCGAGCACCTGGGCGGCACGGGCACGGATGATGCCAGCGGCATCGACGAGGACGACGGCGATGAGTGAGGCCCGACACGACCCGGTGAAGGTCGGCATCGTCTCCATCAGCGACCGCGCCAGCTCCGGGGTCTATGAAGACAAGGGCCTGCCCGCGCTGCAGGACTGGCTCGCGCGCGCCCTGCTCAACCCCATCGCCTTTGAATCGCGCCTGATCCCCGACGAGCAGGACGGCATCAGCGCCGCGCTGATCGAGCTGGTCAACGCAGGCTGTTGCCTGGTGCTGACCACCGGCGGCACCGGCCCCGCCCCGCGCGACGTGACGCCCGAGGCCACGCTGGCCGTGGCGCACAAGGAGATGCCGGGCTTTGGCGAGCAGATGCGCCAGATCAGCCTGAAGTTCGTGCCCACCGCCATCCTGTCGCGCCAGGTGGCCGTGGTGCGCGACCAGAGCCTCATCATCAACCTGCCCGGCCAGCCCAAGGCGATTGCCGAGACGCTGGAAGGCCTGAAGGACGCCGACGGCAAGCAGATCGTGCCCGGCATCTTTGCCGCCGTGCCGTACTGCGTGGACCTGATTGGCGGCCCGTATCTGGAAACGCGCGACGAAGTCTGCAAGGCGTTCCGGCCCAAGAACGCGGTGCGAGCGCCTCGCCCGGCCTGATTTCTCACGGTTCAAAGAAAAAATAGCTGCCAGCGCTTATTCAACAAGCGCTGGCAGCTATAATTTTTATAGCATTCTGATTCTTGAATGCAGCGCAGGCAAGCCGCTACTTGCCCACCAGCTCGTTGAGCTTGCCCGCCTCGAACTGCTCCTTGAGCGCCGCATCACACGGCACGCAGTCCTTGTTCTGCGGGTTGGCGGACAGTTTCTCGATGGCCTGCCACAGCAGCGCGATCTGGTGCTCCTGCGACGAGGCGTTGTCGATCAGCCCGCGCATGGCCTGCGAGAGGGGGTCGTCCTCCTGCGTGATGCCATAGGCCGTGAACTTGCGGGCCTGCTGGGGTTCGGTCACGTCGGCGCTTTCGCCCGCCTTGGACGGAATGATGCGCGCCGGGATGCCCACCGCCGTGGCGCCCGGGGGCACCGGCTTGATGACCACGGCGTTGCTGCCGATCTTGGCGCCGTCGCCCACTTCAAAGCCGCCCAGCACCTTGGCACCGGCGCTCACCACCACATCCTTTCCGAGCGTGGGATGGCGTTTGGCGCCCTTGTAGAGCGAGGTGCCGCCCAAGGTCACGCCCTGATAGATGGTGCAGCCGTCGCCGATCTCGGCAGTCTCGCCCACCACCACGCCCATGGCGTGGTCGAAGAACACGCGCTCGCCGATCTTGGCACCGGGGTGGATCTCGATGCCGGTGAGCCAGCGCGAGAAGTTGGAGATGAAGCGGCCGGGCCATTTGAGGCCGTTGTTCCAGCACCAGTGCGCGGGGCGGTGCAGCCAGATCGCGTGCAGGCCCGGATAACAGGTGATCACCTCCCACGTGCTGCGCGCGGCAGGATCGCGGTCGAGGATGCACTGGATATCGGAACGCAAGCGGGCGAACATCGGTTCTTTTCGTTATGTGTTTATGGGCTGCACAGTCTATCGTTTTGACTGGCTCGCCTCGATCATGGCCTTGGCGACACCTCGCAGGATGTGGATTTCCTCAGGGGCCAGCTGCGCGCGGTTGAAAAGCTGGTTAAGGCGGGGCATGAGCTTCTTGGGCGCGGCGGGGTCCAGGAAGCCGATGGTGGTGAGCGCCTGCTCCCAATGGCCCAGCATGCCCGCCACCTGGGCGGCGTCGGCCAGGGCGCGGGCGGGCGTGGCGTCCTGCACCGGGAATCCGCCCAGCGCCATGCGCCATTCGTAGGCAATCACCTGAATGGCCGCGCCCAGATTGAGCGAGCCAAAGCCGGGATTGGTGGGGATGGAGAGCGCCACGTGGCAGCGGTAGACGTCTTCGTTGGTCATGCCAAAACGCTCGGAGCCAAACAGAAAGGCCACGCCTGCCTGGCGGCCCGCCACCGATGCGGTGGGTGCCGATTCCTCAATGTTGTGGGTGTTTTTGGCCTCCAGCGCCTTTCCGTCAAGCGCTGATAGCTCATTTTTTAATAGCAAATCGAAATGCGCACGGGGTGCTGCCGTGGGCGGCCCGAAGTCGCGCGGGGTCATGGCCGTGGCGCACAGGTGGCTCATGCCGTCCAGGGCCTCGTCCAGCGTGGCGACGATGCGGGCGTTCTCCAGCACGTCCAGGGCGCCGCTGGCGCGCTGGATGGTCTCCTCGCGCCGCAGCACGTTGGCCCAGCGCGGGGCCACCAGCACCAGGTCGTCAAAACCCATGGTTTTCATGGCGCGGGCGGCGGCGCCCACATTGCCGGCGTGGCTGGTGTTGATCAGGACAAAACGGGTCTTCATGGCAGCGGAAAAGGAGGGTGTGCGGGGCACGAACAGGACAGGCGAAGCGTGGAAGCGGTGCGGACAAAGGCCCGCGGGTTAGGCAAAAAATGGCACTGCGGGTAAAATCCCGCCCTCATTGTCGCCGCCCGCATCGCCGGGACGGATCGCACCGCTCCTGATTCGCAGGCTGCCCCTTCGGCGGGCGCCCTGCCCACCACCACAATCTATGTCGTCCAATCTGCACCCCATGCTCAACGTGGCCATCAAGGCCGCACGCGCCGCCGGCGCCATCATCAACCGCGCGGCCCTGGACGTGGAATCGGTGCGGATCTCGCAAAAGCAGATCAACGACTTCGTGACCGAAGTGGACCACGCGTCCGAAAAGATCATCATCGAGACGCTGCTCACGGCCTACCCCGGCCACGGCATCCTGGCCGAGGAGTCGGGCAGCGAATACGGCGCCAAGGATTCGGAATTCGTCTGGATCATCGACCCGCTGGACGGCACCACCAACTTCATCCACGGCTTTCCCGTGTACTGCGTCAGCATCGCGCTGGCTGTGCGCGGCAAGGTCGAGCAGGCGGTCATCTACGACCCCTCGCGCAACGACCTGTTCACGGCCACCAAGGGCCGCGGCGCCTACCTGAACGAGCGCCGCATCCGCGTCTCCAAGCGCACCCAGCTCAAGGACTGCCTGATCTCCACGGGCTTCCCCTTCCGCCCGGGCGACAACTTCAAGAGCTACCTGAACATGATGGCCGACGTGATGCAGCGCACCGCCGGCCTGCGCCGCCCCGGCGCCGCCGCCCTGGACCTGGCCTACGTGGCCGCGGGCTTCACGGATGGCTTCTTCGAGACCGGCCTGTCGATCTGGGACGTGGCCGCCGGCTCGCTGCTGGTGACCGAGGCCGGCGGCCTGGTGGGCAACTTCACGGGCGAAGCCGACTTCCTGGAGCAACGCGAATGCCTGGCCGGCAACCCCCGCATCTACGGCCAGCTGGTGCCCATCCTGGGCAAGTACAGCAAGTTTGCGAGCGCGGGCGACAAGGCGGCCGTGCGCCAGGCGGCTGCGGCAGACGCACCCGTCAGCGCTGAAGCCGAGGCTGCAGCCGATGTGGAGTCCGACACCGCGGGTACCGCCCCACAGGCCGACGCCCCCAAGAGCGAAGACGCGCCGTTCTGATGTATGCCTGAGCACCGTCCCCTATCGGGACTGTGCTCAGTTCGGGTCGGGGTATTTCTGGGCAATGCTGCGGAAATCTTCCGCAATGTCCACGAACGCATCCACCATGTCGGGGTCGAAATGCGTGCCCTTGCCCCGCACGATGGTGTTGCACGCCTGGTCGTGCGAGAACGCGGGCTTGTAGACCCGTTTGCTGATGAGCGCGTCGTACACGTCGGCCACGGCCATGAGGCGCGCCGACACCGGAATGGCATCCCCCGCCAGCCCCTGCGGGTAGCCCGAGCCATCCCACTTTTCCTGGTGGCAGTAGGCGATCTCCTTGGACACGCTCAGAAAAGCCACCCGCATGCCCAGGCGCCGCTCGGCCTCCTCAATCGCGTTGCGGCCCAGCGTGGTGTGGGTCTTCATGATCTCGAACTCTTCCACGGTGAGCTTGCCCGGCTTCAGGAGGATGCTGTCGGGGATGCCGATCTTGCCGATGTCGTGCAGCGGCGCCGACTTGTAGAGCAGCTCGATCATCCGGTCGTTGAGCACCGGCTCGAACCGCGGGTGGTGGCGCAGCCGCTCGGCCAGCGTCTTCACGTACAGCTGGGTGCGGCGGATGTGGTTGCCGGTTTCGTTGTCGCGCGTCTCGGCCAGCGAGGTCATGGCCATGATGGTCACGTCCTGGATGGCCTGCACCTCCAGCGTGCGCATGGCGACCTCGCGCTCCAGGTAGGAGCTCTTGTCGCGCAGGAAATCCGCCGTGGCCTTGAGCGCCAGATGGGTGTTCACGCGCGCGAGCAGGATGGGCGGACTGATGGGCTTGGTGATGTAGTCCACCGCGCCCAGCGCCAAGCCCATGCGTTCGTCATCGGGGTCGGAGCGCGCGGTGAGGAAGATCACCGGGATGTCGCGCGTGGCGGACGCGGCCTTCAGGCGCCGGCAGACCTCGTAGCCGTCCATCTCGGGCATCATGATGTCCAGCAGGATCAGGTCGGGCGGCGTGCCCGACTGCGCGATCTTCAGGGCCTTTTCCCCATGGTTGGCCACTTTCACCAGGAAATGCTCGCGCAGCAGGCTGCCCATCAGGGTGAGGTTGTCGGGCGTGTCATCCACCACCAGCACCGTGGCGATCGGTTTTTCAACGAGAACGGCCTGCGGGGAGGCAAAGGGCGCGTTGTCCATGGAATTTCCTGCGTGTTGTGCCGCTCAGGGGGTGTGGGCGGCAGGGTGTTCGGAGCCTGGCGCATCGGCCATGGCCCCCAGGGCCTGCTCGAAATCAAAATTCAGGGTGTGCATCTCGACCACCGTGAAGGCGCTCCCCAGCACGGGCTTCAGCACAGGGGCATTGTGTTGGAAAAACTCCGGCGCTGCAGGATCGTCCTGCTCCAGCAGGCCGCGCAGGTGCTGCAGGGCACCTGCGCCGTCCAGCCCCTCGTGGCCCGCACCCGCGCCAGCCACGCTGTCCGGCGCCGCCGGCCGGTGCCGCTGCATCCACGCCTGCAGGCCGTCCAGGAGGGGCTGCAGCGCAGAGTCCACGGCCCCCAGAAGGGCCGCGGCGGCACCCGCCTCCTGCCCGCTGCGCAGGGCGTGCTCCAGCGCCTGGGCATGGGAGGACACCTCCTCGGCCCCGATGTTGGCCGCCACGGAACGCAGCGTGTGCGCCAGGCGCTCGGCGAGCACCGTGTCGCCGCCGGCGCTGGCCTGCTCCATGTCGGCAAGCACCCGTGACTGTCCCTGCACGAACCGGCGCAGCATCTCGGCGTACAGGGCCGGCTTGCCCAGCGCGCGCTGCAGGCCCAGGGCCGTGTCCAGCCCCGCCACCGTGGGCAAGGACAGGCCGGGCGCCGCCTCGCCATCCGGCGGAGCCGTGGCGGGCAGGCCCGGCGCGGGCGGCTTGCCCAGGCCTGGCCGGGGCCGGATCCAGCGGCCCAAGGCGCTCCAGAGCGCCGCGGGCTCGATGGGCTTGGCCACATGGTCGTTCATGCCCGCGGCAAAGCAGCGCTGGCGGTCGGCCTCCATCGCGTTGGCCGTCATGGCCACGATGGGCAGCTGGGCATACCGCGGGTCGCTGCGCAGCCGCCGCGTGGCGGTTTCTCCGTCCATGACGGGCATCTGCATGTCCATCAGCACCACGTCATAGGGCTTGCGCTCGATGCGCTCGATCGCAATCTGGCCGTTTTCGGCCACATCGACGGAAAAACCGGCTTCCCGCAACAGCTCGACCGCCACCATCTGGTTGAGTTCGTTGTCTTCCACCAGCAGCACGGACGCGCCCCGGATCGCGAGCGGCAGCTCGTCCGCCGCAGGCGCCGGGGTGACCGCGCGGCGCGGGCTGTAGGTGGAGTGTTCCAGCGGCTGCATCAGCGTGTCGAACAGCAGCGACGCGTTGACGGGCTTGATCAGCACCGTGTCGATGCCCTGCGCGCGCGCGGCGCGCATCACATCCTCTCGCCCGTAGGCCGTGACCATGAGCATCTTGGGCACCTGCGCCATCCCGAGCCCCCGGATGTGGCCCGCCAGCTGGATGCCATCCATGCCCGGCATGTGCCAGTCGAGCAGCAGCAGGCCGAAAGGCTGGTGCCGCGCCATGGATTCGCGCAGCCTGTCGAGCGCTTCCAGCCCGGAATAGGCCTGTTCCACCTCGAAGCCCATGGCGTGCAGCATGTCGGAGAGCACCGTGGCCGCCGTGTGGTTGTCGTCCACCACCAGCACCCTGCGCCCCCGCAGGTCCGGCGGCGGCAGCAGCATCCGCGCGGGTGCCCCGCGCTCGAGCGGCACGGCGACCCAGAAGGTGGAGCCTTGGCCATGGATGCTCTGCACGCCGACCTCGCCGCCCATCAGTTCCGCCAGGCTCTTGCAGATGGCCAGCCCCAGCCCCGTGCCGCCGTAGCGGCGCGTGGTGGACGTGTCCGCCTGCTGGAAGCTCTGGAACAGCCGCCCCATCTGGTCCACGGTGAGCCCGATGCCCGTGTCGCGCACCTCGAAGCGCAGCAGCACGCGGTTGCCCGCCTCCTCCACCAGCCGCACGGCAATGCTGATCTCGCCGGTGTCGGTGAACTTGATGGCGTTGTTGGCGAAGTTGATGAGGATCTGCCCCAGCCGCAGCGAGTCCCCCACCAGGTTCGGGGGCACGTCGGCCCCCACGTCGCAGACCAGCTCCAGCCCCTTGGCACCGGCCTTGTAGCCCACCACGTCGGACACGCTCTCCAGCATGCGGTCGAGCACGAAGGGCTGCTTCTCGACCGTGAGCTTGCCCGCCTCGATCTTGGAAAAATCGAGGATGTCGTTGATCACGCCCAGCAGGTGCTGGCCCGCCTGCTGGATCTTGCTCACGTAGTCGTGCTGGCGCGCCGAAAGGCCCGACTTGAGCGCCAGGTGCGACATGCCGATGATCGCGTTCATGGGCGTGCGGATCTCGTGGCTCATGTTGGCCAGGAAGTTCGACTTGAGCGCGGTGGACTCCTCGGCCAGCTCCTTGGCGCGGCGCAGGTCCTGCTCGGCGCGCTGCCGGTCGGTGATGTCCACAAACGTGCCGATGGCGCCCCCGGGCGAGCCGTCGGGCCGCGAGAATCCGTGCAGCCAGAACAGGGTGTGGTGGACCATTCCGTCGGCATACGGCAGGTCCACCTCCTTGTGCACCGACTGGACCCCGTTCAGGGCTTCCTCGGCATCCGCGTCGAAGCGCTCCCGCTCGGCCTCGGGCAGGAAGGCCAGGTCCAGCACCGTCTTGCCGATCAGCGCCTCGCGCTGCACGCCAAAGGCCTGCTCGTAGGCGCGGTTGAAGCCGATGTAGCGGCCATCCGCTCCCTTGTAGAACAGGGGCACGGGAATGGCGTCGATCAGCGCCTGCTGAAAGTCCAGCTGCTCGGCCACGCGGGCCTCGAGCAGCTTCTGGTCGTGGACGTCCACGTTGACGCCCACCACGCGCACCGCCTTGCCCCTGCCGTCGCGAAAGATGCGGGCGGCCGACAGGAACCAGCGCTCCTCGCCCTGCGGCCGCACGATGCGCCACGAATCACGCAGATGCATCTCGCCCCCCGCCAGCGCACCGGCAAACGCGGCGGCGGCCCGGTCGCGGTCCTCGGGGTGCAGGCGCTCCATCCAGTCCTGCTGCGTACGCTCCCCGGTGCCGGGCGGCAGGCCGAACATGGCCAGGAGCTTTTCGCTCCACAACACCTGGCCGGTGGCCAGGTCGATGTCGAACACACCGATCTTGCCGGCCTCCTGCGCCAGTTCCAGCCGCTCCTTGGCCTGCTGCATCGCGATCTCGGCGCGCCGCTGTTCGCTGACATCCTCGATCACCCAGATGGAGGCGGTCCTGCAGCCGTCCATCTGCAGGCTTCGGCCCGCCAGCCGCGCCTCGAACCGGCTGCCGTCCAGGCGGCACAGGGACGTGGTCTCGCGCACGGCCTCGCCAGCCGCCAGGTCCCCCCCCACGCGCGCGTTGAACCGGTCCGAGCCGGCCGCGCCGCCGAACAGCGCCGACACGCCCTGCCCCAGCAACTGGGACGCGGTACCCCCCATCAGCTCCATGAACGCCGGGTTGAACTGGCGGACCTGCCCATCGCACAGCAAGACGATGGGAGGCGCGTTGTCGAAGATCGCGGTCTGCTGCTCCAGCAGCTCATTGAGCAGGCGCTCGCGCCGCTCCAGCTCCTGCTGGGCCTGGATGCGCTCGGACACATCGGCGTGCAGGCCGACGATGGCGATGCGCTTGCCGCGTTCATCGAACACCGGAGACAGCGTGGCCTCGTCGTGGTAGATGGTTCCGTCCTTGCGGCGATTCACGAACTGGCCCCGCCAGGAACGGCCCGACAGCAACGTGGACCACATGTCCTGGTAGGTCCGTGCGGGGGTCTGGCCGCTGGCGACCATCGATGGCTTCTTGCCCCGGACCTCTTCCAGCGTGTACCCGGTGTTGCGCTCGTACTGCGGGTTGACCCAGTCGATGCGGCCATCCCCGTCCGTGATCACCACCGAGGCGGGGCTGCTTTCGAGCGCGGCCCCCAGCACGCTGAAACGCTCGAGCGCGGCGGCCATCCGCGCGCGGCTGCGCAGCAGATCCAGCAGCAGCAGGCCCAGCAGGCACAGCAGCACGAACGCCCCGCCCCCCACCTGCAGGCGCTCGGTGGCGGGCATGAGCGCGCTCACATCGTCCAGCATCGCCAGCTGCCACTGGCCGCCCGGGTCGCCCCAGTCAACGCGGCGGCGCTCCACCGCATAGGTCATTCCGTCGAGGACGACCTCGCCCGCATCCGGCGCAAAAGGCAGGGCGGACGCCAGGCCCTTGTCGAAATGATTGCCGAACTGGCGCGAGGCGCGGATCGCGTCAATGCGCGCCTGGGTGAGCGGCGGCGCCACGGCGAACAGCCATTCGGGCCGTGTGGACGCAAACACGACACCGTGAGGAGACAACAGCACGGTCGGCATTTCGGTGCGCCGCAGCACTTCGTCGAACGACTCGAAGCCCACCTTGAACATCACCACGCCGATGATCGTGCTCGACGGCGTGTCGCTTTCGTACAGCGGCGCGGCGTAGTACAGGCCCCGCTCCTGCGAGTTGCTGCCGATCGCGGCATACACGCTGATGGCGCCCTTGATGGCCTGCTGGAAATAGGGCCGGAACGCAAGGTTCAGGCCGGTGGAACGGGTGCCCGGCGTCTCGTGCGCCACCACGGTGCCGTCGCCGGACATCACGTAGACCCCGCTCACCAGGAACCGGCCGCGCGCCACCCCCAGGCGCGCCAGGGCCTCGGGATCGTCCGGCGGCAGCTCGCCACGGGCCATCGCCTTGAGCAGCGGCTCGCTCAGGCCCAGCAGCGACACCGCCCCCAGCATGCCACCGCCGGTGATGCGGTTTTGCAGCACGTCGACGGTCTGCTGCAGCAGCTTCGCGCGCTCGGCGGCGCGTTCCGCGCCCTGCCAGTGCATCGCGGCCAGCACCACCAGCCACGCACCCGCCAGCGCCGCCACCACCACCAGCACAAAGCCCCGCGCGCCCGGGGCATTGCGGTCCAGCACCTTGTCCAGGAACACTCCCACGCCTGCGCCAACCCGCGTCACGCCCCACCCCCAGCCGTGCCTGGACCGTGCCCCGGGCAGGGCCTACCGTGCGGGATACAGCAAGGCATCGATATCTCCCACCGGTCCGGGCCGCCCGAAAAGAAACCCCTGGAACCCCTCGCAGCCATGCAGCCGCAGGAACGACAGCTGCCCCGTCGTCTCCACCCCCTCGGCCACCACCTGCAGGTCCAGGCTCTTGGCCAGCGCCAGGATCGTGCGCACGATCGCCGCGTCGTTGGGGTCCGCCAGCACGTCCCGCACGAAGCTCTGGTCTATCTTCACCTGATCCAGCGGCAGTCTCTTGAGGTACGACAGGGACGAGTACCCTGTCCCGAAGTCGTCCAGCGCAAATCCCACCCCTTCGCTCTTGAGCTGCACCATCCGCGCGATGGTGTCCTCGATGTCTCCCAGCAGCAGGCTTTCTGTCAGCTCCAGCTTGAGCCTGCGCGGGTCCGCCTGGTGGCTGTGCAGGGTCTGCAGCACTTCGGCCACGAAGCCGGCCTGGCGAAACTGCCGCGCGCTCACGTTCACGGAGATGGACAGGTGCGCCGTGTCCGGGTGCTCTGCCCAGCGCTGCAGTTGCCGGCACGCGGTCTGCAGCACGTATTGCCCCAGCGGCAGGATCAGGCCTGTCTGCTCTGCCAGGGGGATGAAGTCGCCGGGGCTGATCATCCCGCGCTGGGGGTGGCGCCAGCGCACCAGGGCCTCGGCGCCCATGAGCTGGGACTGGTGGTCCACGACGGGCTGGTAGTGCACCAGCAGTTCTCCCCGCGCCAGCCCCTGGCGCAGGTCGGCCTCCAGGTTGGAGCGCGCGTTGACGGCCGCCTGCATGTCCGGGTCGAAGAAGCGCTGGGTGTTGCGCCCCGCCGCCTTGGCCTGGTACATGGCCAGGTCGGCGCGTTTGAGCAGTTCGTCCACGCTCAGGCGTTCGTCCCCAAAGAGGGTGATGCCGATGCTGGGGGTGCTGTAGTGCTGGGCGCCGTCCAGTTCGAAGGGCTGGTTCAGGCTGGCCAGAAGTTTCTCGGCCACGGTTTCCGCCTGCGCGGCCGCCTGCGGCAGCTGGGGCGCCAGGACTTCGAGCATGACGACGAATTCGTCGCCGCCAAAGCGCGCGACGGTGTCGGCCTCGCGCACGCTGCCCACCAGGCGCGTGGCCACCTGCGCCAGGAGCTGGTCGCCCATGTCGTGGCCCAGGGTGTCGTTGAGGTCCTTGAAGTTGTCCAGGTCGATGAACAGCAGCGCGCCCAGGTTCCTGGTGCGCTGGCACGCGGCGATGGAGCGCTGCAGGCGATCGAGCAGCAGCCGCCGGTTGGGCAGGCCCGTCAGCGCGTCGAAGAACGCCAGGCGCTCGATCTCCTGCTCCGCTCGCTTGCGGTCCGTGATGTCCATCGTGAAGCCGTGCGATACCACCGAGCCATCGGGCTCGCGGTGCGGAATGGCATTGGTCATGTGCCAGCGGACGCTGCCGTCGGGCATGCGCACGCGGTATTCGCACTGCCAGGGCACCAGCTTGCGCACCGAGGTGATGGCGGAGCGCTGCACCTGGGGCAGGTCCTCGGCCAGCACGCGGTGCATGAGCACGCCGTGGTCGGCCGTGACCTCGTGCGGCTCCACGCCCATGAATTCGCGCACCGCATCGCTGATGTACTGCACGCTGGTGCCGCCATCCGCGTGCAGGCGGTATTCGTAGATGAAGCCCGGAATGCGGCTGGCGATGCGCTGGATGAACAGCAGCTGTTCGCGCAACTGCTCGGCGGCGCGGTGCTCGTCCGTCACGTCCTGCACCACGCCCATCACCACCTGCACCCCGTCGCGCGGGAGCGTGCGCCGCACGCGGGAACGCATCCACCGCACCTCGCCATCGGGACGGCGCCAGCGGTATTCCACATCCCCGCCGGCTCCACGCTCGCGCACCTTGTCGAACACCTGGCGGTCTTCGGGCAGGATGCCGCTCACGGCGCGCTCCGGGTCCACCCATTCCTGCTGCTCGAAACCCGCGATCTCGCACAGCCCCGGGGACCACAGCAGCACCGTCTCGCCAGGGTCTTCGATGCGGCGCCAGTGGCCGGTGCGCGCCAGGCTCTCCATGGCGTTGAAGACCTCGGTCTGCTCGCGCAGCTCGCGGCGCACCTCCTCCAGCGCGCGTTCGGAAGCGGCCAGCGCCGAGCGCAGGGTTTCGGCCTCGGTGGCATCGCGCACCGTGACCACGATGCAGTCATTGGTCACGCGGCGGGCAGAAAGATCCCAGGCCAGCAGCAGCCGGCCCGGCTCGCGCACCACCTGGCGGCATTCGAGCGGCGCCCCCACCCGGACCACGCCGTGCAGCTGGTCCAGCAGCGCCGTGCCTTCCAGCAGGTCGAACACCTCGCTCGCATCCGCGCCCGGGTTGCGCACGGCGCCCAGGCCGGGCATGCGGCGGGCGGCGGCGTTGGCGGCCAACAGCAGCAGGCGGCCCCGCTGCAGCCGGAACTCCATCAATGCCACCGGAACGGCATCGACCAGGGCCTGCAAGCGCGCCTGCGCCATGGGCTCTATGGGGCCCTCACCAGCGGGGGCGAGGAGATCGGTCAACAGTTCGGACGAGATCACGGTCGCTCTGGAACCTCTGAAGCCTGCGGTTGGGATGGGTCCCGCCTGCGCAGGGCGGGGCCGACGGTCAAAAGCCAAAGTGCCAGCATACAGGCAAGAGTATGTCTAAACGTAACATTCGTTCAAAACCTGGGGCATTTTCCCAAGGGAAAACCCGAGGCCCGCCGGACACGCCGCAGGGACCGGCACGGGCCCGCCGCCAGGTTTCGCCGCGCGGGGCCCGCGGCGGCGCGTGCCGGGCGAACTGCTACAGTCCACGCCTCATTTCCCGGCCCCCCGCATGTCCGACACGCTCGAGCACCACACCCCCATGATGCAGCAGTACCTGGCCCTGAAGGCCGGGTATCCCGAAACGCTTGTGTTCTACCGCATGGGCGATTTCTACGAGGTGTTCTATGGCGACGCCGAAAAGGCGGCGCGCCTGCTCGACATCACCCTCACGCAGCGCGGCCAGTCGGGCGGCCAGCCGGTGACCATGGCGGGCGTTCCCTTCCATGCGCTGGAGAACTACCTGGCCCGCCTCATCAAGATGGGCGAGTCGGTGGCCATCGCCGAGCAGGTGGGCGAAGTGGGCGCGGCCAAGGGGCCGGTGGAGCGCAAGGTCGTGCGGGTGGTCACGCCCGGCACGCTGACCGACACGGAGCTGCTGTCCGACAAGTCCGAATCGCTGCTCATGGCCGTGCACCAGGCGCCGCGCGCGCGCTGCGGCCTGGCGTGGCTGAGCGTGACGCAAGGGCGCGTGCACCTGGCCGAATGCGCGCAGGACGAACTGGGCGGGTGGATCGCGCGCGTGGGCCCCAGCGAGCTGATCTACAGCGCGGGCGTGACGGACCGCTTCGAGCAGCAGCTGCAGGCGCTGCGCCAGGGCGGCGCCTTCAACTGCCCCATGAGCCCCCGGCCCGACTGGCAGTTCGACAGCGCCCTGGGCGAGCGCAAGCTGCTCGAAAACCTGGGCGCCGCCAGCCTGCAGGCCTGGGGCGCGCAGGACCTGGGCGAGGCGCACGCCGCGGCGGCCGGCCTGCTGGCCTATGCCGAGCACACCCAGGGCCGCACGCTCACGCACGTGCACAGCGTGCAGGTGCAGCGCGGCGACGACCTCATCGACCTGCCCGCCACCACGCGGCGCAACCTGGAGCTCGTGAAGACCCTGCGCGGCGACGACGCGCCCACGCTGTTCTCGCTGCTGGACACCTGCATGACCGGCATGGGCAGCCGCCTGCTCAAGACCTGGCTGCTGGAGCCGCGCCGCGACCGCGCCGAGGCACGCCAGCGCCTGTCGGCCACCACAGCCTTGCGGGGTGCGGGCGGCGCAGGCGGCGGTGCGGGCCCCTGGTCCACACTGCGCGGCGAACTCAAGGGCGTGAGCGATGTGGAGCGCATCACCGCCCGCATCGCGCTGCGCCAGGTGCGCCCGCGCGAGCTGGTCGCGCTCTGCAAGACGCTACAAAAATCAGAGCTGCTAGCGCTTTCTGGACAAGCGCCAGAGCCCTATTTGATTCAGATCTTCAGCCACCTGCATCCGCCCGAGGGCTGTACCGCCCTGCTGTGCGCGGCCATCGCCGAGGAGCCCGCCGCGCTGGTGCGCGACGGCGGCGTGATCGCCCCGGGCTTCGATACCGAACTCGACGAACTGCGCGCCATCCAGACCAACTGCGATGCCTTTCTGCTGGACCTGGAAACGCGCGAGAAAACCCGCACCGGCATCGCCAACCTGCGCGTGCAGTTCAACAAGGTGCACGGCTTCTATATCGAAGTGACAAGCAGCAACCTTGGCCGGGTGCCCGACGACTACCGCCGCCGCCAGACCCTGAAGAACGCCGAGCGCTTCATCACGCCTGAGCTCAAGGCCTTCGAGGACAAGGCGCTGTCGGCCAACGAGCGCGCCCTGTCGCGCGAGAAGTGGCTGTACGAGCAGATCCTCGACCAGCTCCAGCCCCACGTGCCCGCGCTCACCCGCCTGGCGCAGGCCCTGGCCACGCTGGACGTGCTGTGCACGCTGGCCGAGCGCTCGCTCACGCTGAACTGGTGCGCGCCGCAGTTCGTGCCCGAGCCCTGCATCGAGATCGAAGGGGGCCGCCACCCCGTGGTCGAGGCGCGCCTGGCCGAGACGTCGAGCGGCAGCTTCATCGCCAACCACACGCGGCTGAACGCCAATACGCGCATGCAGGTCATCACCGGCCCCAACATGGGCGGCAAGTCGACCTACATGCGGCAGGTGGCGCTGATCGTGCTGCTGGCCAGCATGGGCAGCCACGTGCCGGCCGCGAGCTGCCGGCTGGGGCCCATCGACGCGATCCACACCCGCATCGGCGCGGCGGACGACCTGGCCAACGCGCAGTCGACCTTCATGCTGGAGATGACCGAGGCCGCGCAGATCCTGCACGCGGCCACGCCCCACAGCCTGGTGCTGATGGACGAGATCGGCCGGGGCACCAGCACCTTCGACGGCCTGGCGCTGGCCAGCGGCATCGCCACGCACCTGCACGACAAGACCCGCGCGTTCGCGCTCTTTGCCACGCACTACTTCGAGCTGACCGAGCTGCCCGCCAAGGCGCGCCACGCGATCAACATGCACGTGAGCGCCACCGAGTCGGGCGCGGACATCGTGTTCCTGCACGAGATCCAGCCCGGGCCGGCCAGCCGCAGCTACGGGATCCAGGTGGCCAAGCTCGCGGGCATGCCCTCGCCGGTGCTGCACCACGCCCGCCATGCGCTGGCCGCGCTGGAGGAGCGCGCGGGCGAGAACGACCTGCAGGTGGACCTGTTCGCCACCCCGGCCGCGCCCGAGGGCGCGGGCGCCAGCCCGGTGGAGGCCGCGCTGGCGGGCATCAATCCCGATGCGCTGAGCCCGCGCGAGGCGCTGGATGCGCTCTACCAGCTCAAGAAGATGGCGGGCTGAGGCGACGGCGCCAGGCTCCCGGCCCGGCGCCCCGGCTCAAAGATCCTGCGCCACTGGTGCCAGCTGCCCGAGCATGAAGGTGATGAACGGCGGCACACACTGCAGATGCCCGGCCACCGGTCGTGCGCGGCACTCGGTCAGGCCGGCCAGGTCGCCCGCGCCGCGATTCTGCATGGCGCGCACGGTGCTGACCGAGCTGGCGTAGGGCACCGTGCGGTCGTCGCGGCCGTGGTACAGGCGCACGGGCACGTTGGGTTTCCAGTCGTAGACGTTGCTGGCGCTGGCCAGGGCCTGCACATCGTCGGCCAGGAAGTGGTCGATGAAGCGCGTGTCGTAGGCCACGTCGGCATCGCCCGGGATGAGCGCACGCAGCAGCAGGCGGCGCACCTCGCGCTGCACGCTGCCGCCCAGGTAGCGCAGGAAGCCCGGGTTGATGAGTGCGCCGATCACCGGCTGTTCTTGCCGCACCAGGTCCACCAGGCCATCCATGGTGGTCTGCACGTTGTAGGGCCCCGCGCCCGGCACCACCATGCGCAGCTGCTGCAGGTGCGGCGATCCGCCCGCCTGCAGCGCGCGGTGCGTGGCCAGGGTGACGTAGCCGCCTTCGGAGTAGCCGGTCAGAAAGAGCTGGCCGTTGTCCGCCACGTTGGCCTGGCCGCGCCAGGTGCGGGCGGCCGTCAGAAAATCCGCCGTGGCGGCCGCCGAGGGCGCCGCCAGCAGGTAGGGGTGGGGCGTGCCCTTGGAGGCGCCAAAACCCACGTAGTCGGGCGCCAGCACGATATAGCCCAGCGACGCGAGCACCACCGACACCTCGGACGCCACCGCGTTGTTGCTGGGCGCCTCGGCATCGCGGAAGATGGTGCCGTGCTGGTAACTGAGCACCGGGCTCTTGGCGCCGGCTGGCTTTTGCGGCACGCTGACCAGGCCGGAGGCGCGCACCTCCTTGCCGTCGGCATCGGTGGTGAGGTATTCGAGCCGGTAGGAGGCGACGCTGTAGCGCGGCACCACGTCCTGGGCCAGCGATTCCTTGGCGGCCAGGGCTGCGGCGATGCCAGCGGCCGGCACCGTGCCAAGCAAGGCGGCGGATTCGAGCTGGCCGGAACGCGCCGGTGCGGGGGGTGGCTCCGGAGGGTTGCCTCCATCGCCGGGGTCTTGCGCGCTGCCTCCGCCACAGGCCGCCAGCAATGCAACCAAAGCCAGCGCGCAGGCGCGGCGGGTTCCAGACAAAATCAGTGGGTTCAACACGGCAAGGCCCCTCCAGGTGAAGCGGCGGATGATAGGAGCGGCGGGCGCATGCTGCCTGGCCTGGGAGGAATAGCCCTTTGCCCCCTCGGCGGACCTTGCCTTGCCAACTGCTGTGGCCCCGGGTTGGCGGCGGGGGTTGCAGCAAGCCGATTCTTATTAAAAATTGCCTGCAGCGCTTGTCCATCCCCCCTCCATTGCTATCAATTTCGCATACCCGCCACGAAGCACAGGAGAGCCGTCCGGCACCACCTCCCAAGGGGGCCTTCCCACGCCAGACTAAACTCGCGGGTTCCTCTCTTCCAACGACCCCACTTTTTCCATGACGTATTGCGTCGCCATCAAACTCAACGCCGGGCTGGTTTTCCTGTCCGATTCGCGCACCAACGCCGGCCTGGACCAGATCAGCTCTTTCCGCAAGATGATGGTGTATGAGAAGGCGGGCGACCGCTTCATGGTGCTGTTGTCGGCGGGCAACCTGTCCATTTCGCAGTCGGTGCGCGAGATCCTGCAGACCGAGCAGCTCAAGGATGGTGACTCGGGCGAGACGATCTCCATCTGGAACGCCAAGAGCATGTTCGACGCGGCCCGCGTGCTGGGCGCCGCCGTGCGCCACGTGCACGAGCGCGACGGGGCGGCGCTCAAGCGCTCGGGCGTGGACTTCAATGTGTCCATGGTGTTCGGCGGCCAGATCAAGGGCGAGGGCATGCGCCTGTTCCAGGTGTATTCGGCCGGCAACTTCATCGAGGCGACGTCCGAGACGCCGTACTTCCAGGTCGGCGAATCCAAGTACGGCAAGCCCGTGCTCGACCGCGTGCTGACGCCCGAAACACCGCTGGACGAAGCCGCCAAGTGCGCGCTGGTCTCCATGGACAGCACGCTCAAGTCCAACCTCTCGGTGGGCCTGCCGCTGGACCTCGTCGTCTATGAGGTGGACCGTTTCTCGACCGAGAAAGTGGTGTGCATCGACGAGAACAATCCCTACTTCCGCATGCTGCACGACAGCTGGGGCCAGAAGCTGCGCCAGGTGTTCGACAGCATCGAAGACCCCGCCTGGGGCGGCGGCGTGACCACCGTGCCCATCATGGTGAACCCGGCGCGCAGCAAGCCGCTCAAGAAGATCACCAACCATCTGGACAAGCTGATCTGACGGCCGCGGGGCCGCAGCGCCCGACCTTCACTCCTGCCGGGTACCCCATGCTTCCCATCGTCTTTTCGCACGCCAACAGCTTCCCAGCGAGCACCTACCGCGTCCTTTTCAAGCACCTGCGGGCCCGCGGGTTCGAAGTGAGCGCGGTGGATCGGTATGGGCACGACCCCAGGTACCCCGTCACCAACAACTGGCCGCACCTGGTGCAGCAGCTCGCCGACTTCGCCACGGCGCAGGTCCAGCGCCTGGGTGCGCCAGTGTTTCTGGCAGGGCATTCGCTCGGCGGTTTTCTGAGCGTGATGGCAGCGGCCCGCCACCCCGAGCTCGTGCGCGGCGTGCTGCTGATCGACTCGCCCCTGCTGGGCGGCTGGAAGGCCAACGCGGTCGGGGTGGCCAAGCGCACGCAGGTGGTGGGCTCCATCTCGCCCGGCAAGATCAGCCGGCAGCGGCGCTTCAGCTGGGCCAGCAATGACGAGGCGCTGGAACACTTCCGCAAGAAGAAGGCCTTTGCACAGTGGCATCCGGACGTGTTGCAGGACTACATCAGCCACGGACTGCAGGACCACGATGGCAAGCGCGTGCTCGGATTCGACCGTGCGGTGGAAACCGCCATCTACAACACGCTGCCGCACAACCTGGGCCGGCTGCTCAGCACCCATCCGCTGCAATGCCCGGCCGCCTTCATCGGCGGGCGGGACTCGGACGAAATGAAGCAGGTGGGCATGGCCATGACGCTGCGCATCACCCAGGGCCGCACGATGATGCTCGACGGCAGCCACCTTTTCCCCATGGAGCAGCCGCTGGCCACGGCCGCCGCCATGGAGGCCTCCCTGCTCAACCTGGCGTCGCTGAACCCCTGAGCCCAGCGGCATAGCACCGGAACAGCCGCCAAAAGCGCCGAAAAAGCGCGCTGATGCGCAGGACACACAGGCCGCGCCATTTTGGGCTCCATCCTCTACACTGGAGGTTTGTTACAGCGTGATACACCCATGCCTGCACGGACCCCACTGGCCGCGCGCCTGCCGGCGCTGAGCTTTGCCCTGCTGGCCGCCTTCCTGGTGGCCACGGCGGTGCGCACCCACAACGACACCACCATCGCCATCGTCACGGCCTCGGTGCTCATGTTCGCGTGCTGCTGGGCCAGCGCCACGCACCTGCTGGGCGCCCGGCCCGCGCTGCAGTTCGTGCTGATCGCCCTGGGCTTGGGCTGGTTCGCCGAGCAGATGGGTACCACGCATGGCTGGTTCTTCGGGCACTACACCTACACCGAGGTACTGGGCGCGCGGTTTGTGGATGTTCCCATCGTCATTCCCATGATGTGGTTCGCGCTGACGTATGCGGGCTACGTGATCAGCAACCTCATCGTCTGGCAGTCGCCGGTGGACGGCGCGCCGGGGCTGGGCCACGCCGCGATGCTGTCGTTCCTGGCGGCGATGATCGTCACCGCGTTCGACCTGGGCGCCGACCCCTACCTGGTCTACACCCTGAAAGCCTGGATCATGGCCAAGACCGACGGCGCCTGGTTTGGCGAAACGGTGCAGGGCTTCTTTGGCTGGGTGTTCGTGGCCTTCGTGATCATCTTTGGCTTTCGCATGTCGGTGCGCAAACTCGCGCTTCGCCCGACCAGCCCCTTCCTGCGCCGCCATGCGCTGGTGCCACTGGCCATCTACGCATCGGGCATGGTGTTCCAGATGATCCTGGGCAATCCTGTGGAGATCCGCTCGATCGCGCCGTTCGCCATGGGCATCCCGTTGCTGTGCGCCCTGGCGGGCTTTCAGCGCTGGCGCGCAACCACGGAGACCGCAGCATGAACCACGGCAAGACCCTCTCACCATCCCCTCTGCCCGATTCGGAGCTTGCAGGCATGCAGCGCCACGCCGACCCGCTGGCCGACCAGACCATCGCCGACATCCTGGGCGACTGGCCCGAAGGGGACGTGGCGATGGACGCACCGCAATGGGCGCGCATCGACACCGTGAACCGCCTGTTCAGCCAGTGGGCGGACAACGCAAGCCTGGTGGGCTGGACCGCCCAGGGCGAGGGGGTGGATGCGGCCATGTCCAAGGCCCTGGACCACTATGTACAGACCGCCCAGGTGCTGCCGCCCTGGGCCGATGCCCGCAAGATCGAGCGCGCCGAGAAGCTGTTCATGGAACACGGGGCGCTGTCATGCATCCTGCTGTTCTGCGCCAGCCTGCCCGAGTGCTACGTGATTCCCGACCTGTCGAGCGTGCTGCACACCTCCGGCCAGCTGGAGCAGAACGCGGAGTACCGCATCCGCTCCACCGCCGCGATGATCTTTCCGGTGATGATGCATGGTGGCCTCAGCCAGCGCGGCGCCGGCGTGGCGCAGGTGCTCAAGGTACGCCTGATCCACGCCACCATCCGCAACCTGATCCTGCATGGCAGCCCCCAGAATGCCGTCAGGGACCTGCTGGCGGGCGGCGCGGGGCGTATTGCGCCGCAGGCCCTGCAGACCCAGGGCGGACGCCAGGCCATGTTCCAGACGCTGTATGCCCGTGGCTGGAACCTCCAAGGTGACGGCCTGCCCTGCAACCAGGAAGAACT
Organism: Acidovorax sp. sif1233; assembly: GCF_019218755.1. Classification (GTDB taxonomy): domain Bacteria; phylum Pseudomonadota; class Gammaproteobacteria; order Burkholderiales; family Burkholderiaceae_C; genus Acidovorax. The sequence continues at coordinate 919,798 of NZ_JAHUWZ010000001.1, read as the reverse complement.
GGCCTACACCCTGCTCACGTTTGGCTATGTGTTCCTGCGCAGCCTGCGCCGCCTGGGCATCGGTTTGCGGGCGGCCGACGAGGAAGCCTATCTGCATGCCTGGAACGTGGTGGGCCACATCCTGGGCATCGACCGCGCCCTGATGGTGGACACCATGGACCAGGGCAAGGCCCTGATGGCGCGGATGCAGGCCCGCGGCCGCGCCGAACCCGTCACGCCAGACCCCCGTCCCGCCCTGGGCCAGGCCCTGATGCAGACCATGGAGAACGCCCTGCCCTGGCCCATCGTGAAGCCCTTTCCCCGGCTCATGACCCGCTACCTGTGCGGGCGTGACACGGCGAGCGACCTGGGCCTGACACAGCCCGTGCCCTGGCCGTCGGCGCTGCTGTTTTGGGGAGTGCTGCTGCTGGCGCGGGCCGTCGACGTGGCTGCGCGGATGGTGCTCCCCCGCTTCTCCATCGTGCGGGCCCTCACCCGCATCCTGGGCTACCACTTCATGAGCAAGGTGCTCATGAGCCAGACCCGCCCCCTCCAGCTGCCCACCGAGCTGCTCAACCAGGTGGACGAAGTGATGCACAGCTGGAGCGATGACCCCCACGCCCCCCGCTGGCTCAACCGCATCGAGGACCGGCTGACCACCCATGGCAGCTGGAGCCAGGGCCTGGCCGGGAAGGCGCAGGCCGCCAGCGCGGGCCCGGCGCGGCAAGCCACGTAGCCGTTGTTCTCACGCCGATGCACCTGCTGCCCCGCGTTCTCCTGATGCTGGCCCGGCTTTGGCGCGCGCATTGCCGCAGGGCATCCATCCTGCTGTGGCTGCTCGCTCCCCTGGCCCTGCCCGTGGGCGCACAGGCGGGCACGCCCCTGGTGCTCACGCAGGAGAGGCCGCAAGTGAATGCCTGGGAGGCCATCACGCTCAAGGCCGACCCCACGTACCAGCTCTCGGCGCAGGACATGCTGGGCCGCCTGGACGAATTCGAGGCGCCCGCGCGGCGCGGCGGCTCGCTGGGCGTGCACAAGGCAGCGATGTGGCTACACATCCCCCTCGTCGCGCCCGAGGCGCCGCGCACCCCCTGGGTGGTCAATATCGGCTACAGCTCGCTGCAGGCCGAAATGTACCTGGCCAGCGGCGGCCAGGTGCTTCAGCAGGTCCGCACAAGCCCGTCTGACCAGACGCAGCGGTCCAGCCGCACGCCGGCGATGATGTTCGACCTGCGGGCCGGGCAGCCCTACGACCTGTTGATACGCGTGCAGGCCACCGGTCCGCTGATCCTGCCCGTCACGGTCAGCGAAATGCCCATTCACATGCGCCAGGCCCTGGGCGAGCAGATGCTGCAGGGCCTGCTCAACGGGCTGGCGCTCTGCCTGCTGATGTACAGCCTGATGCAGTGGGTCACGCAGCGCGATCCCATGTTCGGCTTCTATGCGCTGGTGGTGCTGGGCAGCGCGGGCTTTTCGCTGCAGTTCTTCGGCATCGGTCCGCAGTACCTGTGGCCTGGCAATCCATGGATGGATCGGTATTCGGGCCTGGTGGCGGGGCTGGCGGCCCTCGCGGGCTCATTCCTCTTCCTGGGCCACACCCTGGCCGGCCACACGCAGGGCAGCCGGTACGCACGCACCATGCGGGCGGGCGCAGCGATCACGGCCATGGTCTGCGCAGGCGTCGTGTTCGGCTGGTTGAGCGTGCCCATCGCCATCGCGTTCATGAGCCTGGCGGGCACCCTGCCTTCCCTCATCAGCCTGCCTGCCGCCGTCGCGCGGGTGCGGCAGAAAGACCCCATCGGCGCCACCCTGCTGGTGGCCTGGATCGCCTTCGGCGTGGCCGCCGCCGTGATGGTGTGCCTGGTCCAGGGCTGGGTGCCCGCGAACTTCTGGACCCTGCACTCGTTCCAGTTCGGCGCCACGGCGGACATGCTGCTCTTCTTTCGCGTGCTGGGCCTGCGCGCCCAGGCCGCCAAGGCACAGGCCCAGGAGGCCATGCGAGAGCGCGACGTGATGCACTCGCTGGCCCACACCGATCCGCTCACGGGACTGAGCAACCGGCGCGACCTGCAGCACGCCCTGGAGGCCGCGCTGGCGCAGTGTTCGCCGCAGCGGCTGGTGGCGCTGTACCTCATGGACCTGGATGGATTCAAGCCCGTGAACGACGCGCACGGCCACGATGTGGGCGACGATTTGCTCGTGGCAGTGGGCCGTCGCCTGCAGGCCAACGTGCGGCACCAGACCGACCTCGTGGCCCGGCTCGGCGGCGATGAATTCATCATCATGGCCCGCGACCTGGCGACCCCCGAGCAGGCCGAAGATCTGGGCCGCTCGCTGTTGCGGGCCTTCGAGCAGCCTTTCACATTGAGCCACCTGCACATCCAGGTGGGGCTGACCATCGGGTACGCACTGGCGCCCCTGGACAGTGATGACCCGCAGGCCCTGATGCGGCACGCAGACGCCGCGATGTACGCGGGCAAACAAGGCGGCAAGCACTCGGTGCGGCGCATCACCACCACACCGGCGCTGGCGGGATGATGGAGCACCGCAGCCCCTTGTCGCCCTGCAGGCCGGGGAGCAACATGGCAAGCACAGATGGCGACGCGCCCGCCGTGAATCCATGCTCGCGCAGTGGCACGCTGGCCGCTGTGGCGAACATCCGGCAGCGCGCCCACAGCGTCCGGGCGGGCGGGGCCGGCGGGGCGGGCATCACATCCTCCCTGGAAGCGCGGGACCCCGGCGCGCGCAAATACCGCGTGCCAGGCGTTGCGGGCCTTCCTATACTCACAGCGCATTGACGAGCACCATGCGCCCAGTCCCTTCCCTGCTCCCGTGGCAATGGCTGCCGGCCCCGGCCTGGCAATGGGTGCTGGGATGCCTGCTGCTGCTCGTGCACGCGGGCGAAGGCTGCCAGGCCGCCACGGACCGGCTGCTTCTGCGCGACGACGTGCCTTCGGTCAACGTCTGGCCGGCGGTCACGGTGCTGGCCGATCCCACCCGGCTGCAGTCGGTGCAGGATGCGATGGCCCGCGCCCCGGATTTCTCCGCGCCGCCCGGAACCAGCGGAACACTGGGCGTGCGGTCCGACGCCATGTGGATCCGCATCCCGCTGACGGTATCGCCCACCTCCGACGGCATCTGGATCGCCGACATCGACTACCCGGTTCTCAACCGCGTCGAGGTCTATCTCACCACAGACGGCCATGTCAGCCAGCAGGCCACGCTGGGCAGCCTGCAGCCTTTTTCACAAAGACCGCTGCGCAGCCGCACCCACGCCCTGGCCCTCGCCATGCAGCCCGGGCACGACTACGACCTGCTGCTGCGCGTGGAAACCCGGGGCGCCATGGTGCTGCCGGTCACGCTGAACAAACCCACCGCATGGCACAGCGCCGCGATGAACGAGCAGATGCTGCAGGGCATCCTGACGGGCCTGGCACTGTGCCTGCTGGTTTACAGCCTGGCGCAATGGATCAATCTGCGGGATGTGCTGTTCATCCAGTACGCGCTGCTGCTCACGGGCAGCCTGCTGTTCTCACTGCATCTCTTCGGCCTGGGCACGCAGTACCTCTGGCAGGACAGCCTCTGGTTCGAAATCCACGCGGCGGGCCTGTCCGCGCTGATGGCCACCTGCGGATCGTTTCTCTTCATCAGCCAGGCCCTCGTGGGGCACCGCCCCAAGAGCCTCCTGCTGCGCACGATGCGCGGAGGCGCCCTGCTGTGCGTGCTGCTGGCTTTCATCCATGCGCTGGACATCCTGAGCACGCCGGCCGTTGCCGCCATCGTGAGCATCCTCGGCCTGGTTCCCGCGCTCATGGGCATCCCGGGCGCCGTGCGCCGCGCGCGCCAGGGCGACCCCGTGGGCAGCAGCCTGCTGCTGGCGTGGCTGGTCTATTTCGCGGCCACGGCCACGGTGATCGGCGTGATCCGTGGCTGGGTGCCGGTGAACTTCTGGACCCTGCACTCCTTCGAGTTCGGCGCGACGCTGGACATGCTGCTCTTCATGCGCGTGCTGGGCCTGCGCACCAAGGCACTGCGCCTGGAGGCGCTGGACGCCAACCGCGAGCGCGACGCCATGCGCTCCCTCGCGCACACGGACCCCTTGACCGGCCTGCCCAACCGGCGCGGCCTGAACATCGCGCTGGCATCCGCGCTGGCGCGCTGCGGGCCCGACAAGCTGCTGGCCGTGTACGTGATGGACCTGGATGGGTTCAAACCCGTGAACGACCAGCACGGCCACGACGTGGGCGACGAATTGCTCGTCGCGGTGACCCGGCGCCTGCAGGGCCACGTGCGCCAGAGCGACGTGGTGGCCCGCCTGGGGGGTGATGAGTTCGTCGTGATGACGGGCCACCTGGGCAGCGAACAACAGGCGCAGGAGCTGGGGCACAAGCTGCTGGACGCATTCCGCTCGCCCTTCTCGCTGGGCAACGTGCGGGTGGAAGTGGGCCTGACCATCGGCTATGCCATTGCCCCGGACGACAGCAACGATGCCATCGGTCTTCTGAAGCTGGCGGATGCGGCCATGTACAGCGGCAAGCAGGGCGGCAAATTCTGCCTTCGGCGCAATACCGGCGACCTCGCACTGTCCTCCGCCTGAGCACCGCCGGCAACACGGGCCATTCCGAACTGGTCAAACAGCCTGGCTTCAGTTAAACACGGGACTTCGCGTTTTCACGAAGGATTGTTCGCCATGGCCCATCGCAAAAGTCCCGCCCGCGTTGCCAAAGACGCCCGCATCGCGCACTTCCGGTCGCTTGCCGCCCGGCAGGCCACCGCCCAGAACGCGCCCGGCGCGACACTCACCTGGGACGCGGTCGCTGCGCTGGAGGCCAGGCTGGTGGGCCGCATCGTGCTGCCATCGAGCCCCGACTACAACGCGGCCCGCCAGGAGTCCAATCCCGCGTTTCAGGCCTATCCCGAGATCATCGTGTACTGCGCGTGCGAGAACGATGTGCTCGAATGCCTTTCCGTCGCGCGCACCTATCAGGTCTGGGTGGCCGTGCGTTGCGGCGGTCACAGCACGGCGGGCTATTCCGTCAACAGCGGCATGGTGGTGGACCTGAGCGAACTGCAGGGCGTGGTGCTCGATCCCGCCCGGGAGCGCGTCTACGTGCTGCCGGGTACGGATTTCGATCATTTCAACGGCGCCATGAACCACACCGGCTGGCATGTGCCCACCGGGGCATGCGGCAGCGTCTGCGTGGGCGGGTTCGTGCAGGGGGGCGGCTACGGCTATACGTCGCGCGCCTTCGGCATCCAGAGCGACCTCGTGGAGTCGTTGCGGGTGGCGCTGGCCGACGGCACCATCGTCACCGCCAGCGCGCAGGAGAACCCCGATCTCTACTGGGCCCTGCGGGGCGGCACGGGCGGCAACTTCGGGGTGCTGCTGCAGGTCACCTACCGCATGCTGAGGCTGGACCAGGTGTGGGCCTGGGCCATCAGCTGGGATGCGGCGCACGCGGCGGACGTGCTCACGACGATGCAGGCCCACTACATGAAAACCGGTGCCCCCGATGCGCTGGGCTACATGATGAATCTGGGCTACCAGAACGGTGTGCCGGTCTATATGGTGCAAGGCATGTTCTGCGGCACGCGCGAGGCGGGCATGCAGGCCATCGCACGGCTGATGGCGATCCCGAGCGCGCAGCTGCTGGTCGACAAGACGGGTACCTACCCCGAGATGAACATCTGGCTCGAGGACCATCCCTACACCTTGCCGGACAACCTGCCCGACGGCGTGGCGGAGACCAAGGCCAGCGGCTACATCAGCGCGCCTTTGTCGCGCTCGGACTGGCAGCGCATCATCGACTACTTCCAGACCTCCCCCAATCCCTGGTCGCTCGCATACCTGGAGCCCTATGGCGGCGCCATCAACCGCTACCCGGTGGCCGACAGCGCCTTCATCCACCGCCATGTCGATGCAGACCTGGTGGTGGACGTGTTCTGGACCAATGCGCAGGAGCGCACCCAGATGGAAGCCTGGCTCGATGGCTTCATGAACCTGGTCAAGCCGTTCCTGAACGGGCATGTGTACCAGAACTACCCGGACGCGAGCCTGCAGGACTTCCCCACGGCCTACTGGGGCCCGGCCTATCCGCGCCTTCAGCAGGTCAAGGCGCGGTACGACCCCTCGAACTTCTTCCACTTCCAGCAGAGCATCCGGCTGCCCAACGGCTGAGCAAGCCGCGCGGCCCCGGCGCCGGGGCCAGGGCCCCCGGTCCGGCAGGCTCTCAAGGGCAGACGGCGTCCGCGTAGTGCAGCCGGCCCTTGCCCGCGCGCTTGGCGGAATACATCGCCTGGTCCGCCCGGTTCATCAGGGCATCGATGTCGCCCTCCAGCGGGGGGTGCACCGCGACACCGATGCTGGCGCCGACGAACAGATCCCGCCCTTCCACGGTCATGGCCTGGTGCAGCGCGTCAATGATGCGCTGGCCGATGGTGTCGGTCACATCGCGCGTCACGTCCCGGTCCAGCATGACAAGGAATTCGTCGCCGCCCAGGCGCGCCAGGGTGTCGCCCGCACGCACCGTGCTGGCAATGCGCTGGGCGACGATGCGCAGCACCTCGTCGCCGGCGCGATGGCCTTCGGAATCGTTCACCCCCTTGAAGCCGTCCAGGTCGATGAACAGCAGCGCCACGGAGCCCGCATTGCGCCGCGCCTGGCTCAGGGATTGCTCCAGCCGGTTCTGAAAGGCCGCCCGGTTGAAAAGGCCCGTGAGCGAATCATGGTTGGCCAGGTAGTGCTGCTGGCGTGCGATCTGGATCTTGGCCGAGACGTCCTGCACCAGCGCCATGATCGAAGTGACCTGGCCCTGGGCATCGGTCAACGCGGAGTTGAACCACTCGCAATGCACCTCGGTCCCGTCCTCCCGCGTGAAGCAGGTCTCCGCGCGGTTCTGGGACTCCTGCCCGGACTGCAGGCGCTGCAGGGCATGCTCGAGCCCATCGTCCTGGGACGACAGGTCCACGAGCTCCGTCAGCAGCCGCCCCTCCAGCCCCGCCACATGCAGCCAGCCCATGAGCTGCACGGCACGCTGCGAACAATGCAGGAGCTTGAGGTTGTGGTCCATCTCCAGCACCGCGAGCGGGCTGTTTTCCATGTGCGAGGAAAGCCGCTGGTTGGCGGCGCGCAGCGCGTTCATGGTGACCTGCAGCTCATGGACGTCGAGCGCCGTGGTAATGAAGCCATCGATCACGCCGTGCGGGTTGTGCCAGGGCGTCAGGCAGATGGTGCGCCATTCGTCAAAGCCATAGGGCGTGCGCAGCAGGCGCTGGTACTGCACGCGCTCGCCCTGCAGCACGCGCTCGACAAAGGGCATGAAGCGCGCGCAATCGATCTCGCCGTACACCTCCACCAGGGACTTTCCGATCAGGTGGTGGGGCACGGTGCCGAACCACCGGGCATACTCATCGTTGACATAGATCATGGTCAGGCTGCGGTCCACCACAGCCATGGTCGCCCCGGCGCTGCGGGTGATCAGATCGAGCAATTCCGCTTTGGACCAGGACTCCTTGCGGGCGGCGTAGGCGGGCGGCGGCAACTCAGGCTCGTCTTGCATCATGCGGCGAAAGCCCCCGGCGGGGAAAGGATCATCAACAGATGAGGCAACACGCGCCGGCCCCGCCGTGGCGGAACGCGTTTCGCATTGCCCTGCTACAGGTAACAGTGTGTCTACCCCAGCTTATCACTTTCGATGGGCACCCGTCCCCGGCCTGCCTGCGGGTGCTCTCGCCCCCACCGCGTTCTTTCGCACCGGCGGCCAGGTCCGCCCACGCCGCTACCGGCAGCAGCGGTACGCCAGGCCCACGGTCACGGAGTACCCCGTGGGCTCCACCGTCAGCGGGCTGCGGCGTGCGTCGCCCTTGAGCTGCGACACGCGCGCGGCACCCAGCACGACCCAGTGGCGATTGATGGCGGACATGACCTCCACGCCCGCATCCACGCTGTACAGCCCGGCGCCGGGGTCAAATGCCGGCAAGGGGCTGGCACCGCCCGCCGGCACGCCGAAATGGCCGCGCAGGTAGCTGCGGTCGCCAAAGCTGGCACCCGCGCCGAAGGTCACCGTGGTCTGCGCGGTGACGGGCCATGCATACCCGACGCTGGCGGACATCTGCGCGCCCCCGTCGCGCCCGAGAATGTCCTGCGAGAAGCCCGCGCCCACGGACCACCGCGGCGTCAGCGCATACCCGGCACTCACCCTCGCGCGCAAGGTGGAGCGCACCGAGGGCAGCCCCACGAGGATGGGCGCATCCGATCCATCGCGCCCCTTGTCGATGCGCAGCGACGCGCCCAGGTGAAATTGGTCCCCCTGCGCCAGCGTGGCACTGGCGCCCGATTCGCGTGGACCGAGCCCGTGGCCCATGAAGGCGCTCCCGCGCGATGTGCTGAGCCGAAAGCGCCCATACTCGATCGCCCATGCCGGCCGCAGGCTGTTCTTGCGGCCATCGCCCCCCGCATAGTCGGGGCTGGAGCCCATGATGGCGCCCAGCGCATAGTTGAACTGGGGGGCGGGCGGCCCCTCGGCAGCGCGCGATTGCGCGCCGCGCGCCAGCGGCGTGGCGCCCAGGCACGCCAGCGCCGCAGCACAGGACCACAGACAGGCAAACGGAACAGGACGGTTCATGCGCGGATTATCAGCCCGCCCATTGCACCCAGCCCGTCCATGCGGTCGCCAGGACGACGATGCCGAACACGATACGGTAGTATGCAAACGGCACGAAGCTGTGGCTGCTGATGTAGCGCAGCAGCCAGCGCACGCAGAGCCAGGCGCTGACGAACGAGAACACCAGGCCGGTCGCGAACATCGGAATGTCGGCCACCGACAGCAGCGCGCGCTCCTTGTACAGGCTGTACACCCCGGCACCGATCAGCGTGGGGATGGCCAGGAAGAACGAGAAGTCCGTGGCCGCCTTGCGCGACAGGCCCAGCAGCATCCCGCCGATGATGGTGGCGCCGCTGCGGCTGGTGCCCGGCACCATGGCCAGGCACTGCACCAGGCCGACCTTGAGCGCATCGAGCGGCGTCATCTCATCCACCGTCTGGATGCGCGTGGCGGACGGCGGGCGGCGCTCGGCCCACAGGATGATGAAGCCGCCGACGATGAAGGTGCTGGCCACCACGACCGGCGTGAAGAGGTGCGCCTTGATCATCTTGCCAAGCAGCAGGCCCAGCACCACGGCCGGCAGGAAGCCGATCAGCACGTTGAGCGCGAACCGCTGCGCCTGGCGCTCGGTGGGCAGGGCCACGAGCGTCTCGCGGATCTTCTGCCAGTACACCAGGATGACGGCGAAGATGGCGCCCGTCTGGATGGCGATGTCGAACACCTTGGCCTTGGCGTCGTCGAAACCCAGCAGCGAGCCCGCCAGGATCAGGTGCCCCGTGGAGGAAATGGGCAGGAACTCGGTCAGGCCTTCGACCACGCCCATGATGGCGGCCTTGACCAGCAATACAACGTCCACGCGCGCTCCTTGAGAAAACTTTAAGTCAAATCAGCCCCTACCGCTTATCTGACAAGCGCTAGCAGCTATCAAAACAGGAGTATATGCGCAGCGGGACCTGGCACCCCTCAGGACCGTGCCTGCGGGAGCGTCTGCCCAGTTGTCTGTTGCGGCACCTGCCACGGTGCCTGCCACCCGCCGCCCAGCGCCTGCACCAGCGTCACCACCGCGAGCTGGCGGTTGACCTGCAGCTGCAGCAGCGCGCGCTGCGCAGAGAGTGCCGAGACCTGGGCCGTCACGACCTCCGTGTAGCTCACCTGCCCTTCGCGGTAGCGGTTGAGCAGTTGCTGCGCGGTGCGCTCCGCCGCGGCCACCGCCTCGCGGCGCAGGGGCTCCTGCTCCTGCAGCGTGCGCAGCACCGTGAGCTGGTCTTCCACCGTCTGGAAGGCCGTCAGCACCGTCTGGCGGTAGACCGCCACGCGGCCCTCGCGCGCGGCCTGGGCTTCTTCCACGCGGGCCGCGGTGGCCCCGGCATCGAAGATCGTCTGCGCCACCGACAGCCCGAGCGACCACACCAGCGTGGACGCCTTGAACAGGTCGGCCACGCTGCTGCCCCCGCTGCCCACCGACGCGCCCAGGCTCAGGTTCGGAAAGTAGCCCGCGCGCTGGATGCCGATCTGCGCATTGGCGGCCGCCACCGCGCGCTCGGCCGCCGCGATGTCGGGCCGGCGCTGCAGCAGCGTCGAGGGCACGCCCAGCGGAACCTCGGGCACCGCCGCCACCCACTGCGCGCGCGGCAGCGAAAAATCGGCCGGGGCGCGCCCGGTCAGCACGGCCAGCGCATGCTCGAAGCGCGCGCGGTTTTGCCGCACGGTGGCCAGGTCGGCGCGCGCATTGGCCAGCTGGGTCTGTGCCTGCAGCACATCGGTCTGGGCCACCACGCCCGCGCCGTAGCGGTTGCGGGCGATCTGCAGGCTGCGCTCATAGCCCTCCACCGTGGCCTGCAGCAGCTCGATCTCCGCATCCGCCTCGCGCAGCTGGAAGTAGGCCGAGGCCAGCGTGCCCACGGCCGACAGGCGCGCGGAGGCCAGGTCCGCCTCGCTCGCCTGCGCGCTGGCCTGGGCGCTGTTCACGCCGCTTTGCAGGCGTCCCCAGAGGTCCGGCGCCCAGTCCACCCCCAGCGATGCCTGGGTGGACAGGCCCGAGCGCGTGGCGCCCTCGCCGCCCGTGCGCGTGGCGCCGCCCGAGAGGCTCACGGACGGCAGCAGGCCCGCGCGCTGCTGCCGCACCACGGCCTGCGCCTGGGCGTAGGCCGCCACGGCGGCGGCGATGTTCTGGTTGGACAGCTGCACCTGCTCGGCCAGGCGGTTGAGCTCGGCATCCTGGAACAGCTCCCACCAGGGGCCACGGTCCAGCGCGTCGGCAGGCGCCGCGGGGGCCCAGGTGGCGCCCGCCTCCTTGAACGACGTGGGCACCGCCATGTCGGGTTGCTGGTAAGGCGGCGTGACCGAGCAGGCGGACAGCAGGGCCGCGATGGCCACCACCAGCGCCAGGGAGGCCGGGCGAGCCATGGGGCGTGGCGCAGGGTGGCGGGCGGCGCGGCGCGCCGTGGGCGCGCCGGGTGTGAGCGGGGCATGGAAATGTGTCATGGGCACCGATCAGGTGGCCGCGCCGGGGGCTCCGGCGCGGCTCAGGTGTTGTTCGTTGGGGGCGGGCGTGCGCAGCTTGTCGAGCAGCACGTAGACCACCGGGGTGGTGAGCAGGGTCAGCAGCTGGCTGGCGATCAGCCCGCCGATGATCGCCACGCCCAGGGGCTGGCGCAGCTCGGACCCCTGGCCGAAGCCGATGGCCAGCGGCAAGGCGCCCAGCGCGGCGGCCATGGTGGTCATCAGGATGGGGCGAAAGCGCAGCACACAGGCCTCGCGCACGGCCTCCAGCGCCGTCAAGCCGCGGGCACGCTCGGCCTCCAGGGCAAAGTCGATGATCATGATGGCGTTCTTCTTCACGATCCCGATGAGAAGAAACACCCCGATGAGCGCGATGATGGTGAACTGCATGTTGAACAGCAGCAGGGCCAGCACGGCCCCCACCCCCGCCGAGGGCAGGGTGGTGAGCACGGTGATCGGATGGATCAGGCTTTCATACAGCACGCCCAGCACGATGTAGATCACCACGACGGCCGTGATGATCAGGAACGCCTGCTGCCCCTGGGATTGCTGCGCGCTCAGCGCCGTGCCCTGGAAGCTGCCACGCACATTGGTCGGCATGGCGATGTCGGCCTCCGCCTGCTCGATCACCTGGCGCGCCTGGCCCAGCGTGGTACCGGGGTCGATGTTGAACGAGATGGTGGTGGCCAGTTCACCGTCCTGGTGGCTGATGGAGGTGGGCGAGGCCCTTTCCACCACGCGCGCGATGGCGCTGAGCGGCACCATGGTGGAGGGCGTGGTGCTGATCACCTGCCCCGTGGACGCGCCGCGCTGTCCCGGGTTCGCCGCCGTCCCCGTGGCGCCGGTCGGGTTGGACGCCACGTAGATGTCCTTGAGCGCCGGCGGACCCCGCGTGTATTCGGGCGCCCACTCCATGATGACGGCGTACTGGTTGAGTTCGCCATAGATCGTGGCCACGGAGCGCTGGCCGAACGCGTTGTACAGCGCGTTGTCGACGGCCGATGAACTCACCCCCAGGCGCGAGGCACTGGCGCGGTCCACCTCCACATAGGTCTCCACGCCATTTTCCGCCTGGTCCGTGTCCACGTCCTTGAGCAGCGGTTCATCTTTGAGCCGCTCCGCCAGCTTGCCGGCCCATTGCTTGAGGTCCGCCATGTTGTCGCTCTTGAGCGTGTACTGGTAGGTTGAATTGCTGGAGCGCCCGCCCATCCGCAGGTCCTGCACCGGGTTCAGGAACACGCGCAGTCCCGTGATCTGGTTGAGCTGCGGCCGCAGGCGCGCGATGACGGCCGGCGTGCTGTCCGTGCGCTGCGCCAGGGGCTTGAGATTCACGAACATGAAGCCGCCCCCCGCGCGGCTGCCCCCCGAGAAGCCCACCACGGTATCGACCGCTGGATCCTTGCGGATGATCTCCACGGCCTCGCGCAGCTTGCGCGCCAGCGCGTCGGACGAGATGCTCTGGTCGGCCCGCAGCCCCGCATTGAGCTGTCCGTTGTCCTGCTCGGGGAAGTACCCCTTGGGAATCTTGGCGAACAGGTACACGTTGAGCCCGATCACCGCCAGCAGGATGAGAACCACCAGCGCCTTGCTGGCCAGCGCCCAGTCCAGGCTGTGCTCGTAGCCGCGCAGCACGCCCTGGTAGCCGCGCTCGGCCCATCGCGCCAGGCGCGACGGCGGCTTGTCGCTGGCAGGATCATGTTCGCGCAGCAGCCACGCGCACATCATGGGCGTGGTGGTGAGCGAGATCACCAGCGAGATCATCACCGCCGCCGACAGCGTGATCGCGAACTCACGGAACAGCCGCCCCACCTGCCCGTCCATGAACAACAGTGGAATGAACACCGCCACCAGCGACAGGCTGATCGAGAGCACGGTGAACCCCACTTCGCGCGCGCCGCGCAGCGCGGCCTCCATGCGGCCCATGCCGGCCTCGATGTGCCGCATGGTGTTTTCCAGCACCACGATGGCATCGTCCACCACGAAGCCGGTGGCCACCGTCAGCGCCATCAGGCTCAGGTTGTTCAGGCTGAAGCCCAGGAAATACATGACGCCGAAAGTGCCCAGCAGGGACACCACCGTGGCGACCGCCGGAATCACGGTGGCGCGCGCCTTGCGCAGAAAGAGGCCCACCACCAGCACCACGAGGGCGATGGACACCATCAGGGTGAGCTCGATCTCGTGCAGGGACGAACGGATGGAATTGGTGCTGTCAGACGCCACCGCCACCTGGATGTCCTGCGGCAGCTGCGCCTGCAGATCGGGCAGCAGGGCGCGCACGGCATCCACGGTCTCGATGATGTTGGCGCCGGGCTGGCGCGTGACCAGCACGATGATGGCGGGCTCGCCATTGAACAGCCCCACGGTGCGCAGGTTCTCCACGCCATCCACCACGCGCGCCACATCCCCGAGCCGGACGGCGGCGTTGTTGCGCCAGGCGACGATCAGCGATTCGTACTCGGCGGCCTTGCGCGCGGGCGACGGCGTGTAGATCTGCAGCCGGCGGCCATCGCCCTCGATGGCGCCCTTGGGGCGGTTGGCGTTCGATGCCTGGATCGCCGCGCGCACATCCTCGGTGCTGATGCCGTAGCGGTTGAGCGCGAACGGCAGCAGCTCCACCCGCACGGCGGGCAGCGAGCCGCCACCGATCTCCACCTCGCCCACACCCTCCACCTGCGACAGGCGCTGGCTCACCACGTTGGAGACGGCATCGTAGATCTCGCCCGGCGTGCGGGTCTTGGACGTCAGCGCGAGGATGATGACGGGCGACGCCGCCGAGTTGCGCTTTCTGTAGGTGGGGTTGCTGCGCAGCGTGGCGGGCAGGTCGGCGCGGGCGGCGTTGATGGCGGCCTGCACCTCCCGCGCCGCCGCGTCGATATCGCGGTTCAGGTCGAACTGCAGGCTGACCCGCGCCGAGCCATTGGAACTGGACGAGGTCATTTCATTGACCCCCGCGATCACCCCCAGCCGCCGCTCCAGCGGCGTGGCCACGCTGGTGGCCATGGTCTCGGGGCTGGCCCCCGCCAGGCTGGCCGATACCGAAATGGCGGGATAGTCCACCTGCGGCAAAGGCGAGACCGGCAGCACGAAAAAAGCCGCGATCCCCGCCAGCGCCATGCCGATGGTGAGCAGCACGGTCGCGACCGGCCGCTCGACAAAGGGGCGCGACAGGTTCATGGCGCCTCTCCTGCCTGCAAGGGCGCCGCCGCCGTGCCCCTGCCCGTCCATCGGCGGCCCAGCCGGTCAAACGCCAGGTAGATCACCGGCGTGGTGAACAGCGTGAGCATCTGGCTCAGGATGAGCCCCCCGAAAATCGCGAGCCCGAGCGGGCGGCGCAGTTCGGCGCCCTCGCCCCAGCCCAGCATCAGCGGCAGCGCCGCGAACAGCGCCGCCAGGGTCGTCATGAGAATGGGCCGAAAGCGCAGCAGCGCGGCCTGGTGGATGGCCTGCTGCGGCGGCATGTTCTGATGGCGTTCCGCGTCGATGGCGAAGTCGATCATCATGATCGCGTTCTTCTTGACGATGCCGATCAGCAGGATGATCCCGATGATGCCGATCACGCCCAGGTCGTTGCCCGACACCATGAGCGCCAGCAGCGCCCCCACCCCGGCAGATGGCAGCGTGGAGAGGATCGTCACGGGGTGGATGTAGCTTTCGTAGAGCACGCCCAGCACGATGTAGACGCACACCATCGCCGCCAGGATCAGCCACAGCTGGCTGGAGAGCGACTTTTCGTAGGCCCCCGCGGCACCCAGGAACTCCATCGACAGCCCCGGCGGCACACCGATTTCCTTGGCCGCGGCGCGGATCGCGTCCACCGCGCTGCCCAGGGACACGCCTTCGGCCTTGTCAAATCCCAGCGTCGCGGCCGGGTACTGGGCCACGCGCGTCACCTGCAGCGGAGCCAGCTGTTCCCGGATGGTGGCCACGGCCGCCAGCGGGGTCGGGGTGCCGGAGCCGGTGCGCAGCTGCAGCGTGCCAAGCGCCTCGGGCGTATTGAGCTGCTCCTGCTGCGCCTCCAGGATCACCCGGTACTGGTTGGTCTCGGTGAAGATCGTGGACACGATGCGCTGGCCAAACGCGCTGTACAGCGTGTCGTCCACGGTGCTGGCCGTGACCGACAGGCGCGACGCCGTGTTGCGGTCGATGTCCACATAGGCCGACAGGCCCTGCGCGCCCGCATCGGTGGTGGCGTTGCGCACCTTGGGTTCGCTCTGCAGCCGCTCGACCAGCTTGCGCGTCCAGTCGTTGACCTGCGCGGAATCCACGCCGCCGATGGATACGCGGTACTCGGTCGGCCCCGTCTCCGCGTCGATCGTCAGGTCCTGCGTGGGCTGCAGGTACAGCGTGACCCCCGCCACCGCCTGAACCCGCTCGCGCAGCCGCAGCATGATCGCCTCCTGCGCGTCGCGCCGGGGCTGGAGGTTGATCAGCATGCGCCCGGCGTTGAGCATGGTGTTGTTGGCGGCATCCACGCCCACGAAAGAGCTGAGCGACAACACGTCCGGGTCCTGCAGGATGGCGCGCACGGCCGCCTGCTGGAGTTCGCTCATGCGGTCGTACGAAACGTCCTGCGAGGCCTCGATGCGCGCCTGCAGCTGGCCGGTGTCCTGCGTGGGAAACAGGCCCTTCGGAATCACCACATACAGCAGGGCCGTGAGCGCCAGCGTGAGCACCGCCACCGCCAGGGTCACGCCCTGGTGGCGCAGCACCCACTGCAGCCAGCGGTCGTAGCCCGCGATCACCCGCTCGAACCCCCGGTTGATGCGCCCCGCCATCCCCCGGGGGCCGCCCACGGGTTCGGCACGCAGCCAGCGCGCGGCCATCATGGGCACCAGCGTGAGCGACACGATGCCGGAGATGAGGATGGTGATGGCGAGCGTGACCGCGAATTCGCGGAACAGGCGGCCGACCACATCGCTCATGAACAGCAGCGGGATGAGCACCGCGATCAGCGACACGGTCAGCGAGATGATGGTGAAGCCGATCTGCGTGGCGCCCTTGAGCGCGGCCTGGAACGGCGGCTCGCCCTCCTCCAGGTAGCGCGCGATGTTCTCGATCATCACGATGGCATCGTCCACCACGAAGCCGGTGGCGATGGTCAGCGCCATCAGGCTCAGGTTGTTGAGGCTGTAGCCCAGCAGGTACATCACCCCGCAGGTGCCGATGAGCGAGATGGGCACCGCCAGGCTGGCGATGACCGTGGCCCGCAGGCTGTGCAGGAAGAAGAAGATCACCAGCACGACCATGAGCACGGCCAGGACCAGCTCCATCTCCACATGGTGCACCGAGGCGCGGATGCCCGTGGTGCGGTCGGACAGCACCTGGACCTTGAGCGACGCGGGCAGGCCCGCCTGCAGCTCGGGCAGCAGCTTCTTGATGTTGTCCACCGTGGCGATCACGTTGGCGCCCGGCTGGCGCTGCACGTTCAGGATGATGGCCGGGGTCTCGTTGGCCCAGGCGCCCAGGCGGTTGTTCTCGGCGCTGTCGACCACGCGCGCCACCTCCAGCATGCGCACCGGCGCGCCGTTGCGCCAGGACACGATGAGGTTCTTGTAGTCGTCCACCGTCAGCAGCTGGTCGTTGGCGTTGATGGTGTAGGAGCGCTGCGGCCCGTCGAAACTGCCCTTGGCGCTGTTGGCATTGGCCGAGGTGATGGCCGTGCGCAGGGTATCGAGGCCAATGCCGTAAGACGCCAGCGCCTTGCTGTCGGCCTGGATGCGCACCGCGGGGCGCTGCCCGCCCGCCAGCGACACCAGCCCCACGCCACTGACCTGGCTGATCTTCTGCGCCAGGCGGGTGTTGACCAGGTTCTGCACCTCGGTCAGCGGCAGCGTGTCCGAGCTGATGGCCAGCGTGAGCACCGGCGCATCGGCGGGGTTCACCTTGGCATACACCGGCGGCGCGGGCAAGTCGGCGGGCAGCAGCGAGTTGCCGGCGTTGATGGCCGCCTGCACCTCCTGCTCGGCCACGTCCAGCGCCAGGCCCAGGCCGAACTGCAGGGTGATGATGGACACGCCCGAGGCGCTGGTCGAGGCCATGCGCTCCAGCCCCGGCATCTGGCCGAACTGCCGCTCCAGCGGCGCGCTCACGGTGCGGCTCATCACTTCGGGACTAGCGCCCGGGTACAGCGTCTGGACCTGGATGGTGGGGTAGTCCACCTCGGGCAGGGCGGACAGCGGCAGGAAGCGGAAACCCAGCAGCCCGGCGAGCACGATGGCCACCATCAGGAGCGCGGTGGCCACGGGCCTTTCGATGAAGGGACGTGAAGGACTCATGCTGGTGGCGGCTCAGGGGTTCTGCGCGGGGCGCTGGCGGCGCTGCTGGCCTTCACCGGAGGCACCGCCACGCGGCCCGCTCGCTCCCGATCGGGGCCCGCTGGCGCCCGGGCGGGGGCCGCGCGCGGCCGCAGGGGCACCGGGCAGTTGCACGGCCATGCCGTCCTGCAGGCGGTCCCCGCCCTCGGTCACCACGCGTTCGCCCTCCCGGAGCCCTTCGGCGATGGCCATGAGCCCCACGGTCGCCTGGCCGCGCTTGACCTTGCGCAGGGACACGGTGCGGTCTTCGTTGATGACATAGACATAGTCGCCATTGGCGCCCGTGCGCACGGCCGTCACCGGGACCACCACCGCGGGCACGTTGCGCAGCAGCAGCTGCACGTTCACGAACTGGTTGGGAAAAAGCGCCCCCGCCGCGTTCTCGAAGCGCGCCTTGGCCTTGACGGTACCTGTGGTGGTGTCCACCTGGTTGTCCAGCGTGGAAAAAAGGCCCTTGTCGAGTTCGGCCTTGCGCGTGCGGTCCAGTGCCGTCACGGCCAGCGTGGGCGCCGCGCCCTGCGCCGCCCGGACATCGCCCACGCGGTCCTGCGGGACCGAGAACTGCACGTCGATCGGGGCCACCTGGGTGATGGTGGCGATGCCCGTCGCGTCGCCCGATGTCACATAGTTGCCCGCATCCACCGTGCGCAGCCCGATGCGGCCCGTGGCGGGCGAGGTGATGCGCGTGTAGTCCAGGTTCAGGCGCGCCGTGCCTTCCTGGGCCTTGTCGGTCATCACCGTGCCTTCAAGCTGCTTGACCAGCGCGGCCTGCGTGTCCACGTCCTGGCGGGCGATGGAGTCCTGCGACAGCAGGGTGCGGTAGCGCTCCAGCGTGAGGCGCGCATTCTCCAGCTGGGCCTCGTCCCGCTGCCGGGTGCCCTGGGCCTGCATCAGCGCCTGCTCGAAGGGCCTGGGGTCGATCTGCGCCAGCACCTGCCCCTTCTTGACCATCTGGCCCTCGGTGAAAAGCACCTGCGTGAGCATGCCCGACACCTGGGGCCGCAGCGTGACGGTGGTGGCGGGGATCACGGTGCCCAGCGCGTCGATGACCACGGGCAGTTCCGCCCTGCGCGCCACCGCGTCGCCCACGGTGACCATGGGGCGCCCCCCCCCGGGCATGCCCCGGCCGGGCCCGGCGCCCTGCTCGCCGCCGGAACGCTGGACGAGGTACCAGGCAGCCCCGCCGACAAGGCCCACCAGCACCAGGGCCAGCAGGCTGCCCACCCATCGCGAGCGCCGGGGCGGTGGGGCCGCGGGGGCGGGCGGAATGGCCGATGGCGGGGGCGCGTTGACGTCTTGCGGGTTCATGGCGGTCCTGATTCGTGTTCTTGGGCTGCGGGCCGGACTGGGGGAATGGCAACAGGCGGCGGCGGGGATCGCGCCATGCCTGATCGTAGAGAGTCAATTCAAGCTTTGCCTTGAACGCTGTGCGAAGAAAAGTAAACCTGGGAGGCCGGGCGCCAGGGCACCTTCCGTTCCGGGCGGCCGGCGTCCCCACATTCCCCGGAGTTTGCATGAAATCGGGGGCCCAAGGCCCTGCAGGCCGCACCGCCATCCTGCATTTCGCGGCAGCCAGGCCGCGTTTCGTCGCAAGGCGCTGGCGGCCCCGGGCGGGCGGCGGCACAGTCCGCTCCATCGAACGCGCCAGGAGCACCCCATGCAACTCACCCCCGTCATCGCCATCCACCTCGCCGCCGCCCTCGCCGCCACGGCCATCGGCCCCCTCGCCCTGTGGGCGCGCAAGGGCGCCACCCAGCGCCCCCGCCTGCACCGCGCCGCCGGATATGCCTGGGTCACCCTCATGGTGGCCACCGCGGTCTCCGCCATCTTCATCAGCGGCGGCAATGGTCCCCGCTGGGGGAGCTTCGGGCTCATCCACCTGCTGATCCCGGTGACGCTGGGGATGCTGGTGCTGTCCTTCATCTACCTGGCCCGGCGCAACATCGTCGGCCACCGCGTGGTCATGCAGCGCATCTACATCGGCGCCTGCATCGTCGCAGGCGGCTTCACCCTGTTGCCCGGGCGTTTTCTGGGGCACTCGCTCTGGAGCCAGCTGGGCCTGCTCTGACCCCGCCCCTTTCCCTCCCCCACATCCCCTCCACACCAAGGAACCACACCATGCTGCTCAATGTGATTGTTCACCAGCCCCAGGCACTGATCCAGATCGTCACGCACACTCCCTACTGGGTCTGGGGCCTGCTGGCCGCCCTCGTGGGGCTGGGGGCCAGCCAGCTGTGCGACCGCACCGCCAGCCTGCGCCGGACCCTGCTCATGCCCGTGGGCATGGCCATCTTCTCCGTGGCGGGCGTCGTGTCGGCGTTTGGCGGCGCGGGCCAGACGGCGGCGCAGGCGGTCGGCGCCTGGCTCGTGGCCGCGGTGCTGATCGGCGCGCTGGCCCTGTGGTTCCAGCCCACCGCGCCGGCCGGCACGCTCTACGCGGCCTCCTCGCGCAGCTTCCACGTTCCGGGCAGCGCGATGCCGCTGGCGCTGATCATCGGCATCTTCCTGACCAAGTACTTCGTGGGCGCCGAGCTGGCCCTGCAGCCCTCCCTGGCCCGGGACGGCGCGTTCGCCCTGCAGATCTCCGCCCTCTACGGCGTGTTCAACGGCCTGTTCGCCGCCCGGGCACTGCGTCTGTGGCGCCTGGCGCAGCACAGCGCGGTCTTCGGCGCCTCGCCGGTGGGCACCTGAACCCCGGCCATGGCCGTTGCCTGCCCTTCCCTTCCCTGCCTTGCCTGACTGTTTAGGAGAACCCGCCATGCGCCAAGAACCGACCTTCAACGACCCCATCGAACGACTGGCCCGCAAACGCGCCGGCGCCAAGCTGGGCTGGTACATGCACGCCAGCGTCTATCTTCTGGTCAACCTGCTGCTCGTCACGCTGTCCGCCAGCAGCGGCCGCCACTGGGCCGTCTACCCCGCGCTGGGCTGGGGCATCGGCCTGGCCGTGCACGGCATCGTGGTGTTTCTGCTGGCTGGTGGGTCCGGCCTGCACGAGCGCATGGTGCAGGCCGAGCGCGACCGCATTGCCCAGAACCACAACCCATCCTGAGCGAGGCTCCATGAAACAGCTGCACATCCACCACCACGTTTCCCTGATCCTGGCGGGCCTGCTCGCCGTGTGCGCCAGCCTGGCGCAGGCGGGTACGGGCCTCATGGAGATTCCGGGCATGCAGGGCGACGGCCCCGTCACCGTGTACTACCCCAGCAGCGCACCCGACGAGGCACTGCAGCGCGGCCCCTTCAGCCTCCAGGCGGCCTGGCAAGGCGCTCCGGTGGCGGGCAACGGCCGGCTGGTCGTGGTGTCGCACGGCTCCGGCGGCAACCCGTGGGTGCACTCGGACCTGGCGCGCGCCCTGGTGGGCGCGGGCTTCGTGGTGGCCCTGCCCGAGCACGCCGGCGACAACGCGAAAGACCCGTCGACCCCCGGCCCCGAAAGCTGGAAGCGGCGCCCGGCCGAGGTCTCGCGCGCCATCGACGCCATCGCCAAGGACGCGGCCCTGGCGCCCCTGCTGTCGCTGGACCGGGTGGGCATGTACGGCATGTCCGCCGGCGGCCACACCGCCCTCAGCCTGGCTGGCGGACGCTGGTCGCCCGCCTTGTTCCGGCAGCACTGCGAAGCCCACATCGCGGACGACTTCGCGACCTGCGTGGGGCTTGCCACCGAACTCAAGGGCAACCTCCTTGACGGCGTGAAGAAGGCCGTGGCGCTGGGCGTCATCCGCCAGCGTTTTGACGACGCCGCCTGGCAGGCCCATGGCGAACCGCGCATCGCGGCCGTGGTGGCGGGGGTACCGGCCGCGGCGGATTTCGACATGGAGTCACTGGCCAGGCCGCGCGTGCCCCTGGCGCTGATCACCTCCGGGCACGACCTGTGGCTGGTGCCCCGCTTTCACAGCGACCGTGTGCTCCAGGCCTGCGCCGACCGCTGCACCGTGCTGGCCGCCCTGCCCGACGCCGGCCACGGCGCGCTGCTCTCCCCACCGCCGCCCCGGGACCGGATGTCCGCGCTGGCGGCGCGGCTGCTGGGCGACCCGCCGGGCTTCGACCGCAGCCAGATGCGCGCTGTCGATCTGCGGATCGTGCGCTACTTCGAGCAGCACCTGCTGCCGCTGCCGCGCCGTGGCGCTCCGTGACCGCATGACGCGGCACACCCGTTTCGCCATGAAGCCCGTGTCCGCATCCCCCTTGCCGCAGTCCTTCTGGCCCATCAGTCCCCGCCACCTTTACGCCATGCTCATCCCTGCCATCCTTCTCCTTGCCGGCTTCGCCGCGCTCGCGGCCGCCATTGCCTGGGGCGGGCCCCGGGACATCGCCGCGCTGGACAGCGTGAACACGCCTTTTGCGGGCGTGGACTTCAGCCAGCTGCCGCCCGTGCAACGCTACACGGCACGCGACGGCACGGCGCTGGCCTGGTACGGCTACGCCCCCGTGGCGGCAGCCGGCGCGGAGCCCCTGCGGCGCGTGGTGCTGATCCATGGGTCTTCCTCGCGGGCTCGGTCCACCCATGTGCTGGCCCAGGCGCTGGCCGCATCCGGCTATGCGGTGGCAGCGCTGGACATGCGGGGGCACGGCGAATCCGGCCCGCGCGGGCAGGCTGCCTATGTGGGCCAGATGGACGATGACCTAGAGGATTTCCTGCGAGCCGTGCCCCACGCCGGCCCCCAGACGCTCATGGGATTTTCCGCCGGGGGCGGCTTCGCCCTGCGCATTGCGGGCGGCCCCCTGCAGGGGCTTTTCGACCGCTACGTGCTGCTCGCCCCCTTCCTGCACCAGAATGCGCCCACCGCGCGGCCGGACACTGGCGGCTGGGCCGCGGTGGGCGTCCCCCGGCTCATGGCGCTGACACTGCTCAACCAGTTGGGCATCGCCTGGTGGAACCACCTGCCCGTGCTGGGTTTCGCACTGGACGAAGCCTCGCGCGCCGGGCTCACGCCGCACTATTCCTACACGGTGGCCAGCAACTTTCGCCCGCGCGGCGACTACCTGAGCGACATCCGCAACGCCCGTGGCCACATCTGCATCGTGGCCGGCCAGGAGGACGAGCTGTTCCACGCCGAGCGCTATGCCGGGCTCTTCGCCCAGGCAGGCAAGTCCGTGTCCGTGACACTGGTGCCCGGCGTGAACCACATCGGCCTCACGCTGAACGCGCTGGCCGTGCGCACCATCGCCCACGCCTGCCAGGGCTGAGCCTGCGCGGCGCCCGCCTAGAATCGACCCCTCACCATGCCCCAACCCATGACCCCCGACGACATCGAACAACTGGCCCGCCGGCGCGCTGGCGCCAAGCTGGGCTGGTATGTGCACGCCGCCGCCTTCGTCGTGGTCAACCTGGTGCTGTTCAGCCTGTCGCGCTACGGCTTCGGCAACCGGCCGTGGTCGGTGTTCCCGCTGCTGGGCTGGGGCCTGGGGCTGGCGCTGCACGGCATCTCGGTGTTCGTGCTGGGCACCGGCAGCGGCTTGCGCGAGCGCATGGTGCAAAAGGAGCGCGAGCGGCTTTTGCGCGACCAGCAAGAGCGCAACCAGCGCTAGGCCCCACGGCCTGCGCCTTCGACCACCACGCCCGCGCCGCCATGAAAATCGACTGGATCGAGAAGCTACAGCACCTGCTGCAGGTGCTGGCCTTCTGCCTGGCCATCGCGGCCCTGCAGTACGCCTTCCAGCCCGAGAAGGCCTACGACATCCCGGCCCGCTACTCGCTGGCCATCGGCTCGCTGACCTGGGCGCTGATCGACTTCGGCCGGCACCTGTTTCCGTCCAGCAAGGAGACGGGCTGGCCCACGGGCCTGTCCGGGTTCCTGCTGCCGTTTGCCAGCATCGTGCTGGGCTACCTGGGCGGCACGCTGCTGGGCGACTGGTGGTGCGGCAGCTCGTCGTGGGACCAGGGTGGCCGTGCGCAGCTGCGCATCTCCATCGGCATCACCGTGGTGGCGGGGTTCCTGGGCACCTACTACTTCTACACCAAGAGCAAGAGCGCCTGGCTGCTGGCCAAGGTCAACGAGGTGCGCAGCCAGGCGAGCGAAGCGCAGCTCAAGCTGCTGGAAACGCAGCTCGAACCCCACATGCTGTTCAACACCCTGGCCAACCTGCGCATGCTGATCGGCACCGACCCGGCCCGCGCGCAGGAGATGCTGGACCGCATGATCGGCTACCTGCGCGCCACGCTCAGCGCCTCGCGCAGCACCCAACACCGGCTGGAGAACGAGTTCGAGCGCCTGCGTGACTACCTGGAGCTGATGGCGGTGCGCATGGGCCCGCGCCTGGCCTACACGCTGGACCTGCCAGACGCGCTGCGCGATGTGCCCGTGCCGCCGCTGCTGCTGCAGCCCCTGGTGGAAAACGCCATCCGCCACGGCTTGGAGCCGCAGGTCGAGGGCGGGCACATCACCGTGCGTGCCAGCACGCGGCAGAGTGACAGCGGGCCGCTATTGGTGCTGGAGGTGACCGACACCGGCGCCGGCCTGCCCGACACCCTGCCCACCCCGGGGCCGGGGCAGAGCTTTGGCCTGGCCCAGGCCCGTGAGCGGCTGGCCACACTGCACGGAACGGCGGGCACTCTGAAATTGATAGCTGGTAGCGCTGGCGGGACAAGCGCTACGGTCACTTTTCCCTTGAAATCGAGCCCGTCGACCACCACCCCATGACCCAGCCTGCCGTGCGCGCCCTGATTGCTGAAGACGAACCCCTGCTCGCCGCCGCGCTGCAGCAAGAGCTGGCCCGGGCCTGGCCCGGGCTGCAGGTCGTGGCCACCGTGGGCGACGGTCTGTCCGCCGTGCGCCAGGCCCTGGCGCTGCAGCCGGACGTGCTGTTCTTCGACATCCGCATGCCCGGCCAGAGCGGGCTGGACGCGGCCGTGGAACTGGCCGACGCCTGGCCAACGGAAGGCCCCGCGGGCCGCCCCTTCCCGGCGCTGGTGTTCGTGACCGCCTACGACCAGTACGCGGTGCAGGCGTTCGAAGCGCAGGCGGTGGACTATCTGCTCAAGCCCGTGCAGGCCGCGCGGCTGCAAAAAACGGTGCAAAAACTGCAGCTGGCGCTTGCCAGCAAAGCGCCAGCCGCTATGGATTTTGAAGCAACCATGACCCAGCTGCGGAACCTGCTGGTGGCGCCCGGGGTGGCGGCCCCCGTTGCCGCAGCTGCGCCCGCTGCACCGGCGACGGGCACGCCGCTCACGCTCATCCAGGCCAGCAGCGGCAGCCAGATCCACATGGTGCCGGTGGCCGACGTGCTGTATTTCGAGGCGGCCGACAAGTACGTGCGGGTGCTGACCTCGGCCCGCGAGTACCTGATCCGCACCCCGCTCAAGGACCTGATCGGCCAGCTCGACACCCAGGTGTTCTGGCAGATCCACCGCAGCACGCTGGTGCGCGCCAGTTGCATCACCACCGTGACCCGCGACGAGGCGGGCAAGCTGCACCTGGAGCTGGCCGGACGGCCCGAGAAGCTGCCCGTGAGCCGCCTCTACGCCCACCTGTTCAAGGCGATGTAGCGGCGCGCCCGCGCCCGGGTGTCAGCGATTGGTGGCCAGCAGCAGGCCGCCCGCCCCCATGAAGAAACCGCCCGTGGCCTTGTTCAGCCGGACCACGCCGCGCGAAGTGCGGATGAACCGGCGGATCTGGCGCCCGCCGGCGGCATACACGGCCGTGGAGACGAACTCCGCCGCCAGGTACACGGCGCCCAGCACCACGAACTGGCGCACGGCCGGCTGGCTCGGGTCGATGAACTGCGGGAAGATCGCCGCGAACAGGATGATGGCCTTGGGGTTGGTGATGCCCAGCAGGAACTCCTGGGTGATGAGCGCCTTCAGCCGCACCGGGGCGCCGGAGGATTTCACGTCGCCGCCCTCGACCACCTCCAGCCCGCTGAACTCACGGCTGCGCCATGCCTTCCAGCCCAGCCAGAAGAGGTAGCAGGCGCCCACCCACTTGACGACCGTGAACGCCATCTCGGATGCCAGCAGCATCGCCCCCAGGCCCACGGCCGAGATGGTCAGGAAGATGGCGAACGCCGCCACCCGCCCCAGCGTGGCCACCAGCGCCGCGCCGATGCCCGCGCGGATGCCGTTGTTGAGGCCGCAGAAGTTGTTGGGGCCGGGCGTGAGCGCAATGGCCACGGCCACCGGGGCGAAGAGGAGCGCGTCCATGGGGTGTCCTTCAAGAGAAATGGGCAGGCAGGGTCGCCCAGTTTAGGGCTGTCAGCACTATTTTTGCTGGCATCGCAACCCGAAGGGGAGGCCGCCCACTGCATCCCATCCAGGCCACTCGTCGTTGCGTTCCTAGCCAAGGCCCCGGCCTTGGCACTGGCGAAAACAGTGTTGACAGGCCCTAGCGAGGCCGGGCCAATGTCGCCACGCTGTCCCAGGGCACGCCCGGCAGCGCCTCGTAGTGCGCCACCACCACCAGCCGCGCCGGCTGGCGCGCGGCTTCGGCCAGGGCCTGACCGAGGTAGCTGACCGAAGGCTTGTCGAGCCCCGCCACCGGCTCGTCGATGAGCGTGAGCGCGGCCCCGCTGGCCAGCGCGGCGGCCATCAGCGCCTTGCGCCGGCTGCCGGTGGACAAGGCAAAAAAAGGCTTGTCCAGATGAGGTTCCAGCGAGAACCCCTCCACATGCGCCGCCAGGGCGGCGGCGTCCCACCGCGCGCAGTGCGCAGGCAGGCTGCCCAGCCACTGGCGCACCGTGAGCGGGTCCAGCGCCGTGGCGCGCGGGTCCTGCCAGAACACCTGCGCGCGCCAGGCCGCGGCAGGCACCGCCCCCCGGCGCACGCCGCGCAGCGTGATATCGCCCGCCTGGGGCGCCAGCTCACCCGCCAGCACGCGCAGCAGCGTGGTCTTGCCCGTGCTCTCGTCGCCCTGCACCAGCGCCAGCCCCGCGGGCCATGCGAGGCTGAAGCCCTCCAGCACCGCGCACTCCGGGTAGGCAAACCGCAACCCCTGCACCTGCAACACCACGCTGTCGGCCACCATGCATCCTTGCGAAAAAAGAAGAAAAGAGGGGATTCTAGGAGGCCGCCGGCCTCGCGCGCCGCGCCCGCAGCCAGCCCCCGGCCTGGTTGACCACGAGCCCGCAGAGCACGGCCCCCGCTCCCGCCCACTGCAGCGGCGCGGGCTGCTCTCCCAGAAAGGCATATGCGGCCCACAGCCCGACCACCGGCACCAGCAGTGAAAACGGAGTGACCCGCCCGGCGGGGTGGCGCTGCAACAGCTGCGTCCACAACGTGTAGGCGAGCAAGGTGGCCAGCAGGGCGAGGTACAGCACGGCCGCCAGCGCCACGCCGTCCACCGCCCGCAGCTGCGCGAGCACGCCCTGCGCGCCATCGGTCCACAGCGCCAGCGCGAAGAAAGGCACGATCGGCACCGTGCTGCTCCACACGATGAACGGGAACGGCCCGTACGGCCCCGCCGTCGCGGCACGGCGCGCCACGAGATTGGACACCGCCCACATGAAGGCGGCCGCCAGCGTGAGCACGAAGCCCGCGAGCGTCATCTGCCCGGGGCCTTCGCCATGGGCGAGCCCGATGGTCATCAGCCCCGCGAAGGCCAGCGTGAGGCCCCACCACTGCCAGGGCCGGGCGCGCTCGCCCAGCAGCGGGGCGGCCAGCAGCAGCGTGAAGAAGGCCTGCGTCTGCATGACGACCGACGCCATGCCCGCCGTCATCCCCAGCTGCAACCCCAGGAACAGGAATCCGAACTGGCCCAGGCCCTGGGCCAGCCCATAGCCCAGCACGAACCGCCAGGGGAGCGCCGGGCGCGGCACGAACAGCAGGAAGGGCAGCGACGCGGCCGAGAACCGCAGCGCCCCCAGCAGCATGGGGCTAAGCCCCTGCAGGCCCAGCTTCATCACCACGAAGTTCAGCCCCCAGATGACCACCACCGCCAAGGCGCGCAGCAGGTCGCCCCGGCTCAGCGCGGCGGCATTCATGCGGACACCACGCGGCTGCCCACTGCCACCGGACGCCCCTGGCGTTCGCGCGCGGCCACGAAGGCGTCGAAGGCCTCGCTGCTGGTCTTGGCCGGCACGTAGCCCAGCACCTCCTTGAGCGCGGTGTTGTGCAGCACCGGGCGATAGCGCAGAAAGTCGAGCTGCTCGGGCCCGTAGCGGCTCACGCCCAGGGCCGACCCCATCGCCAGCGCGGCGCGCAGCAGGCCCGCCGGCAGGTCCAGCACCGGTTTGCCCAGGCGCGCCGCGATCTCGCGCAGCGGCAGCGCGCCATCGCCCGCGAGGTTGAAGCACCCGGCGCGGCGCGTGCGCAGCGCGTGCACGATGGCACCGGTGACATCCTCGTCCCAGATGAACACGAACGGACTGGCGCTGCCCCGGATGGCCAGCAGGCGCCGCTTCTCGAACAGCGCCGTGATCTGGTTGTCCACCCGCTCGCCCAGGATGGTGCCGATGCGCAGCACGGTCTGCGCGAGTTGCGGGTGCTGTGTGCGGTAGCGCGCCAGCATCTCCTCCACCAGGCGCTTATGGTGCGCATAGGCAAAGACTTCGTTCCCCCGCAGCGCATCCGTTTCGCGCAGCCAGTCGGGATTGTCGGCGTGGTAGCCATAGGCCGCGCCGCTGGAGCTGACGACCAGGTGCCGCACGCCCGTGGCCACGCAGGCGTCGAGCACGTTCTGGCTGCCCAGCACGTCCACGGAGTATTCGAATTCGCGGTTGGAGCCCTTGCCGGGCGTGACGATGGAGGCCAGGTGCACCACGCTGTCAATGGAGTGCTCGGCCAGCGTTTGCGCCAGCGCCGGGTCGCGCACGTCCTGCACCACGTAGGTGACGCCGGGCAGGCGGCGCTCGGCGGGCACTTCGCGCACGTCGGCGGCGACGATGACGGGGGCGCCCTCGCGCGCCAGGGCCGCCACCACGCCGCGGCCCAGGAAACCGTCGGCCCCGGTCACGAGAATGCGCGCCATCATGCGCCGCCCTCCCGCACGGCATGGGGCACCACGGGCGGCCGGCGTCCCCACCATCCCGCCAGCGCCAGGCCCGCGATGATGTCCCAGAAGCCCCAGACGCCCGCCACCACGGCCATGCCGCCCAGGCCGCCGAAGAAGCTGAAGATCAGCACCAGGCCCAGCCCGGCATTGCGGATGCCGACTTCGATGCTCACGGCGCGCCGGTCGTAGTCGGACAGGCCGCTCAGCCGTGCACAGGCATACCCGGTGCCGAAGGCCAGCGCATCGTGCAGCGCCACCGCCAGCAGCACCAGCCCCACGTAGTCGAGAAAATAGCGCCAGTTGCCCGCCACCGCACCGATGATGAAGCCGATCAGGCAGACGAAGCTCAGGATGCGCACGGGCTTGTGCACCCGCCGCGTGAAGCGGGGCAGCTTCTCGGCACACAGGATGCCCAGCACGAACGGCAGCCCGATGATGGCCACGATGTGGCCCGCCATCTCCAGCGGGTCCAGCGCGATGCTGCGCAGCAGCGGCGCCGCCGTGGGGTGCATGCCGCCCCAGAAGGCGAAGTTCAGCGGCATGAGCACGATGGCCAGCGCGTTGGAGATCGCCGTCATCGACACCGACAGCGCCACGTTGCCCCCCGCGCGGTGCGTGAGGATGTTGCTCACGTTGCCTGGCGGGCAGCAGGCCACGAGGATCATGCCCAGCGCGATGCTGGGGCCGGGCGAAAGCAGCAGCGTGAGCACGAAGGTCACCGCCGGCAGCACGATGAACTGCGCGGCCACGCCCACCGCCATGGCGCCCGGCATGCGCAGCACGCGCTTGAAGTCGGCCACGCGCGTGTCCAGCGCGATGCCGAACATG
The DNA here is from genome assembly GCF_019218755.1 of Acidovorax sp. sif1233. Taxonomy (GTDB): domain Bacteria; phylum Pseudomonadota; class Gammaproteobacteria; order Burkholderiales; family Burkholderiaceae_C; genus Acidovorax. The sequence goes on along the minus strand of NZ_JAHUWZ010000001.1, from coordinate 890,644 downwards.
AGGAAGCCCAGCACCACGTTGAGCACCACGAGCGATGCGGGATTGAAATTGAGCCGGATTTCGTCGACAGGCAGCATGGTGGGCCCTTCGGAATAGTGGGGAGGGAATTCAGGCCAGCGCGGCAGACGCCGCGCGCACCGCGCTGCGGTAGGTGTCCTTGTGCACGTAGTACGCCATGCGTTCGAGCTTGAGGTACTTGAAGCCGCCCGAGAGGTCGGGGGCCGGGCCGGCCTTGGCCTGGCGCAGCGCATCGGCGCGGGGCGATCCCTCTGCCTGCGCCCTGAAGAAGCGCGCCACCAGTTCGGCCTGCTCGTAGCGGCCCTGCCAGCCGATGCCGCTGGCCTCGATCATGCCCATCACGGCCAAGTTGTCGAAGCGCGGCGAAAGGATGTTCAAGTACAGCTGCGGCGCCATGCCCTGCCAGTTGAGCAGGCTGTGGTCGATGAAGGGGTAGTGCAGCTTGTAGCCCGTGGCGCAGAGCACCAGGTCATAGTCCTGCGCGCTGCCGTCCTTGAAAAACACGGTGTGCCCCTGCAGGCGCGCGATGTCGGGTCGTACGTGGATGTCGCCGTGGCCCAGGTGGTGCAGCACCAGCGAGTTCACCACGGGGTGCGACTCGTACATCTTGTAGTCGGGCCTGGGCAGGCCAAAACGCACCGGGTCGCCCGTGAACCACTGCAGCACCACGCTGTCGACCTTCTGCTTGAGCCAGGGCGGCATCTTGAACTTGCCACCGAGCGTGTCGGAGGGCTTGCCAAACACGTACTTGGGCACGAAGTAGTAGCCGCGCCGCACCGACAGATCCACACTGCGCGCGTAGTGCACCGCATCCACGGCGATGTCGCAGCCCGAATTGCCCGCGCCCACCACCAGCACGCGTTTTCCCTTGAACAGCTCGGCGCTCTTGTAGGCGCTGGTGTGCAGCAGCTCGCCGTCGAACCGGCCCTCGAAACGCGGCATGCTGGGTTCGGCCAGCGTGCCGTTGGCAATGACCACGCCCTTGAACTGCGCGGTCTGCGCGGGGCCCCCGTGCTGGCTCCAGGTGATGCGCCACAAGGGGGCCGCCCCTTCCCCCGCCGGCTCCACGTTCAATACGCGGCAGCCGAACCAGTAGTGCGGGCGCAGCGCGAAGTGCTCCGCGAAATCAAAGAAATACTGCCGCATCTCGCGGTGGCTGGGGTAGTCGGCCACGCCGGCGCGCATGGGGAATTCGGTGAACTCCGTGGTGGTCTTGCTGGAGATCAGGTGCGCGGATTCGTAGACGGTGCTGCGCGGGTTCTCGATGTTCCACAGCCCCCCCACGTCCGTGTGGGCCTCGAAGCCCTGGAATGGCACGCCCAGCTTCTGCAGGTTGCGCGCCGCCGCCAGTCCGCTGGGGCCGGCGCCGATGAGCGCGATCTGTGTGCGGGTGTCCACCACGGTGGGGGTTGTCTCCGGTGTCATGTCTTTTTTGCTTTCTGTCGGCATTTTTTTGGGGCCCATCCCGCCATGGGCAGGTCAGGCGCGGGGGTCGGTGGGGGGCGCCAGGCCCGGTATCGGCGTGGCACCCGCCTCGCCCCTGCGCGGCTTGCGCGGCTGGCCCAGCAGCAGGCGGTCGTGCAGGGCGCCGGGCAAGAGGTTGAGCAGCCGCGCCAGCCAGCCAATGCGCGCGGGCAGAACGATGTGGGTGCGGCCCCGCGCGATGCCAGCCAGCATGGCGCGCGCGGCGGCATCGGGCTCCATGAGGCCGGGCATGGCAAACCGGTTGCCCGCCGTGAGGGCCGTGCGCAGGTAGCCCGGGCTCACCGTGACCACCGCCACGGGCCCGCCGCGCATTTCGGCGCGCAGGCTCTCCAGGTAGCGGATCAGGCCGCCCTTGCTGGCGCAATAGGCGCCGTTGCCCGGCATGCCGCGCCATCCCGCGATGCTGGCCACGCCCACCAGGGCCCCGCGCCGCTGCGAGCGCATCGCGGTCACGAACGGCTGGAAGGTGGTGGCGGCGCCCAGGAGGTTGATCTCCAGCATGCGGCGCAGCACGGCCAGGTCGTCCGCCTGCGCGGTGTCATAGCCGCCGGCCACGCCGGCGTTGGCGATCACCAGGTCGGGCGCGCCCGCGCGCGCCATCCAGTCGGCCGCCATGGCCTGCATGGCGGCACTGTCCGCCACGTCGGGCGTGTACACGGCGCAGCGCTCTGGCGCGAGCGCGGCCAGCGCCTGCAGCGTGGGCAGGTGCAGCCCCACCAGCGCCACCGCGGCGCCCCGTGCGATCAGTTCCCGCGCCAATGCCTGGCCCAGGCCGCCACAGGCGCCCGTCAGTACCGCGTTCTGGAATGAGGCTGTCATGGACATGTGTTGTTCAAGGGGATATGGGTTTGCAGCTTAGCCACAGTGCGGAATAATCTCGGAATGATTTATGAATTCGTCTCGAATTCCGGTATTTATGACAGAAACATCCCCCAGCCTGCGGCTCTTTGAGTTGCTCGAGATCCTGTGCGCCCAGGGCCGCCCGTTCACGCTGGCCAATGCGGTGGAGGCCTGCGGCTGGCCCAAGCCCAGCGTGCACCGCATGCTGGGCCAGCTGGAGGGCGGCGGGCTGCTCGCGCGCGAACCGGGCGGGCGCCGCTACGCTCCGGCGCCCCGCCTGCTGCGGCTGGCCGAAAGCGCGCTGAGCGCGGGCACGCAGCAAAGCGTGCGCCACGCGGTGCTGCGCCAGCTGGTGGCCGACATCGGCGAGAGCTGCAACCTGACCGCCCTGAGCGGCGCCGAAGTGATCTACCTGGACCGCGTGGAATCAGCGTTTCCGCTGCGCCTGGAGCTGCGGCCGGGCACCCGCGTGCCCATCCACTGCTCGGCCAGCGGCAAGCTTTTCCTGGCCTACCTGTCGGCGGCGCGGCGCGGCGCCATCCTGGACGGGTTGCCGCTCACGCGCCACACGGCCACCACCCTCACCGACCGCAAGGCCCTGGAGGCCGAACTGGAGCAGATCGCGCGCCAGGGCTATGCCACCGACGCCGAGGAGTTCGTGGATGGGCTGGTGTGCGTGGCGGTGCCCGTGCCGGCGGGGGGGCGGCGCAGCGTGCACAGCGCGGTGGCGCTGCAGGCCCCGGCAGTGCGCATGCCGCTGGCGCGGGCCCTGCAGCAGGTGCCCCGGCTCAGCGAGGCGGCGCAGGCCCTCGCCCGCACCTGGACATGAACCCGGACCGCAACCACGAGACACCACACCCCATGCCACTTCACTACCTGGACTTTGACTACAGCGAAGACACGGACGGCACCGGCACCTTCGATGCCATGGCCAGCGTGTCGCCCGCGCAGATGCCCGCCCTGCACGCCGAGATCGCGCAGGTGCTGCGCTGGGCCCACGCGCAGTACCCCGACGCCTGCGGCCCCTCGGAGGAAGGTGGCGAATGGCAATACGACCTGCAGGGCGTGCAGGAGGTGAGCACGCCGCTGGCGCTGGACTTCGATGCAGCGAGCGGGCGCATCGCCACCGTGCCCGGCACCCCGGCCCCTCCCCGGACCACGGTCACACTGTCGCTCAGCGGGCATGCGGGCTTCTGCGGCGCCCTGCGCGAAGCGTTCGCCATCGACTGACGCGGCGGCGCGGTGCGGGGCTGCCTCGCATGCCTGCGTGAGCGCGGGCCGTCCGCCTACACCGCCCCCGGGGCCCGCGCCCTATCCTCGGATCACGCCGCCGTGTCGGATGCCCCGACGCGCAGCGCACGAAGGATATTTCCATGGAAAGCACCCCGTCCCGCGCCCCTGCCCGGTCCCAGCCTTTTCTTCGAGGCTGCGGCGGCAGCACGGCTTCACCCCTGGCCCTGCCCACTGGCGCGGGCCGTGAAAACACCCTGGCGCAGGGCGGTGAAGCCACTCTTCCCTCGCTGCCGCCCTCCACCCAGCCCGCTGCGGCCAGCCCGGTGGCGCGCGCGCCGGCGATCCACCAGGGCCACGGCCGGGTGCGCATGGAGTTGCAGATCGACCTGAGCTATGAGATCGACCAGTACGGCGCGGACTTCGTGTTCAACATCCATGCCGCACAGACGCCCAGCCAGGCGGTCAGCAGCGAACGGCTCGTCATCAACCAGGACATTCCCCACAATATCCATACCGACCCGGCCACCGGCAACCGCTATCTGCGCCTGCATGGCGAACCCGGCATCCTGGAAGTGTCGTATTCCGCCACGGTGGACATCACCCACTACCGCACCGACCCCTCCCAGCTGGCGGAGGTCCCCGTGCGGCGCCTGCCGCAGGAAGTCATGGGGTACATCTACCCCAGCCGGTACTGCCAGTCCGACCGCCTGCTGCGCCTTGCCCTCAACGAGTTTGGCGGGCTCTGGCAAGGCCACAGCCGCGTGCAGGCGATCCGGGACTGGGTCCAGCGGCATGTGGCGTTCACCTCGAACACGTCCAACTCCAACACCTCGGCGGTCGATACCCTGGTCGAGCAGGTGGGGGTGTGCCGCGATTTCGCGCACCTGATGATTGCCCTGTGCCGCGCCGTGAACATTCCCGCGCGCTTCACCACCGGCACCGACTACGGTGCCGACCCGGCCCTGGGCCCGCCGGACTTCCATGCCTACGTCGAGGCCTACCTGGGAGACCGGTGGTACATCTTCGACCCCTCGGGCACCGCCATACCCATGGGGTTGCTGCGCTTTGGCACCGGCCGCGATGCGGCGGACGTGGCGTTCGCCACCATCTTCGGCGGCGTGCGGGCACAGCCCCCGGTGATACGGACCCAGGCCGTGGAAGACGCCGCACGGGGTTTCGTGCTGCCCTGCCATTGCACCGATGCGCTCTCCACCGACCACGGTGCGGGCGTGGCGGCGGGTTTCATCGCGCCGTGAAGGGGTGCCGGTGCGCCCGCGCACCGTGCTTTTTCGCGCCCCATGGGCCGCCAAACCCCTGGGTCCTAGGGGCGGATGGCGGTGGCCGGGAAGCCCCCCCACCCCGGCTGTGGCCTAATATCACTCTTTTTTCCACTATCTCAGAGACCTACCATGGGCAACAAGATCGTCACCGAAGCAGACCGCAAGCGCACCCCCCGGCCCACGCCGGTGCCCGGCTACACCCTCGCCACCCCTGGCCGCGGCCAGCGCGTGAGCCTGGAGCGCGGTGTTGCCACCCGCAGCAAGAAGAACCCCGGCAAGCGCTCCAAGAAGGGCGGCTGATCGCCAGATCGCCACGGCCGGCTGCGCCGGCCCCCGCAAAAGCCCTCGCCAGAGGGCTTTTTGCTTTCTGGCCCCCGCCAGGGCCGGCGCGGGCAAGGCCCCCCAGGCTTGCGGGCGCGAACATCGTGCAGGCGACACCAACCCGGCCCCGAACCGCCGTGGACAGGTTCTAATCCGCCCATGATCACCGTTCACCACCTCGAAACCTCGCGCTCGCAGCGCGTCCTGTGGCTCCTGGAAGAACTGGGCGTGCCCTACGAGCTCAAGATCTACCAGCGCGACAAGGCCACCCGGCTGGCCCCGCCCGAGCTCAAGAAGATCCATCCACTGGGCAAGTCGCCCGTGATCACCGACGGCGGCGAGGTGATCGCCGAATCCGCCGCGATCATCGAATACCTGGTGGAAACCTACGGCGCCCGCGCCAGCGGGGACCTGGCCCACCTGCAGCCCGCCCCCGGCACGCCCGAGTACCGCCAGTGCCGGTTCTGGATGCACTACGCCGAGGGCTCGCTCATGAACTGGCTCGTGATGAAGCTGGTGTTCATGACCATTCCCACGCAGCCCATGCCCTTTTTCGTGAAGCCCATCGCCCGGGCGCTGTGCGGCAAGGTGCAGGACAAGGTAATCGACCCCAACGTGGCCACCGCGCTGGCCTTCATGGAAGAGCACCTGGGCCGGCACACCTGGTTCGCGGGCGAGCACCTCACCATGGCCGACTTCCAGATGAGCTTCGCGGTGGAAGCCGCGCTCGCGCGCGCCAGCACGGCCGGCAACTGCCCGCGCCTGCAGGCCTACCGCCAGCGCATGGAGGCACGCCCGGCGTACCAGCGCGGCATCGCCAAGGGCGGGCCGGTGGTGATGGGCGCTGCCTGACGGCGCCACGGCGGGAAGGGGCGGGCCGCGCTAGCGCAGCCCGCACACCAGCGGCCCGGGGTCGTTCCGCGCCAGTTCCCGCTCGTTCTTGGCCTGCGCCACCTCCACGTCGCGCGGCAGGGCCACGCCGTTCTTCACGGCCAGGATTTCCGCCATCACGCTCACCGCGATCTCGGGCGGCGTCTTGCTGCCGATGTAGATGCCGATCGGGCCGCGCAGGCGGGCCAAGCTCTCGGCGGTCTGCCCGAAATGCTCCATCATCCGGGCACGGCGCGCTTCGTTGTTGCGGCGCGAGCCGATGCCGCCCACATAGAACGCCTCGGTGTCCAGCGCCTCCAGCAGCGCCAGGTCGTCGAGCTTGGGGTCGTGCGTGAGCGCCACCACGCAACTGCGCCGGTCGGGCCTGAAGGCCAGCACCACATCGTCGGGCATGCCGCTCACCAGCGTGGCAGCGGGCACGTTCCAGCTGCCGCGGTACTCCTCGCGCGGGTCGCACACCGTGACCGCGAAGCCGTTGAACAGCGCCATGGTGGCCAGGTATTCCGCCAGCTGGCCGGCGCCGATCAGCAGCATCCGGTACTCCGGGCCGAAGGTGTTGGTCAGCTGCCGGGTGTCCACCGCCAGCTCGGCGGGGGCCGCGGCGGGCTGCACGGTGGCCAGCCCGTCGGCCAGGCGCACGGTGCGCTGCATGAGCCGCCCGCCCTCCAGCGCAAGGATCAGCTCGCGGAGGCTGGCCGGGTCGGGGTCGTATTCCAGCAGCAGCTCCAGCGTGCCGCCGCAGGGCAGCCCGAACCGGTGCGCCTCGTCGGCCGTGACGCCGTATTTGACAAACGCGGGAGGTCCGCTCGGAATGCGCCTATCGCCGCCATCGCCCGTGCCGGCCTGCGCCGCCGCCTGCGCATAGGCCCGCGTGTGGCGGTCGATCAGGTCGTCCTCGATGCACCCGCCCGAGACCGATCCCACCACCGAGCCGTCTTCACACAGCGCCATGATCGAACCCACCGGCCGGGGCGAGGAGCCCCAGGTCCGCACCACCGTGGCCAGCAGCGCCCTCCGGCCCGCGGCCCGCCAGCCCTGCAGCGTGCGCAGCACCATCACATCCAGGTTTTCCATTTGCTTCGTTGCCCATTCATTTCTACGGCCCCTGCCTCCGGCCCCGCAGCCCACACAGGGTGCGCGCGGCGCCTCGGGCGGGGCTCAAACCTGCAGGGGCTCAGTTCCACCACCACGCTAACAGCACCAGCGCCGCCGCGCCCACCACCCACACCCAGACCGGAATGCCGCTGGGGGGATTGTCCTCACCCGCCGATGCCGCCAGCGCGCCCGACGCCGCAACGGCGCCCCCGCCCCCCGCCCCGGGCTCGGGGTCGTCGGCCACGGGCGCGCGCGGATGGCGGCGCTGCATCTCGGTGTCAAAGCGCTTGAAGAAATCCTCGGCCATGCCCTTGGCCGCGCCATCGATGAGGCGCTGGCCGAGCTGGGCGATCTTGCCGCCCACGGTGGCGTGCACGGTGTAGTGCAGCTCGCAGCTGTCCTGGCCGGCCGCATCGGCCGGCAGCGGCACCAGCTTGACCTGGGCGCTGCCCTTGCCAAACCCGGCCACGCCGCCCGATCCGTCGAAGGCGATGGTGTAGCTTTCGGGCGGCACGATCTCGGAGAGCGTGATCTTGCCCGCGAACTTGGCGGACACCGGGCCGATCTTGAGCGCCATCGCCACGCTGTACTGGTGCTCGCCCGTGGGCTCGACCTTGTCGCAGCCAGGGATGCACAGCTTGAGCACCTCGGGATCGTTGAGTGCGTCCCAGGCCTGCTGCTGGCTGACGGCGAGGGTTCGGCTGGCTTGCATTTCCATGGTGGAGTCCTCCGGGTTCCTGAACAATTGGGGGGCTGTGCGCGTGCGGGCCACGCGCTCACTGGCGCAGCACTTCGGCCAGGCTGCCAGCCAGGTCCTGCAGGCGGCTGAGGTTGTGCACGGCGACCATGCCGTGGGCCTGGCGGTGCAGCACCGCGGCGCCACGCGCCGTGGGCGCATAGCCCTCGAAGCGCAGCAGGGGGTTGAGCCACAGCAGCCGGCCGCAGTGCCGGCGCAGCCAGCCCAGCTCCCTCTCCAACACCTCGGGCGCGCCGGTATCGAGCCCGTCGCTGACCAGCAGCACCAGCGTGCGCCGCCCCACGAGCCGGCGCGCGTGCTGCACGCGCAACCGGGCCAGGCTGTCGCCCAGGCGCGTGCCGCCGGCAAAGTCAGGGATCGCCTGGCTGGCCGCCTCCAGCATCGCATCGGTATCGGCCAGGCGGAACGCGGGCGTGAGGTCGGTGAGGCCGGTGCCGAACGCGAACACGTCGCGGCGCAGGCCCGCGCCTGCGTGGCGGGGCGCGGTGGCGGCATGCAGAAACGCAAGCAAAAGCCGCGCGTAGCGCTCCATGGAGCCGGACACATCAACCAGCACGCACAGCGGCAATGGCTGCCGGCGCCGCTGCAGCAAAGGCACGCGCAGCACCTCGCCGCCCGTCCGCGCGGCCTGCTGCATGGCGCCCGGCCAGTGGGGACGCCCGCCGCGCGTGCCCGGGCGGGTGCGGCGGGCCGCATAGCGCGGCAGGGGCAAGGGAATTTCACGCGCCAGCCGCTCCACCAGCCTGTATTCGCTGGCCGAAAGCTGGTTGAAGTCGGCGTGCCGCAGGCGCTGCAGGTCGCTGGCGGTCATGGCGGCGTCGAGGTCGATCTTGTCGTCCTCGCGCGGCGCTGGCGCATCGCGCGCGGCGCGCACCGGGGCCAGCGCCTCGCTCACGCGCGGGCGGCGTTTGGCGGGCTCGGCCCTGGACTCGGCACTGGGCAGCATCTGGGCCAGCAGCTTCTGTGCGATGCCGGGGTTCTTGAAATAGGCGTCGAACAGCTCGCGGAACACCTGCCGGTCCTGCTCACGGCTGATGAGCACGGACTCCAGCGCGGCGCCGAAGTCCTCCCGCCCCACGCCCACCAGCATCACGGCCTGTTGCGCCAGGGCCATGCGGGCCGCATCCACGGGCACGCCGGCACGGCGCAGCGTGCGGCCAAAACCCGTGAGGTTGTCGGCCAGCTTGCCGGTGCGGGCATCCCCCAGCTGCGAGATCGTCATGCCCTCAGCCATGGCGCGAACCTTCACGCATCCGTCTCGGCGGGCTGCAGCAGCTGCGCCGCCATGTCGCGCGTGAGCGCCGCCACGTCCTCGCGCTGCTTGAAGAGGATGCCGGCGGTGTCGGACACCACCTCCGGGTCCACCACGATGGTGTCGAGCGCCACCAGCGCCTTGGCCCACTCCACGCTCTCGGCTATGCCCGGCGCGCGCTGAAAGGCGTTGGCGAACGGCTGGCTGCGCAGGCGGCCCACAAAATCCGCCACCTGGACGGCCAGCGCGTCGCTGGCGCCCGGCACCTGGGCGCGCACGATGGCCAGCTCGCGTTCGCGCTCGGGGTAGTCCAGCCAGTGGTACAGGCAGCGGCGCTTGACGGCGTCGTGCAGGTCGCGCGTGCGGTTGCTGGTGAGGATGGTGACCGGCGTGGCCGTGGCGCGCACGGTGCCGATCTCGGGAATGCTCACCTGGTACTCGCCCAGGTATTCGAGCAAAAACGCCTCGAAGGGCTCATCGGCACGGTCGACCTCGTCGATGAGCAGCACCGCACCGGGGGCTGGTGCCTGCAGCGCCTGCAACAGGGGGCGGCGGATGAGGTAGCGGTCCTGGTACACCTCGCGCTCCACCTGCGCCATGTCGGCACTGCCCTGGCCTTCCGCCGCACGCATGTGCAAAAGCTGGGCCGCGTAGTTCCATTCGTAGAGCGCCTCGCGCTGCTCCAGCCCGTCGTAGCACTGCAGGCGGATCAGGCTGCGCGAGAGCACCTTGGCAAGTGCCTGGGCCAGCGCCGTCTTGCCCACGCCGGGTTCCCCTTCCAGCAGCAGCGGGCGCTGCAGCTGGAGCGCCAGGAACACGGCCGTGGCCAGCCGCCGGTCGGCAAAGTACCCGACGCCCTGCAAGGCCAGCACCAGGGCATCGATGGAGGACAGCGCGGGCGCGGTCACGGGCGCAGCAGGGGAAACGTTCATCGCTATATTTTTAATAGCTACCAGCGCTTGACAGACAAGCGCTGGAGGCCAATTTCATTCAAACACCCGCTCCTGGATGCCGGACAGCGGCAGCGGGCACTCTCCCGCCCGTCAGCCCAGCATCTGCGCCACCGCCCGCTGGGTCTGCACGCTGATGAGGTTGGCGCGGTAGGCCGCGCTCGCGTGGATGTCCGCGTTGAGATCGCCCGCGTCAATCCTGACCGCCGCCGCCGATGCGGGCGTGAAGCTCTGGTTCAGCGCGGCCTCGAGCCCCGCGTGCCGGAACACGCTGCTGGCCGCACCCGTCACCGCCACGCGCACGCCGCCATCGGTCTGCGCCACGAACACGCCCACCAGCGAGAAGCGCGATGCCGCCTGCTTGAACTTCAGGTAGGCCGCGCGCTTGGGGATGGGGAAGCGGATGGCGGTGATGATCTCGCCCTCTTCCAGCGCCGTGGTGTACATGCCCACGAAGAAGTCGTCGGCCGCGATCTCGCGCTGGTTGGTGACGATGGTGGCGCCCAGGCCCAGCACGGCGCTGGGGTAGCAGGCCGCGGGGTCGTTGTTGGCCACCGACCCGCCCAGCGTGCCCCGCGCGCGCACCTGCCGGTCGCCGATGTGGGCGGCCAGGTCGGCCAGCGCAGGGATGGCGCTTTGGACCTCTGCACTGTTGGCCACGTCCATGTGGCGCGTCATGGCGCCGATCACCAGCGCGTTGCCCTCGCGGCGGATGCCCGCCAGCTCGGGAATACTGTTCAGGTCGACGATCTTCTCGGGATTGGCCAGGCGCAGCCGCATCGAAGGCAGCAGGCTTTGCCCACCGGCCAGCAGCTTGCCGCCCTGGGCGATGAGCTGCGCGGCGGCTGCGGTGGACGATGGGTTTTCAAAGGTGAAGGCGTACATGGTGTGTCTCCTCAGGCCTTGGCGTTCTGGATGGCTTCCCACACGCGGTGCGGTGATGCGGGCATGTCGAACTCTTTGACACCCAGCGGGTGCAGTGCGTCGAGCACCGCATTGATCACCGCCGGCGGCGAACCGATGGCCCCCGCCTCGCCGCAGCCCTTGGTGCCCAGCGGGTTGTGCGTGCAGGGCGTGCAGACATGGCCCAGCTTGAACTCGGGGAAGTCATCAGCGCGCGGCATGGCGTAGTCCATGAAGCTGCCCGTCAGCAACTGGCCCGTCTCGCGGTCGTACACGCAGTTTTCCATCAGCGCCTGGCCGATGCCCTGCACCAGGCCGCCGTGCACCTGGCCTTCCACGATCATGGGGTTGATGATGGTGCCGAAGTCGTCCACGGCAGTGAACCTGTCCACGCGCGTGCTGCCGGTGGCGGGGTCCACCTCGACCTCGCAGATGTAGGTGCCTGCGGGGAAGGTGAAGTTGGTCGGGTCGTAGAACGCTGTTTCGTTCAACCCAGGTTCGAGCTTGTCGAGCGGGTAGTTGTGCGGCACGTAGGCCGTGAGCGCCACCTGGCCGAACGGGATCTTCTTGTCCGTGCCGCGCACCGTGAACTCGCCGCCGCTGAAGTCGATGTCGGCGTCGCTGGCCTCCATCAGATGCGCGGCGATTTTCTTGGCCTTGGCCTCGATCTTGTCCAGCGCCTTCATGATGGCCGCGCCGCCCACGCTGATGGAGCGCGACCCGTAGGTGCCCATGCCGAACGGCACGCGGCCCGTGTCGCCGTGCACGATGTCCACGTTCTCCACCGGAATGCCCAGGCGCGCGGCCACCACCTGCGCAAAGGTGGTCTCGTGCCCCTGGCCGTGGCTGTGCGAGCCGGTGAACACCGTCACGCTGCCCGTGGGGTGCACGCGCACCTCCCCGCATTCGAACAGGCCCGCGCGCGCACCCAGCGCCCCTGCGATGTTGGACGGCGCGATGCCGCAGGCCTCGATGTAGCTGCTGTAGCCGATGCCGCGCTTCAGGCCCTTGGCCTCGCTGGCCGCCTTGCGCGCCGCAAAGCCCGCCACGTCGGCCAGCTCCTGCGCCTGGTTCATGCAGGCGTGGTAGTCGCCCACGTCGTACTGCAGCGCCACCGGCGTCTGGTAGGGCCAGCTGGTGATGAAGTTGCGCTTGCGGATCTCGTCCTGCGACAGGTTCATCTCCCAGCCGCAGCGCGATACCAGGCGCTCGAGCAGGTAGGTGGCCTCGGGCCGGCCCGCGCCCCGGTAGGCATCGACCGGCGCGGTGTTGGTGAACCAGGCATCCACCTCCACATAGATCTGCGGCGTGGTGTACTGCCCCGCCAGCAGCGTGGCATAGAGGATGGTGGGCACGGCCGTGGCGAAGGTGGAGAGGTAGGCACCCAGGTTGGCGTCGGTGTGCACGCGCATGGCCAGGAACTTGCCATCCCTGTCCATCGCCATTTCGGCATGGCTCACATGGTCGCGGCCATGCGCGTCCGACAGGAAGGACTCGCTGCGGTCGGCCACCCACTTGATGTTGCGGTTGAGCTTCTTGGCCGCCCAGGTCAGGCACACGTCCTCGGCATACAAAAAGATTTTGGAGCCGAAGCCGCCCCCCACGTCAGGGGCGATCACGCGCACCTTGTGCTCGGGCAGGCCCATCACGAAGGCCGTCATGAGCAGGCGCTCGACGTGCGGGTTCTGGTTGCTCACGTACAGCGTGTATTCGTCGTTGGCCCGGCTGTACGAGCCGATGGCCGTGCGCGGCTCCATCGCGTTGGGGATGAGGCGGTTGTTGACCAGGTCGAGCTTCGTCACGTGCGCGGCACTGGCGAACACCGAGTCCACCGCGCCCTTGTCGCCGATGGCCCACTTGTAGCAGTGGTTGTCCTCGGCGATGTCATGCAGGCCCGCGCCCGCCACCGTGCCTGCGGCGGCATCTGCCACGCTGACCACGGCGGGCAGCACATCGTAATCCACGTCCACCAGCTCGGCCGCGTCGCGCGCCTGCTGCTGCGTGAGGGCGACCACCATGGCCACGTGGTCGCCCACGTAGCGCACCTTGCCCTGCGCCAGGATGGGATGCGGCGGCTCCTTCATGGGCTGGCCGTCGGTGCTGGTGATGAGCCAGCCGCAGGGCAGGCCGTTGATGTTGTCGGCCGCCACGTCGGCGCCCACGAACACGCCCAGCACGCCGGGCGCGGCCTTGGCGGCGTCCACGTTGATGCTGTTGATGCGCGCGTGCGCATGCGGCGAACGCACGAACACGGCATGGCTCTGCGCGGCCAGCACCACGTCGTCGGTGTACTGGCCGGCGCCGGTGAGGAAGCGGTAGTCTTCCTTGCGCTTGAGCGATTCGCCGATGTGCGGCAGCTTGGAAAAGTCGGATGCACCCATGGTCGTTCTCCTTTTTATGCCGATGCCATGGCTTTTTGGCCGACCTGCACCGCGCGCACGATGTTCTGGTAGCCGGTGCAGCGGCAGATGTTGCCTTCGAGCAGCTCGCGGATCTCGCCTTCGTTCGCCTGGGGATGGTGCTTGCACAGGTCCACCGCGCTCATCACCATGCCCGGTGTGCAGAAGCCGCACTGCAGGCCATGGCATTCCTTGAACGCCGCCTGCATGGGGTGCATGGTGCCGTCCGCGGCGGCCAGGCCTTCGATGGTCTGCACCTCGGCGCCCTGGGCCTGCACGGCCAGCATGGCGCAGGACTTCACGGCGCGGCCGTTCACGTGCACGGTGCACGCGCCGCACTGGCTGGTGTCGCAGCCCACGTGCGTGCCGGTGAGCAGCAGGTGCTCTCGCAGCGCATGGACAAGCAGGGTGTTGGGCGGGACGTCAACGCTGGCAGCGCGCCCGTTGACCGTGAACTGGACTTGCATCTGGCTGTCTCCTGGAAGAGTTTTGGCTGGATAGGCCGTTGAATCTTCTGCCTGCCCCCCGGCCCCACCCCTAGGGAGAACCCTAGATTCACGGGAGTGCGCGCGGGATATTCTCAAAATGAAACATGTTGCGCCGCACACCGGCGCATCATGCGCACGGCGTTCCGCGCGCCGCTCCGCCTTCCACGTCCCAGGGGTCTGTCCGATGCTTTCCGCTGCACCGCCGTTGCCGGCCGCCGACCGCCACGCGCTGATCGCGCAGGCCCGCCATGCGCTGCTGGCCGATGGCGCGGCCCCCGCGCGCGCCGATGTGGAGCCCTGGATCACGCGATCGTGGCAGCGCTGCCTGGCCCAGGGCCTGCGCCCCGCGCAGCACGTGGCGTTCGACATGGTCAGCGCCCCCGCGCTGCGCCGCAGCCGGGAACAGAACCACCCCCTGCTGCAGGCCGCGCGGCCGGTGCTCGCACAGCTCACCCGTGCCATCGCGGGCATGCGCTACTTCGCCATCCTGACCGATGCGCGCGGCATCGTGGTGGATGTGCAGGGCACCTTCGACCGCCGCGACCCGCGCGCCCGCGCCATCGGCCGCGTGGGCATCGACCTCTCGGAGGCCGCGGTGGGCACCACGGCCATCGGCGCCGCGCTGGCCGAGCTGCAGCCCGTCTGGCTGCACCGGGGCGAACACTTCTTTGACGACAACGCCAGCTACAGCTGCGCGGGCGCGCCGCTGTTCGATCCGCACGGCCACTGCATGGGCATGCTCGACCTGACCGGCGTGGACGTGCCCGAGCGCCCCGAGCTGCGGCACCTGGTGGCGCGCTCGGCCCGCGCCATGGAAGACGCGCTGCTGCTGCACATGCCCCATGCGCTGCTGCTGCGCCTGAACTGGCCCGGCTGCCCGCTGGGCGCCGAAGGCGACGGCCTGGTGGCGCTGGATGGCGATGGCTATGTGATCGGCAGCAACAGCGTGGCCCGCCAGCTGCTGCCCCAGCCCCTGCGCGCGCCCGGCAGCCCGTTGCACTGCGGTGACCTCATCGCGCTGCCCTGGACCCTGCTGTTCGACGCCGCCCGCCAGCGCGGCGCGGCCAGGCCGCTGGATCTGCCCCTGTGGTCCGGCCTGCGGCTGCAGGGGCTGGCGCACCACGGCACGCGCGCGGCGGGTGTCCACGGCCTCGCGGCCGCGCCCCCGGGCGCGCAGGCCACCTTGCCCGCCAATGGGCCGCGCCTTGCCGGCGCAGCGGCCCCCGCGCCGCTGCGCGAGGCGGAAACCGCCCTCATCCTCCAGGCGGTGCAGGATGCCCGCGGCAACGTGGCGGAGGCGGCCCGCGCCCTGGGCATCAGCCGCGCCACCGTGTACCGCAAGCTGGGGGCGCACAGGGGGCACTGAGGGCGGGTCTTCGGGCCCGGCACAAGGACTGCGTTCATGCACGAAAATGCCGCACCGCGCTTGTCACACAAGCGGCTGCAGCTATTCAAACAATAGCAATCCCGCCAGCACGCCTGTCGGCGGCCCCCAGCGGCCGCCCTGCACCCGCCTCAGACCTCCGCCAGGGCCAGCACCACCGCGCTGTCATCGACGACCAGCACCACCTTGCTGCCGGCGCGCAGTCCGCTGCCCGCGGGGGCAAAACCCACCATCCGCACCCCCGCGGCCAGTTCGGCGGACACCTCGTCGCCCGACGCGCCGCGCACCACGCGCACCGCCCTGGCCGGCAGGCGGCAGCGGGCGGGCTCCTCCGTCCCCTGCGTGCCGGTCTCGGTGCGCGGGCCCGCCAGGCGTTCCACCCGCACCGCCGTGGCCTTGCACAGTGCCTGCACCGCCAGCCCGGGCTGCAGGCCCAGCAGTTCGGCGCTCTCGCGCGTGATCCGCGAGATGAGCACGGCCGCCGCCGGGGCGCCGCCCCCGCCCTCCCCGGTCTCCAGCGCCAGGTGCACCCGCACGATCTGCCCCTGCACCTCCAGCCGCCGCACCACGCACGGCCACTGGTTGCGCATGCTGGTGCGCACGGCCAGCCGCGCCAGCGCGGGCCCGGCATGGGGCGTGGCCTGCCAGCGCGACAGCACCGCGCCGCGCGCCTGGGCCATGGCATCGGCGGCGGCGAGCAACTGCTGCCCCGCCTCGGTCAGCCGCGCCCCGCCGCCCCCCGCCCCACCCACGGCCCGCGCCACCAGCGCGCTGCCCGCGAGGTTGGTCAGGGTGTCCACCGCCTGCCAGGCCGCCTTGTAGCTCACCCCCACCACCCGGGCCGCCTGCGAGATCGAGCCCGTGGCGCCGATCTGCCGCAGGATGTCGATGCGCTTGTCGGTGAGGGCGTGGGTCAGCGCGGAAGAAATGGAAAGGGAGGAAGGCATGGTGAAGATCGGATTGGTGGCCAGGGCCGGCATGGGATTCTGACCGGACGGCGCACCGCCCCCGCCCCGCCTTCGCGCCCCGGCGCAACGCGGCAGTGGCAACGGGCCCGCCTGTTGACCTGGCGCAGGGACATCTCTCGCCAGCACATGTCCGGGGCGCGTTTTTTTCTGCCGCCAGGCGCCGGGCCGCCGTGGCTTCATATACTCTCGCTATTCCATTAATGAATAGCGCACCTGCGCCACGCCGCCATGCCGTTCCGCTTCATTCCTGTGTCCCGCTCCCTTGCCGCCACCGCCATCTGCCTTGCGATGTTTCAGGCCGCCCATGCCGACAGCGTGTCGGTCGCCGTGGCCGCCAACTTCACCGCCCCCATGCAGAAGATCGCCGCGGCATTTGAGGCCGACACCGGCCACAAGGCGGAGCTGTCCTTCGGCGCCACGGGCAAGTTCCATGCGCAGATCACCAACGGTGCGCCATTCCAGATCCTGCTGGCGGCCGATGACACCACCCCCGCCAGGCTGGAGAAGGAAGGCAAGGCCGTCGCCAACTCGCGCTTCACCTATGCCATCGGCACGCTGGTGCTGTGGAGCGCGCAGCCCGGCACCGTGGACGCGCAGGGCGCCGTGCTCAAGACCGGCGACTTCAAGCACCTGGCCATCGCCAACCCCAAGCTCGCCCCCTACGGCCTGGCCGCGATGCAGGTGATGGACAAGCTGGGCGTCACCGCGCGGCTGCAGCCGCGCTTCGTGCAGGGCGAGAACATTGCCCAGACCTACCAGTTCGTCTCCACGGGCAACGCGCAGCTGGGCTTCGTGGCGCTGTCGCAGGTGATGGCCGATGGCAAGATCACGGGCGGGTCCGCATGGCAGGTACCGGCCGAACTGCACGAACCCATCCGCCAGGACGCGGCCCTGCTCAGCCCCGGCAAGGACAGCGCCGCCGCCGCGGCACTGCTCCAGTACCTGCGCGGCGACAAGGCACGCGCCATCATCAGGTCCTACGGCTATAGTTTCTGAGCCGGCGGCCCACACGCGCCGGCGCCGCGGCCCCGGCGATTTCCCTTCACCTCCCCATCCGTTTTTCAGCTATCCATGCCTTTTTCCAGCGCCGACCTTGCGGCCATCGGCCTCACGCTGCGCCTGGCGGGCACCACCATGGCACTGCTGCTGGTGCTGGGCACGCCGCTGGCCTGGTGGCTGGCGCACACGCCGTCGCGCTGGCGGGGCCCGGTGTCGGCCGTGGTGGCGCTGCCGCTGGTGCTGCCGCCCACGGTGATCGGCTTTTACCTGCTGGTCACGATGGGCCCCCACGGCCCGGTGGGCCAGTTCACGCAGTCGCTGGGGCTGGGCACGCTGCCCTTCACTTTCTGGGGGCTGGTGGCGGGCTCGCTCATCTACTCGCTGCCCTTCGCGGTGCAGCCGCTGCAGCACGCGTTCGAGGCCATCGGCCAGCGCCCGCTGGAAGCCGCCGCCACGCTTGGCGCCGGGCCCATGGACCGTTTTTTCACCGTGGCGCTGCCGCTCGCGCGCCCGGGCTTCGTGACCGCCGCCATCCTGAGCTTCGCCCACACGGTGGGCGAGTTTGGCGTGGTGCTGATGCTGGGCGGCAACATCCCCGGCGTGACGCGCGTGGTGTCGGTGCAAATTTACGACCATGTGGAGGCGCTGGAATACACGCAGGCCCACTGGCTGGCCGGCGGCATGGTGCTGTTCTCGTTCGTCGTACTGCTGGGGCTGAACCTCACGCGGCACCGGCCGGCGTCCATGGTGCAATGAGGGCCGGCGCGATGGCACCCCAGGACGAGACGCTCCCCCCGCAGATCACCGCCCGGCTGAAGCTGGAGCGCCCCGGCTTCACGCTGGACGTGGACCTGCGCCTGCCGGGGCGTGGCGTGACGGCCCTGTTCGGGCCCTCGGGCTGCGGCAAGACCACCTGCCTGCGCGCCATCGCGGGGCTGGCGCGGGCGCAACCGGGCCGGGTGGAAGTCAACGGCGAGGTATGGCAGGACGATGCGCTGCGGGTCTGGCGCGCCACGCACGAGCGCGCGCTGGGCTATGTGTTCCAGGAAGCCAGCCTGTTCGACCACCTGAGCGTGCGCGGCAACATCGGCTATGGCCTGCGGCGTACGCCCGCCGCGCGCCGCAAGGTGGCGCTGGAGCAGGCCGTGGAGCTGCTGGGCATCGGCCCGCTGATGGACCGCAAGCCCCATGCGCTGTCGGGCGGCGAACGCCAGCGCGTGGCGATGGCCCGCGCCCTGGCCACCAGTCCGCGCCTGCTGCTGATGGATGAACCCCTGGCCGCGCTGGACGCACAGCGCAAGGCCGAGGTGCTGCCCTACCTGGAGCGCCTGCACCGCACGCTGGACATCCCGGTGCTCTACGTCAGCCACTCCATCGACGAGGTGGCCCGGCTGGCGGGCCACATGGTGCTGATGCAGGCGGGCCGGGTGCAGGCCCAGGGCAGCACCCACGAGCTGATCGTCAGGCTGGACCTGCCCCTGGCCCATGGCGATGCGGCGGCCACGGTGATCGACGGCGAGGTGCTCGGGCACGACCCGGACGACCATGTCACCACGGTGGCGTTCGCGGGGCGGCGGCTGCTGCTGGTGAGCCCGGTGGCGCGCGCGGCCGGGGAGCCCATCCGCCTGCGCGTGCAGGCACGCGACGTGAGCCTGGCGCTCACCGAACCGGCACACACGAGCATCCTCAACGTCCTGCCCGCCACCGTGGCCCAGGTCGCCGAGGACAGCCCCGGGCAGCTCATGGTGGCGCTGGATCTGGGGCCCACGCGGCTGCTGGCGCGCATCACCCAGCGCTCGGCCCAGGCACTGGCGCTGGCGCCCGGCAAGGCGGTCTTCGCGCAGGTCAAGGGCATCGCCATCGTCAACTGAGTGTCGGACAGCCGACACTGTCCAGGGATGTGCCGCGAGGCGCCGGACCGGCCGCCCAACGGTCGTATGATGCCCCTCCACAACGAGGGCGGGACATGGTGGTTTCAATCTGGCACAACGCAGCGCAGGCGTTCGCGGTGGGGTTTCCGCCGCTGCTCCAGTGCCTGCTGTTCTGGCTGTTCGCGTCGCTGGTGGTGCATGTCTGCCAGCGGCTGGTGGAGCACACGGCATTTTCGGTCGATCCGTCCAGCCGGCGCATCAGCGCGTCGCACGCGGCCCTGTGCATCGGTTGCATCGTCTGGGCGCTCGATGTGGTCGGCCTGTTCATGTATGCGGAACTGGCGCACCACGCCGCGGCGCTGGACCTGGTGCCCGCCCTGAGCGGGCTGATCATCATGGTGGTCAGCGCGCGCCTGACGATTCCCACGCTCAGCACCGGTGCCAGCAAGGCACGCATCGCGGTGGCGGGGCTGTGCCTGGCCGTCGGCATGCTGGTGGCGCATTTCACGATCACGCGGGACCAGGTGCAGGACTTCGCCTCGGTGAACTGGACGGCCATCGCGCTGGCCTTCGCCATCGCCATGGGCATCGCCACCGTCACGTCCATGCGCCACCGCTCGGCCAGGCTGAGCGTGCTCACCCCCCGCTACCGCCGCCAGTCGTGGGAGGAGAAGGTGCTGTGCGGGGCCGCGATCCTGCTGCTGCACTGGCTGCTGGTCAACACCTTTGCCCTGCACGCCCGCACGCCACGCGGCGAATCCGAGAGCCATGCGCTGCTCGGCATCGTGCTGGTGTTCGGCATCGCCCTGGCCATGGAACAGCTGAGCAACATGCGGTTTGACACCGGCCGCCAGCAGTTGCTGCGCAGGGGCCTGTCGATGATGCGGGTATCCAACATGGCCCAGAACCCCGAGCGCGACATGCAGCTGTCGCTCATCGCCGACCACCTGCCCAGCCTGCTGCGGCCGCAACGGCTGGCGCTGCACTTCCAGCCCATCCTGGACTTCCGGCAGCAGGGCGTGCAGTTCGAGGCGCTGCTGCGCATCACCGACAAGACCCTGGGGCCCATCAACCCCGAGATGTTCCTGCTGGTGTGCGAACTGCAGGGCCGGACGGTCGAAGTGGACCGCACCATCCTGGCCAACGCGCTCGACTGCGTGAAGTCCTGGCAGGCCCAGGGCCTGCACGACGTCACCATCAGCGTGAACGTGGCGCCCCTCACGCTGCTGGAAGACAGCTTCGTGCCCTGGCTGCGCGGCGAACTGGCCCAGCGCGCCCTGCCGCCCCACGCGCTCAAGCTCGAGCTGACGGAGCACGCCATCATCGCGCTGGGCGCGCAGATGGTGGCCGCGATGCAGCGCCTGCGCACCCTGGGCGTGGCGGTGGTGATGGACGACTTTGGCACGGGCTACTCGTCATTGGGCATGCTGGCCGACCTGCCGATCGCCGGCATCAAATGCGACCGCCTGTTCGTGCAGCAGCTGCCGCAGGACCGGCGCCGCCAGTCGCTGCTGCGGCACATCGGCACGCTGGCGCAGGAGTTTGGGCTGTCCGTGGTGGTGGAGGGCGTTGAAACCGCAGAGGAACTGCGCATCCTGCGGTCAGTGGGCCTGCACGGCATCCAGGGCTATGTGTACAGCCGCCCCATGCCCGCGGCGGACGTGCCCGCCTGGCACGAAACGCAGATGCTGCCCCGGCGTGCCGCGCTGCAGGAGCTGGTGCCCGCGAAGGGTACCGCGACGGCGGCGCGCGCGCCCACGGCCTCCGCGCGGGGCCCGGCGCCCTGGGTGCCCGGAACATGACCACCCCCAAGGCGGCCCCCCCGCACCCCGCCGCAACCGCGCGGGAGCGCGCCAGCAGGGAATGCGAACGCACCGCGCGCCGCCGGAAACACCGCCAGCCACCCGGCCTGGCGCCTGCCCTTCTCCTTTCACCCCCTCTTCTCCTGGACATGCACCACCCGTGACGGCACTCACCACGCTGGTCCTCGGCGGCTACGGCAACTTCGGCGCGCGCATCTGCCGCGCGCTGGCCGGCGACCCCGCCACGGCGCGCCACGTGGCGCTGCTGGTGGCGGGCCGTGACGCGGCACGCGCCCAGGCGCTGGCCGGCACGCTCGGGCATGGAGCCCGGGGCGTGGCGCTGGACCACCAGGCACCCGGCCTGGCCGCCACGCTGCGCCAGTGGGGCGTGGGCCTGGTCATCCACACGGCCGGGCCGTTCCAGGCACAGGGCTACGGCGTGGCCCGGGCCGCCGCCGAGGCGGGAGCGCACTACGTCGACCTGGCCGACGGCCGCCGATTCGTGTGCGATTTCCCTGCCGCCATGCACGACCCGTTCACCGCCGCGCAGCGCACGGCCGTCACGGGCGCCAGCACGGTGCCGGCGCTGTCCTCGGCCGTCATCGACCACCTGTGCGCGGGCTGGCAGCGCATCGACAGCATCGACATCTGCATCGCCCCCGCGCAGCGCGCGCCGCGCGGGCAGGCCACGCTGGCCGCGGTGCTGAGCTACTGCGGCCTGCCCATTCCCGTGTGGGAGGGCGGGCGCTGGCAGCCCCGGCGCGGCTGGGCGCAACCCAGCCGCGTCCAGTTCCACCGCCTGCGGCCGCGCCTGGGCGCGGTATGCGACATCCCGGACCTCGAGATTTTTCCCGCGCACTACCAGGCTGCCGACCGCGTCACCTTCCGCGCCGCGCTGGAAGTCGGCCTGGCGCAGCGCACCTTCGCCGCCATCGCCGCGCTGCGCGGCTGGGGCATCCTGCCCCGCCCCGAGATGCTGGCGGGCCTGATGCACCACACCGGGGGTGTGCTGGATTTCCTGGGCACTCCGCTGGGGGGCATGGTGGTGCGCGCGGCGGGCACCGGTGCCCAGGGCCAGCCGTGCCGCCGGGCCTGGCACATCGCGGCAGACCACGACCACGGCCCCGAGATCCCCTGCATGGCCGCGATCCTGCTCGCCCGGCGGCTCGCCGCCGGGCATCCCCTGCCGACCGGCGCCCATACCAGCACCGGACTCCTCCCGCTGGAGGCCTTCGCCCCCGAATTCGCACGATGGGGCATGCAGACGGATGTGGTCGAGGAGCCCGCGCCACCATGATGGCGCCGCCGCAACACCGTCTGCTGCGCTACAGCCTGGTCGCGGTCTGGCTGGCCACCGCCTTCGCCAGCGTGTGGGAGCTCCACGGCCAGAGCCGCGAGCTGCTGGCGGGCCTGCCCAGGGCGTGGACCGACGGTGGTGCACCGTGGCTGCCCACCGCCCTCATCCTGGCCGGGGCCGCTGCCGACCTCGTGCTGGGGCTGTGGCTGGCGTTGCGCCC
Source organism: Acidovorax sp. sif1233 (assembly GCF_019218755.1). Classification (GTDB taxonomy): domain Bacteria; phylum Pseudomonadota; class Gammaproteobacteria; order Burkholderiales; family Burkholderiaceae_C; genus Acidovorax. The sequence goes on along the minus strand of NZ_JAHUWZ010000001.1, from coordinate 868,191 downwards.
CGGGCGTTGCGCATATGCGGCCGCACTGCTTCTGATGGCCGCCATGACGCTGCTGGCCACGCTCATCCACCCCGCATGGTGGCTGCACCCCTTGGGGCCGCTCACCAAGAACCTGCCCATCGCCGCCATCCTGTGGGTGCTGCTGCAGGACACAACCACCTCGCCGCCCCCGCCATGAGCCTGTACCTCATCCTCAAGTGGATTCACATCGTCTCCAGCGTGCTGCTGGTGGGCACCGGGCTGGGCTCGGCGTTCTACCTCTTCTTCACCAACCGCAGCGGCAACGTGCAGGCGCAGGCCGTGGTCAGCCACCTCGTGGTGCGCGCCGACTGGTGGTTCACCACCCCCACGGTCTTCATCCAGCCGGCCACGGGGCTGGCGATGGCCGCGATGGCGGGCCTGCCGTGGAGCACGCCGTGGCTGGCCGCATCGCTCGTGCTCTACGCGGTGGCCGGTGCGTGCTGGGTGCCGGTGGTGTGGCTGCAATTGCGCATGCGCGACATGGCGGCGGAGGCGGCGCGCAGCGGCAGCGCCCCGCCCGCGCGGTACTGGCGCTATGCACGCCGGTGGGAGGCGCTGGGCTACCCCGCCTTCGCGGCCATGGCGGTGGTGTTCTACCTGATGGTGAACAAGCCTGCGCTGGCGTTCTGACTATCATCGCCCCATGCTCATAGAGACCCTGGACACGGCGCGCGACCTGGGGCGCCTGAAGGAAATTCTGGGTGTGATGGTGCGCCATGGCTTTGGCGACACCGTGCGCCGCCTCGGCCTGGCCGACAGGCTCGAACGCGCCGGCCAGGCCCTGCACTGGGCGCATGCCGCCGACCTGGCCCGCGTCGAGCCACCCGCCCAGGTGCGGCTGGCACTGGAAGAACTGGGGCCTGCGTTCGTGAAGTTCGGGCAGATCCTGGCGGGCCGCGCGGACCTCTTCGGCCCCGAGTGGATCGCCGAGTTTGAAAAGCTGCACAGCCAGGTGCCCGCCGTGCCCCTCGATGTGCTGCGCCCGCAACTGCGGGAAGACCTGGGGGCCGAGCCGGAAGAGGTGTTCGCCTGGTTCGACGCCACGCCGCTGGCCGCGGCCTCCATCGCGCAGGTGCACCGCGCGCGGCTGCGCGATGGCACCGAGGTGATCGTCAAGATCCGCCGCCCCGGCATTGCCGACACCATCCACGCCGACCTGCGCCTGCTGCTGCGCCTGGCCGCGCTGGCGGAGGCCGAACTGCCTGCGCTGAAACCTTACCGGCCGCAGCAGCTGGTGCGCGAGTTCGCGCGCTCCCTGCGCCGCGAACTCGACCTGGCCGGCGAATGCCGGCAGGCCGAGCGCATCGCGCTGAACCTGGCGCAGCTGCCCCACATCGTGATCCCGCGCGTGTACTGGGAGCACACCCGCGAGCGCCTGAATGTGCAGGACTTCATCGACGGAACGCCAGGCGGCGCGCTGGGGGCGCTGGTACCCGAAGCCGGATTCGACCGCTCGGTGCTCGCCCGGCGCGGCGCGCAGGCCGTGCTCAAGATGATCGTGGAGGATGGACTCTTCCATGCCGACCCGCATCCGGGCAACGTGTTCTACCTGCCGGGCAACCGCATTGCCTTCATCGACTTTGGCATGGTGGGCCGCCTGTCGCAGCGCCGGCGCGAAGAGCTGCTGCAGTTGCTGCTGGGCCTGGTGGAGCACCAGCCGCAGGCGGTGGCCGATGTGCTGCTGGACTGGACGGGCGACGAACACGGCGTCAACCTGGGCCAGCTGGAGACCGAGGTGGAGGCCTTCGTGGACCAGTACCACGGCGTGCCGCTGGCGCAGCTGAGCCTGGGCCAGATGCTGGCCGACGTGACCGCCATCCTGCGCGAACACCACCTGGGCCTGCCGGCGGACCTGGCGCTGCTGATCAAGGCCTTCATCTCCCTCGAAGGCATGGGCCGCAACCTGGACCCGGACTTCCACATGGCCACCGAGGCCCTGCCCCTGCTCCAGCAGGTGGCGCGCGACCGCTACCACCCCCGGGCGCTGGCGGGCCGCGCCTGGTGGACGCTGCGGCGCGCGCTATCGACCGTGGAGCAGTTGCCCGACGATGTCGCGCGGCTGCTGCGCAATGCGCGGCGCGGGCATTTTCAGGTGGGCATCGAGCTGGCCCACCTCAAGCGCGTGGGCGACCAGATCGACCGTTCGGCCAACCGGCTCGCGATGGCGCTGGTGATTGCCGCGCTGATCATCGGCTCGTCCATCGTGATGACCGTCAAGGGCGGACCCACGCTGTTCGGCCTGCCGGCTTTCGGGTTTCTCGGATTCTTCGGCGCGGTGGTCTGCGGCCTGTGGCTGGTGCGCGCCATCTGGCGCAGCAGCCACCACCGCGACGACGACTGAACACGGCGGCCCCCGGCGGCACCGGAAAAAAACACACGCCATGCCCACCCCACCAGGCGGGCGGGCGGGCATGGCGTGTGTACCCAGCAACCGCCGACCGACGCATTCGGATTCGGTTGTCAGGGCGGCCCGAACCCCAGCCGCCGCAGCACGGCCTGCGCCGCCGGTTGCCGCAGCGCGGTGGCAAACGCCTGCGCCGCAGCGGGGGCATCGGCGCGCACCGCCATGCCATAGGCGGCCCCCACCTGCAGCGCGGGGGGCAGTTGCACCACCCGCAAGCGCGGCACCTCGGCCTGCGCGGCCACCGCGTTCGTGCAATAGGTCAGAAACACATCGGCCTGGCGCTGGTCCATCACCCATGCGTAAGTGCCCCGGCCGGCGGGCGGCTTGGGCGAGTCCGCGCCCCCCGTGAGCTTCAGGGCCTTGGCATCCAGCTGGGCATAGGCGCCCGGCTGAATCTTGTCGGCCTGGCGGAACAGCGCCCAGGCGTAGTCGCCCGACGGGTCGGCCTTGGGCGTGGACGTGCCCACGCGCACGTCACTGCGCAGCAAGGTGGCCAGCAAGGTGCCGGGGGTGGCGCTGATCTGCTCGCTGGTCAGCGCACACAGCGCATTGCGCGTGAACACCACCGGCGCCCGCCAGCCGCCCCGGGCCGCCAGGCGCTCGGGATGGTCGGTGTCGGCCGAGGCAAAGACCTGGGCCGCCTCGCCCTTCTCGATGCGCTCGCGCAGCAGGCCCGAGGCCCCGAAGGTCAGCGCCACCTTCTGGCCGGTGCGGGCTTCATGGTCGCGCGCGATCTCGGTGAAGGCCTCGCGCAGGCTGCCGGCGGCATAGACCTGCACGGGTGCCTTTTCAGCGCCCAAGGCCTCGGCAGCCACCGTGGAACAGCCCGCCAGCGGCAGGGCCAGCACACAAACCACGGCCGCGGCCAAGGCCGCCGTCCTCACGCGGTGCTCCATGGCGCGTTCTCACGGGGCTGCGTTCGGGAAGAACAGCTGCTCGCCGCCAATCTTGTAGCTGGCGATGGCGGCTTGGCCCGCGGGCGACACCACCCAGTCCACGAACTTCTGCGCGTCCTGCGCCTTCACGTGCGGGTGTTTGGCGGGGTTCACCACCATCACGCCGTACTGGTTGAAGAGCTTGGTGTCGCCCTCGACCAGGATGGCCAGGTCGGCGCGGTTCTTGAAGTTGAGCCAGGTGCCCCGGTCGGCCAGCACGTAGGCGCCGCTCGATGCCGCGATGTTGAGCGCGGGCCCCATGCCGCAGCCGCATTCCTTGTAGCCGCTGCCCTTGGCGGCGTCGGCGCCCGCGAGCTTCCAGTAGCGCAGCTCGGCCGCGTGGGTGCCGCTCTTGTCGCCGCGCGAGATGAAGCCGCCGTTGGCCGCGGACAACTTCTGCAGGGCTTGCACGATGTCCTTGCCCTTGGTGCCCACCGGGTCGTTCCTGGGGCCGATCAGGATGAAGTCGTTGTACATCACGGGATAGCGCTTCACGCCCCAGCCATCGGCCACGAACTTTTCCTCGGCCGCCTGATCGTGCACGAACAGCACGTCGGCATCGCCCCGGCGCGCCATGTCCAGCGCCTGCCCCGTGCCCAGCGCTACCACCTTGGTATCGAGCCCGGTGGCCTTCTTGAACTCGGGCAGCAGGTAGCCGAACAGGCCCGACTGCTCCGTGGAGGTGGTGGACGCCATGGTGATGCTCTGCGCAAACGCGGAACCAGACGCTACCAAAACAATAGCTACCAGCGCTTTGTGTACCAGCGCTGCAGCGCGAAAAGGCTTGAAACTCGTCATACCAGCTCTCCTTTGACAAACAGACGGGCGGCCTCCGGCAGGGGGCCGTTGAAGAAATCGTGCACCGGCAGGTCGGCCACCAGGCGGCCATGCTCCATGTAGATCACGCGGTTGGCCAGGCGCTTGACCTGGCCCAGGTTATGGCTGCTGAACACCATGGTCACGGGGTGCGCCGGGCCTGCCGCGCTGTGGCTGGCGGCAAAGTCGGCCATCAGGGCCTCGACCTCGCGCTTGGCATGCGGGTCGAGGCTGGCGGTGGGTTCGTCCAGCAGCAGCACGTCGGGCCGCAGCGCCCAGGCGCGGGCCAGCGCCACGCGTTGCTGCTGCCCCCCCGACAGGGTGCGCGCGTTCTGCGCGGCGATGTCCCGCAGCCCCACGCGCTGCAGCGCCGTGAGCGCCGTGACTCGCGCATCGCGCCACCGCACGCCCCGCAGCCACAGGGCCAGCGCCACGTTGTTCCGTGCGCTGGTGCGCAGCATGTGCGGGCGCTGGAACAGCATGGCCTGGCGCAGCGCGGCATCGCACTGCAGGCCCCCCCCGCTGGCATCGGCCAGGCCGTTGAGCACGCGCAGCAGCGTGCTTTTGCCGCTGCCGTTGGCGCCCACCAGCGCCACGCGCTCGCCGGGGGTGATGCGCAGCGTGACACGGTCCAGCGCCTGCACGTGGCCGTAGCGCACGGTCACCTGGCGCAGATCGACCCAGGGGTTTGCCAAGGGCCCACTCATGCCGCCACCCCCACGGGGGTGCTGGATGCAGAGCCGTCCACCCGTTCGCGCCAGCGGCGCACCAGGGCGATCAGCACATTGAGCGCCAGCACCACGGCCAGCAGGATGATGCCCAGCGCCAGCGCCAGGGGCAGGTCGCCCTTGCTGGTCTCCAGGGCGATGGCGGTGGTCATCACGCGCGTGAAGCCGTCGATGTTGCCGCCCACGATCATCACCGCGCCCACCTCCGAGATCGCGCGGCCAAACGATGCCAGCAGCACCGTCAGCAGGGCGTAGCGCTCGTCCCACGCCAGCAGCAGGGCGCGCAGCAGCGGGCCCGCGCCCATGGAGCGCAGCTGTTCGCCATGCGCGCGCTCGGCATCCTCCACCACCTGGCGCGTGAGCGCCGTGACCACCGGCAACACCAGGATGGCCTGCGCCAGCACCATGGCCTTGAAGCTGAACAGCCAGCCCAGCGAGCCCAGCGGCCCGCTGCGCGAGAGCACCAGGTACACCACCAGCCCCACCACCACCGACGGCACCGCCAGCAAGGTGTTGAGCACCGCCAGCGCGGCGCCGCGCCCGGCGAAGCGGGCCACGCCAAGCCAGGCGCCCAGCACCAGGCCCACGCCGCAGGCAAGAAGGCACGCCGTGGCGCTGACCGACAGGGAGCGGCCCACGATGGTCCACAGGACGGGGTCGGACGAGAGAGTGAGTTGCAGCGCTGTGCTCGCGCTTTCCGAGAGTGTGGACATGGGTTCGGCTATCGTAGGCACCCAACCAATATCCAGCGATATGAACTCCCGTGCATAGGGTCCAACTTCACTACACACTCAGCCGCGATGCCGGCAACGCGCTGATCCGCAACCCGCTGCCCGAACTGCTGCAGGCGGTGGCGGAGCACGGGTCCATCTCCGGCGCGGCGCGGGGGCTGGGCCTGTCCTACCGCCACGTCTGGGGGGCCCTCAAGCGCTGGGAGGACCAGCTGGGCGGCGAACTCATCATCTGGGGCAAGGGCCAGTCGGCGCAGCTCAGCGAGTTCGGCGCCAAGCTGCTGTGGGCGGAGCGGCAGGCCCAGGCACGGCTCGCGCCGCAGATCGCCGCGCTGCACGCCGACCTGGAACGCGCATTCGCCGTGGCCTTCGACCCCCACGCCCATGTGCTCACCCTGTACGCCAGCCATGACGACGCGCTGGCCGCGCTGCGCGCCCATGCCGCGGCGCACGGCGGAACGGGCGCGCTGCATCTGGACATCCGCTTCACCGGCAGCGTGGATGCCATCCGCGCGTTGAACGAAGGGCGCTGCACGCTGGCGGGCTTTCACACCGTGGACAACGCCAAGGCGGACTCTCTGACGGCACGCACCTACCAGCCCCTGCTGCAGCCCGGGCTGCACAAGATCATCGGCTTTGCCCAGCGCACCCAGGGCCTCATCGTCGCACCCGGCAACCCGCTGGCGCTGCACGGCCTGGACGACATCGCCCGCACCGGGGCCCGCTTCGTGAACCGGCCGCTGGGTACCGGCACGCGCGTGCTGCTCGACGACCTGCTCGCGCAAGCCGGGATCGGGGCCACCTCCATCGCGGGCTATGCGCTCAACGAACCCTCTCACACGGCGGTGGCGCAGGCCGTGGCCGCGGGTGCCGCGGACGTGGGCATGGGCATCGAGCTGGCCGCGCGGGCGCGCGGACTGGGCTTCGTGCCGCTGGTGCACGAGCGCTACCACCTGGCATGCCTCAAGGCCAGCCTGGACCAGCCCGCCACGCAGGCGCTACGCGCGCTGCTGCAGACCCCCGAATGGCTGGAGCGGCTGGGGGCCCTGCCGGGCTACACCCCCCTGCACTGCGGCGAAGTCCTGGCCATGAGCACCGTGCTGCCCTGGTGGCGCTTTGCCCGCCCCAAGCGCCGGGCACGCGCCACGGCCTGAGGGACGGAAGGGGCCCGGGAGTCCGCTGAAGCGACTCCGAAGCCACAGGAGGCATGGGCAGCAGGCCGCCCGCCGGGAGACGGCGCGGTGGGCGGACACCGGAGAAAAAAGGCAGGAGAAAGAGGGGCAGACACCCGCCCCCCTGAGGAAAACCCCATGTCCGCGCGTCAGGCTTTCTTCAGCGGCGAAGGGGTAGGATGCGCGTTACTTTCGGACACCCGTTGGGATATTGCTGCGCGCCGTGCAGGCCGCGGACATGCCCCTGGGCCCAGCAGCGCATTGGGCCCGCCCCTTTTTTATACTCTCAGGAGACACCAAGTGTCAGCACTACTCAAATTAGCCTTGGGCATGGACTGGATTTCCGGCAAGCTCAGCAAGGTGGCCACGTGGACCGTCCTGGCCGCGGCGCTCATCTCGGCAGGCAACGCCTTCATCCGCTATGGCCTGGACCTCAGCTCCAACGCCTGGCTGGAGATCCAGTGGTACCTGTTCGCCGCCACCGTGATGCTGGGCGCCCCGTTCGTCCTCATGCTCAATGAGCACGTGCGCGTCGACATCATCTACGGCAAGCTGCGCGGCAACAAGCAGGTGTATGTCGACATCGCGGGCCTGGTGGTGTTTCTGCTGCCCGCCATGCTGCTGATCGCCTACCTGAGCTGGCCGCTGTTCACCCGTGCCTTCTTCTCGGGCGAAATGTCGGGCAATGCGGGGGGGTTGATCCGCTGGCCCGCCATCCTGCTCATGCCGATCGGTTTTTCACTGATGTTCCTGCAGGGCCTGGCCGAGATCATCAAGCGCGTGGCCTATCTGCGCGGCATCTACCAGATGAGCACCCACTACGAGAAACCGGTTCAGTAATCCGGCCCGCAAGCGCCGAACCATGAACCCGTGGTGCCGCTGAGCTGCGAAGCCCGCCGCGCCACGCTCTCAATTCCGGATTTTCAGGAACAACAAAATGCAAATGGAAAACTTTGCCCCGATCATGTTCGCGGGCTTGGTGGTGGTGATGCTGATCGGCTTCCCCGTCGCCTTCTCGCTGGCCGCGCTGGGGCTGGCCTCGGGCTTCTTCGCCATCGAGATGGGCTGGTTCCCCGCCGTCTTCATGGCCAACCTGCCCATCAATATCTTCGGGATCCTGAGCAACGAGCTTTTGCTGGCCATTCCGTTCTTCACCTTCATGGGCGCCATCCTCGAGAAATGCGGCCTGGCCGAAGACATGCTCGACTCCATGGGCCAGCTCTTCGGCACCGTGCGCGGCGGCCTGGGCTACTCGGTGATCATCGTGGGCTTCATCCTGGGGGCCATCACCGGCACGGTGGCGGGCCAGGTGATCGCCATGGCGCTCATCTCGCTGCCCGTCATGATCCGCTATGGCTACAACATGCGCTACGCCACCGGCGTGCTAGCCGCCTCGGGCACCATCACGCAGCTGGTGCCGCCCTCGCTCGTGCTGATCGTGATGGCCGACCAGCTGGGACGCTCGGTGGGTGACATGTACCGCGGCGCCTGGGGTCCCTCCATCCTGCAGGTGCTGATCTTCGCGGGCTACACGTTCATGCTGGGCGTCTTCAAGCCCCACTACCTGCCGGGCATCCCGAAGGAAGCGCGCACCATGTCGGGCGCCAAGCTGTGGCTCAAGTGCCTGCGCGGCATCATCCCGTCGGCCCTGCTGATCTTCGCCGTGCTGGGCTCCATGGGCGGCCTGCCCGGCATCGACACCGCCATTGCGACGCCGACCGAGGCGGGCGCCATGGGCGTGGTGGGCGCCATGGTCCTGGCCGCGATCCACAAGCGCCTGACGCTGGCCCTGATGTGGGAAGCCATGCAGGGCACCATGCGCCTGACCGCCATGGTGGTGTTCATCCTGATCGGTGCACGCGTGTTCTCGATGGTGTTCCAGGGCGTGGACGGTGCCAAGTGGGTCGAACACATGCTCTCGGGCCTGCCCGGCGGCCAGATCGGCTTCCTGATCGCGGTGAACCTGTTCATCTTCTTCCTGGCGTTCTTCCTCGACTTCTTCGAGATCGCCTTCATCATCCTGCCCATGCTGGGCCCCGTGGCCGACAAGCTGGGCATCGACCTGATCTGGTTCGGCGTGCTGCTGTGCGTGAACATGCAGACGAGCTTCATGCACCCGCCCTTCGGTTTCGCGCTTTTCTACCTGCGGGGTATCGCCAACACGCTCTTCAAGGAAGGCCGCATTCCCAAGCCCGTGCTGTCCAGCGACATCTACATGGGCGCGATTCCCTGGGTGATCATGCAGCTGCTGCTGGTGACCATCGTGATCTTCGTGCCACAGACGGTGACCATGTTCCTGCCCAAACAGGAGATCATCGACACCGACAAGGTCCAGATCGAGGTGCCGACGGATGACCTGATGCGCTCGGAAGCCACGCCCGATGCGGGCGGAGAAACCGCCGGCGAGAACCCTTTCGGCAACGCCCCGGCTGAAGCAGCGTCGGAACCGGCAAAGTGATGCACAACAGGCCCATCCCCGCGCTCCCATTGCCATGCTGAACCTCACCCCGCTGCCCCTGCCCGAGCCCTTTCGATTTACACCCGAGGGCGGCACGGTCGTGGGCCCCGCGTTCTCGCGCTCGTTCCGGCTCATGGCCACCGTGATCGTGGGCGGTTGCGCCCTGTGGTTCGCCCAGCTGTGGACACGGGGAGCGCTGGGCAACTCGGTGGGCACGGGCACCGGATGGTTCATCGCGGGCCTGGCGCTGATGGCCTGGACCTGGTGGAGCATCATGGTGAGCACCACGCGCATGGACACGAAAGGCCTGCACCAGCGCTGGGTGTGGGACAAGGCCATGCCCTACGACGACCTGGCCTATGTGCGGCTGATCCGCGTGCGCGGGTTCAGCTGGCTCATCGCTCCCCGCCTGTACGTGCGCACGCTCGCCGGCAAGTTCACGGTGTTCTATGGCGCCACGCCCGCCCTGATCGGCGAGTTCGAGCGCATGGGAAAAGAGCTCAGCGCCTTCCGGCAATTCTGAGCCGCCACGGCTTCGTGGAGAGGCGGGCACTCCGAGAGGGGTGCCCGCCTTTTTCATGCGCTCCACACAATGGCGGGCCCGACTCGCCAACGCGCAGCGGCGATCACTCCTGGCGGACGCTCCCGGCGCCCGCGTGCAACCTCCCGCGCCTTGCCCCCAGGCCTCTTGGACACCCTCCGCACGGCCACCGGGGGCGCTGCATGCCACACGCAGGGCAAGGTGAGCCAGGGGTTGGCCGTGGGTGGAGCTGCGTGCCACGGGGATGAGGAGCCCGGCGGCGGCCCCGGCTCCCGCTGCGTGGGCCCATCCTCTGGCGAGCGGACCGCACAGCGAATAGAAAAACGACGCCCATGAAAAAACCGCGCCAGGGCGCGGTTTTCTTTTTGCACTGAGCGCGGTGGGGCGTCAGAGCTTGAGGGTCTGCATGTAGCTGTCGAAACGGCCTTCGGCCACGCGGAACCACGCCACCTGGTCGCGCTGGAAGTTGCGGAAGTCCGCATAGATCTTCTTCCACTCGGGGCTCTTGGCATCGTTCTCGGCGTACACCTCCTGGGAAGCCTTGAACGAAGCGTCCAGCACGTCCTTGGTGAAGGGCAGCAGCTTGATCTTCGCGCCGATCAGTTGCTTGAGGGCCACGGGGTTGCGGGCGTCGTACTTGGCCAGCATGTCCACGGCGGCGTGCGACGAAGCGGACTGGATGATGGCCTTGTTCTCGGCCGACAGGGCATCGAAGGCCTTCTGGTTGATGAAGAAGTCCACTTCAGGACCGCCTTCCCACCAGCCGGGGTAGTAGTAGTGAGGCGCCACCTTGTTGAAGCCCAGCTTCTGGTCGTCATAGGGGCCGACCCATTCCGCCGCATCGATGGTGCCTTTTTCCAGCGCCTGGTAGATTTCGCCGCCTGGCAGGCTTTGGGGAACAACACCCATCTTCTGCATCACTTCGCCGACGAGGCCGCCGCCCAGGCGCATCTTCAGGCCCTTGAGGTCAGCGACCGACTTGATTTCCTTGCGGTACCAGCCGCCCATCTGCGTGCCCGTGTTGCCGCCCGCGAAGCTCAGCATGCCGTAGCCTGCGTAGAACTCGTCCATCAGCTTGCGGCCGTTGCCGTGCATCATCCACGCGTTCATCTGGCGCGAATTCATGCCGAACGGGATCGCGGAGCCCAGCGCGAACGCGGGGTTCTTGCCGTAGAAGTAGTACGGCACGGTGTGGCACATTTCCACGGAGCCTTGCTGCACGCCGTCAGCCACGCCCATGGCGGGCATCAGTTCGCCGCCAGCGTGCACCGAAATCTCGAACTTGCCGCCCGACATGGCCTTCACCGCATTGGCAAACACCTCGGCACCGCCGTAGATGGTGTCAAGGGGCTTGGGGAAGCTCGACGCAAGGCGCCAGCGCACGGCAGCCTGTGCGTGAACGGCAGGCGCAACACCCGCGGCCAGCACGCCCGCGATGCCCGCATGCTTGATGATTGAACGACGATCCATGTGGTTATCTCCGAAAACTCGATTGCACAACTTGGCGCAACGGGCGGTAACCCACGGGCCAAGAACCTTTTTACCGGAGTCGATTGTAGGAACATGCCCTGTGCCGGATTTGCGGGTTTTCCCGTGAAATCCCAGACGCCCGATCAGGGCTTCAGGGTTCTGCAAGCATCGGCTGCGCCCCGCGCACACAAGGCCGCAACGGGCCGCATCGCCCGCAAGCGGCGTCAGATCTTCTGCGCCGACATGAAGGTGTCGTAGCGCGCTTCGGCAAAGCGGAACCAGAGGATCTGGTCGCGCTGGAAGTTGCGCATGTCCCCGTAGATCTTCTTCCACTCGGGGCTTTTGGAATCGTTGTGCGCAAAGACCTCCATGGACGCCTTGAAGGCCGCATCCATGACACTTTGCGAGAACGGCAGCACCTTGGTCTTGGCGGCCACCAGCTGCTTGAGCGCGGTGGGGTTCAGCGCGTCGTACTTGGCCAGCATGTCCGCATGCGCGATGGCGGCGGCCGCCTCCACGATGAGCTTGTTGTCGGCCGAGAGGCCGTCGAACGCCTTCTTGTGGATGAAGAAATCCACCTCGGGCCCGCCCTCCCACCAGCCGGGGTAATAGTAAAAGGGCGCCACCTTGTTGAACCCCAGCTTCTGGTCGTCATACGGCCCCACCCATTCGGCGGCGTCGATGGTGCCCTTTTGCAAGGCCTGGTAGATCTCGCCCCCCGGAATGCTCTGCGGAATGGCGCCCAGCCGGGACATCACTTCACCCACCAGACCGCCGCCCAGGCGCATCTTCATGCCCTTGAAGTCGCTCGGGCTCTTGATCTCGCGCAAGTACCACCCGCCCATCTGCGTGCCGGTGTTTCCCCCCGCGAAACTGACCATGCTGAAGCCGGCGTAGAACTCGTCCATGAGCTTGCGTCCATTGCCATGGAGCATCCAGGCGCTCATCTGGCGCGCGTTGAAGCCGAAGGGGATGGCCGAGCCCAGCGCGAAGGCGGGGCTCTTGCCGTAGAAGTAATACGGCACGGTATGGCACATCTCGACCGCGCCGCCCTGCACGGCGTCCACCACGCCAAATGCCGGCACGAGTTCGCCCCCCGCGTGCACGGAGATCTCGAAGCGGCCGTTCGTCATCACTTTCACGGCCTTGGCGAACACCTCCGCGCCGCCATAGATGGTGTCCAGCGACTTGGGGAAACTGGAGGCCAGGCGCCACCGGATGGATGCCTGCGCAAACACCGCGGGCGCCACGCCGGTGGCCAGGACCCCTGCGATACCTGCGTGTCTGACGAGAGAGCGGCGATCCATAGAACTTGTCTCCAAGAGGGGTGTTGGCAGGCGCGGGCGCATGGCGCCATTGCGGCGCTGGCGAGGGACGGGCACTGTTGCCTTTTGTCGCAATTGTAGGAGGAGGGTCCGCGGCTGGCCCTCTAGGTTTTCCCGGGCACGCAAGGCCATGCGCGGCACCGGCTGGCGGCCCCGCCGTCAGCGCCCCACCCTGTCCCGGAAAAAAGCAGAGGGCGCGGCCTGCGCATCCACCCACGGCATGCGGCCGTCGGCGAAGCCAGTCCGCGCAGCGCGGCCGTTCGCCCTAGCCCGGGAACCGCTTCTCTATCGCGTTGCGGATTCCCGCCGCGTCGAGCCCCTGCAATGCCAGGAGCCTGGCCGGATCGCCGTGCTCGATGAACACGTCCGGCAGGCCCAGCTGCAGCACCGGGCGCACCATGCCCATGGCGTTGAGCGCTTCGGTCACGGCGCTGCCCGCGCCGCCCATGATCGCGCCTTCTTCCAGCGTGACCAGCGCATCGTGGCGCTCGGCCACTTCACGCAGCAGCGCCTCGTCGACGGGCTTGGCCCAGCGCATGTTGACCACCGTGGCGTCCAGCGCCTCGGCCGCTTCGAGCGCGGGGTACAGCAGCGTGCCAAACGACAGGATGGCGATGCGCGGGGCACCGGCACGGGTGCCCTGGCGCTCGCGGCGGATCTCGCCCTTGCCAAAGGGCAGGCTGTCCAGGCCCGCCAGCGGCGCCACGCCCGCGCCGCTGCCGCGCGGGTAGCGCACGGCCACGGGGTGGTCCTGCTCGAAGGCGCTGCTCAGCAACTGGCGGCATTCGCGCTCGTCGGCCGGGCAGGCCATGCTCATGTTCGGGATGCAGCGCACAAACGGGATGTCATACGCCCCGGCATGCGTGGCGCCGTCCGCGCCCACCAGCCCGGCACGGTCGAGCGCGAACACCACGGGCAGGTTCTGCAGCGCCACGTCGTGGATCAGCTGGTCGTAGCCGCGCTGCAGGAAGGTGGAGTAGATCGCCACCACGGGCTTGACGCCCTCGCAGGCCATGCCGGCGGCGAACGTCACGGCGTGCTGCTCGGCGATGCCCACGTCGTAGTAGCGGTCCGGAAAGCGCTTTTCAAACTCGACCATGCCCGAGCCTTCGCGCATGGCGGGCGTGATGCCCACCAGGCGCCCGTCGTGCGCGGCCATGTCGCACAGCCACTGGCCGAACACCTGGGTGAAGGTGGGCTTCGGCGCGGCGCTGCTCTTGACCAGGCCCACGGCCGGGTCGAACTTGCCGGGGCCGTGGTAGGCCACGGGGTCGGCCTCGGCCAGCTTGTAGCCCTGGCCCTTCTTGGTGACCACGTGCAGGAACTGCGGGCCCTTGAGGCTCTTGATGTTCTCGAGCGTGGGGATCAGCGAATCGAGGTCGTGGCCGTCGATGGGACCGATGTAGTTGAAGCCGAACTTCTCGAACAGCGTGGCGGGCACCACCATGCCCTTGGCCTGCTGCTCGAAGCGCTTGGCCAGCTCCAGCAAGGGCGGCACGGGGCGCAGCACGGTCTTGCCCACGTTCTTGGCGGCGGCGTAGAACTGGCCGCTCATGAGCTGGGCCAGGTAGCGGTTGAGCGCACCGACGGGCGGGCTGATGCTCATGTCGTTGTCGTTGAGCACGACAAGCAGGTTGGCGTCGGCCACGCCGCCGTTGTTGAGCGCCTCGAAGGCCATGCCGGCGCTCATCGCGCCGTCGCCGATGATGGCCACCGCATGCCGGTCTTCTCCCTTGCGCTTGGCGGCCAGCGCCATGCCCAGTGCCGCCGAGATGCTGGTGCTCGAGTGCGCCGTTCCGAAGGTGTCATACACGCTTTCCGCCCGCTGCGGAAACCCCGAGATGCCGCCCAGCTGGCGCAGCGTATGCATGCGGTCGCGCCGGCCGGTCAGGATCTTGTGGGGGTAAGTCTGGTGGCCCACGTCCCACACGAGGCGGTCTTCGGGGGTGTTGAAGACGTGGTGCAGCGCCACGGTCAGCTCCACCGTGCCCAGGTTGGAGCTGAGGTGGCCGCCGGTCTGGGAGACGCTCTGCAGCACGAACTCGCGCAGTTCGGTGGCCAGCGCCTTGAGGTCTGCGCGCGAGAGCTTGCGCAGGTCTGCCGGGTCATTGATGTTCTGCAGCAGGGGAAAGGACGTCGTGGACATTTACTATTCTTTTTATAGCTTCCAGCGCTTTACCGATAAGCGCCAGTGGCCAGTTTGGTATGTTTCTTCATCGCGACGCGGCACGGCCCGGGCCCTGCTCAGTGCGAGCGGCGCACCACCATGTCCGCCAGGGCCGCCAGTGCGCGGGTATCGGGCAGGCCGCTGCGGGCCAGCGCCGCATGCGCCTCGCCCAGGAGTTCGTCGGCATGGGCCCGCGCGGGCTCCAGCCCAAGCAGCGAGACATAGGTGGGCTTGTCGGCCGCCGCGTCCTTGCCCGCCGTCTTGCCCAGCGTGGCCGAATCGGCCACCACGTCCAGGATGTCGTCGACCACCTGGAAAGCAAGGCCCATGGCGGCGCCATAGTCGGACAGCGCCTGGTACGCCGCGCCCACCGCATGGCCGCACACCGCGCCCATGAGCACGCTGCCCTGCAGCAGCGCGCCCGTCTTGAGGCGGTGCATCTGCCGCAGCTGGTCCTGCGTGAGCGCAACCCCCACGCTGGCCAGGTCGATCGCCTGCCCACCCGCCATGCCGGCCGACCCCGCAGCGCAGGCCAGCAGCCGGCACAGCGCGGCCTGGGTGGCAGCGGGGATGAGGGTGTTGTCCGGCGTCAGCAATTCGAACGCAAAGGCCTGCAGGGCGTCGCCCGCCAGCAGCGCCTGGGCCTCGCCAAACTGCACGTGCACCGTGGGCTTGCCCCGGCGCAGCACGTCGTTGTCCATGCAGGGCATGTCGTCGTGCACCAGCGAGTAGGCGTGGATCAGCTCCACCGCGCAGGCCGCGCGCAGCGCCGCGTCGTCGAATACCGCGGAGGCGGAGGCACCGCTGCACACCGCCTCATAGGCCGCCAGCACCAGCAGGGGCCGCAGGCGCTTGCCGCCGTCGAGCACGGCGTAGCGCATGGCATCGCCCAGCCCGGCGGGCGCGCCGTGGCCCACCCACTGCGAGAGGGCCTGCTCCACGCGTGCCAGGTGGTTCTGGCTCCAGAGATTCATGTCAAGGGGTCGGCTCGCACACGCCATCGGCACCGCGCTCATTCCTGGTTCCATGGTTGCAGCTGTCCTTCGTCCAGCACCTTGATCTGGTCCTGCACGGCATCGAGCCGCTGGCGGCAGAACGCCAGCAGCGCCGCACCGCGCTGGTAGCCGGCCAGCATCTGGTCCAGCGGCAGCTGGCCCGATTCAATGCGGGCCACGAGTTGCTCCAGCTCTTCCAGCGCCGCTTCGTAGCTAGCGGGTTCGGCGGGGGGCGCGGGAGTTGCGGGGGCCTTGGGCATGGAGGGGGCGACGGTGCGCGGGTGAAAAACCGGTCATTTTAGGCGCACCACCGCGGCGCGGCGCGGGACGCCCCCCGGCGCGCTCCGCCCCCGGCGCCAGAAGCCTGTGTCCGGCCCGCCACGGGGCCGCGGCACGCCGTGAGCGGATGGCCGGAACAGGGGTTTCAATACACGTAAGTGGGATGCGGGAATAACCCCACCGCCTATAATCCCATTCCCGTCGAGCCGGCTCATCTCCTGAGCCGGTTTCTTTTTTCCAGATGCGCCCAGGCGCACCTCCCTGTGGGGAGTCTTTAGGTCAGGTCACCCATGTCTGATTTAAGTCTTCAACTGCAGCAGGCCGCAAGCCAACTACCAGTTTCAAGCTACTTTGACGATGCGCTGTTCCAGCGCGAGCTGGAGTCCATCTTCCAGCGCGGGCCCCGCTATGTGGGGCATCAACTGTCCGTGCCGAACGTCGGCGACTACTACGCACTGCCCCAGGAGGGCGAGGGCCGCGCCCTGGTGCGCAACGCCCAGGGCGGGGTCGAGCTCGTCTCCAACGTCTGCCGCCACCGCCAGGCCGTCATGCTCAAGGGCAAGGGCTCGCTGCACACCCAGCAAAAGGGCAGCGCGGGCGGCAACATCGTGTGCCCCCTGCACCGCTGGACCTACAGCCCCCAGGGCGAGCTGCTGGGCGCCCCGCACTTCGCGAACGACCCCTGCCTGAACCTGAACAACTACAAGCTGCGCGAGTGGAACGGCCTGCTGTTCGAGGACAACGGCTACGACGTGGCCGCCGACCTCGCCCAGATGGGCCCGCGCGCCGACCTGGACTTCGAGGGCTACGTGCTCGACCACGTGGAGCTGCACGAGTGCAACTACAACTGGAAGACCTTCATCGAGGTCTATCTGGAGGACTACCACGTGGGGCCCTTCCACCCCGGCCTGGGCAGCTTCGTGACCTGCGAGGACCTGCGCTGGGAGTTCGGCAAGAACTACTCGGTGCAGACCGTGGGTGTGGCCAACCGCCTGGGCAAGGCCGGCAGCCCCGTGTACGAGCGCTGGCATGAGGCCCTGCTCGCCTTCCGGGAGGGCAAGCCGCCCAAGCACGGAGCCATCTGGCTCACGCTGTACCCCCACATCATGGTGGAGTGGTACCCGCATGTGCTCACCGTGTCCACGCTGCACCCCGTCAGCCCCACCAAGACGCTGAACATGGTGGAGTTCTACTACCCCGAGGAGATCGCCGCCTTCGAGCGCGAATTCGTCGAGGCGCAGAAGGCCGCCTACATGGAGACCTGCATCGAGGACGACGAGATCGGCGAACGCATGGACGCCGGCCGCAAGGCCCTGCTGGCCCGTGGCGACAACGAAGTGGGCCCTTACCAAAGCCCCATGGAAGACGGCATGCAGCACTTCCACGAGTGGTACCGTGAGGCGATGGGCTCGGACACCATCGACCCGGCAACGCCAAAACGCTGAATACGGCGGCAAAACCCCGCCAATCCGCAGGCCCACCATGGTCTGCTCTCATTACAATAGCTGCCAGTGCTTAAAAAATAAGCGCTGGCAGCTATTTTCATTTCTGCGCCCCACGGCGCGCCTCGAGAGACCACAACCCGATGCAAGCCCTCTGGATGGTGTTGGCCGCGTTCCTGTTTGCCAGCATGGGCGTGTGCGTCAAGATCGCGTCGGACTTTTTCAACTCGGCCGAGCTGGTGTGCTACCGGGGCCTGATCGGCATGTTCATCCTGTGGCTGCTGGCGCGCTCGCAAAAGGTGACGCTGGCGACGCAATACCCCGGCATGCACGCCTGGCGCAGCCTGGTGGGCGTGACCTCGCTCGGAGCCTGGTTCTTCGCCATCGCCCACCTGCCCCTGGCCACGGCCATGACGCTCAACTACATGAGCAGCGTGTGGATCGCCGCCTTCCTGATCGGGGGCACGCTGCTGGCCTGGCGCCCCTCGCCAGCCACCCCGCGCCCGGCCCTGCAAGGCCCGCTGGTGCTCACCGTGCTGGTCGGTTTTGTGGGCGTGGTGCTGATGCTGCGCCCCAGCCTGGACCAGAACCAGGCCTTTGCCGGCCTGATCGGGCTGATGTCGGGCCTGACGGCTGCGTTTGCCTATATGCAGGTGGTGGCGCTGTCGCGCCTGGGCGAGCCCGAGTCGCGCACCGTCTTCTACTTCGCCGTCGGCTCGGCGGTGGCGGGCGGCGTGGCCATGCTGTTCACCGGCACCTCGGCCTGGCCGGGCTGGCAGGCGCTGTGGCTGCTGCCCATCGGCGTGCTGGCCGCGGGCGGCCAGCTGTGCATGACCAAGGCCTACGCCAGCGCCAAGACCCAGCGCGGCACGCTGGTGGTGGCCAATCTGCAGTATTCGGGGATCGTGTTCGCCGCCGTCTACAGCGTGCTGCTGTTTGGCGACAAGATTCCGCCCATCGGCTGGATCGGCATGGCCCTCATCGTGGGCAGCGGCATCGTGGCCACCATCCTGCGGGCCCGCGCCGCGCCCGGCGCGCCGGCCGAAGAACATTGATACGAAGTGGGCATGCCATCGGCTTTCCAACTGGACACAATGGAGCCCGTCTTTCCCTTCGCACCGGACCGCACCCCATGACCTACACGACCCTCATCTCCGCCCCCGAACTGCAAGCCCTGGCCGCCAGCGGCGCGCCGTTGATGGTGTTCGACTGCAGCTTCGACCTGATGCATCCCAGCGCGGGCGCCCAACAGTACGCGCAGGTCCACCTTCCCGGCGCCGTGTACGCCGACCTCAACAACGACCTGAGCGCCAGACACGGCGCGCCCGGCGCCGGCGGCACGCTCACCGCGCAGGAAGCCGACCTGCCCGCGTCCGGCGGCCGCCACCCGCTGCCCAGCCGCGAACGGTTTGCCATGTGGCTGTCCAGCGTGGGCTTCGCCAACAACATGCAGGCCGTCGTGTACGACCGCCAGGGTGCCAACTACTGCGGCCGGCTGTGGTGGATGCTCAAGTGGGCGGGCCACGATGCAGCGGCCGTCCTCGATGGCGGCCTGCAGGCCTGGCAGGCCGCGGGCGGCCCGGTGGCCAGCGGCGAGGAACCCGCGCGCTTTCAGTCCAACTTCCAGCTGGGCGAACCCCTGCGCCGGCTGGCCACTGCCGCCGACGTGCTGACCCGGCTGCGGCAGCCCGGCCAGACCGTGGTCGATGCGCGGGGGGGTGCCCGCTACCGTGGCGAGGTGGAGCCGCTGGACCCGGTGGCGGGCCACATCCCCGGCGCGCTCAATCGCCCGTTCACCGAGAACATCGCCGCCGATGGCCGCTTCAAGCCCGCCGCCGTGCTGCGCGCGGAGTTCAACGCCCTGCTCGCGGGCCGCGACCCGGCCGGCGTGGTGCACCAATGCGGCAGCGGCGTGAGCGCGGTGCCCAACCTGCTGGCCATGGAAGTGGCCGGGCTGGGGCCCAGCGCCCTCTTCGCGGGCAGCTGGAGCGAATGGTGCAGCGACCCGGCACGGCCGGTCGAGCGCGGATAAACCACGGGCAAGCGGTTTTTACATTTGAAGGCCGCCGGGCCACAACGCCCGGGCAGCGGCCGCGGCGGCGTTCGCCGCAGCAGGCACCGCCGCTGGCGTTGCAGGACGGCGGCTGCTGGCCATGTAAGGCAAATTCCTACAGGGTGCACCGTGGAACCAGACACGCGGCACAGCCAAACCCCGACTTAATTTTTGATTGGGGCGGTTTCACAATCCATTTCAACGGATCGCGAAAACCTGCAAACAGCAGGCCACCACGCAAGACCCGGAACTGGAACAAAGGAAGCCGCCATGACCAACGAACAACTCCTCGCTGAAATCCGCGAAGCCAACCTCACTTACCTGATGCTGGCCCAGACCCTGATTCGCCAGGACAAGGCAGAGGCCGTGTTCCGCTTGGGCATGAACGAGGAGTCTGCCGATATTCTCGCATCGCTGTCGGCGGCGCAAGTGATGAAACTGGCCTCCAGAAACACGCTTCTTTGCAGCTTCCGCGTGGACGACAACCTGGTGTGGAGCCTGCTCACCAACCACTCGGCCAAGAAGGTGGGCAACGAGGCCACCAACACGCTGCACGCCAACATCCTGATGGCCAGCCGCGTGTCCGAAGTGCTCTGAGCCCACCGCCAGACCTTTGCACCGAACGCCCTCCATCTCTCTCGCCGAAAGCCCGCCATGTCCTCCACCACCGCCGCCAAAGCCCCAGCCAAGAGCGTTCTGAACGAATCCAAGCAGATCGAACGCGCCGCCATGCTGATCCAGATGGGCGCCCGCATGCAGGTGCTGGAGTCGGAAACCACGCTGTCGTACGAGCGCCTGATCCGCCTGTACAAGGAAATCGCGGGCAAGTCGCCATCGAAGGGCCAGCTGCCCTTCTCCACCGACTGGTTCCTGACCTGGCAGGAGAACATCCACAGCTCGCTGTTTTTGAACATCTACGAATACCTGTCCAAGGGCGTGGACCTGGATTCGGTGGAGCTGCTGACCAAGGCCTACCGCCTGTACAACGAACAGGTGGCCACGGCCGAGATCGAACCCCTGCTGTCGTTCACCCGCGCCTGGCGTCTGGTGAAATTCGTGGATGCCGGCATGCTCACCCGCACCAAGTGCGCCCAGTGCAGCGGCCAGTTCGTGACCGAGCTGTACGAGAACCGCCATTTCACCTGCGGCCTGTGCAACCCACCCGCCCGCGCTGGCAAGAGCAAGACGGCCGGTGCACTGATGCTGCATTAAGTACATCCCCCTGAGCGGCTTTGCCGCCTCCCCCTTCTCTCGAATCGCTACGCGATTCGGGAAAGGGGACGATGCCCTCGCTGCGGGGCGGCCCTTGCTTGGCATCCCTGGCAGGGGGAAGGCAGCGCCAGTTCGTAAGGCTCGCCCGGTCGGGTCGAGCGTTCAAGAATCCAAGTCAAATTGGCACTTTGCGCTTATAAAACAAGCGCGAGCAGCTATCAAATTAATATCAAATCCGGCTGAGGCCTGCGAGCGCCCTGCTACCTCCCGGCCAGCAGCGCCCGCACGTTTTCATCCATGGGCACCGCATAGTTGTGCGCCGCCACCACGGTGTTGCCCACTGGGTTCACCAGCTTGAGGCTGATGTACACCACCGACGTGGACACCGCGTACGTGCCCACCACCACCGCCTGCGCGTCCTGGGCCTGGCTCACCTCGCGCACCTCGCGCGACAGCAGCAGCTCGCCCTGGTCGCGCTGCAGCAGCAGGTTCTCGCGCAGTTTCACCTCGGTCACCTTCAGGCCCCGGTGCACCATGCGGCCCGCGATCTGCTCGGAGAAGATGCGGCCCAGCCGCGACGATTCGGTGAGCCGGTCCACACTGACCAGCGTGGCCACCAGCACGGGCTGGTTGGCGTCCAGCGGTGCGGTCTGCAGCAGCGCATCGGTGGCGCGTTCATTCAGCTCGATGAGGTTGCTGCGCGATACTCCGCCCGCCCGGTCGCCGTAGTAGTAGCTGTGCATGGGGTTGGTGGTCTCGCAGCCTTGCAGGCCCGCCAGCGCAAAAGCGGCGGCCGCCCACCAGCTGGCGGCGCGTGCGCCCCGGGGAGCTTGTTGCGACGTCCACAGCCCCTTCATGGCGCCACCACCCGCCAGGTCTTGACGGGCGTCATCGGTGCAGGCGCGGGCGGCCGCTCGGGCTGATACAGCACCGCGTCGGCCCCCTCGATGTAGTACAGATCGGCCGTGCCGGCCAGGTACCTGTCGCGCGATTTGAGCGTGGATGTGATCAGCACCTCCGTGCGCGTGGGGCCGCCCGCAGCGGCGCCCTGGGTGTAGAGCTGGGCCATGTCCAGCGCCACCCCCGCCCCCACGCCCAGGGCCGTGGCCACACCCGGCAACAGGGTGCGGTCGGAATAGTGCACCGCCCAGTCGCGCCACACGCCCACGCCAGTGCCGATGATGGTGCCGGCCATGGGCACGGGCAGGCCGCGCGGCGAGCCAGACCCGTGCTGCACCAGTTGCGTCTGCACCTCCAGCTCCACCGCCGTGGGCACCGTGGACACCGCCACGCCCCGGTTCAGCAGGTGCACCTTGAGCAGCTTGAGAAAGCTCTGGTTGAAACTGGAGTTGTCCGCCACCGTGACGTACAACGGGTATTCGCCCTCGGGCCAGGATGCGATCTTTTCGGCCACGCGCCCGGCCACATCGCCCGCCAGCACATCCCAGTGGTGCACGGCACGGGCTTTCTTCTGGCCGGTGGCGGGGTAGTTGTCGGCACGCGGCACGTCCAGCGTGCCGCAGCCGACCAGCAGCGCTGCGCACAGCAAGGCTGCTGCGGCGGCCGGAATGCGGTGAAGGAAGGATGGCATGTGGGCCATGGTACTGGCGCCCGCCTGCTGCAATCGGCGCAACAAGGCCGTTTTTCCCGGTCAAAGCGGCCGTTTCAGCCCTTGGAGCCGCCCGCACGAACCTTCACAATCAGCCCATTCATACCAACACTCCGTCACGACCATGCTCACCACAACCCGCACCCACCGCCTCGCGTCCTTGATGGCCCTCACTGCGGCTCTGGCGGGCTGCGGCGGCGCCACGGACAAGGACAACAACACGGCCGCCCCGCCGCCGCCCGCGAGCGCGCCCGTCACGCTGCATTTCGTGCAGCCCGCCGAGAACGTGCTCGAACCCGGCGCATCCGAGCCGCTGGCGGCCGACGTTACCGTCAACGGCGGCTCAGCCCCCAACGGCACGGTGGTCACCTTTATTGTCAGCCCCTCCGCAGCCGCCACCTTCTCCCCCGTGGCGCCCACCACCGTGGCCAGCGTGGCCAGCACCACGCTCACCGTGAGCAGCCTGCCGCCCAGCGCCACCTTCCAGGTCAGCGCCACGGCCACCAGCAGCGCCAACACGGCGGGCGACAGCCTCACGTACTACGTGCGCCCCACCCACAAAAACCTGCAGGTGCTGGTGCCCGCGTATTTCAGCGCCAGCGGCACCTCCTCGCCCTGGGCCACCCTCACCAGCGGCGCAGCCAGCTACCCGGACGTGCAGATCACCGCCGTGGCCAGCGCCAGCGACGGCGTGCTGACTGCGGACTCCGAGGTTGACGACGACCTGCTTACGGCCATCAAAGACTTCAAGGCCGTGGCGGGCACTACCAACAAAGTCGTCGCCTACGTGGCCACCTCGGGCAGCGGCGGGTCGCGCTCGGTGGCCGACGTGAAGGCCACCATCGACAACTACATCCGCCTCTACCCCGACCAGCTCGACGGCTTCTTCCTGGACGGCATGGCCACCGACAGCGCACGGCTGGCGTACTTTCAGGACGTCTACAACTACGCCAAGGCCCGGGCCTCGGGCATGAGCAAAGGCGCCACGCCGCCCAACGCGCCCACCGTGATCGGCAACCCAGGCACCTACCCCGTAGCGGCCTATGCGGGTGTGGCCGACACGTTGGTCACCTACGCAGGCAATGCCGCCGCCTACCAGGCCACAGACCCCCAGCCCGCCAGCACCTGGGTCTACGCCAAGGACAACACCGCCCAGGCCATGCTGGTTCACACCGCCAGCACCTGCACCGACATGCAGGCCGCCGTGAAGCACGCCCACCGGCCCCGCCTGAACACCGGCATGGTCTATGCCACCAACCTGGCCATCGGCGCCTCGTGGTCGTCACTGCCCACCTACTGGCAGCAACTGCTGGGCACGGTGGATGCACTCAACAAGAAGCGCCCGCTGCCGCTGTGCTGAGGCCACCGGGCAGGGCGCCGAACCCTGCCACACAGGCACCGCTGGCGGGTCGCCGGGCAAACCACCTGCCAGAGCGTGCGAACCGCAGCATCCCGCCGCCGACACGCTGCATGTCAGCCCGACCTACAACCCAGCAGGCCCGAGTCCCATCACAATCCGCGCATGATGACCGAGCCCACCCCTGCATCCCCACCCGCACCCGCTGCCGAGCCGCCACAGCCAGACAGCCCCGCCGCTGACGCAGCCCCGACCTTGCCCCCCCACGCGCCTGCGGCGGAAGGCCCCGCACCAGTCGTCCAAGCGGCCGAAGCGGCCCCACCCGCCAAAGCCAGGTCAACCCAAGACAGCCCCCCACCGCCTGCGCAGCTGCCAAGCGGCGCGCCCGCAGCCACCGCACCCCTCACCGGCCCGCTCATGCTCCACATGCCCGTGGACGTGCGCAACCTCTCGCTCGCGCTGCTGGCCCTGTTTGCCGGCGTGGCGCTGCTGCACTGGGCCAGCGCCGTGTTCATCCCCATCATGCTCAGCCTGCTGCTCACCACGGCGCTGCGGCCCGCCGTCGAGCTCCTGCGGCGCTGCCACGTGCCGCGCTGGCTGGGCGCGGGCGTGCTGCTCATCGCCATCGTCTTCGGGCTGGCGAGCGCCGCCTGGTCGCTGAGCGACGGGGCCGCGCAGCTCGTCGACTCGCTGCCCGTGGCCGCCAAGAAGGTGCGCGACAGCATCAAGGCGCGCGCAGGCACCAGCAGCCCGCTCGACACCGTGCAGAAGGCCGCCACGCAGATCGAGCAGGCCGCCAACGAAAACAGCGCCGCCAGCCCCACCCGGCGGGGCGTGCAGCGCGTGGTGGTGGAGCGCCCTCCGTTCAACATCCGCGACTACCTGTGGAGCGGCACCATGGGGCTGATGTCGGCCCTGGGCCAGCTCACCGTGGTGGTCTTCCTCACCTTCTTCGCGCTGGCCTCCGGCAACCTGTTTCGCAACAAGCTGCTGCGCATCGCGGGCACCAGCCTGGAACGGCGCAAGGTCACCATCCACGTGCTGGAAGACATCACCAACCAGATCCAGCGCTACCTGCTGGTGCAGGTGCTCACCAGCGCCCTGGTGGGCGTGGCCACGGGCCTGGCCTACTGGGCCCTGGGCCTGGAGAACGCGGCCGTGTGGGGCGTGGTGGCCGGGGTGCTCAACCTCGCGCCCTACATCGGCTCGGCCCTGGTCACCGGCGCATCGGCCCTGGTGGCCTTCCTGCAGTTCGGCACCCTGGACATGGCACTGGCCATCGGCGGCGCGTCGCTGGTCATCCATACCCTGGTGGGCAACCTGCTCACGCCCTGGCTCACCAGCCGCACCAGCAGCATGAGCCCCGTGGCCGTGTTCGTCAGCGTGCTGGCCTGGGGCTGGCTGTGGGGCCTGTGGGGCCTGCTGCTGGGCATCCCGGTGATGATGGCCGTCAAGGCGGTGTGCGACCGGGTGGAGGATCTGAAGGCGGTGGGGGAGTTGCTGGGGGACTGAGGTCCAGGCGCTGCTGCACGAACGCGGGAAGCTCGTCTGCAGGCACCGCCCGGCCGAAATACCAGCCCTGCACCTCCAGGTCCATGGTCCGGGGCAGCCGTTGCAGCTGCTCGGCGGTCTCGACCCCTTCCACCACGATGCCGCAGCCCAGCCCCTGGCAGAAGTTGAGCAGGCCTTCCAGCACCCGCCCTCCCTGCGCCTGCGCGCTGGCGAGCACGAAGCTGCGGTCGATCTTGATCGTATCGACCTCGAAGGCATGCAGGTAGCTCAGGGATGAGTAGCCGGTGCCAAAGTCGTCGATGGAGACCTTCGCGCCCACAGCGTGCACACGGGCGATGGCGTTGCGCATTCCGAAGACATCCGCGGCCAGGGCATCCTCGGTCAGCTCGATGCTGATGCAGCCGGCCGCTGGCGCGATCAGGTCCACCAGACGGATGCAGTGCTCCTGCGACATGAGCGTGGGGCCCGTGATGTTGATGGAAATGGGCAGCTCGAAGCCCGCGTTGCGCCAGCGCCGGTACTGCCGCAGCGCCGCAGCCGCCACCCACAGGTCCACGTCCTTCATCAGGCCCGCCTCGGACAGCCAGGCCAGGAACGCCCCGGGGGGCTGGACGCGGCCCCGGGAATCGCGGGCCCGCAGCAAGGCCTCGCAGCCCGTGCACCGGCCGGTGCGCAGCGACACCTGGGGCTGGTACTCCAGGAAGAATTCGTAGTCCCCCATGCGGCGCACCTGGGCCAGCAGTTCCTCGCGGCGTGCCTGGCCTTGTTGTGCGACCACCACGGGATCGCGCGCATAGAGGCTTCCCTCCTCCTGCAGGCGGGTGAAGGTGGTGTCCAGCCCGGGCAAGTGCACGGTGGTTTCGTTGTGGCGCTCCAGCGAGCGCACCGCAGGCCCATACAGGCACGCGCCGAGCAGCACCAGCGCCAGCTGCAGGGCCACCGCGCCCCAGTCGCCCTGGGTGCTGACATAGGCATTGAAGACGACCGGCGCATTGAGCGGCATGGGCATGCTGGCCACGGACACCCAGCCCGCCTGCACGGCCGCCAGCGCCAGGCAGGCATTGAGGGCGGGCACGGCCAGGAACGGCAGCAGCATGCGCAGGTTCAGGATCAGCGGGATGCCGAAGAGCAGCAGCTCGTTCACGTTCAGCAGCGCCATCGGCAGGCTCGCCAGCGCGAGCAGGCGCAGGCCGGGGCTGCGGGCGCGCCACAGCACGGCCAGCACCAGCGACAAGGTTCCGCCCGAGCCGCCGATGAAGGCAAATGCCCCCAGCAGGCCCGCGTTCAGGGGATGCTGCGGCACCTGATCGGCCAACAGGGCCTGGGCGTTCCAGCCCACGGCCTGGTCCAGGGACTGGAACAGCGGCTGCAGCGCGTGGTAGCCGTGGATGCCAAAAAACCACAGCAGCGAATTCAGGCCCGTGAGCAATACGGCGTTGAGATAGGACTGATCGGGGTTGGCCACATCGATGGGCAGGCGCCAGTGCACCAGCCCCTCCCACTGCTGCAGCAAGGCCAGAACGACCACCAGCAGCGCGGTGGTGGCGATGCCGGGAACCACCATGTTCATGGCGTCCTCCACGTTCTCGCTGACCTGGGCCATGCGCGCGACCCGCAGCCCGCGCACCCGCATCAGCCAGGCCATCAGCGGCACGGTGACAAGCGGGGCGGCAATCGCGATGAACAGCACCAGCGTGGCCGCCGCCCGCGGATGGCCGCGCAGCAGGTAGGCGGCGAGCGCGGCATGGACGAAACACAGAAAGGCCACCGGCAAGCGTGGCAACCGGTGGCGGATGGCCAGCATGTAGCCGATGGAGGCGGTGATCAGCAGCGGCAGGATGCGGCTGATCTCCCCGTGCAGGTCCGCCAGCAGGTCGGCCACGGAGGCCGGCAGGCCCAGCATGCGCGCCAGCACCGACAGCACCAGCAGGACGGCCGACACCATCAGGCACGGCAGGACCCAGAGCAGCCCTTCGCGAATGGCACGCATCGCGTCGGCCCTCGCCACGGCCTCCAGCCGCCGGGACAGTAACAGCCGCCAGAACGCAAGATCAATGCCCAAGCCATGCCTCCCACCCTGAAGCGACCGCGAGGATGCCGCCTGGAGCCTGCCCGGCAGCCCCCAGATTCCCCGCACCCGTCCGAAGAGGCGGCCGGCGATCTGCCCGCGTGTCCTCTCCCCCCTGGGCCCATGCTATCGGGCCTGCCCGCATCTTGCAAAGGGCGCCACCGCGGCCCCCAGGGAAGCCGACGACCTCAGCCCGTGTTGCGCAGCCCCGCAGCGATCCCGTTGATCGAGATGTGAATCCCCGTCTGCACCCGCTCATCCCCCTGCCCCGCGCGCCAGCGGCGCACCAGTTCCACCTGCAGGTGGTGCAGCGGGTCGATGTACGGAAAGCGGTGCTTGATGGAGCGGGCCAGCGCCGCGTTGTGCGTGAGGCGCTGCTTGTCGCCCGTGATGCGCGTGAGCGCCTCGGCCGTGCGGTGCCACTCGGCCTCGATGCTGGTGAACACCTTCTTGCGCAGGCGCGCGTCGGTCACGAGTTCGCTGTAGCGCGAGGCCAGCGCCAGGTCGCTCTTGGCCAGCACCATGTCCATGTTGGACAGCAGCGTGCGGAAAAACGGCCACTGGCGGTACATCTTCTGCAGCAGGGCCAACTGGGTCTTGGGGTCCTTGCCTTCCAGGTTCACGAACGCATCGACCGCCGAGCCAAAGCCGTACCAGCCGGGCAGCGTGAGGCGGCACTGGCCCCAGCTGAAGCCCCAGGGGATGGCGCGCAGGTCTTCGATCTTCTGGCTGGCCTTGCGGCTGGCGGGGCGCGAGCCGATGTTCAGTTCGGCGATCTCGCGGATCGGCGTGGAGTTGAAGAAGTATTCGGTGAAGCCCGGGGTGTCGTACACCAGCGCGCGGTAGCTGCCCATGCTGGCCAGCGAGAGCTGCGCGGCGGCGTCCAAGAACGCCTTGGTGGCGGGCTTGGTGGGCTGCAGCAGCGTGGCTTCGAGCGTGGCAGCCACCAGGGTTTCCAGGTTGCGTCGGCCGATCTCGGGGTTGGCATATTTGGAGGCGATGACTTCGCCCTGCTCGGTAAGGCGGATCTGGCCGCGCACGGTGCCGGGGGGTTGCGCCAGGATGGCCTGGTAGCTCGGGCCGCCGCCCCGGCCCACGGTGCCGCCCCGGCCGTGGAACATGCGCAGCTGGATGCCATGGCTGGTGGCGAGTTCGTCGAAGAGTTCGACGAGGGCGATCTCGGCGCGGTACAGCTCCCAGTTGCTGGTGAAGATGCCGCCGTCCTTGTTGCTGTCGCTGTAGCCCAGCATGATGTCCTGCTCGCCGCCACTGCGCTGCACCAGGGCGGCCACGCCGGGCAGCGCATAGAACTCGCGCATGATGGGCGCGGCATTGCGCAGGTCTTCGATGGTTTCGAACAGGGGCACCACGATGAGGTGGTTGCGCGACTCGGCATCGAGCGTGCCGTTCATCAGGCCCACTTCCTTCTGCAAGAGCAGCACTTCGAGCAAATCGCTCACCGTTTCGGTGTGGCTGATGATGTAGTGGCGGATGGCCTCGTGGCCGAAGCGCTCGCGCATCACGCGGGCGGTTTCGAAGATGGCCAGTTCGCCCTTTGCGTGTGCGGAATACTCAGCGCCCACCACGCGCAGCGGGCGCGCGTCGTTCAGCAGCTTGATGAGCAGCGCGCGCTTGGCGGCTTCCTGCAAGCCCGCGTAGTGGGGCTCGATGCGCGCCTTGGCCAGCAGTTCGGCCACCACCTCCTCGTGCTTGTCGGAGCTTTGGCGCAGGTCCACCGTGGCCAGGTGGAAGCCGAACACCTGTACGGCGCGGATCAGGGGGTGCAGGCGTTCGCCCGCCAGGGCCTCGCCATGGTGCGATTGCAGCGAGGCTTCGATCACCCGCAGGTCGGCCAGGAACTCCTCGGCGCTGCCGTAGGGGTTCTGCGGCACCACCGCATGGCGCGCGGCTTCGCCGCCGGTCAGTTCCTTGAGCGAGGCCGCCAGGCGGGCGTAGATGCCCGTGAGCGCGCGGCGGTAGGGCTCGTCCTGGCGGTGTTCGTTGGTGTCGGGCGAGCGCAGGGCCAGGGCCTCCATCTCGGCGGACACCTGCACCAGGCGCGCCGACAGCGACAGCTCGCCGCCCAGGTAGTGCACCTCGGTCAGGTAGTGGCGCAGGGCCACCTCGGCCTGCCGGCCCAGTGCGTATTGCAGGGTCTGCGCGGTGACGTTGGGATTGCCGTCGCGGTCGCCGCCGATCCACTGGCCCATGCGCAGAAAGCTGTGCACGGGGTACTGGCCCAGCTCGTTCTCCAGGTCGGCGTAGATCTTGGGGATCTCGCGCAGGAAGGTGGCCTCGTAATAAGAGAGCGCGTTTTCGATCTCGTCGGCCACGGTGAGCTTGCTGTAACGCAAGAGGCGCGTCTGCCACAGTTGGGCCACACGGGCGCGCAGCAGGGCTTCGTTGGCAGCCAGTTCGCGCGGGGTGAGCGCGTCCTTGGCGCTGTTGTACAGTTGGGCACGCACCTGGATGTCGTCGCGCACGGCCAGCAGCTGGGCAATGTCGCGCTCGGCATCCAGAATGCTCTTGCGCTGCACTTCGGTGGGGTGGGCCGTGAGCACCGGGGCCACGTAGCTGCCCGCCAGCGTCTGCGAGATGGTCTTGGGCGCGATACCCGCCCAGCGCAGGCGCGACAGTGCCACCTCGATGCTGCCCTCCTGCGTGTCCCCCGCGCGCTCGTGCACGGCGCGGCGGCGGATGTGGTGGCGGTCTTCGGCCAGGTTGGCCAGGTGGCTGAAGTAGGTGAAGGCGCGGATCACGCTCACCGTCTGGTCGCCCGAGAGCGACTTGAGCAGCTTCTTGAGCGCGCGGTCGGCCTCCTGATCGGCATCGCGGCGGAACGCCACCGACAGCTTGCGCACCTGCTCCACCAGCTCATACGCGGCCACGCCCTCCTGCTCCCGGATCACGTCGCCCAGAATGCGGCCGAGCAGGCGGATGTCGTCAATCAGGGGCTGGTCCTTGTCGGATCGTTTCATGCGGTGGTCTCCGGAATGGGATGGGGGGATCGCCGGCGCCGTCCGCCCGGCATGCCCCCGGGCCGCACCAGCCCCAGTGCGGGCGCATGCTAGCATCGCCCGCCCCTGAATGATTACAAACAGGTTACGAACTTGAGCATGCCCCAGACACCCCTCACCATCGTCATTGCCACGCGCGAAAGCCGTCTCGCCCTGTGGCAGGCCGAGCATGTACAGGCCCTTTTGCGCGCACGAGGCCACACGGTGGAGCTGCTGGGCATGACGACCAAGGGCGACCAGATCCTGGACCGGTCGCTGAGCAAGGTGGGCGGCAAGGGCCTGTTCGTGAAAGAGCTGGAGGTGGCGCTGGAAGAAGGCCGCGCGCACATCGCCGTGCACTCGCTCAAGGATGTGCCCATGGAACTGCCCGAGGGTTTTGCCCTGGCCTGCGTGATGGAGCGCGAAGACCCGCGCGATGCGTTTGTCTCGCCCAACTACCCGAACATTGATGCCCTGCCCCAGGGCGCGGTGGTGGGCACCTCCAGCCTGCGCCGCCAGGTGCTGCTGCAGGCCCTGCGGCCCGACCTGAGGATCGAGCCGCTGCGCGGCAACCTGGACACGCGCCTGCGCAAGCTCGATGAAGGCCAGTACGACGCCATCGTGCTGGCGGCGGCGGGCCTGAAACGCCTGGGGCTCGCCTCCCGCATCCGCGCCACGTTCGAGCCCACGGCCATGCTGCCTGCGGCGGGCCAGGGCGCGCTGGGCATCGAGGTGCGCAGCGACCGGCAAGACCTGATCGACGCGCTGGCGCCGCTGGCCCACCAGCCCACCTGGCTGACCGTGGCCGCCGAGCGCGCCGTGAGCCGCGCCATGGGCGGCAGCTGCTCGATGCCGCTGGCGGCGCACGGCACGCTGGCCGCCGGCGTGCTGCAGCTCGATGCCGCCTGGGGCGACCCGGACGGCCAGGCCCCGCTGGTGCGCGCGCAGGCCAGCGCCCCCGTCGGCACACTGGCGCAGGCCGAAGCGCTGGGCGACGCGATTGCCCAGCGCCTGCGCGCGGGCGGCGCACGGGGCGCGGACCCCGCCAGCCTTCCACAACCCTGAGGCGCCCATGCCCTCGCCCCGGGTGATCGTCACGCGGCCCGCCCGCGAGGCCGCGTACTGGGTGGAGATGCTGGGCGCGCACGGCATCGGCGCCGTGGCGCTGCCGCTCATCGCCATCGGCCCCTGCCGCGACCCCGCTGCGCAGCAGGCGCTCGCCCGGGCCAGGGCCCACCTTGCGCAGTACCGCGCCCTGATGTTTGTCAGTGGCAATGCCGTGGCCCATTTTTTTGGATCCAGTAGGCCTCCAGCGCTGGATGGACAAGCGCTGGCAGCTATCAAAACAAGAGCATGGTCACCCGGCCCCGGCACGGCACGCGCACTGGAGCAGGCCGGCGTGCCCTCGGCCTGCATCGACGGTCCGGCGCCCGATGCGCCGCAGTTCGACTCGGAAGCGCTGTGGCAGCAGGTGGCCGCGCAGGTACGGCCCGGCGACCGCGTGCTGATCGTGCGCGGAAGATCCGGCAGCGTGCCTGAATCCGCCCAGGGCAGCGGCCGCGACTGGCTGGCCCGCCAGATCGAGGCAGCGGGCGGCACGGTGGAGTTTGTGGTGGCCTACCAACGCGGCGCGCCCCGCTTTTCAGCGCACGAGGTGGCGCTGGCGCAACAGGCGGCGCACGATGGTTCCCTCTGGCTGCTGAGCAGTTCCGAAGCCGTGGCCCACCTGGCCGAGGCCCTGCCCGGCCAGCCCTGGGGCGCCGCGCAGGCGCTGGCCACGCACCCGCGCATCGCCGAGGCGGCCCGTGCGGCGGGCTTTGGCGCCGTGCGGGAATGCCGTCCGGCCCTGGAAGACGTGGTGGCCTCGATAGAATCGGCGGCATGAGTTCCGTGCCCCCCAACGATCTGCCCCCTGCACCCGCCGCAGCCCCCGTGGCGGCGCCCGTGGGCGCACCCGCAGCGGGCCCCGCGCCTTCGCACGCCGCGCCGACACCCGCTCCCGGCCGGGGCGGCGCCGTGACGCTGCTGCTGGGCACCGTGGCGGCGGCGGCACTGGTCAGCAGCGGCCTGCTGTGGCAAAAACTCAGCTCCATCCAGGAGCAGCTCGCCCGGCAGTCTGCGGACTCGGGTGCGCAGGCGATCGAGGCCCGCACCATGGCCCGCCAGGCCGAAGAGCTGGTGCGCGAGACCGCCGCCCGCCTGTCGGTGGCCGAGGCGCGGGTGAGCGAGGTGGCGCTGCAGCGCAGCCAGCTCGAAGAACTCATGCAGAGCCTGTCGCGCTCGCGCGACGAGAACCTGGTGGTGGACATCGAATCCGCCATCCGCCTCGCGCAGCAGCAGGCTCAGCTCACCGGCAGCCTGGAGCCGCTGGTGGCCGCGCTCAAAAGCGCCAACCTGCGCATCGAGCGCGCCGCCCAGCCCCGGCTGGCGCCCGTGCAGCGCGCCATCGGCCGCGACCTGGACCGCCTGACCCGCGCCACCGTCACCGACACCGCCGGCCTGCTGGCCCGCCTGGACGACCTGGTGCGCCAGGTGGACGAGCTGCCCGTGCTCAATGCGGTGGCCCAGGCCGCCGCCACGCGGCGCCTGTCGGCCGCGCCCCCGGCGCCGGGCGGCATGCCGGCCTCCACCGGCGGCATGGCCTGGTGGCAGGCCGCGCTGCAGCGCAGCTGGGAAGTGGTGCGCGACGAGGCCCGGGGGCTGGTGCGGGTGAGCCGCATCGACCAGCCCGAGGCGATCCTTCTGGCGCCCGAACAGACCTTCTTCCTGCGCGAGAACCTCAAGCTCAAGCTGCTCAACGCCCGCCTGGGCGTTCTCGCGCGCCAGTTCGACTCGGCCCGGGCCGACCTGGCCGCCGCCACCGTGGCGCTGAACAAGTACTTCGACCCGGCCTCGCGGCGCACGCAGAACGCGGCCAGCACGCTGCAGACGGCCCAGGCCAGCATGAAGGCGGCCGAGCAGCCGCGCCTGGACGAAACCCTGTCCGCGCTGGCCACTGCCGCAGCGGGAAGGTAAATGAATCACCCCCTGAGTCGCTTCGCGCCTTCCCCCTCTCCTGCGGGAGGGGGACGCCACCGGTGGCCTGGCACAGCCAGTTCCACGGTGGCGCTCGCCTGGACCGCGCCCGTGCCACGGGCTGCGGGCGCCGCCTTGCGCGGTGGAATAACGGACTGACGACATGCGCGCAGCACTTTGGCTTTTGGCATTGTTTGGCGTGGCCGTGGCCGCCGCGCTGTTCGCGGGCAACAACCAGGGCACCGTCACCCTGTACTGGCCGCCCTACCGCATCGACCTGTCGCTGAACATGGTGGTGCTGTTGCTGGTGGGCGGTTTCGTCACCGTGTACGCGGCGCTGCGCGCGCTGGCCGCCCTGCTGGAACTGCCCCACCAGGCCCGCCGCTGGCGCGTGCAGCAAAAGGAGCGCGCCATGCACGCGGCCTTGCTCGATGCGCTGACCCACATGCTCGGCGGGCGCTTCATCCGCTCGCGCAAGGCGGCGGTGGCCGCACTGTCGCAGGAACATGCGCTGGGCGCCGCCGGCGAGGCCGTGCCCCACGGCCGCCAGCTGCGCGCCCTGGCCCACATGATCGCGGCCGAGGCCTCGCACGCGCTGCAGGACAGCGCCACGCGCGAGAGCCACCTGCAGGACGCGCTTCAGGAAGCCCCCGCGCGCGGCACCGTGAGCGAGCAGGAAATGCGCGAAGGCACGCAGATGCGCGCGGCCCGCTGGTCGCTGGACGACCGCGACGCGGGCGCGGCGCTCGACCGCCTGGCCGCCCTGCCCCAGGGCGCGGCCCGGCGCACGCTGTCGCTGCGCATCAAGCTCAAGGCGACCCGGCTGGCACGGCAGACGCAGGAGGCGCTCGATACCGCGCGCCTGCTGGGCAAGCACCGCGCGTTCTCGCCCGCCGCGGCCCAGAGCATCGTGCGCGGCCTGGCCACCGAGCTCATCAACAGCGCGCACGACACCGCGCAGCTGCAGCAGATCTGGATGTCGCTGGAGTCCTCCGAGCGCAACATGCCCGAACTCGCCATCCATGCCGCCCAGCGGCTGGCCGCCCTGGGCGGCGATGCCACCCAGGTGCGCGCCTGGCTGCTGCCGGTGTGGGAACGCATGGTGGACCTGCCCGACGCACTGGCCGAGCACCATGCGCTGAAGCTGGTACGCGCGCTCGAAGCCGGGCTGGACGCACTGGACGCGCCCTGGCTGGCCCGCATCGAATCCGCGCACCAGGCCAACCCGCGCGATGCGCGCCTGCAGTACCTGGCGGGCATGGCCTGCCTCAAGCGCCAGCTGTGGGGCAAGTCCCAGCAGCTGCTCACCCAGGCGGCGCAGCAACTCGCCGACACCAGCCTGCGGGCGAGCGCCTGGCGCCATCTGGCGGAACTGGCCGAAAAGCGCGGGGACGAGGCCGCTGCCGCCGAGGCCTGGAAGAAGGCCGCGCTCGGCCAGTAAGCGCCCCGGCCTCTCCCTTTTCTCAAGGCAGGCCGCCGCACCGCGCCGTGCGCGTGCGGTAACCGCCACCACGCGCCCCGCAGCGGTTTCAGTCCCTCGGCATGCCCCCTGATGGGGCATTCCCCATGCCCAGCCCCTCCCCCGTCCCCGGGCCATGCACACGCCGCACAGCATTGGGGAACTTTGAGCGCTCAGGCCCTCTCAATTCATTTTTTTTGAATTGAAGCATCAATCTGCCTGAAACCGAATGCGGTGACGGCTTTCTACACTGCCCCATTGCTTGACGAATGTCAGCCTTGGCCGAGAGGCGCTCGCCCGGCGCCTCCACCTGACCACCCGCTTTGCTTTTTGCTCCCAGATGACTGCCCCTGCCACCACCGCCCTCCCGGCCGCCGCAACGCCCCGCCGCTACACGCGCACCGCCATGCTTTTGCACTGGGTGCTGGGCCTGGCGCTGATCGGCCTGTTTGGCGTGGGCATCTACATGACGGGCCTGCCGTTCTCGCCGCAGCGGCTCAAGCTCTACAACTGGCACAAGTGGGCGGGTGTCACCCTCCTCGTGCTGTCGGTGCTGCGCCTGCTGTGGCGCGCCACGCACCGCCCCCCCGAACTGCCGCCGGCGATCGAGCAGGCCATGCCGGGCTGGCAGAAGCTGGCGCACCACGCCACGCACGGGCTGCTCTATGCGCTGTTCTTCGCCGTGCCGCTGATCGGCTGGGCCTACAGCTCGGCCGCCGGTTTCCCCATCGTGTTCCTGGGCCTTTGGCAGCTGCCCGACTTCGTGCCCGTGAGCAAGGAGCTGGCCGAGGCCATCAAGCCCTGGCACCAGTACACCGCATTTGCAATGGCGGGCCTCGTGGTGCTGCACATCGCGGGCTCGCTCAAGCACCAGATCGTGGACCGCGACGGCCTGCTCGCCCGCATGCTGCCTGGTGGATGAGGCAGGCCCCGAGCCGCTTCGCGCCGTCTCCCTCTCCGGCGGGGAGGGGAACGCATCCGCAGGCCCGGCAGAGCCGGCTCCACGGGTGCACTGGCGGATGCGCGCCCCTGACATACACCAGCCGACCGCCCCACCTTCTCTTTTCTGTCTTTTGAACGGAGTTTTCGAATGAATCTGTCTTCTTCTTCCACCCTGTCCCACATCGTGCTGGGCGCCGCCCTGGCCGTGGGCGCCCAGGCCGCCCTGGCCCAGCAACAACTGGTGCCCGCCCAAAGCGAAGTGCAGTTCACCGCCCGCCAGATGGGCGTGCCGCTGGACGGCCATTTCAAGAAGTTCAGCGCCCAGGTGGCGTTCGACCCGGCCAAGCCGGCCACCAGCAAGATCGCGTTCACGGTCGATACCGGCAGCGCCACGCTCGGATCGCGCGAGACCGATGCCGAGCTGCCCAAGCCCACGTGGTTCAACGTGGGGAAGTTCCCGCAGGCGCAGTTCGAATCCACCGCCATCAAGGCGCTGGGTGGCGGCAAGTTCGAGGTGGCGGGCAAGCTCACCATCAAGGGCACGGCGCAGAACGTGGTGGTGCCCGTCACGCTGACCCAAAGCGGGGCCAGCACCACCGCCACAGGCACGCTGCCCATCAAGCGCCTGGCGTTCAAGATCGGTGAGAACGAGTGGGCCGACACCTCGATGGTGGCCGACGACGTGACCGTGAAATTCAAGCTCGCACTCACCGGCGTGGGCAAGATTTGAATGAAGCTCCCCCGGAGTCGCTTCGCGCCTTCCCCTCTCTCGCATTGCTACGCAACGCGGGAGGGGGACGCTGCCAGCGCAGCGGGGCGGCCCTTGTGCGGGAGCGCTGGCTTGAACGTGCCCGATCCCCGCGTCGCACGGCATTGAATCGCTGATTTCTTTCCTTTTTTCCTTCCTTTTCTTTCCACCACTGCTCCAGGAGTATTTACCCATGCGCAAGTCCCTGTTCTCCCTGCTCGCCGTGGCCGCTGCCACCGCAATGACCGCCGGCGCCGCGCAGGCCGCCAACTACGCCATCGACCCCACGCACACCTTCGTGACGTTCGAGATCGGCCACTTCGGCACGACCACGAACCGCGCCCGCTTCGACAAGAAGCAAGGCACCGTGGAGTTCGACCGCGCGGCCAAGTCCGGCAAGGTGGACATCACCATCGACACCACCTCGGTGAACTCGGGCACGCCCCCGTTCGACAAGCACCTGCAAAGCGCCGACCTGTTCGATGCCGCCAAGCACCCCACCATCAAGTTCGTGTCCGACAAGTTCAGCTTCAACGGCGACAAGGTCAGCGAAGTGGCCGGCCAGCTCACGCTGCTGGGCAAGACCGCGCCCGTCACGCTCAAGGCCACGCAGTTCAACTGCTATGACAGCCCCATGCTCAAGCGCGAAGTGTGCGGTGGCGACTTCGAGGCCACGATCGACCGCACCCAGTGGGGCATGAACTACGGCGTGGAGTGGGGCTTCCCCAAGAACGTGCGCCTGGTGGTGCAGATCGAAGCCGTGAAGCAGTAATCACGGTCGTCACTGCCCGCAAGGCGCCGCTGGCGCCTTGCCCGAAAGCCACCCGCAGCCTCAGCGCAGCGGGTGGCTTTTTTCTTCATTGCGCACACCCCATCCAGCGGGGTGCAAGCTGCCCGAGGGTGTATTCAGGCGGCGTCCAGCGAGGCGTCCAGGTCCCAACCCTGCGGCCGCCAGGCCCACACCACGTCCGGCCGCAGCGCGCGCAGGAAGGCGGTGTCGTGCGACACCACGGCCAACGCGCCCGTGAAGGCCCCCAGCGCGGCCTGCAAGGCGTCCACGGCATCCACATCCAGGTGGTTCGTGGGCTCGTCGAGCAGCAGCATCTGCGCGGGCTCGCACGACCACAGGGCGCAGGCCAGCGCGGCCTTGATGCGCTCGCCGCCACTGAGCACACCGGCCGGGCGATGCACCTTGTCCGCATCCAGCCCGAGCTGTGCCAGGTGCGTGCGCAGCGCGGCTTCGGGCAGCGGCGAGCCCAGTGCCCGCAGCCGATCCAGCACGCTGCATTGCGGGGGCAGCGCGGCGGTGTTGTGCTGATCCAGCCAGGCGGCCCGCACGCCGCGCCGCACACCGCCTCCAGGCACGCCATCCGGCGCCGCGACCAGCCGCAGCAGGCTGCTCTTGCCACACCCATTGGGCCCGGTGATCGCTATGCGCACGGGGCCACTCCACACGCCGTTCAGCGCAGGCAAGCCCGGTGGGGCATGCGGCACCTGCACCTGCTCGAACGCCAGCACCTGCCTGCCCGCCGGCACGGCGCTTTGCGGCAGCACCAGCGCCGCGGCTGCCTGCGCGGGCACGCGCAGGGCAGCCTCGCGCACGGC
Organism: Acidovorax sp. sif1233; assembly: GCF_019218755.1. Lineage (GTDB taxonomy): Bacteria > Pseudomonadota > Gammaproteobacteria > Burkholderiales > Burkholderiaceae_C > Acidovorax. The sequence continues at coordinate 830,131 of NZ_JAHUWZ010000001.1, read as the reverse complement.
CTCGTTCAGCCGCTGGCGCTCTTGCTGCTGCCGCTCGTGCTCGCGGCCGGCGTGGGCCTGTGCGCTGTTCTTCCGGCGGTCGAGCAGGATGGACGCCTGGTTGGTGGTGCGCCCCTCCGCGCGCCCGCGTGCCGCGCGGCGCTGCTGGGCGTCATGCTCGCGCTGCAGCGCCCGCAGGCCCTGCTCGCGCTCGGTGCGCGCGTGGTCCAGCGCGGCCTGGGCGGCGGCGGCCTCGGCCTGGCGCTGGGCCTGGTACAGCCCCCAGTGGCCGCCATAGCGCTGCAGCCCGGCGGGCGACAGCTCCACGATGCTGCCCACCGCGCCCAGCAATTCGCGGTCGTGGCTGGCCACCAGCACGCCGCCCCGCCACTGCGCCAGCGATTCCATCAGCCATCGCCGGCCCGCGCGGTCAAGGTGGTTGGTGGGCTCATCGAGCACCAGCAGCTCGGCATCGGACAGGAAAGCCCCCGCCAGCGCCACGCGCATGCGCTCGCCCCCGCTGAGCCGCTGCGCGGCGTGTGCCGGCGGCAGGTGACCCAGCCCCAGGGCGTGCAGCGCCTGCCGCCAGCGCGCGGGCAGGTCCCACCGCCCATCGGCCACGAGCAGGTCATCGGGCGTGCCCTCGCCCGCCTCCAGCCGCGCCAGGGCGCCCAGCGCCGGCCCCAGCCCTGCGACGTCAGCCACCGTGGCACGGGGCGCAGCAGCCACCTCCTGCGCCACCACATGCAGCGAAGGATCGCCCAGAACGGCGCCGCTGGCGGGCTGCAGCGCGCGCGCCGCGAGCCGCAGGAAGACGCTCTTGCCGCAACCGTTGGCACCCACGATGCCCGTCACGCCCGGGCCCAGGGACACCGTCAGCGGACGGCCCCACAGGGCCTGGCCGCCAGGCGGGCTCCAGCCAACCCCGGCGAACTGCAGCACGGCCTGGCCCGCGCCGGGCGCCGCATTGCCCTGCCCGGCAGGGGCCTGCGATGAACGAGCAGAAGAAGATGATGATGGGAAATCAGCAGCCGAGGCTGCGGCAGCGCTGCGGCTGCCATGGGCGGATTCGCCCCGTGAAGGTGTCGCCATGCAAAAGCACTCCAAACAAGACATGCAACCACCTGGCCCGCAAAGGGCGGCAGGGGAACGGCTTGAAGAGGCTCAAAGGCGCATGGGAGTAATACCTCGGCACGAATGGGTGTGACTGCGGAATGTACCGCAAATCACCCACATAAAAATTAACTTAACGTAAATCAATTACGAATAGTAGAATTGCAGCCATCCATTTGAGGAGACACCGCATGAATGCCGCCCCGACGCCCGATCTGGCCACCCTGCCCGCGCCTGCCGCCATCCAGCAGCTGCACCACTACGCCTACAAGGCCCGCGACGCGGAAGAGACGCGCCACTTCTACGAAGACATCCTGGGCCTGCCGCTCTACCACATCATCCAGAGCGACTACGTGCCCAGCACGGGCGAGTACTGCCCTTACACACACTTCTTCTTCCGCCTGCGGGACGGCTCGTTCATCGCCTTCTTCGACCTGGGCGACGACGTGAAGGCCGAGCCCTCGCCCAACACGCCGCTGTGGGTCAACCACATCGCCTTCCGCGTGAACACGGTCGAGGAACTGGAGAACACCAAGAAGCGCCTGGAAGCCCATGGCATCGAGGTGCTGGGCGTGACCGACCACCACATCTTCCACAGCATCTATTTCTTCGATCCCAACGGCATCCGCCTGGAGCTGTCGGCCCAGCTGGCCAACGAGGAGCAGATGGCCAAGGACAGCACCGTGGCCCATGCGCGGCTCAACGAGTGGACGGCCCGCAAGGAGCAGTGGCGCAAGGAGCGCGCCGAGGGCAAGGTGGCCGCTCCGCTCAAGCCCGAGAACAATGACCGGCCGGAGTTCGTGCCCCACTGAGTGGCATGGCGCAGTTTTTTGGGCCGAATTGGCCTTCATGGCTTACCCATAAAGCGCCAAATGCTATAAAAATTATAGCAAACCAGCCTTGCGGCGGCGCAGCGCCCCCAGCCCCGCCAGCAGCGTGGAAAGCAAGGCCAGGCCGCCACAGTCCAGCGCAGGCACTGCAATCGCGCCATTGCCGGGCGGCGCGGCCACCGGGGCTTCGAAGGCGCCGATGTCGCAGGCCAGGCCGATGGGGCGTGCCACGCCACGCTGGTCCACCACTTCACAGCCGCTGCCCGCATCAATGGCGGGGCTGCCCGGCTGCAAGGCCATGGTCTGGCTGAAATAGCCCGCGCCGTTGTTGGCCAACGGGGCCAGGAGCGGGTCGGCCTGTGGCATCGATGCGCCACACGATTGTGCCGCCGTACCTCCAAACTGCAGATTGTTGCCCCCGTCGAACAACACGGCCCCTCCCTGGGTATTGCAGTTGATGCCACCCAAGGTGGCGCTGATGAGCGTGTTCCTCGCCGTGACCTGCGTGCCAGCGGCCCAGACAGAAATCGCCACGGTTCCGCTGTTGTTGGCGAAGGTGCTGTTGGCAATGCTGCCGCCCGCCACGCCGGTGATGCTGAGAGCGCTACCGGAGCCGTCTCCCAGGGAGTTGTCCACAAAGGTCGTGTTGGTGATGGACAAGGTGCTCGACGTGATCGGGTCGACATTCACCGCCCCGCCGGAGGACCCCGAAGCCGTGGACGAGTTGTTCTGGAACAGGCTTTGTGTGATGGTGAGGGCCGCGCCATGGTGGTCGATCGCGCCGCCGCCATTGGCGCTGATGTTGTTCTGCGCCACGAACTCATTCAGCGCCAGCGTGTCGTACTCACTATTGGCGTAGATGGCGCCGCCCCCATAGTCGGCCCTGTTGCCGATGGCGCGTACCCTTTGCAGGGTGACCTGGGAGCCCAGATTGCCCCCGGTAAACAGGGCGCCGCCGTCACCGCCCGCCAGCGTCCGGTTGTTGCGCAAGGTGACGTTGCTGAGCGATAGCGTCACGTTGTTGGCATAGATGGCGCCGCCGTGGTCCGCCTGGCCATTGACGAGCGTGAGCCCGGCCAGCGCATAGGTACCGGAGTTCATGTAGAAGTGACGCGCCACGAGGTTGGCATCCAGGGTAACGAGCCCGCCGCCGTCGAGGGTGGTTCCCGACGCCGGGGCTTTCATGCCCGTCAGCGTGATGGTGTGCGGGACTGCGCCACAGTTGAAGGTGATCTGGTTGCTACCCACCAGTGCCGCGTCCAGCGCAGCTTCGGTGCAACTGGCGGGCGTACCGGTGCCCACGACAACGGGGGCGGCATGGGCGGATGCGGTGCAGGCAAGGGCCGCAAGCAGTGCGTGCTGGGAGAAATAGTGAAGGCGCATGGGCGTGTTCGTAACATTCGGAAAACTGCGGCGATTCTTGGGAAACCGCCGCGCCCCGTCCGTGCCCAAAATGACAATCGCTGTGCCCAAAGTGACATGGGCACCAGGAGCCTTCAGCTGCCGCGCGCCTCGCTGGGCGACATGCCGAACTGCCGCCGGAAAGCGCGGCTGAAGGCCGATACGTCGTCGAACCCGCTGTCCAGCGCGATCTCCAGCACACGGCGGTGGCGCTGCGCGGGATCGGCCAGCATGGCGCGGGCGCGCATCAGCCGCTGCTCGCGCACAAAGTCGGAAAAGTACATGCCCTCCCGCGCGAACAGGCGCTGCACCTGGCGCGGGGTGAGGTGGTGCAGCCGTGCGATCTGCGCCAGGCTCAGGTCGGCCCGGTCGATGCGGGCCAGGATGTCGCGGCGGATCAGCGCCAGGCGGGGCACGTCCACGGCATCCTGCGCAGGGGCCTGCGCCGTCGGTGCCAGCACACGCGCCACCAGCTCCTGCAGATGCGACAGGGCCGACTGCAGCAGCGGCGCGGAAAGCTCGGGGCTGCGGGCCAGCAGTTGCGCATAGCCGATCGCCAAGGCGGGCTCTGGCATGTCGGGCGACAGCATGCGCATCGGCGCCTCCTCCAGCCCCGCGACTCGCCGCGCCATGGCGGCATGCGGCACCTGGATGCAGGCGCTGGCCCCGCCCCGGAGATTGATGAACTCGTGCGCGCGGGCCTTGGAGACGATGGCGTAGCGGCCGCCGGACAGGTGGTGGCTTTCGCGCGGCGTGTGGAAAACGCCGCCGCCCCAGGCCACGGCCAGGTACAGGGCGTCGTCCCCGTCGCGAAGCATCTCGGGCGAGCGCCACATGCGGCTGGGTGTGCACTGGGTATGGACGTAGATGGAGTCGCCGCCCAGGGGCAGCATGGTGCTGGCGAAGTCCAGCCCGTCCTGGGTTGCGCCCGCGCCTTCGTAGGGCCGCAGCTCCACGCGCATCAATTCGCGTCCGTAGAACTCACGCAGCGCAGCGGTCTTGTCGCGGCCGGTGTAATCACGCGAGGTCAGGTGCAGGAGCTGGGGGGCTGCAGGCGTTGGGGACATGGCGGCTCAGGATATGGGCCGCCGCAGTGTAGCGGCCCCGCGCGATGCCTGCGCAGTTTCTTGATAAAAATCGGCTTCAGCGCCCACCAGCAGATCGCAGGTAGCTATCAATATGGTAGCTCCCCGGCAACGATAAAATGCATCCATCCTTTCCCCACGGCATCCCCAGGGATGCCGTTTTCATTGGCCACCATGAGCACCACCCCCACACAACCCGGCCTCGACAGCCTGTCCAAGTCTTTTGAACCCGCCGCCCTGGAAGCCCACTGGGGGCCCGAATGGGAACGCCGCGGCTATGGCGTCGCGGGATTCAGAGGCACGGGCGCGGCGCAAGCCGGCGAGCCGGCCTTCTCCATCCAGCTGCCTCCCCCCAACGTGACGGGCACGCTGCACATGGGCCATGCGTTCAACCAGACCATCATGGACAGCCTCACGCGCTACCACCGCATGCGTGGCTTCAACACGGTGTGGGTGCCGGGCACCGACCACGCGGGCATCGCCACGCAGATCGTGGTCGAGCGCCAGCTGCAGGAGCAGGGCATCAGCCGCTACGACATGGGCCCCACCCCGCCCGAGGCGCGCAAGAACTTTGTGAGCAAGGTGTGGGAGTGGAAGGAAAAGAGCGGCAACACCATCACCACGCAGATGCGCCGCATGGGCGACAGCGTGGACTGGAGCCGCGAGTACTTCACCATGGACGACAAGCTGTCCACCGTGGTCACCGACACCTTCGTGAAGCTGTACGAGCAGGGCCTGATCTACCGCGGCAAGCGCCTGGTGAACTGGGATCCGAAGCTGCAGTCCGCCGTGTCCGACCTGGAAGTCGAGAGCGAGGAAAAAGACGGCTCGCTGTGGCACATCGCCTACCCGCTGGCCGATGGTTCGGGCAGCCTCACGGTGGCCACCACCCGGCCCGAAACCATGCTGGGCGACGTGGCCCTGATGGTGCACCCTGAAGACGCGCGTTACACCCACCTCATCGGCAAGATGGTGAACCTGCCGCTGTGCGACCGCCAGATCCCGGTGATCGCCGACGACTACGTGGACAAGGAGTTCGGCACGGGCGTGGTCAAGGTCACTCCTGCGCACGACCAGAACGACTACGCCGTGGGCCAGCGCCACAAGCTGCCCATGATCGTGGTGCTGACGCTGCAGGCCACCATCAACGAGAACGCCCCGCCCAAGTACCAGGGCATGGACCGCTTCGTGGCCCGCAAGGCCGTGGTGGCCGACCTCGAAGCCATCGGCGCGCTGGTCGAGGTGAAGAAGCACAAGCTCATGGTGCCCATCTGCACCCGCACCGGCCAGGTGATCGAGCCCATGCTGACCGACCAGTGGTTCGTGGCCATGAGCAAGGTGAGCGACCAGGACCCGACGGGCAAGAGCATTGCGCAAAAGGCCATCGACGCGGTGGCCACGGGCGAGGTGACGTTCGTGCCCGAGAACTGGGTGAACACCTACAACCAGTGGATGAACAACATCCAGGACTGGTGCATCAGCCGCCAGCTGTGGTGGGGCCACCAGATCCCGGCCTGGTACGACGAAGACGGCAACGTGATCGTGGCCCGCAGCGAAGCCGAGGCGCAGGCCAAGGCCCCCGGCAAGCTGCTGCGCCGCGACGAGGACGTGCTGGACACCTGGTACTCGTCCGCGCTCGTGCCCTTCAGCACCATGGGCTGGCCTGAACAGGGCGACAGCCCCACCGACGACTTCAACCTGTACCTGCCCAGCACCGTGCTGGTGACGGGCTACGACATCATCTTCTTCTGGGTCGCCCGGATGATCATGATGACCACGCACTTCACGGGCCGCGTGCCGTTCAGGCACGTGTACATCCACGGCCTGGTGCGCGACGCGCAGGGCAAGAAGATGTCCAAGTCCGAAGGCAACGTGCTCGATCCGGTGGACCTGATCGACGGCATCGCGCTGGAGCCGCTGCTGGACAAACGCACCACCGGCCTGCGCAAGCCCGAGACCGCGCCCACGGTGCGCAAGAACACGCAAAAGGAATTCCCCGAAGGCATCCCCGCCTACGGTGCCGACGCGCTGCGCTTCACTTTCGCGGCGCTGGCCAGCCTGGGGCGCAGCATCAACTTCGACAGCAAGCGCTGCGAGGGCTACCGCAACTTCTGCAACAAGCTCTGGAACGCCAGCCGCTTCGTGCTGATGAACTGCGAGGGCCAGGACTGCGGCCTGAAAGAACACACCAAGGAAGAATGCCAGCCCGGCGGCCCCGCCCACGGCTACATGGCCTTCAGCCAGGCCGACCGCTGGATAGCGTCGCTGCTGCAAAAGACCGAGGCGGAAGTCGCCAAGGGATTTGCCGAGTACCGGCTGGACAACGTGGCCAACACGATCTATGACTTCGTCTGGAACGAGTTCTGCGACTGGTACCTGGAGATCGCCAAGGTGCAGATCCAGACCGGCACCGAGGCCGAGCAGCGCGCCACGCGCCGCACCCTGATCCGCACGCTGGAAGCCATCCTGCGCCTGGCCCACCCCATCATCCCGTTCATCACCGAAGCCCTGTGGCAAACCGTGGCGCCCGTGGCGGGGCTCCAAGGCGAATCGGTCAGCATCGCCCGCTACCCCGAGGCGCAGCCGAGCAAGATCGACGAGGCCGCCATTGCGCACATGGAGCGCGTCAAGGGCCTGGTGGATGCCTGCCGCACGCTGCGCGGCGAGATGAACGTCTCGCCCTCGACCCGCCTGCCGCTGTACACCGTGGGCGACACGGACTTCATGCGCGGCGTGGCGCCGGTGCTGCAGGCCCTGGCCAAGCTCAGCGAGGTCAAGGTGTTCGACGACGAGGCCGCCTGGGCCGCCGCCGCGCAGGCCGCGCCCGTGGCCATGGTGGGCGAGGCGCGCATGTGCCTGCACATGGAGATCGACGTGGCCGCCGAGAAGGCCCGCCTGTCCAAGGAAATCAGCCGCATCGAGGGTGAGATCACCAAAGCCAACGGCAAGCTGTCCAACGAAGCCTTCGTGGCCAAGGCGCCACCCGCCGTGATCGACCAGGAGAAAAAACGGGTGGCGGATTTCGGCACCACGCTGGGCAGATTGCGCGATCAACTGACACGCCTGGGCTGAAAACAGCCGCCATACTGCGTGGCGCAACGGGCCCCGCCCTGGCGGCGGGGCTCCATCCGACCCGACTACCTATCCCCAAAAGGAATTCCATGACTGTTGCCACCACCGTCCGCAAAGCCGTATTCCCCGTCGCGGGCCTGGGCACCCGGTTCCTGCCCGCCACCAAGGCCAGCCCCAAGGAAATGCTGCCCGTGGTGGACAAGCCGCTCATCCAGTACGCCGTCGAAGAGGCCTACGCCGCCGGCATCCGCCACATGATCTTCGTGACCGGCCGCAGCAAGCGCGCCATCGAAGACCACTTCGACACCGCCTACGAACTGGAGGCCGAGCTGGAAGCCGCCGGCAAGAAGGAACTGCTGGCGCTGGTGCGTTCCATCCAGCCCGACGACATGGACTGCGCGTTTGTGCGCCAGCCCCGCTCGCTGGGCCTGGGCCACGCCGTGCTGTGCGCCGAGCCGCTGGTGGGCAAGGAGCCGTTTGCCGTGCTGCTGGCCGACGACCTGATGGTGGGCCCCCAGGGCGGCCCACCCGTGCTGGCCCAGATGGCCACCGCCTTCCGCCAGCAGGGCCGTTCGGTCATCGCCGTGCAGGAAGTACCGGAAGACCAGGTGCACAAATACGGCATCGTGGCCGGCGAGCCCGCAGGCGGTCCGCTGATCCGCATCGACCGCATCGTCGAGAAGCCCAAGGCCGACGTGGCACCCTCCCGCATGGGCGTGGCCGGCCGCTACATCCTCACCCCCGGCGTGTTCGACGAGATCCGCAACCAGCCGCGCGGCGTGGGTGGCGAGATCCAGCTCACCGACGGCATCGCGCGCCTGATGCAGAGCGAGGCCGTGTACGCGTTTCAGTACCAGGGCAAGCGGTATGACTGCGGCAGCAAGGAAGGCTTTCTGGAAGCCACGGTGGAACTGGCCCTGCAGCACCCTCAGGTGGGCGCGTCGTTCCGGGAATACCTGAAGGGCCTGAGCCTGTAGGCAGCGCCTGCACCGCGATCTGCGCGGCCGCATGACCAGAAAAAAAATCCTCCGGCAGCCCACCAGGGCTGTGGAGGATTTTTTGCCTTGAGGCACTGCTGCGGCCTGCGCCAGGCGCCAGCAGAAACCAGGCGAATTCCGGCGCCGCGTCGCCTGCCGAGCCCGTGGGCCCGGTTTGCCCAGGCTGCGCACGCGCCCCTCGCACAGTGGCGGCAGAGGGCAAGGCGCACCACCCCGTCAGGGTTTCGCTTCCATTTATCTACCTTCTGCGCAGGACGTGGATGTACTCCTCGCCCATCGTCTGCTGCTCCACCAGCTCGTTTCCCGTCTGTTTGGCAAAGGCCTGGAAGTCGCGCAGCGAGCCGCCATCGGTGGACACCACCTTGAGCAGCTGGCCACTGGCCATGTCCGCCAGTGCCTTCTTGGCCTTGAGGATGGGCAGGGGGCAGTTCAAGCCCCGGGTATCGATTTCTTTGTGGATGTCCATGGTCTTCATCAATCCTTTGGCGGCAGGTTGAGCCCCCGGCGGCGCTCTTCGTTTTCCTCTGCCGTGAAAAACACCGGTTCATGCCCTCGCGTGCGCAGCCAGTCCGCCAGCGCATAGCCCGTGCCGGCGGGCCAGCACCTGAGTTCGTGCAGGTCGTAGAACCGGTGGTCCACCAGCTCGGGTGACAGCCGCACCTCACCCTCGGCCACCACATGGTAGGCAATGATGATCTGGTTCATGCGCAGAAACTCGTAGGCCCCCACCAGCGTGGTGGAGCGCACGTCGAGGTTGGTTTCCTCCTTGACCTCGCGCGCGATGCCTTCCTGCGGCGACTCCCCGGCCTCCATGAAGCCCGTGATCAGCGCAAACATCTTCGCGGGCCAGGCCGCGTTGCGGGCCAGCAGCACCTTGCCATTCACCTCCACGATCGCGGCCAGCACGGGCGTTGGATTGTTCCAGTGCGTCCAGCCGCAGGCGGGGCAGCGCAGGCGCTCCTTGTCGCCACCGTCTTCGGCCAGCGTGATCGGCTGCAGCGCGGTGCCGCAGTGGGTGCAGTAGCGGGTTTCGTAGTGCATATGCTCTTATTTTGATAGCTATCGGCGCTTTCCTATCCAGCGCAGACGGCCCATTTTCATTTCAAGGAAGGTGAAGGGGTCGCCTTCGCTGCCTTTCGTCCTCAGGCGGGGAACACCCCCGTCGACAGGTAGCGGTCGCCCCGGTCGCACACCACGAAGACGATGGTGGCATGGCTGTCGCGCGCCGCGATCTGCTGCGCCACCCAGCAGGCCCCCGCCGCCGAGATGCCCGCGAAGATGCCCTCTTCTCGCGCCAGACGGCGGCACATGTCCTCGGCATTGTCCTGGCTCACATACACCAGCTCATCCACCGTGCTCGCGTCATAGATCTTGGGCAGGTACTCCTGCGGCCACTTGCGGATGCCGGGAATGCGCGAGCCTTCCTCGGGCTGCGCGCCGATGATCTGGATGGCCGGGTTCTTCTCCTTGAGGAAGCGCGACACCCCGGTGATGGTGCCCGTGGTGCCCATGGCGCTCACGAAGTGCGTGATGCGCCCGCCGGTCTGCTCCCAGATCTCGGGGCCCGTGGTTTCGTAGTGGATGCGCGGGTTGTCCTGGTTGGCGAACTGGTCCAGCACCTTGCCCTCGCCGCGCTTTTGCATGGCCTCGGCGAGGTCGCGCGCATGTTCCATGCCACCGCTCTTGGGCGTGAGCACAAGCTCCGCGCCAAAGGCCTTCATGGTCTGCGCGCGCTCGATGGAGAGGTCTTCCGGCATCACCAGCACCATGCGATAGCCCTTGATGGCGGCCGCCATCGCCAGGGCGATGCCGGTGTTGCCCGACGTGGCCTCGATCAGCGTGTCCCCAGGCCGGATGTCGCCCCGCTCCTCCGCGCGCCGGATCATCGACAGGGCGGGCCTGTCCTTCACCGACCCTGCGGGGTTGTTGCCCTCCAGCTTGCCCAGCACCACATTGCCCCGCGCCGCGTTGTCCTGGGCCCCAATGCGCTGCAGCGCCACCAGCGGCGTGTTGCCCACCGCGTCTTCAATCGTCGGATATTTCATGCGCCCTACTGTGCCATAATTTGCGGCTTCACGAATTCCAGCCCGGGTGGTGAAATTGGTAGACGCAGGGGACTCAAAATCCCCCGCCGCAAGGCGTGCCGGTTCGATTCCGGCCCCGGGCACCATCGACTAGTCCGGAAGAGTCCAAACTCTTCCGGACTTTTTTATTTCTCCTTTGAAATCAGCATCTTAGCTGTCCGTACCCGTCCAGACTAGTCCACCCCCATCCGAGAAAATTGGGGGCACATTGGGGGGCACATTCTAAAAAAATGGGGGCACCGATGCACCTCAGGGCCGCAGCCCTGGCGGAGTTCGAAAAGCGCTCACGCAGGCCGTGGCGCTGAGGGGGCACGGGCCGGAACCCTCGGGCAGTGGCGGGCACGCAAAGGATGGACGGGCCCGCGACGCAGGAAGTTCATCTGAAAGCGTCTCGAGGCCATTGGCGCTGGAGCTGGGGTGCAGTTGCGGCGAGTGGAGGCGGCTGCGACGACCTGAGCGTCACGTGAACAGGGGCCAGGCACAGGTCTGGCGCCAAAAAGCAAAAAAGCCCCGGCAGTGATGTCGGGGCTTTTCTTTTTGCGCCATCAGGTCATCGTCCAGCGCTTCGCCAACCCCTTCGGCTCAGGCCCGCCAATGCTGCGGCCATCAGCGCCGTCAACGCCACACCAAACGGGGACAGTCCCGGAACTGGTGTAGGGCCGGGGCCCGCCATAGCCGTGGGCGTCACCGCAGCCGAGGTCAACGACACGGGACCCAGGCCATTTGGATGCTGCGCTCGCACCGTGAATGTGTAGGGAGTGCCATTCACCAATCCAGTGACAGTACAGCTCGTCGCGGGTGCTGCCACGGAGCAACCCGGTCCGGCGTTCGATGTCACGGTGTAGCTGTCTGGCGGGTTGCCTCCGGTGTCCACAGGAGGCGCCCAGCTCACAGTGACCTGCGCGTTGCCGGGGACACCGGCTGGCGTTCCCACAGGGTCTGTGAAACGAACCAATCGCCCCTCGGACGGAACACCGTCAACGACAAGCCGCGCCATGTAGAGCCCGGCGGGTAAGGTGCCCAGCGGGGGCGAGGTGAAACTGGTAGCGGTATGGCTGGCGGGAGCCCATAAGCTGATCGCGCCGTTCTCCGCGCGTTGCAGCTGAAGCTGAGGCGTACTGGTACCTGTGCCGCCCGTAAAACCCGTTCCGTTGAGAATCAACGCCGCGCCTGCACGCTGAAGCAGCGGCAATGCATTCGTCACCGCAGCAGGCCCAGGCGGCACGGCTGGGACATAACGGTCCACCGCGCTATAGAAAGTGAGGCTAGGATTGCTCGAGAACCCGCCCGTCAACAGTACATCGCCATTGGGCAACAGATTGGCCGTCCCGTTCTCGCGCGCTGTTCCCATGGAACCTGCTGGCGACCAGTTTCCCGTTGCGGGGTCATACAACTCCGCTATGGGCTGCGTATTTCTTGCGATATCCGAGCCCCCCGCCATCAGCACCAGGCCAGAGGAAAGTACTGTCGCATGGGCCAGCGGCGAGCCCATTGCACCGTTGCGGGGAAAGTTCAGGGCCCCGGTGGCGGTCCACGTATTGGCCACAGGATCGTAGATCTCTGCATGCGTTGTAACGCCGCCGGCTGTAAAGCCACCTGCGAGCAATACTCTGCCGTCCGCTAGCAGCGTCAGGCTCGCATAGTGACGCGGCACGAGGGGCGCCGCCGCCAATGACCATGTGCCTGCAACAGGGTCGTAGAGTTCCGCGACGGGGACTTCGCCCCCTGCGTTGAACCCTGAAGCCACCAGAACACGGCCATCCCGCAGCAACACGGCGCCATGGGCTCGATGAACCACCGACATGCTCCCAGTCGCCGTCCAGGTGCGCGTTTCGGGGTCATACAGTTCGGCCGTATTGAGATTGCTTCCTCCTGCCACCAGAACTTTGCCATTGGCGAGCAACGTCATCGACGGCAGCGAGCGAGATGCAGACTGTGTGCCAGCCGGGAGCCAGGTGTTGGCCACAGGGTCGTACAGCCGGGCATTCAGGCTGCCATCAGAGCGCACAAGCACATGGCCCGTGCCCAGCGTGACGGCTTCGGTCACATTGCCGGCAATCCCAGTGCCGCCTATTGATGACCAGGAGCCGCCCGAATATCGCTCACCGGTGGCGACGAATCCCAGGCGGTTAACGCCGTTGAAAACAGCCACGGAGCCGTCATCCAGCAGCGCCCCCGCGTGTTGCGCCCGGGGATCCGCCATGGGAGCGTCGACATTCCAGCCGACCGCGGCAAGTGCATGAAACTGCCACAGCAGGGTCACCAGACCAAGGGTTGCCGGGCGTGCCAATTGCCGAATGGGGGTTGCTTGGGCAGTGCGTCGAATCAACTTCATAGGTCCTTCTGTCGGGCTTGTGAAACAAAGGTGCATGGCGGTCCCACCGGCGCTCAAAAATCACGATCGCCCTCGGGCAGCCGCGGAAGACTACACGGTTTTTTCGCGGGGGGTTAGTCGCCTTCTGGGGCCACATACACGCCAGACAAAGAGCGCGGCCACCACTCAGAGAGCTGACATAAGGTAGCGAATCGGCCAAAAAATGTCTACTTTCAGCCGGGTTCGGCCGCATTGTCGCTACAGGAACGCAACGTACCGGCCACGTGTTGTGCGCTGGGGCGCCCCCGCAAAAAGCCTTCAGATCCCATCCTCTCCCAGCAGCGTCAATCCACCCGCCAAGCTTTGGCAGGCCTCGCGGCCATGGGCCTGGCCCCAGGGACTACAGCTGAAAGCCCGCGTCCCCCAGGCCCGGGCGTTCCATCAAGAAAAGCAGGTAGAGGATGCGTGATGGATCACAGAGGGCCCCAGCGCAGGCCCTGCACCACCCCATGCCCCCAGCTACACCAGCCGCCTGATCGGCCGCTTCTTCCAGATGGCGTGGAAATAGATGGCCTGCAGTGCCAGCGCACACAGGTACGTGAGCGGGTAGCTGGCCCAGATGCCTTGCAGGCCCAGCAGGTGCTGCAGCGCGTAGGCCAGCGGCACAAGCAGCAAGGTGAGGCAGGACAGGGAAATCACCGTGGGCACGCGCACGGTTCCTGCCGAGCGCATGACGCCGGTGAACACGCTGGCCAGACCAAACGCGAGGCTGCCCCACACCGTGATGCGCAGAACGGTGGCGGCCAGGTCCACCACGGCGGGATCGCGGGTAAACAGGCTGGCGACCTGCGGTGACACCACCGCCACCAGCAGGGCCAGGCTGCCGGTCAGCGCCAGATTCATCCACAGGCCGACCCGCGTGACATGGGCAACATCCTCCGGCTTGCCGGCACCAATGGCTTGCGCGGCGAACACGGAAGCCGCGACGGCGATGGACATGGCGGGCAGCTGCACAAAGGCCATGGCCTGATTGACGGTGCCCCACGCCGCCGTGGCCTGCCAGCCGTAGCCATTGACCAAGCGCAGCAGCAGCACGTCGGCGAGTGAGCTGGTGACGAAGAACAGGCCGGTGGGCACGCCCAGCCTCGCCACGGTGGCAAGCAAGGGGGTGTTCCAGCGCAGGTGGGGCCTGAGGTGCGAGAAGGCCAGCACATGGCCCCTGGCATGCAGGTGCCACGCGAGCCATGCCAGGGCCACGGCATTGCCGATGAGGCTGGCCCAGCCCGCACTGGCGGTGCCCAGCGGGGGAAGGCCCAGCCATCCGAGCATGAAGGCAGGAGTGAGCAGCATCCACAGGCCCGAGGCCAGGATGAGCGCGCGCAGCGGCGTTGCCGTGTCGCCCAGGCCGCGCAGGAGGGCGGCACTGAGCTGGTGCAGGAACAGCACGGGCATGGCCAGGAACAGCACGCGCGCGTAGGCGATGGCCTGCGGCAGCACCTCGCCACTGACACCCAGCACACGCAGCAGGCTGCCGATGGCTGTGGCGCCCACGGCCACTACCACGCAGCCGAGCAGGAACCCACCGAGCAGCACGGCCCCAGCCACGCGGCGCACCTTGTCCGCGTCGCGTGCACCCCAGGCCTGGCCCACCAGCACCGAGGCTCCGGCACCGAGCCCGATCACGAAGGCAATGCAGCACATGAACAACGGGAAGAAGCTGACCGCTGCGGCCAGCGCCTGCGCGCCCAGCAGTTGGCCCAGGCAGATGGTGACGACCGTGCCGCTCAGCGCCTGAAGCAGGTTCGTGGCCACGAGCGGACCGAGAAACCGCAGAAACCTTCGGGGCAGCGGCGTGGTCGGGTCGTTCGTGTCCATGGTGAACACATGGTATGCGACCCGCGTGCGCCGGGACATGGCCTGGCGCGGGGAAGCGACACCCGCAATGGAGCCCCCGCACGACGGCGGGCGGCGGCCTGGTGAATGCGCCGCGCTGTCATACCCAACCTCACGCGCGCCTGCCGTCCATATGGCGTCATTGAGAACGTCGTCACCGACCTTGCGCACCGTGGTCAAGGCTGGGGTCGGGCTGTCCTTTCACATGCTCTGAGCGAAGCTTGGCGTCGGAACTGCTACAAGGTGATGTTGCTGACAGGTCGAAAAGACGAAGCAACTTTGCGGTTTTACGAGCACGTGGGGTTTGATCGCCAGGGCAAGCAAGCACTGGTGGCAAAGCCTCCAGCCTGGCCTGTGTCGCCGCCTGAACGCTGATCACCCTGCAAGGCCCGCACGCAGTCAGGCCTGCA
Source organism: Acidovorax sp. sif1233 (assembly GCF_019218755.1). GTDB lineage: Bacteria > Pseudomonadota > Gammaproteobacteria > Burkholderiales > Burkholderiaceae_C > Acidovorax. Next base: position 814,952 of record NZ_JAHUWZ010000001.1, on the reverse strand, counting down.
GTTTCGCCGCCGCCGGCTGCATGCTCTGCAGCACGTTGGCGGCCGCCTTGCGCACGTGCTCCTCGCACAGGCGCGCCGCCGTCTCCCCGTCGCTCTGCTCAATGGCCGCCACGATGGCGTCGAGCTCCACCAGCGTGTGCGGAAACCGCCCAGGCTGGGCCATGGAGATGCGGCGCAGCACCGTCACGCGGTTGTTGAGCTGCTGCAGCAATTGCCCGGCCACCAGGTTGCCGCAGCCCGCGATGAGGATGTCGTAGAACTGATTCTTGACGTTGAGCATCAAGGCGCGGTCCTGCGTGATCTCGGGCTGTGACAGCTCGGTGAGCTTGGCGCGCAGCGCCCGCACCTGGTCCTTGGAGGCATTGAGCGCAAAGCCCCGGCCCGCCAGGCTTTCGAGGTGCGCGCGCACTTCGTAGATGTCGCGCACCTCCTTGGGTGAAATGGTGGTGACCTCGGGGCCCCGGTGCGGAATGATGGTGATCAGCCCCTCGGCCTGCAGGTGCTGCAGCGACTCGCGCACGCAGGATCGGCTCACGTCCAGGCTTTCGCAGAGCTCGCGCTCCGACAACTTTTGTCCCGGCGTGAAGTGGCCGTCGAGGATGGCCTGGCGCAGCGTCTGGGTAGCACGCTGGCGCAGGGAGGTCTCTTCGCGGGGGACTCGCAGCAGCATCTGGTTCATGGCGCCATCCTAATGGGTTTCATACACGCTGATTGTCATACAAACATACGAATCATTCGTCAATCCACATTTTCCATATGTATGATTGTCTGACAATCATAATAAAATTCATCCACTGCAACGCCGCGTTGCCGGCCTTCTCCCCCCCTCTCTCTATCTATCTATTGATCCCTTGCCACCCCAGGAGCCTTCCATGACCCGCCCCTACGCCCCCAAGAACCCCGCCCTCTTCGACCAGGGCCTGTCCACCCGCCGCGAAGTGCTGGGCGCAGAATACGTCGATGCCTCGATCAAGAACGCGACCGACTTCAACATCGACATGCAGGAACTCGTCACCCAGTACTGCTGGGGCGATGTGTGGAACCGCCCGGGCCTCGACCGCAAGACCCGCTCTTTCCTCAACCTGGCGATGATCACGGCGCTCAACCGCCCGCACGAGCTCAAGCTGCACGTGCGCGGCGCCATCCACAACGGCCTGACCAAGGACGAGGTGAAGGAAGTCTTCCTGCAGACGGCCATCTACTGCGGCGTGCCGGCGGCGATCGATTCGTTCCGCGTGGCGTCGGAAGTGTTCAAAGAGATGGACCTCTGAGCAGGGGCGCGACGATGAGCCGCATCGCATTCATCGGCCTGGGCATGATGGGCCAGCCCATGGCCCACCTGCTGCACGCCGCAGGCCACCCGCTCGTGGTGAAGGACGCCCATCCTGAAGCCGAGGCGCAGTTCGCCGCGTCGCATGCCGGTGCCGTGGTGGCCACCGACAATGCCGCGTACGCAGGGTGCGACGTGGTCATCACCATGCTGCCCAATTCCGACATCGTGGACGCGGTGGTGGCCGACCTGGCACCCCACCTGCGGGCCGGGGCCTGCGTCGTCGAGATGAGCTCCGCCGACCCGATCCGCACGCGGGCCCTCGCAGCCTCGCTGCGCGGCACGGGGATCGCGCTGATCGACGCACCCGTCTCCGGCGGCGTGAAGAAGGCCGTCAATGGCACGCTGGCCATCATGGTGGGCGGTGACCCCGAAGATTTCGCCCGGCAACGGCCGGTGCTCGAAGTGATGGGCAAAGCCATCAGCTACGTGGGCCCCGTGGGCGCGGGCCACGCACTCAAGGCGCTGAACAACTACGTGTCCGCCGCCGCGCTGATCGCCACGGCCGAGGCCATCCACGTGGGCGCGGCCTTCGGCATCGATGCGGCCACCATCGTGGATGTGATCAACGCATCGACCGGCAAGAACAACACGACCGAAAACAAGGCCCACCAGTTCATGCTGAACCAGGCTTTCAACTCGGGATTCTCGCTGGCGCTGCAGGCCAAGGACGTGGGCATCGCGGCCGGGCTTGGCCGCTCCCTGCAGGTGCCGATGGACCTGGCCCAGAAGGTGTACGCCATGACGGTCGATGCCAGCGCCGCGCTGGGCCCCAGGGCCGACCACACCGAGCTGTACCGGTTCGTCGGCAAGCCCTGACCGTCCCCCGGGCGCCTGGCAGGGCGCCCGCCGCAAGCCAGCAAACAAACAAGCAAGTGCCACCGCCTGGCAGGCCGGGCCTTGGCTGCTCTCACCCTTTCCGGAGACAAGACAATGCGCAACCAGACAAAGACCCTGCTCGCGGCCGCGCTGGCCCTGGCCTCGACGGCGGTGGCCGCCTTTCCCACCAAGCCCGTGACCATCGTGGTGCCCTATGCGGCCGGGGGCTCCACCGACGTGCTGGCCCGCGTGCTGGCCGAGGCCATGGCGCGCGACCTGGGCCAGCCGGTGATCGTGGACAGCGCGGGCGGAGCCGGCGGCACCATCGGCACCGCCAAGGTGGTGCGCGCGCCCAATGACGGGCACACCGTCCTGCTGCACAACATGGGCATCGCCACGGCCCCGGCGCTGTACAGCAAGCTGGCCTTCGACGTGAACAAGGACCTGGAGCCCATCGCCCTGGCCGGCGAGGTGCCCATGATCCTGGTGCGCTACAAGAATTTCGCGCCCGCGACCGTGGCCGAGCTGATCCAGCACATGAAGGCCAGGCCGGGCGAGGTGAAGTTCTCGCACGCGGGCGTCGGCGCCACATCGCACCTGTGCGCGATGCTGTTCAACCAGACGGCCGGCACCACCGTGACGATGGTGCCCTACCGCGGCACCGGCCCGGCGCTGCAGGACCTGGTGGCGGGCAACGTGGACCTGATCTGCGACCAGCCCGTGGCCACCGGGCCACACCTGCAGTCCGGCGCCCTCAAGGCCTACGCCATGGCGACCAGGGAGCGCATCCCGACGATGCCGGAGGTGCCGACCTTTGCCGAGTCCGGGCTGCCGGGCTTCGAGCTGGCCGTATGGCACGGCGTGTACGCGCCCAAGGGCACACCACTCGCCGTCGTCGAACGCCTGAACAAGGCGGTGCGCGGGGCACTGGCCGATGCCGGCCTGGTCAAGCGCTTCACCGACATGGGGGTCATCATCCCGCAGGGCGACCGGCTCAAGCCCGAGGCGCTGCGCCAGCAGACGGCTGCCGAGATCAGGCGCTGGGATCCCGTCATCAAGGCGGCCGGCGCCAAGGCGGAGTAAGCGCGCAGCCGCCAAAGCACCCGCGCAGGGCGGCCGCACGGGCCGATGAGGACGGTTGCGCTGGCGAACGCGGCCCCGCGCCACGCCTTGGACGGGCCCGGCCACCACCGGCAGGCCCAGGCCGCCGGGAACGCTACCCGGGAAAATCAGCTCAGTTGTTCTGCCTGCGCACCAGGTGGCGGCCGGTGTCGGTGATGGTCAGCTGGCCCGACGCATTCTTGGTGATGAAGCCGTGTTCGTACAACCGTCCGGACATATGCTCCTTCAGCGCTGAAACCACGCTGATGTTCTCCATCTCCAGGTGCTTCAGCGTGGCGAGTTCGTCCACCGTGGGCTCGAAATGGGGGGCATGGTAGGTTGCGTTCAATGACATAACGGCTCCTTGATGAAATAGTAAAGGTATGAGGTGCCTGGTACGGCCCGCCGGGCCGCCCGCTGGGTGTGACCCTTGCACACCACATACGTTCCGTCCATCTTCTTCCCGCCGCCTGCAGCGAGTGCCACCAGCGTAGCCCTGTCCGCCGCGGGGCGCAAGCCGGCAAGCGCCCTACTCTGCCGCAGCCCGCGCAGTGTCTTGAAGCCATTTCGAGAACACCGCCAGCACGGGCGGCTGCGCCTGCGCGGGGCTGACGAGGTAGTAGCCCCGCTCCCCCCGCAGGGGCCGCGCGCAGGCCACCACCAGTTCGCCGCTGGCCAGCTCGGCCTCGATCAGCAAGGGCGGAATCAGCGCCACGCCCAGCCCATGCGTGGCCGCCACGGCGAGCATGGAGAACAGCTCGTAGCGCGGCCCGTCCAGCGCATGGGGTGCGTCCACCCCCATGGCGTCGAACCACTGGCGCCAGCCGTAGGGGCGCGTGCTCTGCTGCAGCAGGGGCAGCCGGGCCAGCGCATCGGCGGCCACGGGCTGGTGGGCGCGCCCGCGCGCGCGCGGCGCGGCGGATTCGAGCAGGCGCGGGCAACACACGGGCAGCACATCCTCGTGCATCAGCAGTTGCGCCTGCACGCCGGGCCAGTTGGCCACCTGCTCCGGGGTGCCGGCGTACAGGGCCGCGTCAAAGGTGGTGTCGGCGAACAGAAAAGGGCGCGTCCGCGTCTCGATGTGCACCACGATGTCGGGGTGCAGCTGGGCCAGCTGCGGCAGGCGCGGAATGAGCCAGCGCGTGGCGAACGTGGGCACCGCCGCCAGCGACAGCGTGCCGCCCTCGCCCTGGTGGGCCATCACGTCGAGCGTGTCGCGCTCCAGGCCCTGCAGCCAGCGCGCCACCTGGCGGCCGTAGTGCGCGCCGGCGGGCGTGAGCACCACGCCGTGGCGCGTGCGGCGAAACAGCTGCACGCCCAGAAACTCCTCCAGCGCCTGGATCTGGCGCGAGACGGCGCTTTGCGTGAGCGAGAGTTCCTGCGCGGCGCGGGTGTAGCTCTCGTGCCGGGCGGCGACTTCAAAACAGGCCAGTGCCTGGGTCGATGGGATATTGCGGCGCATGATGAAAATGAACTTTTAAGGGTCCGGCTAAGCATCTGATCTCTAGCTCAAAGTATTTCATACATTCCAGTTATGCATATCTGAATGAAAAGAACTCGCTTGCGGCGTGCTGGCACGCGGCCTACGATCTGCCCCAGAACACCTTTGTTGCCACTCTTTTTTTTCCACCTGGAGACACGCACATGGCCCACGCCGCTTTTCAATGGGATGACCCTTTCCTCCTGAGCCAGCAACTGACCGACGACGAGCGCGCCATCCGCGACGCGGCTGCCGCCTACTGCCAGGACAAGCTGGCCCCGCGCGTGCTGGATGCCTTCCGCCACGAGAAGATGGACGTGAGCATCTTCCGCGAGATGGGCGAAGTGGGCCTCCTGGGCCCCACCATCCCCGAGCAGTACGGCGGCCCCGGCCTGAGCTACGTGGCCTATGGCCTGATCGCCCGCGAAGTCGAACGCGTGGATTCGGGCTACCGCTCGATGGCCAGCGTGCAGTCGTCGCTGGTGATGGTGCCCATTCATGAGTTCGGCACCGAAGCGCAGAAGCAAAAGTACCTGCCCAAGCTCGCCACGGGCGAGTGGATCGGCTGCTTCGGCCTGACCGAGCCCGACCACGGCTCCGACCCCGGCAGCATGGCCACGCGCGCCTACAAGGTCGATGGCGGCTACAAGCTCAAGGGCAGCAAGATGTGGATCACCAACAGCCCCGTGGCCGACGTGTTCGTGGTCTGGGCCAAGGAAGTCATCAAAGGCGGCGATGGCAAGGATGTTGTGGGCCCCATCCGTGGCTTCGTGCTGGAAAAGGGCATGAAGGGCCTGACGGCCCCCGCCATCCACGGCAAGGTGGGCCTGCGCGCCTCCATCACCGGCGAGATCGTGATGGACGACGTGTTCGTGCCGGAAGAAAACGCGTTTCCTGAAGTGCAGGGCCTGAAGGGCCCCTTCACCTGCCTGAACAGCGCGCGCTACGGCATCGCCTGGGGCGCGCTGGGCGCGGCCGAGTTCTGCTGGCACACCGCCCGCCAGTACACACTGGACCGCAAGCAGTTCGGCCGCCCCCTGGCCGCCAACCAGCTCATCCAGAAGAAGCTGGCCGACATGCAGACCGAGATCGCCATCGGCCTGCAGGCCTGCCTGCAGTTCGGCCGCATGAAGGACGCGGGCACCGCCAGCGTGGAAGGCACCTCCATCATCAAGCGCAACAGCTGCGGCAAGGCCCTGGACATCGCCCGCCTGGCGCGCGACATGATGGGCGGCAACGGCATCAGCGACGAGTTCGGCGTGGCCCGCCACCTGGTGAACCTGGAGGTGGTGAACACCTATGAGGGCACGCACGACGTGCACGCGCTCATCCTGGGCCGTGCGCAGACCGGCATCGCGGCGTTCAGCTGACATCCCGCGGAGGCGCCGCGCGCCTTCCCCCTTTTCTCGGCTTCGCGGGGAAGGGGGACGACGCCGGTGGCCTGGAGACACGCGCGCCGCGCCTCCCACGCCCATTCAATACGATTTTGGCCTCGAGCGCTTACTGAACAAGCGCAAGCAGCTATTCAAGTTATAGCAATCACTACCATGACCACATCCAACGCAGGCGCCCTCGCAGGCATCAAGGTGCTCGACCTCTCCCGCGTGCTCGCGGGCCCCTGGTGCACGCAGGTGCTGGCCGACCTGGGGGCGGACGTGGTGAAGGTGGAGCGCCCCGGCGTGGGCGACGACACGCGCCAGTGGGGCCCGCCCTTTTTGAAAGACGCCGAGGGCAACGACACGGACCAGGCCAGCTACTACACCGCCTGCAACCGCAACAAGCGCTCGGTCACCATCGACATGGCCTCCCCCGAGGGCCAGGCGCTCATCAAGCAGATGGCACAAGAGGCGGACATCGTGGTGGAGAACTTCAAGGTCGGCGGCCTGAAGCAATACGGCCTGGACCACGAGAGCCTGCGCGCGCTGAACCCGCGCCTCATCTACTGCTCCGTCACCGGCTTCGGCCAAGACGGGCCCTACGCCGAGCGCGCGGGCTACGACCTGATGGTGCAGGCCATGACGGGCCTGATGAGCATCACCGGCCAGGCCGACAGCCAGCCCGGCGGCGGCCCGATGCGCGTGGGCGTGGCGGTGATCGACCTGTTCACCGGCCTGTACGCCAGCAACGCCATCCTGGCCGCGCTGCATGTGCGCGACAACGCGGCCACTGGCACGGGCCAGGGCCAGCACATCGACATGGCACTGCTGGACGTGGGCATGGCCGTGCTGGCCAACCAGGCCTCGGGCTTCCTTGCCACCGGCAAGGCGCCCGGCCGCATGGGCAACAGCCACCCCAGCCTCGCGCCCTACCAGGACTTCCCCACGCAGGACGGCAACATGCTGCTGGCCATCGGCAACGACGGGCAGTTCCAGCGCTTTTGCGCCGCCGCCAACCAGCCCCAGTGGGCGACCGACCCGCGCTACGCCACCAACACCCTGCGCGTGCAGCACCGCACCGACCTGATCCCTGCGATGGAGGCCGTGACGCGCACGCGCACCACGGCCGACTGGATCACGCTGCTGGAAGACAAGGCCGTGCCCTGCGGCCCCATCAACACCATCGCCCAGGCCTTCGACGACGCGCAGGTGCAGGCGCGCGGCTTGGCCGTGACGCTGCCGCGCTGGAAGGACGGCGAGGCCGCCACCGACAACGTGCGGCAGATCACCGGCGTGGCCAGCCCGCTGCGCCTGTCGGCCACGCCGCCCGTGCTGCGCAACGCGCCGCCGGCACTGGGCCAGCACACGGACGAGGTGCTCGCCGAAATGGGGCTGGACGCGGCGCGCATCGCGGCGCTGCGGGCCTCGGGCGTGGTGTAGCCGCTCACTGATTTACCCGCTCTTACGCAACGCCCCGCGACATCCCGCCGCGGGGCGTTGGTCTTTTCGCGGCCACGCTACTTCGGGGCTTGCGGCAGCGGCGCGGCGGCGCCCAGCAGGCAGTCCGCCACCTCGTCAGAAAACCGCATGGGGCGGCCGTCCAGCCACACGGCCTCGGAGCCCTGGGGGTCCGGCGCGGCGGGTGGCAATCCATGGTCCAGCAGCGCCTGCGCGCAGCCCGCCCAGTCGCCATCGGGCTCGGGCGTGTTGATGGAGCCCCACGACAACGCGCCGCAGGCGTTGTCCTCAAAGCCATGCCGGGCCTGCCAGCGCGCGCCGTGCTCCAGCAGGAAGCGGGTGAGCGCCGCGTCGCCCCGAAAGATGGCCAGGTGCAGCGCCGTACCGTCCCAGTCGCCCCCTGTGGTGTCGATGGGCCAGCCCAGGCGCACCATGAGCCGCACGGCATGGCCGCAGTCCGCCTGGGCGGCCAGCTCGGGCAGCAGGCGCTGCTGGGGCAGCGACAGCGCGTCCACCAGCCCGGGCCGCGCGGCCAGCAGCGTGCGTGCTTGCGCCTCGTCGGCCTGGGCACACGCGGCCACGAAGCGCTCGTCGACAGGCACGTCGCCCTCGCCCACCGCCGCGCGCAGAAAGGCCGCCACCCCGGGCAGTCCGTAGCGCAGCGCCTGGATGTGCGCGGGCGTGCCATCGGCGGCACAGGCAGCCGGGTCGGCGCCCGCCGCCACCAGGGCCTGCACATGGGCCAGCGACCGCCGCCGCCGGATGGCCCAGAGCAGCGGCGCCGCACCGCCCGGCGCCGCGCCATCGGCAGGCTGCTCGTTGGCGTCCGCACCATGCGCCAGCAGCAGTTGCAGCGCGGGCAGGTCGTCCATGTCGAGCACGCGGCACAGCGCGTTCGTGCCCGGCACCCGCGCGCCCGCCTCCAGCAGCAGCCGCGTGCAGTCCAGGCTTCCGAGCGCGTGGTACAGCGATTCGCCATCGTTGGGGTCCGCGCCCGCGTCCAGCAGCAGGCGCGCCATGCCCGCGTGCTGGTTCTGCCCGGCCGCGCCATACAGCGCAGACAGCGGGTGCGATGCATCAGGCTCGGCCAGCGAGGCGGGCGGCCAGCGGTTGGCCACGCACTGGTTCGCATCGGCCCCGGCCTCCAGCAGCAGCGCCACGCAGGCCTGCAGGCGGTCGGCAAAGGCCTGCAGCCGCGCCAGGCTCGAATGCGCCACGGCCACCAGCGGCGGCAGCTGCAAGGGCCCGCCAGGGCGGTGCACCCAACCCGGGTCTTGCGCGATGGCCTCGCGCAGCCGGGCCTCATCGCCCACGGCGCAGGCCAGCCACGGGTCTTCGTCCCGGGGGATGGCGCCATCGGCCCACAGGCGCTCGGCCAGCCCCGGCCGGGCGCTGTGGTTGCCGCCCGCGATGTCGCCCGCATAGACCATGCGCAGCCATTGCAGGGTGGCGCGCACCGGGTCGTCCACCAGCGCGCGCCGCGCCAGCACAAAGCCCTGGAAGTCGGCCCAGGACGCAAAGCCATGCTCGCGCGCCAGGCAGGACTGCGCGTCGTGCAGCCGAAGGCCCAGGGCGGCGATGGCGGCATCGCCCTGGCCCGCAGCCGCCGGCAGCGCGGCGCGAAAGCGCGCCAGCGCCTCGGGCTCGCCGCTGCGGTAGCCAGCGAGCAGGTCCTTGGCTTGTTTCTTGAGATGGCCCAGGTCGGGCCGTGGGGGAATGCGTTTCACGAGAACCTCCGTGCATGGATCGCCGACGGCCCGCAAATCCGGCAGCACAAAGGATGAAAAGTCAGCTCTGCAAGGAGCACGAACGTGCTCCTGGAGTCGGCAAGTGGGTTCAACCCTTCCCGCGGGCCCGGGCGCGGCTTGCACCGCGGGGAGGCATCTTACCGCCGTGCGGCGCACCCCTTGCGGCATGGCGCGAATTCCGTGTACAAAAAATTACATCCGTCGCCATAATGGCAGCGGGAGTCTCCCCGCCGCCACGCCCGATGGCAGGCCCGCAGAGACTTTGCAGCTTTCATTTTCGCGCCATGGGTACATGCCGTGGCGCCGTTCCGTGGAACCTCAGGAGTCCGCCATGAAGCTCAGCCTCAAACTCCCCCTGGCCTTTACCGTGGCGTTGCTGCTGCTGTTCGCGGCGGCGCTGTTCGGCATCAGCCGCCTGAACCAGGCCCTGGGCACCTACCAGACCACCGTGGCGCAAAGCTTCGAGCACGAGCGATTGGCCTCCTCCATGCTCAATGACTTCAAGGTGCAGGTGCAGGAGTGGAAGAACGTACTGCTGCGCGGCAAGGACCCGGCCCAGCTCACGCGCTACTGGGCAGCGTTTGAAAAGCAGGAGCAGGCCATCGGCGTGCAGGCGAAGAAACTGCTGGCCGGCCTGCCGCCGGGCGAGGGCCGCGACCGCGTGGCGCAGTTCGCCCAGGCGCACGAACGCATGGGCGCCGCCTACCGCAAGGGCTTCGAGGCCTTCAAGGCGTCCGGGCACGATGCCGAGGCCGGCGACAAGGCGGTGCAGGGCATGGACCGCGAGCCCTCGCAACTGATCGACCAGGCGGGCGAACTGATCGCCCGGGCCAGCAGCGAAGTGGCCGAACACGCCGCCGCCACCGCGCAGCGCGCGACCACCATCAGCCTGGCCGTGATGCTGGTGGTGTGCGCGCTCGGCATCGCCGGCGCCATCGCCTTCAGCCGCACCGTGGTGAACCCGCTGGACAACGCGGTGCGGGTGTCGCAGGCCGTGGCCAGCGGCGACCTGACCGTGGCGCAGCCCGTGCGTGGCAAGGACGAGATCGCGCTGCTGCTCAATGCGCTGCACGGCATGCAGCTGAGCCTGTCGAGCGTGGTGAGCCACGTGCGCCACAACGCCGACAACGTGGCCGCCGCGAGCACCGAGATCGCGCTGGGCAACAACGACCTGTCCGCACGCACCGAGCAGCAGGCCAGCGCGCTGGAGGAAACCTCGGCGTCGATGGAAGAGCTCAGCTCCACCGTGCAGGCCAATGCCGACAACGCGCGCCAGGCCAACCAGCTGGCCGTCAATGCGTCCACCGTGGCCGTGCAGGGCGGCGACGTGGTGGCCGAGGTGGTGACCACCATGAAGGGCATCAACGACAGCAGCAAGAAGATCGCCGACATCATCAGCGTGATCGACGGCATTGCCTTCCAGACCAACATCCTGGCGCTGAACGCTGCGGTGGAGGCGGCCCGCGCGGGCGAGCAGGGCCGGGGCTTCGCGGTGGTGGCCAGCGAAGTGCGCAGCCTGGCCGGGCGCAGCGCCGAGGCGGCCAAGGAGATCAGGAGCCTGATCCACGCGAGCGTGGAGCGGGTCGAACAGGGCACGGCCCTGGTCGACAGGGCCGGCGCCACGATGACGGAAGTGGTGGCCTCGATCCGCCGCGTGACCGACATCGTGGGCGAGATCAGCGCCGCCAGCAGCGAGCAGAGCGCGGGCGTGGCCCAGGTGGGCGAGGCCGTGATGCAGATGGACCAGGCCACGCAGCAGAACGCGGCGCTGGTGGAGCAAAGCGCGGCGGCGGCCGACAGCCTGAAGGTACAGGCGCAGCAGCTGGTGGACGCGGTCTCGGTGTTCCGCCTGTCGCCCGGCGAACACCCGGCGGCGGGGGCGCGCGTGCCCCGGCTGGCGGCGGCCTGACAGGACGGGCGGGCCGGGGGTCGAAGAAAATTGAATCAAAACGACCTCTAACGCCCAACCATCCAGCGCAAACAGCTATGTTTTTAATAGCGACCTGAGCCTGTTCCGGTGCCATGGCGCGCGGCCCCGCCAGCGCGCCAGGCCACCCTCTGCGGCCGGTCAGTCGCCGTGCGCCGCTTCCAGCGCCTTGAACTGCGCCATGGTGCGCAGGCACGCGTCGGCCACCTCCGTGCCCTTCTTCACGAAATGCTCGCGGAAGAACTTCAGATGGTCTTCATGCTCGTGGAAGTCACGCGGCGTGAGCACGGCGGACATCACGGGCACCTCGGTGTCCAGCTGCACGCGCATCAGGCCGTCGATGACGGCGGTGGTCACGAACTCGTGGCGGTAGATGCCGCCGTTGACCACCAGCGCGCAGGCCACGATGGCGTCGTAGCGGCCGCTTTGCGCCAGGCGCTTGGCCAGCAGCGGGATCTCGAAGGCGCCAGGCACCTCGAACTGCTCGATCTGGCTCGCAGCCAGGCCGTTGCGGGCGAACTCCGCCACGGCGGCGTCGCGGGCCTGGTGGACGATGTCCCGGTGCCAGCCGGCGCAGATGACCGCAACGCGTTCGCTGCGGCGCGCGGAGTCTGCACGGCCTTGTTCGGCATTGGCAGCGGCGGCATGGTGGGAATGGAAGGACTGATTCATGGATTTTCTCGTAGCAAAGAAAAGGATTACCAGAATCAGGGCGCGCGCGAACAGGGCACACCACAACGGCAAGCAGGCACCCGCGCGCCGGGCCCGGGCAGCCGCACGGCGGCGCGCACGGCAAACCGCGCCCGCCCGCCCGCACCAGCGAACACCCGCACCACTGCACACGGGCACCCATCCCGATGGGCGGCCATGGCTTCGCGATCTCTTTCATCCGGACTGTGACCGTCGGCTCTGGCATCGCACCAGATCTGCTGACCCCGGGCCGCCGCCATGCCTGGCGCGGCCCGGGCGCTCGCGGGCTGCTGCGGTGCGGCTGTAGCAACAGCCACCCGCAGATACCGCCGGTGGGGAATTCCGCCCCGCCCTGAGAACGCTGCCGGCCCCCACAAGCTGTTGGAGGCCAGCGGCGCGATTCTAGGGGTTACCCGCGGGGCGGGCCGTCGCCCAGGCAATTGCCTGCACCGTCAGCGGGGCCGTTCGAACCCGGCTTCGGCCCAGGCGGTGGCACTGGCGGGCGTGAGCTTGAACGTGGGCGGCACGGGCACGCGCGCCAGTTCCTCGCCCAGTTCATCCTGGGCGCTCAGGGTGGCCGTGGCGCCCTCTTCGTCGGGCACGATGGCCAGTTGCACGCGCAGGCGCTGGCCATTGACCGTGACCGCGACGTTCTTGTGGAGTTGTGCATGCAACTGCTGCTCGTGGCGGCGCAACACCTCGCTGGCGGTCTTGACCAGGGTGTGGAAGGCCGAGACATCGAGCGGCTTGGGGTTCTTCTTGTCGCGTCCCATCGTCCAGGGGCCGACCAGCGCGGGCTCCGTCTCGCCCTTGAGCGTCATGGACACGGCCCAGCCGTCGTCGTCTTCGTTCTTGATGACCTGCGCGGTCCATTGGCCGTCGCTCCAACGGCGAGGCTCCTGGATGGTGTCGGGCGTGTCGGGGGTGTCTTGCATGGGGAAAAGGGTCGCAGAAGATTCAGGGAAAGGGCGCAGAGCATAACGGCCCCGGCACGGAGGCGGGAGCATGCATTTTCAATAACCGCTGGTTATTGACGGCGGCCGGCGCCAGCCCCCCCGTCACGGCGCATCGGTCACCGGGTTCGCCACCTCGCGCAGCACGTCGGTGAAGGCCTGCATGGCGGGCGTGGGCGGCTCCCCCAGCCGGGTGATGAGGCCGTAGTCGGGCATGCGGTCCGGCAGGTCCACGGGGATGCGGGCCAGCAGGCCCTTGGCGATGTAGCGCTCCACCAGCGCCTGGGGCTGCAGCGACAGCATGTCGGTGGCCTGCATCATCTCCAGCGCGAACAGGAACGACGGGGTCTCCACCACGCCCGAGCCGAGTGCCAGGCCGCTCCGCCCGAAGATGTCGTCCGACACCTTGCGCACCGCGGTGGACGCGGGGTACAGGATCCACGGCCAGTGCGACAGCTCGGCCATGTCCAGGTCGCGCGCGCCGCGCAGGGGGTGGTGCAGGCCGCCCACCACCAGCAGCGGCTCGCTGGACAGGCGTTCGTAGTGGAATTGCGTGCGGTGCGCGTCGTCGGTGAAGCGCCCGATCATCAGGTCGATCTTGCGCTCGGCCAGCCACACGATCAGCTGGTCGCTGCTTTGCTCCAGCACCTTGAGCACCAGCAGCGGGCGCAGGCGCTGGATCTCGGCCACCGACGCCGTCAGCACGTGCGCGGCCGATCCCGTGATGGCGCCGATCGCCAGGTGGCCGTGGCCGCCCTCCTTGAGTGCATTGAACTCATCGACGAACTTGCGGTGCCCGGCGAGCGCGCTGGCCGCGTAGCGCAGCGTGAACAGGCCCAGTTCGTTGGGCCGCATGCCGCGCGACAGGCGCTCGAAGAGCCGCGCCTCCAGGATGTCCTCGATGTCCATCAGGATCTTGGTGGCCGCCGGCTGCGTGATGTGCATCTGCTCGGCCGTCAGGCGCAGGTTGCGCGTCTGGCCGAGGATGTCCAGGAACTGCAGGTGCCGAAAGCGCAGCCGCGCGCAGGCCTGCGCCATCGACAAGGGTTTACCCGACACGGGGGTGGAGGCCACGGCAAGTCATCAGCATTTGGAATGGATGCTAGCAAAAAAGTGAGTGGACCCCGCGCCCCGCGAAACCTAATCTCTCGCCTGCGTCGGGAGGGTCCCGCAGAGACCCGATGGCGCCGGTGGACCGTTTTTTGGCCGTGCCCCACCGTGCCCCAGCCATTCCATATCCGGAGACAAACACCATGCAATTCAAAGCCCTGGCCCTGGCGGCCACGATCCTGGCCGCCGTGGCCGCACCCGTGTCGGCGCAGATCAAGGACCACGTGTTCAAGGTCGGCATCGGCCTGAACGACGACCACCCCCAGGCGCAGGCCGTCAAGCACTTTGCCGAGCAGCTCTCTGCCAAAAGCGGCGGCAAGCTGGTGGCCAAGCTGTACGCCAGCGGCTCCCTGGGCAACGACGTGAGCATGACCTCGGCACTGCGCGGCGGCACGCTGGAGATGACGGTGCCCGACAGCTCCACGCTGATGGCGCTGATCAAACCCTTCGGCGTGCTGAACCTGCCGCTCACTTTCAACAACGAGCAGGAGGCCGACGCGGTGCTCGACGGCCCGTTCGGCCAGAAGCTGCTGGCCAAGCTGCCCGAAAAGGGCCTGGTGGGCCTGGGCTTCTGGGAGAACGGCTTTCGCCACGTGACCAACTCGCGCCGCGCCATCACCAAGGCGGAAGACCTGGCGGGCCTGAAGCTGCGCGTGATCCAGAGCCCGCTGTTCCTGGACACCTTCAACGCCCTGGGTGCCAACGCCACGCCCATGCCCTTCACCGAGCTGTACTCGGCCATGGAGCAGGCCGCGGTGGACGGGCAGGAGAACCCGCCCGCCACCATCCTGTCGAGCAAGTTCTATGAAGTGCAAAAGCACCTGGTGCTGTCGCGCCACATGTACAGCGCCTGGGTGCTGCTGATGTCCAAGAAGACCTGGGATGGGCTGTCGGCGCAGGAGCAGAAGATCGTGCAGGACGCCGCGCGCGAAGCCACCCTGTTCGAGCGCAAGACCATCCGTGCGTTCAGCGACAAGGCGCTGGGCGAGCTCAAGAAAGTGGGCATGCAGGTGACCGAACTGGCCCCGGCCGAGCAGGCCAAGATGCGCACCAAGCTGCAGCCGGTGCTGGCCAAGTACGCCAAGGAATTCGGCGAGGAAACTACCGGCGAAATGAACGCCGAACTTGCCAAGGTGCGGGGCGGCAAGTAACTTTTCTGCTCCGCCACAACCGTTCACCGAGCGGCCGAAGCGCCGCGCGAGGCTTCGACGGGCTCAGCCCGAACGGTTTGTGGTTCGAGTCAAACATGCCAACCCCTGTTGCAGCGCCCTTCCCGCCTGCTGACACATCGCGATCCATGACCAAAACACCCCGCCGCCCCTTCCGCTCCCGCGAGTGGTTTGCCGACCCCGCACGCTCGGACATGACCGCGCTCTACCTCGAACGCTTCATGAACTACGGGCTCACGCCCGAGGAGCTGCGCTCGGGCCGCCCCATCATCGGCATCGCGCAGACCGGCAGCGACCTGTCGCCCTGCAACCGCATCCATGTGGACCTGGCGCGGCGCGTGCGCGAGGGCATCCGCGACGCCGGGGGCATCCCGATGGAGTTCCCGGTGCACCCCATCTTCGAGAACTGCCGCCGCCCCACCGCCGCGCTGGACCGCAACCTGGCCTACCTGGGGCTGGTGGAGATCCTGTACGGCTACCCCATCGACGCGGTGGTGCTGACCACCGGCTGCGACAAGACGACCCCGGCGGGCATCATGGCGGCGTCCACGGTGGACATCCCGGCCATCGTGCTCTCGGGCGGCCCCATGCTGGACGGCTGGCACGATGGAGAACTGGTGGGCTCGGGCACCGTGATCTGGCGCAGCCGCCGCCAGCTGGCCGCGGGCGACATCGACGAGGAAGAATTCCTGCAGCGCGCCTGCAGCAGCGCGCCGTCGGCCGGCCACTGCAACACCATGGGCACCGCATCGACCATGAACGCGGTGGCCGAGGCGCTGGGCCTCTCGCTGCCGGGCTGCGCCGCCATTCCGGCGCCCTACCGCGAACGCGGGCAGATGGCGTACGAGACCGGGCGGCGCATCGTGGACATGGCCTACGAGGACCTGCGCCCTTCACGCATCCTCACCCGCGAGAGTTTTCTCAACGCGCTGGCCGTGGTCAGCGTGGCGGGGGGCAGCAGCAACGCGCAGGTGCACATCATGGCCATGGCGCGCCACGCGGGCGTGGACCTGCGCCCCGAGGACTGGACACAGCATGCCTACGACCTGCCCCTGCTGCTGAACATGCAGCCAGCCGGCAAATACCTGGGCGAGAGGTTCTTCCGCGCCGGGGGCGTGCCCGCGCTGATGTGGGAGCTGCAGCAGGCGGGCCGCCTGCATGCCGATGCCTTGAGCGTGACCGGCAAGGCACTGGCCGACAACCTGCAGGGCCGCGAGACGCGCGACCGCGAGGTGATCTTCCCGTTCAACGCACCGCTGATGGAAAAAGCCGGCTTTTTGGTACTGCACGGCAACCTGTTCGACTTCGGCATCCTGAAGACCTCGGTGATCTCCGAGTCCTTCCGCCAGCGCTACCTGAGCCAACCGGGCGCGGAAGGCATCTTCGAAGCACGCGCCGTGGTGTTCGAAGGCGCGGACGACTACCACGCGCGCATCAACGACCCGTCGCTCGGCATCGACGAAGGCTGCATCCTGGTGATGCGCGGCGCGGGCCCCATCGGCTGGCCCGGCTCGGCCGAGGTGGTCAACATGCAGCCGCCCGACGCGCTGATCCGCCGCGGCATCAACACGCTGCCCACGCTGGGCGACGGGCGCCAGTCGGGCACGGCCGACAGCCCGTCGATTTTGAATGTCTCCCCCGAAAGCGCGGTGGGCGGGGGCCTGTCCTGGCTGCACAGCGGCGACATGGTCCGCATCGACCTGAACGCCGGCCGGTGCGACGCGCTGGTGGCCCCCGAGGAGATCGAGCGCCGCCGCCGCGAACTGCCCGCGCCGCCTGTTCCCAAAAGCCAGTCGCCCTGGGAGGCGCTGTACCGCGAGAAGACCGGCCAGCTGGTGGATGGCGCGACGCTCGACTTTGCGCTGGACTACCGGTGCATTTCCGAACACACGCCGCGCCACAACCATTGAGACGCTGCGCCTGGGCGGGCGCGGCACCGATTCAGAACTCTTTTCCAAGGAACTCCCATGAGTGAAACGACAGCGGCCACAGCGGCCGGTGGGGCGGCGCGCGCCCACATTCTTCCCGACGACGGCCTGGCCGGCACCCTGGTCGGCCGCGCCTGGGTGCACGGCGCCGTGCCCGGCCCGGCGGTGGTGGCCCTGCGCACCGGTGGCGTGTTCGACCTGAGCCGGCACTACCCCACCATGAGCACGCTGCTGGACACGCCCGCGCCCGCCGAGGCAGTGGGAGCCGCCGAGGGCCAGTACCTGTGCAGCGTGGACGAACTGCTGGCCAACAGCCAAACCGGCCAGCATGGCGTGCGCGACACGTCCCGCCCCTGGCTGCTGGCCCCCTGCGACCTGCAGGTGGTCAAGGCGGCTGGCGTGACCTTCGCGGCCAGCCTGATCGAGCGCGTGATCGAAGAGCAGGCGCGCGGGGACGCGGCCCGGGCCCAGGGCCTGCGCAGCCAGGTGGTGGGACTCATCGGAGAGAGCCTGGCCGACATTCGCCCGGGCTCGGAGCAGGCCATGGCCTTGAAGGCACTGCTGCAGGACAAAGGCCTGTGGTCGCAGTACCTCGAAGTCGGCATTGGCCCCGACGCCGAGGTCTTCACCAAGGCGCCGGTGCTCGCATCGGTGGGCACGGGCGAGGAGATCGGCATCCGCGCCGATTCGGCCTGGAACAACCCCGAGCCCGAGGTGGTGCTGGCCGTCAACAGCCGTGGCGCCATCGTGGGTGCCACGCTGGGCAACGACGTGAACCTGCGCGACATCGAGGGCCGCAGCGCGCTGCTGCTGGGCAAGGCCAAGGACAACAACGCCTCGTGCGCCATCGGCCCGTTCATCCGGCTGTTCGACGCCGGCTTCGGGCTGGACCAGGTGCGCAACGAGACCGTGCACCTGCGCGTGGCGGGCACCGACGGCTTCACGCTGCGCGGCATCAACACCATGGCCAGCATCAGCCGCGACCCGGCCGACCTGGTGGCCCAGACGCTGGCCGCGCACCAGTACCCGGACGGCTTCATGCTTTTTTTGGGCACGCTGTTCGCGCCCATCGAAGACCGCGACCAGCCCGGCGGCGGCTTCACCCACAAGCTGGGCGACGTGGTCAGCATCCAGAGCGCCTGGCTGGGCGCGCTGCACAACACCGTGGCGCACAGCGAGAGCGCGCCGCCCTGGCGCTTCGGCCTGCGGGCCTTCATCGCCAACCTGGCCGCGCGCGGGCTGCTGCAGGGCGCGGCGCTCTGAACGCCTCAAAAAAACAGACCGGCCCCGCCATCCACGGAGACCTCAGCATGCTCAATACCTTCATCGACCGCTACGTCCGGGCCATCAACCTCCTCATCGCACTGGCGCTGGCCGCCATGGTGGTGCTGGTGTTCGGCAACGTGGTGCTGCGCTACGTCTTCAACTCCGGCATCGCCGTCAGCGAGGAGCTGTCGCGCTGGCTCTTCGTGTGGATCACCTTCCTGGGCGCGGTGGCGGCCATCAAGGAGAACGCGCACCTGGGCACCGACATGCTGGTGTCGCGCCTGTCGGTGCGGGGCAAGAAAGCCTGCATGGCGCTGGGCCACGTGCTGATGCTCTACATCACCTGGCTGTTCTTCGACGGCAGCTGGCAGCAGATGAAGATCAACTGGGATGTGGAGGCCCCGGTCACGGGCGCATCGATGGCCATCTTCTATGCCTCGGGCGTGGTGTTCTCGGTGTGCGCCGGCTTCCTGCTGACGCTGCAGCTGCTGCGCGTGCTGACCGGCAAGGCCAGCGAGAACGAGCTGGTGATGGTCAAGGAGTCCGAAGAACAGGCAGAGATCGAAGCCCTGCAGGCTGAACTGGCGCGCGAAGATGCGGCCGCACGAGCCCTGGGCCTGCCCCCCGAAGCAGCGCGGCGAGTGAGCAAGTAAGCACGCATGCACACACAGATGGCACATCAAAAATAACGGAGACAACACATGACCGTGCTGATTTTTCTGGGGGCCCTCATCGGCACCATGGCGCTGGGCATTCCCATCGCGTATGCACTGCTGGCCGCCGGCGTCGCGCTGATGTGGCAACTCGATCTGTTCGACGCGCAGATCCTGGCGCAGAACTTCATCAATGGCGCCGACAGCTTTCCGCTGCTGGCCGTGCCCTTCTTCATGCTGGCCGGCGAGATCATGAACGTGGGCGGGCTGTCGCAGCGCATCGTGAACTTCGCGCTGGCGCTGGTGGGGCATGTGAAGGGAGGCCTGGGCTATGTGGTGATCCTGGCCGCCTGCCTGCTGTCGTCGCTGTCGGGCTCGGCCGTGGCCGATGCGGCGGCGCTCACGGCGCTGCTGCTGCCGATGATGGTCAAGGCCGGGCACAAGAAGGAGGTGTCGGGCGGGCTGATCGCGGCCTCGGGCGTCATCGGGCCCATCATTCCGCCGAGCATCGGCTTCGTGATCTTCGGCGTGGCGGCCAACGTGTCGATCAGCAAGCTGTTCATCGCGGGCATCGTGCCGGGCATCATGATCGGCGTGGGCCTGGCGGTGACCTGGTGGTGGGTGGGCCGCAAGGAGGTGCTGGCCATGCCGGAGAAGAAGACTGCAGCCGAAGTCTGGCGCACCGCGCGTGAGTCGGTGTGGGCGCTGACCTTGCCGGTGTTCATCCTGGTGGGCCTGCGCATGGGCGTGTTCACACCGACCGAGGCCGCGGTGGTCGCGGCGGTGTATTCGCTGTTCGTGGCCAGCGTGATCTACCGCGAGCTGCCGCTGCGCGCGCTGCTGCCCATCTTCACCACCGCGGCCAAGACCACGGCGGTGGTGATGTTCCTCGTGGCGGCGGCCATGGTGTCGTCGTGGCTCATCACCGTGGCCAACCTGCCTGCACAGATGGTGGAGCTGCTCAAACCCTTCATGGGCAACCAGACGCTGCTGCTGATCGCGATCATGGTGCTGGTGATGCTGGTGGGCACGGCGATGGACATGACGCCCACCATCCTGATCCTGACCCCCGTGCTGATGCCGGTGATCAAGGCCGCGGGCATCGACCCGGTGTACTTCGGCGTGCTGTTCATCATCAACAACTCCATCGGCCTGGTCACGCCGCCGGTGGGCACCATCCTGAACGTGGTGGCCGGTGTGGGGCGCATGAAGATGGACGAGGTGACGCGCGGCGTGCTGCCCTTCATGGCGGCCGAGTTCGCGGTGATGTTCATCATGGTGATCTTCCCGCAGACGGTGCTGGCGCCGCTGCGCTGGTTCACGGGCTGACGGCGCCCACCCCTGCCCCACAGCACTCCCACCCACGCTTCACGCCCCGCATTCCATGACACACCGACTTGCAGGCAAGACCGCCTTTCTCACCGCCGCCGGCCAGGGCATCGGCCGCGCCACCGCCATTGCCTTCGCGGCCCAGGGCGCGCGGGTGATCGCCACCGACATCAATGCCGCCGCGCTGGCCACCCTGCAGCACGACACCGGCTGCGAGACCCGCGTGCTGGACGTGACCCAGGCCCAGGCCGTGCGCGATGCCGCAGCAGCCGTGGGGCCGGTGGACGTGCTGTTCAACGGCGCGGGCTTTGTACACGCGGGCAGTGTGCTCGACTGCACGGACGACGAGTGGGACTTCGCGTTCGATCTGAACGTGCGCGCGCAATTTCGCACCATCCGCGCGTTCCTGCCCGGCATGCTGGCGCGCGGCGCCGGGTCCATCATCAACGTGGCCTCGGTGGCGGGCAGCATCAAGGGCGCGCCCCGGCGGTTCGTCTACGGCACCACCAAGGCGGCGGTCGTGGGCCTGACCAAGTCGGTGGCCGCCGACTTCGTGGCCCAGGGCATCCGCTGCAATGCCATCTGCCCGGGCACAGTGATGTCGCCGTCGCTGCAGGAGCGGATCACCGCGCAGGCCGCGGCCACGGGCCAGAGCCTGGCCGCCGTCGAAGCAGGTTTCGTCGAGCGCCAGCCCATGGGCCGCCTGGGCCGGGCCGAGGAGATCGCCGCGCTGGCGGTGTACCTGGCGAGCGACGAGTCATCGTTCACCACGGGCACCGCCCAGGTCATCGACGGCGGCTGGTCCAACTGATTTCATCTACGCTCTGCGTTCCGCGCCACCCACCATCCAACCCCTCACCACTACGAACCATGAAGCTGCTTCGCCACGGCCCCAAGGGCCAGGAAAAACCTGCACTCCTGCACACCGACGGCACGGTGCGCGACCTCAGCGGCGTGCTGCCCGACATCAGCCCCGCCACCCTGTCACCCTCTGGCCTGGCCGCGCTGGCCGCCATCGATGCCGCCACCCTGCCCGTCGTGCCCCAGGGCCGCCTGGCGGTGCCGTGGACGGGCATGCGCAAGTTCATCGCCATCGGCCTGAACTACGCCGACCACGCGGCCGAAGCCGGCATGGCCATCCCCCAGGAGCCCATCGTCTTCACCAAGACGGTGGACTGCGCCGTGGGCTGCAACCACCCCGTGGTGCTGCCGCAGGGTTCGGTCAAATCCGACTGGGAGGTGGAGCTGGGCGTGGTGATCGGCACCCGCGCGCGCTATGTGAGCGAGGCGGACGCGCTGCAGCATGTGGCCGGCTACTGCACCATCAACGACATCTCCGAGCGCGAATACCAGCTCGAGCGCGGCGGCACCTGGGACAAGGGCAAGGGCTGCGACACCTTCGGCCCCATCGGCCCCTGGCTGGTGAGCGCCGACGAGGTGGGCGACCCGCAGAATCTGTCGATGTGGCTGGACGTGAACGGCGAGCGCCAGCAGACTGGCAGCACCCGCACGATGATCTTCACCGTGGCGCAGCTGGTGAGCTACCTGAGCCGCTTCATGACGCTGGAGCCCGGCGACCTGATCACCACCGGCACCCCGCCCGGCGTGGGCATGGGCAAGAAGCCCCAGGCGCAGTTCCTCAAGCCCGGCGACATGATGCGCCTGGGCATCGAGAAGCTGGGCGAGCAGGAGCAGACCGTGTTTGCGTGGGACCCGAAGCTGATCGACGGCTGACGGGACGCGCCCCGGCGCGGAGCACGCACGGCTGCCGACAGGGGCCCACGCGCCACCGCCCCGGGGCCTTGAGACGAAAACAGCCTCCTGCGCCCGCCACCCAAGCCCTGGCAGCTATGAATTGAGGAGCATCGACACCGCCTGCACCAGGGCACCGGCTCAAAATGCCAGTCCATAGCGCACCTGGACAAAATCTTCTCCGGGATTGGGCTTGCGGATGCCGCCGTTGGAGACATGGCGCACCATCAACATCAGCTCATGCTGGCGGCGCGCGCCAAAGTTGAAGCCGATCCCCTGGTGGTCGGTGAAATTGAAGCGTGTGCTGAAGGCCTTGTGCCGCATCGCGTAGTGCCCGTCCAGCACCGAAACGCCGATGCCGCCTTCCATGAACCACGCCGAACGCCCGCCATCGAAGCGCAGCCGCAGCGTGGGCACCAGGGCCAGCTGCGTCCAGTGCCTGCGATCGGACGCCGCCGAGCCCGCAGGGACGCGCCAGTGGGCGATGTGGGCGTCCCAGTGCCCCGTCAATTCGCCGCCCAGGAAGGAACGGCGCCATTCCCATGGCAGCTGCACCCCCACCGACACCAGGCCCACATCGCTCGCGGCGCGTGCGCCGTCGATGAACATGCGCCGGGGTTCGGGGGCGGTCTGCAGCGCCGCATCCTGGGCACCCGCCGCCGTGGCGAGTGCCCCCAACACTCCCAGCAGTGCCAGGGTACGCGGCCAGGGAACGGGAGAGGGAGGACGTTGCGCCCCGCCGCATGCTGCGGGGGCGGGGACGGGTGGCAAGGCGGTAGAGATCGAATGCACGAAGGTACTCCGACAGGCAGCAGTGGGGCGGGACAACACGCCCTGCTCTGGCGCCGCACCCGGGTGGGCGGCAAGGGCAGCAGCGTGGCCGGCCGGCCTGCCTGCGCTTGCAGGCGTCGCCGGCACCACCAATCTACACATCAATCCCGCCGCCTGCAGGTGCTGCGGCCCCATGCGCCTGTAGGCGAACCGGCTGAGATGCCGTCGGCCGGGATGCAGCCCCCGCCCGCACCCCCGGTGGCCCGCCGCCGCGCCGGCCGGGATGCCCAGGCTCAGTGCGCCACCGTGAACCGCTGCTGCAGGTGCCGCGGCGTTTCCAGCTCATCGGCAATGGCCACGGCCAGATCGGCCACGCTGATGCCGCCGGGCTGGTCGCCGTTCATCAGCGGGGCTTCGGTGCCCAGGCGGTACTGGCCCGTGCGTTCGCCGGGAGCCAGCAGGATGGGGGGCGAGAGGAAGGTCCAGTCCAGGGTGCTTTCGGTGCGGATCCAGTGGAGTGCCTCGCGCGCGGCCAGGGCCCCCTGCTTCCATTCCGCCGGGAACTGGGGCGTGTCCACCAGTTGCACGCCGGGCGCCACGAACAGGCTGCCGGCGCCGCCCACCACGAGCAGGCGCCGCACACCCGCCTGCTTGGTGCCGTCGATGATGGCGCGGGTGCCCTTGAGGAACTGGTCGTGGATGTCTGGCACGGTCCAGCCGGGGTTGTAGGCGCTCACCACCGCATCGTGGCCGGCGGCGGCCTTGGCGACCTGGGCGGCATCCTGCGCGTCGGCGGCGACGACGGTCAGGCCTTCACGCGCGGCCAGCTTGCCGGGGTTGCGGGCCAGCACGGTCACGCGGTGGCCGCGCTGCAGCAGTTCATCGAGCACGGCCGAGCCGACGAAGCCGGTGGCACCAATCAGGGCGATGTTCATGGGGAGTTCCTCGGTTCAAAGTTGCGATAGGGTGAGAATATGGGCTTGTCAAAGACCGCACTAGAGGGCTAAAAATGCCTTCACTTTGAAGACCAGCTTCACGATCAAGCAAATTCACCGATGGAAGACCTCAAACGCATGGCCGTGTTCGCCGCCGTGGTGCAGCACGGTTCGATGAGTGGCGCGGCCCGCGCCCTGGGCATGAGCACCTCGGCCGTGAGCCAGCAGGTGCGCAGGCTGGAGAGCGACGGCGGCGTGACGCTGCTGCACCGCTCCACCCGCAAGCTGGCCCTCACCGAGGCGGGCCAGCGCTACCACGCGCGCTGCGCCGCCATGTGGGCCGCGGCCGAGCAGGCACGCGCCGAGCTGGCGGCGTCGCGCGATGCGCCCAGCGGCGAGCTGCGCCTTTCGGCCACCGTGGGCTTTGCACGGCACATCGCGCCCGCGCTGGGTGAGCTGCTGGCCGCCCACCCTGCCTTGCGCCTGAGGCTGCTGGTGGACGATTCGCCCATCGACCTGATCAACGCCCGCATCGACCTGGCGGTGCGCTACGGGCGGCTGGCCGACTCCAGCTGGGCTGCCCGGCGCCTGGGCGGGATGCGGTGGTACCTGTGCGCCTCGCCCGGGTGGGTGGCCAACCATGGCGTGCCGCAGGACCCCGACGCCCTGCTGTCGCACAGCTGGCTGGGCTTTGCGCGCGAGAGCGGCGGCCTGCTGATCGATCTGCGCAGCCCCACGGGCGAACCGCGCGCGCTGCGGGTGGAGCCGCGCATCGCCAGCAACAACCAGTTGTCGATCCAGCAGATGTGCGAGGCCGGCCTGGGCCTTGCGCTCGTGGGCAGCATGGACGCACACGAGGCCTTGCAGACCGGGCAGCTGGTGCGGCTGCTGCCCGACTGGTCCTTCGGCACGCTCGACATCTGGGCCGTCACGCCCCAGCGCGACGCACAGCCCGCCAAGGTGCGCCAGGCCATCGCGGCGCTGCACGGCTATCTGAGCCAGGTGCCGGGCGTCACGGATTGAGGGGCGGCCCTCGGGGCCGCCTTCGGACCCGTTCCCTGTCCTGTGGCGTGGGAGAAGGAAAAAAGAAAAAAAGAAAAAGAAGACGCGGCGGCCTGGCCGCGCTGGTTTCACCGGCCCTGGACCGCGCGCAGCACGATGGCGGATGGCAGTGGCGTGAACGCAGCGCCCGGCATCCTTCCATCCATCATTTTTTTATCGCATCGCTCCACAAATTCCATCGTTGTGCGTGCCGCGCGGGCTGCCTACAGTCGCCTTCCGGTACCTGCTTCCACGACCTTTCTTCAACCCGACCGGAGAACGCACATGACGACCAACTCCACCACCCACTTCCCCATCGACCGCGTACTGGCCGCGTTTGAAAAGGGTGACGTGCCCACATTGCTGGACAGCATCGCGGACGACGTGGATTTCCGCATCGACCACTACCGCGACGAGGCGGACACCAGCTGGCAGGTCGCCCGCCACAAGGCCGACGTGCTGGCCGTGGTGCAGCGCCTGGGCACCGAGGTCTTTCCGCAGGGCACGAAGATCGTGCAGACCCACAGCCAGCCCCTGGGCGACGACTGGGTGATCACGAAATTCCACCAGCGCTTCTTTTATGCGGTACAACAGCGCGAAGTGGAATCGCTGACCTGGATCGTGAGCCACTCGCGCAACGGCCAGCTCGACTACTTCCGCGAAACCGTCACCACCATCACCCCGACCTGACCGCGGCCCTCCGTGGCCCCCGCACCATGCTGTTTGACCTGCGCGCCCTGGGCTACTTCGTGGCGGCCTATGAAGAACGCTCCGTGACCACGGCCGCGCGCCGCTGCTTCGTGGCGCAGCCCTCGATCAGCATGGCCATCAAGGGGCTGGAGGATGCGCTCGACACCGTGCTCTTCGAGCGCAGCCGCCAGGGCCTGGCGCCCACGCCCGCCGCCCACCGCCTGTACCCGCGCGCCTGCAGCCTGCTGGCGCAGTCGAGCGCCATGGTGCGCGACTTCCGCGATGCGCCGCGCGAAACGCTGGGCGTGTTCCTGCAGGACGACCTGATGGTGGGCCCGGCCGCGCCGCTGTTCGCGCAGATTGGCGAGCTCATGCCCAACGCCCTGGTGCGGCTCACGGCCAGCGCGCAGGAGGCGCGCCTGCGCCTGGTGGCCGAGCATTGCAAGCCGTCTGGCGACACCTTCATGTCCTTGTGGCGCGAGCCCTATGTGATGCTCCTGCCCGAACAGCACCCGCTGCGTTTCAAGAAGAAATTCGGCCTGGCCGACCTGCAGGGCGTTCCGCTCATCGAATGGCCGTACTGCCCCTTGCACCAGTCGTTCATCCGCCTGCTGGCCGAGCGCGGGATCGCGCTGGAGGTGCAGGCCAGCGCCGCGCGCGAAGAGCTGTTGCTGCACATGGTGGACAGCGGCCTGGGCGTGGCCGTGGTGCCGCAGTCCTACGCGGCCCACGCACGCCATTCGGTCGTGCGGCCCCTGGACGGTCCGCTGGCTTTCTCGCGCCATCTGGGCCTGGCCTGCGACGCATCGGACGCGCCCCTGCTCGCGCTGCTGGGCCGCCTCGCCTCCAGCCTCAAGACGCCACCGGACCTTTCCCGCAGCAGCGCGGCCTGAGGTGGGGCCCGCCGCTGGCACAGCAGGCAAGGTGCGGTACAAAGGGGGTTGTCCCCAGCCCACACCTGCCGCCATGGTCCTTGAAATCGCCCACCTCACCGTCCGCGCCGGCCAGAATGCCGCGTTCGAGCAAGCCTTTGCCCAGGCGCAGCGGATCATCGCCTCGATGCCCGGCTACCTGTCGCACGAACTGGTCCATTGCGTGGAACGCCCGCAGGACTACGCATTGCTGGTGCGCTGGGCCACGCTCGAGGACCACGAAATCGGCTTTCGCCAGTCGGCGCCCTACCAGGAATGGAAACGGCTGCTGCACCATTTCTACGACCCGTTCCCCACGGTGGTGCATTTCACCCCGGTGGCGCTGCCGCCCTCGGCATGACCCGCGCCGCCACCGCGCGTGACGGCGTTGCGACGCCTGGTTGCTGCAGCGCACTATTCGGGTATTGCCTGAACATTTAGCGCACTGCACATGCCGTTCTGATCCTAGAATTTGTAAACGCGCGTTTCTTCTTCTTTTCTGCGCGAAGGACCCATCATGAAAGCAGTGCAGCAGGACATCGACGAGCGGACCAACCTCACCAGCACCAACAAGTTCGAGCTGCTGCTGTTTCGTCTGGGCACCGACAGTGCCCTGGGCAAATCCGAACTGTTCGGCATCAACGTGTTCAAGATCCGCGAGATCGTGGCCATGCCCAGCATCACGCCGATCGCGGGCACCACGCCGCATTCGCTGGGGGTCGTGAACCTGCGCGGCCAGGTGATTCCGGTGCTGGACCTGCCTTCCATCGTGGGCTGCAAGCCCCAGACGGGACTGAACATCATGCTGGTGACCGAATACGCGCGCACCACGCAGGCTTTTGCGGTGGAGTCGGTGGAAGACATCGTGCGGCTGGACTGGAAGCAGGTGCTTTCCGCCGAAACCAGCGGCGCCGCCGGCAAGCTGGTGACCAGCATTGCCCGCCTGGATGGCAACACCGACGAATCCCGCCTGGCCCAGGTGCTGGACGTGGAAGCCATCCTCCAGATGGTGTCGCCTTCGGACGGCCACGAGGTCACCGAAGAGAAGGTCGGCGCCAAGCTCAAGCTCAAGCCCGGCACCATCATCCTGGCGGCCGACGATTCGTTCGTGGCGCGCTCGCTCATCGAGCAGGAACTCAAGGTGCTGCATGCGCCCTATGAAATGGTGAAATCCGGCAAGGAAGCCTGGGACCGGCTCAACGCCATCGCCAGGAGCGCCGAAGCCGAGGGCAAGAGCGTGCTGGACCGCGTGGCCATGGTGCTGACCGACCTCGAAATGCCGGAAATGGACGGTTTCACCCTCACGCGCAACATCAAGCAGGATGCGCGCTTCCACGGGCTGCCGGTGGTCATCCACTCCTCGCTGTCCGGCTCGGCCAACGAAGACCACGTGCGCAGCGTCGGCGCCGACGGCTATGTCGCCAAGTTCGTGGCGGAAGATCTGGCGGAAACCATCCGCCGGGTGCTGCCCAAATAAACGGGAAGCAGGCCAGCTTCCCGCGCGTCCTTCGCCACGGCGTACGCGCCGCGCATCAAAAGGGCGGCTCGCGCATTGCCAGCCACGCGCTTTCGCTATCAATTTTGATTTCAGAAGCCGGTGCGCCAAGGCACCAGCCCGGCACGGCATGGGATTTCGTCCTACCCGTTGCATCGGCATGCAGGTCAACCAAATGGGCCCCCCGGGCGCTACAGTGGGAGGCATTGAAAACGCCACTCCGAAACTTGTAACACCCCGCCGGGGTGCTTTTCGGGGGCTTTACGTACAGCGCGGAACGCCCACGCCCTGTAGGGGGTCTGAACAGCATGACATACACACTCGCCCGCATCATTTCTGCCACGGTCCTGGGCGCCGTGGTGACGGGTTGCGCCACCGTGCCGGGCGACCCCTATTACGAACCGACGCCGTACAGGGTCTACGAGCAGCCGGGGTACATCTACAACACCCCGTCGGTGTACTCCAGCCCGCCCCCCGTCTACCCTGCGTATTCGGCCCCGCCCTCCGTCATCTACTACGGCGGCCGTGATCGCGACGACCGCTGGGAACGCGACCGCAACCGCAACGACTGGCGCGAGCGCGAGCGTGACAGAGAACGGGCCGAGCGCGACCGCGTAGCCCGGGAGCGTGAACGCGACCGCCGCGACCAGCAGGCGCGCGAGGCCGATCGCCGCAACCGGGACCGGGAGCAAGCCTTGCGAGACCAAGCGGAACGCGACCGCCGCGCCGCGGAAGACCGCCGCAACCGCGAAGCCCGCCCTGGCCGCATGGCGCCAGACAGCTATACGCCGCACCCGCTCGACTGGCGTTCACGCCAGCAGTCGAACAGCCCCGAGAAACCCTGACCGCGGTGCCGTCCCGCGCCGTCGTTCCCCCTGCCTGGCAGCCGACCGTGACGATCCGCCCCTGCCTCTTCATTCTCTGCCTGGGTGCCGCCGTGCTTGCCACGGGCGCCAGCGCCCAGGTGGTTCGCTGCACCGATGCCCGCACGGGACAGGTGACCTATACCGATGGCGCATGCACCGGTGGCGCCACCGCGCGCGAGGTCGAAGCGCGGAAAACCCCCGAGGAGATCCAGCAGGAACGGGAGCTGGCAGCGCAAGCGCTGGAGCGCAAGCAGCAGCGGCTGCAGGCAGAGGCCACCGCGGCGGAAACCGATGCCCGCCGCAACGCCGAACGCGACCGTGCCCGCGCCGCACAGGCCGCGGCGGCCACGCCCCAGCCCCAGGACTACGCCCGATCCCCCGAATGCGCGCGTTCGCGGCGCAACCTGGATATGGTGGCTGCGGGCCTGGCCCGCTCGACCTATGAACAGGAGTTGCGCCTGGAGGCCGCGCAGCGGCAAGTGGACCTGGACTGCCTGGGTCCACAAGGGTATGCGGAAGTCGAAAAAGCGCGTGCCCACCAGCCCCGGGTGGTGGTCGTGCCGCCATCTCGGCATCGTCCCCTTTTTCCTGACCCCTTCCCGCAGACAGGCACACCGCAACCTCCACCTCGCCTGACGCAATGCGGTGACTTTCGCTGCACCGACAACCAGGGCAATACCTATCCCCGCGCCGGTCCCGGGCGGTTCCCCGGTCCCGGCGGTGTGTGCCGCTCCAACGGAGGCCAGGCGCCCTGCTGAACCCGGCGGACGGGCAAAGGCCCCGGCGAACGCGCTCGCCCTAAGGCGACGGGCGCGCCGCCCGCAACCCCTCGGCCACGGTCGGGTAGCGCAGCTTCACACCCAGCTCCCGCAGCATGCGCTGGTTGTCCAGCCGCCGCGATTCGCTCATGAAGCTCAGCAGCATCAGCGACAGCTGCTCATGCGCGGCACTGCGGCGCACGCGCGGGGGACGCGGCAGGCCGTACAGGTCGGCCGCCAGGTCGAAGTAGTCGCCCATCCTCAGTTCCGTGGCATCGCTCACGTTGTAGACGCGTTGCGGCCGCGCCCGCCACAGCGCGGCCAGGCAGATGCGCGCCAGGTCGTCGGCGTGGATGTGGTTGGTGAACACATCGTCCTCGCGCTCCAGCACCGGCGTGCCTCGGCGCAGGCGCGCTTCGGGCGTGCCACCGTCCCGGTCGGGGGCGTAGATGCCCGGAATGCGAAGCACGGTGGCCCGCACCCCCCCGCGGCCCAGGTGCCGCACCGCCCGCTCGGCATTCACGCGCCGCTGCGCGCGCGGCGTGGCGGGGGCCACGGGCCGTGTCTCGGACACCATCGCCCCCTGGCAGTCGCCATACACGCCGCTCGTGGAGGCGTAGACGAGGGAGGCGGGCAGGCTGCGCAGGCGCAGCGCGCGCGCCAGGGCCACCGTGCGCGGATCGCGCCACCAGCCATCCCCTCCGGCGCCTTCGCCGGGTGGCGGGGCCAGGTGCAGCACGCGCGTGGCCAGGCCCGACAGGCGGCGCAGCGTGGCCACATCGTCCAGGTTTCCGCACAGGGGGCGGATGCCCAGGGCGCGCAGCGCCGGCTTGCGCTCGGGGCTGGAGGTGAGCGCCAGCACCTGGACGCGCCCGGCGCCCGGGCCGCCCTGGAGCTGGCGCGCCACGCGCTGGCCCACGTCACCACACCCCACGATCAGCAGGCGTTCGCGGCGAAAGCGCGCCGGCAGGGCGCCAAGGGGGTTTTGGTTTGAAGGCAAAATCGGGTCCGTTTGTAAAGAACCAGCCGGCATCTCCTGGCAGGGGCCCACGGCGGCACCAACCGGTTCTTGAAGATCTACGTCCCGAGGATACCCACAAGATGACCAGCGCCGAGGCTGTGAGCACCGCAGCATTCCAGATCACCGTGCAGCCCAGCGGCCGCGCTTTCCAGGCCAACGCTGGCGAGGCCATCCTGGCCGCCGCCATCCGCAGCGGCGTCGGCCTGCCCTATGGCTGCAAGGACGGCGCCTGCGGTTCGTGCAAGTGCAGGAAGCTCAGCGGCACCGTGCACCATGGCGAGCACCAGTCCAAGGCGCTCACGGCCGACGAAGAGGCCGCCGGCCTCGTGCTGACCTGCTGCGCCCAGCCCCTGACGGACGTGGTGCTCGAATCGCGCCAGGTCACCGATGAAAGCGCCTACCCCGTCAAGAAGATGCCCGTGCGGGTGGCCACCCTCGAAAAGAAATCGCACGACGTGATGCGGGTGCGACTGCAGCTGCCGGCGGCGGACACCTTCCGGTACCACGCGGGCCAGTACATCGAATTCATCCTGCGCGACGGAGCACGCCGGGCGTATTCGATGGCCAATGCACCTCACACGCAGGCCGACGCACCCGGCGTGGAGCTGCACATCCGCCACATGGCGGGCGGCAAGTTCACCGACCACGTGTTCGGCGCGATGAAGGAAAAGGAGATCCTGCGCGTGGAAGGCCCGTTCGGCAGTTTCTTCCTGCGCGAGGACTCGGACAAGCCCATCGTGCTGCTGGCCTCGGGCACGGGCTTTGCCCCCATCAAGGCGCTCATCGAGCACATGCAGTTCAAGGCCATCACGCGCCCCACGGTGCTCTACTGGGGCGGCCGCCGGCCCGGCGACCTGTACATGCACGACTGGGTGCTGGCCCGGGCGGCCGACATGCCCCACCTGACCTACGTGCCCGTCGTCTCCGACGCCTTGCCGGAGGACGGCTGGACAGGCCGCACCGGGTTTGTGCACCAGGCCGTGATGGACGACCACGCCGATCTGTCGGGCCACCAGGTGTACGCCTGCGGCGCCCCCATCGTGGTCGATTCCGCCCGCGTGGCCTACAGCGCGCAGCGGGGCCTGCCAGCGGAAGAGTTCTATGCGGACTCCTTCACCTCCGAGGCGGACAAGCACGGCGGATGAGCGGGAAGGTGTGGGTTTGCCGCCCGCGCCACCACCGGCCACAGCCACACCCGTGACAGCACCGTTGCCTCCCCCCAGGCCCCTGGGACGCCTGCGCGATGGGCTGCGCGGAGCCGGCCCCATGGCCGCCGTGTTCGGCCTGGCCGTGCTGCTGATCCTGGGCGCGGGCGAATGGGCCACCCGCAACGAGCTGGAAACCCAATGGGACAACCTGCGCCGCTCCAGCGAGGTCCAGGCCCTGGCCCTGCGCGGCGTGGCCACGCGCTACAGCTACCTGCCCTTCACGGCGGCGCAGCAACCCCTGGTCGCGGACCTGCTGCGCCATCCCGCATCGCAGAGCGTGCGGGAGGCGGCCAACGCGTACCTCCAGGCCGTCAATGCGCACGCCGGCTCCGACACGCTGTACCTCATGGACGACAAGGGCCTCACGCTGGCCTCCAGCAACTGGGACACGCCCAGCAGCTTCGTCGACCAGAACTACAGCAACCGTCCCTACTTCCGCGACGCACTGCACGGGCAGGCGGGGCGCTTCTACGGCGTGGGCAAGACCACGGGCGAGCCCGGGCTGTTCGCCTCGGCCCCCGTGCAGCGCGATGGCAAGGTGATCGGCGTGGTGGCCGTGAAGGTGCGCATGCAGCCCATCGTGGACACCTGGGCGCAACTGCTCGACCCGGTGTTCGTCACGGATGAGCGCGGCATTCTGTTTCTGGGCTCCGTGTCGTCCTGGCTCTACAAGACCAGCAAGCCCCTGCCCGCCGAGGCCGTGCGGCAGGTGCAACACGATGAGCAGTACGGCGCGCAATGGCAGCCCGCGCCGGTGCCCTGGAAGCTCCTGCAGCGCCCGGACCAGCCGGGTGCCGAGCTTCGGCTGCCCGGCAGCGGCAAGCACTATCTCGCCTTCGCGGAACACCTGCCCGACCTGGGCTGGACCCTCACCCTCACGGCCGACAGCAAGGTGGTGGCCCTGGCGCGCCAGCAGGCCTGGGCGCTGGCCAGCCTCGCGTCGGGCCTGCTGGTGCTGGGCGCGCTCTACTGGCAGCTGCGCGAGCGGCGCCTGCAGGAGAACCGCCAGGCCCGCATCGAACTCGAACAGCGCGTGCACGAGCGCACCCACGCGCTGCAGCAGGCGCAGGCCTTTCGCCAGTCCATGGAAGACTCCCTGCTCGTCGGCATGCGTGCGCGCGACCTGCAGGGCCGCATCGTGTACGTGAACGCCGCCATGTGCGACATGGTGGGCTACGCCGCCTCCGAACTCATCGGCTGCTTGCCCCCCTACCCCTACTGGCATCCCGACGACCTCGACCGCCACTGGAACGACAGCGACACCTCGCTGGCGGGCAAGGCCACGCCCCAGGGCAACGAGAACCGGCTGCGGCACCGCAACGGCTCGGACGTCTACACCATGTTCTACACGGCGCGGCTCATCGACGGTGATGGCCGGCACATCGGCTGGATGAGCTCGGTGGTGGACATCACTGCCCAGAAGCGCGCCGAGGAACAGCAGCAGCAGCGCGAGGCGCAACTGCAGCGCGTGCAGCGCGTGATCACCGTGGGCGAGATGGCCTCCACCCTCGCGCACGAGCTCAACCAGCCGCTGGCGGCCCTGGTCAACTACGCGGCCGCGGCGCGCGCACTCGCCGCGCAGGGCCGGACCGAACTGCTCAACGAAAGCCTCGCCGCGCTGTCCACTCAGGCGCTGCGCGCGGCCGACATCGTGGGGCGCATCCGCCGCTGGGTGCGCCAGCATCCCGAGGCCCGCGAACCCTGCGACCTCAATGCCGCCGTGGACCAGTCCCTGGGCCTGCTGCTGCGCGCCGAGGCACGGCGGCATGGGGTGGCGGTGCGCCTGGACCTCGCGCCCGAACCGCTGCGGGTGCGCGCCGACCGCGTGCTCCTGGAGCAGGTGGTCCTGAACCTCGGCCTCAACGCGCTGCAGGCCATGCAGGTGCACGCCACGCCCCCGATGGACCACGAACTGCTGCTGCGCACCCGGGCCGATGCCGGGCACGCCTGCCTCGAAGTGCAGGACCGGGGCCCTGGCCTGCCCCCCGAGATCGCCGAGCGCCTGTTCGAGCCGTTCTTCACCACGCGCTCCGACGGCCTGGGGCTGGGCCTGAACATCTGCCGCTCCATCGTAGAGAGCATGGGCGGCGAACTGCTGGCGCGCAACCGCGAGGGCGGCGGCGCGGTCTTCGAGATCCGGCTTCCCCTGCACGCAACGCCGCCCGTGGCCTCCCCATGACCGATCACCCCACCGCCCCCGGCCCCACCCTTGCCCCGCTGCGCGTCTACATCGTGGACGACGACGAAGGCGTGCGCCATTCCCTCGCCGCGCTGCTGCTGGCCGGCGGCCACGCGGCCCAGTCGTTCGCGAGCGGGCCGGATTTCCTGGCCGGTGCCGACCTGGCCCGGCCCGGCTGCGTGCTGCTCGACCTGCGCATGGACGGCATGAGCGGCCTGCAGGTCTTCGAGGCCATGCGCCAGCGGGGCACGGTGCTCAAGACCGTGTTCCTCTCCGCCCACGGCGAGCTGGCCTCGGCCGTGGCGGCCGTCAAGCAAGGCGCGGTGGACTGGCTGGAAAAACCCTGCGACGAGCCCACCCTGCTGGCCGCCGTGCACCGCGCGGCCACCCTGTCGCACGGCGTGGCCGCGCGCGCGCAGCGGCACGCCCTGCTGCGGGAGCGCTGGAACGCGCTGAGCCCGCGCCAGCAGGAGGTGGCGCGCCTGCTGGCCACCGGCATCAGCAGCAAGGAAGCGGCCCGTGCGCTGGCCCAGCGCGACCCCGGGCGCCCCATCGACCCGCGCACCGTGGACACGCACCGCTCGGCCATCTTCCTGAAACTGGACATCCGCTCGTCGCACGAGCTGGGCATGCTGGTGGAGGACCTGGGCCTTTCGGAAAACCCCTCCCGCACGCCCTGAACACCCCGCTTCAAGGTTTTCGTAAGCCTTCTTACGATTTTTTTGCACAATGGCACCCATGAACCGCAGAAACATCCTCCTCGCCAGCGCCGCTATCGCAGCGGCTTTCTCCTCCCACACCGCGCTCGCGCAGGACTCGGGCCAGCCCATCCGGCTGATCGTGCCGTATGCGGCCGGCGGCCCCATCGACGTGACCGCCCGGGCCCTGGCCGAGCGCGTGCGCGACTCGCTGGGCACGGTGATCATCGACAACAAGGGCGGCGCGGGCGGCAACATCGGCGCCGACGCCATCGCCAAGGCGGCGCCCGACGGCCTGACCATCGGCATCTCGGCCACCGCCACGCATGCGGTCAACCCGTGGCTCTATTCCAAGATGCCCTACGACGCCGCCAAGGACTTCGCGGGCATCACGCAGATGGTGCGCGTGCCCAACGTACTGGTCATCAACGCGGCCAAGGCCGAGCAGCTCAAGATCCACACCGTGGCCGATCTGATCGCCTACGCCAAGGCCAACCCGGCCAAGCTCAACTACGGCAGCGGCGGCAACGGCAGCGCGGGCCACCTGGCGGGCGAGATGTTCAAGCAGCGCGCCGGCATCTTCGCGCTGCACATCCCCTACCGGGGCGCCAACCCTGCGCAGCTGGCACTGCTGGCGGGCGAGGTGGACTTCAACATCGACAACCTGGCCGCCGCCGCGCCCAACATCCGCGCGGGCAAGCTCAAGGCGCTGGCCGTGACCTCGCTGGACGCATCGCCCTCGCTGCCCGGCGTGCCGCCGCTGTCGGCCACGTTCAAGGGCTTTTCCATCGACACCTGGTGGGGCCTCGTAGCGCCCGCGGCCACGCCCAAGCCCATCATCGACAAGCTGAACAAGGCTTTCGTGGCGGCCCTGAACGCGCCGGAGACCAAGACCCGCTTCGGCGCCCTGCTCGCCGAACCCGTGGCCACCACGCCCGCGCAGTTCGACAGCTTCATGGCCGCCGAGCGCGCCAAGTACCAGCAGGTGGTGAAGGCCTCGGGCGCGAAGGTGGATTGACCTCCTGAGCGGCTGCGCCCGGTGGACGGGCGAGGCCGGATCCACGGGTGCTACTCGCTTGCGCGGCGCCGCCAATGCCACAGGGTGCGGGATTCGCGCCCTGTGACCATTGGATTCGAATGAAAACAGCCTCTATCGCTTATCCATCAAGCGCAAGAAGCTATTAAATAAATAGCAAATCTATGCACTGCGGCGAAACTGCCGCCGGTAGGCCGAGGGCGCAATGCCTACCCCGGCGGAGAAGTGCTGCCGCAGCGAGACGGCCGAGCCGAAGCCCGCCTCGATGGCCACGGCTTCGATGGACTGGTCCCCGCCCTCCAGCAGGCGCTGCGCCAGCGCGACGCGCTGGTTCTGCAGCCACTGGCCCACCGTCGTGCCGGTGACCTGGCGAAAGCGCCGCGTGAAGGTGCGCGGGCTCATCACCGCGCGCTCGGCCAGGGCCTCCAGGGTGTGGGTTTCGTGCAGGTGCTCGCCCAGCCACTGCAGCAGCGGCGCCAGCCGGTCGCCCCGCACCGACGGCGCCACGGGCTGCTGGATGTACTGCGCCTGGCCGCCCTGGCGGTGGGGCGCCACCACCATGCGGCGCGCGGCACGGTTGGCGGCTTCGGCGCCGTGCTGCTGGCGCAGCAGGTGCAGGCAGCAGTCGATGCCCGCAGCCGTACCGGCCGAGGTGAGCACCGTGCCATCCTCCACGTACAGCACCTCGGGGCGCAGCACGACTTGCGGGTAGCGTCGCGCGAACTCCTGCGCCAGCGCCCAGTGCGTGGTCGCTGCGCGGCCATCCAGCAGCCCCGCCTCGGCCAGCACAAAAGCGCCCAGGCACAGGCCCACGATGCGCGCACCCCGGCGGTGCGCGGCCCGCAGCGCGGCCAGCAATGCCGGGGGCACGGGCGCCAGATCGTCGCGCCAGGAAGGCACGACGATGGTCTGTGCACGCCGCAGCACCTTGAGGCCATGGCCCACCTCGATGCCGAACCCGGCGGAGGTGCGCAGCGGGCCCGGCGCCATGCCACACACCACCAATTTGTAGCGGTTGATGCCCTCGGCCGTGCGGTCCTCGCCAAACACGAGGCAGGGCACCGAGAGGTGGAAGGGGCTGATGCCGTCGAAGGCCACCACCGCCACGGTGTCCGGGGCAGAGGAGGAAACCAGGCGGATGGAGGATTGGGCAGGATGGGGCACGATGGCCTGATTCTATCGATGAGTGTCAATCAAGCCACTTTCAAGGACGGGCGGCCACGCGAACAATCACTCCATTCCTTCCCCGCAACCTACTTCTTTCACCCCATCAAAGGACTGTGACCATGACCTCCTCTTCCACCACCGCTACGCGCCGCGCCCTGATCGTCATCGACGTGCAGAACGAGTATTTCGCGGGCGGCAACCTGCCCATCGAATACCCGCCCGTGGCCGACACGCTGCCCAACATCGCCCGCGCGATGGATGCCGCCCACGCGGCCGGTGTGCCGGTGGTCGTGGTACAGCACACCGCCCCGTCCGGTGCGCCCGTGTTCGACAAGGCCACCGAGCGCTGGCAGCTGCACCCCGAAGTGGCGCGCCGCCCTGCCGACCACCACATCGAAAAAGGCATGGCGAGCGCCTTCACGAACACCGGCCTGGCCGAGTGGCTGGCCGGGCGTGGCATCGACACCCTGACCGTGGTGGGCTACATGACGCACAACTGCGATGCCAGCACCATCTACGAGGCCGCGCACCGGGGGCTGGCCGTGGAGTTCCTGAGCGACGCGAGCGGCGCCCTGCCGTATGCCAATGCGGCAGGCAGCGCCAGCGCCGAGGAAATCCACCGTGTGTTCAGCGTGGTGTTCCACAGCAACTTTGCCGCCGCCGCTTCGACCCGCGACTGGGTGGCGGCCGTGCAGGCAGGCCAGGCCTTGCCCAAGGACAACGTGTTTGCCTCGAACCAGCGCGCCAGGCAAGGGTGAGCCCCTGAGGCGCCCCTGCGCCTGCCCACGCGTGCGCTTCACATCCGGGGCGTGGCGGCGCGGGGCCCGTGCCACGCCAGCTACCGCTTTGCGGAAAGCGGAGCGGAAAGGCTACACGGCCTCGCACCATGCGGCCGGCAGCCGCTCGATGTGCTGGTCCTGCACCGCCGCCAGCCATGCGGGGTGGACGTGCTCTGGCGCGATCTCGGCCAGGGGCAGCAGCACGAAGGCCCGCTCACGCAGGCGCGGGTGGGGCACGGTGAGTGCGGGGGTGTCGAGCACCTGCCCGCCAAAGAGCAGGATGTCCAGGTCCAGCGTGCGGGGTGCGTTGCGGTAGGGGCGCTCGCGGCCGGCCGCGGCCTCGATGGCCTGAAGCGCGGCCAGCAAGCCGTGGGGTGTCAGCGCGGTCTGCACGGCCACAACGGCGTTGTGATAGTCCGGGCCGGCGGCATCCACGGGTGCGCTGCGGTACAGCGCCGACCACCGCAGGACCCGGGTGGCCGGCAAGGCGGCAATGGCCTGCACGGCGGAGCGCAGCGCGGCAGGGGCGTCGCCCAGGTTCGCGCCCAGGCCGATGTAGGCCGTGCTGCCGGTGCTTGCCAGGGGTGGCGGGCGAGCGGCCGTGGGCTGGATCGGTGTCATCGGTTCTTCCGGTGGCCCTTCATGGGCACCAGGGCCTGCGCGGTGCCGGGGCGCACGGCATCGGACCGCAGCGGGTCAGGCATCCACCGCGAAACCGGACCCGCCGGGGCCCGCCCCACCGTCGCCCCCGCCGGGCTTGCGGCGGCGGCGGCGGCGCTTCTTGGGAGCGCCGCCCTCGGAAGGAAAGTCGGCCGCGCCCTGGGCGGCATCCCCATCCCCCTCCGCGTCCGCCCCACCCGCAGCCCTTGGCCCGGCGGCAGGGGCTTGGCGCGGCACACGCTTGACCACCGGCTGGGCTTTCTGGCGGGCTTTCTGCTCTTCCTTGGCCTGGTCCATCAGGTCGTCACGGCGTTCGTCGTCGGCCGCCTGGAAGTCCTGCCACCATTCGGCCAGCGCCTCCTCCACCTCGCCCACATCGGCGCGCAGGCGCATGAAGTCGAACCCGGCGCGAAAGCGCGGCTGCATCACCATGCCGAACGGGGTGTTGCCCACGCGCTTTTCAAAGCGCGGCTGCATGACCCAGATCTCGCGCATGTCGGCCGCCAGCTTGCCGCGGCCCGACACGTCGCCGATGCGCTTGTCGAACACCTCGTCGATGGCCTCCTGCAGCGCGGGCAGCGGATGCTGGCGCTGGTTCAGGCGCTCCTGCCAGCCATTGCGCACGTCTTCCCACAGCACGCAGGCCAGCAGGAAGCTCGGGGCCACGGGCTTGCCTTCGTTCACGCGGCGGTCGGTGTCCACCAGGGCAGCCTTCACAAACGGCGTGTCGGCGCGCTCCACGGCCACGTCCAGCAGCGGGTAGATGCCCTTGGCCATGCCCAGCTTGCGCAGCTGTTCGATGGTGGCAATGGCGTGCCCCGTCTGCAGCAGCTTGAGCATTTCGTCGAACATGCGGCTTTGCGGCACCTCGGCCAGCAGGGCCTGCGACTGCACCAGCGGCGCGGCCGACTTGGCGTCGATGCTGAACCCCAGGGGGCTGAGCTTGGCCGCGAAGCGCACGGCGCGGATGATGCGCACCGGGTCTTCGCGGTAGCGCGTGGCCGGATCGCCGATCATGCGCAGCGTCTTCTTCTTGGCGTCCTGCAGGCCCTTGTGGTAGTCCACCACGATCTGGCTCACCGGGTCGTAGTACATGGCGTTCACGGTGAAGTCGCGGCGCGTGGCGTCTTCGTCCTGCGGGCCCCAGACGTTGTCGCGCAGCACGCGGCCGCTGGCGTCCACGGCATGCTGCATGCCCGACAGCTGGGCCTTGCTGGTCTTTTCGTTGCCCGCCACCTGGCCTGCGGCGGCGTTGTCGAGGTAGGCGCGGAAGGTCGACACCTCGATCACCTCGTGCTCGCGGCCCCGTCCGTGCACCACGTGCACGATGCGAAAGCGCTTGCCGATGATGAAGGCGCGGCGAAACAGCCCCTTGACCTGCTCGGGCGTGGCGTTGGTGGCCACGTCGAAGTCCTTGGGGCGCAGGCCCAGCAGCAGGTCGCGCACGGCGCCGCCCACGATGTAGGCCTCGAAGCCCGCCTGCTTGAGCGTGGCCACCACCTCGGCGGCCCGGCGGTCCACCAGCTCGGGGTTGATGCCGTGCACCGAGGCGGGCACCTCTTCGCGCTTGCCGAAATGCGGCTTGCCGCCCGAGGTGCCGGGCGTCGATTTGCCCAGCAGTTTGTCGATGAACTTCTTGATCATGGGTAGGGAGTAATCAGGGGGGTCTGGCGCGGGGCGCAGGTGTCAGGCGGCATCCTGGCCGGCTGGGGCCGTGAACAGATCCAGTATGCGCCAGCCGCGCTCCTGGGCCAGGGCCCGCAGGCGCGGGTCGGGATTGGTGGCCACCGGGTGGTTCACCTTCTCCAGCAGGGGCACGTCGTTCATGGAATCGCTGTAGAACGTGCTGTCGACATCGCCCCAGCCGAGTTGCCGCTCGGCCAGCCATTGTTCCATGCGCCGCACCTTGCCTTCGCGCATGGTGGGAATGCCGTCGATCTCGCCGGTGTACCAGCCGCTGGCGTCGCGCGCCAGCTGCACGGCCAGCAGCTGCTGCACCCCCAGCGCCTGGGCGATGGGGGTGGTCACGAACTCATTGGTGGCGGTGACGATCAGCACCTCGTCGCCGGCAGCCTGGTGCTGGCGGATGAGATCGAGCGCCTGGGGTTTGATGGCGGGGGTGATCACATCGTGCATGAACTGCTGGTGTGCGGCCATTGCCGCCTCCGGCCCGCGCAGGCGCACGGCCTCGGTCGCGAAGCGCACGTAGTCGTGCACGTCGAGCGTGCCCGCCTGGTAGTGGGCGTAGAACTCGTCGTTGCGGCGCGCGAACTCCACGGGGTCGTTCCAGCCGATGCGGATGGTGAACTCGCCCCACTCGTAGTCGGAGTCGAGCGGCAGCAGCGTGTGGTCCAGGTCAAACAGCGCAAGCCGCAGGCGGCGGGGTTCAGAAGTCATTCAGTTTCACAGACAAAAAGGGGCGCATGGGTCGGCGTCATTCCGATTCCAGCATCGTCTTGAGCAAGGGAATCGTGATGGCGCGCTGGGTGCGCAAGGCAAACGCGTCGAGCTGGTCCAAGAGCTGCATGAGGCTGCCCAGGTCGCGCGAGAAGCGGTTGAGCATGTAGTCCATCACCTCGTCACCCAGGAACACGCCGCGCGCGTCGGCTTCCTGGCGCAGCACGGAGCGGCGCTCGGCTTCGCCCAGCAGCTGCAGCTGGAACACATGGCCCCAGCCCAGGCGGCTGCGCAGGTCGTCGCGCAGGGGCAGGTCGGCCGGCGGCAGGTCGCCCGCGGCCAGCACCCAGCGCTGGCTGCCGCTGGCCGGGCTGATGGCATTCACGAACCAGTTGAAGGCCGTGGCCTGCTGGGCGGTGCTGTACAGGTGCACGTCGTCCATGACGATGGCGGCCCAGCGCTCATCGAAATCCGGCGGCTCGGCCACCGACGGGTCGAGCCAGCCCACGCTGGCACCCTGCTCGCGCAGGGCGTGGCGCACGGCCGTGAGCAGGTGCGTCTTGCCGCTGCCAGGCTCGCCCCAGAGGTAGGTGGGCACCGGCGAGCGGGTGGCCTGGCTGCTGCCCTCGCCCACCGCCAGGCGCAGGTGCTGCAGGGCCGCCTCGTTGGGGCCCGCGAAAAAACGGGCCAGGGTGGGGCCGGTGGCCAGGCCGATGTCCAGCGCCAGCTGCTTCATGCGC
Organism: Acidovorax sp. sif1233; assembly: GCF_019218755.1. Taxonomy (GTDB): domain Bacteria; phylum Pseudomonadota; class Gammaproteobacteria; order Burkholderiales; family Burkholderiaceae_C; genus Acidovorax. The sequence goes on along the minus strand of NZ_JAHUWZ010000001.1, from coordinate 773,511 downwards.
GGCACCCGGGCAGCATGGCCAGGCCCGTGGCATTCAGTGCGGGAGCGGCAGACAAGGAAGGGATCAGCAGCAGCATCACGGATGAAGTTGGAAGCGCCCGGCCGTAGGTGACTGCGGCGGGTGCGGCGAAAGTGGTGGCCGACGGCCCGTTGCCAGGGCAGGAACTCCTTGCGAAGAGGCCCGACAACGACAATGGAGCCGATTTTAGTCTCCCGCCGGCCCCCTTCGGCCGCCGGCTTCCCCACGCTCTGCCTCGTCAGCACCCATGGCCCTTCCACCCTCCCCCTCCAAGCGCCTGCCGGCCAGCATCTGGGCCCTGGGCCTGGTGAGCCTGCTCATGGACATTTCGTCCGAAATGATCCACAGCCTGCTGCCCGTCTTCATGGTCGCGGCGCTGGGGGTCAGCATGCTCACCGTGGGCCTCATCGAGGGCGCGGCCGAGGCCACGGCCCTCATCCTGAAGGTGTTCTCGGGCGTCCTGAGCGACTGGTGGGGCCGGCGCAAGCCGCTGGCCATCCTGGGCTACGGGCTCGGCGCCCTGTCCAAGCCGCTGTTCGCGCTGGCCACCACCGTCGGCCTGGTGGTGGCGGCGCGGCTGCTGGACCGCGTGGGCAAGGGCATCCGGGGCGCGCCCCGCGATGCGCTGGTGGCCGACCTGGCCCCGCCCGGCATGCGCGGCGCGGCCTTCGGACTGCGGCAGTCGCTCGACACCGTGGGCGCCTTTCTGGGCCCGCTGCTCGCCATGGGGCTGATGCTGCTCTGGGCCAACGATTTCCGTGCGGTCTTCTGGGTGGCGGTGCTCCCGGCCGCGCTGTGCGTGGTGCTGCTCGTCGTGGGCGTGCGCGAGCCGGAGCGCCCCGCCGGCGCCGCCCGCGCCAACCCCATCCGCCGCGAGAGCCTGCGGCGGCTGGGCCCCGCCTACTGGGGGGTGGTGGCCCTGGGCGCGGTGTTCACCCTGGCCCGCTTCAGCGAAGCCTTCCTGGTGCTGCGCATGCAGCAAGGCGGCCTGCCCCTCGCCTTGACGCCCCTGGTGCTGGTGCTGATGAACGTGGTCTTCGCGCTGGGCGCGTACCCGCTCGGCAAGCTCTCCGACACGGCCCGGCACACCACGCTGCTCGCCGGGGGGCTGGTGGTGCTGATCGCCGCCGATGCGCTGCTGGCCTTCACCGGGCAGGGCATCGCCCTGTGGGGGCTGCACATGGCCATGACGCAGGGCCTGCTGGCCACGATGGTGGCCGATACCGCCCCCGCCGACCTGCGCGGCACGGCCTTCGGCATGTTCAACCTGGTCAGCGGCGTGGCCCTGCTGGTGGCCAGCGCGCTGGCCGGCCTGCTGTGGGACCAATGGGGCGCCAGCGCCACCTTCGGCGCCGGAATGTGCTTTGCCGCCCTGGCGCTGGCGGGCGTCTTGCTGCAGGCCGCGGCGGCCCGCCGCGCCACCCCAAAGCCCCCGCCGGCACAGGGCTGAGGAGGCACGGCGGGGCATGCCCCTTAAAATCCCCGGATTCCAGCCCGCCGCGCGGGCCTATCTGCACCACACCACCCATGAGCTCTTCTGCCCCCTCCACCCCCATTTCGTACAAAGACGCCGGCGTTGACATCGACGCGGGCGACGCCCTGGTCGAGCGCATCAAGCCGCTGGCCAAGAAGACCATGCGCGAAGGCGTGCTGGCGGGCATCGGCGGCTTTGGCGCCCTGTTCGAGGTGCCCAAGCGCTACAAGGAGCCCGTGCTGGTCTCCGGCACGGACGGCGTGGGCACCAAGCTCAAGCTGGCGTTCGAGTGGAACATGCACGACACCGTGGGCATCGATCTAGTGGCCATGAGCGTGAACGACGTGCTGGTGCAGGGCGCCGAGCCCCTGTTCTTCCTCGACTACTTCGCCTGCGGCAAGCTCGACGTGGACACGGCCGCGGCCGTGGTCGGCGGCATCGCCCGGGGCTGCGAGCTGTCGGGCTGCGCCCTGATCGGCGGGGAAACGGCCGAAATGCCGGGCATGTACCCCGCCGGCGAATACGACCTGGCCGGTTTCGCGGTCGGTGCGGTCGAAAAGTCGAAGATCCTGACCGGCAGGGACGTGGCCCCCGGCGACGTGGTGCTGGGCCTGGCCTCGGCGGGCGTGCATTCCAACGGCTTCTCGCTGGTGCGCAAGTGCATCGACCGCGCAGGGGCCACCGCCCCCGCCACGCTGGACGGCAAGCCCTTCAAGCAGGCCATCATGGAACCCACGCGCCTGTACGTGAAGAACGTGCTGGCCGCGCTGGCCGCCCACCCCATCAAGGCCCTGGCCCACATCACCGGCGGCGGGCTGCTGGAGAACATCCCGCGCGTGCTGCCCGACGGCACGGCCGCCCATCTCACCAAGGGCAGCTGGCCCCAGACCGAGCTGTTCGCCTGGCTGCAGAAGACCGCCGGCATCGACGACATCGAGATGAACCGCACCTTCAACAACGGCATCGGCATGGTGGTGGTGGTGGACGCCGCCAACGCCGCCGCCACGGCCGCCACGCTGGCCGCCGCGGGCGAGAAGGTGTACACCATCGGTGCGATCGCGCCGCGCGGCGATGGCGCCGCCGTGGTCGTGGCCTGACCGATCGACTTTCGCCCCACCACCCCAGCCCGCTTCCGCGCATGGCGCAGCGTCCCCCTTCGGCCCCCCTCTCCTCTGCGCCGCCAGAACCCACGCCCGCCACGCTGCCGCCGCGCACCCTGACCCGGGGCATCGTGGTGGCCAGCTACCTGCTGGTGGCGGCCGTGCTGCTGCTGGTGATGTGGCGCGGCCTGCTCCCGGGCCTGCTGTGCGTGTGCCTGGGCTTCCTGCTCACCCGCGCCCTCACGCGCTGGTTCGCCCACGGCCTGGGCCGGGCGCAGCGCCAGGCCACGCCCTCCGCCGGCAGCGTGCGGGCGGCCCAGGTCGTGGCCGCCGGCCTGGTCATGCTGCTGCCACTGGCCCTGCTGGCGGCGGGACTCACCCATTCGCGGGGCTACCTGGTCGATGCGCCCCAGCAGTACCGCGAGCTGCTGGACTACATGGCGCGCACCGTGCTGGAACTGCGCCTGAAGCTGCCCGCCGACGTCGCGGCCCACCTGCCGGAAGGCGCGGCGGAAATCCAGCGCATCATCGCCGGCTACCTGGGCGCCAAGGCGGGCGCGCTGGCCATGGCGGGGCGTGCCTGGCTGGCCGGCCTGCTGTTTGCCTATGTGGGCCTGCTGATCGGCGCGCTGGCCGCCGTGCGCCCGCCTGCCCTGGCGCGGGGGCCGCTGGCCCAGCAGCTGAAGCTGCGCATCACGCTGTTCGGCGAGGCGTTCCGCCAGATCGTGGCGGCGCAGTTCTGGATCGCGGCATTCAACACGCTGCTCACGGCGCTGTTCCTGCTGTTCGTGCTGCCGCTGTGGGGCCTGGCGCTGCCCTACACGACCGTGCTCATCACCTTCACCTTCGTGGCCGGGCTCGTGCCCATCGTGGGCAACCTGGTGTGCAACGTGGTGATCACCATCGTGGGCCTGTCGGTATCGCCGCTGGCCGCTGCCGCCTGCCTGGGCTTTCTGATCCTCATCCACAAGGCCGAATACGTCATCAACGCCAAGGTGGTGGGCCGCCGCACGCAGATGGGGGTGTGGGAGCTGCTCAGCGTGATGTTCGTGGCCGAGGCCGTCTTCGGCCCCGCGGGGCTGGTCGCGGCGCCGCTGTTCTACGCCTACCTCAAGAAGGAACTGGTGGCGGCGCGGCTCGTGTAGACGCCGCGCCCCCCGCGCCGGGGGTGCCGGGGCCGGACAACGCCGGCGCCATATCCCGCCCCGGGCCCCGCCTGGACCGCCTTCTTTCGCCGGCCGTGCCCTGCTCATGCGGGTTTTCGCCAAGGCTTGCGCAAAGGCTGCGGCAGTACCCTGACTGACAGTGCCGTGCAGCCCGCAGGACCACCGCGTCCAGACCTTCCCGTTGTAAAGGCTTCCCATGACCATCGCAAGAAAACTGGCCCTTCTGGTGCTGAGCGCGATCCTCGGCATCGTGGTGATGACAGCATGGTTCCTGGTGTCGGAGCGCCAGCTGATCCTGGAAGAACGCCAGACCGGCGTGCGCCAGGTCGTGGAGGCGGCGCACGGCATCGCCACGCATTTCCACGACCTGAGCACCAAGGGCGGCATGCCCGATGACGAGGCCCGCAAGCGCGCGGCGGCGGCCATCCAGGCGCTGCGCTACAGCGGCAACGAGTATGTCTGGATCAACGACATGCATCCGCGCATGGTGATGCACCCCATCCGCCCCGAGCTGAACGGCCAGGACCTCACCGCCAACAAGGACCCCAACGGCAAACAGCTGTTCGTCGAGTTCGTGCGCACCGTGCAGGCCGGCGGCGCGGGCTTCGTGCCCTACCTGTGGCCCAAGGCCGGCAGCGACACACCGGTGGAGAAGACCTCGTACGTGAAGGGATTCGCGCCCTGGGGCTGGGTCATCGGCTCGGGGGTGTACATCGACACGGTCAATTCCGCCATCTGGCAGCGCGCGCTGGGCTTTGGTGCCGTGGCGCTGCTGCTGGGTGCGGCGCTGCTGGTGGTGGGCACGCTGATCTCGCGCAACCTGCTGCGCCAGCTGGGCGGCGAGCCCGGCTACGCGCGCACCATCGCCCGCAGCATTTCCGAGGGCAACCTGTCGGTGTCGGTGGAGACCCGGGAGGGCGATCGCTCCAGCCTGCTGCTGGACATGCAGGGCATGCAGGGCAGCCTGCACCGCATCGTGCAGCGCGTGCGCGACGGCACCGAGCACATCGCGAGCGCCTCGCAGCAGATCGCGTCCGGCAACCAGGACCTCTCCGCGCGCACCGAATCGCAGGCCAGCGCGCTCGAGCAGACGGCGGCGTCGATGGAGGAGATGACCTCCAACGTCAAGCAGAACGCCGACAACGCCCACCAGGCCAGCGTGCTGGCGCAGTCCGCCTCCGACGTGGCGCGCAAGGGCGGCGCGGTGGTGGAGAAGGTGGTGCAGACCATGGGGTCCATCGACGCCTCGTCGCGCAAGGTGTCCGACATCACCGGTGTGATCGAAGGCATCGCGTTCCAGACCAACATCCTGGCCCTCAATGCCGCCGTGGAAGCGGCGCGCGCCGGGGAACAGGGCCGGGGCTTCGCGGTGGTGGCCACCGAGGTGCGCAGCCTGGCGCAGCGCTCGTCCGAAGCCGCCAAGGAAATCAAGGCCCTGATCGGGAACTCCGCCGAGCAGGTGAAAGCCGGCGCCCAGCTCGCCCAGGAGGCCGGTGCCACCATGCAGGACGTGGTGGACAGCGTGCTGCGCGTGTCGGCCGTGATCGAGGAGATCAGCCAGGCCAGCCGCGAGCAGACCGACGGCATCGAGCAGATCAACGAGGCCATCGCGCAGATGGACCAGGGCACGCAGCAGAACGCGGCGCTGGTCGAGCAGGCCACCGCCGCCGCCGCCGCGCTGCAGCAGCAGGCGCACGAGCTCAAGCAGGTGGTCGCGGCCTTTCATCTGAACGGCGCGCATGGCGCCGGCCACGCGGCGCCCTCCCTGCCCGCGGCCGCGGCGCCGCGCCAGCTGCGCTGACGGCGGGGCTTCGCACCGCGCGCGCGTCCTTCTCGCGCGCACCGCCCGGCCATGGCACGCCGCGCGGCTCTTTTGCTACTTGATCAATAGCATTCAGCGCTTATCCAGCAAGCGCCAGGACGCCATTTCATTCAAAACCGCCTGCGATCGAACTGCCGCGCCACGAAGGCCCAGACCAGGGCCGAGGCATCAGGCCCCGCCGGATCGCTGTACGGCTGGTGGGCCGCGCCGCCGCTCCACGCATGGGCCAGGCCCACCACCTCGCGCAGCGCCACCACCGTGCGGCCCCGGGCCTTGTATTCCGTGACCTGCATGGCGTGCCGCTGGCCACGCTGCAGGGTGCGCACCGCTCCGGCGCGCGCGCCCAGCGCCTGGGCCCACAGCACCGCCGTGGCCGCGGCGTTGCGCACCGACACCACGCCGTCCGCGTCCCCATGCAGCACCAGCAGCGGAGGTAGCACGGGCTGCAGCGCGGGGATGGGCGCAGCACCACCGGCCACGATGGCCGGCGCCTTGGCCACGCGCCGCTGCAGGGGCTCGGGCAGCTGCGCCTCGCGCCGCCCGTGCATCGCCGCGATGGCGGTGGCCGCGGACTCGGCCGTGCCCGGCGCCACGCCCGAGTGCATGGCCACGGCGCAGAACCGGTGGGGATACAGCGCGGCCATCAGCACCGCCATGCTCGCGCCGGCCGAGAGGCCCGCCACCGCCACGCGGGCAAGGTCCACGGGCTGGCGGCGCGCGACCTTGTCCACGGCGGCCAGCAGCGTGGCGGCTTCGGCCTGTGCCTTGCCGCTGCGGCGCTCGAACCAGTTCCAGCAGCCGTGCGCGTTGGCCACGCGCTCCTGCTCGGGGTACAGCACCAGAAACCGCTCGCGCGCGGCCAGCCGGTTCATGCGCGATGCGATGGCCAGATCGCGCCCCGTCTGGCCGCAGCCGTGCAGCATGACCAGCAGCGGAAAACGCTCACCCGGCCTGGGCGCCAGCCCCGGCGGGATGTAGAGGTGGTAACGCCGCGCCCCCGCAGGCCCCGGCGCCACCCCCGCCAGCCATTCGCCCCGCACGGCGGCGCTGCGCGGCGCGCGCGCGCCGGGTGCCGCCGCCCCAGCCCGCGCGGCGACTGGCGCCGCCAGCGGCACCGCCGCCTTGCGCCGCACCGGGCGCGCGGGCCGTGTCGCGCGCACCAGGGCCTTCAGGTTGCGCTGGTACGCCCGCGTCAGCGCTGACAGGGAGAACAGGCGGGAGCGTGGGGCCATGGTGTGCTGGTGTGGGGGAATAGAAAAAAAATGAAGGGCGGCAAACAAACGGCGGTGGGGCGTGGCCAGTGCAGGCGGTGGGGCGCCCCACGGAACAAGGGAAAACCCTAATCACCATAACAGCATCTGGCCTCCCGCGCACGAAACTCTCAATTTGATAGCTGGAACCCCTTGTCCATCCAGCGTGGTGGGCCATTTCCTCGGACTTTCCAGAGCCCTTGGGCACCTTGCCGGCATCCACGCGGCAGGTTTCGCCCGATATATGGCGCAAATTGATCGAAACCTGTCCCATCGAGTTCGGACACATCCAGTACCCGCAGGCACCATGAGCGCTGCAAGATACCCGCTGCAGAAGCAGGCCTCTTGAGATTTGTCCGATAGTGATCGGCACCGCACCCTTGCCCGCCCGCTTCCACCCTGCCCATGCCACGAGGATCCACCGCCATGCGCGCCACCGTCTGTGAACTTCCCTGCCAACCCGCGCTGCTGGAGGCCGCCTGGGCCGCCCTGTGCGCGCACACCCGCGCCGAGCGGTCCGGGCTGGTGCTGCTGCCCGAGTTCGCGTTTGTCGAACCCCTGTGGGAGACCCTGCCCCCCGAACCCGCCCGCTGGGATGCCGCCGTGGCGCTGAGCGACGCCTGGCAAGCCCGCCTGCACGCGCTGGACACCGACTGGGTGGTGGGCGCCCGCCCGGTCACGGTGGGCGGACAGCGCTTCAACGAGGGCTTTGCCTGGTCGCGCCAGGGCGGCTACCTGCCGCTGCGGCGCAAGTTCCACCTGCCCGACGAACCCGGCGGCTGGGAGGCGCACTGGTTCGAGCGCGGCGACGCCGCCTTCCCCCGCCTGCAGGCCGGTGCGCTCGGCTTCGGGCTCAATATCTGCTCCGAACTCTGGGCACTGGACACCTACGGCGCCTATGCCGCGCTCGGCGGCGTGCAGGCCATCCTGTCGCCGCGTGCCACGGCGGCGGCCACCACCGCCAAATGGCTGGCGGTGGGCACCGTGGCCGCCGTGCGCACGGGGGCCTACAGCCTGTCGTCCAACCGCGTGGATGCCGCCGCCGGCACCTATGGCGGCGCGGGCTGGGCCATCAGCCCCGACGGCGCCCTGCTCGCGCGCACCACGCCCGCACAGCCCTTTTGCACCGTGGACCTGGACTTGCAGGCGGTCGCCGCCGCGCAGGACACCTACCCGCGCTACGTCTTTTCCACCCCCACGCCACCCCAGCCCGCCACCGCACCATGACCGAAGCCACCCTTGCCCCCCATCCGCTGAAGATCGCCATCCTCGTCTTCGACGACGTGGAGGCCCTTGACCTCGCGGGCCCCTACGAAGTGTTCACCACCGCCACCCGCATGCAGCAACGCCTGCGGCCCGGCGCACCCGTGCCCTTTGCCGTGCAGTGCGTGGCGCGCGGCATGCAGCCGGTGCAGGCGCGCGCCGGCCTGCGGGTGCTGCCCGATGCCGACTTCGCCACCGCCGTGGCGCCGGACGTGCTCATCGTGCCCGGGGGCGTGGTCGATGCAGCCGCCGCCTGCGCCCAGACGCGCGCCTGGGTGGCCCGGGCCGCGCGCGGCGCGCGGGTCACGGCCTCGGTATGCACCGGCGCGTTCATCCTGGCGGCGGCCGGCGTGGTCACCGAAGGGCCCGTCACCACGCACTGGGAGGACATCGCGGACCTGCGCGCGCAGTTTCCCGCGCTCAACGTGCAGGAGAATGTGCGCTGGGTGGACCGGGGCGCGATCGTCACGTCTGCGGGCATCAGCGCCGGCATCGACATGAGCCTGCATCTGGTCACGCGCCTGGCGGGCTCGGCGCTCTCCCAGCGCACCGCCCGCCAGATGGACACGCCCTGGAATCCCGCGCCCTGAAGGCCGCCCGTGCCGCCCCGCCCCCTCTCCCGCCGGGGCCTGGCAAGGCCGGCTCCGGGGGCACGGGCCCCGGCCGTGCCGGTTCTCAAGGCCGCGGACGAAGCAAGGAAACACTGATGCAGGACATGCCACCCGCCCCCATCCACGTCTATTTCGCGCTGCTGCCCGGCAGCCTGGTGCTGGACTGGGCAGGCCCCGCAGAGGCGCTGCGCATCGCCAACCAGACGCTGCGCGCACGGGGCCTGCCCGAGCGCTTCGTGCAGCACTTCGTGAGCCCCACGCCCGAGTCCATGACCTCCGTGGGCGTCGCGCTCACGGGCCTGGCGCCGTTGCCCGAGGTGCTGCCCAGCCCCGCCTGGGTGGTGCTGGTGGGCCTGCCGGGCCGGCGCATCGACGTAGGCCACGGCGAGGCCCAGGCGCTGCTGCACTGGCTGCGCGGCCTGCGCCCGGTGGCCGGGCAGCTCGAGCTGGTCACCGTGTGCGCCGGGGCGGTGCTCGCCGCGCATGCCGGCCTGCTCACCGGCCGGCGCGCCACCACGCACCACCTGCACCTCGACGAACTGGCCGAGGTGGACCCGCGCTGCGACGTGGCCGCCAACCGCGTGTTCGTGACCGACGGGCCCATCTACACCAGCGCGGGCGTCACCACCGGCATCGACCTGCTGCTGCACCGCATCTCGGACCTGTGCGGCCCCACCGTGGCCGTGCAGGTGGCGCAGGCGATGGTGATCGGGCTTCGCCGGGGCCCGGACGACCCGCAGTTCTCGCCCTTCCTGCACCACCGCAACCACCTGCACGCCGCGCTGCACCGCGTGCAGGACGCCGTGGGCCAGCAACCCCAGGCCGACTGGAGCGTGCCCGCCATGGCGGAGGTGGCGCACACCTCGCCCCGGCACCTCACAAGGCTGTTCCTGGAGCATGCGGGCATCGCGCCGCTGGCGTACCTGCGCCGCATCCGACTGGCCACGGCCGAAGCGGCCCTGCAGTCCGGGCGCAACGTCACCCAGGCCGCGCAGATGGCGGGCTTCAGCTCCGACACGCAGCTGCGCCGCGCCTGGCACCAGTTCGGCCGGGGCGGCACGCCGTCCCAGGGCACGGCGCGGCGGCCCCACTGAGAAGGAACACACAGGAGAACACTGTGCGGCGTGGCGTGGCCAATCAACAAGGGCCCTGCCCCGGCCACGCGGACACCGCCGTGCCCGAGTCCCCTCGCGAAGGCGCTGCAGGAGCGGGATGTGGTCCCGACGATCCAGAGGCTCAGGGGTGCGGCGCCGCAGTCCTGTACTTGAGGCTTTTCTGGCCTCCAGCGCTTGATGGGAAAGCGCTGACAGCTATATAAATAATAGCAATCATCTTGCCCCAAGGGCTTCAGTACGCCTCGGGCACGTACATCGACGCGGGCACCGGCTGGCGCAGGTACTCGGGGTTGCGCACGCGGTCGGGCAGCACCACCGCCGGATGCGGCACCTCCTGGTAGGGCAGCTGCGACAGCAGGTGGGCGATGCAGTTCAGGCGCGCCTTTTTCTTGTCCACCGCCTGCACCACCCACCAGGGCGCCTCGGCGATGTGGGTGCGTTCCAGCATGGTTTCCTTGGCCTTGGTATAGGCCTCCCAGCGCACGCGGCTTTCCAGGTCCATGGGGCTGAGCTTCCACTGCTTGAGCGGGTCGTGGATGCGCCCGAGGAAGCGCAGGTGCTGCTCCTCGTCGGTGATCGAGAACCAGTACTTGACGAGCGTGATGCCCGAGCGCACCAGCATCTTCTCGAACTCGGGCACGGTGCGGAAGAATTCCTCGTATTCGTCGTCGGTGCAAAAGCCCATGACCCGCTCGACACCCGCGCGGTTGTACCAGCTGCGGTCGAACAGCACCATTTCGCCGGCGGCGGGCAGGTGCGCCACATAGCGCTGGAAGTACCACTGCGTGCGCTCGCGGTCGTTGGGCGCGGGCAGCGCGGCCACGCGGGCCACGCGCGGGTTCAGGCGCTGGGTGATGCGCTTGATCACGCCGCCCTTGCCCGCCGCGTCGCGCCCCTCGAACAGGATCACCACCTTCTGGCGGCTGTGCTGCACCCAGTCCTGCAGCTTGACGAGTTCGCCCTGCAGGCGGAACAGCTCCTTGAAGTAAAGCTGGCGCGCCAGCTTGTCCGTGGGCTGGGGGGCGCCGAGATCGTCCACGTTGCGGTCCTCGATCTCCAGCTCCAGCTCTTCGTCGTAGCTGTCGATCAGGTCGTTGGCGATGCGCTGCATCAAGTCCTGGGTGTCAAGGGTGTTCTGGTGAAACATGGGCAACCGATCCGTGCAGGCAAATAGACAGAGAGATGCGCCATCGTGGCGCCAGCAGGTGACAGTGTTGTGACATCGGCGTGATCTGTCACGGCGCTGTCACGCCCGCGCGCCAACATGCGGCGGTGCCAGCCTGTCTCCCTCCTTTCCGCCGCGCGCCCTCTTTGCCGTGAATGCCCACCTGAACTACGGCGGCGATGCCGCCGGGCTGATCTGCGGCTATCTGCTGGATGCCGACGCACCCCCGCGCGAAGTCGATTCGGCGCAGGCCGCGCAGTGGCTGAGCGCGCTGCGGCATCCGCCAGCCACGGGCACCGCAGCGCCGCAAGCGGAGCACGCCACCACCTTCCTGTGGCTGCATTTCAACCTGAGCCACGCGCAGGCCGTGCGCTGGATGGAGCGGCACGCCGGCCTGCCCGAGGCCTTCTTCGATGCGCTCAAGGACCGCTCGGTATCGACGCGCATCGAGCGCGACGACGACACGCTGATCGCCGTCCTCAACGACGCGCACTTCGACTTCGCGTTCGAGCCCTCGGACATCGCCACGCTCTGGACCAGCGTGGCGCCGCGCCTGATGGTGACCGGGCGCACGCGGCCGCTGCGCTCGGTGGATGCGCTGCGCACGGCGGTGCGCAGCGGGCAGGCGCCGCGATCCAGCGTGGCCCTGCTGGCCGAACTGATGCGCACCCAGGCCTCGGGCCTGGTGGACATCGTGCGCGGGGTGACCCAGCGCATCGACGACGTGGAGGACGAGCTGCTGGCCGGCCGCCTGGACCACAAGCGCGCGCGGCTCGGGGTGCTGCGGCGCCTGCTCGTGCGCCTGCAGCGGCTGCTGGCCCCCGAGCCCGCCGCGCTGTTTCGCCTGCTGCAGCACCCGCCCGCATGGATGGGCGCGGACGATGCCCAGGAGCTGCGCGACTCCACGGAGGAATTCTCGGTGGTGCTGCGCGACATGCAGGGCCTGCAGGAGCGCATCAAGCTGCTGCAGGAAGAGATCGCCGCCAACGTGCAGGAAGCCAACAGCCGCAGCCTCTTCGTGCTGACGGTGGTGACCGTGCTGGCCCTGCCCATCAACATCCTGGCGGGGCTGTTCGGCATGAACGTGGGCGGCGTGCCGCTGGCGGACAACGGGCACGGTTTCTGGATCATCGTGGCCGTGGTGGCCGCCTTCACGGCGGTGGCGGGCTGGCTGGCGCTGCGGGACACCCGCGATCGGTAGGTGCGGGCCCGGGCATGTCTACAATCGCGCCCCTTGCCCTGCTCCCGGACCGCTTTCCACCATGAACATCGTCGTCAACGAAGAACTCAAAGCCTATATCGAACCCCTGACCCCCGACGAGCACGAGGCCCTGGAGCGCAGCATCCTGGCCGAGGGCTGCCGCGACGCGCTGGTGCTGTGGGGCGACGTGCTGGTGGACGGCCACAACCGCTACGGCATCTGCCAGAAGCACGGCCTGCCCTTCCAGACGGTGCAGAACCCGCGTTTCCAGTCGATGGAGGACGTGCACCTGTGGATGATCGACCAGCACCTGGGGCGCCGCAGCGTGTCGGACTTCCAGCGCGGTGTGCTGGCCCTGCGCAAGCGCGAGATCATGGCCGAGCGCAAGGCGCGCGCCCCGGAGCCTTCGGAGTCACCCGACACCCTGGCCGCGGACGCCCCGGCGGCGCCCGAGGCCACTGCCGCCCTGCCCGCCCCCGATCCGCTGGCCAGCCGCGAGGCCATCGCCCGGGCCGCGCGGCTGAGCAGCAGCCAGGTGGTGATGATCGAGAAGATCCAGAAGCAGGCCGCCCCCGAGCTGGTGGCCGCCGTGAAGTCCGGCACCATTTCCATCAACGCCGCCGCCGCCGTGTCCACGCTGCCCGCCGAGGAGCAGGTGGCGGCCGTCGCCGCGGGCAAGGATGAGCTCAAGCAGGCCGCCAAGCGCGTGCGCGAACTCAACAAGCGCAAGCCGCGCGACGAAGCGCGTTCAGAGGAAGAAGAAAAGGAAGAAAAGGAAGAAAAGGCTGCGCCACAGCCGGGCACGGGCGCCGAGGGAAGTGCCGACGAGCTGCAGGCCCTGCGCCACCGCGTGGCGGAACTCACCGCCGAGAACACCGAGCTGCGCCGGCAGCTGGCACAGCTACGGGCCGACCAGCCCGCGCACAGCGCGCCGTTCTAGCCGCGCAGTGCGTTGAGGCGGTCGGCAATCAGGTCGATGTCCAGACCGTCTTCGGCATGGGCCAGATAGGCCTGCAGGTCGGCCACGGCCTCGGCGGTATTGCCCCGCTCGGCATGGGCCAGCCCCCGGTCGCGCCGCTCGCCCCAGGCCTCGGGCAGCAGCACGATGAGCCGGTCGAGCACGGTGATCAGGCGCTGCCAGTCCTGCTGGGTGCGGTGCACCTCCTTGAGGTTGCGCAGCATGCGCGCGATGATGTCGCGCGGCGTGGCCGCCTGCAGATACAGGCCCAGCGGCACATCGTAGTCGTCCACCAGGCCATTGCGGCGCTTGTAGGGCTCCAGTCGCTCGGCCAGTTCCTCGCGGCTGAGCGACTGGCCCGAGATCGGGTCGAGCACCACCTGCCCCTTGGGCAGCAGCACCTTGACCATGAAGTGCCCGGGGAACGCGATGCCCCGCGCATGCAGGCCCAGGCCCTGGGCCAGCTCCATCCACAGCACGGCCAGCGAAATCGGGATGCCCCGGCGCGTGCGCAGCACGGCGTTGAGGTAGCTGTTCTCGGGGTCGTAGTAGTTGTTGACGTTGCCGCCAAAACCCAGGTCGGCGAAGAAGAACTGGTTGAGGGTGCGCAGGCGCTGCAGCGCGGGCGCATCGGCGGGCAGGCGGCGCTTGATGCGGGCGAGCAGCTGGTCCATGTCGCCCAGCAACTGCTGCACATCCAGTTCCGGGTACTCGTCGTGGGCCAGGCTGGCCGCGGCCTCCAGCAGCGGAAAGTGGTCGTCGCTCTGCACCAGCGATGCAAAGTACTCCAGCGAGGTGGGCACGGAATAGCTCAGGGACATATGGCAGGGTTGTAAGTGCCGCGCCGGCCTGCGTCAAGCGACAGAAGGCACCGCTTGGCAGCACATTTGCGGCCTTTGCCGCCGTCAGCGCCGCAGCAGCTGGCGCAGCTTGAGGCCGGCCGCCCACAGCGCGCCGAAGTACAGCACGGCCGCCGCAGCCATGAGCCCGGCCAGCAGCCCTATGCGCCGAAGGGTCTGCCCCTTCATCGCCACCCAGTCGAAGTGCTGCGCGCCCCACGCCAGCAGCAGGGCCAGCAAGGCGCTCGCGGCGATCACCTGCAGGGCGAACTTGCCCCAGCCAGGCAAGGGCCGGTAGCTGCCGCGCCGCAGCAGGCCGATCAGCAGCCAGGCGGCATTGACGAGGGCCCCGATGCCGATGGTCAGCGTCAGGGCGGCGTGCTGCAGGTAGCGCACCAGCACCAGGTTCATCAGCTGCGTCAGCACCAGCACCGCCACCGCAATGAGCATGGGAGTGCGCATGTCGTGCTTGGCATAGAAACCGGGCGCCAGCACCTTGATGGCCACAATGCCCACCAGGCCCACGCCATAACCCGTGAGTGCCAGGGTGGTTTGGCGCACGTCCTGGTCGCCAAAGGCCCCATAGTGGTACAGCACCGCCACCAGCGGCTCTGAAAAGACCAGCAAGGCCACCATGCAGGGCACCGACAGCAACACCACCAGGCGCAGCCCCCAGTCAAGCATGGCCGAATACCTTTCGTCGTCCTGCTTGGCGCGGGCGCTGGCCAGCTGCGGCATCAGCACCACCCCCAGCGCCACGCCCAGCAGCGCGGTCGGCAGCTCCATCAGCCGGTCGGCGTAGGTGATCCAGCTCACGCTGCCGGTGGCCAGGTGCGAGGCGATCTGCGTGTTGATGAGCAGCGAGACCTGCGCCACGCTCACCCCCAGCAGCGCGGGCAGCATCAGGCGGATCACCTTGCGCGTGGTGGGGTCCGACCAGGCGGCCCGGATCGCCGCCCAGCGCACCCCGATGCGCGGCAGCAGCCCCAGGCGCGCCAGCGCGGGCACCTGGATGGCCAGCTGCAGCAGCCCCCCCACCATGACCCCGGCGGCCTGCGCGTAGATGGGCTCGATGCCATGGCGGGCGAACCAGGGCGCCCCCAGGACGATGGAGAGAATGAGCGCGATGTTGAGCAGCACCGGCGACGCCGCGGGCACCGCGAACTTCTTCCAGGTATTGAGAATGCCCCCCGCCAGGGCCACCAGCGACATGAAGCCGATGTAGGGGAACATCCAGCGCGTCATGGTGACGGCGGCGTCAAAACCCTGGGGCGACTGCTGGAGCCCGCTGGCCATGCCCCACACCATCCAGGGGGCGCCCAGCACACCGGCAATACACAGCAGCACCAGCGTCCATGCGAGCAAGGTGCCCACATGGTTGATCAGCGCCCGGGCCCCTTCGTCGCCCTCCTGGGCACGGGTGGCGGACAGCACCGGCACGAACGCCTGGCTGAAGGCCCCTTCGCCGAGGACCCGGCGAAACAGGTTGGGAATGCGGAACGCCACATTGAAGGCGTCCGTCATGGCGCTGACCCCGAAGACCGAGGCCATGAGCAGCTCCCGCACCAGCCCGGTGATGCGGGAGACGAGGGTCAGGAGGGAGACGGTGGAGGCGGCTTTGAACAGTGACACCGCAAGAAGTGTAGCCCCCCTGTGCCGCTGCGCGCCGTCCCCCAGGAGCGTCTCCCAGGGAGGCCGCACCCGGTGGCCTGGCAGAGCCGTTTCCAAGGGTGCGCAGGCGATAGCAACGCGCCGGCAGCAGCCGCCGTGACCACGGTAGGTGGCTCTGGGCTATAATCGCGGGCTTTGCTGGCATCATCCTCAGACTCAAGGAATCAAAACCATGGCATCCGCTAAACCCAAGAAGAAGAACCCGCGCCTGGCGTCGGGCCGCAAGCGCGTCCGTCAGGACGTCAAGATCAACGCTGCGAACACCTCGCTGCGCTCCAAATACCGTACCGCTGTCAAGAACGTCGAAAAGGCTGTTCTGGCTGGCGACAAGACCAAGGCGACCGAACTGTTCGCCAAGATGCAGGCCGTGGTCGACACCGTGGCTGACAAGGGCATCTTCCACAAGAACAAGGCTGCTCGCGACAAGAGCCGTCTGTCTGCCAAGGTGAAAGCCCTGGCCCTGGCCGCCTGACCCACTTCAGGCAAACAGCCCGAACGGCATCCGCCGTTCGCCGTTTGTAACGGGTGCGCTGCCAGCAAACGAACAAACCGCCTTCGGGCGGTTTTTTCGTTTCTGGATGCAAATGGCGCGCCCCGTCTCTTTACGATAAATTATTGAAGAACCATAATTATTGGAATTTCATAAAAACCAATAAACCATGACCTTCCGGCGAACCGCCCTCGCGCAGGAGATGGCCACGCAATTGCTGCGGCCCTCGTTTCTCGACACGTCGCTGCGCTCGGGCCTGTTCCTGGCGGGGCAGCGGCGCGTGGGCAAGACCACCTTCCTGGCCACCGACCTGATCCCCGCGCTGGAGGCCCTGGGCGCCATCGTGGTCTATGTGGACCTGTGGAGCCAGCCCCAGGCCAACCCGGCCGACCTGGTGCACGAGGCGATCCGCAAGGCCTTGAAGGAGCTCCAGACGCCGGGCTCGGCCATCCTCAGGCGGCTCAAGGATGTCTCCAGCATCGATGCCGGCGCGGCGGGGTTCAAGTTCGGGTTCAAGCTCTCCGATGTGGGCAAGGAAAAAGGTGTGAGCCTGGCCCAGGCGTTCAAGGAACTGATCGACCAGGCCCGCACGGATGTGGTGCTCATCATCGACGAGGTCCAGCACGCCCTGGGCAGCGCCGACGGCGACAACATGCTGCACGCGCTCAAGGCCGCGCGCGACGCCATCAACACCCGCCCCGGCACGCCCGGCTATTTCCTGTTCCTGGGCACGGGCTCCCACCGCGCGCGGGTGCAGGAGCTCACGCTCAAGGGCAACCAGGCGTTCAACGGCGCGGTGACCAACGAGTTTCCGGTGCTGGGCCGGGACTTCATCGACTACGTGCTGGAGCAGGTCCGCCCCCAGCTCGGGCCCATGCTCCCGGCCCCGGACGTCGCGGAGGCGGCCTTCAAAAGCATGGGGAGCCGGCCCGAGGAGCTGATGAAGGCCCTGAACATCCTGCGCAGCCTGCCGCCGGACGCGCGGCCCGACGAACATCTGCCGACCATCGCCCAATCGCTGGGCGCGGCCGCGGCCGACGTCGAACTGCAGAAGGTGGAAGCCATGGGCCCTCTGGCCGAGGCCGTGTTCTCGCGCATCTGCAGCATCGGTGGCGACGTCAAGGGCGTGTTCACCGCCGACGCCCTCAAGGCCTACGCAGCGCAGATTGGCCGCGAGGCCACGGCCCAGGAGGTACAGGGCGTGATCGGGATGATGACCTCGGCCAACCTGCTCATGCGCGTCCGGCACGGGCACTACGGGGTGACGGACCCGTTCGTGGAGAAGGCCTGGATGGCCAGACTGCGGTCGGACCAGCTCCTGCGCGCCAGCCCCGCACCGGATCCTGACCACGGCGCAGCGTGATCGCAAAACACTGAACGGCGGTGGGACCGGGGCCCCGGAAGTGGCCGGCCACGCCACGAAAGACGCTCCGCACCCGCCGGCGCACCGGGGGAAAGGTCAAGGCCTGGCGGAAGGCGCCGGGGGCGGGTCTGGCAACAGGCAGGCTTCGGCCACCTGCAGATTGTTGTCCCGTGCGAAGTTGATGACGAAGTCCCAGGCCATGGGTTCGTGGTCGCGCAGGTCGCGGTGCACCACCACGCACTTCACCCCGTTGAGCGTGGTCGGAATGCACCAGGGCGAGTAACTCAAATGGCTGCCGGGCCGCGCTCCGCCCGGGCGAAAACTGCTCATCACCCCGGCCAGCCGCTCGGCCCAATCACTGGGGCGAAAGGTCTTCCCGTCATGGGTAATGCCCTGGATGAAGACTTCTTTGGAGGTGGGGGAAACCATCGGGATTGGAGTGGTAGTGGGGCGCGGCCAAGGCAGGATCACTGCATGCTGCACCGCAACGCGCATTCTAACTCTTATATAAGAGCTGGGACCCTAATCCACATGCTGGACTCCGGATCAGGCCCCGAAACAGCGTGGGCCGCGCCGCATTGCAGTAATGCGCAATCGTCAACAGCCGTTCATCGTGCTCCCCCTAGAATCGTGCTTCGCTTTCTCGGGCTTCGATCCCTCAAGGGCAGCCCATCACCGTACCGTCAGGAGATTTCTGCATGACCGCCACCACCCCGGCAGCTTCGCCCCACGTGATGAACACCTATGGCCGCGTACCCATCGCGCTGGCCCGTGGCCAGGGCAGCCGAGTCTGGGACGTGAACGGCAAGGAATACCTGGACGGCCTGGGCGGCATCGCCGTGAACACCCTGGGCCACAACCACGCCAAGCTCGTGCCCGCGCTGCAGGACCAGATCACCAAGCTGATCCACACCTCCAACTACTACCACGTGCCGCTGCAGGAACAGCTCGCGGCCAAGCTGGTGGAGCTGTCGGGCATGCAGAACGTGTTCTTCTGCAACTCGGGCCTGGAGGCCAATGAGGCGGCCCTGAAGATCGCCCGCAAGTTCGGCGTGGACAAGGGCATCGCCAAGCCCGAGATCGTGGTGTACGAGAAGGCCTTCCACGGCCGCTCCATCGCCACCATGTCGGCCACGGGCAACCCCAAGATCTACAGCGGCTTCGGCCCGCTGGTGGAAGGCTTCATCCGCGTGCCGCTGAACGACATCGAAGCCATCAGGAAGGCCACCGAAGGCAACCCCAACGTGGTGGCCGTGTTCTTCGAGACCATCCAGGGTGAAGGCGGCATCAACCCGATGCGCATCGAATACCTGCAGCAGCTGCGCAAGCTGTGCGACGAGCGCGGCTGGCTCATGATGATCGACGAAGTGCAGTGCGGCATGGGCCGCACCGGCAAGTGGTTCGCCCACCAATGGGCGGGCATCGTGCCCGATGTGATGCCCCTGGCCAAAGGCCTGGGCTCGGGCGTGCCGATCGGCGCGGTGGTGGCCGGCCCCAAGGCCGCCAACGTGCTGCAGCCCGGCAACCACGGCACCACCTTCGGCGGCAACCCGCTGGCGATGCGCGCCGGGGTCGAGACCATCCGCATCATGGAAGAGGACGGCCTGCTGCACAACGCCGTCACCGTGGGCGACCACCTGCGCGCGGCGCTGCAGCGCGAGCTGGGCAGCCTGCCCGGCGTGAAGGAGATTCGCGGCCAGGGCCTGATGCTGGGCATCGAGCTTGCCAAGCCCTGCGGCGCGCTGATTGGCCGCGCGGCCGAGGCGGGCCTGCTGCTGTCGGTCACGGCCGACAGCGTGATCCGCCTGGTGCCGCCGCTGATCCTCACCACCGCCGAGGCCGACGAGATCGTCGCCAAGCTGACCCCGCTGGTCAAGGCCATCCTGGCCGAATAGGCCCGCCGCGATACATTGCATCCATGAAACATTACCTGCAGTTCAACGACCTCACCGCCGACGAATACGCCTACCTGTTCGAGCGCGCCGCGCTCATCAAGAAGAAATTCAAGGCCTACGAAAAGCACCACCCGCTGGTGGACCGCACGCTGGCCATGATCTTCGAGAAGGCCAGCACGCGCACGCGCGTGAGTTTTGAAGCCGGCATGTACCAGTTGGGCGGCTCCGTGGTGCACCTGACCACGGGCGACAGCCAGCTGGGCCGCGCCGAGCCCATCGAGGACAGCGCCAAGGTCATCAGCCGCATGGTCGACCTGGTGATGATCCGCACCTACGAGCAGGCCAAGATCGAGCGCTTTGCCGCCAACTCGCGCGTGCCGGTCATCAACGGCCTGACCAACGAATACCACCCCTGCCAGATCCTGGCCGACATCTTCACCTTCATCGAGCACCGCGGCGCCATCAAGGGCAAGACCGTGGCCTGGGTGGGCGATGGCAACAACATGGCCAACACCTGGCTGCAGGCGGCATCGCTGCTGGGCTTCAAGGTGCACGTGAGCACGCCGCGCGGCTACGAAGTGGATGAGAAACTGGCCGCTGGTGCCCGCGGAATCAGCGCTGGCAGCTATCAATTCTTTAGCAACCCGCTGGAAGCCTGCCAAGGCGCCGACCTGGTGACCACCGACGTGTGGACCAGCATGGGCTACGAGGCCGAGAACGAAGAGCGCAAGAAAGCCTTCGCCGACTGGTGCGTGGACGCCGAAATGATGGCCGCCGCCAAGCCGGACGCCCTGTTCATGCACTGCCTGCCCGCCCACCGGGGCGAAGAAGTCGAAGCGGACGTGATCGACGGGCCGCAGTCCGTGGTGTGGGACGAGGCAGAAAACAGGATGCACGTGCAAAAGGCACTCATGGAGTACCTTTTGCTCGGCCGGATTGCATGACATGCGATCCGTTGGCGCGCCCGCGCCAGCAGCCTGTTTCGGCGCAGGCTCATGTCCGCACAGCGGACGTGAAGCAGCCGCAGGCCGCGCTCCGAAGCCACAACAGGATGCACGTGCAAAAGGCACTCATGGAGTACCTTTTGCTCGGCCGCGTGGCCTGATCCACTTCTCCACCATGCCCTGGCGCCGCCAGCCCGTCCATGGCGCCGAACTGCAGGCGCACTGGAACGCGCTGGGCCAGTCGCTGGGCCGCGACACCCCCGCCTGGCGCGCCGAGGGCCGGCGCCTCATCCTGGGCTGGGCCCACTGGCCCCGCGCGTACCACGACACCACGCACCTGTGGGCCTGCCTGCGGCACCTGCAGGCCGTGCAGGACCAGCAGCCCGGTGCCCTGCAAGACCCCCATGCCACCGCCCTCGCCCTGTGGTTCCATGACGCGATCTATTGGCCGTGGAGCAAACACAACGAGGAGCGCAGTGCCGACGGGGCCATGCGCTTCCTGCGCAGCCAGAACCTGCCCGAGCCCATGGTCCTGCGCGTGCACCAGCACATCCTCGACACCCGCCACAACCCCGGCGCGCTGGCCGGTGATGCGCAATGGGTTGTCGACATCGATCTGGCCATCCTCGGCCAGAGCGACGCGGTCTACCGCCAGTTCGAGCGCAACGTGCGGCGTGAGTACTTCTTCGTGCGCTGGCCACGGTATGCAGCGGGGCGCAGCGCGGTGCTGCAGGGGTTTCTGGAGCGGCCGCGAATCTATGGCACGGAATGGTTCCATGAACGCCATGAAGCGCAGGCGCACATCAACCTAAGCAACGCCTTGGCAGCCCTGCGAGCGGGAACGCTCTACGCCTGAGCCCCCATCAGTCGCAGGGTTCGAATCGCTTGCACTCGTCAGCAATGTGGATGGCGGTCAGCGTGTTTTCACCGTCCATGCGCCGGGCCTGAAACCTGACCCATGCGCCCTCGGAGATGCCGGCCAGAAGGCTTGCGTCGACGACCCGAAAGGTCTGCGTCGCGAACGGAATCTTCGCGCGGGGCAGCAACTTCAGGCGCACATACAGCTTCTTGCCGCCGCTCCCGCTTTCGCGGTCCACGGACACCACACGCGCCCGCGTGTAGACCGCTTCCGTGGAACCTTGATCAGCCGCCTGCGCGGCGGCGGCGGCAGCGCCAGCACCGATCATCGCCCACACCGTCAGAACCCAAGCACCGCGCGGCATGGTCAAAACGCCCACGCGCCCAGCTGGTAGTAGTCGAACCCACCTGTGCGCCCGCCCAGGCATTGGGCCAGGAAGTCTTCGGTCTTGCGGTACATGGTGAGGTTGTTGCTCCACTTCTGGTTGCCATGGCCGTCGCCGGTGAAGGTGACGTAGTCCACCTCCTTGCCCGCCTTGCGCAGTGCGGCCACCATCCGTTCGGACTGATCCAGCTTCACCCGGGGGTCGTTCACGCCATGCATGACGAGAATGGGCTTTTGCGCATGCTCGGCGCGGTACAGGGGCGACTTGGCATCCATGCGGGCGCGGTCCTCCGGCACGGCCGGATTGCCCACATAGCGATGCCACCAGGGCAGGCCCAGCTCCCAATAGGGCGGCGCGGCCTCCAGCAGCCGGGCGATGTCCGTCACGCCCACCACGTCCACGGCGCAGGCAAAGACCTCAGGGGTAAAGGTCGCGCCGACCAGCGCCGAGTAGCCGCCGTAGCTCGCGCCGTAGATCGCCACGCGCGTCGGGTCGGCCACGCCCTGCTCCACGGCCCAGCGCACGCCGTCCACCAGGTCATCGTGCATGCGTCCCGCGAATTCGCCCCTGGCCTTTTCCATGTGGGAGCGGCCATAGCCGCTGGACCCCCGGTAGTTGACCTGCAGCACGGCATAGCCCCGGTTGGCAAGGAACTGCTGCATCGCACGGCTTGTGGCCCCATCGCCCCAGCGGTCGCGCGCCCAGGGACCGCCATGCACCAGCAGCACCATCGGCAAGCTTTGCTGCGCCACGCCCTGCGGCAGCGTGAGGTATCCGTGCACCGTCAGGCCGTCGCGGGCGGTGTAGGTGATGGGCCTGGTCGGTGCCAGGTCCTTGGCAATCAAGCTCAGGCGGTTTTCCCCGAGGAACCGTGGCTCGTGCCCTTCGCGCAGCAGATAGCTGCGCGTGCCGCGGTCCGTGGAGACAGCTACCGTCAACACGGTGTCGGTGCGGTCCATGCTGGTCACGAACACCTCTGCCGACTGTTCGCCCGCCAGTGCGGACAGCCGCGCGGCCAACGCGGGGTCGAACACCTGGCGCGCCGGGTAGCCTGGCATGAAGTTGGCCACCAAAGGCTCGCGCGTTCGGCGGCTCAGCGTTACGCTGTCCAGGTCCACATCGGGCGATGCGAACAACTCATCCTCGGCGCCGGTAATCATGTCGAGCCGCACCAGCGCCAGCTTGTCGCGGCCACGGTTGGACAGAGCCCACGCCTTGCGCCCCTCGTCGTGCAGGCCAAAGATGCTCAGGGTGTCCCAGCGGCTGCGCTGCGCCACGGTGACCCAGCTGCCGGGCTCCGTGCCTGGACGCTCCAGCAGGGCCTCGTCGCCACGCAGCTGCGCGCGCGCCCGCAGCTGGCCGCTGGGGTCGACGCCCCACCAGTTGACGTTGCCAGGGTTGGTGGCCAGCAGCACCGGCGCGCCGCCTGCAGCGCTGACCCGGTACAGGTCGAAGACTTTCCTGTCGCGCTGGTTGGAGGTGACGGTGAAGTCGGCAGTGCCCTCCACGGCGTCCACAAAATGTGCCACCGAACGGGGCGCCGGCATCAGCTCGCGCAAGTCCGTGCCGGGGCCCTCCACTTCGCCCGCAAAGATGCGCGTGTTCTCATCGCCCGTGAGGTCGGCCGTGATGCCCAGCCAGCGGCTGTCTGCACTGAAGCGGATGGATCGGGCCCGGATGCGGAAGGCCTTGGCACTGCCACCGTCGATAGGCTGCACCCAGATCGCGGGCACCACGCCATCCACGCCGAACCAGGCGATGCGCTGGCCGTCCGGCGACACCCGGTAACCACCGGTGGACTGCCGGCTGGCCACGAAGTTGCGCACCGGCACCAGATCGGGCAACTGACCGCCCACCAGCGCAGGGTGCGCAGGGCCACTGGCGCAACCCGCCAGCCACAGTGCACACACCGCCAGACCGGCCCATGTGCAGAACCGTTTCATTTGCATGCCACCCGCTCCCGATATTGCTTGTTGATGTGCTTGGGATTGTGAAAGAGCCCAGCTTAAGGCACGCCAAAGAAGGCCCGCCGATCGCGCACGCTACAGGCCGCCGCGCATTGCCAGCCCCCACAATGCCCCCCATGCACATCCTGCTCATCGAAGACGACCTCGACCTGGGCCGCGCGCTGCAGTCCGCGCTGAAGGTGGAGGGCCTGACCAGCGAATGGCTGCGCCGCGCCGTGGATGCGCCGGCCACGGTGGACGCAAACACCATCGACTGCGTGCTGCTGGACCTGACCCTGCCCGACGGCAGCGGGTTCGACCTGCTCGCCCGCTGGCGCGCGCAGGGCCAGCAGGTGCCCATCATCGTGATCACCGCGCGCTCGGCGGTCGAGGACCGGCTGGCAGGGCTGGACGGCGGCGCGGACGACTTCGTGATCAAGCCCTTCGCCACGGCCGAGCTAATGTCGCGCATCCGTGCGGTGCTGCGCCGCAGCGCGCGGCAGGCCAGCGAGCGCTGGGTGCTGGGCGAGCTGGTGGTCGAGCCCCGGCGCCACCAGGCGCGGCGCGGCGGCGAGCCGCTGGATCTGTCGCCGCGCGAGTTCCAGCTGCTGCTGGAGCTGGCGCGCGAGCCCGGCGCCGTGGTGCCCAAGGGCGTGCTCGCCCAGCGGCTGGACCCGCTGGGCGAGCCGGTGGATTTCGGCGCCATCGAAGTGCACGTGTCCAACCTGCGCCGCAAGATCGGGCCGGAGCTGATCCGCACCGTGCGCGGGGTGGGCTATCTGCTGCAGGCATGACCCGCCCCGTCTCCCTTCCCCGCAAGCTGCACACCGCCTGGACCAGGCTGGCGGAGCCCACGCTGGTGCGCCGCAGCGTGATCTCGGTCATGGTGGCCTTCGTCCTGGTGTGGGTTGTCCTGCTCGGCTACAACTACGTCAACTACAAGCAGGCCATCACCTATGACCCGGGCCTGCAGAAGTATGGCGACGCGGTGCTGGACTCACTGGCCCACCTCACGGACCGTTCGCAAGCCTCCGCCGCTCTGGCCTCGACCGACCACTGGACCAACATCCGCCGCCGCCAGATCGGCCTGCTGCCCGGCACATTGCTGCATGAACTGAAAGACGCCGCCACCGGCCAGCCGGTATTCGCATCGCCCGGACTGCAACCGTTGACGCCGCCGCCCGCCACGCCAGAAGCGGTGGGCGTGATCACGGAGGCCCGTCTGGGCGGCACCGTCTACCGCATCTACACGGGCCACAACGCGCGCTGGGCCTTGCGGGTGATCGAGCCCAAACGCACGGACTCCAACTTCCTGCAGTACAACGGCCGTGCGCTGGTGCCCTACCTGCTGCTGGCCTCGCCCTTCGTGCTGCTGCCCGTCTGGCTGTCGGTGCGCAATGGCCTGCGCCCCCTGCAGCAACTCGCCCGGCGCATCGCACAGCGCAACACCGACGACCTGAAGCCCGTGGGCTTCAACGCGCGGCACCGCGAGCTCAAGCCGCTGGAACAGTCGCTGGACCACCTCTTCGCCCAGCTGCGCCAGAAGGTCGAGCGCGAGCGGGCCTTCGTGCAGGATGCCGCGCACGAGATCCGCACGCCGCTGGCCGTGATCACGGCGCAGGCCCATGTGATGGCGCGCTCGCAGAGCGAGGACGAACGCACGCAGGCCCAGGCGCACCTGGAGCAGGCCATTGCCCGCACCTCGCACCTGGCGCAGCAGCTGCTGGACCTGGCCGCGCTCGACGAGGCGCAGCGCCCCGCACCGCGCGACCTGGACGTGGCGCAGTGGCTGCGCGCCGCGCTCGCACAGGCCGCGCCGCAGGCGATGGCGCGGCAGATCGAGCTGTCGCTGGACGCTCCCGACAGCCTGCCCGCGCGGCTCGACCTGCCCGCCTTCGAATCCATCGCGCACAACCTCATCGACAACGCCGTGCGCTATGCCGAGTCGGGCGGTAGCGTGTCGCTCACCCTGCGCGAGGAAGCCGGCGAGCTCCACCTGGCGGTGCAGGACGACGGGCCGGGCATTCCCGCCGCCGAGCGCAGCCGGGTGTTCGAGCGTTTCTACCGGGGCCTGGGGCATGCCGCCAACGGCTCGGGGCTGGGCCTGGCCATCGTGCGGCAGGCCGTGCTGCGCATGGGCGGGCAGGTGCAGCTGGGGGACGGCCTGAATGGCCGGGGCGTGGGCTTTTTCGTCGGCATTCCCCTCCCGCGCGCTGCCTGACAGGCCCTTCCTGGGCCGCCCCGCCAGGCGCATCCGGCCGCCTGCGGCATCTGCGCAGGGCGCCCGTCCCCCTGCCGGGGGGTTCCAGGCCAGAGACCGCGCCAGCCACCGGGCGCGCACGCGGCACGGGCTGCCGCCGCGGGGGCAGGGCCGATCTTCCAGGCCTGCCACGCAGATCGTTTAGGCTTCAACAAAATGCGAAAGGTGTTGGAAATAACCGACACCATGGTTTTTGCGGGACATGCAAACTTTGTCCCATGCCAACCAGCCCCTCTTCTTCCACAGCCCGCAGGCTCTGGGACATTTCGCCGCCCGTGCACGCGGGGAGCCCCGTGTTCCCGGGCGATACGGCCTACAGCCAGCAGTGGTGCGCCGCCATCGGGCCCGGCTGCCCGGTGAACGTGAGCGCCATCACGCTGTCGCCCCACGTGGGCGCGCATGCCGATGCGCCCCTGCACTACGACGAGCATGGCGCCAGCATCGGCGACGTGCCGCTCGACGCCTTCCTGGGCCCCTGCCGCGTGATCCACGCCATCGCGCGCGGGCCGCTCATCACCTGGGACCACATCACGCACGCGGTGGACGCCACCCTGCCCCAGCGGGTGCTGGTGCGCACCTACGAACACATGCCGGTGGACCGCTGGGATGGCGCGCTGGCGGCCTATGCCCCCGGCACCATCGAGCGCCTGGCCGACCTGGGCGTGCTGCTGGTGGGCATCGACACCGCCAGCATCGACCCGGCGGACAGCAAGACGCTCGACAGCCACCAGGTCATCCGCCACCGCGGCCTGCGCGTGCTCGAAAACCTGGTGCTCGACGAGGTGCCCGAAGGCGACTACGAGCTCATCGCCCTGCCTCTCAGGCTCGCCACCGCCGACGCATCGCCGGTGCGCGCCGTGCTGCGGCGGCTGGCCTGAACCACCGCATTTTCAAGCCTTTTTGGCCACCACCGCTTGATGGACAAGCGCCAATAGCTATCAAAACAGAAGCAAACCATCCACCTGCCACCATGACCCTCACCGCACAAGACTGCCGCGCCCTCGATGCGCAAGACCCCCTCGCCCCGCTGCGCGGGCACTTCACCCTGCCCCCGGGCGTGGTCTACCTGGACGGCAACTCGCTGGGCGTGGCCCCCAAGGCCGCGGCAGCGCGCGTGGCCGATGTGGTGACGCGCGAGTGGGGCACGGACCTCATCAAATCCTGGAACACCGCCAGCTGGTTCGATCTGCCCCAGCGCCTGGGCAACCAGCTGGCCCCGCTGATCGGCGCGGGCCCGAACGAAGTGGTCTGCACCGACAGCACCTCGATCAACCTGTACAAGGTTCTGAGCGCGGCGCTGAACATCGCCCGCGAGGACGGCCCGGCGCGCAAGCGCGTCGTGAGCGAGCGCAGCAACTTCCCCACCGACCTGTACATCGCCGAGGGCCTGTGCAAGGAGCGCGGGCTGGAGCTGGTGCTGGTGGAGCCCGAGGAGATCGCCGCCGCGCTGGTCCCCGACGTGGCCGTGCTGATGCTCACCCACGTGAACTACCGCACCGGCGCCATGCACGACATGGCCGCCATCACGGCCGCAGCGCATGCCCAGGGCATCCTGTGCGTGTGGGACCTGGCGCACAGCGCGGGCGCGGTGCCGGTCGACCTGCATGGCGCGGGCGCCGACTTCTCCATCGGCTGCGGCTATAAGTACCTGAATGGCGGCCCCGGCGCACCGGCGTTTGTGTGGGTGCACCCGCGCCACGCCAATCGCTTCTGGCAACCGCTGTCGGGCTGGTGGGGCCACGCGGCTCCGTTTGCCTTCACCCCCGACTACAAACCCGCAACAGGCATCACGCGCTACCTGTGCGGCACGCAGCCCATCATCAGCCTGTCGGCGCTGCAGTGCGGGCTGGACGTGTTCACGGCCGCGCAGGCGCTGGGCGGCATGGCCGCGCTGCGCACCAAGTCGCTGGCACTCACCGACCTGTTCATACAGCTCGTGGAAGAACGCTGCGCGGGCCACGGCCTGGGCCTGGCCACGCCGCGCGACCATGCCCGGCGCGGCTCGCAGGTGTGCCTGACGCGCGACGAGGGCGCGGGCGTCAACGGCCAGGGCAGCGGCGCCTATGCCATCGTGCAGGCGCTGATCGCGCGCGGCGTGATCGGCGACTTCCGCAAGGGGAACGGCGGCCAGGGCCCGCACAAGGACATCCTGCGCTTTGGCTTCACGCCGCTGTACCTGGGCTTTGAAGACGTATGGAATGCCGTGGAGCACCTGCGCCAGGTGCTGGAGAGCGGCGACTGGCAAAAGCCCGAGTTCAACCAGACGCACGCCGTGACCTGACCGGGAAGGAGATTGACCATGTGCCCCTTCTCGCAAACCCCGTCGCAAGGCGCTGCCGGCGCAGCGTCCGCCACGCCCCTGCCCGAGTCCATCGTGCACGAGGAACGCGCCCAGCTCGACTTCAGCCAGTCGATGAGCTACGGCGACTACCTGCAGCTCGATGCCATCCTCACCGCGCAAAAGCCGCTCTCGCCCGCGCACGACGAGATGCTGTTCATCGTGCAGCACCAGACCAGCGAGCTGTGGATGAAGCTCATGCTGCACGAGCTGCGCGCGGCCATTGCGCACATCGCCAACGACGAGTTGCAGATGGCCTTCAAGATGCTGGCGCGCGTCTCCAAGATCATGGAGCAGCTGGTGCACGCCTGGGACGTGCTGGCCACCATGACACCGCCCGAATACACCGCCATGCGCCCGTACCTGGGCCAGTCCAGCGGCTTTCAGAGCTACCAGTACCGCAGCATCGAATTCGCCCTGGGCAACAAGAACCGCGCCATGCTCAAGCCCCACGAGCACCGTGTCGACCTGCTGGCCCAGGTGCAGGCCGCGTACGAGGCGCCCTCGCTGTACGACGAAGCCCTGCGCCTGCTGGCGCGCCGCGGCATCCCCGTGCCCGCCAGCCACCTGGAGCGCGACTGGACGCAGCCCTACGCGGAAAGCGACGGCGTGGAGCAGGCCTGGCTGGTGGTGTACCGCAACCCCAAGGAGCACTGGGACCTGTACCAGCTGGGCGAGGAACTCACCGACCTGGAAGACGCATTCCGCCTGTGGCGCTTCCGGCATGTGACCACCGTGGAGCGCGTGATCGGCTTCAAGCGCGGCACGGGCGGCACCGGCGGCGTGAGCTACCTGCGCAAGATGCTGGACGTGGTGCTGTTCCCCGAGATCTGGAAGCTGCGCACGGACCTCTGAGCAGCGGGGCACGGGCCTGCCAGCACGCAAAAAAAGAAGCCTGCCGCCCCCTGGCGGACAGGCCTTCGAGATGCCGGCAGCGCTTTCCACACAAGCGCTGGCAGCTATTATTTTTGTAGTTTTTTCTCCCTTGAGCACGCGTCCCCGCCCAGCCCGCCACTGGCCGCGCCGGGACGTTCATCCTGGCGCCGCCTTCAGTCCCCCACCTTGGTGAACACCTGCCCGCCCGAGAGCTGGTAGGCGGCGTTGTCCACCTGCAGGCTGCGCTCGCTGGTGATGTCGAAACGCTGGTGGAGCTCGGGCGTGTCGCCGTTCAGGATGGGCGTGGAGACGGCCATGGAGCGCAGCGCCAGCGTGCCGGCGCTGGTGTTCACTTCCAGCCGTGCGGCCCCCTGGTAGCCCCGTAGCGCAGGCGACGTGCCGGCGGCCGTCGGGGCCTGGTAGACCCGGGCGGGAAACGCCAGGCGCACCCGGGTGTCCAGGGCCTGCACGTCGAGCACGGGGCGCGTGCTGTCGAGCGTGGTGATGCTGCCACGGCCACCCAGCTTCCCGGCCGCCAGCCGCCGGCCCTGCGCCGGGTTGCGCACGTCAAACAGCGCAAGCTGGATGCCCTCGGCCGTGCCGCCGAGCGTGCTGTCCTTGCCCACGCCCAGCAGCAGCCCGCCGGGCAGCGGGACCAGGTGGTCCGCATGGCCGCCAGCCGCCAGCTCGCCCGCCACCGTGGGGTTCGCCGGGCTGGCCAGGTCGAGCACCCACACGGGCTCGGCCGCGGCGAAGGTGGTGGCATAGGCCCGTGGGCCCGCGAAGAACACGGTGTCCACCTGCTGGTCGCCGCGTGCCGTGCGCGGCTTGAGGGCCAGCTTGGCCTGCACGCTCAGGCGGCTGTCGCTGCCGCTGTCGCGCAGCACCGTCAGCAGCGCGGGCGAGGCCTGCTGCGCCTGGATGGTCACCGGCGGCATGCCGCTTTGGCCCGCCGCGCCCGTGAAGGTCAGCACGCGCAGGTCGTTCTGGTGCTCGTTCAGGCGCGACGGCATGCGGCGCAGGTCCCAGCCCAGGTGGCCGTCCACGCTGCCCGATGCGTCATAGTCCACCTGCGCGCCCCGGAAGGTGAACTTGTGGATGTCGGTGCGGCTGCCCGCCGGGAACACGGTGTTGATCACGTCGCCGCCATAGCGGTACTGGCGCGAGCTGGCCACGTACACGCTGCGCGCGCCCAGGTGCACCGCCTCGCTGCCCCCCGCGAAGCACCGGCTCGTGCGCGCCAGGTTCGATGACGCCAGGTCGATGGCCGTGATGGAAGTGAGCTGCAGCGACAGCGAGGCATTGCCCGTCTGCACCAGGCAGTCGGCTTCGTTCACCAGCGGCTGGGGCTGGCCGCCGTCCACGCGCAGGGTCGGAATCAGCGCGGCGGTGTTCAGGTCCTTGAGCGCGGCCTCCACGGCCGATGCCGAAGCCCCGGCAGGCACGTTGAAGCGCAGAAGGTCGGGCGACCAGGTGGTGACCAGGTACAGCGTGTTGCCAATCAGGCGGCTGCCCACCAGCAGCCCGTCGATGCGCATCTGCTTGAGCTGCATCGGGGCCGCGTCCTTGCCGACCGAGAACAGGTCCAGCGACAGCATGCGGCTGTATTCGGGCATCACGGTGATGCCCGCGTCCGCCGCCACGATGGGCTGCCGATCGGCATACGGGTCCTGCTGGGACAACACGGCGGCACGCGTGCCGCCGCCCGCCACGTACAGGCCATAGGGGATGAACTTCGCGTCCAGCGTGACGCGGCCCACGTTGCTCAGGCTGCCATCGGCCGCGCGGGCCAGGGCCGAGAAACGCGGAGGTTCGCGGCCCGCGTCCGTGGCGTAGGCCCGGTGCAGGCCGTAGAGCATGCCGCCCTCGGCCTTGATGAGGCCGTCTTCCTCCACCGCAGGCCCGGCCAGCGGCACGCCCGTGTTGGCGACCACGCTGCCCGCGGCGCTCAGCGCCCCCACGGTGGGCACGGTGATGGCCGTGCCGCTGTAGCCCAGCGCGGCCCGCTGGGCGATCTTGGCCTTGAAGTACGCCACCAGATCGCCAGAGCGCGTGACCTGCAGCCGCGCCTCGTTGGGCGTGAGCGGCCCGCCGCCATCCCCGCTGCCCCCGCCGCACCCGGACACGAATGCGGCCGTTGCCACGGCCAGCCAGGCGGGCGGCACGCCCGCGACCTTCTTCATCAACCCTCGGTATGCCATTCGATTTTTCTCCCTGTGGATGGATCTGGGCCCCGGGCGCCTTCGCCACCGGCCTCGATTTGGATAAGTGGGATAATATCCCACAAAATTTCCACCGGTCAACCGTATGACAATGGCCACCCGCCCCTGACACGCGCCGCGCCCACACCCGCATGCCTTCCCGCTCCGCCATCGTCCTGGCTTCCGCCCTGCATGTGCTGCGCCCTCTGGCGCGGTTGCTGCTGCGCAATGGCGTGGCCTACCCGGCCTTCGCGGCGGCCATGAAGAAGGTGTTCCTGGAGGCCGCCCAGGACGAACTGCAGGGCACGGGCAAGAAGGCCACCGACAGCGCCCTGAGCCTGATGTCCGGCGTGCACCGGCGCGACGTGCGCAACCTGGGCCGCCTGGCCGAGCCCGCCGCCGAGGACGGGCCCGCCGAGACCCCCCTCAGCATGGCCAGCCAGGTCGCGGCGCGCTGGCTGAGCCAGGCCGATTGCCTGGACGACGAAGGCCAGCCCCGCGCGCTGCCCCGCAGCAGCAGCAATGGCGATGCGCCCCACTTCGATGCGCTGGTGGCCGGCATCAGCAGCGACGTGCGGCCCCGTGCCGTGCTCGACGAGCTGGTGCGGCTGGGCATGGCCGAGGAAAGCGGGGACGGGCAGGTCCGGCTGCTGGCGGCGGGCTTCGTGCCGCGCCAGGGCTTCGCGGAAATGGCGCGGCTGATGCAGGACAACCTGCACGACCACCTGGCCGCCGCCAGCCTGAACCTGCAAGGCGGGCACAACTACCTGGAGCAGGCCGTCTTCGTGGACCAGCTCAGCGAGGAGTCCGCCCAGCGCCTGCATGCGGTGGCGGCCAGGGCATGGCGCCAGGCGTTCAAGACGGTGATGACCGAGGCCCAGGCCCGCTACGACCACGACCAGCACAACACCCCGCCCGGCGAGCGCAACCGGCGCGCCCGCTTTGGCAGCTACTTCTATGCCGCAGACAAAGATGAACGTCCTTCCTGAACGCCTGGCCCGCGGGGCCAGACTGCTCACACTGGCCACCTTGCTGGCCCTGGCCGCCTGCGGCCCCGGCACGGGCGGAACCGGCACGGGGCCCATCAGCGGGGTGCTCAACTTCTCGGGCTCGGGTTTCTCGGCGGGCGTGCCCTGCCCCACCTGCGGCCAGGTCAATCTGCGGCTGGAGGATGAGCTGGTCGAGCTGACCATCACCTGCCGGCGCTTCATCCACACCGGCCCCTGGGAGATCGACGCCCAGGGCCTGGCCGTGCTGGAAGGCACCCTGGAGACCACGGGTTTCGACAATGGCCTGGCGCTGACGGGCACCGTGCCCGCGGTCCTGCGGCTGCAGTTCAGCGAAACGCGGGCCGACAACAGCCGGGAGGTGGCCGCCACGGTGCGCGACGCCCATGGCAACCACCTGGTGGAGCCGCTGACGCTGGAACAGCGCCCGGCCGCCGCCTCGCCCGAGGCGTGCACCGCCGGCAGCTAGGGGCCGGGCGGGCGGCGGGCGGTGCGGATGGTGGCACAGGCCGAGTGAAGGGCCGGCGCAGCCCGCCTTCCGTCATCACATCCGCCCGCACGCACGCGCGCCGGATAGGTGGACTTCGGCCGCAGCCACGCGAAGTACGGGGTTCAAGGGAAGGGGATTGCCCGGGCCGCACGGAGCCTGGCGCGCAGGGCACCTGCCCGCTGCGTCGCACAGGCCCTGGGCACGAACATGGAGCGGGCGCCACGCAGCACACCGCAGGGATGGCCGGCGTGCGCCATGCCACCGGCCCCGCGGCCCCGCCTGAAGGAGAAGGCGAGAAAAAAAAGCGGGGCGGAAAGGAAAGGCTACCGGGCGCTGCCGGCCACCATCATGGGGCGGCTGCTGCGGCACCAGATCGGTGCCAGGTGGCCGATCTGGATGGTCAGCTCGTTGCCCTTGCCCAGCACGGTCGTCGGGCCATTGCTGTAGGCATACCCCGTCTCGGCCACCTGCTTGGGCAGATCGACCGTCCAGCCACTGCGCAGCAGCACCCCCATGCCCTGTTCGGGATAGAACTGCATTTCCACCTTTTCGCCGTTGCCGCACGCGAACTGCATGCTGCTGCGGTCCACAGGCTCACTGAAAGCCTGCAGGGCGGGCGGCTGGCTCGCACAGCCCGTCAGCATCAGGGTCGCCAGCGCGCCTGAACTCAGCAAAACCATCTTCTTCATCGGTCACTCCTGACGTCGCGGTGCACCTTGCAGCCCACCCGACAACTTCCAACGTCCAACGGCTCGAGGCCCCCTGGCCCCATAAGCACGAACCTTGCCACTACCACCCACTGCCTGCGCCATCCTGCTTGCGAGAGACCGAAACCAGCGACTTCAGAACCATGACCCACACCGGCGCAAGGCATGCCCACAAGAGTGCCTCAGGCCCCCTGGCCCGTCATTGGGGTGATCCCCACATCGAGGGCCTCCTCTAAAGTCTGCCCCGCCCCTGTGGCGCCCTCGTGACGGACCCCAAAGCCCCTTCGCGGGGTGCCATTGAAGCCATGCAGCGGCGCAATGCGCTGCGCTGCGCCCGATTGAGAGCACATTTCGCCAAAGATGCGGGGTGGCCGACACGCCGCGCTGGCCGCCGGCAGGGGATCGGGACATACCCTAGGCGCCCCTTCGCGCGGCGCCCTCGCAGCCGCCCGGCTTGTCCGCCAGCGACAGCCAGGGCGCCGCCGTGCAGTTACCCTCGGTGGGCAGCGCGCCCTTTGCCTGGTTGAACCGCAGTCCGGGGCGCCGCGCACTACAGGAGATCCATCACCGTGCAGGCGCCCCCTTCCCCCACGCCCTCCCCGCTTCTGGCGCCCCGCGCCGCCTGGGCCATGCTGCTCGCGCTGGTCTCCGGCTTCGCGCTGAGTCAGGCGTTTCGCACCATCACCGCCATCATGGCCACCGGGCTGCGCGCGGAGTTCGGCCTTTCGGCCGAGGCACTGGGGGTCTTCGCGGGGGCATTTGCCTTCGCCTTCGGCACCATGCAGCTCTTCATGGGCATCGGCATCGACCTGTACGGCGTGCGGCGCACGCTGCTGGTGGCGTTTCCGCTCGCCATCGCGGGCTCGCTGCTCTCGGCGCTGGCCCCGAGCTACGGCGGCGTGTTGCTGGGCCAGGTGCTCATCGGCGTGGGCTGCGCGCCCGCGTTTCTGGTCTGCACGGTGTTCATCGCGCGCTACTTCCCCGCCAGCCGCTTCGCGATGGTGTCGGGCGTGGCCATGGGCGTGGGCGGGCTGGGCATGCTGTTCACGGGCACGCCGCTGGCCTGGCTGGTGCAGCAGTCGTCCTGGCGCATGGGCTTCGCCGTGCTGGCGGGCCTGGCCGCGCTGGCCTGGCTGCTGATCTTCTGGAGAGTGCATGAACCCACCCACCCCGTTCACGCCGCGCAGGCCCCGCAGCCGCGCGAGTCGGTGGGTGATGCGGTGCGCGGCTTCGGCGCCCTGTTCCTGCTGCCGCACACGGCCGGGATCATGCTGCTGGCGCTGATGACGTATGCGTCGTTCCTCACGCTGCGCGGGCTGTGGCTGGGGCCGCTGTTGATCGAGCGGCACGGCTATTCGCTGGTGGCCAGCGGCAACGTGGCCATGCTGTCGTCGCTGGTGTCGCTGTTCACCCCGGCCTATTTCGGCCGGCTGGACCCAGGCCCCGCGCGGCGCAGGCGCTGGCTGGCGGGCTTTACCGTGCTGCTCGCCGGGCTGTTCGCCGCCATCGGCTTCCTGCACGCCGAGTGGCTGGACGTGGGCGGCTCCATCGCCGTGGGCCTGCTGTCGGGCTACATGGTGCTGCAGTACGCGGACGTGCGCTCGTCCTACCCGGCGGCCATGACGGGGCGTGCCATGGCGGTGTTCACCATGGCGCTGTTCCTGGGCGTGGCGCTGATGCAGTGGGTGACGGGCCTGGCCGCCTCGCAGGCGGCCGCGCGGGGCGCGGACCCGTACGTGGCCGTGATGCTCACCATCGCCGGCATGCTGGCCGCGGGCGTGCTCGCCTTCAGGTTGCTGCCCGCACCGGCTCCCGCGCATTGACGCGGCCGCGGCCTGGCGGGCAGGCCGCCAGGCCCGCGCCCGCCACGCCCCACCACTGGAGCACGCCGAACAGCAGCTCGAACGCGGTGAAGCCCAGCACGATGGCGCTGGCCCCATGGGCCACGGCATAGATCTGCCATGCGGCGAACAGGAAACGGGCCACGCCATCGAGCCGCCCCAGCAGCAGCGAAGGCGCCGCGATGCGCGCCGCCGACCACACGACCACCACCGACCCCAGGAGGTTGGCCAGCAGCATGTGGGTGGTATCAAGCGGGTGCAGCGTGCCTGGCAGGGCCAGCGCCTGGGCGACAAGCCCCAGCTGCGCGTAGAGCCAGGCAAAGGTCCAGGGCAGCGCGAACGGCCAGGTCACGAGCAGGTCGTACCAGCCGCTGGCACGCACGACGCGCAGGTAGCGGGATTCGGAAAAGGCTGGGAACGTGGCAGCGGAAGTGGCCATGGCGGTGCGGTCATCGAAGTGAGAGAGGCCCCGAGCTTCAGGCCTGAAGTACGCTTCAGGGTCAAGCACTTTTTTGGGGCATCCGCATGGACCTTCTTCAGCTGGCCGACCTGCAGCCTGCCGACATACGCCAGATCTGGGCGCTCGCGGGCGGCGCGCCGGGCCCCGCGTTGGCGGGCACCGTGGCGTGGTCGTTCGAGGGCAACGGCATCCGCACGCGCACCACGTTCATCCAGGCGTTCCGGCAGCTGGGCCTGGCGTTCACCGAGCTTCCCCATCTGCTCAAGACCGGGGAGCGGCCCGAGGACCTGGCCGGCTACCTGGACCCGTTCTACGCGCTGTACGTGGTGCGCGAGTCCGACCACCCCCGGCTCTCGGCCTTCGCGGCGGCGTCGCGCCGGCCCGTGATCAATGCGATGTCGGCCCAGGGCCACCCCTGCGAGGTGCTGACCGACGCGTACTACGTCGACCGCCGGATCAAGCCGCTGCGGGAAGCACGCGTGTGCCTGTGGGGGCCCAGCACCAACGTGTTCCGCTCATGGCACGAACTGGCACGGGTGATGGGGTTCGGGCTGGTGCAGGTGTGCGACCGGCGCTTTCACGAGGCGCTGCCGAACGTGCAATTCGTGGAACCGTCCGCGCTGCCGGACGCGGTGGATGTGGTGGTCACCGACAGCTGGCCCGCCAGCGCCGAGGCCGGCGCCACCACGCAGGCCGACCTGGCGCCGTTGACCGAAGAGCATCTGGCCGCGATGGGCCACCCCGCCCTGCTGCCCACGCCGCCTTTCACCCTGGGCCGCGAGCTGGCGGTGGACCCGCTGGCCTACCCCGGCTTCGTGGGCTACGCACAAAAGGAACTGCTGCTGCCGGTACAGGCTGCCATCCTGCGCTGGGTGCTGGCATCGGAAAAAAAGGCCGGCACCGGGGACGCCCATGCGGATCGGTGAGCTCGCCGCCGCCTCGGGACTGAGCCGCGAGGCGCTGCGCTTTTATGAGCAGCAAGGGCTGATCCGCTCGCGCAGGCTGGCCAACGGCTACCGCGACTACCCACCCGAAGCGGTGATGCTGGTGCAGTACATCCGCATGGCGCAGCAGCTGGGCTTCACGCTGGCGGAGATTGGCGACCGGCTGCCCGGCATCTGGGACGCGCCCGACCCCGCGCCCGCGCTGGCGCAGGTGCTGGCCACCAAACTGCAGGAGATCGACACGCGCATCGCCGCGCTGCAGGCGTTGCGCCAGACGCTGGCCGAACGCGTGGCCACCGACTGCCCGCTGCGCGCGGCGCAGGCTGGCTGAGGCCCGCTCCGCTTCAGAACTTTCAGCAAAAAGAGGTTCTTGCGCTTATCCATAAAGCGCTGCAAGCTATTGAATTGATAGCACCAAGGCAGTGATTGCAGTGGCGCCACCGGCACGGCAGGGCCGTTCCAGCCACCGCAGCGGCGGCTGGAACGCACTCACGCGATGGACCCAGGCACCGTGTGCAGCAGCACCGGGTGGTTGCCGTAGGCGTCCACGCTCTCGATCTGCACGCCAAAACCCCACAGGCGC
This sequence comes from Acidovorax sp. sif1233, assembly GCF_019218755.1. Classification (GTDB taxonomy): domain Bacteria; phylum Pseudomonadota; class Gammaproteobacteria; order Burkholderiales; family Burkholderiaceae_C; genus Acidovorax. Next base: position 736,269 of record NZ_JAHUWZ010000001.1, on the reverse strand, counting down.
GCCACGTGCCTGAGCACCTCCTGCGTGTCGTCACCCAGCGGGCGGCCCTGGTACTGGGTATGGCGCAGGGTCAGGCTGCGGTCACCGCGCAGGTTCACGTTCCACACCTGGATGTTGGGCTCGCGCGTGCCCAGGTCGTATTGCTGCGAGAGCATCTGGCGCAGGCCGCGGTAGCCGTTCTCGTCATGGATCTCGCTGACCACCAGCTCGCGCTCGTTGGCATCGTCGTGCAGGGCGAACAGCCGCATCTCGCGCATCAGGTGCGGGCTCAGGTACTGGCCGATGAAGCTCTCGTCCTTGAAGTTGCGCATGGCATGGTCGAGCGTGGGCAGCCACGGGGAGCCCGCGATGTCGGGAAACCAGCGCCGGTCTTCGGCCGTGGGGTTCTGGCAGATGCGCTGGATGTCGCGGTACATGGAAAAACCCAGCGCGTAGGGGTTGATGCCGCTGTAGGCGCGGTGCCCCACGGGGGGCTGAAAGATCACGTTGGTGTGCGAGCCCAGCCATTCGATCATCACCCCGTCGCTCAGGTAGCCCTCGTCGTACAAGGTGGTGAGCAGGGTGTAGTGCCAGAAAGTGGCCCAGCCCTCGTTCATGACCTGGCTCTGCCGCTGGGGGTAGAAATACTGCGCGATCTTGCGCACGATGCGCACGATCTCGCGCTGCCAGGGCTCCAGCAGCGGCGCGTTCTTCTCGATGAAGTACAGGATGTTCTCCTGCGGCTCCTTCGGAAAGCGGTTGTGCTCCTGCGCCGCGCCGTCCTTGCCGGGCCGCGTGGGCAGGGTGCGCCACAGCTCGTTGACCTGCTGCTGCGCGTAGGCCTCGCGCTGCTCGCGCTCCAGGCGCTCGCGTGCCAAGTTCTTCTTGGAGGGACGGCGGTAGCGGTCCACGCCAAAGTTGGCCAGCGCGTGGCACGAATCCAGAAGCCGCTCCACCTCGTCGAAGCCGTAGCGCTCCTCGCACTGGGCCACGTAGTCCTTGGCATACACCAGGTAGTCGATGATGGAGGAGGCGTCCGTCCACATGCGAAACAGGTAGTTGCCCTTGAAGAAGCTGTTGTGCCCGTAGGCCGCATGCGCGATCACCAGCGCCTGCATGGCGGTGGTGTTCTCCTCCATCAGGTAGCTGATGCAGGGGTTGGCGTTGATGACGATCTCGTAGGCCAGCCCCATGTGGCCGCGCCGGTAGCGCCGCTCGGTGGCCAGGAACTCCTTGCCGTAGCTCCAGTGGCGGTAGTTCACCGGCATGCCCACGCTGGAGTAGGCGTCCATCATCTGCTCGGCGGTGATGACCTCCAGCTGGTTGGGATAGGTGTCCAGGCCGAAGCGCTCGGCGGTGGCGGCGATCGCGCCGTGGTAGCGCTCGATCAGCTCGAACGTCCAGTCGCCCGGGTCGGGCAGCGGCTGGGCGGGCCGCGCCCCGGCGGGCAGGAGCTGCTCGGGCACGGTGCGGTGGCGGCGCTCGCCAACGAGGGCCGTCTTCCAGGGGTTGTCGCGGATGCGGCGCTCCAGCACCGGGTATTGGGTCATGTTCATACCTGCACCCCCTCGCTCTTGAAGAGGTCGCGGAACACGGGATAGATGTCGCCCGGCTCGGAGACCTTGCGCATGGCGAAGTGGGGATGGAGCGCCAGCAACTGGCTGTATTCGTCCCACAGGTTCTGCTCTTCCTGGGCCACCTGCACATAGGCAAAGTAGCGCACCAGCGGGAGGATCCGCTCCACCAGCAGGCTGCGGCAATTGCCGCTGTCGTTGGTGAAGTTGTCGCCATCGCTGACCTGGGCGGCGTAGATGTTCCAGTCCCCAGCGGGGTAGCGCGCGCGGATGATCTGGTCGAGCAGCACCAGCGCGCTGCTGACCACCGTGCCACCACTCTCGGTGGAGTGGAAGAACTGCTCCTCGCTCACCTCGGTGGCCTGGGTGTGGTGGCGGATGAAGACGATGTCGATCGTCTCGTAGTGCCGCGTGAGGAACAGGTACAGCAGGATGAAGAAGCGCTTGGCCAGGTCCTTGCGGGCCTCGTCCATGGAGCCCGAGACGTCCATCAGGCAGAACATCACCGCCTGGCTGTTGGGCACCGGCACCTGCACCCTGGCCCGAAAACGCAGGTCGATGGGGTCGAGGTACGGAATCCGGTCGATGCGCTGCCGGAGCGTGTCGATGCGGCGCTGCAGCTCGGCCACCGCCTCGCTGGTGCCGTCATCCTGCGCCAGCAGCGCGTCGAGCTGCGCCTGCAGCGCCACAAGCTCGCGGTGTGGCGCCTTGCCCAGCGCGATGCGCCGCCCCAGCGCCCCGCGCATGGTGCGCAGCACCGCCAGGTTGTTGGGAATGCCGTCCTGGCTGTAGCCAGCGCGGCGCGACTTCCATTTCGGGTTCTCGCCGATGTGCGTGCGCAGCAGGCGCGGCAGCGCGAGGTCTTCGAAGAAGAGCTGCATGAACTCTTCCTTGGTCAGCGTGAAGGTGAAGTCGTCCTCTCCCTCCCCGCTGTCGCTGGCCTGCGAGCCGCTGCCGGTGCCCCCCTTGGGCCGCGCGATGCGGTCGCCGCGCACATGCTCCGCATTGCCGGGGTGCACCATGTCGTGGATGCCGCCCTGGCCATGGTGGAACACGGGCTCGCCAATGTCCTTGCGCGGGATGGTGACGCTCTCGGCCTGCTCGATGTCGCGGATGCTGCGCCTGGACACAGCGCGGCGCACGCTGTCCGCGATCTGCTCCTTGAAGCGGCGGACAAAGCGCTCGCGGTTCCCGACCGACTTGTTCTTGCCTGCGAGCCTGCGGTCGATGATTTGCAATGCCATCTGCTTAGCTCCCATGCATGGACAGGCGCCCCGGCGGGACGCGCTGGCAACCCCGATCAACTGCTTTTTCGAACGCGCAGGTACCACTCGCACAACAAACGCACCTGCTTGGGGGTGTAGCCCTTGTCCACCATGCGGGTGACAAAATCCTCGTGCTTGCGCGCCTCCTCGGCACTGGCCTTCGCGTTGAAGCTGATGACGGGCAGCAGCTCCTCGGTGTTGGAGAACATCTTCTTCTCGATCACCAGGCGCAGTTTCTCGTAGCTGGTCCAGCTCGGGTTGTTGCCCTGGTTGTTGGCGCGCGCGCGCAGCACGAAGTTGACGATCTCGTTGCGGAAATCCTTGGGGTTGGCAATGCCAGCGGGCTTCTCGATCTTCTCGAGTTCGGCGTTGAGCGCACTGCGGTCGAACACCTCGCCGGTGTCGGTGTCGCGGTACTCGTTGTCCTGGATCCAGTAGTCGGCGTAGGTGACGTAGCGGTCGAAGATGTTCTGCCCGTACTCGCTGTAGCTCTCCAGGTAGGCCGTCTGTATCTCCTTGCCGATGAACTCGGCATAGCGCGGTGACAGGAACTCCTTGATGTAGCTGGTGTACTTGGTTTCCAGCTCGGAGGGGAACTGCTCGCGCTCGATCTGCTGCTCCAGCACATACATGAGGTGCACCGGGTTGGCCGCCAGCTCGGCGCTGTCGAAGTTGAACACCTTGGACAGGATCTTGAACGCGAAGCGCGTGGAGATGCCGGTCATGCCCTCGTCCACGCCGGCGTAGTCGCGGTACTCCTGGTAGCTCTTGGCGCGCGGGTCGGTGTCCTTCAGGCTCTCGCCGTCATACACCTGCATCTTGCTGAAGATGCTGGAGTTCTCGGGCTCCTTCAGGCGCGTCAAGATGGCGAACTGCGACATCATCTTGAGCGTGCCCGGCGCGCACACGGCGTTGCCCAGTGACGATTCGCGGATCAGCTTCTCGTAGATCCGTATCTCCTCGCTCACGCGCAGGCAGTACGGCACCTTGACGATGTAGATGCGGTCCAGGAAGGCCTCGTTGTTCTTGTTGTTGCGAAAGGCCTTCCACTCGCTCTCGTTGCTGTGGGCCAGCACCACGCCGTCGAACGGGATCGCGCCGAAGCCCTCCGTGCCCTTGTAGTTGCCCTCCTGCGTGGCGGTGAGCAGCGGGTGCAGCACCTTGATGGGCGCCTTGAACATCTCCACGAATTCCAGCAGCCCCTGGTTGGCCAGGCACAGGCCGCCGCTGTAGCTGTAGGCGTCGGTGTCGTCCTGGGCAAAGGTCTCGAGCTTGCGGATGTCCACCTTGCCCACCAGGCTGGAGATGTCCTGGTTGTTCTCGTCGCCCGGCTCGGTCTTGGCAATGCCCACCTGCTTCAAGATGCTGGGGTAGCGCTTGACCACGCGGAACTGGCGGATGTCGCCGCCGAACTCGTCGAGCCGCTTGACCGCCCAGGGCGACAGCACGCGCTGCAGGTAGCGCCGGTGAATGCCGAACTGCTCCTCCAGCACCGGGCCGTCCTCCATCGCGTCGAACAGCCCGAGCGGCGACTCGTTCACCGGCGAGCCCTTGATCGCATAGAACGGCACCTTCTGCATCAGGTACTTGAGCCGCTCGGCGATGGAACTCTTGCCCCCGCCCACCGGCCCCAGCAGGTAGAGGATCTGCTTGCGCTCCTCCAGCCCCTGCGCGGCATGGCGAAAGAAGCTCACCACCTGCTCGATGGCATCCTCCATGCCGTAGAACTCGGCGAACGTGGGGTAGCGCTTGATCACCTTGTTGGCGAAGATGCGCGACAGGCGCGGGTCGTTGCGCGTGTCCACCATCTCGGGCTCGCCGATGGCGGCCAGCATGCGCTGGGCCGCCGTGGCATAGGCCATGGGATCGCGCTTGCACTCGGCGAGGTACTCGTCGATCGACATTTCCTCTTCGCGGCTGCGGGCGTAGCGCGCGGCGAAACTGCTGATGGCATCCATACGACCTCCTGTGGCGGCACCCCTGGCGGGCCCGGGAAGTGCCACGGTGTTGCAGTGGGAATCGCTACTGGCTCATCTCTTTGTAGCACCATGGTTCGCCCTTGAACAGGGTGTTTGTGTGCGCATGCGGTGCTTTTTACATCCATGCCCTCCCATGGATAGAGCAGGCATGCCGCGCAAAGTTCATTGGTGCGAGGGCCCCGCCATCCAGCGCGGCCAGCTATCGCGCAAGGGCATCACAGCGAACTGGCAATGGAGCCATCGCCCCGGTACAGCCAGGGCACGTCCAGCAGCCGTTCGCCCAGCAGGCGCAATGAGAGATCCCGCCCCCAGCGCACGGGGCCCATGGCGTGGAAGATGCGCCCGTTGCGCGTGGAGCGGGCCTGCACGCGCGCATTGCGCTGCCAGCGGTTGAGGGCATACCGGGTCAGGCGCAGCGGCACCTCCAGGTCGTGCATGGCCAGCGCGCGCTGCAGCTCCGCCGCGTCCTCGATGGCCATGCCCGCGCCCTGGGCCAGGTAAGGGCGCATGGGGTGGGCGGCATCGCCCAGCAGGGCGACCAGGCCCTGCGCCATGTCGCCCGCGCCACGCACAGGCGGCCGGTCGCACAGCGGCCACAGGCGCCAGCCGCCCGCGCCGCCCTGGTCGCTCACGCTGCGCACCACGTCCTGCAGCGCGGTGCAGGTGCCCTGCAGGGCGTGTTCCAGCCCCGTGGCGTTGGCGGCATGGTCCCAGTTCTCCAGGTCTTGCGGCGCGGGGCCCTGCACAATGACGACGATGTTCTGCAGTTCGCCCCGGCGCACGGGGTACTGCACCGCATGCAGGCGCGGGCCCAGCCAGGCCGTGACCTGCGCGGTGCGCAGCGCGCCGGGCAGCGCGTGCTGCGGCACCAGGGCGCGGTAGGCCAGGTGCCCCGTCACGCGCGGCGCCACCGCGCCCAGCAGCTGCGTGCGGGTGCGGCTCCACAGCCCGTCGGCGCCGATGAGCGCATCGCCTTCCACCTCCTTGCCCCGGCTCGTGCGCACGGTGACGACGCCATCGCCATCGGCAAAGCCCTCGATCGCGTGCGCGAGGTGCAGCTGCGTGTCGGTGTATTTGGTCAGCGCCGCCAGCAGCAGGCCATGCAGGTCGGCGCGGTGGATGGTGGCGTAGGCGGCGCCGTAGCGCTGCACCGCTGTCGGGCCCAGCGGCAGCACGGCCAGTTCGCGGCCGCTGACGGCATTGCGCACCTGCAGCCGGCTCGGAAACGCCGCCACGGCCTGCAGCGGCTGCTGCAGGCCCCAGGCCTGCAGGCGGCGCACCACGTTGGGCCCGATCTGCACCCCCGCGCCCACCTCGCTGAAGGCTGCGGCGCGCTCGTACAGCCGCACGTCCCAGCCCGCCCGCGATGCGCCCAGCGCCGCTGCCAGCCCCCCAATGCCGCCACCGGCGACCAGTACCTGCTTCTTCATGCACCGATTGTGCCGTGCGGACGCCCGCCGCGGCTTGTCATGGCGCAGGGCCCGCGCGAGGAAGGCAGCGCGCCGTCACAGCGCGGGCCGCAGGGCGCGCTCCAGCACCTCCGCCGGCATGGGGCGGCCAAACAGATAGCCCTGGAAAGCCTGGCAGCCGTGGCGCTGCAGGAACTCCAGCTGCCCCGTGGTCTCCACGCCTTCGGCCACCACGGCCAGGTCCAGGCTGTGCGCCAGGGCCAGGATGGTGCGCACGATGGCCGCGTCGTTGGGGTCGGTCTGCAGGTCGCGCACGAAGCCCTGGTCGATCTTGAGCTGGTCCAGCGGCAGGCGCTTGAGGTAGCTCAGCGACGAGTAGCCCGTGCCGAAGTCATCGAGCGAGAACCCCACGCCGTAGCGCCGCAGGTATTCCATGCGCGAGATCACGTCCTCCACATCCGCCAGCAGCAGGCTTTCGGTCAGTTCCAGCTTCAGGCGCTCGGGGTTGGCGCCGCTCTTGTGCAGGATGCCCAGCATCTGCTCGACGAAATCGGGCTGGCGGAACTGCCGCACGCTCACGTTCACCGACAGAAAGAACTGGCGCGTGAGCGAGCTGCGCGACCAGGCCACGAGCTGCGCGCAGGCGGCTTCGAGCACCCAGTGCCCGAGCGGCAGGATCAGCCCCGTCTGTTCGGCCAGCGGAATGAACTCGGCCGGTGATACGAGACCGCGCCGCGGGTGCTTCCAGCGCACCAGGGCCTCCGCGCCCTGCAGGCGGCCCTTGCCGTCCACCACGGGCTGGAAATACAGCACCAGTTCTTTTTCCTGCAGGCCCCGGCGCAGGTCGGCTTCCAGCGCCGAGCGGTTGCTGACGGCGGCCTGCATGTCGGGGTCGAAGAAGCGCTGGGTGTTGCGCCCCGCGGCCTTGGCCTGGTACATGGCCAGGTCGGCGTGCTTGAGCAGTTCGTCCACGCTGCAGGTCTGCTGGCCAAACAGCGCGATGCCGATGCTGGGCGTGCTGTGGTGGCTGGTCTCGCCCAGCGCGTAGGGCTTGCCCAGCGTGGTGGCGATGTGGCTGGCCACCAGGGCGGCCTCGGCGCTGGCATGGGGGCCGTCGGCGCTCAGGCCCTCCACCAGCACCACGAACTCATCGCCGCCGAAGCGCGACACGGTGTCGGCCTCGCGCACGCAGCCCTTCAGGCGCTGGGCCACCTGCAGCAGCAGCTGGTCGCCCGTGTCATGGCCCAGGGTGTCGTTGAGGTCCTTGAAGTTGTCCAGGTCGATGAACAGCAGCGCGCCCTGCGCACCCGACCGGGCGACCACCGCCATCGCGCGCTGCAGGCGGTCCACCAGCATGCGGCGGTTGGGCAGGCCGGTGAGCATGTCGTAGAACGCCAGGCGCTCGATCTGGCTTTCGACCTCCTTGCGCTCGGTGATGTCGCGGCCCACGCCCCGGTAGCCCCACAGCGCGCCCTGGGCATCGAACACGGGCACCCCGCTGACCGAGATCCAGTGCATGCTGCCATCGGGCCGGTGGCGCTGCAGCTCCAGGTCGCGAAACGGCTGCCGGGCCTGCAGCACCGCGCGGTGCGCCGCCCAGTCGGCCTCGGTCATGTTGAGCGCGCCGATCTCCCAGCGGGTGCGGCCCATCACGTTGGACAGGGGGATGCCATTGACGCTGAGATCGCCCGCCAGCTGCACGAAGCGGCCTTCGGCGTCGTGCTCCCAGTACCAGTCGGACGACAGGTCGCTCAGCGAGCGAAAGCGTGCCTCGCTCTCGCGCAGCTCGTTCTCCACGCGCACGTAGTCGCTCACATCGGCGAAGGTGCGCACCAGGCCGCCGTCGGGCAGCTCGGTGGTGCGCACCTCGAAGGTACGGCCATCGCGCGTGGTGCGCCAGTAGACCGACGGGGCGGCGGCGACCGCGCCCCCCGCCACGTAGGCATGCCCGCGCCGGTCCACGAGGCGATGGCCTTCGCCAAAGTCGCCCCGCTCGGCCTGGATGCGGGTCAGGTCGGCCAGGGTGGGCCGCGTGGCCATCAGGGATTCGGGCAGGTCCAGCAGCTCGAGCACGCGCTGGTTGTAGACGGTGATGCTCCCATCCGGCGCGGTCTTGAAGATGCCCTGGCTCATGCTGGCAAGCGTGACCTGCAGCGTGGCGCGCTGCTCCTGCAGCAGGGTCAGCGCATCCTGCCAGATGCGGGCGTCCACCATGCGCACGGGCTGGCTCTGCCCCTGGGTCCTGTGCAGCAGCGCGGCCAGCCGGTGCAGCAGCTCGCCCAGGTGGGCCACGCCATCGGCGTCGCGCACCATGTAGTCGCCCAGTCCGCAGCGGAACGCGCGCGCGGCCAGGGCCTCCTGGTGGGCGTCGATGCACATGAGCACGGGGCGCCCGGCGCACAGCTCCAGCACGCCGGGCAGATCCTGCACCGAGGGCTTGAGGCACAGCACCACGGCATCCCAGGCCTGCGAGGCCAGCGGCGCCCGCGCGGTGTCCGGCGTGGGGCTGTTGACCACGCGCCAGCCCGGGTGGTGCGCGGCGATCAGGCGCCGCGCCACCGCGGCATGCTGCGTGTCGCTGTCCACCCAGAGGATGCCTGGCCCGGCGGTCATGGCTTGCGCCCCTCGGCCACGGCCACCACGGGCTGCGCGAACAGGCCCAGCTGGTGCTCGCGCACAAATACGTCGATGGGCACCGGCCGCCCGAAAAGAAACCCCTGGAACCCCTCGCAGCCATGCAGCCGCAGGAACGACAGCTGCCCCGTCGTCTCCACCCCCTCGGCCACCACCTGCAGGTCCAGGCTCTTGGCCAGCGCCAGGATCGTGCGCACGATCGCCGCGTCGTTGGGGTCCGCCAGCACGTCCCGCACGAAGCTCTGGTCTATCTTCACCTGATCCAGCGGCAGTCTCTTGAGGTACGACAGGGACGAGTACCCTGTCCCGAAGTCGTCCAGCGCAAATCCCACCCCTTCGCTCTTGAGCTGCACCATCCGCGCGATGGTGTCCTCGATGTCTCCCAGCAGCAGGCTTTCTGTCAGCTCCAGCTTGAGCCTGCGCGGGTCCGCCTGGTGGCTGTGCAGGGTCTGCAAAACTTCGGCCACGAAGCCGGCCTGGCGAAACTGCCGCGCGCTCACGTTCACGGAGATGGACAGGTGCGCCGTGTCCGGGTGCTCTGCCCAGCGCTGCAGTTGCCGGCACGCGGTCTGCAGCACGTATTGCCCCAGCGGCAGGATCAGGCCTGTCTGCTCTGCCAGGGGGATGAAGTCGCCGGGGCTGATCATCCCGCGCTGGGGGTGGCGCCAGCGCACCAGGGCTTCGGCGCCCATGAGCTGGGACTGGTGGTCCACGACGGGCTGGTAGTGCACCAGCAGTTCTCCCCGTGCCAGCCCCTGGCGCAGGTCGGCCTCCAGGTTGGAGCGCGCGTTGACGGCCGCCTGCATGTCCGGGTCGAAGAAGCGCTGGGTGTTGCGCCCCGCCGCCTTGGCCTGGTACATGGCCAGGTCGGCGCGTTTGAGCAATTCGTCCACGCTCAGGCGTTCGTCCCCAAAGAGGGTGATGCCGATGCTGGGGGTGCTGTAGTGCTGGGCGCCGTCCAGTTCGAAGGGCTGGTTCAGGCTGGCCAGAAGTTTCTCGGCCACGGTTTCCGCCTGCGCGGCCGCCTGCGGCAGCTGGGGCGCCAGGGCTTCGAGCATGACGACGAATTCGTCGCCGCCAAAGCGCGCGACGGTGTCGGCCTCGCGCACGCTGCCCACCAGGCGCGTGGCCACCTGCGCCAGGAGCTGGTCGCCCATGTCGTGGCCCAGGGTGTCGTTGAGGTCCTTGAAGTTGTCCAGGTCGATGAACAGCAGCGCGCCCAGGTTCCTGGTGCGCTGGCACGCGGCGATGGAGCGCTGCAGGCGATCGAGCAGCAGCCGCCGGTTGGGCAGGCCCGTCAGCGCGTCGAAGAACGCCAGGCGCTCGATCTCCTGCTCCGCTCGCTTGCGGTCCGTGATGTCGCGGCACACGCCCAGCACGCCGGTCACGCGGCCGTGCAGGTCGCGGATGGGGGTCTTGATGGTCTCGAACTGGCCCTGGTAGCCATCCTCGGCGAAAGTGAGCGTTTCCTCGTACACCAGCGGCTGCCAGGCCTGCATGGCGCGCAGGTCGTAGTTGCGGAACCGCTCGGCCTCGGGCTGCGCCACCAGATCGAAATCGCTGCAACCCACGATCTGGCGCTCCGGCCGCCCGGCAAAGCGCTCGAACACGGGGTTGACCGACAGGTAGACACCCTGCGCGTCCTTGAGGAACACCATGTCGGGCATGGCGTTGACCACGCGCGCAAGGTGTGCCTTCTGGTGCGCAAGCTCTTCCTCGATGCGCTTGAGCTCGGTGAGGTCGTAGGCGAACAGCACCACGGCGGGCACGCCCTGGTCCGTCACGCTTTCGGGGGCGATGGTGGTGTGGTGGCACTGGGTGCCGCCGGGTCCGTCGATGCGGTTCTCGAACACCGCCGCCTCGCCCGCGAACGCCTTGTCGAAATGAGGCTGCATGCGCTGCATCACTTCGGGCTCCAGCACGTCGCTCAGCAATTGCCCCTGCAGCTGCGCGGGCTCGCGGTGCAGCCAGCGGGCCTGCTGTTCGTTGACGTAGAGCACGCGCAGGTCGCGGTCCAGCCGTGCCACCCCGCCGGGCACCTGCCGCAGCATGTTGGCCATCAGGGCCTCGTGCGCGTGGGAGGCTTCCTCGGCCAGGTGGTGCGCGGTGATATCGGTCTGCACACCGTCCCACATCACCCGGCCATCGTCGAGCCGGCGCGGCGAGGCGCTCAGGTGCATCCAGCGCAGCTGGCCGTCCGGGCGGCGCATCCGGAAGACCTCTTCCACCGCTGCCATGTTCACGAAGGAGTTCTCCTGGGCCCGCAGCAGGCGCGCGCGGTCTTCCTCGAGGATCTGCCCGTACAGGACGCTGGGGTTGCGCACCACGTCCTCGACGCTGACCCCGTTGAGGCGGGCAATGGCCTCGCCCATGTGCACGAAGTGCGTGCGCCCGTCGTGCTCGCGCACCACCTGGTACAGCACGCTGTGGGGCAGGTTGCGCCCAAGCAGCGACAGGCGGCCCTGGCTTTCGCGCAGCAGCCGCTCGGCCTCCTGCACACGCGCAAACGGCTGGCGGATGCCCGCGTTGAACACCGCCTGGTACAGGAGCGCATAGGCCACGATGCGCCAGCCGTGGGCGAGCGGGCCGCCCACGGGAGAATGGCCGCCCAGCAGGCCCACCGAAAGTTCACCGCAGGCGAAGGCCGCCGCCGCCCAGGCGAAAACGCGCTCGCGCGCCTGCCCCCGGCGCACCGCATCGCGGTGCAGCAGCAGGGCCACCGCCGCCAGCACCAGCACGAGCCCGAACGCCAGGTACTGCCGCAAGGCTCCGCCCGCGGCCTGCGCAAACGATGCGGGCAGCGGCCCCAGCGCCGTTCCCAGCAGCAGCAGCGCCATGCCGGCGGAGGCGGCCAGCCACGCCTTGGCAGGGCCCGCGGCGGTGAGGTGCACCGCCGTGAGCAGCAGGGTGAGCGTCTCCGCCACCCGGGCCCAGCTGCTGAGCCACAGCGAGATGCCGGCCGTGCCCGTGGGCATGTGGACCGAGGTCGAATGCGCCAGCACGCCGTGGAGAAAATTGCATGCCGCCGCCACGCCGAAACCCGCCACCAGCACGTTGGCACGGGTTTGCTCGGGGGCTTCGAGGGTGTGCAGCGATACCGACACCACCAGCAGCCCGAGCAGCACGGCCACCAGTTCCATGAAAGGCTCCAGGCCGTGCTGGGAACCCGCGCCATCGCCCATCATCTGCGCCAGCGGCACCATCACGGCCGCCAGCGCGGCCACCACCAGCACCACCGTGACGGCTGGTGTGTCCGTCAGCAGCGCGCGATAGGGCCTGAAGCGGGTGGAAGGGGGCATACGGGCGTGAGGCAGTGCAGGACTCTATTTCGACACAACGTCACAAGTGTATCGGCGAGTAAGCAGGCATTCACATTCTTTACGGTCTCCCTGGCACACGGCTGACTGGGCGCGCGGCCCCCGGGGCGCGGCGCCGCAGCGCCGGCCACCCCCGCATCATCTTCAGCCGGCCAGCAGCTGGCGCAGCACAAAGGGCAGGATGCCCCCCGCCTGGTAGTAGTCCACCTCGATCGGCGTGTCGATGCGCAGCGTGACCGTGACCTCCTGGCGCGAGCCGTCCGCGCGGCGGATGACGAGCTGCGCATCGCTTTGCGGGGTGAGCGCGGGGTCCGGCACCACATCGATCACCTCGCTGCCGGTGAGCCCCAGCGTCTCCCACGACTCGCCCGCCCGGAACTGCAGGGGCAGCACGCCCATGCCCACCAGGTTGGAGCGGTGGATGCGCTCGAAGCTGCGCGCCACCACGGCCTTGATGCCCAGCAGCTGCGTGCCCTTGGCCGCCCAGTCGCGGCTGGAGCCCGTGCCGTATTCCTCGCCGGCGAAGACGACCGTGGGGGTGCGCTGGGCGATGTACTGCATGGCGGCGTCGAAGATGAACATCTTCTCGCCCTGCAGCGCGCCCTCGTTCTGGAACACCGTGACGCCGCCCTCCTCGCGGGAGCCGTCGGCCGTGGGGGCAATCATGAGGTTCTTGATGCGCACATTGGCGAAGGTGCCGCGCATCATCACGTCATGGTTGCCGCGCCGCGCGCCATAGCTGTTGAAGTCCTGCTTCATCACGCCGTGCTGCAGCAGCCACTGGCCCGCGGGCGAGCTTTCCTTGATGGAACCGGCGGGCGAGATGTGGTCGGTGGTGATGGAGTCGCCGAACAGCGCCATGATGCGCGCACCCAGCACGGACGGAAGCTTTGCGTCATTTTGGCCGCCAGCGCTTGATGCATCTGCGCTGGCAGCTCCTTTTTCAAGAGCAAACTGGGCAAAAAACGGCGGCTCGGCGATGTAGGTGCTGGCGGGCCAGGTGTAGGCATTGCCGCCCACGCCCTTGATCTTTTCCCAGAGCTTGCCGGGGTCGGAGCCCACCTTGGCGTAGTTCTCGCGGAAGGCCTTGCCGTTCATCGCGAACTTCATCAGCTGGTGGATCTCGTCGCTGGTCGGCCAGATGTCGCCCAGGTAGACGTCGCGCCCGCCCTTGCCCTTGCCGACGGGCTCGGTCATCAGGTCCTTGAGCACCGTGCCCGCGATGGCGTAGGCCACCACCAGCGGCGGGCTGGCCAGGAAGTTGGCCTTGAGGTTGGGGTGGATGCGCGCCTCGAAGTTGCGGTTGCCCGAGAGCACGGCCGCGCACACGAGGTCGTTGCTGGTGATGGCCTCATTCAGCTCGGGCGTGAGGTCGCCCGCATTGCCGATGCAGGTCGTGCAGCCGTAGCCGGCGAGCGCGAAGCCCAGCTTTTCCAGGTAGGGCAGCAGGCCGGTCTGCGTGAGGTATTCAGTGACGATGCGCGAGCCGGGCGCCAGCGATGTCTTGATGTGCGGCTTGACCTTGAGCCCCGCCTCCACCGCCTTCTTGGCCAGCAGGCCCGCGGCCAGCAGCACGCTGGGGTTGCTGGTGTTGGTGCAGCTGGTGATGGCGGCGATCAGCACGTCGCCGTTGCCCAGGGTCACGTCGCCAGCGCGGCTGGCCTGCTGGGCGGGCACCTCGGCGTGCGCGGCGGCCAGGGTGGGCTTGTTGTGCTCCATCTCCACCACGAAGCGCGGCGCGCCCGAGGGCAGGGGCTTCTCGGCGGGTGCGCTCACCTCGGCCGGCGCGTCGGACGGGCGCACATGGTGGCGGGTGTGCAGCAGCTCGGCCGGGCGGTTGAAGCCGTTTTGCGCGATGGGCTTGCTGAACAGGTCGGCGAACTGGCTGCAGACCTTGCCCAGCTCGATGCGGTCCTGCGGGCGCTTGGGGCCCGCCAGGCTGGGCGTGACGTCGCCCAGGTTCAGCCGCACGACCTGCGAGTAGTCGATCTCGCCCGCCAGCGGCACGCCGAACAGGCCCTGGGCCTTGAAGTACGCCTCGAAGGCCTCGATCTCGCCCTTGGTGCGGCCCGTGCCCTGGAAGTAGTCGATGGTCTTTTCATCCACCGGGAAGAAGCCCATGGTGGCGCCGTACTCGGGCGCCATGTTCCCGATGGTGGCGCGGTCGGGCAGCGACAGCGTGCGCGTGCCCTCGCCAAAGAACTCCACGAACTTGCCCACCACCTTGTGCTGGCGCAGGATCTCGGTCACCGTGAGCACGAGGTCGGTGGCCGTCACGCCCTCGCGCAGCTGGCCCGTGAGCTCGAAACCCACCACGTCGGGCGTGAGGAAGTACACCGGCTGGCCCAGCATGGCGGCCTCGGCCTCGATGCCGCCCACGCCCCAGCCCACCACGCCGATGCCGTTGATCATGGTGGTATGGCTGTCGGTGCCCACCAGGGTGTCGGGGTAGTAGACGCCGTCCTTGCGCTTGTGCACGCCGCGCGCCAGGTATTCGAGGTTCACCTGGTGCACGATGCCAAAGCCCGGAGGCACCACGCCGAAGGTGTCGAACGCCTGCATGCCCCATTTCATGAACTCGTAGCGCTCGCGGTTGCGCTGGAACTCGAGCTTCATGTTCAGGTCGAGCGAATTCTTCTTGCCGTAGTGGTCGATCATGATCGAGTGGTCCACCACCAGGTCCACGGGCACCAGCGGCTCGATCTTCTTGGGGTTCTTGCCCAGCTTCACGGCCACGCTGCGCATGGCGGCCAGGTCGGCCAGCAGCGGCACGCCGGTGAAGTCCTGCAGCACCACGCGCGAGACCACAAAGGGAATTTCGTCCTTGCGGTCTGCCTTGGGCACCCAGTGGGCCAACTCCTTGACATGCTCGGCGGTCACCTTGCGGCCATCGCAGTTGCGCAGCACCGATTCGAGCACGATGCGAATCGACACGGGCAGGCGGTGGATCTGGGGAAACTGCCGGGCCAGCGCGGGCAGGGAGTAGAACTGGCCCTCCTTGCCGGACGCTGTCCTGAAACTCTTGAGGGTGTTGGCAAACGCGTGACGGGCGGGCTTGGGCGATGAGGCCATGGCGAACTCCTGTGAAAGGCAACAAGGCCTATTCTGGCAGTCCTGCGTGACGGTGCAATCGTGGGGCTATGCGGGCCGCCGGGCCCCGGTGCCGGTGCGGCGCAGGCCGGTGCTCCGGCCCACGCCGCCGCCGCATGGAAGATGAATCAAGAATGCCCCTGGCGCTTGTGCGACAAGCGCCAGATGCTATCAATTCAAGAGCAAAAGATGAATACCCGTCAAGCGGCGGCCCATGCGGGCAGGCGGCGCACGCCCATCCACTGCAGTTCGGCCAGCAGGGCGACGGACACCACGTGCACCAGCAGATAGGCCTGGCCCAGCAGGGTGGGCGCGGCCGCGGAGCCCAGCAGCAGCGCCAGGCTGGCCAGCGCCCAGGCGAAGTTGCCAACGATCAGCACCCACAGCCAGCCACGGGGCATGGGCTCGGACCGCGCGATGGCGGTGGCCAGGGCGGCGTAGCCCAGCAGCAGCACGCCCGAGGCCTGCAGCAGCCCCGGCGCGAGGCCCAGCCACCCGGCCAGCGGCGCCGTCAGCAGCAGGTGCATGGCACCGAGCAGCACACCGGTGGAGGCATCGAACCAGACCACGGCGCGCAGGAATCGGGGGGAAGACATCAGGTTGAACATGGAAGACTCCTTGGTGGGTAAAAAAAAATGAAGAACAGGCCTGCATCGTTCCCGTCCCGGTGCACCGCGTCGATGACCTGGCAGGTAATGGCCTGCACGCTCTTTCCCCCTAGGATGTGGCCCATGACCTCCACATCCCCCCCTTCGCACCGCCCTGTGCGCCCCAGCCTGCCGCACCGCGCGGCGCCGCCGGGGCCCGCATCGTTTGGCGACCATCTGCGCACCTGGCGCCAGCAGCGGCACCTGAGCCAGCTGGAACTGGCCGACGAGGCCGACATCTCCACGCGGCATGTGAGCTTCATGGAAACCGGACGCACCAACCCGAGCCGCGACATGGTGCTGCGCCTGTGCGAACGGCTGGCCATCCCGCTGCGCGAGCGCAATGCCCTGCTCGTGGCGGCCGGCTACGCGCCGATGTACCGTGAGCGCGCACTGGACGACCCCGCCCTCGCGGCGGCGCGCCAGGCCGTCGAGCTGGTGCTCAAGGGGCACGAACCCTGCCCCGCCATCGCGCTCGACCGCTGCTGGAACGTGGTGGCGGCGAACCAGGCTGCCCAGGCCCTGCTGGCCTCGCACGTGAGCCCGGAACTGCTCGCGCCCCCGATCAACGTGTTTCGCCTGAGCCTGCATCCCCAGGGCCTGGCCCCCCGCATCGCCAATCTGCCGCAATGGCGGGCCCACCTGTTTGAACGCCTGCGCCAGCAAATACAGGCCACCGCCGACCCGGCGCTGATCGCCCTGCAGGCCGAGTTACAGGAATATCCCGCGCCGCAGGCACCGGGCGCGCCGGTTCTGGCGGGTGAAATGCTGGGCGTGGTAATGCCGTTCTGCTTTGAAAGCGTGCACGGAATGCTCTCGCTCATCAGCACGACCACGATATTTGGCACCCCGGTGGACGTGACCCTGCAGGAACTGGCCGTGGAATCATTCTTTCCGGCCGACGATTTCACGGCGGAGGTTTTGCGCAAGGTGGCCTCGCAACCACATCCGCAGGAACCCGCGTGATACCAATGGGCTCGAAGGGCCTTCAGCGGCCGCGAGCCCATAAAAAATCCCTGCCCCGCCGCCGCTGCCCCAAGAGGCCCCGGGGTACCCGGACTCATTCGCTGAATGCACGAAGTAAATGGCGCATAAAAAAAGCCCGCGGGTGCGGGCTTTATTTTCTGTGCGATGGCTGTGCAGCCATGCCGCACCGGGCCTTCAGGCGAATCAGGCCATCCGATATGCCTGAAGAATTCCTGGCGGCAGCGGTTTGCCGCCTTTTTAAATGGCAAACTTCTCGCGGCTCTCGTTTTGAATCCACTTGGGCGCCTTGCCACGGCCCGTCCAGGTTTCGCCCGTGGCGGGATTGCGGTACTTGGGAGCCACCTTGGTGCCAGCGGTGGAGCTGCGCCCCGTGGCCTTGCCAGCGGCCTTGCCCGCGGGAAACACGTCCTGGGCGGTCAGGCCATATTCGGCCACCAGGGAACGAACCTGGGACACCGCGTCCGACAATTCACGCCGGCGGGCCTCGCTGATTTGTTGCTCAAGGGCTTCGCGCTGCTTCAACAGTTCTTTATAGCTGGTGGTCATGGTGTCAGGGTTCAGGGTGGAGGAAAGTGTGACGGATGAATTATATGAATAATCTGCCGCCTTTGCCATCCATCCCTTCAAATTCATGGAATTTCCATATTACCCGCCATGCCCATAATGAATGGCACCCTGCGGCGGGGTATTGGTGCCGGGCCTTTCAGAGACTGGAGGCGGCCGGTGGCTCCGGCTGCGCCAAT
The DNA here is from genome assembly GCF_019218755.1 of Acidovorax sp. sif1233. Taxonomy (GTDB): domain Bacteria; phylum Pseudomonadota; class Gammaproteobacteria; order Burkholderiales; family Burkholderiaceae_C; genus Acidovorax. The sequence goes on along the minus strand of NZ_JAHUWZ010000001.1, from coordinate 718,645 downwards.
ACCTTGTCGATGCGCTTGCCGTCGAGCTCGAGCACTTCAAATATCCATCCGGCGCAGCCGATTCTCTCGCCAATGGCAGGCAAATGTCCGGTTTCCGCCATCAAAAGGCCGGCCAAGGTGTTATAGCGCCCCCGCCCTTCACCGGGTAAATCCCGAATATCCAGCCGCGCCTTGAGCTCGGCCACCGGCACCAGGCCGTCGAGCAGCCAGGTGCCATCGCCCCGCGCGGTGGCCCATGCGTCCGTGGCCGCGCCCGGCTGCAATTCGCCGGTAATGGCTTCGAGTAAATCGCGCGGGGTCATGATGCCCTGCACCACGCCATATTCATCGACCACAAACACCATGCGCCCCGAGCGCGCGCGAAACTGCTCCAGCAGCTCCATGCCGCTCAGCGTTTCCGGAAGGAAAGCCGCGGGCTGCGCATGGCGCTCGAGCAGCCCCTGCGCCTGCGGGCCGAGTTCGAGAAGGCGCGCCACGCTCAGGAGCCCCACCACCTCATCCAGCGAGCCCCGGCACACCGGATACCAGGAATGCGCGCCCTGCTCCCCGCCGCTGCCGGCCATGCGCAACCCCTCGGCCACCGTCAGTCCGGCATCCAGCCAGGCCACGTCGCTGCGGGGCACCATGAGCGAGGTGAGCGGCCGGTCATCGAGCCGGAACACGTTGCGCACCATCTGGTGCTCATGGTGCTCGATCACCCCGGCATCGCGGCCCTCTTCCAGGCTGGCCACGATCTCCTCCTCGGTGACGGCGCGCCCCGCCGCGTTGTCCACGCGCATCAGCGCCAGCACGCCCTGCGTCGAGAGCGAGAGCAGCCGCACGAATGGCTTGGCCACCTTCGCCACCCAGGCCATGGGGCGCGCGACCACCCGGGACACGGTTTCCGGATAAAGCTGGCCGATGCGCTTGGGCACCAGCTCGCCAAACACGATGGTGATGAAGGTGATGACCGTCACCACCAGCGCGGTGGCCGCGATGCCGGCGGGGCGGGCGGGCATTCCGGCCTCCTGCAGCCAGATACCCAGGCCGTCGCTGAAGGCCGCCTCGCCAATGATGCCGTTGAGCATGCCGATGGACGTGATGCCCACCTGGACGGACGAGAGGAACTGCGTGGGGTTGTCCAGCAGCGCCAGGGCCGCCTGCGCGCCCTTGTCACCGGCCTCGGCCATGGTGGCCAGGCGCGACTTGCGGCTGGACGCCAGGGCGAGTTCAGACATCGCGAACACGCCATTGAGCAAGGTCAGCAGCGCGATCAGCAGAAAATCCATGCTTCACCGGATAAGAAACACACCATGGCACTTTACTGTATCGGGGACATTCAGGGCTGCGACAGCGCCCTCGGGCACCTGCTCGACGTGATCGGCTTTTCGCCCAGCCGCGACACCGTCTACCTGCTGGGCGACCTCGTCAACCGGGGGCCGGACTCCGCCGCGGTCCTACGCCGCTGCATGGCCCAGGGCGACGCCCTGCGCTGCCTGCTGGGCAACCACGACCTGCACCTGCTGGCCGCCGCACACTGCGCGCGCAAGCCCTCGCGGCGCGACACGCTGGGCACGGTGCTGGACGCCCCCGACCGCGCGGCGCTGCTTGACTGGGTGCGCCAGCAGCCACTGGCCCGTGCCCACACGCATGCCGGGCAGGCGCTGCTGATGGTGCACGCGGGCGTGCTGCCCGCCTGGTCTGCCGCAGATACCCTGGGATACGCGGATGAAGTGCACGCGGTATTGCGCGGCCCCGATCTGCCCGGTTTTTTGCACGCGATGTACGGCAACACCCCCGACCAGTGGCGGGACGACCTGACAGGCGCTGACCGCCTGCGCGTGATCGTGAACGCGCTCACCCGGCTGCGCTTTTGCTCGGCCGACGGCGTGATGGATTTCGAAAGCACCGAAAGCGCGGATGCCGCACCGCCCGGCCTGATGCCCTGGTTCGACGTGCCGGGCCGGCGCACTGCGGGCACGCTGGTGGCCTTCGGCCACTGGTCCACGCTGGGCTGGCTCCACCGCAACGATCTGCTGGGGCTGGACACGGGCTGCGTGTGGGGCGGCTGCCTGAGCGCCGTGCGCTTTGGCGCGACGCTGGCAGAACGCGAACTGGTGCAGGTGCACTGCGAGCAGGCCCAGGCCCCGGGCTGAATGCACCCTCAGGACGGCACGGGCTCCAGCAGGGCCGACATGGCCGCCGACTGCCAGACCCCGCCGTCCTGCCCGGCGATCAGCACGGCCAGCCCCGGCATGCGCTGCGCCAGTGCCCTGCCCGCCTGCGGGCCCCGCACCATCAGCGCGGCGCCCAGGCCGTTGACGGCCGCCACATCCCGCGCCACCAGGCTCACGCCATGCACGCCCGATGACGGGCGGCCGGTGCGCGGGTTGAGCACATGGTGCTGACGCCGGCCTTCGTGGAAGAAGAAACGTTCATAGTCGCCCGACGAGGCCACCACACCGGTGCCCGCCACGGCCACCACGCCCAGCAAATGCTCCGGGGAACGCGGGTCGCGCAGCCCCACGCGCCAGGGCCGGCCCTGCCACAACCCCTGGGTCAGCACATCGCCGCCGCCGTTGATCATGGCGTTCTCGACCCCCTCGGAGCGCAGCATGTTCATGCCGGCTTCCAGGATCGGGAGCTTGGCGATGCCGCCCAGGTCCAGCGCCATGCCCTGACGGGCCAGGAAGGCCGTGCCTGCGGCCCCATCCAGCACCAGGCCGCGCGCATCCACCAGCGGCAGCTGCCGCGCGATCTCGCTGGCGCCGGGCACCACCTTGTCGCCGGGACCAAAGTTCCAGGATTTGAAAGCCCCCACGGTCACATCAAAGGCCCCACGGCTCATCGCCGACACGCGCTGCGCGCCCTGCAGCACCGCCATGACTTCGGGTGGCACCGCCACGGGCATGATGCCCGCCGCGAGGTTGATGCGGCTGACCACGCTGCGGGGCTGGTAGCGGCTCATGAGCGCCTCCAGCCTCTGCATCTCCGCATAGGCCCGGTCCATGGCCTGGCGCAGCAGCGCGCGGTCAACGCCCTCCACCGCCATGTCCACCTGCGTGCCCATCAGGGGCCGCGAGCTGCGTTCAGACACCCCCCGTCCACCTGCGGCCGCTCCCGCACTCCAGACCGCGCCGCCCAGCAAGGGCAGCGCCATCACCAGGCGGCGGCGCGACAGGCCGTGGGGGCGCACAGATGCTTGCTGCATGGCGCCTCCGGTCAGAGCGACTTGTCGGCCATGAAGTCCACGGCGGCCTTGACCTCGGCATCGGTCAGGTTGGCGGAGCCCCCCTTGGCGGGCATCATGCCCTTGGCCCCGGTAAAGCCCTCGATCGCATGCTTGTACAGCGTGTCCTTGCCCTGGGCGATGCGCGGGCCCCAGTCGGCCTTGTCGCCCGGCTTGGGGGCACCGGCCACGCCCGCGGCATGGCACATGGCGCAGGTCTTGCCAAACACGCTCTTGCCCAGTTCGTTCTCTGCGGCGGCCGGGGCGGCAGGGGCCGCCGCGGGCGCGGGGGCCGGTGCCGCCGTGGCAGCGGGGGCCGCGGCCGGGGCGGGCTCCGGCTTCTTGTCGCCACAGCCGGCCAACAGTGCAGCCAGGATCGCCACGGCGACCATCACGGTTTTCTTTTGCATCGCATACATCCTGTTCTTCGTCATTGAAACAACCAGTCCAAAGAGCCCGTGGCCCCGCGCGAAACGCGTCCACGGTGCAACCTGAAAGCAACCCTGCGGGCCATGCCCGGGCCCTCTTCAGGCTGGCGTATTGACTGTAGGTGCAAGAGGCAGTTTTGGGCAGGTGCGGGCCCCGCCGAAGCATGATCCAGATCAAATTGATTCATATTATGTGAATCTATTATCCAGGCCATGCAAGATCACCACGCCCTCCGATCACTGCGCCTGTGGGTGCTGGCGTGGTTCGTCATGGCGCTCGGTGCCGCGGTGGCCTCGCCCATGCTGCAGCCACAGGCCGTCGAACTCATCTGCGCGGGCAGTGGCGGCGCCCAGCTTTTCCTGCGGACCGCCGACGGGCTGGTCTCCACCGACTCCGCCGGCATGCAATGCCCGCTGTGCCTGGCCGCCGACGCGCCGCCCGTGGCACCCGCCGCCGCACAGGCCTTCACGGCCCCGCCCGATGGCACGCCCCGCGCGCCCCTGCGCCGCTGCATGGCCGCCAGCGCACGGACCCACCCGCCCGCCCGGGCGCCCCCCTTTTTCAACTGAGCCATCCCAAAAGAGGAAAAACCATGAACGAGAGAAAAGACAGTCCGCAACCCGCCGCCGGCATGGGCCGACGCAGCTTCATCAACACGGCGGCCCTGGTCGGATTGACCGCCGGCGTCGCCGCCTGCACCGAAAAGCCCAATGCGGCCACCCCTGCGGCACCCGCCCCGGCCGCGTCCGCGGCAGGCCATGCCGGCACCGGCGCGAACCCGCACCTGAAGCCGGGCGAGCTGGACACGTACTACGGCCTGTGGAGCGGTGGCCATACCGGCGACATGCGCGTGCTGGGCCTGCCCTCGGGCCGCGAGATCACACGCATCCCCTGTTTCGTGCCCGACGCGCTCGTGGGCTGGGGCGTGACCAACGAGAGCAAGAAGATCATGGGCACCAAGCCCGATGGCAGCCTCAAGTACACGGTGGCCGACACCCACCACACGCACGCCTCGTACAAGGACGGCAACTACGACGGCCGCTACGCCTGGATCAACGACAAGATCAACAGCCGCATCGCGCGCATCCGCCTTGACTATTTCATCTGCGACAAGATCACCGAGCTGCCCAACGTGCAGGGCTTCCACGGCATCTTCCCGGACAAGGCCGACCCGGTGGACCCGGCCATCAACTACACCACGCGCGTGTTCTGCGGCGGTGAATTCGCCATTCCCATGCCCAACACCGGCACGGAAGATTCGAGCAAGTACCGCTCCATGTTCAGCTGCGTCGATGCAGAAACGATGGAAGTGCGCTGGCAAGTGCTGATCGACGGCAACTGCGACCTGGTCGCCACGTCGTACGACGGCAAGCTCGCGGCCACCAACCAGTACAACGTGGAAATGGGCGCGAAGTACGAGGACATGATGGCCGCCGAACGCGACGCCTGCCTGTTCTTCAACGTGGGCCGCATCGAGGCCGCCGTGAAGGCTGGCAAGTTCAAGACCATCGGCACCAGCAAGGTGCCCGTGGTGGACGGCACCCACGAGGCGAACAAGGACCCCAAGACGGCGCTTACCGCGTACGTGTCGGTGCCCAAGAACCCCCACGGCGTGAACGCCAGCCCCGATGGCAAGTACTTCATCTGCGCGGGCAAGCTCTCGCCCACCGGCACCGTGATCGAGCTGGCCAAGGTGCTGGACTACTTCGACGGCAAGCTCGAAAAGCTGGACTCCGCCATCGTGGCCGAGGTGGAGCTGGGCCTGGGCCCGCTGCACACCGCCTTCGACGGCCGTGGCAATGCCTACACCACGCTCTTCCTGGACAGCCAGGTCGTGAAGTGGAACGTGGAGGCCGCCATCAAGTTCCACGCGGGCGACAAGACCGCCAAGTACGTGGTGGACCGCCTCGATGTGCAGTACCAGCCGGGCCACTTGAACGCCTCGCAGTCCGAGACCAAGGCCGCCGACGGCAAGTTCCTGGCCGTGGGCTGCAAGTTCTCCAAGGACCGCTTCCTGCCCGTGGGCCCGCTGCACCCCGAGAACGAGCAGCTCATCGACATCTCGGGCGAGAAGATGGTGCTGATGGCCGACCACCCCGTGCGCGGCGAGCCGCACGACTTCATCATCTTCAAGCGCGACCTGGTGCGCCCCAAGCAGGTCTACACGCTCGACGAGTTCCCGCTGGCCGTCAAGGATCCCAAGGAGTCCGGCGTGTTCCGCAACGGCAAGAAGGTCACCGTGAAGATGACTTCGCAAGCCCCGGCCTTCAGCCTGCGCGAGTTCAAGCTCAAGAAGGGTGACGAGGTCATGCTGATCCTGACCAACCTGGACAAGATCGAAGACCTGACGCACGGCTTCGCGATCCCGAACTACAACGTGAACTTCATCGTGAACCCGCTGGAGACCGCGTCCGTGTCCTTCGTGGCCGACAAGCCCGGTGTGTTCTGGTGCTACTGCACGCACTTCTGCCATGCACTCCACCTGGAGATGCGCACGCGGATGATTGTGGAAGCATAGCCAGGCGGCATCCCCCTGAGGCGCTGCGCGCCTTCCCCCTTCTCTTGCAGCGCTACGCGCTGCGGAAGGGGGACACCGCCAGCGCAGCGGGGCGGCCCTTGCGCAGCGGTCGCTGGCTTGGGCCGCGCCAGTTGCGCAGGCTACGCTCATTTTTTATGCCAAATCGTGCTCTACCGCTTACTGTATAAGCGCTAGCAGCTATCAAAAAGATAGTTTCATGACATCCCTCCGTCGGCAGTTCGCCACGCTTCTTCTGGTCTTTCTGGCAGCCCTTTGGCTGGCGCCGCGCGCCCATGCCGCCGCAGGCGCCTACGAGGCCGAGCTGCCCGCCGAGCTGGCCAGCGCGCGCGACATGTGTGCCCTGGTGCCTTGCAAGGATGTGTTCCCGGGGGCCCGCCATTTTTCTGAACGCAAGGGCCAGCCGCCCTATGTGGAAGCGTACGACCAGGCCAGCGAGCCGCGCAAGCTGCTGGGCTACGTCATGCTCTCCACCGACATCACCGACACCCCCGCCTATTCCGGCAAGCCCGTGGTCACGCTGATCGGCATGGACAAGGAGGGCCGCTTCGTGGGCGTGAAGGTGCTCAAGCATTCCGAGCCCATCTTGCTGCTGGGCATTCCGGAATCCGCACTGCTCAAGTTCAACGCCCAGTACCTGGGCAAGTCGGTGGCCGACAAGATCGAGGTGGGCCAGTCGCGCCCCGATGAAAACGTGCTGGGCCTCGACGCCATCTCCGGCGCCACCGTCACCGTGATCGCACAGAACCAGGTCATGATGGCCTCGGGCTCGGCCGTGGCGCGGCAGGTGGGCATCCTCGCGCCCACGGTACGCGAGCCGGCCCGCTATGCGGAAACCGGCAAGCGCCTGAGCTGGGCCGAGCTGGTGCAGCAAGGCACCGTGCAGCGCCTGCGGGTGGCGCCCGAACAGGTGGGGCTGGACAAGGGCCCCGACCCGTTCATCGAGCTGTGGTTTGGCGACCTGAACCACCCCGACCTGGGCAAGAGCCTGCTGGGGGAGAACGGCTGGCACAACCTGCGGCTGCAGCTCAAGGAGGGCGAACACGCCTTCTTCATCATCCGCACCGGCGGCAAGGAGTCGTTCAAGGGCTCGGGCTTTGTGCGCGGCGGCATCTACGACCGTGTGCAGGTGCGCCAGGGGGCGGATTCGTTCACCTTCCGCGATCTGGATGCGCTCAATCTGTATGGCATCGAGGCCGCAGGCGCGCCCAGCTACAACGAGTCGGTCATCTTCATCATCCGCTCACCCGCGTTCTCGGCCGCCTATCCGTGGAAGCTGAGCTTTCTGGGCAACCGCGTGGACCGTGCCACGGGCGCGCGCAGCTTCACCAGCTTCGACACGCCCTACTGGCTGCCCGCCGCCACGCTGCAAGGCGGGCGCCCCACCCTCGACGAGCCCGACGCCCCCTGGGTGCGCGTGTGGAAGTCGCGCGCGGTCGAGATCGCGCTGTTCGCCGCGCTGCTGGTCGCCGTGAGCGTGGTGTACGCCCTACGCGAAAAGCTCACGCGCCTGTCCACCCACAAGAACAAGTGGCCCGTCAACGCCTTCAAGTACAGCTTCTGGGCCCTCAGCATTGGCTGGATCGGCTTTGGCGCCATGGCGCAGCCCTCCATCACGCAGGTGCTGACCTGGTTCCATTCGCTGCTGTTCCAGTGGACCTGGTCGCTGTTCCTGTCCGACCCGTTCATCTTCCTGTTCTGGATCTTCATCATCGTCACCGTGTTCCTGTTCGGGCGCGGGTTGTTCTGCGGCTGGATGTGTCCGTTCGGCTCGCTGCAGGAGGGCATCTACAAGGTCGCGCGTGCCCTGGGCCTCAAGCGCTTTCAGACCCAGCTGCCGCCAAAGTGGCACGACCGGCTCAAGTGGGTCAAGTACGCGGTGTTCTTCGGGCTGTTGGTGGTGTCGATGTTCTCCATGGGACTGGCCGAAAAGCTGGCCGAGGTGGAACCGTTCAAGACCACCTTCCTGGTCGGTGTGATGAACCGCGCCTGGCCCTACAGCCTGTTCGTGGCGGCCATCCTGGGCGTGTCGATCTTCATCGAGCGGCCCTACTGCAAATACATCTGCCCGCTGGGTGCCTCGCTGGCCATGCCCAGCACGTTCCGCTGGTTTGGCCTCAAGCGCAAGCAGGACTGCAACAGCTGCAAGGCCTGCGCCGTGGGCTGCGGCGCCCAGGCCATCGACGCCGATGGCCGCATCGACCACCGCGAGTGCCTGCACTGCCTCGATTGCATGATTCTCTACACCGACACCAAGGGCTGCCCGCCCCTGGCCAAGGAGCGCAAGCGCCGCGAAAAGGACGGCCTGGAAATCACGCCCATCGGCAAGAACGGCTATTTCATCCCGATCCACCCCGCCACGGTGCAGGACCAGATCTCGGCCAAGGCCGCCCAGGGGCCCGACCCGCGCATGCCCACAACGCCTGCACACCCCGCCCACAAGGCTGGAAGCCAAGGCCTGCGCTGGATCTGGCTGGAGCTGGTGGACCACCTGTGGCCCTGGAGCCGCGAAGGCTGGGCATCAGGCCGTGGCCTGCAAATGGCAGGCTTCTCGCTGGCCGTGGCCGCCAGCGTGGCCTGGGTGATGACCGCCCTGGGCACGTTGTCGTCGGGCGCCATCATCGGCTGGTGGTTTGGCTGGAGCGTGTACGAGGTGCTGATCCGCCTGTCGGGCAAGCGCTATGTGAAGGACGGCCCCTGGTGGCAGGGCCAGTACCGCCGGGCGGGCGTGATGGACATGTTGAGCTACGTGGGCTTCAAGAACCTGCTGATCGGCGCGGCGCTGTTCCTGGCCATCAAGGCCGTGGTGGGATTGGCGTGATGAAGCCCCCCCTTGCCGCGACCGCATTCACCGCATGCGTGGCGCTGGCTGCGTGCCTGCTGGCCCTGCCCGCCCACGCTGCCACCGTGTTGGTGCGCCCCGGGCAAGACCTGCAGGCCGCCATCACGGCCGCCAAACCGGGCGACACGGTGGAGGTGCTGCGCGGCGCCTACCGTGTGAACCTGCGCATCGACAAGGCCCTGACCCTGCGCGGCATCGACCGCCCCACGCTCACCGGCGGCCAGACGGGGGACACCATCCGCGTCACCGCGCCCGACGTGGTGATCGAAGGCCTCATCGTGCGCGACTCGGGCACCAGCCTCAAGGACCAGAACGCGGGCATCTACATCTACCCCGGTGCACACCGCGCCGTGGTGCGCCACAACGACCTCACCTACAACCTGTTCGGCCTGTGGATCGAGAAGGCCAACGATGTACAGGTGCTGCACAACACCATCACCGGCCTGCGCGATGTGAACTCGTCGCAGCGCGGCAACGGGGTGCAGCTGTACAACACCACGGGCGCACGCATCGAGGGCAACCACATCAGCTTCGTGCGCGACGCGCTGTACGTGGACGTGTCGCACCACGCAGTCTTTCGCGGCAACCGGCTGCACCACAGCCGCTACGGCACGCACTACATGAACTCCTACTACAACCTGTGGGAGGACAACGACACCTACACCAACCGTGGCGGCCTGGCGCTGATGGAGGTACGCGACCAGGTGGTGCGCAACAACCGCGCGTGGGGCAACAGCGACCACGGCATCATGCTGCGCACCCTGCAGGACTCGGTGATCGAGAACAACGTGGTGGCCGAGAACGCCCGGGGCTTCTTCATCTACGACGTGGAGTACATCACCCTGCGCGGCAACCTGGTGACCCGCAACACGGTGGGCGTGCACCTGTCGGCCGGCTCCAAAAACAACAAGGTCGAAGGCAACGACTTCATCGGCAACCGCGAGCAGGTGCGCTATGTGGGCGCCCGCGACGAGCGCTGGGGCACCGAGGGCGGCAACCACTGGAGCAACTACCTCGGCTGGGACCGCGACGGCAACGGCGTGGGCGACGTGCCTTACGAGGCCAACGACATGGTGGACCGCCTGACCTGGCGCCACCCCGCCATCAAGCTGCTGCTGGCCAGCCCTGCCGTGCAGGCGCTGCGCCTGGTGGGCCAGCAGTTTCCGGTGCTGCGCGTGCCCACCGTGGTGGACCCAAAACCCCGCATGCAACCGAACCAACCTCAACGGAATTTTCAGCGTGACACGCAACCCTCCCCCCATTGACCTGAGCGAGCCCCCCGCCATCGAGGTGCGGGGCGCGCACAAGCACTACGGCGCACTGCACGCCGTGGACGGCATCGACCTGCGCATCGCGCGCGGCGAGATCTTTGGCCTCATCGGCCACAACGGCGCGGGCAAGAGCACGCTGTTCAAGATGATCCTGGGCCTCACGCCCGCCACCTCGGGCGAGATCCGGGTGGGCGGCGCCACGGTGCAGGGCCGCGACTTTCGCGCCGCCCGCCGCCACCTGGGCTACCTGCCCGAGAACGTGGTGCTCTACGACAACCTGAACGGGCTGGAAACGCTGCGTTTCTTCGCCCGCCTCAAGGGTGCGCCCCTCACGCAATGCCCCGCGCTGCTGGAACGCGTGGGCCTGGCCCACGCGGGCAACCGCGCCGTGCGCGAATACTCCAAGGGCATGCGCCAGCGCCTGGGGTTTGCACAGGCCCTGCTGGGCGAGCCCCGGGTGCTGCTGCTCGACGAGCCCACCAACGGCCTGGACCCGCAGGCCATCCGCGACTTCTACGCCACGCTGCGCGAGCTGCAAGCGGGTGGCGTGACCATCGTCATCACCTCGCACATCCTGGCGGAGCTGCAGGAGCGCGTGGACCGCCTGGCCATCCTGGCCTCCGGCAAGCTGCAGGCCCTGGGCAGCGTGCAGGCACTGCGCGAGCAGGCGCACATGCCGCTGACCATCCACCTCACGCTGGCCGCGGCCGACCGGCCTGCCGCGCTGGGGCTGCTCTCTGCAGTGCCCGGCGTCACCGGGACGGAAACGCCGGAAGGCCTGCATGTGGACTGCCCGCGCGGCAGCAAGATGGCCGTGCTGGGTGCGCTGGCACCGCTGGGCACCGCGCTGCAGGACCTGCAGATCCAGGAACCCTCGCTTGAGGATGTGTACTTCGACCTGCGCAAGGGCTAGCCATGGAATTCCAACAAATCTTCACCATCGCGGGCAAAGAGTTCCGCGACCGCATGCGCAACCGCTGGGTGCTGGCCGTGGCGCTCGTGTTCACCGTGTTCTCGCTGGCCATCGCCTACTTTGGCGGCGCACAGCAGGGCACGGTGGGTTTTCGCTCCATCGAATTCACCATCGCCAGCCTGGTCAGCCTGGTGATCTACCTGATCCCGCTGATCGCGCTGCTGCTGGGCTTTGACGCCATCGTGGGCGAGCGCGAGCGCGGCTCGCTCGATCTGCTGCTGTCATTGCCCATCACGCGGCTGGAGCTGCTGCTGGGCAAGTACCTGGGGCTGGCGGCGGCGCTCACGCTCTCAACCCTGGCGGGGTTTGGCCTGGTGGCCGTGCTGCTGGTGCGGCAGTTCAGCGGGGCTGCGCTGTTCCACTACGGCGGCTTCATGCTCAGCTCGGTGCTGCTGGGGCTGGCCTTTTTGAGCATGGCGGTGCTGCTGTCGGTGCTCACGCACGAGCGCACACGCGCCTCGGGCCTGGCGATTGCCGCCTGGTTCTTTTTTGTGCTGGTGTTCGACCTGCTGCTGCTGGGCGCCTTGGTGGCCACGGGCGGCAGCTACGGCGGCGAGGCCATGGCCTATCTGCTGCTGCTGAACCCGGCCGACGTTTTCCGCATCCTCAACGTGTTCTCGCTCGACGACGTGCGCACCTTGTACGGCCTGACCAGCATCGTGCCCCCTGCCCTGGCCAAGCCATGGCTGATGGGCGCGGTGATGGCGGGCTGGATCGTGGTGCCCCTGGGCCTGGCGAGCTGGAGATTCAAGCCATGACGAAAAAATCCCACAACCAATACCAATGCGCCTGCGCCACGCGGCGCCAACTGCTGGGCTGGGCGGCCCTCGCATCGCTGGGCACGCTCACCGGCCTCGCGGGCCTGACCGGCTGCAGCCCGGCGGACAACAGCGCGCAGTCCCTGCAGCCCGTGGAGATCGACCGCACCACCAGCTGCGAACTCGACGGCATGCTGCTGGCCGACTACCCTGGCCCCAAGGCGCAGGTGCGTTTCGCGGGGCAGGACAGGCCCTCCTTTTTCTGCGACACGGTGGAGCTTTTCAGCACCCTGCTGGCCGGCGAGCAGGTGCGCGCCGTGCAGGCCGTGTATGTGCAGGACATGGGCCAGGCCGACTGGAATGCCCCGCAGGGCCACTGGATCGACGGCAAGACCGCCCTCTACGTGGTGGGCGGCAAGCGCCACGGCTCCATGGGCCCCACCATCGGCAGCTTCGCGCAAGAGGCCGACGCGAAGAAGTTCGCCGCCGAATACGGCGGCAAGGTGCTGCGCTTTGCCGAGATCACGCCCGCCATGGTGGACCTGAGCGGCGGGGCGCTGCACGACACGCGGATGTAGGCGATGCAGCCCCCCATGCCCCCACGGCCGGCCCCCTCGGCCCGCACCCCCTCCCGCGCGCCCACGCGGCGCATGGCGCTGGCGGCGGTGCTGCTGGGCGCCGCCAGCCTGGGGGCCTGGCAATGGCCCCCGAGGTGGCGCCGCGCCCCGGCGGCAGCGGCCGATGCCGCGATGGTGGGCGACGATGTGTGCGTGGTGGCCCCGACGACGCCGTACGACCCCGCGCTGGGCCAGCCGCCACAGGCCGCCCGCGAAGTGCCCCCCGAGGCACGCTGCCCCGTGTGCGGCATGTTCCCGGCCCGCGCGCGCGACTGGGCGGCGCAGGTCATTTTTGCGGACGGGGACGCCCAGTTCCTGGATTCGCCCCTGAGCCTGATGATGTACCTGGGCAACGTGGGCCACTATGCGCGTGGGCGCACGGCGCAGGCCATCGTGGCCCGCTACGTCACCGATGCGGACACCGGCGCGTGGCTGGATGCCCGGCAGGCGCTGTATGTCCATGGATCTTCCGCGCGAGGGCCCATGCGCGCGGGCAACCTGCCGGCCTTTGCCGACGCTGCCGCGGCGCAGCACTTTGCGCAGCGGCGTGGTGGGCGGGTCTTGGGGTTCAGCGCCATCGACGCGGCGCTGCTGCGGTCATTGGCCCCGGGCAGGCGGCAGGACCACGCCGTCCATGCAGGCCCACCGCAGCCGTAGCCACGATCTCAATGCGCTATCAAAAATAGAGCATCCAGCGCTTGCTCATCAAGCGCCAGCGGCCAATTTCACCCAATTATTGTGCCGACGTCTCGGTCTGCGGCTGAACTGCCTTGAACAGCGCGGCCACCTTGCGCTTGGGCTTGATGTTGGCCGACACGCTGCTGCGCGGCGCCGACTTGGCGGCTTCCCAGGCAGGGGCCGCATCGGCGGCGGTGCTGGCCTCGTACGGTTTCTCGAAGAAGGGATCGCGCGAAGCGACCGCAGGACGGAAGCCCCGGTGCTGCTCGCGTGTCTCGCGGGATTCGCGGCCGCCACGGTGGTCGCGCTCACGTTCACGCTCGCGGCGGGGGCCCGCCGAGATCGCATCGCGCCCGTCGCCCGTCTCGCCCGCTTCGCGCCAGGCGCGGCGGCCGTCGTTGATGCGGCCACGCGGCTGGTCTTCCTCGTATTCGATGGCTTCGAGTTCGATCTTTTTCTTGATCAGCTTCTCGATATCGGCCACCAGGCGGGCATCGCTGCCCGACACCAGCGTGACCGCCAGGCCCGAGGCGCCCGCACGGCCCGTGCGGCCAATGCGGTGCACGTAGTCTTCGGCGTTGAACGGCACGTCGAAGTTGAACACCGCCGGCACGTCCTTGATGTCGAGGCCGCGCGCGGCCACGTCGGTGCACACCAGCAGGTCGACTTCACCCTTCTTGAACGCTTCCAGGGCCTTCAGGCGCTCGTCCTGGCTCTTGTCGCCGTGCAGCGCGGCGGTCTTGAGGCCTTCGCGCTCCAGGCTGCGCGCCAGGCGGGCACAGCCGAGCTTGCTGTTCACGAAGATGAAGGCCTGCTTCAAGCCCCGGGTCTTGAGGACCTGGTGGATGGCGCGGCGCTTGTCGTCGTCGTTGGCGCTGTAGAAGCGCTGCTCCACCGTGGAGGCCGTCTCATTCGGGCGGGCCACCTCGATGGTGACGGGGTTCTGCAGGTAGCTGCCGGCCAGGCGCTTGATCTCGGGCGAGAACGTGGCGCTGAACAAGAGCGTGGTGCGCTGCTTGGGCAGGTAGGACAGGATGCGCTGCAGGTCGGGCAGGAAGCCGATGTCCAACATGCGGTCGGCCTCGTCGAGCACCACGTACTCGACCTGGTTGAGCACCGCGTTCTTGGCCTCGATGTGGTCGAGCAGTCGGCCCGGCGTGGCCACCAGCACTTCGACGCCCTTCTTGAGCTCGATGGTCTGCGGCTTCATGTCCATGCCGCCGAACACCACGGTGCTGCGCAGCTTGGTGTACTTGGCGTACAGCGCGATCTGCTGGGCGACCTGGTCGGCCAGCTCCCGCGTGGGCAGCAGCACCAGCGCACGCACGGGGTGGCGGGCGGGAGAGGTGGAACTGCTCTCGTGCTTGAGCAGGCGTTGCAGCAGGGGCAGCGAGAACGCCGCCGTCTTGCCGGTGCCGGTCTGGGCCGCGCCCATCACGTCCTGGCCGGTGAGCACCACCGGAATGGCCTGCGCCTGGATGGGCGTCATGGACTCGTAGCCCATTTCGGCCACGGCGCGCGCCAGCGGCTCGGCCAGCGATAGATTGGAAAAGGAACTTGTCATTTAGCCCTCTATTGTCGCACCGGTGGCCCAAAATGCCATTTTTAGCGTTTTGGCGGCACGTCGGCAGCCGTGGTGCAGGGCACGCACGGCGGCCATTCACTATGTTTTTGATAGCTTCCAGCGCATAAGGGACAAGCGCTGCATGCCATCTGGACGTAAAACTACTCCAGCACCGCCCGCAGCTGGCGGGTGGTGGCCGCCAGGCGCCTCGCCCCGATCTGGGCGAGGTTATTCATCACCGTGAGCGCCGCCTCCGGGTACTGGCGGGCCCACGCGTCGAAATGCGCGCGGGACAGGCGCACCAGGTGTGCGCTGCCCCGCTCGGCCCCGGCGCTGGCGCTGCGGGCCGCCCCATTGAGGAACGCCATCTCGCCAAATGCCATGCCCGGACCGACGGTGGCCAGGCGCAGCCCCTTTTCCGGGGGCCACTGCGTGACCAGGGTGATGTGGCCCGACTGCACCACGAGCAGGTCGTGGTCGGTGTCGCCCGCATTGAAGACCACGCCGCGTGCCGGCACCGTCTCGCGCTCGAGCAAGGCCAGCAGGGCATCGCTCGCCGCGCGCGGCACGCCTTCCCCGATCTCGCCCAGCAGGTCCCGGGCGGGATGGGCCGGGCGCTGCTCGATGGGCCGCTGCGACAGGATGCCGGCCTCCGCCCATTCCAGGGCCCGGTCCACATCGGAAAAGGAGCGCACATGGTCCCTGGCCTGTTCGGCGGCCAGGGGGTCCAGCGCCGCCACGGCCGCCGCGATGCCCTGGTGGCCCAGGTCGCGCACCAGGGCGCGCAGCTGCGCGAGCGCGGTGCTGTCCCACGCGGGCACGCGCCCCGCATCGAGAATCACCCACCGGTGGCGCGGCTGCAGCAGCAAACGCACCTGCTCGGCCAAGTGGGCGGCCACGCCAAACGACATCACCCCCTGCAGCTCAAAGACGGCGATCTGGTTCATGCGCGGAACGAGCCAGGTGTCGGACCCGGCCCGGCGCAGGCGGCGCGAGCGCAGTTCGCCATCGAGCCGCACATGCCGCAGCACCTTGGCGGCCGAGTCGTGCAGCAGCACGAACGTGGCCACGACCAGGCCCGCCACCAGCGCGCCCACGCCGCCCATGACGGCGAACACCAGCGCCACCAGCCAGCTCTGCGCCCAGGTCACGCGCGAGCTGCGCGCATAGCGCAGCGACCACATGAGGCCCGGCACCTGCAGAAGCCCCGCCAGCACCAGGCCGCCCGCCAGGCAGGCCATGGGCACCCAGTGCAGCCACCATGCGCCCGTGGCGGCCACGCCCAGCATGATCGCCGCATGCCACCGCGGCGCGTCGCGCGAGGCCCCGGCTTGCGCCAGCACGATGCGCGAACGCGATGCGCTGGTCGATGCGGGGATCATTCCGGCCAGGCCGCACAGCGCTCCGAGCAGGCTCTCGCGGCGCAGGGCCAGGTTGGGATTGCCGCGCAGCCCGTGCTCCAGTTCCAGCTCCTGGTTGAACACCAGGATCTCCAGGCTGTTGACCAGGGCCATCAGCAAGGCCAGCACGACCAGCGCCGAGCCCTCCTGCTGGGCCAGCGCCATCCAGGGGATGCCCGTCCAGTCGGGCCACAGCGGCCCGGCGAAGCTGCTGGGCTGCACGGCGGGTGCGAACACGGCCCCCAGGCCGCCGCCCCACAGCCCGGCCAGCGCCACCCCCAGCGTGACCACGACCACCGCGGACAGCAGGCCCGGCGAACGGGGCCAGCGGTGGCGCAGCGCCCAGGCGATGGCCACCACGGCCGCGGCCGCCAGCGCATGCCAGCCGGTGCGCGCGTCCCACAGCGCGTCGGGCCCCGCGCCAAACCCATTGCGCACCTGGCCCACCACCATGGACAAGCCCACCCCCGCGGCGAAGCCGTGGGTCACCGAGATCGGCAGGAACCGCGCCACGGAAGCGAGCCGCAATACACCCAGCAGCCACTGGAACACGAAGGCCAGCCCCACCGTCGCCCCGCTCACGGCCAGCACCTGGCGCGCGCTCAGGCCCAGCGCGGGGGCCGCGCCGTGGGCGGTGGCCAGCACCGCCGCGAACAGCAGCGCGACCACGGTGGTGGGCGCATACACCACGCCGGCGCGCGGCGCGGCCAGCGTGAGCAGCAGCCCCGGCAGCGCGGCGGA
This sequence comes from Acidovorax sp. sif1233, assembly GCF_019218755.1. GTDB lineage: Bacteria > Pseudomonadota > Gammaproteobacteria > Burkholderiales > Burkholderiaceae_C > Acidovorax. Next base: position 701,628 of record NZ_JAHUWZ010000001.1, on the reverse strand, counting down.
CCACAGCGCCAGGGCCGCCAGCGGGTAGTCGCCCGCCAGCGGTGCGAACGCCAGCAGGCCCAGCCCCACCGCATGGGGCACCGTGACCGCCGCGGCCGACCATGCCGCCGCGACCCCCGAGGAGGGCGGCTGCGGCAGGGGCCCGGCCACCCCGCTGCTGGCGCCGCCGGAGGGACCGTGGGCCGAAGCCGTCGAAGACAAGGCGGTGGCGGACATGGCAACCGTGTTTTTTCTCAGGGCTTGCGGGCCGCCGGACACCGGGTGCAACCCGCCGCGGCGGCCAGCGCGCTACAGGCTGCGGGCCGAGAAGGTGTCGCAGGCCTTGACGCTGCCGTTTTGCAGCCCGTTGTTGAACCAGCGCTGGCGCTGGGCGCTGGTGCCATGGGTAAAGCTCTCGGGGACCACTGCGCCGCCGCTCGAGCGCTGCAGCGCATCGTCGCCAATCTTGGCGGCCGCGTTCATGGCCTCCTCCACATCGCCCTGCTCCAGGATCTGGCGCGCGTTCTGCGCATGGTGGGCCCACACGCCCGCGAAGCAGTCGGCCTGCAGTTCCAGGCGCACCGACAGCGCGTTGTACTCCGTCTTGCTCACGCGCCCGCGCATCTGGTCCACCTTGCCGCTGATGCCCAGCTGGTTCTGCACGTGGTGGCCCACCTCATGCGCGATCACGTAGGCCTGCGCGAAATCGCCCGGGGCGCCCAGGCGGCTCTTGAGGGTCTCGTAGAAACCGAGATCGATGTAGACCTTCTGGTCGGCCGGGCAGTAGAACGGCCCCATGGCCGCCTGGCCCGTGCCGCAGGCCGTGGGCGTGGCTCCGCGAAACAGCACCAGGCGCGGTTCCTGGTAGCTGCCGCCGCCCTGGCGGAACACGGCCTTCCACACGTCCTCGGTATCCGCCAGCACGGTCGAGACAAAACGGGCCATGGTGTCGTCCGCCGGCGGGCGCTGGGCGGGCCCCTGCGACTGCACCTGCGCGGGGGGGCCGCCACCGCTGAGCAGCCCCAGGATGGTCAGCGGGTTGATGCCCAGCACCCAGCCGCCCACGAGGGCGATGACGATGGTGCCGATGCCGATGCTGCGTCCGCCAAAAACCGGCGATCCGCCGCCGCCTTCGCCGCGGCGGTCCTCCACGTTGTCCGATTCGCGATTGCCTTCCCATTTCATACCGTATCTCCAGCGCCCTCGCCCTGCGGAAGGCATTGCCGCCATATTACGCGCCCGGCAGGAACTCCAATGGCAGATTACGATGGCCTGCCTGTCCGCGCCCCGCGGGCATGCTCCACCATCGACCTGGCCACAACCCGCCCGCACTCCCTCCATGCTCCACGACGCATCGCACTACGCCCCCCTCGCGGGCGGGGTGATCCTGCTCACCGGGTTCGACCCTTTCGGGGGCGACGCCCTGAACCCCAGCTGGCTCATCGCCGAGGCCCTGCACGGGCAGCACATCGCCGGCCACCGCGTGGTGGCCGCGCAACTGCCGACCGTGTTCGGGGAATCGCTGCAGCAGCTGCGGGCCTTGGCCGAGGCCCACCGGCCCGCGCTGATCGTCTGCCTGGGCCAGGCGGGCGGGCGCGGCGCGCTGTCGCTGGAACGGGTGGGCATCAACATCAACGATGCCCGCATTCCCGACAACGCCGGCCGCCAGCCCGTCGACACGCCCGTGGTGCCCGGCGGCCCCGCCGCCTACTTCGCGAGCCTGCCCGTCAAGGCCATGCTGCGCGCCGTGCAGCGCGCGGGGGTGCCCTGCGAGGTGTCGCAGACGGCGGGCACCTTTGTCTGCAACCATGTGCTGTACGGGCTGATGCACATGCTGCAGGCGCAGGACGCGGACCTTCCGGGCACCCGCGGCGGCTTCGTGCACGTGCCCTGGCTGCCAGGCCAGGGCACGCCCCACCTGGCGCTGCTGGAGATGGTGCGCGGCATCCATGCCGCCCTGTGGGCCGCCATGCTGGTCCGCCAGGACATCGCGCTGGGCGCCGGCGCCACGCACTGACTGAATGCCGGTCTCCGCACCACGGGCTTGCCCGCTTCCCCGGCACCATGGCCCTGTATAAAGTCTCGCGATGCCTTCCCACCTTCTTTCCGGATCCCCCCCCGCGCTGGACGCCGCGGCCACCGCGGCATGCCTTCCCTGGGATGCGCTCGCCGACGAGATCGCGGCCCTGCTGCGGGACGGTTCGGTGGCGGTTCCTGCGCGCACGGTGGTGGCGCTGGCCGGGAGCGCCAACCTGTTCGTCATGCCCGCGGCCGACAGCCGCGTGGCCATGGCCAAGCTCATCACACTGACACCAGGCAACGCGGGAACCCGCCGCCCCGCGATCCAGGGGGATGTGGTGGTGTTTGATGTCGCGACCGGCGAGCGCCGCCTGGTCCTCGACGGCCCCACGATCACCGCGCGGCGCACCGCGGCGGTGTCGCTGCTGGCCGCACGGCACCTCGCGCGCGCGCCCGAGGGGCCACTGCTCATCGTGGGTGCCGGCGTGCAGGGCCTGGCCCACCTGGAGGCGTTTGTTCTGGGCATGGCGGTGCGCGAGGTGTGGGTGGCCTCGCGCAGCGCGGCCAGCGCCGAGACGCTGGTCCGGCGCGCCCATGCGCTGGGCGCCCGGGCGCGCGTGGTGGCGAACGCGGACGACGCGGTGCCGCACTGCCCGCTGATCGCCACCTGCACGCCCGCGCACGCCGTCGTGCTGGCCGCGCCGCCACGACCCGATGCCTTCGTGGCGGCGGTGGGCGCCTACACCCCCGCGATGGCCGAGCTGGCGCCGGCCCTGTGCCGCCACGTGGCGCTGCGGGGACACATCGTGCTGGACAGCGACGATGCGCGCCACGAGGCCGGCGATCTGCTGCAGGCAGGAATGGATGTGAGCGTGCTGCCTACCTTGCGGGACGTGCTGCACGGCCGGCCCATCCCCCCGGAAGGCCCCGTGCTGTTCAAGAGCTGCGGCTGGGCAGGCTGGGACCTGGCGGCGGCACGCCTCGCGGTGCACCCGCCGGTGTCGACAGGGCACGCCCCGCGGGCCACGCCATGACCCCCCTCCGCTTCTCAGACCACAGCCTGCGCGCCCAGATCGCGCTGGTGTTCGGCGCGCTGGTGGTGGGCCTGGCGGTGCTGCTGTCCCTCGCCTTCGGAGAGCTGCTCAAGCGGCGCATCGAGCGCGATGCCGGCACCGCCCTGCAGGTGATCGCCGAGAACGCCGGCAAGCTGCTGGCCAACGGCTTGCTGGAACGCAGCCGGGAAGCCGAGGTGCTGGCCGCCGCCGAAGTCGTCTGGGTCAAGGGGCTGGACACCCCCGAAGGCCACCACATGCTGGCCCGCAGCCAGGCCACCCAGCCCCACAGCGTGTGGATCGGCGTGGCCGACGCCCAGGGGGTGGTGCGCACGGCCACGGGCGGCCTGCTCGTGGGCCAGAGCGTGGCGCAGCGGCCCTGGTTCCAGGAAGGTCTGCAGAAGCTGCACGTGGGGGACGTGCACGCGGCCAAGCTGCTGGAAAAGCTGCTGCCTCCCAACCCCTCGGGCGAACCCTACCGGCTCGTCGACTTCGCGGCCCCCATCCGCATCGGCCCCACCACCGTGGGCGTGGTGGGCATCCATGGCAGCTGGGAATGGACCCGCGAGGTCATGGTCAGCCTCACGCCCGCGCACACCGAAGACAGCGCGGTGGAACTCTTTGTCTTTGACCGCGAGGGCCAGCTCATCTATGCCCCCGGCGGCCAGACCCAGGCCCTGCGGGAGGCCGGGCAGCACCTGCCGGCCGGGGCCGCGGCGCCCGGAGACCGGGCCGCCAGCCCGGCGGCCGTGGTGCCGTGGAGGGACGGCCGCAGCTACCTCACGGCGATGGTGCCGCTGCGGGCGCGCAGCAGCGCCAGCGACCTCGGATGGCGGGTCGTCGCCCGTGAGCCCGTGGAGCTGGCCTTCGCCGAGGCGAGCCGCACCGTGCGCATGGCCCTGGCCATCGGGCTGGCTGCCGCGCTTCTGGCCTCGGTGCTGGCCTGGCTGGCGGCACGCCGGCTGAGCGACGATCTGTACGCGCTGGCCGATGCCGCCAGCGCCGTGGAAGCCGAAAAGGCCGGGGCCCGCATTCCGCAGGCGCACAGCAGCCGCGAAGTGCGCCAGCTGTCAAGTGCCCTCGGGCGCATGACGCACCGGCTTCTGGCATCCCGCGAGGCCATGGAAGAGAAGGTGCGCGTGCGCACGCTGGAGCTGGAGGCGGCCAACCGCGCGCTGGACCTGCAGGCCCGCACCGATGCGCTGACCGGCCTGCTCAACCGCCGGGGCTTCGAAACGCAGATGGCGTTTGCGCTGGCGCTGGCCCGGCGCAGCGGCCGCCCCTTGAGCCTGATCACGATCGACGTGGACCATTTCAAGCGCGTGAACGACACCTACGGCCACGAGGCGGGCGACGAAGTCCTGCGCCGGCTGGCACGCACGCTGGAGGTGCGGCTGCGCAACTCGGACGTGGTGGCGCGGCTGGGCGGGGAAGAGTTCGTGGCGCTGCTGCCCGATACCGACCTGGCGGGCGCCCAGGCCATTGCCCAGTCCCTGGTCGCGGCCATGGCCGCGCAGCAGGACCCGGTGGTCGGGCTCATCACCGTGAGCGCCGGCGTGGCCAGCATGCGCAGCCTGCAGGACAACGGCACGGACCTCCTGCGCCGGGGCGACGCCGCGCTCTACGAAGCCAAGGGACAGGGACGCAACCGGGTCTGCGTGGAGGTCTGAGAAACGGAGGGTGAGTGGGTGAGTGGATGGGTGGATGGGTGGTGCCGCGCTGGCGCGTGGCCCGGTGCCACCTAGGCCCCGTCGATGTCCGCCACGACGGCGCAGCCTTGCGGGGCCGTCGCGTCGAAATAGGCCTGGAGCCGCTCGGCCAGTGCATTCAGGCCGCCGTCGTTCGCGGCGCGCGCCATGGCAAGCTGTTCCAGCGCGTAGGGCCGGTGTCCCAGCATCATCGCGGTGTTCACGCAATGGCCCGCCGCCGCCATCTTGAGGACGAAGGCATTGAGCGATTCGCACGGCCAATAATGCGCCTGCGGCCCGCCGTGCGGCTGCGAGGGCGCGAACCCGAGGTCGCCCGCGCCACAGGCGGCGTGCAGGGAAAGGCCCGTACCCCGGGCCTTGGCGGGTGTGAACGGCGCAGCAAAGGTCAGCATGGGAGGACTCCTTCTTGCCCACCGCGACATCGGGGTGGCATGACACGATGCTAAGAACCTTACCTGCGCTTGCACTTCAGCCAACGGGCTGACGCGCTGTAGGACGCGGCCCCTGGCGGCCCGCCGGCCGCGCGTGCGGCCGATGTCAGGCCTTGGGCAGGGTCACGCCCACCTGGCCCTGGTACTTGCCCCCGCGGTCGCGGTAGCTCACCTCGCACACGTCGTCCTTGTCGCTCTCGAAGAACAGCACCTGCGCGCAGCCCTCGCCCGCGTAGATGCGCGCGGGCAGCGGCGTGGTGTTGGAGAACTCCAGCGTCACGTAGCCTTCCCACTCGGGCTCGAACGGGGTCACGTTGACGATGATGCCGCAGCGCGCATAGGTGCTCTTGCCCAGGCAGATGGTGAGCACGTTGCGCGGGATGCGGAAGTACTCCATCGTGCGGGCCAGCGCGAAGCTGTTGGGCGGGATGATGCAGCTGTCGCCATGGAAGTCCACGAAGCTCTTCTCGTCGAAGTTCTTCGGGTCCACCACGGTGCTGTGGATGTTGGTGAACACCTTGAATTCGGGCGCGCAGCGGATGTCGTAGCCATAGCTGCTGGTGCCGTAGCTGATGATCTTGCGGCCCTCGGCCTCGCGCACCTGGCCGGGCTCGAAGGGCTCGATCATGCCGTGCTCGGCCGCCATGCGGCGGATCCATTTGTCGCTCTTGATGCTCATAGCAGAACTCCCTGCGCTGTGGCCCGCACAGTGGTGGACTGCCGGGCGCTATTAAATACGTAGCTGGTAGCGCATGAATATCAAGCGCTAGAGCCGTATTTTGCTTGAGAAATCACTGTTTCCTGCACCACCCGGTCGTCGCCGAGCACGATCAGCGCAAACAAAAGCTCATCCAGGTTGCGCGCCTGGCGGGTCTTGCGCGCCAAAAGGGGGGTGGCCTCAGGGTTCAGCACCACAAAATCGGCCTCGCAGCCCGGCTGCAGATTGCCCACCACGCCCGCCAGGCCCAGCGCCTTCGCGGCCCCCGCCGTGTGCCGCCACCACAGCTGCCGGGGCGACAAACTCAGGCCCTGCTTGCTCTGCCCTTCGCGGCCCACATAGTAGGCCGCCAGCATGGTGTGGAACGGGCTGAAGCTGGTGCCCCCGCCCACATCGCTGGCCAGGCCGTAGCCAAAGCCCACGCGGTCCGCGCCCGCGTAGTCGAAGAAGCCGCTGCCCAGAAAGAGGTTGCTGGTGGGGCTGACGGCCGCCACGGTGCCGGTGTCGCGCATCAGCGCCCGGTCGTCGTCGTCGAAGTGGATGCAATGGGCGTACACCGCGCGCTCGCGCATCAGGCCAAAGCCGTCATACACCGCCAGGTAGCTGCGCGCATCCGGAAACAGCTCGCGCGCCCAGCGGATCTCGTCGCGGTTCTCGGCCACATGCGACTGGATCCATACATCCGGGTAGCGCGCGGCCAGCTCGCCCGCGCCGCGCAGCTGTTCATGCGTGCTGGTGGGCGCAAACCGCGGCGTGATCGCGTAGCCCAGGCGGTCCACGCCGTGCCAGCGTTGGATCAGAGCCTCGGTGTCGAGCAGGCTCTGCTCTGTCTCGTCGCGCACGCCGTCGGGCGAGTGGCGGTCCTGCAGCACCTTGCCGGTGATCAGGCGCATCTGCCGGCGCTGCGCCTCCCCAAACAGCGCATCCACGGATGCGGGGTGCGAGGTGGCGAACGCCAGCGCCGTGGTCACGCCGTTGCGCAGCAGCTCGTCGACGAAGAAGCCCGCCACCTCGGCGCCGTAGGCCGGATCGACAAAACGAGACTCGTGCGGAAAGGTGTAGTTCTCCAGCCAGGGCAGCAGGCCTTCGGCGGGGGAACCAATCACATCGGTCTGCGGAAAGTGGATGTGCATGTCCACGAAGCCCGGCGCCAGAATGCGCCCCGGCAGGTGGACGACAGGCTCGCCGGCGTACCGGTGCGACAAGGCCTGCCACCCGCCCGCCGCCAGCACCCGCTGGCGGCCGCCGGCGTCGGGGCCCACGGCCAGCAGGCCGTCTTCATCGTAGAGGGCCGTGCCGTCATCGGCAAAGCGCAGGAGGGCGGATCGGTAGACAGGCATGGCGCAAGCTTAGCGGCAGGGACCGCGGCTTGCATATGGCGCGCCCCATAGTGGCTATAGCGCACGCCGGCGAGACGGCAGGATCACCGCGCCAGTTTGCCCTGCACCCCTTCCACCAGCCAGTTCATCTGCAGGATCTGCGCATCGGAGAGTGCCTGGCCCGCAGCGATCACTTCGTGCCCTTCGCTGTCCCGCACCGGGGCCTTGCCCGCGCGAAACGGCTGCAGCCTGCCCGCGCCAATGGCCTTCTGCGCGGCCAGCACCTCCTGCTGCACGGCCGCCGGCACCCGGGAGCCAAAGTCGCCCACGCGGATCATGCCCTCGCGCACCCCGCCCCAGAGGGCGGCGCTTTTCCAGGTGCCGTTCTGCACGGCGCGCACGCGTTCGGTGTAGTAGGGGCCCCACTGGTGGGTCACGGCCACGATCTGGGCATCGGGCCCGGTGCGGCGCATGTCCGAGTGGTAGGCCACGGCCATCTTGCCGCGCTCCTGCGCGGCGGCCATCACGGCCGTGGAGCCGGTGTGAAAGGCGATCACATCCACGTCCTGGTTGAAGAGCACCATGGCCGCATCGCGCTCCCTGGGCGGGTCGAACCACACGTTGATCCACACCACCTTCACGGTGGCCTGGGGGTTCACCGAACGCATGCCCAGCGTGAACGCGTTGATGCCCTGCAGCACCTCGGGGATCGGGAATCCCGCCACGTAGCCCGCCACGCCGGTCTTGCTCATGCGGCCCGCCGCGATGCCCGCCAGGTAGCGCCCTTCGTAGTAGCGCGCATTGGCCACGGCCACGTTGGCGGCCGTCTTGTAGCCGGTGATGGATTCGAACTTCACGTTCGGGTAGTCCTGCGCGACCTTGAGCGTGGGCTCCATGTAGCCGAAGCTGGGCGTGAAGATGATCTGGTGGCCCGTGGCGGCCAGGTCGCGGATCACGCGCTCGGCATCGGCCCCCTCGGCCACGTTCTCGACGAAGGTCGTCCTGACCTGGCTGCCCAGCGCGGCCTCCACCGCCTTGCGCCCTTCTTCGTGCTGGCGCGTCCAGCCCGCCTCGGTGATGGGCGAGACGTAGACGAAACCAGCCTTGACGGGTTCGGCGGGCGCCGCCCTGGGAGCGGCCGCGCCAGTCTGGGAAAAAACGGGGGAGATGAAAACGGCGCCCGCGAGCGCACTCACACAAGCCGCACGCAGTGCGGTGGCGAGGTTTTTGTACATGGTGTTCCTCTACATGGTCCCGATGACAGAAAAAGCAAAAGGCTGCCGGGACAGCAGCCTTTGCAAGGGCGGTATTGTAGCCAGTAGGGGGCGCCCGCGCTGGCGCAGCGCTTCCTCAGCGCAGCCGCGGCGTGTTCGACGGCGCGCCGAGGCGGAACGCGCCCACCACGTCCGCCAGGCGTGCGGCCTGGTCCTTAAGGCTCTCGGCGGCGGCGGTGGACTCCTCCACCAGGGCGGCGTTCTGCTGCGTCATCTGGTCCAGCTGGTTCACCGCCACGTTCACCTGGCTGATGCCCTGGCTCTGCTCCGACGCGGCGGCGCTGATCTCGCCGATGATGTCGGTCACGCGGCGCACGGAGCTCACGATCTCGTCCATGGTGCTGCCCGCGTTCTGCACGAGCGCGGCGCCCGATTCCACCTTCTCGACCGACTGGCCGATCAGGGTCTTGATCTCCTTGGCCGCTTCGGCGCTGCGCTGCGCCAGGCTGCGCACTTCGCTGGCCACCACGGCAAAGCCGCGGCCCTGTTCGCCCGCACGGGCGGCTTCCACCGCCGCGTTCAGCGCCAGGATGTTGGTCTGGAAGGCGATGCCGTCGATCGTGCCGATGATGTCGCTGATCTTCTTGCTGCTGGCGTTGATCGCGTCCATGGTGCTCACCACCTGGGCCACGACCTCGCCGCCGCGCTGCGCCACCTGGGCGGCCGATGCGGCCATCTGGTTGGCCTGCACGGCGGAGTCGGCGCTCTGGCGCACGGTGCTGGTGAGCTCTTCCATGGAGCTCGCCGTTTCCTCGAGGTTGGCGGCCGTCTGCTCGGTGCGCGCGCTCAGGTCCTGGTTGCCGATGGCGATCTGCGTGCTGGCGGTGGAGATGCTGTCCACCACGCCACGCACCTGCTGCAGCGAGCCGTGCAGCGCACTGCGCATGAGGTCCAGCGCCCGCAGCAGGCGGCCGGTTTCGTCGTTGGCGTAGCTGGCCTGCGGCGCACCGGTCAGGTCCATGTCGGCGATGGATTCGGCAATGGCCTCGGCGTGGCGCAAAGGACGCGTGATGCTGGTGGCCAGCAGCCAGGCCAGCAGCCCCCCGAGCACCAGCGAGATGGCCGTGCACAGCTGCAGCAGCAAGGTGGTCTGCGCGCGCAGCTCTTCGCTGCGCTTGCCGGCGGCGTCCAGCTGGGCGCGCTGGGCATCCACCATTTCCTGCACGCCGGCCAGGTAGCTGCGCGAGGTGGGCTCGAAGCGCTCGGTGAACACCTTGTTCGCGTTCTCGGCGTCACCCGCCTGCTTGAACTTGCTCACCTCTTCCCGCGCGGCCAGATAGCTCTTGCGCAGTTCGCCCACCTTGGTGAACAGCTGCTTTTCCTCGGGCGTGTCCATTTTCGACTCGATGAATTTCTGCAGTTCATTGGTGTCGCGGATGGAAGCCGCCGTGGCGGGCGCGAAGTACGGGATCAGGCTGGCATCGCTGCTCTTGGCGATGGCCGCGGCACGCTGCACCCCGGACGTGGTGTGGCGCAGCCAGTCCGAGCCCGCCCGTTCGGTCTTGACGTTGTCGTTGACCATGGTGTCGATCTCGGCGCCAAGCTGGCCCAGCCGGACCACCGCCACGATGCTGCTCGCCAGGAACAGCGCGAGGATCACACCGAGCACCAGGGTAAGGCGCTTGCCGATGGACAACTGATTGAGAAACATGGAAAACACTCCGGTAGGAAACAGCGCAGACGCCTGCACAAAAAATTAGGGCCCCGCAGGGCCGTTTCAGGGCACGCGGGCATCCGGTGGATGCCAACAAATGCTTACAGAAACCCATGATTCTAGGGTTTACCCGGATTTCACCTGCAACGTGTGCGACGGTCCGGCGCACGCGGCGCCCCCGCGCAGCGAAATCCCCTCAAAAACGGCTGCTCCCGCGAAGGGCCGGCATGGCCAGCCTCCGCCTGCCGCTCGGGGAGCGTGCGCCTGCGTTCAGTAGTCGTGCTCCACGCACCGCTCGAAGGCTTCCTTGAGCTTGTGTTCCCACACGCGCTTGTCGGCGTTGCCGGCAAAACTCGCTTCGAAGCTGTTGAACGCCAGCTGGTAGGCATGGCGGGCTGTCAGGCCCGCGGCCGCGAACACCTGCGTGAAGTTCTCATTTATGTAGCCGCCAAAGTAAGCCGGGTCGTCCGAATTGACCGTGGCCGAAAGGCCGGCGTCCAGCAGCTGGCCCAGGTTGTGGTCGGCGAGGTTGGGGAACACGCACAGCTTCTGGTTGGACAGCGGGCACACCGTGAGGGCGATGCGGTCCTGCGCCAGGCGCCGCATCAGCGCGGCATCGTGCACGGCCTGCACGCCGTGGTCGATGCGCTCGACCTTGAGCACATCCAGCGCGCTCCAGATGTAGGCGGGAGGCCCCTCCTCGCCCGCATGCGCCACCAGGTGCAGGCCCAGTTCACGGCAGCGTGCGAACACGCGCGCGAACTTCTCGGGCGGGTGGCCCACCTCGCTGGAATCCAGCCCCACGCCCACGATCTTGTCGATGAGCGGCATGGCCTGTTCCAGCGTTTCAAACGCGGACTCCTCGCTCAGGTGGCGCAGGAAACACAGGATCAGGGTCGCGCTGATGCCCAGTTCGGTGCGCGCGTCCTGGCAGGCGCGGTGCAGGCCGTTGATGACCGTCTCCATGGCCACGCCGCGCGCGGTGTGGGTCTGGGGATCGAAGAAGATCTCGGCGTGCAGCACGTTGTCGCGCGCCGCGCGCCCCAGGTAGGCGCGCGCCATGTCGTAGAAGTCCTGCTCGTGCAACAGCACGCTGGCGCCCGCGTAGTAGATGTCCAGAAAGCTCTGCAGGTTGGTGAACGCGTAGGCGCTGCGCAGCGCGTCCACGCTGTCATAGGGCAATGCCAGCTCGTTGCGCTGCGCCAGCGCGAAGATGAGTTCGGGCTCCAGCGAACCCTCGATGTGGATGTGCAGCTCGGCCTTGGGCATGGCGCGCAGCAGTTCGGGCAGGCGTTCGGTGGAGATGGGAGGCACTTTAAACATCAGCAGACTCCAAAGGTGATGCCGCTGTGGCGCAGAAAGCGGCGGTAGAAGGATGATGCCTTGTCGGCGGCGGTATGCAACTCCGCCCGCAGGTCCAGCGGCAGGCACCGGGGCACCTGCGACGCCAGCACGGGCTGGTCCTGCATGAAGATGGTGTGCTGGAACGCCTGCAGCTTTTCCGCCGGCGACTCGAAATCCGCCACCGCCAGGCGGAACCAGACGCGGCTGCGCACGGGCGTCACGGGGCAGATGAACAGCGCGATCGCCTCGCGCCAATCCCGTACCGCGGTGGTGCCGGCCTCGGGCACCTTGGTCAGCACCGCGGCATAGGGGGCCGTGACTTCATAGGTGTACTCCACCTGGGCCGGGGCGGTCGAATGCAGGTTGGACTGGGGCTGCCAGGCCTTGCAGCCCGTGGCGCGCAGGCCCGTGGGCAGGGACTCCACGCGGTAGTCGTCGATGGCCGTGGCCTCGCGCGTGCCCAGCCAGCCTTCGTGCACGAAGCCGAAGTGCGACATGTCCAGGAAGTTCTCGATGATGCGCGGCGCGCTCGCCGCCACGTCATAGGGGCCGCAGTTGAGCTTGCGCAGGCGCGCATCGTCCTCGGCGGCAAAGGCGGGCGGCGCGGCATCGCCGGCCTCGAGCCGCACCCACACCAGGCCGTGGGCTTCGTGCACGGCATGGCGGTGGGCGCAGTGCGTGGCGGGCGGGGTGAAATGCGGCAGCGCGGGCACGTGCACACACTGGCCGTTCGCGGCGAACTGCCAGCCGTGGTAGGGACATTCAAGCCGGCCCTCGTGCACGCGGCCGAGCGACAGGCGCGCACCCCGGTGCGGGCACTGGTCCGCGAAGGCCTGCGCATGGCCCTCGCCATCGCGCCAGAGCACGATGTCGCGCTCCAGCAGGCGCGCGGCCAGCGGGGCCTGCACGACATCCTCCGAGGGCGCGACAGGATGCCAGAGGGTGGCTTCGATCATGGTGGGCAGGGAATCTCGTGGTGCGTGTCGTTGTGGCAGCGCCCTCTCCTCTCGCTCTTGTGCGAGGGCGCTGGTCGAGCATATACGCAAGCGCTGCCGCACGCCGCACGCCCAGCGCCGGCAGCACGGCGTGCCGGCCGCGCGGGGGCGTGGGGTACGCCCAGCAAAAAGGCCGCCCGGGGGCGGCCTTTTTCAGGGGAGCGCTCCCGGCGCCAGCGCCGGGAAGCCCGTGCGGCTTCTTACTTCTTGTCGCCGCCGGGGATCTTGCCTTCCACGCCCTTGACGTAGAAGTTGACACCGCCGAGGAACTTGTCGTCGGCCACCGCATCCTTGGCGAGCACTTCCTTGCCGTCCTGGCCCACGATCGGACCCTTCCAGATCTGGAACGAACCATCGGCCAGGCCCTTCTTCACGGCTTCGACCTTGGCCTTGGTGTCGGCAGGCACGTCTTCGGCGATGGAGACGATGTCGATCGCGCCTTCCTTCACGCCCCACCAGCTCTGGCCCGTGGCCCACTGGCCTTCCAGCGCGTCCTTGGTGGCCTTGATGTAGTACGGGCCCCAGTTGATCACGGCCGATGCCAGGTGGGCCTTGGGGCCATAGGCGGTCATGTCGGAATCCCAGCCGAAGGCGCGCTTGCCCTTTTCTTGCGCCGTCTTCAGCACGGCGGGCGAATCGGTGTTCTGGAACAGCACGTCGGCGCCGCCGTTGATGAGCGATGTGGCGGCTTCGGTTTCCTTGGGCGGGCTGAACCATTCATTCACCCAGACCACCTTGGTCTTGATCTTGGGGTTGACCGACTGCGCACCCAGCGTGAAGCTGTTGATGTTGCGGATCACTTCAGGAATCGGCACCGAGCCCACCACGCCCAGCGTGTTGGTCTTGGTCATGGCGCCGGCGATCACGCCCGCCATGTACGCGCCTTCGTAGGTGCGGCTGTCGTAGGTGCGCATGTTCTCGGCCGTCTTGTAGCCGGTGGCATGCTCGAACTTGATGCCCTTGTTGTCCTCGGCCACCTTGAGCATCGACTCCATGTAGCCGAAGGTGGTGCCAAAGATCAGCTTGTTGCCCTGGCCGGCCAGGTCGCGCAGCACGCGTTCGGCGTCGGCCGACTCGGGCACGCTTTCCACGAAGCTCGTGACCACCTTGTCGCCGAATTCCTTCTCGATGGCCTTGCGGCCGTTGTCGTGCGCGAACGACCAGCCGCCGTCACCCACCGGGCCGACATAGGCGAACGCGATCTTCAGAGGCTCGGGCTTGGGTGCCGGCGCTTCTGCCGCAGGGGCCGGTGCGGGCGCGGGGGCCGGTGCCGGTTCTTCCTTCTTGCCACAGCCCACGAGCGCGGCGGCGGCAACGGCGGAGAGCGCTGCCACCTTGAGCATGGAGCGTTTCTGCAGATCAGTCATGTCGGTTTCCTTGTTGAATGAAGAGTGAGACTTGCAAAGGTTGGGGACGAAAGCAGCAATTATGGGGCGATCTACCGTGGGGTAACCAGTTTTTGACGCACCGGCCCGCCCATTTCAGGAGCCCGGATAGAACGGCTTGCCCAGCGACGCCGGCATGTTGATGCGGATCCACGCCGGATTGCGCGAAATCAGCGCCAGCACGACGATGGTGGCCACATACGGCAGCATGCTCAGCAACTGGCTGGCCACCTGCACCCCCGTGGCCTGCAGGTGGAACTGCAACATGGTCACGCCGCCGAACAAATAGGCACCAAGCAACACCCGTGCCGGGCGCCAGGTCGCGAACGTGGTGAGGGCCAGGGCGATCCAGCCCCGGCCGGCGACCATGCCCTCCACCCACAGGGGCGTGTACACCGTCGAGATGTAGGCGCCCGCCAGCCCGCACAGCGCCCCGCCCGCCACCACCGCCGCGAGGCGAATGCGCCGCACCGGATAGCCCAGCGCGTGGGCCGACTCGGGCGACTCGCCGACCGAGCGCAGCACGAGCCCGGCGCGCGAGCGGTACAGGAACCAGATCAGCCCCGCGACCAGCAGCATGGTGAGGTACACCAGCGGATGCTGCTGGAACAGCGCGGGCCCGAGCAGCGGCACGTCGCCCAGCACCGGAACCGCGTACTTGGGCAGCTCGGGCAGCTTGGCCTGCACGTAGCTGATGCCGGCGAACGCCGAGAACCCCACGCCGAACAGGCTGAGCGCCAGCCCGGTGGCGTACTGGTTGGTGTTGAGCCAGATCACCAGCACGCCGAAGATGGCGGCCAGCACGGCGCCGGCGGCCATGCCCGCCGCAAACCCGAGCCAGGTGTTGCCCGTGTGCACCACGGTGGCGAAGCCCGCGATGGCGGCGCACAGCATCATGCCTTCCGCCCCAAGATTGACGATGCCGGCCTTTTCGTTGATGAGCAGGCCCAGGGCCGCAATGGCCAGAACGGTGCCCGCGCTGAGCGTGGCGCCGATGAGCAGTGCATAGGACTCCATCAGACACCTCCTTTCCTGGTGCCGACCCAGCGCACGCGGTAGGCAATCAACGTGTCGCACGCCAGCAGCGTGAACAGCAGCAGGCCCTGGAACACGCCCGTGAGCGACTTGGGCAGCCCCATGCGCGACTGCGCCAGCTCGCCACCGATATAGAACATGCTCATGAGGATGGCCGAGAGGATCATGCCCACGGGGTGCAGGCGCCCCACGAAGGCGACGATGATGGCCGCGAAGCCGTAGCCCGCCGGCACGTAGGGCGTGAGCTGGCCAATCGGCCCCGCCACTTCCAGCGCTCCCGCCAGGCCTGCCGCGCCGCCCGAGATCAGCAGCGCCGTCCACAGCGCCTTGCGCGAGGAGAACCCGGCGTACCGCGCCGCCGCCGGGGCCAGTCCGCCGACCTGCTGCGCGAAACCGGCCCGCGTGCGGAACAGGAACACCCACAGCGCCGCCGCCCCGGCCAGCGCCAGCAAGAGGCCGATGGACACCCGCGAACCCTGCATCAGGCGCGGGATCTGCGTCACTTTCTCGAAGGTCTTGGTCTGCGGAAAGTTGTAGCCCATGGGGTCCTTCCACGGGCCGTAGACCAGGTAGCCCAGCACCAGCGTGGCCACATAGACCAGCATCAGGCTGACCAGGATTTCATTGGCGTTGAACTTGTCACGCAGCAGCGCCGTGAGCCCCGCCCAGGCCATGCCACCCAGCACCCCGGCGAGCAGGATGGCGGGCACGATCCAGGGGCCGGTGGTCTTGTCGGCCAGCAGCGCCACGCCGCCCGCCACCACGGCGCCGATGACGAACTGCCCTTCGGCGCCGATGTTCCACACGTTGGAGCGGAAACACACGGCCAGCCCCAGCGCGATGAGCAGCAGCGGCGTGGCCTTGACCATGAGTTCGCCGATGGCGTACTGCGATTTGACGGGTTCCCAGAAGAAAACCTGCAGCCCGCGCACGGGGTCCTTGCCCAGCGCCACGAACAGCGCGACGCCGATCAGCACCGTGATGGCCAGCGCCAGCAGCGGCGAGCCATAGGTCCAGAGCTTCGACGCCTGGGGACGCGGTTCCAGCTTAAGCATGCTGCACCTCCCCGGCCCGCGCCTGCTGCTGGTGCTGCTGCGCCAGGTGCGCCTGCACGTCGGCATGCCACAGGCCGCTCATCCATTCGCCGATGAGGCCCACCGTGGCCTCGGCACGCGGCACCGAAGGCGACAGGTGCCCCTTGGCCACCACGTGCAGCCGGTCGCAGATTTCAAACAATTCGTCCAGCTCCTCGCTCACCACCAGCACGGCGCAGCCCGCATCGCGCAGCGCCAGGATGGAGCCCCGGATCTGTGCGGCGGCGCCCACATCCACGCCCCAGGTGGGCTGCGAGACGATGAGCAGCTTGGGGTTGGCATCGATCTCGCGCCCCACGATGAACTTCTGCAGGTTGCCACCCGACAGCGACTTGGCCGCTGCGTGGGGTCCACCCGCCTTCACATTGAAGCGCCGGATGATGTCCTCGGCATGTTTTTGCAGCGCGCCCACCTTGATCCAGCCACTGCCGCCGACCGAATTGGTGCGGGTGAGCAGCAGGTTGTGCGCCAGCCCCATGGTGGGCACGGCGCCCCGGCCCAAACGCTCTTCGGGCACGAAGTGCAGGCCCAGCGCGCGGCGCTGGCCGGGGCCCATGCGGCCCGCGTTCTGGCCGGAGACCTGGATGCAGGCCGCGTCAGCCCGCTGGTCTTCGCCCGACAGCGCGTAGAGCAGTTCCTTTTGCCCGTTGCCCGACACACCGGCAATGCCCACCACCTCGCCCGCCTTCACCTCGAACTGCAGGTCGATCAAATCCACCCCGAACTGGTCGGCACGCGGCAGCGACAGGCCCTGCACACGCAGCACCGTGGCGCCGGTCTGCAGCGCGCGGTGTTCCAGCGCGGGCGGCTCGGCGCCGATCATGAGGCGCGACAGGGACGCGTTCGATTCTTCCGCCGGATTGCACACGCCCGTGACCTTGCCGCCGCGCAGCACGGTGCAGGCAGTGCACAGCGCGCGGATCTCGTGCAGCTTGTGGCTGATGTAGAGGATGCTGCAGCCCTCGCTGGCCAGCTTGCGCAGCACCACAAAAAGCTTTTCGACCGCCTGGGGCGTGAGCACCGAAGTGGGCTCGTCCAGGATCAGCACCTTGGGGTTGGTGAGCAGCGCGCGGATGATTTCCACGCGCTGCATCTCGCCCACGCTCAGCGTGTGCACGGGGCGCAGCGGGTCGATGTCCAGGCCATATTCGGCCGCCTTGGCGGTGATGCGCTGCGTCACCTCGGCCAGCTGCAGGCTCTTGTCCAGGCCCAGCCACACGTTCTCGGCCACCGTGAGGGTGTCGAACAGGCTGAAGTGCTGGAACACCATGGCGATGCCCAGCGCCCGCGCCTCCTGCGGGTTGCGCACCTGCACGGCCTGGCCGTTGAAGAACACGCTGCCTTCGTCGGGCTTGACCGATCCGTAGATGATCTTCATCAGCGTGGACTTGCCCGCGCCGTTTTCGCCCAGCACCGCATGGATCTCGCCGGGCAGCACCGTGAGCGACACGCCGCTGTTGGCCACCACGGCCGGATAGCGCTTGGTGATGCCCATGAGCTGCAGCCGGGGCGGCGGCGGCGCGCCCGGGGCGGGAGGAGTAGGAGGTGAACTCATGCGGTGGATTGTCTCTCAGTTTTACAACTTGTTATAAGAATGGAAACACCTTCTTGCGCTTGTTCAGCATGCCCAAGCAGCTATTCTTTTCGTAGCGAAGAGGCCACGGTTTTCACACATTCGCGCAACCACGCGGCAGCGGCGGAGTGGTGCGTGCGCGCATGCCACAGCTGGTAGTACATGAGGCGCGGAAAAGGCACCGGGCACGGCAGGATGGCCAGCGGCAGCTGCTCCACATAACGCTCGCAATACTGGCGGCCCGTGGTCAGCACCAGCAGACTCGAGGCCACGATGCTGGGGATGAGGCTGAAATGCGCGCAGCGCGCCGTGATGTGGCGCTGCATGCCCAGGTTGTCCAGGTGGGCGTCGATCACGCCGCGCGCGCCGGGGTGGGTGGGCGTGGGCGCGATGTGTTCGGCCGCCAGCCAGCTTTCCACGTCCCAGCCGCGCCGCACGGCGGGGTGGTCCTTGCCCACCAGGCAGACGACCTCGTCGCCGAACAGGCGGCCCATGTGCAGGTCGTCCGGCGGCTGCGGCCAGTTGCCGATCACCACGTCCACCTCGCCCTGCGCCAGGTGCGCATGGTAGTGCGCGTCGGCCGAGAGGGGCAGGATCTCGATGGGACACAGCGGGGCCTCCACCTTGATGCGGGACACCAGCTGGGGCAGGAAGAGCGGGTCCAGGTAGTCGCTGGCGGCCACGCGGAAGGTGCGGGTGGCGGTGCGCGGATCGAAGCCGCGCGCATCCGAGAACAGCGCCTCGGCCGAGCGCAGGATGGCGCCCGCGGGCTCCACCATGCGCAGCGCGGCATCGGTGGGCATCATGCTGGCGCCCGAGCGCACCAGCAGCGGGTCGCCCGCCAGGTCGCGCAGGCGCTTGAGCGCGGCCGACACCGCCGGCTGGTGCATGCCCAGGCGGACGGCGGCCCTCGATACGCTGCGTTCTGTGAGCACGGTGTGCAAGACCCTTATGAGATGGAGGTCTATCTTGTCGAAAAGGGCGTGGTCTCTCATAGCAGTGCGTGCATTGATGTCATAAGCTTGTACTTATGCTGGCGGCCATTGGGCGCCCTACCCTCTGATGAACACGACTTGCGCAAAACAGGGCTCAGGCAAACCGCATCGCTCCAAGGCAATGCGGACGTCGCATCCCGATGTGCGCAGGTCCTCATGAATTGACAGCAATCGAAGAAGCGGCATCCGTCATGACCACCCAACCCTTGCAATTCCTGCGCCGCGGCCAGCCCGTGGCGCTGGGCAATGTACCACCCGATCGCACGCTGCTGGAGGTGCTGCGCGAAGACCTGGGCAACACCGGCACCAAGGAGGGCTGCGGCGAAGGCGACTGCGGCGCCTGCACCGTGGTGCTGGGCGAGGCACGGGACGGCAAGGTGCACTACAGCGCGGTGAACAGCTGCATCCGGCTGGCGCATTCGGTCCACGGCATGGCGCTGTGGACGGTGGAGGACCTGGCGGAAGACCCGTTGATCCAGCCCGTGGGCGATGCCGCCCCGGCTCCTCGTCCACCCATCACACTGCATCCCGCACAAGAGGCGATGGTTCAGTGCCACAGTTCTCAATGCGGGTTTTGCACCCCCGGTTTTGTGATGAGTCTCTTTGGGATGTACCAGAAACACATCGCCCCCACGCTCCCCACTGCGTGTGGTTCGCGGCCCCCATCCGGGGAAGGGCCCCCGGATTCCCGCGCGCCCGGGGCCCTCGCGCCTAGGGGCGGCCCGTCGGCGCTCGACCACGTCCACCACGGCCAACCCATCACCCGCGAACTGGCGCAGGAAGAACTCTCCGGCAACCTGTGCCGCTGCACGGGCTACCGCCCCATCCTGGACGCCGCGCAGCACATGGCCGCCCTGCCCGCAATGGTGGTAAATGAACCTCTTTTGCTACAAAAGCTGGAGCTACTCGCGCTTACCCATCCAGCGCCAGAGGCCAATTCTTCTTATATTTCACCCACCACACTGCCTGATCTGCTGGCCGCGCGGGCGGCACACCCCGCGGCGCAGGTGGTGGCAGGCTGCACCGACGTGGGCCTGTGGGTGACCAAGCAGCACAAGCAATACGAAAGCATCCTGGACGTGACCCGCGTGGCCGAACTGCGGCAGGTTCAGCAGGACGCGCACCACATCACGCTCGGGGCCGCCGTCACCCTGACCGACGCGTTTGCCGCACTGACCGCGCAGTGGCCGCAGCTGCACACCTTTGCCACGCGCTTCGCGGGCCTGCCCGTGCGCAATTCGGGCACGCTGGGGGGCAACGTGGCCAACGGCTCGCCCATTGGCGACTCCATGCCGCTCCTGATCGCGCTGCGCGCCCAGGTGGTACTGGCCAGCGTGCGGGGAGAACGCACCCTGGCGCTGGAAGACCTGTACACCGGCTACCGGCAGAACGTGATGGCGCCCGACGAGCTGCTGGTGCGCATCGTGGTGCCCAGGCCGGGGGTCACGGAAGTGCTCAGGGCCTACAAGATTTCCAAGCGGTTTGACGATGACATTTCCGCCGTGTGCCTGGTCATCAACCTGGACATCGAAGCCGACGTGGTGCGCCGCGCCAGCATCGGCGCGGGCGGCGTGGCCGCCACCCCGGCCCGCGCGCGCCAGACCGAGGCGGCGCTGGCCGGCCAGCCGTGGAACGCCGACACCATCGCCCGCGCCGCGCAAGCGCTGCAGGGCGAGTTCAATCCCATCTCGGACATGCGCGCCAGCGGTGCCTACCGCCGCACGGTGCTGGCCAGCCTGCTGCAGCGCTTCTGGCTGGAGAGCCAGGGCGAAGAGGCCGTGAGCGTGGAGAACTTCCGCCTGGAGGAAGCCGTATGAACCAGCGCGAAACCTTGCCCGGCGGCCTGCCCGTGAGCCGCGATGCCGTGGACGACCCCGTGGTCGCCAGCGCCGACGCCCACGCCGCCGAACCCCTGGCCCCGCCGCAGGCCAGCACGCCCGCCAGCACCCGCGCCATGGGCCAGTCGCACATCCACGAAAGCGCGCGCGCCCAGGTGGCGGGCGCGGCCCACTACATCGACGACCTGCCCGAGGTGAAGGGCACGCTCTATGCGGCGCCCATCCTCTCCACCGTGGCGCACGGCACCTTGAACAGCGTGGATGCCAGCGCCGCCCTGGCCCTGCCCGGCGTGCGCGGCGTGGTGCTGTCGTCCGACGTGCCCGGCGACAAGTTGCTGGCCGCCTTCGCGCACGACGAGCCCGTGTTCGCCATCGACACCGTGCAGCACGTCGGCCAGGTGATCGGCCTGGTGGTGGCCGACTCGGTGATGCAGGCGCGCCGCGCCGTGCGCGCCGTGAAGCTGGACATCACGCCGCTGCCCGCCATCCTCACCGTGAAGGAAGCGCTGCGGGCCGAAAGCTATGTGCTGCCGCCCGTGTTCGTGCGCCGGGGCGATGCGCAGGCCGGCCTCGCGCGGTCGGCGCACCGGCTGCAGGGCGCCTTCGAGGTGGGCGGGCAGGAACACTTCTACCTCGAAGGCCAGATTGCCTACGCGCTGCCGCTGGAGCAAAGGCAGTGGTGGATCTATTCCAGCACCCAGCACCCGGGCGAAGTGCAGCACTGGGTGGCCCACGCCCTGGGGCTGGACAACCACGCGGTGCGCGTGGAGTGCCGGCGCATGGGCGGCGGCTTCGGCGGCAAGGAGACCCAGGCAGGCCACCTGGCCGTGTGGGCGGCGGTGGCGGCCAGCAAGTTCGGGCGCCCCGTCAAGCTGCGGCTCGACCGCGATGAAGACTTCATGGTCACCGGCAAGCGCCACCCGTTCGCGTACCAGTACGACGTGGGCTTTGACGGCGCGGGCCGCATCACCGGCCTCGCGCTGCACATGGCGGCCAACTGCGGTTTCAGCGCCGACCTGTCGGGGCCGGTGGCGGACCGCGCCGTGTTCCACAGCGACAACGCCTATTTCCTGAGCGACGTGGAGATCGCCTCCTACCGCTGCAAGACCAACACCCAGAGCCACACCGCGTTCCGCGGCTTTGGCGGGCCGCAGGGCGTGATCGTGATCGAGGCCATCCTGGGCGACATCGCGCGCGCCCTGGGCCGGGATGCCCAGGACGTGCGCCTGGCCAACCTGTACGGCAAGGACGCCGGGGAGGGTCGCAACGTCACCCACTACCAGATGACCGTGGAGGACAACATCCTGCACGAACTGATGCCGCAGCTGGAGCGCGACGCCGGCTACCGCGAGCGGCAGCACGCCATCGCGGCCTGGAACGCCACCAGCCCCGTGCTCAAGCGGGGCCTGGCGATCACGCCGGTCAAGTTCGGCATCAGCTTCACGGCCACGCTGTTCAACCAGGCCGGCGCGCTGGTGCATGTGTACACCGACGGCAGCGTGCAGGTGAACCACGGCGGCACCGAGATGGGCCAGGGCCTGCACACCAAGGTGGCGCAGATCGTGGCGGACGAACTGGGCGTGCCGCTGTCCCGGGTGCTCGTCACCGCCAGCGACACCAGCAAGGTGCCCAACGCCAGCGCCACGGCAGCGTCCAGCGGCACCGACCTGAACGGCCGCGCGGCGCAGTTCGCGGCGCGCAACGTGCGCGACAACCTCGCCTCCTTCGTGTGCGGGCTCGACAGCTGCGGCGCCGGCGCCATCCGCTTCGAGGGCGGGCAGGTGATCTCGCCCAAGAAGGTACGCCTGTTCGACGACGTGGTGAAGGAGGCGTACGCCAACCGCATCCAGCTGTGGAGCGACGGCTTCTACCGCACGCCCAAGATCCACTACGACAAGGCCACGCTCACGGGCCGGCCGTTCTACTACTTTGCCTACGGGGCCGCGTGCTCCGAGGTGGTCATCGACACGCTCACCGGCGAAAGCCGCGTGCTCAAGGTGGACATCCTGCACGACGTGGGCCACAGCATCAACCCGGCCATCGACATCGGCCAGATCGAGGGCGGCTTCGTGCAGGGCATGGGCTGGCTCACCACCGAGCAGCTGGTGTGGAACGACAAGGGCACCCTGGCCACGCACGCACCGAGCACCTACAAGATCCCGGCGACGGGGGACATCCCCGCGCACTTCCGCGTGAACCTGTGGCCCGAGGCGAACCGCGAGGACAACGTGGGCGGCAGCAAGGCGGTGGGCGAGCCGCCGTTCATGCTGGCGATCAGCGTGTACGAGGCGCTGCGCAATGCGGTGGCGGCGGGGCGCGGGGATGAAGCCACGGGGCCCGTGGTGCTGACGGCACCGGCGACCGCGGAGAATGTGCTGCGGGCGTTGGGACGCCTGACGGACTGAGTGAGCCCCCGGGCACTGAGCGGCCCAGGCCGGCAGACGCCGCGGAACGGGCTTTGCCAGGCCGCTGGCGGCGTCCCCGGGGGGAAGACGCCAGGCGGCTCAGGGGGCCTTTCATGCAGGCCCCAGCGCCATCCTCCCCGATGCGGTCGCCTGGTTCGCGTGCCGTGTCTCCACCCGGTTGCGCCCCGCCCGCTTGGCGTCGTAGCAGGCCATGTCCGCCGCATACAGCACCGAGGGCACGTCCTGCAGGCTGGCATCGAGCACCACGAGGCCGATGCTCACCCCCAGC
Organism: Acidovorax sp. sif1233; assembly: GCF_019218755.1. GTDB lineage: Bacteria > Pseudomonadota > Gammaproteobacteria > Burkholderiales > Burkholderiaceae_C > Acidovorax. The sequence goes on along the minus strand of NZ_JAHUWZ010000001.1, from coordinate 678,520 downwards.
GTGAAGCTGCGCCCCTGGTACGAAGGCTCCCAGTCCTGCACGGAGGCACGCAGCTGCTCGGCCACGGCCTGGCCGCGCGCCAGCGCGCAGCCGGGCAGCACCACCGCGAACTCGTCGCCGCCCAGCCGCGCGGCCCAGCCGACCTGGCGCACCTGGGATTCGAGCAGGCGGGCCACATGGCGCAGCACATCGTCGCCCGCATCGTGGCCGGCGATGTCATTCACCACGGTGAAGTGGTCCAGGTCCAGGAACAGCACCACGCCGTCCCCGGCGGTGTCGCCGCCGTCCCCCTCCGGCGCGCGCGGCCGCGCCGAGCGCTCGGCCAGCAGCAGGCCCAGGCGCTCGTCGAACGCGCTGCGGTTGTAGAGCTGGGTGAGCGCGTCGTGCGTGCGCTCCCAGGCATGCTGCATCTGCGCCTCGCGCGCGGCGGTGATGTCCTCCAGGATCCAGACCGTGCCGCCACCCATCTCGTCGGGCCGCACGCCGCGGCCCTGCACACGGGCCCACACGGGCGAGCCGTCCTTGCGCATGAAGCAGACATCGCCGTCGAAGACACCGTGCGCGGCAAACTCGGCCTGCACCCGTTCGCCAATGCGCACATAGTCGGAATCATTGGCGTACAGGGTGCGGGCGGGTCGGCCCTGCAGCTCCCCTTCTGCGTAGCCCAGCATCACGCAGGCCTGGCGGCCCACCACCTCCAGGATGCCGTGGCGCGAGATGACGATGCCCACGGATGCGCTGTCCAGAACGGCCTGGAATTGCCCGTCCAGCGTGGCCTTGTGCTGCTGCTGCAGGCTGCCCTGCTGCACCATGCCCTGGAACACGCGCACGAGTTCGCCCACCTCGCCGTCCGCGCGCGGCCAGGCAATGTCCTGCACGGCCCCGGCCCGCGCGCCCCGGCGCAGCATCTGGCGCGCGCTGTGCGTGAGCTGCGCCAGGGGCTGGGCCATCCAGGCCATGAGCACGGCCACGAGCAGCATGCACAGCGCCATGCTGGCGGCGGCCAGCCACCAGGCCTCGCGCTGCGCGCCCTCCAGCGGCGCCAGCAGCGCCTGCGAGGGGCTGACGCGCGCCACGATCCACTGCGGCAGCGGCATGCCCGCCATGCTGACGATGTGCTGGGCCTCCAGGTGGGTCGTGCCCCGCCCCACCACCGGCTGGGACTGGTCGAGCCAGCGGGCGTACACGGGGGCGAGGCCCGCCTCGTCGCGCACCTTGCCCAGGATGCGGGCGGGGTCCGAGTGCGACAGGATGGTGCCGTCGCGCGTGAAGACGATGAGCCGCGAGTCATCGCGCGCGGGCAGCGCCATGGACGGCGGCAGCAGCCCCTGGGACTGCAGCCGCAGCGCACCCGCCACCACGCCCAGCACGGCGCCATCCTCGCGGTGCAGCGGCATGGTGAACATCACACGCGCATCGCCGGTGCGGCCCGCGATGAGCTCCGACACCAGCGGCTTGCCATCGATGAGCGTGCGGCGCAGGGCGTCGCGCTCGGCCGGGTCCAGGTCGGCCGCCTTTTCCAGGCGCCCCGCCCGCAGGTTCAGCCGCAGTTCGCCGTTGTCGCGGGCCACCTGCATGGCATCGAAGAACTGCACCGCCGGCAGGCCCTGCTGCAGCAGCCATTCGAGGGTGGACGGGGATTCCAGCATGCCCGGCGTGATGCCGGCGGCCACGGTGCGCAGCACCTTCTGGCTTTGTTCGATCTTGCTGGCCAGCAGGCGGGCCACGACCTCGACCTCGTCGGTCTGCTGGCTCACCACGCGCCGCACGGCCTCCTGCCCGGACGCCCGCGTGACGAGCCATGCCGACACCGTGCCCGACAGGGCCACCGCCAGCACCGCCGCCAGCATGAGCCGAAGCACCAGGGTCCCAGGCACAAACCAGCCCGGCGCGTCGTGCGGCGGCGCGGGGTGGGCGGGAGGCTTCATGGACACTCCGCTCTGGGAGCACCCCGGCAAGCACGGGAAGTGGCGTTGGGCATCGGAACGGGTCAAACCGGACAGGTCCCAACAAATATACGCAGCCCCTGCAGCCCGGGGCTTGGGTAGAACCCTCAGTGAAACCCAAGGACAAACCCTGAGCCACACTGCGGTCAAAGGACCATCCGCACCGGCGGCCCTTCCGCCGCGCGCCAGCCTCTGAAACTGGCGCGGACGGGGCGAGTGCCCCCGTGGAACTGGCTTTGCCAGGCCACCGGGTGCGCCCTCCTCCCGCGCAGCGAGAGCGGGGTGAAGGCGCGCAGCGACTCAGGGCGTGTTTTCTAGCAACCCGCCATGGACTGCAGCGCGCGGGGGTGGGGAAGGTTCAGCACGTTGCCGGTGCCGTGGATCAGGCCCAGCTCGCGCAGGTGGCGCAGCACGCGCGAGAAGGTCTCGGGCGCAATGCCCAGCTGCGCGGCGATCAGGCGCTTGCGCTGGTGCAGCGTGACCTGCATCGCACCGCTGTGGTCCTGCTCGGCATGCTTTAGCAGCCATTGCGCGCAGCGCGATTCGGCATCCTGCGCCAGGCGGCTCACGGCCAGCTCGGACTGCTGCCGGTAGCCCTGCGCCATGTCCAGCAGCAGGCCGCGCGCGCCCGCGGGCATTTCGGCCAGGCTGCGGTGAAATTCATCGATGGGCAGGCGGCGCACCTGCAGGCGCGTGTCGGCCACCATGTCCACCGGCAACGGCAGGCCCATCAGCGCCGACGCGGCGTCCAGCCAGAACGGCCCGTCCACGGCTCCCAGCTGGTGGCGCAGGTAGCCATCGTCCAGCACGCCGCGCAGCACGCGGCCGCTTTCCAGGTGCAGCACGGACGTCAGCACCTCGTTGCGCCTGCGCAGCACTTCACCGGCGGCAATGACCTCGGTTTCGGCGGGCAGGGAGAAATAGATAGAGGGCAGCATGGGACGGACTGTGCCGTGCCGGCGCCCGCCGGGCATTGAGCAAGATCAAACCGGAACCTCGCCGCCGGCCCCGCCGCGCGGGGGCCTTGCGCCAACACACGGGCGGCGGCGCACGACCCGGCCCCGGGGCGCGGCGCCGGCGGCCGGCAGAAACGTGACAGCTTGTAACCACATTGTCACAGCCCGCCGCTATCGTGGGCACCTTGCCCAGAGACCACCCATCCCACGCAATGCAGAACACTCCCTGGAGCCGGCTGGAGGCGATGCTGACGCTGCTGTCGCCGGCCGCGCGCCATGGCACGGGCCCTCTGGCGGGGCTCATGCGCGAGGGGGGCCTGCACTGCGTTTTCCAGCCGCTGGCCGACCTGCGCGAAGGCAGCATCTATGCCCATGAGGCCCTGATCCGGGGACCTCGCGGCACGCCCTGGCACACCCCCGACGCATTGCTGGAGATGGCCCGGCGCGAGCGCATCCTGCAGGACTTCGAGCTGCTGTGCGTGTTCACCGCCCTCCAGCAATGGGGTGCGCAGGAGGCCCCCGGCCGCCTGTTCGTGAACATCAGCGCCGACGCGCTGGTGCACGGCGTGGCACTGGTCGGCGCCCAGAAACTGGGCGAGACGGTGCGCAGCTTCGGCGCGAGCGCGCGCATGCTGGTGCTGGAGATCACCGAGCATGAGCGCGTGTCCGACATGCCCCTGCTGCGCCAGGCCATCAAGGCCGTGCACGCCTGCGGCGCGCGCATGGCGCTGGACGACTTCGGCGACGGCCGCTCCAGCCTGCGGCTGTGGTCCGAGGTGAAGCCCGACTTCGTGAAGATCGACAAGTATTTCATCCGCGAGATCAGCGACCACCCCGAGAACCTGCAGATGCTGCAGGCCATCAAGGGCATCGCCGACGTGTTCGGCACCACGCTGATCGCCGAGGGCATCGAGACACGCGACGACCTGCGCGCGCTGCGCGACCTGGACATCCCCTACGGCCAGGGCTGGCTGCTGGGCCGCCCGGCCCGTACACCCCGCGAGACGGTGGACGGCCCCGCGCTGGAAGTGATGCAGGACCGCCGCGTGGCCGTGCTGCCCCACCTGGGGCAGACGGCGCGCCCGGGCATCCTGCGCAGCGTGCTGGTGGTGCAGGCACCCACCGCCGCGCCCGCCACCAGCAATGACGCGGTGGCGGCGATGTTCCACGAACGCACCGACCTGCATGCGCTGGCCGTGGTGGACGGCACGCGCCCCGTGGCGCTCATCAACCGCCAGCAGTTCATGAACCACTACGCCACGCTGTACTTCCGCGAAGTGCATGGCCGCAAGCCGTGCCTGGCCTTCGCCAACCAGGCCCCGCGCGTGGTGGAACTGGACTGCGACGTGGACCAGCTCGTGGGCATCCTCACCTCGCAGGACCAGCGCTACCTGAGCGACGGCTACATCGTGACCGACAACGGCCGCTACCTGGGCCTGGGCACGGGCGACCAGCTGGTGCGCGCCGTGACCGAGACGCGCATCGAGGCGGCGCGGCACGCCAACCCGCTGACCTTCCTGCCCGGCAACATCCCCATCAGCCTGCACATGCAGCGCCTGCTGGACCACCACACCGAGTTCGTGGCCTGCTATGCGGACCTGAACAACTTCAAGCCCTTCAACGACCACTACGGCTACTGGCGCGGCGACCAGATGATCCGCCTGGTGGCGCGCCTGGCCACGGCGCACTGCGACGCGCGGCGCGACTTCGTGGGCCATGTGGGCGGGGACGACTTCATGCTCGTGTTCCAGAGCAGCAACTGGCTGCAGCGCTGCAAGAACATCGTGGACGAATTCGCGCGCGAGGCGCTCACGCTGTTCGACGACGCTGCGCGGCAGGCCGGCGGCATCGACGCCGAGGACCGCCACGGCGTGCAGCGGTTCTTTCCGTGCACCACGCTGGCCATCGGCGCGGTGCGCATCACCCCCGGACGCTTCCGCCATGCCGAGGAAGTGGCCAATCTGGCCGCGGTGGCCAAACACGAGGCCAAGCAGGCGGCCACGGGGGTGGTGCTGCATGGCGGCTTCACCGAATCGAGCCTGGGCGCACTGGCCGCCACCCGCGCGCTGCAAGACGCGCTGGCGGCGTAGGGCGCCCAAAAATCACGCACCCCGGCGGGTGCCTGCATGGAACGGGTCCGGCCGGACCCCGGGGTGAAGCGCGCAGCGGCTCAGGGAGTGCCCACCGCCGCTCCGGCCTCGAACCAGCGCTTGACCAGCCCCCGCTCGGCATCGGTCATGCCCGTGGCGTTGTTCATGGGCATGAGTTTTTGCACCACCACCTGCTGGTAGACGGCCTGCGCATGCTGCTTGACGCTGTCGGGCGCATCCAGCCGCAGGTTCTTCATCTGCACCTGCTCGCCATGGCACATGTAGCAGCGCTGGGCCAGCACGGGCTGCAGGGATGCATAGTCATTTTGACCTCCAGCGCTTTGCCCACCTGCGCCAGCAGCTCCTGAAACAGGAGCAGATCCCGCCACCGGCGCGGCAGGGGCCGCCACCGGCGCGGGGCGCATCCAGGCGATCACGCCCACGATGACCACCACCCCCACCAGCGCATACGGCAGCGGGTTGCCGTTGCGGCCCAGCTTGTGGCCGTGGCGCATCACGAAGAACTGGCGGATGGCGGCGCCCGCAAACATCATGAGGATGAGCACCAGCCAGTTCTGCGGGTGGCTCCAGGTGAAGCTGTAGTGGTTGCTCAGCATGGCGAACAGCACGGGCAGCGTGAAGTACGTGTTGTGCACGCTGCGCTGCTTGCCGCGCTTGCCGTGGATGGGGTCCACGGGCTCGCCGGCCTTGATCTGCGCGATCACCGTGCGCTGGCCGGGGATGATCCAGAAGAACACGTTGGCGCTCATGGCCGTGGCGATCATCGCGCCCACCAGCAGGAAGGCCGCGCGGCCCGCGAACCAGTGGCAGGCCAGCCAGGAGGCGATGCACACCAGCACGAGCACCAGCGCCCCCACGATGGCGTCGCCGTTCTTCTTTTGCCCGAAGAGGCGGCAGATCGCGTCGTACAACAGCCAGAACACCACGAAGAACGCCAGCGCCACCACGATGGCCGTGGCGGGGGCCCAGTCCATGCGCGACTTGTCGATGAGGTAGGTGCTGGCGCTGTAGAGGTACGACACCGTGAACAGCGCGAAGCCGCTGATCCAGGTGCTGTAGCTCTCCCAGAAGAACCAGTGCAGGTGGCCAGGCAGCTTCGGGGGCGACACGGCGAACTTGACCGGGTGGTAGAACCCGCCGCCGTGCACGGCCCAGAGCTCGCCGCTCACGCCCTGCTTCTTCAGGTCCTCGTCCTCGGGCGGCGTGAGGCTGCTGTCCAGGAAGACAAAATAGAACGAGGAGCCGATCCAGGCGATGGCGGTGATGACGTGGACCCAGCGCAGCAGCAGGTTGGCCCAGTCGAGAAAGTAGCTTTCCATGGAAGTCTCTCAACTTTGGCGGCGCGAAGGCGCCGCCTTTGTGCAACCTGCTCACCACTGCGGGCGCTCTGAGCAGAAGAAGGGGGTCGCGCACCTTGGCAGAGATTCTGCCGGGGCACCGCTGCGACCCATGAAATACCGAATCAGGACAGTGAAAAGTGTATGCAGAAATTGTTCTCGATTCCAGCCCCCTCGAAGGCACGCGGGAGCGGAGTTACCCTCAGAACCCGTTCGCGCCCCCACCGCCCAGGGTCTGCAGGAGCTGCGCGGCCACGGCCACGGCGATGACCTCCGGCTCCTTGCCGTCGATGCCCCGGATGCCGATGGGGCAGGTGACCTGCGCCAGTTCCTCCTGCGCGAACCCGCGCCCATGCAGGCGGTTTGCGAACGTCGCCCACTTGGTCTTGCTGCCGATGAGCCCGATGAACGGCAGGTCGCGCCGCTCGCGCTGGCGGCGCAGGCAGGCGGCCACCACGTCCAGGTCCTCGGCATGGCTGAAGCTCATGATCAGCACGCGGGTGCCAGAGGCCAGGTCCGGCACCGCCAGCTGCACCGGGTCGGAGTGTTCGCAGGCCACGCCGTCCGGCGCCGGCTGCGGAAAGATCCCGTCGCGGCTGTCGATCCAGGTCAGCGCGAACGGCAGCGGCGCCAGCACCCGGGCCAGCGCGTGGCCCACATGCCCGCCGCCGAACAGCGCCACCGGATGCCGGCGCGGCGACAGGCGCGCGCGCAGGCGGTCGGCCAGGGCCTGGTCGGCGGGTGCGGACAGCGTCTCGAATTCGAGGTGCACCACGCCCCCGCAGCACTGCCCCAGCGCCGGGCCCAGCGCATAGCGCATGCGGGCCGGGCCGGGCACGCCCCCCAGGCGCCGGCGGGCCTCGGCAATGGCCTGGTGCTCCAGGTGGCCGCCGCCAATGGTGCCCACTATCCGCTCGGCGAACACGGCCATCCAGGCCCCGGCTTCACGCGGCACCGAGCCTTCGGTAGACTCCACCCTTACCAGACAGGCGGGCGCGGCCGCAAGGCCGTCCAGCAGTAAAAGCACATCAGTCAATCCAGATCCTTCGCGCCATCGGGGTCCCAGGGTCCCCGTTCCGTTCCAGCCCACACCAGCCATCATGCCGTCCCCAGCCCCCGAGCGCACCCCCAGTACCCGCAGCCACTGGCTGCTCGCCGGGCTCATGGCCGCCATCGCAGCGCTGGTGGCGGCATGCAAGTCGGCTCCCGAACCTGCGCCGCCCGCGCAGGACAGCCGTGCGCCCAGCACCGATGCCTCCAGCGGCGTCAAGGGCCCCGTGCCCGCAAGCGCCGGTTCGGCCCGCGCCTCGGCGGCGACCACCCCCCGGGCGTACCGGCAGGACGCCGCCACCCACCTCTACGGCCTGAACGCGCAGCGCGTGTTCAAGGGCAAGCTGCCCCCCATGCTGTATGCGATCGGCGTGCTGGAGGTGGATATCGACCGCGCTGGCAAGGTGACACGCCTGCGGTGGATGCGTGCCCCGCGCCATGCCCCCGAGGTGGTCGCGGAAATCGAGCGCACCGTGCGCGCAGCGGCGCCCTTCCCGGTGCCCGCGCGCCTGGGCAAGGTCACCTACACCGACACCTGGCTGTGGGACAAGAGCGGGCATTTCCAGCTCGATACCTTGACCGAAGGGCAGCTGTAGGCACATCCCCGTGCGCGCGGGCCCTGGCTGGGCCCCGCCCCTCACGACCCGCGATAGGTCGAATAGCTCCACGGGCTCACCAGCAGCGGCACGTGGTAGTGCTGGTCGGCGTGCGCGATGCCGAAATCCAGGCTCACCAGGTTCAGGAAATTGGGTTCGGGCAGCTGCACGCCGCGCGCCTTGAAGTAGCCCGCCACATTGAAGCTGAGCCGGTAGGTGCCAGCGCGCAGGGTCGCATTGTCGAACAGCGGCGCATCGGTGCGGCCGTCATGGTTCAACACCAGGCGCTTGATGAGGGTGGCGTTGTCGCCGTCGGTGGAATACAGGGCGATCTCCATGCCGGCCGCGGGGCAGCCATTCATGGTGTCCAGAACGTGGGTGCTCAATCCCATAGGGAATCTCCTGAAGTGGGGACCACGGCCGATCGGCGAGGATTGCCAGATCGCAGCGTGTAGACCAAAAGTGTATACACTTTTCGCCATCCAACGTATCATGCAACCATGGAATCTTCATCCACCAGTGCCATTGTCGACGCGTTGACCCGCGCCATCGTCGAGCACCGCCTGCAGCCGGGCACCAAGCTGGCCGAGCAGAAACTGGCCGACCATTTCGGCGTGTCGCGCACGCTGGTGCGCCAGGCGCTGTTCCAGCTCGCGCAGAACCGCCTCGTCACGCTGGAGCCCGCGCGCGGAGCGTTCGTGTCCACCCCCTCGGTCGAAGAGGCCCGCCAGGTGTTCGCCGTGCGCCGCATGCTCGAGACCGAGATGACGCGGGCCTTCGTGCAGACCGTGACCCCCGCCAAGATCAAGGCGCTGCGCGCCCACGTCGCCAGCGAGAAGGCCGCCATGGGCACGGCCGATGCCAGCAGCCGCACCGAGCTGCTGGGCGACTTCCATGTGCGCATGGCCGAGCTCATGGGCAACGAGGTGCTGGCGCAGATGCTGGGCGACCTGATCTCTCGCTGCGCCCTCATCACGCTGATGTACCAGTCGGCCAGCGCCGCCGAACACTCCCACGAGGAGCATGGCGACATCGTGGCCGCGCTCGCCGCGCGCGACGAGGCCCTGGCCGTCTCCCTCATGCAGGCCCACCTGGAGCACGTGGAAGCCAGCCTGACCTTCGACCGCAAGCGCCCGGCCAGCGACCTGGCCGCCGCGCTCAGCACGTGACATCCCAGCGCGTGACAGACCCCTTGAATCCTTCATGCCCATGATCTACGACTCCACCCAGCCCTACCCCCGCGACCTCATCGGCTACGGCAAGACCCCGCCCCATGCGCAATGGCCGGGCGGTGCGCGCATCGCCGTGCAGTTCGTGCTCAACTACGAAGAAGGCGGCGAGAACGCCGTGCTGCACGGCGACGCGGGCAGCGAGCAGTTCCTGTCCGAAATGTTCAACCCCGCGAGCTACCCCGAGCGGCACATGAGCATGGAAGGCATCTACGAATACGGTTCGCGCGCCGGCGTGTGGCGCATCCTGCGCGAGTTCGAAAAGCGCAAGCTGCCGCTCACCGTGTTCGGCGTGTCGAGCGCACTGCAGCGCCACCCCGAGCTGACCCAGGCGTTCGTGCAGCTGGGCCACGAGATCGCCTGCCACGGCCTCAAGTGGATCCACTACCAGCATGTGCCCGAAGAGGTCGAGCGCGCCCACATGGTCGAGGCCATGGAGATCATTGAGCGCATGACGGGCCCTCGAGGAAGCTCGGAAGGCCATGTGCATGGCCTGGGCTGGTACACCGGCCGCGACAGTCCCAATACCCGCCGCCTCGTGGCCGACTTCGGCGGCTTCGAATACGACAGCGACTACTACGGCGACGACCTGCCGTTCTGGATGGACGTGAAAAAGAGCGATGGCACCACCGCGCCCCAGCTCATCGTGCCCTACACGCTCGACTGCAACGACATGCGCTTCGCGCTGCCGCAGGGCTACTCGCACGCCGACCCGTTCTTCCAGTACATGAAGGACACGTTCGACGCGCTGTACGCCGAAGGCGACCCGGCCGGCGACAACGCGCCCAAGATGATGAGCATCGGCATGCACTGCCGCCTGCTGGGCCGGCCCGGCCGCATCACCGCGCTGCAGCGTTTCCTGGACCACATCGAGCGGCACGGCGACGTGTGGGTGTGCCGCCGTATCGACATCGCGCGCCACTGGAAACAGGCGCACCCCTACCCTTCACAGAAAGCAGGCTGACCATGGCCCTGACACTGGAACAACTCAACGCCGCCAGCAGCGCCGAGGCCCTGCAGCTGCTCGATGGCCTGTACGAGCACTCGCCCTGGATCGCCGAGCAGGCGCTGGCGCAGCGGCCCTTCCGCTCGCAGGCCCACCTGCAGCACGCGCTGGCCCAGGTGGTGCGCACGGCGGGCCAGGACGCGCAGCTGGCACTGATCCGCGCCCACCCGGAACTGGCGGGCAAAGCGATGGTGGCCAAGAACCTCACGGCCGAGTCCACCAACGAGCAGAGCAAGGCGGGCCTCACCCAGTGCACACCCGAGGAGTTCGCGCGCATCCAGGCGCTCAACGCCGCCTACAACGAGCGCTTCGGCTTCCCGTTCATCCTGGCGGTGCGCGGGCCGCGCGGCACGGGCCTGCCCAAGCAGGAGATCATCGACACCTTTGCGCGGCGCCTGGACAACCATCCCGAGTTCGAACTGGCCGAGGCCCTGCGCAACATCCACCGCATCGCCGAGATTCGCCTGAACGACAAGTTCGCCGCCGAGCCCGTGCTGGGCAACGACGTGTGGGACTGGCAGGAAAAGCTGGCCGAACACTCCGACCCCGGCTTCGCTGAAAAGGGCCAGCTCACCGTCACGTATCTGACCGACGCGCACCGCGCCTGCGCCCAGCGCATCAGCCACTGGATGCGCGACTGCGGCTTCGACGAAGTGGAGATTGACGCCGTGGGCAACGTGGTGGGGCGCTACCACCCGGCCACGGAAGGGGCCCGCTACCTCATCACCGGGTCGCACTACGACACGGTGCGCAACGGCGGCAAGTACGACGGCCGCCTGGGCATCTTCGTGCCCATGGCCTGCGTGCGCGAGCTGCACCGCGCCGGCCGGCGGCTGCCCTTCGGCATCGAGGTGGTGGGCTTTGCCGAAGAAGAAGGCCAGCGCTACAAGGCCACGTTCCTCGGCTCGGGCGCGCTCATCGGCGACTTCAACCCCGCCTGGCTCGACCAGAAGGACGTGGACGGCGTGACCATGCGCGCGGCCATGCAGCACGCGGGCTTGTGCATCGACGACATCCCCAAGCTCCAGCGCGACCCCGCGCAATACCTGGGTTTCATCGAGGTACACATCGAGCAGGGCCCCGTGCTCAACGAGCTGGACCTGCCCCTGGGCGTGGTCACCTCCATCAACGGCAGCGTGCGTTTTCTGTGCGAAATGATCGGCACCGCCAGCCACGCCGGCACCACCCCCATGGACCGCCGCCGCGACGCCGCCGTGGCCGTGGCGGAACTGGCGCTGTACGTGGAGCAGCGCGCCGCGCAGGACGGCGACTCGGTGGGCACCATCGGCCAGCTGCAGGTGCCCGCAGGCTCCATCAACGTGGTGCCCGGCCGCTGCCAATTCAGCCTGGACCTGCGCGCGCCCACCGACGCCCAGCGCGACGCGCTGGTGAACGACGTGAGGGAGCAGCTCGCCAGGATCGCCGCCCGGCGCGGCCTGCGCTACACGCTGGAAGAATCCATGCGCGCCGCCGCCGCGCCCAGCGCGCCCGCCTGGCAGCACCACTGGGAGCGCGCCGTGGACACGCTGGGCGTGCCCGTGTTCCGCATGCCCAGCGGGGCGGGACACGATGCGATGAAGCTGCACGAAATCATGCCCCAGGCCATGCTCTTCGTGCGCGGACTGAACTCGGGCATCAGCCACAACCCGCTCGAATCCACCACCAACAACGACATGCAGCTGGCCGTGGACGCCTTCACCCAGGTCCTGCGCCAACTTGCCGAGGAACAACAACCATGACGACAAACACCCCCACCGCCTACGCCGCTCTCGACGCCTGGATCGACCAGCACTTCGATGAGGAAGTGCGCTTTCTGCAGGCCCTGGTGCGCGTGCCCACCGACACCCCACCCGGCAACAACGCTCCCCACGCAGAGCGCACCGCCGAGTTGCTGACCGAGTTTGGCTACACCGCCGAGAAGCACGCCGTGCCGGCCGCCGACGTGTTGGCCTACGGCATGGAATCCATCACCAACCTCATCGTGCGCAGACCGTACGGCAGCGGCGGCAAGACCATTGCCCTGAACGCCCACGGCGACGTGGTGCCCCCCGGCGAAGGCTGGACGCACGACCCCTACGGCGCCGAAATTGTGGACGGCGCCATGTACGGCCGCGCCACCGCCGTGAGCAAGAGCGACTTCGCCAGCTTCACCTTCGCGGTGCGCGCGCTGGAAGCCGCCGCCAAGCCCTCGCGGGGCGCGGTGGAACTGCACTTCACCTACGACGAGGAATTCGGTGGCGAACTCGGCCCCGGCTGGCTGCTGCAAAAGGGGCTCACCAAGCCCGACCTGATGATCGCCGCCGGCTTCAGCTACGAAGTGGTCACCGCCCACAACGGCTGCCTGCAGATGGAAGTGACCGTGCACGGCAAGATGGCCCACGCGGCCGTGCCCCACACCGGCGTGGACGCGCTGCAGGGCGCGGTGCACATCCTGAACGCACTGTATGCGCAGAACGACGAGTACAAGAAGGTCACGTCCAAGGTGGCGGGCATCAAGCACCCGTACCTGAACGTGGGCCGCATCGAGGGCGGCACCAACACCAACGTCGTGCCCGGCAAGGTGATGTTCAAGCTCGACCGCCGCATGATCCCCGAAGAGAACCCGGTGGAGGTCGAAGCCGCCATCCGCCGCGTGATCGAGCAGGCCGCGGGCGAGCGCGCGGGCATCAGCGTGGACATCAAGCGCCTGCTGCTGGCCAACGCCATGACCCCGCTGGCCGGCAACCAGCCGCTGGTGGACGCCATCCAGAAGCATGCGCAGGCCGTGATCGGCGAGCCCGTGCCCGCGGTGGGCACACCGCTGTACACCGACGTGCGCCTGTATGTGGAGCGCGGCATCCCGGGCGTGATCTACGGCTCCGGCCCGCGCACCGTGCTCGAATCGCACGCCAAGCGCGCCGACGAACGCCTGCAGCTCGAAGACCTGCGCCGCGCCACCAAGGTGATCGCGCGCTCGCTGAGCGACCTGCTCGCCTGATGCGGTTTCGCGCTCAGGCGCTGCGCCGTGCCCGCCGCGCCTGGGCCAGCCGCGAAAGCCGCTGCACCAGGGCCGGGTACTGCGATTCGGACGTATTGCCGTAGCCCAGCACCAGGCCGTTGTCCTCGGGCCGAGCGCGCAGGGCAAACTGCGACAGTGGTGCCGGCGCCATGTCGTAGGCGCGGGCCGCCTCGGCAATCGCCTGGTCGGGGTATTCGGGCGGCAGGCGCACCGTGAGGTGCATGCCGCTGTCGCCCCCCAGCACCGCATGGGGCACGGCCAGGTGCTGCGCCAGCGCATCGCGCAGCAGCGCCTGCCGGCCCCGGTACAGGCGCCGCATGCGCCCCAGGTGCCGGCTGAACTGCCCGCTGTCGATGAACTCCGCCAGCGCCAGCTGCTCATGGCGATGCCCGCCGCGCAGGGTCTCCTTGAGCAGCGGCGCGGCCGCTGCGGCCAGGGCCTGCGGCAGCACCACAAAGCCCAGCCGCAAGGAAGGGAACAGCGTCTTGCTGAATGTGCCCACGTACATCACCGGCGCCTGTGGCACCAGGCCCTGCATGGCACCAATGAGTTCGCCCGCGTGGCGGAACTCGCTGTCGTAGTCGTCCTCGATGATCCAGGCGCCACAGGCCTGCGCCTGCCGGATCAGCGCGAGCCGGCGGGCCACGGGCAGCACCCCGCCCGTGGGGTACTGGTGCGACGGCGTGGTGTAGATGAGCCGGGGCGGCGCCGCCGACCAGGCATCGGCAGGCACCACCAGGCCCGCGCCATCGACCCGCAGGGCTTCGACCTTCAGGTCTCCGCACTGGAAGGCGGTCTGCGCCCCCCGGTAGCCCGGGTCCTCCACCCAGGCGGTGTCGCCCGGGTTGGTGACCAGCCGCACGCACAGGTTCAGCGCCTCCTGCGCGCCTTCGGTGATGACCACCTGGCCCACCTCGCAGCGCACGCCGCGTGCCACCGCAAGGTGCCGCATGATGGCGCCCTGCAAGGCGGCCTCGCCCGCCGGATTGCCATAGCCCAGGGCCGACACGCCAGATGCCTTGAAGGCGCGGTCAAAACAGCTCTTCCATGCGCTCAGGGGGAACCGCGCCAGCGCGGGCACGCCCGGCCTGAAAGCCAGGGTCTCGGCCGCATCGGCAAAGCGGCTGACCACCCGCGTGCCGCGCTCGGACAGGCGGGGCGGCGCTGCGTGTGCGGGGTCCGCATGGCCCCGGGCCCGGCTGCGGTCCAGCGCGGACACCTTGGTGCCCCGGCGGCTCAGCGCGATGTAGCCCTCGGCCCCCAGCTGCTCATAAACCGCTGTCACGCTATTGCGCGAAACGCCCAGGTCCACCGCCAGATCCCGCGACCCCGGCAGGCGGCAGCCCGAAGGGAAGCGCCCATCCAGGATGGCATCGCGGATGCGGGTCAGGAGCTGGCGCTGCAGCGAGTCGCCCTGCCGGTCGCGCACCAGCGGGGCCTCCAGCAGGACATGGCGGACGGGGTCGATGGCGGGGAGGCGTGGGGTCATGGTGGCCGGTGAAAAACCACCAGTTCACAGCCTCGGTGGCACCATCAGATTGTGCATGAGTGGATCTTTTGAATGGTCCACAAGAATCCTAGAGTCACCGGTTCAACCTCTCTTTTTTTTGACCCTTCGACCGCGCAATTCCATGTCCACCTCCATGAATGATCTCGCCCAGCCCATTGGTACCCCCGTGCCCGGCTGGACACCCCGCCCCCAGCCCGGCGCCGTCACCCTGGTGGGCCGCCACTGCCAGCTGGAGCCGCTGCAGGCCGACCGCCACGCGGCCGACCTGGATGCGGCCTACCGGCTCGCGCCGGACCCACGCGCCTGGACCTACATGTTCACCGGCCCGTTCGACACCCCCGAGGACTATGGCCGCTACGCACACACCGCCGCGCTCAGCACCGACCCGCGCCACTTCGCGGTGGTGGACAAGGCCACGGGCAAGGCCGTGGGCACCCTGGCGCTGATGCGCATCGATCCCACCCACGGCGCCATCGAGGTCGGCAACGTGATGTTTTCGCCCCTGCTCCAGCAGACACCCGCCTCCACGGAGGCGCAGTTCCTGCTCATGGCCTACGTGTTCGACACGCTGGGGTACCGCCGCTACGAGTGGAAGTGCGACAGCCTCAATGCCCCTTCGCGGCGCACCGCCGCGCGCCTGGGATTCCAGTTCGAGGGCATCTTCCGCCAGGCCGTGGTCTACAAGGGCCGCAACCGCGACACCGCCTGGTTTTCCATCATCGACACCGAATGGCCTGGTTTGCGGCAGGCGTTCGAGGCCTGGCTGTCGGAAGACAACCAGGATGCGCAGGGGCGCCAGCGGCGCTCGCTGACCCAGGTGCGCGAATCACTGGGCCCAGGGGCTTCGCAACCACCGCGCTGAGGCATCGAGGAGCGCGGCCCCGTGCCGCATTCTTCTGCACAGAAAGCGGGAATGACGGGCATACACAGGCTGCATACTCAATCGGCATAACCCGCCGCCCGCACGCAGCGCGGGCCCACCCTACACTTGCCGCGGGCGCCCTTCGCAGGGTCCACCCGCCCTCCCCTTCCTACAGAGCAAAAAACCATCTCAGGAGCATCACCCATGAACATCCGACACACGCTGCTGGCCTCCAGCCTGGCGCTGGCGCTGGCCAGCCTCACGGCCTGCGGCAGCACACCCACCACGGCAGCGGCGCCCGCGCCCGCCGTACAGCAAACGGCCTCGGCCCAGGCCGCCAGCGCCGCGTACGACTTCGACATGGACGTATTCCACCCGGTGGTGGCGCGCAACGGCATGGTCGCCACCGAGCAGGAGCTGGCCTCGCAGATCGGCCTCGAAATCCTGAAAGCCGGCGGCAACGCGGTGGACGCGGCCGTGGGCATCGGCTTCGCGCTGGCCGTGGCCCTGCCCAATGCGGGCAACCTGGGCGGCGGCGGGTTCATGGTGGTGCACGACGCCAAGACCGGCAAGAGCGTGGCGCTCGACTTCCGCGAAGTGGCGCCCATCAAGGCCACGCGCGACATGTACCTGGATGCCAAGGGCAACGTGGTGGACGGCAAGTCGCTGTACACCCACTACGCCGTGGGCGTGCCCGGCACCGTGGCCGGCATGGAGCATGCGCTCAAGACCTGGGGCACCCTGCCGCTGTCGCGCGTGATCGCTCCCGCCATCGAGCTGGCCGACAAGGGCTTCCCGGTGAGCGAAACCCTGGCCAAGATCCTGGACCAGGAAAAGAAGAACATGGGCCAATGGCCCGCCACCCAGGCCATCTTCTGGAAGAACGGCGCGCCGCTGAAGGTGGGCGACCCGCTGGTGCAGAAAGACCTGGCCCAGTCCATGCGCCTGATCGGCCAGCAGGGCGCCAAGGCGTTCTACGAAGGCGAGATCGCCCAGAAGATCGCCGCCGAGATGGCACCGCACGCCGGCGCCCTCACGCTGCAGGACCTGCGCGAATACAAGGTGGCCGAGCGCGTGCCCACGCGCGGTACCTACCGTGGCTATGAGATCGTGACCATGCCGCCACCCTCCTCCGGCGGCCCGCACCTGGTGCAGATCCTGAACATGCTGGAGCCCCTGCCCCTGGCCCAGTGGGGCCCCAACAGCGCGCAGACCATCCACTACATGGCCGAGAGCATGAAGCTCGCGTACGCCGACCGCGCCGAGTACCTGGGCGACCCGGACTTCGTGAAGATCCCGCTCAAGGGCCTGACCTCCAAGCGCTACGCCGAATCGCTGGCCAAGGGCATCGACGCCAACACCGCACGCAGCGGCAAGAGCATCAAGCCCGGCCAGCCCCAGCCGTATGAGAGCGACCAGACCACCCACTACTCGGTGGTGGACAAGGCCGGCAACGCCGTGGCCGTGACGTACACGCTCAACACCAACTTCGGCAGCGGCATCGTCGCCAAGGGCACGGGCATCTTGCTCAACAACGAGATGGACGACTTCTCGGCCAAGCCCGGCGTGGCCAATGCCTACGGCCTGGTCGGCGGCGACGCCAACGCGGTGGCCGCCAAGAAGCGCCCCCTGTCGTCCATGACGCCCACCCTGGTCCTGAAGGACGGCAAGCCCACGCTGGTGACCGGCAGCCCTGGCGGCGCGCGCATCATCACCACGGTGCTGCAGACGGTGGTGAACACCATCGACTTCGGCATGAACCCCGCCGAAGCCGCTGCCGCCCCCCGCGTGCACCACCAGTGGACGCCCGACGAGCTGCGCGTGGAAAAGGGCCTCTCGCCCGACACCATCGCGCTCCTCAAGCAGCGCGGCCACAACATCGCGGTGAAGCCGTCGATGGGCCGCACGCAGACCATCCAGATCCGTGGCGGCGCGCTGTACGGATACTCGGACCCGCGCAACCCGGATGGGAAGACGTTGGGGCATTGATTGCTCCTGAATCAATAGCTAACCGCGCTTGATGGACAAGCGCTGGCAGCCATTTTTTCAAAGATACCGCTCGCCGAAAGGCCAGCGGGATTTGTCATGGCGGCCCGCATCAGGCCGGCACTGCCTGCCCGATCTCGAAGTTCGCCATCTTCTCCAGCGCCCGCACCATCGCCGAGTGGTCCCACCCCTGGCCGCCATGCGCCACGCAGGCATTGAACAGCTCCTGCGCCATGGCCGTATTGGGCAGCGGCACGCCCAGCGCCCGCGCGCTCGACAGCGCCAGGTTCAGATCCTTCTGGTGCAGCCCGATGCGAAAACCGGGGTCGAAGGTGCGCCGGATCATGCGCTCGGCATGTACCTCCAGGATCTTGGACGAGGCGAAGCCGCCCAGCAGCGCCTGGCGCACGCGGGCCGGGTCGGCGCCCGCGCGGGCGGCGAAGAGCAGCGCTTCGGCCACGGCCTCGATGTTCAGGGCGACGATGATCTGGTTGGCCACCTTGGCGGTCTGGCCGTCGCCGTTGCCGCCCACCAGGGTGATGTTCTTGCCCAGGCGCTCGAACAGCGGCCGGACGCGCTCGAACACCGCTTCGGGGCCGCCGACCATGATGGACAGCGTGGCGTTCCTGGCGCCCAGCTCGCCGCCGGAGACGGGCGCATCCAGGTACTGCGCGCCCACGGCCTCGGTGCGCGCCGCGAAGTCCTTGGTGGCCACGGGCGAGATGGAGCTCATGTCCACCACCACCTTGGCCGTGCTGCCTTTCAGACCCTGGGCCACGCCGTCGGCGCCGAACAGCACCTTCTCCACATCGGGCGTGTCGGGCAGCATCAGAAAGATGATGTCGGCCCGCTCGGCCACGCCGCGCGCCGTGGTGCACTGCGTGGCGCTGCTCTCTGCGATCTGCGGCGCCACGCGGCCGCGCGTGTGCACGTACAGCTGGTGGCCGGCGGCGATGAGGTGGCCACACATGGGCGCACCCATGATGCCCAGGCCGATGAAGCCGAGTTTGAGGGGGGTGTCGGTCATGTTCTTTTTCTCCTTGTGTTGTGGTGATTCGTCCATGGGTCTGTGCCGGCTCATGCCGTGAGCGCAGCGCGCCAGCCGAGGCCGATTTCCGTGGTACGCGCGGGCCGGTACTCGCAGCCCACCCAGCCGCCATAGCCCAGCCGGTCCAGGTGTGCGAACAGGTAGCGGTAGTTGATCTCGCCCGTGCCCGGCTCGTGGCGGCCGGGGTTGTCCGCCAGCTGCACGTGGCCGATGCGCGGCAGGTGCTTTTGCAGCGTGGCGGCCAGTTCGCCTTCGGCGCGCTGCGCGTGGTAGATGTCGTACTGCACGAAGGCGTTGTCGGCGCCCACCTCGTCGAGGAGGTCCAGCGCCTGGTCCGTACGGGTGAGGTAAAAGCCCGGGATGTCGAACGGGTTGATGGGTTCGATCAGCAGGCGCAGACCGGCGGTCTTCAGCTCGGTGGCGGCAAAGCGCAGGTTGTCGACCAGGGTGCGGCGCAGCACCTGCGCCTCCACACCCGCAGGCGCCTTGCCGGCCAGGCAGTTGAGCTGCGGCACGCCCAGCGCCTGGGCATAGCTGATGGCCTGGGCCACACCGGCGCGAAACTCCACGATGCGAGCGGGGTGGCAGGCAATGCCGCGCTCGCCAGCGGCCCAGTCGCCCGCGGGCAGGTTGTGCAGCACGATCTGCAACTGGTGGCGGTCGATGCGCTCGCGGATGTCTTCCGCCGCAAACTCGTAGGGAAAGAGGAACTCCACGGCCTCGAAGCCGGTGCGCGCGGCGCGCTCGAAGCGGTCGAGAAAAGGCACCTCGGTGAACAGCATGCTGAGGTTGGCAGCGAAACGGGGCATGAACAGGTCTCCGGTATCAGTCAGGAAATGGTGGGGTCAGTCCAGCACTGCGAGCGCGCTGGGCACGTCCGCCGGCTGCGTGGCCAGCGCTTCGAATTCGACGATGCTGTCGATCTCGGTGCCCATGGCGATGTTGGTCACGCGCTCCAGGATCACCTCGATGACCACCGGCGTGCGGTACTCGGCCATCCAGGCCTCGGCCTGGGCGATGGCGGGCGCGAACTCCTCGGGACGGTGCACGCGGATGGCCTTGCAGCCCAGGCCCTCGACCACCTTCACGTGGTCCACGCCGTAGCCGCGCGCCGCCTCGCCCTCGGCCATGTTCACGTTGTCGAACGCGAGCTGGACGCAGTAGTCGATGCTGAAGCTGCGCTGCGCCTGGCGGATCAGGCCCAGGTAGCTGTTGTTGACCAGCACGTGGAGGTAGGGCAGCTTGAACTGAGCGCCCACGGCCAGCTCCTCGATCATGAACTGGAAGTCGTAGTCGCCCGACAGCGCCACGATCTTGCGCGCCGGGTCGGCCACGCGCACGCCCAGGGCGGCGGGCACCGTCCAGCCCAGCGGCCCGGCCTGGCCGCAGTTGATCCAGTGGCGCGGCTGGTACACATGCAGGAACTGCGCGCCCGCGATCTGCGACAGGCCGATGGTGGAGACGTAGCACACGTCCTTGCCCAGCGCGCGGTTCATGCACTGGTACACGCGCTGCGGCTTCATGGGCACGCTGTCGAAGTGCGTCTTGCGCAGGTAGTCCACGCTGTGCTTGCGGCCCAGGCATTCGGCGGCCCAGCCGCTGCGGTCCTTCAGGCGCCCCGCGGCCTGCCATTCGCGCGCCACGTCCACGAAGAGCCTGAGCGCGGCGCCCGCGTCCGAGACGATGCCGAAGTCCGGCGCGAACACGCGGCCGATCTGCGTGGGCTCGATGTCCACATGCACGAACTTGCGGCCCCGGGTGTAGACATCGACCGAGCCCGTGTGCCGGTTGGCCCAGCGGTTGCCGACGCCCAGCACGAAGTCGCTGGCGAGCATGCTGGCATTGCCGTAGCGCTGGCTGGTCTGCAGGCCGCACATGCCGGCCATGAGCGGGTGGTCGTCCGGAATGCTGCCCCAGCCCATGAGCGTGGGGATCACCGGCACGCCCAGCAGCTCGGCAAACTCCACCAGCAGGCCGGATGCATCGGCGTTGATGATGCCGCCGCCCGCGACGATCAGCGGGCGCTCCGCGTCGTTCAACATGGCCAGCGCCTTCTCGATCTGGGCACGCGTGGCGGCGGGCTTGTAGGGCACCAGGGGTTCGTAGGTGTCGGGGTCGAACTCGATCTCGGCCAGTTGCACGTCGATGGGCAGGTCGATGAGCACCGGCCCGGGCCGGCCGGAGCGCATGAGGTGGAACGCCTGCTGGAACGCCTGCGGCACCTGCGCGGGCTCCAGCACCGTGGTGGCCCACTTGGTCACGCTCTTGGCGATGGTGGCGATGTCCACGGCCTGGAAATCTTCCTTGTGCAGGCGGGCGCGTGGCGCCTGGCCGGTGATGCACAGGATGGGGATGGAATCCGCGCTGGCCGAGTACAGGCCGGTAACCATGTCGGTGCCGGCCGGGCCGCTGGTGCCGATGCACACGCCGATGTTGCCGGCCACGGCGCGGGTGTAGCCCTCGGCCATGTGGCTGGCGCCCTCGACATGGCGCGCCAGGATGTGGCCGATGCCGCCATGCTCCTTCAGCGCCGCGTACAGCGGGTTGATGGCGGCGCCGGGCACGCCGAACGCGACGCTCACGCCTTCCTTCTCGAGCACCTTCACGGCCGCTTCGATTGCCTTCATTCTTGCCATTGCTTGACCTCCTTGTGGATGGTCAAACTTTAGGCAAGCCCCTCGTTGGACGGAAGGTGGCGATGGACCATAAAATTTATTCCAGCCAGGAATAAATCTGGACCGCAACAGGAGACAGACCATGGACCGCCTCGATGCCATGCAGATGTTCGTGCGCGTGGTGGAGACCGGCAGCTTCACCAAGGTGGCGCGGGAGTTCGCCACCACGCAGCCCACGGTGACCAAGCAGGTCGCCGCCATGGAGGCGCACCTGAAGGTGCGGCTGCTCAACCGCAACACGCGCGGCGTGAGCCTGACCGAGCCCGGCGCGCTGTACTACGAAAAGTGCAAGGCCATCGTGACCGATGTGGCCGAGGCCGAGAGCGTGGTGCGCGTGCGCCAGACACAGGTGCACGGCCAGCTGCGCGTGGGCAGCTCGGTCGCGTTCGGGCGGCGCGTGGTGGTGCCGCTGGCGCTGGAGTTCATGGCGCAGAACCCGCAGGTGCAGTTGGACCTGAGCTTCGAGGACCGTTATACCGACCTGGTGGCCCAGGGCATCGACGTGGCGATCCGCCTGGGCAAGCTCGCCGACTCGGCCCTGGGTGCGCGCACGCTGGGCATGAACCCCTGGGTGCTGGTGGCCTCGCCCACCTACCTGCGCCGCCACGGCACGCCGCGCCGGCCGTCGGACCTGAAGGACCACGCCACGCTGATCTACAGCAGCGTGCAGGGCAACGACCTGTGGCGGCTGCGCAATGCGAGCGGCGAGGCGGTGTCGGTGCCCGTCACGGGGCGGCTGCGCTCCAACAACCTCTCGGCCCTGTTGGCGGCGGCGCGCGCGCACATGGGTATCGCGGCGCTGCCGCACTACGTGGCGGTGGAATCACTGGCCGCCGGGCGCGTGGTGGAGGTGCTCAAGACCTGCCGCCTGCCCGAGCAGGAGATCCATGCGGTGTACCCGTCGCCGCGCCTGGTGCCGCAGAAGGTGCAGGCCTTCGTCGCGTTTTTGCAGGGGCGCTTCGGCAAGGACTGGGTGGCGTCCTTGCCGCGCGAAGGCTTGTCAAAAAAGTGAGCTTCCCGCGCTTTCCAGTCAACGGTTTCAAGCATTTCTTGCTTGAAACCCAGGCAGGACAAGCGCGAGCCGCTACAAAATCAGGATCGCCCGGAAGTCGTTGACATTGGTGTGCGTGGGCCCCGTGATGACGAGGTCGCCCAGCGCATCGAAGTAGCCATAGGCGTCGTTGCGGTCCAGGTGGTCCGTGACGAAGAGGCCCTGCGCGGCAGCGCGCGCCAGGGTGTCGGGCGCGACACGGGCACCGGCGTTGTCTTCCACGCCGTCGATGCCGTCCGTGTCCGCCGCCAGCGCCCACACGCCCGCCTGCCCTTGCAGCGCCTGCGCCAGCCCCATGCAGAACTCCCCCGCCCGGCCGCCCCGGCCCCTGGGGGCGCCAGGTGGCCGCTGCCGCACGGTGACGGTGGTCTCGCCGCCCGAGAGGATCACGCAGGGCCGCGCGAACGGCTGGCCGTGGCGCGCCACGGCACGGGCCAGCGCGGCGTGCACCTTGCCCACCTCGCGCGATTCGCCCTCGATCTCGTCCGAGAGGATGTAGGCCGGCACGCCCGCCGCGCGCGCGGCCTCGGCCGCGGCCTCCAGCGACTGCTGCGGCGTGGCCGTCATGTGCACGGCGTGGCCTGCGAACACGGCGTCGCCGGGCTTGGGGGTTTCCAGATCACCCGCCTCCAGCGCGGCACGCACGCTGTCGGGGATGTCGATGCGATAACGCGCCAGGATGGCCAGCGCGTCCGCGCAGGTCGTGGCGTCGGGCACGGTGGGGCCGCTGGCGATGACCGAGGGGTCGTCCCCCGGCACGTCGCTGATGGTGAGCGTGACCACGCGCGCAGGCGCGCAGGCCGCCGCCAGCCGCCCGCCCTTGATGCGCGAGAGGTGCTTGCGCACGCAGTTCATCTCGTCGATGGCGGCGCCGCTCTCCAGCAGCGCCTTGTTGATGCGCTGCTTGTCCTCGAGCGTCAGGCCCTCGGCCGGCAGCGTGAGCAGGGCCGAGCCGCCGCCCGAGATCAGGCACAGCACCAAGTCGTTCCCGGTCAGCCCCCGGGTGCATTCGAGCATGCGCTGCGCGGCGGCCAGGCCCGCCGCGTCGGGCACGGGGTGGGCGGCCTCCACCACTTCGATGCGCTGCGCCAGCCCCTCGGGGCGCGGCGGCGTGTGGTGGTAGCGCGTGACCACGAGGCCCGACAGCGGCGCGTCGGCGGGCCACAGCGCCTCCACGGCCTGCGCCATGGCGCCACCGGCCTTGCCCGCGCCCAGCACCAGGGTGCGGCCGCCGCTCTCGCGGCTGGGCGGCGCGGGCAGGAAAGCTGCGGTGTTGTGCAGCGGCAGCGCGCGGCGCACGGCCACGCGGTACAGGTATTCGAGGAAGTCTCCGCCCTGGCGGACGGGATCGGGCACGGGGTCGTTGCGGGTCATGGGTGGTCTCCGCGGGCGATTGTGGCGCACCACGCCCGGCGATACCCCGCGCGCAAGTCAAAAGAACTTCAACCGCCCACGCCGGCGGCAGGGCTCCACGCACCCGTGCGGGCGCACTGAGGCCCCTTCCCGGGCAGGCCCCAGCCCGGGATAACCCCATGTTCCGGGCGGCCGCACTTGTCTACAGTTCTTGTATGCAAGATTGATCACCATGCAAGTTCCTTCCTTTTCAAAGGGTTTCCCATGCTCCGCTTCCTCAACTCCCTGTTTGGCCGGGTGATCCTGGCCCTGATTGCCGGCGTGGCCGTCGGGCTGTTCTGGCCCGATACCGCCGTGCAGCTCAAGCCCCTGGGCGACGGCTTCATCAAGCTCATCAAGATGCTGATTCCGCTCATCGTCTTTTGCGTGGTGGTGCACGGCATCGCCGGCACGGGCGACCTCAGGCGCGTGGGCCGCGTGGGCGTCAAGTCGCTGATCTACTTCGAGGTCGTCACGTCCATCGCGCTGGTGCTCGGCCTGGCCCTCGCGTTCTGGTTCGAACCCGGCGTGGGCATGAACATCGACCCCAAGGCGCTCGACCCCAAGGCCATGGGCGCCTATGCGGAAAACGCGAGCAAGCTCACCGGCGGCGGCTTCAGCGACTTCTTGCTCAAGCTCATCCCCACCACGGCCGTGAGCGCCTTCGCCAATGGCGACGTGCTGCAGGTGCTGCTGTTCTCCATCGTCTTCGGCTGCGCGCTGGCGTTGATGGGCGAGCGCGGCGCGCGGGTCACCACCCTCATCGAAGACCTGTCGCACGTGCTCTTCAAGACCATGGGCCTGATCATCAAGCTGGCCCCGCTGGGCGTGCTGGGCGCCATCGCCTTCACGGTGGGCAAGTACGGCATCGGCTCGCTCAAGCAGCTGGGCATGCTGGTGGTGCTGTTCTATGCGGCGGTGTTCCTGTTCGTGGTGGTGGTGCTGGGCCTCATCATGCGTTTCTCGGGCTTCAGTCTGTTCAAGCTGCTGCGCTACCTGCGCGAGGAGCTGGCCGTGGTGTTCGCCACCACCTCGTCCGACAGCGTGCTGCCGCAGATCATGGCAAAGCTCAAGCACCTGGGCATCCGCGATTCGACCGTGGGCCTGGTCATCCCCACGGGCTATTCGTTCAACCTGGACGCTTTCTCGATCTACATCACGCTGGCCGCCGTGTTCATCGCCCAGGCCACGAACACGCCGATCTCGATGGCCGACCTGCTCACCATCCTGGCGATCTCGCTGGTCACGTCCAAGGGCGCGCACGGCGTGCCGGGCTCGGCCATCGTGGTGCTGGCCGCCACGCTGCAGGCGATTCCCGCCATCCCGGCCATCGGCCTCGTGCTGGTGCTGTCGGTGGACTGGTTCATGGGCATCGCCCGCGCCCTGGGCAACCTGATCGGCAACTGCGTGGCCACCGTGGCCGTGGCGGCCTGGGAAGGCGACATCGACCGCGAACGGGCCCACGCCGTGCTGGACGGCCGCGAGCCGCCGCTGCCGCGTGCCTGACAGGGCTCCGCCCCCGCCCACCACGCGACAATCCGGCCATGAGCATCAACCAGACCCAGATCACCCAGCAGGTGGTGGAATCCATCCTCGCCCAGAAGCTCGCCCCGGGCGAGCGCCTGGGCGAGCAGGAACTGGCCGATCTCTTCGGCGTGAGCCGCACCCTGGTGCGCGAAGCCCTCATGCAGCTGCAAGCGCGCGGCTTCGTCGAGGTGCGCCCGCGCCGGGGCTGGTATGTGGTGGAGCCCTCGGTGGAGGACGCGCGCGATGCCTTCTCGGCACGGCGCATCATCGAGTCGGGCATCCTGGCGGACGCGGGCCGGCCGCTGCAGTCCGTGACGCGCCGCCTGCGCGCCCACATCGCGCAGGAACAGCAGGCCATCGAGGGCGCCGACGCCGCGACGCGCGCCTTCCTGCTGGCGGACTTCCATGTCTGCCTGGCCGAGGCGATGGGCCACCGCAGCCTCAGCGACATCCTGCGCGACCTCACGGCGCGCACCACGCTGGCGGCGTCGCTCTACCAGTCGCGGCACGAGGCGAGCCAGTCCTGCGCCGAACACGCGGCCATCGTGCAGGCGCTGGAGGCCGGCGACACCGCCCTGGCGCGCGAACGCATGCTCACGCACATCGGCCATGTGGAAGGCGCGCTGAACCCCACCGAGCCCCTGGTGCGGGACCGCCTGCGCGACTCGCTCACACCGCTGGGCAAGCGCGCGCCGGCCGGTCCCTAGCGGCCGGGCCGCCCCCCCTCCCTTGCGGCGGCCCCGGCCGACCGCTCCTTTTTTTCGTGCGGCGCGCGAGGCCCTGGCACGCCCTAGGGTTTACCTTGATCAACGGCCGGGCTAATGTGTATACGATTTTTGTATGGACAACTGTGCACCATCTGATGCGCCGTCTCCACCCCTGAATCCCCACACCCCCGTCAACCCAAGGGAACCTCCCATGCACCCGCCCGTACATCCCGTGGACGAACATTTGCCGGTGGGCCGGCTCACGGCCCTGGGCCTGCAACACGTGCTGGTGATGTATGCCGGCGCCGTGGCCGTGCCCCTCATCGTGGGCCGGGCCCTCAACCTCACTCCCGACCAGGTGGCCAAGCTCATCTCGGCGGACCTGTTCGTCTGCGGGCTCGTCACCCTGATCCAGGCCCTGGGCGCGTCGCGCTGGTTCGGCATCCAGCTGCCGGTGATGATGGGCGTGACCTTCGCCTCCGTCGCGCCCATGGTGTCGATGGCGCAGAGCACGGGCGGCACGGCCGGCGCCGGGCTGATCTTCGGATCGGTGATCGGCGCGGGGGTCATCTCGATCCTGATCGCGCCCCTGGTCAGCCGCATGCTGCGGTTCTTCCCCCCCGTGGTCACCGGCACCATCATTGCCACCATCGGCATCAGCCTCATGCGCGTGGGGATCAACTGGATCTTTGGCAACCCGGTGGGCCCCACGGCCCCCAGCATGGTGAACCCCGAGCACCTCAAGTGGCTCACCGAGATGCAGTCCGCGGCGGGCGCTCCGGGCTCGTCGCTGCCCCCCGTCCCCAAGGGATTCGCCGTGGTGCCCACGGTGCCCAACCCGCGCTACGCGGACCTCACGGGCGTCGGCATTTCGGCCCTGGTGCTGGTCTCCATCCTGCTGATCGCCAAGTTCGCCAAGGGGTTCATCGCCAACATCTCGGTGCTGCTGGGCATCGTCATCGGCGCCGTGGTGGCCGTGGCCATGGGGCTGATGTCGTTCGAGAAGGTGGCCAAGGCCCAGTGGTTCGACCTGGTCCTGCCCTTCGAGATCGCCAGCCCGGTGTTCGACCCCATCCTGATCCTGACGATGACCCTCGTGATGATCGTCGTGATGATCGAATCCACGGGCATGTTCCTGGCGCTGGGCGAGATGACCGACCGCAAGATCGACCAGAACGCGCTCACGCGCGGACTGCGCACCGACGGCCTGGGCACGCTGCTGGGCGGGATCTTCAACACCTTTCCGTACACCAGCTTCTCGCAGAACGTGGGGCTTGTGGCGGTCACGGGCGTCAAGAGCCGCTTTGTCTGCGTGGCGGGCGGCGTGATCCTCATCGTGCTGGGCGTGCTGCCCAAGATGGCGGCGCTGGTGGAGTCCCTGCCCACCATGGTGCTGGGGGGTGCGGGCCTGGTGATGTTCGGCATGGTGGCCGCCACGGGCATCCGCATCCTGGGCGGCGTGGACTTCAAGAACAACCGCTTCAACGCCATGATCGTGGCGGTGTCGATCGGCGTGGGCATGATCCCGCTGATCGCTCCCAACTTCCGCCAGTGGATGCCACACGCCATCCACCCCCTCATCGAATCCGGCATCCTGCTGGCCTCGATCACGGCCGTGGCGCTGAATGTGTTCTTCAATGGCGCCAGCCGCGACACCTCGGCCGCCGTGAATGCGGCCCGCCAGGCCGACGCACATTGATGGAGGGGCCCGCGGCCGCGCGCCACCCCGGCGCGGGGGCGGGCCTGCGGCATCGGGCAGCCAGGCCCCGCCGCAGCAAAACACCTGTGACCAAGGCAGGTGGAATGGGCGGCCGAACGCGCAACGCAGAGTGCCTCCGCAACGGCGTGCACGGTGGCGACGTGGAAGCCCGCAGCCCGCGCAAGCCCCGCCCACGCCCGGCCCGCGCTGCCCCTGCCGCTGCGCGGGCCCTCCACGGGCCCGGCGCGCGTCCGGGCGGCCGGTATCCCGCGAGGGGCGGATTCCATGCAATGAAGGCATTAACCCCCATTCCGGCGCCTCCTGCCATGGGGTAAGCTCATTTGGCATTTTGCTGAGCATCTCCAGGATTTCCGTATGACCCAGACACTTTCCGCCGCCGAAGAGGCCCTGCGCGACGCCGCGCGCGAGTACCACCGCAACCCCAGCCGGGGCAAGATTTCGGTCACTCCCACCAAGCCCCTGTCCAACCAGCGCGACCTGTCGCTGGCGTACTCGCCCGGCGTGGCCTACCCCTGCCTGGACATCCAGGCCGACCCGTCCAAGGCGTTCGACTACACCTCGCGCGGCAACCTCGTGGGCGTGATCACCAACGGCACCGCCGTGCTGGGCCTGGGCGACATCGGCCCGCTGGCCGGCAAGCCGGTGATGGAGGGCAAGGGCTGCCTGTTCAAGAAGTTCGCGGGCGTCGACGTGTTCGACATCGAACTGGCCGAGCGCGACCCGGACAAGCTGGTGGAGATCATCGCCGCGCTGGAACCCACGCTGGGCGGCATCAACCTCGAGGACATCAAGGCTCCCGAGTGCTTCTACATCGAAAAGCAGCTGTCCGACCGGCTGAACATTCCCGTCTTCCACGACGACCAGCACGGCACGGCCATCATCTCCAGCGCCGCGCTGCTCAACGGCCTGGAGCTGGTGGGCAAGGACATCGGCGCGGTGAAGATCGCCGTCTCGGGCGCGGGCGCGGCCGCGATTGCCTGCGTGGGCGTGATGGTGGGCCTGGGCGTGAAGGTGGAAAACATCTTCATGTGCGACTCCAAGGGCGTGATCTATGAAGGCCGCCCCGGCGGCTACGACGAATCCAAGGCGCGCTACGCCCAGAAGACCGACGCGCGCACGCTGGCCGACGCCGTCCACGGCGCGGATGTCTTCCTGGGCTGCTCGGCCCCCGGCGTGCTCACGGCCGAGATGGTCAAGACGATGGCCGACAGACCCATCATCCTGGCCCTGGCCAACCCCGAGCCCGAGATCCGCCCCGAACTCGCCAAGGCCATCCGCCCCGACTGCATCATCGCCACGGGCCGCTCGGACTATCCCAACCAGGTCAACAACGTCCTGTGCTTCCCCTACATCTTCCGGGGCGCGCTCGACTGCGGCGCCACGAAGATCACCGAGGCGATGAAGCTTGCCTGCGTGCGCCAGATCGCCGACCTGGCCAAGGCCGACATCAGCGAAGAGGTGGCCAGCGCCTATGCGGGCAAGGAGCTCACCTTCGGCCCGGACTACCTGATCCCCACGCCGTTCGACTCGCGCCTGATCCTCAAGATCGCGCCCGCCGTGGCGAAGGCCGCGGCCGAATCGGGCGTGGCCACGCGCCCCATCACCGACATGGAGGCCTACAAGGAGGCCCTGTCGCGCTTCGTCTACCAGACCGGCATGCTGATGCGCCCCGTGATCAACGCGGCCAAGGCCCTGCCGGACGCGCAAAAGCGCGTGGCCTATGCCGACGGCGAGGACGAGCGCGCGCTGCGTGCCGCGCAGATGGCCATCGACGACAAGATCGCCGTGCCCATCCTGATCGGCCGCCCCGCCGTCATCGCCGCCCGCATCGAGAAGGCCGGCCTGCGCATGCGCCTGGGACAGGACGTGGAAGTGTGCAACCCCGAGGACGACCCCCGGTTTCGCCAGTACTGGGAGCACTACCACCAGCTCATGAAGCGCAACGGCGCCACGCCCGAGGTGGCCAAGGCCGCAGTGCGCCGCTCCAACACCATCATCGCCTCGCTGATGGTCGCCCTGGGCGATGCCGACGCCATGATCTGCGGCCTGGTGGGCACCTATGAAACGCACCTGGAACGCATCCACAGCATCCTGGGCCGCGAGGAGGGCGTGAACGACTACGCCGCGCTCAACGCGCTGATGACCAACCGGGGCACGCTCTTCATCGCCGACACCTATGTGAACGAGAACCCCACGGCCCAGCAGCTGGCGGACATCGCCTGGATGTCCGTGCAGGAGGTGCAACGCTTTGGCCTGCCGGCCAAGGTCGCCTTCCTGTCGCACTCCAGCTATGGCTCGTCCAAGCGCGCCTCGGCCCGCAAGATGCGCGAGGCGCGCGACCTGTTCGTGGCCGCCCACCCCGGGATCGAATGCGACGGCGAACTGCATGGCGATGCCGCGCTGGAGCCCAACATCCGCAACGCCTACATGGCGGACTCCACGCTCACCGATTCGGCCAACCTGCTGATCTGCCCCAACCTGGACGCGGCCAACATCCTCTACAACGTGCTCAAGACCACGACCAGCGGCGGCGTGACCGTGGGCCCCATCCTCATGGGCGGTGCGGCCACGGCCTACATCCTCACCCCCGCCGCCACCGTGCGCCGCGTGTTCAACATGACGGCGCTGGCCGTGGCCAGCGCGGCGGCACGCCCCAAGTAAGGGCGCCGCGCCGCGGGTGCAATGCCCGCGGCGCCTGCCAGCCCCCCTGGCATGCACCGTGGCGGGGCCTTCAGCGCCGGAGCGGCCGGCGGGTGTGCCTGCGGCGCACCATTTCGGGAAACCCTGCATGCGCGCCTGCACCGCTTCGGTGAACAATGGTCCGCTGCCTGACATTACAACCACCAAAGCGGGCATCGTTTTTGCTGACCCTGACGGCATGGGCCCCGCGCGCCCGGCCCCACCGGTCGGTCGCCGTGTTGCCCGTCCCTCTCGCCTGCCCTTCTTGTTCTTCTTTCTTCGTCCTTGTTCTTCGCTCGCCGCGTCCCTTGCCGTCTTCTGACAGGAGCCCCCATGAAAAAACGCTCGTTCTTGCAAACCACCGTGCTGATGATGGCCGCCACCGGCCTGTTCTCGCTGGCCCAGGCGCAAACGCCCACGCCGATCAAGTTCCAGCTCGACTGGCGCTTTGAAGGCCCCGCCGCGCTGTTCCTGCAGCCCGTGGCCAAGGGCTACTTCAAGGCGGCGGGCCTGGATGTGACGGTGGATGCCGGCAACGGCTCGGGCGGCGCCGTGCAGCGCGTGGCCTCGGGCACCTACGACATGGGCTTTGCCGACCTGGCCGCCGTGATGGAGTTCCACGCCAACAACCCCGACGCGCAGAACAAGCCCGTGGCGGTGATGATGGTCTACAACAACACGCCCGCCTCCGTGATGGCGCTCAAGAAGAGCGGCATCGCCAAGCCGGCCGACCTGGCGGGCAAGAAGCTGGGCGCACCCGTGTTCGACGCGGGCCGCCGCGCGTTCCCCATCTTCCAGAAGGCCAACGCCATCGGCAGCGTGCAATGGACCGCCATGGACCCACCCCTGCGCGAGACCATGCTGGTGCGCGGCGACGTGGACGCGATCACCGGCTTCACCTTCACCTCGCTCCTGAACCTGGAGGCGCGTGGAGCCAAGGCGGCCGACGTGGTGGTGCTGCCCTATGCCGACTTCGGTGTGAAGCTCTACGGCAACGTGATCATCGCGTCGCCGAAGCTCATCAAGGAGAACCCCGCGGCCATCAAGGCCTTCCTCTCGGCCTTCGCCAAGGGCGCCAAGGAAGTGATCGCCAACCCCGGGGCGGCCATCGAGCACGTGAAGGCGCGCGACGGCATCGTGAACGTGCCGCTGGAAACGCGCCGCCTGCAACTGGCCATCGACACCGTGATCAACAGCCCCGACGCGCGCGCCGAGGGCTTTGGCCAGGCCAAGCCCGGCCGCCTGTCGCTGATGGCCTCGCAGGTGTCGGATGCGTTCAACACCAAGACGCGCGTGAACGCCGACGATGTGTGGAACGCCAGCTTCCTGCCCGGCGCGGCCGAGCTGAACATCCTGCCCAAGAAGTGAAACACACCCTGAGTCGCTTCGCGCCTTTCCCCTCTCTCACATGGCTTCGCAATCCCGGAGGGGGCCGCCCCCCATGCGGCGGGGCGGTCCTTGCACGGGGGCGCTGGCTTGAGCCTCGCCAGTTTCGTGCGGGGTGGGTGGCGCTCGGCGCTATTGAAAACTGAAATGCATGGGCCGCTCGCCCGGCCCGGTGCGCAACCTTTATTTACGGACACCTGATGCAGGCTGCCGATTCCTATTTCGTGGATTTTCGTGACGTCTGGCTCGCCTACAACGACGAGCTGCGCGCGCAGAACCATTTCGCCGTCGAGGCCATCGACCTGCAGGTGCGGCGCGGCGAGTTCATCGCCATCGTCGGTCCTTCGGGCTGCGGCAAGTCCACCTTCATGAAGCTGGCCACGGGCCTGAAGATGCCGTCGATGGGCAAGATCCTCATCGACGGCCAGCCCGTGACCGGCCCGCTCAAGATCTCGGGCATGGCCTTCCAGGCCCCTTCGCTGCTGCCCTGGCGCACCACGGTGGACAACGTGCTGCTGCCGCTGGAGATCGTGGAGCCGTACCGCAGCAGCTTCAAGCAAAAGCGCAAGGAGTACGAGGAGCGCGCGCGCCGCCTGCTGCAGAAGGTGGGCCTGGCCGGCTACGAGGACAAGTTCCCCTGGCAGCTGTCGGGCGGCATGCAGCAGCGCGCCAGCATCTGCCGCGCGCTCATCCACGAGCCCAAGATGCTGCTGCTCGACGAGCCCTTCGGCGCGCTCGACGCGTTCACGCGCGAGGAGCTCTGGTGCATCCTGCGCGACCTGTGGACCGAACAGCGGTTCAACGTGATCCTGGTCACCCACGACCTGCGCGAGTCGGTCTTCCTGGCCGACACCGTGTACGTGATGAGCAAGAGCCCGGGCCGCTTCGTCGTCAGGAAGGAGATCGAGCTGCCGCGCCCGCGCGAGCTGGAGATCACCTACACCAAGGAATTCACCGACATCGTGCACGAACTGCGCGGCCACATCGGCGCCCTGCGCAAGGCCGGCGCGCCCCTCCAGCAATAGATTGATCCGAGCCTGTTTCCATGCACAAGAAAACCGTAGAACGCTGGTCTCCCTGGATCCTGCTGGTCGCGATCATCCTGCTCTGGCAGATCATCTGCTCGGCCTTCAACGTGTCCGAGTTCATCTTCCCCAGCCCCTGGGCCATCGCCACCCAGTTGGTCGAGTTCGGCGGCGTCATCGCGGGCCACGCATGGCGCACCTTCTGGGTGACCATGGCCGGCTTTGGCATCGCCATCGTGGTGGGGGTGCTGCTGGGCTTCGTGATCGGCAGTTCGCGCATCGCCTACGCGGCGGTCTATCCACTGATGACCGCCTTCAACGCGCTGCCCAAGGCGGCGTTCGTGCCCATCCTGGTGGTGTGGTTCGGCATCGGCGTGGGGCCGGCCATCCTCACGGCATTCCTCATCAGCTTCTTCCCGATCATGGTGAACATCGCCACCGGCCTGGCCACGCTGGAGCCCGAGCTCGAAGACGTGCTGCGCGTGCTGGGCGCCAGGCGCTGGGACGTGCTCACCAAGGTCGGCCTGCCGCGCTCCATGCCCTACTTCTTCGGCTCTCTCAAGGTGGCGATCACGCTGGCCTTCGTGGGCACCACGGTGAGCGAGATGACCGCCGCCAACGAAGGCATCGGCTACCTGCTGATCAGCGCGGGCTCCTCCATGCAGATGGGCCTGGCGTTCGCCGGCCTGATGGTGGTGGGCGCGATGGCGATGGTGATGTACGAACTGTTCAGCTGGGTTGAAAAGCGCACCACCGGCTGGGCCCACCGGGGCTCGCAGGGAGAGTGAAGGCCCGGCCGCGCCGGTAGCGGCGCGCAAGGCCCCGGCGCCACGGGCAGCGCCTCTCTTCTTTACAGCCTGCCGCTATACTCGCCGCCCCGTCGACAACAGGATTCCTTGGCATGCGGTTGGAAGTCTTTTTGCGCCCCCTGGCGCTTGTGGGTTGCCTGGGCCTCGCGGCGTGCGGCGGCACGCCCCCGCAACAGCCCGCCACGCCCGCGCAGGGCGCGGCCGCCACCGGCACCCCATCCCCAGGCGCGCCCATCAAGGTGGGCATCGCCCTGGGCGGGGGCGCCGCCAAGGGCTTCGCGCACATCGGCGTGATCAAGATGCTGGAAGCCAATGGCTTCGCCCCCGCCGTCGTCTCCGGCACCAGCGCGGGCAGCGTGGTGGGCGCGCTGTACGCCAGCGGCATGAATGCGTTCGAGATGCAGGAAAAAGCCGTGGCGCTCGACGAAGCCAAGATCCGCGACCTGCAGCTGTCGTCCGGCGGTCTCGTGCTGGGCCAGAAGCTCGAGGACTACGTCAACGAGCAGGTGCGCCGCAAGCCCCTGGAGCAAATGGCCAAGCCCTTCGTGGTGGTGGCCACCCGGCTCGAGGACGGCGAGCGCACCGTGTTTTCGCGCGGCAACACGGGCCAGGCCGTGCGCGCCTCGAGCAGCGTGCCGGGCGTGTTCCAGCCGGTCACCATCGGCAAGTACCACTTCGTGGACGGCGGCATCGTGAGCCCCGTGCCGGTGGATGCGGCGCGCCAGCTGGGCGCGGACATCGTGGTCGCCGTGGACATCTCCAACAAGGCCCGGGGCCAGTCGCCAGGCAACATGCTGGGCGCGCTGAACCAGTCGATCGCCATCATGGGCCAGAAGCTGGGCCAGGCCGAACTGGCACGCGCCGACGTCATCATCAGCCCCAAGGTGCTGGACATCGGCCCGGCGGATTTCAGCCAGCGCGCCGGCGCGATCCTGGAAGGCGAGAAGGCCGCCCTGGCCGCCATGCCGCAGATCCGCGAACGCATCGCGCAGCTGCAGGCCGAGCGCGCCCGCGCGGCGCAGCAAGCCCAGCGAAAGGTCCTGGAGGCCGAGTACAAGTCCTGCCTGGACAACCGCTCGCGCCTGCAAAGGCTGGCGGGCATGGCGGGGCTGGACGACCCCTGCCCCGCGCCCGGCAGGTAGCCTGCCGGCCCGGCAGGCCCCCGAGGGCCCGGCCCCGCTGCGCGACATGCGCGCCCGGTACGGTATCGCCCACGTCACGGGAACGGCTCCTTGCTGCGGCGTGCCCACCACACCCCCACCGCGCCACCGGGGACCGCCCCGCGCCTCGGGCAGCACGGCGAAAGCCATGCACACATGTCACACAATGTTCTTGGCATGCCCCATGCATGCCGCTGGGCGCAACACACCATGCCCGGAGACAGCCCATGCCTGCCCTCATGTCCGCAGCGCCCCCCCAGCCCGGCGAAGCAGCCGCCCTTGCCGCCAACGACGGCGTGTACCTGCGTCAGGCCATCGCGTGGTCGTGCCGTGCCCGCGCGCGCGGCAACCCGCCGTTTGGCGCGGTGGTGATCGGCGCGCAGGGCGAGCTGCTGTCCGAGGCGTACTGCAACACCGCCGAAACGGGCGACTGCACCGGCCATGCCGAAACCAATGCCGTGCGCCAGATCAGCGCGCGCGTGGACCGCGACACGCTGGCGGGTGCCACGCTCTACACCTCGGCAGAGCCGTGCGTGATGTGCGCGGGCGCCATCTTCTGGTCGGGCATCGGCCGCGTGGTGTTCGGCATCGACGCGGCGCGCCTGCACGCCCTGCAGGTGCCCCGCTCCCGGCAGGCCTATGCGGCAGCAGCGGCAGCAGCAGCCCTCTCGGGGCGCGACGTGCTGGCGGCGTCGCCCCGTTTCATCGAATGCATCGGCCCCGCCCTCGTGGCCGAAGCCAGCGCGCCACACGTGGGGTTCTGGTCGTCCTGAGCGAGAAGGCTTCGCCAGGGCCCGGCGCCTGGGCCGCCACCGCTTGCCCACGGGGCATAATCAGCTACTTATTTAATAGCAAAAGACACCCGCACCATGCCCTGGCACGCGCGCCTGCAGCTGAACTACTCGGTAGAAAACGCCCGCACCGTGGCGCGCCATGAGCACAGCGGACCGCTGCGCATCCTGCAGAGCCTGTACCCCGAAGGCGACGCGATTTGCCACAACGTGCTGGTGCATCCGCCCGGCGGACTGGTGGGCGGCGACACGCTGGACATCACCGCCACCGTGGGCCCGGGCGCGCACGGCCTCGTCACCACACCGGGCGCCACGCGCGTTTACCGATCCACCGGCCCGCTGGCGCTGCAGCGCAGCCACCTCACCCTGGCCGAGGGTGCGCGGCTCGAATGGCTGCCGCTGGAGGCGCTGTGCTACAGCGCCTGCAATGCCGAGAACCACCTCACGCTGAACCTCGCCCCCGGCGCCGAATGCATGGGCTGGGACGTCACGGCCCTGGGCCTGCCCCACGCCAACCAGCCGTTCGACACCGGCCGCTTCGCACAGCACCTCGAAGTGCCCGGCCTGTGGCTGGAGCGCGGCGTGATCGACGCGGCCGACCAGCGCCTGCTGAACAGTCCCCTGGGCCTGGCGGGGCACCGCTGCCTGGCCAGCCTGTTCTTTGCCGCCGGCACCCCGCTGGACCGCCCCCGCCGCGACGCCGCCCTGGACGCCGCGCGCGCCGTGGTGGACGGCCATGCACTCCAGGCCAGCGCCGGCGCCACCAGCCCCAATGCGCAGATGGTCGTGCTGCGCGTGCTGGCGCCACAGGTGGAGCCCGCGATGCAGTTGCTCAAGGCCGTGCGCATGGCCTGGCGGGAGGTGCTGTGGGAATTGGAGGGCGAAGCGCCCCGCATCTGGGCCATGTAGGGCCAGCAGGCCTGCTGGCCCGGCCTGGCCAGGGCGGCACACACGGCAGGGCCGAAACCCTGCCGCAGTGCTGCGCCCGGCGGGGCCAGGCCACGCCCCGTCAGGAGGGCACGGAGCCTGCGCTGGCCCGGGAACGATGGCGCAGTGCCACCAAGGCGGCAATCGCCATGAACACGGCCATCAGGGCCAGGCTCCATTCGGCCAGGGTGGGAACAACGGTGACGGCAGAGGGCGCCACGGCCCAGGCCCGGGCGGAACCAAATGCCAGCGACCGGCTGGTGTCGGCACCCAGGACGAGAACGCATGAATCCGGCACACCCGCGGGCGAGGCGCCGACGGTGAGGCACTGCGCGTTGTGGTCGACTTCCCCTGTTGCCAGGAACAAGACCCAGGAATGCCGGTCACCCGGCACATGGGGAGAGGTTCCGGTCAGCCAGCGCTGGATCCGGATGTTCGTGGTGGTGATGGCGCCGGAGGCGTTGGTGGATACGTTGAAAAAGAAGATGCGGACGGCCGGGTCTGCACTGGAATAGGTATTGATGCCATCCGAGAAGCTGAAGGCCGTGACCAGGGGCGCCACGTTCGCGGCAGAGAGATTGGCCGCCAGCGGGGCGGAGGTTGTGAACGAGCCTGATGCGCCCATGCTTGTATTGAAGTTCTGGCAGGGGCCCGTCACACACAGGGTGAAATTGATGAACAGGTTGTAGTTGCCGGTCGCGGTGGCCACGTAGGTCGTGGGCTGCGCATGGGCCACCGCTGCGGCGCACAGCATCACCAGCGCCGCGAGCCAATTCTTCATACATTCCTTCATGGACCCCCCTCCGCGTTTTGTGAAACAACAGGAGAGGGATCGTATAGGCATTCGCCCGCAATACCTATACGCCGATGGGCCCCCATGAACCCGCCCGATCAGCGGCGGCCCGTCCCGCCGGGGCCCGCTTCGAAAGCAGCCGCCATCCCGGCGGGCGTTTTCGGCAGGCCTCAGGCCGCCGCAGCCGCAGGCACCTTCAGCAAACCATCGGCCTTGAACATCGCGCGGATGCCGCGCACCGCCTGGCGGATGCGGGCCTCGTTCTCGATGAGGGCGAAGCGCACGTACTCGTCGCCCTGGTCGCCGAAGCCGATGCCGGGCGAGACGCAGACCTTGGCCTTGT
The DNA here is from genome assembly GCF_019218755.1 of Acidovorax sp. sif1233. Taxonomy (GTDB): domain Bacteria; phylum Pseudomonadota; class Gammaproteobacteria; order Burkholderiales; family Burkholderiaceae_C; genus Acidovorax. Next base: position 640,900 of record NZ_JAHUWZ010000001.1, on the reverse strand, counting down.
CGAGCAGCTGGCGCGCGAATTCGAGGGAGCCCAGCGCGCGGTAGGGCTCGGGAATGCGGGCCCAGATGTACATGCTGGCCTTGGGGCAGTCCACGGCCCAGCCCGACTCCGTGAGGCCCTTGTAGAGCACGTCGCGGCGGCGCTGGTACTGGGCGGCGATGTCTTTCACGCACTGCTGGTCGCCCTCCAGCGCGGCGATGGCGGCCACCTGCAGGGGGGTGAAGGTGCCGTAGTCGTGGTAGCTCTTGATGCGCGCGAGCGCGGCCACGAGGTCGGGGTTGCCGACCATGAAGCCCACGCGCCAGCCGGCCATGTTGTAGCTCTTGGAGAGGGTGAAGAACTCCACGGCCACGTCCTTGGCGCCGGGCACTTCCATGATGCTGGGGGCGCGGTAGCCGTCGTACACGATGTCGGCATAGGCCAGGTCGTGCACCACCAGGATGTCGTGCTTCTTGGCCAGGGCGATCACGCGCTCGAAGAACGACAGCTCCACGCACTGCGCCGTGGGGTTGCTGGGAAAGCCGAAGATCATCATCTTGGGCTTGGGGTAGCTGCCACGGATGGCTTTCTCCAGCTCGGCGAAGAAGTCCACGTCGGGCGCCACGGGCACGCTGCGGATGTCGGCCCCGGCGATCACCGCGCCGTAGATGTGGATGGGATAGCTCGGGTCGGGCACGAGCACGGTGTCGCCCCGGTCCAGCGTGGCCAGCATCAGGTGGGCCAGCCCTTCCTTGGAGCCGATGGTGACGATGGCTTCCGTGTCGGGGTTGATGTCCACCGCATAGCGGTCCTTGTACCAGTGGCTGATGGCGCGGCGCAGGCGGGGGATGCCCTTGCTCGCGGAGTAGCCGTGGGTGTCGGGCCGCTGGGCCACCTCGGTGAGCTTGGCCACGATGTGCGGCGGGGTCGCGCCATCGGGGTTGCCCATGCTCATGTCGATGATGTCCTCGCCACGGCGGCGCGCTGCGAGCTTGAGCTCGGCCGTGATGTTGAAGACGTAGGGGGGGAGGCGATCGATGCGCGCAAAGCGGCGCTTGCCCTGAGAAGCAGACATGCTGGTGAACTTTCACGTAAGCGCCCGGAACCGTCCGAGCGACGTGGCCAACAATGGGGTTGGCCCGCGTTCACTGTAACGCAGAACGCGGTGGCCGTTCTGCAGAGGGCGGCGCTGTCGCGCCGCCGCTACGCTCAGGCCTTGAGGCCCGCCGTGGCGCGCTGCGTGTTCCGCTCGCTGCCCATCGACCACGCGAAGATGCCCACGCCGCAGATGCCCAGCACCACGCCCACCCAGCCGGTGGACGTCCAGCCCAGGCCGGCCGCGATGGACACACCGCCCAGCCACGCGCCCAGTGCGTTGGCAGCGTTGAACGCCGAGTGGTTGAGCGCGGCGGCCAGGGTCTGCGCATCGCCGGCCACGTCCATCAGGCGGATCTGCAGCGCAGGGCCGATGGCGACCAGCGTGCCCAGGAAGAAGGTGGCCAGCGCGGCGGTGACGGGGTGGTGCGCGGCGGGCACGAACAGCGCCAGCACCGCGATGGACCACAGCAGCACCTTGCCGATGGCGGGCATGAGGGCCTTGTCGGCCATGCGCGAGCCCACGATGTTGCCCGCCACCATGCCCAGGCCGAAGAGCGAGAGCACGAAAGGCATGAGCGCGGGCGGCATGCCGGCCACCTCCAGCAGCGTGGGCTTGATGTAGCTGAACACCGCGAACATGCCGCCAAAACCGATGGCGCCGATGCCCAGGGTGAACCACACCTGCTTGCGCGCCAGCGCGCCCAGTTCGCGCAGGGGGCTGGCGCCGTGCGATGCGGGCATGTCGGGCACCCACAGGCGCACCATGGCGACGGCGGCCACGGCGATCAGGCCCACGAAAACGAACGCCGCGCGCCAGCCGAAGTATTCGCCCAGGGCCGCCGCGATGGGCACGCCCACCAGGGTGGCCGTGGTCAGCCCCAGCATGACCCAGCCCACGGCGCGCGCGCGGCGCCCCGGTGGCGCCAGGGCCGCGGCCACGAGGGCGGCCACGCCGAAGTAGGTGCCGTGCGGCAAGCCGGTGAACAACCGCATGGCGCTGAGCGACAGGTAGCCCGGCGCCAGCGCCGATGCGAAGTTGCCCAGCGCATACACCACCATCAGCGCCATGAGCAGCGCGCGCCGCCCCCAGTGGGCGCACAGCACGGCCAGCACCGGTGCACCGACCACCACGCCCAGCGCATAGGCGCTGATGACGTGGCCGGCCTGCGGAATGCTGACGCCGATGTCGCGCGCCACCTCGGGCAGCAGGCCCATGATGACGAATTCGCCCGTGCCGATGGAAAAGCCGCCGACCCCCAGGGCCAGCACGGCGCGCACCAGGGTGCGGTCGTCGGTCGGGGCGTGGGCGAGGGACGACGTGGGAGTCAGGGGCGCGGTCATGGCAGCAGGAACAACAGCAACAAAGGGGCGCTGCACCGGCAGGCGGCGGGCGGCGCAGGCGATGGACGGGGATGGAGAAGAAACGCAGTTACGGGGGTAAACCCGATTTTTGTAACCATAGCACGCCCCGCGCCGCCCTGCAGGGGCGAGGGCATGTGCAACCCCGGCGCACCGGCCCAACACGCAAGGCTGCTACGCTGGCGCCCCGACCCCGCCCTTCCTTCCTCCCCACCCAGGACCGCGAATGACGACGACCCAGAGCACGGCAGACCCCATCGCCAGCAGCGTGAAGGTGCTGGCCTTCGACATCTTCGGCACCGTGGTGGACTGGCACGGCAGCATCGTGCGCGAGATGCAGGCGCTGTACCCGGCCATCGACGGCGACGCGTTCGCCATCGCCTGGCGCAGCGGCTACCAGCCGGCCATGGCGCGGGTGATGCGCGGCGAGCAGGGCTGGACGCGCATCGACGCGCTGCACCGGGGCATCCTCGACGGCATCCTGCCGCGCTTCGGCCTCGCCCACCTGGCCGAGGCCGAGCGCCAGCACCTGAACCATGTGTGGCAGCGGCTGGACCCGTGGCCCGACAGCGTGGCGGGCCTCACGCGGCTCAAAACCCGCTTTATCCTCACGACGCTGTCCAACGGCAACATCAGCCTGCTCACGCACATGGCCAAGCGCGCGGGGCTGCCGTGGGATTGCGTGCTGAGCGCGGAAGTGTTCAAGGCCTACAAACCCAGCCCCGACACCTACCTGGGCGTGGCGCGCGTGTTCGACCTGCGGCCCGGACAGGTGGCGCTGGTGGCCACCCACCACGACGACCTGGCGGCCGCACGCGCCTGCGGCCTGCGCACCGCCTACATCGAGCGCCCGCACGAACTCGGCAAGGCACGGCCCAAGGACGGGTCGCCCCAGCCCGGCAACGATCTGCATGCCACCGACCTGAACGACCTGGCGCGGATGCTGGGCTGCTGAGAGCGGCGCGTGCCACCCCGCAGGCGCCGCCCCCGCGCCGGTTCCAGCGAGGCCGCCCGCGGAATCCTTGCCGGCCCAGGCCGCGGCTACCGCGCCGCCACCAGCAGCTGCACGAACATCTGCACCTTGGCGTTGCACTCGGGGCTGATCGAGGTGAACTCCAGCCCGGCCAGCCACTGCTCGCGCTCGGGCTTGAGCGTGACCACGCGCGCATACACGTCGGTGGCGTGGTAGTCCACGAGCGTGAGGTCGAACTCCACCTTCACCTCGCTGTGCAGCGCCACCGGCTCCGCCACCTCGATCAGCAGGCCGTGGTAGCCGATGTCGCGGATGGCGGCGTGCACGATGTGCGGCACGATGATCTTGTCCTGCATGCGCTGGCACAGGCAGGGCAGGCGCGTGTCCACGCGGTGGCTGCGGCGGAACTCCTGGCGCGGCACCTTGAGCTTGTGCGAGGGGATCGCCACCAGCTCGCGCAGGCTCACCGGCTGCACGCGGCCCTTCACGTACACCTGCATGGGCGCGGTGGCCGACACCAGGCCCCAGCAGCGCTGGTAGGTGGCCTCGCTGATCAGCACCTGCCCGCGCAGGCTGAAGGCCTCGATGCGCGAGGCAAGGTTCACCTCTTCGCCGATGACCGTGTATTCGGAATACAGCTCCGACCCGAAGCGCCCCGCCATCACGTTGCCGGTGTTCACGCCAATGCCCAGAAACACCTGCGGCAGGCGTTCGCGCAGGTGCTCCAGATTCAGGTCACGCATGGCGATCTGCATCTCCACCGCGCACAGCAGCGCGCGGTCCACGTCGTCGTCGCGCCCCATGGGCGCGCCGAACAGCACCATGATCGAGTCGCCCATGAACTTGTCGATGCTGCCCTGGTGCTTGAACACCACCTCGCTCAGCCGCGCCAGACAGCGGTTGAGCGCCGCGATGACCACCGCCGCCGGCTGCGATCCCGACAGCGCGGTGAAGCCGCGCAGGTCCGCCAGCAGGATGGTGACCTCGCGCGGTGCCACGGCCAGGCCTTCGGCGGCGGCGCCATCGGGGCATTCGCTGCCGCGCAGGATCGCCGCCATCTCGGCCTGCGCCCCTTCGCCCAGCGGCGCACCGGTCTCCCGCTCGATCAGCGCCTGCAGCCGGCGCACCGCATCGTGGTTGAATTCTTTGTGCATGAGTGACGAGAGGCTGCAAAAACGGCGGCACGGCCCGGCCCCGCATCCGCCGCACGACCCGCCCGCCAGGCCACCAGAATAGGTGGCGCCCTCCGGCCGGTCAACCGGTGAAAACACCCCGTTGCCCGCCCACACCGCCGCCTGAACCCGCGTGCGGGGGCATGCGCGCCCACCGCTGCGCGCGGCGGCCACTTCAGATGTTTCGAGCCTCTGGCGCTTTCCCTTCAAGCGCCAGTAGCTATCAAAAATATAGCAACAGTTTTCCTGGCCACGGAGCCGGGACCGTCCGCCCTAGCCCACGGTCTGCCGCAGCACGCGCTGGAATTCACCCGACGCCGCGTCGTAGTCCCAGCGGGCGGCATAGCGCGCCCAGCCGCCCTCCGCCGCGCCGGATGCCTCGACCGTCAGCACCACCAGGCTGTTGGGGCTGCCGTGGCGCAGGCGGTACGACACGGCGGTGCCCGCGTGGCTGGCCCACAGCCCGGGCAGGGGGTTGAGCAGCGCAGGCTGGTGGGCGTGGCCCGACAGCAGCATTTGCGCACCGGCGGAGCGCCAGCACTGCAGGGCCTCGTCGGCCCGGTGGGGGCGGTGCGCGCGGTCGGCCGGATCGCGCGCCACCAGGGGGTGGTGGCTGGCCACGATGCGCCAGGCATCGGGGGGGGCGCGGGCCAGGAGGTCGGCCACATGGTGGATCTGGGCAGACGACAGGCTGCCGCGTTCATGCCGCCAGGCACGCGTGGTGTTGACGCCCACCACATAGAACGCACCCGCCTGCCGCACGGGTTCGTGGTCCACCCCGAACTGGCTCGCGAAACGCTCGTACGACCGCCCCCAGCGCATCCACCAGGCAAACAGCGGCAGGTCATGGTTGCCCGCGAGCACCAGGGTGGAGCGGGCGTGCATGCCCTGCACAAAACGCCCGGCCTGCTCGAACTGGCTGGCGGTGGCACGCTGCGTGAGGTCGCCCGACACCACCGCCATCGACACCCCCAGCCGCTGCGCCAGCCGCTGGGCCGCGGCGCACACGTCAGGATCGTGCGCCCCGAAATGCAGATCCGACAGGTGCATCAGGACGTCCATGGGCACTCTCCGAACGGGGCTGGGCGGCCAGGCTGCTGCGTCATGCCGGCAGCATCCCTTCCACCGGAGGGGCGGCCGGCGCCCCTTCGTGCTGCACGGGCATGGCAGCCGGCGGCGCGGGCGCGGAGGCATCGTCACGGATCAGCGTGGACGAGGCCACCAGCCACAGCGGCCGCGCGCTGATCCGGAAATGCAGGGGCGGCGCCATCCACGCGCGCTCGCCGTCGAAAGCCACCTTGACCTGCGGCGGGCGCCAGCTGGCCGGGGCCACCGTCAGCTCCGTGCACGCCACGCTGGTCACCGCGCCGTCCCTGTCGAGCTGGCCGGTGGCCGCGTTCCACACCGTGCGCGCCACGGCCCAGCGGCCCTGGGGCTGCAGCAGCACGACGGCCATCTTGCCGCCATCGGCCACCATCTGCGCCTGGGGCAGGCCCATGCGGTCGAGCTGCAGCGGGTTGTTGCCCACGAACAGCGTGGTGACCAGGTGCTCCTCCTGCCGGTCCCGTGCGCCCTCGTGGGTCTTCATCACCACACGCCAGCGGCGGCCGGCCGCGGGCCGGAACATGCTCCACACCGCCGACGCCACGGCCACCAGGCGCGAGCGGCCAAAGCGCCGCGACGCCTTCTCGCGCTCGGCCAGCAGCTTGGGGTACAGGCCGACACTGGCGTTGACCACGAACAGCTGGCGGTTCACATAGCCCACCTGCACGGGGCGCATGTCGCCCGCATGCAGGGCCTGCAGCAGATCCTGCACGGCCACCTCGGGGTCCAGCGCCAGGCCGTGTTCGCGGCTGAAATAGTTGAAGGTGCCCATCGGCACCACCCCCATGGGCACCCCCAGGCGCAGGACCGCGGCGGCCACCGCGTTGATGGTGCCGTCGCCGCCCGCGGCCACCACCAGGCCACCGTCGGCGCGCGCGGCATGCGCCGCCTCGCCCGCCAGCGCCACGATGTCGCCGCGCTGGTCCGGCACGTGCCACACCAGGTTGTGCGCCTGCAGGGCCGAGACGCCCTCGAGCTTGGCGCGCAGCAGGTCCAGGTCGGCGCCGGGGCGCCGGGGCACCACCAGGTGGATGGGGCCGTGGGGCCGGGCAGGAACGGGACGCTCTGAAGGTGTCATGAAGAGAAAGGTCTGCAACAGGCTGCGGCACCGGACCCGGGCGCCAGGCCGGCACCGTGCTGGCTGCGCGCCGGGGATTGCGGTGCGGTCGTCCGATGATGGCGGGCGGGCAGCCCATGCGCAGCCGGTAGCCACGCCTTTGCCCTGTCAGCGCCCGCCGACAGGGCCGGGGCAGCGCCACGGCGCCACGACGATTCACCCATGCCCGGCAGGGCCGCTGGGAACTCCGGTACAAACGCGGGCTCCCTCCTAGCCTGGCGAAGAAGAAGCTGACGCCGCCCCGCAACCCATGACCCTCCCCGCATCCGACATTGGCGCCCTGCTGGCGCAGCACCCCATGGTCTGGTGGTGGGCGGGCACGCTCGCCTTCGCGCTGCTGGGGCTGGGCGGCCTGGCGGGCCTGCGCGGCCTGCGCCGCGCGGCCCCGCCGCTGCGCCGGCTCCTGCCGGCACGGGCGCGCTGGGTGATGATCGCGGCGATGGGCGCGTCGGCCTGCACTCTGGTGCTGGCGGGCGCCGCGATGGCGGAGCTGGCCGACAGCGGGCGCGCCGCCGATGGCCGCTGGGGCGTGCTGGACGACGCCCTTGCCGACGGCCTGCGCGCGCAGGCGGACACCGCCGTGCTGCGCTGGTTCGCCACGCTCACCCACCTGGGGGACTCGGGGGTGCTGGCCGGGCTGACGCTGGCGGTGGCCCTGGCGCTGTGGCTGCGCCGGCACCGGCTGCTGGCCACGGGCTGGTTCGTCGCCATGGCGGGAAACGGCGCCCTGACCAAAGTCCTCAAGGAGGTGTTCGAGCGTGTCCGGCCCGAGCACGTGCACGGCGTGGCCCAGGCCCAGGGCTACAGCTTTCCCAGCGGCCACAGCAGCGCGTCGATGGTGGCGTACGCGATGCTGGCCTACCTGGCCACGCGGCTGCTGCCCCGCCCCTGGCACGCACCCGCGGCGCTCCTGGCCGGCGCGTTCATCTTCACCACCGGCTGGAGCCGCGTGGTGCTGCACGTGCACTACGCCAGCGATGTGCTCGCGGGCTGGCTGCTGGGCGGCACCTGGATGGTGTGCACGGTGCTGATCATGGAGAGTGTGTCGCGCTGGCGCGGCCCCGCCCCCGGCGCTGCGGCGCAACGGCCATGAGCCATCAGATCGCGACGAGGTTGCGGATGCCCTTGGCCTCCATCTCGCTGCCAGGGCCGCGCGCGATGACCTCACCACGCTCCATCACCAGGTAGTCGTCGGCCAGCTCCTGCGCGAAGTCGTAGTACTGCTCGCACAGCAGGATGGCCATCTCGCCCTTGTCGGCCAGCATGCGGATCACGCGGCCGATGTCCTTGATGATGCTGGGCTGGATGCCCTCGGTGGGCTCGTCCAGGATCAAGAGGCGCGGCCCCGGCGCCAGCGCCCGGGCGATGGCCAGCTGCTGCTGCTGCCCGCCCGAAAGGTCGCCGCCCCGGCGGCCGAGCATCTGCTTGAGCACGGGGAACAGCTCGTACAGGTGTGGCGGCACGGGGGTGGCGCCGCTCTTGTAGGCCAGGCCCATGCGCAGGTTTTCTTCCACCGTGAGGCGGCCGAAAATCTCGCGCCCCTGGGGGACAAAGCCGATGCCTGCGCGGGCACGGTCGTACGGCGTGGCCTTGTCGATGGGCTTGCCGTCGAACGTGATGCCCCCGCTCCTGATGGGAACCAGGCCCATGAGGCTTTTGAGCAGCGTGGTCTTGCCGACGCCGTTGCGGCCGAGCAGCACGGTGACCTTGCCGGACTGCGCCGTGAGGCTCACATCACGCAGGATGTGGGAGCCGCCGTAGTACTGGTTGATGTTCTGGACGGTGAGCATGGTACTTGGAGTGTTTTGGACCTCTGGCGCTTGTTCATCAAGCGCCAGCAGCTATGAATTTAGAAGCATTCGGTGCGCCTGTGCCGAGTCCGGATTCCGAGAGTCGCCCCGGCCCCAGCCTTCGCAACAGCCCACCGCCCGCCAGGAAAAGAGAACAGGCAAGCTCCATCACCGCCCCAGATAGACCTCGATCACCCGCTCATCCGCCTGCACCTGGTCCAGCGTGCCCTGCGCCAGCACCGCCCCGTCGCACAACACGGTCACGATCTCCGAAATCGTGCGGATGAACCCCATGTCATGCTCCACCACCATCAGCGAGTGCTTGCCCTTGAGCGTGAGGAACAGCTCCGCCGTGCGCGCCGTCTCCTCGTCCGTCATGCCCGCCACGGGCTCGTCGAGTAACAGCAGCTTGGGGTCCTGCATCAGCAGCATCCCGATCTCCAGCCACTGCTTTTGCCCATGGCTCAGGTTCCCTGCCATGCGCGCCACGCTGTCGGCCAGGTGGATGGTGTGCAGGATCTCCGCCAGCCGGTCCGACTGCGCAGAATCCAGCCGGAAGAACATGCTCGACGTCACGCCCTTGTGCGTCTTCAAGGCCAGCTCCAGGTTCTCGAACACGCTGAGCTGCTCGAACACCGTGGGTTTCTGGAACTTGCGGCCAATCCCCAGGCTCGCGATCTCGGGCTCGTTGTGGCGCAAGAGGTCGATGGTGGAACCAAAGTACACCGTGCCGCTGTCGGGCCGCGTCTTGCCGGTGATGATGTCCATCATCGTCGTCTTGCCGGCACCGTTGGGCCCGATGATGCAGCGCAGCTCGCCGGGCGCGATATCGAGGCTCAGGTTGTTGATGGCCTTGAAGCCGTCGAAGCTCACGTTCACGTCTTCCAGGTACAGGATGCGGCCGTGGGTGATGTCCACCTCGCCGGGCGTGGCGATGCGCGAGAAGCCTGCAGCCCGGCCACCGGATTCGGTCTGGCCCAGGGCGGCGGGCGCCAGCCTGGCCTCTAGGCGCCTTGCGCCTTCGTCCATCAGATCGGGTGTCATGGCGCGGCTCCTTCGGTCTTCTTGTTTTTCTTCAGCTTCTTCACCAGGCCCACCACGCCATCGGGCAGGAACAGCGTCACGGCGATGAACAGCGCACCGAGGAAATACAGCCAGAACTCCGGCGCAGTCACGGTGAGCCAGCTCTTGGCACCATTGACGATGAAGGCGCCCACGATGGGTCCGATCAGCGTGGCACGGCCGCCCACCGCGGCCCACACCGCGATCTCGATGGAGTTGGCGGCGCTCATCTCGCCGGGGTTGATGATGCCGACCTGGGGCACGTACAGCGCGCCCGCCACGCCGCACATCATGGCGCTGATGGTCCAGATGGTGAGCTTGTAGGGCAGCGGCGAGTAGCCCGAGAACATGACGCGCGTCTCGGCATCGCGCACCGCCTGCAGCACGCGGCCGAACTTGCTGCGCACCAGCCAGCGCGCCAGCAGGAAGAACACCAAGAGCGTGACGCCCGTCATCACGAACAGCAGCATGCGCATGTTCTGCGTGGCGATGGGCTGGCCCAGGATGCGCTTGAAATCCGTGAAGCCGTTGTTGCCGCCAAAGCCCGTCTCGTTGCGGAAGAACAGCAGCATGGCCGCATACGTCATGGCCTGCGTGATGATCGAGAAATACACGCCCTTGATGCGCGAGCGGAACGCGAAGTAGCCGAACACGAAGGCCACGATGCCGGGCACGACCACCACCAGGATGAGCGTGGCGACGAAGCTGTCGGACAGCATCCAGTGCCAGGGCAACTCCTTCCAGTCGAGGAAGACCATGAAGTCGGGCAGGTCGCTCTGGTAGTTGCCGTCGCGGCCAATCTGGCGCATGAGGTACATGCCCATCACATAGCCGCCGAGCGCGAAGAACAGGCCATGGCCCAGGCTCAGGATGCCGGTGTAGCCCCAGATCAGGTCCATGGCCAGCGCGCAGATGGCGTAGCACATGATCTTGCCGAGCAGCGCCACGGCGTAGTCGGACAGGTGCAGCGCACTGCCGGCCGGCACCCACAGGTTGAGCACGGGTGCCACGGCGCACACCACGATGAGCGCCACGATGAAGGCCGACCAGCCGCCGCGCGTGAGCAGCGGCGCGGGTGCGGGCAGTTGAAGAGAAAGAGAAAGCTTGGTGGTCATGGTATGGCTCGCCCTTCAGTCCGCAGTGCGGCCTTTCACGGCGAAGATGCCCTGCGGCCGCTTCTGGATGAAGATGATGATGAACACCAGCACGGCGATCTTGGCCAGCACGGCGCCCGTCCAGCCTTCGAGGAACTTGTTGAGCACGCCCAGGCCCAGCGCGGCGTACACGGTGCCGGCCAGCTGGCCCACGCCGCCGAGCACCACCACCATGAACGAATCGACGATATAGCCCTGGCCCAGGTCCGGGCCCACATTGCCCACCTGGCTGAGGGCACAGCCTGCCAGGCCCGCAATGCCGGAGCCCAGCGCGAAGGCGTAGGTATCGACACGCGCCGTGTTCACACCCATGCACGAGGCGATGGGGCGGTTCTGCGTGACGCCGCGCACGAACAAACCCAGGCGCGTCTTGCTGATGAGAAAGGCCACGCCGCCCAGCACCGCCAGCGCAAACGCCACGATGATCACGCGGTTCCAGGGCAGCTGCAGGTTCTCCATGAGCTGCACGCCGCCGCTCATCCACGAGGGGTTTTCCACACCCACGTTCTGCGCGCCGAACACGCTGCGCACCAGCTGCTGCAGCATCAGGCTGATGCCCCAGGTGGCCAGCAAGGTCTCCAGCGGGCGGCCGTACAGGAAGCGGATCACGCCGCGCTCGAGCACCGCGCCCATGAGCGCCGAGGCCATGAAGGCGGCGGGCACGGCGGCCACCAGGTACCAGTCGAACGCGCCCGGAAAGTAGCGCTGGAACACGCCCTGCATGACGTAGGTGGCGTAGGCGCCGATCATCATCAGCTCGCCATGGGCCATGTTGATCACGCCCATGAGGCCGTAGGTGATGGCCAGGCCCAGCGCCACCAGCAGCAGGATGGAGCCCAGGCTGATGCCCGTGAACATCGCCGCCAGACGCTCGCCCCATTGCAGGCTGTCTTCCACCGTCTTGAGTGCCGCCTGCAGCGCGGCCTTGACCTTGGGATCTTGTTCGTTGCGCAGTTGCTCCAGCAGCACCGTGCGCGTGGCGGGGTTGCCACTGGCGGCCAGGTGCTGGGCGGCTTCCAGGCGATTGGCGGCATCGCTGCTGCTCAGGAGGATGCGCGCGCGGATGCTGGCCAGGCGCCCCTTGAGAGCTGCGTCCTGCTCGGCGGCCAGGGCCTTCTCAACCAGCGGCAGGCGGGCCTCGTCGGTCTCCTCGCGCAGCGCTTCGATGGCGCTGCGGCGTTGTGCAATGTCGGTGGACATCAGCTGGAGCGAAGCCAATGCAGTGTCGAACTCGCCGCGCATGCGATTGTTGTTGACGATGTCTTCGGCGTCGTCAGGCACCGGCACCTCGGCGCCGGTCACGGGGTCCAGCCCCTTGTCGCCCTTGATCACGATGGCCTTGTCGCCCGCGATCTTCACGGCGTCGTCACCCATCGCGCGGATAAACGCCAACGTGGCCTCGTCGGGCGTGGCGATGGCTTTCTGCAGCGCGGCGATCCGGTCGTCGGTATCACCCGCCGCCATGGCCCGTGCAGCCTCGGCCGTGAGCGCGTGCGCCTGCACCGTTGTGCACAACAGCAGGCAGGCGATCAAGCGAGAAAAGAATGAAGAAAGCATGGAAGGGCCAGTGGCGTCGAACAAGATGGGCCTGTGCAGCGCGCAGGGCCCAGACCAGGGCCGCCGCGCAAGGGCCGCCCCGCCGCGCTGGCGGCGTCCCCCTCCCACGCGCAGCGTGAGAGAGGGGGAAGCGGCGTAGCCGCTCAGGGGGAGATCACAGCTTCGACTTGCCGTCCGGCTCGTCCTTCTTCTTGTCGTTGCCTTCGATGTACGGGCTCCATGGCTTGGCCTTCACGGGGCCCGGCGTCTTCCACACCACGTTGAACTGGCCGTCGGCCTTGATCTCGCCGATGAACACGCTCTTGTGCAGGTGGTGGTTCTTCTCGTCCATCTTGGACACGATGCCCGACGGTGCCTTGAAGGTCTGGCCGGCCATGGCGGCGATCACCTTGTCCACATCCGTGCTCTTGGCCTTCTCGACAGCCTGCTTCCACATGTTGATGCCGATGTAGGTGGCTTCCATCGGGTCGTTGGTGAGCGGCTTGTCCTTGTGGCCGGCAATGCCCTTGGCCTTGGCGTAGTCGCTCCACTTCTTGATGAACTCGGTGTTGGCCGGGCTTTTGATGGACTGGAAGTAGTTCCAGGCGGCCAGGTGGCCCACCAGCGGCTTGGTGTCCACGCCGCGCAGTTCTTCCTCGCCCACGCTGAATGCGACGACCGGCACGTCCTTGGCCTTCAGGCCCGCGTTGCCCAGTTCCTTGTAGAAGGGCACGTTGGAGTCGCCGTTGATGGTGGACACCACGGCCGTCTTGCCGCCCTGGCTGAACTTCTTGATGTCGGCGACGATGGTCTGGTAGTCCGAATGGCCAAACGGGGTGTACTTCTCGTCGATGTCCGAATCCTTCACGCCCTTGGACTTGAGGTAGGCGCGCAGGATCTTGTTGGTGGTGCGGGGGTAGACGTAGTCGGTGCCCAGCAGCACCCAGCGCTTGGCGCTGCCGCCGTCCTTGCTCATCAGGTAGTCCACCGCGGGGATGGCCTGCTGGTTGGGCGCGGCGCCGGTGTAGAACACGTTCTTGGAGAGTTCCTCACCCTCGTACTGCACGGGGTAGAACAGCAGGCCGTTCATTTCTTCCACGACCGGCAACACCGACTTGCGCGACACCGAGGTCCAGCAGCCGAAGATCACCGAGACCTTGTCCTGGCCCAGCAGCTGCTTGGTCTTTTCGGCGAACAGGGGCCAGTTGGAGGCGGGGTCCACCACCACGGGCTCGAGCTTCTTGCCCAGCACGCCGCCCTTGGCGTTGATCTCGTCGATGGCCATCAGCACGGTGTCTTTCAACACAGTCTCGGAAATGGCCATGGTGCCCGACAGGCTGTGCAGGATGCCGACCTTGATGGTGTCCTGTGCGTGGGCTGGCAGCGCAGACAGGCCAGCGAGCGCAGCGACGGCCGCAAGGGCCTTGAGGGAATAACGACGTTGCATGTGTGCTTCTCCGGTGGTGGTTTCAATCAGTGAATCAATCAAACCGCTTCGCCCGGCGGGCTCCGTGGTGGAGCCGTGGCGGATCGGGCGATGGAATGGATTCTGGAGAGCGAGGCCGGCTTGGGAAATACGCCGGGTGGCGTACACGGTGGCCCGGCCGCAGGCCGCCGGGGCCTGCCCACCCAGCTTGTGTCGGGCAGGCGAAACGCTATGCATTTAATAGCTTTTAGCGCTTGATGGATAAGCGCTGGAGGCCAAAAACACTCAAAATGCCAAGTCCCCGAAGGGCGGGGGAATCTCGGTCGCAGGTTTACGATATTTGAACCATCACCCCATGCGCCGGGCTCGCATGCCCCCATCCAGCCCACCTACGCCACGAAGGAAACAACCCCATGGTGAAACGACGCACAGTGCTCCTCGGTGGCGCCGCGACAGCGGGCGCGCTGGTCATTGGCTGGGGCGTGATGCCGCCGCGCCAGCGCCTGCACCCGGCCGACCCGGTGCCCAGCGCCAGCGGGCAGGCGGCGCTGAACGGCTGGCTCAAGGTGGGCGCCGACAACACCGTGACGGTGATGATGGCCAAATCCGAAATGGGCCAGGGCGCGCACACGGGCCTGGCCGCCATCCTGGCGGAAGAGCTGGATGCCGACTGGGCGCAGGTGCGGCTGGAGATGGCGCCCATCGACGACATCTACAACAACCTGGCCACCGTGGTGGACGGCCTGCCCTTCCATCCCGACAACGACGGCTCGATGAAGGCCGTGGCGGGCTGGCTGACAGCCAAGACCATGCGCGAGGTGGGCGTGATGATGACGGGCGGATCGAGCAGCATCAAGGACCTGTGGCTGCCCATGCGCGAGGCCGGCGCCCACGCGCGCGCCCTGCTGATCCGCGCCGCCGCCGCGCAATGGAACGTGCAGGCGGCGGAGTGCACGGCCAACGCGGGCGTGGTGGAACATGTGGCCGGCCAGCGCGCCACGTTTGGCGAACTGGCCGCCCTGGCCGCGCAGCAGCCCATGCGGGGCAAGGTCACGCTGAAGGAACCCGCGCAGTTCAAGCTCATCGGCAAGCCGCTCACGCGCATCGAGGCGCCTTCCAAGCTGGATGGCTCGGCCGTGTACGGCATCGACGCCCACCCGCCCGGCCTGCTGCATGCCAGCGTGGTGATGTGCCCCACGCGCGGCGGCAAGGTGGCGCGCTTTGATGCAGCCGCCGCCCGGAAGCTGCCGGGCGTGAAACACGTGCTGGCCGTGGCGCCCCTGCACGGCGGCACCGGCGCCGTGGCCGTGATCGCCGACACGCCCTGGCACGCCAGGAAGGCCGCCGCCGCTGTCACCGTGGAATGGGACCACGGCCCCGCCGCCACGCTGTCGAGCGACGCCGTGATGGCGCGCATGGCGCAGGCGCTGGACCAGGCCAAGGGCTTTGGCTACCACAGCACGGGCGACGTGGATGCGGCCTTGCAGGGCGCGGCCAGCACCATCAACGCGGACTACCGCGCGCCCTACCTGGCCCACGCGGCGCTGGAGCCCATCAACTGCACGGTGCAATTCAAGGACGGGGCCGCCACCGTGTGGACATCCACCCAGGTGCCGGGCCTGGCCCGCAGGGCAGCCGCCAAGGCGCTGGGCATCGACGAAGAGAAAGTGACCGTGCACCAGCTGCTGCTGGGGGGCGGCTTTGGGCGGCGGCTGGAGGTGGACTACGTGGGCCAGGCCGCCGCCATCGCCCAGGCCGCCGGGGGCGCGCCGGTGCAGACGCTGTGGACCCGCGAGCAGGACACGCAGCACGACTTCTACCGCCCCGCCTGCATGGCCCGCTTCAAGGCAGGGTTTGATGCGCAGGGACACCTGGTGGCGTGGCACAACATCTCCGCGGGCCAGGCCATCGTGCCGCAGGTGCTGGTGCGCACCTTTGGCCTGGCGGGCGCGGGCCCCGACAAGACCACGTCCGAAGGTGCCTTCGACCAGCCCTACGAATGGCCCCATGCGCGCATCGCGCATGAGGTGGTCGACATGCCCCTGCCCGTGGGCTTCTGGCGCTCGGTGGGGCATTCGCACCAGGCGTTCTTCAAGGAGAGTTTTGTGGACGAGGCCGCCGCAGCGGCCAGGCAGGACCCGGTGGCCTTCCGCGCCGCGCTGCTGCAAAAACACCCGCGCCACCTGAAGGTGCTGCACAAGGCGGCCGAGCTGGCGGACTGGGGCAAGCCGCTGGCGCCAGGCGCGGCGGGCGGGCAGCGCGCGCGGGGCGTGGCGCTGCACCAGTCGTTCGGCTCCATCGTGGCCCAGGTGGCCGAGGTGTCGGTGGGCGCCGACAAGGCCATCCGCGTGCACCGCGTGGTGTGCGTGATCGACTGCGGCGCCGCCATCAATCCCAACCTGATCGAGCAGCAGATGGAAAGCGCCGTGGTGTTCGGCCTCACGGCGGCGCTGCACGGCGAGGTCACGGTCAAGGACGGGCAGGTGCAGCAGGGCAACTTCCATGACTACCCGCTGCTGCGCATGGCCGACTGCCCGCGCGTGGAGACCCACATCATCGACAGCGCCGAGCCGCCCGAAGGCGTGGGCGAACCCGGCGTGCCGCCGATCGCGCCCGCGGTGGCGAATGCGCTGTTTGCCCTGACCGGGCAGCGCCTGCGCGCCCTGCCCCTGAAACTGGCCTGACCGGCTTGAAGGAACCCTCCATGCCCACCACCCTGCGCATCAACGGCAAAGCCATCTCCGTCACCGCCGAACCCGACACCCCGCTGCTGTGGGTGCTGCGCGGCGAGCTGCATCTGAACGGCACCAAGTTTGGCTGCGGCATGGCGCTGTGCGGCGCCTGCACCGTGCACCTGAACGGCGAGCCCGTGCGCGCCTGCATCACGCCTCTGTCGGCCGTGGGCGATGCCGACATCACCACCATCGAAGGCCTGCACGGCCCCGAGGCCACCGCCCTGCGCACCGCGTGGACGGTGCTGGATGTGGCGCAGTGCGGCTACTGCCAGAGCGGGCAGCTCATGTCGGCCTGCGCGCTCCTGAAGAAGACGCCACGGCCCAGCGATGCGGACATTGACGCGGCGATGTCGGGCAACGCGTGCCGCTGCGGCACCTACCAGCGGATTCGCGCGGCGATCCACCAGGCGGCGGCCACGGAAAAGGCGTGACGCCCGCCCCGTGCCCCGGGGGATGGCGGCAAGCTCCGGGGACCAGACGCCAGGCGGGCGCCAGGATGCCACCCCTCTGGAATGGCCTCCGCGCACGCCTGTCAAGCGTGGAGTGCTATTGATTGCATAGCATCCAGGCCTTCCGCCACCACGGAAAACCAGACCCAGTTAGAGTATCGACCTCGCGCAGGCCCCCGGCCTGCCCGGCCCCTTCTTCAGCCCTGCTCCACCCATGTCCAACCTCGTCGTCCACGGCGGCACCCCGCTCCGGGGCCGCATCACGCCTTCCGCCAACAAGAACGCGGTGCTCCCCGTGCTGTGCGCCACGCTGCTCACCAACGAGCCGCTCAAGCTCCTGGGCGTGCCCGACATCACCGATGTGCGCAAGATCCTGGAGATCTTCCGCACCCTGGGCAGCGATGTCCGCATGGACCACGCCTCCGGCACGCTCGACCTGCACCACCACGCCACGGTGTTCGATGCCGCGCAGCACCGGCTGCCCGAGGAGATGCGCTCGTCCATCATGCTGGTGCCCCCGCTGCTCGCGCGCTTTGGCGTGGCGCGGCTGGAGGACAACGTCAAGGGCTGCACGCTGGGCGTGCGCGAGATCGACCCGCACGTGGAGGTGTTCCGCCGCTTCGGGGGCGCCGTCGAGCGGGCCGAGGGTTCGCTGCTGATCCGCAGCGCGGGCCGGCTGCAGGCCAACCACCACTGGCTGGACTACGCATCGGTGACCACCACCGAGAACTTCGTGCTGTGCGCCGCCACGGCCGAAGGCACCTCGGTGCTGACCAACGCGGCGTCGGAGCCGCACGTGCAGGAGTTCTGCCGCTTCATGGCCATGATCGGCGTGCGCATCGAGGGCATGGGCACCTCGCGCATCACCGTGCACGGCGGCACGGCCCTGCGCGGCGGGGAGTTCCGTTTCGACGAGGATTTCCACGAGATCACGACCTTCCTCGCCCTGGGCGCGATCACCGGCGGGGACGTGGTGGTGAAGAACAGCGCGCCCGGGAACTTTCCGCTCATCGACCGCACCTTCGCCAAGTTCGGCGTCACCGTCACGCACGAGGACGGCTGGTCGCGCGCGGCGTGCGACGGGCCGCTCAAGGTGCAGACGCCCTTCACGAGCAATGTGCTGACCAAGGTGGAGGCCGCGCCCTGGCCGTATTTTCCGGTGGACCTGCTGCCCATCTTCATTGCCCTGGGCGTGCGCGCCGAGGGCAACGCGCTGTTCTGGAACAAGGTGTACGACGGGGCCCTGGGCTGGGCGGGCGAGCTGTCGAAGTTCGGCGCGCACGTGTTCCAGTCCGACCCGCACCGCCTGGTCACCTTCGGGGGCAACCCCCTGAGCCCGGCCGTGGTCGAGAGCCCCTACATCATCCGCGTGGCGATCGCGCTGTTCATGGTGGCGGCGAGCACGCCCGGGCGCTCCGAGATCCGCAACGCCACGCCCATCCGCCGCGCCCACCCGCGCTTCGTGGAGAACCTGCGCAGCCTGGGCGTGCAGGTGGAGTGGACCAGCGAGGAGTGAGTGGCGGCCCGCGGGCCTCAGGCTGCGACCACGCCGCCCGGTGCCTCGCCCGGGTTGGGCAGCACATGCACCCGGGCGTGCGCGGGGTGCGCATCCGCGCAGTGCACGGTGTTGCGCCCCGACTCCTTGGCGCGGTACAGCGCCTTGTCGGCGCGGTTGACCAGCTCCTCGAAATCCAGCCCCGAGCCCTGGTGCAGCGTGGCCACGCCAATGCTCACGGTGACCGAGATGCTGGCGCCTTCGTCGTTCACGGGCACGCTCATCGCCGACACGTCGTGGCGCAGCGATTCGGCCATGCGCTGGGCGCTGGCCCCATCGGTCTCGGGCAGCACGATGACGAATTCCTCGCCCCCGAAACGCGCCACGATGTCCACGCCACTGCGCTTGCGTGACGCACAGGCCTGGGCCACGGCGCAGATCACGCGGTCGCCCGCCAGGTGCCCCCACACGTCGTTGACGGGCTTGAACAGGTCGATGTCCACCACCAGCAGCGACAGCGGGTGGCCAAACCGTTGGGTCCGCTGGCATTCGTTGGCGCCCAGTTCCATCAGCGTGCGGCGGTTGGACAGCCCCGTGAGCGCATCGTTGGCCGCCAGCAGCTCCAGCGCGGCATTGAGCTGCTGCAGCAGGCGGTTCTGCTCCACGAGCTGGCGGTTGATCTGGGCGATCTCGTCTTCCTTGCGCTTGCGGTCGTCGATGTTGAAGGTGACCCCGATGAGCCGCTTGCCCGGCGTGTCGCTGTGGCCGTCCATGATGCGGCCATAGTTCGCGTACCAGACCCAGTCGCCGCCCTTGGCGCGCAGGCGGAATTCGCAGCGGTACTGCGGCGTGACGCCGCAGAGGTGGTCGGCCACGGCTTGCCGGACACTGTCCACGTCCTCCGGATGGAACAGGCCGTAGATGTCCTGCACGCCCGAGACGATCTCCTCCTCGGTGAAGCCCAGTTCGAGGAAGGTCTTGGTCGCCTTGCGGGTGACATTGCCGGTCACCAGGTCGTTCTCCCACAGGTCCAGCCCGGCGGCCTCCAGCGCCAGCTCCAGCCGCTCCCGGTTCAGATCTGCTTCACCCATGGCGGCTTGCCTTCATCGCGCTGTCCGTGTCTTGGCCGGTTGCTGGCTGGTGGGCTGGTTGTCTGTCTGTCTGCGCATGGTCAGGCCGGGGGCATGGCGCCCGCGTAGCCGATGTTGCGCAGCAGCGACGCAAACGAGGCCACCACGCCCGGCGTGCCGTACAGCTGCGGCGCTGTCTGCACCGCGATCACGCTCACCATCCGGCCCGTGCTCTGGCCGGTGGCGGCATCGAAGTACAGCGCCAGATCGTCGCTGGCATTGGAGAACCCGCGCCCGGTGCTTTCGGAGTAGTAGCAGATCGAGTCCGGGGCAATGATGTCGGGCACCGCGCTCGACGACGAGTACATGATGAGGTTCTCGTTGAGGTTGTAGAGGTAGTGCGTCTGCGTGCTCTGGCGCGGATCCTGCGTGTTGTCCAGGCGGATGATGCCCGAATCCAGCGATGCGCTGGACGTGGACTGCGAGACCGAGGTGATGAAGAAGTTGGTCGCCACGGCGGCGGCGGGCCGGCCCGTGATGAGGGCGATGGCATCGGCCACCGCGCCCGTGGCCTGCGGCGTGCCGCTGTCCCGCAGGAACTGCCCCAGCGCGCGCGCCTGCTCCAGCGTGCCCGCGATGTAGCTGCCCGACAGCGCAAAGCCGTTGCCCGCGTTGGACGGCCACATCGCGATGCCGGAATACCCGCCAAAGCCGCCCACCACGCCGCCGGCCAGCGTTTCCACCCGCGCGGCCGTGCTCGCGCCCAGCACGGCGGATTCGATGTCGGCGGGGCTGGCCGCGTCGCTGGCCAGCGCCGCGGGGCACGGAGCCAGCGGCGGATTGCCGGTGAACGTGGTCTGCGGCAGCTCGGGCACCGCGCGCCCGGCTCCGTCGCCGTTGACCACCCAGACCGCCCCCCCGCCCATGGCCGCGCCGATCAGCGGCACCAGCGAGTTGATGGGCCCGATCTCCACCGGGATGTAGGCCCCCGGCGACGCCCCGGTGGCGTCCGCCAGCACCTGCACCGTGTTGCGGATGGAGTTCTGGATGGCGGCCAGCGTCAGGCTGTCGGCCGCGTCGGGCGAGCCCATGATGGCCAGCACGCAGGCGTTGGTCGCCCCGTCATAGTCCTGCACCTGGACGGTGCCCGTGAAGCCCTGGCGGGCCAGCTCCTCCAGGATGGAGCACGCGTCGTGGTAACTGCCACCGCCGCCACTGGCCAGCACCGCCGCGCCGTCCGCCACCGACTGGAACTCGTTCAGCCCGTAGGAATAAACACCCATCTCTCGCCCCTCTCATGGATGGCTGGCACGATACGCCAGCCCGGTCGGTTGTCAACCCGCGCCATCCCGCGCGGAACAAAGGCCAAAGCGTGGTAGGCAGCGGACCGCGCCGCGGCCCGTGGCGCGGAAAGCACTCTGGTTTCGCGCGGCGGCTTCGCCTATGCTCTGCCCAGCGCCCCGCGCCAGAAATTCGACTGTCCGCCATCCACACACACCATGAGCCACCCTGAAAAAAACTCCGTCTACGGCACCGAAGACCTGCTGATCAGCCTGTGCAACTCCGTCACCCGGGTGCTGAACGTGGCCACCCACAGCCAGATCCACTACTCCGGCATGGTGCAGCGCATCAGCAAGACCTGCCTGAAGCCGGACATCGGCTGCTTCGTGCTGTTCGATGGCGGCTTCTCGGGCCTGGTGATCATCAACTTCTCGGCCACGGCGGCCATGGAGCTGTACGCCAACTACCTGCTGAACATGGGCATGTCCAAGGACGACCTGGTCACCTCCTACACCTCGGACGAGGTCAGCAACGTGATGGGCGAGCTCATGAACCAGGTGGTGGGCGACTTCACCGGCAAGGTGCGGCGCGAACTGCAGACCCACATCACCCAGAACCAGCCCAAGATGCTGGTGCTGAACAAGCAGGTGATGCTGAGCGTGGACGCCAACCTGGACAAGCCCGAGGCGCGGCGCGTGACCTTCTACACCAGCAACAACAACATCTTCTACCTGGAGCTGGCGATCGACCGCACCGAATTCATCAAGCTCTACGACTTCGAGGCGCAGGAGGCCCCGGACCCGGATGCGCTGATGGCCCAGTCGCAGGCCGCGCCCCCCGTGCCCGCACCTCCCCCCGCCGGGCAGGACGACACGGACGCGCTGCTCAAGTCGCTGGGGATGTAGCGCGGCCCCTGCGGCCGCCCCATGGCCCGCAGGCCATTCGCTATCAAAAAAGTAGCTCCCGGCGCTTGCCGATCGGGCGCCACGGCCATTTTTCATACCGCCACCATGGGGCATGGCGGCCCCGGCCGTTGTCAGCGAGGAGGTCCGCTGTCCTACAGCTGCATGCCGGGCCTGCTGACGCACGCGGGCCGCGCGCCGGATAGATTGGGCTCAGATGCGGGGCCAGCCTGGCTGCCCCGCCCGCCAACCCATCGAAGGAGCCCGCCATGCCCCAAGCCCAGTGGAGCGCCAAGCGCGAACGCCAGTACGAACACATCAAGACCAGCCTGAAACAGCGCGGCAAGAGCACGGACACGGCCGAAGAGATTGCGGCGCGCACCGTGAACAAGGAACGCGCCCAGCACGGCGAAAGCAAGACCGCCAACCCCAAGACCTTGCGCGACACCCCGGCCCCGGTGCGCGGCGGCCAGCGGTCCCACCAGGGCGCGCAGGGCCGAACGCGCGACCAGCTGTACGAAGAGGCCCGGCGCAAGGGGATCGAGGGCCGCTCCAGGATGAACAAGCAGGAGCTGGAACGCGCGGTGGGCCGCTGAGCGGCACCCGGCCGGCCTTGCGCACCGCAGGCCCAGGCCTCACCAAAGCTATTAAATTGATAGCTTTCCGCGCTTATTCCACAAGCGCCAGGAGCCCAAAATACTGAAGAATCAGCCCTCGAACTGCGGGTGCAGCTGCCGGATGCGGTTCATCGCCATGGCGGCCGCCGCCGTGCGCGTTTCCACCCCCAGCTTGGCGAACACGCGTTCGAGGTGCTTCTTCACCGTGGCGGGGCTGGCGCCCAGGATGTCGCCGATGTCGCGGTTGATCTTGCCCTTGACCACCCAGTACAGCACCTCTGCCTCGCGCGCGGTGAGCTTGAAGGACAGGCTCATGGATTCGATGATCTTGGCGTCCGACACCTCGCGCATGACGATCAGCCAGTCGCCCCCGCCTTCGCTGTCGCCCGCCTGCTGGTGCAGGCGGAAGGTCAGGCGGCGCGCGCCCTGCTCGATGGCCAGGCGCGGCGGCTCGGCCAGCGCATGGGCCAGCAGCTCCGCGGCGTTTTCGGCGAGCACATGGCGGCGCAGCCAGGCCTGCACGATCCCGGGCGCCCAGGGACTGGCTTCGCCAAAGTAGCCCTGCAGCAGTTCGCGCGCCAGCGGGGTCTGCCACACGATGCGGCCGTCCACCGCGCGCACCGTGATGCTGGCATAGCCGAAGGCATCGAGCGCATTGCGCGCCTCGCGGGCCTGGCTCGCGTCCTGGCGCGCCCTGCGCGCCGCGCCCAGGTGCACGCCCATGCGGGCCATCACCTCGCGCGGCTTGATGGGCTTGGTCACGTAGTCCACGCCGCCCGCCTCCAGCGCGGCCACCAGGTGCTCGGTCTCGGTGAGGCCCGTCATGAAGATGATGGGGATGTGCGCGGTGGCGGGCGACGCCTTCAGGCGCCGCGCCACCTCGAAGCCGTCCATGCCGGGCATCATGGCGTCGAGCAGCACGATGTCGGGCAATGCCTGCGCGGCGCGCTGCAACGCGGCCTCGCCGTGCGTGGCCACGAGCACCGTGTAGCCCGATTCATCGAGCGCGTCGTGCAGCACGGCCAGGTTGTCGGGCACGTCGTCCACGATCAGGACCAGGTCGCTGTCGCCGCGATCAAGGGCCGCGGCATGCACCGGCAGGGAGGGTGGGGTCGCGGTGGTCGTCACGGTGGCGCCTGCTCCAGGATGTGGCCCATGGCATCGAACTGGAACTGCCTGGCCAGCTGCCGCATGGTGCCGACAAAAGCGCCGTGCGCGGGCTGGCCGCGTTCGATGTCGTCCAGGGTGTTGAGGATGCCCCGGTAGTAGCCCAGCGCGACCACCTGGGCCAAGGCCGCCAAGGCGGTGGCATCGGGGTACGTGAGGGGCGCATCCGCTGCCGCGGGCAAGGCGGGGGCGGGGGCGGCGTCGGCCTCGCCGTGCTGCCACTGCAGGCCCAGGCGGCGCTCCAGCCAGTCCAGCAGCTCGGTGTGGCGCACGGGCTTGACGATGAAGTCCTCGGGGCGGATGTCCACGTCGTTGTCCAGCGCCTTGTCGAACGCATTGGCCGACACAATGGCGCAGTGGACGTTCGCGAGGTGCATCTGCCGCACGCGCCGCAGGGTCTCCCACCCGTCGATGCCCGGCATGGCCAGGTCCATGAAGATCGCGTGCGGCCGGTAGCCCGTGGCCAGCAGGTCCAACGCGTCGTGCCCGCTGGCGGCCTGGCGCAGCTCGAAGCCCAGGGGTTCGAGCAGTTGCACCAGCAGTTCGCGGTCGGGCTCTTCGTTGTCCACCACCAGGATGCGGCGGTGGTCCCCCGCGTAACCCCTGCGCGCGCGCTGGGTGCGTGTGGCCAATGCGGCGGGCGCTGGCGCGGCCTTGCCCAGCGCGTCCCCATGCACCTCGGGCAGGAACAGCTTGACGTGGAACACCGAGCCTACGCCGGGGGTGCTGCCCACCGTCAGCTCGCCGCCCATGAGCGCGGTGAGCATCTTGGCAATGGTCAGGCCCAGGCCCGCGCCCGGCGCGGCCGCGGTGTTGCCACCGCCCGAGCCGCCCCGCGCAAAGGGCTCGAAGATGCGCTCGATCTCCTCGGCCGTGAGGCCCGGCCCCGTGTCCTGCACCTCGATGCGCGCCATCTCGCGCGCATAGCGCACGCGCAGCGTGACGGTGCCGTGCGCCGTGAACTTGACCGCGTTGCCCAGCAGGTTGATGAGGATCTGGCGCAGGCGCTTTTCGTCGGCACGAACCACCTCGGGAATCACGCCCAGCACATCGAACTGGAAGGCCAGGCCCTTGGCGGCGGCCTGCAGTTCGAACAGGCTGGCCATTTCGTGCAGGCCATCGGCAAAGCGCATGGGCGTGACATCCAGCGTGAGCTTGCCGGATTCGATGCGCGCGATATCGAGCGTGCCCTCGATGAGCGAGAGCAGGTGTTCGCCCCCCCGCCGGATCACGTGCACCGCCTGCTTGCGGTGCGGGGGCACGCCCGCGTCCTCGCCCATGAGCTGCGCGTAGCCCAGGATGGAGTTGAGCGGCGTGCGGATCTCGTGGCTGATGGCGCTGATGTAGCGGCTCTTGGCCTGGTTGGCCTGGTCGGCCGCGCGCTGGGCCGCCTCGGCCACCTGGCGCGCCTGCTCGGCCACGCTGCGCGCGGTCTGCAGGGCCTCGTCGGTCTGGCGGTGCAGCTCGATCTCGCGCACCAAAAGGCCCGTCTGGCGGTTGGATTCCTCCTGCGCCACCTGGCGGCTCTTGTGCGCCAGCACCAGCCACCAGGCCACGATGCCCGAGATGACGAGAAGCGCCAGGTAGGCCTTGAGCAGGCCGGAGCGCAACGCGACCTCCGGGGCGGCCAGGACTTCCGTGTCGGTCATCGCATTGGCGATGGTGTTGAGCTCCTGGTGGTACAGCAGCCCCATGACGGAGGCCAGCAGCGGCGCGATCACCAGCATCAGCAGCAGGAAGTGGCCCAGGCCCGTGTCCAGGTAGCGCCACATGGCGCGCGGCAGCACCCAGCGCAGGGCGGCAGACCATTGCACCGCCATGCTGGCGTCGGGCTTGCACAGGTCGCCGCAGCGTGCGTCCAGCGTGCAGCACAGCGAACATATGGCGCCCCGGTAGGCGGGGCACTGGGCCATGTCGGGCGCTTCGTATTCGCGCTCGCAGATCACGCAGCGCTGCACGGTGTAGCGCACGTAGCTGCCCAAGGCCGCATCCATTCCGCCGCCGGCCTTGCGGCCCACCGGGCCGTGCAGGGGTACCGCCACCACGTCGGCCAGCGCAGCGGGCTCGGACTGGCGCGCGATGTAGTAGCGCCCCCCGGTGGCCCAGGCAATGAGCGGTGCGGTGACAAACGCGACAGCCATCGCGATCACGGCCGAGAACGCCTGCGGCAGTGGGCCGAACAACCCCAGGTGCGCGCTGATGGACAGGATGGACGCGAGCGCCATCGCGCCCACGCCCACCGGGTTGATGTCGTACAGGTGCGCGCGCTTGAACTCGATGCCCCGGGGTGACAGCCCCAGCGGCTTGTTGATGACGAGATCGGCCACCACGGACATGATCCAGGCGATGGCGATGTTGGAGTACAGCCCCAGCACCTCGCCCATGGCGCGGAACACGTTCATCTCCATCAGCATGAAGGCGATCAGCGTGTTGAACACCACCCACACCACGCGCCCCGGGTGGCTGTGCGTGAGGCGCGAGAAGAAGTTGGACCACGCCAGCGAGCCCGCGTAGGCATTGGTCACGTTGATCTTGAGCTGCGAGACCACCACGAACAACGCCGTGGCCGCCACCGCCCAGCCGTAGTGGGGGAACACATATTCGTACGCGGCCAGGTACATCTGGTTCGGGTCCACCGCCCGGTCGGCCGGCACCATGTGGGTGAGCGCCAGGTAGGCGAGCAGCGCACCGCCCAGCATCTTGAGCACCCCCAGCACCACCCAGCCCGGCCCACCCACCAGCACGCCCAGCCACCAGCGCCCGCGCGTGGCGGGCGTGCTGGCGGGCATGAAGCGCAGGTAGTCGGCCTGCTCCCCCATCTGGGTGATGAGCGCAATGCCCACCGTGAGCGCCGCACCAAACAAGGGCAACTGGAACGTGGCACCGCGCATCGATTCACCACCATAGTGCACAACCCCGGAAAACGCACCAGGATCGCGCACCAGCACATAAGCAAACGGCACCACCAGCATCACCAGCCACAGCGGCTGCGTCCACACCTGCAGGCGGCTGATGGCGGACACGCCGTGCGTGACCAGCGGAATCACCACGATGGCGCAGATCAGGTAGCCCCAGGTGGGCGGGATGTCGAGCGCCAGCTCCAGCGCATAGGCCATCACCGCGGCCTCCAGCGCGAAGAAGATGAAGGTGAAGCTCGCGTAGATCAGCGAGGTGAGCGTGGAGCCGATGTAGCCAAAGCCCGCGCCGCGCGTGAGCAGGTCCATGTCCACCCCATAACGCGCCGCATACACGCTGATGGGCAGCCCCGCCAGAAAGATGATGAGCCCCGTGGCCACGATGGCCCAGAAGGCGTTGATGAAGCCGTACTGCACCAGCAGCGTGGCGCCCACGGCCTCCAGGATCAGGAACGACGCCGCACCGAAAGCCGTGTTGGCCACCCGCCATTCGGACCACTTGCGAAAGCGCTGGGGCGTGTAGCGCAGCGCGTAGTCCTCCATGGTCTCGGTGGCCACCCAGCTGTTGTAGTCGCGCCGGACCTTGACGACCTGCTGCGGGGCCTGCTGGGGCTCGTGTGCAGCCATGCCGGGCTCTGTCGGCTGCAGCGGGGTGGCGTCAGCAGGGGCGATGGAGGCGGTGTGGGAAGGCATGGGCAATGGCGGCGGTCACCCCTTCAGGTGCAGTTTCCATGCCACTGCACCTGGGGACGTGCGCCAGATGACGTATGGCGGGCACGGGGCTTGCTGCCTATGATGGAACAGCTCTCGCCAGATCACCCCCGTGGCCCATAGCACGCCCCTCGTGGTCACCCCGCGTCGGCTCACGCGCGAGCCAACAACACCAGCATTGAGTACAACGACATGGAACTGACGCCTCGCGAAAAAGACAAGCTGCTGATCTTCACCGCCGCCCTGCTGGCCGAGCGCCGCAAGGCCCGGGGCCTCAAGCTCAACTACCCCGAGGCCATGGCCCTGATCAGCGCCGCCGTGATGGAAGGTGCCCGCGACGGCAAGACCGTGGCGCAGCTGATGAGCGAAGGCCGCACCGTGCTGACCCGCGCGGACGTGATGGACGGCATCGCCGAGATGATTCCAGACATCCAGGTCGAGGCCACCTTCCCCGATGGCACCAAGCTCGTCACCGTGCACCAGCCGATCGTCTGACCCCTTTTCTCCCTCTTTCTCTCTGTGGAGCCCCCATGCGCATCGCACTCTCACACCGCCACACAGCCGCTCTTCTCTTCATGGCTGCCAGTGCCATCAGTACCAGTGCCGTCGCCCATACCGGCGCTGAAACCCACATCCACAGCAGTTTTCTGAGCGGCTTTGCCCACCCATTCTTTGGCCTGGACCACCTGGCCACCATGGTGGCCGTGGGCCTGTGGAGCGCCCTGGCCGCGCGCGGCGCCGGCCGCGAACTGCTGTGGGGCCCCGTGGGCTTTGCCGCCATGCTGCTGGCGGGCGCCGTGCTGGGCCTGCAGGGTGTGGCACTGCCCGCGGTGGAACCGATGATTGCGGCCTCGCTGCTGGCCACCGGCCTGCTCGTCGTGTCGCGCCTGCGCGTTCCCGGCCTGGTGGCCGCGCTGGGCGTGGGGGTGTTTGCCGTGTTCCATGGCGTGGCCCACGGCCACGAGCTGGCAGGCAGCGACAGCGCCTGGCAAACCCTGGCGGGCATGCTGGCCGCCACCGTGCTGCTGCATGGCACGGGCCTGGCGGCGGGCTGGGCGCTGCGCCACCACCACGTGTGGCTGGCGCGCGCTGCGGGTGCGGGCGTGGCAGTGTTCGGTGGTGCGCTGCTGGCGCAGATGGCCTGAGCCAATCCGCCCCACAGGAGCATCCCATGATCCCAGGCGAACTCTTCACCGAACCCGGCGAACACTCGCTCAACACTGGCCGCCGCACCCTCACGCTGGTGGTGCGCAACACCGGCGACCGCCCCATCCAGGTGGGCTCGCACTACCACTTTGCCGAGACCAACAACGCACTGGGCTTTGACCGCGCCGCCGCACGCGGCATGCGGCTGAACATCGCATCGGGCACGGCCGTGCGCTTCGAGCCCGGCCAGGAGCGCACCGTGGAACTGGTGGACTACGCGGGCCAGCGCCGGGTGTATGGCTTTCAGGGCCTGACGCACGGCGCCCTGTAGAAACACCAAGCCAAAACGGCCTCCAGCGCCTGTTGAATAAGCGCTGGCAGCTATCAAAAATATAGTCATCAGTTCTCGCGGAGCACACCCCATGGCAACCATTGGACGACGCGCCTACGCCGAAATGTTCGGCCCCACCGTGGGCGACCGCGTGCGCCTGGCCGATACCGAACTCATCCTCGAAGTCGAGGCCGACCACACGCTGCGCGCCGGCAGCTATGGCGAAGAAGTAAAGTTCGGCGGCGGCAAGACCATCCGCGACGGCATGGCGCAAAGCCAGCGCAGCAACGCACAAGGCGCGGTAGACACGGTGCTGACCAACGCCCTGGTGGTGGACCACACCGGCATCTTCAAGGCCGATATCGGACTCAGGGCAGGCCGCATTGCCGCCATCGGCAAGGCGGGCAACCCCGACACCCAGCCGGGCGTGGACATCATCATCGGCCCCGGCACCGAGGTCATCAGCTGCGAGGGCAACATCGTCACCGCGGGCGGCATCGACAGCCACATCCACTTCATCTGCCCGCAGCAGATAGAGGAAGCCCTGGCCAGCGGCGTGACCACCATGCTGGGCGGCGGCACCGGCCCCGCCACGGGCACGCTGGCCACCACCTGCACGTCGGGCCCCTTCAACCTGGAGCGCATGCTGCAGGCGGCAGACGCCTTCCCCATGAACCTGGGCTTTCTGGGCAAGGGCAACGCCAGCCTGCCCGATGCGCTGCATGAGCAGATCAACGCGGGCGCCATCGGCCTGAAGCTGCACGAGGACTGGGGCACCACCCCCTCGGCCATCAGCAACTGCCTGGACGTGGCCGAAGCCACCGACACGCAGGTGGCCATCCACAGCGACACGCTCAACGAATCGGGCTTTGTGGAAAACACCATCGCCGCCGTGGGCGGGCGCGGCATCTGCGCCTTCCACACCGAAGGTGCGGGTGGCGGCCACGCGCCGGACATCCTGCGCGTGGTGGGCGAGGAGAACTTCCTGCCCAGCTCCACCAACCCCACCATGCCCTACACGCACAACACGCTCGATGAACATGTGGACATGCTCATGGTGTGCCACCACCTCGATGCCAGCATTGCCGAGGACCTGGCCTTTGCCGAAAGCCGCATCCGCAAGGAGACCATCGCCGCCGAGGACATCCTGCACGACCTGGGCGCCATCAGCATGATGTCCAGCGACAGCCAGGCCATGGGCCGCGTGGGCGAAGTCATCCTGCGCACCTGGCAGACCGCGCACAAGATGAAGGTGCAGCGCGGCTGCCTGGCTGGCGACACCGCCCGGAGCGACAACACGCGCATCAAGCGCTACGTGGCCAAGTACACCATCAACCCGGCCATCGCCCACGGCATCAGCCACGAGGTGGGCTCGCTCGAAGTGGGCAAGTGGGCCGACATCGTGATCTGGAAACCCGCGTTCTTCGGCGTGAAGCCCGCGCTGATCCTGAAGGGCGGGCTGATCGCCATGGCGGCGATGGGTGACCCGAACGCCTCCATCCCCACGCCGCAGCCCGTGCACTACCGGCCGATGTTCGGCGCTTTCGGCGGGGCCATTGCCAAAACGTCGCTCACCTTCGTGTCGCAGGCAGGCTTGCATGCCGGCATCGGCGAGCGCTTCGGCCTGCGCAAGACGCTGTCCGCCGTGCACAACATCCGCGGCATCCGCAAGCGCGACATGGTGCACAACAGCTACACCCCGAAGATGGAAGTGGACGCACAAACCTACACCGTGCGCGCCGACGGCCAACTGCTCACCTGCGAGCCCGCGACGGTGCTGCCGATGGCGCAGCGCTACTTCCTGTTCTGAGGCCACGCCCCGTGAATGCTGTGCTGCAAGACCTGCACATCCGCCTGGACGACCTGAGCGATCCACGCATCGAAGCCTTCATGCAGGAACACCTGCAGGACATGTACGCGGTGTCGCCGCCGGAAAGCGTGCATGCCCTGGAGATGGACCAGCTGCGCCAGCCCGGCATTGCCTTCTGGTCCGCCTGGCTGCCTGACGCGGAGGGCGACGTGCTGGTGGGCACCGGCGCGCTCAAGCAGCTCGACGCCACCCACGCCGAACTCAAGTCCATGCGCACCAGCGCCCGCCACCGGGGCCAGGGCATCGCCCGCCAGTTGCTGAACCACCTGCTCCACGAGGCCCGCTCGCGCGGCTTTGCCCGCATGAGCCTGGAGACGGGCCCGCAGCCCTTCTTCGAGCCCGCGCGCCAGCTGTATTTCCAGAACGGCTTTTCCGAGTGCGGCCCCTTTGCCGACTACGGCCCCGACCCTTACAGCTTCTTCATGACCCGTCGGCTGTAAACCGGGGGCGCCCAACAGGGTTGCGCCCCTGGCCGACAATGCACGGTCTACCCGCTGGAACAAAGAAAAGAAACGCCATGATCCAAGCCTCCAAGCTCATCCCCCAAGGCAAAGGCCTTGCTCCCGTTCTGGTCAAGCGCGCCACCACCATCGAACTGGACTGGGACGTGCGCCAGAAAAGCCGTTTCGCGGCCACCGACTCCGCCGGGCGCGAGCTGGGCATCTTCCTGCCGCGCGGCACGCTGGTGCGCGGTGGCGATGTGCTCGTGGCCGAAGACGGCTCCATGGTCCGCGTGATCGCGGCGCCGCAGCCCGTGCTGGTCATCACACACTGCGCCAACCATGGCAGCCCGTTCGATCTGACCCGCGCCGCCTACCACCTGGGCAACCGCCATGTGCCCATCGAGCTGCAGCCCGATCACCTCAAGATCGAACCTGACCACGTGCTGGCCGACATGCTGCGCGCCATGCACTTGATCGTTAAAGCGCAGGACCTGCCGTTTGAACCCGAGGGCGGCGCCTATGCCGCAGGGCACGGCGGCCATGACCATGACCACGGGCACGATCATGGGCATTCCCACGATGCCGGCCAGGGTCACGGCCATGCGCACGGACACGAACAAGGCGCCGCCCCGGCCCGCGCCCGCCCCGTGGCCATCCCGGTCGTCGCCCAGGGCCATGTGCACGGCCCCGGCTGCAACCACGGCCATGACCATGACCATGAAAGCCACGGGCACAGCCACTGACGGGCTGCGTACCCCCCTTCCCCCCCTTCCCCGCCATGCGCCTCGAACGCCCCGCCTCCCTGCCGGCAGCCAGCCTGCTGCAGCTCATCTGGCTCGCCTCGCCCGCGCTGCCCGTGGGCGGTTTCTCGTATTCCGAGGGGCTGGAAAGCGCGATTGAAAACGCAGGCATCGCCAGCGAAGCCGCCGTGGCCGAGTGGCTGCTGGACCAGTTGCACATCACCCAGGCACGCGGCGACATGGCCCTGATCGCCAAGGCCGTGGGCGCCTGGCGCCGCGCCGACTGGGCGCATGTGCGTGAACTCAACGACTGGGTGCTGCACACCCGCGAAACCAGCGAACTGAGGCTGCAGACCGAGCAGATGGGCCGGTCGATGGCCGACTGGCTGCGCAACCAGCACCAGGACGATGAAGAGACCCTGCCCAGAATCCGCCACCTGGCCGCACTGCCCCCGACCTACCCCGTGGCATTCGCGCTGGCCGCCTCCACCACCCAGGCGCCCGTGCGCGACGTGCTGCTGGCCTACGCCTTTGGCTGGGCCGAAAACATGGTCCAGGCCGCGCTCAAGTCCATGCAACTGGGCCAAAGCGCCGGCCAGCGCATCCTGGCGCGCCTGGCCGATGCCATCCCCCCCGCCGCCGACCACGCCATCGGCCTGATGGACTGCGAGCGCCAGGCCTTTTCTCCCATGCTGGCCATCCTGAGTTCCCAGCACGAAACCCAATACTCCCGCCTCTTCCGATCATGACCACCAGCACCCTGCACCACATCCCGAACCGTACCAAGCAACTGCCCCCCCTGCGCGTGGGCATCGGCGGCCCGGTAGGCTCCGGCAAGACCACGCTGCTGGAAATGCTGTGCAAGGCCATGCGCGACGACTACGACCTCATCGCCATCACCAACGACATCTACACCAAGGAAGACCAGCGCCTGCTCACGGTGAGCGGCGCGCTGCCACCCGAGCGCATCCTGGGCGTGGAGACCGGAGGCTGCCCCCACACCGCCATCCGCGAAGACTGCTCCATCAACCTCGAAGCCATCGACCGCATGCTGGGCGAATTCCCCAATGCCGACATCGTGTTCGTGGAAAGCGGCGGCGACAACCTCGCCGCCACCTTCAGTCCCGAGCTGAGCGACCTCACCATCTACGTCATCGACGTCGCCGCCGGCGAAAAAATCCCCCGCAAGGGCGGCCCTGGCATCACCAAGAGCGACCTGTTCATCATCAACAAGACCGACCTGGCCCCCCACGTGGGCGCCAACCTGGACGTCATGCACGCCGACACCACCCGCATGCGCACCAACGCCCAGGGCCTCAAGCCCTTCGTGATGACCAACCTCAAGACATTGGCAGGCGTGGCCGATGTGGTGAAGTTCATCGAGACGCGCGGCATGCTGCAAAAACCCGCGCCCGCCGTGGGCTAGAATTCGCGCCTTCCCTCCCGGAGACTTGGGTGAGCGGTTTAAACCAGCAGTCTTGAAAACTGCCGACGGGCAACCGTCCGTGAGTTCGAATCTCACAGTCTCCGCCATGCCTTGACGCGGCTTTTCAGCCGTGCAAGTAGCTCGCTGTCCTTCTCAGCCTCGAGAGCCGCGATAGCAATCCAGTGCTCTGGATTTTCTCCTAATTCGATAGCAACATTGCCAGCCATGACAGGGCTTAACCGGCCTTTGCTTCTCGCAACATAGAACGCTTCAGGCGTCACATTGAATTGTCGCGCCCATTGCGCAGGGTGCTGCTTTTCGAGGGCTTTTGCCCACAAATCCATAGTCGTGTTCATGCTAAGTACCCGTTTGGAATAACAGGGTTTTAGCATTTTTCGTTGCCCGCGTTCATAACAGGTAGTTAGCCTAACGCCCTGTTAGCCAACAGGAGCCGCCTTGTATACGACCGTTTGCACATCCCCTGCCAATCAACGCCGAGGCATCAGCTTGGCGGCTCCTGTCTCAGCATGGCAGGGGGTGTGCACCCTGCTGCGCTGCTATCGCTCGGCGCGCATGTCCATCAATTCGGCGGGCATGGTCGGAACCGCTGGTGATTCGAAGTCGTCTCTGACGCGGTCAATGTCCGGCACTCGCGGATATCGCAGCACCCGATACCCCGCATTCACTAGCAGCACATCGCGGGCTCCGTCTTCCTTCTCCCGCCCTCGATGGCTGCTGTCGTCCAGCTCCACCACAGCCAAAACGCGGAATGCCTTGTCGCAAACCACGAAGTCCGCAACCTTGCGATCGAACGTGTTGCGCGCCGCATATGACCGTGCTGTCAGTAGCGCACTGAAGCTCACTTGCGCCAGCACGACAAGCTCAGGTAAAGCCTGCACAAGCCGGTTGTACATGGCTTGCTCACGTTCGGTCATCAGTGCTTTTTGTTTGGGCTTTTCGCCTTTGCCTCCGCGCTTCTTGTTCGCCCCTGTCATCACTGCCACGACGACCAGCAGCAGGGCCAGCACTGCCAGCAAAACGAATAAATTTTTCATTGGTACTCCCTCCGTTGCAGGAGGAAGTTTCGCATGACCGATAGGCCCATCTTCAACCGTCAATCCGGCGCAGGCATGGTGCCCATGTTCATTGGTCGCGCCCCTCACCAATGGCAGCACGTCCTCGCCTTCCTCGATGCACTACCCAAGCAAGACGACGCGGCCGCGACCGGCAAGCGAAGCGCGGGCGCGGCCGCGTCGGCTGTTGTTGCTGATTCTTCTGCTATCAATTTTGGGGGGTGCGTAGCGTCAGCAACAGCTGTCCCCGATGGTAATCACGGGGACAACTTCGAAGGGGGCAGAGCGTGACCATCGCCACCCCCCTCGTCCTTGATGGAAACGAAGTCCTGCTTCGTTTGCACGAAGAGCGCACCGTGACGGGTTCGCCCGTTCACATCGATTGGCTGCGTTTCACGCTCAATCTTCGGTTCGCTCCCATCCCTACGGTGGACACCCTGTTTCCCCCACGCGATGACACCGCCGATTGGGAAAAATCCGCCCACACCATCAGCGAAGAAGACCGTCGACGCCACGATTTGGCCCGCATCCTCCGTGGCCTGGATGATCCCGACTTCGCAGCCACCACCCAGGCCCTGGAGCTTGCAGAGAACGTGTGCGAACTGTTGGGCGATGGCTTCACCGTGGACCCTGAGCTGAAGAAGGGCCACGACTTCTACCGCTACCGCTGGTCGATCATGCGCGCAGGCTCCGAATGCGGCTGGGTCGGATGCCTGTCCAGCGGCGACAGCCCGCGACAGTCCGCCCAGGCCAAAACCCTGCACTGCAACCTCTACGGCGCGGCCTGCACCTTTGCCCGTCCTGGCTGGCACTACCAGATGGCCGACTATCTGGAAGAGCACCGCGCAGTGGTCACGCGCTGCGATCTCGCACTTGATTTTTTCGAGGGCATCTCAGGCGGCATGGACCGCATCGGCGCCGACTATGACGCGGGTTTGATGGACCACCTCGGCCACCGGCCTAAGCACAGCTGCGTGGGTGCATGGCGCGCTGGTGGGGTCGGCCGCTCCTTCTACTTCGGCAGCAAGGCCGCAGGCAAGCAGACCAACGTCTATGACAAGGGTGTGCAGCTGTACGGCGAACAGGACGCCACCGGCTGGCAGCGCATTGAAGTGCGCTACGGCAACCAAAAGCGCTTGCTCCCTGTCGATCTGCTGCGCAGGCCCGCCAACTTCTTTGCAGGCACCAGCGAATGGCACGCGCTGCTGCTGGCCGAGCACGGCGAAGTGGCCCAGGCAGAACCCATCAAAACAGAGCCGCGGCTACCGCTCGAAACGCTGATGGCCGAGTGCACGCGCAACGCACGTTGGTTCTTCTCCACCGCTGGCAAATCCGCCGCCCTGGCCTTCCTCTACATGGACCGAGAAACCCTGGCGGGCTTTATCGAGAACTGTGCCGAGCTTCCTGGCCGCCTGTCGAAGTTCAAGCGTCAGGAGGTCGAGCGCGTCTATCAAGCGATGTTCAAAAAAGTCTCTGGCACCAGCGTTGGCCCCGCTGCGTTCGCCGCATAACCCAGGCCAAAAAGGAAACCCAAATGCGTATGCAAAGCCAAGCCGTGTTGCACGGTATCAAGTCCAGCAAGGGCGACTACGAGGGCCGCGCTTTCGACTCCACCACGTTCCACCTCTCGGTGGACATGGGTCAAAGCTCCAGCGGCGAAAGCATCGGCGTTGTCACCCGCCCGTTCAAGTTCGGCGACTCGTCGGAGTTCCAGAAGTGGGCCCACCTCAAGGCCAAATGGCCCATCACCGGCGTGATGTGCGATTGCGAATTCGACGTGGTCGCCGGTGCTGACAACTCCACCAAGCTCACGCTCCTGGGCATCCGCCCCGCAGCCACGGCCAAAGCCGCAGCCTGACCATGCGCCTCGTCATCCAGTCGCGCACCACGGGCTGCTTTCTCGCGCCCAACGTTGAGGACGGACAGCCCGAATGGGTCATGTTGCTGTCCGAGGCTGCAACGCTGGATGACGTGGAAACCTGCGTCCAGCTGATCGAAGACCACGCAGAGCCGTTTCACCGGCCTGCTGTCGTGGACCTTGACGATCTCTACGGAAAGTCCCTTCATGCCTGAAATCGACCTCCCTCACGTGGCCCGGCAACTCGCCATCCTGGGCATCTGCAGTGGCTTCGTAGGCGCTGCCCTGTGGACCCTCGTTACCGGCTCCCTCGGTGTCCTGGCCGCACGCCTGCACGCCCGCGCCATGCGCCGTCAACGCATCGCCCAGGCACGTGCCCGCGCTTCCGGTCATGCCTGAACAAACCATTCAATGCGCCTCGGCCTGCACGGTCACCGTGGTGCACGAAATCACGCTTCCCGTGCTCGATCTGAGCCCGGCTGAAGCGGCACAAATCAGCAGCGCCATCCTGCTGGTGTGGTCTGTGGGGTGGGCCTTCCGGGCCCTCATCCAGACCATTCGATCCGATGGAAATTCATCAACCCAAGAGGACTGAAAAATGAACCGCTTCAATGCACAAACCCGCCGCTTCGCCACTGCTGCCGCAGTCGGTGCCCTGGCCCTCGCCAACAACGCGCACGCCGCCATCGATGTGACCGGCGTCGTCTCCGAGATCGGCGACACCATCGCGCCCATCGGCCTGATCGGCGCCGCCGTGCTGCTGGTCGTGGTGGCGATTGCCGCCTTCAAGTGGGTGCGCCGCGCTATCTCCTAAGCGCCCCTCGCATGTGCTCCCTGACCGGCCGGCAGGGGCCTTGCAAAAGTCCACGCGGTGGGCTTCTTCAAGGTGCAAAGCAAATGGGCCTCTTCGTCATCGTCGCAATCCTGGGGGCCGCATGGCTGATCTTTACCGCTTGATCTCTAGCGTGCTCGCCCTGGCGGTCTTGTTGATTGCTGCTGCAGTCTCGCCGCCGGTTGGGGCTGCTTTCAGTCCCACGCCCGGCCATAGCTACAGCGCATCTAACGGCCAGAATGGGTTTCCGACCGCGCTTGCTGCATGTCAGTCGCTAGGCGGTACATCTGTTGGCTCTTTCAGCAATGATCAGGCGTACTGCTATCAGTCCGGCACCACGGGATTTAAGGGCCTTGTGAGTCGGTATGCGGCATCTACCTGCCCCTCTGGCAGCACGCTGGGGGGAGGGCAATGCACGTGCAACGCTGGGTTTGACGAGTTCCAGAATCAATGCCTGCCCGCTTGCGCGGCGGGTTGGACCCGTGGCACCGATGGCGCGTGCAAGCGCGACAACCCGTGCGGGGAAGGTATGCATGAGGAAGGCGGCGCCTGCGTCCCCGACAACTGCAAGCCCGATGAGGTCCGCGTTAACGGCGTGTGCGTTAAAGAACCTCCCTGCGACCCTGGATACACACGCATCAACGGCAAGTGCGTGAAAGACAAATGCCCGAAGGCAGGCACCAGCGCCGGGGAGGGTTGGGAAATGTCCTCGGCGGCCACCGAGTACACATGTGAGGATCAGGGCGTGAGCTATGACGGCCCGGTCCAGTACTGCATGATCAAGGTGGTCAACAACATGGACGTCAGCTACAACGGCAGGACGCTTTACTATGGGCGCGGCACATACACGGGCGGTCAGTGCCAGGGTGGCACGGGTGGCGGCGATGGTCCCGGCACTGGCCCCGGTGA
This sequence comes from Acidovorax sp. sif1233, assembly GCF_019218755.1. Lineage (GTDB taxonomy): Bacteria > Pseudomonadota > Gammaproteobacteria > Burkholderiales > Burkholderiaceae_C > Acidovorax. The sequence continues at coordinate 603,160 of NZ_JAHUWZ010000001.1, read as the reverse complement.
AGGACCTGGCGAGGGTCCGGGCGAAGGTCCCGGCACGGGTCCTGGTACTGATCCTGGCACCAACCCTGGTGGCGGTCCCAAGCCACCGGACCCTAACAATCCGCCCCCTCCGCCGCCGCCTCCGGTCCCCCCGGACAGCAATGGCAATTGTCCGCCTGGAACCCAGCGCTACAGCAACGGTAACTGCTATGCGCCCACCCCGCCGCCGCAGCCTCCAAACAGCAACGGCACGTGTCCCCCTGGAACCTCCAAGGTAGGCACCAGCTGCGTCTCGCCCTCGCCGCCCGGCAAGCCCATCCCGGAAAAGCCAAACGAGAACGGCGACTGTGGCCCGGGCTTCCACCGTGAGGGGAACTGGTGCGTGATCAACCCCAAGCCGCCCGAAGGTGGCACCTGCCCCGTGGGTACGCACTTGGTGAATGAAGTGTGCGTTTGGAATGCCGGTGTACCGCCCGATGGGGGCGGCAATGGCAATGGCAACGGGGAGGGCGACGGTGACGGAGAGAGCGGCTTTGCTGGCTCGTGTGTCGCGGGGTTCTCATGCGAGGGCGATGCCATCCAGTGCGCCATAGCGAAGGAGCAGCACAGCAGGGCCTGCAAGCTGTTTGACGACAAAAGCGCGGAGTCTGAGCTTTATGGCAAGGAAAAGGGCAAGGAAGGCGTGCAGACAAAAGACCTTCCCGGTAACAAGTCCGAGACCATGACGGGCCGCATCAACATGAGCGATGCATTGGGCGGTGGAGGCCAGTGCATTCAGGACCTGAGCGTCGTTGTGATGGGCCAGTCTATGACCCTGCCTTTCAGCAAGATCTGTCCAAGCATCGCGGTCATTGGAAACATCATGGTCGCGGTGTCGCTGCTGCTGGCCGCTCGTATTCTTGTGAGGGGGTAAGCCATGCCTGTATTCATCGCTGCCATCGGCGGCATGCTATTGAATCTCGTCGGCTCGCTGGTCGGCCGTGTGTTGATCGCCTTGGGCATGTGCGTCATCACCTATACCGGCGTGAATGCCGCGCTGGATGAGCTCAAGAATCAAGCCATTCAGCAGTTCTCATCCCTGCCCCCTGAGGTGTTCTCGATGCTTGCGGCCATGAAGGTAGGGGTAGCAATCAGCATCGTGACCAGCGCCATGGCGGCACGCATGCTGCTCGATGGCCTCACGTCCGATACGTTCAAGCGCTGGGCGCTCAAGGTATAGCCCATGCTGCACATCATCAGCGGCGCCAACGGCGCGGGAAAGACCCTGAACACCCTCAAGTGGGTACGCGAACGCCAGCTCAAGGAAAACCGCCCCGTGTGTCACAACGGGCGCTTCGAATCCGTCGAAGGCGGGGAGCTTGCGGGCTGGAAAAAAATCGACTTCAAGGATTGGCAGGCAGAGCCGGATGGCACGATCTTTCTGATCGATGAGGCGCACAATGATCTGCCAAACCGCCCGGCAGGGGCCGCAGTGCCGGACCCCATCAAGATGCTGGCAGAGCACCGCAGGCGCGGCTTTGATTTCTATCTGGTCACCCAGCATCCCCAGAACCTCGATAGCTTCGTGCGCAGGCTCGTCGGCCCGCCTGGATGGCACCGGCACCTGAAGCGCTCCTTTGGCGTCGATATGGTCAGCATGCTGGAGTGGTCCGCCGTCAATCCCAATTGTGAGAAGGACGGCAGCGGCAAGACCGGCACAGTGACCATGCAAGCCTTTCCGAAGGAGGTCTACGGCTGGTACAAAAGCGCCAGCCTGCACACCGGCAAAAAGAAGCTGCCCGCGAAGCTCTGGGTGTTCCTGGCCTGCGTGTTGCTCATCCCGCTGCTGATCTGGTTTGCATCGTCCAAGCTGCTGGCAAAGACCGAGGCGAAGGTGCAGGCGAAAACCGCCAGCGAGGCCCAGGCGCAGGCCAATGCGATGCCGCAGCAGGTAGCGGCAAAGCTCACCCCCGATCAGTACATCAAGGAACGCTCACCGCGCCTCAAAGACTTCCCGCACACGGCCCCGGCCTATGACGAGGTGACAAAGCCCACCGTGGCCCCATACCCTGCGGCGTGCATCACGATGGGCAAAACCTGCAAGTGCTACTCACAGCAGGCCACGCTTCTGCAGGTCAGCGGCCCCGTGTGCCTGCAGATCGTGGCGCAGGGTTTCTTTGTGGACTGGCAGCAGCAGAACCAGCAACAGGGCCAACACGCCATTCAGGGCCCGCAGATGCAGCCTATGCAGGCCCGGGGGCGCCCCGCAGAGCCACCACCGCAGCAGGTGCGCACGGTGCCCATGCCGACCCCGCAGTTACAGCAGCCTGGCCAGATCACCCAGGCCGACATACCCCAGGCGCTGGGCATCAGAAACCCTGCGTTCAACGCCCACCCGCACAACAGCGGCAGTCAAGGCGGCTGACGTCGCGCCACATCGTTCTGAGAGACAAACCGGGGCCCCGGGAACGGAGGCCTTGTGCCGCAGTGGTGGGGTCGGGGTATGGGGTGAAAAACCCCATGTCAGCCGGTTATGCAACCCGTGCCCTATCTAGACCAGCGATACACTGTTTTACAGGAGGGACAACATGCACAGGCGCTCGTACCAGACAGAGGACGAAGGGTCGTTTCTGCTGGACATCATCAAGATTGCAATCGGTGTATTCATCGGCGGGCTTGCAGCCGCCTTCACGTACGAAGCCATCCTTGCATACCGGGCTGAAATGGCGATACGCAAGGTGCAAGAGGAAGTCAAAGCCCAGGCGGACCGCATCGAAAAGCAAGACGCCCGTCGTCGCCAAGCCGAGGCCGAAGCTCTCGATGCAGCGCAGCTTGAGGCGGATCAACTCCGATCTGCCAAGGCCCTCGCGCAGCGGCTGGAAACCGAGCGCCAGCAGCGCAAAGATGCTGCCTGGGCCAAGTTCTACCAGCCTTCTCCCAACTGCAAGATCGACCCCGGCACCACCCCGTGCGCCAACGAACACATGGTTGCTCGAAAGCGCTTTGAAGGCCAGTACGTAGACCGTTGACCTCCTACGGCTACGCGCGCGTTTCCACCACCGAGCAGAACACCGCCGTACAGCTCGCGGCCTTCAAGCGCGCAGGAATCAAACACGTTGTGCAGGAAAAGCGCAGCGGCGTCGCGCAACGCCCTGAGCTGCAAAGCCTCCTTGCTCGCCTGCGTCCCGGTGATGTTCTTGTCGTTTACAAGCTCGACCGCCTGTCTCGCAGCCTGCGTGATCTTCTCCGGCTGCTGGAGTCCCTGGAGCAAGCTGGCGTCACGTTCCGCAGCCTCACGGAATCCATCGATACCAGCAGCCCAGCGGGCCGCATGTTCTGCCACATGCTGGGCGCCTTCGCGGAGTTCGAACGGGCCATGATTCGTGAGCGCTGCGCCGCTGGATTTGAGGCCGCCAAAGCAAGGGGGCAGACATTTGGAAGAGCCCGCTCTATGCCCGAAAAGACCGAAGCCAAACTGGTTCGCATGTACCTCTCAGGCAACTACACAATGCAGGCCCTAGCGGATCACTTTGGCGTGCACACTTCCAGTGTCAAACGTGCAATTTACAGAATCACGAAACCTGAGCACAGCAGCTTAAGATAGCGACGTGCGTATCTCATTGCACAGACAGGAAACGGCCAGAAGCAGCCGGTCGCGGCTAGCGAAAGCGGACGCTCAAGGTTCGCGTCTAGCGGGCCAGCCAACTAAGTTTGCGCGAGTTTGCTTGACCAAAGAGCTAAAGCGTCTTTCCGCCCTCATCGTGAACGCCAATCGCTCGTAACCGGCCAGCCACCTCGGCCAGGGCCCCAGATTGCGAACGAAAACGGGAGAGAAACCGAGTTCGCCACCGAGCCCAGTTCTCTTGGACCGCACTCAAAGCAGTCGCAGACGCTCCAGGGTCATCATCAAACCCAAACTCGAAGCCACAGCTGCACATCTCGAATGACGCAGCACCATCGCCAAAGTACGGCGCCTGCTTCAATTCAACGCTGCCGCAGACAGGGCAAGCCCAGTCACCAGACTCGGCTTGATAGATGGAAGCATTTGTTCCGTCTCGAAGGACTACTGGATGGGCACGCATGCGCTCGTAAATGATGATGGGCGATTGCAAATAGCAGAATTCGGCCAGGAGCGGTCTGTGGCGGCAGATAAAAGCGGACACTAAACGTAGAGATGACCGGACCACATCTCTCGCGGCGAAGCCGCCTTCCTGCAGTTGTGGGTCCGAGTCGATTGGCATGTTAAGCCCTTGACTCACTGAGAGCGCGAGAGATGAAGGCGAGGTGTTGTTCATACAGCGTGTGTGCCGTTGATCCTGGAGCATGGCCCTGAATTTTCATCATTACCCGTGAACTCTGATCTCGAAGCAGGTTCTGCAAGGTCATCAATCGTTCGAACAGTTCTTTCGAAGCCTTGTACTGTGACTGACCCCATTCGTAATTCTGCTTGGCAAGTCGCTCGAAGTCCCGTGCCTCGTACTGCCCCGGCGTTTGGGTCACAGCTTTTCCAGATAGCGCAATCTCGGCTCCATGGTCGGTCACGATGTGAGCCTCGGTGCCTGAAATCACGGATACATGGGCACCTGAATCATCTTTCATCACTCTGCAGAGTTCGGCATAAACAGCATCAGCGTTGTGCGGATCATCAACCTGCAGAAGTAAAACTGGCGGCGATGTCGGAGACGGGTCAAATCCCCCAACAACGAAACGCACCAGAATTTTGCCTTCGTCCCGGTGAGTGTGTTCGAGGAAACCTTCGAATGGATGCATGACAAAAGGGTTTAACGAATGAAAGGGACTTCCCCGTCCCCTGTGAACCGCGCAGTTGCGGAGTACGGCATCAAGTATGGGGCCGTAAGCAGAAAAAATGACCGGATTGGAGAGTTGCGCTCAGCGTCGGCTTCGGGCCCAAAGCAGACAGGGATGCTCATCTGTTTCTCGCTCAAAGTTGGCGAAGAATCCTCCGAAGCTCAGATAGTGAATTGCTGCAAGGTAGCATTCCGAGCTCCTCCGCTTCTTGTGGCGAAACATCTTCTGCGATAACCAAAATAGACAACGCATGAAGCCTGTCCTGCAAGTCTTTGGGGACGCCTTCAAGCGCCGAAAGATGTAGCTCAAGACTTGCGGCAATTGCGCTCGCGGGAGCTAAGCCAGTAGCGTACTTGTCCGCAATTTCCAGCACTCGCTCGGCTATTGAGGTATTCGACAAATCGTGAATTTCCGCTCCTGGCCGTCAGGAGTAGTTTTCGTCCAGCTCGGCTTGAATAGCTTGGCTCAGTGTCTCTGCGCTCATCACTATGCCCGCAGAATGGGGTGTTGAGAAAACGGCCACAGACCTGTGGTCCTTCGACATGCCGGGAAGCCAACGCTGCTGAAAGGCCTCAAGGGTTATTGAAGCGGGCTCACAGTCTACCCACGGTCCCGTAGCACAAGCACCGGCGTAATCGGGATGGGGCCAAACGGGGGCAATCTCGTCTGCTCCATTCGTACTGCTCAGGACCCAGCCGTCTTGGTTCCGCAGGCTCCAAACCTCCTCCCAATCTGCAATTCGCTTGATGAAATGTCGCAGCCGCTCCTCAGCAGGCAATCCGGAAACCGAAGCCATTTCCTGCGGTCTTAGTAGATATGACATGGGGGCCTTTTTGCTCCGACCAAAAAGTGAGGAGGTAGGTTCGTGAGTGGCAGCTTCTGGCCGATAGCGGAAAGTCTATCAGCGGTGCTATTTGCGACACACGATCCGCATGGTCGCGGTATACGCAACCAGAAGAGTCCCCTCAGGCAAGCGCACAAACACGCACCGCTCTAGAAATCCCTAAAAGTGGTTGGTTCGAAAACCACAGTCTCCGCCAAAACGCAAGAATGGCCCCCCGCAGTGGAGACCTCTTTGTCTTCGCGTGGCCGATCACAATGAAGGGCATCCGACAGGCCTTTCCGCACAAGCGGAACTCTCTAAAGCTGGCCATGGCAAGCACCGTGGTGGCGCACCTTCGGTCATCCTGAACGGTATCCATCAACGACCCGGCATCCATCACCCCCCGGAAACCGGCGGGGCGAAGCCCAGCACGCCGTCCACCAGCAGCATCAAGAGTGCTGCGCGCAAGTCGTCGCTGGTGTCCGTGACCCCCGTGACGAGGCCGCGCTGCACCCAGATGGCGCGCCCATTGAAGTTCGCGTCGCCCGTGGTGGATTGCAGGTGGCGCGCCAGGATCTCAACCCGTGCATAGTCGCTGTCCGAAATCGAATTCGCAACCGTGATGGTGCTGCTCATGGAGTCCTTGGCGAAGCCGGTCAGTGCGCCTCAAGGTTCAATCATTCATCGCATGCCTGGCACCCTGCGCGCTGCGCGGCGCATTCACAAAGCCACCTTTCAGCGCGTCTTCCACCACGAGCCGGAGGAGGTTCTCGCGCAAGCTGTCGACAGTGTCGGTGACCACGAACTCCTCGACCGGGCCCCGGGTGACCGCGATGGCAACGCCGTCGAAGTTGGCGTCGGTCTGCTGAAGGCAACGCATTACGTCCAGCACACGTTCAAAAGCCTCTTGCGGCACCTTCTGTGCAATGGTGATGTGGATGTTCATGTCTGACCTTGGTTGCAGGGTTGCTGAGCTTGCAGCGAAGAGACCCAGCCCCAGCGGTCATCGATGCCGCCCCCAGCTTGCGCCACCGCGCGGCATCCGTCTATGGGCGCGGTCCTACATCCTCGCCTTTATCTTTGCGATGGATGGATGGATGAATAAATGGACTGGCCGCGCGCAATGGCCGAGGTGCTCGTGCGAACCGCGATGTCCTTGACGCCATCATCCCTGCACCTTCGCACCACGCAGCAGGGCGCAAAAAAAGCCCACCGGAGTGGGCTCTGCGCTGTGCAACAGCCTGGCTCAGCGTTGCCGGCGCCGCAGCCCCACGAGGGCACCGGCGGCCAGCAGGCCAGACATGAGGAGCATGGCCCATTCACTGAGCGTGGGAATGCTGGCTGTCGAAGCCACCACAATGGTGAAGGAATCTGCGGTGGGCCCAGCCCCCCAGGTCCAGGTATAGGAGCCCGGGGTGAGGCCGAGGGCCGCCATCGTGGTTCCCGCCCAGGTCGTTGTGGAGGGCGCCAAGGGGGCGCCGGAAACATAGCCGACGGGCACTCCAATCCACGCCCCCGACGTGATGCCCGCCGCGTCGCCGGTGGTACTGGAGGACAGGATGCCTGCGCCCGACCCATAGTCCGCAGGCCCCAGCGTGGTGATCGCATAGATGCTCGACGGCGGCGTTCCGACCAGAGCCATTCCAAGATTGGGGATGATCACCGCCGGTGAAATGGTGTTCCCGGCAAAAGTCGCACCCGAGGTGTTGATGCTGCCGCTTCCCGTGGCGACGACATCTGGGCCGCTCTGGACAAAATTCAGCGTGTACGCAGCGTGTGAATGGCCGCAAGCAAACACCAGCGCCATGGCCGCGCATTGGACGATTTTCATTGATTCCCCCTGTGAGCGGACGTTTGTAACACGCCGTGAGAAGTCGGCCAACTTCTGGCTGCGCACGTGGCCGCACGGCAGGCGGCGGGCAGGGGTGAAGCCCCGCGGCCGCTGACTCGGAACCAAGCCCTCGCGGCTGCTGTCCGGACCGGCTCCGTTGGTTCGCAGGCCCTCAGCGCCCCCGGCCAGCACGCAAAAAAAAGCCCGCAGTGCGCGGGCTGAACACTTGCTTGTGCAAGCGGGAGGGATGTCGAGAGGGTATCGACGCACGCATCCTAAAACGCCCGTCTTGTGCCAGCTGTAGGACAACATCGCGTGCGGTCCGCGCCGCCGCGGGCAGGGGCTACCGGGCCGGTGCAAACCCGCAGGCCGGGTTGTTACGCGCGGACACGCCGCCCGGCGGAGGGTTCTAGTATGGTGAGCGGATTCGATACCCGAAGGATCCACATGTTGAAAGCTTCTCTTGCCCTTGTGGGCAGCGTGACCTTGGCCGCCGCCATGACGGGCTGCTCCGGTTATGGCCAGACACCCGCCCCGTCCTCCTCCAGCGGGTCCGGCAGCGCCACGCCTCCACCGGCGGCGCCTCCAGCAGCGGTGTGCAACGCCCAGCCCGCGCAGTTCGCGGTGGGGCAGAACAGCACCTCCTCGGTCATGGAGTCCGCACGCGCCCGATCGGGCGCGCAACTGGCCCGCATCCTGCGGCCGGGGCAGATGATCACCAAGGAGTTTGATGCGCAGCGCCTGAACCTGGAGGTGGATGCCAACGGGCGCATCATCGCCGTGCGCTGCGGCTGATCCGGCCCGCGACACCGGGCACGCGGCGGGCGCCCGCGATCCTTCAGTCGGCCAGAAAGAGTTCCTGCAGGTCGCTCAGGAAATCAAAGCCCCGCTCCGTCGGGCGCACGCGGGCCATGTCGCGTTCGATCAAGCCCTTGCGCTCGGCCGCCTCCAGGCCTTTGGCGATGGCGGTGACGGGCAGGCCGGTGCGGGCCATGAAGTCCTGCAGCGCAAAGCCCTCGCGCAGCCGCAAGGCATTGAGCATGAATTCGAACGGCAGGTCGGCGCGGCGCACCTCGTCATCCTGGGCCACGGCGCGGCCGGCCAGGGCGTTGTCCATATAGCGGCCCGGATCGCGAAAGCGCACCTGGCGCACCACGCGGTGCGCAAAGCTCAGCTTGCTGTGCGCGCCCGCGCCAATGCCCAGATAGTCGCCGAACTGCCAGTAGTTGGTGTTGTGAAAACATTGGTGCCCCGCCCGGGCGTAGGCCGAGATTTCATAGCGCCCCAGGCCCGCCTGCCCGGTCATCTCCGTGATGCGGTCCAGCATCGCATAGGCCTGGTCATCCTCGGGCACGGCCGGCGGAAACTTCGCGAAGTAGGTGTTGGGCTCGATGGTCAGGTGGTAGATGGAGATGTGCGGCGGTTTCAGGGCCAGCGCCGTCTGCATGTCCTGCTCCAGCTCTTCCAGCGTTTGCCCCGGCAGCGCGTACATGATGTCGAGGTTGAACGTGTCGAAGGCCTGGGCAGCCTCCCCCACCGCCGCCAGGGCCTGGGCGCGGTCATGCACCCGGCCCAGGGCCTGGAGGTGCCGGTCGTTGAAACTCTGCACCCCCACCGACAGGCGCGTGACGCCCGCTGCACGGAACGCTCGGAAGCGGTCTTTTTCGAAGGTGCCGGGGTTGGCCTCGAGGGTGATCTCGCAATCGGCCTCCAGCCGCAGGCGGGCGCGGATGTCGCCGATCAGCCGGTCAATGGCTGCGGGCGAGAACAGGCTGGGCGTGCCCCCGCCGATGAAGATGCTGTGCACCGTGCGGCCCCAGATCAGCGGCAGCGCCGCCTCCAGGTCGGCCATCAACGCGTCGATGTAGCGTTGCTCGGGCAAACCGCCCCCTCCCGGATCACCGGCGGCCTCGCGGTACTCATGCGAGTTGAAGTCGCAGTACGGGCATTTCTTCAGGCACCAGGGCAGGTGCACATACAAGGACAGTGGAGGCAGGCTTGGCAATTGCAGCAGGCCGGGCCGCATGTAGTGCTGGATGTCGCGCACCACGGCGGGCGCATCAGCAGCAGCAGGAATGATGGGAATAGCCATTGCAAGCCTCAAAGGTTCATAGCGCTCGCGCCGCAGTACCCGCCTGCAGCGGGAGCTGTCGCGCGGACGACCGCCGCGCAAGGGCCTCCCAGGCGGCGCAGCTGCGTTTCACTTGCGTGCGCTGGCGGTGTCCCCCTTTGGGGGGAAGGCGCGAGGCGACTCAGGGGGAACTTCATGCCAGCCAGCGCTCGCGCATCAGCGCCAGCATCTGCGCGGCAGAACGGCCCCGGTGGCTGTGGGCGTTCTTCACCTCCACGGGCAACTCGGCGAAGGTCTTGCCGAATTCAGGGATGAACATCACGGGGTCGAAGCCAAAACCGTTGCTCCCCCGGGGGGCCGTGGTGATCTCGCCCACCACGCGGCCCACCGCAATCAGCGGCTCCGGGTCCTGCGGGCTGCGCACGGCGACCAGGGAGCTGACCATCGCCGCGCGGCGGTTGGCCACGCCCTGCAGTTGCTCCAGCAGGGCCCGCACATTGTTGTCGTCACTCTTCTCGTAGCCGAACTGGGTGCAGTAGTAGGCGGTATCGACGCCCGGCAGGCCGCCAAAGGCGTCCACACACATGCCGGCGTCGTCCGCCAATGCAGGCAGGCCCGTGTGTGCCGAGGCGAAGCGGGCCTTGGCCAGGGCGTTCTCGACAAAGGTGCGAAAAGGCTCTTCGGCCTCGCCCACGCCGAGGTCGGCCTGGCGCACCAGTTCCACGCCCAGCGGCTCGAACATGGCCTGCAGCTCCGCCAGCTTGCCGCGGTTGTTGGATGCAAGGACAATTTTCATAGGTCAAAATGGCCTCTGGCGCTTATCCATCAAGCGCTAGCAGCTATCAATAAATGAGTATTCCTGTCATGGGGTTTCCAGAAGCGACCGCTGCTGCAGCTGCACCAGCTCTGCAATGCCCTTTTCCGCCAGCGCCAGCAGCTGGTCCATCTCCGCGCGGGTAAAGGCCGCGCCCTCGGCCGTGCCCTGCACTTCCACGAAATGGCCAGCGCCGGTCATCACGATGTTCATGTCGGTGTCGCAGTCCACGTCTTCGACGTACTCCAGGTCGAGCAGCGGCGTGCCCTGAACCATGCCCACCGAAATGGCGGCCACGGGCTGCACCAGCGGCGACTGGGCGATCTTGCCGCTGGCAAGCAGCTGGTTGACCGCGTCCTGCGCCGCCACCCAGGCGCCGGTGATGGCCGCGGTGCGCGTGCCGCCGTCGGCCTGGATCACGTCGCAGTCGAGCTGGAGAGTGCGCTCTCCCAGCAGCTTCAGGTCGAACACGGCGCGCAGCGAGCGGCCGATGAGACGCTGGATCTCCTGCGTGCGGCCATTTTGCTTGCCCCGCGCGGCCTCGCGGTCGTTGCGGGTGTGGGTGGCGCGCGGCAGCATGCCGTACTCGGCCGTCACCCAGCCCTCTCCGCTGCCCCGCTTGTGGGGCGGCACCCGCTCCTCCACCGACGCGGTGCACAGCACCTTGGTGTTGCCAAATTCGATGAGCACCGAGCCCTCGGCATGCATGGTGTAGTGGCGGGTGATGCGCACGGTGCGCAACTGGTCGGCGGCGCGGCCGCCGGTACGGACAAAGGGTGTCATGGTGTGGGTGGCTCGTAAAAAAACACAAGGCGGATGAGTGAAGGACCTGCGTGCAGGGACACACTCCCGCGCCCCAAAAACTCAGGCCGCCAGATCCATCGGCGCCTGGCCGGCCGGGAACTCACGCCTTGCGGGCGGCAGAGCGGCGTATGGCTTCGTTGATTTCGGCGATGGACCGCTCAATGGCCGCGTCGTCCAGGTCATCCACCAGCCCGTCGAGCGGGCCCGCCTGGATGGTGGACGCAAACACGTCGTCGCTGATGCTGTCTGTCGAGACGCCCTGGGTGGACTCGAACGCGTCGGGGGTTTCCCATTCCATCGCCACCACCGTGACGTTGTCGCTGCTGTCGCCCGCCTTGCGCAGGGCATCCTCCACCAGCTCGGGCACCGCGTGCGACACCGCATTGCGGGCGAGCTGCTTGGCGATTTCCTCGTCGCTGAGCGTGCCCCACAGGCCGTCCGAGCACAGCAGGATGCGGTCGCCCTGCTCCAGATACACCGGGCCCGTGATGTCGTAGATGGGTTTGGTCGGCGAGCCCAGGCAGGTGAACAGCACATTGCGGTTGATGCGCTCGAGCCCCGGCGGGGGCGAATTGCGCAGCTCCATGTACGAATGGTCGCGCGTGCGGGTGAGCAGGTCGCCGTCGCGCACCATGTACAGGCGCGAATCGCCGCAGTGGATCCAGGTGGCCGTGCCAGCCTGCAGCACGGCCGCCACCAGCGTGGTGCGGGGCGTGTCGAGCATGCCCTTGTCGGTGGCATAGCGCAGGATCTGGTGGTGCGCGGCCAGCAGTGCGCCCGAAAGAAATTCCTGCACGTCCTTGAGCTGGGGCTTGGCCTGGCGCTGGAACAGCGCCGAGATGGTCTGCAGCGCGATCTGCGCGGCCACTTCACCTTCGGGGTGGCCGCCCATGCCGTCGGCCAGCACGAACAGGCCCGATTCGCGCGTGTAGCAATAGCCCATGCGGTCTTCGTTCTTCTCGCGGCCGCCACGGCGGCTGATCTGGAAAACCGAGAACTTCATAGTGACCCACGCAAACAAGGATGCACCACGGCATCGTTAATGAACAGGCGCCCCGCCCCAACCCGCTTCGCGTGGGTCGTTTTCATTTGGGTTTGGCTCCGATACCGGTGGCTTCACCCACCTTTTGCACGTTCTTCTTGGTGTCGGACACCAGGGTGTCCAGCTGCAGGCGCATCTTCTCGGCCACCGTGAGCTTGGTGTAGCGGCGCTCGCCCTCGCGGCTGAGCTCCTTTTGCAGCGCGAACACCGACTGCGGGCGCGACAGCGGGTCCAGCGCCATGCACCACTCCACCACCTCGATGAGGTTGTCGGAGTACACGCCGCGCAGCTTGGTCAGCGCCAGCGACAGGCGGTCTTTTTCGATGCGCTGGGGCGCCTCGTTGGGTGGAAAGCCCTGCATGCAGGCGTAGATGCAGGCACCGATGGCATAGATGTCGGTCCACGGGCCCATGGACGAGTCGCGCCGGTACATCTCGGGCGCGGCAAAGCCGGGCGTGTACATGGGGCGGATGAAGTTGCCCTCCTTGGACAGCACCTCGCGCGCGGCGCCGAAGTCGATCATCACGGCCTTGTTGTCGTCGGTGATGAAAATGTTGGCCGGCTTGATGTCGAGGTGCAGCATCTTGTGCTGGTGCACGATGCGCAGGCCGCGCAGCACCTCGTCGAACAGAGAGCGGATGGTCGACTCGCGGAACACCTTCTGCGTCTTGAGGTCACGCGCGGTGATGATGAAGTCCTGCAGGGTCGCGCCCTCCAGGTAGTTCATCACCATGTAGACGGTTTCGTTCTCGCGAAAGAAATTGAGCACGCTCACCACGGAGGCGTGCGAGATCTGGGCCAGCGAGCGCCCTTCTTCAAAAAAGCTCTTGAGCCCCAGGCGGTAGAGCGAGAGCTTCTCCGACGGCACCTTGGGCAGCAACTCGCCAGGCGCGCGCGTCGCCAGGGACGACGGAAGGTATTCCTTGATGGCGACCTGCTGTCCTTCGCTGTCCGTGGCGAGGTAGACCACGCCAAAGCCCCCGGAGGACACCCTGCGAACCACGCGGTATCCACCAATGGCGGTGTCGGGCGGCAAGGGAGCCGGCTTGATTTTTGACATATTTTGCGAAGATGACTCGGGGGTAGAGCGGAACCCGGATAATCGCCGGATCGCAAGCAACCATCAAAAAGTCCAATGCCAGTTTACAGCATGACCGGATACGCCAGCGCACAGCACGGCGCGTCCGCCACTGGCGCAGAAACCGAGGCCCGCGCGTCCCAATCGCGCAGGCTGGGGCTGGAAATCCGGTCGGTCAACAGCCGCTTCCTGGACCTGTCGTTCCGCCTGCCCGATGAGCTGCGCGCCATGGAGCCCGCGCTGCGCAGCCTGCTGACCGCCCGGCTCAAGCGCGGCAAGGTCGAGGTCCGGGCCGCCCTGGAGAACGAGGAAAGCAACACCCTGCAGGATCCGCCCGCGCGGCTGCTGCAGCGGCTCAACTCGCTGCAGGACTCCGTCAAGGCATGGCTGCCCACCGCCGCCCCCCTCACGGTGGCCGATGCCCTGCGCCTGTGCGCCAACGCCCCGTCGGGCTCCGAGGACTGGAGCGAAGCCGTGCCCGCCCTCGCGGAAGAAGCGCTGACCGCGCTCATGGCCGCCCGCGAGCGGGAGGGCAAGCGGCTGGCCACCATGCTTCTGGACAGGGTCAAGCAGCTGCGCGCCCTGGCGGAACAGGCCGTCCCCATGGTGCCCCTGTTGGTCGAGCAGCAGCGGCTGCGCTTCATGGAGCGCTGGAAGGAGGCCATGGCCCTGACCGATGGCGCCACCCTGCCCGAGGCCGCCCGCGACCGCGCCCTGACAGAAGCCACCGCCTTTGCCATCCGTATCGACGTGGCCGAGGAAATCACCCGGCTGGACTCCCACCTGGACGAAATCGAACGCCTGCTCAAGAAGGGCGGCGAAGTGGGCAAGCGGCTGGACTTCCTGATCCAGGAACTGCACCGCGAGGCCAATACGCTGGGCTCCAAGTCTGCCGCGCTTGACCTCACACGCATCAGCGTGGACATGAAAGTGCTGATCGAGCAGATGCGCGAGCAAGTGCAAAATATCGAGTAATACTCATTTTTTGATAGCGCGCAGCGCACATCAACTATGGACTACCCCGGAAATCTCATCGTAGTTGCAGCCCCCAGCGGGGCTGGCAAATCCAGCCTCGTCAAGGCCCTGCTGGAGCTGGACTCCCACGTCCACCTGTCCATCTCCCACACCACCCGCGCGCCACGCGGCCAGGAAAAACACGGCCGCGACTATTACTTCGCCTCGCAGTCTGAATTCGACGCCATGGTGGAGGGCAATGCCTTCGTGGAGTGGGCGCATGTGCACGGCAACCGCTACGGCACCTCCAAGAAAGCCATCGAGGAGCGGATTGCCCAGGGCTCGGACGTGATCCTGGAGATCGATTTCCAGGGCGCCCTGCAGATCAAGCAGGCATTTGCCAACGCCATCCTGGTGTTCATCCTGCCTCCCAGCTGGGAAGAACTGCGCTCGCGCCTGGAACGGCGGGGCGAAGACTCTCCCGATGTCATCGAAGTCCGCCTCAAGAACGCGGCCATCGAGATGGCGCAAGTCAGCAAATTCGACTTCGTTATAATCAATGAGTTGTTTGAGCGCGCGCTTTTCGACCTGAAAGCCGTAGTTCACGCCCAGCGACTCAAGTACGCCGCCCAGCGCCGCGCCCGTGCTGACACCTTCCAGTCGCTCAATATCACCTGAATCCGGAGTAAACCGATGGCACGCATCACCGTAGAAGACTGTCTGGAAAAGATCCCCAACCGCTTCCAGCTCGTGTTGGCCGCCACGTACCGTGCCCGCATGCTGAGCCAAGGCCACGCCCCCCGCATCGAAAGCCGCAACAAGCCCGCCGTGACTGCCTTGCGCGAAATCGCCGAAGGCAAGGTTGGCCTGGAAATGCTCAAGAAGGTTCCTGGTTGAGCCTTTTCCCGGGCGAAGTCCCTAAAGAGCACCGCGGCAGCGGTGCTTTTTTTTGCCCAGAAGTCGTCTGATGCGCTCCCGCGCTACATTTAAGGCATGAACGCGGTGCTCAACTCACCTTCTGCAACGCAGCCCCGGTTTGGCGAATCGCCAACGGCGGGCACCCTTTCGGCAGCCGCAGCGGCCGCCAATGCCGCTGCGGCCAGCTTTGCCGCGCTGACGGACAGCCTGGACTACCTGGACGCCGGCAGCATCGAGCAGGTGCGCCAGGCCTACCGGTTCGCGGACGAGGCCCATCTGGGCCAGTTGCGCAACAGCGGCGAGCCCTACATCACCCACCCCATCGCCGTGGCGGCCCAGTGCGCCACCTGGAAGCTCGATGCACAGGCGCTGATGGCGGCCCTGCTCCACGATGCCATGGAAGATTGCGGCGTCACCAAGGCCGACCTGATCGACCGCTTTGGGGCCCCCGTGGCCGAGCTGGTGGACGGCCTGACCAAGCTCGACAAGCTGCAGTTCAACACCCGCGAGGAAAACCAGGCGGAGTCCTTCCGCAAGATGCTGCTGGCGATGGCGCGCGACGTGCGGGTCATCCTGATCAAGCTGGCGGACCGCACCCACAACATGCGCACGCTGTCCGACATGCCGCGCAGCAAATGGGGCCGCATCTCATCCGAAACGCTGGAGATCTACGCCCCCATCGCCCACCGCCTGGGGCTCAACCAGACCTACCGTGAATTGCAGGACCTGGCATTCCGGCATCTGCATCCGTGGCGGTATGCCACGCTGTCCAAGGCCGTCAACAAATCGCGCAACCGCCGGCGCGACCTGGTGCAGAAGGTGCAGGCCGAGGTGGATACCGCCTTCTCGAAAATCGGCATGAAGGTTCGCCTGGCCGGCCGGGAAAAGACCTTGTACGCCATCTACCAGAAGATGGACCTCAAGCACCTGAGCTTTGCCCAGGTCACGGACATCTACGGCTTCCGGGTGATCGTGCCCACGGTAACGGACTGCTACACCGCATTGGGCGTGCTGCACCAGATGTACAAGCCCGTGCCCGGCAAGTTCAAGGACCATATCGCGATCGCCAAGCTCAACGGCTACCAGTCGCTGCACACCACCCTTGTCGGCCCTTCGGGCGTGAACATCGAGTTCCAGATGCGCACGGACGAAATGCACGTGATCGCCGAGGCCGGCGTGGCGGCGCATTGGCTGTACAAGGCACAGGATGGCGACGGCACGTCTGCCGAACGCCTGGGCACCAAATGGCTGCAATCGCTGCTCGACATCCAGAACGAAACCCGCGATGCCGCCGAGTTCTGGGACCACGTGAAGGTGGACCTGTTCCCCGACGCCGTGTACGTGTTCACCCCCAAGAGCCAGATCATGGCCCTGCCCCGCGGCGCGACGGTGGTGGACTTTGCCTACGCCATCCACAGCAACGTGGGCGACCGCACCACCGCCGCCAAGATCAACAACGAGCAGGTGCCGCTGCGCACCGAGCTCAAGAACGGCGACGTGGTGGAAATCATCACCGCGCCCGTCTCCACCCCCAATCCGGCCTGGCTGGGCTTTGTGCGCACCGGCCGGGCGCGCTCCAAGATCCGCCACTATCTGAAAACCCTGGCGCAGACCGAATCGGAAGGGCTGGGGGAAAAGCTGCTGACACAGGCCATCCGCGCCGAAGGCCTTGAACAACTGCCACCGCTGGACGCGGAAACCCAGCCGATGTGGGAGAAGCTGCTGCGCTTCACCGGCAACCGCACCCGCAGCGAACTGATGACGGACCTGGGCCTTGGCAAGCGCATTGCCAGCATCGTCGCAAAACGGCTCATGGTGCTGATGTCCGAGCATGGCCACCGCCCCGACGCGCTGCTCATGACCCGCGAGCGCTATACCTCGCATGAAACGCTGTCTCAGGGGGCCGTCACGCTCGACGGCAGCGAAAACGCGTCGGTGCAATACGCCACCTGCTGCAGGCCCGTGCCCGGCGACAGCATCGTCGGCTATCTCGGCCGGGGCGAAGGGCTGGTCGTCCACAACGTGCACTGCACGGTGGCCAAGCGCCTGCAGCACAAGGACAGCGAACGCTTCATCGCGGTGGACTGGTCCGACGAGCCCACCCGCATGTTTGAAACAGGGGTCGTGGTCACCGTCACCAACGGCAAGGGTGTCCTGGCCCGCGTGGCCGCGGAACTGGCAAATTCAGAAGCGGATATCACCCATGTCGACATGGATGACGAGGCCGCGCTCGACACCACCGACCTGCGGTTTATCGTTGCCGTGCGGGACCAAGCACACCTGGAACTGGCGCTGAAAAACCTGCGCCGCACCCAGGCAGTCATTCGCGCCGCCAGGATCACGCCACAGGCGTAGGAAATCCAGCTGGCCTGGAGGCCCCACCAGCCACTCGGCTTCGGCTGAGTTGCTGCGCGGTTGGCTGCTACCCGGCTCGCGGCGGGTATCTCACCGCCACCACCTCCAGATTGCGGACACCGCCCGGCGTGGGCAGTTGCACCTCATCACCGACACGGGCCTTGAGCAATGCGCGGGCGACCGGAGAAATCCAGCTCACCTGCGACTCGTGGCTGTCCGCCTCATCGATGCCCATGATGGTGATGGTGCGCTCCACGGCCCCATCATCCACATAGGTCACCGTGGCCCCGAAAAACACCTGGTCACTTCCAGCGTGAAGGCTGGGGTCCACCACTTCAGCAATTTCCAGCCGCTGGGTCAGGAACCGGATGCGCCGGTCGATTTCGCGCAAACGCTTCTTGCCATACAGGTAGTCGCCGTTTTCGGAGCGATCGCCGTTGCTGGCGGCCCAATGCACGACGTCCACGATCTTGGGACGCTCGTTGTCGATCAGGTCAAGCAGCTCATCCCGCAGGCGGGCATAGCCAGCGGGAGTGATGTAGTTCTTGCCACCCGCAGGCAGCGGAGGCAGCGCCAATTCATCTTCGTCGCCACCGTCGGTTTCTTTGGTAAAAGCCTTGCTCATAGCCACATCTCCCGATCAGCGCAAAGCGCTCTGGACAAATGAAAAAGCCTGCAATCTTTCGATTGCAGGCTTTAAACATTGGTGCGGCTGGCAGGAATCGAACCCACGACCCCTTGGTTCGTAGCCAAGTACTCTATCCAGCTGAGCTACAGCCGCTAAGCTTTGAATTATAGCATAATTTCTTGGCGACCCTTGAAATCAGATTTTTCTGCTTGTTCCTGCCTTGAAGGCAAACTCAATCAGACACTCAACTCAACGCAAGCCAGGATTGTAATGCACTCCAGAGACTCCAAAGAGAAAAGGACTGCACTGCGACAAGAAAAATGGCTGCAATCGCGATGATCGCCCGTGCGAACGACGGGTGGTAGGGCGTGTTGGACTTGAACCAACGACCAAAGGATTATGAGTCCTCTGCTCTAACCAACTGAGCTAACGCCCCAAGCCATGCTCCTGCGCCATACAACGGGGCAAGCGCCGTATTGTAGGGGCTTTACTTGCGATGGCTGAGTGCGTTGGACACGAGCTTGGACGTGATGTCCACGATCTGGATCATCCGGTCATAGGGCATGCGCGTAGGGCCGATCACACCCAGCGTGCCCACGACCTTGCCGTCCACTTCGTACGGCGAACTGACAATGGACAGCTCTTCAAATGGCACCACATGGCTTTCGCCGCCGATGTAGATGCGCACACCTTCCGCTTGGCTGGAGATATCCAGCAACCGCAGTATCTGGGTCTTTTGCTCGAACAGATCGAAGGCCCGCCGCAGGTTTCCCATGTCGCTGGAAAAATCGCTGACAGCCAGCAGGTTGCGCTCGCCCGAAATAACAACCTCGTCCTGCGCCTCCGACAGGGCCTCGGAACCCACGTTGACGGCCGCCTGCATGAGGGAGGCGATCTCGCCGCGCAGCACATCCACTTCGGACTTCAGGCGCTCGCGCACCTGCTCCATCGCGAGACCCGCATAGTGCGCGTTGAGGAAGTTGGAGGCTTCAACGAGCTGCGATTGCGAGTAGTCCGCCTCGGTGAAGATGACGCGGTTCTGAACGTCCCCCTCGGGAGAAACGATGATGACCAGAAACCGGCGCTCGGAAAGCCGCAGGAATTCGATGTGGCGAAATACCGAAGTGCGCCGTGGCGCCATGACCACCCCGACGAACTGCGAGAGGTTTGACAACAACTGCGCCGCGTTCGCAATCACCTTCTGGGGCTGCTCCGGCGCAAGCTGTGGAGGTGTCAGCGGATCCCTTTGCACCGTCAGCATGGTGTCTACAAAGAGCCGGTAGCCACGTGCCGTGGGAATGCGGCCTGCCGAAGTGTGGGGGCTTGCAATCAGCCCCAGTTCCTCCAGATCCGCCATGACATTGCGGATGGTGGCTGGCGAGAGATCGAGCCCCGACGCGCGCGACAAGGTCCTCGATCCAACGGGCTGGCCATCGGCGATATAGCGCTCGACCAGCGCTTTGAGCAACAACTTGGCACGGTCATCGAGCATGGAATGATTTTAATGATGTAATTTCGCGATGACGTCCAATTTCCGCCATGTTGCGCTCATCGGCAAGTACCAGGCTTCATCGGCAGGCTCCATGGGCGACAGCTCTCGCCAAGCCTTGGAAGACATCGCCCATTTTCTGGAGCGCCAAGGCTGTGAAGTGATGCTGGAGGCTGAAACCGCCAGCAACACCGGGCTGACACACTACCCAGCCTTGAATGTAGACCAGATAGGCAGCCAGTGCGACCTGGGCCTCGTGGTCGGAGGCGATGGCACCATGCTCGGCATAGGCCGCAGGCTCGCCCGGTTTGGCACCCCCCTGATCGGCATCAACCAGGGGCGCCTGGGCTTCATCACGGACATTCCGTTTGACACGTACCAAGCCACCCTGCTGCCCATGCTGCAGGGCGAGTACGAGGAAGACCTGCGGCCGCTCATGCACGCCACGGTGGTGCGGGATGAGCGGATTGTCTTTGAGGCCCTCGCGATGAACGATGTGGTGGTGAACCGAGGCGCCACGTCGGGCATGGTGGAGCTGCGTGTCGAGGTGGGCGGCCGCCTGGTGGCGAACCAGCGCGCAGACGGCCTCATCATTGCTTCGCCGACGGGGTCCACGGCCTACTCGCTTTCCGCCGGCGGGCCGATGCTGCACCCCTCCATTCCAGGATGGGTGCTCGTGCCCATTGCCCCCCACACGCTGTCCAACCGCCCCATCGTCCTGTCGGATGCCACCGAAGTGGCGGTCGAGGTGGTCAGCGGAAGGGATGTCAGCGCCAATTTCGACATGCAGTCCCTGGCCTCTCTGCTGCACGGGGACCGCATCCTGGTCAAACGGTCGGAGCACTGCGTGCGGTTCCTTCACCCCCTGGGCTGGAACTACTTTGCCACGCTGCGCAAGAAACTACGTTGGAACGAAGGAGGTTCCTGACCATGGCGCTCAGGCGGATCACCCTGCGTGATTTTGTGATCGTTCAGGCGCTGGAGCTTGAACTGGGCTCCGGCTTCACCGTGCTGACCGGAGAAACCGGCGCCGGCAAGTCGATCCTGATTGATGCCCTGCAATTGGTGCTGGGCTCCCGTTCGGATGCGGGCGTGGTTCGCGAGGGCGCAAGCAAGGCCGACCTGTGTGCGGAATTCGATTGCCCGGCCCATGTTCACCCCTGGCTGGAGGAAGCGGGCTTCGACATCGATGACCTGCTGCTCTTGCGCCGCACCGTGGACGCGCAGGGTAAAAGCCGGGCATGGATCAATGGAACGCCCGCCACTGCGGCGCAACTGCGGACGCTGGGCGACAGCCTCCTGGACATTCATGGCCAGCATGCGTGGCAGAGCCTCACGCGGCCTGACTCCGTGCGCGGGCTGCTCGACGCATTTGCAGGAGTGCGCACCGCAGAGACCACCGCACGCTGGGCCCAATGGCGTGCGGACCAGAAGGCCCTGCAACAGGCGCGCCAGGCGCAGGCCACGCTGCAGCAGGAACGTGAGCGCCTGCAGTGGCAGATCAGCGAGGTGGACAAGCTGGCCCCCGCCAATGGCGAATGGGAAGAGCTCGACGCCCAGCACAAGCGCCTCTCGCACGCGCAGGCCCTGCTGGAAGGCGCGGAGGGCGCGATCCAGACCCTGCAGGACGACGAGGCCGGGGCGCTCGCCGGGCTCGCGCGCGCGCACGCCCTCCTGCAAAGCCAGGAACATATTGAGCCCGAGTTCGCCAATCTTGCGGACATCCTCTCCTCCAGCCTCGCGCAGGCGAGCGATGTCGTGCACTCGCTGCAGCTGTACCTGAGGCATGCGGAGATCGACCCACAGCGCCTGGCAGAACTCGACGCGCGCATATCGCTCTGGATGACTCTGGCGCGCAGGTACAAGCGCACTCCCGCAGAGCTGCCTGCCCTGCTCGCAGGCTGGAAGGAAGACATGCGCCGCCTGGATGCGGCCACCGATCTGGAGCAGCTGCAGGTCGCGGAAGCCTCCAGCGCCAAGGCCTACCAGGCATCGGCGCGGTCTCTGTCACTGGGCCGCGCAAAGGCGGCTCCCCGGCTGTCCCAGGCCATCACGCTGGCCATGCAGGGCCTTGGCATGGAAGGAGGGAAATTCGAGGTGTCCGTCACCAAAGCGCAGGAGCCTTCAGCCCATGGCATCGACGACGTCGTCTTCCTCGTGGCCGGCCATCCCGGCATGACCCCCAAACCCATCGGCAAAGTGGCGTCGGGGGGCGAGCTGTCGCGCATCTCCCTTGCCATCTCGGTGACGACCAGCGAATTGGGCATGGCGCCCACGCTCATCTTTGACGAAGTGGACTCCGGTGTCGGCGGTGCGGTGGCCGAAACCGTGGGACGCCTCATGCAGCAACTGGGCAGCAACCGGCAGGTGCTCGCAGTCACCCATCTGCCCCAGGTGGCAGCCTGCGCCCACCATCACCTGAAGGTTTCCAAGCGCAAGAGCCCACAAGGCACCACCAGCACCGTCCTGGCGGTTCAGGAGGAGCAACGTGTCGCGGAGATCGCCCGCATGCTGGGAGGGGAACGCTCCACGGGCACGACACTCGCCCACGCACGGGAAATGCTGGATATCGCTGCCGCAACTTCGGAAGGAAACGGCTGATGGCGCTCGAAATCGTCCTCATCACCGGCATGTCGGGCTCCGGAAAATCCGTGGCGCTGCATGCCCTGGAAGACGCTGGGTACTACTGCGTGGACAACCTGCCGCCCGAACTGTTGCCTGCCTTCGTGGCACTGGAGCACCGCCACCACGGGAACCGCGTTGCCATCGCAATGGACGTCCGCAGCGCCACATCCTTGCACCAGGTGCCGCAGGAGCTCCATAGGCTCAGGAGCCAGGGTGTGCTGGTGCAATCCATTTTTCTGGATGCAACGATCGACACCCTGGTGCGGCGCTTTTCGGAAACACGGCGACGCCACCCACTGTCGCACGACGACCTCCAGCAGGGGCGCAAGGCGCTGGTGCAGATCATCGAACTGGAGCGCGAGCTGCTGGCCGAGCTACGAGAGCAGTCGCATGTGATCGACACGAGCACGATACGGGCCTCGCAACTGCAAAGCTACGTCAAGAGCTTGATCGTCACGGCCCGGGGGCAGATGACCCTGGTGTTTCAATCCTTTGCGTTCAAGCGCGGCATACCGATGGACGCGGACTACGTCTTCGATGTTCGGATGCTGCCCAATCCGCACTATGAGCCCTCATTGCGTGATCTGACCGGGCTGGACGAGCCTGTTGCCCACTTCCTGCGCCAGCAGCCCGACGTCTCGTTGATGCAGGCGCACATCGAGCAGTTCCTTGCGCACTGGCTGGAAATGCTTGACCGCAACCACCGCAGCTACGTTACCGTGGCCATAGGCTGCACCGGTGGCCAGCACCGCTCGGTCTATCTGGTGGAGCGCCTCGCCGAGGTTCTGAACAGCCGCTGGACCGCACTGAAGAGGCACCGGGAACTGGATGGGCGGTAAGGCGCGGTACCGCGCACACCCCCACCCCCATCACCAAAGCTGCGCCTGCGTCGAATCAAGCAGCTTGCGGATAGGCGCCGGCAGGCCGATGGAGTGCCATTCGTCGGCACCAAACCACCCGCCGTCTTCCGTGGGACGCTCTGCAATGTCCCCCGCGACCAGAACGGGATGAAGATGCAGATCCCTGTGCGTCAGCACGTGAAGAAACGGCTGCAGCTCATTGCAGGAAATGCGGGACGCATCGCCCAAAGACGCGACACAGCCCATGAGAGAGGCACCGTCGGCAAATACCGGAACGCAGTGCATTCCCGCCCAGATGCCAGCCGCCGGACGACGCTGCAACCAAACCCGGCCCCCGGGATTTCGAAGCACGAGCAGTTGCCAGGATTCTGAACGGCGCACCAGCCTGCGCGTCTTGACGGGATAACGCTCCGCGTCGCCGGCCCTGGACGCTGCGCAGCCGCTTGCCAGGGGGCACTGCCCGCAGCGCGGCATTTTTGGAGTACAGACCGAGGCGCCCAGATCCATGAGCCCCTGCGTGTAGCGGGGCATGGCAGCATGCAGATTTTTCCTGGGGAGCAGTGCCTGCGCCTCCTCCCACAACAGACGTTCATTTCCTGCCGACGCCAGGTCCTTGTCGAACCCCAGCAGGCGCGTGAGCACCCTGCGGACATTGGCATCCAGAATGGGGACTCGCTCAGAAAAACAGAAGGCTGCGATCGCTCCCGCCGTGGACCGGCCAATCCCCGGCAAAGTCGCCAGCACCGCGGCAGTGTCGGGAAATACGCCCCCATGTTCGGCGACCACCTGCTGGGCGCAGCGATGCAGGTTGCGGGCACGGGCGTAGTAGCCCAGCCCGCTCCACAGCCCCATCACTTCGTCCTGCCCGGCCTGCGCCAGCGCCCTCACATCGGGGAAACGCGCAAGAAAGCGCGCGTAGTAGTCGAGAACCGTGGCAACCTGGGTTTGCTGCAGCATGATTTCCGACAGCCAGACCCTATACGGATCACGTGTTTGCTGCCAGGGCAGATGGTTGCGCCCGTGCGTCGACTGCCACGCGACCACGCGCTCCGCCACGCTCCCGTGCTCTGTGGCGCTCATGCCGAGACAGGATGGCTGCTGTCGGTGGTCGCGGATTCCAGTCCCGGCAGGGCAATGAGCTTCGCGGTCAGTTCCTGCAGCCTGTGCTCCAGCTGAACCAGCTCGTCCTCGCTCGACTCTATTTCCGCGATGCGCTCCACCAAGCCACTGGCCGCATGCTGTATGCGATCGACGGCTTCGATGCGGCGCGCAAAACTGCGGCGACGTTCACGCAATTGGGCATCCAGCTGGGCGGTGGCGGATTTGCTCCACAGTTCCAGATCGTTCGCTGCGGACTCGTACACGGTACGCAGCCGCATGGCCAAGGCCCGCACCAGGCGTTCCGCGAACTCGGGCTGTGCCAGCTTCAGCGCATTGCCCATGCCGAGGTACTGCAGATGGCTTTGTTCGATCTGGTTCAGATCGTGCGTGAAATGCTCCAGCTGGGGGGCTGAAGGCACCTGAAGGGAAAAACCGAACTCGGCATTGAGTTGCCTGAACGTTCCACCCAGCATGGCCTGGATCTCGGTGCCCGATGCCTGTGCCTTGTCCAGCGTGCCGCGCAGTTTGTCGAAGGTCTGGACATAAATTTTCTTGACCCCCAGCTTGAGCCCCTTTTGTTGCAGCGTCTGCGCCAGTTCAGAGAGTTCCGCCTTGAGCGCCTTGGCGCCCAGTTGCTGGAACACGTCACGGAGAAGCTTGAGGTGAACAGCGCGCACCGCCTGTATCTTGGTCGTGCTCAGGTCGAATTCGCGCTGCTCCTGCTCGACGCGGTGGCGCATCGATTCGATCACCGATGCGTTCTTGCCACGGAGGCTGCGCAACTCGGCCATCTGGTCGTCGAGATCGCGGCGCCGGATATTGATGACGCGGGAGGTTTCAGTGCGCAGGCTGGCGACGCCATTGGCCACCGCCGCCCGCAGAATCGACTGACGCCGGCCCATGATGCCCTTGGCCAGAGCCTCTTCCAACACCGGCAGTCCGCTGGTTTCCAGCAGCAGATCGTCGGCGGTGATCTTGGCGACCAGGCCTTTCTGCGCGGACACCGGGACCACCCTCTCCAGGGGAACCCCCAGCATTTCCGCGGAAGTGCTGCACTGGCGCTCCATCTGCGCCTGCACCTGTTCGGCCGAGTTGAGCGTGTCCCACAGCGTATCGATCTTGTTCAACACCACCAGCCGGGCATCCATGCTGTCCGCTGAAATGGCCAGATGCTCGCGCCAGATGGACAGGTCGGAACGGGTCACGCCGGTGTCGGCACTCAGGATGAAAACGACCGCATGTGCCTGCGGGATGAGATTGACCGTGAGTTCGGGCTCCGCGCCCACGGCGTTCAGCCCTGGGGTATCGAGGATCACCAGCCCCTGCTTGAGCAAGGGGTGCGGAATATTGATGATGGCGTGGCGCCACATGGGCACTTCCACGAGCCCCTGGGCGTCGGGCACGGGGTTCTCATCGGTCAGGTCATCGTGCCAGAAGCCCAGTGCGCGCGCGTTGTCCAGGCTGACCTTGCGCACTTCGGCGACTTTCTCGAGCGCCTTGGCAATCTGGTCTGCGTTGCCGACGTCCAGAGGAATCTCCTGCCAGCGATCCGTTTTGACCCTCCACTCGGCCAGGCTCTGCATCTGCAGGCGGGTTTCAATCGGCAGCAACCGAAGGCTGGGCGCCACGCTGGCGTCGTAGCCGAGTTCCGTGGGGCACATGGTGGTGCGCCCCGCACTCGCAGGCATGATGCGGCGTCCATAGTCGGCAAAGAAGATCGCGTTGATCAACTCGGATTTGCCGCGCGAGAACTCGGCAACGAACGCCACCATGACCTTGTCGCTGCGAACCTGCTCCTCCAGACGGTGCAGCCGTTCCTGCACGGCAGCGTCCATGAGCTCGTGCGAAGACATCCACTCGGCCAGCCGCTTGAGTTGCTGGGCGAACTCACGCCGCCAGACGCCGTGCTGGTCGAACTGCTCGTTGAATGAAGGTCCCACTGTGCTCCCAGAGATCTATGTATGGCCTACAAGGCAGGCATATACACAAAATATAGCATCGACGGCCCACGGGCTGTCATTTGGGCCAGGCCGCGCCCCCGCTCGCCTCAGGGCCGCTGGCATGCCGGGCAAAAATAGCTGCTCCGCTGTCCTTGGCGCAGAACGCGTATCGGAGTGGCGCACCCGTGGCACGGCGCTCCATCGCGCCCATAGACATTTGCCTGGGTCTGAAAGTGCCCCGCGGTGCCATCCGCATTGGAAAAGTCGCGCAATGTGCTGCCCCCCAGCTCCACCGCCCGCGCAAGCACCACGCGAATGGCTTCATGCAGTTTCCGCACCCGTGCGGGCCCAATGCGCGAAGCACTCGTGGTCGGCCGGATGCCGGCCAGGAAAAGCACTTCCGAGGCATAGATGTTGCCAACCCCCACCACAAGCCGGCCGGCCAGGAGCAACTGCTTGATGGGCATCTGGCTCTTTTTCAGCCCCGACTGGAAGGCCGCGAGAGAAAACGCTTCGGACAGAGGCTCCATGCCCAATCCCCCGAGCAACTTGGCAGCGACCGGATCCTCCTCCCCCGTGGCGTAAACCACCGCACCGAACCGGCGGGGATCATGCAGCCGCAGCGTTCCCTGGCTGGTCACCATGTCGAAGTGATCATGGACGCCCGCCGCAGGCAACCCTCGGGTGAACCGAAGGCTTCCGGACATCCCGAGGTGCAGGAGCAGGACCCCGCTGCTGGTATCGGCCAGCAGGTACTTGCCGCGACGGCGCAGGTCCACCACGTGCTGGCCTATCAGGGTCTGAGGGGGGCAACCCAGGGGCCAGCGCAGGGGTTTTCCCAGTGTGACGGCCTCGATGCGGGCGCCAGTGATGGCATCGGCCAAACTGCGGCGCGTCACTTCCACCTCGGGCAACTCAGGCATACGAAGACCCCGGCAATGGGTTAACAGGCATGGATTATTATGACCCGATGGTGCCATTTCACAGCTTTCGGATCGCCGCATTGACTACCGTTATCGCGGTAGCTGCCCACTCAGCATGGGCGCAACAGCCGGGGGGCGACGCCCCTCCCGCCACCGGCGAAGCCCCCGTGGCATCCAATCCGGCGCTGGATGCGGAATTGTTTTACGAGATTTTTCTGGGCGAGATCAGTGCGCGGACCGGTGACCCGGGTGCCGGCTACGCGTTCATGCTCGAGGCGGCACGCCGCAGCGCGGATGGACAGCTTTACCAGAGGGCAGCGGACATCGCACTGCAGTCGCGCTCGGGCGAGTACGCGCTGGCAGCCGCCAAGGCGTGGAAGGAAGCACTGCCGCAGTCACGGGAAGCCAACCGCTATGTACTCCAGATTCTGGTTGCGCTGAACCGGATTGGCGAAACCCCCGATCTGCTGCGCCAGGAGCTTGCCCAGTCCCCGCCCCGCGCCAAGGCGTCCACGCTTTCCGCACTGCCCCAGATGTACGGACGCGCGAGTGACAAGGCACTGGCGGCCAAGGTGGTGGAAGCGGCCCTTGTCGACGAACTCGCGCACCCCGCCACCGGACCGGTGGCCTGGGTGTCCCTGGGGCGCCTGCGCATGGCGGCTGGCGACAAGCCGGGAGCGCTGGATGCTGCGCGCAGGGCGCAGGCCCTGGACAACGCCAACGAGGCTGCCGCCGTGCTGGCGCTCGAGCTGGTGGAAGAGAACACCCCCGAGGCCGAGCCCTTGGTGACACAGGCACTCGCCAAGCAGCCGGTCCCCGAGCTCAGGATGGCGTATGCCCGGGTGCTTCTGGGCTTGCAGCGCTATCCGGACGCCAGCCATCAGCTGGAATTTGTCACCAGGGACAAGCCCGAACTGGTGGAAGCATGGCTGGTGCTCGCCACCTTGCAATTCCAGGACAACCGCCTGCCCGCGTCGGAGAGTTCGCTGCAGCGCTTCATGGAACTTGTGTCGGCCTCTCCGGATGCGGACGTGCGCCAGAAGGGGTTGACGCAAGCCTACTTGCTGTACGCGCAAATCGCAGAGAAGAAGCAGGATTTCGCGGCCGCCGAGGCATGGCTGGGACGCATCGACAACGTCGATGAAGTCTTCAGCGCGCAAAGCCGCCGCGCATCCCTGCTGGCGCGCCAGGGCAAGGTGGCCCAGGCGCGCGCGCTGCTGCGCAACCTGCCCGGTACCTCGGCCGAAGACAAGCGGATGAAGCTGCTGGCCGAAGTGCAATTGCTGCGCGACCTGCGGCTGTACCAGGAGGCCTACGCAGTCCAGAGCGATCTCGTGGCGCTGGCGCCCGATGACGCGGAGCTGGTCTACGACCAGGCCATGCTGGCGGAAAAAGCAGGCCAACCCGAGACGATGGAACGGCTGCTGAGACAGGTCATCGCGCAAAAGCCCCAATACCATCACGCCTACAACGCGCTCGGCTACTCCCTGGCGGAGCGAGGCTTGCGCCTGGACGAAGCCAAGCAGCTGATTCTCAAGGCCATGGAGTTCGCTCCGTCGGACCCCTTCATCACGGACAGCCTGGGCTGGGTGGAATTCCGGATGGGGAACAAGGCGGAAGCGCGGCGGCACCTGGAAACCGCGTACAAGGCGCGTCCGGACGTGGAAATCGCCGCGCACCTTGGCGAGGTGCTCTGGAGCCTGGGAGACAGGGAAGCGGCCGTCAGGGTCTGGAAGGAAGGCCAGCGCGCGAGCCCCGACAATGAGACCCTCAAGGAAACACTGGCGCGCCTCGGAGTCAGCCTTTGATGCGGGGCTGGCAAACGACACCGCTGCACCCCATGGTCGGCCTTGCAGGTCTGCGGCGTTTCGCCGTGTTGCTCGCATGGCTTGCCTGCGCGTTGTGGCTGGCCGGTTGTGCGCAGCCGATGCAAAAAACCGCTCCTGAAGAAGACGCATGGAGCGGTCGCCTGGCCCTGCAAGTCGATGGGCAGGCATCGCAGTCGTTTTCCGCCATGTTCGAGCTGCGCGGCAATGCCCAGAGCGGGGGGCTTGCATTGATAAGCCCCCTGGGCAGCCGCATCGCGCAGCTGGACTGGAAGGATGGGCACGCGCAGCTCGTCAGCGCGCAGGAGACCCGCACCTCCGATTCGCTGGATGCACTGCTGCAGGATGTGACCGGCACGCGCATCCCCGTCGCGGCCCTGTTTGGCTGGCTCAAGGGCGTGCAAGCCACGGTGCCAGGCTGGAGAGCGGACCTCTCCGCCCTGGAGCAGGGGCGGCTGGTCGCCCACCGGGACGACCCCGTGCCACAGGCCACCTTGCGCATCGCCCTGACCCGCTAGCCCGCATCCCCTCCTCGCGCACCGTTTGTTGCCATGCAAGCCCTTTATGACGTGCCTGCCCCGGCCAAGCTCAACCTTTTTCTGCACATCACAGGCCGACGCCCGGACGGGTACCACCTGCTGCAGTCGGTCTTCATGCTGGTCGACTGGTGCGACACGCTTCATTTCGAGCGCTGCGCGTCAGGCGAGATCACGCGTGAAGACATCGGCCCCGCATTGCCGGAGATAGACCTCACCATCAAGGCGGCGCGTGCCCTGCAGCAGGCCACGGGCTGCCGCCAGGGCGCGCGCATCGGCGTCTTGAAGAGCGTGCCTTCGCAAGCGGGCATGGGCGGCGGCTCGTCGGATGCCGCAACCACCTTGCTGGCTCTCAATCGGCTGTGGGGCCTGGACCTGCCGCGCACGGCACTCGAAAAGATCGGATTGACGCTGGGTGCCGACATTCCATTTTTTTTACGCGGCCACAACGCCTGGGTCGAAGGAATTGGTGAGACAATCACGCCGCTTGAGAAAGCACACCAACTGCCGCCAGCGCGCTTTGCCATCGTGAAGCCCGCAGCAGGCTTGGAGACAAAATCAATTTTTTCGTCACCAAGTTTGAAACGCGATTCAGATAGTGCTACAATCTTAGGCTTTGCTGCAGCACACTTTGACTTCGGTCGAAACGACTTGCAGCCCGTTGCCCAGGCGCTCTGCCCCGAAGTCACCGAAGCCATTGAATGGCTCAGGTCGCGAGGGTTGCAAGGCCGGATGACAGGCTCAGGCAGTGCGGTGTTTGCACAAATGTCACACGCAGTTGATTTGGACCGCGCCCCCGAGGGCTGGCAGGTCAAGGCATGTGAAAATCTGATGATCCATCCTCTGGCAGGCTGGGCATCAGACGAGAATTAAGGTTCGCTGCCTTCGGCAGTTGACCTGTGTAGGGGAGTCGCCAAGCTGGTTAAGGCACCGGATTTTGATTCCGGCATGCGAAGGTTCGAATCCTTCTTCCCCTGCCAAATTTCTTTTCGCGTACGGGCTTTTTTTTCAGACTGCTGGGACGCTCATGCAAGCCAACCACCCCGACTTCATGGTTTTCACCGGCAATGCCAATCCTGGCATGGCAGCTGAAATCGCCCAACACCTCGGCACCACCCTCGGTGCAGCCGACGTGGGTCGCTTCTCCGACGGCGAAGTCACCGTAGAAATCAAACAGAACGTGCGTGCACGGGATGTTTTCGTGGTGCAGTCCACCTGCGCGCCGACCAACGAAAACCTGATGGAACTGCTGATCATGGTCGATGCGCTCAAGCGCGCGTCGGCAGAGCGGATCAGCGCCGTGATCCCCTACTTCGGCTATGCCCGCCAGGATCGCCGCCCGCGTTCCACGCGCGTGCCGATCACCGCCAAGGTGGTGGCCAACATGCTGCAGGCCGTGGGCGTTGCCCGGGTCCTGACCATGGACCTGCATGCCGACCAGATCCAGGGTTTCTTCGATATCCCCGTGGACAACATCTACGCGTCGCCCGTGCTGCTGGGTGACCTGCGCCAGAAGAACTACGAAGACCTGATCGTGGTTTCGCCCGACGTGGGTGGCGTCGTGCGGGCGCGTGCGCTCGCCAAGCAGCTCAACTGCGACCTGGCCATCATCGACAAGCGCCGCCCCAAGGCCAACGTGTCGGAAGTCATGCACGTGATCGGCGAGATCGAAGGCCGCAACTGCGTGATCATGGACGACATGATCGATACCGCCGGCACGCTGGTGAAGGCGGCCGAAGTGCTCAAGGAGCGTGGCGCCAAGAAGGTGTACGCCTACTGCACGCACCCCATTTTTTCGGGTCCTGCCATCGAACGCATCGCCAAGGGTTCCGCCCTCGACGAAGTGGTGGTGACCAACACCATCCCCTTGAGCGACAACGCCCGGGGATGCACCAAGATTCGCCAGCTCTCCGTGGCACCGCTGATCGCAGAGACGATACAGCGCATTGCCAAGGGTGAGTCGGTGATGAGTCTGTTCTCGGACCAGGACAACCTGTTCTGACGCGCTTCCCACGGGAGCGTTGCGGACCGGATTGCGTGCAGGCCTCCTTCGGGAGGCTTGCCTGTTCGAGGGCATTGCATGGGCCTGCCGCCAGGAATGGCACCGCAGGCTTTTTTCAACAGGGCAAGACTGGTCGCGGTCTGTCCTTTTCAGGAGCTAGTTATGAACTTCGTCGCTTTTGAGCGCGCCAAGCAAGGTACGGGTGCGAGCCGCCGTCTGCGCAATTCGGGCAAGACGCCTGGCATCGTCTACGGTGGCACCACTGAACCCCAACTCATCGAGGTGGACCACAACGCACTGTGGCACGCCCTCAAGAAGGAAGCTTTCCACTCCAGCGTGCTGGACATGGAAGTGGCCGGCACGACCTCCAAGGTCCTGCTGCGCGACGTGCAATACCACCCCTACAAGCAGCTCGTCCTGCACATCGACTTCCAGCGCGTGGACGAAAAGACCAAGCTGCACATGAAGGTGCCACTGCACTACAGCGGCGCTGAAGAGTCCAACGCCGTCAAGGTCGACAAGTGCATGGTCAACCCGATCGTGAACGAACTGGACGTGACCTGCATGCCTTCGGACCTGCCAGAGTTCATCGCTGTGGACCTGTCCAAGCTGGAAAAGGGCGCATCCCTGCACCTGAAGGACATCAAGCTGCCCAAGGGCGTGGTGGCCAAGGTCCGTGGTGGCCAGAACAACAACCCCGTTCTGGTGTCCGTGGTGCCTCCGGTCGTGGTCGTCGAGACCCCTGCCGAAGCAGCCCCCGCGGCCGACGCCAAGGGCAAGGGCAAGGGCAAGAAGTAATCAGCCGTCCTTCACGGACGACCCTTTGCTTCTTCCCCAAGGCCAGCGCGCTCCGGCGACGCTGGCCACAGAAACGGCCCACCCTGCGTGGGCCGTTTTCATTGGAAGACGCGGCCTGGCGGACCCCGTCCCGCCGCCGGGCGAGCCCCCCTTCCCCGGCGGAGCCGCTCCGCACCCCTTGCAGTTCGCACCACCGCCGCACACGGATAATCCCGCCCATGATCAAGCTGTTTGTAGGCCTTGGAAACCCCGGGCCAGACTACGAGGCCACCCGCCACAACGCCGGTTTCTGGTGGATCGATGCCCTGGCGCGCGAGCTCAAGGCCACGCTGGTGCCCGAGCGCAGCTACCACGGGCTGGTCGCGCGCACCACGGTGCATGGACAGAGCGTGTGGCTGCTGGAGCCGCAGACCTTCATGAACCTCTCGGGCAAGTCCGTCGCTTCGCTGGCGCGCTTCTTCAAGATCCAGCCCGAAGAAATCCTGGTGGTGCATGACGAACTGGACATTCCGCCCGGGCAGGTCAAGCTCAAGCGCGGCGGAAGCCATGCCGGGCACAACGGGCTGCGCGACATCCACGGCCAGCTGGGCTCGCCCGACTACTGGCGCCTGCGCGTGGGCATCGGCCATCCGGGCGTGAAAAGTGAAGTCGCCAACTGGGTGCTCAAGAAACCCTCGCCCGACCAGCGCACGCTGATCGAGGACAGCATCGCCCATTCCCTGAAGGCCTACCCGGCCATGCTGGCGGGGGAGATGGACAAGGCCACCTTGCTCATCCACACCACCAAGCCGCCACGCCCCAAGCCACCCCGTCCCGCGGAAGACTGACCCCCCTGCCGGCGTGGCCCTGCCCACAGGGCATGGCAGTCATTGCTATTTATTTCATAGCATCCTGCGCTTGATACACAAGCGCTTACCGCCTCCAAGGCTTGAAATCAGGCCGGCGGCGCAGCCTGCAGCCGCTGGAATTTCTGCCACAGGGTTTCCCGGTTCTCCACGTGCTGCGGGTTCACGGGGATGCACGCGACGGGGCAGACCTGCACACACTGGGGCTCATCGAAGTGCCCCACGCATTCGGTGCATTTGCTCGGGTCGATCTCGTAGATCTCCTGCCCCAGGTAGATCGCCTGGTTGGGGCATTCGGGCTCGCAGACATCGCAGTTGATGCACTCGTCGGTGATCATCAGCGCCATACGGCCTCCCTGGGCATGGAGCCGGAAGCAGGGGCCAGAAGGTACGCAGCGCAGTTCATGCTCCGTATTATCCCGCGATGGTGGCATGTGCCTTGCATGCGACACTGCAACCCACCACCGCCGACGGGGATGTTTTTACCGTTATGCTGTGTATACACATTAATTTGACGCACTCGCGCCTTCCTCCTTTTTCCTGACGCCACCCTCCCATGGGCCTGTTTTTCCTCAAGCGATTCATCACCCTCCTGGCCACGCTGATCGGTGCTTCGGTCGTGGTGTTCCTGGTGCTAGAGATCCTGCCGGGCAACGCCGCCCAGATCCTGATGGGCCCCGACGCCTCTCCCGATGCCGTGGCCGCGCTGGCGGCCAAGCTGGGGCTGGATCAGCCCGCCGGCCTGCGCTACTGGAACTGGGTCAGCGGCCTGGTGGTGGGCAACATGGGCGACAGCTATGCCTACAGCTCCCCGGTTCTTGATCTGGTGCTGGAGCGCCTGGCCCTGACCGTGCCGCTGGCCCTCATGGCCATGGTCATCACCACGGTGCTGGCGCTCGCGGCGGGTGTCTACGCCGCCGCGCGCCACAACAAGCTCGGCGACGTGGGCGTGATGGGGCTGGCGCAGATCGGCATCGCCATTCCCAACTTCTGGTTCGCCATCCTGCTGATCCTGCTGTTCTCCGTGAAGCTGCAATGGTTTTCCGCCGGCGGCTTCCCCGGCTGGACGGAGGACGCCGGCGGCGGCCCGCTGGAAGCCCTCAAGGCGCTGCTGCTGCCGGCCATCGCGCTGGCCGTGGTGCAGGCGGCCATCCTCGCACGCATCACGCGCTCGGCCGTGCTGGAGGTGCTGCGCGAAGACTTCGTGCGCACCGCGCGCGCCAAGGGCCTGTCGCAGCGCGCCGCGCTCTGGGGCCACGTGCTGCGCAACGCCATGATCCCCGTGGTCACCGTCATGGGCCTGCAGTTCGCCAACCTGCTGGCCGGCACCATCGTGGTGGAGAACGTGTTCTACCTGCCAGGCCTGGGGCGCCTGATCTTCCAGTCGATTTCCAACCGCGACCTGATCGTGGTGCGCAACTGCGTGATGCTGCTCGCGGCCATGGTGGTGATCGTGAACTTCGTGGTGGACATCCTCTACGCCGTGATCGACCCCCGCGTGAAGGCTTCCGACATCTGATTCCCATGAGCGCCGCCGTGTCCACCCCCTCCTCTTCCACGCCCTCCGCCCCCGGCTGGCTGCACCGCGCCCTGCGCCACCGCAGTTTTGTCATTGGTGCTGTGTTGTCAGCGCTGCTGATCCTTGCTGCGCTGCTCTCCTTCGTCTGGACGCCCTGGTCGCCCTACGAGATGGACTTGGCCAACAAGCTGGCGAGTCCATCCGGCACCCACTGGCTGGGCACCGATGCCTTCGGGCGCGATGTCGCGTCGCTGCTGCTGGTGGGCGCGCGCAACTCCATCCTGGTGGGCGTGATCGCCGTGGGCATCGGCCTGACCATCGGCACGGCCCTGGGCCTGCTGGCCGCCGCCAAGCGCGGCTGGGTGGAAGAACTGATCATGCGGCTGGCGGACTTCACGTTCGCGTTCCCCGCCATCCTCTCGGCCATCATGATGACGGCGGTGTTCGGGGCGGGCATCGTCAATTCCATCATCGCCATCGGCATCTTCAACATCCCCACCTTCGCGCGCGTCACGCGCGCCTCGGCCAACGCCGTGTGGTCGCGCGAATACATCATGGCCTCGCGCGCCTGCGGCAAGGGCGGCTGGCGCATCACCCTCGAGCATGTGCTGCCCAACATCCTGTCGGTGCTCATCGTGCAGGCCACCATCCAGTTCGCCATCGCCATCCTGGCGGAAGCCGCCCTCTCCTACCTGGGCCTGGGCACGCAGCCACCCCAGCCTTCGTGGGGCCGCATGCTCAGCGAGGCACAGACCCTGATGTTCCAGGCGCCGCTGCTGGCCGTGTGGCCCGGCGTTGCCATCGCGCTGGCCGTGCTGGGCCTGAACCTGCTGGGCGACGGCCTGCGCGACCTGCTCGACCCCCGCCTTTCACGCAAGCGCTGATCCCGCCAAGCAGACCACCAGAATCCCACGATGTCTCTGTTAGAAGTCTCCAACCTCCGCATCCGCCTGCAGACGCACCGAGGCCCCGCCGACGCCGTGCGCGGCGTGAGCTTTTCGCTGGCGCGCGGAGAAACCCTGGGCCTGATCGGCGAGTCGGGCTGCGGCAAGTCCATCACCGCCATGTCGCTCATGGGCCTGCTGCCCGACAGCGCGCAGGTCACGGGCAGCATCCGCTTTGATGGCCAGGAGCTGGTGCGCCGCACCGATGCGCAGATGTGCAAGATGCGCGGCAACCGCATCGGCATGGTGTTCCAGGAGCCCATGACAGCCCTGAACCCCGTGCACACCATTGGCCGCCAGGTGGCCGAGCCCTTGCGTCTGCACCGTGGCATGAGCGCTTCGGCCGCGCGCGCGGAGGCCCTGGCGCTGCTCGACCGCGTGGGCATCCCCCACGCCGCGCAGCGCTTCGATGCCTACCCCCACCAGTTCTCGGGCGGCCAGCGCCAGCGCATCACCATTGCGATGGCCTTGGCCTGCGGGCCCGACCTGCTGATCGCCGACGAGCCCACCACCGCGCTGGACGTGACCATCCAGCAGCAGATCCTGGACCTCATCAGCGACCTCGTGGCCGAGCGCAACATGGCGCTGATCCTCATCTCGCACGACCTCGGCGTGATCTCGCAGAACGTGGACCGCATGATGGTGATGTATGGCGGCAGCGTGGTCGAGAGCGGCTCCACCGCTTCGGTCTTCTCCGCCATGGCCCACCCCTACACACGCGGACTGTTCGCGGCACGGCCCCATCTGGGCGCCGTGCATGCACCTGGCCAGCGCCCGCGCCTGTCCACCATCCCCGGCACCGTGCCGGAACTCGTGGACCTGCCGGCCGGCTGCCCTTTCGCCGGGCGCTGCAGCTACACCGTGGATGCCTGCCACCACGATCGGCCCGAAGCCACGCTGGTGGCCACCGATGCCGATGGCGACCACGCGGTGCGCTGCCTGCGCCGCGAAGCCATCGCCGAGGCCCAGAGTGCCCAGGCGGTGAACATTGTCGAGGTGACCGCATGACCCCCCTGGCGTCCCTTTCCAACGCCCCCCTGCTGCAGGTGAAAGACCTGGTGCGTGAATACACGCTGCCGCGGGAACATCTGTTCCAGCCCCCGGGCAAGGTGCATGCACTCAACGGCGTGAGCTTTTCGGTGGCTGCAGGCCGCAGCCTGGGCATCGTCGGCGAATCGGGCTCGGGCAAATCCACCCTGGCCCGCCTGGTGATGGCGCTGGACACGCCGACCTCCGGCACCGTCGAGCTGCAGGGCCGCAACCTGCACCAGTTGCCCGCAGAGCAGCTGCGCCACGCGCGGCGCGACTTCCAGATGGTCTTCCAGGACCCCTACGGCTCGCTCGATCCGCGCCAGACGGTGGAGCGCATCGTGACCGAGCCCCTGCAGGCCCAGGGTGAAACCAGCCGCGCCGCCCAGCGCGAGCAGGCCGGCCAGGTGCTGGCCCAGGTGGGCCTGCGCACCAACGACCTCTCCAAGTACCCGCATGAATTCTCGGGCGGGCAGCGCCAGCGCATCGCCATCGCGCGCGCGCTCATCACGCGCCCGCGCCTCATCGTCGCCGACGAGCCCGTGAGCGCGCTCGACGTGTCCGTGCAGGCCCAGGTGCTGAACCTCATGCAGGACCTGCAGCAGGAGTTCGGCATCACGTACATGCTCATCAGCCACGACCTGGCGGTGGTCAACCATCTGTGCGATGAAGTCGTGGTGCTGTACCAGGGCCGCATCGTCGAACGCGGCTCGCCGGCTGAACTGTTCCGCAACGCGCAGCACCCCTACACCCAGTCGCTGGTGGGCGCCGTGCCGCAGGTGCAGCCCGGCCGGGCGCGCGCACGCCGCGCCGCGGCGGCCGCTGCCACGGCCACCGCAAAAACCGCATAACCAAATGCGCACGCGATGGTGTAAAAAGCTTTTGTGCTCCCCGGTAACAAATTGAAATGACACCGGGGCTTTCGTCTGGTTTTTTTGTCTGGAGAGTCCGAACATGCTGAACCGCCGTACCGTCCTAGCCACTGGCGCCATCGCCGCCGTGCCCCTGTCCACCTCGCTCGGCGCCCTGGCGCAGGGCCGCAAAGACGCCGTGGTGCTGGCCATGACGCTCGAACCCCCGGGCCTGGACCCCACGGCCGGCGCCGCATCGGCCATCGCCGAGATCGTGCAGTACAACATCTTCGAGACGCTCACCAAGATCAACGCCGACGGCAGCGTGTCGCCGCTGCTGGCCGAGAGCTGGGAGGTCTCACCCGACCTCAAGACCTACACCTTCAAGTTGCGCCGGGGCGTGAAGTTCCAGAATGGTGAGCCCTTCAATGCCGCCGCCGTGAAGTTCTCCTACGACCGCGCTGGCGGCGAAAAGAGCACCAACAAAGACAAGCGCACCTTTGCGGGCCTGACCACCCAGGTGGTGGACGACTACACCGTC
This sequence comes from Acidovorax sp. sif1233, assembly GCF_019218755.1. GTDB lineage: Bacteria > Pseudomonadota > Gammaproteobacteria > Burkholderiales > Burkholderiaceae_C > Acidovorax. The sequence goes on along the minus strand of NZ_JAHUWZ010000001.1, from coordinate 565,246 downwards.
GTGCTGCTCAACAAGGACATCGACCCCGACCTGCTGTTCATCCTGGGCCAGGCCACGTCGATCATTGTCGAGCCCAAGAGCGCCGACACCAACGCCAACAAGCCCGTGGGCACCGGCCCCTACCAGCTCCAGGCCTGGAACAAGGGCTCCTCGGTGGTGCTGACGGCGTGGGACGGTTTCCGCGATGCCAAGGCGCTCAAGATCAAGCGCGCCACGTTCCGCTTCATCTCCGACCCCGCCGCCCAGGTGGCCGCCCTGCTGGCTGGCGACGTGGATGCGTTCCCCCGCGTCACGCCCCGCAGCGTGCCGCAGTTCAAGGGCAACCCCAAGTTCCAGGTGGTGGTCAGCGGCTCGCGCGCCAAGACCATCCTGGCGATCAACAACGGCAAGAAGCCGCTGGACGACGTGCGCGTGCGCCGCGCCATCGCCGCCGCCGTGGACCGCAAGGCCGTGATCGAAGGCGCGGGCGATGGCTACGGCGCGCCCATCGGCAGCCACTACGTGCCCGGCGCATTCGGCTATGTGGACACCACGGGCGTGAACCCCTACGACCCCGAGAAAGCCAAGAAGCTGCTGGCCGAAGCTGGTGTCAAGACACCGCTGGAACTGACCCTGACGTTGCCGCCCACTCCCTACGCCCGCCAGGGCGGCGAGGTGGTCGCAGCGCAACTGGCCAAGGTCGGCATCATCGCCAAGATCCAGAACGTGGAATGGGCGCAGTGGCTCAGCGGCACCTATGGCAGCAAGAACTACGACCTGACCATCATCAGCCACGTGGAGCCGTTCGATCTGGGCAACTTCGCCAAGCCCGACTACTACTGGGCCTACAACTCGCCCAAGTTCAACGAGCTGTTCAACCAGATCAAGAACGCTGCCCGCCCCGCCGACCGTGCCCGCCTGCTGGGTGACGCACAACGCCTGCTGGCCAACGATGCAGTGCACGCGTTCCTGTACTCCAACCAGTGGATCACGGTGGCCAACAAGAACCTCAAGGGCCTGTGGAAAGACATGCCCGTGTTCGTGAACGACATCTCATCGCTGTCCTGGTCCTGAGATGGGACACCCCCCTGAGGCCCTGCGGGCCTTCCCCCCGCTCTCACATCGCTGCGCGATGTGGGCAGGGGGACGCAGCCCTCGCTGCGGGGCGGCCCTTGCTCGGCTGCCCGCGCTTGGGCCGCGCCAGTTTCAGGGGCTGCGGGTAGCGCGCGGCGCCATGGATCACTAAAACCTGCGGGAGCAGATTGCTCCTAAAACAATAGCTTTTAGCGCTTTACCAATAGGCGGTAGCAGCCTTTTTTACTTGTAAAACTCCCGACATGACTGCCTTGCACGACCTGCCCGCCCACGACCTCCTGGTCGCCTACCGCCAGCGCACGCTGTCGCCCGTCGAGGTCACGCAGGCCGTGCTGGCCCACATCGAGCGCTGGGAACCACACATCCGCGCCACCTACCTGCTGCGTCCCGAAGCAGCCCTGGCGCAAGCCCGTGCGTCCGAAGCGCGCTGGCTGCGGGGCGAGCCCATGGGCGCGCTGGACGGCGTGCCCAGCACCATCAAGGAAAACATCGCCACGCAAGGCGACCCGACACCTCTGGGCACTGCAGCCGTGGAGCTGGTGCCTGCCGCTGCCGATGCGCCGCCCGCCGCCCGCATGCGCGAGGCCGGTGCCGTCATCGTGGCCAAGACCACCATGCCCGACTACGGCATGTTGTCCTCGGGCCTGTCCACCTTCCACCCGCTCTCGCGCAACCCGTGGGACACCCGCAAAGGCCCCGGCGGCTCCAGCGCCGGTGGTGGCGCCGCCGCTGCCGCAGGCTACGGCCCGCTGCACATCGGCACCGACATCGGCGGCTCGCTGCGCCTGCCCGCCAGCTGGTGCGGCATCTTCAGCCTGAAACCCAGCCTGGGCCGCATCCCCATCGACCCGCCCTACACCGGCCGTGCCGCCGGCCCCATGACCCGCACGGTGGCCGACGCCGCGCTGATGATGCAGGTACTCAGCCAGCCGGACGCGCGCGACAGCATGAGCCTGCCAGCGCAGGACATCTCCTGGAGCCAGTTCAACAAGGGCGTGGAGCGCCTGCGCGGCCTGCGCATCGGCCTGCTGCTGGACGCGGGCTGCGGCCTGCCGGTGGAACCCGAAGTGAAGGCCGCCGTGGAACGCGCAGCCCGCCTGATGGAGGCCGCTGGCGCCACCATCGTGCCCATGCTGCCCTTCATGACCCAGGCCATGCTCGACGGCATGGACCACTTCTGGCGCATGCGCTCCCACATCGACCTGAAGGCCCTGCCCGCGCAGCAGCGCGACAAGGTGCTGCCCTATATCCGCACCTGGGCCGACAGCGCCGCCAGCATGAGCGGCACCGAGGTCTTCAACGCCAGCCACCAGTTCCACCTCACGCGCGTGAATACGGTCAAGGCCTGCAGCGCGTTCGACTACGTGATCTCGCCCGTGGCGCCGATGGCCGCCTTCCAGGCCGAACTGCCCTCGCCCACCAACGACCCGCTGCGCCCGCTCGAGCACATCGGCTTCACCGTGCCGTTCAACATGTCCGAACAGCCGGCGGCCTCGGTCAACTGCGGCTACACCGCCAGCGGCCTGCCCATCGGCCTGCAGATCGCCGGCGCGCGCTTCGACGACCTGGGCGTGCTGCAGGTGGCCCATGCGTTCGAGCTGATCCGCGAGCCGCAAAAGGCCTGGCCGCTGCCGCCTGCGGCTTAACCCCGAGGGCCCGGCGGGGTGGATGTTGGTAACCTAGGGGTTGGCAACACGCACGCCCCGCGTGCGGCGCCCCCTCCGGGCTGGCCTGCGCCCCGGGCCACCACGACACGCACCACTTCAACGAATCACCGCATGGACATCCTCATCCTGGCGATCCTCATCGCCACCGGCACCTTCATGCTCAACGCCAAGGAGCAGCGCAAGCGCATCGTGCTGCTGGGCAACCATCTGGCCCACTACCAGATCGAAAAGCTGATGGAAGCGCTCACAGACGGCTACCTGCGGGCCCTGGGTGAAAGCACCGACGAGCGCCGCAGCCAGATCTGGAGCCTGCTGAGCACCACCGAACAGCAGCTGAGCGAGCAGTTCAGCCGCTTCGCCGCGGACTTCGCCAAGGTGAGCGACGCCGACGCGCGGGTCAGCCGCCTCGCGATGGCCATCCCCTTCGCCGAGAAGATCCTGCCGGCGTTCACCTTCGACATGCGGCGGGCCCTGGCGATCCATGCACGCGGCATCACCCATGTGGTGCAGAACACCAGCCACCTGTCGCCCAAGGACCGGGCCTACATGATGACGGCGGAGCTGTTCCTGATGCAGCACACCTGCCACTGGTTCTGCAAGTCCAAGACCGTTGCCACGGCCCGCATGCTGGCGCGCCACCAGACGCCGCATGAGCAGCTGGTGGCCTCCGTATCGGCCGAGACACGCAAGGCCTATCTGACGCTGATCAAGGGCGGCTGAGCCCTGCCGCCCAACAATGCCCCCATGCCATCCACCGCCGCGCACGCACTGACCGACAGCCTGGGCAACACCGCCACCCTGCGCGAGCCGGGCAGCGCGGCGGCGTTGAATGACTTCGTGGAAGGCTTCATCGCCTGCGAGGCCCGCGCGGTGAACGTGCTGCAGGCCGCCGGCGACCCCAGCGCCATCGTGCAGGCCTGCTGCGCGGCACTGCACATGTTCGCCGAATCGGCGCAGGCGCCGGGCAACGCACGCCCCTTCATCGACCGGGCGCTCGCCCATGCCCCTGCGGCGAGCGAGCGCGAACAGCGCTTCGTGGCCGCCGTCGCCGCCTGGGTTCACGGCGACCTGCCGCGCGCCATCGCGCTGCACGAGGAGCAGGCCCGCCTGTTCCCGCGCGACCTGGCCTCCCTCAAGCTCGGCCAATACCACTTGTTCAACCGCGGCGACTCCCCCGGCATGCTGCGCCTGGCGCTGCATGCCCTGCCCGCTGCCGCCGACGTGCCCTACCTGCACGGCATGCTGGCCTTTGGCTGGGAGCAGTGCCACCGGCTCACCGAAGCGGAAGCCGCCGCGCGCCATGCGGTGCGCCTGTGCCGCAAGGAACCCTGGGCCCACCATGCCCTCGCACACGTGATGCTGACACAGGGGCGCATCGGCGAAGGCGCGGACTTCATGGCCGGCGTGAGCGACACCTGGACGGGGCTCAACTCCTTCATGGTCACGCACAACTGGTGGCACCAGGCACTCTTCCTGCTAGAGCAGGACCGGCACGCCGAGGTGCTGGCGCTGTACGACAGCCAGGTGTGGGGCGTGGTCAAGGAATACACGCAGGACCAGATCAACGCCGTCTCGCTGCTGGCGCGGCTGGAACTGGCGGGCGTGGATGTGGGCCACCGCTGGGCCGACGTGGCCGGCCACCTGGCACTGCGCCTGTCCGACCATGTACTGCCGTTCCTGGACCTGCAGTATCTCTACGGCCTGGCCCGCGCGGGCCGCACGGAGGCGGCACGCACGCTGCTGCGCAACATCGAGGCCCACGCCGCCACGCGCACCGAGGCACATGAACGCACCGTGTGGAAGCAGGTGTGCGAGCCCGCCGCGCGCGGCCTGCTGGCGCATGCGCAAGGCGACTGGGCCACGGCGGCGGAGCAGCTGGGCCTGGCATTGCCACGGCTGCTGGAGATCGGCGGCAGCCACGCGCAGCGGGATTTGTTCCACCAGATCTGGCTGGATGCGCTGCAGCGCAACGGGCAGTGGGCGGCGGTGCAGAACCTGCTGCAGCCGATGGCCAATGCGCAGCCGGAGTCGGTGCGGCTCGCGCGGCAGGTGGGGGTGGTCAATGGCGCCCTGGGGCTGCTGCTGCCACACCAGGGATAGCGGAGCCCGGCGATAGAAGCAGGCGCGGGCGCGGCCCGCCCTCCCCTGTGCCTGCCGCCAGGCTATCTCACCAGCAGCTTCGTCTGGTCATACACCGGCTGCGCCGGCAGATCCGCCAGGTGCCGCACATCGGCCCAGTCCAGCACCTCCACCACATCGCCATCCACCCGCACGCGGTTCAGGCCGGCGTTGGGGATGTCGCTCTGGCGCGGGCCGTCCAGGCCCGTGCCGCGGGCGGTGCGCCAGATCATGTCGAGCACGCCGCCGTGGGTGACCACCATGACTTTTTTCCCCGTGTGCCGCAGCGCGATGCGGCGCACGGCGTCCATCACGCGGGTGTGGAACTGGCGCGTGGTCTCGCCGCCGGGCATGCCGTAGTCGGCTTCGAAGCGCAGCCACTGGGTCCAGGCATCGGCGTGTTCGATCTTGATGTCGTCCACGCGCTTGCCGTCCACCACGCCGAAGCTCTGCTCGCGCAGGCTGCTGTCGGTGAGGGTGTCGATGCGCAGTTCCGGGAACAGCACCTGCAGGCTGGGCGTGGCGGTCTGCTGCGTGCGGATGAGGTCGCTGCAGACCAGGTGGTCCACCACGATCTGTTCCGCGGCCAGGCGTTCGGCGAGGCGGCGGGCCTGTTCGTGGCCGGTGGCGTTGAGGGGCACATCCACGTGGCCCTGGAAGCGCAGTTCGCGGTTCCAGTCGGTCTCGCCGTGGCGGATCAGAATCAATTCAGTCATGCATGCCATTATCGAATGCATGCACATGATTGCAAGCACTTTTGACTGCTAGCGCTTATGCAACAAGCGCTGATAGCTATGTTTTTTATAACAGCAGCCTGTCCACCACCCACCGTGCGGCACGTCACCGCATGGGCACGATGAGCACTTTGCGGCGCGGCTGGCAGCCAGGGCCTTCGTAGGCGGCGCTGTCGCGCTGCCAGCCATGGCCCGGCGAGGCTTGCGCGCAGACGCGTGCGCCATCCACCATGCTGCGCCAGTAGTACCAGGGCGCGGGGGCGGCCTGTGCGGGCGGCATCAGCAGTGCCAGCAGGGCGAGGGCAAGCAGGGAGCGGGCGACAACCGGCATGGGGGTGGTGAAGATATCAGGCGTGGGTTCCGCCCATGCTACGCACCGTGCGCCGGACCGATGCCCGGAAAAGCGGCAATATCGGCGGCATCGGCGGTCACGATCCAGCCTTCGAGCGGGTCCAGCCCGGGCGGCAGGCCGTAGAGCGCGTCGCCCTCTGCATGGCGCTGCTGGGCCCAGGCGGCCTGCAGCAGGCACAGCACGGCGTCCAGGCTGTCGCCGCTCGCGTCGTCCACCAGCACATCGCGCTGCGCGTGGCTGAGCTTCAGGCGCAGGCCCAGCCGGGTCTGGCCCATCTCCAGCGCATTCACGAGGTCCTTGCGGGCAATGAGCCGGTCGGGCGTGTGCTTGGCGCGGTCGTCGCTCTTGTAGCTGCGCCGCTGCAGCACTTCGCGCGCCAGCAGCCCCGGGTAGGCTTCCAGCGCCACGCGGCGCGGGTCTCCGCCGTGCAGGCCCGGCAGGTGGACACCGGCGTCCAGCAGCAGCGGCAGGCCCGCGTGCAGCATGTAGGCCACGGGCGGGTTCACCCATTTCATCGACGGGCTGGAGCCCGCGGGCCCGTCGGTGGCGCGGTGCGCGAACTTGCCGCCCACGGGGCGTGCGTCGCAGAACGCGGCGAACTGGTCGCGGATCTGCGCGCGGCTGAGGCCGCGGTAGTGCTGCATGCAGGCGCGCCACTGCACCGGCCAGCCCAGCGCCCGCACCAGCTCGCGCGGCAGGCCGAAGGGCAGGTCGAAGCCGCCCACCCAATCGCCCGGCCGGGCGAGCCACTCGCCCAGCGCGGCCAGCGTGTCAAAGCGCTCCAGCGCGGCGAGCTGCACCCGCGCGCCCTGGCGCTGGCCCAGCGCCAGCACGACGGGCTTGCGCCGCGTGGGGCTGCTGGAGAAATCGCAGCCCAGCAGCAGGGGACGGATGGGCTCCGCCATGACGGCCTACCCCAGCGCCAGGGCGGTGACACCCGCGGCAATGCACAGCGCGCCAAAAATGCGCGCCACACGGTCGCCCTCGCCCAGCAGGTGGCCGCCGATGAGCGCCGCGAACAGCATGGACACCTCGCGCGCGGGCGCCACGTGGGACATGGGCGCCTCGCGCATCGCGTACAGCACCAGCACGTAGGCCACGGGGCTCACCGCCGCCACCAGCAGCGCGAAGCGCCACTGCGCCAGCCACAGCGCACGGGCCGTGGGCAGGTCGCGCAGCACCACGGGCGCGAGCAAGCCCACGCGCACGAAGTTGCCCATGTAGTCCACCAGGATGGGGGACATCAGCAGGATCTTGACCGCATAGCCATCCACCACGGTGTAGCTGGCGATGAAGGCGCCCGTGAGCAGGCCGTAGAGCATGCCCTTGTGCACGCGCGCCCGGGCGGCAGGGTCGTGCGCGGCGCGCAGCAGGCCCGGGCCGCCCGCGATCAGGAACACCCCGCCCACCACGCCGGCGATGCCGGCCACGCCCAGCGCCGAGATGCGCTCGCCAAGGACCGTCACCGCCACCAGCGACGACAGCAGCGGCCCGGAACCGCGCGCCAGCGGGTAAACGACGGTGAGATCGGCCTTGCTGTAGCCGCGCAGCAGGATGACGAAGTAGCCCACGTGCAGCAGCCCGCTGGCCGCGACGAAGGCCCACTCCGTGGCCCCCCACAGCGGCACGGCATCGCGCCCCAGGTACCAGCCCAACGGCGCCCAGATGACCATCATGATCACCGAGGTGAAGAACGCGAACCGCGAATCGCCTCCGGCCTTCTTGGCCACGATGTTCCAGCACGCGTGGATGAGGCCGGCGAGGATGATGAGGGCGAAGGCGGTAAGGGTCACGGATGAAAAGAAGAGCGGCCTGAATGCAAAAAGCCGCAAAGCCGGGTGGGCTGCGGCCGAAACAACGAGGCCAGAGCATCAGCGAAAAAAGTGGGGTGACTTGTGTAGCGAGCGGTCTCAGCCTGGGTGGAGGAACGCAGCCGCACCCCCGTGCGGCGAGTACCGCAGGCCCGGGATGTGGCCGCGCAGCAGCAAAACACCCCGCCTTTCAGGCTCTGCCGATGATGGAGGCCGTGGCCATCAGTTCTTCGAGCAGCGCGAACGACACCTTGCCCGACACGGCATAGGGGTCCAGCTCGGGCTTCTCCGAGTACTTGAGCAGGATGGAGTGGTTGATCTTGGACAGGTTCACCTGCCCCATGGTCCAGCCACCGAAGCGGCGTTCGGCGATTTCTTCGTAGTGCAGCAGCTCCACGTTCTTGTGGCGCGGGTCCTTCTGGATGTGGCCGTACAGGTCGCTCACCGCGGAGCGCCCGCCTTCGATGGCCTGAAGGAACACGCCGCCGCCGTAGCACAGCACCCCGGTGATGCCGCAGCCCGGGTTGTGCTGGCGCGACTGCGTCAGGATGGCTTCGATGGCGGCGGGCGAAGTGTCCACCGCGCGGCTGGCATAGAGCAGGCGTACGAGCATGGTCAGTTCCTTCCAGGGATGAGGGACAGAAATTCGCGGCGCAGCGCCGAATCTTTGAGGAACACGCCACGCATCACGGAGTTGATCATCTTGCTGTCCATCTCGCGCACGCCGCGCCAGGACATGCAGAAGTGGCTGGCCTCCATCACGATGGCCAGGCCGTCGGGCTGAGTCTTTTCCATGATGAGGTCGGCCAGCTGCACCACGGCCTCTTCCTGGATCTGCGGGCGGCCCATGACCCAGTCCACCAGGCGCGCGTACTTGGACAGGCCGATCACGTTGGTGTGTTCGTTGGGCATCACGCCGATCCAGATCTTGCCGATCACCGGGCAGAAATGGTGGCTGCAGGCGCTGCGCACGGTGATGGGGCCCACGATCATGAGCTCGTTCAGGTGCTCGGCGTTCGGGAATTCCGTGATGGCCGGCTGCGCCACGTAGCGGCCCTTGAACACCTCGTTGAGGTACATCTTGGCCACGCGGCGCGCGGTGTTGTTGGTGTTGTGGTCGCCTTCGGTGTTGATCACCATGCTGTCGAGCACGCCCTGCATCTTGACCTCGACCTCGTCGAGCAGCTTCTCCAGCTCGCCGGGCTCGATGAACTCGGCGATGTTGTCATTGGCATGAAAACGCTTGCGGGCAGCGGCAAGGCGCTCTCGGATCTTGACGGAGACAGGCGTGCCTTCATCATCCGGCGGGGTGGACGTCATATCGGCGGCGGGTTGGCTGGACATGGCCAGAATCGTAACAGCGATTGACACACCGCAGATTTCAAAGGTTTTTGGCCTCCACCGCTTGATGGCAAAGCGCCAACAGCTATTCTATTCATAGCAATACTTGCCAACGGCGCCGCCCCACGCCAGTGCCACCGTGGAAGCGGCTTTGCCGGGCCGCGGGGTGGCGTCCCCGGGGGGAAAGCGGCGCAGCCGCTCAGGGGGGCTCAATAGCTTTTTCCGGTGATCCACAGCGCCAGCCGCATGAGGCCGAAGGCAATGCGGTCCAGCACGCGCTGGCGCAGCGGGCGGCCCGCGTAGCGCGCCGGGTCCATGCGCCGGCCGGCATGCTGCATCGCATGCACCAGGCGCTGGCGCAGGTCGGTGGCAAAGGCTGCGTCCTCCACCACCACGTTGGCCTCGCGCGCCAGCAGCAGGCTCAAGGGGTCGAGGTTGGACGAGCCCACCGTGGCCCAGGGCCTGTCGCCCATCGCGTCGATCACGGCCACCTTGGCGTGCAGGAAGCTGGGCGCGTATTCGTGGATCTCCACCCCGGCCTCCAGCAGCGCGCCATACACGGGCCGTGCCGCGTGGTACTGCATGAAGTACTCGTAGCGCCCTTGCAGCAGCAGGCGCACCCGCACGCCCCGGCGCGCCGCCATCACCAGCGCGCGGCGCAGCTTGCCGCCGGGCATGAAATAGGCGTTGGCGATGATGACTTCGTGCCGCGCGGCGCCGATGGCGCGGCGGTAGGCCTTTTCGATGCGGCTGCGGTTGCGCACGTTGTCGCGCAGCACCAGCGCGGCGCGCATGGGCGGGCCGGCCTCGGCGGCCTGCAGCGCATGCTTGGCCGCGCTGGCGGCGCGCAAGGCCTGCAGGGCCTCGGGCAGGCGGCGCTGGCGCGCGTCGCGCACCGCCTGCATGCGCCACCACAGCTGGTCCATGGTCTCGCTGGCCGATGCCACCAGGCTGCCCGTGGCCTGCACCGCGAAGTCAAAGCGCGGCGCCTCCAGCGCGCCGTGGTTGGGGTCGTGGAAGTCGTCCAGCACGTTGATGCCGCCGCAAAACAGCATGCAGCCGTCCACCACGCACAGCTTGCGGTGCAGCCGCCGCCACCGGTGTGGCAGCAGCAGGCCCAGGGGGCCGAGCGGCGAATACACGCGGTACTGCACGCCGGCCGCCTGCAGGCGCTGCGCCCAGCCGTGGGGCAAGGCGCCCGTGCCCACGCCATCCACCACCAGCTGCGTGCGCACGCCGCGCTGCGCCGCGCGCATCAGGGCCTCGGCCACGGCGGCGCCCGCGCCGGTGAAGTCGAAGATGTAGGTCTCGAACTGGATGTCCGACAGGGCGGCGTCCATGGCCTGGATCAGCGCGGGAAAAAGCTCCTCGGCCCCTTGCAGCAGGCGCACCTGGTGGTCGTCGGAAAATCCTGCCCCATGGGCCCGCGCGAAAGGCTTTCTTCTCATTTCGGAAGCCCGTCGCCCGGCGGGGGCGTCGCCCCTTCCAGGGAGGAAGGCGCCGCGAACGGCACAACGGGGGTCATAGCCTGAACTCGGCGATCAGCGGGAGGTGGTCGGACATGCGCCACCAGATGCGGCCGCGCGGCACATGCAGCGACAGCGGCGTGAGGCCGCGCACGTACACATGGTCCAGCTGCGCCAGCGGCAGCCGCGCCGGGTAGGTGAAGGTGCGCGGCGCGTCGAACTCGTGCAGCGCAAAGCCGGCCAGCATGCGCTTGACCTGCTGGCCCCAGTCATTGAAATCCCCGGCCACCACGACGGGCGCGCCGGACGGCACCTCGCGCTCGATGAAGCGCTGCAGGCGTTCGATCTGGCGGATGCGGCTGCCGGGAATGAGCCCCAGATGCACCACGATCACGTGGATGCGCCGCCCGTGGGCATCCACCTCGACATGCAAGAGCCCGCGCTGCTCGAAGCGGTGGTCCGAGATGTCTTCGTGCTGGTGCCCGATCACGGGCCAGCGCGACAGCAGGGCGTTGCCATGTTCTCCGTGTTTGGTGGTGGCGTTGGTGCGGTACACGGCCTCGTAGCCCTCGGGCGCGAGGAACTCGGCCTGGGGCAGTTCGGGCCAGCGCTGAAAATAGGTCGCCTCGCGCCGGTGGAGCTTGCGCACCTCCTGCAGGCAGACGATGTCGGCGTCGAGCTGCTCCACCGCCAGGCCCAGGTTGTGGATCTCCAGCCGGCGCGCGGGCCCGATGCCCTGCACGCCCTTGTGAATGTTGTAGGTGGCCACCCGCAGAATATCGTCGTGTTCCATGTCCTGATTGTGTCGCAAGCCGCACTGGCTGCGGGTTTGCCCGACGCTGAAAGCCGCGGCGGCGGCTTACACTTGGTTGCACTCCACTCCCCCGCCGTGGCGGGCCGGCACACACCCTGATGGCTACCGAGAACGACCCATCCGCCGCGCCTGCGGTGCTGGCGCTGATCGTCGACAGCAATGCCACTTCCCGCAGCATCCTCGTGGGCCAGTTGCGCGAGTACGGCGTGACCCGCATCGTGCAGTGCACCCGGGTGCAGGATGCGCGCAGCCGGCTGGAGCACACGGTGTTCGACTACGTACTGTGCGAGCAGTATTTCGGCGAATCGGGCTATTCGGGCCAGACCCTGCTGGACGACCTGCGGCGCGCGCAGCTGTTGCCCTTCTCCACCGTGTTCTTCATGGTCACGTCCGAGGCCTCGTACGCCGCCGTGGCCGAGGCCGCCGAGTCCGCGCTCGACGGCTATCTGCTCAAGCCCTTCACGCCCAGCGCGCTCTTCGAGCGCCTGAGCCTGGCGCGCCTGCGCAAGATCCATCTGCGCCCGATCTTCGACGCCATCGAGGCCGAGGATTTCGAGCGTGCCGCGCAGCTGTGCGTGGAGCGCTTCGAATCGCGCCAGCCCTACTGGCTGTATGCCGCGCGCATCGGCTCCGAACTGCTGCTGCGCCTGTCCCGCCACGACGAGGCCCGCACGCTGTTCGAGGCCGTGATCGCCGCCCGCGCCCTGCCCTGGGCCAAGCTCGGGGTGGCACGCGCGCAGATCGAATCCGGGCAGGCGGCGCGGGCCATCACCACGCTGCAGGAGCTGATCGGCGAGGACGCCTCCTTCGCCGACGCCTACGACGTGCTGGGCCGCGCGCAGGTGGAACTGGGCAACTTCTCGCAGGCCATCGAGACCTACCGCACGGCCAGCGGCCTCACGCCGGATTCGGTGGTGCGGCTGCAGAAGCTGGGGATGATGTCGTACTACATGGGCGACCGCGAAACCGCCACCAAGGTGCTGGCACGGGCGGCCGTGCTGGGCATCGACTCCAAGCTGTTCGACTTCCAGTCGCTGGTGCTGCTCACGTTCTCGTACTTCGCCGACAACGACCGCAAGGGCATCGAGCGCTGCATGGCCGACTTTGGCCGCATCCTGGAGCGGCACGAGTCCAGCGCCCGCATCCGGCGTTTCGCGGCGGTGGCGCGCACGCTGCAGCTCATCCAGCAGCGCCAGTTCTCGCAGGCCGTGGAATCCGTGCGCGGCATGGCCGGCGAGATCACCTCCAGCGGCTTCGACTTCGAGGCCGCGTGCAACCTGGGCAGCCTGCTGGCCGTGCTCGCGGTCACCTCGATCGACCTGTCCGAGGGCGAGGGCTGGGTGCGCGCGCTGGGCATGCGCTACGCCAACACACGGGGCTTGACCGAGCTGCTGGCCAACGCCTGCGGCCTGCACGCACCTTACGGGGAGATGGTGCGCGACTGCCTCGTGCAGATCAACAAGACCGCCGAGGCCGCCATGGCACAAAGCCTGGCCGGCGACCCGGCGGGCGCCGTGAACCACCTGCTGCAGCAGGCCGGGCACACGCTCAACTCCAAGCTGGTGGACATGTCCCAGCAGGTGCTGCTGCGCCACCGCGCGCGCATGGCCTCGCCCGAAACTCTGCAGGACGCCATCGACGCGCTGCGCACGCGTGTGGGCACCGCGCCCACGCGGGCGATCCTGGGGCAGGACAGCGAACGCCGGCCCGGCGGCGTGGTGCTGCGCGTGCGCGGCGGCGGCGATGAGCCCACCCGCATCCCGTCGCCGCCCCAGGACAGCCTGGCCCCCGACCCCGCCGAGCCTCCCGACCCCGCGGCCGCGCTGCGCCTGCGGCCGGTCTGAAAATCCCGGGAACGCCGCTGGACGGGCGCCCCTCTGGTGCCATCGGCGACGCGCCTGGCGCCCTCCAAGCCTCAGGCCTGCCCGGCGAACCGGGGCAACAGCAGGCAGGCTTCGGCGTTCGACGCGGAAAAACAGGCGTCCGCGGCGGCCTGCCAGGGTAGCCACCGGAACGCATCGTGCTCGCGCGGGCTGAGCACGACCGGGGTGCCTGAAGGCACGCGCAGCCCGAACACCCGCTCCCGGTTGCGCACCACGCCGGGCGCGTAGCGGTACAGCCACTGCGGCCAGATGTCGTAGACGTTCTCCAGCGCCCAATCGGTCAGCACGCAGCCGGGCGACCGCGCATCGATGCCGGTTTCCTCCGCCACCTCGCGGCGGGCCGTCTCCTCAAAAGGCTCCTCCAGGCGGTCCTTGCTGCCGGTGACGGACTGCCAGTGCCCCTCGCCGCCCACGCGGCGAATCAGCAGCACCTCCAGCGCCGGGGTGTGGATCACCACCAGCACCGACTCCGGGAGCTTGCAGGGCCGCTGCGCTGCCACCATGGCGCCCTCCTCACCCGCCCCTGGAGCGCGTGGCGGCGGCGGTGGTGGGCACGGGCGGGGGCAATTCCTTGGCCTGCAGCGCACGCACCTGCACCACCAGCTGGTTGTGCGCATCCAGGAACGCCGCGGCGATGACCTTGCCCTCGTTGGTATTGCTCCAGCCCGCCCCCGCCGCGCCACCGAGCTTGCCGAACACGAGCCCGCCCACCCCCAGGTCGGTGGTGCGTGCCGCCCCGGTGGCCGCGGCCACCTGCTCGGTGGTTTCGTTGTCGGACAGCAGCAGGGCCGTCTGCGCCTCCTTGAACTTGACCTGCTCCACCAGACCGGCCAGGCCGGCAATGTCGCGCAGCACCGGAATCATCGCGATCACCCCGGCCAGGCCGCGCCCCGCATCCTGCTCGCTGAAGGTCAGGCTGGGGGTGAGCGTGTACTGCGCCTCATAGCCCTTGCCCTTGGCCACGGTGGAGTTGTTCTTGCGCAGGATGCCGGAGTCCTTCAGGTCCTGCTCCTGGATGGTGCCGCGCAGGCCGGCCGAGCGGTCCACCACCCGAAAGCAGCCGCTTTGCTGCGCCAGCAGCTTGACCAGGGGCACGGGGGATGCCGGCAGGTGGTAGCCCGAACCCACGGTGTAGCCGTTGGGGTTCTCGGCCAGCGCCAGCGTGGCCACGGGTGCTTCGCAGCGGACCAGCTCGCGGGCGGCGTTCTGCGCGCCCTGGGGCCCGGCCGAACCGGTGACCACCGAGCCGCCCTGGCCCAGTTCGGTCTTCTTTTCGCCGCAGCCCGCCAGGGCCAGCAGCAACACCCCTGCCAGCAGGGCCGGGATCGTCATGGAACGCATGGAAGGCTTCCTTTCAACGCTGGGGAACCAGCCAAGAAAAAAGCGGCATGGGGCCGAGGCCCCTGCCGCTTTGTGGTGCGATGCCGCCGGAGTGCATCTGCGAGATCGATCTGGCGGATGCCCCGGATCAGGCCGCCTTGATGGCGTCGGGGTTGCGCAGGCGGATGTGCAGCTCGCGCAGCTGCTTTTCGTCCACCGGCGAAGGCGCCTGCGTCAGCAGGTCCTGCGCACGCTGGGTCTTGGGGAAGGCGATCACGTCGCGGATCGACTCTGCGCCGGTCATCAGCGTGATCAGGCGGTCCAGGCCGAAGGCGAGGCCACCATGCGGAGGCGCGCCGTACTGCAGCGCGTCCAGCAGGTAGCCGAACTTGGCCTGTGCGTCTTCGGGCGTGATCTTGAGGGCATCGAACACCTTCTTTTGCACATCGGCGCGGTGGATACGCACCGAGCCGCCACCCAGCTCCCAGCCGTTGAGCACCATGTCGTAGGCCTTGGCGATGCACTTGCCAGGGTCCGTGTCCATCAGGTCCTCATGGCCATCCTTGGGCGACGTGAAGGGGTGGTGCACGGCGGCCCAGCGGTCGTTCTCTTCGTCATGCTCGAACATCGGAAAGTCCACCACCCACAGCGGTGCCCAACGGCTTTCGAACAGGCCGTTCTTCTTGCCGAAGTCGCTGTGGCCGACCTTCAGGCGCAGTGCGCCGATGGAGTCGTTGACGATCTTTTCCTTGTCGGCACCGAAGAACAGCAGGTCGCCATCCTGGGCGCCGGTGCGCTTCAAGATCTCGGCGATGGCTGCGTCGTGCAGGTTCTTGACGATGGGGGACTGCAGGCCTTCGCGGCCGTTGGCCACCTCGTTGACCTTGATCCAGGCCAGGCCCTTGGCGCCGTAGATCTTCACGAACTCGGTGTAGGCGTCGATCTCGCCGCGCGAGATCTGCGCGCCGCCCGGCACGCGCAGGGCCACCACGCGGCCGCCCTTGGTGGTGGCGGGCGCGGAGAACACCTTGAAGTCCACGTCCTTCATCACTTCGGTCAGCTCGGTGAATTCGAGCTTCACGCGCAGGTCGGGCTTGTCGGAGCCGAAGCGGAAAGCCGCCTCCTGGTAGGTCATGATGGGGAACTCGCCCAGGTCCACGCCCAGCTGGGTCTGGAACACCTCGGCGATCATGCGCTGGAAGATCGCGCGGATCTCTTCCTCGCCCAGGAACGAGGTCTCGCAGTCGATCTGCGTGAACTCGGGCTGGCGGTCGGCGCGCAGGTCTTCGTCGCGGAAGCACTTGGTGATCTGGTAGTAGCGGTCATAGCCGGCCACCATCAGCATCTGCTTGTACAGCTGGGGCGACTGGGGCAGCGCGAAGAACTGGCCATCGTGCACGCGGCTCGGGACCAGGTAATCGCGCGCGCCTTCGGGCGTGCTCTTGCCCAGCATGGGCGTCTCGATGTCGATGAAGCCTTCCTTGTCCAGGAAGTTGCGCACCTGGATGGCCGTCTTGTAGCGCAGCATCATGTTGCGCTGCATGTGCGGGCGGCGCAGGTCCATCACGCGGTGCGTGAGGCGGGTGGTCTCCGACAGGTTCTCGTCGTCCATCTGGAACGGAGGCGTGACCGAGGGGTTGAGCACGTTCAGCTCGTGGCACAGCACTTCGATCTGGCCGCTCTTGAGCTTGTCGTTGGTGGTGCCGTCGGGACGGGGGCGCACCAGCCCCTTGACCTGCACGCAGAACTCGTTGCGCACATCTTCGGCGGTCTTGAACATGTCGGCACGGTCCGGGTCGCACACCACCTGCACGTAGCCTTCGCGGTCGCGCAGGTCGATGAAGATCACGCCGCCATGGTCGCGGCGACGGTTCACCCAGCCCGACAGGGTGACGGTTTGGCCCATCAGGGCTTCGGTCACAAGACCGCAATAGTGGGAACGCATGGCCATGGCAGAAACTTCCGGCGCCCAGGGGGCGCGTTAAGGGGATTACTTACTTGGATGAAACGAGCGTCGGGTCCGCCGGAGCGACCACGCCCATCGAAACAATGTATTTGAGGGCGGCGTCCACGCTCATGTCGAGCTCGACGCAGTCGCTCTTGCGCAGCATCACGAAATACCCGCCCGTGGGGTTGGGCGTGGTGGGCACGTACACGCTCACGAATTCGTCGCGCAGGTAGGCCGCCACCTCGCCGTTGGGCGCCCCGGTGACGAAGGCCACGGTCCAGACACCCTCGCGCGGCCACTGCACCAGCACGGCCTTGCGAAACGCGTTGCCGCTTTCGGAGAACAGCGTGTCCGACACCTGCTTGACGCTGGAGTAGATGGAGCGCACGACCGGGATGCGGTGCACCAGGGCATCGCCCCACTGCACGAGCTTGCGGCCCGCGAAGTTGCTGGCGATGGCGCCCACCACCAGCAGGATGAGCAGCGTGAGGACCACGCCGAAGCCGGGAATGTGGATTCCCAGCAGCTTGTCGGGGTGCCATGCGCCCGGCAGGATCTGCAGGGTCTGGTCGAGCGTGCTCACGATCCAGTTGAGCACCCACGCCGTGATGACCCCTGGCACGATCACCAGAAGGCCGGTCAACAGCCATTTGCGCAAGGCAGCCATGAAGGTACTCAGTTCGACGAAGGGGTTGTGGAGGTTGAACCGCCGCCAGCGCTTGGTGCAGCTGCGCTGGATGCTTCTTTTTTAGGAGCATCTCCGGTGCTGGCGGGAGCGGGCGCGTCGGACTTCGACTCCGGCTTGGCCTCGGTGGCGGTGGCGGGGGCGGAATTCCCGCCGTTGCCGCCGCGGAAATCCGTCACATACCAGCCGGAGCCCTTGAGCTGGAAACCCGCCGCGGTCACCTGCTTGGAAAAGGCCTGCGCGCCGCAGGCGGGGCAGACCGTCAGGGGCGCGTCGGAGATTTTTTGCAGCACATCCTTGGCATGGCCGCAGGAGCCGCATTTGTAGGCGTAGATAGGCATGTCAGAGTGTTGAGGGAAAGTGCAAAACCCTCAATTATAGGCGGCATGCCCCCGGCCACCGTGTCACTCCGTGCCGACGAGCCTGTGGTGCGCCGCATGGCTGTTGCGGATGGCCTGCGGGCCCAGCGAGCCGATCAGCATGCCCGCCAGCGCGGCCAGCAGCCCTGCCAGCTGGGCGGGGAAGACCGCGCCCGCGGGCGTGGCCAGGAACAGCAGCCAGGTCAGCAAGCCCAGCACGATCGCGAAGATGGCGCCCTGCGTCGTGGCGCGCTTCCAGTACAGGCCAAACACCAGGGGCACGAAGGCCCCCACCAGCGGCACCTGATAGGCGCCGGACACCAGCTCATAGATCGACGTGCCCTGCATGTAGATGGCATACGCCAGCACGAGCGCACTGAACACCAGCGTGGTGACGCGCATGGTGCGCAGGTGCTGCCTGTCCGAGCTGTGCGGGCGGAACTGGCGCCAGATGTTCTCGGTGAACGTGACGCTGGGCGCCAGCAGCGTGGCCGACGCGGTGGATTTGAGGGCCGACAGCAGCGCGCCGAAGAACAGCACCTGCATCACGAAGGGCATCTTGGACAGCACCAGCGTGGGCAGCACCTTCTGCGGGTCGTCCTTGAGCAGCTCGGCCGTCTCGGCGGGCATGATGATCAGCGCGCTGGCCACGAGGAACATGGGCACGAAGGCGAACAGGATGTAGCAGATGCCCCCGATCACCGGGCCGCGCGTGGCGGCCTCGATGTTGTTGGCCGACATCACGCGCTGGAACACGTCCTGCTGCGGAATCGAGCCGAACATCATGGTGACGCCCGCCGCGATGAAGAACACCACGTCATGGAACTTGGGCTCGGGCAGGAAGCGAAACAGCTCGCGGCTGGAGGCGAACTCGATGACCTTGCCGGCACCGCCCGCCATGTTGCCCGCGAACACCGCGATCACGGCCAGCCCCACCACCAGGATGATCATCTGGATGAAGTCGGTCACCGCCACCGACCACATGCCGCCAAACAGCGTGTAGGCCAGGATGGAGGCCACGCCGATGGTCATGCCCACGGGGATGCTGATGGCGCCGGCCGACAGCAGGTTGAACACCAGCCCCAGCGCCGTGACCTGGGCAGACACCCAGCCCAGGTAGCTGAGCATGATGATGAGGGAGCAGACGATCTCCACCGTGCGGCCATAGCGCTCGCGGTAGTAGTCGCTGATGGTGAGCAGCGTCATGCGGTAGAGCTTGCCCGCGAAGAACAGGCCCACCAGGATCAGGCAGAAGCCGGCGCCGAAGGGGTCTTCGACCACGTTGCCCAGCCCGCCCTCGATGAATTTGGCCGGGATGCCCAGCACCGTTTCCGAGCCGAACCACGTTGCAAACGTGGTGGTGATGATCATGTACAGCGGCAGATGGCGCCCTGCAATGGCGAAATCCGCGGCATTCTTGACTCGCCGGGCTGCCAGCAGGCCGATGGCGATGGTGATCAACAGATAGACAATGACCAGGGTCAACAGCACGGCATGCTCCTCGATGTCGCGAAGGGGTGGGGAAGGGAAACCTAGAAAATCCGGAAACGCAGAAGCACTTGCAACTGCTGTACCAGCATCAGCGACAGCAGGCCCAGCACGAAGCCCGCGCCCACGTAGATGATGCCCTGCAGCAGGCGGTTGGTGCGCTTTTGCGCGGCCAGCAGTTCCAGCAGCTCGCGCCGATGGTCCTGCGGCTTGTGGCGCAGGTAGTCGTACAGCAGCCGGGGCAGCTCGGGAATCAGCTTGGCGTAGTGCGGCGCCTCGGCGCGCAGCTCGCGCAGCACGCGCTGCGGTCCCATCTGCTCGAGCATCCACTTCTCCAGGAAGGGCTTGGCCGTGCTCCACAGGTCCAGCTCAGGGTCGAGCTCGCGGCCCAGGCCTTCGATGTTGAGCAGTGTCTTTTGCAGGAGCACGAGCTGGGGCTGGATTTCCACATGGAACCGGCGCGAGGTCTGGAAGAGCCGCATCAGCACCATGCCCAGCGAGATTTCCTTGAGCGGCCGGTCGAAGTACGGCTCGCACACCGCGCGGATCGCCGATTCCAGATCGTTGACCCGCGTTTCGGGCGGCACCCAGCCGCTTTCGATGTGCAGTTCGGCCACGCGCTTGTAGTCGCGGCGAAAGAACGCCACGAAGTTCTGCGCGAGGTACTCCTTGTCCGATTCGGTGAGGGTGCCCACGATGCCGAAGTCAAGCGAGATGTAGCGCCCGAAGGTCGCCGGGTCCAGGCTCACCTGGATGTTGCCCGGGTGCATGTCGGCGTGGAAGAAGCCGTCGCGGAACACCTGGGTGAAGAAGATCGTGACGCCGTCGCGCGCCAGCTTGGGGATGTCCACCCCGGCATCACGCAGGCGCTCCGTCTGGCTGATGGGCACGCCGTTCATGCGCTGCATCACCATGACCTCGGGGTGGCAGAAGTCCCAGAACATCTCGGGGATCAGCACCAGGTCCAGCCCCTGCATGTTGCGGCGCAGCTGCGCGGCGTTGGCGGCCTCGCGCACCAGGTCCAGCTCATCGTGCAGGTAGTTGTCGAACTCGGCCACCACCTCGCGGGGCTTCAGGCGCTTGCCGTCCGCCGACAGGTTCTCCACCCAGCCGGCCATCATGCGCATGAGGCCCAGGTCTTTCTCGATCACCGGCAGCATGCCGGGGCGAAGCACCTTGACCGCCACCTCGCGCTCGATGCCGTGGCGGTCGCGCAGCGTGGCGAAGTGCACCTGCGCGATCGAGGCGCTGGCCACCGGCACGCGGTCGAAGGACGTGAAGACCTCATCCACGGGCCTGCGGAACGCCCGCTCGATGGTGGCGATCGCCACCTCGGGATCGAACGGGGGCACGCGGTCCTGCAGCCGGGCGAGCTCGTCGGCCACGTCGGGCGGCAGCAGGTCGCGCCGGGTCGAAAGCACCTGGCCGAACTTGACGAAGATGGGCCCCAGCCGCTCCAGCGCCAAGCGAAGCCGCTGGCCCCGGGGGGCGTCCAGGTTGCGCCCGAACGACAGGATGCGCGACACCGGCCGCAGCCAGGGCTTCTGGAAGCTGTCGAGCACCAGGCCGTCCAGGCCGTACCGGAACCCCACCCAGAGGATGGCGGCGCCCCGCAGGAATTGCTTCATGCGCCGGCCCGGTCGGAGCCGCTGGCCGGCGCTGCCGGCATGGGGGGCACGGGCACGGCCGCAAAGGATGACGGCGCCACGCGCGCGCCCACGAACTGGCGCAGCGCCTGCGCGGCGCGGCGCGCAACCTGCGCCACCGTGTGCGCCGGGGCATCGCCGATCACGCGTGCGAGGTCTTCCTCGACATCCCAGCGTACATGGTCGACCAGCCAGTTGATCTCGGCGGCCAGCTGCACATCGCCTTCGATGCGGATGGAGGGCTTGTCCCCCCGCAGGGCCGACTGGGCGAGCGTGAGCGGCGAGCTCTCGGTCACTTCAAGGCGCAGGTCGGGCGCCGCGGTCTCGGGCGCCAGGTTGAACAGGCCGGCGGGCGTGATGACAAGCGCCATCGAATAGGCGCGCCACTGCACGCGGGCGATGCGCCCCTTCTGGCGCACCAGGCGGTCGGTGGCCTCCTTTTCCTGCATGAGGACATGGTTGAGGAACAGCACCATGCGCTGCTGCATCTCGTGCACCAGCCACTGCGGAGGTTGGGGGCCGGCGGCCACACGCTCGAAGAGGCCGTCCAGAAACGAAAAAGGGGACTGTGGTGTTGCCATAGTCCCCGATTATTCCCTGAACTGGGATAGCCCCAAATGGGGGTATCTCCTTTATTACTGCAGGGCCTGCACCCCTGCCACCAGCCAGCCGCTGCTGCCCGCCTTGGGCTTGGTCATGTTCCAGACCTCGCGGAACGGGCTCGGGCCCGCGGAGGGTTCCTCGCGGATCATGCCGGAGAACTCGACGCTGGCCATGTAGCCGTCGCCCAGGTCCTCGATGCCCAGCAACTGGGCCTCGATCATGACCACGTCCGTGTGGTTGGGCTGCACGCCGCGGTGCGCTTCGCGCTCGGTCAGCTGGGTGCGGATCTCGTCCAGCATGCTGTCCGTCATCATGGAACGCAGCGTGGTGATGTCCGAGCGGTCCCAGGCGGCCTGCAGCGTGACGAAGTTGCGCTTGGCGGCGGACAGGAACCCTTCGGTGTCGAAATCGGCCGGAACGCCCCAGTTCTGCGAGCCCGACAGACCCGAACCGATGACCACACCCGTGCCGGCCCCGCCCTGCGCTGCGCGCGAGGCATCGAACGCCATGCTGCTGCGCTCCCAGGGGCGCGCCGAGGCGTCGTTGCCCACGTTGTTGGGGCTGTACTGCGGAGGCACCTGCGCCGCCGCCGGCGAGGCGGCCCCTGCCCCCTGGAAGGCGAACGGCGCGCCTCCAGCGGCACCACCGCCCTGGCTGGCGCCACTGCGCGCGCGCATCACCATCTTGAAGATGGCGAACGCGGCCAGCGCCAGCAGCGCGATCATCAAAATATTGCCGAACCCTGCGCCCAGGCCCAGCGAACTGGCCAGCCAGGCCAGGCCCAGGCCCGCGGCCAGGCCACCCAGCATCGCGCCCCAGGGCTTCTTCGCAGCCGCGGCGGCAGGTGCCGCGCCCGCCGTGGCCGGCTTGGCGCCTGCCGCATTGGTCGCGTTCTGTGCCGGAGCCCCCGGCGTTGCGGGCGGCGTTGCCGACTCGCGCTGCGTCACATTGCTCGACTGCTTGCCCACCGATTTGCCGCCAGCCAGTCGCCGGGCGTCGGCATCGGCGTGTGCAAACGCCAGCATCGCGACCAACACCACAGACCACAGTTTCATCATGACTTCTCCGTCTCCGTTAATGACCGAGCGAAACGCTCACTCAGCACTTGATTCCAACATGCAGGGCCACGATTCCCCCCGTCATGTTGTGATAGTCCACATGCCCAAAGCCATTTTTCTGCATGAGGCTTTTGAGTTCTTCCTGTCCCGGGTGCATGCGGATGGACTCCGCCAGGTAGCGGTAGCTGGCATCGTCGCCCGCCACCAGCTTGCCCAGCTGGGGCAGCACCTTGAACGAATACCAGTCGTACACTTTTTCCAGCGGCTTGGCCACCTTCGAAAATTCGAGCACCAGCAACTTGCCGCCGGGCTTGAGCACGCGGCACATCTCGGCGATGGCCTGGTCCTTGTGCGTCATGTTGCGCAGGCCGAAGGCCACGCTCACCACGTCGAAATGCGCATCCGGGAACGGCAGCTTTTCGGCATCGCAGACCAGCGTGGGCAGCACCACGCCCGCATCGATGAGACGGTCGCGGCCCACGCGCAGCATGGCTTCATTGATGTCGGTATGCACCACGCGCCCCGTGGCGCCCACCTTCTTCGAAAATGCCAGCGCGAGATCGCCCGTGCCGCCCGCGATGTCCAGCACCTGGCTGCCCTCGCCGAGGTTGGCCACCATCACGGTGTAGGCCTTCCAGGCGCGGTGCAGGCCGGCCGACATGAGGTCGTTCATCACATCGTATTTGGAGGCGACCGAATCGAACACGCCACGCACGCGGCGCGCCTTTTCCTGCTCGTCGACCGACTGAAAACCAAAATGTGTGGTGCTCATAAGAATCATGCTAGGCGCGCAAGCGCCAGAGGTACAGCGACAACCCCGCACTGAAATGGGGCTTGTGTCGCAATTAGGACAACGCCATCAAAGAGAAAACAGCCGCTACCGCTTGTCTATATTGCGCTGGCAGCTCTTCTTTCAATAGCACATTGATCAACAAGGGCTTAGGGGCTGCCCTTCAGTGACCGCCACAGGCATGCCCGCCTGCACCACCCTTGGGCGCCATCGGCGCGTCGCGGTCCACGCCCGCCGCGGCCAGGCGCTCGGTGTACTGCGTCCACAGCGCGTCCTGCTTCTGGCCCAGTTCGTAGAGGTAGTCCCAGGTGAAGATGCCGCTGTCGTGGCCGTCCGAGAACGTGGGCTTGACCGCGTAGTTGCCCACGGGCTCCAGGTTGACCAGCGTGACCTCCCGCTTGCCCGTCTGCAGCACTTCCTGGCCCGGGCCATGACCCTGCACTTCGGCCGACGGTGAATACACCCGCATCAGCTCAAACGGAATGCGGAACGTGGCGTCATCGGAGAACCCCACTTCGAGCACCCGTGATGCTTCGTGCACCGTGATTGCCTGCGGCGTGGGCGCGCCCGCTTTCAAACCTGCCATGGATTCACCTGTGAGAAAACTGTTGTCAGAAAAGGCGGTTGTGATTGTCCCACCCGCCGCAGACCCCACCGCCCAGAGGGCCGGCAGACGCACCGACTCCTGACAGAGCGCCAGTCACGCAGTAGCCAGGGTCGCCAGCTGCTGGCGCAAGGCGCTTTCCAGCGCTGGCAGCAGCGCCTGCACGGCAGCCTCTTGCGCCACAGGGCTGGGCCGCTGCGCAGCCGCCCACACGGGTGAGGGAAAGTGACTGTCCCAGTCAAACCGCGCAATCACATGCCAGTGCAGGTGCGGCACCATGTTGCCCAGCGCCGCGATGTTGACCTTGGTGGGCGACAGGTGCTGGCGCAGGGCCTGCTCCACCACCGTCACGGCCTCCATGCAGTGGGCACGTTCGGCAGCAGCCAGGTCAGAGAACTCGGCCACATGCGCATTCCAGACCACGCGGTAGAAGGCAGGAAACCCCGCCTCCTGCGCACGGATGACACGCAGTCGCTCACCGCGCCAGACCAGTGCGCCACCATCTTCAGCGCACAACGGGCAGGCCGTCACACCAGCACCCGCTCGATGCCGCCGTTGTTGGCGCGCTGCACATAGTCCGGCATCCAGTTCTCGCCCAGGATCTCGCGCGCCATCTCGACCACGATGTAGTCGGCTTCGAGCAGGCCGTTGTTCAGGTCGCCTTCGTAGCGGTTCAGGCCCTGCAGGCAGCTGGGGCAGCTGGTGAGGATCTTCACGTTGTCCTGCGCGCCCACGGCGCCGCTTTCGCGCAGCTGGGCCTCGCCCTTGCGGATCTCCTCTTCCTTGCGGAAACGTACCTGCGTGGAGACGTCGGGCCGGGTCACGCCCAGCGTGCCCGACTCGCCGCAGCAGCGCTCGCTCTTCAAGACCTGCTCGCCCACCAGCGCCTTCACGGTCTTCATCGAGTCCTGCAGCTTCATCGGGTTGTGGCAAGGCTCGTGGTACAGGTAGGCACCCTTGCCCTGCAGCTGGATGCCCTTTTCCAGCAGGTACTCGTGGATGTCGATGATGCGGCTGCCCGGGAAGATCTTGCCGAACTCGTAGCCCTGCAGCTGGTCGTAGCAGGTGCCACAGCTCACCACCACGGTCTTGATGTCGAGGTAGTTGAGCGTGTTGGCCACGCGGTGGAAGAGCACCCGGTTGTCGGTGATCATCTTCTCGGCCTTGTCGAACTGGCCGCTGCCGCGCTGCGGGTAGCCGCAGCACAGGTAGCCCGGCGGCAGCACGGTCTGCACGCCCGCATGCCACAGCATGGCCTGCGTGGCCAGACCCACCTGCGAGAACAAGCGCTCCGACCCGCAGCCGGGGAAGTAGAACACCGCCTCCGTCTCGGCCGTGGTGGCCTGCGGGTCGCGGATGATGGGCACGTAGTCCTTGTCCTCGATGTCGAGCAGCGCGCGCGCCGTCTTCTTGGGCAGGCCGCCGGGCAGCTTCTTGTTGATGAAGTGGATCACCTGCTCCTTGATCGGCGCCGTGCCCACCGTCGCTGGCGGCTTGGCCGTCTGCCTGCGGCCCACCTTGCGCAGCAGGTCCACGGCCAGGCGCTGGGCCTTGAAGCCCACGTCCACCATGGCCGAACGCATGAACTTGATGGTGTCCGGATTCGTGGCGTTGAGCATGGTCATCGCCAGCGCGTTGCCGGGGCGGAAGGTCTTCTTGCCCATCTTGCGCAGCAGGTTGCGCATGTTCATGGTGACATCGCCGAAGTCGATCTTCACCGGGCAGGGGCTCTCGCACTTGTGGCACACCGTGCAGTGGTCCGCCACGTCCTCGAACTCCTGCCAGTGCTTGATGCTCACGCCCCGGCGGGTCTGCTCTTCGTACAAGAACGCCTCGACCAGCAGCGAGGTCGCCAGGATCTTGTTGCGCGGGCTGTACAGCAGGTTGGCGCGTGGCACGTGCGTGCTGCACACGGGTTTGCACTTGCCGCAGCGCAGGCAGTCCTTGACCGAATCGGCGATCGCGCCGATGTCGCTCTGCTGCATGATCAGCGACTCGTGCCCCATGAGGCCGAAGCTGGGCGTGTAGGCATTGGTCAGGTCTGCATGCAAGGCGGCGGGCCTGGAAGCCGGCTTGGAAGCCAGATGGGCCTCCAGCGCTTTCCCATCCAGCGCAGGCAGCTCCTGATTTCGGAGCAATTTTCCTTTGTTGAAGCGCCCTTCGGGGTCCACCCGCTGCTTGTACTGCGCGAACGGCAGCAGCTCGGCGTCGGTCAGGAACTCCAGCTTGGTGATGCCGATGCCGTGCTCACCCGAGATCACGCCGTCCAGGCTGCGCGCCAGCACCATGATGCGCTCGACCGCCTCGTGCGCGGTCTGCAGCATTTCATAGTCGTCGCTGTTGACCGGCAGGTTGGTGTGCACGTTGCCGTCGCCGGCGTGCATGTGCAGCGCCACCCAGACTCGGCCCTTGAGCACGCGCTTGTGGATGGCCGTGGCTTCGTCCAGGATGGGCTGGAACGCCGCGCCCGCGAAGATGCCCGATAGGGGGGCGCGCAGCTGGGTCTTCCAACTCGCGCGCAGGGTGTGGTCCTGCAGCTGCGGGAACAGGGGTTCGACATCCTGCAGCCAGCCGGCCCACAGCGCGCGCACCTCGGCCACCAGCGCCAGGGCTTGCGCCACGCGGTCCTCCAGCAGTTCGGCCGAGGGGATTTCGCTCGCGTCGTCGTGCTTGCCCAGCGGCAGGTTGCCGCGCTCGAAGAACTCGGTGAGCGCGTCGCACAGCTTGATCTTGTTGCGCAGGGACAGCTCGATGTTGATGCGCTCGATGCCGTCGGTGTACTCGGCCATGCGCGGCAGCGGGATCACCACGTCTTCGTTGATCTTGAAGGCGTTGGTGTGGCGGCTGATGGCGGCCGTGCGCTTGCGGTCCAGCCAGAATTTCTTGCGCGCCTCGGGGCTGATGGCGATGAAGCCTTCGCCGCTGCGCGAGTTGGCGATGCGCACGACCTCGCTGGTGATGCGCGCCACGTCGTCGGCGTTGTCGCCCGCGATGTCGCCGAACAGCACCATCTTGGGCAGGCCGCCCCCGTGCTTCTTGCTCTTGGTGGCGTAGCCCACCGCTTTCAGGTACCGGTCGTCCAGGTGCTCCAGGCCGGCCAGCAGCACGCCCGAGCGCTTTTGCTCGGCGAACATGAAGTCCTTGATCTCCACGATGCTGGGCACGGCGTCCTTGGCGTTGCCAAAGAACTCCAGGCACACGGTGCGCGTGTGCTCGGGCATGCGGTGCACCACCCAGCGCGCGCTGGTGATCAGGCCGTCGCAGCCTTCCTTCTGGATGCCGGGCAGGCCCGAGAGGAACTTGTCCGTCACGTCCTTGCCCAGGCCTTCCTTGCGGAAGGTGCGGCCCGGGATGGCCAGGCGCTCGGTGCGCACGGGCGTCTTGCCGTCGGCCTCGAAGTACTGCAGCTCGAAGGTGGCCGTCTCCACGTCATGGATCTTGCCCATGTTGTGGTCCAGGCGGGTCACCTCGAGCCACTGGGCGTCGGGCGTGACCATGCGCCAGCTGGCCAGGTTGTCGAGCGCCGTGCCCCACAGCACGGCCTTCTTGCCGCCCGCGTTCATGGCGATGTTGCCACCGATGCAGCTGGCTTCGGCGCTGGTCGGGTCCACGGCAAACACAAAACCTGCGCGCTCGGCCGCATCGGCCACGCGCTGGGTGACCACGCCGGCCTCGGTCCACACCGTGCCCACTTCGCGGTCCATGCCCGGCAGGCGGCGCATCTCCACCTCGGTCATGGCTTCGAGCTTTTCGGTGTTGATGACCACGCTTTTCCACGTCAGCGGGATGGCGCCGCCGGTGTAGCCGGTGCCGCCTCCGCGGGGAATGATGGTCAGGCCCAGTTCGATGCAGCCCTTGACCAGGCCGGCCATCTCGGTTTCCGTGTCCGGCGTGAGCACCACGAACGGGTATTCGACGCGCCAGTCGGTCGCGTCGGTCACGTGGCTCACGCGCGAGAGGCCGTCGAACTTGATGTTGTCCTTGGCCGTGAGGCGGCCCAGGGTCTTCTGGATCTGGCGGCGCAGCTGCGCGGCCTGCTCGAAGGTGGCGTTGAATTCGGCCACGGCGCGGCGCGCCGCCACCACCAGCTCGCCGACCAGGCGGTCCCGCCCGGCGTCGTCGTCGGGGGTGCGGCGCTTGTCGATCTCGGCCAGGCGGTGCTGCAGGGCATCGACCAGCAGCTTGCGGCGGTTGGGGTTGTCCAGCAGGTCGTCCTGCAGGTAGGGGTTGCGCTGCACCACCCAGATATCGCCCAGCACTTCGTACAGCATGCGGGCGGAGCGCCCGGTGCGGCGCTCCTTGCGCAATTGGTCCAGCACGTCCCAGGAGGCGGACCCCAGCAGGCGGATCACGATCTCCCGGTCGGAGAACGAGGTGTAGTTATAGGGAATCTCGCGCAGACGCACGGGCTCGGCAGCCTGCATCTGCAAGGCAGCCAACGCAATCGGAACATTCATGGGGGTCTACCTGGGGTGGGGGCGTGATTTTATGCCACCGTGCCTTCCCTTGCCGGCGCCCGCCCCGCCCAGGCACCCCCCCCCGTTCAGAACAGCACCCGGCTGCGCAGCGTGCCGCCGACCTTCGCCAGCTTGTCCAGCGCCAGGTCGGACGAGGCCGCGTCGATGTCGATGACCACGTAGCCGATCTTCTCGTTGGTCTGCAGGTACTGGGCCGAGATGTTGATCTGGTTGTCCGAGAAGATGCGGTTGATCTCCGACAGCACGCCCGGCACGTTGCGGTGGATGTGCAGCAGGCGATGCTTGCCAGGGTGCGCGGGCAGCGCGACCTCGGGGAAATTGACCGACGAGGTGCTGGTGCCGTTGTCGCTGTACTTCACGAGCTTTTCCGCCACTTCAAGGCCGATGTTGGCCTGCGCCTCCATGGTGGAGCCGCCGACATGGGGCGTGAGGATCACGTTGTCCAGCCCGCGCAGGGGCGACTGGAACTCGTCCTTGTTGGTGCGCGGCTCCACCGGGAACACATCGATGGCGGCGCCCAGCAGTTTCTTGGCCTTGAGGGCCCCGGCCAGGGCCTCGATATCCACCACCGTGCCGCGCGCGGCGTTGATGAGGATGCCGCCGGGCTTCATGGCGGCGATCTCGGCCGCGCCGATCATTCCCTCGGTGGACGGCAGCTCGGGCACGTGCAGGCTCACGATGTCGCTCTGGCCCAGCAGGTCGTGCAGATGCTGCACCTGGCGCGCGTTGCCCAGGGGCAGCTTGCTCACCACGTCGAAGAAGGCCACCTGCATGCCCATGGCCTCGGCCAGCACCGACAGCTGCGTGCCGATGGAGCCGTAGCCCACGATGCCCAGCGTCTTGCCCCGGATCTCATAGGCGTTGTCGGCCGACTTGAGCCAGCCCCCACGGTGGGCCACCGCGTTTTTCTCCGGAATGCCGCGCAGCAGCAGGATGGCCTCGGCCAGCACCAGCTCGGCCACCGAACGGGTGTTGGAATACGGGGCATTGAAAACGGCAATGCCGCGCTCGCGCGCCGCGTTCAGGTCCACCTGGTTGGTGCCGATGCAAAAACAGCCCACGGCCACCAGCTTGTGCGCCTGCGCAAACACCTCCTCGGTGAGCTGCGTGCGCGAACGGATGCCCACGAAGTGCACGTCGGCAATCTTGCGCTTGAGTTCGTCGTCGGGCAGCGCGCCGGACACCGTCTCGATCTGGGTGTAGCCGGCACCGCGGATCACATCCACCGCGGAAGGGTGGATGCCCTCGAGCAACAGGAATTTGATCTTGTTCTTGTCCAGCGAATTGATGGCCATGGCAATAAGGAAGAAGGAGGAGAGGGGGAAAAGAAACCGGCGCGCGACGACGCGAACGAACCGGCGCGGCAGAGGCCTGCGCGCGACCGACAGCATGGTGCATTGCACAAAACCTTGCAAGCCTCGGCAAATGCGCCACACCTTGTCACAAAAGAGTCACAATCGCTTCCCTCATGGGGACCCCAAGGGGTTTCCCCGGTTGTTGCAAGCGACAGGCTCATGCGACAACGACATATCAATGTCACATCGGCTGCATAGCATCCGGCCCTTGTGCTTTTTGTCATCCTCGGAGGAAATATTCATGCAAACGAAGCATCTGGCGGTCTGCGCTGCCATCGCCATGTCGGCGTGCCTGCCTGCACAAGCCCAGGCTCAGGCGCCGGTCGAGATTCAGTGGTGGCATTCGATGAGCGCAGCGCTCGGCGATTGGGTCAACGACCTGGCAAAACAGTACAACGCGAGCCAGACCAAGTACAAGGTCGTGCCCACCTACAAGGGCACGTATGACGAATCGATGACGGGCGCCATCGCCGCGTTCCGTGCGGGCAATGCACCCCACATCCTCCAGGTGTTCGAAGTAGGCACCGCCACCATGATGGCCAGCAAGGGTGCCATCGTGCCCGCCGCCAAGGTGCTCAACGACGGCGGCTTCAAGTTCGACCCCACCCAGTACGTGTCGGCCGTGGCCGGCTACTACACCGCGCCCAACGGCCAGATGCTGAGCTACCCGCTCAACAGCTCCACCACCATCTTCTATTACAACAAGGACGCCTTCAAGAAGGCGGGCCTGGACCCCAACACCCCGCCCAAGACATGGCCCGAGGTGTTCGCCGCCGCGTCCAAGCTCAAGGCCAGCGGCCACAGCTGCCCGTTCACCACGAGCTGGATCAGCTGGACGCAGCTGGAGAGCTTCTCGCTGTGGCACAACACGCTGTTCGCGTCCAAGAACAACGGCTTTGACGGCAACGACGCCCAGCTGCAGATCAACACGCCGCTGCACGTGCGCCACTTCGAGAACCTGGCCAAGGCCTCCAAGGACGGTAGCTTCGTCTACAAGGGCCGCGGCAATGTGCCGGACGCGTCCTTCCCCTCGGGCGAGTGCGCCATGATCACGGGCTCGTCGGGCCTGTACGCCCGCGTGGCCAAGGAAGCCAAGTTCGCCTATGGCATCTCGGCCCTGCCCTACTACGCCGACGTGAAGGGCGCGCCCCAGAACACCGCCATCGGCGGCGCCAGCCTCTGGGTGATGGCCGGCAAGAAGACCGAAGAGTACAAGGGCGTGGCCGACTTCCTGAACTTCCTGAACGACACCAAGGTGCAGGCGGCCAGCCACCAGCGCACGGGCTACCTGCCCGTGACCACGGCCGCCTACAAGCTCACCGAAGCCTCGGGCTTCTATGAAAAGAACCCCGGCACCGACGTCGCCGTCACGCAGATGATCCGCAAGGCCACCGACAAGTCGCGCGGCATCCGCCTGGGCAACTTCGTGCAGATCCGTTCCATCATCGACGAGGAAACCGAACAGATCTGGTCGGGCAAGAAGACCCCCAAGGAGGCGCTGGACACGGCCGTGACCCGCGGCAACGAACAGCTGGCCCGGTTCGCGCGCGCCAACAAGTAAGTTCTGACGAGCGCCTATGGATGCGACCGGGCCCTTGCGGCCTGGGGACATCGAAAGCCCGCCGCCCCTGTAAACCCCTGCGGTTCACTGGGCGGCGGGTTGTCTTTTTTTGCCGCCGGGCTGCCCCGGGGCAAAAAGCGGCCCCCCCCGGAGGGGCAGCGCCCCTGCGCAACAGTCAGCACGGGGGCATTTTTTGAGAGTCTGGACATGGAAAAACGCGTTCTCTTTCGCTCTGCGTGGCTGCCGTGGGTGCTTCTGGCACCCCAGCTGGCCATCATCAGCGTCTTCTTCTTCTGGCCCGCAGGCCAGGCCCTGGTGCAGTCGTTCCAGATGCAGGATTCCTTCGGCTTCTCGAGGGAATGGGTCGGTTTCGACAACTTCCGGGATCTGTTCCAGGACCCGGGCTATCTGGCGTCGTTCAAGACCACCGCCTTCTTCTCGATCCTGGTGGCGGTCAGCGGCATCAGCCTGTCGCTGATCCTGGCGATCTTCGCCGACCGCATCATCAAGGGCGCGATGGTCTACAAGACCGCGCTGCTGCTGCCCTATGCCGTGGCACCCGCCGTGGCGGGCGTGCTGTGGATGTTCATGTTCTCGCCGTCGCTCGGGGTGGTGGCCTACATGCTGCGCCAGTCGGGCTTCGACTGGAACCACATGCTCAACTCCGACCACGCCATGGCGCTGATCGTGATCGCCGCGGTGTGGAAGCAGATCTCCTACAACTTCCTGTTCTTCCTGGCGGGCCTGCAGTCCATCCCCAAGTCGCTCATCGAAGCCGCAGCCATTGATGGCGCGGGCCCCTGGCGCAGGTTCTGGAGCATCCAGTTTCCGCTGCTCTCGCCCACCACGTTCTTCCTGCTCGTGATCAACGTGGTGTATGCCTTCTTCGACACCTTCGCCATCGTGGACGCCACCACGCAAGGCGGCCCGGGCCGCGATACCGCCATCCTGGTCTACAAGGTGTACCACGATGGGTTCAAGGCCATGGACATGGGCGGATCGGCCGCGCAGTCGGTGGTGCTGATGGTGATCGTGGTGGTGCTCACCGTGATCCAGTTCCGCTACGTCGAGAAGAAAGTGCAGTACTAGATGACTCCCCCCCGAAGCGCCCGTGGCGCCTCCCCCGCGAGGGGGCGCCTCCAGCGGCCCGGCAAAGCCGGTTCCGCGGTGGCACGCGCATTGGCACTCCTTAATTCACGCATGTCTTCTTCATCGCCCCTCTCTCCTGGAGCCCTCGCATGGTAGAGCGCAGTCCTTATCTCACCGCGTTCTCGCACCTCATCATGGTGCTGGGCGTGATCATCGTCGGCTTTCCACTGTACCTGGCCTTCGTGGCCTCGACACACACCGCGCAGGACATCGTGCAGGTGCCCATGCCCATGGTGCCCGGCGGCAACTTCTGGCAGACCTACCACGACGCCCTGTTCGGCGGCGGCACGGGCGCGGGCTCCACCGCGCCGGTGGCGCGCATGATGTGGGTGAGCTTCGTCACCGCCATCGTCATCACGCTGGGCAAGATCGCCATCTCGCTGCTGTCGGCGTTCGCCATCGTGTACTTCCGCTTCCCCTTCAAGGGCATCTGCTTCTGGCTGATCTTCATCACGCTGATGCTGCCGGTGGAAGTGCGCATCGGCCCCACCTACCAGGTGGTGTCGGACCTGGGCATGCTCAACACGTATGCGGGCCTCACGGTGCCGCTGATCGCGTCGGCCACCGCCACGTTCCTGTTCCGGCAGTTCTTCCTCACGGTGCCCGACGAACTGGTGGAAGCCGCCCGCGTGGACGGCGCGGGCCCCATGCGCTTCTTCAAGGACATCCTGGTGCCGCTGTCGCGCACGTCGATCGCCGCGCTGTTCGTGATCCAGTTCATCTACGGCTGGAACCAGTACCTGTGGCCGCTGCTGGTGACCACCTCGGAAGACATGTACCCCGTGGTGATCGGCATCAAGCGCATGCTGGCCGGCGGCGACGCGGGCAACGAATGGAACATCGTGATGGCCACGGCCCTCCTGGCCATGCTGCCTCCGGCCTTCGTGGTGGTGGTCATGCAGCGCTGGTTCGTCAAGGGCCTGGTGGACACCGAGAAATAAGACAAAACCCCTGCCAGCGCTTATCCATTCAGCACTTGTAGCTATCAAATTCATTGCATCATGGCATCCATCTCCCTTCGCAACATCATCAAGCGCTACGGCCATGGCCCCAAGGCCAACCAGGTGATCCACGGCGTGAACGCCGAGGTCCAGGACGGCGAGTTCATCGTCATCGTGGGCCCCTCGGGCTGCGGCAAATCCACCCTGCTGCGCATGGTCGCGGGCCTGGAGGAAATCTCCGGCGGCGAACTGCGCATCGGCGACCGCGTGGTGAACAACCTGGAACCCGCCCAGCGTGACATCGCGATGGTGTTCCAGAACTACGCGCTGTACCCGCACATGACGAACTTCGACAACATGGCCTATGGCCTGAAGATCGCCAAGGTGCCCAAGGAGGAAATCAGGGCGCGCGTGGACAAGGCCGCCAAGATCCTCGAACTGGGCCATCTGCTCGAACGCAAGCCGCGCGAGCTGTCGGGCGGCCAGCGCCAGCGGGTGGCCATGGGCCGTGCCATCGTGCGCCAGCCCCAGGTGTTCCTGTTCGACGAGCCGCTGTCCAACCTGGACGCCAAGCTGCGCGCCCAGACCCGCCTCGAGATCCAGAAGCTGCACCGCGAACTGGGCATCACCAGCCTGTTCGTGACGCATGACCAGGTCGAGGCCATGACGCTGGCGCAGCGCATGATCGTGATGAACGCCGGCAACATGGAGCAGTTCGGCACGCCCGAAGAGGTCTACCACACGCCCGCCACCACCTTCGTGGCCAGCTTCATCGGCTCGCCGCCCATGAACCTGCTCAAGAACGCCCCCAGCGCCGCGCCCGGCACCATCCTGGGCATCCGCCCCGAGCACCTGGACGTGCGCAGCGAAGGTTGGGAAGTCAAGGTCGAGACGGTGGAGCTGCTGGGCGCCGAGCGCCTCATCTACGGCCGCATCCATGGCGAACAGATCATTGTGCGCGTGGAAGAAGGCACCCATGCGCCCGCGCCTGACTCGGTGATCCACGTGGTGCCGCGCCCAGACCGCCTGCATGCGTTCGACGCCACCACCGGAAAAAGAAAGTGACCCACCCCTGAGCGGCTTCGCCGCTTTCCCCTTCTCCCGGCTGCGCCGGAAAGGGGGACGACGCCGTCGCTGCGGGGCGGCCCTTGCTCGGCGTCCGCGCGCGGTGCCGTGCCAGTGGCCACCGCGGCGTGGCACACAAACCACGAGGCAAGATGACCATGTCTACTCCCTGGCCCTACCCCCGCTGGATCGCCCACCGTGGCGCCGGCAAGCTGGCCCCTGAAAACACCCTGGCCGCGTTCCGGTTGGGCGCCCGGCATGGCTACCGCATGTTCGAATGCGACGCCAAGCTGAGTGCCGACGGCGTGCCATTCCTGATGCACGACGCCACGCTGGACCGCACCACCAACGCGGCGCAGGCGCTGGGCACCACCGCCAGCCGCACCGGGGGCGATCACCCCTGGAGCGCATTGGCCCAGCTGGACGCGGGCAGCTGGCATTCGCGCACCCACGCGGGCGAGCCGTTGCCCACCCTGGAGAACACGGCGCGCTATTGCATCGCCAACGGCTTCTTCCTGAACATCGAGATCAAGCCAACGCCCGGGGTCGAGGAAAAAACGGGCCGGGTGGTAGGGGAACATGCGGCGCGTCTGTGGCAGGGCCAGGCCGTGCAGCCCCTGTTCTCATCCTTCCAGCCCGACGCGCTGGCGGGCGCCCGGGCCACGGCCCCCCACATTCCGCGCGCGCTGCTGCTAGACACGTTGCGCGACGGCTGGCTGGACCTGGCCCGCCAGCTAGGCTGCGTGGCCATCGTGTGCAACCACGCACTGTGGGATGCGGCGCTGGTCGCGCAGGTCCACGGCGCGGGCCTGCGTGCGCTGAGCTACACGGTGAACGACGACTGGGCCGCGCAGCGGCTCCTCCACCTGGAAACCGACGGCATCATCACCGACCGCGTGGACTTTTTTTCGCCCGCCACGCCCTAGGGCCTGCCGTCGCCCCAACCCCGCCCCAAGGCCGGCGCCACCGTGGAACCGGCTTTGCCGGGCCACCGGTGGCGTCCCCCTTCCAGGGGGAAGGCGCGCAGCGCCTCAGGGGGTCAGTCCAATTTAGCGCCCGACTTCTTCACCGCGTCGGCCCAGCGCGGCATCTCTGCAGCCAGGAATTTCGCGAAGTCGTCCGACCCCAGGAAGGCTGGGTCCGCCCCCTGGGTCACCATGCGGTTGCGCACCTCGGGCATCTGCAGCACCTGGCCGAAGGCATCGCTGAGCTTGTTGACAACGTCCTTGGGTGTTCCGGCCGGAGCCAGGAAGCCGTAGAAGCCCACCACCTCGAAACCCTTGATGCCGCTCTCGATCACCGTGGGCACGTCAGGCAGCGCGGGGTTGCGCTCCTTGCTGGTCACGGCCAGGGCGCGCACCTTGCCCTGCTTGTGGTAGCTGGCGGCCTGCGGAATGCTTTCGGCCATGAACTGCACCTGGCCGCCCATGAGGTCCGTGAACGCGGGTGCGCTGCCCCGGTAGGGGATGTGCACCATGAACAGGCCGGTGGCCGTCTTGAACATCTCGGGCACCAGGTGGCTGATGCCGCCATTGCCCGCCGAGCCGAAGTTGACCTGGCCCGGCCGCGACTTGGCGTAGGCCATGAACTCCTGCAGGTTCTTGGCGGGCACGCCAGGGTTCACCAAAAGGGCCAGCGGCTGCATGGCGGTGCGCGCGATGGGCACAAAATCCTTGAGCGTGGAATACGGCAGGCGGCTGTAGAGCCCGGGGTTGATCACCATCACGCCCGTGTTGGCCAGCATGATGGTGTGGCCGTCGGGCGGCGCTTTCATCACGTCTTGCGCGCCCACGGTGCCACCCGCACCGGCCTTGTAGTCCACCACCACGGGCTGGCCCAGCACGGCCTGCAGCTTGTCGGTGAGCAAGCGTGCATGCTGGTCCAGCGGACCGCCGGCCGGAAAGCCGATGACGATGCGCACGGGCTTGGAAGGAAAGGCCTGCTGGGCCTGCGCGGCCACCGACAGGGCGAGCCCCGCGGCCAGTACGGGCCAGGAATGCTTGAGCGTCATCGTGTTCTATCTCCAGGTTTTTGTGTTGTTGAGGATCGGGGAGTGTGCACCCGCCCCGCCCGGCGGCGGGTGCGGGGCATGGCACGGCATTGCGCGCGGGTGTGCGGCCGGTCAGGCCTTCCAGCCGCGCACCAGCACCCACTGGCAGGTGGCGCAGGCCACCACCAGCGCGGCATAGGTCAGCATACGGCCGTCGCGCCCCCACACCACCAGTCCGGCGGCCAGGGTTGCCACGCCCACGGTGAAGACGATCGCAAGGCGAAACCCGCCAGACAGCGGCAGGGGTGTTCTGGAGCCGATGAAGCGCCCCGACAAGGCAAGCAGCAGGGCCACGGCCGCGGCGGGTGCCACGAAGTTGAGCAGGTGATTGAAAACGTCCAGAGGACCCATGGAATTGACCCACATCAAGGCTTGAACAGGCAAGGCCGCCTGTTCGGGCCAACAATTTTATAATCGGGAACTATGGCAGTCTGGGCCCTCGGCATCAACCACACCACCGCGCCGCTCGATCTGCGCGGCCGGTTCGCGTTCGCGCTCGACCAGATCGCTCCCACATTGCACGGTTTGCGCCAGTCGCTGGGCACCTCCAGCCGCCACCCCGGGGTGGAAACGGCCATCATCTCCACCTGCAACCGCACCGAAATCTACTGCGCGGGCGAGCAGCCCGCCATGGACCACACGCTGGGCTGGCTGGCCCAGAGCGGCGGCGTGAGCCCCGCGCTGCTGCGCTCGCACTCCTACACGCTCGAGGACAGCCTCGTCGCGCGCCACGCCTTCCGCGTGGCCAGCGGGCTCGACTCGATGGTGCTGGGCGAGGCCCAGATCCTGGGCCAGATGAAGGATGCCGTGCGCGCCGCCGAGACCGCTGGCGCCCTGGGCACCACGCTCAACCAGCTCTTCCAGCGCAGCTTCGCCGTGGCCAAGGAGGTGCGCACCAGCACCGAGATCGGCGCGCACAGCATCAGCATGGCCGCCGCCGCCGTGCGCCTGGCCAGCCAGTTGTTCGAAGACCTCGGCAAGATCCGCGTGCTGTTCGTCGGCGCGGGCGAGATGATCGAGCTGTGCGCCACGCACTTTGCGGCCAAGAACCCCAAGCAGATCGCCATTGCCAACCGCACCCTCGAGCGCGGCGAAAAGCTCGCCACCCGCTTTGGCGGCGAGGTGATGCGCCTGGCCGACCTGCCCGAGCGCCTGCACGAGTTCGACGCCGTCATCAGCTGCACCGCCAGCAGCCTGCCCATCATCGGCCTGGGCGCCGTGGAGCGCGCGCTGAAAAAGCGCCGCCACCGCCCCATCTTCATGGTCGACCTGGCCGTGCCACGCGACATCGAACCCGAGGTCAAGGCCCTGGGCGACGTGTACCTGTACACCGTGGACGACCTGGCCACCGTGGTGCAGACGGCCCAGGCCAACCGCCAGGCCGCCGTGGCGCAGGCCGAGGCCATCATCGACGCGGGCGTGCAGAGCTTCATGCACTGGATGGAGCTGCGCAGCCCGGCCGGCGAGACCGGCGGCGTGGTGCCGCTGATCCAGCAGCTCAACGCCCAGACCGACGAGTGGCGCGCCCTGGAGATCGCGCGCGCCAAGAAGCTGCTGGCCAAGGGCGAGGATGTGGACGCCGTGCTCGAAGCCCTCTCGCGTGGCCTCACACAGAAAATGCTGCACGGCACCCTGGCCGAGCTGCGCGCGGGCGACGCCGAGATGCGCGCCCAGACGGCCCAGACCGTCTCGCGCCTGTTCCTGCGCTCGCAAAGCAAGACCCCCCACAACGGCCTGTAGCGGCGCCCGCCCGCACCCCAGCCCGTTCCGATTTCAAGCCAGATCGGCCCTCAGCGCTTGATACACAAGCGCTAACAGCTACAAAATCCGTAGCAACCCATTTCTCCAGGATTCCATGAAACCCTTTCTCCGAAGCCAGCTGGAGCGCTATGCGCAGCGCCTGGGCGAACTCGACTTCCTGCTCTCGCGCGAGGACATCATGAGCGACATGGCGCAGTACCGCACCATCTCGCGCGAGCATGCCGAGGTCACGCAGGTGGCGGGCCGCTACGCCCGCTACCAGCAGCGCGAGGCCGACCTGGCCGGCGCGCGCGAGATGCTGGCCGACCCCGACATGGCCGAGATGGCGCAGGAAGAAATCACCAGTGCCGAAGCCGAACTGCTGCAGCTGGAAGACGAATTGCAGCGCCTGCTGTTGCCGAAGGACCCCGACGACGCGCGCAATGCGTTCGTCGAAATCCGCGCCGGCACGGGCGGCGACGAATCGGCCCTGTTCGCGGGCGACCTCACGCGCATGTACACCCGCTACGCCGACCGCGTGGGCTGGAAGGTGGAGATCGTGAGCGAGAACGCGGCCGAACTGGGGGGCTACAAGGAAATCGTGCTGCGCATCGAAGGCCAGCCCGGAACGGGCCCCTCCGGTAGCGGTGTCTACGGCACCCTCAAGTTCGAGTCCGGCGGCCACCGCGTGCAGCGCGTGCCCGCCACCGAAACACAGGGCCGCATCCACACCAGCGCCTGCACCGTGGCCGTGATGCCCGAGCCCGACGAGCACGAGGCCATCAAGCTCAACCCGGCCGACCTGCGCATCGACACCTTCCGCGCATCCGGCGCGGGCGGCCAGCACATCAACAAGACCGACTCCGCCGTGCGCGTGGTGCACTTGCCCACCGGCATCGTGGCCGAATGCCAGGACGGCCGCAGCCAGCACGCCAACAAGGCCAAGGCCCTGCAGGTGCTGCAGGCGCGCATTCAAGAAAAAGAACGCAGCGAGCGTGCCGCCAAGGAGGCCGCGCTGCGCAAGGGCCTGATCGGCAGCGGCGACCGCAGCGACCGCATCCGCACCTACAACTTTCCGCAGGGGCGCCTGACGGACCACCGCATCAACCTCACGCTGTACAAGCTGCTGTACGTGATGGAAGGCGACCTGGCCGACGTGCTGCAGGCCCTGGCCCACGCGCGCGAGGCCGAGCAGCTGGAAGAGCTGGAGATGGGCACCACGGGCTGATCTCCATTCCAGGATTTGAACCAAAATGGCCTCTGGCGCTTGATGGACATGCGCCAGTAGCTATCAAAATAGTAGTGAACAACACCTCCCCCACCCTGGCCCAGGCTTTGGCCCAGGCCCGCACCCTGGGCCTGGAACGCATCGATGCGCAACTGCTGCTGCTGCACGCCCTGGCCCGGCCCGACGCCGGCCGCGCCTGGCTGCTGGCGCACGACACGGACGCGCTGGACGAGGCCGTGCACGCCCGGTTCATCGCCCTGTGCCAGCGCCGCGTGGCGGGCGAGCCCGTGGCCTACCTCACCGGCCGCAAGGAGTTCTACGGCCTGCCCCTGGAGGTGGATGCGCGCGTGCTGGACCCGCGCCCCGACACCGAAACGCTGGTGGACTGGGCGCTGGAGGTGATGGCCCCGTTGCCCGCCCCCCGCGTCGTGGACCTGGGCACCGGCAGCGGCGCCATCGCGCTGGCGCTGCAGCACCAGCGCCCCACCGCCCAGGTGCTGGCGGTGGACGCGAGCGCCGATGCGCTGGCCGTGGCGCAGGCCAACGCCCGACGCCTGGACCTGGCCGTGCAGTTCCAGCCAGCGAACTGGCTGGCGGGCGTGCCAGGCCTGTTCGATGCCATCGTCTCCAACCCCCCCTACATCGCCAGCGCCGACCCGCACCTGGCCGCGCTCAGGCACGAGCCCCTGCAGGCATTGGCCAGCGGCGCCGACGGGCTCGACGACATCCGCGCCATCGTGGCCCAGGCCCCCGCGCACCTGCGGCCCGGCGGCTGGCTGCTGCTGGAGCACGGGCACGACCAGGCCCCCGCCGTGTGGGCCCTGCTCGCCGCCACCGGTTTCATCCAGGTGCAAAGCCGCAACGATCTGGCCGGCATCGCGCGCTGCTCGGGCGGACAGTGGCCGACAGTGAAATAATCCCCCCATCGCGGGCCGGTGAGGCTCGCCCGCCTCTTTCAAGGAGTATCCCCATGAGCGACACCCAGCAACGCATCGACGCCCTCGTCAAATCCAGCGACATCCTGCTGTTCATGAAGGGCAGCGCCAGCTTCCCCATGTGCGGCTTCTCGGGCCGTGCCATCCAGATCCTGAAGGCCTGCGGCGTGGACCCCAAAGCCGTGGTCACCGTCAACGTGCTCGAGGACGACGAAATCCGCCAGGGCATCAAGGACTACAGCAACTGGCCCACGATTCCCCAGCTCTACGTGAAGGGCGAGTTCATCGGCGGCTCGGACATCATGATGGAGATGTACGAATCGGGCGAACTCAAGCAGGTGCTGGGCACCGAAGGCTGAGCCCATATCGGTTCGCACCCACACAGCCGCCTGCGGGCGGCTTTTGCTTTCGCTCCAGGGCGATATGGAAATGGGGAAACTACCCCATGGAGGGGCAACCGAGAATGTTTGACTTCATGGTAAAACCGCCGTCTGCTCAGGCTCTCCCCCAAGACACCCATGAATCCCAAAAGCACTTTTGGCAGACGTGTATCGCGCGTTGTCGCGGCCTTTTTTCTTACGGCCCTTCTCGCGGCATGCGGTGGTTCAGACGACCCGAGTCCACCCGTTGCGTCCGAGCCACCGCCCGGCAATCCAGTCCCGACCGACCCGCCAACTGTGCCCTCCGGGCTCGCGAAATATGTGGGCACCTGGGAAGCCTGCTCATCTGCATTCCTCAAAACGACTTACTCCATCACTCTGAACGAGAATGGCAGCTTGGGCCTGGTGGCAAAAGGCACCTATTACACCGGCCCAGGTTGTACGGGGGACGCCAGAGCTGAACTAACACAAACGCCCCGCGTTCTTTCACACGCCGGGCAAACCACGCGTACTGCACGCACGTGGAATTCTGCGCACTATCCTGAAATCAACATCACCGCCGAGTTCGACGATTTTGTTTCTACTGGCACGGTTGGCTGGACACTCGTTGGTCCCGAGGTCCATGAGTTCATCCAGTTTGGCGTCTACTCTTGCTTGCCGGTTCCCATCGGAGGTCGGCAGTGTTACCTGCGCCCAAGCTCCCACATTCAGGAGATCAATGTGGCGATGCACCGGGTTGGCGCAACCATGTATTTCTTCAATCGGCCATCCGAATTGGGCGCCAGCATGTCGGAGGGCATCCCCTTCCAGAAGGTGCAATAGCCAACTGGTTGGGCCCGTAGAGCTTCGAGAGGCTTTGTAACACTTCGAGAGATTCAATGGACTTTCGTCCAATCCATTGAACCCCTATCATCCGGCCGGCACGTTGTGTGCTTGAATGGTTGCGTGACCTCACATCACGAAGGAGCATGCAATGACCAGCCATAGCCTTGTTCCCCAGCCACCCGCCCTGCGCCTGCCGGTGGCCCAGATGCGCAGCGTGTTCCACCCCGGCGATGTCGAGCGCAAGCTCGCACGGCTGCAGGAGTCCGGCAACCAGCGCGAATACGAAACCCTGCGCACCGTGTACGAACGCATGCTGGAGCGTGGCCCGGAGCGCTTTCAGGTCAAGCCCTCGGGCATCCCCGACATGGCCAGCCTGTACGGGCAGTTGCCCAACTTCACCGAGGTGCTGGACGACGTGAAGCGCCACGTGGCATTGGCGCAGGACAGCAGCGACGGCCTGGAGGTCACGC
The DNA here is from genome assembly GCF_019218755.1 of Acidovorax sp. sif1233. Taxonomy (GTDB): domain Bacteria; phylum Pseudomonadota; class Gammaproteobacteria; order Burkholderiales; family Burkholderiaceae_C; genus Acidovorax. The sequence continues at coordinate 523,308 of NZ_JAHUWZ010000001.1, read as the reverse complement.
CCATGCTGCTGCTGGGCCCACCCGGCATCGGCAAGACCCACTTCGCGCGCCATCTGGCCGAGTTGCTGGGCACCGGCATGAACCTGCTGCCCATGAGCTCCATGACCGCGGGCTGGCTGCTGTCGGGCTCGTCGGCGCAATGGAAGGGAGCGCGCCCGGGCAAGGTGTTCGAGGCCCTGGTGGAGGGCGAATACGCCAATCCCGTCATCGTCGTCGACGAAATCGACAAGGCCAGCACCGATGCGCAGTACGACCCCATGGGCGCGCTGTACAGCCTGCTGGAGCACGACACGGCGCAGAGCTTCACCGACGAGTTCGCCGAGATCCCCATCGACGCGAGCCAGGTCATCTGGATCACCACGGCCAATGATGAACGGGGCATTCCCGACCCCATCCTCAACCGCATGAATGTGTACCAGGTGCAGCCGCCCAACCAGGAACAGGCCCGCGCCATCGCCCTGAACCTCTACCACGGCATCCGCGCGGGGCACGACTGGGGGCGGCGCCTCGACCCCGACCCCACGCCGGACGTGCTGGACCAGTTGGCCCAGATGCCGCCGCGCGAGATGCGCCGCGCGCTCATGACCGGCTTCGGCAACGCGCGGCTCGCGCAGCGCAGCACCGTGGAGGTGTCGGACCTGCCGCGCGCCGCCAGCGCCAAGGGGCGCATGGGTTTCATGCAGTAGCCAGGGCACGCCGGCTGGAGGCGGCCAAGGCGCCCGCGCGGCGCGGGCCTCCTCCAGCCTCGGCAGCGTGGGCGCGCACTGGGGCGGCAGGCAGGCTGGCCGCTACACTTGTCCAAGGGGCTTGCCCAGCGCCCTGCCCGCCTTCGCCGTAGCCCGTCCCATGACCCTGTCCCAAAGCCTTTTCATCATCGGCCTGCTCATCGCGGCCAGCGCCTTTTTTTCGATGGCCGAGATTTCGCTCGCGGCGGCGCGCCGCCTGCGTTTGCGCCAGATGGCCGATGAGGGGGACGCGCGCGCGGACCGGGTGCTGCGCATGCAGGAGCAGCCCGGCGACTACTTCACGGTGGTGCAGGTGGGCCAGAACGCCGTGGCCATCCTCGGAGGTATCGTGGGCGAGGGAGCGCTGAGCCCCCATTTCAGCGCATTGTTCGGACTGTGGTTTTCGGAGCCGACCGCGCAGACCGCCGGCTTCCTCGCGTCGTTCCTGGTCATCACCTCGCTGTTCATCCTGTTTGCCGACCTGTTTCCCAAGCGCCTGGGCATGGCCGAGCCGGAGCGCCTGGTGGTGCGGCTGGCGCAGCCCATGGCCTGGTGCATGACGCTGCTGCGCCCCGTGGTGTGGTTCTACAGCCGGGGGGCCGATGCGCTGTTCCGGGTGCTGGGCATGTCGTCCCTGCGCGATGACCGCATCACCTCGGACGACATCCTGGCGATGATGGAGGCGGGCGCGCGCGCCGGGGTGCTGGCGGCCCGCGAGCAGCAGGTCATCACCAACGTGTTCGAGCTGGATACGCGCACGGTGTCCAGCGCCATGTCGCCCCGCGACCGGATCGCCTTCTTCCTGCGCGACGAGCCCGACTCCGTCATCCGCCTGCGCATCGCGGCCGAGCCATTTTCGACCTACCCCGTCTGCGAGGGCGATATCGACCACGTGGTGGGTTACGTGGACGCGAAGGATCTCTTCCAGCGCGTGCTGAACAACCAGCCCATCTCGCTGGCGGACGACAGCCTGGTGCGCAAGGTGCTGATCGTGCCCGACCGGCTCACCCTCTCGGAGGTGCTGGAACAGTTCCGCCAGGTGCACGAGGACTTTGCCGTCATCGTCAACGAGTACAGCCTGGTGGTGGGCGTGGTGACCCTGAACGACGTGATGAGCACGGTGATGGGCGACCTGGTGGGCCCGGCGGACGAAGAGCAGATCGTGCGGCGCGACGAGAATTCATGGCTCATCGACGGAGTCACGCCGATCGAAGACGTGCTGCATGCGCTGTCGCTCGACGAATTGCCCCACGCGGAAGAATACGAGACGCTGGCCGGCTTCCTGATGGTGATGCTGCGCCGCGTACCGCGCCGCACGGACAGCCTGAGCTGGGGCGGCTACAAGTTCGAGGTGCTGGACGTGGACAGCTACCGCATCGACCAGGTGATGGTGTCCCGCCTGGGTGCGCCCCAGGCGGAAAGCCCTGCCGCGCCCCCTCCGGCGGACAGCACCGCAGCGCCTGTGAAGTAGGGATGCCTTCGCGGCCATGCCCATCGGGCCCGGTGCGGCACGGCGCCTGCCACAGCGGCCTGCCAAACCATGGGGAAAATCGGGCTCCAACGCCCTCAGCATAAGCGCCAGAAGCTATAAAAATAGGAGCACCCGTATCCGTATCAGTGGCCGCTGCGCGGATTCCACGGTTCCGTCCTCCGGCGCCCGGCTGCGTCGGCACCAAGGCCGGGCGCCGCAGGGGGCCGCTTCAGGCTGCGGGCAGCTGAGGCTTCTCGCCAAACAGCCAGTTGCGCTGGGCGCCAAACACCGCATCCGGGTAGGGCGAGCGCCCACGGCTGCCGTTGTAGCGGCCCAGCGCCATGAACAGGTCGCCCCGTTCCCGGTCGATGTAGTGGCGAAGGATCACGCAGCCAAAGCGCAGATTGGTCTGCAGATGGAACAGCTTGCCCGCATCGCCGTCGCCGATCACGCGCGTCCAGAACGGCATGACCTGCATGTAGCCGCGAGCGCCCACGCTGGAGACGGCAAACTTGCGGAAGGCGCTTTCGACCTGGATCAGCCCCAGGACCAGGGAGACATCGAGCCCGGCGCGCTTGGATTCGTACCAGGCGGTCTGCAGGAAGTCGCGCCGGATCTCCCACTCGGGTTTGCGGCGGCGCAGCCGGTCACTCATGGTGCCCAGCCAGCGCAGGTAGTGGATGCGGGCCTCGGTGGTGAAGAACTCGGGTTCGGGCGGGGCCTGGTTGGCAATGGCCGAGCTCAGCGCCGTGCGCACGGAGTCCATCAGAGGCTCTTCGAGCTGGCCGCCCGCATGCGCCGCTGCAGGGGCCGCCAGCCACGCCGCGGGGGCGGACAGGGCGGCCAGACATGCACGGCGTGACAGGCCGCCGCCCTCGGGCGTCCCCCCTGCCGCCAAAGCCAGCCGCGCCTCGCTCATACCGCCATGCGGCCCTTCACGTGGGCCAGGATGTCTGCCGTGGGCACCTTGGTGGCCGCCGTGTCACGGCGATGCTGGTATTCGACCACGCCCTCCTTGAGGCTCTTGTCGCCGATGGTCACGCGGTGCGGCACGCCGATCAGCTCCCAATCGGCGAACATGGCGCCAGGGCGCTCGCCACGGTCGTCCAGGATCACGTCCACGCCCGCGGCCAGCAGGTCCGCATACAGCGATTCGGCCGTGGCCTTGACGGCCTCGCTGCGGTCCATGCCGACGGGGCACACGACCACGGTGAACGGAGCGATGGCGTCGGGCCAGATGATGCCGCGCTCGTCATGGTTCTGCTCGATGGCGGCGGCGGGCAGGCGCGTGACGCCGATGCCATAGCAGCCCATCTCGAAGAAGGCAGGCTTGCCGTCGTCACCCAGGAAGGTGGCGTTCATGTCCTTGCTGTACTTGGTGCCCAGATAGAACACGTGGCCCACCTCGATGCCGCGTTCGATGGCCAGTTCGCCCTTGCCGTCGGGCGAGCGGTCGCCCGCCACCACGTTGCGCAGGTCGGTCACGGCATCGGGCTCGGGCAGGTCGCGGCCCCAGTTGACGCCGGTGATGTGGAAATCGGGCTCGTTGGCGCCGCAGATCCAGTCGGCCATGACGGCCACCTCGCGGTCCACCACGATCTTGAGGGGCTTCTTCAGGCCGATGGGGCCCAGGTAGCCGGGCTTGCAGCCAAAGTGGTCCTCGATTTCGGAGAGCGTGGCAAAGCGGAAACCCGCCATGCCCGGCACCTTGGCCACCTTGATCTCGTTCATGTCGTGATCGCCGCGCAGCAGCAGCAGCCAGACCTGGGTCTTGACGATCTCGCCCGCCTCATTGGTTTCGTCCGTGGCCAGGACCAGCGACTTCACGGTGGTCGCCAGTGGCACGCCAAGCAGCTCCGCCACGTCGGCGCAGGTGCTCTTGCCCGGCGTGGCCGTCTTGGTCAGCGCCCGCGTGGCAGCGCCGCGTGGACCGGCGGGGGCCAGCGCTTCGGCCTTTTCCATGTTGGCGGCGTAGTCGCTCGCCGGGCAATAGACGATGGCGTCCTCGCCCGTGGCGGCGATCACCTGGAACTCTTCGGAGAGGTCGCCACCGATGGCGCCGCTGTCGGCCGCCACGGCGCGGTAGGTCAGGCCAAAGCGGTCAAAAATGCGGCGGTAGGCCTGCGCCATGACCTGGTAGCTGGCCTTGGCCGCCCCTTGGTCGCGGTCGAAGCTGTAGGCGTCCTTCATGACGAATTCACGCCCGCGCATGAGGCCAAAGCGTGGGCGGCGCTCATCGCGGAACTTGGTCTGGATCTGGTAGAAGTTCTTGGGCAGCTGCTTGTAGCTCTTGAGCTCCTGGCGCGCGATGTCAGTGATCACTTCCTCGCTGGTGGGCTGCACCACGAAATCGCGGCCATGGCGGTCCTGGATGCGCAGCAACTCGGGGCCCATCTTGTCGAAACGGCCCGTTTCCTGCCACAGCTCGGCCGGCTGCACCACGGGCATGGTCAGCTCCACGGCCCCCGCGCGGTTCATCTCCTCGCGCACGATGGCCTCGACCTTGCGGATCACCCGCAGCCCCATGGGCATGTAGTTGTAGATGCCAGCGCCCAGCTTCTTGATCAGCCCCGCCCGCGTCATGAGTTTGTGGCTGACCACTTCGGCATCCGCCGGAGCTTCCTTGAGGGTGGAAATAAAGAATTGGGAGGCTTTCATCGGAATCGATTTCGGGCAGAACGGGGCAGCCCACTTGCTGCACGCTAGGCGCCGTGCATAATGGACATAGTTTAAAAATTTGGGGTTTGATTATGCTTGACCGGGACGGCTTTCGGCCGAACGTCGGCATCATCCTGCTCAACCAGAAAAACCAGGTGTTCTGGGGCAAGCGCATACGCACCCACAGCTGGCAGTTCCCGCAAGGCGGCATTGACCGGGGTGAAACCCCCGAACAGGCCATGTTCCGTGAACTGCATGAAGAAGTGGGATTATTGCCCAACCACGTGCGCGTGGTGGCCCGCACCCGGGACTGGTTGCGCTATGAGGTGCCTGACCGGTACATCCGCCGCGATGCACGCGGACACTACAAAGGCCAGAAACAAATCTGGTATCTGCTTCAACTGGTGGGCCACGACTGGGACCTGAACCTCCGTGCCACCAACCACCCGGAATTCGACGCCTGGCGCTGGAACGACTACTGGGTTCCGCTGGACGTGGTGGTCGAATTCAAGCGCGGCGTCTATGAGATGGCCCTCACGGAACTGGCGCGCTACCTGCCCCGCCACGAGCAGCGCAACCGCTACCTGCGCAGCGGCATGCGCACGCGCGAAGGGGAGCACGCGGGCACGATGTTCCGGACCGGGTCCATGCTGATCAATCCGGGAATGGAGCTCCCTCCGGGCGCCAGCTTCGATCCCGACCCGCAGAACAGTGTGCCGGGGGAGCTGGACGGCCTGCCCACGGTCACCACGCCGCGCTAGCCCTTCAGTGGCCAGCCACCATGAAAAACGCCTGCGCAGAGCAGGCGTTTGACTGGGTGCGAGTGGCCTGGAGCTTGGCCATCAGCTGGTGGCAGCCAGCACCAGATTGTCGCGGTGCACCATCTCCGGCTCCGCAACATACCCCAGCAGCCTTTCGAACTCCGTCGAGGGCTTGCGGCACAGCATCCGCGCCTCGGCCGCCGCATAGTTGGCCAGGCCGCGGGCAATTTCAGCGCCGGAGGCGTCGCGCACGGCAATCACGTCACCACGGGAGAAGTCGCCCTCCACCGCCGTCATCCCAATGGGAAGCAGGCTCTTGCCTTCATCCCGCACCTTGGCGGCCGCCCCGGCGTCCACCACCACCGAACCCCGCAGTTGCAGGTGGTCTGCCATCCACTGCTTGCGGGCCTGCTTCTTCTGCGTCTGGGCCACGAGCAAGGTGCCCAGCGCCTCGCCCCGCACGAGGCGGACCAGTACGTCGGATTCACGCCCCCAGGCAATCACGGTGGACGCCCCCGAGCCGGCAGCCCGTTTGGCCGCCAGGATCTTGGTGATCATGCCGCCCTTGCCGATGCTGGAGCCCGCGCCGCCGGCCATGGCCTCCAGCGCCGGGTCGCCCGCCTTGGCTTCGTGGACGAACTGCGCCGATGCATCACGGCGCGGATCGGCCGTGTACAGCCCCTTCTGGTCGGTCAGGATGATCAGCGCATCGGCCTCCACCAGATTGGCCACCAGGGCACCCAGCGTGTCGTTGTCGCCGAACTTGATCTCGTCGTTCACGACGGTGTCGTTCTCATTGATCACCGGCACCACGCCCAGGCGCAGCAGCGTGAGCAGTGTCGAACGGGCGTTCAGGTAGCGCTCGCGGTCGGCCAGGTCCGCATGGGTGAGCAACACCTGCGCGCTGCCCATGCCCTGCTCGCGCAGCTTGGTTTCGTACATCTGCGCCAGTCCCATCTGTCCGACGGCGGCAGCGGCCTGCAACTCGTGGACTTCGTGCGGCCGCGTGGTCCAGCCCAGGCGCTTCATGCCTTCGGCAATGGCACCGCTGGACACCATCACGACCTCGCGGGGTACGCCGCCGTCGCCACGCACCAGGGCCGCCAGCTGGCGGCTCCATTCACCAATGGCGGTTTCGTCGAGGCCACGCCCCTCATTGGTCACAAGACTGGAGCCCACCTTGACCACGATGCGGCGGGCATCACGCAATACGCTGGAAACCATTTTTTTAGTGTTTTTGGCCACTAGCGCCTGTCCATCAAGCGCCGATAGCTATTAAAAATATAGCACTCAAACCAGAAAGGCTTTGCGGCGGATCAGGCCGGAGCATCTCCGGCAAAGCGGGGATCCACCTCCACCGGCTCGTTCTCCACCCGCTGCTCGGACTGCACGTGGCGGAAGATGGCATGGATCAGCGGCTCGCAGCCTTCGCGCGTGAGGGCAGAAATCTCGAAGACGGGCCCTTTCCACTTGAAGCGCTTGACGAAGTCCTTCACCCGCGTTTCCCGCTCTTCGGTGGGCACCATGTCCAGCTTGTTCAACACCAGCCAGCGCGGCTTGTTGTACAGCTGCTGGTCGTATTTCTTGAGCTCGTTCACGATGGCCTTGGCCTGGGCCACCGGATCCACCGCATCATCGAAGGGCGCCAGATCGACAATGTGCAGCAGCAGGCGGGTGCGCTGCAGGTGGCGCAGGAACTGGTGCCCGAGGCCTGCACCTTCCGAAGCGCCTTCGATCAGCCCGGGAATATCGGCCACCACAAAACTCTGCTCAGGGCCCACGCGCACGACACCCAGGTTGGGGTGCAGCGTGGTGAACGGGTAGTCCGCGATCTTGGGGCGGGCGTTGGACACCGCCGTGATGAAGGTCGATTTGCCCGCATTGGGCATGCCCAGCAGGCCCACGTCGGCCAGCACCTTCAACTCCAGTTTCAGGTTCTTCTTCTCGCCAGGCCAGCCCGGTGTCTTCTGGCGGGGGGCGCGGTTGATGGCGCTCTTGAAGCGCATGTTGCCAAAACCACCATCCCCGCCCTTGGCGATGGTGATGACCTCGCCCGGGTTGAGCAGCTCGTACAGCACTTCGCCTGTTTCAGCGTCGGTGATGATGGTGCCCACGGGCATCTTGAGGGTGATGTCGGTGCCAGCGGCACCGAACATGTCCGATCCCATGCCATGCTCCCCGCGCTTGGCCTCGTGGCGCCGAGAGTAGCGAAAATCCACCAGGGTGTTCAGATTCGGATCCGCCACCGCGAACACATGCCCGCCGCGCCCACCGTCGCCCCCGTTGGGACCGCCGAACTCCTTGTACTTTTCATGCCGGAAAGACACGCAGCCATTGCCACCATCGCCTGCGGCAATGTCAATAAAGGCTTCATCGACGAACTTCATGGGATATCCAGTTTACAAAAGGGCGCGGCACCGACGGCAGGTTACCCGGCAGGTCGGAGCAGCGGAACGCCTCGGAGGCGCTGTCTGCGAATGGCTTGAACGCGCCATCGTACAGACCAAACAACAAAGCCCCGGCAAAGCGGGGCTTCGATGGCTACCGGAGGAATGAACCTCAGGCAGGAGTCACATTGACCGTGGACTTGGACAACGCACCCTTGGTGCCGAACGACACGTGGCCGTCCACCAGGGCGAACAAGGTGTGATCCTTGCCCACGCCGACATTGTTGCCGGGGTGGAAACGCGTGCCGCGTTGGCGCACGATGATCGAACCAGCGCTGATCAGTTCACCACCGAACGCCTTGACACCCAGCATCTTTGGCTTGGAGTCGCGCCCGTTTCGCGTAGAGCCGCCGCCTTTTTTCTGTGCCATGACTAGCTCCTTCGATTAAGCAGCAATCGCACCGATTTGCAGCTCAGTGAACTGCTGGCGATGGCCTTGGCGTTTTTGATAGTGCTTGCGACGGCGCATCTTGAAGATGTGCACCTTGTCGTGCTTGCCGTGGGCCACGACAGTGGCTTTCACGGTTGCGCCGGACACCAGGGGCGTACCGATCTTGAGTTCAGCGCCGTTGCCGACTGCCAAAACCTGATCGATCACAATTTCCTGGCCTACGTCCGCAGCAATCTGTTCTACTTTAATTTTTTCGCCGGAAGCAACGCGATACTGCTTGCCGCCGGTTTTTATGACCGCGTACATGTTGACCTCTTGATATGAGTTCTGCAGACGAATTTCCGCAGAGCCCAAGAGTATAGCGCATCGATCCGAGCAGCGCCAGCCCCCGCATGCCGGCCGAGCGGCGGCCTCGCGCAACGCGCCGGGGCGCCTTCAGGGCTTCCTATAATCCGGTCTCTTTCTGCGACCACCATCTTGACTGACCACACCGCCCCCGCCGCATCGCCCCTCCTGCTCGTTGCACAAGACATGCACGAGGTCGACAAGGTCATCGGTCAGCGCCTGACTTCCAGCGTTCCCCTGGTCGCGCAGATATCCCAATACATCATTGCCGCCGGCGGCAAGCGCCTGCGGCCCGCGCTTTTGCTCATGGTGTGCGGAGCCCTGGACTACCGAGGCGCGCAGCGCCACAGTCTCGCGGCCGTCGTGGAGCTGATCCACACCGCCACCCTGCTGCACGACGATGTCGTGGATGCCTCCACCCTGCGCCGCGGCCGCCCCACCGCCAACGAAACCTTTGGCAACCCTGCCAGCGTGCTCGTCGGCGATTTCCTGCACACCCGCTCCTTCCAGATGATGGTCGAGGCGGGCAGCATGCGCATCATGGAAATACTCTCGGAAGCCACCAATGTGATCGCCGAGGGGGAAGTGCTGCAGCTCATGAACATGCACGATGCATCGCTGGACGAAGCAGGCTACCTGCGTGTCATCCGGTCCAAGACCGCCAAGCTGTTTGAAGCCAGTGCCCGCCTTGGCGCGGTGCTGGCGGGCAGCCCGCCCGATGTCGAAGAGGCCTGCGCAACCTACGGCCAGGCACTGGGAACCGCCTTCCAGATCATTGACGACGTTCTCGACTACGACGGCGACGCAGTGGAAATGGGCAAAAATCTGGGAGACGATCTTCGGGAAGGCAAGTCCACCCTGCCCCTGATCGCCGCCATGGAACGCGGAACGCAGAGCCAGGCGCAGACCGTGCGCCACGCCATTGAACAGGGCTCCACCGACCAATTGGCCGAGATCGTGCAGATTGTCCGCGACACCGGCGCACTGGACATCACCCGGGCGGCGGCCTTCGGCGAGGCCCGCCGCGCCATGGCCGCGGCCGAGCAATTACCCGCCAATGCCTATTCAGCAGGTTTGCTAGAATTGGCCGCGCAATTGCTTGCACGACGCAACTGAGATGCCCCATTGCATCCACTTTCGAGTGCAATCGCACACAACGGGGTGTAGCTTAGCCTGGTAGAGCGCTACGTTCGGGACGTAGAGGCCGGAGGTTCGAATCCTCTCACCCCGACCACAAGACCGCATTTTCAACAAAAGCGCCGGTTCTGTGGTGCTGTTGCCAATATCGACGGCTGTACAGCTTGTGGCTGATCGGTGATGATAGGATGGATTCTTTTCCACACCTAACACATTACCGGTTACATGGCCGCTGTTGATACTGCCCCCAAAGAAGCCTCTGCAGTGGCCCTTCCCGGATTGGGCAGGGCGTTGATGTCCGCCGGCAAGTTGACCCAAAAGTCGGCAGAGGACATTTACAAAAAATCACAAATCAGCCGCACCAGTTTTATTGCGGAATTGACGGGATCTGGTGCCGTGTCGGCTGCCGATTTGGCGCACACCGTTTCAGCCGTGTTTGGTGCGCCCTTGCTGGATCTGGAAGCAATTGATCCGCTTCGACTGCCCAAAGAGCTTCTCGATCCCAAAATATGTCAGGCGTATCGGGTCGTTGTCCTCAGCAAACGCAATAATCGTCTGATCGTCGCGACCGCCGATCCCACTGACCAGGAAGCTGCCGAGAAAATCAAATTCACGACCCAGATGGGGGTGGATTGGATTATCGCTGAATATGACAAGCTCAGCCGACTGGTAGAATCCACCACAAAATCAACCAGTGAGTCGATGGACACCCTGGTGAGCGGTGGAGGCGACTTTGATTTCGACGATGTAGCCGTAGAAGAAGCACCCGACAACAACGACGCCGGTGCCGGCGATGTGGAAGATGCGCCCATCGTCAAGTTCCTGCACAAGATGCTGCTCGACGCATTCAATATGCGGGCCTCGGACCTGCATTTTGAACCCTACGAACACCAGTACCGGGTGAGATTCCGGATCGATGGAGAACTCCGGGAAATCGCGTCCCCGCCCATCGCGATCAAGGACAAGCTCGCATCCCGCATCAAGGTGATCTCCCGCCTGGATATTTCAGAAAAGAGAGTCCCGCAAGACGGACGCATGAAATTGAAAGTGGGCCCGGACAGGGTGATCGACTTCCGTGTGAGCACCCTCCCCACCCTGTTTGGGGAAAAAATCGTTATTCGTATCCTGGACCCGAGCAGCGCCAAGCTTGGGATTGATGCGCTGGGCTACGAACCCCAGGAAAAAGAGCGGCTGCTGGAGGCCATAGGGCGCCCCTATGGAATGATTCTGGTCACGGGCCCGACGGGTTCCGGCAAGACCGTGTCGCTATATACCTGCCTGAACCTGCTAAACAAGCCGGGCGTGAACATTGCCACCGCGGAAGACCCGTCGGAAATCAACCTGCCCGGGGTCAATCAGGTCAACGTCAATGAAAAAGCGGGGTTGACTTTTGCCGTGGCCCTGAAATCCTTTCTGCGGCAGGATCCCGACATCATCATGGTCGGTGAAATTCGCGATCTGGAGACCGCAGATATTTCTATCAAGGCAGCGCAGACGGGTCACCTGGTTTTGTCGACCCTGCACACCAACGATGCCCCCACGACCCTGACCCGGATGCGCAATATGGGGATTGCCCCATTCAATATCGCGTCCAGCGTGATTCTTATTACCGCGCAACGCCTTGCGCGCAGGCTGTGCCCCGTGTGCAAGGTGCCGGCTGATATACCGCACGAATCCCTTCTCGAAGCGGGTTACAAGGATGAGGACATCGACGGAAGCTGGGTGACCTACCGTCCTGTAGGCTGCTCGGCCTGCAACAATGGCTACAAGGGCCGGGTCGGCATATATCAGGTGATGCCAATCTCGGAAGACATCCAGCGCATCATATTGCGAGATGGAAGCGCGCTTGAGATCGCCGAGCAGGCACGAGCGGAAGGTGTTCGCTCACTGCGCGAATCCGGCCTGCACAAAGCAAGATTAGGTTTCACTTCGCTGGAAGAAGTGCTTGCCGTCACCAACGAATAACGAGTTAGAGGGACCAGCATGGCAACTGCTGCATCATCACGGGATATCAAGGAATTTGTTTTCGAATGGGAAGGCAAGGACCGGCACGGGAAAATCGTGCGCGGCGAGGTGCGCGCTTCCGGGGAAAACCAAGTGCAAGCCACCCTGCGCCGCCAGGGTGTTTTCCCGACAAAGATCAAGAAAAGGCGCATGCGGTCGGGCAAGAAGATTAAGCCCAAGGACATTGCTCTGTTCACTCGGCAGCTTGCAACCATGATGAAAGCTGGGGTACCTCTCCTCCAATCATTTGACATTGTGGGGCGAGGCAATACAAATGCAAGCGTTACCAAACTGCTCAATGACATCCGCTCTGACGTGGAAACAGGCACGTCGCTGAATGCTGCATTCCGCAAGCATCCGATGTATTTTGACAGCTTGTATTGCAATTTGGTGGAAGCGGGCGAGGCCGCGGGTATTCTGGAAGCACTGCTTGATCGACTGGCCACCTACATGGAAAAAACGGAGGCCATAAAATCAAAAATCAAATCAGCACTAATGTATCCAATATCAGTTATTATTGTTGCATTCGTTGTTGTTACTGTGATTATGATATTTGTAATTCCTGCATTCAAAGAAGTTTTTACTTCTTTTGGAGCAGATTTGCCTGCACCCACCTTGTTTGTAATGGCAATAAGTGAGATTTTTGTGAAATGGTGGTGGCTTATTTTTGGCGCAATAGGCGGTGGTTTTTTCTTCTTCATGCAAGCATGGAAAAGAAATGAAAAAATGCAGATGCTCATGGATCGAATACTGTTGAAGATTCCAATCTTCGGTGCGCTGGTGGAGAAGTCCTGTGTGGCGCGATGGACCCGAACGCTATCCACCATGTTCGCGGCTGGCGTGCCTCTGGTCGAAGCGCTCGACTCGGTGGGCGGCGCCTCGGGCAATTCCGTATATTCGATGGCCACCGAAAGAATCCAGCAGGAAGTCTCCACCGGCACGAGCCTTACCGCAGCCATGGGCAATGCCAATATTTTCCCGTCCATGGTGCTTCAGATGTGTGCCATTGGCGAGGAATCGGGCTCCATCGACCACATGCTGGGCAAGGCTGCCGATTTTTACGAAGCAGAAGTGGATGAAATGGTGGCAGGCCTGTCGAGCCTCATGGAACCCATCATCATTGTCTTCCTGGGAACGTTGATTGGCGGGATCGTGGTCTCGATGTACCTCCCCATCTTCAAGCTTGGCCAAGTCGTGTGATGGAGATGGAGATTTGGTGGAATGCGAGTTGGGGTGCGGTATTGGGGCTTCTGATCGGCAGTTTTCTCAACGTGGTCATTTACCGGCTGCCCAAGATGATGGAGCGCCGGTGGACTGAAGAGGTGCAGGCGATGCAGGCGCCGGCCGCACAAGCTGATACCAGCCCGGCGCATCCCGAGCCAGAGCGGTTCAATCTCATGGTCCCCCGCTCTCGCTGCCCGTCCTGCGGGCACTTGGTGCAGTGGTACGAGAACATTCCTGTCGTCAGCTATCTCTTTCTGCGGGGCCGCTGCTCGGCCTGCAAGGCGCGGATCTCGCTCCGATATCCTCTGATCGAGATGGCGACCGGTGCCCTGTTCTTCTTTTGCATCCAGCGCTGGGGTGTCACGGCCACGGGGATTGCATGGTGTGGTTTCTCGGCGGCCCTGGTGGCACTGGCATTCATCGACTGGGACACCACCCTCCTGCCCGACGACATCACCCTGCCGCTGCTGTGGGCCGGCCTTTTGTCGTCTGCCCTGCAGTGGATCGCAGTACCGCTGCACGCCTCGGTGTTCGGCGCCGTGGCGGGCTATCTTTCGCTTTGGCTGGTCTACTGGGGGTTCAAGCTCGCCACCGGCAAGGAAGGCATGGGGTATGGGGATTTCAAGCTGTTTGCCGCGCTGGGAGCCTGGTTCGGCTGGCAGGCCCTCGTACCCATCATTCTGATGTCCTCGGTGATCGGCGCCGTCATCGGCATCGCGATGAAAATCTTCAGCAGCCTGCGTGAAGGCGGCTACATCCCCTTCGGCCCCTTTCTTGTGGGGGCGGGATTCACGGCGATGGTGTTCGGGCCCCAAGCCATTCTGGACACGGTGCTGAAACTCCTGGGCCTTTGAACGATGAATCCACGCAAGCATCCCTTGCGTCTGGGCCTGACCGGTGGCATTGGCAGCGGCAAGAGCACGGTGGGCCATGTGCTGGCCTCCCTGGGCGCCAGCCTGATCGACGCGGACCAGATCGCCCGTGAGGTCACAGGCCCGCACGGAGCGGCCATGGAGGCCATCCGCGCGACTTTCGGCAGCGACTTCGTGGATGCCACCGGGGCGCTGGACCGGGGCCGCATGCGTGCACTGGCCTTCAGCCGGCCGGAGGCACGGGCCCAGCTCGAAGGGATCGTGCACCCGCTCGTCACCCTTCACGGCAATTTGAAGGCCGAGCAGGCGGCGCACGAGGGCCATGCGCTGATCGTGTTCGATATTCCGCTGCTGGCGGAATCCGGTCGTTGGGCCCGCAGGCTGGACGCGGTGCTGGTGGTCGATTGCTCTGCTGAAACGCAGATCGAACGCGTCATGCAGCGCAACGGCCTGACACGGGAGGTGGTGCTGGGCATCATTGCGTCGCAAGCCAGCCGCCCGGCCCGGCGGGCCGTCGCAGATGCCGTGATTGCCAACGGCAGGGATTGCACGCTGGAGAACCTGCACGCGCAAACCCGGCAGGCAGCGGCGCTGTTCGGGCTATGATGCGAACGAAACCGTTTGTGCTTTCACTCCATGCCGTGCGCCACCGGCGTCAGAATACCCCCTGAGCCCCCAGGAACCCGCCAGCGTGATCCTTTACGAATATCCCTTTAACGAGCGTCTCAGAACCTATCTGCGGCTTGAGCAGTTGTTTCGCCGGTTGGGGGAATTGATACCCCGCTCCCACGCGCTCGATCATCACTTCGCGCTGGTCACGATCTTCGAGATCATGGACGTCGCAGCGCGGGCCGACCTGAAGTCGGACGTGCTCAAGGACATCGAGAAGCACAAGCACCAGCTCGACAGCTACCGGGGCAACCCCTCGATCTCCGAAGTGGCGCTGGATGCGATCATCGCCCAGCTGGACCGCTGTTTCACCGCGCTCAATACCCAGTCCGGCAAGTCGGGCCACTCGCTCACGGAAAACGACTGGCTGATGAGCATCCGCAGCCGGGTCGGCATTCCAGGGGGTACCTGCGGCTTTGACCTGCCCGCCTACTACGCGTGGCAGCACCATGCGCCCGCCGTGCGGCAGCAGGCGCTCGAGGAATGGGCGTCCACACTGGCCCCCCTCGCTGAATCCATCTACGTGCTGCTCAAGCTGCTGCGCGATTCCGGCGTGCCCCAGAAGGTGGCTGCCGAGCGAGGCCAGTTCCAGCAGAATCTGCCGCAGGGGCGCACATTCCAGTTGCTGCGCCTGCGCATCGATCCTGCCCTGGACCTGATTCCCGAAATCAGCGGCAACCGCCTCATCGTCTCGGTGCGGCTCATGCGGCTGGAGGGCGATGGACGCCTGCACGCCTGCAGCGAGGACGCTGCGTTTGAACTGACCCTGTGCGCCTGAGGCTCGGCGCTGGGTCGTGATTTGAGGACGACGACGAGACATGGCCGCTCCCGCCCCCCGCCCCGATGCGGCAACCGCCGCCCGCACCGTGACCTGCCCCACCTGCGGTGGAGACAGCGTCTACAGCCCTGCCAATGCCTACCGCCCGTTCTGCAGCGAGCGCTGCAAGCAGGTCGACCTCGGTGCCTGGGCAAGCGAGGATTTCCGGATGCCCGCAGAGGCCCCGCCCACCGATGCGCAGTACGGCGATCCACGCCTGCAACACTGACCCCGGCTGGCAGGCCAGCCGCATCTTCAGGGAAATCGCCGCCCAGCGCCCGATCTGCATGCGCAAATAGCTATTAATTCAATAGCAGTCTACGGAGGTGGCGGCGAAAACTCCACGCCCCGCTCCTGCGCAAGCCACTGCAGAACCGGGTAGGCACCTGGCAAGACAGGCGATACCGTCAGCGGAATCTGCTGCCATTGCATGGCCTGCCCTTCACGCATCTCGAACTGTCCCGACCACTCCCACACCTTGCACCAGTGCAGGCGCACCAGGGCATGCGGGTAGTCGTGCTCCGTGACTTTCCATACGCTGGCCGCCCCAATGGTCACGCCCAGCTCCTCGATCAATTCGCGGCGCAGTGCCTGCTCCACGGTTTCGCCCGCCTCCAGCTTGCCGCCCGGAAACTCCCAGTACCCGGCATAGGGCTTGCCCGGCGGGCGGGTGGACAACAGCATGGCGCCATCGGCGCGCAGCAGGATGCCCACCGCGACCTCCGTGTGCTTTCGGCTGGCTTGCGGGGCGGGAGCCAGGGGCGTGGTTGCGGAATCAACCACTGTGCCGTCCCGCATAGTCGCGCGCGAACTGGTAGGCCACGCGGCCGCTGCGCGAGCCGCGCTCCAGCGCCCAGACGAGTGCCTCGGGCCGCGCGGCCGTGATCGCGGCCCCGGACACCCCCAGGGAGGACAGCCATTGGGCCACGATGGTCAGGTACTCCTCCTGGCTGAAGGGGTAGAAGCTCACCCACAGGCCGAACCGCTCCGACAGCGAAATCTTCTCTTCCACCACTTCGCCGGGGTGCACTTCGCCATCCTCGGTGTGGGTGTAGGTGAGGTTTTCCGCCATGTACTCAGGCAGCAGGTGGCGCCGGTTGCTCGTCGCGTAGATCAGCACATTCGGCGTGGCCGCCGCCACCGAACCGTCGAGGATCGACTTCAGGGCCTTGTAGCCCGGCTCGCCCTCCTCAAAGCTCAGGTCGTCGCAGAACACGACGAATTTCTCTGGCCGGTCGGACACCACGTCCACGATGTCGGGCAGGTCGACAAGGTCGGCCTTGTCCACTTCGATCAGGCGCAGGCCCCGCCCCGCATAGGCATTGAGGCAGGCCTTGATGAGCGAGGACTTGCCGGTGCCGCGGGCGCCGGTCAGCAGCACGTTGTTGGCGGGCTTGCCCTGCACGAACTGCTCCGTGTTGCGCGCGATCCTCTCCTTCTGCCCGTCGATTTCCTTGAGGTCCGACAGCTGCATGCCGGCAACATGGCGCACGGGTTCCAGGGTGCCGTGGCCACTGCTGCGCTTGCGGTAGCGCCAGGCAATCGAGCCCGACCAGTCGGGCGCGCCCAGCGGCTGGGGCAGCACGGATTCAATGCGGGCGATCAGTTGCTCGGCCCGCTCGATCAGGTGTTCAAATTTTTCGTTCATTTTCGCCTGCAGCGCCTGTGGATAAAGCGCTAGCAGCTATCAAGTCAGGAGTTAATCACGAACGGTAGTCCGCATTGATGGTCACGTATTCGTGGCTGAAATCACAGGTCCACACCGTGTCGGACACGCTGCCCCGGCCCAGCAGGACACGCACGGTGATCTCGCTTTGCTTCATCACGCGCTGCCCATCCTCCTCGCGGTAGGCCGGATTGCGGCCGCCCTTGACCGCCACATGCACATCGTCCAGGTACAGGTCGATGCCGGTCTGGTCCAGATCATCGATGCCGGCATACCCCACGGCCGCGAGGATACGGCCCAGGTTCGGGTCGCTGGCATAGAACGCTGTCTTGACCAGGGGCGAATGGGCGATGGCGTACGCCACCTTGCGGCATTCGTCACCCGTCTTGCCACCTTCCACCCGGACGGTGATGAACTTGGTGGCTCCCTCGCCGTCGCGCACGATGGCCTGGGCGAGCTTTTGCGACACCGCCAGCATCGCTGCCTTCAGGGCCTGGCCCTCGGCGCTGGCCAGGGAAGCGATGGGCGCATGCGCGGCCTTGTTGGTGGCCACCACCACGAACGAGTCGTTGGTCGATGTGTCGCCGTCGATCGTGACCCGGTTGAAAGAGCCATCGGCCAGTTCGCGGGCCAGCTGCTGCATCACGGCCGGGGCCACACAGGCGTCCGTGGCCATGAAGCCGAGCATGGTGGCCATATTGGGCCGGATCATGCCGGCGCCCTTGCTGATGCCGGTGATGGACACCGTGGCGCCGCCAATCTGCACCTGCGCGGAGAACGCCTTGGGCAGCGTGTCGGTGGTCATGATGCCTTCCGCCGCACGGGCCCAATGGCCGGGCTGCGCGTCGGCAATCGCGGCGGGCAGGCCGGCCTCGATGCGGTCGCTGGGCAGGGGTTCCATGATCACGCCGGTGGAGAACGGCAGGATCTGCTCGGGCGCCACGCCGAGCTGGCGCGCGAGCGCGCCGCAGGTGGCCCGCGCACGCGCCAGGCCATCGGCCCCCGTGCCCGCATTGGCATTGCCGGTGTTGACCACCATCGCACGGATCGCCTGGCCGGCGGCAAGGTGGTCGCGGCTGATCTGCACCGGTGCGGCGCAAAAACGGTTCTGCGTGAACACGCCCGCCACGCTGGCGCCCTCGTCCAGCAGGAACACGGTGAGGTCCTTGCGATGGGCCTTGCGAACACCGGCTTCGGCAACACCAATGCGGACGCCGGCGATCGGGTGCAGATCGGCGGCCACGGGGGCGACAAGATTGACAGGCATGGGAGACAGGGCCTTTCTGATAAAAACTGCGGCCGATTATCCGGAAAACCGTGGCCTGCCAATGAAAACACGGGCCGAAGCCCGTGTCATGTAAATCCACAGGCGTGGTTTCAACGCCTGCACGCGGGGGCGGTGCCCCGGGGCCTCAGGCCAGCTTGCCGTGGCACTGCTTGTACTTCTTGCCGCTGCCACAAGGGCAGGGGTCGTTGCGGCCCACGCGCATGCCTTCGGGCAGGTTCAGGCCGTCGCCGGGCTGCGCGCCCGCGGTGGTCTCCACCTCCCCCGTTTCGGTGGGGGCGGTATAGGTCACGTTGGCAATGCTCTCGCCGCGGCTTTCCATGTCCTGCGCAGCCTGGTCGAGCTGGGCCTGCGACTGCACCTGCACGGTCATGAGGATCTTGGTGACCTCGTTCTTGACCTGGTCAATCAGCTGGCGGAACAACTCGAACGCCTCCCGCTTGTACTCCTGCTTGGGCTGCTTTTGCGCGTACCCGCGCAGGTGGATGCCCTGGCGCAGGTAGTCCAGCGCGCTCAGATGGTCGCGCCAGTTGGAGTCAAAGCTCTGCAGCAGCACCATGCGCTCGAACTGGGTGAAGTTCTCGCGCCCGACCTGTTCCACCTTGCCGTCAAAGGAGGCATGGGCGGCCGCCAGAACCTTGTCCAGGATCTCGTCGTCGGTGATGGCGCTGGCACCCTGCACCTGCTGCTGCAGGGCAATGGACACCTGCCATTCGTCCACCAGCGCCTTCTCCAGCGCCGCGAGGTCCCATTGTTCTTCCACCGACTCGGCCGGCACGTACTGGCGCACCAAGTCGGTCATGCAGTCTTCGCGCATCGCGGCGATCACGTCCGACAGGTCGGATGCGTCCAGGATGTCATTGCGCTGCTGGTAGATCACCTTGCGCTGGTCATTGGCCACGTCGTCGTATTCCAGCAATTGCTTGCGGATGTCGAAGTTGCGGGCCTCGACCTTGCGCTGGGCCGATTCGATGCTGCGCGTCACGATGCCGGCCTCGATGGCCTCGCCATCGGGCATCTTCAGGCGGTCCATGATCGCCTTGACGCGGTCGCCCGCGAAGATGCGCATCAGCGAATCGTCCAAGCTCAGGTAAAAGCGCGAGGAACCGGGGTCGCCCTGGCGGCCCGAGCGGCCACGCAGCTGGTTGTCGATACGGCGTGATTCGTGGCGCTCGGTGGCGATGATGCGCAGGCCGCCCAGTGCCTTGACCTTCTCGTGGTCGATCTTCCACTGCTCGCGCAAGGCGCTGACCTTGGCGGCGCGGTCGGCTTCGGACAGGCTTTCATCGGCTTCGATGGCCGCCACGTCCTTTTCGATGTTGCCGCCCAGCACGATGTCGGTACCACGGCCCGCCATGTTGGTGGCGATGGTGATCATGCCCTCGCGGCCGGCCTGGGCCACGATGTCCGCCTCTCGGGCGTGCTGCTTGGCGTTGAGCACCTGGTGCGGCAGGCCTTCCTTGTTCAGGAGCTGGTCGATGATCTCGGAGTTCTCGATCGACGTGGTGCCCACCAGCACCGGCTGGCCGCGCTCATGGCATTCGCGGATGTCCTTGATGGCCGCTTCGTACTTCTCGCGCGTGGTCTTGTACACGCGGTCGAGCTGGTCGTCCCGGCGGCTCGGGCGGTTCGGAGGGATCACGGTCGTTTCCAGGCCGTAGATCTCCTGGAACTCGTAGGCCTCGGTGTCGGCCGTGCCGGTCATGCCCGCGAGCTTGTTGTACAGGCGGAAGTAGTTCTGGAACGTGATGGAGGCCAGCGTCTGGTTCTCGGCCTGGATGTTCACGCCTTCCTTGGCCTCGACGGCCTGGTGCAGGCCTTCGCTCCAGCGGCGGCCCGACATCAGGCGGCCGGTGAACTCATCCACGATCACGATCTCGCCGTTCTGCACCACGTAGTGCTGGTCGCGGTGGTACAGGTGGTTGGCCCGGAGCGCCGCATACAGGTGGTGCATCAGCGTGATGTTGGCCGGGTCGTACACCGAGGCGCCCTCGGCGATCAGGCCGTGGCTGGCCAGGATGCGCTCGGCGCTCTCGTGACCCTGCTCGGTCAGGAACACCTGGTGGGTCTTTTCGTCCAGCGTGAAGTCGCCCGGCTTGGTCACGCCCTCGCCCGTGCGCGGATCGGCTTCGCCTTCCTGGCGCACCAGCAGCGGCACCACCTTGTTCATGGCGATATACATGGCCGTGTGGTCTTCGGCCTGGCCACTGATGATCAGGGGCGTGCGCGCCTCGTCGATCAGGATCGAGTCCACCTCGTCGACGATGGCGAAGTTCAGGCCCTGCTGCACGCGGTCCTGTGCTTCATAGACCATGTTGTCGCGCAGGTAGTCAAAGCCGTATTCGTTGTTCGTGCCGTAGGTGATGTCGGCGCGGTAGGCTTCCTGCTTTTGCTCGCGCGGCATGTTGGGCAGGTTGATGCCCACCGTGAGGCCCAGGAAGTTGTACAGCCGGCCCATCCATTGCGCGTCGCGGTTGGCCAGGTAGTCGTTCACGGTCACCACATGCACGCCCTTGCCCGACAAGGCATTGAGGTACACCGGCAAGGTCGCGGTGAGGGTCTTGCCCTCACCCGTGCGCATTTCGGAAATCTTGCCAAAGTGCAGCGCCATGCCGCCCAGCAATTGCACATCGAAGTGGCGCATCTTCATGATGCGCTTGGAGCCCTCGCGGACCACCGCGAAAGCCTCCGGGAGGATATCGTCCAGCGACTCGCCCTTGGCTACACGGTCCTTGAACTCCTGCGTCTTGGCGCGAAGCTGCTCGTCCGACAGCTTTTCGTAGTCGGGCTCCATCGCATTGATGCGGATCACCGTCTTGCGGTACTGCTTGAGGAGCCGGTCATTGCGGCTGCCGAATAGTTTGGTGAGGAAGTTGGTGGCCATGCGAACAGGACCGCTTGCCCGCTGCAATCAGCGCGCCAAGCGACCGAAATCCCTAAGATGAATTGAGTTCAGGTGGGTCCATCGCCATGGATTGCAAGCTCCTTGCAATCCCGGGCCTGAACACCGGACCCGCGATTTTACCTGCCCGCTGCGGGCACGGCCGGCTGGCCGGGCGATGCGCGGGGCTGGACCGCCGCAACCTGCGCCGCGGGGCCCGCGCCGCCCGCGCTCAGAAACTTCTGCGGGTCCTGGAAAACACCCTGCACCAGCACCTCGAAATGCAGATGGGGGCCCGTGGAACGCCCCGTGGTCCCCACCTCCGCGATCTTCTGGCCACGGCGCACGATGTCCCCCTGCTTGACCAGGGTGCGCGATGCGTGGGCGTAGCGCGTGACCAGCTGGTTGCCGTGGTCCACCTCGATCATGTTGCCGTAGGCGGGGTGGTATTCCTGCGTCACCACCACGCCACCGGCAGCGGCCAGGATGGGCGTACCCGTATCGGCCTGGAAGTCGAGCCCCGTGTGCAGCGCCGACTGGCCCGTGATCGGGTCCACCCGCCAGCCAAAGGACGAGCCGGGCACGCGGCCGGTCACCGGCGCATGGGTGGGAATCATCTTCTTTCGGATGTGCTGGTCGAATAGGCGCGATTCGAGCACCGTCATCAGGTCCACCCGCTGGTTGGTCAGGCGCTCCAGCTCATCGAGCGTGGACTGCAGCTCCTCCATCGACAGATTGCGCGCGCTCACGAGCACGCCCCCCCGGGCATCCGATTTCTGGATATCGGAGGGCGCCATGCCCGCCAGGCCTAGCACGCGGTCGCCCAGCGATTCCAGCTGCACCATGCGGGCCTGCATCTCGCCGACACGGCGGGCCATCGCATCCAGGTTGGCGCGCATGAACCGGTCCCGCTCGGCAAACTCGTCCTTCACGACCAGCCGGACCAGCGAGCCCACGATCGGCCAGCCTTCGCGCGCGCCCTTGAGGAAAACCCAGTGGTAGAGCGTCGCAGCCACCAGCATGAGGCACAGCGACAGCGCCAGCCCGGCCAGCAGCAGGCGTGTGCCCGACAGGTGAATGGCCCGGCTGCGCGCCAGCCTGGCGTCCGTGATAATCAGATGCACTACGAATTCTCCACGCCCGAAGACGCACACCATGAACCGCCGCCACTACGCCGTCAGCCTGCAGCAGGCCAGCGAGGACTCTCCCACGCTGGCCAAGCTCACAGCGCTGACACGCGATTCCAGTGATCGGCTCAAGGCCATTGAAATGCTGATTCCTGCGGCGCTGCGTCCCACGGTCCAGGCGGGGCCCATCGATGGGGACTCCTGGTGCCTGCTCGTCAAGAGCAATGCCGCAGCGGCAAAAATACGCCAGCTGCTGCCTGCTCTGCAGGCGCATTTGCGCAGCCGGGGGTGGGAGGTTAACGCGATTCGCCTGAAAGTTCAAACCTGACGGCCTGCGCCAGGGTCGGGGTCGGGGAATGCGTGGGAGACACCAGGGACATGGTGCCGGTTGTCGGAATCGAACTGACGACCTACCGCTTACAAGGCGGGTGCTCTACCAACTGAGCTAAACCGGCGAAGGCTGCATTTTATAGTGGAAAAAGCAGCCTCAAAAAAATGCTGGGGCCGTTATTTGACCCGCTTGAGAGAAGGCCGGGCACCACCCGCTGCCGGGGGAGGCCGCGGCGCGTCGCCGCCGTCGCCGTCCTTCTTGCCATCGTCGGAGGGCACCAGTTGGACCACGCGGTCCTCGGGAGCGGGCACCGCGCCGGCCGCCACCACATCCTGCGCCGATGGCAATGCCTGCGGCAGCGCTGGAGCCTCCGGGCCCGCACCGCTGCTGCCAGCGAGCACATCCACCGGGGGAGGAAACGCCATGCCCTGGCCGTTTTCACGGGCATAGATGGCGATGACCCGGCCCACGGGCACCAGGATCTCGCGCGGCTTGCCGCCGAAGCGGGCCTTGAACTCGATGAAATCGTTGCCCAGCTGCAAGGCGCTCGTCGCGTCAAAGCTGATGTTCAGGACGATCTCGCCATCCTTCACGTACTCGCGCGGCACTTGCACGGAATCGTCCACGCGCACGGCCACATAGGGCGTGAGCCCGTTGTCGGTGCACCACTCGTACAGGGCACGAATGAGGTACGGGCGCGTGGAGGTGGATTCCTGTGCGGTCATGAAGATGGGTGGCTGCTGCGGTAGATGAAGAGAAATTGGGCAGGCCGCAGATTACTTGCGCATGACCTTTTCGGACGGCGTCAGCGCTTCGATGTAGGCAGGGCGCGAGAAGATGCGCTCGGCGTACTTGAGCAGCGGCGCCGCGTTCTTGGACAGGTCGATGCCGTAGTAGTCCAGGCGCCACAGCAACGGGGCAATCGCCACGTCCAGCATGGAGAAGTTGTCGCCCAGCATGTACTTGTTCTTGAGGAACACGGGGGCCAGCTGCGTGAGACGGTCGCGGATGTGGGCGCGCGCCTTTTCCAGCGCCTTTTCGTTGCCCTTGGTGGCGCGCGACTCCAGGATGTTCACGTGCACGAACAGTTCCTTCTCGAAGTTGAGCAGGAACAGGCGCACGCGGGCGCGGTCAACCGGGTCGCCGGGCATCAGCTGGGGGTGCGGGAAGCGCTCGTCGATGTACTCATTGATGATGTTCGACTCGTACAGGATCAGGTCGCGCTCGACCAGGATGGGCACCTGGCCGTACGGGTTCATCACGCTGATGTCTTCGGGCTTGTTGTACAGGTCCACATCGCGGATTTCAAAGTCCATGCCTTTTTCGAACAGGACGAAGCGGCAGCGGTGGGAGAAGGGACAGGTCGTACCCGAATAAAGCACCATCATGGTGGGAGGCTCCTAAAAATCAAAAGAGTGGGACGCCAAAAGCGCCCACTCTGCAAACAATCCGGCGGCACCCCGAAGGGCGCCTTCTCATGGGTCTACGGCTCGTGCTGCTTACTTCACATCCTTCCAGAAGGCTGCGTTCAGCCTCCAGGCGATGATGGTGAAGAAGCCGAGGAAGATCAGCACCCACACCCCCACGCGCACGCGGGTGTTCTGGGCGGGCTCACCCATCCACTGCAGGTAGTTCACGAGGTCGCCCACGGTCTGGTCGAACTGCAGCGGGGTCATCGTGCCTGGCTTGACCTGCTCCCAGCCCTTGAACACCTGGGTCTTGTGGCCATGGCTCTCGTGCTCTTCGAACACGGGGCGGCGGTCGCCCTGCATTTCCCACAGCACATGGGGCATGCCCACGCTCGGGAAAGCCAGGTTGTTCCAGCCGGTGGCCTTGGTGTCGTCGCGGTAGAACGTGCGCAGGAAGGTGTAGAGGTAGTCGGCACCCGTGCCGCCGTGGCCGGCGCGCGAACGCGCGATCACGGTCAGGTCCGGCGGGTTGGCGCCGAACCATTCCTTGGCCTGCTTGGGATCGATGGACGCCTTCATGGTCTCGCCGACCTTGTCGGTCGTGAACAGCAGGTTGTCCTTGATCTGCTGCTCGGTCAGGCCGATGTCGCGCAGGCGGTTGAAGCGCATGAAGGCAGCCGAATGGCAGCTCAGGCAGTAGTTGACGAATACCTTGGCGCCGTTTTGCAGGGAGGCCAGGTCGTTGGTCTTGTTGGGCGCCTTGTCCCAGGCGATGGTGTCACCACCCGAGGCGTGGGCGGCACCGGCCGCCAGGCCCACCGCGGCGATCAGCGTGAGGATGAGTTTCTTCATTGTTGTTGTCTCCAGGCTCAGTGCGCCACAAAGGTCACGCGGTCGGGCACTGCCTTGGCCTCGCCAATGCGGCTCCACCAGGGCATCAGCAGGAAGAAGCCGAAGTAGAACAGCGTGCCCACTTGCGATACGCGTTCGCCGATGGGAGACGGGGGCTGCACGCCCAGGTAGCCCAGGATCAGGAAGATGATCACGAAGACGCCATACAGGTACTTGTGCCAGTCCGGACGGTAGCGGATCGACTTGACCGGGCTGTGGTCCAGCCAGGGCAGGAAGAACAGGATGACCACGGCACCGCCCATCACCACCACGCCCCAGAACTTGGCGTCGATGGACAGCATCATCGCGATCACGACCACAGCCGCACCCGCGATGCCCACCTTGATGAAGCTGGGCAGCTTCGCCTTGAGCACGCCAAAGCCCGCACCGGCCACCACGCACAGGACCAGCACGTACATCATTTCGGTGGTGATGGCACGCAGCATCGAATAGAACGGCGTGAAGTACCAGACCGGCGCGATGTGCGCGGGCGTCTTGAGCGGATCCGCGGGGATGAAGTTGTTGTACTCGAGGAAGTAGCCGCCGAACTCGGGCGCGAAGAACACCACCGCCGTGAAGGCCATCAGGAACATGGACAAGGCAAAGATGTCATGCACCGTGTAGTAGGGATGGAAAGGCACGCCGTCGAGCGGCTTGCCATTGGCATCCTTGGGCGCCTTGGGGCCCTTGATTTCCACGCCGTCGGGATTGTTGGAACCCACATCGTGCAGCGCCAGCAAGTGCGCCACCACCAGGCCGAGCAGCACCAGCGGCACGGCGATGACGTGGAAGCTGAAGAAGCGGTTCAGCGTGGCGTCGCCCACCACGTAGTCGCCACGGATCAGCAGCGCGAGGTCAGGACCGATGAAAGGGATGGCCGCGAACAGGTTCACGATCACCTGGGCGCCCCAGTACGACATCTGGCCCCAGGGCAGCAGGTAGCCCATGAAGGCTTCCGCCATCAGGCACAGGAAGATGGCGCAGCCGAAGATCCAGACCAGCTCGCGCGGCTTGCGGTAGCTGCCGTAGATGAGGCCACGGAACATGTGCAGGTACACCACCACGAAGAACGCCGACGCGCCCGTGGAGTGCATGTAGCGGATCAGCCAGCCCCAGGGCACATCGCGCATGATGTACTCGACCGACGCGAACGCCAGGCTGGCATCGGGCTTGTAGTGCATGACCAGGAAGATGCCGGTCACGATCTGGATCACCAGCACGACCAGCGCCAGCGAGCCGAAGATGTACCAGAAGTTGAAGTTCTTCGGAGCGTAGTACTCCGACATGTGCACCTTGTAGGCGTCGAAAGCGGTCGGGAAGCGGTTCTCGAACCAGTTCGTGACCTTGGCGCCCGCCGAGGCGTTGGGAGAGATTTCCTTGAATTCAGCCATGTCGTCGTGCTCCTTCAAGCCTTCTTGTCTTCACCGATCAGCAGGCGCGTCTCGGTAAGGTACATGTGGGGGGGCACTTCGAGGTTGTCGGGTGCGGGCTTGTTCTTGAAGACGCGGCCGGCCATGTCGAACGTGGAGCCGTGGCAGGGGCACAGGAAACCGCCCTTCCAGTCGTCGGGCAGCGACGGCTGGGCGCCGGGCTGGAACTTGTCGGAGGGCGAGCAGCCCAGGTGCGAGCAGATGCCCACGCCCACGAAGATTTCCGGCTTGATGGAGCGGGCTTCGTTGCGCGCGTACTCGGGCGTGAGTTCGGAAGGCTTGCGTTCAGACTTGGGATCCGCGAGCTGGCCATCGAGCTTGGGCAGCTCGGCGAGCTGCTCGGGCGTACGCTTGATGATCCAGACGGGCTTGCCGCGCCACTCCACAGTGACTTTTTCTCCGGGCTTGAGGGCGGAAATATCCACCTCGACGGCAGCACCGGCGGCTTTGGCGCGCTCGGAGGGCTGAAAAGTACTCACGAAAGGTACGGCGGTTGCCACGCCGCCCACCGCACCAGCACAGCCGGACGCGATCAGCCACGTCCGTTTGCTGGAGTCGATTGGAGTGTCACTCATGGGGATCCTCGATGAACATCGCTAGATTGGGGTCAACCGCGAATTGTAGCGGAGTGAAAATGGTTATTTCAAAGTGAGGGACTGTCTTGACAGGCCACCGCTCCGGGCAATACTCCGGGATCACCATTCACACAAGGAGCACAACATGGGGATGATGCAGGAGTTCAGGGAGTTCGCGGTCAAGGGCAATGTGATTGACCTCGCCGTGGGCGTCATCATTGGGGGGGCCTTCGGCAAGATCGTGGACTCGGTCGTGTCGGACCTGATCATGCCGGTGGTCGGGCTGGTGTTCGGCAAGCTCGATTTTTCCAACCTGTTCGTGGTGCTGGGCACAGTGCCGCCGGGCACCGCCATGACGCTGGACGCCCTCAAGAAGGCAGGCGTGCCGGTGTTTGCCTACGGCAACTTCCTGACCGTGGCCGTCAATTTCATCATTCTGGCGTTCATCATCTTCATGATGATCAAGCAGATCAACCGCCTCAAGCGCGAAGCCCCCGCTGCCCCCGAAGCCCCGGCCGCGCCACCGGAAGACATCGTGCTGCTGCGCGAGATCCGGGACAGCCTGAAGAGATAGCCCCCTGAGGCGCTGCGCGCCTCCCCACGGGGGACGCGCCCGGTGGCCTGGCAAAGCCGGCTCCACGGGTGCGCTGGCGTGAGGTGCACCGGTTTCGCGGGTGGCGCTGGTTTGGTGCCACTCTCTCGATTGCTATATAAACAGTAGCATTCAGCGCTTTACCATCAAGCGCCAGCGTGCAATTCACTCACACAGCGCCCGCGCCATGCGCACCGCCTCGATGAGGCTCGCGGCGTCGGCCACGCCCTGCCCCGCGATGTCGAACGCCGTGCCATGGTCGGGGCTGGTACGCACCAGCGGCAGGCCCAGGGTCACGTTCACGCCCTTGTCCACGCCCAGGTACTTCACCGGGATGAGGCCCTGGTCGTGGTACATCGCGACAACCACGTCGAACTCGCCAGCGCGTGCGGGTGTGCTGCGCGCACGCATGAACACCGTGTCCGGCGCGAACGGGCCGTGCACGTCCAGGCCCTGCGCCCGCGCCGCGGCAATGGCCGGTGCAATCACCTCCACTTCCTCGCGCCCGAACAGCCCGCCCTCGCCCGCGTGAGGATTGAGCCCCGCCACCGCCATGCGCGGCGCGCGGCCCAGGCTGCGCGCCAATGCGGCGTGCGTGATCTGCAGGGTCTGCAGCACATTGCCTGGCGTGACCGCGTCGATGGCGTCGCGCAGCGACACGTGGATGCTGACCAGCACCGTGCGCAGCTCGTCGCTGGCGAGCATCATGCGCACGGGCATCTGCGCCAGTGCCACGCCCTGGTGCGCAGCGGCCTCGGCCTGCAGCAGCTCGGTATGGCCCGGGAAAGCGACGCCGGCGGCCGACAGCGCCTCCTTGTGCAGCGGCGCCGTCACCAGGCCCGCCACCTCGCCCCGGAGCGCTGCCCGCGCGGCCCAGACCACGCTGTCGGCCGCCGCCCGCCCCGCCTCGGCGCTGATCCGCCCCCAGGGCTGCGGCCCCGGGATGCCGGGCAGGGCCAGCACCGGAATGCAGCGGGGAGGCATCGCCAGGGCCTGCGCCGCCGCCGCGATCTGCGCCACCGGCACGGCCGGAACGCCGGGGCGCACGATGGCCTGCGCCGCACGGCGCAGCGTGGCGACGTCGCCCACCACGAAACAGCCCTGCAGGTCCTGGGGCGCATCGCGGAAGGCCTTGGCGACGATCTCGGGGCCGATGCCTGCGGGATCGCCTTGGGTGATGGCCAGTGGTGTCATGGGGATGGAATGGAAATGGAATCAGCGTCCAGCGCCGGAGGGAAAAGCGCCAAATGCTATTGATTAAATAGCAATATCACCAAAAGGCTTCGCGGCCCTCAGGCCGGGTTGGGGATTTCGATGAACACATGCTCCAGGCCCAGCTGCCCGGACACGTGCGCGGCGACGGCCGGCGCTCCGTAGCGCTCGGTGGCGTGGTGCCCCGCCGCGATGAAACACACGCCCATCTCGCGTGCCAGATGGGCCTGGGGCTCCGAAATCTCCCCGGTGATGAAGGCATCCGCCCCCGCGGCAATCGCTGATTCGAAGTAGCCCTGGGCGCCGCCCGTGCACCAGGCCACGCGGCCCAGAGGCTGCTGCCGCTGCGCGCCCGCCGCCTCGGGCTGCACGAGGGTCACGGCCCGTCCCAGTGCCCGGGCCACGTGGTCGGCCAGCGCCTGGCCGTCGGCGAAGGCCGCCGGCGCGGAGAATCCCAGGTCCTGCTCCCCGAACCGCGCATCGGCGGCAAGGCCCAGCACGCGCCCCAGCTGGGCGTTGTTGCCCAGTTCGGCGTGCGCATCCAGCGGCAGGTGGTACGCGAACAGGTTGATGTCGTGCGCCAGCAGCAGCTGCAGCCGCTGCTTCATCCAGCCCGTCACCCGGCCGTCCTGGCCACGCCAGAACAGGCCATGGTGCACGAAGATGGCATCGGCCCGCTCGCGGATGGCCGCCTCGATCAGGGCGCGGCTGGCCGTCACGCCACTCACGATGCGGCGGACTTCGGCCTTGCCCTCGACCTGCAGGCCGTTGGGACCGTAGTCCTTGAAACGCTCGGGCTGCAGCAGGCTGTCGAAGGCCTGCAGAAGGTGGGTGCGTGAAATGCTCATGCGGCTATTGTCGCGCGCGCCGGCGGTCCCAGTTGGGGGACAATGTGCCCGCAGAGGCGGCCAGGGCCTGCCGTGCAGGCCGAAAGCCCCAGCCCCACACCCCCTTCCGCCCCATCCTCATCGGTACAGAAGAATTTCATGAAGCGCATCTGGTTGCTGTTTTCCCAGGCCGTGACGGTGTTCGTTGCCGCCTATTTCGTCGTCGCCACGCTGCAGCCGAGCTGGCTGGGCCGGGGCGCCACCACGCGCTCGGGCGCGGGCATCGCGCTGCTGGAGGCTCCCGCGACCACCGCCAGCCCGCAGCCAGCGGCGGGAAGCTTCAGCGCTGCCGCGCGCCAGGCCGCGCCCGCGGTGGTCAGCATCAATACCAGCAAGGCCGTGCGCCATCCGCGCAGCAACGACCCCTGGTTCCAGTTCTTCTTTGGCGACCAGGGCGCGCAGGCGCAGGCCGGGCTGGGCAGCGGCGTGATCGTGAGCCCCGACGGCTACATCCTCACCAACAACCACGTGGTGGAGGGCGCCGACGAGATCGAGGTGACGCTGACCGACAGCCGCCGCGCCCGCGCCCGCGTGATCGGCACCGACCCCGACACCGACCTGGCCATCCTCAAGATCGAACTCGACAAGCTGCCCGTCATCGTGCTGGGCAACTCGGACGTGCTCGCCGTGGGCGACCAGGTGCTGGCCATCGGCAACCCGTTCGGCGTGGGCCAGACGGTGACCAGCGGCATCGTGAGCGCGCTGGGCCGCACGCAGCTGGGCATCAACACCTTCGAGAACTTCATCCAGACCGACGCGGCCATCAACCCCGGCAACTCGGGCGGCGCGCTGGTGGACGTGAACGGCAACCTCATGGGCATCAACACCGCGATCTACTCGCGCTCGGGCGGCAGCATGGGCATCGGCTTTGCGATCCCCGTGTCCACCGCGCGGCTGGTGCTGGACGGCATCGTGAAGGACGGCCAGGTCACGCGCGGCTGGATCGGCGTGGAGCCCAACGAGCTCTCCCCCGAGCTGGCCGAGACCTTCGGCGTGAAGGCCACCGAGGGCGTGATCATCACCGGCGTGCTGCAGGACGGCCCTGCGGCCCAGGCCGGCATGCGGCCCGGCGACGTGATCGTGCGCGTGGATGGAAAAAACGTGGGCAATGTGTCCGAACTGCTGACCGCCGTGGCGGGGCTCAAGCCTGGAACCGTGGCCCCGTTCAACGTGCAGCGCGGCGACAAGCTGGTGGAGCTGAGCATCAACCCTGGCGTGCGCCCAAAGCCGAGAAAGAGGTAACAAGCCCCGCGCCGCCGCGCGGCGCCCTCAACAGGGGCGCCGCGGACGGCCCGGCGAAACCCGCGTTCCATGGCCCCTGGCTGGCTGCGCGCCAGTTCCCACCGATGGCCACGCAGCTGCGGCCGCACTGCGGCGCACTATCAAAAAAATAGCTGCCAACGCTTGACGGACAAGCGCTGGCAGCTATTTTTATCTGGATATTCCTTGCGGAGCAGGAGGCCCGGGGCTCCCAGTGCAACCCCGCCTTCCAGCGCGCCACGGCGGCGCGCCGATCGATCAGGACGACGCGGAGGCGGATTCCTCGGTGTCCTCAGGCGCCTTGGTGTGCTTGATGAAGATCTGCGCGGCCCAGATGCCCACTTCGTACAGCAGGCACATGGGCACGGCCAGCGACAGCTGCGAGACCACGTCCGGCGGCGTGACGACGGCGGCGATCACGAACGCCAGCACGATGAAGTAGCCGCGGAACTCGCGCAGCTTCTGCACGCTCACGATGCCCATGCGGGCCAGCACCACCACGGCGATGGGCACCTCGAACGCCAGGCCGAACGCGAGGAACATCGACAGCACGAAGCTCAGGTAGGCCTCGATGTCTGGCGCGGCCGTGATGCTCTTGGGCGCGAAGCTCTGGATGAACGCAAACACCTGCCCGAACACGAGGTAGTAGCAGAACGCCACCCCGATGAAGAACAGCAGCGTGCTGGAGACCACCAGCGGCAGCACCAGCTTCTTCTCGTGCGAGTACAGGCCCGGCGCCACGAAGGCCCACACCTGCCACAGCACGAAGGGCAATGCCAGCAGGAAGGCCGACATCAGCAAAATCTTGAGCGGCACCATGAACGGCGAGATCACCGAGGTGGCGATCAGCGTGGCGCCCTTGGGCAGGTGGGCCACCAGCGGCGCCGCCAGGAAGTCGTACAGCGCGCCAGGGCCGGGAAAGAAGAACAGGATCGCCGCCGCGATGGCGATGGCAATGAGCGCCTTGACCAGCCGGTCGCGCAGCTCCATCAGGTGCTGCACGAAGGGCTGCTCGGTACCGGCCAGCTCGTCTTCTTTGGAGGGGGTTTCGGACATATTGGGTTTTCAGGGGCGTGGAGGCCGCCCATGCAGCGCGCACGGCACGCCGCGCCGCATCGTCGTCATCAATGGAATTTCTGGGGGCGGTAGCGCGCGACGCGCGCCGCGCCGGACTGCGCCTTCGTGCGCACGCCACTGCGGGACTTGTACCACTGGGGCACCGCGCCCCGCTTGAGGCGCCAGTTCTTGCCAGGGTGCTTGTAGGCCGGCACCACGGGCGCCTGCGGCTCGTGCAGGTCGGCGTTGCTGGTCTCCGTGGCCGAGGCCCAGTCCTTCTCGAACTCGCTGGCGCTGGTCTGGATGGAGTTGTGCACGTCGCGTGCGGCGGTCTCCACCGTGTCCTTCATTTTCTTGAGCTCATCGAGCTCCATGGACCGGTTCACCTCGGCCTTCACGTCGGACACGTAGCGCTGGGCCTTGCCCAGCAGCGTACCCACTGTGCGGGCCACGCGCGGGAGCTTCTCCGGCCCGATGACGATGAGTGCCACCGCGCCGATCAGCGCCATCTTGGACAGGCCAATATCAATCATGGGTCAGGCGAAAAGGCATGCGGGGGCCGGTGCGGACGGCGCGCTCAGCTCTTTTGCTTGGCTTCGACATCGATGGTGGTCTTGTCGGCCGCCGGGTTGTTGGCAACCTGGCCTGCGGGAGGGGTGGCGGGGGCATCGGCCGAACCGTCCTTCATGCCGTCCTTGAAGCCCTTGACGGCGCCCCCGAGGTCGGAGCCCATGTTCTTGAGCTTCTTGGTGCCGAACACCATGACGACGATCAGCAGCACGATCAGCCAGTGCCAGATGGAAAAAGAGCCCATGGAATATCTCCTAACGAATTGCAGTCATTTTAGACGGGGGCCGCGACCGAAGTCCGACGCCCTTGCCCGCCAGCGGGAAACTATCGGCACGCGCCGTCAGCCTGGTTCAGCCTTTGAGCCACGGGCGGGGGCCGCCCATCACGTGAACATGCAGGTGGTGGATTTCCTGCCCGCCTTCAAGCCCCGTGTTTACCACGACGCGAAAGCCACCCTCGGGGTACGGGTTGCAGCCCTGCTCCAGGGCCAGCCGGGGCGCCAGCGCCATCATGCGCCCCAGAACTCCCGCATCGTCTGCGGTGACCTGCGCCATCGAAGGGACATGCCGCTTGGGCACCATCAGAAAGTGCACCGGCGCCCAGGGGTGGATGTCGTGGAAGGCGAAGATCTCCTCGTCCTCATAGACCTTCTTCGAAGGAATCTGGCCCGCGATGATCTTGCAGAAAAGGCAGTTCGGATCGTGCATGAGAAAAATGTCGGTACGAAGTTAACAGTTCACCGGGCGCTGCTCAACCCCAAGCCATTGCCACCGGGGCGCCCCAGGCCGGCGCCACCGTGGAACTGGCTCCGCCAGGCCACGGGTGGCGTCCCCCCGAGGTGGAAGGCGCCGCAGGCGACACAGGGGGCTTCAAGCATTGTCAGCGATCTTGATGGTCGGGCGCACGCCCACATCCTTGCGGTGCGCATGCAGCCATTCCTGTCCGGCCGTGCGGCCCAGGGCGAACAGCTTGCGCACGAAGGCCAGGTCCGCGCGCATCTTGCTGTCGGCGCCGAACGGGGCGAGCACCGAGCCGCCGTCGATGCGGTGCATGCGCACGCTCTTGTAGCGGCGCGGGTCGAGCTTGCCCTCGGCGAGCAGGCGGCGCACGAACTCGATGGCGCGCATCTCGGCCAGCAGGCTGGCGTTGAAGGTGACCTCGTTCATGCGTTCCATGATCTCGGCGCCGGAATGCGGCAGCTCCAGGTGCTCGATGGGGTTGATCTGCACGAGCAGGATGTCCGAGGCCTCGGTCTGGTAGATCAGCGGGTGCAGCGCGGGGTTGCCCGAGTAGCCGCCGTCCCAGTAGTGCTGGCCGTCGATCTCCACGGCCTTGAACATCAGCGGCAGGCAGGCTGAGGCCATCACGGCATCGGCGCTGAGCCTGGGGCCCGAGAAGATCTCGCCCCGCCCCGTGCGCACGTTGGTGGCGCAGACGAACACCTTGGGCCCGCCCGCCGCGCTGCTGGCGCGCCGCGCGGTGCACAGCAGGTCGAAATCCACCTCGCGCTCCAGCAGGCGGCGCAGCGGGTTGATGTCCAGCGGGTTGGTCTGGTAGGGCGACAGCCACTGCCGCATCAGCCCCATCATGGGGTTGGCGGCCGACAGCGGCGAACCCCACATCAGGCTGCCCAGCGTGCCCACGCCTTCCCACAGGCGGGTGAGCGTCTCGCGCGCCTGCTGGCAGCCCGCCAGGTGGGCTTCGTGCGGGTCCTTGTGTTCGTGTGCGGCCTTGGCAAAGCCGTGTGCCAGGGCCACGGCGTTCATGGCTCCGGCGCTGGTGCCACTCACGCCCTCGAAGTGCCACTGCCCGTCCTCGAGCAGCGCATCCAGCACGCCCCAGGTCAGCGCGCCGTGCGAGCCGCCGCCCTGCAGGGCCAGGTTCAGGCGGGGGAGCGGCGCGCCAGGCTCAGGCATCCACGGCCTGGTTCTTGCTCATGGCCAGCATGCCGCGCACGATGCGGTACAGGAACCACAGCGAAATGACGCCCCAGGCGATCCAGCCCGGCGCGATCAGCAGCAGCCACAGCGGCGACGTGACCGCGTACAGCACGCCGGCCCACAGCACGGACCGGATGCGCCAGGAAAAATGGTTGGCCTGCCAGGTGCCTTCGGCATCTCCGCGCTTGACCAGATCCAGCACCAGCGCAATCAAGAGCAGCACCAGGCTGCCCTGCGCCCCCGGAAGGACGGCGCCCACCGCCACGATCAGGTGCAGCACATAGCTGACCCAGCCGATGTTCTTGAGGCCCTGCGCCTTCTGGCTGGTGGTCTGCACGTCGACGATATCGTTCATGGGGAACCCTCCTGGGTGGCGCGCGCAACGGCCTTGCGCAAGGCTTTTTCCTCGATGCCGCTGGTGCCCTCGCGGCGCTCCAGCTCGGCCAGCACGTCGGCGGGCGTGAGGCCATAGTGGGCCAGCGCCACCAGGGAGTGGAACCACAGGTCCGCCACCTCGTAGACGAGCTTGGACTTGTCGGCGCCGTGGTCCACGTCCTTGGCGGCCATGACGACCTCGGTGGCTTCCTCGCCGATCTTCTTCAGGAACGCGTCCGGCCCCTTGTGCAGCAGGCGCGAGACGTAGCTCTTCTCGGGATCGCCGCCGTTGGCCGGCTTGCGGCTTTCAATCACATCGGCCAGGCGTGCGAGGGAATCGTTGGAACTCATGGCTCTTACTTGTAGATGGATTCAGGGTCTTTCAAGACCGGATCGACCGCCTGCCAGGCGCCATCCTTGAGCACGCTGAAAAAGCAGCTGTGGCGGCCCGTGTGGCAGGCGATGCCGGGCTCGTGGCCCAGCTGGGTCACCTTGAGCAGCACCACGTCGTTGTCGCAGTCCAGGCGGATTTCATGCACCGTCTGCACGTGGCCGGACTCCTCGCCCTTGAACCACAGCTTGCCGCGCGAGCGGCTGAAATACACGGCGCGGCCGAGCTCCGCGGTTTTCTCCAGCGCCTCGCGGTTCATCCACGCAAACATCAGCACGTCGCCCGTGCCCTGCTCCTGCGCGATCACGGGCACCAGGCCCTGCGCATCCCATTTCACTTCGTTGAGCCAGTTCATGGGCGGGATTGTCGGCGATTTGGATCGCCGGGAACGTGCGTGCCCCCGGATTTACTCAGTCTTTTGGGCATCTGGCGCTTTTCCATCAAGCGCCGACAGCTATTCTTTTAATAGCAATTGCTTCACAGCCGCACGGGAATGCCGCGTTCGGCCATGCGCGCCTTGGCCTGGCCCACGGTGTATTCGCCGTAATGGAAGATGCTGGCCGCCAGCACCGCGTCGGCTCCACCGGTCTGGATGCCGTCGGCCAGGTGGTCGAGGTTGCCCACGCCGCCCGAGGCGATCACGGGCACGCTCACGGCGTCACTGACGGCGCGGGTCAGCTCCAGGTCAAAACCTGCCTTGGTGCCGTCGCGGTCCATGCTGGTCAGCAGGATTTCGCCCGCGCCGCGCTGCGCCATCTCGGTGGCCCAGGCAATGGCATCCAGGCCCGTGTTCTTGCGCCCGCCGTGGCTGTAGACATCCCAGCCCGCGCCCACGGGCTGGCCGTGGGCGCCGATGCGCTGGGCATCCTCGGCCGAGCGGCGTTTGGCGTCGATGGCCACCACGATGCACTGCGCGCCATACTTGGCCGACACGGCGTTGATCACCTCGGGGTTGGCGATGGCGGCCGAGTTGAAGCTGGTCTTGTCCGCACCCGCATTGAGCAGCCTGCGCACGTCTTCCACGGTGCGCACGCCGCCGCCCACGGTGAGGGGAATGAACACCTGGCTGGCCACCGCCTCGATGATGTGCAGGATCAGGTCGCGGCCATCGCTGGTGGCGGTGATGTCCAGAAATGTGAGTTCGTCGGCGCCCTGGGCGTTGTAGCGCGCAGCGATCTCGACGGGGTCGCCCGCGTCGCGCAGTTCGACAAAATTGACGCCCTTGACCACGCGGCCTCCGGTGACGTCGAGGCAGGGGATGATGCGTTTGGCGAGCATGTCGGTCAGTCAGTCAGCGATTCGTTGATGGGGCGCTGCCGAGGCCAGCAGACGCCGTGGAACTGGCTCCGCCAGGCCACTGGCGTCGTCCCCCTGGGGGGAAGCGGCACAGCCGCTCAAGGGGTCACCCGTTCAGTTCGTCAGCCCGCGCTTGCGCAGCTGCAAAGTCCAGGTCGCCACTGTAGATGGCGCGGCCGCAGATCACACCTTCAACGCCCTCGCCTTCCACCGCGCACAGCTGCTCGATGTCGGCCATGTTGGACAGACCGCCCGAGGCGATGACGGGGATGCTCAGCGCCTGCGCCAGCTTCACCGTGGCATCGATGTTGATGCCCGAAAGCATGCCGTCGCGGCCGATGTCGGTGTAGATGATGGATTCGACGCCCCAGTCCTCGAACTTCTTGGCGAGGTCCACCACTTCGTGGCCGGTGAGCTTGCTCCAGCCGTCGGTGGCGACCTTGCCGTCCTTGGCATCCAGGCCCACGATGATGTGGCCGCCAAAGGCACTGCACGCGTCCTTCAGGAAGCCGGGGTTCTTGACCGCCGCCGTGCCGATGATCACGTAGCGCAGGCCGCCGTCGATGTATTTCTCGATGGTGTCCAGGTCACGGATGCCGCCGCCGAGCTGCACCGGGATGTCGTCGCCCACCTCCTGGAGGATGGACTTGATGGCGGTGTAGTTCTTGGGCACGCCCGCGAAGGCGCCGTTCAGGTCCACCAGGTGCAGGCGGCGCGCACCGGCATCCACCCACTTGCGCGCCATGGCGGCAGGGTCTTCTCCGAAGGTGGTGGATTGGTCCATATCGCCTTGCTTGAGGCGTACGCAGTGGCCGTCCTTGAGGTCGATGGCGGGGATGAGCAGCATGGTGGTGAAGTTCGGGAGGAAAAGGGCGAGGCAGGGCTCGGCCCGAACGGGTTGGATTAGGGATTCCAGTGCAGAAAATTGCGGTACAGGGCCAGGCCGTGCTCCGCGCTCTTTTCAGGGTGAAATTGCGTGGCGAAAATATTATCGCGCGCAACGGCGGCGGCGAACACACCGCCGTAGTCCGCCAGCCCCGCGCAGTGGGCCGCGTCTCGCGGCACCGCATAGAAACTGTGCACGAAGTAGAAGTAGCTGTGGTCGGGCACGCCGGCCCACACCGGGTGCACCTTGCCCCCGTGCGGCACCTGGCGCACCTGGTTCCAGCCCATCTGGGGCACCTTGTAGCGGCTGCCGTCGGGCTGGGTGCGGCCCGCCAGGTCGAACTTGCGCACATCGCCGTGGATCAGCGACAGGCCGGGCGTTCCTCCATGGGGGCCCTCGGCACTGTGGTCCAGCAGCATCTGCATGCCCACGCACACGCCGAACATCGGCTTGGCGGCGGCCGCTTCGAGCACGGATTCCTGCAGGCCGGATTCGCGCAGCTCGCGCATGCAGTCGGGCATGGCGCCCTGCCCCGGCAGCACGATGCGCTGCGCCGCGCGCACGTCCTCGGGACGCTGCGTGACGACCACGGTCCAGCCGGTGCCCTCTGCGGCGGCCTGCACGGCCTGCGACACCGAGCGCAGGTTGCCCATGCCGTAGTCCACGACCGCAACGGTTTTTGCTTCCATATTCATAGCTATTGGCGCTTATTCATCAAGCGTTAGCGCTTGATCTGGCTCAAAAATTTCACAAGGAGCCCTTGGTGGACGGAATGACGCCCACCGAGCGCGGATCGCGCTCCAGCGCCGCGCGCAGCGTGCGCCCGAAGGCCTTGAAGATGGTCTCGCACTGGTGGTGGGCGTTGATGCCCTTGAGGTTGTCGATGTGCAGCGTGACGCCCGCGTGGTTCACGAAGCCCTGGAAGAACTCGTACACCAGCTGCGTATCGAGCTGGCCGATGCTGCCGGCCGTGAACTTCACGTCGATGTGCAGCCCCGGGCGGCCCGAAAAATCGACCACCACGCGCGACAGCGCTTCGTCGAGCGGCACGTAGGCGTGGCCGTAGCGGCGGATGCCCTTCTTGTCGCCCACGGCGCGCGCAAAGGCCTGGCCCAGCGTGATGCCCACATCTTCGACCGTGTGGTGGCCGTCGATGTGCAGGTCGCCTTCGCAGTCGATGTCGAGGTCGATCAACCCGTGGCGGGCGATCTGGTCGAGCATGTGGTCGAAGAAGCCGATGCCGGTGGAAAGCTTGGCCTGGCCCGTGCCGTCGAGGTTGATGCGCACGCGGATGCGCGTCTCGGCGGTGTTGCGGCTGACCTCGGCGATGCGGTCGGCCAGGGGATCGGGCGTTGCGGAAGTGACGAGTGCGGAGGAAGTCATAGGGAGGCTTGCAGGGCGGCGAGCATCTGCGCGTTGTCGGAGGCGGCGCCCACCGTGAGGCGCAGGCAGTTGGCCAGCAATGGGTGCATTGTAGAAACGTTCTTGACCAGGACCTTGCGGTTTTTCATGCCCTCGTACGCCCGGGCGGAATCCGCCACACGGACGAGGATCATGTTGGCCTCGCTGTCCCAGCATTTTTCGATGCCGGGGATCTGCCGCAGGGCCGCCAGGAGCTTCGTGCGCTCGGCGCGGATCTCGGCGGCCTGCCCGGCGAACACGTCGGCGTGCTCCAGCGCGAACAGCGCGGCCTCGCAGTTGAGCACGCTCACGTTGTAGGGCGGGCGCACCTTGTCGATCTCGCTCACGAACGCGGCGGGGCCGATGAGGTAGCCCAGTCGCACGCCCGCCAGGCCGAACTTGCTGAGCGTGCGCATGAGCAGCACGTGGGCGTTGCGGGCTGGCTCGGCCCGCATGCGGTCGATGAAGGTGCGGCTGGCAAAGGGCTGGTAGGCCTCGTCCATGACCACGATGCCGCCCTGCGCGCCCGCGGCGTCGACGATGCGCTGCACCGCGCCCTCGTCCCACAGCGTGGCCGTGGGGTTGTTCGGGTAGGCGATGTAGGTGATGGCGGGGTTGTGCTGCGCGATGGCGGCCAGCATGGCGGGCTCATCCAGCTCGAAATCGGGCGTGAGCGGCACACCCACAAAATCCAGGCCCTGCAGTTGCGCGGACAGCGGGTACATCACGAAGCCCGGCATGGGCGCCAGCATGGTGGCGCGCTGGCCCGTGCCGGGTTGCGCGCAGGCCAGGGCCAGCAGGGTGATGAGTTCGTCCGAGCCGTTGCCCAGCACGATGCCGTAGCCCTCGGGCAGGCCGGCGTATTGGGCCAGCGCGGCCTTCAGGTCCAGCAGGCGGTCGCCTGGGTAGCGGTTGAGCGCGACCGCGCCCAGGCGCTGGCCCAGCGCGGCCTGCAGGTGCGCGGGCAGGCGGAACGGGTTCTCCATCGCGTCCATCTTGAGCATGCCGGCGGAAGGCTGCACGCCGTAGGCGTGCATGGCGCGCACGTCGGGGCGGATGCGGGCCAGGGCCTGGAGGGGAGACGACGCGGGAGTAGTCATTCGGTGGTGTCCAGTTCGTTGGGGGTGATGAGAAACGGGTTGATGGGGCGCACGGCGTCCAGGGGCTCGCCGTGCGGCAGGGCTTCGGTCAACAGGTAGCGGCAGCCCTGCTGGTGGGCGGACGAGAGGATGAGCGCATCCCAGTAGCCCAGGCGGTAGCGGTCCTGCAGGTCCCAGGCGCCGTCCACGGTGTAGGAGTCCAGGTGCGGCGGCAGCCACACGCGCAGGCGGCGCACCTGGGCGCGCACCTGCTGCAGCACCTGCGGGCCGTCAAAGCGCTGGATCGCCTGGTTGTACAGCTCGTTGAGCACCTGCGAGCTGATGCGGCCGCTGCGCGTCTGCCAGCAAAAGCTGATCCATTCGCGGGCCCGCGCCTGGCGCTCGGCGTCGCGGTCGTCCACGCTGGCCAGCAGGATTTCGGTATCGACAAAGATGGGGACGGTGCTCATGGGTATTGCACCGCTCAGCGCAGAAACAGGGTCTCGCGGGGCACGTACGGTCCGCTGGACGCGCCCCAGGATTCGAACCCCAGCGCCTCGCGCATGGCCTGGGCGTAAGCGTCTTCCTGGCGCATCTTTTCGCCCAGCCATTCCCCCAGCAGGCGCGAGACGCTGCTGCCGCGCCTGGCGGCTTCCACGCGCACCCATTCGGCGACGGTGTCGTCCATGGTCACGGTGATGTTTTTCATGGCTGAAATATTACACGAACTTCGTGCATCACGAACTTCGTGTTGTTTTCTGGGCGGTTACGCGGCCTTGAGCTGTGTCCCTGCCCGCAGCATCTGGCACGCCATGTCGCCCACGGTGCGCAGGGCCGCCAGATGGGCAGGCGACCAGTCACCGCCCACGCCAATGCGCAGGCAGTTGCGAAACCGCCCGCTGGCGCTGAACACCGTGCCGGGCGCGATCAGGATCTGCTGCGCCAGGCAGGCCTCGTGCAGCTGCACCGAATCGAGCGCGCGCGGCAGCTCCAGCCACAGCAGCAGCCCGCCGGGCGGGTCGCTCACCCGGGTGCCCTGCGGAAAGTGCGCGGCGATGATGCGGCGCACCTCGTCCATGCGCGCGGCCACGGCCGCGCGCAGCTGGCGCATCGCGGCGGCATGGCCGGCCTGGGTGATGAGGTCGGCCAGCGCCAGCTCCAGCACGGCCGACTGCCCGCCCGCCTGCAGGTCCTTGATGGCGCGCAGCTTGTCGGCCCAGCGCCCGGCTTCCAGCCAGCCCAGGCGCAGGCCCGGCGCCAGCGTCTTGGAAAACGAATCGCACAGCATCACGTGGCCCGTGGTGTCGTACGACTTGACGGTGCGGCGCATCTCGTCCACCTCCACGAGGTCGTTGTAGATCGCGTCCTCGATCACCGCCATGCCATGGCGCGCCGCCATCTGCGCCAGGCGCTTGCGCTCGGCCTGCGGCATGCAGCTGCCCAGCGGGTTGCTGAGCGTGGGGACGATCATCACGGCCTTGACCGGCTGGGTTTCCAGCGCCAGCTGCAGCGCATCCAGCGACAGGCCGTTGCGCGGGTGGGTGGGAATCTCCAGCGCCTTGAGGTGCAGGCCCTGCAGCACCTCCAGAAAGGAGAAATGCGTGGGCGACTCCAGCGCCACCACGTCGCCCGGCTGGGTGACGGCGCGCAGGCACAGCGCAATGGAGTCCATGCAGCCGCCGGTGACCACGATGTTCTCGGGGTCGAGGCTGCAGCCCAGGCCCACGGCGTAGCGCGCGATGGCGCGGCGGGCGTCTTCGTGGCCCGAGGAGCTGGGGTAGGTGCACAGCAGGTTGCGGTGGCGCTGCGCGGCGCGCACGACGGCGCGGCGCACGCGGTCGGGGTTGAACAGCTCGGGGCCGGGCGTGCCGCTGCTGTACGAGATCATGTCCACCGGCTGGTTGCGGCCCAGGATGCGCTGGCCCAGCCAGTCCACAGACACCTCGCGCGGGCGGCGCAGGGGGCGCGGCGTGCTGGGCTCGGGCAGGCTCACCGGTCGCGCCGCGACGAAGAAGCCCGAGCGCGGGCGCGCGGTGATCAGGCGCGCATCCTCGAGCCAGTGGTAGGCCTGCACCACCGTGGTCTGCGCCACGGCATGCTGGCGCGCCAGCTCGCGCACCGACGGCAGCTTTTCGCCGCGCGCCAGGGTGCCATTGCGGATCAGCTGCGCGAGCTGCTCGGCGATCTGCAGGTACAGCGGGGGTGCGTCATCGGTGGCCATGCTGCATTCTGTACTGGCACCCTGGCCGGAAGACAGTACAGAGGCGGGCCAGTACAACCAGTACAGATGGGCTGGTACATGGTTCTGTACTGGCCCAGATGGTCCATGCCTGTGGCTGGCGGCGCACGGCGGGTGGCCGCACAGTGAAGGCATGAACTCGCTGCACACCCCCACCCTCCCGTCGCCCGCTCTGCCGACCCAGCCAGCGGTCCCGCTCACCCTGCAATGGAAGCGCCAGCCGCTGCCGCCGCTGCAGGCCGTCCAGGTGCTGGACTTCCGTGCGGGCGACATGGCCCTGCTCGAAGTGGAACAAGGCCGCGTGTGGGTGACCTGCGACGGCCTGCTGGAAGACTATTTCCTGGAGGCCGGCCAGCGCCTGTCGTTCACCGGGCCCGTGCGGCTGCGCGTGAGCGCCGAAGGCCACCGGCCCGCCCGCCTGAACTGGGCGAAGCACCGGTCCGTGGCAGGGGCCGCCTGCCCGCCCGCCCCCGCTGCAGCCTCTCAGCCCAAGGCGACGGCACCCGCGCCAGGCACCCTGCCACGGGGTGCGATCAGCGCGGCTTGAGGGGCGTCGTCAGCCGCATCTCTGCCGCCTGCGCGTGGGCCTGCAGGCCCTCGCCGTAGGCCAGCTCGGCCGCGATGGTGCCCAGCACCTGGGCACCGGCCTCGCTCACCTCGATGAGGCTGCTGCGCTTCTGGAAGTCGTACACGCCCAGTGGGGACGAGAAGCGTGCGGTGCCGCTGGTGGGCAGCACGTGGTTGGGGCCCGCGCAGTAGTCGCCCAGGCTCTCGGAGGTATAGGCCCCCAGGAAGATCGCGCCGGCGTGGCGCAGCAGCGGCTCCCAGCGGTGCGGGTCGGTGCTACTCACTTCCAGGTGTTCCGGTGCGATGCGGTTGCTGATGGCGCAGGCTTCTTCCATGTCCTTGGTGAGGATCAGCGCGCCCCGGCCGGTGAGGCTCTTAGCGATGATCTCGGCGCGCGGCATGGTGGGCAGCAGGCGGTCGATCTCGCGCTGCACGGCGTCGAGGTAGGCGGCGTCGGGGCACAGCAGGATGCTCTGGGCCAGCTCGTCGTGTTCGGCCTGTGAAAACAGGTCCATCGCCACCCAGTCGGGCGGCGTGCTGCCGTCGGCCAGCACCAGGATTTCGCTGGGGCCCGCGATCATGTCGATGCCCACCGTGCCGAACACGCGCTTCTTGGCGCTGGCCACGTAGGCGTTGCCGGGGCCGGTGATCTTGTCCACCTTGGGCACGGTTTCGGTGCCGTACGCCAGCGCGGCCACGGCCTGCGCGCCGCCGATGGTGAAGGCGCGCGTGACGCCCGCCACGTAGGCAGCCGCCAGCACCAGGTCGTTGCGCTCGCCCTTGTCGGATGCAAGCTGCGCGCCCGAG
This sequence comes from Acidovorax sp. sif1233, assembly GCF_019218755.1. Lineage (GTDB taxonomy): Bacteria > Pseudomonadota > Gammaproteobacteria > Burkholderiales > Burkholderiaceae_C > Acidovorax. The sequence continues at coordinate 479,634 of NZ_JAHUWZ010000001.1, read as the reverse complement.
CCACCCGTGGCCACGCTGCCGCGCACGGGCGTGGGCACGACCATGATGATTTCCTGCACGCCGGCCACGTGGGCCGGGATGGCGTTCATCAGCAGGCTGGACGGGTACGCGGCCTTGCCACCGGGCACGTAGATGCCCACGCGGTCCAGCGGCGTGACCTTCTGGCCCAGCAGCGTGCCGTCCTCGTCGCGGTAGCTCCAGCTCTCGCCCGAGGCTTTTTTCTGCGCCTCGTGGTAGCTGCGCACGCGTTTGGCGGCAGCCTGCAGCGCGTCGCGCTGGGCCTCTGGAATGGCGTCGAACGCGGCCTTGAAGTCGGCCTGGGTCAGCTCCAGCGCCGCCATATCGGGGGCCGAGAGGCCATCGAAACGGGCGGTGTACTCCAGCACCGCGGCGTCACCGCGCTTTTGCACGTCGGCGAGGATGTCGGCCACGCGCTGCTCGATGGCCGCGTCGGTGTCGGCCGACCAGTGCAGGCGGGCTGCGAAATCAGCCTCGAAAGTGGCCGCAGCGGTGGACAGACGGGCGGGAGCAGCTACCAGAGTCATAGTGTCAGTCAGTGGGTGGGGGTCAATTCTTTTCCGCAGGAATGGCCGAGGCGAACGCATCGATGATGCGGCGCAGCGGCGCCTGCTTGAGCTTGAGCGCGGCCTGGTTGACCACGAGGTGCGAGCTGATGTCCATGATGCGCTCGACCTCCACCAGGTGGTTGGCCTTGAGCGTGTTGCCGGTGGAGACCAGGTCCACGATGGCATCGGCCAGCCCGGTGAGCGGTGCGAGTTCCATGCTGCCGTAGAGCTTGATCATGTCCACGTGCACGCCCTTGGTCGCGAAGAAGTCGCGCGCGATGCTGGTGTACTTGGTGGCGACCTTCAGGCGCGAACCCTGCTTGACGGCACGGGCGTAGTCGAAATCGTTGCGCACGGCCACGCTCACGCGGCACTTGGCGATCTGCAGGTCCAGCGGCTGGTACAGGCCCTGGCCGCCGTGTTCGATGAGCGTGTCCTTGCCGGTCACGCCGATGTCGGCGCCGCCGTACTGCACGTAAGTGGGCACATCGGTCGCGCGCACCAGCACCACGCGCACGTTGGGCTGGTTGGTGGGCAGGATCAGCTTGCGCGACTTTTCGGGGTCTTCCAGCACCTCGATGCCGGCGGCGGCGAGCAAAGGCAGGGTTTCGTCGAAGATGCGGCCTTTGGAAAGCGCCAGGGTAATCATGCTGCTGCTCATGCTGTGATCCGTTCAATGTCCGCGCCGATGCCGCGCAATTTCGCTTCCATGCAGTCGTAGCCGCGGTCCAGATGGTAGATGCGGTCCACCATGGTTTCGCCGTCGGCCACCAGGCCCGCGATGACCAGGCTGGCCGAGGCGCGCAGGTCGGTGGCCATCACGGTGGCGCCCGACAGGCGGGGCACGCCCTCGATGATGGCGACCTTGCCGTCGGTCTGGATCTTGGCACCCAGGCGCACCAGCTCGTCGACGTGCATGAAGCGGTTTTCAAAAATCGTCTCGGTCACCGTGGCCGTGCCCTGCGCGATGCAGTCGAGCGCCATGAACTGCGCCTGCATGTCGGTGGGAAAGCCGGGGTACTCGGTGGTGCGAAAGCCCTGCGCCTTGAGCGTGGCGCCGCCCGCGCTCTGCACGCGGATGCCGCCGTCGACGGCCTGCACCTGCACACCGGCCTCGCGCAGCTTCTCGATCACGGCGTCCAGGTGGTCGGCGCGGCCATGGCGCAGCACCACGTCGCCGCCCGTGGCGGCCACGGCGCACAGGAAGGTGCCGGCCTCGATGCGGTCGGCCACCACGCGGTGGGTGCAGCCGTGCAGCTTCTCGACGCCCTGGATGCGGATGCGGCTGGTGCCGTGGCCTTCGATCTTCGCGCCCATGGCGATCAGCATCTCGGCCAGGTCGGAGATCTCGGGCTCCTGCGCGGCGTTCTCCAGCACGGTCTCGCCCTCGGCCAGCGCGGCGGCCATGAGGAAGTTCTCGGTGCCCGTCACCGTGACCATGTCGGTGGTGATGCGCGCGCCCTTCAGTCGCGTCCAGCCTGCGGGCAGCTTGGCGATCATGTAGCCGTGCTCGACCACGATGTCGGCGCCCATGGCGGCCAGGCCCTTGATGTGCTGGTCCACCGGGCGCGAGCCGATGGCGCAGCCGCCGGGCAGCGACACCGTGGCCTCGCCGAAGCGCGCCAGCAGCGGGCCCAGCGCGAGCACCGAGGCGCGCATGGTCTTGACCAGCTCGTACGGCGCCTCGGGCGTGTTCAGGCCGCTGGCATCGATGCGCACCGTGCCATCGTCGGCACGCGCGGCCGCCACGCCCATGTTGCGGATCAGTGTGAGCATGGTGCTCACGTCCTGCAGCTGCGGCACGTTCAGCAGCGTGACTGGCTCGGCCGTGAGCAGCGCGGCGCACAACTCCGGCAGGGCGGCGTTCTTGGCGCCGGATACCAGCACCTCGCCATGCAGGCGGCGGCCGCCGCGGATCAGGAGTTTGTCCATCTCGAAACCAGAAATATGAATAAAAAGTGCCGCCAGCGCTTTTCCATCAAGCGCAGGCAGCTATTAAAAGAGGAGCATTCCAGCAATCACCGGGGCTGCGCGGCCCATTCAGCGGGCGTGAAGGTCTTCATCGACAGCGCATGCACCTCGTCGGTGTGCATTTTGGCGCCCAGCGTGGCGTACACGCGCTGGTGCCGCTGGATGGCGCGCCGGCCCTCGAATTCGGCCGAGACGATGGTGGCGTACCAGTGGCGGCCGTCACCCTCGAGCGCGATGTGCTCGCAGGCCAGGCCAGCGGCGATGATGTCTTTGAGTTGGTCTGCGGTCATGTCAATTCCGAATTTTGTAGCCGGTGCGCAGCAGGTGGACCGCCAGGGCACTCACGGCCAGCCAGGCCACGCCCACGATGGAGAGACTGAGCCACGGCGAGGTATCGCTCTGGCCAAAGAAGCCGTAGCGGAAACCGTCGATCATGTAGAAGAACGGGTTGAGGTGGCTCACGGTCTGCCAGAAGGGCGGCAGCGACTGGATGGAATAGAACACGCCCGAGAGGAACGTCATCGGCACCACCACGAAGTTCTGGAACGCCGCGAGCTGGTCGAACTTGTCGGCCCACAGCCCGGCAATCAGCCCCAGCGTGGCCAGCAAGGCCGCCCCCAGGAAGGCGAACGCAAGAATCCACAGCGGCGCGGCGAACTCGGGCCGGGCGAACGCCAGCGTGACGATGAACACCCCCAGCCCCACCACCAGCCCGCGCACGATGGACGAGCCCACATAGGCCAGGAACCAGGCCCAGTGCGACAGCGGCGTGAGCAGCACGAACACCAGGCTGCCCATGATCTTGCTCTGGATCAGGCTCGACGAGCTGTTGGCGAAGGCGTTCTGCAGCACGCTCATCATCACGAGGCCCGGCACCAGGAAGGCGGTGTAGCTGATGCGGTCGTAGACCTTCACATGGTCTTCGAGCACGTGGCCGAAGATCAGCAGGTACAGCACGGCCGTGAGCACGGGCGCGGCCACGGTCTGGAAGCTCACCTTCCAGAAGCGCAGCACCTCCTTGTAGAACAGGGTCTGCCAGCCGGTCATCGTTGTGCTCCCACGCTCGGCACTGCGGTCTCCGCGCCGCCCCCCAAGGGGACTGCGCCCTGCCTGGGGCGGCCCGGCGCTGCGGCAGCCTCCACCCCCGCCAGAGGAATATTGGATGCCGAGGTGCCCGACATCACCTGCAGGAAAACGTCTTCCAGGTCGGGCCGGCGGATCTCCATGTCATGCACGTCCACGCCCGCCACCCGCAGCGCGGCCAGATGGCTTTCGATCTCGGCCGCGTCGTGCGCGGGCAACTGCACGATGCGGCCCGTGACGCGGGCGAGCGCGTTGAGCGAAGGCGGCAGGACCGCATCGGTCTTGAACTGCAGGATGCTGCCGGAGGCCGCCTGCAGCAGCTCGCTCGTGCGGTTCAGGGCCACGATGCGGCCCGACTTGAGCATGGCGATGCGGCCACACAGGGCCTCGGCTTCTTCCAGATAGTGCGTGGTCAGCAGCACGGTGTGGCCTTCCTTGTTCAGGCGCGCCACGAAATGCCAGAGCGTCTGGCGCAACTCCACGTCCACGCCCGCAGTGGGCTCGTCGAGCACGATGATGGGTGGCTTGTGCACCAGCGCCTGCGCCACGAGCACGCGGCGCTTCATGCCGCCCGACAGCTGGCGCATGTTGGCCGTGGCCTTGTCGGCCAGGCCCAGGTTTTCCAGCAGTTCGTCGATCCAGGCTTCGTTGTTCTTCACGCCGAAGTAGCCAGACTGGATGCGCAGCGACTCGCGCACGTTGAAGAAAGGGTCGAACACCAGCTCCTGCGGCACCACGCCCAGCTTGCGGCGCGCCTGGGCAAAGTCGGCCTGCACGTCGCTGCCCTGCACCAGCACACGGCCGCTGCTGGCACGGGCCAGGCCCGCGAGAATGCTGATGAGGGTGGTCTTGCCGGCACCGTTGGGGCCCAGGAGCCCGAAGAACTCGCCCTCCTCGATGTCCAGGCTGACCTGGTTCAGTGCCTGGAAAGGGCCTTTGGGCGTGGCAAAGGTCTTGGAGATGGCTTGGAATGAGACTGCGGGCATGAAGCCCCTGATTTTACGGCCTTGCACCAAAGAGCGCCGACCGGGGTCTGGCACGGCCCCTGGGCCGTCGCCGGCCCGGCCTGCCGCCGCTGTCAGGACGCTGGCGCGAGCAGCGTGCCCACGCCATACAGCCCCGCCAGGCTGCGCAGGGCGGCGGGCAGGCCTTGGACGGCAAAGGTCTTGCCATCGTCGATCGCTTCGCGCCGGCATTCGAGCAGCACCGCCAGCGCCGACGTGTCAAACACCGCCAGCGCATGGGCATCCACCATGACGCAGGGCTCGCGGTGCGCCTTCAGGCCCTGCAGCAGCATGTGCAGGCACACCGTGGCCTGGCGGTGGGTCAGTTCGGCGGGCAATACCAGCATGTCAGTGCCCCATGGTGCCGCGCGCCGGCCGCGGCGCATGAAACCGGTGTGCCATTTCAGCCCTTGGCGCCGGCATTGCTCTTGTTGCGGGCCACCAGGGTCTCGATCAGGCCGTCGATGCCCTTGGCGTTGATCTCCTGCGCGAACTGGCCGCGGTAGGTTTCCACCAGCCACACGCCCAGCACGTTCAGGTTGTAGATTTTCCAGCCCGCACCGTCGCCGGGGGTTTTTTCCAGCCGGTAGTCCAGCTGGATCGGATCGCCACGGCCGACGATTTCGGTGCGCACCAGCACGTCCTTGTCCTCCGGGGCGGCCCGCAGGGGCTTGACCTGGATGGTCTGGTCGTTCACCTGCGCCAGCGCCCCCGCGTAGGTGCGCACCAGCAGGACCTTGAACTCGTCCTGCAGGCGTTTTTGCTGCTCGGGGGTGGCCTGGCGCCAGCCGGGGCCCACCGCCGCGGCGGTCATGCGGCGGAAGTTCACGTTGGGCATCACGGTCTTGTCCACCAGCGCGATGATCTTTGCCAAGTCGCCGCTCTGGATGGCCTTGTCCGCCTTCACGGTGCTGAGCACATCGGCCGACAGGCGCTTGATCAGCGCATCGGGAGCTTCATCCGCGGCCAGGGCGGCCAGGGGCGCGGCGCCCAGCGCGGCCACGGCCGTCAGGCACAGGGCCATGTGGCCCAGGGTACGTCGGTTCATCGTCATGATGTCTTCTACTTTCTCGGGAGCTGCGGGCGCCGGTGGCACCCGGCGTTCATTCATTGTGGGCGGCCAGCGCAGGCCCCGTGCGTCGCGCGGGTTGCGGATTGCAAGCAAGTGCAACACGCCTGCCCCGGGCATGGCCCGCCACGGATTGCGCCACCGCCTCAGCGCGGAGGCTCTTCGGGCAACACGCCATCATTGGCGTTGCGCTCGTCCTTGTCGTCGCCATTTTGCGCCGTGCCCGCCTGCTGCTGGCTGCGCACCTGCAGGAACACGTCGCGGGTGAAGCTGTACTTGTCCAGGGCGGCGCTGTCGAGCACGGACCCCGCGCGCAGCAGGTTGGCGCGCACATCCACGGCACGCAGTGCATACAGCGCATTGCGGGCCGATACCGGGTCCACATAGCTCACCGCGTTGCCCTTCCAGTCGACGGGCAGGGCCAGCGTGTCGCGCACGGTGGAGGGGCCCAGGATCGGCAGCACCAGGTATGGGCCCGTGCCCATGCCCCAGTACCCCAGCGTGAGGCCGAAATCCTGCTTGTAGCGGTCGATGCCCAGTTCGCTGGCGATATCGAGCACGCCGCCCAGGCCCATGAAGGTGTTCACGTTGACGCGCATGAAGGTGGACGCGGCGGCTTCCGCCCGCAATTGCAGCACGTTGTTCACGAACGACCACACATCTCCCACGTTGGCGAAGAAGTTGCTGACGCCCGTGCGCACCGGTGCGGGCGTGGCTTCCTTGTAGGCAATCGCCACCGGCTTGAGCACCATCGCATCGACCTGCTCGTTGAAGTTGGTCATGCTGCGGTTGTAGGACTCCAGCGGGTCGCGCGGGTCCGGGTTGGCCACCGTGGCGCAGCCCGTGAGCAGTGCCGCTCCCAGCAGAAAGGCCAGCCACGCGGCGGCGCGGGCGGCGGGTTGGGAAAGCTTGGTCATCGTCGTCATTTCTTGTCACCTGCCCCTGCGGGCTTGCTGTTGCTGCCGTCTTCGGCCTTGTTGTAGAGGAATTGTCCGATCAGGTTCTCGAGGACCACGGCCGACTGCGTGGCGGTGACCATGTCGCCCGCCACCAGGTTCTTCTCGTCGGCACCGGCCTCGATGCCGATGTACTGTTCACCCAGCAGGCCGCTGGTGAGGATCTTGAGGGAGCTGTCCTTGGGGAAAGCGTAGCGGTTTTCCATCGCCAGCGTCACCCGCGCCTGGTAAGTCTTGTCGTCGAACGTGATGGACTCCACACGGCCCACCACCACGCCGGCACCGCGCACCGCGGCCTGGGGCTTGAGGCCGCCAATGTTGTCAAAGCGCGCGGTGATGCGGTAGCCGGGCTGGAAGTTCAGGCTCAGCAGGTTGGCCGACTGCAGCGCCAGGAAGACCAGCGCCACCGTGCCGAGCATGACGAACAGCCCTACCCAGAGATCGTTTTTGGATGGTTGCATTGTTTGATTTCTCCACTCCGGCGGCTTTTCGGGCCCGCCTCAGATACTGAACATCAGGGCCGTGAGCACGAAGTCCAGCGCCAGCACGGCCAGGGACGCCATGACCACCGTGCGGGTAGTGGCGCGCGCCACGCCTTCGGGCGTGGGCTTGGCGGCATACCCCTGCAGCAGCGCCACGAACGTGACGGTGAAGCCGAAGACCACGCTCTTGATCACGCCGTTGCCCAGATCGCGCCAGACGTCCACGCCGCCCTGCATCTGGCTCCAGAACGCCCCGTGGTCGACGCCGATCATGAGCACGCCCACGATCCACCCGCCGGCCACCCCCACGGCGCTGAACACCGCCGCCAGCAGGGGCATGGTGATCACACCGGCCCAGAACCGCGGCGCGAGGATGCGGCGCACCGGGTCCACGGCCATCATCTCCATGGCGGAAAGCTGCTCGCCCGCGCGCATGAGGCCGATCTCGGCCGTGAGCGAGGTGCCCGCGCGGCCGGCGAACAGCAGGGCCGTCACCACGGGCCCGAGCTCACGCACCAGCGACAGCGCCACCAGCATCCCCAGGGCTTCGGAAGCCCCGTACCGCTGCAGCGTGTAGTAGCCCTGCAGGCCCAGGACAAAACCCACGAACAGGCCCGACACCGCGATGATGGCCAGCGAGTAGTTGCCCAGAAAATGGATCTGGTCGCGCACCAGCGACGGCCGTATGAAGGCCGCGCCCGCCAGCTGCAGCAGCCGCGCGAACAGACGGGCGGCCATGCCGATATCGGACAGTTTCTGGCGCACGGCGAAGCCCACGTCGGACGGCTTGTACCAGCTCATAGCACCCGCCCCCCGAACGGACCGAAGTCCTGCTCCACGGTCGGGCCCGCGTAGTGAAACGGCACGGGCCCGGTCGGCAGCGCGTTCACGAACTGGTGGACCAGCGGGTCGGCGCTCGCCCGCACCTCGTCGGGCGTGCCCTGCGCGGCCACCACGCCCGCGCCCAGAATGATCACATGGTCCGCAAGCCGGAAGGTCTCTTCCAGGTCGTGCGAGACCACGATGCTCGTGAGGCCCAGGGCATCGTTGAGCTGACGGATCAGCTGCGCCGCCGTCCCCAGGGAAATGGGGTCCAGCCCCGCAAACGGCTCGTCATACATCACCAGTTCGGGGTCCAGCGCAATGGCACGCGCCAGCGCCACGCGCCGCGCCATGCCCCCGGAAATCTGGCTGGGCATCAGGTCGCGCGCGCCGCGCAGGCCCACGGCATGGAGCTTCATCAGCACCACGTCCCGGATCAGCGCCTCGGACAGGTCGGTGTGCTCGCGCAGCGGGAACGCCACGTTCTCAAACACGCTCAGATCCGTGAACAGCGCCCCGAACTGGAACAGCATGCCCATGCGGCGGCGCGCTGCATAGAGCTGGCGGGTGTCCATGCGCCCCACGTCGTCGCCATTCAGGAGCACCTGGCCAGCCTGCGCGCGCTGCTGGCCGCCGATCAGGCGCAGCACCGTGGTCTTGCCCCCTCCGGAGGCACCCATCAGCGCCGTCACCTTGCCCCTGGGCACCGCCAATGTCACGTCGCGCAGGATGACGCGGTCACCGTAGGAGAACGTGACATTGCGCAATTCGGCAAGACAGGAAGACTCAGGCATGCAATGGAAGGGGTTCGGAAATCCGGAGAACGGGCGGCCGCGACGCATGGGAACATGCTGCGCTCACACAGCGGCGATGGTAGCTGAAGAAACATACATTCATGTATGTTTGCGTTTCAACACCGCCGCCGGCGGGGCCACGGGAGCTATCCCGCGTGCGGCAACCCCGGATTGACAGGCACCGATTGTGCCAATAAAGGCCGCCATCCGCTGCGCTCTGCTCCAAGGCCCTGACCGACGGGCGTCCTGGCCGCGCCGGTGGCGCTGCCGCTCCCTCGGGCGAAAAAAAACGGCGCCCCAGGGCGCCGTTGTTGCAGTGCGACACTGCCTCAGCGCGGCAGGTCGGAATATCCCATCAGGAACTCATCCACGGCACGGGCGGCCTGGCGGCCTTCACGAATGGCCCACACCACCAGCGACTGGCCCCGGCGGATGTCGCCGGCGGCAAACACCTTGGGCGCGTTGGTCGCGTAGCCGCCATCGAAGTCCGTGGTGGCGCGGGCGTTGCCGCGGGCATCCTTGTCCACGCCAAACGCCTCCAGCACGGCAGCCACGGGGCTCACGAAGCCCATGGCCAGCAGCACGAGGTCCGCCTTGAGGATCTGCTCGGAGCCGGCCACCTCAACCATCTTGCCGTCCTTCCACTCGACGCGCACGGTCTTGAGGCCGGTGACTTTGCCGGACTTTCCGTCTTTCCCGTCGCCGATGAACTCCTTGGTGGAGATCGCGAACTCGCGCTCGCAGCCCTCTTCATGGCTGGAGCTGGTGCGCAGCTTGATCGGCCAGTAGGGCCAGGTCATGGGGCGGTTTTCTTCTTCGGGGGGCTGGGGCATCAGCTCGAACTGCGTGACGCTCGCCGCACCGTGGCGGTTGCTCGTGCCCACGCAGTCGCTGCCGGTGTCGCCGCCACCGATCACGATGACGTGCTTGCCGTCGGCGCGCAGCTGTCCCTTGAGCTTGTCGCCCGCGTTGACCTTGTTCTGCTGGGGCAGGAATTCCATGGCGAAGTGGATGCCGTCCAGATCACGGCCGGGCACGGGCAGGTCGCGCGACTGCTCGGCGCCGCCGGTCAGCAGCACGGCGTCGAACTCCTTGTGGAGCTGCTCGGGCGTGACGGTTTCCTTGGCCCAGTTGGTGACCTTGGAGCCCTTGCCCAGGCCGTCCTTGGGCGCGCCCACGAACACGCTGGTGCGAATGACCACGCCTTCGGCTTCGAGCTGCTTGACGCGGCGGTCGATGTGCGACTTCTCCATCTTGAAGTCCGGGATGCCGTAGCGCAGCAGGCCGCCCACGCGGTCATTCTTCTCGAACAGCGTGACGCTGTGTCCGGCGCGCGCCAGTTGCTGCGCGGCCGCCATGCCGGCTGGGCCCGAGCCCACCACGGCCACTTTCTTGCCGGTCTGGTGCTTGGCAGGACGCGCCTGCACCCAGCCTTCGTCCCAGGCCCGGTCGATGATGGCGTGCTCGATGGACTTGATGCCCACGGCGTCGTCGTTCACGTTGAGCACGCAGGCCGCCTCGCAAGGCGCCGGGCAGATGCGACCGGTGAACTCGGGGAAATTGTTGGTGCTGTGCAGCACCTCGATCGCGCTCTTCCAGTCCTGGTGGTACACCAGGTCGTTGAAGTCCGGAATGATGTTGTTGACCGGACAGCCGTTGTTGCAGAACGGCGTGCCGCAGTCCATGCAGCGCGCGCCCTGCACCTTAGCCTGGCTCTCGTCGAGGCCGATGACGAATTCCTTGTAGTGCTTCAAGCGCTCGGGCACGGGCTTGTAGCCCTCTTCGATGCGCTCGTATTCCATGAAGCCGGTAGTTTTTCCCATGACGATGTCCTTGTCTATGAATGCTGTGCTGGTCTCTGCGGCATCGCCTTACTTGGCGGAGACCGCTTCTTTTTTGGTAGCAGCTACCGCTGGCGTAGCGGACTCCTCCAGCACTTTTCGTTCATAAATTTCAGCCAACGCACGCTTGTACTCGGTCGGGAAGACCTTGACGAACTTGCTGCGCGATGCCGCCCAGTTGTCCAGGAGCTCGCGCGCACGCTTGCTGCCCGTCCAGCGGTTGTGGTCCTCCAGCAGCTTCTTGAGCTGTGCCTCGTCGGTCTGGCCGTTGTGCCAGATGGCGCGGGGCACGCTGGCCTTCTGCTCTTCAGCCGGAAGGATGCGCTCCAGGCTGACCATGGCCATGTTGCAGCGCGTGTCGAACTGGCCGTCCTCGTCATAGACATAGGCCACACCGCCGCTCATGCCCGCGGCGAAGTTGCGGCCCGTCTTGCCCAGCACCACCACCGTGCCGCCGGTCATGTACTCGCAACCGTGGTCGCCCGTGCCTTCGACCACCGCCGTGGCACCCGACAGGCGCACCGCGAAGCGCTCGCCCGCCACGCCGCTGAAGAAGGCTTCACCCGTGGTGGCACCGTACATCACGGTGTTCCCCACGATGGTGTTGCGCACCGCGTCGCCGCGGAAGTCGATGCTGGGGCGCACGATCACGCGGCCGCCCGACAGGCCCTTGCCCGTGTAGTCGTTGGCGTCGCCGATCAGGTACAGCGTGATGCCGCGCGTGAGGAACGCGCCGAACGACTGCCCGCCCGTGCCTTCGAGCTGGATGCGGATGGTGTCGTCCGGCAGGCCCTCGGGGTGCACGCGCGTCACGGCACCAGAGAGCATGGCGCCCACGGAGCGGTTCACGTTGCGCGCCACCTCGATGAACTGCACGCGCTCGCCCTTTTCAATGGCGGGCTTGCTGCGCTCGATGAGCTTGCGGTCCAGCGTGTGCTCGATGTTGTGGTCCTGCACATCCACGTGGAAGCGCGGCACATCGGCGGGCACGTTGGGCTGGGCGAACAGGCGGCCGAAGTCCAGGCCACGTGCCTTCCAGTGTTCCAGTCCCTGGCGCATGTCGAGCAGATCGGTGCGGCCGATCAGGTCGTCGAACTTGCGGATGCCCAGCTGGGCCATGATCTGGCGCACTTCCTCGGCGATGAAGAAGAAGTAGTTGACCACGTGCTCGGGCTTGCCCGAGAACTTGGCGCGCAGCGCGGGGTCCTGCGTGGCCACACCCACCGGGCAGGTGTTCAGGTGGCACTTGCGCATCATGATGCAGCCCTCGACCACCAGGGGTGCCGTGGCGAAACCGAACTCGTCGGCACCGAGCAACGCGCCGATGGCGACGTCGCGGCCAGTCTTCATCTGGCCGTCGGCCTGCACGCGCACGCGGCCGCGCAGGCGGTTGAGCACCAGGGTCTGCTGGGTTTCGGCCAGGCCGATCTCCCAGGGGCCGCCCGCATGCTTGATGGACGACCAGGGCGATGCGCCCGTGCCGCCGTCATGGCCGGCGATCACGAGGTGGTCGCTCTTGCACTTGGTCACACCCGCGGCGATGGTGCCCACGCCGACTTCGGACACCAGCTTGGTGCTGATGCTGGCGTGCGGCGCCACGTTCTTCAGGTCGTGGATAAGCTGGGCCAGATCTTCGATGGAGTAGATGTCATGGTGCGGCGGGGGCGAGATCAGGCCCACGCCGGGCACGCTGTGGCGCAGCTTGCCGATGTAGTTGGAGACCTTGCCGCCCGGCAGCTGGCCGCCTTCGCCGGGCTTGGCGCCCTGAGCCATCTTGATCTGGATCTGGTCGGCCGACGACAGGTATTCGGCCGTGACCCCGAAGCGGCCCGAAGCCACCTGCTTGATGCGGCTGCGCAGGGAGTCGCCATCCTGCAGGGGCAGGTCGACTTCGACGTTCTCGGCGCCGATCACGCTCTTGAGCGTATCGCCCTGCTTGATCGGGATGCCCTTGAGTTCGTTGCGGTAGCGCGCGGCGTCCTCGCCGCCCTCGCCGGTGTTGCTCTTGCCGCCGATGCGGTTCATGGCCACGGCCAGCGTGGCATGCGCCTCGGTGGAGATGGAGCCCAGGGACATGGCGCCCGTGGCGAAGCGCTTGACGATCTCCTTGGCGGGCTCGACCTCGTCCACGGGGATGGCCTTGGCAGGGTCGATCTTGAACTCGAACAGGCCGCGCAGCGTCATGTGGCGCTTGCTCTGGTCGTTGATGATCTGTGCGTATTCCTTGTACGTGTTCCAGTTGTTGGCGCGCGTGCTGTGCTGCAGCTTGGCGATCGCATCGGGGCTCCACATGTGCTCTTCGCCACGGGCGCGCCAGGCATATTCGCCACCGGCGTCCAGCATGGTCTCGAGCACCGGGTCGTCACCGAAGGCGGCCTTGTGCATGCGGATGGCTTCCTCGGCGATCTCGAAGACGCCGATGCCTTCCACGCGGCTGGCGGTGCCGGTGAAGTACTTGCCCACGGTTTCCGTATTCAGGCCGATGGCCTCGAACAGCTGGGCACCGCAGTAGCTCATGTACGTGCTCACGCCCATCTTGGACATGATCTTGGACAGGCCCTTGCCGATGGCCTTGACGTAGTTGTAGATGGCCTTGTCGGCCGACAGGTCGCCCGCGAGGTCCTTGTGCATGTCGGCCAGGGTTTCCATGGCCAGATAGGGGTGCACGGCCTCGGCGCCGTAGCCGCCCAGCACGGCGAAGTGGTGCACTTCGCGCGCGGTGCCGGTCTCGACCACCAGGCCGGCCGTGGTGCGCAGGCCTGCGCCCACCAGGTGCTGGTGGATGGCCGACAGGGCCAGCAGCGCGGGGATGGCCACCTGGGTGGCGCTCACGGCACGGTCGCTGACGATCAGGATGTTGGCGCCGCCCTTGATGGCGTCCACGGCCTGCGCGCACAGCGAGGCGAGCTTGGCTTCCACGCCCTCACGGCCCCAGTCCAGCGGGTAGGTGATGTCGATGGTGGCGCTCTTGAACTTGCCCTGCGTGTACTTCTCGATGTTGCGCAGCTTGGCCATGTCGGCGAAGTCCAGCACGGGCTGGCTCACTTCGAGCCGCATCGGTGGGTTGACCTGGTTGATGTCCAGCAGGTTCGGCTTGGGGCCGATGAAGCTGTTGAGCGACATCACGATGGCCTCGCGGATCGGGTCGATCGGCGGGTTCGTCACCTGCGCGAACAGCTGCTTGAAGTAGTTGTACAGCGGCTTGTTCTTGCCCGAGAGCACGGCCAGCGGGCTGTCGTTGCCCATGGAGCCGATGCCTTCTTCGCCGTTCCTGGCCATGGGGGCCATCAGGAACTTGATGTCTTCCTGCGTGTAGCCGAAGGCCTGCTGGCGGTCGAGCAGCGGCAAGGGTGCGGCCTCAGGGGTGGACGCGGTGTCGGTGCCCACGCTGTCGAGCTTGATGCGCAGGTTCTCGATCCACTGCTTGTAGGGCTTGGTGTTGACGATGTTGGCTTTCAGTTCGTCGTCGTCGATCATGCGGCCCTGTTCCAGGTCGATCAGGAACATCTTGCCGGGCTGAAGGCGCCACTTGCGCACGATCTTGTTCTCGGGGATGGGCAGCACGCCGGATTCCGAGCCCATGATGACCAGGTCGTCATCGGTGATGCAGTAGCGCGAGGGGCGCAGGCCGTTGCGGTCCAGCGTGGCGCCGATCTGGCGGCCGTCGGTGAACACGATGGACGCCGGGCCGTCCCAGGGCTCGAGCATGGCGGCGTGGTATTCATAGAAGGCGCGGCGGCGCTCGTCCATGGTGGTGTGCTGCTCCCAGGGCTCTGGGATCATCATCATCACGGCCTGGCTGATGGGATAGCCGGCCATGGTCAGCAGCTCCAGGCAGTTGTCGAACGTGGCGGTGTCGGACTGGTCAGCGAAGCTGATGGGATAGAGCTTTTGCAGGTCGGCCGCGAGCACGGGCGAGGCCATCACGCCTTCGCGCGCCTTCATCCAGTTGTAGTTGCCCTTGACGGTGTTGATTTCACCGTTGTGCGCCACGTAGCGGTACGGGTGGGCCAGGGGCCACTCGGGGAATGTGTTGGTGGAAAAACGCTGGTGCACCAGGCCCACGGCCGAGATGCAGCGCTCGTCCTGCAGGTCCAGGTAGTAGGTGCCCACCTGGTCGGCCAGCAGCAGGCCCTTGTAGACCACGGTGCGGCTGGACATGCTCGGCACGTAGTACTCTTTGCTGTGCTTGAGCTTCAGCGCCTGGATGTTGGCGCTGGCGGTCTTGCGGATCACGTACAGCTTGCGCTCCAGCGCGTCCTGCACGATCACATCGTTGCCACGGCCGATGAACACCTGGCGCAGGATGGGCTCCTTCTTGCGCACGGTGGGCGACATGGGCATGTCGCGGTTCACCGGCACATCGCGCCAGCCGAGCAGCACCTGGCCTTCGGCCCTGATGGCACGCTCCATCTCCTGCTCGCAAGCCAGGCGCGAGGCATGCTCCTTGGGCAGGAAGATCATGCCCACGCCGTATTCACCGGCGGCGGGCAGCGTGACGCCCAGCTTCGCCATTTCCTCGCGGTACAGCGCGTCGGGAATCTGGATCAGGATGCCGGCACCGTCACCCATGAGCTTGTCGGCACCCACCGCCCCGCGGTGGTCGATGTTCTCCAGGATCTTCAGGGCCTGCGTCACGATGTCGTGGCGCTTTTCACCCTTGATGTGGGCCACGAAGCCGAGCCCGCAGGCGTCGTGTTCGTTACCCGATGAATACAAACCGTGTTGTTGCAGATGCTGGATCTCGGCAGCCGTGGTCATGGCGCACTCCTCATATTTTTCGCAGGGAGTGGAAGATTAGTGCATTGCAACATCTTTTGGCAAGCACATTAATTAGGGTCAGATTCTTAATCAATAGCTACAGATCAGCTCATCATTTTTATTGGGGACACATCATTTTTGGTAGCCATAGACCCGATGCGGCCTTATGCATGGCCACGAATCATTCAGATTTTTTGTGAAGCGCCGGCCGTCCCGCCTGTCCCCGGGTCACCCGACGCGGAGTGTGTTTTTGCAACTCTTGCACAAAGCCGGGGTCGCCCAGCGCCCAGCCGCTGAGCACGGATGACGTCAGCGCGGCCTGCTCTTGCGATCCGATGCCCGCCTGAACCAGTGCGGCGTACGCCGCCTCGCGCGCAAACGGCGTGTTGCCCAGCGCCCAGTACAGGGCATGGGGCGTGAGCAGGCGGTCGTGGCGCAGGCCCAGCCAATGGGCGTGGCTGGACCACACGTAGTCGCAGGCCTGCACCACCTGCCCCGTGCGCACGGGGTTCAGATCGAGGTAGACCATGCACGGAAGCAGGTACCGCTCAGGCTGCAGCACCGTGGAGCGGTAGCGCCCCTCCCACAATGTACCGGTGCGGGCATGGCGACGGTTGAAATACTGCACATAGCACCGCCCCACCGCCTGCATCATCTGCGGCAAGCCATCGACGGTGGTGGGAGTTGCCAGCAGATGGAAGTGGTTGTCCATCAGCACATAGGCATGCACAGCCACCCCGTATTTCTGAGCGTTGTCCGCCAGCAGCAATAGCATGCTCTCGAAGTCTTCGTGGTCGATGAAGATGCTTTGGCGGTTGTTTCCACGCTGGATGACGTGGTGCAGATGACCGGGCAAGGTCAGGCGTGGCAGGCGGGCCATGGATGTCGACGGGAGCAAGGATGGGGGGCGATCATAAATCCGTCCCCGATTATCCCGTCCAGGCGGAGCCCTGCCTGCGGTGCGAGGCTAGTGTGGCACTGCGTCCGCAGCCACTAGCGTATCGCCAGCCTGCGGCTTCAATCCAAAACGCGCCCCCAGCGCCCTGTCGAGCCCGAACTCTTCCAGAATGGCGCGCAGCCGATCCGAGGCGCTGCGCTTTTTCTGGCCTGTGTACCGGGCAATGATGAGCTCGTTCTTCATGCTGTGCTCCCAGCCCACCAACTCCGTCACCGTGACCTGGTAGCCACTGGCCTCCAGGTACAGGCAGCGCAGCACATTGGTGACCTGGCTTCCCAGCTCGCGGGTGTGCAGCGGATGGCGCCAGAGCTCGGCCAGTGGCGTGCGCGCCAGCTGCAGGGCCTTGCCCTGGCGCAGGCAGGCGGCCATTTCGGCCTGGCAGCAAGGCACCAGCACCATGGCCCGGGCGTTTTTCTGCAGGCCGAAGGCGATGGCATCGTCGGTGGCCGTGTCACAGGCATGCAGGGCGGTGACCACGTCGATGTGGGCTGGCAATTCATCTGCGCCAGTGGATTCCGCCACGGACACATTCAGGAACGACATGCGCTGAAAGCCCAGCTTGTGCGCCAGCACACGCGACTTTTCCACGAGCTCGGCGCGCGTCTCCACGCCGTAGATATGGCCACGCCCGAGCGCCTTGAAATACAGGTCATACAGGATGAAGCCCAGGTACGACTTGCCCGCGCCATGGTCTGCGAGCGTGGGCCCCTGGCTGGTGGTGGACAGCTCTGCGAGCAGTGGTTCGATGAAGTTGAACAGGTGGTACACCTGCTTGAGCTTGCGCCGCGAGTCCTGATTGAGGCGCCCATCGCGCGTGAGGATGTGCAGCTCCTTGAGCAATTCCACAGATTGCCCGGGCCGCAGCTCGGACAGTTCCCCGGTCGGGGCAGCCTTGGCCTTAGCGCCAGCACCACTACCCGAGGAGCCCGGCGCCTGGGAATGGGTGCGGGCAGCTTTCTCTTTCGCGGCTTTCGTCATTGCCATGGTCATCGCTCCGTATCTTTTACCGCTGGCGGTGCCGGCAGGGAGACCCCTGGCCCTACGCTCAGGGCGGCCCACCCCGACATGCCTAGTTCTTGCAAAACCTCGATGTTCCGCTCGAAGATCGTTTCCGCCTCGGGGAACACCTCGACAGCGCGGTCGATGCTCTCTTCGCGCAGCAGGTGCAACGTGGGATAGGATGAGCGGTTGGTGCAGTTGGTCACATCGTCCTCCCGCGTACCCGCAAACTGGAACTGCGGGTGAAAGCTGGCGATCTGCAGCGTGCCTTCCATGCCCATTTCTTCCAGCACGGCCTCCGCCTCTTCCAGGAAGTCGTTGAAATCCAGGAAATCATGGAGGCAATGGGGAAGGATCAGCAGCGTGGTGTCTCGCACCTCGGAAGGAGTAGCCGCCAGGGCGGCAAGTTCACTGCGCAGTACCTCCAGAATCGTCGCCAAATCCTCGGTCAGCGCTACCGCGTAGTGAATCTGCCCCTTCACGTGAACGCCCTTTGCAAAGGGGCACAGGTTGAGGCCGATCACCGCCCGCTCGAGCCACTGGACCGTGTCGCGAATGAACAATGCGGCAGGCTCCTCGGAGCCCACCGTAGCCGTGGAAGGGAATGAAGTCATGGGGAGGCGCGCGGAGCGCAATGAAGTGCCTGCGGATTTTACCGGGCGCCATTGCCTCCGGCGACAGCCTCCGCCTGCAACGACACGCCCCACATGCGCACAGCCGCGCGCAGCCCTCAGTCGAGAAGTCGCCGCCCAGTAAGGCGCTCATGTTCGCGCGCCGCAAATCGGTCGGTCATGCCCGCAATGAAATCCGCCACCGCCCGTGCTCTCAACGGGCCCTGGTCTGCCGAGGCCTGCTCCGCGAAAGCTGCCTTCATCTCTTGCGGCGACGCCGTGTAAGCCGCGAACAGGTCGCGAACCACTTCCTGCGCGCGGCCCGTGGTCTCCATCACACGCGGATGGCGGTACAGATTCTTGAAAAGAAACCGCTTGAGAACCTGGGAGCGCTCCCGCATGCCATCACTGAACATCACCAGCGCGGGGGCTTGGCGAACTCCATCGACGCTGGCCGGGCCATGCCGTGCGAGCGCCGTCCTAGTGGTGTCGATCACGTCATAGACCTGCGCGCTGAGCATGCGCCGTATGGCCTCGTACAGCAGGCGCCGCTGGCGTGGCAGCTGGGCGAGGTCCGGATGCTCCGACTCGGCAGCAGCCCGGTACTCGTCGAACAATGGCACATCCTGCAACTGGTCCAGCGTGATCAGCCCCGAGCGCACACCGTCGTCGATATCGTGCGCGTTGTAGGCGATCTCGTCTGCCAGATTGCACAACTGTGCCTCCAGGCTCGGCTGTTCGTGGCGCAAGAACCTCGCACCGACGCCATCGGGCTCTTCGTCTTCCAGCTGCCGGGCGTGCTGCCGGGAACAATGCTTGAGAATCCCTTCCCGCGTTTCGAACGTGAGATTCAGCCCGTCATACTGTGGATAGCGCTCCTCCAGCTTGTCCACCACGCGCAAGCTCTGCAGGTTGTGCTCGAAGCCCCCGTGCTCGGCCATGCAGCCATGCAGTGCGTCCTGGCCGGCATGCCCGAAGGGCGTGTGGCCCAGGTCATGGGCCAACGAGATGGCCTCTACCAAATCCTCATTGATGCGCAGTGAACGTGCTATGGAACGCCCGAGTTGGGCTACTTCCAGCGAGTGGGTCAGGCGAGTACGGAACAGGTCGCCTTCGTGGTTAAGAAAAACCTGCGTCTTATAGACCAGCCGCCGAAACGCTGTGGAGTGAACAATTCGATCCCGATCCCTCTGGTACTCCGTCCGCGTAGGCGCAGCTGCCTCAGGATAGCGCCGCCCACGGCTCACTGCGGGGTCGCAGGCATAGGGGCGGAGATCCGAGTTGCGCCCCCAATTGGGGGCCAGCGCTCCGTCTTTATCGAGCATTTCTAGCTACAAAAAAATAGCAGCAATCGGCATTGCAATTGCATCGCGTTTGTATCACTTGCAGCAGGCATCGATCACGTCACGCACCAGACGGTCGGGCGCGGAACGCAGGGCAGCTCGGCCGGGACCATCGATGACGACAAAACGAATTTCGCCTGCTTCCGATTTCTTGTCCACGCGCATCAGCTCCAGGTAGCGTCCCGCGTTGTCGTTTGAATCAAGCACTGGTCCTTGGGTGGGCAGCCCAGCGCGGGCGATCAGCACCGTGAGTCGCTGCACAAAGGCCGCATCCACAAGACCCAGGCGATGCGACAGCTCAGCTGCCATCACCATACCGGCTCCCACACCTTCACCATGCAACCAAGCGCCATATCCCATTCCGGCTTCGATCGCATGTCCAAAGGTGTGGCCAAAATTCAGAATGGCACGCAAGCCCGATTCACGTTCGTCCTGCCCCACCACCCATGCCTTTATCTCACAACTGCGACGCACGGCGTGGACCAGCGCAGCGCGGTCGCGCGCCAGCAGGGCATCGATATGGGCTTCAAGCCATTCCATGAAAGCCATGTCCGCGATCGGTCCATACTTGATTACTTCCGCCAGACCCGCGCTGAGTTCGCGCGGAGGCAGCGTGTCGAGCACATCCAGATCGCACACCACCAGCTGAGGCTGATAAAACGCGCCGATCATGTTCTTGCCCTGCGGATGGTTGATCGCCGTTTTGCCCCCCACGGATGAATCCACCTGCGCCAGTAACGTGGTCGGCACCTGCACGAATGGCACACCACGCATGTAGCTCGCAGCGGCGAAGCCGGTCATATCACCCACTACACCACCACCGAGCGCAAACAGGACCGTCTTGCGGTCGCAGCCGCGCTCCAGCAGCACATCAAAAATCTTCTGCAGGGTCTGCCAGTCCTTGTGTGCTTCGCCATCCGGCAACCGTACCTCATGAACCTGCGGGTAGCGCTCCGACAGCGCGGCCCTCAGTGCCGCCATGTAGAGCGGGGCGACCGTTGTATTGCTCACAATCAATGCGGCACCGGCGCGCGGCAGGCCATCATAAGTGGTGGCACTACTCAATAGGCCACCGCCAATCGCAATGCGATAGCTGCGGTCACCTAAGTCAATAGCGACTTCTTGGGCAGTAAGGGACATAAAAAAAGGTATTTTTACGACGACGCGATGCTTCGTCGCCAAAGCTATTGTGCATGCTGGAGATGCCGGGGACAAATCAATCCCGGCAAGAGCGTCCACATACGCCCTGTGGCGAGAAAGATTCGCCCCGACGGGTGTGTGTGCGTGCACCAACCATGCTAAGCAAGACCTCCACCTCGCCTGACAAAAACCAATCTGGAGAAGATGCTAGTCAGGAGCCAGAATCACCCGGTCGCTCAAACTCGAGACGAAAAAATCCCCGGACATGCCGGGGATAAAGTCATAGAAATTCTGATTAATTACCTGCCACCCTCCATCTCTCTCAGGGGTGGCGAGCTAGCTACTCAGGGGCACGTGTAATCTTCCGGCACACCACCAGGAGGTATTGGTCCGGTCACAACGTCAATATTGAACGTGCGAGTCACCGACGTCGCCCCCTTCGTCGCCGTGACCAAGAATCGTTGGCTACCGCAATTAGTCACCTTCGGTACGCCATTCAAAACGCCAGCCGTAGGCGATGTTCCTGCAGTCAACCACGCTGGCAAACCGCCAAAGGACCACGTCACACCCGTTGTCGACGAGACGAACGAATAAGTGAAGTTTTTCCCGACAGGCGCAGATCCCAGCGAGCAAACTGCCGTAGAGTTGCAATCGCCGATGGCAAAATCTTCTGGCAGGCCGCCGACCACCTTGAATGTAATCGTGGCAGTTGCAGATATCTTGTTCTTATCAGTGGCAGTGACCGTAACACGGTACTCACGCTCTGCCGCATCCTGGCTTACCGTACCGCTCAGAATACCCGTACTCGCATCCACGGTGAGCCCTGTAGGCAGGCCAGTAGCCGCCCAGGTGAAGGGTGGCAAACCGTTCTTCGCCTCCAAGTATGCCGTGAATGGGATACCCTTAGTAATGGTTCCTAGATCCTTATTATCGATCGTAGGCGCAACTGTACGTGCCGCCATCACTTGAATCGGGAGAATGCCAACCATCGGATCCGAGATGCCGTTGCTTACATTGTTGTCAGCACGATCAGCAGTCATTTCCAGGAAGATCGTGCCGGTTTCCGTACCGCTCAGCAGCGAAAAGAGTGCAACCCCGCCAATCGAAGGCAACTGAAGCACACTGCCACTCTGGCTCCCCGCAACCAAACGGGCGCCTACGGCTGCGTCGGTTCCCGAGAGAATACGAACCTGTACATTCGAACCCGACGTGCTGCCAGTTGGCTGATTCGCATCATCCATGACAAACGCCTGAATGGCCATTTGATTCAGAATACCGTTCGCATTGAACTTGGTTCCCAGAATATCATTGACTTGGGCTGCCAGACGGACGCTGGCAGGCTTGCCCGTTGCACCTCCAACGGAAATCTCCACGCTGGCTGATCTTTGTTGCTTATCAAGAGGGTCTTGAACCGTACACGTAATGCGGGCATTTCCCGCCTGGTCCCCTGCATGGAAATGAAAAGAATTGCCACCAGCGTTTGAGCCTAGCGTAATATTTCGATATGCGCTAGGAACTTTAACCGTCCCACCATTGCCATCATCAACTTCTGTTTCGTGCTCCGATTTACCATCCAGATAATACAGCGCACCGGAATCCAAACCTCCCGCGACATTACATGCAAAAATATCCTCGCCACCAGGTATTGGTAAATTTCCTTTTCGGGCTTCAACGTAAAGAGTTGTTGTGTAGGGTCGGTAAGCACCAAGACCGGGCAGCGCGTCGGCGATATTGATCGGCAACTGTGCCTTGTCCGCACGTAAAGTAATGGTGTAGTGCTCCTGGGTTTCACCCGGGCTTCCACCACCTCCACCACACGCCGACAGCGCAATGGTTGTTGCGATCATGAGAGTTTTGAATCTTTTCTGCATTTTCTTTCCCTATAAATTTGCATCAACGAACCGCAGTACGTTCAGTAATTACCTTGGGCGTAATAAATATGAGCATTTCCTGCTTATTTGCCTGCTTGGTTTTTGTTTTAAATAAATTTCCGACACCTGGGATGTCTCCCAAAAACGGAACTTTGGCCTCTGCATCATCTTCAAAAAGTTCAAAAATCCCGCCAATCACAACCGTTCCGCCATTTTCAACCAATACCTGGGTTTTAATATGTTTGGTATTAATTGCCCGTACATTCTGAAGAATTTCCCCCGGACTGTCTTTGTTAACATCCAGATCAAGAATGATATTTCCTTCAGGGGTTATCTGAGGCAGGACCTCCAACTTCAACACAGCCTTTTTAAAGGCTATGACGGTTCCGCCATTAGGAGCAGTCACTGGATAAGGAAATTCCGTACCCTGCTCTATCGATGCCTTGGTCTGATCTGCAGTCACAACCCGGGGACTGGAGACAATCTTGCCTTTCCCATCAGCTTCCATCGCCGATATTTCAAGGTTCAAGAATCGATTGGCCGCGGAATTGAAAATAGATATTGCAAAACTAGCTGGATCGAATCCACCTTGCGCCTGTGCAGGTAGATTAACAAAGTTACCCAAGGTATTTGCAGTCCCGCCCGCACCAGAGGATGCGACAGCGTTGCTGTAGCTAGTGCCGAAAGCAACACTATTACCACCGCCAAGGTTGTACCCGCCTGTCCCGCCACGATTAGCGCGCAGATCTGTCCCACCCAAGCGAACACCCAGCGAACGCCCAAAAGTATCGGAAGCCTCGACAATTCTTGCCTCAATCATCACTTGCCGAACAGCGACATCCAGAGTCAACAGCAACTGGCGAACTTCCTCTAACTTGCTCGCAGTATCAGTCACAAACAGTTGATTGGTTCTGGGTTCGGCAATTGCACTCCCTCTCTCAGAAAGGAATCTATTTGATGTCCCTCCGGATCCCCCACCGCTACTTGACGCAGTCAATTGGGTGACCATGTCCACCGCCTTGGCATAGTTCATTTGAAATGCCTGAGTCCTTAGCGGTTCCAGCTTTTGAATCGCCAGCGCGGATTCATAGTCCTTTTTTGTCCGATCATCAATTTCATCTTTGGGGGCAATCCACAAAACCGTTCCTGATTTACGCATGCCAAGGCCCTTGGCATCCATGATGATTTGGAGTGCTTGATCCCAGGGCACATCTTTGAGGCGGAGAGTTAGTGAGCCCGAGACGGTGTCCGAGGTAACAATATTGAAATTTGTAAAATCAGCTATCACTTGCAAAAGTGAGCGAACTTCAATGTTCTGGAAGTTAAGCGACAACTTCTCTCCATTGAACCCAGGACCTTGAGTAAGCTTGTTCAGATCCACTTTCTTTTGGCGAATCTCAATTACAAACTGGCTATCACTTTGATATGCACTGTGCTCCCAATCGCCAACGGGATCGATCGTCATCCGCACTCTTTCACCTTGCTGCATGGTCGTAATGGCTTGCACAGGCGTACCAAAATCACCTACATCCAAGCGACGGCGCAGACCTTCCGGCAAAGAAGACTTCAGAAAATCGACGACCAAGCCCTTGCCCTGTTGGCGTATGTCAACCCCAACCTGACTGGATGGAAGCGTCACGATGACCCGTCCGGAGCCATCGCTTCCCCGCCTGAAATCCACGTCTTTTAATGTTTGAATATCATTATTTGCAGGATCCGAAAACGTTAGCGCCTGAGCAGGCTGGGATGCGGAATACGCTGAAGGAGCTGTTGCCAAAGAAATCAACAACGAGTTTCCTTGGATTTCAGCTTGATAGGATGTCGATTGCTTCAAATTAAGAACAACCCGAGACCGATCGCCAGCTTGAACCACATTGACAGATTTTACATTCCCCTGACCGACTTCGATATTGTTTTTTCCGATTGCATTCGATGCACCAGGAAAATCCAAGGCAATGCGCGGAGGCGTTTGAATCGCAAAGCCTGTTGGAATTTCCTTAAGAGGTTCCGCAAAATCAATACGTATGACGTCCACACCGTTTTGCACGCTCCCCGTCACAGAACGGATAACAGTATCTGCAAGAACCTCAAGAGGAGCCAGAATTGCGATTGAGAACCCAATCGCAATTCGGCAGATTTTTACTATGTAAGCTTTCGAGTATTTCATTTTTTGCCCTCTTGCAGATCCAGCGAAACTGCGCGCTCGACCCAGTCACCTGTAGCGTCCTGCACGATCTCTCGCAGTTGAATTGAATTTTCGGTTATTTTTGTTATTTTCCCGTAATTTTGCCCGATATAATTTCCAACTCGTACCTGATAAAGTAATTTGTCAACCTTTAAAAGTGCGGTGGGCATTCCTTTTTTATCCAGGCTACCGACCATGGCCATGACATCCAACGGATAAGCCTCGAGCGGCTCTTTTCGTCTAGCCATCTCTGGCGCGATGAGAGCGGCGTTTGAAGTAGATTGCGTAGACTCCCGGCGTAGCGCCTGCGTCAATTTCACCGCGTTAAAAGGCTCCACGCCCGAATCCATCGAATAGGCCTGAGGAATGAATTGCTTCGGTTCGGTCAACGGAGTAATGCGAGGCTTGGTTGTCGCGCGCAATTCAGACATCCATTGGCGCAACTCTTCGTCGCCCGATGATCCACAGCCGCTCAATAATAAAGAGACGAAAACCAACCCAGTCAGTTTATAAGACGTCATTTTTTATTAGCCTTTATCGCCTGCTTCTGAGCCTGAATTTCTTCGGGATCAAGATACCTGAAAGTACGCGCCGTCGCTTCCATTGTCAGGACTCCGTTTGCATCCTTTGCAACGGGATTTATTGATATATTATTAAGAGTGACAATTCGAGAAAGATGAGCGATATCTGATGCGAACGCCCCCATATCATGGTACTTCCCCGTGACACGCACCTGGATTGGTAACTCGGCATAATACTCCCTTGCGACCACTTGCCCCGGTCGAAACAGGTCGAACTGCAAGCTCCGACCGAGCCCCGCCTGATTGATATCGGACAAGAGCGCCGCCATCTCAGCCTTGCTAGGCAGCTGTTTTTCAAGCTGAATCACGTATTGCTGTACCTGCTCTCTCTGTCGCTTCAACGCCTCCAAGCTCACCGCCTTAATCAATTTAGATTGATAGTCCTGACGAAGAGCTTGCTCCTTCGCCACTTCAGCAGTGAGCTCCACCTCATACTCATTGATTTTTACGAACCATAAGATAGTTGCTACAGCAGCTGCAATAAAGAAGCAAAGCAATACCTTAGGGACTACCGGCCACAACGAAGGATCTTTAGGGTCCAGGTTTCGAAATTGCCTAGAAAGACCGTCCTGCAAAGCAACGAAATCAATATTTGCCTTTGATTTTTTTGCCATATTTATTTCCCAATCGCGGCGCTGGCAGCGTCTTTTGCTTTTTGTGCTTCCCCGGTGCGCATCAGCCGGAAGCGCAGATTGAAGGATGAGACCCGACGCTGATCCTTGGAGGAAAGCGCAACGTTACTTGCCACAATCTCCACCAATTCCGGCTTCGATAACCACGGGGTGTTATCCGTGAGATTGCGGAGCATCTCAGAAACACGTTCATTGGATTGAGCGACGCCTTGCATGGCAATGACCTGCTCAGTTTGCTTGATGCTGGTCACGTACGCACCCTCCGGTATCTGGCGCACAAGCTCATTGAGCAAATGAACGGGCAGATTGCGGTCAGATTGAAGATCTTCCACAGCTTTTTGTCTTGCCCGCAGAGCAGCAATCTCATCTTCAATCGTCGCGATTTCCTTGATCTGCCCTTCAAGAATTTTAATTTCGCTCTGCAAGAATGTATTTCGCTCCTGCTGAGCTGTGATCATCATCTGAAACCACCAGTAAATCGCACCCGCAATAGCCAGACCAATAAGGAATGATGCAAACATCGTGGCCTGAAAGGCCTCTTTTCGACGTTTGCGCGCAGCTTCCCGGTGAGGAAGTAAGTTGATCAATATCACTGCAGAAACCTCCGCATGGCCAGACCGCATGAGGTCAGATACGACGGTGCTTCACGCACCATTTTTTTCAAACGAACGGAACTTCCAATTTCCATGCCGTCAAATGGATTGACGGCGCTGCACGCGAATCCGGTCTGCTGGGTCACTGCTTCTGTCAGGCCTGGCAATGGAGCAGATCCTCCGGCCAACATGATGTGATCAACGCGGTTGTGGGGTGTACTCGTGAAGAAGAACTGTAATGCCCGGCCAATTTCTTGCGCCATGCTGTCTACAAAAGGCCGAAGGACGGCAGATTGATAATCTTCAGGAAGGTCACCATTTCGCTTCTTGCTTTCGGCCTCTTCGACGGAGAACCCGTACTGGCGAACAATCAGTTGGGTAAGCTGCGCGCCACCAAATGCTTGGTCGCGGTCGTAAAGAACTTCCTCGTTGCGAATGACCTGCATGCTCGTGGTCAGGGCTCCCACTTCAAAAAGTGCGACCATGGCATCCACCCCCTTCTTCGGCAACGCCTCAATCAGGCGGCCAGCAGCCAGACGGGACGCATGGGATTCAATGTCCACCACTACTGGCTTGAGCCCGGCTGCCTCCGCCAAACCTTGCCGGTCCTGTACCTTCTCGCGGCGCGACGCGGCAATGAGGACGTCCACATCGCCAGGAGCGTTCTTGCTGGGCCCGATGACGCAGAAGTCCAGACTCACTTCGTCGAGTGAGAAGGGAATGTACTGATTGGCCTCGGACTCGACCTGAACTTCGAGTTCCTGTTCTGTCATCCCGCCTGGCAGCGTGATCTTCTTGGTGATGACAGCCGACGGCGGCAGCGCCAAGGCGACGTTCTTCGTGCGCGTGCCGCTTTTCTTGACCAGTCGGCGCAGGGCATCAGCGACCTCATCGAACTTCTCGATGTTGCCATCGGTGATCCACCCGCGCTCCAGCGGCTCGATCGCACAGCGCTCCAGCACCAGACTGCCCGCCTTATCACGCCCCAGCTCGACCAGTTTGACGCTGGAAGAACTGATGTCGATTCCCAGCAGCGGCGCAGACTGGCGACTGAACAAAGACCCCATTGAGCTCAAGATTGGTCCCCTGTAACTTGCCAAAAT
Source organism: Acidovorax sp. sif1233 (assembly GCF_019218755.1). Lineage (GTDB taxonomy): Bacteria > Pseudomonadota > Gammaproteobacteria > Burkholderiales > Burkholderiaceae_C > Acidovorax. The sequence continues at coordinate 452,269 of NZ_JAHUWZ010000001.1, read as the reverse complement.
GAGGCAACAAAACTTAACACTTCACATGAATGCTATCAGTAAGATAGTTCTCCAGCAAAGATTTTTCCCCGCGTAACACTTGCTGAGCGTTGCCAAAAGCAGACGAATTTTTCGCGCTTTGCAAGACCGTTTGGGGAGGGTGGCGCGCCTTTTGGCGACCTGCTCATCGCACGGCGCTGCGATTTTCCGTGTTCAGGAGCAGACATTTTTATAATGGGGGGCCCTACCCCTCCGGAGCGATATGCCGTCCTCTCCATCGAAGTCCACCGACAAGCCGGACTCCTCCCCCGCTCCCCACCGTCCCACCTGGCTTCGTTGGTTCCTGCGTGCAATCCTCTGGATCGCAGGCTTGGCAACTGCAGCCGCTTTCGGGCTGGCGCTGACCATCGCCGTGGCCCTGGCCGTCGCCTACCCGAACCTGCCGGACATTTCCGACCTCGCCGACTACCGGCCCAAGCTGCCCCTGCGCGTCTATTCAGCGGAAGGTGCTTTGCTCGGCGAATTTGGGGAAGAGCGCCGCAATCTCACCCCCATTGGAGAAATCCCCAAGGTCATGAAGGACGCAGTATTGGCCATTGAGGATGCCCGCTTCTTTCAACACGGCGGCGTTGATTACAAGGGCGTGGTTCGCGCTGGTCTCGCCAATCTGGGCCGCGTGAAAAGCCAGGGGGCATCCACTATCACGATGCAGGTTGCACGCAATGTTTACCTCTCTTCAGAGAAAACATTTACACGCAAAATTTACGAAATCTTACTGACATTCAAGCTTGAGCATTTACTGAGCAAGGATCAGATTCTTGAAATTTACATGAATCAGATTTATCTCGGCAATCGCGCTTATGGATTTGCGGCGGCCTCGGAGGCGTATTTTGGCAAGCCATTGAAAGCCGTGTCGGTGGCAGAGGCGGCCATGCTGGCCGGCCTGCCCAAGGCGCCCTCCGCGTACAACCCGATCAGCAATCCGAAACGGGCGCGCTCCAGGCAGCTGTACATCATCGAGCGCATGGAGGAGAACGGATTCATCACAGCCCAGCAGGCCACGGACGCCAAGAAGGAAGAACTCAAAATCCGGTCAGGACCGGACAACACCCGGATCCATGCGGAGTACGTCGCCGAGATGGCGCGCCAGCTGATCTTCACTCAGTATGGCAACGAGGCCTACACACGGGGATTGAATGTCTACACGACCCTCAACGCGGCAGAGCAGGAAGCTGCCTATGGGTCGCTGCGCCGGGGCATCATGGACTACGAGCGGCGACAGCAGTACCGGGGGCCGGAGAAGTTCGTGGCCTTGCCCACTGCAGCCCAGGAGGTCGAGGATGCCATTGACGACGCATTGGCCAATCACCCGGACAACGGGGATGTCCTCTCCGCCGTCGTTCTGGAAGCCTCTCCCCGCAAGATCATTGCGGCCCGGGCCAACGGCGACAACCTCGAGATCACCGGCGACGGCCTGAAGCCCGCGCAGTCGGGCCTCAGCGACAAGGCACCGCCGAACATCAAGATTCGCCGAGGTGCGGTGATCCGGGTCGTGAAGACCCCAAAGAACGCCTGGGAGATCACACAACTGCCTGAAGTCGAGGGCGCGTTCGTGGCCCTGGACCCGCGCAGCGGGGCCATCCGGGCCCTGGTGGGTGGGTTTGACTTTGACAAGAACAAGTTCAATCACGCGGCCCAGGCGTGGCGCCAGCCGGGGTCTAGCTTCAAGCCCTTCATTTATTCCGCGGCGCTGGAAAAGGGGTTCACGCCCGCTACGGTCATCAATGACGCCCCGCTGTTCTTTGACGCCGGCGTCACGGGCGGCCAGCCGTGGGAGCCCAAGAACTACGACGGAAAGTACGACGGGCCCATGAGCATGCGCACCGGCCTGGCCAAGTCCAAGAACATGATCTCGATCCGGATCCTGCAGGCCGTGGGCCCCAAGACGGCCCAGGAATGGGTGTCGCGTTTTGGCTTCGATGCGGAAAAGCACCCGGCCTACCTCACGATGGCCCTGGGCGCGGGTTCGGTCACGCCGCTGCAGATGGCGACCGCCTATTCCGTGTTCGCCAATGGCGGATACCGTGTGAATCCCTGGCTGATCGCCAAGGTCACGGACCACAAGGGCCGCGTGATCTCGGAAACAACGCCACCGGTGACCAGCGAGCAGCCCCGCGCGATCGACGCCCGCAACGCCTTCATCATGAACAGCCTCCTTCAGGAGGTGACACGGTCCGGCACCGCCGCGCGCGCGCAATCCACGCTCAAACGCCCGGACCTTTACGGAAAGACCGGCACCACCAATGATTCGGTCGACGCATGGTTCGCCGGCTACCAGCCCACCATCGCCGCCGTGACCTGGATTGGTTACGACACGCCCCGCAACCTCGGAAGCCGCGAAACCGGGGGCGGGCTCAGCCTGCCGGTATGGATCAATTTCATGGAACGCGCGCTCAAGGGTGTGCCTGTCATGGAACCCACGGTGCCGGCTGGCGTCGTCAACGTCGGCGGGGAGTGGTTCTACGAGGAGTACGCCCGCCACAGCGGCATCTCCAGTGTGGGCATTGATGACCGCTCTGCGTCACCGGCGGTGGCCCCGCACGCACCGCCCCCGGCGGAGGAGCGAAACCGCATCCTGGACCTGTTCCGCAACTGACACGGCCGGGACTATCAGAGGCCCAGCCTGGGGGGCAGCAAGCTTGAGCCAGGCTGAGGCGGTTTCCCTAGGCCGAGAACTGCAGCGGCAGGCCCGCTTGCCGGGCTGCGTCCCGGCTCAGGCAGTCAAAGAACTCTCCCGCGCCCTTGGTGTCTTGCCATGCCTGGCCATCGAAACGGTAGTGGTAGCCACCGGAGCGGGCCGCCATCCAGACCTCGTGGAGCGGCTTTTGGAGATTGATCACGATCTGGCTGCGGTTGGGGAAGGTCAGCGTCACCATGCCCCCCGAGCGCTGGGCGTCCACATCGGCCTCGGTCGCGTCGTTGATACGATCACAACTGCGCTCGACGGCCAGAAGCAGTTTTTCGGCGTGGTCCAGGAATTCAAGGTCGGTCATTACAATTTGCGCATGTTGATAGCTTCCCAAATTCTAGTCAGGACGCTTGTCCTTGCCGCCAGTACGGCGGCCCTCGCCGGCTGCGGCCAGCGAGGCCCCCTGTATCTTCCCAGCAGCCCCGCGGCTGCACAGCGCGCAACCCTTCCGCAGACCCTGACACCCAGCGTCGGCACGACCACGCCCGCCCAGGCACCGGCGGCTGCCGCGTCGCAGCCGCGTTAAGCTGCGGCGAATCGCCGGCAGGGGCCTGCGGCCCACCTGGCTGCCACTACCAATGCCGAGGTGCTTGATTTCCATCAAGGACACCTCGAAGGGTCAATCGTACAGTCCGTGCTTTATCGCACTGCAGGATGGCCATGGCCCTGGAACTCTACCGCGACAAGAATCACGCTTGTCTGATGTTCACCGACCTCATCGAGGAAGACGGCCAGGCCGTGCAGGCCAACCAGTTCCTGATCGTGGACGACGACACGGGCGCCATCATCGATCCCGGCGGCAACCTCGCTTTCAACGAGCTGTTCATGGGAATGACCAAGCATTTCCCGCCACACAAGCTGTCGTACCTGATCGCCTCGCACGCGGACCCGGACATCATTGCCTCGCTGGACCGGTGGATGACCAGCACCAAGGCAGACCTGGTGATCTCGCGGGTGTGGGAGCGTTTCGCCCCGCACTTCACCAAGGTCGGCAAGACGGAGAACCGGGTCATCGGGGTGCCCGACAGCGGCGGCCACCTGCCGCTGGGCCGCCATGAACTGGTGCTGCTGCCTGCGCATTTCATGCATTCCGAAGGCAATTTCCATTTCTACGACCCGGTCAGCCGCATCCTGTTCACGGGCGATCTGGGGGTGTCCATGATGTCCGGTGCCGAGGCACGCGTGCCGGTGACCGACCTCAAGGCGCACATCCCGCGCATGGAGGGGTTTCACCGCCGCTACATGGTCTCCAACAAGATCCTGCGGCTGTGGGTGCGCATGGCGCGGCAGCTCGATATTTCCATGCTCGTTCCGCAGCACGGCGCGCCGATCATCGGCAAGCAGGCCATCAGCGACTTCATGGACTGGATCGAGAACCTGATGTGCGGCATCGACCTGTTCGACGACCGGGCCTACCAATTGCCCACCAGCTACATCGATCCGGTGACCCGGCAGCTGCGGCCCGGGCTGGGGCGGTAGCACGGGCCGTTTGCTCGATCTTCAATAAAAACAGGGCCTGGCGCTTTACTGGCAAGCGCAGGTAGCTATATATTTTATAGCAATCGATCTAGCATCCATCCGCATTGCGTTACCGGGCCCCAGCGGCCGTCCGGCGGGGAGCCGCCGCCCCCTGCGCCGCCTGCCGCTTGCGCAGCCGGTGCCACAGCCGCCAGCCGAGCAGGGCCGCGAGCACCACCGCGTAGACCGCCACCTCGCCAAAATCGTTCTTGCCCGCGCGCATCCAGAAAAAATGCAGGATGGCCAGCCCCGCCACCGCGTACACGCTGCGGTGCAGGGCCTGCCAGCGCCTTGCACCCAGCGCCTTGATGGCGCGGTTGAACGACGTGGCGGCGAGCAGCGTGAGCACCAGCAGCGCCAGGGACCCCACCAGGATGAAGGGCCGCTTGACGATGTCGCGCACGATGTCGGCCACATCAAAGCCCATGTCGAACCAGGCGTAGCTCAGCAGGTGCAGCAACCCATAGAAGAACACGAACAGCCCCAGCATGCGCCGAAAGCGCGCGAGCTGGGGCGTGGAGGCGAGCACGCGCAGCGGTGTCACCGCCAGCACCAGGCACAACGCGCGCAGCGTCCAGTCGCCCGTGGCGCGGATCAGGGCTTCGGCAGGGTTGGCCCCCAGTTCGTTGGCGGCCGCGGCATACACCAGCCAGGCCAGCGGAAGCAGGCACAGCACGAACACCACGGGCTTGGCGGCAGGATGGAGCAGCAGTTTTCGCATGGGGGCAAGGGCCGGGCCGGGCTTTCGCCACCGGACGTGACGGCGAAGCCGGGCGGACGCGGCGGTCAGTAGAACTTCTTGAGGTCCATGCCCGCGTACAGCTGCCCCACCTGGGCTTCGTAGCCGTTGAACATCAGCGTCTTGCGCTTCTTGGCAAAGAGGCCGTCTTCGCCAATGCGCCGTTCGGTGGCCTGGCTCCATCGGGGGTGGTCCACCTCGGGGTTCACGTTGGAGTAGAAGCCGTACTCCTGCTTGGCCGCCTTGTTCCACGCCGTGCCTGGCTCCTTCTCGACAAAACGGATCTTGACGATGCTCTTGGCACTCTTGAATCCATATTTCCAGGGCACCACCAGGCGCACCGGCGCGCCATTCTGGTTGGGCAGCACTTCGCCGTACATGCCGAACGCCAGCAGCGTCAGCGGGTGCATGGCCTCGTCCAGGCGCAAGCCCTCCACATAGGGCCAGTCAAGCACGCGCGAGCCGACAAACGGCATGGTGGCCTTGTCGGCCAGCGTCACGAACTCCACATACTTGGCGCTGCCTTGCGGTTCCACCCGCTTGATCAGTTCGGACAGCGAATAGCCCACCCATGGAATCACCATCGACCAGCCCTCCACGCAGCGCAGCCGGTAGATGCGCTCTTCCTGAGCACTGAGCTTGAGCAGGTCTTCAATGCCGTACTTGCCAGGCTTCTTCACCAGCCCTTCGACTTCCACGGTCCATGGCGTGGTCTTCAGGGTGTGAGCGTTGCGGGCGGGGTCGGCCTTGTCGGTGCCGAACTCATAGAAGTTGTTGTAGGTGCTCGCGTCCTTGTAGTCGGTGAGCTTTTCCATCGAGATGGCGCCCGGTACGGTGGACTTCGCACTGGCCAGCGCCACCAGCTTGCCAGGACGCGCGACAGCTCCCTGCTGTGCCAGCGCCTCGCGCCCGGCCCAGGCGGCCAGTGCCGCGCCCGCCGCCCCGCCGGCCATCAGCCGGAGCATCCTGCGCCGCCCCTCGTACACCGAGCGGGGCGTGATCTCGGAGGAATGCGGGTGGTTGAAACCCGGTTCGCGGGATGGAATCAGCATGGGTGTCTCCGGTGGTTCTCGGTTGAAACGGACTCTGCGATAGAGCGGAACAACTGCTAGTTCGTTCCCTGGGCCGTTCAGGTTACACCGAAGACACAATAGTTGCAGGCGCCGCCTGCCTGCCGGGCAGAGGCGTGCGGGCAGCCGCGGGCCTACAGCGTGCCGTAGCTGTGCAGCCCGCTCAGGAACATGTTCACGCCCAGGAACGCGAACGTGGTCACCGCCAGGCCGACCAGCGCCCACCAGGCCGAGACGGTACCCCGCAGGCCCTTCATGAGGCGCATGTGCAGCCAGGCCGCGTAATTGAGCCAGACGATCAGCGCCCAGGTCTCTTTCGGGTCCCAGCTCCAGTAGCCGCCCCAGGCCTCGGCCGCCCACAGCGCCCCCAGCACGGTGGCGATGGTGAAGAACGCAAAGCCCACGGCGATGGACTTGTACATCACGTCGTCCAGAATCTCGAACGACGGCAGGCGCGCCGCGATGCGCTTGCGGCCAAAGAGGATGCCCGCCACGATGAATGCCGAGATGCCGAAGTACACCATCCAGTAGCTGCCGCCGTTCTCGGTGGCGCCCTGGCGGAACACGATGGGCTCGAAGCACAGGACCACGCCCAGCAGCCACAGGGGGGCCAGCTTGTACCAGCGGGTTTCGGTGGCCTGCTGCTTGATGAGGTAGGCGAACGCCACCATGGCAGCCAGCGCAAACGTGCCGTATCCGATGAAGTTGGCGGGCACGTGCAGCTTCATCCACCAGCTCTTGAGCGCGGGCACCAGGGGCTGGATCTCATGCGCCTCGCGCACCACGGTGTACCAGAGCAGAAAGCCGACCGCCGCGCTCACCACCAGCATCACGAAGCCGCCCAGCGCGCGGGTGTCGTACTGCTGCTCGTAGTACAGGTAGAACGCCGCCGTCATCCAGCAGAACAGCACGAACACTTCATACAGGTTGCTCACCGGGATGTGGCCGATGTCCGGGCCGATGAGGTAGCTCTCGTACCAGCGCACCAGCGTGCCGATGAGCGCCATGGCCACGGCCACCCAGGCGATGCGCGAGCCGAGCATGCCCATGGTCCTGCCCTCGCCGCGCGAGAACATGCCGATCCAGTAGAACGCGGTGCTGATGAAGAACAGCATGCTCATCCAGAGGATGGCGGACTGGCTCGACAGGAAGTACTTGAGGCCGAACACCGTGTCCGCGCGCGCCAGGCTGCCCGCGCCGTCCTGCTGGTACAGGCCGATGGCAAAAAGCGCCACCGCCGTCACCACCAGCATCAGCACGCGCAGGGGCCGCCAGAACCAGCCCAGCCAGATGGTGCAGGGAATGGCACCCAGCAGGATGCCTTTTTCGTACACATCCATGTAGCTGCCGTAGCGCTGCAGCGCATAGAGGCCGCCCACCGCCACGATGGCCGCGAACAGCCAGTCGAACCAGTTGCGGCGGGCGAAGAACCCCTCATTCAGGGTGATCGCGGTATTCGTGTTGCCGGTGGCGGTGTTCATGCGGTGCCTTCCGGGGCCTTGCCGGCCCCGATCAGTTTCTGTGCGAGCTGTACAAACTCCTGGTCCCCGTCCATGGTCTTGCGGTTCGTGGACAGCGCCATGGTGGCGTGGCTGCCGCCGCCCTGCGGCGCCACCCAGACCCAGACACGGCGCTCGCGCACGTACAGCATGGCAAAAACACCGAGGATCAGCAAGGCGCAACCCAGATAGACAATGTTCTTGCCAGGGGCTCGGGCCACCTGGAACACGCTGGCCTGCACCTGGGTGAAGTCCTTGAGCTCGAACGCCAGTGGCGCGGGGTATATCTGCGCGTCGCTGAGCGACAGCACGGCCTGGGTCATGAAGCCCCGTGTCTGTTCATCCTGCGGCAGGCGCGGCAGGCCCGCGTTCTGGCGCGACAGCTGGGCCACCTCAAACAGCGTGCCATTGAGAATGCGCACCAGCACTTCACCGGCGCGCGCGCGCTCGGCCTCCGGCACATTCGCCTCCATGAAGTCCGAGACCGCCTGCAGGCCACCGGTGGGCTTGCCGTCCACCATGCCGCGTCCGGCGAACAACGCCAGCGCCCGCGATGCGGACTGCTGCAGCTGCTCGGCCAGATCCGTGCGCGAGGCATCGATGGCCTGCGCCACATAGCGGCGCACCGCCTGTTCGCGCGCCACCGGGTCGGCCAGCGTGGCCTTCAGGCGCATGAAGCCGTCCATGCCACCCTTGTCATCGGCCGGCACGCGAAGGTATCGGAACGGTTCCGCCGGGCTCTCGCGCACCCCCAGCAGGAACACCGGCACGCCGTCCCCCGTGTCCACGGGCAGCATGTAGTTGTGGAACTCGCGGGCCTGGCCCGCCGCGTCCCGCAGCTTGTAGCTCACGCTGGGGCCCACGTTGCGCAGCTCCTTCTTGGTCACGGTCTTGTTGGCCGCGCCCAAGCGGGACTCCACCGACTCGCGCAGGTCCACCTTGCGCACATCGACACCGGTGCCGCCCGGGCCTGCTCCGCCGAAGTTCTCGACATTGATGGTGCGCAGCGCCGTGAATTCCAGCGTCAGCGTCTCGCTGCCAGTGCCGCCGCCGTTGTTGGTCAGCTGGGTGGAATTGCCCACCACGCCCTCGACATCAAAGGCCTTGGCGCCTGCCACCATGGGTACGGCCCGCAGCTTCAGGTGCGAACCACCGTCGTCGAAGCTCGACTGGTAGATCTCGATGCCGCGGTAGCTGGCCGGGTGGTTCACCTCCACGCGCGCCGGGGTCTTCTCGCCCGTGGCCTTGTCATGGATGACGATCTCGCTGGCAAACAGCTTGGGCATGCCGGTGGAGTAGTGCTCGACGATGAATTTCTTGAGCTCGATGGCGAACGGCAGGTCCTGCAGCAGCACGCCGTCGGACTGGTTCAGGATCGCCGTGCTCGACTGCGTGCCCTCCGCCACGAGCAGGTTGCCGCGGAAGGTCGGGTTGCGCTCCGACAGGCGGTGCTCGGGCTTCACATCGGCGATCAGCCCGCCGCCCTGGTACGGGGTCTTGCCGCCCAGCAGCATCTGGGCGCGCACGATGAGGTCACCGTCCAGCAGGCCACCCACGCACACCAGCACGATGGCGCTGTGCGCCGCGATGTAGCCCAGCTTGTTGGCAGCCCCCGCCTTGGCGGCCACCATCCAGCCGGTACCGGGGCCGGCGGCCGTGTCGCGCTGCTGCAGGCGCACTTTCCAGCCGCCGCCCGCCAGCATGGTGCCGATGCGGCGCGCCTCGGCCTCGGCGGACCCGCTCAGCCCTGCCTCGGCCTTGTGGTGGAAGGCCTTGAGGCTTTGCTCCCGGATGTTTTCCTTGTAGACCTTCAGGTCGATGAGGATCTTGGGCGTGTTGCGGGCAATGCACAGCGAGGTGCTGACCACCAGGAAGCCCAGGATGAGGAGGAACCACCAGGCGCTGTAGACCGCGTTGAGCTGGATGGCGCCGAACAGCTCGGCCCAGAACGGCCCGAACTGGTTGACATAGTTGACCGCCGGCTCATGCTGCTTGAGCACCGTGCCGATCACGGAGGCGATGCAGATCACCGTCAGCAGCGAGATGGCGAACCGCATCGAGGACAGCAGTTCGATCCCTGCGCGCAAGGCCTGGGAACCAGACTGGATGCGAAGGCCTTGGGTGTTGTCGGACATGGATGGAAACGTGGGCTTCGGGGCGCGAAAGAAAGAAAAAGGGCGGGACCATCTGTGCGATGGGCCCGCCCGTTTTGGGATTGTTATTGGCGGTAGGTTCCGTGCGGCCCGGTCTTTCGGGCCACAAGATTGACGAAAATCAAATCGCTCAGCGCAGGCCGGCGATGTAGTCGGCCACGGCCTTGATTTCCTTGTCGTTGAGCTTGGCCGCCACTTGCGTCATCTGGATGCTGTTGGCGCGCGAGCCGTCGCGGAAGGTGTTGAGCTGTGCCACGGTGTAGTCTGCGTGCTGGCCCGACAGGCGGGGGTACTGCGCGGGGATGCCGGCACCGTTGGGGCTGTGGCAGCCCGCGCAGGCAGCGATCTGGCGGTCGGCGATGCCGCCACGGTAGATGCGCTCGCCCAGGGCGACGAGGTCCTTGTCCTTCGCGAAGCCGACCTTCGCGGGCTTGGCGGTCACCCAGTACGCGATGTTCCGCATGTCGTCATCCGACAGGGCACTGGCGAAACCCTTCATGACGGCGTTGTTGCGCTTGCCGGACTTGAATTCCTGCAGCTGCTTGACCAGGTATTCGGGGTGCTGCTGCGACAGCTTGGGGTTGGCCGCGATGGCCGAGTTGCCATCGGCGCCGTGGCAGGCGGCGCACACCGCGGTGTAGCTGGCCTCGCCCTTGACGAGATCCGGCTTGGCCGCTTTGGGGGCATCGCCCGCCGCAAAGGCCGAAATAACAGGTGCTGCCAGTGCGGCAGCCGTCAGCAAGGAGGCGAGCAACTTCATATCGAGGGTCTGTGTTTATGTGCGCAAAACCTCGCGATTCTACAATGAGGCTCCCTCGCATCCCAATTCCCCATGACGACATCTCCTACCGCGCCAGTTGCTGGCTCCCTTCCGCCCGCACCTGACGCCAAGACCGCCATGGGCTGGATGCACACGGCCAAGTTCCTGACCACGGCCGCGCAGCTACACCACCTGCCGCCCATCGACGTGCCCGAAATCGCCTTCGTGGGCCGCTCCAATGCGGGCAAATCCACCTGCATCAACACGCTCACCCAGCAAAAGCAGCTCGCGTTCGCGTCCAAGAAACCCGGGCGCACCCAGCACATCAACCTGTTTTCCCTGGGCAAGCAGGGCGTGATGGATGCGGTGCTGGCCGACCTGCCCGGTTACGGCTACGCTGCCGTGTCGCGCTCGGACAAGGTGCGCTGGCAGCAGGTGATGGTGAACTACCTGGTCAGCCGCCCCGGGCTCACGGGCATCGTGCTGCTGTGCGACCCGCGCCTGGGCCTGACCGAGCTGGACGAGGCCCTGCTCGAAGTGGTGCGTCCGCGCGTCGAAGAGGGTCTCAAGTTCCTCATCGTGCTGACCAAGGCCGACAAGCTCACCCGCGCCGAGCAGGCCAAGGTGCTGTCGATTACGCGACTGAACGCGGGCGGTGGAGAGGTGAAGATGTTCTCGGCCCTCAAGAAACAAGGCGTGGACGAGGTGGCGCAGCTGCTGTGGCAATGGGCACACCCGGTACAGCCGGCCGCCCCCGCAGCAGCGCCCGACGGCACCGCCGCACCGGAAGCCCCTGAGGATTCTCAGCAAAATTAGGCACGGCGCTTGTCTGTCATGCGCTGCTAGCTATTCAATTCATAGCATCATGATCCAGACCCGCTCCGTCACCCTGCCCCACGGCATCACCCTGCACTGCCGCGTGACCGGCGTGGCCGGCCGCCCGGTGCTGCTGCTGCTGCACGGTTTCCCGGAAGGCGCCTTCATCTGGGACGAACTGCTGCTGCACTTCGCTCGGCCTGAGAACGGCGGCTACCGCTGCATCGCACCCTACCTGCGCGGCTTCGGGCCCTCCAGCAGCCCGGCCGAGGCCGAGGCCTACCGCGCCAAACACCTGGTGCAGGACCTCGCGGCCCTGATCGCGGCCGAGTCCCTGGGCGGCCCGCTCGAATGCCTGGTGGCGCACGACTGGGGCGGGGCCGTGGCCTGGAACCTGGCCAACCAGCAGCCGGGGCTGATGAAGCGCCTGGCCATCATCAATTCGCCCCACCCGGGCACGTTCCTGCGCGAGCTGCAGCACAGCCCCGCGCAGCAGGCCGCCAGCCAGTACATGCACTTTCTCTGCCGCCCGGACGCCGAGGCGCTGCTGGCCGAGAACGACTTTCGCCGCCTGTTCGGCTTTTTCGACGCACCGGACGGCCGCGTCCCCGCCTGGCTCACCGAGAGCGTGCGCGCCCAGTACCGCGCCCTGTGGCAGCAGGGCCTGACCGGGGCCTGCAACTACTACCGCGCCAGCCCCCTGCGCCCACCCCGCGAGGGCGACGACAGCGTGCAGGCGATCACCCTGCCGGACAGCATGCTCACCGTGGCCGTGCCGACCCTGGTGCTCTGGGCGATGGACGACCCGGCCCTGCTGCCCGGGCTGCTCGACGGCCTGCCGGGCTGGATTCCCCAACTGCAGCTGCACCGCGTGGAGCAGGCCTCGCACTGGGTCGTGCACGAACACCCCGAGCGCGTGGCGATGGAGCTGCGGCACTTTTTGCAGCAAAAATGATAGCTGTCAGCGCTTGAAGCGTAAGCACTGCAGCCTGTTTTCACCCAGTGACAACGGGTTCCCCGTCTGTCCGCGCCCGCGAGCGGCCAGCCAGCAAGAGCCGGCTGCGCCTGGCTTCATTCAGTACACCGAGCCTTCGCCCTCGGGCCGCGTCTTGAAGCGCTTGTGCACCCAGTAGTACTGGCCGGGCGACACATCGATGTAGCGCTGCAGATTGGCGTTCATGAGGGCGGTGTCCGCCTGCACGTCGTCGGTGGGGTAGCCGGGCCAGGCAGGCGAGATCTCGGCCACATAGCCCGTGGGCGTGAGGCGCGTGACCATCGCGATCACCTTGGCCCGCCCCAGCCGCGCAAAGCGCGACAGCGACGGCACGGTGGCGGCCTGCATGCCGTAGAACGGCACGAACAGCGAGTCGTTGCGGCCGAAGTCCATGTCGGGCAACAGGTACAGCAGGCCACCCTTGCGCAGATTGGCGATGATGGGCTTGACCCCGTCGTTGCGGTTGAGCATGCGCACGTCGCCAAAGCGCTGGCGCCCCTCGCGGAACCAGGCATCCACGGCCGGGTCCGGGTGGGTGGAGAAGATCGACGTGAACGCGCGCGACGTGTGCAGCGTGAGCGCCGAGCCGCCCGCATCCATGCCGTAGAAATGCGGCGCGAAAATGATGGTGGGCGTGTCGCCCTCCAGCTCGTTGAGCGCTCCCCGCAGCTTCACGCGCTCGAGCACCACATCCCGGGGCGCGAACCACAGCCAGCTGCGGTCCAGCCACGACTGGCAGAACACCACGAAAGTTTCCTGCGCCCAGGCACGGCGCTGCTGCTCGCTGGCATCGGGATAACACAGCGCCAGATTGCGCAGCGCCACACGCCGGCGCGGCCCGGCCAGCACGAACAGGATGCGGCCGATCAGCCAGCCCATGCCGCGCAGCACCGGCAGCGGCAGGCGCGCCAGCACGCGCATGAACCAGACCCCCAGGCGGCCCGTCATGCGGCCACCTCGGGCGCCGCGGCGGACTCAGCGCGCGGCTGCTTGTAGCGGGCGTAGCCCCACAGGTACTGTTCGGGGCATTGGCGGATGAGGTGTTCCATGGCCTGGTTGATCTGCAGGACGGCGACGTCGATCTGGTCGGACAGCGGCTGTGCCAGCGGCTCGAAGTGGGTGACGAAACCCCGGCCCCAGGGCAGGCGCTCGCAGCGCGCCAGCACCACGGCCGCGCCCGTCTGCTGGGCCAGGCGCACGGCCAGGGTCATGGTGTAGGCGTCCCGGCCAAAGAAAGGCGACCAGTGGCCCTGCCCTTCGGGCGGCACCTGGTCGGGCAGCAGGCCCACGGCCTCGCCCCGGCGCAGGGCCTTGATCATCTGGCGCACCCCCGCGAGCGTGGTGGGCACGGCGAGCATGCCGGGCCGGTTGCGCGCGGTTTCCATCACCTTGGCCAGCCAGGCCTGGCGCGCGGGGCGGTACAGCACGGTGATGGGCCCGCGCTCGGCGCTCCAGCGCCGGGCCGCGGCCTGCGCCGACAGCTCGAAGCACCCCTGGTGGGGCGTGAGGTACACGATGCCGCGCCCGGCCGCGTAGGCCGCCTCGACGCAGGCCTCTCCCTCCAGCCGGCAGGGCATGGGCGCGCCCAGCCACAGGCGGGGCAGCTCGGTCACCATCCGCCCCGCATGGGCCACGGCCGCGCGCACGGTCCCGAACGGATAACCCGCCAGCGCCACATTGGCCAGGAAGCGGCGCCGGTAGGTGGGCGAGGCGGCGAACGCCACCCAGCCCATGGCCGCGCCCATGATGTGCAGCAACCACAGCGGAAATACGGAAAAGAATCGGAAGACGACTGGCATTAAAATGGATGGGTCGCTGAGTTAAATGAGCAACTTGCAGGGCGACGTTAAATAAATCTGCTAAAGCGTTCGCCAAAGCTCCTTCGGGGTGAGGGCAACGCCCCAAATGCCGGAACACAGGAGTTTATTCAAATGGCGAACGACTTTCTCTTTACCTCGGAATCCGTCTCCGAAGGCCACCCCGACAAGGTGGCCGACCAGATCTCGGACGCGATTCTCGATGCGATCTTCAAGCAGGACCCCCGCTCGCGTGTCGCCGCCGAAACGCTGACCAACACCGGCCTCGTGGTGCTGGCCGGCGAGATCACCACCAACGCCCACGTGGACTACATCCAGGTGGCGCGCGACACCATCAGGCGCATCGGCTACGACAACACCGACTACGGCATCGACTACAAGGGCTGCGCCGTGCTCGTGGCCTATGACAAGCAGTCCAACGACATCGCCCAGGGCGTGGACCATGCGTCCGACGACCACCTGAACACCGGCGCCGGCGACCAGGGCCTGATGTTCGGCTACGCCTGCGACGAGACGCCCGAGCTGATGCCCGCGCCCATCTACTACGCCCACCGCCTGGTGGAGCGCCAGGCCCAGCTGCGCAAGGACGGCCGCCTGCCCTTCCTGCGCCCCGACGCCAAGTCGCAAGTAACGATGCGCTACGTGGACGGCAAGCCCCACAGCATCGACACCGTGGTGCTCTCTACCCAGCACCACCCCGACCAGAGCGAAACGCAAACCAAGATGAAGGCCTCGTTCACCGAAGCCATCATCGAAGAGATCATCAAGCCCGTGCTGCCCAAGGAATGGCTGCAGGACACCCGCTACCTGATCAACCCCACGGGCCGCTTCGTCATCGGCGGCCCGCAGGGCGACTGCGGCCTCACAGGCCGCAAGATCATCGTGGACACCTACGGCGGCGCCTGCCCCCATGGCGGCGGCGCCTTCAGCGGCAAGGACCCCACGAAGGTGGACCGCTCGGCCGCCTACGCCGCCCGCTACGTGGCCAAGAACATCGTGGCCGCCGGCCTGGCGCGCCAGTGCCAGATCCAGGTGGCCTACGCCATCGGCGTGGCCGAGCCGATGAACATCACGGTCTACACCGAAGGCACGGGCGTGATCTCCGACGAGCGCATTGCCGCGCTGGTGAAGGAGCAGTTCGACCTGCGACCCAAGGGCATCATCCAGATGCTGGACCTGCTGCGCCCGATCTACGAAAAGACGGCGGCCTACGGCCACTTCGGCCGCGAAGAGCCCGAATTCAGCTGGGAAAAGACGGACAAGGCGGCGGCACTGCGCGCAGCAGCAGGGCTGTAAAACCCGCCGCGCGAATCACGCCCCGTAAGCCCTCCCCGGCCCCAAGCCGCAACGCCCAGGCGTTGCGGCTTTTTTTCGCGCTGCGTCTGGCAGCCGCGCCCAGGGGCCCTCTCCTACAGCGGCAACCCGCCCGGGCTGACGGCCGCGCCCCCGCCCCACCGGTATCGTTCCTGCACACCCTCACGCAGCCCCGGGCTGCTCTTCAACCCCCGCAAGGAGCGACCATCATGCTGAAGTACGCCATCATTTTTGCCCTGATTTCCCTGGTTGCAGGTGCGCTGGGCTTCACCGGTGTGGCTGCCGGCACCGCTGGCATTGCCAAAGTGCTGTTCGTGATCTTCCTGATCATCGCCGTGGTGTTCGTGGTCCTCGCCGCCGTGGGCGTGGGCGCCGCGCGCAAGGCGCTGAAGTAGCCGCCACGGCTTGGTTGCACCCCCACGATCCACGCACAAGAAAAGAAATCAGGAATCCCATGGCCCTCAACATCTTTGAAGCGCTGCGCGAAAGCCACGAACGGCAGCGCGCGCTGTGCAAGCAGCTGGTCGATACCAGCGGCGACACGCCCGAGCGGCACGACCTGTTCGAGCAGCTCAAGACAGAACTGCTGGCGCACGAGCTGGCCGAAGAGCGGCATTTCTACATTCCGCTGATGGCGCACGATGCGGGCGTTGATCTATCCCGCCACGCGATCTCCGAACACCACCAGCTCGATGAACTGGTGGAATCGCTGGAGGATGCCGACCCCGCAACGCCCGCCTGGCTGCCGCTGGCCAAAAAACTGGCCGAGAAGGTCGAGCACCACCTGGAAGAAGAGGAACACAAATTCTTCCAGATGGCCGGCAAGCTGCTGACCGAAAAGCAGAAGATGCAGCTGGCCAAGGAATACCTGGCGACCTACGAAGAAGCAAAGACGACGACTGCCTGAGCGGCGACGGCACCCTTCTCACCCCATGCGAAGACAGTGCGTGAATTGCGCGTCGCGCCCCCGCGGGGGAACGTGATCAGCGCCTCAGGCCACCGCTTCCTCGGCCTGCACCACGCAGTTGCGGCCCCGGGACTTGGCCACATACAGGGCGGTGTCCGCGCGCTTGATGAGGGCATGGGCGTCTTCGTGGTGGTCCCAGGTCGCCACGCCAAAACTCGCGCTCACATGGCCCACCGAATCGAAGGGCGCGCCGGCGATGCGGGCACGCACGGCCTCGGCCATGGCCATGGCGGCATCCACCGGGGTTTCCTTGAGCAGGATGATGAACTCCTCCCCGCCGAAACGCGCCGCGCAGTCGGACGAGCGCAGCAGTTCGCGCACGCGCAGTGCCGTGCTCTTGAGCACCACGTCGCCCGAATCGTGCCCGAAGGTGTCGTTGATGCGCTTGAAGAAGTCGATGTCGAACATCACCACCGACAGGTGGCTCTTCTTGATGCGGGTGTCGGCCATCTCGGTCTCCAGCCGTTCGAAGAAGCGGCGGCGGTTGACCAGGTCGGTCAGGAAGTCCTTGGTGGCCAGGTCCTCGAGCTTGCGGTTCAGGCGCGCCATGGGCTCGATCACCAGCGAGGACAGCGACAGGTTCAGCACCACGAACAGCAGCACGAAGCTGCCCAGCAGCGCGCCCATCACGGTATAGAAGGTCTGGCGCGCCTTCTCCAGCGGGAAGTACATCGGCACCTTCACCACCTGGATGCCCACCGTTTCGTTCATGCCCCAGCCAAAGCCGTTCTTGTCGCCATACACCTTGAGCATGGTGGGCGGCGCCACCGCGGGCGTGCTATGGCAGGCCATGCACTGGGCCTGCTTGATAGTGATGGGACGCGCCACATACATCGCGCGGTGCATGCCCTCGCCCACCTCGCCCGTGACCTCTTTCTTGAGGTCGGCCCGGCCTTCGCGGAAGTCGCCAATGATGCGCTCCTCCCACTCGTTGGCGCGGTCGCGCAGGTTGGTCGGGTTGAGCACCGCCTCCTTGTATTCGTAACCCGGAAACCGGCTTTGCAGGCGGCGCAGGGTTTCGGTGGCGGCAAAGGCGGGCACGGTCTGGGGCAAGAACTTCTCGGCCAGCGTCACATCCAGGTGCGGCTTGACCAGCTCGGTGGTGTAGTCGCGGATGGCCATGGCCGCGTTCATCATCATCTGCGAGTTGTGCTGCACTTCCTCGATGGCCAACTGCTGCAGGAAGCGGTGCACGTACGCCCCCGCACCGGCTGCCGCCACAAGCAGGACCACTGCCAGCACCAGGTTGAATTTGAGCCGCAAAGACATGGAAATCCCTCAGGTGCCGGCGCTCTGGGCCAGCTTGTTATTGGAAAGAACGGGCGCCCGGTGGGCCCCGCCCTGCCGCCCTGGCTGCAAGGATGCACCGGGCGATCATGGGAGGCAAAGTTTGCGTTTGTGCCAGATTTTGCGCAACAGGTCCAACACTATTGCGCCAACGCCTGCCGGCAGCTACAGCCCACGCTCGCTCAGCGACAGCTTGCGGCGGTAGGCGGGGCGCAGGCGGTACAGCTGGGCGGGGCGGTGGGCGGCGCCCATTTGCAGCGCGCCCGGGATCGGCTCCAGCATCGCCAGCTCCTCCACCTTGCGCCGAAAGCTCACCTTGTTGATCGCCTCGCCCAACACCACTTCATATACGGCCTGCAACTGGGGCAACGTGAACGGCTCTGCGCACAGGTGCACCGGCAGCGACGAATACTGGCTCTTGCTGCGCACCCGCGCCACGGCCACCTCCACGATCTGGCGGTGGTCGAACGGCAGCGGCGGCAGGGCATCGACGGGCGCCAATTCAATGCGCCCCTCGGCCGGGGCCAGCAACTCCGGCGGCACCAGTGCGCAGTACGCCACCGCCACCGACCAGCCCCGCGGGTCCCGCACCGCCCCCGAGAACGTGGCCAGCTGTTCCAGGTACGGGCTTGCCAGCCCCGCCTTGTCGCGCAGCACACGCGCCGCGCTGGCCTGTGCGTCGGCATCTTCCTGGGCATGCACATAACCGCCGGGCAGCGCCAGGGCACCCGCAAACGGCGCCCGATCCCGCCGCACCAGCGCCACCTGCAGCGCGTCGCCACGCAGCGTCAGCAACACCACGTCGACGGTGCAGATCACGGCGGGGGCGGGTGTGTCTTTCATGGGCGGTGGGGAGTTCATTGCAACTTGAGACAAACAAGGCTACCACTGCCGAAGCGGAAGGTGAAGATCATTCCAGCTAATCGCAGTACCAGAGACAACGCTACATAGAGTTTCAAGCGAGTTAGTTGCAGTTTTGAATTAACACTATTAGACTGGCATCACCACTGAGGAGAAGACCATGGCCCGCAATATCCAGCTGCTGGTGATCGACCCGCAAAATGACTTTTGTGACCTGCCCGGCGACTGGCACCCCCACCAGCCGGACGGCACCCGCACAGCGCCCAGCCTGCCCGTGGCCGGCGCCCACGCCGACATGCAGCGGGTGGCGGCGTTCATCCGCGCACACGCCGGCCAGCTCGATGCGATCACCGTCACGCTCGACTCGCACCAGCGTTTTGACATCGCCCACCCCGGCTTCTGGCAGCAAGGCAGTGGCCAGGCAGTTGCCGCGTTCACGCCCATCACCGCTGCGCAAGTGCGCGCCGGCGCCTTCGCCCCGCGCAATGCCGAAGCGCTGCCGCGCACCCTGGCGTACCTCGATGCGCTCGAAGCCCAGGGCCGCTACACGCTCATGGTCTGGCCCGTGCACTGCGAGATCGGCAGCTGGGGCCACGGTGTGCATGCTGATGTGCTGTCTGCCTGTGGCGAGTGGCAACTCCAGCGCCAGCGCGCAGTGCACAACGTGTTCAAGGGCACCAACCCGTGGACCGAGCACTACAGCGCCATTGAGGCCGAGGTGGTGGACCCTGCCGACCCGGATACTGCGCTCAACGCCCGGTTGCTCGCAGCGCTCGACACCGCCGATGTGCTCTACATCGCGGGCGAGGCCAGCAGCCACTGCGTGCGCGCCACCACCGAACACATCGTGCAGCACCTGCCTCGCCTGCAGGCCGCCAGCGCGCGGCCCGCCCACATCGTGCTGTTGACCGATTGCATGAGCCCGGTGCCTGGCTTCGAGGCACAGCAGACCGCGTTCCTTGAGGCGATGCGTGCGCAGGGCATGCAGCTTGCAAATAGCAGTGAAATCAGCCTCTAGCGCTTGTTGGATAAGCACTTCTAGCTATTAATTTTGACAAAACCTGCGCGCCCACCGGCTGAGGCACCGCGCAGGCTCCATCCACCCGCTCCACCAGTCTTGCGGCCCCAGCCTCACGAAGGACCACCATGAACCAAGTCATCACCAGCCTGCTCGACACCGACCTATACAAGTTCACCATGTGGCAGGCGCTGCTGCACCGCCACCCCCAGACGCAGAGCGAGTACCGCTTTGTGTGCCGCAACCAGCCGCTGTACCCGCTGGCCGAGCTGCTGCCCGAGGTGAATGCTGCGCTTGACCACCTGTGTTCGCTGCGCTTCACGAAGGGCGAGCTCGACTACCTGGGCGGCCTGCGCTTCATCAAGAGCGACTTTGTCGACTTCCTGCGCCTCTTCCAGTTTCAGCGCAACTTCATCGAGGCGCGGGCCGAGGGTGACACCCTCACCATCGTGGCGCGCGGGCCGCAGGTGCATGTGATGGGCTTCGAGATCTTCGTGCTGGCCATCGTCAACGAGCTGTATTTCCGCCGCTTCGATGCCGCAGCAGCCCTTGCCAGCGGCCGCGAGCGGCTGGCCACCAAGGTGGGCCAGCTGCAGGATCTGGCCCAGCAGGCCACGCTGCGCCACCCGTTCGAGATTTTCGACTTTGGCCTGCGCCGGCGCTACAGCGGCGCGTGGCAGCGCGAGGTCGTGCAGACATGTGCCGAGCAGACGCCGCAGTGGTTCAAGGGCACCAGCAACGTGCTGCTGGCGCGCGACTTGAACCTGGTGCCCATCGGCACCATGGCGCACGAGTATCTGCAGACCTTTCAGGCGCTGGGCGTGCGCCTGCGCGATTTTCAAAAGGCCGCGCTGGAAGACTGGGTGCAGGAGTACCGCGGCGACCTCGGGATCGCGCTCACCGACACCGTGGGCATGGACGCGTTCCTGGCCGACTTCGATCTGTACTTTGCCAAGCTGTTCGACGGTCTGCGCCACGATTCGGGCGACCCGGTGGCCTGGGGCGAGAAGGCCCTGGCGCACTATGCGAAGCTGCGCATCGATGCGCACACCAAGCGCCTCGTGTTCTCTGACGGCCTCACGCTCAACCGCGCGCTCGAGCTGTATCGCCACTTTGGCGACCGCACGCAGCTGGGTTTTGGCATTGGCACCAGCCTCACCAACGACATGGGCGATGCGCGGGAGATGAAGCCGCTCAACATCGTGATGAAGCTCACCCGCGCCAACGGGCAGCCTGTGGCCAAGCTGTCGGACACGCCGGGCAAGACGCTGTGCGACGATGAAACGTACTTAGCCTACCTCCGCCAAGTCTTCAACGTCGCATAAGAAGCCCCCCTGAGTCGCTTCGCGCCTTCCCCCCAGGGGGACGACGCCCTCACTGCGGGGCGGCCCTTGCTCGGCGTCCCTGGCATGGGCAGCGCCAGTGTCGCGGCCACCGATGAACTCGAACCTTAGGATGAATGACACCATGCTCCGCATCACGATCGCTCAATTGAATTTCACCGTTGGCGACATCGAAGGCAACGTCGACCGCATGGTGGCCGCCGCGCGGCAGGCTGCGGCCGAGCAGTCCGATATCGTCGTCTTCAGCGAACTGTCGCTGTGCGGCTATTACCCCGGCGACATGCTGGACGAGCCGGAATTTATCCAGCGGGTGGAGGCCGGCATCGCCGCGCTGCAAGCAGCGTCCACCGAGACGCCATACCTGCACTGGGTGGTGGGCACGCCCACCCGCGCCAGCGGGCCCGGCAAGCGCCTGCACAACAGCCTGGTGGTGGTGCAAAACGGCGCCGTGCGCCTGCAATATGCCAAGCAGCTGCTGCCCACCTACAACATCTTTGACGAGCGCCGCCACTTCGAGCCCGGGCCGGACGTGGCCAAGGTGCTGCGCGTGGGCAGTTTTCAGGTGGGCCTGCTGGTGTGCGAGGACGGCTGGAACGACCACGGCGGCGACTACGTGGTCAACCCGTTCGAGCGCATGCGCGATGCGTCACCGGATCTGGTGATCAGCATCAATGCCAGCCCGAGCCACGTGGGCAAACGCGAACAGCGCCACGCCATGTTTGGCGGCTCGTCCAAGCGGCACGGGCTGCCCATTCTGTATGTGAACCAGATCGGCGGCCACGACCAGCTGGTGTATGACGGCGGGTCGTTCGCGGCCGAGCCCGATTCCGGCGTCGTGTTCGAAGCGCCCCGTTTTGTCGAAGACGTGCGCACCCTGCTGTTCGACAGCGGGCGCTTTTTTACCGGCGGGCCCGGCCAGGCTGACAGTACCGCGCCGGCGGCAGCGAAGGGCCCCGACCAGCGCGATGCCGCCAAGCCGGGATCGGCGTTGGCGGCGCAACTGAAGCGGCCCGACCCGGTGCCGGTGCAGGGCATCCCCACCCCGGATTTCTACCGCCAGCAGATCGTGCTGGGCCTGCGGGACTACGCGCGCCGCTGCGGCTTCAAGCAGGTGGTGGTGGGCAGCTCGGGCGGCATCGACAGCGCTCTCACGCTGGCCTTGGCTGCAGAGGCGCTGGGGCCCGAGAACGTGGTGGGCATCACCATGCCGTCACGCTACTCCAGCAGCGGCTCGGTGGACGATTCGGTGGCGCTGTGCCGCAACCTGGGCATAAAGCTCCACACGCACCCCATTGCCGACCTGGTGGCGGGCTATGCGCGGCAATACGAAGAAAGCTTCGGCCAGCCGCTGGCGGGCCTGCCGCTCGAAAACCTGCAGGCGCGCATCCGCGGCACCGTGCTGATGGAGTACTCCAACGCCTTCGGGCACCTGCTACTCACCACCGGCAACAAGTCCGAGATCTCGGTGGGCTACTGCACGCTGTACGGCGACACCAACGGCGGCCTGGGCCTGCTGGGCGACTTGTACAAGACGGAGGTGTTTGCGCTTTCGCGCCACGTCAACGAACACGCGGGGCGCGAGCTGATTCCGCAGGCCATCATCGACAAGGAACCGTCTGCCGAACTGGCCCCCGGCCAGCGCGACGTGGACAGCCTGCCGCCCTACCCGGTGCTGGACGAAGTGCTCAAGCTGCTGATAGAAGGCGACCGCCTCTCCACGGCCGAACTCACGGCCGCGCAGGCTTTTGTGTCTAACCTCCAGCAGGACGAGGCGGGCCGCGCCCTGGTGCAGCGCGTGCGCCGCATGGTGGCGCGCAACGAATACAAGCGCCGCCAAGCCCCGCCCATCCTGCGCGTGCGGCCCCGGGCGTTTGGCAGCGGGCGGCAGATGCCGATTGCGGCACGGTATGCATGAACCATCGATCAGATAAAATCACTACAAAAAAGATAGCTGCTGGCGCTTGATGGACAAGCGCCAGCGGCCAAAAAACCTCAAAAATACAACCCAGCAATGGAGACACATGCTCGATACCGCCATCTACATCGGGCGTTTTGAACCCGTGCACAACGGCCACATCGCGCTGCTGCGGCGCGCGCTCGACAGCGCGCAGCAGGTCATCGTGGTGGTGGGCTCGGCCTGGCAGGCGCGCTCGCCCAAGAACCCCTTCACCTGGCAGGAGCGCGAAGCCATGCTGCTGATGGCGCTGCCCGAGGCCGACCGCAGCCGCGTGCAGGTGCTGCCCATGCGCGACTACTACAACGAGGCCGTGTGGGTGCAGGCCGTGCGCCAGGGTGTGGCGCGTTTGACCGCACCGAATGCGCGCACCGGGCTGGTGGGCCACTTCAAGGACGCCACCAGCGGCTACCTGAGCGCGTTCCCCGGCTGGGAGCTCATCCATGTGGAGCGCCAGGGCCCCATCGACGCCACGGCCATCCGCGACGCCTGGTTTGGTGCGAGCCCCGACACCGTTCCCTCCGCCCTCGCCCCCCTGGCCAACCAGATGCCCCCCAGCACCCTGGCCACGCTGGTCCAGTTCGCGCAGACCCCGCACTACCTGGCGCTGCAGCAGGAGTGGCGGATGCTGCGCGGCTACCGCCAGGCCTGGGCGGCCGCGCCCTATCCGCCCGTGTTCGTGACGGTGGACGCCGTGCTGCGCTGCCGCGACCATGTGCTGCTGATACGCCGCGCCCACGCCCCCGGCAAGGGCCAGCTGGCGGTGCCCGGCGGTTTCATCGAACAGCGCGAGACCGTGTGGCAGTCGTGCCTGCGCGAACTGGTGGAAGAAACCCACTGCCACCTGCCCGAGGCCACCATGCGCGCCGCCCTGCAGTCGGTGGCCGTGTTCGACCACCCCGACCGCAGCCAGCGCGGGCGCACGCTCACGCACGCGCACTACTTCGATCTGGGGGACGCGCCCTTTCCCGTGGTGCAGGCCGATGACGATGCGATGCTGGTGCAGTGGACGCCCATCGGCCAGCTGGCGGGCCTGGAAGAGGAGTTCTTTGAAGACCACTTCCACATGCTGGACCACTTCCTGGGGCTGACGGAACTGCACTGACGGCGCACGGCCGCATTTCGGGCAAGAACTGCTGCCAGCGCTTGTCCATCAAGCGCTGGCAGCTATCATTCAGATAGCATCAAGTCCCCGCCCGCTCGAGCATGGCATGCAGCAGCACGTTGCACCCCGCCGTGATGTGCTCGGGCTTGGCATCCTCGATCTCGTTGTGGCTGATCCCGTCCTTGCACGGGATGAAGATCATGCCGCTGGGCGCCAGCTTGGCCATGTACACGGCATCGTGCCCC
This sequence comes from Acidovorax sp. sif1233, assembly GCF_019218755.1. GTDB lineage: Bacteria > Pseudomonadota > Gammaproteobacteria > Burkholderiales > Burkholderiaceae_C > Acidovorax. The sequence goes on along the minus strand of NZ_JAHUWZ010000001.1, from coordinate 428,081 downwards.
GCGCCCGAGACAGCGGGCATGTGGCTGTAACCGAGCTTGGCGGCCGCGCGGCCCACGGCCTCCACGCAGTTCTCGTGGAAGGCCTGGGCCGGGTAGCTGGACACCATCTCGATGTGCACCTGCACGCCGTGTTCCTGGGCCACCTGCCCGGCCAGGGTCTTCACCTCGGCGGCCATCTGGTCCACGAGTTCGTCGGTGCTGTTGCGCAGGTCGATGCTGAACTTGACCCGCCCGGGGATCACGTTGCGGCTGTTCGGGAACACCTGCACCATGCCCACGGTGCCGCGTCCGTGCGGCGGGTGGCGGTGGGCTGCCGCCACCACGTCCTGCATGATGCGCGTGGCGGCCAGCATCGCATCCTTGCGCAGCGCCATGGGCGTGGGGCCGGCGTGGGCTTCCATGCCGGTCACGGTGCAGTCGAACCAGCGGATGCCCAGCACGCCGCTGACCACGCCGATGGTCTTGTCGTTGTCTTCCAGCACCGGGCCTTGCTCGATGTGGGTTTCGAAATACGCGCCGATGGGGTGGTCGCCGGGTTCCTGGTCGCCCACGTAGCCGATGCGTTCCAGCTCGCCCTTCACGGTCTTGCCCTCGGTGTCGGTGGCGGCGTAGGCGTGTTCCAGCGTGAAGGCCTTGGCGAACACGCCCGAGCCCATCATCACGGGCACGAAGCGGCTGCCCTCCTCGTTGGTCCAGAACGCGACTTCGATGGGCGCCTCGGTCTCGATGCCGTGGTCGTTGAGCGTGCGCACCACCTCGATGCCCGCCAGCACGCCGTAGTTGCCGTCGAACTTGCCGCCCGTGGGCTGGGTGTCGATGTGGCTGCCGGTCATGATGGGCGGCAGGCTGTTGTTGCGCCCGGGGCGGCGCATGAAGCCGTTGCCGATCTTGTCGATGGTCACCGTCATGCCCGCCTCGCGCGCCCAGCGGGTGACGAGATCGCGGCCCTGCTTGTCCAGGTCGGTGAGGGTCAGGCGGCACACGCCGCCCTTGGGGGTGGCGCCGATCTGCGCCAGCTCCATGAGCGAATCCCACAGGCGCTGGCCGTTGATGCGCAGGTTCTCGATATCGGGTTTGACTTTGGTGTCCATGGTGTTCTCCAGAGGCATTGAATCGGTCAGCGAGTCCATCAACGTGCGACAGCGGTAGGCGCCAGGTCCTGCGCACGCTTTTGCACGGCCTGGAAGTTGGCGCCGAACGCGGGGCGCTTGATGTAGCGGCCCTTGCCCTGTTCGGCCCGCAGGTCGCCGTTGGCGAACACCACGCGGCCCTGGCTGATGGTGTGGCTCGGGATGCCACGCACGGTGCGGCCCTCGAAGATGTTGAAGTCGCCCTTGCTGAACTGCGTCTTGGCCGAGAAGGTCTTGGTGCCTTCAGGGTCCCACAGCACCAGGTCGGCGTCGGCACCCTCGCCGATGAAGCCCTTGCGCGGGTAGATGTTGAACAGCTTGGCGCAGTTGGCCGAGGTGATGGCCACGAACTCGGAGGGCGTGAGGCGCCCGGTGTTCACGCCCGCATCCCAGATGGCGGCCATGCGCTCTTCCACCCCGCCCGTGCCGTTGGGGATCTTGGCGAAGTTGTCCTTGCCTGCCGCCTTCTGCGCGGCGCAGAAGGTGCAGTGGTCCGTGGCGGTGGTGTGCAGCTGGCCCGACTGCAGGCCGCGCCACAGCGCCTCCTGGTGGACGTTGGGGCGAAAGGGCGGGCTCATCACATAGGCGGCGGCCTTGGCGAAGTCCGGGTCGCGGTACACGCTGTCGTCCACCAGCAGGTGCCCCGCCAGCACCTCGCCGTACACACGCTGGCCGCGCGCGCGGGCGCGGGCGATGGCGTCGGCCGACTCCATGCAGCTCACATGCACCACGTAGATGGGCACGCCCAGCACGTCGGCAATGGCGATGGCGCGGTTGGCGGCCTCGGCCTCGACCATGGGCGGGCGCGAGAGCGGGTGACCCTCGGGGCCGGTGATGCCCATCTTGGCGACCTCCTGCTGCAGCAGGTACACCAGCTCGCCGTTTTCGGCATGCACCGTGGGCATGGCGCCCAGCTCCAGCGCGCGCTTGAAGCTGTTCACCAGGGTTTCGTCGTCGCACATGATGGCGTTCTTGTAGGCCATGAAGTGCTTGAAGCTGTTCACGCCTTCCTGCTGCACCAGGGTGCCCATGTCGGCGCGCACCTGCTCGCTCCACCAGGTGATGGCGACATGGAAGGAATAGTCGGCAGCCGACTTCTCGGCCCAGCCGCGCCACTTGCGGTAGGCGTCGAGGATGGGCTCCTGCGGGTCGGGAATCACGAAGTCGATGATGCTCGTGGTGCCCCCGGCCAGGCCCGCGGCCGTGCCGGTGAAGAAGTCGTCCATGGTGACGGTGCCCATGAACGGCAATTGCATGTGCGTGTGCGGATCGATCCCGCCAGGCAGCACGTACTGGCCGCTGGCGTCCAGGGTCTGTGCGCCCGCGGGGGCCTGCGCCGCCACGCTCTCGCCCACGGCCACGATGCGGCCGTCCACGCACAGCACATCGGCCGGCTGCTCGCGGTCGGCATTGACCACGGTTCCACCGCGGATCACAAGGGCTTGGGTCATGGGGATCTCCTTCAGGGATGCAGATCAAAAAGAGGCCCTGCGCTGGCACCAGGCCCAGGCAGGGCCGGAGGTCATTGCTTTTTCTTCGCGGTCAGGTAGTAGTAGGTGCCGGCCACGGCCAGGCTGAAGAACCAGCCCGAATCGAACAGGGTGAGCCAGATGGCGGGCATGCTGGCCTTGTCCACCACGCCCGACACCGCCAGATAGCCCGGCAGGCACGGCAGCACGCCCAGGAAGAAGGCCATGAGCGCATGCAGGTTCCAGCCGTTGCTGTATTCGTACTCGCCGCCGCGGCGGTACAGGTCATCCACCTTCAGCTCGCTCTTGCGCACCAGGTAGTAGTCCACCAGCAGGATGCCCGCGATCGCGCCCAGCAGCGTGCCGTAGCCGCCCAGCCAGGTGAAGAGGTAGCCGCCTGATGTGGCCAGGATCTTCCAGGGCATGAACACGAGCCCGATCAGCGCGGCGATGATGCCGCCCATGCGAAAGCTGATCCTGGTAGGCGCGCACTGGCTGAAATCATAGGAAGGCGACACCAGGTTGGCGGCCACGTTGGTGGTCAGGTTGGCCAGCAGGATCACCAGCAGGCCCAGGCCGGCCGCCACGCTGCCCATCTGGGTCAACAGGCCGTCGGGGAACAGCTGGGCCTTGCCGTACAGGATGGCCGACGCGGAAAAGCCGATGACGCCCACCATCGAGAACAGCGCCATGGGAATCGGCAGGCCGATGGCCTGGCCCAGGACCTGGTCCTTCTGCGATCTGGCGAAACGCGTGAAGTCCGGAATGTTGAGCGCCAGCGTGGCCCAGAAGCCCACCAGCCCGGTGAGCGCGGCCCAGGTCTTGGGCCCGCCTTCCACCACCTTGGCGGGCAGGTTGAAGAGCTGGCCCGAGGGCACCCGCACCATGAGCACCACCACCAGCAGGATGGAGGCGGCGATCATCAGCGGCGCGGCGATGACCTCCAGCTTGCGGATGGATTCCGGCCCTCGCCAGATGAACCAGATGTGCACCGCCCAGAAGGCGAGGAAACACATGAACTGCGAGGTGCTGATGGTCTGGCCATCGGCCGGCCCCGCGAGGTTCATGCCCACGATGTTCAGGAAGCCATGCAGCGCCAGCGCACCAAAGTAGCAGTTGATGGAGAACCAGCCGCAGGCCACCAGGCCGCGCAGCACGGCGGGCAGGTTGGCGCCCTTCACGCCGAACGATGCGCGGGCGAGCACCGGAAACGGCACGCCGTACTTGGGGCCCACGCGCCCGATGAGCACCATGGGCACCAGCACAATGCAGTTGGCCAGGAACACCAGCCACACGGCCATTTGCCAGGAGAAGCCCTGGTCCAGCATGGAGCTGGCCATGGTGTAGGTGGGCACGCAGACCACCATGCCCACCCAGAGCGCGGCAAAGTCCTTCCAGGTCCAGTGCCGCTGCGCGGCGGTGGTGGGGAGCAAATCTTCGTTGGCGAGCGTGTTGGATGCTGCGCCGGGCATCAGCCCCGCCACATGGGCAGCGCCACCGGTACTGTTCGTCATGCCTGTACTCCTGTCAAAGACCTCATTGGGGTTGCACACAACCCGCTGTCTGGTCCGGCGCCCCGGTGCATTCAGATGCGGGCCAAAGGAAGCGAGCGATGCTATAGATCACGCAAGGACCGCACCAGATGCAGCGCAGCACGCGTTGCGAACGCGCACCACATCGGGCGCCTCCAGCGTCATGCCGCCGCCGGCACGCGCTGCGGGTTGTTGGGGTGCGTCGTCCAGTTGCCGTATTCACCGGTGACCGTCTTGCCCGTGCGCACATCCACCTCGCCGGGCTCCAGCGCGCGCATGGTGATGCACTCAGGCACGGGGCAGATCGACACGCACAGGTTGCAGCCCACGCATTCGGCCTCGTTGATCTCGAACTTGCGCACGCCACCGTCCTTGGTGAAGGTGATGGCCTGGTGCGAGGTGTCTTCGCACACCACATGGCAGCGGCCGCACTGGATGCAGGCATCCTGGTTGATGACGGCTTTCTCGATGTGGTTGAGGTTGAGGTTCTTCCAGTCCTTGACGGTGGGCACGGCCTGGCCCTTGAAGTCGTCGAGCGTGGCGTAGCCGTGCTCATCCATGAAGTTCGACAGCCCGTCGCACATGTCCTGCACGATCTTGAAACCGTAGACCATGGCAGCCGTGCACACCTGCACCGTGCCGCAGCCCAGGGCGATGTATTCGGCCGCGTCGCGCCAGGTGGTGATGCCGCCGATGCCGCTGATGGGCAGGCCGGCGGTCTGCGCGTCACGCGCGATCTCTGCCACCATGTTCAGCGCGATGGGCTTGACGGCCGGGCCGCAATAGCCCCCGTGCGAGCCCCAGCCGTCGGTGCTGGGGCTCATCACCATGCGGTCCAGGTCCACGCCCATCACGGAGTTGATGGTGTTGATGAGCGACACCGCGTCCGCCCCGCCCGCCTTGGCCGCGCGCGCCGGGTGCCGCACGTCGGTGATGTTGGGGGTGAGCTTCACGATGACGGGCAGGCGGCTGTAGTGCTTGCACCAGGCCGTGACCATCTGGATGTACTCGGGCACCTGGCCCACGGCGGCGCCCATGCCGCGCTCGCTCATGCCGTGCGGGCAGCCGAAGTTGAGCTCGATGCCGTCGGCGCCGGTGTCCTCGACGAGCGGCAAAATGCTCTTCCAGCTCTGCTCCTCGCAAGGCACCATGAGCGAGACGATCATGGCGCGGTCGGGCCAGTTGCGTTTGACGCGCTTGATCTCTTCCAGGTTGGTGTGCAGCGGCCGGTCGGTGATGAGCTCGATGTTGTTCAGGCCGATCACGCGGCGGTCTTGCGACATCAGCGTGGAGTAGCGCGGGCCGTTGACGTTGACCACGGCCGGGTCTTCGCCCAGCGTCTTCCAGACCACGCCGCCCCAGCCCGCCTCGAAGGCGCGGGTGACGTTGATCTCCTTGTCGGTGGGCGGCGCCGAGGCGAGCCAGAAGGGATTGGGGCTCTGGATGCCCAGGAAATTGCTGCGGATGTCTGCCATGGGGTGCTCCCGTGAAATGCAGTGAGTTGCGGTGAACGCGTCAGGCCACGAGCGCCACGGGCACGCCCAGCGCTTCATGGATGGACAGGGCCGCCACCTTGCCGTGCTCCACGGCCTCGACGGTCAGGTCGCGCCCGCCCACGCGGCAATCGCCCCCGGCCCAGACACGCGCCAGGCTGGTGCGGCCCGCACTGTCGGTGGCGATGCGGCCGCCTTCCAGCGCAATCGCCTTGCCAGCGGGCTCGGACACATAGGTCTGGCCAATGGCCTTGAGCACCATGTCGGCGTCGAGCGTGAAGGTCTCGCCGGTGTTCACCAGCTTGCCGGCGGCATCGAGCGCCGTCGCCGCAAAGCGCACGCCCTTCACCGCGCCCCCTTCGCACAGCACCTCCTGGGGCGCGGCCCAGTGGCGGATCTTCACGCCGTGGGTCTGTGCCCATTCCTGCTCCACAGGCGATGCCGACATCGCGTCGGCGCCCCGGCGGTAGACGATGGTCACGTCCTCGGCGCCCAGCTTGCGCGACTGCACGGCGGCGTCCACCGCCGTCATGCCGCCGCCGATCACCACCACGCGGCGGCCCACGGGCAGGGTGGACAGGTCGCCGCTCTGGCGCAGCTCGGCAATGAAGTCCACCGCATTGCGCAGGCCTGTCGCCGCAGGCTCGGCAATGCCCAGGGCATTCACGCCCTGCAGGCCCAGGCCCAGGAACACGGCGTCATGGCTGGCCAGCAGGCCATCGAGCGTGATGTCGCGCCCCAGTTGCTGGCCGGTGCGCACTTCGATGCCGCCCACCGACAGCAGCCACTGCACCTCCTTCTGCGCGAAGTTGTCGGTGGTCTTGTAGCTGGCCAGGCCATATTCGTTGAGCCCTCCCAGCTTGGGGCGCGACTCGAACAGCACCACGTCATGTCCGCGCAGCGCCAGCCCGTGGGCACAGGCCAGGCCCGCAGGCCCCGCCCCCACCACGGCCACGCGCCGGCCCGTGGGCGCGGCGCGCTGGAACATGGGCGCGCCCGGGTTGGCGAAGAAGGCATCGGTCGCGTAGCGCTGCAGCGAACCGATCTCCACCGGCTTGTCCTCGTTGGTGTTGCGCACGCAGGCCTGCTCGCACAGCACCTCGGTGGGGCACACGCGGGCGCACATGCCGCCCAGGGGGTTGGCCTGCAGGATGGCGCGGGCCGCGCCCCGGTTGTTGTCCTGCGCGATGCGATGGATGAAGGACGGGATGTCGATGCCCGTGGGGCATGCCGTGGCGCACGGAGCGTCGTGGCAGTAGTAGCAGCGTTCGGCTTCGATCAGCGCCTGCGGGCGGGTGAGCGGCGGGTGCGCGTCGCTGAAGTTGCGGGCGTAGTCGGCCAGGTTCAGGCGCGCGGCATGTATGCCGCAGGCACGGCTTGCGGGTGTGTCCATCAGTCTTCCTCCGGAAGGTTCGGGGTGGAGATCCAGGCATGCGCGGCACGGGCCGCCCCGCGCCCTGGGGCTTTGTGGCACCTGTGGCGGGCATGCCGCGTGCCAGCCAACGCAGCGCAAGCCAGAGTGCTTGCGCCCGCGAACTTCGGAGGTTTCATCGTGGTCCTCGCTGTGGGGTGCAGGTGCCCGCCGCTTTATTTGCCGCGGTGCCCTGCGATGTGGGTCAATTTACCAACCCGTAAAAATTTACCAATTGGTAAAATCCCTAGAGCAAGCGCCATGCCAGCCAATTGCCAGTCTTCGAGGCCTCGCTTGTTCCACAATGGTGCGATGACAGACGCCCGCCAGCCCCCTCCAGATCCCGCCGCGCCCCCGCGGGCCAAGGCACCGAGATCCCCCGCCCCCGACGACACGGCCGCCACCCGCGCGCCCACGGCATCCCGCCTGCTCAAGGAGCAGGGCATCCTGGCGGAGGCCGAGAACCACTTCGCGCAATTCGGCTTCGAAGGCGCCTCGCTGGAGAACATAGCGGCCGCCATCGGCATCAGCCGCCACAACCTGCTGTACTACTTTCCGAGCAAGGAAGCGCTGTACCAGCGTGTGCTGGACGACGTGCTCACCCAGTGGCTGGCCGGCATGGAGGACCTTTCGCACAGCGAAGATCCCCAGCAGGCCCTGCGCCGCTACATCCGCGCCAAGCTTCAATACTCGCGCGTGCACCCCCAGGGAGCCAAGGTATTCACCAAAGAGGTGATTGCCGGTGCACCACGCTATGGCAAGGCCATCCGCGAGCGCGTCGGCCCGCTGCTCAAGACCGAGGTGCGCACTTTCGAGCGCTGGGCGCGCGAAGGCCGCATCGCCAAGGTGAACTTCACCCATCTGATGTTCATCATCTGGTCCGTGACGCAGGCCTATGCGGAACAGGAAGCGCAATTCGCCTTGTTGCTGGGCAAGCCGTCACTGACCGAACGCGACTATGAAAACGCCGAAGCGTTGATCGTGCGCATGGTGCTGAGCGCGCTTGCGCCGGATGCCGTGGCCTGACGCGCCGCCAGGGCCCCGAAGGCGTGCAGCGTGAAGACCGCCCCCGTGGCCCCTAAACCGCTACTCAATCCGCAGCACGAGGCCATGCAGAGGCGGGCGCCACCGGCAGATCTTCTCGGCAGGGGTTCTTGCCGGCGCGCCGCGACGCCAATGCTCCCCAGGCCGCCCACACGCCTTCGTTGCGCCTTCACGCCTGCCGCTGCTGCCACAGCACGTCCAGCACATGCTGGGTCGCCCGCTCCACCGCCCCCGCCCGGTGCGCGATGCCCAGTGGCCGCCACAGTGCGGGGCGCAGCGCCAGCATGCGGATGCGCGGGTCCAGTGGCACGGCCGCGGACGCCTCGTGCGGTAACAGGGTGGCCCCATAACCCGCCGCCACCAGGCTCTTGATGGCATCGTTGTAGTTGAGCTGGATGCGCGCCTTGGGATGCCTGCCCGCCAGGGCGAGCCACTCGCTGGCCAGGCGCGACAGGCTGGTACCCACGTCGTTGAGGATCAGCGGCTGGCTCGCCAGCCACTGCGGCGTCGCACGCCGGGGTGCGGGCCATGCGGCGGGAACAAACGCCATCACCGGGTCACGCCGCCACGGCAGCACCTTGACACCTTGCACGGCGCCCTGCGGGAGCGCGACAAGGCCCACATCCAGCGAGCCGTTGGCCAGGCGCGCCATGGTCTCCTGCGACGTGAGCACCGCCACCTGCACGTCAATGCCGGGGTGATGCTGCCCGACCACCTCCAGCGCCCGGGGCAGCAGGTGCGCAATGACACCGGTGGAGGCACCCAGCCGCACGCGGCCCGACAGGCCCTGGACCTGCCGCTGCACGACGTCCAGCGCCTCCTCGGCATCCGCCAGCAGGCGGCGCGCCCTCTCGACCAGGGATTCGCCCACGCCGGAGGGTTTCACTTCGCCACGCTTGCGCACGAGCAGGGGCGCGCCTATCTGCGCCTCCAGGTCGGCGACATGCAGGCTGACCGTGGGCGCGGCAAGGTGCAACACGCGGGCGGCCTCGGCGAACGAGCCGAGGTCGGCGATGGTGACCAGTGTGCGCAGGCGGTCCAGATTGAGTTCGCGCATGACGTTCAGTAAAACTGATGCTGATGTTTGTGAAATTCAACTTTTCAAATTCTATGCCTCCGTTGAAGATTCCCTACCCACATTCACACACCAGGAACACCCCATGAGCGCTCCCCTTGTTTTCATCGATGGCGACCAGGGCACCACCGGGCTGCAGATCCACGACCGTCTGCGCCATCGCACAGACCTGCGCCTGCTGACGCTGCCCGAGGGCGAGCGCAAGGACGCGGCCCGGCGGACCGAGGCCATCAATAGCTGCGACGTCGCGATCCTCTGCCTGCCGGATGCCCCGGCGCGGGAAGCGGCCGCCGCCGTCGTCAATCCCTCGGTCCGCGTGATCGATGCGAGTTCCGCGCACCGCACCGCCCCCGGCTGGGTCTACGGATTTCCCGAAATGGACAAAGAGCAGGCCGCGCGAATCGCCCGCGCCCGGCGCGTGAGCAATCCCGGCTGCTATCCCACCGGTGCCGTCGCCCTGCTGCGGCCTCTGGTACAGGCGGGCCTGCTGCCTGCGGACCACCCCATCACCATCCACGCAGTCTCTGGCTATTCAGGTGGCGGCCGGGCGCGCGTGGAGGAGCATGAAGGCGCCCACACCGCCAACGCGCCGGCCTTCCAGATCTACGGCCTGCAGCTGGAACACAAGCACACGCCCGAGATCGCCCTGCATGCAGGCCTGTCTGAGCGCCCGTTCTTCCTGCCCGCCTATGGCTCTTTTCGCCAGGGCATTGCGCTCACCATTCCCCTCTTGCTGCGGCAGCTGCCTGCGGGCACGACGGGCAGGCACTTGCACGCCTGCCTCGCGCGCCACTTCGCTGGCGCGGCGCATGTCGACGTCATGGACCTTGCCCAGGCCGAGGCGGCCGAGCATCTGGACCCGCAGGCCCTCAACGACACCAACCAGCTGCAGTTGGGGGTCTTCGCCAACGACCGCCATGGACAGGTGCTTCTGACCGCGGTGTTCGACAACCTGGGCAAAGGGGCTTCAGGGGCCGCGGTTCAGAACCTGGAATTGATGCTGGCCCACAGTGCCCGGGAATGACGGGTGCCGTGGTCCGCGGGCGAGGTGCGCATGTAACAAATCAACACCACAGAAAGCGAATGTATGTGCGGCATATGCAACGCCGCAGGCAGTTGTTTTGTGGGCTTTTTCACGGTTCGCCGCGTATTTTTGGTCTGCTACACTGCCTTCGCTGTACCGTTTTCTTGCAGGCGCGCAGCCCACATCCCCCACTCGCCCTCATGGCTGCACACGGCAAAGCACCCTATCTTTACGCTCTGATTTTGTTGTTGGCCGTGCTGGGCGTCTACGTGCCTGGACTCCACAACGAATTGCTGTTTGATGACATGCGGCTCACGGATGGTTCCATCTTCGGCAGGTACGGCAACCTGCTGGAGATCAAGCAGCGCATGGTGTCGTATGGCAGTTTCGTCTGGGTCGACCAGCTCGTGGGCAGCGGCTGGTGGAAGCAGCGGCTGGTCAATATGGCGTTGCACCTGGGTGTGGTGGCTGCGATGTACGCGCTCTTCAAGTCGCTGATGGCCCATACCCGCTTCCCGCAGGACATCGAGGAACAGGCTCACTTCGCATCATCCCAAGACGCCGCATTGCGCGTGGGCATCGCTTTGTTTGCGCTCAATCCGGTAGCCGTCTACGCGGTGGGCTACCTGGTACAGCGATCAATCCTCATGGCAACGCTGTTCTCGGTGCTCGCGTGCTGGGCGTTTGTGCGCGCTTTGGAAACACAGCGAGTGGTCTGGTATGTGGGCGCATTGGCCAGCTACTTGCTGGCCTTGCTGTCCAAAGAGCATGCGGTCATGACCGTCGCCGTGGGCATGGCACTGTATGTCCATGTTCGCCGCCCCAGCCTCAGAAACATCGCCATGGCGATGGGGGCCACGCTCTTGCTGCTGGCCTTGGCTACTGCCGCGCTCCTGCGCTTTCGCGGCGAGCTGATAGGCCAGCTCTTTGATGCGCAGTCCGTGGCCTTCGCCCAGCAGCTTGAGACGCTGCGGCCTGGAATTTCGCAGCAGATGTTCCCCTTGAGCATCCTCAACCAGGCTGCACTTTTCTTTGCCTACGGCCTGCTGTGGGTGGTGCCTTATGTTGGATGGATGTCCATCGATTTGCGCCCGGCATTTCCGTTGGGCTTCGCCTCATCCTGGCATATTGTGGGAGCCTTGGGCTATGTGGCACTGCTCTGCGGCTCCGCCTGGTTGCTGCTGCGGCGCACGGGCGCACTGAGCCTTGCGGCGCTGCTCCTCCTTTTTCCACTGTTGTGGTTTGCCACGGAGTTCGCCACCGTCTGGGTACAGGATCCACTTGTGCTGTATCGCAGCTATCTTTGGGGTGTGGCGCTTGCTGGATTGCTGGCGATAGCACTCACGGGCTTCAGGCCCCGTACCATCTATGCACTCGGCGCCGTACTCGGTTTGTTGTTTGCTGCACTGGCGCTGGAGCGCAATCTGTCGTTGCGTGACGAGGTGACTGCCTGGACGGATGCCGCGGAGAAAATCAACCTCAAGGCGCCCCCCAGCGCAGTGGGCCGCAGCCGCCCCTTTCTGAATCTGGGAGCGTATTACCTTGGCAAAAAGATGGTCGATCCAGCGGAAAGAAATCTGTCTGTTGCAAAAGCCCTTGGCGACCAGGGAGAGCTGGGGAATAGCACGCTGTTCAATACGGGCGTGATCCTCCAACTCAAGAAGAACCATACAGAAGCGCTCCGTGCTTTCGCCACCGCCGAAGCCCAGGGGTATGCAGAAGTATCCCTGTACTACCATCGTGGCGAATCCCAAGCGGCGCTTGGACAGCTGGCGCCTGCATTTGAGAGCTTCAGTACGGCGCTGGACATGGCAGAGAAGGACCCTGAACAGGCAAGCATCCTGCCCACGGTGCGCGTGCGCCAGATCGAGACCGCCATGGCAGCGGAGCTTTATGATGAAGCTATCAAAGGCTTCCATGTTCTACTTCAAACCGCGCCCAATGACCCTCGACTTCTGCTTGGATTGGGAATGGCGCAGGTAGGAAAAGGCGAAACCGGAGCCGCTATTGAAGTGTTCAATCAACTCATTGCAAGCAACCCCAGCGCGGCCGCATACTACGGACGTGCCGTAGCACACCACCGTGCGGGTCATCAAAAGGAAAGCTTGGACGACTTGGACCAAGCCATCAAATTGGACCCGAAGCATCCGCAATATCCTCAGATGCGGGAAGTATTCGCGACCCCCAAGAAAAAATAGGGCGTGACACGTTGTGGCTCTGCGTGTCCTGCACATCGGCAAGTTTTATCCACCCCATCGGGGGGGCATGGAAGTTTTCCTGGCCGACCTCATCAAGGCACAGCGCGCCGCAGGAATTGATGCAGCCGCGCTGGTGCACGGAACTCCCGAGCCAAACGATCCGCCGTGGATTACACGGGTACCTGTGCAGTTACAACTTGTCTATGCGCCGATAGCAATCGGGTTTCGTTCGGCCTTGGCAAGGTCCATTGCCAAGCACAAGCCCGATGTCCTGCATTTACACATGCCAAACAATTCGGCACTTTGGGTTCTCACTTTGGGGACGGCGCGAGGAATACCGTGGGTCGTGCACTGGCATTCAGACGTGGTGGCCTCGCGCATGCAGAGCGCGATAGGACTTGCCTACCGGCTATATCGCCCATTCGAGCAGGCTGTGCTGGACCACGCCAAGCGCGTCATCGCTACTTCGCAACCTTATCTCGAATCGAGCGAACCTCTGCAATCTTGGCGCCACAAATGCTCCGTCATTCCCCTGGGCCTGGATACCGAGAATTTGACGTTCGAGGTGCCCACGCCCTCCCAATGGAAGGCCAATAGGCTTCGTTTGCTGTCCATTGGAAGGCTCACGTACTACAAAGGCTTTAAAACGCTGATCAAAGCGGCAGCCCGCATGGAGAACGTGGAGTTGCTGATCGTTGGGGACGGAGAACTTCGCAGCGAGCTACAGGCGCTGATTGGCGCGCTTGCGCCCACTGACAAGCCAGCGAATGTGCGCTTGTTGGGCAATGTGTGCGACGAAGAGAAGAATGCTCTCCTGCAGGACTGCGATGTGTTTTGCCTGGCCTCGCATGAACGTACCGAAGCCTTTGGCATGGTGTTGCTTGAGGCGATGCACTATGCACGACCGTGTATCGTGTCGGCGCTGCCAGGCTCCGGAATGCCATGGGTGGTAGCCACCGCCGGCGCCGGACTCCAGGCGCGTCCTGAAGATGTAGCCGACTGGGAGGCCACCATTCGGCAGATGCAGAACGATCCCGCACTTCGCGCCCTGAAAGGTGAAACAGGGAAAGCTGCCTTGCAAACATACTTTTCGATTGATGCTTGCGCGCAGGCTGTTGCCGATCAGTACGTACTGGCGGCGCCGGAAGCCGATCATTTCCGCCGTCCCCCCAAAGACATTCTTATCGTCATTCCTGCTCGGAACGAGGCGGCAACAATAGGTGCATTGCTATTGCGTCTGAAGGCAGAGGGTTGGCACAACATCGTTGTCATCAATGATCAAAGTACCGACGATACAGGCGCCATTGCATCCGCCGCAGGTGCACATGTGTTGAACCCAGCCCTGCCCATGGGGGCGTGGGGCGGCATGCAAGCCGGCATCTGCTATGCCCTGCAGCAAGGCTATCGGGGCGTCATCACCATGGACGCGGACGGACAGCACGAGGTGGATGAACTCCCCGTGCTGCTTCAGGCAAGAAACCAGTCAGACTTGGTCGTTGGCGCCTTTCCAGAACGGGCCAGCCGCTTGCGCCATCTTGCATGGCAATGGTTTCGCCAACTGGCAGGTTTTGATTTGCGGGACTTGACTTCCGGTTTCAGACTGTACAACCATCATGCGATGAGGGTTCTCGCATCCCGCGAAGCCACGTTGCTGGACTACCAAGACCTCGGGGCCCTGCTATTGGTACGCAGGGCCGGTCTTACGATCTCGGAAGTTCCCGTGTCCATGAATTTGCGTGCAGTGGGGACATCACGCATATTCAACTCGTGGATCAGCGTGGCCAAATACATGGTTGCAACAACATTGCTTTGCTTGGCTCGATGGGACATTGGCCAGCGGAAGGCGCCCTAGATCATCCAAAGTTGTGCGTTTCTCCCGGCGATCAACCCGAAGACCACCCATATTCAATGCCAATTTGTATTTTCCCAGCGATGCAGTACAAATGAAATGACAAATATAAAAAAACCAAGCGAATTAATATGGAAATCGATAATTATTCTATCGATTTTTACGGCCATCGCTTTTCCGGGAACGGTCCGCGCACAAAAAGTATTGCAACTCGTCCCCGGGCAGCCGCCCCTTGCCGGCACGACAACTGCGGCACTCAACACAAAACCTGGTGAGGCATTGCGCATCGAAAATCTGATAGTTGATGACAAGCATCCTTCAGTAGTTCATCTTGAGCTTCACCGCTCCGAGGTGGTTGGCAGCGATACCCAGTATGTGGTGGTAGATGGAAAAGGGGCCCGCGCATTTCCATTTGCCGGTAACGCCCATTTCATTGGCGGCCTAGAGGGAAAGCCCGAAAGTTATGCTTTCGCAACAATAACCCCAGATGGCGAAATCCGAGCCATCATTCACCGAGATAATGAGGTCATAGTGAATGAACTACTCCCCGCGCACGGCAGTAGCGGAGGGAAAGTCGCGTCGCGGCTGGTTGATCATCACAAGGATTTTGTCAATCGAGAATTTTCTTGTGGTGTAACACCCACTTTTCTTCAAAGTGAGCCGATTCAACGCAATATTCGCTTAGATGAGATTTTAAAAACGAGCAAGGCAAACTCTTCTCAAATTCTTGCAGAAAAAGCGGATAGCCCGCGCCGCGCCGACATCATCATTGACAGCGACTACGAGCTCTATCAAAAGCTTGGATCTGAAGCCGCAACCTTCACGTACATCACAAACCTTCTCACCTACATTAGCAGCAGGTACCAAACGGAAGTTGCCACGCGCTTCAACCTCAAACAGATACTCATCCGTACAACCTCAGCAGACCCGTGGAGCAAAACGACAACAGGTGAGATGCTCGATGAACTTCAAGCTTTTTGGAACTCGGGCGCAAACGCATCGGTTTCCAGACACCATGTGCACCTCATGAGCGGCAAAAACATAGGCGGTGGCATAGCCTATGTGGGCAGTTTGGCCAGTCCAACTATTGCCTATGGGGTTAGCGCAGGACTTTCGGGCAATTTCACTCCCTCAAACCCCCAAGTCATCTGGGATTCTGTAGTGGTTGCCCACGAAATTGGGCACGCCTTTGGAAGCTCACACACGCATGACTATGACAATCCATTCATTGCGCCATCACCAAACAACGGGGGCGCCATTGACTGCTGCTTCTCGGGGGACACCACCGGGCAATGTGGTATCTCACTCGGAGGGGCTGGACGCCTTGGGTATCTGCCAGGTATCTCATCAATTTCAGGGGGAGGGGCTGGCCAACGCAACGGCACCATCATGAGCTATTGCCATCTTTTGAATGGCTCGATGGGCAATATCGCCTGGACATTTGGAACCAGTCATCCATACGGTGTGAATCCAGATCGCGTGCCTGCCGTCATGTCAAGCCAAGCCCAATCAAAGCTACCGCTTGATACATCTGGCACTTTTCCCTTGGCGGTGGGCATTTCCGGCACCGGCACCGTAACCAGTTCTCCCGCGGGCATTAACTGCGGAATTGACTGCAATGAAAGTTACGCGGCAGGGACTACTGTCATGCTGTCAGCTACAGCGGGAACGGGCTACACCTTCTCGGGATGGAGCGGTGACTGCACGGGGAACGGGCCATGCTCCATGACGATGAATGTGGCAAAGAACGTCATGGCCAGTTTTGTACCCACACCACAAGGGGTTCTCTCCATTGCCAAGGTAGGAACCGGCAGCGGCACTGTGGTGAGATCCGGAGGCGCCCTCAATTGCGGCAACACATGCACTGAATCGCTGCCCCCTGGCTCGATCGTCACCCTCACAGCCACGCCCGCCAACGGCAGCACGTTCACGGGATGGAGTGGGGATACTTGCACCGGCACGGGTTCGTGCTCATTCACGGTCAACGCAAACACGACCGTCAATGCCCAGTTCAATCTGAGTTCCGGTGGCAGCACATCGACACCTCTGCTACAAAGCAATTTATCTGGCAGTGCTGGCTCTACGCAGTACTTTTCCGTGGCGGTTCCTGCCGGAGCCATCAATCTCGTGATTCAGATCAGCGGCGGCACGGGAGATTCAGATCTCTACGTCAAACTGGGCCAAGTGCCAACCCTGTCGTCTTACGATTGCAGGCCATATCTCATTGGTAATATTGAGACTTGTACACTCCCCACACCGGCAGCAGGCACTTACCACATTATGCTCACTGGCTATGAGCCTTTTTCCGGATTAACGTTGGCCGCCAGCTATCAAATGCAAGCCCCCCCAGACATCGGCACAATTATAAATCTCCTGCTTTTGAATTAAGACGAGCCAAGAGGATATATGAAACTCCAAAAATACTTCTGCATTCTTGCAACAACCATTGGTGCACTTTGGGTCCACGCCGCGCAGGCTCAGACTTTCTACATCGAGGAAGATCCAGTTTACCTTCGATTTGAACAATATACCGGAATCAATGGAAATCTCTCTTTTTGGCGCTTACCGACCCCGGGGGTTTCGACGTTCCCCGGGGGAAGCTGTACCAACTTGCGAATCCCCCCTGATCGCCCAGAGCAGGCTTCAAGATTCATGGCGCTATATCTCTTCTCAAAGACCAACAACAAGAAAATTTTCTACCTATACAATACAACTTCCTGCGTCATGGTCAGCTTCGGCACGAATGGCTGATGAAATTTATTTACGAAGGATTTTGGCAGCCTAGGAAGAGGCGCTGATTCAGCGCATATATTCGTTGCGTTGGCGATTTGCAGACGCGAAAAGAATACTATGCACGACATCGCTTTAGTTGTTGCCGAGACTACTTGGCTACGCCACTTCAAGCATCCAGCGCAACGTCTCCTCCAACGGCGGGACTTCCCAATCACCAATCAGACCAAGCAGTTTGTCCGCACTCCCTCTTAGCGAGCGAACCTCGTTACCGCGGACAAATGCTGGATTGACCTGAACATCCAGGCTGTGGCTGGAAATGCGCCCCATCATGTGCAGGATTTCTCGCAGCGAATGCATGCGACCAGAGCACACATTGACTGTGGCCCCAGCAGGGCATATCTGCAACAACCGGCGATAGGCCTGTGCAACAGCGCGCACATCTGAAAAGTCTCGCCAAACATCCAGATTTCCCAATTGAATGGTATCCGCGCGCCTGCGGAAATGCGCCGCCATTTTAGGCAGCAGAAAGTCCTCAGACTGCCCCACACCGGTGTAATTGAAGGGCCTGGCAATCACAATGGGCAACTGGTCCATCCACAGCCGCGCCATGAATTCCATGGCAAGTTTGCTCACTGCATAGTCGTTTGCCGGATTGAGGGGCGCGGCCTCAGTCAACACACCTTCTATAGAGTTGCCATACACATTGGCGCTGCTGGCTAACAGCACACACTGTGGCTTGCGCCGAGCGTCTGCAAGCACCGCCAGCAAGTTGCGCGTGCCTAACAGATTCACACGATAAAACGCATCTGCATCTCCATGGCCCACAAACGCTATCGCCGCCAAATGAACCACCACATCGGGCTGCACGTCTTCCACCACCAGCTGCAATGCAGATGCGTCCAGTAAATTTGCACAACGATAGCGAGGGTCGGCCGCATCGGGTTGCGTTCCGACACCCCAGACGTCCCATCCATGCGCCTGCAACTCTGCAGCCACATAGCGGCCAGTAAATCCCTTCATGCCGGTGATCAGCGCTCTCGGTTGGGTCATGGCATCCAAGCCCTTGCCTTCAGAACGAGAAACCAGCCTGATTACGCCTCAAGTCAGCCTCTACCATCATCTGGCACAACTGCTCCAGCGTTGTCTGCGGCTCCCACCCCAGTTTGGCTCTCGCCTTGGCAGGATCGCCGATGAGCAACTCCACCTCTGCCGGACGATAGAACTTTGGATTTACGCGCATGACCGTTCTGCCTGTCCCAGCATCGACAGCCATTTCGTGATCAGCCGAGCCGATGAAGTCCACTTCAATACCGGCCCCCTTGAATGCCATGCGCACGAAATCACGCACAGTTTCCGTGCGGTTGGTAGCCAATACGAATGTATCGGGTTCATTCGCCTGCAGCATGCGCCACATACCCTCTACATACTCTTTGGCAAAACCCCAATCCCGCTTGGCGTCCAGATTGCCCAACTCCAGAACATCGAGTTTCCCTAGCTTGATTCTGGCCACGCCGTCGGTAATCTTTCGAGTTACAAACTCACGACCGCGCAATGGGCTCTCATGATTAAACAAGATACCGCTACTGCCAAATATGCTATAGCTCTCCCTGTAATTTACAGTCATCCAATGCGCATAAAGCTTTGCAACACCATATGGACTGCGCGGATAAAAGGGTGTGCTTTCCACTTGAGGCACGGCCTGGACTTTACCAAACATTTCAGACGTACTTGCTTGGTAAAAGCGTATATCCGGATTAACCAAACGAATAGCTTCCAATAAATTGAGAGCACCGAGGCCGGTAATTTGAGCCGTGGCAGTTGGCTGTTCAAACGACACCCCCACAAAACTCTGAGCAGCCAGATTGTAAATTTCGTCGGGCTGAACCTTTTGCAGCAATGAAATACTCGAACCCAAATCTGTAAGATCGTATTCAAGCAAGTGAAGATGAGGGTTACTTTCAATCCCCAATTCTTCGATTCGCCAAAAATTGACCGAGCTCGTGCGTCGATAAGTACCATAAACGGCATATCCTTTTAGCAACAAAAGCTCCGCCAGATATGCACCATCCTGCCCCGTAATCCCAGTAACAATTGCTTTTTTCATGATCGAAATTAATTAATCATTCCAATATAAATGAATAAAATCCTTTTGGACTGGCCTCCGACAGGAATTCAAACATGTCACGCCCAGAATAGAGCTCTTTTCCATTCAAATCGGCGGCTTGGAGCCGGTTTACCCACACATCAGTCCCAATGCCATGCCCCTGGAGATGCCCAAGATGGAGCTCCAAATGCGAATACCGAGCATGCTTCAAAATTCTGGCATAACAGGGGCATGCCAGTAGGTCGAGCTCATATCCCTCTATATCCGTCTTAATGAAGTCAAATTTCAAATCATCCATTCGATCAATACGATAGCCGCGCAAAGGCATATTCATAAAATCCACTAGCATCTTGGAATTTTCATCCCCTTCTGATGCGTTGGAGGCCAGAACCGCAAACGGAATAATATCAACCTTACCGATGACGCCATTTATGAAGCAATTAAATGTCCCAATAGCGACATTTAGAATGGATGGCTCATAAGAAATGACCTCAGTCGTATCAGATTGCAGCGCATAGTAGCATGCCCATATCATCTGATGTCCGCCCAGGTCCAAATAGCGCTTGGAGTTTGCAAATAGCCCACGTTTTGACTCCAAAAGGAAATCAAAAGCATGCTCTGCGCCATCCCTCCCATACCACTCCAAAGACTGCTCATTAATTATCGCAACAGATAGCCCGTCACCCCCATCAAACCTGAAGTCCCTTACATACGGTTTCTTCAAAAACCGGTGACTGGAGTTCAAATTTTTCCCAAGCACACGCTCTAGACTATTTTTCAAATCGCCAACCGCGCCCAACCAGTTGCCATTTCTTGCAGCAAGCAGGGCAGAATCAGAAAATTTGAAACACCCATCCTCTACATATATGTCGTGAGCACGAAATGCCGCGTTCATTTTTTTGACATAGATCTCATAATCACCATCAAAAGACATCTCAACTCCTTCGAATTATATTAATCAGCGCGCTACTTTTTCCACAAAACCGACAACAAGATCAGAGAAATACCTGCCCAACTGCTCAAAATCATTACACAGCCTCCACCGCTGAGACTGTTCCCTTATTTTGGCTATTTCCTCTACATCTTGCCCGACGGCATGGATGATTTTACCGATGCCCAGCGCCAAATCCTCTGAATTTGTTCCTGGCAATTCATACACAAAATTACGAACATCTTCAAAAATACTTAAAGGAGTAACCGCCACCAAAACTCCAGAGGCCAACCCCATTCTTACGGCAGCACTTGACGATTCAGAAGTATTTTGATAAGGAAAGACGACGAGATCAGCTGAGGACAAAAGACTTAAAGAATCCTCATTCTCCAAGTAATCAGTAATCATTCGAATTCTTGAAGACAGACCTCGGTCGCTGATAATTTTTTTGCACCGATTAATCAGCGCTTCCGACGCTGAATCGGAATATATGGCATTGACCATATCCAGCCTTATTTCAACACCCTGCCGGGACAACATGTCCACCGCAATAATAAGTTGCTCCAAGCCTTTGTGAGGCAACGCGAAACCATAAGAAGCGACTTTAAATATACCTCCCTCGGTTTTTCTCTCAGATGCTGATGCCTTAATCACGCCCTGTGGGAAAAATACCAAGTTTTTATGAATGCCCAATCGATTGAGATTCACCACATCATTAAGAGAATGTATCAAGACAGCATCACACACACCAAGAGCTGGGGCAAGTTCAGAGAGCCGACGATTGATCACTTCAGGCGGAGGATCCACTGTGGAATGGAGCGTCACTGTCACCACCCGGCCTTTGGTTTTTTGGCGAACTATAAAATCCGAAAGAACAGAAAAATCGTGAAAACCAAAGTTCAATTGTATGGATAATACGTCAACATCAGCACGGTCTACGGAGGCGTTGAGCATCGAGAGATTGCCGCCGCCATTTCTCCAACAGCGAATGATATTTTCCCCATCATTATCTATCAGGGCTTGTTCGAACGGAGCAAAAATGACAGATGGTTGATTGATAGCACCTACCAAGTTCTTAGAATACGACGCTATTCCACACTTCGTATTCCAAGTAGTAACCCATCCGATTTTCACCTCCCGTTTTAGCTTACCCAAAGCAAGAAGTGCGGAGATTTCATTATCCGCTACAGCCGAAGAGGACCTGAGCAAAAAATTATCGGGAACGTTCTTGATATCAGGGCATTCCGCCACTCTAGAAAGAAATTTTCGATAAATAATGCCGCCGCCCAGAGCAGACTCTTTGTCATCAATAAGACGCTCAGTGGTCTCCATGAATTCTATTGCTCTTTTTGCAGACATCTCCCAGGAAAAATTTTTCGAGTGCGCGAGAGAATGCTTTTTCAAAGACTCATAAAAAGACTGATCAAGCAATGCTTTCTCCAACTTAGCCGAAATCGCACTCGTGTCTTGTGGATCAAACATCGCATCGGATCGACCCAAAACCTCAGGAATACTTGTCGTGTTAGAGCCGATCGCGGGCACGCCACAAGACATCGCCTCTAGAACAGGCAATCCAAAGCCTTCCCTGAAAGATGGAAAAACAAATAAGGAAGAAAGATTATATAAATCAATCAAATCCTCATCAGCAATATGGCCCAAAAAAAGAACGGCATCATCCCTTAGACCCGAATCCTTGCCGATTTTTTTAAGGCGACGATAAATCTCATCCCAGCCTTTTCCGACAATAACCAGCTGATAGTTGTTCACAATATCAGGCGATGTCAGTGCAAAAGCTCTTATTAATCCCTCCTGATTTTTACGAGAATCAAAGCTCGCAACATAAATGAGAAATTTTTGCCGGATACTAAATCTATCTCGCAGATCCTGCTCTCGCTCTATCGATATTAGGCGTGGCTTGAATTTTGAGTCTACGGCAGACGAGATATTTACAATGCGGTCTGATGCGAATTCACCGACATCATGCCCCTCGATTTTTGAATAGTTAGAAATAGCCAGAAGAATTCCGGCATTGCGCATGTGATCGATTTTTTTGAAAAAATGCTTTTCGAGCACATGATTTGTAAGGTACTTCTCCCGCTCCACCAACGGAATCAAGTCATATAGTGTCACCGCAGTCCTGGATGCGGGAAAAAGCAGGCCAACCGAAGTAACGACATCATCGCCCAAACCTTCTATCAAACTGGTCACATGCACGATGTCAGGAGAAAGGTCTGCGATAAATTTTTCTCGAATAAGCTCCGCCATCCTTGTCAAACCAATTTGACCAGTTGCAGCGGTCTTATTTTCTGCAACATCTGAAGGAATATCGATCGCTAATATTTTATGCTGAGGAATCAAGTCAATGAATTCAGCCCGCACCTCATTCTCTGAGGGCAATGATTTATTCAGAAGGACATAAAAATCGTGGCAATGGCCTACTCGCATCATTGCTTTCGCCAAAGCCATGGAATAGCGGCCGATTCCACCAAATCTGCTACCAGACTGGCAGCTCTGAAGATCAATCAGAATTTTCATTAATAAATGTAAATGCTAGGAAATAAGCAGCTCTAAGCAAATCAGGACAATGCCTATTGTCAATTGAAATATTACTCAGTGACTACTCTTGCAGGCGCCTCGAAGATCTGTGTATATCTTATGACCTCTGGGCGTAAGATCTTCTCTGCTCAGCTCTTTTGATTGGCTAAATCCAGCCATCATAAAACTATGGATTCTTCCCGGCCGGGAGTGAATGTCCAGCAATTGCGCGTGCAATGCCGGATATTTTTGCAAAAGCCATTGATTTATTCTGGCACTGGCTTTTGGCTTTTGCAAAACGAAGGAGATCAAATACGATAATGGCCGCCGACACGCATTGATTGCACCATGTATTGCCCGATTGAGACCATGACGGATCAGAGGGAAGAAATGAAGTGCCAGATCTGCAAGGAGACGCAATGGCAAAGTAATGCGCCATGACATGCTCTGACGCAATCTCGAGATCTCATGCTCTGCATTCACCGCCCTGCGTTCCAGAGCCACCAGCCTCGCTTCCATTTTTTCAACATTTTTGGCAAACGCCCGGTCTGCCTCGCTGGCCTCGCTTTTCAATATTGATGCCTTCGCCTTCAAAGCTTCAACCATTCCCTCAGACTGCAAGAGTTTTTGCTCGATTTCAAATTGAGCACGCAATTTAAAGCCATCGAATATATTGGGTGGAAATTTAAATGCCGGAATTAAATAGGCGTGCTCTTTCGCAACGTAGAATCTATTCAATCCATCCGTGTACACAAAAAAATACTCCGAGGTCAGCAGCAGTTTTTCCCAACCCTCATATACCTCAATTTGAGAGTTTGGAATGGTGGCTTCGACAAGAACAATCCAGGGGCGATTCTTGGTCCAATCATTCCCCTCCAGCACCGCTTGCTCAAAACCCTCTACATCAATTTTCAAAAAATGAACTTCCTCTCCCCGTGGAAAATAACTATTCCAAATTGCATTAAGGGTCGTTACAGAAACCTGCTGACGAATATAAGGCCGCCCCGCAACCACCCCCTCCTCAGCAATTGAATCCACAAGAGTGGAGAGCCCGGAGCCTTCGAAAATAGTAATTGGAAGCGTCCCCGGTGCACGACCAAGCGCCATTCCGACATTATTATCGCGAGGACGCTTATTTTGTAGAAGCTTTAGAAAATCCGGGTTTGGCTCAATATTAATGCCATGCCAGCCCTTTTCATAGAATGCTCTGGTGACTGAATCCTGATCAGGCCAAGCCGCACCAACGTCGATATAGCGCCCCCGCTCTATGTTTGCGAGTGCGCGCATCAACATCACATCTTCAAAGTTCTGGGCATAAGAAATCATTGTATTTTCAGCTACCACTGGTAGGTGCCGTTTTTATCCAGATAGCGATTCAAATTGGACCTGATAAAACTTATCTGATCCTGGCTAAGCAACTCAGATGCATCTTTGGATTTCAACGATGAAACATGGCGTCGGTGATAAAAGTTGACTTTATTATAAAAACTAAAACCTATATCGACACTATCGCCCACATTCATATTACTAGTTTTTTTAAATACCGCCTTCTTTTTATTGTTCAGCCAGATTTTTTGAATCTCAAATGCACCCCATTTCCCGAAAAGGTATTTGCTGATTTTCCTTATCACAAGCCAAGGATATCGATCAATATCCTCATATTTTATGTTCAACATATTTTTGTGCATTTTTTGGTGCCACGAAAGCCACTGCTCATAAGTAGCAACGGACTCTGCTAGGGAAAAACCAAAAACATTCATCCATGACGCAATAGCGTCTTCTGGTTTGCGCACAGTGCAAACACATGGAACACCTCTTTTATTTAGAAGTGCATTTATCAGCTCATCAGGCGAATGGCTTTTGACGATTGCATTGATTGGCCCGTCAGATTCAGAAAGAACGTCGTTTATCGAGTTTGAAGAGGATGTAGAAACACCGCCTCTTGCATCAAGAAGCTCTCGGACAACGTTGTAGGAAAATGTCGACCCACTTCTCTGCATCCCCGCCACGATGACTATCACTTTTTTTCCACCTCAACATTGCCAAATAGGTTCGCAAAGCCATAAGAGCTATAAGCGTGTGCACTTATTACACGGAATATCAAAACGTCGACTCTGCGATGCAACATCTCTTCCTTGTCGCGCCCTTCTCTCGTCACTCCCACATTAAGGTAATAAGTCCCAGGAACCAAATTTCCTTGTAGCCCGAACCGAATCCGAGCAGATTCAGCAGATTGGAAAGATCTTTTCGGATTTCCAATATTGGCATTTGCGTTGGTAGCATAAACGCATACTCCATCCACAGACTTCACCATCATTCCGAAATTCACGCGATCAGCCGGCTCTTTAAAATCAACCTCATAACTAACAAATATGGGATGTCCTTCAGGAATAATATTCGTTACAGCCCCATCGCTATCTGAAATATTAACATTGACTATTTCTGCCCCCCTGCTTCCGTATTGAACCTCGACACTGCTAGAGGCCAAGGATGAGTCATACAGCGGGACTATCTCTTTTTTTTGCTCTCTCGTATCTTTTGCAGCCCCAAAAAGCAATCGCTCATATGCATCGCAAACGGTTCTAGCTTTTCCAATTTCAGATATTATTCCGTTATTAACAAGAATAGCCCGATCACATATTTTTTTTACCGTCTCTGTATCATGGCTAACAAAAAGCAGGGTAGTCCCCGCCTCCTTATACTCCTCGATGCGTCTAAAACACTTTCTTTGAAAAGCAGCGTCCCCGACCGAAAGGGCCTCATCGACAATCAGTATGTCCGGCCGAGTTGCGGTAGAAACTGCGAAAGCCAGCCTGACCTGCATTCCACTTGAATACGTCCTCAGAGGCTGATCAATATAATCACCAATATCAGCGAATGCCTCTATTTTCGGCATCAAGGCATGGATTTCATCAACGCTATACCCCAGCAACTGCCCGGTCATATACGCATTTTGACGCCCCGTGAAATCAGCGTGAAATCCCATCCCTAATTCAAGCAAGGCGGCTACTCTCCCTTTGACATGAACGCCGCCAGTAGTCGGCTGTGTAGTTCCCGTAATTATTTTCAGCAAGGTGCTCTTACCTGCACCATTGACCCCCACAATTCCCACTGCCTCCCCTGGCTCAATAGTGAAATTGATGTCTCGCAGCACCCATGTTTTTTTATGTTGATCGCGACCAGTTATCCATTCAAGCATCCTCGCCCATTTATTGGGGTAGCGTTTATATGCCTTACTAACATTCGAAACAACAATAGTTCCCATCAGAGTTCGTCCACCAGTTCACCGACGCGCGACAAAAAGAACCAAGCGCCCAAAATCAAAAAGAACATCGTCAGAAAAACGAGCGGAGCCAAGCTAGCAAAATCTGGAACACGCTGATTCAAAAATAGAGTCTGATAGGCCACCATCAAAGGCTGCATCGGGTTGTACTGCAGCACCGCCCGCGCAGCGGCTGGCAAGGAGTCGAATACATACACAATAGGCGTGAGCCAGAACCAGAACTGCACCACGATGCCCGTGAGCTGACCCACGTCTCTGAAGAACACATTGAGCGTGCCCAAAAATATGCCCAGTCCCAGGGTAAAGAGCACCTGCAAGGCCAATAACGGCACCATCGCCCACAAGGCCCAGCCCGGCCAGTGGCCAATCAGTGCCAGAAAGGCGAGATACAGCCCAAACACAATGCCAAAGTTGACCAGCGCAGACACCGCCACAATGGCCGGAAGGCAAATGCGTGGAAAGCTGGATTTTTTGATCAGGTTTCCGTGCTCCAGGAATACGCCATTCAGTCGTCCGAGCATTTCTGCAAACAGGCTCCAGGTAAGGACCCCGGCGCACAGATAGATGCTGAATGCAAACGGTGTTTGCTCATGGCCTGCAAGACCAGGTCGCATGAGCTGACCGAACACGACGGTATAAATGACGATCATGGTCAGCGGGTTGGCAACTGACCAGAATGCGCCGAGCAAGGATTCGCGGTACTTGCCGTGGAACTCGCGCATGACGCTGCTCCACACGAAGCCACGGTAGCCCCACAGGGCTTTCAGCATGGGTAGGCCGGGCATAGCAAGGTCAACCTTCTTTGGCACTGCTGCCTTGCGGTGCCGGCACCGCCCGGCCGTAAGTGTCCTCAAACCGCACTATGTCGTCCTCATCCAGGTAGCTGCCAGATTGCACTTCAATGATTTCAAGAGGCACTTTGCCAGGGTTTGTCAACCGGTGCACATGCCCCAGGGGGATGAAGGTGGACTCGTTTTCGCCCAGCAAAAAAACCTTGTCCCCGTTGGTGACCTGGGCGGTGCCCTTGACCACGATCCAATGTTCGGCGCGGTGATGATGCATCTGCAGGCTCAATTGGGCACCGGGTTTGACCACTATGCGTTTGACCTGAAAGCGTTCGCCGCCATCGATGCTGTCGTACCAGCCCCAGGGCCGGTGAACTTTGCGGTGGGTTGAAGCCAGGCTGCGCTTTTGGGCTTTGAGTTCAGCCACGATTTTTTTAACGTCTTGCGTACGGCTTTTTTCCACCACTAATATGGCGTCAGGAGTTTCCACCACCACCACGTTGTCCATCCCCACGGTGGCTACCAAGCAAGACTCGGAAAACAATAGGCTATTGCGAGTGTCGATGGCCAGCGTCTGGCCGGCATGCGCATTGCCGTCAGCGTCATGTGGCAAAACATCCCAGAGAGCGTCCCATGCCCCCAGATCAGACCATCCCGCATCCAGTGGTACCACGCGGGCGGCTATGCCCAGCGCATCGTTGCCGGGCAGGTGCTCCATCACGGCATAGTCGATGGAATTTGACGGACAAGCAGCAAAAGCTTCGTTGTCTGGGCGTACGAAGTCCATGTCGCGGACACTTCTTTCGATGGAAGCTTGGCAAGCCTGGAGCATTTGAGGCTGCAGGACTTCCATGGCGCGCAACCATTGGTCGGCGCGCACCATGAACAAACCGCTATTCCATAGATAGCTACCGCTGGCAACATAGTCCTGCGCCAGGGCCAAGTCGGGTTTTTCAGCAAAGCTCTGAATGGCAAATGCGTTACCGCCTTCGATGGCCTCACCTTTTTGTATGTAGCCATACCCGGTTTCTGGACGGCTGGCCACGATGCCAAAAGTCACCATGTCACCCCTCTGGGCGAGCTGCCAAGCGATTTCAACGGCTTGGTGGAGCCGCGCTACGTCGGACATGACATGGTCCGCGGGCATGGCCAGCAAGATGGCATGCGGATCTGCCACCAAGGCCGCAAGAGTCAATGCGGGTGCGGTGTTGCGGCCTACGGGTTCCAGCACCAGAGTGGCATCGTCGAAGCCAGCTTCCTGCAGTTGCTGCGCCGCCAGGAACCGATGCTCGCTATTGCACACCACTATGGGCGCAGCCCTGGGGATGTGGGGCACTACACCGTCCAGGCGCCTGGCCGTGTCTTGCAGCATGGAAATTCCGTTTCCCCGAACGGAGAGAAATTGCTTGGGATAGGTTTCGCGCGACAGCGGCCACAGACGGGTGCCTGAGCCGCCACACAAGATGACTGGCAGCAGTGGATGGATCATGGATGGGGGATATCAGACGAAGAGGCCTTGTCGCGTGAGCGGCGTATTTCGGCCTCCAGAATAGCCAGCCGTTGATTGAGACGGCGCATATCGCGTTCGATACGGGTGTTGACCATATCAACATGCAAGGCCTTCAACAGAAGAACAATGCAAACAAAAAGTAACAATAGCGCCGGGGGGTAGCTGATGCGGAGAAGCAGTGCCAAGCCGTCGATCAAGCCGGGCCACATCCCCAAAAGTGCTGCGGCGCCGGCCACGACCACCCAGAAAAGGCCATGCATGAGGTACAGATGATCGCGGCGAACCAGATAGAGGATCAGCGCAGCTAAGCCTATTCCCATCAATGCCGTAGTTGCTTGCAAGGATGCCATCAGGTGGTCTCCCCCTCTTAAGTTAATTAGGTTAGGAGCATCCCGTTGCGGGGGTCAAAACAGCCACAGTAGCTGTCGGGCGACCACATCGCAGGCTTCAGGCGCCCAGAAGATCAAACAAATGCACAGGGCCTTGCTTATGCGGGGCATTGTAGGTGCGGAACGCCATCGCGCCTTCGTCTCGAGCGTTACGTAAATCATTGATTTGTTTGAGCCCTTGGCAGCACACGACAGAAAGGTTTAGATACCTGTGCCACTCTGGATTGGTCCGCGAGGATTCCATGCCACTGGACTTTAGATTGTGTCCGGTTCCCTTCTGGTTTCCCGTAGACAATGTTTGGTTCGGGTTCAATCGCATTCGCTTGTTTCGCCTCCCAGACTGCCATCGCCCCATGTTGCGAGAGGACCAATTGAATCCCCTTTGTGCCTGGGCCATATTTGTACAGAGAAATTTCAGTCTACGAGGTGCCAGGGCGTTGCCCATGGCTGGAACGATCAACATCTAGGTTGCAGCGATCCCGACACAGGCGCAGCCCTGGGAAATATCGGCCAAGGCAGTTCAGTTCAGCGTTCGAGTTGAGCAGAGGTGTAGACATCGCCACATCGGACGATCTGTGTCCTATAGTAGATGACCGTCCCGAACCGATCGCCGTTTCAAGCAGCGCAGCTCTTGTACCAAGCGAAGAGCCCATCGCGCTCGGGGTAAAGCTCAGTTTGTCGGACCTCAAATACCTTTGCGCCAGCACGGTGCGCAGGCTCCAACGATCTCTCGATCATCGACGTGCTGACGCCACACGCATGGTTCTATGCGAGATTCGGCACCCAGCTTTGCCGCGTCCAGTAACTGACAGACTGACTGCATGGGGTAGAGGCGATGCTGAGCGTTGAGGTGAGCGGACGCTACGGACGGTCCGATTGAATGCCCATGTCATCCCTCAGTGCGGATATGTAGTAAGCGCCATCACAGCGAGGGCCAACATGAAGCGCCCAGGTTTTAGTAGGAGGCCATTCCTCGCGACAGGGCGCGTGGCGGCTCCCGGGCTCTCAAGGCGCCTTTGCTGAAAGGTCACAACGACCTCTCACCTTCTGCCGCTTAAGCTTGTTCGAGAAGCGCGCGCGGAACGGCGCGGGGAACGGCGCGTGCCCACGGACGGTCCAGCGTAACTCCAGGCGCATCCTCCAGTTGGAAGGTGCTCACGGCTTCGGTGAGTTGCTGGGCCTGCAGCTCCAGGCTCTTGGCGGCGGCGGCGCTTTGCTCCACCAGAGCCGCGTTCTGCTGCGTGGCGTGGTCCATCTGGTTGACGGCCTGGCCGATCTGGGAAATGCCCGTGCTCTGCTCGGAGCTGGCGGAGCTGATCTCGCCCACGATGTCCGTCACCCGCTTGATCGCGCCCACAACCTCGACCATGGTCTGCCCGGCTTGATCCACCAGGCCCGTGCCCACGGACACCTTCTCCACGCTTTCGTTGATCAGCGCCTTGATCTCCTTGGCGGCGCTGGCGCTGCGCTGCGCGAGATTGCGCACCTCGGTGGCCACCACAGCAAAGCCTCGGCCCTGCTCGCCGGCGCGGGCTGCCTCTACCGCGGCGTTCAGCGCCAGGATATTGGTCTGGAAGGCAATGCCATCGATCACACCGATGATGTCCGAGATCTTGCGCGAGCTGTCGTTGATGTCCCGCATCGTGGTGACGACCTTGGAGACCACCTCGCCGCCCCGTGTGGCCACGGCGGATGCGCTGATGGCCAGCTGATCGGCCATCTTGGCGTTCTCGGCGTTGTTGCGGATCGTGGAGGTGAACTCTTCCATGGTGGCGGCGGTCTGCTGCAAAGCGCTGGCCTGCTCTTCGGTGCGCTGGCTCAGGTCTGCGTTGCCCATGGCGATCTCGCTCGTGCCGGTGGAGATGGAGTCGGTGGCGCCCCGTACCTTGCTCACGATGCTGGCCAGGTTCTGCTGCATGGCACTCAGCGATGCCAGCACGCTGCCGCCGGGGGCTGCGCTCGCCCCCGCAATGCTGGACAGGTTGCCGCCCGCCACCTTGCTGGCGGCACTGCTCAGTGCATCGGGCTCGGCACCCAGGGCCCTCAGCACTCCGCGGGTGATGGCCACCCCGCATGCCACCGCCATCACGGTGGCCAGCAATGCCAGGCCGATCAAGAGCCGGCGCTGGAATTCGAAATCGGCCTCGGAGGAATCCACCAGCTGTTTGGAGCGCTCATCGGTTGTCTTTTGGTACTCGTCGGTCTTGGCAATCAGGGCGGCGAGAAGCGGCCGGCACTCGTCATTGATTTTCGCAATGGCTTCGTCCTTTTTGTCGGCCATCGCCAAATCGACGATGGACAGGGCCACCGGCCCATATGACTGCTCGATCTTTGCGAGTTCGGCCACCAGCGTCCTGACGTTGGCTGGAATGCCTGGGCCTTCTACCGCCTGTTTGAGCAGGGCCAGGCGTTTTTGGACGTCTTCGTGGGCTTTGACGACAGCCGCCTTTTCCGCGTCGCGTTCTGCAGGCTTGGTCGCCAGCACCATGTTCCGAGCGGCCACGGCGCGCGCGTCGACGGCGCTCCGTATTCCTTGGGCCACATGTGCCCGTGCGTCGATACCGGTCACGAAGTCATGAAATTGCGTCTTGGCGCTGCTCATGTCCTTGATGGCGAACGCGGACAGGACCACGATAAGCACCACCATCAAGCCAAACGACAGTGCCAACCTCGCCCGCATCGTCATGTTCTGAAAACCCATCGCAGTCCCCCAATGTTCATCTGCGTTATGGTCAGTAGATTTGTAATATTTTGTCAATAGACAACAGCTATTGTGATGAGGGATATGGATTCAGTGTTCATTGCTGCGCTGCCACGTGATCCATGTGCGGAGAAATAGATCACACCGGGGACACGGCATTCCCCCCGGGGATCACCGCTTCGGCCCGCCCCACCGCTCGCAAGGGCTTGATCGTTCTTGGCACCACCAACATCATTCCATCGACTGTTCGGTAGCTGCAAGGCCTGGCCTCACCGCTGCAGACCAGGCCGTTGCTCAGACCCCTTTCAGGCCTCTTCGCGCAGCGACGCCCTGAGGATCTTTCCCACCGGCGACTTGGGCAATTGCTCGCGGAAAACGATCTGGCGTGGCACCTTGTAGGCCGTGAGCTGGGTGCGGCAGTGGCGCTCCACGTCCTCGGGCGTGAGCGCCGGGTTGCGCGCGACCACGAAGGCGCGCACGGCCTCGCCGGTGCCGGCATCCGGCACACCGATGACGGCGGCCTCGGCGATGTCGGAGTGGGCCGCGAGCACGTCTTCCACCTCGTTCGGGTAGACGTTGAAGCCGGACACCAGAATCATGTCCTTCTTGCGGTCGACGATGCGGATGAAACCGCCCTCCTCCAGCTGCGCAATGTCGCCCGTGTGCAGCCAGCCGTTCCGGATCGCGCTGGCACTATCTTCCTGCGCATGCAGGTAGCCGGCCACCACCTGCGGGCCCTGCACCAGCAACTCGCCGCGCTCGCCCTGAGGCAGATCGCGCCCCTGGTCATCGACGATGCGCACCCGGCAGCCCGGCATGGGCACGCCCACGGTGCCCAGGCGCGGCGTAGCCGAGGGCGGGTTGCACGAGACGATGCACGATGTCTCGGTCATGCCGTAGCCCTCCAGGATGGGGCAGACCACCGCCTGCCAGGCCTGCGCGGTCGACGTGCGCAGGGCCGTGCCACCCGAGAAGGCGTAGCGCAGCTTCGGTGGCCTGGCCTGGAACCAGGGCTCGGCCAGCAGGCCGGCGAACAGCGTGTCCACGCCGGCAGTCCACTGCACGTCGAACTGCTCGAAGGTCTTTTGCAGGTTGGACATGGGGCGCGGGTTGGGCACCAGCACGTTGCGTGCACCGACCTCGAAGAACACCAGGAAGTTCACCATGAAGGCGAACACGTGGTACATGGGCAGCACGGTGAGCATCGTCTCGCCCTGCTTCGGCCCGTCGTAGGCGTCGAGAAAATCGCGCGTGATGCGCAAGGTGGCCAGGATGTTGCTGTGCGTGATCACTGCGCCCTTGCTGCGCCCGGTGGTGCCGCCCGTGTACTGGTACACCGCCACGGGGTGGCTGCGGTGTTCGACGGGCTCCAGCGCCTGCCCGCGCACCAGCGCGTCGGCCATGCGCGGCAGCGGCGCCGCGGTGGAGTCCGCAGGACCGGCCATCTTGGCGCGGATGGCCGATGCCACAGGTTCCTCAAAGAAGTCCCACAGGCTGGCCGTGAGCACGGGCAGGCCCAGGCCCTCGGCCACAGGCTGTGCCACCGGCAGGAACAGGTCGCACACCAGCAGCAGCTTCGCACCGCTGTCTTCGAGCTGCAGGCGCAGCTCGCGCCCGGTGTACAGCGGGTTCACGTTGGTCACGATGAGCCCGGCCTTCCAGGCGCCGAACACCGCAATCGGGTAGTGCAGGCAGTTGGGCATCTGCAGCGCAAGCACCCCGCCCGTCTGCAGCCCCTGCTCGCGCACCAGCCAGGCGGCAAACGCGTCCGACAGCGCATCGATCTCCTTGAAGCTGCGCACCACGTTGGCGCCCGTGGGCAGCACGAAGGTGAAGGCGGGCTGGTCCCCATGGTCGGTGGCGGCCTGCGTGGCCAGGTGCGCGGCGTTGGCGGGCAGTGCCGCCAGGTCGAGCCGGTAGTTGCGCAGGGCCTCGGGGTAGGACCCTTCCCAGGGCGAGGACGCTGGCGGTGCGGCGGTGGCGGTCATGGGCTTGTCTCCTGTCTCTTCTTTTTATGAACGCATCAGGCCTTGGCTTTGAACGCTGGGAGCTTGTCACCCAGCCGCGCGCCCATTTCGGCACCCAACGCCTGCAGGCCGCTCAGGGGGCGCACCATGACTTCGAACTCAGTGATCTGCCCCTCTTCATTGAAGCGCACCAGATCGATGCCCTTGAGCTGCTTGTCGCCCACGCGCGCGCTGAACTCCAGCACGATGTTCAGGCCGTCGTCGGTGGCCAGCTGGCGGTGGTAGGTGAAGTCCTCGAACACCTGGATCACGGTGGACAGGGCCAGCATCAGCGCCGGGGCCGAGGTGTAGGCCGTGTTCGCCATGGGCGAGCGGAACACCGCGTCGGGGTGCACGATGCTCAGCAGGTTCGACAGGTCGCGGCTGGCCACCATGTGGTGCCAGGTGTCGAGCGAGCGGGCGACGGCGGGGTGGATGTTCTTCGGGGCTTCGGTCATGGATGTCTCCTGGGGTGAGGTTGTTGGATCAGATGGCGGCGGCAAGCGTCGTGCCCTGCAGGATGGCGCGCTTGGCGTCGAGCTCGGCGGCCACATCGGCACCGCCGATGAGGTGCGCGCTCTGGCCCGCGGCCAGCAGCACGTCGTACAGTTCGCGCAGCGGCTCCTGGCCGGCGCAGACGACGATGTGGTCGACATCGAGCACGCGCGGCTGGCCGTCGATGGTGATGTGGAGACCGGCGTCGTCCACGCGCTCGTAGGCCACGCCCGAGCTCATGCCCACATTGCGCGCCTTGAGCGAAGTGCGGTGGATCCAGCCCGTGGTCTTGCCCAGCTGGTCGCCCACCTTGCTGGCCTTGCGCTGCAGCAGGTGCACCTGGCGCGCGGGCGCCTCCACCTGGGCGGCGCGCAGGCCGCCGGCCTGGGCATAGGCGGTGTCGATGCCCCATTCGTCATTGAACTTGGCGGGCGCCAGGGCCCCGCTCTCGCCTTCGTGCGTGAGGTACTCGCCCACGTCGAAGCCGATGCCGCCCGCGCCGATCACCGCCACGCGCTGGCCCACGGGCTGCTTGTCGCGCAACACGTCCAGGTAGCTCAGCACCTTGGGGTGGGTGATGCCGTCGATGTCGGGCGTGCGCGGCCGGATGCCCGTGGCCACCACCACCTCGTCATAGCCCTGGCCCGCCAGTTCCTGCGCGGCCACGCGGGTGGAAAGGCGCACCTCCACGCCATGCAGCTCCAGCTGGCGGCGGTAGTAGCGCAGGGTCTCGTAGAACTCCTCCTTGCCCGGCACCTGCTTGGCGATGTTGAGCTGGCCGCCGATCTCGCTGCCCGCATCGAACAGAACCACCGCATGGCCCCGCTGCGCGGCCGTGACGGCAAAGCTCAGGCCGGCAGGGCCGGCGCCGACCACAGCGATGCGCTTCTTGGCGGCGGTGGGCGCGATAACCAGTTCCGTCTCGTGGCAGGCGCGCGGGTTCACCAGGCAGCTCGTGATCTTGCCGCCGAAGGTGTTGTCCAGGCAGGCCTGGTTGCAGGCGATGCAGGTGTTGATCTCGTCGGCCCGGCCCTGGCGTGCCTTGCGCACGAAGTCGGCATCGGCCAGCAACGGCCGCGCCATCGAGACCATGTCGGCGCAGCCCTCGGCCAGCAGGCGCTCGGCCACCTCGGGCGTGTTGATGCGGTTGGAGGTGATGAGCGGTATGCCCACCTGCCCCATCACCTGCTTCGTCACCCAGGCATAGGCCGCGCGCGGCACCTTGGTGGCGATGGTGGGGATGCGCGCCTCGTGCCAGCCGATGCCGGTGTTGAGAATGGTGGCGCCCGCCGCCTCGATGGCCTGGGCGAGCTGTATCACCTCGGCCAGCGTGGAGCCCCCCTCCACCAGGTCGAGCATGGACAGGCGGTAGATGATGATGAAATTCGGCCCCACCCGCTCGCGCGTGCGCCGCACGATCTCCACCGGAAAGCGCATGCGATTGGCATAGCTGCCGCCCCATTCGTCATCGCGGTGGTTGCTGCGCGCTGCGATGAACTCGTTGATCAGGTAGCCCTCGGAGCCCATGACCTCCACCCCGTCGTAGCCCGCGTGCTGGGCCAGCGCGGCGCAGCGCGCGAAGTCTTCGATGGTCTGCTCCACCTCTTCCGCCGTGAGCGCGTGCGGCACGTGGGGGTTGATGGGTGCGCGCAGCGCGCTCGGGGCCACCAGGTCGCGGTGGTAGGCATAGCGGCCGAAGTGCAGGATCTGCATGGCGATCTTGCCGCCCTCGGCGTGCACGGCCTGCGTCACCTTGCGGTGCTGCCCGGCCTCGTGTTCGTTGACCAGCATGGCCCCGCCCTGCATGGGCCGGCCGCGCTCATTGGGCGCAATGCCGCCGGTCACGATGAGCCCCACCTCGCCACGCGCCCGCTCGGCATAGAAGGCCGCCATGCGCTCGAAGCCGTTGGCCACCTCCTCCAGCCCCACGTGCATGGAGCCCATGAGCACGCGGTTCCTGAGCGTGGTGAAGCCCAGGTCCAGCGGGGCATGCAGGTGGGGATAGGGACTGCCGCTACCAGCAGCCTGTGGAGCCGGGGCAGGTTTCGGGACGGCGTTCATCGGGGGTCTCCTTGTTTATGCAACCAGTTGCATAAATATAGCCAGCATCACGCATTTATGCAACTGGTTGCGTAAACAATGGAGAGCAGTCCCGATTCAGGCAAGATGGCGAACTACGCAGCTTTCTCCGGCGCCCTCTTCCGATGTCCCTGCCCCACGCCCTTCTCACCGCCCTGGTCGAGCACCCCTGCTCGGGCTCGGAACTCGCCGAGCGCTTCGACAAGTCCATCGGCTACTTCTGGCACGCCACGCACCAGCAGATCTACCGCGAGCTGGCGCGGCTCGAAGAAGCACTGTGGATCGAGGCCCTGCCGGCCGAGACGGGCCGCGGCCGCAAGCGCCAGTTCCGCCTGCTGCCCGCGGGCCGCAAGGAACTGCGCCGCTGGATCGCCGAGCAACAGGACCCCACGCCCCTGCGCGACGAACTCATGGTGCGCCTGCGCGCCGAGGCCGCCGTCGGCCCCACCGGTCTGGAAAAGGAAATCGCCCGCCTGCAGGCCATGCACGAGGACAAGCTGGCCGTCTACCAGCGCATCGAACAGCGCGACTTCATGGGCAAGGAAGCGAGCCGAGAGCGCCGCCTGCAGCACCTGGTGCTCAAGGCCGGCATCCTGCAGGAAGAGCTGTCGCTGGCGATCGCGAGAGAGGCGCTGGAGATACTCGGCACACCGCGCCCGCCTCCGACGCCCTCTGCCCGGTGACCACATGTCACTCGCAGCGCCATGACCAGCCTCCGGCGTACCCCAGTGCCAGCGCCAGCTAGTCACACCAAGCAGCACCACGCCATCGGAGCATTCAAGATGCCGAGTCCTCATGTCTCCGCCCAAAACCTATTTCAGCGCGCAGTGGACGGCCTACATGATCTTCATGGCGCTGGCGGGGAGGGATCGGCACCATGGAAGGCCCCATTCTCGGCGCGCTGCTTTCCTTGCGGTAGAGACGACGTGGGGCGGACAGGGCGTGCTGTATCTCATCGGCCCTGGTGCCATTGCCATGCTGTTCGCGCTGTTTTTGCCCAGGGGCGCTTGAGGGGCAGTGCAGCAGCGCTGGAACGTGCGACCGCTGTCCGCGGGCTATCGGATGCGTACGCGCGCCACACATGTTCCAGAAAGAGAGGAGCAATATTCAAAATCAATAGCAAACAACGCTTATGGGACAAGCGGTAGATGCCATTTTCAATCGAAAAATTCGATGGTACGCGGGTCTTTGCACCCGTCGAAATACTTTTGCAGCATGGCGTGAAACACGCTGCCCGGCGCAGAAACTTCGCCAAACAGCGTCATGCTGGAGCGCAGCTTGAGATCGTCCGGCGTGCCAAACACATC
This sequence comes from Acidovorax sp. sif1233, assembly GCF_019218755.1. Lineage (GTDB taxonomy): Bacteria > Pseudomonadota > Gammaproteobacteria > Burkholderiales > Burkholderiaceae_C > Acidovorax. The sequence continues at coordinate 390,998 of NZ_JAHUWZ010000001.1, read as the reverse complement.
CAGCGCCGAGCACGTCCCCAGGCCCAGCAGGATCTGGCAGCACTCGCGCAGCCGGCCGGCAAGCACTGGATGCGCCAGGTAGGCCTGCGCCTCGGCCAGCGACTGGATGGCATAGCGCTGGGCCACGTCGCTATGCCCCAGTCCCTTGATCTGCGGGAACACAAACCACATCCAGTGCGTGCGCTTCTTGCCCGCCCGCAGTTCGGCGATCACGCGGGGCCAGACGGGATCCTGGGCTTGCAGGAAACGGTCGAGGACAGGGGGAAGGGGCATGTTCGGGTAGTGGATGCTGGGCTGGCTGAAGTGAATGGTGACCATGAATTCACCGGAAGACAACAGTTGAATGGTGACGGAAAGGCAGGGCTGGCTGCAGGTGATGTGCCCGAAACACCTGGATCAGATCACCATGCCAGAATGACCCGATGAGCACATCGACATCCTCCTCCTTTCTGTCTAGCGCAGACGGCATCCCGGTCATCACCTACACCTGGGCCGAGACCCCCGGCAAACCCGTGGGCGCCGTGCAGATATCTCACGGACTAGCCGAGCACGGCGAGCGCTACGACCGCTTTGCGAAGGCCTTGAACGCTGCCGGCTTCATCGTCCATGCCGTGGATCATCGCGGGCACGGGCGCACCGCTGGTGGCAGGTTGGGGGACTTTGGCGCCGCAGGTTTCAGCGGGCTCATTGCCGATGTGGCCCAGTACGGCGCACTGCTGCGCACGCAGCACGCCGGCCTGCCGCTGTTTCTGTTTGGGCATTCGATGGGTTCGTTTGCGGCGCAGGCGGCGATCCTGGATCACGCATCGACCTGGTCAGGTGTGTTGCTCTCAGGTTCAACCGCGCTGGATGCGCTCGCCGCAGCGATGGCCAATGCTCCCGCAGACGCGCCTGCCGGATTGGAGGCATTCAACGCAGGTTTTGAGCACCGTACGGGATACGAATGGCTTTCGCGGGACGGTGCGGAGGTCGATGCCTATGTAGCGGATCCGTGGTGTGGATGGGATGTGCCGGACGATGTGATCCCGTCGCTGTTCGCTCCGGCTTCCCGGCTGGCGGATCCAGCGCTGCTAGCAGGTATCCGCAGTGACCTGTCAATCTTCATTGCCTCTGGCGACGCAGATCCGCTCGCGGGGGGCGGTGCGCTGATTCAGCTGCTGGGTCAGCGCTACCGCGATGCAGGCATCACCGACGTGACAGTCAAGCTGTACACGGCTGCCCGCCACGAAATCCTCAATGAGACGAATCGTGATGAGGTGACTGCCGACATCGTGGCCTGGCTGCGTGCCCATGTGGGGTAGCCTGATGCGGTGTCGCCGCATTGCACGACTGGAGGCCTGACCTCGGAGGGCCTCGAGCCTGAGTCCTGCTATTTGAACGACCGATACTCCACATTCATGGACTGAACCAGTTCGGCGGCAGTCGGCAGGGACGTCACACCCGACACCGAATGCCCCGCACTCCACAGATCCGACCACCGTTGGATGACGGGTCCTTCAGATCCGCCTCCGAATTTCTTGCGGGCCTCCTGCACGGATACCGTCTCGTCCAGCCCATCGGGGTCGAGTCCGACACGAACGATGGACGGTTTCAAGAAGTTCGCGGGCAACCCCGTAAAGGCACGCGTCGCAAGCACATCGTCCATGGAGCTTTCCAGAAGCATCTGCTTGTAGTCTCCCCCAGCCAGGCTTTCCTTGGTGGCGATGAATCGCGTTCCCACGCACCCCAGGTCGCAACCCAGGACCGTCGCTGCGCGCAACGCCACACCGTCGGACAGGCCACCTGACAGCACGATGGGGCCATCGAACAGCTGGCGCACGGCGCGCACGAAAGCGAACGGGTTGGCCCAGCCGGTGTGCCCGCCCGCGCCGGACGAGAGCAGCACCAAGCCATCGACGCCCGCCTCCAGAGCACGCTCTGCATGGTGCAGCGAGGCCACATCGGCAAACACGAGGCAGCCGCCGTCGTGCAAGATGGGAATCACCGACGCGGGCGACCCGACGCTGGTGATCACCAGCTCTGCGCCGTGGCGCACGATCAAGTCCGCTTCGGCCTTGAGGCGTGCGGGGTCGCGGCGCATGATGAGATTGGGGCAATAGGGCGCCCGGCTGGGCTGTTCTTCGGCCTCGCGCTGAAGCCGCTGAAGCCAGGTCTCGAACTCGTCCAGAGACGTGCAGTTGGCCGTGGGAAATGCGCCGATGACGCCAGCGGCGCAGGCAGCCGAGACCAGTTCGATTCCCGAGACACGCAGCATGGGGGCCGCAATGACGGGCACCACCAGCCGCTCCATGAAAGGCAGTCGGTTCATTCTTGCTCCATTGAATCCAGTGAATGCACTGTGCGCAGGGCCGTGATGGCCTGCACCGCTTCGTCCACCAGGCCGTTCACGATGGCCTGCAGCGGCTCGATACGCTTGGCGAATGCGATGGCTGGCCCCAGGGAGGCCATGCCATGACGCCAGTCGCCCTCGGCGTAGCAGCGGTCGCGCGCGACCGTTCCGCTGATGAGGTCGCCGAACGCGGCGTGTTCGGTGGCGCCTGCCCGTTCGATGGCCTGAACCTGGCGCGCAGTGTCGTTGAGCAGCACGCGCCAGGTGGTGCCCAGCGATTGCAGCAGCCGCACCGTGGAGTGCTCGTCGCAGGTCAGCAGATGCTCTTTGTAGCGAGGGTGCGCCTGGATTTCCTCGCACACCAGGAAGCGGCTGCCGACGAGTACGCCGTCAAGCCCCTGGGCCAGCACCGCAGCCAATTGCCTGCCGCGGCCGATGCCGCCGCCCAGCACCACCGGCACGCTGAACTGGCCGTATGCCAGCGCCCCCATGAGCATCGTGGGCAGCTCATTCATGCCCGGGTGCCCGCCTTCCTCCATGCCGACCAGGGCAATGGCATCGGCGCCAGCGCGCTCCGCCGAAAGAGCGTGGCGGATGTTCGAGGCTTTGTGAACGACGATGGCATCTGCCTTGTGAAGAGCGGTGATGAGGTCCGCCGGTGCATGTCCGGCTGTCTCGAAGATCCTCACGCCGTGCGTCAGGGCTGCATCCATCCAGCGCGGAATCATGGTGTTGGCTTCGGGCCGGTGCGAGAGCGTGAGGTTGACGCCAAACCGTTTGCCATGGGTCAGTTCCGAGCACAGCGCAAGGGCTTCGCGGAAATCCGCTTCGCTGGCGTACGACCGGGGCGTGATGAAGCCCATGCAGCCCGCATTCACCAGCGCGGCAACGTACCGTGCGTCGGACAGCCACATGAGGCCGCCGCCCAGGATGGGGTGGTCGATCCCCAGCAGCCGGGTGATCCGCGTGTGCAAGACGCTGCCCATGGCCTACCAGCCTGAACTGCCGAGCTGCGGTGCGCCTGCAAGGTCCGCACCGCCCATTCCCTCGAGTGGAACGGGGAACCTGACCAAGGGCAAGTCTTCGCCGGGAGCGAATTTGCCGCGTGAGGCAAAGTGCGGCTGGGCGGCCAACTCTGCGGGCGGCACCACTGGCGCGGCGGGCACATCGTGCCGGCACAGCAGTTCAAAGGCCTCGTGCGAATCCAGGTGCTGCATGGCCTGCTCGATGCGCAGGTTGATCGCATCCGCCACAGATTTTCTCGCCTTGTGGGTGGCGTACTTCGCGCCGTCGAAGGGAGCCAGGTCCAGCACCGCACACAGGCGCTTCCAGAAATGATCCTCCAGCGCAGCAATCGACACGTAGCGGCCATCCTTGCACCGGAAGGCGCCGTAAGCCGCCTTCACCAGCGTTGCCTCGCGCTGCGCTTGCAGCGTGCCTGCGCCTGCGGAGCGGTAGGCGCCCAGCCGCGGGTTCATCCAGTGCAAGGCGCAATCGGCCAGCGCCACGTCCAGATGCTGCCCCCGGCCGGTGGCCTGGCGCTGAAACAGCGCGGCGAGTGTGGCGGACAGCGCGTACATGGTTCCGCACAGATCGGCCACGGGCAGGCCGAAGCTCTGCGCGGGTGCGCCGTCCGGCGTACCCGAGACGGCCAGCACCCCCGCGGCAGCCAGGTAGTTGATGTCATGCCCCGGCAGGTCGGCCCAGGGACCGGTCTGGCCGTAGCCGCTGAGAGACACATAGATGAGTTGCGGATGCGCCTGGCAGAGCGAAGCGGCATCCAAGCCCAGGCGCGCCATCACGCCAGGGCGGTAGGACTCGACCACGACATCGGCCGACGCGATCAGCTCGCGGACCTTGTCGCGCTGGACTTCGTCCTTGAGGTCCACCAACAGGCTCTGCTTGCCCCGGTTCACGGCCTCGAAAGCGCCCTGGCCCAGGTGACGGGCGTTGTCGCCATGCGGCGGGCGCTCGATCTTGATGATGCGTGCGCCCATCTCCGCCAAGTTCTGCGTCAGAAACGGCCCCGGCAGCAGCTCGCTGAAATCCACCACCGTGATGCCCTGCAACGGCGGCCGGGCGGCGGTGGCCGTCATGCGGACGCTCCTTCGGCGGTTCTTTCGATGATCACGGCGTCCAGCGGCAAAACGCCTTCTCCGCGGGCGCCAATCCACACCGGGTTGAGGTCCATTTCCTCGATGCGGCCAGCGTTGTGCATCACGAAGTCCGAGATGCGCAGCAGCAGCGTCTGCAGCGCCTCCAGGTCCGCCGCTGGGCGGCCGCGCGCACCTTCCAGCAGGGGAAAGCACCGCATCTCACGCACCATCGCCGCGGCCTCGCTGGCGCTGAGCGGCAACATGCGGCGTGTCACATCGCGCAGGATCTCCACGTAAATGCCCCCCAGGCCGAAGGTCATCACGTGGCCGAACACCGGGTCGCGCGTAACGCCGACCATCAGCTCCAGCCCGCCGCGGGGCGCCATCTTCTCGATCAGCAGGCCGTCGATGTGCGCGTCGGGCCGGTGGTGCTTCGCGGCGTCCATGATGTCCGCCCAGGCCTGGCGCAGTTCGTCGGCATTTTGCAGCCCCACCTTGACGCCGCCGATGTCCGACTTGTGGACGATCTGCTCGCTGGCGATCTTGGCCACGACGGGGTAGCCCATGGCGTTGGCGGTCACCAACGCTTCTTCCATGGTGGACGCGAGCATGTTGGGCAGCAGGCCGATCCCCGCAGCCTGCAGCTGGCCTTTGGCCTGCGCTTCAGACAGGCTGAGGGTGGCGGCGGCTGGCGGCAGAACGACCACAGGCTGCATGGGCGGCTGGGTGCCACGCGAGCGCTTCCAGCGGCCATATTCAACCCAGCGCTGAATGGCCTTGATGGCTTTGCCCACCGAACGCGGCGGGGCGAAACCGCCTTCGACCAGCATGCGATACCCCTCCCCCATGCGGTCACTCATCCAGATGGGAATGATGGGTGTTGCGCAGCCTTTCTGCGCCGCGATGATGGTGCGCGCCAGCTGGATCGTGGTGTCGCCATAGTCCAGTGCAATCGGAACGATCACGCAACCGAGGTTCGGGTCCACGGCCACCGCGCTCAGCGATTTTTCGATCAGCGCAGCATCGCTCAGCACGGCGGCGGTGGTGTCCACCGGGTTGTCCAGCGCCGCGAAGTCGGGCAGCAGCGAGGCCAGCACCTCCCGCGTGTGCGGGGTGAACTGAGCGAGGGTCAGGCCTGCGGTGCCCACAGCATCCGCCGTCAACGCCGCCGTCCCGCCCGAAGAGGTGTAGATGGCCACCCCTTCGCTTGGGGGCGGCTCCGCGCGTGCGAACAGCCAGGCTGCATCGACAAGCTCGTCGATGTCATCGACCTCGATCACACCGCACTGTCTGAACACCGCGCTGTTCACCTCGGCCGACCCCGTGAGGGACGCTGTGTGCGATTGCGCCGCCTTTTGCCCGTACTCAGACTTGCCGACCTTGAGCGCAATGACTGGCTTGCCATTGGCGGCTGCGCGGTTCACGGCAGCCACGAACTTCGCGCCATCCTTGATGCCTTCCAGCAGGGTCACGATCACCTTGATGTCGGGTGCATCGGCCATGTAATGGATGAAGTCGGCCACCTGCAAGTCCACCTCGTTGCCGGTGGAGGCCCACAGGCCAATGCCAATGCCGCGGTCCATGGCCTGCATCACGTTGCGCCCCAGGCCGCCACCTTGCGTGGCCAGGCCAATGGGACCCTTGACGAGGTCGTGCGGGAAGGATGGCGAGAAAGTCAGTCCCAGGCGGTGGTTGACGTTGGTGAGGCCCGGGCAGTTCGGCCCGTACAGGCGCATGCCGCCCGCGTCGGCGATTTCCTTGAGGCGCACCTGAGCGCGTTCGCCTTCTTCGCCTGCCTCGCCAAAGCCCGATGTCAACACGATGGCAAAAAGGACGCCCCGGTTGGCACATTCCTCCGCCACGGCCAGCACGCCGGATGCGGGCACCACGATCACAGCAACGTCGGGCGCGGCTGGCAGTGACGCAACGCTGGGCCAGCAACGGTGCCCGCGGATCTCCGCCTTGGTCGGGTTGACGAGGTAGATGTCTCCGTCGAACTCGGAATGGTCCAGCAGATTGGTCAGCGTGCGCTCGCCGATGCTTTGCGGGCGGTCCGAGGCGCCCACGAGGGCAATCGAGCGGGGGCGGATCAGTCGTGAAAGGTCTGTCAATCTTGTCTCCTGGTCGTTATTGGGGTGGCGTGGAGGCTCAGGCAATCGCCGAGATGCCCAGGATTTCCCGACCTGCGATCAAGGTCTGCACTTCGGTGGTGCCTTCGGGAATCGTTCCGCCGCGCGTGTCGCGAAAGATGCGCTCAATGGGGTAGTCGGTGGCGTAACCCAGCCCGCCATGCACTTGCAGTGCCATGCTGGCCACTTCATGCGCAGCCTCGGTGGCGTAGAGCTTGGCAATGGAGCAGGCGGTGCGCGCATCGGCATTGGCATCCAGCGCGGCAGCGGCACGCAGGCTCAGTGCGCGTGCGGCTTCCACCCGGATCGTCATGTCCACGATGAGCTTTTGCACCAGCTGGAAGCTGCCGATGGGCTTGCCGAACTGTGTACGGGTGCGGGCATAGTCGATCGAGAGGTCGAGGGCCGCTTGCGCGGCGCCGACCGCACCCATGGCAATGTTGACACGGGCGCCGTCCAGGCCGATGAGCATCTTCTTGAGCGCCTTGCCTTCCTCGCCCAGCAGGTTCTCGCGGGGCACCTTGACATTGTCGAATGCCAGCTCCGCCGTGCCGGTGCTGCGCAGCACCATCGTGTCGACGTTGCGCACTTCATACGGAGACACCTCGCGCTCCACAAGGAAGGTGGAGAGCTGCCCCTGGCAGTCGGGGCTGAACGTACGCGCGACCACGATGCCGAAGTCGCCAAATGCCCCGTTCGTGATCCACAGTTTTCGGCCGTTGAGGACGTAGTGGTCCCCCTGCAGGTCTGCACGGGTCTGGACCTGGGCGATGTTGGAGCCCGTGCCTGGCTCGCTGATGGCGTTGAACACGCGGCGGTCAGATGCCAGCAAAGGCTTCAGGAAGCGTTCGCGCTGCTCCTCGTTCGCCTCTGCGGCCAGCTTGTTGATGGCCGCATTGGTGATGTTCACCATCGTGCGCAACGACAGCCACGTGTAGCCCGCCTCTTCCATGAGCATCGCCCAGGTCATCTGGTCCATGTCCATGCCGCCCAGGGCCTCGGGCAGCCTGCCGCCGATGTATCCGAACTGCGACAGCTCCTTGAGAAGCTCGAAGGGAAAGGTCTTGTCCCTGTCGTGCTGGGCGACGCGGGGAGCGACTTCGCTTTTCATGAAGCGGCGCACGCTGTCGCGCAGCATTTCTTGTTCGGAATTCATCGTTGCATACATGGCTAGGTCTCCTGGGTTGAATGCATGGATCCGCCGCTAGGCGGCGGTGGTGTCTTTGGCGCCCGCGCCGCGCCGGCCGGATGCCGTGGCGCGCAGCGTGGGAGCCGCGTTCTGGGGGTGGAACACAAGTGCCTGCACCTCTTGCAAGGCTTGCAGGCAGGCGTCCTTGGTACGGCGAAGGCGTTCGGTGGGGCCGGCGATCGACAGCGCGAGGGGTTCATCGCCCAGGTAGCCAGCGACGGCGATGGCGGCCAGGCCGTCGAAGCCTTCGTTTTCCACCCAGATCCAGCCTTGCTGGCGTGCTTGTTCGATCTGTGCCTCCAGTGCTGCGAGGTCCGTGATGGACCCGGGGGCGATCTGCTTGAGCGGCTTGAGCCGCAGCTGGCGTGCGGCTTCTTCGGGTGTACCCAGCGACAGCGCCGCCTTGCCCAGCGCGGACACGTGCAACGCAATCTTGTTGCCCACGTTTTCCACATAGCGCAGCGGATGAGTTCCCTCGGCAAACGCCAGTACCTTGACCACGCCCGCCTCCACGCGGCCGCACATCCCTGTCTCTCCCGTCTTGTCACGCAGCAACTCGCACGCCTCGGACGCCACGGCGTAGAGCGAATCACCCGCAGCGATGCCTTTGGCAATCGTGAGCAGACGGGCCGTTGGATAGAAGCGTCGGGTTCGCGCCGTCCGCATCAGGTAGCCCAACTCATGCAGCGTGTGCAGCAGATCGGAGCAGCTGCTCTCGGGAAGGTCCATCAGGCGCGCAAGGTCTGAATTGGAGAGTTCGCGGCGCTCCCGGGCAAAGACCTCCAGCAGGGCCATGGTGCGAGAAGCGGCGGGGACAATGGTTGGCATAAGTTCTCCGGTATTTCGTAGATGTCAACGAATCATAACTTTGAGGTGAGCGCGATTGCAGCAGGCCATTCCTTATGAGATTCAAATTTTCTTTTGAATGCAGCTCACAAGATTTCTTGCATTTCTACGAAATATTGAAGTATTCTACGACCAGCCGCAATGAAGTGGCAACAAAAATGGAGACAAGCATGCGTAGAACCTTCCGAGAACTGATTGTTTTTGTCATTGCCTCGTTGGCCTTTGGCGTCCTGCATGCAGCAGGAGATACGTGGCCGAGCAAGCCCATCACCTTCGTGGTGCCGTTCCCACCCGGGGGCATCACGGACAACACGTCGCGGCTTTTGGCCAAGCTGCTCAGCGCACAGCTGGGACAGTCGGTGGTGGTGGACAACCGTCCCGGTGCCGGTGGCTCCATCGGTGTGGAGTCGGCTTCGCGCCAGCCGCCAGACGGCTACACCATCATTTACGGCACGCAGGGAACGCATGGCGCCAATCTGGCGCTGTACAAGAACGTGCGCTACGACCCCGTGACGGACTTCGTGCCCGTGCATGCCATGTCGGAAACGCCGCTCATGCTGGTGATCAACCCCTCACGCCCGTTCAAGACGGTGCCCGAGCTGATTGCCTATGCCAAGGCCAATCCCGGCAAGCTCAACTACGGCTCCGCCGGTCCAGGCACGGGCACCCACCTGACGGCCGAGTTGTTCCAGACCGCCGCGGGCATCAAGATGACCCATGTGCCATACCGCGGCAGCGCGCCGGCACTGAGCGACCTGATGGCCGGGAGCATCGACCTGATGTTCGACTACCCGGCGGTGGTGTTGCCCCAGGTGCAGGCGAACAAGCTCAAGGCGCTGGCGGTCACCTCCAAAAAGCGTTTGTCCAGCTCCCCCGACGTGCCCACCGTGGGCGAGCTGGGCGTTCCCGAAGCGGAATCCACGGCCTGGGGCGCGGTGTTCGTTCCGACCAAGACGCCGCCGGACATCGTGAAGCGCCTGGGCGACGAGATCGCCAAGGCCATCGTTCACCCCGAAATGCTGCAAGCCACCGAGAAATTCGGCAGTGTCCCGCTCGCCGGCCTGCGCGACGCCAAGCTGGGTGCCTTCGTGAAATCGGAGATGACCCGGTGGCGTGCGGTTGTTCAGCAGTCGGGCGCCAAGCTCGATTGACGGGGTCGCGGGCACTACATGCCCGCCCCCCCACCTTTCCCTTTCACCCCCTTCTTTCTATGACCGATTCAAAGACCTCCTTGAAGCCGTTGCAGCCGACTCTGTATGAGCTGGCTGATGACGGCCACTCGCTCAACTTCTTCTTTGCGCAGTGCGGCGCCTGCGGTGGGATGAGTTTTCCTGCCAACGCACCGGGATGCATGCACTGCGGAGACCCGCTGAGCGGAGCGCAACGCGTCACGCGCCCGGGGGGCGGAGAGTTGCTGGAGTTCGTGACCCTGCACGTGCCGCTGTTGCCTGGCATGGCGGCGCCCAGCATTGCTGGAGACATCCGCATCGCGCCCGGCATCGTCGAAGAAGGTGTGATGGCCGTTGGGGACGAGACGGCGCTGAAGCACGGCATGGCGGTTCGTGCCGTTGCCGAGGTGAAGCGGGAAGAAGGTGTTTACGCCTGCCGCTTTGTGCCCGCGAATGAAGGAGCCGTGCAGTGAGCAATACCAATCAATCCACTTCAGGCAACTGGCTGGATGCCCATGGCGGTGTGTTCATCGCCGGTGTCGGTCTGCACCCCTATCAGTTCCCCACCGAGACACCTTACACCGAGCTGGGCCTCAGGGCTGTGCGTGCCGCACTCGAGGACTCGGGTGTTTCCTGGGCCCGTGTGCAGAGTGCCTACGTGGGCACAACCTCGATTGGCATGGCCGCCGGCCGCGTGATGCTGCGCCACCTGGGATCCACGGGTCTGGCGGTGACGCAGGTGGAAAACGCGTCGGCCTCTGGATCGTTCGCTTTCCGGCAGGCATGCATGGAAGTGGCTAGCGGCATGAGCGATGTGGTGCTGGCGGTGGGCGTGGACAAGCACGGTGACGGGCGCCGCGCTGCCAACAAGGACGGACTGGAAAGGCTCAGCGAGACCGCCACCATTCCGGCGGTGAAGTTCGCGATGATGGCGCGCACCTACCTGCGCGAGCGCGGCGCCTCCGTGGAGGAGATGGCCGGCGTGGCGGTGAAGAACCACGGCAACGCAGCGCGCAATCCGTTTGCTCAGTTTCGCAAGCCCCGGACGCTGGAGCAGGTGCTCGCATCGCCGCGCGTGGTGGGCGACCTCACGGTGCAGCAATGCTGTCCACGCGGCGAAGGGGCCGCGGCGGTGATGCTGGTTTCTGGCAACGCCATCCGAAAGCTGGGACTGGATGCGCGGCGCTGCGTGCGCGTGAAGGCTTCCGTGGCAGGCAGCGAGCGCCCCGAGGTGCAGTACGGCGACAGCGCCGTGGAGCTGGTCCGCACCAGCGCGGAGGCTGCTTTTGAACAAGCGGGCATTGCGCCCAAGGAGCTCGATCTTCTGGAGCTGCACGACGCCTTCTCCGTGGAAGAGCTGTTGTACAGCGAAGCCATCGGTGTGTGCGAGCCAGGCGAGGGCGCCCGCTATCTGGCGCGTGGCGCTTCGCAGATTGGTGGCCGCTGCGCCATCAACGCATCGGGCGGCTTGATCGGCATGGGCCACCCACTCGGGCCCACGGGCATCGGCCAGTTGGCAGAAATCACGCGCCAGCTGCGGGGCGAGGCGGAGGGTCGCCAGCACCCCAACGCGCGCTGGGGCATGGCCCACATGATCGGGCTCGGCTCGGTCTCCGTCGCCCACGTGCTGTCGGCATCGGCCTGACGGCGCCGCACACTTCTTTGTGGAAAGCAATCCAATGACTACCCCTGACATCCAGGACCTGGGCACATTGCTCTATGAGGTGCGCGACCGCGTGGCCGTGATCACCCTCAACCGGCCCGACCGCATGAACACGCTGGGCAGCACGATGAAGCCCGACCTCGCCCGCGCCTTCTTCGAACTGGCCCGCAACGACGACCAAGTGCGCGCGGTTCTGATCACCGGCAGCGGCGACAAGGCGTTCTGCGCGGGCGCCGACATCAAGGAGCGCGCCACCGATGTGGTGCGCGGCACGGAATACTTCGTGCGCCAGAAGGCGACCCACGAACTGTTTCGCAACATCGAAGAGTTCGAGAAGCCCGTCATCGCTGCCATCAACGGCGTGGCCCTGGGCGGCGGGCTGGAGATTGCGCTGTGCTGTGACCTGCGCATCGCGGCCTCCCACGCGCGCTTCGGCTTGCCAGAAATCAAGCTGGGAGTCATCCCGGCGGCCGGTGGCACGCAGCGGCTGCCACGGCTGGTGGGTGAAGCCCGGGCCAAGGAACTGATCCTGACGGCCGACCTGGTGGATGCAGAGACGGCGCTGCGCTACGGCCTGGTCAGCCGTGTGGTGCCGCAGGCCGAGCTGATGACGGCTGCGCTGGAACTGACCCAGCGCATAGCGCAACACCCCCCGCTGGCAGTCCGTTTCGCCAAGCGCGCCATCAACCGCGGCATGCAGACCGACCTGGACTCGGGCCTGGAGTACGAACGCTACGCGGCCGCAATGATCGTGGACAGCGAAGACCGCATCGAGGGCATGCGCGCCTTCGTCGAGAAACGCGAACCCCAATTCAAAGGACGCTAGTGCAATACCGCACTGGTGACTTCATTCAGACAACACGCACGAAAGGAATCCCATGGAACTCGGATTGAACGGACAGGTCGCTCTCGTCACTGGCGGCGGACAAGGCGTGGGCAGGCAAATTTGCATCGAACTCGCAGCCGAAGGGGCGCGCGTGGTGGTGAACGACCTTTTTGCCGAGCGTGCCCAAGCGGTGGTTGATGAAATCAACGCCGCTGGCGGAAAGGCCTATGCAGCGCCTGCGGACATCACCCAACTGGAGGAGGTCGATGCCATGGTGGCAGGTGCTGCCCAGCACTTCGGCGCGCCCATCACCGTGCTGGTGAACAACGCGGGGATCATTCCCGAGCGCCGCGAGAAAGGTGGCCGCACACCCGCCTTCGTGGATACACCCGTGGTGGACTGGGCCAAGATCGTGAACCTCAACGTCTACGGCACCATGCACTGCTGCCGCGCCGTGCTGCCCGGCATGGTCGGGCGCAAGACGGGCCGCATCATCAACATCATCTCGGAAGCAGGCCGCATCGGCGAGGCCAACATGGCCGTTTACTCGGGCGCCAAGGCGGCGATTGCCGGGTTCGCCAAGGCCCTCGCGAGGGAGCACGGCCGCCACGCCGTCACGGTCAACTCGGTGGCCCTTGGCGCCGTGTCCCACGAGGGGATCAAGGACGGCCCGCTGAACATCCACGCCACGGTGGAAAACAACGAGCTGCTGGGCAAGATGCTCAATGCATACCCCATCTCCAAGGGCGTGGGGCGCCTCTCCCGCCCAACGGATGTGTCCGGCATCGTCGCGTTCCTGGCGTCAGACCGCGCGCTGTTCATCACGGGGCAGACCATCGGTGCATCCGGCGGGTTCGCGATGGTTTGAAGCAGGGCGAAACGAGAGGTGCTGCATTCACACGCGGCACTGCCGAACACACAACAAGGAGACAAGACCATGATGAACCGCCGCCACTTCTCGGCATCCATGGGTGCTTTGGCACTCTCGCCCTCGGCATTTGCACAGAACGCTTACCCGCAGCGCCCCATCACACTGGTCGTGCCCTTCTCCGCGGGAAGCGTGGTCGATGTCCAGGCCCGTTTGATCGCACGGGCGCTGAGCGACAACCTGGGCCAGCCCATGGTCATCGACAACCGGGTCGGTGTGAGCGGGTCCCTCGGCGCCGAATTCGTGGCCCGTGCGGCGCCCGACGGGTACACCCTCCTGATCGGAACGCAGGGCACGCAGGGCACCAACACCGCCCTCTTCAAGAACATCCGCTACGACCCGGTCAAGGACTTCGTGGCCATCCACGGTCTGACGGGGAACGCCAACGTTCTGGTATCCCATCCAAGCCTGAAGTTCAGCACCATGGCCGATGTGATCGCGTTCGGCAAGCAGAAACCAGGAAAACTCAACTTTGGGTCTGGTGGCAACGGTACGTCAGCGCACCTTTGCCTGGAACTATTGCAAACCCAGACCGGCGCGCGCTTCAACCATATCCCCTACAAGTCGAGCACGGCGGCCATGGTCGATCTGATCGCCGGCAACCTCGATGTGATGTTCGACTACGTGCAGACCTCCCGCGCGCAGATCCGGGACGGGAAAATTGCCGCGCTGGCCGTCACCAGCACCAGCCGCCTGGCCGTGCTCGCCAATGTGCCCACCATGGCCGAGGCCGGAATCCCCAGCGTGGTGGCCATGAACTGGGGCGGTGTCTTTGCACCAGCCAACACGCCTGCGCCCATCGTCAAGCGCTTGTCCGATGCGGTGGGCCAGGCACTGCACTCGCCCGAGGTCACAGCGTCGCTGGACGCGGTTTCGAGCGTCAAGATGGGCATGCCGCACGAGCAGTTTGCCCCCTTCGTGGCCGCCGAGGCCGCCAAGTGGGGCGAGGTGATCCGCAAGTCCGGAGCGAGTCTCTGATGCCGACGCCCCAGGTAGCCTTTGTCACCGGCGCGGGCAGCGGTATCGAACGCGCGCTCGCGCTGGCCTGTGCCCGCGAAGGCATGGCGGTGGTGCAGGCGCCGCCTGCCTGGCGCAGTGTTGCGACGTGTCCGAGGCCACGGACGTGGAGCGGCTGGCCGAGGCCAGCTGGAACCGGTGGGGCGGTGTGGACTGGCTTTTCAACAACGCCGGCGTGGCGGTGCTCGGGACAGCCTGGAATGCCAGGGACGACGACTGGCGGTGCGTGCTGGCATGGCCGCTTCTGCCATCAGTGCCGAGGATGTAGCGCGCGCCGCGGTCGAGGCGATTCATGCGCGCCGCTTCTACGTCATTCCCCATGCCCACACGGGTGCGTCCGTGAGGGACCGCAGCCAAAAGATCATGGGCGATTTCCACCACATTCACCAGGAGAGTCTTCAGTGACCGCAGTCCACCCACCAGCCGACCTTTCAGCCTCGCAGGACCTTGTCCGAGCGCTCACGGAACGCGTTGAACGCATGGAGAGCATTGAAGCCATCCGCGCGCTGCGCGCCCGATACCACGAAATGGTGAATGAGGATGCGGGGAACCGCCTCTACGAATTGTTTGCCCCCGATGCCTACGTCGCCTACGGCGGGCGTCCTGAGGTGCAGGGCCGGGACAACATCCGTGCGTTCTTCGCTGCGTTTCCGGTCCAATCGGCCCGGCAGTTCATCCATAGCCATGTCGTGCAGGTGCAGGGCGACCGGGGCACGGGGTCCAGCTACCTGGACGGTCGACCCGTGCGGGACGGCAAGAGCTACTACGTGGTGGGCCGCTTTGACGACGAGTACATCCATCTGGATGGGCAGTGGTTCTTTCAACGCGTCACCTTGAGCGTGCACTACATGATCGAGGCTACCGAGCGCTGGGACCACCTCATTCCCCTGCAGGTGGAGCGTTGATGCACAGCAGAGCCGCCATGGCCTTGTTGCCTTCCTTGTTCGATCTGACCGGCCAACGTGCGCTAGTGACCGGTGCCGCCAGTGGCCTCGGGCTGGCCATTGCAGAAGCCCTGCTGGACGCGGGCGCGGAAGTCGTGCTGTCCGACAGCGACGCCCAGGCATTGGACGCCGAGGTGCACCGCCTGCGCAAGACGCACGCGAAGGTGCAGCAGCGGGTGATCGACGTGAGCGATGGCGCCGATGTGGACCGCAACATCGACGCGATGGCGGCAGAGGGG
This sequence comes from Acidovorax sp. sif1233, assembly GCF_019218755.1. Taxonomy (GTDB): domain Bacteria; phylum Pseudomonadota; class Gammaproteobacteria; order Burkholderiales; family Burkholderiaceae_C; genus Acidovorax. The sequence continues at coordinate 375,623 of NZ_JAHUWZ010000001.1, read as the reverse complement.
CCCATCGATTGCGTGTTCGCCAACGCGGGCATGAGCGCCGGGCGCGGATTCCTGGTGGAGCCTGGGCGCCTGGAGAACGTGGACCCGGCTTCTTGGGAGCGGGTGCTCCAAGTGAACCTGAGCGGCGTGCTGGCCACGCTGCGCGCGGCCACCCGCCACATGAAGCCCCGGGGCCAGGGGCGAATCATCGTGACCTCGTCCATCGCGGGGCTGCGGGCGGAGGCGCACTCCGGATATGCCTACGTGGCCTCCAAGGCTGCGGTGAACAACATCGTGCGCCAGGCGGCCATCGAGCTTGCGCCCTTCAACATCCTGGTGAACGCCATCGCCCCCGGCCCATTTGCCACCGGCATCAACGGAGGACGCCTGCGCCTGCCGGAAAGCGCCGAACGCATGCGCACCTACATCCCGCTTGGCCGTATCGCCCAGCCGCGCGAGATCCAGGGGCTCGCGTTGCTGCTGGCGTCACCCGCCTCGAGCTACATGACCGGTGCCATCATCCCTATCGACGGCGGCGCCAGCGCGCGCTAGCGCGGCATCATCATTTCAACCACCGACGACAGGAAGGCACACCATGATCATCGTTACCGGCCATGTGATCGCACGCAAGGACACGGAGGACACCGTTGAGCGGCTGGCCCTGGAGCATGTCCTGCGCTCCCGGATGGAGGCGGGATGCGTGTCCCACGAGGTGAGCCGCGACGCGCAGCAGCCGCTGCGCTTTGTGTTCATTGAGCGCTGGAGCGACCTGGCCGCGTTGCAGGCCCATTTCCGAGTAGAAGCCTCGCGCGATTTCGCACACTCGATGGCAAGCTTGTGTGAGGAGGCTCCGCAGATTGATGTATACGAAGCGGAAGTGATTTCCATACGCTGACGGCGTTGGTCCAAGACCAGGCAATCCAGCAAGCGGAGCAAGGTATTTGGATCAAATTTTCCGAGACGCGTTTGAGGCCCCGCGACGATTCAACACAGCCCACGGCGTTGTGGTCAGTACCTATTCGAGAAGTTCGCGCTGATGCGCTGGCGCAGGTACTCCGCGCCCGTGATGGGCGGGTACTTCTTCGCCGGGCCTTCAATGAGTGCGTCCTCATTGGCTTGGCAGAAGAAAGCCAGGCTGTAGCGCGCGCCCTGGTACTCGTGCGGCAGAGGGTTGCGCACCCGGTGGAAGTTGCTGGGCAGTTGGTCGTCGCTCCAGCGCGTGAGCATGTCGCCGATATTGCAGGTGATCACGCCCTCGGCTGGCTCCACGCTGGTCCACTGGCGGCCCTCGGCCTCCTTGCCGGGCAGCACCTGCAGGCCGCCCTGGCCGGGGCGCTGGAACAGCAGGGTGAGGCAGTCAAAATCGGTGTGGGCGCCGGCGCGCCACAGGCCCAGTTCGTCCTTGAGCGCCGGATCCACCGCAAAGTAGTGCAGCATGCGCAGCGTGCTCTGGTAGGTGGGCAGGTCGGGGTCGTGGGCGCGGGTGAAGAAGTCCGCATCAAAGCCCAGCTTGTAGGCAAAGCACGAGAGCAGGCGCATGCCCACTTCCCAGCACTGGCGCTCGAATGCCAGCGTGGCGGCCTGGAAGCCAGGCAGTTCGGCCTCGGTGGGCCAGAGGCCCGCCATGCGTGGGCGCGTGACCTGGTAGGACTCCTTCTGGTCCGGCGTACGCGTGGAGGGGCGGATCTGCGCCTTGTGCTCCCAGCCGGCATTGCGTGCCAGGGGCCACTGGGCCTTGGTGGCCTGGGGCTGGTCGAAGAAGGCTTCGGCGCGCGCGAAGGCGGCGCGGATGTCCTCGACGGGGATGCCGTGGTTCGTTACCTGGAAGAAGCCGATGTCGACCGACGCGCTCCACAGCTGCTCGGCGATTTCCTCTTTGCGGTTGTCGAAGTCGGAGATGTCGATGCAGCGCACTTCGCGCGTGGAGGTCTCGCCGTCCATCGCGCCGCCCATGCACGATTCTTTTTCGAGCTCGCCCAGCACGTCGGGGGCGACGATCGGTTCGTAGACGGGGGATGTAGTTGGGTTTGCGGCAGTGCTGTGCATGGCGTGATTTCCTCGTTGAGTCGTCAATGGCAACAAGGCACACGGCAGGCCGCAGCAAGGAGTGAAGTTGCGGCACGGCGCCATGTGGCTCTTGAAGGGGACAATGGCAACGGCCCGCAGGCTGCGCGGGCCTTCAACAGGCACCACGCACCGCACGCAAGCCGCCACCGGCTTCAAGAGCAATGACCCGCCAGCCGGTCCACGCAATGCGGATGGGCTGGACTGAACGCTTCTACTCTTACCCCGGATGCTAGCAAACGGCAGGCCAGCAATGCCGTCGCGCACTCCATAGGAAAGCCGCACCGCGCCATGCGGCCCAAGGCCCGGACACTCACCAAACCCGGGCAGCGGCGCACCAAGCCTGCGCACCGCAAATGCGTGCCCAGCGCTTGCCAGCTCCAGCGCACAGGGGGCCCCGCAGCGGCTTGCGCCAAGGCAAGATCTGGGCAAAACGTGCCTGGCGCTCAGCACGGCGCAGCGCTTTCGCGACACCGGGCACGCTTTCTGCATCAGCTCCTGCCGAGTAGAAGCGTTCAGCGCTGCCATCCCTTGCGGGTGGTAGCGCCCGGAAATTGCTCAGTTCGACCCGGTACCGCGGCGGCACACGCCTGTGGGTACAGGGCATTCCACCGAACCTGGGCCACCACCATGTTGATGCAACGCCGCCGCTTTCTCTTGACCACCCTCGCCCCTTCCATCGCCGCCACGCTGGGTGCCCCTGCCGTGGTGCATGCGCAGGGCGCATCACTCACCCCGCTCAAGTTCACGCTGGACTTTCGGGTGACGAGCCAGACCTCGCCCTTCTTCCTGGCGCAGGCCAAGGGCTACTTCAAGGACGAGGGCCTGGACGTGACCATCGACGTGGGCGCAGGCTCCGTGGCATCGATCACACGCGTGGCCAGCGGTGCCTACGACATCGGCCTGGGCGACATCAGTTCGCTGGCCGAGTTCCACGCGCAGAACGCCGACACGCCGGTGCAGGCCATCTACCAGTACTACAACCGCGCGCCCTTCGTCATCATCGGCCGCAAGGACCGCGGCATCACCACCGATTTCCAGTCGCTCAAGGGCAAGAAGGTGGCGGCGGCCGCCGTGGAAGCCACGCGCCGCAGCTGGCCCATGGTGGCCCGCGCACTCAAGACCAAGCCCGAGCTGTTCGACTGGGTGACCACCGACTTCAGCGCGCGCGACAACGTGGTGGTGCGCGGCGATGTGGATGCGGCCACCTATTTCCACGACTCGGCCGTGTCGCTGTTCGCGCGCGTGCCGGCCAAGGAACTGTCGGTGCTCGAATACAACAAGGCGGGCCTGAACCTGTATGGCAATGCCGTGCTGGCCGGGAAGCTTCTGCAGGAGAAGCCCGAGGTGGCCAAGGCATTCCTGCGCGCGAGCAACCGCGCCCTGCGCGAGACGCTGGCCAATCCCGAGGCCACGTTTGCCGCCATCAAGGCGCGCGAGGCCATTCTGAACATGGACGTGGAGCGCGAGCGCTGGGCCATCACGCGCCAATACCTGCAGACGGCCGAATCGCAGGCCGTGGGCCTGGGCGGCGTGCAGGGCGCCATACTGGCGCACCAGATCGAGGAGGTGGCGGCCGTGTTCAACCTGGCGCGCAAGCCCGCGCCCGAGCGCGTGTTCAACCCGGCCTTTTTGCCGGCCCTGGCCGACCGCAAGGTGGTGGCATGAACGGCAGCGCAGCACCCGCCGCACTGCTGCCGCAGGAGGCCACCATCGACGAGCGCGACGGCAGGTACCTGCGCCAGGCCATCGTCCTGGCCGACAAGGCCCGTGCACGCGGCAACCGGCCCTTTGGCGCGGTGGCGATCAGCGCCGATGGCAGGCTGCTGGCCGAGGCCTACTGCAATACCACTGAGACCGGCGACTGCACCGGCCACGCCGAGACCAATGCCGTGCGCCAGCTCAGCCCGCGCGTGGGCCGCGATGCACTGGCACAGGCCACCCTGTACTCATCGGCAGAGCCCTGCGTGATGTGCGCGGGCGCCATCTTCTGGTCGGGCATCGGCCGCGTGGTGTTCGGCATCGACGCGGTGCGGCTGCGCGGGTTCCGCGGCGAACGCGCCGAGCAGCGCGATGCCGAACTGTCGTGCCGCGACGTGTTCGCCGCATCGCCGCACGCCATCGAATGCATCGGGCCGGCCCTCATCGCGGAAGCGAGTGCCTCGCACGTGGGCTTCTGGAAGCTCTGAGCAACCAGCGACAATCGCCCACCATGCCGCCCAAAGCCCCGCTCATGACCGAACCCGAAGCCGATGGCAGCAGCAATGTCTCCGGCGCACTGCTCAGCCGCTCCAAGCAGGGGCGCGAGCGCATCCTGGGTGCGATCCGCGAGGCGGCGATTGCCGAGTTCAGCCGCCATGGCTTCAAGGGCGCGTCCACCAAGGCCATCGCCGAGCGTGCGGGGCTGACCAAGCCGCAGCTGCACTACTACATCGCCAGCAAGGAAGAGCTGTACGAGGAGCTGCTGTACTCGGTGCTCAACGGCTGGTCGGGCGCCTTCCAGTTCGACAGCCAGAGCGACGACCCCAAGAAGGTGCTGAGCACCTACGTGCGCAAGAAGCTCGACTACGCGCTCGACAACCCGGGCCTGTCACGCATCTTCACCACCGAGGTGCTGGGCGGCGGGCGCAACCTGGGCCGGTACTGGCCCGTGGCCGTGAAGTCCACACAGCAGAAGGTGGACCTGATCGACCGCTGGATCGCCGAGGGCCGCATGCGCCCGCTGGACGCGCGCCTGCTGCTGATGCAGATCTGGGGCATGACGCAGCACTACGCCGACTACGGCGTGCAGGTGCACATCATGCTGGGCCTGGCGCCCGAAGAGACCATCGACCGCGAACCCATCGTGCGCGAGCTCACCAATTTCGTGCTGCTGGGCTGCGGCCTGGCACCCGATTTCGCACCAGAGTGAACAGGCCTGCACGCTTGCGGGCGTAGCAGCAGCGCCCACACAGCGCTTTGACCCAGGGCAAGGCAGGCAACGGCCCGAAAGCCCTGCTGGCACAGCATTTGCAATAGTTTGACCAATCGATCAAATCAAGTGGTCAAACATGCAAACCCCAGCCACGGCAGCGCCGCTGCCCGCCACGGAACCGGCTTCTTTTGAACTGGTGCTTGCGCGCAGCCAGATGCGGCTGCCCGTGGAGCCTGGCGAAAGCATGGCCGATGTGCTGCAACTCGCCGGCATCGCCATCGACACGCTGTGCGAACAGGGTGTGTGCGGCACCTGCGCCACGCGCTGGCTCGACGGCTCGCCCGACCACCGCGACAGCTGCCTGAGCCCTGAAGAGCAGGCCACCCATGTGGCCGTGTGCTGCGCGCGCAGCCACGGGCCCACGCTCACGCTCGACCTTTGAAAAAGGAGCCCCCGCCATGCGCATCCTCGTGATCTATTGCCACCCGGTGGAGACCAGCTACAACGCGGCTCTGCACGACGAGGTGGTGCGCAACCTGCGTGCGGCCGGCCACGCGGTGGACGACTGCGACCTGTATGCCGAGGACTTCAACCCCGTGCTCAGCCGCGAGGAGCGCCTGGGCTACCACGAGGTGCCGAGCAACCGCCTGCCGGTGCAGGGCTATGTGGACCGGCTGCTGTGGGCCGAGGCGGTGGTGTTCTGCTTTCCCACCTGGTGCTTCGGCATGCCGGCCATGCTCAAGGGCTTTTTCGACCGGGTGCTGATGCCCGGCGTGGCCTTCGACATCAGCGACCCGCACCACGTCAAGCCCTCGCTCACGCACATCCAGCGCATCTCGGCCGTGGTGACCTATGGCCGCCCGCGCTGGACGGCACTGCTCATGGGCGACCCGCCGCGCAAGTCCGTCACGCGCTACATGCGCCTGCTCACGGGCGGCAAGGCGCGGGTGGACTACCACGCCTACTACCACATGAACGTGGCCACGCCGCCGCGGCTCGAGGCCTTCAAGGCCCGCGTGGGCCAGGCCATGGCGCGCTTTGCCTAAGGGGATTTTTTCCATGCACGCATCCAACGCCCCCGATTACCTGCTGCGCGCGCGGCTGCCGCGCTGGCTGCTGCCGCGCCAGTGGCCCACGCAGGGCAGCCAGCCCGCGCTGGCCGATGTGCACCTGGTGCAGGGCCGCGTCGAGTCCATCGCGCCGCACCACCCTGCCCAGCCCCCGGCCACGGGCGCCACCTGGGACCTGGCCGGCGCGCTGGCGCTGCCCGGCCTGGTGGATGCGCACACCCATCTGGACAAGGCCTTCACCCTGCCGCGCATGGGCACGGTGAAGCCCGGCCTGCTGGGCGCCATCGAGGCCATGATGGTGGACCGCCAGGGCTGGACCGAGGCCGACATCCGCGCCCGTGCCAGCCGCGCCCTGCAATGGGCGTACGAGGCCGGCACCGTGCACCTGCGCACCCACTGCGATTGGTGGGAGCCCGATGCACAACCGCTCGCCTGGAACGTGCTGCGCAGCCTGGCGCGCGAATGGGCGGGCCGCCTGCTGCTGGAGCGCGTGGCCCTGGTCCCCCTGCACCTGTATACCGAACGTGCCACCGCCATGCGGCTGGCCGCCACCGTGGCCGACAGCGGCCCGGGCGCGCTGCTGGGGGGCTTCGTGCATTCCACCAACTGGGACCCACAGGCCCTGCGCCACCTGTTCGAGGCCGCGCAGCACCACGGCCTGAACGTGGACCTGCATGTAGACGAGGAACTGCACCCCGGCGCCCAGGGCCTGGCCACCACGGCCGCGCTGCTGCAGGAGCTGCGCTTTGAGGGCCACGTGGTCTGCGGCCACACCTGCGCGCTGGCCGCACAGGACGAGGCCACCGCCCTGGCAACGCTCGACGCCGTGGCGCGCTGCCCCATCACCCTGGTCACCCTGCCCATCACCAACCTGCTGCTGCAGGACGCCACCACGGGCCGCACACCGCGCCAGCGGGGCATCACCCTCGTCAAGGAGGCGCGTGCGCGCGGCATCCCGGTGCTGGTGGCCAGCGACAACATCCAGGACCCGTTCTGCCCCGTGGGCAGCCTGGACCCGCTGGAGGCACTGGCCACCGGCGTGCTGGCGGCGCAGCTTGACGCGCCGTTCGACCGCTGGTCCGAGGCTCTGTGCCGCAGCGACTGGCTGCGCCGCGGGCCCGATGCCCTTCCCTTGCAGCCCGGCATGCCGGCCGACCTGATCGTCTTTCAGCAGGCCGATGGCTGGGGCTTTCCGTCGCGCACGCAGCAGCGCGTGGTGCTGCGCCAGGGCCGTGTCACCAGCGGCCATGCCAGCGCGGCGTGGCATGTGGCCAACGCCACCCCAGCCCCCTCCCCCATTCCTGTACGGAGCCTTGCATGACGACCGCTTCCAACACCCCCTCGGGCATCGCCCAGCCCCTGGCCCGCTATGCCGCCTGGCGCCGCGCGGGCGACCTGGTGTTCCTGTCCGGAATCATCGCCGTGGACCCCGCCGCCAGCCGCATCGTGCGCGGCTATGCCGACATCCCCGACGAGGCGGCCACGCTCATCGGCCGCACGGGCGAGTTCAGCAGCGATATCAAGGAGGGGCCCATCCTGGCGCAGAGCTGGTATGTGCTCGACCGCATCCGCCAGACCATCGAGGCCGCGGGCGGCCAGATGTCCGACGTGTTCAAGCTGGTGCAGTACTTCAAGCACCTGGACCACTTTCCCCAGTACAGCCGCGTGCGCAAGCTGTTCTTCCCGGGCGAGCCGCCGGCCTCCACCGTGGTGGAGGTCACCGGCATGCTGCCCACGGCCGACATCCTGATCGAGGTCGAGGCCACGGCCTATCTGCCCCAGCGCTGACCCCATTCCTCCGCACTCATTCACGAAAGACCCCCCCATGCTGCACGGCTACACCCCGCCCCACCGCTACCTGCCCTACCTGAGCTGGACCGAGATCGCCGACCTGCCGGACAAGGAGAACACCGTCATCGTGCTGCCCACGGGCGCCACCGAGCAGCACGGCCCGCACCTGCCCTGCGCGGTGGACACGGTGATCAGCGCGGGCGTGGTGGGCCATGCCATGGCTCGCCTGCCGGCCGAGGTGCCGGCTTTTGCCATGGCGCCCATCACCTACGGCAAGTCGGAGGAGCACCTGCACTTTCCGGGCACCGTCACGCTCAGCGGAGAGACGCTGCTGGCCACCATGAATGAGGTGGGCGAGTCGGTCTACCGCGCGGGCTTTCGCAAGCTGCTGTTCGTCAACGGCCACGGCGGCCAGCCCCAGGTGATGGAGATGTGCGCACGCGAGCTGCGCCTGCGCCATGGCGACTTCATCGTGGTGCCCAGCTTCACCTGGCGTGTGCCGCATGTGGCGGGCAAGTACCTGTCGGAGCAGGAAAAGAAGCTGGCCATGCACGCCGGCCATGCCGAGACGGCGCTGATGCTGGCCCTGGCGCCCGACACCGTGCACATGGAGCGCGCGGTGGTGAACTACCCGCCCGTGTTCGACTCGCCCCTGCTCTCGCCCGACGGCCGCCCCGCCTGCGCCTGGAGCGCGCGCGACTTCGGGCCCAGCGGCATCATCGGCGACCCGCTGCCCGCCACGGCCGAGCAGGGCCACGCCATCCTCGACTCGCTGGCCGTGAGCTGGGCCGCCGCCATCACCGAGCTGCACCAGCTGCGCTGGGCCGCCCGCCCCGAACCCACCTGGGGCCGCGCCAACCACACCGGCCATGTGGAGCACTCCACCGCCCTGGCTTGAAACCTGCGAACGCAGCCGCATTCCTCCCCCGTTTTCGTCCCTGTTCCCCTCCACCACCTACCGGAGCACTGCCATGATGAAGAAGACCGCCTCCCGCCTTTCCAAACTTGGTGCAGCCGCGCTGCTCGCTGTGGGTGCCGCCGGCACCCTGCAGGCCCACGCGCAGGAAAAGTTCACCTACATGACCAACTGGTACGCGCAGGCCGAGCACGGCGGCTTCTACCAGGCGGTGGCCACGGGCCTGTACAAGAAGTACGGGCTGGACGTGACCATCAAGATGGGGGGCCCGCAGGTCAACATCGTGCAGATGATGGCGGCCGGCCAGGCCGAGTGCGTGATGGGATCGAGCGACCTGCAGATGATCCAGATGCGCGAGGGCGGTGTGCCCGTGACCACGGTGGCGGCGGTGTTTCAGAAAGACCCGCAGGTGCTCATCGCGCACGACGACGTGAAGAAGTTCGAGGACCTCAAGGGCAAGACCATCCTCATCGCCTCGTCGGCCCAGCGCGGCTACTGGCCCTGGCTGAAGGCCAAGTACGGCTTCAGCGATGCGCAGACACGGCCCTACACCTTCAACATCCAGCCCTTCGTGGCCGACAAGAACACCGCCCAGCAGGGCTACCTGACGTCCGAGCCCTTCGCCATCGCCAAGGCCGGTGTGAAGGCCAACACCCTGATGTTCAGCGACCAGGGCTACCCCGCCTATGCCACCACGGTGAGCTGCATGGACAAGACCGTCAAGGAGCGCGGCACCGCCGTCGCCTCCTTCGTGAAAGCCACCATGGAAGGCTGGAAGAGCTACCTGGCCGACCCGGCCCCGGCCAATGCCCTGATCAAAAAGGACAACCCCAACATGACCGACGAACAGCTGGCCTACAGCGTGGCCAAGCTCAAGGAGATGGGCATGGTGACGGGCGGCGACGCAGCCACCATGGGCATCGGCGTGATGACCGATGCGCGCGCCAAGGCGAGCTACGACTTCCTGGTGGAGGCCAAGCTGATCGATCCGGCCAAGGTGAAGCTGGCCGATACCTACACGACCTCCTTCACCAAAGACCTGAAGGTCATGCCCTGACCCTCGGATCGCCATTACTGCCCTGAAACAGCGCCCCGCTGCTTACGGCGGGGCGCATCCATCGAAAGGCGCGCACCATGACCCCCACCGCCCCCGCTGATTCCCCCACCCTGGCGCCCGCGCCGCGCAGCACCCCTGCCGTGCAGGTGCTGTCGGCCGAGAAGACCTACCCCAACGGCACGCAGGCCCTGCTGCCGGTGGACCTGACCATCGAAGAGGGCGAGTTCGTCACCCTGCTCGGCCCCTCGGGCTGCGGCAAGAGCACCTTGCTGAAGATGGTGGCCGGCCTGCTGGAGCCCACCGATGGCCGGCTGCAGCTGTGGCACAAGCCCGTGGCCCAGCTGGAGGAAAGCGGCAAGAAGATGGCCTTTGTCTTCCAGTCGCCCACGCTCATGCCCTGGGCCAGCGTGCAGACCAATGTACGCCTGCCGCTGGACCTGGCCGGCGTGCCGCGCCAGGAGGCCGATGCCCGCGTGGCCGAGGCGCTGGCCCTGGTGGGCCTGTCGAAGTTTGCCAACGCGCTGCCGCGGGCGCTTTCGGGCGGCATGCAGATGCGCGTCTCCATCGCGCGCGGTCTGGTAACCCAGCCCGACCTGCTGCTGATGGACGAGCCCTTCGGCGCGCTCGACGAGATCACGCGCCACAAGCTCGACGCCGACCTCTTGGACCTGTGGCGCAAGAAAAAACTCACCGTGATCTTCGTGACGCACTCGATCCACGAGGCGGTGTTCCTGTCGAGCCGCGTGGTGATGATGGCCGCGCGCCCCGGCCGCGTGGTGGAGGAGTTCCGCATCGACGCGCCCTACCCCCGAACGGCGGACTTCATGGTCTCGCCCGAATTCAGCCGCTATGCCAAGCAGCTGCAGGACAGCCTGCTGCGCGCCAGCGCAGACACCGAGGAGACCGCAGCATGAGCACCCCTTACCCTACTGCACCTGCAGCGCCCGCACCGGCAGAGCGCAGCGCGCAACCCGCCCGAGCCAAGGCGCCCAAGCCCGTCGCAGCGCGCGTTCCCCTCATGGCCCAACCGCGCGTGCAGCGCGTGGTCTACCCGCTGCTCGTGGGTCTGGTGCTCATCGCGCTGTGGCAGGGTCTGGTCACGGCCATGGAACTGCCGCCCTACCTGGTGCCCTCGCCCCTGCTCATGCTCAAGACGCTGTTCACCGACTGGGCGGCCCTGGGTGGCTCGCTCTGGGTCACCGTCAAGATCACCGTGCTGGCCTTTGCCGTGGCCACGGTGGCCGGGGTGCTGATCTCGTTCTTGTTCGTGCAGAGCAAGCGCATCGAGACGGCGCTGTTCCCGTACGCCGTACTGCTGCAGGTCACGCCCATCGTGGCGGTGGCGCCGCTGATCATCATCTGGGTGAAGGATCCGACGGCGTCGATGGTGATCTGCGCCGCGCTGGTGGCGCTGTTCCCCATCATCAGCAACACCACGCTGGGCCTGCGCAGCGTGGAGCCGGACCTGCAAAGCTACTTCCAGCTCAACCGCGCCACGCGCATGCAGACCCTGCTGCGCCTGCGCATACCGAGCGCGCTGCCCTACTTCTTCGGCGGGCTGCGCATCTCCAGTGGGCTGGCGCTGATCGGCGCCGTGGTGGCCGAGTTCGTGGCGGGCACGGGCGGCCAGGGCGCGGGCCTGGCCTACCAGATCCTGCAGGCGGGCTTTCAGCTCAACATACCGCGCATGTTCGCCGCGCTGCTGCTGATATCGCTGACCGGCGTGGCGCTGTTCGCGCTGATGGCCTGGGGCACCCGCTTGGCCCTGGGCAGCTGGCACGCCAGCGAAAACTCGCACGACTGACCCTACCCCCCAACCGAACCGCATCCACTTTTTGACACCGCGCACGCGTGGTGGGGGCCGCGCATTGCCCGCCACCACCCGCCGCACAGACAGGCGAGACACATATGACCACCATAACCGCCCCCCAACTGCCCGAACAACTGCCCGGCCTGGACTGGATTGCCGACCCGCTGCGCGTGGGCCGCCTGTCGCAGGACTTCGCCTGGTTCAGCCCCGTGCTCAAGCGCGACCTGGCCGGCAAGCGCGGCGACGTGGCCGTGCGCCCGCGCACCGAGGATGAGATCCGCCAGGTGGTGGCGGCCTGTGCGCGCGCGCAGATCCCCCTCACCGTGCGCGGCAGCGGCACCGGCAACTACGGACAAAGCACCCCGCTGCATGGCGGGGTGATCCTGGACCTGTCGGGCTACAACGGCTTTGGCTGGGTGCGCGGCGCCGTGGGCCGGGCGCAGGCGGGCATCCGCCTGTCGGACTTCGACGCGCAGGCCAAGCCCCTGGGGCAGGAGCTGCGCTGGCTGCCCTCCACCTACCGCAGCGCCACGCTGGGCGGGCTGTTCGGCGGCGGCTTTGGCGGCGCTGGCTCCATCAACCACGGGCCGCTGGCCGCGCCGGGCAACGTGCTGGCCGTGCGCGCCATGACGGTGGAGCCCGAGCCCCAGGTCATCGAGCTGCGCGGCCCCGAAGCCATGCTGCTGCACCACACCTACGGCACCAACGGCATCGTGCTGGAGCTGGAGGTGGCGCTGACCCCCGCCGTGGCGTGGACGGAGTGCATCGTCACCTTCACCGACTTCGAGGCCGCGCTGGAATTCGCCGACCGCTTTGGCGCCGCACCGGGGCTGGAGAAAAAGGAGGTGTGCTTTCTGGCCGCGCCCATCCCGGCCTACTTCACCAGCCTGGCCGAGCACCTGCCCACAGGCTGCCACGCGGTGATGCTGCTGGTGGCCCCGCATTCCGAAGACGGCATGCGCGACATGGCCACCCGGTCCGGCGGCACCGTCAGCTACCGCAAGACCGCCGACGAAGTGGAAAAGAGCCACAAGACCCTGCTCGAATACACCTGGAACCACACCACCCTGCATGCGCTGAAGGTGGACAAGACGCTCACCTACATCCAGAGCGGCTTCAACCCCGCCACCCGGCTGGAGCAGGTGAAGGCGCTGGAAAAGGCCCTCGGCGGCGAGGTGATGATGCACCTGGAGTTCCTGCGCACCAAGGAAGGCGCCTTCAACTGCAGCGGGCTGCAGCTCATCCGCTACAGCACCGAAGAGCGCCTGAACCAGATCATGCAGATCTACCGCGACCACGGCGTGCAGATCAACAACCCGCATGTGTACATCGTGGAGGACGGCAAGCAGAACAACCTGGATCCTGCCGTGGTGGGCACGAAGCGCCGCTTCGATCCGCAGGGCTTGCTCAACCCCGGCAAGCTGCGCAGTTGGACCTCCCTGTAGTGACGGGGGTTTTCTGCCATCGCCAATCCATCTGGTGGCGCCTTCCGATGGCCAGGGCGAAGCAAACGTAGGAACCGGCGCATGGGCGTGATGCCGGCCCCCGTGTCGGTGGGCGCGCACCTGCAAAAGACCCATGGACTGGTGCAGGTGGGCACCAGCCCCGACGCGCAGGAGCAGTTCCACCTGATCTACGGCGCGCGCAAGGTGATGCACCCGCTGCTCACGCGCCTGCTGGAGGCCGAAAAAAGCGGAATGCTATTGAATCAATAGCTGTTTGCGCTTATTGGAAAAGCGCTGGAGGCCAGTTTCATTCAAACCCCCAGGCGCCGCCGCCCACGCCAGCCCAGGGCGCCCAGCAGCGCCGACAGCAGCAGCACGCCCCACTCCGACAGCGTGGGGATGGCCTGCGCACCCACTACGGGTGGCGCGGCAAACAGCAGCATCGCGTGCGGGTCGGTGATCGCGCCCGGCGTGGTGGTGTCGCCGTCGCCCACGCCGTTGTCCGTCACGGTGAAGGTCAGCCGGTTACCCGCCACGCTACCGTGAGGGAACCACGTGGACGCCGGGGCGCCCACGCTGGCGGGGCCGAACTTGTGGGGCTGCAGGCCCGCCAGGCTGCCTGCGGGGTAGTCCATCTGCACCGTCAGCGTGGCGCCCGCGCAGCCCGTGGCGGCAAAGCGCAGCACGCCCAGCGGGGCCGTGGCGTTGGCGGGCAGGTTGTCGCCTGCGGTGGCAGCGCTCAACGCGAGGCTGCCCACCACGCAGCCCGCCGGGCCGCCGCTGATGCCCACCACCACCTGCTGCCCCATGCCGCCGCCGGGCAGCGGCAGGCTGACCGGGCTCACGGTGTGCGTGATGCCCGCCAGGGCGCCCGTGTTGTTGGCGTCGCCGCCGTAGCTGGCGGTGATGGCCTGCGTGCCCATGGGCAGGGTGTTCACGGCGCAGACGGCCGCGCCGCCGACGAGGGGCGCGGCCGCGCACAGCGGCACGCCGCCTGCGCTGAACGCCACCGTGCCCGTGGGGCTGTCCGCCCCGGACAGCGTGGCGGTGAAGGTGACGCTGGCACCTCCGGGGCTGGGGTTGGCGCTGGCGGCCAGGGCCAGCGCGGGCGTGGCATGGGTGCTTGTCGGCAGCGCATCGGACACCATGCCGTTGACGAACACGCGCAGCGCGTAGCGGCCACGCGGCAACACGCCCGGCGCGGCCACGTCCACCGTGGTGGCCGACGATGCCGTGGGCGTGAGCCAGCGCGTGGCGCCGTTGTCCAGCCGCCGCAGCTGCACCAGCGGCAGCGGCGTGGGCGATGCGCCCGTGCCACCGCCGCTGGCCTCGCTGTCGCCGTGCAGACGCAAGCCGCCCAGGGTGAAGGCGGTACCGTCCACCAAGCGGGCCGGGCCGCTGGCAAGCTGGGGCACGCGGGCCGCTGGCACGGTGCCTCCAGCGGGGTCATAGCGTTCGGCACTGGCCAAATTGCCACCGGAACCAATGCCGCCCGCGGCCAGCACGTGGCCCGAAGGCAGCAGCACGCTGGCGTGCTGCGCACGGCCCGTGATCAGCGGTGGCGTGCTGGCCCAGGTGTTGGCAGCGGGGTCGTACAGCTGGCTGCCGCTCCGTGCCCCGCTGAGGTAGCCCCCAACCAACAGCACCTGGCCGCCGGGCAGCAGCATGGCCGTTGGATCGCTGCCGCCGGTACCTGAGGCCAGCGTACCCGCGGGCGACCAGGTGCCGGTCGCCGGGTCGTACAGCTCGGCGGTCAGCTCGGCGGTGGGGCTGTTGAAGGGGCCGGTGGCGCCGCCCGCCACCAGCACCTTGCCCGAGGGCAGCAGGGTCGCGGTGTGGTCGCTGCGCGGGATGGCCAGCGCGCCCGTGGCGGTCCAGGTGTCTGATTGGGGGTCGTAGATCTCCGCGAGGGCGGTGCGGCCACCGTTGGTGAACCCGCCCGCCACCAGCACGCGCCCATCGGGCAGCATCACGCTGCTGCCAAAGTAGTGCCGGACCGAGAGCATCGGCGCGCGCAATGCCCAGGTGTCGGTCGCGGGGTCGTAGAGCTCCACGGTGTTGCTGGATGGGCCTGTCCCGTTGGCCCCGCCGACCACCAGCACCTTGCCCGACGCCAGCAGCGCGGCGCCCCCGCCTCTGTGTGCGGCGTTCATGGGGCCGGTGGCCGTCCAGGTGTTGGTGTTCTCGTCGTAGCGCTCGGCGCTGGCACCTGTGCCGCTGGCCACCAGCAACTGGCCGGACGCCAGCAAGGTCAGGGTGGGCATTTCGCGGCTGGTGAGGTGGTTGGCGGCAGGGCTCCAGCTGTTGCCCACGGGGTCATACAGCCGTGCGGAGGTCGACAAACTGGTAATCGCCAACACCTTGCCTGACGGCAGCAGCGAGGCCCGCGTGACGCTGCCCCCCATGCCCATGCTGCCCGCCGCGCTCCACGCGCCGCTGGCGGGGGTGTAGACCTCCGTGCTGGCCAGAAGCGGGCCGGCGCCGGCGCCAGCCACGGCGAGCACCGTGCCATCGGGCAGCACCGTGGCCGTGTGGTAGAGGCGCGGGCTGGCCAGCGCGGGGGCCGCAGTCCAGCTGTTGGTGCCGGGGTTGAACAACTCGGCGCTGCCGAGCAGCCCATGGATCAAGTTGGAGCCTGCCGCGACCAGCACCGTGCCGTCGGGCAGCAGGCTGGCCGTGTGGCTGAAGCGCCCCGTGGTCAGCGGGCTGACGGCGGTCCAGGTGCCGGCACCGGGGTCGTACAGCTCGGCCTGGGCCAGGGCCAGGGCCAGGCTGTCGGCTCCGCCCACCACAAGGACCTGGCCGCTAGGCAGCAAGGTGGCTGTGTGGTCATAGCGCGCGGTGGCCAGCGTATTGCCGACGGTGGTCCAGGTGCCCAGGGCGGGGTCGTAGAGTTCGGCGCTATTCAAAGCGGCGCTGCCATTGGCCGTGCCCCCTGCGACGAGCACCTTGCCATCGGGCAGCAAGGTGGCCGTATGTTCAAAACGCGGCTGGGCCAGGGCGCCGGTGTCGGACCAGGCGCCCAAGCCGCCGTTCGCGGCGGGGTCGAAGAGCTCCGCCGGGCTGGTGGCTGGGCCGGGGGGCCATCCCCCCGCCACGAGTACCTTGCCATTGGCCAACAGCGTGGCGGTGGCTTCGCGGCGGGCATGGCCCAGGGCGCCAGCGGCGGCCCAGGTGCCAGTGGCGGGGTCATACAGCTCGGCACTGGCCAGGACAGCGCCATCCATGCCTCCCGCCACCAGCACCTTGCCGCTGGGCAGCAACGTGGCGGTGTGGCCTTGGCGCGCCGCAGCCATGGCGCCCGTGGCCGCCCAGGCGCCGGTGGCAGGGTCGTACAGTTCGGCGCTGGCGGTGCGCGCGTTGCCTGCCACTTGCCCACCGGCCACCAGCACCTTGCCATTGGGCAGCACGGTGGTGCTGTGGTCGCTGCGCGCGGCAGCCAGGCTGGCACCGCTGGCCCAGCCCACAGCCTGCGCCTGCGCGGCGCCCGCCTGGAGCAGCAGCCAGCCCCCCAGCAGCCAGGCCAGACACAAGGCGGCACGGTGGCGCGCGGACAGCAGGTTTCTTGGCATGTTTTGACCTCCGGCGCTTATCCATTCAGCGCAAGCAGCTATTGTTTTGATAGTTCTTCAGCCATGCGCCTGCGCACAGGCGAGTGGTGCGCGCGATGCTGCCATCGCGCCGGGCCGTTGTCTGTCCTCAGAACTGATGACATCACACAGCTCACCATAATATGGGCGCGGCGCCCCGTCATGTGCACGATCGCAGTCGTCACGAACCCGGGGGGGCAGTCAACGAGGTGGAAGCCACGGGAAGGCAACCAAGGAAAAGACAGAGGACAACCTTCGGTTCACGACGGCGCATGGTTGCTCTGGGTCGACACGCGCCGGTGCTCACACACCAAACCGGTCACTCGCACCGGTATCCCCGTCGGCAACGATCGAACGCCCGGTCTCGGCGGAGCAGTGGCCGTCGGTGCGGCTGCCCGTCGATTGACCGCTCAATACCGAAGCCGTCGCTCAGGTTGTCGACGCGAATGACTTGGTACAGCCTGCAGCTGACCTTGAAATACGACCGCAGTGGTCAATGGCAAAGTGTGTTATTGCTCACTTCCAGTTCAAGCCTCTGTGACTGGTGCTCAGCTAGATGGCGCTCATGCGAGGTGCTCCTCAGGTTCACGGTCGCGGGTGCCGAAATCTAAAGTTGAATGGCGGAACAACGAAAGTAGAGTGGCGTTCCGCACCGGTCTTCGTTGACAGCCGAAATGTGCGCGGCGTCTTGAAACCGCCACAAATGCCCGTATCATTAGCACTCACCACAGACGAGTGCTAACACCGCACCGCCTGCCGGAAATTTCGCAGCGCCTGGTCCCCCGGGTGCTGGTAAGTCAGCTTTTTTTCA
Source organism: Acidovorax sp. sif1233 (assembly GCF_019218755.1). Classification (GTDB taxonomy): domain Bacteria; phylum Pseudomonadota; class Gammaproteobacteria; order Burkholderiales; family Burkholderiaceae_C; genus Acidovorax. Next base: position 358,176 of record NZ_JAHUWZ010000001.1, on the reverse strand, counting down.
CTGAAAACAGGAGCAATGCAATGAACCTTCGCCCTCTGCACGATCGCGTGATCGTCAAGCGTATCGAAAGCGAAACCACGACCGCCTCCGGCATCGTGATCCCTGACAACGCCGCTGAAAAGCCCGATCAAGGTGAAGTGCTGGCCGTTGGCCCCGGCAAGAAGAACGACAAGGGCGAACTGATCGCCCTGAACGTGAAGGTCGGCGACCGCGTTCTGTTCGGCAAGTACTCGGGCCAGACCGTCAAGGTCAAGGGCGACGAACTGCTGGTCATGAAGGAAGACGACCTGTTCGCAGTCGTCGAGAAGTAATCCTTTCTCCTTCGGTTTACTCACTTTTTCATAGCTGCCAGCGCTTTACCAATAAGCGCTAGAAGCATTTTTGATTCAAATCTTGTAGGAGCCAAACATGGCAGCAAAAGACGTAGTTTTCGGCGGCGAAGCCCGCGCACGCATGGTTGAAGGCGTGAACATCCTGGCCAACGCGGTCAAGGTGACCCTGGGCCCCAAGGGCCGCAATGTGGTGCTGGAGCGCTCGTTCGGCGCCCCCACCGTGACCAAGGACGGTGTGTCCGTGGCCAAGGAAATCGAACTCAAGGACAAGCTGCAGAACATGGGCGCCCAGCTCGTGAAGGAAGTGGCCTCCAAGACCAGCGACAACGCTGGTGACGGCACCACCACCGCCACCGTGCTGGCACAAGCCATCGTGCGCGAAGGCTTCAAATACGTGGCCGCCGGCATCAACCCGATGGACCTCAAGCGCGGTATCGACAAGGCCGTGACGGCCCTGGTCGCCGAGCTGAAGAAGGCTTCCAAGCCCACGACCACCTCCAAGGAAATCGCCCAGGTGGGCTCGATCTCCGCCAACTCCGACGAAACCATCGGCAAGCTGATCGCTGACGCCATGGACAAGGTCGGCAAGGAAGGCGTGATCACCGTGGAAGACGGCAAGTCCCTCGACTCCGAACTGGACGTCGTGGAAGGCATGCAATTCGACCGCGGCTACCTGTCGCCCTACTTCATCAACAACCCAGAAAAGCAATCCGCGATTCTGGACAATCCCTTCGTGCTGCTGTTCGACAAGAAGATCAGCAACATCCGCGACCTGCTGCCCACGCTGGAGCAAGTGGCCAAGGCCGGCCGTCCGCTGCTGATCATTGCCGAAGAAGTCGAAGGCGAAGCCCTGGCTACCTTGGTCGTGAACACGATCCGCGGCATCCTGAAGGTCGTGGCCGTCAAGGCTCCAGGCTTTGGCGACCGCCGCAAGGCCATGCTGGAAGACATCGCCATCCTGACGGGCGGCAAGGTCATCGCTGAAGAAGTGGGCCTGACCCTCGAGAAGGTGACCCTGGCCGACCTGGGCCAGGCCAAGCGCATCGAAGTGGGCAAGGAAAACACCATCATCATCGACGGCGCCGGTGCTGCGGGTGACATCGAAGCCCGCGTCAAGCAAGTGCGCGTGCAGATCGAGGAAGCCACGTCCGACTACGACCGCGAAAAGCTGCAAGAGCGTGTGGCCAAGCTGGCCGGCGGTGTGGCCGTGATCAAGGTCGGCGCTGCCACCGAAGTCGAAATGAAGGAAAAGAAGGCCCGCGTGGAAGACGCACTGCACGCAACGCGCGCAGCTGTGGAAGAAGGCGTTGTGGCCGGTGGTGGCGTGGCCCTGCTGCGTGCCAAGCAAGCTGTCGGTGACTCGATCAAGGGTGACAACGCTGACCAGGAAGCCGGTATCAAGCTGGTGCTCAAGGCCATCGAAGCGCCCCTGCGCGAAATCGTGAACAACGCCGGCGGCGAAGCCTCGGTGGTGGTGAACGCTGTGTTGGCCGGCAAGGGCAACTACGGCTTCAACGCATCGAACGACACGTACGGCGACATGCTCGAACTGGGCATCCTGGACCCCACGAAGGTCACCCGCACGGCCCTGCAGAACGCTGCCTCCGTGGCATCGCTGCTGCTGACGACCGAAGCCATGGTTGCAGAAGCACCCAAGGACGAGGCTGGTGCTGGCGGCGGCATGCCCGACATGGGCGGCATGGGTGGCATGGGCGGCATGGGCATGTAATGGCCGGCCGCTCCGGGTGGAACCCAGGTTCTGCCCGGTAGCCCACAAAAAACCCCGCAGGTCGCAAGACCCGCGGGGTTTTTTACTTGGAACACGTGAAGCACGTCGTGGCGCGGGCCGCTCTTTCGACATTTGTATCGCGATTCACTGCACCGCGCCAACCCAGAGCAAAGGGCCCGGCCTTCGCATGGGCACTGTCCCGTGCCAGTGCCGCCGTGCAAGGGCCGCCCCGCTGCATGGGCGGCGTCCCCCTCGGGGAAGACGCGAAGCGGCTCAGGGGGTTAAAACCTATACGTCGCGCTCAGCACCACGTTGCGGCGCGTGGCCCACCAGCAGTCACCGCGCGACAGGCAGGTGCTCATGTACTTCTTGTCGGCGAGGTTGCTGATGTTGAGGGCATAGCGCCAGTCCTGGGTGTCGTAGGCCAGCAGCGCATCGACCACCCCGGCGGACGGAACCTCGGGGCCGGTGCCGTCGCGGAACGACGACAGCCAGCGGTAGCCCGCGCCCGCCGAGAAGCCGCGCACACCGCCGATGGAAAAGCGGTACACGCCCCACACGGCGGCCTGGTGGCGGGGAAGCCCTTCCAGCAGGGGATCGACGTCCGTGTAGTTGTAATGGGCCGTCAGGTCGAAGGCCGTGGCCACGCGGGCCTTGTACTCCAGCTCCAGGCCCTTGTTGCGGGTCTGGCCCACCTGCAGCGAGTTGTCGGGGTTGGTCGGGTCGGCCACCTTCTGGTTCTTTTCCTTGAGGTCGTACACCGCCGCCGTGAATTGCGTGGAGCTGCCCGCGGGCGCGTACTTCACCCCCACCTCGATCTGCTCGCCCTGCAGCGGCTTGAAGCGCTGGCCATAGGCGTTGGTGCCGCTCACGGGGCTGAAGGACTCTGCGTAGCTGATGTAGGGCGTCCAGCCCCCGGCCAGCTGGTACATCACGCCCAGGCGCTTGGTGGTGTCGCTCGTGCGGTCATCCGGCTGGCCCGCCAGGCCGTTCACGGCGCGGTCGTGGCGCAGGCCGGCGATGAAGATCCACGGGCCCCACTTCATCTGGTCCTGCACATACAGGCCGCTTTGGCGCTGCACGTTCTCGGGCCTGGCGATGAGCGTGGGGTTCAGGCGGTGGCCGTACACCGGCGCATAGGCGTCGATGGGCGTGTTGTAGGCATCGTCCGCCTCGTTCTTGTTCTCGGTCTGCCGGTTCCAGTCCACGCCCAGCAACAGCTGGTGGCTCAGCGCGCCGGTGGTGAGGTTGCCCTGCAGGTGGGTGTCGACCGCGGCCATGCGCGTGCGCGTGATGTTCTTGCCGTAGATGCGGCCCGTCAGGCGCTGGTTCACGGGGTCCCAGCCGAACCCGCCGGGGACCGTGAAGAAATCGGCGTAGTGGTAACCACCGCGGTTCTCGTTGCGCGCCAGGCGCAGGTTCTGGCGCACCGTCCAGGCATCGTTGAAACGGTGCTCGAACAGGTAGCCGATGGATTCGCGGTCGCTGTCGTAGTAGTCGCCGGGCTCGCCGATGAAGCGGTTGATGGGCAGCATGCCATTGGGGTTGGGCAGCAGCGTGCCCGACCAGGGCAGGAACTGCGCCGTGCTGCCCGTGCGGTCCTGCTGCCAATGGGCCTGCAGGGTGAGCGACGTGGCGGCATTGGGCCGCCAGGCGAGCGAGGGCGCGATCAGGCGCCGGTCGTTCTGCACGTAATCGGTCTGCGTGTCCGCATCGCGCGCCACGGCCACCAGGCGGTACGACCATTCGCCGTCCTGGGTGAGCGGGCCGGTCAGGTCGGCCTGCAGCTGCTTGCGGTTCCAGCTGCCGATCTGCACGCCCACCTCGCGCTGCGCCTCTTGCAGGGGGCGCTTGCTCACCATGTTGACCACGCCGGCCACCGTGCCTGCGCCGAACAGCATGCCCGAAGGGCCGCGCAGCACCTCGAGGCGCTCCAGCGCGTAGGGCTCGGCGGGGGTGCTGCTGGTGTACCAGTTGTAGTTCTGGCGCAGCCCGTCGAGGTAGGTGTCTGGCGAGCTGCCGCGCACGCGCACGCTGTCGGAACGGCTGTCAAGGCCGTAGGCGTCGCTGCGCACGCCCGCCGCGTACAGCAGCGCCTCCTGGAACGTGGTGGCCCCCTGGTCCACCAGCTGGTCGCGGGTGACCACGGTGACGGACTGCGGGGTTTCCGACAGCGGCGTGTCGGTCTTGGTGGCGGTGGCTGCATTGCGCGCGCGGTACCCCACCACCGGGCCGGTGGCCGTCTCCTTCTCCGCGCTGGCGTCTACGCGCACCTCGGACAGCGTGGCCGCCGCGCCCTGTGCCGCCGCCCAGGTGGGGGCCAAACCGAAGGCCAGCGCGATGCCCATGCAGACCGCCGTCTGCCGATGTTGGATTGCCATGATTTTTCAGAATGGAAGCAAGAATGATTACCATTTTAAAAATCAAAGCAGCCTCCTGGACGGATCCGGCGCGGGATGTCGTACAACGACAACATCCCTGGTCCCCGATTTTTTCCCGAATTCATCAAATTTAATAGCAGCTCGCGCTTGTATATCAAGCGCCAGGGCCACTTTTTATTAACTATCCGGTCGGCGGCCTTCCTCCAGAAAAACCAGGGCGATGCCCATGTGCCCAAAAGTGCGGCCCCAACAAAAAAGCCCGCCGGCCGTAAGGCAAGCGGGCTTCGCGGGTTGCAGGCCAGGCGGGCCTGCCTGGGGCGGGATCAGCCCTCGCTGGGCTGCACCCACCAGTAGATCAGCACCAGCACACCGATGCCGGTCAGGGTCAGCAACTGCCACCAGCCCGAGCGGCCGATGTCATGCAGGCGGCGCGCGCCCACGGCCAGCCCGGGCAGCACCAGCGCGAGGGAGACGATGCCGGAGATCACGTCGCCCAGGAAGCTGGCGACCACCATCACCGCGACCTGGAACAGAAAGAACCACCAGAACTCGGAGCGCACGGCGCGACCCGAGAAACCCGCGTACTGCGTCAGGCAGCTTTTGACAGCCGAAACAAAATCCATACAGAACTCCCTCTCTTTGAAACGTGAAGCCGTTGTGGCAGGGCCAAGCCCCGCGCCATGATAGGGGCGCACAGGGCATCCAGTCCACACATCCCACCACCCCATCGGCGGCCCCACGCCCGGCAGCCGGGCCACAGGGCAAATTTTGCTTCTTTTTTTATAGCTTGCAGCGCTTGCCGGATAAGCGCTGACGGCCTATTTGAGCATGAATCCTGGTGCTCACGCGGCCTTGCGCAACGCATGCGTGTCGCGCGCCAGCTGCGTGATGCGCGCCCAGTCGCCCGCACGCACGGCGTCGGCGGGCGTCAGCCACGAGCCGCCCACGCAGCGGACGTTGGGCAGCGCCAGGTAGTTGGACGCGGTGGCCTGGGTGATGCCCCCCGTGGGGCAGAAGCTCACCTGGCCGAACGGGCTGGCCCAGGACTTGAGCAGCGGGATGCCGCCCGCGGCCTCCGCCGGGAACAGCTTGAGGAACGAAAACCCGTCCGCCAAGGCCGCCATGATCTCGCTGGACGTGGCCACGCCCGGCAGCAGTGGCAGGTTGAGCCCCTTGCAGGCGCTGCCCACCTCGGACGTGTAGCCAGGGCTCACGGCAAAACGCGCCCCGGCCTCGCTGGCGCGCCGCGCATCGTCGGCGTTGAGCACCGTGCCCACGCCCACCACCGCTTCGGGCAACTGGCGCGCGATGGCGGCGATGGCGGGCAGGCCGGCGGCGGTGCGCAGCGTCACCTCCAGCACCTTCACGCCACCAGCCAGCAAGGCCTCGGCCAGGGGCAGCGCGTCTTCCACGCGGTCGATCACGATGACGGGAATGACCGGGCCATGGCTGGCGATGTCGAGAGGATTCATGGGTTTGTGCTCCTTGGTGTGTTCGGTGTCGGATGCCGCAAGCGGCCTACAAAACTAGCGCGGCGCGATGCCAGTGCACCCGTGGAACGGGCTTTGCCAGGCCACCGGGTGCGTCCCCCTCCCGCGCAGGGAGGGAGGAGGAAGCCGCGCAGCGACTCAGGGGGTGCATCCTGCTACAGCCATGTGCAGGCGCCTTGTTCCGCACCGCCCGCGTGGCGGCGGAAGTTGGTGAAGAGTTCGCGGCCGAAGCCGGTGGCGGGGGGCGCGGTGTAGGGCGCCAGGGGGCGGGCGGCCCAGGTGGCCTCATCGACCAGCACATCCAGCGTGCCGGCCACGGCATCCACCCGCACGATGTCGCCGTCCAGCACCTTGGCCAGCGGGCCGCCGGCCAGCGCCTCGGGCGTGACGTGGATGGCGGCGGGCACCTTGCCCGACGCGCCGCTCATGCGGCCGTCCGTCACCAGCGCCACCTTGAAGCCCTGGTTCTGCAGCACCGCCAGCGGCGGGGTGAGCTTGTGCAGCTCGGGCATGCCGTTGGCCTGCGGGCCCTGAAAGCGCACCACGGCCACCATGTCCTGCTGCACCTCGCCCGCGCTGAACGCGGCCAGCAAGGCCTCCTGCGAATCGAACACGCGCGCGGGCGCCTCGATGACGTGGCGGTCTTCGGGCACGGCCGAGACCTTGATCACCGCGCGGCCCAGGCGCCCCTGCAGCAGGCGCAGGCCGCCCGTGGGGGAAAACGGATGGGACACCGGGCGCAGCACGGTCTCGTCGCCCGACACCGCCGGTGCGCCCTGCCCGCCCGCGGCGATGCCGCCCGCGTTCACACTGCCCACGCCCGGGTGCATGAAGCCCCCTTGCAGCAGTTCGCGCAGGATCCACGCGGGCCCGCCCGCGGCCTGGAACTGGTTCACGTCGGCATCGCCATTGGGGTACACGCGGGCCAGCAGCGGCACGGCGGACGACAGCTCGTCAAAGTCCGACCAGTCGATCAGGATGCCCGCGCTGCGCGCAATGGCCACCCAGTGGATCAGGTGGTTGGTGGAGCCCCCCGTGGCCAGCAAGGCCGCCATGGCATTGACGATGCAGCGCTCGTCCACCATCCGCCCGATGGGCGTGAAGCGCTGGCCGCGCTTGCCGATGTCGAGCACGGTGCGCACGGCCTGGCGCGTGAAGGCTTCGCGCTCCTCGGTGCCGGGCGGTGCAAAGGCCGCGCCGGGCACGTGCAGGCCCATGGCCTCGAGCAGCATCTGGTTGCTGTTGGCCGTGCCGTAGAAAGTGCAGGTGCCAGGGCTGTGGTACGCGGCGGACTCGGCCTTGAGCAGTTCGTCGCGCCCCACCAGCCCTTGCGCGTACTGCTCGCGCACCTTGGACTTGTCCTTGTTCGACAGCCCCGTGCCCATGGGGCCCGCGGGCACGAACACGCAGGGCAGATGCCCGTAGTGCAGCGCGCCGATGAGCAAGCCGGGCACGATCTTGTCGCACACGCCCAGCAGCAGCACGCCGTCGAACACATCGTGGGACAGCGCTACCGCAGTGGCCATGGCAATGGCGTCCCGGGAGAACAGGGACAACTCCATGCCGGGCGTGCCCTGCGTCACGCCATCGCACATGGCGGGCACTCCGCCCGCCACCTGCGCGGTGGCGCCGTGGCGCGCGGCCTCGTCACGCAGGATGGCGGGGTAACTCTGGTACGGCTGGTGGGCCGACAGCATGTCGTTGTAGGCCGTGACGACGCCGATGTTGGGCGCCTTCTCCACGGTGACCTTGAATTTTTCGGCGCCGGGCAGGGCCGCGTAGGCATGGGCCAGGTTGGCGCAGCCCATGCGGTCTTGCGCGGGCTTGCGGGCGATCATGGCCTCGACGCCGGCCAGATAGGCGGCGCGGGTGTCCTTGCTGCGCTCGATGATGCGGGCCGTCACGCGCGCTACGACTGAATGCATGGGATGCTCCATCGGTGGGTTGGGCCTGGGCACCTGTTCCGGGGCAGGCCACTGTTTGAGGCCCTAGAATGTAACTCGATAACCATCCCATTTCAACCCATGACCTTGCAGTGCCTGCCCCTTGCACCCTCCGAACTGGGCGAATCGCCGTTCTGGCACCCCGAGGAAAAATGCCTCTATTGGTGTGACATACAGGGACTGGCGGTGCACGCCTGGACCCCGGGGGACGGCCGCCACCGGCAATGGAAGACCCCCAGCGAACCCGGCTGCTGCGCGCCCGCCGCCGACAAAAAAATAGTAATCGGGTTACGGGACGGCTTTTACCTGCTGGACACCACCACCGGCGCGTTCACCCTGCTGGCCCTGCTGCCCCCCGACCGACACGACACCCGCGTGCTGCGCCTGAACGATGGTCGCTGCGATGCGGCGGGCCGGTTCTGGGCGGGGTCGGTCATCAGCCCGCGCACGGCCCCCGACGCCGCGCTCTGGCGCCTGGAGGTGGCCGAGGGTGGTTACCGCGTGCACTACATGGCGGGCGACAACTTCACCGCCAACGGCCTCGCGTTCAGCCCCGACAACCGGTATCTGTACTGGTCCAACACCCCGGAGCACCGCATCGACCGGTTTGACTTCGATGTGGCGACGGGCGCCATCGCCAACCGACAGCCCTGGGTGCAGTTCGGCCGCAAGGTGGAAGGCCAGCCCTACGGCGGCCGGCCGGATGGCGCGGCGGTGGATGTGGAGGGCAACTACTGGGTGGCGATGTACGAGGGGGCGTGTGTGCTGCAGCTGTCTCCAGCGGGGCAAGTGCTGCAGCGCATTGAAGTGCCAGTGCAGTGCCCGACCATGGTGTGTTTTGGAGGGGCGGATTTGCGGACGCTGTACATCACGTCGGCGCGGGCGGGAAGGCCGGTGGAGGAACAGGAGGCGGCGATTCCTGCGGGGTCGCTCTTGAGCGTACGGGTCACGGTAACCGGTCTTCCGGTGAACCGCTTCAAGGCCTGAACCGGGCAGGCAAAGGCGCGCGGGGCGGGGCCTCGCGGCACATTGCCCATTCAAAGTTGAGCGCAGTAGACGTCGCGGCGGCTGAACTTACCGGGTGAGCACCGGGCGGGGGCCAGCGCGACTTTTCAACCCTTGCTCCCAGTCCGTCCGCCGCGTCCGCATCAGGATCAGCACACCCAGAACCGTTCCAATGGGGAATGCAAAAAGCAGCAGGATTCCGAGAGTTCGCGATAAATTCCGACCCCACAAATGGCCGGAGCGGACACCACGCAATGCGGCGCAATGAAGCACGAAAGGCGTGCCGAAGATGCCCGCAAGAATCAACACACCGCTTCCACTCGCGTTGTCACCGGCCAAGTAAATGACGCAAAGCAGCGCCGCGCCGATGCCGTAGAAGATTGACAGCCCGAAGTGGATTCGGGCGAGCGACCTGTTCATGAACTGCTCCTTTTGGCGGGATCGTTCCTGTGCACCATACCCGCCCCGCCATGCATGCGCCGCCGCAGCCGCGTGCGGTGCCAGCCGAGGCGACGAAGCCCACCCACGGCTCAATCACCCGTTTTCATCGCCCCCAGCACGTCATAACACGCCCCCATGTTGTGATAGTCCACCTTCCCCGCGTTGCTCTTCTCGCGCGTGTGGTTGCGGTTGGCACCGTCGAGGACGCGAAACCACGCGCCGTGGTCGTGGTCCACGAAGTGCTCCCAGCAATACGCCCAGATTCGGTCGTACCAGTCCCAATAGCGCTCGTCGCCCGTGCGCACAGCCAGCACCGCCGCAGCCGCCATGCTCTCGGCCTGCACCCAGTGGTATTTGCCGTCGTCGCAGATGCTGCCGTCGGGCGCCATGCCGTAGACGATGCCGCCGTGCACGGCATCCCAGCCCTTCTCCAGCGCTGTGTCGAAGAGGAAGCGCGCGCAGGGCAGATGCCAGTCCGCCGGCGCCAGGGCGTCCAGTTGCAGCAGCAGCTTGGCCCATTCGGTCTGGTGGCCGATCTGGTAGCCCCAGGGGCGGAAGATGTTGCTGCGGTCGTGGCGGTTGTAGTCCCAGTCCACCGACCAGTCGGCGTGGTAGTGCTCCCACACCCAGCCCTCGGCAGCAGGGGCCGAGGTGCGGTCCGACAACGCGGCCTGGCGCTGGCAGATGCCCTGCGCGAGCTGTTCGGCGCGCTGGATATAGCGCTGCTCGCCGGTGGCGCGAAAAGCCGAGATCATGGCCTCACAGGCGTGCATGTTGGCGTTCTGGCCCCGGTAGTCCGCCAGCACCCAGTCGGGCGACGCCTCATCGGCGTACAAGCCCTGCGCGGGCTGCCAGAAGTGCTGCCCGGCGGTGTCGAAGGCCTCGGCCAGCCAGCCGCGTGCCTCGGGCACTCCGGCCTCCAATGCCCGTGCATAGGCCAGCATCACGAACGCCATGCCGTAGCAATGCCGCGTGCCATCCAGCACCGTGGCACGGCCGCCCTGCCAGTCGATGAGCCAGGCGTAGCCGCCGGTGGCGGGGTCGAGGAACGCAGTGCGCAGAAACTGCAGCGCGTGCACCATGCCGCTCTGATAGCGCGCCTCGCCCGTGGTGCGGTAGAGCATGGCATGGGTGACCACAAAACGCGTGGCGCTGACCAGGTGGCGGGTGCGCGTGTCGTACACCGTGCCGTCGTCCAGGAAGAAGTGGTACATGCCGCCGCTCGCGTCGGTGGCCACGGGCTCGTAGAACGCCATGGTCTGGCGGATGTGCGCGCGCAGGAAGTCGGCGGACCGGAAATCCGGCCGGGGTGCGGTCATGGTGTCTCCTCGAAAAATCGCCAGTGCCCGTGGTCGCGCCGCCGCAGGACGGCCGCCACCGGTCTTTGTCAAATGCCGGCGCGCAGCTGGGCGAGCAACCCGGCGGTGGAGCCGTCGAGCCCTGCGGCATCGCCGCTGGCCAGGCGCGCCTCGATGTCCTTGGCCAGCACCTTGCCCAGTTCCACGCCCCACTGGTCGAAGCTGTTGATGCCCCACAGGCTGCCGCTCACGAACACGCGGTGTTCCTGCAGCGCGATCAGCGCGCCCAGCGACGCGGGGGTGAGCGCATCCAGCAGCAGGAAGGTGCTGGGCCGGTTGCCCGGGAAGTGGCGGTGGCCGTCCTCCCCGTCCTTGCCCACCATCAGCGCCTGGGCCTGCGCCAGGGCGTTGGCCAGCAGCTTGTCGTGGTGGCCTTCCAGGGGATGGGTGGGCTGGCGCACGGCGATGAGCTCCAGCGGCAGCACGTCGGTGCCCTGGTGCAGCATCTGGAAGAACGCGTGCTGGCCGTTGGTGCCCGGCTCGCCCCACAGCACGGGCGACGTGGCATAGGGCAGCGGCTGGCCGTCCAGCCCCACGCGCTTGCCGTTGCTTTCCATCTCGAGCTGCTGCAGATAGGCCGGCAGGCGGCGCAATGCCGCGTGGTAGGGCGCGATACAGCGGCTGGTGAAGCCATGGAAGTTGCGGTACCAGATGTCCAGCAGGCCCAGACGCACCGGCAGGTTCTGCGCCAGGGGCGCCGTGCGAAAGTGCTCGTCCATGGCGTGCGCTCCGGCGAGCAGATCGCGGAAGCCTGCCGAGCCAATCGCGATCGCGATGGGCAGGCCAATGGCCGACCACAGCGAATAGCGCCCGCCCACCCAGTCCCAGAAACCGAAGGTGGTGGTGATGCCCAGCGCCTTCGCGGCATCGACATTGGTGGTGAGCGCCGCAAAGTGGCGCCCCACATCCTGACCACCTTGCGCCGCAAACCAGGCCAGCGCCGAGCGCGCGTTGGTCATGGTTTCTGCGGTGGTGAAGGTCTTGGAGGCGATGAGGAACAGCGTGTTCTCGGCCTTGAGCGACTGCATCACCGTGTGCAGTTCGTGGCCGTCCACGTTGGAGACAAAGTGCAGCCGCTTGCCCCGCGAGCGGAACTGCTCCAGCGCCAGCACGGCCATGTGCGGGCCCAGGTCCGAACCGCCGATGCCGATGTTCACCACGTCGGTGACGGCGCCATCCGCACGCACCGTGTCGGCATAGGCCAGCATGGCATCCAGCGTGGTGTGCACCTGGGCCAGCTTCTGCGCGATGTCCGGCCCGTCGCCGGGCAGCGCCAGGCCCCGGGGCCGGCGCAGCAGCGTGTGCAGCACGGCGCGCCCTTCGGTGCTGTTGATGGGCTGGCCACCGAACATGGCGTCGCGGTGCTGTTCCAGGCCACAGGCACGGGCCATGTCCAGCAGCAGCGTCTCGGTGGCGGCGTCCCACAGGTTCTTGGAAAGATCCGCAAACACCTCGGGCGCGTGCTGGCTGAAGTGCCCAAACCGCTGCGCATCGCTGGCAAAGGCCTCCCGCAGGTCCAGACGGCTGCCATCTGCGGTGAACGCGGCCTGCAACTGAGGCCACTCTAGGGTTTGGTCGCAACGGAGGGAGGGCATGGTGGATTCAGGATATCGGGGAGGTGAAAACCGGCGAGATAGTAACTTGATTACACAATTTTTCTGATACTTTTCTGCACACGAACTGTCAAAAAACGTTTACAGCCTCTACAGCTACACAACCCAATGTAACGAGATTACAATTTCCAGCCTCAGACGCACAACAACACCCTGATATGGAGACCCCATGAGTTTTGACCTTGTCCTGTTCGGTGGAACAGGTGATCTGGCGTGGCGCAAACTCATGCCGGCGTTGTTCCAGGCGTTCCGGCACGGAACGCTGCCCGAGGGAGGCCGCATCATTGCGGTGGCGCGCGACGAGCTGAGCCATGAACAATACCGCAGCCTGATCCAGTCGCGCTTTGACAGCGTGGATCTGGCCAAGCGCCCCACCCCGGACGAGTTCGAACGCTTCGGCGCCCTGCTGCACTACCTGCGCATGGACCTGTCGCAAACGCAGGACTACGCGCGCCTGGCCACCTTGCTGCACGAGCGCGCCGCCGACACCGTGGTGATGTACGTGGCCACCGCGCCCAGCCTTTTCACCAACGTGTGCGAACAGATCGCCGCCGTGGGCCTGAACGGCCCCGCCACCCGCGTGGTGCTGGAAAAGCCCCTGGGCCACGACCTCAAATCCAACCAGGCCATCAACGACACGCTGCGCCGCGTGCTCAAGGAAGAGCAGGTCTTTCGCATCGACCACTACCTGGGCAAGCCCGCGGTGCAGAACCTGTTTGCGATGCGCTTTGGCAACGCGCTGTTCGAGCCACTGTGGCGGCGCGAGAACATCGCCAACATCCAGATCACCATCGCCGAGGAGCTGGGCGTGGAAACGCGCGGCGCCTTCTACGACCAGACCGGCGCGCTGCGCGACATGGTGCAGAACCACGCGCTGCAGCTGCTGTGCGCCATCGGCATGGAGCCGCCCATCAACTCCAGCGCCAATGCGATCCGCGACGAGAAGCTCAAGGTGCTGCAGTCGCTCAAGCCCTGGAGCATGGAGACCATTGGCCAGCACGTGATCCGCGGCCAGTACGCCGCGGGCAAGACCCACGGGCACAACGTGCCGGGCTACCTGCAGGAAAAAGGCGTGGCCAGCGACAGCACCACCGAGACCTTCGTGGCGCTGCGCACCGAGATCAGCAACTGGCGCTGGGCCGGCGTGCCGTTCTACATCCGCACCGGCAAGCGCCTGGCGGGGCGCGACGCGCACATCGTCGTCAACTTCCGCCCCGTGCCGCACCCCATCTTCAAGATGCCCTCGGGCGCGGTGAACCGGCTGGTGATCAACCTGCAGCCCAGGGACGGACTGGAGCTGCACCTGCTGGCCCAGGGCGCGGCCCAGCACCAGACCGAACCCGCGCTGTCGCAGGTGGCGCTGAACCTGGACTTCGACCAGCGCTTCGGCACCGAGCGCGTGGGCGCGTACGAGCGCCTGCTGCTGGACGTGATCGCCGGGCGGCTGAACCTGTTCGTGCGCAGCGACGAACAGGAGGAAGCCTGGCGCTGGGTGGAGCCCATCCTGCAGCACTGGAAGAACGACCCCGCGGGCCCGCGGCCGTACGCACCGGGCAGCTGGGGCCCGAGCGCCGCCAGCGCCATGATCGCGCGCGACGGGCATTGCTGGAGCGAAGAGATGTGATGCCATGGAAAAGAAAGGCCCTGCGGGGCCTTTCTTGCTCCCGGCCCCGGCGGTCTAGCGCCTGACGGGCCCCGGCCCCACCAGCTCGATCGGCAGACCGTCCGGATCGGCGAAGAAAGTAAACGACGCGCCCGTGAACGGATCGATGCGCACCGGCTCTGCCGCCACGCCATGCGCGGCCAACGCCGCCAGGCTGGCGTCCATATCCGCCACGCGCAAGGCCAGGTGGCGCAGGCCGCAGGCCTCGGGATACGACGGGCGGGCCGGCGGGTTCGGAAAGGAAAACAGCTCCACCTGCGAACCATCGGGCAATTGCAGGTCCAGCTTGTACGACTCGCGCTCGGCACGGAACACCTCGTTCACCACCAGCAGGCCCAGCACCTCGGTGTAGAAGCGGCGCGAGCGTGCGTAGTCGCTGGCGATGATGGCCACATGGTGCACACCGCTGACCTGCAAGGCGGGGCCGCTCATCCTCCGGAGCCCGCGATGTCCAGCGCGCGCGACGCGCCGTGCAGCGCGGGCGTGGCGCTCGGATCGATGACCCAGCAGGGTATCGACGCGAGGTACGGCTGAAACCGCCCCTTGGCCTCGAACCGCGCGCGGAAGGAGGATTTGTCGAACCACGCGCCCAGGCGCGGCACCATGCCCCCGCCGATGAAGACGCCCCCGCGTGCCCCCAGGGTGAGTGCCAGGTTGCCCGCCACGCTGCCCAGAAAGCCGCAGAAAAGATCCAGCGCCTCCAGCGCCAGCGCGTCGTGGGACTGCAGGGCCAGCTCGGTCACCTGGGAGGCCGAGCTGACCTCCTTGCCACCCCGCTGCGCGAGGCGGCGCAGCGCGTGGTACAGGTCCACCAGCCCCGCACCACACACAGCGCGCTCGGCCGACACATGGCCGTAGCGCTCCTGCAGGATGGCCAGCACATCGAATTCGCGCTGCGTCTGCGCCGCCAGCGACACATGCCCGCCCTCCCCCGACAAGGGCACGCCGTTGCTGGAGCCGGGCGGGAACACCAGCCCCGACACGCCCAGGCCCGTGCCCGGGCCCAGCAGCGCTATCGCGGCGCCCGGCACCGCCTCGCCGCCGCCCACGGGGCGCAGCAGGTCGGGCGTGAGCAGGGGCAGCGCCAGTGCCAGTGCGGTGAAGTCGTTGATGACCACCAGCCGCTCGAAACCAAACGCCTCGCGCACCGCACGCTGCGAAAAGCTCCAGCTGTGGTTGGTCATGCGGATCGCGTCGCCCGTGACGGGGTTGGCGATGCCGAACGCCGCCTCGCGCGGCGCGGGCACGCCCACTTCCTTCAGGTAGGCCGCCAGCGCGGCATCCACGGTGGGGAACTGCGCGCAGGGCAGCACCCGCGTGTCGTTCAAGGGACCGCCCGGCTCGTTCTGCCAGGCCAGCCGGATGTTGGTGCCGCCGATGTCGGCGAGAAGGCGCTGAGGGTGCATAGGAAAAAGATGGAGACCAAAGGTCACACGCCCCCGCTGCCCTGCGGCAGACGGCGGCCCGTGGATCATGAATGCTATTATTTATATAGCTATTCGCGCTTTATGGACAAGCGCTGGAGCCTCTTTTTACCTGAATTACCTCTTCAGGCAAAGACCAAAGCCCCTTCTTGCGGTGACCCAGCGGCGGGAGGCTCGTCCTTCTCAGCCCGTCAATCGCTCTTCGGACTTCGCATCGAACCAGTGGGCGTTGGCCGGTGCCACCGTCAGGCCCACCTGGTCGCCCGGCTGCACGCGGGTTTGTGCGTCGGTGCGCAGCGTGACGCTGCCTGCGGCGGTGTCCACCATCACATAGGTGTCGGGGCCCGTGGGCTCCACCACGCTCACCTGCCCGCGCCAGGGCGCACCGTCCTGCAGCTGCAGGTGCTCGGGGCGCACGCCCAGCAGCATCTCCGCGGCGCCCGCGGGCGGTGCCAGGTCCAGCGCAGCGCCCACGATGCCAAACTGCCCGCCGGCCTGCACGCCACCGCGCAGCAGGTTCATGGTGGGCGAGCCGATGAAGGTCGCCACGTAGGTGTTGGCCGGGCGGTTGTAGATCTCGTCGGGGGTGCCCAGCTGCTGCACGACGCCGCCCTTCATCACCGCGATGCGCGAGCCCAGGGTCATGGCCTCGACCTGGTCGTGCGTCACGTACACGCTGGTGATGCCACTGGCCTGGTGCAGGCGCTTGATCTCGGCGCGCATCTCCACGCGCAGCTTGGCGTCCAGATTGGACAGCGGTTCGTCGAACAAAAAGAGCTGCGGCTGGCGCGCCAGCGCCCGGCCCATGGCCACGCGCTGGCGCTGGCCGCCCGAGAGCTGGCTGGGCCGGCGGTCCAGCAGGTGGCTGATCTGCAGCATGGCCGCCACTTCGTCGATGCGCTTTTGCCGCTCGGGCCTGGGCATCTTGCGCATCTCCAGCGCAAAGCCGATGTTGTCGGCCACGGAGAGCGTGGGGTACAGCGCGTAGCTCTGGAACACCATGGCGATGTCCCGGTCGCGCGGGGGCATGCCCACCACGTTCTTGCCGGCGATGCGGATCTCGCCCTCGGTGGGCTCGTCCAGGCCCGCAATGATGTTCAGCAGCGTGGACTTTCCGCAGCCCGAGGGGCCGACCAGGATGAGGAACTCGCCTGGCGCGACGTGGATGTCCACCTTGCGCAGCACCTCCACGCTCTTGTCGCCCTTGCCAAAACGCTTGTTGATGCCTGCGATGTCGAGTGATGACGCCATGATCTCTACTTACCTTCTTAACCTTTGACGGCGCCGGCAGTGAGCCCGCGCACAAAAAACTTACCGGCCAGCACATAGATCACCATCGTGGGCAGGCCCGCGATGATCGCGGCCGCCATGTCCACGTTGTAGGCCTTCACGCTGGAGCTGGTGTTGGCCAGGTTGTTCAGGCCCACGGTCACCGGCTTGGAGTCGGTGCCCGAGAACACCACGCCGAACAGAAAGTCATTCCAGATGTTGGTGAACTGCCAGATCAGCGTGACCATGATGATGGGCGTGGACAGCGGCAGCACGATGCGCCAGAAGATCTGGAAGAAGCTCGCGCCGTCCATGCGCGCGGCGTTCACCAGCTCTTTCGGAATGGCCGCGTAGTAGTTGCGAAAGAACAGCGTGGTGCCCGCCAGGCCCGCCAGGCAGTGCACCATCACCAGGCCGGTGATGGAGCTCGACAGCCCCAACCAGCCGAGCACCTGGCTCATCGGCAGCAGCACCACCTGGAAGGGCATGAACACGCCGAACAGCAGCATGCCGAACAGCGCATCGCTGCCCCGGAACTTCCACAGGCTGAGCACGTAGCCGTTGAGCGCGCCCCACACGGTGGAGATCAGCACCGCCGGCACGGCCATGGCCACCGAGTTCAGGAAGAACGGGCGCAGGCCGTTGCAGTCCACGCCGGTGCAGGCGCTGGACCACGCGGTGCCCCAGGCCGACCAGTTCAGCGCGGCGGGCAAGGCCAGCAGCGACGTGCTGCGGATCTCCTCGGCGTCCTTGAAAGACGTGACCAGCATCGCGTACAGCGGCAGCAGGAAAAAGGCGGTGGCCAGGGCCAGCACCGCGTAGACCAGCAGGCGGCCCACGGAAGGAAATACAGAAGGCTTAGCGGTCATGGGGCTTGGTCCGCAGTTCGCTGTAGAGATAAGGAATGACCAGCGCCGCCACGGTGGCCAGCATCATGGTCGCGCTGGCCGCGCCCAGACCGATCTGGCCGCGCGAGAACGACATGGTGTACATGAACGTTGCGGGCACGTCGGTGGCAAAGCCGGGGCCACCGGCCGTGAGTGCCATCACCAGGTCGAAGCTCTTGATCGCCAGGTGCGACAGCACCATGAGCGTGGAGAAGAACACCGGCCGCAGCGCGGGCAGCACGATGCGCCAGTAGATGCGCGGCAGCGATGCGCCATCGACCTGCGCGGCCTTGATGATGCTGTCGTCGATGCCGCGCAGGCCCGCGAGGAACAGCGCCATCGCAAAGCCCGCGCTCTGCCAGATGCCGGCGATCACCACGCAGTAGATGGCCATCTCGGTATCGACAAGCCAGCCGAATTCAAAGTGAGGAAAGCCCCAGTCGCGCACCATTTTTTCGATGCCCAGGCCCGGGTTCAGCAGCCATTTCCAGGCCGTGCCCGTGACCACGAAGGACAGCGCCATCGGGTACAGGTAGATCGTGCGCA
Organism: Acidovorax sp. sif1233; assembly: GCF_019218755.1. GTDB lineage: Bacteria > Pseudomonadota > Gammaproteobacteria > Burkholderiales > Burkholderiaceae_C > Acidovorax. Next base: position 340,095 of record NZ_JAHUWZ010000001.1, on the reverse strand, counting down.
GCGCGCCCTCGGCGCGGATTTTCTGGTCCAGCAGCACGGCCAGCACCACGCCGATGGCCAGGGACCCGCCCACGTAGCCCACGCCGAAGATGCCCAGGTTCTTCAAGGCCACCCACCAGCGGTCCATCTCCCACAGGCGCTCGTACTGCGCCAGGCCCGCCCACTCGTAGTTGGGCAGCATGCGCGAAACGGTCAGGCTCAATACGCCGTTCCACAGCATCAGGCCGTAGATGAACGCAAAACCCAGAACAAAAGCCGGTGTCACGACCAGCTTGGGCAACCATGTCTCGAACGTATTCTTGGTCATCGCCGGGCCCCCCCATGGTGAAGAAACATCCCCCTCGGGGGCAGCGACCCGCGCGGCGGCGGAGCGTGGGGGTCATTTTTCATGGCTGCGAAAAAATTTCTGGCATGTGCCTGCATATGAAAAAAAGGGGGGCACGCACAGAGTGCCCCCCAAAGAACAAAGTCACCTCTGACTAACTCGCTAACTCACTTCACCATTCCATGTCCGGGCCACAGGGGCCGCCGCGCCGGGCCAAGCCCCGCGCCGCGCCTCCCTGCGGCCCGAAGTGGAATCACTTACCACCAGACCTCGTACTGCACACCCACCAGCGTGCGCGAAGTCTTGCCGTTGGCACCGAAGGTGGCCGCATTGGCCACGGCGGCGGCCTGGTTCCAGTTGGCCTTGGTTACATACAGGCGCAGCTCGGGGCGCGACCAGAAATCTTCCGACAGGGCCAGGGCACCCGCCAGCGTGACCTTGGACAGGCGCTGGTCGGGGCCCGTGCCCTTGCGCGTGGTGGTGGACAGCTCGGCCAGCATCTTGAAGTTCTGCGTGAACGCGTACGAACCACGGCCGCCCAGCGAGAAGTCCTTGGTCTCCACGCCGGTCAGGTCGGCCTTGTTGGTCTGGTAGCCAATGAGCGCCTGGCCGCCGAAGGGGCCGCTTTGCCAGTTGATGGAGTCAGCGATGCGCGTGGAGCGCCGGCCGGGCCGGCTGCCGTCGATGGCCTCGAACTCCCCGTCGATGCGGGCATGGCCCCGCGAGGTCTGCAGGTACAGGGTATTGCTGATGCTGGGCAGCAGGAATTCCTTTTGCGTGTGCATCAGCGAGACGCCCGAGCCCGAGCCGCCATTGGCCTGGCCCTTGCCGCCCACGGCCGTCAGCAGCACGCGCAGCTTGCCGCCGGGGTTGGTGTTGATTTCCGACAGGTCGGCGTTGATGCGGTGCGCCTTGACGTTGTTGGGCAGGTTGCCGTCGAACTTGTCACCGGTGAACACGCCCACACCCAGCTTCATGCCGCCGATCGGCACGTCGGTCACGCCGGCGCCGATGTTGTCGCCGTAGTTGAGCAGGAAGTAGTCGACGATGTGCACGTCCTGGATCCGCAGGCGGCGCTGGCCGGCCCAGAACTTGGCCTCGGGCGAGAACGAGAAGCCGCTCATTTCCACGTAGGCCTGCTCGGTGCTGATGTCGCCGCTGCCCCACTTGGCGGGCATGTAGTTCACCTTCCACTTGATGCCGTTGGTCTCGAAGCCGCGCGCGAAGTTGACTTCGATGCCGTTGTCGCCCTCGTTGCCCAGGCGGAACTTCTGCAGCTCGCCGCCGAGCGACAGGTTGCCCTTGACGCCGTCGGAGTGGTTGAACACGGGACCACCCCGCGAGTAACCGTTCATCTCGAAGCCGGCAACTTCCAGTGCCATGGCTCCATTCATCGCGCATGCGGCGGCCAAAGCCACCGCCGTGAGGCGGTTTCTTTTCATCATGTTGATTCCCTCAGTGGTGGTGGTTTATTTGGTCTTCGCGGCGGTCGCGATCTTCTTCATGGCGTCGGCGACGCTCACCTTGTCGTCATTCCAGAACTGGCTGACCACGTCCTTGATGGCGCCTTCCGTGGCGGGCGCGATCGCCATGCCATGGGCCACGCTGGGCAGCAGGCTGCCGCTCTTGGCGGTGTCGGCGAAGTCCTTGGCCGAGGCCTTGGCGCAGTCGTCGAACTTGTCCATCTTCTGGCCGGCGCGCACCGGGATGGAGCCCTTGTTGAGGTTGAACACCTCCTGGAATTCGGGGCTCATGATGGAACTGGCCAGGTCGCTCTGCGCCTTCTGGGCAGCGGCATCCTTGAGCTTGAACAGGATGAACGAGTCCACGTTGAAGGTGAACGACGTGGTCGTGCCCGGCGCCGCGGCGCACAGGAAGTCCTTGCCCGGCGCCTTGTTGGCCGCCAGGAACTCGCCCTTGGCCCAGTCACCCATGAGCTGGAAGCCCGCCTTGCCCTGGATCAGCATGGCCGTGGCCAGGTTCCAGTCGCGGCCGGGTGCTCCGGGGTCGGTGTACGACTTGATGCGGCGGAAGGTCTCGAGCGACTTCTTCATGGTGTCGCTGTTGATGGCCTTGTCGTCAAGCTTGACCAGGGCGTCCTGGTAGAACTTGGGACCACCGACACCGAGCACCACCGATTCGAAGGTGGTGAAATCCTGCCAGTTCTGGCCCCCGTGGGCCACGGGCACCAGGCCCGCGGCCTTGAGCTTGTCGGCGGCGGCGAAGAACTCGTCCCAGGTCTTGGGCATGGCGGCCACGCCGGCCTTCTTCAGGGCCTCGGAGCTGCCCCACATCCAGTTGACCCGGTGCACGTTGACGGGGGCCGCCACGTAGGCGCCCTTGTACTTCATGACGTCGGCGACCACCTTGGGCAGCAGCTCGTCCCACTTCTCGGCCTTGGCCAGGGCGTCCATGTTGGCCAGCACGCCTTCGGAGGCCCACTCCTGGATGGCCGGGCCCTTGGTCTGCGCGGCCGAAGGCGGGTTGCCCGAGATCACGCGGCTCTTGAGCACGGTCATGGCGCTGTCGCCGCCGCCGCCGGCCACGGCGAAATCACGCCAGGTGTGGCCCTTGGCCTGCATGATCTTCTTGAGCTCGGCCACCGACTTGGCCTCGCCGCCCGAAGTCCAGTAATGCAGGACCTCGACCTCCCCCGCGCTGGCGGACATCGCTGCCGCCAGGCCCACCGCCACTGCGGCGATCTTTGTCATCTTCCACATACCCTTGTCTCCTCGATGTTTGAATCCGTTTGGTGCGCAGCAGACCGGTGCCGTTCAGCGCAGTCGGTACTTTAATTACAATAATTAATGAACATATCAGGACTTTCCCGGGGTGTGCTTTCTCCGCCAGGGCTCCACCCTGTTACCGGATTACGTGCGGCGCGCAGGCCCACCCCCGCGCCACCCCGGGCAGGCGGACCGGCGCGGCCGCGCAGGCCGCTTTGTTATGCTCAATCCCATGGCCACGATACTGATAGTCGAAGATGATGCCCTGTTGCTGGACGCGCTGACCGGGCAACTGCAGCAGCTGGAGTTCGGCGTCTGCACGGCGTCGAGCGTGGCCGAGGCCACCGCCCTTTTGCAGGCGCAGGCGGTGGACGGCATCATCCTGGACCTGGGCCTGCCGGGCGCCGACGGCATGGAGCTGCTGACCTGGGCGCGCACCCACATCGCCGGCCTGCCGGTGCTGATTCTCACCGCGCGCGACGGCGTGGAGGACCGCGTGCTGGGCCTCAACGCCGGGGCCGATGACTACATCACAAAACCCTTCAACATGCAGGAGCTGCAGGCCCGCCTGCAGGCCATGCTGCGCCGCGCGCGGCAACCGGCGTTCACCCAGGCGAGCAGCGCCGGGGGCCCCGGCACCACCATCGGCCCCCTGGCGCTGGACCACGCCAGCCACAGCGCGGCCCTCGACGGCGAGCCGCTGGACCTCACCCAGCGCGAATGGGAGCTGCTGGAGCTGCTCGTGAACCGCTGCGGCGAGGTGGTCACGCGCGACGACGTGCTGGCCGCCTGGCGCGCCAGCCCGCCCGAGCCCGGGCAGACCGCTGCGCCGCTGAACTCCAATGCGCTGGAGGTCTACGTGCACCGGCTGCGCAAGAAGCTCGACCCATCGCCGCTGAACATCCGCAACATCCGGGGCCTGGGCTACATGCTGGCGAAACCATGAACAACCCCCTGAGGCGCTGCGCGCCTTCCCCCTTCTCTCGCGCTGCGCGCGGGAAGGGGGACGCCGCCGCCAGCGCGGCGGGGCGGCCCTTGCGCGGCGGCCCTGGCATCGGCCGCGCCAGTTTCATACGGCCTGCACTGGGCCACCACTGACATGCGGCAGGTCCCGGGGGTCTCCCTGCAGCGCAAGCTGCTGCTGTGGCTGCTGCTGCCCCAGCTCGTGCTGTGGCTGTCGGGCGGTTTCCTGGCGTGGCGCATCGCGCTGCAGAACGGCGAAAAGGGCATCGACCAGACGCTGACCCAGTCAGTGCGCGCGCTGGCGCGGCAGATCAAGCCCATCGGCGACGGGCTGCTGGTGGATTTCCCCAAGGCCGCGCAGGACATCCTGGAGCAGGACCCGGCCGACCGCATCACCTACATGGTGTCGTCCCCGCCCGGCCGCTTCCTGCTGGGCAATGCCCAGCTGCCCGCGCCGCCGCCGGTGGAGGTGCGCGTGGGCGATCCGTACCTCTACCACGCGCGGGTGGACGACCGCCCCGTGCGCGTGGCGCTGCTCGATGTGGACTACGGCACGCCCCAGACACGGCAGACCCTGCGCGTGCAGGTGGCCCAGAGCCTCACGGTGCGCGAACGCATCGCGCAGGAGCTGCTGGAGCAGATGGTGTTCCCGATGGGGCTGATGGGGCTGGCGCTGAGCGCGGTGGTCTACGCGGGCGTGCTGCGCGGCCTGCAGCCGCTCAAGCGCCTGGAGGCCCAGATCGAGCAGGCCGGCGCCCGGCCCCAGGCGGGCACCACGCCCCTGCCGCCCATCGAGCTGACCTCGGCCCCCCAGGAGGTGCATTCGCTGGCCAGCACCATCAACCGGCTGCTGGAGACCGTGGCTCGCGGACAGCAAAAGGAAAAGCGCTTCCTCAACGATGCCGCGCACCAGCTGCGCACGCCGCTGGCGGGGCTCATCGGCCAGACCGAGCTGGCGCTGCACGAGAGCCATGAGCCCGCGGTGCAGGAGCGGCTGCACAAGGTGCTGTCGGCCGCGCAGCGCAGCGCCCACCTGGTGCACCAGCTGCTACAGCTGGCGCGCTCGGAATCGAACGTGGAGATGCAGTCCATCGACCTGGCGGCGCTCGCGCGCGAGGTGGCCCGCGAATGGGCGGCCCGCGCCCTGGCGCAGGGCATGGACCTGGGCTATGAGGGCGACGACCAGCTGGCGGTGCAGGGCCACCCGCTGCTGCTGCGCGAGGCGCTCAACAACCTCATCGACAACGCGCTGCACTACGCGGGCGAAGGCGCCACCGTGACGGTGCGCGTGGGCCGCGAGGAGCCCGGGCGCTGGGCCCTGCTGGTGGTGGAGGACGACGGGCCCGGCGTGCCGGCCGAGCACCTGGGCGATCTGTTCGCGCGGTTCTGGCGGGGGTCGGACAAGGCGGGCGGGTGCGGGCTGGGGCTGTCGATCGTGGAGGAGATCGCGCTGCGGCATGGGGGCCGGACGGTGGCCGAGGGGGTGGTACCGAGGGGATTGCGGGTGGGGATGCGCTTGCCTGCGGGGTGAATTTTTAGGTGTTTTGGCTCCTGGCGCTTATCTATCAAGCGCTAGCAGCTATTGTTTTTATAGTTCACGCAGTGCCTGAGTGAAGGCGGAGGCCGGGGTGTGCGCCCGGCGGCGCAGTAACTTTCTCTTGGGTCGCCAAGAGAAAGTCACCAAAGAGAAGGCGACCCTGCTGTCTGCGACCCCTTCGCTGCGCTGCGGGGCAACCTGGGGTGCTCGGTCACGAGGTGCACCGCAGAACTCGCTGCGCGCCCCAGGCGCATCCAGAAGGAAACCCACGAATCGGACATTCCTTCGGGCCATCGCTGCGCTCGGCCTCGCGGTCGCGGCGCGAAGCGCCCGCGCGTTCCGGGCCGAGCGAAGCAAAGGCCCGTGTGGCTGTTTGGCTGTTCGCTCCCCACCCCCATCTGGCTGCGCCTGCGGCGGGGCGGTTGCGGGGTGAGCATGGGCGTCGCAGCGCCCATGCCTCGTGCTCTGACTCGCCGTGGTTGTCCGAGCGGCGCGCGCCAGCGCACAGCGAGTTCCACGGCGCACCCCGCAACCGCACCGACGCAGGTTTGCCCCGCAGCGCAGGGGTCACAGACTGTGGGTCGCCTTTCTTTTGGGTACTTTTCTTTGGCGAAGCAAAGAACAAGTACCTCGCCCGCCGGGGCGACATCCCGGCCTCCGCCCTCAAACCAGGCACACAGTCAGATCAACACACAAACCCAGGCGCCTACAAGCGCAGTCCGAACGAGCAAAAGCTACAGAGCCACAAAAACCATAGCGGCCGGCACTTGCCACACAAGCGCCGGTCGCCAAAAACACTCAAAGCCGACTTCAAGCCGCCAGGATCAGCTTCTCCAGCTTCACCGCATCCGCCGCAAACGCCCGGATGCCTTCCGCCAGTTTCTCCGTCGCCATGGCATCTTCATTGAGCGCAAACCGGAACCCCGCCTCGTCATAGTTCACCGCGGGCAGGTCCAGCCCCTTCGCTGCGTCCGCATCGAGCGCGCGCTGCAGCGGCGCATCGCTGGCCGCCAGCTGGGCCAGCAGGTCGGGCGCGATGGTGAGCAGGTCGCAACCCGCCAGCGCCGTGATCTGGCCCACGTTGCGAAAGCTCGCGCCCATCACCTCGGTGGCGATGCCGAAGTGCTTGTAGTGGTTGTAGATCTGCGTGACCGACTGCACGCCCGGGTCGTTGGCCCCCGCACGCGCGGCCTCGTCCCAGCTGGCGCCGGCCTGCTTCTTGTACCAGTCGTAGATGCGGCCCACGAACGGCGAGATCAGCTGCACCTTGGCCTGGCCGCAGGCCACGGCCTGGGCGAACGAGAACAGCAGCGTGAGGTTGGTATGGATGCCCTTGCGCTCGAGCTGCTCGGCGGCCTGGATGCCTTCCCAGGTCGAGGCGATCTTGACGAGCACCCGGTCGATGTGGATGCCTTCGGCCTGGTACAGCTCGATGATGCGCTCGGCGCGCGCGACGGTGGCGCCGGTGTCGAAGCTCAGGCGCGCATCCACCTCGGTGGAGACGCGGCCCGGAATCGTGGCCAGGATCTCGCGGCCGAAGCGCACCAGCAGGCGGTCGATGATTTCATGAATCGGGCGGCCCCGGAACTGCGCCACGGTGTCCTGCAGCAGCGGTGCGTACTCCGGCTTTTGCACGGCCTTCAGGATCAGCGAGGGGTTGGTGGTCGCATCCTGGGGCTGGAACTGCGCCAGTTGCTTGAAGTCGCCGGTGTCGGCAACCACGGTGGTGAACTGTTTGAGGGCGTCGAGTTGGTTCGTCATGGTGTCATTATTCCGCATTGGCCAGGGCGCCATCGGTACTACCAACCACCGATACGCCGTGGGTGCCCAGGCTCAGCAACACGTCCTCGCCCACGGCGAGCACGTCGTCCAGGTCGGACGACACCACGAAGATGCCGCCCAGCGCCGTCTCGAAGGTGTATTCGTGCACTGCCCCCAGGTAGGCCGACTTGGCGAGCCGCGCCGGCAGCAGGCCGTCGCCCTGGCGGTGGATGCGCCAGGCCTCGGGGCGCACCGCCACCTTCACCGAACCGCCGTGCACCGCCATGCGCGGGCGCAGCGCCAGCGGCCCGAGCAAGACCGAGCCATCGGCTTGCGCAGTAGCCGGGAACAACATCGCCTCGCCCATGAAGCCCGCCACGAATTCGCTGTGCGGCGTTTCGTACAGCGCGCGCGGCGAGCCCTTCTGCGCAATCAGCCCCTGGTTCATCACGATGATCTGGTCGCTCACGGCCATGGCCTCTGCCTGGTCGTGGGTGACATACGCCACCGTGAGCGACAGGCGCTGCTGCAGCGCGCGGATTTCCTCGCGCATCTCGCGGCGCAGGCGCGCGTCCAGGTTGGACAGGGGTTCGTCGAACAGCAGCACCTCGGGCTCCAGCACCAGCGCGCGCGCCAGGGCCACGCGCTGCTGCTGGCCACCCGACAGCTCGCTGGGCAGGCGGTCGTCATAGCCCACCAGGCCCACGCCACGCAGGGCCTCCACGGCCTTGGCGCGGGCCACGTCCTTGGAGAACCCCGACATGCGCAGGCCGTACATCACGTTCTCGGCCACGTTCATGTGCGGGAACAGCGCATAGCTCTGGAACATCATGCTCACATTGCGCTGCGCGGGGCCGAGCGTGGTCACGTCCTTGCCGCCGATGAGGATCTCGCCCGCGGTGGGCGACTCCAGCCCCGCGATCATGCGCAAGGTGGTGGTCTTGCCGCAGCCCGAGGGCCCCAGGATGGTGGTGAGCGTGCCGCGCGGCACCTCAAAGCTGATGCCTTTGACCGCCAGGCCCGCGGACGGGTCGCTGCCGTAGCGTTTGGTGATGTTGCGGAACACGATGCCCGCATCGCTGTTGTTCATGGCGTATCTTCTTTTTGAAAGGTGTCAGTGCGCGGCGGCGGGTGCCGTGCGTGCAGCGCCCCGGCGGCCCAGCTTGCGCTCGCCGACGAGCAGTTGGATCAGGCCGATGGAGGCGGACATGAGCAGGATGAGCACCGTGCAGTACGCGAGTGCCACGCCATAGTCGCCATTGCCCACGCGGCCGATGATGTAGGTGGTGGCCAGCTCGTTTTCGGCCGTGACCAGGAAGATCACCGCGCTCACCGTGGTGATGGCGCGCACGAAGCTGTACACCAGCGCCGCGACCAGCGCGGGCTTGAGCAGCGGCAGCACCACGTGGCGCAGCGTCTGCACGCTGCCCGCGCGCAGCATGACGGAGGCCTCGTCCAGCGAGCGGTCCAGCTGCTTGAAGGCCGCCGTGCCCGCCCGCACGCCCACCGGCAGGTTGCGGAACATGAAGCACAGCACGATGATGAGCGCCGTGCCCGTGAGCTCGAACGGCGGCACGTTGAACGCCAGGATGTAGCTCACGCCCAGCACCGTGCCCGGGATGGCGAAGGCCAGCAGCGCCGCGAACTCGAACGCGCCCTGCCCCCGGAACTCGGTGCGCGCCAGCAGCCAGGCGATGCCGATGCCCAGCGTGGCCGTGAGCGGCGCCGAGATGGCCGCGAGCTTGACGGTGGTGAAGAAGGAGTTCCACGCCGTGCCCGCCCACACCACGCCGAACTGGCCCCACTCCACGCTGAACGCGGTGCGAAAGTGCGCCAGCGTGATGGTGTAGTCGCGCCCCCAGGTCTGCACGAAGCCGCCGGCCAGCGCGAACAGGTAGACGATGAGCGTGAAGGCCATCCACGGCAGCGCGATGGAATGCACCACGCGGCGCACGCCGGCGGGCAGCGGCATGGCGATGCCCGCGTCGCCCTTGCCCGACACGGTGGTGAAGTTCTGCTTGCCCAGCAGGCCGCGCTGGATGGCGAACACGGTGAGCGCGAAGAACGTGAGGATCCAGGCCAGCGACGCCGCACGCCCCTGGTCGTACTGCGCGCCCACGATGGCGAAGAAGATCTCGGTGGAGAGCACCGAGAACTGCCCGCCCACCACGATGGGGTTGCCGAAGTCGGCCATGCTTTCGATGAAGCCCACCAGGAATGCGTTGGCCAGGCCGGGCTTGAGCAGCGGCAGGGTCACGGTCATGAAGGTGCGGTGCGGGCTGGCGCGCAGGGTCTGCGCGGCCTCCTCCAGGCTGGGCGCCACGCCCTGCACCACGCCGCGCATGATCATGAAGGCGATGGGCGTGAAGGCAAAAGTCTGCGCCACCCACACGCCGAGCCAGCCATAGAACCAGCGCGACGGGGTGATGCCGAACGCGTATTCGAGAAACTGGTTGAACACCCCGGCGCGGCCGAACAGCAGGATGAGGCCCAGCCCCACCACGAACGGCGGCGTGATGATGGGCAGCAGCGCCACGATGTTCAGCGGCCGCGCATAGCGGCGCGAGGCGCGCTCGGCCATCAGCGCCATGAAGCTGCCCAGGAGCGTGGTGCTGGTGGCTGTCATCAGCCCCAGGAACAGCGTGTTCCAGGCCACGCCGCAGCGCTGGCCACCGGCCAGGCACGACAGGCCGAAGTTGCGTTCGTGCGCGATGCGCTCCCACACCACGGCCAGCGAGAACGGGCCGTCTTCGAGGAAAAACGCGGCCGACAGCGCCTTGAGCACGGGGAACACGATGAACAGCGCCAGCAGGCTGCCGCAGGTGAGCACGGCCGCCGCCACGAACAGGTCGCCCTTGAAGAATCCACGCCGCGCGACGCCAAATGCCAGCAGCACCAGCAGCGCAGAGAGCACCACGAACCCGCCCCAGCCCATGCCGGGCTGGCGCGCGCCCAGCTCGCCCAGGGTGGTGTTCATCCATTCAAACGCCCAGCCGCGCGCACCGATGGTGAAGCCGCTCGCCAGCAGCGCCAGCAACCCCAGAGCGCCCCCTGCGGCCAGCACCGCACCCTGGGTGCGGCCGGCGGGAAGGCAGGCGCCCAGCCCGGCCACGGCCAAGCCGACCAGGCCCAGCCAGAGCCACGACCGGCCGAACAACGCCGCCTGCATCAGCCCGTTGGCCGCCTGTTCGCTGCTGAAGACCTGTCCCACCGCGAGCAGGCCGTTGGCATCCTGCTGCGCATACCAGGGAAATGCCAGATAGCCCAGCACGCCCACGACCCACCAGACCCACAGGGGCCGGTTGACCGAGGCGCTTCGCGCTGAGGTTCGAAAAGTTGCGTGCGCCGCCGCGGCTGCTGCCGACACCACCATCCCTCAGCGCGCAGCGTTCTGCACGTCTTTTTCCCAGCGCGCGATCAGGCGGCGGCGCTCGGCGCTCGCGCCGTACTTGGCGTAGTCGTAGTTGATGAGCTTCATCTTGGCCGGGTCGGTCATGCGCGGGTCCTTGGGCACCTGCGTGTTGCTGGGCAGCTGGAACTGCTTGGCCGCCAGGCCGAACTGCTGCCCCCCGGGCGTGAGCGCCCATTCGTAGAACTTCTTGGCCGCATCGGTGTTCGGGCCGTTCTTGACGATGCTCATCGAGCCCACCTCGGCGCCCGTCCCTTCCGAGGGCGTGATGGACCCGACGGGAAAGCCGTTGACCGCCTCGGTGGTCACGTCGTGCACGAAGCTGATGGAGACCGTGGTCTCGCCCCGCGCCGCGGCCTTGACCGGCGCAGTGCCCGAGCGCGTGTAGGTGCTCACGTTGGGGTGCAGGGCCTTGAGGTACTCGAACGCCTTTTCCTCGCCCATGATCTGCACCAGCGTGGCGATCATGGTGTAGGCCGTGCCGCTGGAGGCCGGGTTGGCCATCTGCACCTCGCCCTTGAACTCGGGCTTGAGCAGGTCGGCCCACGACTGCGGCGGGTTGAGCTTGCGCTTGGCCAGCAACTCCTTGTTGTAGCCAAAGCCCAGCGGGCCCAGGTACACGCCCACGGTACGGTATTTGGAATCGGTGGCCTGCTTCTGCGCCCAGGGGTAGAGCTGGGCGAGCTGCGGCGATTTGTATTCGAGCGTGAGACCCTGCTCGGCCGCCTGCAGGTGCGGGTCGCCCGTGCCGCCGAACCAGATGTCGGTCTTGGGGTTGGCCTTCTCGGCATTGAGCTGGGCCAGCGCCTCGCCCGATCCCTTGGCCGTCATGTTGACCTTGGTGCCGGTGGTCTTGGCGTACACCGTGGACATCAGGTTGCACCACTCGGCCTGCACCGAACAGATGATGTTGACCTGGCCCTGGGCCCAGCTGCCGCAGGCCGCGGTCGCAAGGGCCGCTCCGGCCAGCAGGTTCTTCAGCAGAGGTTTGCGCATGAAAGGCTCCTAGGTATCGGGATTACGTGATGCAAGGATGCTATTGCTGCGGCCCTGGCCGGGTCAGGGGGGAACCCCGCAGGCATGGTGCAAGCAGGATGAAAGGCAGGGCCAGCCCCCTCCCCGTGGCGTTTGGAACCAAGTTACATTAGGCGAACATGCGACACCGCCATCCCCGGCGGCGCCGCCGACCACGAGCCCGCCCATGCCCGCCCTGTCTTGCTCCCCGTCGATGCGCCGCCTTGGCCCGCCCGGCTGCCGGCGCCACTGACACGCCTTCACCGACATGCTCGACCGCATCACCGCCTCCCTGCCCTCGCTGGCCCCCGCCGAACAGCGGGTGGCCAAGCTGGTGCTCACCGACCCCCGCGCGTTCGCACGGCTGCCCGTGCGCGAGCTGGCCGAGCGCGCCCACGTGAGCAAGCCCACGGTGGTGCGCTTTTGCCGCAGCATGGGCTATGACGGGCTGGCCGATTTCAAGCTCAAGCTCGCGGGCAGCGTGAGCGAGGGCGTGCCCTTCATCCACCGCAGCGTGGATGCGGATGACAAGACGGGCGACGTGCTGGTGAAGGTCGTCGACAACGCGGTGGCCGCCTTCCTGCAGTACCGCAACGCGGCCAGCACCGTGGCCATCGAACGCGCGGCCGAGGCGATTGCCGCGACCTGGAAGACGGGCAAGCGCATCGAGTTCTACGGCGTGGGCAATTCGGGCATCGTTGCGCAGGACGCCCAGCACAAATTCTTTCGCCTGGGCGTTACCTCCATCGCCAGCAGCGACGGCCACATGCAGGTGATGAGCGCCACCTTGCTGGGCCCGGGCGACTGCGCGGTGATCATCTCCAACTCGGGCCGCACGCGCGACCTGATGGACGCGGCGGACATCGCGCGCAGGAACGGCGCGACCACCATCGTCATCACGGCCAGCGGCTCGCCCCTGGCCAGCACCTGCCAGATCCACCTGGCCGCCGACCACCCCGAGGGCTACGACCGCTACAGCCCGATGGTGTCGCGCCTGATGCACCTGCTGATCATCGACGTGTTGGCGACCTGCGTGGCGCTGCGCATCGGCAGCTCGCTGCAGCCCATCCTGCAGCAGATGAAGGAAAACCTCCGCGCCAAGCGCTACGCGTAGGCGCCCTGCCGCCCGCAGGATCCGCCACCCTCGGGACATCGGCCCCTGCGTGCCCAGAACCGCCGACCACCGCCGGCCCGGCGGCGCCGACGGCACACCCTCTGCCGGCCGGTGCCCGGATGGCTGCCCCTACAGCGGCGTGCACATGGCCGAACAGCCCGGAGTGCCATCACAGACCTCCCCGCCGTTGACGACCCCGTCACCACAGTACCCGCCCGTCAGGCTCAACGGCGCCGTGCAGGAGGCGTTGCAGGCCATGCAGGAAGCGCTGCCATAGGGGCAGCTGGTCTCCGTCACGTTGTTGCCGTCGTCGCAGACCTCGGCGCCGTTGCGTATGCCGTCGCCGCAGAAGGCGCCCGTGAGGCTCAGCGTCGCCGTGCAGGTGGCGTTGCACCTCATGCAGGTGGCGGTGCCGTCCGGACAGCTGGTTTCCGTCACGTTGTTGCCGTCGTCGCAGACCTCGGCGCCGTTGCGTATGCCGTCGCCGCAGAAGGCGCCCGTGAGGTTCAGCGTCGCCGTGCAGGTGGCGTTGCATGCCTGGCAGGTGGCCGTGCCGTCCGGGCAGCTGGTCTCCGTCACGTTGTTGCCGTCGTCGCAGACCTCGGCGCCGTTGCGAGCGCCGTCGCCACAAAACTGGCCGGTCAGGCTCAGCGTTGCCGTGCAGGTGGCGTTGCAGGTGGTGCAGGACACGGTGCCATAGGGACAGCTGGTCTCCGTGACGGCATTGCCGTCATCGCAGACCTCGGCGCCGGTGCGCACCCCGTCGCCGCAGACGTTGGCAGCCGCCACCTCGACCGTCGCCACGCCCCACCCTCCGGGGGTCAGCCGGTTGTGCGCGCGGTACTCGAAGCGGTAGGTGCCGGGGAGCGTGGGCGGCCCCACGGTGAATCCACCATCCGCCGCCACCGTCAGCGAGTTGCCCGCGAACGCGACCACCCCGCCCGCCGGCGTGTTGGAGACCGCGCCTTGCACGCGGAACTCGCGGACCTGCAACGGCGGGGAACCAGGCGCATCGTTGGACAGCAGGCCCGGTGCGGGCACGGACAACGGGGCACCCACGGTGGCGGCGAACGGCCCATCGTCCAGCGGCGCGCCGTCCCGCACGCCGAGGTCCAGGTCATAGCGCAGCTGCAGGGTGCTGCCTTCCAGCCGCGCGTAGACGGCCGCGATCTGGTGCGGGCCGGTGGTGGAAGCCGTCGCCACGGGCGGCGTACCACCCCAGTCCGACGGCGACCCGTCGCGCACGATCGCGGCCCAGGCCAGGCTCACCACGAGCAACAGGCACAAGGTGGCACCGGTGGCCGCGTAGCGGCGAACGCGGGCAAAGCGGTAAGTGGCAAAGACCAGCGCACAGGCCACCAGCAGCAGGCCGGCCCCACCCAGTGCGGGCACGGCCACGGCAGCTGCCGCCGCCGCGGCCAGATGGATCGGCGAACCGCCGCTGCCATCAGCCGACAACAGGGCGCTGGGCGGCGCGCTGCCGTCGGTGGTGCTGGCGACGAATCCTAGCCGCACGCCGGACGCCGCCGCACTCACCAGTTGCGCATAACTTTCGACAACGTCCGTGTGCATGCCGGCGGCAGCGACACCCAGAGGCCAGTGCAAGGGCGCGCTGGGCACGAAGCTGGGGTCGGCCACCAGCACTCCGCTCTGGCAGACCTCTCGCGCGACATCCCCCACCGGCTCGGCCGCCAGCAGGTCGATGCGGGTGATGGCAGCCTGCTCCACGCCCCCGAAGGCCCCGCCCGGAGTGGCGACGGTACAGCCGGTCGCGGGGTTGTTGTCGCTGTCGATCAGCGTGCGGATCTCCGTGGCGGCATGGGCGGGCACTGCATGCGCCAGGGAGGCAACGGCCAGCACAGCAACCACGGCATGGAGAAGTCCCCGGCCGCCGCGCAACCAGGGCGACCGCCAGAGCACGGTCAATTGTTGGAAAACAATGCGGCGCGCAGAGCGCAGGCGCGTCGCAAGCATGAGAGCGAGCATGGATTCAGAAAAGAAAGGGGTGGACGAGGCCGGATTCCCCAAAGGGACGCGGTAGCGATCCGGCTCTGCAACATCTGGTAATAAGACATCATACGAACCACTTGCCAACCCACCAAGCGCAATTTGGCAAGCGCGGAGCCCGCAGCCACCGACGCCTGGTGCGCACCGCCGGGGCGACCGCGGGTGCCGCCCACGGGTCGCTGCGGGGCCCAGGCCCCGGCAGCCGGCGTCGGGGGTGTTCCATGGCGCCAAGCCAGGTACTCCCGGCAAGGCGCACACCAGCCAGTTTGACAGCCAGACAGGCCCTCAGCGCTTTCCCATCAAGCGCAAGCAGCTATAAATTCAGGAGCAAACTCTCAGATCCGCCCCTCTTCCACCGCATGGCAGGCGATCCGGATGCCGCCAATGCTGAGCAGCTGGGGCCGTTCGGCGCGGCAGCGGTCGTTCACGTGCGGGCAGCGCGGATTGAAGGCGCAGCCGGGGGGCGGGTTCAGCGGGTTGGGCACCTCGCCCTGCACCGGCGTGCGCGCCTTGCCGGTGTCGTGCATCTTGGGGATGGCATCGAGCAGCATGCGCGTGTAGGGGTGGCGTGGCGTATCGAACAGCGTGTGCTTGTCGGCCAGTTCCACCAGGCGGCCCAGGTACATCACGCCGACCTGGTCGCTCACGTGGCGCACCACGGCCAGGTTGTGGCTGATGAACAGGTACGTGAGCTGCCGCTCGCGCTGCAGGTCCTTCATGATGTTGAGCACCTGCGCCTGCACCGACACGTCGAGCGCCGAGGTGGGCTCGTCGCACACCAGGAACTCGGGCTCGGTGGCCAGGGCGCGCGCGATGGAGATGCGCTGGCGCTGGCCGCCGGAGAACTGGTGCGGGTACTTGACCATGTCCAGCGGCGACAGGCCCACGGACTTGAGCAGCTCGCCCACGCGGGCCTTGAGCTCGACCTTGTCGGTGATGAGGCCGTGCTCGCGCAGCGGCTCACCGATGATGTCCTCGACCAGCCAGCGCGGGTTCAGGCTGGCATAGGGGTCCTGGAAGATCATCTGGATGCGCCGGCGCATGGCCTGGGCATCGTTGCCCTTGAAGGCGGCGTGCGCGTCCTGGCCGTCGAAGGTGAGGCCGCCGCGTGTCGGCTCGTACAGGCCCACCAGCAAACGGGCCACCGTGCTCTTGCCGCAGCCCGATTCGCCCACCAGGGCGAGTGTCTTGCCCCGTTCGATCTCGAAGCTCACGCCGTCGACCGCATGCAGCAGCGTGCGGGGCTTGCGCTCGATGACGCGGTTGAGCCAGGGGGCGGAGACATCGAAAGTCTTGGCCAGATCGTGCGCCTGCACGAGGGGCCGGCCTTGGGCGGCGACGGGGGCCTTGCCTGCGGCGGCGGTGGTGGCGGTGGTCGTAGTGCTCATGCGGCCACCTCGGCGTTTTTCATCGTGGCGCCGGCGTGCAGCCAGCAGGCGGCGCGGGTGGAGCCCGCATCCATCAGGTCGGGACGTTCGGTCATGCAGCGGTCAAAGGTCTTGGGGCAGCGCGGGTTGTAGGCACAGCCCTTGGGGATGGCATTCAAGCGGGGCATGGCCCCGTCGATCTGGTTCAGGCGCTCGCGGTCCACCGCCATGTCAGGGATGGAGGCCATCAGGCCGCTGGTGTAGGGGTGCGATGGCTTGTTGATGACGTCGTGCACGGGGCCGATCTCGGCCACGCGGCCGGCATACAGCACGGCCACGCGGTCGCAGGTCTCGGCGATCACGCCCATGTCATGGGTGATCAGCATCACGGCGGCACCGCGCGATTTGCAGATGTTTTTCAGCAGCGTGATGATCTGCGCCTGGATGGACACGTCGAGCGCCGTGGTGGGCTCGTCGGCCACGATGAGCTTGGGCTCGGCAGCCAGGGCCAGGGCGATCACCACGCGCTGGCGCATGCCGCCGGAGAACTGGTGCGGGTAGTGGTCGATGCGCTCCGCCGCCGCCGGAATGCCGGTGTCCTGCAGCAGCGCGATGGCGCGCTGGCGGGCCTCGGCGGGCGTGACCGGCAGGTGGGCCAGGATGGTCTCGGTGAGCTGGCGGCCCACGGTGTACAGCGGGTTCAGCGAGGTCAGCGGGTCCTGGAAGATGGCGCCGATCCGGCGGCCGCGGATATGCCGCATTTGCTCATTGCTGAGGTTGTCGATGCGCTGGCCCTCGAGCAGGATCTGGCCGGATGCCACGCGGCCCGGTGGCTCCAGCAGGCCGATGATGGCGGCGCCGGTGAGCGACTTGCCCGCGCCAGATTCACCCACCACACCCAGGATCTCGCCGGGTGCGATGGAGAAGGAAATGTCGTCCAGGGCGCGCAGGGTACCGCGGCGGCCCGGGAATTCGACAACGAGGTTTTTGACTTCTAGAAGGCTCATGGGGATATCGCTTTTCTTGTTCTTGTTCTTGTTCAGCGCAGGCGCGGATTGAGGGCATCACGCAACCAGTCGCCCAATAGATTCACGGAAAGAGCAATCAGCACCAGCATGGCACCGGGGAACACGGTGATCCACCATTCGCCCGAGAACAGGTAGTCGTTGCCGATGCGGATCAGCGTGCCCAGCGACGGCGATGTGGGCGGCGCGCCCACGCCCAGGAAGGACAGCGTGGCCTCGGTGATGATGGCGGTGGCGACCTGGATGGTGGCCAGCACGAGCACCGGGCCCATCACATTGGGCAACACGTGCTTGCGCATGATGCGCAGCGACGAGACGCCCGTCACGCGCGCGGCCTGCACGTACTCCTTGTTGCGCTCCACCAGCGTGGAGCCGCGCACGGTGCGTGCGTACTGCACCCAGCCCGTCAGCGAGATCGAGATGATGAGCACGCCAAAGGCCAGCGACTCGTGCGCGTTGGGAAACAGCGCGCGGCCCACACCGGCAATCAGCAGGGCGACCAGGATGGCCGGAAACGACAGCATCACGTCGCACAGGCGCATGAGCACCGCGTCGATCCAGCCGCCGCGAAATCCCGCCAGCAGGCCAAACGCCACGCCCACCACCACCGAGAGCAGCACCGACGCGATGCCCACGACGAGGGAGATGCGCGCGCCGTAGATCAGCGCGGAAAGGATGTCGCGGCCCTGGTCATCGGTGCCCAGCGGGTATTTCATGGAGCCTTCGGCGCTCCAGGCCGGGGGCAGCCGCGCATCGCTGAGTTCGAGCGTGGCCAGGTCAAACGGGTTGTGGGGCGCGACCCATCCGGCGAACACCGAACAGAACACGCAGACCAGCGCGATCGCTGCGGCCAGCATGGCCACCGGCGATGTGCGGAAGCTGTAGCCAACATCGCTGTCGAGCCAGCGGGCAAGGGTAGTTTTCATTGTGGGAACCAGTAAACAGGCACCACCGCCAGGCCCGGGTAGCGGCCTCGCGGTGGTGTGGACTTTCAAAAGAACCGGTTGTCGTTTCTCTTGATTCTTTTGCGACGATCTAGGTACGAAATCTTCTGACCGCTTACTTGCCGATGGTCATCCACTTGAAGTACATGAAGTTGTCGGCCATCTGCACGAGTTTCACGTTCTTGTTCACGCCCCAGGCCAGCGCCTGCTGGTGCAGCGGCAGGTGGCCGATGTCGGCGCTGTGCAGGTCGAAGGCTTCCTTGATCATCGCGTCGCGCTTGGCCTTGTCGGTCTCGACCAGCACCTTCTTCGTCAGTTCATCGAGCTTGGGGTTGCAATAGGCGCCCAGGTTGAACTGGCCGGCACCGCCCTTGTCGTCCGGGCAGATCATGAGCGCGTTGAGCGCGTTGTGCGCGTCGTAGGTCGTGGGCGTCCAGCCCAGCATGTAGAAGCTGGTGTCGCGGCGCAGCACCTTGGGGAAGTAGGTACCCTTGGTCTCGGCCTGCAGGTTGATCTTGACGTTGATGCGCGAGAGGTTGGCGGCCACGGTCTGGCAGATGCGGCCGTCGTTCACGTAGCGGTCGTTCGGGCAGTTCATGGACACTTCGAAGCCATTGGGGTAGCCGGCTTCCACCATCAGCTTCTTGGCGGCTTCGACGTCGTACGGCAGGCGCTTGGTCTCGGGCTGGAAGCCGTTGATGCCAGGGCCCACCATCAGCGCGGAAGGGTTGGAGGCGCCGCGCATCACGGTCTTCTTGATGCCGTCGATGTCGATGGCCTGGTAGAAGGCCTGGCGGACGCGCTTGTCCTTGAAGGGGTTCTTGCCCTTCACGTTGGAGTACAGCAGCTCGTCGCGCTTCTGGTCCATGCCCAGGAAGATGGTGCGCAGCTCGGGGCCGGTCACCGCACGCGTGTTGGGGCTGTTGTTGACACGGTCGATGTCCTGCACCGGCACGGGCTCCATCACATCCACTTCGCCCGACAGCAGCGCCGCCACGCGCGTGGCATCGTTGGCGATGGGCGTGAACACCACTTCGGTCACGTTGCCCTCGATCTTGCCCCAGTAGGAGCCGTTGCGCACGAACACCGAGCGCACGTTGGGCTGGCGCTCGCGCAGGCGGAAGGGGCCTGTGCCGTTGGCGCGGAACGAGGCAGCGTTCTCGATGCCCTTGCGGCGGTCGACGGGCATCACGGCCTGGTTGGTCTCGCACCACTTCTTGCTCATGATGTAGGAGGTCGTGATCACGTCGGGCAGGATGGGCTGCGGCGCCATGGTTTCGATCTCGACGGTGTGATCGTCGATCTTGCGCACCTGCTTGATGTCGCTGTTGGTGGCCTTCATGTCCGAGCCCTCGCCCTTCATGCGGCCAAAGCTGAACACCACGTCGTCTGCCGTGAAGGGGGTGCCGTCATGGAATTGCACGCCCTTGCGCAGCTCGAACCGCCACACGGTGGGTGCGGTTTGCTTCCAGGCCGTGGCCAGCGCCGGCGCCAGGCTTAGGTCCTTGTTGCGGCCGACCAGCGGCTCGTACACGTTGCTGGTCACGCTCAGCTGGAGCGATTCGTTGAGCGAGTGCGGATCCATGGAGAGCGCATCGCCCTGGTTGGCAATTCGGATGGTCTGCGCATTGGCGACCATGCTGGTTGCGGCCATCGCGGCAAACAGTGCGGCAAGGGCGGCTTTTTTCTGGAATTTCATGGAAATCTCCTCGTAGTGAAAAGGGGTGCGAAAGGTGGTGGATCCAGGGATTGGATGCTGGCGTTGCGCGAAGGGGATGCAGCCCTCAGGGCACCGCCAGGGGCATGGACTGCTCGATCAGGCTCGCATGCAATGCAGAGCCCAGCGGCAGGATGTCGTCGTTGAAGTCGTAGCGGCTGTTGTGCAGCGCACTGCCGCTGGCGCCGGTACCCTGGCCGATGCGCAGGTAGGCGCCCGGGCGGGTCTGGAGCATGAAGGCGAAGTCTTCCGCGCCCATGCTGGGCTCCAGGTCGCGCACCACGTGGTCCGCGCCCAGCAGGGATTCGGCCACGTCGCCCGCGAAGACGGCCTCGCTCTCGCTGTTGATCGTGGCCGGGTAGATGCGCTCGTAGTGCACCGTGGCATTGGCCCCAAAGCCCAGAGCAATCGCGTTGCACAGTTCCTTGAGGCGCTTTTCCACCATCTCCTGCACCACGGGGTCGAACGTGCGCACGGTGCCCACCAGGGTGGCGGAGCCGGGTAGCACGCTGAAGGCGCCCAGATCGCCTGCCTGCGCGGCGCAGATGCTGACCACGGCACTTTCGATGGGGCGCACGTTGCGCGACACGATGCTCTGCGCCGCCGTGATGATGTGCGCGGCCACCACCAGCACGTCCACCGTCTGGTAGGCATGCGCGCCGTGGCCGCCGCGCCCCGTGATCTCGATGGTGAAGCGGTCGGCCGCCGCCATCATGGGGCCCGGGTTGATGCCCACGGTGCCGGGCTTCATGGCCGGCCAGTTGTGCATGGCATAGATGGACTGCACCGGGAACCGGTCGAACAGGCCGTCTTCCATCATCACGCGGGCGCCCGCCAAGCCCTCCTCGCCTGGCTGGAACACGAGCACGGCCGTGCCGTCGAAATTGCGGGTCTCGGCCAGGTAGCGCGCCGCGCCCACCAGCATGGCGGTGTGGCCGTCGTGGCCACAGCCGTGCATGAGGCCGGGCTTGCACGACTTCCAGGAGAAGTCGTTGTGCTCTGCCAAAGGCAGCGCATCCATGTCGGCACGCAGGCCCACCATGGAGCCGCTGGAGGTGCTGCGGCCGCGGATCACCGCAACGATGCCCGTGCGGCCGATGCCGTCGTGGATCTCGTCCACGCCGCACACCTTGAGCGCCTCTTTCACGCGGTTGCCTGTATAGATTTCTTCAAAGCCCAGCTCGGGATGGGCGTGCAGATCGCGGCGCAGGGCGGTCAGCTCCGGATGGAACTGCGCGATGTGCGCAAACGCCCGGCCACCCGCTTTGTATCGGAGCGACTGCATGTCAGACGCCCGGAAAGCTCGTGCAGCGCCAGCAGCCGGCAAAACCGGCGCGGCCCAGGCCAGTGCTGCCGCGCAAGGGCCGCCCCGCCGCGCTGGGAGCATCCCCCCTCCGGGGGGATGGCGCGAAGCGACTCAGGGGGGAGCTCATTCAATGGCCTCCTGCCTTGCCCACGCGCAGACGGGGGTCCACCGCGAAGTACAGCAGATCCACCACCAGGTTGATCACCACGAAGATCAGCGCGATCAGGCAGAGGTACGCCGCCATCACAGGAATGTCCGCAAAGGTCACGGCCTGGATGAACAGCAGGCCCATGCCGGGCCACTGGAACACGGTCTCGGTGATGATCGCAAACGCGATCAGGCCGCCCAGCTGCAGGCCGGTGATGGTCATCACGGGCACCAGCGTGTTCTTGAGCGCGTGCCCAAAATGGATGGCGCGATTGGACAGGCCCCGGGCCCGCGCGAACTTGATGTAGTCCGTGCGCAGCACCTCCAGCATCTCCGCGCGCACCAGCCGCATGATCAGCGTGAGCTGGAAGATGGCCAGCGTGATGGCGGGTAGCGTGATGTGGTGCCAGCCCTTGGCCTTGAGCAGGCCGGTGCTCCACCATCCCAGCTGCACCACTTCCCCGCGGCCAAAACTCGGGAACCAGCCCAGGGTCACCGCAAACACCAGGATCAGCAGGATGCCGATCAGGAAGGTGGGCAGCGACACGCCGAGCAGCGAAAGCGTCATGAACATCTGGCTGGTGAAGGTGCCGCGCTTGAGCGCCGCATACACGCCCATGGGCACGCCGATCACCAGCGCCAGCACCGCGGCGACCAGCGCCAGCTCCAGCGTGGCGGGGAAACGCTCGGCAATGAGGCGCGAGACCTTGGCACCCTGGCGCAGGCTCAGGCCGAATTCGCCTTGCGCCGCATTCACGAGAAAGTGCCAGAACTGCACGAAGAAGGGTTTGTCCAGGCCGAGGGAGGCACGCAGCTCCCGGATCTGTTCAGGGGTGGCATCCTGTCCCAGCAGAAACACCACGGGATCTCCCACGTACTGGAACAGCATGAAGGAGATGAAGGCCACCGTGACCATGACAATCACAGCCTGTATCAGGCGGCGCAATATAAAGGCAAGCATCGGGAAGTCGAGTGAGTGTTCGATAAAGGCACCGCGGCCACTTTTGATGGCAGGGGCACTGACTGGCAATACGTCGTCGTCAAACTGAATCAAGGAGAGCAAGGGCCTCGAGGCCCTTGCTCTCAGCGTATCGACAATCGATCAGTTCACCTTGACCGTGCGCATGTCCACGCGGTTGTCGGCGCGGTGGACCAGCTCCACGTTCTTCTTCATGGCCCAGGGTATCACCTGGTCATGCAGAGGAAGGTGGGATACGGTGTCATTGGACAGCTGCAGCGCCTCCGTCAGCATGCGCGCGCGCACGGGAGCGTCCGTCTCGGCCTTGATCCGGTCCACCAGGTAGTCCATGCGCTGGTTGCTGTAGCGGCCCACGTTGTAGTTGCCGTCACCCCCCTGGCCCACGGTGCGTACCAGCGACTGCAGGCTGTACAACGCATCGAACGTCGGCACGCCCCAGCCCAGCATGTAGATGCTGGCTTCGTAGCGCTGGATCATGGGGAAATAGTTCACCAGTGGCAGCGTGCGCAGCTTGGCCTTCACGCCCACACGCGACCACATGGCCGTCACGGCCTGGCAGATGGCCTCGTCGTTGATGTAGCGGTTGTTCGGGCAGGCGAAATCCACTTCGAAGCCATCGGGATAACCCGCTTCGGCCAGCAGCTTCTTGGAGGCTTCGACACTGTAGGGGAAACGCTTGCCTACGGCTTCGGTGTATCCGGCCACCTGGGGCGCCACGATGGTGCCCGTAGGCTTGCCCAGGCCGCGCATGATGTTGCGCGAGATCGTGTCGGCATCGATGGCCTGGTACAGGGCCTTGCGCACGCGCACGTCCTTGAGCGGGTTCTTGCCCTTGATGTTGGAGCCTGGCAGCTCATCGCGGAACTGGTCCATGCCCAGGAAGATGGTGCGGTTCTCCACACCGTCGATCACCTTCAGGTCGGGGCTGGCGCGCAGGCGACCCAGATCCTGGGGCGTGGGGTCCAGCACCATGTCCACTTCGCCCGACAGCAGCGCAGCGATGCGCGTGGCGGCGGACTTGATCGGGGTGTAGACGATTTCCGTGACGTTGCCGTCCATCTTGCCCCACCAGTTGGGGTTGCGCTTGAAGACCATCTTCACATCGGGCTGCCACGACTCCAGCGTGTAGGGGCCGGTGCCCATGGCATTGCGGTGGGCAAAGTTCTCATCGCTGCCCTTGATGTCCTTGGGCTCCACGGACTTGTTCTTTTCCGCCCAGGCCTTGCTCATCATGCGCAGTTCGGTCATCTGGCGCAGCAGCACGGGATTGGGGGCCGTCAGGATGACGTCGATGGTTTGCGCGTCGACCTTGTTGACCTTGCTGATGCCCTGGATGTAGGGCGTGAAGTTCGACGTCTTCGCCATCGCGCGCTGCAGCGAGTACACGGCGTCATCGGCGGTGAACGCCGACCCATCATGGAACTTCACTCCCTGGCGCAGCGTGAAGCGCACCTGTGTGGGGCTGACCTCTTTCCAGGAGGTCGCCAGGACGGGCTCCACGTCAAATGTCTTGCTGTTGTAGTAGACCAGGCTCTCATACACATTGGCATGAATGCCGTTTTGCAGTGCATTGTTTTGGGAATGGATATCCCAGGTCGCAATCTCCCCCTGGCTCGCCCATTTGAAGGGCTTGGCATGCAGCGCTGGTGCTGCAAGCAGTGCAGCCATGGCAGCTACCGACAAAAGACTGTATTTGAGTTTCATGGAACCCTCTTGATTAAAAGTTTTACTATGCAGTAAAGGTTGCTCTATAGCCAACGGGAAATCCCTGAATCTCCAGCGCCGAGAAGGGCCTCTGAGGGTGGATTTACGTTGCTTTTGCGTCGTTCCAGCACGCAAGGATGGTGCCAAGAATCTGCACCGGGGCAAAGAAGGGAAAGAAACCACGGAGACAGGGCCAACAAGGCCCTCCGGAAGGTGCCAGGCATTGCAGCGGCAGCAGGCATGTACCCGGAGTTACATGCCATCCAGCACTGGATTGTTCACTCGGGCAATCCACAATTCAACTCCCGCAATCAACCGCAGACAAACAGTCAGTCGGTCGGTCAAAAAAAAAGCCGCCCGAAGGCGGCTTTTTAGCTTTGATATCGTCAACTGGCCAAAGGCCAGTCTTGATATTAGAAGCTGTGACGGATACCGAAGTCGTAGCCGTTGGAGTTTTCGCCAGCAGCAGTCACGGAACCGTTCAGGGACTGAGCGGAGCCGTTCTTGTTGCTCACGTGAGCGTACGTTGCGTACAGAGCCGTGCGCTTGGACAGGTTGTGCACGTAGCCCAGAGCCAGCTTGTTGGCGCGGGGATCAGCACCGGGGGTTTCGATCTTGTAGGTGGAGTAAGACAGACGGATTTCGCCTGCGCCGACTGGCACCAGACCACCGATCAGGAAGCCCTTGCCTTCGTTGCCGTTCTTGATGTCGTCTTGGTTGTAGTGAGCCATGATCTTGGCCACGCCCAGATCGTATTGACCGCCCACGTTCACAGCCTTGATGTTGCCGCTCAGGAACTTGGTGTCAGAGAAAGCCAGAGCCACGTTGATGGGGCCGTTGGCGTAACCAGCGCGCAGAGCCAGGCCGTTGCCGTCCTTCTTGTTGGCAGCGTTGCTCAGGTTTTCACCCATGTAGTACTGTGCTTGGCCGTAGAAGCCGCCCAGGTTGCCAGGCAGGAAGTAGCCGATGGCGTTCGAAGCGCGGATGGTGGTTGGGCCACCCAGGCTGGAGTTCAGGGTTTGGGTCGTGCCAACACCGTTCGTGCCGAACGGATCGAACACGGTCAGGTTCCAGAATTGGGGCGTGTAGTCACGGCCCAGACGCACTTCACCGAAGCCGCCGTTCAGGCTGACCGTCGAACGACGGTTGAACGTCAGGCCTTGTTGGCCGTTGCCCAGGGCAGCAGCGGCGCCTTGGTTGGTAGCGTTGGTAGCAGCGCCTTGGCCGTTGTCGTTGTTCAGACCAGCTTCCAGCCAGAACGAAGCGGACATGCCGCCACCCAGATCTTCAACGCCGCGGAAACCCAGACGGCTGCTGTTGTAGCCGGAGTTCGTCAATTGGGACTTGTTAGCGACGCTGCCGGAACCGTAAGCGTAGGTTGCATCAACCACGCCGAACAGGGTCACGGACGATTGAGCCATTGCAGCGCCGGAAGCAGCCAGCACAGCCAGGGCAATCAGGGATTTTTTCATTGCGAGTTACTCCAAGGTTAAACATAGGGCGCCGGTACGGGGGGTCTATGGTGAAAGCACCTGCACAGTCCCGCCGGTTCCCCGGGCCAACCTCCTGGTGGGGAAGTTGCTCTTATTGCACCAGACCCGGCCGGGTTTCGCAAAGGAATTCACCCACAATCGACCCGAAAGGGGAAAATCGTTGCAGTGTTGCAACATTTCACGGAGCGCCAGCAAAATCGGTTTCGGCACCCTTGCGGCCCCCGTCGGCACCTGCCGAATATTTGTATCCAAGTGAAAATTGTGTTTCCTGCCCCTTGCCATCCTGAAAGCTGCCATGGACCCCTTGCTGACCGCCGCTGACAACGCCCTGCGCACGCTTTTCGCGCCCCCCCGGGCCTGCGAGCCCACGCCCGCCCTGGGCATCGCGGAAGCCGACCTCGACCCCGCCCAGAAGAAGCTGGCGGGGGCATTGATGCGGGTCAATCACGTGGGTGAAGTCTGTGCGCAAGCCCTCTACACGGCGCAGGCCGCAGTCACACGCGATGCAGGGTTGCGCGTGCACTTGCTGGAGGCCGCCCGGGAAGAAACAGACCATCTGGCCTGGACGCGCGGGCGCCTGGAGGCCCTGGGAGCACGCCCCAGCCTGCTCAATCCGCTGTGGTTCGCGGGCGCCTTCGCGCTGGGCCTGGTAGCGGCCAAGGTGAGCGACCGGGCCAGCCTGGGGTTCGTGGCGGAGACGGAAAACCAGGTGGCGGCGCATTTGCAGGGCCACCTTGCGCGGCTTCCCGCGCAGGACCTGGCCTCACGGGCCGTGGTGGCCCGAATGAAGGACGACGAGGAGCGCCACGCGGCGCAGGCGCGGGCCTCCGGCGCGCTGCAGCTGCCGGCACCCGCCCGCGCCGCGATGAGGGCCGCCGCCAAGGTGATGACCACCACGGCGCACTACATCTGACCGTTCCCCCGGAGCCCTGCACCGGGAAAGTGCGTGCGGCCCGGGCGCCCGCCGCGGTTCGGGGCGGCCGTCAGGCCTCGATCACCTCGAAGCCGGTGGTGATCTCGGCGGTCTTGCCGAGCATGATGCTGGCCGAGCAGTATTTGTCGTGGCTCATGGCAATGGCGCGCTCCACCGCCGCGGCGGGAATCCCCTTGCCCGTCACGGTGAAATGCATGTGGATCTTGGTGAACACCTTGGGGTCGGTCTGGGCCCGCTCGGTGGTGAGCTTGACGCTGCAGCCGCGCACGTCGTGGCGGCCCCGCTTGAGGATCAGGACCACGTCATAGGCGGTGCAGCCACCCGTTCCGGCCAGCACCGTCTCCATGGGCCGGGGCGCCAGATTCTGCCCGCCATTGGCGGGATTGGCGGCATCGGGGGCGCCATCCATGGCCAGGACATGGCCGCTGCCGGTTTCGGCCACGAAGCCCATGCCGGAGCGTGTTCCTGCCCCTCCCGTCCAACTGACTGTGCATTCCATTTGTGTTTCTCCTGTGTGACACGTGGTTTTTTTCGCACGGAAAACCGAAACGAAAAGAATTTGATGCGAATTTTGCTGCATCGCAACAAGACTCGCGCTAAACTTCGCCCATGCGCTGCCGGTTTCGAACAAAAAGGAAACGGCAGGCGGCAAGAAGTCCGGAATCCGGTACTTGCCCCGCACCGATTGTCTCCTCCATCTCCTCAAAGGATGGATTAGCCCCAGGCCTCACGGCCCGGGGCTTTTTTTTGGCCGGTCCGGCCGCGCGCCGCCCGTGTGGCGTCCGGGCCAGGCCGGAAACCGACGCCCTATGATGTGGCCCCCGCCGCTGTCCAGCGGCGGCCCCACCAGCTCCCGCCATGACCCAGCACCTCACTCCCGCCGACTACCTGAAGAAAATCCTGACCGCCCGCGTGTACGACGTGGCGGTGGAGTCGGCGCTGGAGCCCGCCAAGAACCTCAGCCGCCGCCTGCACAACAAGGTGCTCTTGAAGCGCGAGGACCAGCAGGCGGTGTTCAGCTTCAAGCTGCGCGGCGCCTACAACAAGATGGCGCACCTCACGCCCGAGCAGCTCGCGCGCGGAGTGATCTGCGCCTCGGCCGGCAACCACGCGCAGGGCGTGGCCATGAGCGCCCACAAGCTGGGCGCCCGCGCGGTCATCGTGATGCCGACCACCACGCCGCAGCTCAAGATCGATGCCGTGAAGACGCTGGGTGGCGAGGTCGTGCTGTTTGGCGAGAGCTATTCCGACGCCTACGGCCACTCGGTGACGCTTGAAAAGGAACAGGGCCTGACCTTCGTGCACCCGTTCGACGACCCGGACGTGATCGCGGGCCAGGGCACCATCGCCATGGAGATCCTGCGCCAGCTGCAAAGCCTGGGCAGCAACCAGCTCGATGCCGTGTTCGTGGCCATCGGCGGCGGCGGGCTCATCTCTGGCGTGGCCAACTACATCAAGGCCGTGCGGCCCGAGATCAAGGTGATCGGGGTACAGATGAACGACTCGGACGCGATGATCCAGTCGGTCAACGCGCACCAGCGCGTCACGCTGCCCGATGTGGGCCTGTTCTCGGACGGCACGGCCGTCAAGCTCGTGGGCGAGGAAACCTTCCGCATCACCCACAGCGGCCTGGTGGACGGCTTCATCACCGTGGACACCGACGCCGTCTGCGCCGCCATCAAGGACATCTTCGTGGACACGCGCAGCATCGTCGAGCCCGCGGGGGCCCTGGCCGTGGCCGCCATCAAACAGTACGTGGCCGAGAACAAGACCCGGGGCGAGACCTACGCCGCCATCCTGTGCGGCGCCAACATGAACTTCGACCGCCTGCGCTTCGTGGCCGAGCGCGCCGAGGTGGGCGAGGAGCGCGAGGCGCTGTTCGCCGTGACCATCCCCGAGGAACGCGGCAGTTTCCGGCGCTTTTGCGAGGTGGTGGGCGACCTGCCCGGCGGCGCGCGCAACGTGACCGAGTTCAACTACCGCATCAGCGACGCCGCCAAGGCCCATGTGTTCGTGGGCCTGACCACCAACGGCAAGGGCGAATCGGACAAGATCGCCCGGAACTTCGGCCGCCACGGCTTCGAGGCGCTGGACCTGACCCACGACGAACTGGCCAAGGAACACCTGCGCCACCTGGTGGGCGGCCATTCGGCGCTGGCGCAGGACGAGCGGCTGATGCGCTTCACCTTCCCCGAGCGGCCGGGCGCGCTGCTCAAGTTCCTGAGCCTGATGCAGCCGACCTGGAACATCAGCCTGTTCCACTACCGCAACCAGGGCGCCGACTACGGCCGCATCCTCGTGGGCATGCAGGTGCCGCCCGAGGACACCGCCACGTTCGACGCCTTCCTGGCCACGCTGGGCTACCCATACGTGGAAGAGACGCTGAACCCGGCCTACCGGCTGTTCCTGCGTTCCAAGTGACCAGGATATGGGTCGAACCGGCCTCCAGCGCTTATCCAACCAGCGCTGGCAGCTATCAAATCTGACATAGCCTCCTCCGCCCGTCCATGCAAGCCCTGCGCCACTACCTGCTGGCCGTGCAGTTCTTCACGCGCATCCCGGTGACCGGGCGGCTGGCGCAGTGGGTGGGCTACAGCCCCGCCATGCTGCGCGCCAGCGCGGCGCACTTTCCGGGCATTGGCTGGTTGGCGGCGCTGCTCGCGGCGGGCGTCTATGCCGCGCTTCACTGGGCGCTGGCGCCCAATCCGCTGGCACCGGCCGTGGCCGCCGTGTTCTGCACCATCGCCACGGTGCTGATGACCGGCGGCTTCCACGAGGACGGCCTGGCCGATGTGGCCGACGGCCTGGGCGGCAGTGCCGACCGCGAGCGGGCGCTGGACATCATGAAGGACTCGCGCATCGGCGCGTTCGGTGCCATGGCCCTGGTGCTGGCGCTGCTGGCCAAGCTCAGCGTGCTGGCGCTGCTGGGCTCCCACAGCCTGCTGGCCGCCGTGGCCGCGCTGGCGGGGGCCCATGTGGTGTCGCGTTTCTGGCCCCTGCTCATCGTGCGCAGCCTGCCGCATGTGGGGGACACCGCCCGCTCCAAAAGCAAGCCGCTGGCCGACCAGATCTCGGGCACTGCGCTGGCGACGGCATTTTCATGGTGTTTTGTGCCGCTGGCGCTTGTCTGGAAAGCGCAATCAGCTACATATTTAGTAGCAGCCATTGTGCTGAGCGCCCTCGCCGCCGCCTGGATGGCCCGCTGGTTTGCGCGCCGGCTGCGGGGGTTCACGGGGGATTGCCTGGGCGCCACGCAGCAGGTCAGCGAAATCGGCTTCTACCTGGGCGCGGCGCTGGCCCTGCGCTGGATGTGAAGCCCGTGGCCCGACCGCAGCGCGGCGCCCGCCTCTGGCTGGTGCGCCATGCCCAGCCGCGGGTGGCGCCCGGCATCTGCTACGGCGCGCTGGACGTCCCCGCCGACCCCGCCGCCACCCGCGCCGCCGCGGAACGCCTGGCCACCACCCTGCCACCCGGGATCCAGGTGTTCCACTCCACGCTACAAAGATGTGAGCAGCTTGCGATGGAATTGCAAGCGCTGCGGCCTGATTTGATACCCAAACCCGACGCCCGCCTGCGCGAAATGGACTTTGGCAGCTGGGAAGGGCTGGCCTGGGATGCCATCGCCCGCTCCGACATCGACGCCTGGACGGCCGCGTTCGCCAGCTACCGCCCCGGGAATGGTGAAAGCCTGGCGGCCATGCTGGAGCGCGTGGCAGCCGCGCTGCATTCCCTCCCGCCCGCAGAAGAAACCGCACGGGATGTGGCCTGGATCACCCATGCCGGCGTGATCCGCTGCGTGGCCTGGCTGCAGGCACGTGGGGGCGAGCTGCCGCGCTCCGAAGAATGGCCCCTTGCCGCGCCGGGCTGGGGCGAGTGGGACATCGCCCACCGGGGCATCTGAGAGCGGAGGCCCTGGCGGGCGACTGCGCCCGCCACGCGCCGGGTCAGCGCTTCAGGGGCATGTCCAGCGTGAGCGTGGCGGCGCCTCCCACCTCGGCGCCCAGTTGCGCCTGGCGCGGGCCCAGCGCCTGCAGCACCAGCCCCTCGTCCACCGCCGCGCCCACGCGGAAGGGCCTGGCCGGCTTGCCATCCACCGCGATCAGCGCGGCACCGCCGCCGCTGCTGCGCCCCGAGAGCACCCCGATCAGCGCGAACCGGCTGGCCAGCGTGGGCGCAGCGGGCGCGGGCGCAGCGCCCGCCGGGGACGCCACCGCCCCGAGGAGGCGGGCCAGCGCCTGCGCGTCGGGCGCCACCGGCGCTGGCAACACCGCGGGCGCGGCGATGCCGCCCGCCGGCGCCGACAGGCGCAGGCCCCAGAAGACCACGCTGGCGCCCGCCGCGGCCCAGAGCGCCAGGGTCCCCAGGCGCACGCCCCATTTGCTGTGTGAATTGGTCACCATGCGGGGATTATGATTCACGCGATCCGACCATCCGAGAGACCGCCAGCAGTGAACACTTCCCTCCCCTTCCTCTTGCGCTCCGCCCGCCGCAGCCTCTCCCGGGGCTTCACCCTCATCGAGCTGATGGTGGTGCTCGTCATCATCGGCGTGCTGGCCGCCCTCATCGTGCCCAATGTGCTCGAGCGTGCCGACGACGCCCGCGTGACGGCAGCCCGCACCGACATCACCAACATCATGCAGGCGCTCAAGCTGTACCGCCTGGACAACCAGCGCTACCCCACGGCCGAGCAGGGCCTGCCGTCGCTGATCGTCAAGCCCAC
This sequence comes from Acidovorax sp. sif1233, assembly GCF_019218755.1. Lineage (GTDB taxonomy): Bacteria > Pseudomonadota > Gammaproteobacteria > Burkholderiales > Burkholderiaceae_C > Acidovorax. The sequence continues at coordinate 308,903 of NZ_JAHUWZ010000001.1, read as the reverse complement.
CTCGGGCCCGGTGCCCAACAACTGGAAGCTGTACCTCGAAAAACTGCCCAACGACCCCTGGGGCCGCCCGTACCAGTACCTGAACCCCGGCATCAAGGGCGAGATCGACGTGATGTCGTTCGGCGCCGATGGCCAGTCCGGCGGCGAAGGCAAGGATGCCGATATTGGCAGTTGGCAATGAGGGCCGGCCCTTCGCCGTGCACCCCCGCCCCATGACACTGGCGCGCCCCAGGCCGGGGATGCCGTGGAACCGGCCTGGCCGGGCCACCGGTGGCCCGGCCCCTCTGCGGGGACGCCGCGCAGCGGCCCAGGGGGGCTTCACGCTGCTGGAGCTGCTGGTGGTCATCAGCATCATCGCGCTCGCCACGGCGGGCGTGGGCGTGGCGATGCGCGACAGCGGGCAGACGCTGATCGAGCGCGAGGCGGCCCGGCTGGCGGCATTGCTGGAATCCGCGCGCGCGCAGTCGCGCGCCGGCGGCATGCCCGTGCGCTGGCGCACCGAGGCACGCGGGTTCCGCTTCGAAGGGCTGCCGCCCAGCGCGCTGCAGGCGCTGCCCAGCCAGTGGCTGGATGCGGGCACCACGGCGCGCGCCCCCACCATGCTGGTGCTGGGACCGGAGCCGCTCATCGGCCCGCAGCAGGTGCTGATCACCCACCACGCCCATCCCGAACGCGCGCTGCGCGTCGCCACCGATGGCGTGCGCCCCTTCACCGTCGAGCCGGTCCAGTGAGCAGCCGCCCGCGCCCGGATCGACGCAGCGCGCCGCAGCGCGGCTTCACGCTGGTGGAAGTGCTGGTGGCGCTGGGCATCGTCGCCATCGCCCTCATGGCGGGCCTGCAGGCCACCACCGCGCTCACCCGCAACGCGCTGCGCCAGTCGGACATCGTGCTGGCCCAGCTGTGCGCCGAGAACGAGCTCGTGTACACCCGCCTGTCGCGCCAGATGCCCAGCGTGGGCGACAGCACGCTCGCCTGCGAACAGGCGGGGCGCACGCTCACCGTCGCCGTGAGCGTGCGCCCCACGCCCAACCCGAGCTTTCGCCGCGTGGACGCGCAGGTGCTGGATGGCGACAACTCCATCCTGCGCATCTCGACCATCATTGGAAGGTATTGACCAGATGCCCCCCCTGAGTCGCTTCGCGCCTTCCCCCCAGGGGGACGCCACCCGTGGCCTGGCAAAGCCAGTTCCACGGTGGCACTGGCGTTGGGGCGCGCCAGGTTCCACGGCCTCCGGCGATGCGCGGCCGCATGTCAGAAGGAATCCGTCACGTCGCACTCACGGTGGCTTCACCTTGGTCGAACTGCTGCTGGCGATTGCGGTGATGAGCCTGCTGGCCATCCTGAGCTGGCGCGGGCTCGATGGCATGGTGCGGGCGCAGGAGATCACGCGCCAGCGGGCGGATGAAATGCTGGTGCTGCAGGCGGCGCTGGGCCAATGGGGCACGGACCTGGATGCGCTCACGCCGATCGCCAACACCACGCCGCTCGACTGGGACGGCCAGGTGCTGCGCCTGACGCGGCGCAGCAGCGCCGTGCCCGACGAAGGCGCCCTGGTGGTGGCCTGGACACGCCGGGGCGCCCAGGGCGAGGGCCAGTGGATGCGCTGGCAGTCTCCCCCGGTGCGCACGCGCGCCCAATGGCAGGAGGCCTGGCAGCTGGCGGCGCAATGGGCGCGCACGCCGGGCGAGGCCGAGCGGCGCCACGAGATGACGCTGCTGCCGCTGGCGGACTGGCAGATCTTCTACTACCGGGGCGGCGCCTGGTCCAACCCGCTCTCCAGCAGCGGCGCCAGCGCGAGCGGCGCGGCGGCCATCCCCGACGGCGTGCGCCTGCAGATCACCCTGCCGCCAGGCCAGGCCCTGGTCGGGCGCCTCACGCGCGACTGGGTGAACCCGGTGCTGGGCGGAGGCAGATCGTGAGGCGCCGCGCACCACGCACCCATGACGCTGGCACGGCCAACGCCAGTGCCCCCGTGGAACCGGCTTTGCCGGGCCACCGGATGCGTCTCCCTCCCGCGCAGCGAGAGAGAGGGAAGGCGCGCAGCGCCTCACGGGGGGCCGCTTTGCTGCTGGCCATGCTCACCGTCACGCTGGTGGCCACCTTCGCGGCCGCGGCCATGTGGCAGCAGTGGCGCGCGGTGGAGGTCGAGACGGCCGAGCGCGGCCGCGTGCAGTCCACCTGGATCCTGGTCGGCGCGCTCGACTGGTCGCGCCTGATCCTGCGCGAGGATGGCCGCTCGGGCGGCGCCGACCACCTGGCCGAGCCCTGGGCCGTGCCGCTGCAGGAGGCGCGGCTGTCGACCTTTCTCGCGGCGGACAAGAACGTGAGCCAGGTGGACGACGCCAGCACCGACACCACCGAGGCCTTCCTGTCGGGGCAGATCTCGGACATGCAAGGCCGCATGAATCTCATGAACCTGGCGGCCACCGGGCCCGAGCAGGCCGTGGCGATGCGGCAGTTCACGCGGCTGTTCGAACGCCTGGGGCTGCCGCAGCAGGAGCTCGGCCTGCTCGCGCAGGCCCTGCGGCAGGCACAGGCCACGACGGGCAGCGACAGCAGTACGGCGCCACTGATGCCACCCACCGTGTCCCAGCTGGGCTGGCTGGGCCTGGCGCCCGCCACCGTGGCCCGCCTGACCCCGCACGTGGCGTTGCTGCCCGTGCGCACCCCGGTCAACATCAACACCGCCGACATCGACGTGCTGCTGGCCGCCATCGACGGCCTGGACATGGCCAGCGCCCAGAAGATCCTGCAGGTCCGCGAGGCACGGCATTTCCGCACCCTGAGCGAAGTGCGCGACCTGCTGGGCGCGAACATCGACATCAATGAAGGCGCCCATGCGGTGGCCTCCTCCTACTTCGAGGTGCGGGGCCGCCTGCGCCTGGGCGATGCGATGGTGGACGAGCGATCGCTGGTGCGCAAACAGGGTATCGAGGTGACCACGCTGTGGCGCGAACGCGGCGCTTTTGACCGCGAAAACACCGGGGCCGCGCCGCAGCCTCCGCGCTGAGACGCAACACATCCGCAACACATCCGCGGGTTGGGCCCTGCACTGTCAAGCCCTCCCCCTAAAATGGCCCGCAAAACCCGTCCATGAGCACCCTCATCCTTTTCCTGCCGCCCGCCCGCCCGGGCCCCGCCACCGAGTACAGCTACACGCTGACGGCGGACGGACACACCGCCATCCGACATGCCAGCGCCCCGGCGGCGCTGCTGCCCGAGCCCACGCGCCCTGGCGGCGAGGTCGTGGCCGTGGTGCCCGCGCGGGCGCTGTCGTGGCAGAAGGTGCAGCTGCCTCCCGGCCTGCCCCTGGGCGCCGGGCAGCAGACACCGCGCCTGCGGTCCGTTCTGGAGGGGCTGCTCGAAGACCGCGTGCTTGACGATGCCTCCCAGCTGCACTTCGCGATCCAGCCCGCGGCGCACCCCGGCGAACCCGTGTGGGTGGCCGTGTGCGACCGCGCCTGGCTGCGCGAGAACCTGCAGGCGCTGGAGGCCGCGGGCCGCCGCGTGGCGCGCGTGGTGCCCGAGTTCGCCCCCGGCCCGACCGCCAGCGGCCGCCCCGAACTGTGCGTGCTGGGCACGCCCGAGGACGCCTGCGTGGTCCTGACGGGCCAGGGCGCGGACCACGGCGTGGCCGTGCTGCCCCTGTCGAACATGGCCATGGCGCTGGCCCGCGCGGGCATGCCCGCCCAGGCGGCTTCCGGCGAGGACGGCGACGCTCCCGTCGTGCGCGCCGAGCCCGCCGTGGCGGCCCTCGCGGAACGCACCCTGGGCCAGCGCGCGGCGCTGCACACGGCCAGCCAGCGGGCGCTGGAAGCCGCGCGCGGCGACTGGGACCTGGCCCAGTTCGACCTGGCCAGCACGGGACGCACGCGCGCGCTGCGCAAGGCGGGCAGCGTGGCCAGCGCACTGCTGTACGCCCCCCAGTGGCGCGCGGCGCGCTGGGGTGCCGGGCTGCTTGCCGCGGCCCATCTGGTGGGACTCAACGCCTGGGCCTGGCAGGAGCGCCAGGCGCTGGCGGCCAAGCAGGCCGCGGTGCGCGCCACGCTGACCCAGACCTTCCCCAAGGTGCAGGTGGTGGTGGATGCCCCCGTGCAGATGGAGCGCGAGCTGGCGCAGCTGCGGCAGGCCGCCGGCAGCGTCTCGGCGCGCGACCTGGAGCCCCTGCTGGCCGCTGCGGGCACGGCCCTGCCCAGCGGCCGACAGCCCACCGGCATCGAATACACCCCTGGCGAGCTGCGCCTGCGCGGCGTGGCGCTGGCCCCCGACGAGGAACCCGCGCTCAGCGCCCGCCTGGAAGCCGCGGGCTACCGGGTGCGGCTGGAAGACGGCAGCCTGCTGATGAGCGCCGCCGAAGGCGGCCCACGGCCCCATGCGCAAGGCACCCCATGACACGCAACACCACCGCGCTGCGGGACCGCTGGCAGGCGCTGGCACCCCGCGAACAAACACTGGTCCTGGCCGCGGGCGGCCTGATCGCCCTCGCCCTGCTGTGGTGGGTGGCCGTGGCCCCCGCCCTGTCCACGCTGCGGACCGCGCCCGCCCGCCATGCCGCGCTCGACACGCAGCTTCAGCACATGCAGGGCCTGCAGGCCGAGGCCCAGCAGCTGCAATCCGCCCCGCGCACCAGCACCGGCGACGCGGTGGGCGCGCTGCGCACCGCCCTGACCCAGCGCCTGGGCAACACCGCCCAGCTCAATGTGGTGGGCGACCGCGCCACGGTGACGCTCAAGGGCGCGCCCGCCGACGCCCTGGGCCAGTGGCTGGCCCAGGCGCGCAGCAACGCACGGGCCACGCCGGTGGAGGCGCGGCTGGCCCGCAGCGCCCCGGCCGCCCCTCCCCCGGGCACCGCGGCACCCGCCGTCCTGGGCGCTCCGGCCTCGGCCATGCCGCGCTGGGACGGCACGCTGGTCCTCGCCCTGCCAGCCCAGCGCTGACACGGCCCGCCAGACAGACCAGCCGACAGACAGACAGATATTCCCTCAACGTGGCCACCAGCACCCGCACCCGCACCCGCAAGCCTCCCGTCCGTGCCCCGCGCTCCGCCTGGGGCTGGGCGCTGGCGGGCGCCGTGGCCGGCGTGCTGCCCGCCGTGCTGGCCTTCGCGCCAGCGCACTGGCTGGCGCGGGGCCTGGCCCGCGCCACCAATGGCCAGGTGCAACTGCTGCAGGCGCGCGGCACGGTCTGGACCGGCTCGGCCCAGCTGGTGCTGACCGGCGGCGCGGCGAGCCAGGACCGCGCGGCCCTGCCCGGCCGGGTGGAGTGGCGGTTGCGCCCCGGCCTCGCCGGCCTGCGCGCCCAGCTGCATGCGAGCTGCTGCACGCCCGAGCCCCTGCAGCTGCACGCACAGGCCCGCTGGGCCGGCCCCCGGCTGACCCTGGCCGATGGCCAAAGCCAGTGGCCCGCCGCCATCCTGGCCGGGCTCGGGACTCCCTGGAACACCTTGCAGCCCCAAGGCCAGCTCACGCTGCAGACGCGCGGCCTGGCCTTCAGCTGGACCGCGGGCCGCATGGTGCTGGAGGGCCAGGCCCAGATGGATGCGCGGGCCATGTCCTCGCGCCTGTCCACCCTGCGGCCCATGGGCAGCTACCGGCTGCTGCTGGCGGGCGGCGAGGTGCCCGCGCTCACGCTCAGCACGCTCGACGGCCACCTGCAGCTCAGCGGCACCGGCCAGTGGGTGGGCCAGCGCCTGCGGTTTGCGGGCGAGGCCAGCGCCACCCCCGAGCGCGAGGCCGCCCTGTCCAATCTCCTGAACATCATCGGACGGCGCAGCGGCGCGCGCTCCATCATCACCGTGGGTTGAACCTATGACTTCCTTGTTTTCGCACCGCCCGGGTTTTGCTCTCAAAACAATAGCTTTCAGCGTTTTACTGACCTGCGCTGGCGGCCAGATCATTGCGCAGACCGCCATTGACACCAGCACCGGCAGCGTGCGCTCGGGCGAACCGGTCACGCTGAACTTCGCCAATGCCGAGATCGAGGCGGTGGCGCGCACCATGGCCACCATCACCGGCCGCAACGTGGTGGTCGATCCCCGCGTCAAGGGCCAGCTCAACCTGGTCACCGAACGGGCCGTGACACCCGCCGCCGCCTTCCAGCAGTTCCTGGCCGCGCTGCGCCTGCAGGGCTTCACGGTGGTGGAGGCCGCAGGCCTGTACAAGGTGGTGCCCGAGGCCGACGCCAAGCTGCAGGGCGGCAGCGTGAGCGTGGTGCAGGGCAACGCCGGCAGCGCGCCCGGGGGCGGGCAGATCGTCACGCAGATCTTCAAGCTCAACTTCGAGAACGCGGCCAACCTCGTGCCCGTGCTGCGCCCGCTGATCAGCCCCAACAACACCATCAACGTGAACCCCGGCAACAACTCGCTGGTGATCACCGACTACGCCGACAACCTGCAACGCCTGGCGCGCATCGTGGCGGCCATGGATGTCTCCAACGCCAGCGACGTGGAAGTGATCCCTCTGCGCAACGCCGTCGCCACCGACCTCGCGCCGCTGGTGGCGCGCCTGATCGACGGCGGCAGCGGCGCCACCCCCGGCGCGCCAGGCGCACAGGGCCAGACCGACACCTCGTTCAAGACCACGCTGATCGCCGAGCCGCGCAGCAACGCGCTGATCCTGCGCGCGGCCAACCCGGCCCGCGTGGCCCAGGTGCGCGCGCTGGTGGCGCAGCTCGACCAGGCGCCCGCGCCCGGCAGCAGTGCGGCCACCGGCAACATCCACGTGGTCTACCTGAAGAATGCCGACGCCACCAAGCTGGCCACCACCCTGCGCGCCGCGATGGCGGCCATGGGCGGCAGCGGCAACACGGGTGGCGGCGGCGCGGGCGCAAGCGCCGCACCGGCGGCGCCCAGCGCAGGCGTGGGCGGTGGCAACAACAGCGGCAGCATGCTGTCCACGGGCAGCAGCCTGTCCGGGGGCGGCAGCAACTCCGGCCTGGGCTCTGGCAGCTCCAGCATGGGCACCAGCAGCACCAACAACAACCAGCCCTCCACCGGCGGCCAGATCCAGGCCGACCCGACGACCAACTCGCTCATCATCACGGCGCCCGAGCCGCTGTACCGCCAGCTGCGCACCGTCATCGACAAGCTCGACGGCCGCCGCGCGCAGGTGCTGGTGGAAAGTCTGATCGTGGAGGTGTCGGCCAACAAAGTGGCGCAGTTCGGCATCCAGTGGCAGGGCATCCTGGGCAAGCAGGGGGACGGCACGGTGGGTGTGATCGGCACCAACTCCGGCGCGGCCGGCGCCAACATCCTGGGGCTGACCGCCGCGCTGGCGTCGGGCAGTGCCAGCAGCATCGCCACCGCCGCGGGCGGCCTGGGCGGGGGCCTGAACCTGGCGCTCGCGCCGCGCATCAACGGCCAGTACTACCTGGGCGCGCTGGCCAACTTCCTGCAGAACAGCGGCGACGCCAACGTGTTGTCCACCCCCAATCTGATGACGCTGGACAACGAGGAGGCGCGCATCCTCATCGGCGACAACGTGCCCTTCGTCACGGGCTCGTATGCGAACACCGGCAACAGCGGCACAGTGAACCCGTTCAACACCGTGGAGCGCAAGGACGTGGGCCTGATGCTCAAGGTGCGCCCGCAGATCGGCGAGAACGGCACCGTGAAAATGGCGATCTACCAGGAGATCTCCAAGATCGACCGCTCCACCCTGTCCAACGCCACCGGCCCCACCACCAGCAAGCGTGCGGTCGAATCGAACGTGGTGGTGGACGACGGCAGCATCATCGTCATCGGCGGCCTGCTGGAGGACACCTACTCGCAGGGCGAAGACAAGGTGCCCGTGATGGGCGACCTGCCCGTGGTGGGCAACCTGTTCAAGAGCGAGAACCGCTCGCGCCGCAAGACCAACCTGATGATCTTCCTGCGCCCCATCGTGGTGCGCGACAACGCGACCAGCGACGCCCTGGTGGTGGACCGCTACGAAGCCATCCGGGCGCTGCAGCACGCCACCCAGCCCGCCCCTAGCCTGATGATGGGTACGGTATCGGGGGCCCCGGTGCTGCCCGCACTGCCCGTGGCACCCGAACGCACCGCCCCCGCCGCCATGCCGGCGCCCCTGCAGCAGCAACAGCAGCAGCAGCTGACCCCGGTGCCCGCGCCCCAGCCAGTCAACCCCGCCACGGCCCCACAAAGCAGCGCCCCGGCCCAGCCCGGCACCGCCGCCACGCCCATGGCCAAGGTGCCGGTGCCCCTGTACTACGTGAACGTCGGCGTGATGGGCCAGGACGCCCAGTCCAGGAGCGCGATGGCCAAGCTGCGCGACTCCGCGCTGCCGCTGTCCCTGCAGGCGGTGGAAACCAACCGGGGCAAAGCCACCCGTGTGCGCGTAGGCCCGTTCGCCACGGAAGACGCCGCCCAGGCGGCTGCGGCCACGGTGCGCAGCCAGACGGCCTTGAACGCCACGGTGGCGGCCCAGGCGCTCTGAGGACCGAGCCCCCATGCGCCACCCCCTACCCTACGCCTTTGCCCGCACGGCCCAGCTGCTGCTGGAGGACGACGGCCACCAGCTGGTGCTGTGGCATGGCCCCAGCCCCGACGCGGGAGCGCTGTCCGAAGTGCTGCGCAAGCACCCTGTGCAGCAGCTGCTGCCGCTGGACGCCCCGGCCCTGGCCCAGCGCATCAGTGCCGTGTATTCGCACAGCGAATCGAGCGCCGCCACGGTGGTGAGCGAGGTCGAGAGCGACGCCGACCTCTCGCGCATGATGCAGGAACTGCCCGCCGTGGAAGACCTGCTGGAATCGGCTGGCGACGCGCCCATCATCCGCATGCTCAACGCCCTGCTCACGCAGGCCGCGCGCGACGGCGCGAGCGACATCCACATCGAGCCCTACGAGCGCCATTCCAGCGTGCGTTTTCGCGTGGACGGCACGCTGCGCGAGGTGGTGCAGCCCAACCGCGCGCTGCACGCCGCCCTGATCTCGCGCCTGAAGATCATGGCCGACCTGGACATCTCTGAGAAACGCCTGCCGCAGGACGGCCGCATCAGCCTGCGCCTGGGCACCCGCGCCATCGACGTGCGCGTGTCCACCCTGCCCAGCGCCCACGGCGAGCGCGCCGTGCTGCGCCTGCTGGACAAGAGCGAGAGCAAGCTGAGCCTGGAAGCCGTGGGCATGCAGGGCGACACCCTGCGCCGCTTTGAGGGCCTCATCAGCCAGCCACACGGCATCATCCTGGTGACGGGCCCCACGGGCTCGGGCAAGACCACCACGCTGTATGCGGCGCTGGGCCGGCTCGATGCCACGCGCAACAACATCATGACGGTGGAAGACCCCATCGAGTACGAGCTGCCCGGCGTGGGCCAGACCCAGGTCAACAGCAAGATCGAGCTGACCTTCGCCAAGGCCCTGCGCGCCATCCTGCGCCAGGACCCGGACATCATCATGATCGGCGAAATCCGCGACTTCGAGACCGCGCAGATCGCCATCCAGGCCTCGCTGACAGGCCATTTGGTGCTGGCCACGCTGCACACCAACGACGCGGCCAGCGCCGTGACGCGCCTGACCGACATGGGCGTGGAGCCGTTCCTGCTGTCGTCCTCGCTGCTGGGCGTGCTGGCCCAGCGCCTGGTGCGCAAATACTGCAGCCATTGCCATGGGGCAGGCTGCGATCACTGCGGCCAGACGGGCTACACCGGCCGCACCGGCGTGTTCGAGCTGCTGGTGACCACGGACGCGATCCGCGCCCAGATCCACAACCAGGCCTCCGAGGCCGACATCCGCACCGCCGCGCTGGCCGATGGCATGGCGCTGATGCGGGAGGATGGCGAGCGGCTCATCGCGGCGGGCATCACCAGCCGCGAGGAAGTGCTGCGCGTGACGCGGGACTGATCCCACGGGCCGGCGGCCGCGCCACAGGCCCTCTCGGTGGCGGTGCGCCACCGGGATCATTTTGCTACTTTTTTAATAGCAATCCGCGCTTGACAAGCAAGCGCTAGAGGCTCAAAACGCTTGGGATCAGCGGATCTGCAGTGCGGGGCGCCGGCCCGCCGGTGAAACGGCGGGCGCGGGCGAGGCCAGCGGCGCCGATGAAGGCGAGGAGGGCAGCTCCGAGCCCCCCCCTTGCAGCTTGAACTGCCGGACCGCGCTGGTCAGCTGCACCGCCTGTTCGCGCAGCGATTCCGAGGCCGCAGTGGACTGCTCCACCAGGGCCGCGTTCTGCTGCGTCATCTGGTCGAGCTGCGAGACGGCCTGGCTGATCTGGCCGATGTTGTCGCTCTGCTCGGCCGACGAAGCGGTGATCTCGCCAATGATGTCGGACACGCGGCGCACGCTGCTCACGATCTCGGTCATGGTCTGGCCGGCCTGGCTCACGAGGCGCGAGCCGTCCTCGACCCGCTCCACCGAGGAGCTGATGAGGCCCTTGATCTCCTTGGCCGCCTCCGCGCTGCGCTGCGCGAGGCTGCGCACCTCGCTCGCCACCACGGCAAAGCCGCGGCCCTGTTCGCCCGCGCGCGCGGCCTCGACCGCGGCATTGAGCGCCAGGATGTTCGTCTGGAAGGCGATGGAGTCGATCACACCCGTGATGTCGGCGATCTTGCGCGAGCTGGTGGTGATCTGGTCCATGGTGGTCACCACCTGCGACACCACGGTGCCGCCGCGCGCGGCCACCTCGGCGGCCGTGGAGGCGAAGTCGCTGGCCTGGCGCGAGGACTGCGCGCTTTGCTGCACGGTGCTGGTCAGCATCTCCATGGACGAAGCGGTTTCCTCCAGATTGGCAGCCGTCTGCTCGGTGCGGTGGCTCAGGTCGTGGTTGCCGCTGGCGATCTCGGAGCTGGCGGTGGAGATGTTGCCCGCCGTGTCCTGCACCTGGCGCACCAGGCCACGCAGCGCATCCTGCATGCGCCCCATGGCGGCCACCAGCTGGCCCACCTCATCCTGGTTCATGGCCTCCACATCGCGCGACAGGTCGCCGCTGGCGATGCGGTCGGCCAGCTCCTGCGCCTGGCGCAGCGATCCGGTGATGGAGCGCACGCTGAAGAACGTGAGCGGGATCAGCACGGCCAGCCCCAGCAGCAGGCCGATGCCGATGAAGGCCGACATGGTGGAGGTGCGGGACTCCACGCCCGCGCGGGCCTCGTCCATCTGCGCGCGGGCCGTGGTGGCCAGGCTGGAGAACAGCTTGTCGGTGGCCTCCATGTGGACCTTGAGCCGGTCGGCATAGGCGCCGCCGCCGGCGCCATCGAGCTGCGCGCCCTCGATCTTCTCGAAGATAGGGGAAATGCCGGTTTCGTACTGCTTGATCTCGGCCAGCGACTTGTCGATGGACTCGACGAAGGCCGCATCGCCCGACTGCACCTGGCGCACATCGGCCAGGCTCTTGCGCAGCGCGGCCAGTGTCTTGGCCCAGGTCTCGCGCAGCGCGGAGACCTCGACCGAGTTGTTGAAGTTGATGATGATGTCTTTTTCGGTACGGCGCAGGTCGCCCAGCGTGGTGCGCAGCTCCGACATGTCGGTGAGGGTCTGTACGCGCTGCGAGAACAGCACCTGCAGCGTGCCGCGCGTGCGGTCCAGCGCCACGTAGCCCATGGCGCCGATGACAACAAGCAGGATCAGGGAAAAGACGGTTCCGAAGTAAAGGCGCGTGCGGATGGAGAAGCGGCCCAGAGCATTCATGGCTCTTCCTTACAGTTTTTAACAGACAATCCAGCATAGCAAATTTGGTGCCACGCCCTCCCCCCGGTCTTCTGAACCGAGTGTGGCCGGACTATATGCCGGGCTGCCGCCCCCGCCGCACAGGGTAAGCACCGCCCCGGGGCCCTTTGCAGGGAATCCCCGGGGTCAGTAGGCGGGCTTATGCCACCGGTGTCACGGGAATGTAGAACTGCCCGCCGCGCTGCTGGAATTCCGCCGCCTTGGTCTGCATGCCCTGGGCCAGCGCCTCGGCCTCCGCCACGCCCTTCTGGGCGGCAAATTCGCGCACTTCCTGCGTGATCTTCATGGAGCAGAACTTGGGGCCGCACATGGAGCAGAAGTGCGCCACCTTGGCGCTGTCCTTGGGCAGCGTTTCGTCGTGGTATTCCTTGGCCGTGTCGGGGTCCAGGCCCAGGTTGAACTGGTCCTGCCAGCGGAAGTCGAAACGCGCCTGGGAGAGCGCGTCGTCGCGCGCGCGGGCCCCCGGGTGGCCCTTGGCCACGTCGGCCGCGTGCGCGGCGATCTTGTACGCGATGATCCCCTGCTTGACGTCGTCGCGGTCGGGCAGGCCCAGGTGCTCCTTGGGCGTCACGTAGCACAGCATGGCCGTGCCCATCCAGCCGATCATGGCCGCACCGATGGCCGATGCGATGTGGTCGTAGCCCGGTGCGATGTCGATGGTCAGCGGGCCCAGGGTGTAGAACGGCGCCTCGTGGCAGGTCTTGAGCTGCTCGGTCATGTTGGCCTGGATCATGTGCATGGGCACGTGGCCGGGGCCTTCGATCATGGTCTGCACGTCGTGCTTCCAGGCCACCTGGGTCAGCTCGCCCAGCGTGTGCAGCTCGGCGAACTGCGCCTCGTCGTTGGCGTCCGATGCGCAGCCGGGGCGCAGGCCGTCGCCCAGGCTGAACGACACGTCGTACGCCTTCATGATGTCGCAGATGTCCTCGAAGTGCTCGTACAGGAAGCTCTCGCGGTGGTGCGCCATGCACCACTTGGCCATGATGGAGCCGCCGCGCGAGACGATGCCCGTGCGCCGCTGCGCGGTGAGGTGGATGTAGGCCAGGCGCACGCCGGCATGGATCGTGAAGTAGTCCACGCCCTGCTCGGCCTGCTCGATCAGCGTGTCGCGGAAGATGGCCCAGGTCAGGTCCTCGGCCACGCCGCCCACCTTTTCGAGCGCCTGGTAGATCGGCACAGTGCCAATCGGCACGGGCGAGTTGCGCACGATCCAGTCGCGCGTGGTGTGGATGTTCTTGCCGGTGGACAGGTCCATCACGTTGTCGGCACCCCAGCGGATCGCCCACACGAGCTTCTCGACCTCTTCCTCGATACTCGACGTGACCGCCGAGTTGCCGATGTTGGCGTTGATCTTGACCTTGAAGTTGCGCCCGATGGCCATGGGCTCCACCTCGGGGTGGTTGATGTTGGCGGGAATGATGGCGCGGCCCCGGGCCACTTCGTCGCGCACGAATTCGGGGGTGATGATCTTGGGGATGCTCGCGCCCATGGGGTTGCCCATCAGCCGCTGCTCGCGGCCAGCGTCGGCCATGTACTGCTCCATCCACTCGCGCTTGCCGTTCTCGCGGATGGCCACGTATTCCATCTCGGGCGTGACGATGCCCTTCTTCGCATAGTGCATCTGCGTGACGTTGGCACCCGCCTTGGCGCGCAAGGGCTTGCGCTGCAGGGCCGCGGCCTCGGCGCGCAGCTGGGCCAGACGGGTGGCGTCTTCGCTCTTCTGGCCATCGTCCAGCGCCACGGGCGCGCGGCCTTCGTAGTGCTCCACGTCGCCACGGCCGGTGATCCAGCCGCCGCGCACTCCCGCCAGGCCCTTGCGCACATCGATCGCAGCCTCGGGGTCGGTATACGGGCCGGAGGTGTCGTACACGCTGACCAGTTCGCCGTTGGTCAGCGCAATGTCGCGCACGGGCACGCGCAGATCGGTGTGCAGGTGGCCGGGGAGGTAGGCCTTGCGTGAGGCAGGAAAGGGTTCGCGCGTGCGTGCGAGCAACTCGGCGAACTTCTCGGGGGTGGCCAGCTTGGCGTGGGGGTCGGGGGCGTTCATGGGCAGGTCTCCTGGTTCCGGTGGCGGTGGGTGCTGCTCCGGAATGGACCTGTGCGCCCCTCGGGTGCGGCTGCACCTGAGGCATGGCGTGCCAGCAGGGACTGCGGGCACGGAGACAAGGAGGTCGGCTCTTCTTCCGCCGGTATGAACCGGATCAAGTTCGTCGGGTTCGCAAGGCCTGCCGAATTTCTTCAGCCACCTCGCATCTCAGCGCTTACGCACACCCCGGAGCAGGCGCGAGTATAGGCCAGAGAGAAAAAACCGCGCTGCGGAGCCTCTCGGTCAGGCGAGGCGCCCGATGAGGACCACCGCAAAGAAGAAGACGGCCGCGATCACCGTCCACTTGAGGATGACGAGCCCCAGGCGTTTGTAGCGCGCCTGCCCCGTGCCGGCATAGAAGGCAAACGACACGGCCGCCGCCAGGAGCAGCAGCATGGCCAGCCAGCGAAAGATCAGCATGTCAGGGACTCCCGGCGCCGTGAAAACGGGCGCGGCACTGGCAGGAGGCTCCGGGCTGCGGCCCGGGAATGGTGCTTCATGCTCACCAGGCGCGCGCCGGCTGGGCAAACCCGCCGGGCGCCTGGCGCTCGTCCTCGAACGTGACGACCTCCCAGGCATCGCGCTGGGCCAGCAGCTCGCGCAGCAGCAGGTTGTTCATGGCGTGGCCCGAGCGGAAGGCGCTGTAGGCCGCGAGCAGGGGCTTGCCGATCAGGTACAGGTCGCCCATCGCGTCCAGGATCTTGTGCTTGACGAACTCGTCGTCGTAGCGCAGCCCGTCGCTGTTGAGCACCTTGTAGTCGTCCATCACGATGGCGTTGTCGAGGCCGCCGCCCAGCGCCAGGCCGTTGGAGCGCATCATCTCCACATCGCGCGTGAAGCCGAAGGTGCGCGCGCGGGCGATGTCGCGGCTGTAGTTGCCTTGCCCCAAGTCGAACTCCACGCGCTGGCCCGTGGAATCCACGGCGGGGTGGTCGAAGTCGATCTCGAAGCTGAGCTTGTAGCCGTGGTAGGGCGCAAGCCGAGCCCACTTGGCCGCGGCGCCCTCGCCTTCGCGCACTTCCACGGGGCGGGTGACGCGGATGAAGCGCTTGGGGGCATTCTGCAGCTCGATGCCCGCGCTTTGCAGCAGGAACACGAACGATGCCGAAGAGCCATCCAGGATGGGCACCTCTTCGGCGGTGATGTCCACATAGAGGTTGTCGATGCCCAGCCCCGCGCAGGCCGACATGAGGTGCTCCACGGTGTGCACCTTGGCATTGCCCACGGCGATGGTGGACGCCAGGCGGGTGTCGGTCACGGCCTCCGCCCGGATGGGGATGTCCACCGGCTGCGGCAGGTCCACCCTGCGGAACACGATCCCGGTGTCCGGCTGCGCAGGCCGCAGGGTCAGCTCGACCCGCTGGCCACTGTGCAGGCCCACGCCCACGGCGCGGGTGATCGTCTTGAGGGTGCGTTGCTGGAGCATCCGGGGATTTTAGTGGGGCGACCCCGCAAAAACCATCCACGGCTGCCTATGACCCTGATAGAAAACGGAGTCGCAGGGGCGGCGTACAAGCTGTCAGAGACACGCAGGTAGCGCCACGCAGCGACTGCATTGCGCGCCACGCGTACCCAGACGGCGGTGACTGCGCAGCTGAGGAGCATACGAGCCAAATAGGAAGCGCGGTGGTGGAAACCGTCACGGCCCAATGCCAGAGACACCGCGCAAGGGCCGCCGCCCCGCCGCGCATGTCGAGAAACCCCTTGCCAGAGTCAAGGGGCGCTCGGTCTGTCCCAGCCCGCGCAGGCGGGCTGGGAGCCGCAGACCTCGCCCCCTCCCGCGCAGCGAGAGAGGGGGTGAAGCGGCGTAGCCGCTCAGGGGGAGTACCGAATCAATCCGCCTGCTTGCGCAGGAAGGCCGGAATCTCCAGGTCGTCCATGCCGCCCGAGGACAGCGCGTCCACGCGCGCCGCGGCCTGGGTGCGGTTGGTACGCCACACGCTGGGCACCGACATGCTGCCGTAGTCGGCCTGCGCGCTGCCGGCATGGCCGCCCTGCACGCCCATGGCCGAGCCCAGGGCCCCCGTGCCCGCGATGGGCATCTGGTAGGCCACGTTGTCCGTGCCGGTGCGCAGGCCGCCCTGCACCACCGAAATCGGCTGGCGGCGCGCGTTGGGGCGCGACAGGCCGGTGGCCACCACGGTCACGCGGATCTCGTCGCCCAGGCTGTCGTCATAGGCAGCGCCGTAGATCACGTGCGCGTCGGGCGAGGCGTAGGCATTGATGGTGCTCATGGCCAGGCGCGATTCGGACAGCTTCAGGCTGCCCTTGGCGGCCGTCACCAGCACCAGCACGCCCTTGGCGCCCGACAGGTCGATGCCTTCCAGCAGCGGGCAGGCCACGGCCTGTTCGGCGGCGATGCGGGCGCGGTCCGGGCCGCTGGCGGTGGCCGTGCCCATCATGGCCTTGCCGGGCTCGCCCATCACGGTGCGCACGTCTTCGAAGTCGACGTTCACGTGGCCGTATTCATTGATGATTTCGGCAATGCCGCCCACGGCGTTCTTGAGCACGTCGTTGGCATGGGCGAAGGCTTCGTCCTGGGTGATGTCATCGCCCAGCACTTCCAGCAGCTTCTCGTTGAGCACCACGATCAGCGAATCCACGTTGGCTTCGAGCTCGGCCAGGCCGTTGTCGGCGTTGGTCATGCGGCGGCCGCCTTCCCAGTCGAAGGGCTTGGTGACCACGCCCACGGTGAGGATGCCCATTTCCTTGGCCACGCGGGCGATCACGGGTGCGGCGCCCGTGCCCGTGCCGCCGCCCATGCCGGCCGTGATGAACAGCATGTGCGCGCCGTCGATGGCCAGGCGGATGTCGTCCACCGCAGCCTCGGCGGCTTCGCGGCCCTTGTCGGGCTTGCTGCCGGCGCCCAGGCCGCTGCCGCCCAGCTGGATGTGGCGGTGGGCCGAGCTGCGGGTCAATGCCTGCGCGTCGGTGTTGGCGCAGACAAACTCCACGCCCTGCACGCTGCGGGCAATCATGTGCTCGACGGCGTTGCTGCCGCCGCCGCCCACGCCGATCACCTTGATCTGGGTGCCCTGGTTGAATTCTTCGGCTTCGATCATTTCGATGGTCATGTTGGAGCTCCTGTTTCTTTCACTGAATTCGTTTGCAATCTCGTGTGCAACTGCCAATGGGTTGTTCGGTATGTCATCGTGCGCAGCGGGGATGGCGGTCCGGTACATCGTCGCCATCGCCCACGCGGTATTCGGTGCGGACTGCCTCTCGCCAGCCAAAGAGGAAATTTCATGGTCAGAAATTCCCCACGATGAAGTCCTTGAAACGGCCAAACGCCGTCTTCATGGAACCGCTTTTCTGTGCCACCTTGAAGCCGCGCAGCCGCGCCAGGCGCGCCTCTTCCAGTAGGCCCATGACGGTAGCAGCCCGGGGCTGTGCCACCATGTCAGACAAGGCGCTGGAATACTTCGGAATGCCGCGCCGCACGGGCTTCAGGAAGATGTCCTCGCCCAACTCGATCATCCCGGGCATCACCGAACTGCCGCCGGTGAGCACGATGCCCGACGACAGCACTTCTTCATACCCCGACTCGCGCACCACCTGCTGCACGAGCGAGAAGATCTCTTCCACGCGCGGCTCGATCACGCCGGCCAGCGCCTGCTTGCTGAGCATGCGGGGGCTGCGGTCGCCCAGGCCCGGCACTTCCACCTGCGCCTCGGGGTCGGCCAGCAACTGCTTGGCGTAGCCGCTTTCGACCTTGATGTCCTCGGCGTCCTTCGTGGGCGTGCGCAGCGCCATGGCGATGTCGCTGGTGATGAGGTCGCCCGCGATCGGGATCACCGCCGTGTGGCGGATCGCGCCGCCGGTGAAGATGGCCACGTCGGTCGTGCCCGCGCCGATGTCGACCACCACCACGCCCAGCTCGCGCTCGTCATCCGTCAGCACCGCCTGGCTGCTGGCCAGGGGGTTGAGCATGAGCTGCTCGACCTCCAGGCCGCAGCGGCGCACGCACTTGATGATGTTCTCGGCCGCGCTCTGTGCGCCGGTCACGATGTGGATCTTGGCCTCCAGGCGGATGCCGCTCATGCCGATGGGCTCCTTCACATCCTGCCCGTCGATCACGAACTCCTGCGGCTCCACCAGCAGCAGGCGCTGGTCGCTGCTGATGTTGATGGCCTTGGCCGTTTCCACCACACGCGCCACGTCGGCCGAGGTGACCTCCTTGTCCTTCACGGCCACCATGCCGCTGGAATTAAGGCCCCGGATATGGCTGCCCGTGATGCCGGTGTACACGCGCTGGATCTTGCAGTCGGCCATCAGCTCGGCTTCCTTCAGCGCCTGCTGGATGCTCTGCACGGTGGCGTCGATGTTCACCACCACGCCGCGCTTCAAGCCATTGCTCGGGGCCACGCCCAGGCCTGCGAGCTTGAGCTCGCCATTGGGCAGAACCTCGGCCACCACGGCCATGACCTTGGCTGTGCCGATGTCCAGCCCCACCACGACGTCTTTGTATTCTCTTGCCATATCAGTCTCTGCCCTTCTCTGTTCTGTCCCGCCGCACCCCGGCCTCATTCACGAACCACCCCGCTCTCCACGCCACGCACCGCTGTTGCTGCTGCTGTTGCATGCCGTCACCTCCTGCGCACGCCACCCGCGGCGCCCATGGCATCGGGGATCACGGTGCTCACGCCGCGCATGCGCAGCGCATACCCCCCGGCGTGCCGCAGGTCCGCGGATTCCAGGGACTCCACGCGCCGGCCGTACTGCGCCGCCACCTGGGTCAAGGTGCGCGTGAAGCGCTGCGTGCGCTGCACCACCTCCTGCGGTGCCCCGCCCCCCAGCTCCACCACCGCGTCGCTGTCGAGCCTGGCGCGCCAGCCGCCCCGGCCGGTCAGTTCCAGGGACTCGACCTCCAGCCCCAGGGGCTTGAACACCGGTTGCAGCAGCCCAAACATCTGCAGCACCTCGGGGGAACTGCCCGCAGGGCCCAGCAGGCGGGGCAGGCCGTCCTGCTCCACATCGCCCACGTTGGCCTCGAACACCTCGCCCTGCCGGTTGACCATGGCCGAGCCGCTCTCCGGTCCCCAGTACGCCACGGCCTCGTGTTCCTGCAGCTCCACCTGCAGGCTGCCGGGGTAGACCCGCCGCACCTCGGCGCGGCGCACCCAGGGCACTTGCTCGAACGCCGCGCGCGCGGCGCGCAGGTCCACCGTGAAGAAGTTGCCCGCGAGGTGCGGCGCCACATTGGCCCGCAGGGTGACGGCGTTGTTGTGCACCAGCTCCCCCTGCACCACGATGCGCGCGATCGCGAAGCCCGGATAGCGCAGCATCCACCAGGCACCCGCCGCCAGCACGAGCAGGGCGCAACCCACGAACAGGACCGACGCGGTCAGGTTCATGAGCTTGACGTCCAGCGGTGCGGGCAGCGCGGAGTTCATTTGGCGGCGGCTCCTTGCGTGTCGAGCACGGCATCGGCCAGGATGCGCAGGCACAGCTCCTCGTAGCTGATGCCCGCAGCGCGCGCGGCCATGGGCACGAGGGAATGGCCCGTCATGCCCGGCGAGGTGTTCATCTCCAGCAGAAAGGGCTTGCGGTCGCTGGCGCGCAGCATCAGGTCGGCGCGGCTCCAGCCCCGGCAGCCCAGGCTGCGGTAGGCGTCCAGCACGATGCGCTGGATCTCGCGCTCTTCCGCTTCGGGCAGGCCGCTCGGGCACTGGTATTTCACGTCGTCGGTGAAATACTTGTTCTGGTAGTCGTAGGCACCGTCGGGCGCCACGATGCGGATCACGGGCAGCGCGCGCGCGCCGGCGCCCTGGCCCAGCACGGCGCAGGTGACTTCCTCGCCGTCGATGAATTCCTCGCAGAGCACATCGGGGTCGTATTTCGCGGAGAGCTGCACGGCCTCCTGCATGTCCGAATAGCCGCGCACCTTGGTCACGCCGATGGACGAGCCTTCGCGCGGCGGCTTGACGATGAGCGGCAGGCCCAGCTCGTCGGGCACGGTGCGCACCACCTCGCGCTGCTGGCGGTCGGGCGCCAGCCACACGTAGCGCGGCGTGGGCAGGCCCTCGGCCAGCCACACCCGCTTGGTCATGACCTTGTCCATCGCGATGGCCGAGGCCATCACGCCCGGGCCCGTGTAGGGGATGCCCAGCAGTTCGAGCGCGCCCTGCACCGTGCCGTCTTCGCCATGGCGGCCGTGCAGCGCGATGAAGCAGCGGGCATAGCCGTCGCGCTTGAGATCGCCCAGCGGGTTCTGCGCGGGGTCGAACGCATGCGCGTCCACGCCGCGCGAGCGCAGGGCTTGCAGCACGCCGCTGCCGGACATGAGGGACACCTCGCGCTCGGCCGAGTCGCCGCCCATCAGCACGGCCACCTTGCCCAGGGACTTCACATCAAAATTCGAATCAAAAAGGGTCATAGCGCGCTCCCCTTCAGCGCCTTAAGCTCATTATTTTGTAGCAATTCAACCACCTTGCCGGGCACGGCGCCGATGGAGCCCGCTCCCATGCACATCACCACGTCGCCGTCCTTCGCGTTGTCGGCGATGGCCTGCGGCAGGTCGGCCACGTTGTCGATGAACACCGGCTCCACGCGGCCGGCCACGCGCAGAGCGCGCGCCAGTGAACGGCCGTCGGCCGCCACCACGGGCGCCTCGCCGGCGGCGTACACCTCGGTCAGCAGCACGGTGTCGGCATGGCCGATGACCTTCACGAAATCCTCGAAACAGTCGCGCGTGCGGCTGTAGCGGTGGGGCTGGAAGGCCAGCACCAGGCGGCGGCCCGGGAAGGCGCCGCGCGCCGCCGCCAGCGTGGCGGCCATCTCCACCGGGTGGTGGCCGTAGTCGTCGATCACGGTGAACTGGCCGCCATCCCGGGCGGGAAGGTTGCCGTAGCTCTGGAAGCGCCGCCCCACCCCCTTGAAGCCGGCGAGAGCGCGCTGCACGGCCTCGTCGGGGATGTTCAGCTCCACGGCGATGGCGATGGCCGACAGCGCGTTGAGCACGTTGTGCTCGCCCGCGAGGTTGAGCACGATGTCCAGGTCCGGCAAGGTGACGCCGTTGCGCCGCTGCACGGTGAAGCGCATCTGCCCCGCCTCGGCGCGCACATTGATGGCACGCACCTGGGCATCTTCGGAAAAGCCGTAGCTCGTGATCGGGCAGGTCACGCTTTGCAGGATGTCGCGCACGGCCGGGCTGTCCACACACAGCACGGCCGTGCCGTAGAACGGCATGCGGTGCAGGAAGTCGACGAACGCGCCCTTGAGCCGGCCGAAGTCGTGCCCGTAGGTGTCCATGTGGTCGGCGTCGATGTTGGTCACCACGGCCATCACGGGCAGAAGATTCAGGAACGAGGCATCCGACTCGTCGGCCTCGACCACGATGTAGTCGCCGCTGCCCAGCTTGGCGTTGGCCCCCGCGCTGTTCAGCCGCCCGCCGATCACGAAGGTGGGGTCCAGGCCCGCCTCGGCCAGCACGCTGGTCACGAGGCTGGTGGTGGTGGTCTTGCCGTGCGTGCCCGCGATGGCGATGCCCTGCTTCAGGCGCATCAGCTCGGCCAGCATGAGCGCGCGGGGTACGACCGGGATCTTCTTTTCCCGGGCTGCGAGCACCTCGGGGTTGTCGGGCGTGACGGCCGTGGACGTGACCACGGCATCGGCACCTTCGATGTGCGCCGCCGCGTGGCCCAGGCAGGTCTTGATGCCCAGGCCCTCCAGGCGGCGCAGCGTGGCGCTGTCGGCCAGGTCGGAGCCCGAGATGCGGTAGCCCAGGTTGAACAGCACCTCGGCGATGCCGCTCATGCCGGCGCCGCCCAGGCCGACGAAATGGATATGGCGAATGGCGTGCTTCATGGTGTTGCAAGCTCCTCGCAGGCAGTCACCACCTCGCGGGTGGCGTTGGTTTTTTGCATGTCTTTAGCTTTAAGCGCCACACCCACCAGGGTGGAACGCTGCATATTCAATAGCATCCCGGACAGCCCCTCGGGCGTCAGGTCGCGTTGCTGCACCAGCCAGCCGCCGCCGGCGTTCACCAGGAACTGGGCGTTGGTGGTCTGGTGGTCGTCCACGGCGGAAGGGAACGGCACGAACACGGCCGCCGCGCCCACGGCCGCGATTTCGGTCACGGTGCTCGCCCCCGCGCGGCAGACGATGATGTCGGCCTCCGCAAACGCGCTGGCGGTGTCGTCGATGAATGGCGTCAGCTCCGCATCGACCCCGGCGGCCGCATAGTGGGCGCGCAGCGCGTCGATCTGCGTCGCGCCGCTTTGGTGAACCACGGTGGGGCGTTGTTCGGCGGGCATCAGCGCGACGGCCTGCGGCACGATCTCGTTGAGGGCCCGTGCGCCCAGGCTGCCCCCCACCACCAGCAGGCGCAGCGGGCCGGAGCGGCCCGCAAAACGTTCGGCCGGGCCGGGTTGCCGGGTGAAGGCGGTGCGCAGCGGGTTGCCCACCCACTGGCCCTTCTTGAACACATCGGGGAAGGCCGTGAACACGCGGTCCGCGACACCCGCCAGCACCTTGTTGGCCATGCCGGCCACGGAGTTCTGTTCGTGCAGCACCAGGGGCTTGCCGGCCAGCACGCCCATCATGCCGCCCGGAAAGGTGATGTAGCCGCCCAGGCCCACCACCACATCCGGCTTCACGCGCCGCACCACGGCCAGCGCCTGCCAGAACGCGCGCAGCAGGCGCACCGGCAGCAAAGCCAGCGTGACGAGGCCCTTGCCGCGCACGCCCGAGAAGTCGATGAGCTCCAGCGCGAAGCCGTGCTGCGGCACGATGCGCGACTCCATGCTGCCCGGCGCGCCCAGCCAGTGCACGCGCCAGCCGCGTGCACGCAGCTCCTCGGCGACGGCCAGCCCGGGGAAAATGTGGCCGCCGGTGCCGCCGGCCATGATGAGGGCGGTTTTTTGCGTCATACGCGCCCTCCCCTCATCAACAATTTGTTTTCATAGTCCACACGCAAGACCACGGCCAATGCCACCAGATTCATCAAGATGGCGGATCCGCCGAAGCTCATCAGCGGCAGCGTGAGCCCCTTGGTGGGCAGCGCGCCCAGGTTCACGCCCATGTTGATGAAGGCCTGGAAGCCGATCCAGATCGCCACGCCCTGCGCCACGAGGCCCGCGAACACGCGGTCGAGGGCGATGGCCTGGCGGCCGATGTGCATGATGCGGCGCGTCATCCACAGGAACAGCACGATGAGCGTGACCACTCCCACCAGGCCGAACTCCTCGCCGATCACGGCCAGCAGGAAGTCGGTGTGGGCCTCGGGCAGCCAGTGCAGCTTTTCCACGCTGCCGCCCAGGCCCACGCCAAAGATCTCGCCGCGCCCGATGGCGATCAGCGAGTGCGAGAGCTGGTAGCCCTTGCCCAGGGCGTGCTCCTCGCTGAACGGATCCAGGTAGGCGAACACGCGCTCGCGCCGCCAGGGGGAGCTGGCGATCATGATGCCGAAGGCCGCCACCAGCACGCCCGCGATCAGGAAGAACATGCGGGCGTTCACACCGCCCAGGAACAGGATGCCCATGGCGATCACGGCCACCACCATGAAGGCCCCCATGTCCGGTTCGGCCAGCAGCAGCACGCCCACGATGGCCACGGCGGCGCCCATGGGCAGCACGGCGCGGAAGAACCGCTCCTTCACGTCCATCTTGCGCACCATGTAGTCGGCCGCGTAGATGAGCACGGCGAACTTGGCCACCTCGGAGGGCTGAAAGCCGATGGGCCCGAGCGACAGCCAGCGCCGCGCGCCATTGACCACCTTGCCCACGCCGGGAATCAGCACGGCCACCAGCAGCAGCAGCGCCACCACGAAGAGCCAGGGCGCCATGCGCTCCCACAGCACCATGGGCACCTGGAAGGCCAGCAGCGCCGCGACGAAGCCGACCACGAGGTACATCACGTGGCGGGTAAGGAAATGGGTGGAGGCGTAGTTGGCAAAACGCGGGTTGTCCGGCATCGCGATGGAGGCCGAATACACCATCACCAGCCCCCAGGCGAGCAGCGCCACCACCACCCACAGCAGCGCCTGGTCGAACCCGAGCACGCTCGCCGGCGTGCTGGTGGTGCGGGGCCGGTAGTCGGTGCCGCCCACGCGCACCGGCAGCACGTCCACGGCCTTGCCGGGCAGGCCGCCGAACCAGCCCGCCACGCGCTGCAGGAAGCTGCTGGCCGGTGCACTCATGCCGCGCCTCCTGTCGCATCGTCCGCCAGGGCCTGCACCGTGTCGCAGAAGACCTGGGCTCGGTGCTCGTAGCCCCTGAACATGTCAAAGCTCGCGCAGGCGGGCGACATCAGCACCGCATCGCCCGCATGGGCGCGCTGCGAGGCCAGTTCCACGGCCTGCGGCAGGGTCTCGGCGTCGACCAGTGCCACGCCGCTGTCCTGCAGCGCGGCGCGGATCTGCGGCGCATCGCGCCCGATCAGCACCACCGCGCGCGCATGGCGCGCCACGGGCGCGGCCAGCGGAGAAAAATCCTGGCCCTTGCCATCGCCACCCAGAATGACCACGATGCGGCGCTCCGCGCCCAGGCCGGTGAGGGCCGCCACCGTGGCGCCCACGTTCGTGCCCTTGCTGTCGTCGAAGTACTCGACGCCGTGGATGACGGCCACGGGCTCCACGCGGTGCGGCTCGCCCCGGTACTCGCGCAGCCCGTACAGCAGGGGCGCCAGCGTGCAGCCTGCCGCCGATGCCAGCGCCAGTGCGGCCAGCGCGTTCACGGCGTTGTGGCGGCCCCGGATGCGCAGCGCGTCAGCGGGCATCAGGCGCTGGATGTGCAGGTCCTCTGCGGCCTCGTTGCGGCCGCGCTTGCGGGTTTCGTCCGCATCCATGGCACGCACCAGCCAGGGCATGCCGCTCACCACCTCGATGCCGAAGTCGCCGGGGCGCTGGGGCATGTCGGCGCCAAACGTCAGGTGCTCGCGCACCTGGGGCTTTTGCAGCTTGACCTTGACCGGCGGCGGCAACATCTGCATCACGGCCGCGTCCTCGCGGTTCAGGATCATGAGCCCGGCCTGGCCGAAGATGCGCGCCTTGGCCGCCGCATAGGCCACCATGTCGCCGTGCCAGTCCAGGTGGTCCTGCGTGATGTTGAGCACGGTGGCCGCCGTGGGCTCGAACCCGGTCACGCCGTCGAGCTGGAAGCTTGAGAGTTCGAGCACCCACACCTCGGGCAGCGTGCCCGCGTCGATGTGGCTGGCGAGCGTGTCGAGCAGCGTGGGGCCGATGTTGCCGGCCACGGCGACGCTCTGGCCCGAGCGCTCCACGAGCTGCCCCGTGAGCGAGGTCACCGTGGTCTTGCCGTTGGTGCCCGTGATCGCCAGCACCGCCGGGGCGTAGCCGTGCGAGGCCTTGAGCGCAGCCAGCGCCATGGAATACAAGCTCAATTCACCACCAGCGCTTATTCCACAAGCGCTGGCAGCTACCAAAACAGGAGCAATTGTCTGAGGACTCAAACCCGGTGAGCGGTAGACCGCATGCAGGTCCTGGCCTTCGACCAGGCTGGCGTCGAAGCCACCGGCCACAAAACGCACCTGGGGCAGCTCCTGCTGCAGCACCGCGAGCTGCGGCGGCGCGGCGCGCGTGTCGGCCACGGTGACCTCGGCGCCACAGCGCACGCACCAGCGCGCCATGGCCAGGCCCGAGGCGCCCAGGCCCAGGATGAGGATCTTCTGGCCCAGCAGCGGACGCAGGCCTTCGCCGGGCCGGCCCAGGGGCTCGGCGGGCCCATCGGCTGGAGCGTCCTGCGTGGCTTCTTCTTCATCAGCCACCTGCGGCAGCGCAGACGCGGCCTCGGGGGCCGCCACCTCGGCAAAAATCTGCGCCACGAAATCGGCGGCGGCCTTGGCGGCGGAGACCGCGGGCGGCTTTTCAGGGTCCCAGGCATTGGCCGCCGCGTTGGCTGCGCGTGCGCCTGTGGCGGGCCCGGGAGCCCCGGCCGTGCCATCGGCGCTTGCCGCAGGTTCCGTCGCGCCGGCCGTGGCGTCCATGGGTTCGGCGGCGGACAGCGCGCCGGGCCCGGCCACGTCGGTCACGCCTGGATCGCCCGGCACCACATCCGCCGTGGACCGCTCTGGTGGCAGCTCCACCTCCGGCGTTGCGGCAGGCGCATCCATGCCCGTGGCCGCCACGGGAGGATCGGCTGGTGCCGCCGGGATGAGGGGATCGTCCGGGTTCATCGCAGTTTCAATGTGGACAGGCCGATGAGGCACAGCAGCATGGTGATGATCCAGAAGCGCACGACCACCTGGGTCTCCTTCCAGCCGCTCTTTTCAAAATGGTGGTGCAGCGGCGCCATCTTGAGCAGGCGCCGGCCTTCGCCGTAGCGCTTCTTGGTGAACTTGAACCAGGTCACCTGCAGCATCACGGACAGCGCCTCGACCACGAAAATGCCGCCCATGATGGCCAGCACGATCTCCTGGCGCACGATGATGGCGATGGTGCCCAGCGCCGCGCCCAGCGCCAGCGCGCCCACGTCGCCCATGAACACCTGCGCGGGGTGCGCGTTGAACCACAGGAAGGCCAGGCCCGCGCCCGCCATGGCCGCGCAGAAGATCAGCAGCTCCCCCGAGCCCGGGATGTGCGGAAAGAACAGGTACTTGGAATACACCGAGCTGCCGGTGACGTAGGCGAACACGCCCAGCGCCGAGCCCACCATCACCACGGGCATGATGGCCAGGCCGTCCAGCCCGTCGGTCAGGTTCACGGCATTGCTGGAGCCCACGATCACGAGATAGGTCAGGATCACGAAGCCCAGCACTCCGAGCGGGTAGCTGATTTCCTTGAAGAACGGCAGCTGCAGCCCCGCCTTGGGCGGCAAATCGAGCGAGAAGCCCGATTGCACCCAGCCCACGAACAGCTCCCACACCTTGGCGTTGGAGCTTTCCGAGATGCTGAACACGAGGTACAGCGCGGCGATCAGGCCGATGACCGACTGCCAGAAATACTTCTCGCGCGAGCGCATGCCCTCGGGGTCCTTGTTGACCACCTTGCGCCAGTCGTCCACCCAGCCGATCGCGCCAAAGCCCAGCGTGACGATGAGCACGATCCACACGAAGCGGTTGGACAGGTCGAACCACAACAGGGTCGAGATCGCGATCGACAGCAGGATGAGCACGCCGCCCATGGTGGGCGTGCCGCTCTTGGACAGGTGCGTCTGCATGGCATAGCCCCGGATGGGCTGGCCGATCTTGAGCGAGGTGAGCACGCGGATCACCTTGGGCCCCGCGATGAGGCCGATGAGCAGCGCCGTCATGGCCGCCATCACCGCCCGGAACGTGAGGTACTGGAACACGCGGAAAAAGCCGAACTCGGGCGACAGGCCCTGCAGCCATTGCGACAGCATCAGCAGCATGCGGCACCTCCCACGGGCGGCCGCGCCCCACGGACGCAGGCTCCGACTGCTGCTTCCAGCACGCTCTCAATGCGTTGCGCCATGGTGTCCCTCCCGTGCCTGCGTCGGCGGTTGTCGCTCTTGTTGTTCCTGGTTGTCCTGCGCTTGCGCGGCAGAGGCGATCGCCTCCACCACCTGTTCCATCTTCATGAATCGAGATCCCTTGACCAGCACGCTGCCCACCGTGGGCAGGGCCTGGCGCACCGCATCCAGCAGCGCGCCCCTATCGTTGAAATGCCGGGCCACACCGCCGTTGCCCTCGCCAAAGGACGTGGTGGCGTGCACCGATTGGTCTCCCAGCGCAAAGAGGCAGGGGATGCGGGCCGCGCGCGCATGCGCACCGGCCTCCGCATGGAACTGCGGCCCCTGGTCGCCCACCTCGCCCATGTCGCCCAGCACCAGCAGCTGCGGGCCGGGCAGTTCGGCCAGCACGTCGATGGCGGCGCGCATGGAGTCGGGGTTGGCGTTGTAGGTGTCGTCCACCACGGTGACCTCGCGGCCCGCGATGCGCACGCTGAAGGCGCGCGAGCGGCCCTTGACCGGCGCGAAATCGTTCAGCCCCTGCGCAATGGCGGCCAGCGGTGCGCCCGCCGCCAGCGTGCAGGCCGCGGCCGCCAGCGCGTTGGCCACGTTGTGGCGCCCGGCAATGTGCAGCTGGGTGGCCACCTCGCCCCGCGGCGTGGCCAGCGTGACGGCCCAGGCACCCTGGCCCCACGCAGCCTGTGCGCAGGCCACATCGCCGCCTTCGCCAAAGGTGACGGTGCGGCGCCCCGGCGCCATCGAGCGCCAGAGGGCGGTGTAGGCATCCCCCGAAGGAAACACCGCCACGCCGTCGGCGGGCAGGCTGGCCAACACGGAGCCGTTCTCGCGCGCCACCGCCTCCACCGTGTGCATGAACTCCAGGTGCTCGCGTTGCGCGTTGTTGACCAGTGCCACCGTGGGCCGCGCCATGGCGGCCAGCGTGGCGATTTCGCCCGGGTGGTTCATGCCCATCTCGATCACGGCCGCCGCATGGCCGGCACGCAGGCGCAGCAGTGTCAAAGGCACGCCGATGTCGTTGTTGAAATTGCCCTGCGTGGCAAACGCGGCCTCGCCTTTCCAGGCGCGCAGGATGGACGCGATCATCTGCGTCACCGTGGTCTTGCCGTTGCTGCCCGTCACGCCGATCAACGGAAGGCCAAACTGCGCGCGCCAGCCCGCGGCCAGCGCGCCCAGCGCGGCCAGGCTGTCCGGCACCTCGATGCCGGGCAGGCCGGCGGCTTGCAGGCCGCCATGGGCGATGGCGGCGGCGGCGCCACCGGCGCGGGCATCGGCCAGGAAGGCGTTGGCGTCAAAGCGTTCGCCCTTGAGCGCCACGAAAAGGTCGCCCGCCTGCAAGCTGCGCGTATCGGTGTGCACGCGGGCCAGCGGCGTGGCCCCATCGCCCACCAGGCGCGCGGCGGGAATGCGCGGCTGCACCAGGGCCAGCGCCTGCTGCAGGGTCATCATCACGGCCGGGGTGGCGCTCATGGGCGTGCTCCACGGGCCTGCAGCGCGCTCTGCGCATGGGCCATGTCGGAGAACGGCACGCGCACGCCCGCCGTCTCCTGGGTGTCTTCATGGCCCTTGCCGGCGATCAGCACCACATCGGCGGGCGCGGCCTCGGCCACGGCCAGGGCGATGGCGGCGGCACGGTCGGGCTCGGCACGCACCACGTTGCTGGCGATGGTGCCTTGCAGGATCTGGTGCAGGATGGCCGCGGGGTCTTCGCTGCGCGGGTTGTCGCTGGTCACGACCACGAGGTCGGCCTGCTGCTGCGCCACGGCGCCCATCAGGGGGCGCTTGCCCGCATCGCGGTCGCCGCCGCAGCCGAACACGCACCAGAGCTTGCCGCCGCGCTCCCGGGCCACCGGGCGCAGCGCCTGCAGGGCCTTGTCCAGCGCGTCGGGCGTGTGGGCGTAGTCCACGGCCACCAGGGGTTGCCCGGGGTGGTGGATCCGCTCCATGCGGCCGGGCACGGGCGAGAGCTGGGCGCAGGCGTAGAGCGCGTGCTCCAGCGGCACGCCCAAGGCGCGCAGCCCGGCCAGCACGCCCAGCAGGTTGGAGACGTTGTACTGCCCGATCACGCGCGTCTGCAGCACATGCGTGTGCACGCCCTCGGCCACCGTGAAGGAGAGGCCGCCCTCGCCCATGGCGATGTCACGCGCCGCGAGCCGCGCGGGGCCGGTGATGGAAACACTCCACAGGTCCAGCAGCCGGTCCGCCAGCGAGGCATGCAGCTCGGCACCGCGCGGGTCGTCGATGTTGACCACCGCGGCCTGCAGGCCGGGCCAGTCGAACAGCATGCTCTTGGCCTGCCAGTAGGCGGCCATGCCGGGGTGGTAGTCCAGGTGGTCCTGCGTGAAGTTGGTGAACAGCGCGACGCGGATGCGCGTGCCCGCCATGCGGTGCTCGGCCAGCCCGATGGACGAGGCCTCGATGGCGCAGGCCGTGCGGCCCGCATCGGTGAACTGCTGGAACGCGCGCTGCAGCCGCACCGGGTCGGGTGTGGTCATGCCCGTGCTGGTGAGTGCGGGCGGTGTGCCCATACCCAAAGTGCCTACCAGCGCACATCCACCTTGCGGAATAAGCTCATTTTTTGATAGCACATTGAGCGCTTCGGCCAGCCACCAGCTGGTGCTGGTCTTGCCGTTGGTGCCCGTCACGGCCAGCACATCCAGGCGCTGCGTGGACTGCCCGAACCAGTCGGCCGCGATGAGGCCGGTGGCCGCCTTCAGGCCATGGAGCGCCGCCACCGGCAAGCCTTCGAGCGCAAATGCCTCCACGCCCTCATGCTCCACCAGACAGGCCACGGCGCCGCGCGACAGCGCGTCCGCGATGTGGGCGCGGCCGTCGGTCGCGGCGCCGGGCCAGGCGATGAAACCGTCGCCGGGGCGCACCTGCCGGCTGTCGGTCTGCAGCGTGCCGGTGACCCGCTCGCGCAGCCAGGCGACGGCGTCGTGCACCGAGGCGAGCAAAGGCAAGGCCGTTGTCATAGCGATTCCTCCACCTCTTTGGCCACGATCTGCGGCTTGACCGCCATGTCCGGCTGCACGCCCATCATGCGCAGCGTCTGCTGCACGACTTCGCTGAACACGGGCGCGGCCACGGCACCGCCGTAGAACACGCCGTTGCTGGGCTCGTCGATCATCACGGCCACGATGATGCGCGGCTTGTCGATGGGCGCCATGCCGGTGAACCATGCCCGGTACTTGCCCGAGGCGTAGTTCTTGCCCACCTGCTTGCGCGCGGTGCCGGACTTGCCGCCCACCGAGTAGCCCAGGGTCTGCGCCTTCTGGCCGGTGCCGCCGGGGCCCGCGGCCATCTGCAGCATCTTGCGCACCTGGTCGGCGGTGCGTTCGGAGAACACGGGCACGCCCAGGGCGGGCTCGGAGGTCTTGAACATGGTGGCCGGAATCACGCGGCCGCCATTGGCGAACACCGTGTACGAGCGCGCCATCTGGAACAGGCTGGCCGACAGGCCGTAGCCGTAGGACATGGTGGCCTGCTCCACCGGGCGCCAGGTCTTGTAGGGGCGCAGGCGCCCCGTCACCACGCCAGGAAAATGCAGCTGCGGCTTCTGGCCGAAGCCCGCGGCCGAGAAGGTCTCCCACATCTCGCGCGCGGGCATCTGCATGGCGATCTTGGTGGTGCCCACGTTGCTCGACTTCTGGATCACCCCTTCCACCGTGAGCACGCCGTGGTTGCTGGTGTCGGAGATGGTGGAGCCCGTGATGTTGATCCGGCCCGGATTGGTGTCCACGATGGTGTCGGGCCGCACACGCCCCGATTCCAGCGCCAGGCCGATGGTGAACGGCTTCATGGTCGAGCCGGGCTCGAAAACGTCGGTGAGCGCGCGGTTGCGCAGCTGCTCGCCCGTGAGGTTCTGGCGCTTGTCGGGGACGTAGCTCGGGTAGTTGGCCAGCGCCAGCAGCTCGCCCGTGTGGGCATCGAGCACCACCACGCTGCCCGCCTTGGCCTTGTGCAGCGCGACCTGGTCCCGCAGCTTCTGGTAGGCAAAGAACTGCACCTTGCTGTCGATGGACAGCTGCATGTCCTTGCCATCGACTGGAGGCACGGTCTCGCCCACGCCCTCGACCACCCGGCCCAGGCGGTCCTTGATCACGCGACGCGAGCCCGCCTTGCCCGCCAGCTCCTTGTCGAAGGCCAGCTCCATGCCTTCCTGCCCGTGGTCTTCCACGTTGGTGAAACCCACCACGTGGGCCGCGGCTTCCCCTTCGGGGTACTGGCGCTTGTACTCCTTGCGCTGGTAGATGCCCTTGATGTCCAGTGCCGCGATCTCCCGGCCCACATCCCAGTCGAGCTGGCGCTTGATCCAGACGAAGGTCTTGTCTTCATCGGCCAGCTTGCGCTGCAACTCGGCCAATGGCATGTCGAGCAGCTTGGCCAGTTGCTTGAGCTTGGCGCGGACCTCGGGCCTGTCCTGCTCCACGTCTTCCGGAATCGCCCAGATGCTGGCCGCCGGCACGCTGGACGCCAGGATCAGCCCATTGCGGTCCACGATCTTGCCGCGGTTGGCCGGCAGCTCCAGCGTGCGCGCGAAGCGCACTTCGCCCTGGCGCTGGAAGAAGGCGTTGCCAAACACCTGCACGTAGGCAGCGCGCCCCGCCAGCCCCATGAAACCCAGCGCGATCGCCGCCACGATGAACTTGCTGCGCCAGACGGGCGTCTTGCTCGCCAGCAGCGGGCTGGAGGTGTAGAGCACGCTGCGGCTCATGGCTGCGCTCCTTCGGTCCGGGACGGCGCCGCACTGGCGGCCGCGGCGGCCGTGGCGGCGGCCACCCCTTGGGGGTCGGACACATACTGCGTGATGGCCGGCGTGGCCGTGCGCATGTTGAGCTGCGCGCGCGCGATCTTCTCCACGCGCAGCGGCGTGGCCTGCGCACGCTTTTCCACCTGCAGGCGCTGGTGTTCGGTTTCCAGGCGGCGCGCCTCGGCGGTGGCGCGGTCGAGCTCGGTGAACAGGCGGCGCGACTCGTACTGGGTGTGCACGAGATAGATCGCGCTGGCCAGCACGGCCACCAGCAAGACGACGTTGAGCCTTGTCATGTCAGTTGCCTGCCACGCCGCAGCATGAAACCGCCACGGCCCCACCCAGGGACACCGGGCCAGGGCCGTTGCGCAGCGAGGGCGTCGTCCCCCTGGAGGGGGAAGGCGCGAAGCGACTCGGGCGGCGCTTCATCACTGCACCTCGGTGCGCTCGGCCACGCGCATGATGGCGCTGCGCGAACGGGGGTTGGCCGCCACTTCGGCGGCACCGGGCTTGATGCGGTCCAGGGCCACGAGCTTCATGGCCTGGGGCGCGGCAAAGGGCGCGCGGCGGTCGTAGACCTCCTTGGAGTGTTTGGCGATGAACTGCTTGACGATGCGGTCTTCGAGCGAATGGAAGCTGATCACCACCAGCCGCCCGCCCGGCTGCAGCACCGAGAGGCTGGCCTCTAGCGCCTGTTGCAGCTCTTCAAGCTCGGCGTTGATGAAAATCCGAAGAGCTTGAAATGTGCGCGTTGCAGGGTTCTGGCCCGCTTCGCGGGTTTTGACCGCGCCAGCCACGAGGTCGGCCAGTTCGGCGGTGGTTGCAAGAGGACCCCGTTCTTCGCGCCGAGCAACAATCGCCTTTGCAATGGGGCCAGCAAACCGTTCTTCACCGTAGTCACGTATCACCTCCGCAATCTGACCGACTTCGGCCGTGGCCAACCAATCGGCCACGCTTTCGCCGCGCGTGGTGTCCATGCGCATGTCCAGCGGGCCGTCAAAACGGAAACTGAAGCCCCGCTCGGGGCTGTCGATCTGGGGCGAGCTCACGCCCAGGTCCATCAGCACGCCCGCCGCACTGGCGGGCGGAAGGTCGGCCAGATGGCGAAAACCCTCGTGCCGAATGGAAAAACGCGCATCGGTGATGCGCGTTGCTTCGGCAATGGCTTCGGGGTCCTTGTCAAAGGCGACAAGGCGCCCCTGCGGCCCCAGGCGAAGCAGGATGAGGCGCGAATGCCCCCCGCGCCCGAAGGTCGCGTCCACCCAGGTGCCCGCGGGCGTGGCGCCGGCGCCGCCCAGCAGGGCATCCACGGCTTCTTCGAGCAGGACGGTGGTGTGTTGCAAGGAGGATGTCACCGCGCGCCTTAGAAGGAGAAGTCCTTGAAGACATCCGGCATCTCGCCCTGCATGGCCTTGGCCTCCTGCTCGTCGTAGGTGGCCTTGTCCCAGAGTTCGAAATGGTTGCCCATGCCCAGCAGCATGGTGTCTTTGGAGATACCGGCCGCCTCGCGCAGCTCGGGCGAAACCAGCACGCGGCCCGTGGCGTCCATCTCCACATCCATGGCATTGCCCAGGAAGATGCGTTTCCACCACTGGGCGGACATGGGCAGCTGGGCGATGCGCTCGCGGAACTTCTCCCACTCCGGGCGGGGGAAGACCATGAGGCAGCCGTGCGGGTGCTTGGTGATGGTGAGCTGGCCGGACGCCGTGGCCGCGAGGACGTCACGATGCCGGGTCGGCACGGACAGCCGACCCTTCGCATCGAGACTCAGCGACGAAGCACCTTGAAACACGGACGGATTTCCCAACTCGGTTTTTGCGCCTCGCCGGTCCGTGCAATGGACCTGGAGGGCACTTTTCACCACTTAATTGCACTTTTTTGCACTGTAGCAGGAAAAGCACACCGAACAAGGGGGTGTCCAACAAACTTTTGCAATGAAATCAATGACTTAGGCGCGACTTTGTAGGCACAGGAAAGCCAAAAGTCGTTGAAAAAGAAGCACTTAGAGAGGCCTATGAAAGTGACCTCTCAAGGCTTGACCGAGTGGTCACAGGATGTAGCGCGACAGATCCTCGTCCTGGCTCAGCGTCTGCAGGCGGGCGTCCACGTAGGCGGCGTCCACGGTGACCGTCTGGCCCGACAGGCGCGTGGCATCAAAACTCACCTCGTCCAGCAGGCGCTCCATGACGGTGGACAGGCGGCGCGCGCCGATGTTTTCGGTGCGTTCGTTCACCTCGAACGCGATGTGCGCCAGGCGCGTGATCCCCTCGGGCGCGAACTCGAGCGTGACGCCCTCGGTCGCCAGCAGGGCCTGGTACTGCTTGACCAGGGAGGCATGGGTCTGCGTGAGGATGGCCTCGAAGTCCTTCACCGACAGGGATTCCAGCTCGACCCGGATCGGGAAACGCCCCTGCAGCTCGGGAATGAGGTCGCTGGGCCTGGACAGGTGAAAGGCACCGGAGGCGATGAACAGGATGTGGTCCGTCTTGATCATCCCGTACTTGGTGGACACGGTCGTGCCCTCCACCAGCGGCAGCAGGTCGCGCTGCACGCCCTGGCGCGACACGTCGGCGCCGCTGGTCTCCTGGCGGGCGGCCACCTTGTCGATCTCGTCGATGAAGACGATGCCGTTCTGCTCGGCATTGGCGACGGCCCGGGCCTTGATCTCGTCCTCGTTGACGAGTTTGCCAGCCTCTTCGTCGGTGAGCAGCTTCAGGGCCTCGGCGATCCTGAGCTTGCGCGTCTTGCGCTTGTCCTGCCCCATCTGGCTGAACATGCCGCGCAGCTGCTCGGTCATTTCCTCCATGCCCTGGGGCCCCATGATCTCCAGCTGGGGGCGGCCCTCGGCCACGTCGATCTCGATCTCCTTGTCGCCCAGGGCGCCTTCGCGCAGCTTCTTGCGAAACACCTGCCGCGCCGTGTTGTCCGCCGCGGGCTCGCTGCCTGCCGCGGCCCGGGCCGGCGGGATCAGCACGTCGAGGATGCGCTCCTCGGCCGCATCTTCGGCGCGGGTGCGCACCTTCTTCATCTCGGACTCGCGGGTCTGCTTCACCGCCATTTCGGCGAGATCGCGGATGATGGAATCCACATCCTTGCCCACATAGCCCACCTCGGTGAACTTGGTGGCCTCGACCTTGATGAAGGGCGCGTCGGCCAGCCGGGCCAGGCGGCGCGCGATCTCGGTCTTGCCCACGCCGGTGGGACCGATCATGAGGATGTTCTTGGGCGTGATCTCCTGGCGCAGGCTGCCCTCGACCTGCTGGCGGCGCCAGCGGTTGCGCAGCGCGATGGCGACCGCGCGCTTGGCGCTGGCCTGGCCCACGATGTGGTGGTCGAGTTCGGAGACGATTTCCTGGGGGGTCATGGACGACATACAGGTCTTCCTGGTATCAAATGAGGCTCCAGCGCATGCTCAACAAGCGCCAACAGCTATAAAAAACAGAGCAAACCGCTCCGGGGCATCCCCGGGGGCAGGACCATCCCGCGCGCTCAGAGCGTCTCGATGGTGTGGTTCATGTTGGTGTAGATGCACAGTTCGCCGGCGATTTCGAGCGATTTCTTGACGATGTCCTGCGCGGACAGATCGGTGTTCACCAGCAGCGCCTTGGCGGCCGAGTGCGCATAGGCGCCGCCCGAGCCAATGGCCACGATGCCCTGCTCTGGTTCGAGCACATCGCCGTTGCCCGTGATGATGAGCGACGCGCTCGCATCGGCCACCGCCAGCATGGCTTCCAGGCGGCGCAGCACGCGGTCGGTGCGCCAGTCCTTGGTGAGCTCGATGGCCGCGCGCGTGAGGTGGCCCTGGTGCTTTTCGAGCTTGGCCTCGAAACGCTCGAACAGCGTGAAGGCATCGGCCGTGGCCCCCGCGAAGCCCGCGAGCACCTTGCCATGGTAGAGCTTGCGCACCTTGCGGGCCGTGCCCTTGACCACGATGTTGCCCAGGGTGACCTGGCCGTCGCCGCCAATGGCCACTTGGATGCCTGCCGGGGTCTCGCGGCGCACGCTCAGGATGGTGGTGCCGTGGAACACCGGGGATTGGTTTGGTGATGAGTCCATAGCAGCCGCAGATGGGGACAGGCCCCCATTTTGCAAGCACACCGCCACCAGGGGCGCTGCGCGCGGCCAGCGGACGCCTTCGAACGGGCCTGGCCCGGCCCGCCAGCGTCGTCCGCCTTCCCGCGCGCCGCGCGGCAGAAGGGGCGGAGGCCGCGGTTCCAGGCATGCCTGCCCGGGCAGGGCGGTTCCGAAGAGCCGCCGTCTCTGGCGGCCGCACCGAGCGGAGCAGCCGGCCAGGGCGTGGCCCTAGTTCTTGCGGGGCACCACCCAGGCGTGCTCGTTGATGCCGATCACATTGAAGAA
The DNA here is from genome assembly GCF_019218755.1 of Acidovorax sp. sif1233. Taxonomy (GTDB): domain Bacteria; phylum Pseudomonadota; class Gammaproteobacteria; order Burkholderiales; family Burkholderiaceae_C; genus Acidovorax. The sequence continues at coordinate 272,662 of NZ_JAHUWZ010000001.1, read as the reverse complement.
GATGGCCACCAGCCGCTGCAGGTTGTGAAACTGGATCACATGGCCCTGGCCCTGCTGCTCGGCCGCCCAGTTGAGCACCGAGCCCGCGGCGGCAAAGTCCACGCGGATGAGCTTGTCGCACACAATGGTGAGCGGCACGCCGGGCCGCAGGAGGGCCTGGAAGGGCTCCAGCAGCGGCGTGGCATCGCCGTCGATGTGGCCGCTGAGCTGGGCCACGGGCCCCGTGTCCGCGGGCGCGGGCACCGACTCGCCCAGGTCGGACGCCATGAAGTCGCTGTCCACCGACAGCGGCGCGGCCCCGGAAGACACGCCCTCGTTGTCCGAATATCCGCAGCGCGGCGATACCCAGGAGGGCGGCGACACCTCGTAGGTCACGCAGTAGTCGAGCGCGACCAGTTCGAACTCGTCGGGCTTGCCCATGAGCCGCAGCGCCGCCATGCGCAGGCGCCACCACTCAGGGCTGGTGGCACGGTCTCCGGACTGGGTCTTGGCGTCGAGCAGCGCATTGAGCTTCTCGACCCCCGAAAACACCAGTTGCCCGTCACGCTCGGCCCACTGGGTGAACTGGTCGGCCAGCAAAGGCACCGCGGCTTCGTCGATGGCGGCCAGGCGCGTCCAGGACAGCGTCCAGGGGGATGCGGCGCGGGCCAGGGAGGCCTGCAGCGCGGCGACGGACGACACCGCCAGGGAAGCCGGGGCATTCCAGCTGAAATCGCGGCGCACCGCGCCGGCCGGCGCGGCGCCCGTGGCACCGGGCGCCGCCGCGGCGGCAGCCGGCGCCATGCCCAGCTGCTGCGGCATGGAGAACCACAGCGGCGCCGAACGGCTGTACTGTGCGGCGAAGTCGATGGCCAGGGTGTCGAACCGGTCGTGCTGACCGGTTGCGCGGTACAGGTCGAAGAGCGTCATCCAGATTTCGAGTTGCTCTTCGGGATCATCCTGCTGGTGCTGGGCCAGCACGTCGAGCAGGCCGGACTCTGCCCCCGCGTGGTCGCCATTGGCGAACCGGATGGCGGCTTCTTCTAGATCGGGTTCGTGCACGAATTCCTCCGGTTCGGATGCCGGCGCTGGCGTTGCCGCTGTAGCCGCCGCAGGGCTGAAGGACGCTTCGCCCGGGCCTGGGCCCGCGAGCATTTGCGCATCGGTGCCGCCAAACCGGCCAATCGCCATGCTGTCATCGGCAAACAGCGGCTGGACACCGGCGGCCTGGTTGTTGTTGTCGCCCAGCGGCGCAGGCAGGCTGCCGGGCGCGGTGGGCGCGTAGGCCCTGGCGTGCGCGGAATCCGTCGTTGCCGCGCTGGGGGGCTCGGGCATGACGCCCGGCTGGGTGGGCGCCTCGGCCCCTTGCTTGCTCTTCCACCACTGCTGCGACATCTGCGCCTCGATCTCGTCGATCTTCTTGAGCGTCACGGCGCGTTCGTCGGGCGACGCCATGCTGCTCTGGAAGAACGACGGCCTGGCGGTGGGGTCCTCGGTGCGCTGCCCCTGCAGCACCTCGCGCTGGCGCAGCTTGCGCAACTGATCGAACTCGCGGCGCCGCACGAAATCGTTGCGGCGCTTGCGCTCGATCATCTCCTTGAGCATCTGCTTGCTGTACTGGCTCTCCCGGTCATTCTGCGCGGAGTCCAGCTCCGTCCAGTTGACCGTGGGATTGCGCACAAACCGCACCACCTTCGAAAGCAGTCCGCCAGGGGTGGTTTCTTCCTTGCTCATGGCTCAGGGCGCGCGTGGGGATCAGGCCGGGCGGCCAGGTCAATCACCAAACATCTTCTGCTTGAGTTCGCGGCGCTGCTGCGCTTCCAGCGACAGCGTGGCCGTCGGGCGGGCGATCAGGCGGCCCACGCCGATGGGTTCGCCGGTCTCATCGCAGTACCCATAGTCGCCCGCGTCGATGCGGGCAATGGACTGCTCGATCTTCTTGAGCAGCTTGCGCTCGCGGTCGCGGGTGCGCAGCTCCAGGGCATGCTCTTCCTCGATCGTGGCGCGGTCGGCGGGATCGGGCACGACGACGGTGTCTTCACGCAGGTGCTCGGTGGTTTCGCCGGCGCTGTTGTGGATGTCCTGCTTGAGCTGCACGAGCTTCAGGCGGAAGAACGCCATCTGCTTGTCGTTCATGTACTCGCTGTCAGGCATGGCCATGACTTCGGCGTCGGTCAGCTCGGCGGCGGACTTGGTCTTCCAGTTGTTCGCCAGCTTGGGGTCTTTTTTGGCAGCCGTATAGGTGGGCTGCGCTTGCACGGTCGTGGGCATGGTATGTAGATAACTGGCTTTGGCAGCGGTCGAAGCCACTGTCTGTGCCATGGATGGTACGGTCAATTGGGCCAATCGGGAAGAAGGCCGGGTTGTGCGCACGGGTACCTGCGAACCGGCCTGCAGCACGGGTGCTGGAGCGGGAGTCGCCACGGCCGCCGGGCTGGCGGCGACCTTGGGTGCTGCAGCCGGCTTGGCGGCAGCCTTCGCGCCAGCCTTGGTTGCCGCAGGGGCGGCGGCGGTTTTCGCCGCGGCAGGGGTTGCCTTGGTGGCCCCCTTGGATTTGCTGGTGTCGGCTTTCACTTCCTGGTCTCCTCGCAATACGGGCGGGCCCCAGCCGCATTCGCAGCCAAGGGCGGGTGGCAAGCCTTCCGGGGTTTTACCGGGGCGCGATTGTATCGACCTGGGCTGACGCAAACGGAAACGTTGCAGATACAACACAAACCAGCCGCCAACCCCCTGCCCTCGGGCCGCCCCGCCGGGGTCAGACCAGGCTCTGCTCCAGCCCCTGCAGAAAGATGTCCTTGGGCAGGTCGATGCCAATGAAGACCATCTTACTGGTGCGCGGCTCGCCTTCGGCCCACTGGGGGCCCAGGTCGCTGCCCATGAGCTGGTGCACGCCCTGGAAGATCACCTTGCGCTCGGTGCCCTTCATGTTCAGGACGCCCTTGTAGCGCAGCATGCGCGGGCCATAAATGTTGACAATCGCCCCGAGAAAATCCTCCAGCTTGGCCGGATCGAACGGCCGCTCGGAGCGGAAGACGAAGCTTTTCACGTCGTCATCGTGGTGATGGTGGTGGCGGTGCCCGTGGTCGTGCTGGTGCGAGGGGTGGCTGCAGTGCTCGCCATGCTCGTGGTCATGGTCGTGGTGGTCATGGCCGTCGCCCTCTTCCTTGAGGAACTCGGGGTCGATGTCCAGCTTGGCATTGAGGTTGAAGCCCCGCAGGTCCAGCACTTCCGACAGCGGCACCTCGCCGAAATGCACGGCCTTGATGGGCGCGCGCGGGTTCATGTGCTTGAGGCGATGGATCAGCGCGTCGGTTTCCTCGGCGCTGACCAGATCGGTCTTGGACAAAAAGATCTGGTCGGCAAAGCCCACCTGGCGGCGCGCTTCCTGGCGGTCGTTGAGCTGCTGGGGCGCGTGCTTGGCGTCCACCAGCGTGATGATGGAATCGATGAGGTAGGTCTCGGCGATCTCCTCGTCCATGAAGAAGGTCTGCGCGACGGGGCCGGGGTCGGCCACGCCGGTGGTCTCGATGACGATGCGGTCGAACTCCAGCAGGTTCTTGCGCTTCTTGGCGGCCAGCAGCTGCAGCGTCTCGCGCAGGTCTTCGCGGATGGTGCAGCAGATGCAGCCGTTGCTCATCTGCACGATCTGCTCCTTGGACTCGGTCACGAGGATGTCGTTGTCGATGTTCTCTTCGCCGAATTCGTTCTCGATCACGGCGATCTTCTGGCCGTGGGCTTCGGAGAGCAGGCGCTTGAGCAAGGTGGTCTTGCCCGAGCCCAGGAAGCCGGTGAGGATGGTGACGGGGATCAATGCCATGTTTCTTGTCCTTCAAGGGATGAACCCATGCGCTGCACCCGGCACTGCGGGCCGGGTGTGCGTGGCGCAAGGGGTTGTTTTCAGTGTACCGACGCTGTCAAGCCCTTGCCGCGCTCAGCCCTTGCGCATCACCACCAGCCCCTTGAGGTACTCGCCTTCGGGGAATTCCAGGGTCATCGGGTGGTCGGGCGCGCCGCCCAGGCGCTCCAGGATGAAGCCGTCCACGCCCGCGTCGGCGCCCGCAGATGCCACGATCTTGTGGAACAGGTCGGCGCTGATGCCGCCCGAGCACGAGAAGGTGAACAGCACGCCGCCCGGCGTGAGCAGCTGCAGCGCCAGGCGGTTGATGTCCTTGTACGCGCGTGCAGCGCGCTCGGCGTGGGCCGCCGTGGGCGCGAACTTCGGCGGGTCGAGCACGATGGCGTCGAAGCGCCGGCCTTCCTTGAGGAACTGGCGCAGCGAGGCGTTCACGTCCGCGTCCAGGAAGCTCGCGTGGTTCAGGTCGAACCCGTTGAGCGCCACATGGGCGCGGGCGCGCTCCAGGGCGGGGCCGGAGGAGTCGATGGACGTCACATGCCCGTCCGCCGATGCGCCGCTGGCGCGCATGCCGGCCAGCGCGGCCACGCTGAAGCCGCCGGTGTAGCAAAAGCAGTTGAGCACGTCCTTGAAGCCCAGGCGCTGCGCGTAGTCGGCAAAACGCTTGCGGCTGTCGCGCTGGTCCAGGTAGAAGCCGGTCTTGTGGCCTTCGGCGATGTTCAGCGTCAGGTTCCACTGGTGTTCGTGGATGGTGAGCTCGAGCGGCGGGCCTTCGCCGGCGCCCGGCGCGCCCGTGGGGCCGCCGCGCAGCCAGCCGGTGGCGGGCGGGAGGCCTTCGAGCGAGCGCACGCTGGCATCCGAGCGTTCATAGAGCTTGGCCAGGCCCGTCTCGCGCAGCAGGGCATCGGCGATCACGTCCTTCCAGCGCTCGGTCCCGGCGCTGGTGAACTGCGCCACCAGGGTGTCGCCATAGCGGTCCACGATGAGGCCCGGCAGGCCGTCGGACTCGCCGTGCACCAGGCGCACACCGTCGCTTTGTACATCAAAACGGGCTCTGGCGATGATGGAGCGCGCGCAAGCAGCTATGAAAAAAGGAGCATCGATACGCTGCGCCTCGTCAAAGCTCCACACCCGCGCGCGGATGCGCGAGCTGGGGCTGAACGCCGCCCAGGCCAGGAACTGGCCCTCGTGCGATTCCACGCGCACGGTCTCGCCGCTGTCGCCGCCGCCCTTGGCGATGGCCGATTCAAAGATCCAGGGGTGGCGGCGCAAGAGCGAGCGCTCTTTGCCAGGGCGAAGGCGAAGGGTTTTCATGATGGGGCGATTGTCGCGTGAATGGCCCCACGCCAGCCCCGGGGCTGGCGCCAGCGCGTCAGAGCGCGTGCCCGATGCGGCCCAGGCGCGGCGCCCAGTTTTCCAGGATGTCGGCCGACACCAGCACGCGCCGCGCCTGGCCGATGAGCAGGTGACGCGGGACGAAGCCGATGTAGCGGGAGTCCGCGCTGTTGTCGCGGTTGTCGCCCAGCACCAGGTACTGGCCCTCGGGCACCGTCACCGGGCCGAAGCTGCGGTGTGCCGTCACGCCCTGCAGCCATTGCACCCGGCGCTCGTGGCCCTGCAGGTGCTCCGTCCAGCGGGTGGCGGGCACCTGCGCGCCCAGCTCGGCCAGGTGTTCGGTCACCGCCTCGGGCGCGTCGTAGCGTGCGGCCTCGCCGTTGAGGTACAGCACCTCGTCGCGCATCTCCACCGTGTCGCCCGGCAGCGCCGCGATGCGCTTGATCAGCCGCGTGCCATCGCGCGGTGACGAGAACGTGACCACATCGCCCCGCGCGGGCTCGCCCAGGCGCGCCAGCACCACATCGGTGAGCGGCAGCTTCAGGTCATAGGCCAGCCGGTTGACGAACACCACGTCCCCTTCGAGCAGCGTGGGCCGCATGGACCCCGAAGGAATCGGATTCCAGTCCGCCACCGCCGTGCGAAAGATGCCGAAGCACAGCAGCAGCACGAGGAACCCACGGTTCGATTTGATCCATTTCAGCAGCATGGCGAGACACTCCAAGGCGCCCTACAGCAAGCACCCCTTGCTCGGATGCACGGCGTCACATCTTGGTTCCGTGGCACCGGCCCACGGCCGCAGCCCACCGGCATGCCCGATCAGCGCCAGAAGCCGTCCACACGCCACCAACGCCCGCAGCGCGCACCGCCCCCACCAGTGCACCCGTGGAACCGGCTGTGCCGGGCCACCGGGTGCGTCCCCCTCCGGGGGAAGGCGCGCAGCGCCTCAGGGGGGCTTCTTTCTCGCCCGAGGATGCGCCGCGTCATACACCTTGGCCAGGTGCTGGAAATCGAGCCGCGTGTAGACCTGCGTGGTGGTGATGTTGGCGTGGCCCAGCAGCTCCTGCACCGCGCGCAGGTCGCCGCTGCTTTGCAGCAGGTGGCTGGCGAACGAGTGGCGCAGCATGTGCGGGTGCACCGGCGTGGTCAGGCCCGCCTGCTGGCTGCGCTGGCGCAGGCGCAGCCAGATCGACTGCGCCGTGAGCCGCTTGCCGCGCTGGCCGACGAACAGTGCGGTGTCAAGCCGCGCTGATCCTTCACCGCCGAAGGGCGTGGCCCGCAGTAGCAACCAAGCCTGCAGCGCTGCAGTGGCCGCGCGCCCCACGGGCACGCTGCGGCGCTTGCTGCCCTTGCCGAACACATGGGCCTCGCCGGCCTGCAGGTCCACCCAGCCCCGGCCCAGGCGCTGGGTGTCGGCGTTGGGGATGGCGTCGAGCCCCGCGAGTTCGCCCACGCGCAGGCCGCAGCCATACAGCAGCTCCACCATGGCCGCATCGCGCGCCTCCAGCCAGGGGTCGGCGCCGGTGTTGTCGAATTCGGCCAGCCGCACGGCGTCGTCCACCCCCAGCGCCTTGGGCAGGGGCTTGGGCGCCTTGGGGGCACGCACGTCCTGCACGGGGTTGTGCGGAATCAGCCCCTGCCGCCCCGCCCAGATGAAAAACCCGCGCCAGCCAGAGAGGATGAGCGCAATCCCCCGCCCGCTGCGCCCGCCGCTGTGCATCTGCGCCACAAAACGGCGGATGTGCGCGGTCTGCAATTGCAGCAGCGGCACGCCCACCCCCGCCGCAAACTGCGCGAGCTTTTCAAGGTCCAGGGTGTAGAGCGTGAGCGTGCGCGCCGCCAGCCGCTTTTCGACGCGCACATGCTCCAGGTAACGCAGGACGTGCGGGTCCGGGGGAATCTGTGTGGCCAGCATGTCGGACACGGGGCATTACCCAGGCAACTGGCGCGCCCCAAGGCCAGCGCCACCGTGGAACCGGCCTTGCCGGGCCGGGGGTGGCGTCCCCCTGCAGGGGGGAAGCGGCGCAGCCGCACAGGGGGGCATCACTTCAGCCGCAGCAGGGCGGCACTGGCGAGTTCTGCCATGCGCGACAGAAATTCCGTGCCCATCGTGGCATCAAACCGCTGGGGGTCTTGCGAGCCCAGCACCAGCAGGCCGAACGCCGGCGTGGCGCTGTCGATGGCGCCTTCGCGCAGCGGCAGCAGGGCCAGCGACTGGGCGGGTTCGCCCGCCTCGGCCGCGAGCCAGCCTGCGGGCTCGAACCCCAGGTTGGGGCCGCAGAACGGCATGGTCAGCGACGAGGCGAACGCGCGGGCGTCTTCGCTGGCGCCCTGGGTGAAGTCGGCATCGATGTACGGCGCGGCCACCTCCCACACGCGCACCGCGGCCTGGGGCACGTCGAACAGGGTGCGCACGCCATCGACCACCGCCTGCGGCAGGTCGAACGGGTCGCGCACCTGCAGCAGCGCGCTCGTCCACTGGTGCACCTTGTGGGCGATGGCGGCGTTTTCGGTGCTGTTGCGCACCATTTCCATGATGCGCTGCTCCAGGCCCTTGATCTTCTCGCGCAGCATCTCGGCCTGGCGCTCCTGCAGGCTCACGGCGCGCGCGCCGTGGGGGCTGGTGATCTGCACGCTGGCCAGCACCTCGGCATGGCGTTCGAAGAAGCCCGGCGTGTTGGTGAGGAACTGGGCGATGTCGTCTTCGGTGATCGGGGGGATGTGGGACGTCATAGGAGGGTGTCAGGAATGTCGATCCGGCCTTCGAACACCGTGGTGGCGGGGCCGGTCATGAAAACGGAATCGGCCTCCTGGCCGCTCCAGGCGATGGTGAGGCGGCCGCCGCGCGTGTCCACATGCACCTCGTTGTCGAGCAGGCCCAGGCGGATGCCGGCCGCCACGGCCGCGCAGGCCCCCGAGCCGCAGGCCAGGGTTTCGCCCACGCCGCGCTCGAACACGCGCAGCCGCACATGGGCGCGGTCCACGATCTGCAAAAAGCCTGCATTCACGCGCTGCGGAAAACGCGCATGGCGCTCGACCAGGGGGCCCGCTTCCAGCACCGGGGCGGTGTCCACGTTGTCCACCAGCTGCACGGCGTGCGGGTTGCCCATGGAGACAACCGCTACCAAAACAGTAGCTGTCAGCGCTTTACTATCCAGCGCCAGCGGCCATTTTTGTCCTGAACCTTGTGCCACGGCGGTCAAACCACTGGCATCAAACGGCACCCGGGCGGGCTCGAACTGCGGTCGGCCCATGTCCACGGTGACGCGGCCATCGGGGGTGAGGCGGGGGGCGATCACGCCGCTTTTGGTCTGCACCCGCAGGGTGTCCTTGCCCGACAGGCCCTTGTCGTGCACAAAGCGCGCGAAGCAGCGGGCGCCGTTGCCACACTGCTCCACCTCGCCGCCATCGGCGTTGTGAATCACGTATTCGAAGTCGATACCGTCCGCTGGCGAAGGCCGCACCGTGAGGATCTGGTCGGCCCCCACACCGAAGTGGCGGTCGGCGAGGAAACGGTATTGGGCGGCGCCGAGCCCCAGGCGGCCCTGGGTTTCGTCGAGCACCACGAAATCGTTGCCCGCGCCCTGCATTTTGGTAAAGGGAATCTGCATGGCCGGATTATCGTCGGTGGGCCGGCGTGCGCGGCACCCCGCCCGGGGCAACTTGTGACAGAACCCCCACCCCGCCAATGAACCCCGGCCTGCACCGGTTTTTCCGCCGGTTTAGGCTGTGCCGTGTGGCGGCCCGCCCGCGCGCCGGCCGCCGCCTCCCCACCCCCCCCATTCGCCAACGAGGACCCGCATGCCCGATCTCGCCAGTTTTCCCATTACCCGCAAATGGCCCGCCCGGCACCCGGAGCGCATCCAGCTGTACTCGCTGCCCACGCCCAACGGCGTGAAGGTGTCGATCGTGCTGGAAGAGCTGGGCCTGCCCTACGAACCGCACCTGGTGAGCTTCGAGACCAGCGACCAGACCTCGCCCGAGTTCCTGTCGCTCAACCCCAACAACAAGATCCCGGCCATCCTGGACCCGAACGGGCCCGACGGAAAGCCCCTGGCGCTGTTCGAGTCCGGCGCCATCCTGGTGTACCTGGCGAGCAAGACCGGCCAGCTGATCCCGCAGGACACGGCCGGGCGTTACGAAGCCCTGCAGTGGGTGATGTGGCAGATGGGCGGCGTGGGCCCGATGTTCGGCCAGCTCGGTTTCTTCCACAAGTTCGCGGGCAAGGACTACGAGGACAAGCGCCCGCGCGACCGCTATGTGGCGGAGTCCAGGCGCCTGCTCAAGGTGCTGGACGAGCGCCTGAAGGGCCGCCAGTGGGTGATGGGCGAGCAGTACACCATCGCCGACATCGCCATCCTGCCCTGGGTGCGCAACCTCGTGGGCTTCTACGGCGCGGGCGATCTGGTGGAGTTCGGTCAGTTCAAGGAAATAAAGCGCGTGCTGGAAGCCTTCGTGGCGCGCCCGGCCGTGGCCAGGGGGCTGAACATCCCGGCGCGCGGCTGAGCAGGCCCTGGCTGCAGGGGCCGTGGCACCGGTCAGCCCATGCGCTCCTGCAGAAAATCCAGGAAACACGCGATGCGCGCGGCCAGCTGCGTGTTGCGGTAGTACACGGCGCTCACGGGCTGGCGCACGTCCGCCGTGTCCCTGGCCAGCACCTGCACCAGATCGCCGCGCGCGCGGTCGGCGGCGGTCATGAAATCCGACAGGCACACGATGCCCGCGCCCTGCAGCGCGAGCTGGCGCAGCGTCTCGCCGCTGGACGCGGCGATCTCCGGCACGGTGGGCCACTCGTCACCATGCGCGCCGCGCAGGGGCCAGCGGTTGAGCGATTCCGGCTGCGTGAAGCCCAGCAGGGTGTGCCGCGCCAGGTCTTCCACCGCCCGCGGCCGCCCCCGGGCGGCCAGGTAGGCCGGGCTGGCCAGCACGCGGATGCGGCTGGTGCACAGCGGGCGCGCGTGCAGGGTCGAGTCGCGCAGGTGGCCGATGCGGATGGCCACGTCGGTGCGGCGCTCGAGCAGGTCGATGTTCAGCTCGTCCGTGTCCAGCTCCAGCGTGATCTGCGGGTAGGCCGCGCGGAACGCCGGCACCAGCGGCACCACCGCGTGCAGCATGAAGGGCGTGGCCGCGTTCACGCGCAGGCGGCCCGCGGGCTGCTGGCGGCGCGCGGCCATGTGCTCCTCGGCATCGTCGATGGACGCCAGGATGGCGCGCGTGCGCAGCAGGAAGGCCTGCCCCTCCTCGGTCAGCGCGGCGCGGCGCGTGGTGCGGCGCAGCAGCGTGGTATCGAGCTTCTTCTCCAGCCGCGCCAGCGCCCGGCTGATGCCCGAGACGGTCTGCCCCAGCTGGTCGGCCGCCGCCGTGATGGAGCCGCCGTCCACCACGGCCACAAAGGCCTGCAGTTCTTCGAGCGTGGTTTTCATGGGCCTCCATTGTTGACTTCGGATCAAGTATCTATGGAGCTTAACGGTATTTTTCTGCAAAACTGAAGCGCCCACACTCCTTCCCATGTCCACAGGAGTGTTTCCATGCCCATTGCCTTGCTCGCGCTGACGCTCAGCGCTTTCGCCATCGGCACGACCGAGTTCGTGATCGTTGGCCTGCTGCCCACCGTGGCGGCCGACCTGTCCATCAGCATCCCCTCGGCGGGCCTGCTGGTCAGCCTGTACGCCCTGGGCGTCGCCGTGGGCGCGCCCGTGCTCACAGCCCTCACCGGCCGCGTGCCCCGCAAGGCGCTGCTGCTGTCGCTGATGGCGCTGTTCACCGCCGGCAACCTGCTGGCCTGGCAGGCGCCCAGCTACGAAACGCTGGTGGCCGCGCGCATCCTCACCGGGCTGGCGCACGGCGTGTTCTTCTCGATCGGCTCGACCATCGCCACCGGCCTGGTGCCGCGCGAGAAAGCCGCCAGTGCGATCGCCATCATGTTCACCGGCCTCACCGTGGCGCTGGTCACGGGCGTGCCGCTGGGCACCTTCATCGGCCAGCATTTCGGCTGGCGCGAGACCTTCCTGGCCGTGTCGGCACTGGGCGTGGTGGCCTTCATCGGCAGCGCGATCTTCGTGCCGCGCAACATCGCCCACACCCCGCCCGCCTCGCTGGTGCAGCAGGCCAGGGTGCTGGCCGAGCCGCGCCTGCTGCTGGTGTACGCCAAGACGGCCATCGGCTACGGCGGCACGTTCATCCCGTTCACCTTCCTCGCCCCCATCCTCACCGACATCGCGGGCTTCAGCGCCGGTGCCGTGGGCTGGGTGATGCTGGTGTACGGCGTCTCGGTGGCGGTGGGCAACATCTGGGGGGGCCGCCTGGCCGACCGGCTGGGGCCCATCCCCGCGCTGCGCATCATCTTCGCGCTGCTGGCCGCCGTGCTGCTGCTGCTGCAGTTCACCGCGCCCCACCCCTGGCTGGCCCTGGCCACCGTGCTGCTGTGGGGCGCCGTGGCGTTCGGCAACGTGCCCGGGCTGCAGGTGTATGTGGTCAAGCAGGCCGAGCGTTTCACGCCCCAGGCGGTGGACGTGGCCTCGGGCCTGAACATCGCGGCGTTCAACCTGGGCATCGCCGGCGCCGCCTGGGCCGGGGGCCTGATCGTGACGCACCTGGGCCTGATGCACACGCCCTGGATCGGCGCCCTGGTGGTGCTGGTGTCCCTGGCGCTCACGCACTACAGCGGCGTGCTGGACCGGCGCAGCGGCATCCCGGTGCGCGGCAGCGGGCCGGTGCCCGTGGGGCACTGAGCAGCCCACGCCCCCTCAACTCTTTCTGTCCCACCCCTTTTTTGCTTCGTTTCAGGAATCGCCATGACTTCTTCCCCTTCCCTTCCCGCCTTCGGCCTGGGCACCTTCCGCCTCCAGGGCCAGGTCGTCATCGACTCGGTGCGCAACGCGCTCGACCTGGGCTATCGCGCCATCGACACGGCGCAGATCTATGGCAACGAGGCCGAGGTCGGCCAGGCCATCGCGGACAGCGGCGTGCCGCGCGGCGAGCTCTTCATCACCACGAAGGTCTGGACCGAGCACCTGGCGGGCGACCGGCTCGTCCAGAGCCTGAAGGACAGCCTGGCCAGGCTGCGCACCGACCAGGTGGACCTCACGCTGATCCACTGGCCCTCGCCCGGCGGCGCCGTGCCCGTGGCCGAGTTCATGGGCGCGCTGGCCGAGGCCCAGGCCCGGGGCCTCACGCGCCTGATCGGCGTGTCGAACTTCAATACCGCCCTGCTGCGCGAAGCCATCGCGGCCGTCGGCGCCGACCGCATCGCCACGCACCAGATCGAGCTGCACCCCTACCTGCAGAACCGCGCCGTGGCGGACTTCGCGCGCAGCCAGGGCATCCACACCACCTCGTACATGACGCTGGCCTACGGGAAGGTGCTGGGCGACCCGGTGCTGGCGGACATCGCGCGGGCCCACGGCGCCACCACCGCGCAGGTGGCGCTGGCCTGGGCCATGCAGCTGGGGTATGCCGTGATTCCCTCGTCCACCCGGCGCGACAACCTGGCGAGCAACCTGAAAGCCCGGCCGCTGCGGCTGACCGGCGAGGACATGGCACGCATCGCCGCGCTGGACCGCGGCGAACGGCTGGTGAACCCCGAAGGCCTGGCGCCCGCCTGGGACTGAACCGCCCCGCCCGTGCGGGGCGCGCCGCGCGCCTCGATAATGGCCCGATGCCCCGCACCACCCAACAACTGCACCCCCACCGCGAACCTGTTGCCACCCGCCCGGCAGCCACCGTGCTGCTGCTGCGCGATGCGCAGGGCGAACCGGGCGGACTGGAAGTCCTCATGACCCGGCGCTCGGCCACGGCCAGCTTCGCGCCCGGGGCCTACGTGTTCCCGGGCGGGGGCATCGACGCGCTGGACGCGCAGGTGCACGCCGCCGCCGACCGCCGCCCCACGCAGAGCGACCAGCACCTCACGCAGGCCATCGCCGCGATCCGCGAAAGCTTCGAGGAGCTGGGCATCCTGCTGGCCCGCCATGCCGATGGGCGCATGGCCGACGCACGGGACATCGCCGCCATCGACCGCCAACAGCCGCTGGCCGCCCAGTGCGGCGCGCGCGGCCTGCGCCTGGCGGCCGACAGCGTGTACCTGCTGGCCCACTGGACGGCCGACCGCGACCTGCCGCGCCGTTTCGACGTGCCGTTCCTCGTGGCCCGCATGCCCGAGGGCCAGGAGCCCGTGGCCGACGAAACCGAGCAGTTCGAGCCCGTGTGGGTGCGCCCGGCCGATGCGCTGGCGCGGCACGCGGCGGGGCAGTTCTTCATGATCTTTCCCACCATCCGCACGCTGCAGCGGCTCGCCCTGTTCGCCAGCGCGCAGGCGGTTCTTGACGCCCTGGCCGATGAAAAGCCGCTGTGGGTGAGCTGCCCGCGCGCCGGCACGCTGGCGGGCCAGGAGGCGCGCTACATGGAAGGCGACGCCCCCTTTGGCGAGCTGGCCCTGGTGTGCCCCGACGGCCAGATCGTGCACGCGCTCGACTGGCAGACCGACCGGCCCGTGCCGCTGCTGCGCAACGTGCAGCGCCTGACCGCGCCCAACCCCGGCGTGATGACCGGACCCGGCACCAACAGCTACCTGGTGGGCGACCCGGCCACCGGCTACATCGCCATCGACCCGGGCCCGGCCGACGCGGAGCACCTGGACAGGCTCTGGCGCGCCGCCGGCGGCGACATCCGCACGATCGTGTGCACCCACTCGCACCCCGACCACTCGCCCGGCGCCGCGCCGCTGCAGGCGATGTGCACCCGGGCCGGGCGCAGCGCCCCCCCCATCCTGGGCCTGCCATCGGCCCCCACGGCGCGCGCTGCCAGCGCATTCACGCCCGACCGCTTGCTACAAAACAATGAGCTGCTCACGCTGGAAGGACAAGCGCCAGAGGGCAAAATCACCCACACCCTGCAGGTGATCCACACCCCGGGCCACGCGGCCAACCACCTGTGCCTGCTGCTCGTGGAAGACGCCCTGCTGTTCAGCGGCGACCACATCCTCAACGGCAGCACCACCGTGGTGGACCCACCCGACGGCAACATGGCCGACTACCTCGACTCTCTGGACAAGCTCGATGCGGTCTGCGCCGCACATGGCGTGGAATTCATCCTGCCCGCGCACGGCTATGTGCTGGGCGACGCGCGCGGCGCGATCGCCAGGCTCAAGGCCCACCGCCTGGCGCGCGAGGCCAAGGTGCTGGCCGCCATGCAGGCGCTGCCCCAGGGCAGCGTGGACGACTGGGTGCAGCATGCGTATGGCGACGTGCCCCCGCGCATGTGGCCCGTGGCCCAGCGCTCGCTGCTGGCGCATGTAGAGCGAATAAGAATGCTCGCCCCCTGAGTCGCCTGCGGCGCCTTCCCCCATCCGGGGGACGACGCCCTCGCTGCGGGTCGGCCCTCGCTTGGCGTCCCTGGCGGAGAGAGCGCCCGCTGCACGCGCCACGAACAACAAGAGGCGTGCCCACACAATCCATCCAACAAAGAAAGCCGCCCCCACCCATGAATGACAAAAACCCTGACCCCACCCACATCCGCCTGGCCAAACGCGTGGCCGAGCAACTGAACTGCTCGCGCAGCACGGCCGAGCAATTCATCGAAGGCGGCTTTGTGAGCGTGGACGGCCAGGTGGTGGAAGCCCCGGGCGCGCGCGTGCGCCCCGACCAGGCCGTGGCGGTGGCCAAGGACGCCAGCCTGCTGGAGCTGACCCCGGTGACCTTGCTGCTGCACAAGCCGGTGGGGTTTGAAGCCGGCCTGGGCCTGCCCGCCGGGCCAGCGGCGCACGCCAGCCGCAGCCAGGGCGCCACGGCCGCCAGCACGCTGCTGGGCGCTGCATCCCACCTGGCCGAGGACGCCTCGGGCATCCGCGTGCTGCTGCGCCATTTCAGGCAGCTCGAATGCTTCACGCCGCTGCCCACCGAGGCCAGCGGCCTGGTGGTCTACACCCAGGACAAGCGCATCGCGCGCAAGCTGGCGGAAGACATCGAGTCGCTGGAGCAGGAATGCATCGTCGAGGTGAAGGGCGATATCGCACCGAACGGGCTGCAGCGCCTGTGCCACGGCCTGTCGTTCAACGGCCGCCCGCTGCCGCCCATCAAGGTGAGCTGGCAAAGCGAGACGAAACTGCGCTTTGCGCTCAAGGGCATCCGCCCCGGCCAGATCCCGGCCATGTGCGACGCCGTGGGCCTGGCCGTGGTCGCCTTGAAGCGCATCCGCATCGGCCGCGTGCCGCTGGCCAAGGTGCCCGAGGGGCAGTGGCGCTATCTGCAGCCCTGGGAGAAGTTCTGACTCCCCCTGAGTCGCCTTTGGCGCCATCCCCCTGAGGGGGACGCACCCGGTGGCCTGGCAAAGCCAGTTCCACAGGTGCGCTGACAGAGGTGCGCCAGTTGCCGGCGGCGGGGCGGGGCGGGCCGAACCATCGCCAGAACGATTGCTACCAAAAACATAGCTATCAGCGCTTGATGGAAAGGCGCCAGAGGCCCATCTGGCTCGAGATTTTTTCCACAGACCGCTGCTACACTGCGCCACAAACAGGAGGGAGTCCATGAGCCAAGTTCCATCAGACAGAGACGGCGCCGCCGGGCCGATGTCCACGTTCATGCCGCAGAACATCGACGCGCACCCGCTCGAATTCACCGGCAGCGGCGGCGAGTATTTCCGGGTGTGGATCGTCAACGTGCTGCTGTCCATCGTCACGCTGGGCATCTACACCCCCTGGGCCCGGCGCCGCACCGCGCAGTACTTCTACAGCCACACGCTGGTGGCGGGCAGCCCCCTCGAATTCACCGCGCAGCAGCGCAAGATGGTGATGGGCTTCGTGCTGCTGGTGCTGCTCACGCTGGCCTACAACATCGCCGCCAATACCGGACAGGACGCGGCCGTGGGCGTGTTCCTGCTGACCGGCGCCGTGCTCTCGCCCCTGATCTGGGGCAGCGCCATGCGCTTTCGTCTCGGGGCCACGCGCTGGCGCGGCCTGCGCCTGCAGTTCACCGCCAGCTGGAAAGAGGTCTACATCGCCAGCTGGCCCATGTTCGCGCTGGCGCTGGTGTGGTTCGGCGTGTTCTTCGGCATGCAGGTGCTGTCGCCCGGACTGGCCGAGGCGCTCCAGGCCGCCGAGGAAGAAACCACCAAGCGGTCCCTGCCCGCCTTCACCCCCGCCATGGGCGGCCTGCTGCTGCTGGGCCTGGTGCTGACGGTGCTGTGCTTCATCCGCCTCGAATACAACTACAAGAGCCTGCTGGTGCTCAAGGCCCAGGTGGGCGCAGAAAAAGGCCGCTGGAAGCCGGTGTACATGGATTTCGTGAAGGTGTGGCTGGCCACGGTGGCCGTGTTCATCCTGTGCGTGGTCGGCATCTCGGCGCTGATCGGCATCCTGGCGGGCAGCTCCATCGCGCTGGTGGCCAGCCAGAGCGACCGCATGGGCCTGTGGCTGTTCGTGGTGATCATCGTGTCCATCGTGGCGGGCATCTTCATGCTGATCCTGGCCTCGGCCCCCGCCCGCGCGTACCGCGAGGCGCGCATGTTCCAGCTGATGTGGAACAACACCGGCGTGAGCCACGTGGCACGGTTCAAGTGTCACCTGAAGAGCGGGCGCTACGTGTGGCTGCGCATCAAGAACATGCTGCTCACCCTGCTCACGCTGGGGCTGTACCGTCCGTTTGCGCGGGTGAGCGAATACCGCATGAAATGCGAATCCGTCACCCTGCATGTCAAGGGCGGCGTGGAACAGGTGGCGGGCGCCATGGTGCGCCAGCAGCAAGGCGGCCTGGGCGATGCGCTGGCCGATGCGGCGGGCCTGGACCTGATTGGATAGCGGGTAGAGGGCATCCCCCTGAGGCGCTTCGCGCCCCGGTGCGTCCGCCAGGGCGGCCGCTCGCCCGTGCCGCCGCCAGTTTCACCGGCCCCGGGCCACCTACAACGTGATGGATGACTGACATGAACGCCCCCCTTCACGCTGCATCCCTCGTGCCTGGCCGCTGGTTCGACGGCCAGAGCAGCAGAGCCCGCCCCGTGATGGTGGGCCTGCGCCCCACGCCGCGGGGCCCGTCGCTGGTGCTGCACCCGCTCTCGCAGCCAGGCGCCGCGCCGGCCGTGTTCGCCTGCAAGGATGTGGGCTGGCCGGAGGCCTGGAACGAGCGCAAGCCCCAGCCCCGCGTGGTCGTGGACCTGCGGGACCACGGCAGCCTGGAGATCGATGCCGTGAACGACTGGCGCGCCGCCCTGGCCGCCGCTGGCGAACGCCCGGGCCTGGCCCAGCGCATGCAGACCCGCTGGCCCGTGCTGCTGGGCGTGGTGGCGGTGGCGGCCATCGGCCTCACGCTGTTCTATCGCTACGGCACCCCCTGGGCCGCCACGCAGCTCACGCGCTTTGTGCCCCTGTCCTGGGAAACCAGCGTGGCCGAGAACGTGCTGCGCCAGATGGACAGCGGCACGCTCAAGCCCAGCAAGCTCCCCAGGGAGCGGCAGGAGCAGCTCAAGGCGCGCTTTGACGCCCTGGTGCAGCACACACCCCCCGGCCTGCGGCGCTACCCCGGCTACCAGCCTTCCCTGAGCCTGGAATTCCGCTCGGGCATGGGCGCCAACGCCTTTGCGCTGCCGGGCGGCAAGGTGGTGATGACCGACGGCATCGTGAAGGCGGCCGCCGACAAGGGACTGGACGACAACGCGCTGGTGGGCGTGCTGGCGCACGAAATCGGCCATGTGGTGCAGCGGCACACCACGCGCATGGTGGTGCAGCAGGGCGTGCTCAGCATGGGCCTGGGGCTGGCGCTGGGCGATGTGTCCGGCATTGTCTCCACCGGTGCCTCGGTGCTCACGGGGCTGGCCTACAGCCGCAACCATGAGCGCGAAGCCGACTGCTACGCCATCGCGGTGATGGGCCAGGCAGCCCTGCCCACGGCGCCCATGGGCCAGCTGCTGCTGGCCATCGCGAAGGATGAAGCAGAAGAGGAAGAAGACAACAAGAAGAAGGAGAAAGCAGGCCAGGACCAGGCGGCCACCGCCACAGCGGCCGAACCCGGCGCCAGCAGCCCGGAGCGCTCGCGCAAGCGCAAGATGGCGGAAGACATGGCGTCGCACCCGGTCTGGTCGCTGCTCAGCAGCCACCCCGACACCGTGGAGCGGGCCACGGAGCTGGAGAAGGGGCATGCGCCCCACTGCGCGAAAGGCTGAGCGCGCCATGGCGTGCTCCGCGCCGGGCACGACCGGCACATCGGCGCCTACACCAGGCTGAGGCTGGGGGAAATAAAGTGTGAAGCGCGCCGATAAGCCGGATTCTGTGCACCACGGTTGCCCGCAGTGTGACCGCCATTAATCTGGGCCGGGTGTCGCCACCACGGCTCGGTGCTACCTACCCGCCAGCTCTGCGGAACCACATCAACGCTGGCCTACTTGGTATTGCTGCGCGTAGAGATTGCCCGTTTCACCCCGAGCGGGCTTGCCCGCTCGGGGTGGCTGTTCGGACCCGGCTTGCGCCGGGTTCGGACAGCTCTCGCTGTCCTCTCGCCAGCTTGCGCTGGCGCCTCACAGAACACTCCGTGGCAGGTAGTTTCCACCCGGACTCGTCTCTGTTGCTCTGATCCTCACCTCACGGTGGGCAGCCGTTAGCTGCTACGCTGTCCTGTGCAGTCCGGACGTTCCTCCAGTGCCTGGTTTCCCAGATTGCACCAGCGGCGGTCTGGCGCGCTTCACGGGGTGGATTATCCTAGAAACGGCAGTTGAATGCGCCCGTCAGTGCCGTGATCGGTGCGTCAGGCAAGGCGAGACGACGCTGCAGGCTCTTGCCTGCAAGGAGGAGCAACGCCGCATGGCACGCCGAGCGCGGTGCTGGCGGGTGTATAGCGTGCCCATCCAACCAGTGAACGCCATCGAAGCAGCACATACCTGACTTCAGATGGCAAGTTGAAGGAAACCAATCGGTCAACTGCCGTTTCTAGGATTACTGCCCAGCGGCAGCGGCGCGCTCCCAGTCCAGGCCGAACCGCGCCAGGTACTTGCGCAGCCGGTCCGCATCGTTGACCACCGTGCGCTGCGTGCGCGAGGCCTGGAACAGCTGGCGCCCCGCGTCCGACAGGGTGCGGGCCTGGCGGCACACCTGCAGCACGGCCGCCAGTTGCAGCTGGTCGAACAGGTCCAGGGCGTGCACCGCTTCCTCGCCCAGCAGGTCCGCCAGATCGCCGCGGCCCACCGCGCCGGGCATGGACGCCAGACCGCTGCGCGCATCGCTGGCGGGCTGCCACAGCCAGCGCAGGCGCGCGATCTCGGCATCGACCAGGGGCAGGCCGATGCGGCCGCTGTCCGCCAGCGTGGCCAGGCGCGTGACGCTGGCCGAGAGGTCGCGGAAGTTGCCCGTCCAAAGCGCTTCGGGCGACTGGGCGTAGCGCAGGTAGGCCGCGCGCGCCTCGTTGGAAAAGCGCACGCCGCGGCCCAACTCGGCGCCTGCGCGGGCCAGCTGGTGGTCCACGTTGGGCTCGATGTCCTCGGGCCGCTGCGCCAGGCCCGGCAGCACATAGCTCCAGAGGTTGATGCGCGCATACAGGTCTTCGCGAAAACGCCCCGCCGCCACCTCGGTGCGCAGGTCGCGGTTGGTACCCGCGATGAGCTCGAAGTCGCTGGCCACCTCGCGGTCGCTGCCCAGGGGGTAGAAGCGCTTTTCCTCCACCGCCTTGAGCAGCATGGCCTGCTCATCGAGGCCCAGTTCGCCGATCTCGTCGAGGAACAGCACGCCCTTGTGCGCCGTGCGCAGCAGGCCCGCGCGGTCGGCCGCCGCACCGGTGAAGGCGCCTTTCTTGTGGCCGAACAGCGTGGACGCCGCGCCGTCGCCATGCAGCGTGGCGCAGTTCACTTCCACGAACTCGCCCTCCACCTGGTGGCGCGACTTCTTCAGCTCGAACATGCGCCGCGCCAGGTGCGACTTGCCCGCGCCCGTGGGCCCGGTGAACAGGATGGGCGCACGCGAGCGCACCGCCACGCGCTCCACCTCGTCGATCAGCGCGTTGAAGCGCGCGTTGCGCGTGGCGATGCCGCTCTTGAGGAACTGCACCGCATCCCGCTGCTCGGCGCCGAAGCGCTGCGCGATCACGTCATAACGCGACAGGTCCAGGTCGATCAGCGTGTAGCTGCCCGGGTCGCCCATCTGCTGGCGTTTGGGCGGCGAGGTCTGCGCCAGCACGCCTGGAATGCGGCGCGACTCCACCAGCAGGAACAGGCAGATCTGCGCCACGTGGGTGCCGGTGGTGATGTGCGTCCAGTATTCCTCGCGCCCGGTGTCGAAGCGGTAGGCCTGCGCCCAGTCAAACAGCCTGGCATACACCTCGCCAAAGTCCCACGGGTCGGCAATGGGCAGGGGCGCCAGATTCACCGTGATCTCGGGCGAGGCGATGGCCATGTCGGCGCGCACCTGCTGCGCCAGGTCCTGGTGCGGGGGCGTGTAGAGCAGCTCCAGCCGCTCGATCACCACGTCCTCATGCTGCACCAGCGACACCGTGGGGCGCCACTTTTCCCACCGCCCCGCGCCCCTGCCGGCGTCGAGCTGGGTGCCCAGGAAACCGATGACGACTTTGTTTTTGCGCATTCTATTTATCTATTCAACTAGCTTTCATTCTAGTTACTTCATGCGCCTCGGATAGACCCAAAAATCAATCAACGAGATTTCCCCTTACAAATCAATGACTTGAAAGAAATCGAACCACAAGCCACAGGCTGGCACGCATCTGGCAATAAAGAAGACATCCAGCGCAAGCGGTGACCGCTCACAGGCCGGGGTTAGGACACACGTTCGCCCCGCCGGTGCAGGGAATCCGGAGCCTCAGGGCTCTTGTCGATTCCCCGCATGCCGCACGCCGCAAACGCTGGGTAACGGCACGGCCGTGGTAGCCATCCCGCAAGGGATGCCTGGTTCGACTCCAGGCGTGCCTCCATTGGTAGCTCATTGGTAGAGCAACCCCGCAAGGGGTCTGTTGCAGGTTCGATTCCTGCCCAAGGCCGCAAGGCCAGCACTTGGAAGTACCGGTCGAAAGACCACCCGCCGAACGCGGGGAGTTGCCCCAGGGTGGCGTTTTTTGGGAACGCAACCGCAAGGCAAGGCCCCGTCAGCCGGTGGCGGTTTGTGCCAGCACCCGGCACAGCCCGCGCCCGCAGCCAGCCACGCTGCCGCCCTGCTTGCAGGGCAGCAGCCACGGCGCACTGCAGGGCCCTGGCTGCGCCCGCTGACACCCCGCCATCGCTGTAACGGCACCCTGATTGCCATGACAACAACGAAGAAGTAACGACAACGAAAGAACGAGGAGAAGAAAAATGATGAAGTTGATCCAACGCACCACCGTGAAGAAGAACGAACGCGCACTGCTGCTGCGCAACGGCAGCTTTGACCGCGTGCTCCAAAGCGGCACCTACTGGCTGTTTGCGGGCATGGACCAGCTGCGTGTAGAGACCTTCGCTCTCGAACAACCCGCCTTCACCCACGGCCTGGCCGACTACCTGATGGCGCAGGAACCCGCCGTGGTGGCGGCAGAGTTTGTGCAAGTGAACCTGTCGGAACAGCAAGTGGGCCTGCGCAGCGAGAACGGCGTGCTGGTCGAGGTGCTGCCGCCCGGCACCCGCCGCCTTTATTGGAAAGGCCTGGTGGAAGTGAGTGTCCAGGTGATCGACCTGGAGGCAGGCCCCGAGCTGCCCGCCGCCCTGGTGGCGCGCCTGACGCACACACAACTGCGCCAGCGCAGCGTGACCGGATTGACTGGCGTGCTGCAGGTGCAGGTGCCCGAGGGCCAGTGCGCGCTGCTCTCCATCGACGGCAAAGTGGATCGGCTGCTGCCTGCAGGCGCCTACGCGTTCTGGAAGTACGGCCGCACCATCGCCGTGGAGCTGGTGGACCTGCGCCTGCAGGCCGTGGAGGTCTCGGGCCAGGACATCATGACCCGCGACAAGGTGAGCCTGCGGCTGAACCTGTCTGCCACCTTTCGCACCACCGATGTGCTGCGCGCCTTCGCCCAGCTGCAAAAGCCCGCCGACTACCTGTACCGCGAGCTGCAGTTCGCGCTGCGCGCCGCCGTGGGCACCCGCACGCTCGATGAGCTGCTGGAGAGCAAGACGGTGATCGACGACGTGGTGACCGCGCACATGGCCGCCAAATTGCAGCCCTTCGGCATGCAGCTGGAGAGCGTGGGCGTGAAGGACATCGTGCTGCCCGGCGAGATGAAGACCATCCTGACCCAGGTGGTGCAGGCCCAGAAGCAGGCCGAGGCCAACGTCATCCGCCGCCGCGAGGAAACGGCTGCCACGCGCTCGCTGCTCAACACGGCGAAGGTGATGGAGGACAACCCCGTCGCCCTGCGCATGAAAGAACTGGAGACGCTGGAGCGCGTGGCCGAGCGCATCGACAAGATCTCGGTGTTCGGAGGCCTCGACCAGGTGCTGAACGGCCTCGTGAAGATGCGCTGAGAAAAATGGAAAAAATGGAAAAGCAGGAACTGCCATGAAAAACAAGAAACTGACAGCGAGAGCAAAGCGCCTGCAGCGGGACACCGCATCCGCCACCTGCGCATCCGTCGGCCTGGACCCGGCGGTGTACAGCGCGGCCTTGCGCTACCTCTTCGACCGCCCCGTGCCCGACAAGAGCGGGCAGGAGTGGTATTGGCTGATCGACGAGCCGGAGTTCGACGCCACGCCACTGCAATGGACACACATCCAGACCGTGCTGTTCGCCAACGCGGGCACCGACCTGGCGCCCTACAGCGACGAGCAGGTGGGCATGGGCCTGAACCATGTGATGAGCAACAACGCGGGCGACATCCCGCACATGGCGAACGACCCCTCGGTGCCCTTGGCCGACGCGATGCGCATGATGCGGGCCCTGCCCACCTTGTGGCGCGACTGCCTCGGCCCGCGCCTGGACACCGGGTCGAGCCCCATCGGGAGCCGAAGCGACCGCCTCTACTTCGTGAGCTACATGTGGTTTGACGTGTGGCCCACGTTCTGGAACGCCAAGGACATCCCTGAATGGCGCGACGCGATGTGGCAGGTGTTCTGCGAGATGCTGGCGATGCCGTTCAGGGCCGCACAGGAGTCCGCATTGCACGGGATCGGCCACGAGGGCGTGCGCCTGAAGCGGCCCAAGGAACTGCAGGCGCACATGGACGCCTTCATCCGCCAGGTGAAGAACGACGACGAACTGAAGAACTACGCCCAGGCCGCCGCGCGCGGAATGGTGCAATGAACAACAAAATACGAAAGAACAATATGACCAACAACAACTACGAACAATACGAAGTGCCGAACGGCGTGCCCGTGAAGATGTGGACGAACGGCGTGCCCGTGGAAGAAGAAGCCCGGAACCAGCTGCGCAACATCGCGCGCCTGCCCATTGTGTTCAAGCACGTGGCGGTGATGCCCGACGTGCACCTGGGAATCGGCGCCACCATCGGCTCGGTGGTGCCCACGCTCAAGGCCATCATTCCCGCTGCGGTGGGGGTGGACCTGGGGTGCGGAATGATGGCGTGCAAGACCACGCTGACCGCCAGCGACCTGCCCGACAACCTCTCTGGCGTGCGCGCCGCCATCGAGCGCGCCGTGCCGGTGGGGATGACGCCCAAACGCTTTGGCCGCGATGAAGGCAGCTGGGATACCCCGCCGGCCGAGACCGACCGCGCATGGTCGGCCCTGGTGGACGAGTTCAAGGAGATCTGCGAGGCGCATCCGCGCATCGAGAAGACCAACAACTACAAGCACCTGGGAACGCTGGGAACGGGCAACCACTTCATCGAGATCTGCCTGGACGAACACCAGTCCGTGTGGGTGATGCTGCACTCGGGCTCGCGCGGGGTGGGGAACGCCATCGGCACCCACTTCATCGAGCTGGCCAAGAAGGACGCCGAGATGAACCAGCGCAACCTGCCCGATAAAGACCTGGCGTACTTCGAGGAAGGCGCGCGGTACTTCGGCGACTACGTGAAGGCCGTGGGGTGGGCCCAGAAGTTCGCCGCCGCCAACCGCGAAGTGATGATGGGCCGCGTGATCGCCGCGCTGCGACAGGTGATCACCAAGCCGTTCGAGACGCATGTGGAAGCGGTGAACTGCCACCACAACTACGTGCAGCGTGAAACCCACTTCGGACAGGACGTTTTCGTGACCCGCAAGGGCGCGGTGAGTGCCGAGCAGGGCAAGCTGGGGATCATCCCGGGGAGCATGGGGGCCAAGAGCTTCATCGTGCGAGGAAAGGGCCACCCCGAGAGCTTCAACAGCTGCAGCCACGGCGCGGGCCGCACCATGAGCCGCACCAAGGCCAAGAAGATGTTCACGATCGAGGATCAGATCAAAGCGACCGAAGGCGTGGAATGCCGCAAGGACGCCGACGTGATCGACGAGATCCCGATGGCGTACAAGAACATCGACGCGGTGATGGCGGCGCAGCAGGACCTGGTGGAGGTGGTGTACACGCTCAAGCAGGTGGTGTGCGTGAAGGGGTAGCCCCCGGGGCCGCACAGTGGCGAAGGGTTGCGGCGAATACTATACTTTTGATAGCTGTTCGCGCTTATCCAATGAGCGCCAAGGCCATTTTTATGCAAACAACAGAACCACAAGAAAATGCCGCACCCAGCCCACCCGGTGGAGCCACACACCCGCGCCGTGGGTGCGGCGCAGGCATCGCCATGACGGAGTTGACCTTGTCCCCCCTCACCCTCGACGGCTCCACCGGCGAAGGCGGCGGCCAGATCCTGCGCACCGGCCTGGCCCTTTCCATGGCCACCGGCCGGCCGCTGCACATCACGCGCATCCGCGCCGGGCGGCCCAAGCCGGGACTGATGCGACAGCACCTGGCCTGCGTGCAGGCGGCCACCGCCGTGTGCGGCGGGCAGGCCGAGGGGGCGGAGCTGGGCTCCCAGACGCTGCGGTTCACACCCGACGCGGTGCGTGCGGGCGACTACCGCTTTCAGATCGCCACGGCGGGCAGCTGCCTGCTGGTGCTGCAAACGGTCTTGCCCGCGCTGATGCTGGCCGACGGCGAGAGCCGTGTGCAGCTGTCGGGCGGCACGCACAACCCGATGGCGCCGCCGTTTGACTTTCTGGAACGGGCGTTTGCGCCGCTGGTGCGGCGGCTGGGGGTGGGGCTGGATCTGCAGCTGCAGCGGCGGGGCTTCTACCCCGCCGGGGGCGGCGAGGTGCTGGCGCACATCACGCCCCCAGTCCAGACCCTGGCCCCGGTGGACGTGCTGGAGCGCGGCACGCTGAAGACCGGGTGGGCCGATGCGCTGGCGCCCGGCCTGGCCCGCAACATTCCCTACCGGGAGCTGGAGACCCTGGGCCAGCGGATGGGCTGGACCTTTGAAGCAGGCCAGTTGCGCCAGCCGCCCACGCGCCAGAACGAGGGGCCGGGCAATGCGCTGATCGCCACGCTGGAGTACGAGCACGTCACCGAGGTGTTCTGCCAGCTGGGCGCGCGCAGCCTGTCGGCCGAGCAGGTCGCCAAGCGGCTGGTGGACGAGGTGCGCGCCTACCAGCGCAGCCAGGGCGCGCTGGGCCCGCACCTGGCGGACCAGTGGATGCTGCCGCTGGCCCTGGCGGTGTGGCGCAGCGGGCAAGCCGCGCGCTACACCTGCACCGAGGTGACGCAGCACACGGCCACCAATGCGCAGACCATCGCGCTGGGCCTGCCGGTGCGGGTGCAGACCACGCCGGTGGACGGGGCCATGCGGGTCGAGATCACACCGGCGTAGCCCGCCCCCCGGGCCCGCCGCGCGGCCGGGGCCGGGGACAACCCCTGCCGGCCGGCCCGCAACCCACAGGCCCCGGCATATCCATATCACCCAGACAGCAGAACAAGTGGTTCAGAATGCGCGTCACACCCCTCTTTGCACCTCACAGGAGACGCCATGAAAGTTGACAACATTCTGCAAACCATCGGCCACACGCCCCACGTGCGCATCAACCGCCTGTTTGGCCCGGCGGCCAACGTGTGGGTGAAGTCCGAGCGCAGCAACCCCGGCGGCTCCATCAAGGACCGCATCGCGCTGTCGATGGTGGAAGACGCCGAGAAGTCCGGCGCCCTGCAGCCCGGCGGCACCATCATCGAGCCCACCTCGGGCAATACCGGCATCGGCCTGGCGCTGGTGGCGGCCGTCAAGGGCTACAAGCTCATCCTGGTGATGCCCGACAGCATGAGCATCGAGCGCCGCCGCCTGATGCTGGCCTACGGCGCGCAGTTCGACCTGACCCCGCGCGAAAAGGGCATGAAGGGCGCGATCGCCCGCGCACAGGAGCTGCAGGCGCAGACGCCGGGCTCGTGGATTCCCCAGCAGTTCGAGAACCCCGCCAACATCGACGTGCATGTGCGCACCACCGCGCAGGAGATCCTGGCGGACTTCCCCGACGGCATCGACGTGCTGATCACGGGCGTGGGCACGGGCGGCCACATCACGGGCGTGGCGCGGGTGCTCAAGGCCAGGTTTCCGAACCTCAAGGTGTTCGCGGTGGAGCCCACGGCATCGCCGGTGATCTCGGGCGGCGCGCCGGCGCCCCACCCCATCCAGGGCATTGGCGCGGGGTTCATCCCCAGGAACCTCGACACCAGCCTGCTCGACGGCGTGATCCAG
This sequence comes from Acidovorax sp. sif1233, assembly GCF_019218755.1. GTDB lineage: Bacteria > Pseudomonadota > Gammaproteobacteria > Burkholderiales > Burkholderiaceae_C > Acidovorax. The sequence goes on along the minus strand of NZ_JAHUWZ010000001.1, from coordinate 245,935 downwards.
GTCGATGCCGAACCCGCCCGCGAATACGCACGCCGCTGCGCGCGTGAAGAAGGCATCCTGGTGGGCATTTCGTCGGGCGCCACGCTCGCCGCCATTGCGCAGAAGCTGCCCGAGCTGCCTGCGGGCGCCAAGGTGCTGGGCTTCAACTACGACACGGGCGAGCGTTATCTGTCGGTGGAGGGGTTCCTGCCTGCATAAGTTGCCCCCCTGAGGCGCAACCGCTTGGTGCCACCGCCAGAGGCGGTGTCTCTTCGATGCCGTCCAAGCCTGCGCAGGCAGGCTTGGAGCCGCGGCGTCTCAGCCCCCAGGGGGACGCACCCGGTGGCCTGGCAGAGCCAGTTCCACGGGTGCGCTGGCCTGGGGCGCGCCAGTTTCCAAGGTGCTGCGGGGCGGCCGGCCCCTGGTGCCAGCCCTGAACCCAGCACGTAGCCAAGGCACGGGTTCAGGGCCGAAAGCCTTTTTCGGCCAGCGCAGCACACACCCACGGCCAGCCGTCCTACAGCGGCGGCGCACTGCGGCCCCAACAATCGTTTCACCCTTCGGCCCGCCCCTGGCGGCGCCCCGCGCCGGAGGGCCCCACAACGATTGTTTGCCCATGGACACCCTCCCCTCACAACCCATCGCGTTCAAGGTGCTCACCGTGAACGTGCACAAGGGCTTCACCACCTTCAACCGGCGCTTCATGCTGCACGAGCTGCGCGAGGCGGTGCGCAGCGTGGCGGCGGACCTGGTCTTTCTGCAGGAGGTGCAGGGCACGCACCACCGCCATGCCAGCCGGCTCGCCAACTTTCCGCAGGTGCCGCACTACGAGTTCCTGGCCGACACCATCTGGTCGCAGTACGCCTACGGGCGCAATGCCGTGTATGACAACGGCGACCACGGCAACGCCCTGCTGTCCAAGTTCCCCATCACGCACTACGAGAACCATGACATCTCGATCAGCGGGCCCGAGCGGCGCGGCATGCTGCACTGTGTGCTGCAGCCGCCCGGCCACCACCTGCCCGTGCATGCCGTGTGCGTGCACCTGGGGCTGCAGGAGGCCCACCGCCAGCGCCAGCTGCAGCGGGTGTGCGAGCTGCTCAAGACCTTCCCGCCCGGCGAGCCCGTGGTGCTGGCCGGCGACTTCAATGACTGGCGCCACCGCGCGCACGCCATCCTGCAGCGGGGCGCGGGCCTGCAGGAGGTGTTCGTGCAGGCCTTCGGCCGGGCGGTGCGCACCTTCCCCGCGTCCATGCCGCTGCTCGCGCTGGACCGCATCTACGTGCGCAACGCGGCCGTTCACGCACCCCTGTCGCTGCCGCGCAAGCCCTGGGACAAGCTTTCGGACCACGCACCCCTGGCGGCGGAGATCCTGCTATGAGCCTATCTTCCCGCTCGTTTCGCGCACCACGCTCATCCCGCTGGGTGCCGGGCAACCACTTCGATCTGCTGGAAAACGGCGAGGAGTTTTTCCCCCGGGTGTTCGGCGCGATTGAAAAGGCACGGCGCGAAGTGCTGCTGGAGACCTTCATCCTGTTCGAGGACAAGATCGGCCAGGAACTGCACGCCGCCCTGCTCGCGGCCGCCCGGCGCGGCGTGGAAGTGCATGTGCTGGTGGACGGGTTCGGCTCGCCCGACCTGTCCGACGGCTTCGTGGGCAGCCTGGTCGAGGCGGGCGTGCGCTTTCGCATCTTCGACCCGGGCCGCCGCTTCATGGGCCAGCGCCTGAACATGCTGCGCCGCATGCACCGCAAGATGGTGGTGGTGGACGGCGAGCTGGGGTTCATCGGCGGCATCAACTACTCGGCCGACCACGTGGCGGATTTCGGCCCCGAGGCCAAGCAGGACTACGCCGTGCAGGTGCGCGGCCCCATCGTGGCGCAGATGCACCATTTCCTGCGCGAGGCCGTGCAGGAGGGCGCGCAGCGCCGGCGCCCGGGCGGCGCGGCCGCCACGGGGCGGCCCCACGCGGGCACCGCCCATGCCATTTTCGTGACCCGCGACAACCACGACCACCGCAGCGACATCGAACGCCACTACCGCGTGGCCCTGCGGTCGGCACGCCACCGCGTGGTGATCGCCAATGCGTATTTCTTCCCGGGCTACCGCTTCATCCGCGAGATGCGGCGCGCCGCCAAACGCGGGGTCGACGTGCGGCTCATCCTGCAGGGCCAGCCCGACATGGCCATCGTGCGCACGGCGGCCAGCATGCTCTACGACCACCTGCTGCGCGCGGGCGTGCAGGTGTATGAATACTGCGAGCGGCCCCTGCACGGCAAGGTGGCGCTGGTGGACGACGAATGGTCCACCGTCGGCTCCAGCAACCTCGACCCGCTGAGCCTGTCGCTCAACCTCGAGGCCAACGTGATCATCCAGGACCGCGGCTTCAACGCCCAGCTCCATCGCCGCCTGGCGCGGCTGATGGAGAACAACTGCCGGCAGATCGAGGCCCCGCCGCCGGGGCGGCTGGACGGCCTGCGCCTGCTGCGCAGCTACGTGGTCTTCCACCTGATGCGGTGGTTTCCCACCTGGGCCGGCTGGCTGCCCCGCCACGAGCCCACCATCACCATGGTCCGCAAGGCGCCGGCCCCCGCGCAGCCCGCGGGCGATGCCGCCGGCAACGGCAACGGCAACGGCACCAACAACAACAGCAGCGCGGGCGTGGCCGCCTAGGCGGCCCCGGCATCCCATGGCAGCCACCACCACCCCGCGCCACCCGGCCCTGCCGCCCCTGGCCGCGGGCAGGCAGGCCCCCGGCGCCCCTTCCGGCCGGCGCGGCCTCACCCAGCGCCCCTGGTGGCCGTGGCTCACGCGCGGCCTCGCGGCGGCGTTCTTCGGGGGGGTGGCCTGGCTCATCTTCCGGCAGGCGCGCCTGGTGGACTGGCCCGCCGTGTTGCGCGCCCTGCAGGCGCTGCCCGCCAGCGCGCTCGCCGTGGCGGGAGCGCTGGCCCTGGCCAGCCATTTCACCTACGGCAGCTTCGACTGGGTGGGCCGCCACTGCAGCGGCCACCGGCTCACGCGCCGCGCCACGCTGGGCATCGCGATGACCAGCTATCCCTTCACGCTCAACCTGGGCTCGCTGATCGGCGGCGTGGGCGTGCGCTACCGGCTGTACGCGCGGCGCGGGGTGGACGCGGGCACCATCGGGCAGGTGGTGGGCACCAGCGTGCTGACCAACTGGGTGGGCTACCTGCTGCTCGCGGCGGTCCTCCCCTGGCTGTGGCAGCCCCCGCTGCTGGCCGGCTGGGCCGCCACGCCATGGCAATGGCGGCTGGGCGGCGCGGTGCTGGGCTGCCTGCCCGTGGCCTACGTGGCGCTGTGCGCCGCGCGCGGCGGACGGGCCCTCACGCTGCGCGGCCACGCCTTTCCGCTGCCCCGGTGGCCCGTGGCCTTGTGGCAGGTGGCGGCGTCGGCCACGAACTGGATGCTCATGGGCGCGGCGCTGTGGGCCGTGCTGCAGGGCGCGGTGAGCTACCCCGCCGCGCTCGCCACCGTGCAGCTGGGAGCGGTGGCCGGGCTGGTCCTGCGGGTGCCCGCGGGCCTGGGCGTGCTGGAGGCCGTGGGCGTCGCGCTGCTGGCCCACGGCGCGCTGGGCCAGGACAAGGTGCTGGCGGCCCTGCTGGCGTACCGGGCGCTGTACTACTTCCTGCCCCTGCTGCTGGCCGCGCTGGGCTTTGGCGTGGCCGAGCTGCGCTGGCGCAGGGGCGAGGCCACCGGCGACGGAAGATCCGCATAAAAACCGGTTGCAGCGCTTATCCATCAAGCGGTAGCAGCTATCATTTTTGAAAATCACCTACCCCACGCCAAGGGCGCCCACGGCAGGCACGGGGCCGCGCGCCAGCGGCCCGGTAAAATCACGGCCCCACGACTTTGCACCCCGCCCGATCGACACGGGCCCGCAAGACCATGATCCGCCTCTCCGAAATCCGGCTGCCCTTCACGGCGGCCGAAGACCCCGACGCGCTGCTGCGCGCCGCCGCCGCCAGGCTGCTGGGCCTGGCCCCGGCCGACATCACCCACCTGCACGTCTTCAAGCGCAGCTTCGACGCGCGCAAGGTGGAACTGCTGGCGGTGTACATCATCGACATCACCCTCGCCCAGCCAGAGCGCGAGGCCGCGCTGCTCGCGCAGTTCGCGGGCAACCCGCACATCCAGCCCACACCCGACATGGCCTGGCAGCCCGTGGGCCAGGCCCCGGTCGAGCTGCCCCTGCGCCCCGTGGTGGTGGGCTTTGGCCCCTGCGGCATCTTCGCGGCGCTGGTGCTGGCGCAGATGGGCTTCCGGCCCATCGTGCTCGAGCGCGGCAAGCCCGTGCGCGAGCGCACCAAGGACACCTGGGGCCTGTGGCGCAAGCGCGAGCTGCATGCCGAAAGCAACGTGCAGTTCGGCGAGGGCGGCGCGGGCACTTTCAGCGACGGCAAGCTCTACAGCCAGATCAAGGACCCGCGCCACCTGGGCCGCAAGGTGATGAACGAGTTCGTGAAGGCCGGCGCGCCCGAGGAAATCCTGTACGTGGCCCACCCGCACATCGGCACCTTCAAGCTGGTGAAGGTGGTGGAGAACCTGCGCGAGCAGATCATCGCGCTGGGCGGCGAGATCCGCTTCGAGCAGCGCGTGACGGACGTGGTCGTCGAAGGCACCGGGGAGAACCGCCACCTGCGCGGCCTGAAGGTGCTGAACCAGGCCACGGGCGAGACCACCGACCTGCGCGCCGACCATGTGGTGATGGCCCTGGGCCACAGCTCGCGCGACACCTTTGCCATGCTGTACGACCGCGGCGTCGCCATGGAGGCCAAGCCGTTTTCCATCGGCTTTCGCATCGAGCACCCGCAGGGCATCATCGACCGCGCCCGCTGGGGCCGCCACGCCGGCCACCCGCTCCTGGGCGCGGCCGACTACAAGCTGGTGCACCATGCGCAGAACGGCCGGGCGGTGTACAGCTTCTGCATGTGCCCCGGCGGCACCGTGGTGGCCGCCACCAGCGAGCCGAACCGCGTGGTCACCAACGGCATGAGCCAGTACTCCCGCAACGAGCGCAACGCCAACGCGGGCATGGTGGTGGGGATCGATCCGAGCGACTACCCTACCGACGCCGCCGCCTTCGACACCCATCTGGGCCACACCCACGGCATCGAAGCGCTGCCGCAGGGCCAGTTCCACCCGCTGGCGGGCATCGTGCTGCAACGCCAGCTCGAATCCAACGCCTTCGTGCTCGGCGGGCGCGACTACAGCGCGCCGGGGCAGCTGGTGGGCGACTTCATCCAGGGCACTCCATCGAAGCACCTGGGCGATGTGGAGCCTTCGTACAAGCCCGGCGTGGCCCTGGGCGACCTGCACGCCGCCCTGCCCGGCTACGCCATCGCGGCCCTGCGCGAGGCGCTGCCCGTGTTCGGCCGCAAGATCAAGGGCTTCGACATGCACGACGCGGTGCTGACCGGCGTGGAGACCCGCACCTCGTCGCCGCTCAAGATCGGGCGGGGCGAGAACCTGCAGAGCCTGAACACCCCCGGCCTGTACCCGGCGGGCGAAGGCGCGAGCTACGCGGGCGGCATCCTGTCGGCGGGGGTGGACGGGATCAAGGTGGGCGAGGCGGTTGCGCGTGCTCTGCTGGGCCGTGCCTGACCTGGTGGTGGGATCGCTGCTGTGCTGACGCTCCCGACCCGCGCGCAGTTCGCTGCCGCTGCCCTGGCCATGGCCGCCGTGGTGCTGGCTTCCAACATCCTGGTGCAGTTCCCGATCAACGACTGGCTCACCTGGGGCGCGATCACCTACCCGGTCGCCTTCCTGGTGAGTGAGCTGGTCAACCGCGCCCACGGCCCGCAGCAGGCGCGCCGCGTGGCCTGGGTGGGCTTTGCCGTGGCGGTGGCCGCGTCGCTGGTGCTGGCACCTGCGCGCATTGCCATCGCGTCCGGCACGGCGTTTTTGCTGTCGCAATGGCTGGACATCGCCGTGTTCGACCGGCTGCGCCACGGCACCTGGTGGCGCGCGCCGCTGGTGGCCACGCTGATGGCTGCGGTGCTGGACACGGCAGTGTTCTGGAGCATCGCCTTTGCCGGTAGCAGCGACCCTTGGGTGACGTGGGCGCTGGGGGACCTGGGGGTGAAGCTGGTGCTGGGCGTGGCGCTGCTGCTGCCGTTTCGGCTGCTGGTGGGCCGGGGCGCCGCGCTCCACACCCGGTCGGGTTGAGCTTGTCGGAACCTGGGTGCGCTCGCAGGCTCGCTGATGGGCAGCATGCCTGGTTGAAGGGCGGAGGCCGGGAGTCGCCCGGCGTGCGAGTAACTTTCTTTCGCTTCGCCGAAAGAAAGTCACCAAAGAAAGGGCGACCCTACAGCCTGCGTCCCCACTCGCCCGCTGGGCGAGCGGGGCAACCTGCGGTGCTCGTGCGGGGGGCGCGCTGCGGAACTCGCTGCGCGCTTCGCGCTCCGCTCAGACAACCGCAGCGAGTCAGTCAACGAAGGCGTGTGTCCTTCGGCACACGCCCGCCCCCCGCACTGCGCTCCTCGGCGCATCCTGAAGGGCTGGGGGAGCCAACATCCACACGGGCCATCGCTGCGCTCGGCCCCCGAACGCGCAGGCGCTTTGCGCCGCGACCGCCAGGCCGAGCGAAGCAAAGGCCCGTGTGGCTGTTCGGCTGTCCACCCCCTGCTGGCTGCGCCTGCGGCGGGGCGGCTGCGGGGTGGCATGCGCGTCGGAGCGCGCATGCTTCGTGCACTGACTCGCCGCAGTTGTCTGAACGGAGCGCCAAAGGCGCGCAGTGAGTTCTGCGGCGCACCCCGCAACCGCACCGACGCAGGTTTGCCCCTTCGCAACGCGAAGGGGTCGCAGACTGGGGGTCGCCTTCTCTTTGGTGACTTTCTCTTGGCGAACCAAGAGAAAGTTACCGCGCCGCCGGGCGCGCACCCCGGCTCCCGCCCTCAACACAGGCATGTCGCATCCATCAGCCAAAGAGCCAACCCAGGTTTCGACAAGCTCAGCCCGCGCAACCTGAAGAGCCCCAACCCCATGCGGCGCCGTCGGCACCAGACCCAGCGCCAAGGCCCACGCCTTACTTGCGCTGCAAGAAATCCACCGCCAGCGCCGCCAGCGTGCGCGCACCCACCGGCAGCTGGTCTTCATCGATGTCGAACAACGGCGAGTGGTTGGATGGAGCCTTGTTGAAGTCCGCGCCCTTGGGCGGCGCGCCCAGGAAGTAGAAGAAGCCGGGCGCGACCTTCTGGAACTCCGAGAAGTCTTCCGAACCGCTCACCTTGGGGATGATCATCGCCTTGCCCCCCGTGGCCAGCTTGAGCGCGGGCAGCGAGGCGGCCGTCAGCTCGGCCGGGTTGGTGGTCACCGGGTAGGCCACGGGTCCGAAGCGCACCTTGGCCTTGGCGCCGCTCGACGCCGCGATCTGCTCGGCGGTGGTGGTGATGCGCTTCAAGGCCTCCTGGCGCATGCCCTCGTCAAAGGTGCGCAGGGTGCCCAGCAGCTCCACGTTGTCCGGAATGATGTTGTAGCGCGTGCCGCCGTGGATGGAACCGATGGTGACCACCGCGGGCTCCTGGCTGATGTTGAGCTGGCGGCTCACCACGGTCTGCAGGCCCAGCACCACCTGGCTGGCCGCCACCACCGGGTCCACTGCGTTCCAGGGCGACGAGCCATGGCCGCCGCGCCCTTCCACCTGGATGCTGATGTTGTCCGATCCGGCCATGAGCGGGCCGCTGCGGTAGCCCACCACGCCGGACGGCAGGTTGGCCGTGATGTGCAGGCCGTAGATGGCCTGCACATCCTTCAAGGCGCCCTCTTCCACCATGGCCTTGGCCCCGAAGCTGGGCACCTTGCCGTTGGCGTCGGCCTCCACGGGCGCGCCTTCCTCGGCGGGCTGGAAGATGAACTTGATGGTGCCGGGCAGCTGGGCCTTCATGCCGGCCAGCGCCTCGGCCGCGCCCATGAGCATGGCCACGTGGGCGTCGTGGCCGCAGGCGTGCATCACCGGCACTTCCTTGCCCAGGTAGTTGGCCTTCATCTTCGAGGCAAAGGGCAGGCCGGTGTTCTCGGGCACGGGCAATGCGTCCATGTCGGCGCGCAGCGCCACCACCTTGCCCGGGAGGCCGCCGCGCAGGGTGCCCACCACGCCGGTGCCGCCCACGTTGGTCTGCACCTCCATGCCGAGTTTCTTCAGGTGCTCGGCCACGAGCTTGGCGGTGCGCACCTCCTGGCCCGAGAGCTCGGGGTGGGCATGGATGTCGCGGCGCCAATTGACCATCTTGGGCGCCACCTTGTTCACGGCGGTGTCGATGGCCTGCAGGCCGGCGGCATCGAGCGCCTGGGCGTGGGCCGAAGAGGCGGCGATCAGCCCGCTGGCGGCGAGGCCGGCGGCAAGCGCGATGGCGGAAAGGGGTTTGTGCATGGGCAGATCCATAGGGTGGGTGACAGCTTGCAAGGCTGGAGCAGGGAGCAAAAAGCACGTTCATGCTAAAAGCCGGCACCCTCTTCATGACAAGCGAAAATGGCCATCCAACGAGCCAATACCGCCATGCCGCAGTCACCTTCGTCCTTGCCCCCGAGTCCCGCCAGGCCGCCGGTCTTTCGCGTGGACATTCCGCTGCTGCCCGAGTCCGCCGTGGGCAATGCGCTGCAGTTCATCGACCTGCTGCGCGGCGCCAACCTGCTGGCGGGCCTGCGCATGGGCGCGCAGGCGCCGCGCATGGCCTGGCGGCTGCTCGATGCCGGGGGGCTGCCCCTCGCTTCCCTGCCAGGGCCGCTGGCGGCCTACACGCCGGCCGGGGACACGGCGGCGCCCTCCGCCCCGGCCCACGCGTTGTTCATCCCCTCGTTCCATGCCGCGGACATTCCGGCCATCCGCGCGGTGGCGGCCCGCCACCGCGCGCTGTCGCGGCAGCTGGGCATCGCGCTCGATGCCGGGCAGAAACTGCTCACGGTGGGCAATGGTGCCTGGCTGGCGGCGCAAAGCGGCCGCCTGAACGGGCGCCAGGCCAGCCTGCCCTGGTTCTACATCGCGGGCTTCGAACGGGACTTCCCGGGCATCGGCCACAGCCTGGGCCGGGACCTGTCGGACGACGGCCCCTGGCTCAGCTGCGCGCTGCCGCACAGCGTGAACCTGCTGGCGATCGCCCTGGTGCGCCACGCGCTGGGGGAGGAACTGGCCGCCGCCTGCGAGACCGTGATGGCGCCGGACCACCAGCGTGCGCGCGCGGCCCTGCAGGCCAACGCGCAGCAGCACATCCCGGCCACGCGCGACAGCACCCTGGCGCGCGCCATCGCCTGGATGGAGGCCCACCTGGACCAGCCGTACTCCCTGGCCCGGCTGGCCGAGGCAGCATCGGTGAGCACGCGCACGCTGCTGCGGCACTTCCAGCAGGAGCTGTCGCAGTCGCCGCTCGACTACCTGCACGGCCTGCGCTGCCGCCGCGCCAAGGTCATGCTGGAAGTGACGCTGGAGAGCGTGCCCAGCGTCGCCGTGGCCTGCGGCTACGCCGACCCGGCGGCTTTCAGGCGCATCTTCGCGCGCTACACCGGCATGGCGCCGGCGGAGTACCGCAAGCGCCATGCGCTGCGCGCGCCGCGCAGGCGCTGGCGGGTGGAAATATCGTGACCGCCCTGTGGCGCCGGCTTGGCCGCGCCAGCCTTGGACGCCGCGCTTCACTCCAGGGAAGACGCCCTTGTCTAGCGCGGCAGCGCGTTGCCAGCCGGCAGGCGGAACGCCTCCACCAGTTCGGCCAACTGCTGCGCCTGCGCGCGCAGACCCTGCGCGGCGGCGGAGGACTCTTCCACCAGCGCGGCGTTCTGCTGCGTCATCTGGTCGAGCTGCGAGACCGCCTCGCCCACCTGGCTCAGGCCCGTGGTCTGCTCGCGCGCGGCGGTGCTGATCTCGCCAATGATGGTGGCCACCTGCTGCACGGAGCTCACGATCTCGCCCATGGTGCTGCCCGCCGCGTGCACGAGCTTGGCGCCCTCGTCCACCTGGCGCACGCTGTCGCTGATCAGGCCGCCGATCTCCTTGGCCGCCGTGGCCGACCGCTGGGCCAGGCTGCGCACCTCGCCGGCCACCACCGCGAAGCCCCGGCCCTGCTCTCCGGCCCGGGCCGCTTCCACGGCGGCGTTGAGCGCGAGGATGTTGGTCTGGAACGCGATGCCGTCGATCACGCTGGTGATGTCGGCGATGCGGCGGGACGACAGCGCGATGCCATCCATGGTGCCCACCACGCGGTCCACGGCCTCGCGCCCGCGCTGCGCCACGCCGCTGGCGCCCGTGGCCAGGCTGCTGGCCTGCGCGGCGGCGTCGGCGCTGTGGCGCACGGTGGCCAGCAGCTCCTCCATGCTCGCGGCGATTTCTTCGAGGTTGGAGGCCGTGTGCTCGGTGCGGGCCGACAGGTCGCTGTTGCCCGCCGCGATCTCGCTGCTGGCCCCGGCCACGGAAGTGCTGGCCTGGCGCATGCCCACCACCAGAGCGGCCAGGCGTGCCTGCATGCCGCCCAGGCGCGCGAGCAGCGCCTGCAGCTCGTCGCGGTTGCCCGCGCCCGGGGCCGGCACGGCCGAGGTCAGGTCACCTTCGGCGATGCGGTCGGTGACTTCGGACGCACGGGCCAGCGGCCGCAGGATAGAGCGCGACAGCAGCCAGGCACAGGCCAGGCTCAGCAGCAGCCCCACCACGGAACCCGCCGCCAGCAGGGTGATGCCCTGCCGTTCGCTGCGGGCGGCGGCATCGCGGGCCTCGGCCACGCGCTGGCGCTGGAAGTCGGCCAGCTGGTTCACGGCCGCCGCATAGGCATCAGCCGCCGGGCGCAGGCGCGTGGCGATGGCGTCGGGCGGCAGGGCCTCCCCGTCCTTGCGGCGCTTGACAAGGTCGTCGCGCACGGTGCGAAAACCATTGCCGGCCTTGTCGATGGCATCGAACAGGGCCTGGGACTCCGGGTCCGCCGCCAGTTCGTCCAGCCGCTTGCGCACGTCGGCGGACCGGGCAGAGGTGACCTTGCGGTCGGCATCGATGCGCGCCGCGTAGGCGGGGTTGTCGATTTCCAGCAGGGTTTCGGCCCGCACGGAGCTGAGCACCACGATGGCGTGCAGCTCGCGCGCCAGCAGTGCGCGCTCGGAGGAGGCGCCGCCCAGGTCGTCGGCGATGTCCTGCAGCCCCGCCAGCCGCCAGATGCCGACGGCGGCCGACAGCGACATGACCAGGCAGACAACGCCAAAGGCCAGGGCCAGGCGGACCGCAACACGCGCGTGGGAAATGGACATGGAGTGCTCTCGTGGGAATGAAGGTCAATGATGCAACCGCGCGCCGCACGGCATGCGGGCCTGGGTCGCCACCACCTTATCGACACAAGGTGACAAGCCCTTGAGCCTTGCCACGAGGCGGCCTGCCCACCCCACCAACAAAAAGGCCGCCGCGGGGGCTCCCGCGGCGGCCTGCAGGGGCCGAGGCCCGAGCCGGATCAGCCCTGCTACTGCTGCTGCGCATTCTGCAGCGCGGCAATGCGCTCTTCAATGGGCGGGTGCGTGCTGAACAGCTTGCCGATGCCGCCGGCGATGCCCATGGCGGCCATGCTCTTGGGCAGCTCGGCCGGGTGCATGCCACCCAGGCGGGCCAGGGCGTTGATCATGGGCTGGCGGCGGCCCATGAGCTGGGCGGCACCCGCGTCGGCGCGGAATTCGCGCTGGCGGCTGAACCAGGCCACGATCATGGCGGCCACAAAGCCCAGCAGGATGTCGAGCACGATGGTGGTCACGTAGTAGCCGATGCCGGGGCCCGAGCTGCTCTCGTCGTTCTTGCGCAGGAAGCTGTCCACGGCGTAGCCGATGACACGCGACAGGAACACCACGAAGGTGTTCATCACGCCCTGGATCAGCGTCATGGTGACCATGTCGCCGTTGGCGATGTGGGCCACCTCGTGGCCGATCACGGCCTCGACCTCTTCACGCGTCATGCCCTGCAGCAGGCCGGTGGACACCGCCACCAGCGCCGAGTTCTTGAACGCGCCCGTGGCGAACGCATTGGGGTCGCCCTCGAAGATGCCGACTTCGGGCATGCCGATCTTGGCTTCGGTGGCGAACTTGCGCACGGTCTCGACGATCCAGCGCTCGTCGGGCGAGCCGGAGCCGTCGATCACGCGCACGCCCGAGGTCCACTTGGCCATGGGCTTGCTGATGAGCAGCGAGATGATCGCGCCGCCAAAGCCCATGACGAGCGCGAAGCCCAGCAGCGCGCCCAGGTTCAGCCCGTTGGCCGTGAGATAGCGGTTCACGCCCAGCAGGCTGGCCACCACCCCCAGCACGACAACGACGGCCAGGTTGGTCATCACAAATAACAGGATCCGCTTCATGGAATGAATTCTCCGTGGGGTCAACAACAACAGTGTCCGCTGGTCCAGATGGGGGCCGGGGACCGCGCTTCAAGCGGTACGCCCTCGGGCGTGGCGGGCCGCTGCAGCCCCCGCGCCCGCCGCCCATGGCCGCGATTTCATCGCGCTATGGTAGGTGCAAACCTGTGGTGCGGCCTTATCACACAAGCCTTGACGGGAATTAGGGAGCGGGTGCAGCGCGCGGCGGACGGAACACCTGGGCGTCGGCATAGAAGCCCGGCACCTCATTCGCCCGCCACCAGCCGGGCACGCCCAGCACCGGCAGGGGGGTGAAAGGCTTGGCGTCCCAGGTGGGGGATTGCACCCGCCGCGCGAGCCAGGCATCCAGACCCGCTATGGATTCAATAGCTGCAGGCGCTGGATAGACGTGCGCCACCATGGGTTTTCGGGGTGCCACCAGCTTCTCCAGCAGCGCATGTCCGAACAGCACCAGCCGGGCTTCGCGCCACAGCGGGCGCAGGTCGACGAACAGGCGCTGCCAGTCGCGCGCCCGGAGCGCATCCCACAGTGCGTCGGGCGCCTGCAGCAGCGCGCCGTTTTCATCGAACACCGTGAGCGCATCGCGCAGCGGCCCGCGCACCGCCTGCACGCCGTCGGCGGCGATGGCCTGGGCCTGCAGTTCGTTCAGGCGGCGCTTGGTGAGCGGGAAATGCAGCCACACCAGGCCGTTGAAGAAGTCGTGCAGGTTGTCGCGCGTGGGCACGCGGCGGGTGTCCCAGATGTACTGCTCGTAGGCCACGCCGTCGGGCAGCGCGGCCTGCGGCGCGAACAGCATGGGCACCGCGCCGGGCGCCGCGGACTGCAATGCCTCGTGCACCGCGCCGCCGCCCTGCACCTGCCGCGCGATGGGCTGGCCCAGGCCGCGCCACGGCGCCAGCCAGGGAGCGCTCCAGTCGATGGCGTCGAAGGAGGGGCTTACACCAGCCGCCACGGCAGCGCTTCACCGGAGCGCAGGGGCTTGAGGTTGGCCTCGCCGAAGACGAAGCTCTCGGGCGGCGTCCAGGATTCGCGGCGCAGGGTGATGGTGCCGGTGTTGCGCGGCAGGCTGTAGAAGTCGGGGCCGTGGAAGCTGGCAAAGCCTTCGAGCTTGTCGAGCGCACCGGCGTTGTCGAACGCCTCGGCGTACATCTCCATGGCGGCATGCGCGGTGTAGCAGCCTGCGCAGCCGGTGGCGTGCTCCTTGAGGTGCGCGGGGTGTGGCGCGCTGTCGGTGCCCAGGAAGAACTTGGCCGAGCCGCTGGTGGCCGCCTGCACCAGGGCCACGCGGTGCGTCTCGCGCTTGAGCACGGGCAGGCAGTAGTAGTGCGGGCGCACGCCGCCGACGAAGATCGCGTTGCGGTTGTACAGAAGGTGGTGCGCCGTGATGGTCGCCGCGGTGAAGCGGCCGGACGCCTGCACGTAGTCGGCCGCGTCCTTGGTGGTGATGTGCTCGAAGACGATCTTGAGTTCGGGGAAGTCGCGGCGCAGCGGGATGAGCTGCTGGTCGATGAAGACGGCCTCGCGGTCGAACAGGTCGATGTCGCTGCTCGTGACTTCGCCGTGCACCAGCAGCAGCATGCCGGCCTTCTGCATGGCCTCGAGCGTCTTGTAGGTCTTGCGGATGTCGGTCACGCCCGCGTCGCTGTTGGTGGTGGCGCCCGCGGGATAGAGCTTGCAGGCCACCACGCCCGCATCCTTGGCGCGCACGATCTCGTCGGCGGGCAGGTTGTCGGTGAGGTACAGCGTCATCAGCGGCTCGAACTGCACGCCGGCGGGCACGGCGGCCAGGATGCGCTGCTTGTAGGCCAGGGCCTGCTCGGCCGTGGTCACGGGCGGGCGCAGGTTGGGCATGATGATCGCGCGGCCGAACTGCGCGGCCGTGTGCGGCACCACGGTGGAAAGCGGCTCGCCGTCGCGCACATGCAGGTGCCAGTCGTCGGGCCGGGTGATGGTGAGGGAGTCGATGGGGGGGTGGAGGGCGGCGGTCATGGGCAGCATTGTCCCATCGGCTTTGGAACTATCAATTTGATAGCTTCCGGCGCTTGACAAACAAGGGCCAGCAGCGAAAACAATCACAAACAGCAGGCCAGCACGACCTCATTCAGCCGTGATGCCCGCCTTGCGCACCACCTCGCCGAATTTCACGAGGCGCTCGGACATCATCTTCTCGAAGGCGGCGGGCGCCATCTCTTCGGGGGCGATCACGCCGCGCTCCTTGAGGTTGGCCAGCATCGCGGGCGAGGTGGCGACCTGGCGCACGGCCTTGTACAGCGTCTGCACGATGGCATCGGGCGTGCCGCCGGGGGCCGCCAGGCCTGTCCACGAGGTGAGATTGAGCTCCGGGTAGCCCACCTCGGCCATGGTGGGCACATCGGGCAGTTGGGCCAGCCGCTGGTCGGCCGCCACGGCCAGGGCACGGACCTTGCCGGCCTGCACGTGCGGCAGCATGATCACCAGGTTGTCGAGGATGAACTGCACCTCGTTGGCCAGCACGGCCGTGATCAGCGGCGTGCCGCCACGGTAGGGAATGTGGGTGGTGAAGGCGCCGGTGGCGGCCTTGAACATCTCGACGTTGAGCTGGCCCATGCTGCCCACGCCGCCGCTGCCGTAGTTGAGCTTGCCGGGGTTCTTCTTGGCGTAGGCCACGAACTCGGCGAACGTCTTGAACGGCAGGCTGCTGTGCACCACCAGCGCGTTGGGCTGGCGGCCCAGGATGGCGATGTTCTCGAAATCCTTGACCGGGTCGTAGCCCACCTTGGGCTGGGTGAGCGGGTTGGCCAGGTGGCTGCTTTGCGACGACACGACCAGCGTGTAGCCGTCGGGCTTGGCGCGCGCCACGTACAACGCGCCCACCGAGCCGCCCGCGCCCGCGCGGTTTTCCACGACGATGGGCACGCCCAGCACGCGCGAGAGCGGCTCGGAATACTGGCGGGCCATGATGTCCACCGACCCGCCGGGCGGGAACGGCACCACCAGGGTGATGGGGCGCGAGGGGAATTTCTCGTCCGCCTGGGCTGCTACCGGCGCCAGGCCCGCAAGGCCCAGCCCCAGGCCGGCGGAGAGAACATGGCGGCGGTTGAGTTGTGTGGAATGCATGGGGTCTTCTCTCGAAAAGGAATGGGGAGGGATCAGGGATGGTCCAGGATGGCCAGCGCCACGGCCTGGGCACGCGGCACGAAGGTGGACAGCTCGCAGTACTCGCGCTCGGTGTGCGGGTGGCCGCCCACGGGGCCGGTGCCGCACAGCGTGGGCGCGCCCACGGAGGCGGTGAGGCCGCTGTCGGCCGCGCCCCCGGTGAATTCGCCCTGCACCTCGAAGCCCAACGACTGGGCGCCGCGCTGGTACAGCGCCAGCAGCGCGTCGGGCGTGGGCTTCATGGGCAGCGTGCGGCGCGATTCGGTGATGCGGCCTTTGGTGCGCGGCACGGATTCCTCCTCCACGATGGCGCGCACCCTGGCGAGCAGTTCCTCGGGGTCGGTGTCCGAGGTGAAGCGCAGGTCCACCGCGGCCTTGGCGTGCGGCGCCACCATGTTGGGCACGATGCCGCCCTGCACCACGCCCACGTTGGCGGTGGTGCCCGTGGCGGGGTCGGTGAGTGCGTGCAGCGCCAGCGTCTTGCGGGCCAGGGCCTCGATGGCGCTCGCGCCCGCCGCGTGGTTGATGCCGGCGTGGGCGGCGACGCCCTCCACCTCGAACTCCACCACCATCGAGCCCTTGCGGCTCGTCACCAGGTTGCCGCTGACGCGTCCCGGCTCGGCGTTGAGCACCGCCTTGACGCCGCGCGCCTGGGCCATGATGCGCTCGCGCGTGGCGGGCGAGCCGATCTCCTCGTCGCACGAGAAGAACAGCTGCAGCGGCCCCTGGAGCCCGCCGCAGCGCGCGAAGGCCTCGGCCACGAACACGTTCATCACCAGGCCGGATTTCATGTCAGCCACGCCCGGGCCGTAGGCACGGCCATCCTCCACGCGGAAGGGGCGCCGCGCCACGGTGCCCGCGGGGAACACGGTGTCCATGTGGCCCATGAGCACGATGGGCGGGCCGTCGGTGGCGCCAGGAACGTGGGCATGCAGCAGCACGCCGTAACCCGGTACGGGCTCGAACCGCACGGCCACGCTGGCGGCCTCGAGCCGCTCGCGCAGGGCGGTGGCCACGGCCGTCACCCCCGCCTCGTCGCGGCTGCCGCTGTCGATGTTCACAACTTTCTGCAACAGTTCTTGCATGGCCTGCGACTGGCCAGCGAGCCAGTCCAGGATGCGCCGGCGCACCTGGGAGCCGCTTGCTTCAAGGGTATCCTGCATCTGTGTCCTTGGGTCCTGCCCCTGAACGCGGGGCGAAAATTGGTCCGAAGTGTTGCACGCGCTGCCTCTGTTTGCAATACATTTTTCATAAAAGAGACATTCATGAAATCATCATTGCAAGAATCCGCCGGCCTGCTGACCGAGCGCCTGGCCCGCCAGGGCGCCGAACTCACGACCACCGAGCGCGCGCTGGCGGAGGCGCTGGGGCGCGACTACCCGCACGCGCTGCTGGAGTCCGCCACGGCGCTGGCGGCGCGCAACGGCACGAGCGCATCGACGGTGGTGAGGCTGTTCGCCAAGCTGGGCTATGAAAGCTATGCCCAGGCGCAGCGCGAGGCGCGCGGCGAAGTCACGGCGCTGCTGCAAACGGCCGGCCAGCGCGCACCGGTGACCATCGGCACGGAGCGCAGCCTGCAGCAGTGCCTGGACGATGCGCTGCTGCACGACCAGCACAACATCGCCGCCACGCGCGACGGCCTGGACATGGCGGCCTTTGAGGCCATCGCCCGGCGCATCGCCCAGGCGCGGGGCCGCCTGTTCGTGCTAGCCCAGATCAACAGCGCGCCCGTGGCCGCGTGGCTGGCACTGCACCTGAACATGTGCCGCCCCGGGGTGCATGAGCTGGGCGTGGGCGCCGTGGCGACCACCGACCAGCTGCTGTGGGTGCAGCCCGAGGACACGCTGCTGGTCTTCAGCATCCGCCGCTATGCGAGCGGCCCGGTGAAGGTGGCCCAGCGCTTTCGCGACGCGGGCGCACAGGTGCTGGCCATCACCGACAGCGCGGCCGCACCGCTGGCGCGGCTGGCCCAGCACCGGCTTCAGGTGCGCACCTCCAACGCATCACCGTTCGACTCGTACACCGCGGCCTTCTTCCTGTGCAACGCCCTGGTGTCGGCCGTGGCCCAGCTGCGCCACAAGGCCGTGTCCGAGGCCCTGAAGCATCGCGACGACCTGTGGACGGATTTTGAGTCGCAGCTCATCGTGGAGGGCAGCCCGCCGGCCGGCCGGCGGGGCAAGCGTTAGCCTGGGCTCCTTGGCATTGCATGCGCCCATAAAAAAAGCGCTCCGAAGAGCGCTTTTTGCTTTTAATCCTGAACACCTGCACGCCACTCGCCGCATGAAACTGGCGCGGCCCAAGCCAGTGCCACCGGGGAACTGGCTTTGCCAGGCCACCGGTGGCGTCCCCCTGGGGGAAGGCGCCGCAGGCGACTCAGGGGGAGCCATCAGTGCTGCAGGATCTTGTTGAGGAAGTCCTTGGTGCGCGGCTGGCGGGCGTCGGGGTTGTTGAAGAAGTCGTCCTTGGAGCAGTCTTCCAGGATCTTGCCGCCCACGTCCATGAAGATCACGCGGTTGCTGACCTTGCGGGCGAAGCCCATTTCGTGGGTCACGCACATCATGGTCATGCCTTCGTTGGCCAGGCCCACCATCACGTCCAGCACCTCACCGACCATTTCGGGGTCGAGCGCGGACGTGGGTTCGTCGAACAGCATCACGATGGGGTCCATCGACAGCGCACGGGCAATCGCCACGCGCTGCTGCTGGCCGCCCGAGAGCTGGCCCGGAAACTTGTCCTTGTGCGCCATCAGGCCCACGCGTTCGAGCATCTTCAGGCCACGCTTCTTGGCGTCGTCCGCGCTGCGGCCCAGCACCTTGATCTGCGCGATCGTCAGATTCTCCGTCACCGACAGGTGGGGGAACAGCTCGAAATGCTGGAACACCATGCCCACGCGGCTGCGCAGCTTGGGCAGGTCGGTCTTGGGATCGTGCAGGCGGATGCCGTCCACCGTGATCTCGCCCTTCTGGAAGGGCTCCAGCGCGTTGATGGTCTTGATCAGCGTGGATTTGCCCGAGCCCGAGGGCCCGCACACCACCACCACTTCACCCTTGTTGATGGTGGCCGAGCATTCATTGAGCACCTGCACGGGGCCATACCACTTGGATACGTTCTTGAGTTCGATCATTTCTTTCTCCAATCTCTTCTCTCGTCACTTGTTCAGGGCGCTGCGCATGAGACCGATCCGGCCCCATGCGAGGACGCCGTGGAACTGGCTTTGCCAGGCCACTGGCGTCGTCCCTCTCGGGGGAAGGCGCCGAAGGCGACTCAGGGGGGGCTACCGAATAATTGCGATCTTCTGGTGCAGGCGCTTGACCATCCAGGACAGCGCGTAGCACATCACAAAGTACAGGACGGCGGCCGCCAGGTAGGCCTCGATGGGCCGGCCGAAGTTCTTGCCGGCCACTTCGAAGCCCTTGAGCATGTCGTAGGCGCCGATGGCGTAGACCAGCGACGTGTCCTGGAACAGGATGATGGTCTGCGTGAGCAGCACCGGCAGCATGTTGCGGAACGCCTGCGGCAGCACCACGAGCTTCATGTTCTGGCCATACGTCATGCCCAGCGCCTGGCCGGCATGCACCTGTCCGCGCGGGATGGACTGGATGCCGGCGCGCATGATCTCGCTGAAATAGGCGGCCTCGAACGCGATGAAGGTCACCACGGCCGACACTTCCGCGCCGATGGGCCGCCCGATGATGGCGGGCACCAGCAGGAAGAACCACAGGATCACCATCACCAGCGGAATGCTGCGCATGCCGTTGACGTAGATGGTGGCGGGCACGTCGAGCCATTTCTTGCCCGACAGGCGCATGAGCGCGAGCACGGTGCCGAAGATCACCCCGCCAATGGTGGCCACGAAGGTGAGCAGCAGGCTGAAGTACAGCCCCTTGAGCACGAAATTGGAGATGAGATCCCAGTTGTAGAAGGAGAAGTCGAGATTCATATCAATGACCTCCGCCTGCGCTGCTGGCCACGACCATGCCCGGGATGCGCACGCGCTTCTCGATGAACGCCATGATCCGGTTGATGGCAAAGGCCGAGATGATGTAGAGCGCCGTCACGGCCAGGTACACCTCGATGCCGCGCGAGGTTTCTTCCTGCGCCTGCATGGCGAACATGGTGAGTTCGGCCACCGACACGGCAAACGCCACGGACGAGTTCTTGAAGATGTTCATCGTCTCGCTGGTCAGCGGCGGGATGATGATGCGAAACGCCATGGGCAGCAGCACATAGCGGTAGGTCTGGAACGTGGTGAACCCCACCGCCAGGCCGGCATAGCGCTGGCCGCGTGGCAGCGTCTGGATGCCCGAACGCACCTGCTCGGCGATACGCGCCGAGGTGAAGAAGCCCAGGGCCAGCACGACCAGTGCAAACCCCGGAACGCCCTTGAGCACCGGGAACAGGCTCGGCAGGACGTGGTACCAGAGGAAGATCTGGACCAGCAGCGGAATATTGCGGAATAGCTCGACCCAGGCATTGCCCAGCCGAACGATCACCGGCCGGTCCTGCAGAGTGCGCAGCGTGCCGATGAAAGAGCCCAAAACAAGTGCCAGCACAAGTGCCAGCAGAGAAACAGACACCGTCCAGCCCCAGGCAGACAGCATCCAGTCCAGGTACGTGATGTCGCCGCCCTTGCCAAAGCAGCTTTGCACGACTTCCCGGTCCATGGTGTCCTGGCAGAACACCTGCCAATCCCAACTCATAGGAGCACCCCTTTAATTCTTGGTGTTGCGTTGGCCGCTACCGCTCGCGAGCCCAACAAAAAAGCCCCTTCAAACCGGCTGGCCGAAGGGGCACAAGCGCTCAGAAGATCACTTCTTTGCGTAGTCTTCCATGGGCTTGTCGTTAGGCGATGCCCAGGCGGCCTTGGTGGCATCGGAGATCGGCAGGCCGATCTTGGTGTTGGTCGGCGGCACGGGCTGCATGAACCACTTGTCGTACAGCTTGGCCAGCGAACCGTCCGCGATCTGGCGCTTGATGGAGTCGTCCACGGCCTTCTTGAAGGCTGCATCGTCCTTGCGCAGCATGCAGGCGATGGGCTCCACGCTCAGGACTTCACCGACGATCTTGTAGTCGGCGGGGTTCTTGGACTTGGAGATGTTGGCCGCCAGGATGGAGGCGTCCATCACGAAAGCGTCAGCGCGGCCCGTTTCCAGCATCAGGAAGCTGTCAGCGTGGTCCTTGCCGAAGACTTCCTTGAAGTCGATGCCGCCAGCGCGCTCGTGCTTGCGCAGGGTCTGCACCGACGTGGTGCCCGTGGTGGTGGCGATGGTCTTGCCGTTCAAGTCCTTGATCGACGTGATGCCCGAGCTGGACTTCACGGCGGTGCGCACTTCTTCCACATAGGTGGTCACGGCAAACGCCACGTCCTTCTGGCGCGCTGCGTTGTTGGTGGTGGAGCCGCACTCCAGGTCCACGGTGCCGTTGGTCACCAGGGGGATGCGGTTTTGCGAGGTGACGGGCTGGTACTTGACGTCCAGCTTGGGCAGGCCCAGCTGCTTCTGGATGTCGGCCAGGACGACTTCGCCCATTTCGGTGTGGAAGCCCACGAACTTGCCGTTGCCCAGGGTGTAGGAAAGACCCGAAGACTCGCGCACACCCAGCGTCACGCTGCCCGAGGCCTTGATCTTGGCCAGGGTGTCGGTGGCCTGAGCGAAAGCGCTACCTGCAGCCAGGGCGGTCACGGCAACCGCGAGCAAATGCTTCTTCATTGGTATCTCCTTGTGTGTGAAGCGAAAAAAGGGATGGATTCTAGAGATTCGACCCTGCCGGGGGTACCGGCAGACCGCATTCTCCAAAAATGGAAACCTCGACCAGGGATATTAGTCAGAACGGGACCTGGTCGGTAGGGTATTTCCAGAAGTCCCGCAACAAGTAGCTGACCGGAAGGTTCAGCACCGTGTTGTTCGGGGGGATGGGCTTGTTGAACCATTTGTCATAGATCGGGTAGATGTCGCGGCTGGTGATCAGGCGGCGCATCTCCTCGTCGATGAGCTTCTTGAACTCGGGGTCGTTCCTGGGCAGCATGATGGCCAGGGGCTCGGTGGTCATGAAGCGGCCCACCACCTTGAGCGCCTTGGGGTCGGGCCGCCCGGCCGCCAGGCCGTACAGCAGCACGTCGTCCATCACGAAGGCGTCGGCCTCGCCCTTTTCCACCATTTCGACGGCCTTGGCATGGTCGGGCGCCTCCACGATGGTGATGCCCATCAGGCGTTCGCGGTTGGCCTGGTCGGCCGCCTTCAGCGGCGTCGTGCCCTTGGTGGACACCAGTTTCTTGCCGTTGAGGTCTTCCACGCGGTCGATGGGGCTGGCGGACTTCACCAGCAGGCGCGCGCCGGTAATGAAGTGGGGGATCGTGAAGGCCACTTTCTGGCGCCGCTCGGCGTTGTTGGTAGTGGAGCCGCACTCCATGTCGGCCTTGCCCTGCTCGATCACCGCGATGCGGTTGGCCGGCGTGACCGCCACGAACTCGACCTCCATGTCCTTCTTGCCGGTCTTCTTGCGCACCACCTCGGCCAGGCGCAGGCACAGATCCATCGCATAGCCCACCGGCTTGCCGGACTGGGTGTCGATGTACGAGAAAGGCACCGACGATTCCCGGTGGGCGATCACCAGCTTGCCGCCAGCGCCGATGCGCTCGAGCACCGAGGCCTGCGCAGAAGTCGCAAAAGCGCTGCACAGGGCGGCAAGGCCCCAGGCAATTCCCCAATGCTGAACGTTCATACGGTGTCTCGGTGAGTGGATGGATCGGATTTGCAATGTTCGTGCCACCGTGGGGCCTTCAGAGGGCGCGCGCTGCGGTAACCGACCCGTCGATGGCGCAGACTGTACGTGTCGTTACCGTGAAATTCCAATGCCGTTTGCGCGCGCAACTATGCAAAGTGTTTATATCCGTATTTACCCTTAGCATGACCCTGCCTGGGATTGCAGGTAGGTCCACAGGGCCTGCGCCGTGCCCTTGGGGGCTTCCTTGCCCGCGGGCTTTTCGCGGTAGGCGCGCACGTCCATGGTCATCTGCAGTCCTTCGGTATCGGGCGGCGCCGCACTGACCAGGCGGCGCGAGCGCAGCTCCTTCTTCACCGCGCTGTGCGGCAGGAAGGCCACGCCATGGCCCTCGAGCGCCATGGCCTTGAGGCCCTCGGCCATGTCCGTCTCGTACACCCGCTCCAGATGGATGGGCGTGCCGGACTCCTTGAGGATCAGCTCCGTCACGCGCCCCAGGTAGGCACCGGGCGCGTAACCCAGGTAGGGCAGCGGCTGCCCGGCGCGGCCCGGCAGGCGGTGCAGCGGCTGGCCTTCCGCGTCGGCCTTGCTGTAAGGGGAGAGCACCTCCTGCCCCAGGCTCACCATCTCGTAGCGGTCGGCATCGAGCTGGAACGGCTGCGAAGGGTGGTGGTAGGCGATCAGCAGGTCGCAGCCGCCCTCCACCAGCCGCATCACGGCGTCGTGCACGTTCAGGGCGATGAGGCGGCTCTTGAACGGGCCGAACTTGTCGTGCAGGCTGGACACCCAGGCGGGGAAGAAGGTGAACGCGAGCGTGTGCGGCACCGCGAACTCGATCATGTCCTTGCCGGCGCTGGTGTGCGCGCGCAGCATGGCGCGCGTGTTCTGCAGTGCCTGCAGCATTTCCAGCGCCTGGTCGTACAGGGTCTTGCCGGCGGGCGTGAGGCGGGTGGGGTAGGAGCTCCGGTCCACCAGATCGGTGCCCGCCCAGGCTTCCAGGGCCTGGATGCGCCGGGAGAAGGCGGGCTGCGTCACGTGGCGTAACTGGGCGGAGCGGCTGAAGCTGCGCGTTTCCGCAAGACTGACAAAATCCTCTAGCCACTTGGTTTCCATGGGCGCATTATCCGCGCGCGCCCGCGGACGTGCTTCGTAAAGATATGAGGGTTTTCACAGCCCGCGCCAGGCGCACCAATGGTGTGCATGCATAGCAACCATCGCATAATAGAAAGCAGCGCTTACCGCGCTTTTTTTGCGCTCGGGGCGGGATTCGCCCCAGCCCCCGGTGCACAACACCGCCGGGCAGGGCGGCCGGCATTCGCATATGTTTGTTCCCCTCCACCCCTGCTCCCATGTCCTCCTCTTCCCCCCCCGGGCCCGCGGCCGATGCATCGCCCGGCGCTGCCAGCCCCGACACCGAGCCCCGCTCGCTGCGCCTTGAAGACTGGCTCACCGTCCTCGTGATGGCGGCGCTCGCGCTCATCACGTTCGCCAATGTCCTGGTGCGCTATTTCACCAACTCCTCCTTCGCCTGGACGGAGGAAATCTCCGTGTTCCTGATGATCGTGCTGGCCCTGGTGGCGGGCTCCGCCGCCGTGGCGCGCGACCAGCACATCCGCATCGAGTATTTCGCCGAAGGCGGCTCGGCCCTGCGCAGCAGGCGCCTGGCGCAGCTGGGAGCCATCACCGTGGCCCTGCTGTTCGGGCTGATCGCGGTGCTGAGCGTGCGCGTGGTGTGGGACGACTACCGCTTCGGCGAGACCTCGCCCGGCATCGGCGTGCCGCAGTGGTGGTATTCGATCTGGCTGCCCGTGCTGTCCACGCTGATCGCGGCGCGGGCCGTCGGCCTGCTGGTGCGGCGCACGCGCGCGGCGCCCGGGGCCACCGATGAATCCGCCGAGGACGCCCGGCCATGATCGCCACGCTCCTGTTCGTGGCCTTCCTGGGCCTGATGTTCGTGGGCGTGCCGATCGGCGCCGCGCTGGGCCTGGCGGGCGCCGCCGCCATCGCGCTGGCCAATGCCGACAGCCAGTGGTTCGGCCTGCTGGCCGTGCCGCAGAATTTCTACGCCGGGTTGGGCAAGTACCCGCTGCTGGCCATCCCCATGTTCGTGCTGGTCGGCTCCATCTTCGACCGCTCGGGCGTGGCGCTGCGCCTCGTGAACTTCGCCGTGGCCATCGTCGGACGCGGCCCGGGCATGCTGCCGCTGGTGGCGATCGCCGTGGCCATGTTCCTCGGGGGCATCTCGGGCTCGGGCCCGGCCAACGCCGCCGCCGTGGGCGGCGTGATGATCGCGGCCATGTCGCGCGCGGGCTACCCGCCCTCGTTCTCGGCCAGCGTGGTGGGCGCGGCAGCGGCCACGGACATCCTGATCCCGCCCTCGGTCGCGTTCATCATCTACTCGGTGCTGGTGCCCGGCGCCTCGGTGCCGGCGCTGTTCGCCGCCGGCATGATCCCCGGCATCCTGGCAGGCATCGCACTCATCGTGCCGGCCGTGTGGATGGCCCGCAAGCACAAGATGGGCGCACTGGAAGCCACCATGCCGCGCCCGCCGTTCTGGAAGAGCCTGCGCGAGGCCACCTGGGGCCTGGCCGCGCCGGTGCTGATCCTGGGCGGCATGCGCGCCGGCTGGTTCACGCCCACCGAGGCCGCCGTGGTGGCGGTGTTCTACGGCCTGTTCGTGGGCATGGTGATCCACCGCACGATCAAGGTGCGCGACCTGTTCCCCATCCTGCGCGAATCGGGCGAGCTGTCGGCCGTGATCCTCATCGTGGTGTCGCTCGCGGGCATCTTTGCGTATTCGCTGTCCACGCTGGGCGTGATCGACCCGGTGGCCAACGCCATCGTGAACTCCGGCCTGGGCGAATACGGCGTGCTGGCGCTGCTCATCGTGCTGCTCATCACCGTGGGCATGTTCCTCGACGGCATCTCGATCTTCCTGATCTTCGTGCCGCTGCTGCTGCCCATCATGCAGTTCTACAAATGGGACCCTGTCTGGTTCGGCGTGATCCTGACCCTGAAGGTGGCGCTGGGCCAGTTCACACCGCCGCTGGCCGTGAACCTCATGGTCTCGTGCCGCATCGCCGGCGTGCGCATGGAATCCACCGTGCGCTGGGTGGGCTGGATGCTGTTCGCCATGTTCCTCGTGATGGTGCTCGTGATCGCCTTCCCGCAACTGGCCCTGTGGCTGCCCGCCAAACTCGGTTATTGATTCACACATTGACCCCTGATTTCTATAAGGAGACTGAAACAATGAAACTGCGCACTTTCCTCACTTCCGCCGTCGCCACTGCGGCCGCCCTCGCCTTCACCGCCCCCGCCGCCATTGCCCAGACGGCCTACAAGAGCGAGTACCGCATGTCGCTGGTGCTGGGCACCGCCTTCCCCTGGGGCAAGGGCGGCGAACTCTGGGCCAACAAGGTCCGCGAACGCACCAGCGGCCGCATCAGCATCAAGCTGTACCCCGGCGTCTCGCTGATCCAGGGCGACCAGACGCGCGAGTTCAGCGCGCTGCGCCAGGGCGTGATCGACATGGCCGTGGGCTCCACCATCAACTGGTCGCCCCAGGTCAAGCAGCTCAACCTGTTCTCGCTGCCCTTCCTGTTCCCCGACTACGCGGCGGTGGACGCGGTGACGCAGGGCGACGTGGGCAAGCAGATCTTCCAGACCCTGGACAAGGCGGGCGTGATGCCCCTGGCCTGGGGCGAGAACGGCTACCGCGAGATCTCCAATTCCAAGAA
This sequence comes from Acidovorax sp. sif1233, assembly GCF_019218755.1. GTDB lineage: Bacteria > Pseudomonadota > Gammaproteobacteria > Burkholderiales > Burkholderiaceae_C > Acidovorax. The sequence goes on along the minus strand of NZ_JAHUWZ010000001.1, from coordinate 220,023 downwards.
GGCGATCAAGACCCCCGAGGACCTGAAGGGCCTGAAGATCCGCGTGGTGGGCTCGCCCCTGTTCCTGGACACCTTCACCGCGCTGGGCGCCAACCCCACCCAGATGAGCTGGGCCGATGCGCAGCCCGCGTTTGCCAGCGGCGCCGTGGACGGCCAGGAGAACCCGATTGCCGTGTACATGGCCGCCAAGCTGCACACCGTGGCGCAAAAGCACGTGACGATGTGGGGCTACGTGAACGACCCGCTGATCTTCGTGGTCAACAAGGACATCTGGGCGTCCTGGACACCCGCCGACCGCGAGATCGTCAAGCAGGCCGCCATCGATGCCGGCAAGGAGGAGATCGCCATTGCCCGCAAGGGCATGGTCGAGGCCGACAAGCCCCTGCTCAAGGACATCGCCGCCAATGGCGTGACCGTCACGCAGCTCTCCACCGCCGAGCGCGATGCCTTCGTGAAGGCCACGCGCCCCGTGTACGAAAAGTGGAAGGGCCAGATCGGCGCCGACCTGGTGGGCTCGGCCGAGAAGGCGATCGCCGCGCGCAAGAAGTGAGCAATGCCATCACCGGCGCACGGAAGCAAGCCGGTGCGTGCAGCATGAAAAAGCCCCGCCCTGGCGGGGCTTTTTCATGGGCGTCCCGTCACCGCCAAATGGAGAGCACCCGGCATGCAACACCGGTGCAGGCGCCCCCGTTCACTCCAGGTTTTCTGGTGCGGGGTGCTTGACGGCGTTCTTGCGCAGCTTGTGCTCCACCGCTTCGGCCAGGTCCACGCCCGCATGGTCGGCCAGCTGCAGCAGGTACAGCAGCACATCGGCCACTTCATCGGCGATGGGCTCCTTGAACGCCGGGTCGTCGCGCACCGACCGCGACTGCTCGGGCGTCATCCACTGGAAGATCTCGGCCAGCTCGGCCGCCTCCACCATCAGCGCCATGGCCAGGTTCTTGGGGGTGTGGAACGGCTGCCACTGCCGTTCGGCCGCAAACACACGCAGCCGGGCCTGCAGCGCATTCAAATCGACGGACATGAGTCGCTCCTGATGGAATAGCTGCCAGCGCTTGTCCAGCAAGCGCCAGCAGCCGATATCACTATTGAACCTTCTGTCACACCACCGTGACGGGCGCCTCGCCCGCCAGGTGGCGCCGGGCGTTTTCCATGAACCGGTCTACCGAGGCCTGCACCGCCTCGGGCGACCAGCCCGCCACATGGGGCGTGAGCACCACGTTGTCCAGGTCCAGCAGTTCGGCCGGGGGCGCGGGCTCGCTTTCGTACACATCGAGGCCCGCCGCCGCGATGCGGCCTTCGCGCAGCGCGGCGGCCAGGGCGGCCGTGTCGATCACGCTGCCGCGCGCGATGTTGACCACCACGCCGCGCGAGCCCAGGGCATCCAGCACAGCGGCATTGACAAGGTGCCTGGTACCTGCACCACCCGGCGTGGCGACCACGAGGAAGTCCGCCCATCCGGCCAGCGCCGCCACGTCTGCGAAGTAGCGGTAGGGCACATCGGTGCGCACGCTGCGGTTGTGGTAGCCCACCTCGATCTCGAAGCCCAGCGCGCGCTGCGCGATCTTCTTGCCGATGGTGCCCAGCCCGATGATGCCCAGGCGCTTGTGCGACACGTTGGGCGGCAGCGGCAGCGCCGTGCGCCAGATGCCCGCACGCGTGGCCTTGTCCAGCGCCAGGATGCGGCGCTGCGCCGCGATCAGCAGGCCCCAGGTGTGGTCGGCCACGCAGTCGTCGTTGGTGCCCGCGCCCGTGGCCACCACGATGCCGCGCGCCTTGGCGTGCGCAACGGCCACGTTCTCATAGCCCGCGCCCAGCACGCAGATGAGGGTGAGCGCGGGCAATGCGTCGATCTGCGCGGGGCTCAGGCCTACGGCACCGATGGTGAGCACCACGCGCACGCCATGCTGCGCAATGGCAGCCGCGGCCTGGGGCGCGTCGGGGGCGTAGACCACCTCGAAGGTCTGAGCCATCTGGGCGATGTGCTCTTCGGACAGGAACATGAGGGCAAGCAGGACAGGCTTCATGGGTCAATGCAATGTCAATGGAAAAAAACTGCGAGAACAAGAGCCGTGCGGCGTGCATCGTCTCCTTGCGCGCAGAGCGTACAAAACCGGCGCGGCCCGCGCGAGAGACACCCGGCAAGGGCCGCCCCTCAGGGGGAAAGCGCCGCAGGCGACTCGGGGGGGCTCTCCTGTTGCAAGGACCACATGCCCGCGTAGCGGCCTCCCAGGGCCAGCAGCTGGGCATGCGTGCCGCGCTCGATGATGCGTCCCGCGTCCATGACCAGGATCTCGTGCGCTTCCACCACCGTGGAGAGGCGGTGGGCGATCACCAGGGTGGTCTTGTTCTGCGAGACGTTCTGCAGCTCGGCCTGGATCGCGCGCTCGTTGGCCGAATCCAGCGCCGAGGTGGCCTCGTCGAAGATCAGGATGGGCGGGTTCTTGAGCAGGGTGCGCGCAATGGCCACGCGCTGCTTCTCTCCGCCCGAGAGCTTGAGCCCGCGCTCGCCCACCATGGTGCCGTAGCCCTTGGGGGTGCTGGCGATGAAGTCGTGGATGCGGGCGGAGCGCGCGGCCGCCTCCACCTCGGCTTGGCTGGCGCCGGGGCGGCCGTAGGCGATGTTGTAGGCCACCGTGTCGTTGAACAGCACCGTGTCCTGCGGCACGATGCCGATCGCCTGGCGCACGCTGGCCTGCGTCACGGCGCGGATTTCCTGCCCGGCGATGGTGATGCGGCCCTGCTGGATGTCGTAGAAGCGAAACAGCAGCCGCGCCAGCGTGCTCTTGCCCGAGCCCGAGGGCCCGACCACCGCCACCGTCTTGCCCGCAGGGATCTCGAAGCTGATGCCCTGCAGGATGGGGCGGCCACTGCCAAGGTCGCCGCCCTTGCGCACCTCGTAGGCGAAATGCACGTCCTCGAAGCGCACGGCGGGTTGGTCCAGCCCGGCCAGGGGCAATGCGCCGGGGCGGTCGGCCACCTCGCGCTCCTTGTCCATCAGCGTGAACATCTTGTCCAGGTCGGTCAGGCTCTGCTTGATCTCGCGGTAGATCACGCCCAGGAAGTTGAGCGGGATGTACAGCTGGATCATGAAGGCATTGACCATGACGAGGTCGCCCAGCGTCATGCGGCCATCGACCACGCCCTGCGTAGCGCGCCAGAGCATGGCCACCAGCCCGGCGGCGATGATGAGCTGCTGCCCCGTGTTGAGCAGGGACAGCGTCGTCTGGCTCTTGAGCCGCGCGCGGCGCAGGCGCTCCAGGCTTTCGTCGTAGCGGCGGGCCTCGAAGCCTTCGTTGTTGAAGTACTTGACCGTCTCGTAGTTGAGCAGCGAATCCACGGCCTTGGTGTGCGCGGCCGAATCGAACTCGTTGGCCTCGCGCCGGAACTGGGTGCGCCACTCGGTCACCAGCACCGTGAAGACGATGTAGAACGCCAGCGCCGCCAGCGTGATCCAGGCAAACCAGGCGTCGAACTTCACGGCCAGCACGGACAGCACCAGCACCACCTCGACCAGCGTGGCCACCACGTTGAACAGCGTGAAGGAGATCAGCGACTCGATGCCGCGCACGCCGCGTTCGATGTCGCGCGTCATGCCGCCGGTCTGCCGCTCCAGGTGAAAGCGCAGGCTCAGGGCATGCAGGTGCTCGAAGGTCTGCAGCGCGATGGAGCGCGCCGCCCCCTGCGTGGCCTTGGCGAACACCAGTTCGCGCAGCTCGGTGAACAGCGACGTGGACAGCCGCAGCGCGCCGTAGGCCACCAGCAGCCCCACGGGCACCACCAGCAGCGCCGCCGGGTCTCCGGGCTTGAAGCTCATCGCATCGACCAGCGTCTTGAGCAGAAGGGGCACGCCCACGTTGGCCACCTTGGCGCCCACCATGAACACGATGGCGGCGATCACGCGCCACTTGTACTGCCACAGGTAGGGCAGCAGGCGGTTCAGGGTGCTCCAGTCGGACTGTGCAGGCGGTGCAATGGTGGCGGTGGCGGAAGGGGCGGTTTCGCCGTGGTGGCGCATGGGGGACAATTCCAGTTGTTGTTTTTACCGACCCGGCTGATGCCCAGGTGGTTTTTTGCAGGGCGCGAGCCTGTGATGAAACCCCTGGTTCCCCAAGGATTGGCTCAGCCCCAACCGAGATTGTGCCCATGTCTGCCGTTTTCAGCCCGCCCCCCGCCGCATTGCCCTCCGACAAGGAACTGGTGCTCAAGGTGATCCCCATGCCCGCCGACACCAATGGCAACGGCGACATCTTCGGGGGCTGGGTGATGGCACAGGTCGACCTCGCCGGCTCGGTGCTGCCCGCGCGCTACATGCAGGGCCGCATGGCCACCGTGGCAGTGAACGAGTTCATCTTCAAGCAGCCCGTGCGCGTGGGCGACATCCTGTCGTTCTTCTCGTCCATCACGCGCGTGGGCAACACCTCGGTCACCGTGGAGGTGGAGGTGTATGCCGAGCGTTTTGCCGAGCAGGGCCGGTACGTGAAGGTGACGGAGGCGCGGCTCACCTACGTGGCCATCGACGAGCAGGGACGCCCGCGCCCCGTGCCCAAGCTGGCGCCGAATCCGTCGTAGGGGAGAAACGGCCCCGCACGGCCCGGCCTTTGCGCAGGCTTTCCGGGAAGGCCCGGACCGGCATGCGGCCTAGGGCTGCCCGAGCCCCACCAGCCGCATCAGCGTGCCCCGCGCCACCTGCTGGCGCGCGCCAGGCGACAGCTGGGCCAGGAAGCCCTGCACGCTCGCGTACTTCATGTCGTCGCTCGCGGCCGAGCGGTGGCTCGCATCCGTTCCCACCAGAAAGCGCCCGGGCTGCTCCTCGATGAGCGCCAGCCACTCGGGCCAGACGCGCGTGCCATCGCGCAGGATGGTGTAGTCCGGCGAGCGGGGATGGTGCGGCCAGGTGCGCGCACTCAGTTCGTAGTAGAGGTTGGGATGCCGCTCCAGCATGCGCCGCGCCAGGAACAGCGGCGTATAGCCCCCGTGCGCCCAGATCACGGGCACATCCGGGAACCGCTGCAAGAGCTGTGAAAGCTCCGCCATGCGCGTGCTTTCGACATGCACCATCACCGGCACCTTGTGCTTGAGGGCCAGCTCCAGGATGCCCGCCATCATCGGGCCGGCCACGCCGAAGTCCGTCTCCGCGAAGCCGGCCGAGGGAAAGTGCGCCACCGAGATCTCGCCGATGCCCTTGTAGAGGCCGGTCGCCAGCATGGCGTCGAGCTGTGTGAGCAGTTCGACGCCGTTGTGCTCCCAGTGCGGCCGGTACGCCGTGCGTTCGGGCGATATCGAGGCGAACGGAATCAGCACGCCGGGGTGCTGGCGCGCGGCCTCGGCCACGGACTCATTGCTGCTGCGCCCGCCCCAGAACACCACCGCGTGGCTGGCCCCCCAGCGCGCCATGAGCTCCAGCTGCATCGGCAGGCTGTTGAGGTGCACATGGGCATCCACGAAGGGCGTGAGTGCGCTGGCCGGTGCGGGTGCCTGCGCGGGGCCGGGCGCGGCATCGCGCTGCACCGGCTGCCGCGTGGCGCGCCGCACGGGCTCGGACGGCTCGGCCTGCGGCCAGGCGTTGAGCGCAGCCAGGGCAAGGCATGTGGCAAATAGAACTCGTGTCATGGTGGCGATGGCGCGAAGAAAGCGCGCCCGGAGTGCAAGACGACGTGGAAATTTTACAAAGCCATTTCCATGCCGCCTTCTCCGCACCCGCGCCGCGCCGCCACCGGCACGCAGGACGGCACAAGGCACCCGTGACGGCTCCAGCCAGGCCGAGCTGCCGCGGGTGCCTGAATGCCCTGGTTATCTGTGTGCCGCGATGCGGATCAGGCCGCCATCGCCGTGGGCTCGGCCCGCAGCGGTGCAGACGCCGTGCGCTGCGCGCCGGACGACGACGCGCCGCTGGCAAAGCCCGCCTCGATCTCGCCCGCGAGCTGCCCGCCCTCTTCCACCACCAGCTTGCCGTAGCGGATCTTGCCGTTGACCTTGCCGGTGCTGTAGATCACGAGCTTCTGGCGCACGGTGAGCGTGCCATTGAACTCGCCATGGATTTCGGCGATGTCGATCTCGGCCGAGCCGCGGAAGGCGCCGTTTTCAGAGATCTGGATGACGCGCGAATCCATGGTGGCCTCGACCGTGCCTTCGACCACGAGCGTGTCGCAATCGGTGATCTCCACGCCCTTGAGCTTGATGTTGGGGCCCACCGTGAGCTTGCTGCCCGAGGAGTCGCTGGAAGACCGGTTGGCGGCGGTGCCGGCCACGGACTGCGCCGTGGCCGCGCTGCTGGCCGCCGTGCCACTCAGGCTGGAAGCGGCAGATGAGGATGATGAAGTGGTGGCGCCATGGCGGGGTTGGAACGACTCAGGTTCACGCTTGCCAAAGAAGGGGTTTTGCACGGCCATCAGATCTCCTTGAAAAGAAGTCATCGTAGGTTTGGGACCCTGTGAAAGATGCCTTCGTTACGCAAGAACGGTAACCAAACGGTTCGTCCGTAGCATGCGCTTGCAAGGCTTGCGGGATCACACATCCACGCGATGGGGCGCGGCAACGGCCGTGACCTCGCCCCCGTGTCCGAAGAGGGTGCGCGCGCAGCGCGTTGGCGATGAAGCCGCTCAGGGCGCTACGACACGATGTACGCCGCGGCCCCCGCCGACATGATCTCCCCGTCCGGGCCGAGGAATTCCATGCGCGTGCTGGCCACGCGCGAGCCCAGCCGCAGCACGTTGGCGCGCAGCTCGAAGTGGCTGCCGATGCCGGGGCGCAGGTAGTCGATACGCAGGTCGATGGTGCCCAGCTTGGCAAAGCGGTGCAGGCGCTGCTCGGGCGCCTCGTCCATGTGCTTGGCGCCGATGGCCGCCATCACGGCCAGCCCGCCCATGGCGTCCAGCCCCGCGCTGATCACGCCGCCGTGGATGCGGTTGTACGCATAGTGGCCCACCAGGTCCGGCTTCATGTCGATGCGGCCCACCACGCCATCGGGCTTGAGGGAGGTGATCTTGAGGCCCAGCACCTGGTTGAACACGATCTTCTCTTCAAAGATGGCCTTGAGCCCGGCAATGAAGTCGGGCTCGAAGGCTTGCGGGGGCGGTGTGGTGGATTTGCTCATGGGTTTCCTGGGGGAGTGCGCGCGGGCAGCTCGGGCCCACGAACGTCATTTGCTATATTTTATATAGCGCACCGCGCTTTCACGATAAGCGCTGGCGGCCATTTTCACTCAAAACTCACCATGGCGTCCCTGCCCGTCGGCGAACCGCGCCGCTCCCCGCAGGGCGTCGGCCAGGCACGCCCGGCCCCCCGCCCACTCGCGCAGCAGGGCCTCCTGCAGCGGCAGCCCTTCGGCCGCGAGCGCGCTGGCCCGGTCGGCGCGCAGCGTGGCCTGCGGGAATGCTGCGATCTCCCGCGCCAGCGCGAGCGACGCCTGCAGCGCCTGCCCCGGGGGCACCACGCGGTTGCACAGCCCCATGCGCAAGGCCTCCGCCGACCCGACCTTGCGGCCGGTGAGGATGAGGTCCAGCGCGTGCGACAGGCCCACCAGGCGGGGCAGGCGCACGGTTCCGCCATCGATCAGCGGCACGCCGAAGCGGCGGCAAAAGACACCGAAGTACGCGTCCTCCTCCATCACGCGCAGGTCGCACCACAGCGCCAGCTCCATGCCACCGGCCACGGCCGCGCCGCTGACCGCGGCGATCACCGGCTTGGTGAGGTGCAACCGGCTGGGGCCCATCGGCCCCAGCGGCAACGGGGTGTCGGCCGTGAAATCGAGCGATCCGGCCAGCGCCTCGGGCGCCACGCCCTGCGCCTGCAGCCGCGCCCCCGACTGCAGGTCCCAGCCCGCGCAGAAATGCCCGCCAGCGCCATGGAACACCGCCACGTCGGCCGCGCCGTCCTGCTCGAACGCCAGGAACGCGGCGTGGAGCGCTCGCGCGGTCGCCGCGTCCACGGCATTGCGCACGTCGGGGCGGTGCAGTGTCACCAGCGTGACACGGTCCTCGGTCTCTATTTGTACGGACATGGCGTTCTCTCAGAGGGTGTTGCGCGCCTTCCCCGGCCCTGCCGGAGGGCGCCCCGGGGTGCGCCTATCGGACGCAACCCTTATTGCGCCCCGCCGCGCACTGCGTCAATATGCGCCGGGACCGATCAGGGTTAGCCCCGAGTGCGGGATGCGTCCGGCACAGGCACCATTATTTATGCAAAGCAATCGCTTTGTAAAAATATTCTGGAGCGCCAGGGTGCAATTCTTGCAACTGTTGATCAGCGGTATCTCCCAGGGGTGCATCTACGGCCTGATAGCGCTGGGCTTCGTGCTCATCTACAAGGCCACGGAGACCGTGAGCTTCGCCCAGGGCGAGCTGATGATGCTGGGCGCGTTCTGCGGCCTGGCGCTCATGACGGTGCTGGGCTTTCCCTTCTGGGTGGCGGTGCTCGCCAGCATCCTGGCCATGGGCCTTTTCGGCGTGGTGCTCGAACGCGCGGTGATCCGCCCCATCCTCGGCCAGCCCGCGTTCTCCATCGTCATGCTCACCATCGGCATCGGCTACGTGCTGCGCGGGCTGGTCACCATGATTCCCAACATCGGCACCGACACGCACACGCTGCCCGTGCCCTACAAGGACCTGTCGTTCCGCCTGGGCGCGCTGGTGCTCAACGCCGAGCAGCTGGTGGTGATCGGCGCCACGGCCGCGCTGTGCGTGCTGCTGTTCGCGATGTTCCGCTACAGCAAGCTGGGCATCGCGATGCAGGCCTCGTCGCAGAACCAGCTGGCCGCGTACTACATGGGCATCCCCGTGCAGCGGCTCAACGGCCTGGCCTGGGGCCTGGCCGCCGCCGTGGCTGCCGTGGCGGGGCTGCTGCTGGCGCCCATCACCTTCGTGCACGCCAACATGGGACTGATCGGGCTGAAGGCGTTTCCCGCCGCCGTAGTGGGCGGCTTTGGCAGCCTGCCGGGCGCCATCGTGGGCGGGTTGGTCATCGGGATCGTCGAATCGCTCTCGGGTTTTTATCTGCCCGACGGCTTCAAGGACACGGCGGCGTACATCGTGGTGCTGATCATGTTGATGGTCAAACCGAATGGGCTGTTCGGCGAAAAGCTGCGCAAGAAGGTGTGACCCCATGAGATTCATCTTCAAGACCAGCTACGAACAAGACCTGCGCCTCGCCAAACATGGCGGGCATGTCTTCTGGTACAGCCTGCTGGCCGTAGGGCTGGTCGCAGCACCCTGGGTGGCGCCAGAGTATTGGCTGGCCCAGCTCACCTTTGTGCTGATCTACGCCATCGTGGGCCTGGGGCTCATGCTGCTGGCCGGGTTCACGGGGTTGTTCTCGCTCGGACATGCGGCCTTCCTCGGTGTGGGGGCGTACACGCAGGCCGTGCTCACGGGCATGGGCTGGCCGTTCGCGCTGTCGCTGGCCTGCGCGGCGGGGCTGTCGGCCGCCGTGGGCGTGGTGGTGGGGCTGCCCGCGCTGCGCGTGAAGGGCATCTACCTGGGCATGGCCACGCTGTCGTTCGGCTTCATCGTCGAGGAGGTGTTCGCGCGGTGGGAGTCGGTCACCGGGGGCAACTCCGGCAAGCACCTGGTGCCGCCCGAGATCTGGGGCTTCAAGTTCGAATCCACCGAGTCCTTCTACTTCCTGTGCCTCGTGATCGCCGTGGTCAGCACCCTGGCCATCCTGAACCTGCTGCGCTCGCCCACGGGCCGGGCCTTCGTGGCGATCCGTGATTCGGAGATCTCGGCGCAGAGCATGGGCATCCACCTCGCGCGCTACAAGACGCTGTCGTTCTCGATCTCGGCGGCCCTGGCCGGCATCGGTGGCGCGCTGTATGCGCACAAGCTGCAGTTCATCTCGCCGGACCAGTTCAACATCCTGCAGTCCATCGACCTGCTGCTGATGATCGTGATCGGCGGCCTGGGCTCGGTGCACGGCGCGTTCCTGGGCGCGATCTTCCTGATCTCGATGCCCCAGCTGATCTCGCTGAGCAAGGACTGGCTGCCCGCCGCCGTGGGCCAGGCGCCGGGCCTGCAGGCGGTGGTCTATGGCGCGGTCCTGATCGCCTTCGTGCTGTTCGAGCCCATGGGGCTGTACGGCCGCTGGCTCAAGGTGCGCACCTGGCTGCAGATGTTCCCGTTCTACCGCAAGGGCCTGTTCAAGCGGCAGAAGTCCTTCCAGAAGTCGGACAGGCTGAGATGAAGCACCCCCTGAGTCGCTTCGCGCCTTCCCCCTCTCTCGACCCGCTGTGCGATTCGGGAGGGGAACGCCCCCAGCGCGGCGGGGCGGCCCTTGCGCGGGGGCACTGGCCTCGGTCACGCCAGTCGCAAAGGCCGCGAGCGGCATTCAGCGCAATGGACCAGTGAAATGACCCCAATTGCTGTACCCATGACTGACGACATCTTGCTCAGCGCCCAGAGCCTCAGCGTGCGCTTTGGCGGCGTGCTGGCGGTCAACAACGTGAGCTTCGACGTGCGCCGGGGCGAGGTGTTCACCCTCATCGGCCCCAACGGCGCTGGCAAGACCACGGTGTTCAACCTCATCAGCCGCATCTACACGCCCACCACCGGCACCATCGCCTACGCGGGCCCGGGGGGCGCGATGCTGCCGCTCACCGACCAGCCGCCGCACAAGGTGGCGGGCCTGGGGATAGCGCGCACCTTCCAGAACATCGAGCTCTTCGAGCACGCGAGCGTGCTGCACAACCTGCTGATCGGCCGCCACACGCGGCGCGAGACCGGCCTGTGGGCCGACATGCTGTTCACCCGCAAGGTGCGCGACGCCGAGGTGCGAGCCCGCGAAAAGGCCGAGCAGGTCATCGACTTTCTCGACCTGCAGCACTACCGCGACACGTTGGTGGCCGGCCTGCCCTACGGCGTGCGCAAGGTGGTGGAGCTGGCCCGCGCGCTGTGCACCGGGCCGCAGCTGCTGCTGCTCGACGAGCCCTCGTCGGGCCTGAACGTGGAGGAGACCGACGACATGGCCTTCTGGATCCAGGACATCCAGCACGAGCTGGGCATCACCGTGCTGATGGTGGAGCACGACATGTCGCTGGTCTCCAAGGTGTCCGACCGCGTGCTGGCGATGAACCAGGGCGAGGTCGTGGCCATGGGCACGCCGCGCGAGGTGCAGTCGCACCCCGGCGTGATCGAGGCCTACCTGGGCACCATCGACGACGTGAGCAACCTGCGCCGCCCGGCGGGTTCCCACCTGGGGGTCCGGGCATGAGCGCCGCGCCGGGCCGCCCCCAGCAAGCTCGCACCGCAGTGCGCAGCACGGAGGTTTCCGAATGAGCGCCGTACTTGCCGCCGTCAACACACCAGCCGCCGCGGCGGCCGACCAACCTCTGCTGCGCCTGCAGAATGTGGAAAGCGCCTACGGCCCCATCAAGGCCATCCGGGGCGTGAGCCTGCAGGTGCGGCGCGGCGAGATCGCCGCCGTGCTGGGCAGCAACGGCGCGGGCAAGACCACCATCCTGAAGACCATCAGCGGCATCATCGACCCGCGCAAGGGCTCCATCGAGTTCCAGGGCGCCGACATCACCGCCAACGACCCGGCGGCCATCGTGCGCCGGGGCCTCATGCATGTGCCCGAGGGGCGCGAGGTGTTCGCGCTGCTGTCAGTGCGCGACAACCTGCTCATGGGCGCCTACACCCGCGGCGACGCCGACGCGGTGGCGCGCGACATCGAAACCGTGTACGGCTACTTCCCCATCCTGAAGGAACGCGCCGCGCAGGACGCGGGCCTGCTCTCGGGCGGGCAGCAGCAGATGCTGGCCATCTCGCGCGCGCTCATGGCCAACCCCGAACTCATCCTGCTCGACGAGCCCAGCCTGGGCCTGTCCCCGAAGCTCACCAAGGAGATCTTCGAGATCGTGGTGCGCATCAACCGCGAGCGCGGCACCACCATCCTGCTGGTCGAGCAGAACGCCAACATGGCGCTCAACGCATCGGACTACGGCTACGTGCTGGAGAACGGCCGCATCGTGATGGAGGACAGCTGCGAGCGCCTGCGCGAGAAGGACGACATCAAGGAGTTCTACCTGGGCATGAAGGATGAAGGCGTGCGGGGTGAGCGGCGGTGGAAGAAGAAAAAGACTTGGCGGTGAGGACTACATGAGCAATCTCTGGGACCTCGATCACATCCAGCCCGCCGGCACCGACGTGCTGGCCGGCAGCACCATCTCGGCCATGTTCTGGAACGCCGTGGCCGAGCGCGGCCCGCGCGTGTGGATGCGCCAGAAGGAAATGGGGATCTGGAAGAGCTGGACCTGGGACCAGACCGCCGAGGCCGTGCGCGAGATCGCGGGCGGACTCATGTCGCTGGGGTTTGCGCGCGGCGACTGCGCCTCCATCCTGTCGAGCACCAACATCGAATGGGTGCTGGCCGACCTGGCCGTGCTCAGCTGCGGCGGCGTGTCCAACGGCATCTACCCCACCGACGCGGCCGCCCAGGTGCACTACCTGAGCGAAGACTCCAGCACCAGCGTGCTGTTCGTCGAAGACGATGAGCAGCTCGACAAGGCACTGGAGGTGCGCGCCAACCTGCCGCTGCTGCGCAAGATCGTCGTCTTCGACATGGAGGGCCTGCGCGGCCTTCAGGACCCGGGCGTCATCAGCCTGGATGCGCTGCGCGACATGGGCCGCGCCTGGAACCAGCAGAACCCCGACGCGCTCATGCGCCGGGTACAGGCCTGCCAGCCCGAGGACGTGGCCATCCTCGTCTACACCTCGGGCACCACCGGCAAGCCCAAGGGCGCGATGCACACGCACGCCGCGCTCACCTACACGGTGCGCGGCTACAACACGCTGATATCGCGCACCGAAGACGACGAGGCCATGTGCTTCCTGCCGCTGTGCCACATCGCCGAGCGCATGGGCGGCGAATACTTCTCGCTGTACACCGGCTCGCGCCTGAACTTCGTCGAGAACCCCGACACCGTGCCCGAGAACGTGCGCGAGATCGCGCCCACGGTGTTCACCGCCGTGCCGCGCGTGTGGGAGAAGTTCTATTCGGGCGTGATGATCGCGCTCAAGGAATCCACGCGCCTGCAGCAGGCGGCCTATGCCTGGTCGATTGGCGTGGGCACCCGCATTGCAGACCGCGTGCTGGCGGGCCAGCCGGTAGGGGGACTGCTGAAGGCGCAGTTCATGCTGGCGCGCTTTCTGGCGCTGAACAACGTGCGCAAGCTCATCGGCATCCACCGCGCGCGCTTCCTCGTCACGGGCGCAGCGCCCATCTCGCCCGAACTGGTGAAGTGGTACCTGGCCCTGGGCGTGCCCATGCTGGAGGTGTGGGGCATGACGGAGACCTGCGGCGCCGCCACCGGCGTGCCCGCCAGCCGCATTAAGCCCGGCTCCATCGGCCCGGCGGCCAGCTACAACGAGGTGCGCATCGACCCCGCCACGGGCGAGATCCTGGTGCGCGGCCCCAATGTGTTCAAGGGCTACCTCAACCTGCCCGAAAAGACGGCCGAGACCATCGACGCCGACGGCTGGCTGCACACGGGCGACGTGGGCACCATCGACGCCGACGGCTACCTGCGCATCACCGACCGCATGAAGGACATCATCATCACGGCCGGGGGCAAGAACATCACGCCCAGCGAGCTGGAGAACGAGCTCAAGTTCAGCCCCTACGTGACGGACGCCGTCGTCATCGGCGACAAGCTCCCCTACCTCACGGTGATCATCATGATCGACCAGGAGAACGTGGAGAAATATGCGCAGGACAATGACGTGCCCTTCAGCAACTACGCCAGCCTGACCCGCGCCCGCGAGGTGCAGGACCTGATCCAGGCCGAGATCGACCGCGTGAACACCCGGTTCGCCCGCGTGGAGCAGATCAAGAAGTTCTTCCTGCTCGACACGCAGCTCACCGCCGAGGACGAGGAGCTCACGCCCACCATGAAGCTCAAGCGCAAGCTGGTGCAGCAGAAGTACGCGCCCCAGATTGACGCCATGTACCGCTAGGCAGCCTGCGCCAGGTGGCGCGCGGCATAGGGAAAGTGCTGGTGCCCCACCCTGGGCATCGTTCTATAACGACTGATCCATTCAAGGAGACGTGCCATGAAACTTCATCACATTGCCGCGCTGGCCATCGTGGCCATGGCCGCAGGTGCTGCGCAGGCGCAGCCCAGCCAGGGCGTGAGCAAGGACACCATCACCCTGGGCTCCATCCAGGACCTGTCCGGCCCGCTGGCGGGCTTTGGCAAGCAGGTGCGGCTGGGCATGATGCTGCGCGTGGACGAGGCCAACGAGCAAGGCGGCGTCAACGGCCGCAAGCTCGACCTGAAGGTGGAAGACTCGGGCTACGACCCCAAGAAAGCCGTGCTGGCCGCGCAGAAGCTCGTGAACCAGGACAAGATCTTCATGATGGTGGCGCACATCGGCACGGCACAGAACCTGGCCGCCATGCCGGTGCAGTTCAGCAAGAACGTGATCAACTTCTTCCCGGTCACCGCCGCGCGCGAGATGTACGAGCCCTTCCACAAGCTCAAGTATTCGTTCGCCGCCACCTACTACGACCAGATCCGCCTGGCCGCACCCAAGCTCATCAAGGAAAAAGGCGCCAAGAAGGTCTGCACCATCTACCAGGACGATGAGTTCGGCCTGGAGGTGATGCGTGGCGGCGAGGCGGCGCTCAAGTCCCTGGGTATGGAGTTCACCGAGAAGACGTCGTACAAACGCGGCGCCACCGACTTCTCGTCGCAGGTCGCCAAGATGAAGTCGTCCGAATGCGACTTCGTGATACTGGGCACCATCATCCGCGAGACCATCGGCACCATCGGCGAGTCGCGCAAAACGGGCTTCAACCCCACGTTCCTGGGCTCCAGCGCCGCGTACACCGACCTCATCCACAAGCTGGGCGGCAAGCCCATGGACGGCCTGTACGCCACCATGACGGTGCAGCACCCCTACCTGGACGAGGCCAGCCAGCCCATCCGCTTCTGGGCCAACAAGTACAAGACCAAGTTCAACGAAGACCCCACGGTGTTCTCGGTCTACGGCTACGGGGCGGTGGATGCCTTCATCAAGGCAGCCCAGAAGGCAGGCACCAGCCTTACCACCGACAGCTTCATCAAGGCCATGGACACCATGGTGATCCCGCCCGACATGTTCGGCAGCGCCGAGGCCACCTACGGCCCGCAAAAGCGCCTGGGCAGCGATCTTTCGCGCCTGTCGCAGATCACCGATGGCAAGTGGAAGGTGGTGTCCGACTACGTCAAGCCATGAGGGCCTGACCACCCGCTCCCAAGCCGCCTTCGGGCGGCTTTTGTGTTTCAGGGGATGCGCTCGGCCCCAGTCGGTGGCAGAATTTAACCAAGCAGTAACTTTGCATAAATAGACCGAATCCACCGCCATGATCGAACGCACCCTCTTCCAGCCCGACCACCAGGCCTTTGCCGACAGCTTTCGCCGGTTCATCGACAAGGAGGTGGCGCCCCACCACGCCGACTGGGAAGACCAGGGCTACGTGGCGCGCGAGGTGTGGAGCCAGGCGGGCGCCAACGGCTTTCTGTGCATGAGCCTGCCCGAGGAATACGGCGGCGCCGGGGCCGACAAGCTCTACTCCGTGGCGCAGATGGAAGAGCTGGCGCGCGCCGGCACCACGGGCATCGGCTTCGGGCTGCACAGCGAGATCGTGGCGCCCTACATCCTGCACTACGGCACCGAGGAGCAAAAGCGCCGCTACCTGCCACAGATGGCCAGCGGCGCCATGGTAGGCGCCATCGCCATGAGCGAGCCCGCCGCGGGCAGCGACCTGCAGGGCATCAAGACCACCGCCATGAAAAGCGCCGATGGATCGCACTATGTGCTCAACGGCAGCAAGACCTTCATCACCAACGGCTGGCATGCCGATCTGGTGATCGTGGTCGCCAAGACCGACCCGGCGGCCGGGGCCAAGGGCACCAGCCTCTTCCTGGTGGAGCGCGGCATGCCCGGTTTTGAAAAAGGCCAGCGCCTCAAGAAGATGGGCATGAAGGCGCAGGACACCTCCGAGCTGTTCTTCACCGACGTGAAGGTGCCCGCCGCCAACCTGCTGGGCAGCCCCGCCATGGAAGGGCGCGGCTTCATCTGCCTGATGGAGCAGCTGCCGTGGGAGCGCCTGCAGATCGCCATCACCGCCGTGGCGTCCGCGCAGGCCGCCATCGACTGGACGGTGGACTATGTCAAGCAGCGCAAGGTCTTCGGCCAGAGCGTGGCCTCGTTCCAGAACACCCGCCACACCCTGGCCGAGCTGCAGACCCAGGTGCAGGTGGCCCGCGTGTTCGTGGACAAGTGCTGCGAGCTGATCACGCGCGACCAGCTCGACACCGATACCGCCAGCATGGCCAAGTACTGGACCACCGACCTGCAGTGCAAGGTGATGGACGAATGCGTGCAGCTCTTCGGCGGCTACGGCTACATGTGGGAATACCCCATCACCCGCGCCTACGCGGATGCGCGCGTGCAGCGCATCTACGGCGGCACGAACGAGATCATGAAAGAGGTGATTGCGCGCGCCATGGGCCTGGGCAAATAGCACCATGACCAGCGCCACGGACTGCGCCGCGACGGGCGCCCAACCCCGTCACAGGTACCAGGCGGCGCGGGCTTCCTCGGGGCTGAGCGGCGCGCCGGGGCGGCGGTCGGTGACATTCAACCAGGAGCGGACACCCTGGCTGCCGCTCAGGGCACGCATCAGCAGCAAACCCGCGCCGATGCCGCGAATGGCTGCCGAGCTGCGGCTGGGTGCCATGAAGGCCGCCACCGCCAGCGCGCTGGATGCGGCCAGTACCACATGGTGTTCCAGCGCAAACCCATCGCGCGTGTCGTCGTATTCCACAGCGCCACGGACCATGCGCTGCAATGCAGAGGATGTATTTCGTTTCATAGCCAAAAATGAGAGAGCAACCGCAGAAAGATAGTGCAAAAACCACCGCACGCGCGTCAGAAAGCGCGCTGTTGTGGTGTGCGCCGCCGAGGCACCGCTCGCTGCCGACCCGCATGGGGCGCGCCTCCCAAGCGCCTGCCCAATCACCCAGCGAGCTTCCAGTTTAAAGACCACCGGAGACCATTCATGACCGAAGCCTATGTATTCGACGCGCTGCGCACCCCGCGCGGCAAGGGCAAGAAGGACGGCACCCTGCACGAGGTCAAGCCCATCGACCTACTCGTGGGCCTGCTCACCGAGCTGCAGGCTCGCCACCGCTTTGACACGGCGGCGGTGGACGACGTGGTCATGGGCATCGTCTCGCCCGTGGGCGAGCAGGGCTCGGTGCTGCCCAAGGTGGCCGCACTCAAGGCCGGGTGGGACTTTCGCTGCGCGGGCGTGCAGGTCAACCGCTTCTGCGCATCGGGCCTCGAAGCGGTGAACCTGGCCGCGCAGAAAGTGCGCAGCGGCTGGGAGGATTTGGTGGTGGCGGGCGGCGTGGAGAGCATGAGCCGCGTGCCCATCGGCTCCGACGGCGGCGCCTGGGCGCAAGACCCCGCCACCAATTCGGAAACCCTGTTCGTGCCCCAGGGCATCGGCGCCGACCTGATCGCCACGCTGGATGGCTACACCCGCGCCGACGTGGATGCCTTCGCCCTCGAATCGCAGCGCCGCGCCACCGCAGCGCGCGCAGCGGGCTACTTCAAGAACTCGGTCGTGCCCGTGCGCGATTTCATCGGCCAGACCATCCTGGCCGAGGACGAATTCATCAAGCCCAAGACGACCCTTGAAGGCCTGGGTGCGCTCAAACCTTCGTTCGAGCAACTGGGCGGCATGGGATTTGACGCCGTGGCGCTGCAGCGCTACCCGCAGGTGGAGCGCATCCACCACGTGCACCACGCGGGCAACTCGTCGGGCATCGTGGATGGCGCCGCCGCCGTGCTCATCGGCAACGAGGCCGCCGCCAAGGCCCACGGCCTCACGCCCCGCGCACGCATCGTGGCCACGGCGCTGAGTGGCGCCGACCCCACCATCATGCTCACCGGCCCCGTGCCCGCTGCCAAAAAGGCGCTGGCCCGCGCGGGCATGACCATCGACCAGATCGACCTTTTTGAAGTGAACGAGGCCTTTGCCGCCGTGCCCATGCGCTTCATGCGCGAGCTGGGCGTGCCGCACGACAAGGTCAACGTGAACGGCGGCGCCATCGCCATGGGCCACCCGCTGGGCGCCACGGGCGCCATGATCCTCGGCACCCTGATTGACGAACTGCACCGCCGGGGCCAGCGCTATGGCCTAGCCACGCTGTGCGTGGGCGGCGGCATGGGCATTGCCACCATCGTTGAACGCATATGAGGAACAACCCCCTGAGCGGCTGCGCCGCTTCCCCCTTCTCTCATCGCTGCGCGATGGGAAGGGGGACGACGCCACTGGCCTGGCAAAGCCAGTTCCACGGCGTCCGCTGGCCTCGGCCACGCTTCATCTAAGGCCGCGCCCCACACCTGCGCTATGCCGTATTACAGATTCGGAGACATCAGCATGCAAACCATCCGCTACGAACTCATCCCCGCCCAGGGCACCGACGGCGAAGTTGCCGTCATCACCTTTGACGAAACCAACTCCCCCGTCAACACCATGTGCCGCCAGTGGCAGCAAGAGCTGGGCGAGGTCACCGCCCAGGTGCTGGGCGACCGCGAACGCCTGGGCACCGCGCTCAAGGGCATCGTGCTGGCATCCGCCAAGACCAGCTTCTTTGCGGGTGCCGACCTCAAGGCCACCATGCGCCTTACGCCCGCCGATGCGCCTGCCGCGTTCGGCGAAATCGAGCGCATGAAGAAGCACTTCCGCACGCTCGAAACCTTGGGGCTGCCGGTGGTGGCCTGCCTCAATGGCGCGGCGCTGGGCGGTGGCTGGGAGGTGGCGCTGGTCGCCCACTACCGCATCGCCGTGGCCGACCCCAAGATCCAGTTCGGCCTGCCCGAGGTCACGCTGGGCCTGATGCCCGGCGCCACGGGCGTGACCAAGATGACCCGCCTGCTGGGCCTGATGGGTGCGCAGCCCTACATCCTGGAAGGCAAGCTCTTCAACCCCGCCGAAGCGCTGGAGCTGCAACTGGTGCATGAGCTGGTGGCTACGCGCGAGCAACTGCTGCCCGCCGCGCTGGCCCACATCGCCACCCACCCACACACAGTGCAGCCGTGGGACGATAAGAATTACAAGATGCCGGGCGGCACACCCGCCAACCCCAAGATTGCAGGCGCGCTGACGGTAGCGCCCGCCATGCTCAAGAAGACCACGCGCGGCCGCTACCCCGCGCCAGAGGCGGCGCTGGCCGCCATGGTCGAAGGCGCCATGGTGGACTACGACACCGCCCTGCGCATCGAAAGCCGCTACCTCGCCCGCCTGATGACCGGCCCCGTGGCGCGCAACATGATCAACACGTTCTTCTTCGACATGAACGCGATCAAGAGCGGCAAATCGCGCCCCGCTGTACGTGGAGCTGTGGCCCCACGCTACAAACCCCAAAAGGTCGGCATTCTGGGCGCGGGAATGATGGGCGCGGGCATCGCCTGGGCCCAGGCCAGCCGGGGCATCGCCACCGTGCTCAAGGACGTGAGCACCGAGAAGGCCGAGGCCGGCAAGGCCTACAGCGCCAAGCTCACGCAAGCTCGCGTGGACAAGGGCCGCATGACGGCCGAGGCGCAGCAAGCGCTGCTGGCGCGCATCACGCCCACCGCCAGCGCGGCCGACCTGGCGGGCTGCGACCTCATCATCGAAGCCGTGTTCGAAAGCCGCGACCTCAAGGCCAAAGTCACGCAAGAGGCAGAGCCGCAGCTCGCACCCGGCGGCTTCTTTGCCAGCAACACCTCCACCCTGCCCATCAGCGGCCTGGCCACGGCCAGCAGCCGGCCCGAGAAGTTTGTCGGCATCCACTTCTTCAGCCCCGTGGACAAGATGAAGCTGGTGGAGATCATCCGCGGCAAACAGACGGACGACGAGACCGTGGCCCGCGCTTTCGACCATGTGCAGGCCCTGGGCAAGGTGCCCATCGTGGTCAACGACTCACGCGGCTTCTACACCAGCCGCACCTTCGGCACCTTCGTCATGGAAGGCGCCGCCATGCTGGGCGAAGGCATCCCCGCCGCCGCCATTGAAAACGCCGCCATGCAGGCCGGCCTGCCCGTGGGCCCGCTGGCCGTGCTGGACGAAACCGCGCTGACCCTGAGCGTGCATGTGCTGGACCAGACCCGCGCCGACTACGCGGCCGAAGGAAAAACCTACACCTCCACACCCGGCGAGCTGCTGGTGGAGCGCATGGTCAAGGAACTGAAGCGCCCCGGCCGCGCGGGTGGCGGCGGCTTTTACGACTACCCCGCAGGCGGCAAGAAGCACCTGTGGCCGGAGCTGAAACCTCTGTTCGAGAAGCCCGGCGTGGCATGGAGCGTGCAGGAGATCCAGGACCGTCTGCTCTACCGCCAAGCCATCGAAACTGCGCGCTGCCTGGCCGAGGGCGTGCTGACCAGCGTGCATGACGCGAATATTGGGTCGATCTTTGGGATTGGGTTTCCGGCTTGGACGGGAGGGGCGATGCAGTTTATTTATGCGATGGGCGTCCAAGAATTTTTGCGGCGGGCGGATGAGCTGACGCACAAATGGGGGGGAGGGTTTGAAGTCGATACGGTGACTCAAAGGACAATTTCTGAGTTCTTACCGACGTACTGAAGCCACCTGCAATGTCCTATACGAATGCAATTCGTGACCGTTCCCAAGTAGCTCCTGATTGCTGCGCTTTTCTTCTTGACGCCGCTTGTTCATTACATATGCTGGGTCTAGCTTTCATAAGGAGTTGGTAGTGCTCTCAAACAGATATATGGTCAGCAACAAAAACCTTCCTTCGATCATGCAGAAGATCGTTGAAGGCTCGGCGCCAGAAAAGTTCACCCTCGCTCACCTAAAAGGCATCGGTTTCACTAGCAGCAATGACCAAGGTGTCATTCCAGTTTTGAAGGATCTCAAATTTCTTGCAGCGGATGGGACGCCGACATCGCGCTATCACCACTATCGCGACAAGTCTCAGTCCAAACGAGTATTGGGAGAGGCTCTGCGAGAGGCTTACGAAGACCTCTTTCACATTAACGAACAGCCAACGGAAGCGGACCGCCAAGCAATCATTGGACGGTTTAAGTCAACTCACAACGCCACAGACTTGGTTGCCGAAAGGCAGTCAGCCACCTTCTTTGCTCTACTAAAGATGGCCGATCTTCCTCGTGCTGGAAAATCTCAAGCACAGCAAGTAGAACCGCCACCCCCACCGATTCCAAGTCCGACAGCGCCTCCTCCTGAACGAACGACGGGACTCTCTTCAATGGGGTTTTCTGGGCTTAGGTACAACATCGAAGTGCACCTCCCGGCAACCAAAGATGTTGAGGTGTACAACGCGATTTTCAAATCACTCCGAGAGCATCTTTTAGATGATTGAAACAAAGGATCTCCGTGACTGGCTGTTCCGTGGCCTGATGTTTGAATCTGAAGCGGAGAAATTTAGATCTGCAGGGATTCAGGTCGGCGCAGATGTTTCACGCACTGAAAGGGAGTTGCAGCAGGAGACGCTTGCACCTTTCGGTGTTGACGTGAGAGGCGAAGCTATGCGTATGGCTAGACTTTACGCACTCTTGTATTGCTTCGAGAACTCTGTTCGTGAGCTCATTACAGACCGTTTACGCGAACGACATGGGGATCATTGGTGGACGACAAAAGTCCCCCGCAAGGTTCAGGAATTCGCAGCGGCACGACAGAAAGATGCCGTGGACAATTCTTGGCTAGAAGGAATGACAAAAGACCCACTCAGCTTCGTACAGTTTGGTCACCTATCTGACATCATCATCGCAAGTTGGGATGACTTTTCCGACTTGATAACTTCACAGCACTGGCTAAAGCAGCGACTTGAAGAGTTGGAGCGTGCAAGAAACTACATCGCTCATAACCGATATCTTTTACCAGCCGAATTCCAACGCATTGAAATGTATGTAAATGACTGGAATCGAATGGTTGGCCTGTAGCCAGCTTGATCCGCTGACCGTGCGTGCTCGACTCCAATACTGATCTCAGACTCTGACGAAGCGCACGCGATGCTAATTGCACATAGTGGTGCGCGCGTAGATAGCAACAACCACGGCCATCAACAATCGAACCCCGCCTTCTTTGCCTCCCGACCAGCGATGCGCAGATGGCCGCCCAGCTCAACCACGCACTAGTGCATGGGCCAACTAGGGCGGGCACCTTGTAGCAGGTAGATTACTCAATCATCATTGCATATTGATCATTCAACGATCAAAATGCATGGATGATTGCCCGCCAACTCAGCCCACTGCTAGATGAACGCCTCGCCTTCTACCCCGGCATCGTCCTGCTGGGCCCACGCCAGGTAGGCAAGACCACGTTGGCCAAGGCCATTGCCGCGCTGCACCCCGGCGCGCTGTTCCTTGACCTGGAGCGCCCCGCCGACCGAGCGCAGTTGGCCGAACCCGAACTCTTCCTGGCGCAGCACCGTGACCGGCTGGTGGTGATGGACGAGGTGCAGATGCTGCCCGATCTGTTCACCCACCTGCGCCCAGAGATTGATGCTGACCGGCGGCCTGGACGGTTTCTGCTGCTGGGGTCTGCCAGCGGGGCGATGCTGCGGCAACGCTCAGAGTCGCTGGCCGGGCGCGTGGGCTACCTGGAGCTGACGCCGCTGCTCGCCAACGAGGTGGCTGCCACCAACGACCTGGGCAAGCTGCAGCAGCTGTGGCTCCGGGGCGGCTTTCCGCTGGCGCACTTGGCGCCGAGCGACCGGCTGGCCTATGCATGGCGGCAGGACTTTATTCAGACCTTTTTGCAGCGCGACCTGCCGCAGATGGGCGTGGGTGTGGCGGCCGATACGCTGCACCGGTTCTGGCGCATGCTGGCGCATTTGCAGGGGCAGCTGTTCAATGCGTCGCAGCTTGGGCAGTCGCTGGGTGGGGCATCGCACACCACCGCTGCGCGCTACCTGGACACCCTGGTGGACACGATGCTGGTGCGTCGGCTGGAGCCGCATTTGCCCAACGTGGGCAAGCGGTTGGTGAAGTCGCCCAAGGTCTACATCCGCGACAGCGGCCTTCTGCATGCGCTGCTCAACATCGCCAGTTTGTCGGACCTGCAAGGCCACCCCATCGTCGGCGCGTCGTGGGAGGGGTTTGTGGTGGAGCAGGTAGCGGCGCACCTGCCCGAAGGAGCGCAACTGGGTTTTTATCGCACGGCAGCCGGTGCTGAAATGGACATCGTGGTGCAGGCCGGGCAGCGCTCCATGTGCATCGAGGTGAAGTTCTCGTCCGCGCCCACGGTGACCAAGGGCTTCTGGCATGCGCGCGAAGATTTGCAGCCCACGCGCACGGTGGTGGTGGCGCCGGTGGAGCGGCGCTATCCGCTGAAGGATGGGGTGGAGGTGGTGCCTGTGAGTGCCATTGCGGAACTACTGGCTGAACTGGGTTGAGCTGAGCTTCTTTTTTAACGGGCGCAGACTGCAAATGCACACTAGCCATCACGCCTAATTGCTATACAAAACATAGCTATTTGCGCTTATCCATCCGGCGCCAGAGGCCAAAAAGGCTGAATTTTTGGCCCGCCTAAGGGATCAGCACCCGCTTTCACTCTTGAATGCGCTGCCCATATATCGCAAACTTTTCCTTGTAAATTGATCGACCATCGATCAATTTACAAGGACATTCGACAACGTTATTCGAAAAATGAGCCAGGACATTTATGCACCG
The DNA here is from genome assembly GCF_019218755.1 of Acidovorax sp. sif1233. Classification (GTDB taxonomy): domain Bacteria; phylum Pseudomonadota; class Gammaproteobacteria; order Burkholderiales; family Burkholderiaceae_C; genus Acidovorax. The sequence continues at coordinate 196,345 of NZ_JAHUWZ010000001.1, read as the reverse complement.
GCAGTCGCAGCGCCAATTGCCTTCAACCCCAACATCCCCCGCGCCTCCTTCGGAGAAGCCACCTCCCGCCCCGCATTGCGCGCGTATTCCGCCAGCTTCTCGATCAACGGCCCGTTCGAATCCGCCTTCGTCCCGTCCGGCAGATAGAACGTGTCCTCCAGCCCTGTACGCAAATGCCCGCCCAGCTCGGCCACGCGCTGGTGCACGGGCCAGATCTCGCTGCGGCCGATGACGGTGGCTTGCCAGGGGGCGTCCTTGATTTTCAGCTTGAGCAAGATGGGCAGCAGGTCCGCGTCCGCAGGCATGCCGGATTCAACGCCCATCACGAAGTTGTATTCAGGCAGGCCCTGCGTGTACATACCGGTCTGCACATACATCTCCACGCAGCGCACGATGCCCACGTCGAAGCATTCGAACTCGGGCAGCGTGCCGGTCTCCAGCATCACGTCGATGAAGTCCTTGACCTTGGCGGGCTGGTTGTCGAACAGCATGGGCGGCCAGGCCCAGGTGCCGTTGCTGCGCACCTTCAGGTAGTTGAGCGAGCCGGCGTTGCACGCCGCCATCTCGGGGCGGGTGGCACGCAAGCAGTCGAGCGGGCCCTGGTAATGGGGGCCGACCACGCCGGTGGTCTGGTTGATGATCAAGCCCGGGCAGGCCTCGCGCATGGCTTGCACGCAGTCGCGTGCCACCTGCGGGTCCCAGCTGGGCAGGTGGCCTTTGCCGGGCTCCTGGTTGCGAAAGTGCACGTGAACCACGGCGGCGCCTGCGTCGTAGGCGCGGCGGGCTTCTTTCGCCAATTGCTCGGGCGTGACGGGCACATGGTGCTGGCCGGGGTCCGTCAGCACGCCGGTGATGGCGCAGGTGATGATGGCTTTGCTGCCGTGGTCGGTGCTGTGCATGGGGCCTGTCTCCTTCATTCAAATGCCGAGCTGGCGTGCAGCCAGGTCTTTCATGATTTCTTCCGCCCCGCCGCCGATCATCATGACCTTGACCTCGCGGTAGATGCGCTCGCTGACGGTGCCGCGCATGAAGCCCATGCCGCCCAGGATCTGCACGGCCTGGTCGGCGCAGAACTGCATGGTTTGGGTGGCGTGGTTCTTGAGCAGACAGACGTTTGCGACCCATTCAGGGCCTGTGCGGCCTGCATCAGCCTGTGCGGCCACGGATTCGCACCACGCGGCGGTGGACTGGATGCGCATCTGCATGTCCACCAGCTTGTGGCGGATGACCTGGTGCTCCACCAGCGCGGCGCCAAAGGTCTTGCGCTGGCGGGCCCAGGCCAGGGCCTCGTCGTAGCAGGCCTCGGCAAAGCCCAGGGCCGATGCGGCGAGGCCAAAGCGCTCGCCATTGAAGTTGGCCATGATGATGCGAAAGCCCGCGCCCTCTTCGCCCAGCAGGTAGCGCGCAGGCACGCGCACGTTGTCAAAGCGCAGGTGGGCGGTGTCGGAGCAGAGCCAGCCCATCTTGTCGAGCTTGCTGCGCGACAAGCCTGCGCTGTGGCCGGGCACAAGCAGCATCGATATGCCGCCACTGCCCTTGCTTCCAGCTTCTCCCGTTCTGACAGCGACCGTGATCCAGTCCGCGCGCATGCCGGAGGTGATGAACACTTTTTCGCCGTTGACGATGTACTCATCGCCCTCGCGCCGCGCGGTGATCCGTAGCTGGGCTACGTCTGACCCGCCACCGGGCTCAGTAATCGCCAATGCCGCGATCTGCTCGCCTGCCAGCACGGGCGGGATGACCTCGGCACGCACAGCGTCGCTGCCATGGGCCAGTACCGGCGGCAGGCCGATGTTGTGCGACAGCAGGCTGGCCAGCACACCGCCGCTGGCGCCGTGGCGGCTGAGCGCGCGCCACAGCGGCAAGCGCAAGGCGTAGCTGGCAGGCGTGCCGCCGTACGGCTCGGGGTAGCCCAGGCCCAGCAGGCCCAGGTCGGCCGCGCGGCGGTACAGGCTGCGGGGGAACTCACCGGCGGCATCCCAAGCATCCACATGCGGCGCGATCTCAGTGCGGGCGAAGCGGGTGACGGTGTCGGTGAGTGCGGTGCGGTCTTCGTCGCTCACAGAACTTGCATCGGACGTGGCGGTCATGCGGGCGCTCCTTGCGTGGCGGGTGCAAAGCGGGCCAGCACCTGGCCGGGCGACACCTGCTGGCCGGGGGCCACCAGCAGCTCGGCCACCGTGGCGGCGGCAGGGCTGGCCAGGCTGTGTTCAAGCTTCATGGATTCGATGACCACCACCGTATCGCCCGCCGCCAGCGCCTGGCCTGCGGCCACGGGCAGCGCGACCACCTTGCCGTTGAAGGGGGCGCGCAGTTCGGTGGCACCACCGGCGGCGCCCGCGCGCGCAGCGGACTCCCACGATGCGTCTTCCACCCAGCCGTCCACGCCGCCGGTTTGCCAGTGCCAGCGCAACGGCCCCACCGCAACGTAATGCACGCCACGCTGGGGCAGTTGCAGCGTGAAGCTGGTGGGCTCAACGCCGGCGTGCTCTACCTGCAGCCGCCCGCTGCCCAGCTCTCGCACGACGACGGCGTGCACTTGGCCCTGGTGGCGCAGGCGCAGAGGCCGGGCCATGGAACAAGGCAGATCCGATGCCGGATTTGAAGCAAAAATGGCCTCTAGCGCAGGAGGAACAAGCGCTGATAGCTCTTCATTTAATAGCAACTCCTGCAGACCAGCAGCGTGCTCCGCCAGGAACGGAACCAGCGCCTGCCCACTGGCAAACACGGGGTGCTGCAGACACGCCGCCAGAAACGCGCGGTTGGTGGGCAGGCCCAGCACGCGGGTGTTGTGCAACGCACGAACCAGCGCGGTGATGGCCTCGGCCCGCGTGGGCGCGTGCACGATGAGCTTGCCCAGCATGGCGTCGTAGTGGGGGGTGACTTCGGCGCCCTCTTCCAGCGCATGGTCAAAACGCAGCGCGCCGGGTGCGGCCCGCTCAAACGCAGTGGCCGGTGGTGCGCTGAACTGCAGCACGCGGCCGGTGTGGGGGCGAAAGTGCGCGTCTTCGGCGCACAGGCGCACCTCGATGGCGTGGCCTTGCAGATGCACCTGGTCTTGCGTGAGCGGCAGCGGCTCGCCCCGCGCCACGCGGATTTGCCATTCCACCAGGTCCAGCCCCGTCAGCGCTTCGGTCACCGGGTGCTCCACCTGCAGGCGGGTGTTCATCTCCATCAAGAAGAAGTCTTCCCCATCCAGCAAAAACTCCACCGTGCCCGCGCCCACATACCCGGCAGCCTGCGCCAGCGCCACGGCGCAGGCGCCCATGCGCTCGCGCAGCGCTGCGTTCACGGCGGGGCTGGGGGACTCCTCAATGATCTTCTGGTGGCGGCGCTGCACGGAGCAATCGCGCTCGCCCAGGTGGATGCAGGCGCCGTGGGCGTCGGCAAAGATTTGCACCTCCACATGGCGCGGCTGCAGCAGTGCACGTTCGATCAGCAGGTCGCCACAGCCAAAGCCCGCCAGCGCCTCCGACCGGGCGCTGACCAGTGCGGCGGGCAACTGCGCCAGATCGGTGACCAAGCGCATGCCGCGCCCTCCCCCACCCGCCACGGCCTTGACCATGAGGGGCGTGCCAATGCGCGCTGCCTCAACGGCAAAACGTTCGTCGCTCTGGTCGTCGCCGGAGTACCCGGGCAAGCAGGGCACGCCGTGCGCATGGGCCAGGGCCTTGGCCCCTGACTTGCTGCCCAATGCGCGGATGGCGGCTGGCGAGGGGCCAATCCAGGTCAGGCCCGCATCGACCACGGCCTGGGCGAAGTCAGCGTTCTCGCTGAGGAAGCCATAGCCGGGGTGCACGGCATCGGCGCCGGTGGCGCGCGCTGCAGCCAGCAGCTTGTCGATGCGCAGGTAGGTGTCGGCGCTGGCGGCGCCGCCCAGCGCAACGGCCTGGGTGACTTCGCGCACATGCAGGGCGTTGGCATCGGGGGCGGAATAGACCGCGACCGTTTCGATGCCCATGCGGCGGGCGGTGTGGATGATGCGGCGGGCGATCTCTGATCGGTTCGCTACAAGGATCTTTTTCATAGCTTCGCGCTCCACGGCGGTGCCTTGCGCGCGGCAAATGCCGCCAGCCCTTGCGGCGCCTCAGGCCCACGCAGCGCTTGCGCAAAAGCCAGGGCCGCGTCGTCCAGCAGCGCGGGCAACGGCGTTTCGGGCTGAGCCAGCAACAAACGTTTGGTGGCTGCCACAGCCTGCGGCGCTGCGGCAGCGTGGCGTGCAATGGCTGCCTGCAAAGCGGCATTCATGTCACCCTCCACCAGGTCATCGACCAGGCCCAAGCGCTGGGCGGTAGCGGCATCCCAGCGCTCGCCCGTCAGCAAACACCGCCGCGCCGCCGCTGGGCCAAGGCGCCGCACCACAAAGGGCGCGATCTGCGCGGGCACGATGCCCAGCGTGACCTCGGGCGTGGCGAACTGCGCGCTGGAATGGGCCAGCACGCGGTCGGCGCAGCACACCAGGCCGAAGCCACCGCCCATCGCGGCGCCCTCCACTGCCACGATGAACCACTGCGGCAGCGCGCACAGGGCCTGCAGCAGCGCGCCGAAGCGACGGTTCAGTGGCACCAGCGGGTCAGCCTCGCCCGCAGCCAGAGGTTGGCCGATGGTGTTGGCAAAACCGCCCAGGCTGCCGCCCGCACAGAAGTGCCCACCGGCACCGCGCAGCACCACGCCACGCAGGTGGACATCGGCCGCAGCGCGCTCACACGCGGCTATCAAACCGTCAACCATCGCCTCGGAAAGCGCATTGCGGCTGGCCGGGTCGTTGAGCGTCCAGGTTTCCACACAGCCGCTGGCCAGCGGCGCGCGGGTTATCTGCAAAGGCATGTCAGGTCTCCACCGTGTTGCGCGCCACGCGCGACATACGAAACTGGCGCGGCCCAGTGCCAGGGCAGCCGAGCAAGGGCCGCCCCGCAGCGAGGGCTGCGTCCCCCTGCCCGCATTGCGCAGCAATGCGAGAGCGGGGGGAAGCGACGAAGTCGCTCAGGGGGGTGTTGCTCATCTCTTGGCGATGCCCATGAGCTTGGCGAGGATGCCCAGCATCACCTCGTCCGCACCGCCGCCAATCGACGCCAGCCGCCCGTCGCGGTACATGCGCGAGACCTTGTTCTCCAGCGTGTAGCCCATGCCGCCCCAGAACTGCAGGCAGGTGTCGGGCACCTCGCGGTTCAGGCGGCCGGCCTTGAGCTTGGCCATGCTGGCCAGCTCCAGCACGTCCTGCCCGTTCACATACAGGTCGCACGCGCGGTAGGTGAGCGCGCGCAGGGCCTCGACCTCGGTCTTGAGTTCGGCCAGCTTGAACTGCACCCACTGCTGGTCGGCCAGCGTGCTGCCAAAGAGCTTGCGCTCCTGCGCATAGTCGATGGTCCACTGGATGCAGTGGTTCAGCGATTCGAGCGTGCTGGCGGCACACCACAGGCGCTCCTCCTGGAACTGCTGCATCTGGTAGATGAAGCCCTGCCCTTCTGCGCCGATGCGATAGCGCTGCGGCACACGCACCTCGTCAAAGTAGATCAGGCCGGTGTCGCTGCTGTGCATGCCGATCTTGCGGATCTTTTGCGCCACCTCGATGCCCTTGGTGAGCTTGCCGCCGGGGCCATCGCGCATGGGCACCATCACCAGGCTCTTGTTCTTGTGCACGGGGCCCTCGCCCGTGTTGACCAGCATGCACATCCAGTCGGCCTGCAGGCTGTTGGTGATCCACATCTTCTGGCCGGTGATCACGTAGTCGTCGCCGTCCTTGCGGGCCACGCTCTTGATGCCGGACACATCGCTGCCCGCCGCAGGCTCGCTCACGCCGATGCAGCCCACCATGTCGCCCGCGATGGCCGGGGCCAGAAAGTTGCGCTTGAGTTCTTCGCTGCCGTAGCGGGCCAGCGCGGGCGTGCACATGTCGGTCTGCACGCCAATGGCCATGGGCACGCCGCCGCAGTGGATGTGGCCCAGCGTCTCGGCCATGGCCAGGCTGTACGAATAGTCCAGGCCCTGCCCGCCGTATTCCTCGGGCTTGCACAGGCCCAGCAGGCCCAGGTTGCCCATCTTCTTGAAGACCTCGTGCGCGGGGAAGATCTCGGCCGCCTCCCACTCGTCCACGTGGGGGTTGATCTCTTCGTCGATGAAGCGCTTGAGGGTCTTCTGGATCTCGCGGTGCTCGTGCGTGAACTGCATGGTGTTTGTCTCCGGTGTTTTGTTTGTGTGGATCTCGATCACGACAACTGGAACTGCCCCAGCGGCTGCGGCCGCCCGTTGAGTACCAGTTCCACCTGGTGCGCGCCGGGGTAGTGGGTGCGCGTGGTCATCTGCTGCAGCGACAGCGTCTTGCCCACGGCCACCGTGGCGCCAGGCGCTATGTCCAGCGTTTGCAGCTTGAACACCTTGGGCGCGGCACCGCCGTGGGCCTTGACGTAGTGCACCTTCAGGTCGGCCAGCACGCGCTGGGGCCGTGGCGTGGGGTTGTGCAGCTCGGCCTCGATGCGCACCTTGTCTCCGATGCGTGCGCTGGCAGGCAGCACGCGCGCGGCCCGCACGTCCAGCGCCACGGCATGCCCCACGCCCAGGGCATCGAGCGCACCAGCGTCGCCACGCTTGATGAGAAAACGCAGGCCGTGGCGCACCAGGGCTTCACGCGGGGCGGATGCGCCCTGCAGCCAGGTGCGGGCGGTGCCCACGGCCAGGTCGGGGTGATCCTTGGCGATGTCGCCTAGGTGGTTGGCCACCGAGCGGCGCACATAGGACGACGGGTCGTCCTTGAGCGCATCGAGCAACGGCAGGGCCAGTTGCGGGTTGGCCTGGAACGCGGGCAGGCGCGGTGCCCAGGGCAGGCGGGGCCGCGTGCCTTCGCTCACCAGGCGGCGCACATGGGCGTTGCCGTCCTGCGCCCAGTTCCGCAGCCGCGCGAGCGTGGCGCCCTGGTGGTGCAGCAGGTAGGGGCGGATGCAGAACTCGGCGGTAAAGCGCTGGGTCAGCGCGTGCTGCGCGGCCATGGCCGCCTCGAAATGCGGCAGGCCGTGTGTGCCGATGTAGATGCTGTGCGGCAGGTACAGGAAGGCGCTGTAGGGCCGGTCACCCGCGTCGGGTTCGCCAGCGGCATCGAGGCCCATGGGTGGGTCCATCGAATCGACCAACACACCCAGCGCGCGTGGCACGTCTTGCGGCAGGTGCGCCTGCAGGGACTGCGCGATGCGCTGGCCGCGTGCCATCAGCTCCAGCGATTCATAGCCGGGCTCGATCTGCCCTAGGAAGGCCTTGGAGTCGAAGGACCGCCACGCACGCCGCACCATGGCCGCAATGCGCGGCGGCACGGTGTCGTTGAGCAGGTGTTTGAGAGGCTCGGCCATCGTGGTGATTGCGCGCTTTGGCGTGGCTTTTACATCCGCGCCACGCCAAAGCTCAGGGGCCGCAACGTGCGGGCCTGTGCCTCGGCGCAGGTGTCCAGGCAAAACGCCAGCACAGCCCGCGTGTCGCGCGGGTCGATCACGCCGTCGTCCAGCAGCAGGCCGCTGGTGTAGAACGCATCGGCCTGGGCCTCGAACATGGCGACGATCTTGTCGAACTGGGCCTGCGATTCGGCGGGGTCGGGCGTGATGCCTTTGCGCGCCAGTGCCGCCTCGGTCACGATCTGCATGGTGCGCGCGGCCTGCTCGCCGCCCATCACGGCCGTCTTGGCCCCGGGCCAGCTGAACAGGAAGCGCGGCGCATAGCCGCGCCCGCACATGCCGTAGTTGCCCGCGCCAAAGCTGGCGCCGCACTGGATGGTGATCTGAGGCACGGTGGCGTTGGTCACGGCCTGGATCATCTTGCTGCCGTGCTTGATCATGCCGCCCTGCTCGCTGTCCTTGCCCACCATGTAGCCGGTAGTGTTCTGCAGGTAGATGATGGGGTGGCCCAGCTGGCACATCCACTGGATGAAGTGCGTGGCCTTGTTCGCACCCGCCACGTCGATGGGGCCGTTGTTGCTGATGAAGCCCACGGCGTGGCCGCCAATGCGGCCCTGGGCGCACAGGGTGGCCATGCCGTAGCGCGCCTTGAACTCGAGCAGCTCAGACCCATCCACCAGCCGTGCGATGACCTCGCGCATGTCCACGGGCTGGCGCAGGTCGGCGGGCATCAGCGCCAGCAGGTCGTCGGCCGGCAGTGTGGGCGCAGGTGCTGTGGCGCGCGGCAGCGCGGCCCAGCCGGTCTGCGCGATCACGTCGCGCGCCATGCCGATGGCCTCGCGGTCGTCCAGCGCCAGGTATTCGCCCAGGCCCGAGACGGCGGTGTGCATCTCGGCGCCGCCCAGTTCTTCTTCCGTCGCGATCTCGCCCGTCGCAGCCATGAGCAGCGGCGGCCCGGCCAGAAAGGCGCGCGAGCGGCCCTGCACCATGATGACCACGTCCGACAGCCCCGGCATGTAGGCCCCGCCCGCCGTGCCCGAGCCGTGCTGCACGGTGATCACCGGAATGCCCGCCGCCGACAGCCGCGCGAGGTTGCGGAACAGTGTGCCGCCGTGCACGAAGCCTTCGACCCGGTAGCGCATGAGGTTGGCGCCCGCACTCTCGACCAGGTGCACGAAGGGCAGGCGCTCGCGCAGCGCGATCTCCTGCACGCGCAGAATCTTTTCCAGGCCCATGGGCTGGATGGCCCCCGCCTCGATGCCGGAGTCGCTGGCCACCACCATGCAGCGCACGCCGCTGACCAACCCGATGCCGGCGATCATCCCGCCGCCGGGCACGGACTTTGCCGGGTCCTTCACATCCTGCAGGTAGCCCGCCAGGGTGCACAGCGGCAGCCAGGGCGCGCCCGCATCCAGCAGCAGCGCCACGCGCTGGCGCGGCAGCAGCTGGCCGCGTTTGTCGAACTGGGGGAGCGACCGGGCCGAGGCGGCGGCGGCACGCTCTTCCAATGCGCGCAGGGCATCGAGGCGCGCGGCCAGGGCAGCGCGGCGCTGTTGCGCATCGGGTGCGCCGGAGTGAAAGCGCGAAGCAAAGGCGGAGGTCATTCAGAGTCCTTGGACGCACTGGAAGCCTGCTCGGCAGACGCCGCAAACACCCGCGGCACCTGTGCGCGGTGAAAGCCCCCGTAGGGCTTCACGGCGGCGCGCTGCTGCGTGGCGGCATCGGGCACGCGCAGCGGCCAACCCAGGCGCACCTGCGGCCGCGCGCCATCCACGCGCAGCGTGCTGCCGCTGATGAAGCTGGCGGCCGGGCTGAGCAGGAAGACGATGGCCGCCGACACCTCGGCCTCGTTGCCGAAGCGGCCCAGCGGCACGGTCTGCGGCATGGCGCGCAGCGTGTGCGCGGCGGCGGGCGGGTAGTTGTCCATGCCGCTCGATGCGATGTAGCCCGGCGCGACGGCATTCACGCGCACGCCGCTGCAGGCCCATTCGAGCGCGGCGGTTTCGGTGAAGCTGACCATGCCCGCGCGCGCCGCGCCGCTGTGCCCCATGCCGGGCATGGAGCCCCACATGTCGGCCACGATGTTGACTACTGAGCCGCCGTTCGACGCCATCCACTGCCGGTAGCACTCGCGCGCCACCAGGAAGCCGCCGGTGAGGTTGGTGTGCAGCACCGCCTCCCAGCCCCTGGCGCTGATGGATTCGAGCGGCGACATGAACTGCCCGCCCGCGTTGTTCACCAGTCCATCGATGCGCCCGTGCGCGGCCAGCACCTGCTGCACCAGCACCACCACCGCGTCTTCGGAACGGATGTCGCACGCGTGCCAGGACGCTGCGCCGCCATCCACGGCGATCTCATCGGCTACGGCCTGCAGCTTCTCTGGCTTGCGGCCCACCAGCACCACCTGCGCGCCCAGGCGCGCCAGCTCGTGCGCGGTGCAGCGGCCGATGCCCGAGCCGCCGCCCGTGACGACGACCACCTGGCCGGCGAACAGGCCCGGGGCAAACACAGACTGATAAACACTCGGAACCGTGGGGGCCATGGTGGTCCAGCCTTTTTTGTATTTTTTTGTTTATGCGCGGATGAAAAGGGCCAGGGCCTCGTCGGTCAGCGCATCGAGCGACTTGCCCTTCTTGGGCGAGAACCACTGCACGGCCCAGTTGAGCGCGCCAAAGATGAACAGCCGCGCCACGCCAGGATTTGCCTGCAGCGCGCCCTGCTGCGCGAGGGCATCAAGCGCGGGCATCCACGCGGCCTCGTAGCTGTCCTTGATGCGCGCAATGCCCTTGCGCTGCGCGGGCGTGAGCGAGCGCCATTCGTAGAGCATCACCGGGATGAAGCTGCTGCGCGGGCCGAGCAGGATCTCGAAGTGGTGGCGGATCAGCGTGCGCAGCTGCGCGCGTGGCGCTGCGCCAGCAGGCAGGGCCTCCAGCGCCTGCTGCTGGCTCTGCGTGGCCATGGTCATGCCCTCGCTCATCACGGCGTAAAGCAGCGCGCTTTTGCTTTCGAAGTGGTAGAAGGGCGAGCCGCTGTGCATGCCTGCGGCGGCGGCAATATCGCGCGTGCTGGTGGCCGCGAAGCCCTGCGTGCGGAACAGTTTGGCGGCGCCGTCCATGAGCTTGCGGCGGCGGTTGCCATCGTCGAGTTCTTCGGCGGTCTTGCGCGGGCGGCCGCGGGGGCGGCGTGGGGGGTCTTCGGCTGCCGTGGTTTCTGTGGGGATGGGGTTGGCGACGAGGGACGCTGCGGCCTTGCCACGGGGGCGGGCCGGGGTTTTCTTTTGCGGGGGGGTGATGGCGCGGGCGCGCGGCACGGGTGAGTCCATGCAGGCACGATAGCAAAACTGTTTATTTTTAGCAAGCAAGTGCTTGGTAAAAATAGGTGCTGTGATTGCGGGTTGTTTTGCCTGGCGGGATTTTGGGTGTTTTTTTGCCTTTAGCGCTTATCCATCAAGCGCTAGAAGCTATTGTTTTTATAGTATGCAGCGTGCCTGAACGAAGGGCGGAGGCCGGGGTGTGCGCCCGGCGGCGCAGTAACTTTCTCTTGGGTCGCCAAGAGAAAGTCACCAAGGAGAAGGCGACCCTGCTGTCTGCGACCCCTTCGCTGCGCTACGGGGCAAACTGGGGTGCTCGGTCACGGGGTGCACCGCAGAACTCGCTGTGCGCCCCAGGCGCATCCAGAAGGGAACCCGCAGCCGGACATCCATTCGGGCCGTCGCCGCGCTCGGCCCAGCCTGCGCAGCGCGTGGCGCGTGGCGCTTGCGCCCGCGAGATGGGGCCGAGCGAAGCAAAGGCCCGTGTGGCTATTCGGCTGTCTGGATGTTCGGCGGTCCACCCCCTGCTGGCTGCGCCTGCGGCGGGGCGGTTGCGGGGTGAGCATGGGCGTCGCAGCGCCCATGCCTCGTGCTCTGACTCGCCGTGGTTGTCCGAGTGGCGCGCGCCAGCGCAAAGCGAGTTCCACGGCGCACCCCGCAACCGCACCGACGCAGGTGGCCCCTTCGCACTGCGAAGGGGTCGCAGACTGGGGGGCGCCCTTTCTTTGGTGACTTTCTTTCGGCGACGCGAAAGAAAGTTACTCGCATGCCGGGCGACTCCCGGCCTCTGCCCTCAAACCAAGCATGCTTTTCAAACCAGCACGCCCTGGCATCGATGGGCTCAGCCCGAACGGTAGGCAGAAACTCGATGACTATAAAAACAATAGCTGCTAGCGCTTGATAGAAAAGCGCTAGCAGCCAAAATGACCAAGAACCGGGGGCCCAGAGTGCGCCGAAATCCAGCCGGCGCTTTTGGCAAAAGATCGTTCAGCCCGCTACGCGGTCTGCACCGCTATCGCGGCGGCCAGATTTCAGCTCTTGCTGAAATCTGGCTTTCTCTTTTCCATAAACGCCGAGAACGCTTCCCGCGCTGCCGGCTCGCGCAGCATGCGACCAAAGCTCGCGCCCTCTTCCGCCATCACCGCCAGCACCTTCCCCGTCTGCCCCCCCTTCATCAGCCGCTTGGTCTCGATCAGCGCCGACAGCGGCTTGGCCGCCAGCTTGCGCGCCTGCGCCTGCGCCACGCCATTGCACTCGGTCGGCGGCACCACGCGGTTGACCAGGCCCACTTCCAGGGCGGCCTCGGCCATGAAGGGCTCGCCCAGCAGCAGCGCCTCGGCCGCGCGGTGATAGCCCAGCATCTGCGGCACCAGCAGGCTCGATGCGGCCTCGGGGCACAGCCCCAGGTTCACGAAGGGCATGGAGAACGCCGCGTTGTCGCCCGCATAGACCAGGTCGCAATGGAACAGCATGGTCGTGCCGATGCCCACGGCGGGGCCACACACCGAGGCGATGATGGGCTTGGGAAAGGCCGCGATGCCGTGCAGGAAGCGGAACACGGGCGAATCCTGCGTGGCGGGCGGCTGCTTCAAAAAGTCGCCGATGTCATTGCCCGCGCTGAAGATCGCCACGTCGCCCTGGAACACCACCACGCGCACGCTGGCATCGGCCTCGGCAGCGGCCAGGGCATCGGCCATGGCGGCATACATGGTGGTGGTGATGGAGTTCTTCTTGTCCACACGGTTGAAGGTGATGGTGGCCACACCGGCTTCGGTGTGGACGAGGATGTCTTGGGTGGCGTCGGTCATGGTGGTGAAGGTTCCGGGGTCGGATGGATGAGGACGGGAGGAATGCACGGTGCAGAGCAACAGGCCGACTTCCTATTCCTTGTAGTAGACGATCTGGTGGCTCGTGGCCAGCATGGTGCCAGCCTCGTTCCACAGCTGCACGGTCTGGTCGAAGAAACCGTTGCGAAACTCCTGCCCGCGCGCCTGGCCGAGCAGGTAGCCGGAGCCCGTGGCCTGCAACTGCTCTGCCGTGGCATGGAAGTACACGGTGATGGACACCGTGCCCGCAGGCACCTGGCGCGCACGGCGCAGCCACACGCGGGGGAAGAACACGTCGGCCAGTGCCGCCAGCGAGGTGAAGTCGAGCGGGCGCGGCGGCGCGTCGCGCATCCACAGCTGCGTAAGGCTGTGGTCGCCGCTGCCGTCCCAGGTGCGCGGGATGAAACCCGCGATGGGGCGCATCTCATAGCGGCTGAGCCATTCCACCGCCCCCTTGGGCGCGACGATGGCCTTGTGCTCCGCGGGGGGAGGCACCTCGGGCATGGGCACATCGCCCACGCTCCAGGTCTCGCGGCGCACCGCCGTCACGGCCGTGGCGGTGGTGGTGACCACCGGGGCGCCGTCGGCACCAGCCTGCAGGATCGACAAGGTCCAGTGCTGGGTGGAGCGGTTGGTGCGCACGGGCGTTGCCTGCACGGTGAACGCACCGGCTGTCAGTGCGCCCGCGTAGTTGACGGTGAGCGACAACGGTTCGCCGAGCCGGTCAGGGTGCTGCAGGATGGCCTGTAGCAGCGTGGCGGCGGTGATGCCACCAAACGGGCCCACCATGTTCCAGTAGCCGGGGTGGGTTTGCCCTTCGTACTGGCCGGTCGGAGCGGACGAGGCCGTCAGTTGCAGCGCCTCGTCCAGCGGGTGGGCTGCGGAGGACGAAGAAGTGGATGAAGAGGAAGTCATGCTGCGAGTGTGCCGCGAAACGACCGCTCAGGCCGTCGTACCGGAGACTTCGCCGTGGTGCACGCCGCCACCCAGGGCGGCCAGCGCAGCCGCCGCGCGCGGCCACAGGCTCTGGCGAAACTGGTCGCGAAAGAAACCGAAGTGCCCGATGCGGCGCACCTGCAGATCGGCCGGCGTGATGCTCTCCACGCGGCGCTCGGTGTTGGCGTACAGATTCACCAGGTTGTGCGTGCCCCGCAAGGTCATCAGCTCGTCGTCGGCCATCGACAAGGCCAGCACCGGAAAACGCACCGCGCCGTAGCTCTGCGCCACGGCAGGCCCCTCGGCCCCCACGCTGTAGGCCGGGTGCAGGCACCAGCGGCGCCACTGCAGGATCACGCCCGCAGGCAGGTCGCCCACCTTCTTGAGCGTGCGCCCCGGAAAGTACCCGCACAGCCGCGTGGCCAGCGGCACCAGCACCCACCAGAAATACGGAACGATGCGCTTGAGCTGCGGCGCGTTGTCGCGCCAGTAGCCGCTGCCCGCGGCCACGCTCAGCAAGCCATCCACCTGCTCGGGCTTTTTCAACAGGCCCGGCAACTGCGCCCCCAGGCTGTGGCCCAGCAAGTACAGCGGCTGCGACGGCAGCGCGGCCTTGGCGGCTGTGATCACCGCCTCGTAGTCCTGCGCCCAGTCGAACAGATCCGCCTTCACATCGCGCATGGCGCCCTGCAACGAATCGCCATGGCCCCGGTAGTCGAACGTGGTGACCCGAAACCCTTGCTGCGCCATCCACAGCGCAAAGGCCTCGTAGAACGACTGCCGCACCCCCATCGCGCCGCCGATCACGACACTGGCGCGCGGAGCGCCCTCGGGTTGGTAGACACGCAGCGCCAATGACACTGCCCCGTTGACCTGCAAAGTTTGCTTGTCCATGTCTGTCTCCTTGGTTCGAAACCGATCTGCGCCGGCTTGAAAAGAAAACTATCGCTGAGGGCAGAACCCTGGCTTCGACAGGCTCAGCCCGAACGGTTTGAGTGGGAGCGATCAAGCCTTACCCCGCCCGTTCCCCCGCCTTCACACCCCACCCTCCAGGGCGTAGCGAGCGGGATCAGCTGCTAGGCGGACGGAGCACAGGAACCGGAACGTACTTGAAGTACGTGAGGATTCCGAGCACCGCCCAACGACGCAGATGACCCGCGCAGTAGCCAGCTAACTCACAGCGCTTCAATAATTCCAGCGGCGCCTTGGCCTGTGCCCACGCACATCGTGACCATGCCGTACTTCAGCTTGTGGCGACGCAGTGCGTGCACCACGGTGGCGGCGCGGATGGCACCGGTGGCGCCCAGCGGGTGGCCCAGCGCAATGGCACCGCCCATCGGGTTCACGTTCGCAGGGTTCAGGCCCAGCGTATTGATCACCGCCAGCGACTGGGCCGCAAACGCTTCGTTCAACTCGTACCAGCCAATGTCGTCACTCTTCAAGCCCGCATAACGCAGGGCTGCAGGAATCGCCTCGATGGGGCCGATGCCCATGATCTCCGGCGGCACGCCGCGGGCGGCGTAGCTCACAAAACGCGCCAGGGGCGTGAGGCCGAATTGCTTCACGGCCTTTTCGCTGGCCACGATCAGCGCACCGGCGCCGTCGCTGGTCTGCGAGCTGTTGCCCGCCGTGACGCTGCCGCGCGCAGCGAACACGGGCTTGAGCTTGGCCAGTCCTTCGAGCGAGGTATCGGGGCGGGGGCCCTCGTCCAGGCTCACGGTGCGGCGCTTTTCCACCACTTCGCCGGTAGCGAGGTTGGGCGAACGCTCCACGACCTCGAAGGGCGTGATTTCGTCGCTGAACTCACCGGCCTTCTGCGCCTTGATGGCGCGCAGGTGCGATTCCAGTGCGAAGGCATCCTGCGCCTCGCGGCTGATCTTCCACTGCTGCGCGACTTTCTCGGCCGTGAGGCCCATGCCGTAGGCGATGCCCACGTTCTCGTCACGCGCAAAAATTTCTGCGTTGAATGATGGCTTGTTGCCGCCCATGGGCACGAGGCTCATGGACTCGGCGCCACCGGCGATCAGCACGTCGGCCTCGCCCACGCGGATGCGGTCGGCCGCCATCTGCAGCGCGGTGATGCCCGATGCGCAGAAGCGGTTCACGGTCACGCCGCCCACGGGGTGGTCGAACGCCAGGCCCACGGCGATGCGGGCCATGTTCATGCCCTGCTCGCCTTCAGGGAAGGAGCAGCCGATGATGGCGTCCTCGATCGCCTTGGGGTCCAGCGTGGGGACCTGCAGCATGGCGCTCTTGATGGCGGCGACCAGCAGGTCATCGGGGCGGGTGTTCTTGAAATAGCCGCGGCCCGAGCGCCCGATGGGGGTGCGCGTGGCGGCAACGATGTAGGCGTCCTGGACTTGTTTTTGAGCCATGGTGTTGAAACTCCTTCAATGCTTGGCGGGGCGGCTGGAAGGAATCCAGGCCCACGTAAATACACATTCGACCGGCTCCACGCCGGCTTCGTCGGTCACGGTGACGGTGACCTGCACCTCGCCCTTGTCGCTGGCCAACATGGCGGCGCGCTGCTCGGCGGTCAGCGTGGCCACGGCCTTCAAGCCACCCGTGGCGCGCTTCTTGAACGCCATGGACAGCTCCTTGGCCAGCGGTATGCAGTCATCGCGCACGTTCATGCCCACCACCATGCCGGTGGCCGTCTCGGCCAACAGGTTCATGGCCGAGGCGTGCACGCCGCCGATGTGGTTCTGCACGCGGTGCTCATTGGGCAGGCGCACTTCCACACGCTCGGGCGTGAGCGACACGAACTTCACCCCGGCCGTGCCGGTGAAAGGCACGGCCCGGCGCAGGATGATGTTCTGCACGAAGCCGCGCAGGAAGGCGGGTGCCTCGTCCAGGCGCATCAGCGAGCGCTGGAGTTTGTTGGGGGCGTGGTCCGTCATGGCGATGGCGGTCAGTTGCGAACAGGCTTGCCTGTCGAGAGCATGCCCAGGATGCGCTCGTGCGTCTTGGGCTGTGCGATCAGGTGGCAGAACACCTTGCGCTCCAGCGTGAGCAAATATTCCTCGCTCACCAGCGCGCCGGCGTCCACGTCGCCGCCACAGACCACCTCGGCGATCATGGTGCTGACCTTGAAGTCGTAGGCGCTGATGAAGCCGCCGTCGCGCATGTTCACGAGCTGCGCCTTGATGGTGGCCAGGCCGCTGCGGCCCGCCACGGGGAACAGGCGCTTGTGCGGCGCGCGCCAGCCACTGGCGGCCATGGACTTGGCTTCGTTGATGGCCACGAACAGCAGCTCGTCCTTGTGGGGCACGATGATGTCGGACTCCAGCAGGAAGCCGAGCTTGCGCGATTCGAGCGCGCTGGTGCCCACCTTGGCCATCGCGGCGGCGGTGAAGCCCTCGGTCAGGAAGGGCAGGATGTCCTTGCCAGTAGAGGCCGCCATGTTCTCGGCCGCGCGGCGCGCGATGTAGGTCAGGCCGCCCGCGCCGGGCACCAGGCCCACGCCGACTTCCACCAGGCCGATGTAGCTTTCCATGTGGGCCACGCGCTTGGCGGAATACACGGCCAGCTCGCAGCCGCCGCCCAGCGCCATGCCGTGGATGGCCGCGACGACGGGCACCTGCGCGTAGCGGATGCGCAGCATCAGGTTCTGCAGTTCCTGCTCGATGCTTTCGACCGCATCGGCGCCGCCGACCATGAAGGCCGGCATGGTGGCTTCCAGGTCCGCACCCACGCTGAACGGGGCGTCGCCGGACCAGATGACCATGCCCTGGTACTCGGCCTCGGCCAGCTCCAACGCTTCCATCAAGCCTTCCATCACTTCGGGGCTGATGGCGTGCATCTTGTTCTTGATGCTGGCGATGAGTACCTGGCCATCCAGCGTCCACGTGCGCAGGGCTTTGGACTCTGCAATGGTCGTGCCGGCGGTGCGCCAGTCGGGCAGGTTGGTCTCGCCCAGCAGCGACTCGGGGAAAATCTGGCGCTCGTACACCGGCAGCTGGCGGCGGGGCACGAACTTGTTCTGCGATGCGCTCCACGAGCCTTGCGCGGTGTGCACGCCACCGGCTTCGGCCACGGGGCCCTTGAAGACCCACTCGGGCAGCGGTGCCTTGCACAGCGCTTTACCCGCGTCGATGTCTTCCTGGATCATCTTCGCCACGTCGAGCCAGCCGGCTTCCTGCCACAGCTCGAAGGGGCCCTGCTTCATGCCGAAGCCCCAGCGCATGGCTTGGTCCACGTCGCGCGCGTTGTCGGCGATGGTGCCCAGGTGCACGGCGGCGTAGTGAAAGCCGTTGCGCAGGATGGCCCAGAGGAACTGGCCGGGCGCGCCTTCGGCGTTGCGCAGCAGGCGCAGGCGTTCGGCGGCGGGCTTCTTGAGCATGCGAGCGTACACCTCGTCGGCCTTCTGGCCGGCGGGCACGTACTCTTCGCTGTCCAGCTCGAAGCGCATCACGTCGCGGCCGACCTTCTTGAAGAAACCGGCCTTGGCCTTCTGGCCCAGGTTGCCCAGCTCCAGCAGTTTCTTCAGCACCGCGGGCGTGCCAAAGCTTTCGTAGAAGGGGTCGGTCTCGATGCTCAGGTTGTCCTGCAGCGTCTTGATCACATGGGCCATGGTGTCCAGGCCCACCACGTCGGCGGTGCGGAAGGTGCCGCTCGATGCGCGGCCGAGCTTCTTGCCCGTGAGGTCGTCCACCACGTCATAGGTGAGGCCGAAGTTCTCGACCTCCTTCATGGTGGCCAGCATGCCGGCGATGCCCACGCGGTTGGCGACGAAGTTGGGGGTGTCGTGCGCGCGCACCACGCCCTTGCCCAGGCCGCTGGTGACGAAGGCTTCAAGCTGGTCGAGCACTTCAGGCTGGGTGGTGGGGGTGTTGATCAGCTCCACCAGCGTCATGTAGCGCGGTGGGTTGAAGAAGTGGATGCCGCAGAAACGCGGCTTGATGCTCTCGGGCAGCACTTCGGAGAGCTTGGTGATCGACAGGCCCGAGGTGTTGGACGCCAGGATGGCGTGCTTGGCCACGTGGGGCGCGATCTTGGTGTAGAGGTCGAGCTTCCAGTCCATGCGCTCGGCAATGGCCTCGATCACGAGGTCGCATTCCTTGAGCAGGTGCATGTGCTCTTCGTAGTTGGCCTGCTGGATCAGCGCCGCGTCGTCGGCCACGCCCAGGGGCGAGGGCTTGAGCTTCTTGAGGCCTTCGACGGCCTTGGTGACGATGCCGTTCTTCGGGCCTTCCTTGGCGGGCAGGTCGAACAGCACCACGGGCACCTTCACGTTGACGAGGTGGGCGGCAATCTGCGCGCCCATCACGCCTGCGCCGAGCACGGCGACTTTCTTCACTTGAAATCGGGACATGGGTTGGTTCCTTGTTGGTGGCCTGGCGCTGCCGCGCGCCGGGCACGGCGCAGGCAGACGGGCAGGCAGGCCACGGGCGTTGGGTTTACTGGACGCGGATCCAGGTCTGCGAGCGGCCGAAGGGGCCGATGGAGCCCCGCACTTCGAGTTTCTTGCCGCCGTCGATGGGGGCCATGCGCAGGGTGTAGTTGCGGCCGTTCTCGGGGTCGAGGATCTTGCCGCCTTCCCACACTTCCTTGCCCTCGGCCTTCTTGGCGCCACGGATGATCTCCAGCCCCAGGAGGGGCTTGCCCTTGCGGTCGTCCGAGCATTCGTCGCAGACATCGTCGGGCTTGGCGTCCTTGGACAGGCGCTTTTCCAGCGCTCCGTGCAGCACGCCGCCGCCGATGTCGCGGATGCGGATCTCCGCCTTGGCCTCGCCGGTCTTGTCGTCGATGTTGCGCCACAGGCCTTCAGGCGTCATCTGCGCCCAGGCCGGCAACGCACCCGCTACCAAAACAATAGCTGCTACCGCTTTGTACATAAGCGCTCCGTGGCAAAAAGGCTTGAAATCCGCACCATGCACCGATCAGGCCAGGGCCAGATCGGTGTCCATCAGCACCTTGCTGCCGGCACGGGCCGTGCGCATCAGCGTCGCCGTTTCAGGGAACAGCTTGGCGAAGTAGAAACGCGCGGTCTGCAGCTTGGCGCCGTAGAACGGGTCGGTGTTGCCGGCGGCGATCTCGCGCAGCGCGACCTGGGCCATGCGGGCGAACAGGTAGCCAAACACCAGGTGGCCGGCCACGCGCAGGTAGTCCACGGCGGCGGCGCCCACTTCGTCGGGGTTTTGCATGCCCTTGAAGCCGATTTCGGTGGTGAACTTGGTCATCTGGTCACCCAGCATCGCGACGGGGTTGATGAACTCGGCCATCTTCTCGTTCACGCCTTCTTCTTCCACCAGCTTGCCGATCAGCTTGCCCAGCTTCTTGAGCGTGGCGCCGTTGTTGCCCAGGATCTTGCGGCCCAGCAGGTCCAGCGACTGCACGGTGTTCGTGCCTTCGTAGATCATGTTGATGCGGTTGTCGCGCACGTACTGCTCCATGCCCCATTCCTTGATGAAGCCGTGGCCGCCGAAGACCTGCATGCAGGCGTTGGTGCTGATGTGGCCGTTGTCGGTGATGAAGGCCTTCACGATGGGGGTGAGCAGCGCCACCATCTCTTCGGATTCGGCACGCACCTTTTCATCGGGGTGGCTGTGCACCTTGTCCAGCAGCAGCGTGCAGAAGATCTGCAGCGCGCGGCCCCCTTCGGCGTACGCCTTGGCGGTGAGCAGCATCTTGCGCACGTCGGGGTGCACGATGATGGGGTCGGCATCCTTGTCCTTGGCCTTCACGCCCGACAGGCTGCGCATCTGGATGCGGTCCTTGGCGTAGGCCAGTGCGTTCTGGTAAGCCACTTCGGTCAGGCCCAGCGACTGGTTGCCCACGCCCAGGCGGGCAGCGTTCATCATCACGAACATGGCGGCCAGGCCCTTGTTGGGCTGGCCCACCAGGGTGCCGATGGCGCCATCGATTGCGATCTGCGCGGTGGCGTTGCCGTGGATGCCCATCTTGTGCTCCAGGCCCGTGCAGTAGATGGGGTTGCGCTCGCCCAGCGAGCCGTCGGCCTTCACGTTGAACTTGGGCACGACGAAGAGGCTGATGCCCTTGCTGCCCTTGGGCGCATCGGGCAGGCGGGCCAGCACCAGGTGCACGATGTTGGCGGTCATGTCGTGCTCGCCGGCGCTGATGAAGATCTTGTTGCCGGTGATCTTGTAGGTGCCGTCGGCCTGCGGTTCGGCCTTGGTGCGCAACAGGCCCAGGTCGGTGCCGCAATGGGGTTCGGTCAGGCACATGGTGCCGGTCCACTCGCCGCTGGTGAGCTTGGGCAGGTAGATCTTCTTTTGCTCGTCGGTGCCGTGGGCGTGCAGGGCTTCGTACGCGCCGTGCGACAGGCCGGGGTACATGGTCCACGCCTGGTTGGCCGAGTTCATCATCTCGTACAGGCACTGGTTCAGCACGAAGGGCAGGCCCTGGCCGCCGTAAGCGGGGTCGCACGACAGCGCCGCCCAGCCGCCTTCGACGTACTTGGCGTAGGCGTCCTTGAAGCCCGACGGGGGCTTGACTTCGTGCGTGGCCTTGTCCAGCACGCAGCCTTCGGTATCGCCGCTGATGTTGAGCGGGAAGGTCACTTCGGCGGCGAACTTGCCGGCTTCTTCCAGCACGGCATTGATGGTGTCCACATCCACCTCGGCGTGGGGCGGC
Organism: Acidovorax sp. sif1233; assembly: GCF_019218755.1. Taxonomy (GTDB): domain Bacteria; phylum Pseudomonadota; class Gammaproteobacteria; order Burkholderiales; family Burkholderiaceae_C; genus Acidovorax. Next base: position 175,301 of record NZ_JAHUWZ010000001.1, on the reverse strand, counting down.
ATTGCCTTGAATTCATCGCTGACCTTGAGCACTTCGTGCATGACGAATTGCATGTCGCGCAGGGGCGGCGTGTAGGTAGGCATGGGTTTACTCCTTGGAGGTGGTGGTTTGGTTGGAAACTTTGCGGCGCTTGGCGGCAGCAGGGGTGGCTGGCGCGGCGGCGGCCGGCGTGTCGGCGCTGTAGCGCGCCAGGATGTTGTGAAAGCCCTGCACGGCCCGGCCCATGGAGCCGGGGGTTTGCAGGAAGCGCGCTTCGTAATGCAGCGCGAGGATGAGGCCGTGGATCTCGAACAGCATCTGCTCGGCATTGGTGTCCGCGCGCAGCTCTGCGAGGCCCTTGCACTGCTCGATGGCGCGGCGCATGGCGGCGTGCCATGTCAGCACCGAGCTGGCCAGCGCGTCGCGCACGGGGCCGGTGCGGTCGTCGAACTCGACCGCGCCGCTGATGTAGATGCAGCCCGAGTCGATTTCGATGGAGGTGCGCTTCATCCAGTTGTCGAACATGGCCGACAGGCGCGCCACGCCGCGCGGCGCGGACATCGCGGGGTAGAACACCTCCTGCTCGAAGCGGGTGTGGTATTCGCGGATGACGGAGATCTGCAGCTCTTCGCGCGAGCCGAAGTGGGCGAACACGCCCGACTTGCTCATGCCCGTGACATCGGCCAGCGCCCCGATGGACAAGCCTTCCAGCCCGATGTGCGTGGCCAGGCCCAGCGCCGCCTCGACAATGGCCGCCTTGGTTTGCTGGCCCTTTTGCAGGGCGCGGCCGGTACCGCTGCGGGCGCGCGGGATGCGGGTGACCTGGCTGGATGAAGAGGTGGCGGACATGCTGGCAAATAAAAACGAACGTTCGTTCTATTCTGCAGCAAATTCGGCGACCGGCCAAAACCCCGGGAAAAAATAGGGAGCGGCCCCCAAATCACCCGTTGCGGCGGCGCCACCGCCTGGCGGGCCCGCTCTCCAGCGTGCCGGGGCCCCGCCGGCGGCACCGCCAGCGGGGCGGTGCTAGAGGATCAGCGCGAGGCTGGCTTCCAGGTGCTCGGAAGGCGGGCGCTTGAAACCCGAGCGCGCATAGCGCTGCAGGCGCCCCACCGCAAACGCCGTGAGCACGCTGGCCGCCACCTGGGCATCGACCGTGGGCGTCGCGGAGCCCGCCGCGGCCGGGCGCAGGCACTGGCGCAGGGTGGACTCGATGCGGTCAAAGAACTGGTTCATGCGCTGCTGCAGGCGCTCGTGCTCGAACACCAGGGCGTCGCCCACCATCACCCGCACCATGCCGGGGTTGCGCTCGCCAAACTGCAGCAGCACGGCCACGATGCGCGCCGCCTGCCGCTGGCCCACGTCGGGCGGCTGGGCGGGGTCGGGCACCTCGCGGCCGGTGATCTGCTGCACGAGGGTGAACACGGACTGCTCGATGAAGTCGATCAGCCCCTCGAACATCTGCGCCTTGCTCGCGAAGTGGCGGTACAGCGCCGCCTCGCTCACCGACAGGCGCGCCGCCAGCGCGGCGGTGGTGATGCGCTCCGCGCCCGGCTGCTCCAGCATGGCCGCCAGCGCCTGCAGGATCTGCACGCGGCGCTCGCCCGGCTTGGGCCGCTTGCGCGCGGCCGGCGTGTCACCCGCGTCGTCGGTACTGGCGGGCTCTGGAAGGGGAGAAAGTTCGGACATGCAGGACAGGGGCTCTGGTAGGGCCATGCGGCCAGTGGCACCCGGCGCCCGGTTCACATGCCGGATGGGCATGCACGGGCCAGCGGCAGGCGTAAATCATGTATGGAAATGATTCTCGCACAGGCTTTTGCCCGGCCCGCGCACGGACACGCGCAAGGAGCGCGCGGGCGCGGATCTACAGCGGAAACACCACAGCCACCAGCAGCCCGTGCCCCTGGGGGCCCGTCCCGAGCGTCAGGGAGGCGCGGTGCACGCGCGCGATCTCGTCGGCGATGGCCAGCCCCAGGCCCGTGCCCTCCCCCACCGTGCCAGGCACGCGGTAAAAGCGCTGCATGACGCGGGCGCGCTCCGCCTCGGGCACGCCCGGGCCGTCGTCCTCGACCTCCAGGTACACGCGGGGCGGCCCGGTGCGCCCCTGGCGCATGCCGCAGCGGATGGTGACAATGCCCCCCGCCGGCGTGTACTTGATGGCGTTGTCCACCAGGTTGGACAGCAATTCGCGCAGCAGCCAGCCATGGCCGGTGACATGCACGGGCTGCACGTCGAGCCCCAGGTCCAGCCCCTTGCCGGTGGCCGGATCGAGAAAGGTCTCGAGCAGCGCCTCGCACAGGTCCTTCAGGTCCACGCGCTGCGGCGGCTGCGCATCCAGGCTGCGCGCGTCGGCGCGCGACAGGGCCAGCAGCTGGTGCGCGAGCTGTGAGGTCCGGCGCGTGGCATTGCGCAGCTTCTCGATCTGATCAACTCCTAAAACAATAGCGCCTTTCGCTTGACCATCCTGCGCCAGCGGCATTTGTCGATCAAAGTCCGGCAGCGATACCCGCGGGCCGGCGGCCTTGGCCATCATCGCCCAGGCCTCGACCTGCGCCTGCAGGCCCGCCAGCGGGGTGCGCAGCTGGTGCGCCGCGTCGGCCACGAAGCGGCGCTGCCCTTCCGCCTGCGCATTGACCAACGCGAACAGCCGGTTGAGCGAATGCACGAGCGGGCGCACCTCGGCGGGCGACGAGGCCTCGTCGATGGGGCTGAGATCGCGCGGCGAGCGGTGTTCCACCGCTTCGGCCAGATCCACCAGCGGCTTGAACGCACGCCCCACGGCCCAGTGGATGGCCAGCGCGGCGGCGGCCACGAGCACCAGGTTGGGCAGCAGCACGCGCAGCAGAAGCTGCTGCGCCCACTGCTGGCGCGGGTCCGACCCGTCGGCCAGCGCCACCACCAGCTCGCCGGCCCCCGTGCGGCCGCGCTGCACGGCCACCCGGTAGGTCACGCCGCCAAATTCGACGCTGTGGAATTCGGGGGCCTGCGTGGTCGGCACGGCGCTGTGCACCCAGTCGTCCCCCAGCAGCAGGCGGCCGGAGGCGTCGCGCACGCTGTACCCGGCAAACCCGGCGTTCTGGCGCAGGAAGTCCTCGACCGGCGGCGCCAGCAGCAGCAGGGGCGGCTCGTTGTCACGGATCGCGGGGGCCAGTACCGAATCGGCCAGCGCCGGAAGCAGCCGCAGCAGGCGCTGGTCATGCCGTCCGGCGGCCTCATCGGCCGAGCGGTAGTCCAGCCACACGCCCGCGAGCGCGAGCAGGCACAAGGGCAGCACCAGCAAAAGCAGCAGCCGGTTGCGCAGGTCGGAGGTCATGGCGCGCAGGCCAAGCCGCTGGGAAGGAGGGGCCCGGTCCGGCATCGTCATGGTGGGTCTTCACCGGCGCGGGCGCTGAGCCAGACCGATTCCGATCAGGCGGCCTGGAGTTCCAGACGGTAGCCGAACCCGCGGATCGAGCGCAGCGCCACGCCATGCGGCTCGAGCTTGCCGCGCAGGCGCGAGACGTAGACCTCCACCGCATTGGGTGTGATCTCCTTGTCCCACCCCGTCAGGGCCTGCAGGAGCTTGTCCTTGCTCGCAGGCTTGGGGGCGTTGATGAGCAGGTATTCGAGCACGGTCCATTCACGGGGACCCAGTTCGATCACCTGCTCCCCTTCGCCGGTGCGGATGCTCGCGCGGCGGCCTGCCGTGTCCAGCTCCAGCGGCCCGAAGCTGAGCACCGCCGTCGTGGCGGCCTGCGAGCGGCGCAGCAGGGCCCGCAGGCGGGCCAGCAGCTCGGGCAGCTCGAAGGGCTTGACCATGTAGTCGTCCGCCCCCAGGTCCAGCCCCTGCACGCGGTCATGCAGGGCATCGCGCGCGGTCAGGATCAGCACGGGCATGGCGGGGCTGATCATGTCGGGACGGCGCAGGCGGCGGGTGAGCTCCAGCCCATCCATGGCGGGCAGGCCGATGTCGATGATGGCCGCGTCGAAAGACTCCGTGCGCAGCACCTCTTCGGCGCGCTCCCCGCTGCCGACCCAATCCACGGCGTATCCGGCGTCGGTCAGGCCCAACTTGATGCCGCTGGCCACCATGACATCGTCTTCAACCAACAGCAGGCGCATAGCAGGCTACGAAAAGGGTCAGTGCGAGCGGATCATGGTCCCGTAGGCCTGGTCGGTCAGGATTTCGAGCAGCATGGCATGCGGCACACGGCCATCGATGATGTGCACGGCGTGCACGCCGGCCTTGGCGGCATCGAGCGCGCCCGCGATCTTGGGCAGCATGCCGCCGGAGATGGTGCCATCGGCGAACAACGCGTCGATCTCGCGGGCCGTGAGGTCGGTGAGCAGGTTGCCCGCCTTGTCCAGCACGCCGGGCGTGTTGGTCAGGAGCATGAGTTTTTCAGCTTGCAGCACCGTGGCCAGCTTGCTGGCCACCACGTCGGCGTTGATGTTGTAGCTCTCGTTGTTTTCGCCGAAGCCGATGGGGCTGATGACGGGGATGAAGGCATCGTCCTGCAGCGCCTTGACCACGCTCGGGTCGATGGCCACGATGTCCCCCACCTGGCCCACGTCGTGCTCGATGCTCGGGTTCTTGTTGTCCACCATCTTGAGCTTCTGCGCGCGGATCATGCCGCCGTCGCGGCCCGTGAGCCCCACGGCCTTGCCACCGGCCTGGTTGATCAGGCCCACGATGTCCTGCTGCACTTCGCCGGCCAGCACCCACTCGACCACTTCCATGGTCTCGGCGTCGGTCACGCGCATGCCCTGGATGAACTCGCCCTTCTTGCCCAGGCGGTTCAGGGCCGTCTCGATCTGCGGGCCGCCGCCGTGGACCACCACGGGGTTCATCCCCACGAGCTTGAGCAGCACCACGTCTTCGGCAAAGTCGGCCTGCAGCGCGGGGTCCGTCATGGCGTTGCCACCGTATTTGATGACCATGGTCTTGCCATGGAACTTGCGGATGTAGGGCAGCGCCTGGGCCAGGATTTCAGCCTTGTCGCGCGGAGCAATCGAAAGAAGGTCGGTCATGGAGGCGGGCCATCCAGAGAAAACGGTGAGGCGCAAATTGTGCCGCATTCGCGCGGCACCCTGGGGTGGCCTGCGCAACAGCCCTCAGTGGCGCAGCCAGTGCGGCACCTTGAACCGCACGATGGCAAGGTACGCCATCACATAGCTGATGACGAACAAGCCGCAAAACGCCATCAGCAGCGGGGTATTGCTCCAGAACAGCACCGCCGGCACCACCGTGAGCAAGGTGAAGCCCCAGAGGTAGGGCGATGTGCGGTTGTTGCGCATCAGAACCCTGCGGGATTCGTCGTCGTGGAAAACGCCCCGCACGATGCGCCGGTAGATCAGCTGGTGAAAATGCAGTGCATCGGCCACGCCGGGGGACACGCCCCGCACCGTCTTGCGATAGATCGAGAAGATCGTTTCCCAGACGGGGTAGATCAGCAAAAGCATGGGGAACCACGGTGACACGTCGGCGTTGCGCTGCACCAGCGAAATGCTGGCCAGGGCGATGACCACGCCCCAGATATACGCCCCGCCATCGCCGGCAAACAGCATTCCCCGCGGGTAGTTCCACACCAGGAATCCCCCGGTGGCGGCGGCGGTGGACACCAGCAGCGCCGCCAGGGCGCGATCCCCCACCTGCAATGCCACGTGCGCCAAGGCCAGGCACACGATCAGTGCGACCATGCCCGCCAGGCCGTTGTAGCCGTCGATGATGTTGAACGCGTGGGGCAGCCCCGCGACGGCAAGTACAACGATGGCGATGCCCAGCCACGGGGCAGCGGCCAGCACGGAGTCCAGCCAGGGCCACCCCATGCGGGGCAGGGACAGGTCCAGCAAGACCACCGCCAGGGCACCGGATGCGCCCGTCAGGCTTAACCGATACCGGACGGACAGGCGCTGGGTCATGTCCTCCGCGATCCCCCCCAGAGCAGCCGGCAGCATGACCACCAGCCAGCCGCCGACCCATGCCCCCAACCTGAGGGAACCAGGATCTCCCCAATGGGACGACTGCAGCATGCCCAGGCTCCAGCTGCACCCGATACCCAACAGCAGCGCCCCTCCGCCCAGGCGGGGAATATCCCCGAGGTGAAAACGCTGTGGCATGGCGCTGCCATACACGGAAGCGTGGCTGCGCATCCACCGCACGATGAACCCTGCCGCCAACGCTGCAACGATGAATGCCACCACAGATAACCAGATCATGAGCGGCCGATGGTACCCGTACTCTGCGCGGATGCCTGTAAGAAAGCGCTAGCTGGCGCTGCCCGCGACGGCATCCCCGCGCCATTTGCGTGAAATACGGCCGCCCACCGCAGGAAGTCGGCAGTGGCGCCTCGGCTGCCTGGACACAGGGTCAACCCAGGCCAGCGCCGGCGCAGACGGTTCACGAAAAAGTCCACGCTGCAGGGTCCAGGGCCACTACCGCGCCATGCCGCGGTAAAAGCGCATCACTTTTTCCACGTATTGCTGTGTTTCGGGATACGGCGGAATCCGGCGGCCGTGCTTGATCACGGCTCCTTCCCCGGCGTTGTAGGCCGCCAGTGCCAGCTCTTTGTCGCCATCGAACATGCGCAGCAGGTCCGCCAGGTAACGGGTGCCGATCTGCGCATTCACCTTGGGCTCCATGGCGGCATGTTCTCCCTCTGAAGGCGGACGGGCCGCGACCCCATAGCGCTCGGCCGTCGCGGGCATCACCTGCATCAGGCCCAGGGCGCCTTTGCGCGAAACGGCCTTCACATTGAAGGCCGATTCCGCAGCGGCAACGGCGATCACGAATGCCGGATCCAGCGACTGCGCCTCCGCCGCCGCCTCCAGGTGCTGCTTGACATCGTCGTAGCCAGGAAACTGCAGTGCGGAGGTGCCGCGCTCCTTGCTCCTCATCACGGAGGCAGGAGGCACACGTTGGAGCCAGACCAGCCCCCGCGACGCGGCCGCGCCCGGTGCCACGTTGCCAATGTGGGTCACTCCATCCTTGTCCACGAACTCCCACACCTGGTCGGCCCAGGAAGACGCAGGGAGTCCCATCAGGAAGATCACTGTGAGCGCCGCCCTGCGCAGGCTGTCCACCATGTTCGATCCCCATCCGCGCCCGTCGGAGCTTCTGCGAAATTCACTCTTGCTTGTCATTTGGCACCGCGTCCCTGGTACAAGAAGCTCTTCAGCCGGACCCCGACCCGTTCAAACCAGGGGGATGGCACGGGGGCCTGTGCCGCCGGCCAGGCATCCCCACGGCGCGAGCGCAGCAGCCGAGCGGGCATTCCCGCCGCCACCATCCCCGCGGGGACATCCTGCCGCACAAGCGCACCGGCGGCCACCACCGCGCCGCGCCCGATGGTAACCCCCTCGAGCACGATGGCTCCGGCCCCTATCCAGGCGCCGTCCTCCACGACGATCTTTGCGCGGGTGATGCGGTTGCGCGCGATGACCGCATCCCCTTCGTCTATGGCGTGGCCGGCCGACAGCAACTTGACGTGGGGGCCGATCAAAACGTCCTCGCCAATCTCCAGGCCCCCTTCGCCAGACAGATAGCCGCCCACGTTGACAATGGTGCGGGCGCCGATGCGGATTCCCACGCAAGGGTCCGCGACCACATCCCCCAGCACCAGCCTTGTCTGCGCGTAGATGCTGACCCCGTCCGACAGGCACAGCACGCCAGGGCGCTGCCCAAACCGCATGACGGAAACGGACGGATCGATCCGGCAATCCGCACCGATGCTGTCCACGCCGTCATGCGATGCCGTGAAATCAGGAACCCCGAGCAACATGTCCGTTCCGCAATCCGTCACGCGCCGTCCGCGCGGCCCAGGAGTCTGCGCTGCAGCCGCAGCCATGGGCCTGCCGGAGGAGGAGGTTCGGGCTGGGGCTGCGCTTGCAGCGCGGAGAGTTCGGCCTCCACCGCGGTCTTTTCCGTCCGCAGCAGCTCCATGTCGGTGCGCAGATCCTTGATCTCCAGCTGCATCTTCGCGATGATGTCCTTGGCTTCCGAAAAGGCTTTCTGGTGCTCCAGCAACGATGCGCGCTCACGCTGGTGCACCACCGTGAGGGCCTGCAACTCGTCGCGCAGCCTGTCCGCTGTGCCACGTGCCTCGGCCAACTCCCAGGCGGAAGCGTCGATGGAGGGCGTGACCACCACCATCCACTGGTACACATCGAAATCCTGCCACCCCGCCAGCAAGGCCTGGCGCTGCTCGCCGGGCAGAGCGCTCCAGTACCAGGCGAATTCGCTGCATTCGACAGGCACCCTGTTGGCCTCCCAGATCCGGGGAGCCCACCCGCAGTCCAGCAGTACTTTTTCAATGCTGCGCTTGGTAAAGAACCGGACATGGGTCCTGTCCAGCTGGCCCTTGTCCGAGTAGTCGAAGATGCCATTGCGCATCGCCGCCAGCACCCCGGCATAGGCAATGTTCGGGACGGAGATCAGCAGGCGGCCCATGGGGGCCACAAATTCGCTCAACCGCTGCAGCACGTCCTCCGGTTTTCTGAGGTGCTCCAGCACATCGCAGGCCATCACCGCATCAAACCGCCTGCCCGCGATCGCATCCAGCCAGTCCGTGCCATCCAGATTTCCGGGAATGACCTCCACGCCCAGCGTCTTGAGCACCTCCAGTGCCTCGGGGTCGTTTTCAACCACCGTGACGCGATGGCCCCGCGCCAGCAGGACGCGGGTCATGGCGCCGGGCCCGGGCCCCAGCTCCAGCACCGAGCCTCCGTCGGACGGAATACGGCGCAGCAACCGGGCCGCCCACTCCTTGCCGTCCGGGTCGAATGCGTAGTCGTATCGCTCAATATTGGTCATGCGTTGCCTCCGATGCGGACGGTGTCCACATCTGCTCCCACTGCCCCCAGTGCCACCAAGCCCATGGACGCTCCCGTACATCCTGCTCCAACCGTTGAATCACCGCATCAATGGCCTGGCGTGGATTCTCTGGCAAAGTCTCCACCACCACCCGAAGCCGATCAGGTCGCTCCGAATATGTCACCGCGTGCAACAAAGGGACCTTGGCTGATTCCGCAAGGCGCTCGATCCCTGTAGGCAGGTGCAACTGTCCTCCGAGGAAAGGGTGGCTGCGCAATCGGGTGAACCCTGGAGCCCATGCATCCGCAAGAATTCCCCACGCCTGCCCCGCCCTCAAGCTCTCATACACCGGGCGCATTCCCTCGGTGGAGGTCCGCCACTGGCCCCGGGCGATCTGCGTGAATGAACGCACCTTCCGAATCAGAAAGTCACGCTGGACAACTCCCAGACCAGGATTTTCGAGAATCGGCATTGTCAGCGTGTTCAGCGACAGCCCTCTCAGAGCCAATGCGACTGCCGATGTCAGCAAACGGTCGAAATGATTCAATACCAGAATAAAGCCTTGCTTTCTTCTAATCAGGGCGTCCACATGCTCCCATCCCGTGACCTCAATGGCAGGACCATTGGGCTGTCCCAAACGGTGCAGCGCGGACGCATCCATGATTTCCTGAGCCAGCATCGCCAAATGCGCACGCGCCCACTGACGATGAGCCACCGCCGTGGATTCAGGGAATACCTGCTCAAAACGCGCCACTAGAAATTGCTCTGTCAGGCGACGTGCCGAAGAAGGGTCGCGCCCGATGACCGAGGCAAGGTGCCACGGAAGGGTGGTGGGCATTCTGCTCAGAGCAGGGAACGCAAACCGCAGGCGCCACTCATTGATCATTCGCTCGGCAGCCATTCGTGATCCAGCCACACAAGACCCACTTCGCGATTCTTCTGATTCAACACCGTGAACGGCTGAATCAGCTCGGCCATGTCCAACACCTGAAGGCCCGTATCGTCCAAGGTGTAGACATTCCAGAGATACTCGCCAGAGAGCAAGGGCAGACGAGGAAATCGGACACGCAGCCGATGCGTTCCTGCTCCGCACAGAGGGCGCGGAGGATTGTGAAACTGCGTGCTGGTTCCAAACACGTTGTCCTTGTCCGGCCGGACTATGGAGAAGCCTATGTGAAATTTGGCATCGCAATAGGATTCAACCTGTATTTCTACCGTCAGGTCCTGGAACGAGTCGACTTGCGCCGGATTGGTACCATCGCTTGTTTCCGTAATCAGGTGTGTGATTTTGACAAGCGGGGCCGTGGTGATTCCCACCGCGGGCGCGGGAGACGCGACATTCGGGGGAGCATCGGCCACTGCATCCGTCCGCAAATGGGCGTACCGGCGCCGCTCGTGGGCTTCATAGGCAGTCACTACACCCTCGGTGGCACCGATGGCCTGTATGCGGCCACCGTGAATCCACGCCGCCCGCTGACACAGGCTGCGCACCTGGTACAGGTTGTGGGAACAGAAAAGCACGGTGGCGCCACGCTCGCGCAGCTCCAGGATGCGGTTCAGGCTCTTCTTCTGAAAATGCAGATCCCCCACCGACAAGGCCTCGTCCACGATCAGCACATCGGGATCGATGGCCGTCGCTGCGGCAAATGCAAGCCGCATGAACATGCCTGAAGAGTAGGTCTTCACCGGCCGTTCGAGTGTCTCCCCGGTCAACTCGGAGAACGCGGTGGCCCGGATGATGAAATCCTCCATGGCACCGCCTTCCAGGCCATGCAGGGCAGCCATGAAGCGGATATTGTCGTAGCCCGACTCCTCCGGGTGGAATCCGGCACCCAGTTCCAGCAGCGCGGCAACACGGCCTTCCTGCGACACCTGGCCATGGGTAGGCCGAATGGTGCCCGCGGCAATCTTCAGCAAGGTGCTCTTGCCCGCGCCGTTTTCACCGATCAGCCCAAACGTTTCTCCTGCCTGGACTTCAAAGTCCACGCCGGTCAGCGCCACGTGCACGCGGTGGCGCTGCCTGCGGGTCACCCACTCCCACAGCCTGTCCTGGGGGCGGCCGTACACCATGTAGGTTTTTTCTATGCCCTCAAAGCGTATGGTCATGGCGTTACAAGGCCTCGCCCAATGCCGACTTCATGGAACGGAAAAACCACCATCCGCCCCCCGCCAGCAGCACGACCCAGACGGCCAGGGCCACCGGAGTTCCCGGCGGGACAGGCATGTGCAGCACCGTGCTTTGCACCATCAGCACCAGGCATGCCAAGGGATTGAAGAGGAACCAGCCATGGAACTTCTCGGGCACCTGGGACAGCGGGTAAACAATGGGCGTCACATAGAACCAAAGTTGCAACGCGAAAGCCACCATCGAACCCACATCACGCCAGAGAAAGTGGGCCATGCTCAACAACAGGGTAAGGCCAAAGGTCAGGGCAATCTGTGCCAGCACCAGTACAGGCAGCCACGCCATCGATGCGTAGGGCCCCACGCCCTGCGCCACGGACAGCACCAGCAGCAACCCATAGCCGATCCCGAGAACCAGCAGGCTCCCGCCCACCGATACCGCGGGCAGGATTTCGGCCGGCATGGGCTGCTTGCGCAGAAAATCCTCATAGGCGGCCAGGCTTCCCACGCCCCGTCCAATCGCATCGGTGAAGGGGAGCCAAACGGCCAGCCCGGCGAGCAAGTGCAGCAGGTAGCCATTGCCCACGTCCAGTCCCGGAACGCGCACGGCCAGAACCAGACCAAACAGGACGTAGAAGATGGCCAGGGTGGCAAGGGGTTGGACGAACGCCCACGCAAAGCCCAGTACCGAGCCCGCATAGCGGGTCTTGAACTCGCGCATCATCCAGTACCGCCACAGCACCCACAACTGGCGCGGATTGCGTGGCGCGGCCGAAGACACGGTGGACGAAGAAGATACAGGACGCGTCATGCCACCGTCCGCAGCCATTCGACCGACTTGGACACCCCTTCATCGAAAGCCATGGCCGGCTTCCAGTGCAGTTCTTCCTGGGCGCGCTGAATGTCCAGCACATTGACGGGCGGATCAAACGGGCGTGCCGGGAATACACGCCGTTCCACAGGGTGCCCGATCAATTGTTCCAGCGTGCGCACGATGTCATTGACACTGTGCCCCGCGCCGCCACCAATGTTGAAGACCCGGGCCTCCCCCTCATGGCGCGAGGCGGCCACGAAAGCCCGCCCCACATCGGCGGCATAGACAAAGTCGCGCACCACGGAACCATCCCCCCATACATCCACAGGCAGGGCCTTGAGCGCGCGGTGCGCAAAAACAGCGATCACCCCCTGGACGCCGTGGGGCTGTTGCCATTCCCCATACGGATTGCTCAAACGCAGTATCCGGCACGGCAGGCCATGTTGCGCCTCCTCGATGCGCAAATGGTGCTCGATCGCCAGCTTGGTGGCCCCATAGGCACCCATGGGCATGGTGGGGTGTGTCTCTGCCAGCGGTACCGACTGCGGTCGGCCATAGACGGCGCCTCCCGAGGATGCGAACAGCAACCTGGGACGTGCAGACTTCTGACGCAGAGCCTGCAGCAGGCGCAACGTGCCCACCAGATTGGTCTGCACGTCCTGGATCGGATCTTGACTGGCCGTGGCTGGCACCGTGGAGGAAGCAAGGTGAACGATGACGTCCGCCCCCCCCACCGCATCCCACCAGGAGGGCAAGTCAAAACAGTCCGCCCGCACCGCGCCAGTCAACCAGGGGGCGCTGCCCGACGCGGGCAATGCGCGGTCGACCGACCACACATGTGCTCCTTCGGCCGCCATGGCCCGGCCAATGTGGCGCCCCAGGAAACCCGCTCCTCCGAGAATCGCGCAACGCATCAGGATTCGCCCCGCGGATTCTGGGCCCGGGCATGCAACAGTGCCGACTCGAAGTCCTTCGCCACCATGTCCCAGGTCTGCGCCCGGGCAAACACTTCGGCGCGCTCGCTCAGGGCATGGCGCCGCGCATCGTCCTGCAGCAGCGCGCAAACCGCATTGGTCAAGCCCTCCGGAGAAGAATCGGCGAGCATGGCCACGTCGTCGTTGAGCAGCCATTCCACATTGGGACCCCGGTTGGACACCACGGCGCAGCCGGAGGCCATCAGCTCCAGGGGCAGCAACGAGGCATTCGTCAGCGAGAGCACCAGCGCCACGTCGCACTGGCTGTACAGATCGGGCAAGTCATCCAGCGCCACGGTGCCGCAGGCAAGGTGGGGGAACGGAATATGGTAGCCGGCGGTGTCCCAGCCTGCGAGCACGAACTGCGTGTCGGGCATGCGCTCCCACACGGCATTCAGCACCAGCAGGCCGATTTCAAATGCCCGCCGGGGCGTGGGCGGGCGCGCATAGAAGAAAACCCGGCGTATCTCGGGCTCCCTGCGCGGCAGGCGCCGGTAGCGCTCCAGTTCCACGCCGAAACCCACAGGATGTGTGACCATCCCATACTCCTGCGCCAGCTTGGTGGCCAGCCAGCCCCCTGCCGTGATGCCGAAGAAACCGAAGTGGTAGGTATTCTGCGCGAGCACCGACTCGGACCCCACCGGGTAGAAATGCGGCTCGTAATCCTGCACAAAATACAGCTTGTGCGTGGCACCGGTGAATGCGCGGACCGCGTACGCCGTGTCCCAGCCTGTGGCAACCGCAAATTCGCATGGCGGCAAGTTCTCCAGCCCCAGAAGCACCTCCGCCTGCAGGGGAAAGAAGTGCTCGCGAATGGCATCGCGGGCCTCTTGCGCATCCTGGTGCATGACGGGCGCACCGATCACGATGCTGGACGTGTACCCCATCTGCTCCAGATGCCAGATGGTGCGGAAAATATTCAGATGACCGCCGGAGCCGAGATTGAAGTCCGGGATGAACCACAGCAGCGACCCCTTTGCGGGCTCGCCCGGCTGGGCCGGCAGGACATAGGGCAACGCAAAGCCGTAGTGCCGAAAGACATCGACATACCGCCCAGGCCCCTGGCGCAGGCGGCGCACCACGGCCCGCAAGGCGGCGAACACCCCTTCCTTGCGCGCCATCTCCTTCACGCGCCAGAGCTTCTTTGACAGGTTCAACGCCATGGTCAGGCCGCCCCCGCGCGCTGCAATTGCTCATCGCGCGACACCGAGCGCAATAGCCATGCCGGCAAGCGGTCGTGCCGGGTGCCCAGGTACTGCCCTGCGACCCGCGCCATTTCCACAAGGCTCATATAGCCCGCGTTCTTGAAGAGCCGCCAGCCGCGCAATCCGCCGCTGCGCAGCCAGCCCAGATCACGCTTTGCAAGGTGCACTCCGGATTTCAAGGCCTGTACCAGGCTATCCTGAATGCGGTAGCCAAAATAGAGGTTGAAGGAGCGCGCTTCATCAAAATTGCGCTGCAGAGTCTCCCAGACACCAAAGTCGTGTGAGTGGTACACCATGGCCTCAGGCGCGTAGGCCTTGCCGTAGCCCGCCTCGATCGCCCGCAAGGCCCAGGTCTGGTCCTCTGCAAAAGCCACGTCCGGCAGCGGAAGCCGCTCCCACACCGACCGGCGGATACAAGAATTGTTGCTGGAGAAAAAATGCAGCCACTGGCGGTAGCCCGGATCGACCGCAAAACGGTTCTTGTCCTCCAGGCGAACCACCGAGAGTTTGTCCCCAAATCCCGCGAAGTGCAGACTCAGTTCGCAGTGCGTGACATGCCTAGCATGGGGATGCGCTCTGTGGGGGCCAAACGCCCCAGCCACGGACTCTTCTGTGCTGCATGCCTCCACCATATGACGCAGCCAATGCGCACTCGCAGGTTTGGCGTCCTGGGTCAGAAAAACTAGGAATTCCCCCTTGGCCAGAGACGCAAGAAAATTCCGCGTGCGGCCATGACCGAACTCTTCTGGTGGGATGACTTCGCACCGCACGCCGCGTCCCCGGACCAGTTCCACAGATCCGTCCCTGGACCCCGAATCCACCACAATGACTTCAAAAGGCCAAGGGGTTTGCTGCTTCAGAATGGTGTCCAGCACTTCACCGAGCAGGGGGCCGCCGTTTTTGACAGGGATTAATACGGAAGCGCGGACATCGGTCATTCAATAGGGCTGCTGTTGCAGTCGCTCAAAGGGAAGGCTTGACTAGCCCGAAGGCTGCAGAACGTTTGGCATGGCAAAGCGCTCCGTTCCGGGCAACCTAGTATTGTACTGTTCACCTCTTGCGAGGCAAGGCCATTTGTAACCGAGCCAACACACCGCTTCGACAGCTCTATTTGGACTTTGGCTTGTCAAACAAGCTGTTGATAGCCGCGGGATCCATGACCACGCCGTACTTGGCAAGCAGATCAGCTTCGAGCTTCTGTGTGCCGACCTGGCGGCAATAGCTTACCGCCCGCGCAGGAACCGAAACGGCCACCTCGTCCCAGGCAAGCTGACGCCCCTCGCGCTTCTCGACCATCGCGAAAAAGTACACAAAGTCCCCTTCTCGCACGGGCCCCACCATGTCTCCCGCCTTGGCCGATGCCAGCGTGCGCAAAATAGTGTTTTCATTCACAAGCGCCACCCAGCCGACGTCACCTTGGGGATCTAGGCGGTAAAGGGTGTCGGCCTTCTTGACGAGGTCGTCGAAAGTCTTGCCCCCTGCTGCAATGGCCTGCGCCTGCGCCATCAGCCACGCCATTGCGTCCTGCGACTCGATCGTTTCCCCCGCTGGCAACATCACCCGGCTCACACGTGCCATGGGGGGCACGAGGAATGCCTTGGGATTCTCGTCGTAGAATTTTCGCGCAGCTGCGCTATCTGCCGGCGGACTGCAAGCCGGAGCCAGCTTTTTGAAAATGGCAAAGGCATAAGCATCGTCAAAGCGCTCAGACTCCTTACCGGACGGACGCGGTTCGCCCATGCGCGTACCCTCCTGTGTGAGGGCACGCGCAATCGCCATCTCACGGAGGACTTTCTCCACGCCCCATTTGTTGCGAACGCTGGCCCGCAGATCCACTCGGCGGTCCAGGTACTGCGACAGATCTGACGAGGTGATGACTTCACCATCCGCGAACTTGACCAAGTCAGCGGCCCCGGCCGGTACACCCCAAATACCCGCCAGCAACAACAAGGACGCGCCCAGAACACTGCGGTAACCACCAAAACATTTACTCATCTTTTTTACAACTCCATCAGCGTGCGCGTTTCCGCGGCACACGTTGCACCTTGGCGCCATCCCAAAGAGGGCCGTACACGACATCAATTACCTCGCCACCAGAATTGAAAACGACCACATCGCGCTCACCGTCCTGGTCCACATCCAGAATCTGCAGACGCGTTGCGAAGCCGCTGACGTTCTGCCAACGGGTTTCAAGAACCTCGCCCTTGGCGCCCAAACGCTGCAGATAGAGCTCCTGGTCCTCTCCCCACATGACAAGATCGTCTTCAAGGGGTGCAACTGACACGCTGCCGGTCAGAGGGGATTGAATCCATTGGAGTTCCCCGGTTTCCATATGGACGCGGGCATTGCGAGCACCCGTTTCCAGCGAAACATACACCCAGTCGCCCGACGGGGAAGGCGCGGCATTGCGCGAAATGACAGGGAAGGATGCCAGAACGACCGGCGATGACAGCACGCTGGATTCGGGAACCGCAACCAGGCGCTTGCCATCCAAACACGCCACGGCGATGGCTGGCCCGGTGATGCCGCGCGCACGGCTCAGCTTGACCGGATGCCAAGGTGCTTCGCACCAGCCCACCTTCTTGACAGTGGGTGCCTGGCGATCATCGACAGACCAGTCCATCACCCATGCAACCTCTTTACCACTATAAGGAGTAGCCAACAATGTGTACCGGCCCCGCTCCGCTTTTGCCACCATCACGTCACGCGGCGGAAAACCCACAGGGATTTGCTGCAGACGCTCGAGCTTCGAACCTTTGACGCGAAAGACGTCCAGACTGGCCGTGGCCTCCACCGCGGCCACGAGCAAGTCATCCGCCAGCCACACGGCTGAATCGGGATGGTATGCCACGGGCTGGCGGTCGAGTTGCACGGATTTGCGACCGTCTACGCGATGCAATGCAACCATATTGTTTTCGTGCTCCACCGCCACGAGCAAACACCCCCCCGTACCACACCGCAACTCCCCCCCCCAGGAAACAGGAACCGGGATCGAAAGCTGCCGTGAGACTGGAGCGGGCTCGGCGCCACGCCCTCCCGCAGAATCCTCTTGTACGCCAGCCGTCTGACAGCCCGCCAGAATCCCTGCGGCCACAAAAACCAATGCGCAGCAAGACACAAATCGAGACTTCAATGCCATAACCCACACCCCCTTACAACGCAAAAAAAATAGCGCCTTGCGGCGCTATTTTTATTGCCATCTGCATGCCGCCCTCTTGAGAACGGCAACGATCAGGCGAATCCTAATAAGCAAGTGCCGTAGCACTCGCAATATCAGGCTGTCCTATTAAGGAGCGACAACGGTGTGCGCGCCCAGCAGGGTTTGCACTGCACCGAAGGCCGTCGAGCTGATCGACGAGTACGTGAACACGGAACCTTGGGTCTGCTGAGCCAGAGCCGTACCGGGCGTGCCGCCCAGAGCAGCGAAGTCACCAGGAACCACGTTCGGCGTCCACTCGATGAAGCCATCGGTGAAGGTTGCGGGCAGGCCCAGGATGGTTTCTGGATCGAACCAGTCCAGCTCAGCCTTCTTCAGAGCGAAGTTGACAGACTTGCGGTTTTGCTTGTCGTCATAGATGTTGACGGTGTGCGTGCCGCGGTGGTCACCCGTGGACCAGACAACAACAGCCGTGTCCAGGCCGAGTTGGGCTTGGTCGATGGCGTAACGCATGCTGAACGTAGGAGCAACTGCACCAAAGGTCTGAGCAGCGCCGGCCACAGCGACCAGGCTGTTGGCATCCATCTTGGTGATGTCAACGGCCGAACCGATCAACAGAGGGCCATCGATCACGGGCGTGAAAGCGACGTCCTTGGCAACAGCGTTCACTTGGAATGCGTTGGCAGAAATGCCAACAGCGTCCGTACCGGTAGCCAGCACAGCGGCGCCAGAGCAAGCAGTTTGAGCAGCGCCACCAGCGGTGGTTGCACCCAGCGCGAACACCAGGTAGCCACGCACGTTGGTCAGGCTGCCGCCCGATTCGTTAGCCCAGATGAAGGACTGGTAGTCCCGGTTGGTCATGGGGAAGCAACCGTCGGTGATGTGGTTGGAGTTCTGGTCGAAGAACGTCCAATACACAGCACGGGTGCCGCCGGATTGGTTGATCAGGCCAACTGCGGTCGTGTCTGCTGCGCCGTTGTGGATCACGTTAGGAACCACCACGCCATTGCTGTACGTACCCACGGTGTACGCCTGCGCCACACCAGCACTCAGCGCAGCGGCTGCAACGGCTGCCATTGCAAATTTTTTCATCTTCTCAGTCCTTAGATAATTGAAGGAAGCTTTCCCACCCTGTGCGGGATCTGCAACCCATCCGTACTCCGTTTGGGTTGATGCAATCTTATACTGATACCTTTAATTTTTTCAACCTATTTCCACCAGAAACTCGCTCCCTGTGCGTTTGTTGCACTCAAACAACGACGCTCACTCCTTGTCTTTGGTGAACATCACGCTGCGGCGAAGAACGTGGTGCCATACGCCATCAATGCGGCGCCATTCATCTTCTACTGCTGTTTCCTGATTTTTGAGGCGCAGCAGCGGGAGCGAATAGCGCATCCACAAGTTCACCACAGCACGGTCGCCTTCGATGCTACGCACGCCTCGCACCTCCACCGCGTCATAGGCCACTCCGCCGCGCTTGAGGTATTCCTCCACCGTTGCTTTCGGGTCCTTGGACGCTTCCTCATAGGGCCATGCCCCCAAGCTGTCATTGGCGCGCAACAATGCCCAATAGGCTTGGGCACGTTTCAGCAAAGCAGCCTTGTCCGCCTCGGGCGACACCGCCCCACCAGTGGTAGCACACCCCGCCAGTACAAGCATGGCGGCAGCCGGAGCTGCAAGGTTCCTGAACAAGTGGCGGCGGGTAAAAGATTGCGTCATGTAAAGAATCTCCTGATGTCTAGGGGTCGGACGTGGGCTTAACGCTACTGATACTGACTCTGTCACAGAGACAGCTCAGCGCCATGGCTGAAGCGGCACATCGGCGGGACGAATGTTGAAAGGCTGCGCCTGCAAGGACAGCGAACGCATGCGCTCGCGCATTTCAGCGCTGGCCGAACGCAATTGGTCGTCATCCTCCAGGGCACGCGGCGTCATCAGCACCAGCAATTCGGTGCGATTGCGCTTGTTGGACGTGGTGGAGAACAATGAGCCCAACACCGGGATATCCGCCAGGCCTGGAATACCGCTGCGACTTCCGCTGTCGTTTTCACGAATCAGCCCACCCAGCACGATAGGCTCACCCGAACGCACGGCAACGCGCGTCTGAATCTGGCGGGTCTGGAACACCCGTTGAGTCGTCGCGATGTCTTGCTCACCAACGTCTGTGACCTGCTGGGAGATATCCATGCTGATCAATCCCCCCGCATTGACAGAAGGCGTCACTGAAAGCATCACCCCCGTGTCCTTGTAGGTGATGGATTCGGTCACCAAATTGCCTGTCGTGACCGCGGTAGAACTCTTGATAGGCTGCTGCTGGCCCACTTGGATGGTGGCGTTGTGGTTATTCAGTACCAGCACGGAGGGGCTGGACAGCAAGCGCACCTGCGACTTTTCGGCGAGTGCGTTAAGCGTGGCGCGCACCAGATTGGCCTTGCTCAAGTTCACGATGCTGTACGAAAAACCCGGTTGCTTTGGCCCTATTCCCCCGCTCGTGTTCATGTTCAGCGACGCCTGCCCTTCACGGCCGCCACTGAGGCCATTCTGCAGATACCACTCAACGCCGTACTCCAGATTTCCCGTTAGGCTCACTTCCACGATGCTGGCCTCAATCAGCACTTGCATCGGCGCCTTGTCAAGCTCCCGCAACGCCTGCTCAATGCGGCGGTACTCGGTTCGTGGGGCGCGGATCAGGAGGGCATTGCGTTTTTCATCAGCTACAACCCGCACATTGCCATCCAACTGGCTGGTCGAAGTGAGCGATGTGTTGTTGGGAGATGTTGTTCTATTCCCGCCGGCACCGAGGGCACCCCCCAGGGAACCGCTGCCCATGCCGCCCGTGCTGCCCGTGTTGCCAAAGGGGCTGGAACTGCTGCTTGAAAGACCGGAGCCAGCACCAAATCCCCCCCCACCCAGACCCGCGCCCTGGGAAAACTGCGTGGGAGCAGAGCCCGATGCCACACCGCCGGATCTGCCTTGCCCGGATTGCCCCCCACCGAACAGGCCATTGAGCATTTCAGCCAGTTGCAAAGCCGAGCCGTTTTGCACCGGATAGACAAACAGACTGGCCTCCAACGTATCGGTCGGGCGATCCAGGCGCCGAATCCAGGTTTCCACCTGGGCCAGCAGGTGGCTTCGCGGAGTGACCACGACCAGGGCATTGAGACGTTCAACCGGGAACACCCGAATGAGCCCGCCCAAGGGAGTGGCCACCTGCGCGGATGCTCCGCCGCCTCCAGCGCTCGCTCCGCCACCCGCATTTGGCAATCCACCCACTCCCGCTGGTGCTGGTGCCGCGCCTCCTGGTGGCGCCGCACCGGTGCCGCTGTCCGCACCCAACATCGCCTGCAGCGCATCACGCACTACATTGACGTTGGCATTCTCCAGCACGAACACTCCCAGCGACATTCCGGAAAGGAAATCCACGTCAAAGGCTTCGACCATCTCCAGCCAGCCACCCAACTGGGCCTTGCTTCCTTGCAGCACCAGCAGGTTGCGCATGGCATCCACGTAGACGATGGCTTCGCGCGGTGCGATGGGCGCCAGTATCTTGGCCATTTCGGCCGCAGCGATGTGGTTCAACGGAACGATGACGGTCCCGGCCCCCGACAAATCCTTGAAACGCGACGCGCCCACTACCGGGCGAGCTCCCAAGGTGACGGTGCGCTTGGTAACGTGGTAAACGCCTGCGTTGTCGCGGACGATCGCCAGGTCATGGGGAAGGAGCACAGCGTCCAGCACGTCCAGGACTTGGCTGCGCAGCAGCGGCTGGCGGGTATGCAGGCTCACCACCGTTTCGCCGCCGGCGTCAATGGTGTAGTTGAGCTTGAGCAAGTCACCCAGCAACGCCACCGCCAGATTGCTGACCGTGACATTCTCGAAGTTGAGTGCGACCTTGTCTCCTTTGGCGAGGACGGGGTCTACTTGCGGCGCAACGTCACGCTTGAAGAACTGGTCATTTCCAGGAAAAAGGCGGGTGCTGGAAGGCGCACTCTTTTGCTCCGGGACCTTGGCCCCCTTCGCAGCCTCCGCAGTATTGGGTGCCACAGGGGCAATTGGCACAGGCGCAGCCGCCTTAGGCGACGGGCTTGCAGCAACATCGGATGCTGCCGCCACCGTTTGCTCGGGCGAAGGAGCCGCGGCAGGCCCGCCCTGTGTGCTGGCGCAACCCGCAGCCAGCAACGCCAGCAAAAGGATGGATGGCCGAATGTTCATAGAGATATAGCTCCAATATGGGGGTATGCCGCAGTGGCTTACTGATTTATGGTGGGCCTGCGCAGGCGATCGCCAATAGGACCGGCTTTGGGCGCCGCAGCGCTTCCCGCTTCCAGCGGGCGTTCTACGCGTTGATCGTCCGCAGATAGAAACACCGCGTTGCGGCCATCAAATGACTCTATCCGCCACGGTTTTGTTTCCCCGGTGATCTTGAGTGTGGTGCCATCCGCACGCTGAAGGATAGCTACACGCTGCAGGCCGGATTCCAGTACGGCCGTGAGGCGTGACTGCGTCAATTCCGTAACCAAGCTGGTCTTCTTTTCATCCACAACCACCGGGCGCCGAGACGTCCAGAACAATGGACGCTCTACGGCCTGCTTAGCGCGGACGCTTATTGGCTCGGGCATGGGTTCGACCTTGGGGAGGTCAGGCTTGCGCGGCGGCGGTGGACTCCATCGATCTTTTTCGTTATGCCACCAGTAAGCACTGGCCGCCAATGCGGCAACCGCCAGTACCGGGCCAAGATGCCAAGGTTTGATCATGGCTTGACCTTTTCTGGTGCCAAGGGAGCCTCCAATTGCAGCGTAAGACGGGCAGTCTGGGGACCGGGCCCGGAGCTCCCCCCCTCGCGCATGATGTTGGCCGTGCGCACCCAGAACGGCGCACGTTGCGTTTGCAAGCTTTCCATGAAATTCACGAGTTTGGCCCATTCGCCACTGACGGTGGCCGTCAGGCGGATGCGCGCCAGCTTGCCCTCCCCCCCTGGCTCCAACGCAACCTGGGAGGAAACCAGCGTGCTCCCAGAGGCCATGATCAACTGGCGGATCTTCTGCTGGATATCGTTCTGCGCAGCCTCACCGGCGGGGTGAAGCAAAGGGGCAACGGTATTGCTCGCGGAGCTGAGCAGCGTCTCGATTTCAGAGCCCGCGTTGACCACGCCCTCCAGCCGCTCGCTGCGAGGCTCCAACTGATGCAGCGCACCTTCGTAGCGTACCCAGAGTGCTCTATAGACCAATGCAGCACATGCCAGCGCACCAATGCACAGCACTAGCAGCAAAACGATCGAATGACGCCGCCAAACATTCATCTTCATGGCTTTGCCCCCTCACCTCGCCAGCGCAATTCGATCGTGAAGCGCTCCTTGTTCAACGCGCCATCGCGCACGTTCGCAGCAGTTGCCCGGACATCGGCAAATCCCGGTTGCCGTCCGAGGTGCCCAATGAGTTCGGTGGCATTGGCAGTCAGGCCAGTGATCTTTATCTCGGATCCATTGACTTCGAGACGATCGAGCCAGGTGTCGGCCGGGATCGCAGATGAGAGCCCGTCAATCACGCTGGCCAGAGGCATGTCGATGGCGATGCTCTTGCGCAACTCTTCCGCCATTCCAGCCTGACTGCGCAGTTCATCCATCTTCTGGCGCAGAGGAGCCGCCTTGGGCTCAAGCATGCCGACATGCTGCACAGCGCGGACCACCGCCTGCCGTTTTAGTACGAGTGGCATCAATGCGGGCAGCGACAAAGCGACCAGCAACAGCAACAAAAATGCTGCGGCGGCTCCATCTATCCAGTGCTGGCGGCTGCTCTGCTTTTGCCATGCCGCACCATGGACAGGGAGAGCGCGCCCTTGGCGGACCATGTACACCGGTGCATTCCCCGCAAATCCGTGCTGCGCCAGTTGCTGCTCCAGGGAGCTGCGCCGGCACATACCCCACTCGACCACCCATCCGCCCTGGGCCTTCGGCTCAGCACGCCAGGCAGCCACGATTTGCTCTGGAGGCATGGGTGAAACCCGCCAAAGGGCCTCCTCCACCCCCCCGGCCAGGGAGCGCTGGGGCATGTCCGGCAACTGCACCGTGCCCCATAGGCAGTCAGCTTCTGGCACCAGCAGGCTGGCCGCCTTGCGGTTGTTGGTGCGCTTGCGCAGACGCGTTCCTGAAATGGACCAGCGTCCGCCATCGGAAGCCACGGCGGGATTCGCGATCGAGGGCCAAGCCCCATGCTCCACCAGGACTCGCTTCAGATCACCAAAACCCCAGGCCATTCGGTCCAGCACCTTTTGCGCACGAAGAGATAGTTGCCCCCAACCTGTCATGGCTTGAATTCCTGTTCTGGCTTGTTAAAGCGGCGTGTCGGCTCCAGCGAGAGCATTGTCCACGGCGTCAAGTTGCCTGGACGCTCGCTGAGATCAACCCATGCCTCACGCTGCCACCATCGATCACCCTCAGTCCGCACAAACGCCTTGACACGCACTGTTTGCCCACCGCCTGCCCGGGTAGGCGAGAAAAAGTCGGCTGCGGCTCCTGTTTGGAGCGCCGCAGCCCGCATTTCTGGAGAGGAATTGTGAATGCGAGCCCCCAAGCCTGGCTGCCCCGAAAGGGCGTCGATCAGTGCTGGAGGAGCCGAACCGGTTTCGATGCGTTGCTGCCCATTGATACCCAAGTGGGGCGCGATTATCTCATAGAGCTCCGACGTCATTCCCAGCACCGATCTCAACTCAGAGAGGTCATCCAGGGCCGCATTGCGGGGCTTGGCGGGCCAGCCCGCCGCACGGTACTGAGCCAACTCGGCCCCCCCCACACCGCCAGGCGTATCGTCAGGATCGATGAAATCCCGCACGCGCGAAGCCAGGATAGCGGCTTCGCCGGATGTCAGGCCGCCCGCCCGTTGGAACAAGGCCTGCATCAAGGCTTCACTTGCGACATTCACATCCACCAGCCCGCCGGAGGGCGTGATCTCCACCCAAACTTCATTGCCCCCCAGGGACAAACGCTGAATGCGGTATCCACTGTCCGCAGTCTTCTCCGACATGACCCGCTGCACCGCCAGCTGGATGACCGCATCCAGCACGGTCTCCGAACGCATGCGCTCCAGATCCAGAGCCGCGCGTTGTGTCTGCTGACGAACACCCCGAGCACTCGCCATCACAACCAATGACAGGGAAGCCACCAGCCACAGCACCAGAATCAACGCTGCGCCTTTGCTACGGCGTTTACTGCAGGCCATCATCTTGCCCTCGTCAAAGGGAAAATCAGCATGGGCCAGTCCCCCTGCGCATCGGCAAGCTCAACCTTGACCCGCGCAGGATACTGTGCTTTGGTGGAGTCCCACTGTTGCGTCCACTCCCCCGTCTGACCATCCTGGTAGTACCACTGGAGTGTTCGAACGTCCGGCAAAAGCGTCTCTCGCAAGGCACGACTCCAATCCAACGCCATCAGAGCCCCGTCATAGGGGATAGCCTCGACAGACAGATCGACACGACCATTCTCATGGCGCAACGGTGTTGTGCGGAACACATACAGCCCTCCCGCATCGCCACGCTCCGGCAAAGGGGCTACCCAAATGGCACCCGCCGCATTGCCGCTGAAAAATGTCACAACCTTGTTTTCGCTCGTACGCTGCATCAGCAAACGCAGGGTGTCAAACTTGCGCCCCAGCCACTGGCTGACCACCATCATCCGCTCGGACCGGTCGATCACCCGCTGGTTGCGCTCCTCGGAGCGGCCTATCACGCCGACACCCGCAAACATCAGCGCCACCACGGCTGCCGTGACGGCCAGGGCGATCAGCAGCTCCAGCAAGGTGAACCCGCGAGAGGTTTTGCGAAAGGCCTGGCTCATGACGCAGACCTGTATGGTTTCCAGGTGGTCCACGTCACCGCGGTCACCCCATCTCTGCTGACCTCCACCGTGACCCTCGCCGCGCGCACGGGCCCTCCTGGCGCAGGACGACCGCTTTCGTCCATCATGGGAACCTGCTCGGGCACCACCTGGATGCGCCAGCGCCACACGCCCGACTGCCCGGAATCCTGCTTGATCAGATCTTCGGCATAAACCCCGGCGGCCAGCGCTGACTTGGCCACCAAAGAGGCCTCCACGCGAGCCTCCACATCCATGACATTCTTGGAGCTTTGCCCCACGCTTCGATAGAGGCTTGCCAGTGCAATGGAAGCGATGGCCATGGCAACCAGCGCCTCCAGCAGGCTGAACCCCCGCTGCGGTCGAGGCTTTCGCCTGCATTGCTGAAAAAACGGGTTCAGAAAAGGGGGCAGGCAGCGCTTCACCGTCATGACGGGGCCACGGTCGTGGCTTGCTCCACCGTTCCGAGCAACCAGTTCACGCGAAAAGTGACACCTTGCCCACCGCGCAGGACCGCCAACCGCCCGCCTCGAGCACCACCGTCTGCACTGAATACAAAAATCGGCTCTCCCGCTGCGGCTGCAGCCTTGGTGGACTTGGGATTGCGTTCGATGGCTTCCCACTGAACCAGCAATGGTCCAGGCACGTCCAGAGTCAACCGTCCGTCCACTACAAGCCTGCGGATTTCCGGCTGGTAGGTCACGGTCACCGGCCGGCCCTCCTGGACACTGAGTGCGCGCGCCTTGTTGAGCTGGCTGGAGACGTCCCGCACCACCTGGCTGTAGCGAGACCGCTCCATGTACGCCTGCCCCCCGGCGCCGACCACCGACACGGTAATGGCGGCCAGCACCAGCACGACCAGCATCTCCAGCAAAGTGAAGCCCTGGACGCGGCGCAATGGCGCCATCAAGAGAGGGCTCATGCGAAAGAAACCACCAAGCGGTGCTGCAAACGGGGACGCGGCTCAGTTAAAAACGTCCGAGTTTTCGCCATCCCCGCCCTGCTTGGCATCGGCCCCCAGGGAAAACACGTCCGGCCCCCCGTTGCGGCCCGGGTTCTTGTAAAGATAGGCGGCACCCCATGGGTCAGAGGGCAAGCCCTTCTTCAGGTACGGCCCATTCCAGCCCGGCGCTGTCGCGGGCCGGTCCGCCAGGGCGCGCAGCCCCTCGGCGTCGTTGGGGTAACGGCCCACATCCAGTTTGAAGAGATCCAGGCTTTGTTCGATTTCAGAAATCTGAATACGGGCGGTCTTGGACTTGGCGCCGCCAAGCTGATCCAGCACCTTCGGGCCCACCAGCCCTGCAAGCAGCGTGAGGATCACCAGCACCACCAGCAATTCGATCAGTGTGAAGCCCGACGAACGCTTCGCCCGCGCCATTCCGTTGCTGCCAGAATTCTTTACATTCATATCAAATCTCTTAAACAATCAAAATCAAATTGTGTCGTTAATCGACAAGACACCGCCCAGGATTGCAATAATGATGAATGCAACCAAGGCCCCCAGAATAATAATTATCAAAGGCTCCATGGCCGCCAAGACACGCCCCATGGTCCGGCGGCCCTCATCCTCGTAGCGATCCGCCAAGCCCAGCAGCGTAATATCCAGTTGGCCGGTTTCCTCTGCCACGCGAATGAGCTGCGGAGTGCTGGATTTTGCAAAGTACGGAGACGAAAAACCCGTGGAAAGCCGCTTGCCGGTTTTCACGATACCGACCAGCGGCTCGATATCCTTGCGCAGCGCGGTATTGGTCAACGTATCCACTGCAATGCGCAAGGCATCCACCATCGGAACGCCCCGCTGCAGCAAAATGCCGAAGGTCCGGAAATAGATGGCGAACTGCAGGTTCCGCAACACCTTGCCGAACAGGGGAAGGTCCAGCAGCACGCTGTCGAGACGCAACCGCCCCGTGGGCGTTGCGCTCCATCGCGAGCCCAGGAACAGCGCAACCGCCAAGCCTAACAGGATCGCCATCCAGTGGGAGCGGATCAGATCGCTGAGGTCGACCACCAGCCGGGTCGAATAGGGCAGCTTGTCGCCCATGGAGTCGAAGATTTCCCGGAACTGGGGAACCACGAACGCCAGCAGGAGAACGACGGACAAGACAGCGACCACCAGCAAGATGACCGGGTACGTCATGGAAGAAATGACGTAGTTGCGCAGCTTGTCCTCGGCCTCGAGCTGGACCGTGAGTTCCTTCAGGACCACATGCAGCGAACCAGAGGTTTCCCCGGCCCGTATCAGGACCAGATACTGGCGCCCCAGGTCCCGCTCGAAAGGCAGCAGAGACTGGTACAGCGATTTCCCGCCCCGCACCCCCTCCTCCACCTTGGCAATGAATGCTTTCAGCCGCTCCGTGTTCGCCGTCTCCTTGAGCATGACCAGCGCCTTGTCGAGCGGCATGTTGGCCTGCTTGAGGTGTGCCATTTCACGGCTGAACAGCAGTATTTCGCTGCGCTTGAGCTTTGCGCCCCGGCCTTGCGGCTCATCCTGGGAGACCGCACCCGATCCATCCGCGATGCGCACCGGTGTCACGCCCTGCCCGATAAGCCGCAGCCGCGCACTTTCCAGATTCAGCGCGCGGACGGTCCCCTGGCAGGCCTTGCCGTCGGACGTGATGCCATCGTATTGAAATTCAATCATTTTGACGAGCGACGCGCAGGACTTCTTCTGCCGTTGTCAGACCCTTGAAGACCTTGGTGGCGCCATCCTGCAACAAGTTCCCCCCGGCATAGGCGCCGTCTTCGCTGCTGAGCTTGGAGCCCCTTTCAAGGACCACCTTCTTGACGTCTTCCGTGAGGACCAGCAGTTCATGGACGGCGATCCGCCCCCGATAGCCCGTGCCCCGGCAGGCGGCACAACCCACGGATTTGTAAATGACCTGCCCCTCTTGCAAAGGCACCCCCAGGGATGCCGCCGCGGCCTGCGCCTGGTCCGGCAAAAGCGGGGTCTTGCACTCCTCGCACAGCTTGCGCACCAGGCGTTGCGCCAGCACGCCGACCACGGATGCCGTGATCAGATAGGGCTCCACCCCCATGTTGATCAGGCGGACGATGGCGCCGAGCGCACTGTTGGTGTGCAGCGTGGACATGACCAGGTGACCCGTCAGCGCGGCCTGCACGGCGATTTCGGCGGTTTCGCCATCGCGCATTTCGCCGATCATGATGACGTCCGGATCCTGGCGCAGGAAAGAGCGCAGCACCTTGGCAAAGGTCAGTCCGATCTGGGGCTGCACCTGCACCTGGTTGAGCCACTGCAACCGGTACTCCACCGGGTCTTCCACCGTCAGGATCTTGAGGTTTTCGCCCTCCAGCTCCTGCATCGAGGCATACAGCGTAGTGGATTTACCCGACCCCGTGGGCCCTGTCACCAGAAAGATGCCATGCGGCACGCTCAGAAGCTGGCGCATGGTTTTCAGCGTGGGCGGCGTGAAATGCAGGCTTTCCAGTGAAAGCAGGTCGAAGTTTTTTTCCAGCAACCGCATGACGACGGATTCGCCGAACATGGTGGGGATGGTGGACACGCGCGAGTCCATTTCCTTTCCATGCACGCGCAGCTTGGTGCGGCCATCCTGGGGCATCCGGCGTTCCGCAATGTCCAGTTGCGAGAGGATCTTGATGCGGGACACGACTGCGGGGGCATCCTTGTTGTCGATCTCGTCGATGGGATACAGCTCGCCGTCCACCCGAATGCGGACCACCGATTTTTCTTCGTAGGTTTCGATATGGATGTCCGAGGCCTGGGCTGCCACTGCCTGTGAAAGGATGTGGCTCACCCGCTGGATGATGGGGGCCTCCGAGGCCATGTCCCGCAGGTGCTCGATGAATTCGGAGGCCTCGAACTGGTCGCCCCCGGTTTCTTCGTTCTGTTCGGGGTCCTGGACGTACCACTCGTTGAGCTGGCTGGATATTTCGGTTTCAAGGCCAAAGAATATCTTCGGCACATCCCCGAACACCAGGCGCAATGCATCGCGCAACGCAGCGCTCCGGGGATCCACCGATGCAAACTCCGGCACGGATTCCGCATCCTCCGCATTGCCCAGGGGAAGCAGGTTGTTGGCCAGCAAGAAGCTGGTATTGAGCCGCGACGTGGCGGGCTTTTCCTTGGGGAAGGCGTCCTGGCGCACCAGAGGCAGGTCAATCTGCCTGGATAGTGCGGCGTACACGTCGACCTCGGAAACCAGTCCCAGGCTGATGAGCAGGCGGCCCAGGCGTCCGCCCATGGAGCGCTGGACCTCCAGCGCCCTCTCCAGGTCGTTGCGCGACAATTTCTGGTCCGTAAGGAGCATCTCCCCGAGCCTGGGCGCAGCGACATCAACGCTTTCCACTTCACCTACTTCAGCCGAGAGCTTCATTACCGACGCCTTTGAACATTCTTTCAACAACCAAAATACCCAGGCATGATTTGCATCACCCGCAGGGGCGAATCACTTGAACCACAACAAACAGCGGCTTAATCGATCCAGCTCGGGACCCACATAATATTGGCGATATCCCACAATCCTCGCCACAAGCGGCCCGTCCCTCCACGCCAGGTATTTTGACACGTAGCCCTCGTCCAGCCCCAGGGCTCGCAACCGCTGCTGCAGCGCCCGGGCCTGCAGATAGGTGCCCTCTCCCAGCGACCTGACGCGCCTGACGACCCCGCGGCCGTTGGTGAAAAAGCGCAGCAAGCGCGTCCCCAGGCTGCGGTCCTTGGCGCCCAGTTGATTGGCGCCATGCTGGCGGTACAGGATCTGCGGGGTGCGAAGGAAGCTCCGACGGCCACTCCCGCTCACCAGCGCACACCACCAGTCATGCATGATGGCATGGGGCGGCATGGGCAAGGCCATCTGCAGCAGGGTGCGGTTCACCATCATCGTGCATCCCGTCACCTCGTTCACGCTGAGCAGGGAGAGCGGGGAACATTGCCGGGGATCCATCCTCTGGTACGCGGCGAACGAATCGGAGATCACATTCAGGCTCTCGTCGACCACGGTCAGATCGCCATGGACCAGGCAGGGCAGGCCACGCCCTCCTTCCTCCTCCATCCGCATCATCTCCTGCAACGAAACCTCTATTTTCCGGGGCAGCCAGACATCGTCCTGGTCCGAGAACACGGCCCATTCCGCCAGCCCGTCATGCAGGCTGGCTGCCATGAGATTCTCGAAATTGAGGACAACCCCATGGCCACGCGACGAATGGGGCAGCACCACAAGCCGCTCGCCAAAGCGCTCCTTGTAGCGCGCCAGGATCGCCAGCGTCGCATCCGAGGAGCCATCGTCGCTGACCAGGAGCCGGAAGTTCCTGTGGGTCTGGGCCCAGATCGAGTCGAGCTGGCCTTCGAGGTACTTGGCCCCGTTGTAGGTTGCCAGCAGCACATCCACCAGCGGCAGCGCCGTGCTGGCAGCCCCGCCGGATCCAGCGGGCAAGGAAATGGGCCCATCCGCGTGGGAGATCACGGCGCCCTCGTGCCTACCGCCGCGCTGCGAGGGCGGCATTCCGAATCCATCAGCGCCTCATAGGCATCCGTGATGCCATCCCAGGTGTAGTGCTCCGCCACAATGCCCCGCGCGCGCTGGGCGCGCCGGGGCCGCAGGGCGTCCGACTCGCGCACCACCAGATCCAGACTGCGCGCGAGCTGCTCGGGGGTCGCAAAATAGTCGGCCGCATCGCGCGCAACCTCGCGGTTGAACGGGTTGTCGTGCGCGATCACCCAGTTTCCACAGGCCAGGGCCTCCAGAAGCGAAGGGTTCGTCCCCCCCACCGAATGGCCATGCAGGTAGCAGGCGGCATGCACGCGCAGGCTCGCCAGCTGCCCGCCGTCGTAGATGCCCCCGATGAACCGCACGCGCTCACTCGCGTGCTGCTGCAACTGCCGCTGGTAGGCCGTGGCACCCGAGACATCCCCCACGATGACGAGTGGCCAGTCTCCGCCGTGCATCACATGGCCCTGGATGATCTCGAGGATATGGTTCTCTGGCTCGGGCCGCGCCACCACCAGCATGTACCGATGGGCTTGCAGGCCCCAGAGGGAAAGCACGGCAGGGTCCACTTGCCGCCCCTCGACCAGTTCCGCGCCGTAGGCGATGAAGCTCGACGGCGCCCCCCGGGGATAGGTCTGGCGGAACCGCTGCGCAATGGCCTCGGCGTCGGCGATGAGGCGCGTCGCGGCCTTGGTGGTTACCCATTCCATGCAACGCAAATACAGGCGCGCGCCCCGGCCCCATTTGCTGCGGGCCCATTCGAGCCCATCCACGTTGATCCAGACCGGGACACCGAACACCCGGGGCCACCAGCAGGCCCATGCAGCGCCATAGCCCAGCATGTAGACAAGGTCGTAGCCACGGCAGGCATCCCAGAGGCAAGCACAATCGTAGGCCAGGACCGATGCCGCCCCCCACCGCGGACGGCGCTTGTGCCGCACGCGAACACCCTGGTAGAAAGTGTCCTGCACCGACGACTCGCCGGTTTCCGCATACACGGTGACCTCATGGCCCCGCGCCACCAGGCGGGTAGCGAGCTGTTCGGCGAATGTCTCGAACCCCCCATAACTCGCCGGAATGCCCCGGGCTCCGAGGATGGCGATCCGCAGCGCGGCCGGATTTGTGCGGGCGCCGGTCGCAAGCACCTGCGTCGGTGCCAAGCTCAAAGGTCCGCCTCGGCGAACCAGCGTCCCGCCTGGTCCTTCGCGGACAGCTGGATGGCGGCATCGACGGCAGGCCAGGCGATGGCCAGCTGTGGATCGTCCCAGCGGATGCAGCGTTCGTGCTCAGGGCTGTAGTAATCGGTGGTCTTGTAGAGGAAATCAGCCGATTCGGACACCACCAGGAAACCATGGGCAAGCCCCGGCGGCACCCAGAGCTGCCGGTGGTTGTCTTCCGTCAGCAGCGCTCCGACCCACTGGCCAAAGGTGGGCGATCCCTTGCGGATGTCAACGGCGACATCAAACGCCGCGCCCCGCACCACCCGCACCAGCTTGCCCTGGGCCCTGGGAGGCAGCTGGTAGTGCAGGCCACGCAGCACGCCCTGGCTGCTTCGGCTGTGGTTGTCCTGCACGAAGTCGCACTGGACGCCGGTAGCCTCCTGGAAGGCCTGCTGGTTGAAGCTCTCGTAGAAGAACCCCCGGCTGTCGCCGAACACCTTGGGCTCGATCAGTACGACATCAGGGATGGATTGGCGGATGGAATGCATGGCGGTTCAATAAACTTTGTCGTTCAGCAGGCGCTGAAGGTACTGGCCGTAACCGTTCTTGGACAGAGGCTGGGCCAGGCGCTCGAGCTGGGCACTGTCGATCCAGTTCGAGCGCCAGGCGATTTCTTCAGGGCACGCGATCTTGAGGCCCTGGCGGTGCTCCAGCGTGGCAATGAACTGGCTGGCCTCCAGCAGGCTCTCGTGGGTGCCCGTGTCCAGCCAGGCGTAGCCACGGCCCATGATCTCGACATTCAGCTGGCCCTGGTCCAGGTACAGGCGGTTCAGGTCGGTGATTTCAAGTTCACCCCGTGGCGACGGCTTGAGGCTCTTGGCCATCTGTGCCACCTGGCTGTCATAGAAGTACAGGCCGGTGACGGCATAGCTGCTCTTGGGCTGGGCGGGCTTTTCCTCCAGGGACAGCACCTTGCCCTGCGCGTCGAATTCAGCCACGCCATAGCGTTCCGGGTCGTGCACATGGTAGGCAAACACGCTGGCACCCACCGTGCGCTGCTGTGCATTGCCGAGCAGCTCATGGAAATCATGGCCGTAGAAGATGTTGTCCCCCAGCACCAGGGCACTGGGCGCGCCGTCCAGGAATGCTTCACCGATGATGAAGGCCTGGGCCAGGCCATCCGGGCTGGGCTGCACGGCATATTGCAGGTTCAGCCCCCACTGGCTGCCAT
Source organism: Acidovorax sp. sif1233 (assembly GCF_019218755.1). Taxonomy (GTDB): domain Bacteria; phylum Pseudomonadota; class Gammaproteobacteria; order Burkholderiales; family Burkholderiaceae_C; genus Acidovorax. Next base: position 142,558 of record NZ_JAHUWZ010000001.1, on the reverse strand, counting down.
CGCCCAGCAGTTGCTCGAAGCGCGGGGTGTCCTGCGGCGTGCTGATGACCAGGATGTCACGGATGCCCGCGAGCATCAGCGTGCTCAGCGGGTAGTAGATCATGGGCTTGTCGTAGACCGGCAGCAGTTGCTTGCTGATGGCCAGGGTGGCCGGGTGCAGCCGAGTGCCAGAGCCTCCGGCGAGGATGATGCCTTTGCGTTGCGTCATGGTCAGGTGCCGTTCAGAGAGTTTCAGCCAGCATGCGCGCCACGCCAGACTGCCAAGGCGGCATCTGCAAGCCAAAGGCGGCCTGCAGCTTGCCGGTGTTCAAGCGCGAGTTGTGCGGGCGCACCGCAGGGGTGGGGAATGCGCTTGTCGGAACTGGTGCCACTTCTTTTGCTTTTATTTCAATAGCAGGTTGTACAAGCTGTGCTTGCGCAAGAACGTATTTTGCGTATTCGTTCCAGTTCGTCTCGCCGGCCGCCACGCAGTGGTAGAGCCCGGCGTCCTGCGGGCGCTGCTGCAGGTGGCGCAGTGCATGGGCGGTCACATCCGCCAGCAGGTCCGCGCCGGTGGGGGCTCCCCACTGGTCATCGATGACGGTCAGGCGATCGCGCTCCTGGGCCAGGCGCAGCATGGTCTTGGCGAAGTTGCCGCCGCGCGCGGCGTAGACCCAGCTGGTGCGCAGGATCAGGTGCTTGGCACCGGCCTCTGCGATCAGCTGCTCGCCTTCGAGCTTGGTGCGGCCGTAGACGCTCAACGGGGCAGGCGCATCGGTCTCCACCCAGGGGCGGCGGCCGCTGCCGTCGAACACATAGTCGGTGCTGTAGTGCACCAGCCAGGCGCCCAGCCGCGCAGCCTCCTGCGCGATGGCGCCGGGAGTGGTGGCATTGAGCGTGCGCGCAAAGTCGGCCTCGCTCTCGGCCCTGTCCACGGCGGTATGGGCCGCGGCATTGACGATGACGTCGGGGCGCAGGGCGCGCACCGTGTCGACCACCCCCGCCGGGTTGGCAAAGTCGCCGCAGTGGTCGGTGCTGTCATGGTCCAGGGCCGTCACCGTGCCCAGCAAGGACAGGCTGCGCTGCAGCTCCCACCCGACCTGGCCGCCCTTGCCAAAGAGCAGGATGTTCATGCGCTGGCGTCCGCGACGGCAGCGGCTGGTGCCTCCTGCGCGTACTGGGTCTGCACCCAGTCGCGGTAGGCACCGGTCTGCACGCTGGCCACCCAGTCGGCATGCTCCAGGTACCACTGCACCGTCTTGCGGATGCCGGTGTCGAAGGTTTCGGCAGGCTTCCAGCCCAGCTCGCGCTCGATCTTGCGCGCGTCGATCGCGTAGCGGCGGTCGTGGCCGGGGCGGTCCTTCACATAGGTGATCTGGGAGCGGTAGCTCTGGCCGTCGGCACGGGGGCGCAGCTCGTCGAGCAGCGCACACACCATGTTCACGATCTCGATGTTGGGTTTCTCGTTCCAGCCGCCCACGTTGTAGGTCTCGCCGGGGGCGCCGGCTTCGAGCACGCGGCGGATGGCGCTGCAGTGGTCCTTCACGTACAGCCAGTCGCGCACCTGCATGCCGTCGCCATACACGGGCAGGTTCTTGCCCGCCAGGGCGTTCACGATCATCAGCGGGATCAGCTTCTCGGGGAAGTGATAGGGACCGTAGTTGTTGCTGCAGTTGGTGGTGAGCACCGGCAGGCCGTAGGTGTGGTGCCAGGCGCGCACCAGGTGGTCGCTGGCGGCCTTGCTGGCGCTGTAGGGGCTGTTGGGCTCGAAGCCGCGTGTCTCGGCGAAGGCCGGGTCGGTGGGGGCCAGCGATCCGTACACCTCGTCGGTGGACACATGCAGGAAGCGGAAAGCCGCGCGCTCGCCCTCGGGCAGCGCGCTCCAGTGGGCGCGCACGGCCTCCAGCAGGCGGAACGATCCCACGATGTTGGTCTGGATGAAGTCTTCCGGCCCGTGGATGGAGCGGTCCACATGCGACTCGGCCGCGAAATTGACCACGGCGCGGGGCTTGTGTTCGGCCAGCAGGCGGGCCACCAGGGCGGTGTCGCCGATATCGCCCTGCACGAAGATGTGGCGCGCATCACCCTGAACACTGTCCAGGTTGTGCAGATTGCCAGCGTAGGTGAGCTTGTCGAGGTTGACCACGGGCTCGCTGGAGACAGCAAGCCAGTCAAGAACGAAGTTGGCGCCAATGAAACCCGCGCCGCCAGTAACCAGAATCATAGGGAGGGCTGTGTGAAATGCCAGCTCGGCAGAACCCGCGATTATCCCACCCTGCCCGGCCACCAGGTAACAGAGTTCAACGCATGGGCATCTGCGCGGGCCGGACGGTCATCAGAAGTGGATGCCGCGCATCATCTGCTGCAGCGCCACCGCCTCGGCCGACAGCTGCGGCTTGGCGCCCTTGTCACCCTTGGCGGCGGCAGTGGAATCCGGGAACATGCGAAAGCTGGTGTTCATCGTGATCTGCGCCACGCGGGGCACCAGCGCATGCAGCAGCTGGCCGGTGATGCCCAGGCGCGTGGCGATGCGCACCGGCTTGAAGATGCAGGCCTGGGCGATCATGTCGGCCGCCTCCTCGGGGCTCAGCGTGGGCACGTTGTTGTAGATCTTGGTGGGCGCGATCATGGGCGTGCGCACCAGCGGCATGTTGATGGTGGTGAAGGTGATGCCCTGGTCGGCGAACTCGCTCGATGCGCAGCGTGTCCAGGCATCCAGCGCCGCCTTGCTGGCCACATAGGCCGAAAAGCGCGGCGCGTTGGTCAGCACGCCGATGGAGCTGATGTTGACCACATGGCCCTTGCGCTTGGCCACCATGCCGGGCAGAAAGCCCATGGTCACGCGCAGGCAGCCGAAGTAGTTGAGCTGCATGGTGCGCTCGTAGTCGTGGAAGCGGTCGTAGCTCGACTCGATGGCACGGCGGATGGAGCGGCCCGCGTTGTTGATCAGGAAGTCCACGCCGCCGTGGTTGTCGATCAGCAGTTGCACGAAGCGGTCGCAATCGGCCATGTCGGCGATGTCGGCCGAATACGCGATGAAGGCGTAGCCCTTGGCCTTGGCCTCCGCGCACGCCTCGTCGAGCTTGTCCTGGTCACGCCCGCAAATGATGGTGGTCGCACCCGCCTCGGCGAACTTGTGCGCCGCCGCCAGGCCGATGCCCGAAGACCCCCCGGTGATCAGCACGACCTTGCCCGCCACCGTGCCCTTGAGCGTGCGGTCGATGAACAGCTCGGGATCAAGATTGCGCTCCCAGTAGTCCCACAGGCGCCAGGCGTAGTCCTTGAGGTTGGGGCAGGTCACGCCCGAGCCCTTGAGCGCCGCCAGCGTTTCGCGGCAGTCAAAGCGCGTGGGGTAGTTCACGAAGGTGAGCATGTCCTCGGGCAGGCCCAGGTCCTTCATGACGGCATTGCGCACGCGGCGCACGGGCGCCAGGGCCATCAGGCTTTTCTTGATGCTCTTGGGGATGAAGCCGAGCAGCGCGGCGTTGACGAACAGGTTCATGCGCGGCGCATGCGCGGCGCGGCTGAAGATGTCGAGCACATCGCCCACGCGGTAGCCGACCGGGTCCACCAGATGGAAGCACTTCTTGCCGATGTCCTTCTGGTGGCTGATGACGTTGAGCGCGTTCACCACGAAGTCCACCGGCACGATGTTCACGCGCCCGCCCTCCAGGCCCACGGTGGGCATCCAGGGCGGCAGCAGCTGGCGCAGGCGCTGGATGAGCTTGAAGAAGTAGTAGGGGCCGTCGATCTTGTCCATCTCGCCGGTCGTGCTGTCGCCCACCACCATGGCGGGGCGGTACACCGTCCAGGGCACCTTGCAGTCCTGGCGCACAATCTTCTCGCTCTCGTGCTTGGTCTGGAAGTACGGGTGGTCCAGGCCCTCGGCCTCCTCGAACATGTCCTCGCGGAACACGCCTTCATACAGGCCCGCGGCAGCGATGGACGAGACGTGGTGGAAGTGCCCGGCATCGATGGCCTTGGCCAGATCGACCGTGTTGCGCGTGCCCTCGATGTTCACGGCGACCTGGGTTTCCTCGTCGGCGGAGAGGTCATACACGGCGGCCAGGTGGTAGAAGTGGTCGATCTGCCCCTTGAGCTTCTTGACGTCTTCCGCAGCCACACCCAGCTTCTTCGCGGTGAGGTCGCCAAACACGGGAATGGCGCGCGTGGCACCCACGCCCCAGAAGCTGCGCAGGTCGGCCACCTTGTCCGCGCTTTCCTTGCGGAGCAGGAAATGCACCACCGCGCCCTTGCGCTCCAGCAGCTTCTTGACCAGCCGCTTGCCAATGAAACCCGTTGCCCCCGTCACGAAATACTGCATGGAAAACTCCTGTGAGATAGCTTCATTCTTGCCCAAGGCCTGCGCGCACCGATTCAGCAGAAACCCGCGCCGATCCTAGGGCCCGCAGCCCGGCGCGGGCTAGACGGCACGCTCTACATTTTTAGGAGCGCGCGCCTACACCTTGCGCGCCGCGCGGCGTACAGTGCGGCCATGCGTCAGAGGCAATCCGCCCTGGCAAACCCACCCAACCGCACAACGGAGGCCCCATGGTCAAGAAACTGCAGAAACTCAGCGCCGACAAGAAAAAGAGCAACGCCCAACTGTCCAGCACCGTCAAGGACTCCGCCCAGCAGATCTGGCTGGCGGGCCTGGGCGCCTTCTCCAAGGCGCAGGAAGAAGGCGGCCGGGTGTTCGAAGCCCTGGTCAAGGAAGGCCTGACCATCCAGCGCAAGACCCAGGCCGTGGCCGAGGAAAAGATCACCGAGGCCACCAGCCGCGTGACCACCATGGCCAGCGACATCGGCTCCAAGGCCCAGGGCCAGTGGGACAAGCTCGAGAACATCTTTGAAGACCGCGTCGCCAAGGCCCTGTCCAAGCTGGGCGTGCCATCGGCCCGCGACCTGCAGGCACTGAGCGCCCGCGTGGATGCACTGGCCAAGGGCGGCAAGGCAGCCCCCGCCAAGGCCGCAGCTGCCGCAAAGCCCGCCGCCAAGGCCCCGGCCAAGAAGGCCCCCGCGAAAAAGGCGGCCCCTGCCAAGGCGGCTGCAAAGCCCGCCGCCAAGGCCGCTCCGGCCAAGAAGGCCGCCGCCAAGAAGCCTGCCGCACGCGCGGCAGCCGACACCGGCGCCAACACCCCATCGGGCAGCTGATTGCACATCAGGCAGGCGGCAGGCAACACCACCGTGCCGCCCCTGAAAAAAAGCGGCCAACGCGCGAGAGCGTGTTGGCCGCTTTTTTTGGCCGGAGCCCACTCCCTCGCGCCAGGCCGCCCACGGCAGGGACGCAGCGGCGCTGATATGCAGGCGCGATGCCGCAGTGCAGCATTTCTGTGTCGGTTAGAGTAACCACCAGAGACATCGAAACAACGACGCAAAACGACGCGAAGGGGCCCGCACACATGGTGAAGAAAGCGCCACGCCGCACCGCAGAACGCATTCTGGAAGTGACACTGGACCTGTTCAACCGGTTCGGCGAACCCAACGTCTCCACCACCCTGATTTCCGCCGAGCTGCGCATCAGCCCGGGCAACCTCTACTACCACTATCCCGCCAAGGATGAGCTGATCAACGCGCTGTTCGACCGCTACGAACGCTCGCTCACCGAACTCCTCACGGCCAGTGACGGCGTGCGCAATGTGGAGGATGCCTGGTTCTTCATGCACACGCTGTTCGAGCTGATCTGGCAGTACCGCTTCCTGTACCGCGACCTGAACGACCTGCTGTCCAAGAACCGGCGCCTGGAAACCCACTTCCAGGCCATCCTCAAGAACAAGACCCGGGCCGTGCGCGCCATGCTCGATGGCATGGGCCGCGCGGACAGCCTGCACATCGACTCGCGCGAGCTGGAAGCCACCGCCACCAGCATGGTGGTGGTGCTGACCTACTGGCTGAGCTTCGAGTACGTGCGCGACCCGCGCCGCGCGCTGGAGCCTGAAAGCGCCCAGGCCGCGCTCCTGCGCGGCGCCCACCATGTGCTGAACCTGCTCATGCCCTACCTCGAAAGCAGCCAGCGGGCCCATCTGCTGGAGCTGGTGGGCGCTTACGCCGCTGCGCCGGGATAGGCGCAGGCAGCAAGCACCCGCCTCACGGCAGCACGACAGGGCACCCCCCCTCCCACAAGAACTTCAGGAGACACACACCATGGCCAAATGGACCCCCTTCCCCCACGCAGGCGACTATGCGTTCGACGCCGCGAGCGTCAAGAAGCACTGGGCCCGGCTGCACAGCGGCGATGCCGAGCCCTGCCCCAAGGACACCGCGGTGCTCGAAGCCTGGGCGATGTTCCACAACGGCGACTTCGAGAAGGCAGCGGCGGCCGGCCTGGCGGCTGGCGGCCCTGGCATCACGGTGGCCAACAAGGCTGCCTCCATCTACGCCAACTACCTGGAGCAAAGGGAAAAGACCCGGCTCGACCTCTTCACCCAGGTGGCGGAGCGCGCCGAGGCGCAGGCCGCGGCGGAGCCCGGCAACGCCAATGCCTGGTACTGGCACGCCTACGCCCTGGGCCGCTACAGCCAGGGCATCAGCGTGGCCAAGGCGCTGGCGCAGGGCCTGGGCGGCAAGGTGAAGGAATCGCTGGAAAAGGCCATCGCGCTGTCGCCCAAGCACGCCGATGCACGCATCGCGCTGGGCGCATTCCATGCCGAGGTGATCGACAAGGTGGGCTCGCTGATTGGCGGCATGACCTACGGCGCGAAGAAGGACACCGGACTCAAGCTGTTCCAGGAGGCCCTCAAGCTCAACCCCGGCTCGGCCATCTGCATGATCGAATACGCCAACGCCCTGGTCATGCTCGAAGGCGACAAGAAGATGAAGGAAGCCACCGGGTTCTACGAAAAGGCCGCCGCCAGCGAACCCGCCGATGCGATGGAGCGCCTGGACGTGGAGATGGCGCGCGCCGAACTGGAAGATTGAATTCGGAACACCCCCTGGCCTGGCCGCGCCCGTCCTGAAAATCCAGGACCGCCCGTGGCGCCGCGGAATGCGGCCGGGCCGCGAAGTCCGCGCTCCAGGTCAGCCGGCAAAGCGGCGCAAGGCAATCTCCAGCAGGCCGTCGAAGATCAGGTTGTCCACCAGTTCGAAAGGGCGCGTCATGCTGGGCGCCATCTTCCAGCCCGCGCCGCCGGTCATCAGGCACGCCGGCTCCTCGCCGCAGTGCTGGATGACGTGCTGCACCATGCGCTCCACGGCCCCCGCGATCGCATAGGTGCCGCCGCTGGTGAGGGCATCGCTGGTGTTGGTGGGAAACATGCGCACCTCGCCCGTGGGCACGTGCAGCCCGGCGGTCCCGGACTCCAGCGCGCGCAGCATGATGCCGTGGCCCGGCAGGATGAGCCCGCCCATGAACCGGCCCTCGGTGTCGATGCACTCCACCGTGACCGCCGTGCCCACCATGACGACCACCAGCGGCCGCGCCGGGCCCTGGCGCAGCACATGGTGGCGCGCACCGACCATGGCGACCCACCGGTCGGAGCCCAGGCGCGAGGGATGGTCGTAGCCGTTGGCAAGGCCTGCCTCCTGCGCCGACGACACCACCCACGAGGGCTCGACGTTCCAGATCTCCATCTGCTCCTCGACCCGGCGCTTGACGGCGTCGCCCGCCACCACGCACCCCAGCATGCGCTGGGGGTGCGGCAAGGGCGCCCAGCTGCCCTCGGCCAGGCGGTCGATGTGATCCAGAAACTCGGCGCCATGCGCCAGCAGCGCAGCCCCGGGGCGGGGAGCGTCGTACAACGCCCATTTGAGACGGGTGTTGCCGACGTCGATGGCCAGAAATGTCATGCGGGGGATTATCCCGAGTTTTGCGGCGCCCCCGCGTACCCGCGGCGACAGGCGCCGGCGGCGGGATGGCGCGGAAAGAATGTCAAAAATCGTTTCGCGCGCCTGTGCGACACACCAGCGCCACGCTTTGCACGCTACAGTGGTCGTTCCTGTTTCTGCAACTTTAGGAGGTACGACATGGGTCTTTTCAGTTTCATCAAGGAAGCCGGCGAAAAGCTGTTCGGCGGCAAGGAGGCCCAGGCAGCCACGGCCGCTGCGCCCACGCAGGATGAACTCAATGCCAAGGCGGCCAAGGCCATCGAGACCTACATCGCGGCCCAGAACCTGGGCGCCAGCAACGTGCAGGTGGCGTTCGACGGCACGCAGGGCAAGGTCACCGTGAAGGGCACCGCCCCCACGCAAGGCGCCAAGGAAAAAGTCACCCTGTGCTGCGGCAACGTGGCCAGCGTGACCAGCGTCGAGAACCTGATGGAGGTGACCAATCCCGAGCCCGAGGCCCAGTACCACGACGTGGTGCGCGGCGACACGCTCAGCGCCATCGCCAAGAAGTTCTATGGCGACGCCAACAAGTACCCCGCGATCTTCGAGGCCAACAAGCCCATGCTGACCCATCCCGACAAGATCTACCCCGGCCAGAAGCTGCGCATTCCGCCGCTTTGAGCAGGGCAAGACGTCCTGACGGGCAAGCGGGCCACCAGGCCCGCTTTTTTTTGGGCGCGCCCATCGCGCGCACCGGCGGGTCGTCTCTCAGTTCTGCCGCCAGGGCAGCCCGTGAAAGCGCCAGCCGCCCTTCCTGCCGCGCTGGCCCTGGGCGTCGGCATCTCCCTCGAAACCTTCCAGGATGTTGTAGGCCGTGAAGCCCAGTTCGGTGGCGCGCCGCGCCGCGGCGATGGAGCGCACGCCGCTGCGGCACAGCATCACCAGCGTGGCGCCGGCGGGTGCGGCCGCGCGCAGCTGGGTGTCGAATCCAGCGTTCAGGGCCATGCCTGGCCACTGCTTCCAGGCCACGGCGGCGCCCCCGGGCACCTGTCCCACCCATTCGCGTTCGGCGTCGCTGCGCACGTCCACCAGCACGGCCTGGCCGGCCTGCATCCACTGCCAGGCCTGCTGCGGCGTGACATCGCCCGCGTAGCCTTCGGCGGGAGTGATCGTTTGCGGGATGGTCATCAGCTAGCTCCTTTCATCTCGGTTAACCGGTCCACGGGACGGGCCCACGGCCCGCCACAGGGGCGAATGCGTCACTCCCACAATGGAGCGGGTTCATCGCGCAGGCGGCTGCGCAGCACCGCGTAGTCGGGCACCACGGTGGCCACGGTGTCCCAGAAGCGCGGGCTGTGGTCCATCACGCGCAGGTGGGCCAGCTCGTGCGCCACCACATAGTCGATGATGGCCGGGCGGTAGTGCAGCAGGCGCCAGTTCAGGCGGATGGAGCCGTCGGCCTTGGCGCTGCCCCAGCGGGTCTGCGCGCTGGACAGGCGCAGGCTGGCCCAGCGCACCCCCAGCAGCGGGGCGAAGTGGTCCAGCCGCGCGGTGAAGTGGCGGCGTGCATCGCGCATGAGCCAGGCCTGCACGGCGTCGCGGATCTGGGCGGCGCTGGCACTGTGGGGCAGGCCGATGTGCAGGCTGCGGGCGACGGCGATGCCCTCTTCCCCGGCCGAGGGCGGCACGGACGGCACCAGCGCCCCGCCCCTGCCGGCAAAGCCATGGCTTGGGTCCAGCACCACCGTGAGCGGCTCGCCCAGGTACGGCAGCACCGCGCCATGGGCCCAGACGATGCGGCCGCCCTCCATGCGCTGCTGGCGCTCGCGGGCCTCCGACAGCTTGCGCAGGATCCAGTCCGACTTGTCGCGCAGCGCGGCGTCCACCGCCGAAAGGGTCACCCAGCCGGGCGCGCGCACCGACAGGCCATCCGCGCCCACGGTGAAGCCGATGGTGCGTCGCCGTGCGCGCTGCAGCGCATAGGCGACCACGGCGTCGCCCAGCAGCACTTCGCGGCTGGCCTGCGGGTGGCGGAACTCGGCCGGGGACAGCAGGGACGGCAAGGGCACCGCCGGTGCCGCAGGCCTGCTTGCTATCGTTCTAGGAGCTACCGGCGCTTGATCATTCTGCGCCGGCGGCGCTCCAGGCTTGAAACCTGAAGCCTGCACCGCCGATGCCGCAACCGGTGCGGCCGGCGGGTCGAAAAGGTCGAGCGCCAATTGCACAAGCCGGTGCATGGAATCAATAGCTCCCCAGCGACGAGCAGCCATCCAGAGCATCCGGCACCGGCGCTTCCCAGGCCAGCGGCCGCCGCGCCAGGGCCGCCCCGCCACGCTGGCGGCGCCTTGCCGGCATGCGCTGGTGGCGCCCTCGCGCAGCGCGGCACTTCAGGAGAAGCAGCTCAGGGGGTGTTCTCATAGGCCTCGGGGTCCAGGCGGCGCATCTCGGCCTCGATCCAGGCCTCGACCTCGCGCATCAGCTCGTCGGGCTGGCGGCCCACGCTGGAAATGGGTTTGCCGATGGACACGTCCACCACGCCGGGCCGCTTGATGAAGGCCTTGCGCGGCCAGACCTTGGCCGAGGTCACGGCGATGGGCACCACGGGCGCGCCGGTGTCGATGGCCAGGCGCGTGCCCCCGGTCTTGTAGTTGCCCTTGCGCCCGCGCTCGATGCGCGTGCCCTCGGGGAACATGATGATCCAGATGCCCTTGGCCAGCAGGTCCTTGCCCTGCTGCACCACCTTGTTGAACGCCTGCGTGCGCTGGTTGCGGTCGATGTGGATCATGTCCAGGCGGCCAATCGCCCAGCCAAAGAAGGGAACGTAGAGCAGCTCCTTCTTGAACACGTAGGCCAGCGGGCGCGGCATGATCGTGGGCATGAGGAAGGTTTCGTACGTGGACTGGTGCTTGACCAGCAGCACGGCCCCGGCGTTCTCGCCCTGCGGGAGGTTTTCCATGCCGGTCACATGGGCACGGACGCCCAGGATCACCCGGGCACCGCTGATGCACAGCGACAGCCATGCCCGTGCGATGCGGTACAGCGGCCCTCCCCGCACGCCCAGCAGGGTGCCCAGCATGATGGCCAGCGCATAGGGCACGACGGTGATGCCCATCCAGAGAAGGTGAATGACGGAACGGATAAAAGCCATTTTTAGGAGTTTTCGGCTGCCAGCGCTTTATCATCAAGCGCTAGCAGCTATTAAATTAATAGCATCAAGACGATGGGGCACTGCCGTGCAGGGGCAGGGGAATGGCCGCCAGCGCTGCCGCCGGCACCTGCACCGCGGGCAGCAGCTGGTCCACGAAATCCCCCAGGCTGGCGTGCACCAGCGTGCCCGCCGGAATGCCCGCCGGCAGCGGCCCGCCGGGGTGCACCTGGGCCGACTGCCCCGTGCACACCAGGTGCAGCTGCGCGCCCAGCGCGGCGCCGGCCTGCAGATGGGCGGCACAGCTGCCCACCACCCGCACGTCCTGCCGCTCCACGCCATAGCGGTCGCTGATCTGCTCCAGCAGGCCCGGGGCGGGCTTGCGGCAGGCGCACTCCTCGTCGGCCGCGTGTGGGCAGTAGAACACCGCGTCGATGCGCCCCCCCACGGCGGCCACCTGCCGGTGCATCTTGGTATGGATGGCATTGAGGGCCACCACGTCGAACAGCCCCCGGCCCAGCCCCGGCTGATTGGTCGCCACCACCACATGCCAGCCGGCATGGTTCAGGCGCGCGATGGCTTCGAGCGCGCCCGGCACGGCGGTCCACTCGTCGGCGGAGGTGATGTAGTCCTCCCCCAGCGGGTTGAGGGTGCCGTCGCGGTCGAGGATGGCGAGTTTCATGGGGCTTGGTTACCTTGTGAGAATCGCCAGCCTATCAGCTTGGGCCATCCGGTCAAACGGCCAGGCGCGAGAGGTCGGCCACGCGGTTCATCGCGTTGTGCAGCATCTTGAGCAGACCCAGGCGGTTCATCCGCACATCCAGCTGCTCGGCGTTGACCATCACGTCGTCGAAGAACGCATCCACCGGCGCGCGCAGCACGGCCAGGGTCTGCAGGCTGGCGGTGTAGTCGCCCGCGTCGAACTGGGCGTTGGCCTCGGGCACGAAGCGCTGCAGCGCGGCGTAAAGGTCCTGCTCGGCCTTTTCCTGCAGCAGGTCGGGGTTGACGTGGGCATCCACCGGGCCCTCGATCTCGGCCTTCTTCAGGATGTTGCCCACGCGTTTGTTCGCCGCGGCCAGGGCCGGGCTTTCGGGCAGTGCGGCAAAGGCGCGCACGGCCGCGAGCTGCTTTTCGACCAGGGCCAGGCGCTGCGGGCGCAGGGCCATGACGGCGTCGACCTCCTGTGCGCGGTAGCCCTGCTCGCGCAGGCTGCCGGCGAGGCGGTCGTAGATGAAGTCGGCCAGGGGCGCCGATGCGTCGGTGATCTTGTCGCCAAAGGCGGGCACGGCACCGGCCAGCAGGTCGTTGAGCTGCAGTGGCAGGTCTTTTTCGACCAGCATGCGGATCACGCCCAGCGCATGGCGGCGCAGCGCGAACGGATCGCGGTCGCCGGTGGGCAGGTTGCCGATGCCGAACATGCCGACCAGGGTTTCCAGCTTGTCGGCCAGCGCCACCACCACGCCGGCGGTGTTGCGCGGCAGCGTGTCGCCCGCAAAGCGGGGCTTGTAGTGGTCTTCGATGGCGTGGGCCACGGTCTCGCCCAGGCCGTCGTTCAGGGCGTAGTAGCCGCCCATGATGCCCTGCAGCTCGGGGAACTCGCCCACCATGTCGGTCACGAGGTCGGTCTTGGCCAATTGCGCGGCTTTGTCGGCATCAGCGACCAGCGCAGCATCGCCCAATTGCGTGGCAATGGCTTTGGCTATTGACCTAACGCGCTCCACGCGCTCGCCCTGTGTGCCCAGCTTGTTGTGATAGACCACCTTGGAGAGGCCCTCGACGCGCGAGGCCAGGGTCTTCTTGCGGTCCTGGTCGAAGAAGAACTTCGCGTCGGCCAGGCGCGGGCGCACCACGCGCTCGTTGCCGCCGGTCACGAAGCTCGTGTCTTCGGGGCTGATGTTGCTCACCACCAGGAACTTGTGGGTGAGCTTGCCCGCGGCGTCCAGCAGGGGAAAGTACTTCTGGTTGGCCTTCATCGTGAGGATGAGGCACTCCTGCGGCACATCGAGGAACTCGGTCTCGAACGAGCAGGTGACCACGTTGGGGCGCTCGACCAGCGCGGTCACTTCGTCGAGCAGCGCCTCGTCTTCAATGGGGCGCGCGCCGTTGCCCACCTGGGCGGCGGCCGCGGCCAGCTGGCGGGCGATCTCGGCCTTGCGCTCGGCAAAGGAGGCGATCACGGCGCCGTCCTTCTTGAGCGTGGCGGCGTAGCTGTCGGCGTCCTGCAGCACCACGGGCGACACCGCGGCTTCAAAACGGTGGCCCTGCGTGCTGTTGCCCGCCGTGAGGCCCAGCGCCTTCACCGGCACCACGGTGCTGCCGTGCAGCGCGACCAGGCCGTGCGCGGGGCGCACGAAGTTCACGCTGGTCCAGCCGGGCAGTTCGCAGTCGGTCTCGAGCTGGTAGCTCATGACCTTGGGGATGGGCAGCTTGGCAATCGCCTCCTGCAGCGCTTTCTGCAGGCCGTCCTGCAGCGTCGCGCCGGGCACCACGCTGTCGTAGAACAGGGCCTCGGCCTTGCCGTCCTGCGCGCGCTTGAGCGCCGCCACTGCGGCTGCCGGGTCGGACACATCCGCACCCAGGGCCTGCAGCTTTTTGAGCAGCGCCGGGCTGGCGTTGCCGCTGGCGTCGAGCCCCACGGTCACGGGCATGAGCTTTTGCTGCACGGCCTTGTCGGCGGCCTTGTCGGCCACGCCGGTCACATGCGCGGCCAGGCGGCGGGGCGATGCAAAGGGCGTGACCACGGACGCTGCCGTGGCCAGGCCCTGCGCCTTGAGCTGGTCGCCCAGCACGGTGGCAAAGGCATCGCCCAGCTTTTGCAGCGCCTTGGGCGGCAGCTCTTCGACAAACAGTTCTACGAGAAGGTTTTGGGTTGTCGTCATGTTCTTGTTCTCTTTCGTCCGCTCAGGCTGCCTTCTTGGCCATTTGCTCCACCCACTCGCGCGGTGCCATGGGGAAGCCCAGGCGCTCGCGGCTCTCGTAGTAGCTTTGCGCCACGGCACGGGCCAGGTTGCGGATGCGGCCGATGTACGCAGCGCGTTCGGTCACGCTGATCGCGCCGCGCGCATCCAGCAGGTTGAAGCTGTGCGCGGCCTTGAGCACCTGCTCGTAGGCGGGCAGCGCCAGCTGCTGCTCCATCAGGTACTTGGCCTGCTTTTCGTGCGCGTTGAAGGCGGTGAACAAGAAGTCCGCGTCGCTGTGCTCGAAGTTGTAGGTGGACTGCTCCACCTCGTTTTGCTTGTACACGTCGCCATAGCTCAGCGTGTCGGTCCACTTGAGGTTGTAGACGTTGTCGACGCCCTGCAGGTACATGGCCAGGCGCTCCAGGCCGTAGGTGATCTCACCGGTGGCGGGCTTGCAGTCGATGCCGCCCACCTGCTGGAAGTAGGTGAACTGCGTCACCTCCATGCCGTTGAGCCACACCTCCCAGCCCAGGCCCCAGGCGCCGAGCGTGGGGTTCTCCCAGTCGTCTTCGACAAAGCGGATGTCGTTCTTCTTGAGGTCGAAACCGAGGGCTTCGAGCGAACCCAGGTACAGCTCCAGGATGTTGGCCGGCGCGGGCTTGAGCACCACCTGGTACTGGTAGTAGTGCTGGAGGCGGTTGGGGTTCTCGCCGTAGCGGCCGTCCTTGGGGCGGCGGCTGGGCTGCACATAGGCGGCCTTCCAGGGCTCGGGTCCGATGGCGCGCAGGAAGGTGGCGGTGTGCGAGGTGCCGGCGCCCACTTCCATGTCGTAGGGCTGCAAAAGAGCGCAACCCTGCGCGTCCCAGTAGGACTGCAGCTTCAAGATGATTTGCTGGAATGTCAACATGGCGTCTGTGGCACTGGCAAGCCAGGGCCGGGCAAGTAAGGGGGAAAGAAAAAGCGGTGCGTGTGCCAGGCCCACTGCCTGCAGCCACCAAAGGTTGCAAGCGCGGGCGTCGCGCGCGCAACCGGTCATTTTACGGCGCTGCGGCTGGGGCTCGACAAACAAGCAGCATCCGCCCTCCCATGAAAAAAGGCCGGAGCCCTTTTGGAGCCCCAGCCTTCCCAACCAGTCACGCGGGCTATAAGCCGGTGCGTACCGGTGACCACCTTTGCGGGCAGCCCGTCGGCGCATGTGTTGTGCGCCAAGTCTCGTTTCAAATATTCGCTGCGCGGTTCATCACCTATGGCGCTTCCAGAGGGCATGCCTTCAAGCCGGTGCACCCGTGGAACTGGCTCTGCCAGGCCACCGGGTGCGTCCCCCCTCGGGGGGAAGGCGCCGAAGGCGACTCAGGGGGGCTCAATACTCCCAGAAGATCCGCTGCAGTTCTTTGCTGTCGTTGGTCTTGGTAAGGGCCACCATGGCCAGGATGCGCGCCTTTTGGGGGCGCAGGTCGTGGGCAACCACCCAGTCGTACTTGTCGTCAGGCTGCTCGGCATTGCGCAGCACGAAACCGTCGGGCACGCGGGCCGAGCGCACGATCTGCACGCCCGCCGCACGCAAGGCCTTGAGCGAATCCACCGCCTGCGCGGCCACCGAGCCGTTGCCCGTGCCGGCGTGGATCAGCGCCTTCACGCCGGCCTTGCCGTAGGCCTCGATGCCCGTGGTGTTCATGTTGCCGTAGCCGTACACGATGTCCACGGCGGGCAGGGCCTGGATCTCGTCGATGTTGAACTCGGAATTGGCGGTGTGGCGCTTGACGGGCGCGCGGAACCAGTAGTTCTTGCCCTCCACCACCATGCCCAGCGGGCCCCACTGGCTCTTGAAGGCCTCGGTCTTGATGTTGATGGTCTTGCTCACGTCGCGGCCGCTCTGGATCTCGTCGTTCATGGTGACGAGCACGCCCTTGCCGGCGGCGTCCTTGCTGGCCGCCACGCTCACGGCGTCGTACAGGTTCAGCGCGCCGTCGGCCGACAGGGCCGTGCCGGGGCGCATGGAGCCGACCACGACGATGGGCTTGTTCGTGCGCACGACCAGGTTCAGGAAGTACGCGGTTTCTTCCAGGGTGTCGGTGCCGTGGGTGATGACGATGCCGTCCACGTCGGCCTGCTTGGACAGGGCCGAGACACGCTGGCCGAGCTTGAGCAGGTGCTCGTTGGTGAAGCTCTCGGAGGCGATCTGGAACACCTGCTCGCCCGAGACCTTGGCGACGCTGGCCAGCTCCGGCAGGCCCGCCAGCAGCTTGTCGACCGGCACCTTGGCCGCGGCGTAGGTGGCGCTGTTGGCGGCCGAGGCGCCCGCACCGGCGATGGTGCCGCCCGTGGCAAGCACCACGACATGGGGCTTGGCGGCCTGGGCCATGGCCACGGCCGAAGCGGCGGACAGCAGCAGGCCGGCCAGCCAGCGGTGCACGGGGGGGGAAATGCGCATGACAGAAATCTCCAGACAGTTGTTATGAAGAGGCGGCCAGCGGAATGCGCTGACAACCCGGCCGCTCGTTGGCGGTGCCGGATCGTATGAGAGAGTCACACACATCGTTAGGGAATAATCAGCCTCTTCTTGTGAATTTCACTCATACCCCTACCACCGGACCCTGGCCATGAACCTGCGGCAACTCGAGGTGTTCCAGGCCGTTCTGCAAACCGGCAACATGAGCGCCGCGGCGCGGCTGCTGTGCATCACCCCCTCGGCCGTGAGCAAGGCCGTGGCGCACACCGAGCTGCAGCTGGGCTACCGGCTGTTCGTGCGCACGCCGGCCGGCCTCACGCCCACGCCCGAGGCGCAGGTGCTGGCCACCGAGTCCACGGGCATCCACCGCCAGCTCGACGCCCTGCGCCGCACGGCGCGCAACCTGGGCACCAGCGACACGGGCGACGTGCGCCTGGCGGCCATCCCCTCGATCACGCACGAGTTCCTGCCCCTGGTGCTGCAGGAGCATGCGCTGCGCTACCCGCAGGTGGGCGTGGAAGTGCGCACCATCCACCAGGACCAGATGACGCAGGCCCTGCTCACGCGCAGCGTGGATTTCTGCCTGGGCTTCTACAAGCACCCGCACCCGCAGATCCGCAGCGACCTGCTGGTCAGCGGGCGCATGTACCTGGCGGTGGCGCAGTCCGTGTGGACGCGCGCGCCGCGCGCCGTGGCGCCCAGCGCCCGGCTGGCGCAGGTGCCGGTGATCCGCCTGGTGGGGGACGACCCCATGCGCCAGTCCATCGACGACCTCGCACAGCGCCTGGGCACGCCCGCGGGGCCGGGCCTGCAGGTGCAGACCTCGCGCCTGGCGCTGGACCTGGTGCGCCGGGGCATGGGCTGGACGGTGATCGACTTTCTCACCGCCACCCAGCTCGACCCCGGGACCATGGTGGCGCTGGAGCTGCACGAGCTGCCGCCCATGTCGCTGTACAGCTACCACGCCCGCGCCCTGCCCCAGGGCCTGCCCGCCACGCGCATGCTGGCCATGCTGCCGGGGCTGCTGCACCGAGCCCTTTCGGCAAAGGCGGTATGAAAAAACCCGCCCATCCCTCGCAGGATGGCGGGTTGCGCTGAAAACCTCGCGGCTCAGTTATCCCAGCGGCGCAGCACCAGGCTGGCGTTGGTTCCGCCGAAGCCGAAGCTGTTGGACAGTGCCGTGCGGATGGGCGCATCGCGCGTCTCGCGCACCAGGGGCATGCCCTCGGCGGCGGGCTCCAGCGTCTCGATGTGGGCCGAGCCCGCGATGAAGCCCTGGCGCAGCATCAACAGGCAGTAGATCGCCTCCTGCACGCCCGTGGCGCCCAGCGAGTGGCCGGTGAGCGACTTGGTGGACGAGAACGGCGGAATCGCGTCGCCGAACACCTCGCGGATGGCGCGCAGCTCGGGCACGTCGCCCACGGGCGTGGAGGTGCCGTGGGTGTTGATGTAGTCGATGGGTTCGCTCACGGTGGAGATGGCCTGGCGCATGCAGGCGATCGCGCCGTCGCCCGAAGGGGCCACCATGTCGGCGCCGTCGGACGTGGCGCCGAACCCGATGACCTCGCCCAGGATGGTGGCGCCGCGCGCCTGCGCATGCTCCAGGCTCTCCAGCACCACGGCGCCGCCGCCGCCCGACAGCACGAAGCCGTCGCGGTTGGCGTCATAGGCGCGCGAGGCCTTCTCGGGCGTGGCGTTGTAGGCGCTGGACATGGCGCCCATGGCGTCGAACAGCAGGCCCATGCCCCAGGTGACCTCCTCGCCGCCGCCGGCGAACATCACGTCCTGCATGCCCCAGGCGATCTGCTGGGCGGCCGCGCCGATGCAGTGGGCCGAGGTGCTGCAGGCCGAGGTGATGGAGTAGTTGATGCCCTTGATGCCGAAGTTGGTCGACAGGCAGGCGGACACGGTGGAGCTCATGCAGCGCGTGACCTGGTAGGGCCCCACGCGGCGGATGCCCTTGCTGCGCAGGATGTCCGCCGCCTCGATCTGGTTGGCGGGCGAGCCGCCGCCCGAGCCCATGATGAGGCCGGTGCGCGGGTGCGACACCTGCTCGGGCGTGAGGCCCGATTCGGCGATCGCGTTGGCCAGCGAGATGTGCGCATAGGCTGCCGCATCGCCCATGAAGCGCAGCTGCTTGCGGTCGATCAGCTCTTCGAGGTTGATCTGCGGCACGCCCGCCACCTGGCTGCGCATGCCCAGCTCGGTGAACTGCGGCATGGCACGGATGCCCGAGCGGCTCTCCCGCAGCGACTGCGTGACGGTGCCCATGTCGTTGCCGATGCACGAGACAATTCCCGCGCCCGTGATCACCACGCGTTTCATGCTGCGGCTCCTTGTGCGGCGCCATCTTCCTCGCGTTTGAACAAGCCCACACGCAGGTCGTTGGCCACGTAGATTTCCTTGCCATCGGCCAGCAGCCGGGCATCGCCAATGGCCATGACCAGCTTGCGCTTGATGACGCGCTTGATGTCGATTTCGTAGGTGACGAGCTTCACGTCCGGGCCCACTTCGCCGGTGAACTTGACCTCGCCCGCGCCCAGCGCCCGGCCGCGGCCAGGCAATTGCAGCCAGGTCAGGTAAAAGCCGATGAGCTGCCACATGGCGTCCAGCCCCAGGCAGCCGGGCATGACCGGGTCGCCCTGGAAGTGGCAGGCAAAGAACCAGAGGTCCGGGCGCACGTCAAGTTCGGCGCGGATCTTTCCCAGCCCGTGCGCGCCACCATCGCTGTCGATGTGCGTGATGCGGTCAAACATCAGCATGGGCGGCAGCGGCAGGCGCCCGCTGTCAGCGCCGAACAGCCGGCCCTCGCCCGAGGCGATCAGTTGTTCGTAGGAAAAGGAATCAGCCATCTTCAGTCGTGCTCCAGAACAGCGGTGGGCCCGCTTCAAATCATCGTTGTATGCAAACACAAGCCCCCGCTTGTGGGGCTCCATTATCAAGGCAGAGAAAGACACATCCCGGTTTTGGCCCGGCAAGGCACCGGGACACCCCGGCAGCACATGACCTGGATCAATTCCCGCGCACCGTCTGCCACCGCCTCGCCACCAGGGCAAAAACCAGGGCCAGCCCCCCGAAGATCCATAGGGGCACCAGCCCCCAGCGCGACACCCACCACGCGTACGGCGTGATGTGCCAGCCACTGGCGGCATCCATCCCCCGGCCCCACACCTCGCCCTTGAGCACGCCCCGCGTGTGCCGCGCCAGCTGGTGGGTGACCACGCCCCGGTGGTCGATGATGGCGGTGGCGCCCGTGTTGGTCGCGCGCACCATGGGGCGCTCGAATTCCAGCGAACGCATGCGGCTGATGTGCAGGTGCTGGTCGATGGCCACGGTGTCGCCGAACCAGCCGATGTTGCTGAAATTGACGAACACCGTCGGCGCCTGCGCCGGGTTGGCGAACCGCGCGCCCAGTTCCTCGCCAAAAAGGTCTTCGTAGCAGATGTTGGGGGCGATGCGCTGGCCTGCCCAGGCAAACGGTGCCTGGCCCACGGTTCCGCGGTTGAAATCGCCCAGCGGGATGTCCATCATGGCCGTGAACCATCTGAAGAACGGCGGGATGAATTCGCCGAACGGCACCAGGTGGTGCTTGTCGTAGCGGTACGGCGTCTTCTGGTGGCCGGGGCCCATGCCCAGCACCGAATTGGTGTAGCCCAGCGTTTCGCTGCCCAGCGGAATGCCCAGCAGCGCCGCCTGGGAGCCCTGCGCGTAGCGCTGCTGGATGCCTTCCAGGTAGCCCGGCATGAGCTGCTGGGGCAGCAGCGGGATGGCGGTTTCGGGCGCCACCACCAGGTCGGCCCTGGCGTCGCGCAGCGCGTCGGCATACCACTTGAGCGCCATCGGCACGCCGCTGCCCTGCTGGAACTTCTCGTCCTGCGGGATGTTCCCCTGCAACAGTTCCAGGGTCATCGGCGGCGCCGTGCGGGCCGACGGCGTGTGGCACAGGTTCACCGCGCAATGGCGCTCCAGCGTGGCGCCCGCCAGGCCCGCCGCGAGAACGCCGGCCAGCCCCCACAGGCGCCAGTGGCGCAGATCCCCCGGGCGCCATTGCACGGCCAGCATCGCCAGCATCGCAGCCACCGCCCCGATGCCGTACACGCCCAGGATGCGCGCCAGCACCGCCAGCGGCCCGTCAACGTGGGCATAGCCGCCCGCGCCCCACGGGAAACCCGTCCACAGCGTGCCGCGCGCCAGTTCGGCCAGCAGCCAGAACGCTCCGAAAACAATAGCTGTCAGCGCCCTGTTGGCAAGCGCCAGGCGGCAAAAAAGCCCCAGCATCACCGCGTAGTAGCTGCCCAGGAACGCCGCGAGGCCCAGCACCGCCGCCACCGCCAGCGGCGCGGCCAGCCCGCCGTAGGTGTGCATGGAGATGAAAAGCCACCAGAACGTGCCCGCGAGCCAGGCCGTGGCGAACAGGCCGCCGATGGCGGCACCGCGCCGCCAGGCCACGGACGCGGTGGCCTGCGGGCGCACCAGCCAGGCCAGCACCGCCATGGAGGCGATCTGCAGCCACCACAGGGGCTCGCCGCTCCACGGCCAGGCCAGCGAGGCCGCCTGCGCAACGCCGGCAGCCACGGCCAGCAGCGCCTGCAGGGCCAGCGGCAGCCCCGGCGTCGTGCGCGCGCGGGCCATCAGCCGCCGGCGCTGGCGTCTTCGACCCGCGACACCTTGAACCAGCGCACGGCGCCGCCCTTGGTGTGCAGCACGACGAAGTGCAGCCCGCCCAGCTGCAGGTGCTCGCCGCGCTTGGGCACATGGCCCATTTCGTGGGCGATCAGGCCACCGATGGTGTCGAAGGTTTCGTCGGGGTCGCTGCCCTGGACCAGCACGTCGAACGCCTCGGAAACCCGTTCGACCGAGGTGTCGCCGCTCACGCGGTAGGTGCGGTCGGCCAGCCCGAAGATGTCGCCGTCGTCCTCGGGAATGTCGAACTCGTCCTCGATCTCGCCCACGATCTGCTCGAGCACGTCCTCGATGGTGATGAGCCCGGCCACGCGGCCGAACTCGTCGATCACGATCGCCAGGTGGTTGCGGTTGCCGCGGAATTCGCGCAGCAGGTCGTTCAGGCCCTTGCTTTCGGGCACGAAGACGGCGGGGCGCAGCAGCGCGCGGATGTTCAGCTCGGGCGCCCGCTGCAGCTTGAGCAGGTCCTTGGCCATGAGGATGCCGATGATGTTCTCGCGCTCGCCCTGGTACACCGGAAACCGCGAATGCGCGGTGTTGATGACAAGGTGCAGCAGCTCGTCGAACGGCGCGTCGATGTTGACGAGGTCCATGCGCGGCGCGGCCACCATCACGTCGCCCGCCGTCATGTCGGCCATGCGGATGACGCGCTCGAGCATCACGCGCGATTCGGCCCCGATGACCTCGTTGTCCTCGGCCTCGGCCAGGGTTTCGATGAGCTCTTCCGTGGAGTCCGGCCCCGGATGGATGAACTCGGCCACTTTCTGCAGGAAGGTGCGCTTGTCTTCCCTCTCGGGCAAGCGCCCGGGGTGCGCAGGGTGCGGGTCAGACACTGAGGACGTGCGGGTAGTGAATCAGGCCCCTAGGATAGCGGATTGTTGTGACAGCGCGCCATGGCGCCCGCGCCTTGCGGCCCGGGCCCGCCGCTGGTCACTCGGCGGACTGGTGGCGCGCGTGCTGCACGCCGCTGCGCACTTCCTGCACGCCCGCCAGGAAATCCCAGAACTGCTTGGCCTGCTTCTTGATCTGGTAGTCCACCTCGGCAAACTGCTGCTCCACGATCTCGGCCATGCGCGTGTCCAGGCTGGCGGGCTGGATCTGGAGGTAGGCCTCGGACTCCGAGCCGTCGCGGCGCACGGTGGCGCCCGCCTTGCGGGCAATCTTGAGCATCGCGGTGTTCTCGGACAGCGCATGGATGAAGACCATGTTCACGCCTTCATTGCGCGCATGCATCACCGCGCGCTCGAACAGGCGTGCGCCAAAACCACGGCCCCGCGCCTGCTTGAGCACGGAAACGCCAAACTCGGCGCAGTGCTTGTGCTCGGGATGCTCCGAGAACGCCAGGTGGGCCATCGCGATGAGTTCCAGGCGGCGGTTGTAGATGCCGAAGATCTCGTCGCGGTTGAAATCGAGGTGCTCGGCATACCGGCGGATCTGCTCGTCATTGGCCGCGTAGCCGAAGCGCAGATAGCGGTCCGCCGGTTCGAGCTTCAGCAGATGCTGGGTGATCCGCTCGCGGTAGGACGGGCCCAGGGCGCGGATGGGAACCATCATGGGCACCTCCTGCTTTGCGTGGGTGTCATGGGGAGACGGGCCGCCCGTCACCGGGCGCAGCATGTCCCTGCCTGCGTGCCAGGATGCCTTGAGCCAGTCTTTCGTTGCGAACATGGCTGTAAATATAAGGGTTTTCCCTCATTATTTCCAGTGCAAATTGCTGCATTGCAACAAAGTAGTGAGATGCCTCAAATCAAGGCAGAAAATAGCTCTTGGCGCTTTGTCCATGGGCGCGAGAAGCTACCAAATCCATAGCAATTGCCTCGCACCAGGGCCCACGGATGTCTTCTGCGCGACCCATCCCGGCCCCGCAGCGCCGGGTGCCGGCCGCCCGCAAGGGTATAGCGGCGGCCATCGCGCGGCAAGCGGCCCGGGGCGCGAGGCCATCACACCGGCACGGCGGTGGTGGCCTTGACCCGGTCGAGCACGAAACTGGTCTTGCAGTCCTGCACGCTGGGGTGCTTGAGCAGGGTGTCCATGATGAAGCGGCTGTAGTGCGCCATGTCCGCCACCACCACGCGCAGCAGGTAGTCCATCTCGCCCGTGAGCGATGCGCATTCCACCACTTCGGGCCACGTCTGCACGCTGGCGCGGAACAGGTCCATGGGGTTGCGCTTGTGGCTTTCGGTGTGCTTTTCCAGCCGCACATTGAGGTAGGCGGTCAGCCCCAGGCCCACGGCCTCGGGGGGCACCAGCGCCACGTAGCGGTCGATCACCCCGCTTTCCTCCAGGCGCTTGACGCGGCGCAGCACCGCGCTGGGCGACAGGCCCACCTGCTCACCGATGACGTCATACGTCTCCCGGCCATTTTCTTGCAGACGGCGCAATATGGCCCTGTCCAGCTTGTCGAGTGCGCTTGAGGCTTGCATGGCGCAGGATTTTATGGAATCTGCGGATTTTTCGCTTGCCATATTGCATGCTGGGGTATGTCCCGATAGTGACACCACGCCCGGACCAGAAGAATGAATCCCGCAAAAACGCACGGTCGTTCGTTTTTCGCAGGCACAAAAACCATATCCAACGGAGACAACCACATGACCGGATTCCTCAGCCGCTTTCTGCGGCGCCTCGCGCTGGCGGCCAGCGCCGGGCTCTTGCTCCTGGGGGCCAGCGCCCAGGCCCAGAGCGGCTACACGCAGACGCGCTACCCCATCGTGCTGGTGCACGGCCTTTTCGGCTTCGACTCGGCCCTGGGCATCGACTACTTCTATGGCATTCCCGACGCCTTGCGCCAGGGCGGCGCGAAGGTCTACGTGGCGCAGGTGTCCGCCGCGAACAGCACCGAGGTCCGGGGCGAGCAGCTGCTGGCGCAGGTCAAGACCATCCTGGCGATCACCGGAGCGGCCAAGGTCAACCTCGTGGGTCACTCCCATGGCGGACCCACCACGCGCTATGTGGCGGGCGTCGCGCCGCAGCTGGTGGCGTCGGTCACCTCGGTGGGCGGGGTCAACAAGGGATCGCGCGTGGCGGACATCCTGCGGGGCGTGGCCCCCGCCGGTTCGGTGTCGGAGGCCGTGGCCAGCGGCGCGGCCAGGGCGCTGGTCAGCCTGATCAACCTCACGTCCGGAGGTTCGGCCCTGCCCCAGATGCCGACCGCCGCGCTCGATTCGCTGACCACCGCCGGGCTCACGGACTTCAACCGCCGCTTTCCGCAGGCCCTGCCCAGCGGCTGCGGCAGCGGTGCGGAGCTGGCCAACGGCGTGCGCTACTACTCCTGGACGGGCACGCAGCCCCTGACCAACGTGCTCGACGCCAGCGATGGCCTGCTGAGCGTGCTCAGCCTGGTCTTTGGCGAGGCCAACGACGGCCTGGTCTCCGCCTGCTCGTCGCGCCTGGGCAAACACCTGGGCGACCACCGGCAGAACCACCTGGACGAAGTGAACCAGCTGCTGGGCCTGCGCGACTGGTTCTCCACCGACCCGGTGACGCTGTACCGCCAGCACGCCAACCGCCTCAAGACGCAGGGCCTGTAAGCCGTGGAAAAAAGGTCCCGCGCCTTCGCCGCCGCAGTGGCCCTGGCCGCCGCCACGGCCGCCGTGGTCTGGTGGACGGCCCCGCACGGCCTGCAGGGCGCGGAGGACCCGCATCCAGGCGCCGGCGGCGCCGGCCCGCAGGCCGGCAGCGCGCGCCAGAACCCGTCGGGCTCGGCACGGCCGATGGAGAGCAGCTTCTTCGCCGCCCGCCGCGCCGCCGGCCCGGACCGCCACGAAGACCCCCTGCTGGTGCACGGCCTGCGCGATACGCTGGAGGCGCTGCTGATGGAGGCGCAGGACGGCGGCGCGGCGGACCCCGCCACGCTCAAGCAGCGCCTGGCGGGCCTGGTGGGCAAGCACTTCCCGGCGGCACTGGCCACCCGGGCGTTGGCACTGGCCGAGCGCTACGTGGACTACCGCGTGGCGCTGGGCCAGCTGCGCACGCCCCCGGACCCGACCGACCCCGGCGCGCTGCGCGAAGCGCTGGAGGCGCGCCACAAGGTGCGCCAGCAGTTCTTTGACGGCCCCGAGCACGACGCCCTGTTCGCCCGCGAGGCGGACCTGGACCGCTACACGCTGGCGCGCCTGGAGATCGAGCGCAACCCCCGGCTCACCGCCGAACAGCGCACCCAGGCCTTGCGCGATGCAGAGAACGAATTGCCCCAGGCGCGCCGCGCGGAGCGCGCAGCGGCCACCGAACACCTGAGCGCGGCGGCCCAGACCGCCGCGTTCAACGCACAAAACACCGACGAACGCACCCGCCACGCCGCGCGCAGCGCGCAGTACGGCGAGGCCGCGGCCCACGCCATGGCCCAGCTGGACCGGGAGGAGCAAAGCTGGCAGCAGCGCCTGGACCAGTACAGCCAGGCCCGTGCCCAGCCGGGCGACGGCAGGGCACTGGAATCATTGCGCCAGCAGCTGTTCTCACCGCAGGAGCAGCAGCGCCTCGATGCCGCCCTGGCGCTGCGAAAGCTCCCGCCGGCCACGCCGGGCTCCTGAGCGCAGGGCGCCGGTGCCATTCGACGGTGCGCCCGGGTGGCGCGCCTGTCCTGCGCCATTTTTTGACCATTCGCAACATTCCTGCAAATCAAAGGCCAAAGCCTCTTGATTTCGCCAGAAACATGAGGCAGGGCACGCCTACAGTCCATGGCATTCCTCAACGAATGCCGGAGACACCCCATGAACGCCGCCTTGCCCCCAACAACCGCCACCCAGCTGGAAGCCTGGGACAACCCCATGGGCCTGATGGGCTTCGAGTTCGTCGAATTCACCTCGCCCACACCCGGCGTGCTGGAAGCCGTGTTCGAGAAGCTGGGCTTCACCCTGGTGGCCAAGCACCGCTCCAAGGACGTGGTGCTGTACCGCCAGAACGGCATCAACTTCATCCTCAACCGCGAGCCCCACAGCCAGGCGGCCTACTTCGGCGCCGAGCATGGCCCGTCGGCCTGCGGCCTCGCCTTCCGCGTGAAGGATGCGCACAAGGCCTACAACCGCGCGCTGGAGCTGGGCGCCCAGCCCATCGAGATCCCCACCGGCCCCATGGAGCTGCGCCTGCCCGCGATCAAGGGCATCGGCGGCGCGCCGCTGTACCTGATCGACCGCTTTGAGGACGGCAAGTCCATCTACGACATCGACTTCGAATTCATCGAAGGCGTGGACCGCCGCCCCGTGGGCCACGGCCTGAACCTGATCGACCACCTCACGCACAACGTGTACCGGGGCCGCATGGGCTTCTGGGCCAATTTCTACGAGAAGCTGTTCAACTTCCGCGAGATCCGCTACTTCGACATCCAGGGCGAGTACACGGGCCTGACGTCGAAGGCCATGACCGCGCCCGACGGCAAGATCCGCATCCCGCTGAACGAAGAGTCCAAGCAGGGCGGCGGCCAGATCGAGGAATTCCTGATGCAGTTCAACGGCGAAGGCATCCAGCACATCGCGCTGATCTGCGACAACCTGCAGGACGTGGTGGACAAGCTGGGCATGGCCGGCGTCTCGCTGGCCACCGCGCCCAACGACGTCTACTACGAGATGCTGGACACCCGCCTGCCCGGCCACGGCCAGCCCGTGCCCGAGCTGCAGTCGCGCGGCATCCTGCTCGACGGCACCACGGCCGACGGCACGCCGCGCCTGCTGCTGCAGATCTTCTCCACGCCCATGCTGGGCCCGGTGTTCTTCGAGTTCATCCAGCGCGAAGGCGACTACCGCGACGGATTCGGCGAAGGCAACTTCAAGGCACTGTTCGAATCGCTGGAGCGCGACCAGATCCGCCGTGGGGTGCTCAACACCTAAGACATCAGACATCCCGGGTTAACCCTGACCAGATGCCTATACTGCGCGCTCCCCGGAACTCAAAAGGATCCCGATGTCGCTCCGTAGCACCTTGTCCAGTGTTGTTCTCGTCCTGCTCTGCGCCGCCACGGCGGCGCAGGCGCAGAACCCGTCCGCCCCCCTCACCATCGTGGTCCCCTACCCTGCCGGCGGCCCGCTGGACACCTCGGCACGCATCGTGGCCGAAGGCGCCGCAGCCCAGCTGGGCTCCATCACCGTGGAGAACAAGCCTGGCGCCGGCGGGGGCACCGGGGCCGACCAGGTGGCCAAGGCACCCAAGACCAGCAACCAGATCCTGATGGGCGCGGTGGCCACGCATGCGGTCAACCCCTGGCTGTACAAGAAGAACTTCCCGTACAACCCGCTCAAGGATTTCAAGCCCCTCGTGCTGGTGGCGCGCACGCCCAATGTGCTGGTGGTGAACGCGGAGCAGGCCGCCAGGCTGGGCATCAAGACAACGCCGGACCTGGTGCAGTACCTCAAGAAGAACCCGGACCAGGCCAAGTACGGCTCGGGCGGCAACGGCAGCATCGGCCACATCTCGGCCGAGATGTTCAAGTCGCTCACCAACACCCGCATGGGCCACACGCCGTTCCAGGGCTCCAAGCCCGCCCTGGCGGCGCTGGAGTCGGGGCAGGTGCTGATGGTGTTCGACAACCTGGCCTCGGCGCTGCCGCAGATCCAGTCGGGCAAGCTGCTGGCGCTGGGCGTGACCACGCTCAGCCGCAACGAGTCGCTGCCCAGCGTGCCCAGCATCAACGACAGCGTGCAGGGCTTCAACGTGTCCACCTGGTTTGGCCTGTTCGCGCCCGCCTCGCTGCCGGACGCCGACGCGCGCCGCTACGCCAACGCGTTCTCGGCGGCCATGCAGTCGCCCGCTGGCAAGGAGAAGTTCAAGAAGATGGGCATCACGCCCGAAGAGCTGACGCTCGACGGGTTCGCGCAATTCGTGCGCTCGGAAAACAGCAAGTACGAGTTCCTGATCCGGGCCGCAAAAATCAAGATCGAATAACCGCCGCCCGGGCAGGTGCGCGCCACCCGGCGCGCCGCACCAGGACGGCCAAGGAGCAAAAAATGGGACAAGCCCCCGTCGTCTATGGCCAATCCACCCGCCCACCCCGGGGCGACTACTCGCGCGCCAGCGAGGACTACACCTGCCCGCAGGACTACGCGGCCTATACCGCCGCAGACCACGACACCTACCGCCGCCTGTACGAGCGCCAGCGCGCCCTGCTGCCGGGCCTGGCGAGCCAGGCGTTCATCGACGCCCTGCCCTCGCTGGGCGCCAGCGACCGCATTCCGCGTTTTGAGGAAGTCAACGAGCGCCTTTACAAGGCCACGGGCTGGGAGCTGGTGGGCGTGCCCGGCCTGATCCCCGAGGTGCCCTTCTTCACGCTGCTGGCCAACCGCAAGTTCCCGGTGACGGACTGGATCCGCAAGCCCGAGGAGTTCGAGTACATCGTCGAGCCAGACATTTTTCATGACCTGTTCGGCCACGTGCCGCTGCTGTTCAACCCGGTGTTCGCGGACTATGTACAGCGCTATGGCCAGGGCGGGCTGAAGGCGCAGGGGCTGGGGTCGTGCGAGATGCTGAGCCGCCTGTACTGGTACACGATCGAGTTCGGGTTGATCCGCGAGGCGGGGCAGTTGCGGGCGTACGGCGCGGGGATTCTGAGTTCTTCGGGCGAACTGGCGTATTCCGTGCAGAGCCCGGAGCCACAGCGCATTGCGCTGCAACTGGAGCGCACCATGCGCACGCGCTACAAGATCGATACGTACCAGCAGACGTATTTCGTGATCGACAGTTTCGAGCAGCTGTTCGAGATGACGGCGGCGGACTTTGCGCCGATCTATGAGCGGCTGCGGGGGTTGCCGGAGTTTGCGGCGGATGAGCGGGATGCGGTGGTTGCTTGATTCTTGAGTGAAATAAGGCTCTTGCGCTTTTCTATCAATCCCTATTAGCTATTGTTTTTATAGCTTGCGCCGTTCTTGAACAAAGGGCGGAGGCCGGGGTGTGCGCCCGGCGGCGCAGTG
Source organism: Acidovorax sp. sif1233 (assembly GCF_019218755.1). Lineage (GTDB taxonomy): Bacteria > Pseudomonadota > Gammaproteobacteria > Burkholderiales > Burkholderiaceae_C > Acidovorax. Next base: position 113,746 of record NZ_JAHUWZ010000001.1, on the reverse strand, counting down.
GCTTTCTTTTGCTTCGCCAAAAGAAAGTCACCAAAGAAAAGGCGACCCTGCACGCTGCGTCCCTTCGCTTCGCTGCGGGCAACCTGCGGTGCTCGCGTCCAGCGGGGTCTCGCTCGAACTCGCTCCACTGCGTTGCGCTCAGACAATCGCGAGCCCTGATCCGCTGGCCGCTGCGCTCCTCGGCGCATCCTGAAGGGAACCCGGGGTGCGGACATCCCTTCGGGCCATCGCTGCGCTCGGCCCCATCTCGCGGGCGCAAGCGCCACGCGCCGCGCAGGCGTGGCCGAGCGCAGCGATGGCCCGTATGGCTGTTTGGCTGTTTGGCTGTTCGCTCCCCACCCCCATCTGGCTGCGCCTGCGGCGGGGCGGTTGCGGGGTGAGCATGGGCGTCGCAGCGCCCATGCCTCGTGCTCTGACTCGCCGTGGTTGTCCGAGCGGCGCGCGCCAGCGCACAGCGAGTTCCACGGCGCACGCCGCAACCGCACCGACGCAGGTTTGCCCCTTCGCAACGCGAAGGGGTCGCAGACTGTGGGTCGCCTTTCTTTTGGGTACTTTTCTTTGGCGAAGCAAAGAACAAGTACCTCGCCCGCCGGGGCGACATCCCGGCCTCCGCCCTTCACTCAGGCACGGCGTGAACTATAAAAACAATAGCTGCGAGCGCTTGATAGACAAGCACCAGAATCCACAACAATCAAAGATCACCCCCGCCCCATCTCCTCCAGGCACACCTTCATCACCCCCGCATCAAACGCCATCTGCACATGCGCGACGCCCTCCACCAACCGGTTGTCCGCCCCTGGCAACGCCGCGGTGCTCGCCGGGAACACGATGTTGTCGCAGTTCGAATACCAGCAAGTAAACAACGCCGCCCGCCCCGCCGGCTCGGCCCGCTGCAGCGCCACCACCCAGTCCCCCGCCAGGCTCATCTGCCGCCCATTCACCGCCCGGCTGAAGCGCCCGAGCCACGTGCCGCCATGCGGCGTGCCCAGCGTCAGCACCCGGTGCACCCGCCCGTCCGCCTGGTGCGCGCGCAGCCAGGCCCGCACCGCCAGCCCGCCCATGCTGTGGCACAGCAACACCGGCGCCTGGCCCGTGGCCGCCGTCACCTTGCGCACGGCCTCTTCGATGATGTCGGCGTACTCGTCAATCGAGCCCATCACCGGCTCCAGGTTCACCGCCACATGGGCATGGCCCCGGGCTTGCAATGGCGCGAACCACGGCAACCACAGGCCCCGGTTGCACATGAAGCCGTGCACCAGCACCACGCCGCGCTTTCCGGTCGGCTGCGCAGGCAGCCAGTCGGGCAATGACTGGTGGCGAAACGGCTGGCGCCAGCCAAAGACCATCAATGCCACCCACACCTCGGCCCACCAGGCGGCCAGCACCTGGGAGAGGCGCGCACGGGGCGCGGCGTCCTGGCGGTTGGTGAGGTGCATCAGCACAAACTCCACCGCCATCACCGCGAGGTATATCCCCAGGGGCAGCAACGCCCCCAGCACGGCACGCAAGGGCGAATGCGGCCACTGCCACACCAGCCAGGCGGCCATGGTCAGCAGGATGAACAGAAGCAGGGTTCGTTGCCAGCGCGCGATCATGGTGGTGATGGGCAGATGTTGTAATTGACCAGCCGCATTGTGCGGTCTGGGCCCCGCCCTGACGCCCCCCGCACGTAGAAAGGACCCCGCCCCATGGATGCCGCCCAGACCATCCGCGACTGCATCGCCGACGTCACGGCCCTGCGCCTGCACCGCACCGGCGATGCCGCACTGGGCGCGGCGGTGGGCCAGGTCAAGACCCTGCAGGCACGGCGCTTCAGGGGCACCTATGCCGACCTCATGGGCTCGCCCTCGTTCGGCCCCGCGGCCCGGTTCTTCCTCGAGGAGCTGTACAGCGACACCGACTACACCGAGCGCGACCTGCAGTTCGGCCGCATCGCGGGCACGCTGCAGACCATGTTCCCCCAGCCCGTGGTGGCCACCGCCGTGGCGCTGGCCGTGCTGCATGCGCAGACCGAGGGGCTCGACCAGGAGATGGGCCGCGCCTGGCTCGACGCCTCCGGCGGGGGCGGCATGCCGGACGCCGCCCGCTACACCGCCGCCTGGCGCGCCGTGGGGCAGCGCCATGCGCGCCAGCAGCAACTGCAGCGCGTGCTGGCCATGGGCACCGACCTCGCCCGCCTGACCCGCACCCCCGGCCTGCGCATGATGCTGCGCATGATGCGCGCGCCCGCCCAGGCGGCCGGCATGGGAGCGCTGCAGCGGTTCCTGGAGGCGGGCTTCGACACCTTTGGCCAGCTCGCGCGCCAGCGCGGCGGGGTCGAGCAGTTCCTGGCCACCATCCAGGAGCGCGAAGGCGCGCTGATGGCGCAGCTGTTCGATGCCGATCCTGTCACCTGCGAGACCCAACTGGCGCGCACCCTAGGACAAGCCCGGTAGCTGACTGCACGCCCGCGCTTCCACAATCTGTGCCCACCCTTTCACTGGCGAGCACAAGGAAACAAGCGCATGGAAAAGATCTGGCTCAAGAGCTACCCCCCGGGCGTACCGCACGATGTGCAGCCCGAGCAATACCGCTCTGTGGCCCACCTGCTGGAGGAATCCTTCCGCAAGCACGCAAAGAGCCCCTTCTCGGTCTGCATGGACCGGTGGATGACCTATGGCGAACTGGAGCGCCGCTCGGCCGCGCTGGGCGCCTACCTGCAGAGCCTGGGTCTGCCCCCCGGCGCGCGCGTGGCCATCATGCTGCCCAACATCCCGCAGTTCGGCGTGACCATGGCGGCCGTGCTGCGCGCGGGCTACACCTGCGTGAACGTGAACCCGCTGTACACGGCGCGCGAGCTGGAGCACCAGCTCAAGGACTCGGGCGCCACGGCCATCGTGATCCTGGAGAACTTCGCGCACACGCTGGCCGAGGTGGTGGACCGCACCGCCATCCAGCACGTGGTGATGACCTCGATGGGCGACCTGCTGGGCGCCGCGTTCGGCGCCTGGATCACCTTCGCGGTGCGCCACCTGGCCAAGATGGTGCCGGCCTACGAGCTGCCCCTGACCGGCGGCCGCAAGCTCGTCACCTTCAAGAAGGCGCTGTCGCTGGGCGAGCACAAGTCCCTGGCCCCGAGCCAGGCCACGCTCGACTCCATCGCCTTCCTGCAGTACACGGGCGGCACCACGGGCCTGTCCAAGGGCGCGGTGCTCACCCACCGCAACATCGTGGCCGCCACGCTGCAGGCCGAGGCCTGGTTCACGCCCGCGCTGTCGAAGGTGGGCGACATCAGCAAGGCCAACTCCATCGCCGCGCTGCCGCTGTACCACATCTTCGCGCTCACGCTGTGCCTGCTGGCCATCCGCCAGGGCTCCAGCCTCACGCTGATCCCCAACCCGCGCGACATTCCCAAGTTCGTGGCCGAGCTCAAGAAGCGCCCCTTCCACATGCTGCCCGCCGTGAACACCCTGTTCAACGCGCTGCTGCAGAACCCGCAGTTCCGCACCCTCGACTTCTCGCACCTGTGCGTGTCGCAGGCCGGCGGCATGGCCGCCAGCGAAGGCACGGCCAAGCAGTGGCAAAAGGTCACGGGCAGCACCATGATCGAAGGCTGGGGCATGAGCGAGACCTGCGCCATCGGCACCAACAACCCGGTGAACAACACCACCTTCAGCGGCACCATCGGCCTGCCGCTGCCGGGCATCGACATCGCCATCAAGGACGACGCCGGCCACAGCGTGCCCCAGGGCGACCCGGGCGAGATCTGCATCCGCGGCCCCAACGTGATGACGGGCTACTACAACCAGCCCGAGGAGAACGCCAAGGCTTTCACGCCCGATGGATTCATGCGCACGGGCGACATCGGCATCATGGACAGTGAGGGCTACACGCGCATCATCGACCGCAAGAAGGACATGATCCTGGTGAGCGGCTTCAACGTGTTCCCCAACGAGCTGGAGCAGGTCATCAGCCTGTGCCCCGGCGTGGTGGAATGCGCGGCCATCGGCATCCCCGACGAAAAGCAGGGCGAGGCGATCAAGGTGTTCATCATCAAGAACGACCCCACGCTCAGCGAGGAGGACGTGGCCCGCTACTGCCAGGAGAACCTCACCGGCTACAAGCGGCCCAAGTACATCGAGTTCCGCGACGAGCTGCCCAAGAGCAACGTGGGCAAGATCCTGCGGCGGGAATTGAGAACCGCCGCCTGAGCGGCTCCGCCCCCTTTCCTCTTCTCCTTCCTTTCCCCCTTCTCCTCACGCGCTTCGCGCCAGGAAAAGGGGGCACAACACCGGCGCGGCGGGGGCGGGCCTTGCGCGGTGTTTCTGGCAAGGCAGCGCGCAGGTTTCCACGCCCTGGCGCCACGGCCCGGCCCTTGCTCTTTTCTGCGGGGCCCCTCCTCCCATCCACCCCCTCCAAGCCCCGCGAAGCCAGGGCCGGGCTCCGCGCAGGGCGGCACGGCGGCAGAGCCGTTCCCGGCTTTCTCCCCGCCAGGCCATTGCGTGCTATTTCAGGGTTTTCACCAACTAGCAAACGTTTGCGCAAACGTTTGCTTTAGATATGATTCGCGCCGCGGCATCGCTTTGGCGGGTCGCCCGAAGCGTTTTTGTGGGCGCCGCTGGCGCTTGAAGCCCCATTCCAACAGGAGACACCATGCAGTTCACCCGCCGTTCCGTTCAGACCGCCGCCGCCCTTGCCGTCGTGGGCAGCCTGCTGGCCAGCCCTGCGTTCGCGCAGGACAAGCCCAAGATCGCCCTGGTCATGAAGTCGCTGGCCAACGAGTTCTTCCGCACCATGGAAGACGGCGCCAAGGCGCACCAGAAGGCGCACGCCAGCGAATACACGCTGGTGGCCAACGGCATCAAGAACGAGACCGACACCGCCGCGCAGATCAAGATGATCGAGCAGGCCGTGGCGCAGAAGGTCAGCGCCATCGTGCTGGCCCCGGCCGACTCCAAGGCGCTGGTGCCCGTGGTCAAGTCCGCCATCGACAAGGGCATCCTGGTGGTCAACATCGACAACCAGCTCGATGCCGACGCGCTGAAGGAAAAGAACATCACCGTGCCCTTCGTGGGCCCCGACAACCGCGCGGGCGCCAAGCTGGTGGGCGACCACCTGGCCAAGACACTGAAGGCCGGCGACAAGGTGGGCATCATCGAAGGCGTGTCCACCACCTTCAATGCGCAGCAGCGCACGCTGGGCTACCAGGACGCGATGAAGGCCGCCAACATCACCGTGGTGGGCGTGCAGTCCGGCAACTGGGAAATTGAAAAGGGCAACACCGTGGCCGCCGGCATGATGCGCGAGCACCCCGACCTGGTGGCGCTGCTGGCCGGCAACGACAGCATGGCCCTGGGCGCCGTGGCCGCCGTGAAGGCCGCCGGCAAGACCGGCAAGGTGCAGGTGGTGGGCTACGACAACATCGGCGCCATCAAGCCCATGCTGGCCGACGGCCGCGTGCTGGCCACCGCCGACCAGTACGCCGCCAAGCAGGCCGTGTTCGGCATCGAGCTGGCGCAGAAGGCCCTGGCCGCCAAGACGCCCCAGGCGCAGCTGCCCGCCCTGGTGAAGACCGACGTGGTGCTCGTGACCAAGGGCAGCAAGTAAGACGCACCCCGACCCCAGCCGCACCCGCTTCGCCCGCCATGCCCCGCACGACCGCCGCCCCCGCCCTGGCCACTCCCCTGCTCACGATCGACGCCGTGGGCAAGGACTACACGGCCACGGTGCTGGACGGCGTGACGCTGGCGCTGAACGCGGGCGAGGTGCTGGCGCTGACGGGCGAGAACGGCGCGGGCAAGAGCACGCTCTCCAAGATCATCTGCGGGCTGGAGTCGCCCACGCGGGGCGGCATGCGCCTGGCGGGGCAGACCTACACCCCCGGCTCCCGCCGCGACGCCGAACGCCAGGGCGTGCGCATGGTGATGCAGGAGCTGGGCCTGGTGCCCACGCTCACCGTGGCCGAGAATCTGCTGATGGGCCGCCTGCCGCACCGCCTGGGCTGGCTGCGGCGCGATGCGCTGCACACGGCCGCGCGCGCGCAGCTGGACAAGATTGGCCTGCGCGGCATCGACCCCGCCACGCCGGTGTCGCAGCTGGGCATCGGCCAGCAGCAGATGGTGGAGATCGCGCGCAACCTGCAGGACGACACGCGCATCCTGGTGCTCGACGAGCCCACGGCCATGCTCACGCCGCGCGAGACCAACTACCTGTTCGAGCAGATCGCGCACCTCACCGCGCGCGGCGTGGCCATCATCTACGTGTCGCACCGGCTCGAAGAGCTGCGGCGCATCGCCGACCGCGTGGCCGTGCTGCGCGACGGCCGCCTGGTGGACGCGCGCCCCATGGCCGGAATGAGCGAGGACGACTTGGTGCAGCGCATGGTGGGCCGGTCGGTGAGCGACCTGGAGCACCGCCCGCGCCGCCCCGCCGGCCCGGTGGTGATGGGCGCCCGGGGCCTGGGCCGGGGCACCGCCGTGCAGGACGTGAGCCTGGAACTGCGCGCGGGCGAGATCTTGGGCATTGCCGGGCTGGTCGGCTCCGGCCGCACCGAGCTGGTCCGGTTGCTGTTTGGCGCCGACCGGGCAGACCGGGGCAGCATCGCGCTGCACCCGGAATTTGAGCAAAAACAGCCCCCAGCGCTTGATGGACAAGCGCAAACAGCTACACAAAACATAGCAAACCAGGCGACCAAGGCGCCCCTCGCCACACCACGCACCATTGCGCGTGGCTTCGCATCCCCCCTGCAGGCCATCGCCGCCGGCGTGGGCCTGGTCACCGAAGACCGCAAATCGCAGGGCCTGCTGCTGGCGCAGCCCATCCGCATCAACGCCACGCTGTCCGACCTGTCGGCCGTCTCGCGCGGCGGCTGGCTGCTGCGCGGGCTCGAAAGCCGGCTGGTGCAGGGCTTTGTGCGCACGCTGGGCATCCGCTGCCGCAGCCCCGAGCAACCCGTGGGGCAGCTGTCGGGCGGCAACCAGCAAAAGGTGGTGTTCGCCCGCTGGCTGCACCGCCAGGGCCGCGTGCTGCTGCTCGACGAACCCACGCGCGGCGTGGACGTGGGCGCGCGCGCCGAGCTGTATGGCGAACTCGACCGCATGGCCTCGGAAGGCCGCGCGCTGCTCATGGTGTCGTCCGACCTGCGCGAACTCATGGCCATGGCCGACCGCATCGGCGTGATGAGCGCGGGCCGCCTGGTGGCCGTGTTCGAGCGCGGCGAGTGGTCCGAGCAATCGCTGCTGGCGGCCGCGTTTTCCGAGCCCGGCGGCCGTACCGGCACCACCCCTTCCACCCCTTCTCCTGTCACCGCATGAACGCCCCCGCACACTCTGCCGCCCCTGCGGCGGCACCTTCCGCCTCCTCCGTCTGGCGCAGCCAGCTGGGCACCTACCTGGGCCTGCTGGCCGTGCTGGCGGGCATGGTGGCGCTGTTCTCGTCGCTGTCCGACTACTTCTGGAGCGCCGAGACCTTCATCACCATCGCCAACGAGATCCCGGCCCTGGCCGTGATGGCGGTGGGCATGACCTTCGTGCTCATCATCGCGGGCATCGACCTGTCGGTGGGCTCGGTGATGGCGCTGGCCGCCGCCACCTCGGCCGCCGCCATCCTGCAATGGGGCTGGACGGTGCCCGCCGCCGCAGCCCTGGCGCTGGCCACCGGCCTGGTGTGCGGCACCATCACGGGCGCCATCTCGGTGGCCTGGCGGCTGCCCTCGTTCATCGTCTCGCTGGGCATGCTCGAAGCCGTGCGCGGCAGCGCGTACGTGGTCACCGACTCGCGCACGCAGTACGTGGGCGACGCCATCTCGTGGCTGTCGGCACCCTTCTTTGGCGGCATTTCGTTCGCGTTTCTGCTGGCCGTGGTGCTGGTGGTGGTGGCGCAGCTGGTGCTGTCGCGCACCGTGTTCGGCCGCTGCGTGGTGGGCATCGGCACCAACGAGGAAGCCATGCGCCTGGCGGGCGTGGACCCGCGCCCCATCCGCGTCATCGTGTTTGCCATGACCGGCCTGCTCGCGGGGCTGGCGGGGCTGATGCAGTCGGCCCGGCTCGAAGCCGCCGACCCCAACGCCGGCACCGGCATGGAGCTGCAGGTGATCGCCGCCGTGGTGATTGGCGGCACCAGCCTCATGGGCGGGCGCGGTTCGGTGGTGAACACCGCGTTTGGCGTGCTCATCATCGCGGTGCTGGAGGCGGGCCTGGCCCAGGTGGGCGCGAGCGAGCCCAGCAAGCGCATCATCACGGGGTTCGTGATCGTGGCGGCCGTCATCGTGGACACGCTGCGCCAGCGCCGCGCCGCCGCCTGACACCCCTCCCTCCTTGCCCACCGACTTCCTCCCCTCCCAATTTTTTTCTTCTTCCCATGGCCACTATCAAGGACGTTGCGCGCCACGCCGACGTGTCGGTCACCACGGTGTCGCACGTGGTCAACGGCACGCGCCGCGTGAGCCCCGAGGGGCGCGAGCGCGTCGAAAAAGCCATCCGCGCGCTGGGCTACGTGCCCAGCGCCATCGCGCGCAGCCTCAAGAGCAACAACACGCGCACGCTGGGCATGCTGATCCCCAACAGCTCCAACCCCTACTTCGCCGAGATCGTGCACAGCGTGGAAGACCGCTGCTTCGGCGCGGGCTACAACCTCATCCTGTGCAACACCAACGACGAGGCGCACCGCCAGGGCACCTACCTGCAGGTGCTGGCCGAGCGGCGCATCGACGGACTCATCGTCGTCTCCACGGGGCACGACGCCACGCTGCCCACACAGCTGGCGGGCCTGTCCATCCCCACCGTGCTGGTGGACCGCGAGATCGAGATCGCCGAGCAGCCCTGCGACCTTGTCGAGACCGCGCACATGCAAGGCGGGCAGCTCGCCACGCAGCACCTGCTGGACCTGGGGCACCGCCGCATCGCCTGCATCAGCGGGCCCGAGGGCCTGGTACCGAGCGAGCAGCGCATCGCGGGCTGGCGCGCCGCCCTGTCCGCGGCTGCGGATGCCCGCGGCGAGGCGCCCATGCTGTGCAACGGCCACTTCACCAGCCAGGGCGGCTACGACGCCATGCACGCCCTGCTGCGCGCGGACACGCCGCCCACCGCCGTCTTCGTCTGCAACGACCTCATGGCCATGGGCGCGCTGTGCGCCGCGCATGAACGGGGCCTGCGCGTGCCCGAGGCGCTGTCCATCGTGGGCTTCGACGACATCGAGCTGGCCGCCTTCACCAGCCCGCCGCTGACCACCGTGGCCCAGCCCAAGCAGCGCATCGGCGCGCTGGCGGTGGACATGCTGCTCGAACGCATCGACGGCAAGCGCCAGGACGCGCGCAAGGTGATGCTACAGCCCGAGCTGCGCGTGCGCGCCTCCACCGCGCCGCCCGCCCTGGAGACCCGCGCATGAGCGCCTCCGCCGCGCGCGTGCCGCGCATCGCCGTGGTCGGCAGCCTGAACATGGACCTGGTGCTGCAGGTGCAACACGCCCCCGGCCCCGGCGAGACCGTGCTGGCCGACGCCCTGCACCTGGTGCCCGGCGGCAAGGGCGGCAACCAGGCCGTGGCCTGCGCCCGCCAGGGCGCCCGGGTGGCCTTGTTTGGCCGCGTGGGCGACGATGGCTACGGCCACACGCTGCGCGCGGGGCTTGACGCCGACGGCATCGACCACGGCGGCGTGCAAACCGACACAGAAACCACCACCGGCGTGGCCGCCATCACCGTGGAGGCCAGCGGGCAAAACCGCATCGTGGTCGTGCCGGGCGCCAATGGCCGCTTTGTGCTGGATGCCGCCGCGCTGGGCACCGCACTGCAAGGCGCAGGCGGCCTGGTGCTGCAGTTTGAAACGCCCCTGCCCCAGGTCCTGGCCGCCGCCGAGATGGCGCATGCCGCTGGTTGCCCTGTGGTGCTCAACCCCTCGCCCATCCAGCCCCTGCCCGAAGCCCTGTGGCCGCTGGTGCACACGCTGGTGGTGAACGAATTGGAAGCCACGGCGCTGGCAGGCCAGAACGTGACCACGCCCGTGGAAGCAGCCAAGGCCGCGCAAGCCCTGCGCGCCAAGGGCCCGGCCCAGGTGGTGGTGACGCTGGGCGCGGCAGGCGCCGTGGCCGCCGACGCTGCCGGCAGCCGCCACCACCCCGGCAGGGTGGTGCGGGCCGTGGACACCACGGCGGCGGGCGACACCTTCCTGGGCGCGCTGGCCGTGGCGCTTGCGCGCGGTGAGCCCCTGGATGCCGGCGTGCGCGACGGCATCCGCGCCGCCGCGCTGTGCGTGACGCAGCCGGGCGCCCAGCCCTCCATCCCCACCCGCGCCGCCGTGGCGCACAGCCCCCTGCCTCCCGACTGGATCGCCCTGTGAAACGCACCACCCTGCTGCACGCCGAACTCTCCCACGCCATCGCCAGCCTGGGCCACGGCGACATGCTGGTGATCGGCGACGTGGGCCTGCCCATCCCGCCCGGCCCCCGCCGCATCGACCTGGCACTCACCCCGGGCATCCCGGCCGTGGCCGACGTGCTGCGCGTGGTGCTGTCGGAGATGCAGGTGGAAAAGGCCGTGATCGCCACCGAGGCCGTGGAGCGCGGCGCAGGCCATCTGCCCGGCTGGTGCCAGCTCCCGGTGGAGCCGCAGGCCGTGCCCCACGACGACTTCAAGCGCCTGACCCAGCAGGCCCGCGTGATGGTGCGCACGGGGGAGTGCACGCCGTACGCCAACGTGATCCTGGTGGCAGGCGTGACGTTCTGATGCCCGCTGCCTCAACCTCAGGCTGTGATAGACGACCAGCCTACAAGATCTGAGGGGTGCTTTTTCAGGTCTGCAGTTCTCCAAGGCCCACAAGGCGCCAGAGTCGACTTGCAACGGATTGAAACAGCGGTCACGTTTTTTTAATGTCTACGCATAATCATTTCACAGACAAAGCACCACATTGGTGCGGCTTTTTTACACGCATCGGGAGAATCCGCCCATGAAAACCATGTCGCGAAAGCGCCCGGCTGCCCGTACCTGGCTGGCCTTACTTCTAGGTGCGTCCGTTCTAATCATCTCGTGCGGCGGCGGAAGCGATCAGGGTACGCCGGTTACACCACCCGCAGTCAAGGCTTCGCTCAGCCTGCTCGCTGGGGCCACCAGCGGCTCTGGCTATCTAGATGGCCCCGCTGCTGACGCACTTTTTGCCAGTGCGCCTGCACTGGCGCTCTCCTCCACGGGCGACTTGCTGCTGGCCGACACGGGCAACCACGCCATCCGCAAGTTGACGGCCTCCGGCATGGTCAGCACGGTGGCTGGCGGCAAAAGCCCCGAACCATCCCCGTCCATACAGGGGCAATACGCTGATGGACCGGGTACTACAGCCCGCTTCTACTATCCATCGGCGATCGTGTCGGACGCAGCAGGCAATACCTACGTGGCGGACACCGCCAACCACCTGGTGCGCAAGATCGACAACACAGGCGCAGTCACCACCTTCGCGGGCAAGGCCGGGGTGTGTGGCAATACAGACGGTGCGCCACAGGACTCGACAGTCTGCGCCCCCCGGGGGCTGAAGCTGGACAGCGCCGGAAATCTCTATGTCGGCCAAAGCTCCTACACCTATCCGAAAATTCGCAAAATCACGCCCGCGGGTCTGACGAGTACGCTGGACGCTGCATTGCCGATACCGGAACGCTCCAGCTTCGTCGTGGATGCCTCCGGCACCATCTACGTCACGGATGGCAGTTCCATCAAGAAATATGCCCCGACTGGCGAACTGACCCACATCTCCGGCGACAAAGACATCCAAGGAACAACCGATGGTGATGCAACAACGGCCCGGTTCGGCATCCTCCAGGACCTGGCAATCGATGCTGCCAACGAGCTCTACGCGCTGGATGGACTCCGTTCCGCCACCATTCGCCACATCGCCAAGAACGGAACAGCATCCACAGTAGCGACCAATGCTCCTGAGGCGCTGGGCGGCACCAGCCTGGTGATTGATCGCAGCGGCAACTTCGTTGCCAGCCTCTCCAACGGCCTATCCACGTGGGTCCAGAAGTATCAGCGCGACGGCACCCGCACCATCCTTGCCGGTAGGCCGACGCAACCAGATCTCGAAGGCCCCCCGCCCGATGGACCCGGCGTGGATGCACGGTTCAGGGCACCTCTGGCCCTGGCATTGGCGAAGTCTGGCTCTTTGTATGTGAGTGACTACGACAAATCGCGGATGCGCATCGTCAACCCGGATGGCACCACGAGGACCCGCGCGCTTCAGTGGCCCGTAGGCGCTGAAGCCCCTTCCTGGCGGGCCATGGCGGTGGACGGACAAGACAACATCTACGTTGCGTCGACGGCCAGCATGCGGGACTCGCCCAATCTCATTTACCGGTTCACCCCCGCAGGCCAGGGCGCTGTATTGGCAGATGTGTCCACATGGATCGCCCCCTTTGTATCGGGCGGTCGGACCTACAGTTACTTTGCAGGCATCAATGGGATTGCTGCCGACGACGCTGGCAACGTGTACGCAAGTGGCGTCAATGGCGTCATCCTCAAGATCACTGCGGCGGGCTCGGTCAGCGTGCTGGCCGGCAGTCCCGGCACTTTGGGCCATGTAGATGGGCCGGGCAGCACCGCACGCTTTGCCATCCTGGGGAACATGACTCTGGATCAGGCAGGTAACCTGTATGTGGTGGATGGACTCAACGACGCGTTCACCGGCATTGGCCCCACCATCCGGAAGATCACCCCGGCAGGCATGGTGAGCACCATCGCCGGTCGAGCCGATCTGCCTGCGGGTCTGGCGGATGGCCCCGCCGGTAGCGCACGCTTTGCTGTCGCCAGTTACAGCACCTATACGGCCGGCGGGGTCTACCTGGGCCAGGACTTCGGCTCCAGCCACGGGGAGGATGGCGCAACGGCCAGTCTTGCCGTGGACTCCAAGGGCCATTTGTACCTCACCGACCCCGTCAATAGCGTGATCCGCAAGATCTCCGCAGAGGGCCAGGTGACGACCTTGGTGGGCCAAGCAGGGCAAAGAGGATTCGTGGGCGGAGATCTCCCAGGAGTGATCCACACGCCTGTGGGCGTCGCGGTGCGCGACTCGAAGCTGTACTTCACCACGCGCAATGCTGCATCACAAGTGAGCCTGCCGCAGTAGCGACGCGCTGCCAGTTACCGCCACCCGGCCGCAGCAGCCATCGCAGGCCGAGCTGCGGGTTTTGGAGGGCTTCGGGCGGCCCCCACCTGCGGTACGCTGGGCAGCAGCCCACGGCGCGGCACGCATGCCCGCCACCGAAGCCATCGAATTCCCGCCCCCATGCCCACCACCGCGCCCCACGACCTCCTGCCCCCCGAAATCACCGTCCTCGAACGCGGCTGGCTGTCTGCCAACAACATTCTCTTCATCGGCCACCACGACACCGCGCTGGTGGACACGGGCTACTGCAGCCATGCCGAGCAGACCGTCGCCCTGGTGCGTGACGCGCTGGCGGGCCGCCCGCTGGACCGCGTGCTCAACACCCACCTGCACAGCGACCACTGCGGCGGCAACGCCGCGCTGCAAAAGGCCTGGCCGGGCGTGCTCACGGCCATCCCGCCCGGCCAGGCGGACCATGTGCGCCAATGGGACGCCTATGCGCTGAGCTACACCCCCACGGGCCAGGAATGCCCGCCCTTTCGGGCCGACACGCTGCTCACGCCCGGCTCCTGCGTGCTGCTGGGCGACAAGCCCTGGCAGGTGCATGCCGCCCCGGGGCACGACCCGCATTCGGTGGTGCTGTTCGAGCCCCAGGGCCGCGTGCTGATTTCGGCCGATGCGCTCTGGGAAAGCGGCTTTGGCGTGGTGTTTCCCGAGCTGGAAGGCGACGATGCCTTTGCCGAGGTGGGCGCCACGCTGGACGTGATCGAGAAACTCTCGCCCCAGGTGGTGATCCCCGGCCACGGGCCGGTGTTTGCCGATGCGCCCCGCGCCATCGACGGCGCGCGCCGGCGCCTGGACGGCTTCGTGCGCAACCCGGCCAAGCACGCGCTCTACGCCGCGAAGGTGCTGCTCAAGTACAAGCTGCTGGAGTGGCAGCAGATCAGCATGGCCGACCTCACGGCCTGGGCCGAGGCCACGCCCTATTTCGGGATGCTGCGCGAGCGCTACTTCGCGGAGCAGACGCAGGCCGAGTGGCTGCGCAGCCTGGCCGATGACCTGGTGCGCTCCGGCGCCGCGCTGCGCCAGGGCGAGGTGCTGCACAACGTGTAAGCAGCGCGGGGGCGGCTGCAGGCGGCCGCGCCACCGCACGTGGCCCGGCGGCGTCCGGCCAGCGCGGGCCCCCCCTGCGGGAAGGCGCGCGGCGCCTCACGGCAGGCTCAATGCTTGTACTGCTTGTCGCACCCCATCACGTGGTTGTAGCTGCTGGACATGCACTGGTAGAACGACTTCTTGTTGCCCGACGCGCCCTGGCAGTCCGACACGCTGTACTTGCCCTTCGCCTCGCGGATCTTGGGCGCCGTCTTGTCGAAGTCGGCCTGGGCCATGTAGCCATCGCGCACATTCTTCTGCCCCACTTCCAGCATGGAGTCGGCCTGGTCGTGGATGTTGCCCACGGCGGCCTGGCAGTTCAGCGGCACCTGCTTGCTGTCGACCGTGCCCAGGGCCTTCGTGGCCCCCTCGGCAAACTCCTGCACGTCCTTGGGAATCTTCTTGGTGCCGTCCGCGTTGTACTGGACGCTGCCGGGCTTGCCGCCCCCTTTGCCGCTCGCACCGGCGCCACCGGTTCCGTTGGTGCCCTGCAGCTTCAGCGGCTCGGCATCCTGCTTGGACGGCGGCGGCTGGGAGCCATAGTGGGTCTTGCCCTCGGCATCCACCCATTTGTAGACCGGCTGCGCCTGGGCACCGGCGCCCAGGACCATGGCCATCGCCGCCACCGCCATGGCGGCACGGGCCGCCATCTTTTTGGCATCTCTCATCTCGCTTCCCTCCGTAGTTTTTGATTCCAATGGGCTCCACCGCTTTTCACCAAAGCGCCGGCAGCTCATGTTTTTATAGCAATCCCATGCGGCAGCCACCCCCCTCCCCGTGTCAGGGAAGGTCCTTGTTCACCTCGGGCGCGGACGCATCGCGCGGGCCGATGGTGCCCAGGCGGCTCTTGAGCGACTGGGGCTGGCCCGTGAGCATGGCGGCGTAGTTGGTGGTGTTGGCCAGCACTTTCTTCACATAGTCGCGCGTTTCGGCAAAGGGCACGTTTTCGGCCCAGATGGCGGCGTCCAGCACCGGGCCGTTGCGCCAGCTGCGCGGGCGGCCGGGGCCGGCGTTGTAGGCGGCGGCGGCCATGGGCATGGAGCCCGCGAAATCGTCCAGCGCGAGCTTGAGGTAGGCCGTGCCGATGGTGATGTTGGTGTCGCGGTCGTTGATCTGGTCGGGCGTGAAGTTGGCGAGGCCGATCTTCTTGGCCGTCCAGCGCGCTGTGGCGGGCATCACCTGCATCAGGCCCGAGGCGCCCACGTGGGAGCGCGCATCCATGATGAAGCGGCTTTCCTGGCGGATCAGGCCGTAGACATACGCCGGGTCCAGCCCGATGCCGGTGGCGCGCTCCACCACGGCGCTGCGAAACGGCGTGGGAAAGCGCTGCGTGGTATCCACGACGGCCTTGGTGCGCTCGCTGGTGTTGATGCAGCGGTCCCACACCTCGCGCTGGCACGCGAAGTCGGCGGCGGCCAGCAGCTCGCGGTCGGCCATGCCGCCGCTCTGGTGCAGGTTGGTGGTGTAGTTCCACTCGCGCACGCCCTCGCTGCGCAGGCCGAGCAGGATGGCGTACAGCGCGCGGTTCAGGCCCGGGTTGGCGCGGGCTGCCGCCTTTTCTTCCGGCGTGAGCGGCGCGGGCGCGGGCGGCACGGTGATGCGCTGGCCAATCTCTTCCAGGGCCAGTTGCTCGTAGAAGCCGCGCGTGCTGGCGATGCCTTCGAGCAGCTGGCGGGCTTCGGCGCGTTCGGCATCGGTCACGCGGCCTGCGAGCAGCGAGCGCGCCTTCCAGTACACCCAGGTGCTGTCCTGGCGGGCTTCGGGGCCCATGGCGTCCACCGCCTTGCCGACGGCCTTCCACTGGCCGGCGCGCAGGGCGGCACGCACCTTCCAGCCCAGCAGGTCGTCGTTGAGGTCGCTGTCCTTGGTCACATTGGCAAAGTAGCTGTGGGCGTTGCTGGCCAGCTTTTGCGCAGCGGTCTTGCCGATCACGGCCCAGGCCCAATTGCGCTCCTCGGCCGAGAGGTGCACGCTCCACTTGCTGTCGAGCTGGTGGGCAGCGCCTTCCGGGTCGGTGGTGGCCAGCTTCAGGAGCGCGAGCAGCACCAGTTCCTGCCTGGCCTTGCCGGCGGCCGTGGCGCGCGAGAGCAGGTACTTGGCGGGCGCGTCGAGCACCTCCTTGACCTGCGGCAGCGATTCGGGCGAGACGATCTCGACCGCCGTGCGCACGACGCGGGGGCGGTTGGCCTCCACGCCCAGGCGGGCCTTGCGCCAGATGTCCAGGGCCGACAGCTTCTTGTAGCCATGCAGCTCCCGCGCCGCGTGGGTGCAGCCGTCGTCGCCATCGCGCTGGGCGTACCAGTTGCTGCGCACGTCCTCGGCCACCGTGGGGCTGGCCGTGCCCTTGATCTGGTCGATCAGCAGTGCGTAGCAGCGCACCTCGCGGTCGTCCGACATGCGGTAGCCGGGGTGCTGCTCGGCGAACTGGCCCCAGTCGCGCCGCTGGCCCAGCAGCAGCAGCCAGTCGTTGCGCAGGCGGTCTTCCTGGTAGCTGCCCGCGTAGCGCTGCAGGAAGGACTGGATCTCCGATGGCGACGCCTCGCCCAGGCGCAGCTTGAGCTCCCAATAGGCCGCCCAGGGCTCCAGCGCATGGCCGCGTGCGGCGGGCAGGAGCTGCTCGAGTTTCTTGCGGTCTCCCTTGCGGAAGGCCTGCTGCATTTCGAGCAGGGTATCGTCACCACGGTTTTGCGCCATGACAAGGGGCGCGGTGGCGGCCAGCAGGCTGGCCGCGACAAGGGGTGTCAGAATCGCTCTGAGAAATTGCATGGGGGAATTATCTGATGGACAAAGCAGCCCTTCGGCGCGCGTTGATAGAAGAACGCCTCAACCTGCCCGACCGCCTACAGCGGGCCGACCTGTTACAGCAGGTGATGCGCATCTGGCTGGTCAACCGGCCCGACACCGTGATCGGCGCCTACTGGCCCATCAAGGGCGAATTCGACCCCCTGCCCGCCCTGCACCGCTGGAAGGAAGACGGCGAGCTGCTCGATGAACCCCAGCTGCGCCGCATCGGCCTGCCGGTGGTGAACAAGCTGCACAAGACCCTCACCTTCCACGCCTGGTACCCCGGCTGCCCCATGGAGGAGGACGCCTACGGCATCCCCAAGCCCAAGGACACCGAGGTCATCGTGCCCACCCTGCTCTTCGTGCCCTGCGTGGGCTACGCGCCGGGCGGCTACCGGCTGGGCTATGGCGGCGGCTTTTACGACCGCACCCTGGCCACGCTGCAGCCCAAGCCGTTCACCGTGGGCCTGGGCTTCACCCATGGCTACCTGGACGACTTCGAGCCCGAAGCGTTCGACCTGCCGCTCGATGCCATCCTGAACGACAACGGCGTGGTCTGGCCGGTCTGACCCGCCAACAGGGCCCGCACGGCCCGTGATGCGTGCCGCGCATCATTGGGGCCGTGTTTTCGCATCGCTGGCGCGCGCCACTGCCGCTAGCATGGCAGGCTGGCTTTCTTTTCTCTGATTTCCATCGGCAGGTGCCCCATGCTCAAGCTCTATATCGGCAACAAGAACTACTCGTCCTGGTCCATGCGCCCCTGGGTGCTGCTCAAGCAGGCGGGCATCGTGTTCGAGGAAGTGCGCGTGCGCTTCGACAGCTTCGAAGCCAATTCAGAATTCAAGCGCGCGATTGGCGCCGTGAACCCCACGGGCAAGGTGCCCGTGCTGGTCGACGGCGACCTGGTGGTGTGGGACACCCTGGCGATTGCCGAATACGTGGCCGAAACCCACCCCGCCCAAAAGCTCTGGCCCGCCGATGCCAAGGCCCGTGCACGCGCCCGCAGCATCTGCGCCGAGATGCACAGCGGCTTCACCGCCCTGCGCAGCCACTGCCCCATGAACATCGAGGCGAACCTGGCCGACACCGGCGCCTTGATATGGCGCGACCAGGCCGGCGTGCGCGCCGATGTGCAGCGCCTGGTGGACATGTGGAGCGCGCTGCTGCAGGAACACGGCGGCCCCATGCTGTTCGGCCAATTCACCGTGGCCGACGCCTACTTCGCCCCCGTGTGCATGCGCCTGTACACCTACGCCCTGCCCGTGCCACCCCACATCGCCGACTACGTGCAGCGCGTGCGCGCCCTGCCCGGCGTGAAGGACTGGATCGACGAGGCCCTGGCCGAGAAGGACTTCCTGGACTTCGAAGAACCCTATCGCCTGCGCCACACGCAAGGCTGAGCAGCGCCATGGCCGTCACCATCTACCTGCGCTACGTGCTCAACACCAGCAAGCTCAAAGAGTTCGAGCACTACGGAAAACTGTGGATCCCGCTGGTCGAGAAGTTCGGCGGTAAACACCACGGTTATTTCATGCCCAGCGAGGGCGCGAACAACATCGCGCTGGCGCTGTTCACGTTCGAGAGCCTGGCGGCGTACGAGGTGTACCGCCAGCAGTCGATGCAGGACGCGGACTGCCAGGCGGCGTTCCGCTACGCCGAGGAAACGGGCTGCATCGTGAGCTACGAGCGGAGTTTTTTCAGGCCGGTGTTCAGCTGAACGGGCGCGGGCAGCCCGGCCCCGCTACCGGAACTGCTTGCGCAAAAACGGCTTGTGCCGCGCGATGTGCGCCAACTGCGCCGGGGCGACGGTGCCGCCCAGGTCCTCCTCTTGCGCGTTGAGCACCTGGTTGGCATAGGCCAGCGCACGCGCCACCACCTCTTCGTCGCTCACGCCCTGCTGCGCGGCCAGGTCCAGCGCCACGCGCTTCATGGCGCGCTGCGACAGCATCCACATCGCGCCAAAGGCATCCCACGCGGCCATCGCTTCCTTGAACTTGTCGCGGTCGGCCAGGATTTCGTTCAGCGGCTTGGCCAGGATCTCCTGCAGGTCGTCCACCTTGGCTTTCAGGGCTTCGAGCTGCGCCTCGCGCTGCAGGGCCTCGGCGGCCGCGTTGGCGGCCGCGTCGGGCGCCGTGGGCACGGGCACGCTGCCGTCGGGGTTGAGCTGGGCAATTGTGAGGTCGGACGATAGGGGCATGGTGGGCTGGAATATACGGCCGGGGGCCCGGCCTAAACTACACCGATGCAAATCTACATGGTGGGCGGCGCCGTCCGCGACAAGCTGCTGGGCCGGCCCGTGAACGACCACGACTGGGTGGTGGTGGGCGCCACGCCCGAGCAGATGCTGAAGCTGGGCTATCTGCCCGTGGGGCGCGACTTCCCCGTGTTCCTGCACCCCGAGACGCGCGAGGAATACGCGCTGGCCCGTACCGAACGCAAGAGCGGGCGGGGCTACCGGGGTTTTGTGGTGCAAAGCTCGCCCGACGTGACACTGGAAGAAGACCTGTCGCGCCGCGACCTTACTATCAATGCGATAGCTAGCAGCGCCGATGGGACAAGCGCCACAGGCCTATTTGATCCCTATCTGGGAGCCAGAGACATCGCGGCGCGGGTGCTGCGCCACGTGACGGATGCCTTTCGCGAAGACCCGGTGCGCATCCTGCGCGTGGCGCGGTTTGCGGCGCGGTTCACCGACTTCACGGTGGCGCCCGAGACGATGCAGCTGATGCGCGAGATGGTGCAGCATGGCGAGGCGGACCACCTGGTGGCCGAGCGCGTGTGGCAGGAGCTGGCGCGCGGGCTGATGGAAGAAAAGCCGTCGCGCATGTTCGAGGTGCTGCGCGAGTGCGGCGCGCTGCAGGTGCTGCTGCCCGAAGTGGCGCGCCTGTGGGGCGTGCCCCAGCGGGCGGAGTACCACCCCGAGGTGGACACGGGCGTGCACCTGATGATGGTGCTGGACATGGCCGCCCGCCTGCAATCCCCGTTGACGGTGCGCTTTGCCTGCCTGGCGCACGACCTGGGCAAGGGCACTACGCCCGCCGACGTGCTGCCGCGCCACATCGGGCACGAGGAGCGCAGCGCCGCGCTGCTCAAGGACGTGGCCGAGCGTCTGCGCGTGCCCGTGGACTGCCGCGAGACGGCCGAGGTAGTGGCCCGCGAGCACGGCCACATCCACCGCAGCAACGAGCTGTCGGCCGCCGCCCTGGTGCGGTTGCTGGAGCGCTGCGACGCCATTCGCAAGCCTGCGCGCTTTGCCGACATCCTGCTGGCCTGCGAATGCGATGCGCGCGGGCGCCTGGGGTTCGAGGAATCGGCCTACCCGCAACGCCCCCGGCTCCTGGCCGTGCTGGGTGCCGTGCAGTCGGTGGCCACGCGCGACATTGCCGCGCAGGCGGCGGCCAAGGGCCTGAGCGGCCCGCAGGTGGGCACGCTGATCCACCAGGCGCGGGTGGCGGCGGTGGCGCGGTGGCAACACCCCCGCAGCGAGGCTGACTGACCCCGCGCAAAACGCCGCCACAGCGCGGGCAGAACCCTGCCTACAATCCGCGTCCGCTCGCACCCCCTCCGGGGTGCGCCTCTTGCCAGCCCCGGGGGCGCATTTTCGCGCCCCGCGGCCCTCTCCACGCCTCCATGACCACTGTGCACATCCGCCTGGCCACCCCGGCCGATACCGACACCATCGCCCCGCTGTTTGATGCCTACCGGCAGTTCTACGAGCAGGCGCCGGACCTCGCCGGAGCACGGGCATTCATTGCGGAGCGGCTGGAGCGCGCAGAGTCGGTGATCCTGCTGGCGCAGGACGCGTCCCGGGCGGCAGTGGGCTTTTGCCAGCTGTACCCCACGTTCTGCTCGGTGGAGGCGGCGCCCATCTACACGCTGTACGACCTGTTCGTGGCCCCCACGGCGCGCAAGGCGGGCGCCGGGCGCAGCCTGCTGGTGGCCGCCGAGGCCACGGCCCGCGCCCACGGCAAGGTGCGCATGGACCTGACCACGGCGCACACCAACACCGCCGCGCAGGCGCTGTATGAATCGCTGGGGTGGACGCTGGACACGGTCTTTCGCGCCTACAACAGGCGGGTGGCGGCCTGAGCGGCGGCCCGCCGCCGGGCCTGCGCCGATAGCGGCTACCAGCGCAGCAGGCGCGGCCCCAGCACGGCCCCCAGCGCCGTCGGGATGGCCATGCCCGCCAGGTACCAGACCGCCAGGAACGGCGCGGCCATCTCGGGGCAATGCAGGGCATACACCAGCGCGCCCAGCGCGCCCGCGAGCAGGCCGGCACCCGCGCCCGTCCAGGCCAGGCGCGTGGGTGCGGCACCCCTGAGGGCCCAGAAGCCCGCGGCCAGCGCAGGCACCGACAGCGCGGCGATATTGAACGGACAGGTGCGCCAGGTGCTGCCCAGGATGAGCGGCACCCGCTCCGCCGCCGTCACCTGTGACAGGGCCAGCAGGGCCAGGGCCCACAGCAGCAGCGGCGGCACCGCCAGCAGCAGCGCCGCAGGCCGCACCGCCATGCCCGGCCGGGCCATGCGGCGCAACAGCGCCAGCCCGGCGGCGGCCAGTGCAGCGGCAAACACCAGCTTGCCCCAGAACATGGGCTGCGCCAGGGTCGCCGGCAGGTCCGGGCGCAGGCCGAACAGGCCCAGCATCAGCACCCCGGCACCGGCAATGCCCACGGCGGCGGCCACGGCAAACCGTTGCTCTATCGCGGTGGTCCGCACCGGTCCGCCATCAGCGGCCAGCAGGTGGATCAATTCATCGGTTTTCATGCCATTCCTCCTGGGACTTGCGCAAATCAGGACGCGCCAACGACCCGTCGGCCGTGGCGGGCGATTTGCGCAAGCCCTGTTTTGCGTGAGTCATATCCCTCATCCTGGCGGCCAGGGCCTTGAGCCCCCGGTGCACGCCGACCTTGACGGCCGACTCCGACAGCCCCGTGAGGCGCGCCGTCTCGATCACCGACAGACCTTCCAGCTTCACGTACTCGATCGGCAGGCGCTGCTTGTCCGGCAAGGTGCGCAGCAGCTGCCCCAGGTCGCGCCGGGCTTCGGCGGCCTCGCTGTCGCTGCTGGCAAACAGCTCGCTGGCATCGTCCAGCGGGTCGTTGCGCCCTTCCTTCACGGCGTGCGAACGCAGCCAGTCGATGAGCTTGTAGCGCGCAATCGCATGCGCCCAGGCCGTCACCGGCATCTCGGGCCGGTAGGTGTGGCGCTGGTTGTGCACCGCCAGCAGTGTTTCCTGCACCAGATCCTCCACCTCATCGGGCCGCTGCGCCAGGCGGCGGCGCAGGAAGGCGCGCAGGTGCGCGCTCAGCTCCTTCAGAAAGCGCTGGTAAGCGGCTGCATCGGCATCCAGCCCCTGCAGCAGCAAACCGCGCAGGCGCTCTTCCACAATCTCCATGGCGTCTCCCTGCAGGCAATTCGTATGCCGGGGCCAACGGGTTACAGGCACCGCAAAAAATTTTCTTGCACTGCCACCACATTTTTTTGCGCAGCACCGTAACCGGCCCGCCGCACTGCGCGAATTACAACGCAGATCGGGCAGCTGGAATCCACCTTCGTGCAGCGCCCCGGTCGGATGCAACCCTCAACCCTTGGAGATCCCACCATGACCACACGCACCCTCAGCCTCGGCGCCCTGGCCCTTGCCGCCCTGGCCTCTGGCGCCGCCATCGCCCAGACCGCCCCGATGGACGGCGCCAAGCCCGCCATGGAGAAGTGCTACGGCGTCTCGATGGCCGGAAAGAACGATTGCGCCGCCGGCCCCGGCACCACCTGCGCCGGCACCTCGAAGATGGACTACCAGGGCAACGCCTGGAAGTTCGTGCCCGCGGGCACCTGCGCATCGATCAAGACGCCCAAGGGCATGGGTTCGCTGACACCCGCCAAGGCCTGAGGCCATGGCGCTTCCCACCGCTGGCCTGGGCCTCAAGCCCCTGCACTACGACGAGGCGCTGCGGTGCACCGCCCCCGGCCTGTGGTGGGAGGTGCACCCCGAGAACTACCTGGCCGACGGCGGCCCGCGCCTGGCCTGGCTGGAAGCCATCCGCGCGCGCCACCCCGTGGCGCTGCATGGCGTGTCCCTGTCGCTCGCTGCCGATGAACCGCCCGACACAGCGCACCTGGCCCGCCTGGCCGCACTGGCGCGGCGCGTGGAACCCGTCCTGGTGTCCGAACACCTGGCGTGGTCCCGCTGGCGCGGGCAGTACCTGCCCGACCTGCTGCCGTTTCCCCGCACGCACGCGGCGCTGCACCGCATCGCTGGCAACATCGCCCGCACGCAGGACGTGCTGCAGCGGCCCATCGCCATCGAGAATCCCACGCACTACCTGCACATCGACGGCCACGACTGGGCCGAAACCGAATTCCTGGCCGAGCTGGTGCGCCGCACCGGCTGCGGCCTGCTGCTGGACGTGAACAACGTCCATGTCAGCGCGAGCAACCTGGGCTTTTGCGCGCAGGCGTACCTGGAGGCGTTCCCTCTGCACGCCGTGGCCGAGATCCACCTGGCGGGCCACCACGCCGACCCGGTGCATGGCAACGCCTTGCTCATCGACAGCCACGACGCCCCGGTGGCCCCCGCCGTGTGGGCGCTGTACCAACGCGTGATCGAGCGCACAGGTCCCATCCCCACCCTCATCGAGCGCGATGGCAACCTGCCCGGCTTCAGTGAACTGCTGGGCGAGCGCGACCAGGCCCACCACGCACTCATGGCCGCGCACGCCGGGGAGGCCGCATGCAGCTGACCGAATTTCAGGACGGTTTCTCGGCCGCCCTGCTCGGCACCGGCCGTGCCCCGGCCACCGCGTGGTCAGCGGCCCTGGAGGCCCAGCCCGGCTTTGCCGTGTACCGCAACACCGTGCTCAAGGGCTGCATCGACGCCCTGCAGGCCAGCTACCCCACGGTGTGCCAGCTGGTGGGCGAAGACTGGTTCCGCGCGGCAGCGGGGGTGTATGCCCGCGCGCGGCCGCCCCGTGACGGGCTGCTGATGGACTACGGCGCGGGGTTTGGCGGTTTTCTGGCCGGGTTCGAACCGGCCGCCGGGCTGCCCTACCTGCCCGCAGTGGCGCGCCTGGACCGCTGCTGGACCGAATGCCACCTGGCGGCGGATGCCACCGCCGTGGACCGTGGCTGGTGGGCCCGGCAAGCGCCCGGTGCGCTGCCCGGCATGCGGCTGCGGCCGCACCCCGCAGCGCGCTGGCCCTGGTGCGACGAACACTCCGCCTACGCCCTGTGGCAAAGGCACCGCGATGGCCTGGACATCCCCACGCACCTGGCCTGGGTGGGTGATGGCGGCCTGCTCACCCGGCCCCGGGCCGAAGTGGCATGGCGCCCCCTATCGCGTGCGGGGATGGCCCTGCTGGACGCCTGTGCCGGGGGCCTGCCCCTGGAGGCTGCCGCCACCTGCGCACTGGCCACCGACCCCGCCACCGATCTTGCCGCGCTGATGGGCGCCCTGCTGGACGCGGGCGCCCTGGTCCAGCCCCCTTCACAGACAGGCTGAGGAGCCCCCATGGCAACAACCACCCACTTCCCCACCGCCCCCGCCAAGGGCCCCCGCGTGCTGCTGGCACGGCTGGCCGATGCCGCCGCCCGCCTCACCCCGCACGGCCTGCTGGCCCTGGTCAACCGGGTGGCGGTGGCGGGCATCTTCTGGCGATCGGCGCGCACCAAGGTCGAGGGCTGGTTCACCCTCTCCGACAGCGCCTATGCGCTCTTCCGCGAGGAGTACCGGCTGCCCCTGATCGCGCCGGAGCTGGCTGCGCAGATGGCCACCGTGGCCGAACATGTGTTCCCTGTCCTTCTGGTGTTGGGCCTGTGCACGCGCCTGTCCGCACTGGCCTTGCTCGGCATGACGCTGGTCATCCAGGTGTTTGTCTACCCCGATGCCTGGCCCACGCACCTGTCATGGGCGGGGTTGCTGCTGTACCTGGCGGGGCGCGGCGCGGGCAAGGTGTCGCTCGACCGGGCGCTCGGAATTCGCTGACGCGTGGGCTTTTTTTAGCCCGCCGCCGTCCGCACCCAGCGCACGATGTCCGCCGCGCCGAGCGCCCCCGAGATGCGCGCCACCTCGCGCCCCTGCTGGAAGAGGATCATGGTCGGAATGCTGCGGATCGCATAGCGCGCCGCGATCGCCTGGTGCTCTTCGGTGTCGAGCTTTGCCAGGCGCACGCGCGGCTCCAGCTCGCGGGCGGCCTGCGCGAACGCCGGGGCCATTTGCCGGCATGGCCCGCACCACGGCGCCCAGAAATCGACCAGCACCGGGATGTGGCTTCGGCCCACATGGCGATCAAAAGTGTCGGCGTCGAGCGCAAGCGGCGCGCCCGCGAACAGGGGCTGGTGGCATTTGCCGCAGTCGGGCGCGCTGGCCAGGTCGGCACCTTGCACGCGGTTGGTGGTGTGGCAGTGCGGGCAGACGATGTGCAGGGCGTCGGTCATGCGGTGGACGTGGTGGGTGGAGGGGTAAGGGGATCGCTTCCTTCTGCACAGTGCGGCCAAGGCGTGGCATTTCAAGCCGCGGCCGGCAACTCTTCGCCCGGCGCAAACCCGCGCACGGCCAGTGGCAGGAAGTTACGCACGATTACCACGGCCAAAGCCCCCTTCCACGGGAGGCGGTTTAGCGCCATCTGCTAAGGTCCTGCCCCATGCAGCTGCTCCCGTTACTGACAACTGCCCATGCGCTTTTTCTCGATTTCGACGGCACGCTGACCGAGTTGGCACCGCGCCCCGAGGCGGTGCGCGTAGCCTCCGGCCTGGTTCCCACACTGGCGTCCCTGCATGCCCATCTGGGGGGGGCGCTGGCCATCGTGACCGGGCGGCCCGAGTCCGACATCGATGGATTCCTCGCGCCGCTGCGCCTGCCGCTGGCCAGCGAACACGGGGCGCAATACCGCCTGGGCGACACCTCCCACCCCGCCATCGAGCCGCCGGACCTGGCGCCCGTCCTGCAGGCCGCGCGGAACCTCGCGGCGCGGCACCCCGGCCTGCTGGTGGAGGCCAAGCGCGCCAGCGTGGCCCTGCACTACCGCCTGGCCCCCCCGCTGGAAGCGTTGTGCCACGACACCCTGGTGCGCGCGATGCAGCACCTGGACGGCGTGGAACTGCTGCGCGGCAAATGTGTCTTTGAAGTCAAGCCCCGTGGAGTCCACAAGGGCCAGGCCATCGTCGACTTCATGACCCAGCCGCCGTTCGCGGGCCGCACGCCGGTCTTCGTGGGCGACGACGTCACCGACGAGGCCGGCTTTGCCGCCGTGCAGGCGCTGGGGGGATGGGGCATCAAGGTCGGCGAGGGGCCGACCATGGCACAACACCGCTGCATGACATCCGCCGCGCTGCGCGGCTGGCTGTCTTCTGCACGCACCACCTGGGAGCGCGAACGATGAACACGCCAGCCACCGAACCCCAGCCCGGGTCCTTGAACCTGGGCATGATTGGCAACTGCGCCATCAGCGCGCTGATCGACGACCACGCCCGCATGGTGTGGTGCTGCCTGCCCCGGTTCGACGGCGACCCGGTCTTCAACGCCCTGCTGCAGCCCGGCGATGGGGGCAGCCACTTCGCCGTCGAACTGGAAGACCTGGCCTCGGCCCACCAGTGGTACGAGCCCAACACCGCGATCCTGCGCACGCAGCTGTTCGACAAGGCCGGCCACGGCATCGAGATCACCGACTTCGCCCCGCGCTTCTACAGCCGCTCGCGCTACTTCCGGCCCATGACGCTGGTACGCCGGGTGCGCTCCATCCAGGGCGCGCCGCGCATCCGCGTGGCGCTCAAGGTGCGCTACGACTGGGGGCAGACGGAACCCCGGATCACGCGCGGCAGCAACCACATCCGCTATGTGGGCGAGGGCATGACGCTGCGCCTGTCCACCGATGCGCCGGTCTCGCACGTGCTGTCGGGCCAGGCCTTCGTGCTCACGCGCGAACACAACTTCCTGCTGGGAGCCGACGAGACGCTGGTGGAGGGCATCGCCGACACCGCCCGCCTGTTCGAGCAGGAAACCACCTCGTACTGGCGCAACTGGACCCGCGCCCTGGCCGTGCCGCTGGAGTGGCAGGACGCGGTGATCCGCGCGGCCATCACGCTCAAGCTCTCGCTGTACGAGGACACGGGCGCCATCGTGGCGGCCATGACCACCAGCATCCCCGAATCCGCCCACAGCGGGCGCAACTGGGACTACCGCTTCTGCTGGCTGCGCGACGCGTTCTTCGTGGTGCGCGCGCTCAACAGCATCTCCGAGGTCGGCACCATGGAGGACTACCTGCGCTGGCTCAGCAACGTGGTGGTGGAAGGCGGCGACGGCCACATCCAGCCGCTGTACGGCATTGGCCTGGAGCACGACCTGCCCGAAAGCCTCGTGCCCCAGCTGGCGGGCTACCGGGGCATGGGCCCCGTGCGCGTGGGCAACCAGGCAGCCGAGCATTTCCAGCATGACGTGTACGGCAACATCGTGCTGGGCGCGGCCCAGGCCTTCCACGACCACCGCCTGCTGCACCGCGCGGGCCTGGCCGAATTCACGCGGCTGGAACAGGTGGGCGAGAACGCGGTGCGCGTCTATGGCCAGCCCGATGCGGGCATGTGGGAGCTGCGCACGCGCGCCCGGGTGCACACCTCGTCCGCGCTGATGAGCTGGGCGGCCTGCGACCGGCTGGCCAAGATCGCCGCCACCCTGCAACTGGCAGACCGCGCCAGCCACTGGCAGCAGCATGCGGACCGCATGCGCGCCGAGATCCTCGACAAATCCTGGTGCGAAGCGCGCCAGGCGTTCGCCGAAAGTTTTGGCGGCCATGAACTCGATGCCAGCGTGCTGCTGATGGCCGAGGTCGGCCTCATCGACCCCAGGGACCCGCGCTTCGTGAGCACCGTGGAGGCCATGGAAAAGAGCCTGTGCGACGGCCCCTACATGCGCCGCTACGAGGCGGCCGACGATTTCGGCAAGCCCGAGACCGCCTTCAACATCTGCACCTTCTGGCGCATCGACGCGCTGGCGCGCATCGGCCGCAAGGCCGAGGCCCGCGCCATCTTCGAGACCATGCTGGCCGCGCGCAACCCGCTGGGCCTGCTGTCCGAAGACACGCACCCCGAAACGCGCGAGATGTGGGGCAACTTCCCGCAGACCTATTCGATGGTGGGCGTGATCAACGCCGCCGTGCGCCTGTCCGCGCCCTGGGACAGCGTGATTTGAGGCCGTGTCCGACAGGCGGCGCCCCCCAACCCCGCCGATGATCGGGGGATGAGCCGCCTCGTCGTCGTATCCAACCGCATCGCAGACCCCCGCAAACCCGCAGCCGGGGGTCTGGCCGTGGCACTGGGCGACACCCTCAACCGCACGGGCGGCCTGTGGTTTGGCTGGAGCGGCAACATCGCGGAGGCGGGCACGCCCGGCGAAGGCGAGCTCCAGACCCGCCAGGCGGGCCCCGTGACGCTCGCCACCGTGGACCTGTGCCGCGAAGACCATGACACGTACTACCACGGCTACAGCAACAGCGTGCTCTGGCCGGTGTTCCACTACCGGCTGGACCTGGCGGACTTCAACACCCGCTACATCGCGGGGTACCGGCGCGTGAACCAGATGTTCGCGCGCAAGCTGCTGCCCCTGCTGCGCGACGACGACATCATCTGGGTGCACGACTACCACCTGATTCCGCTGGCCGCCGAGCTGCGTGCCATGGGCTGCAGGCAGCGCATCGGCTTCTTCCTGCACATCCCCATGCCGCCGCCGCTCATCATGGCGGCCATCCCGCAGCACGAATGGCTGATGCGCTCGCTGTTCGCCTACGACCTGGTGGGCCTGCAGAGCGAAGCCGACGTGTCGCACTTCACGCGCTACGTGCGCAACGAAGGCAGTGCCGAGGAGGTGGATGCCCAGCGCCTGCGCGCCTTTGGCGCCACGGTGCACGTCAAGGCCTTTCCCATCGGCATCGACGTGGACGAGTTCACGCGCCTCACGCAGGCCCCCGACGCGGTGGAAACCTACGAGAACATGCGCGACGAGTACTCGCGCCGGCGCCTGCTGCTGGGCATCGACCGGCTGGACTACTCCAAGGGCATACCGCACCGCGTGCGCGCCTACCGCGAGCTGCTCGACCGCTACCCCGAGAACCGCAACAGCGCCACCATGATCATGATCGCCTCGCCCTCGCGCGACGACGTGCATGCCTATGCCGACCTGCGCCAGGAGCTGGAGGGGCTGTGCGGCGCGGTGAACGGCGACTATGGCGAGCTGGACTGGATGCCGGTGCGCTACATCCACCGCATGGTGGCGCGCAAGCGGGTACCGGGCCTGTGCCGCGCCGCCGCCGTGGGCCTGGTCACGCCGCTGCGCGACGGCATGAACCTGGTGGCCAAGGAATACGTGGTGGCGCAAGACCCGGACGACCCGGGGGTGCTGGTGCTGTCCCGCTTCGCGGGAGCGGCCGAGCAGCTCAAGGAAGCGCTGCTGGTGAACCCCTACGACACCCAGGGCATGGCCGACACCATCCAGCAGGCACTGCAGATGCCGCTGGCCGAGCGCCAGGCACGCCACCAAAAGCTCATGGCGCGCATCCGCGAACATGACGTGCACTGGTGGCGCAGGTCGTTCCTGCAGGCGCTCCAGGCGGCAGGCGACTGAAGCCGCCACGCGCGGCGGCACATTCTGCCCCGGTGCGCGTGCCGCAGGGGGTCAGAGCAACTTCGTGAGCAAGCTCACCACAAAGCTCAGGAGCAGCGTCGACGCCAAGGGCACGTCCCAGTCCCGGCCCAGCCAGCGAAAGCGCAGGTCGCCGGGCAGGCGGCCAAACCCCATGCGCCTGAGCAGGGGCGACAGCCAGCTCAGCAACATCAGAGCCAGGAAGATGACGAGAAGCCAGCGGATCATGCCCACAGTGTAGGGCTGCAGGCCCGGTCGCCCCCCCACGGCGCAGGCATGCGGCGTGCCCTCACGGCATCCCGCGCCACGAGCGCCGGGCTGGCGCCGCCCCCTTCAGCGCTGCACGCCCCAGCGCCGCACCGTCAACCGTTCCAGCGTGTGGAAACCCAGGCTCTCCACCGCCAGGCCGATCAGGATCACCAGCACCAGGCCCGCGAACACCTTGTCGGTGTAGAGCTCGTTGCGGTTCTGGAAGATGTACCAGCCCAGCCCGCCCTTGCCCGACGACGCGCCGAACACCAGCTCGGCCGCGATCAGCGTGCGCCAGGCGAAGGCCCAGCCGATCTTCAGGCCCGACAGGATGGAGGGAAGCGCGGCCGGCACCAGGATCTGCAGCACGTAGCGGATGCCGGTCAGGCCGTAGTTTCGGCCCGCCATGCGCAGCGTCTCGGGCACGGACTGGAAACCCGCATAGGTGTTGAGCGCCAGCGGCCACAGCACCGAGTGGATGAGCACGAACACCAGGCTGCCCTGCCCCAGGCCGAACCACAGCAGCGCCAGCGGCAGCAGCGCGATGGCCGGCAAGGGGTTGAACATGGAGGTCAGCGTGGACAGCAGGTCGCGCCCGAACTGGGTGGACACGGCCAGCGTGGTGAGCACGAAGGCCCCGAGGATGCCTGCGAGATAGCCCTTGAGCAGCACCGACAGGGAGATCGCCGTCTTGCCGATCAGCTCGCCCGAGGCCAGGCCCTCCACCAGCGCCTTGGCGGTCTGCAGGAAGGTGGGCAGCAGCAGGTCGTTGTCCTGCCAGCGCGCCACCACCTCCCATAGCACGGCCAGCACCGCCAGGATCACGAGCTTGCGCACAAAGGTCTGCTGCCAGATGCGCGCCGTCAGCGGCAGGGGCAACACGGGCGCGATACCGCCCAGCGGCTCCAGGCTGCGCTCGAACTCGGGGCGCACGGGAGGGGTCAGCAGGGAGGCACTCATACGGAAATCTGGAAGGGCAGCGAACCGGCAGGCCGCTGTGGGGGAATGAGCGGCACGCCACCACGGCGGCCAGGTGCCAGAGCTTCGGTATCGGCCTGCACCGATCCCGGCACGGCACCGGCGGCGGGTTCGTCGAACAGCAGCCGGTGGATGCGCTGGGCCGTGGCCTGGAACTCGGTGCCGCCCAGGCTGTACAGCCCGAATTGATGGCTGTTGACCTCGGCGCGCAGCCGCCCCGGATGCGGCGAGAGGATGGCGATGCGGTTGCCCACCACCAGCGCCTCTTCGATGGAGTGCGTGACGAAGATCAGCGTGAAGCGGAACTCGTCCCACAGCGAGAGCAGTTCTTCCTGCATGCGCCGGCGCGTGAGGGCGTCGAGCGCGGCAAAGGGTTCGTCCATCAGCAGCACCTGGGGCTGCATGGCCAGCGCGCGCGCAATGGCCACGCGCTGCTTCATGCCGCCCGAGAGCTGGTGCGGATGCACGTCGGCGAACTTGGACAGGCCCACCTTGTCGATGTACAAAGCCGCGCGTTCGGCCGCCTCCTTGCGGCTCACGCTGCGCGAGGCCAGCAGCGGGAACATCACGTTCTCGCGCACGGTCTTCCACGGCGGCAGCTGGTCGAACTCCTGGAACACCACCACCCGGTCGGGGCCGGGCCGCGTGACCGCGCGGCCGCCGAGCAGGATCTGACCCTCGCTGGGCGCGATGAAGCCGGCAATCGACTTGAGCAAGGTGGACTTGCCGCAGCCCGAGGCACCGAGCAGCACGAAGCGGTCGCCCGCAAACACGTCGAAACCCACGCGGTGCGTGGCACGCACCACGCGCTCGCGCGTGCGGTAGGCGATGCTCACGCCCTGCACCTGCAGCAAGGCGGCGTTGGGGCGGGTGGGCGCGGCGGAGGCACGGCCCTCGCCCATGGCCCAGCCCAGTGCCTGCGCCTCGTCCTCCAGCGCATTGCGTTCGCTCTGCAGCGGCGGCGAGAAGGGGCCCATGCGGAGGGTGTGCTCGCTCATGCCAGGAGGCCCACTCAGTTGCCCGACGCCGTGTGCGCGTCTTCGAAGAAATAGTCCTTGAGCGCGGTCGGCTGGTTCTTGATGGCGCCCACGCGGTGCAGGAACTGGCCCATGCCCAGCGTGTTCTCGGGACGCACCTTGAACTGCACCTCAGGGTTCTGGATGATCTTGAGCAGCAGGCCCCGGTCGGTATTGCCGCCCGACACCTTGAGGTAGATGTCGGCCGCCTTCTCGGGGTTGGCGGCGACGAACTTCGCGGCCTCGTCGAGCGCATCGACGAAGGCCTTGTAGGTCTTGGGGCTCTCGGCGCGGAATTTCTCGGTGGCGTAGAGCACGGTGGCCGATGCCGGGCCGCCCAGCACGTCGTACGAATTGAGGACGATCTTCGCCTTCGGGTTGCCGACCAGTTCCTGCTCCTGGAAGGGCGGGTTGCCGAAGTGGCCCGTGATCTCGGTGCCGCCCTTGATGATGGCGGCCGCCGCATCGGGATGCGGCAGGGCCACCTGGTTCTTGTCCAGGCGGTTGAACTCCTTCTCGCCCCAGAGCTTGGCCGAGGCCATCTGCAGCACGCGCGACTGCACCGAGACACCGACGGCCGGCAGCGCGATGCGATCCTTCTCGGTGAAGTCGGCAATGGTCTTCACGGCCGGGTTGTTGCTCACCAGGTAGTAGGGGAAGTTGCCCAGCGAGGCCACGCCCTTGACGTTCTGGCGGCCCTTGGTGCGGTCCCACAGCGTGAACAGCGGGCCCACGCCGGCACCGGCGATGTCGATGTTGCCCGACAGCAGCGCATCGTTGACGGCCGAACCGCCCGACAGCTGCAGGAACTCGACCTTGATGTCCACGCCCGCGGCCTTGCCATGCTTCTCGATGAGCTTGTTCTCCTGCGCCACGTTGAGCAGCAGGTAGACGATGCCGAACTGCTGTGCGATGCGCAATTGCCCTTCGGCTGCATGGGCCGTGGCGCTCAACCCACCGGCCAGCAGCAGGCCCGTGGCAGCGAGCCACGCGGCGGTCCTGCGGCCGAGGCTTCGGCGGTCAAAACGGTGGTGGGTGGAGGTGGTCATGGAAGTCCTTCAAATCAAAAATCAAACAAAATATGGCCCCAGCTCTTATCCAACAAGCGCTGAAAGCTATCAAAAACAGAGCAAACTCAGAAAGGCAGGTCGCCTTCGATCGTGGTTCTGTACAGCTTGCGGCGTTCGGTGTCTGGCGTGCCCGCCGCCAAGTGCATGACAGACCGGTTGTCCCAGAACACCAGGTCGTGCGGCTGCCACGGGTGGCGGTAGGTGAACTCGGGGCGCACGCTGGCGGCGAACAGTTCGGCCAGCAGGGCCTGGCTTTCGGCCTCGGGCAGGCCGACGATGCGGGTGGTGAAGTGCTCGCTCACGAACAGGGCCTTGCGGCCCGTCTCGGGGTGGGTGCGCACCACGGGGTGGATGGAGGGCGCCACCTCGTCGATCTGCGCCTGGGTGAGCTTCGGGCGCCAGGGGCTCCTGGCGCGCAGTTCTTCGTACTTGGCCAGGTAGCTGTGCTCGGCCTGGAGCGGCGCGATGCGCGCCTTCAACGCTTCGGGCAGCGCATCGTAGGCGGCATGCTGGTCGGCGAACAGGGTGTCGCCGCCTTCGCCCGGCAGCTCCTGCGCGTGCAGCAGCGAGCCCAGGCTGGGCTTGTCCTTGTACGACAGGTCCGAATGCCAGTAGTGGCCCGCATCGCCCAGGCCGATGGGCTGGCCCGCAGCGTCCTTGATGTTGGAGACGATCAGGATCTCGGGGTGGTCCGCGAGCTGGAAGTTCTTGAGCACGTGGATCTGCAGCGGCCCGAACAGGCGGCTGAAGTCGATGTGCTGCTGCGGCGTGATGCGCTGGTCGCGGAACACCAGCACATGGTGGTCCAGGTGCGCGCGGTGGATGCGCGCGAAGTCCTCGCGGCCCAGCGGGCGCGACAGGTCCAGGCCCAGCACCTCGGCCCCCAGCGGGCCGGCAGAGCCCGCCACAGTGCGGATCACCAGACCTTGCGGTGGCGCGTCGCCATCGGTGGCGGAAAGGGACGGGAATGACGGAACAGCCGACATGGGAGCCTCGTGAGGAATGGGGACAGGCGTGCCCCGACGTCCGCACTCTAGGCCGCGTTGCTTATTCAGGGAACGAAGGTTTTCTCAGTTGTTAACAACCAAAACAGCTAACGTGCCCTGTGGCTCCCACCCGCTATGGCGCTCTGCGGCACGCACATGCCATCATCGCCACCGGGCCCACTTCCATCCTTGCCGATGCCTGCGACCTACCACCACACCGTCAGCGGCCAGCGCTGGTCGTTCTGCGACCTGCGCGAGGTGATGGCCAAGGCCACGCCCGCACGCTCGGGCGACACACTGGCTGGCATCGCGGCCGGCTCGGCGGTGGAGCGCATGGCCGCGCGCATGTGCCTGGCCGACGTGCCGCTGGCGCGCTTCCTGAACGAAGCGCTGGTGCCTTACGAGGTCGATGAGGTCACGCGCCTCATCATCGACACGCACGACGCGGCGGCTTTTGCCCCCATCGCCCACCTCACCGTGGGCGGGCTGCGTGACTGGCTATTGGCCGCAGACCCGGCCGCCCTGACCGCCGTGGCACCGGGCCTGACGCCCGAGATGGCGGCCGCCGTGAGCAAGCTCATGCGCAACCAGGACCTGATCGCCGTGGCGCGCAACTGCCGGGTGGTCACGCGCTTTCGCAACACCCTCGGCCTGCCGGGCCACCTGGCCGTGCGCCTGCAGCCCAACCACCCGACCGACGATGTGCGTGGCATCGCCGCGTCGATGATCGACGGGCTGCTGTACGGCGCGGGCGACGCGGTGATCGGCATCAACCCGGCGACGGACAGCATCGCGGCCCTCACGGGGCTGGTGCACATGCTGGACGACGTCATCACCAAGCTGCAGATCCCCACGCAGTCGTGCGTGCTGACCCACGTGACGAACACCGTGCAGATGATCGAGCAGGGTGCGCCGGTGGACCTGGTGTTCCAGTCCATCGCGGGCACCGAGAAGGCCAATGCGGGTTTCGGCGTGAACCTGGCCCTGCTGCGCGAGGCGCGCGGGGCGGCCCTGTCCCTGAAGCGCGGCACGGACTTTGGCGATGGCCGGGGCGACAACGTGATGTATTTCGAGACCGGCCAGGGCAGCGCGCTGTCGGCCAACGCCCACCACGGCGTGGACCAGCAGACCTGCGAGGCCCGGGCCTACGGCGTGGCGCGCGCGTTCTCGCCGCTGCTCACCAACACGGTGGTCGGCTTCATCGGCCCTGAGTACCTGTACGACGGCAAGCAGATCATCCGCGCCGGCCTCGAAGACCATTTCTGCGGCAAGCTGCTGGGCGTGCCGCTGGGCTGCGACGTCTGCTACACCAACCATGCCGAGGCCGATTCGGACGACATGGACACGCTGATGACGCTGCTGGGCGTCGCGGGCCTGACCTTCATCATGGGCGTGCCGGGGGCCGACGACATCATGCTCAACTACCAGAGCACTTCCTTCCACGACGCGCTGTACCTGCGTGAGGTGCTGGGCCTGCAACGCGCGCCCGAGTTCGAGGCCTGGCTGCAGCGCATGCACCTGGCCGATGGCGCGGGCCGGCTGCTGCCTGCCGCACAGCAGCAGGCCGCCATTGCGCAGCTGCGGCAGATCGGGATGCGGAGATGAGCGAGCCGGCCCCTATCACCGGCCCTCTGCCCGACCCCTGGGATGACCTGCGCGCCCACACCGCCGCGCGGCTGGCGCTGGGCCGCGCGGGCACGGCCGTCCCCACGCGCGAGCTTCTCAGCTTTGGCCTGGCCCACGCGCAGGCGCGCGATGCCGTGCACCTGCAGCTCGGCGCGGAGGCGCTGGCGGCACAAATCAGGGCGCTGGGCTGCAGCACGCTGCAGGTGGCCAGCGCCGCGCCCGACCGCGCCACCTACCTGCTGCGGCCCGATCTCGGCCGACGGCTTGGCGATGCGGATGCGGAGCGGCTGCGCGGTCTGGGAGACGGCCACACACGCTGCGACCTGCTTGTGGTCGTGGCCGACGGGCTCTCGTCCCTGGCCGTCGAGCGCAACGCCGTGCCCCTTGTGGAAACCATCGTGCGCACCGCGCCGCAGGGCTGGCGGATCGGCCCGGTGGTCGTCGCCACCCAGGGCCGCGTGGCGCTGGGCGACGAGGTGGGCGCGCTGCTGGGCGCACGCCTGGTGGCGGTGCTGATCGGCGAACGCCCGGGCCTGAGCTCGCCCGACAGCCTGGGCATCTACCTCACCTGGCACCCGCAGGTGGGCCGCAGCGATGCCGAGCGCAATTGCATCTCCAACGTGCGGGCCGAGGGGCTGGCGCCGTCGGCTGCCGCAGCACGCCTGTGGTGGCTGTGCCAGGAGGCCCGGCGCCTGGCCCTGACGGGCGTGGGCCTGAAGGACCGCAGTGATGGCGTGGTGGTGGGAAACGCGGCAGGCAAGGTGTTGCCCGGCGGGCCCGCCGCGGCCTGACTACAGCCGGTGCGACCGGTCCCCGTGCACGAACCCCACGGGCTCCCACGCCTCGCCCGCGCCGAGGGCCAGCACCTTGAACAGCTCGCCCATTTCATGCTCCATGATCAATTTGGCCGCTATCGCCCGCTGTGCTTGCGGTAGTTGCTCCATTTTTTGTAGCAACCCGCAGTTGATGAGGAAGTGCGCCTGCGTGGTGTAGCCCAGCACGTTCAACCCGGCCTCCTGCGCGGCCAGGGCCATGGCGGTGAAGTTGACATGGGCGGTGATGTCCTTGCGCCCCACTTCCACCAACGGGTCGCCATCGGCCTGGTGGCCCTGGTGGCACATCACCGTGCCCATGTGGCGCTGGGGGTGGTAGTACTCGCTCTCGCCAAAACCGTAGTCCAGCAGGAAGGCCGCGCCGCGCGTGAGCCGGTCGGCCAGCGTGCGGATGAAGCCCTCGCCCTGGGCGTGGATCTCGGTCAGGTAGTCCTGCGGGCCGTCGATGTCGACGGGCGGGCGCAGGCCGGTGGGGCGGTCGGCCCAGGCAAAGCTGCCGTCAGCCTGCACCACCACGCCGCGCTCGTGCCACGCCCCATTCTGCTGGCCGCCGTGGCGGGCGAGCAGCTGCACGGGCATGGCATCGAGCACTTCGTTGCCCACCACCACGCCGCTGAATTGGTCGGGCAGTGCATCCACCCAGCGCAGCTTGTCGGCATGCGCCACCAGCTTGGCCTGCTGGCGGGCCCGCAGGCTGCCCGACAGATCGACGATGGTGTAGCGCCGCACCTGGTCGCCCAGGGCATCCAGCAGTTGCAGCGCCAGCGCGCCTGAGCCCGCGCCAAACTCCCACACCTCGGAGGTACCAGTCTGCGCCAGGGCCTCGCCCACCTGCACGGCCAGCGCCTGGCCGAACAGCGGGGTCATCTCAGGTGCGGTGACGAAGTCGCTGCCGGACTCGGGCATGGCGCCGAACTTGGTGGAATCGTTGGCGTAATAGCCCAGGCCCGGGGTGTACAGGGCCAGCGCCATGAAGCGGTCAAAACCCAGCCATCCACCCTCGGCGGCAATGGCCTGGGCAATGTGCTGGTGCAGGGCGGTCGTTAAACTGTCGGGTCTTTGGGTCACGGCCCGCATTGTCTCCCACCCCACATGTCTCACCCCGCCCCCACACGCACCGTTCTGGTCACAGGCGCCGCCAAGCGCCTGGGCCGCAGCATTGCGCTGGCCCTGGCGGCGGGGGGCTGGCAGGTGGCGGTGCACTACCGTTCATCCAAGCAGGATGCTATCGATACCGTAGCTGCTTGCGCACAACTGACAAGCGCCAGCGCCCATTTTGACGCTGATTTCGAGGACGAGGCCGCCGTGCGTGACCTGCTGCCCCGCGTGGTGGCGCACTTTGGCGGCGTGGATGCGGTGGTCAACAGCGCCTCGCTGTTCGAGCACGACAACGCCGCCACCTTTGGCTTTGCCGCGCTCGAAAAGCACCTGCGCAGCAACACCGCCGCCCCCATGCTGCTGGCCCAGGCGCTGCACCAGCACGTGGCCGACCGCGTTGCCAAGGGCGAGGCCGACGCGCAGGGCGCCGTGGTCAACCTGCTGGACCAGAAGCTCTGGAACCAGAACCCCGACTTCGTGAGCTACACGCTGTCCAAGGCGGCGCTCGAAGCCGCCGGCACCATGCTGGCGCTGGCCCTGGCACCGCGGGTGCGCGTGGTCGGCGTGGCGCCCGGCCTCACGATCACGAGCCACATGCTGGCGCAGGAAAAGTTCCAGCAGCTGCATGCACTGAGCCCGCTGGGCCGATCGTCCACGGCCGAGGACGTGGCCGCGACCGTGAAATTCGCGCTGGAGAACCGCTCGATCACCGGCACCACGCTGCTGGTCGACGGCGGCCAGCACCTGATGAAGTTCGAGCGCGACTTCTCCATGATGTGAGCACATGCTCACGCAGAAAGCATCCATCCATGAACAACGCCGCTGGCACCCAGATCCTCACGCTCACCGGACTGCGCTTTGACGCCAACCTGGGCATCCTGTCGCATGAGAAGACGACGCCGCAGCCCATCCAGGTGGATGCCGAGCTGAGCCTGGGCGTGCAGCCGCTCACGCCGCGCGACGACGACATCCTGCATGTACTGGACTACCGCAAGGTGCGCCAGATCATCATCGACGAATGCCGGGCCGAACATGTGAACCTGCTCGAGAGCCTGATCGGCAAGCTGGCCCACCGCCTCATGCAGCTGCCCGGCGTGCTGGGCGTGCGCGTGAAGATCGCCAAGCTGGAGATTTTTGATGACTGCGAAGTGGCGATTCGCGTAGAGACAGGACAGTGGTGAGCAAGCGCAGCACTCTTTTTTGGAGCTTGATTCTCGCCCTGGCATGCACCGGTCTGATGTTCGTCCGGCTCTCCCACATACGCCATGCCATCGTTCTTGCCACCGACTGCCGCCATTGCGGCTGGAGCTGGGAAGCCCCAGCTTACGATGCGGGAGTTTTTGGACTGCTGGTGCTTCTGCTAGGGTTTGCCGGAGTACTACCTCGCTGGGCCCGGCCTTTGAAGGCCGCCGTGGGAGGAGTGATTCTCCTGCTTTACAGCACGGACGTTTTTGTTGCCGATCTGCTGAACATTCGCCTCGACATCACCGACATCATCAAATATGCGGACGATGTAGAACTGAACAAAACCGTGGCCCTACCCCACTTCGCGTCACCATCTGGGGCGGCGCTGTTCACCTTGACCTTGGCGGGATGCCTCGCATTCTGGGTGTTGGCGCTGCGCATGCGCCATGGCGCCAAGCATTTGGGCGTGTTCACGGTGGCGGCGCTGGGCCTTCTCGCGGCCCGCACCCTCCCAGCCACGACGCCCTACGCTGCCGGGCAGGTCTACACGGACTACATCACCAACAATCTCCCCAGTGGCATCGACACGCCCTACACACCGCA
Organism: Acidovorax sp. sif1233; assembly: GCF_019218755.1. GTDB lineage: Bacteria > Pseudomonadota > Gammaproteobacteria > Burkholderiales > Burkholderiaceae_C > Acidovorax. The sequence goes on along the minus strand of NZ_JAHUWZ010000001.1, from coordinate 74,481 downwards.
AAAGCGCGCAGAGTTGGAGCGTCAGGCACCGCCCGCGCAAACATGCGCCAAGCCCCGGCATGCACCTCGCCCCGTGATCCTGCTGGTGGTCGAATCACTTTCGCTTTACCACAGCAAGAAGTTTTCCGGCATCGAAGACTACACCCCAGAACTGGACACCATCGCGAGCAAATATGGTCATCTGGAGTCCTTCTATGCCAACGGGTTTTCCACCGACGGCGGGCTGATTGCGCTGCTGACCGGCTATGCCCCCATTCCCAACATCAACCGTTACCACAGTATCGACATTTACCAAGGGTATGACAGCCCAAAGCAGGATATGTTGGGCCCGCTGCAGGCGGCAGGTATTCCAACGTCGTATTTTTCGACTTCCGACCTGGGGTTTATCGGCATGGGGGACTGGCTGAAAAAACTCCAGTTCTCGTATATCGAAGGGCCCGAACACCCCTTTTACAACAGCATGCCCCGGGGCTCGTTCAATGATCCTGGAGACGAAGCCCTATACCAACGCTACCTGCAGTGGTTTGATCACGAACGCGCTCCTGGGCCTTTTTTCTCGGTGATACAAACCATCACCACCCACCCGCCCTTCGTGATCCCGGGCTCCAGTCAGCATGGCGAGGAGGCTGCGGTGCGGTACGCGGACCGCGCCCTGGGTCACTTCGTGCGCCAGCTGGAAAAGCGGGGCTTTTTGGACCAAGGCATTCTGATCATCATGGGGGACCACCGAAGCATGACCATTCAGCGCCCCGGTGAGGCCAGGACCATTGGACCTGCGGCGCATGCGCGGGTTCCGGCCGTCATCGCTGGCGTTGGCTACCGAGGCATCGGCAGCATTGCCGGGCAATGGCAACAGGCAGACCTCGTTCCATCGGTGCTGTCCACCCTGGGCATGCGCTCATGCACCAGCGATTTTCAAGGCCGCTTTGTCGAGCCTCGGCAGCAGCCAAGGTACATCTTTCACGCACAAGGAATGGAGAGAGACCGCGTGCTGATCAAGGTCAAGGACGAGCCTGATCTGCTGTTCGTGCAGCTGGACGGCGATCGCACACACTGGGTACGCCCACCCGATCCGCCCACAGCGCATCACGGCGTCATTGCCGAAATCAATCGACAGAGAGCGCGCGTCCCCCCGGCGGAGGCCAATCTGGCGGCGGGGTTCTTGCGCTGGAAAGGCCTGATGCCCTGAAGGCCGAAGGGCGATAATCCCGCCATGCTTCCTACCGCCCAGTCCGCCTCCGTTAGCCTGCCAGAAGGCATCCCTGCGCCACTGAAGATCGAGCGCGAAACCCACAAGCTCGAGAAGCGCCTGTGCCGCGAGGTCGGCAAGGCCATCGTCGACTTCAACATGATCGAGGAAGGCGACAAGGTGATGGTCTGCATGTCCGGCGGCAAGGACAGCTATGCCCTGCTCGACATCCTGCTCAAGCTCAAGGCGCGGGCGCCCATCCATTTCGACCTGGTGGCCGTCAACCTCGACCAGAAGCAGCCCGGCTTTCCCGAGCACGTGCTGCCCGAGTACCTCCGGAGCACCGGCGTGCCGTTCCACATCGAGAACGAGGACACGTACAGCATCGTCAAGCGCCTGATCCCCGAGGGCAAGACCACCTGCAGCCTGTGCAGCCGCCTGCGCCGGGGCATCCTGTACCGCGTGGCCGACGAGCTGGGCTGCACCAAGATCGCGCTGGGCCACCACCGCGACGACATCCTGCAGACCCTGCTGCTCAACATGTTTTTTGGCGGCAAGATGAAGAGCATGCCCCCCAAGCTGGTGAGCGACGATGGCAGGCACGTGGTGATCCGCCCGCTGGCCTACGTGGCCGAGAAGGACACCGCCCGCTGGGCCGCGCACCGCGACTTCCCCATCATCCCCTGCAACCTGTGCGGCAGCCAGGAGAACCTGCAGCGCAAGCAGGTGGGCGAGATGCTGCGCGAGTGGGAGAAAAAATTCCCCGGCCGCGTGGAGAACATGTTCAACGCCCTGCAGAACGTGGTGCCCTCGCACCTGCTCGACGGCGGCCTGTACGACTTCAAGAATGCCAAGGCCACGGGCGTGGCGAACGAGGACGGCGACAAGGCCTTCGACAAGGAGGAGTTCTCGGCGCCGGCGCCCTCGCTGCCGGGTGTGCAGGTGGTCCAGCTGTCGTGAACCTCCCGGGTGCCGCAGCACTCTGACGGGAATCCCTTTTCCTTCCGCCCAGGAGGCTTCACCATGACGCGCCGATGGATTTCCACCCTGTTCCTGCATGCGGCCGCGGCCGTCCTGATGGGCTGCAGCAGCGCCCCCCGGATCGTCGAGGGCCAGGTGCAGAGCTTTTCCACCCTGGCGGCCCTGCCCACGCCCGCCACCTACCGCATCGAGCGCCTGCCATCGCAACAGACGCCGTCGTTCGACCCGATCGCCACCCTGGCTGACCAGGCGCTGGCGCGCGCGGGCCTGCAGCGCGACGAGACCGCCCCCCGGCTGCTCGTGCAGATCGGCGCCCACGCCGACGCCGTGCCGCGCCACGACCCCTTCCGTCCGTACGGCCCCTACGGCCCCTATCCCTGGGGTTTTGGCGGCTGGTACGGCCGGGGCTGGGGCATGCAGGGCGCCTGGCGGTTCAACGAACCCACGCCCCTGCACCGCCGCGCGGTCAGCATCGTGCTGCGCGACGCGGCCACGCAGGCCGTGGTGTACGAGACCTCCGCCGTGCACGAGGACGTGTGGGTGAGCGACCCGGCCGTCTATGGCGTGCTGTTCGATGCCGCGCTCAGCGGATTCCCCAAGCCGCCCGGCGGGGTACGCCAGGTGCGGCTGCCGCTGGCGCCGCCCGCGCCCTGAAGAACGCTCACCAAACACTGTTTCATTTCCGCCCGCCCGCCCACACACACCGCCACCTGCATGCACGCCACCCGCATCGTCGCCATCCGCCACGGCGAAACCGCCTGGAATGTGGACACCCGCATCCAGGGCCACCTGGACATCCCCCTCAACGACACCGGCCTGTGGCAGGCCGACCAGGTCGCCCGCGCCCTGGCGGGCGAGTCGATCGCCGCCATCTATACCAGCGACCTTCAGCGCGCCCAAGCCACGGCCCAGGCCGTGGCCCGCGCCACCGGTGCGCCCCTCACGGCGGAGCCCGGCCTGCGCGAGCGCAGTTTCGGGCATTTCCAGGGGCGCACCTTCTCGCAGATCGAGGCCGAGCTGCCCGAAGATGCCCTGCGCTGGCGCAAGCGCGATCCGCACTACACGCCCGAGGGCGGCGAATCGCTGGTGGCGCTGCGCGAGCGCATCGAGCGCACCGTGACGGCCCTGGCCCAGCAGCATGTGGGCGAGCAGGTGGTGATGGTGGCGCACGGCGGTGTGCTGGACGTGCTGTACCGCCTGGCCACCCGCCAGGACATCCAGGCGCCGCGCACCTGGCAACTCTCCAACGCGGCCATCAACCGGCTGCTGTGGACCCCGGATGGCCTGACCCTCGTGGGTTGGGCCGACACCCAGCACCTGGACAACGCAGCGCGCGATGAAACCCATTCCTGACGCCCTCCAGGCCACCGTCGGCCTGCGGGTGGACCTGATCGACACCCCCTCCCTCGTCATCGACCTGGACGCCATGGACCGCAACATCCAGCGGATGGCCGACTTCGCGCGCAAGCACCAGGTGCGCTGGCGCCCCCATGCCAAGCTGCACAAGAGCGCCGAACTCGCGCTGCAGCTGCAGCGCGCGGGCGCCCAGGGGGCGTGCGTGCAGAAGGTCGCCGAGGCCGAGGCCCTGGCGGCGGGCGGCGTGGACGACATCACCATCACCAACCAGGTCATCGCCATGCCCAAGCTGCACCGCGTGGCACGGCTGGCGGCCCTGCTGGCGGCACGGGGGGGCCGCCTGGGCCTGGCGGTGGATCACCTGGAGGGCATCGAACGCCTGAACGAGGCGATGGCGCAATCCGGCAGCGACGCGGGCATCGACGTGCTGGTCGAGATCGACGTCGGCCAGGGCCGCTGCGGCGTGCCGCCGGGCGAGGCCGCCGTGCCGCTGGCACTGGCCGTGGCGCGCAGCCCCCGCCTGCGTTTTGCGGGGCTGCAGGCCTACCACGGACGTGCCCAGCACCTGGCCAGCACGGTGGGCCGCAGGGAGGCCATCGCCGCCGTGGTGCGCGCCGCGGAACACACGCGCCAGCTGATCGAGGCCGCCGGCGTGCCCGTGCCGCTGGTCACGGGCTCGGGCACCGGCACGCTGGTGCACGAGGCGGCCAGCGGGGTGTTCGGCGAGCTTCAGGCGGGATCCTTCCTGTTCATGGACGCCGACTACGCGCGCAACGAACGCGAACCCGCGCAGCCCCCGTTCGAGCACGCGCTTTTCATCAAGACCCAGGTGGTATCGGTGCGCGACACCCATGCGGTGTGCGACGCGGGCCACAAGAGCCACGCCATCGACTCCGGCCTGCCCACCGTGGCCCTGCTGCCCCCGGACCGCGCGCTGCGCTTTTCCAATGGAGGCGACGAACACGGCGTGCTCCACGCCGATGGCCCCAAGGCCCGCCTGCCCGCGCTGGGCCGCATGCTGTGGCTCATCCCGGGGCACTGCGACCCCACGGTGAACCTGCACGACTTCATGACCGGGGTGCGCGGCGGCCTGGCCGCGGGCGTGGTCGAGCGCATCATCAGGGTTGATGCCAGAGGCGCATTGACCTGATTGGGGCAAGAATGCTGCGGCATGAGCGCCGCACCGGGCCGCGCCAGCCAGCTCGCACCGCAATGCGCAGCACCGAGGTAATCCAGTGAGCCCCAGCCAGATCATCGTTCTCGCCACCCCCGTCTTCTTCCTGCTGATCGCCATCGAGCTGGTGGTGGGCTACCGGCGCCGGCGCAATACCTACCGGCTGGCCGACGCGGTCAGCAGCATCAGCCTGGGGATGCTCAGCCAGACGAGCGCCGTGTTCACGCGGCTGCTGCGCATCGGCATCTACACCGCCCTGTTCGAGCACGTGGCCCTGTGGCGCAACGACGCGTTCTGGACCAGCCTGCCCGGCTGGCTGCTGGCGCTGGTGTTCTACGACCTGTGCTACTACTGGCTGCACCGCATGGGGCACGAGTCGGCGGTGCTGTGGGCGGCGCATGCCGTGCACCACCAGAGCCAGGACTACAACCTGTCCACCGCGCTGCGCCAGACCAGCTCTGGCGCAGCGCTGGGCTGGATCTTCTATGTGCCCATGGCGCTGGCGGGCGTGCCGCCGCTGGTGTTTGCGGTGGTGGCGCTCATCGACCTGCTCTACCAGTTCTGGGTGCACACCGAGCAGGTGGGGCGCCTGGGCTGGTTCGACCGCTGGTTCTGCAGCCCCAGCAACCACCGCGTGCACCATGCGGTGAACGACGCCTATCTCGACAAGAACTACGGCGGCATCCTCATCGTGTGGGACCGCCTGTTCGGCACCTTCAAGGACGAAGACGACCAGGACCGCTGCGTGTACGGCACGCGCGGCCTGCTCAACAGCTGGGACCCGCTGTGGGCCAATGCCCAGGTATACGCGGGCCTGGCGCACGACAGCTGGCATGCGCGCAGCTGGGCCGACAAGCTCCGGGTGTGGCTCAAGCCCCCGGGCTGGCGGCCCGCCGATGTGGCAGAGCGTTTTCCCAAGCCCCCCTTCAGCATGGCGCAGATGCAGCTGTACCACCCGCCGATGGCACGCGCGGTGCAGTGGTTCGCGCTGGTGCAGTTCGCGCTGCTGCTCACGGGGGTGGCGGCCTTTCTGTGGCAGGCCGACAGCGCGCCGCTGGCCAGGAACGCCGTCTGGTTCGCCACGCTGTTGGTCGCGCAGTGGGCGCTGGGCGCGGTGATGCAGGGGCGCATCGGCATGCTGATGGCCCTGGTGCTGCAAAGCGGCGCGCTGGCCACGGCCACCAGCGCGCTGGGGTTCGTGCAGTGGCACTGGGTGTTCAAGCCGCTGACCATGGTGATTGCTATTGTCTTGGTAGCTGCCAGCGCTTACCAGTCAAGCGACAGGGGCAGATTTGCATCAAAAACCCTGGCACTGCTGGGTGCCGCGCTGGCAGGGTCGCTGGCGGGCGATGTGTTTCTGATGTTCGAGGGCTTTTTCATCCCCGGACTGGTGAGCTTCCTGGTGGCCCATCTGTTCTATGTGGCGCTGTTCAAGACCGGGCAGCGGTGGTTTCCGCACCGCGGCGCGCTGGCGGGCACGCTCGGTGTCGGCGTGGCGATGTATGCCTTTCTGTGGATGGGCGGGTTGCCCGCCGCGCTGCGGGGGCCGGTGGCAGCCTATGTGCTGGTGATTGCACTGATGGCCGCGCAGGCCATCGGTCGGGCCAGCGTGCTGCGCGATGGAGCGTCGGTGCTGGTGGCGGTGGGGGCGGTGTTCTTCATGCTCAGCGATTCCCTGCTGGCCACCCACCGCTTCGTGCAGCCCCTGCCGTGGTCGCAGGTGTGGGTGCTGGGCACCTACTACGTGGCGCAGGCGTGCATCGTGGCGGGGGTGCTGAAGGCGTTGCTGGTGCCTGCGCTCGAGGCCACGGTGCCTGACAGCCCGCCGGTCGTTGTTGCTTCTGTTCCTGTCGTGGCTAATGCGACCACGTGCGGGCCAGCGCTGCGGCCGGAATGTACGCCGCACCCGCAATGAACAGCACACCGGCGAGGGTGAACGAGCCGGCGCTCAGCAACCACAGCAGGGTGTCGGCGTTGTACCAGCCAGGCCGCGCCTGCAGCAGGGCGGCCATGGCCGCTTCCTGCACGGCAATCAAGCCCCGCCCGGCGGTGTAGTGGTACACGGCGCCTCCCAGGGCCCAGAAGCCGGTCAGCACCAGCGCCAGGCCATAGAAGGCGTACCCGGTGCGCCACCGCTTGGTGGAGCCTGCCGTGCACCACACCCCCAGGCAACCGGCCAGCACCGCACCGGCCACCAGCCAGGCCTGCAGGCGGTCGCTGGCCACCGGCAGCAGCCAATGCCAGGCCCAGGGCAAGGGCGCCAACAGCCATTCCGATTGCGCGGCCAGCCCCGGCCAGCGCTGCGCAGGCAGGTCCATGGAGAAGCGCGGCCTGTCCACCATCCACAGCACAAAGGTCACCGGCACCAGCACGGCGAACAGGATGTAGGCGCTGGCACGCCACACCAGCAGGCGGTGCGACCACGCGGCGGTCGTCCTGCCCCGCCTGTGGCCGTCGATCAGGTGCAGTGCCAGGCCTGCCACCAGTGCGGCCTCGGCCACCGCCGCGCACACGGCGACGCGGCCGCGCAGGTCGGCAAAGCCTTCCAGCACAAAGATGGACAGCTGGCCATAGATGAGCGCGCCCAGCGCATGCAATGCGACCGTGCCCGCCAGCAAGGCCACGGCGCAGGACCGCAGGAACTGTTGCTCGGGCACGGTCACGGGTCCGTCCGACCCCGCCCAGCCCCGCGCAGCGCGCGTCCGGGCCTCGGCGCGCAACTGGCGGCGTCGGTCGCTCTTCTTGGGATGCTTGCGCGGTGTTGCCATGGCGGTGCTGCGCGGCCTGGGCGGCGGCGGACGTGAAGGTCGGTAGGAGGCTTCTCAGGCGCCAAACAACCCCGGCGCCCCGGCGCTGGGCGGCGCCACCCCCAGGTGCCGGAATGCCGCCAGCGTGGCGATGCGCCCGCGCGGCGTACGCTGCAAAAAACCTTGCTGGATGAGATAGGGCTCGATCACGTCCTCGATGGTGCCGGCCTCTTCGCCAATGCTGGCGGCGATGTTGTCCAGGCCCACGGGGCCGCCGTCAAAGCGGTGGATCACGGCTTCGAGCAGCTTGCGGTCCATCACGTCAAAGCCCTGCGGGTCCACGTCCAGCATGGCCAGCGCCTTGTCGGCAATGCCTTTGGTGATGCGGCCGTCACCCTTGACCTCGGCATAGTCGCGCACGCGGCGCAGCAGCCGGTTGGCGATGCGCGGCGTGCCGCGCGAGCGGCGGGCGATCTCGAAACCACCTTCGTCGTCCATGGGCGCGTTGAGCAAGCCAGCGCTGCGCTTGACGATGCGCGCCAGCTCTTCGGATGTGTAGAACTCCAGCCGCGCCACGATGCCGAAGCGGTCGCGCAGCGGGTTGGTCAACATGCCCGCGCGCGTGGTGGCGCCCACCAGGGTGAAGGGCTGCAGGTCGAGCTTGATGCTGCGCGCCGCGGGCCCTTCGCCGATCATGATGTCGATCTGGTAGTCCTCGAGCGCGGGGTAGAGGATTTCCTCGACCACGGGCGAGAGGCGGTGGATCTCGTCGATGAAGAGAACGTCGTTCTTCTCCAGGTTGGTGAGCAGCGCCGCCAGGTCCTTGGGCTTTTCGAGCACAGGGCCGCTGGTCTGGCGCAGGTTCACGCCCAGTTCGGCCGCGATGATGTGGCTGAGCGTGGTCTTGCCCAGCCCCGGCGGGCCAAACAGCAGGACATGGTCGAGCGCCTCGCCGCGCTTCTTCGCCGCGCCGATGAAGATCTCGAGCTGCTCGCGCGCCTTGGCCTGGCCCACATACTCCTGCAGGAGCTTGGGGCGCAGGGCGCGTTCAATGGCTTCTTCCTGAGGCGATGCGGGCGCGGCGGAGATCACGCGTTTGGAGGGCGCAGGGGCGAAATCGTCGGTCTGGATGGTCATCTTTTTGTGTGCGCTCTCGCCGTCTCCGGCATCAGGAACCGGGCATCAACCAGGTCTTGAGAGCCAGCTTGAAAGGCAGGTCGAAGCGCCCGTAGTGGTCAAGGCCCGTGGGCGCCGCGCAACTGGACGATCCGCCGTAGAGCTGGCCGACCAGGTACCGCCTGGAGCCGATGGTGAAGAACAGGCCGGAGCCGCTGCTGCCGCCCTCTGTCGTGCCCTCCGTCCATCCCACCGCGTAGAACTTTCCGTCCTGCTGCGTTTCGGGGAAGCACCGTTCGCCGCTGCAATAGCTGAACTGGGCCACCGAGCCAGCGCTCGTCTTTTGCAGGTCGCCACGGGGATGGTGGATGCCCACCACGGCGGCGGAGGTGTTCACGGATCCGACGTACGAACCCGCATACACAACGCCCTGCGGCGGCGCGCTGTTCAGGCGCATGAAGGACGTGTCAGTCTGCGAGTCGGCAAACAGCAGCTCTGCGCCGCCCCTGACCTTTTGCGTACCGGGATTTGCGGTAGCGTTGTTGCAGGCCGACGAGCGGTAGAACCAGTCGGTGGTGAGGGACGATGCGACCGTCTGGGTGGAAATGCAGTGGTGCGCCGACAGGAAGTGCGGCTTCTTGCTCGACGGGGCGTCGTTGAGCAAGGTGCCCGTGCACAGGAAACTGCCGCCCTCGACGACAAACACCATGCGCGCCACCGATCGGCTTTCGGCGCTGAGTTCGGGCTTGCAAGATACGTCGATGTTGCAGGTGCCGGATTCACCCACCTTGGCAAAGCTTGCGGCCGTGGCCTGGTCGGGCGACACGAAGAAGTGCGAGAGCATGGGCACCGCGATGTCCAGTTCCTGCTCCAGCCGCGCGGCCACGGGAACCTCCAGCTCCAGCGTGGTCTCGGCCCCGCCAAAATCCGGACTCCAATAGGTGCGTGCCGCATCGCCGGTGTCGCCGGCATCCAGGTTGCGCTGGATGCTGCGCAGCACTTCGGCGCCCGAAACCTGCACCGAATCGCCGCCGGCCTGGGCGTAAAAACGCAGCACCGTACCAGCGGGCAGTTGGCGCACCACCAGCCCCAGCCGGACGCCGAGGGCGCCCTCTGCTGTGAAACTGATGGCGGCCCGCTGCAGGCCCGCACCTACCGGCTGCCAATTGAGCTGGCCCATCAGGTCGCGCGCCTTGGCGGTGGCTGCCACCGGGCGGGCCACACCAATCTGCTGGGGATCACCCTTGGTGAGCCCCGCGGGTTGCATGGCCTTCTTCACGAGGGCCTGGGTGTCGCCTTCCAGCGGGCCGAGGCGGATGGACGTCGCCTGCACGGCGGTGCCGCTACGCACTGCGACCTTGGCTCCGGCGCTGCTGGCGGATTTGGGAAGCCCCGTGTCGAGCGGCTCGATACGGTCGGTGCTCACCGGCGTTGGCGTGACGGGAACGGTGGGGGTGGTAGGCTGTTCCGGGCCGGCCGGGGTGGTCGGCACCGGGGGCGCTGCAGGTGAATCCCCCCCGCCGCCGCCGCCACAAGCCGCCATGGCCAGCGCGACCAGCAGTCCGGCAAATTTGAACGAAGCGCGATACGTCATCTCGGTTATCCCTCCGGTTGAACCCGTTACTTGGCCAGCGCCTTCAGCGCCAGCTTGATCCCGTCACTTACCCCTACGTCCGCCGGCAGCGCCTTGAGCGCCGCCGCGGCTTCCTTGTCGTTGTACCCTAACGCCAGCAATGCCTGGAGGATATCCGCCTGCGCGTCGCTGGTGGCGCCACCGTGCATGGCCCCCATGTCGGCGCCCAGCTTGCCCTTGAGCTCCAGCAGCAGCCGCTCGGCCGTCTTCTTGCCGATGCCCGGCACCTTGACCAGGCGGCCCGCTTCCTGCAGCGTGATGGCCTGCGCCAGGTCGGCCACACCCATGCCGGACAGGATGGACAGCGCAGTGCGCGGCCCCACGCCCGAAATCTTGATCAACTCGCGAAATGCCTGGCGCTCCGGCGCCGTGGCGAAGCCATACAGCAGCTGCGCGTCCTCGCGCACAATGAACTGGGTGAGCAGGCTCACCCGCTCGCCCACGGCGGGCAGGTTGTAGAACGTGCTCATGGGCACATTCACCTCATAGCCCACGCCGTGGCAGTCCAGCAGCACCTCGGGGGGATTCTTCTCCAGCAGGGTGCCGGTCAATTTGCCTATCATTGATGTCCTTTGACGCCGCTGGCATGACACCCTGCGCCGTCGTTCTTGCTGTTTTTCCGTTGCCTGACTGGAATTATCCGCGTGATCCTGCGCCACACCTTCACCCCCCACAACAACACCCGGCTCACGCACCTGTGCGGGCCGGCCGACGCGCACCTGCGCACCATCGAAGTGGCCCTGCAGGTGAGCATTGCGCACCGCCATGAGCAGTTCAAGGTCGATGGCCCCAAGGCCAGGGCGACGCAGGCCATGGAACTGCTGCAGGCCCTGTACGAAATGGCGGAACGCCCCATCACCGAGGACTACCTGCAGCTCATGCTGGCGGGTGATACCGCTCTGGTGGAGGCGCCCGAGGGCGCCATCGTGCTCAACACCCGCCGGGCCGACCTGCGCGGCCGTACGCCCACGCAGAACCTGTACCTTGAAAACATCGCCAGCCACGACATCACCTTCGGCATCGGCCCCGCGGGCACCGGCAAGACCTACCTGGCCGTGGCCTGCGCCGTGGATGCGCTGGAGCGCAGCGCCGTGCAGCGCATCGTGCTCACCCGCCCGGCGGTCGAGGCCGGCGAACGCCTGGGCTTCCTGCCCGGCGACCTGGCGCAGAAGGTGGACCCCTACCTGCGCCCGCTGTACGACGCGCTGTACGAACTGATGGGCTACGACAAGGTGCAAAAGGCCTTCGAGCGCAACGCACTCGAAATCGCGCCGCTGGCCTTCATGCGGGGCCGCACGCTGAACAATGCCTTCGTGATCCTGGACGAGGCACAGAACACCACGCCCGAGCAGATGAAGATGTTCCTCACCCGCATCGGCTTTGGAGCCAAGGCCGTGGTGACGGGCGACGTGAGCCAGATCGACCTGCCCAAGGGCGCGATGAGCGGCCTGATCGATGCCGAGCGCGTGCTCAAGCGGGTCAAGGGCATTTCCGTCACCCGCTTCACCTCCGCCGACGTGGTGCGCCACCCGCTGGTCGCGCGCATCGTGGATGCATACGACGCGCCACGCCGTGCGGCGCCCGCTGCGCGCCGCTGAGCATTGCTCCTGTTTCTATAGCTATCCGCGCTTTCCAATCAAGCGCCTGAGGCCCCAATGCCCTTGAACCACCTCTCCCTGTCGCTGCAATTCGGTGCATTTGACGGCGCGGCGGCACACCGCGCCGTGCTGCCGCGCCACAAGGTCACGCGCTGGATTCGCCACGCCCTGGCCACCGACGCCGAGATCACCGTGCGCATCGTGGGTGAGGACGAGGGCCGCCAGCTCAACCACGCGTACCGCAAGAAGGACTACGCCACCAACGTGCTCACCTTCGACTACACGCAGGAGCCCGTGGTGACCGCCGACCTGGTGCTGTGCGCCCCCGTGATCGAGCGCGAGGCGAAGGAGCAAAACAAGAGCCTGGAAGAACACTACGCCCACATGCTGGTGCACGGCACGCTGCATGCCCAGGGCTGGGACCACGAGACGAGCGAGGCGGATGCCCTGGAGATGGAGTCGTACGAAACCGACATCCTGCGGGAGCTGGGATTTGCCGATCCGTACGCGACCTCCTGAACGCCATCCCTATTGCCGCGGGCAGTGGCGCAGTTTTTTACCATTTGGTACAAAGTGCTCGCATCTGCCGGGGCTTGGCGTTGCCTTGATAAGTGAGGATTGACTCCTCCAGTGGGCGTCTCGCAGACCTGCCAGCACTCCCGCCGCGCGCCCTGCCTGTCTTCCCCCATTCTTTCAGGAGTCTTCTCTGTGACCAATTTCCCGCGGCACCCTGCCCCCATGGCAAATTCGGGCCTCCCATCCTTGCATCGCGCATTGCTGCTGGCGGCGCCACTCGTTCTGGCGGCGTGCGGGGGTGGCAGTGGCGAATCGGAGTCCGCCGGACTCTCGGCCCCTTCCGGCTTCAGCGTGGCGAGCTACGGCCCCAAGACCTACAACTTCGGTTGGGCCGTCACCCCGGGCGCGATGCGCTACGAACTGTTCGAGGACCCTGATGGCGCGGGAGGCCCCCAATCCGAATCGCTGTTCGGCAGCGCCAACGCCAACAACGCCACCAGCTTCCCTCTACAGATTGGGGGGCTGCTGCACGAGCGGGTGAACGCGAGTTACCGGCTGCGCGCCTGCGACGCGAGCGGCTGCGGCCCGTTCACTGCCGCGGTAACACCCGACCTCACCCAGGCCATAGGACGCTTCGACCTTGCTGGCGGCGATCCGACCAAGCGATTTGGTGCCTACACGAACGCAATTGCCCTGTCGGCCGACGGTGCAACGCTGGCCGTCGGTTCGCCCCGCGAGGGCCGTTCAGGTGACCTGGCAGGGGCGGGCGCGGTGTACATCTTCAGCCGCAGCATGCCGGGTATTGGCATGCCAACCCCTGCCTGGGGTCTGCGGGCGCGACTGGAAGGCAGCAGTCCCGCCGCAAAGATGGCCTTTGGCGCCAGCCTGGCACTATCGGCCAACGGTCGCACGCTGGCAGTGGGTGCACCAGAGGAAAGAAGCAATGCACGCGGCATCAACGGCGATGCGGCCAACCGCGACGCGTATGGCGCGGGGGCTGCGTATATCTTCATGGACAACGGCAGCACCTGGAGCCAGCAGGCCTACATCAAGTCCCGCAACACGCCTGCGAAAGTCGAAACCTGTAGCCGCCTGGACATCATGGGCACGGCTATATTTCCCTGCACCCCCCAACACTTTGGCTTCAGCGTGGCTCTGTCAGCCGACGGGAACCTGCTGGCGGTAGGAGCGCCCGAAGAAGGCGCTAACTTCACCCCGGGGTCTGCCGCCGTGTTGGGTGGGCTCTCCTTCACCGGCGAAACCATTTTTGGGGGCGGCGTGGGAGCCGTTCACACCTTTGCCCGCAACAACGGCGGCTGGGCCGAGCAGGCGCACCTGCCAGGCAGCAGCGCCGACCCGACCATGGCCCGCTTCGGGGCGGTTGTAGCCCTGTCCAGCGACGGAACCGTGCTTGCGGCGAACACCGACAAGGACGTCTCGGTCCTGACCCATCTCGGCGGTGCCTGGAGTGCACCCACGCAGGTGTGGCGCGTTCCAGCCGCCGGTGTGCTACCGGCTTCGCACAATCCCTTTGCAATGTCCAGGGACGGAAGCACACTGGCCGTCTTGGACCGCTCTGGAGGTACTGACGTTCAGCTGCGAACATTCACACGCACGGCGGGGGACGCCTGGACGCAGCAGCCCGCACTGCCGGTCAAGGCTGCCGGCGGGTTCTTTACAAACAGTGTCATGTTGTCGCTTTCTGCGGACGGCCGCACGCTCGCCGTGGGCGACCTCAACGATGCCAGCAACGCCTCTGGCATCAATGGCAACCCCAACAACCAGGCCTTATATTCAGCCGGAGCCGTCAATGTCTACCGCCGCGACGGCACGACTTGGGGCCACCGCGCCTATCTCAAGCCCCCCCAACCGCAAGCACTCGCGAGCTTCGGCGCTGGCGTAGCGCTTTCCGGTGATGCCAGCACCCTGGCCGTGGGCACCAGCAGCGCTACGGATGGCGTAACACCCGCCGTGCCCAACGCAGCCTATCTGTACTGAGGCGCTGAAAGCGCCGGTCGTTGTGCGGCCTTGGCCGCAATGGCAACCGGCACCCATCGACGTGGTCGCAAGCAAAAGTGTTGCATCCGCGCCGTCGCCAATGGCGGCAGCGCCACCCCCTACCATCGGTGCATGCTCGACACCCCTTTGCTGCTCACCGCCGCCTTCGTCGCCGGCGCCCTCAACGCCGTCGCCGGAGGCGGCAGCTTCCTGACCCTTCCCGCCCTGGTCTTCACCGGCGTGCCGCCCGTGGTGGCCAATGCCACGGGCACGGTCGCGCTGCTGCCGGGCTACATGGCCGGCGCATGGGGGTTTCGAGAGGACACGGCACCGCCGCCAGGGCTGTCGATGCGGCTGCTGGTGGTGTTGTCGCTCATCGGCGGCGCGGCGGGTGCGGCGCTGCTGCTGGTCACGCCCGACGCCACCTTCCGCCGCGTGGTGCCCTGGCTGCTGCTGGCGGCCACGGCGCTGTTTGCATTCGGGCCTCAGCTGCGCCGGATGCTGGCGGGCGGCAAACCCTCCACCGCCAAGGCCACGGTGGGCGTGCTGGCGGTGGCCGCCTATGGCGGCTACTTCAACGGCGGGCTGGGCATCCTTCTGCTGGCGCTGTTCGGCCTGCTCGGGCAGACGAACCTGAACGCCATGAACGGCCTCAAGAACTGGGTGTCGGCCCTGCTCACAGCCATTGCCGTGCTCATCTATGCGGCGGGTGGCGTGGTGCTGTGGCCGCAGGCGCTGATGATGATGGTGGCCGCCACCGCTGGCGGGTACGGCGGTGCACGCGTAGCGCGCAAGCTGCCTGCCAACGTGCTGCGCTGGGGCATTGTGGCTACCGGGCTGGTCATGGCCGCTCTGTTCTTCTGGCGGCAGTGAGCGGCAATCCCCTGCCGTCCTCGTCGGCGCCTCCATCCTTGCCCGCGGGCAGCGGCCGGCCATTACCGCGTGCGCTGTGGGCCATGCTGCTTGCGCTGCTCAGCGGGTTTGCACTGAGCCAGGCCTTTCGCACCACCACGGCCATGGTGGCCCAGGGACTGACGGCGGACTTCGGGCTCTCGCCAGGGTCGCTGGGCGCGTTTGCGGGGCTGTTTGGCCTTTCCTTCGGCGTGGCCCAGTTGCTGATGGGCGTGGGGCTGGACCTGTACGGCCTGCGGCGCACGGTACTCACGGCGTTTCCGCTGGCGGTTGCAGGGTCGGCGCTCTCGGCCACCGCGCCGGCCTACCCCTGGCTGATGGCAGGGCAATTGCTGATCGGCGTGGGCTGCTCGCCCGCGTTTCTGGCCTGCACGCTGTTCATTGCGCGGCATTTTCCGGCAGAGCGGTTTGCCTACCTGTCGGGCGTGGCGATGGGTGTGGGTGGCCTGGGCCTGCTGTTCACCGGCACGCCGCTGGCCTGGCTGGTGCAACACGGCGGCGGCTGGCGCACGGGTTATGCCGTGTTGGCGGTGCTCAGCGCGCTGTCGTGGCTGCTGATCTGGCTGCGCGTGCACGAGCCCACCCCGCTGGTGCCGCCCCCGGCGCAGCGCGAAACCTGGGGCCAGGCGCTGCTGGGCTTTGGCCAATTGCTCACGGTGCCGCACACCTGGGGCATCCTGCTGCTGGGCATGTCGGGCTACGCCGCGTTTCTGTCATTGCGCGGCCTGTGGCTGGCACCGCTGCTGATGGACCGCTACCACCTCTCGCTGGTAGACAGTGGCAACGTTGCGCTGGGTCTCTCGCTGATTGCCCTCTTCGCGCCGGGTCTGGGCGGTCGGCTGGACCCGGGCATCGCCCGCCGCAGACGCTGGATCGGCAATGCCTCGCTGCTCATGGCGAGCCTGTTCATCGTGCTGGCGTTCCTGCACGGGAACGCTTGGGCCAGCGTGGTGCTGATTTTGCTGATGGGCCTGCTGTCGGGCTACGGCGTGCTGCAGTACGCCGATGTGCGGGCCTCCTATCCGCCCACGCTCACAGGCCGGGCACTGTCGGCCTACACCATGGCGATGTTCCTGGGGGTAGCGCTGATGCAGTGGTTCACTGGCATCGTCGCCACCTGGGCGCAGCGCCAGGGATGGGATGCCTACACGGCCGTCATGCTGGCCATTGCCACTTGGCTGGCGCTGGCGTCGGCAGGGTTCCGGGTGCTGCCGGTGTCGCCCTTGGTCTCCCTCGAAAACAAGAAGAAAACAGGGTCATAGCGCTTATCCATCAAGCGCTGAATGCTATCTTTTTTGACTATCAAGCCGCTCTAGGAGGTATCCGCAGCGGGATGGTCACCGGGCCGTCATTGATGAGATGCACCTGCATATCGGCGGCAAACTGGCCCGTGGCCACCTCGGGGTGCACCTTGCGCGCCTGGGCAACCACATAGTCGTACAGCCGCCGCCCCTCATCGGGTGCAGCCGCCTGGGTGAAGCTGGGGCGGTTGCCGCCGGTGGTGTCTGCCGCCAGGGTGAACTGGCTGACCAGGAGCAGGCCGCCACCGGTGTCCTGCACGCTCTGGTTCATCTTGCCTGCGGCGTCCGAAAAAATGCGCAGCTTGAGGATCTTGGCCAGCAGCTTGTCGGCCTCCATCTCCGTGTCACCGCGTTCGGCACACACCAGCACCAGCAGGCCTGCGCCGATGGCGCCCACGGTCTGCCCGTCCACCTCCACGCGCGCTTCGCGCACACGTTGCAATACGCTGATCACTTCACGGCATCCTTCAAATCGTCACGGGGGTCGTCGAAATGCGCCTCCACATCGATGGGCAGCAGCTCGATGGTGGCGCGCAGGCCGGGCACGGCGGCCATCAGCGCGCGCTCGACCTGGCCGCGCAGCTCGGCGGCGTGGCGCAGGGTCCAGTGGGCGGGCATGTGCAGGTGCATGTCCACAAACCGGCGCTGGCCCGCACGGCGGGTGGAGACATGGTCGAACCGCACGGCGCCGGGCGCCTGCGATTGCACGAACTGCTGCAAGGTGGCGTCGATGGTGGCTTGCGCCTCGGGTTCCACCGCCGAATCCATGAGGCCCTGGGACGAGCGCCAGACCAGCTCCAGACCCTCTTTCAGGATGTTCAGCGCCACCACGATCGCCGCCAGCGCATCCAGCCACAGCCAGCCGGTCAGGGCCGCGCCGGCGATGCCCATTAGCACGCCGGCGGAGGTCCACACATCGGTGACAAGGTGGCGGGCATCGGCCTCCAGCGCGATGGAGCGGTGCTCGCGCGCCGAACGGAACATGAGCCAGGCCAGCAGGCCATTGAGCACCGAGCTGAGCACCGACAGGCCCAGGCCCCAGCCGACCTGCTCCAGGGGCTGGGGCGCCACCAGGCGGTGGCCCGCCGCCCACAGGATGCCCACGGACACGCCCACGATCAGGATGCCCTCGAACCCCGACGAGAAGTATTCGGCCTTGTGGTGGCCATAGGGATGGTCGTCGTCCGCCGGGCGCTGCGCCACGGTCACCATCGCCAGCGCGAACATCGCGCTGGCCAGGTTGACGAACGACTCCATCGCATCCGACAGCAGCCCGACCGACCCTGTCACCAGCCAGGCCAGGGTCTTGAGCAGGATGGTGACCACGGCCACCGCCACGGAAGCCCACAGCAGGTTGCGGGGCGAGAACCAGCGATGGACCACGGGGGCAGTTGCAGGCATGAGAGAGGCATCCAGACGCGACAGGGGAAACGGAAACCGGCGAGCGCAGCCGATTACACCAGAGCCAGAGAGGCTGCGCCGCGCAGCCACCGCCAGGGCCCCATGCCAGAATCGGCGCATGACCAGGGCATGGCGCCGCCGTTTCGCGCGGGTTCATTTCACCGGCCTGCTACTGTGGGCCGTGGTGGCCTGCGCGGGCGCGGGCTGGCTGGTTCACGCGCGCCTGCAGCAGCTGCGGGAGGCCTTCGAGACCGATGCCCGCATCGTGCACCGGCTCCTGAGCCAGCGCGTGGTGCAGCACGACGCGGTGATGGCCACCCTGGCCCTGCTGCAGCCTCCGGAGCCAGGCGCCACCCCGGATGCCGCGCGCGCCACCGAAGAGGCCACGGCAGCCTCCCCGCTGCCGCGCCTGCCTTCGGTCTACCCGCAGATCCTTTCCGTGCTGCAGCGGCCTGCGGGGGGCGCATGGCCCACCGCGCTGCAGCCGGCCCTGGCGGCCGCCGAGGCCGCATCGCGCCAGTCAGGCCATGCCGAAATGGCGCTGCCCGACCTGCCTGCGGGCCGCTACCACCTGGTGCTGGCCAGCACCCCCGCAAGCTATGCGCTGCAGATCGACCTGCGCATGACCATCCCCCGGGACGAATGGCCGATGGCCATGGACAGCAGCCCGGTGCGCGTCACGCTCGCCCAGGGCGGCACGGCCTTCGTCGTGCAGCCGGGCCGCACGGAACCGGGCCGCTGGGGCCTGGGCTGGTCGTATGGTTTTCACAAGCTGCTCGCGGCGCCGAGCCAGCCCCTGGATGTGGTGGCGCAGCGCCATGTGGGCCTGCGCGAGCTTCCCTGGCTGGGCATGCTGGGCTGGTGCGTGCTGACCGCCGCGCTGTGGGCGGCGGGCCGGGCGCTGTGGCGCCAGCGCATTGCGCGCCAGCGGGCGGAAGAGCTGCTGCGGCTCGGCCAGGTCGCCCGCCTGAACACCCTGGGCGAGCTGGCCGCGGGCATGGCCCACGAGCTGAACCAGCCGCTCACGGCGCTGCTGTCCAGCACCCAGGCCGCACAGCGGCTGCTGGCGGACGACCCGCCGGATCTGGAGACGGCCCAGACAGCCATGGCGCGCGCGGTGGAGCAGGCCCGGCGTGCCTCCACGGTGGTGGGCCGCCTGCGCCGCCTGGTGGAGCGACCCGACCTGTCGGCGCAGGCCCAGCCGCTGCACCTGGCCACGGCGCTGCAGGATGTGCTGCACCTGCTGGAGCCCGAGCTGGCGCAGCGCGCCATCGCGGCCGAGGTGACGGTGGCGCCCGACCTGGCGCCCGTGCTGGCCGAGCCCGTGGCCTTGCAGCAGATCATCCACAACCTGCTGATGAACGCCATGCAGGCCATGGAGCAGGTTCCCCCCGCCGAACGCCGGCTCACGCTGCGGCTGTCGGCGCGGGATGGCACGCGGATCGCCCTGTCGGTTCGCGACCACGGCCCCGGCGTGCCGCCCGAAGCCCGCGAGCATCTGTTCGAGCCCTTCTTCACCACGCGCTCGGGCGGCCTGGGGCTGGGCCTGACACTGTGCGAAAGCCTTGCCCAGGCCATGGGCGCCAGCCTGGAACTGGCCCCTGCGGCGCCAGGCAACGCCGCCGCCCAACGCGGCGCCGAGTTCGTGCTGGTGCTGCCCGCGGCGCCTGGCACCCCTGCCGCCGCGCCCCCCTCTCCGCAGCCATGAGCGACAGCGCCACGTCCCTTTCCCCCCTCATTCACCTGGTGGACGACGACGCCGCCGTGCGCGACAGCCTGGGCCTGCTCATCAGCACCGTCGGGCTGCGCGTGCAGACCTGGGCCGACCCGCATGCCTTCATGGCCGGATTTGACCGGGCCAGCATCGGCGCCATCGTGCTGGATGTGCGCATGCCCGGCATCAGCGGCCTCGCGGTGCTGGAGCAGCTGCTGGCGCAGGGCGTGGACCAGCCTGTGGTCCTGCTCACCGGCCACGGCACGGTGGAGATGTGCCGCCGCGCCTTCAAGACAGGCGCGGCGGAGTTCCTGGAAAAACCGGTGGATGACGAGGTGCTGATCGAAGCCCTGCAGAACGCCGTGCGCCAGCATGTGCGTTCGCGCGAACGCCACCAGGCCGACCAGCAAGCCCGCGAGCGCTACGCCCAGCTCTCGGGCCGCGAGCGCGAGGTGCTGGGCCTCATCGTCGAGGGCCTGACCAACAAGGAAATCGGCCGGGTGCTGGCACTCTCGCCCCGCACGGTGGAAACCCACCGCGCCAACCTGTTCGCCAAGCTCGGGGCCGAGTCGCTGGCGCAACTGATCCGGCACTACGCCGCCCTGGTGCAATAGCCAGCCCGCGGGCTGCGGATGCGGCCTTCATCCCGCCCACCGCCTGGCGGGCACTGCGTAGTTCTACGGAGGCTCTGGCGTAGGCGTACGAATGGCCGGAATCCACGCCGTTTCCTACAGTTCTCCCACGGCGCCACAACGGGTGGCACCGGACCCGAAACCACCGAACGCCCACGGAGAACACCATGCAGAACACCCTTGCCAAAGCCGCCGCCCTCACCCTGTCCCTGGCCGCCTGCGCCGCCGCCAGCGCCGAAGGCGTGCGCACCGAAAAGAACATCTCGCTGGACCTGGCCAACCAGATCGCCGCCCACACCGTGGCCGCGTGCACGGCCTCCGGCTACAACGTGACCGCCACCGTGGTGGACCGCGCCGGCACCGTGCGCGCCGTGCAGCGTGCCGACAACGCCGGCCCCCACACCCTGGAAGCCAGCCGCCTGAAGGCCTACACCTCGGCATCGGCCAAGAACACCACGCTGGCCATCATGGAAGGCTCGCAGAAGAACCCCGCCGCCGCCAACCTGGGCCAGATCCCCGGCTACCTGCTGCTGGGCGGCGGCGTGCCCCTGAAGGTGGGCAATGAAGTCATCGGCGCCGTGGGCGTGGGCGGCGCGCCCGGCGGCCACCTGGACGAGCAATGCGCCATGGCCGCCATCGCCAAGGTGGCGGACCAGCTGAAGTAAGCCCACAGCGCAGCGCCCCGTCCTGGGGCGCTCGCCCGCTGCGCAGACACCCGCCAAAGCACCACGAACCGCTGAAGGGACACGCCATGAACCGACACACCGCAATGCCCCTGGCCCTGGCCGCTGCCCTGCTGCTGGCGCAGCCCGCCCAGGCGCAGGTGGCGCCCACCGCGGCGCAAACGGCGGCCTACCAGGGCCTGCACGCCGCCGCCGCGCGCGGCGATGTGGGCATGCTGCAAAAGCTCGTGGCGGCACGCGCCGATGTGAATGCCCGCGATGCCCACGGCCGCACGCCGCTGCACGTGGCCGCGTTCGCCCGCCAGCGCGATGTGATCCGGCAGCTGGTGCAGGCCCGGGCCGATGTGAATGCGCTGGAGAACGACCGCTACGACGCCGTGACCATCGCGGCGGTGGCGGACGACGAAGACACCCTGCGCCTGCTGCTGGCCCTGGGCGCCCGCGCCGGGCAGGTGACGAGCCGGTACGACGGCACGGCACTGATCGCCGCGGCCCACCTGGGGCACGACGGCGTGGTGCGCCAGCTGATCGCCGCCGGCGCTCCGCTGGACCATGTGAACAACCTGCACTGGACGGCGCTGATCGAGTCCATCGTGCTGGGCGACGGAGGCCCGCGCCACCAGGCCACGCTGCAGGCGCTGCTGCAGGCCGGCGCCAGCCATTCGCTGACCGACCGGCAGGGCAACACGCCACTGCAGCTGGCCCGCCAGCGGGGCTTCAGCGAGATGGTGCGGATGCTGGAAGCATCGGGCGCCAGGTAGGTAGGTAGCCAGCGGATGCGGGATGCACCCGTGCGGGCGCACTGCCCCCACTTCAGCGGTACAGCGCTGCGCCCGCCATGCGCACCCTGTCGGCGCGTACCGCGCCCAGGGCATTCACCACCGGCTCCCACACACTCGCGTAGGCGGGCATGGAGTCCGGTGCAAATGCGGTATGCGGCCAGTCCGAACCCCACACCAGCCGCTCCCCCGCCAGCCCGGCCACGCGGCGGATCGCATCGTGCAGTTCGGCGTAGGGCGCCGCGGCCTGCAGGCGGTACCAGCCTGACAGCTTGATCCACGCCCCCAGGCCGGCCAGCCTTGCCAGAGCCTGCCAGGCCGCATCGTCCAGCGCCAGGGCCGCATGCATGCCCGCCAGGTGGTCCAGCACGCAGGGCAGGCCCGTTTGCGCATGCAGCTGGGCGATCTGCGCCAGCTGGGCAGGCGCCGCATACCACTGCACATGCCAGCCCAGCGCCTTCAGGCGGGGCGCCAGCGACTGCATGGCCTGCGCCCCGTTGCCCACCGGGGACACCAGATTGAAACGCACGCCGCGCACGCCCAGCGTGTGCATGGTCTGCAGCGCGTCATCGGCAATGTCGGTATCCACCACGACCACCGCGCGGTGCCGACCCGGCTCGCGCGCCAGGGCCTCGAGCACAAGCCGGTTGTCGGTGCCGTACACGCTGGGCTGCACCAGCACGAGGTGCCCCACGCCCAGCCTCGCGGCTTCGGCCTCAATGCGTTCGAGGGGCTGGTGCGCGGGCTGGTAATGCCCGGCCTGGACCGGGGCGGCGGCATCAAAGACATGGACGTGCGTGTCCCATCCCTCCGGGACATCCCGCAACGGCGCGGAGGGGTCCAGCGCACCCATGGGTCAGCCCACCACGATCTTGCGCTCTCGGATGACCTTGCCCCATTGCGCTTGCTGGGCCTGGATGAACCTGCCCGCGCTGGCCTGGGTCGCGTCGGGAAAGGCATCGCCGCCCAGCGCGCGGATGCGGCCCAGCACCTCGGGGTCGGCCAGCGCCTTGCGGATGGCGTTGACCAGCTGCGTGCGCACCTCGGGCGCAATGCCCGCCGGGGCCAAAACTGGGTTCCACTCCAGCACTTCGTAGTCGGCCACGCCGGCCTGCGCCATGGTGGGCACATCCGGCAGCGATCGGGCGCGCAGCGCACTGGTTACCGCCAGCGGCCGCAGCTTGCCCGCCTGGATGTGGCCCAGGGACGAGGCCACATTGGCAAAGAACAGCGGCACCTGCCCGCCCATCACGTCGTTCATGGCGGGGCCGCCCCCCCGGTAAGGAATGTGGGACAGGCGCACGCCCGTGCGCTCTTCAAACAGCGCCCCGGCCAGATGCTGGGCCGAGCCATTGCCGGACGACGCATAGGCCACGTCCTCGGGCTTGGCCTTGGCGCGCGCGATGACTTCCTTGACGGAATTGACACCGAAGCCCGGGTGGCACACCAGCACGTTCGGAAAGGTCGCCAGCACGGCCAGCGGCACAAAGGCGGTGTTGCTGTCGTAGGGCAGCTTGGGATACAGCGATGGATTGACGGCGAACGACGACGCATCGAGCAGCAGGGTCGTGCCATCGGGCGCGGCGCGGGCCACGGCCGATGCGGCCAGCTGGCCGCTGGCGCCGGGCTTGTTGTCCACCACCACGCCTTGCCCCAGCGCCTCGGCCATGCGGGGCGCGATGATGCGCGCCATCAGGTCGGCGCCGCCGCCTGCGGGGTAGGAGACGACCAGGGTCACGGTGCGCCCGCCCCCCACGCCCGCAGCGTGGGTGCGCACCCAGGGCGCTGCCAGCGTGACACCCACGGCAGCCAGCGCCGCACGGCGCGACAGATCTGGTGAATTCTGAGGATCGGATAGATGGTGCATACGGGTCTCCTTGGTTTCGTCTTCAGTCGTTCATGGGAGTGCGCCGGGAGCGGCGCGCCCCAGGCCGGCAGGCGCAGCGGCACGGGTCTTGCCAGGCCCGTGGCACCGCACAGGGGTGCCGTTCATGTAATGGTCACGGTGTAGTGAAAGGCGTGGGCATCGCCGCGCGTGGTGCGCCATTCGATGCAGCGCCCGCCCAGGTCGTAGGCGGCCCGTTGCACCACCACGCCCGGATGGCCTGCGGCCAGCCCCAGGTGGACGGCCTGCGGGGCTGTCAGCATGGCAAAGCCAATGTCGTCCACGGCCCGGTGCACATGCACACCGCAGCGGCGCGCGAACATGGGGTACAGCAGGTCGTCCCACTCGGCGGTGTTTCCTTCTGCCAGGGGCGCAAACACATCCAGCGGCAGCCACAGGTCTTCCAGCAGGCAGGGCTGGTCGGCCAGCAGGCGCAGGCGCTGCAGCCGCAGCACCATCTCGCCCGTCGCCAGGCCCAGCCTGCGGGCCACGGCGGCCGGGGCCGCCATGCGCTGGCGCGACAGGATGCGCGAGCGCGGCATTTCGCCGCCGCCGCTGTCAAACCGGAAAAACCGCAGCATCGAGGCGCCGGCAATGCCCTGGCGCACAAAGGTGCCCCGGCCGTGGATGCGCTCCACCAGCCCTTGCGCCACCAGGAGTTCCAGCGCACGGCGCATGGTGCCCAGCGCCACCTGGTGCTCCGTGGCCAGCAGGCTTTCTGCCGGCAGGGCCGAGCCGGGCGGCCATTCGCCGGCCACCACGCGTGCACGCAGTGCAGCCGCCAGGGCGGCGTACCGGCTCAGGCCCGGGGAGGAATCCAGCGCCACGACTTTTGAAGGGGAGATCATGGCAAAGAACTATAGTCCTCTATAGGTCTTTACACAATAAGTGAATACCACAAACACGGCGGCGGATGCCCAGGCTTCGGAATGGGGGTCCCGTTGCGGACGATCAGCTACCCACAAAAAGGAGCAAAAAAAACCGCCGGACAAGGTCCAGCGGCATTTGCCATCCTGATGGGGGGTGCCCCCTCGGCAAGCCACCATCAATCCGTCACCAGGCGGGCCTTCACGGCCTTGCCCTTCACCCGGCCCTGGTTCAGGCGCTGCGCGGCCTGGGCGCCGATGGCGCGGTCCACCGCCACGTAGGTGGAGAAGTCGTTCACGTTGATCTTGCCGATCTGCTCGCGGCTGTAGCCCATCTCGCCGGTCAGCGCGCCCAGCACATCGCCCGCGCGGATCTTCTCCTTGCGGCCGCCGATGATCTGGATGGTGACCATGGGCGGCACCAGCGGGCCGCTGCCTGCGGGCGTGAGCTCCGCCACCGGGAACCAGCGCGACTCCCGGCCCTGCAGCACCTCGATCTTGCCCACGCTGCCCATCTCGTCCAGGCTGGCCAGGTTCAGCGCCAGGCCCTCGGCGTCGCCCCGGCCCGTGCGGCCGATGCGGTGGATGTGCACCTCGGGGTCGGGCGTCACGTCCACATTGATCACGGCGGCCAGGTTGGCGATATCGAGCCCGCGCGCCGCCACGTCGGTGGCCACCAGCACCGAGCAGCTCCTGTTGGCGAACTGCACCAGCACCTGGTCGCGCTCGCGCTGCTCCAGCTCGCCGTACAGCGCCAGCGCGCTGAAGCCCTGCGCCTGCAGCACGCCCACCAGGTCGCGGCACTGCTGCTTGGTGTTGCAAAAGGCGATCGACGATTCGGGCCGGAAGTGGTTGAGCAGCTGGGACACCGCGTGCAGGCGCTCGCTGTGCTTCACCTCGTACCAGCGCTGCTCGATCTTGCCCTCGGCATGCTGGGCCTGCACCGTGATCTGCACCGGCGCCTTCATGAACTGGGCGCTGAGCTTGGCGATGCCCTCGGGGTAGGTGGCCGAGAACAGCAGGGTCTGGCGGGCCGAAGGGCACTGGCGCGCCACGGTGGCGATGTCGTCGAAGAAACCCATGTCGAGCATGCGGTCGGCCTCGTCGAGCACCAGGGTGTTGAGCGCTTCCAGCGAGAGGTGCTGGCGCTCCAGGTGGTCCATCACGCGGCCGGGCGTGCCCACGACGATGTGGGCGCCGTGCTCCAGGCTCAGCGTCTGGGCGCGCAGCGGCACGCCGCCGCACAGGGTCACGACCTTGATGTTCTCTTCCGCGCGCGCCAGGCGCCGGATCTCGGTGGTCACCTGGTCGGCCAGCTCGCGCGTGGGGCACAGCACCAGCGCCTGCACGGCGAAGCGGCGCGGGTTGAGGTTGGCCAGCAGGGCCAGGGCGAAGGCGGCGGTCTTGCCGCTGCCGGTGCTGGCCTGGGCGATCAGGTCCTTGCCCAGCAGCGCGGGCGGCAGGCTGGCCGCCTGAATCGGAGTCATTTGCATGTAGCCCAGCTGCTGCAGGTTGGACAGCATGGCAGGGCTCAGGGCCAGCGTGCTGAAATCAGTGCCGGCTTGGTTTTCTTTGGAGGTCATGGCCCGATTATCCCGCCCAGGGTATCCGGGCAACTACCTTGCACGCGCGCAAGGTCTATCGGCTATAACGGAAGAACGTGCTGGCGATCTCCACGGGGCCGCGTGCAGACCGCCACACCTTCTCAGCACCGGGTGGGACATGCCAGATTCAATCAACGCAGCCAACGCCCGCCAGGGGGGCTCCAGCGACTCGCTGCTGCGCCTGATCGCCGATTCCGTGCCCGCATTGATGGCGTACTTCGACCTGCCCGGCCTGCGCTGCCAGTTCGCCAACCAGGGCTACGCCGCCTACAACGGCCACACGACCGAATCGATCCTGGGGCTCACGGTGCAGGAAGCCATTGGCGACAAGGCCTGGCAGGTGATCCAGCCGCATGTGGAGCGCTCCACGCGCCGCGAGCACGTGAAGTACACGCGCGAGCAGATCCTGCCCAATGGCGAGACGCGCATGATCGAGGTCAACCTGATCCCGCACTTCGGCGCCGGCTCGCAGCAGCTGGGCTCGTTCGTGCTGATCACCGACATCACCGAGCGCTGGCGCGCGGAACGCCAGGTGCGCCAGAGCGAAGAGCGCATGCGCAAGTTCACCGAGGCCACGGACGAGGCCATCGTGTTCCACCGCGACGGCATCATCACGGACGGCAACGAGGCGCTCACCCGCCTGGTGGGCTACGGGCTGCAGGAGGTGCTGGGGGTCTCGATCTTCCACTTCATCAGTCCCGAATGGCGGGCCGTGGCGCTGGACTACACCCGCAGCGGGCGCGAAGACCCCTACGAAGTGACCATCCGCCACAAGGACGGGCATGCCATCCCCGTCGAGGTGGTGGGCAAGACCATGCCGCTGCACCATGCGGACTACCGCATCGTGGTGGTGCGGGACATCACCGCGCGCAAGCAGGCGCAGGAGCGCGAGGCCTTCATCGCGCTGCACGACACCCTCACGCAGTTGCCCAACCGGCATTTCCTGATGGAGCAGCTGTCGCAGGTGCTGTCGCTGGCGCGCAGGCGCCACGGCCGCGCGGCCGTGCTGTTCGTGAACCTGGACCATTTCAAGACGGTGAACGACTCGCTCGGCCACCACGCGGGCGACCAGTTGCTGTGCAATGTGGCCGAGCGTCTGCGCCAGGGCGTGCGCGATGCCGACGTGGTGGCGCGGCTGGGCGGCGATGAGTTCGTGGTGGTCCTGACCGACGTGCAAAGCCCCGATGACGCCGCCAGGGTGGCCGACAAGCTGCTCGACTCCATGCACGGCGTGTTCACGCTCGACCAGGTGCCGCTGACCGTCTCGCCGTCCATCGGCATCAGCCTCTTTCCGGAGCATGCCGCCACCGGCGACGCGCTGCTGCGCTGCGCCGACGCGGCCATGCACCACGCCAAGGAAAGCGGCCGGGGCAACCGCCAGTTCTACGAACCCAGCATGGAGGCCAGCGCCATCGATGTGCTGCAGCACGAGCGGCTGCTGCGCGAGGCCATCGTCCACAACGCCTTCGTGCTGCACTACCAGCCCCAGATCTGCCTGGAAGACGGCTCGCTGCGCGGCTTCGAGGCCCTGGTGCGCTGGCGCCATCCCCAGCGCGGCCTGGTCGGGCCGGATGAGTTCATCACCTTCTCGGAATCCCGCGGCCTCATCACCCCCATTGGCCGCTGGGTGATGCGCGAGGCCTGCCGCCAGCTCCGGGAGTGGCAGGACCAGGGCTTGGCCATGGTGCCGGTGGCGGTGAACCTGTCGGCCCTCGAATTCCGCCAGCGCGACGTGGCGGGCGAGATCGCGGCCATGCTGCACGAGACCGGGCTGGCACCGCAGTACCTGGAGATCGAACTCACCGAATCCGTGCTGATGCACCAGACGGGCCAGGTGCTGGACACCCTCAATGCCCTCAAGGCACTCGGCGTCGGAATCTCCATCGATGATTTCGGCACCGGGTACTCATCGCTGGCCTACCTCAAGCGCTACCCGATCGACAAGCTCAAGATCGACCGCTCCTTCGTGGTCGACACCCCGGACAACGCCGACGACGTGGCCATCGTCACCGCCATCATCCAGATGGGCCGCAGCCTGCAGATCAGGACCGTGGCCGAGGGGGTGGAGACACAGGCGCAGGTGGATCTGCTGGCGGGCCTGGGGTGCGACCTGATCCAGGGCCATGTGGTGTCGGTGCCCCGGGACGCCGCGTCCATCCTGCGCTGGATGCGCGACTTCCACGGCCTGGAGCCCCTGCTGGCGGTCAATTCCTGAGGCCCTCCGCGGCCCCGGCGCCAGCCCGTCACACAAACACGTTCCCGGCTTGTGGACAATAGGGGCATGCCCCTCATTCCCGACTTCATCGCCCCCACCCGCCACACCGACCCGGCCGAAGCGCTGGCCCAGGTGCAGCGCATCTACCAGCAACAGATCGGCCACCTGCGCGATGCCATGCAGCGCTTCGTGGCGGGCGAGACGCCCGAAAGCGCGGTGCGCGCGTTCTATCCCTTCGTGCGGGTGCACACCACCACGGTGGCACGGGCGGATTCCAAGCTGGCCTACGGCTTCGTGGAAGGCCCCGGGCGGTACGAAACCACCCTCACCCGCCCCGACCTGTTCGCCAACTACTACGCCGAGCAGTTCCGCCTGCTGCGGGCCAGCCACAACGTCGAGCTGGAGGTGGGCACCAGCGCGCACCCCATCCCCATCCACTTCTCGTTCGCCGAGCACGACCACATCGAGGGCACGCTCACGGCCGAGCGCCGCATGCTGATGCGCGACGTGTTCGACCTGCCGGACCTCGCGGCCATGGACGACGGCATCGCCAACGGCACCTGGCAGGCGCGCCCGGGCGAGGCGCAGCCGCTGTCGCTGTTCACCGCGCCGCGCGTGGACTACTCGCTGCACCGCCTGCGCCACTACACGGGCACCGCGCCCGAATGGTTCCAGAACTTCGTGCTGTTCACCAACTACCAGTTCTACATCGACGAGTTCGTGCGCCTGGGCCACGCCGAGATGGCCAGGGAAGACAGCGAGTACGTGGCCTTCATCGAGCCCGGCAACGTGGTCACTCGCCGCGCGGGCCTGCCCGCGCAGCCGGGCGACGAGCTGGGCATCGCCCCGCCGCGCCTGCCGCAGATGCCCGGCTACCACCTGGTGCGCAAGGACGCGAGCGGCATCAGCATGGTCAACATCGGCGTGGGGCCGGCCAACGCCAAGACCATCACCGACCACATCGCCGTGCTGCGCCCGCACGCGTGGATGATGCTGGGCCATTGCGCGGGCCTGCGCAACAGCCAGCAGCTGGGCGACTATGTGCTGGCCCACGCCTACGTGCGCGAGGACCACGTGCTGGACGAGGAGCTGCCGCTGTGGGTGCCCATCCCGGCGCTGGCCGAGATCCAGATGGCGCTGCAGCAGGCCGTCGCCGACGTGACGCGGGTGCCGGAGGACCAGCTCAAGCGCATCATGCGCACCGGCACCGTGGCCAGCACCGACAACCGCAACTGGGAACTGCTGCCCGACAACATGCCCCAGCGCCGGTTCAGCCAGAGCCGCGCCGTGGCGCTGGACATGGAAAGCGCCACCATCGCGGCCAACGGCTTTCGCTTCCGCGTGCCGTATGGCACCCTGCTGTGCGTCTCCGACAAGCCGCTGCACGGCGAGATCAAGCTGCCGGGCATGGCCAACCACTTCTACCGCGAGCGCGTGGACCAGCACCTGCGCATCGGCATGCGCGCCATCGAGATCCTGCGCAACGGCGGCGTGGACAGGCTGCACAGCCGCAAGCTGCGCAGCTTTGCCGAAGTCGCCTTCCAGTGACGACAAGAAAGAAGCAGCGCCCCGTCTCCCATGCCCCTGGACTTCCTCACGCTCATGGCGGCGATGGCCGCCAACCTGTTCATGATCTCGGCCGTCCTGCCGCTCATCATGGGGCGGGATGTGAGCCGCGCCGCACGCCACGTGCAGGCCAGCATGCTGCTGCAGGCGCTGGCCTGGGCCGCCATCATCGCGTCGTCCTCGCTATGGGACCGGGCGCTGTCCACGCTGTCCATCGCATGCAACGCCGCTGCCCAGTGGATGCTCTACCGCGCGCTGGAAGAATGGCTGGGCCCCCGCCCCCTGCGGCGTGTGCTGCTGGCGCTGGTGGTGGCCGCGCCGCTGGGCTACACGCTGGGTTTTGACCACTACGCCTGGCGCGTGGGCTGGGCCAACGGGCTGATGGCGGTCATCCTGTGCATCGTGGCGCGGGCCACGCTGTACCCGCTGGTGCTCGCCGACGTGCGCTGGCGCAGCCTGCTCCTGGGCTGCCTGGCCACCTCGGCCGCCTTCACCCTGGCGCGCGGGCTGCTGGGCGCCTTCACCGACGAGTACCCCAGCTTTCGCACGCCGCACCCGGTCAACCTGGCCGCGGCGCTGGCCACCAACGTGAGCCTGGTGCTGGGCACCGTCGCCGTGCTGGTGGCCTGGCGGTACGAGGCAGAGCAGAAGCTGCGCACGCTGGCCATGACCGATGGGCTCACGGGCCTGCTCAACCGCCGAGGTTTCACCACCCAGGGCGAAAACCTGCTTTCGCATGCATGGCGCCACCGGCTGCCGCTCACCGCGCTGATGCTGGACCTGGACCACTTCAAGCAGATCAACGACACCCACGGGCACGACGCGGGCGACCGTGCGCTGCAACTGTTTGCGCGGCTGCTGGGCGACACCTGCCGCAGCGGCGACCTGATTGCGCGGCTCGGGGGCGAGGAGTTCGGCGTGCTGATGCTGCACAACACGGCGTCGGCGGGCGTCTCGTTCGACCGGCGCCTGCGCCACAAGCTGCATGACGCCAGCGCGGCAGAACTGGGCTTCATCCTGGACTACAGCGCCGGCATGGCCGTGCTGCAGCCCGGAGAATCCAGCCTGGCGGCCCTGATGGCACGGGCCGACAGCGCGCTCTACGACGCCAAGGCCACGGGCCGCGGCCGGCTGACCGCCGCCACCTGAAGACCACCTCCGGGCAACGGCAGGCGGTCAGGGAACGATCAGCGCCGCGACATCGTGCGCCGCCCCCTGGCGCTCCAGCGCCAGGTGCGCGACGAGGCTGGACCGGTCCGCGGGCGTGCGCTGCTGGGACAGGAAGCGCTTGCCCTCGAGGCGGGTGACTTCGATCTCGAAGCCCCGCAGATGCAGCGCCGCCTCGTCGATGAAGGCGGGCGAGGCATCGTGCAGGGACCACGGCTGCGCGCGGTGCGCCTCCTGGGACGCCGTGAGCGCGGCAAGGTGGTCCCTCATCCAGCCGCCGTCGTCGACGAAACGGATTCGCCCCCTGACTTCCACCGCCACATAGTTCCAGCTGGGGGCCAGGCGCGCGCTGCGCTGGCCGTTCACGTACCAGCGCGGAGAAATATAGGCATTGGGACTCTGGAACACCGCGAGCACCTCCGCGCCCTGCGGGACAGACCGCGCCAGCGTGTGCATGCGCGCCACATGGCCCTGAAGCAGCCCCAGGCCGCCGCCTTCGGCCAGCAGCAGAAGCGGAAGCAGGTGGGCCTCCAGGCCCGCGTGCGCCGCCGCGACCACGGTCGCCAGGGGGTAGGAGCGCACCAGGCCCTGCAGTTCGCGGACATCGTCGATGGAGAAGAGGGATTGGCTGTACATCGCACGGGCTCAAAAAAAGAGGGAAGTCTGGCCGTTGCGCACGCGCGCGTCTTGAAGGTTTCGGCCAACGCCGTCAGGGCAAGCAGGGCGCCCGCCGGACCAGCGGCGCCGGTGCCGGCGCGGCGGGCGTGAAGCCCCCGTAGCGGCGGAACTCGCGGGTCATGTGCGCCTGATCGGCATAGCCCGCCGCCAAGGCGACCTCGCCCAGCGAAGGGCGGCCGGCCTGCAGCAGGTCCATGGCGCGCTGAAAGCGCAGGATGCCCGCCAGGCTCCGCAGGGGCAAGCCCGCCACCACCGCCATGTCCCGGCGCAGCGTGCGCGAGGAGGGTACGGCCCAGCCGCCACCGCCTTCCTCCACGGTCTGGCCCTGCCGCACCATCTGCTCGATGGCCGCGAGCGCCCGACCCTGGGCCGCCGCCACCGAGGCCCGGGCCGCCAGCGCGCGGGCGGTGGAGCGCAAGGCCTGCTCCACGCCCCGCAGCGTGCGCGCCTGCAGCAAGGGATTGGTGGCACAAGAAGGACCCAGCATCCGCGCGGCCTCGGCGCCGAAAACCGTCCGGTTGCGCAGCGCCCCGGGCGCCGTGCCCAGGCAGGCGCCGCCCCAGCCCATGTGAAAACGCACCCCGAGGACGACCGTCGCGGCGCGCAGGCTCACGAACGCAGGCTGGTCGGCGGGGCCCGCGATCACCGGCCAGACCGACGCCACCGTGCCATCGTGCCGCAGGGCGCAATGCACCACCAGGTCCATCCTGCCGTCCGGCAGCACCAGTTGCCGGCCTTGGGCCGCCGCGTCGTAGCGCCAGACGGCTTCGATCCGGGTCGCATCCAGGGCGTCCAGTGGCAATTCGACATAGCTGGTATCGGCGGGGCTGGGTTTCATGGTGCAGGCAGGATGGCGCATTTCTCGTTCAAAGGGGCGGGCGCTCTGCGGGGGGGCGGCCATCATCCGCCGCGCGGCCCGAGGTGCCAGCATGGCACACAATCGGGCCATGACCGCACTCTTCGAAGCCCTGCAACTGCGCAAGCGCTATGGCAACACCACCGTGGTGGACGATGTCTCCTTTTCCATCGCTCCCGGCGAATGCCTGGGCGTCATCGGCCCGAACGGCGCGGGCAAGACCACCACCATCCGCATGTGCCTGGGCCTGACGGCGCCCGACGGCGGTGCGGTGCACTTCACACCCGCGCCGGGCGGCGCCCCGCTGCACATGCCGCGCGATGCCCTCGCCATCAAGGCCCAGCTGGGCGTGGTGACCCAGTTCGACACCCTGGACCCCGACTTCACCTGCGCCGAGAACCTGCGCGTGTTCGGCCGCTATTTCGGGCTCAAGGGCCCGGTGATGGACGAGCGCGTGCCGCGCCTGCTCGACTTCGCGGCGCTCACGCACAAGGCGAACGCCAAGCCGGGCGAACTCTCGGGGGGCATGAAGCGGCGCCTGAGCCTGGCCCGCGCACTCGTCAACGACCCGCGCCTGCTGCTGCTGGACGAACCCACCACGGGGTTGGACCCGCAGGCCCGCCACCTCATGTGGGAGCGCCTGCAGTTGCTGCTCCAGCAGGGCAAGTCCATCCTGCTGACCACCCACTTCATGGACGAGGCCGAGCGCCTGTGCTCGCGCCTCCTGGTGCTGGACCACGGCAAGAAGATCGCCGAGGGCCGCCCGCGCGAACTGATCGCGCAGCACCTGGAGCCGGACGTGGTGGAAGTGTTCGGCGTGGGCGCCGTGGCGCTGGCCGAGAATGCCGCCCTGCGGGCCCTGGCGGCGCGCGTGGAGATCAGCGGCGAGACGGTGTTCTTCTACACCCAGAACGCAGGGCCCCTGCTGCAGGCGCTGGGCGCGCACCCGCACCTGCGCACCCTGCACCGGCCGGCCAACCTGGAGGACCTGTTCCTCAAGCTCACGGGGCGGCAGATCCGCGAGGATGGCTGAACTGAAGTCTGGATCAGTGCACTCCGGTGCGCCACGCTTCACGCAACGGCGAAAACTGACGCAGCGCAAGCCGGTGCCACCGTGGAACTGGCTTTGCCAGGCCACGGGTGGCGCCCCCCTCCCGCGAAGCGAGACAGAGGGAAGGCGCGAAGCGGCTCAGGGGGTGCGTGGTTTCACCTTGCTGGCCGCCAGCTTGGCATTGGTGCGCGCCGTCTCCACCTCGGCCGCACGCGCCAGTGCCACGCCCATGCGGCGCTTGGCAAAGCTCTCGGGCTTGCCGAACAGGCGCAGGTCGGTGCCAGGCACGGCGAGGGCCTCGTCCACGCCGTCGAACACGATGCCCTGGGCCTCCACGCCGCCGTAGATGACGGCGCTGGCGCCGGGGTTGCGCAGGCTGGTATCGACTGGCAGGCCCAGGATGGCGCGGGCGTGCAGCTCGAACTCGCTCTGGTGCTGGGTGCACAGCGTGACCAGGCCGGTGTCGTGCGGGCGCGGGCTCACCTCGCTGAACCACACCTGCTCGCCCTTGACGAACAGCTCCACGCCGAACAGGCCCTGGCCACCCAGGTTGTCCGTGACCGCCTTGGCGATCTGGCGCGACTTCTCCAGCGCGGCCGGGTGCATGGGGTGGGGCTGCCAGCTTTCCACGTAGTCACCGCTCACCTGCACATGGCCGATGG
Organism: Acidovorax sp. sif1233; assembly: GCF_019218755.1. Taxonomy (GTDB): domain Bacteria; phylum Pseudomonadota; class Gammaproteobacteria; order Burkholderiales; family Burkholderiaceae_C; genus Acidovorax. The sequence continues at coordinate 40,201 of NZ_JAHUWZ010000001.1, read as the reverse complement.
GGTCGCAGAAGCTGGTGGCGATCTGGCCGTCCGCGCCCACCGAACGCACGGTGAGCTGGGTGATCTCGTAGTCGAAGTCGATGAAGCCCTCGACGATGACACGGCCATGGCTCACGCGGCCGCCGGCCATGGCGTAGTCCCAGGCCTTTTGCACGTCGGCGGGGCCATCGATCTTGCTCTGGCCCTTGCCGGAGCTGCTCATCACGGGCTTGACGATGCAGGGGTAGCCGATTCCGGCATCGATGGCCGCCTGCAGTTCCTCAAGCGAGTTGCAGAACTTGTACGGGCTGGTGGGCAGGCCCAGCGTCTCGGCGGCCAGCACACGGATGCCTTCACGGTCCATGGTCAGGCGCGCGGCGCGGGCGGTGGGGATCACGCGCACGGTGCCGGCGGCTTCCAGCTCTTCGAGCATGGGCGTGGCGATGGCTTCGATCTCGGGCACCACCAGGTGGGGTTTCTCGGCCTCGACCAGGGCCTTGAGCTGGGCCGGGTCGCTCATCGTGATGGTGCGCTGGTGGTGGGCCACCTGCTGGCCGGGGGCGTTCTCGTACCGGTCCACGGCGATGGTTTCCACACCCAGGCGCTGCAGCGCGATCAGCACCTCCTTGCCCAGCTCGCCCGAGCCCAGCAGCATGACTTTGGTGGCATGGGGCGACAGCGGGGTTCCGAGGGTGGTCATGGGAGGTTTCCAGAAAAAAGTGAGGACGGGCGGCAGAAAGGGTCGTGAAGCCGCGGCGATCGGCCAACTTTAATGCACGGGTTGCGCGCCCCGCCACCCCGGCCACAGGGCGTGCGGACTATTTTTTGCGCCGGGTGGATCCAGGCGGCGCTGGCGCGCGTACTCCCAGGGGCAGCAGACCGTTCTTGGGACCGCTGCGCTTTTTCAACCCACTGAAGAAAAGGGAAATACCATGCACACCCAGCCATTGCGCTCCCGTTTCGCGGCCCTGACGGGCGCATTTGCCGCCACGGCCCTGCTGGCCGCCTGCGGGGCGATGAAGCAGCCCACCCCCAGCCCCATGTTTTCGCAGGACAGCCTGCCGGACGCCATCAAGGTACCCGCCGGCAACCGGGTCGCCATGGAAACCGTCGGCGTGGGCGACATCACCTATGAATGCCGCGACAAGGCCAACGCGCCCGGCCAGACCGAATGGGTGTTCGTGGGCCCCAAGGCGGTACTGAACGACCGCAGCGGCAAGCAAGTGGGCACCTACTACGGCCCACCCGCCACCTGGGAGTCGGCCGATGGCTCCAAGCTGACGGCCACCCAGTTGGCCGTGGCGCCATCGGGTGCAGGCAACCTGCCCTACCAGCTGGTCAAGGCCAACCCCGCCATGGGCAGCGGCGCCATGACAGGGGTGACCTTCATCCAACGCGTGGCCTTGAAGGGCGGCGTGGCGCCTGCCTCGCCCTGTGCGACCGCCAACAAGGGCGAGCGCCAGACCGTGAAGTACCAGGCCGACTACATCTTCTGGAAAGCGGCGTAGGCCGCTGCCCGCCCCGCCGCGCACCGCTTCGCGCATCCATCCGCATTGCGGGGCCAGCGCGGGGGGGGGTAGGGATTGATGGCACGCCCTAGTACTGCTTGTACGGCAGGAACTTGCCCGACAGCACCACCTTCACGCGGTCACCCTTGGGGTCGGCCTCGCGCGTGATGTCCATGCTGAAGTCGATGGCGCTCATGATGCCGTCGCCGAACTCCTCGTGGATCAGTTCCTTGATGGTCGTGCCATACACGCTCACGATCTCGTACCAGCGGTAGATCAGCGGGTCGGTGGGCACGGGCGTGGGCAGCGAGCCCTTGTAGGGCACGACCTGCAGCCACTTCTGCTCCTCGGCCGTGAGGCCGAAGATCTTGCCCAGCACCTTGGCCTGCCCGGGCGATGCGGTCATCTGGCCCAGGCACAGGGCGGTGGTCCACTCCTTGGACTGGCCGACCTTCCTGGCAATGGCATCCCATTGCAGGCCCTTGGCGACCTTGGTGCTGATGATCTTCTCGGTGACGTCGTTGCGGTTCATGGGGGCTCCTTGGGGGCGGGTGTCGGATCAGTGCGCTATGGCACGACCGCAAGCAATGCCCGTGCCTGCCGGCCCCACGGGCCCGTGGGGCGGTGGACACGGCCACCTATCCACCCCCGGCCCGACACAGCACAATAAGCCCATGCAATCCGTATCCCCCTCCACGGCAACCGCTGCCGCCCCGCCCCTTGCCTCCGTCTGGCGCGCGCCCAGCCTCTCGGCGCGCTGGTGGCCCGTGTTCCTGCGAAACCTGCTGGTCTGGCGCAAGCTGGCCATCCCCAGCCTGGTGGGCAACATCGCCGAGCCGCTGATGTGGCTGGTGGCGTTTGGCTACGGCATGGGCGCCCTGGTGGGACAGGTGAACGTGGGGACGGCGGGCGGCGCGACGACGCAGGTGCCGTACATCCTGTTCCTGGCCAGTGGCTCGATCTGCATGAGCGCGATGAACGCCGCCAGTTTCGAGGCGCTGTACTCCGCCTTCTCGCGCATGCATGTGCAAAAGACCTGGGACGGCATCATGAACGCGCCGGTGCGGCTTGACGACGTGGTGCTCGCCGAAATGCTGTGGGCCGCCTTCAAGGCGCTGTTCACGGTGACGGCCATCCTGGGCGTGATGCTCGCGCTCTCCATCAGCCACAGCCCCAAGCTGCTCGTGGCCTGGCCGGTGCTGCTCTTCGTCGGCATCATGTTCTCCAGCATCGCGCTCATCTTCAACGCGCTCGCCAAGGGCTACGACTTCTTCACCTACTACTTCACGCTGGTGCTCACGCCCATGATGTTCCTGTCGGGGGTGTTTTTCCCGCGCGAGCAGCTGCCGCCCATCGTGCGCGCCATCTCGGACTGGCTGCCGCTGACCAATGCGGTCGAGCTGGTGCGGCCCCTGTTCATGGACCAGTGGCCTGCCAATGCGCTGCGCCACGGGCTGGTGCTGGTGATGACCACGGTGGTGGCCTTCTGGGTGGCCCTGGCGCTCACGCGCAGGCGCTTCAAGGCCTGAACCGGCGGCACCCGCCATGGCCCTTCCCCCGCTGCTGGATTCGGACCGCATGGCCATGGTCGCCAAGGGCGTGTCGGCCATCGTGGCATCGTGCAACGCCCAGCTGCAGCCGAGCATCATGCGCGCGGTCGGCTCCCACATCAGCGCGGACGGGCATCAGGTCACCGTCTTCCTGCGCCGCAGCCAGTCGCGGCAACTGCTGCAGGACATTGCCGAGACAGGGCAGATCGCCGTCGTCTTCAGCGAGCCGTCCACGCACCGCACGCTGCAGCTCAAGGCCAGCCGGGCGGTGCAGCGCCCGGCCGCCGCCGCCGACGCGCCGCTGCTGGAGGCGTACCTGCGCTCCATGGAACACGAGGTGGGCCTGGTGGGGTACGGTCCGCGCTACGTGGGCGCGATGCTGGCAGCGCCGCTGGCGGACGTGGTCGCCGTCAGCTTCACGCCGGCCAGGGCCTTTGACCAGACACCGGGGCCGCGCGCGGGCGCCGCGCTGCCCGCGCCGCAGCCATGAGCCAGCCCCTCCTGTCCCTGCACACGATCCGCCCCTGCCTGGAAGGAGCGATACCGGCCGTCATGGCCACCTGCGACGCCGATGGAACCCCCAACGTCGCCTACATCTCGCAGGCGGTGTACGTGGACGAAGGGCATGTCGCCCTGTCGTTCCAGTTCTTCAACAAGACGCGCCAGAACATCCTGCGCAACCCCCGCGCCTCGGTGCTGGTCCTGGACCCGCGCACGGCCAGCTTCTACCGCCTGCACCTCGTCTACCAGCGCACGGAAGCCACGGGCCCGGTGTTCGAGAGCATGCGCGCGCAGCTGGCGGGCATTGCCTCGCACGCGGGAATGGCGGGCGTCTTCGAACTCAAGGGGGCCGACATCTACGCGGTGGGCCGCATCGAATCCGTGGCGGGCGAGAGCCTGCCTCCGCCAGCGCCGCGCCCCGGCATGCTGCACGCGCTGCGGGCCTGCAGCGAGCGCATGGCCCGCTGCACCGCGCTCGACGAGCTGCTGCAATGCACCCTGGCCGCATTGCGCGAGCAGCTGGACATCGAGCACGCGATGGTGCTCCTGCTCGACGCGCCTTCCAGCCAGCTCTACACGGTGGCCAGCTGCGGCTACGCAACCTCGGGCGTCGGATCGGAGATCCGCCTCGGCCAGGGGGTGATCGGCGTCGCGGCCCAGGAAGGGACACCCGTGCGCATCAGCCATTTCACCAATGCCGCCCGCTACAGCCACGCCATCCGCGAGAGCCTGGATGCCCATGCCGGCACCAGCGATCCCCAGCCCGCCCGCGGCCTGGACATTCCCTACCCGGGCCTGGCCCAGCCGCACAGCCAGGTGGCGGTGCCCCTGATGTCCGCCGGGCGCCCGCTGGGCGTGCTGTTTGCCGAAAGCCCCCAGGACATGCGCTTTGGCTCCGAGGATGAAGACCTGCTGGTGGCCATTGCGGGCCAGCTGGCTGCCGCCACCGACCTGCTGCAGGCAGCGCCCGATGCGACCGAGCCCCTGCCCGCCCCCGCTGTAGCAACGCCAGTGAGCGGCAGCGCGCTGCGGGTGCGCCACTTTGCGGCCAATGACAGCGTGTTCATCAACGACGACTACCTGATCAAGGGGGTGGCAGGAGCCATCATCTGGAAGCTGCTGCGCGACCACCAGCACACCGGGCGCGTGGACTTCACCAACCGCGAACTGCGGCTGGACCCCACCCTGCGCCTGCCCGATGTGGCCGATAACCTGGAGGCCCGCCTGCTGTTGCTGCAGCGCCGCCTGCAGGAGAACTGCCCGCACATCCATATCGAAAAAACAGGGCGCGGGCGTTTTCGGCTGTGCGTGCTGCGCCCCGTGGTGCTGGAAGACGCCTGACGCCTCAGTGCACCAGACCAGGCACCACCGGCAGGCCCAGGCTGCGCATCAGCTTGGTCCACTCGGGCTGCGTGAGGTGCGGCTGCACTTGCGCCAGCACGGCGGCCAGCACGGGGGCGGGCGCATGCTGCTGCATGTCCGACAGCATGGCCGTGCGCTCGGCCGGTGACATGTAGGGCACCATCCAGCGGGCTACCATCATCATTTCGTGCGGCGGGATCGAGGCCACCAGCGCATCGTGCACACCCGCCAGTTCCGCGTCGGTGTAGCACTGCCAGAGCACGCGGTTGTGCGCAGTCTCTTCCTCGTGCATGTGCTCGAAGTTGTGTGCCACAAACAGCGCCAGCTGGCGGTACAGGGCCAGGGTGGCCGCAGCCCGTGCGGGCTTGGCACAGGCCATGAGGTGGTTCACCCCGTCTGCCAAGGCCGTGATGGCCTGTTCGTGCTCCACATGCTCACCCGCAATGCTCTGGCTGGAGCCGGGCTGGCGCGCCTCCATGGCGGCGTGCACAAACTGGTTCTCGTGGTGCAGGTGCGCGCGGCACAGGTCCAGCAGCTGCATCACACGGTCGCAGGTGTGGGCGAACTCCAGGTCGTCCTCCACATCCATGCGACCCAGGCCCAGCAGCGTGTCGGCCATGAAGGCGCGCAGCGCCTTGTGGATGCTGGCGTACATGTCCATGCGGGGAGCGGCGGGCTGGGCTTGGGTCAGTGCGGCAATTTCGCGGGCATCAATCTTCATCTGCTTCTTTCATGGCCTCGTGGGGCCTCTCAACACCTTGCTTCTAGGGGTGCCGGGCCGGGTGCACCATGCACCCGCTTCCATGAAAAGAAGTCTAGAAAAGCGCGGCCGGTTTGCCTGTTAAAAACTCCTTAAGCAGACCTTCTTCGAACCTTAAAAACCGCGTTCAGTGCCGCAAATGTGAATTCCTTCACACCCGCGCACGCAGCAGGTCCACCGCCTTCTCCGCGATCATCACCGTCGGTGCGTTGGTATTGCCGCTCACGATGCGAGGCATGATGGACGCGTCCACCACGCGAAGGCCCGACAGGCCATGCACGCGCAGTTCGGCATCCACCACGTCCATGGGCCCCGTCCCCATGCGGCAGGTTCCCACGGGGTGGTAGATGGTGTCGGCGTACTGGCGGATGAACTGCTCGATCTCCACGTCGGTGCGCGCGTTGGCGGATGCCGCCAGCTCCTTGGCGCCGAACTTCGCCAGCGCAGGCTGCGCGAGGATCTCGCGCGTGCGCTGGAAGCCGCGCACCATGCGCCGCATGTCATCGGGGTCGGCGAGGAACTGCGGGTCCACCAGCGGCAGGGCCATGGGGTCTTTGCTCGCCAGCGTCACCGAGCCCCGGCTGCGCGGCTGCAGCAGGCACACGTGGGCCGAGTAGCCGTGGCCGAACACCGTCTTGCGGCCGTGGTCCACGAGCTTGCCGATCACGAAGTGCAGCTGCAGGTCGGGCGCGGGTTCGGACGGATCGCTCTTGATGAAGCCACCGGCCTCGGCGAAGTTGGTGGTCAGCATGCCCGTGCGGCTGCGCCGCCATTCGCGGATGCCGCGCAGGGTTTGCGCCATGCCCGAGAGCGACAGCCCGAACAGGTCCTTGAGCGCGGGCGCATCCATGACCTGCACCACGTCGGGATGGTCGTGCAGGTGCGCGCCCACGCCGGGCAGGCCATGCAGCACCGGGATGCCGTGGCTTTGCAGCTGCGCGCCCGGCCCCACGCCGGAGAGCATGAGCAGCTGCGGCGACAGCAGCGCCCCCGCGCTCAGCAGCACCTCGCGCGAGGCCTTCACCTGCCGCAGCGCGCCGCCCTGGCGGTATTCCACGCCCACGGCGCGCCGGCCGTCAAACAGGATGCGGGTGGCCTGCGCGCCGGTGACGACCTGGAGGTTGGGCCGTGCCAGATGCGGCGTGAGGTAGCCCTTGGCGGCGCTGTGGCGCTCGCCGTTCTTGTGCGTGACCTGGTACGGCCCCACGCCCTCCTGCGTGGCACCGTTGAAGTCGGGGTTGTACGGATGCCCGGCCTGCACCCCCGCGTCGGCGAAGTACTGGCTGAAGCGGTTTGGCGCGCGCAGGTCCGCCACGTTGAAGGGGCCGCCCTGGGCATGCCAGGCATCGGCGCCGCGCTCGTTGTTCTCGGCACGCAGGAAGTAGGGTTTCACATCCTCCCAGCCCCAGCCGGGATTGCCCTGGGCGGCCCAATGGTCGTAGTCGGCATGCTGGCCCCGGATATAGACCATCGCGTTGATCGAGCTGGAGCCCCCGAGCACCTTGCCGCGCGGCTGGTAGCCGCTGCGGTGGTTCAGCGCGGCCTGCGGCGTGGTGTTGAAGCCCCAGCCGTTGAGTTCGAACTTGGCCATCACGGCCAGCCCCGCGGGGCAATGGATGAGCACGCTGCTGTCGGCCGGGCCTGCTTCGAGCAGGCAGACCCGCACGGCGGGGTCCTCGGTCAGCCGGCCCGCCAGGACGGAGCCCGCCGAACCGCCGCCAATGACGATGTAATCGAACATGTTGTGTTGCCTCCTGCGCCGTACATGGCGGCGGTGTGGAGGCACGATAACCGAACGGGCGTTCGATTCGCTTTACCATGCTGCCCGTCTGTTTCACTTTGAAGAGAGCTCTCTATATGACGATTCGAACGGTTGGCATCATCGGCGCGGGCACCATGGGCAATGGCATTGCACAGGCCTGCGCGGTCTCTGGCATCGATGTGGTGATGGTCGACATCTCCGATGCCGCGGTGCAAAAAGGCCTGGCCACGGTGTCGGGCAGCCTGGACCGCCTGATCAAGAAGGACAAGATCACGGCGGCCGACAAGGACGCGGCGCTGGCGCGCATCAAGGTCTCCACCAGCTACGACGACCTCAAGGCCGCGCAGCTCGTGATCGAGGCCGCCACCGAGAACTACGAGCTCAAGCTCAAGATCCTGAAGCAGGTGGATGCGCTGGTCGCGCCCGAGGTGCTGATCGCCTCGAACACCTCCTCGATCTCCATCACCAAGCTGGCCGCCGCCACGTCGCGTGCCGACCGCTTCATCGGCATGCACTTCTTCAACCCCGTGCCCATGATGGCGCTGGTGGAGATCATCCGCGGCCTGCAGACCAGCGATGCCACGCACGACGCCGTGAAGGCCCTGGCCGAGGCCCTGGGCAAGAGCCCCATCACCGTGAAGAACGCGCCCGGCTTCGTGGTGAACCGCATCCTGGTGCCGATGATCAACGAGGCCTTCTTCGTGCTGGCCGAGGGCCTGGCCACGCCCGAGGACATCGACGCGGGCATGAAGCTCGGCTGCAACCAGCCCATCGGCCCGCTGGCGCTGGCCGACATGATCGGCCTGGATGTCTGCCTGGCGGTGATGGACGTCTACCTCACCGAGTTCGGCGACAGCAAGTACCGCCCCTGCCCGCTGCTCAAGGAAATGGTGGCCGCCGGCCGCCTGGGCCGCAAGACCGGCCAGGGCGTTTACACCTACTGAGGACCCCAGGCGCGCTGTCCCCCCGGGGACGGCGCGCCCATCGCGTTGGGTTTTCAATCATGGGCAAGGAGACATTTGCGCCCATGACCAGCAGCATCACCCCCACCACGCCCCCGGCCGAAGGCTGCATCGACACCCAGGTGCTCGGCCACATCCTGCTGATCGGCATCAACCGCCCGGCCAAGCGCAATGGCTGGACGCCGCCCATGTTCCGCCAACTGGCCGAGGCCTACACCCGGCTCGACGATGACCCAGAGCTGCGCGTGGGCGTGCTGCATGCCTTTGGCGACCACTTCACCGCCGGGCTGGACCTGCCCGCCGTGAGCGCCTACATGCAGCGCGGCGAAAAAGCCATCCCCGAAGGCCTGGTGGAGCCCCACGACTACGGCCTGCCCGGCTACCGGCGCCGCAGCAAGCCCATGGTGGTGGCGGTCAAGGGCATCTGCTTCACGGTGGGCATCGAGCTCATGCTGGGCGCCGACATCGTGGTCGCCGCCGATGACTGCCGTTTCTCGCAGATGGAGGTGCAGCGCGGCATCATGGCCACGGGCGGCGCCACGCTGCGCATGGCCGAACGCGCGGGCACCGGCAATGCGCTGCTGCATTTGCTGACCGCCGACGAGTTCGGAAGCAGCGAGGCGCTGCGCCTGAACTTCGTGCAGAAGGTGGTGCCCGCCGCGCAGGTGCTGGACGAGGCCATCGCCATCGCCCGGCGCATCGAGGCCCAGGCGCCACGGGCCGTGGTGGCCACGCGGCTCAACGTGCTCAAGGCCATCGAGCAGGGGCAGGCCGCCGCGGTGGCCGATTTCATTCCCGTGCAGAAGCAGCTGGCCAACAGCGAGGATGCGGCCGAGGGCGTGCGCGCCTTCGTTGAAAAGCGGCCCGCGCGTTTCACCGGGCGTTGACGGCCCGCAGAGGCCGCGGCCAGGCCGGGCCGGGCCGGGCCTCTTGCGCCTTGATGGCACGCGCGCTGCGCGCGGATAGCACCGCAGGCGAAAGGCCGCCGCGTCCGTCCGCAAAAACCAATCCAGCAACAAAAGATTACACAATTCAATTGCGCACAATTGAATTGCACCGCACAATCCACCCCATGGCACGCAGCAACACTTCCACCACCCCCAGCCCGGCAGCGCTGCGCCTGGACAACCAGGTGTGTTTCGCGCTGTATTCCGCCTCGCTGGCGATGACCAAGCTGTACAAGCCCCTGCTGGAGGCCGTGGGCCTGACCTACCCCCAGTACCTCGTGATGCTGGTGCTGTGGGAGCAGGATGGCGTGACCGTCTCCGACCTCGGCGAGCGCCTGTTCCTCGACTCGGGCACGCTCACCCCGCTGCTCAAGCGCCTGGAAACCTCGGGCCTGATCGCCCGCATCCGCGATGCGCAGGACGAGCGCCGCGTGCGCATCAGCCTCACGGCCCCGGGCCGGGCGCTGCGCGACAAGGCGGAAAGCATTCCGCCCTGCGTGCTCGAAAGCAGCCAGTGCACCCTGCCCGAGCTGACCGCCCTGACCGGCCAGCTCAAGACCTTCCGCGACCGGATCAACCCGCCGCGCTGACCCTTTTCTTTCACCGTTCGTTTCCACCCCCCGTCCGCATCGCGGACATTCATTGACCCACTGCAAAGGAAGACACCATGACGCAACTCGAAAAAGTCCTCTACACCGCCAAGGCCCACGTGACCGGTGGCCGTGACGGTGCCGCCAAGACCGATGACGGCCGCCTGGACGTCAAGCTGTCCTCGCCCGGCACCTCCGGTACCGGCACCAACCCCGAGCAGCTGTTCGCCTCGGGCTACGCAGCCTGCTTCATCGGCGCGATGAAGGCCGTGGGCGGCAAGATCGGCATCCCCGTGCCGCAGGACGTGTCCATCGACGCCGAAGTGGACCTGGGCCCCATCCCGAACGCCTACGGCATCGCCGCGCGCCTGGCCATCAGCCTGCCCGGCCTGGACAAGGCCACGGCCCAGAAGCTGGTGGACGCAGCCCACCAGGTCTGCCCCTACTCCAACGCCACGCGCGGCAACATCGACGTGACCATCACGCTGGTGTAAGCCATGGGCCGGCTGCTGCTTCCCCGCATCGCGGTGGCCCTCGTGGCCATCGAGCATGTGTACATCCTGGTGCTGGAGATGTTCTTCTGGAACAAGCCCCTGGGCCTGAAGACCTTCAACCTGACCCAGGAGCTGGCCGATGCCACCGTGACGCTGGCGGCCAACCAGGGGCTGTACAACGGCTTCCTGGCCGCCGGGCTGTTCTGGGGGCTGTTCACCGGCAACCGGCTGTTCAAGATCTTCTTCCTGGGCTGCGTGATCGTGGCCGGGGTCTTCGGCGCCGCCACCGCCGTGCCCAAGATCTTCTTCACCCAGGCGCTGCCGGCCATCATCGCCCTGGCCCTGGTGCTGGCCCTGGACAAGCCAGCGCGCCAGCGCAGCCTGCAATAGCTACAAAAATCATAGCTTCCAGCGCTTGCCAGCCAAGCGTTGGAAGCTATTTTTACGTGCGGCATGGCGCTCCCCGGCGCCCGGCCCGCGCGCTGCAAGCTGGCATTCAGCCACGCGCGCGATGATGGTGCCCAATACTCGCGCCATGAAGACCGCCCTCCTCTCCGACATCCACGCCAACCGCCAGGCCCTGGACGCCTGCCTGCAGCATGCCCGCGCGCAGGGCGCCCAGCGATTCGCCCTGCTGGGCGACCTCGTGGGCTACGGCGGCGACCCCGTGGCCGTGGCAGACCAGGCCATGGCGCTCGCGCAGAATGGCGCGCTGTGCGTGCTGGGCAACCACGACGCCATGGCGCTCGCGCCGCCCGCGACGCCCCGCAACCGCGCAGAGCTGGGCGCGCGGTGGACACACGACCGCCTCGCGTCGCGGCACCACGCCTTCCTGCAGGCCTTGCCGCTGACCGCGCGGCTGGGCGGCAACGCCCTGCTCGTGCACGCCAGCGCCGACGCACCTGCCCAGTGGCGCTACGTGGACGACTCCAACGCGGCCGAGCGCTGCATGATGGCGGCGCAGGCCATCGACCCCGCCATCCGCTATGTGTTCTGCGGCCATGTGCACGAGCAGGTGCTGTACTTCCTCACGCCCACCGCCAAGCTCATGCGCTTTGCGCCCGAGCCCGGCGTGCCCGTGCCCGTGCCGCCGCACCGCCAGTGGCTCGCCATCGTGGGCTCCGTGGGCCAGCCGCGCGACGGCGACGCACGCGCCATGTACGCGCTGTTCGACGACGCGGCGGCGCAGATCACCTTCCACCGGGTGCCGTACGACCACCTGGCCGCCGCGGCGGCCATCCGCGCGGCGGGCCTGCCCGGCTTCTATGCGGACCGCCTGGAAAAAGGCCAGTAGGGATGAAACACCCCCCTGAGCGGCCGCGCCGCTTCTCCCGCCCCCGCATCGCTGGGGGATGCGGGCAGGGGGACGGCGCCAGCGCGGCACGCGGCGCAAGGGAAAATCAACATGAAACTGCTTGAGCCCGGCACCGAGATCGACGGCTTTCGCGTGGCCGAATGCATCCACGCGGGCGGGATGGCGCATATCTATGCCGTGGAGTACGCGCAGGCAGGCCGCAGCCCCGGCTTTCCGATGGCGATGAAGATCCCGCGCATGACCGCGGGCGACGGCGCGGAGAACATCGTGGGCTTCGAGGTCGAACTGCAGATCCTTCCGGTCCTCACCGGCCCCCACGTGCCGCGCTTCGTCGCCGCCGGCGACCTGGTGCGCCTGCCCTACCTCGTCATGGAATACGTGCCGGGCCAGACGCTGCAGCACTGGCTGGACGGCGCCGCCGGTCCGGGCATGGCGCCCACCCCGCCAGAGACCATTGCGCGGCTGGGCGCGGCCATTGCCCACGCCGCGCACAGCCTGCACCAGCAGAACGTCTGCCACCTCGACCTCAAGCCGGCCAACGTGCTCATCAAGAGCGACGGCGACGCCGTGCTGCTGGACTTCGGGCTCTCGTGCCACGCGCACTACCCCGACCTGCTGGCCGAGGAAATGCGCCAGGCCGTGGGTTCGCCCACCTGGATCGCCCCCGAACAGGTGGTGGGCGTGCGCGGCGACCCGCGCAGCGACATCTTCGCCATCGGCGTGATGCTGTACGAGCTGGCCACCGGCGAGCTGCCCTTTGGCTCGCCCACCACGCAGGGCGGCCTGCGCCAGCGGCTGTGGATGACGCCCGCGCCCCCCCGCAAGCACCGCGCCGACATCCCGCCCTGGCTGCAGGAAGCCATCCTGCGCTGCCTGGAGCCCGAGGCCGCCAGCCGCTACCCCTCGGCCGCCCACCTGGCGTTCGACCTGACCCACCCGGCGCAGGTGCCCATCACCGCGCGCGGCCAGCGCACGCAGGGCACGCCGCTCACCACGCACCTGCGCCGCTGGGTGCGCGCGGCGGGCATGCACTACCAGCCCAGCCCCCTGCCCGCGCAGCAGATCGAGGAGACTCCCATCCTCATGGTGGCCGTGCCACATGCCGACGTGAGCGATGCCACGCTGTATTCGCTGCGCCAAGCGGTCGCGCGCTCGCTGGGCATCCGGCCCGGCGCGCGCCTGGCCTGCGTGACGGTGATCTCGCCCTCGGCCAGCAGCACGAGCGACAGCGAACGCAGCGAGACCACGCTGCACCGCCAGCACATGGCGCGCCTGCGGCAATGGGCGCAGGGGCTGGACCTGTCGGGCCACCACGCGAGCTACCACGTGCTGGAAGCCAGCGACGTGGCCCAGGCGCTGGTGCGCTACGCCGCCAGCAACCACGTGAGCATGATGATCCTGGGCGCGGCCACCCACGGCCTGCACACCCAGCGCTTCATCGCGACGGTGCCCATGCGCGTGGCGCGCGACGCGCCCTGCACCGTCATCCTGGTCAAGCAGTCGCTTCCGTTCGAGCAGCTGGCGCACCCCCTGGGCGGCTGAGCGGCCGGGCCGCGCTGTCGCGCAGGCGGCGCGGGCATCTTGAGCCGGTGGGGGGTTTCGTTTAGCGTCGCGGCATGAGCACCACCACCACCCTCCTCGTGCGCCAGGACCAGCTGGCCACCACCCGCCAGTGGGCCGCCGAAGAACCCGCACTCGCCGGGGGCCAGGTCCGCGTGCGGGTCGAACAGTTCGCCCTCACGTCCAACAACATCACCTACGCCGCGCTGGGGAACATGCTCAACTACTGGCAGTTCTTCCCCACCAGCGAGCCCGGCTGGGGCATCGTACCCGTGTGGGGGTTTGGCACGGTGACCGAGTCATCGCACCCCGACGTGGCGGTGGGCGAGCGGCTGTACGGCTACTGGCCCATGGGCACCCAGGCGGTGCTCTCGCCCCAGCGCGCCAACGCGGCCGGCTTCAGCGATGGTGCCCCCCACCGCGCGGGCCTGCACGCCGTCTACAACCACTACCTGCGCACCCGCACCGACCCGCTGTACCGCGCCGACAACGAGGACGTGCAGGCGCTGCTGCGGCCGCTGTTCATCACCTCGTGGCTCATCGACGACTTTCTGGCAGACCAGCAGTTCTTCGGCGCCAGGCGCATGCTGCTGTCCAGCGCGTCGAGCAAGACGGCCTACGGCACCGCGTTCCAGCTGGCGCAACGGGGCGGCATCGAGGTCGTGGGGCTGACGTCGCCGGGCAATGTGGCCTTCTGCGAAAGCCTGGGCTGCTACGACCGCGTGGTCACCTACGACGCGCTGGAATCGCAGCTCGACGGCGCCACGCCCAGCGTGTACATCGACTTCGCGGGCAGCGTGGGCCTGCGCCAGCGCATCCACGCCCACTTCACGGGCCTGGCCTACAGCTGCTCGGTGGGTGCAAGTCATGTGGGCGATCTGGGCGGCGCCGGCCAACTGCCCGGCCCGCGCCCGGTGATGTTCTTCGCGCCCGCCCAGGTCAAGAAGCGCCACACCGACTGGGGTGCGCAGGGCCTCAACGACCGCCTGGTGGCGGCCTGGAACCAGTTCAGCGCCGCCGTACAGACCGCCTCCAACCCCTGGCTGGTGGTGCACAACCATGAGGGGCCCGAGGCCACGCAGGCGCTGTTTGCCGCCGTGCTGGCCGGCAGCGGCGACCCGCGCGCCGGGCACATCGCCACCATGCTGCCCCGCTGACACGCAACGCGCGGGACATGCCGGGGCGGGCGGCGACAATGGGGCATGACCCCATTGCCTCCCGACACCGCGCCCGACACTCGCCCCCCCGCCGACCAGCACCCCTACGCCCGCCTCACTCCCGACCAGGTGCTGGACGCGCTGGCCGGCGTGGGCCTGTATGGCGACGGGCGCCTCATGGCCCTGTCGTCGTACGAAAACCGGGTGTACCAAGTCACGCTGGAAGACGGCGAGCGCGTGGTGGCCAAGTTCTACCGCCCGGGCCGCTGGAGCGAGGCGCAGATCCTGGAAGAGCACGCCTTTGCCGCCGAGCTGATGGCCGCCGAGGTGCCCGCCGTGGGGCCCCTGGTGCTGAACGGCAGCACCTTGCACCAGCACGACGGGTTTGCGTTTTCGGTCAGCCCCTGGCGCGGCGGCCGCCAGCCCGAGCTGGATGACTTCGAGGTGCTCGAATGGATCGGCCGCTTTCTCGCCCGCATCCATACCGTGGGCGCGGCCCGGCCGTTTGTGCACCGCCCGCTGCTGGACGTGCAGACCTTTGGCACGGCGTCGTACGACTGGCTGCTTGCCCGGGAAATCATCCCGCTCGACATGCAGGCCCAGTGGAAGGCCCAGTGCGAAAAAGCTCTTGAATTGATAGCTGCCAGCGCTTATCCATCAAGCGCTGGAGCCCCATTTAGCTTGAAAGATGCCACCCCCATCCGCCTGCACGGCGACTGCCACCCCGGCAACATCCTCTGGACGCCGCTGGACGAATGGGGCCGGGGCGGCCCGCACTTCGTGGACCTGGACGACGCCCGCATGGGCCCGGCCGTGCAGGATCTGTGGATGCTGCTGTCGGGCGACCGGCGCCAGCGCACCCACCAGCTCGGCGCCCTGATCGACGGCTACGAGCAGTTCCGCGGCTTCGACCGCCGCGAGCTGGCGCTCATCGAGCCGCTGCGCACGCTGCGCCTGATCCACTACAGCGCCTGGCTCGCGCGCCGCTGGCAGGACCCGATCTTCCCGGTCAACTTCCCGTGGTTCGGCACCAGCGACTACTGGCGCGGGCAGGTGGACATGCTGATCGAGCAGATCGAGGCCATGCAGGAAGAGCCCCTGTCCGCCTGAGGCAGCCCCGCGGCCTGCGTGCCGCGCCACGGGGTTCACGCCGCGGGTGCCGGCGATGCCCTTGGCGCCTCTTCATTGCAAACGATTGTCAACCCGTGTGCACGCGGGTGCGATGTCGCGCACCATCAGAAAAACGACCTTCAAGAAGGGCATTTTTCTGACTTGCGAAGGGCCTCCAGGCCCGAAGACTCACACCACCATGCGCATTGCCGTCCTCAACGACGACCCCCTCCTGCCCGACATGATCAAGGGCGCCCTCGAGCGCCTCCACCACGTGTGCCACTTCTATGCCAGCGGCGCGAGCCTGCTCAAGGACGTGCGCCACGAGACCTTCGATCTGCTGATCGCAGACTGGCATCTTCCCGACATGAACGGGATCGAGGTCATACAGCGCATGCGCGAGATGATCGGGCACCAGCTTCCCATCCTGCTGGTCACCCGGCGCAACGAGGAGCGCGACGTGATCGAGGCCCTCAACCGGGGCGCCGACGACTTCATGACCAAGCCGGTGCGCATGGGCGAGCTGGTGGCACGCGTCTCGGCCCTGCTGCGGCGGGCCTACCCGCAGACCATGGGCGAGGCGCTGGTCTTCGGCCCCTACCGCTTCGACGCGGAGCGGCGGCTGCTGACCCTGCACGGCGCTCCGCTGGCGCTGAAGAACCGCGAGTACGAACTGGCCCTGTTCATGTTCCGCAACGCGGGGCGGCTGCTGTCCCGCGCGCACCTGCGCGAAGTCGTGTGGGGCGAAATCAGCGAGGCGGCTTCGCGCTCGCTCGACACCCATGTATCGCGCCTGCGCGCCAAGCTGCAGCTGACCCCGGGCAACGGCTACACGATCACCGCGATCTACGGCATGGGCTACCGGCTGGACGCCGCGGATTCGCGCGGCTAGACGGCCCCCGCGCCCTCCCCCGCCAGCGTGCGGGCCGGCCCACGCGGCGCACACGCAGCCCGCGGCACACACCCGGCGGACCTCCCGCACCCCACACGCATCCCGGAATGAAAAAAGGCCAGCACGCAGGCAGCGTGCTGGCCTTGGACCGGGCCGCGAGCAGCAGGCTATCCCGGCGCGATCACCGCGATAGCCGCTGCCACGCGCGCACTACCGGCGGCGACCCACGGCAGGGTGCTGCCAGGCCATCAGCCCCAGCAGGACCGCCAGCAGGATCAGGCCCCACTCGGACAGCGTGGGGATGCTGCTGGTGGTGTTGGACACCGTGGTCGTGGCGCTGGCCGTGTTGTTGGGCGGGTTGGTATCGCCCGGCGCATCCACGGTGGCGGAGTTCACCAGCGGACGTGCGCCGCTGTAGGGGGACGACAGCATGGTGCTGATCGTGAAGGTGCGCGAAGCCCCTACCGCCAGTGGGCCGACCGCACAGCGCACGGTGCCCGAGGCATTGACGCACCCGGCAGCGGAGACGAAGTTGACACCCGCCGGCAGCACATCCACCACCTGCGCGCCATCGCTGGCCAGCGGGCCGTTGTTGGTCACCACCAGCGTGTAGTCCAGCGCCGCGCCCGGTGCGATCGGGCCTGCGGGCGCCGTCTTGGTCAGGGCCAGGTCCGTGGCCACGGTGAAGCGGCGCGCGGTCGTGTCATGCGTCACCACGTTGTTGGCCAGCGTGGTCTCGGTTTCCTCCACCACCACGCTCGCCTGGTTGAACGCGGTGCCGCTCGTGGCCCCCGCGACGGTGAGGGTTTCAGCGCGCATCACGTAGGTGATGGTGGCGCTCTGGCCGCTGCTGAGCCCTGGGAAGGAGCAGATCAGCGTGCCGCTGGTCGCACCCACCGCGGGCTCGGTGCAGGAGCCGCCCGCATTCACCGTGAGCGAGCCCCGGTAGCTGAAGGTGGCCGTCGGCGAGGAGCCCGGCGCGGGGAACACGTCGGTCATCACCACGTTGGTGCCGAAGGACGGGCCGCTGTTGTTCACCGTGATCGTGTACGTCGTCGACTGCCCCAGGTCCACCGGGTCGGAGCTGTCCACCTTGTTCACCAGGATGTCCAGCTGCGGCGCCGTGACGGGCGTCGTGGTGGTGGCGCTGTTGTTGGCCAGGCTCGACTCGGTGGTGGCCGTGGTCGCAGCGACGCTGTTGACCACGCTGCTGCCTGCCGCGTTGCCCAGGGGACGCATGCGGTAGTTCACCGTCTGCTGCACGCCGGCATTGATGCTGGCCCAGTTGCAGGTGAGCGTTCCGCCCACCGTGCCTGCCGCGATGGGGACGCAGCTGCCGCCCCCGCTCACGCTCACCACGTCGATAAAGGCGGCATTGGACGGCAGGGTGTCCACCATCTGCACGGTCTGTGCCGTGGAAGGCCCCGTGTTGCCGATGGTCGCCACGAAGGTGATGGGCGCACCGGCCGCGACCGTGGAGGGCGTGGCCGTCTTGGCGGCGGTCACGTCCACGATGGCCGTGACCTGGCTGGTCACGCTGCCGCTGTTGTTGGCCTGGTTGGGGTCGCCCACGTCGGCGGAACGCACGGTGGCGATGTTGGTGCGCGGGCCGGTGGCGGCGATGCTGGGGCGCACCACCACGGTCACCGTGGCCTGCGCGCCGGAGTTCAGCGTGCCCAGGTTGCAGCTCAGGTTCTGCGAGGTGCCGTTGGTGACGCCGTTGGGCGTGCAGCTGCCCTGCGAGGCCACAGCGGACTGGAAGCCGCCGGTGGTCACCAGGCTGGCCAGCGTGTCCGACACGATGACATTGCTGGCGGCCGCCGGGCCGACGTTGTCGACCGTGATGACGTAGGTCAGGTTCTGGCCCGCGACCACGGGGTCCGGCGCTGCGGTCTTGGACACGACGCGCAGGTCGGCCTGGGTGGCGGTGGCGGTGACGCCCACGCCCACGCAGTTGTTCGTCCCGTTGCTGTCCACTCGCGCACCTCCCCCCAGCGCCACGCAGGCATTGTTGGTGACGGTACCCGCGCTGGCCAGCACGCCGGACACCGTGACGGCAGGCGCATTGGAGTTCGCGTTCAGGCCCGTGGAGCGGGTGCAGTTCCAGGCTGCCACGCCGTTGCCGACAAAGGGCAGTGCATCGCAGGTCCAGCCCGTGGCGCTGACAAGGCTGTTGAGCGTCACACCGGCAGGCACCACGTCGGAGATGGTGATCGCCTGGCCGTTGGGTACCGCCAAGGGGCCGGTGTTGCGCGCCGTCAGCGTGTAGTTGAACGCCTGGCCCGGCACTACCGGGTTGATGCTGGCCGTCTTGGTCAGCTGCATGTCCGCATCGTTGCTGGCCGTCACGTTGACCGAGTCCGAGTTGTTCGCGGGCACCGGGTCGGCCAGCGGCGTGTTGACGGCGGCCGTGTTGCCCAGCGTGCCCGCGCTGTTGGCCGTGGCGGTCACGGTGATGACGGGCATGTTGGTGAAGTTGGCACCGGTGTACTCCGTGCGCGTGCAGGTGATCGTGGCGTCACAGGTCCAGCCCGTGCCCACGGCGGACACGAAGGTGAGCCCCGCGCCCAGCGTATCGGTCACCGTGACGGGCCGGCCCACCAGCGACTCCCCGCCATTGAGGCGCGGCGTGAGCGTGTACACCACGTTGGTGCCCTGGGCCACATTGGAGCTGGCGGCGCTCTTGGTGATGGCCACATCGGCACCGGAGGCGGAAGTCACGTCGGCGGAGGTGGTGTTGTTGGAGGTGTTGCCGTCCGGCATGGCCGAGTTGTCGGGCTTGAGGCCGTCGATGGCGAATGCGGCGGTCACCGTGCCGTTGACGTTGGACACGGCGGGGACCGTCAGCACGGCGGCGGACGCTCCATTGGCGAGCGTGCCCGCGCGGGTGCAGGTCACCGTGCCGCTGTTCAGCGGGTAACCGCCCGAGGCCGTGCACGACCAGCCCGTGCCCGTGGGCGTCGACGTGATGGAGGCGCCGGCCGGCACGGTGAAGGTGATGCGCTGGCTCCCATCGGCCGCATTCGGGCCGTTGTTCGCAGCCTGCAGCGCATAGCTGTAGGCCTGCCCGGCCACCACGTTGGCCGTGGAAGGCGTGGCCACGAGCGCCAGGTCGGCCGCCTGCGTGGCGGTGGTGTCCTGCACGCTGTTGACATTGTTGCTGGTGTTGGGATCGGACGTGGCGCTGGAGGCCGTGGCGGTGTTGGTCCACACGCCCGCGGAAGGCAGCCGCACGCGGATCGTCACGGTCTGGTTGGTGTTGAACGCGATGTTGCCCACGGCGCAGTTGACGGTGCCGCCAGCCTCGCTGCACGAGCCCGCCGTGGTGTTCACGTCGATGAACGTGGAGCCCGCGGGAAGGGTGTCCACCAGCGTGACGCCGGTGGCGCCGTTCGGGCCGTTGTTGTCGATGCGCAGCGTGTACGTGAAGATGCCTCCGGCGGGCCCCGGGTCCGGGGAATCCGCATGGTTCACCACCAGGTCGGCGGACTGCGCCAGGGCGGCCCCGGCAAACAACCCGCTGGCCAGCAAGAGCCAGCGGAAGCGGCGCACGGCGCGCTGCGCGGGCGCAGCCGCAGGAACCTCGCGTGCCTGCGCGGTGGCATCGCTGGCAGGCTGCATGGACCCGCTGGATGTCTGCGCGCGCCAGGGAGCGCGGCCGCTCGTCCATAGTCGCGTCAATCGATAGGGCATTGAATTCTCCTGAAGTGGATGGCTCGAACTTCCGGCCACGCCGCGACCTCACCAGGCCCCTCAGGGCTGGCAAAAAATGCGAGGGAGTGCGTGAACGCGCCTGGGCCGCCATGGGCAAAGGCAGGGCCTGAATTTATCGAGCGCGGCAGGCGTAATCCGCGCAGAAACAATCGTTAACGTTCGTGAACCGTATTGCGTATTGTTTCCACCACGCCGGCCGTGGCGCGCAGGCGCCCCCGGACAGTGGACCGGTTCCACGGCACTGGGCTATGCTGCGCCATCCCAGATCCCCAGCGAGTTGCCCCGGCCATGAAGGATTTGTTCCGCAACCTCTTTTCCATCCGCCAGCAGCGCCGGCCTGCCCCGGTGGGGCCCTTGCCGGCGGTGGGCACGTTCATCATCCGGGGGCCGGTCAAGATGGCGATCACCTGCCCCGTGCCGCCCGAGCTCTGGGACTGGCTGGTGCTCTCGGGCTGGCGCAACCTGCCCGTCAAGAATGACCGGCGCAAGGGGCTGCTGGCGCCGCAGGGCGCGCTCAAGGAGCTGATCGACGCCGACCCGCAGGAGCGCAACCGCGCGCACGACCGCCTGCTGGAGCAGGCGCGGCCGGAGGATTGAGGCGCACCGCCCCCGCCCGCTGGCGCGGAGGACGCCAGCGCCGGCGCAAAAAAACCCCGTGATGCCCTGGCATCGACGGGGTTTGCTCTATTTTTAATAGCTACCGGCGCTTGATGGCCGGTCTCCAGAAGCCTATTTCATCCCCGTCACACCAGCAGCGCATTCACCCGCCGCACGTAGGCCGCCGGGTCTTCGGGCAGGCCGCCTTCGGCCAGCAGCGCCTGGTCGAACAGGATGTGCGCGAGGTCGTGGAAATGCACGCTGCCGTCGAGCTTCTTGACCAGCGCATGCTCGGCATTGACCTCCAGCACGGGCTTGGTCTCCGGCGCCTGCTGGCCCGCCTGCTTGAGCATGCGCGCGAGCTGGGTGCTCATGCCATCGTCCTGCACCACCAGGCACGCGGGTGAATCGACGAGGCGCGTGGTCACGCGCACGTCCTCGGCCTTGTCCTTGAGCGCCTCCTTGAGCTTGGCGAGCACGGGCTTGAAGGTCTCGGCGGCCTCTTCGGCGGCCTTCTTCTCGGCCTCGTCCTGCAGCTTGCCCAGGTCCACCGCGCCCTTGGCCACGCTTTGCAGCGGCGTACCGTCGAATTCGTGCAGGTAGTTCAGCGCCCACTCGTCCACGCGGTCGGTCATGAGCAGCACCTCGATGCCCTTCTTCTTGAAGACTTCGAGCTGCGGGCTGTTCTTGGCCGCCGCCAGGGTGTCGGCGGTGATGTAGTAGATGGCCTCCTGGCCTTCCTTCATGCGGGCCTTGTAATCGGCAAAGCCCACGGTGGCGGTGTCGCTGGTGGTGGACGCAAAACGCAGCAGCTTGGCCAGGCGCTCGCGGTTGCCAAAGTCTTCGCCCAGGCCTTCCTTGAGCACGGCGCCGAATTCGGCGTAGAACTGGCTGTACTTGCCTTCCTTGGCCTTGTCGTCGGCGTCGACCACATCGGTCACGCCGTCGTCGCCCGCCGTGGCCTCATGCTTGTCGTGCTTGGCCAGGTCTTCCAGCATGCTGAGCACGCGCTTGGTCGAGCCTTCGCGGATGGCGCGCACGTCGCGGCTTTCCTGCAGCAGCTCGCGGCTCACGTTCAGCGGCAGGTCGGCCGAGTCGATCACGCCCTTGACGAAACGCAGGTAGGTGGGCATCAGCGCCTCGGCGTCGTCCATGATGAACACGCGCTTGACGTACAGCTTCACGCCGGCCTTCTTGTCCCGGTTCCACAGGTCGAACGGCGCCTTGGCGGGGATGTACAGGAGCTGCGTGTACTCGGTGTTGCCCTCGACGCGGTTGTGCGCCCAGGTCAGCGGGGCTTCATGGTCGTGGCTGATGGTCTTGTAGAACTCGGCGTACTGCTCGTCGGTCACGTCCTTCTTGGGGCGGGTCCACAGGGCGCTGGCCTTGTTGATGGTTTCCCACTCGCCGGTCTTGACCATGCCGCCGGGCTGGCGGCCGCCGGCTTCGTCGCCGGGGGTGATGAGCTCGCCGTCTTTCCACTCTTCCTTTTCCATCAGGATGGGCAGGCTGATGTGGTCCGAATACTTGGCGATGACGGACTTGAGCTTCCAGGCGTTGAGGTATTCCTCGGCGTCGTCGCGCAGGTGCAGGATGATGCTGGTGCCGCGCTGCGGACGGGTGATGGTTTCCACCTCGAAGTCGCCCGTGCCGCCGCTCACCCAGCGCACGCCTTCGCCGGCAGGCAGGCCCGCGCGGCGCGACTCGACCGTGATCTTGTCGGCCACGATGAAGCCCGAATAGAAGCCCACGCCGAACTGGCCGATGAGCTGCGCGTCCTGCTTCTGGTCGCCCGAGAGCTTGCCCATGAAGTCCTTGGTGCCGCTCTTGGCGATGGTGCCCAGATGCTCGATGGCCTCCTGCTGGCTCATGCCGATGCCGTTGTCGGTGATGGTGAGCGTCTTCGCGTCCTTGTCGAAGGTCACGCGCACTTCCAGGTTGGGAGCGTCCTCGAACAGCGCGGAATTGTTCAGGCCTTCGAAGCGCAGCTTGTCACACGCGTCCGAGGCGTTGGAGATCAGCTCGCGCAGGAAGATCTCCTGGTTGGAGTACAGCGAGTGCGTGACAAGGTGCAGCAGCTGGGCCACTTCGGCCTGGAAAGACAGGGTCTGTTTGGTGCTCATGGTGTCTTGGAGATTGCTGTGTAAGGTGCAAGGGAACGCCTTTCACGGGCCACGGGGGTGGCGAGGAAAGGCGTTCGCGCGTGTTCACCTCGGGGCGGACTGGCTGATTTCAAGGGTGTTTCGCACACGGCGGCCTCCGGCGCGGCCTGCCGTCCGTCCCTGCAGACGGCGGGCAGGCGGGGCCGGGCGCTGAAGATTGTTGACAATTTGCAGGCAACTGGCAGTATTTTTTGTCATTTGCCCCCCATAAGATGCACGCGCCGCCGCTGTTCCGAAGGGAGCAGCCTTCCAGAACCCTGTGCCCTTTTTTCTTTCGGAGCCGTCCTGCCATGCCCACATCCCTTCAAAAATGGTCCGCCGAGTTCCTCGGCACGTTCTGGCTGACCCTGGGCGGCTGCGGCAGCGCCGTGCTGGCCGCGGCCTTTCCTCAGCTGGGCATTGGTTTTGTCGGCGTGTCCCTGGCCTTTGGCCTCACGGTGCTGACGGGGGCCTATGCCCTGGGACCGATCTCGGGCGGGCACTTCAATCCCGCCGTGTCGGTGGGGCTGGCGCTGGGTGGCCGCTTCAAGGCGTCCGAGCTGCCCGGCTACGTGCTGGCCCAGGTGCTGGGCGCCATCGCCGCGGCGGGCGTGCTGTACCTCATCGCCACCGGCAAGCCGGGCGCGGACATCGGGGGTTTCGCCACCAACGGCTATGGCGAACACTCCCCCGGCGGCTATGGCCTGGTGGCCGCCGTGGTGACGGAGGTCGTGCTGACGGCCGTGTTCCTCATCGTGATCCTGGGCGCCACGGCCAAACGCGCGGCCAGCGGCTTTGGCGGGCTGGCGATCGGCCTGTGCCTCACGCTCATCCACCTGATCTCCATCCCGGTGACCAACACCTCGGTCAACCCCGCGCGCAGCACCGGCCCGGCGCTGTTTGGCCCGGCCTATGCGCTGTCGGAACTGTGGGTGTTCTGGGCAGCGCCCATCGCAGGCGCGCTGCTGGGCGCCGCCATCTACCGCGCGCTGCTCAGCGACGACTGAGGGGGCGGGCTTCAGCCCTCGATCGTGATGCGCTGCACCAGCGTCTGCAGGATCTTGTCGGCCTTGTCGTTGGCCACCTGGCAGGTGCCCGCGGCCGCATGCCCGCCGCCGCCAAACTCCAGCATGAGGTTGCCGATGTGCACCTGGCTGCTGCGGTCGAGGATGGACTTGCCCGTGGCGAACACCGTGTTCTGCTTTTGCAGGCCCCACATCACGTGGATGGAGATGTTGCACTGGGGGAACAGCGCGTAGATCATGAAGCGGTTGGTGGCCCAGATGGTTTCTTCCTCGCGCAGGTCCAGCACCACCAGCTTGCCGATGCGGATGGCGCAGCGCTGCAGCTGCTCCTGGGCCTTGGGGGCATGGTCGCGGTACAGCTGCACGCGCTCCTGCACGTCGGGCAGAGCCAGGATGTCGGCGATGTCGTGGTCGCGGCAATACTGGATGAGGTCCATCATCAGCGCATAGTTGCTGATGCGGAAGTCGCGGAAACGCCCCAGTCCCGTGCGCGAATCCATCATGTAGTTCAGCAGCACCCAGCCCTGGGGGTCCAGGATGTCTTCGCGGGAGTACTGGGCGGAGTCGGCCTGGTCCACCGCCGCCATCATTTCGTCGGTGATGCGCGGAAAGGCCGCCTTGCCGCCGTAGTGGTTGTAGACCACGCGGGCCGCCGACGGCGCATGGGCCTCGATGATGTGGTTTTCGTCGCGCCGGCCCGAGTTGCGCACGGTTTCCGATTCGTGGTGGTCGAAGACCAGGTGGGCCCCCGGCACATAGGGCAGGTTGGTGGTGATGTCGCGGCTGGTGATGGCGATCTTGCCGTCCTGCATGTCCTTCGGGTGCACGAAGGTGATCTCGTCGATGAGATTGAGCTCATTGAGCAGCACGGCACACACGAGGCCGTCGAAGTCGCTGCGGGTTACCAGCCGGTATTTCACGTCGCTCACTAGTTTCTCCTTGTCACATATTCATGGCCACATGGTAGCCGCGGGCCAAGGCCCCACAAGGCCGTTGGCGTGGAAAAGCGGACCACCGGACCGCTTTCCTCCCTTTGCCGCTCACGCGGGCCGAAGCCACTGCTCCAGCTGCCGCGCCACGCCCGCATCGCCCAGCAGCGCCAGATGGCCCATCCGGTGGAACACGGCCTGCCGATCCTTGGCAAAACCCAGGGTCCGCCGCGCATCATCGTGGATGCCCAGGGCACTGTGCAACGGCACCAACCCGTCGCCCACCAGCCGCTCGGCCACCGGACTGCGCCGCGCGGCCAGCGTGGCGGCGACGGCATGGCAGGCCACGCCCTCGGGCAGCGGCACCGGAACGCGCCGGTCAGGCTGCCGGTGAAAGCGGTCGCGCCCCTGCCCGTCGGATTCCAGCACGTGGCCGTGGCGCAGGTCGGTGATGCCCGCGCTGCGCAGCTGCGCCAGCCGTGCGAAGGGGCGCGAATACGGCGTGCTGCCCAGCAGGATGTCCACCCAGTGGCCGGCTTTTTCCAGCGGCGCGCCATGGTGGGGCGTGCCCAGGCACACCAGGTGGCGCAGCAGCGCCGGCCAGCCCAGCCCCTGCGCCACCGCCTGGTGGCACGCACTGCGCGCGACCAGCCCGCCCATGCTGTGGGCCAGCACCGCCACCTCCGTCACGGGCACCGGCCAGTCCCTCACGAGGGATTCCAGCTGCGCCGCGAGCTCCGCGCCATTGGCGCAGGTGTGCAGGCCCGTGTTGTAGCGCAGGTAGACCGGCGTGCAGCCCAGCGCCTGCGCGAGGTAGGCGCCATGGTCATGGCCGCCGTGCCGCCACTGCAGATCGTTCATGCACAGGCCGTGGACCAGCACCAGCACCTTGCCGGTGGCCGCGCCGCTGGCGGCCAGGGCGGGCAGGTCGAGCGGCAGCCCCTCCCGGTGGAACCCCATGCGGGTGCACAGCGGGTTGCCGTCGCGCTGGAGGCGGTCCCCCATCACGCCGTTGAGGGCGGCCAGCACGGCCTCGCGCTCCCACTGCACGCCGGTGTGCGGCACGGCAGGCTCGAAAAACGGCTCCAGCCGCGCCAGGCCCGCCTGCAGCCCTGCATCCACGAGCCATGTCACGCCCCGAATGCTCTGGTAGACCAGCCCCGTGAGGCCCCGCGCCTGCCCGGGCTGCGCCCCGCCATGCAAACCGAGGGTGCCCAGCACCGACTGGTGCACGCCCTCGGCCACGCGGCTGATGCCCGTGGTGGCCTGCGTGGCCAGCCGTGCCACGCCGCGCAGGTCGGAAACGCGCAACTGCCGCAGGGGGCCAGGCGTGGAAGGTTCGGCGGGGCGCCTTGCCCCGGGGCCGGCTGCATTGGCGCCGCGGCGCGGTGATGGGGACATGGGTGGAAAGGCTCCGTTCAGGAATGGTCAAGCGACACAGGAAGAAGCCGGGGCGCGCGGCCTGTCAGAACCGTTCGCCGGGAGAAAGGTAGCGCCACTGCCCGACCGGCAGGTTGCCCAGGGTGACACGGCCGATGCGAATGCGCTTGAGCCCCACCACCTTGAGCCCCACCAGCTCGCACATGCGGCGGATCTGGCGCTTCTTGCCTTCGGTGAGCACGAAGCGCAGCTGCTCGGGGTTCTGCCAGTCGACCTGGGCGTGCTTGAGCGGCTGGCCGTCGAGCGCCAGGCCGTGGCACAGCCGCGCGAGCTGTTCGCGCGGGAAGGCCGACTGCACGTCGGTGGCGACATCGCCGTACTGCACGCGCACGAGGTACTCCTTGTCCACCGTGGAGTCCTCGCCGATGAGCTGGCGCGCCACACGGCCGTCCTGGGTGAGAACGAGCAGGCCCACCGAATCGATGTCCAGCCGCCCGGCCGGCGCCAGGCCACGCAGCTGCGGCGGCGAGAACCGGTTGCGGCTGGGGTCGTCGCGCCAGTGCGTGCGGGGGTTGATCAACGCCACGGCGGGCGTGTGGCCGTCCTCGGCCTGCCCGCTCACATAGCCCATGGGCTTGTGCAGCAGGATGGTGACGCGCTGCTCCTGGAACCCCTGGGCGACCTTGTCGACCTCGATGCGGTCGGTGGGCAGCACCTGCACGCCCATCTCCGCGACCTCGCCATTGACCTTGACCCAGCCCTGGGCGATCCAGTCATCCGCCTCGCGCCGGGAGCACATGCCCAGCTCGGCCATGCGCTTGTTCAGGCGGGAGCTGACCAGGCCGTTGGGTGCCACGGTGCGTGCGGCAGGCGGGGGTGCCTGCCGCACCGGCGCGACAAAGCCGCCCGACGCCGTGCGGTAGGTGGGCGGTGCGGGCGCGCGGGAGGGCCGGGGCGGCGGCGCGGGACGGGCGGGCGCTGCCTTGGCCGCCTTGGCTTCGATGACGGGACGGCGAAGCACGGGGCGCGGCGCGGGTGCGGACGGGCCGCCGGCATCCGGGGCGGGAGCCGCTGCGGGGCCGGCGGGCGGACGGGAACTGGAAGAGGACATTGCGCGTATTTTCGCCTGTGGGCCGCACGGGCCTTGCGGGCCCGGCGCGGAAAGGCCGGCCAGCGGTGCCTCTGCGGCATCCGCCACCGGTGAAAAACCGGACAGCTTACCCCTGGCGCGCCTGCCAGGCCAGGAAATCATCGACGGGCAGGGGCCGTGCAATGTGGTAGCCCTGCGCCTCGTCGCACGCCAGTGAGCGCAGCCGCTCCAGGATGTCCGCGGTTTCCACGCCCTCGGCCACCACGCTGAGCCCCAGGTTGTGCGCCAGGTCGATGGTCGAGCGCACGATCATCGCGTCGTCCTCGCCCGCCGCCATGCCCATCACGAACGATTTGTCGATCTTGAGCTCGTCCACCGGCAGGCGCTTGAGGTAGGCCAGCGAGGAGTACCCCGTGCCGAAATCGTCGATGGAGAGCTTGAAGCCCTGCTGGGACAGGCGGTTGAGCATGGCCTCGGCGCGCTGGGGGTCGTCCATGATGGCGCTTTCGGTGATCTCCAGGCAGAAGGCGCTGGCGGACACGCCATGGCGTACCAGGATGTCGGCCAGCCGCGCGCTGAGCTCCGGGTCCAGCAGGTCGCGCGTGGACAGGTTGACCGAGACCCTGAGCGGCAGGCCCCGGGTGCGCGGGTCGGCCAGCAGGCGCGCGACCTCCTCGAACATCCACAGCGTGAGCTGGCGCACAAAGCCCGTCTGCTCGGCGAACGGGATGAACTGCATGGGCGGCACCAGGCCGCGCTGCGGATGCTGCCAGCGCACCAGGGCCTCGGCGGCCAGGCCGGGCTGGCCGCGCAGCGCCACCTTGGGCTGCAGGTACAGGCGCAGTTCGCGGTGTTCGACGGCGCGGCGCAGTTCGGTCAGCAGGGACAGGGTCTGCGTGCTGGCCGAATCGAACGACGCGTCGTACTGCAGCGCCCCGCTGAGCTTGCGCTTGGCGGCGTACATGGCGATCTCGGAACGGCTGAGCAGCGTGTCGGCATCGTCCGCGTCGCCTGGCCAGCAGGCAATGCCGATGCCGGCGCTCAGGTCCACCGTCTGGTCCTCGAAGGCCAGCGGCTCCTCGAACGAGCGCGTGATGCGCAGCGCGGTGTCGTGGGCGGCGGCCGCATCGGCGCCCTGCAGCAGCACGGCGAATTCGTTGCCGCCCAGGCGTGCCACCATGTGGCCGGGCAACGGCACCTGCTGGCGCAGGCGCTCGGCCACGGCCTGCAGCAGGCGGTCGCCAAAGGCATAGCCGAGCACGTCGTTCACATGCTTGAATCGGTCCAGGTCGAGCGTGAGCACGGCCAGCGGCTGCGGTGGCCCTGCCGCCACGCCGCCCGCGCCCGCGATCGCCTGCACCACCGCTTCGCGAAAGCGCTCCCGGTTGGGCAGTCCGGTGAGCCGGTCCCAGTAGGCCAGGCGGCGGATTTCCGTTTGCTGCGCGCCGATGTCCACGCGCATATGGTCGAACGAGCGCGCGAGGTTGCCGATCTCGTCGCTGCGGGCGGTGTGCGCCAGCGGCACGTCGTACTCGCCGCGCGAGAGGCGCTGCGTGGCGGCCAGCAGCGAGCGCAGCGGCGTGGTCAGGCGCTGCGCCACCAGCCCCGTGCCCACCGCGAACAGCAGCACGCCGGCGACGGTGATGATGGCCAGCAGCACCTGCAGCTGGCGGTAGGGCGCGAGCACCTCGTCCACCGAGCGCAGCAGCAGCGCCTGCACCTCGCCGCCCACGCTGTGCAGGCGGATGGTGCGCGCCAGCAAGGTGCCTTCCGGCGTCTGCAGTTCACCCGAAGCAATGCCCTGGCGCTGCAGCAGCGCCAGCGGGCCGGGCGGCAGCGTGCTCACGGGCACCTGGACCGAGCCGTCCGCGCCCTGGACGACCAGCGCCACATGCACCGACAGCAATTGCCGCATCTCGTCGGCCAGCGGCTGGTGGATGGGAAAGCCCATCAGCACCCAGCCGATGACCACCGGTGCGCGCAGCGGCACCATCACGAACTGGTAGGGCACGCCGTCCATCACCGCGATCTGGCTGCCCTGGGCCTGCGCGGCCAGCGGCGGCACCAGTTCGCGCAGGGTGGCCGGAAACGCCTCCATGCTGCCCGACAGGCTGACCGCGCGCAGCGTGAGGTCGGTGCCCAGCAGCGCCGTCACGGCGGCGCCGATGCGGCTGCCGTGGTTCTCCAGCACGGACTGGATGGTTTCCTCGTCGCCCGAATTCACGGCGGAGCGAAAGCCGTAGTCGGCCGCGAGCAGGGCCGAGCCCTGGCGCAGCTTGTCGGCGTTCTGTTCGAGGAGCCGGCGCCAGACGTTCTCGTCCAGGTCCAGGGCCTGGGCGATCTGGGCGCGCGCATTGCGCTCGATGGTGGCGCGCACCACCGCAAAACCCGCCGCCTGCACGATGAGCAGCAGCAGCAGCGAGAGTCCCACCAGCCGCAGGATCAGGCTGCGCCGCAGCAGGCGCAGCTGCATCAAGGCTGCAACCCCGCCAAACGCACCGACGCGGCGGCGCCGCCGGCGGCGGGCACCGTCAGCGCCTGCTCCTGCGCGGGGGCGCCCACCGGCAGCCGCGTGTGCCAGGCGCGCAGCGTGTAGGTGCCGGGCGGCACATTGTCGAGCTGCGCCCTGCCCGTGGCGGCGGAGCTGCGCGCGTAGTGCGGGGTGTCCACCACCAGTATCCAGCCCACCATCTGGTCGTGGATGTTGCAGCCGAGCACCACCACGCCCGGCCGGTCGAACAGCACGGGATTGGAGGGCGTACCGGTGTAGAGCTTGAGCTCGAATTTCTTGGCGGGCGAGAACGAATAGACGTGGTGGCGCACCGAGTCATGGTTGGGAAAGCGCACCTCGGTGCCCACCGGCACCACGAGCACGCCGGGCACGAACCTTCGCTTCTCCTGCGCCATCTCCACACCGGCCAGCGGCCGGGCCTGCCGGGCCGCGTCGGCCGAGTCGAGGAACACCACGGCGTCGGCCAGCGGCTTGCCCGCGGTGTCCAGCACGTCCACCTGCACCGTGGCACCCCGCGCCGCCGTGGCCAGGCCCGCCATGCACGCGCCGGCCAGCAGGAACGCGGCCACCGGGCGCCCGGTGCGGCGCGCGGGAAAGCAGGCATGCGTCATGGTTCGATGGCCATGCCCAGCAAGGGCGCGCCCTCGCCCACCCTGCCCAGCGCACGGGTGGCGCCAGTGTCCAGGTTCACCAGGTGCAGCCGCGTCTGGCCGTCGGCCGGCGTGCGCACGGCGATCAGCGCGGTGTTGCCGACATCCGAGATGTCGAACGACACATCGGTCAGGGGCCCCAGGCCCAGCGGCCCCACGGTGCGCAGCTGGCCGGTGTTCGGCGACACCACGGGCGTGGCGCCTTCCCGCGAGCCCTGCGTCACCAGCACGCCGAGCGCACGGTCGATGGCGTAGTTGGTGGTGAGCTTGCCGTCCTGCGCGTTGTAGGTATAGGCGGCGCCCGCGATATCGGGCGCGCGGCCGGCGTTCGTGTCGCTCCAGGCATAGCGCAGGGCCGGGTCGGGCTGCACGCCCTCGACGGCCGGGTCGCCGTCCACCACGGCGCCGGTGTCCGGGTGCAGCCGCAGGTTCTGGCCCGCGTTCGAGACGACGCGGATGCGGTCGGCCACGGGGTTGAAATCAAAGCCGAAGGCCGTCCCCCGCAGGGCCAGGACGGCCGGCGTTGGGCCCACGGGGCGCAGGGCCCCGGTGGGGATGTCGAGCGTGTACAGCCGCCCCGCCTGCGAGAGCGCATACAGCACGCCGCGCGCCACGCGAAAGTCCAGGCCCACCAGCCGCTCGCCCGGGGCCAGGCCCGTCACGGAGCGGCGCTCCAGGATGCGCTCCGGCTGGCCGGCATGGAAGGTGATGAGCTCGTGCGACGCCGTGACCGCGACGACCAGTTCGCGCTGGTCCGGCGCGGGTGCCGTGGCGCAGCTGGCGAGCGCGGCGACCACCAGCGCGGCGGCGGCGGCGCGGCACGCCAGGGGGAGGGAAAGCGGGTTCATCCTGAGGCCTCACATCTGTAACGGGTTTATACATGATGGGGTGCGCCACCGGGGGCCACCGGCCAACGAAGCACCCGTCAAGTGCTACCAATCAAATAGCAAAAAACCCAATGCAGTACACCGATTTGCCGTATTTTCCCTCATTTTCCACAGCCTCCACCCCGCCTTCTGCCCTGCGGGAGTGGTGCACGCCCTGGAAGGCCATTTGTAACAAACACCCATGCACAACGGGCATGGCGCCATCCGCAAGCCTCATGACACTTCTTGTCAATTCTGCCTACACTGCCCTGGGCCGGCGTGCGGGGCGCGGCCGCCGGCCCGGCTGATGCGGGCCCCGTTATTGCTTTGCCTTGTGCATCCCGATCCATTGCACCCAGAGACCTCAAGGAACACCATGCCGGCCGCTTCATCACTCAAATCCCTGTCGATCTCCAGCCGGCTCGGCCTGGGCTTCGGCTGCATGCTGGTGCTGGTGGTGGCCGTCGCTGCCGTGGGCCAGCTTTCCGTGGGCAAGGTGCATGAGCAGATGCGCCAGGTCACCGGTGCCGGCGCCAGCAAGTCCAAGCTCGTCAACGGCATGCTGGAGAGCGTGAGCGCCATCGGCATCCAGAGCCGCTCGGCGGCCATGCTCAACGACATCGACCCCAAGCAGGCACACGAACAGATCGCTGCCATTTCCGCGACGCTCAAGGAATACGGCCGCCAGGAAACCGCCCTGGGCGAACTCCTCACCCCCGCCGGCGCCACGCCCGCCGAGATCAAGCTGCTGGGCGAGGTGCAGGCGCTGGGCCGCAAGGCGCGCCCCGAGCTCGACAACGCGATCAAATCGGCCGACGACGGCGACACGGTGAGCGCGACCCTGGCACTGATGACCCGCGTGGCGCCCGTGGAAACCGCGTGGCGCGCCAAGCTGCGCGAACTCATCGAGCTGCAGAACAGCCTCAACGCCGACGCCACGGCCTCGGCCGAGCAGACCCAGAGCAACGCCCGCATGGTGGGCGGCCTGCTGGTGCTGCTGGCCATCGGGCTCGGCGCGCTGATCGCGTGGCGCATCACCGCCAGCATCACCGCCCCCATCGGCCGCGCCGTGGTGGTGGCGGAACGCATCGCGCGCGGCGACCTCACCTCGCAGGTGGAAGTGCGCATCCAGGACGAAACCGGCCGCCTGCTGGAAGCCATCGCCGCCATGCAGGAGCGCCTGCGCACGCTGGTGGGCGAGATCGGCCAGACCGCCGACTCCATCCTCGTGGCCAGTTCGGAAGTCGCCTCGGGCAACCTGGACCTGAGCCAGCGCACCGAGCAGACCTCGCACAATCTGCAGGGCGCGGCCACCGCGCTGGTGGACCTGACCGGCACCGTGTCGCAAAGCGCCGACTCGGCCCGCCAGGCCAACCAGCTCGCGTCCACCGCGTCCGACGCGGCCACGCGCGGGGGCGAGGTGGTGTCGCAGGTCGTGCGCACCATGGACACCATCAGCGCCAGTTCGCGCAAGATCGCCGACATCATCAGCGTGATCGACGGCATCGCCTTCCAGACCAACATCCTGGCCCTCAACGCCGCGGTGGAAGCCGCCCGCGCCGGCGAACAGGGCCGGGGCTTCGCCGTCGTGGCGGGCGAAGTGCGCAGCCTGGCCGGCCGCTCGGCCAATGCCGCGCGCGAGATCAAGGCCCTGATCGGCGCCAGCGTCGATCAGGTGCAGGAGGGCAGCACCCTGGTGAACCACGCGGGCAAGACCATCGAGGAGCTGGTGCTGTCGGTGCGCCGCGTGTCCGACATCATGGGCGAGATCACCGCCGCCACGCAGGAACAGAGCCAGCGCATCGGCCACGTGAGCCATTCGGTGGGCGAACTCGAGGAAATGACGCAGCAGAACGCCGCCCTCGTGGAGGAAGGGGCCGCGGCGGCCGACAGCCTCAAGGACCAGGCGGGCCGCCTCACCCAGATGGTGGGCACCTTCCGCCTCACGCGCGATGGCGGCGGCGAGAACCACTGGAGCGGCGGCGCGGCCTCGCCCGCGCCGGTGCCCGTACCGGCGCCCCCGCAGCGCGCCAGCCTGCAGCCCCCTTCGCGCGGCCAGCAACCCTCGCTGCCGGGCTGAGGCCCGCCGCCGCTCAAACGCCCTGCTGCAGCGGGAAGATGCTCGAGCGCAGCGCCAGCAGATCCAGCACGCGCAGGCCGCCGTATTCCACCCGGATCGCGCCCTGCGCCTCCAGCGCCGCCAGCGCCTCGTTCACGCGCTGGCGCGACAGGCCCACCAGATAGGCCAGCTCCTGCTGCGTGATGCGCAGCACCTCCCCCACGCCGGGGTACAGCACCGGGTTGAACAGCGATGCCAGGCTGCGGGCCACGCGCACGTCGGGGTTGTTCAGGCGGTCGATCTCGCGCGCGGCGATGAACTGGCCCAGCCGCTCGTTGAGCTGGTTCATCACGAAGCGGTTGAAGCCGATGGAGTGGTCCAGCAGCCAGTGGAAGCTGTCGATCGGCAACCCGGCCACCACGCTCTTGCGCAGCGCCTGGATGTTGTAGCGATAGGGCTCGCGCTTCAAGGCCGTGCCCTCGCCAAACCAGCCCCCGGGCGGCAGGCCGGCGTAGGTCATGGTCTGCCCCTGGGCGTTGTCGCTGCTCATCTTGAGCAGGCCCTCCACCACGCCAAACCAGTAGGTCACCGGCCGCCCCACCCGGCAGACGTAGTCGCCCGCGTTGGCGTCCCCCACCAGCAGCGACGCCACGGCCCGCTCGCGCTCGGCGGGCAGCAGCAGGCTCAGCCAGGGTATGCCGCCGAGCTCGTCCACCGTGGGCGGCCGGCGCCGCTGGTGGAGCGAAAGATCCTGGTTCATGCGTGAGTCCATGGCGGTGCGGGTCCGGGGGAGAGCGACAAAGGGGGCATGCGATGCGGGAATACCACGACCCGGATTGTCGTCAGAACGACAAAAAAATGTCAATTGTGACGGGATGATGTCGCCTCCCCAGCAGCCGATGCGCCCGCCTGGGCCACCCGAGGAGACACGCATGCCCGACAACCACCCGCCCGCAGGCCTGGCACGGCCAGCCATCCGCCCTTCGCCACGCCTTGCCCGGCGCCAGCTGCTGGCCGCGGCCGTCAGCCTGCCCTGGCTGGGACTGGGCAGCGCCCGCGCGCAGGAAGGGGCCATCCGGATTGCACAGTCCACCGCCCTCACCGGCCCGCTGGGCGATCTCGGCTCGGCCATGCACCAGGGCGCCAAGGCGGCGTTTGCGGGCATCAATGCACGGGGCGGCATCCACGGCAAGACCATCGAGCTGGTCACCCAGGACGACACCTACGACGTGCCCAAGGCGCTGGCCAACATGACGCAGTTCCTGGCCGATCCGGGCACCTTCGCGCTGTTCAACTGCATGGGCACGCCCATGATCGACGCCATGCTGCCCAAGGTGGTCGACAGCGGGATCCCGTTCTTCGCGCCGTTCACGGGCGCGCAGCTGAGCCGCACCAAGAGTGCCCGCAACGTGTTCAACATCCGCGCGAGCTACGCCGACGAGGCCGAAAAGCTGGTGCAGCACCTGTCCACCATCGGCATCCAGCGCATCGGCATCGTCTACCAGAACAACTCGTTCGGCAAAGAGGTGTTCACCGCCGCCAAGCAGTCGATGGACCGCCTCAAGCTGCCCGAGGCGCTGACCGTGACGGTGGAGAACAATGCCTCGGACGCGGGCACGGCGGCGGCCAAGCTGGCGGGCGGCAACCTCGAGGCCATCGTGATCGGCCTGGCGGGCAAGCCCACGCTGGAGTTCGTGAAGGCGTTCCGCGCCATCAAGCGCGGCGTGACGCTGTATGCGCTGTCGGTGATGGGCACGCCCGCCACCGTGAAGGCCCTGGGCGCGGACGCCACGGGCATGGCGATCTCGCAGGTCGTCCCGCTGCCCTCCAATGCGGTCATGCCGGTGGTGCGGGACTTTCAGGCGGCCTGGAAGGCGGCGGGCGCCACCGCAGAACCTTCGCACCTGGCGCTGGAGGGCTACATCAACGCCCGCGTGTTCGCCGAGGCACTGCAGCGCGCGGGGCGCAACGCCACGCGCGCCGCCTTCATCGATGCCACCTGGAACCTCAAGAAGTGGGACCTGGGCGGCTTCGAGATCCATGCCACCACCCCGGACCGCAACGCCTCGCGTTTTGTCGAGCTGACGCTGGTCGGGCGCGACGGGCGCTTCCTGCGCTGAGCCCGGGCCTCGGCGGCCTTCGGCCGTTCTGCCCTCCCCCGGCCACCGGACGGGCGCCGCCCGCCCCGTGGCGCGGGCGGAATCAGGGCACCTGAACCACCACCGCGGCGGACAGGGGGCCTTCGTTGCCGGACGCATCCAGCATGCTGACCTGGTAGCTGTGGCTGCCGCTGGGCGCGGTGGTGTCGGTGTAGGCCGGATCGGTGACCGTGGCGATCGCCACGCCGTCGCGGTACACCCGGTAGCTGGCGGCACTGCTTGCAATGAAGGACTTCTTGACCGCCTGCATCTGCGGGTTGGTGCCGGACTGCGGCAGATAGCCGTAGTTGATGGTCCACACCAGCGTGCCGCCCAGGCCCTGCTCGCGCACCCATTTGCCCTTCTCGGCGATGGAGCGCTCATCCTCGAAGCTCAGGTAGGTGACCGGCGTGGAGCCCCGGTACCAGGGCTGCGAGTACGTGATGTACCCCTGTTTGGCCACGTCGTCCCAGCGATAGGCGGCGCCGGGCTGCCCGAAGGCGTTTTCCTCCATCAGGCGCTGGTAGTTGTTCATCCAGTCGCCGTTGTCCACCCAGCCCTGCATGCCCGTGAGGTCCTGGCGCGGCCCCGTCACCGGACGGGGGTAGTACACGCCGTAGAGCCCGATGCCAATGCCCAGCTTGGTGCGCGGCACGCCCGCGTTCAGGTAGGCCTGCACCGTGGAGGCGATGGACGTGGGGTGCAGGTCGCCCTCGCCGAACAGGGGGGAGTGGTGCCACGACTTCCAGCCCCAGTCGCCCGCCATGCTGTAGGTCATCAGGTTGTACTGGTCCACCAGCTCGGCCACCTGGGCGTGCCAGGGCGTGATGTCCGGCTGGTTCTTGTTCACCCAGAAGCCGGGCCAGCTCAGCTCCAGCGGCGCGTTCGGCGCCTGGTAGCGGGCACGCAGCGCCGAGGCGGCGCGCAGCTCGCGCAGCAGCGCCAGGGCCTGGGCGCGGCCGGCCTCGGTGTCCAGCTTTTCTTCCCAGTCGATGTCCACGCCGTCGTAGTTTTTCTGCACCGCCTTGTCGAGGATGTTCTTGATGAAGCGTGCGCGCACCGTGGGGTTCGCCGTGGCGGCGATGAACCCCGCGCCATCGCTGTCCCCGCCCACCATCATCACCGCCTTGACGCCCGCCGCATGGGCCTTGGCGATCAGCGCATCCTCCACATGGGCGAGGTGGCCCGTTCCGGCGCCCTCCAGCAGATCGCCCGCCTGTCCGCCGGGCAGCGAGCCCAGGGCGGGCGCATAGCGGCCGAACACGAAATGGGTCATGGTGGTCATGTCGACGGCGTCCGGCGGGAACAGGTTCCAGAACCAGCCCGCGTAGTAGCCATTGACCCACTTGCCGCTCTTGGTCACGGGGTTCCAGCCAACACGCACGCCCTGCTGGGTGGCCGTGGCGGTGACGCCGCCCACCGGGGGCAGCGGGTTGCCTGCGTCCACCGTCACATTGACGAGCGCGCTGGTGGCCTGGCCCGCGCTGTTGACGCACTCCAGCGTGTAGGCGGCGCTGGCGGCAGGACTGACCTGCTCGCTGCCCTGCACCGGGCGCGCACCGCTCCAGCCACCCGAGGCGGTGCAGCCGGAGGCGTTCTGCGACTGCCAGTCCAGGCGCGCGCTTTCTCCCGGCCGGATGCGGCTGGGCGTCGCGGCGAAGCTGGCGATGGTGGGGGGCACCGGCGGCGGACTGTTGCGCACGAGGATCACCGTGGAGGCCCCGGTGGCGTCTCCCTGCGCGTTGCTGCAGCTCAGGCTGTAGGTGGTCGTCACCACCGGGCTGGCGGGGGCGGTGCCGCTGACGGGGCGGTCGCCGCTCCAGCCGCCGGATGCCGTGCACGTGGCGGCGTTCTCGGTGCTCCACGCCAGGGTGCTCGTGGCGCCAGCGTCAATGGTGCCCGGGTCCGCCCCGAACGACAGGATGCGTGGCGGCGCGGGCGGCGGCGGCTCGGCCCCGCCTTCGATGACGAGCTGGGCCAGGCCTTCTCCGCCGGCCTCGAAATACTCCATGCGCACCGTATGGTTGCCGGCCGCCAGGGGCAGTTCGGCCACGTCCATCGTGATGCCGTGCGGGGTCCAGTTGTCGATCACCCGCTGGCCGTTGACGAACACGCGCACGCCATCGTCGGTGAACGTCACGAACCGGGCGGTGCCGGCCGCAAAGGGCACCGAGGCCGTCCAGCGCGCGGAGAAACCGTCCACCGGCAGCCGGGGATCGGGGCTGTCGGTCATCCAGTAGCGGTCGATCGGCCCCTCCTCGCAGCGGGTCAGCACCGGTGCGCCGGACAGTCCGGTATTGGGAAAGTACTCCGCCAGCCACTGGCCCGGCGCGCAACTGGCCTGCGCCATCGCGCTGCCGCCGGCCAGCATCCAGGAGGCGGCCAATAGCCGCAGCAGGGTCCCGGCATGGCGGGACCGGATGCGCCAGGAGCGCGCTGCGCGCTCCCTCGCCGCTGGTAGATGGGGCATGGTGAAATTTCTCCTGGAAGACAAGGCAAAGGGCAAAGGAAAACAAAAACGCCGCGCGGCAGAACGGTGTGATTCCCGAATCAAATGTGGCTTTGACGCTTGTCCCATATTGATTCTTTGCTATTGGATTCATACCGGCAGCAGGCACGGCGCTTTGGCGGCGGCAGGCAGGAACGCAGGCCTTGCAGGCAGCGCTCCGCCACCGGGCCCATTGTCCGAAGGGGTGGGCGGCAAATCCATCCGACTGATGTCCTACGACCTTGTGCGCCGGGTCGTAAGACCCGCTCCACCCACCCCGAACACGGCGCGCGGCAGAAAGGCGTGGCCGCCCCGTGCACCGGCGCGGCCCCCCCGGTGGCGCACCGCGGTCCACCGGCCCGCACGGAACCCAGGCGTTCGCCGCCCTGCGGCGGCGGCCAGCCCCGCAAAAGCGCGCTCAGCGCGGCCCGCGCCAGGAGAGCAAAAGAGTCCACGGCCGCGCCACGGGCGGCCCTGGTGGAGCGGCAGGCGTCATGCAGACGCACCGGCCGGCATCCCAGGGGGTGCCGGCGCCCCGGGGACGCCCTATTGCGCGGCCACCGCGTACCGGTAGCCGCGGAAGGTCCAGACCGTGCGCCCCGGCTCGATCTTCTCCAGCACCAGGCCCGGCGCGGCCTGGTCGCCCTCGTGCAGCACCTGCCCGTTGACGATGGCCATGCGGTACACCGGGTTGCTGGAATGCGTGGCCCCCGTGACCTTGAGCGCGGGCAACTGCGCGCGCAGGGTGTCCGGCAGGTCGGTCTGGGCGAACACCGGGCTCGCGGGCGGCGGCGCGGCGCCGGGGTCCTGCGTGGCGCGCGGGGCAGACCCGTTGGCTGGGAGCGGGGCGCCAAGCGACTCACGCGGGCGCGCCGGATCGGCCGCCGGCGCCCGTGCGGCGGGTGGTGCCACCACCACCGCGGCCACAGGCCGCTCGCGCTCACGCGCGGTGCCGCCGCGCTTGTCCGCCGCGCGCTTGCTGTCCGCCGGGCGCGGCTCGGGTGCGGGCGCCGGCGGGGCCGTCCGGGCGAGCGCGGGCTCTGGCGGCGGCGCTGGCGCGGGCACGGAAGAAGCCAAGGGCGGCGGCGCCGCCAATGGAGCTGCCGTCGTGGCAGGTGCTGCGGGTGTGGCGGGCGCGGCAGGGGCAGGCGCCACCACGGCGGGCGCGGCCGGGGCCATCGCCGTCGCCACCGGGGCCTGCGGCCGCAGGGCCCACCAGGTACCTCCGGCCGCCAGCACGGCCACGCCCACCA
Organism: Acidovorax sp. sif1233; assembly: GCF_019218755.1. Classification (GTDB taxonomy): domain Bacteria; phylum Pseudomonadota; class Gammaproteobacteria; order Burkholderiales; family Burkholderiaceae_C; genus Acidovorax. Next base: position 910 of record NZ_JAHUWZ010000001.1, on the reverse strand, counting down.
CCGCCGCCGCCACGGCCCACAGCGGGGCCGGCGCCGCCCGGTGGACGGCGGGCAATTCCCCGGCCGCGGGCGCGGCCTGGGAGTGCAGGCCCGGCACGGCCCCCCGGCCGCGTTCGGCGTCGGCACGCCGCAGCGCATCAAGGATGTAGGACATGGTCAGTCTCCGTTGCGCAGGCGCGGCTCGTTCACGCCCGTGGCGCGGTTGAGCAGCATGAGTGTCAGGGGGCCGGCACGGCCATCGGGCGTCACGCCCTGGGCCAGCTGGAAGCGGTGGATGCGCGACTGGCGCAGCGCGGGCGTCACCGGCCGGCTTCCGGAGCCCGTGCCGCCGGCCGCCTTGCTGGCCAGTTGCTGGTCCAGCCAGGCCGCGCCGGCCGGGGTGTCGCTGATCTCGCCGCGATCGGGCATGCCGGCCGGGGCGCGCCACAGCGTGGCGATGTCGCCGCGCCACGCCTGCGCCAGTTCGGCCACAGGCACCCGCAGCGTGCGGCCGCCGCCTTCCAGCGTGGCGGTCTCGCCGTCCAGGCCGCGCAGCAGCACGGAGACCGGGGCCTCGGCTTCATCCGACGGATACAGCGCGAGCAGCACGGGCCGGTCGATCTGCCGCACCAAGTTCAGGCCCGCGCGGCGGTTGCGGTAGCAGCGCAGCCCCTCGCGCGGCAAGGTGGCGCAAGCGTCCGCCCCCGCGGGCAGCTTCACGCCCCAGGCCGAGGCCAGCGCCTGCCAGGCTGGCGCATCGCTGGCGGGCTGCGCCAGCACGAATTGCTCCAGCGCGGAAGGTTGCGCCCCCGGCGGGATGGTGGCCGCGGCCGCCCCCTGCGCGGCGGACGCGGTGGACGCCGCCGCCAGCACCGCGGGCGCCACCAGGGGCGCGGCTACGGGCGGCGGGGGCGTGGCGGCGGGACGGGAG
>NZ_JAHUWZ010000019.1 GCF_019218755.1 Acidovorax sp. sif1233 | reverse complement strand
GTAAGCGGCCGGCGAACTCATCTTGAAGGACCTGCTGTGGTTGAGCACGATCGTGTGCACGCAAACGAGAGTGGACACGATGCTCAAAGACCCTCAGACACCCCGCTATGCGGTGCGGCGCACGCACCGCACCTACACGCAGCAGTTCAAAGCCGAACTGGTGGCCGCCTGCCGGCAGCCCGGCGCATCGATTGCCGCCGTGGCCCTGCAGCACGGCATGAACACCAACGTGCTGCACCGCTGGCTCAAGGAATGGGCACAGGGCATGCACCGCCTCGAAGGAGGCCTCGCCACTGCTGCCGTAGAACCTCGGACCCCGGCCTTCGTCCCCCTTGCGCTGAGCGCCGTAGCGTCAACAACCACCAGTGAGCAGCCGTGCGTGGCCGCCTCGACACCAGCGACCGAAATCCGTATCGAATGCCAACGTCCTGGCATGTCAGTGACCGTGCACTGGCCCTTGTCTGCCGCAACCCAGTGCGCCCAGATGCTTGGCGAGTTGCTGCGGTGATCCGTATCGATGCGGCCTGGCTGGCCACGGCCCCGCTGGACATGCGTGCGGGCACCGACACCGCCCTGGCGCGGGTGATCGCCACCTTCGGCGCGGCCCACCCACACCACGCCTACGTCTTTGCCAACCAGCGAGCCAACCGTCTGAAGGTGCTGGTGCACGACGGCGTGGGGCTGTGGCTGGCCGCGCGTCGGCTGCACCAGGGCAAGTTCGTCTGGGCGCCGCCGGGCAGTCCGAACGTGGCACTTGAACATGCCCAGCTCAATGCGCTGGTGCTGGGCCTGCCCTGGCAGCGCATGGGATCGCAAGGCTCCATCACCGTGGTCTGAATCTTCTGCTTGAGGCGCAGACCATGGCAATCGGGAGATGCGCCAATGGTCTTGCCCGGCACGCACGAGCACACTGCGCCTCATGGTGATCGACGAACAGGCACTGGGCGAACTGGACGCAGAACAACTGCGTGAGGTCAGCCAGCGCCTGCTGGCCGAACTGCGCCATCAGCGCGCTCTGAACGAGAAGCTCGCCTACGAATGTGCTCTGCTCAAGCGGCTGAAGTTCGCAGCCAAATCCGAACGCCACAGCGCTGATCAGCGCGACCTGCTGGAAGAAGAACTCGATAGCGATCTGGCGGCCGTCGAGCATGAGATCGATCAACTGCGGCCGGCACCCGCTGCGACCGAGAAGCAGCCGCCCAAGCGCACACCGCTGCCGGCCCATCTGCCACGGCGCGAGATCCGCCATGAACCCACGTCCACGACATGCCAGTGTGGCTGCCAGATGAAACGCATCGGCGAGGACGTGGCCGAGAAGCTGGACTACGTGCCCGGCGTCTTCACGGTCGAGCGCCACATCCGGGGCAAGTGGGCCTGTGCGAAGTGCCAGACCCTCACACAGGCGCCGGTGGCCGCACACGTCATCGACAAAGGCATCCCGACGACTGGCTTGCTGGCCCAGGTGCTGGTGGCCAAGTACGCCGACCACCAGCCGCTGTACCGCCAGGAGAACATCTTCGGCCGCGCCGGTCTGGCCATTGCACGATCGACCCTGGCGCAATGGGTGGGCACCTGCGGCGCGCAGCTGCAGCCGCTGGTCGATGCGCTCAAGACCGAAGTGCTCGGGCACCGGGTGCTGCACGGCGATGAGACGCCAGTGGCCATGCTCAAGCCGGGCAACGGCAAGACACACCGGGCCTACCTGTGGGCTTACGCACCGGGTGCGTTTGAAGACATGAAGGCCGTGGTCTACGACTTCTGCGAGTCGCGCGCCGGGGAGCATGCCAGAACCTTCCTGGGTGACTGGCGCGGCAGCCTGATCTGTGACGACTACGCCGGCTACAAGGCCAGCTTCAGCCAGGGCGTCACAGAGGCTGGTTGCCTGGCGCACGCCCGGCGCAAGTTCTTCGACCTGCACGCGGCCAACAAGAGCCAGATCGCCGAGTTCGCGTTGACGCAGTTCGCTCGGGTCTACGAGATCGAGAGGGCCGTCCAGGACACACCGGCACCCCAGCGGCTACAGACTCGCCAGCAGCACAGCCGGCCGATACTGGACGCCTTGCACCAGTGGATGGTGCTGCAGCGCCAGCAGGTGGCTGGCAACTCGGCCACGGCCAAGGCCCTGGACTACAGCCTCAAGCGCTGGGCGGCGCTCACACGATTCATTGATGACCCGCAGCTGCCGGCGGACAACAACTGGATCGAGAACCAGATCCGGCCCATTGCCATCGGACGCAACAACTGGCTGTTTGCCGGCAGCCTGCGCGCGGGCCAGCGGGCAGCGGCCGTCATGAGCCTGATCCAGTCGGCGCGCATGAACGGGCACGACCCGTATGCTTACCTCAAGGACGTGCTCACCCGGCTGCCCACGCACAAGGCCAGCCGGATCGACGAGCTGTTGCCGCACCGCTGGCAGCCGGTGGACTGATCCTGGTCATCGACGCCAGGGCACCCGTTCAGCGGGGGGCTGTCTTGCGCAGCAGGCCCGGCGAGACCTTCCAGTTCTGACCTTCGTCGGTGTGCACGCTGGCGGTCTTCTTGTTCAGGCGCAGCACGATGCCGTGCTTGACGCTGCCATCGCTGGCCGTGAAGTGGACCCGATCACCTTCGGCGAACTGCGCCAGTTCCACTGTGCTCCTTGCCTGGGCCAGGAGGTTCAAGCGTTCGACCACCATCCGGTTGAGGTAGAGCAGGTCTTCTTCACCCATGTGGCGCAGGGCTTGGGTAAACAACTCGCGGTCCAGAATCGTCTGCTTGGAATTCATCGTCGGTGCACATCTCAGCCGCGTGACGGCGGCTGTTCACCGCGAGTCTATGGCAGCGTAAACCATGCGCTGGCGCGCACACCATCCATTCAAGTCAGGCGCAAGATGGGTTGGCCGAACGCATAC
>NZ_JAHUWZ010000018.1 GCF_019218755.1 Acidovorax sp. sif1233 | reverse complement strand
CGCTGGCTCCGCGCGGCGGCACGGCGGCGGCACGGGATGGCCATCGCAACGGCACGGCCCCTGCCGCCCACCTGCCAGCCCCCCGGCCCGCGGCCCCGCCCGCCCCCAAGCCCGCCGCCGCCGCGCCGGCGGGCAGCGATGACGATTGGGAAAGCTTTTGAGCGGGAGCCTGCGAAGAATGCAAGCCAAATAGGCCGCCAGCGCTGAATGCCCGAGCGCTGGCAGCTATCAAAAACAAAGCACGCGGGAGGAGGAGTCCTCGGGCGTGCTTTTTTTCTTGCGCGGACGGCTCAGCGCTCCGGGTCGGGGTAGATCAGCTGAAGCCCCGGCAGGCCCGGCCGCTCGAAGGGCTGCCACATGGCGTCCGGCCCGTGGGGCTGTGCCAGCCGGTCGGCCACGGCCCACCAGGCGCTGGGGTTCAGGCCGATGCCGAAGTGGCTGGCGACCACCTCGATGTTCTCGGTGTGGGGGTTGTGCGCGGCTGGCGACTGGATGCTGCCGCGCCAGGCCACCACGCCGTCGGTGCGCGAGTAGATGCTGGTGGTGGGTACGGGCGGGGCCTCGGGCAGGTTGTAGCTCTCGGTTTCGCGCTCGATGCTGCGGCCGCTGGCGAACTGGTAGATGCGCCACGCGTTCGTGGAGGTGTGCGGGCCGGCGAAAGGCGTGCCCAGGGTCACCACGCAGCGCACCAGGCCGGGCATTTCCTTGGCCAGCTCTCGCGCATAGATGCCGCCCAGGCTCCAGCCCACCAGGCTCACCTTGCCGCCGCTGGCCTCGCTGGCCTCCTGCAGCTGGCGCTTGGCGGTTTCCAGCACGCCGTCCCTGGGGCCCAGGTTCAACCCCTGGCCCCAGCCCTGGGTTTCGTAGTTGCGCGACTCCAGGTAGCGGCGCAGCGGAACCGTGGTGGCATCCCCCGCCGTGAGGCCGGGGAACACGATCACCGTGTGGCCGTCGCCCAGCGGGGCACGCTGCAGCACGGGCCAGGCGGGCAGCACCGCGCCAAACTCCCAAGGGGCCCGCAGTTCCAGGGCCAGCAGCGGCAGGCCTGGCGGCGGGATGTCGGCGGGATCGGTTTCTTTCTTGCTGAAGAAGGGCATCGGTTCATCATTTCAAACAAAGCAGGGCGCCATGTCGTGTGGCTTGCGGGTGTGCCGTGCAGGGCCTTCCAGGAAAAGAAGGGAAGGGCCGCACGGCGCACCGTGGGCGACGGTAGCATTTTTTCGCGGGCGGGCAGGGCGCCCGAATGGAGCTAGCTCTCCAATTCCAGGCCGCGAGGCCTGCGCTGGCGCCCCGGGGACGGCGGGCCCCGCGCCGCGAGGCAGGTCCTGGCCATCGCCGGCTGCTATGCTGCTGTGCCCGCGCCCGCACGCATCCGCGCGGCCCGCCCCGCCTGCGGGAGACCGTCCAGACGTTCCTCGGCCCCCTCCATCCCTTGCTTTCCGAAAGCCCGCGCCATGATCGCAGCCCCTGCCTCCTCGTCCCGTCACGCAGCAGCGTCGACAGCCGCCGCGCCTGCGGGCGAGTACCTGACCTTCCGGCTGGGGGCGGAGGAGTACGGCATCGACATCCTGCGGGTGCAGGAAATCCGCTCCTACGAGCAGCCGACGCGCCTGGCGCATTCCCCGGTTTTCATCAAGGGAGTGATCGACCTGCGCGGGCGCATCGTCCCCATCCTGGACCTGCGCCTGAAGCTGCAGTGCCCCGAGGCAAGCTACACCGAGTTCACGGTGGTCATCATCCTGGACATCGGCACGGCAGTGGTGGGCGTGGTCGTGGACGCCGTGGCCGACGTGGCCTCGCTGACCGCCGACCTCATCAAGCCCGCCCCCCAGTTCGAGCGCCAGGGCCATGTGGACCCGGCCTTCATCACCGGGATTGCCAGCCTGGGCGAGCGCACGCTGATCGTGATGGACATCGAGGCGCTGCTCAGCAGCGAGGAGACCGGGCTGATCGCCCAGGTCGCCAGGTAGGCCCGCAAGGCCTCCCGGCGGGGGCCTGTGGTTTATCGCCCTCACGGCGTTCGCAAACGTAACAGAACGCGCTATGCTGGGTGCCAGGGGCCCCGGCCCGGACCGTGCGCGTGCACCGGTTCCAGGGCGGCGGGCCCGCCCTTGGGACGTGTTGGTCTTCCGCCGGGAGTTCTCTCATGGTTCGCGGCTCCGACTCTGCTGATTCCCGCACTGCCCGCCCGTGGCGCGGTGCCTGCCTGCACGGGCCCCGCATCGCCCGCAATCCCGCTCTCCTTCGCCCGCGCGCGCCATGGCGTCATCGCCTCGGCGGGCGCCCCGGGCTGCCGTCCAGTTCCCGGTCCCCTTTCTCTTTCCCCACTTCAGGAGCGCTGCCATGAGCCAGTTCAAGATATCCACGCGCCTCGCCGGCTTGCTGGCGGCGCTGTGCCTGCTCGTTTTGCTGGTGGGCGCGGCGGGCCTGTTCGGCATGGGGCAGTCCAACGCGGGGCTCAAGTCGGTGTATGACGACCGGGTGGTGCCGCTCAAGCAGATCAAGGTGGTCGCGGACATGTATGCGGTCAACGTGGTCGATACCGCGCACAAGGTGCGCGACGGGGCCATGACGCCTGCCCAGGGCCAGCAGTCGGTGGCCGATGCGCGCAAGGCGATCGACACCAACTGGAAGGCCTACCTGGCCACGCACCTCGTGCCCGAGGAAGCCCAGCTGGTCGAGCGCTTCAAGCCCCTGCAGGCCAAGGCCGACGCGGCCGCCGACACGCTGACCGGCCATTTCCGCTCGGGCGACACGGCGGCGCTGACGGCGTTCGCCGCCAAGGAGATGTACCCCGCCATCGACCCGCTGCAGGACGTGCTGGGCCTGCTCATGCAGGTGCAGCTGGACCGGGCCAAGGCCGAGTACGACCGGGCCGAATCGAGCTTTCAGGCGATTCGCGCCGTCGCGCTCACGGCCGTCGTGCTGGGCATCGTGCTGGCGGTGCTGATGGGCGGCGCCATGATCCGGCAGATATCGCGCGCCCTGGGCAATGCGGTGCAGATCACCGATTCGGTGGCGCGGGGCGACCTGACGGTGCCGATCGATGCGCGGGGCAGGGACGAGATCTCCCTGCTGCTGGGCGGCCTGACCACCATGCGCGACAACCTGGCCCATGTGGTATCGGGGGTACGCGGGAATGCGCAGGGTGTGGCGTCTGCCAGTGCCGAGATTGCGTCGGGCAACAACGACCTGTCCAGCCGCACCGAACAGCAGGCCAGCGCGCTGCAGGAGACGGCGGCGTCGATGGAGGAGCTCAGCTCCACCGTCAAGCAGAACGCGGACAACGCGCGCCAGGCCAACCAGCTGGCGATGAGCGCATCCACCGTGGCGGGGCAGGGCGGCGATGTGGTGTCGGAGGTGGTCGAGACCATGAAGGGCATCAACGACAGCAGCAAGAAGATCGCCGACATCATCAGCGTGATCGACGGCATTGCCTTCCAGACCAACATCCTGGCGCTCAACGCGGCGGTGGAGGCGGCGCGCGCGGGCGAGCAGGGCCGGGGCTTCGCCGTGGTGGCGGGCGAGGTGCGCAGCCTGGCCGGGCGCAGCGCCGAGGCTGCCAAGGAGATCAAGGCCCTGATCACCGCCAGCGTGGAGCGCGTGGAGCAGGGCTCGGTGCTCGTGGACAAGGCCGGTGTCACCATGACCGAGGTGGTGTCCTCCATCCGCCGCGTGACGGACATCATGGGCGAGATCAGCGCGGCCAGCAGCGAGCAGAGCCAGGGCGTGTCGCAGGTGGGCGAGGCGATCACGCAGATGGACCAGGTGACGCAGCAGAACGCGGCCCTGGTGGAGGAAATGGCCGCGGCCGCCAGCAGCCTGAGCCAGCAGGCCCAGGCGCTGGTGGGCGCGGTGGCGGTGTTCAAGCTCTCGTCCGACCAGTCCCGGCCCGTGGCCGCCGCTGCTGCCGCCGCCGTCGCGGCGCCGCCCCGGCCCGCCC
>NZ_JAHUWZ010000017.1 GCF_019218755.1 Acidovorax sp. sif1233 | reverse complement strand
TGCTATAGTCGAGGGCTTCGCTACTGAGGCGGTGCTGCAGAGATGCGGGGCGCTGGAGGTTTGGGTGATGATGGGGTCTAGGCCTTGTTGTTGCCGGGGCTGAGAAGGTGGAAGAAGAAAGTTTGGTTTTGGGTTGTAGGTGGTGTAAAAACCGGTATATAATTCAAGGCTTCGCTGAGTAGAACTGGATGCCGCAAGGTGCTGAGTTTGAAAGGTGATGAAAACAAAAAAGTTTTCAAAAGTTTGACAGTTCTTCAAAAACTGTGCTAGAATTCAAGGCTCAGCTGATCGCAGCTAAGTCGGGAAAGCAAGGAAAGACTACGGTCTTTGTGAGCGATCCGGTTCATTAAAAATATACAGCCGATAAGCGTGGGCGTTTGATGGCGAGTGCCAAGTTCTTTGGAACTAGTGCTTAGCACTACAAACGCTCATGAGAGAGAAGTGAAGTTCACTTCAATTCTTAATTATGAGTTGCTCGAAAGAGCGAAAAAATCAAGATCGAACTGTAGAGTTTGATCCTGGCTCAGATTGAACGCTGGCGGCATGCCTTACACATGCAAGTCGAACGGTAACAGGTCTTCGGATGCTGACGAGTGGCGAACGGGTGAGTAATACATCGGAACGTGCCCGATCGTGGGGGATAACGGAGCGAAAGCTTTGCTAATACCGCATACGATCTACGGATGAAAGCAGGGGACCGCAAGGCCTTGCGCGGACGGAGCGGCCGATGGCAGATTAGGTAGTTGGTGGGATAAAAGCTTACCAAGCCGACGATCTGTAGCTGGTCTGAGAGGACGACCAGCCACACTGGGACTGAGACACGGCCCAGACTCCTACGGGAGGCAGCAGTGGGGAATTTTGGACAATGGGCGCAAGCCTGATCCAGCCATGCCGCGTGCAGGATGAAGGCCTTCGGGTTGTAAACTGCTTTTGTACGGAACGAAAAGACTCCTTCTAATAAAGGGGGTCCATGACGGTACCGTAAGAATAAGCACCGGCTAACTACGTGCCAGCAGCCGCGGTAATACGTAGGGTGCAAGCGTTAATCGGAATTACTGGGCGTAAAGCGTGCGCAGGCGGTTATGTAAGACAGATGTGAAATCCCCGGGCTCAACCTGGGAACTGCATTTGTGACTGCATAGCTAGAGTACGGTAGAGGGGGATGGAATTCCGCGTGTAGCAGTGAAATGCGTAGATATGCGGAGGAACACCGATGGCGAAGGCAATCCCCTGGACCTGTACTGACGCTCATGCACGAAAGCGTGGGGAGCAAACAGGATTAGATACCCTGGTAGTCCACGCCCTAAACGATGTCAACTGGTTGTTGGGTCTTCACTGACTCAGTAACGAAGCTAACGCGTGAAGTTGACCGCCTGGGGAGTACGGCCGCAAGGTTGAAACTCAAAGGAATTGACGGGGACCCGCACAAGCGGTGGATGATGTGGTTTAATTCGATGCAACGCGAAAAACCTTACCCACCTTTGACATGTACGGAATCCTTTAGAGATAGAGGAGTGCTCGAAAGAGAACCGTAACACAGGTGCTGCATGGCTGTCGTCAGCTCGTGTCGTGAGATGTTGGGTTAAGTCCCGCAACGAGCGCAACCCTTGTCATTAGTTGCTACATTCAGTTGGGCACTCTAATGAGACTGCCGGTGACAAACCGGAGGAAGGTGGGGATGACGTCAAGTCCTCATGGCCCTTATAGGTGGGGCTACACACGTCATACAATGGCTGGTACAGAGGGTTGCCAACCCGCGAGGGGGAGCCAATCCCATAAAGCCAGTCGTAGTCCGGATCGCAGTCTGCAACTCGACTGCGTGAAGTCGGAATCGCTAGTAATCGCGGATCAGAATGTCGCGGTGAATACGTTCCCGGGTCTTGTACACACCGCCCGTCACACCATGGGAGCGGGTTCTGCCAGAAGTAGTTAGCCTAACCGCAAGGAGGGCGATTACCACGGCAGGGTTCGTGACTGGGGTGAAGTCGTAACAAGGTAGCCGTATCGGAAGGTGCGGCTGGATCACCTCCTTTCTGGAAAACTGCATTCAAGATTGAACGCCCACACTTATCGGTTGTTGGAACAAGCCACAGACCTGCGAAGCGATTCGCGGAGCTGAGGAATGGGTCTGTAGCTCAGCTGGTTAGAGCACCGTCTTGATAAGGCGGGGGTCGTTGGTTCGAGCCCAACTAGACCCACCAAATTCCAATACACGGATACGGTATGAGGACACTGGGGGATTAGCTCAGCTGGGAGAGCACCTGCTTTGCAAGCAGGGGGTCGTCGGTTCGATCCCGTCATCCTCCACCAACACTGCGGTAGTAGGTAGTAAGAAGATTACTCAACACCAAAGCGGCTTTGACTGGAAACGGTTAAGGCTTCTTTGTTGTTGATCAATATCGATTGATCAATCGGCTGTTCTTTAAAAATTCATAGAGTCGAATCAGAGTTGCTAGCGGAAACTGCACATTCGTAAAGGTTTAGTGCAGACCGTGCCGCTAGCAACAAGAATTTTTGATTGCGTCAAAACGAATATTCAAACCTAGTTTGAAATTCTTAAGTAATACGATGACAACTCGAAAGGGTTGAAGTTGTTTACGGCATAACGCGTCAGGTGAAAGACCTGGCAAGTCCTTGAAAGATTAGACGGCGGTGTTTCGCAAGAAACGTCAAAGTTATAGGGTCAAGTGACTAAGAGCATGTGGTGGATGCCTTGGCGATTACAGGCGACGAAAGACGTGATAGCCTGCGATAAGCTTCGGGGAGCTGGCAAATAAGCTTTGATCCGGAGATTTCTGAATGGGGAAACCCACCTCGCAAGAGGTATCGCATGATGAATACATAGTCATGCGAGGCGAACCGGGTGAACTGAAACATCTCAGTAGCTCGAGGAAAAGACATCAACCGAGATTCCGAAAGTAGTGGCGAGCGAAATCGGAAGAGCCTTCTATTGATAGCACGACTGTTAGCAAAACGGAATGGAAAGTCCGGCCATAGCAGGTGATAGCCCTGTATGCGAAAACAGACGTGTGGTACTAAGGTAGAGAAAAGTAGGGCGGGACACGAGAAATCCTGTCTGAATATGGGGGGACCATCCTCCAAGGCTAAATACTCGTAATCGACCGATAGTGAACCAGTACCGTGAGGGAAAGGCGAAAAGAACCCCGGGAGGGGAGTGAAATAGATCCTGAAACCGCATGCTTACAAAAAGTAGGAGCCCGCAAGGGTGACTGCGTACCTTTTGTATAATGGGTCAGCGACTTACATTCAGTGGCAAGGTTAACCGAATAGGGAAGCCGTAGAGAAATCGAGTCCGAATAGGGCGAATCAGTCGCTGGGTGTAGACCCGAAACCAAGTGATCTATCCATGGCCAGGATGAAGGTGCCGTAACAGGTACTGGAGGTCCGAACCGACTAGTGTTGCAAAACTAGCGGATGAGCTGTGGATAGGGGTGAAAGGCTAAACAAACTTGGAAATAGCTGGTTCTCTCCGAAAACTATTTAGGTAGTGCCTCAAGTATTACCGTCGGGGGTAGAGCACTGTTTAGGCTAGGGGGTCATGGCGACTTACCAAACCTATGCAAACTCCGAATACCGACGAGTACAGCTTGGGAGACAGAGCACCGGGTGCTAACGTCCGGACTCAAGAGGGAAACAACCCAGACCGCCAGCTAAGGTCCCTAAAATTGGCTAAGTGGGAAACGAAGTGGGAAGGCTAAAACAGTCAGGATGTTGGCTTAGAAGCAGCCATCATTTAAAGAAAGCGTAATAGCTCACTGATCGAGTCGTCCTGCGCGGAAGATGTAACGGGGCTAAGCCAGTTACCGAAGCTGCGGATTTGCAATTTATTGCAAGTGGTAGGAGAGCGTTCTGTAGGCCTGTGAAGGTGTCTGGTAACGGATGCTGGAGGTATCAGAAGTGCGAATGCTGACATGAGTAGCGTTAAAGGGGGTGAAAAGCCCCCTCGCCGTAAGCGCAAGGTTTTCTACGCAACGTTCATCGGCGTAGAGTGAGTCGGCCCCTAAGGCGAGGCAGAGATGCGTAGCTGATGGGAAACAGGTCAATATTCCTGTACCGATCAATAGTGCGATGTGGGGACGGAGAAGGTTAGCTCAGCCAACTGTTGGATATGTTGGTTCAAGCCTGTAGTCGTGCCTGGTAGGCAAATCCGCCGGGCTTAGATGAGGGGTGATAACGAGTCTGCTTGCAGACGAAGTGAGTGATACCCTGCTTCCAGGAAAAGCCACTAAGCTTCAGCTATTGACGACCGTACCGCAAACCGACACTGGTGCGCGAGATGAGTATTCTAAGGCGCTTGAGAGAACTCAGGAGAAGGAACTCGGCAAATTGATACCGTAACTTCGGGAGAAGGTATGCCCCAAGTAGGTGAACCTGTACAAGGCGAGCCCAACGGGGTTGCAAAAAATCGGTGGCTGCGACTGTTTAATAAAAACACAGCACTCTGCAAACACGAAAGTGGACGTATAGGGTGTGACGCCTGCCCGGTGCTGGAAGATTAAATGATGGGGTGCAAGCTCTTGATTGAAGTCCCAGTAAACGGCGGCCGTAACTATAACGGTCCTAAGGTAGCGAAATTCCTTGTCGGGTAAGTTCCGACCTGCACGAATGGCGTAACGATGGCCACACTGTCTCCTCCTGAGACTCAGCGAAGTTGAAATGTTTGTGATGATGCAATCTCCCCGCGGAAAGACGGAAAGACCCCATGAACCTTTACTGTAGCTTTGTATTGGACTTTGAACAGATCTGTGTAGGATAGGTGGGAGGCTTTGAAGTGAGGTCGCTAGATCTCATGGAGCCAACGTTGAAATACCACCCTGGTGTGTTTGAGGTTCTAACCTAGGTCCATTATCTGGATCGGGGACAGTGCATGGTAGGCAGTTTGACTGGGGCGGTCTCCTCCCAAAGCGTAACGGAGGAGTTCGAAGGTACGCTAGTTACGGTCGGACATCGTGACGATAGTGCAATGGCATAAGCGTGCTTAACTGCGAGACTGACAAGTCGAGCAGATGCGAAAGCAGGACATAGTGATCCGGTGGTTCTGTATGGAAGGGCCATCGCTCAACGGATAAAAGGTACTCTGGGGATAACAGGCTGATACCGCCCAAGAGTTCATATCGACGGCGGTGTTTGGCACCTCGATGTCGGCTCATCTCATCCTGGGGCTGTAGCCGGTCCCAAGGGTATGGCTGTTCGCCATTTAAAGAGGTACGTGAGCTGGGTTTAAAACGTCGTGAGACAGTTTGGTCCCTATCTTCCGTGGGCGCTGCAGATTTGAGGAAGCCTGCTCCTAGTACGAGAGGACCGGAGTGGACACACCTCTGGTGTATCGGTTGTCACGCCAGTGGCATTGCCGAGTAGCTAAGTGTGGAAGAGATAACCGCTGAAAGCATCTAAGCGGGAAACTCGTTTCAAGATGAGATCTGCCGGGGCCTTGAGCCCCCTAAAGAGTCGTTCAAGACCAGGACGTTGATAGGTCAGGTGTGGAAGCGCAGTAATGCGTTAAGCTAACTGATACTAATTGCTCGTGCGGCTTGACCCTATAACTTTGATAGCCAACACACGCAAGTGTGCAAAGCTCAAAGATTGTTATGCCAAGTTGACGCAGTCAAAAGACACAAAATCTGATTCCAAACTCTATGAATTCGCCAGGCTGTTCCACGAACAGCCCAGCACCAAGTTATGCCTGATGACCATAGCAAGTTGGTACCACTCCTTCCCATCCCGAACAGGACAGTGAAACGACTTTGCGCCGATGATAGTGCGGGTTCCCGTGTGAAAGTAGGTCATCGTCAGGCTCTTACAGCCCA
>NZ_JAHUWZ010000016.1 GCF_019218755.1 Acidovorax sp. sif1233 | reverse complement strand
GGCGGGGGCGCCACGGCCGTGGCGCGGGCCAGCGCGGCGTGCAGGGCCGTGGGCGCGGCGGGCGCGGGCGGCGCGGGCGCCGTCACAGCAAGCCCTGTTCCGCCATCGACAGCGCCTTGCCGGGGGCGACGATGACATGGTCGAGCACGCGCACGTCCACCAGGGCCAGCGTGGCCTTCAGCGTCTTGGTGAGGGCCTCGTCGGCGCGGCTGGGCTCCACGCTGCCGCTGGGGTGGTTGTGGGCCAGCACCACGGCGGCGGCCTGGTGGTGCAGGGCGCGCAGCACCACCTCGCGCGGGTACACGCTGGTCTGCGTGAGCGTGCCGCGAAACAACTCCTCCATGGCCAGCAGGCGGTTCTGGCTGTCGAAGAAGAGCACCGCGAACACCTCGTGGCCCTTGGCCGCCAGGTGCAGTTGCAGGTAGTGCTTGACGGCGTTGGGCGAGTCGAACGTCTCGCGCTCGCGCAGTTGCTGGGCCAGGGCGCGGCGCGCCAGTTCCAGCACGGCCACCAGCTCAGCGCGCTTGGCGGGGCCCAGGCCCTTGATGCGCGCGAGGTCGGCGGCGCTGGTGTGCAGCAGCCCGGCGATGCCGCCAAAACCGCCGGTGACGCGCCCCGTGGCCGCGTCCACGCCGGGCGTGTCCAGCAGTTCCTGCGCCATCTGCAGCACGCCCTTGCCCACGGTGCCGGTGCGCAGCAGGATGGCCAGCAGCTCGGCATCGGCCAGGGCGGCGGGGCCGCGTGCCAGCAGCTTTTCGCGCGGCTGGGCGTCGGAGGGAAGGTCTTTGAGGGGCATGGCGCAGGGGCGAAGAGCCTGCCGCGGGCGCGGCGGGCGTAGGGCTTTGCCCGGTTTTCTACAATACGGGCCAGTGTAGAGCGTGTTGTGCACTTCAAGTACCCACGTTGGACTTCCAGGCCCAGTGATCGCAAGGCGCGGACCGCCGCCAAGGCAGGAGCCTTGCCAAGGGCTGCGACGCCGCGAGCGCTGGCCTGGGAGCCCAACCCGAAGGGAAAGCCGGGAAAAGGCCCGACCACTTTGTTGCAGACCGCTTGCGGTAATGGATACCGTGGCGCGTTCTGCGCCTAGTTGCCGGGCCTTTTCCCGGCTTTCGTGGGCACTGAAAAGTGCACAGCAGGCTCTTTGGACTTTCATGACCTCTATCGACACCTCCCTTCCCACCGTCCAGCCGGGCTCCTTCCTGACGCTGCACTACCGCCTGGCGGGCCCGGCGGGGGATGTGATCAACACTTTCTCCGACAAGCCCGCCACCCTGTCGCTGGGCGCAGGCCAGCTGTCGCCCGCCGTGGAGCAGCGCCTGCTGGGCCTGCCCGAGGGCACGCGCGCCACGTTCGAGCTGGCGGCGGGCGAGGCCTTTGGCGAGCGCAACACCGAGATGCAGCAGTGGGTGGCCAGGAAGCTGCTCAACGAACTGGGCGACCCGGCGGAGCGCTACAGCGTGGGCGATGTGGTGCAGTTCCCCACGCCGGACGGCCAGGGCAGCTACGCGGGCGCCGTGGTGCAGGTGCGCGATGACGGCGCCGTGCTGTTCGACTTCAACCACCCGCTGGCGGGCCAGCCGGTGACGTTCGAAGTGCAACTGATCGGGGTGCTATGAGCAGCGAGATTTCTGGCCGCAGCATGAGCGATGCCGGGCCGCTGCCCGGCGCGCCACATGCGGGCGAGGGCGGGGACGTCGAGGTCCTGCTGGCCGAGCCGCGCGGCTTTTGCGCGGGCGTGGACCGCGCCATCGAGATCGTCGAGCGCGCCATTCAGAAATTCGGCGCGCCGATCTACGTGCGCCACGAGATCGTGCACAACACCTATGTGGTGAATGACCTCAAGGCCAAGGGCGCGATCTTCATCGAGGAGCTGTCGGATGTGCCCCCGGGCGCCACCCTGGTCTTCAGCGCCCATGGCGTGAGCAAGGCCGTGCAGCAGGAGGCGGTGGCGCGCGGCTTCAGCATTTTTGACGCCACCTGCCCGCTGGTGACCAAGGTGCACGTGGAAGTGGCCAAGCTCGCCAGGGAAGGCTACGAGTTCATCATGATCGGCCACAAGGGCCACCCCGAGGTGGAGGGCACGATGGGCCAGCTCGACCACGGCATCCACCTGGTGGAAGACGTGGCCGACGTGGCCCGCGTGCAGCCCGCGCAGACCGGCAAGCTCGCCGTGGTCACGCAGACCACGCTGAGCGTGGACGACGCCGCTGAAATCTCGGCCGCCGTGCGCGCGCGCTTCCCCAGCGTGCGCGAGCCCAAGCAGCAGGACATCTGCTACGCCACGCAGAACCGGCAGGACGCCGTCAAGGTGCTCAGCCCGCAGGTGGACGTGGTGATCGTGGTGGGCAGCCCCACCAGCTCCAACAGCAACCGCCTGCGCGAGCTGGCGGCGCGCCTGGGCACGCCGGCCTACATGGTGGACAGCGCCGACGAACTGCAGCCGGGCTGGTTCGCGGGCGTGGCGCGCGTGGGCCTCACCGCCGGCGCCTCGGCCCCGGAGATCCTGGTCCAGCAGGTCATCGACCGCATCAAGGCGCTGGGGGCCGTGTCGGTGCGCACCATGGCGGGCATCGAGGAAACCATCAAGTTTCCGCTGCCCAAGGGGCTCAAGATCGATGGCGCCACGGGCCTGGCCCTCACCGAGCGCACGCCGGAGACCGGGCCCGCCAGGCACTAGACCGGCACGCGCGGGCCGCGGCATCCGAAGGGGCCGCCGCGCCGCTGCGAATGCTCCTGAATTGATGGCTGTTTGCGCTTGATGGGCAAGCGCTGGGGCCGTTTTTTAGTCAATCCCGCCGTGGCCGGGGCCTACAGCGAGACCGCAGGCCCGCTCCACAGGTCCAGCGGCGGGTCGGCCGCCACCGCGCGCAGGATGTCGGTGCGCGAGATGAAGCCGGACAGCACCCCCGCATCGTCCGTCACTGGCAGGCCCGGCAGGCCCGTATCGAGCAGCACGGCGGCCACCCGGCGCAGCTCGGTGTCGGCCGCCACGGTGGGCACGGGGCTCACCATGACCTCGGAGACGGGGCGGCGTGCCAGCTCGATCGCCTGTTTCACGGCGCCCGGCTCGGGCAGCAGGTCCAGGGGCGCCATGTCGGCCCGCAGCAGCAGGCCGACCACCCGCCCCAGCGGGTCCACCACGGGGGCCTGGGCCACCTTGTGCTCGGCCAGGGTCTGCCAGGCATCGTTCACGCGCGCCCCGGGCTCCACGCTCAGGGCGCCCGTGGTCATGACATCGCTGACCTTGGTCAGGGGCTGGCGTGCCTGCTGGGGCCCCTGCTCGGTCTGCGCATAGGCGCTCACGGCGTCCTGCAGGCGCAGGTTGGCGGGCGGCGAGAACGCGGGGTGGAGCGGGGCCGGGGACTGAAACGGCTCGGCGGGCACATCCAGCGCGCGCGTGCGCAGTGCCTGGGGCCGCTGCACGCGCCGCACGGCAGAGATCTGCGAGAGGTTTTCCGGCCCTCCCCGGTACATCTGCCCCGATGGGCCGAACACAAAGAACATGCTTGCCTCCTGCTGGCGTGTCCGCCCAAGGCGGCGGACCCTGTCCATGTTATCGGCACTTGCACGGCGCCATTGGAGGGCAGCGTGTATCCGTGTGTTGCCGCGGGGCGGGCGGGCAGACCCTACACTGCCTGCCTTTGTCCGATTTCCCCTGGAGTCTCCCCGCATGATCGATCGCGCCGCCATCGCCGAAGCCCGCCGCCACATTTCCACCGCCCAGCCCGACTTTCTGCGCACCACCCCGCTGATGCGCGTGCCGGGCCGATCCCTGGGCGTGGACTGCGGCGAGGTCTGGCTCAAGCTGGAGCACCTGCAGGTGGGCGGCAGCTTCAAGGCGCGCGGCATGCTGTACCGCCTGCTGGCCAACCCCGTGCCCGAGAGCGGCGTGATCATCGCCTCCGGCGGCAACGCCGGCATTGCCGTGGCCGCCGCCGCCAAGGCGCTGGGCGTGCGCTGCGAGGTCTTCGTGCCCGAAGTCTCGCCCGAGGCCAAGCGCGCCCGGCTGCGTTCGCTGGGCGCCGACGTGGTCGTCACCGGCGCGGCGTATTCCGAAGCCTTCGAGGCGTGCGTGGCCCGCCAGAAGGCCACGGGCGCCCTGCAGGCCCACGCCTACGACCAGCCCGAAGTGGTGGCCGGCGCGGGCACCTTGGCGCTGGAGATGGAAGAGCAGGGCGGCCGCCTGCCCGACACGGTGCTGGTCAGCGTGGGCGGTGGCGGCCTCATCGGCGGTGTGGCCGCGTGGGTGGAGAGCCGCGCCCACGTGGTCGCGCTGGAACCCGAGCGCGCGCCCACCCTGCATGCCGCGCGCGCCGCAGGCCAGCCGGTGGATGTGGAGGTGGGTGGCGTGGCCGCTGATTCCTTGGGCGCCCGCCGCATCGGCGCCATTGGCTGGGAGGTCAGCCAGCGCCATGTGCACGATGCCCTGCTGCTGCCGGATGACGCCATCCGCGCCGCCCAGCTGTGGCTGTGGAAAGAGCTGAAGCTGGCCGTGGAACCCGCCGCCGCGCTGGGCCTGGCGGCCCTGCAGACAGGTGCCTACCGGCCCCAGCCGCAGGAAACCGTGGCCCTCATTCTCTGCGGCGCCAACTTCGACCCCGCCAGCCTCGCCTGAGCCGGGGCCGACCACCCCTTTAAAATCCAGCCATGCTTGACATCCTTCTCCTCCGCAAAGACCTCGACACCGCCATCGCGCGCCTGGAAACACGCAAAAAGCCCCAGGCCTTCCTGGACGTCTCCGCGTTCCAGGTCCTGGAGTCCGAGCGCAAGACGCTGCAGACCCGCACCGAAGAGCTGCAGGCCCAGCGCACCCAGCTGTCCAAGCAGGTCGGCATGCTCATGAGCCGGGGCGACAAGGACGGCGCCGAAGCCGTCAAGGCCCAGGTGGCCGCAGGCAAGGTGGAGCTGGAGCAATCGGCCGCCCGCCTGGAACAGGTCCAGGCCGAGCTGCTTGCCATGCTGGTCGCCGTGCCCAACCTGCCGCACGAATCCGTGCCCGTGGGTCCGGACGAGTCGGGCAATGTCGAAGTGCGCCAGTGGGGCACGCCCGCCAGCTTCGCCTTCGAGGTCAAGGACCACGTCGACGTGGGCACGCCGCTGGGCCTGGATTTCGACATGGGCGTCAAGCTCTCGGGCTCGCGCTTCACGGTGATGAAGGGGCAGATCGCCCGCCTGCACCGGGCCCTGGCCCAGTTCATGCTGGACGTGCAGACCCAGGAGCATGGCTACACCGAGTGCTACGTGCCCTATGCCGTCAACGCCGACTCGCTCAAGGGCACGGGCCAGCTGCCCAAGTTCGAGGGCGATTTGTTCGCGGCCAAGAAGGGCGGCCAGGACGGCGAGCCCGTGCCCGACAACGCGGCGCTGTACCTCATTCCCACCAGCGAAGTGCCGCTGACCAACTTCGTGCGCGACGTGGTCGTGGCCGAGTCCGAGCTGCCCATCAAGCTCACGGCCCACACGCCGTGCTTCCGCTCGGAAGCGGGCAGCTACGGCCGCGACACGCGCGGCATGATCCGCCAGCACCAGTTCGACAAGGTCGAGATGGTGCAGATCGTGCATCCCGACAAGAGCTACGAAGCGCTGGAAGAAATGACGCGCCACGCCGAAACCGTGCTGCAAAAGCTCGGCTTGCCCTACCGCGTGATGAGCCTGTGCACGGGTGACATGGGCTTTGGCGCCGCCAAGACCTATGACCTGGAAGTGTGGCTGCCCGCGCAGAACACCTACCGCGAGATCAGCTCGGTGAGCAACTGCGAGGCCTTTCAGGCCCGCCGCCTGCAGGCCCGCTTCAAGAACGCCCAGGGCAAGAACGAGTTGCTGCACACCCTCAATGGCTCCGGCCTGGCCGTGGGCCGCACGCTGGTGGCCGTGCTCGAGAACTACCAGCGCGCCGACGGTTCCGTGGAGGTGCCAGAGGTGCTGCGCCCGTACATGGGCGGCGTGGCGGTGCTCGCACCCGCCGCCTGATGGGGCGGGCCATGGGGACGGCGCGCCGGGGGAGAATCCAGCATGACTTCCTCTGACAACACCATGGCCAGCCCCACCATCCGCCTCACGCAGTACAGCCATGGGGCGGGCTGCGGCTGCAAGATCAGCCCCAAGGTCCTGGACGTGATCCTTGCGGGCAGCGGGGCCCAGAACCTGGACCCGCGGCTGTGGGTGGGCAATGCCTCCCGCGATGACGCCGCCGTCTATGCGCTGGATGGCGAACGCGGCGTGGTCTCCACCACCGACTTCTTCATGCCCATCGTGGACGACCCCTACGATTTCGGGCGGATCGCGGCGACCAACGCCATCAGCGACATCTACGCCATGGGCGCGGACCCGCTGATGGCCATCGCCATCCTGGGCTGGCCGGTGAATGTGCTGCCGCCCGAGGTGGCGCGCGACGTGGTGCGCGGCGGGCGTGCGGTCTGCGATGCCGCAGGCATCCCGCTGGCCGGCGGGCATTCCATCGATGCGCCGGAGCCCATCTTCGGGCTGGCCGTGACCGGCGTGGTGGAAAAACGCCACCTCAAGCGCAATGACACCGCCACTGCGGGCTGCCGCCTGTACCTCACCAAGCCGCTGGGCATCGGAATCCTCACCACCGCCGAAAAGAAGGCCCGGCTGCGCTCGCAGGACGTGGGCCGCGCGCGCGACCTGATGTGCACGCTGAACAAGCCGGGCAGCCGGTTTGGCAAATTGCCGGGTGTCATGGCCATGACCGATGTCACGGGCTTTGGCCTGCTGGGCCACCTGGTCGAGATGGCCGAGGGCAGTGGCCTGAGCGCCGTGATCGACTACGACGCCGTGCCGCGCATCCGTGGCGTGGAGCACTACCTGGCCGAGGGCTGCGTGCCGGGCGGTACCCTGCGGAACTTCGACAGCTATGGCGCCAGGATCGGTCCGCTGGACGAAGTGCAAAAGCAGCTGCTGTGCGATCCGCAGACCAGCGGAGGCCTGCTGATCGCGGTGGCGCCGCAGGGCGAGCGTGAATTCCTCGCGGTGGCCGCCGAGTGCGGGCTGCCGCAGATGGAGCCCATAGGCCATCTCACTTCCCGGCAGGCCTTCGCTGTCACGCTGCGCTGATGCTGGACACCCTGGCCGACTACCGGCACATCTTCCTGAACGATGTGCCCATGATGGACGTGCGTGCGCCGGTGGAGTTCGTCCAGGGCGCATTTCCGGGCGTGGCCAACCTGCCCTTGATGGACGATGCCGAACGCCAGAAGGTGGGCACCTGCTACAAGCACCAGGGCCAGCAGGCGGCCATCGCGCTGGGGCATGCGCTGGTGTCCGGCGAGATCAGGCGCGCACGCACCCAGGCCTGGGCGGAGTTCGCGGCGGCCCATCCGCAGGGCGTGCTGTATTGCTTTCGCGGGGGCTTGCGTTCCCAGATCGTCCAGCAGTGGCTGCAGGCCGATGCCGGGATCGCCTACCCCCGCGTGGCCGGCGGCTACAAGGCCCTGCGTACCTTTTTGCTGCAGACCACCCAGGCGGCGGCGCGCGAATGCCCGTTGGTCGTGCTGGGCGGGCTGACGGGCACCGGAAAGACCGAGCTCATCTCGCAGCTGCCCAACGGCCTGGATCTGGAAGGGCACGCCAACCACCGCGGGTCCAGCTTTGGGCAGCGTGTCAGCGGCCAGCCGGCCCAGATCGATTTCGAGAACCGCCTAGCGATCGATATCCTCAAGAAGCGGGCCGCGGGGCAGCGGCTGTTCGTGGTCGAGGACGAAGGCCGGCATGTGGGCCGCTGCGCCGTGCCGCTGGAGCTGCGCCTGCGCCTGGAACAGGCGCCGATGGTCCATGTCGAGGATGCCTTCGAGGCCCGGGTCGAGCGCATCCTGCGGGACTACGTGGTCGGGCAGTGCGCCGAGTTCTGCGCCGCGCAGGGCCCGGCGGCGGGGTTTGAATCGTTCTCTGCCCGATTGCTGGAAAGCCTGGACAAGCTGGCCCGGCGCCTGGGCGGCGACCGCCACCAGATGCTGCGCGCAACGATGCTCCACGCGCTGGCGCGGCAAAAGGCGCATGGCGATGTTGCGCAGCACCGTGGCTGGATCGCGGCATTGCTGCGCGACTACTACGACCCCATGTACGCCTACCAGCGTGAAAGCCGGGCGGGGCGCATCGAGTTTCAGGGGGAGTTCGGCGCGGTGCTGGCCTACCTGCGCGATCGCTCCGTGGCCTCGGGCCCCCAGCCGTAGGCCGGCGGCACCGAAAAATCCACCTGGGCCTGCGCCAGGCGCTGCATCGCGGGTATCAACGCCCGCGCATCGCCGCGCCGCCACTGGAACGCGTACTGCAGGGGCGCAAGCGCCGTGCGCCCGCCCAGCGCGCGCAAGCCCGGCGTGCCGACCCAGGCCGCGGGCAGAAAGCCCACGCCCACCCCCGCGCGCAACATGCCGGCCACGGCCCCCCAGCTGTTGCACAGGATGCGCTCGCGCACCGCAACGCGGTGCGCGAGCAGCCAGTCATCGAGCAGCCGCGTGGTGCCCGCACCCGGGGGGAGGGTGACCAGCGGATGCTGCTGCAGCAGCGCTTTCGCCCCCAGGCGGCCGGCGCCGGGCAGATCGGCGGCCACAGCCCAGGTGAAGCGCGCAGCCCCCACGGGCTGCGAGCGCAGCGTGCTGCGCGACGAGCGCCCCGCGATCACCGCGAAGTCGAGTTCGCCGTCGTCCAGGCGGCGCTCGAGCACGCCACCCACGTCCACGCAGGGCTCCAGGGACAGGCGGGGATGCGCGCGGCGCGCCGCTGCCACGAACGCGGGCAGCCAGGTGAGGGCCGAGAGGTCGCCCACGCCAAAACGGCAGTGGCCCGCGAGATCTGTGCGCGCATCCAGTGCCTGGTCCAGTGCCGCGACGGCGTTGAGCACATCCAGCGCGGCGGGCAGCAGCCGCGTGCCGGCCTCGGTGAGCACGGCGCGGTGTCCGCTGCGGTCAAACAGCGGCTGCCCCAGCGCGGCCTCCAGTTCCGTGATGCGCTTGGACAGCGAGGACACGGACAGGTGCACGCGGCCGGCGGCGGTGGCGAAGTTGGCGCAGGTGGCCGCCCACCAGAAAGCCTCGAGCTGCTTGACCGACGGAGTGTGCATGGCGGGGTCCTTGTTGGCAGAAAGAGAATTAATCCATTCTAAATATTTCGCTTTCATTCATTGAATGGCAAACCTACAGTGGCGCGGTTCCTGAACGCAATGAAAGCCCCGTGCCCATGGCCTCCCTCCCCCATCTGGTCCCCGCCGCCCTGGCGCCCGCCCCCTTGCCCCCCGCGCCGGCCGTGCTGCGCCGCATGCTGTCGCTGCAGGATTTCGAGGAGGCCGCGCGCCGGCGCCTGCCCCGGCCCATCTTCGGCTACATCGCTGGCGCGGCTGAGGGCAATGCCTCGCTGCGCGACAACCGTGGCGTGTTCGGCGAGCACGCCTTCGTCACGCGCGTGCTGCGCGACGTGTCGGGGCGCTCGCAGGCGGTGGAGCTGTTTGGCGAGCGCTACGGCAGCCCGTTCGGCATCGCGCCCATGGGCATCAACGCCCTTTCCACTTACCGGGGCGACCTCGTGCTGGCACGCGCGGCGCGGCGCGCGGGCATTGTTTCGGTGATGAGCGGCACCTCGCTGATCCCGATGGAGGACGTGGCCCGCGACAGCCCGGGCACCTGGTTCCAGGCCTACCTGCCCGGCGACCAGGTCCGCATCGACGCACTGGTCGACCGGGTGGAGCGCGCGGGCTTTCGCACGCTGGTCGTCACGGTGGACATACCGATCTCGGCGAACCGCGAGAACAACATCCGCACGGGCTTCTCGACGCCGCTCAAGCCCAGCCTGCGCCTGGCCTGGGATGGCCTCGTGCGGCCGCGCTGGGTGGCGGGCACCTTCCTGCGCACGCTGCTGCGCCATGGCATGCCGCATTTCGAGAACTCGTTCGCCACGCGCGGCGCTCCCATCGTCTCGTCCACGGTGCTGCGCGATTTCTCGGCGCGCGACCACCTCGGCTGGCGGCACCTCGAAGCCATCCGCCGCCGCTGGAAGGGCCCGCTGGTCGTGAAGGGCCTGCTGAGCGTGGAGGATGCCCTGCAGGCGCAGCGCATCGGGGCCGACGCCGTGGTGCTGTCCAACCACGGCGGCCGCCAGCTCGATGGCGCCGCATCGCCCATGCGCGTGCTGGAAGCGGTGGTGGCCGCCGTGGGCCCTGCTTACCCCGTGCTCATCGACGGCGGCTTCCGGCGCGGCTCCGACGTGCTCAAGGCCATCGCGCTGGGCGCGCGCATGGTCCTGGTGGGGCGCCCGTTCAACTATGCAGCCGCCATCGCCGGCGAGGCGGGAGTGCACCACGCGATCACCCTGCTGCGCGACGAGGTGGACCGCAACCTTGCCATGCTGGGCGCCACCAGCTGCGGAGAGCTGGGCCCTTGGCACCTGGTGCGGCGGCGGGGGCCTGGGGAGGAATGTTCGCCAGGGCTGGCGTCCTGACGGGTGCCTGCGGCCTGGCTCGACGATGTCAGTGCGGCTGCGGTGCGTTGTGGTGGGGGAGCTGCAGTCTGGCCCGCCTCAGCCCGCGAATTGATCGCAGCGGATCGGGTGCCCAGGGCGTGGGTCCTGCATTCCCCAAAGGCTGCCTGGCTGCCCAGGGGGTGCCGGCAAACCAAAAGAAAAAGGCCCTGCGCTATTGATTAAATAGCATCAGGGCCTTATCAGTGGCGGAGAGGGTGACTACCAAAAATGCCTATCGTGTCGTGTCAGAAGGTGTGGATTCATGCCCTTGGCGATGATGCGCAGTATCACGGAAATGCCTCAGAACTTGTCGCCCAATGTCATGAAGTTTCACTGTCGATGATGGGAAAACTGATGGGTAGTGTGCAATTTCTCACGCGAAACGAAGTTGGCTCAGCGGTTACACGCGCGCTGTACTCAACGAAGTCTATGCTGCCGTGAGCCTACCTGCGGGGTGCGGGCAGGTATCTACATCCCCGGAGAAATCATGGCTGCTCAAGCACCAACCAACAACGAATTTTCCTTGCAGTGCAAGCAACTTATCAGCGTACTTCAAAAGGCAAATCGAGAAACAGATTCCGCCCTGGAGCTTCATCAAAAACTGGCTCATGTGTATCGGACAAAAGCACTTGGTGGCCTGTTTGGCGCAACGCCTGCTTCCACTCTGCGAGCAAATGCGCATGAACTGAATGAGCTTTCCAGTGCTCTAGCTCGTCGCCTGCATTTCAAAGATGGCGACGGTAAGGGAGTCTTTTCGCCAGAGTTGTTGGAGATGCTGGGGCAGTTGTTCGACCAACATGCACTTGCCAAAGGGAAGCGCGTGAACTCGACTGTTTCAGCCAACGGCGTACCTCAAGAGTCAGCTGCCATTCACTGGGGCGGCTGGCGCAGCCAACTCTCTGCTGATCTGTTCTTATTGCAGTCGCTCACGTCAGCCGTGCTAGAGCATCTGCCGGATGACTCCGTAACGCGTTCGGAATTTCCAGCGTTAACGACTGAAGCCTTGGTACTGGAAATCCGCGACGCCCTTCCGCCCCCCCGACCAGACGGTCATGTGACAGGGTTGCCCGATTTGATTGTCGATGTGATGGGCATTTACGAGCCGAGCAACGAGGTGACGACCGATACGGTTAGGGGAATTCTTCGGAAGTCAAAGCAGTCTGCATAAAAAATGTCAAGGTCAGGGTTTTAGAGGTGAGTTTTACTTCGCTTCGACTTTGAAAGCCCACTCTTCGACCATAGAGCCCTTGTCAACGAAGGGCTCTCATGGTCGATTCCCATCTCCACCCAGAACACCGGCAGAAGCTGGTAAAAAATCCCCGCGCGGACGTTGTCAAAGCGACCCCTGACGCTCCACTGCGTGCATATGTGCGCCTCGATGAGTTACTCACGATGGTGCCATTCTCTGCCTCCACCGTGTGGCGCAAGAGCAAAGATGGTTCGTTCGTAAAAGCGACGCGCTTGTCCGCCCGCATCACAGCGTGGAACCGTCAAGCGGTCTTGCAGTGGCTTGAGCACAAGGAGGTTGCGCGATGAGTATCGCAGCCCAGAACTCAAGTCGAGACGTCGCAAGTCCCGGCGTACGGCCCATCATGCCCGTACCAGGGGAGGCGCAAATCCTCGTCACCCATACGCCTCAGCAATTCAAGGAGCTGCCAGTCCTTACTTGGCTGGTGGAGAAGGTTTTCCACATGATGGGAGTCATTCTGTTTTGGGGTGCATCGGGTGCTGGCAAGACAGCCCTGCTCATTGATCTGATCCTCGCACTTGTCGCTGGTTCGGCGTGGGCGGGGCGCCCAGTGCAGCAAGGCGGTGTTCTGTACTGTGCACTGGAGGGGGCCGCTGGTTTCCGTCGTCGCGTATCCATTGCGTTGCACCACACGGGGATTGAGCCCGCCGACAAACTGCATTTCATCTTTGAGCCTGTGAGCTTAGTGAAAGAGCAAGACGTCATCAATCTGGCGAAGACCGCCTTGCGACACAAGGCCATTTTGATTGTCATCGACACATTGGCGGCCTCCCTTGCCGGGGAGGCGGACGAGAACTCGAACCGCGACATGACTCTACTGACGCACAACGCCAAACGGCTGGCAATGATGACCGGAAGTGCCGTCTTGATCACCCTGAATCGCCCCGGATTCCCTAGACACTTTTAAGCCGTTGGAAATGGCGTCTTTCGAACTCTACCGGTGAAGTATCTCCGGCAGTGCCGTGGCGTCGCTTAGGGTTGTAAAACATCTCGATGTAATT
>NZ_JAHUWZ010000015.1 GCF_019218755.1 Acidovorax sp. sif1233 | reverse complement strand
CTGCTGGAGCAGCGTGCGGGCGTGGGCCACCTCGGCCACCAGGGCGGGCACCCCGGCGTGGCCGGCCGCCTCGGCGGCACGCTGCAGCGCGGCGTCTGCGGCGTCGATGTGCAAGGCGCGCAGGGCCAGCTCTGCGGCCGTGAGCGCGGCCACGGCGGCCAGCGGCGCGGGCAGCTGGGCCGGCATGCCCGCCGCCTGGATGGCTGCGAGTGCGGCGGAGGCCTGCGCCAGCCGCCCCAGCAGAATCAGCCTGCGGGCCGCCACCAGCCGGGCCTGCAGGGCGTTGATCGCGTCGCCATGGGCCTGCAGCGTGTCGGCCGCCGCCAGCAGTGCCTGGCCCTGGCCGCCCAGGTCGCGCAGGGCCAGCGCCACCTCGGCCTCGGCCACCGCGCAGCGCGCGCGGGCCCGGGCCTCGTGGGCGCCAAACGCGCGGCCCGCCTGCCGCAGCAGGTCGCGCGCGCGGGCCAGCTCACCCAGCTGGGCCATGGCGATGCCGCGCAGGGCCAGCGCGGGCGGGTCGTCGCGCAGCGCCACGCGCTTGAGCGCGCCCAGCGGGTCCCCGGCGGCCAGCGCGCGTGCGGCGGCGGTGATCAGCGAATCCATGGCGACAGCCTACACGCAGCCGTGCGCCAGGGCTGTGCGCGGCCGGGTGGGGGATACTCGCCCGCTTCACGCCCCCGGCCGCCGCGGGGGCCCCCACGGCCTAGACACAAGGACCCCCATTGAAATCCGCCAGCGCCACCACCTTCGACGAGGCCTACTACCAGCGCTACTACTTCGACAAGAAGACCAGCGTGGTGGACCCGGACCATGTCGAGCGCCTGGGCACGTTCGTGTGCAGCTACCTCAAGTACCTGCGCGTGCCGGTGCAGCGCGTGCTGGACGTGGGCTGCGGCATCGGGCTGTGGAAGGACATCGTGGCGCGGCATTTCCCGCTGGCCACCTACCAGGGCGTGGAGTTCAGCGCCTACCTGTGCGAGCGCTTCGGATGGCAGCAGGGCTCGGTGGTGGACTACGCGGCCGGCGAGCCGTTCGACCTCGTCATCTGCCAGGGCGTGCTGCCCTACCTGAGCCCGCCGGACCTGAAGGCCGCGCTGCACAACCTGGGGCGCCTGAGCCGCGGCGCGCTGTACGTGGAGGCCGTCTCGCGCGAGGACTACGAGCGCGACATCATCGACGAGGACCTGACCGATCCGCGCCTGTTCCGCCACCGCGCCGAGCTGTACCGGCGCGGCCTGCAGGAGGGCGCGATCGAACTGGGCGGCGGCGTGTGGCTGAGCCGCCAGGCCCAGGTGCCGCTGTTTGCCCTGGAACAGGCGGGCGGGCAGTGACGCATTCCCCCGCGAACCCCGCCGCGCCGCACGCGGTGGCGCGCCTGCGCGCCGAGCGCCTGGCGCGCAGCGCCAAGCCCTTCCTGGCCCGGGGCGGCCCCAGGGGCGAGCGCTGCGCGGGCTGCCGCCTGGTGCCCAGCCACTGCATCTGCGCGCTGCGGCCCGTGCTGCCCACGCGCGCGGGCATGTGCCTGCTGATGGCCGACATCGAACCGCTCAAGCCCAGCAACACGGGCTGGCTGATCGCCGACGTGGTGCCCGACACATTTGCCTTTGGCTGGGCCCGCACCGAGGTGCACCCCGGCCTGCTGGCGCTGCTGTCCGACCCGCAGTGGCAGCCGTATGTGGTGTTCCCCGGCGAGTTCGTGGCGCCCGGGCGCGTGGTCACGCAGGTGGCCATGCCAGAAGGCAAGCGCCCGCTGTTCGTGCTGCTCGACGCCACTTGGCCCGAGGCCCGCAAGATGTTCCGCAAGAGCCCGTACCTCGACCTCCTGCCCGTGCTCAGCCTGCAGCCCGAGCAGCTCTCGCGCTACCACCTGCGCCGGTCCACCCGCAGGGACCATTTCTGCACGTCCGAGGTCGGCGCCCTGTGCCTGGAGCTGGCGGGCGAGGCGCATGCCGCGCAGGCGCTGGAGGCGTACCTGGACGTGTTCACCACCCACTACCTCGAGGCCAAGCACCAGCGGCCCGTGGATGCGGGCGACGCGGTGCACCAGCGGCTGGCCGCGCTTCGCGCCCGGGACGCGGGGGCGCTGTAGCCGCGCATCGCGTACCACGGGCCTAGCGTGCGGCCGCGTCCGCCGCCATGCGGCCTTGCACGGCCCGCGCGACACCCTCCGGCTCCAGGTACGGGCTGCACGACTGGTACAGCGCAAACTTCTTCTCCGCGGGCGCCCCCACCAGCTCGGCGGACACCTCGGGCGCGGATTGCCTGAGCGCTTCCAGGTGGAAGCCGCCCTCTCCGGGGTGCAGCTCCACGGCGGCCGCGATCATCGCCGCCGCTGCTGCGCGCATGCCTTCCTGCCGGGGTTTCGCCACGCCGAGCGACAGCCCGTTGAACACATGGCCGCAGCGGATGAGGTCCAGGGCCACCGCCTTGCGGGCGCCTGCCTGCGCGGGCGTGCCTTCGCTGCCGTGCATGCCGTCCAGGTAGGCCTCCACGTCCAGGGGCGGGTGGCCGGGCGCGCACGCCCCCTGGTACCTGCCGGCAAAGGCCTTCTTCGTCATCATCATCTGCGGACCCGCGGAAGCCGCCATGCTGCTGTCGATGACGAGCTGGTCGCCGTCGGCGTGCACCGTGAACCGGTAGCGGTGCGGGGCGCTGGCGCCCAGGGCCGGGCCCGTGCAGCTGGCCGCCCAGGTTTCGTGGCCGGGCATCGGCCGGGCGGACTCGCTGAGCGTGCAGTCCACGCCGCGCTGCTGCAGGGCGAGTTTCCAGGCGGCGGCCGTGAGGCGGGCCATGTGCTCCGAGGTCACGCACACCACCGCCGGGCCGCCGAGCGCATCGGCGTACGCGCCCGGGCGGAACCCGGCCGCCGCCGCCGGCTGCGCGGCCCCGGCGCACCCACAGGCCAGCAGGCACCCGAGCAAGACGGCGCGCAGGGCAGCGGCTGGGGGCGCAATGGCGAAGGGCATGGGGAAAGTCTCCGGGGAGCTGGGCGCGGCGGGGAAGGGATGGCGTGCCCACGGGCGGGCAGCCGCCGGATTGTCGTTCAGCACGTGGCGCCCGCCGCGCCCGCTTCCACCCGCCAAGGCCGCGCACCGGCCATGCGGCGACAATGGTCCGCTTCCCCTCTAGCGCACAGGCCCGATGAAAGCACCCCCCAGACTCCAGTCCCTCATCGAGGAAGGCCTGATCGACACCGTGGTCCGGCAGCTCATGAGCGGCAAGGAGGCCATGGTCTACGTGGTGCGTTGCGGGGACGACACCCGCTGCGCCAAGATCTACAAAGAGGCCAACAACCGCAGCTTCCGCCAGGCGGTGGACTACACCGAGAACCGCAAGGTCAAGAACTCGCGCTCGGCCCGCGCCATGGCCAAGGGCAGCAAGTTCGGCCGGCAGGAGCAGGAGGCCGCCT
Organism: Acidovorax sp. sif1233; assembly: GCF_019218755.1. Classification (GTDB taxonomy): domain Bacteria; phylum Pseudomonadota; class Gammaproteobacteria; order Burkholderiales; family Burkholderiaceae_C; genus Acidovorax. Next base: position 35,695 of record NZ_JAHUWZ010000015.1, on the reverse strand, counting down.
GGCAAAGCGCCGAGGTCGATGCGCTGTACCGCCTGGCCGCCGCGGGCGTGCGCGTGCCGCAGCCCTACAACTTTCACGACGGCGTGCTGCTGATGGAGCTGGTGACCGACGCCCACGGCGACGCCGCGCCGCGCCTGAACGACGTGAGCTTCACGCCCGAGGACGCGCGCACCCACCACGCCACGCTGGTGGCCGAGGTGGTGCGCATGCTGTGCGCGGGCGTCGTGCACGGCGACCTGTCGGAGTTCAACATCCTGCTGGCGCACCTGCCCGGCGCTGATGGCGAAGGCGGCGAAGGCGGCCACGATGGCCCCGTCATCATCGACCTGCCCCAGGCGGTGGACGCCGCCGGCAACAACCATGCCCAGCGCATGCTGCTGCGCGACGTGGCCAACCTGCGCGACTTCTTCGGCCAGTTCGCGCCCGAGCTGCGCAGCACCCAGTACGGCCCCGAGATCTGGAGCCTGTTCCAGAGCGGCCTGCTCGACAACGCCACGCCGCTCACGGGCCGCTACGCGCCGGACCATGCCGACGTGGACATGCAGGCGGTGCTGCGCGAGATCGACGATGCGCGGGCCGAGGACGCGGCGCGCAGGCTGCGCATGGCCGCGGGCTGAGGCGTCCTTTCAGCGGCGGCCGTGCCCGCCAGCGCCCGCCGGAGCGGCAAACGCGCGGCTCAGGTAGCGCGACCCGCGAAGCCCGAAGCGCCACGGCACATCGACCGCCTTGGAAATGCCGATGCGCGGGCCGGCCACCACGCCGACGGGGTGGCAGCCGGGGGCGCCGGCCGCATCGGGCTCCAGCAGCGCGAATGGCGGCAGGTGCAGCGGCCGTCCGTTGAAGCTGGCATCGATGCCCAGCGCCTGGGCCAGGCGCCCGGGGCCCGCGCACAGCAGATGCACGTCCTCCAGCCCGCGCCGCGCCTGCATGGTGCCGATGCCGTGGGTGGGCTCCAGCGCGCGCAGCAGCACGCCGGCGCCGTGCCCGGCCTCGCGGCACACGGTGTTGATGCACCAGTGCAGGCCGTACGAGCGGTACACGTACGCGCAGCCCGGTGGCCCGAACATGGCGGCGTTGCGCGCGGTGGGCCCGCCAAAGGTGTGCGATGCCGGGTCCGACTGGTCGTAGGCCTCGGTCTCCACGATGCGGCCGCCCACGCCGTCCACGAGCAGCGTCACGCCGATCAGGCGCCGCGCCACCTCGTGCGCGGGGGCCGCGAAATCGATGGCGGCCCGCATGAGCGGCGGGCCGGGCGGGGGTGTTGCGGACAGGTGCAGGGCGGGCGAAGGGGCGCGGGGCATGCGGGCAATGCTATCGGGGCGCCGGGGAGGGCGTCGCGGCGGGTGATTCCGGGCTTCCGTGCGCCACGGCCTACGTCCCCGCAGCCCGAGGCAGCGCCGGTGCGTCCCGTCGGGCCGCAGCGCCCCCGGCGTGCGGCACAATCGCGCGCTTTTCCTCCCTCTGCTCCCCGTGCGCCGCCACCCCGCGTGCCGCCCGCCGTCCCGTCCGCCTTCACGCCCATGCCCCTGCCCGAGATCCTCATCCGCGACTTTCGCCCCGGCGATGAAGCCCTGCTGCACGCCGTCTTCCACGCGTCGGTGCACGGCCTGGCCGCGAGGCACTACACCCCCGGGCAGCTCGCGGCCTGGGCACCTCCGCAGCACGACGCCGCGCAGTGGGCCGCCCGCATGCGGGCCAACCAGCCCTTCGTCGCCCAGGCCGCGGACGGCAACGCCATCGCGGGGTTTGCCGACCTGCAGCCCACGGGGTACATCGACCAGTTCTTCGTCGCGCCCGACTGGGCCGGCCAGGGCGTGGCCCGCGCGCTCATGGCGCACATCCACGCGCAGGCGGCGCGGCGCGGCATCGCGCGGCTGCATGCCGATGTGAGCCTGGCCGCCGAGTCCTTCTTCGCCGCCAGCGGCTTCGAGGTCCTGGCACGCCAGCACGCCGAGCGGCAGGGCGTGGTGCTGCGCAATGCGCGCATGGCCAAGCTGCTGGGGCCGCATTAAGCTCTTGTTTTGATAGCTTGCTGTGCCGGTCCATCCAGCGCCGGCGCGCTGCCGAGCCTGTGGCGGGGAGTGGTTCGGGCGCCGTGTTTCGCCCGGGCGTGCGCGGGTGGCTTACAGTAGCCGCCCCGCAGCATGCAATCCCACCCCGACACCACGGCCCCCAAGGCTGCCCCCCCATGACCAAAGACCTGGCGCGACAGAACGAACTCAAACCCATGGCGCTGTGCGAGCCCTGCCAGGGCATCCAGCGCAACTGGCGCAAGGCGCCGGGCCATGCCGAACTGGTGCAGCGGGGCAATCGCAAGGAAGACCGCGACCACGGCTCCGTCACCATCACCCGCTACGTGTGCGACCGCTGCGGAACCGCGTGGGAGTACGAGAACGACAAGACCAACCAGCAGGCCGGCTGGTCGGTGGTGGGGCGCTAGGCGCGCAGGGTGGCCCGTTCCCCGCGCGCCGTCGCCCGCTCCGGGGCGCCCCTGGCCGCCAGCACCATGGCCAGCAGCACGCAGGCCAGGCCCGCCCATTGCCAGGGGCGCACGGACTCGCCGAGCAGCAGCACCGACAGCACCAGGGCCGACACGGGCAGCCACACCGTGGCCAGCGAGGCGCGCACGCCGCTGGTGCGCGCGCTGCCGGCGTACCACAGCAGAAAGCCGCCCACCGTGGGCACCCACGCGTAGTACAGCACGCCCGCCAGCGCGGGCGCGCCGAAGGCCAGGGGGGTGGCGGCGCGCCACGCCAGCCAGGCGGCGGGCAGGGCCGACAGCAGCAGGCCGCCCGCCGACATGAGGGTGGACAGCGCCAGCGCGGGCACCGGCCGCGCCAGGCGCTTGTGGGCCAGGATGAAGACCGCCTCGCAGGCCACGGCGGCCAGCACCAGCGCGATGCCCGCCAGCCGCGCGGGGCTGGCCCCGCCGCCGCCGGGCGAGAAAGCCACGGCCATCACGCCCAGCGTGGCCAGCCCGATGGCCAGCACCAGGCGCGGCGCGGGCCGCTCGCCCAGCACCACGGCCGAGAGCAGCGCGGCCGCGGCAGGCAGCGTGCCCGCCACGATGCCCGCGTCCGATGCGCTCGACAGCGTGACGCCCAGGATGAGCAGCACCGAGTACCCCACGCTCCCTGCGGCCGCCTGCACCGTGAGCAGCACCGCGTCGCGCCGGCCCACGCGCGGCAGCCGCTGGCCGCGCCAGCGCATCAGCGCAAAGAACACGGGCAGCGCCAGCGCGTGCCGCAGCACGGTGGCGAGAAAAGGTTCGATGTCCTGGCCGATGACCTTGCTGGCCACCACCGTGCTGCCCACGAGCACCATCGCCAGGCTGCACAGCAGCTGGCCCTTGAATGAATCTGACATGACCGGAAACCCTGCCGAAGTGGTGAATCAGCGGCCAGTCTGCGGCGTCTGGCGCGGCGCGTCTTGAACGTTATTGCGCCGCCGGGCCGCGCCGGGCCTTCTGCCACGCGCCCGGCGTGAAGCCGAACTGCCGCGTGAACATGCGCGTCATGTGGCTCTGGTCGGCGAAGCCGCTGGCCGCCGCCGCATCGGCCAGGCCCACGCCCTGGCCGATCAGGTGGCGGCTGCGCTCGGCGCGCTGCTGCAGCAGCCAGGCGTGCGGCGGCAGCCCGTAGGTGCCGGCGAAACGCCGCAGCAGCTGGTAGCGGCTGAGCCCGGCGAAGGCGGCCATCTGCGCGAGCGTGGGGGGCGCCAGGGGCGCGTCGGCCAGCCAGTCGCGCACCTGCCCGAGCGCGGGCGCGGCGTGGGCGGTGCGCGGGGCAGTTGCCGGGGGCGTGCTGGCGTGGCGCTGCAGCAGCAGGGCGCAGGTCTGGGCCAGCGATTCCTCGCAGGCCAGGCGGTCCACGGCGCCGGCCATCGCTGCGGTGGGCGGCGCCGGCGGCTGCACCACATTCCACAGGGCGATGCGCGCGACCAGGGTGTGGAGCGCGCGGGCCAGGGCGGCGTCCTGGATCACGGGGCGCGTGAGCGCGATGCCGGCCTGCCCCGCCACGGCGCCCTCGTCGTCGGCCAGGGCCTGCAGCACCGCCGGTTCGATGTACACCATGCGCCAGCGGCGCGATGCGCTGCCCAGCGGCTGCCCGTCGTGCACCTCGCCCGGGTTGGTGGTGATGAGGTCGCCCGCATAGGCATCCACCGGCCCGCGCCCGCTGGCCGAGCTTTGCGCGCCCTCGTCCAGCAGGCCCAGCCCGTAGACTGCGTGCCAGTGCTTGCCGTAGCGGCGGGAACTTTCGGCGCGTGTGCAGTACACACCTTGCCAGGGCGAGGCAAAAACCTGGCAATGGTGCACGGGCGGGGGCGTCATGGCGCCGATTATTGCGGGCCCGCGCCGCCCGGGGCCGATCCCACCACCACCACCATCACCGCAGCAAAGGAGCGCACGCATGGTGCACCGCAGAAGATTCCTGGGCACCGCGCTGCGGGGCCTGGCCGGGGGGGCCTCCGCCCTGGCCGGACTGCGCGCCGCCCGGGCCCAGCCCAGCTACACCGTGCCGCTCGGGCAGCTGCAGGAGGCCGTGGCGCAGAAGTTTCCGCGCAGCGTGCCGGTGCAGGGGCTGGTGGACCTGGGCGTGCAGGCGCCGCGCCTGCGCCTGCTGCCCGAGGCCAACCGGCTGGGAGCCACCATGGCCGTGGAGGTCGCGGGCCCGGCGCTGCGCCGCAGCCATGCGGGCACGTTCGATGTGGAATTCGCGCTGCGCTACGAGGCCGGCGACCGCACGGTGCGTGCCCACCAGATCCGGCTGGGGCGCCTGGATTTCCCGAGCCTCAAGCCGGCCGTGAACGAGATGCTCAACGCCTACGGCCCGGTGCTCGCCGAACAGTCGCTGCGCGAGGTGGTGCTGCACCAGTTGCGCCCGCAGGACACGGCCGTGTTCGACGGCCTGGGCCTGCGGCCGGGGCCCATCACCGTGACGGCCCGGGGGCTGGTGGTGGCCTTCGTGAACAAGCCGCAGCCTTGAGCGCCGTCGTCCGCATTTGCCTACATTTGCTATTAAAAATATAGCTATCAGCGCTGAATGGATAAGCGCTGAAGGCCTTTTTGCCTGAAATTCCCTGGGCGGCTTTCGCGGGTCAGCGCGGCGCGCCCTGCGCGCGCTGCTGGGCCGCCGCGAACGCCTGCGTGCGGATCCACTGCAGCGCATGGCCGCGCCGGTGGCTGTCCGGCGACACGGTGGAGGTGGTGGCCACCACCAGGTCCAGGGGCGGATACACCCAGATGAACTGGCCGCCGTAGCCGCTGGCCAGGAAGGTCGGGCGCGGCGCTGGCGACGGCACCACCCACCACAGGTAGCCGTACGACAGGCCCACCGGCGGGCCGCCCGCGTTCTGCGCCTTCACCGACGCATCGGCGAACGCCTCGGGCACCAGCGGCTGGCCGTTCCACCGCCCATGCCGCAGGTAGAGCTGGCCCAGCTTGGCCATGTCGAGCGTGCGCAGGTGCAGGCCCTGCCGGTAGGACGGCTCGGCGAAGCCCAGGGGGCCCACCAGCTGCTGGCGCGCGTAGTCGGCCAGGGGCATGCCCGTGGCTTTCTCCAGCACGGCGACGAGCAGCGGCACGACCGAGTTGTCGTAGGCGAAGGCCTGGCCCGGGTCGCTGGCCAGCGGGCGTGCCCAGGCATCGCGCGGGCGCAGCGGCGCGGCGGTGCCGATGGCGTCGCGGACCGCGAAGCCCGCCGTCAGCGTGAGCAGGTGCCGCAGCGTGATGGCGGCCGCGCGCGGGTCGCTGTGGGCCCCGGCCCACTCGGGCACCAGGTCCACCACGCGCTGGTCCACGCTGGCGATGCGGCCCTGCGCGAGGGCCGTGCCCAGCAGCACCGACAGCGCGCTTTTGGACGCGGACTGCGTGTCGCGCAGCTTCTCGGCGTCGCCGTCGCGGTAGAACGAGTACACCACGCGCCCGTCCAGCACCACCACGGCGCTCTGCACGTCGGTGAACTCGCGGGCCAGCGCGGCATCGGGCCCCTGGAAGGCGGCGGCATCCAGTGCCTGCTCGCCGGGGGCCGGGGCTTCGCGCCAGGCGCCGGCGGGTGCCGGCTGGGCCAGCGCGGCGCCAGCGGCCAGGCAGGCGGGCAGGGCCAGGGCGATGCAGGTCGAACGGCGGGTCCAGCGGGGGCGCATGCGGGCTCCTTCGGGCGAAGAACGGACGGTGCGCGCAGTGTAGGCGCCGCAACCTTTGCGCCGGCCAAAGAACAAAGGCGGCGCGGCGGGGCGCAGTGCCGCGCGCCTGCGCTCAGGCCCTGCCGCCGCTGCCCACGGCCCTGCGCAGCGCCGCGCGCGCGAGCAGCCGCGTGGAGTCGAGCGTGGGCAGCGCGGAATTCGCGTCGCTGATGATGAGCGGAATCTCGGTGCAGCCCAGCACCACGGCATCGCAGCCCTCTTCGCGCTGCATGCGCGCGATCACGCGCTGGAACGTGGCCACCGCCTCGGGCCGCACCACGCCGGGCACCAGCTCGTCCATGATGATGCGGCCGATCTCGGTGCGCTCGGCCTCGGTGGGGCGCACGCAGGCCAGGCCCTGGGCGGCCAGCTTGTCGGGATAGACGTTGCTGTCCACCAGCCAGCGCGTGCCCGTCAGCGCCAGCCGCCGGTGGCCCCGCGCCGCCGCCTCGGCGGCCACCACCTCGGCGATGTGCAGCCAGGGCAGCGGCGAGTGGGGGGCCACGCGGTCGAAGGCCTGGTGGATGGTGTTGTCCGGGCAGACCAGGAAGTCCGCGCCCGCGCGTGCCAGCGTGCGGGCCGATGCCAGCATGAGGTCGGCCACGCCCTGCAGGTCGCCCCGCTCCAGGCAGTCGACATAGGCGGCCAGCGAGGGGGTATGCATCGACACCTCGGGGTGCGCATGGGCCTGGCCCAGGATCGCGGCACCTTCGGTGCAGATGGTGCGGTAGCACAGCGCCGCGCCCTCGGCGGAGCAGCCCACGATGCCGATGTGCAGCGGCGCGGCCCTGGAAGGCATGGAAGGGGCGGGGGTGATGGAAGCGGTCATGCGGTTGGGCGGGTGGCCGGAGGGCGCCGTGTCGGCGGACAGGCGCCATGATGCCAGCAGCGCTTCCCACGCGGCCATGCCCGGTGGGCCACGGCCTCCTGCGCGCGGGCGCTGCGGGTCAGTCTCCGCGCACCCGCTGCGCGAAGCCGCGCTGCGCGAACTGCTCCACCACGAAATCCACGAACACCCGGGTGCGCGCGGGCAGCAGCTTCTTGCTGGGGTAGTAGAGCGAGGTGGGGCCGGCGTCTGCCCACCAGCCGGGCAGCACGCGCACCAGGCCGCCGTTGGCCAGCCAGGGCTGCGCGAACGGCATGGGCAGCACGGCCAGGCCCAGGCCCATCAGCGCGGCCTGGCACATGGCTTCGGGGTCGTCGAACACGGCGCGCGGGCGGAACTCGGCCGCGGCGGCCTCGCCCGCCCTGTTGCGCAGCGTGATGACCGGGATGCGCCCCGTGCGGATGGCGCGGCGCGCGATGCCGTCCCACCGCGCCAGGTCCGCCGGGTGGCGCGGTGCCTTGCAGCCCTTGAGCAGCGCGGGCGAGCCCACCACCACCAGGTGGATCGGGCCCAGCGTGCGCGCCACCATGTCGGGGTTCAGGTTCAGGCCGCCGCCGATGCCCGCGTCAAAGCCCTCGCCGATCAGGTCGACCTGGCGGTTCTCGAAGCGCCAGTCGGGCTGGATGGCGGGGTAGCGCTGCAAGAACTCGGTGAGCAGCGGCACCAGGTAGGCCCGGCCAAAGGCCTGGCCCATGCTCACCTTGAGCGTGCCCGCGGGCTGCTGCTCGGCCTCGGCCGCGTGGTCCACCGCATCGGCCAGCGCCGTCAGCGGCGGGCCGATCTGCGCGAGCAGGCGCTGCCCGCCCTCGGTGAGCGTGAGGCGCCGCGTGCTGCGCTGGAACAGCCGCACGCCCAGGCTGGCCTCCAGGCGCGCCACGTTCTTGCTCACGGCGGCCGGCGTGAGGCCCATCTGCCGCGCGGCGGCCGAGAAGCTGCCGCACTCGGCGGAATGGACGAAGGACTCGAGATGGCTCAGGGGCTGCATGGCCCACATTTTCAACTGCTGGTTGAAATAGATCCAGCCCATTCATGGCTACCGCCCGTGCAATGGTTTTCCGACACTGCAGGTGTTCCCGGTTCTGCCACGAACCGCTTCCTCTTCACCATCACTTTTTCTGGAGAAACACCATGTCTTCCGTGCCCCACACCACACTCCCCGCCCCCGGGCCCGCCGCTGCTTCACGCGTGCTGGCCGGCAAGGCCGCCTTCGTCACCGGTGGCGCGCGCGGCATTGGCGCGGCCATCGTGCGGCGCCTGGCACGCGATGGCGCGGCCGTGGCCTTCACGTACAGCAGCTCCGAAGCCCCCGCCCAGGCGCTGGTGGCCGCCATCGAGGCGGACGGCGGCAAGGCCCTGGCGTTGCGGGCCGACAGCGCGGATGCGCAGGCGCTCGCGCAGGCCATCGACGGCGCGGCGCGCACGCTGGGCCGCCTGGACATCCTCGTCAACAACGCCGGCGTGGCGGTGGCGGGCGAGCTGGACAGCTTCGCGCTGGCGGACTTCGACCACACCCTCGACGTGAACGTGCGCGCCGTGTTCGTGGCCACGCAGGCCGCCGCGCGCCACATGGGCCAAGGCGGCGCCTACGGCCGCGTCATCACCATCGGCAGCACCAATTCCGACCGCGTGCCATGGGCCGGGTTCAGCGTCTATGCGATGAGCAAGGCCGCCATCGTGGGCCTCACGAAAGGGCTGGCGCGCGACCTGGGGCCGCGCGGCATCACCGTGAACAACGTGCAGCCCGGTCCCGTCAACACCGACATGAACCCCGCCGACGGCCCTCTGGCCGGCAGCATGCACGGCCTGATGGCGCTCGGCCGCCACGCGCACCCCGACGAGATCGCGGGCATGGTGGCCTACCTGGCCGGGCCCGAGTCGGGCATGGTGACCGGGGCCAGCCTGCTCATCGACGGCGGCTTCGCGGCCTGAGCCGCGGCGCGGGCGAGCCCGGGGCGGTTTCTCTTTCTCAGCCCTTGGCCCTGCGCGGCCGGGCCTTGCGGCCGGGGGATGCCGCCAGCTCCTGCGGCGTCAGCGCATGGGCGGGGTTGTTCGCCACCATCTCCACCGCCAGGTCGATGAAGGCGCGCGCGCGGGCGGGCAGCGCGGTGCGGCTGCCGTAGTACACGTACAGGCCCAGGTGCTCGGCCACGTGCTGCGTGAGCAGGGGCACCAGCTGCCCGCTGCGCACCAGCGGCGCGGCCGTGGGGCCCACCAGCTGGCCGATGGCGTGCCCGCCCAGCACGGCGCGGGTTTCCACCTCGATGTCGTTGGTGCAGAACGCGGCGGGGATGGCGTGCGAGACGATGTCGTCCCCCACCTTGAATTCCCACGGCATCGGCTTGCCCGTGGACGGGTGCCGAAAGCCGCTGCAGGTGTGGGCTGCCAGCGCGTCGATGCTGGCGGGCGCGCCGTGTCGTGCGATGTAGGACGGCGCGGCGCACACGATGAGCTGCAGCGCCAGCAGCCGCCGCGCCACCACGCCGCCCTCGGGCGGATAGCCCGAGCGAAAGCCCACGTCCACGCGGTCTTCCACCCAGTTGCCGATGCGGTCGTCGAGCTGCACGTCCGGCTCCACCCGGGGGTGGCGGCGGCAGAACGCGTCGAGCACCGGCCAGAGCACCTCCAGCAGGATGGAGCGCGGCGCCACGATGCGCAGCGGCCCCGCCATCTCTTCCCGGCCGCGCCGTGCGCCCTGCACGGCGTGCTGCAGCGTGGCCAGGCCGGGCTGCGCCGACGCGAGGAACTGGCGCCCCTCTTCGGTGAGGCTCAGGCTGCGGGTGGTGCGGTGAAACAGCCGCACGCCCAGGTGCGCCTCGAGCTGCACCAGCAGCTGGCTGGAGGCCTGGGGCGTGATGCCCTGCGTGGCGGCGGCCTGGCGCAGGCTGCCCAGTTCGGCCGCCTTCACGAAGTTGGCGATGGCGCGCAGTTCGTTGATGGCCATGGTGGGGTTGGGGAGTGGATTGGCAAGCGCCGCTTGTGAATGTATCCATGAATTATGGGCTAGTCCGATGTCAATGGGCTCCCTACAGTTCACCCCCGTGGGCCCGCCAAGGCGCCCACCCAGCCCATCCACCACCCCTGAACCCCCGAAGGATTCGCCATGGCTTTTGCCGACACGACCACCCCCACCACCGTTTCACCCTCCCGCGTCTGGATGATCACCGGCGCCTCGCGCGGCCTGGGCGCGCGCATCGCCGAAGCGGCCCTCGCCCAGGGCGATGCCGTGGTCGCCACCGCGCGCGATGTCGCAGCCGTCGGCCAGCGCCTGGGCGGCGGGGGCGCGCTGCTGCCCCTGGCGCTGGACGTGACCGACGAGGCCCAGGCGCAGCACGCCGTCCAGGCCGCGCTCGCGCGTTTCGGCCGCATCGACGTGCTGGTCAACAACGCGGGCTACGGCCTGATGGGGGCGGTGGAGGAGGCCACCGCCGACGAGGTGCGCCGCCTGTACGACACCAACGTGTTCGGCCTGCTGAACGTCACGCGCGCGGTGCTGCCGGCCATGCGGGCGCGCCGCGCGGGGCACGTGATCAACATTTCCTCCCTGGGGGGCGTGCGCTCGAGTGCCGGCTTTGGCCTGTACTGCTCCACCAAGTTCGCGGTGGAGGGCATCACCGAGGCGCTGCACGCCGAGCTCGCGCCGCTGGGCATCCATGCCACGGCGGTGCAGCCGGGGTACTTCCGCACCGAGTTCCTGGATGGCGCGTCGCTGGCGGTCTCGCCCCGCGTGCTGGAGGACTATGCGGCCAGCGCGGGCGTGGTGCGCCAGGCGGTGCCCGGCATCAACCTGCAGCAGCCCGGCGACCCGGCGCGGCTGGCCCGCGCCCTGCTGCAGCTGGTGGCCAGCCCCATGCCGCCGGTGCGCCTGCCCCTGGGCTCCGACACGCTGCGCACCATCGCCGAGCAGCATGCGCGGGTGGCCGCCGAGACCGCGCAGTGGAGCGCCGTGGCCGCGTCGACGGACTTTCCCCAGGCTGCCGGGACGGCCGTGGCGTGAAGGGGCGGCCACCGGCTGCGTTCGCTATTGAATGAATAGCATTGGGGCATTGCGGAGACAGCGCTGGATGCCATGGGGGCTCGGATCCGCCGGCCCGCCCGCCGCGGCCGGTGCTGTCCTGTCCGCAAGGCTTTCTGGCAGCCGTCCTACAGCGCCGGGCCGGCGGACGATCTACAACTGGCACAGGCTTGCCGCATTGCCGCCAGCCCGTGGGCCAGCCATTCCCCAGTCCTCCAGCAAGCGCTTTTCTTCTGCCATGGTGTCTTCCTCCCCCACTTCCCCCGCCGCGCTCCCGGGCGCTCCTTCGGCCGCGCCGGCCGATCCCGTTTCCCCGGCCGATGCCGCCACCGTGCCGCTGCCACCGCCACCGCCCCCGGCGCAGGTGGTGGTCATCACCGGCGCGTCCAGTGGCATCGGCCACGCCACCGCCCTCGCGTTCGCGCGGCGTGGCGCGTGCCTGGTGCTCGCCGCACGCAACCCCGACACGCTGGCCCCGGTGGCCATGGCCTGCCGCAACGCGGGCGCGGCGGCGGCGCTGGGCGTGCCCACCGATGTGACCGACGCCGATGCCGTGGCCCGGCTGGCCGATACGGCGCTGCGCCACCATGGCCACATCGACGTCTGGGTCAACGGCGTGGGCGTGGGCGCGGTGGGGCGGTTCGACCAGACGCCCCTGGCCGCGCACCGCCGCGTGCTGGAGGCCAACCTGCTCGGGCACCTGCATGGCGCGCATGCGGCGCTGCGGCACTTTCGCGAACGCGGGCAGGGCACGCTCATCAACATGATTTCGGTGGGCGGCTGGCTGCCGTCGCCATATGCGGCCGCGTACACGGCCAGCAAGTTCGGACTGCGCGGACTCTCCGAGGCGCTGCGCGCCGAGGTGTCGGACCTGCCGGGGGTCCATGTGTGCGACGTGGCGCCCACCTTCGTCGATTCGCCGGGCCTCTCGCACGGCGCCAACTACACGGGCCGCAGCATCCAGCCCCGCATTCCGCTGCTGGACCCGCGCCGGGTCGCCCAGGCGGTGGCCGCGCTGGCCGACCGGCCCAGGGCCGTGACCTGGCTGGGCGCCGGTGCGGCGCCGGGCCGCGTGGTCCATGCCCTGGCGCCGCAGCGCCTGGGCGCCGCGATGCGCTGGGTGACCGAGCGTGCGCTGCGCGGCGCCCGGCCCGCGCCCCGCAGCGACGGCAACCTGTTCGCACCGTCGCGCGGCACCGCCATCGATGGCGGCCAGCGCGATGCGCGGCGCCACGGCATGGGCCTGGTGGCCGTGCTGGGCGTGGTCGGCCTGGGCCTTGGCGTGTGGGCCGCCCGCCGCCGTTCATCGTGAGGAGCCCGGCATGCCTGTTTCCACCAACACCACCACCGCCTCGCCCTCCCCGGCGCCCGCGGGCGCGCGCTTCGTGCTGTATGCGCTGCAGGGCCGCGTGTACGCCAGCAACGTCAGGCACAAGCTCGTGGACCTGGGGCGCCTGTCGCAGGAGGGAGACGGCGGCACCTACGCCTACCTGCTCGACGGCGACCAGGCCACGGGCAGCGGGTTCGCCGGTGCGCGGGAGGCGCTGGCGCACATCGCGCGCACGACGAGCTTCCTCTTCCTGGACGGCCAGTTCACCGCGCTGGAAGACCTGGGCGGCACGGGCCGGCCCGATCTGGCGGATGCCCCGCGGCTGGCGGTGGCGCTCGATCCGCTGGGGCGGGGCGCGCCGGTGATCCACGCGCCGGCGTAGGTGCCGGGGCCCGCGCGGAGCGCGCCGTCACACCATGCCGCCGTTGGCGCGCAGGGTCTGCCCGTTGATCCACCCGCCGTCCGGCCCGGCCAGGAAGGCCACGGCGCTGGCGATGTCCTCGGGCGTGCCCAGGCGCTCCATGGGGTTGGCCTGGGCCAGGCGCCCGATCAGCTCGGGCGTCTTGCCGTCCAGGAACAGCGCGGTGGCCGTGGGGCCGGGCGCGATGGCGTTCACCGTGATGTTCCGGCCGCGCAGTTCCTTGGCGAGCACGCTGGTCAGGGTCTCCACCGCGCTCTTGGTGGCGGCGTACACGGCATAGCCCGGCAGGGCCGTGCCGACCAGGCTGGTCGAGAAGTTGACGATGCGCCCCCCGGGCTGCAGCCGGTGCGTGGCCTCGCGCAGGGTGTTGAACGTGCCCTTGAGGTTGATGGCGACCACGCGGTCGAAGGTGGCGTCGTCCGTCTGCGCCAGGTGCGGCAGGGTGGATGGCATCACGCCCGCGTTGTTGACCAGCACGTCCACGCGGCCGAAGGCCTGCTCGGCGGCGTCGAAAAGCTGGCGCGCGGCGCCGCTGTCGGCCACGTCGGCCTGCACCGCCACGGCCGCTCCGCCCGCTGCCGTGATCGCCTGCACCACGGCCTGGGCGTCTTCGGTGCGGCCGGCGTAGTTGACCACCACGCGGAAACCGTCGCGCGCGAGCCGGTGGGCAATGGCGGCGCCGATGCCGCGCGATGCGCCCGTGACGATCGCGGTGCGCGGGCCCGTGGGGGCGGACTCAGGGGAAGAGGAGGAGGAAGGGGCGTAGGAGGAAGGGGTGGTGGACAGCGGCTGCATGGCAAGGCTCCTGGTGCGGTGGGGAAGGGACGCCACCCGGTGGCGGCGTGTGGCAGCGGTATTGTTCTGTTGTTGTGAAGATTGATAAATACCTAGAATTGACTTCACTGTTCAATGCGGCACAACAATCAAGACCCACCGGGGAGCCCTTCGCGATGGACCGCTTTCAATCCATGCAGCTTTTCACGCGCATCGTCGAGCTGGGCAGCTTCACCCGCGCGGCCGAAGACCGGCAGCTGCCGCGCGCGAGCGTGACCCTGGCGGTGCAGGCGCTGGAAAAGCGCCTGGGCACGCGGCTCCTGCAGCGCACCACGCGCCACGTGAGCACCACGCCCGACGGGCAGGCGTACTACGAGCGCTGCCAGCGCCTGCTGGCCGACCTGGAGGAAACAGAGGCGGCATTCGGCCACGCCGCGAGCGCGCCGCGTGGCAAGCTGCGCGTGGACCTGCAGGGCACGCTGGCCCGGCATTTCGTGCTGCCGCGCATCGGCGAGTTCTGCACGCGCTACCCCGAGGTGGAACTGGAGATCGGCATGGGCGACCGGCTGGTGGACCTGGTGCGCGAGGGCGTGGACTGCGTGCTGCGCGGCGGCGAGCTGCGCGACTCCACCATGGTGGCGCGGCGCGTGGCACTGCTGCAGCAGGTGACCTGCGCGAGCCGCGGGTACCTGGCGCGCCACGGCACGCCCGCCACCGTGGAGGCGCTGCGCGGGCACCGGGCCGTTAACTTCCTCTCGCAGCGCACGGGCAAGCCCCTGCCTTTTGACTTTATCGTGGACGGCGTGGCCACAAGCGTGCAGCTCAAGGGCCCCGTGGCCGTGAGCGATGCCGATGCGTACCACGCCTGCTGCGCCGCGGGCCTGGGGCTGATCCAGGTGCCGCGCTACCACATCGCGCCCCGGCTGGCCGATGGCAGCCTGTGCGAGGTGCTGGCGCCGTTTCGCCCCGCGCCCATGCCGGTGTCGGTGCTGTACCCGCACAGCCGCCAGCTGTCGCCGCGCGTGCGCGTCTTCGTGGACTGGCTGGCCGGGGTGATGTCGGCCGCGCGCTGAGAACGGCCGGAGCGCGCCTACACCGGGCGCGTGAACTCCATCACCCAGTTCACCTCCCAGGTGGCGCCGCCGTCCTCGGAAAACGCCTGCTGCCAGCGTGGCGCGCCGGTGTGCATCCGTGACCACTCGAAGCGCACCCGCACCGGGCGGCCCTCGAACAGCTCCTGGCCGTCAAAGATGCCGACTCCGTCCTGGAAGCCGCCGACCACCGGGGGCTGCAGCATTCCCGTGGCCGGGTCCAGGCCGCCGGTGGCGTTGTCGAGCCAGTAGATGCTCCAGCGCTGCGTGGCGGGGCTGAACACGCGCAGGGTCATGCCCACGAAGCCCGGCTTCCAGGCCAGGGGCGTGAAGTCGTCGCAGTTGCCGATGCCGGCGGGCAGGGGGCGGGCGGTGCCGGTGGCGTCGAACACCTCCCAGTCGGTGCAGCCGGCCAGGCGCCGCACCAGGCGCGTGTTGCGGATGCGCCAGGGGCCCATGAGGAAGTCGAAGTCGCGCGCGGCGCTGGGCGCCACGGCGGGCGAGGGGATGGTGATGAGGTTCGGGGTGGCCATGGTGGGGTCTTTCATCGGTGAAGCGGGGGCGTCAGGCGTGCAGCGCGGAGCGGGCGGTGGGCTGCAGGCGCAGGGTCTCGGGTTCGCGGGCCAGCCAGGGGGCAAGGCCCGGCGCCACCCCCCGCGCCCAGGGGGTGCTGCCGGTGAACGCCTCCAGCGCGGCCTCGCGGCCGAACAGCGCCAGCCCCAGCAGCACATGTTCGCCCTCGCGCACGGGCAGGCGGGGAAAGGTGTTGGGGCTGGTCTCGGTGCAGTACCAGGCCACCTGGCGCGCCCCCCCGCGTTGCAGCGTGGGCGCCATGCGGTGGCGGCAGAAGTCCAGCAGCGCGGGCGTGGCGGCCTCGCGCAGGTGAAACACCGTGGCCGCCACCACGCCGGGGGCCGCGCCGCTGGCGCCCGGCGCCGCGCGCGCGTGCTGGGGCAGCGCGGCGGCCGCGCCGGGCCAGGCGGGGCGCAGCAGCAGCACGTTGTCGGAGTCGATCATGGTGGCGTTGGCGGCGTCGCGGTGCGCGGCCCAGGTGGGCCCGCCGTAGAAGGCTTCGAGCGCCTGGCGGCGCGCCTGCATGCTGCCGAAGCCGCGCAGCCACACGAACAGGTCGGGCCGGTCCAGGTCGCGGAACTGGCCCAGCACGCGCAGGCCCTGCGCCTCCTGGGTCTCCACGAACTCGCGGTCGAACAGCTCGATCAGCACGTCGCGCTGCCCCGGGTGCAGCGTGTACTGGCGCAGCTCGACGATGGCGCATTCGTCGGCGGTGGGCGGGGCGCAGGGGTGGCGCGTGGCCATGGCGGTGTCGTGCATGCGGGCTCCTGCAGGGTGGGGGTCGATGAAAGTCATGCCCGCAGTCTGCGCCCCCATACATGACACCGCATGGCAGGTATTTCAGGTATCTTCGCCGCAGCTGCCTTCTTTTTTTCTGGCCAGGGGCCCCGGGCCCGCGCCGCACCCTACCGGACCACTTCCTTCCCGCCATGCGCGCCAGCCGCCTGCTCTCGCTCCAGATGCTGCTCGAAACCCAGGGCCGCATGAGCGCGCCGGCGCTGGCCGGGGCGCTGGAGGTGTCGGTGCGCACGCTGTACCGCGACGTGGACCAGCTCAGCGCCGCGGGCGTGCCCATCTATGCCGAGCGCGGGCGCCATGGCGGGTTTGCGCTGCTGCCGGGCTGGAAGACCACGCTCACGGGCCTCACGCCGTCGGAGGCGCAGGCCGTGTTCCTCAGCGGCCTGCCCGGCCCCGCGCAGGACCTGGGCCTGGGCAGCGACGTGCAGGGCGCACGCCTGAAGCTGCTGGCCGCCCTGCCCGCCGCATGGCGCGAGGACGCGCAGCGCGTGAGCGCCCGCCTGCACCTGGACCCGGTGGACTGGTACCGCGAGAGCGACCCCACGCCGCACCTGTCCACGGTGGCCGCCGCCGTGTGGAGCGGGCACCAGATCGCGATGCGCTATGAAAGCTGGTCCGACACCGTGGAGCGCACCGTGAGCCCGCTGGGCCTGGTGCTCAAGGCGGGTGCCTGGTACCTGGTGGCGCTGCCGGCGGACAAGGCCACGGGCAAGGGCGGCGGTGATGGTGGCGATGGTGGCGACAGCGGGCCACGCACCTACCGCGTCTCGAACATCCTGGCGGCGCAGGCGCTCGCCACGCCGGTGCGCCGCCCCGCGCGGTTCGACCTGCCGGGCTACTGGGCGCGCTCGATCCGGCGCTTTGAATCCGGGCTCTACACCGGCGAGGCGGCGCTGCTGGCCACGCCCGCCGGGCTCAAGGGGCTGCGCGCGCTCAGCAGCGCGGTGGCCCGGGCCGTGGCGGCCGCGCCCACGGCCACCCCCCCGCGCCGGGCGGACGGGCGCGTGGCGGTGACCATTCCCATCGAGTCGGTGGAGCACGCCTGCGGCCAGCTCCTGCGCCTGTCCCCGCAGGTGGAGGTGCTGCGGCCCGCCGCCCTGCGCCGCGCGCTGGTGGCCCGGGTGCGGGCCACGGCGCGGATGTACGGGCTGGACGGTGGCTGAGCAGCAGAATGTGAATTTGCTATCAAATATGTAGCTTAAAGCGCTTGCTCTTCAAGCGCCAGCGCGTGGAATGGCTTCGGACATGCGGCGCTGCGCGCGCCGGGAAAGGGTGCCTAGAGGCCGCGCCGCACCATGTCCAGCAGGCGCAGGCCCAGCAGGTCCAGCATCTGCTGCGGCGTGCCGCGCAGCGGCCCGTCGATGGAGAGCAGCGCCATGCCGTGCACGGTGGACCAGGCCAGGTATTCGGCGCCCGGGCGGCGCTCGGGCGGCAGGGCGCCTGCCGTCACCAGGTCATCGAGTGCCGCGCTCAGGTGCTGGAACGGGTTGAGCCCCGTGGCGCCGCCCATGGCCGGGTCGGGGTCGTGCTGCACGGTGAAGCGCCCGCCGAAGGCGGTGCGGAACAGGCCTGTCTCGGCATGCGCGAAGCGCAGGTAGCCCGCGCCCACGGCGCGCACCTTGGCGTGGGCCTGCTCGGTGGCCGTGCCCGTGGCGGGCACCTGGGCCAGTTCGGCCTCCATGGCCTGGGCCACGGCCGCCACGGCGGCGGCACGCACCGCGTCCAGCAGGTCGTCGCGGTTGGCGAAATGGCGGTAGGCCGCATTGGGCGCGACCCCCGCGCGGCGCGTGGCCTCGCGCAGCACCACGGCGTCGGGGCCGCCCTGGCGCGCCAGCTCGATGCCCGCGTCCAGCAGGGCGCGGCGCAGGTCGCCATGGCGGTAGGTGCTGCGTGCGGCGGGGGTGTTGCGAGTGGTTACGGTCATGGGCGGTGAGATGTGGACACTGTCCATTATCTTTGGTATTGTTTGTGGATGGTGTTCACAATTGTGCGCCGAAATCCATGTTCCGAGACCTTCCCAAGGAGACCCCCATGAAAGTCGAGCCGTATCTGATGTTTGAAGGCCGCTGCGAAGAGGCCCTGGATTTCTACCGCCGCGCCCTGGGCGCGCAGGTCACCATGCTCATGCGCTACAAGGACAACCCCGAGCCCGCCGCCGGCCAGGGCTGCGCCGAGGGCGCCGGCCCCGGCCCCACGCCCGAGATGGTCATGCACGCCGCCTTCAACGTGGGCGAGACCCAGCTCATGGCGTCGGACGGCATGGGTTCGGGCCAGCTGAACTTCCAGGGCATCTCGCTGGCGCTGAGCCCCGCGAACGAGGCGGAGGCCAAGCGCTACTTCGACGCGCTGGCCGAGGGCGGGCAGGTGCAGATGCCGCTGGCCAAGACCTTCTTCTCGAAAGCCTTCGGCATGGTGGCCGACCGCTTTGGCGTGTCGTGGATGGTGGTGGCGCCGGAATGAGCGCGGCGGCCATGAAGTACCAGGGAAGCTGCCACTGCGGCAAGGTCGCCTTTGAAGTGGAAGGCACCGTCGACAGCGGCCTGGCCTGCAATTGCAGCATGTGCCACCGGCGCGGATCGCTGCTGTGGTTCGTGCCGCGCGGCGCGCTGCGGCTGACCACGCCCGAGGCCGACGCGGCCACCTACACCTTCCACAGGCACGTGATCCGGCACCGTTTCTGCCCGGCCTGCGGCATCCATCCTTTTGGCGAAGGCGTGGACCCCAAGGGCCAGCCCGTGGCGGCGGTCAATCTGCGCTGCGTGGAGGGCCTCGACCTGGGCAGCGTGCCCGTCCACCACTACGACGGCCGGGCGGCTTGACCCCCCAACCCTCACACCCCCTCACATTCCCCTGCAAGGAGACTTCCATGATGAATCCCGAACCCCATGCCATGCACCGCTGGCTGCAGCAATTGCTGGGCCACTGGACCAGCACCTCCGACTGCGACCCGCCGCCGGGCGAACCGGCGCAGCAGTCCGTGGGCGCCGAACATGGCCGCGCCCTGGGCGACCTGTGGGTGATCCTCGAAGGCACCGGCACCATGCCCGGTGGCGGCGAGGCGCGCATGCAGATGACGCTGGGCTACGACCCCGAGAAGAACGTGTTCCTGGGCACCTGGGTGGGCTCGATGATGACCCACATGTGGGTCTATCGCGGCACGCTCGATGCCGACCAGAAGGTGCTCACGCTGGAGACCGAAGGCCCCAGCTTCAAGGGCGACGGCAAGACCGCCCGCTACCGTGACGTGATCACGCTGGTGAGCGCCAACGAGCGCACGCTGACGTCGTTCAGCCAGCAGCCGGACGGCAGCTGGAACCAGATCATGCAAGCAAAATACACGAGAACCCCCTGAGCCGCCGCGGTGCGCCCCCCTGGAGGGGCGCGCGCCGCACTGCGAATCCTTTTTTTCACTCCCGCCGCTCCATGACCCTCCGCATCGAAGGCCGCGCACGCTGGCCCGCCCTCATCCTGCTGTGCCTGGGCGAGCTCATGATCGTGCTCGACACCACCATCGTGAACGTCGCGCTGCCCAGCATCAAGGCCGACCTGGGCTTCACCGAAACGTCCCTGGTGTGGGTGGTCAACGCCTACATGCTCACCTTTGGCGGCTGCCTGCTGCTGGGCGGGCGGCTCGGGGACTTGTATGGCCACCGGCGGCTGTTCCTGGCGGGCATCACGCTGTTCACCCTCGCGTCGCTGGCCTGCGGGTTGGCCCATACGCAGGGGCTGCTGGTGGCGGCGCGCGCCGTGCAGGGCGTGGGCGGGGCCGTGGTGTCGGCCGTGGCGCTGTCACTCATCATGAACCTGTTCACCGAGCCCGGCGAGCGCGCGCGGGCCATGGGGGTCTATGGTTTTGTCTGCGCCGGAGGCGGCAGCATTGGCGTGCTGCTGGGCGGCGTGCTCACCAGTGCGTTGAGCTGGCACTGGATCTTTCTGGTCAACATCCCCGTGGGCGCGGCCATCTACGCGGCCTGCCTGGTGCTGCTGCCGGGCGGCAAGGGGCATGCCCACGGCCAGCGGCTGGACGTGGCGGGCGCCGTCACCATCACCGCGTCGCTGATGCTGGCGGTGTATGCCATCGTCAATGGCAACGAGGCGGGCTGGGCCTCGCTGCAGTCGGTGGGGCTGCTGGGCGCCTCGGCCGCGCTGCTGGCGTTGTTCCTGTACATCGAATCGCACGTGGCCGCGCCCCTGGTGCCGCTGCCCTTGCTGCGCCAGCGCAACCTGGCCATCTCCAACGTGGTGGGCGTGCTGTGGGCCGCCGGGATGTTCGCGTGGTTCTTCTTGTCGGCGCTGTACATGCAGCTGGTGCTGGGCTACGACGCCATGCAGGTGGGCCTGGCCTTCCTGCCGTCCAATCTCATCATGGCGGGCTGTTCGCTGGGGCTGTCGGCCTGGGTGGTGATGCGCTACGGCATCCGCGGCACGCTGGGCTGGGGCCTGCTGCTGGCCGCCGTGGGCTTGGTGCTGTTCGCGCTGGCACCCGTGGACGGCCGCTTCGTGCCGCATGTGTTGCCCGGCATGCTGCTGCTGGGCGTGGGGGCGGGCATCGCGCTCAATCCGCTGCTGCTGGCCGCCATGGGCGACGTGAAGCCCGAGGATTCGGGCCTGGCCTCGGGTGTGGTCAACACCGCGTTCATGATGGGCGGCGCGCTGGGCCTGGCGGTGCTGGCCAGCCTGGCCGATGCGCGCACCGGCGCGCTGCGCGAAGCGGGGGCATCGGCCCCGATGGCCCTGAACGGCGGCTACCAGCTGGCGTTCTGGGTGGCGGCCGCGGGCTCGCTGGCGGCGGCGCTGCTGGGTGGCCTGGTGCTGCGGCCCGCGCGGCCCCCGGCCGTGGGCGCGCAGGTGGCGGCTCACTAGGGGACAAAAAACGAACTGCTATTGAATAAATAGCTGTTGGTGCAATATCCATAAGCGCTAGCGCCCCATTTCTTTCAAATTGCGAGCAAGGTGAGCCCGCCGGGATGGCCCCCACTGTCCTGCCTGGCGCACCGCACTGTTCCACCGGGCGCACTTCTGCTCAGGCACCATTGGCGCCATATTCCACTGGCATGCCGCCCGATCGTGGTGGTGCACAACACGAGGAGCCTTCGTATGTCGTCGTCCACACCTGCTGCAACCACCGCCCTGGTGCCCATCGTGCGCGCCCAGTTGCTGGGACCGCAGTGGCCCACGCTCGACCCGTTTCTTTTCTGCGCCCACCACGACGATGCCTATCCCGCGGGCAACGCCGCGTTTGGCCCGGCCGTGCCCATCGAAGACCGCCAGATCGGCAGCGACTTCAGCCGCAAGGACGGCTGGAGCATGTACCACGGCGACACCGTGCCCGGCTTTCCGGGCCACCCGCACCGGGGCTTCGAGACCGTGACGCTGGTGCGCAAGGGCCTGATCGACCATTCCGACTCGCTGGGCGCGGCCGCGCGGTTTGGCGGCGGCGACGTGCAGTGGGTCACGGCTGGCAAGGGCATCGTGCATTCCGAGATGTTCCCGCTGCTCAACGCCACCGAGCCCAACCCGCTGGAGTTGTTCCAGATCTGGCTGAACCTGCCGGCGCGCAACAAGATGGTGGAGCCGCACTTCACCATGCTGTGGAACGAGCGCATCCCGCGCCTGGTGCACCACGACGCCGCCGGCCGCGCCACCACGGTGACGGTGGTGGCGGGTGCCCTGCCCGGCGCGCCCGCGCCCCTGCCGCCGCCCCCGGAATCCTGGGCCTCGCAGCCCGAGGGCGACGTGGCCATCTGGACGCTGCGCCTGGAGCCGGGGGCCGAGTGGACCCTGCCTGCCGCCCAGGGCGAAGGCACGCAGCGCATGCTGTACTTCTTCGTGGGCGACAGCCTGCGCGTGGGCCCGCAGGACGTGGACCGCCACGCCGCGCTGCAGGTGCGCCCGCAAGAGGACTGGCTGCTGGCCAACACCGGCGCCACCACCGTGGAATGCCTGGTGCTGCAGGGCCGGCCGATTGGCGAACCCGTGGCGCAGTACGGCCCCTTCGTGATGAACACGCAGGCCGAGATCATGCAGGCCATGAACGACTACCGCCGCACCCAGTTCGGCGGCTGGCCCTGGGCCGAGCAGGACCCGGTGCACGGCACCGAGGCGCGGCGGTTTGCGCGCTACCCCGGCCAGGCCGAGGAAGAGCGCCCCGGCGAGGACGCCGCGGCGGCGCAGGCCTGAACACCTTCGCCCGGTGGGGTCGCGGGCGCGGCCGGGCGGGGTGCCTGGCCGCTCGTGGACAATCCAGGTTTTCGATGCGCGCAGCGCGGCCCGGGCGCCAGCCGGCGGGCAAGGCGCCACGCCGCACCCCCTGACCAAAAGATGAAAGCGCAAGCCCAGCCATGAGCACCCCCATCACCAAAGACTCCGCCGTCACCCTCACCTACAAGGTCACCACGCCCCAGGGCAAGCCGCTGGATGCCGGCAACCTGTCGTACCTGCACGGCGGCTACGAAAACATCTTCCCCAAGGTCGAGTCCGCCCTCGAAGGCCAGTCCGTGGGCTTTGCCACCACGCTGGACCTCGCCGTGGAAGACGCCTTCGGCGCGCGCGACGAAAACCTGGTGCGCACCATCCCCAAGACCGAGTTTCCGCCCGGCGTGAAGGTCGGCGGCCAGCTGCAGGGCGTGGGCAGCGACGGCCAGCCCGCCGTGTTCAACGTGGTCAAGATCAAGGGCCCCGAAGTGCACCTGGACGGCAACCACCCGCTGGCGGGCCAGGCCCTGAAGTTCAGCTGCAAGGTGACCGATGTGCGCGCCGCCAGCGCCGAAGAAATTGCGCACCGCCATGTGCATGGCGCGCACGGGCACCAGCACTGACATGGAGGGTGGCGGCCGCCCACGCTGGCTGCGGCCTCGTGGGCCGGCCCCCGGGCAGGCCGAGGCCCGGCGTGGAGAGGGCTACAGCGCCTCCAGCACCGTCGCAATCCCCTGTCCGCCGCCAATGCACTGCGTGGCCAGTGCGTAGCGGCCCTTCTCGCGCTGCAGCAGCGCGGCCGCCTTGCCGGTGATGCGCGCGCCCGTGGCGCCCAGCGGGTGGCCGATGGCCAGGCCGCCGCCGTCGAGGTTGATCGTGTCCTCGCGCAGCCCGAGTTCGCGGATGCAGGCCAGCGCCTGCGAGCCGAAGGCTTCGTTGATCTCCACCACATCCATGTCGCTGGCCGAGAGCCCCGCGCGCGCCAGCGCCTTGCGCGTGGCGGGCACGGGGCCCATGCCCATGTAGGCCGGGTCCACGCCCGCCGTGGCCAGGGCGCGGATGCGCGCCAGGGGTGACAGTCCGTGCCGGGCGGCGTAGGCCTCGGTGGCCACGAGCACGGCCACGGCGCCGTCGGTCAGCGGCGACGAGGTGCCCGCCGTCACCACGCCGTCCTCGCGGAACGCGGGGCGCAGCGCGGCCAGCGCCCCGGGCGTGGTGCCGGGGCGGATGCAGCCGTCCTGCGCCACCACCTCGCCCGCGTCCAGCGCGATGGGCACGATCTCCGCCTGCAGCCGGCCCGCCTCGCGCGCGGCGGCGGCCTTGCGGTGCGATGACACGGCCATCGCCTCCTGGTCGGCGCGGGACACCGCGTACCGGCGCGCCACGTTCTCGGCCGTCTCGCCCATGCTGATGTAGGCGTCGCTGTGCTCATACAGCGTGGGGTGGGCCGAGAAGTTGAAGCCACCCTGCGGCACCATGCTCATCGACTCCACGCCGATGCACAGGTACGCCTCGCCCAGGCCCGCCTCGATCTGCGCGGCGGCGATGTGGATGGCCGACATGGACGAGCCGCAGAAACGGTTCACCGTCATGCCGCCCAGCGCGTGCGGCAGCCCCGCCAGCAGCGACACGATGCGCGCGATGTTGTTGCCCTGCGCGGCCTCGGGGTAGGCGCAGCCGGCGATCACGTCCTCGAGCGTGGCCGGGTCGATGCCGGTGCGCTGCAGCAGGCCCGTGACGACCTGCGCGGCCAGGGTGTCGGGCCGCACCCCCGCCAGCGCGCCCTTGCGCGCGAAGTGAAAGGGGGAGCGGGCATAGGCGGAAATCAGTGCTTGCATGGCGGTGCCTTCCCTATTCCTGCGGATGGCGTGGCCGTGGGCGGAATCAGGCCGTGGCGGCGGCGGCGTGGCGCCGCGCCCGGCCAGGGGCGCGGGGAAGGGGACGTGGGGGTGGTCATGGGGGCTCCTGGAAGCGTGTTTTAGATGACGGTCATCACGTTTAAATTATATGACGACCATCATTTAAAATGTCAAGCTGGCGTTTTCGGGGCATCCGGCACAAAGGGGATCGGCGATGAAGGTGAGCAAGGAACAGATGGCGGAAAACCGCGAGCGCATCCTCGATGCGGCGGCGCGGTTGTTCCGCGAACGCGGGTTTGACGGCATCGGCGTGGCGGACCTCATGAAGAGCGCGGGGCTCACGCACGGCGGCTTCTACGGGCACTTCGCGTCCAAGGACGAGTTGATGGCGCAGGCCACGGCACGCGCGCTGGACGGGCTGCAGTCGGCATGGGCCGCGCTCGCGCGCGGCGCCGCGGCGCAGGGGCGGGATCCGCTCGCCGCGATCGAGTCGGCCTACCTGTCGCCGGGCCACCGCGATGCGCCGGGCCAGGGCTGCCTGCTCGCCGCGCTGGGCGGCGATGCGTCGCGCCAGGGGCCGGCCGTGCGCCGGGCCGTGACCGAAGGCATGCAGGCCCAGGTGGCGGGCCTGGCCACGCTGGTGCCCGGGCGCAGCAAGGCCGCCAAGCGCCAGCGCGCGCTGGCCGACTACGCCAGCCTCGTGGGCGCCCTGGTGCTGGCGCGGGCTGCGGACGACCCGCAGTTCTCCGACGAGATCCTGCAGGCCACGGCGGCGGCGCTGCGGCTGCCGGGGCATGCTGCGGACTGAGGGGGCGGATTGCTATTTATTTAATAGCTATTTGCGCCGGATGGATGGGCGTTGGCGGCCAAAATCATCGAGGTCGCCATGGCGGCCCGTCACCCCCGCCCGCCGCTGCGCCGCGCCAGGCCCCGCCCCTGCAGCACCGGCTCGGCCGCGAGCCGCCCGCGCGCGAATTCGACGAAGGCCCGCACCTTGGCGGGCGCGCGCCGTCCCGCGGGGTAGACGATGTGCACGGGCACCGGGTCGGGCTCGTGCTCGGCCAGCACCACGCGCAGGCGCCCGGCGCGCAGGCTGGCGGCGGCCTGGTAGGCCAGGCACCGGGTGAGCCCGAGGCCCGCCTCGGCGGCGGCGATGTCCACCTCGTTGCTGTTGCTGATCCAGGCCTGCTGCGGCATGCCCGTGGCGCCGCCCCGGAACTTCCAGGGCGCGGGCGCGCGCGCATCGAACGAAAAGGCGATCGCCCGGTGCTGCCCCAGTTCCTGCGGGTGGCGCGGCTCCCCATGCCGTGCGAGGTAGCCGGGCGACGCCACCACCATGCGCCGCAGCGCGCCCACCCGCAGCGCGGTCAGGCCCGAGTCCGGCAGGTGGGCGATGCGCACGGCCACGTCCATGTCCTCCTCCAGCAGGTGCACCAGCCGGTTCACGAACAGCGTGCGCGCCTGTACGCGGGGCTGGGCCTGCAGGAAGTCCAGCACGATGGGCGCCACGTGCTGGATGCCGAACATCTGCGGCGCGGTGATGGACAGCAGACCCTGCGCCTCGGCCTGCGCGCCGCTGGCGGCCTGCTCGGCCTCCTGCAGGTCGTTCAGGATCGGGCGGCAGTCGGCCAGGAAGCGTTCGCCCGCCTCGGTCAGCCGCACCATGCGCGTGCTGCGCTGGAACAGCAGCACCGACAGGCGGGCCTCCAGCGCCGCGATGGCGCGGGTCACGGCCGTGGCCGAGCAGCCCAGGCGCCGCGCCGCCACGGCGAAGCCGCCCGCATCGGCCACGGCCACGAAGCAGCGCAGGGTGTCGAGATGGTCCATTGTTGCGGAAAATGCAATTTTGAAAGACGAACTATGGCTATTCACAGCGAGATGCGCAATAGCTAACGTGGAGGCTTCTTTGTTGACCCCTGTTCAGGACCCACCGCCATGGCACCCACCTCCCCTTTGACGCTGTACCGCATGTCCATCTCGGGCCACTGCCACCGTGCCGAGCTGATGCTCTCGATGCTGGGCCTGCCCCACGCGCTGATCGACGTGAACCTGCTCGCCGGCGAACACCGGCAGGCCGCCCACCTGGCGCGCAACCCGCTGGGCCAGGTGCCCGTGCTGGTGGATGGCGACGTGGTGCTGTCCGACAGCAACGCCATCCTCGTGTACCTGGTGCAGCGTTACGCGCCCGGCAGCCACTGGCTGCCGCAGGACCCGGTGGGCCAGGCCGGCCTGCAGCGCTGGTTCAGCCTGGCGGCCGGCATGCTGGCCCCCGGGGCATCGAGCGCACGTTTTGCCGCCCTCACGGGCCGCGAGCCCAGCGAGGCGGCGCTCGCCATCGGCCGCAGGCTCTTCGACTTCATGGAGCCCGCGCTTGACGGCCGCGACTGGCTGCTGGGCGGTGCCGCCCCCACGCTGGCCGACATCGCCATGGTGAGCTACACCTCGCAGGCGCCGATCGGCGGTTTGTCGCTCGCCACCTATCCGCGCATCGCGGCCTGGGTGGCGCGCATGGAAGCCCTGCCGGGCTATGTGCCGCTGGCGGACCGCCTGCCCGCCCCTGGCGCCATGGTGCCGGCATGAACGCCACGCCCGCCGCCGCCTTCCACGCGGGCGAGCAGGCCCTGCAGGAGCGCGTGGGCGTGCGCGAGCGCATGGCCGCCGTGGGGCCCCTGGTGCTGCGCGACCACATGCCCGACCAGCACCGCGAGCTGTTCGAAAAGCTGCCCACCTTGCTGCTGGGTACGCTCGACGACCAGGGCCAGCCCTGGGCCACCATGGTGGCCGGACCGCCGGGCTTCGTGCGCACGCCCGATGCCCGTGCCATGCACATGGCGGTGGTGCCCGATGCGGCCGACCCGGTGCTGGCCCAGTTGGTGCCCGGTGCGCCGGTGGGCGTGCTGGGCCTGGAGCCGCACACGCGCCGGCGCAACCGCATGAACGGGCGGGTGGCGTCGTTCGGCGCCCGCGGGCTGGAGGTGGACGTGGTGCAGAGCTTCGGCAACTGCCCCAAGTACATCCAGGCGCGTGCGCCCGGCCTGCGCGCGGAGGTGACGCCGCCGGCACCGGCCCAGGTGCTGGGTGCGGGGCTCGACGCCGCCGCGCGGGGCCTGATCGCGCGCAGCGACACGATGTTCATCGCGAGTGCCTCGGCGGCGCACCCGGGCGCAGGGCGCGATGAAGGCGTGGACGTGTCGCACCGTGGCGGCGAGCCGGGCTTCGTGCATGCCGAGCAAACGGCCGAGGGCCTGGTGCTCAGCCTTCCCGACTACCCTGGCAACCTGTTCTTCAACACCCTGGGCAATCTCGCGCTGCACCCGCAGGCCGGGCTGCTGTGGGTGGACTATGACGGTGGCGGCCTGCTGCACGTGGCCGCCCGCGCCGAGCTGCTCTGGGACGAGGCCCCGCGTGCGCGCTGGCCCGGCGCGCAGCGCGTGCTGCGGCTGCAGGTGCTGGGCGGCGTGTGGCGCGCACATGCGCTGCCCTGGCGCTGGACGGCGGCCGAGCCCGCGCCGCAGTTCAGCGCGATGCGCGCGCGTGCGACGGAATGAGCGGCGCGATGGCCTTGCGCGGCGCGGTGGCCTCGGCCTGCACCATGCGCGCGCTGCGTTCGTGGGCGCCGCGCGCCAGCTCGGTGATCAGGGAGGCCTCGGGCAGGTTGTGCCAGTAGCGCTGCGGCATCTCCTTGCGCATCATGTCGGTCTTCAGGCGCGCGGGGTTGAAGATGTGGCGGTAGTAGGTGAGCCACAGCGCCTCGCCGGCGTCGGGCGGCGGCGCATCGCTGCGCTGGCCGCCCGGGCCGGTGTGCAGCGCCGTGCCGTCCCAGCGCACGCTGGCATCGGGCGTGAGGATGGCCCAGCGCATCTGCGTGAAGCGCCGCACGAAGAAGCCCGCATTGGCCTCGGTGATGAGGTGGTCGGGCTCGAACCAGGCCACCTGCACGGTATGGCCCTCGGTGTCGGTCATGGGGCGAAAGCGCACGAAGGCGTGCATCTTGTGCATGTCGCGCGCCACGGCACGCACCATGTGGTGGGCCTGCAGGCGGTCGGCATCCAAGGGGTCGTGGCGCAGCCCGCGCTCGCGCACCAGGCGCCACAGCAGGCGGTACATGAGCGCGAAGCGCACCGGGTTGCGGTGCAGCACCAGGCGCTCGCACAGGCGCAGGAAATCCTCGGGCACCCGGGGCGCCGCGCCGCCCGCCGGGGACGGCAGCGGATCCACGGAGGAGCCCGGTGGCGCGGGGCTGGCGAACAGGTCCTGCGCGGCCCCTTGCGCGGTGAACCATTGCACCTCCTGCGGCGGCACGCCGGCCTGCACCAGCGCGCGCGCGGCCCGGCGAAAGCCCGGCCAGTCGGTGGCATGTGCGAGGGTGATGGTGTGCCGGGCCATGGTGGCTTGCATCAATCGAAAAGCTTGCGCTGCGCCGGCGGCGGGGCCATGCGCGCGGCCAGGTCGGTCGCATCCAGCGCGCGGCCCGGCCGGTAGTCGGCGGCCTCCACGAAGGGCAGCACCTTCTGGAGCGGCACGCGCAACCGCGCCAGGTCGGCGTGGCGCAGGCGGCGCACGCGGCGCGCGGCCAGCAGGCGGTCCACCGTCAACACGCCGAAGCCGGGCACGCGCAGCAGCAGCTCGCGCGGGGCGGTGTTCAGGTTCACGGGAAAACGCTCGCGGTGCGCGATGGCCCAGGCGAGCTTGGGGTCCATGTCCAGCGCCAGCATGCCGCCCTGGCCGGCGGGCACGATCTCGCCGTGCGCGAAGCCATAAAAGCGCATCAGCCAGTCGGCCTGGTACAGGCGGTGCTCGCGCACGGTGGGTGGCGCGACGAGCGGCAGCGCGCGCGCCGCGTCGGGGATGGGGCTGAAGGCCGAGTAGTACACGCGCCGCAGCCGGTGCACGCCGTACAGCCCGGCGCTGGTGGCCAGGATGGTGCGGTCGTCGGTGGCGTCGGCGCCGACGATCATCTGCGTGCTCTGCCCGCCGGGCGCGAAGTGTGGTGCCGCCGCGCGCCGCGTGAGCGTGCGCCGGGTGGCGGGCATCGACACCACCTGGGCGGCGGCCTGCTGTTCCTTGCGCGCCTGCCGCGCGTCCTCGATGTGCACCGCCATGCGCGCCATGGAGCGCGCGATGGCCGCGCCGTCCTTCTGCGGCGCCAGGGCCGTGAGCCCTTCGGGCGTGGGCAGCTCCACGTTGATGCTCAGCCGGTCGGCATGGCGGCCCGCGCGCTCCATCAGCTCGGGCGAGGCATCGGGGATGGTCTTGAGGTGGATGTAGCCGCGAAAGTCGTGCTCCTCGCGCAGCACGCGCGCCACCTCCACCACCTGCTCCATGGTGTAGTCGGGGCTCTGGATGATGCCGCTGGAGAGGAACAGCCCCTCGATGCAGTTGCGCCGGTAGAAGTCCAGCGTGAGCTGCACCACCTCCTGCACCGTGAAGCGGGCGCGCGGCACGTTGCTGCTGACCCGGTTCACGCAGTACAGGCAGTCGTACTGGCAGAAGTTGGTGAGCAGGATCTTGAGCAGCGAGATGCAGCGGCCGTCCGGCGCGTAGCTGTGGCAGATGCCCATGCCCTCGGTGGAGCCCATGCCGCGCCCGCCCACCGAATCGCGCGGCGCCGCGCCGCTGGATGCGCACGAGGCGTCGTACTTGGCGGCGTCGGCCAGGATGGCGAGTTTGGACTGTAAATTCACTGTATGAATTTACAGTATTTTCCGATGCCCGAGCAGCCCGCAGGGTGTTTTTGCTATTAAAAAAATAGCTGTTCGTGCAGATGGATCAAGCGCTGGGCGCCAAAAAGGCTTGAAGCCTGTGGCTGCGCGGCCTCCCGTGCCAGCACCGCCGGGGTTCGCGGGCCGCGCGGGGTCCGCGAACCCCGGCGACCTGGGGAGCCGCTGGGCGGTGTAAGGTGGCCCACCGGCGCACTTCGGCCCGGCAGGAGGAACCCATGCCATCGCTCATCGCCTCAAGCCGGGCCATCCCCGGCCCCGGCTTGCCGGGGCTGCCCGCCGCCGCCTGCGCGATGTGGGGGTTCGAGGAATACCTGCCGCACACGGTGCGCCGCCTGGAGGTCGCGCACGCGGGCATCAAGCTGATCATCGGCTGGCACGCGGCTTACGGCGTCGGGCAGCCCGGCGGCGCCATGCAGCGGTACCAATCCCTGGTGGCGGGGCTCGGTGGCGGGCCGATGGTGACCGAGCACCTGGGAGCGCAGTCCTGCGTGGAAGTGACGCTGGCACCCTGGCTGGGCTTTCAGCTGTTCCATGGCAGTCCGGATGTGCTCTCGTGCCCGGTGGCCGCGCTGGCCGATGTGTGGGGCGGCACGGCCACGCGGCTGTCCGAGCAGTTGCACCACGCGCCGGATTGGCCCGCGCGGTTTGCCCTGGTGCAGCGGTGTCTGCAGGGGGTGCTGGGCCGGTCGCGCCACACGGCGCAGGCCCCGGTGCGGCAGGCCTGGGCATTGCTCAGCGCGCAACGCGGCAACCTGTCCATGTCTGCCCTGTGCCGCGCCGTGGGCTGGAGCGAGCGGCATCTGGCGCTGCAGTCCCGCAACCAGTTGGGGGATACACCCAAGCGCCTGGCGCGGCGGCTGCGTTTTGGCGCGGCCCAGCAGGCCCTGGGAGAGGTCACCGGGCCCGCGGGGATGGCGGACCTGGCGGATCTGGCCGCCCGCTGCGGATATGCCGACCAGAGCCACCTGAGCCGGGAGTTCCGGCACTTTGCCGGTTGCTCGCCAGCGGCCTATCAGCGCGCAGGCTGGGCCGATGTCCCGGGCAAGCCTGCCAGCCTGGTGGAGACGGCGTAGCCGGGGGGAGAGGACGGGGCCGCGGTCCGAGGCACCGGAACCCCCCAGGTCATTTTTCTTCAAGACGGACAGGCGCAAGCAGCCCAGACTGGCGAACCTGACTTGTTTTTTTCAGATGGAGCTTCCGATGCACGCCAACGTCTCATTCCTTGAAATTGGAGCCGAAAACGCCCTGGTTTCGCAGCAGTTTTTCAGCCACCTCTTTCAATGGGCCTTCGAGCCCACGGAGAAGGAGGGCGAGGGCTGGTTTCGCAATGGGAACATGAACGTCGGCCTGCATGGCGCAGACCCTGCGCGGGCCATCACCCCCTTCTTTGAAGTGGCCGATGCGACGCAGGCGGCCCAGCGTGTGCTGGCGCTGGGAGGGACCGTGCAGCCTCCGGGGCCGCAGGAGCCCGGCTTTGGCGTGTTTCTCATGTGCACGGACCCCGGCGGGGTCCGCTTTGGCCTGCACCAGCCGGCAGGGCGTTGAAGGCGGCGGCCAGCGCTCCTTGGAACCCGTTCGAGGCCTTGGTGGCGCCGCGCGCCTTCCTTGCGGTGGCCGGCCGCTAGCCCGCGCATCCAGAACCCCTGGGCAGGTTCTGGGCGCCTGGGCTGCCGTCCACCGTGCTACACCGCCTCCAGCGCCATGACAGCGGTGGCGGTGTTCGAGATCGGGATGTGGTAGTTGCTGTGCACGCGGCGCACGCCCGGCGCGGCGGCGCTGAGCGCGCCGCGCATCGCCAGCCACATGAGCAGCTCCACGCCCTGGGTGCCCGTCTTCTCCACCAGCTCGTGCACGCTGAACTGCGTGGCCCATTCAGGGTTGGTGGTCAGGCTCTCGATGAACTGCAGGTCGAACGCCTTGTTGATGAAGCCCGCGCGCTCGCCGTCGAGCTGGTGGCTCAGGCCGCCGGAGGCCATCACCGCCACCTTCTTGTCGCTGTCCCAGCTCTGGATGGCCTGGCCCACGGCCTTGCCCAGCGCATAGCAGCGCTTGGCCGACGGCAGCGGGAACTGCACGGTGTTGATGCACACCGGCACCACCGTCACGGGGCAGTCGCCCTCGGGCCAGAAGAGCTTGAGCGGCAGCGTGCAGGCGTGGTCCACCAGCATCTCCTGGCAGGTGGTCACGTCGAACTCCTGGTCGATCAGCGTGTTGATGAGATGCCACGACAGGTCCACCTCGCCCGCGAATGGCGGCAGCGTGGGAATGCCCCAGCCCTCGTCGGCGTTGTGGTATTCGGCGGCGGCGCCCACGGCGAAGGTGGGTATCTTGTCCAGGAAGAAGTTCAGGCCGTGGTCGTTGTAGAACATCACGACCACATCGGGCTTGCGGGCCTGCAGCCACTGGCGGATGGGCGGAAAGCCGTCGAAGAAGGGTTTCCAGTAGGGCTCGTTCTGCAGGCCCTTGTGGATGGCGCCGCCAATGGCGGGGATGTGCGAGGTGCCGAGGCCACCGATGAGTTGTGCCATGTGATGTCTCCTTATTGGCCGGCGGCCACGAGCATGGCCTTGAATTCGTCCTTGGTCATGCCCGTCTGCTGCGCGCCGATGTCCTGCATGTCGAGCTTGAAGATGCCCGCGAACTTGGCCAGGTAGTAGGCGTTGCCGCCCGCCGCGATGAGCTGCAGCACGTTCCTGGCGCGGATGGCGGCGGCCTGCTGCGCGTTCAGGCCGTACTGCTGCATGTAGGCCTCCTCGTCCTCGGCGAAGGCCTTGCGGTTGGCCTCGTCGTTGAACGAGAAGCACATCTTGTTGAGCGCATAGCCCTTGCGGGCCTGGGCGCCATCGAACGGCGTGGTGCCCGGGATGGGGCGCGGCGGGGTGGGTTTCGTGGTCACGATGTCTCCGTGGCTTGATGTAGGTCAGGCCGCAGTGTCGGGCGTGCATTGCCAAAGATGAAGGGGGCAAAGATCATCGAACGCATGAGCAGAATCGATGATTGGTCGGGCCTGGACGCCCACCTGCTGCAACTGCTGGTGGCGGTGCTGGAAACCGGCAGCATCACCGCCGCCGCCGCCCGTCTGGGCGTCACGCAGTCGGCGGTGAGCCACCTGCTGGGCAAGCTGCGCGCCATCACGGGAGACCCGCTGTTCGTCAAGCGGGGGCGGGGTATCGTGCCCACCGCGCGGGCCGAAAGCCTGGCGGCGCCGGCGCGCGAGCTGCTGCGCCAGATGCAGCAGTTCGCGCAGGGCTGCGCGTTCGACCCTGCCCGCTGGCGGGCCGACCTGACCCTGGCCGCCAACGATTTCCAGCGCGACCTGCTGCTGCCGCCCCTGGCCGCCCGCCTGCGCGAGGCCGCGCCCGATGTCACGCTGCGCATCGTGCCCAGCGGCGCGCCCGGCGCGGACCTGCTGCGCTCGGATGCATGCCAGCTGGCCATCACCCCGCGCCCGCCGGACGGCACCGACATCCTGCAAAAGCGCCTGTTCGAGGACCAGTACCGGGTGTTTTACGACCCTGCCGTGCGCGAGGCGCCGCGCGACGCGCAGGACTATCTCGCGGCGGCGCATGTGACGGTGGCCTATGAGGCGCACCGCGGCCTGGCGCTGGACCGCCAGCTCGCGGCCCGCGGCCTGCACCGCCGCTTCGCGGTGCGCGTGCCGGGCTTCGGGGCGCTGCCCGCGTTCGTGCGCGGCACGCCGCTGCTCACCACCGCCCCCTCGCTGCTGGGCCGCACGGCGCTCTCGGCGCTGGCCAGCGCGCCCGTGCCGGTGCCTTGCCCGCGCCTGCCGATGTACCTGGTCTGGCACGCGCGCTACCAGCAGGATGCGGCGCACCGCTGGCTGCGGGCGCAGATGGAGGATGTGGTGGGGACGGCCCTGGCCGGCGGCCCGGGCGCCGAGGTCAAGGCCGGGCAAGCCGTGCGGGCGCAGCCCGCCTGAGGCGCCGCGCCTGGGCGCGGCGTGCGCTCACTCCCGGGTCCTGTGCAGCGCCTGCCGCAGCATCCGTGTCGCCCGGTCGCGGATGCGCAGGGGGCCGCGGTGCGGCGGGGGGTTGGCCTTGGCCAGCGCACAGGCGGACAGGAAGTCGTCGAGGATGGCGGTGTCGTCCAAGGTGTCCGCGCCCACCTTGTGAAATTCCGGATGCCACTGCGTGGCGGCGATGTAGCCGCGCCCTGGCGCGGGCTTCAGGCGGATCGCTTCGGGCACGCCGTCGGGTTCGCTCAGGGCCTCGACGACAAAATCCGGCGCCACCCGCTTGATGCCCTGGTGGTGGATGCTGTTGACGCGGGCGCGGGGCGTGTCGGGATACAGCTTGGCCAGGTGCGAGTCCGGCACGATATGGATGTCGTGGAAATGCTGGTCGTACGTGGTCGCGTTGCGGTGCTCCAGCGCCCCGGGGTGCTGGGTCTGCAGGTCCTGGTAGAGCGCACCGCCAAACGCCACGTTGATCAGCTGCAGGCCCCGGCAGACGCCGAAGATGGGCTTGCGCACCTCGGCGAACGCTTTCACCACGGCCAGGTCGTACAGGTCGCGCACCCGGTCGCCCAGCCACTCCTCGCGCAGCGGCTCCTCGCCGTAGTTGCCCGGCCAGACGTCGGCGCCGCCGTGCATGACCACGCCGTCGAGCCAGTCGGCGTAGTGCGCGAGCGTCACGTCGCCGCGCGCCGTCTCGCCCGTGGGACAGGGCACCATCACGACCATCGCGCCGGCGGACATGAGCCAGTGCGCGATGGACTGCTCGACGTACTGCAGCGTCTTGCCGGTGAAAAGCGGGCGGGTGGGGTCGGCATGCTGGAAACAGGCGGACAGACCAATCTTGAGGCGGCGGGAAGCGGGCATGGTGGAGGCTCCGGGCAGTACGCAAATGGTGTGCACCCGGTGCGATGCAAGGGGTATGCCAATTTGTAGCACCGACCCCGCACGGCGTCTGTAGGAAGGGGCCGTGCGGGGTGGTGCGCGATCCCCGGGCCCTGACTTGATGCTGCGAAATGTGGCTTTCTTCATGAAAATGCAAGCGCATGCAGCGTGTAGGCGGGGGGCTGCGGGGCCGGGGCTCGTGATAATTTCTGCACGCCGGGCGCCAGGGAGGTTGCGCCCGGCGGGTGCCATTCCAGCCTTCCCCGAAAGTCCACGACATGCCCCACAAGAAGAATTGCCTGCCCGCCCTCACGGCGCTGGCCGCGTTGACCGCCCTGGCCTGGCCGCTCTCCGGCCACGCCGCCGTGCCCGCGGGCGCGGCCGCGGAGATCGTCAGCCTGCAGGGTACGGGCGACCAGCGCGCCGCGGCTGCCGCCGACTGGCAGCCCGCCCGCCCCGCCCAGGCCCTGGCCACGGGCGACTTCGTGCGCACGCGCCAGGCCGCCAAGATGGCCCTGCTGTTCGCCGACGACACGCAGCTGCGCCTGCACCAGAACACCGTGCTGCAGGTCAAGGGCGTGGCCACGCCGGCCCAGCCCGTGACCACCCTGCTGCTCAACGCCGGGCGCGCGTGGACGCAGACGCGCCGGGCCGATGGCAGCCGGCTGAACCTGGAGACGCCGGCCGCCACCGCCGCGATCCGCGGCACGGACTGGGACCTCGCCGTGGAGGACGATGGCCGCACGCTGCTCACCGTGCTGTCGGGCACGGTGGAGTTCTCCAATGCGCAGGGCCAGGTCTCGGTGGGCGCCAACGAGGCTGCCATCGCCGAGGTGGGCAAGGCCCCGGTCAAGCTCGTGCTGAGCCAGCCGCGCGACCGCATCCAGTGGGTGAACGCCCTGCGCGCCGACCCCGTGCCGCACCTCGCCGCCGAGCCCGTGCCGCCGCCGCTCGCGCCGGTGCGCGCCGCGCTGGCCGCCCGCGATCTGGCC
>NZ_JAHUWZ010000014.1 GCF_019218755.1 Acidovorax sp. sif1233 | reverse complement strand
CGATCTGGTCGTATGCCTTGGCTTCGCCGCCGAACTTGGCGGACAGCACGGTGGCGATGGCCGCCGTCAGCGTCGTCTTGCCATGGTCCACGTGGCCGATCGTGCCCACGTTGACGTGAGGCTTGGTGCGCTCGAACTTTCCTTTTGCCATTTTTCCGACTCCGAAAAAAATCTATACCAATACGACAGGATCTCGGCGCAACCAGAATCGGACGCACCTGAAAGTGGTGCCCATGGCGGGAATCGGACCCGCGACCTCTCCCTTACCAAGGGAGTGCTCTACCACTGAGCCACATGGGCAACTTGATGCCGCTCGCACAACATCAAAATCTCTAACTCAACAAACCAGCACAAGCGAGCAATGGAGCGGGAGACGGGAATCGAACCCGCGTCATTAGCTTGGAAGGCTAGGGTTCTACCATTGAACTACTCCCGCATCGGCCAACAGCCTCTGCGCGCCCAGCCTTGCAATCAAGCAAAACCGAACATCACTCTCAACACTACTCTCTCACTGGTGGAGGGGACTGGATTCGAACCAGTGTAGGCGTAAGCCAACAGATTTACAGTCTGCCCCCTTTAGCCACTCGGGCACCCCTCCGGAGAATTTCGAATTATAGCACTAGTTTTTTGCAACACGGAGAAATTAGCAGCCCCGCAGGATCACCCGAAGAGACACATTCCCTGGATTGCACGCGTCATTGGTGCGGCTGGCGGGGATCGAACCCACGACCCTTGGCTTCGGAGGCCAATACTCTATCCACTGAGCTACAGCCGCACGACCGAACTGGCACAGCCTCGGATTATCGCATGCAACCGCCGCCAGCAAACGCACACTACCCCGATGCACCACAACCAACACGAGCACCCACAGACGCACTAGGGCACAACACGGCAATCCTGGGCATCAACAACCCCTGGCAATGCCAGGCCCAACCCCACAAGAAAGGCATCGGTACTCACCCCGCCGACACCCACCAGATCGAAGCCGCCTTCGCCCAGGATCCAGTTGCGGATGAGCCCATCGAACAAGGCATGCAAGCCCACGGCCGCCTCCATGGGCGTCATTGGCAAGACGACCCCTTGCAACTGCGCAGCCAGCTCGAAGTCGCGCGCCAACTGGCGGGTGAAACCATCCGACGCAGCCACGTGACGATCACGCACCCCCACGAGCTCGCTCACATATTCCACCTTGTAGAGCGCAATCTCGAAAACCCGGCGCGTCCGCTCGTCAGAGGCCACGCTGCGCAGCACAAGCGCCATCACCGCACGCAGCCGCTGCACCGGATCCGGACAGGTGCTGCACTCGAATTCCCCATAGCCCTGCTCGAGCGGAAGGGTCACCCGGTCCATCATGGCACTGAAGAGGTCCACCTTGTCCTTGAAATGCCAGTAGATCGCCCCCCGCGTCGCCCCCGCAGCCTGCGCGATATCGCTCAGGGAAGCACGCGAAACCCCCTTCTCCCGGAAGACCTGCTCCGCGGCATCTATCAGGCTGTTGCGCGTGGCAATTGCATCCTCTTTGGTTCGACGCGCCATGGGGTGTATGTCTCCTCGTTCTCAATGCCTAGTCACCGGCCGGATGCACCAAGACATCCGGCGGTCGCAATTATACATTCATGTTTGTATGTATAATCGCGCACTTATTTTGTCGGGCTCTCATCTTGGGGCGCTTCCAGCCAGCGGCCCTTTCCCCTACAACCCAATTCCTTGACGCCAATCAAAAGGACTCCCATGCCCACACCGCGTGACGCATCTGCCATTCCCTCCTTTCGCGCCTCTACAACCCACAAGGCCATCTCCCTGGTCGCAGCCACCGCAGCGGCGGTGTTGCTGGCTGCCTGCGGCAAAAGCGACGGCCAAGCCCCAGCCGGCGGGCAGCAGATGCCCCCCGTCGAGGTTGGGGTTGTCACCGCAACGCCCGGCGATGTGGGGCTGATCACCGAATTGCCGGGCCGCGTGGAAGCTTCCCGCGTCGCCCAGGTGCGCGCCCGGGCTGCGGGCATCCTGCAGCAGCGCCTTTTCAAGGAGGGCAGCGACGTGAAGGCAGGCCAGCCACTCTTTCGCATTGACTCTGCCCCGTACGCGGCAGCGTCGGAAAGCGCCCGCGCCAGCCTCGCCAAGGCCCAGGCCAACCTCGCGCAGGCCAGCGCCCAGGTGGAACGCTACCGCCCGCTCGTGAGCGCCAATGCCATCAGCAAGCAGGACTTCGTCAATGCGGAAGCCGCCGAAAAGCAGGCCCAGGCAGACGTGGCCGCCGCCAGGGCGTCGGTGCGCACCGCCGACATCAACCTTGGCTATGCCAGCGTGACATCCCCCATATCGGGCCGCATCGGGCGGGCGCTGGTCACGGAAGGTGCATTGGTCGGGCAGGGAGAAGCCACTGCCCTGGCCGTCGTGCAGCAGATCGACCCGGTGTACGTGAACTTCACCCAATCGGCCAGCGATGTCTTCCAGCTGCGCCGTGCCATGGAAAGCGGCCAGTTCAAGCGCGCCGGCGGCACCGAGGCCGCCAGCGTCAAGCTCGTCCTGGGCGACGGATCGGAATACGCCCAGACCGGCAAGCTGCTGTTCACCGACCTGTCGGTGGACGCCACCACGGGACAGGTCACGCTGCGCGCGGAAGTTCCCAACCCCAAGGGAGAGCTGCTGCCCGGCCTGTACCTGCGCGTGCGCATCGAACAGGCCCAGGCCAGCAATGCCATCACCCTGCCCCAGCAGGCTGTCACGCGCACCCAGCAGGGTGACACGGTCAGCGTGGTGGGCGAGGACGGCAAAGTGTCCCAGCGCCCCATCAAGGTCAGCGCGGCCCAGAACAACCGCTGGGTGG
Source organism: Acidovorax sp. sif1233 (assembly GCF_019218755.1). GTDB lineage: Bacteria > Pseudomonadota > Gammaproteobacteria > Burkholderiales > Burkholderiaceae_C > Acidovorax. Next base: position 58,516 of record NZ_JAHUWZ010000014.1, on the reverse strand, counting down.
TTCTCGACGGGCTGAAGGCTGGCGAGAAGGTCATGGTGGACGGCTTCCAGAAGCTGCAGATGCTGCCGCCCGGCACGCCGGTGAAGCCGGTTCCATGGCAAGCGCCGGGAGCTCCATCCGCGGCGCCCTCGTCGCCGGCCGCAGCAGCAGCACCTGCGGCACCCGCCGCTTCTGCCGCGTCTTCGTCGAAGCCATAAAGGGCACCCCAGCATGGCCAAGTTCTTTATCGACCGACCCATCTTTGCATGGGTGATCGCCCTGTTCATCATGGTGATGGGCGGCGTGGCGATCACGCAGCTGCCCATCGCGCAGTACCCACCGGTGGCTCCGCCAGCCATCGTCATCAACGCGGCCTATCCGGGCGCATCCGCGCAAACGCTCGAAGACAGCGTGCTGTCGGTCATCGAGCGCGAGATGAACGGATCACCGGGGCTGATCTACATGGAATCCGTCGCCCAGGCCGACGGCTCCGGCAGCATCACGCTGAGCTTCCAGCCCGGCACCAATGCCGATCTGGCCCAGGTGGATGTGCAGAACCGCCTCTCGCGCGCCACGCCGCGGCTGCCCTCGGCCGTGACACAACAGGGCGTGCGCGTGGACAAATCGCGCTCCAACTTCCTGCTGTTCACCATGCTCTCGTCGACCAACCCGGCGACGGACACGGTGGCCCTGGGCGACTACGCGTCGCGCAACATCGTCCCCGAGCTGCAGCGGCTGCAGGGCATCGGCCAGGCACAGCTGTTCGGCACGGAACGCGCCATGCGCATCTGGATCGACCCCGCCAAGATGGTGAGCTTCAACCTTTCGGCCGCCGAAATCACCGCCGCCATCCGCGCCCAGAACGCCCAGGTGGCCAGCGGCACGATCGGCGACCTGCCCAACATCGCGGGCCAGGGGATTGCGGCCACGGTGGTGGTCAACGGCCAGCTCTCCAGCGTGGAGCAGTTCGGCAACATCGTGCTGCGCGCCAACACCGACGGCTCCACCGTGCGCATCAAGGACGTGGCGCGCGTGGAGCTGGGGGGCCAGGCCTACGCCACGGCCGCGCGACTGAACGGCAAGCCCGCCGTGGGCATTGGCGTCCAGCTGTCGCCCAGCGGCAATGCCCTGGAAGCCGCGAAAGCCGTGCGCACCAAGATGAATGAGCTCTCGCGCTACTTCCCCGAAGGCATGAGCTGGAGCATTCCCTACGACAGCTCGCGCTTCGTGGACATCTCCATCAAGCAGGTGGCCGAGACCCTGCTGGAAGCGGTGGCGCTGGTGTTCCTGGTGATGTTCCTGTTCCTGCAGAACTGGCGCTACACCATCATCCCCACCATCGTGGTGCCGATCGCTCTGCTGGGCACCTTCGCCACGCTGCTGGCGCTGGGCTTCTCGATCAACGTGCTGACCATGTTCGGCATGGTGCTGGTGATCGGCATCGTGGTGGACGATGCCATCGTGGTGGTGGAAAACGTCGAACGCATCATGAGCGAGGAAGGACTGTCCCCGCTCGAGGCGACGCGCAAGGCCATGCGCCAGATCTCGGGCGCCATCATCGGCGTGACCGTGGTGCTGATCTCGGTGTTCGTGCCGCTGGCCTTCTTCGCGGGCTCCACGGGCAACATCTACCGCCAGTTCTCGGCAGTGATGGTGGCCTCCATCGGCTTTTCCGCCTTCATGGCCCTGTCGCTCACGCCGGCCCTGTGCGCCACGCTGCTCAAGCCCGTGGAAGCCGGGCACCACCACGAGAAAACCGGTTTCTTCGGCTGGTTCAATCGCGGCTTTTCGCGCACCGCCAAGGGCTATGAAGGCTTCGTGGCGCGCATGCTCAAGCGGGCAGCACGCTACCTCGTCATCTACGCCGCCATCATTGGCGCCGTCGCCGTGGTGTACATGCGCCTGCCCACCTCGTTCCTGCCCAGCGAAGACCAGGGCAACATCATCGTCAACGTGCAGCTGCCCCCCGGCGCGACGCAGGAGCGCACGCTGGCCGTGATGCAGCAGGTCGAGGAGTTCATTCTCAAGCAGCCCGAAGTGCAGAGCATGGTGGGCGTGCTGGGCTTCAGCTTCTCCGGCCAGGGGCAGAACGCCGCCCTTGCCTTCGTGACCTTGAAGGACTGGAGCGAACGCCACGGCCCGGGCCAATCGGCGCAGGACGTTGCCAACCGGGCCTTCGGCGGCCTGATGGGAATCCGCGATGCGTTCATCTTCCCGCTGAGCCCGCCTCCCATTCCCGAGCTGGGCAATGCCAGCGGCTTCACGTTCCGCCTGCAGGACCGCGGAGGCGCCGGCCACGAGGCGCTCGTGAAGGCACGCAATCAGCTGCTGGGCATGGCCTCGCAAAGCAAGGTGCTCACGCAGGTGCGCCCGGACGGCCTGGAAGACGCGCCACAGCTGCAGATCGACATCGACCGCGACAAGGCCAACGCCCTGGGCGTGCCGTTCGATGCCATCAACTCCGCGCTGTCGACCGCGCTGGGCTCGAGCTATGTGAACGACTTCCCGAACCAGGGCCGCCTCCAGCGCGTGGTCGTGCAGGCCGACGCGCCTTCGCGCATGCAGCCCGACGATCTGCTGAAGATCAACGCCGCCAACAGCCAGGGCAAGCCGGTGCCGCTCTCTGCCTTCGCCACCACCCGCTGGGTCAATGGCGCGCAGCAGACGGTGCGCTACAACGGCTATCCCGCCATGCGGATCTCGGGCTCGCCAGCCCCCGGTTTCAGCACGGGCGCCGCCATGGCCGAGATGGAAAAGCTCGCGGGCCAGCTGCCCGCAGGCTTCGGCTTTGAATGGACCGGCCAGTCGCGCGAAGAAAAGCTGGCGGGCTCCCAGTCGCTGATCCTCTACAGCTTTGCCATCCTGGCCGTGTTCCTGTGCCTGGCCGCGCTGTACGAAAGCTGGTCGATTCCGCTGGCCGTGATCCTGGTGGTGCCCCTGGGCGTGCTGGGCGTGCTGCTGGCGACCCTGCTGCGGGGCTATGCCAATGACGTGTACTTCCAGGTGGGCCTGATCACCATCATCGGCCTGTCGGCGAAGAACGCCATCCTGATCATCGAATTTGCCAAGGACCTTCAGGCCCAGGGCAAGGGCGTGATCGAGTCGGCGCTGGCGGCCGCGCACCTGCGGTTCCGCCCCATCGTGATGACCTCGATGGCATTCGGCCTGGGCGTGCTGCCGCTGGCCATCGCGTCGGGCGCGGGCTCGGCCAGCCAGCGCGCCATCGGCACGGGCGTGCTGGGCGGAATGATCACGGGCACGGCACTGGCCGTGTTCTTCGTGCCCGTGTTCTTCGTGGTGGTCCGCAGCCTGTTCAAGGGCAGCGCGCGCCAGCAGGAAATGAACCGCCGCCACGCAGAAGAAGCAGGAGTTGGAACCCATGACTAATCACCGCAGCACCTCCATCGCACTGGCAGCGGCAGCGCTGCTGGCCGGCTGCTCGTTCATCCCCGTCTACGAGCGACCCGCGCCCCCCGTACCGGCCACGTACACCACGGCGGCTTCCGCCAGTGGCACCACGCAGGGCGCTGAGGCCGCGGCCCCCTGGCAGGACTATTTCGCCGAACCCCGGCTGCGCCAGCTCATCGAAGCCGCGCTGGCCAACAACCGCGATCTGCGCGTGGCCGTGCTCAACATCGAACAGGCACGCGCCACGTTCCAGGTGCGCCGGGCCGACCTGTACCCGGGCGTGGGCCTGGCGGCCAACGCCAGCCGCGCACCGGCCGCGGGCACGGGCGACCTGACCAACTCGTTCAGCGTCGGACTTGCGGTTTCGGCCTGGGAGATCGACTTCTTCGGCCGCATCGCCAGCCTCAAGGAGCAGGCGCTCGCGCAGTACCTTGCCACCGAAGAGGGCCGCAATGCGGCGCAGGTCAGCCTGGTGGCCGCCGTGGCCAACGGCTGGCTGAACCTGCTGGCCGACGAGGAGCTGCTGGACCTGTCGCGCCAGACCCTCGCGTCGCGCGAGGAATCGGTGCGCCTCACGCGCATGCGGCTGGACGCGGGCGTGGCCTCGGAGCTGGACTTCCGCCAGGCAGAGTCCCTGACCCAGGCGGCACGCGCCACCCTGGCGCAGCAGCAGCGCCAGCGCGCGCTGGACGAGAACGCCTTGGCCCTGCTGCTCGGACAGTCCCTGCCCGACGACATCCGCGCCAGCCTCACGGGCAGCCGGCTGGCCGCTGCGCCCGCCATGGCGCAGTTGCCCGCGGGCCTGCCGTCCGAACTGCTGACGCGCCGCCCCGACATCCGCCAGGCAGAGCAGCAGCTGATCGCAGCCAACGCGAACATCGGCGCGGCGCGGGCCGCGTTCTTCCCGCGCATATCGCTCACGGCCCAGGCAGGCACCGCCAGCGGCGAACTGTCGGGCCTGTTCAAGAGCGGCTCGTGGGGGTTCACGATCGCGCCGTCCCTGCTGCTGCCCATCTTCGACGCGGGCCGCAACCAGGCCAACCTCGAGAGTGCGCAAGCCGGGCGGGGCATCGCCATCGCGCAATACGAAAAGGCCATCCAGACGGCCTTCCGCGAAGTCTCGGATGCGCTGGCGGGCCAGGCCACCCTGGGTGAGCAGGCCGAGGCCCAGCAACTGCAGGCCCAGGCGGAAGGCGCGCGGCTGCAGCTAGCCGATCTGCGCTACCGCAACGGCGTATCGAGCTACCTGGACCTGCTGGACGCCCAGCGTTCCCTGTTCGCCACGCAGCAGGCCGTCGTGCAGGTCAAGCTCGCGCAGCTGCAAAACCAGGTGGCGCTGTACAAGGCCCTGGGCGGCGGCGCGCCCGAAGCCGCGGCGGTGGCGGGCAATCCGTCCTGACGCGCACGGCGGCGCCAGGCCACGCGCGCCCGCACCGCAGGGTGGCGGCGCGCGCGGGCTGTCTCGCGCATCTGGCGCGGCGCCTGTGCGATGCTCACGGGGAGGCACCAGCCCCGCAGATATAATTGAGGGTTGATTTCATCAAAGCCCCCCGATACACCCTGAGGACGTCATGAGCGACAACCACCACGAAGAAGCCCATACCGGCCCGATCAAGAACCCCAAGCAGTTGCTGGTCGCGGTACTTTTCTCGTTTGTGATTCCGATCTTTGCCATCATTGGCTTGGTCCTGTATGTCACGTCGGCCGACAAGCCGGCCGCTGGCGCAGCCAATCCCGAGAAGGCCATTGCCGAGCGCATCCAGAAGGTGGGCATGGTCGAAATCCGCGATGCCAACCGCCCCCTGCGAAGCGGCGAAGACGTCTACAAGGGCCAGTGCGCGGCCTGCCATGCCACAGGCGCCGCGGGGGCTCCCAAGTTCTCGGACGCCGCTGCCTGGTCGGCCCGCATCAAGACCGGCTTTGAAGCGCTGGTCCAATCCGCGCTGAAGGGCAAGGGCGCCATGGCGCCGCAAGGCGGCGGCGACTTCAACGACACCGAAATCGCGCGGGCCGTCGCATACATGGCCAACGCCGCCGGCGCCAAGTTCGCGGAACCCGCGGCACCCGCCGGAGCAGCCCCCGCGGCTGCCGCCGACGCCGCGTCCGCAGCCCCTGCCGCTACGGCGGCCGCAGCAGCGCCCGCTGCCGAAGCCGCTCCTGCTGCTGCAGCAGCAGCGCCCGCTCCTGTGGCCGCTGCCGCCGCAGGCGCTGGCGCTGGCGAAGCCCTGTACAAGCAGGCGTGCCAGGTGTGCCACGCGGCTGGCGTGGCCGGCGCCCCCAAGTTTGGTGACAAGGCCGCCTGGTCGGCCCGCCTGCCTGCCGGCATCGATGCGCTGTACAACAGCGTGGCCAAGGGCAAGGGTGCGATGCCTCCCCGCGGTGGCGCCGCTCAGGCGTCGGATGCCGATCTGCGTGCCGCCGTCGAGTTCATGGCCGCGGCCGCCAAGTAGGCCCTTCTCTCCCGCATGCGGCGGAGCGCCGCGCGGGCCCATGAAAAAGCCGGTTCTGTGGACCGGCTTTTTTACTTTCTGCGCCCTGGTTCCTTCTCTTTTTTCTTCAGGTGCGCGCCATGCCCGCCCTGGGCGCCCGCCCCTGCATTCCACCAGCGCTCCAGCGACCATGCGGGCTCATGACGAAGCCGTAGCGCCCCGGCAAATCCTCTACCCGCACATCCAGCGGTACCCAGCGGCCCGCCTCCACCGCCTCGGCGGCCAAGGGCACGTCCAGGGTGTGCACCAGCCCCACGCCCAGCTCCGACACCAGGTAGACCCGCCCCTGCGCATCCACCAGGCAGTCCTGCACCGCGGCCCCCCGGCCGGTGTGGGAAAGCACGGAAAAATCCGGCTGTATGCGCCACACGAGGGGCGTGGCTTCCAGTTCCACATACACGCGCTGCGGCCCGTTCTGGAAAAACCATTGCCCCTGCGCGTCGTGCTCGTAATTGCGCGCGATGAATTCGACCAGCTTTTCATGCTGCAGCAGGGACCCCTTGCTGCGCGGAAAGGGGCCTGCGGCCTGGACCTGGTCGTCGCGCAGGTACCAGTGGCCGCGCGCATCCAGGCCGAGCCATCCGTAGCAGTCGGGCACATTGGGCCACTTGGCCAGCGCCTGCTTGACGATGTCATCCATGCGGCGATTGTGCTCCCGCGCGCGCCACGGCCCCCGCATGCTCTGCCAACCATCCCCCGACTGCGTCGGGCATGGCGCGCACATGCCCCGGCAAGCGCCCGTGGGCAAAGCCGACATGGCCGCCGTGCGGGGGCTGCCAGAGCGTGACGAACCCGTTGGCCACCTCCTGCGGCAGCGGCAGGCTGGCGGCCGGAACGAACGGGTCGTTGCGCGCATTGACGACCAGAGCCGGAAGGCGGATGCGGTGCAGCAGCGGCTTGGCGGAGGCGCGCAGCCAATAGTCTTCGGTGTTGCGAAAGCCGTGCAGCGGTGCGGTGAACACGTTGTCGAACGCATACAGGTCACGCGCCGCCATCATAGCCTGCCGGTCGAACAGCCCCGGGTGCTGCGCCAGCTTCTGCAGCGCCTTGGGCACCAGGGTGCGCATGAACATGCGCGTGTAGACCTGCCGGTTGAAGCCGCGCCCGATCGCGTGCCCGCCTGCGGCCAGGTCGATGGGCGAGCACACGGCGGCCACCGCGTCCGCGCTGCGCGCGGCGTCCTCGCCCACTTCGGCGGCCCAGCGCAGGAGCGCGTTTCCCCCCAGGGAGACACCCACCGCCATCAGCGGCCCCCTGTGCGATGCACGCAGGCGCTGCAGCATCCAGCCGATCTCGGCGTGGTCGCCCGAGTGGTAGGCGCGCGGCGCACGGTTGATCTCGCCACTGCACCCCCGGAAATGCGGCAGCGCGCAGGCCCAGCCCTGCTCGCGCGCCAGGTCGGCGAACGCTTCGCAGTAGTGGCTGCGCGACGAACCCTCCAGGCCATGGAAGACCACCAGCAACGGCCGGGGCGCGCCGGCCGCCGCCACGCCATCCTGCAGGAAGTCCACATCCACGAAATCACCATCCGGCGTCTCCCAGCGCTCGCGGCGGTACTCGGGGCGGGGCCCGAACACCCGGCGCGAGTACAGGGCCGGCCAGATGGTCTGGAGCTGGCCTCCGGGCAGCCAGCGGGGTGCTACATATTTCATAGCTGCTAGCGCTTACAGTTCCGGGGCAAGAAGGCAAAAAGGCTCGAACATGGGAAGGCCATCGGCTCAATGGAGCACGGGCCGCTGCGCGTCCGCCGTCTGCACGTCCGGCGCGGCCCCGGGGCTGGCGTGGTGCGCCACCATGCGCCAGCCTTCGGGGGTCTTGTGGTAGACGTTGGTGGCCAGCACCACGGCCTGGTGCAGGCCGTCGGGCAGCATCACCTCCACGTGTTCGGCGACGCTGTGCACGGCGCTGGTGAGGGCCACCACCCGGTGTACCTGCACGGGCCGGGCCCGCACCGTGCCATGCGAAAACATGGCCTCGAATGCCGCCCGGATCGCCCCCGCGCCCAGCAGCCGCGGCCCGCCGGGGTGCACGCAGACGATGTCGTCCTCGTCGGCCCAGCAGGACATCAACAGCTCGATATCGCCACGCTGCAGGGCCTCGTAGAACGCGGCTTCGGTTTCGTCCGAGGAACCTCCGAGGGTGGCGGCGCTGGAGCGGGGACGGGGCATGGTGATCGGCAGGATGGGGTGAAGGAAAGGCATGGCGGCCGGGGGCCCGTCCACGCGCAGGGCACTATTGTGCGGCCATCCCCTTGCGGGCGTGGTGACCATGTGCGGCCTGCCCGGCACCGGAAAGCGGTGGCGGCACGCGCACTTGTTGCAGAATCTGCCGGGCGGCCACTGTCTGGCCCATTCGCACCCCGGTCCCTTGTCCTGACTCCACCTGGCGAACACCACCATGATGATGAAACGCATCTTTGCACTTCTGGCAGCCGTGCTGGCTCTGAGCGGCTGCGGCTACAACGACTTCCAGCGCCTGGACGAGCAGTCCAAGGCCGCATGGAGCGAGGTCCTCAACCAGTACCAGCGCCGTGCCGACCTGGTGCCCAACATCGTCGCCACCGTCAAGGGCGAGGCGAACTTCGAGCAGGAAACCCTGACCCGCGTGGTCGAGGCGCGCGCCAAGGCCACCTCGATCCAGGTCACGCCCGAAACCCTGAACAACCCCGAGGCATTCAACAAGTTCCAGCAGGCGCAGGGCGAATTGTCGGGTGCGCTGTCTCGGTTGATGGCGGTCTCCGAGCGGTATCCCACGCTGCAGGCCAACCAGGGCTTCCGGGACCTGCGCGTCACGCTGGAAGGCACCGAGAACCGCATCACCGTGGCACGCAACCGCTACATCCAGACCGTGCAGGAGTACAACGTACTCGCGCGCAGCTTCCCCACCAACCTGACGGCCATGGCCTTCAGCTACCAGCCCAAGCCCAGCTTCACGGTGGCCAACGAGGCCCAGATCTCCGCGCCCCCCACCGTGGATTTCTCCGCCTCCAAACCCAAGCCCTGAGCGGACTTGCCCTTCCATCGAATAACCGAGAAAAACATGCCTCTAGCGCTTATCCAAAAAGCGCTGATAGCTATATTTTTTATAGCATTCGCCTTGCCCTGGGGCCGGGCCGACGGGGGCCTGCAGCCCGTGCCTGCGCTCACCGGCCCGGTCATTGACCAGACCGGCACGCTGGACGCCGCCGACACGGCGGCGCTGGAAGCGCAGCTGCGCGCGCTGGAGCAGGCCCGGGGTGCCCAGATCGTGGTGCTCATGGTGCCCACCACCGCCCCCGAAGACATCGCGTCGTTCGCCAACCGCGTGGGCAACACGTGGAAGATCGGCCGCAGGGAGGTGGGCGATGGCGTTCTGGTGATCGTCGCCAAGAACGACCGCAAGATGCGCATCGAGGTCGCCAAGGCCCTGGAGGGCGCCATCCCCGACATCGCGGCGGCGCGCATCATCGACGGCGCCATGAAGCCCAGATTCCAGCAGAACGACTATGCGGGCGGCCTGCGCGACGCCATCGCCCAGCTTGGCGCGCGCATCGCCGGCGAGGCACTGCCTGCGCCCACGGATACCGGCACAGGCCCATCGACGCCGCAGGACAGCGGCCGCGGAGGCTTCGACTGGACCGACCTGGCCATCTTCCTGTTCTTCGGCGTGATGGTGGCCGGTCCGCTGGCGCGCAGCATCTTCGGCGGCCGGCTGGGAGGCCTGTTCATGGGCGGGGGCGTGGGCTTTCTTGCCTTCGTGTTCACGTCCAGCCTGCTGGTGGCCGGCGGCGCGGGGATCATCGCACTGCTCTACACCTGGCTCTTCAGCGGCGTGGGCGGCGGCGCCCGGCAGGGCCGAAACGCCGGCCCGATCGGCGGCTGGGGCCATGGCGGCGGCGGTGGCTGGGGAGGCGGCACCAGCGGCGGCGGCGGGGGCTTCAGCTCCGGGGGGGGTGGAGATTTTGGTGGCGGCGGCGCCTCGGGAGACTGGTGACATGGGCCCTGAAACTGCAGCACCCTCGACCTTTCCGGGCCTGGCCACCGCCCTGTGGCGCCTTGCGCAGCATCGCTGGGGCGAACCCGGCGCCCGCCGTGCGCTCTCCAGCGAAGCCCTGGAGCGGCTGGCCGCGCGGGTTGCGGCCAGCGAGCGGCGGCACACGGGCCAGATCCGCATCGTCGCCGAAGCCAGCCTGCCCTGGAGCTACCTGCGCCGCCATGCCAGCGCGCGCGAACGCGCCATCATGCTGTTCAGCAAATACCGCGTGTGGGACACCGAGCACAACAACGGCGTGCTGATCTATCTGCTGCTGCCCGAGCATGCGATAGAGATCGTGGCCGACCGGGGCCTGGCCCGCCACGTGGCGGGCAGCGAATGGCGCGATGTGATCGCACAGATGTCCACCCACTTCCGCCAGCGGCACTACGAAGAAGGCCTCGCGCAAGCCATCGAGGCCGTGTCGTCCCGCCTGAGCAGGCACTTCCCGCGGACATCGGACACGCCCGGCGACAACGAATTGCCGGACGCCCCCGTGGTGCGCTAGGAGTCCACCCGGCTGCAGCCCGGGGCGCGCCGAGCGCCGCCGGAAACGGGCGGGCGGACCGTGCGCGCCGCGACCGCGTGCGAGGGACGCAGGTGCGCCGCCACCCTTCGCAGCGGTGCGGCAGCCGCCGCGACGGCCTTTCCCAAGCCATTCACACTGTCCCAAACTCGCACCAGGGTTTTCCTCTAAAAACAGCTTCAGATGCCGCGTGGTGCCGCGAAATCCGGCGGGTTGCGGCAGAGTTCCCTCTTCATTGTTTCCAATACTGGAACAGTTAGTTTGCGACCCGGTGGTTTTTCTTCGCGCCCCATCCACGTACAGTTCATCCCATCGATGAGCCGAACCCGCAAGGCGACTCACCGAACCCGGTTTGAAGCAGTTGTCACTTTCCGCTTTGTCCCGGTTTTTCTGAGACGCTTTTTAATTTCAAGGATTTTCATCATGAACACGACCGCACGTTTCCTCTCCATCGCCGCTGTGGCTGCTTTCGCTTCTTTCGGTGCCCAGGCCGATGAAGCCGATGCTTCGCAGTTCGCCACCAAGTTCGAGACGAACCGCACGCGCGCCGAAGTGGCCGCCGAAGCCGCCACCGTGGCCCAGACCCGCTCCATCGAGCCCGCCGGTTCGCGTGTGGTGACCTACCAATCCACGGCCGACCGCGCCGCCGTGCGTGCCCAGGCCGCCGATGCCGTGCGCACCGGCCAGATCCCTTCGGGTGAGCGTGGTTGATCAGCGCTTGATTCGCTGAATCCAGGCCCCCTCCTGCTGCGTATTTCCAAGTACATCGCCCTCATTTTTTTGAATTTCACCGGAGTTTCACCATGAACAAGACCGCACGTTTCCTCTCCATCGCCGCCGTGGCCGCTTTCGCTTCTTTCGGTGCCCAGGCCGACGAGGCCGATGCTTCGCAGTTCGCCACGAAGTTCGAGACGAACCGCACGCGCGCCGAAGTGGCCGCCGAAGCCGCCACCGTGGCCCAGACCCGCTCCATCGAGCCCGCAGGTTCGCGCGTGGTGACCTACAAGTCCACGGCCGACCGTGCCGCCGTGCGTGCCCAGGCTGCTGAAGCCGTGCGCACCGGCCAGATCTCCGCGGGCGAAATCGGCAACGCCATGTAATGCCCAGATCCCGCATGCGGCGCATGCGGGACGGAAGGTGCAGATGCAAGCCAAAAAGGCTGGGGCCCCGCGAAGGGCCCCGGCCTTTTTCGCATGGGCCGGTCGGTCACAATGGCCGGGCTGATGGTTCCCACCACACCGCCGCCATGCCCCCCTTCCGATCCATCGACCACGTCATGCTGCGGCTCCCTGCGGCAGAGCCTCTGTTCGAACTGTTCAGCCGGACCTTCGGCCTGCCCGTGGCGTGGCCTCTGCAGCGCACCGGCTTCGCCACCTATGGCTGGGTGCACGTGGGCAACACGGACCTGGAGTTCTGGGCGGCAGCCGACAATGGCGACCTGCCGGCCTGCGCGCGGCCGCCGCTGGTCCATGGTTTCGCATTGGAGCCCTCCGGGCCCTTGCCCGGCGCCATGGCCCACGCCACCTCGCTGGGCATCGCCTGCAAACCTGCCCGCCCCTTCCAATCTGCAGGCCACCGAGGCGAAGTGGTCACGAACTTCACCAACTCTGTCCTGCTGGATCTGTCAGCCCCCAGCTGTTGCGTGTTCTTCTGCGAATGGGCACCGGGCGCCCCCATCTACCCCTGGGACGATGCCACCACACCCGTGGAACGCCGAATGCGGCACAGGCAGGTGCTGGAGGCAAGCGGTGGCGGCCCCCTGGGGTTGCTCGGACTGCACGCGGTCCGCATGGGCACGCCGGATCTGGCGACCCATCGGCGCCAATGGCAGGCGCTGAGCGGTTCTTCCCCCGGCGGCCACTCCATCGCGCTCACCCCGGAGGTCTCGCTGGAACTGGTGCCGGGCGAGCACCTGCGGATTGAATCGCTGTCCTTCAGGGTCCGTTCGCTGGCCGTGGCACGCACCTTTCTGGCCCACCACCAACTGCTGGGGGCCGGCACGGAGGATGATCAGCTTGGCGTGGCCTGCGAAGGCCTGCACATCCATCTGGTGGAGGCACCGGCTCCGCCCGGCGTCCGCGGCTGCGGCTGCGGCAGTCCATGAAACACCTGCGCCCGCCCAGGCGCTGCAGCCCGGATGGCGCGGGGTGTGGAGGCTCCTTCATTGCATTGCGGCATAAAAAAACCCGGCAAAGCCGGGTTTTCTCTGGGCAGATCCGCGAGGGCCTGAATTGCTTACTTCTTCTGGCGGAACTTGCGCAGTGCCGCGATCTGCGCAGCCATCACCGCCAGTTCGGACTGCGCCTTGGCCAGATCGATCTCGCTCTTGGCATTCTTCAGTGCTTCCTCGGCAGAGGCCTTGGCAGCATTGGCCTTCTCGTCGTCCAGGTCCTTGCCGCGGATGGCGGTGTCGGACAGCACGGTCACACAGTTGGGCTGCACTTCCAGAATGCCACCGGCCACGAAAACGAATTCTTCGCTGCCGTCGGCCATTTCGATGCGCACCGAGCCCGGCTTGATGCGCGTGATCAGCGGGGTGTGGCGGGGAAAGATGCCCAGTTCGCCAGCTTCGCCAGGCAGCGCGACAAAGCGTGCTTCACCGGAGAAGATGGACTCTTCGGCACTGACCACATCAACGTGGATGGTGTTCATCATTGCTCCTAGGAAAAGGTGGGTTGCTTGATTGCTGAAGGCCGAGCGGCGGTAGGCTGCTCAGCCGCCGGGCAATCAGGCCACCTTCTTGGCCTTTTCGAAGGCTTCGTCGATGGTGCCCACCATGTAGAACGCCTGTTCCGGCAGGTGATCGCATTCGCCGTTCACGATCATCTTGAAACCACGGATGGTTTCCGACAGAGGAACGTACTTGCCTGGCGAGCCCGTGAACACTTCGGCCACGTGGAAAGGCTGCGACAGGAAACGCTGGATCTTGCGCGCGCGGGCCACGGCCAGCTTGTCTTCAGGAGCCAGTTCGTCCATGCCCAGAATGGCGATGATGTCGCGCAGTTCCTTGTAGCGCTGCAGCGTGCCTTGCACCGCACGGGCCGTGGCGTAGTGGTCTTCGCCCACGACGTTCGGGTCCAGCTGGCGGCTGGTGGAGTCCAGGGGGTCCACGGCAGGGTAGATACCCAGCGAGGCGATGTCACGCGAAAGCACCACGGTCGAGTCCAAGTGGGCGAACGTCGTGGCGGGCGATGGGTCGGTCAAGTCATCGGCTGGCACGTACACGGCCTGGATGGAAGTGATAGAACCCACCTTGGTGGACGTAATACGTTCTTGCAGGCGGCCCATTTCCTCGGCCAGCGTAGGCTGGTAGCCCACGGCGGAAGGCATGCGGCCCAGCAGGGCGGACACTTCGGTACCGGCCAGCGTGTAGCGGTAGATGTTGTCCACGAAGAACAGCACGTCACGGCCTTCGTCACGGAAGGACTCGGCGATGGTCAGGCCGGTCAGCGCCACGCGCAGACGGTTGCCTGGGGGCTCGTTCATCTGGCCGTACACCATGGCAACCTTGGACTCTTCGAGCTTCTCCAGGTTCACCACGCCGGAATCGGCCATTTCATGGTAGAAGTCGTTCCCTTCGCGGGTACGCTCGCCCACACCAGCGAACACCGACAGACCGCTGTGGGCCTTGGCGATGTTGTTGATGAGCTCCATCATGTTCACGGTCTTGCCCACGCCGGCACCACCGAACAGCCCCACCTTGCCGCCCTTGGCGAACGGACACACCAGGTCGATCACCTTGATGCCGGTTTCCAGCAGCTCTTGCGAAGGCGACAGTTCGTCGTACGCAGGGGCCTTGCGGTGGATGGAGGCTGTCAGTTCCTGGCTCACGGGACCACGTTCGTCGATGGGCGCGCCCAGCACGTCCATGATGCGGCCCAGCGTCGCCTTGCCCACGGGCACGGTGATGGAGTTGCCGGTGTTGGTCACCATGATGCCGCGGCGCAGGCCGTCGGACGAACCCAGCGCAATGGTACGCACCACGCCGTCGCCCAGCTGCTGCTGCACTTCCAGCGTCAGGGTCGAACCGTCGAGCTTCAGAGCGTCGTAAATCTTGGGCATCTGGTCGCGCGGGAACTCAACGTCCACCACAGCGCCGATACATTGAACAATCTTGCCTTGCACTTGAGCCATTTTTCGCTCCAATAAAGATGTTGGTTGAGCTGCTTACACAGCAGCGGCGCCAGCCACGATTTCCGAAAGTTCTTTCGTGATCGCTGCCTGGCGCGTCTTGTTGTAGACCAGCTTCAACTCGCCAATGACGCTGCCGGCGTTGTCGGTGGCGGCCTTCATGGCCACCATGCGTGCCGACTGCTCGGACGCCATGTTTTCCGCAACCGCCTGGTAGATCAGGGACTCGACATAGCGGACCAGCAGATCGTCGATCACGGTCTGTGCATCGGGCTCGTAGATGTAGTCCCAGCCATGCTCGGTCTTCTCGGCCTGCATCTGCGCGGACGACAGGGGGAGCAGCTGCTCCACCACCGATTCCTGCTTCATGGTGTTGATGAACTTGGTGTACGAGAGGTACACCGCGTTGATCTTGCCTTCCGCATAGGCGTCGAGCAGCACCTTGACCGGGCCGATCAGCTTGTCCAGATGGGGCGTGTCGCCCAGGCCCGTCACGTGCGAAACCACCTTGGCACCGACACGGTTCAGGAAACCCAGGCCCTTGTTGCCGATGGCAACCGCCTCGGTGGACACGCCAGCGCCCTGCAGCTCACGCAGCTTGGACGTCACGACGCGCAGCACGTTGGTGTTCATGCCACCGCACAGGCCCTTGTCGGTCGTCACCACGATCACGCCGGCCGTCTTGGCATCGTTCACCTTCATGAACGGATGCACATATTCCGGATTGGCGTGGCCGAGGTTGGCTGCAATGTTGCGGATCTTCTCGCTGTAAGGGCGGGCAGCCCGCATCCGTTCCTGCGCCTTGCGCATTTTGGATGCAGCCACCATTTCCATGGCTTTGGTGATCTTCTTGGTGTTTTCCACCGATTTGATCTTGCCGCGTATTTCCTTGCCTGCTGCCATGATGGATCCTCGTCCGGTTTAAGCGAACGACTTCTTGAACGCGGCGATGGCAGCGGTCAATTCGGCTTCTGCGTCCTTGTCCATGGCCTTGGCCTGTTCCAGCTTGGCCAGCAGTGCGGCGTGGCTGGTCTTCAGGAACTGGTGCAGGCCGTGTTCGAAGTCGAGAACCTTCTTGACGTCGATGTCGTCCATGAAGCCCTTGTTCACAGCGAACAGCGTGGAAGCCATCAGCGAGATGGACAGCGGGCTGTACTGTGCCTGCTTGAGCAGTTCGGTCACGCGGGCACCGCGGTCCAGCTGCTTGCGGGTGGCTTCGTCCAGGTCGGAAGCGAACTGCGCGAACGCAGCCAGTTCACGGTACTGGGCCAGGTCGGTACGGATACCGCCGGACAGGTTCTTCACCAGCTTGGTCTGGGCAGCACCACCGACGCGCGACACCGAGATACCGGCGTTGATGGCGGGGCGGATACCGGCGTTGAACAGGCTGGTTTCCAGGAAGATCTGGCCGTCCGTGATCGAGATCACGTTGGTAGGCACGAAAGCGGACACGTCGCCGGCTTGCGTTTCGATGATCGGCAGTGCGGTCAGCGAACCGGTCTTGCCCTTGACTTCACCCTTGGTGAAGGCTTCGACGTAGTCGGCGTTCACGCGGGCTGCGCGCTCGAGCAAACGGCTGTGGAGATAGAACACGTCGCCAGGGTAGGCTTCGCGGCCTGGTGGGCGGCGCAGCAGCAGCGACACCTGGCGGTAGGCAACAGCCTGCTTGGACAGGTCGTCATACACGATCAGGGCGTCTTCGCCACGGTCGCGGAAGTACTCGCCCATCGTGCAGCCCGAGTAGGCCGACACGTACTGCATGGCGGCCGATTCGGAGGCCGATGCGGCCACGACGATCGTGTATTCCATGGCGCCGGCTTGTTCCAGCGCGCGCACCACGTTCTTGATCGACGAAGCCTTCTGGCCGATGGCGACGTAGATGCAGGTCACGCCCTGGCCCTTCTGGGCGATGATGGCGTCGATGGCCACGGCGGTCTTGCCGGTCTGGCGGTCGCCGATGATCAGCTCGCGCTGGCCACGGCCCACGGGCACCATCGAGTCGATGGACTTCAGGCCGGTCTGCAGGGGCTGGTCCACCGATTTACGGGCGATCACGCCCGGCGCGACCTTTTCGATCACGTCGGTGAGCTTGGCGTTGATGGGACCCTTGCCATCGATAGGCTGGCCCAGGGCGTTCACCACGCGGCCGATCAGCTCGGGGCCGACCGGCACTTCCAGAATGCGGCCCGTGCACTTGACGGTGTCGCCTTCGGAGATGTGTTCGTACTCACCCAGAATCACGGCGCCGACAGAGTCGCGCTCGAGGTTCAGGGCCAGGCCGTAGGAGGGCTGGCCGTCCTTGGTGGCGGGGAACTCAAGCATTTCGCCCTGCATCACGTCCGACAGGCCGTGAACGCGCACGATACCGTCGGACACGGACACCACGGTACCCTGGTTGCGGATATCGCTGCTGGCGGCCAGACCTTCGATGCGGCTCTTGATGAGTTCAGAAATTTCTGCGGGATTGAGTTGCATGACTCTTTCCTTCTTTCTTTGGTTCGCTGTCCTCGCCGCGCGTTACGCGGTGAGGGCCGCTTTCATTTGTTCAAGACGGGCCTTGACCGAAGTGTCCAGCACCTCGTCACCCACCACTACGCGAATGCCACCGATCAGGGATTCATCCAGCTGAACGGCGAGATTGAGCTTGCGGCCAAAGCGCTTTTCCAGCGCAGCGCTGACCTCAGCCAATGCTGCTGCGTCCATCGGAAAGGCGCTGTGCACCACGGCATCCGAAGAGCCGCTGCGGCGATTCACGAGGGCACGGAACTGCGCGGCGACTTCCGGCAGCGCGTTGAGGCGCCCGTTGTCGATGACCGTGCGCAGGAAATTCTTGGCCGTGTCGGACAGCGCCGAACGCGCAACCCCCGTGACAACGGCAAACACCTGGTCTGCCGTCACCTTGGGGTTGTCCGCCAGCTGACGCAACTGGGGGTTGGCGGCAATGGCCGCCAGTTCATCGACCCAGGCAGCGGTGCTGGCCAGGTCCATGCCCGCACCCGCGGTAGCGGCCTTGAACAGGGCATCGGCGTAGGGGCGGGCAATGGTGGCGAGTTCAGCCATGTGTGTCCCCTTACAGCTCGGTCTTCAGGCGGTTGAGCAGGTCGGCGTGAACGCCGGCATTGACTTCCTTGCGGAGAATCTGCTCAGCACCCTTGACGGCCAGCGCAGCCACCTGCTCGCGCAGGGCTTCGCGGGCTTGCACCGTTTGCTGTTCGGCTTCGGCACGGGCGGAAGCAACGATCTTGTTGCCTTCTTCCGTGGCGCGTGCCTTGGCTTCTTCGATGATGGCCTGGGCACGTCGGTCGGCGTCCGCAAGACGCGAGGCCGTTTCGTTGCGTGCCTGTGACAGTTCCTTCTCGACGCGCTGGTTCGCAGCGGTCAGTTCGGACTTGGCACGGTCGGCAGCAGCGAGGCCTTCGGCGATTTTCTGGGCTCGTTCATCCAACGCCTTCGCGATCGGGGGCCACACGAATTTCATCGTGAACCACACCAGGATCAGGAAGACGATGGCCTGAATGAACAGGGTCGCGTTGATACTCACGGCAACACCTTTCTAGAGTGGCGTTGAGTGGGAATTACTTGGGCAGGTTGACCAAGAACGTGGAGACGAAGGGGTTGGCGAATGCGAACAGCAGGGCGATGGCCACGCCGATCAGGAAAGCAGCGTCGATCAGACCGGCCAAGATGAACATCTTGGTTTGCAGTTCGTTGATCAGCTCAGGCTGACGTGCCGACGATTCGAGGAACTTGCCACCCATCAGTGCGATACCGATGGAAGCGCCGATAGCGCCCAGACCAACGATCAGACCACAAGCCAGAGCGACGAGACCGAGAATGTTTTCCATGATGACTCCTGAGTTAAAAAAGAAAGGTTGAAAAGGAAAGAGAAACGAAAGGGAACCGTTAGTGCGCGTTGTGCGCCTGACCGAGGTAGATCAGCGCAAGCATCATGAAGATGAAGGCTTGCAGCGAGATCACCAGAATGTGGAACAGCGTCCAGATGGTGCCAGCGATGACGTGGCCCACAGGCAGCAGCACACCCGACAGCGACAGTGCAGCCGCGCCACCCATCAGGGCGATCAGCATGAACACCAGTTCGCCAGCGTACATGTTGCCGAACAACCGCATGCCATGCGACACGGTGTTGGCGACATATTCAATGACCTGCATGAGCAGGTTCACCACGCCCAGGATCAGGGCGAAGATGGGATTCTTGCTGGTGCCGAACGGGGCCGACACGAGTTCGTGCGCCCAGCCGCCAGCGCCCTTGATCTTGACGCTATACCAGAAGCGCAGCACCAGGATGGCGAACGCCAGGCCCAGGGTGGTGGACAGGTCGGCCGTGGGCACGACGCGCAGGTAGGCGTGGTGCGGGTCGTGGCCGGCGGCGCCATAGATCTGGGCCCAGATCGCGGGCAGCAGGTCCACGGGCAGCATGTCCATGAAGTTCATCAGGAAGATCCAGACGAACACCGTGAGGCCCAGGGGGGCGATGAACTTGCGGCTTTCGGCGTTGTGGATGTTGGCCTTGGCCTGGTTGTCCACCATCTCGACCAGCATCTCCACAGCCGCCTGGAAGCGGCCCGGCACGCCGGAGGTTGCCTTACGGGCAGCTGACCACAGGATCAAAAGAGTGAGGGCACCCAGAACCAAACCCACGATGATCGAGTCATAGTTGATGACCGTGAAGTCAACAATCTTGGTCTGGTTGATGTTTTGAAGATGCTGCAGGTGGTGAACGATGTATTCACTTGCAGTCGGAGCGTGCGCTTCTGCGGCCATCGGACAACTCTTCTCTCTATCAATCGGTTTTTCGGACACCGGGCCGCACCAACAGTGCCACCCAGTACGTTTTCATTGTGATCACCATGCCTACCAGCAGGGCAATCCAGTTCAGGCCCGCCACCAGCCGGGGTGCCGCTGCGAGCAGCGCCACCGTCAACACGATCTTGGCGATTTCCCAACCAAAGAACCCCACCATGGCGGCACGCGGATTGGAAGACGCCTTGTGGCGCAACACCCCCCGTGCAAACAAGCCAGCCGGAACCACCACCGCCAGAGCACCATAAGCCGCAGACCAGCCTACCGACGCCCTGCCCGTCAGAAGCCAGGCCACCAGGGCCACCAGCATCCCGACCAGCGCCTGACCCGCCACCACCTTCCATACGGAGATGGGAGGATTGCGACTGCGCCACTGTTCGGCCTCTTGGGCCGTCAGGGGCTTGAAGTCAGATTCTTCAGCCTCAGTTTCAGTCTCAGGCGCGATTGTTTTCATTGTTGAATGACGCCCGCGTTACAGACTGCAACTTTCACAAAGCCTCTAATTATAAGTAAAAACCCGTGGCGCTCGACAAAGACCCGCAACCCCGGTCCAAAACCGGTGCGCAAGCCTGCGCCGTTGTGGTGACGGGCCAACGGCTTTTTCCCTTTCCCTGCGGCCCCCGCGCACCGATCTGGCGCATGCCGCCCGGTCAGGGTTTTCACAACGGACACGCCGTTGAAGCACAATGGCAAAGCCCTGCCAGCTCCTGAAACCGAAGCACTTTCCGCCATGACATCCTCCAGCCTGCCGCCTGAAAACGGCCCCGACACACAGCCTAACGATCCCCGCAAGGACTCTCTGATCGAATACCCCTCCAGGTTCCCGATCAAGGTCATGGGTGCGAAGGTGGATGGCTTCGTGCATGCCGTGACGGAACTGGCCCGCCAGTTCGACCCGACCTTCGACGCTGGCACCATTGAACTGCGCGACAGCCGGGCCGGCAATTACCTCGGAGTTACCATCACCATCACCGCGACCAGCCGGGAGCAGCTCGACAATCTGTACCGCGCGCTGTCGTCGCACCCCATGGTGAAGGTGGTGCTGTAAGGCCCGCGCCTGCATCAGCCAGACAGAGATAGATAGAGATAGCACTCATGGCCATCGACCTTCGCGTGCTTGGCCGCGTGGACTATGCCGCCACGGTGCAGGCCATGCAGGACTACACGGCCACCCGCGCAGCCGAGACCGTGGATGCGCTATGGATATGCGAGCACGCGCCGCTGTACACCCAAGGGCTGGCCGGCAAAAGCGACCACCTCCTGCACCCCGGAGATGTTCCTGTCGTTGCCACCAACCGGGGGGGCCAGGTCACCTTCCATGGCCCCGGCCAGGTCGTGGCCTATCCCCTGATCGACCTTCAGCGCGCGGGCTACTTCGTCAAGGAGTATGTGTACCGCGTGGAGGAAGCCGCGATCCGCACGCTGGCGCACTTTGGCGTCACGGGCCATCGCGTCGCCGGGGCCCCCGGCATCTACGTGCGCCTGGACGACCCGCACAGCCATGCACTGCTGCCGCAGCGCCCCCAGAAGCGCCCGGAGAACGGCGCCATCGCCGCGCCGGACTTCACGGGCCTGGGCAAGATCGCGGCCCTGGGCATCAAGGTCAGCCGGCACTGCACCTACCACGGCGTGGCGCTCAACGTGGCGATGGACCTGGAACCCTTTGAGCGCATCAACCCTTGCGGTTACGCAGGATTGCGAACGGTGGACCTTTCTACAATCGGGGTCCACACCACCTGGGAGGAAGCCGCACAGGTGCTGGGCCAGCAGCTCAGCATCCGGCTCGCGCCCTGAACCGCCTACACGCCATGAGCACCCCTGAAGTCGTCCGCGAAGCGCAATCCACAGAAGCCTACAACCCGCTGGCCAAGCAGAAGGCCGCGGCCAAGCTGTCGCGCATCCCCATCAAGGTGGAGCAGGGCGAGGTGCTCAAGAAGCCTGAGTGGATCCGGGTGAAAGCCGGCAGCCCGACAACGCGCTTCTATGAAATCAAGGAGATCCTGCGCGAGCACAAGCTGCACACGGTCTGTGAGGAAGCCTCCTGCCCCAACATCGGCGAATGCTTCGGCAAGGGCACGGCCACCTTCATGATCATGGGCGACAAATGCACGCGACGCTGCCCGTTCTGCGACGTGGGCCACGGCCGCCCCGATCCGCTGGACAAGGACGAGCCGCTGAACCTGGCCAAGACCATCGCCGCCCTCAAGCTCAAGTACGTGGTGATCACCAGCGTGGACCGCGACGACCTGCGCGACGGCGGCAGCGGCCACTTCGTGGAATGCATCCAGAACATCCGCGAACTGTCGCCCGCCACGCAGATCGAGATCCTGGTGCCCGACTTCCGGGGCCGCGACGACCGCGCGCTCGAGATCCTCAAGGCCGCGCCGCCCGACGTGATGAACCACAACCTGGAGACCGCGCCCCGCCTGTACAAGGAAGCGCGCCCCGGCTCCGACTACCAGTTCAGCCTGAACCTGCTCAAGAAGTTCAAGGCGCTGCACCCCAAGGTACCGACCAAGAGCGGCATCATGGTGGGCCTGGGCGAGACAGACGAAGAGATCCTGCAGGTGATGCGCGACATGCGCGCGCACGACATCGACATGCTGACCATCGGCCAGTACCTGTCGCCCAGTAACAGCCATCTGCCGGTGCGCCGCTACGTGCATCCCGACACCTTCAAGATGTTCGAGCAGGAGGCCTACAAGATGGGCTTCAGCCACGCTGCGGTGGGCGCCATGGTGCGCAGCAGCTACCACGCGGATCAGCAGGCGCACGCCGCAGGCGTCGCCGCCGCCTAGTCCGAACGCCTCGCGAAGCCAGGCGGCCGGGGCCTTCGCCCCGCCCCCTAGCGGGCAGCGGCGGGCCGGGGCGCACCCGTGGGCTGCGCGGGCAGCGTGGCACGCGGGCGTGCCGGCGTATCGGCAACCGCCCTCGCCTTGTCCACGGCGATCGATACAGGGACTTCGGCGGGACACAGATCGGCGGGGTCGATGCCACTGCGCTGCTGGCCCGCGTCTGCGGGCGAGGGCATGTCGGCCCGGCTCACATTCAACGCGGCCAGCAGCTGCCCCATCGCGCCCAGGGTCCGCGCCTGCGCCACCACCTGGTCGTAGCGCGCGTTGACATAGGCCCGGCTCGCCTGGAATGCCTCGTTCTGCGTGTCCAGCAAATCCAGCAGGGTGCGCTGCCCGAGATCGAATTGCTGGCGGTAGGCTTCCCGGGCCTTTTCCGTCGACAGGCGGTGCTGGTCCAGATAGGTCATCTGCTCCACCAGCCTCCGCGCATCATTGAACGCGATCGCCGTGGTCTGGCGCACGTCCCTGCAGGCCTTTTCCTTCAGCTCCCGGGCCTGGAACTTGTTCTCCACCGCCTGCTGCTCCCGCGCCTTGTCGGCACCGCCCCTGAAGAAGTTGTAGGTCAGCACCAGCTCCACGGTGCTGTCGCGCGAGCGCCCCTGCTCCCCGATGAGGTTGCGGTCCCACGACTGGCGGGCCCTGAAGTCGACCCGGGGCATGAAGCCGGCCTTCTGCGATGCAATGCCTGCCTCGCTGGCCAGCATGTTCTCGATGGCAGCGTTGATCGTGGGACTGTTGTTGAGCGCAAGGGCCACCACCTCGTCGGTCTTTTGCGGCAGCTGGGTGAGCCGAAAGCCTTCGGGCAAGGGCGGCAGCGCGGGCGGCGGCAGCTCGCCCACCAGCCGCTGGTAGCGGGCGCTGACATCGTGCAGGTTGGAGATTTCCGTCAGCAGATTCGACTCCGCCAGCGCGAGGCGGCCCGTCGCCTGTTCGAGATCGACGCGGCGCCCCACGCCCGCGGAAGTGCGCTCGTCAATCTGGTTGGTGGTCAGCTTGTGCTCCACATAGTTCTGCTTGGCCTGCTCCACCAGTTCGCGGTACCGCGCCACATCGGCATAGGCGCGCACCGCTTCCAGCGCCGCTGTCTCGGAGGCCTCCACCAGTTCGTAGTACCGCGTGAGCTTGGCGTGGCCGAGCCGCCGCACTTCGCTGCTGGTGAAGAAGCCATCGAACAGCATCTGGTTCAGCGTGAGCGCCGCGCCGGTATGGTGGTACGAGCCCGTGCTGCCGGAAGGCCGCACACGGTTCTCGCGGCCGGTGCTGGCCACCGCGTCCAGCTGGGGAAGGAAGCCGGCGCGCGCAACGCTTCGCTCTGAATCGGCTGCCCGGAAACCGAACCATCGCGCCTGGACGTCCGGGTTGCTCACCACCGCCTTTCGGGCTGCGTCCACAAGGCCTTCCGGGAGAGCTTGTGCGGATGCACTAGTGCTGACCACGACGGCCGCGGCGATCAGGGTAAGAGGAAGTTTCATGACAACTCCGAATCATTTGTGATGCAGAATTGAAACGTAGCATTTCGATTGAAACTCGCACAGTTTTTTTTTACAACTCTGCAACCACTGGTTGAATCCAGTTACTTCCGCGCAAGGTAGCCGCGTTCCGCGTGTTCCATGCATTTCCTGCAGCCACTTTTCCAGCACGCGCCCCGGGCCACCGCGCACTTCCGGGTGGTGCTGGCATTGGCCGTCGCAACCCTGCTGGGGGCCGTATTCAGCGCCCCTGACCTGGACAGGATTCAAGCCCTCGCCCTCCAGCGCCACGGCCCCAAGGGGGCCGAGCAGATCAGCGCCTGGCGCGCCATGCTCAACGAGGGCCAGCACCTGAGCGAGGTGGACAAGCTCGCCCACGTCAACAGCTTCTTCAACCGCCGCATGCTGTTTGAAAGCGATGCGGTGGTCTGGCAGCAAAACGACTACTGGGCCACGCCGCTGGAGTTCATGGGGCGCGGCGCGGGCGACTGCGAAGACTTCTCCATCGCCAAATACATCACGCTGCTGCACATGGGCGTGCCCAACGACAGGCTGCGGATGATCTACGTGAGGGCCCGCATCGGCGGCCCCGGCAGCAGCAAGAGCGAAGCCCACATGGTCCTGGGCTACTACGCCCATCCGGCCGAAGAGCCGGTGGTGCTGGACAACCTGATCACGGCCATCCGCCCGGCCTCGTCCCGGCCGGACCTGTCCCCCGTGTTCAGCTTCAACAACGAAGGGCTGTGGGTGTCCGGCGCATCCACATCGTCGGCAGACCCGACGACGCGGCTGTCACGCTGGCGCGACGTACTCGAACGCATGCGGCAAGAGGGTTTCTGACCCCTGCACCAATCACCGGAGATAGCGACCATGTCACTCACCAAACAACTCTGGCTTGCCATCGGACTGGTCATGGCGCTGGCCTTTGGAGGCAGCATGCTCGTCAGCGTTCTGTCCGCGCGGCACTACCTGCAGCAGCAGCTGCAGATCAAGAACTTCGACAACGCCACGTCGCTGGCGCTGGCGCTTTCGCAGCTCGACAAGGACCCGGTCACGGTGGAGCTGCAGGTCGCCGCGCAGTTTGACGCTGGCCACTACCGCTTCATCCGCATCGCCTCGCCCACGGGCCAGACGCTCGTGCAGCGCACCTTCGACGGGCAGTTGGAAGGCGCGCCCGGCTGGTTCGCCCGGCTGATCCCGATCAGCGCGGAGCCTGGCAGGGCGCTGATCCAGGATGGATGGAAACAATATGGAACGCTGACCCTCGCAAGCCACGACCAGTACGCCTACCGCAGCCTCTGGAGCGGCACGCTGGAGCTGCTGGCCTGGTTCGTCCTGGGCAGCCTTGTCGCGGGCGGCGCGGGAACCATCGCGGTGCGCCGCATCACGCGCCCCTTGCGCGATGTGGTCGCGCAGGCCGAGGCCATCGCGGAGCGGCGTTTCATCAAGATCACGGAGCCGCGGACACCCGAACTGCGCAGCGTGGCACGGGGCATGAACGACATGGTCGCGCGCCTGCGGTCCATGTTCGGGGAGGAGGCGGCCCGCCTGGAAGGGCTTCGCAAGAAGGTCAACCGCGATGCAGTCACCGGGCTCTCCAGCCGCGAGTACTTCCTGTCGCACCTGCGCGAAGCCCTGGAAGGCGAGCAATTCCTCTCATCGGGCAGCCTGGTGATTGTCCGCCTGGCCAATCTGGAGAGGCTGAACGCGCAACTGGGCCATCAGCGGGTGGATGCCCTGCTCAAGCACCTGGGCTCCGTGCTCTACAAGAGCGGCGAGGGCAAGCCCGGCCAGCGCGCGGGGCGCCTCAACGGCGGTGAGTTCGGCGTCCTGTGCCCCTCCACACCCTCCCCGTCCGAGGCCGCGCAGGATATCTTCGCGCGCCTGTCATCGCAATGGCTGCCCCACTGGTCTGCCACGGCCCCCGACCTGTTCCACATCTGCGCCGTGGGCTACCGGCGCCAGGAAACCCTGGGCGCGCTTTTCAGCAGAGCGGACGAGGCGCTGGCGCGGGCGCAATCCCTGGGCCCCAACAGCATGTTCGCCGACGAAGGCGAGCACCCCGCCGAGGCCCGGCCCGCCGAACAATGGCGCACGCTGCTGACCGAAGCCGTCACCGGTGGCAGGCTGCAGCTGGCCTTCTACCCCGTTGTCGACGGACGCGGCGAAGGCGCCATCCACCAGGAAGGCGTGATCCGCCTGGCGTCCGACGCCTCGGGCGCCCTGCTGTCCGCGGGCGACTTCATGCCGATGGCAGCGCACCTGAACCTCACGGCCCCCATCGACCTGCGCGTGGTGCGCCTTGCCATCGAGCACCTGCGCGGCACGGCCGGCGACATCGCGATCAACCTGTCGTCCGAGACCATCGCGGACTTCCACTTCCGCAACGAGCTGATGCAGTTGCTGCGCGCCTACCCCGACATCTGTCCACGCCTGCTTTTCGAGGTGCCGGAGTACGGGGTGTTTCGCGCCTTCGATGCGTTCAAGGAGCTTGCCCACACCCTGCAGCAACTCGGATGCCGCGTGGGCATCGAATACTTCGGCCAGCGGTTCACCGAAGGCAACAAGCTCGCCGACCTGGGGCTGGACTACATCAAGGTGCATCCCAGCTACGTGCGCGGCATCGCGGGCAATCTGGGCAACCAGGAGTTCCTCAAGGGGCTGTGCAGCATCGCCCATGCCATTGGTATCCAGGTCATTGCGCTGGGGGTCGAATCGCGGGACGACCTGCCCCTGCTGGCCTCGCTGGGCTTTGATGGCGCCACGGGGCCGGGCATCCGTTGAGGCGTTCGGCGGCGCCTGGCATCTTCCTTGCCATCCTCGCGCGCTGCCGCACGCAAGGGATGCCGCTCTGGCGCGGCGTCATGCGCCGCAGCGGCTCCGCGCGACATGAAGGGTCCGGTGCCAGCGAGGGCGAAGGCACTCTGCCGCCGGCCTCTTGCCTGTCATCAAAACAGATAGCTGCCACCGCTTGATCCACAAGCGGTGGCAGCCTTTTTCTTGCCCATCCACAACCCACGCACCCCAGGCCCCTTGCGCCTGGGGTGCGTGGCTCAGTCGTCGTTCGGCTTGGTCACCGTCGCCACATCGGGGGTCCCCAGGGCCAGGTCCACGGCCAGGGCCTCCGGCGTGGTGTCTTCCACCACCACGGTCTGGGACGCTCCGCCCGCCGCCGGTCCGTTGCTGTCCACCGCGATGTTCGTGTCGCCCGAGGCATCCGCCGCCAGAGGCAGGCTTGCGAGCAGGTCGCCACCGTCGTCCGTCAGCAGGTCCGCCACCTCGATCTTGTCGCCCTCCTCCAGGTCCTTGACGACATCCTTGTCGGTGCCGCCGGGGCTGCTGTCCGCGAGGTTGATCTCGATGGTGTCGTCGCCATCGCCGCCGGCCAGGATGTCGCTGCCAGGGCCCCCATCCAGCAAATCGTCGCCGTCACCTCCCTGCACGGTGTCATTGCCCTCGCCAGCCTGCACGGTATCGTCGCCCGCGCTGCCCACGATGGTTTCCGGCGCATCGCCACCCTTGATGGCCAGCCCGCCCGCCGCCGCATCGGACAGCTCCACCTCGTCGCCATCGAGCGTGTTGCCGGTGTCGATGACGATCTTGACGTCAATCGGGTCCGCCAGCGTGTCGCCGTCGCCATCGACGATCACGGCCTGCAGGTCGATCCACATCTGGTCGGCATAGACAGGCGTCGTGACCGGAGGTGTTGTCACCGTCTCGGTGTAGGTCAGGGTGGCCGCATCGGTCACCCGGTAGTCCGTGCAATCCTCGGCGGTGAACTGGACGGTGTTGAATGTGGCCGAGCCCGCCGGATCCACCCTGACGGGCGTCTCCACGCTGGCGGTACCACCATTGGTGTTGCCGCCGCTGGCCGTGCCCTCCTGAACGATGGGCGATCCCACCACGGTCGTGGCGCCGCCGCTGCCGGTGTTCACCGCCGTGACCACGGCGGCTTCCTCCTTGCCCAGGTGGTCGAGCTTGAAGTCGGCGGAGGTCACGTTCAGGCGCGTGCCGTCGGCCTTGAAGAACTCGACCACCAGGCGCTCGCCCGCGCCGTCGCCGGCCTTCACGGCATCGCTCCTGTCGGAATCGCGCTCGCCCACCGAGCTGTCGTTGCCGATGAAGTTGTCGCCGACGCCAAAGCCCCCCCCGCCATTGCCGTTGCCCGTGGACGACCAGTTGACCTCGGGGTCGTTGGCCTGGTTGCCGTCGGTCTGCAGCGAGGTGTCGTCCTGGGTGACCTCCCACTTCCCGTTCTTCCACTGCACGGTGTTGGCCTTGGTCTCGTCCTTGTCGGCCGAGATCTGCATGTAGATGCCCGTGGCGGAGTCCACGTACCGCGCGCCCATTTCGCTGCCGCCAGCCGACGAGTGGGTATAGCTGCTGGGCTTGAACACATCGTCGTTCTTGCTGTCGCCGAAGACCACGGTCTTCTCCACGGTCGTCGTGCTGCCGGGTGTGACCGTCTCGCCCACCTGCACCTTGTCGGCCACCGCCACCATGTTGGTGACGTAGCTGGTTGTGCCGTCGGCATTCACCACGCCGTTCACGGTGAACGCGGTCTTCAGCACACCGCCGTCGTCGTACACCGCCTTGATGCTGCCGTCGCTCGTGGCCTGGTAGAACACCTTGTTGCCGTCCACCGTCATCACGGTGGAATGCACATCGCCGCCCTGCAGGTACGACATGGAGACATACCGCACGGGGGACGTACCCACGGTGGCGGCCGAGGTCGCCGTGAGGTTCACGTCCGCCCCCACCACGTCGGCACCCACGCGTGCGCCCAGGTCCGCCGTGACCTCGCCCACGCCGCTGTTGGCGACCAGGGTGTCCTGCGTACCGCCCACGTAGACCGGCGCGTCGTCCTGGATCTTGATGTTGAAGCCCTGGACCTCGGTCTCGCCGTCCACCGTCTTCTGCGCCACCAGCTGCAGGTACAGGTTTTCCTCGCCGCTCTCGGTGTAGGCGTGGTCCACCTGGCCCTTGAGTTCCACTTTGTACTGGCCGCTGTCGTCGATGGTGGCCACGGCCACCGTGCGCACATCGGCGCCCGCGCCGGCCGTGCCGGTCAGGGTCTTGCCATCGGCCGACGTGCTCCAGCGCACCTCTTCGCCCGCCGAGGTGATCTTCTGCACCGGGGCCACCAGCGCGTAGGTGGCGCCCCCCATGCCCAGCGTGCCAGCCGTATCGGTGGTGTGCGGGCTGCTGTCCACGTTGCCCGTGGCCAGGCCGTCCTCGTACACCATGCCCAGGCCCTGCGTGCTCTGCTGGTGGCCGGTTTCGATGGTCAGCGTGGCGCTGTCGGTGTCGCCATCGCCGTCCTTCATCTGGTAGCTGAACGTGTCCGTCGTCTCGGGCGCCACGGCTTCCTCGAAGCTGACCGCCTTGACGAAGTAGTCCGAGCTGTCGCTGCCCTTGTCACCGGCGAGATAGTCCACGCCCGAGAACACCACGTTCTGGAAGGCGATGGGGTTGCCGTCGGCGCCCAGCACCTCGATCTCCACCTGGCCCTGGTGCACGGGGTCGCTGCCGTTCGCGCCGTTGTGGAACAGCGCGCCGCCGATCATGCCCTCGCCCACCTTGTTGCCGGCGGCGTCGAACGCCTCCCAGCGCCCGGTCTCGCCCTGGTTGCCCGTCTGGCCCGATTCGTTCTGGAACAGGTTGGAAATGTCCACCACGGCCCGCACGGCCATCGTGCCCAGGTCCACCGACAGGGCCTCCGTGCCCTGGCTGGGCGAGTAGCCCACCTGCTCGGGTGTGCTGGCGCCCACGTCGCCCGGCACGGGCTCGGTGGGGTCGTCCACGCCCGCGCCATTGCCCTGGCTGGTGACCACGGCGCCGCCGGTCTGCGCGGGCGTGGGGCTGGTGATCAGCTGTTCGCCCAGGTTCGTGGTGTAGGGCTTGCCGTAGTCGAAGGCATCGGTGCCGGCCGGCACGCCCGCGCCCCCTCCGAGCTGCACGGTGGTCTGGTGCCCGGTGTAGGTGTAGTCGCCATCGGACTCGATGGTGAGCGAGCCGTACTGGCCCGCCACCGTGGCGCTGCCACCGCTGGCCACGGCCGTGCCAGGCGTCCACACGGCGCCCTCTGCACCCGCGCGCACCTGCACGACCTCGGCCTTGGCGCCGTCCTGCATGCCCTCGTGCTGGTCCTTGCCGGCATCGCCCGAGGTGGTGCCCGCCCCCGTGAGCACGTTGCCGGTGGCAACCCAGTGGTCCACCACCCACTGCGTGCCATCCGTGTCGTCCTTCGCCACGGGGCCGTCGTCCGCGATGAACAGCATGCGGCCCAGGTCGATGCTCGCGTTGACATGGTCGCCATCGCCATCGGTGGCCGTGAGCTGCAGGCCGATCTTGCCCGCCAGCGCCGACTGCACCTCGTTGGAGTCGCCCGGCGTCGAATGCACCACCGTGCGCTGCTGGTCGAACGTGACCTCGCCCGTGGCGGCATCGACCGACAGCTGGAAGACCGTCTTTTCCACGCCGTCCACCGTCACGTAGCCGATGAGCGTGCCGCCGGGCCCGCTCTTGAGCAGCACATCGGCGGGCTGGCCGTTCGAGTACTGCGCGGTGTCCTTGAAGCCCGAGGGCGTGCCTTCACCACCGGTCAGGACCAGCCCATAAGCCTTGCCCTGCAGCGCGGCCGCACCGTCGGCGCCGTAGCTCACGGTGAAGCGCGTGGAGCCCACATCGGACTCCGCGTCGATGTTCAGGAAGCTGTCGTCCACCAGCAGCGGCATGGTGACGTTGAGCAGCACGTCGTTGTAGTCCAGGTCGCCGCCGCCCGCGATGTCCTCCCAGTTCTGATTGCCCGAGACAGGGCCCACCGCGAGGGTGTTCACATGGGACAGGCCGTCGAGATTGAGCGCGCTGTTGTCGAACAGTGCGGCCGCGCCCTGCCCGGCGAGCGGAGCGCCACCCGCGTGCGCGACCCACTGGCCGCCGCTGTCTTGCGAGAAGGTGACCGCCGTGTTGTTGCCCAGCGAACCATTGAGGCTGTCGCCATTGGGGATCATGAAGAAGCCGACCTGGCCGGGCAGCACGCCCGGCGGCAGGGTGACGCTGGTCACCGGCTGGTTCTTCACGTTGTCCCACACCACCGTGCCCGTGGTGGGCATGCCGCTGGCGTCCTTGATGTAGTAGCCCCAGGTGTTGTTGTAGCCCGCGTCGCTGCCCACCAGTTGCACGGTGATGCCCGGCACAGGCACGGGCTCCACCGTGGTGATGACGGGGATGTCGTCCTTCACGCTGGCGGCCAGCTCCACGCCGATGGCGTCGCCGTCACGGTCCTCGCCCACGATCTGCACGCGGCCCAGGTTCAGCGTGTCCTCGCCTTGCGCCGAGTGCATGAGCGCCCCCGTCACCGTGAGCGTGTACTCGCCATTGGCCTGGACCTCCAGCACGGCGGCCGCCCCCGTGGAACTGCCTTGCGGCTGCCCGTCGGCATTGAAGTACACCTTGCCCCCCGTGCCCAGATCCACGTTCACGGTGGTGCCGCCAAACTGCAGGCCGGTGACCTTGCCGAAACCGTCGGCGCCCCACTTCACGGCGCCGGTCATCACCTGCACGCCGGTCGATGCCTCCAGCTGCGCGCCATGGGCCAGGTCGCTCGCATCCCGTTCGTCATTGCCGATCTTCGCGCCGCCACGCAGTGCGGACTCTTCCTCGAGCGTGGCGCTCAGCACCATGGCGGCGCCATCCACGAGCCTGGCGGTGGGGGCGTCGTCCTCCACCGTCACCTTGAGCGCCATGGTGTCCGTGAGGCCGGTGGACGGGTTGAGCGGGCGGTCGTTCGCGATGACCGTGAAGTTCAGTTCCTTCACATCGCCATCGGTGGCCGTGCCCGCGGGGGGCGGTGCATGGTCCACGGGGCCCAGCAGCACCACGCTGCTGGTGTAGCCGCTTTCATAGGTGCCCCCGATGGTCACCTTGATGATCTCGGTGCCGCCCACCTGGCCGATGAGTTCCGTGCCCGACGCGTTGGGGGTCCAGACGATGGGCGCACCGCCCGAGGTCAGCGCTGGCAGCAGGCTGCCCGTCGTATCGAAGCGCACGCCCACGGTGTCGCCGATGTCGGGGTCGGCCACACCGAAGCTGGCCGCATCCGTGGTGGTCTGGTCCGGGCTCTCGCGGTTGCCCGGCTCCAGCGCGTCTTCCTGCACGCTCACCGCGATCTGGTCGGCATTCGGCCCGGAATAGCGCGAGACCTCGTCGCCGTCCTTGTTGCCATCACCATCCTTGTCCACCCAGATCTCGGTCGTCTGGTCGTTGCCGGTCACGAATTCGGGCGCGTCGTTCACGCCCTGCACCGTCACGCGCACATTGGCCACGTCGGTGTCGCCATCCGCATCCTTCATCTGGTAGTTGAAGCTGTCGGTGACCGAGGCGCCTTCGCCCAGCGCCATCGCCTTGAGGTCATTCAGCGCATAGGTGGCATCGCCATTGGCCGCGATCCTGAGTGTGCCCAGGGTGCCGTTGGCATCGAACGACGGGCCGTCCAGGTCGGTCGTGTTGCCCGACCTGTCGCCACCGGCGCGGTTGAACACCACTTCGGCATGGGCGCCATCCGCCTTGGCCTCGTACATGTCGTTGCCCAGCACATTGCCCACGGCATGCTCCGTGGTGCCCATGGTCCCCGCCGAGGCCGTGAGATTGGCGGCATCGTCCGCAGCCACCGGGCCCGTGTCCTGGAAGTTGATCTGCCGGCCGATGTCGTAGGTGGCGGTATTGGACTTGTCGCCATCGCCATCCTTGGCCTGCGCGGTGAGCTGGATCACGCCGCCGCCGATGTTGACGATCTCGTGCGGATCGTTGGTGGGGTGCACCACCGCGCGGTACTGCTCCACCGTCACCTGGCCGTTGTTGGCCGCGTCGCCCGCCACCGAGACCTTGAACACATTGGTCTGCACACCGCCGATGAGGATGTAGCCGACGGCCGCGCCGCCCTCCATCTTCACCAGAACGGCAGAGCCGGTCGCGGTGTCCTTCAGCGCCGACGCCTGGCCCTGCGCGCCGACGCTCAGGCCGAAGGTCTTGCTGCCGCTGGCCGCCGCGCCATCCGCGCCGAAGTGGAACTGGAAGCTGCCCGCCAGCGCCTTGCCGTCGTTGTCCGAACTCGTTCCCAGATCGGCTTGCGCATCCTTGACCAGCAGCGGCACGTTCCAGTTCAGGTCCAGGTTGACGTCGTCGTAGTCCTTGTCCGAGCTGCCGGAGGTGATCTTGAGATCTTCCCAGTTGAAGTTGCCCCTGCTGTCCTGGCCGGCCGCCGTGCCCGACGGCGTTTGCTGCAGGTGGGACTGCCCATCGCTGTTGAGCGCCTGGTCGGAGAAGTAGATGGGTGCCCCCTCGCCCGCGAGCGGCGATCCGCCGGCGAACGCGGTCCACTTCCCGCCCACGAGCTGGAACGACACCGCCTGGGCGTCGCCCAGCGCGCCGTTCTGGCTGTCGCCGTTGGGGATGATGAAGAAACCGATCTGGTCGGCCGTCACGCCCGTGGGCAGCGACACGGTCATGCCGCCTTCGGTCTTGACGTTGTCCCACAGCACGAACCCGCCCCTGGAGGTGTCGATGGAGCCATCCGGGTTCTTGAAGTAATAGCCGAAGCTGTTGTTGTAGCCGGCCTCGCCGCCCTTGTACTCCACCGTGAAGCTGTGCTCGGCGACCGGCACGGCGTCGGACACCGTCACGATGGGCACGTCGTCCTGGATGGAGGCGTTCAATTCCACGCCGATCCTGTCGCCATCGCCATCCTCGCCCACGAAGGTGATCCTGGGCAGGTTCAGCCAGTCTTCGCCCGCGCCTTTGTGGATGAGGTTGTCCAGCACCTCGAACCGGTAGGCGCCGTCCGCATCCACCGTCAGCACCGCCGCGCCGCTGGTGGCCCCGGGGGGCAGGGCCTTGCCGTGCTGGTCGAAGTACACGGTCACCACGCCGGCCACCGGGCTGTAGCTGTTCTCGGTGAAGATGCCCGTCTGCACCTTGACGCCCGTGATGCCGCCGAAGTCATCGGCGCCCCACTTCACGGAGCCCTGGAAGCCCGTGGCGTCGGTGTGGGCGTGGCTCAGTCCATCCGCCGTTTCGTTGTTGCCCAGCGTGCCGCCGCTGTGGGGCACCGACTCTTCCTCGACTTTCAGGCTGAGCTTGACGGCACTGCCATTCTCCCTGGCGTGCTCGGGCACATCATCCTGGATCTTGGCGTAGAGATCCACGCCGATCCGGTCGCCGTCGCCATCGACGCCCACGAAGGTGAAGGTGCGCAGCATCAGGTTCTCGCCCTGGCCCGGATCGTGGTCCAGCGGCCCGATGACCGTCAGGCGGTAGCCGCCCGTGGCGCCGTCGATGCGCAGTTCGACCGACCGGGGGGTTGTGGTGTCCCCATCTGCAATGGGCTGGCCCTCGCGGTCCAGGTACACGGTGGCAATGGTGTTGCCCACGGCATATTCCTGGGCGCCGACCTGGACGGCGGCCACGCCGCCGAACTGGTCTGCGCCCCAGCGCACCACCCCCGTCATGGACTGGGCACCCGTCGACGCGCTCAGCGAGCCCACGGGGATGATGGCCAGCCAGTCGAGCGACTCGTCATTGCCGATCACGCCGCCGTCGCCGTTGGACGCGGATTCCTCCTCCAGCAGCGCGACCAATGGCACCGGGATGCCCAGCAGCTTGACGTGCACGGGGATGTCGTCCTGCACCCGCGTTTCCAGCGCGACGGTGATGGCATCGCCGTCGCCATCTTCGCCGACGAGGCGCACGGTTTCGAGGTTGAGCCAGTCCTCGCCCTGCACCACGGTGCCGCCCGCGGCGTGGTTCATGGTGGCAAGCACCGTGAGCGTGTAGCTGCCCGTGGCCTCGACCACCAGGCTGGCGGCGGCCCCGTCGGGCTGCGCTCCACCGGGGCCCGAGGGAATCACTTCGCCGTTGGCATTGAACCAGACCGCCTGGCCAACAGGAACGTTGGTCGCGCCTTCACCGCTGCCCACGCGCACGCCCGTGAGCTTGCCAAAACCATCGGCGCCCCAGTTGATCGCGCCATTGATCTGGGTCAGGCCTCCACTGTCGACGGATGTGAGCGGAAGGTCGTTCTCGTCGTTGCCTATCGTGTGTCCGCCCTCCATGGCGGACTCTTCTTCGGCCTGCAGCGAGAGGACGCGCTCCACGGGTTCCCCGGGGCCCTCGCCCTGCCCGGGGGCCTCGTCATAGCGGTGGACCGGCACGTCGTCGCCAAACAGCAGGCGCCCGCCCAGGTCCAGCTCGGCCGCCACGGTATCGTCGTCGTTGTCGGTGGCCTCCAGCACCACGCTGAGAACCCCGGTTCCCAGCGCCTGCAGCTCGTCGCCGCCGCCATCCACGCCATCGGGCGCGGCATGCCGAATGGCCCCGGTCTGCGTCATCACCACGGCACCGGTCTGCGGGTCGATCTGCAGCGTCAGGATCACGTTGCCGCTGCCGTCGCGCCCCACCACCACGGAGGGGTCCCCGGTCGTGCTCAGCACGATCTCGGTGTTGGTGCCGGTGGCGTAGAGCCCCGTGGCTCCGCCATTGCCGATCTGGAATGCGAAGGCATAGCCGTCGCGCACGGCAGGGCCTTCTCCCTCGCTGCCGCCAGGCAGCAGCTTGGGGCCGTCCGCCCCGAAGGACACCACAAAGGCCGTGCCGTTGAAGGTGTTGCTGTCCGTGTCCGAGTCCACGGCGTCCGGGTTGTTCTCCGTGCCCTCGTACCCCGTGTTGGTGGCCTGGTTGACGCCGCGGTCCGACGTCGTCAGCGTGGGCGCATCCTCGGCGCTGGTCGTGATCACGGGGACGTCGTCCTGCACCGACATGTTGAGCTCCGCAGTGAACTCCCCACCTTCCCCCGTGACACCACTGAAAGTCACCACGGGCAGCCCGAGGAAGTTCTCGCCGTCACCCGGCGCATGCTGCAAAGGTCCGATGACGGACAGGCTGTAATTCCCGTTGGGCGCGATGAACAGACGCACTGCGGGCGGCGTGGAATCACCTTCTGGAATCGGCTGACCCAGTGCGTCGAAATAGATGGTCACCCCCTCTGGGGGAACCGGCACATTCGCGAACCCAGGCAACCCGATGGAGAAAATCGTCCCGCCCTCCAAGTCCAGGGTACCTTTGTGGAAGCTGAGGAGGCCATCGTCCTCCTCGTTGTTGCCCAGGATCCCACTGGGTCCCCCGGACGGGGCGGATTCTTCTTCCAGCGTCGTGCTCACGTTCAGGCGCACCGGTTCCGGCGCAGGCGGAGGTGGCGGTGGCGAAGCAGGGGGAGGGCCGGGTGGGGGGGGAGCCGGCGGAGGAGGAGGTGCGGGCACCGGGGGAGTGGGTGGCGCAGGGGGAGGAGGCGCTGGCACCGGCGGGGGCGGCGGAGCCACGGGCGGGGGCGGCGCCGGCGTGGGCGCCGCGTCGACGGTGAGCACCGCCAATGGATTGAAGTCGATGTCGGGCGCCGATTGCGGTGTGAAGCTGTATTGGTAGGCCAGCGGGTCCACCCCCTCGAAGATGCGCAGCAGCTGCACGAAGCTGCTGCCCTCGCCTTCGCCCCCGGCACCGCCGCCCAGGCCGGCGGCCGTGGCGTCCAGCTGCTCGTTGAGGTCGCCCCCACGCTGCAGCACCTGGATGACCGTGTCGATGGTGCCCTGCCCGACGCTGGCCTCCTGGGCGGTGGGGCGTTCAGCGGTCTGCGTGACGCTGTCATCGATCTTGACGCTTTGCGCGGGCGCCACGGCCAGCGTCTGGCCGTCGTCCAGCAGCAGCTCCACCCGGCCTCCTGCCGTGGTCTGGACGATTTCACCCTTTTGCAAGGCGTCTCCGGCCTTGAGGGGACGGCGATGGCCATCGGCATCGACCGCGAAAGCGGTGCCGGTGACGGCAACCACGGTGGCGATTTGGGACATGGGCTGGCTCCGGTAAACCCCTACGCCCTGCGCAGCGGCAGGAAGTAACGGCATGTGACTGATGTCAGTGAAGGCTACTGACGCCGCCCCGTATCCACTATTGGACTTAGGTCCACTTTTGGGCCTGCCGGCCCCGGAAACTCAAATAGTTTCGTTGCCCGAATCGTCACCCAATAGATCCAGGCTATTGCTCAGGCGGGCCCGGGTCTCCTTGCGCTCCAGGAGCTTGTTCTGCGCGGCCAGCGGCAGGTCGGTGAAGCGGATCACGCCGCGCACGATGAGCAGATCTATCAGGTCCTCGGTCACCCGGGCCAGCCCGGCGTCGGAGGAGCTCAGCGGATTGCCGTGGGGCGGCAGGCTCTTGTCAGGCATGGGATGCGGGCCCCTGTGCAACCTGCGGGCCCTGGTTCATGCGCAGCACGAGCTGCACCCGGTCGCGCACGCCGAGCTTCTCGAAGGTGGCCCCCAGGTGCGCCTTGACGGTGCGCTCCGAGATGAACAGCCGGTCCGCGATCTCCTTGTTGGACAACCCCTGGGCCACCGCGCGCGCGACCTCCAGCTCCCGCGAGGACAGCCGCAGCTGCAGATCCTGGTGCGCCTGTGGCACGGCGTGCGGCGCCGTCAGGCCCGCGGTGGCGGCGGCCAGGCGCGACACCAGTGCCCGGCCCACCCACAGGCCACCGTGCTGCACCACCAGCGCCACTTCCTGCAGCATCTCGGGCACGGCAAACAGGTGGCAATAGGCGCGAGCGCCTTCGTTGATGGCCTTCAGGCCTTCGCGGTCGTCCGGCACGCCGGTGGCCACCACCACGCGCGCGCGCTTGTCCGACTGGACCAGTTCGCCCAGCAGCGCCGGCCACTCGGGGTACTCGGTGCTCAGCCACACGATGGCCGAGCGCCCCCCGCCGCCGCCGCGCAGCGCGGCCACCATGGCGGGCCACTGCGCCTTGTCGATGCGCGTGCCCTGCGGGAATGCGGCCCCCCAGCGGTCCAGGGACTGCGGCACATCGCTGGCCAGGTAGTGGTTCATCGCATTCACCTCTCGGACAAGGCGTTCGCCTTGGCGCGCAGCACCGGCTTGAGCAGGTAGGCCAGCACGGTCTTCTTGCCCGTGAGGATGTCCACCTGCGCCACCATGCCGGGGATGATGGGCAGGTTCGCCCCCAGGCTGGCCTTGCGCGTGCGCACGCGCACCAGGTAGTTGGCATTGCCCTTGTCATCGACGACCGAGTCCGCGCTGATGTTCACCACCTCGGCCGCCAGGCCGCCGTAGATCGAAAAGTCGTAGGCCGTGAACTTGACCATGGCCTCCTGGCCCGGGTGCAGGAACGCGATGTCGCGCGGACTGACCTGCGCCTCCAGGATGAGCGCGTCGTCCAGCGGCACGATCTCCACCACCTCCTTGCCAGGCTGCACCACGCCGCCCACGGTGTTGACCAGCAGGCGCTTGACGGTGCCCCGCACCGGCGAGCGGATGTCCGCGTGCTTGACCTTGTCGGCCAGCGCCCGGCCGCCCTCGGACAGGCTGGAGAGCTTGCTCATGGTCTCCGACAGCTCGGCGCTCATCTGGTTGCGGGCCGTGAGCTGCACCTCCTCGATGCGCCGCGAGGCCTCCTGGATCGCGGCCTGCACGCGGGAGATCTGCGCATCCGCCTGCTCGCGGTCGCCGCGCAGGCGCGCCACCTCGCGGTCCAGCCGCAGCACCTCCACCTCGGACACCGCGCCCGTGGCCACCATGGGCCGCGTGGCGTTCAGCTCCTTGAGCATCAACTCCAGGCCACGCTCGGCCTGCTCCTTGCGGGCACGCACCTCATTGAGCTCCTGCTGGCGCTGCAGGAGCTGGTTCTGCGAGATGGACACCTGCGCGCTGATCTCCTCGCGCCGCGAGCGGTACAGGCGCATCTCCTGCGCAACGATGTCCGGCGCGTCCCGCAGGAGGTCCGGCGGAGGAATGAATGTGCCGCCCTGCGTCAGTGCCTGCAGGCGCAGGGCCTTGGCCTGCAGCGCGAGCAGGCTCGCCCGGCTTTCCAGCATGTTCGACATGAACCGGGTGGAGTCCACGCGCAGCAGCAACTGGCCCGCTTCGACGATCTGCCCCTCCCGCACCGGCAGCACTTCCACGACGCCGCCATCCACGCTCTGGATGACCTGCACCTGGCTCGTGGGCACCACCTTGCCGTCGCCCCGCGTGACTTCGTCGAGCTCCGCATACGCGGCCCAGAGCACCAGCAGCAGCAGAAAGAGCACCGCCAGGCGCAGAAGGACCCGGGCGCGCAGGGGCTCCTGCTGCAGCCGCGCCCAGTCGGCATCGTCCGCCCAGTCCAGCGTGTCGGCCGCGCCCGCGGGCGTCAGGCGCCGGACCATGCGCCCGAAGACGGATTCGCTGGCCGCCCCGCCCGTCCTGACGGCACGGCCGATCTGCTCGAAGGCTTTCTCGTTGAGTTCGGCCATCTCACACCGCCTTTCCGATGCGGCCCTGGCGCAGGGCCTGCACCACCTGCTCCTTGGGGCCATCGGCCACGATGCGGCCCGCGTCCATCACGATGATGCGATCCACCAGGGCCAGCAGCGAGGTCCTGTGGCTGATGAGCACCAGCGTGCGCCCCTTCGAGAAATCGGCCAGCCTGCGCTTGATGTCCTCCTCGCTGGAATGGTCCATGGACGAGGTGGGTTCGTCCAGCA
Organism: Acidovorax sp. sif1233; assembly: GCF_019218755.1. Taxonomy (GTDB): domain Bacteria; phylum Pseudomonadota; class Gammaproteobacteria; order Burkholderiales; family Burkholderiaceae_C; genus Acidovorax. The sequence goes on along the minus strand of NZ_JAHUWZ010000014.1, from coordinate 19,249 downwards.
GCAGCACCACGGGATCGTTGATGACGGCGCGCGCGATGGACACGCCCTGCCGCTGCCCGCCCGACAGCGACTCGCCCCGCTCCCCCACCAGCATGTCGAAGCCCTGCGGGTGCGCATTCACGAGCGGCAGGATGCCGCCGATCTCGGCCGCCCGCACCACGGCCGCGTCGTCGGCCAGCGGGGCGCCCAGCGTGATGTTCTCGCGCAGCGAGCCATAGAAAAGCACCACGTCCTGCTGCACGTAGCCCACCTGGCGGCGCAGCTCGGCGGGGTCCAGCTGGCGCTGGTCGATGCCGTCGATGAGCACCGCGCCCGAGGTCGGCCGGTACAGCCCCAGCATCAGCTTTTGCAGCGTGGTCTTGCCCGAGCCGATGCGCCCGAGGATGGCCACCCGCTCGCCGGGCTTGATGGACAGCGTCACGTTGCGCAGCGAGGCCGTCTGCTGGCCCGGGTAGGTGAAGCCGACATCCCTGAACTCGATCGCGCCCTGCAGCCGCCCCCGGCTGATGAAGCTGGCGCCCTCGGGGCGGTCCACCTCGCGCTTCATCATCTCGTTGAGCGAGGTCAGGGCCGTCGATGCCGTGTGGTACTGCACGAGCAGGCCCGCCACCTGCCCCACCGGCGCCATGGCCCGCGACGCGAGCATGGTGCATGCGATCAGCCCCCCCATGGTGAGCTGGCGCTCGCCGATCATGTGCACGCCCACGATCACGATCACCAGGTTGATGAGCTGCTGCAGGAAGGCCGAGGTGTTGCTGGCCGTGGCCGACAGAAGGCGCAGCTGCACGCCCACGCGGGCCAGCAGCGCCGTGCTGCGCTCCCACTTGCGCTGCAGGGGCGCCTCCGCGCCCAGCGCCTTCACGGTCTCGAAGCCCACCAGCGCCTCCACCAGCGTGGCATTGCGCTGCGCGCCCGCGCGGTAGGTGGTTTCGGACAGCGCGTGCATGCGCCCCTGCACGGCCAGGGCGTAGAGCAGCATCACCGCCGCGCCGCACAGCAGCGGGATCAGCATCGGCCACGAGATCCAGCCGATCACCACGATGAAGATCAGGCCGAACGGCAGGTCGATGAACGCCACGACGGACGCCGAGCTGATGAAGTCCCGCACCGACTCGAACGAGCGCAGGTTCGACGCGAACGAGCCCGCCGAGGCCGGCCGCTGCTCCATGCGCGTGCCCAGCACCTTTTCCATGATGTAGGCCGACAGCTTCACGTCGGCACGGCTGCTGGCCAGGTCCACGAAGCGCCCGCGCAGCGTGCGCAGCACCAGGTCGCCCACGAGCATGATGGACAGCCCCAGCGCCAGCACCCACAGGGTGTCGATGGCGTTGTTGGGCACCACCCGGTCATAGACATTCATCGTGAAGATGGGCATGCCCAGGGCGAACAGGTTGGCCAGGAAGGCGGCCATGAGCACGTCGCGGTACAGCCCGTGGTTTTCGGCCAGCACGGTCCAGAACCAGTGCCCATGGCGGCCCGCCCTGACCTGCGGGGCACGCGCATCGAAACGCTGGGAAGGGCGCACATACACCGTGGTGCCCAGGTAGTCCGCCTCCAGCGCCGCGCGCGACACCTGGATGGGCGCGTCCCCCAGTTCGGGCAGCACGACACGCGCTTCGCTGCGGCCGTCGCTCCAGCCCAGGAGCACGCACGCGCGCTCGCCCTGCAGCAGCAGGACCGCCGGGAGCAAGGCGTCCTTGACGCGGGTCAGCGGCTCCCGCACGAGACGGCTGCTCATGTGCGCGCGCTGGGCCGCACGGGCAAAGAGGCCGGGGGTCAGCCGGTGGTTTTCAGCAGGCAACCCGGCCATCACCGCCTCGGGCGTCGAAGGCAGGCCGTGGGCCTTGGCAACAATGAGCAGGCACGCCAACAGCTCGTCGGAACCGCTGCCTGAAAGTTCTGCAGGCTGCGCCAAGCCCGCACTTGAAACCATATGAATTCCTTGTTGCCACTTGTTGAAATTCACTCTAGCAACATAAATTCAAAGCGCGAAGGAAAAAATCGCCACCCCGGCGCGCGCCCGCCCGGCTGGTGGTCCGTGTGCGGTTGCAGCAAAATCCACGGTGCACATGCCCTCCTCCGAACAGCTTTCGCTGCGCCGCTACGGTGCCTCTCCCGGCAGCCACAGCCATGACCACTTCCAGGTCCTGCTGGGGCTGTCCGGCGCCCTCGACCTCGAAGTCGAGGGGCGCGGCGTGCGCGTCAGCCCCGGCGGGGGGTGCGTGATCGCCCCGGGCGACCGCCATGACTTCGAGTCGGCGCGCGGCAGCCTGTGCCTGGTGCTCGACAGTGCGCAGCCCGGATGGGCGCGCTGCCTGCGGCCGCACGGCCAGGGCGCCAGCGCGCCCCCCGCCGAGGCCCTGCCGCTGGCGCACTACCTGGCGGGCGCACTGCAGCAAGGCCGCCCCCTGGCGCAGGCCCACGGCCCGGCGCTGTTGCTGGAGGCGTGGCTGGCAGGCTCCGGCCCCCGCGCCTGGCCCCCCGGCCTGGCACCCTCGCGCCAGCGGCCGATCGACTGGGCCGCGCTGCGGCAGTGGGCCGCCCAGCAGTGGGACGGGGCGCTCTCGGTCGCCGACCTGGCCGCGCGCGTGCACCTGAGCCCCAGCCAGTTCGCGGCCCGCTGCCGCGACGAGCAGGGCCTGGGGCCCATGGCCTGGCTGCGCGGCCAGCGGCTGGCACAGGCCCGGCTGCTGCGCGGCGGCGGGATGGCCGTGGCCGAAGTGGCGCAGCGCACGGGCTACCGTTCACCCTCGGCGCTGACCGCGGCGCTGCGGCGCCAGGCGGGCGCGGCGGGGAGCCCGGGCCCGGTGAATGAACCGGCGAATGGGTGAGTGAGCAAATGAATGGATGCATGGATCGATGAGGGAATGACCGGTGCGGCGCCGCCGCACCCCCGCTGCGCGACGAGCGGCCGCCGTTGCGCGACGATGCGGGCCGCCGCTCGCGCATACAGTCAAGCCCATGCAAGCCAATCTCTATGCCCTCGGCGCCATCGCCCTGTGGGCCTCGCTCGCCTCGCTGGGCGTGTCGCTCACCCACATTCCGCCGTTCCTGCTCACGGGCATCGCGCTCATCATCGGCAGCGTGCCGGCCTGGCCCTTCGTGCTGCGCGATCCGTCGCAGTGGCGCATTCCGGCGCGCACGCTGGCGCTGGGGGTGTACGGCCTGTTCGCCTACCACTTCCTGCTGTTCATCGCGCTGCGCCACGCGCCGCCGGTCGAGGCCAACCTGGTCAACTACCTGTGGCCGCTGTTCATCGTCGTGCTCTCGCCCGTGGTGCTGCCCGGCGTGTCGCTGCGCACGCCGCATGTGCTGGCGGCACTGCTGGGCTTTGGCGGGGCCGCCATCGCCATCGCGGGCGGGCGCGCGCTGAGCGGCACCCTCGCCTGGGGCTACCTGCCGGCGCTGGCGGCGGCCTTCATCTGGGCCACCTATTCGCTCATGACCAAGCGCGTGGCGGCGTTCCCCACCACCGCCATCGGCCTGTTCGGGCTGGTGTCGGGCGTGCTGTCGCTGCTGTGCCACGCGCTGCTGGAGCCCGCCGTGGCGCTGCAGCCGCGCGACTGGGCGCTGCTGGCCGTGCTGGGCCTGGGCCCGCTGGGCGCCTCGTTCTTTCTGTGGGACAAGGCACTCAAGCTGGGCGACGCGCGGCACATCGGCATCCTGAGCTACATCACGCCGCTGGCGTCCACCGCGCTGCTGATCGCGGTGAGCGGCCGCCCGTTCACCTGGAGCATCGCGCTGGCCACGGTGATGATCATCGGCGCGGCCGTGATGGGCATGCGGGCGCGCTGATTCAATCAAAGTGGCCCAGGCGCTTGCCCATCAAGCGCTGATAGCTATTTATCCGATAGCAAACCCGATCCTCGCATGGACACCCTCCCCATCCCCGGCACGGCGGGCTATGGCACGCACGCCGCCGCGCTGGCGGCGCAGTATGAAAGCATCGCGTTCGCCGATGTGCATCGCAGCGCGCTGCACCTGTTCCCGCGCACGCCCAGCCGGGTGCTCGACATCGGCGCGGGCTCGGGACGGGACGCTGCCGCGCTGGTGCGCGCGGGCCACCATGTGGTGGCCGCCGAGCCCACGGCGGCCTTGCGGCAGGAGGGGCAGCGCATCCACGCTGGGCTGCCCATCGAGTGGGTGGACGACCACCTGCCCGCGCTCACCGGCCTGCGGGGCCGCCAGTTCGACCTGGTGCTGCTGACCGCCGTGTGGATGCATCTGGACGCCGCGGAACGCACCGCTGCCATGCGGGCCGTGGCGGACCTGCTCGCGCCGGGCGCGCTGGTGGTGATGTCGCTGCGCCATGGCCCCGTGCCCCGGGGGCGGCGCATGTTCGACGTGTCGATGCAGGAAACGGCGGCGCTGGGCGCACGGCACGGGCTGGCCACCGCGCACAGCGGCACGCGGGACGACGCCCAGGGGCGGCCGGACGTGCGCTGGAGTGTGCTGGCCCTGCGGCGGCCCGTGTGAATCTGCATCCAGCGGGCCTCCCGTGCTTGTCCGGAAAGCGCGGAACGCTATCTATTCAGGAGCACTTCACGGCATGCGCGGGGCCGCGCGCTCCCGGCGCACGCGCAGGTAGAGCCAGCCGGTGATGGAGAGGTTCAGCAGGTTCCAGCCGATGCCATTGAGAAAGGCGGCGTGGTAGCTTCCCGTGGCGTCGAATATCCAGCCGGAAAGCCAGCCGCCCAGCGCCATGCCGACGAGCGTGGCCATGATGACGCCCCCCACCCTCACGCTCGCCTGGCCGGGCGGGAAGTACTCGCGCACGATGATGGCGTAGGTGGGCACGATGCCGCCCTGGAACAGCCCGAATAGCCCCGAGATGACGTACAGCGGCACCAGGCCGTCGTAGGGAAGGAAAAGCACGAGGGCGATGCCCTGCAGCGCCGATCCCAGCAACAGGGTGCGGATGCCGCCGATGCGGTCGCAGATCAGCCCGAACACAAGACGGCTCACGATGCCGCAGGCCAGCATGAGCGACAGCATCTGGGCGCCCTGGGCGGCGCCGAAGCCCAGATCCGTGCAGTAGGCCACGATGTGGACCTGCGGCATGGCCATGGCGACGCAGCACGCGATGCCTGCCAGGCACAGCAGCGCCATCGCGTGGTTCGGAGCCAGGCCGAAAGGGCGGGCACGGTCCGGCGCCGCCCGGTTCGCGCCCACTGCCGCAGACGCCGGAATCGCGGGAGGGCGCTGGCGCATGCGCAGGGACAGCGCGAGCATACCCACGCCGCAGATGCTGCCCAGCACCATGTAGGTAGGGCGCCAGCCGATGGAGTCGACGCCGTATTGCACGATGGGCGGCCAGACCGCGCCCGCCACATAATTGCCGCTGGCGCACACCGCCACCGCGATGCCCCGCCGGCGATTCCACCAGAGCGCCGTATCGGCCAGCAAGGGCGCGAACGTCGCGGAGCCGCCAATGAACCCCATCACCGCGTGCGCCAGACCGAAAGCCCAGATGCTGCCCGACAGGCTCGCCCCCATGAAGCCGCCAAACACCGCCAGGGCACCCAGCCAGAGCACGGGCATCAGGCCGTGGCGGTCCGCCAGCCGCCCTGTCCATAGCCCGCCCAGACCCAGGCAGACCATCATCAGGGTATAGGGCAGCGAGGCGCTGGCGCGGCCGATTCCGAACTCGGTCTGCACCGCCGGAAGCACCACCGACACCACGTACATGCTGCTGTTCCCCAGCACGACGAGGCCCAGGGTCGCAAGAAGCCGCCGCAGTGCCTGGGGCGAGTCGATGAGGGACGGGTCTGCGTGGGCAAGCTGCATGGGAGGCATGGGTTTTTCTGGATGCAGCGCAGGCCATCAGAACGGGCGGGGAGAAGTGCATCCGCCGGCCTTGCAGGCTGGCGGACGCCGCGCTTCACTTTTCAAAAAAATCTGGCAAAACCGGCCCCTGGCGCCGGTCCATCAAGCGCAGAAAGCTATCAATTAAGGAGCATTTCAGCACCACCCTACGGCGCCAGCGCGGCCGCGGGTTCGTCCCCCTCCAGCACCTGGCGCGCCCACGGCGCGAGCTTGCGCGTGTCGGCGCGCAGCACCTCCTGCTTGATGGCCAGGATCTGCGCGGGGTGCATGGAAAAGCTGCGCAGGCCCAGGCCCAGCAGCAGGCGCGTCATGGTCACGTCGCCGGCCGTTTCGCCACACACGCAGACGCTCTTGCCCTGGCGTTCGCCCTCGGCGATCACATCGCCCACCAGGCGCAGCACGGCGGGGTGCAGCGGGTCGTACAGGTGCGCCACCGCCTCGTCCGCGCGGTCGATGGCCAGCGTGTACTGGATCAGGTCGTTGGTGCCGATGGAGAGGAAATCGAAATACCGCAGGAAGGTGCGCACCATGAGCGCCGCCGCGGGCACCTCGATCATCGCGCCCAGCTGCACCGGGCCGTAGGGCACGCCGCGCGCATCCAGCTCGGCGCGGGCCAGGTCCACCTGCGCGATGGTCTGCTGGATCTCGTGCGTGTGCGCCAGCATCGGGAACAGCAGGTTGACCTTGCCATGCGCCGCCGCGCGCAGCACGGCGCGCAGCTGGGTGCGGAACATGGCCGGGTCGGCCAGGCTCCAGCGGATGGCGCGCAGGCCCAGGGCCGGGTTCAGGTAGCTGTCCTTGTGGCTCTTGTGGTCCAGCGGCTTGTCGGCGCCCACGTCGATGGTGCGGATGGTGACGGGCAGGCCCTGCATGCCGTCGATGGCTTCGCAGTAGGCGCGGTACTGCTCGTCCTCGCCGGGCAGGTTGCCGCTCTTGCCCATGAACAGGAACTCGCTGCGGAACAGGCCCACGCCCACGGCGCCGGCGCGCACGGCGGCGGCGGCGTCGCCTGGTTGCTCGATGTTGGCCAGAAGCTCGATCTTGTGGCCGTCGAGCGTGATGGCCGGGGTGTGGCGCAGCCGGGCCAGGCGCTCGCGTTCCAGCTCCACCTGGCGCTGGCGAAAGCCATACTCGGCCAGGATGATGGGCGACGGGTCCACGATGACCACGCCCGCATCGCCGTCGATGATGACCCAGTCGTCCTGGCGCACCAGCTGGCTGGCCGCGCGCGCGCCCACCACGGCCGGAATGTCCATGCTGCGCGCCACGATGGCGGTGTGGCTGGTCTTGCCGCCCACGTCGGTCACGAAGCCCGCGAACACGCTCTGCTTGAACTGCAGCATGTCGGCGGGCGAGAGGTCGTGCGCGACCAGCACCAGGGGCACGTCCACCGTGTCGTCGAGCAGCAGGTCCTGCTGGGTCTTGCGGCGCGGGCTGCTGGCGGGGGGCGCCACGGGGCTGGCCACGCCCTTCATGTAGCGCAGGATGCGCTCGACCACCTGTTCCAGGTCGGCCTTGCGCTCGCGCAGGTATTCGTCCTCCATCTCGTCGAACTGGCGCGCGATGACTTCGAGCTGCGTGGTGAGCGCCCACTCGGCGTTGTACAGGCGCTCGGTGATCCAGTGCTTGACCCCGCCCGTGAGGGCCTCGTCCTGCAGCAGCATCAGGTGCACGTCGAGCAGCGCGGTCAGTTCATGCGGCGCATCGGCGGGCATCTCCACCTGCAGGCGCTGCAGTTCCTCGACCACGGCATTGCGCCCGTTGCGCACCCGCTCGATCTCGCCCTCGATCTGCTCGGGCTTGACGAAATAGTGCGCCACGTCCACCCGGCTGGACGCCACCAGCACCGCACGGCCGATGGCGATGCCGCGGGCGACTGCGAGACCGTGGACGGAGAAGGTCATTCACCCTCGCCAAACTTGTCGGCAATCAGGGCCAGGAGCCCGTCCATGGCCTCCTGTTCGCGCTCGCCGCTGGTTTCGATCTCCACCTCGGTGCCCATGCCGGCGGCCAGCATCATCACGCCCATGATGCTCTTGGCGTTGATGCGCCGGTCGCCACGGCTCATGAAGACATCGCAGGGAAAGCTGCCGGCCAGCTTGGTGAGCTTGGCCGACGCGCGGGCATGCAGGCCCAGTTTATTGTTGATGGTCGTACGGGTCTTGATCATGTCGGTTGCGGGTATTCTGGTTCTGCGGTGCGGAGATGGCCACCTGCATGACGCCCTGGGTGCCACCCACCACGGCGCGGGTGACCACCGAATCAAGGGGCTCGTGGCGGTAGCTCACGGCCCGCAGCAGCATGGGCAGGTTGGCGCCCGTCACCAGGCGCGAGCGCACGTTGCCGATGAGGCGCTGCGCAATGTTGCAGGGCGTGGCGCCGAACACGTCGGTGAGCACCAGCGTCGAATCCGCGCCCAGTTGATCGAGCATGATGCGGGCCTGCGCCAGCGACTCCTCGGGCGGCTGGTTGGGCTGCACATCGAGCGCGGACACGCTGCCCCCGCAGTCGGGGAACACATGCAGCGCGCATTCGCGCAGCGCATGGGCCAGCGGGGCGTGGGCGATGATGAGGATGCTGGTGGTGCTCATGGCGCGGTGGTTTGCAGCACATTATGGCGCCGCCCCCGCAGCAGGAACCACGCGTAGGCGCCCGCGTTGCACGCGAGGTACACCGCCATCGCGGCCTGGAAGGACTGCACCGCGGACAGGCCCGCGGCGGCGAAGGCGTCCACCGCCAGGCCGATGCCCCACTGCACCACGAACACCCCCGCAAAAATCACGAGGTTGTAGGCCGACAAGGCCCGCCCCGCGAGCGCCTGCGGGAACGCCATGGCCACCGCGGGCTGCGACAGCGATACGAACGTGCACGACATGCAGAACAGCGCCCACGCCCCGCCCCCGGCCCGGGGCCCCGCCACGATGGTGCCCAGCAGCACCACCAGGCACAGCGGGAGGCCCGCCGCCATCAGGCGGTCGGCCCCCAGCCCTTTTCGCAGCAGCCAGGGGTTGAGCATGCCCCAGGTCCAGAACGTGCACAGCATGGAGACATTGATCCAGAAGAGGCCCGTGGCGGCCTCCAGCGGCGTGTAGCCCGCCACGCGCTGCATCCAGGGCCCGGCCCACAGGGTCTGCATCGCCACCATGCCGCCGTACACGAAGAACCCCAGGGGCGCCAGGCGCTGGAAGTAGGGATGGCGCCACACCATGGCGTAGCCGTGTTGCGCGCCCTCGGTGGCCCCGGCAGGAGGCACCGGTCCGTCTGCCCGCGGGGTGGCGGCGCCCCAGGCCGGCACCCAGACGGCAATCACCACCATCGATACCGCGATCAGCGCGGCCAGGACCCAGAACAGGGGCCGCCATCCCACCAGCGGCAGCGCCCATTGCACCGGCAGCGTGGACGCCACCATGCCCAGCGAGCCGGTCATCAGCATCCACGAGTTCGCCCGCATCTGCAGGGTGGGCTCGAACCAGCGCCGGTAGCCGGTGAGGGGCGCCATCAGGCAGGCACTGACGCCGGCGCCGCACAGCACGCGGCCGGCCAGCAGGCCCGAGAACCCCGTCGCCACCGAGAACACCAGGCTGCCCACCACGGCCACGCCCAGGAAGCCGAGGGCGACCTTCTTGGGCCCGTGCCGGTCCAGCCAGGTGCCCAGCGGCAGCTGCGTGGCCGCGAACCCCAGGAAGTACCCCCCGGCCAGCAGCCCCAGGTCGCTGGCGTGCAGCGAGAACTCCTGCGACAGCGTGGGCGCCAGGGTGGCAGTCACCGCCCGCACCAGGGCCGACAGGAAATACGCGAAGGCAAATGCCAGGAAGACAATCACCGCGGCCCGCCGCGGCAGCACGCCGGGGGCCGTCATTGGAGCGTGATCCCGGCAAAGAACTGGTCGGCCACCTCGGGGCGGGGCTTGGGGGTGTAGACCACCGCGTGGTACAGCCGCACCTGCGGGCCCACGGCGCGCGCGAACCACACGGCCTGGGCCGTGACGGCGCTGCCATCCGGGCGCTGGCCCTGGACCACGGTGCGCACCGACTGGGGCAGGGGCAGCACGCCCGGCGGCGCGTACGGCGTGTCGACCGCGCGGGCGGCCGCGCCGCTGCCCAGGTTGGCGATCGCGGCCGCCCGCCAGTGCGTGAGCGCCGCGCCCACCTGCGCGGGGTCGGCCAGCGCGGCATGCGACACCGCAAAGGTCGCGCCATCCGCATCGCAGCCCGCCATGGCCAGCTCGACGGGCGAGCCCGCCAGCTCCACCGGGCGCACGGCCCGGTCGGGCTTGCAGGGCAGCGTGATGGTGATGGCCGCCTCGGGCAGCGGCACGCTGCGCCAGTTGAGCGCGGGGCTGCAGCCTGCCAGCCACGCCAGCAGGAGCATGGGCGGCAAGGCGGCCGCGCGGGTTGGTGTTCGGTTCATTGGCCGATTATCGGCACAGCACGCAGCGCGGGCCGCGTGCGCCGTTTTGCGCGAACTTTTGCGCAGCACACGACTCCACCCAAGCTGCGACAATCGGGGCACCGGCTGCGGCCGGGTTTCGGCGCGGGCCCGGCCCACAGTTCTGGATGGATAGGAAGTCATGGCGATCAAGCATTGGGCAGCAGGTGTGGCGGTGGCGGCGTTCGCGGCCGTGGGCGCCTATGTGTACCTGGATACGGGCCGCTCCGTGGCGCCGGAGTCGAACTTCGTGCTGCTGGACGGCTCCAGCAAGTCCACCGCCGATCTGCGCGGCAAGGTCACGCTGGTGAATTTCTGGGCCACGAGCTGCACCACCTGCGTGGCCGAGATGCCCGAGATCGTGGCGACCTACAACAAGTACCACGCCAAGGGCTTCGACACCCTGGCCGTGGCCATGAGCTACGACCCGCCCAGCTACGTGGTGAACTTTGCCGAAACCCGCAAGCTGCCCTTCCAGGTCGCCATCGACAACACCGGCAAGGTGGCCCAGGCCTGGGGCGATGTGCGGCTCACGCCCTCGACCTTCATCGTGAACAAGCGCGGCGAGATCGTGAAGACCTACGTGGGCGCACCCAACTTCCCCGAGCTGCACCAGCTCATCGAAAAGCTGCTGGCCGAGACCTGAGCCGCTACGGCACCTTCAAAGGCAAAAGGCCGATTTCATGCGAAATCGGCCTTTGTCGCTTATGGATTCAGCGCAAACAGCTACCACTTTAATAGCATGCGCATTGAGCGCGCGCGGCCCCGGCCAGCGAACGCCGCACAAGGGCTGCCCCGCCGCGCTGGCGTCGTCCCCCCTCCCGGAGCGCGCAGCGCGCAGAGAGAAGGGAGAAGCGGCAACGCCGCTCAGGGCGATGCACTTTACTTGGCGCGGTAGTTGTCGTGGCAGGCCTTGCAGGTGCCCGCGGCAGCGCCAAAGGCCGTCTTCAGGTTGTCCAGGCTGCCGGTCTTGGCCGCGGCGGCCAGCTTGACGGATTCGGCCTCGAGCTTCTCGGAGTGTTCCTTGAACTTGGCCTGCTCGGTCCAGATCTCGGGCAGCGCCTTGGTGGGAGCGCCCTTGTCCGTGCCCGCCCCGAAGCCCGCCCAGGGCAGCTTGGCCATGTGGGCCACCACATCCGCGTTCTCCTGCGCCGCCTTGGCATCGAACGGAATGCGCCCGTTGGCCATGGCACCGAGCCGGCCAAAGTGCTGGCCCATCACGAAGAGTGCGCTCTGGCGGTATTTGATGGCGTCCTCGGCCTTGGCGAACTGGGCGGAGGCCGGTGCCGACACGGTCAGCGTGGCAGCGGCAAGGGCGAACGCGGCAAGTGCTTTCATGGGGGTATTTCCTTTTTTCGTGGGGGGTAAATGCAAAAACCTTTTGACCAGCAGGGAGTATGCCGGTTTACCACGGGTTTCGCAGCGGCGCCCTCCTTCCGGGTTTACCCCGCCTCCTTCACAATGCGGCCATTCCCCTCCTCCTCAACACCCAGCCCACCGCCACCATGACGCAGCAGCACACCGTACGCATCTGGGACCTTCCCACCCGCATCTTCCACTGGACCCTGGCCGCCTGCGTCGTGGCACTGGTGGTCACGGCCAAGGTGGGCGGCAACGCCATGGAGTGGCATTTCCGGCTGGGCCACATGGTGCTGGCGCTGCTGGTGTTCCGCGCCGTCTGGGGACTGATCGGCGGGCGCTGGTCGCGTTTCGCGAGCTTCCTGTACTCCCCCGCCCGGCTGCTGCGCTATGTGCGCGGCGCGGCGCACGCCGAGGACAGCATCGGCCACAGCCCCCTGGGGGCGCTGTCCGTGTTCGCGCTGCTGGCCGTGCTGGCCGCGCAGGTGGCAACCGGCCTGCTCAGCGATGACGAGATCGCCTTTGCCGGCCCGCTCACCCGGTTCGTGCCCAATGCGGTGGTGGGCCAGGCCACGGGCTACCACAAGGAAATCGGGCAGTACCTGGTGCTGGCGCTGGTGGCCTTGCACCTGCTGGCCATCGTGTTCTACGTGCTGGTGCGCAAGCAGCGCCTGGTCAAGCCCATGCTGCACGGCGACAAGCTGCTGGCGGCGCCCGCGCCTGCATCGCGCGACGATCTGGCCACCCGGGTGGTCGCGCTGGTGGTGCTGGGACTGAGCTTCGGGCTGGCCTGGTGGGTGTCGACACTGGCGGCGGCGCCCGGGTTCTGAACCGAACTGGCTACACTGCGGCTTCCGTCGTTTCACACCACTTTGTGCCTTGGACAAGCCTGCCGTCACCCTGCGGATCCCCTCCTCGCCTGCCGAGCTTCAGGCGGTCCGCGACATCTTCCGCGAATACGCCGACACCCTGGGCGTCGATCTGTGCTTTCAGGACTTCGAGAGCGAGCTTGCCCACCTGCCCGGCGACTATGCCGCGCCGCGCGGTGCCCTGCTGCTGGCCGAGGTAGAGGGCGCGATAGCGGGCTGCTGCGCCCTGCGGCCGCTGGATGCGGCCGACTACCCCAATGCGAGCGAGATGAAACGCCTGTACGTGCGCAAGGCGTTCCGTGGATTCGGCCTGGGCCGCGAGCTGGCCGAAGCCATGCTCGACCTCGCGCGGCAGGCAGGCTATGCCTGTGTGCTGCTCGATACCCTTGACGACATGGAGTCGGCGCGCGCGCTGTACACCGACCTGGGCTTCGAGGAGATTCCGCCCTACTACCACAACCCCATTGCGGGGGCCCACTACCTCAAGGTCGATATCTTCTGAGGTTTTTGGGCGCTGGCGCCTGGTTCACAAGCGCCAGAAGCTACCAATTGGATAGCAAATCAGGGCATCACGCCCTGGCCTGGGCCAGCAGGGTGTCGGCGTCGCTCACCTCGAACTTGCCAGGGGCCTCCACGTTGAGCGTGACCACCTTGCCATCGCGCACCAGCATCGAATAGCGGTTGCTGCGCAGGCCCAGGCCCTTGCCGTTCAGGTCCAGCGTCAGGCCGGTCGCCTTGGCGAAGGTGGCATCACCGTCGCCCAGCATGCGCACCTTGCCGTCGGTCTTCTGGTCGCGCGCCCAGGCGCCCATCACGAAGGCATCGTTCACGCTCACGCACCAGATCTCATCCACGCCGGCGGCCTTGAATTCGGCTGCCTTTTCCACGTAGCCAGGCACATGCTTGGCCGAGCAGGTGGGCGTGAAGGCGCCAGGCAGCGCGAACAGGGCAATCGTCTTGCCTGCCGTGGCCTTGTCCACCGGCACGGGATTCGGGCCGATGGAGCAGCCTTCGCCCTCGACTTCCGAGTATTCCATCAGGGTGCTGGCTGGCAGGGTGTCACCGATTTTGATCATTGATCTCTCCTTGGGTTGCTGGGGGTATTGAACACATTCGCCTGCAGGCCTGCAAAAAAACGCGGCCCACAAAACAAAACGACCCACATTGTGGGTCGTTTTGAGGGGCTGTGCTGCCTGGAAGCCGGGAGGGCTTAGAGCAGGCCGGCCTTTTGCACCAAGCGGGTGGCAACCCAGTTCTTGGTCTTGGAGAGCGGACGGCTCTCGGTGATTTCGATCACGTCGCCCAGCTTGTACTCGCCCTTTTCGTCATGGGCGTGGTACTTGCTCGACTTCGCAACGATCTTGCCGTAGAGCTCGTGCTTCACACGGCGCTCGACCAGCACGGTCACGGTCTTTTGACGCTTGTCGCTGACCACCTTGCCAACCAAGGTGCGCTTGAGGGATTTTTTAGGTTCCGTCATGTGGGCTCCTTACTTGGCGGCTTGCTTTTCAGCAAGAATGGTCTTGGCACGGGCGATATCGCGGCGGGTGGTGCGCAGCGTGTTGGTGTTACCCAGTTGCTGCGTGGCCTTTTGCATGCGCAGGCCGAAATGGGCCTTTTGCAGCGCCTTGATTTCGGCTTCGATGCCGGCGACGTCTTTTTGGCGCAGTTCAGTAGTCTTCATTGCTTGTTCTCCTGAATTACGCGCCGATCAGGCGGCTGACGAACGTGGTGCGCAGCGGCAGCTTGGCGGCAGCCAGGCGGAACGCTTCACGGGCCAGTTCTTCGGGCACACCGACGATCTCGAAAACGATCTTGCCGGGCTGGATTTCGGCCACGTAGTACTCGGGGTTGCCCTTACCGTTACCCATACGCACTTCTGCGGGCTTGGTAGAGATTGGCTTGTCCGGGAACACGCGGATCCAGATACGGCCGCCACGCTTGACGTGACGGGAGATTGCACGGCGTGCAGCCTCGATCTGACGGGCCGTCAGACGGCCACGGTCGGTGCACTTCAGACCGAAATCACCGAACGCAACGGAGGAACCCCGCGTTGCGACACCAGTGTTACGGCCCTTTTGCTCCTTGCGGTATTTGCGGCGAGCAGGTTGCAGCATAGTTATTCTCCTTTACCGTCCGCTGCTGTAGCGGGCGCGGCGACTTTGCGTACGCGCTTAACGGCGGTGTTATCAGCGCCACCAGCTTCCGCTGGCTTGTCGCTGCCGTCGGCCGGAGCGGTGTTGCCACCGACAGGACGACGTGGGCCACGGCCTGCGCCTGGACGGTCGCCACCTGGGCGGCCATCACGGCGTGGACCGCGTGGGCGGCGCTCTTCGTCTGGACGAGGCGTTTCCACGGCGGGCAGGTCATTGCGGCCCAGCGTGTCACCCTTGTAGACCCAGACCTTGACGCCGATCACACCGTAGGTGGTCTTGGCTTCAGAGGTACCGTAGTCGATGTCCGCACGCAGCGTGTGAAGTGGCACGCGGCCTTCGCGGTACCACTCGCAGCGAGCGATTTCGATACCGTTCAGACGGCCGGACGACATGATCTTGATGCCCTGGGCACCCAGACGCATGGCGTTCTGCATGGCGCGCTTCATGGCGCGGCGGAACATGATCCGCTTTTCGAGCTGTTGCGTGATGCTGTCGGCGATCAGCTTGGCATCGATTTCAGGCTTGCGCACTTCTTCGATGTTCACTGCGACGGGCACGCCCAGGCGAGCAGCGAGTTCCTTCTTCAGGTTCTCGATGTCTTCACCCTTCTTGCCGATCACCACACCAGGACGAGCCGAGTAAATGGTGATGCGGGCGTTCTTGGCAGGACGCTCGATCAGGATGCGCGACACGGCGGCGTTCTTCAACTTGGCCTTCAGGTACTCACGCACCTTGATGTCTTCGGCCAGCATGCCCGCGAAATCGCGGTTGCTGGCGTACCAACGGCTGGACCAGTTGCGGCTGACCGCAAGGCGGAAGCCGGTAGGATGGATTTTCTGTCCCATAGTCTTCCCGAGCCTTTAGTTGCCAACCGTCACGTACACATGGCACGTGGGCTTGCTGATGCGATTGCCGCGGCCTTTGGCGCGCGCGGTGAAGCGCTTGAGCGTGGTGCCTTGTTCGACGTAGATGGTCTTGACCTTCAGTTCGTCGATGTCGGCGCCATCGTTGTGTTCGGCGTTGGCGATGGCCGACTCCAGAACCTTCCTGACGATTCCCGCAGCTTTTTTCTGCGTGAAGTTCAGGATGTTCAGAGCCTGGTCCACCTTCTTGCCGCGGATCAGATCGGCGACCAGACGGCCCTTGTCGACCGACAGACGGACGCCCCGGAGGACTGCACGTGTTTCAGACATGGTCGTTCCTTACTTCTTCGCTTTTTTGTCAGCGGGGTGACCCTTGAAGGTGCGCGTCAGGGCGAATTCGCCCAGCTTGTGGCCCACCATCTGGTCGGTGACATAGACAGGTACGTGCTGCTTGCCGTTGTGCACGGCAATGGTCAGACCGATGAACTCGGGCAGAACCATGGAGCGACGCGACCAGGTCTTGACTGGTTTCTTGTCCTTGGTGGCAACGGCCTTTTCGACCTTGGCCAGCAAGTGATGGTCAACAAATGGACCCTTTTTAAGAGAGCGAGTCATCTGTTACCCCTTACTTCTTGCGACGCGACACGATCATGATCTGTGTGCGCTTGTTGTTACGGGTGCGATAACCCTTGGTCAGATTGCCCCAAGGATCGACTGCATGGCGGCCTTCGCCGGTGCGGCCTTCGCCACCACCGTGAGGGTGATCCACCGGGTTCATGGCAACGCCGCGAACCGTGGGACGAATACCCATCCAGCGCTTCACACCGGCCTTGCCCAGTTGGCGCAGGCTGTGTTCTTCGTTGGCCACTTCGCCAATGGTGGCGCGGCATTCGATGTGGATCTTGCGAACTTCACCCGAGCGCATGCGCACCTGGGCGTAAACGCCTTCGCGGGCCAGCAGCGTTGCCGAAGCACCTGCCGAGCGGGCGATCTGCGCACCGGCACCGGGCTTGAGCTCGATGCAGTGGATGGTCGAACCCACGGGGATGTTGCGGATCGGCAGCGTGTTGCCAGCGCGGATCGGGGCTTCCGAACCGGACAGCAGGGTTGCGCCCACTTCCAGGTTGCGGGGAGCGATGATGTAGCGACGCTCGCCGTCGGCATAGCACACCAGAGCGATGTGGGCCGTACGGTTGGGGTCGTACTCGATGCGCTCAACCTTGGCCGGAATGCCGTCCTTGTTGCGCTTGAAGTCCACCACGCGGTAGTGGTGCTTGTGACCACCGCCCTTGTGGCGGGTGGTGATGTGACCGTTGTTGTTACGGCCGGCCTTCTGGAATTGTGGTTCCAGCAGGGGGGCGTACGCTTCACCCTTGTACAGGTGGTCACGCGTGACCTTCACCACGGCACGTTGGCCGGGCGAAGTGGGTTTCATCTTGATGACAGCCATGATTACGCGGCCTCCCCGGAGAGGTTCAGCTCTTGACCTGGCTGCAGCGTGACGTATGCCTTGCGAACGTTGTCGCGGCGGCCGACGGTCTTGCCGAAGCGCTTGGTCTTGCCTTTGGTGTTCACCACAGAAACGCCCTTGACCTCGACCTTGAACATCAATTCCACAGCGGCCTTGATTTCTGGCTTGGTAGCGTTCTGCAGCACCTTGAACGTCACAGCATTGGACTTCTCGGCAACCATGGTGGCCTTTTCGGACACGATGGGAGCGACCAGCACTTGCATCAGACGACCTTCGTCAAACTTGAGTGTGCTCATGCGAACATCTCCTTGAGTTTGTCGATTGCACCCTTGGTGACGAGCACTTTCTTGAAACGGACCAGCGACACGGGATCTGCGTAACGGGGCTCGACGACGAGCACGTTCACCAGATTGCGCGAAGCCAGGTACAGGTTTTCGTCCACTTCATCGGCGATCACCATCACCGATTGCAGGTTCATCGCCTTGAACTTGTCGGCCAAGACCTTGGTCTTGGGCGAATCCAGCTTCAGGGAGTCGACCACAGCCAGACGGCCTTCGCGGGCCAGCTGCGACAAGATGGCAGACATACCAGCGCGGTACATCTTCTTGTTGATCTTCTGCGTGAAATTTTCGTCAGGCATGTTCGGGAAAATCCGACCGCCCCCGCGCCACAGTGGCGACGAGGTCATACCTGCACGTGCGTTACCCGTACCCTTTTGCTTGAAAGGCTTCTTGGTCGAGTGACGGACTTGCTCGCGGTCCTTCTGGGCGCGAGTGCCTTGGCGTGCGTTGGCCTGATAGGCCACCACGATCTGGTGCACCAGATCTTCGTTGTATTCACGACCGAACACGGTTTCAGGAACATCCAGCTTGGATGCGCCCTGGCCTTGGTCATTCAGGAGTTCGAGCTGCATTAGTTCGCTCCTTTGGAGGCTTTGGCCTTGACCGCTGGACGCACCGTCACGAACCCACCCTTGGAGCCCGGAATAGCGCCCTTGATCAAGAGCAGTTGACGCGCTTCGTCGATGCGGATCACATCGAGGTTTTGCGTGGTCTTGGTGACATCGCCGAGGTGGCCCGTCATGCGCTTGCCGGGGAACACGCGACCTGGGTCTTGTGCCATACCGATCGAGCCAGGCACGTTGTGCGAACGGCTGTTGCCGTGCGACGCGCGCTGCGAGCTCATGTTGTGGCGCTTGATGGTACCGGCGTAGCCTTTACCGATCGAGGTGCCTTGCACGTCGACCTTCTGACCCACGGAGAACACGGACGTCACAGCCACCGAGGCGCCAGCTTGGTACTGGGCTGCGGTATCGGCGGTTACGCGGAATTCCTGGATGATTTCACCGGCTTCCACACCTGCCTTGGCAAGGTGGCCGGCTTCTGGCTTGGTCACGCGCGATGCTTTGCGCGAACCGAACGTGACCTGCAGGGCCACGTAGCCATCGTTCTCTTGGGTTTTGATCTGGGTAACGCGGTTGTTGGACACATCCACCACCGTGACAGGCACTGCGTCCCCATCATCGGTGAACAGACGCATCATGCCCACTTTGCGACCCAGCAACCCGAGGGAGTTGCTCAGACTCATTGGTTTTCTCCAAAACTCTCACCGCCGCAACTTCAATTGGCTACGGCGTTTCCGCAAGCTCTCGCCTGCGTGCATGAAAGAAGGTTAATAAAACTCCGCCCGGCCGGCACCCTTTCAAAGGCGCAAATCGAGTGAAGCCCTAAAGTATAACGCGAACTGCTTTCGCAAGCAAGTTCGCGTTATTTCGGACCTTGCGGGGTGGGCGAACCCACCCCGCAAAAGCCATTACTGCAGCTTGATTTCGACGTCCACGCCCGCGGGCAGGTCGAGCTTCATCAGGGCGTCCACGGTCTTGTCCGTAGGGTCCACGATGTCCATCAGGCGCTGGTGCGTGCGGATTTCGAGCTGGTCGCGGCTGGTCTTGTTGACGTGCGGCGAGCGCAGGATGTCGAAACGCTTCATGCGCGTCGGCAGGGGCACGGGGCCCTTGACGATGGCGCCGGTGCGCTTGGCGGTGTCAACGATCTCGGCAGCGGACTGGTCGATCAGCTTGTAGTCAAACGCCTTCAGGCGGATGCGGATTTTTTGCTTGGACATGGCAAGTTCCTTGTTCTGCTTATGAATTAAGCAATGATCTTGGCCACGACGCCAGCGCCGACCGTACGGCCGCCTTCGCGGATGGCGAAGCGCAGGCCTTCTTCCATGGCGATGGGGTTGATCAGCTTGACGGTGATCGACACGTTGTCGCCA
>NZ_JAHUWZ010000013.1 GCF_019218755.1 Acidovorax sp. sif1233 | reverse complement strand
TCGTCGGTGCACATCTCAGCCGCGTGACGGCGGCTGTTCACCGCGAGTCTATGGCAGCGTAAACCATGCGCTGGCGCGCACACCATCCATTCAAGTCAGGCGCAAGATGGGTTGGCCGAACGCATACCATCCGCGAGGTGTTTGAATATCGGCACATTGCCGTTTTGGCGTACAGCGGGGGCAAGGATTCGAGCGCGACGGCTTGCTTGTTGCTCACAGTTGCTGCGGACTATCGGCGTAGGGGGCTCAGCCTCCCGCCGATCTATGTGACTCACAGCTCTACCGGGGTTGAAAATCCTGTTGTCGCAGCCTTGGCGATGGCCGAACTCACAAAGATGAAGGCCTTTGCTGCAAAGCACGACTTCACACTCATTGTGCTAACGGGCGAGCCGGATCTGAACTCAAGCTGGCCTGGGCGCGTACTCACGGGGCGGGCCCTTCCAACCTATCCGTCATCTCCCACGATGGACTGTAGTCAGTCATGGAAAGTTGACGTGGGCCAGCGATTGCTGAAAGAGGCAATGATCAAGGCTGACGGCCACAAGGGCTGGAATAGGCCTGTCGTGATGACTGGGGTTCGTTCTGGCGAATCTGCAGCGCGCGACGTGCGAATTGCCGCAAGGCGCGAGCATGGGGATGGGATCTGGTCAAACTCTGACGGAGATCTTCGGTTGACACCCATCTTCTCGTTCAGCGCGGACGATGTGTGGGAAACCCTTGGCTATGCTGCTGCAGGTTTATTGGAGTCGTACTCGGACTTTTCTGAGGTGATCGAGTTTTACCGAGACGCCGGCGGCGGCTGCGTGGTGCTCTCTGCTGATGCAGTACGGGGCTCTTCGACTCCCTGCTCCACACGCAGCGGCTGCTGGTCATGTACTCGGGCTGGGAAGACTGATCGTTCTGCCGAGCAATTGGTGGAGTCGAACCCCACCAAGTACGGACAACTGAAGCCGTTGAATCGGCTCAGAACTTACCTGGTGAACATTCAATACGACTGGTCACTACGGAATCATCTTGGACGCACCATTGCCAAGGATGGTCACATTGAAGTAGTTGCCGACGCCTTCTCACCGGAGACGTTACGCAAACTACTGATTTACACCCTGACTGCTGAGAGGCTGTCAGGTGTAGCGATCATCTCGGCTGCTCAGCTGATCCTCATTGACGCCAAATGGTCTGCTAGTGCATTTTCCCCCCCCTTCACAGCCATCAAGACCTACTTTGATGTTGTGGATCGGGGGATGTACGAGCAGGCGCCTGAAGTGCCTTATATGCCACCATCACCAGTACCAAGAGTCGGCCGCATTTTCGTCGGCGAGGATTGGTATCAAGTGACGGGTATCAACAGCATGGCTGGAATGCGAGACCCGCTCATGGAGTTGCATCACGAGTCTTGTGACATCAAGCTGAAGGCGTTGAAGAACGGGGCTCTTGTCTGCGACTACGAGGAGGGGCGTAAGCTCGCCGTGGACGAAGATGGAGCCATGGGGGGTCTCCTCGTTTTCAGTGCAATAAGTGACGGTACGAAAAGCTAGCACTGGCGCGGAGGTGGTGTTGGTAGATCGTTGATTTCATTGACTTTCCAGTGCGGCGCAACTGGCAATCAGTCGCGGCCGAACGGCTGGCGTTCCTGCCACCATGAAAGCACCTGCTCTGCCACCTCTTCGATGGAAAGCTCGGAGCTGTCAAGCAGCATGGAATCCTGGGCGGGCTTGAGGGGTGCAACGCTGCGGTTCATGTCCCGCGCATCGCGTGCTTCAAGGTCTGCCCGAAGGGCGCTTATGTTAGCGGCAATTCCTTTGGAAATCAACTGCTTATGCCGGCGCTCGGCGCGACAGGCGGCGGAGGCCGACAAATAGACCTTGAGGGGAGCATGGGGAAAGATCACCGTGCCCATGTCGCGGCCGTCGGCGACCAGCCCCGGCAGCTGCTGGAAGGACAGCTGCAGGTCCACCAGTGCATCGCGCACGGCCGGCAGGGCCGAGACGCGCGAGGCGTTCATGCCCGACTCCTCGCTGCGCAGGATCAGGGTGACATCCTCGTCGCCCAGCCAGATGCGCTGCTCGGCATCAAAGCGCACGGGCAGCGCGCGCGCCAGCGCGGCAATCTGCGGGGCGTGGGATTCGTCCAGCACCATGCCGGCCCGCGACGCGGCCAGTCCTGTGAGGCGGTACAGCGCGCCCGAGTCCAGCAGGTGGTATCCCAGGGCCTCGGCCACCTCGGCGGCGATGGTTCCTTTGCCGGAGGCGGTGGGGCCATCGATGCAGATCACGGGGATGCACGCACGGGCCGTCTCGCAGACCGAGAACAGGGCCTCGAAGTAGTCGGGGAAGGTTTTGGCGACGCACTTGGGGTCTTCGATGCGCACCGGCAGGGCGACCGGGTTGAAGGCCGCCAGCGAGAAGCACATGGCCACGCGGTGATCGTCGTAGGTGTGGATGCTGGCCGCGCGCCATGCGGCGGTGGATGCGGGTGGTGTGACGCGGATGAAGTCCGCGCCTTCCTCGACTTCGGCGCCCAGCTTGCGCAGCTCCTTGGTCATGGCCGCGATGCGGTCGGTCTCCTTGACGCGCCAGCTTGCGATGTTGCGCAGCGTGGTCGTGCCATCGGCATACAGGGCCATGACGGCCAGCGTCATGGCGGCATCGGGGATGTGGTTGCAGTCCAGGTCGATGGCCTTGAGCGGCCAGGCGCCACGGCGTATGCGCAGCCAGTTCGGGCCTCCCTCCACCTCGGCGCCCATGGCGCGCGCGGCTTCGACAAATCGGATATCGCCCTGGATGGAGTCCAGTCCCACGCCGAGGATGCGGATGCCTTCGGCGCTGTCCGAGGCGATGGCGCCCAGTGCGATGAAGTAGCTCGCCGACGAGGCATCTGCCTCGACATGGATCTCGCCCGGCGAGCGGTAGCGACTGCCGGCCGGGATGGTGAAGCGCTGCCAGTTCTCGTTGTGCACGGCGATGCCGAAGCGGGCCAGCAACTCCAGCGTGATATGGATGTAGGGCTTGGAGATCAGCTCGCCCACGACTTCGATGGTGATGTCGCGCGTGGTGGCCAGCAGCGGCAGTGCCATCAGCAGCGAGGTCAGGAACTGGCTGGAGACATCGCCACGCACCTGGATGGGGCTGTGCGGCAGCTGCGAGAGATCGGGCTGGCGGATGTGCAGCGGAGGAAAGCCCTCGTTGCCCAGATAGTCGATGCGGCAGCCGAGCTGGCGCAGCGCATCGACCAGATCGCCGATGGGGCGCTCATGCATGCGCGGCACGCCGCTGAGTTGGAAGTCGCCGCCCAGCACGGACAGGGCAGCCGTCAGCGGCCGCATGGCCGTGGCGGCGTTGCCCATGAACAGCTCGGCAGTGGCGCCGGAGGGCAGGACGCCGCCCAGGCCGGTGATGCGCACAGGCTGGCCGAGGGTGATGGTCGCGGGCTCCACCGTGCAGCCCAGTTGCTGCAGGGCCCGGAGCATGACGCGCGTGTCGTCCGAGTCAAGCAGGTCGTGGACCACGGTCGTGCCCTGGCTCAGCGCTGCCAGCAGCAGCACGCGGTTCGAGATGCTCTTGGAGCCTGGCAGGCTCACCGTGCCCTGAGCGCGGGAAAGAGGGGGGATATCGAGGAAGGCGGTACTGAACATGGCAATTCGGAGGCAAACAGGCTATCGGAAGGCATTGCGGCCGCGCTGGCCGCAATCCACAGATGCGCTTGGGGGCGCTTGGAGCGCGGCCGGCGTTGCGCGTCAGCGGCGCGGTACGCCCATGCGCCAGTGGGCACGGCGGATAGGAAATCCAACCACAGGAGGACGATTATGGCCCAGGTTTTGGGCATCACAGGCCTTCAGGCTGAGCCTGCCTGAGCGCTTGATCAGCGCCAGTAGCCCGAGATTTTTCGGTTTGCACATTTTTTGGCAGTGACAGACGCAGCCCTGCCGCGCGGCCAAACCGCTGCTGCCTTCCCTTACCAACTGACGCGCTGATCGACCTCAAAGTCCGGCGCCGGTTGGGCCGCCTCGCCCCAATCTGGCTCAACCTCGACACCATCGCCCATCGGCACATCGCACCCATCCCACAGCGGCGGCCCGCGTGCTGGCGCGATGCGAGGCGGCTCTGTCTCCACCCCGATGTGCTCCAGGATGTGCCGGAGGTCGGCACTGTAGGTGATGAAAGCGATGATGCGCATCTGGCCACCGCAGAGCGGGCACAACAGCGGCAACACCTCGTAGATGCGGGCGATCAGCACCGCCCACAGAATGTGAGCTGAGCGTTTGGGCAGAGCTGGCTGGGTGGGCTCGGGCTGGCTGGGACCACCGACCGTGGCCACTCCCATGGCATCCACCGCTGCGGTCACACCGCCTGGCTCGGGCTGTGCCGTGCCCGTGCCCGCGCCTGCGGTTTGGCCTGCGCCCAGTGCAACCGCCGCAGCCCGCAGGGGTGAATTGGGCGCCAGCACGCCGTAGTACCGGTGGCGGTGCGCACGCGGTGGCGGCACCAGCGCGGCAAGGCGGTCGATGAGTTCGAGCGGCGTGAGGTGCAGTTCGTCGGCCCGAACACCTCGCTTTGCCTTGCGTTGGTCGCGCCGGTCACTGCCAGGCTCGCTGTGCTGCTTGGCGCAGCGGTAAATGAGCTCACTGCCCGCTTTGCGCAGCCTATCCAGCGCAAACGGGGGCCGTGCGCAGTAGCGCAGCAGGCGCTCCAGGCCCGCTCGGTCTTGTGCTGCTATGCACACGCTGGTGTCTACCGAAAACCCACTGTGTTTGTACCCCAGCATCTCCTGGGCCTCGAAGCCTTCGAGCAGGCCCCGGCCCACAAAGGCGCGCAGGATGCGCCGACGCAAACTGGCCTGGGCTTGGGTCACCGCTTCGGGGTCGATGCCGATAGCCGGGTGAAACATGACGCTGATCGCTGTGGTGCGGGTGCCCTGCTCACTCGCCTCCCCTGCCACCGCCTCAAACATGCCATCGACCACGCACACATGGAAATGCACATGCTCGTTCAGGCTGGAGCCAAAGCGGTGAATGAAGGCGACTGCACCGATGTGCAGGGCGGCCTTGTTCGCATGCGCTGCGCATGGGCTGTTGGCTTGCAGGGTTTGCTCAATGACGCGCAAGAAGATGCGCAACACCATGCCCAGCACCACGCTGTCGCGTTGCATAAAGTAGCGCAGCCGCTTGGGAACCGACAGCACCCACTGGCGCACTGGCAGGCGGGGGAAGACGTGGTCGGTGAGGTGTGCCGCTGTCTCGGCCATGCGCCGCGTGGTGCACGAGGGGCAGACGCCCCGGCCTTTGCAGGAAAAGGCCACCAGAAAGTCGTGTCCGCAGTCGTCGCAGCGGGCACGGGCAAAGCCGTGGGCAAAGATGCCGCATTCCAGGTACTTGGCAAACGCTTGGCGCACATAGGGCTTGGGGCTGCGGTGGTCGCCCTGGCCGTCGAACTGGCCGGCGCTGGCCAGATCAAGCCAGGTCTCGTAATGCTCGGCCACCGTTTGGTAGAGCAGCGTGCGCTCGGGGTGGCGCGGGTTGTAGAGCTTGGGCTTGGAGGTGGCTGGCATAAATACTGTGTAAATACACAGCATTCTGCAGACTTCTCCTCAGCCAGGCTACGCAGCAAAACGGCCCCGAAGGGCCGTTTGTTGTTTCAGGGAGCCATCGCCGCTCAGGCAGTCGCTTCCTTGGCGTTCTCCACATATTCTTCGATCTGGTCGAAGTTCAGGTACTGGTAGATCTTGTCGCTGCTCTGGTTAATGACGCCCACGTCGGCCAGATATTCTTCCTTGCTGGGAATACGGCCCAGCTTGGAGCAGATGGCCGAGAGTTCGGCTGAGCCCAGGTACACATTGGTGTTCTTGCCCGGGGTCTCCTCGTTTTCAGTGCAATAAGTGACGGTACGAAAAGCTAGCACTGGCGCGGAGGTGGTGTTGGTAGATCGTTGATTTCATTGACTTTCCTGTTCACTTTCAAATCTGCGATTCGTGGCGTCAAACCGTGGTCGGTTTCATCCATTGGTGCCAGTTATCGATGCATTTGGCCGCGAAGGCAGGATTTGGTCAGCATAGCGGTCAACCGGGAAGCGAAACACACCCCGCAAGTTGATGCTCTCCAGCCTGGTGGGCGCAATCTTCCCGATCAGTTCCGGTGGAATGACCTGGCGGCGGTTCGACCAGCGATCCAGGACCGCCTGCATCTGTGAGGTATTCCACGCCATCACGATGTTGGCCATCAGGCTCAACGCATCGGCCACAGCCTGCATTTCATCGACACGTTTGGCCTGCGCCGGGCTGATCCGGCCGGTATAAATGGCGCGCTTGAGGGCGTTAACAGCCTCGCCCCGATTGAGCACCCGGCGCAACTCGTTCCTGAAAGCGTCCTTGACAAAGTAGTCAGCCAAAAACGCCGTACGCAGCAACCGCCCCAATTGCACGCCAGCCTCATAGATTGGATCGCCCTGGGCGGCAGAACCGAACCGCGCAAGAGCTGCCACCGCACTGGCATGTCCGCTCATGACCGAGGCTGCCAGGTGCACCAGACTATCCCAATGCTTTTCGATCAAAGCGACGTCGACATTGGCTTCGCACACCGCAGCGATTTCTGCGGGCACTTTGGTGCCGCGTGGCACAAAGAGGTGGCGCTGTTTGAGTTCCTTCAACCGCGGGCAAAGATCAAAACCAAGCAAACGGGCATGTGACATGGCAAAGTCGGTGTAGCCATGGGTATCCACAGCAAGCTGGCTGGTCTCCAGCTTTTCTTGGCGGATGACACCTTCAATGGCCACGCCCGCCTGGCGCTCATTGAGCACAAAGGGCTGCGCATGGAAGATGCCCCACCGGTCTTTTACATGGGAGTAGATTCCAATGGAAGGTGTGTTGCGCCGAGGATCAAGCCGGGCTTGCCACTCCCGTTTGGTGGTCTCCATGCTCATCATGTCAGAAGATGCCAAATCGGACCGCCCCCAGGTGGCGGCAATCGGGTGTCGCTGCATGAATTCCAGCACAGCCTGGCAGGCCTGGCTCAGACGCCGTTCGTCCCGCGCCCAGCGCATGGCCTGGCGAATGCTGGTGGCAGACAATTGCGGAATCATGCGCGCGCATTCGACCGCAGTCAGACTGGTGCCGTGGGCCATGATGCCGGCATAGACCATCAGCAGCTCGTCGGTAGAGCGCGGCTCACGTCCGAGCATGATCCAGCTAAAGCGCACCTGGGCGTCAACGGCCAGAATCACTTCCGGCAATTGAACCTCACCGATGCGGTGATCCAAAGCCGCGCGCAGCTTGGTCACTTCTGGGTCTTCGTCCTCTGCGGGCAATGGCGACAAATGGAGTTCATCATCCACGCGCAGTACGCCACTGCGGGCTGCAGCGGCCACCGCATCGACACCGGCAGTTACTCTGGCCAGCAAAGGCTTCAAGAAAGTGGCAGCCTTGCTGGGTAACGATAGACGGGCATAGTGTTTCTTGGACTCTGCCTGCCAACGCTCGTCCGTGAAGAACAAGCGCGCACGACCCCGAAAGCTCAGGCTGTGCTCAATCCAGACCGAGCCATTGCGCACCGCGCGGCGCAGGGCAAACAGGGTGGCCACCTCCAACGCCTGAAACGCCCGTTCCCGGTCTGGGCTGGAGATCGAAACCTGCCAGATCATTCCCAGACTTGGTGCCACCACTTCAACTGGCAGCTTTCTGGATCCTTTGAGATATAAAGCTTGCAGCTTGGCAAGGTACTCGATGGCAGGATGCTCGCCGGTGGCCTGCCAGGGCAGCTTTGCAATGGCGACGAGCAACGACCGCACGGGGCGAATTCCATCAATCAATCCCTCGCGGACCAGGGAGGCCCTGCTCGGTGGTTTGCGTTTCTGGGTTTCGGTGATCAAGGCTTCAAGACGGGCACGCAACTCAGCATCTGGCACCGCACCTTGCGCGCTCAAGGCAACAAGTTCGCCGAGCAGCGTTTTGTACATTGCGGCCCAATTGACGGTAGCGGGGACATCGGCGGCAGCCTGACGCCACAGATCGGCGATCCGGCGCTGCACCATAAGGATCAACTGGTCTGTGGTGGTGAACAGGCAATACCGAAGAAAGCATGCGACCTCCACGGTGCGCGCTGGCTCTTTGATCTTGGCTCCGGCTGAGGGCGGCCTGGAGACAAGTCGGCGCGCGTAGCGGCGCAAGATGAGATCGGGGATGTCTGCCAGGTGCTTATGAACGTCCAGCGTGTAAAGCAGGTCGATGCGCTCCAGTACCTCGCTGATTTGGCGGGTTGAGTGTTTCGCCGGTGCAGCCCATAGCCAACTCTGCTGGGTTTGTCCATCTGGGCGCAGCTCTGAAACTGAGGCTCGCCAGCGATCAAGTGTTGCTGGATCAACGCTGGCGGCGATGGCGGTGCCTGTTTCAACTTCAAGCTGGGCAAGTGCCGCCGCAATCAGTGTCCGAATTGCCCGCTCGTGCACGATCACCAGCTTGTTCTTGTACAGCCATTGACGCGCCCGCACGAGTAGCTGATCGCGGTCGGCGCAGCGCGCCACTTCGTCGCGCAGTTCACGTACCAGTGAGCGGCGCTGGTGCTCGCTCATCCACTGGAATCCAAGGACCGTGCAGGCTACTTGTTGGTGATCGAATAGCGTGCGCCCGCGTTCATACATGGCTCTCAGCGAGGCGACTTCTGGTGCTGCAATGCCAAGCTCGTTGCCAAGGTGGCGCCACAAGGCTACTGGAATTACCCGAAAGGCACCGAGCAAACGCCCACTCATGCGCAGGAAACCAATATGGAGCGCCAGACCAAGCTTGTGGGAATCACCTCGGCGTGCATTGATTGCGTCGCGCTCGGCACCATCGAAGGTGAAAAATGCCTTCATCTCGAAGTCGCTGATATCGCGGGGGAGCCCACGCATCCCCAAAAACGTTGTGTGCCAACCCTGCATCGTGAACCTCAAAAGTGGGAGGCCACCATACCCGTTTACAAAGCGAACAGGAAAGTCAATGAAATCAACGGTCTACCCAGACCACCCCCGCGCCAGTGCTAGCTTTGCGTACCGTCACTTATTGCACTGAAAACGAGGAGACCCCCATGGACTTCCTGGCCTTTCTTGCGGAGGACTACATTCGGGATTACTGTCGTGACGACAACCCGGATTGGACAGAGGGGTACCGCATTTACCAGCGGCTAGGCATCCTCACCAATGGGCTTGGCCACAGCCGCATGATGGACGAGATCCTGAGGCGTAGCCAATGGCTGCAGTCTAAGGATCTTCATGGCCAGCGCAGCGTGGATGAACTCAAGGCTCGCTGCTCTGTGCTTTATGAGTCCCAAGCAGCTCTTTTCGATTGCGTTTAAGCTATTGATCGTTGCTTTTTCTACCAATATAAAACCGGCGCACCACTTACGTGGGCGCCGGTTTTTTTTCGCCTGTACCAGAAATATAAAAATTTGGATTACATGCACCGGCCATTCCCGGCGCTAAATTTGTCGTCAGTTGCAGGGAATTACAACTAAATCAAAGCATTGATCGCAATAGGGGCATTGCACAACACCCGCAATTGCGTGCAATCTTACAGGTCAATCGAGGCTCCTACCCAAAGCGCTTTTGCAGCAGCGGGTGGGCCCTCTGTCGTGTTCTCGCAATTGCTCATAGCACAATAAGTCACGACAATTCAGTTGATCATGAATTCCAAAGTCGAATTGAGCGCAGATGAGTTTTTCGAGCAGTGGCTAGAGCATTGCTCGAATGATGACCAGCGGGCCATCAACGACTTTGTTTTCTACAGGTACTTTTGGATATCGTGGACCAAGTTTTTGAAAACCGGTGGGGACCCTAAAAACCCCAGGTGGGTTCACTGGACTGATGCAGACCCCGTACTGGTCAAGGGTTATCTCGCTTCCGGTATCGAGTCTCGCGCCAACGGCGACCCCAAAATCAGCGTGATCACCGAGCGTCGGTACTGGCGCCTGCTGGAGCGGGTGTATGACTACGCTGTGGAGCGCGGGTTGGTTGCGGAAAATCCTGCGGCTGGCATTGCCGACAAGGAAAAGCCTCCCTCTGAAGATCCCAAGGGGGCCATCCTGTCGCCCGTTGTCTGGGAGCAGTGCTTCAAGATCCTACGGGATGGCTCCGAAGATGCTGCGGGCCTGAAGGCCATCGACATCCGCAACCGAGCGCTTTTGCTGGTGCTCTTTGAGTTGGGGCTCACCTCGGCTGAAATCCGCGCGCTCACAGTCGATTCCTTCGTAGACGGCGGGGGAGGGAAGGGCGCCTCGATCCGTATCACCTCGGGTGGCGTCAACCAACTGCGCACGATGGTCGTTTCCGACGAGGTGCGCTCGGCCGTGAAATCCTGGCTGCAGGTGAAGGCGACAGCGGGTAAACACGCTTTGTCACCAGCACTTTTCAGCTCGCAGACTGGCAAACCGATGACCGACGAAAACCTGCTGGTGCTCGTGCGCGCGCACCTGCTTGCTGCCAGTCGAGCTGCTGGCCAAGATGACCCGGTTCGCGCTGGGCCGCAGATCGTCAGGAACACCAGGCTGGTGCAATGGATGCTGTCTGGCATGCCCCAGCCGGACGTGGCACTTCGCGCCGGCCTCAAAAATGTCCGGGGGCTTCTGCATCTTCGCCAGCATTTGCCTGACGGTCCACGCCTGGAACTCGCGCGGGAGGCCAGCCGAAAAGACGACGAACCGCTGCGCCCCGTTCTCCAGCGGTTGGCCTGAGCAACCAGCTGGGGCTCAGATACTGGTCTTCATCTTGTCCACCGCCCTGATGCGCTCTCCCATGCCGGCCTTCACATAGATGGCTGTGGTGTTGATGTTCTTGTGCCCGAGCAACTCCTGCACCACACTGAGGTTTCCTCCAGCCGCCTCCAGGGCTTTGTGCGCGTAGGTGTGGCGCAGCCAGTGGGTCGAAGCCCGCATGAAGGGGGCCTTTCCTTCACCCGCCATCTCGTGGGCATTGTCGGAGCAGATTTTGAAGAAACTCTTGAGGATGGAGTACAGCATGTGACTGGACAGGGCCCCATGCTCATTGACCGTGTACTTGATCTTGCCCACCTCGGCCTCGCGTTCGATCTCGATGGTGGGCAGCGCCTTGTTTGATCGCAAAGCCATCTGCGCGCGTTCGATGGCCAATCCCTTGTCTCTGGTGGAGATCCATCGATCATCCAGCACTCCGATCAGCGGCTGGTCTTCAGGTTTGACCTGGGTGAACAGCGCGAGCTTGCCCTGAGCCATCAGCTCTTCGCGGTCCTTGCGGTGCTCACGCAGGGCTTGCATCGTGGCCGCGTTCAGGGGGACCGTGCGTTTGCGCATGCCTTTGCCCAAGACCTCCAACACTCGGGACTCCACACCACGTTCCAGGGCTCGGTCGGTTTGCACATGGGCCCACCGCGCTTGCGCCACTTCCGCCCGTCGCAGCCCAGCGTTCTCGATCAGCCGAAACAGAGCGCGCAGCCTGCGCTTGGCGGGTCCATCCGGCAGATCTGCGAACGTGTCACCCACCACCTGCAGGTCAGCCTCCGTGAAGGATCGGAACACATCCATCGTCACCTGGTCGCGCTTTTGCCCGTCCACCGCCAGGGCTGCGTTGGCACTGATGTACCCTGATTTCTTCCAGTGCGTGTACATGGCCCGCACGGCGGAAAAAGTCACGTTCAGACTCTGGGCGTTGAGGGGGCCACGCAGAGGTCTCCATCCATCGGTGTACTTCTGCTTTGTGCCTTTGGCCACTTGCACCCAATGCTCTGGCGGGTTGATGAGGAATTTCTTGAACGCAAAGAAATCGTCTTCCGTGAGGGACGACAGCGCCCGCTTGCGTTCATGAATGGCCCAGAGGATCAATCGTTCTATGGCCCGTTGATAGGCTTCTTGGGTGTGGGGTGACTTTTGCTGGATCTTTCTGAACCACGCCTGTACCGCTTCAACATCATTCGACGCTTCCATCGTATTGGCCGCGAGTGCCCGGAACACTCCGTCGCTCCCGTCCAATTCTTCTGGCCACAGCATCGATGTCAGAGGCTGCATCTCATAGGGCGAAGAGATCTGCAGTTCACGGCTGTTGGCCAACGCGGGGAGTCGCGAAAGACCTGGTGCCGGCGTCAGCGTCCAGCGATGCAGCCAGGCCAGCAGGTTTTCTGCCCGCCTGACGCCGTAGCCAGGCAGTTCGTCGTACCAGCGGTCGCCCTTCAACGAGATCCAGTCCACCAGGTTTCCCAGCGTGATCACGCCCGCCTTGCCCAGGGCCTCCTTCTGACTACCGGACAATACAACCCACTGTTCGACGCGGTGAGCGCGCTCGGGCTTGGTGCCCAGGTGTTCATCCAGCCAGTTGATCGCATGCAAGACATCCGCCATCCGCTCGGCCGCACTGCGGCCTGCCTGAAGCACCTGCACCGCCCCGGCCTGTATTGAGGGTTTGGTCTCGGGGGCGAGGGGGATCTCTACCTGACTCGGGGAGGGCGCCAGGTCGGGAGCAGGTTCGGCCCTTGCTTCTGCCAGGGCCTCCTCGTACCGCTCGATCAGCTCAGCCTCCGAGAACATGTCCGGGTCGAACTGGGCCGCGAACTCTTCCAGGCTGAGCACCTTGGGTGCCTGCACCGTCACGGGTTGGGCCTGCACGGCGATGTCCACCTGTCCACTGGTGGGCGCTGGAAGCTCGGCGTTGCTGCCGGGTGACCCCACCGGCTCTGCGCTCACTATGGTCTGGTGGTCCCTGAGGACCCTCACCATAGCGCGGGCCTCTTGGGACTGTTCGATGCCGTTGGCTGCAGCCTCGATCCGGTCCAAAAGTTCCTGGTACTTCTTGACGAGCGCTGGACGCTCGGGCGCACGACCCGGCCACAGCATGTACTGGCGAGCTGCTACAGTGAGATCCACACCTTGGGCGATGGCGCGCAGCATCGCGAACTCGTCGGCCGTCGCATTGTTGTGGGCGATCCGGGTCTGCGAACCTGGTGGGCGTCCGCGTCGGCGAGCCGGTTTGACGCGCTGCGCGGGCTCCAGCGGCTGGCCACCGTCCAGATCCACAACCGCCAGTTTTCGGGGCTCGGCGAGGGCGCCGGATTCGGCGGGCGGTTGCGCTTCAGGAATTTCGGGCGTAGAGTGGGTCATGACCTTGAAAGACGAATTGTCCTCTTGCACTGGCGGCTTGGCCAACTGGCCGCAGCGCCAGCCCAGCCGGAACAACTAAGCTAAAAAGGAGCGGGATGTCCCCTCCTCTTTTTTTGAGCCTCGTTTAATGCTCCATAATGGATATTATGGGACAGTACACATTAAATGTAAAACGATTCCGAAGCGCCAAAAACTTAACGAAGTTAACGGATTGATCAGACGTACTCAATTCAACGTAGCTATCTAATCTTGCGAAGTTTTCAGGACCGCTGTACATTTCCCTCTGGAAGCCCCGGACTGGACGACCGATGTCCACCGCGCGACCACAGGAGATCGAAATGCTTGTTTGTTTAGACGGCCCGAGTCTGCCCAGCGCGCCTGCAGCGCTTGATCACTACGCGATCATTCGCCGCAACGGCTGCGTGGTTCCGTTCGAACCGCAGAGGATTGCAGTTGCCATGATGAAAGCGTTCCTGGCCGTGCATCAGACGATGCGGAGGTCATGCACATGGCACCCCTTTTCCTACCCGATGAGTACCCTGTCGAGTCGCGTCTCGCAGTGGTACAGCCACGAACGCCTGGAGGTCCGCTTCCCGAAGATGGGCGGTGGTGCGCGCCTGAGCGCACGCCGCCGCAATAACACAGACCTTCGCGACGGATCTACTTCTGGCTTCTTCTCGGCGGCAAAGCCCAACCTGCGCAACGCGCCATAAGCGCACCACGGTTTGAAATTCCCATGAACACCCTGTCCATTTCCTCACCGTTTGCCCACCGCAATGCCCCAGACCTCTCGCAGGCGTCTCCTGATCCCTACGCGACAGCGGCCCAGTCTGCCGCTGTCTTGCGCTCGGGGGCGCAGTACCGCCGCGAGCGCATGGAAGCCGACGACATGATCACGACCGACGACGCTGCACTGCTGGCGGGCGCCAGCCGGGTGACCATCAACGCCTGGATCAAGTCGCGCCGCTGCATCGGGGTTTCCCACCTGCGCCGGGGTTTCAAATTGCCACGCTGGCAGTTCGAACCCAACCTGTGGCCCATCCTGCAGCCCTTGGCATCGGCCCTTGGCGCGTCCGATGGCTGGCAGGTGCTCACCTTCCTGGAGACGCCGGCATCGGCGCTGGACGGCCAGACACCGCGCGCCGCCCTTGAGCAGGGCGTCCCAGCGAAACACATCCTGGCATTGGCAACGGCTGAGGCTCACTGAATGACCTCGCCCCATGAACCTGACAGACCTCAATCCGCCATTCATTGAACTTCCCGACCGCCAAACTTGGCACCGCATCCAGCGCACCAGCTGGCGCAAAGACAGCGTGCGCACGCGCGGGTTCATCCTCCCGCCCTTCGGTGTTCCCACCGGCCGCTTCGATCTGTCCGACGAACCCACCGCCTACCTCGCCGATAGCGAGTTGACCTCGTGCTACGAGGCGCTCTTTCGGCGGGACACGCGCAGCTACACCCTGGATCAACTCCGGCAACGCTCACTGGTCGCCTTTCGCACGGCTGCAGGCATGCGCCTTGCCGATCTGCGCGGGCTGGAGGAGAACTACCCTGTGCTGCAATCTCTGCGTTACGAGACCACGCAGGCCTTTGCCGCCGACGCCCGGAAGGCCGGTGCCCATGGTGTCATGTACGCATCCGCCCAACACCCGTACCACGCCTGCATCTGCCTGTTCGAACGCGGCGTGGCCAGCATGACCAAGGTATCAAGCACACCCCTCGTGCAACCCGGCACTGATCGCCTCCACCTCAGCGTTCTGCGCGCAGCACTGGGCTCTCAAGTGGCCATCGTCTCGTGAATCAGGAGCGCAACCCATGCCCATGTCCCCCAAGCCGTCAGTTGTCCGCACCGATGCCGCTGGCCTCGCCGCCTTTGAGGGTGACGCGTTGCTGGTGCTGGAGATCTCCAAGCGCGAGATTGAAACCGCCAACATCGCCAGCGCTTTGGAACGTCTCCATGCAATCGCGGAGTCCAGAGAGACCGCCCTTCGCTACCAGGAGTGCCTGGTCATCCAGGTGGTGGGTTACGACACTGACCCGCGCGAGCTGGCGGAAATCCCCGAGGTGCGCGGCTTTTTTGCCCGACTCGCCAAAGAGTGGCCCCACTGGTTGTGGTTCCTGCACAGGCGTGTAGGCGCGATCCATCTGCTGATGGCACTGCTTTGCAAGGTCAAAATCCATCGCCGGGGGACCAGTACAGGGACCGAGTTTCTTGACCGCTACGAGCTTGCCGCCCAGATGGCAGACCTGTTTCAGCGCGGCAACGCCATGTTCGAGGCGTTCGGAATCAGCGAAGGTGAGGCCGAAGCTTCTTGCGAGAGCGCTTGCGCTGAATTGGTCCCCTAGAGGACACCTGTCCAGGCTTCAGTAGATGGTCAACCCAACAGGATCGCAGGGACACCAGACCTCGCGTGATATCAGCGGATTTTCTGGGCTCGTGTGCCCACTACCATTCCCAAAAGATTGAACCGCCCATGACAACTAAACCCGACTTGTCGCCTGAATCGGAACCCGCAAAGGCCGACAACAGCAGCTCCTTTGGGCGGCGACTGAAATTGGAGAGGCTCAGGCGACAGCTATCTCAGCAGGAAGTGGCGACACATTGCGGCGTCGCGAGGACAACGCAGAACAGCTATGAAAAAGACAAACGCTCACCAGGCTTGGACTACGTGGAAAAACTTGGAGAGCTAGGATTCAATCTCCCCTACCTGCTGAACGCAAAACCACCGCCGCCATCTATTACAGAGGGGCTTCAGGCAACCCCTGAGGCACTTGGGAACGCGTACCGCATCGTTGACGAATTCTGTGTAGACAGCGCTGGCAATCGATTCCCCCTGGAAAGTAGGCTTCAATTTTTTCAGCTTTTGTGCATGACCATGCACGAAGACTGTAGAAAAGATTCGACCATGGGCACGCTGCGAGATGCGATCAAGAAATTGCCCGCGAAAGGATCTACCGAGCGAAAAGGTCAGTCCTGGTAGACGGACACACGCCGCAGCGTTTTCCCCAAAACGACCAATTCCACACTGCCGACTGAGTAGCCACCGAGCTGCCAGCGGCGGCTACCATCTGACGCACGCTGCTGCTCCCCAAAGGCACCTGCCATCCGCTGCTCGAACGCAGACATGTCCTCGGCCGTGACGCTGCAGGTGACACCCACCATGCCCCGGCGCGGCTGGAAGTCGAATTGCACGGGCCGATCCACCGAGCAGGGAATGAAGCCGTCGCTCAAGCGGATGGGCGGCGGCATGCCGGCCTGGTAGCCCATGCCACACCCGATACCGCCTCCAAACGAGTAGGCACTGCAGTTGCGGACATCGAAGCCATAGAGATCACCAGCATCTCTGGGCGACATCCCCAGGGGCGCTGCAACCGACACGCCACCCTCATCACCAGGCTTGGCGATGTAGACCATCTGAGCCGAACCGCAGCTGGGGTACAGCCGCACCTTGTAGCTGGTACCGTCCTTGAGCTGGCTGGACACGTCGAAGAAGCCCTCCTTCGAAAATGAGGTCTTCACATTCCACGGACCCTCGTGCTCCAGTACCTTGCTGATGGCCTCAATCAGGCTGGACTCACGGCAGGAGCCGCTTTGGGTCGCGGCGAACCAGGTTGCCTTGGCCTGCGCCGATTTCGTCACGTCATCGGTGCAGCGCAGCCAAGACTTGTCCGAGTTGGCGGCGGCATAGGGCCCCCAGCACCACCCACGGGATTCCGCGATCTCCTCCGCGAAGTTTGCACGGCTGCACGGAGATCCCGGCTTGTCAGAATCCTGTGTGGCCGCGCGGCACTCTACCCGCTGGTGCAGGGCCTCGGCCTGCAGCTTTTCATCGCTCATGGCGCCGTAGGCCTTGCGCACATCTTCGACGGTCGTTTCACCGCAACCGGTCAGCACCAAAGCTGCGGCCGACACCAAAGGCAAGAGGACAGGAAGTTTCATTGGGCTGGACGGTAAGGGGAAGTGGCGAGCTTAGCCCGGAGCGTGCTCAACTGGCCCCCGCTGGCGTCCAGTTCGGTGAAGTCGTTCACGCTGCCCGCCAAAAAACAAAGGGCTGACCACCGGTCAGCCCTTTGGCAAAGAAACGAGCGTAATGTGAGAGCGCTGTTCTTCGCAAAACCCGATCAAAGGATCAGAACGCTCATTCTACACGCCCCTCACTCAATACAAATGTCGGTGGATACTCGTAGCCCCTTTTCAAAAGGTACGCCTGTACTGCGGTGAATCTGACCTTGGCCAGGTCCAGGTCCGTGAATAGTTCCTGTCTGCGTCCATGACGGCGATTTGTCTCGCCGTACCAATGGCGGTTGATTACACAGGCATCGAACAGATCAACATCCAGGCTCAGGATGTACCGGCGTTTTCCACGAACAAATTCTTGACGCATACGCGCTCCGCAGAAACAGGCCTGCCTACGACGACTTGGCGCGCTTGCTGGCGAGTCCCACGGCCAGATCTGTCAAGACCGCAGCTTGCAGGTTCTGCAGTAAATCCTCTGGCACTCTGGTCCAGGCCAGAATGGAATTGGGATATGCGCCTACTGGCATTCCGTGTTCATTGAGGATGCAGGTGGTATTCCCCTGAGTGAAAACACTGCCATAAATGACGGTTACCGATGGCTTCATCATCATTTCCAGGCCGAGGGACTCAAGGTACATCGAAGGGTCGTGGGCAATGACCTCTACATACCGCTCATCCTGAATACCGCACCACTTACGGCAAACCATGGCGACTCGGACTCCCTCTGGGGGGGTGCCCACAGTCCAGGAGCCAAGACTTGCGGACTGAGTGTTTTTCAGATCTTCATTCATTCAATTAACCCAAAGAACGTGCAAAGCTTCGAACGCCTTTTCCAACCCTATTACTGGCGTCGGTCGTGGACGATGCAACTGGAGGCAACTCGGTACTGCTTGGACTACCTGCAATCTCCTTTACCGGGTCAACAGGCTTCGGAAGAGACTTCACGTCAGCTGCATTCGTCGGTAGCACAGCTTGTCTTGAGCGTGGGCTCTCCGACGAAATCTGAGATCTAGGTTCAGGCGCCATAGATGCTTGTATTGCTGGCTTACTCCCGTCCACTACGAGTTTCCCCGTCTCTGAATAGAGCGCCAGAAGTGCCAATATCCTCAAACGTTCGGCTCTAGCGCGCTTAGAAATACTGCTCAACTGATCTAGCAACTTGGGTTGTGTTTCGCCAATAAACACCGCGAACTGGATAGGTTCGAGCTGCCCGTCAACAACCCCCATGTTGACCGGAATGCCCCTGAGAGTTTCTGATCCGCCTTCAAGGTACATACCGATCATCGCCAAAGCCCGAAGCCGTTCTGATCTGACATTAGCCGGAATCCGCGCAAATGCACTATGCAAAAGCGGGTATGCCTCGTTAATTTCGACAACGACTTTCAGGCTTTTGCCGCTCATACTGAAGCACCACCGAGCAGCCAAAATCCACGCGCATTCGAAAGCACAGGATTTTTAGGAGATACCACTTTCAGACGAGGGAATGCCTCCTGAATTGCCTGCTGGAAGAACGAAGATCCACCGCCGACCAGAACGATAACGTCAGGAGACATACTTTCCACGCGAAGAGCCTTTTGAATCGAAGTGGCCGTGACAGACGAAAGAGTTTCACTTGCCTTCTTGAGGAAAGGAGCAAGTTCGACACGCTCACCCATCAGCAAGATGCTTTCCTTTCCGGAGCGAATTGCATTTTCGAGCGTTTCGACACTCACTTTTGCTCCGTGCTCTTCGGCAATAAAAATGCCTGCCTGCTCCAGCAAAACAGAAGACGCTTTGATGCTCGTACCGCTAGATTGCCGCTGCAATTGACCGTTGCTTACCAATACCCAGTCCAGCGAGTAGAAGCCAGGATCAACAACAAGGATTCGGTGCTCATCCGTAATGCGTTGATCTTCGGGTCCTTCTTCCACTTCATTGACGTAATCGAGAAGGCCACCAATGGGCTGCGCGACGACCTTGACCTTCTTCACGTTAACCGTGCGCTTTTTGGTTACCTGATGCTCACCTGAAAACCGTGCTTCCAGATCCGCACGCAGCGACTCATCCTGAAACTGCGAAACGGGAAGGCCGGTGACAAGCAGATCAATCTCCTTCATTTCGGTAAGGAGAAGACCAGCATTGAAAAGTGCTTTATACGAATCAGTTTTCGCGTAATCAGCATGGAGTGAGCGTTCCCACATTTCCGCACGATCTGTGGAGACGCCAGCAACAAACTCCTGTCCATTTACCTGAACATGCAAGAAGTCATCTTGCGAACGACCGTCAAAACGACTCCCGAAATGCTCTTTGGGTGCTGCACCAGCGGGGCGAATTACGGTTTTCAACGCACCGTCAGCTGGACCATACGCAAGCTTCAGATTCGAATACCCGACATCAATGCCAACAACATTCATTACATGATCCCTTAAAGTAAATGCAATTGAATTGTACACGTAATGCAATTGTGTGCAATTCTTGTAGAAGTTCAACCGCAGCGCAGTCGCAGCCCAGTCGGCTTGCATCGGACGGCCTCGTAGCAGTACAGAGTGACCAATGGCCAGCCCCAGGGCACATCGCACGGTCAAAACGACGTGTGGAGCATTGTATGCGCCTCCATCCTAATAGGATGAATCTACCCCCTATTTTTTGCAGCAACTGTCAACACCGGCAGCAGTGCCAGATTGAGCTAGTACATCCATCCTATTAGGATAGAGCCTTGCCTCTGCGATTGCCCACCGATGCAACCCCCTCAATTCTCCGGGATGTGAAAGGCCTTGAAAGTTGTTCATCCTAATAGGATGGATTGGCACCCTCAATCCATCCTATTAGGATTGACACTTTTCCTAGCCTCCCACCTCGGATGCTATAGAATGGGTAGATTCATCCGATTAGGATGGACCAGACCGGCACCTCCATCCTGTAAAAAGCGTGTTTTGAGCAGTACGGCCCCGTGGATGGATGTACCGGGTATCTCCATACACGGTAATGAAATGGATCTACCCCCTGAAATGAACAAAGACGAACTAGCCCTCTATGAAGATGCAATCCAAGGCCTTGAGCGATGCATCGAGGTGCTCTATGGCCAAGCCATGGTCGCGGCAGACGAGTACATGAGCTTTGTGGATCGGGTTGAGGCGAAGGCGACAGGCTGGGAGTCCAGGTCAACACTGCAACTGTCATGTACCAGAAAGGGCAACCACTTGGATCTCAAATGGACGGGAATCCGTTGGTTTGGTCAAAAGAACAACCGACAGTCCATTCGAGTGAGGATTGCGATCAATGAAGAATCAATGACCTATG
The DNA here is from genome assembly GCF_019218755.1 of Acidovorax sp. sif1233. Lineage (GTDB taxonomy): Bacteria > Pseudomonadota > Gammaproteobacteria > Burkholderiales > Burkholderiaceae_C > Acidovorax. The sequence goes on along the minus strand of NZ_JAHUWZ010000013.1, from coordinate 68,395 downwards.
CAAAGGACCGGTTGAATACCTTTGCCAAAGAATGGGAAATTGATGAAGTGATGAAGACAGAAAAAAAGCTTCAATCCATCAGACGAAAGTCAAAACACATTGTCAAAGCCATCATCAATACTCGTAACGCCATTCGTGTGTTGAAAGCGCAGAAGGGGGATGAGGTTGAGGCCGAGGAAGAGGCGGTAGACTAGGGCCTATGTAAAAGCAATAGAACCCGCAGCTTGACCCACAATCGTCTTTTTCACTTGCACTTAAACCTGGGCCCTATGTAGATGCACATGGGGCCTTTGACATTTCAGACGGGGATGAACGTGCTCGCTTGGTATTTCCCTCGTGGCGTTTATGCTCTACCGGCTCCATCCTTTGTCCCCCGTCTTCTTTTCCCCGAAGCAATCTACGCGCCGTAGTTTGATTCCCTGCATCTCGGGGTTAAGCGCTCCCACAGGCCCCTCCCCTATACCCATTGCGGGCTTCCGAGGCTTATATTGAAGGGGCGAATCCCCCCCTCGCGGAATCGTCTCAATCGCGGCGATAGCTGAGACCCTATGTAGATGCATTTCTATGTAGTTGCGAACCGATTTTGAAGACGGCCCACGTCGCCCCATCAGACCGACAGCGTTTAGTGTTCACTCCTCACTTCCGTAGTCTCAATTTCCCTCGGAGCCGGTAACTGCACCTCTTGGTGCTCGGTATTTGTCCTGTTTCCAGGCTTAGCCTTGCAGCATCCTGGCTCCCCGCTCGGAAATGGCATACGAATTCGCTGGTCGCACTTTCGACCACAGTAGGATTGCGATAGATGGTTTTCGATACGACGAGCAACGCGTAAGCTATTGGGCCTATGGCGACTCTGGCAGTTTGTCCCGCGTCGGGTTTTGATTCGGTGGTATCCCAAGAAGAAATCGGCTCTCTGGGCCCGGTGAGGCGCGGCGGCGCTGAAATCGCTCTTGCGACTTTTTTTACGTACAAGCCGCCTTTTCCCGGTCTTAATAGCGCAGCCCCCCCCCGCGCGACCATATAAAGCGGGAATTGCTCACCGCTGCTCTCTGGTATCCCTGAGGGCCGAGGGTTTTTCGTCTCTCGTAATAGAGCCCCAAGATTCTCTGATGGGCGTCCTCGCTTCCAAAACGCCCTCAGAGCCCCGAAGTAATTCACCCCCCGGCTGGAGCTTGGAAGTTTGTTCTTGGTGCCTCCTGCGCCTCATTGCAAGGCCCGCCCCCGTTTGGATAGATCCGCTCTATTTCGGAGTGTTTTCAAAAGGTGGCAGCAATTTTCTAGCGTAGCCCCCAGAGAAGAGCAAAGCTTCGCGGATTTCCTGCTCCCCAAGCACCCGAGCATGGTCCATAAGCCCCCGCCAGACGGAACCATCCTCAAAATCGCGAACCTTCACGATTTCAGCGTCTAGATCTGCGGCTATGACTTGCCCATACGAGGAACACCCCGGCCCGCAGTCGTATTCGACCAAATCAAGCCTTTTCATCCTTGCATCCCCCGCGAAAGATTCAACAGAAGCCCAATAGTCATTATCTGTTTTCACCGGATAAGGCACAAATACAAACTAGCGATTAAGCCGCAAATCATTTCAACAAGGCAGTATATGAATGCAGGATTATTTCTCAATACGAGCTATCTAGAGGCAATAGCCCCCTGCAAACGCCCGACCAACCGCGAAAATGGCTTCTCTGGCCGAGGCTATTACCTCGCTGGTGCGCCTATGCGCGAGCGACTGGGATATCCTCAAGGCGCGTGGTGTATTGCGGTGTGAGCCGCATCTGCCTGGCTCCCCATGCGCGTTCAGTACCCACTCCCGTTCCCCCGACAAAAACCGTACCCCGCCCGTATCGCCGATTCAATCGGTCAATCGTGGTCATCAAATGCGACTGGTCTTCTGGCTCGGAATCTTCCAAATCGAGTTCACCTTGGTGGAGCGTGGAACTGGCGAGATCCAGCAATATCACGCCCGCTTTTTGCAGCTGGTATCCGTCTTCATAAATCCGGCGCACTCCCGCGCGAGCTGCTTGGACCAGAATGGATGTGTCTGCCGTAGGCCTGCGCAAAGGCACGACTACTCCGCGCGAAAACTGGGGTGGCGGGCGAAAAGGCGAACTGTGGGCAAAAACATAAAGCTGGCCTGCGAAACTCCCCTGCTTCCTGAGTTTTTCTGCCGCGCGTGACGCAAACTCACTCACGGCTTCCAGTAATGGCTCCAGCGTTGTCACCGGACGGCCGAAGGACCGTGTTACCGCGATTTGCTTTTTATCGGTGGGCACATCTTCCAGCGCCATGCACGATTGACCGCACAACTCTCGCACGGTCCGTTCGAGCACCACGTTCCAGCGGCGCCGAACGGTACCAGGGTCCATCCTCGACAGATCCCAAGCAGTGAGCACGCCGGCCTCTACGAGCTGCGCGCCTATCTTGCGGCCCACCCCCCATACATCCCCCACGGCGGTCGCCTGCATGATCGCCTTCAGCTCGTCAGCACTCAAGGTCGCGAGGTTGCACACCTGCGCCAGGTGCGCCGGATAGCTGCCCGGTTTCCTCTCTGCGTCCTTGGAGACGTGGTTCGCGAGCTTGGCCAACGTTTTCGTCGGCCCGATGCCCACACCGCACTGCAGGCCGATCCATTGGCGTATGCGGGCCCGGACTTTGAACGCCCTCTCGGTAAGGTCACCGGGGATACCGTCGCAGCCGGAGAAGGCTTCATCGATTGAATAGACTTCCGTCCGATAGCCAAAACCCGCTATGAGGCTCATCAGGCGCGAGGACATATCGCCGTACAGGGTGAAGTTGGCGGACAGCCCCAGCAGGCCGTGGGACTCGCTCAAATGGGAAATCTTGAACCAGGGAGCCCCCATCTTGATCCCGAGTGCTTTTGCCTCTTGGCTTCGGGCAATTGCACAGCCATCGTTATTGGAAAGTACAACGAGAGGACGGCCTTGCAGGGAGGGACGAAAGCTCTGTTCTACCGAGGCGTAGAAGTTGGATGCATCAAAAAGCGCGAACATGGCCACCTCACCTGCCGCCCCCGCGAAAGCGCTTGATCGAGGCCGTCACGACGCCCCAGATTTCGACTGTCTGCCCGTCTTTCGGGACGATTTCAGGGTATGTTGGGTTCGCTGCCACCAGCTTCATGCGCCCGTACTTGAGCCACAGCGACTTGCAGGTGAACTCTCCGTCCACCACGGCGACCACCACATCCTGGTGCACGGGCTTGAGGGCGCGGTTCACCACCAGCAGATCCCCGTCGAAGAGCCCCGCGTCCTTCATCGAGTCCCCGCGCAGCCGCAGCAGGAACGTCGCCTGGGGATGCGTCACAAGGATGGCTGTGAGATCCAGGCGATCAACATGGAAGTCCTCGGCGGGTGATGGAAAGCCTGCACGCACCACGTCACCACCCACCGGCAGCACCAGCGGCTGGTCGGATATCTGGACGGCTTCGGCGTGGCTCATACTGTGATTCTATCCAGTAGCCGAAAAGCGGAGCAATAACGCCATCCGACCGCCTGAGGTGCCGCCGATATACTGACCCGTTACAAAGCCGTCACCTCCCCTTCCCATGCCTCTCAAAGCCCGCCATTTAGGTCTGTTCGCGCTCCCTCTTCTCGCCTCCCTGGCCCTCCCCGTTTGGGCTGCAGGCCCCGTTGGGCTCGGGTACCTCAAGATGGGGATGAGCAAGAGCGCGATTGAGCAGGGCGACTCCAGCGGCGCGATCAAGCTGCTCGGCCCCCTGCAGGAACTGAAGCTGCCGACCAAAGCGCCTGTGGCCGACGACTACTACACGACCCAGGCGGTACTGCCCTTCTCTCCCGACCCTGTGAAACTCAGTCTGGGCTTCAAGGGGGAGTCTCTTTCGGTCATCAACATCCAGCTCCCCGATGAAGCCATGGAGAACAAGATCCGTGCTGAGCTTGAGGGCAAGTACGGTCCACCAAAGCTGGATGATGGTCGCAAGGACGAGCAGTGCATCTACCGGAACGGCAACAGCTTCACCTTGAAATCGGGCGTGATGTCGGTGGGGTGGACGGACGAAGAAACCTCAACCACCACGGCGCTCAACCTGGTGCACTTCCAATCCTGCCCTTCCAGCCTCAGTGGCGATATGATCAGGACCCAGCCCTCCCGCAGCCTCTCGATTCAGCGTCGGCCAGCCCCCGCCAAGGCCAGCGGACTCTTCTGACCGGCCTCCTCCCCTTGGGGCGGCAAAAGCGCCTTTTTGCTCAAGTGCGAAGCACTCACGAGTGAGAAAAGCGGTCGAATTCAACAGTCGGTTGTAGGAGGCAGAGCGCACGCAGCCTGACCCCGGCTTTCGGCGGTGCATGTAATCCAAATTCACCGCTTCGGGTGCCAATGCGTCCATGGCGCCTTAACGTAAGCCTTTGATTTCGCTTGCGATTTCGGAATTCCGCGTATGGGCTATGCGCATGCGGCCATGGCATCCAGTCTCTACAGGTCGGCGTGCTTGATGAGCATGCAAACCGCCTTGTAGCTCTCCATCACCAGCAACGTGCGCGCACCCTGAGGCGCTCCGGGCCCGGAGCACGCTTCCATGAGCGTCAGCTTTGTCTTCGCGCCCGCCGCGAAATTGGCGCACTCCACATCAACCACCGTGGCGATCAGGTCCACCTGCAGCAGAGCGCTACGCGGTACCACCAGGTCATCGCTGGAATCGTTGATTACCGTGAGGTCGATACGGGGCGTGGGCATATTGGCGCGCTGTCAGTCAAGCCAGGTCATGCCAGGCGGGTTTGTCAGGTCATCCATGCTACCTGACGCCTATCACGGGCATCGAGCAATGTGTGAAGCCCGCCTCGTCGCAACCCAGTGAAGCAGTCGGCATCCGGGTGATGAGCGCAACTTGATCCGCGTTGAAGCCTCCGCAGGGCTTAACAGAGGCTTTTTCCGTGCTTTTCGCCCCCCTTTTTGGGTATCTGACTTTCCATAATCGTCGTTGACCTTTGAAACGGCTCCACCGGTTCGAGGCAGTTGGTCATGAGCCCCTGCGGCCCCCGCAAGTCAAGATGAAGGCGATTTCACATGCATCAGAACCTCCCGCTGCAGGGCATTCGAGTTGTCGATCTCAGCCGCATCCTCTCCGGCCCCTACTGCGCCATGATGCTGGCCGATTTGGGTGCACAGGTGTTGAAGGTGGAGTCACCGCAGAGCCCCGACCAGGCGCGCACATGGGGGCCTCCCTTCCACCGCGAACAAGTCGCTCCACACTTCCTCGCTGCCAATCGCGGAAAGAGACTGCTGCACCTGGACCTGCAGGACCCCGGCGATATTGAGCACATCCGTGGGCTGATCGCGCAGGCTGACGTGGTGGTAGAAAACTTCAAGGTGGGATCGCTCAAGAAACTGGGGCTCTGCAAGGACCAGCTCCTGCAGGACCACAAGAGCCTGATTTGGTGCTCGATCACCGGTTTTGGGGGCTCTGGACCTTTTGCGCACCGTCCGGGGTATGACGCTATCGCCCAGGCCGCTTCCGGCTGGATGAGCCTCACGGGTAACGCCGACTGCGGGCCGATGAAGGCAGCGCCGCCGATCCTGGATCAGTCCACGGGACTTTTCGCGGCGCTGGGCATCGTGGCCAAGCTGCATCAGCGCCAAGCAACCGGACGCGGTGGGTTGGTCGAGGCGAACCTGTTTTCATCGGGATTCGCGCTCCTCGGGCCGTTCGCCCAGTCCACCTTGCTCACGGGCCGCAGCCCGAAGCTTGTCGGCAACGCCAACCCGTTTATCAGCCCCTTCGGCCGGTTCCTCTGCGATCAGGGCTCCTACTTGATGCTCACCATCGGCTCCGACCAGCAGTTCACGACGCTGTGCAGGCTGATCGGAGTGCAAGAGCACGTTGCCCACGAGTTCGCAGACCACCATATGCGCCTTGATCGTGCAGAGGAGCTGAATGCGCTCCTTCAGGGCGCTTTCTCTCGCCTCGCTGCGCAGGAGTGGGAGGAAATTCTGGGTTCGCGGGGTATCGCCTGCTCCAGCGTCAACTCAGTCGCCCAGGCACTGGCCCATCCGCAAGTCGAGCCACTGGGGCTGGTCCAGAGGGATCAGCTGGGCCACCACCAGATTGCCACCCCTGTTTTTCTGGATGGAGCCCCCCTGTGCGCTCTTTCACCGGCCCCCATGAGCGAAGAGGCCATGAATCCAGAAGATGCTTTTAGCTGGTTTAGCGCGCAACCAACTCCCAACGCGGTGCATTTCTAGCCGTCAGGTATGAATATATCTTACGTAGGGTGTCTTTATAGTCCCTCCGTCTCAGCCAATTGAGCATCAGCGAGTCATCGGCGACTTTCACAGTATTCATCAATGTTGAAGGGACTTCTTCAAAGACATAACCCAACTGTTTCATTGCCTCGATATTCGGAGTTCCTTTGGCTTGAGAAGAGCAGAAAAACTCCCAGCCGTCCTGCAGCGCCTTTTCAACGAAACAGGCCCGCAGAATGTGGTTTATGCTCATGCCACGGGCATCTTCGGAAGTTGCCAGACGCATAACCGTAGCGCACGGGAAAACAAGCTCGCGGCCTTCCAGGCTGGCGCCCACCGCCTTCTCCAACGATGGTCTATCGCCAGATACGGCAATGGCCACCGTGCCAAGCAAGCGTCCGGGCTGGTCATGGGGCTCTGCCACAAAGACGATTGTCCCAGCGGGGTCAGATGCCATCTTGAGGCGCTGGTAGTCCTCTGCCGCAAACCATGTCGCGCTTTTATACGCACCAATCCGCAACCGATCCACCGAATCAACATCTTCGGCGGTAGCAATTCGAACGATCAGTCTTTGAGTTTGATTTTCCGCTTGTGTCATTACAATATCAACTATCGGGAGTTTGATGGACAAAGTAGGCTTGATTTACGTCGCAGCTCATGCGACAGGCATTATCGCATTAGTATTGAACGTTGCGGGGCTCATTGTTAAAAATGATTCCGCACTGCGCAAGAATGCTTTTTTGGCATCTTTGTTCACCATCGCACATAATGCGCTTATTGGTTCTGCAACGGCCACAGCGTTGTGCTCAATAATATTTCTTCGGAATTACATGGCCATTCGCCCAGATAAGCTGTCTGCGCGAAAAAAAACGATGCTGTGCGGGTCCTTCATGTCTGCGACCTGGATCGCGGCAGCGGTGACATGGAGTGGGCCAATTTCTGCGGTCCTTGCCGTGGGCAGCTCTTGTGTCACCTACGCGTTCTTCTTCCTGAGCGGATTCCGGCTGCGGCTGGTGATAGGGATGAACTGCCTGCTCTGGCTGTCGAATGCCGTCATCTATGAGTCTCCGTGGCAGTTTGCGACTGGCTGTCTGGCCGCAGGTGCCGCGTTCATTGGGGCGTGGAGGATCGTCAGGAAAGACCAGCAGGCCCAGTCAGCCTGACGCGCGGCGCTGAGCGTCACCCCCCCACGGAAAACCGCCATGAGCCATGGCCCCCGCCAGGCACGCAGGCTGCAGGAGAGAGTGCTTAAACGCAAACCACGAAGTTGCGTCTTGTCGCAAGAAAACACAGCGGGAGCAAAGGCCCAAGTGCTTAAACGCAAACCTGAGGCCCTTCGCATGTGAGCCCGTGCCGCAGGTGGCCACGTCCCCTGTAAAAGCGCTCGCAAGGTGGGGGCAAAATCTACATCCCACCACACAAGGCCCACTGCATGTCCAACCTCCGCGCGTATGTCATGAACTCAAAAGTTCAAGGGGAGTCCTTCAGCGAGGAGGTGGATGGGAAAGTCGTCCGCGACACATCGGTTTTCACATGCGAGGGGCAGCGGTTCATCTTGCAGACCAAACCCGAGCAGTTGGCTGAAATCCTCGTTGAAAACGTAGCCCCAGAGCAGGTGACGGCAACCATGGAGGCCATAGAACGCATCTGCTGGCTACTGGCGTTCGCAACCCAGTCGCAGGTGGCCTGCAACGGACACAACTACCCAGATGGCACCCCCCCCAAAGTTCACAACTCCATCCATCGCCCTGGGCAGAACGCAGATCCCGTCATCGACCCAGCGGATGGCGCTGCGATTAGGAAGTTTGTGGACCAGACATACCCTCAGTACAAAGCCTTGGAGAGCGCTCGCAGCCTCAAGGTGGTGATCGACTACATGCTGCAGGCGGCTCGCCCTGGCCTGCCTATGGAGTGCAAGCTGGTCTTCCTGAGTGTGTTGCTGGAGAACTTGAAGCACACCTACGGAACGCATCAGCAATACGCTTTCAGATCCGGGAAGTTCATAGACCCAGCAACGAACGCCAGCCTCAGCTTCAAAGTAATGATGACCCGCATGTTCGGTGCGGAGGGCATGGCCCCAAGCCTCAAACCTCTGGTGGACCTCCGAAACGAGGTCCTGCACACGGGTGTTGCAAGCCTGACGCACGCACAGCAGAAGCTCCAATACGACGCTGCGACTGACCTGATTCGCGAGTACCTGCTGCGCCTGCTCGGCTTCAAGGGCAACTTCAACGTGAGCCCCACGGGGGGCTCAGTGAAGACGATCTGACCCACCAGACATACCAGGATGAGCATCGAATACGATTTTTTCCGCCCCCGACAGGCCCCGGCCAGCGTGCTCTATGACGCCTTCCAGGAGGAAGCGCTGCACCGCAAGGGCCGCGATGTGGAGGAATGGATCAGGCTTGAGCTGGAAGCCGTCCACCGGGCTGCGTGCAGCTATGCAGCTATGCATGGTTTAGTTTCACCCTCGATGGAAGATGTTGCTGCGGCAGAGCGCATCGCGCGAGGGTCAGTGGACTACGGCTCCAAGTGGGCACTCATGGTGGCCGAGAAGATGGTCAAGCTCGGACGCTAACTGGGCCTATTCCCAACATAATCACTCAACTCGGTAGTCAGGCGTTGCAGTTGCAGCAGGATATCAACAACAATTTTTCTCTGCGCATCAATCTGATTATTGAAATCTGGCGACTCTTTAGGGCACGATGGCACGAATCTCGCGGCGTACCCGCCATGATAAACATAATTGCCATTATTTCTGATGTCCAAAAGGCGTCGCAATAGAATGACTATCTCATCTTGGATGCTTCTCGCAATAGGATCATAGGACCTAAGTTGCTGTTCATAGTGAAAGATATTGGCAAAGAAGCGTTGCAAATTCAAGTAGACCTCTTGCTCAAACCAATAACCGGTTTGATCACCGACCCACGCCCGCTCCCCGCAATCATCGTAGGAAAGAACCCTCTCAATTGAGGACAGGAAGGTGCGTACTCGGTCACCCTCTACCCCTCTCACAAAGGTTGTATCTCCAGGAATTCTTTGAAGTTGTTCTTTGTACATGCGACATGCTTTTTCATCGATGACCCCTGCATGGGCCATTTTGTGATGCTTGTCACATAGCAATATCATGTTCTGTTTTCGGTTATCTTGCCGATTTCGATTGATATGATGGATTTCGAGATAGGTATGCTCAATACAGAATGTTATTGAGCACTTGTGCCCCGCTTCAACCTCAATTTCTCTCCTGAGTGGAGCAGGAATTGGTGGTCGGTCTTCGTCATAAACTCCCATTACTACCCCTCTGAAACCAATACGCAATACTGCGAAGGATGAACCAATTCATTAATGCGTGCGTCGTGCCGGTCGCCAGGATGATAAGAAAATTGACAGGATACCCCAGCTTTGAACATCCATTAATCCCGCCTCGGGACAAATCAAATTAAGACTGAACATCCTGCACGACATACCAACGCACATAGCCTTCAGGCGGCTGGGGAGCATCTGGCAGATCGACCGCAGCCACCAGGCGTGGATGCTCCCGCTGGAGCTTGGCAATGGCCTTTGAGGGGCTCGCCGCATCCCACGAGGTGCTGGACCAGCCACATGACCTCCCGGCCCGAGCCAGAGCCCCCTTGGCAAGCTTATCCACCACTCCGTCCCCTCCAAAGGCACCCACGCGGCCAGATCCTTCAGCGCCGGCATCCGACAGTGGGGAAATGTCGAACCAGTGGCCGTATTCCGGGGTTTTGTCCGGGTCGTCGTTGGGCCTCAAGGTGATTTCCCGCACCCGCACCGGCTGGTAGTCCTCAGGCAGGGATATGGACAGAACCGGATCAAGGGCCAGCCGCCCATCGGCATCCAGCACCCCCGAAGCCGCCCAGAGCAACACCTTGGGATACCGCGTGCGCCAGGCTGCGAACCAATCCCCCAGCAGGGGGCTGGTTGACTGGCCGGGGAGGTTTTCGATGTAAACGCCCATGTCGTCGTGGACGAACACACCCCCATGGTCGAGGTACTCGGCTGCAGGCACCGCGCTGAGCCCCCAGCTCCGGCGATCAGGATTCCCTGCGAAGATCGCCCGTGCCCTGCCCTTGTCCATGTAGTCCCGTACAAAGATGGCCTTGAAGTCCTCCACAGCCTTCGGGCTCGGGGCCTGGCGCGCAATCAGCACCTGGGGCTGGGTGGACCCCACACAGAGATACCACAGTTGGCCATCCAGCAACGCAACGGCAATCGGGATGGCCAGATGCATTTCACGCACGTAGCCCCCGCTTTTCATGGCCTCGCGTGAACGTCGCCAATCCGCAAGGACGCGGGCGAAGGTGGTCTCTTCCATCGGTGCGGTGAAGGTGGCGAGCTGCTCTTGCCACCCCTCCACCACAGCGAAGAGGCTGGCCTTGCGACCGACACTGGCAAACCTGCTGCGCCGCGCCGTCCACCCCTGAGGATCGGGCCACTGAGCCAAGACCGTCACCGAGGCATCGCGCTCGGGTAGGACCTCCCAGCGGCGGCGTACTTCGGAAAACCCCGCCTTGTCCCGCGCCATGGTGATCCGGTGAACCCATGCATGGGGCTCCAGCCGGTTGTCGCACTCATCCTCCTTGGGTGTGGCGTACAGCATGTACTTCGCATCGCCAGTGAGCACCAGGCGCAAGGGCTCATACCCAAGCTTCCGGGCCAATGCCTCGGCGTCGGCTTTACGCGTGTCCTCCAACCCGTCGCCCGCCATCACGAACATCTGGTCCAGCAGTGATTTCCAGGCCTTGGCATCGGCGGGGCTCGCCCCGTCGAACTGAGGGAGCGGCTGGCCCCGGTTCACGGCCCTCCAGGCGATCACAGCGCGATCCACCAGCTTGGGTCGGTCAGCAATCTCCCCGACACCGCCCTCGTGCAGGGCCTGCAGCAACTGAGCACGCGCGCCAGCCTCGGCCGCACGGTCGCTCTCGATGAGCTTCAGTGCCCGTTTGAAAAACCGGATGTATTCCAGGTGCCTCTGGCGCGTTCCCCGGTGCTGGATGTACCAGCGCAGATCCTCCGGGTCCACCGCATCCAGCACCAGGTAGGGAACCTCTTCGCCCCTCCAGTCGGAGCGATTCAGCTTGAGCAAGGACACCTTGCAGTTGAACTTGCGGTCGCTGCGGAACGTGTCTTTCTGCACCCGTACATCCACGCACAGCTGGTCGCCGTCGCGGTAGACAACCGCCCATTCGACCCGAGCCAGCGGCTTGGACGTGAACTCCACGCCATTGCCGCTATGCCCGTGGTACACCTTGCAGGCCCCAGGTGCAGTCTGCGAATTCATCAGGCTGTACCAGTTGCACAGCACCCGTGAGCCGGAACGCAGGTAGCCATTCATGGCCGTGAGCCATTCCTCAAATCCCGGACGCTTCGGCCCGCCTGCAATCATCGTGCTGGCGTCGTCGTCGTGCAGGAACCGGCAGTACCGCTCTTGGAAATCCATCGACACGAAATGCAGGGACGCGGGCCCATCGTAGAAGTCGCCGAACAGCTTGAGCCGGTGATCGAGGCCGCAGGCCAGCAGCAGAAACCGCTTGAAGTGCAGCGCGAATCGCTCGTGCTTGCGAAGATGGTCCGTGTAGGCCACGTCTTCGAACTTGATGCGCGTGCCATCGAGCCCCCGAAAAATCTCTTCTTGGTCATTCTTCGTCGGGAACAGCCTGTCGGTGCCCAGGTGGGACTCCACAGAGGAGTAAACCCGGTGGATGTTCATGCCGTCGCGCACCAGAAGGTACACCACCTTGTTTTGGCCGTTGCGGGCCATGTTCGCCCAAGGGTCCCCGTAGTCGATGTAGCGGCGGGTGGTCGCCATCACCAGCACGCATCGCTCTGTGGGGAAGATCTGCTCCACCAGGCCGTCATGCATGCGCAGCGCCTCTAAAAACTGATCGTCGCTGGCGTGGTCGAACCGCTCGTCCACATCCGCCCAGACGGCCAGCTCCTCATCAACCAGCAATTTCCGCTGCACGAAGGTCAAAGGCACATCGCGGGGAGCCCCCTTCCCTTCCCGCACGGTCTGCACCTCCACATCCTTGCCAAGGTACAGGTCCAAGGACTCAATCCCCTTCAGGAGATCAGACACGAAGGCACGCACGTCCTCGGTCTGGGCCAGGGCGGCTGCGGCCTGCTCGCTGTAAAAGGGTGTGAGCTGCTGGATGGCGCCCGCAATCTCTTGCGTCTTGCCTTCGATCCATTGGGCCCGCACGGTGGCAATCTCATGCTGGCGGTTCGCGGCTGCGCGCAGCGCGGCCATCTTCTCCGGTGACAGTCCACCCTCAATCGCTTGGGCTACAGTCCCCGTGGCCATGTCCACCACCTCGGCGGCATCCACGGGCGGCGCCACCGGCACCGGAACATTTCGGGGCTCTACCTCAGATGGGGGCTCAGTGCGGTCTTGTTCATCAGCCTCGGCGGCAGCGTCTGCCTGCTTGGCTGATTTCTCGGCCGCTTTTTCGTGCACCAGGGCGGCGATCAGGGCCGGATTGCTCTGGCCCTGCACCAGCTCGTTTTGCAGTTCGCTGATGCGGGATTGGACCGCCTGCACCTCGGCATTTCGGATTTTCTGGTGGTCGGGTTCGAACTCAAAACGGGCCAGGAAGTCGTCCAGCAAAAAACGGTGCTCGTCGTACTGGAACCATGTCCGTCGCGTGCCACCCCCCTTTTTTGGAATCTCCAGATAGACGGATTGGCCGAACTTCAGGGGGTGGGGCCGCAGCACCACCGTGTGGGGCTTGTCGTCCACCACGCGGAGGGACTGGATCAGCAGGACCATGCCCGCGTCGATGCCCTCCTCTGGCACGTTTTCCAAGGCACGCCAATACTGGCCCGCCTGCAGGGTCTGGAACCGCGCGAGAGAGTGGATTTCAGCGTCGGAATGGGCCAGGGGGTGGTGGGTCATCTCAGGCGTCGGCTTTGATGGTGATGGCACGGAACATTGCGCAGCGGCGGAAAGTGGCCACATCGAGGGGCTCATCGTGGGATTTCGAGACGCGCAGCGCCAGCCGCAGCAGCATCTTGATGTCGCGCGGGGCGATACCGGGGAACAGGTCCACCAGCTGCTCAATCAACTCGGGGGACAACTCCGCTTTGAACTGGGCTCCCATCACCTTCCAGATTGCCGCAGCATCTTGGGCTCCCGGAACGGTGTATTCGATGATGGCCGCGCACCGGGAAATGATGGCCTCGTCAATGTCGCTCGCTCGGTTGCTGGTCATGAACATGAGCGCCTTGGTGTACTCCAGCACCCGCAGGAACACGGCCACGATGGCGTTCTGCTCGATGCTGTCGCCACGCTTGACCACGAAAACATCCGCCTCATCGAGCAGCAGCACGCAATCCCAGCGCGTGGCGCGGTCGAAGACCATCTTGAGGTTCTTCTCGATCTCCTCGGCTGTGGTGCCCAAGGTGCCCGCGTGCATCGCGTACAGAGGCCGCTTGATCAGCTCGGCGTACACCTCGGCCGTCAGCGTCTTGCCGACCCCAGCCACCCCCTTGCACAAGATGACGTTGGTGGCGCTCTTGGCTTCGATGATGTCGTTCACGAACGCATCGAGGTCCGTGGTGAGCACGTCCAGAAGATCCCGGTGGGTTTCAGGCAGGACCAGTTTGTGGCGCAACGATTCGTCGTAGGCGTAGGGCTCCATGTTGTCCGCGTGAACCCAGTAGAACCCGTGGCTGCTCAGGTCAAACACCCTGACAACGGGATGCTCGGGCACTTGGCCAACACCATCCTCTGCATTGAACAGTGCTGAGTCGGTATGGCGCCCCACGGCTTCATAGTCCCCGGAGTCGAGGTCGTGGATCACGCGGCGCCCCGTCAGGTCATCGCCGTCATTGCCGTCACGGGACTCCGAGTGGAAGGCTTTTCCCTTGATCCGAAATTGCTGCGCGAAGGCGCTCTGAATGCCCCCGTAGTGCCGATTCAGGCTCTCCTGGTGCGCCGCCTTCAGTGCTGGCGTTTCCTTGTAGATGCCCTGCTCGGCCAATATGTCCGCGACACGGCGCTTGGCAACGATCTGGGGATGGAACCCATGCCGGCGCGTGAACACACCGAACGTGGGCTTGTAGTTGCCGTCGCGGCTGAAACCATAGCTGGCGGTCTCAATAAGCACCATTGGTGTCCCGTTGCGCCGGTAGTCCTGCCCGCTGTCAAAGGTGACATCCGTAACGAGCTGGGGATACAGCTTCCCATCGGGCCCCGTCACGTAAATCCATCCGTCGATCAGATCTGACTTGATGAACTCCAGCAGCACCGCCTGAAAGGCCTTGAAATTCGGTACCGGCTTGTCGAACTTGCCAGCCCTGGCCAGCAGGATGGACTCCAGGGCGCGGGCGGTCTTGTTGTCTTGCACAGCCTGGGCGGCATTGATCAGGTCGCTCATGCCCTCGTCGTTCAACTTCGCGGTGTCGATCACCTGATCGCGGTTGGCTCTGTCCGCATCTTGGCGATAGGACTCAAACGCAGGGGACTTGGTGAATGCGATGAGGTCAGGGCTGACGGTCAGGGACATGGATGCTCCAAAACGGGGGGCGGTCGGCAGACGGTAAGGGTTGGATCGTTCAGGGCTGTGCGCCGCCAGACACGGCGGCTGCAGGCACACCCCGCAGCACCTGCTTGCTCACGCGGTACTGGGCTCCGCGCTTTGTCGTGAGGACGTGGGTGTAGCTGTAGCCACCGCTGTAGAAGCTGGTTTGCAGTTCGGTCAGGGAGCCCCCAGCCCGCAGAGCGCTGAGAACCTGGTCGAGACCAGCGGATTTCATTTCATGGGGTGACACGCTCACCCAGTCGTTCTCGTTGTGTGAGGCCTGAGGTGCTTCGGTAGAAGCTGGCGTCTCCTTCTGCCGAGCGCTTTGGCTGCGCGCTTCTTCCAGCAGTCGGCGCACGCGGTCCAGCTCCTCGGGAGAATGAGGAGTGCCCCCTTCGTTCAACCGCAGGTAAAAGTCCAGCAGCTCCTGACGTTGGCTGAACTCGTAGATGCCGATCTGCAGTTGATAGCCCATCCGGGTCGGGTCAAAGGGTGAACCTTTGAGATCGGCTGCGCGCAGGCCTCCGAACACCTGAACCTCACCGGCCAGGAACATGCGCATGGTGGTCAGCCTTTGGAGCCCATCTACGCACTGGAATGTTTGCTGCGGGATGTCACCCTCAAGGTAGGCTTTCGACCAACCTGGGCAGTTGAACAGGATGCGCCCGGTGACAGCCTTGCGGATGAAGGCTTCGGCGTAGGCCGTCCGCTGGGAATCGGTCCAAACGTGGCCGCGCTGAAAGTCGGGATTCAACTCGAACGAGCCCCCCAACCCTTCCACCCCCTCTCGGGCGCTGGCAAGGGACTTTTCCAGCATGTTGAGGGGCCAATCCACCGTGTATGCCGCCTCTGGCATGGGGTTGACCAGCAGATGGAGCGCCTGGTCCGCCTGCGACAAGCGGGCCCAGTAGGAATCGCTCAGGTATGAGGGCTTTTTTGCATCGAATTGCATAGATGCAATTATCAATTGCAATTAATTGCAATGCAATAGACAACTAATGCAATTACGACTTTTCTCAACTGCGCCGCACCAGCGCCTTGCCCGCATCCGTGATGTAGATCTCGCAGGAGAATTGAAAACCGTCCAAGGGGTCGCCGGGAAGGTCGAAGGGCTCTTCTTCCGTGAAAAACACCAGGCCCATGCGCTCCAGCTTCTGGTAAACGGGCATGCCGGGGACGATGGTTCCGAACACCGGCTCTTTCTCGGTGGTCTCAGGCACGCGCCACTCGATCAGGGAGCCGCCTTCTTCTTGCAGGAGCTGCAGCGCGGCCTTCTCAGCGGCGGAAAGCTTGCGCATGGGCTTTTGTTCACCGCTCACTGCGCTTGCTCCATCCTGACCTCTCAGGGGCTTCAACGGGGGGCTCCTGCGTGTGCTTCCACCTGCACGATAGAGTTGGTCCTGGGCGGAACATAGCGATCCTGCTCATCGTCCAGCAGCCGCTGGGTCTGCCCCGCCCGATAGCAGGCCCAAAGGGGTGTGTTCTTGGGAATGGTGTGCGGCGGGATGCTGTCGTAGCCCCTCCAGAAGGCCACGGCCATGTTGTTTCCCATACACCGCACAGGCCCCAAGCGCAGAAGGTCTCGGTGGCTTTCAGCATAGAGCCTGAGCATGTGATCGAACTGTGTGGCGGCCTGTCCCCCTTCCGTGAAGGGATTGCGGCGGCTGGGTTTCGGGACCGTGACTTTTGAGGTGAGCGCTTGGATCACTGGGGCTCCTTCGATGCTGGTGCTGGCAACCGGACAAACCTGAGCATGTCCGCAATCACAATCATGCGGATAGAACGAAGCAGCCTACTTTCTGCGCCGATAGTCTCGCGGGTGGGGGTGCCGTGTGGACCTGCGGGGTCGCGCATGGTGCCTTCTAGCTTGTTGGCGATGTCTTCTGCGGCACCTCCCAGCCTGCTCACAATCTTGCCGACTTCGCGCGTTGCGGTCGCTTTGTTGAGCCCCAACTCAATGCCGGTCTCGATGAGCTTGTCGTAGGTCACGTCTTCGAAGAACTCCGCGCCAACAACGGGTGACGATAGCCTTTCACGGGGCCACACTGCATCGCCGTCGCTGTATGCGCGCGTGTGATACACCGCTGTGCACAGAAGATCGTAGAAGGGCGCCACGCGCTTGCCATCCGCATCCACCAAGAACGAGATGTTCTTCAGATGCGAATCCGAGTTCCCCACCATCGTGTTGAAGATGATCCAGCGGTACACATCCAAGCGCGCACGTACCTTGTTGCGGCACTGGCCGATGAGGTCCTTGAGCTTGGGGAGGGTTGCGCTGGTGTACTTGTTGTAGGCGGGCTCATTGAGCATCTGGATGCCGTCGAGCGCGTGGACGCGGGCAGGCTCTTCGGGACCAGGCGTGCGGTCGAATCGCGAGATGATGAATGCTGGCTCCGGCACGTACAAGTGATGGATCTCCGGCACATCTAGCTCCATGCGCCCAGCCAGCATCATGGTGAACGTCTCGTTGATCACCGAGTGAGGGTAGCCCTCGGCCGTGGAGTTCGGCTTGAGGATGTGGGTGGATGGAGTGCCCTTCAGGGGCTCCCACAACTCCTTGCGCTGCGGGTTGAAGAGAACCACCATCTTGTGCTGGGCTCCGGCCAATGACATGCGCTTGGGCGCGTCCTTGTTCAGTGACGCCCTGGGGAGATTGCGGATGCGCAGAGACAGGTCGTTCCAGGTGAGCGGCTGCATGCCTTTTTCAGGCTGCGGTGCGCCCTCGGCCTGCAGGACCAGAGCCCCAGCCGACTCCATGCCCATGCGCTCCAGCATGCCGAAAGCATCTGCAGATTCCACCCCCACCTCTTTGGCCAGCACCTGGCGCATCAGCTCCTCGGGCAGCAGGTTGTCAAAGAACCACTGCACGGGCCGCGACGACGCGCCGTCTACCAACCAATCGGTGGCCAGCGGAAGAGACGGGGCCAGAGGAAAAGCTCCAGGGCTATCCAGCCATGTAGCCGCGTACTGGAACGACCAGATGTTGCTTTCATCTCGCAGCGTGCCCACCAGGGTGCCGTTGATGAGAACTTGGAGCGTGCGGACTGTCATTCACGCACCTTTTTGAGCACCATATTGTTCTCGCTGCTGGAAATGAGAATCAAGTTTGTTTTTGGCAAAAAGTGCTCTACAGCCTGCCTCAAATCGTAGGCCTGCGATTCCGGCACCTCCAACACCATTCGGATGCCCAGCTCGTCGAGCACCTTGAGCACCAGACCGAACTGAACTGTGTCTTTGCCCTTCTCCAGGTCGCGCAGGAACATATGGCTTACCCCCGGCACATCATCCTGCCGGATACTGTGGACCTTACGCATAGCCCGGATGGCCACACCCACGCTTTCGACTGACGATACCTCTATCTGCATGGACACACTCCTGAATCGCAATGAGCGCTTAGATTTAAGGCATTATGAACCAGGACACAAGCCAATCGCAACGAGCTATTCGTTTTCTATGCTTTGCCGAGGTGGATTCCCCAAAAACTAAACGTACCCTTAGATCGCAGATCCCTGAGACTGTTAAGGGTTAACTTCGAAGCGAGCGTTGCGATTCGCGAGCTTGGTCATAGTCGCTAGCAACAGCGCCTCATCTTCGCGGGTACCAGTAGCTTGGAACCCTCGAACGCTCCACAATGCGAAGCACCCCAGATACAAGGAGCCCGGTGTGAAGGACTGGATACACAGGACAGAGGCCGTGGGTGTTGAAGACCTCGAAGAGATGGCCCGCGAGTGCGGCTTGCTCGGGGCGGGGCAGTCAATGAGCCCCGAACTTCTCGCATATACCCAGGCAGTGGTTGAACAGTGTGCGTCCATTGCAGATGCCTACCCCCCGAAAGAAACAGAGGAAAGCGCCGCCGTGCACATTCGAGCCATGCTTCCCACCTGATTGAGCCAGGCGAGGCAGAACGAAAGGGCTTGAGAGGGTGTGCCCCTTATCCGTGGGTGAGAATGGTGCACGATTCGATGCACGAAATAGCACCACACCGGACACGAGGGAACCTGATGGCGAAGATCACCACGAACGAACTGCGTAAGCGCCTTTCTGCCTTTGCACACCAATGGGCCGGCACCACTAGCGAAAAGGCCGACGAGAAGCTCTTCACTGCACAGTTCCTGGCGTGCTTCGGCGTCCATCCGCATCAATACAGCCGTGAGTTCAGGCTGACCATGCGCGACGGCTCTCACGGTTTCATGGATGGGTTCATTCCCGGCAAGGTGATCATCGAGGGCAAAAGCCTTGGAAAGGACCTCAAGAAGGCCCGCGCGCAGGCTGAAGAATACCGATGGGCATGCCCACCACAAGACCAGCCCCGCTACGTCTTGCTGCACGACTTCAACCAGTTCATCCTGTTCGACCTGACCCAGGACAGGTCGCACTCATGCCTGCTGCCAGAGCTGGCCAAACGTGCTGAATGGTTCCGTTTCCTGGTGGGTGACGCAGCCCCAGAGATCACCGAGGAGAGCGAGGCAGACCGTCGCGCGGCCGAGAAAATGGCCGCGCTCCATGAGGCGCTGCTCAAGAGCAACTTCATAGGCCGAGACCTGGAAATCTTCCTCACGCGCCTGCTGTTTTGCCTGTTCGCGGACGACACGGCCATCTTTGGGGACAACAGTCTGTTCCGGCGTCTCATGGAGGGTACGCGGGAGGACGGTAAGGATGTTGGATCGCAGCTCAGTGAGCTTTTCGCGGTACTCGACACTCCGGTCAAGAAACGCAGCACCCTGCTCGATGAGGATCTCCGGGCCTTCGAGTACATCAATGGGCAACTTTTCTCAGAGCGTTCAGGTATCCCTGCGTTCGATAGCACCCTTCGCGCGCTCCTGCTGGAATGTGTTCGACTGGATTGGTCGAAGATTTCCCCAGCCATCTTCGGTGCCATGTTCCAAGGGGTGCTAGACCAGGAGGACGAGGGGCAGGAGGAAAAAGAGGAGCTGGATGGCGCCAATACCAAGAAAAAGAAAAAGGGAGCCAAGCGCCGCGAGCTGGGCGCTCATTACACCTCGGAGCGCAACATCCTGCGGGCCATCAATCCACTCTTCATGGATAGTCTGCGCGACCAACTAAGCGCCGCTGGTACCAGCCGCCCCAAGCTGCAGGCCCTCTACGACAAGTTGCCATCAGTTCGCGTTTTCGACCCAGCATGCGGATGCGGGAACTTCTTGGTTATCGCCTACCGCGAACTGCGGCGCCTTGAACTGGACTTGATTGACCGTCTGTTCAGCAAGGGCGGGCAGAGCAAAGGTCTGCTGGATATCAGCACCATGATCCGGGTGAGCGTGGAGCAGTTCTTTGGCATCGAAATTGACGAGAGTGCGGCTCATATTGCCCAGGTAGCCATGTGGATTACGGACCACCAACTGAATCTGGAAGCAGCTGACCGCTTTGGTAGCACACGACCTAGCGTTCCTCTTGTGCACAGCCCCCATATCCGCCATGGCAACGCGCTCCAGGTGGACTGGGAGGATGTCCTGCCTGCTGCTGAATGCACGTACATCGTAGGTAATCCGCCGTTTGTGGGGGCCAAGTACCTCAAACCTAAGCAGAAGGAAGATGTCGCCAGAGTCATGAACGGAGTGCCGAGCTTCGGCTTATTGGATTTTGTGGCCTGTTGGCATGTGCTGGCCGCTCGCTACATGCGCAAGAACCCCTTGGTGCGCACTTCTCTTGTCTCCACGAACAGCATTTGCCAGGGAGAGCAGGTAGGCGTGCTGTGGCCTCTGCTTCTGGAGCAGGGGATTCAGATTCACTTTGCGCACCGCACCTTCCAGTGGAGCAACGAAGGGCGCGGAGTAGCCGCCGTCCACTGCATCATTGTGGGCTTCGGAATGCAACCCACAGAGCAACCACGTCTATTCGAATACGGCTCCAACATCAAGGCGGCAGAGGCTCAAGTCCAACTCGTGAAGCGCATCAACCCCTACTTGGTGGATGCCCCAGATGTAGTGCTAAAGCGCCGATCAACTCCATTGAGCGCAGTCCCCGCTATGGGTATCGGCAACAAGCCGATTGATGATGGGAACTATCTCTTCACGCCGGAACAGAAAGACGCCTTTATTGCGAAGGAACCCGGTAGCGCCCCATATTTCAGGCGCTGGCTAGGGTCAGATGAATTTCTCAACGGGATTGAGCGCTGGTGCCTTCTGCTCAAGGATGCAACGCCAAACCAGTTGGCTGCGCTTCCTGAATGTCGCAAGCGGACTGAGGCCGTTCGCGCATTCCGAGAGAAAAGCGGTAGCGGGCCCACGATTGCATTAGCCGCAACACCTCGGCGATTTCATGTGGAGTTCTTCCCTGAACGCAGCTACTTGGTGGTTCCCAAAGTTTCGTCAGAGAAGCGAAGATTCATTCCCATTGGAATTCTGTCGCCGGACATTCTTGCGAGCGATCTGCTCATGACCGTCCCTGACGCTTCCATGTACCACTTTGGTGTCTTGTCTAGTAGCGCCCACAACGCTTGGATGCGGGCAGTTTGCGGACGCCTTGAAAGCCGATACCGCTACTCCAAGGACATCGTGTACAACAACTTTCCTTGGCCAGAGAAGCTCACTACCAAAAAGCAGCAGGCAATTGAGATGGCGGCACAGGAGGTTCTTGACGCAAGGGCGAGATACCCGGATAGCACCCTTGCCCAACTCTACAACCTTGCATCAATGCCGACTGATCTTGTTGCGGCACACGCGGCGCTGGATCGTGCAGTCGATGCAGCATACGGATACAAGGGCGGGTCAGCAGACACCAGTCGTGTCCAGTACCTTTTCGAGAAGTATTTACAGGCAGGTGGTGACACAAGGTAAAGCCTTGGGTGGGTAATGGGCCAGCCAGCTCCCTACCTCGGATGAACAGGTCTACATCAGCTCGAACGGTGAGAGCACTCCAGCCAAGTGGTCAGGCTGGCGCTGGTCCACGACAAGCCACAGCATCGGCCCATCCTGCACCTGTGCACCGGCCAGCACATCAGCAACGGTCATTCCCGCCCTGAGAAGCTCCTCGGGCGCGATTTCGCGCACCTGCATGCCGTTGCTCCTTGCGGCCGCGATGGACTCGCACAGGCGGGTTTTCCGGGGTCCTTCGCTGAGGTACTTGGCGAGCCCCAATTCCGACACCAGACACCAGGCCCCGTCCAACCGCACCGGCAGGAACGAAAACGAGTGCATCAGCATGAGTTGCCGCGCGTGCGCCACCGGTTGCCAGGATTCCACGGCAACGGGTGAGGAGACCATGAGGTTCTCCACCGTTCGCTCTACACCAGCCATCAGGGCCTCCTCCAAACCAATACACAACTCGATTGCAGCCTGGGTTGCATGGCGCGCGTAGGAGCCCGTGTGCATGGCGTCGTTGCGCGCGGCCTGAACAATCGAGAAAAGAGCCCCAAAGGACTTGAAACGCAGCGGGAAGGCGCCGGGGAGTTCAGAAAAGACGAGCGCTCTGTTCGCCTGCAGAGCGATTTGGTCCCTGTAGAGCCCCAGCGCTTCCTGTTTGCCAAGAAGTCGAAGCCCAAGAGCTTCCAGAGCAAAGCAAATCTCCTCGAAGCCTTCGGCATCTTCCAGGGCAGCGTAACGCGCAGAGCGAAGACGGTCTCGATAGAACAGTCGCTCGCGCGGCTGAAAGTCGATCACTGCTGGCACTGCGCCGGAGGGGGGAGATCCTGCCATCGGGCCATTTCAAGCACGCTCAGCGGGATCGCTGAGGGCGGAAAGGGCCAATTTGAAAGCGTTCCAGGCATCGGCAGCAACGCCAGTATCACCAGCGGCCTTCATCCACTTCGCCTTCTCCCGGCGATCCAGCGCGTTCCACCAGGCCATGCCTTCTTCGCCGTCCAAATCCTCAGTGGACGGAAGATCGTTGCGTTCCAACAGGACCTGCAACTTCTCATGCGCATATGCAGCGTTGGCCGTAGTAACTGTCCGAGCGTTCTCGGCCGCGCCGTTGATGCTGTGGCGAGGCCCCCCCTGCATCACGGCCGCTAGGTACAGGGGCCTTCGAACATGCCAGCCGAGGAAAATCCGGATCTTCGCACGCGTCAATTCGGAGCCCCTGCGCTGGGCGTCGATGGCCAGGATCTTGTCGATGCCGATTTTCAGTGGCACAAAAACACCGGGGCCGAACAGGTTTGGCCACAAAGCGGCTACCTCCCGTGCGACGGCGGTTTCCCCTACCCGGATGGACTGAATTTCTGCCGATTCCGCGATCATGGCGCTCCCAACATTGTCGAATGGCCTACTTTTCGTCGGTGCGGCTTGAGCCGACCACATACTGTTTTTTGCCCGGAGAGTCCCCGGCGAGCTTGTGCGCATTGACCAGGACTGGGGGGATCAGCACAGGCCGAGTCTGCAAGCGCCCCTTGCCGAAACGCTGATTGAACCGCACGAAACCGCGACGGTAGTGAGGCTTCACGCCATGGCGCCCGTGAGCGAGTTTTAAACCCTCTCCTTCAGCAGAGACCGTCTCGGGCCCGACATGAATCGCATCCACACTTGAGTTGAGCCGCTGATAGTGCTCCTTGCGCCTCTTCTTGCGATTGAGTGCTGCCAGAGCAGCTGCAGCCTCAGCATGCTCGTCCTTGCGCTGCACTCGCGCATCGCGCGAGTTCATGTAGAGCATCACCCCCGCGTACAGGTCAAGCGCCTGCTTCAGTACCCCGTCTGCAAGGTCCATCTGGCTGTAGAGGTCCGCCAAGGTGGACGTTTCACCGACCACCACGTTCAGAGTAGCCACTTCAGTCAGAAATGGGTCTGATCCATCAACCGGGCCGCGTGTGATGAATCCGTCGAGCTGCAGGTGCTGTACCCCTGCTTCTTCCCAGCGCTGGACCAGCACTCCGTCGATCAGGAACACCTCGTCGGCATCGTCATCATCGCTCTCCTCGGAATACGCCTGCGCGGGTACCCGGAAAACCAGATACATCACATCAAATCCACCCTGCAGAAATTGAGAGGGGCAGTCCTCTCCGATATCGGTGTTCTGCAGTATCTCCACGAGCCCCGGTGTCACCTGAACCACGGCTCCACCACTCAGTTTGAACTGAGCAGCCAAGGCATGTGCTCTTTCGGGCAGTAGCGCACGTTCATAGGCATCTAGGGCCCACGGCAGATCTTCAGGAGCCCCCTGCCAAAACCGGCCCATGTCCTTTTTCATGAGCGCGATCGGATCGCCTGCACGACTCAAAGACTCCTTGATCGCATGCCACAGTGGAGGCTGGTAGTGCCGTCCGAGCAAGGTCATGACCCCGTACTTCTCGATGACAAGAACAAAGGGTAGCTTCTCTACACCTGAGAGGTCGCTATCAGGCTCAACGCCTTCCCAGTCAAGGCTCTGGATCAAAGAAGACGCATCGCCCAAGCCGCCAACACCGGACTTCACAAGAACACCATCCATTCCGACCGCATAGCCCGGATAGTCGTTGGCCCCTATCGGCGAGGCCAGTTCCGGCATGAACACGTTCTTGATGCCTTGTGCGCGGCAAAAGTCAGCGATGGTCTGTGCGTCCGCCTCCAGTGGATTGCCGGTGCGAGGTATCCGTAGGGTCTGCACCAGAATGTTGGCGCGAGTCCATATGGAGATCAGCAACTGGTCCATATATGGCAAGCTATTTGGGACAAGCTTGGAGATCCGCACGGATGCGCCTTCGAGCTGCTCGCCTAGCGTAGGCTTCAGTCTGCCCTCAATCACCTGGCTGATCACCTGCTCATTCACCATGCTGCGCGCAAAGTCATTTGCGACCGGAGCTGGCATGCATTCAGGGTGAATGAACGTATCGCCGTCATAGCCCGTAGAGGCCTCAGCAAGCAAGCGCGTCATCTCAGGTGCAAAAGCCGGATGGTCGAAACCAGGGCACCAGATATCCTCGTTGAAGAGGTCTGCCAGTGGGTCATTCGTGCCGGTCACCACTGTGCCCCATAGGATATGAGCCAGACTGGTAATGCCCCCGGTTGAAGCGTTTTCTTGGGCTAAAACGGATCTGGCAGTGAAATCCCGGATTTCATACAGAAAGCTTGTTTCACCCCTACCTACTGACTCAGTGAGGAGGATGCGCGACGGCCCCCCGAAAGCCAATGGCGGAAAACACAAAGGTGTGGAGCCCCAATCGACCCCGAAACCGCCTACAGCACGAGCTTTGCTCCAGAACGATTTCGATATGGCTCTTGCTGTCTCTATGTCGGAATCCAAGCGAACAAACAACAGGCAGACCAGCCATGCCAGGCCGTGCTGGTAGCCCTCAGGGATTCGAGCGGCAAGCCCCCCTTCATCAGTACGGCTCAACACTACAGCCCGCGTTCCTACAGCCCCCAAATGCCGAGCTATCGTTCGATCATCGACCCGCAGCAAACTGTTTTCGATAGCGGCAACGCGAGACCAGTCTTTGTGAATCTGCGCATCTACGATGGCTTCCTTCACCAGGGTGCGCACGTCACCACCGTTGTTAATTTGGCGAGCCAGATTTGCTGCTTGAGGATTGGAAATATTGGCAGCAAGTCCTTGCGCACGGGGTGGCCGATTGATCATGAAATCTTCCTACTCTTTTTCTGGTTCGGACTGTACGGTATGCGATCCCTGTAGATCTACGTGGGAGCCTGGAGCCTCGGCATATTCTCCTTGCCAAACTAACGTGATTGGGAAGAAGGGTTGGCGTCGGGGGCCGGGACCGTTGCAGAGACAGACAGGAAATTGGCCACGCTCAGCGTGACATTCATGCCACGACTGCTCGCGCGATCAATGACCACTGAACTGACTACAACGACGATGACAAAGAAGATGAGCAAAGGCTTCCCATCTCCAAACAAACGAGTGAGGAGGCGTTTCAAAAAAGTGTTCATGACGATTCCTGTTGCGTCGAAATGCATGCACACAGTTTTCCGATGAAGCAACTTTTTTCATAACCCTATAGGGGGTACAGCGCAAAACGTTGCGTGCAGGCCATGAAATCTCTCTTGCCCCCCTGTAGGGTTTGACGCCAGGTGAGCACAGAGATATGGGGCTTATGCCCTGATCCCGTGGTCAAATTCCCAGGATGGAGATGTATGCGCATGCCGATACGGTCGGCCGACAAGGGGAAGTTTTCAGCCTGGCTGGCGAGCACCAGACTGTGGCCGCATCCTTCTGGACATGGCTTGGCCAGCAGGATCAGCACATCCGCCCGCCCGCCCCGGACACCATCGGCACGATGTGCGGGGGTCGTCTGCAAGTGCAGTGGTGGACGGACCCGACCGGGGCATGGTTCGCAGCCCAGGTGACCGATATGACCTCGCGCAGCCTCTGGGAAGTGTTCCTGGTGCCCGCGCGCAGCGGTCAACCAGTTGCAGGACGGCGGCTCTGCATGGGCGATGCCAGCGCCATCGAACTCCTCGATACCCTCTGGTTGGAGGTTTTTGCCCCTCTGGTGGAAACTCAAGTAGTCGAAGCCCGGTATCCAGCTTTCGGCGAGCTTGTAGCTGCAGGGAGCAGCCCAAACGGCGTGACGACTGTCAGGGATGATGCCGCCATGGTTGCACGTCTAGAGGCCGATGTTGCCTACTGGAAGCACCTGGCCGTATCCCTCAGCAAGACCGCGCTCACCCGCGAGAGCCCCTACACCCCTCCCTCACCGGCTGACGCCCCTCCTGCAGCCTCAGGCAGCGCTCCAGCGGCCCGGAAGTGGGGGCTCAAGGACATTGCCGAGTACGCCGAGGCGAATGCGCACCGGATCACGATCCTGCAGCGGGCTGTGTCTGCCACCAAACGCAGTTCCTTTGAGAACCCGGACCTCCTCTACACCTGCCTGGAGTTGCTGGCCAGCGAGTACACCGAGGTCAAGACGGGCAAGGCCGACCGGAACGCCTTCAAGGTGAAGGCCGACGCCTTGGGGATCGACTTCGGGGGCTCGGTTGATCCGAGTGTTGCCGGCGAGCTG
Organism: Acidovorax sp. sif1233; assembly: GCF_019218755.1. GTDB lineage: Bacteria > Pseudomonadota > Gammaproteobacteria > Burkholderiales > Burkholderiaceae_C > Acidovorax. The sequence goes on along the minus strand of NZ_JAHUWZ010000013.1, from coordinate 41,752 downwards.
GGCGACCTGTACTTCATCCGCCTGGGCGGGAGACGGCGGTTTCTGGACCAGCACCTTGGCAAGGGGAGCGCCCGAGATCCACGGTACTGCATGCGCATCTACTTCTGCTGGGACGAGGACACAAACCGCGTGGTGATCGGGCACATGCCATCCCACCTGCCCACCAGCTACACCTGAGGAGCCCCCCATGGCATCCAAGCTGACCAAGGACCAAAAGCGCGAGAAAAAGAAGCGCGAGGAGCGCAAGCTCAAGCTGCGCCGCGAGCACGAGGACAACCGGTACTTCAAGAAGGTTGACGGTCTGATGATGGCGATCACCCTGGCTCTGCAGGGGGTTGGCACCCAACCGGAGCTGGATGCGGCGGTTTTGAACCTGGCGAGCGGCAAGTCGGTTGCCGTCAGCGACAAAGAGTCCCGTTTCCAGAGCCCAGAATGGATGAGGCTGCGGGGGTACACAACGCGCTTGGTCTCCATGCTTCAGGCTGACCCTGACGCCCACTACGCAGGATTTGGCCTGGACGGGCGGATCTTCCTCAACGGGGATGGCGATACCCAGTTCAGGTCGGCCCACTTCCCTTTGAATGCGATCTTGGCCTCCAACTGGCAACCTGATGAGGTCGTTGCCAATACCTCCGTTGAGCTGGAGCCTGAGCCCACGCAAGGGGCTTACTTTTTTGGGGTCGAGGTGCGCAACCTGGCGGTGCATTTCGCCATAGCGTCTTCTGCCGACCCGGACGATCTGCCCGAGGTTTCTTTTGTGTCACCCAAGGGCTGGCAGCGGCTGGACTTCGAAATTTGGCGCCATGAACTGTGGCCATCTCTCGCACGCGTCATCTTGGCCAAGGATTTGATTCGTGGTCCCGATGAGAACCAGTACGCCCTGGATCGGCTCATGCAGGATACCCTGGCGCGCAAGACCGATGCGCAAGAGGCGCAGGATGGACCCGTCCAGGTGATCGATGACAAGGCGCGAACCGTCATCCGCAGCCTGGGATCAGGCCTGCTGCTGGAAAACGAGTTCCTGCTGAGCGCGGCCGAGGATGAACGCGCCCGCCAGAACAAGGATGCACTCGCGCTGGAATGGAACCAGGGGTATGAATCCCGCCAAGCGGAAATGGAAATCCTGAATGAAAGGTATCGAGCGCTAGAACATGAAAATCTGACGCTCAGGCGATTGGTTCTGAATCCGCCCTCCCAATCTCCGTCACCGCCAGAAGTGCTACTGGAGAAATCAGCACCCTCTGCTATGTCTCTTGAAGCTCGCATGGGAACGCTTTTGGGGCTGTAGCTGCGATGGAGGATCAGCCTTCATAAATCGCTTCCAACTGCCTGTCCTCAGCGCGAACACTGCGCAAAAAAAGCTTGCACCCCATTTCAAAGCTACTCAGAATTTCCTTTCTTTTTGAGAGGGAATGCAATGACCGCCTTGAAATTAGTCAATAGATTAGTGCTACTTCCTGTTGTCTGCATTTTATTTACAAACGCAAACGCGGCTGAAAATATAATATTGACAGATATACAGAAAGAAATTACCAAAAAACTTGCAACAAAACCTGGAGCAAGGAAATTGAAGGTTACCGAGACTGTTGAAACAGTCTGCGGTGGGGGATTGGGACGGAAAATACCATGCTCAAGCCCCGTAGACAAAATGTCTTACCCTATTGAATTAAAATCAGCAGGCATGAGCGGCACCACTCCCATGTGCTACGAGCCAAGATGCTTTGACAAAGTAACAAGAAAGGAGTCAATTGCCATTGAGCCGCTTATTGCGACAAATGGCCGAGTAATTCAAGTCAGCCAAATGCAGGTCCTGGAAGCTCAGACAATTCAATTTCCACCCAAGACTTTCATAAAGCAAGCTGAAAAAATCAATTGCTCGAAAACGGAAAAATCAAAGATAAATGAGAATTTCTCATTTACATCACAATCAACCGTTTCAACGCAAGTTCGAAAGGGTGTGTCGTCAACAATTGGCGTCAATGCACGCGTTGATTACAAACTCCCGAGTGGATTCGGTGCAAGCGTTGGTGCCAGCGTAAGCCAGACTACAAGCCTGGACAGAACAGATAGCCAATCATCTAACACCACCATCAACTACACGTCGCAAGTTTTGGAGGACGTTCCTCCAATGACGAGAACGCGCGTTGACTTGATTTTGTTCGAAACTTCTTTGGAAGTTCCATTCAGCGGATCAGTCATAGTTGATGGTGACCTAGATCCAAATATGGATGAAAAACGGCAGGCCAGCCAGATTCTCAGCGAGTCCGAGCGAACAATTGAGGTAAATGGTGTACTGGCTGTTACTGCCTCAACCCTCTCCAAATCTAGGCGCAACGACTTTCCAGTTACCTCGCAAGATTGTGACGATGTTGAAAAAGGACTGGCTCCAGCTTATGTCATCCGCGACATGAATTACGTGGGAACAGGCTTCAACACCCTTACGACGACACCTCAGGACATCGCTGATCGCAACAAAAGAAACGGACTGCAATCAAAAGGTGCCAAACCACAAATTCGCTTCAAAGCCTTTGCGACCCCAGGCTCAATGTGCTACATGGGTCCCTGCGACTCACCTCCAAACGGCTACAGGGAAATTTGCTTTGCAGACGATGATGGCGCTTGCACTGTTTGCACCAGCGAGTCAGATGCTGTGTGTGAGCCTATCAGTGAACAACGACAAATCCTGAAGCGTTAGGAAACCCACAAAGCGTTTGCGACGTGCGCCTGGATTATGAGTTCATCAACTAGGCGCCCGTCAGCATACTTTTTGAACAAGAAAATTGTACGGAGCAAAAATGAACTCATCGCAAGCTTGAGGCTGAACACGAAAGATTTTTATCAGGGCGAATTCGAACTAGCAATGCTCCGACACTGACCAAGAACGCTCGAATCTCCAGCTTCAATTTCTTCGAAGAAGGTTGGCTTTGAAGGGTCGCGATTGCATGCCAGAGCTTTGAACACCCATTTCTTCTCCTGAAATGCGTAAGTAGCCCTACATTTCGTTTCAACAAAATCTCGGAGTTCTCCCTGCACTGATTCCTGAGAGTCGCCTTTGGCAAATCGGTTGTTGCACTCGAAATTGACCAATCCTCGATAAGGTGAAACGAGCGAATCCGTTTTCTGTACATCAAACTCCATCGTCGGATTGGTATATATTTTTCGCGCCCACCACTGTGTGTAATATGGATCGCCGGGCTTAGGCGGGGTGATTACAGGCTTCTGGTTGTTGAGCTTCGTTTGTAAATTACCCATAACAGATTTCAGCCCGTCTACAGGATCTGATGACGATGTTTTCCCGCACGCAGCAACAAAAAGCACAGCAACAGTCACAATCGAAGTCCTCAACATACCCACTCCCGTAGCCAAAATATTAAATGTAACGAACCAGCAGCATATCTGAATGAGATGACTCATTCAGGAAAATCGCCTCCAATACGAACGGGAAAATGCTCCTGATCGAGCCCCATCTCCAACCTTTTCATGAGCCCCCAAGCGAGCCCCACGTCGCCACCTGCAGGCTGGGCTTCCAGATGAGGCCGTGACACCTCCACGGACCCCAGATACAGACTCTTCCGCCGTTGCGCCCTGACAGCCGCCTCCAGACTGTCCAGCGGCGGCAAACACAATGCCTCGCGCCGTGGCACCGAAGTGGCCATGGACAGCCCCTTGGGATCGAAGTCGAAGAACGCCAGCACGGGACGATGGTCCTGCACCAGCAGCTCGTTCGCCATGTCCGTGCGGAAATACCCAGGCGCACCCCGGAACAGTGCCAGCGCGGGGCGCCCCTTGAGGAATCCCGCGAGCCACTGGTAATGGTGCAGCCGCAGCATGGGCTCCAGGTTCTCGCAGAACACGAGGACCTCGTAGGGCAAGGCCAGCGCTTGGCGCACATCCATGCACAGCATGCTCCCCGTGGGGATCTGAACCCCCGGCAGGCCCAACGGCACCACCGCCACCAGGCCCTCAGAGACGCGCAGGGAGCCCCATTTCTCGGATTCACCAGGTTGCACCTGACTGCGCGGTACCGGCTCCACCTGGCGCGATGGCTCAAAGCCTCGCGCCTTGAGCAGATTGCGCGCCGCCGCAAAGTCTGTCTGGGTGTAGACCACCCTTCTCCCCTGGACCTTCCCGAGGCCCTCGGCATTGAGCAGGTATTCGGCGGTCACGCCGAAGGGCCGGGAAGACGGCTCAGTCTCGATCAGCCGCCTCAGGAACGTCACCTGCTGCTGGTTCATGCCTTCACGGACCCCGCTACCGAGGCCGGATGGACCATCGCATCGTGAAACCGGTGCCGGAACCGCTCACCGGGGCGCGCGGGGCTCGATACCACCTCCACCCGGTATTTCTGCTCCCGCAGTGCGAGAACGGCAAAGCCCAGCCAGATATGGGGCTGCAGGGTCTTGGCAAGGTCGTCGGTCTCGCGCCATTCAGCCAGCGAGAACTTGTCCGTTGCGCGCTTGGCGGCACCGGCCAGCCTGTCCAGCGCAATCGCGGCATCGGACTTTTTTTTCACGGGCCGCTCGTCCACTACCCGCTTGAAGCGCTTGATCTCCTTGGGTTGGGGCTCCACAGGCTGCGGAGGGAGCGCTGCCACCTCCTTGACCATGGCCTCCACGAACTGGTGGTCGGTGTCCTGCGGCTCGATCTGGGGCGCGAAATCCGGCAGGCGCGCAGCCAGAAAGAAGTCGGGGATGCGCGCCGAAGGGTCCAGTTCGAATCCCAGCCATGAAGGCTGCTGGCGCATGAGCAGATCCAGGCGCGCGAGATGCTTGTGGCTGTCCTCCACCTCCCGGATGCGGAAGATCTCCCGCGACAACTGCGCCTGCATCTCGGCCATGGCATGCTGCCAGGTCTGCAGGTGAGCCTGCAGGTTCATGCGGACGAACTTGGCCAGCTCGGGCATCCCGCGAGCGGTTGCCTCGCTCTCGATCTTGTGAAAGACAGCAGCCATGCGCGACATGTCTTGGGCGAGGATGTTGGCTTCGCGCTGGTAGAAGCGGTTCTGCGACTTCTTGGCCTCCAGCGTGCGCACGTTACCGTAGCGAGTGGACAGGAGCGTATGCATGTACAGCAGGTTGCGCTCCACACTGTCGCCGATATCAAAGACCGTGGATTCGATGGTCTCCACGATGTTCTCCACCGCGCTGTAGTCCTTGGCGCGAAACAGATCGTCCACCTCATTCCAGAGCTGATTCGCCTGGCCTATGCGCGAACCGATCTCGGCCAGGGTCTGGTAGGCCGGGAAGAGCTGCAGGTGGTCGTTCAGGAAGTCGCGCAGCTTGGGGTGCAGCCGATATCCATCCTCCCCCGCAGGGCGCAGGGCGTTGGCCTGCCGCAGAGCCCCCACGGACGCCTGCGGGGCATCTTGCGCCGGCACAATGATGCCGTCGCGCCGGGTTTGCTCCACCACATCGGCATGCTGGTAGAGCGTCTTCAGTACGTCCTTGGTCGGTGAGGAGGTCATGCAGCCCCCGCCTCGGGAGCCTCAGCCTCTTCCAGCCGCGCCTGGGGGTCGATCTGGTCCACCACCTGCTCATCAGAGATGTGGGGGGTGTTTTCGTTGATGAAGGCAATGAGCTGGAGCAGGTAGTCCACCTTGCCGGTGAAGGTGTAGCCCTTGCTCACCTCGTTGGTCTGCTGCAGGTAGCCCGCGTCCTCCAGGATCTTGAACATCTTCTGGACGCGGAACACCGTTGCACCGCTGTCCGTCACCCGGTTATCGGCGAGTTCGCGCATGTCGGCCAGACGCCGCTCCAGCGCGGAGGAGTTGCGCACGGCCTCACTGATCTCGGTCAACCACACCACGTCGCCCGCGTGGAGCTGCGGATCGCTCCCCTGCGCCTCCCGCAACAGGTTGAAGAAGCCCACATAGGGCATCAGCCGGTGGCGCACCGTTTTGAGTTCTTCCCGGATGCGAGCACGGGTGTCGGTGGTGGGCGATTCGTCGTAGGCCATAAAGAACGCCCCCTCGTCGTGGAGACGCGCCAGCCGGTACCCCACGGCCGATAGCCATTCCTGGGCCTGCTGCTGGCCTTCCTGTGTCGCCAGTGCCTCGTACTCACTCTCAAACCGGACTTTGCAGACAAACTCACCCTTGGCGAGCAGCTTGAGCGCGGATTTAAGCGAGTTCATGCTCGGCCTCCAGTTCGTGGGTCTCGTTGGTGAAGATCGCCCCGGTGTTCTCGAACAGGCTCAGGCGCGGGAAGTGGCGCGCGAGCGCCGGATCGACACTGGGGCTGGCGCTGATCACGTCGATGTTGTTCAGGGCCAGGGTCTTGAGGAACGCGCCGACGTTCTTGGCGTCAAACCGGCCCAATTCGTCGGTCACCCACACCAACCGGACCGGCGAGGAGCCCCGGATCATCTGCACGAAGCCCATGAGGAACATGGCCGTAATGAGGGCGGAATTGCCGTTGGACGACACCGCCCGGAACTCCTCCTCATTGCTGATGACGGAGCGCTTGCCGTTCTCATAGAGGCTGAATTCGAGGCGTACCTGCTCGTTCAGGTCCACCTGCACCCCACCATCGGAGCGCAGGATCTCCTTGTACTCGCGGACCAAGGCGGTATCCTCATCCGAGGGCAGCTCCATGCCGACACGGGAGTACGCGCGCCCTGTGAGCGAAATCGTGGGGCTCTTGTCCCGCATCTTGCGCAGCACCGAGAGGAACGCCTGCTGGCCCACGCTCGATGTGACGCGCACGCTCAGGTTCTTGAAGCGCTCGAAGTGCTCGGCCGTGGCCAGCGCCCTGCCCAGCTCGGTGTTGAACGTCGCCACCAGGCGGTCGAAGGTGTCCAGACGGCTCACGAACACGCTGGCGTTTTCGAAGAAGCCGTTCATCTGGTGGGTGAGCTGTTCGATGAAGCTCCCGCATTCAGTGCGTTCAAACCAGTCGCACAGCTGCTCCGCTTCGAGCCACAGGTACTCGTGCTCCAGACGGGTCTGCCGGTCAGGTAGCTCCTTGCGCTTGAGCTTGAGCCAGTCATTGGGCCCGCCCTCCTTCTTCTCAAACTCATTGCGCAGGGACAGGACCTCGCTGCGAAGGGCCGCAGCCTCATCCACCAGCGTGCGGAGTTTGCGGGTCACCTCCTGGTCGAGTTCCAGCATGGAGCGCCCGGTGTGGGCGCTGCTGGGCACAAAGTCGAGATAGTCTTTGAGCTTCTGGGCGCGCAATTCCTCCAAGCGCTGTGCGTCATTGGCGGCGGTTGAAATCTGCCCGTCGAGGGCATCAAGCACCTCCTTGGCCTCCTTGGTCAGATCATTTCGGCTGGTTTCAAGATTCCCAAGGCGCTCAGACGCCTTCAGAAAAGCGGTGTGCAGATCTCCCACCCTGCGCCGGGTGGTTTCAAAGTGCGGTAGCTCCTCCGTGCAGAATTTTTTCCACGCAGCCACCTCATGCCGGTTGTTGGCAATCGCTTCAAGCTGGGCCCGCAGCTCTTGCAGCTCTCCCTCCACGGCATTGATCCGCACGGTATCGAGCCCCATGCCAGCCAGCTTGCGCTCGTAGTCCTGTCGAGCGTTGTTCAGATCGGTCTTGAGGGTCGCTTCAACTCCCTGCGCCTCGGCATCCAGCTTGTTGATCGCACTCGTCATCTCGGCTTCCAGAGTCTCGGCCTTGAGCTTGTATTCCGCATGGATTGCTTGGCGATTTCTTTTGACGCCTTCGCGGATGCCGTGGTCTTCTTTGCCAAGGGCTGTGAGAGCCGCCTGCAAAGCAACAAGGTCCTTCCTAGCCTGGGTCTCTGCCGCGCTACGCTCGGTCTTCACAAGGCTGTCGAGGCGTCCTTTCTCTGTGACCGCAGCATCAAAGGCCGACTTCGCCAAACCAAGGTTAGCTACCGCCCTGCCATGGTCGGTACCGGCCTGCTTCAGCTTCAGTCGGGCTGTTTCTGCATGGTCTGCCGCTTTGTCCACCGACGCGTTGATGTTTGCGAGCTGGCCTTTTGCAGTTTCAAGCTGGTGGCGCACCGAATCCATCGAGAACCACTCAGGCAGGGGTAGCTCCTGAGTGCTCACCGTGGCATTGCCCACCACCACGGCCCCCTCCTCGCCTCTCTGTGCGGCTGGGATGTCCAGCATCACTGGTGAGAGGTCGGTTCGGTGGATCACTGCCTCCGCGATCAGCTTGCTGGCATGGGGCCATACAGGGTCGTCGCTTGCACGGATGAAGGCGAGCAAGGAACCGGGTTCCGGGGTGACCTGGGCGGTCAGGGCATCAATGTGGTCCAGCAGCGCTTTCTGACTGGCCTCAAGACCCTCCACGGCCTTGACAGCCGCTTCAAGCTCACCGCGAGCCTGGGCCTCATCTTTATCGCGTGCCAAGGCGGTTTCCCTGGCTGCGTCGAAATCCTTGCGGCGCTGTTCGAGAATGGCCTCAGACTCCTCTTGTGCAGCAAGGGTCTCATCCGTGGCAGCGGGGTTTTTGATCTGTTGGTTGATCTCGCCTTCGCGGGTGGCCAGGCGGGTGCGCTCCTTGGCGATCTCGGCGAGCCTGGGGGGCTCCTCCAGCGCCTGCAAGTCCGCGTCCTTGGCTTCACCGAGGGCCAAACGCTTTTTGAGCCCCGCGCTTTGTGCTGTGGCTTTGCGCTCAGCGATCTCATTTTGCTGACGCTGTGCGGACTGCTCGATTTCGAGACAGCGCCTCTCGTATTCGGTCTGGAGAGAACCCGATGCAGAGGTGAGGCGCTCATGCTCTTTCTCCTTGTCCCGCGCCTGCTGCCGAAGTGCGGCCTCCCTGGATTCATTGGCCTCAAGGGTCTTCGCATCGATCCGGTCGAAGTGATTCTGGCGACTGTTCACGGCCAGAAACGCTTCATTGAGGCGCTGCCAATCGCCATGGGCTTCGGTCTTTTTCTGCTCTGCCTCCGTGATTTCGTTGCCCAAAGCACTAAGCGCCTGATCGAAGGCCTCTGCCTGGGCCTTGCGCTCACTGGTCAACCGTTCTTGGTCCGTTGCCGCCTGGGCGAGTGCTGCCTTGACGGCCACATGGAGCGAGCACAGCTCCATGTGAACCCCTTTGATGCGGCCGATGCGTTCCTTCATCCGGTCAGCGTCGGGTTTGCGCTTCAAGATATCGGCCATGTGGGTGCGACTGTCCAACCAGGTGGTCACATCCTCCCGGCGCTGCTTGAGTTCGCGCACGTTCTGACGCTTCGATTCCGTGGCCTGGTCCTCGGCCACGCGTTCCAGCACGATGTTCTGCAGGTCACGAAAGCTGATCTTCTCATTCGCCATCGCGGCTGCAATCTGGTTGAGATTTCGCAGGGGGCGTGGTCCCAAAGAGTGATCGCGGGCCAACAGCATCATCTGCTTGGCGTTCTTGCTGCTCATGCGCTCATTCAGGATGACGCTGCGGTACTCGTTGAGCTGCAGGACGGGCGAGACGTTGATGTTGCGCGCATGGAGCCGTTGGGCGAACTCCGAGCGCGTCACAAACGTGTTGTTCTCGTCGTAGAAGAAGGTTTCATCAAACCCGGCTGAGACGATCCGAAAGTCCGGGATGTCCTCGCCATCCTTGGCATACATCACCACCGTGCGCAGATGTGAGTCACTCTCCCGCTCGTACTCATAGGCCACCGCGCTGCTGGGGTCGGGTAGCGTGTGCCGGATCATGGACGCCTTCCCGGAACCCTTCAGGACCTGGGAGGGGGTAGCACCATAGAAGAGAGGGATCAGGCGCAGAAAAGTGGTCTTGCCCACCCCGTTGTCACCCACCGCCAGAACACCGCCGCGTGGGTCCAGCTCAGAGATCCGCCCCGAAGGGTTGCTGTCGCTGGGGTTCCTGATGTTGATGGCGATGATGCGGCGAAGCTGATGGGGCATGTGGTTCGATCCCTCGGATGTGATTAGACAGGCTGTGATTTCATTGTGCCTTCGCAGCCCCGCTCAAACAGCACTTCCTTGCCTGAGCTTTCCAATGAGCGCGGTGAGCTTTTCAGGGTCGATGTGATGCTCCGTCCGGGATACCCCCGTCGCCACCAGGATGTGCGTCAGTGCCGGCGCGTAGGTCGCCACGTTCTCCGGGGTCATGCCGCTGGCGATGGCCAGAGCCCCGCCCTCCCCCATTGCAAAGATCTTCTGCGGGTCCGGTGCGTGGCCGGTGGCATCGCCGCTGGTGGTGGGGATGAATCCTGCGGCACGGGCGTGAGCAGCTGCTCCGACCGGATTCGGCTCGTGCGGGCGGTACTTGAAGGCAACGCTGGCGAAGAGCTGCAGACGGGGATGGTCACGGGCAATGGTGGCCATTTCCTGGCCTTCAGCCGTGAGCCCCTGCGAGTCCACTCCCATATCGTCGGCCCAGAGCATGTCCGACCCCGCCTCCAGCGCCATCATCGCGGCTTGGACGCAACCCATGGAGAGTAGATTCAGGCCTATCGGGAACCCCGCGTTCTCCCGGATGGCGGTCCGAGCAACTTCCACCAATTCAAGATCCGCCCCGTCATGCGAGATCAGGAATACACCGTCCGCGCCGCATGTTCGTGCAACTTGGATTTCGGAAAAAGTGGTTGGAGCATCCAGGTGATGGATCACGGGGTAAACAAGGGGCTGCAGGGCGTTCATTGGGGCACGTTGTTGGGGTGTGTTCGACGGGTGGAGCGCCAGCGTCACGCGGCGGTAAGGCGATGGACAGGAGCGGCCGAGGCGATGGATGCAACGAAGGCGTCCAGGTCCTGCGAAGTGAGAATGCTGAAGAGCACCGCTGTCTTGACTGGCGCACGCATGGCCTTGGACTGGTAGTGCTGGGCGGCGGTGGGCAGAAACACGCCGTGGGGGACCCCCGGTGCATCCCCAAGCCACATGCGGGCCCGGATGTCGCAGCACTGACCAGTGGGCAGGGTCACCCACCAGTGCAAAGGGATGTGCCCTGAACCATCCACCGTGAGGCTTCCAATGTGGATCGCGTGGTCGATCCCGGCATGCAGCAGGATCTGGGAAAGGGCTTGAGAGGCGCCATCGCACTCCAGCGGCATGCCGTGCAGGACCTCCAAGGGCAGAGCATCCAAGGCTTCCAATGCGCGGGCAGCGAATTCGGCGGGGGGCATCATGTTCTACCCTTTGGGGTACTGTGCTGAGCAGCCTCTTGCTCCGCAAACTCCCGTTGTAGCTCCTCGTGCTCATCGGCGAGCACGGCCTGGTACCCAGCTTCGTACTCCGCCATTTCACGCCGATGCCCAAAAATGTCCAGCTCGGAGCGAGGCGTATCGTCTTCGAGCGCGCCAGGTGTGACATCCACAAAGCGAAGCTGAGGTGGTGGGTTCTCTTGCTCATAGAGTTCTCGCCGCCTCGTATCCAGCCACTGGCGCGACTCATGAAGCCTGAGCAGGAGATCGATTTCCTCCGGCGTCTTCCCCAAGGCCTGCTGCTGGGCAATGAACCTGTCTCTGGGAGAAAACCAGAGCGCAATTCGCTTGAACCAACCCACCTTCAACGCCCTGCCAAGGATGGGGGTTGCTGAACGGCCTTGGCTGCAGCCCATGCATCTGCCCAGATGGCCTTCATTTCATCGCCTGAGGGGTCTTCCCAGTCCCGGTGGTACTTGGCCTCGAATGCTGCCTTCATGGGATCTGCAGGCGCGGTTGAGCCAGCACCCAGGACCGCATCGACCTCGGATGCGAGGTAGTAGCTTTCGCCGTGAATGGTGTCGTCACGGCGCAGCGGTTGGAAGATCGTGTGTGTCTGCATTTCGTCATCTCCTCAGGACGTGATGCCGAACTTGGCGGAAAGCTCGGCAATCCGCTGTTCACGCTTCACCTCGGCCGCGTGCGATTCATCGGTGGCCAGATCGGAGCGCACGGCCACCGATGTGCAATAGCGCTCGCTCATGCGGACCAGGCCCACCAGTTCGCTCAGTTCCTTGCGCATGTTCTCGAAAACCATAGAGCCCCCTATTCCGTTTCAATATCCGCCTGGGCCAGATCCAGCGTAGTCGGATCAATGACCATGGCGGCACTCGCATCGATGTCGGCGGTCGTGATGACGCCGTAGACCAGCCCAAGCCTCGCGATCACCGGCAGTCGGCCTAGCTTTGACATCACGCCGATGGCCCCGGCGCACGTCATACGCTGAGTGGAGGAGTCCAACGTCTTGTGGCACACAAACGTCTGCTGGTCGTCTCGGAGCAGGCCCGAAACGATTCCCTCGATCCGTCCAGGCTCCAGCGGTATACCCTCGCCGTCACAGCGAAAAGGGCAGTTTGAGCAAGGGCGTTTCGTGATGGGCATGACCAGGGGCTCGTGAGTTTTCAGACCAGCATCACGGCTTGGAGCCCGATGACGACTTCACGCACTCGAAGGGCTTCCAAGCGCCATTGGGGTGCTTGACCTCCTTGCCCTCTGCGTCGATCAGTTTCGTGACCTGGAACGTCGCAGAGTTGCCTTCGAACTTGAAGCTCATCACTGTCTGGTCTTTGCCTGGTGCGAGTTCAAAAGTAGTGCCACGGATGTGAGTCAAACGGCCTTGACCGCCGTGTGACGCCTGTAGAAATATCGCAAGGTCTTGGGGCTCAACGGCCAAACGAAACTGGGTCGGCGTCATGGTCACGCTGCTGCCGTCGATCTTGTATGTCCCATTGATCTCCGTCGATGCCCGCCCGCTTGCCTGTGGCGAGTTGGGATCGCCGAGGGTGTCTTTGAGATACAGCCCACCTGCCTTGAACTCCATGTTTGGACGGGACGGACCGTCGCAAGTCCAGCTTCCGATCAGCTTCTCGCTATTTGCCCCACCACCGCTGCATGCCGAAAGACACATCGCGGCCAGCACCACGGGCAAAGACAGTTTGTTCATTCGAAGCGCCCCTCCACAGTTGAGATTCTCATTTGACCACCCTTCAGCAGCGTCTCGCCTGGGCCATCTGGAGGCTCATTCGACTGCCGTCCTAAACGCAATAGTTCTTCTTTCACCGAGTTTCCCGATCACGGGCCCGACTACACCCCTCGTTTCAAGTTCTTCAAGTAGCGCTACCGCCGTGTGGTAGTGCACCTTCAATAAGCGCTCCAGCGTAGTCGGACTTGCTCGGTTGAGTGGCCTCAATGTTTCTACAGCCTGCTCCACGAGTTCTTCAGGGATCGGGGACATAACGGGTTCCTCTCAGTATTTGCTTCGAACTGCTCGTTTACGGTTTCTTGGTCCTGCCCCTCAATGCATAACAGGCGATGTGGGTGGCGTTGCATCTGCCACACGGTAGATGGTGTGTACCTCGCCGTTCATCAGCACTGGCTCAGATCCGATCAATCCGTCCACCATCAACATGGTCAGCATGTGCGATGCCTGCGCAAAGCTGCCCAGCGCAACCGTCGCATCTTTCATGAAGAACCCGATTTGAATCCCCCTGGTTGTCTCGTGGTGGGCCTGGATAGATCGCAATACTGCTATGGCCTCTGTTGGGTTCACGGTCTTTCCTTTTCCTTGTTGAGAGTCTTGCTGCACGCTGGAAATGGCGCCCCCCCACGAGGGCAACCAGCATCCATGAGTGCTGACATTTCAGGACTGCTTGCGCATGGGCCGATTATATACACGTTATAACGTGTATATCAAGGCGCACAGCGAGTTGCAGCACCCTCACCTCATCACGAAAAGTACGGCAGCAGTGGCGCAGCGGTCCGCTGGTACAAAGGATGCTTTGGGGAGCCATCGATGTTGCGGCCGAAACAGAAAACCTTGGCGGGATCACACACCTCCAGCAGGATCTTTTCAACGGCCTCTGCGCGGCCCGACTTGAGCCCCGGCACTCCCCAGCCCACGACCACAAGGCGAGCCTTGGAAGCGATGCGGCGAATCCACTCGTCGTTCTCGGGCAGGTTCACAACCTTGGTTTTGGCCAGATCTGCAGAATAGGTTCCGCGAATGGACATCACGTTGAGCTGGTAGTACGCGCCAACGCCCCAGTGCAACTGAGCGCGGCGGCACATTCCATCCACCGTGGGGTCGCTCACGTCCTCAGCCGCGCCGGATGGATTCATGCAAATGCCGCAGGCGAAGTCCTCAATGTCCCCCCAGTGGCGAAACAGGGTCATCCTGTGAGTGCGATCCGCATTGAAGACCGTGCGCTCGGCGACGAGCGGATCGACCACAGACGCTGGCAATGGAGCAGAAGAGCCAATGGCCGCCGTGGCGTATGCCTTGCCACGCCCCTTACGTCCGCGAGTGACTGGGGGCTCCTCCAGATCCGGGAACAGGTTCTGGCTATCCATCTCAGAGCCCCCCATTGAGCCCGTAGGCCTCTCGAATCGCTCTGTCGAACTCGCGGTACCGGCGTACCGCATTGTTCAGCGCATTGGGCTCCATTTTGTGCCTGCGGGCCGCTTCGGCCTGCGTCAAGCCATCCACCAGGACCAGCCGCGCCGCTGAGCGCGCGGGCTCACGGGCCCGAATCATCCTGGCAATCGTGTCGAACTGCTCTCCCGTCATCAGGCCCCCATTCACATCCAGGTCTCAACGATTTGGGGCTCATCCCCAGGCGAGCGCGGCATGCAGTGCAGGCCAGCCGGAAGCTTCGCCCGCAGCCCCTCCAGCGTCTTGTCTTGCAAAAGTTCACTCGTCGGCTTGTCCAGCACCCATTTGCGGGCCACGAAACTACCGGGGAGATCTATCGGGCTGTCGTAAATCGTCCAAAGCTCAAGCATGTTGCTCCTCAAAAACTTGGATGGGCAAGGAGAACAGTCATCGTCGGCCTCCTCCCCATTTCGATAGCCTCTCCCGCCCGTACTCAACGATGGCCGGGTCTCTTTCCAAGCAGAAGATCTGGTCGGCCTGTTCCAGCAAGTCCAGTGCAGAGAGAACCTTGAGCAAGCTTGCAAGTGTGACGCCATCGTGCCCAGCCTCAATGGAAGAGATGGTGCTGAGCCCCACATTGGATAGACGCGCCAGGTCGGCCTGAGTCAGGCCTCTCGCCTTGCGCGCCACGGTGGCGCGATCTGCCATGCTCTGCAGTGCGTTGTGGACATCCACCGGAACGGGATTGACAGGGGTACCGGTTCTCTTTGCCATGGCAGGTATTTTATGGGCATAAAGTTTGCCATGGCAATTATTTAGCAAGTTGCGAGCCCCTCGGTGAGGAGCACATGGATCAGCCCGTGATCCAGCCGCAAATCATGGGTGATCGCATTGCAATCAAAAGTGAACTAGCCCACCTTCAAGGGCAAACCAAGCTTGCGGATAAGGTCAACCTGCCCATCTTTAACCAGCACATCGACAAGAGAAGCCTGACTACCAGGCATGGGTTGCGATTTGGAATGCAAGGTCGCATCACCGTCAATCCAATAGTGAACCTTGTAGATGCGCCCTGCCGGTGTTTTGGCCCAGACAAGCCAGTTCCGAAAAGACATCGACTCGAAATTCAATCCCGAATAATCTCTCTGAACGTAGAGGATTTCGCTGTCGGCCCCAATCCACTGCAAGGCCTCTCCATCGACCGAGCTAATGCCTGACCACCTCAAGAAATCCTCTTTGATAAGGGCCGGGGCTCGACTGACAGCAGTGTCAACTTTGACCTGTTTTTGATGGCTTTCGTAGAGAGTTGCCACCACACTGGCAAGGCCAATAAAAACGGCCAAAAGAAATAATTTCGCCTTGATTGGCATACCTTCGAGTCCCCGGCTTCTATGTCAGTTACAGATGTCTCTAAATCCTTGATGCTCAAGCCGGCATTGCGAGGTGCTTGAACACATCTGGCCCGCTCAGACCCGACACATCCAGACCGCGATCTGCCAGCTTGTGCTCAAGGCCACCGGCTGTGCGCTGCTGGGTGCTTGCACCCCACAGGCTCATGAATGCCAGCGCGGGGAAGGCAATGGCAGGGAGTACCTTGGTCACCCATTGCAGGGCTGGAATCCACGCGTACTCGCTCGTGATGTCTGCTGCAGCGCTGTCAATGAAATAGGACAGGCCGATGACGAAGCAGCCAAAGATCGCCAGCGCGAAGGCCTGCTTGCGACGGCGCGCAATACTGCTCAGTGCGCCAAAGTAGTTGAAAACGATGCCCTTGTCGCTCTCGCTCAGGTTGGGCAGATCGTTGACGGTGAGTTTCTTCATGGGAGCCTTTCAGGTTGGGGTTAAAAAAAGGGGCGAGGCCTGCAGAGGCGGCAATTCGCCATGCATGCCTCGATAGCGGGCCAGCTCATCGAGCAGGTTGAAGATCTGCACTTCAAGCGTTTCAGATTTCCGCTCAGCGAGGCGAAGCTCCTGCTGGAGGTCGGTCACCCGGAAGGCAAGGCGGTTTCGCTCCTTGCCTATGTCCACGAACTTTTCTGGGTCGCAGATCCTGTCGAACATGCGGACCAAGAGGAAGAACTCGCGCGCAGTCTCCGATTCATGTCGCATCGCGGCCAGACGCTGGCGCTGCAGTTCGTAGTTGGAATCCGTGTACGCGCCGACTCGGGTCTTCAGATGACCACGGGCGTTCACCTCCACCAGGCCCCACTTCTCAGGCAGCTCCTCTGGCGAGATGAGCCCCTCGGGGGCCATGTAGTAGCGCCAGTTACCGATGCCACCCGCATGCCTGTGAGGCTTGGCCTTGTCTGCCAGGAAGTCCGAGCGAGAGACCTTGCACTCGACCAGGACAGTTCCATCCATGGACGTGTCCTGCATGCCGGAGTATCTGTAGCCCACGGCATCGGGGATTTCACCGCTCCAGCCAGTACGGCACTCGTCAATGGCGACTGTGCAGCCGTGGCCTCCGCGAGAAAACGGCCGTTTGAGCCAGCCCACAGCGAGCTTGCACAGGTCTGAATGTTTCATCGTGGAAGGCATATCTAGACCGTTGAATTTGGGACAGAGGCTTCCCAAGCTTTCAGCATCGACAACTCAATACTGCACAAGTTTGACAAGCGAAAAGCAGCCTTGCCAAGAAATAATGGCTCCTGCTTTATCTTTGAATCAATGCTTTTAAGCGCCACAGCGGTATCTAAAAGCAGTTGAACCGGATTTATTTCAATTCCCGCCTCAACCTTGACGAGCCCAGGCGCATCCACAGCCTCGCAAAACTTGACCGCATCAGGCATCTGCAAGAAACGCCCATGAACACGCTGAAGTGCAATGAGAACATCAGCATTGATGCCACAAGGAAATGGAATATCAAAGGTGTCGAAGACCTTCTTGATACGCATCCTTGTGGTCCCTGCAAATCCAAGAGCCAATTCTGCTGTCTTATCGAGCACATCCACAACAGCATTCAATATTTCGGTGATTAATACTGAACGCCCAGCGGCATCGCTCCACCTCTGTTCCAATGTACTCAGAATCGACCCATACTGATTTTCAAAAACTGAGAACACCATTTTGGAAGTCTCTTCCCAAGTCAATGGACGCTCTGCGACTGGGCGAAGAGGCAAAGTGTCTGTGCGTTCGACCCAAAACAAGTTTTCAACCCGTGCATCATCATGGTTGCCATTGCGGTATTTGGCTATTGCAGAGTTGCTTGGCCGTGGACCGACAAATGAATCCAGCAACAGTGGTCCTAGCAAATATTCTTTGGCGCAATCCACTTTATAACCATAGAAGACACCACGAATCTTCACCGGATAACGCGTGGCTGTTTTCGTACCAAGATAGCGAGGTTTACCCCTGGGGCGGTATTCCTGCACGGAGATACAGTGACCTTGATCGGAAAGAAAGTAAGTTCGGACGCCGAACTTCACAGCCCATCGAAGGGTGTCCGCCATCTGACACTCATTACGCAGCAAAGACAATAATTCTGCGCTAAGGGACATTTCTGTGAATTTTTGATCCTGTGAGTAGAGAAAGTCTTTGGAGATATTTGGCAAATAAATGGACAGCAACGCCCTTGAGTCCAGGCGCGTACCAGGGGCACTCCACCGCATATTCGAGATTCTGCAGTCGTCTTCTACGCCATTGAGGAACTCAACGTAAACATATTTACCTGGTTTTTGATGTCCAAAGGACTCCAACATCAATCCGCCGAGGTTCGGGCGTAGGTCACCAAAAATCACAGTTGTGCTCGCCGATCCAGATCGCTTGAAAGTTTTGCCGCGTCTTACCCTGCTACCACTATCAATTTCAAAGAAATTTCCATCGTCAGATAGAAGGTAATTCTTATTATTGAGGGGGTGTACCCATCGTCTTTCAGGATTTGGTGAACACTCCATTTCTGCAGCCTCAACGCAAGTTTGAAAGCAGATCTCTTCCAACGGTTGCGCCGCAATCTCAGTGGTCGATTTCGATGGCAGGTAAACGGAATGCAAGTGCGTCATGAATCAATAGAAATTCGCTGTTCACTACGCAGGCTGTTTGCCTTCGCAGTCTTAATTTCATTGATTCTGGAACCCCGGATAGGTCAAAAGGGTGCTGAAAAGCAAGCGAAAACGTGACGTTTAGGGAAGGTCTGCGTAAATCGCGCCCCGATGTGCTGATCGGCACATGCATGCAAAGACAATCGGTGCCATGAAGCAAGCGGACCTGGGCCTGAACCTGACGACCAAGCGCACACGCAAGCGCGAGTTCCTGGCGGAGATGGAACGCGTGGTGCCGTGGACAGCCTTGGTGGCCTTGATCACGCCGTACGCGCCCGAGGGCAAGCGCGGTCGCCCGCCGTTTGCCGTGGAGACGATGCTGCGCATCCACTTCATGCAGCAATGGTTCACGCTGAGCGATCCGGCGATGGAAGAGTCGTTGCACGACGTGCCACTGTTCCGCGAGTTCGCCGGCCTGAACTGGGACACGCCGCTGCCCGACGAGACCACGATCCTGCGGTTCCGCCGACTGCTGGAAGAACACAAGCTGGCCCCGCAGATCCTGGCGCTGGTCAACGAGCTGCTGGGCGCCAAGGGCTTGATGCTGCGCGCCGGCACGGTGGTGGACGCCACGCTGATCGCCGCGCCCAGCTCGACCAAGAATGCCTCGGGCGAACGCGACCCGCAGATGAAGCAGAGCAAGAAGGGCAACCAGTGGTATTTCGGCATGAAGGCCCACATTGGTGTGGATGCCGACTCGGGCCTGGTGCACACCGTGCGAGGCACGGCCGGTAGCGTGGGCGATGTGGTCGAGGCGAACACGCTGCTGCACGGCCAGGAGACGCAGGCCTGGGGCGACGCCGGTTACCAGGGAGCAGACAAGCGCCCCGACGCCAAAGCCGGCGTGCGCTGGAACATCGCCATGCGCCCAGGCAAGCGCCGCAAACTGGACAAGACCCGTCTGGTCGAGGACCTGAGCGAGCAGCTCGAACGTCTCAAGGCAAGCATCCGGGCCAAGGTCGAGCATCCGTTTCGGGTGATCAAGCGCCAGTTCGGACACGTGAAGGTGCGCTACCGTGGCCTGGCCAAGAACACCGCGCAGTTGCACACGCTGTTTGCACTGTCCAACCTGTGGATGGTGCGGCGAACTTTGATTGGAGCGCAGGCATGAGTGCGCCTGCACACGGCCAACGGGCCGCAAAGCCGACCTTTGACAGCGCTGCGACGGTCTGCGGACGAGAAATCGCAGCGAATCTGTTTGGCCGCCCGGCATCAGCACATCTCAAAGCGCATTGCGCAGACCTTCCTTAGCTTTTTTTGATGATGCCCCCCGCTGAACGGCGCCCCTGGGCCAGGCTGGTCTTGCCTCGGTCGAGATACAGGCTGCCGCAGCTGCCTTTTCCTAGTCAGCGTTCCCGGCTGAAAAGTGGGTGCAACCGCCAGAAGTCAGCCTCTGTGACCTCGCGGGATGCCATACCGTAGTGCGCCTCAAGCGCAGGGACCACTTGGGCGACAAAAGCTGAACGCAGGCTTTCGTTGCCGTGGAAGACCCGGCCTCCACACTCGAAGCAAAGAGCCCCATCGAGCCCCGTCACATCGACACCAGCGCGATCCGCAATGGCGTCAAGGCCAGGAATGGGGTGATGCCCGTAGGGAACGGACAGGTAGCCAGTGCCGCGCCGTTTCGGTACCAGCACATGGAAGTTGCTCGCCGCCCACGAATAGAGCAGCACGAGATGACTGCGCGGCACGGTGTGGCTCACGGTTGCGCAGTCACCGGGAACCATTTCCTGATGTCGTCGTAATCCTGGTGAGCCCCCAGGATGACAACCGAATCGACGTGGTGTTCCTGGGTGTTCAGGTAAGGGACGTTGATGGTGCCGCCCTCCACGAGCTGGCACAGCAATGCGTCTTCATCCATGTTCAGGAGAAGCCTGCACTGAAGGGGGCGCACGGAGTAGATCCCGCAGCCGTCATCCCTCAGGAAGGTACAGGGCTTGCCAAACGCTTCCTGCGTTGCCGCCTTGTAGCTCTCGCTGTCCCCATCCACGTTGGCCATGGTGTACTTCCCTGCCAACGGGTTCATCGGCGCCCCAGTTTCCTTGGCGATGACCCGCGCCTCGGCTCTGGAGATCATCACGGCGATATGGCAGCAATGTGAGCACCCCTTGCGGCATGCCGCCAACGGTGCAGCACTGCCCGTGACGCTATCAGCCGCCTTGCGCAGCCATGTCACCCGCTTGGCCACGGTGCCGGCCTTGGCCGCTTGGTCGAGGAGCCGGGATTCCTGCCTGCGATCCACACCTTTGAGCGTCTGCAGCTTGGCCTCCACGCGTTCGCGCAGGCCTTCCCATCGGCGCTCGATGCGCCCCATGACCTCGTGGGTTGGGGCTTGAACCTGCCCACCGGGCACCAGGAAGTCACTGTCGGCCGTCACGGCTTGCCCCTGCTCCAATGGGTTCGAGGCCTTCATCCAACGCGGCACAGGCCAACATGACGGTACGGGGTACCAATTCGGGGCTCATGTGCAGGTACTTGGAGTAGCTGGCGCGGCTGATACCCAGAGCTGCGGCGCCGGAAGCCAGGGTGTGCTTGTGGCGCTCGT
The DNA here is from genome assembly GCF_019218755.1 of Acidovorax sp. sif1233. GTDB lineage: Bacteria > Pseudomonadota > Gammaproteobacteria > Burkholderiales > Burkholderiaceae_C > Acidovorax. The sequence goes on along the minus strand of NZ_JAHUWZ010000013.1, from coordinate 20,961 downwards.
GCCAAACGGAGATGTTGCGCACGCACTGCCCGAGAGTGACACCCTGACACGCTAGACCCACCAGGCGTGGCAAGCTATCGCGCTTGAGATAGTTCCAGAACATGGTGCGGCCCAGCCCTAGAGCCTCTGCTGCCTGCTGGTAGGTAAAGCCATGGTTCTTTTGCCAGGCGGCAAGCGATTCGTTCATGGTGTGTGAGAGGCTAAATATTGAACTTGCAATTGCAATTAAAATTGCAATAAATTGTAGGTTCAAAAGTCAACTTCTCGAACACCGATGAACACGAAAGCTCTTGAGAAAGACCTGCAGCGACTGCGGAGGCTGCAGACCTGGGCTCTTGCTACCAATCTGGCCGCAGTAACCCTGGCCGTGCCTGTCGCGATCTGGCTTGTGGTCCGTTTTTTCACAGCATGAGCAGCCCCGCACGCCTACTCGCCATCGTTGCCGTGCTTCCTCAAAAGCGCGTTCAATGCATGCAGCCAGGATGCGGACACGGCGTGTATGCGGCCATCCATGTTGTCGAGGAGAACGGGCAGATCCTGGTGCTGGGCTCCACCTGCTTTGCCAAGAGATTTGGTAGCGCCTCTGCCTTGGGACTGCCCGCGTACTCAGCTGGAGGCGGGAATGGCAAGCCCCTGACTGAGGATGAGCGTCAACTGCTCATGAACAACACCGCAGAGCTGATGGCGCGCTTCAAGGCGGAACACGATGCAACCATGGCGGCTGCTGAAGCAAGGCTGCGCGAGTTGCGCGAACGGGCGCCGAGCTTCAACATCGTTCGCAGGCCTGCCCCGCCACCACCGCCGCCACCACCAGAGCACCCATGGCCATGGCAGCATCGCCAAAACTCCTCTGTTGCTCTCCTGCGGGGATCTGATGGGCAGTGCTGGGTTCGCGTCATGCACCAGAACGGCAAACAGATGCTTTCGCCGTGGCCGATGTTTCGTGGATGGGAAACGGCGTTGCCTGCCCTTTGCGGAGCCCCTGACCTCGCACTGAAGGCCTACGTGGTGCCCAACATCGTCACGGCCATTCAGGCTCTTCGCCAGCTTGGGTACGCCGCACCTGAAGTAACCCGCTGGCCAGAAATTCTCAAGATTGCGCCTCACCTTCCTCGCCCTGCAGCACGATAGAGCGCGAACTTTCTAACTCTGCACACCTCAGGCCAGGTGCCACAATTCCCCGTCACAACTTTGCGGGGAGTCTGCTCATGGAAATCTATTGCTACGGCACAGCGAGAGTGCGCCACGCCGTGACGGGGGATGTCTACTCAATTTCTGCCGACGAACTTGACTGGCAAGACGCAGGCGGCGACGAACGCCCAATGGGCCCAGCCTCCCACCATGAAGCCATGGTCGAACACCCGGAGTTGGGGCTCATGAGCTGGGGGGTATGGGAATACCCAGAAGGCGCGGAAAACATGACCGAATCCAATGTAGGTCAGCACATCCTGGTCGAGGACTTCGACTTCGGCCTACAACACGAAGAACCAGAACCTGAAAATTGGTTGGAGTATGTGCTCCCAAACAGCGCCTATCGGTCATTTCTGACAGCAAGCGCCGAAGCCATCGACTTGCTCAACGAAAGAGGCACGGAGGAAGGGAGTTCCAACATCAACCGGATGCTCTTCACTCAACAGATCGTGATACTTGAAGCCTATCTCTGCGACACACTGATTGCGGAGGTTGGGTCTGACCAGCAGGCCGAGGATCGCCTCATTGCTGAGGCTGAAGGGCTATCAGATGCGAAATTCACCCTTGAGGCGATCAAAGCCACCCCTGACTTTGCCAAGGCAAAAGTCCGTGAATATCTGCGCGATATGCTGTATCACAACCTACCTAAGGTGGACGTTCTCTATAGGATCGCACTGGGAATTCGAATACTGCCTCTTGCGGCGGACAAGGACAGCCTGATGAGGGCCATCCTTCTTCGTCACGACTGCGTGCATCGCAACGGCTACGACAAACAGGGCAACAAGCTCAACGACTTCACGCGGGCCTATGTAACGGCGACGGCTCTCCTGATACGGCAGTTTGTTCAGGCCATAGAAACTGAAGTCATTACGCGTCCGAAACCTGCAATTCAGTCTAAAAAATGAACTGATAATTCCAGCGAAGCCCCACCACAAAATCCGATATCGGAACCATTGTCGTGAGGCTGAGCCCAGCGCTGTGTCTATACGGGAACCGGACCCGCCTTGCGCTTCTTGACTGTCTCCTCGGATCGCTTCACGACAGTGGCTCGCCATTCGTCTAGGGCTTGAATATCGGCCAGCAGTTCGTCAGGCTCAGGAACAGCCACGCCACCAATCATGGCCTTGTCATGCGCATAGTTTGAGCACTTGGACATCCCAGCGGTAATCTTGGCGTAGTCATCGTCTTCAACGCTCACACCCAGTAGGCGCTGCGTCTCAATGCCCTTGCGGAACCTCAAGATGACCTCGCGCAGCAGTACCTCTTCAACTGCACGCTCCCAAGCCATCCTGAGACGGAAATAAGCGTCCACAGTCATCCGCTCGTGCTCAGCCTGGTTCCCTTCGCGATAGAGTTTGGCCAGGGTCTGATGCTGGGCTTTCAAGGCGCTGATCCTTTTGCTGGCTGATTTACCCTCAAACGGCAACTCCGGGTCTGCAACACCGAATCCTTCCGGTCGCTTCGTGAGGCTCTGGGTAAGAACGGGGGCTCCCACCTGCTTGGCCTCCTCCACCAGCAAGCACAGGAAGTAAATGTCGTGAGTGAAGATGATCACTTGGCGCTGATTCGCCTCAACGGCAAGTCGCCGTGCGACTCTTTCGCGCCTGCTGTGGTCGAGTGAGGACACAGGGTCATCGAAGACAACACCCCCTTTGGAGCCACTCAGGCCCACCTCCGCAAGGAAGGAGCCGATGGCGATGGCGCGTTGCTCACCTTCGCTCAGTATCTCTGCAGGGTTGCGGACCTGCGGTAGCTGCAGCTTGAGCTTGTGAAGTGCCCTGCCCCGGTCAGCACGGCTCTGCAGGGACACGCTGAGGTTTCCAACGCCCAGAGCCTTGAACTCTCGGTTCAACGCTGCTTCAAGATCCTTGGAGACTACTTTTTCAGCCAGTTCTGACGCCTTGAGTGAAATGCCGTTGGTTCTGACCGACGCCAGGCAGCTCGTCAGCTTCAATCGATGTTCGAGTTTCGCGATTGTGACCAACACCGCATCTTTGACCATGCCCAGCTTCTCGCGCGCCTGAAGTTCGCTCAGTTCAGCCAGAAGGGCTTTTCGCTCATTCTCGTCTGCCGCTTGTTCCAGCGCCTCAGCCTCCTGGTTCAAAGCCATTTCGAGCTTCAGCAATCGCTCGCCAGGGTTGATAAGTTCTTCTGCTGGACCCGCCCAGTCGAGCGTTTCTACGGACTTCAGAATGGAGAGATGGCGGGCCTGCACACGCCCCTCGAATTCACGCAACTCTGGAATCAGCAATGGGTCCAGTCCTGACAGTTCAGCCTCGGTAATCGCATCAAGGTTCAACGTCAAATCCATTTTGACCAAGGGATCGAGAACCACGGCCAAGGCCTCTTTGCGCTCCTGTGCTGTGCGCTCTACATCCGCTTGGATGAAAGCCTCGAAACGCTGCAGCCGCTGAGCGCCGGCATCCAAGGGCTGCTGGCACAAGGGACACGCTGCATCCACCCCAAGGTCAGGGAATTCGCAATCAGGATGGGATTCAAGAGCGAACCTTTTGGCCGCATCAAAAAGCTCTCTCCAGGCCTGCCCTCCTGTGCCAGGGAGCAGCCTCTCACCCTCTTTGAAAGCCTTCGCGGCAACGGCTGCAGCTGCCTGTGCATCTCTGCACTCATCCACAAGGCCTTTGAGCTTCGCAATTGCTCCAAGCCCCAGGGCGCCAGCCAGCACCTCGGCTCGGGTCGCCAAGGCATCAACCCTCTTCGCCTTGACGCCCAGCGCGACAGCCTTTTCCTTCGGGTTGTTCTCTTTGAGGCTTTCCTCCAATGTCTGCTTTCGTAGAAGCTCCTCATTGGTGATGTTGGCCAGGCCCTCCACCGCTTCGGGATCGGTCTTTGCTGAGAGGGTATCAATCAACCCTCCGACTGCCGTTTCTCCCTTGAGGTGAGCGAACACCTGGAGATCTACAGCATGTTCACGCTGTTCGGCTTCAAGGCGGATCTTGAGTTGCTGGTACAGCTTGGCCAGGCTATCCAGCACATCGAGCCCATATGGCACGTAGGCGAAATCGTCCTCGCTGTCCAGGTAGGCACGCGCACACCGAGTGTCAAAAATCGACAGGGCCGACAGCTCCTTGGGCGCCTCCCTGCCTTGCTGCCATAGATATTCATCAACCTGGCCATTCACGCATACGGTGAAGGTTGCCTGAGCGTTACCCATTTTGGCCCCAGCCACATTGGCGTTGGGGAGGATTTGTTCTGCCTGGTCGCGAGCCCTGCAGGCACGCTTGAGGACCCGCGAGTACCCAGACTTTCCACTTCCGTTGGAGCCATAGATGACCGTCAAGCCCTTGGCTCCAACTTCCAATTGCTGGTTTTCAGCGATGGCGTTGACGTTGCGCAAATTCTTGATGACCAGCAACTCGATTTCGGTCTCAGCTTGGATCGGCGCCGGAATCTGGTCTTCGGCAAGCGGCAAAGGCTCCCGTTTCTCTGGATCAGGTATGCCATGTGCCACCTTGAGAAGGGCATAAAGGTCATCTTGATCAGCGGGCGAAAGCTCTTTCTTTGCCAGCAAGCGCGCCAAGGCGTCACTCTGCCAGGCTTGGAGCCCCTTTGTCCAAGCCAATAGTTCCTGCATCAACGCCATGCATCCCCCGTCTCGTTAGTTCTCCGATTTCAGTTTAACCACTGAGACGGGATCTACTTGGGGCTCAGTGGCCTTCTCAAGCGGGTGAGACTGGCCCCAGGGACGGACATTGAGAAGACTGGCACGCTGGGCGGAAAAAGCATCTTCGCGCGGACCGCCTGGATGGAGTTGCCGCGTCCGCTGCGCTCCACAATCTGCTGAAGCTCGCCGACCGTGGCCACATCCATGGCAAACCGCAATCCCTCGATGGGACAGAAGGCGTTGGCGATGTACCGCCCCCACAGAGGCCACAACCGATGGAACGAGCTGAAATGATGGGCGCTATCAGGCCCTAGACTGCTCCAAGCAGCTTCAATGGACTTCACTGCTAGGTGGGGCTCATCGAACCGCTGCGCAGACCCATAGAGGGCCATTACAGCCCTTTTGAATTCGTAGGCCTCTCCGAGGGCTGGTGATTGATGAAACCAGCCTTCCAAGCGCAGTTGCTGGTCTTCGGTGAGACTTTGTTCCGATGCTTCGAGCAGCTCCACATCGCCTGACATCTTCCGGCATGAGTATGGCGTCATGGCCGCTCTCGCCGCAGCACGGGCGGTCAACAGTCCTTGCATCAGCACTGCCTGGACCTCGCCGGGGTCAATGAAGGGGATTGCCTGAGGCAGAGCATCATGGACAGCAGCGAGTGCGATCGGATCAAACCCGATACTGACGCTTCCAACTTTCTCGCTTCCTTTCAGTGCCTTGAGGGTTTGCGTGAGGCCGACTTCCTGACGATGCTCCAGGACATCGATCAGCATCCCGTGCGTGGTGTTCAGGATCACGTACCGTTCGCCATTCAGGGCGGTTACCGGAACGATTGCCAAGCAGGGTGCAGCGAGCGTGCGAACCTGTTGCCGCATCTTTGCGAGGTGGTCCGCGAACACAGAGCGCACCGTTTTCTCATCGAGCCTCGCCTCGGCAGCGATAGACACATAGGTTCTGTCCAGCGCCTGTTCGCACACCCACCGGCATAGACGCTGGGTCATGGCCCGGTGGTCAGCAACCGCTGGCAAGGATTGGGAAAAGGTCTTGCGGCAACTGGGCGACGAACAGCGATATCGCTTGAAGGTGATGGTCAACTGCACTGCTCGGCCGCGACGTGGCACGTCAGCTATCACCTGCTCTCTGCGGCCCCATGATTTCGCCCCCTTCCCCCCACAGTGAGGACACGCACCAGGTGTTACTTGGCACTCCATGCCAACACGCAGTGTCCCCTCCTCCTCGGAAAAGCTATGGACCTTGTAATGGGGGCTCAGGAGAGGGGCGTCGGCCAGATGCAACCGCAGCGGTGCGATTGATCGCGAGTCATCAAAGCCCATCAGCCCGTTCCGATGCGATGGATGCGGCGATCCGTGCAGCATCTTCGGGATTCGCAACAGCCCAGGCAATCGCGTCGGCCCACACGGCATCGGCCTGGCGATTCCGTTCTCCTGAGCCTGCAGATCTCCGAGCCTCCGCGACCAGGTTCAATGCCCAGGGACTCCACGACAGGCATTCGATGGACACAACGGGCAAGGCGCCATCGTCTGTACGCATGAGTGCTTCGCCCCTCACTGCTGGGCGGAATGCCCTCACACGAGTGCCGGCGCGGGGCTCGCGTGAAGGATGAACCCAAAGGGTATCTCCGGGCTTTACCGGTTTGCCTTGAACCTCGAAGAGGACCTCCGTCATAGCGCGCATCCTTCCTCAGACCCTCGTTCCAGATCGCCAAGCTCATGGACAACGGTAAAGCACATGGAGCCGAAGAGGCGAAGGTAGTGGCCAGGGTTACGCCGCACCAGATCGGCACACTCACTGCGGAGCGCTTCAGGGTCAAGATGCTCGTTCAGCATCAACGGCCCCAGATCATCGGGTTCGTTTGGTGACCAGGGGCCGTCGATGGCACCCCCGATATCCACCAGCAGCCCGCCCAGCTCGAACGTGGACGGGGTATGGATCACATTCAGGCGTGTGTTCGTTTGAGGGCTCATTTCGGGGGCTCTGGTAAGTCAGACACAGGCAATCCGCGACCATCGCAGCTGGATAACAAGCACCAACCACAGATCGATACCCCGCAAGGAAGAGTTTGTTGACTTGCGGCTGTCCACTATCCCGTGGGCCTTGGGATGCAGCCTTTGTCCGTCAAGAAGACGCAGGTACTCAGTGGGCGCAGGCGCAAAGAGGGGGCGTGCTTCAAGGTAGGTCACCACCGAGGCCCCTGCACCCATCAGCAAACTCAGGCAGAGCATTGCCGGGTATGAATCAACTCCCACCTGCGTGCCGATGTGCAGATGGGCCCCCATCAAAAACGAACCCAGTGCCAGGCCGAGGTAGATGAGGGAGATCAGCGGGTGACGTTCGCCGACATAGTGACGCGCGCTGAGCGTCCATGAGCTGGGGTGTTCCAGCGATGCCGGGTGAGAAGCAGGGATGAAGTCTTTCAAGGCAATCCTCCTGAGAATTACTTCTTTCGAAGTTGTCAGGAGAATTATCAAAAGCACGGCTTTCGATTTACCCCTTGAAAAGCAAGCAAATCGATGACATTACGAAAATCCGTTCTCGGAAGTTCAAGCAATTGCACGAGGGATCAAATCAGGAGTGATCAGAGGCCCCAAATACAAAACGCGGCTCATTTGAGCCGCGTCTGGTCATAGGTTGATCAGGTCAAGCAATCGCGAACTGCGCGCGATCCTTACCAGCAATCCAGAGTGGGGGCTTGCCCCGGCCGCTCCAGGTTGCACCCGTAGATGGGTCGCGGTATTTGGCAGCAACGGTAGTGCCCTTGACCTTGGATTGGCGTGTCCCGCCGAAGATGTCTTGAGCCGTCAGGCCGAACTCTTGAACGAGCTGCCGAGCTTGCGAAACCGCATTGGCCAATTCGCCTTTACGTACCTCAGCGATTTGCGCATCGAGTGCATCACGCTGCTTGAGAAGATCTTGGTAAGTGGTCATTGTTCAACCTAAATATTGACGCTTGAATTGTAGAGGATTGCAATTCAATTGCAATAGTTCAGAAGGATGGATTGAAAGCTTTTGACAACTTCCAGTTTCGAGCAAAGTGCTCTGCATATGCCGAAGCCAATTCTGGGTTGTCCCAATGAACAATCACGTTTTCTGAATTCCTTTTAGCCGCAGCATCGCTGTAGTTAAAACTGCCGGTCTGCAATACTCGACCATCGCTAATTTGAACCTTGTCGTGAAAGATGGGGTAAGCATCAACCACTCGGACGTGAACCCCGGCCAGGCTCAAGGCTGAGAGCGCAGCCCTGCCCTTGGGCCCAGCCCCTGCCCCGAGATTCTGCTTTTCGTCTGCAAGAAGGTAGACGTTTACACCTCGCTTAGCGGCACGGATCAGGGCAGACGTGATTTTTGAGCTGGTGAATGCATATGCCATGACGCGCAGATCCTTCTTCGCGCTGTCAGTCACCCGGATCACCAGCTCTTCAGCACCCTGATTCGGTGAAAAGGCGACCTCAATCTGCCCTTGTGCCTGGACTGGAGTTGCGGAGTTGGTGAAGGCCTCCCGAACTGCCTTGACGCCCTCCCCTGCTGAGGCGGCCAGCTGCAAAGCCTTTTCGCCTAACCCTGAATCACGGGCAAACGCAGAAGTGCCTAACACCGTGACAGCCAACACCACTGCCGTTCGCATGATCGAAGCGAATGAGATGGCCAATTTATTTCGATGCAACATTCACCAGGGCAGGTTCAACCTGCTTCATTAAGCCAACCACGACATGCGCACCACGGTCCATCGAGGATTGCACCTGTCCTAGCACCCGCTCGACCGCCCCCTCGGTACCAGATGCGGTCTCCATCACCACTGCGATGCTAAAGCTCATAGCTGCGAACACCAGCGCACTTCTGATCAAAGACATGTAACGCTCCTTGTTGTTTCAATTGTTCAAATAATTGCATTTGAATTGCAATTCAATTGCAATTCGCGATCAATTCGGGTAGGATTTCCTCCATCAACACGTTCACAGTTTTGAAGGAGGGAAGATGTTGAAAATTGCGAAAGCTGCCATCGTTGCTATTGCTATCGGCCTGACTGGTTGCGCCACGGTCTCGCAAGAGAAGGCTGCTCAGATTGAAAGTCTGAAACGCTCCTCGGGAGGTTTCACACTGATCGCTGAAGGGCGCATTGTGAGCACTCACATCGGTAAGGCCCCCGCAGAGGTGGCCACTGCCAAGGACACTGTTGGGCTGGCTACGAAGAGCACCACCATTAGAGGGGCCAGCCTGGTTCTCGGGGCTCTGGAGATCCTGGAAAACAACAAGGATTTGTTCCACATCCGGTACAAGGAAGTGGGCTCCGACGAAGAGAAGCTCGTGCTTTCTCAATACGTCCCGCAACGACCTGACCAGTGGAAAACCGGCATGCTGTTCCGCTACTTCGAGACGCGTGACGGCTACCATTTTTTGCGTGGTTTCAACAACGAAGCTGATTTCCAGGTCTTCAACCAGTGACGCGCTGGGCCGAAGCACTTTGCTGGCGCACACGGCGGGCAGCATTGATTGACTCGTTGAACAAGGCTTGCGCTTCGGGGTGCGCGTGGAACCATGCGTCGGTCCAGGCGCGGGCCGAAATCAGCGCCTCTTGAAATACGTGGGGCTCAAAGACAAGGATGGATTGGCCCTTCCCTACCGAACCCCATTGCGCTTGGACATTGGCGCTGACTGTGTGACCAAAGATCTTGTCAGACCGAACTCCCAGAAAGTTGGAAGTGAAGTCCTCCGGGATCTCCACCCTCAAACCATAGGAGGCACCAATGAACCCACGCTGGCTGTTGTCGTGACCGTAAATGGAGCACCCTTTGTACGACTGGTACTCCTTACGAGCGGCAACGACAAAGCCCTGATTTACAGCTTCGTTGATGGATGAAAAGTTAATGGTTCTGGTCATGGGGTACCTTGACCCGCAGTGTCCAGAAAGCACTTTCATCTGTCAGATTTTTGGCCCCGAAAAATCGAAAAGCGAGCGAAAGCCGTGTTTTTCAAATGGCGACCGTTCGAATTCCGCATGAGCGGTATCCAGTCCCAACCCTGCGAGTGCTGAAAGCACCCGAATTTATGGAGGTTTGCATGAGCATGAACCAACGAATTGAGCCAGGCTGTGTCTACCTGCAGGTGCTGCGGAACACCCTGTTCCTCAGTCCAAATGAGGCCGCATCACTGTTCCCGAACATGACCCTCGATCATTGGAACAACATCGAATCCGGCCGTTCGCCCTCGCCCTCGATGGTGATGGACAGGTTCAACGCGATATTTGAGTACCGCAACAAGCAGCTGGTCATGTATCGCCAGATGATTGAGTCAAGTCCCAATGCCCGATTCGATGAGTTCTGGTTCCAAACCATGGACGACTGGATGGCAATCGATGACCACGAGCCAGAGGGCTTTCGGGTCACTCAGTCACTCAATGCTTCGCTGGCGACTGAATACCCCTCAAGGTTCAAGCTCTATCCCTTTGACCTGGTGGGCTTCACAGCCTGGGCTTGCGGCCGACCGGCTACCGCTGAACTTCTCTCAGAATACCTGGGCTTTGTCTCTTCCCCTCGGGCGGTAACTGGTTGACGCCGGCACGGCCAAATTTCCATATCCCTCACACACAGAACCCCGACAGGGGTTTTGTTGTTTCTGGAGGCACAGAAACCTACTTCCCCACTTTGCTTCCAACAAGGGCAATTGCGCGGGGCATCCATACATAACGCCTGGTGTGGCGCACTATTTATCGACACCCATCCCACAATCCATCGGGCCAAGCTTGGTGTGTAGTGTATGTAGTAGTGTAGGCCTACAAACTACAGTCTCAGAAGGGTTCAAGCTGAACTGGCACTCCAGTAGCAGCCCAGAGTCACCTGGAAATGCCCACCGTAAAATCTCATCCTCTTGTAGCACTTCAGCCGCAGCATAGGATCACTTCCCGGTAGAGTCATTTCAGCATCACTTCAGAGTGAGGTCTCTGAGTTACTCCTTGGCCAGGATTTTTGCATTCTGCTCGGTGAGGGTTGATAGCTGGGCTCGTAGACTTTGAATCTCATCATGCAGACTGGAGGATGTTGAAGCACTCTTTGCGTCAGCTAATTCCTTCCGTAATTCACTGACTCGTTCCTCAAGGTTCACTACCTTGGTCGTCTGGACCTGGAGTTGAGTTTCAGCATCTGATCGGCCGCGTGATGCCTCTTCCAACTTGGCTTGAAGCTCTTCAGCACGACTCTGAATCTCAGTCATCTGGGTAGCCATTAAATCCGCGCTGCGCAATACCTCTGTCATTTCCTCCTGAAGCCGCTTGTTCTCCAGGTTCAAGGCTTCACGAGCTGCTGCTAGGCCCATCTGTGCTTCAGCGGTTGCTGCCTTCCACAGGTCACCTGCTAGACGCTGCGCTAAATCAGAGACGATTTCTGGCGGAGCTTCCACTGCCGTTTGTTGACGGTCCTTTTCTTTGCGCCACTCACGAAGCGCTCTGGTGAGTGTCGTGTAGCTTCCACCGCCTACCTTCAGTTTGACGGCTTCCAAGCTGGGAACTTGGCCAGTTTCAGCAATCTCTGTCGCTGCCTGGAAGACCAAGGCCCTTCTGCTTTCGTAGTCCATGCGTTCGTTCGACATTTTGGCTCCTGTGTTTGCCAAGTGTAGGCCTATCAACACGGGGATCTGCTTGGCCTCCTGAAGTTGCGGATCTACCCATCTCGCCCAGAGTCCAGTTTCTGTTAGCAAGTCTTGAATGTGCAGGCCCTATCCCGCAAGGGAGGTTATCCACAGGATGCGTAGCATGTATTTCTATAGATTGTTTATTTACTGATCTAGAAGCCGCAGAACTGCGACATGACCCCTGTGTAACTTCCTAGTTGTGTTGCACCAGTTTCCCGGCCTCTAGCGCCTCAAGGAAGGCCCTGTTGAACGGTGTCACCCGTGATTGACCGTTTACCGTTTCGCGGATCACGCCGGATTCGACCTGGTAGACCTTGCCTGTCTTTCGAGAAGTAAATCTACGGCCTTCATAAATCTCAGCTTTTTCCAAAAGATAGGACTTTTCGCGTTTTTCCTCATCTTTTTTCGCTTCCTCTCGATATGGTGCTGAGAAGTCCCGACCGCTGGTTAAGAGGGTTTGGAGGTAGGCGTAGAGCTGGTTTGCCTTCAGGTTTTCCAGGTACTTTTTGGCGGCATGCACCACGTCCGATAGTCGCTGTGAAGCAGTCCTTGCCCTCTTCATCAGACCTAGAACAGCAAACGGCGATAGGCCCTTACTGCAGAGCCATATGAGATCTGTAGGCAGGCAAACAGCCCCAATACGCGTGTAGGCACCCTCCTCCTTGGCAGAGGTTGTGGAGCTTGGTGTTAGTTCTGGACCGTTTGAAGAACTCGTTGTGAGTTGACCATCGTCCATTCCTGCAGGGGCTGCTTTTGCGGCCTTTTTGGGCTCGACAGGAACCCCACGTTCATCCACCAGGCCCAACGCCAACAGGAGGGATTTGGTCGGCACCAGGGGCGACCGTGATCCACGAAGTCCTGCACGGGCCTTCCGCTCCCTTTCGATGAGGTTGTTCTGCTCAAGCCATTGGATTGAACGGTGGACCGTATCCAACGATTTACCTGCCTCATCCGCAAGCGTTTTGCGTGAAGCAAAGATTTCTGAAAAAGGATTTCGAAGATTGATTTTTTGAACAATCTTCAAAACAACCCGGAGAAAACCATCTGGCATTGCCACGAATGGTGAAAGGTAAGGCAACTCCGAGCACGCCCGAACAATGGCGTATGGGTATCGGATTTCTGTAGGCGCGAGTTTATCCATCGCAGTCTCCACGTAAGGACACGATCTCCTTGACGGCGAGGCATGGAAAAACTACTATTCGTACCTGAGTTGGCTGTGCTTAAACCGATTGGCGTCGGTTGTTGGAACGAGTAGCAGCTTCGAGCATCACCATCACGATGCTGAGAACCCCGGTAGTTGGAGCTACCGGGGTTTTTTATTGGCCGGTTCTTAGGTCATCTTCAATCTCCAATTCCAAGTACCCCAGATGCACAGAACCCCGCTCATGGCGGGGTTCTGTTTTGCTATCCGGGTCTTGCTGCGTGTGAGCCGATGAATCCGTTGGAGCGGAAACCGGGCTCGGTGAATGTCTGAAATAACGATGCCCACTGTGGAGTGCAAGTTGCCTTGCCAGTGGGCATTGGTATTGAGACTGCCAGGTCGTTCTGTACGTACAGAGCCTTGGGAGTGCCGGCGCATGATCTGTACGTACAGAGGGGACGACACGGACGCTAGAGACCAGTCCACGGGCTTGGAATGCCGTTCTGTATGTACAGATGCTTTGGTGGGTCTGTGGCTGTTCTGTACGTACAGAGGTGCCGAAAGGTCTGTAGCACTGGCAGTACGAATCGAGGTTGCCATCTCTGTTGTGCTTGCCAACACAGCGTTCTCCGGGGTGCGCATGGATCGCCATTCGACAGACCATTGCGAAATGCTACAAGCGCAGATGCCTGTGGGAAAGGTTGTGATCTGAAGATTCGATTTACAAATTACGTCTGCCCGTGTCCATAGCGAGGCGTTTGACGTGAGCCCCAGTAAACGAGGGGCTGTCAAGACGAGGGCTGGCTGCACGGTCTTCTTGGCGGAACTCTGTTGGCAATTTGAATTGGCGCAGCCTGGCAAGCCCCTTGTTATCCTGGCTCCTAGTCGCTCAGCTTCTGTACGTACAGAAGTGCTGCCATCGACACCCCTTGGTGTTGGTCTGGAAGAGATGATGAAATGAAGGGCTCGCAAGAAGGGCTCGCTGATTTCGCCCATTATTTCAGAGGGTCTGTACTCGTGGGTGGTTGGTGTTCTGTACGTACAGAAGTGGATTGCGATGCCGCTGGGCAAGGTGAAGGGTGCTTGAATGTAGTCAAGATCGGCAGCTGAAGCTGGCGCGCAGAGCATCTTCTGTACGTACAGAAGAGAGGATGAGTAGGCTACTCCGTTGTGCGGCTCTTCGCTTAGTTTTGTACCTATAGAACCGAGTGCTGGATTTGTTGGGGAATCACTCAGCTTCTTATGAGGCAACGGCTGGTACCCATTTTTCCCGTTAGGTCTGTACGTACAGAAAGGAAGTGGCAGTCGCTGCGTATTGAATGAAGTCCCAATTTCGGAACCCCAAAAAGCAACAAAGGACGCTGAGCGTCCTTTGTTTTGAGTGGCCTGAGTGATGGTCACTGCTGATTGTCCGTGGGTGTGTTGATGTTACTTGGCTCCTCAGAGCCGAAGTAAGGGCGCAGCAGCTTGTCCATCGTTTCGTTGAATTGCTCCAATTTATCTGGAGGAATCATGCCCACGATTTCGATCTTTCCATCCGACCGTTGTTTGAAGTGCCCATGCTCGTACCGGCGCTGGAACTTCACGGGACTGCTCTTCCGGTCAGGCCGTTGTTCCATCGTCAACGAGTCAACACGTTCCTTGAGCCAACGGAATGACTCATCGTTATCAACGAACGTCTTGCACAACGATATCGCTGCCTCAGCGCTCTTTTTAGCGGACACGAGACGCCACAGTTGGTTGACAACATTCACCGACACCTTTTCGGGATGGCGTTTGGCATAGTGGAGAATATCCACATCAAGTTTGCTGTAATTTCCATATTGGGAAAGACTTCCCACGGGAATGCCAGTTTTCTTGGAAATTTGCTCCCAAGTCCAGCCTTGATCTCGCCACTTTTGGTAGAACTTTGCACGGTCGAAATCGGTGTGGGCTTCGCGTTCTTCGTTTTGGGCGTAGCCCATCCAGGCAATGTCTTCCTCGGACTTGTCCGTGTGGATGATTGCCTTCAATTGAAGATTGAGAATGTCCCTCATTCGGACGGCCTGAACCCGAGTCCAGCCATCCCCAATGATGAAACGACCCGGCTTCGCAGGGTTGGGAATTACATGAATGGGATCTCGCTGGCCATTCGCCTCAAGAGAATCAGCGCGTTCTTGGAGGGTGTTATCGCCATAGATTTCGCGTGGCGCGAACCTATTCGGATCAATGTCGTGAGCACTGATGAAAACAACCTCGTAGGCATGGGATGCGGCTGATGAAGGCAGCGATTGATGCTGGCCTCGCTCGTCGGCTTGTTCGGCAACCGGATTTGATACGGGCGAAGGCGATTCAACAGGCTCGTCTACCGTCCGTGCCAAAGCACCGGCCCCTGGTGTGGTGATCGCTGGAAGGATCAACGGGGGCGGTGCAGGCTTTTTCGATGCTGGGGGCCGCGTTTCAGACTTGACCGAAGTTTCGGCCTGGTTATCTTGAACCGGGGCAAAAGGCGCACGTCTCATTATTTGCCTCGCTGCTCTTCTATGTTCATGAGCCGACGAAGTAGGAAATCATTGAATTCCTTGTATTCTCGGCTTGCTTGACTCAATGGCTTCTGCAAACTCAGCGGAATATAGTGTTCAAGGGATTTTGGTAAATCCTCAGAAAGCGAAATCGAGACTGGCGCTAGATTTTTCTGATAAGCCTGAAGCGCTTGATGCATCCGCTGGATGCGAGAAAGTTGTGGGGCGAAATGGGTGGCAAGAATGACTTGATCCGCCACAATCGCGTCTCCGTAAGATTCGCGGAGAAGCGCAATTTCATTGATCAAACGGGTTAGACCCTTGACACCGAAAGCGTCCAAGCGGACCGGTGCAACCACGAGATCTGCAGCAGCCAGCGCGGCAGTGCTCGTCATAGTGACATTGGGTGGACAGTCCATCACAACAACGTCATATTCTGAAACGTTCAACTCTGGAATCAAGCCTCGCGCAGATTCAGAAAAGAGTTTTTTCAGGGTTAACTCTCGCGCGCCCTTGGAAGAACTCAGTGCAAATTCAATATCGCCTAGATTTGCATCAGCGGGAATCAGGTGAGGCCCATTTTTGCCAAAAGGCATTTTTATCAGGCTACCAAACGACTCTCGTGCAGATCGACCGACATAAGTAGAAACGGTGTGGGCAAATGTTTTCCCAACAACGGCATCGAGACTCAGGCCCATTGGCTCGATTTCGTCCTTGTTCAGATCTGCCTCGTAACCCATGTACTGGGTGAGGTTGGCTTGCGCATCCAAATCTATCGCGAGAACGCGAAGACCAGCCAGTTGCATGTGCAACGCAATCTCAACAGCTGTGGTGGTCTTCCCAGTGCCACCCTTAACGATGTCCACAGCGATGAAGTAAGGGCCCTTCTGGGGAGTCTTGACGAAGCCCTTGGCTCGACGGTACTGAGCGAGTTGAAAAAGGGTGTCTGGATCGAAGAGCCGCACTGCGACGGCTTTGGAGTCAGCCTCGTTTGCTCGGCGAACATGGATGCCTGAGTTCTCGATGTATGACTTGGTTGTGTTCTCAGCGATGCCCAGCAGAGCCGACGCAGCACGTAGGCGGTATTGGAGACCAGAAGTGTCCGAATAGGTAGAACGAGGGCTCATGGTAGGGCGTAACATCACATTGATGGCGAATTATGTGGTTGGGCAAGTTGTCATGTCAAGGCGAATCGTCGTTGGTGGGCAAACGGTCAACATCCTAGAAAAAAGCCACCAACGAAAATTAGTCGGTTACATGTTGCGAACTCGGCAAGACACTTGTTTCCCGTCATCGCCTCGCGTAGGCATCAGCCCCCTATGAGGACAGCCCTTCTGTACAGGCATTCTAGGTAGCACGCCAACCCAAAAGGGTGCCGAAAAGTAAGCAAAAACATGACGTTTAGCCCTTCGTGGCCCAAAAGGGTGCCTTTCTTCAGCGATGTCGGTCCCTGGTGACGAGAAAGGGAGCTGATGAATTAGCTGTGGAAATGCAATTAAATGTGCAATAGAATTGCAGTTAATTGCGCCTAATCCAATGGAGGAATTGCACGCATGCAACCAGGACGCGTCATGACATCCGAAGAACTGGCTGAGGCCCTCGCAGAGCGAGAGAGGGTCGAGGCAAAGATTGAAAAATTCCGATTGGCCGCGCTGGATGATGTGATCCAGGACGTTCGCAAGACTATTGAGCTGTACAAGCTAACTCCCACCGATCTCTTCCCAGATGTGAAAGTTGTGCCACGCAACACGTCCAGGCGCGCAAGCGCGCGACCCGTTAGATATCGGAACGAGAAGGGGCAGACATGGGGTGGCGGCGTCGGTCCAAGGCCGCGTTGGATCAAAGAAGCTTTAGCGCGAGGTGAGGACATCGAAAAGTACGCGGTCACCTAGCCTTGTAACCGTAGTGATTTCAAGACGAGAACCTTTCATGGTTCTCGTTTTTTTTGGCTCGTAAAAAGGTCGCTCAAGGTAAGAACGCGTGAAGCAGGGGGGAGCGTGACGACAAGTCTTGACGATGCTGTACATGCATCGTGGGCCCCCTGGATTGAGCAGAAAAATCGAAAGGTCTTGAAAATCCGCGCTTTTTAGGGGTGGTCTGGGTAGGACCGGTTGATATTCTCAATACACGTTTGTGAACAGGAGATACGTGTGTGGATGTTTGACGGGAGCCCAGAACATGTCGGTGCCATGGTACCTGACGCTTCGGCCCAGGACGGCGGCTACATCATGGTGTTCGTGCTGGAGAGTGGCTCCCCGAGGATCGTTGCCACTCGCTTTCCGGCCAAGAATGTCACCAGTTGGAAAAGCCGATCTGCACGCTACGGAGGCGAGACTTTGAACCGTGTTTTGGTCACCAAAGCACACCCTCGCTACGAAAAAATCAAGCGACTGCTGGCGCATCAGCTTTCCATTGATGACGAAGGTAACGCAAGCCCTGGTCCATTGACCATTGAGTTGATTCGCACCAAGGTGGACAGTTTGTTTGACACGCTGACGCCTGAGGCCGCTCGGCCGCTGTCGGCTGGCACGTTGTCGGCGGCGCACTGAGGATTGACATGGCGGAGCAGCTCTTCGACTTTGACAACCCTTGGCGCCCAAACTACGAGGCTGGTCAAACCCTCGGTTGGTTCGGAGCTGTTGGGATTTGCATTGTCTCGGCATGGTATCTGCCACTGCCGACGACTTTTGCAACGGTTGCAGCAAGCGGTTGTTCGCTCATGGGCTTTTACCGGATGGCTAAGGCGTGGACACGGCACTCCGACATGGCCCGAACAAATTTCACTGGCAAAACGTTCATTGATATCGAAGGGTTGAAGAAGGCATCGAAGGGAGCGATCAAGCGTGACGAGTTATGGCTCGGCAATGGGTATCAATGGACCGATATGGTGGCTCAGCGTATGCATGCGCTGATTGCCAGCGGGGTCGCCAAAACATTGGGCAAAGAGGCGCTCAGCAAGGACGGTAGCTATTGGCTCCACGGGCTGGACAAAGAGGACGACATCACTGTTCCACTAGAGTTGCTGGAAGGTCACACCCTCATCGTAGGGTCTACCGGGGTGGGGAAGACGCGTCTATTTGACCTCTGCATCGGACAGGCCATCCTTCGAGGGGGCCCAGTGGTGATCATTGACCCCAAGGGCGACCAGGGACTCGCGGACAACGCCCGGAGGATTTGCGAATCACTTGGTCAGCCAGAGCGGTTCGCTTACTTCAACCCCGCTCATCCAGACAAGTCCGTCAGTCTCGATCCTCTCCGCAACTGGAATCGCAAGACGGAACTTGCCTCTCGGGTGGCTGCATTGATTCCCTCCGAAACGGGTGCCGATGCGTTCGTTGCTTTCGGCTGGAAAGTGCTCCAAGACATTTGTGCGGGCTTGATCGCTACTGGGGAGCGCCCGAACTTGGTAAGCCTCCGTCGCTACATCGAAGGGGGACCAGATGATCTCCTGACAAAGGGCCTCCTCTTTCACTTCAACCAGAAAGTACCCAATTGGGAGAAAGGCGCTGCAAGCTATATCAAAACCTCCAAGGCGAAGAACAAGGGGCCTGAAGCGGTTCTTCTTGCGTACATCGCCTATTACAAGGAAGTGGTGATTCACGAGTGGCCAAACGTTGATCTGGCTGGCCTGATTTCGACGTATGAACACAACCGGGATCACTTTCAAAAGATGGTGGCCTCGCTCATCCCAATTCTGTCGATGCTCACTGCAGATCCTCTTGCAGAGCTGCTATCGCCCAAGCATGAGCCCGGGAGTGAAAAGGTGGTCTTGGATATGTCCAAGGTCATCCGAAACAACATGGTTCTGTACATGGGCCTGGACTCACTCGCTGACCCAACGGTTGGCAGTGCAATTGGCTCCGTGATGCTCGCTGACATGACCGCAGTTGCGGGCGACATCTACAACTACGGGCTGGACAAGAAGAAGCCCATTGACGTGTTCGTTGACGAAGCGGCAGAGGTGATCAATACGCCGACCATCCAGCTGCTCAACAAAGGTCGTGGGGCGGGTTTCAGACTCACTGTGGCAACTCAAACCTTTGCCGACTTTGCAGCTCGGCTTGGCGATGAAAACAAGGCGATTCAGGTCCTGGCCAACACGAACAACAAAATTGCTCTAAGGGTTCAAGATCCGAGAACCCAGCAATTGTTCGCGGATGGGATTCCCAAAATCAAAGTGCAGTCGATGTCCGTCAGCTACGGGCATAACGTTGCATCTGATCCCAGCGAGCACTACGACGCGTCATACAAAGAGCAAGCCTCGGCTGAGGAAGCCGATCTGATACCACCACCGGTATTGAGTGAGTTGCCGCCGTTGCACTTCTACGCACGCATGTCGGGTGGTCGGACTTTCAAGTCTCGCATTCCCATCCTCTTGACCAATGCGCCTTTGCCAAAGCCAGCTAGGCCGCGTTTCATCACCATGTTCACCTCTCTGTGGGGGGGCAAATAGTCATGGCAGAAAAGGGGAAAGAGGGAAAGCCTTCGCTTGCTTCATTGACGCTGGTCGTTGTGCTCTTTGGCACCCTGGCAGTTCTTGTACTGTTGCCGCTGCCTATCTTCAACGCAGTGCGTGACGCTGAGCAGCGCCAGCTCGTAGCGTGGCTTGGGCATGAAACTGACCAATGGATCATGGAGCAGATCTTCTCTTTGCTGGAGACGGTCAATCGAGAAGTCGGTCATGCTTTCGAAAGTGCTGAACTCTCGGGAAACGAAAAAGTTGATCGTTGGTTGATGGAGCGTGCATTCGCAGGCACTGTCTGGACACATGTAATCCTGTATCGGGGCGGAATGCTCTTGATGTGGACGCTTTTTGCTCTTCCCTGCATTCTGGCCGCTATGGCTGATGGCCACTATCGCAGACAGATTGCCAAAGCGTCTTTCTCCTCACAGAGCCCCATGCTGCACAAGCGTGGGGTGGACCTTGCCAAGTTGGTCGGAGTGTCGTTGGTCGCTTGGCTATTCGTGCCTATCTACGTCTCAACGTGGGTGGCTCCATTGGCAATCGCCGGTCTTTCTTTTGCGTGGTGGCTATGGGTTGCAAATCTTCAGAAGCGCCTGTGAATGTCAGTGCTCTCGCAAACTTCCGCGTTCAGCCCATGCTCGCGTGTGAGTCGCACGAGATCCTGGGGTTTGAGTTGCTGTACAGGCATCAGGTCGATTTCACCAACCGCCGCCAGATGCTTGAGGTTGATATTGCAGCACTGAAAGCGGCGCGGTTCCTTTGCACGGCCTACAAGTCCAAGCTCAGGGTTCATTGCAATGTCGAGGCCTCGTCAATGCTTAATCTGGATTGGGTGGTGGCGATGGCCGAGCACATGGTTCCTGGAATGGTCATCGAGATCGTGGAGAGAAACGAGCTGATCCGTCACCATTGGGGATTCCAGCGCATCAAGAACCTCTGTGAGGGCATACGAGGCCTTGGAGGTGAAATTGCGCTGGATGATGTTGCCGGCACAGACTTGGAGGAGCGCATGATCGAAGTGTTCAGGCCGAGGGTTCTGAAAGCAAATGATCGTTCGGGTCTCGATTTCATCTCCAGCTTGGGAACTGGAGCCATCGTGGTTGCGGAACACATTGAGTCCTCTGAGATCGCAACGCAAGCGGTCAAGCTCGGAGCCAGCGAGTTGCAAGGCTACTGGTGCGATGTCCTCAAAGAGCATGAGGTGCCGCGAATTCTGACTCCACCTGGCGTAGCGGCCAGAAATCGACAGCTGCAATTGGCTGCGGCATGAATGTAAGCGGCCGGCGAACTCATCTTGAAGGACCTGCTGTGGTTGAGCACGATCGTGTGCACGCAAACGAGAGTGGACACGATGCTCAAAGACCCTCAGACACCCCGCTATGCGGTGCGGCGCACGCAC
>NZ_JAHUWZ010000012.1 GCF_019218755.1 Acidovorax sp. sif1233 | reverse complement strand
GCGCGGGGCCAGGCGCCCGCACCGTGGGCGGCGGTGATGGACGCCGCCATCGCGCTGCAGGCCGGCGAGGTGCTGGCCGCCCGCGAACTGCTGGCGCGCCAGCTCGCCGCCGCCGCGCCGGCCGCCGCCCCGCTGCCCGCGTGGCTGATGCAGTCGGACCTGCAGCTCATGGACGGCGATGGTGCCGCCGCCGCGCAGACCCTGCGCACGGCGTTGCAGCACTGGCCCGCGCACCCCGCGCTGGTGGCCCAGCTGGCCCGGGCGCAGATGCTGAGCGACCGCGTGGAGGACGCCACGGCCACGCTGGCCCCGGCGCAGGGCACCGCGCACGCGGAGATCGCCCTGGTGCGCGCCGAGCTGGCCCGCCGCCGGGGCGATGCGCCCGCCACGCTGGCGGCCTACACCGAGGCCACGCGGCTGGCCGGGGGCGACGCGCGCGGCTGGCAGGGCCTGGGCAGCGCGCACACGGAGCGCGAGGACTCCGGCCCGGCCCGCGCCAGCCTGAAGCAGGCCCTGGCGCTCGCGCCGCAGAGCCCGGGCGCCTGGGGCGAACTGGGCACGCTGGAGACCTTCGCCAACCAGTTCACGGAAGCGGGCCAGGCATTCAACACGGCGCTCGGCGAGAACCCGGCGGACTATGTGGCGCTCACGGGGCAGGGGCTGCTGCACCTCAAGCAGGGCCAGCCGCAGGCCGCGCTCGACGTGTTCCTGCGCGCCGGGGTGATGGAGCCCCGCTACGCGCGCGCCAAGACCTGGACGGCCGTGGCGTACTACCAGCTCGGCCGCCACCACGATGCCCTGGCCACGCTGCACCAGGCCAGCGCCCTGGACGACAAGGACCCCGTCCCGTACATGCTGCTCGCGCAGATCCACACCGACCTGTTCCAGCCTGGCGAGGCCGTGGAGGCGGCCCGCGCCGCCGTCGAACGCATGCCCTATCTCAAGTCCCTCAACCAGGTGGCCAATGACCAGAAGGGCAGCGCCAACCTGGGCGCCTCGCTCGCGTTCTTCGGCATGGAGGACTGGGCGCTGGAGCTGGCGCAGCAGAGCTTCTACCCGTACTGGGGCGGCAGCCACCTGTTCCTGGCGGACCGCTACCCGGGCGAGTTCAACAAGAACTCGGCGCTGTTCCAGGGCTTCCTCACGGACCCGATGGCGTTTGGCGCGAGCCAGCGGTATTCGTCGCTGCTGCAGCAGCCGGGCGCGCACGGGGCCGTGGGGGTGACGCTGGACAAGGACCTGTACCGCATGCGGGCGCCCGCGGTCACCCTCAACGGCATGGACAACACCCACGTGCCCGTGTCGTGGTTCTTCAAGGCGCAGTCGGCCAATGCCAGCGAGTTTCCGTTCGATCTGCAGGTCAACGATGCCCCGGCCGTGCGGGGCGGCTATGGCGATGTGCGCGCACGCGCGGTCACGGTGGGCGCAGGCATGCAGCCCACCGAGCGCATCAACCTGTTTGCCTATGTGAACCAGTTCGACATGCGCCTGCGCAGCCAGAACCTGTTCGAGACCTCCATGGACAACAAGAGCACCCAGGGCGCCCTGGGCATGTCCTACCGCTGGGGGCCGACCGAGCAGACCTGGATCAAGCTGGGGCGCAGCGTGGAGGACATCCTGCTGCTGCGCTACCCCACGCTGTATCTGCAGCCGCCCTTCGTGAGCCTGATGGGCGTGAGCAGCGAACCCAAGAAACAGTTCACCGACCTGCAACTGCGCCATACGGTGGACACCGCGCCCGGCAGCCGCTGGAGCGTGGCGCTGGAGCACGTGCGCGAACGCCAGAACAACCTGATCGGGGGCGAGGCGGCCGTGGGCGCCAACATCCCGGGCGTGGGCGAGTACCGCGACTACCTGCTGGTGGGCGGGTACAACCGCGTGGACCGGCGCTACACCGCCCTGACCCTGGCCACGACCCAGCGCCTGGACCCCGCGCTGAACCTGGATGCGGCGCTGGGCCTGCAGCAGATACGCCACCGCGTCGATGGCCTGACGCAGAGCTACCTGGTGAATCTGGACCACTTCAGCGAGGAGGAGGCGCGCCGCGCCGAGATGGAACGCGTGGTCACGCCGCGCGTCGGCCTCGTCTGGCAGCCAGCGCAGGGCACTACGGTGCGCATGGCCTACCAGGATTGGCTGCGCCCGCTCAGCGTATCGACGCTCACCAGCGTGGAAACGGCGGGAATTCCCGTCGAGGACCGTCTGGTCGAGGCCGGCGGCCGCCACAAGCGCACCGTGGCGCAGGTGGGCCTGGAGCTGGGTGCGAGCACCTTCCTGAGCCTGCGCGCGGACCACCTGCGCGTGCGCAACCCCGGCACCGTGGGCGTGGACCTGCGCACGCCCAGCCTGCCGTTCCTCGAAGAAATGCGCAACGCGCAGCTCGTCAACCTCTCGACCACCGACCTGCTGGAAGACACGCCCAGCTTCGACTCCGGCACGCTCAAAACCCTGGGTGCGGGCCTCAACCACATGTTCAGCCGGCGCTGGTCGGGCTATGCCAAGTACCTCTACCAGGGCAGCGAAAGCCGCAGCTACGACGCGGACGTGCCCGTGGGCCGCATCCCCTACATCCCGCGCCACACGCTGGCGGTGGGCGCCACCTGGGCCAGCCCGCAGCGGCTGTACCTGAGCGGCCGCGCGGTGTACCGGTCGGAGCGCTTCGAGGACAAGGAGAACCTCACGCGCATCGCGCCGGGCTGGGGCGTGGACCTCATGGGGTTCTGGGAATCGCAGGACAAGCACTGGGTCGTGGGTGTGGCCGCCATGAACCTGTGGGCGCCGAAGTCGGACCGCAGGAAGACCCGCTATGTCCTGGACGCGCGCTACCGCTTCTGAGCCTGCCGCGCCCACCGCGCGGCGCCGGCAGCGGCTGCTGTCGCTGGGGGCCTGCGCGCTGGCGCTGCTGCTGGTGGGCGCCGCCACGCTCAGCCGCCCGTGGCACGCGCTGGAGTTCAAGACCTTCGACGTGCTCACGGCCCTGGCCGCGCCGCAGCGTCCAGGCCTGCCCGTGGTGATCCTGGCGATCGACGAACCCACCTTCCAGGAACTGCAGCAGACCTGGCCGTTCCCGCGCGGCATGCATGCGGCCCTGCTGCGGCGCCTGCACGCGGAGGGCGCCGCCGCCGTGGGCCTGGACATCGTGTTCGCCGACCCGTCCACCGAGGCGCAAGACGCCGCCCTGGCGCGCAGCATCGCCGAGACCGGCCCCGTGGTCCTGGCCGCCACCCGCGAGAAGATCGACAGTGCCAACGCCGCGCTGTGGATGGACGTTCTGCCGCTGCAGCGTTTTCTGGACGCCGGTGCCGATGCGGGCGATGCCGGCGTGGAGCCGGACGACGACTTCGTGGTGCGCCGCGCCCCGGTGGCGCGCGAGAGTTTTGCGTTGCGCCTGGCGCAGCGCGCGGCCGAGGCGCGCGGCCAGATGCCGGTGCTGCGCCACTTCGACTGGATTGGCTACCGGGGCCCGCGTGGCACCTTTGACACGCGCTCGTACTACCAGGCGCTGGAGCCGGGCCTGCTGCCCGCGGGCTTCTTCAAAGGCAAGATCGTGCTGGTGGGGCGCTCGGCGCGCACGGCCACCGAGCTCACGCGCTCGCAGGCCGATCTCTTCAATTCGCCGTTTGGCACGGCGGGGGGCGAGCGGCTGTTCCCGGGGGTGGAGCTGCAGGCCACGCTGGTGGACAACTTCCTGTCCGGCGGCGGGCTGCGCAGCGTTTCGGAGGGCTGGACGCTCGCGCTCACCGCCTTGCTGGTGCCCGTGCTGCTGTGGGGCAGCCGCCGCCTGCACCCGGCGGGCGCGGCGGCGCTCACGGGGGCGCTGGTGGTGGCGATGGGGGCGGTGTCGTGGTGGCTGTTCGCCGGTTTTCGCCTCTGGTGGCCGCCGCTGCTGCCCGCCGCGGCCGCGGTGGCCGTCTACGGCGCGGCCGCGCTCGTGGGCTTTGCCATCGTGCGCCAGCGGGCCCGCCAGACGCGGGCGATGTTCGCGCAGTACGTGCCCCCCGCCGTGGTCTCGCGCCTCATCGCGCAGCCCGGGCTGATGCGCCTGGGCGGCGAGGCGCGCGAGGTGACGCTGATGTTCACCGACCTGGCCAACTTCACCACCTTGTCCGAGCAGCTGAGCGCGGAGCAGACCGTGGAGGTCCTCACCGGCTATTTCAACGCGATGACGCCCATCGTGCATGCCAGCGGCGGCACGGTGGACAAGTTCATCGGCGATGCCGTGATGGCGTTCTGGGGCGCGCCGCTGGACGACCCGCAGCATGCCTTGCATGCGGTGCAGGCGGCCATCGCCATGCAGCAGGCGATGCAGGCGCTGGTGGCCGACCTCGTGGCGCGGGGGCTGCCGCCCATCCACATGCGCATCGGCCTGCACACGGGGCGGGTGGTCGTGGGCAACGTCGGGTCGGAACAGCGCTTTTCGTACACCGCGATCGGCGACGCGGTGAACCTCGCGGCCCGGCTGGAGGGCGCCAACAAGGCGTTTGGCACGGGCATCCTGCTGTCGGCCGCCACGGCCGCGCAGTTGCCCGCCTCGGTGGCGCTGCGCGCGCTGGACGATGTGATCGTCAAGGGCAAGACCGAGCCGGTGCGCGTGTTCACGCCCTGCGACGATGCCGTGGTGCGCGATGCCAGCCTGGCGGCGCTGGACGCCTTCCATGCGCGCGACTGGGAGCGCGCCAATGGCCATCTGGCGCAGGTGCTGGCGCGCGTGCCCGGTGATGCGGCGGCGCTGCGCCTGCAGGAGCGCGTGGCCCTGGCGCGCGCCTTGCCCGCTGGCGGCGCCTGGTCGCCCGCCGTGGCGCTGGACAAGTTGTGAGGATGTTTTGACATGTATTCACCGGGGACATGGCCCGCGGTGCCATCATGGGGTCAGGAGCCTGTCTGACCTGGAGCGTCGAAGCGAAGATTGGCCCAGCGAGGATGGTTTTGCTGGATTTGCAGCCCCATGGCCGAGCCATGGGGCCAAAGACGGTAAAAAAATGGACCGCTGCGGCCAATCCGCAGCCGACGACTCCCAGTCAGACAGGTTTCTCAAGCAACGTCATCTGAAAGGAACCCCGATGCAAGTACACGTCAACACAGACGACCACATCCACGGCGGCGAGTCGCTCGCGCAGTGGATCACGGATGAATCCCGAAGCCGCCTGTCGCGCTTTCAGGATCACGTCACGCGGCTGGAGGTGTTTCTGTCGGACCTGGATGCGGGCAAGTCCGGCGCCAACGACAAGCGCTGCCGCATCGAAGCGCGCGTGACGGGTCGCCAGCCCATCACCGTGACCGACGAAGCCGACAAGATGGCCAACGCCTTCATCGGTGCCGCCGACAAGCTGGGCCGCGCCCTCGATACCGACCTGGGCCGGGCCAAGGACCGCCACGGCCGCGACACCATCCGGACGGCGGTGGAAGAGTAGTTTTGAATGAAATTGGCCGCCAGCGCTTGATGGATAAGCGCTGGCAGCTATAAATTCAGGAGCTTTTCCAGGAGCCTGGTGTTTGTCCTGGAGCGGGGGCATGAGCTGGGCGTGCCCCCCGCGAGGCCCGCCAAGCAACAACGCCCCGCCCCGCTGCGCGGGCGCCGTCCCCCTTCAGGAGGACGGCGCCACGGACGACTCAGGGGGGCAATTTCACAGATCCAGCACCAGCAGCTTGCTGCGCGCGCGCGAGCAACAGGGCATGAACTGCTCGTTGCCCGCTTTTTCTTCGTCGGTGAGGTACATGTCCCGGTGGTCCACCTCGCCCTCCAGCACGCGCGTGAGGCAGGTGCCGCACACGCCCTGCTCGCACGAGGTCAGGATGTCGATGCCTTCGCTGCGCAGGGCCTCCACCACCGACACATCGCAGGCAATGCGGTAGACCTTGCCGGTGCTGGCAATGCGCACGTCAAAGTCCTGATCGCCCGAGGTGTCCTGCGCGGGGGCGCCAAAGTATTCGAGGTGGATATGGTCCTGCGGCCAGCCCAGGGCCTTGGCGGTGGTCACCACGTGGTCGATGAAGCCCGGGGGGCCGCACACATACAGGCGCTTGTCGGGCCCGGGTCCGGCCAGCGCCGCGGGCAGGTCGAGCTTCTGGCCGGGAGCGCCCGCATCGAAGTGGAACTGCGTGTGCGGCGCCATGGCCGAGGCCGCGATCTCGCCGGCGAACGCCGTGCGTTCGGCCGAGCGGGTGCAGTAGTGCAGCGTGAAGTCGGCGCCCGTGTGCGCCAGCCGGTCGGCCATGCACAGCAGCGGCGTCACGCCGATGCCGCCCGCCAGGAGCAGCGTGCGCTGCGCCGGGTGCAGCGCGAAGTGGTTGCGCGGCGTGCTGATGGTGATCACGTCGCCCTCGTGCACGCTGTCGTGCATGGCAACCGAGCCGCCACGCGAAGCGGGGTCGCGCAGCACCGCGATGCGGTAGCGGTGCGATTCGTGCGAGGCGTTGCACAGCGAGTACTGCCGGGTCAGCCCCCCGGGCAGGTGCACGTCGATGTGCGAGCCCGCGCTGAAAGGGGGCAGTGCCGCGCCGTCCACGCGCGCCAGCTCGAAGCTGGCGATGCCTTCGGCCTCGGCCCGCTTGCTGGCCACGCGGACCTGCAGGGTCTCCTGCGCGGTCATGCCGGCTGCTCCGCGGGCGCGCGTTCGGCTGCCAGGGCGCGGTCCAGCACCTTGCGCGATTGCACGCCGCCCGCGTCGATGTTGAGCATGAGCAGCTTGCGCTCGGGGTAGCGCAGCAGGTTCTGCTGCTGCAGCTCCAGCATTTCCTGGTCTTCGGCAAAGATCTTGCCCTGGCCCTCGCGGATCTGCGTGGTGAGCGACGGGTCCTGCGGCTTGAAGTTGCGCGCCATGCCCCAGAAGTAGTGGATGGAGGTCTCGGTCTCGGGCGTGATGAAGTCCACCACGATGCTCGACGCCTTCTTGTCGGCCGGCGCGTCGTAGCCACCGTGGCCTGCCAGCGCCACGCCCACTTCGATCAGCACGTGGCTCGGTGGCGTGAAGTGGCAGATCTGCCAGCGGTCCACGGGCTGGTCGTCGGGCAGGCCGTTCATGCGCAGCGCCATCTTCCAGAACGGCGGGGCTTCGATGCCTTCCATGAAGCGGCTGGTGATGACCTCGTCGCCCTCCACGCGGGTCTTGCAGGGCACCTCGTCGATTTCCTTTTGCCCGATGCTGGTGGCATGCACGTAGGTCTCGTGCGTGAGGTCCATCAGGTTGTCGATCATCAGGCGGTAGTCGCAGGCGATGTGGTACAGCCCGCCGCCATAGGCCCATTCGGGGTTGTCGGCCCAGGGCAGGTGGTGGATGGTGGCCGGGTCCGCCTGGGCCGCGTCGCCGGGCCACACCCAGATGAAGCCGTAGCGCTCCACCACCGGAAAGCTGCGCGCCTTGGGAAACCCCTGCACGCGCTGGCCGGGCATGGACACCGACTTGCCCGTGCATTCCACCCGCAGGCCGTGGTAGCCGCATTGCAGGTGGCCGTCGCACACGGTGCCCAGCGACAGCGGCGCGCCCCGGTGGGGGCAGAAGTCGTCGAGCGCGGCGACCTGGTCGGGCGCGGGGCGGTAGAACACGATCTTCTCGCCGCAGATGGTGCGGCCCAGGGGCTTGTCCGCGATTTCGTCGGGTGTGCAGGCGACGTACCAGGCGTTCTTGGGATACATGGCGGTTTGTCTCTTTCTGTGGGGGTCGTGGGGCCCGGGGCGGCACGGCCGCAAAGCCTGGGCGCTGGTCCGAATTGTGCGAAATGCCGGCGGCGCTGTATACATAAAAATCAGCGAAATCAGCTATCGCACATTGGCATGGCCTATAAGTTGTTGTTTTGATTGATTTTGCTGGGCGTGTTGTGAATCCGAGTGGAAATTTCTGTATACATTGAGGGGCGCCACATGGCGCCTCTGTCTGTGTATTTCTTCGCCGGCCTGCGCAAGGCCGGGCGTGGAGCTCCCCCCATGAATCTGAACGACGACCCCTTGACCGCTTCCGGTCCTTCCCCCGTGGCTGACGCGGGCGCCTCCCAGGCCGTGAAGGCGCAGTTGCGGCTGCGCGAGATGATCCTGGCGGGCGAGCTGCCGGGCGGTGCGCGCATCGCCGAACTGACGCTCGTGGAAAAACTGGGGGTGTCGCGCACGCCCATCCGCGCGGCGCTGATGCGGCTGGAGCAGGAAGGGCTTTTGCACCGGCTGCCCGGGGGCGGGTATGCGGTGCGCACCTTCTCCGAGACGGATGTCGCCGATGCCATCGAATTGCGCGGCACCATGGAAGGGCTGGCCGCGCGCCTGGCCGCCGAGCGCGGTGTGGAGGCCGCCGTGCTGGCCCAGGCCCACGCTTGCCTGGACGACATCGATGCCGCCCTGGTTCCGCGCACGCTGGACGACGAGGGCTTCGCGCGCTACGTGGAGCTCAACGCGCGTTTTCACCTGCTGCTCAGGCGCATGGTGGGCAGCGATGTCATTGCGCGCGAGCTGGACCGCGTCAAGGGCCTGCCCTTCGCGTCGCCCTCGGCCTTCGTGGTGGTCCAGACGCATTCGCACGCGGCGCGCGACATGCTGGTGGTGGCGCAGGACCAGCACCGCCAGGCCCTGGATGCCATCGAACGCCGCGAGGGCGCGCGGGCGGAGGCCATCATGCGCGAACACTCGCGCATCACCCGGCGCAACCTGCTGGCGGCCGTGCAGGCGGCGCAGGTGCAGGGGCTGCCGGGTGTGGGGCTCATCCGCGAGCGCGGGTGATTCTTGGACGGGAAAATGGGTTTCGAGGCATATGTGGAAAGCGCCAGCAGCTATCTTTTTGATACTGCGGCGATGTGGACTTTTGCCGGCCCTCCAGGGTGCCGCGCATGAAGCAGGCGGGCGCGGCCCCGGCGAGTCCGGGTTGGCCCCAGCCCGTGGCTGCCCTCTGCGCCCGAAGGACAGGGTGCCGCCCCAGGGCACCCGGCGGAAGGCTTAGTTATCCCATTTGGCGATATCTAAAAGTCGGAAATCCCACTTGTGAAATGACGCCCCACGCTCCAAACTCCGGCCAGCAGTTGCTGTATACAACGACATTCCACAGGAGACAACGATGCAAAAACGCCACCTTCTTCGCGCCTCGGCCGCTGCCGCCCTGGCTTTGTCCGCAGGCCTCCTGGCCGCCGTGCCCGCGTCGGCGCAGGACAACGTCTTCAAGATCGGCCTCATCCTGCCCATGACAGGCCAGCAGGCCACCACGGGGCGCCAGATCGAGGCCGCCGCCAAGCTCTACATGGCGCAGAACGGCGACACCGTGGCCGGCAAGAAGGTGCAGCTCATCATCAAGGACGACACCAGCCTGCCCGACGTGACGCGCCGCCTGGCCCAGGAACTGGTGGTGAACGAGAAGGTGAACGTGCTCGCCGGCATGGGCATCACGCCGTCGGCCATGGCCACGGCGCCGCTGGCCACGCAGTCCAAGACCCCGCTGGTGGTGATGGCGGCCGCCACGTCGAGCATCACCGAGGCATCGCCCTACGTGGTGCGCAGCAGCTTCACGCTGCCCCAGGTGTCGGTGGCCCTGGCCGACTGGGCGCCCAAGAACGGCATCAAGAAGGTGGTGACGCTGGTGAGCGACTATGGCCCCGGCATCGACGCCGAGAAGTACTTCAACCAGCGCCTCACGTTCAACGGCGGCCAGGTGACCGAGGCCCTGCGCGTGCCGCTGCGCAACCCCGACTTCGCGCCCTTCCTGCAGAAGGTGCGCGACGCCAAGCCCGACGCGCTGTTCGTGTTCGTGCCCTCGGGCGCGGGCGCCGCGGTGATGAAGCAGTTCCTGGAACGCGGCATGGACAAGGCCGGCATCAAGCTCATCGCCACTGGCGACGTGACCGATGACGACCAGCTCAACGACATGGGCGACGGCGCCCTGGGCGTGGTCACCTCGCACCACTACTCGGCCGCGCACCCCTCGCCGCTGAACAAGAAGTTCGTGGATGCCTTCGAGAAGGCCAACAAGGGCCTGCGCCCCAACTTCATGGCCGTGGGCGGCTACGACGGCATGCGCGTGATCTACGAAGCGCTGCGCACCACCAAGGGCGCGGGTGGTGGCGACGCGCTGCTGGCCGCCATGAAGGGCCAGGTTTTTGAAAGCCCGCGCGGCCCGGTGTTCATCGACGCGCAGACCCGCGACATCGTGCAGAACGTGTACCTGCGCAAGGTGGAGCGCGTGAATGGGCAGCTGTACAACGTGGAGTTCGATGTGATCAAGGATGTGAAGGACCCCGGAAAAACCAAGTAACCCCGGGATAGGAAGCCCCCCTGAGTCGCTTCGCGCCTTCCCCCGGAGGGGGACGCCACCCGTGGCCTGGCGAAGCCAGTTCCACGGTGGCACTGGCCTGGGGCGCGCCGGTTGTTGCGGGCGGGGGCGGTTTTCCATCCGGTGTGGGGCGTGCCAGTTTTTGGGGTCGGTGGCCCTCTTTCCTCCACCCGTTCGGGCTGAGCATGTCGAAGCCAGGGCGTCACCGTTCAGGCTGAGCTTGTGGAGAGGGACCACCCGTTCAGGCTGAGCCTGCCGAAGCCAGGGCGCCGTGCACGAGCCCATGACTCTTGTTCGTCTTCATTGAAGTGATTTCATGCTGACCATTCTTTTCGACGGCGTTGCCTACGGCATGCTGCTGTTCATCCTGGCGGTGGGCCTGGCCGTGACCATGGGGTTGATGAACTTCATCAACCTGGCGCACGGTGCCTTTGCCATGGCGGGCGGGTACATCACGGTGCTGCTGATGCAGCGGCTGGGCGTGCCGTTTCTGGTGTGCCTGCCTCTGGCCTTTGTCGGCACGGCGTTGCTGGGGGCGGTGCTGGAGCGCACGCTGTACCGGCCGCTCTACAACAAGGCGCACCTGGACCAGGTGCTGTTCTCCATCGGGCTGGTCTTCATGGCCGTGGCCAGCGTGGACTACTTTGTGGGCTCCACCCAGCAGATCATGCAGCTGCCCGAATGGCTCAAGGGCCGCACCGAGATCGGCAGCGGCGCCTTCATGCTGGGCATGGGGCACTACCGGCTGTTCATCATCGCGGTGTGCGCGGCGCTCACGGTAGGGCTGCAGTACGTGCTGGCCAGGACCCGCTTCGGCAGCCGCCTGCGCGCCAGCGTGGACGACCAGCGCGTGGCCGCCGGCATGGGCATCAACGTGAACATCGTGTTTTTGTCCACCTTCGCGTTTGGTTCGGGCCTGGCGGGGCTGGGCGGAGCGCTGGGCGCCGAGGTGCTGGGGCTGGACCCGAGCTTTCCGCTCAAGTTCATGATCTACTTTTTGATCGTGGTGGCGGTGGGCGGCACCTCGTCCATCACCGGCCCGCTGCTGGCCGCGCTGCTGCTGGGCATCGCCGACGTGGCGGGCAAGTACTACATCCCCAAGCTGGGTGCCTTCATCGTGTACAGCCTCATGATCGTGATTTTGATCTGGCGGCCCCAGGGCCTGTTTGTCCGCAAGGGAGGGAAATGAGATGAACGCTCAGACCTCCATCCTCTTGAAGGCCCGGCGCTTTCGCTGGTGGGAACCCATCTTCTGGATCCTGGCCTTCGTGGCGCCGCTGGCGCTGCCCAGCCATGCGCTCATCATCAACGAGATCGCCATCGTGGCGCTGTTCGCCCTGTCGCTGGACCTGATCCTGGGCTACACCGGCATCGTGTCGCTGGGCCATGCGGCCTTCTTCGGCCTGGGCGGCTATGCGGCGGCGCTGTTCGCCAAGCACGTGATGCCCGACCCGCTGGTGGGCCTGGCGGTGGGCATCGCGGCGGCCACGGTGCTGGGGGCGGTGGCCTCGCTCACCATCATGCGCGGCACCGACCTCACGCGGCTCATGGTCACGCTGGGCGTGGGCCTCATCATGCTGGAGCTGGCCAACAAGCTCGACTGGCTGACCGGCGGTGCCGACGGCCTGCAGGGCGTGGTGATGGGCCCGGTGCTCGGCCAGTTCGAGTTCGACCTATACGGGCGCACGGCGGCGTGGTATTCGCTCACCGTGCTGCTGGTGTTCTTCCTCATCGCGCGGCGCATCGTGCAGTCGCCGTTCGGCGCCACGCTCAAGGCCATCCGCGACAACCGGCTGCGCGCCATGGCCATCGGCATCCCCGTCACGGCCAAGCTGGCGCAGGTGTACACGCTGGCCGCCGCACTGGCGGGCGCCGCGGGCGCGCTGCTCACGCAGACCACGGGCTTTGCGTCGCTCGACCTGTTCGAGTTCCACCGCTCGGCCGACGTGATGCTGATCCTCGTGATCGGCGGCGTGGGCTGGCTCTACGGCGGCATCCTGGGCGCCGTGGGCTTCAAGCTGCTGCAGGACGTGATCTCCTCCGTCACGCCGCAGTACTGGACGTTCTGGATCGGCCTGTTCCTCGTGGTGCTGGTGCTGGTCGGGCGCGACCGCCTGTTCCGCCCCTGGACCTGGTTCCGCGCCGGGCGCAAGCCCGGCGCCAGCTCCAGCGCGGGAGGCCATTGATATGAACACGACAACCTCCACCACCGTGCTGTCGGCGCAGGGACTGGTCAAGCGCTTCGGCGGCATCACGGCCACGAACAACGTCACGCTCGATCTGAAAAAGGGTGCACGCCATGCGCTCATCGGCCCCAACGGCGCGGGCAAGACCACGCTGATCAACCTGCTGACCGGCGTGCTGGAGCCCACCGAAGGCTCCATCGTGCTCGAAGGGCAGGACATCACGCGCCTGGCGCCGCACCAGCGCGTGGCGCGCGGCATGGTGCGCACCTTCCAGATCAACCAGCTGTTCGACAGCCTCACGCCGCTGGAAACCCTGGCGCTCACCGTGTCGCAGCACCAGGGCCTGGGCGGCAAATGGTGGCAGCCGCTGGGCGCGCGCCGTGCGGTCACCGAGCGCTGCGAGCAACTGCTCGAGCAGTTCCACCTGACCTCCGTGATGGCCGAGGAAACGCGCGTGCTGGCCTACGGCAAGCGCCGCCTGCTGGAGATCGCGATCGCCCTGGCCTGCGAACCGCGCGTGCTGCTGCTGGATGAACCCGTGGCCGGCGTGCCTGCGGGCGAACGCGAAGAACTGCTGCAGACCGTGGCGGCACTGCCCGCCGATGTCTCGGTACTGTTGATCGAACACGATATGGACCTGGTTTTCAGCTTTGCCAACCGCATGACGGTGCTGGTCAACGGCACGGTGCTCACCGAGGGTGACCCGGACACGATTGCCAACGACCCGCAGGTGAAGGCCGTGTACCTGGGGCATGGGGAGGATGCGCATGCCTGAGCTGTTGAAGATCGAAGGCCTCAGCGCGGGCTACGGCGAGGCCGTGGTGCTGCAAGGCATCTCCCTCTCGCTGGCCGAGGGCGACACCCTGGCGCTGCTGGGCCGCAACGGCACCGGCAAGACCACGCTCATCAACACCCTGGCGGGGGCCACGCGCCAGCATGGCGGCAGCGTGTCGCTGGGCGGTGCCGTGCTGCACAGGCTGCCCTCGCACGAGCGCGCGGCGGCGGGCATCGGCTGGGTGCCGCAAGAGCGCAACATCTTCAAGTCGCTCACGGTGCACGAGAACCTCACGGCCGTGGCGCGCCCCGGCCGCAAGGGTTCCAGTGCCCGGCCCTGGACCCCAGAGCGCGTGTACGAAATGTTTCCGCGCCTGGCCGAACGCAAGACCAACCTGGGCACGCAGCTGTCGGGCGGCGAGCAGCAGATGCTGGCCGTGGGCCGCGCGCTGGTGCTCAACCCGCGCCTGCTGCTGCTCGACGAGCCGCTCGAAGGCCTGGCGCCCATCATCGTGGAAGAGCTGCTGCGCGCCATCCGCCGCATCACGCGCGAAGAAGGCCTGTCGGCCATCATCGTGGAGCAACACCCGCAGGCCATCCTGGCGATCTCCGACCAGGCCGCCGTGCTGGACCGGGGGACCGTGGTGCACACCGGCACGGCCGCCGAGCTGCAGGCGCAGCCCGAGCTGCTCGGCCGCCTGCTGGGCGTGGCGCGGTAGATCCGCCATGGCCTTCCTGCACCGCAGAACCCTGCTGGCGTTGTGCGCCGTGCCTTTCGCGGCCGGGAGCCAGGCGCAGCAGCCGGCGTTCCCCTCGCGCCCCCTCCGCATCGTGGTGCCCAACGCCGCGGGCGGCGCGGCCGACATCACGGCGCGCACGGTGGGCCAGAAAATCGCGGGCCCCCTGGGGCAGAGCGTGGTGATCGAGAACAAGCCCAGCGCCGGCGGCGTGGTGGCGGGCGAACTGGTGGCGCGTGCTGAGCCCGACGGCCACACGCTGCTGCTCATCAGCAGCGGCACGGCGGTGAGCGCCGCGCTGTTCCATTCGCTGCCTTTCGACACCCTTAAGGACTTCGCGCCGGTGTCCCTGCTGGCCACCTTCGACCTCGCGATCGTCGTGCGCGAAGGCGGGCGCTTTTCCACCCTGGCGGACCTGCTGGCCTATGGCCGCGCCCACCCGGGCAAGCTCAACATCGGCACGCCGCAGATCGGCACCACGCAGAACCTGGCGGCCGAGCTCTTCAAGGTGACTGCCGGCATCGACGCCCAGGTGGTGCCCTTCAACGGCACGCCGCCGGTCATCACGGCCGTGCGCGGCGGCGAGGTGGACGCCATGGTGGACATCCTCGGCGCTCTGATGCCGCAGGTCGCCGCCAAGGCCCTGCGCCCGCTGGCCGTGCTGGGCGCCCGGCGCGCGCCGCAGCTGCCCGGTGTGCCCACGGTGCGCGAAAGCGGCGGCCCGCTGGAGGGCTTCAACGTCACGTCCTGGAACGGCCTGGCCGTGCCCGCGCGCACACCGCCCGCCGTGGTGGAGCGGCTCTCGCGCGAAGTGCAGGCGGCCCTGGCCCAGCCCGACGTGAAAAAACGCCTGCTGGAGCTGAACCTGCAGGCCCAGGGCAGCACACCCGCGCAGGCCAGCGAACACCTGGCGGCCGACGCGCGGCGCTGGGCCGATGTGATCGCCCGGGCCAAGATCGCGCGGCAGTAGGGCGCTCCGCAAGGCGCATGGTGCGCCCGGGGGCAGCGTCGACACGGAGGCAAAAGATGAACCTGCAGATTGAACACATCGGCCTCATTGGCTACGGCGAGGTGGGCAAGATTTTCGGCACGGGCCTCAAGGGCCGGCCGGGCGTGGCGAGCATCGCTGCCTGGGACCTGAAGTTCGGGGACGATCGCACAGCGTCCGCAGAGCGCGCGCACGCAGACCGGGCGGGCGTCGTGGCCACGGCCTCGGTGCGCGAGCTGTGCGGGCGCTCGGACCTTGTCATCTCGGCCGTCACTGCCTCCAGCACGC
The DNA here is from genome assembly GCF_019218755.1 of Acidovorax sp. sif1233. Classification (GTDB taxonomy): domain Bacteria; phylum Pseudomonadota; class Gammaproteobacteria; order Burkholderiales; family Burkholderiaceae_C; genus Acidovorax. The sequence goes on along the minus strand of NZ_JAHUWZ010000012.1, from coordinate 78,415 downwards.
TGGCCGTGGCCGCAGCGGCCGCACCGCACCTGCGCGCGGGCACGGTGTTCCTCGACCTGAATTCCGCATCGCCCGGCACCAAGCAGCAGGCGGCCGCGCTGGTGGATGCGCGCGGCGCGCACTACGTGGAGGCGGGCGTGATGACCTCGGTGCCGCCCCATGGCATCCGCGTTCCCATGCTGCTGGGCGGCGCACAGGCCGCCGCGCTGGCGGAGGTGCTGGGCCGCTGGGGCATGGATGCCAAGCCGGTGAGCGCGCAACTGGGCATCGCCAGCGCCATCAAGATGTGCCGCAGCATCATGATCAAGGGCCTGGAGGCGCTGGTGGCCGAGAGCTACGCCACGGCCCGCCACTACGGTGTGGAAGACCAGGTGCTGCCCACGCTGCAAGAGACCTTTCCCGGCATCGACTGGAGCGCGCAGGGCGCGTACTTCCTGAGCCGCGTGGTGCAGCACGGCCAGCGCCGCGCGGAGGAAATGCGCGAGTCCGCCCACACCGTGCGCGAAGCGGGCATGGAGCCCGTGATGGCATCGGCCATTGCCGCCAAGCAGCAGTGGGTGGCCGACCTGGCCGCCACGGGCGCGTTTGCGGACGTGGCCCAAGGCGCGCGCTGGCAGGACTACGCGGATGCCTTGCTTGCGGCCCGAACCCCCTCGGGGGACCGTTCTAGGTAGGCTCGAAAACCAGCGGCACGGTGCGCTGGATCAGGTCCAGCGCCGCCTTTTGCACCTGCGTGGCCGGCCGCTGCAGGCTGGTGGCCAGCGATAGCGCGATGCGCAGCGGTGGCTTGCCGGGCGTGCCGATGACCTGGGCGGTGTAGGCCGAAGGCCGGGGCGAGTTGAGCAGCGCATTGCGCGACAGCACCGCGCAGCCCGCGCCGTCGGCCACCAGGTCCAGGATGGCGGAGACGCCGTCGATCTCCAGCGCCACCTCGGGGCGGCAGCCGATGCTGGCCATTTCCGATTCCACATGCATGCGGATGGCGTTCGGGCGCGATGGGATGATCAGCGGCAGCCGCGCCACCTCGGCCAGCGGGATGGGGCCGGGCGGCGGGTCTTCGGCCAGGCCGGGCGGGCGCACGCGCACCAGCACCAGGTCTTCGTCGATGAGGTGCGACACGTCGATGTCGCGCGAGGGCTGGGCGTTGTAGAGCACCACGATGTCCAGGCGCCCGCTGACCAGCCCCTCCAGGATGGCGCCCGAGAGCCCCTCGCTGATGGACAGGCGCGCCTCGGGCAGCTCCTGGCGGAACGCGCGGGTCAGCGGCACCGTCATCACCCGCGCCACGCTGTTGGGCAGGCCGATGGCCACGCGGCCCGACAGCCCGCCGCGCATGCGGTCCATGTCTTCGCGCGCCCGCGCCATCTGGTGCAGGATGCCGCGCCCGTGCTCCACCAGCAGCTTGCCCGCCTCGGTGGGCGTGGCACCCCGGCCGTTGCGCACCAGCAGGTTCTGGCGCAGCTCCACCTCCAGCAGGCGGATCTGGCGGCTCAGTGCCGACTGCGCCACGTCCAGCGCGGCGGCCGCGCGGGTGAAGCTGCCCAGCTCGGCCACGCGCACAAAGTATTCCAGCTGCTTGAGGTCCATGGGGGTCGACAGAGGGGAGTGTTTCCTATCGGTAAATGATATACCTGATAGATGGTGTACCTACTTTTTGTATAGCTTGCCTTCACCCAGAATCGGCCTACACAGCGGCACCGCCGCCTGTGCCGCAGCCTTGTTGTCCCCTTTCCAATCGACGCCCGCCATGCCCCAACACCTTCGCGGAATCTCGTCCATGGCCACCCGCCAAGTGCTGGCCGAGCTGACCTCCGGCTATGAGCAGGCGACCGGTCACCGCGCCAGCATCGAGGCCGTGGGCGGCGTGGACGCCGCCCAGCGCGTGCTGGCCGGCGAGGCCTTCGATGTGGTGGTGCTCGCCTCCGACGCCATCGCCAGGCTGCTGGCGGCCGGCTGCATCGTGCCCGGCAGCGTGGTGGACCTGGTGCAGTCGGGCGTGGCGGTGGCCGTGCCCGCAGGCGCGCCGCTGCCGGACATCGGCTCCGAAGACGCCGTGCGCCAGGCCGTGCTGGCGGCACGCAGCATCAGCTATTCCACCGGCCCGAGCGGCGTGGCGCTGGCAAAACTGTTCGAGCGCTGGGGCATCGCTGATGAGATCGCCGGCCGCATGGTGCAGGCCCCGCCCGGCGTGCCCGTGGGCTCGCTGGTGGCCAAGGGCGAGGTGGAACTCGGTTTTCAGCAGCTGAGCGAGCTGCTGCACGTGCAGGGCATCACCATCGTCGGGCCGCTGCCGCCCGCCATCCAGATCACGACCACGTTTTCCGCCGGGATCGGCGCGTTGTCGCAGCAGGCCGATGCCGCGCGCGAACTGCTGACCTACATGGCGTCGCCGCAAGCAGCGGACGCCAAGCATAGGCAGGGCATGAGCCCCGCGTGACCGGCCTGCGCCACAGCACAAGCACTTCGACAAGAACATCTTTCAGGAGCACAAACCCATGAGCCTCATCATCGACTGCCACGGCCACTACACCACGGCCCCCAAGGCGCTGGAGAACTGGCGCAATGCGCAGATCGCCGGCATCAAGGACCCCGCCCAGATGCCCAAGGTGGCGGACCTGAAGATCAGCGACGACGAGCTGCGCGAATCCATAGAGACCAACCAGCTCAGGCTGATGAAGGAGCGCGGCAGCGACATCACGCTGTTCAGCCCGCGCGCCAGCTTCATGGCCCACCACATCGGCGACTTCAACGTGTCGAGCACCTGGGCCGCCATCTGCAACGAGCTGTGCTACCGCGTCTCCACGCTGTTCCCCGACCACTTCGTGCCCGTGGCCATGCTGCCGCAAAGCCCCGGTGTCGATCCCGCCACCTGCATCCCCGAGCTGGAAAAGTGCGTCAAGGAATACGGCGCCGTGGGCATCAACCTGAACCCCGACCCCTCGGGCGGCCACTGGACCAGCCCGCCGCTGACCGACAAGCACTGGTACCCCATCTACGAAAAGATGGTGGAGTACGACCTGCCCGCCATGATCCACGTGAGCACCAGCTGCAACGCGTGTTTTCACACCACGGGCGCGCACTACCTGAACGCCGACACCACGGCCTTCATGCAGCTGATCCAGGGCGACCTGTTCAAGGACTTCCCCACGCTCAAGTTCCTGATCCCGCACGGCGGCGGCGCGGTGCCCTACCACTGGGGCCGTTTCCGGGGCCTGGCGCAGGAGATGAAGAAGCCGCTGCTCGACGAGCACCTGATGAACAACGTGTTCTTCGACACCTGCGTGTACCACCAGCCCGGCATCGACCTGCTGAACACGGTGATCCCGGTGAAGAACGTGCTGTTCGCCAGCGAAATGATCGGCGCGGTGCGCGGCATCGACCCGACCACCGGCAACTACTACGACGACACCAAGCGCTACATCGAGGCGTCCACGATCCTCAGTGCCGAAGACAAGCACCAGATCTACGAAGCCAACACGCGCCGCGTGTTCTCCCGACTCGATGCACGCCTGAAGGCAAAGGGGCTCTGACATGTACGAACTAGGCGTTGTCTACCGCAACATCACCCGCGCCGACCGCGCGGCCGCCGACGGCCTGGCCGCTTTGGGCTCGGCCACCGTGCACGAGGCCATGGGCCGCGTGGGCCTGCTCAAGCCGTACATGCGGCCCATCTACGGCGGCCAGCAGGTCAGCGGCACGGCCGTGACCGTGCTGCTGCAGCCCGGCGACAACTGGATGATGCATGTGGCGGCCGAGCAGATCCAGCCCGGCGACATCGTGGTGGCGGCCGTCACCTCGGAGTGCACCGATGGCTACTTCGGCGACCTGCTGGCCACGTCCTTCCAGGCCCGTGGCGCCCGCGCGCTCATCATCGATGCCGGCGTGCGCGACGTGAAGACGCTGCAGGAGATGAACTTCCCCGTGTGGAGCCGCGCCATCAGCAGCAAGGGCACGATCAAGGCCACGCTGGGCTCGGTGAACATCCCCGTGGTGTGCGCCGGTGCGCTCGTCACGCCGGGCGACGTGATCGTGGCCGATGACGACGGCGTGGTCTGCGTGCCCGCCGCACGTGCCGCCGCCACGCTGGAAGCCGCGCAAAAGCGCGAGAGCTTCGAAGGCGAAAAGCGCGCCAAGCTCGCTTCGGGCGTGCTGGGCCTGGATATGTACAACATGCGCCCCGGCCTGGAGAAGGCGGGCCTCAGGTACATCGACTGACACGCCAGTTTTGAATCTTTCAGGCCTCTGGCGCTTTACTGGAAAGCGCTGGAAGCTATTGAATTTATAGCATTCTATTTTTCCTGCATCCCATGACCTTTCGCACCTTGTCCCCCCTGCGTCGCAGTCTTGCCTTGGCCCTGGGCCTGGCCGCCACCCTGGGCCTCGCATCCCACGGCGCACACGCCCAGGCCTTCCCCACCAAGCCCGTGCGCATCATCACGCCCTTCCCCGTGGGCGGTGGTCCCGACGGCGTGGCGCGCATCGTGGCCGAGAAGCTGGGCCGCATCTGGAACCAGCCCGTGGTGGTCGAGAACCGCCCCGGCGGCAACGGCTTCATCGCCATCGATGCCTTCAAGCGCGGCGCCAAGGACGGCCACGACCTGATCGTGCTGGACAACGTGCACCTGGCCGCCTACCCCAGCCTGTTCAAGAAGCTGCCCTACGACGTGGCCAAGGACTTCGACACGCTGCTGCCGCTGTTCAAGACCCACTTCTTCTTCACCGTGGGCACGGGCAGCAAGTACAAGACCGTGGGCGACATCGTGGCCGACGCCAAGGCCCGCCCGGGCAAGCTCAACTACGGCTCCTGGTCGGTGGGCAACCCCGTGCACCTGGGCTCCGAGCTGTTCGAGAGCGCCACCGGCACGCAGATGGAGCACGTGATCTTCAAGGAGACCACGCAGCTGTACACCTCGGTCGCCACCGGCGACATCGACTTCGCCTTGGGCAGCGCCGCCACCGCCGGGCCGCTGTACCGCGCGGGCAAGCTGCGCCTGCTGGCGTTCGCCGGCCCCCAGCGGTCGGCCGAGTTCCCCGACGTGCCCACCGTGGCCGAAGCCGGTGGCCCCAAGGACTTCGCCGTGACCGGCTGGAACGCCATCGCCGTGCCGCCCGGCCTGCCCGCGGCCGTCACCGACAAGATCAAGCGCGACATCGAGCAGGCCCTGACGGGGGCCGACGTGGCCGAGAAGTTCAAGACCTTCGGCTACGAGCAGTTCCCCACCACGCGTGCGCAGTTCGCCCAGTTCGTGAAGGACGAGAGCCAGCGCTTTGGCGACGTGATCAGGAAGGCCAATGTGTCGCTGGATTGATCGGAGCGAAACGCAAGGAGCACGCACATGAGTGAATTCACCAAGACCCCTGGCTGGCTCGACTGGTACGCCGGCCCGAGCAAGCCGCGTTTTCAGGTGCCCGCGGGCGCCGTGGACGCGCACTGCCACGTGTTCGGCCCCGGCGCCGAATTTCCCTACGCGCCCGAGCGCAAGTACACGCCCTGCGACGCCAGCAAGCAGCAGCTCTATGCGCTGCGCGACCACCTGGGCTTCGCGCGCAACGTGGTGGTGCAGGCCACCTGCCATGGCGCGGACAACCGCGCCATGGTCGATGCGCTCGTGCACTCGGGCGGCAAGGCGCGTGGCGTGGCCACGGTGCGCCGCTCGGTGAGCGACGAGGAGCTGCAGGCCATGCACGACGCCGGCGTGCGCGGCGTGCGCTTCAATTTCGTCAAGCGCCTGGTGGACTTCACGCCCAAGGACGAGCTCATGGAGATCGCGGCGCGCATCGCCAAGCTCGGCTGGCACGTGGTGATCTACTTCGAGGCGGTGGACCTGCCCGAACTGTGGGATTTCTTCACCGCACTCCCCACCACGGTGGTGGTGGACCACATGGGCCGCCCTGACGTGACCAAGCCCGTGGACGGGCCCGAGTTCGAGCTGTTCCTGAAATTCATGCGCCAGCACCCCAATGTGTGGAGCAAGGTCAGCTGCCCCGAGCGCCTGAGCGTGGCCGGGCCCAAGGCGCTCGATGGCGAGCAGGCCGCCTACCGCGACGTGGTGCCATTCGCGCGCCGCGTGGTCGAGGAGTTCCCGGACCGCGTGCTCTGGGGCACCGACTGGCCGCACCCCAACCTCAAGGACCACATGCCCGACGACGGCCTGCTGGTGGACTTCATCCCGCACATCGCCACCACGGCCGGGCTGCAGCAAAAACTGCTGGTGGACAATCCCATGCGGCTGTACTGGCCGGAAGAAGAAAAGGGCTGACGCCATGTCCCTCGACAAACCCTACCTGGACGTGCCCGGCACGACCATCTTCGATGCAGAGCAAAGCCGCAAGGGCTACTGGCTCAACCAGTTCTGCATGAGCCTCATGAAGGCCGACAACCGCGCCCGCTTCAAGGCCGACGAGCGCGCCTACCTCGACGAGTGGGCGATGACCGAGGAACAGAAGCAGGCCGTGCTCGCGCGCGACCTCAACTGGTGCATCCGCCTGGGCGGCAACATCTACTTCCTGGCCAAGATCGGTGCCACCGATGGCAAGAGCTTCCAGCAGATGGCCGGCTCCATGACCGGAATGACCGAGGACGAGTACCGCGCCATGATGGTCGGTGGCGGCCGGTCGGCGCAGGGCAACCGCGTCATCGGCGAAGACGGCGATGCCCAGGCGCACCGCCAGCCGCAGGGTGCTGCGGGAAAGAAAGGAAACTGAACATGGCGCGTATCACCGCCTCCGTCTTCACCTCGCACGTGCCCGCCATCGGCGCCGCGCTCGATCTGGGCAAGACGCAAGAGGACTACTGGAAGCCGCTGTTCGCGGGCTATGACTTCTCCAAGCAGTGGATGAAGGACAACAAGCCCGACGTCATCTTCCTCGTCTACAACGACCATGCCACGGCCTTCAGCCTGGAGATGATCCCCACCTTCGCCATCGGCACCGCCGCCGAGTACCAGCCCGCCGACGAGGGCTGGGGCCCGCGCCCCGTGCCCAAGGTCATCGGCCACCCGGACCTGGCCTCGCACATCGCGCAGTCGGTCATCCAGCAGGATTTCGACCTCACCATCGTCAACCGCATGGACGTGGACCACGGCCTCACGGTGCCGCTGTCGCTCATGTGCGGCCCGCAGGATCCGGTGGACGGAGCCTGGCCCTGCCCGGTGATCCCGTTCGCGGTCAACGTGGTGCAGTACCCCGTGCCCAGCGGCCGCCGTTGCTACAACCTGGGCCAGGCGATCCGCAAGGCCGTGGAGAGCTACGACGAAGACGTCAACGTGCACATCTGGGGCACGGGCGGCATGAGCCACCAGCTGCAGGGCCCGCGCGCGGGCCTGATCAACAAGGACTTCGACAACGCCTTCCTCGACAAGCTCATCAGCGACCCCGAGGCCGCCGCCAGCATCCCGCACATCGACTACGTGCGCGAGGCGGGCAGCGAGGGCATCGAACTCGTGATGTGGCTCATCGCGCGCGGCGCCATGGCCGACGTGGCCGGCGGCAAGCCCCCGAAGCTGGTGCACCGCTTCTACCATGTGCCCGCATCCAACACGGCCGTGGGCCACCTGATCCTGGAGAACACCTGACATGACCAAGACCATCAAAGTAGCGCTTGCGGGCGCGGGTGCCTTCGGCATCAAGCACCTGGACGGCATCCAGAACATCGACGGCGTGGAAGTCGTTTCGCTGATCAGCCGCGACCTCGACAAAACGAAGGAAGTCGCCGCCAAGTACGGCATCGGCCATGTCACCACCGACCTGGCCGACAGCCTGGCCCTGCCCGAGGTGGACGCGGTGATCCTGTGCACGCCCACGCAGATGCACGCCGAGCAGAGCATCGCATGCCTGAAGGCCGGCAAGCACGTGCAGGTGGAGATCCCGCTGGCCGACAGCCTGAAGGGCGCGCAGCAGGTCGTCGCCGCGCAAAAGGAAAAGGGCCTGGTGGCCATGTGCGGCCACACGCGCCGCTTCAACCCCAGCCACCAGTACGTGCACCGGAAGATCCAGGCCGGCGAGTTCAACATCCAGCAGATGGATGTGCAGACCTACTTCTTTCGCCGCACCAACACCAACGCGCTGGGCCAGGCCCGCAGCTGGACGGACCACCTGCTGTGGCACCACGCCGCCCACACGGTGGACCTGTTCGCGTACCAGGCGGGCAGCCCCATCGTGAAGGCCAACGCCATCCAGGGCCCCATCCACCCGGTGCTGGGCATTGCGATGGACATGAGCATCCAGCTCAAGGCCGAGAACGGCGCCATCTGCACGCTGTCGCTGTCGTTCAACAACGACGGCCCGCTGGGCACGTACTTCCGCTACATCGGCGACACCGCCACCTACCTGGCGCGCTACGACGACCTGTACAACGGCAAGGACGAGAAGATCGACGTGAGCCATGTCGACGTGTCGATGAACGGCATCGAGCTGCAGGACCGCGAGTTCTTCGCCGCCATCCGCGAAGGCCGCGAACCCAACTCCAGCGTGGGCCTCGTGCTCGCCTGCTACGAGGTGCTGCACGACCTGGAGCAGCAGCTCAACGCGGGCTGAAGTTGGGTTTGTGGGGCTGGATAGGCCCCCTGCGCTCATCAGGAGCGCGCGGGCAGCTATCGAATCGATAGCTGATTTTTTTCCGGCCGGGGCGTCCTGCACACGCAGTGCCCCTGGCTGAAGCCGGCGGTCAGATCGGCGCGTAGCTGCCCGTGCCGCCCGGCCAGACCGTGAGCACCTCGTACCCGTCGGGCGTCACCGCCACCATGTGCTCCCACTGCGCGGACAGCGAGCGGTCCTTGGTCACCACGGTCCATCCGTCCGCCAGTTCCCTGGTCTCGCGGCCGCCTGCGTTGAGCATGGGCTCGATGGTGAAGACCATGCCGGCCTCCAGCGTGAGCCCGGTGCCGCGCTGGCCGTAGTGCAGCACGTTGGGCACGTCGTGGTAGACCTGCCCGATGCCGTGCCCGCAGTACTCGCGCACCACGCTGAAGCGCTCGCGCTGCGCCACCGTCTGGATCGCGTGGCCGACGTCGCCCAGCGTGGCGCCGGGACGCACCTGCCGGATGCCCGCGCACAGGGCTTCGTACGTCGTCTCCACCAGGCGCCGGGCGAGCAGGCTGGGCGGCCCGACGAAGTACATGCGGCTGGTGTCGCCGTACCAGCCGTCCTTGATCACCGCCACGTCGATGTTCACGATATCGCCCTTCTTCAGGATCTTGTCGTGCGACGGAATGCCGTGGCAGACCACCTGGTTGACGGAGGTGAGGATGGTCTTGGGATACCCCAGGTAGCCCACGTTGGCCGGCACCGCGCCCTGCACGTTCACGATGTGGTCGTGGCAGATGCGGTCCAGTTCCTCGGTGCTCACGCCGGGCACCACGTGGGGCTCGATCATGTGCAGCACCTCGGCGGCCAGCTGCGCGGCGCGCCGCGACAGGGCCAGCTCGTCCGCTGACTTGACGGGAACGCCGCGCGCCATCAGTGCTTGCCGCTGGCCACGGCGCGGGGCTTGGCCGGCAGGCCGTTCACCGCCATGCCGATATCGAAGCCGCCCGCCAGTTCGGCCCGCACCAGCAACTGGCAGATCTCGCGGTGGTCGAGTTCGGGGTGCATCTCGGTCAGCATGCCCACCCGCATCCAGTGCTCGGCCTGCGCGTTGATGGAGCGGCTCAGCGCGGTGCCTGCGACACGCAGGTTTTCGTGCATCTGGTCTGAAATCTTGACGATACCCATGGATGATCCCTATACAAAACGTATATGAATTATATATAAAACGTCTGGCGGCGTCTTAAGGTGGAGCACAGGGTGCGCTGGCCACAATGCCAGGCTTGCCATGCCCTCACACCCCGGACACACCGTCCCAGGAGCCCATCCCGATGCAACCACCGCAGCACGTGACATTCCGCGCTTTTGCCGGGGCCTCGGATTTTCCGGCCATGGTCGCCTGTGCGAACGCCAGCTTTGCCGCCGACCAGACCCGGTTCTTTCGCACCGTGGAGGACGTGGCGCGGGACTACGCCGCGTTCACCCAGTGCGTGCCGCAGCAGGACGTGTGGATCGCGCAGGCGGGCGATGAGATCGCTGGCTATGTGCGTGCCTGGCATTGGGCGCAGGCCGATGGGCTGCAGCTCTACGGGCAGTTTGCGGTCGTTGCGCCGCGGTGGCGCCGGCAGGGCATCGGCGCACGGCTGCACGCGTGGCTGGAGGCGCGCCAGCGCGAGATGGCGGCGGCCCTGGGCCAGGCCGGCCCGCATGCGCACCACGCCTTCGTCACGGAGGGCGAAACCGCACGTGCGGCGCTGCTGGAAAAAGCGGGCTACCGGCCCGAGCGCTATTTCTTCACCATGGGCCGCCCCACGCTGCAGGCCATTGCCGACTTTGCGCTGCCTGCCGGCCTGGAAGTGCGTGCGGTGCAGCCCGGCCACTACCGCGCCATCTGGGATGCGCATGCCCGCGCTTTCCATGCGCACTGGGGCTATGCACCGCCCGACGAGGCGGACTACCAGCGCTGGCTGGCCAGCCCGGTCTTCCAGCCGCACCTGTGGCAGGTGGCCTGGGACGTGCGGATGAACGAGGTGGCGGGCCAGGTGCGCACCTACATCGACACCACATGGAACGCGGGCAATGGCCGCCAGCGCGGATGGACGGAATTCATCAGCGTGGGCGAGCGCTGGCGGCGCCGCGGCCTGGCACGGGCCCTGATTGCGCGCAGCCTGCGCGCCCAGGCCGATGCAGGCATGCAGGAGTCCGGGCTGGGGGTGGACAGTGAGAATGCGAGCGGCGCGCTGCGCGTCTATACGGACTGCGGCTTCGTTGTGGAACAGCGCAACTGCGTGTTTCGCAAGCCGCTGGAACTGGGCACCCCCGGACGCGGGGCCTGACGCCACCGGCACCACGCGGCCGGCAGGCGCGGGCGGTCACAGGGACCGGGACAGCGCGATGAGCCCCCAGACAAGCACCACCAGCTGGGCAAGATTGACGAGCAGCGCGGTGGCATGCACCCGGCGGAACCGCTGCACCGCCCCGCCGTTCCTGGCTTCTATCTGGCTGCCCAGTTGCTGCATGGCGGGCACCAGGCGCTTGCGCAAGGCCGTGGAAACCGCTGCCATGGCCGCCGCGCCAGCGGCATAGGCCCACTGTCCCCACAGCGCGTAGCTGGCCGACGCGCACAGGGCCACCCAAAATGCAGCCTTGTAGTAGACATTGAAGAAACCGCGCACGAACCGGGCGTCGAGCGGCTCGTCGTGCTGGAGGATCAGCAGCGGCAGGCCGCCCAGCAGGAAGTAGGCGGTGGTGACGAGCATGGCGACAGTGAAGAAGAAGGCTGCGTAGATGGCGGAAGGCATGGCGCTTCTCCTGGGCGGGATGGGCCGCTGCGGAGCGCGCGGCTTCGCGTAATGTATCGCGCCGACCCGGCGCAGCAAACCACCGCGGCCCCCGTGGCCGGCGCGCCATGGCCGGCTATCCGTGCGCGCCGATGTTGGTAACAATGGCACCCCATGACCCCCCCTGCCTTCTTTGCCACCTCCGCTGCCTTTCGCCAGTGGCTGCAAGCCCATGCGGCACACGCGCCCGAACTGCTCGTGGGCTTCCACAAGGTCGGCTCGGGCCGCCCGTGCATGACCTGGTCCGAGTCGGTGAACGAGGCGCTGTGTTTTGGCTGGATCGACGGCGTGCGCCGGCGCATCGACGAGCACACCTATTCCATCCGCTTCACGCCGCGCAAGCCATCGTCCGTCTGGAGCGCGGTGAACATCGCCAAGATGGAGCAGCTGCAGGCCGCCGGCCGCATGACGCCCGCGGGCCTGGCGGCCTTCAGCCACCGCAAGGCCGACAAGTCCGCGATCTACTCGCACGAACAGGCCGCAGTGGCCGAGCTGCCCGCCGCGCAGTTGCGCGAGTTCAAACGCCACAAGAAGGCATGGCAGTTCTTCGAGGCCGCCCCCGCGGGCTACCGCAAGTCCATGCTGCACTGGGTGACGTCGGCCAAGCGGCCTGAAACCCGCGCGGCGCGGTTTGCGCAGCTGCTGGCGGCCTCGGTGGCCGGCGAGCGGATCGACCTGTGGACCCGGCGCCCCCGCGCGGGCGATGCTGCTACACCTTCGGCCTGAAAGGACCTCGCCCACCATGGCCCCGCCCGCGCCCTCCCAACCCACCACCATCGCGGACTACATCGCGGCCGCCCCCAAGGCGGGCCAGCCGCTGCTGCACGCGCTGTACGCCATCCTGAAGCGCGCCGCGCCGCAGGCCGAGGAAGCCATCAAGTGGAACACGCCGTTCTTCATCGAGCCGCGCTTCGTGTACGCCTTTTCGGCGCACAAGGCGCATGCGAGCTTTGCGCCGCCCGCTGCGGCGCTCGTGCATTTTGGGCAGGCGCTGCAGGCCGTCAGGACGACCAAGGGCACCATCGTGCTGCCCTACGACCAGCCGCTGCCGGCAGAGCTGATCGAACAGATCGCGCGGTACAGCGTGCAGCGCGTGCGCGCGCGCACCACGGACAGCTTCTGGGAGTGAGCACGCCGCGTAGCGGCCGTGCAGCGCGGGGTGCATGCATGCCGTAAGCTTGCGCCATGCAACAAAGAAACCTTGGACCTTTCTCCGTCTCGGCCATCGGCCTGGGCTGCATGAACCTCTCGCACGCCTACGGCGCGCCCGTGTCGGCCGAGCAGGGCGAGCGCGTGCTGCTGGCCGCGCTCGATGCGGGCGTGACGCTGTTCGACACCGCCACGCTGTACGGCTTCGGCGCCAACGAAACGCTGGTGGGCCGCGTGATGAAAAGCCACCGCAGCCGCTTCACCCTGGCCAGCAAATGCGGCATGCAGGGCGTGGACGTGAACGGCGACGGCAAGCTGGTGCGCGTGATCGACGGCCGCCCCGCCACGCTGCGCCAGACCTGCGAGGACAGCCTGCGCCGCCTGCAGACCGACGTGATCGACCTGTACTACCTGCACCGCTGGGACAAGAAGGTGCCCATCGAGGACAGCGTGGGCGCATTGGCCGACCTGGTGCGCGCGGGCAAGATCCGCAGCATCGGCCTGTCCGAAGTGTCGGCCGCCACCCTGCGCCGCGCGCACGCGGTGCACCCCGTCGCGGCGGTGCAGACCGAGTATTCGCTGTGGACACGCAACCCCGAGATCGCCGTGCTCGGTGCCTGCCGCGACCTGGGCGCGGCCTTCGTGGCCTTCAGCCCCGTGGCGCGGGGCTTTCTGTGCGGCGAACTCAGGGACGTCTCCGCCCTCGACCCCAAGGACATCCGCCGCGCCATGCCCCGCTTCGCCCCCGATGCCTACGCCGCCAACCTGCAGCTGCTGGACGGCTACCAGGCCATCGCGCGCGAAGTGGGCTGCACGCCGGCGCAGCTGGCGCTGGCCTGGCTGCTGCACCAGGGCGGGCACATCATTCCCATCCCCGGGACGACCAGCGTGGAGCACCTGCGGGACGATGTGGGCGCGGCCGGTGTGCGGCTCGATGCCACGGTGCTCGCGCGGCTGGATGCACTGATCAACGAGCGCACCGTGGTGGGCCCGCGCTACAGCGCGCAGAGCGCGAGCGAGGTGGACACCGAGACGTTCGAAAGCCACGCGGTGTAAGTCGTCCTGCGGCCCCGGACTGCCTGGCGGGCGCCACGGACGACGCCCGGCCGCCCTGGGCCGCCCAGCCGCACCTGAAAAAATGTCTCTGCGCTCCATCCTCTCGACATTCGGCCGCAAGCCTGCACCGGCGCGGCCGGACACGCCATCCGTGCACGCCACTTCCCGGTGCAAGCTGTACGGCCATCCCGAGTTCCAGATCCGGGTGTCGAACAGCGCGGTGCCGGTGGAGGACATCTCCTTCCTGCTGCAGTTCTTCGAGCAACGGGTCGCCCGGGGCGAGAAGTTCCGCGGTGGCGAGAGCCTGCAGGTCGGCTGGATGTTCACGATGCTGGAAGAGGGGCCCGCAGGATTCCTGCGGGTGCTGGAGCCCGACATGCAGGTGGTGCCCGTGAGGTTCGTCGATTCGGTCGACAACACGCTCATGCAGCTGCGCAACCAGAAAGACGTTGTGGAGAGCCTCTCCCCGTCCATCGCGCCGGACTTTCCGTCGCTTCGCCAAAGCGCCGTCGTGCACGTGAACTACCAGGAAGCCCGTCGAATCCTGCTGACCCGAAACGACCCCGTCAACGCGGCGGATTCCGGCTGGTGGCTCTCGGACCTGGACGACGAGGCACGCCTTGAGGATCCGGCACGCTTCATGAAGACCTCCTTGTACCAGCTGGGCGTGCACCGCCCGGACCTGATCCAGTTCCTTGCGGTGCCGGCGGGATTGCAGGTGGCCGTGGACGGCGCGCGCATCAGCGTGCTCGGACCCGTGCAGGAGGTGCAGCAGATTCCGGGCTCGTACCTGAGCGAATTGAACAAGGCGCGGCAGAGCGCCGTCTCGGCCGGTCGGTCCTCGGCAGGCTAAGCCAGGCACAGGCACGAGGGCTCTCGCCCATCTCACCAGGCGGGCTGCGGCATTCCGCGGTCACAAACACCTCGCAGACCTCCGCTCGCGCCCACGTTCAAAGGCTGCGCTTTCTGAAAGGAAAAAGCCCTGGAGCATCACTGCTCCAGGGCTTGTTCGTTCGGCACGCTGGCGGGATCTGGTGACCTTGCCGTCCCCCGGCCTGTCCGCCGAGGGATCGGGCGCCCCAGGGGCTCAACGGCCGCGCAGGGTGCCCTTGTCGTCGGCGATCACGATCTCCACGCGGCGGTTCATGGCGCGGCCTTCCGGCGATGCGTTGTCGGCCACGGGGTGGGCCTTGCCGTAGCCGCGCGCGGTGATGCGGCTGCTGTCCACGCCGCGCTGCACCAGTGCGTCGCGCACGGACTGGGCGCGGCGGTCCGACAGGTCCTGGTTGTAGCCGTCGGAGCCCACGCTGTCGGTGTAGCCCTCGATGAGCAGCTTGCGGTCCGGGAACTGCTTGAGGAAGCTGGCCAGCTTGTCCAGGCGGGGGCCGGCCTGGGCCGACAGCTCCGCCTTGTTGAAGGCAAACAGCACGTCGCCCAGCGTCACGAGCAGCCCGCGCTCGGTCTGCTGGGCTTCCATGTCGCGCAGCTGGGCTTCCAGTGCGCGCACGCGGTCCTGTGCGGCGCTGGCCTGGGCCATCGCGACGCTGGCATTGGCCTGCTGCTGGGCGGCGCGCTGCTCGGCGTTCAGGGCCTGGGCCTGGGCCTGCTGGGCGCGCAGGCGGGCCTGGTCGGCCTCCTGTGTGCGGGCCTGCAGGCGGATGCGGTCGGCATCGCCGCTGGCTTGCTGGATGCTGGCGTCCAGCTGGCGTGAGCGTGCCGCGTTCGTGGCGATCTCGGCGCGCTGGCGTGCGATGTAGGCCAGGTGGTTGGTTTCCGATTCGTCGTGGTCGTCGGCCCATTCGCGGTCGGCGCGGGCCAGAGCGTCGGTCGCTTCCTTCAGTTCCACGGGGGCGTACTGGTTCACGATGGGATCGCCGGCGACGGCGCTCACGGCGGAGCGGGCCTGCTCCAGCGCCGGGAACGGCGCGGTGCTGGCACAGGCCGCGAGCAGCCCCACGGCGATGAGGCTGGTGCACAGGGCGGTGGTACGTTGGATCAATCGGTGCATGGTGTGGTGTCCTTCAAAGGTCAAGAGCGGCCCGCGGTGCGGGCGGCGTGGTCAGGAGCGCTCGGCCCTCAGCGGGGGGACCGGCGGTTGATTTCTTCCTGCAGCGCGCGGATGCTGTCCTGGACCTGGGCAAGGTTGGTCGCATTGCGTGCCGCGTCGGCACGGGTCTCGGCCACGCGGGCGTCGACCTCGGCCTCGGCCGCCAGGCGCCGGGCGTTCTTGTAGTCCTGCTGGGCCATGGCCTTCTCGGCGAGGATGAGTTTTTCCTGCGCACGCTGCAGGTCCACGGGGGCGCTGGTGGCCGTCGCCGGCGCCGCCGCCACGCGGTTCACCGTGGTGCGGGTGACGGCCATCTGTTCGGCGGGCGGGGGCGTGGACGAGCACGCTGCCAGGGCGCCCAGCGCGAGGGCTGCGGCCGTGAGACGGAGGGGGATGGATGGGTGCATGGTGTGGAGACCTCCTGAGCGGGTGGATTGTTGGTGGGCAGGCCCCGGCGCGTTGCGCGCCTCACTGGGCAGGGGGCGCGGCGCCAGGCAATGCATGCCAGCTTTTTGATGAATGCATTGTTCGCCGCGCGGCCCGCCGCCCGCGTAGGCACTGCCTCTGTATTCCTGTGGGCCATGTCTTACGAACGCTTGCAATTTGCGTGGGGCGTGGCCGGGCCTGTGCCGGGTGTCGTCCACCGCTTCACCCGTCCCTCGCTCAGGTGCTGGCGGCCTTGCCGAGCAAGGGTGCGGGAACTCTGCGCGGCGATGGCTGTCGATCAATCAGTCCACCGCGCGCCACTGCCATCGGCCACCGGCCACCGGCCACCGGCCACCGGTGGCCGGTGGCCGGTGGCCGCACCCGCGCCCACGCAGGCCTGCAAGCGGGCCACACGCCGCAGCCCGGCGCGCGTGCCGCCCCACCAAGGAGAAACAACCATGCCGCCATCGACCTTCTCAACCTGGATCCGCGAGACGACCTTCGTGGGCGTTCCGCTGTGGAGCCTGATGGTGGCGCTGGCCGCCGCCGCCACGACCTATGTGGGCATCCTGCTGGTGCTGCATCTGCTCACGGGCCGTGCCAGGGTGTGGGCCACGCAGTCCGGCAGCGCGGCGGCGCACACCGTGGTGGAGGTGCTGGAGGGCACGAGCCGCCTGCTCATGGTGGTCGTGGCCCTGCTGGTGGGCGCGAGCCTGCTGGAGCTGCCGGGCCGCTGGGAAAGCCGGCTCAGCCAGCTGTGGTTTGTCGCCCTTGCGCTGCAGATGGGCCTGTGGGGCATGCGGGCCATCGGCATGGGCGTGCGGCGGTATGTGGAACGCCATTCGTCCACGGGCATGACCCAGGTCAGCGCCTCCGCCACGCTGTTGTCCTGGGGGCTGCGCACGCTGCTGTGGAGCGTGGTGCTGCTGGCCATCCTGTCCAACGTGGGCGTGAACATCACGGCCTTCATCGCCAGCCTGGGGGTGGGGGGCATCGCCGTGGCGCTGGCGGTGCAGAACATCCTGGGCGACCTGTTCGCCTCGCTCGCGATCGCGGTGGACAAGCCCTTCGAGGTGGGCGATTTCATCGTGGTCGGCAGCGTCTCGGGCACGGTGCAGGTGATCGGGCTGAAGACCACGCGCATCCGCAGCCTGCAGGGCGAGCAGATCGTGATGTCCAACACCGACCTGCTCAAGCAGACCATCAGCAACTACCGCATGCTGGAGAAGCGGCGCATCGTGTTCGGCTTCGGTGTGTCGTACAACACCACGCCCGAGCAGGCCGAGGCGATCCCGGGCGTGGTGCGCAAGCTCATCGACGCCCATCCGGAGCTGCGCTTCGACCGCGCGCACTTCAAGGCGTTTGGCGCGAGTTCGCTGGACTACGAGGTGGTCTACATCGTCCAGGACCCGGCGTTCAACCTCTACATGGACCTGCAGCAGTCCATCAATCTGGGCCTCATGCGCGAGTTCAAGGCCATGGGGGTGGAGTTTGCCTTTCCCACCAGCACGGTGCACATCGCCAGCGCGCCTGCGCAGTCCCAGGGCCCGGCGCCGCTGGCTGGTGCTGCGGCGGCCGCCGCCGCGTCCGTGGCCGCGCGTTGAGGCGGCGGCCTGCCGCGCACCGCGGGGCGGGCGGGGGGCAAAAAAAAGCCGGCAGCCTTTGCAGGCGGCCGGCTTGAACAGGGTAGTTGCTTCTAATGCTTCTTCATTCTCAAGGGTAACGCTTACTTGGAAACAACGCGCACCATTTCCAGGCACTTGTTCGAGTAGCCCCATTCGTTGTCGTACCAGCTCACGACCTTCACGAAGGTGCCGTCCAGCGCGATGCCGGCGTCGGCGTCGAAGATGGACGTGCGGGTGTCGCCACGGAAGTCGGTGGCCACCACCTTGTCCTCGGTGTAGCCCAGCACGCCCTTGAGCGCGCCTTCGGACTGGGCCTTCATCTCGGCCTTGATTTCCTCATAGGTGGCAGCCTTGTCCAGCTCCACCGTCAGGTCGACCACCGACACGTCGCTGGTGGGCACGCGGAAGGACATGCCGGTCAGCTTCTTGTTCAGCGCCGGGATCACCACGCCCACGGCCTTGGCGGCGCCGGTGCTCGAGGGGATGATGTTTTCCAGGATGCCGCGGCCGCCGCGCCAGTCCTTGTTGGACGGGCCGTCCACGGTCTTTTGCGTGGCGGTGGCGGCGTGCACCGTGGTCATCAGGCCTCGCTTGATGCCCCACTTGTCGTTGAGCACCTTGGCCACGGGGGCCAGGCAGTTGGTGGTGCACGAGGCGTTGGACACGATGGCCTGGCCGGCGTAGGTGTCGTGGTTCACGCCGAACACGAACATGGGCGTGTCGTCCTTGGAGGGGGCCGACAGGATGACCTTCCTGGCGCCCGCATCGATGTGCTTTTGCGCGGTGACCTTGTCCAGGAACAGGCCGGTGGATTCGATCACCACGTCGGCGCCGACTTCGTTCCACTTGAGGTTGGCGGGGTCGCGCTCTTGCGTCAGGCGGATCTTCTTGCCATTGACGAC
The DNA here is from genome assembly GCF_019218755.1 of Acidovorax sp. sif1233. Lineage (GTDB taxonomy): Bacteria > Pseudomonadota > Gammaproteobacteria > Burkholderiales > Burkholderiaceae_C > Acidovorax. Next base: position 59,847 of record NZ_JAHUWZ010000012.1, on the reverse strand, counting down.
CAGGGTGTTGCCGTCCACCGAGACTTCGCCCTTGAAGCGACCGTGCACCGAGTCGTACTGCAGCATGTACGCGAGGTACTCCGGCTCCAGCAGGTCGTTGATGCCCACGACTTCGATGTCGCTGAAGTTCTGGATGGCCGAGCGCAGCACGTTGCGGCCGATGCGGCCAAAGCCGTTGATACCAATCTTGATCGTCATAGGGTGTCTCTCCAAGGTTGCAAAGTCGAAATCAGGAATCTGCCGGGGCGCGCCCGCTGCAGCAGTGGGCACGCAGCGGGCGGGGAGGCGTCTCAGCGGGCCTTGACCTTCTTGGCGGGCTTGAGCCGTGCGGCGCCGATGGCGACCAGCACCGCGTCGGCCACGTTCTCTTCGGTGAAGCCGAAGTGCTTGAACAGCACGGGCGCCGGGGCCGATTCGCCGTAGGTGTCGATGCCCACCACGGCGGCGCAGCCGTACTTCCACCAGCCGTCGGTCACGCCCATTTCCACGGCCACGCGGGGCACGCCGGCGGGCAGCACGCTGCCCTTGTACTTGGCGTCTTCGCGGTCGAACGTGGTCGTGCTGGGCATGGAGACCACGCGCACGGCGATCTTCTTGTCGGCCAGCAGGCGCTGGGCCTTGAGCGCCAGCTGCACTTCGGAGCCGGTGGCGATGATCACGGCCACTGCCTTCTTCTTGATGCCGACATCCGCGGGTTCGGAGAGCACGTAGGCGCCGCGCGAGATGTCGCCCAGGTCGCGCTTGGGCGCGTAGGGCAGGTTCTGGCGCGACAGCAGCAGGGCGGTGGGCTTGTTGCGGTTGGACAGGGCCACGCTCCAGGCCACGGCGGTTTCGGCCGTGTCACCGGGGCGCCACACATCCAGGTTGGGGATCAAACGCAGGCTGGCGGCGTGCTCGATGGACTGGTGGGTGGGGCCGTCTTCGCCCAGGCCGATGGAGTCGTGCGTGAACACGTGGATCACGCGCTGCTTCATCAGCGCGGCCATGCGGATGGCGTTGCGGCTGTAGTCGCTGAACGTGAGGAAGGTGCCGCCGTACGGGATGAAGCCGCCGTGCAGCGCGATGCCGTTCATGATCGCGGCCATGCCGAACTCGCGCACGCCGTAGTTGATGTGGCGCCCGCCGATCTTCTGGCCGTTTTCCAGCGTGGTCTGTACCACGTGGCCCTGCATGTCAAAACGCAGGTTGGGGGTGCTCTTGGTGTTGGTGAGGTTGGAGCCCGTCAGGTCGGCGCTGCCACCCAGCAGTTCGGGCAGCGCGGCGGTGAAGGCTTCCAGCGCCAGCTGGCTGGCCTTGCGGCTGGCCACGGTCTCGCCCTTGGTGTGGGCCGCCACCACGGCGTCCACGGCCACTTGCGCGAAGTTGGCGGGCAGGTTGCCCTCCATGCGGCGCGTGAGTTCGGCGGCCAGCTCGGGGAAGGCGGCGCTGTAGGCGGCAAAGCGCTCGTTCCACGCGGCCTCTGCAGCCTGGCCGTTGGCCTTGGCATCCCAGCCGGCGTACACGTCGTCCGGGACCACGAAGGGCTCGCTGGTCCAGCCCAGGGCTTCGCGCGTGAGCTTGATTTCTTCCGCGCCCAGCGGCTCGCCGTGGGCCTTGGCGGTGTTGGCGCGGTTCGGGCTGCCCTTGCCGATGTGCGTCTTGCACACGATGAGGGTGGGGCGCTCGGTCTGCTTCTTGGCTTCCACGATGGCGGCGGCCACCTTGTCGGCGTCGTGGCCGTCGATGGGGCCGATCACGTTCCAGCCGCTGGCCACGAAGCGCAGGGGGGTGTTGTCGGCGAACCAGGGGGCGACCTGGCCGTCGATGCTGATGCCGTTGTCGTCATACAGCGCGATCAGCTTGTTGAGCTTCCAGGCGCCAGCCAGCGACACGGCCTCGTGGCTGATGCCTTCCATCAGGCAGCCGTCGCCCAGGAACACGTAGGTGTTGTGGTCCACCACCGCGTGGCCTTCGCGGTTGAACTCGGAGGCCAGCAGCTTTTCGGCCAGCGCGAAGCCCACGGCATTGGTGATGCCCTGGCCCAGCGGGCCGGTGGTGGTTTCCACGCCAGCGGTGTAGCCCACTTCGGGGTGTCCTGGCGTCTTGCTGTGCAGCTGGCGGAAGTTCTTGAGTTCGCCAATGGGCAGGTCGTAGCCGGTGAGGTGCAGCAGCGCGTACAGCAGCATCGAGCCGTGGCCGTTGGAGAGCACGAAGCGGTCGCGGTCGAACCACTGGGGATTCGTGGGGTTGTGCTTGAGGTGGCGGCTCCACAGCGCCACGGCCATGTCGGCCATGCCCATCGGGGCGCCGGGGTGGCCGGAGTTGGCTTGTTGAACGGCGTCCATGGCCAATGCGCGGATCGCATTTGCCATCTGTTGGGATTGCTGGGTGTTGGCCATGGGGGAGGGTTCAGGGTGGGAGGTTCAGGGGAAACCCGGCATTTTACCGGGGCGGCGCCCCCGCCCCTCCACCGGCGGCCTGGAGCCCGGAGCGCGGTCCCCCGCGCTGGCGGCTTTTGCCCCGGCGGATGCCGCACGGCCCGCGCGCAGCCCGCGGCACATCTGCGCTCAGTGATCGGCCGTTCCGAGTCTCGGAGGCGGGCGCATTGCGCGGCCGTCGCACCGCGGCCTGCCGGACCTTCAATTTTGAATCAAACAGGGCACAAGCGCTTGTCTATAAAGCGCTGGCAGCTATCAAATCAGGAGCTTCCTTGGGCTCAGTCGGGCGCCAGCAGGCCCAGCCGCCGGGCCATGCGCACGGCCTGCACGCGGTTGCTGACCTCCAGGCTGCGGAAGATGGCACCCGTGTGCGCCTTCACGGTCGCCTCGCTCATGCCGAGCTGGCGCGCGATCACCTTGTTGGCATGCCCGTTCGCCAGGCCGTGCAACACCTCGACCTGCCGGGGGGTCAGGGCGGCGCAGGCGGACGCCCGGGCCGCCGTGCCCAGGAGCATGGGCGGCAGGTAGATGCCGCCGGCCAGCACCAGATGCAGGGCGTTGAGCATCACGGCGGCGCGTTCGCGCTTGGAGATGAACCCCATGGCGCCCGCGTCCAGCACGTCGCGGACCACGGCGGGGTCTTCGCGGGCGGAGAGCACCACCACCGGCACGCCGGGCGCCAGCGCCAGCAGGCGTTCCAGGCCGCCGCCACCCGGCGCGCTGGCGTCGCGGCCCGGCATGTCCAGGTCCACCAGGGCGAGGGCGGCATCGGGATGCTCCACCACCAGCGACGCCGCGCTGGCGTAGTCGTTCGCCTCCAGCACCTGGGCCTGAGGGTCCAGTGCCGACAGCAGGTGCTGCAGTCCTTCGCGGAACAGCGTGTGGTCGTCGGCAAGGATGATCTTCATGGTGGCGACACTATGGGGGGTGTCGGTGCCCGCGAAACGGCGGCCCACGATCGCGCGCAGGCGTGATCCGGTAATAGTTGGCACAAGCGGCTTCGGGTGGCCGGGCCGGGGTTGCGGGGCAGGGGCTGTCATGGGCCGCGCAGGCTACCCGAGCGCCCGGCGCATCGCCCTACCCCGGCGGGATAGTCCGTGGCGCCGCGCGCGCGACCACCGCCTGGGCGCTGGACCGCCGGGACCGGCCGGGGTGGCGCCAGCCCGGCCGCGATGTGGGCCCGAAAGCCCGGCGCCGCCCGCCCCCGTGATGCACTACAGTGCGGGCCATGCAAGGACTGCACCTCACCGCCGATCTCCATGGCTGCCGCTGCGCCCCCGTGTGGCTGCTCGATGCCGCCGCCCTGGGCCAGGCCTGCGGCGACGCCGTGCGCGCCGCCGGGCTGCAGCCCGTGGGCCAGCTGTTCCACGGATTTCCCGCCACCGCCCACGGACCTGGCGGGGTGACCGCCACCGTGCTGCTGGCCGAGTCGCACCTGTGCGTGCACACCTGGCCCGAACAGCAGGCCGTCACGCTCGACGTCTATGTGTGCAACTTCGGTGCGGACCATTCGGGCAAGGCACGCGCGCTCCTGGAGGCGCTCGTGGCCCTGTTCGCGCCCACGGCCGTGCAGCGCCACGCGCTGCAGCGGGGCGCCCTGCAGGAGGCCGTGGCGTGAGCGCGGGTGCCGCGGCGCCGGCCGCCGCCACCGGGGGGCAGGTCCCCGCCATGCTGCTGGCCGCAGGCCGTGGCGAGCGCATGCGCCCGCTGACCGACACCATCCCCAAACCCCTGCTGCAGGTGCAGGGCCAGCCGCTGCTGCAGTGGCACCTGGCGGCGCTGCAGGAAGCGGGTGTGGAGCAGGTGGTGATCAACACCGCATGGCTGGGTGGGCAGATCAGCCACCACTTTTCCGATGTTTTTGGCCTCCAGCGCCGGGTGGACAAGCGCAAGCAGCTATCCATTTCATACTCGCACGAAGGCGTGGACTTTGGCGGCGCACTGGAAACCGCCGGCGGCATCGCCCGCGCCCTGCCCCGGTTGGGCCCCGTGTTCTGGCTGGCGGCGGGCGATGTGTTTGCGCCCGACTTCGTGTTCGGCAGCGCCGCCGTGTCGGCCTTCGAGGCCAGCGGCCACCTGGCCCACCTGTGGCTGGTGCCCAACCCGGCCCACAACCTGCGCGGCGACTTCGGGCTGTCGGCGGACGGATTGGCACTGAACCTGCCCGCCGCCGACCCCGCGCCGCGCTACACCTACAGCACCATCGCCCTGCTGCGCGCCGGGCTGTTCGCGGCGCCCTGGTGCGACATTCCGGCCGGCAACCCGGATGGCATCAAAGCCCCGCTGGCGCCGCTGCTTCGCCGCGCGATGGACAATGGCCGGGTCAGCGCACAGCTCTACACCGGACGCTGGACCGATGTGGGGACCCCCGAGCGCCTGGCTGAACTCAATTCTCTCTCTGCTGCCCGTCCATGAACACCACCGTGCCTGCCTCCATCTACGCCCAACGCCGCGCGCGGCTTGCTGCCCAGCTGGGCGCGGGGGGCATCGCCATCATTCCCACGGCGCCGGAGCGCCCGCGCAACCGGGACACCGACTTCCTGTTCCGCCACGACAGCTACTTCTACTACCTGACCGGCTTCATCGAGCCGGGGGCATGCCTTGTGGTCGCGCAGGACGGGTGCAGCACCCTGTTCTGCCAGCCCAAGGACCTGGAGCGCGAGATCTGGGACGGCTACCGGCTGGGCCCTGCTGCGGCGCCCGGGGCGCTGGGCGTGCAAGCCGCCCATTCCATCGCCGAGCTGGACGCCAAGCTGCCCCGCCTGCTGGAGAACCGCCACCGCGTGTGGTACCCGTTTGCCATCCACAGCGGCCTGGCAGCGCGGGTGGAAGGGTGGCTGAACGCGGTGCGCGCGCGCGTGCGCTACGGCGCGCTGTGCCCGGCGGAGCAGAACGATGTGTGCACGCTGCTCGACGAGATGCGGCTCATCAAGGACGCGCACGAGCAGGACATCATGCGCCGCGCCAGCGACATCAGCGCCAGGGCGCACATCCGCGCCATGCAGCGCTCGGCCCGCATGCTGCGCGCCGGCCAGGACGTGCGCGAGTACCACCTGGATGCCGAGCTGCTGCACGCGTTTCGCGACGAGGGCTCGCAGTACCCGGCCTACAGCTCCATCGTGGCGGCCGGGGCCAACGCCTGCGTGCTGCACTACCGCGCGGACGCCGCCCCGGTGCGCGACGGCGAGCTGGTGCTCATCGACGCCGGCTGCGAGCTTGACGGCTACGCCAGCGACATCACCCGCACCTTCCCGGCCAACGGCCGCTTCACCGGGCCGCAGCGCGCGCTGTACGACCTGGTGCTGGCCAGCCAGGACGCGGCGGTGGCGGCCACCAAGGCCGGCGCGCGCTTCAACGACCCGCACGACGCCACCGTGGCCGTGCTGGCGCAGGGCATGCTGGACCTGGGCCTGCTCGACAGGAACAAGGTGGGCACCGCGCAGGACGTGATCGACACGCGCGCCTACTTCCAGTTCTACATGCACCGCACGGGCCACTGGCTGGGCATGGACGTGCATGACTGCGGCAGCTACGTGGAACCCGATGAGGTCGGGGCGGTGAGCGAGCGCAAGGACCCGCTGTCGGGCGAGACCATCACCAACCGCCCCAGCCGCGTGCTGCGCCCGGGCATGGTGCTCACCATCGAGCCCGGCATCTACGTGCGGCCGGCCGACGGGGTGCCCGAGCAGTTCCACCACATCGGCATCCGCATCGAGGACGACGCCATCGTCACCGAGACGGGCTGCGAGCTGATCACGCGCGGCGTGCCGGTGAAGGCCGACGAGATCGAAGCGCTGATGCGCGGCTGAGGCCGAGGGATGGCCAGGGTCCATGATGGCTTCTGATACCGCCGTGCCCGCGCACCTTGCCACGCGCTCCCCCCGCGCGCAGAAGTGGCGCCTGGGTGCCGCGCTGTGGCTGCTGGGCCTGCCGGGCGTCGTGGCCGTGGTGTGGGCGCTGGTCCCGCCCCTGGCCGCCCACCAGGCCTTGTTGCCGCTGCCGCTGTGGGCCATGGTGCTGCTCAGCGGCCTGCAGACCGCGGTCCTGCTGGCCCTGTGCGTGGCACTGGGTGTGGCGCTGGCGCCCCGCGTGGGGCTGGCGGCGCCTGCCGTGTCGGCCTGGCTGCAGGGCCAGCCGGTGGCCGGGCCCTTCCGGCGCCAGTGGGCGCCGGGGCTTGTGGGCGGGCTCGCGGGCGCACTGTGGCTGTGGGGCCTCTCGCTGGTGGCGCCGCAGGCGCTCAGGCCCTCCGACCCGGCCGGTGCCGCATCCCTGGGGGTCAAGCTGCTCTATGGCGGGATTTCCGAGGAACTGCTGGTGCGCTGGGGCGTGATGAGCCTGCTGCTGTGGCTGGGCTGGCGCTTCGTGCAGCGCGGCCAGGGCACGCCGGGCCGTGGCATCGTGGCGGCCGCCGTGGTGGCCAGCGCCCTGCTGTTTGCGCTGGGGCATCTGCCGGCCGCGCAGGCCATGGCCGGGGTGCTCACCCCCTCCGTGGTGGCGTTCGTGCTGGTGGGCAACACCGCCTTCGGGCTGGTGGCGGGATGGCTCTATGCCCGGCATGGGCTGGAGGCCGCCATCCTGGCCCATGTGCTGGCGCACGCCCTGTCGCATCCCTTCGTCTGACCGCTGCGTGCGGCCGTGCGGGGGCGCGCGTCAGCGAAGCTCGGCGCACACCTCCCGGACCAGCCCGCGCAGCCACTGGTGCGCGGGATCGGCTTGCAGCCGGGGGTGCCACAGCAGCGACACCGTGATCTGCGGCACCGGGACGGGCAGTGCAAAGCTGGACATGCCGGCGCGCAGGTTGCCGGTGTGGTGTTCGGGAACCGTGGCAACCAGGTCGGAGCCGCGCGCCAGCGCCAGCGCGGTGGAAAAGCCGCCCACCACGGTGGCGATCTGCCGCGCCAGGCCCAGGGGCGCGAGGGCATCGTCCACGGGCCCCCGGTCCCGCCCCTTCCGCGACACGAGCACATGCCTGCCGGCCGCATAGCGGGCCGGCGTGATCTCGCCCGCGCACAGCGGGTGCCCCGCGCGCACGACCCCCACGAAGCGGTCGCGGAACAGGGCCTGCGCCCGCACCTCGGGGCCCATGGCGTCGCCCACCACGCCGGTCTCCAGGTCGACGGTTCCATCGCGCAGCGGGGCGCTGTGCCTGTCGGTCTTCTGCACGAAGCGCAGCCGCACCCCGGGGGCGGCCTCGCCCACGCGGGCGAGGAGGCCGGGGCCAAAGTTCTCCGCAAAGCCGTCGCTGCAGCGCAGCGTGAAAGACCGGGCCCATTGGGCGGGGTCGGACGCCGATGCGGGGCGCAGGACGGCCTCGGTGTCCTGCACGAGCTGGCTGACCTTGTCGCGCAGCTCCAGTGCGCGTGGCGTCGGCACCAGTCCGCGCCCGGCCCTGACGAGCAGCGGGTCGCCGGTGGTGTCGCGCAGCCGGGCGAGCGCCCGGCTCATCGCGGAAGGACTCAGGTGCAGGCGCTCGGCGGCCCGCGCCACGTTGCCTTCCGCAAGCAGCACATCCAGGGTGACCAGCAGGTTGAGATCAGGCCGCGGCATGGCGGGACCATAGCACGCCGGTCCGTGGCATGGCGTCTGGTGCATGTATGGAATGCAAATGCTGCGTCTTCCGCCGGGCCACGTGCCTGGCTACGCTGGAGTGGCTGGTTTTCCAGGGGCGCCGACCGGGCACCCGCGAACCATCGCCTCCCGAGGAGACCCTCCGCCATGACACCCCCCACCCGCACCGCTATTCCCCCGCAAGCGACTTTTTCCCTGCCGCCCCAGCCTGCCGCGGGCGGGCCGCAGGCCACCGGCCCCTCGGACAGCCGGTGGGCGCTGGCGAGCCTTGCGCTGTCCATGCTGCTGTCCTCGCTGGGCACCAGCATCGTCAATGTCGGCTTGCCCACGCTGGCGCAGGCGCTGGACGTGCCCTTTCAGGAAGTGCAATGGGTGGTGCTGGCCTACCTGCTGGCCATCACCACGGCCGTGGTCGGCGTGGGCCGGCTGGGCGACGTGGTGGGCCGCCGGCGGTTGCTGCTGGCGGGGCTGGCCCTGTTCACGGGGGCCTCGGCCCTGTGCGCCGCGGCCCCCACGCTGGGGCTCCTGGTCGCCGCCAGGGCGCTGCAGGGGCTGGGCGCGGCCGCGATGATGGCGCTCACGATGGCCTTCGTGGGCGAGACCGTCTCCAAGGACCGGGCGGGCAGCGCCATGGGCCTGCTGGGCACCATGTCCGCCGTGGGCACGGCCCTGGGGCCGACGCTGGGCGGTGTGCTGATCGCCCAGGCCGGCTGGCCGATGATCTTTCTCATCAACCTGCCGCTGGGCGCCCTGGGCCTGCTGCTGGTGCGCCGCCACCTGCCGGCGGACCGCCTGGCCGCAGGGGAGAGGCCCGGGTTCGACCCCCTGGGCACGGTGCTGCTGGCCCTCGCGCTGGGGGCCTACGCGCTGGCCATGACGATGGGGCGGGGCGGCTGGGGCCTGCTGAACGGGGCGCTGCTGTGCCTTGCGGCGCTGGGGGCATGCCTGTTCGTGTGGGCCCAGGCGCGCGTGGCCGCGCCCCTGGTCCGGTTGTCGGTGTTGCGCCTCCCCGGCTTGGGCGCGGGCCTGGCCACCACCACCCTCGTGGCCACGGTGGTGATGGCGACGCTGGTGGTGGGGCCGTTCTATCTGTCGGGGGCGCTGGGGCTCGGTGCCGCGCAGGTCGGGCTCGCCATGTCGTGTGGCCCGCTGGTGTCCGCGCTGGTGGGCCTTCCCGCGGGCAGGGCCGTGGACAGGCTGGGCGCGCATTCCATGGGGCTGGCCGGGCTCGCCGCCATGCTCGCCGGGTGCGCCGGCCTGGCGCTGGCGCCGCTCGCGTGGGGCGTGCCGGGCTATGTCGTCCCGCTGGCGGTCTTGACGGCGGGCTATGCCCTGTTCCAGGCGGCCAACAACACCGCGGTCATGGCCCACGCAGAACCCGGCGCGCGGGGTGTCGTGGCGGGGTTGCTCAACCTGTCGCGCAACCTGGGGCTCATCACGGGAGCTTCCGCCATGGGGGCCGTGTTCGCGATGGGCGCGGCGCTGGCGCATGCCGTGGGGGCTTCAGGGATGCCCATGGTGGCGGGCATGCGGGCCACGTTCACGGCCGCCGCGCTGCTGATGGTGGGGGCCATGGCCCTCATGCTGGGCAGCCGTGCGCGCAGGCGCCAAGGATGCCCTCCGGGCATCGGCTGAGGGCGGCTGGTAATCGGCATGTAACCGCTTCGTGTGAGAATTGAAATTCGATTACATACCCACAGAAAGAGACAAGCCCATGCCTACCCGCCGCGCCACCAAGATTGTTGCCACCCTGGGCCCCGCATCGAGCGACCCGGCACTGCTGGAGGCCATGATCCGCGCGGGGGTGAACGTGGTGCGGCTGAACTTCAGCCACGGCAAGGCGCAGGACCACATCGACCGCGCCGCCACGGTGCGCGCCGCGGCCCAGCGCGCGGGCCGCGAAGTGGCCATCATGGCCGACCTGCAGGGCCCCAAGATCCGCGTGGGCAAGTTCGCGGAGGGCAAGGTGCAACTGGAATCGGGCGCCAAGTTCGTGCTCGACGCCTCGCGCACGGAGCTGGGCGACATCGACGGCGTGGGGCTGGACTACAAGGAACTGCCGCGCGACGTGAAGGCGGGCGATCTGCTGCTGCTCAACGACGGGCTGATCGTGCTCACCGTGGATGCGGTGCGCGGCGAAGAGGTGCACACCACCGTCAAGGTGGGCGGCGAGCTGTCCAACAACAAGGGCATCAACAAGAAGGGCGGGGGCCTCACGGCACCGGCCCTCACCGCCAAGGACATGGAAGACATCCGCACGGCCATGAGCTTCCAGGCCGACTATGTGGCGGTGAGCTTTCCGAAGAACGCGACCGACATGGAAATGGCGCGCCAGCTGTGCAACGTGGCCGCGTCCGAGTACCGCCACAAGCCGGGCCTGATCGCCAAGATCGAACGCGCCGAGGCCATCCCGCACCTGGAAGCCATCCTGCGCGTGAGCGACGGCATCATGGTGGCGCGCGGCGACCTGGCCGTGGAAGTGGGCAACGCGGCCGTGCCCGCCTTGCAAAAGAAGATGATCCGCATGGCGCGCGAACAGGACAAGGTCGTGATCACCGCCACGCAGATGATGGAAAGCATGATCACCAACCCCGTGCCCACGCGCGCCGAGGTGAGCGACGTGGCCAACGCCGTGCTGGACGGCACCGACGCCGTGATGCTGAGCGCCGAGACAGCCGCCGGCCGCTACCCGCTCGAGACGGTGGAAGAAATGGCCACCATTTGCGCGGCGGCCGAGGCGGCCGAAGACCACCAGCTCGACGCCGACTTCACCGGCCAGACCTTCGGCCGGATCGACCAGTCCATCGCCATGGGCGCGCTGTTCACGGCCCACCACCTGGGCGCCAAGGCCATCGTGGCCATGACCGACAGCGGCGCGACGGCACTGTGGATGAGCCGGCACAGCATCGACATTCCGATCTATGCGCTCACGCCCAAGGTCGCCACGCAGCGCAAGATGGCCATGTACCGCAACGTGCGCCCCTTGCTCATGGACACCAGCGCAGACCGCGACACGGCGCTGGAGCAGGCCGAGCGCCACCTCAAGAGCCGCAACATCGTGCAAAAGGGCGATGTCTACGCCATCACCTGCGGCGAGCCCATGGGCGCCCCCGGCGGCACCAACATGCTGAAGATCTGCGTGGCGAGTTGAGCGCGGCCGCCGGAGCGGCGACGCCGCCTCACCCCGCACCCGGCTTCACTGGGACGGGGCGCCGTGCCCTGGCAGGTCCTGCTCCCCGGTATCGGCCGGGCGGGGCCGCGCCAGTTTCTGAAACCCCAGGTCGCACAGCCAGCCCGACACCCAGCACAGCCAGCCCGTCCAGAGCGTGTGGCTCATGAAGTGCGCGCCGCGCACCTGCTGGGCGCCGCCCAGGACCAGGCCCGCCGCCACGGCCGCGGCCAGCCACCAGCGCGCCGCCGCGGGTTCCTTGCGGCGCAGCGCAAAGTAGCCGCCGATGAAGGCGAACCCGGCCGAGGCATGGCCCGCCGGAAAGCAGCGCCCGCCGCCGCCGTCGGCCACGCCCAGCGCCCAGTGGGACGCATAGCGCGCCACGCCGCCGAACTCCGCGAGGTCCCAGGGGCAGCTCGTGTCGCTCAGGTTCTTGGCGATGCTCACCACCGCGAGCGCCAGCAGCGCGCTCAGGGCCATCTGCAGGCGCTCGCCGGTATCGATGCGCCGCAGCACCCCGCGCGGCGGCCACCACACGCCCACCACGAGCAGCAGCACCAGCAGCCACGCCAGGCGGCGTGCGCCTTCATGGAGCACGTGCACGAAGAACCACTGCTCCCGCAGGGGGAATCCCGTGGCCGAGCCAAATGCGCGGGCCAGCGGAATGTCTTGCCCCCCCGCGTCCCAGGCCACCACGGCGGCCAGCAGGCCGAGTGTCCACAGGAGCAGGAATCGATGGCGGGCCGGGAAGGAATGGGGATGGGAAGGCGAAGATGGCATGCCCGGACCATAGAAGGCCGCACTTAACACCGCCTTAATGGCGGGCCGCGGCTGGTCCGGGGGCGCCGGGCCCGGCGACAATCGCCGCATGCGAATACTCGTTGTCGAAGACGATGCCGGCATCGCCAGCGGGCTGCGTGCCAACCTGCACCAGCGCGGCTACGCGGTGGACGTGTGCGATGGCGTGGCCAGTGCGTGGAGCGCGCTGCGCGCCGAGCGCTTTGATGCCGTGCTGCTGGACCTGGGGCTGGCCGACGGAGACGGCGGCGAATTGCTCCGGCGGCTGCGGCTGAGCCCGGCCCCGGGCGCTGCCGCCGCGGCTCCGGGGCTGCCCGATCCGTCCACCCCCGTGCTCATCGTCACCGCCCGTGACCAGGTGCACCAGCGCATCGCGGGGCTGGACCAGGGCGCCGACGACTACCTGGCCAAGCCCTTCGATATCGATGAGCTGGACGCGCGCCTGCGGGCCCTGCTGCGCCGGGCCGCCGGCCGGGCGTCCCCCACCATCCGCTACGCAGACATCGAAATGGACCCCGCTGCGCGGACCGTCCACCAGGGCGGCAAGGCGGTGGAGATGTCGCCGCGGGAGTTTTCGGTGCTGCTGGTGCTGCTGGAAGCGCGGGGGCGCGTGCTCTCGCGCCAGCAGATCGAGGAGCGCCTGTACAGCTGGGACGCGGCCATCGAGAGCAACGCGGTGGAGGTCCACATCCACCACCTGCGCCGCAAGCTGGGCAGCGCGTGCATCCAGACCATGCGCGGCGTGGGCTATTTCATGCCCCAGGAGCCCGCGGAATGAGTGATTCTCCTGCGGCCTCTGCGGCCCGTGTTCGCCGGCCGTCCCTGACGCGCCAGCTGCTGCTGTGGTGCCTTGGAGCGCTGGCGCTGGTGTGGGGCAGCTTCGTGTTCATCGGCTACCAGACGGGGGTGCACGAGGCGGACGAACTGACCGACGGGCACCTGGCCAGCGTGGCCGCCCTGCTGCTGAACCTGCGTGCGACCGAGGCCGCCGAGGGGCCGCAGGTCACCCAGCGCGCCCCCACGCCCTGGCTCAAGTCGCACGACTACCAGCAGTCCCTCAGCGTCGTGCAGTGGGACGCGCAGGGCCGCATGCTCCATCACAGCGGCACCGCGCCGGCGCCGGCCTTTGGCGAGGTCGAGGGATTCGCCAACATGGCGCTCGGGCCGGACGGGACGGTGTGGCGCAGCTTCTCGCAATGGGACGCCGCGCGGATGCGCAAGATCATGGTGCTGCTGGAGCTGCGCGAGCGCGATGAACTCGCGCAGGACATCGCCGAGCAGATGATCGAGCCCGGCCTCTGGCTGCTTCCCGTGGTGTCGCTCGCGCTGGGCCTGGCCCTGTGGCGGGGTTTGCGGCCGCTGTATGCCCTGTCGGCCGACGTGGCCGCCCTCGACCCCGCCAGCGCGCCGCGCCTGGCCTCGCGCCATGCGTGGAGCGAATTCGAGTCGGTGGTCGCCTCCATCAACACCTTGCTGGACCGCCAGCAGGCGGCGCTGGTGCGCGAGCGGCGGCTGGCCAACGAAGTCGCCCACGAGCTGCGCACGCCGCTGTCCTCCATCGCGCTGCAGGCCAGCGCCCTGGCCGGAGACCTGGAGGCCGGTGCCAGGGCGCAGGCCATCGCGCGCATCGGCCAGGATGCCCTGCGGGCCGGCCATGTGCTCAACCAGCTGCTGGCCCTGGCCCGCGCGAGCCGGGCTGAGCTGCACGAGGCCAAGGCGCCGGTGGACCTGTGCGCCGTGGCCCGCCAGGTCTGCGCCGACTACGCGCAGGCGGCGTGGCAGCGGGGCGACGACATGGCGCTGTCGGCCCCGCCGGAGCTCTGGGTGTCCGGGCATGTGCTGCTGCTGGACATCGCCGCGCGCAATCTGGTGGAAAACGCGCTCAAGCACACGCCGCAAGGCACGCACATCGCGGTGCAGGTGGGGGCGTCTGACGGGGCGGGTGCATGGCTGCAGGTGTGCGACGACGGCGCCCGGCGCCCTGGCGATGCTCCCGCCTCCGGGGGAGCGAGGGGCACCTCCGACAGCCTGCACCTGGGCCACGAGATCCTGCGGCGGGTGGCGGACATCCACGGCGGCCAGTTCGGCGCGGCACCGGCCTCCGCGCCCTTTACCACCTGTTTCCGGTTGGATTTGCCCCTGCCGCCGTCCGCGCCCCCCGGTTAAAATCACGGGTTACCAAGCGGTTACCACCGCACTGCCAGGCTGACAGCGCCTTCCTCCAACCTTCAACGGACCCTACGACCATGCCCCTCGTTTCGATGCGCGAACTGCTCGACCATGCCGCCGCCCACAGCTACGGCATCCCTGCCTTCAACGTCAACAACCTGGAACAGGTCCAGGCCGTGATGGCCGCCGCCGACGAAGTGGGCGCGCCGGTCATCCTGCAGGCCAGCGCTGGCGCGCGCAAGTACGCGGGCGAGCCTTTCATCAAGCACCTGATCCAGGCCGCCGTCGAGGCCTTCCCGCACATCCCCCTGGTGATGCACCAGGACCACGGCACCTCGCCCAAGGTGTGCGCCGGCGCCATCGACCTGGGCTTTGGCTCGGTCATGATGGACGGATCCCTGATGGAAGACGGCAAGACGCCGGCATCGTTCGAGTACAACGTCGACGTGACGCGCAAGGTCGTGGAGATGGCCCACAAGGTGGGTGTCACGGTCGAAGGCGAGCTGGGCTGCCTGGGCAACCTGGAAACCGGCGAGGCTGGCGAGGAAGACGGCATCGGCGCCGAAGGCAAGCTGGACCACAGCCAGATGCTGACCGACCCCGAGGAAGCCGCCGTGTTCGTCAAGGCCACCCAGCTCGACGCGCTGGCCATCGCCATCGGCACCAGCCATGGCGCGTACAAGTTCAGCCGCAAGCCCACCGGCGACATCCTGGCCATCAGCCGGGTCAAGGAAATCCACAAGCGCATTCCCAACACCCACCTGGTGATGCATGGCTCCTCGTCGGTGCCCGCCGAACTGCTGGCCATCATCAACCAGTACGGCGGCAAGATGAAGGAAACCTACGGGGTGCCGGTCGAGGAGATCCAGGAAGCCATCAAGTTCGGCGTGCGCAAGATCAACATCGACACCGACATCCGCCTGGCCATGACCGGCGCGGTGCGCAAGTTCCTGGCCGAGAACCCCGACAAGTTCGATGCCCGCGAATGGCTCAAGCCCGCCCGCGAGGCCGCCAAGCAGGTCTGCAAGGCCCGCTATCTGGAGTTCGGCTGCGAAGGCCAGGGCAGCAAGATCCAGGGCCTGAGCCTGCAGGCCGTGGCGGCCCAGTACGCTGCGGGTACGCTGGCGCAAGTGGTGCACTGATCGTTGGCACGAGGCCCTGCGGGGCCGCTGCCCAGCCTGGTTGCGTTGTGCTGCCAGGCTTTTTTTTGCCTGTCTGCATGCAGAGACTGGGGAGTTCCCTCTACAGCAGACAAAGGTGACAGCGACAAGATCTTCTTCATGTAAGCTCGCGGTCAGCTTGCCCACCGGCAGCGCCGCAAGAAGTGTCCGATACCAGGGCGCGTTCAACACATTTCTCACCAGCTACACCGAGTTGGTTGTTGCATGGCAGAAGCCGTCGATGGACGGACTCGGGTGCCGTGGGATGATTGAAGGCGAATTCGTATGAACCTTTCTCTATGACTCTGACAATTTCAAAGTTCCGGCGGCTGTTGCCTGTGTTGGCTGTGACGGTGTTCACGGTGGCGTGCGCGCCCCTGACCGTTCCCCCCAAGTCCGAATATCCCGTCGGCCGGGCCCGTCTGGTGTTGCCGCCGGGGGCGTGGCAAGACCTGGGCACTTCCGAAGAAGCCATGTCCGGTCCCGCAGGCCGTACCCCGCTCCAGACCCGTGCGGTGGGGCTGCGGGGTGCGCAAGGTGAATGGCTGGCCGCGCTGCGGGTGCAGACCAACCGCACGGGCGACCTGCGTGGGTCTCCGCAAGGGGTGGGGTACTGCCCGCCGCAACAGGACGTCGTGGTCAAGGATCCCGCGGACGGCAGCCCCGTGCGCGCCGATTGCCTGCGCTTCAAGCTTTGGGCCAGCAGTCCCAGGTGGCTCGAAAAGAACCGGCCCGACCTGGTCCAGTGGATGGCCAGCCGCCAGATCGCGATGAGCACTCCCTACGCGCATGTGGGCTACCGCTACGTCACCGAAGCGGGTGTCTGGGTGGCGGTGGATGCCCTGGTGGACCAGCGGCTGCTCAGCGTCCGGCCGCGCAGCAACGAAGAATTCCTGACCGCGGGCCTGCCCCTCCAGCAGTGGGCCCATGACCTGGCCCAGGCCGTGCGCCTGAGCGCCGGCATGATGGATGGCCACCTGGCCATTCCGCCGTTCCCGTTTCCCGCGCCCCCTTCCAGACGCTAGCGCGCCAGCCCTCCCCTGCCTGGCGGCCTTGCATAACGATTACGAAACTCGAGGAGACCTCTGATGCAGACAAGCCCAGTCCCGCAGCCGCAGCGCATTGGCGTGCCAAGGGAAACTTTCCCTGGCGAAAAGCGCGTGGCCACCGTGCCCGATGTGGTGGAGAAGCTGATCAAGCTGGGCTTCGCGGTTGCCGTGGAGTCGGGGGCAGGGGAGGCCGCCAACTTCAGCGACGACGCCTACCGTGCCGCCGGGGCCCAGGTCGTGGGCGACGCTGCCGCGCTGTGGGCTGCATCGGACATCGTCTTCAAGGTGCGCCCGCCCAGCAGCGAGGAAGTGGCGCTGATGCGCGAGGGCACGACGCTCATTGATTTCATCTGGCCCGCCCAGCACCCCGAGCTCATGCAGCAGCTGGCGGCCCGCAAGGCCACGGTGCTGGCCATCGACTGCCTGCCGCGCACGCTGTCGCGCGCCCAGAAGATGGATGCGCTCACGTCCACCGCAGGCGTCAGCGGCTACCGCGCCGTCATCGAGGCGGCCAATGCCTTCGGCCGCTTTTTCAACGGCCAGATCACGGCCGCGGGCAAGGTGCCGCCGGCCAAGGTGTTCATCGCGGGCGCTGGCGTGGCGGGTCTTGCGGCCATTGGCACGGCGGCCAACCTGGGCGCCATCGTGCGCGCCAACGACACACGTGCCGAGGTGGCGGACCAGGTCAAGTCGCTGGGCGGTGAGTTCGTCAAGGTGGACTACGAGGAAGAAGGCTCGGGCGGCGGCGGTTACGCCAAGGTCATGAGCGAGGGCTTCCAGGCTGCGCAGCGCAAGATGTACGCCGACCAGGCCAAGGATGCGGACATCATCATCACCACCGCGCTGATCCCCGGCAAGCCCGCGCCCAAGCTCATCACGGCCGAGATGGTGCAGAGCATGAAGCCCGGCAGCGTGATCGTGGACATGGCCGCCGAGCAGGGCGGCAACTGCGAACTGACCGTGCCCGGCCAGGCGGTGGTGCGCCATGGCGTGACCATCGTCGGCTACACCGACCTGGCCTCGCGCCTGGCCAAGCAGTCGTCCACGCTGTACGCCACCAACCTGCTGCGCCTGACGGAAGAGCTGTGCAAGGCCAAGGACGGCGTGGCCGTGGTCAACATGGAGGACGACGCGATCCGCGGCCTCACCGTGGTCAAGGATGGGGCGATCACCTGGCCTGCCCCGCCGCTCAAGCAGGCCCCTGCACCGGCACCCAAGGCCGCGGCGGCTCCTGTGGCCGCCAAGAAATCCAGCCATGGCCCGGGCGCACCGATGTCCGCCAAGACGCTGACCATCGTTTTTGCCGTGCTGGCCGTGCTGTTCTGGGCCATCGGCGCCTATGCGCCCGTGGCCTTCCTGGGGCACTTCACGGTGTTCGTGCTGGCCTGCTTCATCGGCTACATGGTGGTGTGGAATGTCACGCCCGCGCTGCACACGCCACTGATGAGCGTGACCAACGCCATCTCCAGCATCATCGCCATCGGCGCGCTGGTGCAGATCGCGCCGCCCGATGCGGGTGTCAACGGGCGCCCGGACGGGCTCATCCTGTGGCTGGCGTTTGCCGCGCTGGTGCTCACGGCCGTCAACATGTTCGGCGGCTTTGCGGTGACGCGCCGCATGCTGGCCATGTTCCGCAAGTAACTCCATCACAACAAGAACACGAGGAGCACAGAACATGTCCCCAAGTCTCGCCACCGTCGCCTACCTGGGCGCGGCCATTTTGTTCATCCTGAGCCTGGGCGGGCTCTCCAACCCCGAAACCTCGCGCCGGGGCAACCTGTTCGGCATGGTCGGCATGGCGCTGGCCGTGCTGGCCACGGTGTTCGGCCCGCGCGTCAGCCCCGCAGGGGTGGCCTGGATCGTCGGCGCTCTGGTCATTGGCGGCGGCATCGGCCTGTATGCGGCCAAGGTCGTCAAGATGACCCAGATGCCCGAGCTCGTCGCGCTCATGCACAGCCTGGTGGGCCTGGCGGCCTGCCTGGTGGGGTTTGCGAGCTATGTCGATACCTCGATCCAGCTGCAGGGCGCGGAGAAGATCATTCATGAGGTGGAGATCTATGTCGGCATCCTGATCGGCGCGGTCACGTTCAGCGGATCGCTGATCGCCTTTGGCAAGCTCAACGGCAAGATCGGTGGCAAGCCGCTGCTGCTGCCCGGCCGCCACTGGATGAACCTGGCCGCGCTGCTGGTCGTGATCTGGTTTGGCCGCGAGTTCCTGCGCGCCGAGACCATCGAACAGGGCATGGTGCCGCTGATGGTGATGACGGCGATCGCGCTGCTGTTCGGCATCCACATGGTGATGGCCATCGGTGGCGCGGACATGCCGGTGGTGGTGTCCATGCTCAACAGCTACTCGGGCTGGGCGGCGGCGGCCACGGGCTTCATGCTGTCCAACGACCTGCTCATCGTCACGGGCGCGCTGGTGGGCTCGTCGGGTGCCATCCTGAGTTACATCATGTGCAACGCGATGAACCGCAACTTCATCAGCGTGATCGCGGGCGGCTTCGGCTCGGGCGCTGGCACACCGGCCAAGAAGGGCGAGGCTGCCGAGCCGCAAGGCGAGGCCGTGCCCGTCAGCTCCGCCGAGACGGCCGAGCTGCTGCGCGATGCCAAGAGCGTCATCATCGTGCCCGGCTACGGCATGGCCGTGGCCCAGGCCCAGCACACGGTGTACGAGATCACCAAGACCCTGCGCGAAAAAGGCGTGGATGTGCGCTTTGCCATCCACCCCGTGGCGGGCCGCATGCCCGGCCACATGAACGTGCTGCTGGCCGAGGCCAAGGTGCCCTACGACATCGTGATGGAGATGGACGAGATCAACGAGGACTTTCCCAATGCCGACGTGGCCATGGTCATCGGCGCCAACGACATCGTGAATCCCAGCGCTCTGGACGACCCGACCAGCCCCATCGCAGGCATGCCAGTGCTCGAAGTGTGGAAGGCCAAGACCTCGATCGTGATGAAACGCTCCATGGCCTCGGGCTATGCGGGCGTGGACAACCCCCTGTTCTACAAGGACAACAACCGCATGCTGTTTGGCGACGCCAAGAAAATGCTCGACGAAGTTCTTTCCGCGCTCAAGGGGTGACGGGCATAATTCCACCGCGAAAAAAGCACGACCGTGCTGAAAAAATCAGCATGGTCTCACGGCCTCAATAAAACTTATCAGGAGACAAAAAATGACGAATCGCCCCTGGCTGGCTGCCTATCCGCAAGGCGTCCCCGCAGACATCGACACCGCGCAATACCCGTCGCTGGTGGCCCTCATGGACGAGGCGTTCACCAAGTACGCGGGCCGCGTGGCCTACAGCTTCATGGGCAAGGAAGTGACCTATGCCCAGACAGACTCGCTCTCCAGTGCGTTTGCGGCCTACCTGCAGGGCCTGGGCCTGGTCAAGGGCGACCGCGTGGCCATCATGATGCCCAACGTGCCGCAGTACCCCGTCACGGTGGCGGCCATCCTGCGCGCGGGCTTCGTGGTGGTCAACGTGAACCCGCTGTACACCCCGCGCGAGCTGGAGCACCAGCTCAAGGATTCGGGCGCCAAGGCCATTGTCATCATCGAGAACTTCGCCACCACGCTGCAAAGCTGCATTGCCAACACGCCCGTCAAGCACGTGGTGCTGTGCGCCATGGGCGACCAGCTGGGCCTGCTCAAGGGCGCGCTCGTCAACTACGTGGTGCGCAACGTCAAGAAGATGGTGCCCGCCTACAACCTGCCGGGCGCCGTGCGCTTCAATGACGCGGTGGCCCAGGGCACGCGCGGCACCCTCAAGAAGCCCGACATCCGGCCCGACGACATCGCGCTGCTGCAATACACCGGCGGCACCACCGGCGTGAGCAAGGGCGCGGTGCTGCTGCACCGCAATGTGATCGCCAACGTGCTGCAGTCCGAGGCATGGAACGACCCGGTGATGAAGAAGGTGCCCGCGGGCGAGCAGCAGACCAGCATCTGCGCGCTGCCGCTGTACCACATCTTCGCGTTCACCGTGAACATGATGCTGAGCATGCGCACGGGCGGCAAGACCATCCTGATCCCCAATCCGCGCGACCTGCCTGCCGTGCTCAAGGAACTGTCCAAGCACACCTTCCACAGCTTCCCGGCCGTGAACACGCTGTTCAACGGCCTGGCCAACCATCCCGACTTCAACACCGTCAACTGGAAGAACCTCAAGGTCTCGGTGGGCGGCGGCATGGCCGTGCAGGGCGCCGTGGCCAAGCTGTGGCTGGAGAAGACCGGCTGCCCCATCTGCGAGGGCTATGGCCTGTCGGAGACCAGCCCCTCGGTCAGCTGCAACCCCGTGACCGCCAAGGAGTTCACCGGCACCATTGGCGTGCCGCTCCCCGGCACCCTGATGAAGCTGCTCGACGACGACGGCCGCGAGGTGACCACCCTCGGCCAGCCCGGCGAAATCGCGATCAAGGGCCCGCAGGTGATGGCCGGCTACTGGCAGCGCCCCGATGAAACCGCCAAAGTCATGACCGACGACGGCTTCTTCAAGTCCGGCGACATCGGCGTCATGGACGAGCGCGGCTTCTTCAAGATCGTGGACCGCAAGAAGGACATGGTGCTGGTCAGCGGCTTCAACGTCTACCCCAACGAGGTCGAAGAAGTCGTGGCCAACTGCCCCGGCGTGCTCGAATGCGCCGTGGTGGGCGTGCCCGACGAGAAGACCGGCGAGGCCGTCAAGCTTGTGATCGTCAAGAAGGACCCCGCGCTCACCGAAGCGCAGGTCAAGGAGTTCTGCCGCGCCGAACTCACCGGCTACAAGCAGCCCAAGGTCATCGAGTTCCGCACCGAGCTGCCCAAGACGCCCGTGGGCAAGATCCTGCGCCGCGAGCTGCGCGACAAGAAATGACCATCCCCCTGAGCCGCTTCGCGGCTTCCCCCTTCTCTCGGCTCGCGCCGGGAAGGGGGACGACGCCAGCGGCCTGGCGAAGCCAGTTCCACGGCGTCCGCTGGTATGGGACGTGTCGGTTTCGTAGGCCATGACCACCGCCATCCTCAGCGCCTTGCCCGAAGAGCAAAGCTCGCTGGTCCCGCACCTGTCGCACCCCCAGCGCCTGGTGCATGCCGGCCGTTTCTTCTGGCGCGGCGACCTGTGCGGCCGGCCAGTGGTGCTGGCGCTCTCGGGCATCGGCAAGGTGGCGGCGGCCACCACGGCCACGGCGCTCATCGAGCGCTTCGGCGTGGCGCGCATCGTCTTCACCGGCGTGGCGGGCGGTGTGGGCGATGGCGTGAACGTGGGCGACGTGGTGGTGGCGCAGGACTACCTCCAGCACGACATGGACGCCTCGCCCCTGTTCCCCCGCTGGGAGATCCCGGGTTACACGCGCAGCCGCCTGGCATGCGACACTGTATTGTCTGCTCTGCTTCTGGAAGCGGCCAGCGCTTGTGTATCAAGGGCCAGCGGCCAATTTGGCTTGAAAACTGACGCAACAGATGCGTTGGAGGGTGTCTTGCACCGCGCGCACCACGGCCTGGTGGCCAGCGGGGACCGCTTTGTTTCCGCAGCCGATGAAGCCCACCGTCTGCGCACCACGTTGCGCGACGCCGGCCACGACGTGCTGGCCGTGGAAATGGAAGGCGCCGCCGTCGCCCAGGTGTGCCACGACTACGGCATCCCCTTCGCCGCCGTGCGCACCATCTCCGACCGTGCCGACGACACCGCCCACGCGGACTTCCCCCTCTTCGTCACGACCGTGGCCAGCCGCTACGCCGAACACATGGTGCTGGCGTTTTTGCAAAAACTATGAAATTGATAGCTGCTAGCGCTTGGTGAATAAGCGCTAGAGGCCAATTTAAATCATATTCTGCGCTGAAGTGACCGCCAGTCCCATCATCTGCCTGGCCCAGGTGTCGACAAGCTCAGCCCGAATGGGCAGGGGCTCGGATTCATGGGATCTGCTGCAGCGCCAGCAGCTACAAGTTCGACAGCTGCGCCGTGAAACCGGCGCACCCCAAATACCAGCGCCACCGTGGATCCGGCTTCGCCGGTCCACCGGAGGCGTCCCCCCTCGGGGGGGAAGGCGCGCAGCGCCACAGGGGGCTACTTCAACCAGCCCCGCTTGCGGAAGTACCACATCGGCCCTACCGCGCTGGCGATCATCAGCAGGATGCCGTAGGCATACCCGTAGCTCCACTCCAGCTCGGGCATGAACTTGAAGTTCATGCCGTACACGCTGGCGATCAGCGTGGGTGGCAGCAGCGCCACGCTGGCCACCGAGAAGATCTTGATGATCTTGTTCTGGTTGATGTTGATGAAACCGACTGTGGCGTCCATCAGGAAGTTGATCTTGTCGAACAAAAACGCCGTGTGGTTGTCCAGCGACTCGATGTCGCGCAGGATCTGGCGGGCTTCCTCGAACTGCTCGGAGTTGAGCATCTTGCTGCGCATCATGAAGCTCACGGCGCGGCGGGTGTCCATCACGTTGCGGCGGATGCGTCCGTTCAAGTCTTCCTGGCGCGCGATGGCGGCCAGCACCTCGCCCGCGCGGGCGTCGGTCACGTCGCCGGCCAGCACCTGGGTGCTCACCTTTTCCAGCTCGTCGTAGATGCCTTCGAGCGTGTCGGCCGAGTATTCGGCGTCGGCGTCGAACAGCTTGAGCAGCACTTCCTTGGCGTCCTCGATGAGGCCAGGGGCCCGGCGCGCGCGCATGCGCAGCAGGCGGAACACCGGCACGTCCTCGTCGTGGATGGAGAACAGCACACCCCGGCTCTTGAGGTTGGCGTTGTGCTGGTTCAGGATGAAGGCCACCCGCACCGAGCGCGGGTCTTCGTCGTCGTCGATCAGAAAGTCGCTGCGGATGTGCAGCTCGCCGTTGTCTTCTTCGTAGAAGCGGGCGGATTCCTCGATGTCCTCGTCCATCGCATCCTCGGGGATGGACAGGCCGTAATGCTGCTTGATCCAGCGCTTTTCTTCGAGGGTGGGGGCTTCCAGGTCCACCCAGATCGGCTGGAAGCGGGTCAGCTCTTCCAGGGACTCGATTTCTTCCTGGAACAGCCGGCCATTGGCGAGCGTGAAGATGTTGAGCATGGGCTCACTCCCTTGTTGTGTGGCATCTGCGGTGTGGGGGATCGGGTGCTTTCAACCCCACAGCAGGCAGGCCGGGGAGCTGAAAGCTACCAACTCGGGTAGGTTTCCAAGGAGCTTTCTCCGTAAAAAATGGACAGGCGGCGGATTATGGCACTGCCGCCGCGGCGGGCCCGTGGCAAAAGCCCGCGCCCGCCGTGGTCAGGTGGATGAAGCCTGGCGCACGATGGCCAGTGCCCGGCACAGGTCGGCCCAGGCGGCGGCCTTGGTCTCCTGCGAGCGCAGCAGGAAGGCGGGGTCGTAGGTCACCACGGCGGGGCACCCGCCCAGCGCGTGTGGCCCCGCGCGCAGGCGGCCCAGCGGTTCGGTGCGGCCCAGCGCCACGCGCGCCGCGACATGGCCCAGCACCAGCACCAGGGCGGGCTGCAGCGATGCCACGGTCTCGGCCAGCGTGGCCTGGATGTCCGCGCTCGCCTGCGTGCCGGGGGCGGGGCGCTCCAGCGCGGCCAGGAACACGCGGGGATGCCGGTGCAGTTGCATGGCGCGCAGCATGTTGTCGAGCAGGCGGCCTGCGTCGCCGCCCAGCGGGTCGTCGGGGGTGAGGCATTCGGCCACGATCAGCCAGCCCGGGCCCAGCCCGGCGGGCGCCTGCGCCGGATCGGCCAGGGGGTACAGCGGCTGGGGCGCGTGCAGCCTCAGGGCCGGGGCGACGGGGGCCGTCGCGGTGGAGAGGGTGGAGGGCGGCGTGTCCTGCGCTGGCGCCGGTGCAGCGCGCGCGGGCACCCGGGGCGGGGTGGGGGGCGCCGCGCGGTCGGGGGCGGCGGCCAGGGCTGTCGTGGCGGCCACCAGGGCGGGCCGCGCCGGTGGGCGATCGGTGCCGGGGGCTGCTGTGGCGCCCGCTGCTTGCGCGGCTGGCGCCGCCACCGCCACGGCCTGTGGCGGGCCCCACACGGTGACGCCCATTTCTTGCAGCATGGCGCGCTGTCGCGCATCGAGGTGGAGGCTCATACGGGCGGGGTGGGTGGTTCTTGCGGGTTACAGGGGCAGGCTCATGACCACGGCGTCTTCGCGCTGGCCCTCGGCCGCGGGGTAGTAGCGCTTGCGTTCGCCCACGCGGCGAAATCCGTGCGCCTGGTAGATGTGCTGCGCGCGCAGGTTGCTCACGCGCACCTCCAGCCACAGCCACTGCGCGCCCCGTCCGCGTGCCCACAGGGCCAGCGCATCGAGCAGCACCCGCGCCCAGCCCTGGCGCTGGAATTCGGGCGTGACGGTGATGTTGAGCAGGTGCACTTCGTCCACGCCCAGCATCGCCACGAAGTAGCCCAGCAGATGGTCGCCGGCCATGAGCAGCTGGGCCTGGTAGCCCGAGGCCAGCGCATCGGTGAAGTTGCCGCGCGTCCAGGGGTGCGAATAGGCGCGTTGCTCCACCGCCAGCACGGCGTCGAGCCGCGCGAGCGTGAGGGTTTCAAAGCGCGCTTCCAGGGCGCGGGCGGGCGGGGTGGGCAGGGCGCTCATGCGGTGGTGGCCAGGACAAGGTTCACTGGGACGCGCCAACCCCGGGTTCCTGCGGGTTGGCTGCCGCCTGGGCGGCGCGCAGGGCGGCACGTTCGGCGGTGGTTTGCGCCACTTTATCGCGGATATAGCGCGGCAGCGCATCGCGGGCTGGCACGCCGTGGCCGGCGGCCAGCAGCGCAGGGGCCAGGCGCAGCAGCGCACCGGCCGTGGGCAGCGCGGCCACATGGGGGGCATCGGGCGCGAGCCGGTCGCCGTAGGGGGCCTGCGCATTGCCCGCCACCGTCCAGCCCGGGGGCGGCAGCACGGATTCCGGCGCGCCCAGTCCAAAGTCGGCGTCGGCCTGCCAGCGTGCCTCGGGGGCCCGCCATTCGCAGCGCGCGTGGTAGACCTCGTCCATGCGCGCGTCCAGCACCGCCACCACGCGCGTGCAGCCCTGCGCGTGGCGCGCCTCCTCGGCCACCGCGAGCAGGGTGTCCACGGGCAGCACCGGCACGCCGTGGCCCCCGCGTGCGCCAAACGCCAGCCCCTGGGCCACGGCGCAGGCGGTGCGCAGGCCGGTGAAGGAACCCGGCCCCCGGCCAAACACGATGGCCTCGAGCGTGTCGAACGACACGCCGGCCTGCGCCATCAGGCTGCGCACCGCCGGGATCAGGGTGGCCGATGCCTGCGCGCCCCCGGGGCCCGTGTGATGCCACACGGCATCGCCCTGCTGTACCGCGATGGAGAGGGTGTCGGTGCTGGTGTCGAAGGCAAGCAGATTCATGGGGCCTGGGGGTTTGCGCGGCAAAAGGAGGTCAGGAGGCGGTGTGGCCAGGGGCGGGCGTGGCGGTGGCGGCCGGGCCCGCCGGGCTCCTGCGCAGCACGCCCAGCAGGATACCGGCAGTCACCAGCAGCAGGCCGGCGACGAGGTTCCAGTACATCGGCTCGTCCAGGAACACCACGGCACCGATGGCCGAGAGGCCAGGCACCAGCGCCGTGATCATGGTGGAGCGCACGGGCCCATAGTGCTGGATCATGCGCGTGAAGCCGATGCCCGAGATCACCACCGAGCCGCCGCCCTGGAACACCATGTGAAAGACGATCTCGCTCCAGGGCGCCAGCGCCAGGTGGCTGGTGACGGCGCCCAGCGTGGTCAGCAGGGCATAGCCGGGCACATAGACCAGGCAGGCAAACGCCGTGATCGCGATGGTGGCCTGCACGGCGTCCACCGCGTGGCGCCGGGCCAGCACGCTGTAGGTGGCCCAACTCGCGGCCGCCATCATGAAGAGCAGGTCGCCCTTCCACACGTCGCCCCCCGAGAAGGCCGCCAGCAGGCTGCGGCCGCCCACCAGCAGGTCGCCCGCCACGATGAAGGCCAGGCCCGCGGCACGCAGCGGGGTGATGTGGTCGCGCAGCAGCGCGGCGGCCAGCAGCGCCGTCCACAGCGGCAGGCTGCCCGGCATCAGCACGGCCGCGTGGGTGGCGGGCGCATGGAAGAACCCCGCGTAGGCCAGCATGGCGTACAGCAGCCCGCCGAAGATGCCCAGCAGGGCCGTGGTGCGCAGCGGCAGGGGCGAGACGCCCGCCAGGCTGGAGGGCGGGGCGGACGCGCCCTGCGCCGCCGTGCGCCGCCGCACCATCCACCAGCCCCAGGGCAGCAGCACCAGGCTGGCGCCGGTGATGCGCAGCAGCGCGATGTCGAACGGGGTGAGCGTGCGCTGGGCCGAGGCGCGGGCAATGACGATGAAGCCTGTCCAGATGGTGACGGTCACGACCGCCGCCAGCAGGCCCATGGCACGAGGAGAAAAGCGCATCGGGGGATTATCGGTGCCTGCCGCCGCCAGCGCTGGCGCCTGGCTTGCCGGCGGGGCCGGGGCAGAGGCCGCCCCTGGCGCCGGGCGATAGACTTCCGCCATGTTTTCTCTTCCTGTTGCCTGGCGCTGGAATGCGCTGCGGGATGCCGTGCGCTGCTGCGCGGCATCGCTTGTCCTGGCGGGGGGCGCCGGCGCCGCCGGGGCGCAGTCCACCACCCCCGCACCCGTTTCGTTGCCCCCGGAAGTCGAGGCGGCCCTGCAGCGCGCCAGGCTGCCGCGCGAGGCGCTGTCGGTGGTGGTCGTGGATGCCCAGGGCGGGCGCGCTGCGGCGCGCCTTTCGCACCGCGCGCAGGCCCAGGTCAACCCGGCGTCGGTGATGAAGCTGGTGACCACTTACGCGGCGCTGGAGCAGCTGGGCCCCGCCTATGTGTGGAACACCCCGGTCTATGTGCAGGGCACGGTGCAGGAGGGCAGCCTGCGCGGCAATGTCTACATCCAGGGCCAGGGCGACCCCAAGCTCGTCATGGAGCGCCTGTGGCTGCTGATGCGGCGCCTGCAGGGCCAAGGCATCCAGGTCATCGTGGGCGACATCGTGCTCGACCGCACCGCCTTCGATGTGCCCGACCACGACCCGGCGCGCTTTGACGGCGAGCCCCTGCGCCCGTACAACGCCGCGCCCGACGCGCTGCTGCTCAACTACAAGTCCTCGGTGATGACCTTCGTGCCCGACGCCGCCGGCGGGCTGGCCCGCATCCAGTACGACCCGCCCCTGGCGGGCGTGTCGCGCCAGCCCACCGTGGCGCTGGCGGCGCCGGGCACCGAGTGCGGAGACTGGCGTGGCGCCCTGCGCGCGGAGCTGGCCGACCCCGCCAAGGTGGTCTTCCAGGGGGTGTACCCGGCCGCCTGCGGCGAACGCGTGTGGCCCGTGGCGGCGGCCGACCCGCGCGGCTTTGCGGCGCGCGCGGTGGAAGGCATGTGGCGCGAACTGGGCGGCAAGCTCACGGGCAGCGTGCGCGAGGGCAAGGTGCCGGCCGGCCTGAAGCCCGCCTTCGTGGCCACCTCGCCCCCCCTGGCCGAGGTGGTGCGCGATGTGAACAAATACAGCAACAACGTGATGGCGCAGCATGTCTTCCTCACGCTGGCATTGCAAAGGAACGGTGTGGCCACCTTCGACGGTGCCCGCGAGGCCCTGCGCCAGTGGTGGCTCGCGCGCATGGGCGATGCGGAACTGCCCCTGGCCGACAACGGCGCGGGCCTGAGCCGGGACGCCCGCCTGACCGCGCAGGCGCTGGCGCGCATGCTGCAGGTGGCCTGGGCCTCGCCCGTGATGCCGGAGCTCGTGGCCTCGCTGCCCATCTCCGGCGTGGACGGCACGCTGCGCCGCAGCCAGAGCCGCGCGGGCGTGGCCCACCTCAAGACGGGCAGCCTGCGCGACGTGATGGCCGTGGCGGGCTACGTGCACGCGGCCAGCGGCCGGCGCTATGTGCTGGTGGCGGTCGTCAACCATGCCAATGCCGGCGCAGCGCGGCCCGTGCTGGACAGCCTGGTCGACTGGGCGGCGCGTGACCAGTGAATAATCCGGCGTTGCCCCGGCCCCGCGCGCCCGGGCCTTCGCTTCGAACAGGTTTCCGGAACCACCGCCCCATGCCCACGACCGAGCTCATCGGCTACCTTGCCGCCGCCATGACCACCTGCAGCTTCGTGCCGCAGGCGCTGCACACCTTCCGCACGCGGGATGTCCGCGGCATTTCGCTGGGCATGTACAGCGTGTTCACGGCGGGCGTGGCGCTGTGGCTGGTCTATGGGCTGACCCTGGCGGCCTGGCCCATCGTGGTGGCCAATGCCATCACGCTCGCGCTGGCGGGGACGATCCTGGGAATGAAGGTGGCCTACGGGGCAGGCGGCGGGCACTGACCGCCGGCCCGTGGCGGCACGCTGTCGCCTAGGCGTCTGCGCGCCCGGTGCGGTCCGCGTTATCCCCTATGGATGGTGCAGTGCAGGTGCGCGCACGATGCGTCGTTCCTTCCAGACCTGAGGTATCCATTCATGACGTATTTCCGCCTTACCTGTGTCGCCGCCGCCGCGGTCCTGCTTGTTGCCTGCGGTGGCTCCGACGATCCCGCCCGCGGCGCGCTGATCGATCCCCCGGCGGTGCTCACCACGCTGACGGCCGCGCAGATCGACGCAGGCACTTCCAGCAGCGGCCTGCAGGCCATCACCGGCAAGGCGAAATGCGACGTGAAGGTGGTTGCGCTCAATTACGCCACCGCGGGCGCCAAGGGGGGCGAGAGCACCAACGCCTCCGGCGTGATGCTCGTGCCCGCGGGCAGCTGCAGCACCGCCGCGCCGCTGGTCGCCTATGCCAAGGGCACCGACGTGCAAAAGCCCCGCACCCTGGCCAATCCGCAGGACAGCGAAACCTTCCTGCTCGCCGCCATGTACGCCGCCCAGGGCTATGCCGTGGTGGCCACCGACTACCTGGGGTTTGCCAAGTCGGGCTACAGCTACCACCCCTACCTGCACGCCGACTCGGAAGCCACCTCCGTCATCGACTCGGTGCGCGCCGCCCGCAACGCGGCGGGCACCGTGGGCGCCAATCTGTCGGGCAAGGTCATGTTCACGGGCTACTCGCAGGGCGGGCACTCGTCGATGGCGGCGCACCGCTCCGCGGAGCGCGACTACGGCAATGAATTCAACGTGGTGGCCGGCGCCCACCTGGCGGGCCCCTACAACCTGTCGGGTTCGCTGCGCATCCCGGACGCCATCGCGGGCGTGCAGTTCTTCGTTCCGTACCTGGTGACGGCCTGGCAGAAGGTCTATGGCGATGTCTACACGGACGTCAAGCAGGTCTTCAAGGCGCCGTACTCGGGCTACATCGAGACCCTGCTGCCCCACCCCACGCTGACCTACACCACGCTGGTCACCTCGGGCACCCTGCCCGCGGGCACGCCCAACCAGGCGCGTGATGCGCTGTTCCAGCCCGCCTTCATCACGGGCTCGCAGACCAGCACCACCCACCCCCTGTACCTGGCGGCCAAGAAGAACGACCTGCTGGGCTGGAACCCCAAGGCCCGCGTGCTGCTGTGCGGCGGCGCTGGCGACCCCACGGTGCCGCCCGCCATCCACCAGCGGATCATGAAGGCCGACTTCGACAGCCGGGGCCTGCCCAACGTGGCGTCGGTGGACGTCGATGCCGCGATCCAGGCCACCTTCGGCCCGGGCGGCCAGGCCCCCACCGATCCGGCATCGGCCGCATTCGCGACCTACTACGCCGCCTACCACGGCACGTATGAGCCACCCTTCTGCCATGCACAGGCCCGTGCAGTGTTTGACACCGTCAAGTAGGCAAAGGCATCCGCCCTGCCCGCCCAGGGCAGGGCGCACAGCAAAAAGCCGACCCTGGGGTCGGCTTTTTGTGCCTCCCGGTGGCGCGCTCCACGAGCGCCGCCACCCCGCAGGCGGGTTACCAGCGCGCCTTCAGCCGGTCATGGGCGTAGGTGCCGAACTGGCGTTGTGCCGAAGGGGTGAGGTACACCGGGTCGGCGAACACGTAGGAGGCCTGGTTGGCGCCCGCCAGCAGCGTCGAGGGGGTGCACAGGGCCGAGTTGACCTGGCCCGCGCCGATGCCGATGCCGTTGGCGGCGTCCACGGAGGTGCACACGGGCGTCGTGGCGTTGTTGAAACCGTAGTTGGCGGGCACGCTCGTGTACAGGTTCACGTAGTAGGCGGAATCGACGTACAGCACGTTGGCGCCGAGGTCCACGATGCCCACGAGCAGGCCGTCGTTGAAGCGGCTGCTGGCGTCGGTCAGCAGCGCCTCGCGGCGGATGGCCTTGGCCCAGGGGGTCTTGCTCAGGTCATAGGTGCCGGTCACCACCACGTACTTGGCGCCCGCGGCGACGAGGCGGCGCACCTGCGCGGCCATGTCCTCACCGGCCTGGCGGGCTGCGGCCACCATGGCGGCTTCCGTCTGGGTGCCTGCCTGCACGGCGGCCATGCCGGCGATCACGTCGCTGATGCCGCCGCTCAGGATCACCACGTCGTTGGCCGCGAAGCTGCCGCTGGCCAGGAAAGTATCGATCTGCTCGGTGATGGTGGGGGTGCTGGCGTTGCCCGCGGCGTCGGGCTTGGCCTTGACGCGGGCGTTGCCCACCGCGTAGCTCTTGCCGCCCGCCGAGGCGGCCGTGAGGGGCTTGCCGTAGCTGGCGGCCACCTGCAGGGTCCAGTTGTTCACGCTGCCGTCATTGACGGTGTAGCGCGTTCCCTTTTGCCCCACGTCGCTGTTGGCATCGCCGAACGCGATGAAGCGCTCGGGCGTGATGGCCGATTCGGTGGTGCTTGAACCGCAGGCCGCAAGCAACGCGGCCGACGCACATGCGGCGACCAGAACGGTGCGGCGCATCCAATTTGCTGCCATGTATTTCTCCAGAAAAGTGGGGGGTAGTTTAGCGGTGCAACGTCAACCCATGTAAAGCCGCCTTGTGCGGCTGGAATCATGCGGCAGATGCCCGTTGCAGGCGGTCACGAACGCCTTCCCACTCGGGCTCGGCGGGCGGGGTCTCGATCCAGATCAGTTTCACGCCGTCGTCGTCGAAGCCGCGCAGCACGGCGAACAGCTGCTGGGCCGTGGCGGCCGCGTCGTCGGGCATACGCCGCATGACGAGCCTGGAGGACTGGGTGCGCAGCGCGGCACGGGCATAGACCGCGATGTGGGCGGCCTCGGCGCCCAGCAGGTCCAGGCCGGTCTGCAGGGCCTTGGCGTCCATCAGGCGCACCTTGGCGGCGGGGGCGTAGTGGGCTTCGAGCGTGCCGGAGGCGCGCGGCGTGAGCGCGGGCAGGTCGTCCCTGGACAGCGGCGCGGTGCCGCAGGCGGCCTCAATCTGCTCGCGCGTGACGGCGCCCGGGCGCAGCAGCACTGGCACGCCGCGCGTGCAGTCCACGATGGTGCTTTCGATGCCCACTTCGCACGGGCCACCGTCGAGTACCAGCAGCCCGGCGCCCAGCTCGTCCTGCACGTGCCGGGCGGTGGTGGGGCTCACGCGGCCAAAGCGGTTGGCGCTGGGGGCCGCCACGCCCCACACGGGCGGGCCGCCCAGGGCATCGCCATCGCCGGGCGTGGCGCAGGCCAGCAGCAGCGCGTGCGCCACGGGGTGGGCGGGGCAGCGCAGCCCCACGCTGTCCTGGCCGCCCGTGGCGGCCGTGGCCA
This sequence comes from Acidovorax sp. sif1233, assembly GCF_019218755.1. GTDB lineage: Bacteria > Pseudomonadota > Gammaproteobacteria > Burkholderiales > Burkholderiaceae_C > Acidovorax. Next base: position 27,969 of record NZ_JAHUWZ010000012.1, on the reverse strand, counting down.
CGCCGGGCAGGCGCGGCAGGATGAGCGTGAGCGGCCCGGGCCAGAAGGCATCGACGAGCTTCTGCGCGAAGCCCGGCACCGCGCTGGCGAAGTGGCGAATGCCTTCGGCATTGGCCACGTGCACGATCAGCGGGTGATCGCTGGGGCGCCCCTTGGCGGCGAAGATCTGCGCCACGGCGGTATCGCTGCTGGCGTCGGCGGCCAGGCCATACACGGTTTCGGTGGGCAGGCCCAGCAGCGCGCCGCTGCGCACGGCCCGCGCTGCGGCGGCGATAGATGCGGGCTGGGTGCCGTCAAGAATCATGGTCAGAACGGCGCGATGCCCAGGAGGGCCGCAGCCCGCAGGGCGGTGGCCCGCGCGGCGTCGGGGGTGGCGGCGGTGATGTTGAGGTGGCCCATCTTGCGGCCGCGCTTGGCGTCGCGCTTGCCATACAGGTGCAGGTGCGTGCCGGGCAGGGCCAGCACCTCGGCCCAGGGGGGCGTCTGCTCCGTGCCGCCCTGCGCAAACCACAGATCGCCCAGCAGGTTGAGCATCACGGCGGGGCTGTGCTGGCGCGGCTGCGTGAGCGGCAGGCGGGCCATGGTGCGCACCTGCAGCTCGAACTGCGACACGTCGCAGGCGTTCTGGCTGTAGTGGCCGCTGTTGTGCGGGCGCGGGGCGATCTCGTTGACCACCAGGCCGCCGTCCTGCAGCACGAAGAACTCCACGCAGAGCACGCCGACGTACTGCAGGCCGTTTGCTATCGAAATTGCAGCTGCTACCGCTTGCTGAATAAGCGCTGGAGGCAGATTTTGTTCAAAAACCTCCGTCACGGCCAGGATGCCGTCGCGGTGCAGGTTGCGCTGCACGGGCAGGTGCACGGTGGCCCCGTCGGCGCCGCGCGCCACGATCACCGAGCATTCCAGTGCCAGCGGCAGCATCTTCTCCAGCACGCAGGGCACCTTGCCGACCGCGTCCCACGCAGCGGCGAGTTCGGCAGCGGTCTTCACTCGCACCTGGCCTTTGCCGTCGTAGCCCATGCGAGCCGTTTTCAGGATGCCTGGCAACAGATCAGAAGAAACCGCAGCCAGTTGCTCAGCCGTTTCGATCACCGCATACGGCGCGCAGGGCACGCCGCAGGCCACGAAATGGGCTTTTTCCCGTGCACGGTCCTGCGCCACCGACACGGCGCTGGCGGCGGGCGACACGGGGCGCTGCGCTGCCAGGGCGGCCAGCGCGGCCGCGGGCACGTTTTCGAACTCGGTGGTCACCGCATCGGCCAGGCGGGCCAGCTCGGCCAGGCCCTGCGGATCTTCATAGCCCGTCTGGATGTGGTGGTGGCTCACCAGCCCGGCGGGGCTGGTGGGGTCGGCGTCGAGCACGGCCGTGAAATAGCCCATGGCCTGGGCCTGGTGCACAAACATGCGGCCCAGCTGGCCGCCGCCGAGCACGCCCAGCGTCGATCCCGGCAGGAGGGGTTTGTTGCTGGCGCTCATGCGGCGGGCGGCAAGGTCATGTTGCGGGCCACCTCGGTCTGCTCGGCGCGGAAGGCTTCGAGCCGCTGGCGCAGTTCGGGGCTTTCGTTGGCCAGCAGGGCGACGGCAAACAGGGCGGCATTGGCAGCGCCCGCCGTGCCGATGGCGAACGTGGCCACGGGGATGCCCTTGGGCATCTGCACGATGCTGTGCAGCGAATCCACACCCTGCAGGTGGCGACTGGCCACGGGCACGCCCAGCACGGGCACGGTGGTCTTGGCGGCAATCATGCCGGGCAGATGGGCGGCGCCACCGGCACCCGCAATGATGGCCTTCAGGCCCCGGCCGGCGGCCGCCTCGGCGTAGGCGAACATGTCGTCGGGCATGCGGTGGGCCGAAACCACGCGGGCCTCGTGCGGGATGCCGAATTGCTCAAGAATCTGCACTGCATGCTGCATGGTGTCCCAGTCGCTGCTGGAACCCATGACCACGCCGATCTGGATGGGTTTCATGGTGTGGAAGGTGCCTTGGCCGCGGGCTGCGCCCGCGGCACGGCTGTAGGTGGAACCCGCGATTTTACTTTTTGCGCTTCCCTTCGCCGCACCCGGGCATGTCGATGGGCCAAAATAGCGCGAACCAACCAGCTTGACCGGCCCCGCCCGTACACCACCATGATTGACGTCACCGTAGAGAACTTTGAAGCCGAGGTCGTTGCCGCCTCGATGACCGTGCCCGTGCTGGTGGACTTCTGGGCGCCCTGGTGCGGCCCCTGCAAGTCGCTGGGGCCGGTGCTGGAAAAGCTCGAGACCGAATACGCCGGCCGCTTCAAGCTCGTCAAGATCGACTCGGACCAGGAGCAGCAGCTGGCGGGCATGTTCGGCATCCGCAGCATCCCCACCTGTGTGCTGCTCATGAACGGCCAGCCCGTGGACGGCTTCATGGGGGCCCTGCCCGAGGGCCAGGTGCGCGCCTTCCTCGACAAGCACGTGCCCACCGCCGAGGAAATGGTGGCCGAAATGGAGGAGGAAGAAGCCCAGGACGCCCTGGCCGAGGGTGACACCAGCACCGCGCTGGAGAAGCTGCAGCATGCGGTGGTGACCGATCCCTCCAACGACGATGCGCGCTTCGACTACGTCAAGCTCCTGCTGCAGCTGCACCGCGAGGACGATGCCAAGGTCGCGTTCGCCCCCGTGATCGCCAAGGCCGCGGGCTCGCGCAAGCTCGGCGCGCTGAAAGTCTGGATGGATGCTATTGATTTCGTAGCTTCTGGCGCATATGGAGAAAGCGCTGAGGCCGATTTCGATGCCAAGATTGCCGCCAACAAGCGCGATTTCGATACCCGCTACGCCCGCGCCCGCTGGCTCTTGGCCGGCCAGCGCTGGACGGACGCGATGGACGAACTGCTCGAAATCCTCATGCGCGACAAGGCCTGGGGCGAAGAGATCGCCCGCAAGACCTACGTGGCCATCCTCGAGATCATCGAACCCCCCAAGGCGAAAGTGGCCGACGGCCAGATCCCGCCCGACGACCCGGTGGTGGCGACCTACCGGCGCCGGCTGTCGAGCGTGGTGCTGAGCTAGAACAGGCTACCCCCTGAGGCGCCTTGCGCCTTCCCCCTGGAAGGGGGACGCCGCCAGTGCGGCGGGGCGGCCCTTGCACGGCGGCCGCTGGCCTGTACCGTGCCCGTTGCGACGGCATCGTGCGATGGGTAGAAAAGAAAAGAAAAGGCTCCCGGTTGGGAGCCTTTTGTGTTTTTTAGGCAGGTCGCCGTTTAACCGACCAAACGCTCCAGCGCCTCGCGGTACTTGGCGGCGGTTTTTTCGATCACTTCGCGCGGCAGGCGGGGGGCGGGCGCGGTCTTGTCCCAGGGCTTGCCGTTCACCTGGGCCTGCTCCAGCCAGTCGCGCACGAACTGCTTGTCGTAGCTTGGCGGGTTCTGGCCGGCGGCCAGGGCGGCTTCGTAGCCTTCCACGGGCCAGTAGCGCGAGCTGTCGGGCGTGAGCACCTCGTCCATCAGCACCAGCGTGCCATCGGGCGCCAGGCCAAACTCGAACTTGGTGTCGGCGATGATCATGCCTTTGGTCAGCGCGATCTCGGCGGCGGCCTGGTAGATCGCAATGCTGAGGTCGCGGATGCGGGTCGCCAGGTCCAGGCCGATCATCTCCACCGTGCGCTCGAAGGTGATGTTCTCGTCGTGCTCGCCCATGGCGGCCTTGGCGGCGGGGGTGTAGATGGGCGCGGGCAGCTTGGCGGCATTGGTCAGCCCTTCGGGCAGCGGCACGCCGCAGACCGAGCGCGATTCCTGGTACTCCTTCCAGCCGCTGCCGGCCAGGTAGCCGCGCACCACGGCTTCGACGGGGATGGGCTGCAGCCGCTGCACGAGCATGGACCGTCCACGGATCTGCGCGGCCTCCTGCGCGGACACCACGCTTTCCGGCGCGTCGCCCGTCAGGTGGTTGGGGCAGATGTATCCGAGCTTGTCGAACCAGAACAGCGCCATCTGCGTGAGCAGCTCGCCCTTGCCGGGGATGGGTTCGCCCATGATCACGTCGAAGGCCGACAGGCGGTCGCTGGCCACCATCAGGATGCGGTCGTCGCCCACGGCGTAGTTGTCGCGCACCTTGCCACGGGCCAGCAGGGGCAGCGAGGTCAAGGCGGAAGTGTGCAGGGCGTTGGAGCTGGGCTGGGTCATGGTGTCGGGGTGGGCGGTCAATGTCCGCTGCAGGCAGGCCGAAGAACGTGGGGAATGGAGCGCGGGGGCATGGGAAATGCCTGCTGGCGCGCAACCGGTGGATTTTACGCGCGGGGCCCGAAGCGTGCGCGTGGCATGGGTTCCCGAGGGCGCGCGGGAGCGCACCGGAACGCGCCTTCGGCGAACGGGCCAGCGCGCTTCGTGCCGTTGCGGCACACTGGCGGCCCTGAGTCCGACCTGGCCGCCCTGGCCGCTTCCTGTGCCCTCCCATTCCACCCTGACCCCCCGCCGAGAACTGTGGCTGCTGCTCACGCTGGCCGGCATCCAGTTCACCCACATCCTCGACTTCATGATCATGATGCCGCTGGGGCCCCAGTTCACGCGGCTGTTTGCCATCAGCGATGCGCAGTTCGGCCTGCTGGTCTCGGCCTACACGCTCTCGGCGGGCGCATCCGGGCTGCTGGCCTCGACCTACATCGACCGTTTCGGCCGCAAGCGGCTGCTGCTGACGCTGTACGTCTTGTTCGGGCTGGCCACGCTGGCCTGCGGCGTGGCACCCACCTACGGCACGCTCATGGCCGCGCGCATCCTGGCGGGGGCCTTCGGGGGCGTGCTGTCGGCGCTGTCGCAAACCATCGTGGCCGACGTGATCCCCTTCGAGCGGCGCGGGCGCGCGATGGGCATCGTGATGACGTCGTTTTCCCTGTCCACCGTGGCCGGTGTGCCCCTGGGGCTGATCCTGGCCGAATACGGGGGCTGGAACCTGCCATTCCTGGCCATTGCGCTGATGGTGGGCGTGCTGGCCGTTCTGGCGGCACGCACCATGCCCGTGATGACGGGGCATTTGCGGGCCGCGGACGGCCGCACCGCGCTGGGCGGCATCGCCCAGGTGCTGGCCGACGCCAACCACCGCTGGGCCTTCCTGTTCTCGGCGCTCATCATGTTCGCCGGCTTCACGGTGATTCCCTACATCACCATCTACATGCAGGCCAACGCCGGGGTGCGGCCCGACCAGATTCCCCTGGTGTACCTGTGCGGCGGCGTGGTGACGCTGTTCACCGCGCGCCTGTTCGGCGTGCTCACGGACCGCTGGGGCAAGGTGGTGATGTTCCGCTGCCTGGCGCTGGCCGGCGCGTTGCCCCTGCTGGGCATCACGCTGGTGCGCGGGGTGCCGCTGGTGGCCGTGCTGGTGGTGTCGACGCTGATGTTCGCGCTGATGAGCGGCCGCATGATTCCGGGCATGGCCATCATTTCCTCGGCGGCCCGGGCGCCCTTGCGCGGCACCTTCATGACGCTGAATGCGTCGGTGCAGTCCGCGGCGATGGGCGTGGCGTCCTTTGTGGGCGGGGTGCTGATCAGCCGCGACGCGCAGGGGCTGGTGCAGAACTACTGGATGGCTGCCGTGGTGGGCATTGCGGCGAGCCTGCTGTCGATGGTGGTGGTGGGGCGGCTCACGCTGCACGGCGCGGCGCCCGCGGCACGGTGAGGAGCCGCATCTGCGGGGCGGCGGTGTACGGGACTGCCCACCCGGCAACCTGCCCATTGTGCGCGCTTTTCGGAGGCTTGGCACCTTGGTCGGCATAACCCAGCGGACAGGGTCGGTATGGGATTGCTTTTCAGGGAGGGCGGGGGCATAGTGACTTCACGTCAACGGGATGCATCCAGGTTCGCCGAGCCGCTCCTCTGATCCAGGGCGGCGTTCTTCCACCGAGAGTGTTACAGGAGACTTATTTATGAACTTGACGATCAGCGGTCACCACCTCGAAGTTACCCCAGCCTTGCGCAACTACGTCACCACCAAGCTGGACCGGATCACCCGCCATTTTGACCAGGTTGTCGATGTCAAGGTACTGCTGACGGTAGAGAAGCAAAAGGAGAAGGAAAAGAGGCAGCGAGCGGAATGCAACATCCACGTCAAGGGCAACGACCTGTTTGCCGAAAGCTCCCACGCCGACCTGTATGCCGCCGTGGATGAACTGGTCGACAAGATGGACCGCCAGGTCGTGCGCCACAAGGATCGCCTGCAGGACCATCACCACGATGCCGCCAAGCGCGAACTGCACGCCTGATGCGGCAGCCCTGAGCCTGGCACAGCAGCCGCCCACTGGGCGGTTTTTTTGTTGCCCGATGCGTTGTGCTCAGGGTTTTCGCCAACGTGTGCATAATTGTTACCCTTGACCATGAACCGACTCGCCTCCATCCTGCCTTCCGCTCAAGTGCTCGTGTGCGTGGACGCCACCAGCAAGAAGCGTGCTTTTGAAGAAGCGGGTCTCCTTTTCGAGAGCCAGCACGGCCTGTCGCGCGCGCTGATCACCGACAGCCTGTTCGCGCGCGAGCGCCTGGGCTCCACCGGCCTGGGCCATGGCGTGGCCATTCCCCACGGTCGCATCAAGGGCCTGAAGGCGCCCATGGCCGCCGTGTTCCAGCTGCTCAATCCGATCGGGTTCGATGCGCCGGACGAATTGCCCGTCGGGCTGCTCATTTTCCTGCTGGTGCCCGAAGCGGCCACGCAAAAGCACCTGGAGATCCTGTCCGAGATCGCCGAGCTGCTGAGCGATTCGGCGCTGCGTGAACGGCTCAAGGGCTGCACCGACGCCACCGAGCTGCACGGCATGATCGCGGGCTGGCAGTCCACGCAGACGGCCTGAGCCGCCTGGCGCCGCGCACGAACGCACGCTCGCACCGTCGCCGATCCACCGTGAAGCCCAATGTCGTCAGCGCCGATGTCCTTTTCGAGGAATTCCGGGGCCTCCTGAAATGGGAGTGGGTGGCGGGGCTGGGCGCCTCCGAACGCCGCTTTGACGAAGTGGCGGTGCGCTCGGCACGTTCCGGGGCCGATCTGGTCGGCTATCTCAACTACATCCATCCGTACCGCGTCCAGATCCTGGGCGAGCGGGAGATCGCGTATCTCGGCAGCGCTTCACCCGATGATTGCAAGCGCCGCATCGCGCGCATCGTGACGCTGGAGCCGCCCGTGCTGGTGCTGGCCGACAACCAGACCGCCCCCGACGCCCTGGTGTCGATGTGCGAGCGGGCGCAGATCCCGATGTTCTCCACGCACGAGTCGTCGGCGTTTGTCATCGACGTGCTGCGCGCCTACCTGTCCAAGCACTTCGCCGACCGCACCACCATGCACGGCGTGTTCATGGACATCCTGGGCCTGGGGGTGATGATCACCGGCGAATCGGGCCTGGGCAAGAGCGAGCTCGGCCTGGAGCTGATCTCGCGCGGCAACGGCCTGGTGGCCGACGATGCGGTGGACCTGTTCCGCATCAACCAGACCACCATCGAGGGCAAGTGCCCCGAACTGCTGCAGAACCTGCTGGAAGTGCGCGGCATCGGCCTGCTCGATATCCGCGCCATCTTTGGCGAGACCGCCGTGCGCCGCAAGATGCGGCTGAAGCTCATCGTGCACCTGGTGCGCAAGGAAACCCTGGAGCGCGACTACGAACGCCTTCCCTACGAGCCTCTCACCCAGGACGTGCTGGGCGTGCCCGTGCTCAAGGTCGTGATCCAGGTGGTCGCCGGCCGCAACATCGCCGTGCTGGTCGAGGCCGCCGTGCGCAACACCATCCTGCAATTGCGCGGCATCGACACTTACCAAGAGTTTGTCGAACGCCATCGCCGCGCCATGGAGCGCGATACGGGCGGCTAGCGGCGCTCAGGCCACCGAAACTGGCGCGGCCCATACCAGGGCTCCCGCGCAAGGGCCGCCCCGCCGCGCCGGGAGCGTCCCCCTTAGGGGGAAGACGCCGAAGGTGGCTCAGGGGGGAGTCATTTCTTAGCGCAGTCGGCGCACTGCCCGTACAGCGCCATGGTGTGGTCCTGCACCAGCCAGCCCTTGGCCTTGGCCACGGCCTGCTGGCGTTTTTCGATCTCGGGGTCGTAGAACTCTTCCACCTTGCCGCACGAGGTGCACACGAAGTGGTCGTGGTGCTGGCCTTCGTTGAGCTCGTACACCGCCTTGCCGCTCTCGAAATTGCTGCGGATCAGGATGCTGGCCTGCTCGAACTGCGTGAGCACGCGGTAGACCGTGGCCAGGCCGATGTCCGAGCGCTCCTCCAGCAGCACGCGAAACACGTCCTCGGCCGTCATGTGGCGCTGCGCGCCCTTCTGGAAGATTTCCAGAATCTTCAGGCGGGGCAGCGTGGCCTTGAGTCCCGTGCTTTTGAGTTCGTCGATGTTGGTCATGGCATGGTCTTTCGGGATGCGGCCCCGCCTGGGGGTCGGAGGGCCTGCCGCTACAATGGGGCGATCATATCCTCAGCCCTTTTACCCATGCCCGTCAAAGCCCGTTGCAGCGCCCGCCTGGGCCTGGTCCTGTTGATCGGTGCCAGCGTGGCCGCCCTGGCCGGCTGCAGCAGCCTGGATGGCGCCAGTACCCGCATTGCCAACATTGTCACCCCCTACAAGATAGATGTGGTGCAGGGCAATTTTGTCTCGCGCGAGCAGGTCGAGGCGCTCCAGCCTGGCATGAGCCGCCAGCAGGTGCGAGAGATTCTGGGAACCCCGCTGGTCACCAGCCTGTTCCATGCCGACCGTTGGGAATACGTGTTCACGCTCAAGCGCCCCGGCGAAGATGCCCAGACCCGCAAGCTGACCGTGTACTTCAAGGGGGACGCGCTCGAGCGCTCCGAGGGCGACGAGATGCCGACCGAGACGGAGTTCGTGGCGGCCCTGGGGTCACGCGGCTCCAAGGGCAAGGTGCCCGTGCTCGAGGCCACGCCGGAGCAGCTGGCCCGGTATCCCGCTTCCCAGCGGCCCCCCGCGTCGCCCACCGCGGCGCCGCTGGAGCCCGCTTCCATCAGCTATCCACCGCTTGAAGCGCCCGCACGGTAACGCCGGCGGGCTGGCGGTGGGCCGTGCCTGGCCCGCCGTGCTTCAGCCACAACGTACAGGACACCCATGACAGGGACTTCTTCGCCTGCCACCCCTTCCACCGCTTCCACGGGCTCCGGCCCCTGCCGTGTCGCCATCGCCGGCGCATCGGGCCGCATGGGCCGCATGCTCATCGAGGCCCTTCGCGCCAGTGACGACTGCGTGCTGGCCGGTGCGCTGGACGTGCCGTCCAGCCCGGGCATCGGCTCGGATGCCACCGCGTTCCTCGGCCATGCCAGCGGCGTCGCCATCACGGCCGACATTGCCACGGGCCTGAAAAACGCCGACGTCCTGATCGATTTCACGCGCCCCGAAGGCACCCTGGCCCACCTGGCCGTGTGCAGCCAGCTCGGGGTGAAGGCCGTCGTCGGCACCACCGGCTTCACCGATGCGCAGAAGGCCGAGATCGCGGCGTTGGCCCAGCGCACGGCCATCGTCATGGCGCCCAACATGAGCGTGGGCGTCAACGTCACGCTCAAGCTGCTGGAGATGGCCGCCAAGGCCATGGCCACCGGCTACGACATCGAGATCATCGAGGCCCACCACCGCCACAAGGTGGATGCGCCCTCGGGCACCGCGCTCAAGATGGGCGAGGTGATCGCCGGCGCCATGGGCCGCGACCTCAAGGAGTGCGGCGTGTTTGCGCGCGAGGGCGTCACGGGCGAGCGCGACCCGTCGAGCATCGGCTTTGCCACCATCCGGGGCGGCGACATCGTGGGCGACCACACCGTGCTGTTCGCGGGCATCGGCGAGCGCATCGAGATCACGCACAAGTCCTCCAGCCGCGCCACCTACGCGCAGGGCAGCCTGCGCGCGGTGCGCTTTCTCGCCGGGCACAAGACGGGCATGTTCGACATGTTCGATGTGCTCGGCCTTAACAACAACTAGCCATCGGGCCAGCCATGGACGCTCTCCACTGGTGGCGCCAGGGCGACGCCGTCACGCAGGGTGCCGCGCTGGTGCTCCTGGCCATGTCCGTGGCAAGCTGGGTGGTCATCGTCTGGAAGCTGCGGCTCATGCGCCAGGCCAGCGCCGACGTGGCCCGCTGCACGGCGGCGTTCTGGCAGGCGCCGTCCATGGACGTTGCTGCACAGCGCCTGCAATCTTTTGACCGCGCTGCGCTTGTCCTGCCTTTGGTTGTTGCTGCGAATTCAATAGCAAATCATGCCGGTCCCACCGGCCAGCCCACGCTGGCCGCGGCAGGCAGCCTGTCGCAGCGGCTCACCCGCGTGCTGCGCGACGCCTTGCACGGCGTGCTCGGGCGCCTGCAGTTTGGCCAGGTGCTGCTGGCCACGGTGGGCTCCACGGCACCGTTCGTGGGGCTGCTGGGCACCGTCTGGGGCATCTACCATGCGCTCACGGCCATGGCGGGCGCGGGGCAGATCACCATCGACCGCGTCTCCGGCCCCGTGGGCGAGGCGCTGGTCATGACGGCGGCCGGGCTGGCGGTGGCGATCCCGGCCGTGCTGGCCTACAACGTGTTCGGCCGCCTGATCGGCCGCATCGAGGCCGACCTGGAAGGCTTCGCGCGCGACCTGCGCGAACTGCTGATCGACACGGCGCCGTCCGCCGGTGCTCGGCCCTGAATCCCGGAGGTCCGTTTTCACCATGGCCTTCGGACGACTTGAACGCACCGCCGGGCCCCAGCCCATGAGCGACATCAACATGACGCCGCTGGTGGATGTGATGCTGGTGCTCGTGGTCATCTTCATCCTCACGGCGCCGCTCATGGCCAGCGCGATCCGGCTGGACCTGCCGCGCACCGAAGGCGCCACGCCCGGCACGGTGCCGCAGTTCGTCACCCTGGTGGTCGATGCCTCGGGCCAGGCCTTTCTTCAGGACGAGCCCCTGTCGCAGCCCGCGCTGGCCGAGCGCCTGCGCCGCATCGGCGCCGAACGGCCCGACACCGAAATCCAGCTGCGCGCCGATGCGGCCGTGCCCTATGGGCGGGTGGTCGAGGTCATGGGCGCGGCGCACCTGGCCGGGCTGCAGCGCATCGGCTTCGTGGCCGAGCCGCCGGCCACTGGCGCGCCAACGGCCCCTGCCAGGGCACCTTGAAGCCGCCATGCGCCGGGGTCCCAGGGGGGGCCGCGCAGGCCGCTGGCGGCGGCGGGCGCGGAACGCAGGGCCTGACAGCCTAAAATCTGCGCAGCGCGGCCTCGCAGCCGCACACCTCTCTCATCCCCGAGCCCTCATGCAAGACAAATACTCTCCCCAAGACGTCGAGCGCGCCGCGCACGACCACTGGACCGCCACCGACGCCTACCGCGTGACGGAGGACACCAGCAAGAAGAAGTTCTACGCCTGCTCGATGCTGCCCTACCCCAGCGGCAAGCTGCACATGGGCCATGTGCGCAACTACACCATCAACGACATGCTCACGCGCCAGCTGCGCATGAACGGCCACAACGTGCTCATGCCCATGGGCTGGGACGCCTTCGGCCTGCCGGCCGAGAACGCCGCGCTCAAGAACGGCGTGCCCCCCGCCAAGTGGACGTACGAGAACATCGCGTACATGAAGAAGCAGATGCAGGCCATGGGCCTGGCCATCGACTGGAGCCGCGAAGTGGCCACCTGCGACCCCACGTACTACAAGTGGAACCAGTGGCTGTTCCTCAAGATGCTGGAAAAGGGCATTGCCTACCGCAAGACCCAGGTCGTGAACTGGGACCCGGTGGACCAGACCGTGCTGGCCAACGAGCAGGTCATCGACGGCAAGGGCTGGCGCACCGGCGCCACGGTGGAAAAGCGCGAGATCCCGGGCTACTACCTGAAGATCACCGACTACGCCGAAGAGCTGCTGGACTTCGTGACCGGCGACAAGCTGCCCGGCTGGCCCGAACGCGTGAAGCTCATGCAGGAGAACTGGATCGGCAAGAGCGAAGGCGTGCGCTTCGCCTTCCCGCACGATATCCGGGCCGATGACGGCACGCTGATCGGCGACGGCCGCATGTACGTCTTCACCACGCGCGCCGACACCATCATGGGCGTGACCTTCTGCGCCGTGGCGCCCGAGCACCCGCTGGCCGCCCACGCCGCCAGGACGAACCCGGAGCTCGCCGCCTTCATCGAGGAATGCAAGAGCGGCGGCACCACCGAGGCCGAGCTGGCCACGCAGGAAAAGAAGGGCCAACCCACGGGCCTGTTCGTCACGCACCCGCTGACGGAGGAAAAGGTCGAGGTCTGGGTCGGCAACTACGTGCTCATGGGCTATGGCGACGGCGCCGTGATGGGCGTGCCCGCGCACGACGAGCGCGATTTCGCCTTCGCCCTCAAGTACAACCTGGAGATCAAGCAGGTGGTGCTGGTCGATGGCGAGCACTTCGACTACCACCAGTGGAACGACTGGTACGGCGACAAGCAGCGCGGCGTCACCATCAACTCCGACAGCTTCAGCGGCCTGGGCTACAAGGAAGCCGTCACCGCCGTGGCCCACGCGCTGCAGGCCAAGGGCCTGGGCGAGACCAAGACCACCTGGCGCCTGCGCGACTGGGGCGTGAGCCGCCAGCGCTACTGGGGCACGCCCATTCCCATCATCCATTGCGATGAACACGGCGCCGTGCCCGTGCCCGAGAAGGACCTGCCGGTGGTGCTGCCCACCGACTGCGTGCCCGATGGTTCGGGCAACCCGCTGCACAAGCACGAAGGTTTCCATGCTGGCGTGGTCTGCCCCGTGTGCGGCAAGGCCGCGCGGCGCGAGACGGACACCATGGACACGTTCGTGGACTCGTCCTGGTATTTCATGCGGTATTGCGACCCCAAGAATGCCGACGCCATGGTCGCTGGCGGCGCCGACTACTGGATGCCGATGGACCAGTACATCGGTGGTATCGAACACGCCATCCTGCACCTCTTGTACGCGCGCTTCTGGACCAAGGTCATGCGCGACCTGGGGCTGGTCAAGGTGGACGAGCCCTTCACCAAGCTGCTCACGCAAGGCATGGTGCTCAACCACATCTACAGCCGCCGCACCGCCAAGGGCGGAAAGGACTACTTCTGGCCACACGATGTGGAGCATGTGCTGGACGAAGGCGGCAAGATCGTTGGCGCCAGGCTCAAGAACGAAGCCACCAGCGGTGACGGCCTGTTGCCGGCGGGCACGCCCATCGACTACGAGGGCGTGGGCACCATGTCCAAGTCCAAGAACAACGGCGTGGACCCGCAGGACCTCATCGAGAAGTACGGCGCCGACACCGCGCGCCTGTACACCATGTTCACCGCCCCGCCCGAGGCCACGCTGGAGTGGAACGATGCGGCCGTGGAAGGCAGCTACCGTTTCCTGCGCCGCGTGTGGAATTTCGGCTTCAAGCTCTCCGCCATGGACATGCAAGCCGCCAGCGCCAGCGTGGCAAGCGCCAGCAGCCTGAAGGAGGTGGAGTTCGGCAAGGAGGCCAAGGCCCTGCGGCTGGAGATCCACACCGTGCTCAAGCAGGTGGACTACGACTACCAGCGCATGCAGTACAACACCGTGGTGTCGGGCGCGATGAAGATGATCAACGCGCTCGAGGACTTCAAGGCCACGGAGTCGGCCGGCGCCCAGGTGGCGCTGATCGAAGGCTTTGGCATCCTGCTGCGCGTGCTGTACCCGGCCACGCCCCACATCGCGCACAGCCTGTGGAGCAGCCTGGGCTACGCGGGCCACCTGGGCGATCTGCTGGATGCGCCCTGGCCCCAGGTGGATGCGAACGCGCTGGTGCAGGACGAGATCGAGCTCATGCTGCAGGTCAATGGCAAGCTGCGCGGCTCCATCCACGTGCCGGCGCAGGCCGACAAGGCAGCGATCGAGCGCATCGCCCTGGCCAGCGAAGCGTTCACGGCACATGCCGCGGGCGCAGCGCCCAAGCGGGTGATCGTGGTGCCTGGCCGCCTCGTGAACGTGGTGGTGTGAAATGAAGCGACACCTCCCTGAGGCGCTGCGCGCCGGGGCGGCCCTGGTGCGGCGTCTGCTGGCCTGGGCCGCGCCAGTGCCACGGGTTGTGGGTGGCGCGAACGCAATGGATAACTGAAATGCAAAGACGCACACTGCTCTTCATCGCGCCCGCGGCCCTGCTGTCGGCCTGCGGTTTTCGCTTGCGGGGCGTGCCGGAGTTCGGGTTCGACTCGCTCTACATCGCGGCCCCCGCGGGCTCGCCGCTGGCGCGGGAGCTGCAGCGCACGCTGGACGGGTCGGGCAGCAAGCTGCAGGTGCTGCGCGACCCGGCGGCCCTGCCCACCGCCGAGGCCATCCTGGACCTGCTGCAGGAGCAGCAGGAGCGCGTGGTGGTGGGGCTCAACGCCTCGGGCCAGGTGCGCGAGCTGCAGTTGCGGCTGCGCATCCGCTTCAGGCTCCGGACCCCGGCGGGCACCGAACTGATCCCTGACACCGAACTGCTGCAGCAGCGCGACATCAGCTACAACGAAACCATCGCCCTGGCCAAGGAGGCCGAAGAGGCGCTGCTGTACCGCAACATGCGGACCGACCTGGTGCAGCAGCTGATGCGCCGGCTGGCCGCCGTGAAGCGGTAGCCGGGGGGCGGCGACGCCAGCGGCCGGGCCAGGCCCGCTCCACGGCGTCCCGTGCGGGGAGCGCGCCCGTTTCAGGAAGCGCTACGGAGCGCCGCCTGGGGGGCGCGCAGGCCCGATGGCACGCGCATCAGCGTGCTTTTGCCGAACAGCGACTCCACCAGGTCCACGGCCAGCACGGCGGTGCGGTTGCGCACGTCCAGCGCGGGGTTGAGCTCCACGATGTCCAGCGACGCCAGGCGGCCGCTGTCGGCGATCATCTCCATGCACAGCTGGGCCTCGCGGTAGGTGGGGCCGCCGGGCACCGTGGTGCCCACGCCGGGCGCGATGTCCGGGTCCAGGAAATCCACGTCGAAGCTCACGTGCAGGTGGGTGTCGGCATCCAGCCCGGCCAGCGCCTGCTGCATGGTCTGGCGCATGCCCACCTCGTCGATGTAGCGCATGTCGAAGACTTCCAGGCCCTGCTCGTGCACGAAGCGTTTTTCGCCTTCGTCCACGCTGCGGATGCCGATCTGGCGGATCTGGCCGGGGTGCAGCGCGGGGCCTCCGCCGGGCATCCGGGCCAGCTGTGTCAGCTCCTTCGGCCCAAAGCCGCACAGGCAGGCCACGGGCATGCCGTGCACATTGCCGCTGGGCGTGAGGGCGCTGGTGTTGAAGTCGGCATGCGCATCAAGCCACAGCACGCGCAGCTTCCTGCCGGTCTCCGCGCAATGCCGCGCCACGGCGCTGATGCTGCCCAGGCCCAGGCAGTGGTCGCCGCCCATCAGGATGGGCAGGTGGCCGCGCCGCAATTCGGCATACACCGCATCGAACACGCGCTGGTTCCACTCCACGACTTCGGGCAGGTGGCGGTAGCCTTGCTGCGGGGGCTGCCAGGGATTGGCCGGCCCGCTCAGGTTGCCCCGGTCGAACACCCGCAGGCCGTGGCTTTCCAGCGCCGGCTGCAGCCCGGCCACGCGCAGGGCCTCGGGGCCCATGGAGGCGCCGCGCGCGCCCGCTCCCACGTCGGTGGGGGCGCCCAGGAGGCTAATGGATGGTGCGGGGAGGGGCGGGGTGGAGGTCATGGTGCGAGGCCTTTGTGGGGAACGGACGGTGCCGGGCGCGCCCGGGGTGCTGGGTGCCCGTGTGGTGGCGGGGTGATTGTCGGGGCGGGGAGCGCCAATGAAAAGCAGGACAGCTGCGCAATCGGGTGCGTGTACCGTGCAATCTGCAGGCCTGTGCTGGCGATCTGCGGGGTTTTCTGTGCCCCTGGCCTCCTGGTGCGCCAGGGTGCCAGGGCAAGGGGATAAACTTTGCCGCATGCAAGTCGCCCTGGCCCAACTCTCCACGCATCTCCAACGGGGCCTGTCGCCGCTCTACGTGCTGCATGGCGACGAGCCCCTGCTGCAGCAGGAGGCGGCCGACGCCATCCGCGCCACGGCCCGTGCGCAGGGCTATACCGAGCGCAGTTCCTACACGGTGGCGGGCGCGCACTTCGATTGGAGCGCGGTGCTGGCGGCGGGCGGCTCGCTCAGCCTGTTCGCCGACAAGCAGATCGTGGAGATCCGCATTCCCTCGGGCAAGCCCGGCAAGGACGGCAGCGTGGCGCTGCAGCAGGTGGCCGAGTCCGCCCGGGGCAACGACAGCACGCTCACGCTCGTGATGCTCCCGCGCCTGGACAAGGCCACACGCACCGGCGCGTGGTTCGCGGCGCTCGAATCGAGCGGCACCTCGCTCCAGATCGACCCCATCGAGCGCGGCATGCTGCCGCAGTGGATCGCACAGCGCCTGGCCGCCCAGGGGCAGCGCGTGGTGGCGGGCGAGGAGGGGCAGCGCACGCTGCAGTTCTTTGCCGACCGCGTGGAAGGCAACCTGCTGGCCGCGCACCAGGAGATCCAGAAACTGGCCCTGCTCCACCCGGCGGGCGAGCTGACGCAGGCCCAGGTCGAGGCCGCCGTGCTCAACGTGGCGCGCTACGACGTGTTCAAGCTGTCCGAGTCCGTGCTGTCCGGCCAGACCGCGCGCGTGCAGCGCATGCTCGACGGCCTGCAGGCCGAAGGCGAGGCCGAGGTGCTGGTGCACTGGGCGCTGGCCGAAGACATCCGCGCCCTCAAGCGCGTGAAGGACGCCATGAACGCCGGCCGCCCCCTGCCCATGGCCCTGCGCGAGAACCGCATCTGGGGAGCCAAGGAAAAGCTGTATGAGCGCATCCTGCCCAAGGCCAGCGACGCCGCCCTGGCGCGCCTGCTGCAGTCGGCCCACACGGTGGACGGCATCGTCAAGGGCCTGAAGGTACCCGACTGGCCGCAGAACGGCTGGCAGGCGCTGCAGCGGCTGGCGTTTCAGGTGTGCCGGCTGACGCAGGCGGCGCGGTGAGCCGCGCTGCGCCTGGTTCCAGATAAAAATAGCCGCTACCGCTTGTCCATCAAGCGCTGGAAGCTATCAAAATGGTAGTGATGGTCAGGCGGCGTCCAGCACGCCGCGTACCTTGTCCACCCACATCTCCAGGTTGGCGACAAGATCCTTCTGGCTGAACGAGCAGCTTTCTTCCGAGAACAGCGCGCTGGATTCGAGCCGGTCCAGCAGGCCGTGCAGCACCTCGGCGTAGCGCGGGGGCAGGGCGGCCAGCAGGTCGGTCTGGGCGCGGGCGGTGGTGCTCAGGGCGGACGCCGATAGCGTGCCCTGGCTGAAGGCCTGCAGGGCGTCGTGGACAGGTTGGAGCAGGTGGGCGCGGGTCATGGGCGGCTCTGGAAGCGGGGGATGGCGGCGGGGTGGCAAGGGTAACAGGCGCTCGGTGGGCCGCACAGAGGGTATCTGCGGCAAAATCGCCGGATGAACGCCCTCAACGTCGCTGAATACACGCACACCCTCGGCCAGCAGGCCAAAACGGCCTCTGCGCTGATGGCCAAAGCGCCAGCAGCTATCAAAAACAAAGCACTCAAGGCCCTGGCCCGCCTGCTGCGCGAGAACGTGGAGGCGCTGCAGATCGACAACGCCCGCGACCTGGACCGCGCCCGCACCGCCGGCCTGGCCGAGCCCATGGTGGACCGCCTGAAGCTCGGCCCCAAGGTGCTGGAGACCTGCGCCGAAGGCTGCGAGCAGCTGGCCGCCATGCCCGACATCATTGGCGAGATCCTGGGCATGAAGCAGCAGGGGAGCGGCATCCGCGTGGGCCAGATGCGTGTGCCGATCGGCGTGTTCGGCATGATCTACGAGAGCCGGCCCAACGTGACCATCGAGGCCGCGAGCCTGTCCATCAAGAGCGGCAACGCCTGCATCCTGCGCGGCGGTTCCGAGGCCATCGATTCCAACAAGGCTCTGGCCAAGCTGGTGCAGCAGGCGCTGGCCGAGGCCGGCCTGCCGCAGGACGCGGTGCAGCTGGTGCAGACCACCGACCGCGAGGCCGTGGGCCAGCTCATCGCCATGCCGCAGTTCGTGGACGTGATCATTCCGCGTGGCGGCAAGGGCCTGATCGAGCGCATCAGCCGCGACGCCAAGGTGCCCGTCATCAAGCACCTGGACGGCAACTGCCACACCTATGTGGACGACCCCTGCGACATCGCCATGGCGGTGAAGGTGGCCGACAACGCCAAGACGAACAAGTACAGCCCCTGCAACGCGAGCGAAGGCCTGCTGGTGGCGCGGGGCGTGGCGGCCGACTTCTTGCCGAAGATAGGCGCCGTGTACGCCGCCAAGGGCGTGGAGATGCGGGGCTGCCCGCAGGCGCTGGCCATCCTGCAATCGGTACAAGGCGCCCAGCTGGTGCCCGCCACCGAGCAGGACTGGAGCGAGGAGTACCTGGCCCCGATCATCAGCGTGAAGGTGGTGGATGGCGTGGACGAGGCCATCGCCCACATCAACCGGTATTCGAGCCACCACACGGATGCCATCCTCACCACCAACCATGTGCATGCCCAGCGGTTCCTGCGCGAGGTGGATTCCGCCAGTGTGATGGTGAACACCAGCACGCGGTTCGCCGATGGCTTTGAGTACGGGCTGGGCGCCGAGATCGGCATCAGCACCGACAAATTCCATGCGCGCGGGCCCGTGGGGCTCGAAGGCCTGACCTCGCTCAAGTACGTGGTGCTGGGCGAGGGCGAGGTGCGGACCTGATTTGCTCCATTTTTCATAGCTGGTGGCGCTTGCCAGTAGTGCGCTGACGGCCCATACCACATGAAAATCATCATCCTCGGGGCGGGCCGCGTGGGCCAGAGCGTGGCCGACAGCCTGGTGTCGGAGCGCAACGACATCACCGTGATCGACACGGACGCCGCGCGCCTGCGCGACCTGGAGTCGCGCTTCGACCTGCGCGGCGTGGTGGGCAACGGCATCGAGCCCGCCGTGCTGGCCGAGGCGGGCGCGCAGGACACCGACCTGCTGATCGCCTGCGCCGCGCAGGACGAGACCAACCTGGTGTGCTGCAAGATCGCGCAGCTGGTGTTCAACATCCCCAAGCGCATCGCGCGGGTGCGCTCCACCGGCTTTGACCTGGACACGCGGCTGACCGGCCCTGAGGGCTTTGCGGTGGACCGCATCATCTGCCCCGAAGAATCCCTCACGCGCTACATCGGCAAGCTCATCGAATACCCCGAGGCCATGCAGGTGCGCGAGTTCGCGGGGGGGCGTGCCTGTCTGGTGTCGGTGCGCGCGCGTGCGGGTGCCCCCATGGCGGGCCACACCATCGGCCAGCTGCGCGAGAGCGACCCCGAGATGGCCATGCGCATGGTGGCCATCTACCGGCGGTTTCCGGACGAGCCGGACCGCTTCGTCGCGTGCGACGGGCGCACCCGCATCGAGCCGGGCGACGAGGTCTTCGTGCTGGCCGCGCAGGAGCACATCGCGAAGGTGCTGGCGGCCCTGCACCGGCCGCAGTCGCAGCCTTCCCAGCCCGTGCGCCGCATCATGATCGCCGGCGGCGGCCGGGTGGGGCTGCGCCTGGCCCGCCAGCTGGCGCAGGCGCCGGGGCGCTTCAACATCAAGATCATCGAGGACCACGCCGACCGCTGCGTCGAGCTGGCCTCGGCCCTGCCTTCCGAGGTGCTGGTGCTGCAGGGCGACACCACCGACGAGGACCTGCTGGGCGACGAGGGCATTGAGGAGGTGGACCTGTTCCTGGCGCTCACCGACGACGACGAGGACAACATCATGTCCTGCCTGCTGGCCAAGCGCATGGGCGCCAGGCGGGTGCTCGCCCTCATCAACCGCCGCAGCTACGCCGACCTGATGCACGGCACGCAGATCGACATCGCGCTGTCGCCCGCGCAGGCCATGCTGGGCGAGCTGCTCGCCTACGTGCGCCAGGGGGATGTGCAGGCCGTGCACAGCCTGCGCCGGGGCGTGGCGGAGGCGCTGGAGATCGTGGCGCGCGGCGACCGGAAAAGCTCGCGCGTGGTGGGCCGCAAGGTCAGCGAACTGGCGCTGCCGCGCGATGTGCACATGGGCCTGATCGTGCGCGGCCTGCCGGATTCGCCCGATGCGCCGCCCGGGGATCTGCGCGAGCCGCAGGTCATCATCCCGCGCAGTTCCACGGTGATCGAGGGCAACGACCACGTGGTGTTCTTCCTGCCGAACAAGCGGCTCGTGCGCGACGTGGAAAAGCTCTTCCGCGTGAGCGCGACGTTTTTTTGATGTCCTCCCCTGAGTTGATTCGCGCCTCCGTGCAGTTGCCAGAGGCACCAGCTCTTCGGGGCCGTCCCAGCCTGCGCAGGCACGCTGGGAGCCCCGGCCCCCAGCCCCCGCTCTCGCAGCGCTTCGCGCTGCGGGCAGGGGGACGCCGCCAGCGCACGCCAGCGAAGCGCCGCCTCTGCGGCGCGGCGGCCCTTGCGCGGCGGCCCTCGCCTGGGCTGCGCCAGTATCGGCAGCTGCATGCGATGCCGGCTGCCATGGACCAAGGACGCCCGTCATGACAGACATGTTTCCCGTCCTGCGCGTGCTGGGCATCCTGGTCATGATCTTTTCGCTGGCCATGGGGCTGCCGCTGGTGGTGTCGCTGTGGACGCGCGATGGCGTGTGGCACGTGTACCCGATCGCCATGGGCGCCACGATGGCGGTGGGGGCGTGGCTCTGGTGGCGCCTGCGCCTTTTCCGCCAGGAATTGCAGCCGCGCCACGGCGTGATGCTGGTGTCGCTGGTGTGGATGCTGCTGCCGCTGTCCGCCGCGGTGCCCCTGATGCTGGCGGGCCACCACATCGGGCGGCCGATGTCTTTCACGCATGCGTACTTCGAGGCGGTGTCGGGCCTGACCACGACCGGCTCCACGGTGCTCAGCGGCCTGGACGCGCTGCCCGTGTCGGTCAATGTATGGCGCACCTTTCTGCAGTGGATGGGCGGGATGGGCATCCTCATCCTGGCGGTGGCCGTCCTGCCGCTGCTGGGGGTCGGGGGCAGCCAGCTGTTCAAGGCCGAAGCGGCCGGGCCGCTCAAGGACGCCAAGCTCACGCCGCGCATGACGGGCACCGCCAAGGGCCTGTGGGGCGTGTATGCACTGTTTTCCGTCACCTGCGGCCTGGCCTACTGGGCGGCCGGCATGGGGCCGCTGGATGCGCTGATGCACATGTTCACCACGGTGAGCCTGGGCGGGCTGTCTTCCCATGACACCAGCTTCGGGTATTTCCAGTCGCCGCTGCTGGAGGCGATCTGCGTCTTCTTCATGCTGGTGGCCAGCTGCAATTTCGCGCTGTACTTCGTGGCCTTCCGCAAGGGCCACTGGGGTGGCTTCTGGCGCGACCCGGAGTTGCGCGCGACGCTTTTCTCGCTGGTGGGCGGGGGGCTGGTGGTGGCGCTGCTGCTGTGGGCCAAGGGGGTCTATGCCCCGCTGGATGCGCTGCGCCACGCGATGTTCAATGTGATCTCGCTCGCCACCACCACGGGCTATGCCACCGTGGACTACCTGGCCTGGCCCGTGTTTGCGCCCGTGTTCATGCTGCTGCTGTCGGGCGTGGCCACCAGCGCGGGGTCGACCGGCGGGGGGATCAAGATGGTGCGCATGCTTATCCTGGCCAAGCAGGCGCGCCGGGAGATGAACCGCCTGGTGCACCCGCGCGCCGTGCAGCCCGTGTGCCTGGGAGGGGCCGTGGTGGACAACCGCGTGATCTTCTCGGTGCTCGCGTTCATGCTGGTGTATGGCGGCACGGTCTTCGGGCTCAGCATGGTCATGCTGCTGACCGACCTGGACCCGGTCACGGCGTTCTCGGTGGTGCTGGCCAGCGTGAACTGCGCGGGCCCGGGGCTGGGCAGCGTGGGCCCCGCGTCCACCTATGCCGTGCTGACCGATTTCCAGATCTGGGTGTGTTCGCTGGCGATGCTGCTGGGGCGGCTGGAGATCCTGAGCTTCATGGCCTTGCTCACCCCCGCCTTCTGGCGCCGGTAGCCAGCGCCCGCCACGGCTCGTGCCGCAGGCGGCTTGCGAATTTCCGGCCCGACCCCAACTCCCTACAATTCATCGCAATCGCTTCCCGAGGGCTTTCCATGGTTCCGCATCTCATCACGGCCCTCACCGGGCCGATCAACGAACTCGAACAGCGCATTCTCGACTCGATGCCCGCCATCGAGCGCTGGTTCCGGCTGGAGTGGATGGAGCACACGCCGCCGTTCTATACCTCGGTGGACATCCGCAATGCGGGCTTCAAGCTCGCGCCCGTGGACACCAACCTGTTTCCCGGGGGCTGGAACAACCTCACCAAGGAGATGCTGCCCCTGGCCGTGCAGGCCGCCATGGCCGCCATCGAGAAGATCTGCCCCGAGGCGCGCAACCTGCTGATCATTCCGGAAAACCACACGCGCAACACCTTCTACCTGGCCAATGTGGTGCAGCTGCAGCGCATCTTCAACATGGCGGGCCTGAACGTGCGCGTGGGCTCCATCAGTCCCGAGATCAAGAAGCCCACGCTCATCGAGCTGCCCAATGGCGACACGGTGACGCTGGAGCCCGTGGTGCGCACCAAGCGCCGCCTGGGCCTCAAGGACTTCGACCCCTGCACCATTCTGCTGAACAATGATCTCTCCGCCGGGCCGCCCGGCATCCTGGAAGACATCCACGAGCAGTACCTGCTGCCCCCGCTGCATGCGGGCTGGAGCGTGCGCCGAAAGAGCACCCATTTCAAGAACTATGAAGAGGTGGCCAAGCGCTTCGGCAAGATGCTGGGCATCGACCCCTGGCTCGTCAACCCCATGTACAGCCAGTGCGACGGCGTGGACTTTGCCGAGGACAAAGGCATGGACAAGCTGCAGACCACGGTGGATGCGCTGCTGACCAAGGTGCGCCGCAAGTACAAGGAATACGGCATCAACGAGAAGCCGTTCGTCATCGTCAAGGCCAACAACGGCACCTACGGCATGGGCATCATGACCGTGCGCGACGCCAAGGAGCTGGACGCGGTGAACCGCAAGACCAAGAACAAGATGGCCATCATCAAGGACGGCCAGCCGGTCAGCGACCTCATCATCCAGGAAGGCGTGCTCACGCAGGAGCGCGTGCACGAGGCCGTGGCCGAACCGGTGGTCTACATGATGGACCGCTATGTGGTGGGCGGCTTCTACCGCATGCATGCCGAGCGCGGCGTGGACGAGAACCTCAACGCCCCGGGCGCGAGCTTCGTGCCGCTCGCGTTCGAGCACAGCACGCACATGCCCCAGCCCGGCGTGCGCCCTGGCGTGAGCGCCCCCAACCGCTTTTACATGTACGGCGTGGTCGCGCGCCTGGCCATGCTGGCGGCCAGCTACGAGCTGGAAGCCACCAACCCGGACGCCGAGGTGTACGACTGAAACGGCGCCCCCGGGAAGCGGCGTGTCTTCTCCGTGTTCTCCCGGAGGGGGCGGGGTCGCCCCTGCGACCAGGCAGCGCCAGTTTCGCCGGGGGATTCCGCGCGGCCTGCCATGTCTGCGCCGGGCTGCCAAGGGCAAGTTGTTGCGTTGCAACATGGGGAGCTCCCCCCAGGCACTTGATCTGCCTCAGGCGCACAATAGCGTTCCCAAAAGTAACGGAACCCGGCAGCCCCTGTGTGCCGGGTGCGGTCAGTGCAAAGCTCCAAATCATCGCTCGCAGCGCTTACGCTGGGCGCCATCGGTGTTGTGTATGGCGATATCGGCACCAGCGTGCTGTATGCCGTCAAGGAGGTCTTCGGGTCCGGCCATGTGCCGTTCTCCCCAGCCAATATCTACGGCATCCTCTCGATCTTCTTCTGGACGCTCACCGTCATTGTTTCGCTGAAGTACGTGGTGCTGGTGCTGCGCGCCGACAACCACGGCGAGGGCGGGCTCATCGCCATGCTGGCGCTGGCCTCCCAGGCCGTCAAGGACAAGCCCCGGCTGCGTGGCGTGCTGCTGGCCGTGGGCATCTTCGGCACCTCGCTCTTCTATGGCGACGGCGTCATCACGCCCGCCATCTCGGTCCTGTCGGCCGTCGAAGGGCTGGAAGTCGTCTCGCCGCATTTCAAGCAGTACGTGATTCCGATCACCCTGGTCGTGCTCTTTTGCCTGTTTGCCGTGCAAAAGCGCGGCACCAGCGGCATCGGCAAGTTTTTCGGGCCCATCACCCTGGTGTGGTTCATCACCATTGCGCTGCTGGGCGTCTCGCACATCGTGGGGCATCCCGAGATCCTCTGGGCGCTGAGCCCGCACCACGCGCTGGGCTTCATGTGGGCCCATCCCGGCACCAGCTTCATCATCCTGGGGGCCGTGGTGCTGTGCGTGACGGGGGCCGAGGCCCTGTACGCCGACCTGGGCCACTTTGGCAAGCGCCCCATCCGCATGGCCTGGTTCGGCGTGGCCATGCCCGCGCTCACGCTCAACTACTTCGGCCAGGGCGCGCTGCTGCTGGCCGAGCCCGAGGCCGTGAAGAACCCGTTCTACATGATGGCGCCCGACTGGGCGCTGGTCCCGCTGGTGATTCTGGCCACCATGGCCACCGTGATCGCATCGCAGGCGCTCATCACCGGCGCCTTCAGCGTGACCAAGCAGGTCATCCAGCTCGGGTACCTGCCGCGCCTGAACATCCAGCACACCAGCGTGCGGGACACCGGGCAGATCTACATGCCGCTGGTCAACTGGGGGCTGTTCGCCGCCATCGTGCTGGCCGTGGTGATGTTCCGCTCCTCCAGCAACCTGGCGGCCGCCTACGGCATCGCCGTGACGCTGGACATGCTGATCACCACCACGCTGACCTTCTTCGTGATCCGGTACGGCTGGGGCTACCCGCTGGCGCTGTGCATCGCGGCCACGGGCTGCTTCTTCGTGGTGGACCTGGCGTTCTTTGCCTCCAACCTGCTCAAGCTGTTCCAGGGCGGCTGGTTCCCGCTGATGATCGGCGGCGTCGTGTTCTCCCTCATGATGACGTGGAAGGAGGGGCGACGGCTGCTCAACGACAAGCTGCGTGCGGACGCCATCGACCTCAAGGACTTCCTGGAGTCGGTGTTCATCAGCCCGCCCACGCGGGTCGAGGGCACCGCCGTGTTTCTCACGGCCGAGACCGGTGCGGTGCCCAATGCGCTGTTGCACAACCTCAAGCACAACAAGGTGCTGCACCAGCAGAACCTGTTCGTGACCGTGCACAACCACGAGACGCCCTGGATCGGGCTGGACAAGCGCCTGCAGGTGGAGTCCCTGGGCCACGACTGCTGGCAGGTGGTGATCCACTACGGCTTCAAGAACGACCCGGACGTGCCGCGTGCGCTGGAGCTGCTGCGCGGGCGGGGCTGCGAGCTGGAGTCGATGACCACCAGCTACTTCCTCTCGCGCGATACCGTCATCCCCACCATTGGCAGCGGCATGGCGCCCTGGCGCGAGAAACTGTTCGCGCAGATGCACCACAACGCCAGTGGTGCGGCGGACTTCCTGCACCTGCCCAACAACGCGGTCGTCGAACTCGGATCCAAGATCGAGATTTGAGCGGGTTGGGGTCTTTTGGGCTTCAAGCGCTTTCTCATCAAGTGCCAATAGCTATAAAAATAATAGCAATCGTGTCCCCCGCCTTTCTGCGGTGGCGCGGCCGCCGGCGGGGATGCGTGGTGCCAGAATCCAGCCCATGCAATTTTTCAAAGACCTGAGCCTGTCGGCATTCACTGCCGGGTTCGTGGCCGTGCTGGTGGGCTTCACCAGTTCGGTGGCCATCGTGTTCCAGGCCGCGCAGGCGTTTGGTGCCACGCCGGCCCAGGTCACGTCCTGGATGTGGGCGCTGGGCCTGGGCATGGGCCTGTGTTCCCTGGTGCCCTCGCTCATCCTGCGCAAGCCCGTGATGGTGGCCTGGTCCACCCCTGGCGCGGCCGTGCTGGCCACGGCCGGCCTGGCCGGGGGCTTCACCATGGGCGAGGCGGTGGGCGCCTTCATGGTCAGCGCCGTCCTCATCACGCTGGCCGGCGTGACGCGCTGGTTCGAGCGGGCCATGGGGCGGATCCCCATGGAGATCGCCGCCGCCCTGCTGGCGGGCGTGCTGGCGCGTTTCGGCCTGCAGGCGTTTGCCGCCGCCCAGACGGCATTGCCGCTGGTGCTGACCATGCTGGTCGTGTACCTGTTTTCCCGCAAGTTCGCGGCGCGGTACGCCGTGGTCGTCACCCTGGCGGTGGCCGTGGTCTTCGTGGCCCTGCAGGGGAAGATGGCATGGTCGGGGGTGCGGCTGGAACTGGCAATGCCCGTCTTCACGGCGCCGCAGTTCAGCCTTGCCGCGACCATCAGCCTGGCGATCCCCTTGTTCGTCGTCACCATGGCGTCGCAAAACCTTCCCGGCGTTGCGGTGATCCGGGCCTCGGGCTATGACCTGCCCATCTCCCGCCTCATCACGCTGACGGGGCTCGCCACGCTCGCGCTCGCGCCCTTTGGCGCCTTCGCGCTGAACTTCAGCGCCATCACGGCCGCGATGTGCATGGGCCCCGAGGCCCATGAGGACCGCCATCGGCGCTACACGGCAGCGGTGTGCTGCGGCGCACTGTATGTGGCGATCGGTCTCTTTGGTGCGGTCATCACCGGCCTGCTGACCGCATTTCCCTCCGAACTGGTGGTGGCGATCGCAGGCCTGGCCCTGCTGGGCACCATCGGCAACGGCCTGGCGGTCGCCTTGCGCGAGGAGTCGCACCGCGAAGCGGCGCTCGTCACGTTCCTCGTCACCCTGAGCGGCGTGGTCATTGCCGGGGTGGGGTCGGCCTTCTGGGGCGTGGTCGCCGGCAGCTTTGCGCTATTTGTGCAACAGTACAGGCGTTCGCCGGCCCGGGGTGCGTGAGGCGGGCCCGGGTGAACCGCTGGCGCGGCGGCCGGGCCAACCGGGCGTTGCGGCCATCGTCTTTGCCCATATCTATATAGAGGAGCTAGCTGGACAGCCTGGCAGCGCCTCTCCTGCTACTTTCGATCCGACACCATGAAACTGCTCTTCATCGCCGATCCCCTGGAAAGCTTCAAGATCTACAAGGACACCACCTTCGCCATGATGCGCGAAGCCCATCGGCGCGGGCATACGCTGGCGGTGTGCGAGCCACGGCACATCACATGGCAGCGCGCAAGCAAGGTGAGTGCGCGGGTGCGCGACATCCGACTGACGGGGAATGCCAGCCCGTGGTTCGAGGCGCAGCCCGAACGCGTCGCCGCGTTGGTGGACTTCGACGCCGTGCTGATGCGCAAGGACCCGCCCTTCGACAGCGAGTATTTCTACGCCACCCATCTGCTGGAGCAGGCCGAGCGAGATGGCGCCCGCGTGTTCAACAAGCCCCGGGCACTGCGCGACCATCCGGAAAAGCTGGCGATCATGGAGTTTCCCCAGTTCATCGGGCCAACCCTGGTCACGCGCAGCGCATCGGACATCCAGCGTTTTCACGCAGAGCACCGGGACATCATCCTCAAGCCGCTGGACGGCATGGGGGGCATGGGCATCTTCCGCGTGGGACCGGATGGCCTGAACCTGGGCAGCATCACCGAAACGCTCAATCGCGACGGCGCGCAGAGCGTGATGGTGCAGAAGTTTCTGCCCGAGATCGTGGACGGCGACAAGCGCGTGCTGGTGATTGGCGGCAAGCCCGTTCCTTATTGCCTGGCGCGCATTCCGCAAGGCACGGAGGTGCGTGGCAACCTTGCGGCGGGAGGCAAGGGCGTGGCACGACCCCTGACGGCACGCGACCTGGAGATCGGCGAAACCCTGGGGCCCCTACTGCAAGAGCGCGGCCTGTTGCTGGCGGGCGTGGATGTCATCGGGGACTGCGTCACGGAAATCAATGTGACCAGCCCGACGTGCTTCCAGGAAATCTTCGATCAGACAGGGTGTGATGTCGCAGCCCTGTTCATCGACGCACTGGATGCCGCCATGGCGGCATCCCCCCGGTAGAGGGCAATTTTTTGGCTGGAGTCTTTTCTCGCCCTCCGAACTCATGCTATAGTCGAGGGCTTCGCTACTGAGGCGGTGCTGCAGAGATGCGGGGCGCTGGAGGTTTGGGTGATGATGGGGTCTAGGCCTTGTTGTTGCCGGGGCTGAGAAGGTGGAAGAAGAA
>NZ_JAHUWZ010000011.1 GCF_019218755.1 Acidovorax sp. sif1233 | reverse complement strand
TCGTCGGTGCACATCTCAGCCGCGTGACGGCGGCTGTTCACCGCGAGTCTATGGCAGCGTAAACCATGCGCTGGCGCGCACACCATCCATTCAAGTCAGGCGCAAGATGGGTTGGCCGAACGCATACGCATGAATCGCTCACAAAATCGAAAAGCTCGGATTTTGCTTACTTTTTAGGGGTGGTTTGAGGGGGGCGACTTCGTAGCATCAGATGCTATGAAATCGTGGTTCATCTCGTTCGCGCTCTTCTTTTTCTCGTTCGCCCACGCTGCCTGCTTTGAAGAGGCTGCGCAGCGGTATCAAATTCCGGTCGAACTCCTCAAGGCTATATCGACTGTCGAGTCGAATGGAAATGCAGGCGCCATCAACACGAACAAGAACGGTTCGGTTGACTACGGGCATATGCAAATCAACGACTGGTGGCTCCCGAAGCTGGAGCCATATGGAATCACCAAAGACAAGCTGGTTGAACCCTGCATCAACACCAATGTCGGTGCTTGGATCTTGGCTCAAAGCATTGCAACGCATGGCTTCACATGGAAGGCCATCGGTGCATACAACGCAAGCACTGGTTACAAGCGGCTGATCTACGCCCGCAAGGTCGAGCGCGTGCTGGAAAAGATCAACAGCGTTCAGGTAGCAAAGAAATGACCACCCACCGGGAGAAGTTCATGAAGCAAAGCCATCATCTGCGTGCAACCGCTGCAGCGGCCATCATCCTCTGCAGCGGATACATGTCGAGCGCGCAGGCCGCGCTCGTGTCTTCGGTCTGTGAAGTCAATGGCACCAACGTCTGTGATGCCGGTAATCCGACCATCACGCCATCTGGTGTCTTGACAATTCGTGGCTATGCATTCGACATGGCGACGGGTGACAGGCCAAGTGATCCTGTGACCGGATACGTGCTGCTACGGAATGACGATACGTTGGTCAACTACAAACTGCCAATTCAGCGCGTAGAGTCTCGACCAGATGTGATCGCGGACAAGATCACTGGTGAGTTCACGGAGGCCCAGTATCCCGTTCTCAATGCTGGCTTCGTGGCCCAGGTCATATCAGCATCTCTCCCTGCGGGGACCTACTCAGTCCAAGAGGTTCGTGTGGGTATGAAGCAAGGACTTGTCCAGAGCCTGCCCCTCGACCGTGCGGAAATCAAGGGCCGCTTCACGATCTCGGATGCTCAATCCCCCCTCAAACTCATACAAGGCGGGAATGAGATCCCACTGAAGATGGTGCGCGGGTCCAGTGGGGCGGTACTGGCGACAGGGTATCCTCCACTCCGCGATGGACCGATGACCATCAAGGCCACCGTGAATGCGGGCGCCACCGTGGCCGAAAGCTCTGTGAACTTCATATACAAGAGACCCGAGCTTGCGGTTCCAGTATCTCTCCCCATCGTCCAAGACTTTCCAGGCATCAGCACCCGCCTGGCACCGATCAATCCGTTGAACAATCGTTCGCTGGATGTCGCTGCTTTGCCTGTCGTTGTCGATTCCGGCAGCGTCGAAAGCTTAAAAGTCAATGGACAAGATGTGTCCCAATCTGCCGCCTTCGAGCTTCCTCGCCAAGCCAACGTGGCAGGGACCTATCCAGTGCTTGTGGGCGATTTAACCGATCAAGAAGCTGTACGCGATGTGCGACTGTGGGTCAATCTACCAGATGCACCTAACATCGTTTTGCAGACCACAGCGTGGAACCCTGCAAGCAAGATCAAGGTTTCTCAGTCTCACACGAGCGTGGCTATCAAGGTTCAAGACGCAGATGTGCAGGCAAAGCTTGAAGGCGCAAGCAAAGAGACTTGCAACACGTTGAGCATGATTCGCCCCGACTACATGCTGTCGCAGACGGCCGGTGTGAATTGCGCTATCCGCTTCGGCGCGCTTCCCGAAGGTATGAAGTACAACCCGTATGCTGCTAACGCGCTTCGCGGGTCGTTGCCTTTGGTGGGCGACAACACCATCGAGTACACACCGGGCGTCGTCTACACCAATCCAGCTACGCGCCAAACAGCCTTCTACCCCGTGAAGAGCGGATCTGGGTCAGTCACCATCGCAGGGACAACCCCAAGTCCCATAGCGCTGACATTCAAAAACGACAAGCTGCTTGATACCTTTTACGCCAAGAACTCGGCACAGTTCCCTGGAAAGATGTTTGCGACCGTTGACAAGTCGCAGCCCCGTTCACTGGGTATCGTGAACGTCAAGGCCGGTTATCGGGAGATCACAACGCGGGTCACTTATCCCGGCGACTCCGTAAAGGAGTTCAACAGCTCGATCCCTGAGTCCAACGTGGCGCTGGTCATGCAGGCTGATACGCCGTGGGCCGAAAGCAAGGTAAAGGTGGAGTCCTGGTACCAGCGTGCTCCTGAGTTCAAGACAGTGCAAGAGTTTGATTTCATTGGAGTACCGCAGGGCCCTCTGGTTGATTTCGAGAAGACCTTCACCTCACACGACCAGGCCGAAACAACCGTGAGTGGCTTTATCGGGATCGCTCGTGGTCAGACGGTGGTTTTTGAGCCCGAGTCGATGGGTCAATGGCAGGTCACCATCAAAGATGAGAAGTCTGGCGCATCCATGTCCACGGCAGTTCCAGTAGACGCCGCAGGAAAATTTAGCGTGAACCTTGGGCGCTTGACCGCTGGTACCCGTTTCATCGTGGCAGAGGCGCGCATGGTCAACGATGGCGCGGTCATCAACAGCGCGGTAACCTCTAAAAGCCGTGCCCTGGTGACTGCAGCAGGTGACGTTATCGAAGCGACTTTGACTGCACGGGCGACAAGCGGAAAAGTGCCTTTTGCGCAGACCCTGAATGCCAACGTCAAGAACGCCAAGATGCTTGCCAATGTGAAGGCAGTGGCATGGGAAGTGCTGGGCGAGGATGGCAACTGGACACGCGTCATGCGCACGGAAAGCATTGAGCAAACCGGGGTGAACTACACCGTCCGAATGGAGAGCGTGGGCAGTGCCACCTACCGTGCGGTCTTGGTCAACAAGTATTCCGGCGCTGAGTTCAAGACTGAACCGCTGACACTCACGGCATTCGATGTGCCCACTTTCACCGTCACCGCACCAGGCGTGGTGCTGGTTGGCCGTCCTGTTGAGTTGAAGGTTCAGGCTCAAGAGGGATTTGACGCCTCCTACCAGTGGCGGATCATCACCACTGGTGGTGTTGAGCAGGTTTCGGGTGAGAACACACCGACTCTGACTTTCACGCCTACCGAGATCAAGAACTACTCCATTGAAGTGCTGGGGCGTGCAGCGAGCGCGCCGGATAACCCAGCTGCTGACGTGAAAAAGACGATTGGGGTGAAAGCCGTCAATCCTCTGGCGGCCAGAGCCTCGTTGCAGGGGCCGTCTTACGTCGAGGCCGGAAAGCAATACACCTACAAGGCCATCATCAACGATGTGGTGCCCACTACTGCCGCCAAGTCCTACGAGGTTCTGGGCTACTGGATGCTTCCAGATGGAACGCGCGTTGACGGTACAGATCTGCTGTACACGCCAGCGCCAGGGGATAAGGTGATCAGCTACTACACCTATGTGAAGGGCTATCCAGAGGAGACCACGGCGGCTACCTTGAGCATCAAGACTTGGGCCTACAACTGGCCCAGCACTTGGAGGATTAAGTTGGTACCTCAAATCACGGATGTTCCAGCCGTTGTGAAGTATTACGTGGAAACTCCCGACTTCGACCTGAAGAGCCTCAACGGCGAGCCGCTGTCGTACACCTGGTCACTTCCACAAAATGTGACTCGCAGCAGTGGTAGCGATGTGGCGGGAAATCTGTCGATCACAAGCCAAGGAACTTACCAGCTTGCATTGCAAGTGAGTGACACCCGTGGGAATGTGACGAACGTTACTTCGGACGAGTTCACGATTCTGCCTCCTGCAAGCGTGCAGACACAGGCCTCCATCGTTTCGAAGTATCCGGGTCAGTTCTTTGCGCCTGGGTCCTATTACCTTGGCCTAAAAATCCTGGGCATGCCTCGGGGAGACTCCTTCCTGCGAAATGATGTGCTCATCAATCAGACAAAGGTTGGTGAATTCACCGGCACAGGCCACTACGTGAATTTCCAAACGCCTGGACAGTACGAGGTCACAGTCCGCACGATCACGCGCGCCGGGAACTATGGGGAGCAGGCGCTTCCCGTTGAAGTGAAAGACCCTCCGAAGCCTGTTTGCGTTGTGAAGCAAACGAGCACTTCCAGCGGTGTCCTGCTCACGCCAGAGTGCCAGGTCGATGCGGGCGTACTGCGCACTACGACTTGGAACTACACACTTGATGGAGTCGCCCAAAAGGCTACTTCCAAGTCTTTTGCTGTACCCAAGGCATGGCTGGGAACCACCAGGTTGACAGATCTGCGGGTGTCAGTTGATACCGACCTCGGCGCTATTACTGAGCAGCCAGTCACCATTCAATAGTCTTTGTAGACATAAAGCCGTCCTGGGATGGACGGCTCCCAGCAGGGGTGCTAAACGTCACGTTTTTGCGTGCTTTTCGCACCCCTTTTTGCATGTTCGGCCTCGTAATATCTGTGCTACCGCTCAATGAGCACATGCAGAGGATAGGCCGGTGAAACTTCGAATCTTGGGGCTGATTTTGGTAGCTGTCGCTGCCGTTGGCTGTGCCCCTCAATTCATTGATGTTCCGCCCACTCAGCGAAAAGCTATGTGGATTGAGCGGGATGCAATTACTACGCATGCCGCAATTGGCAATTCTGAGCAATCAGAAATTGTTCTGAGCAACGTGGCAAATGATCAGCGCCTCAACCCTGAAGAGCGCGTCATTTGGGTCTCTGGCGTCGATATGAAGAAGAGCAGGCTCCAACGCACTGTGGAGCGAATTGGCGATTCTGATGCAGAGAGCAATGCAATTCGAGTTGCGCAGAACTCGGCAATTGTTGAATCCCATTCTTTCACCATTGTTGGTTCTTCTCTTGGCGCTAAGGGCCAATTGAGTATTCAGAAGTTCAAAGCCAATGAAACCGGACGGTTTTATGTGGAATTTTTGAATGATGGGCCAATGACTGAAGAGCGTGTAAATCAAATGATGACCGCATGGCGTGAACTGGCTGCACGCCTGAAAGAGCGGGGATTGAATACCGCGAACGTAATCATGGGGGGCGCCAAATATGAGCAGCCCATTAATGCCATTGTGCTTGTGAAGGTTGGGAAATGACTGAAAAACCAATACCAAATCACGTTGACGACCAAATGCAGGTTTTCTTCTGGGAAATTGACGAGTTCTTCCCTGCGCTGGTGATTTTTGTTGTGCTCTTCATGTGGGACCAACTGATGTTGGGCCTCATCTCTACCTACGTGTTCGTGAAGCTGTTCGGCCGCTTCAAGAACGCACGTATGGATGGGGTTCTGTTCCACATGGCCTGGTGGGCAGGACTCATGTCGATGAACAAACGCTTCGACAGTGGCGCTATGCGCGAGGTGCATCAATGAAGTTCAAAGATGCAATGCGCAACATGCGCGAGCTGCAGCTGATGACGAAGGGATTGCTCCTTTCCAACATCATTCTTGGCGCGGGTTTTGTCTGGGCACTGGCGACTATTTCGGGCGAGCGCGAGCGCATTGTTCTGGTGCCCCCCATGCTTGATGCAAAGGCTGAGGTCGCATGGAATTCGGCCAACAAGGAATACATCAAGGGCTTCGGGATGTATATCGCCACGTTGGTGGGGAACATCCAGCCGAAGTCTTCGACGGTGGTATTGGATGCCGTTTCGGCATTCATGGACCCACAGATCTACACCGAGTTTCGCCGTCAGCTTCTGACGCTGATTGAAGACCCAGTTTTCAAGGCTTCGGGTTCGGTGATCACTTTTCAACCCAACTCGATTCAGTACGAGCCAGAAACGAACCGCGTATTCGTCACTGGAACCCTGATCACGGCCACCTCTGGTTCGCAAAAGTACCAGAAGCAGGTCACCTACGAGATGGGAATCACGATCCGCGAGGGGCGCCCGTGGGTTTCCCACTTCCTCTCCTATGAGGGAACCATTCCACGAACAGTGTCCTGGCACGTCAACCGCAGCTCGCGTGATGGTGTCGAGATACCCGAGTACGCCACTCCTGCGCGCTACCGCAAGAAGCAATCTGCTGCAGACAAAGCGAATGAGCAGCTTCTCGATCTCGACGGGATGAAGCCAGTTGGCACCCCCATCCCAGAGGGCACTGGTGCAGTGCAAGAAGTTGTTGAGGGCGTGTCCAAGCCCGCCAAGGAAACCGAATCTAAGGAGCAGAACTGATGCGATCAACGAAGGCGCGAGTCTCGGCGTTGCTGTTGGCCGTAACGGCTGGATTTGCATTCGCGAACGACGATGCTGCAAAGGCAAAGGATGCAGTTGCGCAGACGAAGGCAGCAATTGATGCTGAGCTTTCGAAGCCACTGACCAAGCCATTGGCTCCGACAGTCGTCCAAGAAGCTTCACGCATGGCCGGGGCAGAAGCACCTACAGGTTCCAACCGGTTTATCGAACGTCCCAACACAGGGGACTCGAAGTTGGTGCGCACAGCGCCTCCTGTTGTTCTTCCCAAGGGCCCACTTGGAAAGCCACCCATCGATCCCCTGAAGGCGATTGCAGAGGGGCAACGTGAGGGTGGTGTTGGGCTTGATGCGGTACAGCGCGAAATCAACCTCCCAGGCCTGAAGAAGGACGATCCGAGCCTCAAGCCATTTGTCATTCACACCCGCAACGGTGTCAATGAGATTGTTCGCATGTCGAGCAAGTTGCTCAACCGTATTGCCACACCCTTTGGCAAACCGGTGGTGATCGACACCTCGTCCTCCATGGCGAAGGTTGTTGGCAGTGATGTGTATTTCATCCCCAGCGGTGAGCAGCCAATCGGCCTCTTCATCGTGGACCAGGCCAACACCTCGCAATCCATCTCGCTCACGATCATTCCTTCCGGTGCCATCCCAGGTCAGTCGGTGATCGTCAAGCTGGAGGATCTGCGCGCTAGCAACAGTGTCGCCGCATTGAGTGAAGAAGAGGCAGAGATCACCACTCCTCGCGCCAGTGACTACATGGGCTTCATCCGGTCGCTGATGGCTCAGGCAGTACGCGGCAAGGTTCCTGGCTTCAACCCGGTTCCGTTGGAGGGCGGTGTAGCACGCATGGGCCCCCTGCAAGTGACTCCTGAAATCGCGTTTACCGGTGCATCTGTCGATCTGTATCGCTACCAGATCGTCAACAAGTCAGGTCAGAACGTGGACCTGACGGAGACAGCTTTCTACCGCAAGGGCATCAAAGCCGTTTCCTTCTTCCCCAACATTGCGCTGAAGCCTGAGCAATCGGGGTATGTCTTCCTGTTGGCGGACAAGCCCAAGTCTGCGGCGAACTTGGCAATGGAGGCGCAATGAGCATCACTCAATCGCTCAACAACCTGCAGCCCAAGACGCGCAGGATTGTCTTATCCGTTGCTGCTATCAGCGTGGTCGTAGGCGTGTCGTGGGTGCTGACCAACCTGACGGAGCGCAAAGCTGCTCGAACTCCCCGTGCGAACAAGCCGGAAGTAACGGTCGTTAGCCCGCAGCGCGCAACGGGAGTGGAGCAGTTCGGCGCACGGTTCGACGGAATGGAAAAGTCCTTCAAGGACATGCATACGACTTTTGAGCGCCGTCTGTCCAATCTCGAAGATTCGAAGAAGGCAAGGCCAGAGGGAGCGCCACCGGAAGAGGGGGGCGCGACACGTTCTTCTGAGCCGACTGTTCCCCCACTGGAGCCCGGTACGAGTGTCTTTGATGCTCCCGCCGCAAAGGCACCCACTCTGCCACCCCCGCCACCGGTAGCGCACTCTGCCCCTTCCATAGCGTCCCCATCGGGTGGCGTCCCCAGTGCGCCTGGAGCGCCAAGCGCAGAGCCAGCCAAGGCCGAAGTACCTGGTGCCGCAACCATTCGGCTCCTTGGCGAAGGCGGCGAGATGGACGAGCAGAAGGCTGAGTTGAAGCTGAACACTGCGGCGACCGATGCAAAGCCCAAGAAGCGCCGCGAGAACGAAACGGCATACATCCCTGGTGGATCTATGTTCCCCGGCGTTCTCCTGAATGGTATGGACGCACCAACGTCCTCGGTCTCGCAGAAGAACCCGACACCAGTGCTTATTCGGGTGAAGAAAGAAGCAGTCCTGCCGAACTTCGCGTCCATCGATGTCAGAGAGTGTTTCGTCATGGGCGCTGGTTTTGGCCAGCTCGCATCTGAACGCGCACTCATCCGCACTGAAAGCATTGCCTGCGTGCGCCATGACGGAAAGGTGTTCGACACCAAGCTGGAAGCGTATGTCGTCGGTACAGACGGCAAGGTTGGCATTCCAGGTCGCCTCGTCTCTAAGCAGGGTCAGATGATTGCGCAGTCGTTGCTTGCCGGTGCTTTGGGCGGCATCGGCCAGAGCCTGACGCGTTCAAAGGTGCCTGCGATCAACATCAATCCAGGCATGGACGCCAACTTGTACGAGTCCGACTCGCTCTCGTCCATCGCGCAAGGGGGGCTGGCTGGAGGTATCTCTTCCGCCACCAACATGATCGCCAAGTTCTATCTCGACATGGCGAAAGAGACATTCCCTGTGGTTGAGACACAGGCTGGTCAGGTGGCAACCGTCATCGTCACGCGCGGTATGAGTCTCCCCCTCAAGGGATCTACGTCGCTGGAACGGTATGTCGAACCCAACGGGCAAAACGGATCGCGGCCTGTCGCTGCCCGTGGTCAACGTGATGAAGACGATGACCACTCCGGCACCCCAACAGCCTTCCACAACGCACAGGCTGCTGCCAAGCAAGTTGGGGCCGGGTCCAACACGGCGACTCAGATCGGTGCGAACGCACAGGCTGCAACGGTAGTCGGCGCCCATCAAGTGCCGGTCGCAATCCCTGGTGTCAATGCGCCTGCCGCAAAGCCATCCACAAAAGCTCAATGGTGAAGCAAATGCTCAATTCATATCGCCCTGCGGCGCTCATTTCCTTGTTCGCGGTCGTTGGACTGACGGGATGTGCGAGCGCTTTGAACACAGCGTCCGAGTCCAAGTTCGCTTGTGACGCCTCCACCAACAACTGCCCGACCCCTCTGGAGGTCTACCAGGCCACGCACAACACGCCGAAAGCCATTCGTAATGGAAGAACGCCCGACGAGTGGAAAACGGGGGCCAAAGACAGCGGTCAGATCAAGCAGCAAGACCCCACTGAGGAGCTTGCACGCGACCTGACTGAAATCGCACCCTCATCACAACTCCTGACTGCGGCCGAGCCGCCTGCGCGCCCCATTCGTCAGGCCAGTCAAGTGATGCGGATATGGGTGGCTCCGTGGGTTGACAGCACCGACAACCTGAATTGGGCCACGCATATCTACACCGAGGTTACGCCGAAGCGCTGGAGCTACGGCGAACAAGAAGTGAGGCATCAAGGGATGCCCGCTGGATTCATCCCCCGTTAATTTTTCAACCATGAGGATTGCCATGTTCCCTTTTACTTTCAACAACGCTCTGCGCTTCCTGCCCGCTGCTACCGGCACGCAAACGCGCAAGACCCCCTCCGTCGAAAAGCTGCTGATGCTGGCGCTCTTCATCGGCTTCATGTTCAGCTCGATGAGCAGCATGGCCGGTGCGGGTGGTACGGAGTTCACCCAGGTCTATGACCAGATCACTGGCTGGGCAAACGGCACGCTGGGCAAAACACTCGGTGTCTCCGCTCTTCTGGTGGGTCTGGGTGTGGGCGTGATCAAGCAATCCGTGATCGCTGCGGTGGTTGCGGTCGCCATGGCTCTGACGGCGGGTTTCGGACCCGGCGTTATCGACGGCGTGATCTCGTCGGGTCTGACCATCGTCACCCCCATCTGAGCAGCCAGGCACGACTACACACAAGGGGGATTGAATGTCTGCTCTGCATCGCGCGATGAGTCGCGCCGCCGAACGCTACCGTCCGAATGACTACATTCCGGTCATAGCGCAGGACGCCGATACGGGGATTTTTCTCTGCAACGATGGCCACATCGGAGTGTGCTACTGGGGCAACCCGGTCAATGGAGCAGATGACACGACAGCGGAAATGCTCAAGGGAGCATTTTCGCTCCCTCTCCCTGAAGGCAGCTTTGTTCAGGTGAGCCTGTTTGCAATGCCTGACATCGATATCCCGCTGGGGCGATACGAGGCTCGCCGCGAGATGGGTATTCATCGGCTCCAGAACGCGACGACAAAGCAAGGGGTCGAGGCCTACTACAAGCGCCGCATCGAGTTCATGTCCAAAGCGCGCGAGCAATCGAACTTGCCCAGTTTCGGGACAAAGCTCTTGGACCGGTTCGTGGTCATCACGCTCAAGATGCCCTACAAGGGCGAAGAAGCGGACAAAGTTGAACTGGAGCTGCTGTCGGAAAGCGGGGCCAAGCTCGCCGAATCATTGCAAGCATGCGGGCTGTTCACCAAGCGAATGACGGACAAGGAATATGTGCGGTTGGCGCACCGGATTACGCATCCGTTCGAACCGCCAAAAGTCGATGACGTTCGCGAAGATCAACCGCTCTATGAGCAGGTATTTGTTCCCGGAGAGTGGATAGCCACTCATGAAGACCATCTGGAGTTCTCGGATGGCACATTGAATCAGATCCTGTCAGTTCAGCGTTGGCCGAAAGAAAACGCCTTGCACCTGATGGCGTTCATGATCGGTGACCCACAAGGCGCAAACAACCAGATCAAATTTCCGTACCACATCAACCTGACGATGCACTATCCAGCACAGCACAAGAAGACTTCTGCTGTGAAAACCAAAGCCGGGATGATCACCTACCAGGCCTTCGGTCCGCTCATCAAGTTCGTGCCGAAGCTGGGTGCAAAGAAGCAGGGCATGGACATCATGGTGTCGGCGATTGACACTGGTGCGACGGTCGTTGAGGCATCGCTCTCTGTTTCTGTCTATGCCAAAGAACGCGAGCCCCTATCGCGCCAGATGGCCGCGATGCGCACCTACCTCCAGGCGTTCCAGTTTGCAATGGGCGAAGAGAAGTTGGTCATGTGGCCAGTGTTCTGGAACGCCTTCCCAATGTTCCCTTCTGCAGAGAGCATCAAGAACACCTTCCGTTTCAAAACGATGGCCGTTGAACATGCGACAACGTTCTTGCCCATCCTGGGGGAGTGGAAGGGAAGCTCCCACCAGCTCAAAAAGGACAAGGGTTACGCGATGCTGCTGCAGAGTCGTCGTGGCCAAATCATGTCTTTGGACCTCCGGGATTCGAGTACCAATGCGAATGCAGTGATCTTTGCTGAATCTGGCGCCGGCAAGAGCTTTTTGACACAGGCCATGGTTGCCGAATATCTCTCAATGGGGGCGAAGGTATTCACCATCGATATCGGTCGGTCGTACTACAAGCTGTGTAAGTGGCTCGGTGGCGAATTCATCGAGTTCAACCCGGACTCAAGCCCATGCCTCAATCCCTTCACCCATGTCAAAGACATCGATGATGAGGTCGGCCTGATTCAATCGATCATTGAAAAAATGGCGGCGCCCGAAGATGGATTGGAGGACTATCACCGTTCGCGGATTGAGGAAGCTGTCAAGGCTGTTTTTGGTAGCAAGGGCAACTACTCAAACATCACCGATGTGGCCCAGTACATGCGCTCACTCGAAGGGGATGACAACCAGCGGGTCCGCGATATCGGCGACATGCTCTACCGGTACACGGATCACGGCTCTGAGGGACGTTGGTTCAACGGCACCGCCAATTTGGATCTGAACAAGGACTTCGTTTGTCTGGAACTGGAAGCACTCGGGCCCAAACCCGCGCTACAGCAGATCGTTCTCATGCAGATCAT
The DNA here is from genome assembly GCF_019218755.1 of Acidovorax sp. sif1233. Taxonomy (GTDB): domain Bacteria; phylum Pseudomonadota; class Gammaproteobacteria; order Burkholderiales; family Burkholderiaceae_C; genus Acidovorax. The sequence goes on along the minus strand of NZ_JAHUWZ010000011.1, from coordinate 101,028 downwards.
TGCCGCAATTCAGGCGGAGATCTACATGTCAAACGATGGCCGTCCACGCGTGGTGGTCATTGATGAGTCTTGGAACTTGCTTGACGACCCAATGGTTGCCCGCTTCATGGAGCACGCTTTCCGCCGCTTCCGTAAGTACAACGCGAGCGCCATCATCGTCACCCAATCCATCGCCGACCTCTACCAATCTGCTTCTGGAAAGGCCATTGCTGCCAATAGCGCATTCAAGCTGATCATGAAGCAGACCAGCGAAACTGTCGAGACGGTTGAGCGCGAGGGATACCTCTCTCTTGATCCGTACTCCTTCCAACAGATGCGCACCATTCACAGCGTTCAGGGTGCCTACTCTGAAGTGATGATCTATGCGAATGAGAGCGTCGGCATTGCCCGCCTCGTCGTGGACCGCTTCACCCAGGTTCTGTTTTCCACTTCAGACCCAGAGCGGTCGGAAATCATCAACGCCATTGAAAAGGGCGTCAATCCAGTTGAGGCCATCGAGAGCTTCATTGCCAAGCACGGGTGACACATGAGCGAAAACACAACTACAAACACCGGGGCGTCTAAAAAGGGGGGGGCGGCGTCAGGTTTGCTCTTTGATGCCATTCTGATAGCCATCATCTCCTGTCTCGTTGCTGTGTGCGTCGTGAGGTTCGGCGGTCCATATCTCTCAGCGCCAGCAGAGCGCAAGAGCATCGCCGTAGTGAACTTCGAGAAGCTGGTTCAGGAATACATCATGGGCCTGAGTGAACAGGTGTCCACTGGTGCCGTTCCAGTCGGCGAGATGACTGCGAAATCAGCGGCCTTTACGAGCGAGTTGCAGCAGCGCTTGCGCGCCCATGCGGACAACGGAACGACTGTATTGCGATCAGATGTGGTGATCGTTGCCCCAGACGATCTCGTAGACATCACGGACTCTTTGCGCGGCGAGTTGGTAGCGGCTGGATTCCTGCCCAAGGAGCCAGCCAAGACAGCTCAGCCACCTGCCAGATAGGGTAAGACCATGAGCATTTCAGATGCACGCCCCCCGGAGAAGCGGGGTGGCGCGGGGATGCGCTTTGTCCGCTCATTCGTGCGATTTCAACTCATCTCCACACCGATCTGCTTAGGGCTGATCTGTCTTGGACTTTGGCTCACCGGGATTCGGGTAGGCCTCGACGTTCAAAGACTCATAGGACAACCAGCCTGCATGCCTTCGCTGGTCTACCTGTGGAAGCCTGGAATGCCTCATCAGCCCAAGGTCGGCGACTACGTTCTCGCGCGAATGCCAAAGACGGGACTAGGAGTCGGCGCCAGAGAAGGTGACCGGATCGTGAAGAAGATTGCAGCGGTTGCTGGTGATTCTGTGAAGGTTGAAGGAACCGAACTTTGGATCAACGGAAAACACGCCGAAAGGCTTTGGCTGGCGAAGAGCATTCCTGGCAAGGCGCCCGGAGACTTCGACGCTGATTTCACGCTGCAGGAAGGCCAGCTCTTCCTGATGGGTACCACAAAAGAGAGTTTTGATTCCCGTTACTGGGGGGCTGTTAATCGTGAAGCATTCTTGGGCTACGCTATTCCTTTGTTCTAGTCTGCCGCTTCTGGCTGCAGCCCAAGCACCCGCAACCCGCGCGCCTTGGCAGGACAACCCGCACCAGGTCAGCAAGCCTGTTCAACTTCAGCAGCAGGCTCAGGGCACGCTCCGAGACTTCGGCGTCTCTGCCAATCCATCCACACCTGCGCCGTGGATGCATGACATGCGCGAGAGCTATTCGAAGCAAGTCTCGCCAGAAGGCGAAACAGCAACGAACGCCTTGGACTTCGATGTACAGATCTTCATTTCCTCAGGCATGCCTGAAGGTGTGTTGCGCTCACTCTTCCGGCAGGCATTGGACGAAGGCGCAAAGCGCGTTCGATTCGTAGTTAGAGGGTTCGAGCCCCAAAAGGTGGGCGAACTCCTGAAAAAGCTCAGGATGCTTTTACCTGACCCGTACAAGGATGATGTCCTTGTCGAGGTCGATCCAAACGCATTCCGTGCCTACAACGTGACTGAGGTCCCGGTGTACCTCGTCAAAAACAAAGACAAATGGTATTCCGTGAAGGGGACCGTGAGCATTGATGGTGCGCGCGAGCGCGCTCGAAAGGGCGGGAACTACAAGGCTGGCGAGTTGTATGCCATTGCCGAGCCCGACATTCTCTCGGTCATCGAGGAGCGCTCGAAGAAGTACGACTGGGAGAGCGCTTTTGCGCGTGCTCGTTCACGCGCTGCGCAGAACCTCAAGCCGAATTTCGATTTGCCCACAGTGGTGCAAGACTCCACGGATTTTTTTGTTCCCACATTCACTGTCCCTGAGGATGTGACTGGTCCAGGACCAGACGGCAAAGGCACAGTTGTGCTGGCAAAGGAAGGGCAAACCTTCCGACTCCTTGACCACACAAAGCTGCAGGTACCAGTGATCGCGGTTGACGCAACCGATGAGCGCCAGGTACGGCTTGTCCAATCGTGGCTGCGCAGGCCCGAATACAAAGGCGCTGACGTTTTCATTGTCGGCAGCACGATTCAAGCACCTGGTGGTGGCGTGGCCATGGAAGAGCTGGTGCGGAAGTTCAACAGACCCGTGTTCCCTCTCTTTAAGCGCCTCGGTGAGCGATTTGGTATTCAAGCAGTTCCTGCCATCGTTGAACAGGATGGCGACAGACTGCGCATCCGCTACTTCAACCCTCAAACCAAGGGCTGACTCCCATGTGGAAATCATTGAAATCCGTTCTCCTCGTGATCGGGATGCTTCTGGCTACCTCAGTCACTCCAGCCAATGCCGACCAGATGAAGCTGTCATGCAGCAGCTACAACCCCTTGGAAACCATGTTCAAGGATGTGTGCTGGTCTGGGATGTTCCCAATGAAGCTCATGGGCGCCACCATGATCCCCGGTAAGAGCGGGGAGCCAGCAGATCGAACAAACAAGATCATCTGCGCTTGCGGTGGTGACCTGACAAAGGGTCAGTTGCCCCGCATCGGCTTCACAGTTGGGTTCTGGGCTCCAGCGAAGATCTTGGATGTCACTCGCCGTCCATATTGCCTACCGTCCCTGGGTGGCATGGAGCTACCGTTTGCGAGCATCAACTTCTTGAATGGAGGGGCGAACCTCGGCCGCAGTGATCGCCATGAGGCTTTTGCCAACTGGACGCTTTACAGCTTTCCTCTCATCTACATGCTCCGTTTGATCGATGACGGCGCATGTCCACCTGACGGCCTCACGGAGTTCGACCTTCTGCAGTCGAGCCCTATGTTCCCAAACTGGAACGATGCGATTGGCCGCTACACCACGTTCATCAACCCCGAGATGCTGCTTTTCACGGGAGTAAACGCAATGTTCGCCATGCCTGTGGATGGGGCGTCATCTACCCTCGGCAAGCCGTTGAACAACCTGTTCTGGGTTGCTGGCACTTGGGGAAACATGTACCCAATCACCGGATTCTTCGGAAATGGTGTCGGGAAGATGGTTGACCCCGTGCAGTTCACGAGCTTGACGGGTGCACGGGCGCTCTCGCTTCTGCATCGTCTGGGAATGCTCAACGAGACAGTAGGCAATGACAATCTGTGTGAGCGCAACACGCGTTTCATCATTCGCAAGGATGCGTATCGGTGGCAGTTCCTAGCACCCTCACCTGAGGTCAACGGCAGGCTCCCCGGCGCCCCAGCTCCAGCTACTACCACCTCACAGGTTCAGGAAGTAAATCCTCCCCAACGCTTTGGGACATGTACCCATGCCACAGGGTCCAGCACTGCGGCCTGGGGCATGTGGAGAGACGTTCCCGCTACTGGCGAGGACCACAGCTATCTTTTGTTCCAGTGGACCGACTGCTGCTTCGGCATTACCCCATGATGATGAACCACCACATTGAAATGGTGCCCACAACCCGTGAACGCGTTGTCAAGGCTGTCGGTAGGGGCATGCTGGTATGGGCGGCGTTTGGCATGCCGTTCATGTCCTTTGCTGCCTACGCACAAGGACTCCCTGATCTGGACACCACCACACAGCAGCGTGAGGCTGCAGTTCAGGATAGGCGCGTTGATGACGCCACGAGCGATACGCTTATCAACCGCCGCGCGTCCAAGCTACTGACTGGCCGATATGGCGAAGCCACCCAAGTCCGTGGCCCTCGGATTGATTCGAACGAGCCACCGGTACGTGACCCCAAGATCATTGCAGATCCAGGTGCGGCAGCACAGGCCCAAAAACAGGCAGAGCGCGCCGGCACCCGTGCCGTACAGGAAATTGTGACGGGCGCAGAGGCCGGGGGAGCAATTGGTCGCTCGACCTTCCAGCGAGCCGACATGGCTAACCAGGTCAATAGCACCGACCGTGTTGAGCCTGGTTCCAATCAGACAACCGCAGGTCGCTCCAACCTAACGGAGGTGATGCCTGGCTTCAACAAGTCAGAAGCGGACCAATTGAGCAATCTGGGCAACACCCTTTACAACAACCCTGCTTTGGCAGGCGATGCAGCAGAGCAGAACCGCCGCAATCTGCGGCGTGATGGGTGCCGCAAGACAGAGTTTGTCCTCCGCGAAAGGCAGAACGTTGATTTGGCCGCGACAAGCCCGAATCACCGCATCCTGAAGGTGGAGTTCTTCGATTTGGTCAAGGAACCCATTCCAGGTACAAACCCTGTTGAGTATCAGACCATCACGAAGCCAAGCACACACAAGGGTGGACCTCTGAACCTGCAGGTTGCCACTCTTGGCGCGACGGCCAGCGTTTACTGGGAAAAGGTCAGTGACACCCACACGGTCAAGTACACGTACACACCGTTCACCAGCTCGAAGGGACGGAACTACTTCACGTACAACCACTGGTTGGGGTATTCAACGGGTGGTGGCGTCCAGCGCATCATCGGCCCCTTTGTCAGCTATGGCTCGCCTGCAGACGCGTTCAAGCCAGTCATCAACTACACCCTGCCCGTAGGCTCCACGGCTGTCTACCTCACGGCAGATCTGTATCAAACCAAAGTCACGTATACGGAACCCGCTGCAGGGACACCTTGCCCGTCTGATCCGCCCGAGGTGTGCGAAGTGGCATCCATCGGTGGAGACCCCATCCGCTGGTGCCCAGGTGCTTTGGGGGCCAATATTGCTTCGATGTACGACGATGTGCAGAACCCCAGTGCAGATCGCTACGGGAAGACGTTCAATGATCAGATTGCCGCGAATGGTGATCGCAAGGATTACAGCAGCGACCCGTCCATTCGGGCGGGTGTGATCGCGGGCGCAAACGCAAGCTCCAGCGCCAAGGCCAATGAGTTGGTGGGTCAATGCAGGCGTGATTCAGTTTCTCGCATTGAGGTCGTGCAGGGAGGCTCCTACGGGATTCCCAACATGCAGATGTGCTCAGAGACGCTGGTGAATCCCTTCCCAGACGGTTTCAAAGGCATCAAGCGCTCGTTTGGCCTTTCCTTCATCGGCGACCACAACTATCTGACAGTCAAGGCTTTCAACAAGATCAAGGTGCCCATCATTGATCCGATGACCGGAAAACAGGTCAAAGATGCAGATGGAAACCTGCTCTATACCTACAAGAAAGAGTTGGCCAACGTTCAAGGCCCCATTGATGTGAGTTTCCCCATCATGGGCGCTGCGCAGTGTCCTGGTCAGGGTCGATGCAGTACGGAGATTCCTGATGACCCGCTGGGCGGGAGTGAAGGCCGGTTCCTTGAATACATGCACTACCCGATGGGTGGGGACGCGAAATCCTATGCCTTTGACGGTGTTCGTGCTGAGTTGGGAGCTACCGGTGGCTTCACCAACTTCGGTTCCCCTTCACAGCAATGGTTGCCTTCAGGTACAGCCATTGGAGACGGCTCCCTTCATGAGATCCGGTTCATTGCCAAGGCCTATTCGGTCACCATCAACACGTTTGCAGGTGGCGAGAAATATATGGAGTACGTTGCGGACGGCTTCTGCAAGGGTGGAAAGTTGGTGTGTACCGATACGGCACCCACGCGAACCGTTGGTGGGGTCACTTTTGGACCTGGACTTCCCAATTCAGGCATCGTTGAGTTGCTGAAGAACTGGGGCACTGACGCCTCAGCGACGATGCCGACTGACTATGACAACGGTGTTGGTGCCGAGCCTGTGCCCAACGGTCCTGCCATCAAGATGATTGATGACCAGATGTGCTGGCAGGCCGACGCGGAGCCATTCACAAGCTGCTCGACCATGAACAACGAGGCAGGGACACTGCGCTCTTTCATGCGAGATGGCCAGCAATGGGCCACAGACTGCAACTTGGCAACCGATGATAAGGGTGTGCCCCTCGAAAACTCCACGAGTTGTAAGCGTGTTCCCTCCGCTGATGGCTGTGATACACGCTTCAAGGGCCCATTCACTGGTCAGTGCTACAACCCGACGATTGCTTACGACTGCGGTGAAACCAAGCAGTCGAACATCCCAGTGATCGTTGAGGAGCTGGGCGACTCATGCTCGGGTGCGATGCGGTGTCTGGGCACGCAATGCCATAGGCCGAATTTGGCTGGTTCGCACGGTGGTGACTTCGCGCGTGCAGTTGGTGCGATGGAGGCCGTCAACGCGATGATCGATGACATGGTGTGCCTCGAAACTGGCGAGAAGCCCACCAGCGTCACGCAGACTTGCACCCCCTACATCTTTGGCGGCAAAGCGATGTACTGCAAGATCCCGATTGGCAATGAGATCGGCCTTACACCCAACTGCTGCAAGGAAGCCCGTAAAGGTGCCTCTTCCGCACCTGGTTGGATGGAGTACCTGCAGGCAGCAATGACACTGGGCAAACTGGCTCAACGGATGGGCGTGATGGAAGCCATGCAAGGCGCTGACATCTACAACCAGGTCTCTCGGTTCTTCGGTGAAATCAAAGCACCTGTGGTGGATGCCTACACCAGTGCCTCCCAGTTCGTCACAGATAAATTCATCACCCCTTTCCGTGCTGGGTTCGACAACTTGTTTGGCGGGGGCGCATCTCCTGTTGGCATTGCTGATGCTCCCAAGGGGATGGGTGTTTCAAACCTGATCGATGGGTTCCAGCAGCAACTCATGTCAGGGCTGAATAACGTCCTCACCCAGGTTGGGGGGCAGGATTTGGCCAGCATGGTGATTCAGTCGGGACCAGGTGGGAAGCTGGAGTTCACTGCTGGGTTCCAGAACCTGATGCTCGCTTTCCAGATCTACAGCATTGCGCGCCTCATCGGTCACATCATCTTCGCGTGCAAGAAGGAGGAATACGAGTGGGGGATGAACGACAAGTGGCGTCTGTGCACCTTCGCTGATTCGTGCTGCAATAAGAAGGTGTTCCTACTTGGGTGTGTCGAGAAGAGACAGCTCTACTGCTGCTACAAATCGATAGCCGTGAGGGTGATTTCCACGCAGATCATCTCGAAGAACTTGGCGGGTTCTCGACCGCGTGGTTTCAGGTCGGCCAATGACGGCAGTACCCTTGGCGGATGCAACATCAACTGCGGCGGCTTTACAGCCTTTGAACTCGCTGCAGTGGACTGGTCGCAAGTCGATCTGACTGAGTGGACGGATGCGCTGATAGAGAGCGGACAGTTGAACCCATCAGATCCACGCACGAACTTCGGTGTGTCTCAGAACCAACTCAAGGAGACCATGGTCGTTGGCCGCGATGCGGATCCATCGGGCAACTACACGACGCAAGTACCGGCCATGAAATCGGCTGAGTTGCTGGGCCAGAATACGGACACGGTGATGGGCAATACCCAGACATTGCGTGATATGGGCGAAAACTGCTTTGACCTAGATCGACGCAAGATGCCGTTTACCTATCCCGGATGTAAAACAACTCATTAATCGACAACGATAACCCCCCCTTGAGGTCACCAGCAGGTGACCTCTTTTTTTTGGTTTCCTTAAACGTCACGGTTTTGCGTGCTTTTCACCACCCTTTTGAGGGGGGGCGCTTCGTACCATCAGTTGGATATTTGGGCCGGATTCGATTCCTTTAGGGCCTGTCTTTCAACTACGGAGAGTGTGGCACGTATGGGGTCAGGTAGCTTGCATCAATGGGTAGCGTGGGGCGCTGTCTTGATTGTTGTTGTTGTCATCTTCATCGCAGTGGCCGAGGAGAAGGGTAACAAACCCATCGCGAAGAACAAGGGCAAAAGAGGTTTTGACCCTGTTGCAGATACCAAGCGTTCAGCCCTGCCCGAAGCAGCGACCCAGAAGCCCAAGTCCGCCACGCCAGGTCAGGAAGAAGCGGCGCGGGATTTCGCTATTGCGCAGGCTACAAAGGTGTTGATCCCACCGCCAGGTGAAAAGCGTATCGAAGCTGTCGCGCCTCGGAACGGGGGGAAATTTCGATGAAGAGCAAATTCCGTTTTTCGGTAGTGGCAATTACTGCTTTGGTGTGCCTGCCCTCGATGGGTTCTGAAGGTGTGGTCCAAGCGGTACAGGAATCCGCGAAGGACAACAACCGTATCTCCGTCTGCATTCACCTGGCCAAGTCCAATGAGCCCACAACCAAAGCCAACGCCGAGGCCAAAAAGAAGTCGGTTGAACAGGTCCTCGCGAAACTGAAGATTGGTGATGCATTGATGCTTCGTGCGCGCGGCGACGTGGCGCGCAGGGGACTCTACGGCTACCCGAAGGATGAGGGTATGGCCCTGAGGATGTACGAACGCGCGCAGAAGTCTCCTGAAGCTGGATGGAATGCAGCCTTGATGCTGTACCAGTCAGCTACCGATGGTGTGAATCCCCAACTTGCACAACGGATCGTTGGGTTGCTGAACAGGTCTGGAGCCTCCTCGTTCAGCTCCCGTGGAGCAGTTGGTGCCCAGTCTCACTACCTGGCTGGCTTGCTCAAGGAAACCGGGGCCACGGGCAAGGTCGATGAGAAGCAGGCCTTTCTCCACTATCGCGCCTCAGCGCGGAATGCCTACATTCCGGGTGCCTACCACTACATGAGGCTCCTCACTCAATCCCTTTCGAAGCTATCTGAAGGTGAGCGTGCCGTTGCGCTGCATGAGGTGCGAATGATGTCCAACCGGTGGAAGTGGCAGTCGCCGGAAATCATGATGCTGACTGGCGACCTCCATGCTTCCCGCTGGTTCCCCGACGAAGAGAACTTCACTGCGCAGTACCACTGGCGTCTCTCAAAGCGCATGGCAGCACGCCTCGGTGGAGTAACCGAGACCACCGATTTCGAAGGGGCGATGCGCCAACGCATCAAGGCAATGCCGGCAGACAAGGAAAAGCGTCTTGAAGAGGCGGTGGAAGGGGGCATGAAGAACGCCACCACGACCAAACACGAACTGGAGTATTCCGATCTATGCATGGACTGAGCATTCGACGCGTCCTGTTGCCGATTTTGGCGGTGGCGTTGCTCGGCACGGCAGTCGCGCAGCAGCGCACCCCTGTGCGCAACGACAACATCTACAAGGCTCAAGAGGAGGGCTGGTTCTGGTACGAGCGCGAACCAGAAGCTCCCAAAGAAGAGAAAAAGGAGCCGCCGAAGAAGGCACCTCCGATGCCGTCCATCATCAAGCTGGAGGCACCGAAAGAGCAGAAGCCGCCAGAGATTGAGCCTCTTAGCGTGAAGTGGTTTCAGCAGGAGTATTTGAGTGTCATCAACACCGCCATCGATGACCCCTCGGAAGACAACGTGCGGAATTACCGCTATGCGACGCGCGTGATGCTCGACAAGGCGAGCAACTTCACCCGGCAGTTCCAGAAGCAGTCGCTGCTCGACCCCTTGTTGGATGAATCCGTGCGATCACCCTTTAGCTCTGGCATGCGGGGTAGCTTCCAGGGGTGGACCTTTGAGAGCAAGCGCAAGGCCACTCGCGCAATGAACAAGAAGGCTGGGCTGTGGGTGTTCCTCGACGACCAGTGTCCCTTTTGCGCGATGCAGTACCCCATCGTTTCTCGGATGGCGAAGGAACTCGATTTCGAAGTGTTCTACATCACGCCAGACGGAAACCGGCCGAGCTGGTTGATGGGCAACGCGCCCGTGCTCAAGGATGCAGGTCAGTCAAAAACCCTTCGCATTGGCATTCGTCCCGCTGTTGCGTTGGTGGTTCCGCCAGCAAAGATCACTGTTCTCACTCAGGGGCTGCTTTCACAGGATCTCCTGGAAGAGCGGCTTTTGGTCGCAGGTGATGCAGCGGGACTGATTACCGGTCAAGAACGCAAGAACGCATTCCCAGAAGAGCGCGGCATCTTGACCCCGGATGACATCAAGAGCTTGGGCTCTGAAATGGCGAAAGACAAGGGCGCGCTGACTCCCGGTGCGCAGAAACGAATCGAGCAGAGGTATTGATGATGAAAAAGAACCCATTGAAGAAGTGGTATGTCGGTACCGTCAACATGGTGCTGTCGGCGGCGCTGTTGGCTGGGGTCTGCACCCCTCGCGATGCTCAAGCGGGACTCAAAGACGCTTTGGGAGAGATGTTCTTGACCTCCGGCACCGAAGCCCAGTCCATCAACACACAGCGTCTGAGGGGCTTCTACGGCGGTTCTCTATCCCTGCGTTCTCCAGGTCGTTCATTTGAGATTGTCCAGTTTGCCGCGCCGAAGATTGATGCCGGATGTGGTGGCGTGGACATCTTCTTCGGATCGTTCTCTTTTATCAACGGTGCGCAGTTTGAGCAGCTGATCCGGGCCATCGCAGCGAATGCTGTGGGCTACGCCATCAAGCTTGCGATTCAGGCGATGTGCAGCCCTTGTGGCGCAATTCTTGAAACGCTGGAAGAGGCCATCCGGGATCTGAATGCGTTGGCGAAAAACACCTGCGCTATTTCGATGGCGTCGCTGACGCAGACGGCCGACAAGATGATGGAGCATGGTCGAAAGATCGGTGAAGCGCTCAGCGTTTCGGCCAATCGCAGCGCTGACGCGACCGCCGCTACCAACAAATCCCAGTCTGAGCGTCCGACACAGACTGCCACGGGTGGTGACGCAAATACAGCGAAAAGCAACCCCGTTCTTGGCAACATGGTGTGGCGAGCTGCCCAGCAGACGATGGACTCGGGCAATAACACTCTGCGCGCCTTCATGTCCTCGCGGGAAGTAACTGAGATGGTGCAGTCGATTTTCGGTACGGTGGTCGTTCGCAGCAAAGAAGCCTCGGACGGTGAATGCACTGCTGGTGCGTCCAGTGAGCGATGCGATAACAAGCCACTGGTAATCGGATCGGCTGTATCGCACTGGGACAAGCTTCTTCGTGCTCGATCTGCAAGTCCCCAAGGCGTGGGTATGTGGCGCTGCTCCAACTACAACGAGGGATGCACGCGCGTCGTGTCCTCCAAGATGACGTTGGCGGAGTGGGGCGGTGTCGAGGACATCGTGAACTTGGCGCTCTTTGGTACCACTGAGGCCTACAACTCTGCGGCCTACACGTCTGACTCGCTGATTGGTTCCTTCATTCACAAACAGGCCATCAACGAGAACGGCAGCAATCTTTCCGTGCGGGCACGTCAGATGGTAGCTGTCATCCCAATGCCCATCTTGCTCATGCTGATGGAGTTGCAAAAGACGCCCGGTGCTGCACAGACCCTTGGTCTGGTCCTTTCGCAACAACTCCCGAAGTATTTCGAGTACATCATTGCGATGGAGTTGTTGAACATTGCGGCCAACACGTTCACGAATCAAACCGAGGTCGATACCCCCGAGGATTTCAAGAAGCAGATCGAGATCATGACGGCCCAGCTCACGGCCATGCGTCCCCAATCACGAGATGTGATGGACATGATCGATGGAGCCTACAAGGTCATTCAGCAGTCGCAGACGCTGACCGTTTCGCCTGTCCGCTCCTCTAACAACCAGCGTTAAATCGGTATCGATATGGCATTCACCATTTATACGGTCTCCGACCCCGCTACCGTTGGGGCAGCTCTTCAGTCCATGGCCATGTTCTTTGGCCAGGATGGATGGGTCGGCTCAGCCATCAAGACAGGCTTGATGTTGTCTCTGCTCTTCATCCTCGCACAAGGGGTTACCCGTAATGGGCTCCGGCTGGATGTGATGCTGGTCCAGCTCCTTGTCGTGTGGGCAATGTTCATGCCCAAAACGACCGTCACTGTCGAACAGTTCGACAATGCCGCACCCCCAAGGGTCGTGGATGACGTTCCGTATGCGATTGCGCTTCCAGCGTCCATTGCAGGAGCTTTTGCGCTCTACATGACGAACAAGATTGAGGCTGTGATGGTCAACGTCGATGGGGATTACCTGTCGATCAGTGGCGGATCGCACCCATTTACGCCAGCCCGAGCATTGATGGCCATCACCATGTGCCCATCGGACCCGATGTCTTGCGTCGATCAGAACCTCGTGGAAACGATGCGCCTGGCGGCTCGTTTCTGCGCAGGCCGTGAACTGTCCACAATGGATTTCCGCGTCAAACCCGATGTGCTTGGTGCATTCGCTGACACGATGACACTTCAAGCCCAAGTTGTGATCTATGACTCGGCCAATCCCTACATTCCCGGTGGGGGAGGGGGGCGGGTTGCCTCATGCCCAGAGGCTGCTGCTCATCTCCGTGCAGTAGCTGAGGCTGAACGAGCTGGTACAGGAACCATCTCCAAAGCGATGAATGGCCTTGCCAATCGGTCCGAGATCAAGCGCTACAACTCCATCGCGCGTGCGCAGGACAACACAGAGCGCACTTGGGATGAGGCCCTGAATGACATCAACAAGCTCCGCGATTCCAACTCCAAGATGGATTCGCTGGCATTTGCGAATGTCACCCTGTATGCGCTGGCCGACACGATGAAGTACAGCGCCAGTGCGCCGATTGATCAGGCCATCACATTACGTCGCGATTCGAGTTTGTTCGAGTGGGCGAAAACGGAAGCGCACCAGAGCATGCTGGTGAGCACCACCGCGCCCAAGTTCATGGACATCCTGTTTTTCGTCTTCATCGCATCCACCCCGATTGTGATGTTTGTGGTTGCTGCCAACCCGGCTGGTGGCTTAAAGGTGGCTGGTTCATACGCTCTCTTCGGGCTGTGGACGCAGAGCTGGATTCCCATGATGGCCATTGTCATGTCCTGGTACCAAGGCGAGATCCGCAATATCTCAAGCCCGGTGGCCATGACACCGGAGTACATGGCATTTTTCATGCGGCATGCCTACACCTCGACTATTGCTGCGTCCAACATGATCCAGCAGGCACCCTACCTGATGTTTGCCATCATGACGGGGAGCATGTTCGCGCTCTCGGGCATGGTGTCGAAGGCAATGCCATCTGGCAAGGGTGATGCGTCTGGTGTGCTCAAGGGCGGCGGTGGTGGCGGTGGAGGTGGCTCGGATGTGATGAATCCTGGGGCGAAGGGGGGCATACCCGGCGCGGGCATGAAGCACGCGATATACGGCGGGCAGGCCGCGATGGCAGGTGGTATGACCTCATCAGCGGTGGGTATGTCCGGGGATGGTGGCGCAGCCTATCCAAGTTTGCCTTCACTGAGTGCGAGCGGTGCTGTGCAAAGTGGAGCAAGTCTCCAGAGTGAGCAAAGTGCGGCTGTCCGCAAACAGATGCAAACGCAGGCCCAACAAGCCTATTCCGAACTCGCCCAGACTGTTCAGAGCGCGGCTCAAAAAATGGGCGGCCAGCAACTGGCACAACGCATGACCGATGCCGGCGTCAAAACTTCTTTCGACGCCAAGACGGGCACATTGACAACTCAATATGGGTCTTTCGACGTGGGAGCATCCCAGTCAAATACAAAGGGACAGTCCGCGGCGGCAAGAGTTGGCCTTGAAGGCAGCGCTGGTTTTGAAGTGCTTGGAACAGGGGCCAAGGCTTCAGCATCTATTGCAGGCGCAGTTAATGAAGCTGTAAATCAAGAAGTTCGTGCCGGTAACGGAAAGGGAATGCGCAACGACAAATCGACTGGCACGACCGAAGGGACAAGTGTTTCTTCTGGTTCTACCGCCAGTTCTGGTGTTTCCGGTACGAACGGCTCCGAGTACGGCAACACTGCAAGCAAAGCCAAAAGTTTGCAAGACACCTTTTCGAAGATTGCTTCACAAGCGGAAGCCCTCGATAAAACGGACAAAGCAGTCACTCAAGCCGGACAAACAGCAGGATCACAGGTAGGACAGGAAGCCAAAGGTGGTGATGTGGTCACCAACTGGGCCTCGCAGGTCGGCAAAAAGTTTGGTCCCCCAACCAGTAACGATGGCGTCGCTTTGGATCGAGTTGCGAGCATTGCGCTGCAATCTCTAACGCCCGATCAAAAGGCGGCGTTTACGGATGCTGCAGCTCAAAAAATGAAGGCTTCCGATGCCATGGGTTCTTCCATAGGCCTCAGTCGTGACCAGGTTGCAATGGCCGCAGCCTGGTCAACCCTGTCCGATATGTCTGCCACTGCATCCACACCTCAACAGAAGATCTCTGCGCAGCTTGGAATGGCAGAGCTTTCAAAGGCAGCTGGTGGTGCCGATATGACTGCCGGTTTGAAAGCCGTCAAAAATGGCCTCGATAAAGTTTCAGAAGTTGCTTCTAATATCGCGGACATGGGCAAGAAAATAAATGGTGAAGTTGCCAATGCTGTCAGCGGGGCTGATGCGAAACTGAATCCCGCTGCAACAGACTCATTCGGCAAAAAGGTCGATTCTGATATTGCAGCCAACAAAAAACGTGCTGAAGGCCTCAATGCGAGCGCTCAAGGTGGCCTCGCTGCAGTTACGGCTGCAGGGGCGAAAGCCCAAGAAAATGCCGAAAACAATAATAGGCGTGAATCTGGAAAGCTATTGGATATGCAGCCGTTGGTTAATGCAACGGAACAAGGTTTGCGAAATCAATCTGGTGCGCCCCAAGCTCACGACATCTCACAATTTGGGGCTGGGAACAACACAAGCATCAACCATAAGCTCTTTGGTTCCCCAGAAGAAGGAAAAAACAATGGAGTTATGGGAGCGGAAGGTACCGGTGGCGTTGTTCCAGCAAAGACTCTGCCGAGTCTGATAGACGGGGCCGCGAAGGAAGGTCAGAAGGCTGCTGACGGCGCCATGCAATGGTTTTCTAACAGCAATAGCGGTAACAGCGGCGGTGGTTCAGTTGACAAGGCCGCAGGAATGGTGGGGGAGGCAGCAAAGGCGGCTGGCATCTCGTCACAGGGCGTCGTGGATAGAGCCGTCAGTATGGTGGGAGATGTATCGAAATCGACTGGAGGTTCGCCGTCCAATGCGGCGGGTGGGTCTAGCACTACCGTGGTAATGCAAGGCGGTGCCGAGGGTGGACTTCCGAAGCTCGGAATTGATGGTGGTATCAACCTGACGCCATCTGGTGGAGGTCATGCACCTGCGCCGACCAATTCATCCCAACCTACTTTGTCGAAGCCTTCGACTGCAAATCGTGGTGGGGGTGAGAAAAGCTCGCCAGGAGCAAAAACTCCCTCCCCAAAGCGTTAGAGATTCAGGTCGCCAACATCACGAATTTTTCCGTTGGCGTCCAGGTCCTTAAAAACTTGAATCTCAGAGTCAGCCTCAGTTGGATGAGGCTGGCTTGCGCCACCTTGGGACTTCTTGATAAAAAAGCCGATAACAAGCACAACACCAATGACGATCAGCAGTTCCATTTTCGATCCTTTATTTAATTGATTGTATTATAGCGATTATTAAATTAATTGTCAATTGCAATTCAATTGCAATTCGTGCAACTAGATCGAAACGTTCGGTTTTTGCTTGCTTTTTAGGGGTGTTTGCGGGGGTCGGTCTTCCTACCATCTTCTCATCTTCATTTTCAGATGAGTCAGAAGAATGGACAAGACCAAGGCTGTTCGAGCAGAGGTGATTCGCCGACTGCTGGCGGTTTCAGCGGTGTTCCTGCTTGGGGCCGGTGCGGCTCACGCCTGCTCAGCCAACCTGACCCAGGCACAGGTTGACCAGGCTAACCAACTCCTTGACCAGAACCGGTCGAAAGACGCTTTTGCTCTCATGTACCCACTATCAAAGCAGGGCAGTGGTGGCGCTAACCGCTTCCTGTCAGAGATGTACGAGAAGGGTAGGGGCGTCAAGCAAAGCTCATTCATGAAGCGGCATCTGAATTGGATGGGAGCCCAGGACAGTGACCCGGCCGCTATGTATCGGACCGCCGTTGACTTCTTTGAGCGAGGTCACCGCAAAGATGGCGAATACTGGGCCAAACGAGCTATTGAATGTGGCAGTTCTGAAGCATTGGTAATGCTGGCTGAGAGATATATCGATGGTGGGCGAATTGAGGAAGCTCGTCCTTTGATTGAAAACGGTTTGGATAAATCAATACCAAGAATTAAGTTCATTGTTGCTGAGCAGTATGAAAAAGGTGGAATGGGTCTCGAAATAAATCCCCATTTGGCATATACCTGGTATTACCTTGCCGCAAAAGATGGTGTTGCAGAGGCGATGACTGCAATTGGATACTTTTTCGCGCAGGGGATTCATGGCGTTCAAGATGATGTCGCAGCAGTTGAGTGGTATCACAGGGCTTCTCAAGCCGGTGACATTAAGGCAATTACAGCCTACGCCTGGATGGTGGAGAACGGTAAAGGCACTCAACCAGACCCGGAAAATGCGAGAAGGCTTTACGCCGTGGCTGCAAGTAAGGGAGATGTGAATGCGGCAGCGTTCATGTCCAAATTGGCAAAATCAAAGTAAACCGTCCAAGTCGAGGATAATATGAAGAAACTCTTCCAAAAAATTCTGCTCGCTTTTGGATTTTTGTGGTTTTCTACGTATGCGATTGCGTTTACTTCAATTGCAACGAATAAATCAACTAGCCCTGTCGCTATCAGGTTTTATGCCAACTCTAGCTCAGGTGGCGCAATGGTCCAGCAAGGTGGTGAAGTTACCTTGAATCCTGGCCAGTCAAGAAGCTTCACAGGTACGTATGCAGGTGAATATTACGTAAAAAATAACGGAATTGATACGGTTTTACCGGTTGTCGTAGACAGCAGTTATAACGAAATTTCCTATGGTGATCTTCCACAAGGAAATGGGGTGTATTCGGTCTTTATTGGTGGGGGGGCCAATCTAGAAATTCGGACCACTGCTCCCGCCCAATGCCCGGCATCGTCTGTAAGTTGGGGAACGGGAAATTTCTGTTCGGCGGTTCCGACCCAAACGAACTCAGGTGGGACTTTAAACTTAGTCAATGCTGTTGCCGGTGCCAACGGCACGGCCGTGGCATCTTGTTCTGCAGGTACATGGACTGTTACCAGTTCTGCTTGTACTGCGAACCTGACTACCCCTATTGGTCTTTTCGCTACGGACGGCGCAAACACTGGAAGCATAAGTATCAGTTGGGGTGCCGCATCTGGAGCTGCCACTTACCGCTTGCAGCAGCGCAAACAGGGAACCTCTACTTGGACTGATTTGGTGGCATCCGCCGCTACTACCTACAACTGGACTGGTCGAACCGACGAAAGTGTTTTTGAGTTTCAAGTGAGGGCAGAGAATGCCGTGGGCACATCGGCATGGAGTGCTATAGAAACTGGGTACATCAGGCCAGCGATGGCACCAGTATTTGTTTCACAAACCGGTATCCCCGCGAAAATTGGTATTGGTCAATCGTTCACGTTCTCGCAAGTCTGGAAAAACACCGGCTCAGAAACATGGACCGGCACCGCTTACGGTACATCGCATCACGCGACGAACGGCGCTATTCAATGGGGTGTAGGCTTCACCTCGTTCACTGGTTCTACTGCAACAAATGCCCAGGTCACGACAACAATGACCGGCACGGCGCCGTCTGCAGCCGGGACCTACACGCTGCAGCGAGTTATGCAGAAAAGTGGAACAAGCTACGGCGCTCCTTCCACTGCAGCAACGGTGGTTGTGTACGACACACCCAAATGCACGGCGGTGAATACCGATGTGTCCACGACATTCAATCCGACAGGAACTGTCACGGCAACCCTCGCTGGTGCTTCGTCAGTCGAGACGGCTGTGCTTCGAGTGTGGGGTGAGATCAAAGGGGAGTCCAATGGTGTCGATTACCCATTGAGCTTCAACGGTACTAACTGGGTTGCCACCTTCCCTGTTGCCCCACATCTTTCACCTGACGAGGTGAAGATCAACCTCAAGGCATCGGTATCGAACAGTGTTTTCGCATCGAGTGTTTGCGCCACGTCTACTCTCGTATATCAGCAGCTTCCGTTGCCTGCGGTCACATTGACACCCACATTCGGCACTTTTGGAGACGCTGCCCGCCAAGGCTTCGTGGTTAATCGAGCTGGTGGTGAGTTCGCGAAAATCAACGTCGATCTTGGTGCCTTCTCCAGCAGTCTCAAGGCCCGCGTCGAAGTGCTTGATCCTGCGGAAGGTCTGCTGAATGTCGCTTTGAACGGCATCAATGCGGGCCAGCAAACTTCAGTCCTCATGGCTTCGTCCACCCTGAACTCAACCCCATCATCTTGGCAGCAGGTGAACGCTTCTATCCGCGTTTCCTACGCTGATCCAGCCGCAGCAGCCCAAGGAAAAGTAGTCGTTGTGCCCATTGCTTGGACGGTCGCCCCCGCAGGGCTGACGGTGACGGCATCGGGAATCAAGGCTTCGACCCCCACGGTGAGTGCGTCGATTGCACCCTCCGGTGGCGCCTTCAGTTCTAGTCTTCATGGTGCCTTCAATGGCTACCTCAGGCTGGCCCCGAACGCAGGTACTGTTGGGGCCTCACAAGATGTCTCATCTGATGGCACTTGGACTATCGGTAACCTGGACTACGCCCAGCTGTATGCCGCCCAACTTGTTGCTGTCGCCAGAGCCGTCCCCCCTGCCGGAATCACCCTCTTCAATCCGCTCGAATTTGTCAGTCCCGCGTTCGGATTGCCCGTTCAGGCACCATTGACGGTTACAGCAACAGATGGAACTCGTGAGAACGATGTGCAGGTGATTTGGCCAGCCGTAGCGACTGGTAGCGCCATTCGATATCGTGTCTTTCGAGACGCAGCAGAGGTCACGCCCGCGACGGGTATTTCTGGTATCGAGTTCATCGACATACCGCCGACTCGGGGAACGACCTACACCTACACGGTCAAGACCATGATCAACAACGTGGTGAGCCAGAGCGAAGCGAGCGATACGGGATTCGTTCCTGCCTGCCGTGCGGCCCGCCTGATCGGCGCCAGCCTCAATGCCGACATGTCGGCCATCAATGGCCTCATTGAGCGCTGGGAGTGCCTGGAAGATGCTACAGGCTCGGGTGCGGTGGATGCCGGCACAGCATCCGCAGTGCCGATCACGGGTAGCGCCACCTACCGCAGCTTCAGCTACGTCCTGGACCCAGCCTTGGCCGATGGAGCGCACGTCCTGCACCTGGGTATCGATTCGAAGGGCGTGGTGATCAACGCGGCCCGCACCTACGACATCCCTTTCACGCTGGGTCGGTCCTCGATCTCGCTTAAGAGCCTGACGATCCTCTATGACGGGTCTACAGCGCAACCAGGCCTGGAAGCTTCGTCCATCGGTCGCTTCGGTGCCCGCATGGAGGGCGGTTCGGGCCTTGGCTTCGCCGAAGAGATCAAGTGAACGAGGGAATTTCTATGGACCAGATCGGCTTTAGCCGCCGAGTTTTTGTGCTGCTTGCGGGGATCACGGCGGTTCAGTCCCTTGCAAACGCGCAGCAAGCAAACGGTATTCGCGGTGGCGGAATGACGGAGCAGCAAAAAATGCTGATTCCGTCCCTGCCAGTCTTTCCATGGCTCAGTATTGCCGAGACCAAGAAGACGCAGGTGCGTTCTCCGATCCAATCTCTGATCAGCTCTCATCAGGGCTATGTCATGGTGACTGACGGCCAGTCGGTTGAGACTGGAGGCGCCTTCATCAATCTGGCCACCTCAAGCAAACAGGGCCTGCTCGGAATCGACGGTTGCTCAATGATCAACCTCGACTTTGGTCCCGATGAGAAAGCACAACTTGTGTCGTTGTCCATTGACCGTGGATGGCGGAACAAGAATGTCCAGCCCTTGATTTCAAGCCTTACTGGTCGCTACGCGGCGATCACTCCGCCCATCTTCATCCGTGATGGTGAAAGCGAGGCCACTGATGCAACCGTCCTTTTCGACATCGGGCGTTTCGTAGTCGAAGCCTTGATTCCTCAACACGGAACCCTGCTGACCGTGAATTTCACGACCAAGGATCTCCTGGCCAAGCTTCGGACGGCTGATCGCACCATAGACCTCATCAGGCCCTATCTCCAAATTCCATCACGGCCAACCTCTGCAAAAAGCTAGTTGAAACCTATTGAAATGCAATTCAAATGCATCTAACATTGCAATAGACAAACAATTAACAACAGCTAATTAAATGACAATGCTCAAGCAATTCAGAATCATTCTTGCATCCGCAGCACTGGCCGTGGCCACTCTCTCTGTGACTGCGCTTCCTGCTCATGCCTCAGGGGAGCGTGCTCCCCAAGTGGCGTCGAAGTCGGATGTGGATGCTCTTTCCGCGAAGCTGCGCAAGTCGATGCCGGGTTTGGTCATCGACTCGATCAAACCTGCCCACATCCCAGGCCTCTGGGAGCTGGTGTCGGGTGGGGATGTGGCGTATGTCACCCCTGATGGCGTCTACATGATTCAAGGGACCATGTTCAACGTCCAAGAACGCCGTAACCTGAGTGAGGACGCCTTGACGGATCAGCGGGTCAAGGCCATGGGCAGCATCAGCAAGGATGCGTTGATCGTGTATCCGGCGAAAGGCAAGGCCAAGCACACCATCACCGTTTTCACGGACCCTTCATGTCCGTTCTGCAAGCGCCTGCATTCGGAGGTGGCTAGCTTGAACGATCTGGGCATTACCGTTCAGTACGCCCCCTATGCCCGCTCTGGCAACGGAACCCTGACAAGCCGCCAGCTCCAAGAAGTGCTCTGCTCAGCAGATCCCCGCCAGACCATGGACGGGTTCATGGACGCGCCACATAAAAATGCGTCGGGCGCAGACTGCAAGGCCGCGCAGGAACTGGTCCAGATGTCCAAGGTGGCCAATCAAGTTGGTCTCAAGGGTACGCCTCACATCGTTGCCGACAATGGAAAGGCTTTTTCGGGCTACATGCCTGCCAAGGAACTGCTGGCGGCTTTACAGGCGAAGTAACCAAGAGTTCGCAATACGGACTTTTTTACTTGTTGGTAAATATCATTTAGGCCGATACTCAAATTTCCTCCGACCCTCCCGCCTCAGTTAGAGGCTTAGCCGCCCGAGAGGGCGGTTTTTTTTGCCGCGACTTCCTTAATTCATCATTAAGGAACGTATGTCGCCTCACTTCAACCAAATAAGTAATACAACTGATTACAAATTGGCTTGTATGCACGACAATTCATAGCATGATCGAATCAGGAAACCATCTTGATCTCTCATTCCGAATTCCTCCCAGCCTGTCCTTTGCGGACCTGCAGCTTCGGTGGGGATCGGATGGGCAGGTCCTTTTCGAATGGTCAGCCATTGAACAGCTATGCGAAGCCTCGGG
This sequence comes from Acidovorax sp. sif1233, assembly GCF_019218755.1. GTDB lineage: Bacteria > Pseudomonadota > Gammaproteobacteria > Burkholderiales > Burkholderiaceae_C > Acidovorax. The sequence goes on along the minus strand of NZ_JAHUWZ010000011.1, from coordinate 79,619 downwards.
TGTTGACGTAGACCTTTTTAAGTTGACTGACACGTCCAATGTTGCGCGTCTCATAAACCATTGGTACGAAATCCACCGGGGCAATGGCGGCGCCATTGATCTAGTGAAAGAAGAGGCTATGAGCTACGGTGCTCATCTTTCATGGCGGGCAGAGACGCCTCAATCCCCCTGTCCTCTCACCCAACAAAAAAGCGCCAGTTGATTGGCGCTTTTTAACGTTGGGTAAAACCTATTTGCTCGTCAGCAGCTTCTTCCATTCCGGCGCTGAAAGTGGCACCGGGACGTTGCTGGTTTTCCCACCGGAGCCTATGTAGATCAGGGGCAGGGTGTCCAGTTTGGCCAAGAGGGCTTGGGTCGAGTTTGTGTCCAGCTTGAAGATGCCAGTCCCCAGCATTTGCTTGGTGCCGGCGTCGTTCCCCAGTTTGCGTGGTTGGAGCCAAGCAGTCTTTTCGCCAGCCCGAGCGAACTCCACCAGGCGCGCAATACCATCACCACTCATGGCGTGAGAGCCATAGGCAATCGCCATTGCAGCGCCAGACAACTCGTTCTTGGCATTGGTCACCATGATGAACTTGACCGTGCGCGGGTTGTCACCAGACGCCATGAGCGACCTGTGCATCTGCACCACATTCAGGAAGCTGTCCCTCCCAGCTTGCGGCCCCAGATCGACCACGAATGTGAGGGGTGGGGCGTTCGTCTTCCCACCTGGCATGTCGATGCTGTGCATCTCCTCGGGCCGCAGCGCCTTCGCAGGGCTTTCCGCGAGCTGACCACGCAGGTAGCGTTCCAGATCCATGCTCACATCTCGGCCGCGCTTCATGTCGATGGCCATGCCAACGAAAAGGTATTCCTGAGCGGCGTCCGAGTAGAAGAAGTAGAGCTGCTGCTTCCCGTCTGGGTGATCGTCACTGAACTCCGTTCCCTCCACCACAAAGGCATCGAGGCCTGCAAACACCTTGCTGACCTTGTGGACGACTTTGGGGTTTTCGATGCGGACTTTGGCATCGGAGCCCAGCATGTCGTTGAGTTTGCGCGAATCCTTGAGCCACTGAGGGATCTCTTCGGCCGCAGGTGCCTGCAGTTTGGGGGGCTTGCCGTTGGAGCCCTTGAAATAGTCCGACAGGGGGGTGGTCTGGGCCACCGCCACGGACAGCGAGAGGCTTGCGACCAACAGGGATGCCAGCTTGTTAAAGCGCATGGGTGTCTCCTTGGACAACGCGGCTGACAATGCCGTTCAGAAGCAGCAGCATGTGCTGGGGATTGCCCTGTGAATGGTCGGGATTGACCACATAGCGACCGCCGATGGCCACGGAGGGGGTGGCGGTCAACTGGTAGGTTTTGATCGCGCTGACGTGGGCTGAAAGTTTCTTCTCGATGCCCTTGCCCTTGGTACGCAGAAACTGCTGCATCTCGCGCTGGTTGACCCCAGCCTGTACCAGGGCGTCCAGTACATCGTCCATCGTCATTTTCGAGCTGGGAAGGATGCTGGACATGGGGTCGCCCTGGATGGCCGTGTACATGGCGTAGTCAAAGGCGGGCAGGGACTTGGGAGCGAGGGATTGGCCGATCAGCCGTCCAACCACGGCCATCGCAACCTTCGGGTTTTCGCCGTCAGGGATGACGGGGTAAGCATCGAAAGTCACGCCAGATGGCAACGATGCACCCCAGCTCACGAGGCCGTTGTGATACCGCAAGCAGAAAGGGCAGTCGTAGGCAAAGAGTAGGCGAACGCGCTTGCGATCCCCCGCGATGGGCTGTGCAAGCACGTCATAGGGTTTCGCGTCAGGCGCTGGGGCCTGTGGTTGTGGAGCCTGGCTGCGCAGTTGAGCGAGGGCGGGAGCTGCAGCTGTTGCCGCCAGCAAAGACAGGATGGTTCTTCGTTGCATGGGTTTCCTAATCGGTAGCGTCTTCCGACACGACCATGGCTGAGCCGGTGACGGCCATGGCCTCTCCGACGCTGGTGATCCCTCTCGCAACGAGCCGGTAGGCATCGTGCGACAGGGTGCGGTACTGGGGCTGCAGGGCTGCTGCTGCCTTGAGTGCTTTGAGATCGCCGTGCTCGACGGCGATGCGGACTTCTGGGGTTGCCAGGATGATTTCAAACACAGGGGTACGGCTGAGCCATCCGTCATGGCAATGGCTGCACCCCGATGGGTTGTTGGTGTAGATCAGGCCAATGGCGTCGATTTCCTGCTCCGAAACGCCGGCTTCAATGATTTGGGAGCGGATATACCCGTCGAGAGGCTGCTGCTGGCGGCAATAGGGGCAAAGAGTCCTCACAAGCCGTTGGGCGAGAAAGCCTCCGAGAGCCGCTGAGAGAGCGTTTGGGTCCACCTCCAAGTCCAGCATCCGGTTCAGGGTCACTGTCGCGGAGTTGGCGTGCAAGGTGGAAAGGACAATGTGTCCAGTCAAGGCCGCTTGGGTGGCCAGGCCTGCCGTTTCTTCATCGCGGATTTCGCCCACCAGAATCACATCCGGGTCTTGGCGAAGCATGGCGCGCAAGGCCCGTGCAAATGTCAGCTTCAGGTTTGTTGCGGCCTGGACGATACCCTGGATGCGAAATTCAATCGGGTCCTCAATCGTCATAGTCTTGACGGCTGGGGAATTGATCTGTTTGAGGATGCCGTAGAGCGTCGTTGTCTTGCCGGAGCCCGTGGGCCCAGTGACTAAAAAGAGTCCTTGCGGCTGCGAAATGACATGCCGGATGGCTGAACGGATGTCCTCTGGCATTTGCAGCTCATCCAGAGTGACCAGATGGGCCGATTGATCAAGCAAACGGCAAACAACTGACTCGCCAGAGCCCAGCGGGAGCACGCTTACACGCACGTCCACCACCCGGCCGTCAACAGCGAAGGCAAATTTGCCGTCCAGCGGGGCCATCCGCTCCACGAGCGACATCTTGGACTTCATTCGGATTTTCGCGTTGAAGTCCGCTGACAGTTGCCTGCTCACCACATCAACGATCTCCAGGACACCTCGATTGCGAAAGCGGATGAAGCAGTTGTCTCCGCTGTCCTCGAAATGCACATCGCTCACACCCTCTCGTGCTGCGCGAGGGAAGAGTTCGTTGAGGTATTCCACCGCCTTCTTGTCGTTCCCGCCCGTCGAGATGAAGTGCAACGGTTCGTTGGAGTGATGTGGGTTCCCTCCCGCTGGTGATTTTTTGAGGACAGCATCAGCGAATGACATGTGTGAATTGCTCCATCGAGAAAGTGTAATTGTCTGTTGCAATGCGGCATCAAGTCAAGAAATTGAACTCTATACATGCAGAGTGTGAACTTAACTTGGTGCAATTGATAATTGTATAAATGCAATTGTCAATTGCAACTAAAGCAATTACAATGCAACTGCCCGCAATGAACCGGGGTCCAGCGAAAGTGCAAACATGACGAGAGCCCATACCGAGAGCCAGGCTTGCCAAGTGAGCGAACAGAGCGTCCTGAGAAAAATCTTTGGCGCCAAGAAGGTCTCGCGCATGGAGCGCGCCGCGCGTGCAAACCGAGTGCGAGAACTGTTGCTGTCGCTCAAGACGGCCGCGCTATCCATGGAACTATCCGAGCGTTTGGCCTTTGCGGAGTTGGTACAGCTGGCCAGGGACGAGCATCTGGCAGCGACAGAAGACGAGGGTGACGCTACGGAGGTTGAGTCGGTTTCGTTGCTGGTTCAAAAGATGGTGAGTGAACTAGACGCCTTGCGCGATGCGAACGCGAAAATGCATGCCATCGCCAAGCGACTGCAGGCAAAGGAATCAAGCTCACTGTGGACGCGACTTGTAGGCAAGATCGGCGTTCATAAAACCAAGGAATAAAAGTGTCAGTTCTCGCAGTCAGCACAGATCCAGTAGAGGGCGGTGACTTCATCACACGCTGGAAGTGGAAGACCAACCCGAACTCTCGCCCCATACAGGGGAGCCTCCGGGTGAGCGTGAATGAGGTGCATGCCTCTGACCGCGCGGCATTGGCTGAAATCCATGCCCTTCACTACTTGCTTGAAGTTCGCGAAATCCACGGCGAAAACAGGCTCGGCACGGACATGCGGGTATGCCTCTCATCCAGCGCTGTTCGCAAGGCGCTTTTGAAGGGATCGCTGAAGGTTCACGGAACTGGCAAGGCTGAGAGCGCCGCAGTGGGAGCTGCAGCAACCTTCTTGGCAACCAAATATTTCGAAGCGACCTACGAGGTGCAACGTTGGAAAGATGAAGAACCTAAGGCTGTAGAGCCTGAGATGCTTCTTTCTCTGGGGCCAAGGTTTCCGCGAGTGGAGCTGCAGTGCGGCTTGCTCAATCGCCCCGTCCAGATCACCAGGCACGCAATGCACCGCTGGGTTGGAAGAATCAGCGAAGGCCTCGACCGGTACTCGGAAAACGACCTGTCCAAGATACCGGATGCTCGATGGACCAAGGCCTGGCGCACTTTAGCTGGGGTGCTCAATCACAAAGGATTGCTTCGCGCAGATCTGCTGCCAGAGGTTGCAAGGAAGTATCAGCAGCGATACGGCATGTCCTGCGTCTATCTGCATTTCTCTGACGCGATGGCCGTATTTGTTCTGGCCGATGGTCCTCAGGGATTAGACCTTGTGACTGTCACCAAAACCAACCCACACACGCCCATTCTTTCGCAGCAACGGTTCATGGTGGGGCAGCAAATCAAAACGAGTCGCGGCACCATCGACACGCCTTGAGCGTGTAGTGAGGGGGAACACAGTGAATAGCAACGTACTGGAATTTTGGCAAGCCATTGAGGCGCTGACCCCGCAAGACGCATTGCGCGTCAATCCGAGTGACGTTGCTTGCCCCGTGTATGGCATCAAGCAATCCATAGACCACTCATTCCCGTGGAGAGACCCAGAACACCTTGCAAAGCCTATAGAGGCCAACATGGTCTGGGTCTACGACGCGCAATGTGGACTGTACGAGACCCATGCACTTTCGGCCCTTGTTGTCGAGGCGCTATCGCGCGATGTGGATGAGGAAGAAGGCGACAAGCGAGATGGAGTTGCACGACTCTTTGACCTCCGCTTTGATCACACCGGTATGCCGGTTGTGCAGTCGTTCTCCTTGTCTCTCTCGGCATGGGCGTCTGGCTTCATGTTGCGTGATGGGGCAACGTTGGACGAGTTGCTAGAAGGCGGTGAATGCGGTCACGATGATCTGCCAGAGCCGTCAAGTGAAGTCCAGAATCCACAAAGCGGTTTCACAGGTTTCAATGTGATCTCCATGGGCCTCTCGCAGTGGCTTGCTCATGAGGTTGAACGGTTCCATGAACACCAGGAGCAACCTTCCTGCCAGTGGCTGCATGCGCTCGTGATTAAGGTCGCTTCGCACCTGAATATCCCGCACCACGTAGTTCATCCAAACACGACTGCCCGTGTACGTGCCACGCGCACCCGCAAAGACCAGGCCCAGGACAGAAACGAATCTTCCGAGGGACTTTCAAGCTTCTATGCAGCGGATCTGCGGAAGATCACCGCAGCAGTGGAGCGTGGGGATTTCGGAAAGGGGCTGCGACAGTTTCTTGACGGTGGAGCGGTGGCAAAAATCCGCGCCCGCGTGGATGTTCGTGAGGAGGGGAACAACCATCTTCTTGCCGAAGCTCTGTCGCCCAAAAAGATGCCGAAAGGCCGGTGGCCCGCCGACCACGCACTGGCATTTAGCCAGCAGTTCGCGGTGAACAGCATTTTCTCTTCGCTAAGGAATGATGCTGGTCTCTTCTCTGTGAACGGCCCTCCAGGCACGGGCAAAACGACACTTCTGCGCGACATCGTTGCTGAGGTTGTCACCGAGCGTGCAAGCGTCCTGATGAAGCTTGGTGACGAGGCGTTTGGATCAAAGAGCATTGTCAAGATCGGTGAGATCGCGGCGCCCTTTTATCCACTGCACGAGAGTCTGCGGGGATTCTCGATTGTGGTGGCCACCAACGGAAACGGTGCTGCAGAAAATGTGACCTTGGAAATGCCTGGGCGAGACGCAGTGCCAGCTAGAGTTGCGGATCGTGGAAGTTACTTCCCCGAGCTTGCTGAGATCGTTTCCGGTAAATCGGCATGGGGACTTCTTGCCGCCCCCCTTGGCAACAGACGCAATCGCACTGACTTTGTGTCGCGTTTCTGGTGGGGTCAGCGAAGCAAGAGGCAAGAGGGTGCAGCAGCACAACCCATGCGCGAACACCTTCGCGGCCTTGTGAGTGGTGACATCGCACCTCGCATTGACTGGGGAACCGCTGTTGCCCGTTTCAAGGCCGCACTGAAGCATGAAGCCGCGTGCCGCAAGCGGGTGTCTGAAGCCGCTGAAATGCCAGCAAAGATTGCCCAGCTCGTGTCAGAAGCACAGCAGGCTGAGTGCAGTTTGCGAGATGCGGAAGTGGAGCAATTCGAATCTCGTGATTCGCTTTCAAAAGCTGAGATCCGTCTGTCTGAACTCAATGGTTCTCTTGCTAAGGCCGAGGAGCATGAATCACATGCCAGAGATGCCCTGGCACGGCATGAAGACTGCGCTCCCGGCCTGTGGCACACGCTGACTACCTTGGGTAAGGCGAGAGCCTTGTGGCGTTCCGACAGGGAGGGGCTGGTCACGAATCTCGATATCGCGAGGAGTTGGGTGACCCAATGGCGTGACCAATCTAGCCAATTGGAGCGCTTGATATTGGATCTGCGTGTCAGCGGAGCCCGTCTCAACTTGAGGGTTGGCGCTGCGACCGCCCATGCTTCAAAGCTCAGAACTCTTCGGGCGGAACTTGAGAGCGATCTTGGTCGGGCGATGAATCAACTCGGGGGCGCATGGCTTGATGTTGACATGGACCAGGAGCAGCGTGAGCACGTAACGCCTTGGGGCGAACCAAGATGGCTGGCAGCGCGCGAGGAAGTGTTCCTGGCGGCTCTTGAGCTTCATCGGGCTTTCTTCGAGGCGCACCCCGTACAGATGGCGGCCAATTTGGCTATCGCCTGTGACTGGCTGGCGGGCAAACGGGTTGACGGCAACCTCGTCGCCCCTGCACTTGAATCGCTCTGTCTGGTAGTTCCAGTCGTGTCCGCCACGTTCGCCTCCTTCCCTCGAATGTTTGCGAAGGCGCCCCGTGAATCCATTGGCTATGTGCTGGTTGATGAGGGCGGCAGGCCCAAGCTGCCCACGTTGCGTGCGCAGTGTGGCGGGCGCGTCGAACTGTCATAGTGGGAGATCCCCTGCAACTGGAGCCTGTTGTCACCGTACCCGAGGGCATAGAGTCAGAGCTTGCCCGCCACTATGGGGTGGACACGCCGTGGATGCCAAGCTGGAACTCGGCCCAGGGATTGGCGGATCTGTCCTCACGGTTCGGCACCTACCTTGGAACAGTGCCTGGAGACAGGCTGTGGGTCGGTTGCCCACTGCGTCTCCATCGGCGATGCGCTCCCGAAATGTTCCGTATCAGCAATGAGGTGGCCTACGATGGGCTGATGGTCTTCGGGACGCCCGCCCGAGGTGATGTGCCGTGGCCCGCTACGGCATGGTATGACGTGAAAGCTACGACCAGCGAAGGGCATTGGGTGGATGCTGAGGGCCAGTGCCTACAAACACTGATCGGGGATCTGCTGGAGCGGGGTGTAGCGAAAGACCAGGTGGCTTTGATTTCCCCATTCAGGGACTGTGCCGCTCGACTTCGCCGAATTGCCAGGGTCTTCGATCTGGATGCCGGTAAGGTAGGCACCGTCCATACGGCCCAAGGCAAAGAAGCTGATGTCGTGATCCTGATCTTGGGCGGAAACCCGAAGTCATCGGGTGCCAAGGCTTGGGCTGCAAGCAAGCCGAACCTGCTCAACGTTGCCGTGTCCCGTGGCAAGAAGCGGCTCTATGTGATCGGTGATCGAAGCCTGTGGCGCCAGCACAGCTATTTCAGTGTGATGGCGCATCAGCTTGCAGTTCAGGATGCGTGCGTCGCCTAGTCGTTCGTTTCGTCAGTTCTGACAGGCGGTGGCAAGTCGCTGAATGGCTTAGACGCATCGGGCAGCAGATCCATGATGTGGCTGTCCAACAGCTCCTGGAAACCCGATGGGGTAGGGGGCGGGAGTAGATCGACGGTATGGGGGGCTGCAGCAGCACGTTTGAGTTCTGCGTGCTCTCTTGCTTCAGCGCTGCGAGCGATGAACCCGCGAGCCAGCATTTCGTATTTTGAGGGGTCCAGGACGCGCAGCCTCTCCAGAGTCCTGCACAACTCTTCGAGCACGTCATCCTTGGCCCAGTCAGGGGGCTCGTCAAGAGTCCAGAGCATTGGCTCTAGTCCAGTCAGGAGCCAATTGATGTTGACACCATGATTGCAGGCGGCTGCAAGAACTGCTGCGCCTGGAGCATTCATTCCAAGCTCGTATTTCCGATAGGTCGTCTTGTTGACTGACAACTTGTGGGCCATGTCATCCTGGGTCAAATGGACGGACCGACGCCACAAACGCAAACGCTTCCCAATCGCATCAGAGAGTTCTTTATTAGGGTTTTCCACAACTGAAAGATAGCTTATTTGCAACTTTTTGCCGTGTCTGGGTAGCAAAAAGGCGTGTTTCTTCGAACATTACGATACACTGCGAGCAAGATTTGTGAGTAAAGGTGAATCGTGACCCCAATCAAGGACGTTGCAGCATTGAACCGGATGTTCTTGCTGACCGCACAGCGCGTAGCTCGCTCTGGAACTGTCAATCTTGGCCCTATGGTGACTGGTATGTCCGAAGGTTTGCTAGAAAAAATCTCGACTATGAGCTTGGAAGAAATCGACAAACTCGCCAACGCTACGCCCATCACATTTTTCACAATGCGATTGGATGAAGAGTCGATGAAGCAAGTTTTGGACACGCCACCTTCAGCGGTGGGTGCATTGAGCGTTTCGGCGCTCGCCATGTCTGGTCGCTGATTCATTTTTTGCCCAATGCAACTCGCAAAGCTGGAGCAACTGCAGTACGCAAGAGAGCTGATTCAGGCAAAACTCAGACTCTCGATTGTTGCAGCGCTGACGGACCTCACACTCGAACCACTGCGCAAAATGTGGAAGGAAATCCACGGTGAGCGATCACCGAATGGAAAGCTGCCCGAATCAGCCCTTTCCTATGTGAAAACAGTGCAAATGGTGAGGAATTTGTCAGCAATTGTGCTTCTGCACCAGCGACTGCACAAGACAAAAGAAATACAGCCGCGAACACTGTTGCAGACTTGGCATGCTCACAACGCGCTTCTGGGCCAAGTAGATCCTTCCAACGTTCTCGACATAAATGCCGCGTACTACGCGCTCCGAGACGTTCGCTCTAACTTGCTGACTGTCATGCAGTGCAATAACTGCCGCATCAGCTATATCTATGACCGAGAGTTGAGCCTGACCTCTCACTGTCCGTATTGCAAGGGCGAGTAGGCGATGCAGTGGTTCAAGAGTCTCTTCACCCCTAAGGCCCCCGTCACTCCCAAAGCAACCCCGATACCGGCTGCAGTCGATTTCGAAGTGCCCCGCTATCCGCCCTTTATGAAGGGGTTGCCGACCATCGAGCCAGAGAGGTTGCTTGCGCAGCATCCTGAAATCCTGGCGCACTACAAGCGTAGCGTCATCGTCACTCCTGAACAGTACGAGCAGTTTTACATCGGGGCTCTGCGACGATTCGCTGCTTACGCACACCTCCTGCCCGCGTCCCAGACCCATCACCATCGTGGTGCTGGGGGGCTCTTGCGCCATTCGATGGAAGTCGCTCTGTGGTCGCTCCAGGGCGCGGACAACATGCTGCTCAGCATGGGGAAATCGCCAGCCCAGCGAAGAGCCATAGAGCCACGCTGGCAACTCACCGCATTTCTGGCAGGCCTATGCCATGACGTAGGCAAGCCCGCGACCGACATGACGATCACGGATAGTGATCGCAACATCACATGGAAGCCCCTCACTGAAGATCTCTATGAGTGGGCAAAGCGGAACAGCCTCAAGGCCTATTTCCTCGACTGGCGACCTGGCCGGGGAAAGCAGCATGTGTCTCTGTCGAATTTATTGGCCGAGCGAATCATCGGGCCCGAAGCCCTGCAGTGGATCGATGAGGGGGGCACAGAACTGGTCGTGTGGCTGATGGAAGCCCTGAGCGGGAATCCTGGCGCGACCAATCCACTGTATGACCTGGTGATCAGGGCCGACTCATCTAGTACCGAGCGCGATCTCAAGACCATGGGTGTAGCAATGGCTGGCTACGAACTGGGAGTGCCCATCGAGCGCCATCTGATGGATATCATGCGCCGCCTGATCAAAGAGGGCATCTGGCAAGTCAACGAGTTGGGTGCGCGCGTCTGGAACATCAATGGTGGCATCTACCTTGTCTGGCCAGCCTCTGGTGAAGAAATTGCAGCCAAGGTGCGCTCCGATGATCTGAAGGGGTTCCCCAGAACTCCTGACGGCATTCTCGACATGCTGCTCGAACGAGGCCTTGCCTTCGTCCGTGAGACCGGGGAGGAGAGATTCTGGAGAATTGTTCCTGCGGAACTTGAAGCCAAGATCCCCAACAAGTCTCTGGTCTGCATTCGATTGCGCGATGACGCAATGATCTCGTCTACCCCGATTGCCGCTGTAGCAGGGCGGCTACTCAATGGCGAGGATGAAGAGCCCAGCGGGGGGGGCGCACAAGCTGATGCCCCAGAAGAACCCACCTCACCAGTGCATGCAAGGGCCAAGCAGGACGCTGCAGGAGCAGTTCGCGATCCTCTGGCACCCCCACCAGACGGTCAGGCCAATGGCGCTGCGGGATCTGTAAAAACCTCAGTAGAGGCAATCAGAACTGCCACCAAGTCCACGCCCGACTCACCAGCGGAATTGACCACGGCAGCTGCACCAGCACCAGCCGAAGACTGCGAGACCCCCAAGCCACCTCTGCGTAAGCTGGACATCGACCCCGAAACTGGGGAGATTCTTGGAGTCGAAGCAAGCCCTGGTGAAGGTGGTAAGAAGCAACCGAAGGTGCGCCAGGTGCAAAAAGTCGGTTCGACCGATTCGCCAATGGCCATTTCGAAGCCAGTTGGAGTGAAGCTGAAATCAGCTGCAACCGAAGGTGCGGAAAGGGTTCCTGAGTTAACTGCACCCGACGAAGCCACTGCTCCTGAAGCCAACGGCACTGAATCGACAAAGAAGAAAAAGCGCAAGAAGGGCAACTTCACCCAACCACCTGAACTGGAGTTCTCCGGCTCAGTTGGCGAACTGTTCTTGGCTCTTGCAGACGATCTGCAGACAGGTGCGAAACAGTGGGGTGTCGATGTACGCGTGGACGAGCAAGAGATGGTTCTTCTGCGCTGGCCAGGCTGCTTCGCAAATTACGGTTTGACAGCAAAGACCATCCTTGACGAGTGCGGAAAGAATGGCTGGATCTGGGTTGACCAGGACATGCCGTTCGTCAAACTCGTGGACTCCAAATTTCAGGGTGAAGACAGCAAGGCCTTGCGGTTGATGCCAGAACCTGGTGACGCTCTGCTTTATCACGCGAAGTACAACCCCGATCTACACAGCAACCCTTCCGTGAAGGGGCGGGCCGAACGTCAGGATTCCCCAGGCGAGGCAGATGCGCTTCCACCAGTTGAAACAAATGAGGCTGCGCCCTCCGAGCACGATCAGTTTGAAAAGATGTCTGCACGACACTCGGAGCCCCAGGTGCAGGCCAAGGAAAAGGTCGTGTCTCGACCAGAGAGTTCCGGTCAACTCCCATTGTTGGACGGTTCGAAATCTGAAGATCGCAAAGAAGCGCGGTCAGAGAAGTCACCTGCAACTCCAAAGCCGCGAAAGGCTGCTCAAGCAAAAGCCGAAATCGCTTCCAATCAAGCGCGAATCGCGGCAAGTGCTCCGCAATCAATGGCTCCCAAGAGCCAGGCAACGGTCAAGCCAACCTCCCGTCAGCAGGTCACACCTGAAGATGCAATCCCCGATGATTCTGCTTCACCACTTGGCACTCTCGATCCGCGCGTTGCGGCAGTCTTTGGAGTTCTGGACGGATGCGCGGCGGACAAAGTGGAAGATGGGTGGCGCTACATCGACCGGATAGAGATGCGTAGCGCGGCACTCGCCGCTGGGATTGCGAAGGACCGGAAGGGTCTCAACGTCATCATTGAAGCCAACGCCAAAATATTCCAGGTGAAAGGGCAGCACATTCGCTACAAGCCCGCAGCCGCAGGATCGGCTGTGCAGGCCTGAGATTTGGGCGAGGGAGAACTACCCCACCCAGATCTAAGAGCCTCTATTCGGGGCTTTCACCTTCAGTCAACAGGCGCTTTGCTTGCCGTTTGCCCAAAGCCAAGACGGCATGAATGCGCTCATGGTGCATTTTTCGAGGGAATGCTTCCTGAGCCTCCCATCGACGCAGGGTCAATGGGCTCACGTTGAGCAGAATAGCCATCTCCGCGACCGTTAGGGACAGAGCCTCACGTTTGGCCACCAGCGCCTCAGTCGAAACGCCTTTGCTTTTTGTTGCGACCTTCGGTTGCTTTGGTTCTGGTGCTGGAAGACGGCGAACAGTCAGCTTCACTGTTCGTTCCAGCTCGTGCAAGGAGCGTTTCAGTGAAGCAATTTCCGACCGCTGAGAACTGACAGCTTTCCGCAGATGGTCCAATTCCTTCTTGGATTCCTTGCGGGCAATGCGTGCAATTTCAGTTCGGAATGCCTCGTTGAAGGCTGTCATGTGCGGTCCTTTGCAGTTTGGGACCACATCTTAGCGAAATGGTAGTGCGCGGATCGGGTGTCAGAGCCCCGCCTCTTCCAGGAACCGCGACTCCATACCGTCTTCCATTGAGCTGGAGAGGATGAGCCGGGATCGGGCGCGCGTCATGCCGACATACATCAGGCGCCGCTCTTCCTCTTCAGTGGAATCAGTGTGGGGAAGGTTGCCTTCCTCGCATCCAACGATCCATACATTGTCGAACTCCAAGCCTTTCGAGGAGTGCAAGGTGATGAGCTGGACAACGCCACTTTCGACAACCTCTTCGGTAGCCTGGGCCCGCTGCAGCCTGGAGATCCTCTGGGCCAATGTGCCTGTTACACGCTTGTCCGTAAGACTCGACTTCACTGATTCCAACATCTTCTTCAGTGACTCTCGGGAGTTGTCGCGCACGAAGTCGAGCACGCCACAGATGGCAAGATTTACCCGTTGTCTGCTGGACTGGTACTGCCAAGAAATCATCCCCTCACGAAGAGCCAAAGTCTTCTTCCGGGCGTGGTCATCAGGTGCTGATTCATATGCCTCCGTGAGCTTTTCAATGCATGTCCCGCGCTTTGCTGAAAACCCGTTCAACCAGGAAAGTGATACACCGCAATGCGCGAGTGCTTGGCTTGCGCCTAACCACGAGTTGTTGTCAACGGAGCGAAGGAGCGATAGCACGACAAGCCCAACGCCATGTTCCCAAAAGCTCTTCCCACCGCTTCTGGTGGTGCTGATGCCGGCACTGTTGAGGCACATCTCAATTTCATCCAGCATGCCGTTGGTACGAGCTAAAACGGCCCACTCCCCCATCGGCTGCAGCGCCTTGAGGAATTCGGCAATCGCTTTCCCCTCATCAGGGCGAGTCGGGTAACGGCTCACAGATATCTCGCCTGGCACTTCCTTGTGAGCCTTGATGTTCTTGTTAGCCCTATCCTTGTTGCGGCGAATCAGCTTCGCAGCGTGTTCAAGGATGTTCGGCGCGCACCGGTAGTTGACAGGTAGAGTCAGCTCAATCGAACCAAGTGCCTCAGTGACCGCGACGAGGCCCTTGTAGCCCAGTGCCATGCGAAAAGAATAGAGGCTTTGGTCGTCATCACCGACGAGCGTAATGTGAGTGCCATTTCGGCCGTGCTCCAAGATCCATTCTTTCTGCACGAGGTCCATATCCTGGCCTTCGTCCACGAGCATCCACGCACATGGCAGCGGCTTCAGGGTTCCGTTTCGCATTCCACGTACAGAGCGCAGCAGAATGTCCGCGAAGTCCATGGTGTTGTCTGCCGCGAGGGTCGCCTCATACGCGCGAAAGACATCCTCAATGCGAGGGTCCTCGAATACATGCCCATCCACCTTGGATTTGCACATATCGACCTCACGCAGAATCTCTTCATAGGTGAGCTTGGGGGCAATGGACTTCCAGCAGCTCTTGAGGATCATTCCTCGCTCGCCATCGTTGAGCAGCCTGGGCATCTTGCCGTTGTTGCTTCGACGTTCCTGTTCGAGCCCCAGAGAGTGAAAAGTGCCTACTGCGATACGGCGCGTGTGTTGGGGGCCGCACGACGCAAGGATTCTGTTGCGCAACTCTGTCGCTGCATCACGCGTGAACGTCACGGCGCAGAGGCGACCGATTTCGTGCTCGTTGATCAGGTGGGCGGCGCGGGACGAGAGGACGCGTGTTTTACCGGAGCCGGGACATGCAAGAACGGTGAGATGCCCCGGCGTGGTTACTGCACGCGCCTGAAACGGATTGAAATCCAAGGTGCAGCTTGCGATTAAGCCGCTTCTGCGACAGCCTGTTCCTGGGCCGCAGCAGCTTCGCCTGTGTCTTCAGGTGAACCAACGTTGGGCGCCTGCGCTTCGGTCTTTGCTGCGTTCGGATCAAGGATAGTGCCGACGCGTGGATCGGCCGCGTCAGGCGCCCCCGCACGCTGCGAAGAAGCCTGTGCCCGATACACGAGTGTGCGGACGCGGTTGACCATGCGGATGATCTGGCGCTTGGCTTCGTAGGGAATTTGGCTGCGGTTGCGATCCGTGACAAGAGTGAAGTACCACATCTTGTCGATGAGGTCACACATCTTGTCCAGTTCTTGCAGCAGGGTATGGAAACGGAACTCGCGGGGCGAAAGCACCTGAAGCTTGTAGCTTGCAGGCTTGGAATATTGTGTCTCCATATCGTCCACTTCAAGGCCTTGAGCTTCTGCAAGCTTATCCAGGCGTGCGATGTTGGTCTTGATGTGGCCGAACGACTCATCGAGGAGCCGATCCACCGCAGCATCGACTTCAACGCACTGGTCCTCAGGTTTGAAATTACGCATGGTCTCGGAGAGCGTAATCATCGCCTCAGACCACTGTTTGCCGGTGCGTTCCAGAATGTCCTGGGCATGGTGGGATTTCAGCGTCACAGACTTGATGAGAATAGGGAACGACTGGTTTGCGCGATTGCGCAAGGTGCGCTCGGTGCGATCAACAAACCACGGTGTCGTCTTTTTCTTCTTCCCGTCCGCAGGCGTTCCAGCTTTCGGAGCTGTCACTGCGGCAGGCGCCTGATCCTTCGCGGCCGCAGCAGCGTCAGCAGCTGTTGCTGCAGGCTCGGAGAGAGGGCCGGTGCCGCTCTCGTTGCTTGCCGCATCGCTGACGGGCACAGCCACTGCTTTCGGCTTCTTGGTTTTGGTTGTGGGGGATGAGGGGGCGGGTGCGCCCAAAGCCTCAGCCTGAGTTGACGCGATATCGCTTGGCACTGCAGCCATGAAAAACCTCCATAGGTGTGGACAACGGTGGATTCATGGTATGGACCGGCCCCCTTCAAAACACCCTTGAAAAGCACGGAAAACTCGAACCTTTCGATTTCTGAGGGTGTCGTGCAGGGGGGCTTGGCAATTTTTTCGCGCGAAGGCTTGACGGCTGCAAAGTCCTGTCGCTAAGATTCGAGCCACTTGGAGTGATGTGCGTAACGCCATCCCCTAGCAAGCGGAGCTGGTCCTCTTTTCTCAACCAGTAGTTGTGCTGCGTGCGCAACCAGTCAGCTTAGGCTGTTCTGTGAACTTTTTTTTGAACGCCTTGCGCGTTCCCTAGATGCCAAAGCATCTGATTGGAGCGAAGCTCCCAACCCCCACACTGCGGGTCATTGCAGTTGGATTGGGCGCCCGTGTAAGACCTGAACTCTTCCCCGTTGGGGCTGAGCTGGGCAACCCGCTGCAATCTGTGCCGTATTGGCATTTCTGAAGGAATCGACCCCGAAAGGGCTTTTCTTTCCGCCCCGCGCGATGCGGGCCGTTTTTCACACTCAATGAACTCTGATGCCGTAGTGGTATTGGTGCTTGATTGCGTGTGCAGAACATTGTTCAGCCTCAACGGCTGTGCAGTGCAAGTGCCTCACGAAAGTGAGGTTTTCAACATCCTTGGGATACACAACTCCCAAGGGGGATTGGTGTGCCCAAGGACAACTTTGGAGTTCACCATGATCGTTGTTTTTGCATGTGCTGCTGTTGCTGGCGTTCTTTACAAGACTGGTTTCGTCACAGCCCTGGCTGAGCTGAGCCGTCTTCAGTAAGTAATCCGTTTCAGTCCCCCAACTCACGTTGGGGGGCTGAAGCCGTTTGTGGTTCATCCCGCAGGCCAAATTGCTTTCTCCGAGAGCCCTTTGGCCTGCGGGGTGCCACGGACATTTCATGTCATGTGAGCACTTCGCAGGTTTCAACAACCTGCCGAAGGAGCCATCATGAGTTTTGCTGTTTTGTCCGTCTGTGTCTTCACCGGTGTATTGATTTCCAAGCACGTAATCGCTGCAAAGCGTCGTGTCTGGGGTTGAGCCAAGGGGATAGACATGAGCAATCAAACACTTCAGCGAGTTCTTAATGCCATTCCCTTCCGAGATGCAGGCAACCTGCACAATCAATTGCGCCAGGAGCCAGACCGCGTGTCTGCCCAAACGCGAACGATGGTGCGCAATGCGCTGCGTTCTGCGGGCATGGTGGCAAAAAAGACCGCTTGAGAGAGCCCGCCGTTGTTAACTCAATGGCGGGGTCTTTCAAATGCATTGCGTACAGAGTGCATCTGAAAGATTTCCACCCTTCCTGGTAATCGGGGAGAGTCGATGGGTTAGCTGACCCGCTTCAAGCGAATAGCAATGCCGTCACGAAAGTGACTTTTTAACCCTCGCGGGACGCCAGTTCCGCAGGGGATTGGTGTCTCCGTTAATAGGAGATTCCAATGAAGGAAGTTGATGGATTTGTCGGCCTCCAGGCTGACAGGCTCCCAGCCATTGCGACTGCCAGCACAGGCGCTGTCGCCATGCGAGAGGTTGATGTTTTCATCGACATCTCAGCGGAGGAGTATCACGCGGACAAAGGGATCGTCGGCCACTCTGGCCTGGTACGAATTCTTCGTTCGCCTGAGCACTTCAAGCACTACATGACAGCTCCTTTCAAGGAGACTGACACCCTGAAGTTCGGGACCGCGCTTCACTGCGCATACCTGGAGCCAGAACGATTCAAGGATGCCTACATGGAGGTCCCGAAGATCGATAAGCGCACCAAGGAAGGCAAGCTTAAAGCCGAGGAGTACGAAAAGGCAGCTCAGGGCAAAGTCCTGCTGGACTCGGATGACATGCACGCGGTTCAGGCGATCTTGAAAAAGATCGGTGAGCACGTCAAAGCAACATCGTTGCGCATCCAGTCGGTCACAGAAAAAAGCTACTTTTGGAGCGACGAAGACACCGGCATCATGTGCCGTATTCGTTGCGACATGGTAGTGGTTGATGAGAACGGGCAAATTGTCGCGATCATTGACCTCAAGACCACCGCAGACGCCTCGAAGGCAGCATTTCGCAGATCCCTTGATGACTACGGTTACGACCTGCAAGCTGCGTTCTACACGGACGCAGTGAAGCTCGCGATTGGACGCGAAGTACCGTTCTATTTCTTGACGGTCGAGTCAGCTGCGCCACACAGTGTCGCGCTCTACCGAATGGGCCAGGAAAGCATCGAGGTAGGGCGCCGGAAGTACCGGATGGCTCTCCAGTTGCTGGAGTGGTGCAGCAAGAACGATAGCTGGCCAGGCTATCAACCACAGCCATTCTGTGAAGAAGAGGTGATCGATCTCCCTGAGTGGAGTATCAAACGAGCAAGGCTTGAATACGCCTGAGCTTCAACCAGGCTAAGCCTGATTTTCTGCAACCCACGCGGGGACCATATCCCCGTAGTGGGGTGGTGTCTCTGCAAATTTTGGAGTTCACCATGAGTCAGACAATGCAAAACATCCGCAACAGCGGTGGGGAGTCGCTGAGCGCGCAGCTCAATGCGATTCCATTTCCCGAACTGCTGGAAGAGAACCGAGGAGCGGTGCTGAAAGCACTGCCCAAGCATCTGGATGTTGATCGCATCATGCGAATCGCTCTCACCGCGTTCCGACGCAGTGATAGCCTTCAAAAGTGCGAACCTCTGAGCATCCTTGCTGCGGTGGTCCAGGCCTCCCAGTTGGGGCTTGAGATCGGACAGAACGGTGAAGCGTTCTTGGTTCCCTTCAAGAAGGAGTGTCAATTGGTCCCCGGCTACAAGGGGCTTATGAAGCTCGTCCTGCAAGGGCGGCACGCCATCGACATCTACGCCCAGGAAGTTCGACAGAACGACCGCTTCATCCAGACCTACGGTCTGCGACGCGAATTCATCCATGAGCCCCTGTGCCATAACGGGTTTCTCGCATCGGATGAGGAGCGGGGCCTGGTGACAGGCTTCTACGCGGTAGCAGCACTGAAGTCGGGTGAACGGACCTACGTGACCATGAGCGAGGGCCAGGTCAACAAGATCCGTGACGAAAGCTCCGGCTTCAAAGCAGCCATGCAGTTCGGGCGTCCCTCGCCTTGGATTGATGACTATGTGCCGATGGGACTCAAGACGGTTCTTCGCTCCTTGTGCAACAAGCTGCCCATGTCTACGGATCTGAGCACCGCTTTGGCCTTGGATACCGCAGCCAATCTGGGTGTTTCGCAGTCGCTGACACTCAAGCAGGCGGCCGATGGCACCTACGAGCCCCCGAACTTTGGTGATGCATACGAGCAGCAGGCTGCTGCACGCAATGCTCCTCAAAGTCCCGAGCAGCCTCGCCAGCAAGGCCCACGGCCAAGCGCTGCGCCTCGAAGCACGCCGCGACCCACTGCAAGCCCTCAGGCTCCAGCAGCGGGAAGTGGTACTGCTGCAAAGGCGACTACAGCACCATCTCCGCAGGCTTCGTCACCAGCGGCGCCAGCAAAAGCTGCCAGCAAGCAAACTGCCTCAAGCAAGAGCCTGCAGGACCTCCTCGCAGAAATGCGAATTGCCACGACGGAGACGGTTATCAGTGATCTGTATTTGAAAGCCAAGCCTCTGTGCTCTGGTCGAGAAGAAGATGACCTGAACTACCAGTACGACATGGCGATCAAGCGGATCGAAGAACAGTCTCAGGAGTTATTTCCGAGCTGATCTCTGACCGTTGATGTTGTGAGACACCCCCAGCTTCGGCTGGGTGTGTTTTCCAGTGGGATTCGATGATCCCAGCGGAAAACACAGTTTTATCTTTCAGCCGTAATGGATGAAAGTAAAGGAGGTCGTCGCCTCATTCAAACGACGCATTTATTTAACCCATAGGGGGCATGTTTCCCCGTTGGGTGACATGCCTCCGCATTCATTCGGAGATCACATGTTTTTCAATACTTCAGCAGCGCCAAAAACCAAAGATGGCATTGCGAAATTCCTTACCGGCCACCCTCGTTACCAAACGAATTCCGGGGTTCATCCGCTGACCAGCTACTCCCACTGCGTCAAGCTCCATCGCCTGGGGCTCAACCGCAGCGAAAGCGAGAAAGCCGTTTCCATCATGCAGTCTGACGACTACTGGCGGGAGCTTCGTGGATGTCTCCGTGGATTTCAGGATGACATGCAGGGCCGCTACCAAATCAGTCCGATGGGGCGGAACTCTGGCCACCTTGTGCTGTTTGAGGCTGAGGTCTATGACCCTGGTTACAAGAGCACTTGCCGTCAATGCGGCCATCTGAGCAATCAGCTGGTGTCGCCACAGTCGAGCCATTGCGGTGAATGTGGTGGGCTTCGCTCAAACCTGAAAAAGCCGCTGTCGTGGTCTCGGGTCATTGGTTCTGGCATCGACCACGGGGTGACCTATCGGGACATGCTGGACTGGTCCATGGACGATCTGCGAGATCGACTGGACCTGGTGCGTGCATTTGACTCGGCCTGCGACATAACGCGTAGCGCCTTCATCCGCCTTCTGAATGAGTTCATGTTGATCGAACAGGTCGTCATGGTTCCTCAGACGGTGAAGCGTCTTGAACGCATCTGCTAGTCGGCTTCGGGAAAGCCAATCAATTGACCCTGTGCGTAGTGCCAGGTCATAACCCAGCGACAACCAACCCGCTGGGTCGGATGTCGCGCAATCTGGAGAACGATATGAAAGCAGTGAATAGAGTTGTGCTTTTGGGGAACATGGGCAACCCGCCTGAGTTCCGCACCTTTCCTAGCGGCGACAGGGTGGCGCACTTCTCCGTCTGTACCACTGAAAAGTGGAAAGACCGTGAATCGGGTGAGTTGAAAGAGCGGTCCGAGTGGAACAAGGTTCAGGTCCGTGACAAGAGCACCGTGGACTTCCTGGATCGCTATGCTCAAACTGGTACCAAGGTGTACGTCGAAGGCACTCTTCGCACCCGAAAGGTCCCCGCGACCAACGGTGGCGATGATCGGTGGTTCACCGAAGTTGATGCCACGCTCGTGAATCTGTTGGACCGCATGCGCGAGAGCGAGAGCGGTTCTAGCCAATCGGAGCAACGGGCGACACCCGTACCAGCTGAAAAGCCAGCGTCACGTCCTCGTGCAGTCCGCTCACAGCCTACTGGTGAAGATCGGAGCCCTCGACGCAACGTGCAGCAAGAGCCCAACGGGTTCGAAACTGACGATGCTCTCAAGGACAAACCGCGCTTCTAGCCTTTGAAGCGTATTTTGCTGCGGTAGTCGCAGATCACAGCCCCAGCCGGGAACCTCCGGTTGGGGGTTCTCAGTTGGTTCGCCCAACCCTGTGCCGGGGCATTCCTGAGTGTCCCAGCTGGGGCTCTGAGGTATGCCCCGTCCGGGGTGTTCAAGGAGAGTCGAATGAGAACAGATGGTGAATGGACGCAGGAACAATGGAATCTGTGGTGGGAAGAGCGCTGGAAGACGGCGCGTAACCTCGCAGCTGGGCGTTGGGATCACATTCTCTACGCCCTAGCTCCGCGCCTTCATCCAGCACTTGACCGCCGCTCGAAAGGGCATGTCGGTTGTCCTGTGCATGGAGGTAAAGACGGCTATCGCATGATGCCGTCATACGCGGAAGATGGCCGCTCTTTTTGCAACACATGTGGCAACAAGAGCGATGGATTCGCAACGCTGATGTGGGTCAACGGATGGACTGCGAGAGAAACTCTGGAGGAAGTGCTGAAGCACTTGACCGGAGATTCGCGCGGTATCGCTCTGACTCCTCGGATGCAGGCGATTCAGCCCACCAAGACTGTCCAGAAGGACAATGAAAAGGTGGTGCGGTCCCTCAATCGTGTGATGGATGGTTGTGTTCACATGAACCACCATAGCGCGGAACTTGGTCGGCTCTATCTTGCCCGCAGGGGCTTGAAACGGCCTATGACCGGGGGCTTGTACTTTCACCCCAGGCTTGCCTACTACGACCCCTCCAAGGGGGAGATTACGGGCTACCACGGGGCGATAGTTGCACCAGTGCTTGCGCCTGACGGCCGACCCATTACCTTGCACCGGACTTATCTCGATGAGTTCGGAAACAAGCTTGATGTGGAGGCCCCGAAGAAGATGATGGCCTACCCAGAAGATCGCAACATCCTTGGTGGAGCGATTCGACTGGCCAAGCCAGCACGCGTTTTCGGCGCTGCAGAGGGCATCGAAACAGGGCTTGCTGCGATGGAAGGAACAGGTATTCCAGTGTGGGCAACGGTAAATGCCACGCTGATGGAGTACATGGAAATTCCCTCGGAAGTTGAGCTGCTGGTGGTGTTTTCTGACAAAGACCGTCCCTCGAAGGAACATCCCAAGGGGCACGGCCAGGAAGCAGCGCAAAAACTCGTGGAGCGTGCAATTTCAATGGGCAAGCAGGCCATTGCAATTACCCCTCAGGGGGAGATCCTGCCCGGTGAGAAATCACTGGATTGGATGGACGTTCTTCGGGTCCATGGTCCCCATGGATTTCCGACGATGCCATCCATTCGGCGGGCCCTTCTGAAGGTCGCTTGAGGCACGGACCATGAGGTACGGAGTCATCAACCACAAGGTGTTGGATACCAACCCTGGATCAGGCGGGCCGTTTGCGCCCCCTGAGAACTTCGAAGAACTCAAATGCACTTATCGGCGCTACATGGTCCGACAACTGCGAGATGACTTCGGGGTGAGACAGCATGTTGCTGTCGTGGCCAGGCGCTTGAAGTCGTCCGAGCCCCCAGTCTTCATCGGTCCATTTGCGGCTGATGCGGAAAGGGTGGCTTGGGACGTACTCCCGCGTCTTGCTGCACCGCCTCGTATTGACGACGAGGAGTAAGGAATCTCGCCCCCTCGGGGGCGGGCTTTCCAGATCGCATTCGAAGTGCGATGTGGAAAGTCTTGATATCTCGTGTCTATGACCGGGATTCATCTTCTTTTCTGGAGAAGTCAAAACCAGACGTAGCCAGCGGTTCCCACCGGCTGGCTTTTGCGCTTGCGCAATAGCTTTTGCTCCTGGTGTGGTGTCGAGGACAGCACGACCCATTCAGGGCTTCCCGAAGGTCTCTTTCAAGAGGTTTTCGGGAAGCCCTGATGGGTTTGTTCTCAGCCTCACACAAAAAGGAGTCGATGATGGAAATGGAAACAGTCACCCGCATGGGTGTGCAGATTCAAGACTACTCGCTCGCGTTGCTGCTCGAAAAGTATGCTCGCGGCGAAGAGGCAACACCCGAACAGGTGCTCGACCGTATTGCAAAGGCACTCGCCAAAAACGAGGCTGAACCCGATGTGTACGAACCTCTGTTCCGGGATGCCCTCAATTACACGATTCTCGGTGGACGCATCAACGCCTCTGCCGGGATCGAAGGAACACGGACCACTTGGGTGAACTGCTTTGTTCAACCGATTGGTGACTCCATGACCGAAGAGGTTGACGGAGTTCCGAGCATCATGGGCGCTCTTGCTCAGGCAGCAGAAACAATGCGCCTGGGTGGTGGCGTCGGATACGACTTCAGCAGAATCCGCCCGAAGGGCTCTTGGATCAATGGAACCCAGAGCTTGGCCAGCGGTCCGCTGAGCTACATGGACACCTTCAACTCCATGTGCGGTACCGTGATTTCTGCAGGTGCGCGACGTGGGGCTCAAATGGGCATCCTGCGATGCGATCACCCAGACATTCTGGACTTCATTGACTGCAAGAAGGTCGATGATCCAAACATCCCGTACAACCGTAGGCCAATGAGCAACTTCAACCTCTCAGTGGGGATGACAGATGCACTGATGCACGCGGTTGTTCACGACAAGCCATTTGACCTGGTGCATTCCGCCAAGCCATCACCTGTGCAGATTGCCGCTGGTGCTTATCAGCGCGATGACGGGAAGTGGGTATACCGGACCATTCAGGCCAAAGAGCTGTATGGAAAGATCATGCTCGCCACGTACACACGGGCTGAGCCAGGTGTGGTTTTCATTGACCACATGAACACGGACAACAACCTTCGCTATTGTGAGCGGATCGAAGCCACAAACCCCTGTGGTGAAGAGCCGTTACCGGCGTATGGGTGCTGTGATCTTGGGCATCTCCTGCTGCCACGCTTCGTCAAGTCAACCATCTGGGATGGTGTTGTCGAGTTCGACTGGGAGAAGTTCAAGCAAGTGACCGGGGTTCTGGTGCGCATGTTGGACAATGTGCTCGACCTGACCCCTTGGCCGTTGCCCCAACAGGAGCAAGAGGCCTTGAACAAGCGTCGAATCGGCTGTGGCTTCACAGGCCTCGGTGACGCGCTCATCATGCAGGGCATTCGCTACTCTTCGGAAGAAGGGCGGGAGTTTGCCGCGCAGATGATGGAAACCATGCGAGATGCGGCCTATGAGGCATCTGTGGGGCTCGCTTTGGAGCGGGGGGCTTTCCCTCTGTTCGATGCGGACAAGTACCTGGAAGGCGTTACGGCCGACTCCGAGGGTACCTTCGCAAGCCGTCTCCCGGAAAAGCTCAAGAGTCAAATCCGCAAAATCGGCATCCGCAACAGCCACCTGCTGGCGCTGGCGCCGACAGGCACAGGAAGTCTGACGTTTG
The DNA here is from genome assembly GCF_019218755.1 of Acidovorax sp. sif1233. Classification (GTDB taxonomy): domain Bacteria; phylum Pseudomonadota; class Gammaproteobacteria; order Burkholderiales; family Burkholderiaceae_C; genus Acidovorax. The sequence continues at coordinate 55,655 of NZ_JAHUWZ010000011.1, read as the reverse complement.
GGAACAATTGCTCAAGCGGTGCGGAGCCTGTGTTCAGCATGAAGTATTCCCGTAAGGTGCTGCAGGCGGATGGGTCCCACAAAGACATCGTGGTTCTCAACCCCGCGTACATGCTGTATTCGCTCATCAGCGGCAACAGTACCGAGCTGCCAGACTACTTCGAAACAGCCCAGACCCTTGATGCCGAGGCGCATCTGGAGATGATCAAGGCTCTCGCTCCCTTCGTGGACGCGGCGATCAGCAAGACGGTGAATTTGCCGGCGAGCTATGCTTTTGATGATTTCGAGTCGCTGTACTTGGACGCGTGGGCCGCAGGGCTGAAGGGGCTCACCACTTACCGACCAAACGCAGAGGTTGGCCAGATCCTCACGTCTCTTGATGACGAGGAAAAGCCAGCGGACTTTGCAAAGGCCGTCGAAGTGGTTGAAATCGACCCGGACCGCCGCGTAAGCATCAACGCATTACCGCAGCCGGTGATGAGTGCCTTGCGCTGGTTGGAAAGGCCGCAAATGCTGGATGGCAATCCAGCCGTCACCTACATGGTGGAGAACCCCCAAGGCGATTTCGCTGTGATGGTGGGGCATTACATGAATGGGGTGACCCATCCGTTCGAAACCTGGGTCAACGGGGCAGATGTTCCAAGGGGCCTTGGCGCTATTGCCAAGACTCTTTCGGTCGATATGCGCTCATACGATGCCGGGTGGCTGAAGATGAAGCTGGAATCCCTAAAGCGCTGCCAAGGGGAGCCATTCGAGATGGCAATGCCGCCCACTGGTGAAATCCGCACAATGCCCAGCGTGGTGTCTGCCTTCGCGCAGATCCTGCTGCACCACACCGACAAGATCGGGTGGTTGGCCAACGACAGCGACTCCAGCCTGGTCAACGCGATGATGTTCCGCAAGGAGCCGAAGGCGGGACCCGATGGCACGTTGTCCTGGTCGGTAAGTGTCAAGAATCCTGCAACTGGCGACGATTTCGAGTTGTTCGTCAAAGAGCTGGATTTGCCTGATGGAAGTCACCGGCCCTACAGTGTCTGGATGGCGGGCGAGTTTCCAGCCGCATACAACGGGTTGTGCAAGCTCCTGTCTTTCGACATGAGAATCATCGACCCTGCGTGGATTGGCATGAAGTTGCGCAAGCTCAGGACCTACAAGGAGCCTCAAGGGGACTTCCTTGCACAGGTGCCAGGCACCGTCAAGCAGGCCTCTTATCCATCGACTGTTGCCTACATCGCAGATCTCCTGCTTTACAGGTACCAGCGTCTCGGCATCCTTGCTGAGAACGGGCGTCTTGTGACGGCCAGCGCCTTCTTGAAGCCAGAAGTGGCCCAGGATGATGTAGAGGCTCGATTTGCAGGCAAGGCAATAGGCGGGCGAAAGTGCCCGGAATGCGGGCTCCAGCTCGTGAAATACAACGGCGGCGAACAGTGCAGCAGTTGTGGCTATAGTGGGTCGTGCGGCTAGCGCTGCCGCCCAGAATGGAACTCCTGCCCGTTGAGGGCGGGAGTTTTTCAAAGGACCCTGAATGACAAGATCCTTTGATAAACTCAAGTTCCTTGCTCGACTCCGTAATGGTGTTGACTTGAAGAGGTTGCTGTCCCTCGCCCGCAAGGCGAATCAGCGTTTATCACGTCAACATCGTTGGCGTTTTTTCAACCCAGTGGGGCATCAACCCCCATTGGGGAATGGTGCCTCCGCAGCATGTGGAGATTCACCATGTACGAGAAGATCTTGTTTTTGATGGCCTTGGCAGGTTCTGCGGTCTATCTGCTTGAGTGGCTTGTTACGAAAGTGCAAGCAATGTTCCCCAAGCGGCCTGCAGTGATTCCAGTCACCAAGTCCCAAAAGCTCGAAGAGAGTTCCAAGAAGGAACCCTCGCTTGAGAGCCCCACCAAGCCCGATGATCTGAAAGCGCTGATCGAGCTGTTGGCGGCTCAAGGGGAGGAAATGGCGAACATGTCGCGTCTCATCGCAGAAGCGAATGACCGTCTTGCCGCCCTCGAAACCCCCAAGACAAAGGCCCCACGCAAGGCGCCTGCAAAGGCAGCTTCGCATGCCCCAGGCCTCGGTGCTTTGCCAACTGCACCAGATACCGAAGGGTATGGCGCACTTCCTCCAGTCACTGGTGGATTTGAGCCGGTGCATTGACGCTATTGCGTAGGGCTTCGCCCTGCACATAGCTTGAAACAAACCCCATGTGAAGCTTCGGCTTCACTGGGGCTCGTTCCCCATCTTTTCCCATGGCCTCTCCATCAGAGTTCATCGGAAAAGACGGTTTTTTGACCTTGCCGTAATGGCTAGGACAAGAGAGGCCGCTGCACTCGTCGCAAGACAAAGCAGCATTCAACACGTCAGCAATCGCTGCCGTAAATCAACCCATGCGGGGATGCACTCTCCGCTGGGGGAGGTGTCTCCGCGTTTTTTCGGAGATCACCATGGAAAAGAAAGAAGTAACGCGCCCTGACTGGATGGAATTGCTGGAGACGATCCTGACAAAACCAGGCCTGTTGGGCGACTACTACAGCGCCTTCCACAACTACAGCGTTGGCAACCAGATCATTGCTGTTCTGCAGCTTCTGGAGCGTGGTGTGCCCATTGGGCCCATCGCGTCCTTCAACGCTTGGAAGAAGAAGGGTCGCTCGGTTATGAAGGGCCAGAAGGCCATTGGACTGTGGATGCCGATCACTGTGAACGGCAAAGGCAAGTCCAAGGACGATGATGACGAGCCTACCCCTCCAGGTATGCCCCGACGCATCTTTGTGATGCGCAACAACTGGTTTTCCTTGGCCCAGACTCAACCTGACCCGCGCGCAGCGGAGCAAGGGGAGTCTTCTGGTGCCGTGGAAGAGCAGGCCGAAACAGAGATTCAGTGGGACCAATCGCTGGCGCTACGAAATCTCTCGGTGACGATGGAGCCATTCGAAAAAGTGAATGGCAACGTCCAGGGATATGCATACAGTTCCGAACGCCGTGTTGCGGTCTCACCCATCGCCGCATTTCCCCACAAGACACTCTTCCATGAACTCGCACACTGTGAGCTGCATGGGGATGTCGTGGAGGGTTTCGTGTGTGAGGATGACCTGACACAGGCCGTCAAGGAAGTGGAGGCAGAGTCTGTCGCATTTATCTGCTGCGCTTCGTTGAACCTGCCAGGTCTCGACTACTCGCGCGGATATGTGCAGCACTGGCTTGCACATGCGGGTTCTCGCGATGTGCTCAAGAAAAGTGCGGGCCGCATCTTCTCTGCAGCCGACCGCATCTTGAAGGCTGGGTTTGCCCAGCCGGAAAAGGTCGCGGCCGAACCTGAGTCAGCAAACGCGTAGTGCGTAGCTGATCCGGCAAACTACCCCTGGTAGCCATGGTGGCACCAGGGGGTTACAACCCAGCCGGGATATCACCTCTGCTGGGGTGACGATCCGGCGCAATTGCAAGGAACTCACATGATCTCGTTTCAAAAACACAAGGATGCTGGTTTGACCTACGTGCAGCCGATCCCTCGTGGTTTGGATGTCGTTCTCCCCAAGCCGGGAAATTTTCGCAATCGTCTGAACCACGTGTTTGGGTCGTTCGCACAGAAAGCAATGCCCATCACGAAGGTGATGGTGTCGGACGTGCCAATGACTGGTCAGAACTGAAGACCAATTTTTCAACCCTCGGGGCCAACTGTCCCGATGGGGAGGTGGCCTCACTTTCCTTCAACGGAGAATCCATGGCCTACCTCGCAACTTTGCAACTGCTCATCGACGCTGAATCCGAAAGCGCAGCGACTGTGATGTCTTCTGACATTGCAAGTCATCTCCAAGCGGACGGGCAGGTGCTCGACTGGAGCGTCAGTGACGCACGCGCAGTCAATGAAACCATTCGCGATTCCATCGTCAATGAGACCTACGTCTCGGGCGAATGCTTCGGCGAATACATCGTTGTCAGCACCACCAAGCGTCCTCAAGACGCGTCCTTTTGGTCCAATACCTACGGGTGGACCGCATACGACCTGGCTACCCGCTTCGATGCAACGGTGGCAGACCTCCCCAAAGCGGTGCAGCACGAAAGTGCCGCATTCTTCCTCGACCGGGGCCCTGCTTCCATGCTCGCAATGGTGTCGGCCAGATAAGGTCACGCGGGGCTCTCCTCGTGGCCACAGATCCATCCTTCAGGCCTTCGGGCCTGAAGTAGGGGACTGCCTAAAAAGTCAACTCCGTTGGCTTACCAAAAGGACCACCTTTCGGTAAACTCACAGAATTCAACGAGGCAGTTATCTGGCCTGTAGATCTCCTAGCTGGGGAGTCAATCAGCAATTCACTGGCAGCTTGTCTGTCTTTCTTCAACCCACGCGGGGCCTAGTCCCGCATGGGTCATGGCCTCCAACAGGAGACCTTCCGCCATCTGGCGCACCCCATTCCGGGGCTCTTGGCATAGTCGCCTTTTTCCCGATTGATCCTCGTCTGTTCGCAGCGTAGATCCGTCCATTCTTTTTTCCCACCGGGGCTCTTGATCCCGATGGGGACGGGTGCCCCATCTTCTTTGGAGCACCACCATGAACGTTTCTGAAACCACCGGCACCCGTGTCCTCACAACGAAGGAGCTGGTCAGCCGGTTCCATTCTCACGAGGATGTGCACCTCTCCACCGTGGCCCCCCAGTTCAACACTGGCGTGATCGATGTGGAGTTGTTGAAATCCGCTGGCCTGTATGTACCCGACTCCCTTCTGGAATGTCATGTGGTCGGCGTGAAGTACGCGGCAACCACAAGAAATATGCTTTCAGGCAAGCCAGAAGCAGTGTTCGATGCCCGTGACTCCTTCGGGAAGTACATCGGCACCTACTTTGCCAACTGCTTTGTGTCATTGAAGCGCTGACAACTCATTCAACCCCAGGGGGACATATCCCCTTGTGGGGGTGTCTCCCACCAACCTTTAGGAGATACCCATGTCTGCATATCCCAACGGATTCACTGCAAAGATGATCGAAGCCGCCGAACGCGTTTTGGTGGCACAGGCATTTGAAATGCATGTTCGGCCGGTGGTCACTGCCTACGAAGCGGAGATCCTGCAACGTTTGCAGCTTCGCTCTGACCCTCGTTTCAAGGTTCTCGGTATCAACCGCGTGATCCTGGATCGCAAGGAAACCTTCCTGCTTGGCGAAGCTGACCGTGAACTGTTCCTTCAGGAAACGTTCAAGGCCCGCGATGCAGCGAAGTTGATCGTTTCCAAACCTGAAAACTGTCCACTGTCCGAGGCTTTGACATTGCGTCTTGCTGCGGAACGGGAGCTGCTGCTGTCGCTGGCAGAACACCCGAAGTTCTCCAGCGTCGCGAAAGCTGCTGAATCGGGCACTCTGACGGTTGATGAGCGTAACAAGGTGATTGACCTCACTACTCGGTTGCTCTCCCCCTATATGCGCAATGCCAAAGATCTCCTCAATGACCTGATGAAAGGCCCTGAGTTGAACGACTGACGCACAGCGCTTCACGCACTCCTGACTTCGGTCAGGGTGCTTTCTCAAGTGGTCCAGCGGACCATTTCAGAAAGCGATTTCGACACCACTGCGTAGTGCTTTGGTGAAAAAACTCCGAGCTGCCGGAGACAAAAACAGCAATCCACGTCGCGAAAGCGGCTTTTTCAACCTGCCTGCGGGGCACCATCCCCGCAGTGGGGTTGGTGCGTCTGCAGGAGTCATCCTGGAGGCGTATTTATGAAGATCAAACCCGTCGCGCACGCGTGCATGTGGTTACCGGGTTTCGGCCCAGATGAAGATCCTATTGAAGTTCTTGGAACGCTCGCCTCATCCACTGTGGCGGCTCACGAGATCGTTCAAGAAGTCCAGCAACAGGCCCACTGGCCCAAGCTGGATGCAATGCATCACGCTTCGATCAGCACCCCGGTGCCGAAGTACGACGCAAACATCGCTGCCATCAAACTCCTGCGCAAGTTGGAGCAAGAAGGCCGCGCCGCAAACGCTGAAGAGCATGCCATTCTCAGCCTGTACACAGGTTGGGGCGGTCTGGTCAAGGCGCTCGATGGGGCCACCAGCGACACGGCTTGGCTGGCCAGGCATGAGGAGCTGAAGAGCCTCCTCACGCCTGAGGAGTTCGAATCGGCAACTGCCAGTTCGCTCAACGCCTACTACACACCACTGATGGTGGTGGAAGCCATTTGGAAAGCTATCCAGCGTTTGGGTTTCAAGGGTGGCAACATCCTGGAGCCTTCCTGTGGGTCTGGCTTTTTCATCGGTGGTATGCCGCAAGAACTGGCTCGCAAGAGTCGCGTCACGGCGGTTGAACTGGATGACGTATCTGCACGCATGACGAAGGTCATGTATTCGCAATACGGTGTGAAGGTTCACCAAGGTGAGTTCGAGCGTGCACGGTTGCCTGCCGGGTCCTATGACCTGGTGATAGGCAATCCACCATTTGGCAACGAAAAATCGGCCGAGCTGCGCAACGTGCCTTTTGCCAACTTCTCGCTGCACAACTACTTCATCGCGAAAGCGCTGGAGATGGTGCGGCCTGGGGGGCTCGTCGTGTTCATTACATCGACCGGAACCCTGGACTCGCACGGAAGTGGGCACCGGGCATACATGCACTCGCAAGCAAAGCTGGTGAGTGCGGTGCGCCTGCCTCGTGGCACGTTCAAGGAAATTGCTGGCACATCCGTCACAACGGATTTGCTGATATTCCAGAAACGTGAGGAGCGCGCTCCTAAGGCTGAAGAAGCTCGTTGGGGTGAGATCGTCCGTGTGCCGTCTGCTTCGAAGATCTACGGTGGGTATTCCGATGCCATCTACGCCAATGAGTTCTTCGTAAGCCGACCAGAGAATGTGATCGGCAAGTTGCGAACACAGACAGGCCCTCACGGGATGTCTGTCTACTGCGAATTCGACGGTGACCTGGGCACCGCTCTGCAGGAGCGTGTTGCATTAATTCCAGAAGGCATCTACACGGCACGGGCGCAAGCCCCCCGTGAAGCGGGCAAGAAGGAAGTCGAGGTGACGCTCTCTGAAGTGCGTCGTCCGGGGCTGGTAGTCATCGAAGGCAAGGTGTACGAGGTAGAAGGCGACAAGGCCAAACCTCTTGCCATCACCGGCAAAACGCTCCAGCGGACGCTGGGTCTGATCGAGGTTCGGGATTGCCTGCGCAGTCTCATTTCAGCGCAAGCTGGAAAGACCCCTGACGATCTGCTCACGCGATTGAGAATCGGTCTGAACATCGCTTACGACCGGCATGTGAAAGAGTTCGGCTACCTGAGCGAAAGCGTCAACAAACGCGCGTTCTCTGCTGATCCTGATCTGCCGCTGTTGCTGTCGATTGAGGAGTGGGATGCGGAGACGCAGACTGCTTCGAAGGCTCCGATTTTTGAGCGCAACACGCTGGCACCTGCTACTCGCGTCCAGCGGTGCGAGAGCACCAAGGAAGCGCTGCAGGTGTCTCTGGGTGAAGCGGGAAGGGTGATCCCTTCGAGGATTGCTGAGCTTTGCGGACGCCCGGTAGACGAGGTGATGGCTGAACTGCAGTCTGATGAGCTGGTGTACCTGGACCCGGAAACGGCGAATTGGGAATCAGCGGATAGCTATCTGTCGGGAAATGTGCGTCGCAAGCTCGAAATCGCCTCCGTGGCTGGTGACGAGTACCAACGCAACGCTCAAGCCCTTCAGGCGGTAATGCCAAAGCAACTGCAACCTGGTGAGATCAACGCACGGATGGGCTCAACGTGGATTCCGGCAAGGGTATACACGCAGTTCTTGGACGAGACGTTTAGCTGTAACGGCAACAACGTTGAGTTTGACGAGCGTGCCGGCGCCTGGACTGTCAAGACGGTCTGGGCGGTCCAGAGTGGGGTTGCGGCAACGCAAACCTACGGCACCGACCGTGTGAATGCTGCTGATCTATTTGAGATGGAGCTGAACCAGCGAAAGCCGACTGTCTACGACACGTTCAAAGACAAGCGAGTGGTTAACCCTCGTGAAACGGTAGTGGCCCGCGAGAAGCAACACCTGCTGAAAGAGGCGTTCGTTGAGTGGCTATGGAAGGACAGCGAGCGAGCAGAAATGCTTGCGAGTCAGTACAACCTGTTGTTCCGCTCGGTGGTCGCACAGAAGTTCGACGGGAGTCATCTGGTTCTGCCTGGCATGTCCGGCGTGTACACGCTGCGCACGCATCAGCGTGATGCTGTGTGGCGGGTTATCTCCAGTCGGTACAACACGCTCTTGGCCCATGCGGTCGGAGCGGGGAAGACCTTGGAGATGATCTGCGCCGGTATGGAGCTTCGGCGACTGGGGATGGCGAAGAAGGTGATGTTTGTGGTGCCAAACCACATGTTGCTGGACTTTGCCAACGGCTTCATGAAGGCCTACCCTGCAGCGAAAGTGCTGGCTGCGTCGAAAGACGATTTGTCCGGTGCAAAGCGCAAACTGATGCTCTCGCGGATTGCAACCCATGACTGGGATGCTGTCATCGTGACGCACGCAACGTTCGAGTCGATCAAGGTGAGCGACAGCTACATGCGGTCGTACATTGAAGAAGAGCTTGAATCGATTGAGTCAGCGCTGCGCGAGCGGTCGAGCTATGAAAAGGGCTCCATCGTCAAGGAATTGGCGAAGGCAAAGAAGGCGTGGAAGACACGGCTTGAGAAGATCAGCAAGCAGTCCGCAAAGGATGATCTGCTGAGTTTTGAAGAGCTGGGGATCGACTACATTGCATATGATGAGGCACACGTCGCAAAGAACTTGTGGCGCTTCACGAAGATGGACCGGGTAGCGGGATTGCCTAACAGCAACTCGCAGCGCGCGTTCGATGTTTTCGTGAAAACTCAGTATGTGCAGCGTTCACGCGCTGACGGCAAGGGCCTGATTTTGGCCACGGCAACGCCCATCAGTAATACGATGGCTGAGCTATGGACCATGATGCGCTACCTGCAAGCTGACATGCTTGAAGAGTTTGGCGTGCAGCACTTCGACGCTTGGGCTTCGAACTTTGGTGAGACGGTCACGGCTTTGGAGCTTGCTCCTGACGGTAGTGGCTATCGCATGCAAACACGATTCAGCCGCTTTCTCAACGTCCCTGAACTGATGAGCATGTTCCGCCTCGTCGCGGACATTCGCACACCAGAGATGCTGGATCTGCCGGTACCAACTGCCGTAAGGGAGACGGTGACGGTGGAGCCATCAGAAGACCTGCGCGACTACGTGCAGGAGCTGGTGGAGCGAGCAGGGAAGATCCGTGGGGGTGGTGTCCAGCCGAAGGACGACAACATGCTGAAGGTGACCGGGGATGGCCGCAAGGCTGCTCTCGATGTTCGCCTGGTGGGTCTACCCGACCCGCATGACAAGAGTGGAAAGATCTACGCGTGCGCACGCAACGTGCACCGCCTCTGGGTTGACTACGCCGAAAGCAAAGCTGCGCAGATCGTCTTTTGCGATCTGTCAACGCCAAGCTCTACCGGTGAGTTCACTGCTTACAACGAGTTGCGAAAGGAACTCGTTGAGCTGGGGATTCCTGATTCTGAAATTGCGTTTATCCACGACTACGACAGTGACGCCCGCAAGGACGAACTGTTCCAGGCCGTGCGGCGCGGGACCATTCGCGTCTTGATGGGAAGCACGTCAAAGTTGGGCATGGGCACCAACGTGCAGGACCGGTTGATCGCTCTGCATCATCTCGATATCCCATGGCGCACCAGCGACATGGAGCAGCGGGAAGGGCGGATCGTTCGTCAAGGCAACATGTTCTCGAAGGTGTTCATCTTCACGTACCTCACCAGTGCATCGTTCGACGCTTACATGGCTCAATTGCTTCACGGCAAGGCCAAGTTCATCGCGCAAGTGATGGTCGGCAACGACGAGATTCGCACTCTGGAGGATGTGGAAGCAGCAACGCTGTCGTATGCGGAAATCAAGGCCATCGCCTCGGGCAACCCGATGGTGCTTGAGAAGATGTCGGTTGACGCTGAATTGACCAAGCTCGCAGTGATGCGCCAAGCATGGGAGAGACAGCAACATGACAACCGCACATCGATCACCTATCTACCGGCACAGATTGAAGCCACTTATCGCTCCATTGCCAACATCGAAGCAGATATTGCTGCGGTGAACGCACCAGGACGCGAGACTGGGGTAACGATTGATGGGGTGACCCATGTACGAGAGGAAGATGCTAAGCGGGCCGTCTCGCTGGCATTGCATCTGGCGAAGCCAGATTTTCAGCTCATTGGCTCGGCCGCAGGGTTCAAACTCTGGGTTCGGCGTGCCGGTGAAGGTGAATGGTCTGCCCGTATGGAAGGAATGCACACCTATCACATTGGCCTGGTCGAATCGACGGCTCAGCTGCTCAATGGAGTGACAAGGACCCTGAAAAAGCTGGACGAAAGTCTCGCAACAGCAAGGGGCCGTGTTGCACACATGGAGCGTAACCTTGCCGATTTGAAGGTCGAGGTGTTGAAGCCGTTTGCCCAGCAGGATCGTTTTCTTGCGCTCGTGAAGCGCCAGAACGAAATCGAGACTGAGTTGGAGTTGACCGCAGGTGACGTGGCCGCAATGGACGAAACGGAGCAATCCGAGGAAGCCGTTGCTGCCTGATCTCGAAACCCCTTCTCGTGCCCCACCAGGGCGCGGGAAGGAGGTTTTCTAAAGCGTCTTTTTCACGAGGGCGTTTCAGACAACCGTTTCAACCTGCCTGCGTAATGCATGCAGTGATGAGGGGATGCTGCCCCGCCATATGGCACCAGCGATTCACGGGCCCAGAGCCCATTTTTCAACCCACGCGGGGCTCAACTCCCGCTTGGGTGTCGGCCTTGCTTGATATAGGAGGTCGATATGTTGATGCCCCTTGCGCGAGCGAGCGGTGATGGGGAACTACCCCTCGTGCAGAGCGACATGTTCCAGGACGAAATGGAACTGGAGCTGGCTGCGAACCCACCGTCGAAGGCGCACAAAGAGCCCATAGACGTTATGAGCTATGACCGCTACATCGTGGCGATGAGCGGAGGTAAGGACTCAATTGCATGTCTGCTGCATCTGCTGGAGTGTGGGGTCCCAAAAGACCGCATCGAGGTCCACCACCACTGTGTGGATGGTGAGCCAACAGGTGAGGATGGCTTGATGGATTGGCCTGTCACGACAGACTACTGCCGGAAGGTTGCTGAGGCCTTTGGTCTCAGGTTCTCTCTGAGTTGGCGTCATGGCGGAATAGAGCGCGAGTTGATGCGGAACAACCAGCCCACGGCGCCTGTGTCCATCCCCTACTTGGTCGATGGCAAGCGCATGGATGTCGGTGGCCAGGGCAAGCCGAATACGCGCCTGAAGTTTCCACAGCAGTCCTCGAATCTGTCTGTCAGGTGGTGTTCATCCGTTGCGAAGATTTCTCTCATGGACGCGTGGATCTCCAACGATCCGCAGTTCCTTGAAGGTCGCACTTTGGTAATCACCGGGGAGCGTGCGGAGGAATCGACTTCCAGGGCTCATTACCATGAGTTTGAGCCCCACCGTAAGGACAACCGAAATGGGGCCCGTGTGCGCCGTTTGGTGGACCATTGGAGGCCTATCCACAAATGGACTGAGCAGCAAGTCTGGGACATCATCAAGCGATTTCGGCTGCTCGTACATCCAGGGTACCGGCTGGGATTTTCCCGGCTTTCATGTCGTTGCTGTGTCTTCGCCGATAAGGACCAATGGGCAACGGTCAAGTTCATTGCCCTCCCACAGTTCAAACGAGTTTCCTCACTTGAGGGATTCACTGGTTTGACAATTCACCGCACGAAGTCTGTCGAGGATCTGGCCTCGTGCGGCCGTGTGTACGCTGCGTCCGTAGACCACCATGAGCTGATCGACGTGGCCAACAACCATGTCTACACACTTGAGGTTTTCACGGATAATTGGGTCATGCCCGCTGGGGCTTTTGGTAAAGCCTCTGGGCCCACCTGACAAACGCGATTGACAGAACCTTCTGGTTCCGGTGCAATCGCTTCACTCCCTGCTTTCGAGCGGGGGGTTTCTCAAGCATCCTCCCAAGTGTGCTTCAGAAACTGAATTCAAACCTTCCCCGTAATGGAGTTGGTTGATACGGCGGCTGTCCGTGCTTCGGCAAGCAGCTTTTCCCAGTACCTTCGGGTGCTAATTTTTTACCCACCGGGGATGCGAAGTCCCCGCTGGGCTTCGCTCTTCGGGTTTCCTTTTGGAGATCTTGATGAGTGTTCTTTCTTTTCCCGAGCGTGGCCCTTGGGGTGATCCGAAGTGGCGCGGCAACTGCTCTGGCTACATCTACAAGTCGCTTTTCGAGCAGTTGAGGCCCAAGGTTTTTGTTGATCCCATGTGCGGATCAGGCACCTCGATTGAGGTTGCGCGTGAGATGCATATTGAGGCTTACGGTCTTGATCTGCACCAGGGCCACAACATCCTCCGCGATAGCATTCTGTTGGCCGTTGGTAAGCCAGCCGACCTTTGCCTCTCGCACCCGCCCTATGGCGACATGGTGGTCTACAGTGGCGAGGTTTGGGGCACGCCTCACGCGGATGATCTCTCTCGCTGTAACAGCGAAGATGACTTCCACGAGAAGCTGCACATCGCACTGCTCAATCAACGCGATGCGACCAAGCCTGGTGGTTACTACGGGACCATCATCGGCGATAAGCGCTCGAAGGGAACTTACGTCTCCTACCAGGCAGAAGCCATCGCGCGGATGCCAGCATCTGAGTTGGCCGCAGTGCTGATCAAGCATCAGCACAACGTGATGTCCAACTCGCGTTCCTACCCAGGAATGAAACTGCCGCGTGTGAGTCACGAATTCATCCTACTGTGGCGTCGCCCAGAGGTGATCACATCGTTCCTCTCCGATCTCGCTGGCATGGCCAAGCAGCAGTCGGCTCGGCTTACCTCAACGTGGAAAGCATTGGTCCGCACGGTGTTGGTGAGCCTCGGCGGGCAGGCGAGCCTTTCCCAGATCTATGAGAAGGTGGCCAAGAACGCTCCAGAGCGTCTCGCAGCCAATCCTCATTGGCAAGCAAAGGTCCGGCAGACCCTGAATCAAAACCAGTCGTTCTTTGCTCCCATCGAGCGTGGTGTCTGGTCATTGGCAAGCTGATTTCAACCCTGTGGGGGCTCGTCCCCGATGGGGATGGCCACCCGAAACACGGAGAGACCTATGAAAACCAGTGCCGAAACCGGCCAGGTGTGGGCCCGCAATGTTGCAGACGCTCTCACCAAGAAGCTCAACTCCTTCGATTGCCCTTTCTACTGGGCAAAAGCAGGCGAAGACATTCTGAAAAAAGAGCCCACATGCGTGTGGCCTAAGGACCCCCAGTACCTGTATCAGGTAGAGGAGGGCACCAATGAAGGCCTGTATGTGGAGGTGCTGCACCGAGACGCGAACGGTAAATCCGTTCAACTCCTCGTGGTGAAGTTCCTCACCAGCATCAAAGCAGCCGGGGCGTGCCTTGGGTATGTGTCGGAGTTCCTTGAGTCCTTCGATCCAGAGCAACTGCGCACGGCGTGATGCCGCTGCAGAAGCACAGCAGCTGGGTAACCAGCAATCTTCAACCCTTGGGGGCCATCGCTCCCATGGGGGCGTGGTCTCCGTTTCTTGATGGAGATATTCATGCAAACGCAATCACGTCATAGCACTGTCTGGGCACGGCAAGTTGCCAGGGCTCTGTCGAAGCATCTTGACCGGTTCGACTGTGATTTCAACTGGGCTCTGGCCCATGAGGACAACCTGAGCAAGACTCCGACTCGCGCCTGGCCAGCTAACCCTTGGTTGGTGTTCCAGGTCGATGAAGGTCCTGCTTCCGGTATTCACATCCATGTGCTCAATCGCGCCGGATGTCTGACCCCTGAGCCCCTCGTTACGCTCAAGTTCAAGGCTCCTCTCCAGGAGGCCAAGAGCTGTGTTGGCCTGGTGTCCAGCTTCCTCGAAAACCTCGATCCAAGGCTCCTGCCTTCGGCTTGAGTTGAGGCCTCCCATCGTTTATCGATGGGGGCTTTTCACAGCCTCTTTCACCAGGGGGCTATGAAAAGCGTATTTGGTCGTTCCTGAGTAATTCAGGCACCGATGCTCCAACCTGCAGGAGGATAAGCAAGCAGCAAGGCGTTCTTTGGAATGCCACTCACAGGGTCTTCAAAGACCCAGCATCAACCCTTGCGGGGCTCAACCTCCGCATGGGGGTGTGCTTCGCAAACTCGGAGTACATCAATGGTCAATGAAAGAGATCACGTCAAGCTCGGTTTCGCAGAGCTTGCTCGGGTGAACGTGGCTGATCAGTGGTTGCAATACCACTTCAACTCAGTCGATGACGTATGGATCGTTTTCGCTCTCGAAGAGCGCGACGGCCAACCGCCGAAATGGCGCCGAATCCATGCCTCTTGGGGCCATGGTGAAGCGGCCATGTACGGCGCATACAAGAAGGGCGCAGCATGGGAAGTGCATACCGGACAGCGCAAGCTGCGTGGCAAGACACTGCCCGTTGAGAAGTACCTGGCAGAGATTGCCAAGCTCCCGACCAAGCAGCTTTCGGATATTGGGGCCCTTCGCCCTATGTGCCGGAAGTCTGTCGAAGGTCATGGGCTTGAGTACATCGACCGCTACTACGGGCACGAGTGGGACAAATCCTCCTGGGACATGAGCGAGGCTGGGCCGACAGGTCCATTCCTCATCCCACTGTCCACCCGTCAGAACATGGCCTTTCTGCAACGCGTAGATGGTTCGTCCGATGTGTATCTCGCATCGGCTACGGGCTCCATCAAAGTGCTGCCGACTGACACGTTGGATCTTTTCGCGTAAGGGGCGCCCATGTCAGTGCAGATCTTTTATGACATCGCGGTGTTTCGGATTCCGTCCAAAGCGTTGGACACACCCGAGGACGTTTACGGTTTGTGTTTCCTCTCGGGGGATTCCAGGACGTACACCCATAGCGGTCAGCGTGAGCGGCGGTGGACCTGTCCAATCGTCGGCTTCTACGATGACGTGATCGCCCACCAGCTCACATGGGTCAATTACCAGGTCTATTGGAAGACGAACGGCGCCTCTGGTGCCACCCGCGACTTTCAGTGGCTGGCCAAGATTCGCAAGAGCTTGGACACTGCCACTGAGGTCGGTAGCTTGTCTGTCGATTTTGTTGGCATGCAAGTGGGTGACCTCAGTGTTGAGCCCCATCGACGCTGTAAGGGGATGACTATCCGCGAAGCCATCAGTAACTCGATGGCGTTGCGATCAGACCCGAAGACGGCCGGTGATTCGGACTGGGATGCTTTACGCATCCTGGGGCCTGGATCAAACTAACTTTTAACCCTTGCGGGGCACTTTCCCGCATGGGGTTGTGCTTCGCTCTCTTTGGAGTTCGCAGCATGAATGAATCAGAAAACACAGGCGTTCGCCTGGCAGGCTCTGTCGAGCATGTCATCGGCTATGCCTACCCCAGCAGCCCACTCGCAGTGCAACTCGGCTACTCGAAGTCGGGTTGTTTCACTGTCGAGGTCGCAGGGAAGACAACCCCTGCAAAGTCTTACGGTGACGCGAAAGCGAGCGTTGGCCGCTTGGGTACTGTTCCGGGGCGATGGTCTTGGGATCACCCTTGCAACAGTCATCTCCGGGTTCAACCTAGCGAGGTGCAAGTTGCACGCAGCCCGGTAACGGTCTGATCGCCAGTCAATTCAAAACCCCGTGGGGACGCCAAGTCCCACGGGCGGGTGTCTCCACAATTCAGGAGAACATCATGTCAACCAAACCAATCTACGCGCGGGCTGTAGCAGAAGCGCTGTTGAAGCACTTACAGGCATGCAAGCTGCCGGTTTACTGGGTCACTGAAAAGGGCCGTCAGTGGCCGTATGCGCCCAGCACCCGCTGGCCCGAGCAACCCTCTCTTGACTTCCACATCAGGAATGACAGTGACGGATTTGTGGTGCGTGTGATCCAGAACAATGACTTCAATCCACTCGCAGGCGAAATCCTGTTGGCGGTCAAGTTTGAAGCCAGCCTGATTCACGCAGGTGCTTGCATCGAGGCCTTGGCCAAGTTCTTCCGAGACTTGGACGTTTCCACCTTGTAGGCTCATTTCGAAGCCCCCATCCAAGCGGATGGGGTGCTTTCCATAGGTCCCGTCAGTGGGGGCTATGGCAAGCATTTCGACGCTCTGAGTAATTCAGACGCCGGGTCTCCGCGCTGCGGGAGGGTAATGCGCAGCACCAGGTCATCTGACCTTCCACTACCGGGAAACCGGATTTTTCAACCCATGCGGGGCACTTTGTCCCGCTGGGGACTGTGCTTCGCGATTTGTCAGGAGCACAACATGAAAGCATACGAGTCAGCCCGTATCGGTGAGAACCGTGGTCGGCCGCGACTGTGGCTGGAGGGATTCAAAGCATCCCTTGCTGGGTTCATGCCTGGTATCCGCTTCAAGATCCGCAAGGACGAGGAGCGAACGATGCTGGTTTTGGAGCAGGACGTGCACGGTGATCGCATCGTGTCCAGAAAGCTGAAGGGGGGCAAAGAGATCCCCGTCATCGACATCAACTCTTCTGAGGTCCTGTCAATCTTTGATGGCTACAACGCTGTTCGCGTGGTCGTTCAAGGCAGTCGCATTCGCATCCTTCCCCTTGCGGTGGAGATTGCGAAGCGCGAGCGCCTGCAGCGACTCAAGAACAAGCTTGCCAACGGGGAGCCACTGGACTGCGGTTCGGTGTCTCACGGTGGTGGTGTCCTTGATCACGCGCTGCACAAGGGGCTTGAAGAGGCGGGGATTCAGACCCGCCTTGCGTTCGCGAATGAGATCCGCCCTGAACTGCTGGAGCACACGCGAGAGCAGAACGACATTTGGTCGAAAGAGACGATCTCGTTGGCCGCGCCGCTGCAAGAGCTTGCGTTTGACCACTGGGCTATGTCCGCGCTACCGAAAGTCGAGGCCCTGTTCGCTGGGTTGCCCTGTTCGGGTGCTAGCGTTGCGGGAAAAGCCAAGAACGGCGCGGGTCATGCAGAGGCCCACCCCGAGGTTGGCCATCTCGTTGTGGCCTTCCTGGCAGTGATTGCCAAAGTGAATCCGGCCTTGGTTGTCCTAGAAAACGTCAAGCCCTATTCTTCGAGTGCCTCCATGTGCATCCTGAGGAACCAGCTCCGAGACTTTGGCTTCACCGTCCACGAGACGGTTCTGAAGGCACAGGACTGGAACGCACTGGAACACCGGGAGCGCATGTGCATGGTCGCTGTCACTGAGGGCATGGAGTTCGATTTCGAATCGCTCGTGAGACCTCCAAAGGTTGAGCGAACGATCTCCGAGATACTTGACCCCGTGCCCGATGACTCCGATCTTTGGAGCCCCATGCAGGGGCTCAAGGACAAAGAGTTGCGGGACGCGGCTGCTGGTAAGAACTTCATGATGCAAATCGTGACTGCTTCCAGCGCGAAGTGCCCCACAGTGACGAAGGGCTACTCAAAGGCGCGCAGCACGGACCCCAAGCTGCAGCACCCTACGAACCCGGACTTGCTTCGGCACTTCACGCCGGCAGAGCATGCGCGTCTCAAGCAGATACCTCCGCACCTCATCGAGGGGCTGGGTTTGACACTTGCGCACGAACTGCTTGGTCAGAGCATTTGCTATGAGCCCTTCAAGGCTGTTGGCCGGTGCATTGCAAAGTCTGTGCTGTCTGTGAATCAAGCTGTTTTGAGCTGCATCGCGAAAGCGATGGAGACATCGAAGCGGCCTGAAGTGCAGCAGAACATGTCGATGGCATTGTTCGCCTGAGAGTGCTTCCTCGCTCTCCCATCTCGGGGTAATTCACCCGATCAACCCACATGGGGCTCCTCCTTGTGGGGGGTCTCATGTGTTCACCATTTGATGAGGACAACATGACGAATTTGGATCTCTACAACGCACGCGAGCAGCTTGCTGATGTGGCTGAGTGGCTTGGTTGGCAAGACGAATGCCTTGCTTTCGGCTTGGTCAATGCCTACGACGCGCTGCGCCTCTATGACTACGCCCAGGCCCACCCGGAACTGCCAGAGATGGCTGAGGACTGGGAGCCTGAGCACCGCGTTGAAGCGCTGGGGTATGACCCTCTCGATTTGCCTGAAGCGCTGAAGGGGCGGCATGTCACTGAAACGGGGGCAGCTAAGGCTCACGAGGCATTGGGCGCTTCGCGGGTGCTGTTGGACTCGGTGGCATTTGTTGCCACCGTGGGCGACACCCAACCTGTCATCGATCTGATTGATGCAGTGATGCCTCAACCTGTCATCGATTTGATCGATGCAGTGATGCATTCTTGACAGGCACTTGGACTGGGGGGCTCTCCCACCGTCCTTCTTTCTGAAACCCCAGTCCTTTGCGGCTGGGTTTTCCTAAGCGCTCCCAGCGGGTGCTCTTTGGAAAACAGGTTTCTTCGCTATGGCTACGCCATACGGGATGCTCCTTGCTGCAGGAGGATAAAACGCAGCGTTCCATCTCCGAAAGGAGTTTTTAACCATCCGCTACGGGTGCATCGGCCCGTAGTGGGTGATGCATTTGCAGTGGGCTTCCATAAGGAAATTGCCATGTCGAATGTTGAAACCAAAGTCCTGACCTCTTTCAAAGCTCAGGCTGCTAACGGCGCTGAAACCGGCGTCAAGAAAACGGACATGTTCCGTGTGCCTCCCAAAGACCTCTTCGAGGAGGATGGCTTCAACCAGCGTGACTACGACTCTCCCGAGTGTGTTGCGCAGATTGAGGGCTTTGCCAAGGCCTATGCTGCCGGCGAGTACGTGCCACCGCTGGTGGTTCGCATCGACCCTTCGAATGGACGCAAGTTCATCGTGGAAGGGCATCAGCGCAAGCTCGGGGCTTTGCTCGCGATCTCGCGCGGCGTGGATCTGCCGCATCTCGACTGTCTGCCCTTCCGGGGTAATGACGTGGATCGAGTTGTCGTGCAGGCGCGTTCGGAGCGCGGTCTGAAGCTCACGCCTTTGGGCCTGAGCAAGCTGTACCAGATGTTGCATCGCAAGGGCCTCAAAAACTCTGAAATTGCAACCCGCATGGATGTGTCGGTGACGACCGTCGAGTCGATGTTGACCCTTGCTGATGCATCCAGCGATGTCCAGGCGATGGTCAAGGACGGCACTGTGGCTGCGAGCGTTGCGATTGATGCTGTGCGCAAGCACGGTGACAAGGCAGCGGAAATGCTGGCCGCAAAGCTGCAGGATGCCAAGGCAAAGGGTAAGACCTCAGTCAAGGCATCTGCTGTCAAGGAATGGGCACCACCCCGCAAGGTGTCGCTCAACCTTTTCAGCTCAATCACTCCAGTGTTCAAGGCCGTGGCCGAGGACGCGGGTTTGAAAGAGCTGCTGGCTCGAACTGACGATATCGACCCTGCCGAACTGGAAGGGAAGACCGTCACGCTGAGTGCTGCGAGTGTTTTGGCTCTGTGCCGCAATTTCCAAGTTGCTGACCAGCTCAAGAACAAGCGCACCGGGTCCACGCCCGAATCCCATCCTGGTGATGGGGAGCAGGCTGACGAAGCCTGATTGATCCGGCCTTCACTCCAATGAAGGCCATATGTCGCGTTCTTCTGAGCGCGGAATTCAACCCTGCTGGGACTACCCTCCCAGCGGGGGCGGTTCCGGCGCATTTTTAGGAGATCGCTTATGGATCGACACAGCATAGTCTGGCTATGCATCCCTCTCGCCTTTCCCCTTCTGGTGGTAGTAGGTTGGCTGATCGCCAAAGTGACCACGGCATTCGCGAAATCGCGTGTGGCGTGGATCGCTTCAGCCCTCGTGCTCCCACACTTCGCTTCGAAGTTGATGGACGGAATCTATGACGCAGTGCTTGCTGGGAAATACGCCTATGCAGCACAATTGGCCGGTGCTCTCTTGCTCGTTATCGCGGGCCTGAGCAGCCTCTTGAATACTCGTCGCTGAACTTTCTGCGGCGGTTTGTTGTCCAACACAGGACGCAAGGAATTGACAATGAACGAGTTTTTCAACAACCCTGTAGCAGTAGGGATGAGCCTCTTGGGGCTCCTGCTGCTCGTGGGTTCTGGCTTTGCGAAGTGGCAAGCGAGCTGGGAGCGCAAGCACCAGCGTAACCACGATCACTGATCAAATTCACTTCCGAAAAGGGCTGGCCACTTCCTGTGGCTGGCTCTTTGTTTTTCAGCTGCCGGTTTTCCCCGCAGCTCGTGTCCCTGCCAGGTAACTGGACGGACTTTTGTCAAAGATGCTGAGGCGTCTTTGCATGCGCTCTGGCACAATGGAGCGCACGCAAAGACACTTTTGTGTGAGGCCGGGTAATCTGGCTTCCTCATGCTCGAAGCCACCGAGTTATTTGTGGCACTTCAGTAGGGTTCGCCCTGCTTTTTCAACCCCTGACGGGCATCCAATGCCCAGGGGGTGGATGCCTGTCTCTTCAGGAGATAGCGCATGCTTTTTGAACTCGATACCGATGAGGTGTCAGCACCGGTTCAGCCACCGGTTTCCCAACGGCCAAAACCCGAGCCCCGAACCCTCCACGTTCCAGCTCAGGAGTGGGAGGAGTGGTCCGCCATCGTCTGCTGCGCCAAGATGGCTGAGTCCAAACCTGGTGAAGTCGTGGGTGTACCTGTCGTTGAACATGGCGGGTACCTCCATTGCGCTTTTTCAGCGATGTATGGCGGCCGAAGCGGTAACAACGTGGTTGATGCTTGGCAGCTCATTCCAGCTGACCTCTACGAGGGGCAGACCTGGACATACCATGCCCAGGACTTCACCGTGCGTGAACGCGGGGACTACACCGGTCTTCGGGTATCTGTACGGGGCTCCCATGTGGTCTGTACGAAACCTGTATCGGTTGTCCGCACCTACCCGACGATTCGTCCGATCTCAATGCAAGATGCCTTGAAGTACGACGATTCCGCAAGGTCGTATGGATGGCGCGCGATGGGCTTCCGTGGGGCTAAACGCTCGTGGAAGCTTCTCCATGGCCACCCCGTGGCGGTCTACCACGGTGCTGACGAGGTGGAGGACGGTAGCACTGCTGTGCTCCTCTGGAAGTACAAAGGTCGCATCCTGGACTACTACCTTGGATCTCCCGAATTTTTGGAAAATTTGCAAGATTTCCAAGAAACCAGTGTGAGTTCTGTACGTACAGAAGTTCTCTGTAAACCTCAGACCGTGCCGCTTCAGGCAGCGTTGTTCTGAGGCTCCGTCCTTTCCTTTCAACCCTGGCGGGTCTTCCCGTCATGGGGGGCCTGCCGTTTTGTCCAGCTTGACTGGCAGTCCGCAGAAGGAGGTTTTATGAAGACATTTGTAAATGCTTCGGCAGTGAAGGTAGGGGATACCCTATGTTTCACCAATCCAGCACAGCAAGTCACGGTTGAGCGCATCAGTGAGTCGCGTGGCGATGGATCGATTGGGTTCCACGGTAAAGACGACACCTGGTCGAGTTTCTATCGGCCACAAAACCGCGTTCGAATCCTCAAGCAGGATGCTCCAAATGCAGCAGGCTGACGCTTGCCAAGAGATCAGCGAGATGAACCATGTTGCAGCGCTCTTGCGCCGCCACGGGTACACCTTCAGTGATCGTGGTGCCTGGTTGGTGGTGAACGATCCCGTTCATTCCCTCCAGGGGGGCAGGGCGGTTCCCACTGGTACGCAACAGATCGTGATTCGCGGCCTCAAGCAGGCTCGCAAATTCATCGCCGAGCGCTCCTGAGTTAGCTCAACGGTCCCATTCACGGGGGCCAATTTTTCAAACCCGGATGGGCACTCGCAGCCCCAACCGGGGACAGTGCCTGTCTCCTTTATCGGAGTTGTCATGAATTCTCAAAACGTTTTCCCGGTGTTCGATCCCGAAATGCTTGCGACGCTTGTTTCTTGCGCTCTCCAGCATGTGGAGGACGTTGAGTCGGGGGTCGAGGACGGGACCTACAGCGCTGCCGAAAACGAGGATCTTCCTCGCAAGCGCTTGGCGGTCGATACCTTCGCTTCCATGCTCGCTCAAGAGGGTGCGGGAGTTACTGCGCAGCGGACTCTCGCAAGCGTCGCTGGTGCAGCTTTACCTGGTCATGTTGCTGACCAGGTGGCTCAGGCCGGCGAGTTGCTCATCCGAGCAGCTGCATCGTTGGGCTCACTCACCGCGTCCGAACAGGATCTGGTGTCCAAGTCGGATGGTGGTTTGCTCGCACAGGGCATCGCAACGGCGCTTGGTGCGTGCAAGGCGATCAGCCCTGCCATCGCCCAGAGCCTTCAGAACCACCCGCCACGGGGCTTTATCGCGCCGTAGTGGGGATTGAAGGGGTAACCCCTTCATCCAGCGAAAACCTCCCTCAGGGGGCGTTTTCCAAAGCGGCCTGCGCTTTGGAAAGCGAATTTCAATCCTCAGCCTGGTGCTGCAGGAACGATGCGGCGACTGGCCGAGCTGTAGTGGCAACCAGTCAATTCCCGGCGAAAGCCGTTTTCAACCCTTGGGGCCACTATCTCCGAGGGGGGTAGGGCTCCATTTTTCGGAGCCTTTTATGAACACAACTCTCAGCAGTGTTGAGCCCTCCAAATTGCTGTCCCCTGAACGGATCTGGAACATCCTTGCCGATCAGGACGAGACATGCGATGAGCGACGGGTTTGCTACTACCCGGACATCGAGACCCTCGCGCGGCAAGTGCGTTCCTCGAAGTGCTGGACCATGGGTGAGGTCTTCGTGTACGTCGAATCGGCCCACCGTTTCATCGTCATGAAGCAGATCGCACCGTCAAGCTGCGAAATGCTGACCATCTGCCAGGCCGGATATTGCGACGTGCTTACGGCTTATCGCTATACGCAGGAAGAGCTGGTGGCCAGCCTGAATGAGTATCTTGCCCGCGCCTCACGTTAAGGAGCCAGTTCATGGACAAGCAAAAACTTGAACCAGGCCTGGACGGTTGGGTGGAGAAAAAGCGAGCGGAATGGAGCGCTCGGGGTACGCCCGATCCGATCAGCATGATCGTTATTGAGTATTGGGGACATGGCGATGCAGCCTTTGGTGGTAGCGGTGATGACCGCGCACTGGGGCCGGATGGCTTGATTCTTACTACACAGATGCGCATGAGGTCTGATCCGGTGCAGTTCGCGAGTCTTGAAGAGGCTCACGAGGCCTGCAAAGGGATCAAGAATCGCCGCCCCCAATCACTGCTTGGTATCGCGCCACGTTGGCGTTGAATTGGCTGTACTGCGCATGGAGAGGGGACCTCTCGGCCATGCGCGACAGCACCACACAACAGGAACCCAGCATGCTCGACTTCTACTACAGCACGATGCAGGGCGGGAAAAGTACCGCGCTGCTGCAGCGGCGTTACAACCTCACCTCGATTGGACAGCGGGTACTGGTCATGACCAGTGCGCTCGATGACCGATACGGAGTGGGCAAGGTCACCTCCAGAATGGGGCCTCAGTGCGAAGCGGTTCTCTTCAACAAAGAAACCGTGTTCGACCCCGCATTGGGACTTGACCAGATTGATGAACTTCTCATCGATGAAAGTCAGTTTCTGACGCGGGCCCAGGTCAAGCAGATTCACCAGAGGCTATGCGTTGGCATGGCGCTTCGAGTGTCGTGCTACGGCTTGCGGACGGACTTCAAAGGGGACGCCTTCGAGGGCGCTTCTGCGCTCCTGGCCTTGGCAGATTCATTGCACGAAATCAGCACGCTTTGCCGCTGCGGAGAGAAGGCAACGATGAACCAGCGGATAGGCCTCAATGGGGCTCCAGAGCGAACAGGAGAGGTGGTGGAAATCGGTGGCGATGTTCGCTACCGACCCGTTTGCCCAAATTGTTTCTACTGAGGCCTTCGACCACGAAGAGATCCAATTTTTCAACCCTATGTGGGCACCGAGTGCCCAGTGGGGCAGGGTGCTCCGTTTTGACGGACCAAAAATGCACCAAAAAAATATGCCCCAAGGGCAAGTGAATGCATACCTCGCGGATGGGCTTCAGATGCGTGTCGGTGTTCCTCACCGAGGCGGAAAGCTTGCGTTCCATGCCTTCAATGAAGGCTTCAGCGCGATGGTTTCGGCTTCTGCTTTCTGGAACCCTGCAAAAAGTGTCTTTGTGATTCCTGAGGCATCCGATCTCTACGAGATCGACTGGGCGCTGGACTCCGCTGGTTTCACCGCAGTGAAGGGGTGGCAGGCAAAAGGAACACAACCCGGCATGGCTGGGATCTACCCCTGGAGCCTCGCGGCATACGTCGAGGCAGCATCGCTGCTTCGGCCGAGCTGGTGGTCTGCCCCCGACTTGTGCAACGAAATGCAGGTTGCTGCGAACCCCGACGAGGTGCGTCACCGCATCAACGTCACGGCAACGTTGCTTGAAGGCACGCTGCAGATCATCTACGAGTGGCAGAACGAGCTTGCTCGAACCTGCAACTCCACGGTGGTTCAGGACCTGGTGCGCCCACCAGTGCCCATCATCCAAGGGTGGACCCGCGATACCTATCTTTACAGCCTTGATCTGACGATGGAGGTCTGGCGTCGATGGGAACCATGGCTTGCCAGTCCAGCCTTGATGGGGCTCGGATCGGTGTGCCGCCGCGATACGTCGCATCCAGAGCACGGGCTCTACGCGATCCTTCAGGCCTTGGATGGAAAGCTACCAAGCGATACCCGGCTGCACCTCTTTGGTGTGAAGGGTTCCAGTCTTGCGCAAGTGAAGAAGCTACCGTGGATTGCGAGTACCGATTCCATGGCGTGGGACTTTTCAGCGCGGATCAACGCACGCAAGAGCGGCCAGTCCAACACAATGGATCACCGCGCAAGCGAGATGACACGATGGATGCAGTCTGCTTCCAAGCGTGTCGCGGTCAAGCTTGGCGATCAGCAGGAGCTATGCCTTTTGGCATGAACCTGCGCATAGATTGGAAGTTCTGATCCCCATGGGGCTCAGGACTTTCCACAGCGTCTCCTCTAGGGGCGCTTTGGAAAGTGATTTCTTCCCTTCAGCCTACGGCTGTATGGAAACGGACGCTGCCCGTACCTGCAATGGGTGAAACAGCAAACAACCGGCGCAAGCCAATTTCAACCCTCTGGGGCGTCACATGCCCTATTGGGCTGTGGTGCTCCTCCTTTCGGAGAAGAAACCATGAACATTACCAAGGTCACTGTCGCGATGACAGTTGTCAGACCTAACGGCCCATTCAAATCCGAGGCAAGCATGCTCGACTGGATGAGTCTCTGCCTCAACTGCAACACGAACAATGCTGCCGTTGTGCTGGAAAAAATCTCTCCCCCTTCTAAGGCTGCTGGAGGGTTGTGGCGTATCAATGACGCCTTCGAGTCGGTCAACAAGTTGCTCGATGCATCGGGGGCTCTGGACAACGCAGAACTGCAGTTTGCGGTCTACGTGCTCCGTCTCTCGATTGCTCGTGCCGCAGGCGATACGGCCCGATGTGAAGCTGCAGAAAAGAGCTTGCAGGAGCTGAGCCCGGCGATTGCTGAGTTTGACCTTGCGACCTTTGACGGCTGGGTGGGAGCGGCGAAAGCACTCCTTGCTGACAAACCGCCTGGGACGGCTCTGGACGATTCAGCCTTTCAAGGCTATCTGGTGCTTGAACAAGGTACCTTGTACGCGATCCCCAAGCACGCGGTGGAAAACAACAAGGTCGTAACCGAGTGGGGGGTGCCTGTTGATGCCTACGAGCCTGATCAATCCATCTGGAGCGATGAGCACAAGGCATGGGAGGCCCATGACCCGATGACCAATCGCGATGTACTGTTGATGCCCAAATTCGTGAAATACGAAAAATCGGAGTTGACTTCATCATGAGCATCTCCAACACCTTGCAAGAATCACCAGCGAAGCACATCATGGTTTGGACCTTGACCAATTGCCCTCACGGGGAAAAAGTCATCGTCAAAACGCGTGTGCCCCTCAAAGCCACCGATGATGATTTCAGCATGGAGATCGCGGCCGGGGAGCGTCAATTGACATCCAAGGGATACACGGTCTATGGCTCCTTTCTGGAGTCCGATCCCGCATCTCAACTGGTCGATTTGGAGGCGTGTCAGCTTGTCGTTTGACGAGATGTAGACAGCGCCTTCACAAATACAACTTTCAACAACCCCATCGGGCACAGCATCCCCGATGGGGGGCTGGTGTCCGATTTCTATTTAGGAGTCAGACATGCAGAACAACGCACAGGTTGAAAAGCCTATTGTTCCTGGGTACGGTACAAAAGAAGAGCCCTTGTCGATTGACCAGGCGCGGGCAAAAGTCCGTGAAGATTTCCTGAAGTTGGCCGAGCTCGTGATGAGCCAGGTCAGCTTGCCTCCTGGGCATGGTTACCGAAACACGCCAGCCCTTGGATTGGAAAGTCAATTACGTTGGGCAGGCTGCGAAGTGGAAGCCTCGGAGTATGGGTTGAGCATCCACGCAGGTCTTGTTCCCGGCGACTGCAACGACAAATCGCAGCTTTTGATAGAAGTTCGGTATTTCCATCCTGAGTTGCATTTTCGCGATGGTCGCCGCAAGGCACAGGTCTCCCGAAGGTACAACGATTGCTACTCTGCTCACCTCTGGGTGGAACAGGGCAGACCGTTTTGGGGCCAGCACGTTTCACTCATCCAGGGGAATGAGTTTTGCCGCGACTTCACGTCCATCGAATCTCTCGCTGAATCGATTGTTGAACGTTTGAAAAAGGCGATTGAAGCCAGAAAGCCAGTTTCGAATGAGTGCATGGTGAACACCGCCGAATCTGAGGCGTTGGCATGAGTCAGAGATCCCTAAACTCAAGCGAGAGCAGAAGCCTTCGCGAGGATCAGAAGGCCTACCTGATGAAGCATCGCCACATCGTGACGCTCGAACCCCATGTTCCTGCTTCAGAGGCGCTGTACAGGACACATCGTCATGGTGCAGTGACTATTGATCGTGCAATGGAGCTTGATGCCATTCACGATACCTACCAGGCCCAGCAAGCTCGACTGAGTAAACCTGGGCCACAGTTCGACGCTTACTCGGTCGCCGAAGGTCGTTTTATCGATCAGCACGGTATGTCAAGTCAGCTCGACTAAATGCCACTCCAGAACCCGCCATTCGGCTGGTTCTGGATGTGATGCTTTTATGGAAAAAAAGAGTCTTTTCCAAAGCACCAGTTCTGGCGCTTTGGAACATGCTTTTCACCCTCTTGCTTATGCAGAGGATGCAAACGGCTGCTGACCGTGCTTTCATGGCAATCAGTATTTCAACTGGCGCAAGCCTTTTTTCAACCCATACGGGCACGAGTTGCCCATTGGGCCCGTGCTCGTTTTCCTATTTGGAGATCAGATATGACAAACAGCACCACGCAACAACACTTGGAGCATGAAACTTCAAGTTTGAGCCTTGATAAATTGACCTTCCAATTGGAGTTTTCAACCATGAACGATTTACCCGAAATTGGTGTTAGCTCCCATGGCGTTTTCGTTACCAATCCCCAATACGATGCCGGTATGACTCAGAAGGTCGATCCGGTGGAATGCTGGGGTATTTCTCATGCTCACGCCCGGTTCATCGTTGACCTCAACGAAGAGCTTGCTGAAGCAGTTGAGGATGCATTGAACACTGCATGTCTGAGACTGCAGAAGATTGCTGGTATCGAGGATGGTGGCTTTGCAGGCACATTCTTCAGTGGGCATCCTATTCGCCGTGATCTGATGAACGTGCTGGCCGAATACATTACGGCTGATGTGAATAGTTACCGCTCAGAAGCGAAGGGTTTCCATTTGACCAAGGAAATGATCGCCGAGGCCATCGGTGGCAAAGACCTCAAAACTTACGATGGATGGCTCGAAGCTGCGAAGGCGCTGCTTGCCGATGCCCCGTCATGGACAGCTATCCAACAACCGTGCGGTCTATTCGCGGTCAAGATATCGGATGGCGCACTCGCGGGGGTCTTCTGGTGCGCAGATCATGGTGATGTCAGCTATGTCTATCGTGAGGATGAACTCGCAGACTTTGATCGCAGTGCGTGGGCCGGTGATAGCTGGGACGGATTGTCGTCTCAGGATAACGAGGCCTGTCTGCGCAATCCTGTTTTCGTAGCTCTTCGCCACATTTGATCTCGAAACGGTTGCTGTCCGTGCCTGCCATGGCAATACAGCAGTTCGGGCGAATGCCAACACCAACCCTGACGGGCACCAGCTGCCCATATGGGCCTGTGCCTGTCTTTCCAAAGAAAGCGCACCATGAATCATCTTGATCACATCGATCAGAAGTATCTCGACACAGCGTCCCTCTTGCGAAGCCAGATATCGGCTCCTCTCATGGGCGATTTCGTTCTGTTTCCTACCGGCGAACTTGAACGCTTCAGCCACGACATGGGTGATGCCATTCAGACATCGCCAGGAGGTTCCTTCTACCTAAACGCCGATGGTCGCTCCTCGCTTAGCTGCGGGGGGCTCCATCCACCCATTCCCACCGACTCGATTGAGGTGATTGATGGAGTGTCTCTTCAAGGGCGCTTTTGGTTTTTTCAACACCAGCAAGCCGGTGCAGGGCGAGGTGTCTATGTTGACTGTGCATGCCGCGTCTTCAGGACCTCCAGTCCATTCGACGGTTTTCTCGGGAAAGACTTCATGAATCCCCTTCGGGATGAACTGAAGGCTTTGCTAGAAGCACAGTTGAAGCTTGCCTGATTTCTGCACCCGGTTACCGGGGTGTAGAGCTTTCTCAAGAGTCTCCTCCATATCGAGGGGGCTCTTCGGAAAGTGATTTCATGACTGTTCGCGTAATGCGACTGTTTGAAGCGGACACTGGCCGCGCCTCTCAAGGCAACCCAGTACGCCAGGCGAAAGCCTTTTTTAACCCTGACGGGCATGATGCCCGTTAGGGCATGTGACCGTCGCTCTCATGGAGACCGACACATGACAACAACCCTATCAAACGCAATCGTGGCTTTTGAAAGTCCAAATGCGTTCAATAGCAATCCTTCCGCGCGAGAGTTTTGGAATTCCCATGTCAGATCGCGCGTAAATGGCTGGGGACTCATTGATCTTGAGTCACACAGAATTAGCGCAATCAAGGGCAATTCCATTGTTCATTTTGCGCCAGGTGGGAGTGACTTCAACAACCCAGAACCCCTGAGCAGTGAAGTGCTGTCATCGGCGCGTCTAACCGCCAAGGCGTGGTGCCGCGCCAATCAATGCTCAGTCACGAGGGAATCGATCCTTGCGTCGATTTCTGAGGAGATGAAAGTGACTGTTCGCAAGATTGCGTCCCTCCGAAAGAACGTATTTGAGGCTGAAAGCCTTGACGACAAAGTTCTGGCGCACGGGCGGATGAAAGAACAGGAGGCCCAGCTGGAGAAGCAGCGTCTGAATCATTTCGCTGCAGAAGATGCAGTTGATGAATGCATCCGTGGCGGCGCCGTTGATCCGTTTGCCTCCCTGGCTCATCTTTATCCGAATGTGGTTTTGTTGATCAAGCAGTTGCTGAAGAAGCAATCTGTAGTGGTCGCTGAACACTGATCGTTCAATCCCTGACGGGCACCTGCTTGCCCGATAGGGCCGGTGCTTGTCTCATTCTCTGGAGAACAAGTAATGCCTCGACATCAAGTAGTGAAGTACACCGCCCATGGTCAATTTGTTGCAATCGTCGCAGGTCTCGGCCGTCATGCCGGCACATGGGATAGTGACCACAGTAAGCGTGCCGCGCAGCGTCATGCAAGCTCACTCCGTAAACAGGATGCAACCCACATCTTCAAGGTTGAGTCCATGAACTGAGCAAACTGGCGAAGCCTTCGGGGTTGCCAGTCTTTCAAACATATCTTTTTATCAATCCCTGACGGGCCCTATCCCGTTAGGGGTTGGTCCGTCTTCGCCCGTGGAGTCGGAACATGCTGAACCCTCAGTACCAATGTCTTACACCTTCCCAACTGGATTCAGATCGCATCCCGCGCTGCCCCAAACCGGGAGAAATTGAGCGTCTCTTCGAGCAACGCGATCTTTTGATTGGAACACTCGTTTCGAAGGGCGCCATAGAGGCAAAGGATCTTGATAACCTGGAGCGCAGTGGCAAGTGCATCGTGGCAAACGAACACTGGCACCTGTGTACCAAGGATGCGCGCGATGCGCTGCACAACGACGGTCACCATTTTGTTCGCTCGTGTGCTTCTATCGCTGCGACAAAAGGCGTGCATCGCTTGTAGTTCACACCCTGCCGGGTAGCCCCCGGTCTGGGGGATGCCTGGCGTTTTCAAGGAAACGTCATGTCACATGCATCTGTTGAGCGCCCTGTGCGTACTCACCGACTCAAGTTGGTGGTGGACCACGATGAGCGGGGAATTTTTCGAGCCCATGTTGAGGACGAGTTTGGCAAGTCCATCTTCGAATTCAGCAATGAGGACGATGATGGCTCCCCAAGTGTCGAGGGCCTTTGGCTTATCGAATTCGGGTACATGCGCCATGCCCGTGACGCCCACGGCCTGATGGAATACCTGCAGGAAATGGGCATTGCGAGATCGAGCGCAACGTTGAGCGTTGAAGGTTGACTCCATGCCTGGTTTTGAGTTCTTCAACGAATTTCCACCGTCGAGTTCTCTTGACTGAAATCCACACCAGCACCGACCTCACCAGGTTGGTTCTGGTCGTGACGATTTGCCCTCCTAAAGAGCAGATTCCCAAGAGCCAGTTATTGGCCTTTGGGAATTTGTTTTCACCCTCTTGCGTACTGCAAAGGTTGCAAACGGTTGCTGACCGTGCCCTCAAGGCGAATCAGCGTTGCAGGCGAAAGCCTTTTTTAACCCTGACGGGCACTTGTTGCCCGCTGGGCCGGTGTCCGTCTCTTTCGCAGGAGAACGGAAATGCTCGGAAACGGGTCGAATTACATTGAGCAGCCTACCAAGTCTCATGACAAGGTAACTACTCTCAAAAACGCGATTGGCCAAGATGCTGCGAAGCCTTTCTACATCTGGGCCAACGACGACTGCGCAAACAAGTGCGAGAGCTTCGAGGAGGCCAAGGCCATTCGCTTGTCGCTGTTCAACGAAGGTGGCGAATTCGTCCACATTGTTGATGCCGATGGAGTCGAAGTGGTTGACTCAGAAATCGAGGCCCACGAGGCGCTTGCCAAGGCTGGCTACTTTGTCGGAACTCGCAATCCTGAAGTGAAGCCCGAGGTACCTGGCGCGTTCATGGTGAACGATCCCCAAGACCCGGATGGCTTTGCAATCGTCGGCGACGACATTGCTTCGCTCATCCTGGAGGCAAGGGATCATCTGCTTGATCCTGCGCCAGGCGGGGGAGATGTGAATTGCGTTGATCCGTCCACCTCAACAGCCGAAGCCGGATCATCCCTTGTGGATGGTGAGGTACTAGGCCAGGATGCCGATGGTGGCTTGGTCCAATGGAACAGCACGGATGGCGTTTCCTACAACTCTGGCCAGACAGTCGAAGACTTCGGCGCTAGCAACTTGACTGAGGCTGAACTGAAGCGACTGAATCTGTCCACTTCCTTTGAGCACCCTTCAGGGGGCAAGACTGGCAATTTAGCAGCGAGGTATGGACAACACGCAGAGCGTGACGGTCAACACTTCACACTGCTGGGGGCCGTTGATCCAAAAACCTACGACTCCCACGAGTGTGGACCGATGTACAGCATTCGTTTCGTCGATGGCGTCGAAATCGAGGCTTGGCCAGAAGAGGTGGCATCGGCGGGGCTGGCACAGAGTCAGGTTGACCCTTTATGCCAATCTGGGCATAATCCAACATGATTCAGCCCCCACGCAAACCCATCAAGTGGATGGGCTCATCCAAGAAGGATCTCAAGGAAATGCCTGAAGACGTTCAAGACGTTTTCGGGTTTGCCTTGGGGCTTGCTCAGGCTGGGCAAAAACATGATGCCGCGAAGCCTCTGAAAGGCTTTGGATCGGCTGGCGTGCTGGAGGTGGTGGAAAGCGATGAAGGGGGGACCTATCGTGCCGTTTATACGGTTCGATTGGACCACTGGATCTACGTTCTGCACTGCTTCCAAAAAAAATCGACCAAAGGCATAGAAACACCTAAACAAGACATCGACCTGATTAAGTCACGGTTGAAGGATGCGCAGGAGGATCATGCCGCTTGGTCACAACAGGCTAAAGGAGTCAGAAAATGACTGTCGAAATTGAAGTTGGTAGCACCAATGTGTACGCCGACCTTGGCTATTCTGACGCCGCAGAAATGCAGCGCAAAGCTACTCTTGCGGCAGAAATCGCGAGGGCAATCAAAGCCCGTCGCCTGACCCAAGAAGCAGCGGCCACTTTGCTTGGTATCGATCAGGCGAAAGTGTCAAAAATCACTCGCGGTCAATTCCGTGGAGTGAGTGAAGCAAAGATGCTTGAGCTGGTCGCTCGGCTTGGCCACGATGTAACCATCATCGTGGGCAAGACAAAGCGGCAAGGCTCTGGCAAGATTGAGCTGTCATTCGCTTAATCGCCGAACAAAGAAGCCCCCACTCCGCAAGGACTGGGGGCTTTTTCATTGGTGCATCCGAATTGTTTATTCCATGTGCTGAGTCACCCTGCGGCCTAAGCAGCATTTCCGTGTTTCACCTTAACTCCTGGCACCTGTGGTGGCCGTATCCGACGCACCTTTTACTCGGTTATATAAATGTTAGGCAGAGCAGAGAAGATGCTGCAATAGAAAGTACAGCGGCGGCTGCGATAGCGAGCATCAGAGCGATGAGGCGAGCGAGAAATAGCGTGGTATTGCGCATGAGCGGTCCCTGGTTAGCATGCGCAGACAAGAGCGTCTGCCAGTCGTATAGCTAGCAAACCAATACACTGCCGCCTGAATGTCACCTTTGAGACAGGTGTGGCAGCTACCACCGGGACTACACGCACGAAGCTCACAATAGTCAAATAACGAAAACGTCTTTCTGTTCTTTCCAAGAATCGCAGGCCATACGCCTCGATTCGGTTGTAGTTCTGCTTTGGGCTACGATTGGATTCGAGCATTAAATCCGCGATTCGGGCGTTGATAAAGTCGTAGGTGAAATTCACGCGGCCAGAATGCTGAATATCTGCCTCTTAGAGCACTCTGGCAATCGAAGGCTAACCAAAAATCACCATGGATCACGAAAGATTTACCTACTTCAGAGAGCACCCCGAAGAGGTCCCGATTCCTGAATATTTGGCCCTGGCGATCCCAGTGACGATGGAGGACGTTTCCTCCGGCCAACTCGCTCACCTAATGAGCGAGTTGAGCACGCACCCTGGGTTCAGGGAGATGCCTGCGCAGCAACTTCAGGCCTGCCTCGCAGCAGGGTTTGGGTATGCCTCGTGGGGGGCACTGGTCGCATTGGACGGCAGGATGGCTGATGAGCGCCAGCTTCCCAAAAATAGTCAGAAGCTGGAAGACGCCATCGCATGGCGAATGTTTGTCGCGGGCTTTGTTGGACTCTACGACGCGCTAGAGGCGGTATATGCGTCGTGGAAATCAGCATTGCTGACCGTGAGACGCACTTACGGCGACTCGGGCTTCCTAGACACTCAAGCCCGAAGCATGGCGGACGACTTCTACGAACGCCGCGTTCGAGGTTTGGAGGCAAATTGGCAAGAGTGGGAAAACCTTGAAAAGATAGGGCCGGGGATAGTGCGCGTTAAATGGGCTGCTGAGTTTGCTTGGGAGGTTGCCAACATGTTTTGGTCCCCAGACTGCGGCATCACCCTGGAGAAATTGATGGCGGACATCGAGAGCGGTGCCTACATGTCCACGCGGTCTTTGACAGAGAGATCATGGGGGCTCATGTACTCATGGCCCACTGGTCTGCAGCCTTTGCAGTTCGCGAATACTGATGGCTCGCATGCAGGATATGGCTGGGCTTGGCCAGAACTCGGGCTTGTCCATGGAAGTGTTTTTTCAACACCCGCAGACCTCAGGGAGTCGGCGGTAGCACTCTGGGAGCGACAGCCGACACAGGATTACGCGCTGAAAACGCTGCCTGAGAAGCTAGTACAGGTGAATTTTCAAAACCCATGGCGGCCCAGCTACGTGCGAGTCGCCATGAATTCTGGGGCCGGTCTTGAAGATCCCTACTCGCAGGGCCCACTGTTAGAGCTGCTACCAACGCGCAATGGCCGGTTATTTCTTGGTCGTGAGTTGACGATAGACGGCGAGTTCTGGAGCGGTCCAGTGCGGCTCATGCAGGCAGATCAGCTGGAGTGCCTGTTGGGCTTGCAGCTTCCATCGGTAGAGGAAGCAAAGCAAAAATTGCAAGGTGAATGCGATTGGATGCTGGAGAAGGTCCCTTACGCTTTTGATCAGAGCACCTTTGAGACAGTCCTTCAATTTGCGGTGGCTATCACTGAGCTAGCTGAAAGTGAGCGGCAGTGGATCGACCTAGAACCTACCGCGCTCGAATCCTTGAGCAAGCTTCTTGCTTTGTCTGCACTCCACGCCAATCCAGTTGCTTCGGAGGAGGCGCAGTATGCGATGGAAGACCCTTGGGTTCGCTCGGTTGATGCCCCTAATGCCGCACGAGAAATGATCAAAACCTACCCAGAACTCAGTCGCTTAACTGCTCAAGTTTTGGGCGACTATGGTCTGGCCTTCTATGGCAAGAATGGTTTGCGCAATAGCCGAAAGCACCTGCATCGCGACCCAGAATTCATGGTCTACTGCGTGTTGCGCAATCTTGGTTCAGCTCCTCGAATACAGACCCATACGGATATCGTTGCACTCTTCCGCTTGGTGAGGCTGCACACCCATCGCAAGGAAGCTATGTGGCTGGACTCGACCCAGCGAGATACCCTGTCGAATCAGACGCGGGACCTCTGTACTCAGTTCCTGTCTTTGGAGTCAATGTTTAACGACCTCGACAACAGTCTCAGTTCCTCCAGGTTGAGTTTGGTGGACGCCGGTTCCGGCTCTTCCAAAAAAATTTGACTTGATGCCCAAATAGGGAAGGGTAATGGGCACAGTCGGAACCCCTGCCTGTAACCCCTCATGATCAACCTGGTGGCATGAGCAGGTCAGGCACATTCGCGCTGTCCCACATCCAGGCTGGCCAAGATCGCGCGCCGTCCGAATTCCTTATCTCGCCCATGCGTAAGGCACCGGCAGCGACACCGGCACCGAAAGCCTCCAGCGGAAGCCTCAGGAAGGGTTCGGGACGATCAGTCGGATAGACCACGACCCTTTGCCCTTCTTCATCGCCTACGGGCCCAACCAGGGGCATGCATGGCATGTCCTCAAGGGCCCGGTTCATGGCCTCATCGATGGACCAGCCCTGCGTCATCAAGAATCGAATCCTGCTGTTCCCCAGAGCTTTGAAGTGAGCATCCCGCACCAGCCACACGACAGATACCCCACTGGCTCGGTAGCGCGCGGTCCTGCTCCGGTAGTCGTCCCAGTGCTGTTGGGCCAATTGCACTTCGACAGCAAGAGGCCCGCGTGTCGTCTGCACCAAAACGTCTGCCTGCCATTCCTCGCCCGATGGTGTCGCGCCAGGCTGCTCGACCCTGGCTTGGTGGCCAGCGGCCCGCATCCCGAGCACCAGTTTGATCTTGGCGATTTGGTGCTCGACGGATTCTGGGGCTGTAACCCCGGCCATGCCTGGTGCAGCAGCAAAGAACTGGAGACCACGCACGCTGCGCTTGAGAATGGCCGGTATGCGGTGGCGGCCGATGACAAAAGTGCCTATAGGCAGCTTGCGCCATTTAGCCCAGACATCCGAGGTGGTGGTGAACGACTCGACTTCCAGGCCTGTCGCCGCGACGGTTGCGATGAGAGTCATGCGGTGATTGTCTTCCTGCAGGCCACGTAGAGGTAGAGTGTATTGCTCGGAAACGGCGCTTGAAGTGCGTAGATATGGCCAAGTGACGTTCGCCTGGATTTACGTGGCGAATGACTCTCATGGAACGGGCACGTCCCCCATCACCAAAGCACTTGGTGTCAATTGCAAAAACCAGATGCACTTGACCACCGAGTCCGCTGCCTTTGTCGTAGCAGCACAGCCAACCATCACAGCATGAGGTTATCGACAGGGCTCTGTTCCTTGTTGCCAGCTCCTAACAGTCTCACTATGATTCGTGCTTCGGTCCAGGAGACCGAAGCGGACTTAGGGGCCGCTGCGCTGGCGTGCAGAATCTTGACGAGAACCCCAAAGAATTGCTTCCCCACACCCTCTCCACGATTCATCCTCCCTCGTGGTGATAGCCAGCGTCACCGCGATAACCAGGAAGAATCGCATGGCTATCCCCGCTTTCGTCTTTTCGTCTGGAAACCTGCCCAAGCTCAAAGCCAAGCAGCTTTCGAAGGCATTCCCCCATCTCAAACTTTCGGCCGCACAAGAAGCGACAGCTCTGGCCTTGGGCTATTCATCATGGTTTGAATGCTCGCAACGTGGGCTGCTAGGCCAGCCGAGCCCCTCCGATCAGGATGCAGGGTTGACTGTGCGTGTGGCCAGGTACTACCACCAGGCAGGTGTGCTCATGAAGATCGGCATCACGCCAAGCGAGGCTGATCGCTGGGTGCGCACATGGGGACTGACAGGTCAATCGACCTTGGCCCCTGAATACGGGCGC
Source organism: Acidovorax sp. sif1233 (assembly GCF_019218755.1). Taxonomy (GTDB): domain Bacteria; phylum Pseudomonadota; class Gammaproteobacteria; order Burkholderiales; family Burkholderiaceae_C; genus Acidovorax. Next base: position 19,231 of record NZ_JAHUWZ010000011.1, on the reverse strand, counting down.
CCAAGGTACTGTGTTTGGAACGAAGCACTTGAGCGATTTGAGCGCGGTGAAATTGACGAGTCCCTTCTTCTAGAAGAGTTCGGCGAGCAGTGCTACTCAAAGTATCCCGAAATTGATCGCCCCCAGCGAGTCTGTCCGGGGGTCATCTTAGGCCCCATGGGAAAGTACCCGCACTATGTCGTTGACCCCGCAATAGCCGCGCAGATTCCAATCTATCTGCGCGGTCCCCATAGCAACTTTCACTACGAAGATGATGGCGACGTGTTGGCGATGTGCGTTCCTGGCTTCCCGGCTGGTAAAGCAATGGAAAAGATTTTCCCCAGGCTCAATCGCATTCAACATGAATGGCACTTTGGAACCAAGCATCCAGAAGCAAGCGATAAGTCCATCTCCAAACTGGTTGCAGCAGCAATGGCGCGCCCTGATGAACTCATGGTGGTATCCCAACGCTGGATGCCTACGCCAGGTGGGGAATACGACCACAGTCGATATGCATTGGCTTGCCTTCGAGGATCTGATTTCGCGGCATTCTTAAATACAAAAGGGGTCATTGATCCATCTTCTGTCATCTGGTTTCGCGACGTGGAACTGTCCAGGCACTTCGAAGAATGGAGCGATTGGTTGGATGGCTTTGTGTGGGGACCAGAGCTTCCGCCGTTGCCCGTGTTCGAGGGGGCAAGGAAACACCAACCCAGCGTTCCACTGTATAGCTATCCCTTCATGAAAGCTCCCATGTCGGGAGATGAGTATGGCGGGAATTCAGAGCATCATTGTCTGCTCCCTCTGGATGAAGACTACGACGATGAGTACGCGACTGATGAAGCCGATTTCGTTGGGGAAGTGAATGGTTGAAAGCAAGACCCCTGTTCAAGGGTTTGGTGAGGCTGCAGAGGCAGATGTTCTCCACCAGATACCTGAAGACGAGCGAGTATGGTTCGCCGACCGTGAGAGGTTGGGATGGGTGTTCTGCGTGGGCTTGTCGCGCTACGCGTCGGAGAGGTCTGGGCGAAAGACTGGGGCTATGTTTAGACTGGTCACGCCGGCAACTGGAAAGCCAAACTTCGAGTGCCGGTTGCAGTGCTCGGTGGGCTCCAAGTCTGTGACACTGACCTCAGGGCCATGTGGATCTTCACGCGAAGCTTTCGAGCGCGCTATGGGCCAAGCAGCGGGGCTTCCGTTTCATGATGAATTGAACTGGCAGGAGGCACTTCGTGAAAAGGTGCCTTTCGATGGCATGAGGGCTCCTAAGTTTGTGAACTCGGTTGCAATCGGCATGCCTGCAATCGTCTGTTCTCTGCACTGGGGCAATAGGGAGCACTCTCGTGAGGTGCATTCAAGCAGCCATGTCAGTCGCGTGGATGCCTTCAACGACGCTATTGAACTAGCACTGGCCATGGGCCCTGCGCCCGCAGCGTCCCTGGCATCAGTTAAGCAAGTGCCCAGTGCCCGACCCATTGCTTGGGTTTCTGCTGTTCGATCTCAAACGGGAGATCGGCTAGGTGGAGCCCAGGTGTCCGTGGACTTTCTTGCCGCTGGAGCCGATGTGATTTGCCGAATCGATTGGGGTAATGCGTCACGTCGCAGTGTTCAGTCCCAGCCAAAGGCGACCCGCGTGGTAGCGTTCGATCAAGCCATGTTGCTCTTGAAGCGCACATTGGTCGAGTCTACAAATCAAGATCCGCCCGTGGTTGTCCCACGACCAAAGTCGGGACCCATGGGGGCGCAGGACAGAGCATTGCTCTCTGAGGCGAAGGAGCGCTGGGGCGTTGAGCGCGCCTGGTTGATGAGGCTCCACAATCCTTCCACTGCGCAGATCCAGCGGCTCCATGACTTGAACACATTTCAGGTTTTGCTTGACAGCTTGCGGTGCTACGAAATTGATCGCGGGGCTCGCGATGTAGCGTTGGGCCGCATCACCAGGGAGCTGCAGCGCATTCATGGTGAACAGACCGATTCGGCAAAGCGTATTCGGTTCGCTGCCAGTTTGCGAGCGCTACTTGGAAAGCGTTTTGCTGAGGCTGGAGAGGCGGTTACCTTGACGCCATCTTTCGCCAACCAGGTCATGTCTCGTGGGTATCCGCCAGACATTGTTATTCAGGAGCTGGTGAAAGAGCAGTTGCTCAGACTGACGCCTACGGGCACTTTGTCAGTGTCAACGCTCGGGGCGAATCTACTTGAACGCCATATCGGTATAGACGTGAGTCCCGGTAGCGTGGGGTCGAGTTTGCCGCAGGGAGTCATGAGGATGCTCCTGGAACTCAAGGACGCAAAAGCCGAAGGCGCAGCGTGGATATAGAACACCCTTGAAGTGGCCCCGGAAAGAAGCGGGTTACGGGTAACCCTTTCCGATATTCCTCGATATCGAGGCTGCATGCGGCCTGGCGTGCCAAATCGGGGGCTCATCCATCCTCTCTAGCTCCTGCGCTCACGCACGCACCTCGCGCATGCATTTGTAGCTGACACGCCACATGTTTTTCACCTCAGGAAACAGCGTTGCAACGGGTGAAAGAACCCCTTGCCTTTGCCTCTGGACCGCCCCAGACTGGTCATGTTCTGACAGAAAGGCATGTGATGGGGGGCTTGGAAAAATCTCTGGTGGACAAGTGCCTCAGGCGTGCGCTCGATCCGAGCGGCATGCCCTATACGGAGCACCGCCTGGTTGAGCGGTGTTCGCTGGACATCTCCTATCATGGCCAGGAAGCTCGGACCTCAGTCCGAATGAAGGGCGTGCGAGGGTATGGGCTCAAGAAATGCAGGCGACTCTTGCCATCGGGCCCGCCGGGTGAGATCAAGCATGCCACTTCTGGGCTGCTCCACATCGACTTCCCCTCGGTTGCATTGTTGGCCGCATTGCGTGGCCAGTCGGTCGCTCATCATGCGCTCGCGGGTTTCTACATGGGCTATTCAGGTGCTCGGTATCCGCAGCAGATGCCAGTGGAATTGGGCGGGCAGTTTGCGCAGCAGCACCTCGAAGTAGAGATTGACCTTGATGTCGTTGAAGCGCTCATCCAGAACAATCCCCCAGGCCCCTTTGGGAACTCCCGACAGGTCATCTTCGATTTGCTGGAGGTCGAGCACATCGCTCGCAAACGGCGCTGGAAGCGCGTGGATCTGGCCAAGTGGCGTTCGGCTGGCTTGACGTGGCCATTGGTTCGCTTGGAACGGGCACCCCCAGTAGCACCAAGGCCCTTGGTGGCCACCTACCGAGTGTCCGAGCGTCACGCACGGTTGTTGCGTCTGTTTGACCAGGCCGACGAAGCGGGCAAGGGGCGCATCGAGCAGGCTGCGGAATCTGCTGTGTCTGCTGCGTTTGCCGTGTCTGCTGAATCGGGTATTAGCGCGCTATGAAGTTTGCAGGGCGACTTTTGCGTCAAGTGAGCGTCTCCGGCAGTGGAGCGGGCTGGAGCTTGGATGCTGAAACTTGGATCTACCGAGCCACGAGCTGGACTGATGAAGCCCTGGAGCATTTGGGGCCTTGCCCAGATCCTGTGAGGGTGGTCATGGATGCACCGGGGAGGCGGGCGACCCGTGTATCGGTGTATGACCGCAATCTGCTGCTTGTGACGATGGAGCGCCCCCCGCTGGCCGCAAGGGATGATGGCTTCTTCTGGCGTTCAGTGCGTGTCGAGTGGCGGGCCCGCATTGCGGGAGATCGCCGGCACTTGGCGACATCTTTGATGATGCATGTCGGCGGTAACCCAAGCATCCATGACACGCATGGTGCAACACACATCGGCTACTCCTACGATCACGAGCGACCGGGCAAGACTTTTGTTTATCCTGAGTGGCCACCCAAGACCGCAGTGCTTTTCCAGCGAATCGAGCGCGCACACGAGCCCCGCGAAGCCATCATCGACATATCGCCAACAGCGGCGCGATGGGGCGAGGTGATCGCCCCCACCATCAGTCTGCAGTTTGTGCCGTAGCCAGTGATCTGGGGGCAGGCCCCGCCTTCCGTCTTTCCTCTATGTCGAGGAACTGCGCGGGATATGATCGAAAAAGAGCCTGCACCGGTCTCTCTCTGCTTTTCGTCCACACCATCGAATTACAGAGAGCCGCATGACCGAGATCACTCGCGCAAAGACCCTGCACCAAGGGCAATTCACCCGCCTCATCAAAATCACCCAGGCCACCTCTCGGTACCCGGAACGTGATGTTCTTGTGCTGATGCTGGGGCACCACTGCGGCATGCGCATCACCGAGATTTCGCGCCTGACCGTGGCCGATGTGATGCATGCGTCTGGCAAGCTGCGCAGCGAGATCAGCATGCGCGAAGCGATCACAAAGGGGTGTCGCCAGCGATGCGCGTACCTGGCCTCCAAGCCAGCCATCCACGCCCTGGAGGCCTACCTGAAGTACCGGATCGAGCGCGGCATCGGCACAGTCGTCGGCTCAGGTCCGTACAGTGGCTTGCTGCCGCATCAGCCGTTGATCTACAGCAGCCGGGGCGACGGTATGTCCCAGAACACCAAGCGGCGAGTGCTTGAGACTGGCGAAGAAAAAGCCTACCGGGCATGCGACTCGCTGCAGGCACATGTGACCAGGCTGTACCAGCGCGCAGGCATCAAGGGCGGTTCCAGCCATTCTGGTCGCCGCACGTTCGCCAGCAGAGTGCTGGCCACAACGGGCGACATGGAGGCCGTTGCCCAACTCCTTGGGCACTCCAGCATCGACTGCTCACAGCGATACGTGGATATCAATGAGGAGACCATCTGCGACATGTTCGCGAATGCTGTTTAGCTTAACGGCTGGATGTGTATCATCGGGGCTATGAACAAACACCAGTTTGATTTTCTTGCACGCAAGCTGCGATCAAAGGAGCCAGCGATCAGCGCTGCGCGGCTCGTTCTTCTTCACGGAGTTCCCCCAGCAGAGGCCGCAAAGTCCACCGGCATCAGCATTCAGTCGCTTTCACGCAGTCTGAAGTCGTTTAGGGAGATGCACACGGAGATTGTGAATCTCTACTGTGAGCCATCAAAAGATGCTTGACACTTAACGGCTAGAGGATAACAATAGAGCCTCAAACGCAGTCTAGGACATCAGACCATGAAGCCAACAACACTGACCAAGAGCGAATGCGTTCGCCGCGCTCGCAACCTGAACCAGCAGGCGGTTTCATACCGCTTGGGCGGCCAGATGAAGTGGGCTCGTGAACTGGTGCAGAAGCGCAAGCAGTACATGGCCGCAGCGCGGCTTTTTGCTTAACCGAGGCAAGGACGCTAACCATGATTCGGACCAAAGAGCAGCTGGTCACAGCCCTTGGCAACGGGAAGCGCTTGCATGGACATGCGGGTTCGCGTCCTTCGGCTCCATGGAGATACGAGGTTGATGGCGTGACTGTCCATGGGAACGCATTCCACGCTGCGGACAAGGCTGGTTTGCTTGCCTGCGTGGTAAGGCACTGGAACCACAGCACATACCGCGCAAAGCGCGCCCCAAAGGCCACGGCCTGAACCAAGGAAAGACATGGGACAAATCCACACTCTTACGGTTTCGACATGCAGGCTTGATGCCGGTTGTAGAGCCACGTTGACGACAATGCTGAACAATGGGTGGACCAAGGCGCACACGCCGTATACGACAACCCAAAATGTTCTCTCGCTCGCTGAACTGGGCCACTTACTCCAGCACGGTGGGTTGCCTTTGCAATCGGGGCCCATTTCAACGCTTCAGAGCTACTCATCTCCACGGTTTGGCCCCGGCGCTGGCACCGATGTTTCCTTCCAACTGAACGTTGATCTTGTATAGGAAACCAAATGAATAGCACTATCTGGGTTCCATTGGTTGGAATTTGGTTGTTGGGGATGTTTGCAGCGGCAATAGTCGTGCGCACGCGAAGCATTCGCTATTGGCTGACAACCGCTGTCGATCTGGCGGTTTTTGCGGGCTTGTGCATTGCCGTGGTGGCGGGCATGACAACGATCTCTGAGAGATCGCAAGAGTTGCTTGGCGTTCCGACCGCTTGGGTGAACTTTGCCTGGTGCCTGGTTTGTCTGCGTGGATTGCTGATCCTAAAGAATTGGCACGAGCACGGCAAGGCTAGAGCCATAGCAGACGCGACCTGAAACCGAGGTAAAAGCAGTGAGACCCGAACCGCGCAGAAGCGTCAACCGACGCAAACTCAAGAAGATCGCCCGCCGCTGCTGCGACTCTGTGGCTACTGATGCGCTGGACCGTGCGATTGCCCGTGGTGTCGTCAGCAAGTCAACGGTGCAGCGCATCGCTCAACGCTGCAGTGATCACCATGCGACCGATGCGCTCGATGCGCTGATCGCCTAGTCGAGGAAAGCTGCTGAGATGAACGAACTGACCGATGGCGGGTACGAGATGCTTCGGGCCGCAGTCAACGCTGCGCGGCAGTTCCATTGCCAGAGCGTCAAGATACTGAAGGACCGCCTCCTGCTGGCCTTTCCCGGCCGTGAAGTCGAGATCAACGAGGCCATCCAATTTTGGGCTGAAAGCGTGCGCCAACGTCACCCCAACGGCGTATCTGCCAACTAAATCGGAAACCGCAGACATGAAGCTCAGTGAACCTCAAGACTTGCTTGTCCAGAAGATGAAGGGCGGGGCGGAGTTACAACACCATTTGGACACCGGGCTGTTCCGGCTGCGTGATGCCATCACAACCCGCACCGTCCACCCCGCTACGGTGGAGTCTCTTGTGCGCTCGGGCGTGATCATCAAGTCGCTTGATGGTTCGTGCCGACTGGCCTGAAAGGAAAAAGCCGCATGACACACGACCAAGCGAGGGCGGTCCTGGCGGACGCCGAGGCCACTATCATGGTGGACGAAGAGGCGGGCACGGCGACGATCAGCGGTACGGTGACCATCGAAGAGTTGCAGGCTATTTCACAGCTGCTTGAGTACGCCGCCTAACTTAAGCAAACGACCCATGATGACATCTGACCCGCAGACAAGAGAAGAAGTCGAAGCATTCTTGCGCGCCAAGCTGGCTTCTGATGAAGTGGCACCAGGCCTTTATGACCTGGGCTTAGGATATGTCGCTGTGGATCTCGTAGGCGCTGATGTGAGATTCAGATGGTTCGATGAAGCCATAAACTTCAACGATCTGTTGTTGACGAACTGAGCACGGAATAGGTATGGACACATCAGCTGTCGCCGCGAATCTGGCAGGTCTTGCCCCTTTTTCCGTTCTAGCTTGGTTCTTGGTACTTCCGCGAAAAGGTGAATCACTCCTGAGCAGGATCGGCTGGTGGCCTTTAGCTGCCGTAGTGATCGTCCCACTTGGGGGATTCCTTGCTGCGGCAGTGGGCCTCGCGTTTGATGAGCCGCTTCGGTTGGCTCCCTTCTCGTGGATTGATCGGCCGCTGTTCGCCATCAAAGTGATATTGGCGTGTGCTGTTGTGGGGGCTGGCTGGAGCTACGGCATTACATGTCTTGTCGCTCAGGTACTGCACCGCCACGGTTGGACAAAAATTCCACCAAACCTTTTGGCCAGTACATCTAGATCCTCTCAGGTCTCCAACTGAACGGGAAGCTGTCATGAAGTGTCAGTACGGTTTCGGTCTTTTGAGCGCACTGCTGGTCGCTTTTTTGGCCGTGGTCGCAGCGACCACTGTCTATGCAACCTGGGGACCGGTGTACGAAGTGCAATGCGTAGAGCCATCGGTCCATGAGCTTGAGGGGGCCAAGAGAATCAACGAACTGGTGTCCAGTCCGTTTGGTGACGAGTACATGCCGAAACCGAAATGCTCAAAGGTATTTGTACGTTGAGTCAATGGAAATCACGGTTAGAGAGTATGAAAAAAAACAGTCTTGCACGGTGGAGGGCTTGGTACTGGCTTACATGCGCGTCTCTAGGGGCTGATTTGCGCCTGTCGAGTAGTTAGGCCGAAGAATGCGCGTAACACTTTACATATGCATAGTGACTCCCTTCATTCCGACGATCTGATCCAGGTAAGTGCTGATGGAAAGACGGTTTGGATTCACTCGCCAAATGATGGGTCCACCGTGGGTCGGTTTTCAAAAAAATTCGGCATGGATGTTCACACAACCGTTTCAGAGCAACTTCAAGGAGCAGGTCAATGTCTATGCTGTACCCACGAACCTCCTACTAAATACGAGTGGGAGCATTTCGTTCGGCTGATGCACGAGCATCACGGGATCATCGTTCCTACTGATCTGATCGATTTCCAATAATGAGTATCTTGATCAGCACATGGCAATGCTGATGACGTGTCAGATCCCCCTTGAGGAATCGGACGCGCGAGTCTAAACGTCACGTTTTTCCTTGCTTTTCGCCCCCCTTTCGCAGGGTCTGGCTCTTCACAATCCTCTTTACTGCATCGGCGGGACAGCACGCAGCAGGACCTTCAGCACTGTCGGTCGGCGGTGGTCTGCTAGACCGAAGCCCAAAGTTCGACTGGAGCTAGAGAATGGAAATAGAAGAACTGAAGAGTGTTGTTCTGCCAGCGCTTTTCGACCAGCCAACCAAAATTGGAGAGTACGGCGCGACGGAAAGTAATGTTGAAGTCCTGAATGACATCTCAAACCTCATGGAAAGCGGGGCGGTTGGAGCCCTAGCCGGTCATATCTCCGAAATCGTTTCAAAGCTGACAGACGCTGACCCAGAGAAAGTGGCCAAAAAGACGAATTGGCTTGGGAAGTTTTTGGGCAACGAAGTTGAACGCCAGGTTCGCTACCAAGTCGCGCGTAAAGCGCTGGACGAACTGCTCTTGGATGCTGAGGTCGTGGCTCAACGAGTCAAGGACACACTGACCTCTATAGAAGTGCTCATAAAGAGCCACGGAATGGAGACGCAACGTCTTCGCAGGCTCATTCAAGCTGGCCGTGAATATCTCGATGAAAACCCACAAGTTGGAGTAGCGAACACAGGCGAACTCCAATTTGATAAGCCACGCGAGCGATTTGCCCGGAAGCTGGCCAACCTAGCAACGCTCCTTGCCTCGCACGAGATGAGCGTGACACAGATGATGCTCACGCGTGCCCAAGCGGTGGACATGCTCGATAGATTCACTGAGACCTCTAGTGTCTTGGTGCCCGTCTGGCGCCAGCACACCCTCGCCCTCATCTCAACGAAAAGCATGAGCCCATCGATGGTGGCTGAGGCAAGCAAAGCGCACCAGGCCTTGATGCGCAGCCTTTCTCAGAGCCTCGAAGGCATTGAACACTAAACAGACTCAGGATTCGACTATGACCAACGCCCTTCAGACCGCTTCATCCGAAAAATTCCAACTCAGCGCCACCACTCTCAAGGAACTCGGCCTTCAAGACTCCGACGCTGGTGACGTTCGCCAGGTGGCCCAGAAGATTCAACCATCAAATCCAGCGTCAGTTTCTGAATTTGGACGTGCAGTTGCAGAGCACACTTCGCGCTACGCAGACAGCCTGCTCGATCAGGTGCGTAATCGGGATCTGGATGAAGCTGGTGTGAAGTTAACTCAGGTCGTAAACATAGCTCGCTCGTTGAATGTCGGCCCGCTCTCGGATAAGCGATCACGACTGCCGGTAATTGGACCTCTGCTCGATAAATTCCGACTTCGCACATCGAATCTGATGAGTCAATTTGACACTACTCGTAGTCAAATTGAAGCGTTGATTGAAGAGGTTAAAACCACACAAACTAATATTCAACAGCGTAATGCTGGCCTCGAAGACATGTTCTCTTCAGTGCGAGATGAGCACAGGCTGCTAGGTATTCATATTGCTGCTGGACGCTTACGCCTTGATGAATTGCGCGAATTGGCCCAAGAGCAGCGCAGCGACATTGGGAATGATCCTGGACGAGTCCAGGCTTTGTCAGATCTGGACGCTGTGATCGCAAATCTGGACAAGCGCATTGGAGACTTGGTGGCGCTCCAGCACTCTGCGATGCAGAGCTTGCCGACCATTCGCATGGTTCAAGCGGCGAACACGATGCTGGTTGATAAATTTCACACTATTCGTGAAATTACTGTTCCGGCGTGGAAAAGGCAGTTCATGCTTTCATTGACACTGAATGAGCAAAAGAATGCCGTTCAGTTGGCAACCCATATTGATAATACGACAAACGATCTTTTGAAAAGAAATGCTGAGTTACTTCATCGCAATTCTGTCGAAACAGCCAAAGCTAACCAGCGCCTTGTTATCGACGTTGAAACGCTGAAGGATGTGCAGAACACTCTGATCAAAACTGTCGAGGATGTCATAAAAATTCAACAGAGTGGCGTAGATCAGCGAAAGAATGCAGAGCGTCAAATCGAAGCGATGCGAGCCGATCTGCGCGCTCGATTGACCCGCAATCCTGGCAAGGAGCAAATTGCCTCCGAGGTCACCGATGAGCGTATTTGATCCGGTAGTTGCGCAACAAATTGATGTTTTGCGGCAAAGCAATGCAAATGTGAAAAGAATCGTGAAGCTTACTGCGCGCAGAAACCGGATTATATAAAATGCCTAGAAAGAAACGCAAAAGCCCACCAGTTTCCTTTCGCGAAATTCTGCATACCGGCTCCGGGATTAAAAATGCCACCATAGCGAAGCAACTGGAATGGTTGGATCTGCGTGGTGCATATCTTCAGCGTGCTGGTTGGTTCGGGTTCGCCTTGATCGCGTTGGCGATTGCATTTACCTTACTGCATCGTGAATGGGTCCCAGGCGAAACGACCAAAATCTACTATCCAGCACCGCTGCAAGTCTTGTTTAATGTTGAGCTTGCGCATGGTGTGCGGAGGCCCACCGAAAACCTCATCAGGCGCGCAGAGGCTGGTGATGTAAGTGATGTCAAAGCAATACTTTCCGAAAAGAAGCTCCTGGCGCAAGGGTATGCTCATTTGCTTCTCTTTCAAGTGGCTAAACAATCAAATTCTTCACTTGCCGGGATAGATCTGCCTCTTGCAGCTAAATATGCCTTTGACAATAAGGAGGTGCCAACTGAAGTACAGATAAACATTGAGTTGGCTGCATTTGGCGAGGTTAAAAGTGTGCGTGCCATAGATAGGTACAAAGAGCTAAAAGAAGTTGTTGATTCAAAAGTATATCGAAAAAGGAACGCAATCATCTTTTCATCAGTAGGCGGAATTGTCTCACTTTTACTTCTATTGGTTGGGGGTTTGCTTCAATTCAAATCTCGCAGGATTTCAACTCTTCTCAAAGCCTTGCAGTGAAGAAAGATCAGAAATGAAAATCGAAGCTAGTGTCACGCTGTAAGAATTTGAAGAAATGGAGACTGATGCAGATAGGTTGTCTTAATCAATCCGCTATGTGATTGAGGGGGGTATAAAAGATGAGACAGGTACCTTGTATTTGTCGGGGGTGGCCCTTGCTGTTCACGTTAAGAATGATCAATAGATTCATCAAAACTGCTCGCAACTGCGAAAACCCGTCTACTGCTTACTTGTGCTGGCACTGCCGTAAGGGGGGCTGCTTGTGGATTTCTGGAGTCCTTCGCAGACCTCCTCTCTCTTGGCTGTATAGTCAAAAGTTCGTGACAGATGTAGGCTGAAATGTAGGCGGGCTCTAGTCGGACCATCCTATCGAATTTATAACCACCAAAGGGGACTGCAGTGAGCGCTGAAAATAAAGTATCAACAGAGTCTGTTTTGCAAGATGCGCTGCTTCTTTTGGATGAGGTGTCGTCGTATCTGAAACGGCTTCCTACCGTTCCTGTTACTCTGCAATTGGCCCGGAAGGTGGATGGTTTCACCGCAGATCCTCACCGAAGAACGGCCATCCGAATTGCAAAAGAGACTGCATCGGAGCTTGAGATGAGGAGTCAGACGCGCTCTGCTGTAACATTCACCCCGGCCGGGTTGCCATTGATTAAAGTCGCAGTGAATGGTGATGTCGTCAGGATTTCCCTTGCAGAAACTTTTGCAAAACATGCCGATGTTGGGAGCAATATAGACAATGGATTAGTCAATACTGCCATACGTCAACTTGAGTCTGGAGTCGAACTAACACTTGATCAGAAGAAGCTTGATTTCTGACCGAGACAATTCAAATTCAAAATGGTCAATAGGATTTACTGCGATAGAGATGGTCTTGCCCATCCATGCAGGGCAGGGCAGTTTTGACGCCAACCGACGCTTCAGGTGGAGGATCACTTGCAGACAGCGGGCTCGGCCAGAAGTACCAGGGTGTGCGTGGCGTAGAACGCCCCAGGCGATCTGGAAGGTCGTTACACCGATTGCTACCTTGCTTCGGTGGACATCCACTACCCCTCGGATACAATGAGGAACGGTCCATGGGGCCCATGAAAAGTGACTTCGAAAGCTGAGCATCCTTCGATGCTTCCGAAGACACTTTTTTGGTGAACGGGGTAATCCTGTCCATCTTGAACCTCGCAACCACCGAGGAAAACGTGGCCATCAGTGAGGTTCGCCTCACAAACTTCAACCTTCGCGGGGCACTTCCCCGTGTGGGTGTGCTCCGCGCTAACGCTAGGAGCACTTTATGGAAATCCGTTACTGGTTTCAGGCCGCAGGCCTTCAATACGAGGACTATCGCCATAGTCCTATCTATCGCGCACATTGCGTGACAGCCAACTTTATGGCGCGCTGCCTGCGAGACCGGGGAGAGCGCTTGAATGCTTGGATGCCAGACAACGCTGCGTCACGCTTTCGAATGCTTCGCCCTCATCGCACCGATGGGGCAAATGCATTGCGCCGGCAAGTAGCTGCCATGGTCCGCGCTGAGCGACGCAGAATCCGTCAATACGGCCATGTGATGCGAAGCCTTCCTCCTGAAGCAAATAGCGCCTACCTGGCAGCTCATGCTGAGGCATCGAAGGCTTTAGCGCGTGGCGAAATCCGCGCCTTCTCTGTTTGCAATGATGTGGCCCTCGGCCGCGTGATTCACTACGAGACACACCAAGGCTGGATGCCAGATCCCGTCTACAGCGATCTGCATGACGACAGCACGCAGCAAGAAGCTGTGTTCGAGTCTTCAGCTGGGTTCTGATTCCTGAGCACTTCACCTGCTTTCTGAGCGCCCTGGTCGATGACTGGGGCTTTTCAGTCGGCTGTCTCCCTCAACGGGCCTATACCGCCTTTGAGGGGGTGTAGGCCATCTGTCCTACGCCATATGGAAGTTCTCGATCTCAATCCAGCCATGCTTGTTCGTGCCCCCTCCACAACCTCTGCAGAGGAGCATCCCGATGCTTCCCAGAAAGTGGCCATTCTGAAGTGCTGCTGCTGCGGCGGTTTCACGCGCGGTCGCCAATTCAGCAACCAAGATCTGGGCTTCGGCCTTGGCTCTTGCTGCGTCGAATTTGTGAGGCCTCGTGTAGATGACATGGAGGCAACCTATGGAGTCCTTGGAGTCCACTACTTTGCAGCCGTGCCCGCGCCAACGCCCGCACCACTTCCACCAGAACCCCTGCGCCGATAGGCCCATGTAGCGCCCCTTGGCTACCTGGTGCGCATCGGCTCACTCTGGTTTTCAAGTCAAAGAAGCTCAGGCTTCTTTGCATGCCACCTTCGATGAGGAGGGCATGCAAAGACGCTTTGAACGGCAACAGGTAATCTGTTCCGACAAACCTCTGAGCTGTGGAGGACATCACAGCATCCAAAGCAGAACTTGTTCTGCGACATCAACCCTGACGGGCGTTCGCTGCCCGAGGGGTCAGCACGTCTGTCTCATTCAGGAGGCAGTATGCAAATTTCGGAATCTCGATCCATCGAAGACGCCAAGCGCATCGTTGCGCAGCTATCTTTTGGCGCCCGTATCACCCCTTGGGAGGCAAGCAATGCACCCCAGTGGGAATACGCTGATTTCATCGTTGGTGATCACACCCTGCGTGTCGGTGTTTCGACTGGGGGAGTGATTTCTTTCAACGGTGACCCTTTCACTCTGTCGAAGCGCCAGATGTGTGTGACCTACGAGACTGCTCGTCAGTCTCTTGCGGAACGTCTTGCCCAAAAGGTCCTGCAGAGCAGGCCTGTTGGCGCGGCAATTCAGTAATCATTTTTCCAACCCCTGCGGGACCTTCTTCCCGCATTGGGGGGTGGTCTCGCTTACCCAAGGAGATCACCATGAGAGATCAGCTTCAGTATTACCCCACTGGCGTGCGCACTGCAGCAAAGGCCTGGGCCAAGTTTCGACGGCCTGTCCGTCACCTGTGCGACCCGAGCGCCGGCAAAGGGCACCTGATTCGCCATGCCCAAGAGGGCTTCCCTGGCGTACCCGACGATGAGTTGCCATGGGTAGCTGAGATCGAGGACACCGAGTTACAGGAGGGTCGATTTAGAACGCGCCTGCGCGACTACGCGCGGATGAAGTTCTCCAACCTGAAAGAGGTATCTGCGATTGAGATTGACATGCAGCATCACTCGTCGCTGAAGGAGTTGGGCGCCAAGATCATTGGCTACGACTTCCTTCAGGTCAGTAGCCTGGCAACGGTGTCAAATCTGATCATGAACCCCCCATTCCAGCAGGGATGTGCTCATGTGCTTCACGCTTGGGATGTCCTCTACGACGCTGAGTTGGTGGCCATCATCAACGCAGAGACCATTCGAAATCCGTTCTCCCAAGATCGGCAGCGCCTCTGCTCTTTGATTGAAAGCCATGGGTCCGTGGAGTTTCTTCAAGACGAGTTCACTGACGAGGTTGAGAGAACGACCAGCGTTGAAATCGCGCTGATCTACTTGGAGAAGATTCCCGGCCAGTACCTGGATGTCGATGCGTTGATGGGAAACCTGAAGCGGGGAGACAACCGGTACAGCGAGATCGATGTGGACACCTGCAATGCACTCGCACTGCCAGGAAATTTCATCCAAGACACATGCTTTCGCTTTGAACAAGCGGTTGCAGCAGCACGCCGCGCGAGTGAAGCTATCGCCATTTCCGATCACCTATCCGCAGGGTTGGGTGTGACCTTGGAGGAGATGCAAACCAAGGGTGTGGGAAGCGACTTCCGAGAGGTCTCTGGATCGATACGAGAAGCCGCCAACAATGACTTCAAAGTCCGGTATGACGACCTCAAAAAACGGGCGTGGGCGCAAATTCTGCGATCAACGTTGTTGACTGACAAGCTGAGCAATCAGGCGCGTCGCAAGGTCGAGGCCTCCTCTCAAGAGATCTACAACCTGGAGTTCAACGCGGCCAACATCCACGGCTTTTTGAGTGGGGTTGCACAGTCTCTCGGCGACATCTACCAGGAGATGATCCTGATGCTGTTTGACAGCATCATCGAGCGCTCTTCGGACAACGCGGTTTTCTACAAGAGCTGGAAGTCAAATCAGAAGCATCGGATTGGGATGA
This sequence comes from Acidovorax sp. sif1233, assembly GCF_019218755.1. Classification (GTDB taxonomy): domain Bacteria; phylum Pseudomonadota; class Gammaproteobacteria; order Burkholderiales; family Burkholderiaceae_C; genus Acidovorax. Next base: position 4,012 of record NZ_JAHUWZ010000011.1, on the reverse strand, counting down.
GGCTGCGCAAAACGCGTTTCATTCTTCCAAGGTTTCGGGTCGGCTTCTCAAAAAACTTGGACTATGAAGACGAGCGGTTTTTGGCCGACATCGACAAAGCCTTTCACTACCTCCATGGTGGGGTAGGGGAGTTCGACGGTTTGGTTCAAGCGTGTCGAAAGAATCCTCTTGGAACGGGTGAGCGCTTTAGTTCTCGGTACTTCGAGTTTCGCCACTACAAAGCCGGGACCATGCACTTCTACCCTAAATCGGAGGAGGTCATGAACAAGCTCAACCGCTTTGTCGGCAGGCTCAGGAACTGGCTACCAGGCGACATGGAGGAGGCCAACAGTGACTTCAAAAAGCAGTACGAGAAGGGTGAGTCCTTTACGGAGGAGTATCTGGCGGCTTGCCGAAAGGCTCGCACCAGTATTTACGACCGGGACAACCAGGCGTACAAGCTACTGCGAAGCGTGCAGGGCAAGGATTTCGGCGAGGGAACTCCTGAGCTGGATCGACTTGAACAGGCCATTGACCTGATTCACGAAAAGCATGGTTTGCACTGTGGTCCTGCCCTTACCGGCTCGACCGCTTCTACGGCCATCGCTTACCAACCGCAAATTGAAGAAGGTGCTACTCGCTCTACTACGAACGAGCCTGAGCAACTGCTTCTTTTGGCGGCTTGACCCTTACAGCCTAGAGATAGGCTGATTTCCGGCGCAGATGATCACCTCACGGTGGGCGTCTGCGGCTGGGCCTCCTCAATCGAGAGGAGGGTTTTCAGAGGGCTCCACGAGTCCTGTGAAAACCTGATTTTTCACCCTAGCGTAATGCTCAGGTGCAAAGCGGAGTTGACCGCGCCATTCCGGCAATCAACATCACCGTCCTGATTCAGGGCATTTCACCCTCAAACGAGGGTTTCACCGTCCGCAAGGTACTTCCCTTGTGGGGGACCTGGCGGCTCACCTGTGAGGTTCCTATGACGATTTATCTTGGCTCCACGCCATGCGAAGAAGAGTGCGCTTCCGTTGGCGATGAACACTACCAATCAGATGCTCGCATCGAGATCGGTGCGTACATCGACCAACTCAATCGGACCTTCCATTTCCACCGCAGTGATCTGGGGATCACCTTTCGGAAGAAACGTGAGTCACATGATTTCGGCGGCTACTACGAGGTAGTCGTGGATTTCGAAGGCTTCAACTGGCTCAGCTCACCGCTGGCCTATGTCATCGAAGAGCACACGCCGACAGAGTGGGATGTGATTGCCCTGCAGGAGATCATCTTGCGGACAATCTCGACCCATTTCCAACCGGAAGATCTTGGCCTTGACGGGCCTCTTGCTTGGATGAAGACGCCTGTGGTCTCTGTGCCGCAAGGGCGTCGGATGCTGGACCTTGTTCGCAAGGTCCGTACTGGGCGCTCTGTCTCCACCAATGAAGTGTCGGCAAACCTTGCGCTAGATCCAGAAGAGGAGACCTCGGAGCAAGCAGGCACACTGCAATTTGTTGTGGTGCTTGACGACCGCTCTGAGCGGCATTCCTTAACTGAGTTCGAATGCACTGCGCCTAGCGCCGAGCTGGCTATCGAACAGGCGAAATCCACTCATCCAAGCAATGAAGTGCTGATGCACTTTACGCGCGGATAAACCATCTCTCATCACCCCAACGGGCACACAGTCCGTTGGGACTGGTGCCTTCATTTTTGAAGGAGCTACATGATGAATATCCTGCTTGAGCGAGGGATCACCTTGACCAGGAGACCCAAACGGCTTACTCTGCACCGCATGAGCAAAGCACAACCAACGGCTTTCGGTTTGAACACCGCCCAATTGGCAGACCTTGCCAAACAGGCTGTTCGCGAAGCCGTGGCCAAGAACGTCCAGGCGGGCGTTCCAACGACCATTCTGCTGGATGGCCGAGTGCAGACGCTCGATGCGACTGACCCACGGCTGATACCGCTCGTGACTGGTCGGAGCGTCAATGTCCGCGCGTCGTAGCGGACCAAAAGAACCCCCTGTACTCACCGTTTTTGCTGGGCCGAATGGCTCAGGAAAATCAACTCTGACCAGCAAGCTTGTGTCTCAGTCTCGCATTGGCATTCTTGTCAACGCGGATGAGATTGCAGCGCGCATGGCTAGCGATGCAGGACTCTTGTCTGCTTCGGCCGACATGCAGTACAAAGCCGCTGTTGCGGCCGAGGCAATGCGCTGGTCATTGCTAGAGCAGGGGGTTTCGTTCACCACCGAAACGGTCATGTCAGATGAATCCCGATGGCTCAAGTTCTTTGTGAAGGCGCGCTCGTGCGGCTTCTTCATGAACCTGTTCTTCGTCACTACATCTGACCCGGCCATCAATGTGCATCGTGTCGCCGAGCGTGTTCTCCATGGGGGACATTCGGTAGATGCGGAGAAAATCGTGTCGCGCTATCACAAGACGCACGCTTTCCTTCCTCATGCACTTGCGTTGTTTGACCAGGCCTGGCTGTTTGACAACAGTCTTGAACCTGACCTGGTTCTTCAAAAAACAGTTGAGGAAGGGCTCACGGCGGTTGTTCCACGCGAACAGTTGCCAGCATGGGCCAACACCTTGATTTAGGCCCTACTGGGCTTTCCTGGGCCCTTCGCGGCCCAATCACAACCCTTGCGGGCGTGCATCCCGCTGGGGTTGCCGCTCGCTCCTTCTTGGAGATTTCAATGAGCATTTCAAACTATCACCTTCCCGCCGACCCCTACACTGACTGGAAGGGCAGCGAGGCGCCTGGCTACGTGCCAACGGTTCGCCAGCAACCGCTTCTCGATGCTTTTGCATCCGCGCGTGCTTCGGGACTGCGCTACACCGCAGATATCGCTCAGTTTGTAAGCAAGCACCTTTGCTTGACTGCTGAGGTCCTTGGACGGAACACGACCAATGTAGATGGTGGCGACTTCGGGCATGACCTGTTTTATGCCCGCTCGTGCTATGAGGCCATGCGTAAGCGTCAGAGCCAGATCGATGCCGCTGCTGTCATGGGCAACCTGCCAGTGGATTTGCCTCTGGGCGTCCTGGTCTTCAATGACCATAAACGCACCACTGGGGTGGTCGTCGTTGATTCCTCCGATCCTGAGCACATCCGACTGCGTGGCACACGCGGTAAATTGCGCCTGGAGTTCACCACTGATGCTGTCAGCATCAAGGGTGCCATAGAGCGCGCAGCTAGCAAGGGCTTGCGCAAGGACTCATTTGAGGTCTTTGTTGCAGGCCTGGCCACATCGGCTTCAGTTGAAGCTGATTTTGTGAAATGTGCGGAATCGGCACCCTCCGATTGCGACCTTTTCGCCACCTGCTGAGGCTCGGATATGAAGAAGTCCCCTGCCTCTCTCACTTACCGCAAGGCCCTGGACCGTGCCAAGACTTGCTTGTACATCGGGAGACCGGTCGAAGGTGATGATTTCAGTCCTCTTGAGATCGCAGTCGCTCAGATGCTCATTCATCAGCGACGACACCCGGACGTTTTGCAGCTTCGCCTGTCAGGATTCACTCCTGACTCTCGCTCACGCATTCGCCTCTATCCCTTGCTTGCGAGGTGATTGAGTCACTGCGTTGACCTAACCCCTCGTGCTTGGCACGGGGGGCTTTCCACAGCACCCTTTGTGGATGCTCTGGAAAGCCAGAATTAGCCCCCCCGCGTAATGCTGGAGGGATATGCGGTCACTGCCCGCGCCATTGGCAAAGCAGCTTCGGCGTAAGCCATAACCCACCCATTCGGGGCACCAGCTCCGAGGGGAGAGGTGTCTCGGTTTCATTACGGAGGCACCTATGCAAACTCTAGATCTCTTCGAGGTCGAAAAAGCGGCCGACACTCAACACTCATTGGTCCAGTTCTCACGAGAACAGCCAATGGACCGCGCTATGCGGCTCATCCGCGGTAAGCGGCCGGCGAACTCATCTTGAAGGACCTGCTGTGGTTGAGCACGATCGTGTGCACGCAAACGAGAGTGGACACGATGCTCAAAGACCCTCAGACACCCCGCTATGCGGTGCGGCGCACGCAC
>NZ_JAHUWZ010000010.1 GCF_019218755.1 Acidovorax sp. sif1233 | reverse complement strand
TGCCTGATGACCATAGCAAGTTGGTACCACTCCTTCCCATCCCGAACAGGACAGTGAAACGACTTTGCGCCGATGATAGTGCGGGTTCCCGTGTGAAAGTAGGTCATCGTCAGGCTCTTACAGCCCAAACCGCCCTTCTGCTCTGCTGAGTAGAAGGGCGTTTTGCTTTGGGCCGCACGCAAGCACGTTTACATTCAACTAGCTTCTATTTCTCCGCGTTATGCAGCTGCAAGATATTCTGTATTCCCAAGGCTTTGGCACCCGCCGTGTCTGCGCGGGGTTGGTACAGCAGGGCTGGGTATCGGTGCGCGAATCGTCGTCCGGCACCCAGGGTTACGAGCCGTGCACCGACGCGGCAGCCGAGCTGGAGCCGGAAGGGTTGATACTGCGCGTTCAGGGCGTCGATTGGCCCTATCACGCTAAAGCGTATGTGTTGCTGCACAAGCCCGCAGGCACCGAATGCTCTCAAAAGCCTTCGACTTACCCAAGCATCTATACCCTGCTGCCGCCTCCTTTGCGCCAGCGGCCTACGAAAAGTGCGGTTCAAGGGGTGCAGGCTGTGGGCCGGCTGGACCAGGACACCACAGGATTGCTGTTGCTGAGCGATGATGGACAGTTCATTCACCGGATGAGTTCGCCCAAGAAACATGTGGCCAAGGTGTACCAAGTCACCACGAAGCACCCCGTGGATGGCGGACAGATCGCAAAGCTGCTTGCAGGCGTGGTGCTCGACGACGACCCGAAACCGGTGAGGGCAGCGGCCTGCGCGCAAGCGGGGAGCCATCGGCTGGACCTCACGCTGACCGAAGGAAAGTACCACCAGGTCAAGCGCATGCTCGCTGCTGTTGGCAATCGCGTGGAGGGGCTGCATCGGTCGCGCATCGGTGCGATGGAGTTGCCATCCGATCTGGCCCCCGGTGCGTGGAAATGGCTCAGCCAAGACGAACTGGGTTTGCTTGCTCAATCCAATTGAGAGGTAGGAGGAGGGGAGCGCATAGCAGCACCCTCGCGTGTATTCGATGCTTGGCTGCTTGGAGAATATTCCAACCTGGTGCTACTGGTTGAGGGGTACTCGTGGCTGGATGCACCTGAATCCGGGCCCTCGCGATGTCGGGCCCGGGCCCTTCGAAGCCTGATTTCTTGATCCAAGGCCGTTCTACATCAAGGATGTTACGTGTTCCTGTTCGGGGTATCCGCATGGGCGGCGCTACACTCGAATGCTGTGTTGAAAGTGGTTGTGTGAAGATTTTTTCGATTGCACGCGCATACCTTGCGCTGGGTGGGCTCTGGATGTCGATGGGGGGCGTGCTGGCTGGAGCGCCTCCTTTGTTCGTGCTCAATTCCCTGGAAGCCAACGTCAGCATCATTGACCCTGCGACCTGGACCGAGACCGTCCGCATTCCCACGGGCAAGGAGCCTCACCATCTCTATCTCACCCCCGATGAGAAGTCGATCATCGTGGCCAATGCGCTGGGTGATACGCTGACGTTCCTGGATCCGCGCACGGCACAGGTCCAGCGCACCGTCCGCGGCATCGTGGACCCTTACCACTTGCGCTTTACACCGGACATGAAGTGGTTCATCACGGCGGCCAACCGGCTCAACCACGTGGACTTCTATCGCTGGGATGGCAAGGAACTGACTCTCGTCCAGCGCGTGGCCACATCCCGCACCCCAAGCCATTTGTGGATCGACAGCCGAAGTACCACGGTGTACTCCACGATGCAGGACAGCGACGAACTGGTGGCCATCGACATCGCGACGCAGACGATCAAGTGGCGCATCAAAACAGGAGCCATGCCTGCGGATGTCTACGGCAGCGCAGACGACAAGCGCGTGTTCGTGGGCCTGACTGGCAGTGACAGCGTGGAGGTGTTCGACGTTTCCGGTCGCGAACCCGTGAGCATCAAGAAAATCAAGACGGGCAATGGGGCGCACGCTTTCCGCGCGGCGGGTGACGGACGGCATCTGTATGTCAGCAACCGCGTGGCCAACTCGATCAGCAAGATCGACATGACGACCCAGCAGGTGGTCGAGTCCTACCCTGTTCCCGGGGGGCCCGACTGCATGGAGGTGTCCGCCGATGGCCGTTTCATCTATGTCAGTTCCCGCTGGGCGCGCAAGCTGTCCGTGGTGGATACTGAAACGAAGAAGGTCGTGCGGCAGGTCACGGTGGGCAAGTCTCCCCATGGCGTATGGACGCTGCAGCACGCGCCGCGCTGAACGGCGGGGCTGGCCGTAGCCGGCTTTCCCGGGGTTGGGGGCAGCTTGCCCGCGGGATCAGGATTGCTATTTTTTTTATAGCACTTGGCGCATGCATATCGGGCGCCAATGCCCAAAACAACTGTAAAACTCCTGTTTACCTCACCTTTGACACGGGCCACATGGCCGTCGCGCCTCTGGTCGCGGAGGTTCTGGCGCGCCAGCAGGTGCGCGTGACGTTCTTTGCCGCCAATGAGCGGACCCAGGAAGGCGATGGCAGCCTGGGCGCCCACTGGGCTTCGTGGTGGCGCGCACGCGCGGCAGAAGGGCATGAGTTTGCCTCGCACACCTGGGACCACACGTACTGGCGCGCCGACCTTGGCACGGTAGAAAACCCTTCGTTCCGCGTGCGTCCCTCGGCAGGGCCTCGAGAGGGGCAGGATTTTGTGCTGACGGCCGCCGGGTATTGCGAAGAGATCGCCCGGGCCGCGGACCGGTTGCAGGTGCTGACGGGCAAGACTCCCCTGCCTCTGTTTCGCGCGCCGGGGGGCAAGACATCGCCACGGCTGCTCGCCAGTGCGCGCGCATGCGGCTTCACGCATGTGGGGTGGTCCCCGGCGGGGTTCCTGGGAGACGAATTGCCCAGTGAGAAGGCCAGCAACGCCGCGCTCTTGCACAAGGCCTTGCGCGAGGTGCGCAGTGGCGACATCCTGCTGGCCCACCTGGGCATCTGGTCGCGCAAGGACCCGTGGGCGCCGGCGGTGCTGGAGCCGCTGATCGTGGGCCTCAAGGAGCGGGGGGTTTGCTTTCGCACATTGCGCGAGCATCCTGACTATGCACCCGGGAAGGGGCGCTGAGATCATGGCGGCGGGGATTGTTTGGGTTGTGCACGGCCGCCGCCTGAGTGCAGGCGGGGCCGGCGGTACGGAGGGAGCGTGACGCGATGGGGTGGCTAGGCAACGGATTTGATGCGATTCAGCAATGGCTTTTTGAAAGCCTGTTGCAGCCAGCGATGTTCGCCATGGGACTGGGGAACCAGCTTGAAAGCGGCTACGAGGCCGCGGGCTGGATACTGGTGGGTCTTTTGCAGCTCGTGGTGATCGCCGCGGTGATTGGCCCGCTGCAGCGCTGGCGGCCGGTGGAGGCCGTGACCGACCGGGCGACGATCCGCACCGACATTCTCTACACGCTGATTCACCGGCTGGGCCTGTTCCGGCTGGGCCTGTTCCTGGCGGTGGACCCGCTGGCGGATTCGTTCTTCGGCGCCTTGCGGGTGGCGGGCATCAGCACATTCCAGCTCGATGGCCTCTGGCCCGGTATCACCGATGTACCCTGGGTCAGCCTGTTGCTGTATCTGGTGGTGTTCGATTTCGTGGACTACTGGATTCACCGGGGGCAGCACCATTTTGAATGGTGGTGGCGCCTTCATTCCCTGCACCATGCGCAGCGCCAGATGACCATGTGGAGCGACAACCGCAACCACCTGCTCGATGACCTGCTGCGCGACACGATTCTCGTGGTGGTGGCGCAACTCATCGGGGTCGCGCCGGGGCAGTTCATCGCCATCGTCGCCATCACGCAGCTCAGCGAGAGCTTTCAGCATGCCAACGTGCGTCTGTGGTTTGGCCGCTGGGGCGAGCGGCTGTGGGTGAGCCCGCGCTTTCACCGCCTGCACCACAGCATTGGGATCGGCCATGAAACCATCAAGCCGCTTCCGGGTGAGGGGGCGAGCGCGGGGCGCGCAAGGTATCGCACCGTCCTGGGCGGCCACAACTTCGGAGTGCTGCTGCCCTGGTGGGACATTCTGATGCGCACCGCCAATTTCGAGCTGCGCTTCGATCCGACGGGCGTGCGCGACCAGGTGGAGGCGGGGCCGACCGGGCAGGTACGGGACTACGGCAAGGGTTTCTGGTCGCAGCAATGGCGTGGCTTGCTGCGGCTGCTCGGCAAGGCTTGAAAGCCCCTGCGGACGGTCAAGACGGTATGCTTGCCGGCATGGGACTTCTGTTTGATTCTTTCTGGCGCGCCGCTGCCTACTGCCTGCGCCCGCGTGTGATGGCCCTGTCCGTGCTGCCGCTCGTGCTGATGGTGGCGCTGGCGCTGGGCTTGGGGTACTTCTACTGGGACGGCGCCGTGCGGGGAATGCGCGCACTGCTGGACGCCTCCGCCCTCCTGGCCAGCTTCTGGAGTTGGCTGCAGGGCTGGGGGTTGGGAGATGTCACTTCGGTGGTGGCGCCACTGATGGTGATCCTGGCGGTGGCACCCGCGCTGGTGGTGGTTTCCCTGCTGGTGGTGGCGGTGCTCATGACGCCTGCACTGGTGGCGCTGGTGGCCGACCGGCGCTTTCCGGCCCTGGAGCGCAAGAAGGGCGGCTCCTTCATCGCCAGCGTGGTGTGGTCGGTCAGTTCCACGTTGCTGGCATTGATCGCCCTGGTGGTGTCGGTGCCCCTGTGGCTGGTGCCGCCGCTGGTGCTCATCCTGCCGCCCTTGATCTGGGGGTGGCTTACTTACCGGGTGATGGCTTTCGATGCCTTGGCCGACCATGCCAGCAAGGAGGAGCGGCAGGCTATTTTTCGCCGCCACCGCAGCAGCCTGCTGGGCATTGGCATCCTGACGGGCTACCTCGGCGCTGCGCCGAGCATCGTATGGGCCTCGGGGGTGGTGTTTGCAGCGGCCTTTTTCATCCTGGTGCCGTTGGCGATCTGGATCTACACCCTCGTTTTCGCATTTTCATCGCTGTGGTTCGCGCACTACTGCCTGGCCGCGTTGGCACGCCTGCGGCAAGAGGCTGCGGGGCCGGTGGCCGCTGAGGCGCCCCCGATCCTTGCGCCGGCGAAGGAGCTGGTGCGCGGACCGGACGCCAGTGCCGAGCCGCCTCCTGCTGCTGCAGCCCCGGCGGCACTCGCAGCGTCTCCGACGCCATCTCCCACCCACGGAACCCCTTCCCCATGACTCCCTCTTTCGGCCTGATCATCGTGGGCGATGAAATCCTGTCGGGCAAGCGCGCGGACAAGCACATGCCCAAAGTCATCGAACTTCTCTCGGCTCGCGGCCTGTCGCTGTCGTATGCGGACTACGTCGGGGACAGCCCGGACCGCATCACCGCGACACTGCGGCGGGCCTTTGCCTCGGGCGATGTGGTCTTCTCCTGCGGAGGCATCGGTGCGACGCCCGATGACCACACCCGCCAATGCGCGGCAAGCGCCCTGGGCCGTGAGCTGGCTCTGCATGCCGAGGCCGAGGCGTTGATCCGCGAACGCATGCAGGACGTGGCGCGGGAGCAAGGTGTGCCATACGAAGCCGAGCGGCCGGACAATGTGCACCGGCTCAACATGGGCGTCTTTCCCGCAGGCGCCCGCATCATCCCCAATCCCTACAACAAGATTCCCGGCTTCAGCTGCGAGGGCGCTGGCGGCGGTGCCGTCCATTTCGTGCCCGGATTTCCGGTCATGGCCTGGCCCATGATCGAATGGGTGCTCGACCACCACTATGCAGACCTGTTCAACCGTGCTCCCCAGGTCGAGCAGTCGGTGGTGGTCTATGGCGCGATGGAGGCAGCATTGACACCTCTCATGGAGCGCATAGAAAAATCGCACCCCGAGGTCCGGGTGTTCAGCTTACCCAGCGTGGATCATCCACAATACGGGCGGCACATCGAACTGGGCGTCAAAGGTCCTGCTCCCTTGGTCCCGGCCGCCTGGCAGGATCTCAAGACGGGATTGCACAGTTTTGGTGCGAAGTGTGGCCCTGAATTGGTGCGCAATTTGTGATGCTTGGTGTTGATCGTTGTTGTGCACCTTATTGGTGCAATCTCGCAAATGTCCTATCGGCCTGCAGTCCGTAGTGCTCCTTCATAGTGCGGCAGCTGCACCCAGCTGGCACGCAAACTGCTTTTATTTCCACAAATTCTTTTTTCAACAAGCGCTTTACCCAGGAGAACCTGATGGCCAAGACCGTTGCAGACGTGATGAAGATGGTGAAGGAGAACGAAGTCAAGTTCGTTGACTTCCGTTTTACCGATACCCGGGGCAAGGAACAGCACGTGACCGTGCCGGTGTCCCACTTCGATGAAGACAAGTTCACGTCCGGCCACGCATTCGACGGTTCGTCCGTGGCTGGCTGGAAGGGCATTGAAGCCTCGGACATGCAGCTCATGCCCGACCCCAGCACCGCCAACATCGACCCCTTCTTCGAAGAAACTACGCTGTTCCTGCAGTGCGACGTGATCGAACCCGGTGATGGCAAGGCCTACGACCGCGACCCACGCTCCATCGCCAAGCGCGCTGAAGCCTACCTGAAGGCCTCCGGCCTGGGCGACACGGCCTTCTTCGGCCCCGAGCCAGAATTCTTCATCTTCGACGGTGTGCGCTGGTCCAACGAACCCGGCAAGGTCATGTTCGAGATCGAAGAGTACGAAGCCCCCTGGAACTCGGGCGCCAAGCTCGAAGGTGGCAACCGCGGCCACCGTCCCACCGTCAAGGGCGGCTACTTCCCCGTGCCTCCTGTCGACAGCACGCAGGACATGCGCGCCGAAATGTCCTTGATCCTCGAATCCCTGGGCATCCCGGTCGAAGTGTTCCACCACGAAGTGGCGGGCGCTGGCCAGAACGAAATCGGCACGCGTTTCAGCACGCTGGTCGAGCGCGCTGACTGGACCCAGGTCCTGAAGTACGTGGTCTGGAACGTGGCCAACGCCTACGGCAAGACGGCTACCTTCATGCCCAAGCCCTACGCTGGCGACAACGGCTCCGGCATGCACGTGCACCAGTCCATCTGGAAGGACGGCAAGAACCTGTTCGCAGGCGACGGCTACGCCGGCCTGTCGGACTTCGCGCTGTACTACATCGGCGGCATCATCAAGCACGCACGTGCCCTGAACGCCATCACCAACCCCGGCACGAACTCGTACAAGCGCCTGGTGCCCGGCTTCGAAGCCCCTGTGAAGCTGGCCTACTCGGCCCGCAACCGCTCGGCCTCGATCCGCATTCCTTACGTCGCCAACCCCAAGGGCCGCCGCATCGAAGCGCGCTTCCCCGATCCATCGGCCAATCCTTACCTGGCCTTCTCGGCCCTGATGATGGCCGGCCTGGACGGCGTGGAAAACAAGATCCATCCGGGCGAAGCCGCCACGAAGGACCTGTACCATCTGCCACCCGAAGAAGACAAGCTGGTGCCCACCGTCTGCCACAGCCTGGACCAGGCCCTGGAGTATCTGGACAAGGACCGTGGTTTCCTTACCAAGGGCGGCGTCTTTACCGACTCCATGCTCGACGCGTACATCGAGCTCAAGATGGGCGAAGTCACGCGTTTCCGCATGGCGCCTCACCCTGTCGAGTACGACATGTACTACTCGCTGTAATCGCCTCCCTGCAGGCTGTTGCTCACCAAAAAGGCGGCCTTGGCCGCCTTTTTTCATGGGGCCGGAGAGGCTGGTGAAACCAATCCCGGGGCCGTTGCATCCATGTACAAAGCCCTGCGAGGGCCTGCTGGTGTTGGATTGGCGATGCATGGTGATTGGTGGATACTCCCCTGACCCCTGCATGGCAGTGCGAGGAAACCGAATGAAGAAAACGCTCATCACCCTGTTACTCATCGCCGCGACGGCACCGGCCGCGTGGGCGCAAGACCGCATCTACCGCTGTGGCAACGAATACACCAACAACGCCGCCCAGGCCAAGGAGCGGGGATGCAAGCTGGTGGAAGGCGGCAATGTCACCGTCGTGCAGGGCACCCGGCCGGCGTCGGCGGCCCCGGCGCCCTCGGGCGGCGGCACGCCTGCGGCAACGGCGGCACCTTCGAATGCACCCCGGGCCAACAGCAACGACCAGAAAGCGCGCGATGCCGATGCGCGGGCCATTCTCGAATCCGAGCTGCGCAAGGCCGAGGCCCGCCATGCCGAGCTGGTGAAGGAATACAACGGCGGCGCGCCAGAGCGCAACGCCCTCGATCTGCGCAACCCCCAGCGCTACATGGAACGCACGGCGGAGCTCAAGGCCAACGTGGCCCGCAGCGAAAGCGACATTGCCGGCATCAAGCGCGAGATCGCACGCCTGCCGCCCGCCAACTAAGTCACCTTCCTTTTTTCTTGCATGGCACGCGTGTGAGCTCTTCGCCCTTTCCCGACACCCCAGCCACCGACACAGGGCGATTCCATTCGCTGGACCTGATGTCCACCCTGGTGGCCGTGCTGCGCGCCGATGGCGCCGTGCAATTTGCCAATGCAGCACTGGAAAACACGCTCGGCCTGTCGCGCCGCACCCTGGAAGGCGTGGATTTCTCCACCTTTTTCACCGATCCTGCGTTGCTGCAGACCGCGCTGGCAGGTGCCCGGGGCAAGGACTTTGCCGCTTTGCGGTATGAGGCGAGCCTCAAGCGCCTGCACCAGGACCCGGTGCCCGTGCATGTGAACGTTGCCGACGCCGAGCAGGTGGGCGAGATCCTCGTCGAGCTGTGGCCGCTGGAGCAGCAGGCGCGGCAGGACCGCGAGGAGCGCCTGCTCGACCAGGCCCAGGCCAACAAGGAGCTCATCCGCAACCTGGCCCACGAGATCAAGAACCCCCTGGGCGGCATCCGTGGTGCCGCCCAGCTGCTGGAGATGGAACTCGAGAGCCGCGAGCTCACCGAGTACACCCAGGTCATCATCCACGAGGCCGACCGCCTGCAAAGCCTGGTGGACCGGCTGCTTGCGCCACACCGCCACCCGCACCTGGTGGGCGACGTGAACATCCACGAAGTGTGCGAGCGCGTGCGCTCGCTGGTGCTGGTGGAGTACCCGCAGGGGTTGCGCGTGCAGCGCGACTACGACACCTCGATCCCAGAATTCCGCGGCGACCGCGCCCAGCTCATTCAGGCGCTGTTGAACATTGTGCAGAACGCGGCCCAGGCGCTGACCGATCGCATCGCGGCCGGCGACGCGGTCATCACCCTGCGCACCCGTGTGGCCCGACAAGTAACGTTTGGTCGCCAGCGCTACCGGCTGGCACTGGAATTGCATGTCATCGACAACGGACCGGGCGTGCCCGACACGATCAAGGAGCGTATTTTTTACCCTCTGGTGTCGGGTCGGGATGGCGGGTCAGGGCTGGGGCTCACGTTGGCGCAAACCTTCGTGCAGCGCCATCATGGGTTGATCGAATGCGACAGCGTGCCGGGTCGCACCGACTTCCGCATCCTGATTCCCTTGCCTTGAAAGCGCACGATGGTCCCTGACACGCAACCACAGGGAAGGTAAGAAAAACATATGAAGCCGATCTGGATAGTAGATGACGACCCCTCGATCCGCTTCGTCCTGGAAAAGGCGCTGGCGCGCGAAAACCTGCCCACGCGCAGCTTCACGCACCCGCGCGAGGTGCTCGATGCGCTGGCCGATATCACCGCTGGCGACCCCGCGCGCCAAGGGCCCCAGGTCCTGGTGAGCGACATCCGCATGCCCGGCGGCTCGGGCCTGCAGTTGCTGGAAAAGGTGCGCGAACTGCAGCCTGGGCTGCCCGTCATCATCATGACGGCGTACTCCGACCTGGACAGTGCCGTGTCGGCTTTCCAACGCGGCGCGTTCGAATACCTGCCCAAGCCGTTTGACCTGCCCAAGGCGGTGGAGCTTATCCGCCGCGCGGTTGAAGAAAGCCAGCGCGAGGAAGTGACCGAAGAGCGCCAGGCCGAAGCCCCGGAGATGCTGGGCCAGGCGCCTGCCATGCAGGATGTTTTCCGTGCCATCGGCCGGCTGAGCCAAAGCCAGGTCACGGTGCTCATCACCGGCGAATCGGGCTCGGGCAAGGAACTGGTGGCGCGTGCGCTGCACAAGCATTCGCCGGTCGCCGATGGGCCCTTTGTCGCCATCAACACCGCTGCCATTCCCAAGGATCTGCTCGAGTCCGAGCTCTTCGGCCACGAGCGCGGCGCCTTCACGGGCGCGCAGACGCAGCGGCGCGGCCGCTTTGAGCAGGCCGAGGGCGGCACCCTGTTCCTCGATGAAATCGGCGACATGCCCTTCGACCTGCAGACGCGCCTGTTGCGCGTGCTGTCGGACGGGCAGTTCTACCGCGTCGGTGGCCATGCGGCCGTGAAGGCCCACGTGCGCGTGATTGCCGCGACCCACCAGGACCTGGAAAAGCGCGTGAAGGAAGGAGGCTTCCGCGAGGACCTTTTCCACCGCCTCAACGTCATCCGCCTTCGCCTTCCTGCGCTGCGCGAGCGGCATGAGGATGTGCCCGTGCTCACGCGCCACTTCCTGCAGCAAAGCGCGCGGCAACTGGGGGTGGAGCCCAAGCGCATTGCAGATTCGGCCCTCGCGCGGCTCGAGCAGTTTGCCTTTCCGGGCAATGTGCGGCAGCTGGAGAACATCTGCCACTGGCTCACTGTGATGGCACCTGCCCAGGTCATTTCCCTGCAGGACCTGCCGCCCGAAGTGCTGGAAGCCCCCGTCCATCAACCCGTGCCGCGTGCAGGCGCCACCACCGAGCCTGCCGCGCAGCAGCTGCAGCCTTCCGCCGGTACGCCTCCTCTCCCGCATGCGGGCCTCGTGGCCGCTGTGCCGGCTGAGCGCGTGGGTGGACTGCACCCGCCCGTGGCCCCGGCCATTGCGCCAGTCAGCGTGGCCCCCGGGGCGGCCGCCTGGCCGGTGGTTCCGGAGGTGTCCGCGGCGCCGGTTGCGGCCACTGCCGGCCACGGCTGGGAACAGGCGCTGGAGACCGAAGCGCAGAAACTGCTCGCGGGTGGCCAGCCCGAGGTGTGGGATGCCCTGACGCGGCGATTCGAGTCACGGCTCATCCGCACCGCGCTCACCGCCACGCATGGCCGCCGCATGGAGGCCGCCCAGCGTCTGGGCATTGGCCGCAACACCATCACGCGCAAGATCCAGGAGCTGGGCCTGGATGCGCCAGATGAAGGGTGAAATTGGCCTGCAGCGCTTTATTTTCAAGCGCTGTGCGCTATTAAAAATGTAGCGTATTGGCGTGACTGCGCCTCCTGCAGAAAGGCGCCGGACGGTTCGCATCGCCCCAGCCTGTGGCGAGGGCGCGGCGTGCTGGTCGGTGTCCTACACGCAAGCACTCCATGGACCGACCCGGGGCGGCGGGGGTGAATCCAACAATGAACTCACTGTCAACCAACCGGAGAGCTTCTATGTCGGATTTCAACGATGCCAACCGTGACCCCTTGACCAACGAGCCGGGCGCCCATCCCGTCGGCACTGGCGTGGGGGCCGCGATGGGTGGGGCGGCCGCTGGGGCGGCTGCGGGTGCCTTTGGCGGCCCCGTGGGGGCAGCCATTGGCGGTGTGGCGGGCGCCGTGGCCGGCGGCCTGGCTGGCAAGGCTGCTGCCGAGGCGGTCAACCCCACGGATGAAGACGCCTACTGGCGCGAACGCTACCACCGCGAGCCCTACTACGTGGGTGGCCGCACGTACGACCAATACCGCCCTGCCTACGAACTGGGCTGGTCTTCCGTAGACCGCTACGAAGGCGACTTTGAAGCCGTCGAACCCCGCCTGGCGGACGACTGGCGTGCCCGCCATTCGGACGGCCTGGCCTGGACGGATGCCCGTCCTGCCGCCCGCGCCGCGTGGGACCGCGTATCCAGCGCCCGCATCAACAACGAGCTTCCACTGGACGTGGCGGACAACGAAGACACGGTGGACGTTCTCAACGATCTGCTGGAATCGGCGCGCGACGGGGAGTATGGTTTCACCGCCTGTGCCGAGCGCGCCAATTCGGCGCAACTCAAGGGGGTGTTCCAGCGCCATGCGCGGGAATGCGCCGCCGCCGCCACCGAGCTGGAAAGCGAAGTCCGCCGCCTGGGTGGCGAGCCGGCCTCGGGCGGTACCGTGGCCGGGGCCTTGCACCGGGGCTGGGTGTCGGTCAAGTCGGCGCTGTCCATCAACGATGACAAGGCGGTGCTGCAAGAGTGCGAGCGCGGCGAGGACGCTGCCGTGGCGCGCTACCGCAAGGCCTTGAAGTCGGCACTGCCCGCTGATGTACGGGCCCTGGTGGAACGCCAGTCCCAAGGGGCGCAGCGCAACCATGATGAAGTGCGTGGCCTGCGCGATTCGTACTCGAACACCTGATCGGATCCTATCGGACGGCTGCACCCCCGGGCTCCGGCCCGTGGCGCATGCAAGGGCCGGCGGCGGGGCCCATGGCGCGTCTTTTGCCCGTGCATGAACCAGCAAAGGCTGCAAGGAGAAATCCTTGCAGCCTTTGTGTTGTGGCCTGCCCGGCGTGCGCCCTGGCCGGTGGACCTGCTGCGGGCGCGCCGGCAGCAGCGCAGCCGCCTTGCCAACACGTCACGCCATTGTGAGCACCACCGGTGCATGGTCGCTGGGCTGGGGGTTCTTGCGCGGAGCGCGGTCCACCACGCACGCCGTCACCGTCGGGCGCAGGGCCTCGCTCACCAGGATGTGATCGATGCGCAGGCCACGGTTCTTCTGGAAGCCGAGCATGCGGTAGTCCCACCACGAATAGGTTTTTTCAGGTTGCTCGAACATGCGGAAGGTATCGGTCAGGCCGAGCGCAACCAAATCCTGGAAGTGCTGGCGCTCTTCCACCGTGTGGTGGATCGTGTCCTTCAGGCCCACCGGGTCGAATGAGTCGCGGTCTTCCGGCGCGACGTTGAAGTCGCCCAGCAACGCCAGCCGTGGGTGGGCCCGCAACTCCTCGCGCAGCCAACGGTGCAGCGCCGTAAGCCACAGCATCTTGTACGCAAACTTTTCCGTACCGGGGGCCTGTCCATTGACGAAATAACAGTTGACCAGCCGCAACGCGCCGGAGGGGGTGTCCACCGTGGCGGCGATGACGCGGGCCTGTTCGTCTGTGTGGCCCGGGATGTTGCGCACCACGTCCCGCAGGGGATGCCGGCTCAGGATGGCCACGCCGTTGTAGGTCTTCTGGCCGAAGGTCACCGCTTCGTAACCGGCCTCCTTCAGCGCGTCGTGCGGGAATTTGTCGTCGGTCAGCTTGAGTTCCTGCAGGCACAGGGCATCCACCGGATTGGCCTCCAGCCAGGTCAGCACCTGGGGCAGGCGCACCGACAGGGAATTCACGTTCCAGGTGGCTATTTGCATTTTTTGAACAGTAATAGTGAATAAAAACAAGGGCTCCGCACTGACTGCCAGCAGCTGCAGCGGTGGCGGCCGTGGGCGAAGGCCCGCAGCGCGCATCGTACCCATCATTGCTTTCTTGTGGCATCAGCCTGTGCACTGAGTGCCCGACATGGCACCGCGGCACGAAGCGCCCCATCCCCCGGGACCACGGGTATTTGTCCGACGCTTCGCGGCCGCCGTTCCGCAGAAACTGGAAATCTGTTCCCGATGGAGAACTCCATGCCATCCATTCACCAGCAAGCGCTGGCTTGCGTTCTGGCCATGGGGGCCGCGGCTGCAGGTGCCCAGGGGGTGAACACTCCTGCGGTGGTGCCTGGCTTGCAGCCTGCGTTGACCCCTGCCTCCACGCCGGTGCAGACGCCGGCCCAGACGCCAGCTCCCCCGCCCGCGCAGACGCCGGCGGAAACACCGGCACCCGCTCCGGCCCTCACTCCCGCACAGACGCCCGATCCGGCGCGCGACCAGACGACTGCAAAAACCCCGTCAGCCACCCCATAGCTGGGTGCAAGGGGAAAGGGAAGGGCACGTGCCCGCCGAAGAGGGACTCAATCCGCCGCGCGCACGTAGCTCACAAAACTGAAGGGCAGGCCGTTGGTGCTCACATGGTCGCTGCGGGCGGCCTCGGTCCAGGCTTTGCCTAGCACCGGCGCGTGGGCGTCGCCCTCGAAGTCCCGGGCGATCTCGGTCACCTCCAGCCGGTCTGCCGTCGGCAGGGCCTCGGCGTAAATCTGCGCGCCGCCGATCACCCACACCGTCTGGCGGGGATCGCACTGCGCCAGCGCAGCGTCCAGGCTCTCGGCGCGCCGGGCGCCTTCGGCCTGCCAGTCGTGCTGGCGCGTCACCACGATGTTGGTACGGCCCGGAAGGGGGCGAAAACGCGCCGGAAGCGAATCCCAGGTCTTGCGGCCCATCACCACGGGGCAGCCCTGCGTCAGCTGCTTGAAATGCGCCATGTCCTCCGGCAGGTGCCAGGGCAGGGCGTTGTCCTTGCCGATCACACCGTTGGCGGCGCGGGCGTAGATGAGGTGCACTGGCATGGCGGGACGTCCTTGTTTTTCAGATGTGCAAGGCGGCGAGGGCACCCACGCCCAGGCCCACGGCGGCCACGCCGTACATGCCGTATTCCAGCCATTTTTTCTTGGTGAGCAGCGCAATGGCGGCCAGCGCGATGGCCACCTGCAGCGCCGTGGTGGCCTGGGCCCAGCGGTGGTGCTGGTGCATCTGGGCTTCGCTCTTGCGGTCGAATTCGTGGGCATCGGCCTCGAGCTTCTCGGCGGCCACCTTGATCTCGTTCTTCTCGGTTTCGTAGCGCTCCACCTTGGTCTGGTAGCCGGCCTTGC
Source organism: Acidovorax sp. sif1233 (assembly GCF_019218755.1). Lineage (GTDB taxonomy): Bacteria > Pseudomonadota > Gammaproteobacteria > Burkholderiales > Burkholderiaceae_C > Acidovorax. The sequence continues at coordinate 176,845 of NZ_JAHUWZ010000010.1, read as the reverse complement.
GGTCATCGGGCGCCAGGTCGCGGGCCAGTTCGGCCAGGGATTGCTTGGTGCTCTTGGACTGGAAGTAGTTCCACTGGTTGGAGGCCTCGGTCTTCTTGATGGCCGCGTCGTTCTTGAGCAGCCCGGCGTTGGCCTGCGTGGCGCCGCCCATGTACGAGAAGATCGCGCCCACCGTGGCCACGATGGCGGTGAACATCGCGATTTTGTTCATGGACGAGCCATTGCCGTCGTTGCCGTGGCTGGCCGTGGCGTCGTCATGGTGGCCGTGGGTGGCATGCTCCACCGCGTGGTCGTGGGGGCCGTGTACGTGAAATCCGCCGGAAGACATGGATGAAAGCTCGTGGTGGTGGTTGTGGGTGGATGCGGGCTGGGCGCTGCTGCACCTGGCCCTGGGGCTCAGGAGGTGTGGGGTCTCAAGAAGGGCTGGTGCGTGATCACACGGCCACGGGGGCCTTGATCGCCGGGTGGCACTGGTAGTCCACCACTTCGAAGTCCTCGTACTGGTAGTCGAAGATGCTGCCGGGGCGGCGCTTGATGTTCAGCACCGGGTAGGGATAGGGTGTGCGCGCCAGCTGCGTTTGCACTTGCTCGTGGTGGTTGCTGTAGATGTGGCAGTCGCCGCCCGTCCAGATGAAATCACCCACATCCAGGTCGCACTGCTGCGCCACCATGTGGGTGAGCAGGGCATAGCTCGCGATGTTGAACGGCACGCCCAGGAAGATGTCCGCACTGCGCTGGTACAGCTGGCAGGAGAGCGTGCCGCGTCCGCCGGGCTCCTGTGCTGGCGCCACGTAGAACTGGAAGAAAGCGTGGCAGGGCATGAGCGCCATCTTGCCGAGCTCGGCCACGTTCCAGGCGCTCACGATGATGCGCCGCGAATCGGGGTTGGTCTTGAGCGTCCTGACCACATCGCTGATCTGATCAATGTGCCCGCCGTCCGGCGTGGGCCAGCTGCGCCACTGCACGCCGTACACCGGCCCCAGGTCGCCGTCCTCGCGCGCCCATTCGTCCCAGATGGTGACGCCGCGCTCCTTGAGCCAGTTGTTGTTGCTCGACCCCGTGAGGAACCACAGCAGCTCCTGGATGATGGACCGCAGGTGCACCTTCTTGGTGGTGACGAGCGGAAAGCCTTCCTTCAGGTCGAAACGCATCTGGTGGCCGAAAACGCTGCGGGTGCCGGTTCCCGTGCGGTCGGATTTTTCCACGCCGTGGGTGAACACGTGGCGCATGAAGTCTTCGTATTGCGAGCGGACGGGGCGGGCGTGTTCGGTCATGGCGGTTGGAAGGCGAAAGACGCGATTTTAGGGGGCGGCTGCCGGCAGGAACCGGCTAAGCTCGCAGACCTTTTCGCCCAGCTGCCCTTTTTAGAAAGAAGCCCCCGATCATGCGCCCTATCTCTCCAGCCCCTTTGTCAAGCGCCGTGCTGGCCGCTCTTGCGTTGGCTGTGCTGCTGCCGGGTTGCGTGGGCACGGTACCCACGGCGCCCACGGCGCCGCGCAAGGTCGCGCGTCCTGTGCCCAACGAGGTACCTGCCGCGCCCGCCAATCCCTGGGCGAACCTGCAAACCCAGGTAGGCAACTATCCGGTCGGGGGCTCAGACTTCCTGCGTGCCGGCCCGCTGGCCGAGCGGCTGCGTGGGCTGCTCGGTCTCGCCAACTACAACGTGCTGCTGGACAACCTGCAGGTGAGTGGGCCGCTGCGGCAAGACGGCTCCATGCTCTACATCACCGGTAACCGGCCGGACGCAGGCGACACGGAGGCTGCCGCCATCGTGGTCCACGCCGCCACCGACTCGGTACGCGTATGGCTGCTGACCGGCGGGGAGGAATGGGACGTGCAGGACCTGGGGACCCCGAAGACCCTGCCGGCCCACGTTGCCACGATGATGGAAAACGCGCGGCGCTGAGCGCGCAGCCGGTCTGCCGGATGGCGGCGTGCCCAGGGGCTGGGCGGGAATGTGTTTCTATAATCAAGAATCATTCTCAAAAAGGCCGTCACGCCATGTCTGCCGCTCACCCCCTGCACGCGCTGTACAGCCACCACCACGGGTGGCTGCAGTCCTGGCTGCGCCGGCGGCTCGGTTGTGCCGACGATGCGGCCGATCTGGCGCAGGACACCTTCGTGCGCCTACTCGCCCGCCCGGCCGCCATCGCCCCCGACGCGATGCGCGAGCCGCGCGCTTACCTGACCACGGTGGCACGCGGGCTGCTGGTGGACTTCTGGCGCCGGGGCGAACTGGAGCGCGCCTACCTGGCAGACCTGGCCCTGCAGCCCGAGGTGCTGCAGCCATCCCCCGAAGAGCGCCTGGCCGCCGTGCAGATGCTCCACGCGGTCGATGCACTGCTGCAGGGCCTGACGCCCAAGACGCGCGCGGCATGGCTCATGAACCGGCTCGACGGTCTCACGCACGCAGAGATCGCCGAGCAGCTGCAGGTGTCGGTGCCCCGCGTGCGCCAGTACCTGGCCAACGCCATGCGCCACGCCTACCACCTGCGTTTTGGCGGCGCGGCGTGAGCAGCGCGGGCTGGACAACGGGCGGCTTGCCTGGCGGCGCAGGCGACGACCACCCCGTGCCGCCTGCCGTGCTGGAGGCCGCCATCGGCTGGCAACTGCGCCAGGGCGAGGGCGCCACGTCGCCGGCGGACGCCCAAGCCCTGAACGACTGGCTGGCGGCACACCCCGACCATGCCCGCGCCTGGCGCCAGCTGGGCGACATCGACCAGCACCTGGCCCGTGCCGCCGCAGGGCCTGGAGCCCGCGCGGCCTTGCTGCTGCCACCGCGCCGGCGCCGTCCTGCCCGTGTGGTGGGCGCCGTGCTGGGCCTGGCGTTGGCGGTGGCCTGCGGCGTGCTGGTGCTGGACCGCCACCAGCCCGTGGGCCAACTGCTGGCCGACCACCGCACCGCCACCGGCGAGCGCCGCACCATCGTGCTGCCCGACCAGACCGTGCTGCACCTGAACACCCGCAGCGCCGTGGATGTCGCATTCAGCAAGGACCAGCGCACGATCCGCCTGCGCGCGGGCGAGGTCGCTGTGGAAACCAGCCATGCCGATCCGGCCGAGCAGCGCCCGTTCGTCGTGCTGACCGAGGACGGCAGCCTGCGCGCCCTGGGCACCCGTTTCACCGTGCGCCGCTGGCCACAGGCGCAAGCCACTGGCATCGATGGGGCGCAGAGCCTTGGCGCGCCTGCCACCGAAGTCGCAGTCACCCAGTCCGCCGTCGCGGCCCGCCCGGCGACCTGTGCGGCAGCAGCGGCCGAGCCGTGCGCTGCCGAGCGCATCGTGTCGGCCGGGCAGGGCGCACGGCTGGAGGGCGGGCGGGTGGACCCGTGGGTGGCCCCACCCCATGCCGACGCCTGGAAGGACGGCATGCTGGTCGTGGACAACCAACCCTTGGGCGAGGTGGTGGCCATGCTGGCGCGGCACCGGGTCGGCCACCTGGGTGTCGACCCCCGTGTGGCCGGGTTGCGCGTGACGGGCACGCTGCCCCTGGCGGACACCGACCAGGCCCTGTTGGCGCTGACCGCGGCCGTGCCAGTGGAGGTGGTCTGGACCACGCGCTGGTGGGTCACGCTCAAGCCGCGTGCTGCGCCCTGAGGATGAAAATGTGAAGAAAATCGGCCGCTACCGCTTGATGGGAAAGCGCTGGAAGCTATCAAAAGATGAGCAACTTGGTGCGGCTGATCGACGGTTCCATTCCGTTCAACCCAGATCCAGCAGCCCAAGCAGATCAACCCAGATCGCCCCTGCCAGCCGGCATCCCATCCACCAGCGACGCCGGCCCAAAAAATAAATGGCCCCGGCCCCCTCTCACTTTTCGGCACCCGTTCGGCAATCAGACAGAGACCGTGCATCGGCGCGGTTGCCCCTCTTTTCTGACGTGACCGTCTCGGAGCCTGACCCATGCCCTCTGCAGTTTTCCCCTTTCCGCTGAACCCCTGCGCTACTGCGCTGCTGCTTGCGTTGGGCGCCTCTGCCGCGGCCGCACAGCCAGCCACGGCAGAGGTCCCTGCGGCCACGGCCAGCGCTGCGGCAGTGCGCGACTACGACCTGCCCGCCGGGCCGCTGGGAGCAGCCCTCAACCGCATCGCGCGTGACGCGGGCCTGGCCCTCACCGCCGATGCGCAGCTGGTGGAAGGCCGCAACGCGGCGCCCGTGCGGGGCCGCTTCGATGCGCCCGAGGCACTGCGCCGCGCGCTGGCAGGTTCGGGGCTGGAGCTGCGGCAGGCCACGGGCGGCGTCTTCACGCTGCGCGAGGCATCGCGCCCTGCAGCGCAGGCACCCCGGCTCAGCGATGCCGCCACCCTGGGCGCCGTCACCGTGACGGCCAGCGCCGAGGCAGCGCCCGGCGATTTGCCGCCCGCCTATGTCGGCGGCCAGGTTGCCACGGGCAGCCGGGTCGGCCTGCTGGGCCACCAGAGCCTGATGGACACGCCGTTTCACATCACCAGCTACACGGCCGAACTGATGCAGGACCAGCAGGCGATCACCGTGGCCGATGTGCTGGCCAACGACCCGTCCGTGCGCACGGTGTCCTACAGCCTGACCAACGCTGCTGCGGGGGGCGACATCTTTCTGATCCGCGGCTTCTCGGTGCAGGACTCGGTGCTGTTCGATGGCATCGGCGGCATCGCCACCAACCGCGCCGTGGCGGTCGAAGCGGCCGAGCGCGTCGAGGTGCTCAAGGGCCCCAACGCGCTGCTCAACGGCATGGCGCCCGGGGCGGGCGGCGCGGTGGGCGGCGCCATCAACCTGGTGCCCAAGCGCGCGGGCGACGTGCCGCTGACCCGCCTGACCACCACGTACCTGTCCAGAGGCAACCTGGGCGGCCACCTGGACGTGGGCCGCCGGTTCGGCGACGACCACCAGTGGGGTGTGCGCTTCAACGGCGTCTACCGTGACGGAAAGACCGCTACCCAGGGCCAGTCCGTAGAGCTGGGCGCTGCGGCGCTGGCCGTGGACTACCGGGGCAGTCAGTTGCGGGCCTCGGTGGATGCCGGCCACCAGACGATGAACAACGAAGCGCCGCAAGGCGCCGCGGGCTTCGGCATCGACGACGGCATTGCCATCCCCAGGCCGCCCCGGGCCAGCCATCGCATCGCGCAGGACTGGGAGTTCGCCAGGTCGCGCAGCAACTACCTCCTGGCCAAGGCAGAGTACGACCTCACCCCGGACTGGACGCTCTCTGCAGCCGCGGGTGGCAGCCACACGCGGTCCCGGTACCTCGCCACCGACGTGTTCGTGACCAACGTGCAGGGCGACGCGCAGGCCACCACGTACTTTTGGCCCAACTGGACGAACTACCGCACCCTGCAAGGCGGGCTGCAGGGCACGGTGCGTGCCGGCGAGCTTACGCACCGCATCCACCTGCATGCGTCGTACCTGAAGAAGGACAGCGGCTTCACGGCGCAGTACTACGGCTTCGACAGCTTCGCCACGAACATGTATGCGCCCGCGGCCACCGCGCGTCCGTCCATCGACGGTTTCTCATCGCGGCCGCCACAGACCGATTCCTTGCAGTTGCCGTCCGTGGCGCTGTCCGACACCGTCTCGCTGTGGCAAGACCGCCTGTCCGTCACCCTGGGTGCCCGCTACCAGCGCGTGAAGGTCGTCAAGCACGACACCACCACCGGGGCCGGCAGCGCCGCGTACGACGAGCACGCGGTGACGCCGGCGCTGGCGGCGGTGTTCAAGCTGCAGCCGCACGTATCGCTCTACGGCAATTACATCGAAGGGCTGGTCCAGGGCGATTCAGCGCCACTGGGCACCACCAATGCCGGGCAGGTGTTTCCGCCGGTCCGCACGAAGCAGCGGGAGGTGGGCGTGAAGGCCGATTGGGGCCGCTTCAGCACCACAGCGAGCCTGTTCCACATCCAGAAGCCGAGCGGGCTCGTGGCCTCCAACGGCGATGGCACATTCACCTACCAGGTCGGTGCAGAGCAGCGCAACCGCGGGGTCGAGCTCAATGTCTTTGGCGAGGTGGCCCGGGGCACGCGCCTGCTGGGCGGCGTGACCTTCAACGATGCCCGGCTGACCAAAACCGAAGGCGGCACCTACAACGGCAACTCCGCGCCCAATGTGTCGCGCTGGCAGCTCAACCTGGGCAGCGACCACGACGTGGCTGCCGTTCCAGGGCTGACGCTGTCGGCCCGCATGATCGCCAGCAGCGCGCAGCATGTGGACGCCGCCAACCTGCGGCGCATTCCGGGCTGGACGCGCTGGGACATCGGTGCCCGCTACAAGACCCAGGCCTGGAGCCGGCCGCTGGTGCTGCGCGCGGGCGTGGACAACCTGTTCAACCGCAACTACTGGTCCAGCGGCTCCGGCAACTGGCTGTATGTGGGAAGTCCTCGCACGGTGACGCTGTCTGCCACGGTGGATTTCTGACGGGGAGCAGTGCTGCCGTGGGCGGACGGGCAGATGGATGGAGGAAGGGGCGGCGTTGACGTCGCCTCCGTGGGGCGTGGTGCTTGGGATGTGGATTGAATCGGCCTCTGCCGCTTGATGGATAAGCGCTAATAGCTATTGATTTGATAGTGATTCGGGGCATTCGCGACTTCAACCGTGTTGGGGTCCGGCCCCGCTCTTTCCGGTCGGTTAGATACCCTGTTGACACGTCTAGGTATAAATCCTGATTATCTGGTGCAAATTAGTATTTGTAGAGGCATCTGGAGTACCAATCGGGCATCGCAGCATCGGTATCGTTCAGTCCGTCAATGCCTGCATGCCTTGCGCCGGTGTTGAAAGGCAGATTCCCATACCAACGACCGAGGAGACTTTTCCGATGCCACATTCCACCCCTGTCACCATGCCCCAGCGCCTGGCCGTCGCCGTTGCGCTGGCCTTGACGTCGCTGTGCGGCGCCGCCAGCGCGCAGACCGAGCTCGTGATCGCCACCGTGAACAACGGCCACATGATCGAGATGCAGAAGCTCTCCAAGAACTTCGAGCAGGCGAACCCCGACATCAAGCTCAAGTGGGTCACGCTCGAAGAAGGCGTGCTGCGCCAGCGCGTCACCACCGACATCGCCACCAAGGGCGGCCAGTTCGACGTGATGACCATCGGCATGTACGAGGCGCCCATCTGGGGCAAGAAGGGCTGGCTGCAGGAGCTCAAAACCGACGCCGCCTACGACGTGGACGACCTGCTGCCCGCCGTGCGGGGCGGCCTGTCCATCGACGGCAAGCTGTTCGCCGCGCCGTTCTACGGCGAAAGCTCCATGCTCATGTACCGCAAGGACCTGGCCGACAAGGCCGGCGTGCAGGTGCCCGAGCGTCCCACCTGGCCGCAGATCAAGGACCTGGCCGCCAAGATGCACGACCCCAAGAACGGCGTATACGGTATTTGCCTGCGCGGCAAGCCGGGCTGGGGCGACAACATGGCGTTCCTGACCACGCTGGTCAACACCTTCGGCGGCCAGTGGTTCGACATGCAGTGGAAGCCGCAGCTTGAATCCAAGCCCTGGAAGGACGCGATCACCTTCTACGTAGACCTGCTCAAGAACTACGGCCCGCCTGGCTCGTCGGCCAACAGCTTCAACGAGATCCTGGCGCTGACCAACTCCGGCAAGTGCGGCATGTGGGTGGACGCGACCATCGCGGCATCGTTCGTGAGCGACCCCAAGCAGTCCAAGGTGGCCGACCAGATGGCCTTTGCCCAGGCGCCCACCATGAACACGCCCAAGGGCGCCAACTGGCTGTGGTCGTGGAACCTGGCCATCCCCGCCGGTTCGAAAAAGGTGGACGCCGCGCAGAAGTTCATCACCTGGTCCACCAGCAAGGACTACATCCAGCTGGTCGCCAAGACCAACGGCTGGGCCAACGTGCCCACCGGCACGCGCAAGAGCACCTACGCATCGCCCGAGTTCCAGAAGGCCGCCCGCTTCGCCGCCGCCGAGAAGGTCGCGATCGACTCGGCCAACCCGACCGATTCGACCCTGCCCAAAAGCCCGTACGTGGGCGTGCAGTTCGCGGCGATTCCGGAGTTCCAGGCCATCGGCATCGCGGTGGGCCAGCAGATGAGCGCGGCGCTGGCCGGCAAGACCACCGTGGACGCGGCCCTCAAGGCCAGCCAGGTGTCTGCGGACCGGGAAATGAAGAAGGCTGGTTACTACAAGTAAAGGCTGGCGGGGCCACCGAGGCTCCGCCGTCCACTGCCCATCCGTGGATTGACCAGTGCTGATCCTGGGGCTCGCCATTCACCATGGCAGCCCCGTCGCCCTTTCGGAAACACCATGAACCGCCGCCTGCTCCCCCGCCTGCTGCTCACGCCAGCCATGGCCACGCTCTTCCTGTGGATGATCGTGCCGCTGGTGATGACGATCTACTTCTCGCTCATCCGCTACAACCTGATGCAGCCGGACCAGACCGGCTTTGCCGGGCTGGAGAATTTCGAATACTTCGTCACCGACCCCTCGTTCGGCAGGGCGGTGGTCAACACGCTGCTGCTGCTCGGCAGCGTGATCCTCATCACGGTGGTGTTCGGCATCGCCATCGCGCTGCTCATCAACGAGCCGTTCGCGGGCCGGGGCATCGTGCGGGTGCTGCTGATCTCGCCGTTCTTCGTCATGCCCACGGTGAACGCGCTGATGTGGAAGAACATGATGATGAACCCCATCTACGGCGTGCTCGCCCAGGTGTGGATGTTCTTCGGCGCGCAGCCGGTGGACTGGCTCACCGACCACCCGCTGTTCTCGGTGATCGTCATGGTCTCCTGGCAGTGGCTGCCCTTTGCCACGCTGATCTTCATGACCGCGCTGCAAAGCATGAACCATGAGCAGCTCGAGGCCTCGCGCATGGACGGCGCCAACTACCTGCAGCAGCTGCGCTACCTGTACGTGCCGCACCTGGCCCGCTCGGTGGCCGTGGTGGTGATGATCGAACTCATCTTCCTGCTCAGCATCTTTGCCGAGATCTACACCACCACCGGTGGCGGGCCGGGCGATGCGAGCACCAACGTCACCTTCCTGATCTTCAAGCAGGCGCTGCTCAACTTCGATGCGGGCGTGGCCTCGGCCGGCGCGCTGTTCGCGGTGGTGCTGGCCAACATCGCGGCGGTGTTCCTGATCCGCATGGTCGGCAAGAACCTCGACAAATAACCGAAGCACCACCATGACTGCTCGACGCCGTTCCAACTATCCGCTGGGCCTGCTGGCCCTGCGCACCGCGGCTGCCTGGGGCGTGGCCCTGCTGCTGTTCTTCCCGCTGGCCTGGCTGCTGCTGACCGCGTTCAAGACCGAGCTGCAGGCCATCGCCGTGCCGCCGCAGCTGTTCTTCATCCCCACGCTCGAGAATTTTCACGAGGTGCAGGAGCGCAGCGACTACCTGCTGTACGCCAGGAACTCGGTCATCACCAGCGTGCTGTCCACCCTGGTGGGGCTGATGCTGGCAGCGCCCGCGGCGTATGCCATGGCCTTCTTCAAGGGCAAGTACACCAAGGACATCCTGATGTGGATGCTCTCCACCAAGATGATGCCCGCCGTGGGCGCGCTGGTGCCCATCTACGTGCTGGCGCAAAAGAGCCACCTGCTCGACACGCAGCTCGCGCTCATCATCGTGTTCGCGCTGTCCAACCTGCCCATCATGGTGTGGATGCTGTACTCGCACTTCAAGGACATCCCGCGCGAGATCCTGGAGGCCGCTCGCATGGACGGCGCCACCCTGTGGCAGGAAGTGCGCCTGGTGCTGCTGCCGCTGGGCATGGGTGGCCTGGCATCCACCGGCCTGTTGTGCCTGGTGCTGTCGTGGAACGAAGCCTTCTGGAGCCTGAACCTCAGCGCCGCCAAGGCCGGCACGCTGGCCACGCTGATCGCGTCCTACTCCAGCCCCGAAGGCTTGTTCTGGGCCAAGCTGTCCGCCGCGTCGCTGATGGCCATTGCGCCCATCGTGGTGTTCGGCTGGTTCAGCCAGAAGCAGTTGGTGCAGGGTCTCACGTTCGGCGCGGTGAAGTAAATCCGCAGCCTGTCTTCCCCACAGTTTTTCAAGTTTTCAGGAACCCGATTCCATGGCTTACCTTCAACTGCGCGGCATCGAGAAATTCTTCGGTGAGCACCGCGCCATCAAGGGCATCGACCTCACCATCCAGCAAGGCGAGTTCATCGTCTTCGTCGGCCCCTCGGGCTGTGGCAAGTCCACGCTGCTGCGGCTGATCGCGGGGCTCGAAGCCATCGACGGCGGCTCGCTGATGCTCGACGGCCGCGACATCACCGACCAGCCTTCGAGCAAGCGCGACCTGGCCATGGTGTTCCAGAGCTATGCGCTGTACCCGCACATGAGCGTGTACGAGAACATGAGCTTCGCGCTCAAGCTGGCCAAGGTGGACCGGCAGGTGATTGACGAGAAGGTGCAGAACGCTGCACGCATCCTCAACCTCACGCAGTACCTTCAGCGCACGCCCAAGGAACTCTCGGGCGGCCAGCGCCAGCGCGTGGCCATCGGCCGTGCGATCGTGCGCGCGCCCAAGGTGTTTCTGTTCGACGAGCCGCTGTCCAACCTCGACGCGGCCCTGCGCGGCCAGACCCGCGTGGAGATCGCCAAGCTGCACCGCGACCTGGGCGCCACCACCATCTACGTCACGCACGACCAGGTGGAGGCCATGACCCTGGCCGACCGCGTGGTGGTGCTGCGCGACGGCGTCATCGAGCAGGTGGGCACGCCGCTCGAGCTGTACGACCAACCCGCCAACCAGTTCGTGGCCCAGTTCATCGGCACGCCGCAGATGAACGTGGTGCCCCTGCCGCAGCTGCCGCCACCGGTGCAGCAGCAGGCACCTGCGGGCGCCGAGGGCGGTGCCATCGGCCTGCGCCCCGAGAACATCACCGTGCGCAACACCGGCGTGACGCCGGTGGGCGGCCAGGTAGACCTGGTCGAAGCGCTGGGTGCCGAGACGCTGATCTATGTGAGCACGCCAGGGGGCGCACAGTTCGTGGCCCGCCAGAACGACCGCACCAGCCTGCGCGCCGGTGATGCGGTCAGCCTGGACATCGACGCATCGCAAGCCCATTGGTTCGACCCCGCAGGCCGCGTGGTGGTCCGCCAGACCGCATGACCACCATGACCCTCGAACAAGAACTGCAAGGCAAGGTGGCGGCCATCACCGGCGCTGCATCGGGCATTGGCTTCGCCAGTGCCCAAGCCATGGCCGACGCGGGCGCGCGCGTGGTGATGATCGACCGCGACGAAGCCGCGCTGGCCAAGGCCTGCGCTGCGATCGGTGCCAGCGCATTGCCGTTGGTACTGGACTTGCTGGACGCCAAGCAGTGCGCCAGCCTGCTGGCGCGCACGCTGGCCCTCGCCGGCCAGCTCGACATCTTCCACGCCAATGCCGGGCTTTACGTCGGCGGCGATCTGGTGGACGCCGACCCCGACGCCATCGACCGCATGCTGAACCTCAACGTCAACGTGGTGATGAAGAACGTGCACAACGTGCTGCCCCACATGATCGAACGCGGCACGGGCGACATCATCGTCACCAGCTCGCTGGCCGCGCATTTCCCCACGCCATGGGAGCCGGTCTACGCATCGTCCAAGTGGGCCGTGAACTGCTTCGTGCAGACCGTGCGCCGCCAGGTGTTCAAGCACGGCATCCGCGTGGGCTCCATCTCGCCCGGGCCGGTCATCACCTCGCTGCTCGCCGACTGGCCGGCCGAGAAGCTGGAAGAGGCCAAGGCCAGCGGCAGTCTCATCGAAGCGGCCGAAGTGGCCAGCGTGGTGCTGTTCATGCTCACGCGCCCCCGTGGCATGACCATCCGCGACGTGGTGATGATGCCCACGAACTTCGATCTTTAAACACCTGCATTCACGCACCATGAATTTCATCCTGCACCTGGGCCTGGGCTCGTTCCACCGCGCCCACCAGGCCGTTTACGTCCACGCATTGCGCCAGCAGGGAGACACCGGCTGGGCCATTGCGGGCGGCAACCTGCGCGCCGACATGGCCGACACCATCGCCGCGCTGCAGGCCCAGGGCGGCCGCTACACGCTGGAGACCGTCACGCCCCAGGGCGAGCGCAGCTACACCGTCATTGAATCGATCCAGCGCGTGATCCCCTACCGGGACGACCTGGCCCCGCTGATCGCCGCAGGTGCCGACCCCGCCACGCGCATCATCTCGTTCACGGTGACCGAGGCGGGCTACTACCTCGATGCGCAAGACCAGCTCGACTGGCCCAGCTTTGCCGACCTGCGCGCCGACCTCGCCACCGTCAAGGCGGGCCAGGCGGGCCACACCCTCTATGGCGGCCTGGTGAGCATCCTGCGCGCGCGCAGGGCCGCCGGTGCCGGCCCCGTGACGCTGATGAACTGCGACAACCTGCGCCACAACGGCGACCGCTCGCGCGGGGGCCTGCTGCAGTTCATCGACGCGCTGGGCGATGCCGCGCTCAAGGCCTGGGTGCAGGAGCACACGAGCAGCCCCAACGCCATGGTCGACCGCATCACGCCGCGCCCCACGCCGGACGTGGCCGAGCGCGTGAAGGCCGCCACCGGCTGGGACGACCAGGCCGCGTTGATGGGCGAGAGCTTCATCCAGTGGGTGATCGAAGACGACTTCATCGCAGGCCGCCCCGCGTGGGAAAGGGTCGGAGTCGAGATGGTCGAGTCGGTGCAGGCGTACGAAGAAGCCAAGATCCGACTGCTCAACGCCACCCACAGCTGCATTGCCTGGGCGGGCACGCTGGCGGGCTACCAGTACATCCACGAAGGCACGCACGATGCCGCCATCCGCCAGATGGCCTACGACTACGTGACCGACGACGCGATCCCGGTGCTGCTGCCGTGCCCCATCGACCTGGAGGCCTACCGCGACGTGGTGCTGGACCGGTTTGGCAACCCCGCCATCGCCGACACCAACCAGCGCGTGGCCATGGATGCGTTCTCCAAGATCCCCGGCATGATCGCGCCCACCATCCGGGACCAGCTGGCCCGCGATGGCTCGTTCGACAGCGTGGCCGTGCTGCCCGCGCTGTTCCTGGCCTACCTGCAGCGCTGGCATGCCGGGCAGATCCCCTACACCTACCAGGACCAGGCCATGGACCCGGCCGTGGCGCATGCGATCTGCGATGCGCCGGACCTGGTCGCCGCCTATGCCGCGGATACCACCCTGTGGGGCGAAATGGCCTCAAACCCGCGGCTGGTTGCCACGCTGCGCAACGCCTTTGCCCGCGTGCAGGCCTTCGTGGCCGGGCGTGCGGAACGCCAGGGGTTGGTGTAAGTTGAGCGGCCCGACCACAGGAATGACGCCATGACCGTGAAGACGACGCCTGTCTCTCCGCGCCAGACCAAGCCCGAGCTGGAGCACGACTACGTGCGCTTTCCCGAGCTCGGGTACGAGTCGCCCGAGGCCGCAGGTTTCATCCGGTGCCTGTCGCATGGGTTTCCCACGCCGCTGGCGCGCTGGCACTACCACGATGAGTACGAGCTGCACCTCATCACCGCCACCTCGGGCAAGGTGTTCGTGGGCGACTGGATCGGGCAGTTCCAGCCCGGCCATCTGGTGTTGACCGGGCCGCGCCTGCCGCACAACTGGATCAGCATGGACCTGCCCGAAGGCGGCGTGCCGCTGCGCGACCTGGTGATCCAGTTCTCGCACGCGCCGCTGGTCGCCAGCAGCGAGAGCATCCCCGAGCTGCGCGAGGTGTTGCCCCTGCTGGAGCGCGCACGCCATGGCATCGAGTTCTTTGGCATGGAGGCCCAGGCGCAGGAACACTGGCACCGCATCAAGGCGCGCCAGGGTCTGGCCCGGTTTGGCGCGTTCTGTGAATTCCTGAGCGACCTGGCCCGCTGCACCGACTTTCGACTGCTGTCGAGCACCCAGCTGCAAAGCGAGGACAACGACACCCAGCTCGACCAGATCAACGCCATCGTGAGCCGCATCACCGACCACCTGGCCGACCCGTTGTCGGCTGCCGACCTGGCACAGGAGCTGGGCATGACGGAGAGCCGGTTTTCCCGCTTCTTTCGCCGTGCCACGGGTAACACCTTCACCGACTTCGTGAACCTGGTTCGCGTGAACCGCGCGTGCCAGCTTCTGATGGAGACCGAGCGCTACATCACCCACATCGCCTACGACGTGGGCTTCAACAACATGGCCAACTTCAACCGCCGCTTTCTGGACATCAAGGGCATGACGCCCAGCGAATACCGCAAGCAGGGGGCCGGAAGATTCGGAAAGGCCCCTTGAAGTGGCGGGGCGCCTTCGCTGCGGGGCGGCCCTTGCCGGGCATCTGTGGCCTGGGGCGCGCCGGTTGCGTGCGGCGGGGGGCCTGGCTTCCACTTTGAACCACTGAAATCTGCCAACCACCCATGTACCTCGGAATTGATTTGGGCACCTCGGGTGTCAAGCTCCTGCTGCTCGACGAAACGCAGGCCGTGATCGCCACGGCCGACGCCGCCGTGCCCCAGCACCGCCCTCGGCCCACCTGGAGCGAGCAGAACCCGGCCGACTGGCTGGCCGCCGTGGAAGCCGCCGTGCCGCAGCTGCGCGCCCAAGCCCCCGCCGCATGGGCGCGGGTGCGCGGCATCGGGCTGTCTGGCCACATGCATGGCGCGGTGGTGCTGGGCGCGCAGGGCCAGGTGCTGCGCCCCGCCATTCTCTGGAACGATGGCCGCGCGAGCGCCGAATGCGCCGCGCTCGAGCAGGCCGTGCCCGCCGCGCGCCAGGTCACCGGCAACCTCGCCATGCCCGGCTTCACCGCACCCAAGCTGTTGTGGCTGCGCACGCACGAGCCGGCCGTGTTCGGCCAGATCCGCACGGTGCTGCTGCCCAAGGACTGGCTGCGCCTGCAGCTCACGGGCGATGCGGTGAGTGACATGTCCGACGCATCGGGCACGCTGTGGCTCGATGTGCAGGCCCGCGCCTGGAGCCCCGCGATGCTGCGGGCCTGCGGGCTCGATGCCTCGCACATGCCCGCGCTGGCCGAGGGCAGTGCACCCACGGGCACGCTGCGCAGCGATGTGGCCCGCCGCTGGGGCCTGAGCGGGGGCGTGGTGGTGGCCGCAGGCGCGGGCGACAACGCCGCCAGCGCCGTGGGCGTGGGCGCCCGCACCGCCGGGCAGGGCTTTGTGTCATTGGGCACGTCGGGCGTGGTCTTCCGTGTGACGGACGCCTTTGCGCCCGCCACCGAACGCGCCGTGCACGCCTTTGCCCATGCGCTGCCGCAGCGCTGGCACCACATGTCGGTCATGCTCAGTGCGGCAAGTGCGTTTGGCTGGGCCGCGCGGCTCACGGGGCAGGGCGATGAAGCCCGGCTGTCTGATGCCGTGGGTGCCCTCAGCCCCCACCGCCAGGCCCAGGCGCCGCTGTTCCTGCCCTACCTGAGTGGCGAGCGCACGCCGCACAACAACGCGGCTGCGACCGGCGTCTTCATGGGCTTGCGCGCCGAGCACGAAGCGGCGGACCTGGCCCATGCGGTGATGGAAGGCGTGGGCTTTGGCCTGCTCGACGGGCTCAACGCCATGCGGGCGGCCGGGGCAGGGCAGGGCCGTGCGCTCGGGGCGATCGGTGAGGGTGAGGATGCCCTGGCACTGGTCGGTGGCGGCGCCCGCAGCAACCCCTGGGCGCAATTGCTGGCCAGCGCGCTGGGCACGCCGCTGCAGCGTCCGCAGGGGGCACATGCTGCTGCCGCCCTGGGCGCGGCGCGGCTGGCGGCCATGGCCTGCGGTGGCGACGAGGCCCACTGGTGTCAGCCCTTGCCCGCCGACGCCACTTTCGACCCCCAGCCCGCACAACAAGCCCTGCTGGCCGAGCGCTACGCCCGCTTTGTCGCGCTATACCCGGCACTGCAATCGCAGTTCTGACGCTGCTGTCCGCACCCTCTTCACATCCACCATGACTTCGGTACACCACACTTCCCAGGCCACGGCCCCCGTCCAGGCCGCCATCGCGGGCGAGGCCCTCATCGACCTCATCCGCCGCCCCGATGGCAGCTACCTGCCGTGCCTGGGTGGCGCGCTGTACAACCTGTGCCGCGCGCTGGCCCGGCAGGGCGTGGGCACGCAGTACCTCAACCCCTTGTCGCGCGACCGCTTTGGCCGCGAGCTGGCCGCGCAGCTGGTCGCCGACGGTGTGCTGCTGGCCCAGCCCGGGCCGGTGCAGCAAGTCACATCATTGGCCGTGGTCAATCTCAATGAACACGGCCACCCCGACTACGCCTTCTACCGTGAGGGCGTGGCCGACCGCGCCGTGTCGGCGCACGGCCTCAGCGAGGCCTGCGCCGCCTTGCCCGCGTTGCAGCTGGTCTGCACCGGCGCCCTCGCGCTCGATGCCCGCGACACCGCCATCTACCAGCCCTGGCTCGCTGCCCAGCGCGCCGAAGGCCGCTGCGTGGTGGTCGATGCCAACCTGCGCCCCTCGGTCATGCCCGACCTGGACGCCTACCGCACCACGGTGCACGCGGCGTTGGCACACGCCCACATCATCAAGGCCAGCGACGAAGACCTGGACCACTTGGCCGTGCCCGGCACTGGCGCCCTGGCCCGCGCCCGCCACCTGCTGGCCGCCAACCCCCAGGCCCATCTGCTGGCGCTGACGCTGGGCGCAGAGGGGGCCTGGCTGCTGCACCAGAGCGGCATGCAGTGTTTTGCCAAAGAAGCGCAGCCCCTGCGGGTCATCGACACCGTGGGGGCGGGCGACAGCTTCCTGGCGGGGCTGCTGGCGCACCTGCTGCGGCAGGCGCCGGCAGCGGGCGCTGCCAGCTTCGTGCAGTTCGTTGAAGCGCTGTCCGTCGAGGCCGGCCAGCAGGCTCTTCGCCATGCACTGGCCAGTGCGAGCCTGTGCGTGATGGAGCAGGGGTGTGTGCCGCCCGGGTGGGAGGCCGCGAGCGGGTGGGCGCGGGCGCACCCTTGCGTCGCCGGGTAGCGGCCGGCGCCGCCACGGTCTTGCGCCCGTGCCCGCCTGCGCGCAGGCGGGCTGGCGGGCTGGCGGGCTGGCGGGCTGGCGGTACGATGGCACCGGCCTGTCCGGGCAGGACAGCCCATCGCAACCTCCATCTTTGCCCGCGCAGACCTTGAATCCACCATGAAGCCCGTCCCTGCCGCTGTTCCCGTCACGGCCCATGCAGCGGCCGACGCCTGCAACGTGGTCCGCCAGTCCATCACCCACTGCTGCGCCCTCGACCACCACCACGATGCCGCCATCCTCGGCACATGGCTGGCCAACAAGACGCCCGAGAACCTGGCCGCCTGGATGGCGGCACCGGGCGCGATTGCGTGGGGTGCGTATCGGGGGGACACGATGGTGGGGTTTGCGCTGTGGGCACGCTCCACGCTGGCGCTTTGTTATGTGGTGCCAGAAGCATTGCACCAAGGTGTGGGCCGTGCCCTGCTGTTCGGCGCGGAGGCCCATGCGCGGCAGTTGGGCCTGGCGGCTGTGGGGCTTGAGAGCACGCGCACGGCGGAAGATTTTTACCGCCGCCACGGGTATGAACCATCGGGCGCGCTGCAGGTGTGGGCGGGGCTGCAGGCGCGACCCATGCGCAAGGCGCTGTGAGGCGGTTTTTTGCGCGGCGCGGTTGACGGTTGTGGCCCTGGTGGTGGCTGCGGTTTTTAGCGAAGAATTGGGCGCTGGCGCCGGAGGTATCTGCGCTGAATGCTATTGTTTTTATAGCAAATTGGCTGCGCCGTACCTCCGCACGCGCCACCCGTGGCAGGGATGCCCGGGAGGGGGCTTCGGGGCGTGGGCCCTGTTCAGAGTTCCTGGGCGTAGACGATGAAGCCGTGGTGCTTGGCCATCTTGTCGTACAGCTGGCGCCCGGCCGCATTGGTTTCGTGGGTCTGCCAATACACCCGCGACGACTTCGCGGCACGCGCCGCGCCATACACTGCGTCGATGAGCGCGCGCCCCACGCCCCGGCCGCGCGCGGCTTCGCGGGTGAACAGGTCGCTGAGGTAGCACACGGGCTCGATGCGCGTCATGCTGCGGTGAAAGAGGTAGTGCGTCAGCCCCAGCATCTCGCCGCTGGCCGCATCGTGCGCCACCAGGCAGAAGACGGGTTCCGCCGGGTCGTGAAAACGCTGCCAGGTGGCCTGGGTGATGTGCTCGGGCAGCGCGGTGGCCCCAAAGCGGCCATAGAACGCGTTGTAGCCATCCCAGAGCGGGCGCCAGGCGGCGTAGTCTTCGGGCTGAACGGGGCGCACGGTAACGGCGGTGGTCATGGGCCGGCTTCCTGGGATTTACTGGAGCACCCGCCCCGGGTTCATGATGCCCTGCGGGTCGAGCGCCTGCTTGATGGCGCGCATCATCGACAACGCCACGGGCGACTGGTACTTCTCCAGCTTGTCGGCCTTGAGCTCCCCAATGCCATGCTCGGCCGAGAACGAGCCGCCGAACTCGGCCACGGCTTCGTACACCAGGTGGTGCACATGCTGCTCGTGCTCGCGCAGGAAGGCCTTGGCATCGCCCTCGGCCGGTGCCTGCACGTTGTAGTGCAGGTTGCCGTCGCCCAGGTGGCCAAAGTTGACCAGGCGCACGCCCGGGATCTCGCGCTGCAGCACCGCGTCGGTGTGCGCGACGAAGGCGGGGATGCGCGAGATCTGGATGGAGATGTCGTGCTTGATGTTCAGGCCCTCCTCGGCCTGCGCGAGCGGAATGTTCTCGCGGATGTGCCAGAGCTGGCTGGCCTGGGTGAGGTTCTCGGCCACGACGGCGTCGGTCACGCAGCCCATCTCGAACGCGGTCTCCAGCAGCGCTTCAAACCGCGCGCGGGCATGTTCTTCGGATTCGCTGTCGGAGTTTTCGAGCAGCACGCACCAGGGAGCGTTTTCGTCGCCGAGGAAGGGCACGCGCAGCTGCGGCATGTGTTTGCCCACCAGGCTCAGCGCGAACTGGCCCATCACTTCAAAGCCCGTGAGGCCAGCGCCCAGCTGCTTGTGCGCCAGGCCCAGCAGGGCCACGGCGTGTTCCATCGACGGCACGGCGGCCCAGGCCGTGAGGCGGGCGGCGGGCTCGGGGTAGAGCTTGAGCGTGGCGGCGGTGATGATGCCCAGCGTGCCTTCGCTGCCGATGAACAGGTCGCGCAGGTCGTAGCCCGTGTTGTCCTTGCGCAGGCCCTTGAGGCCGTCCCACACCTCGCCCTGGGCGGTGACCACCTCGAGGCCCAGGCACAGGTCGCGCGCATTGCCATAGCGCACCACCTGCGTTCCGCCCGCGTTGGTGCCCAGGTTGCCGCCGATGGTGCAGCTGCCCTCGGCCGCCAGCGAGAGGGGGAACAGCACACCCGCATTGCGCGCCACGTCCTGCAGGTTCTGCAGGATGCAGCCGGCCTCCACCGTCATGGTGAGGTTGTCGGTGTCGATGCTGCGCACCGCGTTCATGCGCGTGAGGCTCAGCACGATCTGCGTGCCGGAATCATCGGGTGTCGAGCCCACGGCCAGGCCGGTGTTGCCGCCCTGCGGCACGATGGTGGTTCCCGCCGCCGCGCAGGCCGCGACCACGGTGGCCACCTCCTGCGTGGTGGCGGGGCGCACCACGGCCAGGGCCTTGCCGCGCACGCGGCGGCGCCAGTCCTGTTCCCAGGCGGTGAGGTCGCCATCGGTGATCACGTGGGCAGGGCCGACGAGGGTGCGCAAGGTGTCGAGCAAGGTGGTCATGGACAAGCGTCTTCTTCAGTTCGAGGGAGGGGGATGGCGCGCGGCGGCTGGCATCAAGAGGCCGGCGTGGCCGCGGCGGCTGCCGCCGCCTTGGCGTTGCGCTGGCGCAGCCGCACGTGCAGTGTGCAGGCCACGAACAGGGCCAGGCACAGCGCGACCTCGGCCCAGGCCAGCCATTGCGACGGCGGCCTGTCGCTCCAGCCGCGCACCACGCCTTCGGTGAAGTACAGCCAGATCACCAGGCTGACCCAGCGGTAGGTGTACATGCGGTTCTTGAGGATGCCCGCCAGCGGGATGCACAACGGCAGCGCCTTGAGCGCGAGCCAGGTCCCGCCGGGCCGCAGGGGCGCCAGCACCAGTTCCCAGGCCAGGCACAGGACGATGAGCGCCAGCAGGCTGCCGGTGGCCAGCCAGCGTGTGGCACGGACGCCGCTGTCGGCGGGGCTGGAAGGGAGGGCGGGGGCTCTGGGGGATGCGGTCATTGGGGTGGCATCATATCGGCCATGCCTTTTTCCTTACAGACAGTAGCGTCGCGCTTCGAGGCGCTGATCACGGAACTGTCGCACTTTCCCTGGAAAACCACCGCGCTGACCCTGCGTGAACGCTTTCGCGAGGACCATCTGGGACTCACCGCCAGCAGCCTGACCTTCACCACCATCCTCGCGCTGGTGCCGTTCTTTGCCGTCGCCCTGGCCGTGTTCACGGCATTCCCCATCTTTGGAAAGCTGCAGGACGTGTTGCAGCGCTGGCTGGTGGACAGCCTGGTACCCGACAGCATCTCCCGCCAGGTGCTGGGCTACCTCACCCAGTTCGCGGCCAAGGCCAGCGGCCTGGGCGTGGCGGGTTTCAGCATCCTGCTGGCCACGGCGCTGGCGCTGATCCTCACGATCGACCGCACGCTCAACGACATCTGGCGCGTGCAGCGCCTGCGGCCGCTGGGGCAGCGGGTGCTGATCTACTGGGCGGCCATCACGCTGGGCCCGCTGCTCATGGGGGCGAGCCTGGCTCTCACCTCGTATGTGATGTCGGCGTCCGGCGGGCTGGTCAAGCGCCTGCCCGACGGCGTGCAGCTGCTGTTCGATTCGATCCAGTTCCTCGTGCTGGCGGCGGGCATGGCGTCGCTGTACCACTATGTGCCCAACACCCCGGTGAAGTGGCGCCACGCGTGGACCGGCGGGCTCTTCGTGGCCGTGTGCATGGAGCTGGCCAAGAAGGTGCTGGCGCTGTACCTGGGCAACGTGCCGACCTATTCGGTGGTGTACGGCGCGTTCGCCACGCTGCCCATCCTGCTCATCTGGATCTACGTGGCCTGGGTCATCGTGCTGCTGGGGGCGGTGGTCACGGCCTACCTGCCCAGCCTTCTCGCGGGGGTGGCGCGGCGTGGAACCGTGGCGGGCTGGACGTTCCAGCTGGCCGTGGAGGTGCTGCAGGAGCTGCACCGGGCCCGCTTCCACGCCATGAAGGGGCTGCGGCCGAGCCAGCTGGCGCAGCGGCTGCGCGTGGACATGCTGCAGCTGGAGCCGGTGCTGGAGGCGCTGACGGCCCTGGACTGGGTGGGGCAGGTGAGCGATGCGGCGATGAGCGTGTCGGACGTGCCCGAGTCCCGGTACGTGCTGCTGATCGACCCGCAGAACACGCCGCTGGAGCCCCTGGTGCACAAGCTCCTGCTGGAACGCTCCACGAGCCTGGAGCCCCTGTGGGCGCGCGCGGGGCTGGGCGGCCTGCATGTGCGCGACGTGCTGCAGGCAGAGTAGGCCGTGGGCGGCCAGGCGGTCCGCTCCATTGTTTTGCTATTATTTTTATAGCTATCCGCGCATTGCAGTGAAGCGCCGTGGCCTGTTGAGGCCAGAAATCACAGGGACACCTTCCCCGTCCAGATGTCCTTGTACATCACCCAGTCGCCCATGAAGCTGTACAGGGGCCGCTTGAAGCTGGCCGGCTTGTTCTTCTCGAAGCCGAAGTGCCCCACCCACGCGAAACCGTAGCCGCAGAGCAGGCCGTACAGCAGGTACTGCGGCTTGCCCGTGGCGATGAGCATCGCCAGGCACACCAGCGTCAATGTCGAGCCGGCGAAGTGCAGTCTGCGGCAGGTGCGGTTGCTGTGCTCGCTCAGATAGAAAGGGTAAAACTCCGCGAAGCTCTTGAAGGCGCGCGGATCGGTCGTGGGGGCGGCGCTGAGGTCCATCGTTGTCTCCTGGTTGTTTTCAAGCGCTTTATACGCCCAAGCCCGTCCCCATGGCGTGTCGGGTTTGACAGGCGCCGCCGCGTGGTATTTAATTAATCGACTAATCGATCTATTAATAACCGTGCGAGGTGTGCGATGCGGACCGTGAACCCCGAGCGCCACCAGGCGCGGCGACAGCAGATCCTGGAGGCCGCGGTGGCCTGCTTCATGCGCAAGGGGTTCCATGCCACGCGCACGGCGGAGATCTGCGCCGAGGCGGGCATGAGCCCCGGCAACCTGTTCCATTACTTCCCGACCAAGGAGGCCATCGTTGCCGCCATCGTCGAAGAAGACCAGCGCGAGACCGCCGGGCGCTATGCCGCGGCGGCCCGCGCCCGGAACCTCTACCAGGCGCTCCAGGACATCGTGGAGGAGAGCATCGCCCAGCTGGCCGACCCCGTGTACCTGCGCATCGGCGTGGAGGTGCTGGCCGAAGCGGTGCGCAACCCGCTGGTGTTTGCGAGCGTGGCCGGCAGCGAGGCGGGCCGCAAGGCGGCCCTGGTGCATCTGCTCGGCGCGGCCGTGGAGCGCGGGCAGGCCCGCCTCGCCCTGCCGCCGGCGCAGGCGGCGGACTGGATCCTGCTGCTGCTGGACGGCGCCTTTGGCCGGGCCATGGTGGAAGAGCGCTTCGACGCCGCTGCCTGCCGCACGCTGGTGCTGGGCGCGCTCGCGGCGGTGGTGGTGCCGGCCACATGACGCGCGTGGCTTGCCCCGCCATGGACACCAACCCCTCGGCCCCGGACGGCAACCCGGCCCAGCCCGCCGGGGCGGCGGACCGCGAACATGCCATCGACGCGCTGCGGGGATTTGCCCTGCTGGGCATCGCCATGGTCAACGCGGGCAGCTTTGCGTCCACCTACTTCGGGGTGGGCGTGTCCGACCCGGCCTTCTCGCGGCCCGTGGACCATGCCGTGCGCTGGTTCGTGGCGCTGGTCTTCGAGACCAAGTTCTATCTGCTTTTCTCGCTGCTGTTCGGCTACAGCTTTGCGCTGCAGATGGACTCGGCCCAGCGCTCGGGGGGCGCGTTCGTGCCGCGTTTCCTGCGGCGCCTTCTGGGGCTGGGGCTGCTGGGGCTGGCACATGCCTGGCTACTGTTCGCGGGGGACATCCTGGTGACCTATGCGCTCCTGGGCCTCGTGCTGCTGGCGCTGGGCCGGCTGCGCCCCGTGGCCGCCGTGGCGCTGGCCCTGGGGTTGCTGGGCATCACGGCCTGGGGCTGGGGGGCGATCGCCTGGCTGGTGGCGCTGGCCCCGCCGCTGGACCTGCCCGTGGCCGAACTGCACGCCAAGGCGCAGCAGGCCGCGCAGGCCTACCGCGCCAGCGTGCAAGAGGCGATCGCGCAGCGGGGCCGCGACATGGCCGATGGCGTGTGGTTCGTGCTGGTGTTCGTGCAGGGGCCCTGCGCGCTGGCCATGTTTTTGCTGGGGCTGGCGGCTCGGCGCTCGGGCTACCTGGCCAGGGTGGCGCGGCAGCCGGCCCGGCTGCGCCGATGGATGGCGTGCTGCCTGCCCGTGGGCGCGGCGGGGGCCTGGTTCTACGCGTCCGTGCAGCCCGGGGCCAGCAGCGTCACCCACCCCGAGCATCTGGGGCTGGCCGCGTTGGCGGTCGATCTGGCCACGGCGCCATTCCTTACCTTCGGGTACGTCGCGGCGCTGCTCTGGCTGCTGCAAAGCGGCCCCGCCGGCCGTCGGCTGGGCGCGGTGCTGGAACCGGCGGGGCGCATGGCGCTGTCGAACTACCTGCTGCAGTCGCTGGTGGGGGCGCTGGTGTTCACGGCCTACGGCTGGGCGCTGGTGGGCCAGGTGGCGCCGCTCCTGGTGGGGCTGGGCGTGCTCGTACTGTACGGTGCCCAGCTGGCGCTGAGCCGGCACTGGATGGCCGCCCACGCCTATGGCCCGGTGGAGTGGCTGCTGCGCGCCGTCACGCTCTGGCAGCGGCCGGCATGGCGGCGCCGCGCGCGCTGACGGCGAGAGCGCGCACGGTGGACGCGGGGACGCGGGGACGCGGGGACGCGGGCCGGCCGCGCCCTGCCGTGCTGGTTCAGCGGGCCAGGAAGTCCCGCAGCGCGAACAGCGTTTCTTCCGGCGCTTCGGTCATCTGGTTGTGGCCCACCGGCAGGGGCGCGACCTGCACTGTCCTGCCCGCCGTGCGCGCGGCGTTGACCAGGCCCTGTGCGGCCTTGGGCGCGGTCATCTGGTCCTGCGTGCCCAGTGCAAACAGCACGGGGCAGGTGAGCTGGGCCATGGCCGCTTCGCCGCCGCCATAGCTGTCGCAGGCGACGAAACCCCGGTGAAACACGTTGACGGCGGGGTTGCTGCGCAGCACCTTGCGCCCGAGCGCCATGCCGGCGCCAAACACCCAGGTGCCGGGGCCCAGGGCCGAAGGGGGCGCCGCCAGCGTGCTGCGAGAAAACACGTTGACCATGCGCATGGCCTTCTCGGGATCGCTTTGCGAGGCCTCGATGAGCGCGGGCGACACCTTCATGGGAAACGCCGTGCCCACCAGCACCAAATGGCTGATGCGGTCCTTGAGCCGCGCGGCCGCCTCCATGGCGATGAGCGAACCCCAGCTGTGCCCCACCAGCGCCGCCCTCTGCACGCCGGCCGCGTCCAGCAGCGCGCCAATGAAGTCGGCGCCCTGCTCCACCGAGGCGGGCGCGTCGCCGCCGCTTCTGCAGTGGCCGGGCAGGTCGATGGCCAGCACGTTCCAGCCGTGGTTGGCCATGTAGCGGCTTTGCAGGGCCCAGACACTGTGGTCGTTCAGCACGCCATGGATGAAGACCACGGTGGGCTTGGATGCATCGAAGACCTTGCCCCCGGTGTAGCAGTAGACGGGGCTCTCGTTGACTTGAAGTTGCATGGCGTGTTCCTGTGTTCGCTCTCTTGTGTGGATTGTCTCGGTGGAAAAGGGGCATGGGGCTGGCGCCTAGCCAGGTGCCTGTCCGGTTGGGGCCATCGCGCGGTGCGTGTCCAGCGCCTCCAGCCAGCGCCGCGCGGCATCGCGAACGCGGTCGCTCGGGTCGTGCGCCGCCGTGGCTTGCGCCAGGGAGCGCAGGTGGGCCGCATCCTGCTTCCAGTAGCCCAGGCCCAGCACGGCCAGGAAGCGCACGGTTTCCTCGGCATCGCCCGTGGCGGCGCGCGCCAGCGCGGGCACGATGCGCGGAGCCCGTTCGCTGCCCAGGGCGCGGTCTCCCAGTGCCATGGCAGCGTGCTGGCGCACGAGCGGCATGGGCGAGCCCAGGCCGCGCAGGGCTTCGTCCACGTCCGCCGGGCCCAGCGTGCAGGTGCCGCGCCCCGGAGCCAGCTTACCCTGCAGGGCCAGCTGGAGGGCCGGATGCTGCAGGACGGCGTGTTCCAGGGGGGCATAGTCCAGCGGGCGGGGCTGAAGGCACCGGTCCCGAAAGGGCCCCAGCGGCGCTGCCAGGCCGCTGGCGACCAGGTCGTCCGCCAGCGTGCCCACCTGCGACAGCAGCCACCGCCCATCCCCCAGCTGCCCCAGCGCGCAGGCGCACCCGAGCCGGCCCGCGCGGCCAAGGTGGGCCCGGCTGCCGCGTGAGACCGGCCGCAGCAGGTGGTGGCGCAGGGCGTCCAGCACCTCGGGGCTGGCGGATCCGATGTCGCCCAGGAGCCTGGCCGCGATGGACTGCGTGTCCGCGCGCTCCAGCAGCGCCAGCAAGGCGGGCACCGCGACGGGGCCGAGCCGCCGCAGCGCGTGTTCGGTGTCCTGCGTGGCATGGTCCACGGCTTGTTGGCGGCCCAGGCCCAGCTCGGGCGCGGCTTCATTGCGCAGGCATGCCAGGTGATAGCGCAGTTGCTGGTCCGGGGGCAGCGCTTCCACGCGCAGCGCCTCCGCGATGGCGGCCGCATGGCCGGGAAGCAGGGCGGCGAAGGCATCGTCTCCCAGGCAGCGCCGGGCCCACTGCACGCCCTCGTCGCTGTCTTCATGCAGCAGCACGGCGAAGTCCGGCGTGAGCCGGTCCGACCAGGGCGAGGCCCGCAGCGCGGTGCGCAGGCGCTGGCATGCGCGCACCAGGGCCTCCAGGCATTGCTGCTCGGTGGCCCGCCAGTGGGCCACGTCGCCGCGACAGGCATGTGCCTGCAGCTCCTGCTGCATCCGGGCCAGGGCTGGGCTGTCGGCCGGCAGGTCAGGCCAGCGCCAGTCCGCCGGATTCCAGCGCAGGCTGTACAGCGTGCCGCCCCCGCCGTCATCGCCGCCGCCCTTGGCCTGGGCGTAGGCCTGTTCGCTGTTCAGCGCGATCGCGGGCAGGAAGAGGGGGCCATCAAGCTCGCGGCCCATGCCGGCCAGGGCGACCGCATAGAAGCGGTGCTCCGGGTGCCGGGCAAGGACGGCGCTGGCCACCGCGAGCGCGGCGTCAAGGAAGGCCTGCTCGAAGGCGTCCCAGGAAAACACGGGCTGTGGGGCTGCGGCTTGCATCGGCGTGGCTGGCGTGGTCGGGCCCAGGCCTTCAGGCGGCCTTCTCTGCGGCCTTGAGGGCGCGCTTCAAATCGTCGATCAGGTCGTCGGCATCCTCCAGCCCGATGGACAGGCGGATCGTGCCCTGCGTGATGCCGGCACCCGCCAGGGCCTCGTCGCTCATCCGGAAATGCGTGGTGCTGGCCGGGTGGATCACCAGGCTGCGGCAGTCGCCCACGTTGGCCAGGTGGCTGAAGACCTTGAGGGTTTCGATGAACTTTTTGCCCTGTTCGCGGTTGCCCTTGAGGTCGAAGCTGAACACCGAGCCCGCGCCGCGCGGCAGCAGCTTTTGCGCCAGCGCGTGGCTGGG
The DNA here is from genome assembly GCF_019218755.1 of Acidovorax sp. sif1233. Lineage (GTDB taxonomy): Bacteria > Pseudomonadota > Gammaproteobacteria > Burkholderiales > Burkholderiaceae_C > Acidovorax. The sequence goes on along the minus strand of NZ_JAHUWZ010000010.1, from coordinate 150,256 downwards.
GTGGGATGCGAGCATGGGGTGGCCCACGCGTGACACGAAGGGCTGAGCGGCCAGAAATTCGACCACCTTTTCGGTGTTGCGCATGTGCTGCTGCATGCGCAGTGGCAGGGTCTCGATGCCCTGCAGGATGAGCCAGGCCGTGTGCGGGCTCATGCAGGCGCCGAAGTCGCGCAGGCCCTCGCGGCGCGCGCGCAGCAGGAAGGCGCCCACGGTGCTCTCTTCGGCGAACACCATGTTGTGAAAGCCGTCGTAGGGCCGGGTCAGCTCGGCGAACTTGCCGGCGGATCTGGGGCCGTCCCAGTCGAAGCTGCCGCCATCGACCACGACGCCACCCACCACGGTGCCGTGGCCCGAGAGGAACTTGGTGGCCGAGTGGTAGACCAGATCGGCGCCATGCTCGAACGGCCTGATGAGCCAGGGCGAGGTCAGGGTGGAGTCCACCAGCAGAGGCACACCGGCCTCGTGCGCAATCGCGCTCACGGTGGGGATGTCCAGCACGTCCAGGCCCGGGTTGCCCACCGTCTCGCCAAAGAACAGCTTGGTGTTGGGCCGCACGGCGGCGCGCCAGGCGTCGATGTCGCCGGGCTTGACGAAGGTGGTCTCGATGCCGAAGCGCGAGAGCGTGTAGTGCAGCAGGTTCTGCGAGCCGCCATACAGCGCGGTGCTGGCCACGATGTGGCTGCCGGCACCCATCAGCGTGGCCACGGCCAGGTGCAGCGCGGCCTGGCCGCTGGCGGTGGCAATGGCGCCGACGCCGCCTTCCAGCGCCGCCACGCGCTGCTCCAGCACGGCGTTGGTGGGGTTGCTGATGCGGCTGTACACGTGGCCGCCACGCTCCAGGTTGAACAGCGACGCGGCATGGTCGCTCGACTCGAAGACGAAAGAGGTGGTCAGGTGGATGGGCACCGCGCGCGCGCCGGTGGCGGGGTCGGGGCTTGCACCCGCGTGCAGGGCCAGCGTGTCAAAGCCGGGGTCGGAGTAGCCGGGCATCTGTGTGTCTCCCATGTTGTCAATTCAGCCGGGCATTGTGGGCTATATTTGGTGCGAAACAGCCTCTAGCGCCTGCCGCGCTCTTCCCGCCCTCTTGGAGACCCAGAAACCATGAAAGTCAGCGACATCCTCCGCGTCAAAGGGAACACCCTCTACACCGTCACGCCGGACGAGCCGCTGGCGGGCGCCGTGGATGTGATGGCCGACAGGGACATCGGCTCGCTGGTGGTGATGGAGCTGGGCGATCTGGTGGGCATGCTCACCTTTCGCGAAGTGATCCAGGCCGTGGTGAGGAATGGCGGCAGCGTGGGCACCCTGCAGGTTCGCTCGGCCATGGACGATGCACCCCTGACCTGCACGCTCGAAACCGACATGGACGAGGTGCGCCGCATGATGCTGGACCGCCATGCGCGCTACATGCCGGTGATGGACCGCAAGATGCTCATGGGCGTGATCAGCTTCTACGACGTGGCCAAGGCCGTGGTGGACAGCCAGAACTTCGAGAACAAGATGCTCAAGGCCTACATCCGCGACTGGCCGGAAGACGACGCCCGCGGCGGCTGACCACGGCCGCGCCCTGGCGGCGCTCAGCGCGGGCGCGCTGCCTGCGCGCAGAGCCAGGCCTCCAGTTCGTCCGGTGGCAGCGGCTTGCCAAACAGATAGCCCTGCATGACGGGACACCCATGCGCCTGCAGCCACTGCTGCTGGCCCGTGGTTTCCACCCCTTCGGCCACCACCACCATGCCCAGGCTGTGGGCGATGCTGAGCACCGACACCGTGAGGGCCCGCGCGGTGGGGCTGGTGGTGAGGTCCTGCACGAAGGCCATGTCGAGCTTGAGCTCCGAAATGGGAAGGCGGTGCAGGTAGCTCAGGCTGGAATAGCCGGTGCCGAAATCGTCCAGCGACAGCCGGAATCCCTTGCCGTGCAGCGCCTCGATGTTGGCCAGCGTGACGGGCCGCGCGTCCATCATGACGCTCTCGGTGATTTCCAGAAGCACGTCGTCCGCGCGCAGCCCGTGGCGCCGCAGCGCATCGCACACCTGCTGCGCAAGGTCTGCCTGGTGGAAGCTGCGCCCTGACAGGTTGACCGCCACGCAGGGCACGTGGTGGCCCGCCGCGCGCCATGCCGACAGCTGCGCACAGGCCTCGTCCAGCAGCCACAGGGTCAGCTCGTGAATCAGGCCGGACTCTTCGGCCACGGGGATGAACCGGCTGGGCGGCACCATGCCCCATTCGGGGTGCCGCCACCGCGCGAGGGCTTCCACGCCGTGCAGTGTGCCGGGCGCTTCGCCGAGCACCTGGGGCTGGTAGTGCAGCGTCAGGCGGCGTTCGGCCAGGGCCTGGCGCAATGCGCGCTCCAGCGCTGCACGTTCCTGCGCGCGCCGGTTCATCTCCGCGCTGAACAATTGCAGGCTGTGCCGGTGATCGCTCTTGGCCTGTGCCATCGCCTGGTCGGCATGGCGCAGCAGCGTCTCGATGGCGTCGCCGTCGTCGGGAAACATCGCGATGCCGATGCTGGCGTGGCAGACATGGGCCTGTCCATGGATGTCCATGGGCCGGGACATTTCCTCCAGCATGCGGTGCGCCGCCTGCACCGCTTCCTCGGTGGCGCACTCGGACAGCAGCAGCACGAATTCGTCGCCCGCCAGCCGGCCGATCAGGTCCCGCGCTCGCAGGCACTGCGTCAGCCGCCTGGCCACTTCGCACAACAGCGCGTCGCCCGCGGCATGCCCCTGCGTGTCGTTCACCTGCTTGAAGCGGTCCAGATCGACGAACAGCAGCGCGCCGGGGCGGCCGTCCTGCCGCAGGCCGGCCAGCGTGCGCCCGGCGCTGCTGAGGAACATCGCGCGGTTGGGCAGGCCCGTGAGCCCGTCAAAAAAGGCGAGGCGGTGAATGCGCTGCTGCGTGGCATTGCGCTCGATGGCCAGCGCGCACAGGTGCAGGCATACACCCACCAGCCGGTAGTGCAGCGCATCCGGGCCGCGCGGCTCGCGAAAGTAGAACGCAAAGGTGCCCACCACCTTGCCCGTGTGGTCGCAGATCGGGCTGGACCAGCAGGCGCGCACGCCGCTGGGTGCGAACAGCGCGCGGTAGTCGTCCCACAAGGGGTCGGTGGCGATGTCGTTGACCGCCACGGGGATGCCCCTGAAGGCCGCGGTGCCGCACGACCCCGCACGGGGGCCGATGGGCAGGCCGTCGAGCGCCTGGCAGATGGCGGGAGGAAGCCCCGGTGCCGCCAGGGGGCGCAGCAGGCCTTGTTCATCCACGGCCAGGATGGAGGCGGTGACTTCGGGGGCGATGCGCTCCACTTCGTGGCAGACGAGGGCCATCAGATCGGCCAGGGGCAGTTCATTGACCATGCCCTCGAGCACCCGCTTTTGCAGCACCTCGTGCATCTTGGTGAGCGTGATGTCCGTCAGCACGGTGATGCTGCCGCCCGGCCCGCCCGAGGCCTCGTCCGATGCATTGATCATCATCGACACCCAGCGCGGCGCGCCGGCCCGGCTGTACAACAGGGTCTCGGTGTGGAAACTGCCCTCGGTGTGCATGCCGCTGCGGATGTCGGCGAGCAGCCCCGGGTCGGAGTGCGGGCCCAGCAGCACTTCGCTCAGGTGCCGCCCGAGCACCTCCTGGGGCCTGAACCCGAACAGGCGGGTGAAGCCCTCGTTGATGTACACGACGAGCCTGGCGCTGTTGCTCATCACGATGGCGTTGTCGCTCGCATCCAGGGCCCTGCGCAGCGGGGCGTCTGTCAGGAGGCCTGCCGGTGGGCGGTCCAAAGGGGAGGGGGAGCCTGGAAGGTGCGGAGCTGAAACGGGCATGGTTGTCCCAAAGATCGTCCACCCATGCTAGCAAGCGCGTCCCGCGATGCCAAGCAGGTTGGTGGCGCGTGGTATCCGCACCGCACGGAGGGCCCGCCTTCGGGCTCCTGGCGCACGGCACGGGCCATCACTCCGGGGGCAAGGCGCGGCCGTGCGGCCGCTCTGGGATAATCCCGCGCCATGAGCGGCAATACTTTCGGATCCCTATTCGCAGTCACCAACTTTGGTGAATCCCACGGCCCGGCCATTGGCTGCGTGATCGACGGCTGTCCGCCCGGCATGGCGCTCGCCGAGGCCGACATCCAGGCCGACCTGGACCGGCGCCGCCCCGGCACCAGCCGCCACGTCACCCAGCGCAACGAGCCCGATGCGGTGGAGATCCTGTCGGGCGTGTACGAGGGCAAGACCACCGGCACGCCGATCGCGCTGCTGATCCGCAACACCGACCAGCGCAGCAAGGACTACAGCAACATCGCCGAGAGCTTTCGCCCCGGCCATGCCGACTACACCTACTGGCACAAGTACGGCATCCGCGACCCGCGCGGCGGAGGCCGGTCTTCCGCCCGCCTGACGGCGCCCACGGTGGCCGCTGGCGCCGTGGCCAAGAAGTGGCTTGCGCAGCGGTACGGCGTGCAGTTCCGCGCCTGCATGACACAGCTGGGCGACCTGTCCATCCCGTTCGAGAGCTGGGACCACGTGCGCAGCAATCCCTTCTTCGCCCCCGTGGCCGACGTGCAGCAGTACGAGGACTACATGGACGCCCTGCGCAAGGCCGGTGATTCCTGCGGTGCCCGCATCCGCGTGCAGGCCACCGGCGTGCCCGTGGGGCTGGGCGAGCCGCTGTACGACAAGCTCGATGCCGACATCGCCCACGCCATGATGGGCCTGAACGCGGTGAAGGGCGTGGAGATCGGCGCGGGCTTTGCCAGCGTGGCCCACCGGGGCACGATGCATGGCGATTCGATGACGCCCCAGGGCTTTCGCACGAACAACGCGGGCGGCGTGCTGGGCGGCATCAGCACCGGGCAGGACCTGGAGGTGAGCATCGCGATCAAGCCCACCAGCTCCATCATCAGCCCGCGCGAATCGATCGATGTGCACGGCAAGAGCACCGAGGTCGTCACCAAGGGCCGCCACGACCCCTGCGTGGGCATCCGCGCTGCGCCCATCGCCGAGGCGCTGCTGGCGCTGGTCGTCATGGACCATGCCCTGCGCCACCGCGCGCAGTGTGGCGATGTGGTGCCGCCGGTGCCGCCCATCCAGGCATCGTTTCTGTAGGAATCGGCATGGCACAGCGCACCGGGCCCGGCCCGGGCGCTTCGCCGCCGTGGTTTGCGGGGCGTGCAGGGATGCGCGCCCTTTTTACTGGACTGGACAAGGCACTCTCCATGCGCAGGTTGTTGGCACAGGCATTCCGTGGTTCAGGATGGGCGCGCGGCGGCGCGGTGCTCGCGGCGGCGGGCGTCCTCGGGGGCCTCCTAGCGGGCTGCGGCACGGCCACGCGATGGGCCGGCGATCCGGCACCCGCGCACATCGACATCACGCTCATCGGCTTCAACGACCTGCATGGCAACATGGAGCCGCCCCGCATGGCGCATGCCGTTCCAAGCCCCACGGGACCGGTGGCGGTGCCCGCGGGCGGGATGGCGTACTTCGCGAGCGCCATCGCAGCCCTCAAGGCGCGGGGGCCGCACCACGCGGTCGTGTCCGCCGGCGACATGGTCGGTGCGTCGCCGCTGGTGTCCTCGCTGTTCCTGGACGAGCCCACCATCGAGGCCGTCAACGAGATGCAGATCGACTTCAACGCGGTGGGCAACCATGAGTTCGACCGCGGCTGGCGCGAGCTGCTGCGCCTGCAGCAGGGAGGTTGCGAGAAGTTCACGGCGCGCCAGCCCTGCCAGATCAGCCAGCCATTCAAGGGCGCCCGCTTTGGCTTCCTGGCCGCGAACACGGTGCGCGTCGAGGACGGGCGGACACTGCTGCCCGCGACGGGGCTCAAGCGCTTCACGCAGGGTGGCACCACGGTGACGCTGGGCGTCATCGGGCTCACGCTCCAGGCCACGCCCACCATGGTGAGCCCCTCGGGCGTGGCCGGGCTGCGCTTCGAGGACGAGGCGGCCACGGCCAATGCCCTGATTCCCCAGCTCAAGGCGCAGGGCGCCGACGTGATCGCGGTCGTCATCCATGAAGGCGGCAGCACCACGGCCGGGGTGCAGGAGACCAGCTGCGCGGGCCTCTCCGGCGACATCGTCCCCATCCTGGAGCGCCTGGACCCCGCGGTGGACGTGGTGGTCTCCGGCCACACGCACCAGGCCTACGTGTGCGACTACGCCCGTGTGAATCCCGCCAGGCCCTTCCTCCTGACCAGTGCAGGCCAGTATGGGACGCTGCTCACCGACATCCAGCTGCGTGTGGACACCCGCACGCGCCGCGTGGTGCGCAAGACGGCGCGCAACGTCATCGTGCAAGGAGAGGCCTTCACCGGCAGCCAGGGACACGTGCCCATGACCTCGGCCGTGCCTTCCTTCCCGGCCGATCCGGCGGTGCAAAAGATCGTCGACACCTACCGCGCGGCGGCCATACCGCTGGCGCAGCGCCCGGTGGGGCAGGCCGTGTCGGCCCTGCGCCGCGTGCTGACGCCCTCGCTGGAGAGTGCCCTGGGCAACCTGGTCGCCGATGCGCAGCTCCACGCCACGCGCGCGCCGGAGCAGGGCGGGGCGCAGCTGTCCTTCATGAACCCGGGGGGGCTGCGTGCCGACCTGGTGCCGGATGGGCAGGGCCTGGTGCGCTACGGGCAGCTGTTTGCCGTGCAGCCCTTTGGCAACCAGCTGGTCGTGAAGACCTTCACGGGCGCGCAGATCAGGGCGGTGCTGGAGCAGCAGTTCGCCAGCGGCAGCAACACCGTGCAGCGGCCCCGCGTGCTGTCGGTCTCATCGGGCTTTGCCTACCAGTTCGACCTGTCCCGGCCGGCGGGCGAGCGCGTCAGCCAGATGGTGCTGCAGGGTGCTGCGCTGCGCGACGACATGCCGGTGCGCGTGGTGATGAGCAGCTACCTCGACAGCGGCGGAGACAACTTCACCGTGCTGACCGAAGGGCGCGACCGCCTGGTGGGCGGGCTGGACCTGGACGCGCTGGAGGCCTATTTCCGCACGCAGAGTCCGGTGGCCGTGCCTGCTACCAACCGCATCACGTCCGTCGCGCGCGCCGTGCGTTGAGCGGCGGCGGCTATTCCTTGCCCGGGCGCAGTGCCCCCAGCCAGCGCAGCGGGTTGAAGCCCGTGACCAGGCCGGTGGCCACCAGCACGAGCGCTCCGCCCCAGAGCATGCCGGGGCCCAGGGCCTCGCCCAGGAACACATGCCCCCAGGCCACCCCGAACAGCGGGATCATGAACGCGGAACTCATCGCCGCCACCGGGGATACCTGGGCGAGCACGCGCAGGTTGAGCCAGTAGGCCAGGCCCGAGGTGGCGATGCCCATGACCGCCACCGCCGCCACGGCCCCGGCGGTGAAGCGGGCTTCGGGCAGGCTCCATGCGGCGCCCGGCAGCAGCAGCACCAGCGCGGCGGCGTGGATGCCTGCGGCGATCGACAGGGGCGACATGCGCGTGGTGGCTCGCTTCATCCAGGTGGTGGAGACCCCGTAGCAGGCCGACGCGATGATGCAGGCCAGTGCCGCGACCAGCAGGGACGGCGTGGGCTCCACCGGGCCGAGCTGCACGATCAGGGCCACGCCCGCGAAGCCGCACAGGCAGCCCAGCCACTTGCGCTGGCTCAGCGTGTCTTCCTTCATCCACGCAGCCGCGAGCACGCTGAAGGGAACGGCCATCGTGTTGAGCAATGAGCTGTAGCCCGCCGGCAGGTGCAAGGCTGCCCAGGCATACAGCAGGAACGGCACCGCCACGGTGAGCGTGCCCAGCCCGAACAGCTCGCGCCAGTGGCGCCACGGCCAGGGCTCGCCGGCCGCCCGCATGATGGCGACCAGGGTCAGTGTGCCCAGTCCGATGCGCAGGGCGGCCATCACGTTGGGCCCCAGCAGCGGGCTTGCGATGCGGATGAAGAGAAACGAAGCGCCCCAGAGGGCCGACAGCAGCACCAGCTGCAGGAAGTGGCGGGTTTTCACCGCAGGCATTGTCGGGCAGCCGCGGTGTTTCTGTGCACCAGGGGGGTGTTTTGCCCATGAAAATAGCCTCTGGCGCTTTTACTTCAAGCGCCGAAAGCTATATTTTTGATAGCGTATCGCCAAGGTGGCCGCTGGGCCTGGCTGGAGGCGGGTGCGTGGGCAGCCCAGCCCGGCAACAAACGGGCCGTGGGCGCCGCGGCGGTTATTTGCGCACTTCGTCCACCATCGCGCGGAAGTCGTCGATGTCCTCGAAACTGCGGTACACGCTGGCAAAGCGGATGTAGGCCACCTTGTCGAGCTTCTTGAGCTCGCGCATGACCAGCTCGCCGATGCGGCTGGAGATCACTTCGCGCTGGCCGAGGTTGAGCAGCTTTTCCTCGATGCGCTCGATGGCGCTGTCGATCTGGTCCGTGCTGACCGGGCGCTTGCGCAGCGCCAGATTGAAGGAAGCGAGCAGCTTGGCGCGTTCGTACTCGATGCGCCGGCCATCCTTCTTCACGATGGCCGGGAAGCTCACTTCCGGCCGTTCGTAGGTGGTGAAGCGCTTGTCGCACGCGCCGCACTGGCGGCGGCGGCGGATGAACACCCCATCTTCAGACACCCGCGTTTCGACGACTTGCGTTTCCAGGTTGCTGCAGAAGGGGCACTTCATGGCGGCTGCTGACCGGTGAAGTTAACGGTAGACCGGGAAGCGGGCCGTCAGCGCATTGACCTTGGCGCGCACGGCGGCGATGTTGGCCTCGTCGCGCGGGTTGTCCAGCACATCGGCGATCAGGTTGGCGGTGATGCGCGCTTCTTCTTCCTTGAAGCCGCGCGTGGTCATGGCGGGGGTGCCAATGCGCACGCCGCTGGTCACCATCGGCTTTTCAGGGTCGTTGGGGATCGCGTTCTTGTTGATGGTCATGTGGGCGGCGCCCAGCACAGCCTCGGCTTCCTTGCCCGTGATGCCCTTGGCACGCAGGTCCACCAGCATCACGTGGCTTTGCGTGCCGCCGGAGACGATGCGCAGGCCGCGCGCGGTCAGTGTCTCGGCCACCACCTTGGCGTTCTTGGCCACCTGCTCCTGGTAGGCCTTGAACTCGGGCTGCAGCGCTTCCTTGAAGGCCACGGCCTTGGCCGCGATCACGTGCATCAGCGGGCCGCCTTGCAGGCCGGGGAAGATGGCGCTGTTGATGGCCTTCTCGTGCTCGGCCTTCATCAGGATGATGCCGCCACGGGGGCCGCGCAGGCTCTTGTGCGTGGTGCTGGTGACCACGTCGGCATGCGGCACGGGGTTGGGGTACACACCCGCGGCGATCAGGCCGGCGTAGTGGGCCATGTCCACCATGAAGATCGCGCCCACGTCCTTGGCCACCTTGGCAAAGCGTGCGAAGTCGATGTGCAGGCTGTAGGCCGAGGCACCGGCGATGATGAGCTTGGGGCGGGTTTCGTGCGCCTTCTTCTCCATGGCGTCGTAGTCCAGAGCTTCGTTGGCATCGAGGCCGTAGGAGACCACGTTGAACCACTTGCCCGACATGTTCAGCGGCATGCCGTGGGTGAGGTGGCCGCCTTCGGCCAGGCTCATGCCCATGATGGTGTCGCCGGGCTTGAGGAACGCGAGGAACACGGCCTCGTTGGCGGATGCGCCGCAGTGGGGCTGCACGTTGGCGGCCTCGGCACCGAAGATCTGCTTGACGCGGTCGATGGCCAGCTGCTCGGCCACGTCCACGTGCTCGCAGCCACCGTAGTAGCGCTTGCCGGGATAGCCTTCGGCGTACTTGTTGGTCAGCTGCGTGCCCTGCGCCCACATCACCGCGGGGGAGGCGTAGTTCTCGCTGGCGATCAGCTCGATGTGGTGCTCTTGCCGGGCGTTTTCAGCCTGGATGGCGGCAAAGAGCTCGGGGTCGGTTTGTTCGACAAGAATATTGCGGTCGTACATGATTGGCAGTCCTATGAACTTGTGTCCCTTGAAACAAGGGCTGCCCAGGCGAACGGCTGAACGCAGAAGGGATGAACCCCGTGCGGCACGCTTCCCAGTGGTTCACAAGGGGCAAGCCCTTGCTGGTTTCCACGTCAGCGGCAGCACCCTGTGTGCGGGATGCCGCGCCTATCGCCAGTCGCGTACCCCGCTAGTGTAGCTGACGTGGCATGCGCAACCTGTGTCGCATCGCGCGAAGTGCCGTGCGCCCCGGGGTCATGGCGCCCCGGCCGGCGGCACAGGATCGGCTCAGAGCCCCGTCAGCAGGGCTACCTTGTCGGCCGCCACCGCCGCTGGCGTCGCGGGCGGCGCAGACACCGGGATGATCTGGGCGGGTGCCTGGGTGGACAGCGTGGGCGGCGGCGCGGTGGGCATGGAGCGGCCGCCGGCCACCTGGCGCAGGCGGAAATGCTCGGCCATCACCTTGGCGGCATAGCCGCCGTCGTCGGCCAGGTTGCCGGCGCCCACGTAAAAGCGCAGCCCGCCCTCCACGGAACCCGCGCGCGAAATGCATTCCTGCAGGACCTTCACGCCCACGCGCAGGTTGCTCACGGGATCGAAGGCCGCAAAGTGCCCCCCGAAGTTCTGGTACTTGTCGGTATGCACGTTGGTCATCACCTGCATCAACCCCTGGGCGCCCACCGCGCTTTGCGCAAACGGGTTGAAGCTCGACTCGATGGCCATGATGGCCAGGATCAGCGTGGGATCGATCTTGGACTTCGCGCCAATTTCATAGGCCTCTGCCACCAGCACGCTCAGCGGCTCGGGGGCAACGCGGTACTTCTTGCTGAGCCAGAACGCGACGGCGGCCTGCTCCTTGGGCAGGTCCTTGGGATTGCCCGCCGTGGCGCGCTCGCTGGCCTCCGGCTCGATGGGCATGCCAAGCACTTCCACCTGGCGGGCCTGCAGCCAGTTCATCAATTGCGCTTCGCCTGCCTGGCGCAGGTCCGGGCGGGCCGTGAGGGTGATCACGACAAAGGCCACAGCCAGGCCGATGAGGGCGAAGCTGTTGTGGGTGATTTCAAGAAAACCTTCGGTCACGTCGGCCACGAAGGTCCGCACGCCGGAGACTATTTTTCCTGACGCTGTCATAGCTCTTCCTTTCTGAAGCGCCGCACTGAGCCTGGGCAGTCATCGGTGACTGTCCCGTCTCAGCGGGTCGCCTGGATTGGTACGCCATCAAGTGGGCCGCACATCTCTGGGGTGCTTTGGGCCTGGTTTGACTTAGCCGGGTTCGGCAGCGGGTTGGGGTTTTTACTAGCCTGTTTTTGGGGCTGGCGGATTCTAGGAGGTCACTAAATGCTTAGTCAATACTAATGAATTGAATCATAAGACTAATAAGTTATAAAAAATATGTAGAAAATCACAGTTTTTGGGGTGCTGGCGGACGTTTGGGGCCTGTGGCCTCAGGCGGGTTGTTACAAGCTCATGTCAAATTCAATCGGTGGACTTTTCGCCATTGAGAATCCAGTTTGAACTGCGGCAACTACTTTGGTAAGGTTCAGTTGCCTGTTGATTTCAGGCATCGCCAGACGAAACCAAGTCTCCCTCCAAAGGCATTCAGTGTCCTGGTGCAGCAGATGAGGATTCCAAGGCACCCCCTGGAGGCAATACCTTGCCTCCTCGCAGTGTGGACCTTCATCTCCGCATTTGCGACCGATGGCAAAGACCGTTGTGTCAGCCGTCAAGCCCGGCAGGCAGGCCTTGAGGCACTGTCCGCCGGGCTTTCTTGTTTGTGCTGGCGGGCTGTCTGGGCTAGCGGCGCTTATATATAGATAATGGGGGCTGTTCCCTAGAGCGGCGACAGTTCGCCCGGAGTCGCGGGCGATGCCCCTTGCGGGGGTCGCAGCATGTCAGCCCGTCTGGCAAAGCCTTGTGCCAGATCACCCTCGGGGTTTGGCGCAGCGCCATGCTGCGGTCTGTTGGCCGAACCCGGTGAAAATAGTCTCCTTGTTGCCTTGGCGCGCGTGCAGTGCGGTTGCCAGGGCGGGCCTCCAGGCAATGCGCCTGGGGGAGCCTTTGTTATCCATTGGATCCATGTTTCCATTTTTTTCCCGCAGCAAAATGTCCGACGCACCTGAAGTGAATCCGGCCCCGGCCAAAACCCATGAGCCGCATCCGCTTGATGCGTTGACCGGCGGCGCCTTTTCTGCCGCCACCTCTGGTGAGCGCGCCTCCCGCATCCGCGACTGGCTGGCCACGCAGCCTGCCCCGGAGCAGTTGCAGGAGGTCTTCAAGGAGTTGAGCGGCCGTGACAAGGGCGCAGCCCGCGCGGTGCGAGAGCGCCTTGACGAAATCCGCCGCGCCAAGGGGCAGGAGGCCATCGCCGCCGAGTGGGCGGAAAAGGCGCAGGCCCTTCTTGCGGCCCCCAAGCTCAATATCGCCGATGCCATGGCCTGGCAGCGCGATGCGGCCAAGGCCGGTGCGCCGCTGTCGCGCGAGCCGTTGTCGCTGCTCAAGGTGCAGGTCGCGGACCGTGTGAAAGTGATCGAAGACCTGCAGCATCGCGTGCAGGTGCAGCGGGAGGCCGCCGTGCTGCTGGCCCAGCGCATTGAAGTGCTTTCCACCAAGCCCTGGCGCGATGCGCAGGCGGCGCTTGAACTCCTGCGTGCCGATGTGGCCCGCTGGCAGGAGCAGGCACAGGAACTCACCAGCGATGCCAGCTGGGCGAGCGTGGAAGCGCGCTTTCCTGCGCTGCTCGATGCGTCGCGCACCCAGTTGCTGGTGGTGTGGGAGGCTTTCCAGCCTGCCGTGGCCCAGGCCGTGGCGGCCGCGGCCGATGCCAGCGCTGCACTGCCGCCCGTGCCCGTATGGGCCGACGAGCTGCGCGCCGCGCGCGGCCTGCCCACGGAGGCCGCTGCTGCGGCGGCCGCGGCCAAGCCCGCGCGTGCGGCCAAGCCCAAGGCGGCTCCTGAAGTGATCGAGAAGGCCGCGCAAAGCGTGCGCGAAGCCCTGGCCGTCCTCGAAAAGGAAACCGCCGAAGGCCATGGCAAGGCCAGCGCGGGTGCTGCAGCCGCGCTGCGCGCCGTGCTCAAGGTGCATGGAAAGCACATCGACAATGCCCTGGAGCAGCAGGTGCACGCGGCCCTGGTGGCGGCTGGCGAGCTGGAGGGCTGGCAGCGCTGGAGTGCCGACCAGGTGCGCGAGGACCTGGTGGCCAAGGCCGAGGCCTTGCTCAACCGTCCTGAAGGCCAGGCCCTGGGTGGCCGCAAGATGCAGGAAATCCTGCGCAACCTGCGCGACCAATGGAAGCAGGCGGACCAGGGGGGCGCACCCAACCATGCGCTGTGGAAAAAATTCGATGAAGCCTGCAACGCGGCCCACAAGGTGGTCGAGGCCTGGCTGGACAAGATCCGCACGGAGGCTGCCGAGCACAAGGCGCAGCGCCTGGCACTGATCGAGGAGCTCAAGGCATGGTCGCAAGCGCACGCGGCGTCGGGTGACTGGAAGGCCATCAACCGCGCGCTCCACCAGTTTGGCGACCGCTGGCGCGAAGGTGGTCATGTGGGCGAGAAGATCTTTGCCGAGCTGCAGCCCTTGTGGAAGCAGGCCATCGCCTCGGCGGCGGCCCCGCTGGAAGCAGCCCAGAAGGAGAGCCTGGCGCGTCGCCACGCCATGATCGACGAAGCCACCGCATTGGGGGCTGCGCCCGCGCTGCGCATCGATGCGGTCAAGGCGCTCCAGCAGCGCTGGCAGGCCGAGGCGCAGACGGTGCCGCTGGACCGCAAGCACGAGCAAAAGCTGTGGGACGCGTTCCGCAAGCCCATCGACGAGGCTTTCAACCGCAAGTCCGCAGACCGTGAGCGCGCAGTCACCGAATTGAGCGCCCGCGACCGCGTGGTGCTGGAGGCCTCCAAGTCCCTGGAAGCCGCCAATGCGACGGGGGATGCGCAGCAGATCCGCTCTGCCATGCAGGCGCTGGAGGCCGCGCTGCGCGGTCAGGCGCAGGCCGCGCAGGCCGTGGCCTCGGCGCAGAAGGACGAGCAGAGCCAGTCCGCCATGGCGGCTGAATCCGCTTCGGAAGCTCCGGCGGATCCGGTGGCCGAGGGTGTGGAGGCGGAGCCGGTGGCTTGCGCACCGGCGCCCGTGGCACCCAAGCCCGTGGCGCGGCCCGTGGTGGCCGTGCGCGGTGACGACCGGCCGGGCATGAAGAAGGATGCGCCTGCTGCGCCGGGCCGTGGTGCGCGCCCCGGCGACCGCAGGGATGGCCGCCCTGGCGACCGTGATGCCGGCCGTGGCGGCCCGCGTCCAGACGGCCGTTTTGGCGACCGCAATGACCGGGGTGGCCGTTTCGGCGACCGTCCTGCGCAGGAAGACCGGGGCCCGCGCCTGGGAGACACCGCTTTCCGCGCGCAGCGCGACGCCATGGAGCATGCCCAGCTGGCTCTGAAAAAACTGGCGGCGCAAGCCCACGGCGAGGCGCTGACGCAATTGCTGACCGCGTGGGAAAAGCGCGACGCGGGCCTGGTGCCCAGTACGCAGGATCTCGGAGCGGGTGTGACTGCATCGGTGCGCAACGCCTGGGCGCAGGCCCTGTCGGCGGCGCCGAAGGGCGATGCCTCGGAAGCGCTGCTGCGCCTGGAGATGGCCGCAGAGGCGCCCACGCCCGCGGAGCACATCGCCGCCCGGCGCATGCTGCAGCTGCAACTGCTCACGCGCCGCAACGATCCCGCGCCAGCGCAGACCTGGGGGCAGGACGCGGCCCGCGTGCTGGCCAGCGCCAGCGACGCGGCCAATGCGCGCCGCCTTCAGAACGCGCTCAAGGCACTGCTGCGCAAGTAAGAGGGCCAAAGAAGCGATGGCTGGCGGGTTGCCGGTGCACATCCGGCCTTTCGGGGCGGCCGATGAGGCTGCCGCGGTGGCGCTGTGGCACGACTGCGGGCTTGTCCGCCCCTGGAACGATCCTCACAAGGACATCGCCCGCAAGCTTCTGGTGCAGCCAGAACTTTTTCTGGTGGCGGTGGTGCCGGCGCGAGACGGCATGGCGGAACGGCTCGTGGGCACCGCCATGGCGGGCTATGACGGCCACCGGGGCTCCGTGTACTACCTCGCGGTGGCACCGGGGCATCAGCGGCTGGCGCTGGGGCGCCGTCTCATGGCGGAGGTGGAGCTGCGCTTGCTGCGGCTCGGGTGTCCCAAGGTCAATGTGCTGGTGCGCACCAGCAATGCCCGGGTCCTGCATTTCTACGATGCCCTCGGCTATGCGCGCGACGAGGCGTTTTCATTGGGCAAGCGGTTGATACCTGATCTTTGAGCAGGGCCGGGGAGGGCTTGTCCGGAGCGTGGACTGCGCAGGGCATTGATGGCCACGAAGAGCCGCCCGTTGCCCGCCTGTCGAGGGCGGGGCAGGAATAAAAAAAGCCGTTGCGGTTGCAACGGCTTTTTTATTGTTTGGTGCCCAGGAGAGGACTCGAACCTCCACGATGTTACTCGCTAGTACCTGAAACTAGTGCGTCTACCAATTCCGCCACCTGGGCTTTCAGATCAGCCTCGAATTATAGAACAAGTAATTGCGGCTTCTGGCGAGTGGATGAAGATTTTTTTAAATTCATTCCGCCAGCGTCTCGGGAAGCGGCGTCGGGGCATGGAGGCGGGAAATAAAAAAGCCGCTGTATTCACAGCGGCTTCGATATTTTGAAAACCTTCACAGGTTCTCGTTAAACTTGGTGCCCAGGAGAGGACTCGAACCTCCACGATGTTACTCGCTAGTACCTGAAACTAGTGCGTCTACCAATTCCGCCACCTGGGCATTTCAGGAAAGACTAAGATTGTATATCAAAAAAACCACCCCCGGCGCGCAGTCCGCGCATCTGTCGGACGAAATTGAAGGCAGCGTGCAGGGGCACCGTGACGGACACGGTTTTGTCATCCGCGACGATGGCGAAGGCGACATCTATATCCCCCCCAACGAAATGCGCGCTGTCCTGCACAAGGACCGTGTGCGCGTGCGCATCGTGCGCCAGGACCGGCGCGGCCGCCCCGAGGGCCGCGTGGTCGAGATCATCGAGCGCCCGCCCCAGCCCATCATCGGCCGCCTGCTGCAGGAAAGCGGCGTGTGGCTGGTGGCGCCCGAGGACAAGCGCTACGGGCAGGATGTACTGATCCCCAAGGGTGCCACCGGCGCCGCCAAGCCCGGCCAGGTGGTCGTGGTCGAATTGACCGAGCCGCCGGCCCTGTTCGGCCAGCCCGTGGGCCGCATCACCGAAGTGCTCGGCGAGGTGGATGACCCCGGCATGGAGATCGAGATCGCGGTGCGCAAGTACGGCGTGCCGCACGAGTTCTCGGCCGAGTGCCTGGCCCAGGCCAAGGAACTGCCCGACAAGGTGCGCGCGCAGGACAAGAAGCGCCGCGTGGACCTGACCGACGTGCCCCTGGTCACCATCGACGGCGAGGACGCGCGCGATTTCGATGACGCCGTGTACTGCGAGCCCGCCAAGGTCGGTCGCGCCAAGGGCTGGCGCCTGCTGGTGGCCATCGCCGACGTGAGCCACTACGTGGAGACCGGCAGCGCCATCGACATCGATGCCTATGACCGCGCCACCAGCGTCTACTTCCCGCGCCGCGTGATCCCTATGCTGCCCGAGAAGCTTTCCAACGGCCTGTGCTCGCTCAACCCCGAGGTCGAGCGTCTGTGCATGGTCTGCGACATGCTGGTCACCGCCAAGGGCGAGGTGCATGCCTACCAGTTCTACCCGGCCGTGATGTTCAGCCATGCGCGGTTCACGTACACCGAGGTGGCGGCCATTCTGGCCAACACGCGCGGGCCCGAGGCCAGCAAGCGCAAGGACCGCGTGAAGGACCTGCTCAACCTGCATGACGTGTACCGCGCCCTGCTGGTGGCGCGCCAGCAGCGTGGCGCGGTGGACTTCGAGACCACCGAGACGCAGATCATCTGCGACGAGAACGGCCGCATCGAGAAGATCGTGCCGCGCACCCGCAACGATGCGCACAAGCTCATCGAAGAGGCCATGCTGGCCGCCAACGTGTGCAGCGCCGACTTCATCGCGCAGGGCGGCCAGCCCGGCCTGTTCCGCGTGCACGAAGGCCCCACGCCCGAGAAGCAGGAAATCCTGCGCAACTACCTCAAGGCCATGGCCGTGGGCATGACCATCGGCGACGATCCCAAGCCCGCCGAGTTCCAGGCCATCGCCGAGGCCACCAAGGACCGGCCGGACGCGCAGCAGATCCACACCATGCTGCTGCGCTCCATGCAGCAGGCCATCTACACGCCCGTCAACAGCGGCCACTTCGGCCTGGCGTTCGAGGCCTACACGCACTTCACCAGCCCCATCCGGCGCTATCCCGACCTGCTGGTGCACCGGGTCATCAAGGCCATCCTGGGCAAGACCAAATACGCGCTGCCGTCGCTGCCGACGCCGGGCGAGGCCCACGCCAAGCTGGCCAAGCGCCTGGCCGCCCGCGTGGCGGCGCCCGGCACCAAGCCGCGCAAGGACGTGAAGCCGCCGAGCCGCGATACGCAGGCCTGGGAGGCCGCGGGCCTGCACTGCAGCGCCAACGAGCGCCGTGCCGACGAGGCCAGCCGCGACGTGGAAGCCTGGCTCAAGTGCAAGTACATGCGCGAGCACCTGGGCGAGGAGTACAGCGGCGTGGTCAGCGCGGCGACGAGCTTCGGCATCTTCGTCACGCTCGACGCGATGTACGTCGAAGGCCTGGTGCACATCACCGAGCTGGGTGGCGAGTACTTCAAGTTCGACGAGGCGCGCCAGGAGCTGCGCGGCGAGCGCACCGGCATCCGCTACGCCATCGGCGCGCGGGTGCGGGTGCAGGTCAGCCGCGTGGACCTCGATGGCCGCAAGATCGACTTCCGCCTGGTGCGCGAGGGGGAGGAGCTGCTCGGCCGCGCGCTCAAGGACAAGGGCGTTGCCTCCGACGGCCCCGGCGGCGCGCGCAAGGCGGGGGGCCGCCCGGCAGCCCGCAAGCGTGGCCCCGCGCCCGAGGCGTCCAGCACCGAACTCGCATCGCTCACGCGTGAGCGCGCGGCCCGCTCGCCCATCCAGGAGCTCAAGGCCTCGGTGAAAAAGGCCGCGGCCGGCAGCAAGTCCGGCAAGGGCAAGGGGCGCAAGCCGCGCCGGGGCTGACCCACCCGGCTTCCACCCGGGGTGAACCGTCTCCCGGGCGGGAGTTTGCTATATATTTGATAGCTTCCGGCGCTTTTCAGGAGAGCGCCAGGGGTCGATTCAATGGGATTTTTCTGGCATGGAACGGGAGGGCCGCGCCCCGGGGTGTCGCAGGAATTCCGCATACCGCAGCGCCGTGTCCCGGGGCGCTTCCATCATCGGCAGGTGGCCCACCCCGCGCAGTGCCTCCACCTGTGCTCCCGGCAGGGCCGCCTTCAGGGGCCGCATGCCGGAGGGGTGGAAGACGCGGTCGCTTTCGCCCCACAGGACCAGAGTGGGGTGCTGCTCGAGGGCGGCGAGCTTTTCCTGCAGCAGATAGCGGTCCTTGAGCTGTGCATCCCAGAGCCGCGCATTGGATGCCGCGTTGCGCAGCGCGTCCTGCTGCGTGGCGTGCAGGATGGGATACGGCAGGAAAGGGCGTTTCTCGAACACCAGCGCCATCATGGCGTCGAACGCCGCGGGGTCGTGCGCCACGAGCGGGCGCTGCCCGCTGTCGATGAGGTGGTCCATGGCGCTGGGTTGCGGTGAACGGATGCCGTGTGGTGCTCCGATGAAGGCCACGCTCGCCACGCGCTCGGGGTGTGCGGCGGCGAACAGCGCCGCGATCGTGCCCCCCATGGAGTTGCCTGCCAGATGGGCCTTTTCAATGCCCAGTGCATCGAGCAGGCTGCGCAGGCGTTCGGTGTGGGCGGCGTAGTCATAGGCCTGGTCCTCGCGGCGCGTGCTTTCTCCGAACCCCGGCAGGTCTGGCGCGATCACCCGGTGGGTGGCTGTGAGCGGGCGGGCGAACTCCACCCAGTGGTCCTTCTCGGCAAAGATGCCGTGCAAGAGGACGACCGGAACGCGGGGGGAACTGGTGGCGCCCTGCGCCGGGGGCCCTGGCGTGGCGCCGCTGTCCAGGTAGTGGATCTGGTGCATCGCGGCGTCGACGATCTTTTCCTCCAGGCCCGACAGGCTGCGATTGAGCGCGAGCAAGGGCTCCGTGAACAGCGAGGGGGCACCGTGGTACAGCGCCGTGGCGGCGAGCGCGAAAGCTGCCACGGCAGCAAGGACAATGCGTTTCAAGGAGGGGTCTCCAGAGGTTGTCGTGGGTGGGCCGGCGCATGCCTGTCCTGCCCGCGCGGGGGCATTGGAATGGGGGGGCATGGACGGGGATGGCGAAGGCTATCGGGAACCGTGCGAGAAAACTTGTATGTTTGGGCTATGCGCATGCCAGCACGGAACACACTGACCTTGGGCGCCGACCGTGCGCTGTATCTGGGCGACCTTCCCTCCACGGGCTGGCACTGCCATGCGTCGCCGGTGCTGCTCATCGGCCTGTCGGGGCGCTTTGCCTTGCACTGGCAGCCGGGGCGGGTGGAGACGTGCCACAGCGCGCTGGTGGCCGCCGGGGTGGAACATGTGTTCGACCCCTGCGGAGAGCACGTGGCGCTGATGTACCTGGAGCCCGACTCTCCCGAGGCGCGGGGTCTGCGGGGCCCGTTCCAGCAGCACGATGGCGTGGTCCTCGACGCGGCCAGGGCCGTGGGCTCGCGCAGCGCCATGGACGCTTACCTGCGCCGGTTCGATCTGCAGGCCCTGCTGCGGTGCGGGGGCGGGCATGCGGCGGCGCCCCTGGATCCGCGCGTGGCGCGCAGCCTGCAGGCCCTGCGAAGCCCCCGGGACGGGCGGTGGGCGCGCGAGGGGCTAGCGTCGTCCGTGCAGCTGTCGGCCTCGCGCTTCAACCACCTGTTCCGGGCGGAGATGGGCGTCAGCCTGCGCCGCTACCAGGTGTGGTCGCAGGTGCGGCTGGCCATGGCGAACCTCGCGGTCAGCCCCCGGCTGACGGATGCTGCGCTGCAGGGCGCGTTCTCCGATTCGGCGCATTTCAGCCGCATGTTCCGGCAGACCTTTGGCATGACCCCCTCCAGCGTGCTCAAGCCCCTGAAGGAGGTCACGCTGGTGGACCGGTGAAGGCCTCCTTGGCGGCGGTGGGCGGCGTGCGGCCTCGGCCGTGGCGCGGACAACGCTGGCCGTGCCGTCAGCCGCCCGCGCGCCGCGCGAGCCCGCTGGCGGTGAGCGCCAGCCCGGCCGGCCAGGCATCTGCCGCCAGCCCGTGGCCATACACCGCCTCGCAGGCGGCGCGCAGGGCACTGGCCCCGGCGGCCATGTGCGCCGCGACCATGCCGGCGAGCACATCCCCCGTGCCCGCGGTGGCCAGCCGTGCATTGCCCGTGGGGTTGATCGCGGGCACGCGGCCGGGGGCCGCCACCACCGTGCCCGAGCCCTTGAGCACGGCCACGCAGTTGAACTGCGAGGCCAGTTGCTGGGCCGCGTCCAGGCGGTCCGCCTGCACCTCGGCGGTGGACAGGCCCAGCAGCCGGGCGGCCTCCAGCGGGTGGGGCGTCAGCACCGTGGGCAAGCCGTGCTGGCCGCGCGCCACCACCAGCGCGTGCAGGGCGGCCTGGCTGGCGATGGTGTTGAGGGCATCGGCGTCCAGCACCAGCCGCGCCGAGCGCGTGATGACGCCCGGCAGCACATGGGCGACGGCCTCGCCGCCGCCGCAGCCGCAGACCACGGTGAGCTGTTCCAGCGCCAGGGCGTCGAAGCGGCGGAACATCAGCTCGGGTTGCTGCAGGTCCAGCTCCAGATGGCCGCCGTCGAGCAGGGCCACCAGCACACGCCCCGCGCCGCCATGCAAGGCCGCGGACGCGGCCAGCAGGGCGGCGCCCGCCATGCCCATGCCACGCCCCGCCAGCCCCTCTCCCCCCACCACGGCCACGTCGCCATAGCTGCCCTTGTGGCTGGCATGGGCGCGTGGTGCCGCCAGCGCGGGGCCACAAAGCCAGGCGCTGGGGGGCTCGTGCCCGGCCTCCGTGCCCAGCGCGTCAAACCACACCCTGCCCGTGGCGTCACGCCCCGCGCCGGTGAAGAGGCCGGGCTTGAGGGTGAGCAGGCTCAGCGTGTGCCGCGCGGCGCGCGGCGGGTGGGCCGCGTCGGGCGCGAAGCCCGCCGCGAACTGTCCCGTATCGGCGTCCAGACCGCTGGGCAGGTCCACCGCCAGCACGGGCGCGGGGCTGCGCTGCAGGGCCTCCAGGCAGCGGCGCAGCCGCTCGTCCGGTTCGCGGGCCGGGGGGCTGGCGGGGTTGGCTCCCACGCCGATGCCCAGCAGCGCGTCGATGCACAGGTCGGAGACCGTGAGGTCTTCGGGGGCGCTGTCGGCCCACAGCACGCCCGCGTCCCGCGCGCGTTCCCACGAACGGCGGGCATTGGCGGGCGCGCGGTCCGGGTTGCCCAGCCAGGTGACCACCACGCGCCGTCCGTCGCGCTGCAGGTGCAGGGCGGCCTCCAGGCCGTCGCCGCCGTTGTTGCCGGGGCCACAGGCTATCCACACGGTGCGCGCA
Organism: Acidovorax sp. sif1233; assembly: GCF_019218755.1. Taxonomy (GTDB): domain Bacteria; phylum Pseudomonadota; class Gammaproteobacteria; order Burkholderiales; family Burkholderiaceae_C; genus Acidovorax. The sequence goes on along the minus strand of NZ_JAHUWZ010000010.1, from coordinate 128,847 downwards.
TGGGGGGCGAGCGCCCGGGCCAGGCGGGCCACGGCCAGGCCCGCCCGCTGCATCAGCGTGTGCGGGGGCAGGGCGGCGGCGGCCTGCTGCTCCATGCGCCGCGTGGCTGCCGTGTTGAACAGAGGGTGCGGCTGCTGGGGCGTGATGGGGTGCATGGGCGGGGGCTGGCAGGTGGTGGCGGGTGGTGGTCGGGGTGGGTGCCGGGGGCGGCGGGCTCAGGGCTTCGCCGTGGAGCGGTGGTCGTAGGCCAGCTCCATCCGGTAGGCCAGGCCCAGGAACAGCGATTGCGCGAGGCTCAGCGTGCTGGTGAGCGAGCGGAAACCAAAGGTGGCACCGTCCTGCGCGATCAGGGTGGCGCTGGCCAGGGCCGCGAGCGGGCTCAGCTGGCTGTCGGTGATGGCAAGCAGGCGCGCGCCGCGCGCCACCGCCGCCTGCGCGAGCTCCAGGGTCTCCTGCGCGTAGGGCTCGAACGAGACGGCGACCAGCACATCGCCGGACGCCAGGGCGCGCAGCTCGCCCTGGTGCATGAAACCCAGCCCGTGCAGCCAGTGCACCGGCTTGGCCGTGTGCTGCAGCGCGTAGGCCAGGTAGGCGCCCACCGGAAACGCGCGGCGCGATGCGGCCAGCCAGAGCGCGGGGGCCTGCAGCATCAGCTCCACCGCCGCATCGAACTGTGCGTCCGGCAGGTTGCGCTGCAGCGCCTGCAGGCTGTCGATGTTGCCGTCGATCACCTCGTGCGCGAGCTGGGCGGCCGACCGCGCGCTGCCGCCGGGCACGATCAGTTCGCGGATGCGCTCCTGGTAGTTGCGGTTGGGGGCCAGCTGCCGCACGGCTCCGGCGCGGAACAGGGCCTGCATTTCCGTGTAGCCCGAAAACCCGAAATGCTTGGCAAACCGCACCAGTGCCGACGGCTGCACGCCGCATTGCGCGGCCGTGGCCTGCACGCCATCGAGCGCCAGCTGGTCGCGTTGCTTCTCGACATAGCGCGCGATGGTCTTGAGCTGGCGGCTCAAGGGCTCGAAGCCCGCATGCACGGCCGCCAGGAACGCGTCCGCGTCGGGGTAGGGGGCGGACGCGTTGCCGGGGGGCGTGGCAATGGGATCGGTCAGGGTGTTTCTATTTTTCATTAAATTAGAAAATATTTTCTATTTTGGGCTATCATAGGCGCAACGAACCATTATCCGGCGCGCGCTTTCCCGCCGCCGCGCCCTTGCGGAGACCCGTGCATGCTCTCTTTTCCTTCCAACCGGCCCTTTGACGTGGCCTGCCTGGGCCGGCTGGCCGTGGACCTCTATGCCCAGCAGATCGGCTGCAGCCTGGAGGCCGCGACCAGTTTCGCCAAATACCTGGGAGGCTCGTCGGCCAACATCGCCTTTGGCACTGCCCGGCTGGGGCTGCGCTCGGCCATGGTGTCGCGCGTGGGCAATGAGCAGAACGGCCGCTTCCTGCTCGACACCCTGCGGCGCGAGGGCTGCGACGTGAGCCAGGTGCAGGTGGACGACCAGCGCCTGACGGGCATGGTGCTGCTGGGCATCAAGGACCAGGACACCTTCCCCCTGCTTTTCGCCCGCGAGAACTGCGCCGACATGGCGCTGGACGCCGACGCGATCAGCGAGGAGTTCCTGGCGTGCTGCCGCAGCCTGGTGATCACCGGAACGCACCTGAGCACGCCCACCGTGCTGGCCGCGAGCCGCCGCGCGCTGGACATCGCGCAGCGCCATGGCCTGGTGCGGGTGCTGGACATCGACTACCGCCCCGTGCTGTGGGGGCTGGCCGCCAAGGGCGATGGCGAAACGCGCTACGTGGGCAGCGACGCGGTGAGCCGCCACCTGCAGGCGCAGCTCGGATCGTTCGAGCTCATCATCGGCACCGAAGAGGAGTGGCTGATCGCCGGCGGCATGCCCGGGGACCTGATGGCCAGCCTGCGCGCAGTGCGCGGGCACACACAGGCCGTGCTGGTGGTCAAGCGGGGCCCGCTGGGCTGCAGCATCATCGAGGGGGCGGTGCCCGCCGCCCTGGACGATGCGTCCACGGTGCTGGGCGAGCGCATCGAGGTGCTCAACGTGCTGGGCGCGGGCGATGCCTTCGCGTCGGGCCTGCTGTCGGGCCTGCTGCGGGGCAAGACCCTGGTCGAGTCGGCGGCGATCGCCAATGCCTGCGGGGCCATCGTGGTGTCGCGCCACGGCTGCGCGCCCGCCATGCCCACACCGGCCGAGCTGGCCCACTGGTTCTCGGGGCACCGCCACCCCCGGCCCGACCAGGACCCGCAACTGGCCCATCTGCACCGGGTGACGGCGGCGCGGCCGCAGTGGACCGAGCTGTTCGTGCTGGCCTACGACCACCGCGCCCAGTTTGAAGACCTGGCGCGCCAGGCCGGTGCGCAGGGCGCACGCCTGCCCGTGCTCAAGCAGCTGCTCAACGCCGTGGTGGCCGAGGTCGAGCGGGACCCCGGGTGCGGGGGGCGCATGGGCGTGCTGATCGACGGACGCATCGGCGAGGCCGCGCTGCATGGCGCCACGGGCCGGGGCTGGTGGCTGGGGCGCCCGATCGAGCGGCCCGGCTCGCGCCCGCTGCGTTTCGACGGCACGCATTCGCTGGCCTCGCAGCTGGTGCACTGGCCGCGCGAGCAGGTCGTGAAATGCCTGGTGTTCTACCACCCGGACGACGCGGCCGCGCTGCGCGCCGAGCAGGACGAGTGGCTGCAGCAGGTGTGGGAGGCCACGCGCGCCAGCGGGCATGAACTGCTGCTGGAGGTGATTCCGCCCAAGGACATGCTGGCCCCGGGCGATACCGGCGAGGCCGTGCTGCGCGCCATCCGCCACTTCTACGGGATCGGCCTCAAGCCCGAGTGGTGGAAGGTCGGCGCCATGGCCGCGCGCCACTGGGAGGCGCTGGACGCCCTGGTGCGCGAGCGCGACCCGTACTGCCGTGGCGCGGTGATCCTGGGGCTGTCGCAGCCGGTGGAGCAGCTCATCGCAGGCTTTGCCGAGGCGCGCGCGCCCATCGTCAAGGGCTTCATGATCGGGCGCACCGTCTGGGCCGGGCCCAGCCTGGCCTGGCTCAAGGGCGAGATCGACGACGCCGGGCTGCAGGCCCAGGTGACCGCCAATTTCCGCCGCCTCATCGCGGGCTGGCGCGACAGCCGGCCGGCGCAGGCCGCCACCGCCCCCGACGCCGCGGGAGTGCCCGCATGACACTGCTTGTCAAGGCCAACCCGTCGGGCCGGGTGGTGGTGGATGTGACGCCGGCCACGGCCGGATGGACCCACGTGGGGTTCAAGGCCCTGCGCCTGGGCGCGGGGGACGAGGAGTCGCTGGCCACCGGCGCGCGCGAGCTGTGCATCACGGTGCTCAGCGGGCAGGTGGACGTGCACGTGGGCGCACAGGCCTACCGGGCCCTGGGCAGCCGTGCCTCGGTGTTCGAGGAGGCCTCGCCCACGGCCGTGTATGTGCCGCCAGACCGGGCGGTGCGCATCGTGGCGCGGGGCGCCGCCGAGGTGGCGTTGAGCAGCGCGCCGGCGCGCGGCCTGTATCCCGAGCGGGTGATCGAACCCGCGCAGATGCAGCGCAGCGTGCGCGGGCAGGGCAGCAACACGCGCCACGTCTGCGACATCCTGCCCGAGTCGCAGCCCGCCGAAGGCCTGCTGGTCGTGGAGGTGATCACCCCGGCCGGGCATTCATCGAGCTACCCGCCGCACAAGCACGACAGCGCCGACGCGGGCCAGCCACACGCCGAAACCGTGCTCGAGGAAACCTACTACCACCAGCTCCATCCCGCGCAGGGATTCGCCTTTCAGCGCGTGTACACCGACGACCGCTCGCTGGACGAATCCATGGCCGTGGAACACCGCGACACGGTGATGGTGCCGCGCGGCTACCACCCCTGCGTGGCCCCGCATGGCTACGACCTGTACTACCTCAACACCATGGCGGGGCCCGAGCGCCGCTGGGCGTTCAGGAACGATCCCGCGCATGCCTGGATGGTCGCGCCGCGCTGATGCTATTTATTTGATAGCTGCTGGCGCAATCGCATCAAGCGCAAGAGCTCAAAAACACCAAAGATTTCCGAAAAGGTTCGCAGAAAACCTTGCCCCTGAACCGCCAACCTCTGGAGACAAACACACCATGAAACGCAACACCCTTCGCATCCTTGCCGGTGCACTGCTCGCCTGCACGCTCGGCGCCCAGGCGCAGACCGCCGCCTACCCGTCCCAGCCCGTCAAATGGGTGGTTCCCTATGCGCCCGGCGGCACCACCGACGTGATCGCGCGCAGCCTGGCCGTGCGCATGGGGCAGGACCTGGGCCAGCCCGTGGTGGTGGACAACAAGCCGGGCGCGGCCAGCATCATCGGCGCCACCTTCATCGCGCGCTCCGCGGCCGACGGCTACACCGTGGGCACGGCCGATTCGGGCACGCTGGCCTTCAACCCGGCCATGTATTCCGCGCTGAGCTACAACGCCGAGAAGGACTTCAGCTTCATCGGCGGCCTGGGCCGCATGCCCCTGGTGCTGGCCGTGCACCCCGACTTCCCGGCCCGGAACATGCAGGAGTTCCTGGCCCAGGTGCGCAAGAGCCCGGGGACCGTCTCGTCGGCCTCGTCGGGCCCGGGCTCTCCGCTGCACGTGGCGCTGGAACTGTTCAAGCAGCGCACCGGCACGGACATCCTGCATGTCCCCTACAAGGGCTCGGCCCCGGCGCTGCAGGACCTCATGGCGGGCCAGGTGCAGTCGATGTTCGTCGACCTTCCGCCCAGCCTGTCGATGATCAAGGCGGGCAAGGTGCGCGTGCTGGCCGTGGCCACGCCGCAGCGGCTGTCCATCCTGCCCGATGTGCCCACCATGGCCGAGGCCGGCGTACCCGGCTTCGAGGCCTATGCGTGGCAGGGGTTCGTGGGCCCGGCCCGGATGCCTGCGGCGGTGGTGGAGCGCCTGAACAAGGACCTGGCGGCCGCCCTGCGCCATCCCGAGACGCGCGCCAAGCTCGAAGAGATCGGCATCCAGCCGCTGTCCATGACGCCCCAGCAGTTCACCGACTTCGTGCGCAGCGAACAGAAGCTGTGGGCGGGCGTGATCCGCGCCGCCAACATCCGCCTTGATTGACCGGGCCGATACGACCCCTGATACCCGACACGAGACACCACGCCATGACCGTTTCCCTGAACCGCCGCCATGCCTGCGCGGCCCTGGCCAGCCTGGCCGCAGGTGCCATGCTGCCCGCCGCCGCCCAGACCGCGGCCTATCCCGGCAAGCCCATTGAACTCATCGTGCCCTTCGCCGCGGGCGGCGGCACCGATGTGCTGGCCCGGGCGCTGGCCGAGGCGGCGCGCAAGCACCTGCCGCAGGACCTGATCGTTCTCAACAAGGCGGGCGCCAGCGGCGCCGTGGGCTGGACCGAGCTGGCCAATGCCCGGCCAGACGGCTACAAGCTGGCCATCATCACGGTGGAGATCACGATGATCCCCCACATGGGCATCACCAGGATCACGGCCGACAGCCTGACCCCCATCGCGCGGCTGAACGCCGACCCGGCCACGCTGGCCGTGCGCGCGGACTCCCCCCTGCGCACCATCGAGGACCTGCTGGCGGCCGCCCGCAAGAACCCGGGCGGCGTGCGCGTGGGCAATGCGGGGCCGGGCTCGCTGGGGCATCTGGCGGCCGCGGCGCTGGAGGACAAGGTGGGCGTGTCGTTCAACCATGCGCCGTACCGCGGTGCCAACCCCGCCGTGCTGGACCTGCTGGGCGGGCACATCGAGGTGGTGGCCGTCACGCCGGTGGAGGTGGCCACCTATGTGGCGGCGGGCAAGATCCGCCCTCTGGCCGTGATGTCAGAGCAGCGCATCGCCGCCGGGTGGGAGGCGGTGCCGACGCTCAAGGAACGCAAGATCGACCTCGTGATCGGGGGCTGGCGCGGTCTGGCCGCGCCCAAGGGCACTCCGCCCGAAGTGGTGGCGGTATTGCGCGCCGCCATCGCCAAGACCCTGCAGGAGCCCGCGCTGCGCGACACCATGGCCCGCCAGAACATGGGGGAGGGCTACCTGGACCAGGCGGACTTCAACGCCCTGATCGCACGGGACAACGCCACGTTCAAGCAACTGGTGGACAGGCTGGGCATCAAGGCCTGAGAAGCCGCCGAACCTGCAGGCCCGCCCTGCGGCGCCCCACGGGGCCGCTGCGGGCGGTTTTCTTTTTTTGGGTGTGCGTCCGCCGGGTCCACGGTGTCCGCCTCGCGGTGGGCATGGCCGCACGGCTTCGCCCGTCCCGTGGGCCGCGGCCCGCGCACGGCCTCATGCCCCGAAGCCGGGGGCAAAGGCCTCGCGCAGCCATTCCACGAACACCGACACCGAACGCGGCACATGGGCCGAGTAGGGACGTATCGCGTGGATCGTCTCGCTGAAGGTGCCCACGGAGCGCCAGTCGGGCAGCACCTGGACGAGCTTGCCCGACTGCAGCGCGGCCTGCGCGCTGAAGTCGGGGACCAGCGCGATGCCCAGGCCCGCCAGGGCCGCGTCGCGCAGGGCCTCGCTGTTGCTGGCGGCCAGCGGCCCGGCCACGGGCACGGTCAGTCGGGGGGCGGTGCCCGGCACCACGGGCTCGAAGGTCCAGGCCGGAGCTTCCTGGGTGCGGGGGTAGTGCAGGCAGTCGTGCCCGCGCAGGTCGCCGGGCGTGCGGGGCAGGCCGGCGCGGCGCAGGTAGGCGCGGCTGGCCACCAGCACGGACCGCGTGGTGCACAGCAGCCAGGCCACATGGGTGTCGGGGGCCACGGCGGTGTGGCGGATGGCCAGGTCCAGCCCTTCGAGCGTCAGCGAGCGCAGGTTGTCCGACAGGTCCAGCTCCAGCCGCACTTCGGGATAGGCGCGCACGAACGCAGGCAGCCGGGGCACCAGTTGCTGGCGTGCCAGCGCGACGGGGGCGGTCACGCGCAGGCGGCCCTGGGGCACGCCGGCGCGGTCGCGCACGCTCGCAAAGCTCTCGGCGATGCTGTCGAACGCGCCCCGCGTGTCGTCCACCAGCTGCCGCCCCGCCTCGGTCAGGCCCACGCTGCGCGTGGTGCGCCGCACCAGCGGCACGCCTGCCGCGCGTTCCAGCTCCGCGATGTGCTGGCTCATGGCCGCCTTGCTCACGCCCAGGCGCGCGGCGGCGCCGGTGTAGCTGCCCTGTTCGCCCAGCACGACGAGCCAGTGCAGGTGCGACCACAGGGCTTCGGGTTTGGGATGGATTGTCGATTTCATGGCTCTATTGTTCATCAATGTGAACAATCAATTCACCGCCATGGTCTTGGCGCGGCGGGTTGTCGCTCCTAGACTGCAGGCCACTTTCCACCGTTCTTTGAAAGAGGTTTGCATGACCACCGCCACCCAGCCGGCCCCCATTGGCCACTACATCCACGGCCAGCGCACCATGGGCACCAGCACACGCAGCCAGGACGTGACCAATCCCGCCACGGGCGCCGTGACGGGCCGCGTGGCGCTGGCCCACCGCGCCGATGTGGATGCGGCCGTGGCCGCCGCGCAGGCCGCCTTTCCCGCCTGGGCGGACACGCCGCCCATCCGCCGCGCCCGCGTGCTGTTCAAGTTCCTGGAGCTGGTCAACCAGCACAAGGATGCGCTGGCCCGCGCCATCACGGCCGAGCATGGCAAGGTGTTCACCGATGCGCAGGGCGAGGTGGCGCGCGGCATCGACATCATCGAGTTCGCCTGCGGCGTTCCGCAACTGCTCAAGGGCGATTTCACCGACCAGGTGAGCACCGGCATCGACAACTGGACGTTGCGCCAGCCCCTGGGCGTGGTGGCGGGGATCACGCCTTTCAACTTTCCGGTCATGGTGCCCATGTGGATGTTTCCGGTGGCCATCGCGACCGGCAACACCTTCGTGCTCAAGCCCAGCCCCACCGATCCCACGGCCTCGCTGCTCATGGCCGACCTGTTCCGGCAGGCGGGCCTGCCCGACGGCGTCTTCAACGTGGTGCAGGGCGACAAGGAGGCGGTGGATGCGCTCATCGAGCACCCCGATGTCCGGGCGATCAGCTTTGTCGGCTCCACCCCCATCGCCAACTACATCTACGAGACCGGCGCCCGCCACGGCAAGCGCGTGCAGGCCCTGGGCGGCGCCAAGAACCACATGATCGTCATGCCCGATGCCGACATGGACCAGGCCGTGGACGCCCTCATCGGCGCGGGCTACGGATCGGCCGGTGAGCGCTGCATGGCCATCAGCGTGGCCGTGCTGGTGGGAGATGCCGCCGACAAGGTGGTGCCCAAGCTCGTCGAGCGCACGAAGGCGCTCAAGGTGCTCGACGGCACGAACCTGGCGGCGGAAATGGGCCCCATCGTCACCCGCGCGGCCCACGAGCGCATCTCGGGCTACATCGACCTGGGCGTGAAGGAGGGCGCGCAATTGCTGGTGGATGGCCGCGGCTTTGACGCGGCGCAGGCCGGCGAGGGCTGCGAAGGCGGCTTCTGGATGGGAGGCACCCTGTTCGACCATGTCACGCCGCAGATGCGCATCTACCGGGAGGAGATCTTCGGCCCGGTGCTGGCGGTGGTGCGCGCCAAGGATTTTGGCGAGGCCGTGAAGCTGGTCAACGACCATGAGTTCGGCAACGGCGTGGCCTGCTTCACGCGCGACGGCAACGTGGCCCGCGAGTTCGGCCGCCGCATCCAGGCCGGCATGGTCGGCATCAACGTGCCGATTCCCGTGCCCATGGCCTGGCATGGCTTTGGCGGCTGGAAGCGCAGCCTGTTTGGCGACATGCACGCCTACGGCGAGGAAGGCGTGCGCTTCTACACCAAGCAAAAGAGCATCATGCAGCGCTGGCCTGAAAGCACGCCCAAGGGGGCCGAGTTCGTGATGCCGACGGCCAAGTAGGACCCGGCGCGCGGTCGCTGGAATGGGGCTTTGGCCCCATTTTTTCGTGGCCGCGGCGCGTTGCCGCGGGCCCTTTCGATCCCCGCGCCCAGCATCCCTGGCGGGTTTGCCGGGCCTCCCGTTCCGGGGGGGGGGCTCCAGCACGCTCTAGAAACGCTGGATGCCGAACTCCTCGAGGCCGATCTCGGGGCTGCGCTGGCCGATCAGGTCCGCCACGGCCCGGGCGCTCCCGCAGGCCAGGGCCCAGCCGCCGGCGCCGTGGCCCGTGTTGAGCCACAGCCCCGGCACCCCGCTGGGGCCCACCACGGGGGCCGCGTCGGGGAGCATGGTGCGCGCGCCGCGCCAAACCTGCAGCCCCGAGGAGAGCTGCGCCCCTCCGGGGAACCAGTCGTTGAGCGTGCGGTACAGGCGCTGCAGGGTGGGCGCATGGTGGTCCGCGTCAGCGCCCGCCAGCTCCGCGCCACCGGCAATGCGCACACGCTGCCCCAGGCGGGTGATGGAGATCTGCTGGGCCATGTCCACCACGCTGGCGCGTGGCGCGTGCGTGGACTCACGCAGGGGCGCGCTGACCGAATAGCCGTACACGGCGGTCATCGGCAGGCGCAGCCCCAGCGGCGGCAGCAGCGCGGCCGAGGCCATGCCCGCGCACAGCACCACGGCATCGAAGCGGCGCAGCTCGGGCTCGCCTGGCACCGCAATGCCCAGGGGGCTGGTGCCGATGCGTTCGACACGGGTGTTGAACGCGAACTGCACGCCCGAACCCTGCGTGCCCTGGCGCAGCAGTTGCGCGAACAGGCGGCAGTTGCCGGCGCTGGCGTCCGGCAGGTGGATGGCGCAGGCCAGCGGGGCGTCGGGGGACAGCCCGGGCTCGATGTGGCGCGCCGTCGCGGCATCGATCTCGCGTGCCGCCACGCCGCAGTCGCGCAGCACCTGCAGGGCCGGCTGCAGCGCGGCCTGCTCCTGCTCGCTGCGCAGCAGCACCAGGCGTCCGTCACTGGATTCGAAATCCAGCTCGTGCTGGCTGGCGATGGCCTTCAGGCGCTCCTGGCTGTACCGCGCCAGTTGCTCCAGCGCCGGGGCCGGCGCGCTGTTGGCGCGTGCCGCGCGGCGCCAGCGCCACAGCCAGGCCAGATGGTCCTGGCCCAAGCCGGACGCCAGCCGCAGCGTGGCGTGGGCGCCCATGAGCCGCAGCGCCTGGCCGAAGCCGGGCAGGGCCCAGGGGCTGAGCATGTGGGAGCCCAGCAGGCCGGCCGTGGCAAAACTGGCTTCTTCGGCGGCAGCGCTGCGCTGCTCGAACACGGTGACCTCGTGGCCGTCGCTGGCCAGCTCATAGGCAGTGGTGACGCCGACAATGCCGGCGCCCACGATGGCAATCTTCATGAATTTGGGTGTTTTTAGCCTCTAGAGCTTGATTATCAAGCGCTTGCAGCTATTGTTTTTGTAGTATTTTTTCGATTTGCAGGCCCGTGTTGAGCACGGTGTCATCCCGCAGGGCCCCGTGCCAGACCATCAGGCCCACCGGGAGTTCCCCCGGTACATGGCAGGGCAGGGACAGCGCGCAGCCGTCCAGCAGATTGACGGCGCTGGTATTGCGCAGCAGCAGGGTGTTGACGCGGAAGAACTCGGCGTCGCGCGCCGCATCCTGCGCGGCGTCCTGGCCGCCGGCCGGGGCCACATCCGCCAGGGCGGGGGCCACGATGGGCACGGTGGGGGACAGCAGGACGTCGTAGCCTTCCATGCACGCGTGCATGCGGGCCATCCAGTGCTGGCGGGCCTGCAGCAGGTCGATGTATTCCCATGCCATCAGCGCCGCACCCTTGTCGATGCGCGCACGCACACGGGGGTCGTAGCGCGTGCCCGCGCGCTGCAGCAGTTCGCGGTGCCAGGCGTAGGCTTCGGGCGCGGAGAAGCCATGCAGCGGCTGCTCCTGCATGGGGGGCATGTCGATGGTGTCGATGGTGGCGCCCGCCGCGCGCAGCGCGGACAGGGTGCGCTCGAACGCCCGGGCCACCGTGGCGTCCATGCCGTCCAGGAAGACCGTCGAGGGGACGGCCAGGCGGTATTGCGACAGCGGTGCCAGGCTGCGCGTGACGCTCCGGGCGGCCAGCACCTCGTGCGCCACGATGGCATCGCGCACGCTGCGGGTCATGGCGCAGGCCGTGTCGAGCGTGGTGGACAGCGGGACGGCCCCGGCCGTGGGGACCAGCCGCGCGGTGTTCTTGAAGCCCACGATGCCGTTGAGCGCCGCCGGAATGCGGATCGACCCTCCCGTGTCCGACCCCAGTCCGATGAACGCAGCCCCCGTGGCCACCGACACGGCGGCGCCCGACGACGAGCCGCCGGGAACCCGTGGCGCGCCGGGCAATGCGCCCGACCGGGCATCGAAGGCCGCGGGCGTGCCGAAATGCGGATTCACCCCCACGCCTGAAAACGCGAACTCCACCATGTTCGTGCGGCCGATGACAACGCCACCCGCGGCACGCAGGCGCGCCACCGCGGGGCTGTCGGCCGCTGCGGCGGGCGCATCCGCCAGCACCGTGGAGCCGGCGGGCGTGGGCTGGCCGGCGATGTCGAACAGGTCCTTGACCGATACCGCCAGGCCGGCCAAGGGCAGGCGGTCCAGGCTGGCTTGCACCGCATTGGTGCGCGCTTCCCCGAACAGCGTGCGCACGAAACTGTGGGTGTTCGCAGGGGACTGGGCGGCTTCGATGCAACGTTCCAGCTCTGCGGGCACGGCGGTGGTGCCGTCCCGCAGGCGGTCGCGGGTGGCGATCAGGTCAGGGAGCATGGGTGTGCTAGAATCTTTGGGTTTTGCTGGGAGCAGTAACGCGGGCAAGGGGCAGTGCAATCCGGTGTGATCGGGCATTGTCGCAATGTGCGTGTGGCGGCTTGCGCAGAACCAATCGCAAACCAGCCCTGTCAAGGTGTTGCGTCTTTCGTGAGAAACCACGGCGGCGCAAGTATTGGGGCTGGATTTTAGACCCAACCTTTGGAGTATTTTTATGTCCGTTACCATGCGCGAAATGCTGGAAGCCGGTGTCCACTTCGGTCACCAGACCCGCTTCTGGAACCCCAAGATGGCCCCCTACATCTTCGGCCATCGCAACAAGATCCACATCATCAACCTGGAAAAGTCGCTGCCACTGTTCCAGGAAGCCCAGAAGTTCGCCAAGCAACTGGCTGCCAACCGCGGCACGATCCTGATGGTCGGCACGAAGCGCCAGGCCCGTGAGATCCTGTCCACCGAAGCCCTGCGCGCTGGCGTGCCCTTCGTGGACCAGCGCTGGCTGGGCGGCATGCTGACCAACTTCAAGACGGTCAAGACCTCGATCAAGCGCCTCAAGGACATGAAGGCCCAGCAAGAAGCTGGCCTGGACAGCCTGAGCAAGAAGGAGCAGCTGACGTTCTCCCGCGAGATCGAGAAGCTCGAAAAGGACATCGGCGGCATCCAGGACATGGCTGCGCTGCCCGACGCCATCTTCATCATCGACGTGGGCTTCCACAAGATCGCCGTGGCCGAAGCCAAGAAGCTCGGCATCCCGCTGATCGGTGTGGTCGATACGAACCACTCGCCTGAAGGCATCGACTACGTGATCCCTGGCAACGACGACTCGGCCAAGGCCGTGACGCTGTACGCCCGTGGCATCGCCGACGCGATCATCGAAGGCCGTGCGAACGCCGTGAACGAAGTGGTCAAGGCCGTGACGGCCGAGAGCTCCGACGAGTTCGTGGAAGTGCAAGAAGCCGCCGCCTGATACCCGGCTGCGCGATCCGTCGCGAATGAAAGCGGGGCCCCTGGTGAGCCCCCTTTTTTTTAGGCTGAATCTAATCGATTGAACTGAACACTGAAGGAATAAAGATGGCTGCAATTACCGCAAGCATGGTGGCTGAACTGCGTGGCAAGACCGACGCACCCATGATGGAATGCAAGAAGGCCCTGACGGAAGCCGACGGCGACATGGCCAAGGCCGAAGAGCTGCTGCGCGTCAAGCTGGGCACCAAGGCGGGCAAGGCTGCATCGCGCATCACGGCCGAAGGCGTGGTGGCGAGCTACATCGACGGCACCACCGGTGCCCTGGTCGAAGTCAACAGCGAAACCGACTTCGTCTCCAAGAACGACAGCTTCATCGCCATGGCCAATGCCGCCGCGAAGCTGGTGGCCGAGCACAACCCCGCCACCGTCGAAGCCCTGGGCGCGCTGCCCTACAGCCAGGACAGCTTCGGCCCCACGCTGGAAGACGTGCGCAAGGGCCTGATCGGCAAGATCGGCGAAAACATGTCGTTCCGCCGCTTCAAGCGCTTCAGCGGCTCCAGCCTGGCAGCCTACCTGCATGGCTCGCGCATTGGCGTGGTCGTCGAGTTCGACGGCGATGCCGCTGCCGCCAAGGACGTGGCCATGCACGTGGCCGCCATGAAGCCCGTGGCCCTGACCAGCGCCGACGTGCCTGCCGACCTGATCGCCAAGGAACGCTCTGTCGCCGAAGGCAAGGCCGACGAAGCCAACAAGGAACTCGTGGCCGCCGGCAAGCCCGCGCAAAGCGCGGAAATCACCGCCAAGCGCATCGACGGCGCCGTGCAGAAGTACCTCAAGGAAGTCTCGCTGGCTGACCAGGTCTTCGTGAAGGCCGCCGACGGCAAGCAGACCGTGGCCCAGATGCTCAAGGCCGCCAACACCAACGTGAAGGGCTTCACGCTCTACGTCGTGGGTGAAGGCATCGAGAAGAAGGTCGACGACTTCGCCGCCGAAGTGGCTGCCCAGGTGGCTGCTGCCAAGGCTGCTGCCTGATCGTTTCCGCAACCCCCCAAGCCCCGCATCTATCACCGGAGAAATTTCCCATGTCCCACGCCGCACCAGCCCACAAGCGCATCCTGCTCAAGCTGTCTGGTGAGGCGCTGATGGGGGATGACGCCTTCGGCATCAACCGCGCCACCATCGTCCGCATGGTGGAGGAGATCGCCGAAGTGACGCGCCTGGGTGTCCAGGTGGCCGTGGTGATCGGTGGGGGCAACATTTTCCGTGGCGTGGCTGGCGGCTCGGTCGGCATGGACCGTGCCACCGCCGACTACATGGGCATGCTGGCCACCGTCATGAACGCGCTGGCCCTGGCGGACGCCATGGACAAGCAGGGCCTGGTGGCCCGCGTGATGTCCGCCATCGCCATCGAGCAGGTCGTCGAGCCCTACGTGCGTCCCAAGGCCCTGCAGTACCTCGAAGAGGGCAAGGTCGTGGTGTTCGCGGCCGGTACGGGCAATCCGTTCTTCACCACCGACACGGCGGCTGCCCTGCGCGGTGCCGAGATCGGCGCCGAGCTGGTGCTCAAGGCCACCAAGGTGGACGGCGTATATACTGCCGACCCCCAGAAGGACCCCACGGCCACGCGCTACACGAAGCTCAGCTTCGACGAGGCCATGTCCCGCAACCTGGGCATCATGGATGCGACCGCCTTCGCGCTGTGCCGCGACCAGAAGCTGCCGGTGCGGGTGTTCTCGATCATCAAGCATGGCGCCTTGAAGCGCGTGGTGATGGGCGAAGACGAAGGTACGCTGGTTTACGCTTGACGACGACGATGATGGCTTGCGGCCTGCACCGGATGCAGGCCGGCCCCGAGGAGAAAACATGACGATTGCCGACATCAAGAAGAATGCAGAGACCAAGATGGACCAGTCCATCGCGGCGTTCAAGAACAACCTGCAGAAGATCCGCACCGGCCGTGCCAACCCCGCCTTGCTCGACACCGTGCAGGTCGAGTATTACGGCTCCTTCGTGCCCCTGAGCCAGGTGGCCAATGTGGCGCTGATCGATTCGCGCACCATCAGTGTCCAGCCCTGGGAAAAGGGCATGGGCGCCAAGATCGAGAAGGCCATCCGCGAAAGCGATCTGGGCCTGAACCCCGCGTCCATGGGCGATCTCATCCGCGTGCCCATGCCACCCATGAGCGAAGAGCGCCGCAAGGAAATGACCAAGCTGGCCCGCAATGAAGGCGAAAGCGCCAAGATCGCCGTGCGCAACCTGCGCCGCGATGCCAACGAGTCCGTCAAGAAGCTGGTCAAGGACAAGCTGGCGTCCGAAGACGACCAGAAGCGCGCCGAAACCGACGTGCAGAAATTCACCGACAGGCACATCGCCGAGATCGATGCGCTGGTGGCGGCCAAAGAGCAGGAAATCATGGCGGTTTAAGCCTTGAGGGCTTGAACGTTCACATGTCTGTATCTCCGGTGGTGCCGCACCACATCGCCATCGTCATGGATGGCAACGGCCGCTGGGCCACGCGCCGCTTTCTGCCGCGCCTGGCCGGCCACAAGCAAGGGGTTGATTCACTGCGCCGCTGCGCGCGCGCCTGCGTGCAGCGTGGCGTGGGGGTGTTGACCGTCTTCGCGTTCTCGTCCGAAAACTGGAACCGCCCGGCGGATGAGGTCTCTGGCCTCATGGAACTCCTGGCGATGGCGCTGGCACGCGAAGTGCCGCAGCTCAAGAAGGATGGCGTGCGCCTGTATTTCGTGGGTGAGCGTGCCGGCCTGTCGCCCAAGGTGCGCGATGGCCTGGCGCAGGCAGAAGCCGCCACGGCGCAAAACACCCGCCTCGTCCTCAACGTCTGTTTCAACTATGGCGGCCGCTGGGACATCGCCCAGGCCGCCGCATCGCTGGCAGCGCGCGGCGAGCCCATCACCGAGGCCAGCCTGCACGGTGCGATGGGTCTGGCCCATGTGCCCGATCCGGACCTGGTGATCCGCACCGGGGGGGAAATGCGGATCAGCAACTTTCTGCTGTGGCAGGCCGCATACTCCGAGTTCTTCTTCAGCGACCGGCTGTGGCCGGATTTCGACGAGTCGGCGCTGGATGAGGCGATTGCTGCCTTTGGCGGCCGCGAGCGCCGTTTTGGCAAAACCTCCGAACAGATCCTGTCCGCGCATCCCCATCCGATGCCGGGCTGAAAGGCCCCATGCTCAAACAGCGCGTCATCACAGCCCTTGTCCTGCTGGCCATT
The DNA here is from genome assembly GCF_019218755.1 of Acidovorax sp. sif1233. Lineage (GTDB taxonomy): Bacteria > Pseudomonadota > Gammaproteobacteria > Burkholderiales > Burkholderiaceae_C > Acidovorax. The sequence continues at coordinate 112,997 of NZ_JAHUWZ010000010.1, read as the reverse complement.
CTGCTGCCGGCGCTTTTTTATTCATCGTCCACCGTCCCGTTCACCCTGGTGGTGCTGGTGCTCATGGCGGCTGGCGCCTGGGAATGGGGCCGTTTGAGCGGTTTCGGACAGGCGGGCTCCGTGGCGGTGGGGGGCGCGTGCGTCGCCCTGTGCGCCGGGTCGTGGGCCCTGGGCTGGATTGACCGCCCGCTGGCGGGGCTCTGGGTGGCGGGGGGTGGCCTTTGGGTGCTGTCCGCGGCCTGGCTGCTCAGGGCTGGCGTGCCCGGCTGGCCTCGCATTCCGGCGGCGGTGCGCCTGGTGGCCGGGGTGCTGGCCCTCTGGCTTGCGTGGCTGGCGGTCGTGCAGGCGCGCAACGTGGGCGTCAACTTCCTGCTGTCGGTGCTGCTGCTGGTGTGGGTCGCCGACATCTTCGCGTACTTCGCGGGCCGTGCTTTTGGCCTGCGCTTCACCAAGGGCAAGCTGGCCCCTTCCATCAGTCCCGGCAAAAGCTGGGAGGGCGTGTGGGGCGGCCTTGCCGGCGTGCTGGCCATGGCATTCATCTGGGTGGCCGCCGATGCCCACTGGCAGGCGGCCGTTCCCAGCTTCTACAGCCGCATGGCGCAGCAAGGCTGGTGGCTGCTCGTGATCGCGGCCCTGTTCATGGTGGCCATGAGCGTGTCGGGTGACCTGGTGGAGTCCCTCATCAAGCGCAGCGCGGGCGTGAAGGACAGCAGCGGCCTGTTGCCCGGGCACGGTGGCGTGCTCGACCGGGTGGACGCCTTGCTGCCCACCCTGCCGCTGGCCATGATGCTCACGAGCCTGACAACGCAATGATGAAACAACGACTGACTGTCCTGGGTTCCACGGGCTCCATCGGTACCAGCACGCTCGACGTGGTGGCCCGCCATCCCGAGCGCTTCGAGGTGTTCGCGCTCAGTGCCGCGACCCAGGTGGACCTGATGCTGGCGCAGTGCGCGCAGTTCCGCCCCCGCTACGCCGTGATGGCGAGTGCCCCCCATGCGGCGCTGCTGGCTGAAAGACTGCAGGCAAATGCCCTTCCAACGCAAGTCCTTCAAGCGCAAAATGCTCTTGAAATAATAGCATCCCACCCTGACGTGGATGCCGTGATGGCGGCCATCGTGGGCGCTGCCGGCCTGGCGCCGTGCCTGGCTGCAGCGCGCGCGGGCAAGCGGCTGCTCCTGGCCAACAAGGAGGCCTTGGTGGTGGGCGGCGGGTTGTTCATGCAGACCGTGCGCGAGGGCGGCGCGACGCTGCTGCCCATCGACAGCGAGCATTCCGCGATTTTCCAGTGCCTGCCCGAAGATCCGGCGACCTGGGCCGAACGCGTCGACAGCATCCTGCTGACCGCGTCTGGCGGTCCCTTCCGCCAGCGGGATCCGTCCACGCTCTCGCAGATCACGCCCGACCAGGCCTGCGCGCACCCCAATTTCTCGATGGGCCGCAAGATCTCGGTGGATTCGGCCACCATGATGAACAAGGCGCTGGAAGTGATCGAGGCGCGCTGGCTGTTCGACCTGCACCCCGACCAGATCAAGGTGGTGATCCATCCGCAGCAGATCATCCACTCGATGGTGCAGTTCAAGGATGCATCGATCCTCGCCCAGCTCGGTACCCCCGACATGCGCGTGCCGATCGCCTGCGGCCTGGCCTGGCCGGAGCGCATCGCCAGCGGTGCCAGCCGGCTCGACTTCTCTGCCTTGACGGCGCTGGCGTTTGAGGATGCCGACGCGGCCCGTTTTCCCGGGCTGCACCTGTCCTGGCAGGCGCTCAAGGCGGCCGAAGGCACGACCGCCGTATTGAACGCCGCCAACGAGGTCGCGGTCGGGGCCTTCCTGTCGGGGCGGCTGCGTTTCGACCGTATCCATGCCGTGAATCTTGCAACTTTGGACGCGGTTTCTCCCTCCAAGCCGGATTCCCTCGAAGCCCTGCTGGACCTGGATGCCCAGGCACGCAATGCTGCCGAGCACGCCGCGGGCCGCCTGGCGGCCTGAGTTCTCACAGCACCACGGACCCGTACATGCTCCTTACCATCGTTGCCTTCATCGTGGCCCTGGGCCTTCTGATCGCCGTGCACGAATATGGCCACTACCGGGTGGCCGTGGCGTGCGGGGTCAAGGTGCTGCGCTTCTCGGTGGGCTTTGGCAAACCATTGCTGCGCTGGCAGCCCAAGGGGTCGCCCACGGAGTTCGTGCTGGGGGCTTTTCCGCTGGGGGGCTATGTGCGCATGCTGGACGAGCGGGAAGCGCCCGTGGCCGCCGAGGAGCGGCATCTGGCTTTCAATACCCAGCCGCTGCGCTCCCGCGCGGCCATCGTGGCCGCGGGGCCGCTGGCAAACCTGCTGCTGGCGGTGCTGCTGTATTCCATTGTGAACTGGAACGGGGTGGACGAGCCCAAGGCGGTGCTCGCCAGTCCGGTGGCCGGGTCCGTCGCGCAGAGTGCCGGCCTGCGGGGCGGCGAGCTGGTCGCGCAGGCAGCGCTGGGGTCGGACGAGATGGAGCCCGTGCGGTCGTTTGAAGATCTGCGCTGGCTGCTCACGCGCGGTGCGCTGGAGGGTGTGAACGTGCGCCTCGACGTGCAGCCGCAGTCGGGCGCCGTGCACCGGGAAATCCTGCTGGACATGTCGAAGATCGACAGCCGGGAGGCGGACGCCCAGCTGTTTCGCAAGATCGGCATCCTGGGGCCGTGGACGCGGCCGGTGCTGGGCGAAGTCATGCCTGACGGGGCCGCAGCCCGCGCTGGATTGCGCCAGGGGGACGTGGTGCTCAGAATCGGTGCCAGCGACGTGGTGGACGGCCAGCAGCTGCGCGAGCTGATCCGCCAGTCGGTGCGGGGAAGCGAGCCATTGGCACAGTCCTGGCGCATTGATCGCTCAGGCCAGGTGCTGAGCGTGGACGTGTTGCCCGAGGCCAAGCCGGAACTGGGCGCCTCCGTCGGCCGCATCGGGGCGTATGTCGGGGCCCCCCCTGAATTCGTGACGGTGGAATATGGCGTGTTCGAGGGGGCCTGGGCCGGCGTGGTCAAGACCTGGGATGTATCCATCCTCACGCTTCGGATGATGGGGCGCATGGTGATCGGCGAGGCATCGCTCAAGAACCTCAGCGGCCCCCTGACGATCGCCGACTACGCAGGGCGCTCCGCCAGCCTGGGACTCTCGCAGTACCTTGTCTTCCTTGCGCTGATCAGCGTGAGCCTGGGCGTGCTCAACCTGCTGCCGCTGCCTGTCTTGGATGGAGGGCACCTGATGTATTATCTTTGGGAGGGTGTCACGGGCAGGGGGGTGTCGGATGCATGGATGGAGCGCCTGCAGCGTGGAGGCGTTGCGGTCCTGCTTCTCATGATGTCCATTGCCCTGTTCAACGATATCACCCGGCTCTTTGGCTAACACTTTTGCCGCGCTTGCCCTGCAACTGCGGCTCCAGCTTCATTCATGAAAAAACACATCAATCGCCTGGGCGTGCGTACCGCATCGGCCGTTGCAGCCATGATTTTTGCCGCCAATGCGGCATGGGCTCTGGAGCCTTTCAAGGTGCAGGACATCCGCGTCGAGGGCCTGCAGCGCGTGGAGCCCGGCACCGTGTTTGCCTCCATGCCGCTGCGGGTTGGTGACGACTACAACGACGAGAAGGGCGCCGCGGCCATCCGCGCTCTTTTCGGACTGGGCCTGTTCAAGGACGTGCGCCTGGAGGCGGCCGGCAACGTGCTGGTGGTGGTGGTGGAAGAGCGGCCCACCGTCGCCGACGTTGACTTCGCCGGCACGCGCGAGTTCGACAAGGACGCGCTCAAGAAGGCCATGCGCGATGTCGGACTCACCGAGGGCCGGCCTTACGACAAGGCGTTGACGGACCGCGCCGAGCAGGAGCTCAAGCGCCAGTACATCAACAAGAGCCTGTACGGCGCCGAGGTTGTCACCACCGTGACGCCGATCGAGCGCAACCGCGTCAACCTGACCTTCACCGTGGTCGAGGGCGAGCCTGCCCGCATCAAGGAAGTGCGCCTCGTCGGCAACAAGGCCTTCAGTGAATCCACGCTCAAAGGCCTGTTCGACCAGGACACCGGGGGCTGGCTCAGCTGGTACACCAAGTCGGACCGCTACTCGCGCGCCAAGCTCAATGCCGATCTGGAGACGCTGCGTTCGTACTACCTGCAGCGCGGGTATCTGGAGTTCCGGGTCGACTCCACGCAGGTCGCCATCTCGCCCGACAAGCAGGACATCTCCATCACCGTCAACGTGACGGAAGGCGAGCGCTACGTGGTCTCGGGCGTCAAGCTGGAGGGCAACTACCTGGACCGCGAAGACGAGTTCAAGTCCCTGGTCACCATCCGCGCGGGCGAGCCCTACAACGCGGACCAGGTCACGGAAACGACCAAGGCGTTTTCAGAGTATTTCTCGCGTTTTGGCTTCGCCTTCGCGCGCGTGGAAGCCGTGCCCGAAATCGATCGCGAAAACAACCGGGTCGCTTTCGTGCTGCAGGCCGAACCTTCGCGCCGCGCCTATGTGCGCCGCATCAACGTGAGCGGCAACAACCGCACGCGCGATGAAGTGATCCGCCGTGAATTCCGCCAGTACGAAGCCTCGTGGTACGACGGCGAGAAGATCCGCCTGTCGCGCGACCGCGTGGACCGCCTGGGCTTCTTCACCGAAGTCAATGTGGAAACCCAGGAAGTGCCGGGTTCCCCCGACCAGGTCGACCTCGTGATCAACGTGGCGGAAAAGCCCACGGGCTCGCTGCAGATGGGGGTGGGTTTCTCCAGCGCCGAAAAGGTGTCGCTGTCGTTCGGCATCAAGCAGGAAAACATCTTTGGTTCCGGCAACTACCTGGGCATCGATGTCAACACCAGCAAGTACCGTCGCACGCTGGTGTTCAGCACCACCAATCCATACTTCACGCCGGAAGGCATCTCGCGCACGCTGGATGTGTACTACCGCACGGACAAGCCCTACGAAGACCAGGGCGGCAACTACGAGTTGGTGACCACCGGAACGTCGGTGCGATTCGGTGTTCCGTTCAGTGAAACCGATACCGTGTTCTTTGGTGGGGGGCTGGAGCAGACCAAGATCAAGGCGGGTACGAACATTCCCGCCACCTACCTGGCCTATGCCGACCAGTTTGGCTACAGCAGCACCTCCATTCCTTTGACGATCGGTTGGTCGCGGGACGACCGCGACAGCGCTCTGGCGCCGAATTCCGGCCGCTATCAGCGCCTCAATTCAGAATGGTCGGTGGCAGGGGATGCCCGTTATGTACGGGCCAACTACCAGTACCAGCAGTACGTGCCGCTGAACAAGCGCTTCACCATCGCCTTCAACGGCGAGGTGGGCATCGGCAAGGGTATGAACGGCAGGCCGTTCCCCGTGTTCAAGAACTTCTATTCGGGGGGGCTGGGATCCGTGCGCGGCTTCGACCAGGGTACGCTGGGGCCGCGTGACGTGACGGGCGCGTCGTTGGGGGGGCCCAAGAAGGTCACCTTGAACGCGGAGCTGATCGCACCCTTCCCGGGCGCGGGCAACGACCGGACACTGCGTGTATTCACCTTCTTTGATGTGGGTAATGTGTACGGAGAGAACGAAAAAGTTACTTTCAGTGACATGCGTTCCTCCGTCGGCCTGGGCCTGAGCTGGATTTCCCCGCTGGGTCCGTTGCGCCTGGCCTTTGCGCAACCGGTGCGCAAGTTCGCCGGCGATAGAATCCAGAAACTGCAATTCCAGATTGGAACGTCTTTCTAATGAAATCCTTTTCTCGCCATATCTCTCTGGCCCTGCTGCTTGGCACGCTTGCCATCGCAGCGCCTGCACAAGCGCAAGAGTTCAAAGCCGGGTTTGTCAACACCGACCGCATCTTCCGCGAGGCCAGCACCGCCAAGGCTGCACAGGCCAAGCTGGAGCAGGAATTCTCCCGCCGTGAGAAAGAACTGGTGGACATGGGCAACACCCTGAAGACCGCCACGGAGAAGTTCGAACGCGAAGCTCCCACGATGGCTGAAAGCCAGCGCACCACCCGCCAGCGCCAGCTGGTGGACCAGGACCGTGAATTCCAGCGCAAGCGCCGCGAATTCCAGGAAGACCTGAGCGCCCGCAAGAACGAGGAACTGTCCCAGGTGCTCGAACGTGCGAACAAGGTGGTCAAGCAGGTGGCAGAGGCGGAGAAGTACGACGTGATCCTGCAGGAGGCCGTCTACATCAACCCCAAGCACGACATCACCGACAAGGTGATCAAGGCGCTGAATGCCGCTGCCGGCAAGTAAGCCCCAGCGCTGGACAGGTGGCGCGTGAGCTTGCTTCTCGGGCACATAGTTGATGCGCTCGGTGGCTCGCTGGAAGGAGGTGCGGCACGGAATGCCGTCATTTCCCGCATCGCGCCCCTGGAGGTTGCAGGGCCGGGAGACCTCAGTTTCCTGAGCAACCCCCGCTACCAACAGCAACTGGCCGCCTCCCGGGCGGCCTGTGTCATTGTGGCGCCTGCCATGCGCGATGCCGCCCTGGCCCGTGGCGCCTGCATCGTGGCGGACAACCCCTACGTGTACTTCGCGCGGGCCACGCAGCTTTGGCGCCGGCTCAATGCCCCCGCAGTGCAGGGCGGTGTGCACGCGAGCGCGGTGGTGGACCCGTCGGCGCAGGTCGATGCCACCGCCACCATCGGTCCCCTGTGCGTGGTGGAACGCGGTGCGCGCATTGGCGCAGGAACCGTGCTCAAGTCCCGTGTCACGGTGGGCGAGGGCTGCCGCATCGGCGCGCGCTGCATCGTGCACCCCGGCGTGGTGATCGGCGCCGACGGCTTTGGTTTTGCGCCCGAGAACGGGCAGTGGGTCAAGATCGAGCAACTGGGGGCCGTGCACATTGGCGACGATGTCGAGATCGGCGCCAACACCTGCATCGACCGTGGTGCGCTGCTGGACACCGTCATCGAAGACGGCGTCAAGCTCGACAACCTGATCCAGATCGGGCACAACGTGCGCATCGGCAAGCACTCTGCCCTGGCGGGGTGCGTGGGCGTGGCCGGCAGCGCGACCATTGGCGCGCACTGCACCGTGGGCGGCGGCGCCATCGTGCTGGGCCATCTGGAGATGGCGGACAACGTGCACATCTCTGCCGCCACGGTGGTCACGCGCTCTTTGAGCCAGCCTGGGCAATACACGGGCATGTTTCCCATCGACGACAATGCGCGTTGGGAAAAAAACGCTGCAACACTCAAACAACTGCACAGCTTGCGAGAGCGCATCAAGGCGCTGGAGCAAGCTCTGAAAGCAGCATGAACGGAAGAACAACTCGATGATGGATATCCACGCAATTCTCAAGCAACTGCCCCACCGCTACCCGTTCCTGCTGGTGGACAAAGTGATCGAGCTTGAGAGCAACACCCGCATCAAGGCGATCAAGAACGTGACGTTCAACGAGCCTTATTTCATGGGGCACTTTCCAGGGCGCCCGGTGATGCCGGGTGTGTTGATCCTCGAGGCCCTGGCGCAGGCCGCCGGCCTGCTGGCGTTCGACGCGATGGGTAAGGTGCCCGATGAAAACAACATCTACTACTTCGTCGGCATCGATGGCGCGCGCTTCAAGCGGCCGGTGGAGCCGGGCGATCAGCTGATTCTCTCCATCACGATCGACCGCGTGCGCGGCGGCATCTGGAAGTTCAAGGGCGTGGCCAGCGTGGGCGAGGAAGTGGCCTGCGAGGCCGAACTCATGTGCACCATGCGCAGCGTGGGTTGATCCGCTCAGACTTGCAGATCGTGAGCAATATTCATCCCACGGCCATAGTCGCGCAAGGCGCCAGTCTGGATCCCACGGTCACGGTGGGCCCCTACACGGTGATTGGTCCCGACGTGGTGATCGGGGCGGGAACCACGGTGGGGCCGCACTGCGTGATCGAAGGGCGCACCACGATCGGCGCCGACAACCGCATTTTCCAGTTCGCATCGCTGGGTGCCGTGCCGCAGGACAAGAAGTACGCGGGCGAGCCGACCGAACTCGTCATCGGCGACCGCAACGTGATCCGCGAGTTCTGCACCTTCAATCTCGGTGTGCCGGGAGCCGGCGGTATCACGCGCGTGGGCAGCGACAACTGGATCATGGCGTACACCCACATCGCGCACGACTGCCGCGTTGACAACCACACCACGCTCTCCAACAACACCACGCTGGCAGGCCATGTGCACCTTGCCGACTGGGTCACCATCGGCGGGCTCACCGGCATTCACCAGTTCGTCTCGATCGGTGCCCATGCCATGGTCGGCTTTGCCAGCGCCGTGTCGCAGGATGTGCCCCCCTTCATGCTGGCCGACGGCAATCCGCTGGCGCTGCGCGGCCTCAACATCGTCGGGCTGCGCCGCCGGGGCTTCTCGGCAGAGCGTGTGGCGGGCATCAAGCAGATGCACCGCCTGCTCTATCGCCAGGGGCTGACACTGGAGGCCGCACGCGCAGGCGTGGCCGAGTTGCCAGCCGCCCATCCGGAGGCTGCGCCCGACATCGCCATGATGCTGGGTTTCCTGGATACCTCCACGCGCGGCATCGCGCGCTGAGGGGCAATGATGAAGGCTTCCCCCCGCGTCGCCATGGTGGCGGGCGAGACCTCCGGCGACCTCCTTGCCGGCCTGCTGATCGACGGCATGCAGGCCCATTGGCCGGGCCTGCAGTCCTGCGGCATTGGTGGCCCGCAGATGCAGCGCCGGGGTTTTGCCGCCTGGTGGCCCAGCGAGAAGCTCGCCGTGCATGGGTACAGCATGGAGGTGCTGCGCCGCCTGCGCGAGCTGCTGGGCATTCGCAAGCAACTGCGTGAGCGGCTGCTCAAGGAGCGTCCGGACGTGTTCATCGGCGTGGATGCGCCTGACTTCAACCTGAAGCTGGAGGCCGACCTGCGTGCCGCGGGCGTCAAGACCGTGCACTTCGTGTGCCCGTCGATCTGGGCCTGGCGCGCGGACCGTGTCGAGAAGATACGCCGCAGCGCCGACCACGTGCTGTGCATCTTTCCGTTCGAGCCCGAGCTGCTGGCGCGGCACGGCATTGCGGCGACCTACGTGGGCCACCCGCTTGCCGGCGTGATTCCCATGGTGCCGGACCGCGCTGCCGCCCGCGCCCAGCTCGGCCTGCAGGATGCCGACGAGGTGCTGGCCATTCTGCCGGGCAGCCGCTCCTCGGAGATCGCCTACATCACACAGCCTTTCTTTGAGGCTGCAGCGCTTGTCTTGAAAGCGCGTCCAGCTATTAAATTGATAGTTCCTGCCGTGCCGGCGCTGCGGGAGCGCATCGTGCAGGCGGCACGGGCCGCGGGTCTGGGTGGGGCGGTGCAGATCGTGTCCGGCCAGTCCCATGCCGTGCTGGCCGCCTGCGACGCCACGCTGATCGCCAGCGGCACCGCGACGCTGGAGGCGGCGCTGTTCAAGCGTCCCATGGTCATCGGCTACCACATGCACCCGTTGAGCTGGTGGCTCATGCGCCGCAAGCAGCTGCAGCCCTGGGTGGGGCTGCCCAATATCCTTTGCGGAGAATTCGTGGTCCCCGAGCTGATCCAGGATGCCGCGACACCCCAGGCGCTCTGCGCGGCAACGCTGCAATGGCTGGATGCGCGCCAGCACAATCCTGAGAAAATCACGGCCCTGGAGCAGCGCTTTACGGCGCTGCACGAAAGCCTGCAACGCAATACCCCCCAACTGGCTGCCGATGCGATCCAGAAAATCCTTCACCCAGCTGCCTGAACAGGCCTGCCTGCCATGGCACCCGCCGGGTCTTGTGTCCGGCGTGGACGAGGCGGGCCGCGGCCCGCTGGCGGGGCCCGTGGTGGCGGCCGCGGTCATCCTGGATGACCTCAATCCGATCGCCGGCCTTGCCGATTCCAAGAAGCTCACGCCTGCCCGGCGCGAGAAACTCTACGACGAAATCCGTGCCAAGGCGCTGTGCTGCAGCATTGCCGAGGCCAGCGTGGAAGAGATCGACCAGCTCAACATCCTGCAGGCCACGCTGCTGGCCATGCGGCGGGCCGTGATGGGGCTGCGCCTGAAGCCCGTCATGGTGCTGGTCGATGGCAACCGCCTGCCCACGCTGGGCATCCAGGCCGAGGCCATCGTCAAGGGCGATGCGCTGGTGCCGGCCATCTCGGCCGCCTCCATCCTGGCCAAGGTGCACCGCGACCGCTGGTGCGTGCAGGTGCATGAAGAGTTTCCGCAGTACGGGTTTGCCGGCCACAAGGGCTATGGCACCGCGGTGCACATGGCCGCCTTGCGCGAGCACGGGGCCTGCGTCCATCACCGGCGTTCCTTTGCGCCCGTGGCGCAGAGCCTGCTTGCCTGACGGAACCTGCTCGCCCCATGACCTCTCCGTCCATCACCGCGATCCATTCGCGGGACAACACCTTCGTGAAGGAACTGCGCCGGCTCGCGCAGGACACCACCGCCTACCGCAAGCAGGGCAGGGTGTGGCTGGAGGGTGACCACCTCTGCCGCGCCGCCCTGGAACGGGGCCAGCGGGCATCGATCGCGGTATTTTCCGAGTCTTTTTGGCCTCAGGCGCAAGTGGAATGGGCGCAAGCAGCTATGAAAACCATAGTGCTCGCCGATGCCCTGTTTGCCGACATCAGCGGTCTGGAGTCGCCTGCCCGCATGGGCTTCATCATCGATCTGCCCGCTGCCGCCGCATTGCGCACGGACGCCGCCACCGTCGTGCTGGACCGGGTGCAGGACGCCGGCAATGTGGGTTCCATCCTGCGCAGCGCGTCGGCATTCGGATTCCGTCAGGTGGTCGCCGTCAAGGGCAGCGCCGCCCTGTGGTCCCCCAAGGTGCTGCGCGCCGGCATGGGCGCGCATTTCGCGCTGGACCTGATCGAAGGCGTGGAGCACGGCGAACTCCAGTCCCTGAAGGTGCCCATGCTGGTGACCAGCTCGCACGCCGGGGGCTGGCTGCACCGGGCCGCGCTGCCTTGGCCCTGCGCATGGGTCATGGGCCATGAAGGGCAGGGCGTCTCCGCCGTGCTGGAGGAGCGGGCTGCGATGCGCATCCGCATCGCGCAGCCCGGTGGCGAGGAGTCGCTGAACGTCGCGGCGGCGGCGGCGATCTGCCTGCATGCGAGCGGCGCCGGGCGCTGAACACCTCCCTTCGCAGCCGGCTCCGGGGGGCCGCAGAAGGCCCGTCTTCTCTCGTTTTCTAGAGGTTGCGCAGGAACTGGCGCACGAAATCGCCCTGGTTGGGCGCATCCTTCTCGGTGCTGAACAGCACCTGCTGGTTTTCCACGCGGATCTTGAGTTGTGGCGCGAACCTGCACTGCACCTGGCCCAGCCCGGACGCCGTGCTCTTGAAGGCAGGCGTGTTGCGGCACATGGAGTCCAGCTCCGAGGCCACCACGCCGCAGAAGCTGCCGATGCTCAAGGTCTGCAGCTTCTCGTCATCGATCGTGCTCCAGTCGACCGTGGTCTTCACCGGCGTGCCGCAGGCCGCGGAGGCTTCCTGGTCGGCCCTGGCCAGCTCGGCCTGCGCCCCCGCGAGGCGCTTGCTGCGGTCAAAGCGGGCCAGCTTTTCCTGCACGCCCTGCTTTTGCTGGCTCTGGTAGCTCGCCTGCAGGTCCGCCAGCTTGAAGGCCTTGCTCTTTTCCTCGCTGAAGGACAGCGGCAGGCCATCGCGTTTGCCGGGCAGGTACACCACATACTGCTCGCCGTGGCGATAGGCGTGGCTCTGCTTTTGCAGCAGGCCGTAGCTGCGGCCGTCGAGCCGGGTGGCATAGACCTCCCGCGCGGAGCCCTGTTGCTCCAGCTGGCTCAGGAACACGACCTGGTCAATGGGATCGTTGATGCCGCTCACGCGCACCAGGGCCTGTTTGCCATCCGCGCTGGGCGCCAGCACCACTTCCACCCCCTGGGGGGCCACGAAGACCTGGGGGTACCTGGCCAGTTCCAGGGCCTGGGCGGCGACGGCGGCGCACAGGCCGGCCAGGGAAAGGGCAAGAGGGCGGAGAAAAGTGCGCATCGGGAGGGTTCTCTGTGGGAGTGGCGGGAGGCGTCGGGCAAAGTCTAGGCGGACCGTTGTCACCTGAAATGCCTGGAACACTTGCTTACGTAACAAGGTTATGCAAGGCATGCATTTGTGAGTGAATGCGCCGCGATGGGTATAATCGGGAGCTTTTCTCGCAACAGCGTCGCCCGACCGCACCCAAAGCAACAACCCATCTGAGAGCAGCCACCGGCACTTGCGTACCTTTGCGTGCACGAGTGGCCTGCAGGCGCCGGGCGACCGTAACCATCCGGAGAACCCAGTGCTTTTGTCTCTACAGGGAAATTTCCCGCCCGCCATCCTGGCGCTCGCAGACGGCACGGTCTTTATCGGCAATTCGATTGGTGCCACCGGCACCACCGTCGGCGAAGTGGTGTTCAACACCGCGATCACCGGCTACCAGGAAATCCTCACCGACCCCAGCTACTGCCAGCAGATCGTCACGTTGACGTATCCGCACATCGGCAACTACGGCGTCAACGTGGAGGACATCGAAGCCGACAAGGTCCATGCCGCGGGCCTGATCATCAAGGACCTGCCCCTGCTGGCCAGCAACTTCCGCTCCACGGAAACGCTCTCGCAGTACCTCGTGCGCGAGAACACCGTGGCCATCGCCAACATCGATACCCGCAAGCTCACGCGCCTGCTGCGCAGCAAGGGTGCGCAAAACGGCGCCATCATCGGACTGGCCGCCGGGCAGCCGGTCACGCAGGCGCTCATCGACGAAGCCATCGCCAAGGCCAAGGCCGCCCCCAACATGGCCGGGCTGGACCTGGCCCAGGTGGTGACCACGGCGTCGCGTTACGAGTGGACGCAGACCGAGTGGAAGCTGGGCTCGGGCTACGGCGAACTCGCGGCGCCGCAGTTCCATGTGGTGGCGTACGACTTCGGCGTGAAGAAGAACATCCTGCGCATGCTGGCCGAGCGTGGCTGCAAGGTCACCGTGGTGCCTGCCAAGACGCCCGCCGCCGATGTGCTGGCACTCAAGCCCGATGGCGTGTTCCTGTCCAACGGCCCCGGCGATCCGGAGCCCTGCGATTACGCCATTGCCGCCACCCGCACCATCGTGGACAGCGGCGTGCCCACGTTCGGCATCTGCCTGGGTCATCAGATCATGGCCCTGGCCGCCGGCGCCAAGACATTCAAGATGACCCACAGCCACCACGGGGCCAATCACCCCGTGAAGGACCTGGACACCGGCCGCGTGAGCATCACGAGCCAGAACCACGGTTTCGCGGTGGACATGGAATCGCTGCCTGCCAACCTGCGCGCCACGCACATCAGCCTGTTCGACGGCACGCTGCAAGGGCTGGTCCACAAGGACAAGCCGGCATTCTGCTTCCAGGGCCACCCTGAGGCTTCCCCCGGGCCGCACGACATCGCCTACCTTTTCGACCGATTCACCGATGCCATGCGCGCGGCGAAAGCCGGTTGAACCCGGGAAGGAATAGCGCCATGAAACTGTTCAGCTTTCCCCTCGCATCGCTGGAAAAGGCGATCCACAAGCGTGTCCTGACCCTGCCATCGCCCCACCGCGAGTGGTTCACGGAACGCTGGGCGCAAAAGCCCTACAAGAAGGCGTTCGTCGAGAACAAGGCCATGCCCCTCGTCACGCTGGTGGCCAAGGGCAAGACCCTGGACGATGCCGCCTTCGCAGAGCTGCTGCAGGAATGGGAAGTGACGTTTTATGACGCGGAAGAAGAGGTCCTGCGCCCGCTGATCCAGGGCGACGGCCTGCTGCAGCTGATGCAGAAGAACCTTCCTCCCGAACGGGCCCAGGCGCTGCTTGCCAAGTTGACCGAGCGGCGCCCGCCATCGGACGCAGCAGCCTCTGCCCCGACCCCCAGCCCCCAGGCAGCCGAACCCACGATCGACTGATCGACGCACCATGCCAAAACGCACAGACATCAAAAGCATTCTCATCATCGGCGCCGGCCCGATCATCATCGGCCAGGCCTGCGAGTTCGACTACTCCGGCGTGCAGGCCTGCAAGGCCCTGCGCGAGGAAGGCTACAAGGTCATCCTGATCAACAGCAACCCCGCGACGATCATGACCGACCCGGCCACGGCCGACGTGACCTACATCGAGCCCATCACCTGGCAGACGGTCGAGAAGATCATCGCCAAGGAGCGCCCCGACGCCATCCTGCCCACCATGGGCGGCCAGACCGCGCTCAACTGCGCGCTGGACCTGTGGCACAACGGCGTGCTCGACAAGTACAAGGTCGAGCTGATCGGCGCCACGCCCGAAGCCATCGACAAGGCCGAGGACCGCCTGAAGTTCAAGGACGCCATGACCAAGATCGGTCTGGGCTCCGCGCGCTCCGGCATTGCCCACAGCATGGACGAAGCCTGGGCCGTCCAGAAGAGCGTGGGCTTCCCCACCGTGATCCGCCCCAGCTTCACGCTCGGCGGCACGGGCGGCGGCATTGCCTACAACCCCGAAGAGTTCGAGACCATCTGCAAGCGCGGCCTGGAAGCCTCGCCCACCAACGAGCTGCTGATCGAGGAGTCGCTGCTCGGCTGGAAGGAGTACGAGATGGAAGTGGTCCGCGACAAGGCGGACAACTGCATCATCATCTGCTCCATCGAGAACCTCGACCCCATGGGCGTGCACACGGGCGACTCGATCACCGTGGCCCCCGCGCAGACGCTGACCGACAAGGAATACCAGATCATGCGCAACGCCAGCCTGGCGGTGCTGCGCGAGATCGGCGTGGACACGGGCGGCTCCAACGTGCAGTTCTCGGTGAACCCGAAGGACGGCCGCATGATCGTCATCGAGATGAACCCCCGCGTGTCGCGTTCGTCGGCCCTCGCGTCCAAGGCCACGGGCTTTCCGATCGCCAAGGTCGCCGCCAAGCTGGCCGTGGGCTACACGCTCGACGAGCTCAAGAACGAGATCACCGGCGGCGCCACGCCCGCGTCGTTCGAGCCCTCCATCGACTACGTGGTCACCAAGATCCCGCGTTTCGCGTTCGAGAAATTCCCCACGGCCGACAGCCGCCTGACCACGCAGATGAAGTCGGTGGGCGAGGTCATGGCCATGGGCCGCACCTTCCAGGAGTCCTTCCAGAAGGCCCTGCGCGGCCTGGAAGTGGGCGTGGACGGCATGAACGAGAAGACCCAGGACCGTGAAGTGCTCGAAAAGGAGCTGGGCGAGCCCGGCCCCGAGCGCATCTGGTACGTGGGCGATGCGTTCGCCATGGGCCTCTCCGTGGACGAGGTGTATGACCTCACCAAGATCGACAAGTGGTTCCTGGTGCAGATCGAAGAGATCGTGAAGATCGAACTGGAGCTGGACCAGCTGGCCGTGGACAAGGGCGATGCGGCACTGGCCAGCCTGGATGCCGGCACGCTGCGCTCGCTCAAGAAGAAGGGCTTCTCGGACCGCCGCCTGGCCAAGCTGCTCAAGACGACGGAAAAAGCCGTGCGCGAAGCCCGCCGCGCGCTGAACGTGCGCCCGGTGTACAAGCGCGTGGACACCTGCGCCGCCGAATTTGCGACCAACACCGCCTACATGTACTCGACCTACGAGGACGAGTGCGAGGCCGAGCCGACCAACAACAAGAAGATCATGGTGCTCGGGGGCGGCCCCAACCGCATCGGCCAGGGCATCGAGTTCGACTACTGCTGCGTGCACGCCGCGCTGGCCATGCGCGAGGACGGCTACGAGACCATCATGGTCAACTGCAACCCCGAAACCGTGTCCACGGACTACGACACCTCGGACCGCCTGTACTTCGAGCCTCTCACGCTCGAAGACGTGCTCGAAATCGTGGACAAGGAAAAGCCCACTGGCGTGATCGTGCAGTACGGCGGCCAGACTCCCCTCAAGCTGGCGCTGGGCCTCGAAGCAGAGGGCGTGCCCATCATCGGCACCAGCCCCGACATGATCGATGCCGCCGAGGACCGTGAGCGCTTCCAGAAGCTGCTGCACGACCTGGGGCTGCGCCAGCCCCCCAATGCCACGGCCCGCACCGAGGCCGAGGCGCTGGAAAAGGCCGCCGCCCTGGGGTACCCGCTGGTGGTGCGCCCCAGCTACGTGCTGGGCGGCCGTGCGATGGAAATCGTGCACGAGCAGCGCGACCTGGAGCGCTACATGCGCGAGGCCGTGAAGGTGAGCAACGACTCGCCCGTGCTGCTGGACCGCTTCCTGAACGATGCCATCGAGTGCGACGTGGACTGCCTGCGCGACCCCGAGGGCAAGACCTTCATCGGTGGCGTGATGGAGCACATCGAACAAGCCGGTGTGCACTCGGGCGACTCCGCCTGTTCGCTGCCGCCGTACTACCTCAAGCAGGCCACGGTCGATGAACTCAAGCGCCAGTCCGCGGCCATGGCCGAAGGCCTGAACGTGGTGGGCCTGATGAACGTGCAGTTCGCCATCCAGGAAGTGGACGGCAAGGACGTGATCTACGTGCTGGAAGTGAACCCCCGCGCCTCGCGCACCGTGCCGTTCGTCTCCAAGGCCACGGGCATCCAGCTGGCCAAGGTGGCCGCGCGCTGCATGGCCGGCCAGACGCTGGCCTCGCAGGGCATCACCAAGGAGGTGACGCCGCCCTACTTCAGCGTGAAGGAGGCCGTGTTCCCGTTCGTCAAGTTCCCCGGCGTGGACACCATCCTCGGCCCCGAGATGAAGTCCACCGGCGAGGTGATGGGCGTGGGCAAGACCTTTGGGGAAGCGTTCGTGAAGAGCCAGCTGGGCGCGGGCACCAAGCTGCCGACGTCGGGCAAGGTATTCCTCACCGTGAAGAACAACGACAAGCCCCGTGCGGTGGACATTGCCCGCCAGCTGGTGGCGCTGGGCTTTGACCTGGTGGCGACCAAGGGCACCGCTGCGGCCATCGCCGAGGCGGGCGTCCCGGTGGTGGTGGTCAACAAGGTCACGGAAGGCCGTCCGCACATCGTGGACATGATCAAGAACAACGAGATCGTCATGGTCATCAACACGGTGGAAGAGCGCCGCAACGCGATTGCAGACTCGCGTGCGATTCGCACCTCGTCGCTGCTGGCCCGCGTGACCACGTTCACGACCATCTTCGGCGCCGAAGCGGCGGTGGAAGGCATGAAGTACCTGGACAAGCTCGACGTCTATTCAGTGCAGGAGCTGCACGCCCAACTGGTCGCCTGAGCCCCGGCAAAAGCGGCATAATCTTCGCCTGAACAGACACCGCCGCGCGGCAACGTGCGGCGGTTTCCTTTTGTAGACTTGCCATTCACGAAGTCCGGCACAGCCCGGGCGTGACGTGGTGACTGACCGGTGGAAGTGCCTTGGCGCTTTCACCGTTTTGACTTATGGAGACTCGACAGAATGGCCACCATTCCGATTACCAAGCGCGGCGCTGAAAAGCTCAAGGAAGAGTTGCACCGCCTCAAGACCGTGGAACGGCCCGCGGTGATCACGGCGATCGCCGAAGCGCGTGCGCAGGGGGACCTCAGCGAAAACGCCGACTACGACGCCGCCAAGGACCGCCAGGGCTTCATCGAGGGCCGCATCCAGGAGATCGAGGGCAAGCTCTCGGTCGCGCAGGTCATCGATCCCAGTGCCGTCGACGGGGGGGGCAAGGTGGTCTTTGGCGCCACGGTCGAGCTGGAAGATGAAGAGTCTGGCGACACCGTGAAGTACCAGATCGTGGGCGAGGACGAGGCCGACCTGAAGCAGGGCCTGATCAATATCTCCAGCCCCATCGCCCGTGCGCTCATCGGCAAGGAAGAGGGCGATACCGCCGAAGTGCTGGCGCCCGGCGGCGTTCGCCGCTATGAGGTGGTGGCGGTCAGCTACCAGTGAACAGGCGCGGCATGCTCCATCGCCTTCCTGCCCTGGTGGCCGCCCTGTGGTGGGGAAGCCTGACCACCATCGGCTTTCTGGTCGTGCCCATGCTGTTTGCCCACCTCCCGTCGCCGACGGTGGCGGGCAACATGGCGGCCAGGCTGTTTGCGGCACAGACCTGGGTGGCGGTGGCCTGCTGCCTGGTGCTGCTGCTGGTCTCCAGGCCCAGGCAGGCTGCAGCGCAGTACCCATGGGCGCAAGCTGCTATGGTTTTCATACTGGGCGGCATGCTGCTGGCACTGCTCACGCAGTTTGGCGTGGCACCGCGCATCGTGGCGCGGCAGGATCTGCGCGTGTGGCACGGCGTGGGAACAGTGATGTACGCGCTGCAATGGTGCTGTGCGTTGGCCGTGCTGTGGCAAACGCTTCGCCACGACCCTCAGACGCCCACCGGGGGCGGCTCCGCCGGAGCCTGAAGCGCATGCACCGCGGCGGCTCGGCCAGCGCCAGCGCCGACGCCGCCTACTCGTGCCAGTGTTCCGCCACCCAGCTGGCGGGGCGAATGTAGCGAAAGCGGCGGTTGCGCCGTCCCGCCAGTGCGTCCGGTGGATTGCACTCCCCGTGAAAGATCACGATGCGCGCACCGGGCGGCACGAACGGCGCGCGCCAGTAGTTGGTGGGCCAGGGCGGTATGCCGTGGTACTTGAAGCTCGGGCACCACGCTGCGGGCCAGTACTGCAGCTTGCCCTGCCGGTGCAGAAAGTCCGACAGGTAGGCCTGTTCGTTGCGGAACTGTGCGCGGATTTCTGCGAAGTGGGCGCGAAAGTGTGCCAGCACGTCAGGGTGCGCTCCCAGTTCGAACCGGTAGACCGATGAATTGCCCGTGACGCGCCAGGGGCGCTTGTAGTCATGGATGATCAGGAATTCGCCCGGCTGGGTGAAAAAATCGTCCAGGCTGCCGGTGATGACCACGTCCACATCCAGGAACAGGGCCGTGCCGCGGAGCCCGTGCAGGTCCTGGCTGAAGGTGGCCAGCTTGGTCCAGCCCCGCTCGGGAATGCCGGGTGGCAGATCGAGCGCGGGGATGGGCAGGCACTGCACCTCGCTGCGGATGCCGGCGCTGTCGTCGGTCAGGCAGACGAAGCGGAAATCGCCACGCAGGTGCCGCCGAACCATCGCGTACAGCCGATTGACATATTCGGGGCCGTACTTCGTGCCCCACTTCATGCAGAGGATGTGGCGCGCGTGGGCGGCCATGCCGGCAGGCGCTGCAGAAGCTGCGGGTACTGCAGAGACTGCGGGGGGGATCATCAGTCTGCCTGGCGCTTCTTGATCGACTTTTGCTTGGGTTTGGCGCGCTTGATCTGGCCGCCCGAGGTCAGGCGCTGGTTGCCCAGCACGCGCAGCTGCTTGATTTCGGGACGCTGGCCGCCGCGCTTGCTGAACTTCAGCACCTTGACGTCGCGCGGACCCGGCATCCGGTCTTCATCGACCACGCGCTCCTTGACGGGCTGAGGGCGCCAGAGCACGAGCAGCTTGCCGATGTGCTGGATGGGGGCGGCGTTGAGGTCGGCCGTGATCTGCTGGTACATCAGCTCGCGGGCCGCGCGGTCGTCATTGAAAACACGCACCTTGATCAGCCCGTGGGCATTCAGGGCGGCGTCGATCTCCTTCTTGACGGCGGGGGTCAGGCCATCGCCGCCAATCAGGACGACGGGGTCCAGGTGGTGGGCATTGGCGCGTTGTTCCCGGCGCTCGGCGGGAGTCAGTTGAATTTGGGGCATGGGCCGTATTATGTCTGCGGCCCGCCGCGGGGTGCCTTCGCGTCGCCGCGCGAAATGGGCCTTGTGTCCAATCGGCTGTGCCGATTGTCGAGAGACAATGGAGCCGTATGAAAGTCAAAACCCAGAGCAAGAAGGTCAACAAGGCATGGTTGAACGACCACGTCAACGACACCTATGTCAAATTGGCCCAGAAAGAGGGATACCGCGCGCGCGCGGCCTACAAGCTCAAGGAGATCGACGAGCAGCTGGGCCTCATCAAGCCCGGCTACACGGTGGTGGACCTGGGCTCCACGCCCGGCGCATGGAGCCAGTACCTGCGCAGGCGCATGTCGCCCTCGGGTGCGGCTGCGGGGCAGCTCAATGGCACCATCATCGCCTTGGACATCCTGCCCATGGAGCCCATCGAGGGGGTGACCTACCTCAATGGCGATTTTCGCGAGGCGCAGGTGCTCGAGCGCCTGGAGCAGGCGCTCGGTGGCCGCGCGGTGGATGTCGTGGTGTCGGACATGGCGCCCAATCTTTCGGGCATCGGATCGGCCGATGCGGCCCGCATCGCCCACTTGGTGGAGCTGGCGGTGGATTTCGCTTGCAACCATTTGAAACCGGACGGTGCGCTGGTGGTCAAGCTCTTCCACGGCGGCGGGTACAGCGATCTGGTGACGCTGTTCAAGCAGACCTTCAAGGTGGTCAAGCCCTTGAAGCCCAAGGCGTCGCGCGACAAATCTTCGGAGACCTTCCTGGTGGGAATGGGCCTCAAAAAGGCCGCCTGAAAGGTCTTGCCCCAGGTCATGAATCCGTGAAATTCGCCCGTAAAGCCCGTGCTGTTTCCATGGCGGCTAGGGGGAATAGGGATGGCTGGGTGGCTTGAAAGACCTAAAATGGGCCGCACATGCGTGCCATGACGGCAGTGTGTCCGTTTTCTGTTCCCTGCAACTGGAGCCCCGCTTGAACAATCAGTGGTTTTCAAAAATTGCCGTGTGGCTGGTTATCGCCATGGTGCTGTTCACGGTGTTCAAACAGTTTGACACCCGTGCCGGCGCCAGCGCAGGCCACGTCGGCTACTCGGAATTCCTCGAGGAAGTCCGCAGCAACCGCATCAAGAGCGCAACCATCCAGGAAGGCCAGGGCGGCACCGAGATCGTGGCCGTCACCAACGACGACCGAAAGATCCGCACCACCGCGACCTATCTGGACCGCGGCCTCGTGGGCGATCTCATCAACAACAACGTCAAGTTCGACGTCAAGCCCCGCGAAGAAGGCTCCCTGCTCATGACCCTGCTGGTCAGCTGGGGCCCCATGCTGCTGCTGATTGGCGTGTGGGTGTACTTCATGCGCCAGATGCAGGGCGGCGGCAAGGGCGGCGCCTTCAGCTTCGGCAAGAGCAAGGCGCGCATGCTCGACGAGAACAACAACCAGGTCACGTTCGCGGATGTGGCCGGTTGCGACGAGGCCAAGGAAGAAGTCAAGGAAGTCGTGGACTTCCTGAAAGACCCACAGAAGTTCCAGAAGCTGGGCGGCCGCATTCCGCGCGGCCTGCTGCTGGTGGGCCCTCCGGGCACCGGCAAGACCCTGCTGGCCAAGTCCATCGCGGGCGAAGCCAAGGTCCCGTTCTTCAGCATCTCGGGCTCCGATTTCGTGGAAATGTTCGTCGGCGTGGGCGCGGCCCGTGTGCGCGACATGTTCGACAACGCCAAGAAGAACGCCCCCTGCATCATCTTCATCGATGAAATCGACGCCGTGGGCCGCCAGCGCGGTGCCGGCCTCGGTGGTGGCAACGACGAGCGCGAGCAGACCCTGAACCAGATGTTGGTCGAGATGGACGGTTTCGAGACCAACCTGGGCGTGATCGTGGTGGCTGCCACCAACCGCCCCGACATCCTGGACGCGGCCCTGCTGCGCCCCGGCCGCTTCGACCGCCAGGTCTACGTGACGCTGCCCGACATCCGGGGCCGCGAGCAGATCCTGAACGTGCACATGCGCAAGATCCCGATCGGCCAGGACGTGGCCCCCGGCATCATCGCGCGCGGCACGCCCGGCATGAGCGGTGCCGACCTGGCGAACCTGTGCAACGAAGCCGCCCTGATGGCCGCCCGCCGCAATGCGCGCACGGTGGAGATGCAGGACTTCGAGAAGGCCAAGGACAAGATCCTCATGGGCCCCGAGCGCAAGAGCATGGTCATGCCCGAGGAAGAGCGCCGCAACACGGCCTACCACGAGTCCGGCCACGCGCTCATCGGCAAGCTGCTGCCCAAGTGCGACCCGGTGCACAAGGTCACCATCATTCCCCGTGGCCGTGCCCTGGGCGTGACAATGAGCCTGCCCGCACAGGACCGCTACAGCTATGACCGCGAATACATGCTCAACCAGATCAGCATGCTGTTCGGCGGCCGCATCGCCGAGGAAGTGTTCATGAACCAGATGACCACCGGCGCCAGCAACGACTTCGAGCGCGCCACGCACATCGCCCGCGACATGGTCACCCGCTACGGCATGACGGATGCGCTGGGCCCCATGGTCTATGCGGAAAACGAAGGCGAGGTGTTCCTGGGCCGCTCGGTCACCAAGACCACGACCATGAGCGAGCAGACCATGGAAAAGGTCGACATGGAAGTGCGCCGCATCATCGACGAGCAGTACAACCTCGCCCGCCGCCTGATCGAGGAGAACAGCGACAAGATGCACGCCATGGCCAAGGCCCTGCTCGAATGGGAGACCATCGACACCGAGCAGCTGGACGACATCATGGCTGGCAAGGAGCCCCGTCCTCCGAAGGACTGGACACCCCGCACGCCTCCCTCGGGCGGCGACAATTCCAGCGGCGGCACGCCCGCCGTGGCAACGGACACCGCGCCTTCGGCAGCCTGAGGAGCCCGTTGCAGTTCCAGCCGTTCCAACGGGGCCTTGTGCCCCGTTTTTCATGGTCTGTTTGGTCCCCTTGCTGATCCCCGCGGCGGCACGCCCCTATCTCTTTTCCCCACGGACCATGCTCTGGCAGACCTCCCGCTTTTCCATCGATCTTTCCGAGCCCCGCGTCATGGGGATCGTCAACGCCACGCCGGATTCGTTTTCCGATGGCGGACGCCATGGCTCCACGGCGGGAGCCCTGCGGCATTGTGAACAGCTGCTCAAGGACGGGGCGCACATCCTGGATATCGGGGGGGAGTCCACGCGACCCGGTAGCCCCGCGGTGCCCCTGGACGAAGAACTCACGCGCGTGGTGCCCCTGGTGCGGGACGCGGTGTCCCTGGGCGCCCCGGTCTCCGTCGATACCTACAAGCCCGAGGTCATGCGGGCGGTGCTGGACCTTGGCGCCGACATCGTCAACGACATCTGGGCGCTGCGCCAGCCAGGCGCGGCGCAGGTTGTGGCATCGCACCCGCAGTGCGGCGTGTGCCTGATGCACATGCACCGTGACCCCCAGACCATGCAAGCGGCCCCCATGCAGGGGGATGTGGTCCGGCAGGTGCTATTGTTCTTGCAGCAGTCAGCGCTTGATCTGCAAGCGCTGGGGGTCAAGAATACCCGGATCGTGCTGGACCCTGGCATTGGATTCGGCAAGACGCCGGAGCAGAATTTTGCGCTGCTGGCCCATCAGCCTGCATTGTTGCGCGCGGGCTACCCCCTCCTGGCGGGCTGGTCGCGCAAGTCGTCCCTGGGGGCCGCGACGGGGCTGGCGGTGGAGCAGCGTATGGTTCCGAGCGTGGCCGCGGCCGTGCTGGCCGTGGAGCGCGGGGCTTCCGTGGTGCGCGTGCACGATGTGCGAGAAACCGTGTCGGCGCTGGCGGTGTGGAGCGCCATGCAGCGAGAGCGTTGAGGCCGGGCGCTGCAAGGAGAGGGCAGCATGCCGGGCGGCCCGCATCCACTTATTAATAAACAACGAGAGATTCACACGAGGAGACACCAGAACATGACGCGCCAATACTTTGGAACCGACGGTATCCGTGGCACCGTCGGGCAACCTCCGATCACCCCGGATTTCGTCTTGCGCCTGGCCCATGCCGTCGGGCGCGTGCTGCGCAGGGCCGAGGACCGGCCCACGGTGCTGATCGGCAAGGACACCCGCATTTCAGGCTACATGCTGGAGAGTGCGCTGGAGTCGGGTTTCAATTCCGCCGGCGTGGACGTGGTGCTGCTGGGCCCCTTGCCGACCCCGGGTGTCGCGTACCTGACCCGTGCCCAGCGCGCGAGCCTGGGGGTTGTCATCAGTGCCAGCCACAACCCTTACCCCGACAACGGCATCAAGTTCTTCAGCGCCCAGGGCACCAAATTGCCCGACGCCTGGGAGCAGGCGGTCGAAGCCGCCCTGGCAGAGCCCCCGGTGTGGGCCGACTCGGCCAGCCTGGGCAAGGCGCGCCGGCTCGATGACGCCGCGGGCCGCTACATCGAGTTCTGCAAGAGCACGTTCCCGCAGGACCTGACCCTCAAGGGCCTCAAGATCGTGGTGGACGCGGCCCATGGCGCGGCGTACCAGGTGGCGCCCAAGGTCTTTCACGAACTCGGTGCCGAGGTGCTGTCGATTGGCTGCTCGCCCGATGGCCTCAACATCAACCACGAGGTGGGCGCCACCCACCCTGACGCGCTCGTGCGCGCCGTGCGCGCCAACCGCGCCGACTATGGCATCGCGCTTGATGGCGATGCCGACCGGCTGCAGATCGTGGATGCCACCGGGCGGCTGTACAACGGCGACGAGCTTCTGTACCTCATGGCGTCGGACCGCATGGGCCGTGACGAGCATGTGCCCGGCGTCGTCGGCACCCTGATGACCAACATGGCGGTGGAGGTGGCGCTGCAGGCACGGGGCGTGAAGTTTGTGCGCGCCAAGGTGGGCGACCGCTATGTGCTCGAAGAGCTGGCGCGGCACCAGTGGGTGCTGGGCGGCGAGGGGTCGGGCCACCTGCTCGCGCTGGACCGCCACACCACCGGCGACGGCCTGGTGAGCGCGCTGCAGGTGCTGCAGGCCAGCGTGCGCAGCGGGCGCACGCTGGCGCAGCTGCTGGCGGACATCACGCTCTACCCCCAGGTGCTGCTCAATGTGCGCCTGGCGCCCGGGCAGGACTGGAAGTCCAACCGCCGCCTCGAGGAGACCACCCGCGCCGTGGAGCAGGAGCTGGGCGCCACGGGCCGGGTGCTGATCCGCGCGAGCGGCACCGAACCGCTGCTGCGCGTGATGGTCGAGGCGCGCGATGCGCAGCAGGCCAGCGCGTGTGCGCAGAAGCTGGCCGACGCGGCCCGTGCCGGCTGATGGTGGCGCCGCGCGCCATCGCCACTGTGGGGCGCGCCGTGCGATCGGCTACGCTGCTGTCTTTGCCGCCAGCCTGGAACCGTTGCTGATGCCTTCCACCACCACCGATGCTCTCACTCCCATCACCGTCCGGCGCGTGGACTATGGCGATGCCCGCCAAGCCCGGGCGTTGGTTGAACTGCTCGACAGCTATGCGAAGGACGTGGCGGGGGGAGGCGCGCCGCTCAGCGCCGAGGTCCTGCGCGGCCTGCCCGAAGCCTTGCGGCGCAGGCCCCAGGCTTTCAGCGTGATCGCATGGGCGGCCGACGCCGCGGCGCCGCACGGCGAGGTGCCCGTGGGGCTGGTCAATTGCCTGGAGGGTTTTTCGACCTTTGCCTGCCGGCCCCTGGTCAACGTGCATGACGTGGTGGTGGCCCCCGGCTGGCGCGGCCACCGCATTGCCCAGCGCATGCTGCAGTCGGTGGAGGCGCTGGCGCGCGAGCGGGGTGCCTGCAAGCTCACGCTGGAAGTGCTTTCGGGCAACCGCAGCGCCCTGCGCGCGTACGAACGGGAAGGCTTCGCCGCCTACACGCTGGACCCCAGCATGGGACAGGCGCAGTTTCTGCAGAAGATGCTGGACGGGGCAGGGCCTGTGCCACCCGCGGTACTCTGAATCACTTTTCCGGGAGACAAGACCGTATGAAGACATCTCTGGGCCAGATCGCCGCGGTGGGCGCCACCGCATTGGCGGCGTTGCTCGCGGCGCCCGCTGCCCATGCGGGCAAGACGCTTGACGGCATCCGGGCGCGCGGGCAGGTGGTGTGTGGCGTCAACACCGGGCTGGCCGGGTTTGCGATCGCGGACTCCAGTGGCCGGTGGTCGGGCCTGGACGTCGACATCTGCCGGGCGCTTGCGGCCGCGGTGCTGGGCGACGGCCAGAAGGTCAAATACGTGCCGCTGGACGTGCCGCAGCGCTTCACCGCGCTGCAATCCGGCGAGGTGGACGTGCTTTCGCGCAACACCACGTTCTCGCTGGCGCGCGACGCATCGCTGGGCCTGCACCAGACGGCCGTGACCTACTACGACGGCCAGGGCTTCATCGTGCCGGCCAGGAGCAAGATCAAGAACCTCCGCCAGCTCAAGGGGCAGACCGTGTGCGTGCAGTCAGGCACCACGACGGAAAAGAACCTGGCCGACTATTCCCGTGCCCACGACCTCGACATCAAGCCCGTGATGTTCGAGAAGGTGGACGCGGCAACGTCGGCCTACCTGTCGGGGCGCTGCTCCGCGTTCACCACCGATGCCTCGGGCCTGGCATCCCTGCGCAGCGGCGTTCCGCAAGGCGCGGCAACGCACACCATCCTGCCCGAGCTCATCTCCAAGGAGCCTCTGGGCCCCATGGTGCGGCGGGGGGACGACGAGTGGTTCGCGGTGGTCAAGTGGGTGATCTACGGCCTCATCGAAGCCGAAGAGCAGGGCGTGACACAGGCCAACGCGGACCAGCTGAAAACCAGCAGCAGCCACCCGGCGGTGCAGCGCATGCTGGGGACCTCGGAAGACACCGGAAAGCTGCTCGGCCTGGACCGCGACTGGCTGCTGCGCGCCGTCAGGACCACCGGCAACTATGGCGAGATCTTCGAGCGCAACGTCGGGCAGAAGTCGGCGCTGGCGCTGCCGCGCGGCCTCAACAACCTGTGGAACAGGCAGGGCCTGATGTACGCCTTTCCGATCCGCTGAGCGTTGCCTGGAGGGATCTGCGCGCGCGGTGCGGACGACAGCTCGGGCATCGCGGCAGTGCAATGCAATACAGTGCATTTGCTATTATATTTATAGCTGCTCGCGCTTGTCCATAAAGCGCCAGGGGCTGATTTTATTCAATATTTCCCCGTGTGGAGGCCTGTTGCCCGGGCGGGTCTGTGAGAGCCGGTCCGGCGGGTCCGGGCCGCGGCACGATCGTGCTGCCGGCCGGCCGGCTCAATGCAGCTGCCGCCGCATGAAGGCTTCCAGCTCCGGTGCCGACAGCGGCATGCTGAAGTGGTAGCCCTGCGCCTCGTCGCACCCCTGCTCGCGCAGGAAGGTCAGCTGGCCTTCGGTCTCCACGCCTTCGGCCGTGGTGCGCATGCCCAGCGCCTGCGCCATGCGGATGATGGCGCTCACGATGGCGCGGTCGTTGTTGTCGTTGCCCAGGTCGCGCACGAACGACTGGTCGATCTTGAGCTTGAAGATCTGAAATCGCTTGAGCTGGCTCAGCGATGAATAGCCGGTGCCGAAGTCATCCATCGACATGCGCACGCCGCGCGCGTGCAGCTGGTCCATGGTGGCCACCGCGGCATGCGGGTCGTCCACGGCCACGCCTTCGGTCAGCTCCAGCTCCAGGCAATCCGGCGGCAGGTCGAATTCGGCCAGCATGCGGCTTACCAGTTCGGGCAACTGGGGCTGGCGGAACTGGATGGCCGAGAGGTTCACGGCCATCGTCAGGCCCGGGAACCCGCAGGCCCGCCAGGTCTTGAGCTGCGAGAGCGCGGTGCGCAGCACCCATTCGCCGATCTGCAGGATCTGCCCGCTGTCTTCTGCAATGGGAATGAATTCGGCGGGCGACACCCCACCGAGCTGCGGGTGCTGCCAGCGCAGCAGGGCTTCCACGCTGCGCACGGCCCCGGTGGTCAGGCTCATCTGCGGCTGGTAGTGCAAGTGGAACTGGTTGCGCTCCAGCGCCCGGCGCAGGGCGTTTTCGAGCTGCAGCGCGCGCACCGACTGCGCCTGCATTTCCGGGGTGAAGAACTTGAATGTGTTGCGCCCGTCGAGCTTGGCGCGGTACATGGCCACGTCGGCCGACTGCGTCAGGGTGTCGAAGTCCTTGCCGTCCTGGGGGAACAGCGCGATGCCCATGGACGGGGCCATGGTCAGTTCGTGGTGGTCGATCTGGTAGTGCTGGCGCGAGGCCTCCTGCAGCTTGCCGGCCACGCGGGCCGCGCCGTGCGCATTGGCGCCGGGCAGCAGCAGGATGAACTCGTCGCCACCCAGGCGCGACACCGTGTCCTTGTCGCGCACCACGGCGCGCAGCCGCTTGGCGATCTCCACCAGCAGCGCATCGCCCACCCGGTGGCCCAGCGAGTCGTTCACGTGCTTGAAGTGATCCAGGTCCAGGAAGATCAGGGCCAGGGGCGTGTTGCCCTCCTGGGCCACGCGGATGGCCTGCTGCGCGCGCTCGGACAGCAGGGCGCGGTTGGGCAGGCCCGTGAGGGCGTCATAGTGGGCGAGCCAGTAGATGCGCTCCTGGTCGGCCTTGCGGTCGTTGATCTCGCGGTGCAGGTTGTCCACGGTCTCGCGCAGTTCGCGGGTGCGGTCCTGCACCTGCCGTTCCAGGTCCTCGTGCGTGCTGGCCAGGACGGCCTGTGCCTGCTTTCGCTCCGTGATGTCCATGGTGATCCAGATGGAGCCCTGCGATGGATCGGCGGGATCTATGGATTTGCTGCGCACCTCGCAGATCACGGGGGTGCCGTCCTTGCGGCACAGTTCCAGCTCGCCTTCGTACGAATGGCCGGCGGCCAGCTGCGGATAGCACCGGCGGCCGACTTCTTCCCACGCGGCGTCGCTGGCATACCAGCGGCGCGACGGGCTGCCCGCCAGTTCCCCCGGCTGGTAGCCCAGCATCTGCTCGAAGTGGTGGTTGCACCGGGTCAGGCGCCGGTCGCGCAGGAACACGATGCCCACCATGGCGCTGTCGAACAGCAGCTGTTTTTCGCGGACCGCGGCGCCCAGCGCGGCCTGCGCGCGCCGTTGCTCGTCGATATCGTCCAGGATCCAGATGGAGCCTTCGGTCGTGTCGTGCGGATTGATGAGCCGCCCCGTCAGGCTGCCCCAGAACAAGGAGCCGTCGCGCCGGCGCAATTGGCGCTCCACGCGGAAGGCCTGGCCCTGGGCGAGCACCGGGTAGGCGGTGCGGCCCAGATCGCGAAAGGCATCGCGCGAAGGGTAGAACGCCTCGGTGTTGAGGCCCACCAGCCCTTCGGCGCTGGCGTAGCCGAAGATCTCGGCGTACCGCTGGTTGCAGCGCACCACGCTGCGCTGGCGCAGGAAAACAATGCCCACGCCCGCACTGTCGAGCAGGGTTTGCTGTTCGCGCAGCGCGCGTTGCAGGGGGGTGTCGGTGGCAACTCCAGGACGCTGCAATTCTGGAGAGCTGTACGGCGCAGACATGGAAACCGGTACGGGCGGGAGGGCCAGGCGGCCTTGGTAATTTGTACCAAAGTGTAGCAGCGCTCCCTTACAAGCCTTTCGGCGGGGCGTCCGGCCCTTTCCCGTGCAGGGTCGGGTCGGCTTCAGTGGTCCCGCTGAGCGCGCAGGTACGCCTCGAACTCCGGCGCGGGCAGGGGGCGGCTGAAGTAGAACCCCTGGCCCTCGTCGCAGCCCTGGGCCTGCAGGAACTCGACCTGGCCGTCGGTTTCCACCCCCTCCGCCGTGGTCTGCATGCCCAGGGCCTGCGCCATGCGGATGATGGCGCTCACGATGGCCCGGTCATTGGCATCGTCTTCCAGATCGCGCACGAACGACTGGTCGATCTTGAGCTTGTAGATCTGGAACCGCTTGAGGTAGCTCAACGAGGAATATCCGGTGCCGAAGTCGTCCATGGACAGGCGCACGCCGCGGTCGTGAAGCTGGTCCATCATGGCGAGCGCGGCGGCGGGGTCGTCCACCGCGGCGCCCTCGGTCAGCTCCAGCTCCAGCCGGCGCGCGGGCAGGCCTGCCTGTTCCAGGCAGCGCGTGACCATCTCGGGCAGCTGGGGATGCCTGAACTGGACGGCGGAGACGTTCACGGACACCGCCCGCAGGGGCAGCTGCAGATCCAGCCAGCGTTTGGCGTCCTTCACCGCGGTGTGGATCACCCATTCCCCGATCGCCACGATCATGCCGCTGCTTTCGGCCACCGGAATGAACTCGGCCGGCGACACCATGCCCAGCTCGGGATGGCGCCAGCGCAGCAGTGCCTCGGCCCCCACCACCTGGCGCGCGGTGAGCGAGACCTGGGGCTGGTAGTGCAGTTCGAACTGGTTGCGCTCCAGCGCGCGGCGCAGGGCGTTCTCGATCAGCAGGGCGCGCGCCGTGCGCGCCTCGAGGTCGGCGGTGAAGAAACCGTACCGGTTGCGTCCGTTCTGCTTGGCACGGTACATGGCGGCATCGGCCCGCTGGTACAGCGTGTCGAACGAGTCGCCATCGGCGGGATACATCGCGATGCCCACCGACAAGGTGGTGGTGAGTTCGTACGGGTCCACCTGAAACGGCTGGGCGATGGCCGCGAGCAGCCGGGTTGCCATGTCGGCCGCGGAGGGTGCCGAGGTGGCGGGCAGCAGCAGCAGAAATTCATCGCCCCCCAGGCGCGAGACGGTGTCCTGAGGCCGCAGCAGGGACTGAAGGCGCTGCGCCACCGCCACGAGCAGGATGTCTCCAATGCGGTGGCCCAGCGAATCGTTGACGTTCTTGAAGTGGTCCAGGTCCAGGAACAGCATGGCCAGGGTGCCGCCTCGCGCCTGCTCGTTGGCAATGAGGTGCTGCGCGCGCTCGGCCAGCAGCGCGCGGTTGGGAAGGTTCGTGAGCGGGTCGAAATGCGCCAGGCGCTGGATGCGGTCCTGGGCCTCGCGCTGCTGCGTGATGTCGCGAAACAGCGTGATGGAGTGCGTGGCGACGCCATTGCCATCGCGCACGCTGCTGACCGACAGCCACTGGGGGTAGGTGGACCCGTCCTTGCGGCGGCCGCAGGCCTCGCCCTCCCAGTGGCCGTCCTGGGACAGCCGTGCGTACACGGCGTCGGCGCTGGCGTTGTCTGCCGGCCGGGCGACCGTGAGCAGGCGCACGGACTGCCCCACGGCCTCGGCTTCCGTGTACCCCGTGATCCGCGTGAAAGCCCGGTTGATGCGCACGATCGTATGGGCCGCGTCGGCGATCACGATGGCTTCGCTGCTCTGGTCGAACACCTGGGCGGTCAGCTGCAGTTGCTCCTGGGACCGCTTGCGCTCCGTGATGTCGCGCGACAGCAGGATGAACCGTGGCTTCGCGCCCGGGGACGTGGCCTTGCGCGCGGCGGACAGCTCAAACCACGTGGTGCCCACCCCGGGCAGGTCGAGCATGATCTGCCGCCCGGAGGACCAGCCCTGCGCCTGGGCATCGCTCAGCACGTCCAGCACCGACAGGGCTGCCAGCGCTGGCAGCACCTCGGTCACGTTGCGTCCCACCAGCGTTTCGGCGGGGCCCATGAGCAATTCGGCGCGCTGGCTGTGCACGCTGCAATAGAACCCGTCCTGGTCGAGTTCGAAGAGAGGGTCCGGGATGGCGTCGATGGTGGCGTGCAGCTGCTGCTGGGTGGCCTGGATTTCCGAGGTGCGCTGGGCCACCTGATAGGCCAGCCCGCGCTCGTGGGCCTTCAGCTCGAAAAGAAGCCGGGCCAGGTAGGTCATCATCAAGGCAAACAGCAGGCCCACCGCGCAGCGCATGAGCAGCACGGCCGGGTCGCCCCAGCCCTTGATGGGGACCAGGCTCAGGGTCCATTGCCCGTTGGGCAGGGTCAGCGACCGGCCCACCGCGTCCGCGCCCGGGGGCGGGTCGGATGCGGCAATGGTCTGTTCCTCGCCCGTGTCGGGCCGGACGCGCCACAGCCGGTAGTGGTAGCCCCGCAGCGTCAGCTGCGGCAGGCGCGCGGCGGCCAGCACTTCGGGCAGGCGGATGGTGACGTAGGTGAACCCCCAGAAGGCGCGGTGCCCCTGGGCATCGTCGAGGTAGACGGGCTGGCGCCCCACCACGCCCAGGCCGCCTTGCACCAGCTCCATGGGGCCGGCCAGGGTCAGCCGGCCCGACTCCCGGGCCCTGGCGGATTCGGGGCCCTGCCGGGGGTCGTTGAGCTGGTCGAAACCGATGGAGTTCTCGTTGCCCTGGCGCGGCACGACCTGTTTGACCACCCCCCCGGGAGAGAGGCCCATGGCCGTGATGCCCGGGTAGAAGGGCAGCATCTGCGTGCCGATCTCCTCGAACTGCGTCACCTCTCCCCGGCCCTGGCGCACCAGCGCCACCAGGGTGTTGTTGGCCGACAGGGCCAGCTCGATGGCGCGTTGCAGCGCCTGGACGTGGTCACCCGCCATGTCCGTCACCTGCGTGCGGTGCTGGGCGCGCTCCTGGCGCTCAAGGGCCCACACCACCACCCCGGCACAGGCCGCCGCCAGAACAAACACGACCAGCGAGCCCGCAAGAGGGCTTCGGGAGCGGGTGGGGGCGGATGCGTGCACGGTGCGGTTTCCTGAACCAATTATGCAGGCCCGTTGGAGCCGATGCAGGGTTCTGCGCGGCGATCCGCTGTCATGGGATTGACATGCGGCCGACATGGCGGCGTCACGCGGCAATTTCACACTCGTGCCCAGGGGAAACGGTTCCCAGCCCATGGTTGGGGCCTCCAGCCGAACCCGTCCTGACACAAGGAGATGTTGCACCATGAATGAGCTGCCCACCTTGACGCCGCCCCTGTCCACCGAGATCGTTCCCCAGCGGCCGCTTCGCGGCACGGCTGCCATGCCCGGCGCCCTGCAGCCGGTGGCGGCGCGGGGGGCCATCGAGGTGGCATGGGCGCGGCATGAAGATGAGGTGCGCCAGGCGCAGCGGTTGCGGTTCGATGTGTTCGCGGCGGAGATGGGCGCTCGATTGACGACCCCCATCCCCGGCCACGACGTGGACCTGTTCGACGACTATTGCGAGCACCTGCTGGTGCGCGACGCCCAGAGCCAGCAAGTCATTGGGACTTACCGCGTGCTCACTCCCGCACAGGCCCGGCGCGTCGGCGGCACCTACAGCGACACCGAGTTCGACCTGACGCGGCTGCGCTCCCTGCGCCCGCGCATGGTGGAGCTGGGCCGCAGCTGCGTGCACCCCGACCACCGCCACGGCGGCGTGATCATGGCGCTGTGGAGCGCTCTGGCGGACTTCATGGTGCGCAACCAGCTCGACACGATGATCGGCTGCGCCAGCATCCCCATGCTGCACAACGGCGTCGTCAGCGGCGACGCGGCCGCGAGCATCTGGCAGCAGGTGCGCAAGACACACCTGGCTCCCATCGAATACCACGTGCTTCCCCGGCTGCCGCTGCCCGTCGAGCAGCTGGACGGCTCGATCACGGTGGAGCCCCCGGCGCTCATCAAGGGCTACCTGCGCTTGGGCGCGCGCGTGCTGGGCGCTCCAGCCTGGGACCCGGACTTCAACACCGCGGACCTGCCGATGCTGATGCGCCTGGCGGACCTGCACCCCCGCTACCGCAAGCATTTCCTGGGGGCCTGATGCGCACCGCGTTCGATGCCCTGGGCCCCTGGATGGAACCGTCCGTGGGCCACGAGGACATGGCCGACGACGCACATGCCTTCGCGGCGGGTCATCGCCGGTACCGCGCGGTCTTCATTTCGGATTTGCACCTGGGCACTCCGGGGTGCCAGGCGGTCGCGCTGCTGGACTTTCTCAAGCACCACCCCAGCGACCACCTCTACCTCGTGGGCGACATCGTCGACGGCTGGCAGCTGCGCCGCAAGTGGTTCTGGCCCCAGGCCCACAACGATGTCGTGCAAAAGCTCCTGCGGCGCGCGCGCAAGGGATGCCGGGTGGTCTTCGTGCCTGGCAACCATGACGAGTTTGCACGCGCCTTTGTCGGCCACTCGTTCGGCGGCATCGAAGTGCTGGCCGAGGCGGTGCACACCACGGCGGACGGCCGCAGCCTGTGGGTCACGCACGGAGACCACTTTGACGGAGTGATCCAGTGCGCCAAGTGGCTGGCCTACCTGGGGGACAACCTGTATGAGTTCACGCTGCGGCTCAACCGGCACCTCAACACCTTGCGCGCCCGCATGGGGCTGCCCTACTGGTCGCTGTCGGCCTACCTGAAGGGCAAGGTCAAGAAGGCGCTCAATTACGTGACCGACTTTGAAGTGGCCGTGGCCGCCGAGGCGCGCCGCAGGGGACATGACGGCGTGGTGTGCGGCCATATCCACCGCGCGGAGATGCGGGAGATCGGCGGAACCCTGTATTGCAATGACGGCGACTGGGTGGAAAGCCACACCGCGCTGGTCGAACACCTGGACGGCCGGCTGGAACTGCTCCAGTGGCCCGCTTCTCCCTTCGCCGACACATCGCGGACCGAGGCCGCCGTTGCCCTATGAAAATCGCCTTGCTGACGGATGCCTGGCTTCCCCAGGTCAACGGGGTCGTCACCACGCTGCTGGAGCTGGTGCGGGAGCTGGAAGCCGCCGGGCACGCGGTCCAGGTGCTGCATCCCGGCCAGTTCACAACGCGCCCGTGCCCTGGCTATGCAGGGATCGATCTGGCCGTGCGGCCCGCGCAGCGCGTGGCAGGGATGCTGGACGCGATGGAGCCCGACGCCATCCACCTGGCCACCGAAGGACCGCTGGGCTGGGCGGGGCGCCGCTACTGCCTGCGCAAGGGCCTGGCATTCACCACGGCATTCCATACCCGTTTCCCGGAAATACTGAACGCGGCCTTGCGGGTGCCGCTTGGATGGGGGTACGCGCTGTTCCGTCATTTCCATCGCCCGTCATCGGGCGTGATGGTGCCGACGCACGGCGTCCTGCAGATGCTGGAGCACCGGGGATTTCGCAACCTGCGCCTGTGGACCCATGGCGTTGACACGCAGGCTTTCGCGTTCCACGGCGCCACCACCCCCAGCCCGCTCATGGGGGCCCTGGCCCATCCCGTGGCCTTGTACGTGGGACGGATCTCGTACGAAAAGAACATCGAGGCCTTCCTCCGGCTGGACATGCCCGGCTCCAAGGTGGTGTGTGGTGTCGGCCCGCTGGAGGCGCGCCTGAAGGCCAGGTACCCGCAGGTCCGCTGGCTGGGCATCCTGGACCGCCCGGCACTGGCCCAGGTGTATGCGGCGGCGGATGTTTTTGTGTTTCCCAGCCGTTCTGAAACCTTCGGGCTGGTCATGCTCGAGGCCATGGCCTGCGGAACGCCGGTGGCCGCTTTCCCCGTGGACGGGCCGATGGAAGTGCTGGGTGCACATCCTGGCCAGCCGGCACGGGGGGGCGTGCTGCATGACGATTTGCTGACTGCAAGCCAGGAGGCGCTGGCGATTGCCCGCTCCGACGCCCGGGCGCGTGCGCTCGATTTCACATGGGCCCACGCCGCGCGGCTGTTCGAGCAGTACCTGGTTCCTGCCCGGACACAGGGCGTGGCGCGTGTGACTGTCACGGAGCCTGTCACATCTTTGTCATCTGGGCGTTAAATACTGCAGCCATCCTGCACTCGCCGCGCTTGCGTATCCATGTTGCCCTTGCCCCCTGATGACGCTGTTGCCCTGTCGTGTGACAGTCCCGATGCCACGCCGGTGCCACGCGACGGCGGCGTGGGCCACGCACCGGCAGCCGCGCCCACTGCGGCGCCACCGCACATGTTCCTGGACAGGGACCACAGCATCCTCGCGTTCAACGAACGGGTGTTCGACTGGGCCGTGAGAACGGATGTGCCGCTGCTGGAGCGGCTGCGCTACCTGTGCATCGTGTCGTCCAACCTGGACGAGTTTTTTGAAGTGCGTGCCGCGCCGCACATCACCGCGGCCCAGAAAGGCGAGACCCAGGGCCTTTATTCGACGGCATCCTTCGAAGCAGTGGCCGCCAAGGTGCACGGGCTGGTGGACCGGCAGTACACGCTGTACAACGAGTCCCTGGTGCCTGCGTTTGCCGCCCATGGCATCCGGATCGTCGGGCATGGGGAGCGTTCGCCCGCCCAGAAGCGCTGGGTCCACGAGTATTTCGTGGGCGAGGTGCGGCCGCTGCTGATCCCGGTGGGGCTGGACCCCGCGCACCCCTTTCCCCAGGTGGCCAACAAGTCCCTGAACTTCATCGTGCGCCTGAAGGGGCACGATGCATTCGGGCGAGAGAACGAGATCGCCATCGTCAAGGTTCCCAGGGCCCTGCCCAGGCTGATTCGCATGCCTGCCCGCGTGGCACCCTCGGAAGCGCTTTTCGTGAGCCTTTCCAGCATCGTGCGGGCACACCTGGACGAGCTCTTTCCGGGGCGCGAGGTGACGGAGTTCTCGCAATTCCGGGTGACGCGCCATTCCGACCTCGCGCTGGACGAGGAGGATGTGCGCAATCTGCGGACAGCCCTGCGCCAGGGCTTGCAGCACAGGCACTATGGGCAGGCCGTCCGGCTGGAAGTGTCCGCGGGATGTTCGCAATTCCTGTCCGACTTTTTGCTGGCGCAGTTTGCCTTGCCCCCCGCCGCCTTGTACCGGGTACCCGGGCCCGTGAACCTGGTGCGCCTGACCCAGCTGGTGGACCTGGTGGATGCGCCCGCCCTGCTGTTTCCGACCTGGAATTCCGCCTGGCCACGGCAATTGCAGGCCGGAGTGTCCATCATGGAGCAGCTGCGCCAGCGCGACGTGCTCATCCACCAGCCGTTCGAGAGCTTCGACGGACTGCTCGCCTTCCTGCGCGAGGCCGTGAACGATCCCGACGTCCTCGTCATCAAGCAGACGATCTACCGCACCGGTGGCGATTCCGAACTCATGGACCTGCTGACCGAGGCCGTGCGCCGGGGCAAGGAGGTCATGGCGGTCGTGGAACTCAAGGCCCGCTTTGACGAGGAAGCCAACATCAACTGGGCGGAGGCGCTGGAGTCGATTGGCGCGCAGGTGGTGTATGGCGTGGTGGGGCTCAAGACACATGCCAAGATGCTGCTGGTCACGCGCAGGGAAGGGCGCCAGCTGCGGCGGTACGGGCACCTGTCCACCGGCAACTACAACGTGCGCACGGCACGGCTCTATACCGATCTGAGCTATCTCACTGCCGACGAGGAAACCACGGCGGACATGGACGGGGTGTTCAACCACCTCGCGAGCCAGAACCGCCCGCCCAAGCTGCGCAAGCTGATGCTGGCGCCGTTCCATCTGCACCGGCGCATGCTGGAGAAGATCGAGCAGGTGGGGCAGGCCGCGAGCCGGGGAGAGGATGCGCGCATCGTGGCCAAGATGAATGCCCTGACCGATGAAGCCTTGATGCGCGCGCTGATTCTGGCCGCCCAGCGCGGAGCGCGCATCGACCTCATCGTGCGCGGGGCCTGCATGCTCGCGGCCCAGGTGCCCGGGGTGACCGACAACATCCGGGTGCGCTCTGTGATCGGCCGCTTCCTCGAGCACACGCGGGTCTTCTACTTCCGCTGCGGCAGCGACGAGGACCTGTACCTTTCCAGTGCCGACTGGATGAACCGCAACATGATGCGGCGCGTGGAACTGGCCTGGCCCGTGACGGACCCGCGCCTGCGGCAGCAGATCGTTGACGAGTGCCTGGTGGCCTACCTGCACGATGACCGGGACGCATGGACGCTGAATGCGCAGGGAGGCTATGACCGGGCACCCCGCCCCGAGGACGGAGTGGGCGCCCAGGACGCCCTGATGGTCCGCTACGGACCGGCCCCTTCCCCGGCGCAACTCGACCAAGGGACAGCATGATGGATCTCATCCTGTGGCGACATGCGGAGGCGGAAGAAGCCGCTGAGGGGGGTGATGACCTGGCGCGGGCCTTGACGCCGCGGGGCGAAAAGCAGGCAGCGCGCATGGCTGCATGGCTGGACCGGCAGCTGCCCGAGGGCCTGCGCGTGCTGGCCAGCCCCTCGCGGCGCACCGAGCAGACGGCCAGCGCCCTGGGGCGCAAGTTCAAGATGCGGGCCGAGCTGCTGCCGGGCGGGACGCCGCAGGAACTGCTGGACCTCGCACAGTGGCCGCGCGCCAAGGGCACGGTGCTGATCGTGGGCCACCAGCCCATGCTGGGGCAGACCATCGCCCAGCTGATGGGACTGCAGGCTTCGGAATGCGCCGTGCGCAAGGGCTCGGTCTGGTGGCTGAGGCAGCGGCAGCGGCTGGACCAAAGCCAGACATTGCTGATCGCCGTTCAGTCGCCCGAGTTTGTTTGATGCCGGTTGCGCCAGGGGCCGTCCCCGGCGCAGACCGGCTCACTTGCGCGTGGCCTTGGCGGCGGTCCTGGCGGCCGGTGCGGCCGCGGCGACGGGGGCTGCGGCCGCTTGGGCCCTGGGGCGTCCCGTCTTGATGGACGGCACGGCCTGCACTGCGGTGCGCAGTGCGCTGTCGGACATCGCCGCCAGCACCTTCAGGCCGGCGCGCAACAGCTCGCTCTTCTTCACGGGCTGCGCGAGCGCCGCAGAGCGCTGCTTCAGTGTCTCGATGACGGCGTATTCATCCTTCGGGATGGTAAAGCTGTCACGCACCAGCTTGGGCTTCTTGGCCTTGGTGTCCGGGGCAGCCTGCGGCGTGGGTGCTTTTGCTTTGGCGGGCTGGGGCGCGGCCGCAGCCTTCTTGGAGCTGGCCCCTTTCGCCTTGGGGGCGGCAGCAGCGGGCTTCGCGCCCGCTTTCCTGGCCTGCTTGGCGGGAGCCGCTGCCTTGGCGGGTGATTTGGCGGCCACCGCGGCAGAGGGCTTGGCAGGTTTTGCGGGCGCTGTGGCTGTGACTGCGGGGGCGGACGGGGCGGGTGGTGTGGCGCTGGTGGTGGTCATGATGAAGGCAGTGGGTCAATAAATAAACGGTATAAACAGTTTATATAGTTTATTGCCAATGCTCAGGGAAGGTCAACCACCAGTTCCCAGGGCGTCTTCTGCCAGGCCTGGACTTCCTCGCGAAGAAGGTGCGCAGACTGCGGAAAGGCCGCAGCCCAGCCGGGGCGGGCGCGCAGGAGAAAACGCGGCCCCTCGGCTTGCAATGAGAGGCCTGCCGTGTCCGGATCGCGGCGCGCATGGCACAGCGCCACGGACAGGCGCAGGCTCAGCAGCTGCAGCACGAAGACAGGATCTTGCAGGTCCGCGCCGAGCTTGCGCACCTTGCCGCGCTGTCCCTGCACCAGCACGCCCAGGCGATGCAGCTCGGGAACGGCAAACCCGGCGGCATCGGTGTTGTCCAGGATGTAGGCGCCGTGGCGGTGGTAGTCGCTGTGGGATATGCGGCAGCCGATCTCGTGCAGCCGCGCCGCCCAGTCAAGCTTGCGCGACGCTCGCTCGCTGTCGCCGGGCGTGGCCTGCTCGAACAGGGCACACGCGGTGCGCGCCACCCGTTCCGCGTGCTCCATGTCCACGCCAAACCGCTGCATGAGTCCATTGACGGTGGTGGTACGCAGGTCGGTGCCGGGTTGCTCTCTGTCCAGCAGGTCGTAGAGGGCGCCCTGGCGCAAGGCGCCCTGTGCCACCTGCATGTGCTCGATGTCCAGCAGGTCGAAGACGGCGCGCAGCACGCTGATTCCCCCGCCGATGACGGCGCGCCGCTCTTCCTTCAGCCCTTCCAGGCGCACGCGGTCGGCAGACTGGGCGCGCAGCAGGCGCTCGTGCAGCCAGCCCAGCCCGTCCCGCGTGATGAGGCCCTGCGGGCCGCCGGCGGCGGCCAGGATGTCACCCACGGCGCCCGCGGTGCCGGAGGAGCCGTAAGACACGTCCCAGGTCTCGGGGCGGAAGGTTTCCAGCGCTTCGTCCAGCACGGCCTTGGCCGCGATCTCGGCGGCCAGGAACGCCTGGGCCGTGAATTCGCCGTTGGCGAAGTAGCGCTGCGACCAGGCCACGCTGCCCACGCGGTACGAGGCCACGGAGTAGGGTGTGAACTGCTGGCCCAGGATGAGCTCCGTGGAACGCCCTCCGATGTCCACGACCAGGCGGCGCTCGTCGGATTGCGGCAGCAGGCGGGCCACCCCCTGGTAGATCAGCCGTGCTTCTTCCGGGCCCGACACCACATCGATCGGATAGCCCAGCACCTCGCTGCCGCGTGACAGGAACTCGTCCCGATTGCGTGCCTCGCGCAGCGTCTGGGTCGCCACGGCCCGGACCTGGGCACGGGGAAACCCCGCCAGCCGCTCCCCGAATCGTGCCAGGCAGGCCCAGCCACGCTCCATGGCGTCGCGCGTCAGATTGCGGTCTTCATCGAGGCCGTTGCCCTGGCGCACGGTTTCCTTGAGGTATTCCACCCGCTGGATATGTCCGAACTCATAGCGCCCGATTTCAAGGCGAAAACTATTGGAGCCGAGGTCGACCGCGGCGAGGCGTGTGCCGTTCTGCATGTATTTCTGGTGGGAGCTTCGTTCGGCATCGTACCGCGAGCGTCAGGTGCATCTGTGCGGCACCCGTCGTCTCCCTCATGGAGGCGGGTGCTGATCGCGAGCCGCCCAGTGTCCGTGGACCGTGTGACAGATTCATGACGGTGCGCGCGGCGCTGGATGACCGTGTGGCGGCTCTGTGCGACGGGGTGCCTTGTGTCACCGAATTGTCATCTTGGGGGCCTAGAGTTCGTGCTGTTCCTGTTAACCCTAGCCAAAAGGTACTGAATAATGAAACGCACATTTCTCAAAACCGTCGCTGTCGCACTGGCCACCATGGCTGTGGGCAGTGCCTTTGCGGCGGACATCACCGGTGCAGGCGCGACCTTTCCGTTCCCCATGTACGCCAAGTGGGCCGAGGCCTACAAGAAGGAAACGGGCACGGGCCTGAACTACCAGTCCATCGGATCTTCCGGCGGCATCCGCCAGATCCGCGCCAAGACCGTGGCTTTCGGCGCCACCGATGCGCCCGTGTCCGGCGCCGACCTGGACAAGGACGGCATGGTGCAGTTTCCCGCCATCATCGGCGGCACGGTGCCCGTGATCAACCTGGACGGCTTCAAGCCCGGCGAACTGCGCGTGACGGGCCCCGTGCTGGCGGACATCTTCCTGGGCAAGATCGCCAAGTGGAACGATGCCAAGCTCGCCGCGCTGAATCCTGGCAAGACCCTGCCCGACCAGAACATCACCGTGGTACACCGCGCGGATGGTTCGGGCACCACCTTCAACTGGACCGACTACCTGTCGGCGGTCAGCAAGGAGTGGGCTGATTCCGTGGGCAAGGGCGCGGCCGTGAAGTGGCCTGCCGCGTCGTCCGTGGGCGGCAAGGGCAACGAAGGCGTGGCCGCCAACGTGACCCGCGTGAAGGGCGCTGTCGGCTATGTGGAATACGCCTACGTCAAGAAGAACAACATGAACTTCCTGCAACTGCAGAATGCAGACGGCAAGTACGTGAGCCCTGACGACAAGACTTTTGCGGCCGCCGCCGCCAGCGCCGACTGGTTCAGCGTGCCGGGCATGGGCATCTCGATGGTCAACGCCAAGGGCGCGGACAGCTGGCCCGTCAGCACCGCTTCTTTCATCCTGATGTACAAGGACCCTGCCGACAAGGCGCAGTCGGCCGAAGTGCTGAAGTTCTTCGAGTGGGCGTTCAAGAACGGCAAGGGCATGGCCACGGAACTGGACTATGTTCCGCTGCCCGACAGCCTGACCGCCGAGATCCGCTCCAAGGTCTGGTCGCAGATCAAGAAGTAAGCCAGTTGCCCCAGAATACCCCCCATCGGCCGGCTGGTCTGGCTGATGGGTGCTGGTTTGTGGGGCCTCCAGAAGCCAGATGGGAGTCAACATGAGCGTGGGAACCACCATGAGTTCGCAACCTGTGTCCGTCAAGACGACGGACGCCCCCACAGAGTCCATGGTATCGATTGCCAGGCGGCAGCGCCTGCAGGACATCTTTTTCCATCGCCTGACCCAAAGCCTGTCGCTGCTGGTGCTCGCGGCGCTGCTGGGCATCATCGTTTCCCTTTTTGTCTACGCGTGGCCGACATTCCACAAGTTCGGAGTCCAGTTCATCTGGCGCGTGGAATGGGACATCATCAATGAAGAATTCGGTGCCGCGATTGCCATCGTCGGCACCCTGGCGAGCGCCGGCATCGCGCTGCTGATCGCGGTGCCCCTGGCTTTCGGCATCGCCCTTTTCCTCACGGAAACCTGCCCGGTCTGGCTGCGGCGCCCGCTGGGCACGGCGGTGGAGCTGCTGGCGGCCGTGCCTTCGATCATCTACGGCATGTTCGGCCTGTTCGTGTTTGCCCCGCTGTTTGCCGACTACTTCCAGATGCCGGTGCAGAAGCTGCTGGGCTCGATGCCGCTGGTGGGCTTCCTGTTTGGCGGCAGCACCAACGGTTTCGGCATCCTGGCCGCCGGCATCGTGCTGGCGTTCATGGTGCTGCCCTTCGTGGCGGCCGTGATGCGCGATGTGTTCGAGATCGTCCCGCCCATCCTGCGCGAGTCGGCCTACGGCCTGGGCTGCACGACCTGGGAGGTGGTGCGCCGCGTCGTGCTGCCCTACACGCAAAAGGGCGTGATCGGCGGCGTCATGCTGGGCCTGGGCCGCGCCCTGGGCGAGACCATGGCGGTGACCTTCGTGATCGGCAATGCCAACCGCATGCCCACTTCGCTGTTTTCGCCAGGGACGTCCATTGCCTCCACGCTGGCCAATGAATTTGGCGAGGCGGCGGATTTCCACCTCTCCACGCTGTTTGCCCTCGGTTTCCTGCTGTTCGTGATCACGTTCGTGGTCCTGTCGGCCGCCAAGATCATGATGCTGCGCGCCGAAAAGGCCAAGGGCCTCTGAGCCCGCGCCGCACTGCCCATGAACCTCCTTTGAGACAAGCTCCATGGAATTCAACCAACAACTCTACAAAAAGCGCCAGCGCTCCAACGCCGTCGGCCTGACCCTGTCCCTGGGCGCGATGGTGCTGGGCCTGTTCGTGCTGCTGTGGATACTGAGCGTGCTGCTGGCCAACGGCCTGGCCGCGCTGGACCTGAACATGTTCACCCAGTCCACGCCGGCACCGGGCTCCGAGGGCGGCGGCCTGGCCAACGCCATCGTCGGCAGCCTCATGATGGTGGGCTTCACCGTGCTGGTATCGACGCCGATCGGTGTTCTGGCGGGCGTGTACCTGGCGGAATACGGCGACCAGAGCAAGACGGCCGAACTCACCCGTTTCGTGACCGACATCATGCTGTCGGCCCCGTCCATCGTGCTCGGGCTCTTCGTCTACGCGATCGCCGTGGCCACGGTGGGCAACTTCTCGGGCTGGGCTGGCAGCCTGGCGCTGTCGCTGATCGCCGTGCCCGTGGTGGTGCGCACCACCGAGAACATGCTGCGCCTGGTGCCCGGCAGCCTGCGCGAAGCGGCCTTCGCGCTCGGCGCGCCGCGCTGGAAGGTGTCCACCATGGTCACCCTGCGCGCCGCGCGCAGCGGCGTGATGACCGGCCTGCTGCTGGCGGTGGCCCGCATCAGCGGCGAGACGGCGCCCCTGCTGTTCACCGCGCTCAACAACCAGTTCTTCAGCACCAACATGAGCGCCCCCATGGCCAACCTGCCGGTGGTGATCTTCCAGTTTGCCCTGAGTCCCTATGAGA
This sequence comes from Acidovorax sp. sif1233, assembly GCF_019218755.1. Lineage (GTDB taxonomy): Bacteria > Pseudomonadota > Gammaproteobacteria > Burkholderiales > Burkholderiaceae_C > Acidovorax. The sequence continues at coordinate 69,973 of NZ_JAHUWZ010000010.1, read as the reverse complement.
ACTGGGTGCGCCTGGCCTGGGGCGGTGCCTTGCTCATCACGCTGTCGGTGCTGATCCTCAACGTCGTGGCACGGGTCTTCCTGCGCGAGAAGAACCGCGTCTGACCCCACGCCAGCCCTCCCCATTGCAGATACAGACCGCCTCCATTTTCAGGAATTGACAATGAACGCCACCGCTACCGCCACCGCCAGCAAGAATGCGCTGGAACTGCGCAACCTGAGCTTCTTCTACGGCAAGTTCCAGGGGCTGCGCAATGTCAGCCTCAACATCGCGGAACACAAGGTCACCGCCTTCATCGGCCCTTCGGGCTGCGGCAAGTCCACCCTGCTGCGCACGCTCAACCGCATGTACAGCCTGTACCCGGGCCAGCGTGCGGAAGGCTCGATCAACTTCTACGGCCAGGACATCCTGGACCCCAAGCAGGACATCAACCTGCTGCGCGCGCGCATCGGCATGGTGTTCCAGAAGCCCACGCCGTTTCCCATGTCCATCTACGACAACATCGCCTTCGGCGTGAAGCTCTACGAGACGCTGAGCAAGAGCGAGATGGACGACCGCGTGGAATGGGCTCTGTCCAAGGCGGCGCTGTGGACCGAGGTGAAGGACAAGCTGCACCAGAGCGGCCTGTCCCTGTCCGGCGGCCAGCAGCAGCGCCTGTGCATCGCGCGCAGCGTGGCCGTCAAGCCCTCGGTGCTCCTGCTCGACGAGCCCACCTCGGCGCTGGACCCGCTGTCCACCGCCAAGATCGAAGAGCTGATCGACGAGCTCAAGCACGACTACACCATCGCCATCGTGACGCACAACATGCAGCAAGCCGCCCGCTGCAGCGACTACACCGCCTACATGTACCTCGGCGAAATGATCGAGTTCGGTGCCACCGAACAGATCTTCTTCAAGCCCGAGCGCAAGGAAACCGAAGACTACATTACCGGCCGTTTCGGCTAAGGAGACAGCAGATGCCCGATAAACATCTTTCGTCCCAGTTCGACAGCGAACTCAACAGCGTGTCCGCCCGTGTCATGGAGATGGGGGGGCTGGTGGAATCGCAGATCCGGCAGGCGGTCTACGCGCTGTCCCAGTTCAGCCTGGAGGCCGTGGAGACCGTGGCCTCGATGGAGACCCGCATCAATGCGATGGAGGTCGAGATCGACCAGGAGCTGTCCTCCATCATCGCCCGCCGCCAGCCCACCGCGCGCGATTTGCGCCTGCTGCTGGCCTTCTCCAAGGCCACGGCCAACCTCGAGCGCATGGGCGACGAGGCCAACAAGATGGCGCGCATGGTGCGCTCCATCATCGAAGGCGGCGCCCCGCGTTCGCTGCCGTCGAGCGACCTGCGCGTGGCAGCCGAGCTGGCCTCGGGCCAGCTGCGCAAGACGCTGGACGCGTTCGCGCGGCTGGACGTCAAGGCGGCCGTGGCCATCCTCAAGGAGGATGACCTCATCGACAAGGAATTCGACGGCTTCGTGCGCAAGCTCATCACCTACATGATGGAAGACCCGCGCACCATCTCGCCCAGCCTGGACCTGTTGTTCCTGGCCAAGGCCATCGAGCGCATCGGTGACCATTCCAAGAACGTGGCCGAGCTGATCATCTATCTGGTCAAGGGCAAGGATGTGCGCCACACTGCCCTCGACGAGATCGAGTCGGCCGTGCTGTAAGAAAGGGCTTTGGCACACCTATGAGAAAGCTCCCACGCGTCCTCATCGTGGAGGACGAACCCGCGATTGCCGAGCTGATTGCCGTCAATCTGCGCCACAACGGATTCCAGCCCTTCTGGGCGGAAGACGGCGACTCCGCCCAGCGCGAGCTCGACGCCGTGCTGCCGGATGTCATCCTGCTGGACTGGATGCTGCCGGGCCAAAGCGGCCTGTCGCTGGCCCGCAAATGGCGTGCCGACAGCCGTACCAAGCCGATCCCGATCCTCATGCTCACCGCCCGTGGCGACGAGCCCGACAAGGTGGCGGGGCTGGATGCCGGTGCCGACGACTACATCACCAAGCCATTTTCCACGCAGGAGCTGCTGGCCCGCATCCGCGCGGTGCTGCGCCGCCGTGCGCCCGAGCAGGTCAGCGACAGCGTGACCATCGGCGAGCTGGTGCTGGATGCCGGCACCTACCGCGTGACCTTCCAGGGCCAGCCGCTCAAGGTGGGCCCCACCGAGTTCAAGCTGCTGCACTTCCTGATGAAACACGCCGAGCGCGTGCACAGCCGCTCGCAGCTGCTCGACAAGGTGTGGGGCGACCATGTGTTCATCGAGGAGCGCACGGTGGATGTGCATGTCAAGCGGCTGCGTGAAGCGCTGGGTGCCGCATCCGTCATGGTGGAAACCGTGCGCGGGGCAGGCTACCGGCTCACGGCCCAGCCGCAGGTGCAGTTGCAGGCGTGATGGCGCAGGCCTGATGTTTGGATGGGGTGCACGGGTTGCGCCCCTGGCGTTGATAAGAAGGCTGAGCTGACCGCATGTTGTGGCGTATTTCGTATTTCCTGCTCTGGCAGATGGCGGGTGGTGGCCTGGGATGGTGGCAGGGCGGCCCCTGGGGCGCGGCCCTGGGCGCGGCCTTGGCGGGCTGGGCCTGGTTTGTATGGGACCTGCTGCGCGGTGCCCGCGTGCTGCGCTGGCTGCGCACGGGCGACCTGGCGGAAGTGCCTGCCATGCGCGGCATTTGGGGCGAGGCGGCGGACCGCGCTCGGCGCCTTCTGCGCAGGCAGCAGGCGCAGATCCGCGACAGCCAGGACCGGCTGCAGGAAATCCTGGCGGCGCTGCAGGCCACGCCCAACGGCGTGGTCTTGCTGGATGTGCAGGGCCGGATCGAGTGGTGCAACCAGATGGCGGCCAACCAGTTTGGTTTCGATGCCCAGCGCGATGTGATGCAATCGATCGGCAACCTGGTGCGCGACCCCGAGTTCACGGCCTACTTCGCCGCCCAGGACTTCACCCACGATGTGGTGCTGGAAGGGCGCTTCAGCACGCCCTCGCGGCCCGTGCGCATCTCGGTGCACCTGCACCCCTACGGGGACGGGCGCACCTTGCTGCTGTCGCGCGATGTCACGGCGCTGGAGCAGGCCGAGGCCATGCGGCGCGACTTTGTCGCCAACGTGTCCCATGAGATCCGCACGCCCCTGACGGTGCTGGCTGGTTTCGTCGAAACCCTGCAGACCCTGCCGCTGAATGCCGATGAGCGAGCGCGCTACCTGGGCATGATGGCGCAGCAGGCGCTGCGCATGCAAAGCGTGGTGCAGGACCTGCTGACCCTGTCGCGCCTGGAGGGCAGTCCGCCGCCCGGCATGGCGGAGTGGACGCCCGTGCAGGCGCTGATGCAGCGGTGCGAGGAAGAGGGCCGCGCATTGTCCGCCCTGCTCACGCAGAACCAGCCGCGCCAGCATGTGATGGTTTTTCCGGCCGTGGACAGCCTGCGTGCCGAAGGCGATATCGCGGGCGTGCCCGCCGAGCTGCAGAGCGCGCTGTCCAACCTCATCAGCAACGCCGTGCGCTACACGCCCGCGGGTGGATCGATCACGGTGGCCTGGCAGCGCAAGGAGGACGGCCGTGCCGTCTTCTCGGTGCAGGACACGGGGCCGGGCATCGCGCCGGAACACCTGCCGCGCCTGACGGAGCGTTTTTACCGCGTGGACCGCAGCCGTTCCCGCGAGACCGGCGGCACGGGCCTGGGACTGGCCATCGTCAAGCATGTGCTGCAGCGGCACGGCGCCACGCTGGACATCTCCAGCACCCTGGGCAAGGGCTCGGTGTTCGCGGTCACCTTCCCGGCGAACCGGTTGCGTGTTTTCTCGCTGCCGGATTGACCGCACGCCAGAGCATCGCCAGGAACAGCGCGGCCGTCGCGACCAGCGCCGCTGCGCTCGCGGCCCAGAAAGGCGTAGGCGATGGCTCAGCGGCCCACGGCCCCAGGCCACGATAGGCCAGCAGGTAGCCGCCCCCCAGGCCGGCGCCCCACAGCAGCACGCAATACACCACCAGCGGTGCCACCGTGATGCGGTAGCAGCGCAGCACGAAGACGCACAGTGTCTGCAGCGCATCGGCCGCGTGGTAGGCGGCCACCCACACCATGACCCCTCCCGTCAGGGCCACCACGCCGGTGTTGCCGGAGTACACGCCCCCAATATGGTCTTTTGCTATTAATAATATAGCTGCCAGCGCAATGCCGATCAGCGCTGAGAGCTTGAAACCTATGAAAACCACCTGGCGTGCCCGCGCAGGTTCGCCCGCCCCCAGCCAGTAGCTGACGCGGGCGCTGGTGGCGATCGCCAGCGACAGCGGCACCATGTAGAGCACGGCCGCCACATTGGCCGCAATCTGGTGGGCCGCCGACGCCGTGGTGCCCTGGCGCGCGATGAACAAGGCCATCAGCGTGAACGAGGTCACCTCGACCATGACCGCGAGCCCGGCCGGGATGCCCAGCCGGGCAAAGCCCGCGATGGTGGGCCAGTGAGGGGGTTCCATGCGGCGCCAGATGCGCAGGGGCCCATAGAGATCCTGGGTGCGCAGCAGCCAGACCGCCACCGCGAGCATGCTGCAGTTGACCACCAGCGTGGCCCAGGCGCATCCGACCACGCCCAGCGCGGGCAGCCCGCCGCCGCCGAAGGTGAACCAGACCGACAGGGGCAGCTTCACGAGCAGCGATCCCACCTGCAGCCAGGTCACCAGCTGGGGGCGGCCCAGGGCCTGGTTCAGGGTGCTGTAGATCCGAAAGAGCAGGGCGGGTGGCAGCGCCAGGGCCAGCACGGCCAGGTAGCTCTCCACCTCGGTGCGCAGGGCGGGGGGCACCTCGGTCCAGCGCAGCAGGGGCCCCGGCGACAGCAGGATGGCCATTCCCAGCAGCGATGCCGCGCCGCACAGGTACAGCGCCTGCCGCAGGGAGCGGCCCAGGGCGTCGGTCTGCCGGGCGCCGCGCTGCTCGGCCCATACCGGCAACAGGGCCTGCAGAATCCCGATCAGCGCCACATACACGCTGATGAAGATGGCCGAACCCACCGACAGCGCGGCCAGCGAGGATTCCGCATGGCGCCCGGCAACGATGGTGTCCGTGACGCCAAAGGCCATCACGGCCAGCTGCCCCGCCAGCACCGTCACCGCGTGGCGCGAGATGCCCGACAGTTCGGACATCAGCGCGCAGGCCCTGCGCGGCGAAACACCAGGAGGTGGTCGTTCTTGTCGGTGGGGCGGGGAATGGTGGCCCGGGCTTCCCAGCGCGCCGTGTTGACCATGCGCTCGGAAGGCGGCCAGGACGCGATGTCTGCCACCAGCCAGTCGCACTCGTCCTGCAGTCCCGCCCGCTGCAGCGAAAGGCCGCCGTGGTACTGCAGCGCCGCCACCTGGGCGCGGTTCAATCCCACGGTCTGCACGCAGCCCGGTGCCGGCCCGAGTGCCGCCATCACGCTGCGAACCTGGGGCCGGTAGCTGCGGGCGTAGTCCAGAAGCGGCAGCCACAGCGTCATGAGCAGCAGCCAGCCCAGCGCAGCGCCGCCGGCGGGCAGCACCAGGCTTTTCCAGATCGGGGCCCGGTCGCGCGAAGCGCGCCACCAGACCAGGCTGCACCAGCCCACGGTGGCCGCCAGGGCCACGACCAGGGCCAGCGCGGAGAACTCCGGCACGAAGCCGGGGGCCAGCTTGGCCACATTGGCGGCGGGCTTGGCGGGAAACCCCGTCTGCATGGCGATCCAGATGACCCAGATCGCCAACGCCGATACCGTGAAGAACAGCAGCGTGAACCAGTCGATCAGGGCGCCCACGCTGCGGCGCAGCGTGGGCAGCGCGAAGGCCGCCAGCGCGGCCATGGCGGGCAGGCCCAGCAGCAAGGCCCGGTCGGCGGGCTGGGTGGTGGCGGTGGCGGCGACGGATACCGCCACAAACCACAGCGGAAGCAGCAGGTGCCGGTGCCCCTGGCGGCTGACGATCTGCTTGCGCCAGCGCCACAGGGTCCACAGGGCCAGGGGCCAGGCGGGCCATCCAAACCACAGCAGCAGCCGTGCCAGGCTCTGCCACTCCTTGCCCCCGGAGCCGGAGCCCACGATCCGCCAGCGCCAGAGGTCCAGGCCCCAGGCCAGCAGCGCCGCCGCCAGCGTGACCGCCGCGAAGGCCAGCGCCCACCGCAGGCGGCGGTCGGAACCGCTGCCGGGCGCATACACCACCACCGCCATGCTGCCGAGCCCGAGCAGGGCCGCGAGCGCGGGAGCCCCGGCCAGCGTCAGGCCGGCCATGCCGGCGACAAGCGCCACGGCGGGCGCGACCGTGCGGTGCGGCATGGCAGCCACGGCGAAGAAGAGCAGCGCCGTGCAACTGAGCTGCGCCAGGTAGCTCGTCACCTCATGCGACAGCTGCGCCAGGCCCAGGCAGGCAATCAGGGCCAGCAGGCCGCCATCGGCGATGGCGCGGGCATAGTCGGGCGGGTTGGCTTCGCCGCCGAAGGCGAAGGCCACGGGCTGGGCCCCCGGGCTGCGCGCGAGGTAGTACACGGCATACCAGGTGGCGGTCAAGGTGATCGCCAGCAGGGCCGCGAACGGAAGGCGCACGGCCATCTCGGCGGACACCCACTGCGGCGCCAGCTGGATGGCCCACGCACCCAGCCAATACGGAAGCAGCCCTTCGGTTTCCGGAGGCATGCCCCCGAGCAAGGGGCTGAGCCACGGAGTGCGCCCCTGTGCCAGCTCCAGCATGTACCCAAATGCCGTGACATCCGCGCTCTTCCAAGGATCGCGCCCTATGAAGCCCGGCACGACGTAGGCGATGCACAGCAGCATCAGCGCCCAGCGTGGAAGGGGGCTGACGGCGTTCTGGGTGACGATGGCGGGGGTCGGTGGATTCACGCGTCAGGGGGCGGCAAAAGCGGAGCCACCGAGAATAAAGGCAAAAGCATAGAAAAAGGCAGCGCGGTTGCCCGGGCTGCCTTTGTGGCGGAGCGCAGAAGGCGAATTACTTCGCTGCGGTCTTGCCGAAACGGTTGCGGAAGCGCTCGACGCGGCCACCCATGTTGTCCACGGACTTTTGCGTGCCGGTGTAGAAGGGGTGCGATTCAGAGGAGGTGTCCAGCTTGAACAGAGGGTATTCCTTGCCTTCGAAGGTTTCCATTTCCTTCGTGTTCACGCACGAGCGGGTCACGAACTTGAAACCGTTGGACAGGTCCGAGAACAGGACTTCGCGGTAGTTGGGGTGAATGCCTTCTTTCATGATCAATCCTTGTCAAGTGCGGGAGCCGTGCTGAACCCGGTGCAACCTTTGCGCCGTGGAACATCCAGCGTACTTTCCGCAGAAAAAGCCCTCTATTATGGCACAGGGCGAATACGTGTCTTCTTCAACGTCGCTGCGCATCCGTCACAGCGATGGAAACCGGCGCGGCCCAAGCCCAGTGCCACCGTGGAACTGGCTCTGCCAGGCCACGGGTGGCGTCCCCCTCCGGGGGAAGGCTGCGAAGGCGACTCAGGGGGGGCTTACCCGCCTCGTCGCATCATGTCGAAGAAGTCCACGTTGGTCTTGGTGGCCTTCATGTTCTTGATCATGAGCTCCATGGACTCGATCTCGTCCATGTTGTACATGAACTGGCGCAGGATGCGGGTCTTTTGCAGGATCTCGGGCGCCAGCAGCAGCTCTTCGCGGCGGGTGCCGCTCTTGTTGAGCTCGATGGCCGGGAACACGCGCTTTTCGTACAGGCGGCGGTTCAGGTGGATCTCGCAGTTGCCGGTGCCCTTGAATTCTTCAAAGATCACTTCGTCCATGCGGCTGCCGGTGTCGACCAGCGCGGTGGCGATGATGGTGAGCGAGCCACCTTCCTCGACCTTGCGCGCGGCGCCGAAGAAGCGCTTGGGGCGCTGCAGCGCGGCGGCGTCCACACCACCGGACAACACCTTGCCGCTGGAAGGCACGACGTTGTTGTAGGCGCGGGCCAGGCGGGTGATGGAGTCGAGCAGGATCACCACGTCCTTCTTGAGCTCGACCAGGCGCTTGGCGCGCTCGATCACCATCTCGGCCACGTGCACGTGGCGCGCGGCGGGCTCGTCGAAGGTGGAGGCGATGATCTCGCCCTTCACCGTGCGCTGCATTTCGGTCACTTCCTCAGGGCGCTCGTCCACCAGCAGCACCATCAGGTGCACGTCGGGGTTGTTGGCCGTGATGGCGTGGGCGATGTGCTGCATCATCACCGTCTTGCCGCTCTTGGGCGGGGCGACGATCAGCGCGCGCTGGCCGCGGCCGATGGGCGCGATGATGTCGATGATGCGGCCGGTGATGTTCTCTTCGCTCTTGACGTCGCGCTCCAGGCGCATCTGCTCCTTGGGGAACAGGGGCGTCAGGTTTTCGAACATCACCTTGTGCTTGTTCTGCTCGGGCGGGCCGTCGTTGACCTTGTCCAGCTTGGTCAGGGCAAAGTAGCGCTCGCCGTCCTTCGGGGTGCGCACTTCGCCTTCGATCATGTCGCCGGTGTGCAGGTTGAAGCGGCGCACCTGGCTGGGGGAGATGTAGATGTCGTCCGTGCTCGCCGTGAAGCTCGTGTCCGGGCTGCGCAGGAAGCCGAAGCCGTCCGGCAGGATTTCCAGCACCCCGTCCGCGAACACCTGCTCTCCCGCCTTGGCGCGCTTCTTGATGATGGCAAACATCAGCTCCTGCTTGCGCATCCGGCCCGTGTTTTCGATTTCGAGTTCTTCGGCCTGCTTCAGGACTTCAGACACGTGCAGTGCCTTGAGTTCGTTTAAGTGCATGGAATGACTCCTTGGCGGAGCTGGTATGAATCTTGGGGGAGGAGGGCTGGTGCCGGATGGGCTGCTGTTTGCAGGTCCGGCTTGCCGGGGATCTCGGTCCGGCTGCCAATGCGTGCAGGCCGGTGATCTGGGGGAATTATGACAGGAAAAAAAGCAGGGGATTCACGCGGGCCGGATTCGGTGGGCGCCGGGCTGGCGGCCCGGGCCATGCACCTTCATCAAGAAAGCCCCGCATGCCGGGTGATCGCGTGCGGGGCCGGAGCTGGGCCGTCGGTCAGGCCAGTTGCTGGTCGATGAAGGCGGTCAGCTGTGCCTTGCTCATGGCGCCCACTTTCGTGGCGGCCAGCTGGCCATCCTTGAACAGCATCAGCGTGGGGATGCCGCGGATGCCGAACTTGGCGGGAATCTCGCGGTTCTCGTCCACGTTCATCTTGGCGATCTGCAGCTTGCCCTGGTAGGTGCCCGCGACTTCGTCCAGGATGGGGGCAATCATTTTGCAGGGGCCGCACCATTCGGCCCAGTAGTCCACCAGCACGGCGGTGCCGGGTTTCAGCACGTCGGCTTCAAAGCTGGCGTCAGAGACATGTTTGATGAGTTCGCTGGCCATGGCGGATTCCTTGTTTTTGAGCGGGTTGTGACCGGTGTACGTTTAAAGTCTGGGCATTGTGACAGAAACCAATCCCACGTTCACCGGTGTGGCCGGGCCCTGCGACGCTATGACTGTCATAGCGAAAAGCGATCAGTGCGCAGCCCTGGTGCCCCTGTGGCGGCGCGTGCTGGGACAGGTGGCCGGGCACCTGCGCCAGCAGGGCGCGCATCCCGCGCGCACGGTGGTGCTGGTCCCCTATGCCCAGCTCATGCCGTGGGCGCAGCGCTATTGGGCCCTGTTCCACGCGGACGGTTTTGCTCCCCGGTTTGAAACAACGCGCAACTGGGCACGGCAGCTGGCGGCGTTCGTGCCCATGGGCGACGACCTGGCCGGGGATGTGGCGCGCGACACCTTGACGGCGCGGGCGCTGCTGGACCGCGCGGGCCTTTCGGCCCAGCGCGACGTGCTGGCCGCGCCGCTGCAGGAGGCCGCGGCGCAGCTGGCGACCGTGGTGGCCGCGGTGCCGCCCGCGCAGCGGCCAGCATGGGCCGCGCATGCGCGCGGCCTGCTGCCCGAGGCCGACGGCGCCTCGGCGCTGCGCTTCGAGGCCGTCGTGGCGCGCATTGCGCTCGAATGGGTGCTTGCCTCGCGCCATGCCACCGATGTGCTGTTCGAGGCCGGCGTGCGGGAGTCCGTGGACGCGCTGGTGGTGCTGCACGGGTTCCAGGCAGAGCCCCTGGCGCAGGCCTTGCAGAACCACTGGGGCGACAAGGCCACGGCCCTGGCGCTGCCTCCCGGGCCTGGCGATCCAGGTCCCATGGGGCGGGTCGCGCTGCATGCCGCGCAGGATGCCGAGGACGAAGCCCAGCGGGCCGCCGCCTGCGTGCTGGCGCATGTGGCGGCGGGCCGCACACCGGTGGCGCTGGCGGCCAACGACCGGGCTCTCACGCGCCGCATTGGCGCGCACCTGGCAAGCTCGGGCGTGGCGGTGCGCGACGAAAACGGCTGGACACTGTCCACCACCCGCGCCGCCGCGCAGCTGATGGCCGCACTCAAGGCCTGCGCATGGGATGCCCGTGCGGATGAAGCGCTCGACTGGCTCAAGCACGCCCCCGCCGTGGCGGCGCCAGCGCTCGATGCGCTCGAGCGCGCGCTGCGCAAGGCCCCGGTGGCGAACTGGGCCGGTGCGGCGCAGCGCGACTGGTCCGGCAAGCCGGCCCTGGCGCAGTGCGTGGCGCTCGCGCAGGGCTGGCGTGAGGGCCTGCGCGCGCCCCGCCCGCTGGCGCAGTGGCTGCAGGCCCTGCGCCTGCTGCTGCAAGCCAGCGGCCAGTGGGCGCAACTGGAGGCGGATGACGCGGGCGCCCGCGTGCTGGCCGCGCTGCGCCTGCAGGCGGGGCAGGAGGCCGAGCTCGACGGCTGGGACAGCGCGGGGCGGCCCATGGCGCTCGCCGAATTCACGCGCTGGGCCAGCGAGGTGTGCGAGGCCGCGCGCTACGTGCCGGCTCTCGCGGGCGATGCGCCCGTGGTCGTCCTGCCCCTGCCGCAGCTGCTGGCACGGCCGTTTGCGGCGCTCGTGCTGCCCGGGTGCGACGAAAAACGCCTCCAGTCGTCACCGGAGCCCACGGGTGACTGGACCACGGCCCAGCGCGAGGCCTGGGGCCTGCCCACGCGCGGATCGCTCGAGGCCGCCCAGCGCGCGGCCTGGCACTACGCCCTGCAGACACCCGAGGTGGATGTGCTGTGGCGAACGGGCGACGAAGGTGGCGAGCCCCTGCTGGCCAGCGCGCTGGTGCTGGCGCTGCACCTGGATGGCGCCGCCCGCCCTGGCACCGATGGGCGCCGCGCGCGCACCGTGCCGACCGCGCCCACCCCGCGCCCCGGGCCCGACGGGAGTGCCCTGCCTGTCCAGCGCCTGTCGTCCACGGCCTATTCCGACCTGCGGCATTGCCCCTACCGCTTCTTTGCGCTGCGCCAGCTGGGCCTGCAGGAGGCCGACGAGCTGGCCGCCGAGGTGGACAAGCGCGACTTCGGCAACTGGCTGCACGCGGTGCTGCAGCACTTCCATGAGGCGTTGCTGGCCGAGCCGACGGACGACGCGGGCGCGCGCGCGGCGCGCATGGACAGCGCCGCGCAGGCCGTCACGCTGGAGCAGGGCCTGGGGGAGGGCGACTTCCTGCCGTTCGCCGCGGGCTGGCCGCAGGTGCGCGATGGCTACCTGCGCTGGCTTGCGCAGCATGAACAGGCCGGGGGGCACTTCCGGCAGGCCGAGGTGCAGACCCGCCAGCCGCTGGGTGACCTGCAGCTGGTGGGCACCATCGACCGCATCGACGCCGTCTCCTCCATCGGCGAGCCCACGCCATTGGTCATCGACTACAAGACCGAGAACGACACCGTCACGCGCAAGCGCATCGGCGCGGGCGCGGAAGACACCCAGCTCGCGTTCTACGCCGCCTTGCTGAGCCACGACACGCTGCGCGCCGCCTATGTGAACGTGGGCGAGCGGGGCGAGACCCAGATGCACGAACAGGAAGAGGTGGTGCACCTGCGCGACCTGCTGGTGGAGGGCATCCAGCACGACTTTGAGCGCATTGCCGCGGGTGCGCCGATGCCCGCCCTAGGCGAGGGCGCCGTGTGCGACTACTGCGCCGCACGCGGACTGTGCAGAAAAGACTTCTGGACATGAAGAGGAACACCCCCCCGAGCCGCTTCGCGGCTTCCTGCCTCTCCCGGCTGCGCCGGGAGGGGGAACGATGCCAGCGCGGCGGGGCGGCCCTTGCGCGGCATCCCCCGCCTGGACGCGCGCCGGTTTTGCCGATCCCCGGCGGACAGGGCGCGGTGGATCACGAGAATGACTGAACAAGCCGCCTACGAACACAACGGCCGTCCCGTCTCCCGCGAGGCCTTCTACGCCATCGCCTGCGACCCGGCGCGCAGCGTGGCCGTGGAGGCCTGCGCGGGCGCGGGCAAGACCTGGATGCTGGTGTCGCGCATGCTGCGTGCCTTGCTCGATGGCGCCGCGCCGCACGAGATCCTGGCCATCACCTTCACCAAGAAAGCGGCCGGTGAAATGCGCCAGCGCCTGCAGGAATGGCTCGAAGCCTTTGCCCAGGCCCCCCTGGAGGACCTCACCCGCGAGCTGGTTGCCAGAGGAATCAGCCCCGAGCGCGCTCTGGACAAGCGCGAGGCGCTACAAAATTTATACCGCCAGATGCTGGCCAGCGGCCGCCCGGTGCAGATCCGCACCTTCCACAGCTGGTTTGCCGCGCTGCTGGGCACGGCCCCGCTGGCGCTGCTGCAGGCGCAGGGCCTGCCGGCCAACTTCGAACTGCTCGAAGACGATGCCGAAGCCGTGCGCGAGGTGTGGGCCCCGTTCCTGCACACCGTGGCCACCAGCGCCGGCCTGCGGGCCGACTACGAGGCCGTGGTGGCCCGCCACGGCCGCTCGCAGACCCACAAGGCGCTGGCGGCGGCGCTGGCCAAGCGCGTGGAATTCGACCTGGCCGACGCGGCGGGCGTGCTCGATGCCTCGGTGCCTTCCTTTCAGGCGCACTGCCCGGAACTGGCGGGACTGGATGAGCCCGCCGGCGCGCTGCAGGGCGATGCCTGCCACCAGCGCTGGCTGGCGCGCGCCAGGGCGCTGGGGGCCGAGACCAACAAGACGCCCCAGAAGGCGGCGGACGCCATCGTGGACGCATTGGCCTGCGGCGACCCGAACCTGCGCCTGGACCTGCTGCGCAAGGCGATGTTCGTGGCCAAGGAAGACCGGCTGTCCAAGAACCTCGAGAAGTTCGCAGCCGCCCAGGAAGCCGAGCCCGAGCTGCAGCGCCTGCTGCTGGCGCGGCGCCAGCACGAGGCCTGGCAGCACCAGCAGCGCATGGCCCGCCTGGCACGCTGCCTGATCGGCGAATTTGCCGCCGTGAAGAACCGGCACGGCTGGGTGGACATGAACGACGTGGAGCGCACGGCGCTGGTCATGCTGTCCGATCCCATCCTCTCGGGGTGGGTGCAGGAGCGGCTCGATGCGCGCGTGCGCCACCTGCTGGTCGACGAGTTCCAGGACACCAACCCGCTGCAGTGGCAGGCGCTGCACGCCTGGCTGTCGGGCTATGCGGGTTCGGGCGGTGGCGCCAGCGGCCAGACGCCGCCCAGCGTATTCATCGTGGGCGACCCCAAGCAGAGCATCTACCGTTTTCGCCGCGCCGAGCCACAGGTGTTCATCGCCGCGCAGGCCTTCGTGCGCCACGGGCTCGCGGGCGACCTGCTCAGCTGCGACCACACGCGCCGCAACGCCACGGGCGTGATCGCCGCCGTGAACCACGTCATGGGCACCGCCCAGGCGCAGCACGAGACCAGCGGCTTTCGCGACCACACCACCGAGTCCAGGGACCCCGGCGTGCTGCTGCGCCTGCCCGCCATCCTGCCGCCGGATGCCGGCGGCAGCGGCGGCGCGGGCGCGGACCCTTTCGCCTGGCGCGACAGCCTGACCGAGCCCCGCCACGAGGCCGAGGAAACCCAGCGCATGCGCGAATGCACACAGGCCGCCGCGTGGGTGGCGGCGCAGATCGCGCAGGGCACGCCGCCCCACGAAGTGCTGGTGCTGGCCCGCAAGCGCGACCGGCTCGCCGCCCTGCAGGAAGCCCTGCGCGCCCTGCACCTGCCCTGCGTGCAGCCCGAGAAGGCCGACCTGTTCGACGCACCCGAGGTGCAGGACATCGTGGCGCTGCTCGATGCGCTGGTGTCCACCGGGCACGACCTTTCCCTGGCTCGGGCACTCCGCTCGCCCCTGTTTGGCTGCGGCGACGAGGCCCTGGTGACCCTGGCGCTGCTGCGCCGCCAGCCGGAACACGCTGCCTGCAGCTGGTTTGATTTGCTACAGAAAAGTGAGCTGCTACCGCTTGAAATGAAAGCGCTGGGGCCCGTTTTGGCTCAATACAGAGCCTGGGTGGATGGCCTGCCCCCGCACGACGCGCTGCACGCCATCTACCAGCACGCCGATGTGCTGGCGCGCTTCGCGGCGGCCGCCCCCGCCGCGCAGCGCACCGCGGTGCAGGCCAATCTGCGCGCCTTGCTGTCGGCCGCGCTGCAGCACGACGGCGGCCGCTATCTCACGCCCTATGCCTTTGTGCGTGCCATGAAAAAGGGCGGCGTGCGCGCGCCGGGCCGGGTGGATGCGCAGGCGGTGCGCCTGCTCACCGTGCACGGCGCCAAGGGGCTGGAGGCGCGCTGCGTGCTGCTGCTGGACACCGACACCCGCCCCCAGAAGGCCGAGACCATGGGCGTGCTGGTGGACTGGCCCGGCGAGCAGGCCGTGCCCAGGGCCTTCGTCTTCCTGGCCAGCGAATCGAACCCGCCGCCCAGCGCCGTGGAAGTGCTGGCCGCCGAGCAGCAGGCCCGCCAGCGCGAAGAGCTGAACATGCTCTACGTGGCGATGACGCGGGCCAAGCACTGCCTGGCGCTGTCCAGCGTGCAGCCGGCCGCATCCGCGCCGGGCAGCTGGTGGAACCGCCTGGCGCCGCTGGCGGCCGAGATCGCCGTGCAGGAGGGCCCTGGCGCGCCCGGGGGCGAAGCCCTGGCCGGGCCGGGCCGCCACGATCACTTCATGCTGGCGGAGCTGCCGCCGCTGCCGGAGCACCTGCGCGCGGCACCCGCCGCGGGGCCGGTGGATGCCGACCGGGCCGCCGACCCCGGCGATGCCACGGCTGCCTCCACGCCGCAGTCCCGGCTGGGCGAGGCCATGCACCAGCTGCTGGAGCAGGCGGGCGTGGCGGGGGCCCCGCTGGTGGAGCTGCGCGCCCAGGGCTGGCCGCCCGCGCGGGTGGCGCGGCTGGCGCGGGATTTCGACATCACCATCGCGGCCGCGCGGCACGCCGCGCTGACCGCGCAGCGCATCCTGGCGGGCGAAGGCGCCTGGGCCTGGGAGGCGTCGGCCGTGGACACCGCCATCAACGAGGCGCCCTTGCGCTACCAGGGCCTGAGCCTGCGGCTGGACCGCCTGGTGCATTGCCACCAGCCGCCCGAACGCGCCGGGTGGTGGGTGCTGGACTACAAGAGCGCGGCCGAGCCCGAGCGCCAGCCCGCGCTGCTGGCCCAGCTGCAGCGCTACCGCAGCGCCGTGCAGGGGCAGACGCCCGGCGAGCGCGTGCGCGCGGCCTTCCTCACGGGCGACGGGCGCCTCGTGCCCGTGCCCGACGCCGTGCCTGCCGGGCCCGATGCAGTGCAGGGCGCAGAGGCCGCGCTGCGGCATACTCTCGCCCCCGCCGCGCAGGAACCCGGGGCCGTGCCGCCGCCGCTGCCCCTGCCGCGGGGACCCGGCCCCGACGATTCGCCCCAGGGTTCCCTGTTCTGACGCTTTTTTTCCCGATTGCCGGCCTCCCATCCAAAGGTTTTCCCCATGAATGTTTCCCTTCCTCCCGCCCCCGACGACGTGGCCGGCCTGCACTGCGACGTCGCCATCGTGGGCGGAGGCCCCGCCGGGCTCATGGCCGCCGAAGTGCTGGCGCAGGCGGGCGTGGCGGTGCATCTGTTCGACGCCATGCCCTCGGTGGGGCGCAAGTTCCTGCTGGCGGGCAAGGGGGGGCTGAACCTCACGCATTCCGAACCCCATGCGCCGTTCGCCGCCCGGTTTGCGGAGCGCCAGCCGCAGGTCGAGCCCTGGCTCACCGCGTGGGGCGGGCCCGAGATCCGCGCCTGGGCGCAGGGGCTGGGGGTGGAGACCTTCGTGGGCACCTCGGGCAGGGTCTTTCCGGCCGACATGAAGGCCGCCCCGCTGCTGCGCGCCTGGCTGCAGCGCCTGCGGGGGCAGGGCGTGGTGTTCCACATGCGCCGCCGCTGGCTGGGCTGGGCGGACGATGGCGCGCTGCGCTTCGCCGCGCCGTCGGGCGAGGAGCGGGTGCAGGCGCGCGCCGTGGTGCTGGCGCTCGGGGGCGGCAGCTGGGCGCGCCTCGGCTCGGACGGCGCCTGGGTGCCCCTGCTGGCCGGGCGTGGGCTTGCCGTGGCGCCGCTGCGCCCCGCCAACTGCGGTTTCGACGTGCTTCGTGGCGATGTGCCTGCGGGCGAGACGCGCCGCGCGTTCCTGCAGGAGCTCATCGGCCGCACACCTGCTCCCGCCACGGGCTGGACGCCCCACTTCGCCGGACGGTTCGCGGGCCAGCCGTTCAAGACGGTGGCATTGGCGTTCACCGACAGCCAGGGCCGCGCCTTCAGCCGCCGGGGCGAGTTCGTGGCCACGGCCACGGGCGTGGAGGGCAGCCTGGTCTATGCCGCATCGCACCTGCTGCGCGACGAGATCGAGGCCCACGGCCATGCCACTTTTCACCTGGATCTGCTGCCCGACCACACGCCCGAACGCGTGCTGGTGGAGGTGCGCCATCCACGCGGGTCGCGCTCGCTGTCCAGCCATCTCAAGAGCCGCCTGGGGCTGGACGGCATCAAGGCCGGCATCCTGTACGAGCACCTGGGCAAGGACGGGATGAACGACCCCGTGGCGCTGGCCCACGCGATCAAGGCGCTGCCCGTCACGGTGGTCGCCGCGCGGCCGCTGGACGAGGCCATCAGCACCGCGGGCGGCGTGGCTTTTGACGCGCTCGATGCCCGCCTCATGGCCACCGCCGCGCCCGGCGTGTTCTGCGCGGGGGAGATGCTCGACTGGGAAGCCCCCACCGGCGGCTACCTGCTCACGGCTTGTCTGGCGAGTGGTCGCGTGGCCGGGCACGGCGCGCTGGACTGGATTCGCCAACGCGGGGTGTAGCTTTCGGCGGCTCCTTCATCCAGATGGCAGTTCCCTTCGGCGTTCAAAACTGACACGCCGCCACCGCCACCGTGGATCCGGCTGCGCCGGTCCACCGGAGGCGTCCCCCCCGGGGGGAAGACGCCGAAGGCGGCTCAGGAGGGCTCAAAACTTGGCGCGGTAATACAGCATCGGACCGCCCTTGCGCGCCCGCAGCACCAGGCGCGATCCGCCCTGCAGCTGCACGCCGATGGCGCCAAACTCGGGCACCAGCCCCCGGGTGCGGGAGGAGGCCCATTGCACCTCCACCCGGGTTCCATACGTCGGCGGCTGCGACTGCCAGATCATGCCCATCGCGTCCTGGGGCTGGCCTGCCGGGAGAGGCCGTGTCCAGGCGGAAATGTCCAGATGGCGCCCGCTGTCCAGGCGGGACCGCCAGCGAACCCCGAGGTCCAGGCTGGCGGGGGGCAGGGCGCCGCCCGCCAGGGGGGCGCCAGCGGCCGAGGGCGCCGGCGCGCTCATGCCCAGCGACAGCCCGAATCGGCCCCCGCTATCGGACGTTTCGGGCGTAAGCCAGCGCGTCACGCCGATGTGCTGCGTGCTGTTGAAGCTGCTGCCCGGCTGGGCCGCTCCCGAGGTAGCCCATGGCGGGGCCGTCTCGCCCATGCTGGGCAGCTCGACGCTGTGGACCTCGTACACGGCGGAAAGGCGGGCCGTTTCCTGCTCCAGGCTGGCCCGCGCCTCGTCGGCGAACTGGGAGTCGGCTCCCCAGGCCGCGCCCGCGACGGCCAGGCACAGCCAGCCTACCACCGGGCGCGCCGGCAGCATGCGGGCCAGGGCTTGCGGCCGGCGCGCACGCGCCGGCAAGGCGCGCCGGTAACGGAAGGAAAAAATCACTTGCGCAGTCAGGGGGGGTGACATGGCGGCACCCGATGAAAAGAAAGGATGAAGCGATGCAACAAAGTGTGCGCCTGCCGCCCGGGGCGGCGCAATCCCGAAAGCCGCAAAACAGCGTGGGAAAGGACTGACATGCGCTCGCGCCGCGTGCCTGTGCGCGCTGGAGGCAGCCAGCACATGCCACGAAGGCGAACGGGGTGGGGGAGGGGATGCGCGACAACACCGCGCCAGGAATGCCGCTCGCGGGCACGCCGCGCAGGCAACAAAAGAGAAGTTGACGAGCCTTACCCCCGGCACTGACTCCACAGTTAGGGCTGCTTGGTTCCCCACCTGACCCGGTTGGCCGCTTCACCATGCGGGGAGGCCCGTCAGGATGGGATTCTACCTCCTGAACAGGACGCCATTTTTTACTCCTCTCGAATGGCCTGCAATTGCAAAGGGCGACGACGCCAGCGCGGCGTTGCCCACGCCAGGGGCGGCCCCTGGGCGGCGTCCCTGGCGTGGGCGCGCGAGCCGGTGCCGGGCGGCGCAGGGCTTTCGCGGATGGCGGGCCGCGGCACCCAGACCCGGTACGCCATGGGCCCTAGAATCACCCCCCATGTCCTATCTCGTGCTCGCCCGCAAGTACCGCCCCCGCAATTTCACCGAAATGGTGGGGCAGGAGCACGTGGTGCAGGCCCTGACCAACGCGCTCACCCAGCAGCGGCTGCACCATGCCTACCTGTTCACCGGGACGCGGGGCGTGGGCAAGACGACGGTGTCGCGCATCCTGGCCAAGTCGCTCAACTGCCAGGGGCCCGATGGGCAGGGCGGCATCACCGCCACGCCGTGTGGCGTGTGCGCGGCCTGCACCGATATCGACAGTGGCCGGTTTCCGGACTACACCGAGCTCGACGCGGCCTCCAACCGGGGCGTGGACGAGGTGCAGAGCCTGCTGGAACAGGCCGTCTACAAGCCGGTGCAGGGCCGCTTCAAGGTCTTCATGATCGACGAAGTGCACATGCTCACGAACACGGCGTTCAACGCCATGCTCAAGACGCTGGAAGAGCCGCCCGAGTACCTCAAGTTCGTGCTCGCCACGACCGACCCGCAGAAGGTGCCGGTCACCGTCCTTTCGCGCTGCCTGCAGTTCAACCTGCGCCCCATGGCGCCGGAGACCGTGCTGTCGCACCTCACGCAGGTGCTGGCGTCGGAGAACGTGCCGGCCGAGCCCCCGGCGCTGCGCCTGCTCTCGCGCGCGGCGCGTGGCTCCATGCGCGATGCGCTGTCGCTCACCGACCAGGCCATCGCCTTTGGCAGCGGCCAGCTGCAGGAGGCCGCCGTGCGCCAGATGCTGGGCGCGGTGGACCGCTCCTACGTGTTTCGCCTCATCGACGCGCTGGCCCGGGGCGATGGCAAGACGGTGGTGGAAACCTCGGACACGCTGCGCCTCAATGGCCTGTCTGCCGCTTCCACGCTGGAAGAGATGAGCGCCGTGCTGCAGCGCATGGCCGTGTTCCAGGCCGTGCCGCAGATGGCGGCTGCCGTGGATGCCGACGACCCCGAGGCGGTGGAAACGGCCCGGCTTGCCGGCCTGATGCCCGCCGACGAAACCCAGCTGCTTTACAGCCTGTGCCTGCACGGGCGCGGCGAACTGGGCCTGGCGCCCGATGAGTATGCGGCGCTGACCATGGTGCTGCTGCGCTTGCTGGCGTTCAAGCCTTCGGGCGAAACGGCTGAAAAAAAAACTCTGACGCGGCCTGAAGCGGCGTCTTCTGGCCCGCCACCGGCGGTTTCCGCGGTGCCCGCGGCGGCGGATGCCGCCATGCCGGCACCCGTGGTTGCCCCGGCCCTGGCCGCCGCGCCACCTCCCCAGGTGCCGGCGGCTTCGCCGGAGCCCGCCGTGGCCCCGGCGTTGGCGCAAGACGCCCCTTCACCAGAATCCGCCGATGCCTCCGAGCCACCTCCCTGGCCGGGCTCGGACGAGCCGGGCGCCGCGGCGCCTGCCCCCTCGGCCGCCACCGCGCTGCCGGTGCGCACGTCCGATCGGTTTGAGCGAAATCGGCCCCCAGCGCAGTCCCCGCAAGCGCAAGGTGCTCCTGAATTCGTAGCGATTCCGGTGCGCGAGACGCCCGAACCCGGGGAGCGGCTGCAACCGCTGCCGCTTTCGGCCCCCGCGCCTGTTTCCGCGCGCTACACGCCCACCGAGGAGGGCGATGTCTGGCATGCCACCGTGCAGCAGATGGTGGCTGCGGAATCGATCACCGCTCTGGTGCGTGAGCTGGCCCTGCAGTCGCAGCTGGTGGCGCGCGACGGTGGCCACTGGCTGCTGCGCGTGGAGCGCGAGTCGCTCAATCAGCCCACCGCCCGCGAGCGCCTGCGCGCCGCGCTGGAGGCCGCGGGGCACGCCACCCAGATCAGTGTGGAGGTGGGCAATGTCATCGACAGCCCGGCCCGCCGCAATGCGGCCGCCGCTGCCGAGCGCCAGCGCCGCGCCGAAGAGATCGTGAACAACGACCCCTATGTGCAATCGCTGATGCGCGACTACGGCGCGAGAATCGTGCCGGGCAGCATCAAGCCTGCGTGAGATGAAGCTCCCCCTGAGTCGCCTTCGGCGCCTTCCCCCTCTCTCGCTTCGCGGGAGGCGGACGCACTCGGTGGCCTGGCACGGCCAGCTCCACGAGTGCACTGGATTGGGGTGTGCCAGTTTCGACGGCCGCTGACATTGCACAGCACAATACCGTGCATCTCGGATACCGAATCTCTGTCCCTTCGTGGGAATCGATCAACCAGAAAGAAGCAAAGGAAACACACCATGTTCAACAAAGGACAACTCGCCGGTCTCATGAAGCAAGCCCAGGCGATGCAGGACAACCTCAAGAAGGCGCAGGACGAGCTGGCCTTCATCGAGGTGGAAGGTGAATCGGGTGCCGGCCTGGTGAAGGTGCTGATGACCTGCAAGCACGACGTCAAGCGCATCACCATCGACCCGAGCCTGCTGGCCGAAGACAAGGACATGCTGGAAGACCTCGTGGCTGCGGCGTTCAATGCGGCGGTGCGCAAGGCGGAGGAGACTTCGGCGGAGAAGATGGGCAAGCTGACGCAAGGCATGCCAGGCCTCCCCGGCGGCATGAAATTCCCCTTCTGAGGCTGGCTGCCGAGCGGGCCATCTGCGTCGTTGGGCGGTGCTCGCAATCCTCACGTACAGGAAGTACGCTGCGGTTCCTGCGCTCCGGCCGCCTGGCAGCTGATCCCGCTCGCTACGCCCTTGAGGGCGGAGTTTTTGAAAACCAATACCTGCATGTCTGCTTCCGATTCCCTTGATGTCTTGATCCAGGCGCTGCGCCGGTTGCCGGGGGTGGGGGTGAAGTCTGCGCAGCGCATGGCGTTCCATCTGCTGCAGCATGACCGGGAGGGGGCGCTGGCGCTGGCGCGGGCGCTGGGCGAGGCGGTGGGCACCGTGCACCATTGCGCGCGCTGCCATACGTTCACCGAGGCCGAGGTGTGCGGCACCTGCCTGGACCCTGCGCGCGACGCCACGCGGCTGTGCGTGGTGGAGACGCCGGCCGACCAGGCGGCGCTGGAGCGCACGGGGGCATTCAAGGGGCTGTACTTCGTGCTCATGGGGCGCCTGAGCCCGCTCGACGGCATCGGCCCCAAGGAGATCGGCCTGCAGAAACTCATGGGCCGCGCCACCGATGGCACGGTGCAGGAGGTCATCCTGGCGACCAATTTCAATGCCGAAGGCGAGGCCACGGCCCATGTGATCAGCGAGGCGCTCAAGAGCCGGGGGCTGCACGTGACGCGGCTGGCGCGCGGCGTGCCCGTGGGCAGCGAACTGGAATATGTGGACCTGGGCACGATTGCGCATGCGCTGGTGGACCGCCGCTAGGCCCTGCGTGGAAAAAGGGCGCCACGGCGGCTAGAATACTCACAATTTAATAGCTGCCAGCGCTTATCTATAAAGCGCTGGAGCCCGAAAAGGCTTGAAAATGAATACCACCATGCATGTTGCACGGTTCACAGTGGCCTACTGGTGCGTGCTGATCGCGGCACTGCTTCCCATCGCCTGTGCCTGGCTGGCCAAGAGCGGCAGCTTCGGCAAGCCGCGCAAGGACGGGGGTTTCGACAACCGGGACCCCCGCGCCTGGATGGCCCGTCAGACCGACTGGCGGGCCCGCGCCAATGCGGCGCAGGCCAACAGCTTCGAGGCACTGCCGTTCTTCATCGGCGCCGTGATCATTGCGCACCTGCTGGGGGCGGGGCAGACATTGCTGGACATCCTGGCATTTTTGTATGTCATGTTGCGCATCTTCTACATCATGATGTACGTTTCCGACATGCCCACCGTGCGCAGCGCGATCTGGGCCGGGGCGTTTCTGGTCAACATCGCCATCCTGTTCGTCGGCTACCGCTGACCCGCGCCGCGCCTGGCTTGCAAAGGGCCAGGACGGCCGGGTCGCCCCGGGGCCGCCGCCCCTGTTTTTCGACCCTTGTACGTAGAAACCCGCTGGGAATCCCCCTGATGCGGGCTGGCCCGCTCTGCGGCACGATTGTTGCAATGCAGCATCGATATTTTTCCGGATTGCCATGACCCGCCCCTTGCTCACCCGCCGCGCCTTTGGTGCCGTGTCCGCCCTGTCGGCGGCCGCGGTGTTCGCGCCGGCCGCCGTGCGGGCACAGGCTGAAGGCGCGGCACTGGGCAATGTCACGATCGCCGTGGGCGGGCAGGGCGTGCTCTACCACCTGCCGCTGGCGCTCGCTGTCCAGCTGGGCTATTTCCGCGCCGAGGGGCTGGACGTGACGGTGCGCGATTTCTCGGCCGGCGCGCTGGCGCTGCAGGCGGTGCAGGAGGGCGCGGCCGATGTCTGTGCCGGCGCCTTCGAGCACACCATCCGCCAGCAGGTGCGGGGCCAGGCGTTCCGGTCGCTGGTGGTGCAGGGGCGCGCGCCCCAGCTGGCACTGGGGGTCTCGCTGCGGTCGCTGCCGGCCTACAAGGATCTCGGCGACCTGCAGGGGCGGCGCATCGGGGTGTCGTCCGCGGGGTCGTCCACGCACCTGGCGGCCAGCCTGGTGCTGGCGCGCGCGGGCCTGGGCCCGCGCGATGTGGCCTTTGTCGGCGTGGGCTCCGGCACGGCCGCGATGAATGCGCTGCGCTCCGGCCAGGTGCATGCGCTGTGCCATGCCGACCCGATCATGACGCTGCTGGAGCAGAAGGCGGACACCCGCATCACGGCCGACATGCGCTCGCTCAAGGCCGCGCAGGAGATGTTCGGCGGCGCGATGCCCGCCAGCTGCCTCTATGCGCCGCAGGCCTTCCTGCAAAAGAACGCCGCCCAGGCCCAGGCGCTGGCCAACGGCATCGTGCACGCCCTCAAATGGCTGCAGACCGCGGCCCCTGCCGACCTTGTCAAGGCCGTGCCCGCGGGCTACCTGATGGGCGACCGGGGGCTGTACCTGGCCGCCTTCAGCCGCGTGCGGGAAACCTACTCGCCCAACGGGGTGATGCCCGACGACGGCGCGGCCACGGCGCTGCGCGTGCTGGCGCGCGTGCACCCCGAGCTGGG
Organism: Acidovorax sp. sif1233; assembly: GCF_019218755.1. GTDB lineage: Bacteria > Pseudomonadota > Gammaproteobacteria > Burkholderiales > Burkholderiaceae_C > Acidovorax. Next base: position 46,506 of record NZ_JAHUWZ010000010.1, on the reverse strand, counting down.
GGATTTCAAGGTGGAGCTGGCGCGCACCTACACCAACGACTTCGTGCGCAAGGCGCGCCAGAAATTCAGCGTCTGAACGTGCGGCGGCGCCTCTCGGGGGCGCTTTGCGGCGGCCGTTGCCGTGGGGCGGGGGCAGGGCGCTGGAGACATGAAGTGAGGCCGCCCATTCCGTGTGGCGCCTGCGGCATCCGGGTCGGGAAGATGGCTTACATTCGTCGGCGTTCGGTTGGCCGTAGCCTCGGCATACCACTCACCCCTCCACCAAGGATCGCTCCATGACGTTCACCCTCAGCATCGGCCCGCTTGTCTCCCTGATCGCGGGCATCCTCATCCTGGTCATGCCCCGCCTGCTCAGCACCATCGTGGCGCTGTACCTCATCATCATGGGCATCCTGGGGCTGCTGGGCATGCACACGCTGAAGTTCTGAGGCGGGTGCCTCTGTCCGCGCTGCCCTTTCAGGGGCTTTTCAGCGGCGCTTGACCTTGGAGGGCGTGCCGCCCCGGCGCGACGGCGCGGCCGCCGGCCGCTTGGCGGCGGTGCCCGCCCGCGCCACCGTGCCCCGTGCCTGGCTGGCCTGCCGCACCGGCAGATACACCACGACCTGCTGGCCTGCCTTGAAGGCGGCCGTCGCGCGCACATCGTTCCAGTCCGCGACACTGGCCGCCGCGAGCTTGTAGCGGCGGGCGATGCTCGCCACGGTTTCGCCCTTGCCCGCCCGCACGGTGGTGCGGCGGGTGACGATCTCCGGAGAGAAAGCGACCTGCCCGTTGTCCGCCAGGTGGGACGACACGTCCTGGCGGATGGCCGACGAGCGCGGAACCATGAGGGCCGAGCCCGCCTTGATCAGCATGCGGGGCGGTATGTTGTTGACGCTGCGCAGGTCGTTCTCGCTCATGCCCGCGCGCTGCGCCGCTTCGGCCACCGTCATGGTGGAGGGCACGGACCACACGGTCCAGCTCGCGTACTGCCCTTCGCGGCGGGCTTCGAGGTTGCGCTGGAACACCTTGGCGTTGTCCCAGGGCAGCAGGATCTGCGGCGTGCCGGCCGCCAGGATCACCGGCTTGTTGAAGGAGGGGTTCAGCGCCCGGAAGTCCTCCTCGCGCACGCCCGCCAGCGTGGCCACCAGGGCCACGTCGATGTCGTGCGTGATGTCCACCGTCTGGAAGTAGGGGTGGTTCTCGATGAGCGGCAACTCGGTGCGGAAGGCCTCGGGGTGGGCAACGATGTTCTTGACGGCCTGCAGCTTGGGCACGTACATGCGGGTTTCGGCCGGCATGTTGAGGTCGGTGTACGTGGTGCCCAGCCCCTGCTTCTGGTTGCGGGCGATGGCCCGGCCCACGCTGCCTTCGCCCCAGTTGTAGGCGGCCAGGGCCAGGTGCCAGTCGCCAAACATGCCATGGAGCTTTTGCAGGTAGTCGAGCGCGGCGCGCGTGGAGGCGAGCACATCGCGGCGGTCATCGCGGAACGCGTTCTGCTTGAGATCGAAGTAGTTGCCCGTGGCGGGCATGAACTGCCACATGCCAGCCGCCTTGGCGCTGGAGACGGCCTGGGGGTTGAACGCGCTCTCGATGTAGGGCAGCAGGGCCAGCTCGGTGGGCATGCCGCGCCGCTCCAGCTCCTCGACGATGTGGAACAGGTACTTGCTCGAACGCTCGGTCATGCGCTGCATGTAGTCGGGGCGCGTGGCGTACCACTGCTCGCGGTCCTGCACCAGTTCGTGCTGCAGGTCGGGCATCGCGAAGCCCCGGCGGATGCGGTCCCACAGGTCGGCGGGGGTGGAGAGCGATGCGACCTCGCCGCTGGCCGCCTGCGCCGCCGTGATGGGGCGCAGCGGTCCGTTGGGAATGACGGGGGTGTGGGAGGCGGTGCGGGGCGCAGCGCCGGTGGAGGATGAAGGGGCGGTGCCGGCTGCGCTGTCCTGCGATGGCGCGGTGGTGGCGCAGCCCGTGAGCCAGAGCGCGCAGGCCAGGCAGGCGATGTGCAAAATTTTCATCGAAACTCGTTTTTCCATTGGCGCAGCGCGGCCAGTACCGCCACTGCATCGTCTTGATTCACCTGCGCGTCGTAGCCTCGGGCGGCCTGGGCCACCGCGGGCTGGCGCACACGCAGGAAGGGGTTGATGTCTCGCTCCAGGGCCATGCGCGAAGGCAGCGTGGGCTGGTGGCGTGCCCGCAGCGCCTCGCACTGGCTGCTGTAGTGGAGCAGCGCATCGTTGCCGGGTTCCACGGCCCGTGCGAATTTCAGGTTGGACAGGGTGTACTCGTGCGTGCAGCACACGCGGGTGTTGCCGGGCAAGGCCGCCAGCTGGTCCAGGGAGTCCAGCATCTGGGCCGGCGTGCCCTCGAACAGCCGGCCGCAGCCGCCGGAAAAAAGCGTGTCGCCGCAGAACAGCAGGGGCTCACCGTTGATGCGGGGGCAGTAGTAGGCGATGTGGCCGGCGGTGTGGCCCGGAACGTCGATGACCTCGAAGCGCAGCCCCAGCGCGTCCACCGTATCGCCCTGCGCGAGGCGGTGCAGGGGCCCGGGGATCTGCTCCCGCGCGGGGCCATACACCGTGGCGCCGGTGGCGTCGCGCACGGCATCGACGCCACCGACATGATCGGCGTGGTGGTGCGTGACTAGAATGGCCTGCAACTGCAGGTCCAGTTGCTGCAGTGCCTGCAGCACGGGCGCGGAATCCCCCGGGTCGACGACGAGCGCCTGGCGGCCGTTGTGCAGCATCCAGATGTAGTTGTCGGTAAAGGCGGGCAGCGGCAGCAAGTTCATGAGCGATCAAATTATAGGTTTGCACCACTGGTTCGATTCCCCGCCGGGCCGGTACCTGCTGGCGTGGGAGCAGGCGCGCTTCGACGAGGCGGTGGCGGATATTTTTGGATACCACAGCCTGCAGCTTGGCATGCCCCTGCTTGACGGCCTGCGCGCCAACCGCATGCCGCACCAGTGGCTGGCCCTGGGCCAGGAGGGCGTCCAGGGCTCCCTGGGCTTTCTGGAGGCGGGCAGTGGCGTGGACGCACCCCTGCAGTGCCGCATGGTCAACCTGCTCGCCGAGCCCGTGGCCCTGCCGTTCGCGCAGGCCAGCCTGGACCTGCTGGTCCTGCCCCATACGCTGGAGCTGAGTGTCGACCCCCACGCCGCCCTGCGCGAGGTGGAGCGGGTGCTGGTGCCCGAGGGCCGCGTGGTCATCAGCGGGCTGAACCCCACGAGCCTGTGGGGGCTGCGCCAGTGGCGCGCACGCATGTACCAGCGCATGGGCAATGGCACGCTGTACCTGCCCGACGTGGGCGAGTTCATTGGCTACCGGCGGTTGCGCGACTGGCTCAGGCTTTTGAGTTTCGAGGTCGAATCCGCCCGTTTTGGCTGTTATCGTCCAGCGGTGCGCACCACCCGGTGGCTGGAGCGCTTTGGCTTCATGGATGGGCTGGGTGAGAAATGGTGGCCCATTTTTGGCGCCGCCTATTTCATCGTGGCGGTCAAGCGGGTGCATGGCATGCGCTTGCTGGAGCCCGCCTGGCGCACCAGCCGCCAGCGGTCCGCCGCCACGGTGCCCATCGCCAACCGCGCACACGCGGCGGGTACGCCCGCGCGCACCTCCCGGGCCATCACGGCCGCCGAAAGAGACAGGAACACAGTTTGAACCAGGTAGAGATATACACAGATGGCGCCTGCAAGGGCAACCCGGGTCCGGGGGGATGGGGCGCCGTGCTCCGTTCCGGCCCGACGGAGAAGGAGATTTTTGGCGGCGAGCTGGGCACCACCAACAACCGCATGGAGCTGTTGGCCGTGATCGAGGCGCTCTCCGCCTTGAAGCGGCCCTGCGCCGTGACGCTGTACCTGGACAGCGAATATGTGCGCAAGGGCATCACCGAATGGATTCATGGCTGGAAGGCCCGGGGCTGGCGCACCGCCTCCAAGCAGCCCGTCAAGAACGTCGAGCTGTGGCAGCGCCTGGATGCGCTGGTGAGCACAGGCGGGCATCGCATCGAGTGGCGATGGGTGAAGGGGCATTCTGGCGATCCGGGCAACGAGCGCGCGGACGCGCTGGCCAACCGCGGCGTGGACAAGGCCCTGGGCCGCGCGTGACGGCGCTCTTCGCCAGCCAAGGCTCCTTCGGGAGCCTTTTTTGTGCGCGCCTTGTGTAAAGCCTGCGTAAAACTGCCGCAATTGACCTTGGGGTCAAGCCGCGAGTTGCTGCAGGTCAAGACACGCACTGATACATTCTTTGGTTGCGCTTTCCCACTTCACCCGGTTTCATTGATCCATGGCGTCCAAGCACAGATACATCGTTTTCGCCGTCATCGGCATCGCTGCAGCCTCCGGTGCCGCATGGTGGCTGCAGAAGAAATCCGTGCAGGCCCCGCGCACCGAGGCGGCCCTGGCCGGCGGTGGCAATGGCGCACCCGCCCGGGGCGGCGCCCCGGGTGGGGCCGGCCGGCCGGTGGCGGTCGAGGCGGTGGCCGTCCGGCAGATGGCCATGCGCGATGACGCCGAGGCCGTGGGCAGCCTGCGTTCGCGCCAGAGCGTGGTGCTGCGCCCCGAGGTGAGCGGGCGCATCACCCAGCTCAATTTCCGGGACGGCGAGCGCGTGCGGCGCGGGCAGGTGCTGGTGCAGTTCGACGACCAGTTGCCGCGTGCCCAGGTCCAGCAGGGCCAGGCCGAACTGTCGATTGCCCGGGCCAACCACAAGCGCAACCAGGAGCTCGTGGCCCAGGGCTTCATCAGCCAGCGGTCCGTGGACGAAAGCGCCGCGAACCTGGAGGTGGCCCAGGCCAAGCTCTCCCTGGCGCAGGCCACGGCCTCGCGCCTGAAGATCGTGGCGCCGTTCGACGGCATTGCGGGCATCCGGGGCGTGAACGTGGGCGACTACCTCAAGGATGGCGCCGACATCGTCAACGTGGAAGACCTGGATGCCGTGTACGTGGACTTCCGCCTGCCCGAGCGCCTGCAAGGCAAGATCCGCACGGGCCAGACCGCCCAGGTGGCGTTCGACGCGCTGCCGGGCGTGCGCTATGCCGCCGTGGTGCAGGCCATCAACCCCCAGATCGATGCCGACGGCCGTGCCGTGGCGGTGCGCGGATGCATCGACAACCGCCGCCTGCAGCTGCGCCCTGGCATGTTTGCTCGGGTGACGGCGGTGTTTTCGGAGCGCGCCGACGCCCGGGTCATCCCGGAAGAGGCTGTCGTGCCGGACGGCACCAGCCCCTACGTGCTCAGGATCGTCGAGGGCAAGGAGCCCGGCAGCCGGGTCACGCGGCGCACGCCGGTCAAGCTGGGCGTGCGCACGCCGGGGTTTGTGGAAGTGGTGGACGGCCTTGCCACGGGTGACCTGGTGGTGACCGCAGGGCAGCAGCGCATCCAGAAGGACGGCACCGTGGTGCGCGTGGTGGAACTGGGCAAGCCGGCCACCGGCGCGGCGCAGCCCGCTTCGGCGGCGCCCGCGGCGCTGGCCGATGCCCCGGCACCGGGCGCGGCCGGCTCCGCGGCGGGCATGCCCGCCGCGCAGCAGCCGCCGGCCGCCGTTCCCGCCCCCGTGCCTGTGGCCGCGGCGCTTTCGCCGGCCCTGGTGGCCCCGCTGCCCGGGGCCAGCCCCTGCCAGCTTGCGGGCGCATCCGGCAAGGCGGTGCCATCCGGCCCGCGCCCCGCGCGCGATCGATGAAGCACCAGGACTGCCATGCAACTCGCTGAAATATCGATACGCCGGCCGGTCTTTGCGACCGTGCTGTCCCTGCTGGTGCTGCTGATCGGCGCCGTGAGCTTCACGCGCCTGTCGGTGCGCGAGTACCCCAAGATCGACGAGCCCGTCGTGACGGTGAGCGTGCGCTATGCGGGCGCCTCGGCGGAGGTGATCGAGTCGCAGGTCACCAAGCCGCTGGAGGATTCCATCGCCGGCATCGACGCCGTGGATGTGATCACCTCCATCAGCCGCCCCGAGCAGAGCCAGATCAGCGTGCGCTTCCGCCTGGAGAAGGACGCGGACAACGCGGCCGCCGAAGTGCGCGACCGCACGGCCCGCGTGCGCAACCGCCTGCCCGACGCGGTGGACGAGCCCGTGATCGCCAAGGTGGAGGCCGACGCCTCGCCCGTGATGTGGCTGGCCTTCAGCAGCGACACCCGCACGCCGCTGGAGATCAACGACCTCGTCAACCGCATCGTCAAGCCGCGCCTGCAGACGGTGACCGGCGTGGCCGACGTGCCCATCTATGGCGAGCGCAAGTACGCCATGCGCGTGTGGCTCGACCCCGAGCGCATGGCCGGCTACCGCCTGACCACGCAGGATGTGGAAGACGCCATCCGGCGCAACAACCTGGAGCTGCCCGCGGGGCGCATCGAGTCGCAGCAGCGCGAGTTCAGCGTGACATCGCAGACCGACCTGGCCACGCCCGGGCAGTTCGCCGAGGTGGTGATCCGCACCGTCAACGGCTTTCCGGTGCGCATCCGCGACGTGGCGCGCGTGGAGGAGGGCGCGGCCAGCGACCGCAGCCGCGTGCGCCTGAACGGGCGCGAGGCCATCTCGGTCGGCGTGATCCGGCAGGCCACGGCCAACCCGCTGGAGCTGTCGCAGGGCGTGCGCGCGATGATGCCCGTGCTCAAGGACGACCTGCCCTCGGACATCGTGATCGACGTGGCCAACGACAACTCGCTGTTCATCGACCGGTCCATCAAGAGCGTGTACTCCACCATCGCCGAAGCCGTGGTGCTCGTGGCGCTGGTGATCTTCGTGTTCCTGCGCACGCTGCGCGCGTCCATCATCCCCATCATCACCATCCCGGTGAGCCTGGTGGGCAGCTTCGCGCTCATGTCGCTGGCGGGCTTTTCCATCAACACGCTCACGCTGCTGGCGCTGGTGCTGGCCATCGGCCTGGTGGTGGACGACGCCATCGTGATGCTGGAGAACATCTACCGGCACATCGAGGAAGGCCTGGACCCGTTCTCCGCCGCCATCAAGGGCGCGCGCGAGATCGGCTTTGCCATCGTGGCCATGACGCTCACGCTGGTGGCCGTGTATGCGCCGCTGGCCTTCACGCCCGGCCGCACCGGGCGCCTGTTCGTGGAGTTCGCGCTGGCGCTGGCCGGCGCGGTGGTGGTGTCGGGCTTCGTGGCGCTCACGCTGTCGCCCATGATGTGTTCGCTCCTGCTCAAGCACAACCCCAAGCCCAACTGGTTCGACCGCTCCATGGAGCGCTGGCTCACGGCACTGTCGGACGCCTACGGCCGCCTGCTGCGCTGGATCGTGACGGCGCGCTGGGGCGGTCAGGGCGCGGGGCGCGGCGGCATTCGTGGCGCGGTCTTCCAGGCGCGCTGGATCGTGATCGCGGTCATGGCGGTCAGCGGCGCCGCGCTGGTGGTGGTGTACCCGAGCATGCGGCAGGAGCTCTCGCCGCTGGAAGACCGGGGCACGGTGCTCGTCAACGTCACCGCCCCCGACGGCGCCACGCTGGACTACACCAACCGCTACGCGCTGGAGCTGGAGAAGGTTGGCCGCGAGTACCCCGAGTTCGACCGCATCTTCGCCAACATCGGCAACCCCACCGTGGCGCAGGGCAGCGTGATCTACCGCACGGTGGACTGGGAAAACCGCAAGCGCACCACGCTGGAGCTTGCGCGCGAGCTCCAGCCCAAGGTGGGCAACCTGCCGGGCGTCAGCTCGTTCCTCATCACCCCGCCGTCGCTGGGCCAGGGGTTCCGGGCGCGCCCGCTCACCTATGTGATCCAGACCTCGGACAGCTACGAGAACCTCAACCAGGTGACCACCGCGTTCATGGCCGAGATCGCCCGGAACCCCGGCATCATCGGGCCCGACATCGACCTGCGCCTGAACAAGCCCGAGCTGCGCATCGAGGTGAACCGCGAGCGCGCGGCCGACCTGGGCGTGAGCGTGGACGTGGTGGCCAAGGCCATCGAGACCATGCTGGGCGGGCGCACGGTGACGCGCTACAAGCGCGATGCCGAGCAGTACGACGTGATCGTGCAGACGGCGGCCCGGGGCCGCACCACGCCCGAGAACATCGACACCATCTACGTGCGGGGACGCAACGATTCGATGATCCCGCTGTCCAGCCTGGTCAAGGTGCGCGAGAGCGTGAGCCCGCGCGAGCTCAACCACTTCGGGCAGCGCCGCTCGGCCACCATCACGGCCAACCTGTCGCCCGACTACTCGCTGGGCGAGGCGCTCAAGTTCATGGATGACACCGCCGCCAAGGTCATCCGGCCGGGCTACACCACGGATCTGAACGGCACGTCGCGCGAGTTCAAGAGCTCACAGGGCGCTTTGGGCATCGTGTTCGTGCTGGCGCTGGTGTTCATCTTCCTGGTGCTGGCGGCGCAGTTCGAGAGCTTCATCGACCCGCTGGTGATCATGGTCTCGGTGCCGCTGTCGATGATCGGGGCACTGCTGGCCCTCAAGTGGAGCGGGGGGTCGCTCAACGTGTATTCGCAGATCGGGCTGATCACGCTCGTGGGGCTGATCACCAAGCACGGGATCCTGATCGTCGAGTTCACCAACCAGCTGCGCGAGCAGGGCATGGAGATGGTGGACGCGCTGGTCAAGGCCTCGGCGCAGCGCCTGCGCCCCATCCTGATGACCACGGGCGCGATGGTGCTCGGCGCCATCCCGCTGGCGCTGGCCTCGGGCGCGGGGGCCGAGACGCGCACGCAGATCGGCTGGGTGATCGTGGGCGGCATGTCGCTGGGCACATTGCTCACCATCTTCGTGGTGCCCACCATGTACACGCTGTTCGCGCGCCGGGCCGTGCCGGGCGCGAACACGGCGGTGGCGGCCGAGGAGCCCGCGCATCCGCTGCACCCGCATGACTACGTGGCCAAGTAGCGCCCCTCCCAGTCCGGGGCGCCGGGCGCGTGCATGAGGAACGGATGAAAGGAAAGCCCCCTCGGGGCTTCTTTTCGTTCAGGGCGCCGGGGCGTGGTCAGGCCGGCGCCGCGTTCGCCTGCAACGCATCCAGCACCTCCTGCAGGGCCTGTGGCCGCACGAGGCGCGCCACTTCCTGCCCGTTCTTCAGGAACACCAGCGTCGGCCACAGCTTGACCCCAAAAGTGCGGCCCAGGCGCTGGCCGGGGCCGTCTTCCACCTTGATGTGCGCCACGTCCGCGCGGCCCTTCAGCGCCTGCTCGATGAGGGGCTGGGCCCGCTGGCAGTGGCCGCACCAGGGCGTGCCGAACTCGACGACGGCCGCGCCCGGCAGGCGGTCCACGTCGTCGCGGGAGGGGGGCGTGGCAAGGTGCTGGGCGGCGTAGGTCATGGGCAGAGTCCACGGAGGGAAATAAAAATAAATGGAAGGCAGTGGGTTCCAGATTAGCGGGACAGGGGTGGACGGGTACCGGCCCGGTACCCGTGGCCGTGTCAGATCACGCCGTCAAAGAGCATCACATCCACCGTGTCGCCCACCGCCACATTGCCCTGGCCGTGGTGCAGCACGATGAGCCCGTTGGCCTGCACCATGGAGCTGAGCACGCCCGAGCCCTGGTTGCCCGTGGTGCGCACCTGCAGCGTGCCGTCGGCGGCGGTGGTGACGGTGCCGCGCTGGTACTCGGTGCGGCCGGGTTTCTTGCGCAGGGCTTCGGTGCTGGTGGCGCGCACCAGGGGCGGGGCGGTGTGTGTGCTGCCCATCATGCGCAGCAGGGCGGGGCGCACGAAGGCCAGAAACGTCACCATCACGGCCACCGGGTTGCCGGGCAAGCCGAACAGCACCGCGCCGTTGTGGGATTGTTTGCTATTATTTTGGTAGCTATTGGCGCTTGCTGGATCAGCGCCAGAGGCTGTTTTTTCCTCAAATTCCGTGGCGGCGATGCTCCCTGCGGCCATGGGGCGGCCGGGCCGCATGGCGATGCGCCAGAAGGCCACGTCGCCCAGCTTTTTCATCATGGTGCGCGTGTGGTCGGCCTCGCCCACGCTCACGCCGCCGCTGGTGATGATGGCGTCGGCGCGCTGTGCCGCGTTGCGAAAGGCCGCCTCCAGCAGCGCGGGCTCGTCGCGCACCACGCCCAGGTCGATCACCTCCACGCCCAGGCGGGTGAGCAGGCCGAAGACGGTGTAGCGGTTGCTGTCGTACACCGCGCCTTCGCGTGGGGCTTCGCCCAGGCTCAGGATCTCGTCGCCGGTCGAGAAATACGCCACGCGCAGGCGGCGGAACACCGTCACCGTGGGCAGGCCCAGGCTGGCCACCAGGCCCAGCGCGGCGGGTGCCAGCAGCGTGCCCTGGGCCAGCGCAACGCCGCCTTCCAGGAGGTCTTCGCCCTTGAAGCGGCGGTTGTCGCCGGTCTTGAGCACGTCGGCCGCGATGGTGATGTGGCCATCATCGGCTGCGGCCGTGGTGAACTCCTGCGGCACCACGGTGTCCAGGCCCGGGGGCATGATGGCGCCGGTCATGATCTTCACGCAATCGCCCGCCGCCACGGTGCCCACCCAGGCCTTGCCCGCCAGCGCCGTGCCCACCACCCGCAGCGTGAGGGGCTGCCCTGGGGTGAGTTGTGCGCCGGCGAACGCATAACCGTCCATCGCCGAGTTGTCGTGCGGGGGCACGCTGAGGGGCGAGACGACGTCCCGCGCCAGCACGCGGCCCAGGGCGTCGAAGAGGGGGAGCTCTTCGGTGGCGGTCACGGGCTCGACCAGCCGCTGCAGAAACGCGTTCACATCGGCGGCGCTCAGGGCCTGCGGGTCGTAGCCTTGCAGTTCGGCGGCAATCTGGGCAATGGTTTTCATGGGTCTCAATAGCTTTCAATCAGTCGTGCAGCACGCGCACCATGTGCAGCTTGTCGAAGCCCACGCCGTCCACCACGATGGCGTGGGGCAGCAGGCCCCAGGCGCGGAACCCGGCCTGCTCGTACAGGCGCACGACGTGGGTGTTGGAGGCGGTGACGGTCAGCACCAGCTGGGTCAGCCCGGGCACGCGGCTGGCGGCCTCCACACAGGCGGCCACCAGCTGCTGGCCGATGCCCTGGCGCTGCGCACGGGGTGCCACCATCATGCCCACCACCACGGCGCAGTGGCGCTGCTTGGCGCGCTGCTCGCGTTCACAGCCCAGGCAGCCGAGCAGCTGGCCCGTGGCATCGAAGGCCCCCAGGAAGAACTGGCCGGATTCCAGGGGGCCAAAGCGCGCCACGTACTCGCTGGCATCGCGGCCCACCGAGGATTCGTAGTCGGAGGTGAACGCATCCGGCGCCGTGCGCAGCGCCTCGTCGCGCAGGGCCTTGTAGGCCACGGCATCCGCGGCGGCCAAGGGGCGGATCTGTACGGAGCTGGTGGCCGGAAACGGGCGCGTGTTCATGGCGGTTGGGGGGCGCGTCAAGCCTGTGAGGCCTGTGGGGCCTGCGGTGTGCTGGTGCTCTCCAGCGCGTGCAGCTCGGCCAGCGTATTGGCGTTGAAGAAGGCCTTGGGGTCATCGCCCGGCTGGTCGAAGGGCACGATGGCGCAGTGGTGCTGGCCCGTCCAGGCGTCGATCTTGCGGCCGCCGGCCTGGGTGAAGGCGACCAGGCTTTCGAGCAGGTCCACGCGCAGCAGGCAGAACACCGGCTGGGTGCGCACGCTGGTGCGGCCCGTGCCATCGTCCTCGGGCGCCGCGGCCATGGCGATGTCGGCGTCCTGGGCGTCCGCCGCGGCCGCCAGGCGCTGGGCCAGGTCCAGCGGGAACAGCGGGGTGTCGCAGGGCACCGTCAGCAACCAGGGTGTTTCGCAACGCTCCAGCCCGGTCAGAAAGCCCGCCAGCGGGCCGGCATAGTCGGCCAGCACATCGGGCCACACGGGGGCGCCAAACGCCTCGTAGGCCGCGAGGTTGCGGTTGGCATTGACCATGGTGGCGCCGGTCTGCATCTGCAGCCGCATCAGCGTGTGCAGCGCCAGCGGCAGGCCGCGAAAGTTCTGCAGGCCTTTGTCGACGCCGCCCATGCGGCTGCCGCGTCCGCCTGCGAGCACGAGGCCGGTGATGTCTTGGGTTTCGATCATGGGGGTGGGCGATGGGGTGAAAAGCAGGGTGCTACAGCGGCTGCCGGGCACGCAGCGCGGTCAGTTGCAGGCACGAAAGGACGGCCGTGCAGGCCAGCAGGCCCAGGGACACGGGTTGCGCGAACGCCCCGTGCCCCAGCGCAAAGAACAGGCCGTGGATCGCCACGGTCAAGGCTCCCAGGCAGGGCATGAGCTTGTAGAAGGCCAGGGCCGAACGGCCGTCGCCCCGGGCGACCTGCGCCTGGGCATACAGCACCAGCGCAATGATGGGCAGGTTGAGCAGCAGGTTGACCTGGTTGCCGCCGGGAATGTGGAACAGCTCCCACTCATGCCAGTACGCGGCGTCGATCTGGTGCGTGACCAGGACGGTGGCATTGGCCAGGAACAGTGCGCGGTGCGTGGATTGAAGGGGCATGGGGTGGGTGTGGGCAAGAGGTGAAGGCCGCGGCCACCCATGGTGCCTGAAAACCGTCGGCGCCCGGACCATGGCGCGGGGCGGGGGCTCCGCAGGGCCGAGATGCACGGGGCCGGCCCCACCGCTAGCCGCCGATATAGCTCATCTCCACCCGCCGCGCGCCACCCTGTGTGGTGTCCGCCGGCAGGCTGCTGCGCAGCTCCGAATAGCGGTCGCCGCGCTGTTGCCAGATGGGGGCGATGGCCGAGGCGATCGCTTCGTCGCTGGCGCCGCCGCGCAGCAGGGTGCGCAGGTCGTAACCCTCCGAGGCAAACAGGCACAGGTAGAGCTTGCCTTCGGTGGACAGGCGCGCGCGGTTGCAGTCGTGGCAGAAGGCCTGGGTCACGCTGCTGATCACGCCCACCTCGCCCAGGGCGGGGTCGTACTGGCCTTGTGCGTTGGTGTAGCCCCAGCGCTCGGCGGTCTCGCCGGGGCTGCTGGGGTCGAGCTGCACCAGCGGCAGCTCGGCGCGCAGGCGTTCGATCAGCTCGGCCGAGGGCAGCACCTCGTCCATGCGCCAGCCGTTGGTGGCGCCCACGTCCATGTACTCGATGAAACGCAGCGTGGTGCCCGTGCCGCGAAAGTGGCGCGCCATGGGCAAGATTTCATGGTCGTTGGTGCCGCGCTTGACCACCATGTTGACCTTGATGTGCGACAGGCCCGCCGCGTGCGCGGCTTCGATGCCCGCCAGCACGTCGGCCACCGGAAAGTCCACATCGTTCATGCGGCGAAAGATCGTGTCGTCCAGTCCGTCCAGGCTCACGGTCACGCGGTTCAGGCCCGCATCCTTCAAGGCCTGGGCCTTGCGCGCCAGCAGCGACCCGTTGGTGGTGAGGGTGAGGTCGGGCGCCAGGCCGTCCACCGTGCGCAGCTGGGCCAGCTGGGCCACCAGCGCTTCCAGGTTCTTGCGCAGCAGGGGCTCGCCGCCGGTCAGGCGGATCTTGCGCACGCCGTGCGCCAGGAACAGCCGCGCCAGCCGGGTGATCTCCTCGAAGCTCAGCAAGGCACCGTGCGGCAGGTAGGGGTAGTCCTTGTCGAACACTTCCTTGGGCATGCAGTAGTTGCAGCGGAAGTTGCAGCGGTCCGTCACGCTGATGCGCAGGTCGCGCAGCGGGCGGCCCCGGGTGTCGGTGAGTTGGCCCGTGGGGGCCACCGGGTGCGTGGGCACCCGCGCCGCCAGTGCGGCGATGCGTTGGTCCACCAGGGGAATCACACGTTCGGCCATGGGGTGATTTTGCCGCAAGGGGCCCCGCAGAGGGGCAAGCCCCTGCGCGCGGAGTTGATCGCGGTCAAGTTCTGCCCCGGCGGCGGCGTGGCCCGCCTTTGACATGGCGCAGGGCACTCTGGATGTTGCATTGCAACAATACGGCATCCGATTTCAGGGGATTCCCATGCCAGTTCGTGAGTTCTTCGCCGACGCCCTGCCATGCCAGCGCCGCGTGGCGGTTCAATGGGTGGCGGCGGGCATCCTGCTGCCCACCTGGGGCCACAGTGCCCAGGCGCAGATAGGGCTGTCGGGGGCCATCAACTATGCGGGCTGGTTCCGCGCCCTGTCGCAGCGGATGGCCAAGGCCTATTGCCAGCAGTACCTGCAGGTGCTGCCGGGGGCGGCGGTGGATGTGATGGGGCTGGCGCGCAAGATGGTGCAGTCGGGCAGCAGCGAACTGGCGCGGGGCCTGCAGTCGGGGCGCTGGCCGGCCGACGTGGGGCGCCAGCTGGAAGAAGTGCAAAAGCAGTTTGCCCTGCTCAACCAGTTGACCACCGTGCCAGCCACCCAGACGGCGCTGGTGGTGGCGGCGTCCGATCAGGCCGACCGCACGCTGCTGGTTTCCCAGGCCGTGACCGAGTCGATCGAGAGGCTGGCGCAGGCCCCCAGCGCGCGGCTGGTGAACCTGGCGGGCCGCCAGCGCATGCTGTCGCAGCGCCTGGCCAAGAACTACTTTCTGCACGCGGCCAAGGTGGAGTCCAAGGTGGTGCAGGCGCAACTGGCCTCCGACGCCGCCGACTTCCGCCAGGCACTGCAGACGTTGAAGGCGGCGCCGGTGTCCACCCCCGCCATCCGCAACGAGCTGGAGCTGGCCGACTCGCAGTGGCTGTTCTTTGAATCGGCCCTGCGCCGCCCGGCCGATGACGTGGGGCTCAACGCCGTGGCCACCACCAGCGAGCGCCTGCTGGGCGTGATGGACAAGCTCACCAACCTGTACGAGGCAGCCCTGCGCGAGGTGCTGGGCTGAGCGTCCGGGGGCATCCGGCCCCCCGTCAGCCCCTGCAGGCCGCGTGCTGCGTGAAGTCCGCCAGGCGGCAATCGCGCCCCACCAGCACCAGCCGGGTGTCCAGCGCGTCGAAGAATCCCGGGGGTGGTGGCAGGGGCAGGCGCTGCACGCGTTTGTGCGCGTCGATGCGCACCGCCGCCAGCTCATAGTCGCGCGCCAGGGCCATCCACAGGCCGTGGGCCCCGGCGGACTGGCGTGCCCCGGTCATGAGGCTGCGGCCCGAGTCCAGCCACCAGCGGTAGATGGCGGAGGCAATGCCCATGCGGCGGTAGCCGTCCACCACCTTGGTGTGGGGCGCGCGCAGGTGGCGGTCGGTGCGGCGGTCCACCTCGACCAGCCGGTTGAACACGGTGTAGGCCACGATGCGGTTGCGCTGCGGGTCGATGGCGTAGACAAAATACTCGCCGTCGGCTTCGCGCAGGCGCAACTCCAGCCCGTGCAGGCGCAGGGGCAGCGCGCGCATCGCGTCGCGGGTGCGGTGGTTGGTGCGGATGCGTTCGTGCAGTGCGTCGAACTCGCGCTGGATGTCGCGGCCCGACAGGTCCACGTCGATGCGCAGTTCGGTCAGCAGGTGGCCCAGCGCACCCAGCCAGCCCCGGCCGGCCGGGGCACCGGGGGCGATGCGGGGCGCGAGGTGCAAGGCGCAGGCTCCGGGCATCATGGCGTGTGCCCCTGGCCATCGGTCCAGCAGCCGCTCAGCAGGCGCGCGGGCTGCTCACGGGCGCACACCCGGGCGCTGTGGGGCCAGTCGGGCAGCGGCACCACCAGGCCGGCGTACACGCCATAGGCTTCACCCGCCGCGATGGTTTCCCCCGCCGACAGGCTTTCGCCCGCGCGGATGGCCCCTCCTGCGTGGATGCGCCCGCCCGCGCGCACGCCCGAGCCCACCTGCAGGTGGCCCCGGCAGTCCACGTCGCCCGCCACCTGCAGGCCGTGCGTGGCCTGCACGGCCGCGTCGCCGTGAAGGTGGCCGCCCACCTTGATGCCTCCGCCGCCGTCCAGGGCGCCTGCCACGCGCAGGTCCTGGCCCACCGTGCAGTGGCCGCCGATGTGGGCCGAGGCGCCAGCGTCCAGCTCACCGCCCACGCGCAGGCCGCCCGTGCACTGCAGCCGCTGCGCCACCACCAGGGAGCCGCCCACGCGCGCGTCGCCGTGCAGCCGCACGCTGCCCTCACAGCGCAGCGCGCCCGCGACGCGCAGGTCTTCTCCCACCCGCAGCGCACCGCCCACCCGCAGGCCACCCAGCACGCTGAGGCTGCGGCCGGTGCGCAGCACACCGTCCACGTCGGCGCTGCCCTGGCACCGCACGCTGCCGGCGAACACCAGCGCGTCGGCCTCCAGATGGTCCACCTCCAGCACGTCGTTGGTGGGGCCGAACTGGTCGAGCATCCAGCAGGCGTCTTCCACCCGGCCTTCGCGCACCAGGTCGTCCAGCAAGGCCTGGTAGTTGCTGGCGCCCTCCTGGCGGCGCAGGTACCAGCGGTAGCCGTCGGCGCAGGGCCGTTTGGCGCGGATGAAGTGGCGGGTGATGTCGGTGGCGGCCGTCAGGCTGGCAGCGGCTCCGTCGGCGGGGTCGTGGCGCGCGGGGGGGCACGGGGCGAGCGATATCTCGCCGGAAGGGAACGGGGGCATCAACACTCCTCAAGGCTGCCCCGGGCCGTGGCCTGGGCGCAAGCAAGCGCCTGGGGGATGGGCCCGGCGACAGGAGGTGCGCGAAAGAACGTGGGGGAGAGGGTGTCGCCGGGCTCAGGAGTCTGCAGCAAGCGTGCAGACCCGGCGGTCGCCGGCCTGGAGGGTGGCTTGCGAGCGCGCGGCACGGCGCAGCGGCGCGGTGCCGCTGGGGGTCGTGACGGGAGAGGCGCTTGCAAACATGGATGGGCGGCACTATAGGCAGCTGCCCTGCAACCGTCAATCAATCCGCACCTCCCTGGTGCGGCTTGTGCCTGCGCGGGGCGGCCTCCGGCGGCCTTGCAGGTGGCGGGCGCCCGGGCGCGATCCCTTGCGAGACCGCCAGCAGGTGCCTACACGCAGCGCCCGCCGTCCACCTCAATGCACACGCCGCTGACGAAGGACGCCTCGTCGCTCGCCAGGTACAGCGCGGCGTTGGCCACGTCTAGCGCGGTGGAGAAGCGGCCCAGCGGAATGGTGGCCAGGAACTTGGCGCGGCGCGCCTCGTCCACCGGGCCGCCCGCGAACTCGGCGGCCAGGCCGGTGTCGGGGTTGAACACGGGGTTGATGCAGTTCACGCGGATGTTGTCGGGGCCCAGCTCGGCGGCCATGGACTTGCTGGTGATGATGACGGCGCCCTTGGAGCCGTTGTACCAGGTCAGGCCCGGGCGGGGGCGCAGGCCGGCGGTGGAGGCGATGTTGATGATGCTGCCGCCACCGGCCTGGCGCAATGCGGGCACGGCGTGGATGGCCGACAGGTAGATGCTCTTCATGTTGATGGCATAGACCTTGTCGAACTCGTCCTCGCTCACTTCGAGCATGGGGCGGTTGCGGTGCGTCCAGCCCGCGTTGTTCACCACCACGTCCAGGCGGCCGTACAGGCGCACGGCCTCGTCCACCATGGCCTTCACTTCGGCGGACTTCGTCACGTCGGCCTTGAAGAAAGCGGCCGTGCCGCCTGCCGCCGTGATCTCGGCCACCACGCGCTGGCCTCCTGCCTCGTTGATGTCATTGACGATGACCTTGCCGCCCTCTGCGGCCAGGCGCTTGGCGATGCCTTCGCCAATGCCGTTGCCGGCGCCGGTGACGATGATGGATTTGTTCTGCACACGCATGGGTGTCTCCGATGGGTTGTGGTGAGATATATCAAAATTGATAGCTGCCAGCGCTTATTCAACCAGCGCTAGAGCCCGATGGGGCTGAAACTTCAGTGGCAGGGGCCGTCGGGGCGGCCGAGGCGGTTGCCTTGGATTCCCGGCCATGGAACTGGGGGAAAAATTCCTTCACGCCGCTGCCGTTGAAGTCCCACCCCGTGCATTGGCCCAGGTGGCGCGGCGGCTCGTCGGGGTGGCTGGCGGCAAACACCGCGGGCACCGACTGGAAGGCCGCCGTGGCCAGGTTGAACAGCAGTTCGCGCAGGTGTGTGCAGCTTTCCACGCCGCCCAGGTGCTTCTGGATGGCCTGGCGCCAGCCGCGCGCCATGCTGCAGCCCACCATGCGCTGCAGCGCCGCCTGGGCCTCGGTGCAGCCTTTGAGCGGATGCGAGTCCATGGACACGTCCACCGCCTGCACCACCAGCTGGCGGTTCACGGTCACGCGCAGCCACATGTGGTGGATGGCCTCACCCGCCAGGCGCGTGCGCGTCGGGTCGCGGTGCGAGGGGGCGTCGTAGGCCTTGCTGTCGTGCAGCTCGCCCTCGATGTCCCACAGGCCATCGTCGCGTTCAAAGCCCTGGTAGTTCACCCGGCGGACATGCTTCAGGGTGCGGGGGGCGGGGGGGCTCAGGGGCATGGAGGAAGAAAAATCGTCGTACAGAAGCAGCCGAGGTTAGCGGGGCCTGCCCGTGCCGTCGTGCGCGGGCGGGACACTGAGAACGTGTTCACGATCTCGCAGGGGATCGCGTTGGAGCGCAATCGGGATGAGTGGATGCTTCGGATGCGCCGCATGGGCTCATGCCCATGCAAGCAGCCGAGGCGCCCAATCGCCCGATTTCGCTCCAACCCTTCGGGCAGTGGTCTTTGCGGGCGGTCTGCGGCGTTGCGGCGCTTGCCAATAGCCGAGCTATTGGCTGCCCACCGCGCCTTGCATCCCATCCCGCAAAAACCACTGCGCGACCCCTGGGAGATCGTGAACACGTTCTAAGGCCTTCAACCGTACTTGATGGCGACGGTCTTCAAGGTGGTGAAGCCGTACAGCGCCTCAAAGCCCTTTTCGCGCCCGTAGCCGCTGGATTTGACGCCGCCAAACGGCAGCTCCACACCGCCCGCAGCGCCGTAGTTGTTGATGAACACCTGGCCGCTGTGCACGCGCTTGGCCATGCGGAACTGGCGCGCACCGTCGCGCGTCCAGATCCCGGCCACCAGGCCGAACTGCGTGGCGTTGGCGAGTTCCACCGCATGGTCCTCGTCCTGGAAGGCCATGGCCGACAGCACGGGGCCGAAGACTTCTTCCTGCGCCAGGCGGTGCTGCACAGGCACATCGCGCAGCAGCGTGGGGGCCTGGTAGTAGCCGGTCTCGGGGGCTTCGTCCACCACCACGCCCTGGGCCACCATGGGAATGCCGGCCACCTGCGCGTCGGACAGGAAGTCCCACACGCGCTGCTGCTGCGTCTGGCGGATCAGCGGGCCCACGTCCAGGTCCATGGCGGCGGGGCCCACGCGCAGCTTTTCAAACGCCTTGCCCAGGCGTTCGAGCAGGGGTTCATAGATCAGCGAGTCGATCAGCACGCGCGAGCCCGCCGAGCAGGTCTGCCCGGCGTTCTGCACGATGGCGTTGATGACCACGGGAATGGCGGCGTCCAGGTCGGCATCGGCAAAGATGATCTGCGGGCTCTTGCCGCCCAGCTCCAGCGTGACGGGGCAGTGGCGCTCGGCGGCCACCTGCTGGATCAGCGTGCCGATCTTGGGGCTGCCGGTGAAGCTGATGTGGTCGATGCCCGGGTGGCGCGCCAGTGCATCGCCCACCTCGTGGCCGTAGCCGGTGACGATGTTCAGCGCGCCGGAGGGGAAGCCCACCTCGGCCGCCAGCTGCGCCACGCGGATCAGCGACAGGCAGGCGTCCTCGGCGGGCTTGACCACACACACGTTGCCCGCCGCCAGGGCGCCGCCCACGCTGCGGCCGAAGATCTGCATGGGGTAGTTCCAGGGGATCACATGGCCCGTGACGCCATGCGGCTCGCGCCAGGTGAGCACGCTGTAGCCGTCGGGGTAGGGAATCGTCTCGCCGTGGAACTTGTCGCACGCACCGGCGTAGAACTCGAAGTAGCGCGCCAGCGCAATCGCATCGGCGCGTGCCTGCTTGGTGGGCTTGCCACAGTCGCGCTGCTCCAGGGCCGTGAGTTCGTCGGCATGCTCCAGGATCTTGGCCGAGAGCTTTTGCAGCAGGCGGCCGCGCTCCACGGGCGCCATCTTCTGCCACACCGCGTGGTAGCACTGGCGCGCCGCATGCACCGCCGCATCGATGTCGTCGGCGTTGCTGCGCTGGATTTCGTCGAAGGTCTGGCCGTCGGACGGGTCGATCACGGGGATCGTGCGGCCCGAGGCGGACGGAACCGAGGCGTTGGCGATGTAGTTCAGTTGCATGGCCACCATTTTGCCCGGAAATGGAATGTGTGCTTACTATTTGTATGAAAAATGGCTATGGCGCTTGATGGTAAAGCGCTGGTTGCTATATATTTAATAGTAATTCAATAGCAGGTGGCCCGTAGCGCCGCCAGGTCCAAAATCTCCACCTCGCCACGCTGCACGCGCACCAGGTGGCGCGACTCCAGGTCCTTGAGGATCTGGTTGGTGGTCTGGCGCGAGATGGCCAGCATCAGCGACAGCTGCTCCTGCGAGATGCCGATCACGCGGCGCGACTGGCCCTCGGCCGTCCACTGGCCGTAGCCCTCGGCCATCATCACCAGGCGGCGTGCCAGGCGCTGCGGGGCGGGCAGCAGCGCCAGCTCCTCCATGGCCACGAAGGCGGTGCGCAGCTTGTCGGTGAGCAGCAGGGCCAGCGCATGCCAGTGTTGCGGGTGGGCCTGCAGCCAGGCCTGCAGCCGTTCGTGCGGCACCTGCAGCAGCGTGCTGGCCTCGGCGGAATGGGCGTCGTGGGTGCGCGCCGAGCCGTCGAACACCGAGATCTCGCCAAACCAGTGCGGCGGCTCCAGCCGCGTGAGCAGCGCAGCGCGCGCCTCGTGCGCCCGCCCGCCCGTGCCCGAGATGCTGATGGCCCCGCGCACCACCGCGTACAGCCCGCAGGGCGCGTCGCCGCGCAGGAACAGCACCTCGCCCGGCTGCAGCTGGCGCAGGTGGGCCATGGCGATCAGCGGCTGGGCAAAGTCGGGCGGCAGGTGGGCAAACCAGCGGCCGGACTGGAGAACGGGCAGGTAGGCGGCGGGGTCGGTCATGTGGGGAGGGCGGGGCGCGCGCGGGGCGGAAGGAAGGGGCTGAAGGGGAAGGGCTGAAGGGAAGGGGGCTTTTTGTCGTGTGTACGACAGACGTTGCGGCCCCTGCGGGGCGACCATTGATCCTGCTCAAAACAATACCAGGAGACACCCATGAAAACCCTGATCGACCACCTGGCCCAGTACGCCGACTACCACCGCGACCCGCGCAACATCCACACCCACTTCGTGGGCGTGCCGATGATCATGTTCGCGGTGGTGGTGCTGCTCTCGCGCCCCGCGTGGGCGGTGGGCGGCCTGCCCTTGACCCCGGCGCTGTTCTGCGCGCTGGCCAGCAGCGTCTTCTACCTGCGGCTCGACCTGCGTTTTGGCCTGGCCATGGCGGCGCTGCTGGCCGCGATGCTGGTGGTGGCGCAGTGGGTGGCGCTGCAGTCCATGGCCGTGTGGCTGGCCACGGGCATCGGCCTGTTCGCCGTGGGCTGGGTGATCCAGTTCGTGGGACACCATTACGAAGGCCGCAAGCCCGCGTTCGTGGACGACCTCGTGGGCCTGATCGTGGGCCCGCTGTTCGTGGTGGCCGAGTGGGCCTTCGCGCTGGGCCTGCGCAAGGAAGTGCAGGCCGCCATCGAACTGCGCAGCGGACCGGTGCGCCTGCGCACGGGCCAGGCGGCGGCCTAGGGGCACGCCGCTTTTTCCGCCCGCCTCGCTGTCCCTTTTTCCTTTTCTTTCTCTCTCTCCTTGTCGTCCGGTCGCGGCACTCCGCCCACGGCGCCCTCGTGGCGCCGTGGGCATCGCCGTTTCCACCCGCTTTGAACGGAGCACGGCCCTCTGCGGGCCGTGTGTGCACATGAGCTTTGTTTCCATCCTTCCCACCCTGCTGTTCATTGCGCTCGGGCTGGTCATGTTCGGCCTGGGCCTGTCGCTCACGGTGGGCGACTTCAGGCGCCTGCTGCAGCATCCGCGCGCGGTGCTGCTGGCCCTGGTGCTGCAGGTGCTGGTGCTGCCGGCGGCGTGCTACGCCCTCATCGTGCTGCTGGGCGTGGCCCCCGTCTACGCGGTGGGGCTGATGCTGCTGGCGGCATCGCCCGGCGGCGTGTCGGCCAACCTGTTCAGCCATCTGTTCGGCGGCAACGTGGCGATGAACATCTCGCTCACCGCCATCAACACCGTGCTGTCCATCGCGAGCCTGCCGCTCATCACCAACTGGGCCATCGACACCTTTGCCCGCACGGGCCAGGTGGTGCCGCTGCAGTTCGGCAAGGTGGTGGAGGTGATCGTCATCGTGCTGGTGCCCGTGGTGCTGGGCATGGCGGTGCACCGGCGCGCGCCGGCGTTCAGCGCACGCATGGAAAAGCCCATGAAGATCTTCAGCGCCGTGGTGCTGGCGGCGTTCGCGCTCATCGCCATCGCCAAGGAGTGGACGGCGCTCGTGGAGTCCTTCGCGGGCATCGGCCCGGCCGTGCTGCTGTTCAACGCCATCAGCCTCGCATCGGGCTACTACCTCGCACGCGCGGCGGGGCTGGACAAGTCCATGGCCACGGCGATCAGCTTCGAGATCGGCATCCACAATTCCACGCTCGCGATCTTCATCGCGCTGTCGGTGCTCGGCAACTTCCAGCTCGCGCTGCCCGCCGCCATCTACTCGGTCAGCATGTACCTCCTGGCCACGCTGTTCGGCATGCTGGTGCTGCGCCGCCCTGACACGGCGGCCGCGGCCAAGGTGGCGTGAGCGCGATGCGGCCGCTGCTGACGAAGGCGCTGCTGGCCCTGGGGCTGCTGGCGGTGTTCGCGCTGGGCGCGCTGGCCTGGGCGCTGCAGCAGCACCCCTCACTGCAGCCGTACGCGGATCTGCGCTGGAAGGTGCCCGCTGGCGGCGAGGCGCCGCCACCCGTCAAGGTGACCTTCCTGGGCGTTTCCACCGTGCTGCTGGACGACGGCGAGACGGCGCTGATGACGGACGGATTTTTCTCGCGCCCCGGCAAGCTGCAGACCTTCCTGGGCAAGGTGGAGCCCGACATGCAGGCCATCACGCAGGGCCTGCGGCGTGCCGGCCTGCCGGGCGAAACGGGCAGGCTGGCGGCGGTGATCCCCGTGCATTCGCACTACGACCACGCCATGGATGCGCCCGAGGTCGCGCGGCGCATGGGTGCGCTGCTGCTGGGCTCCGAGTCCACGGCCAACGTGGGGCGCGGCTGGGGCCTGGCCGAGGCGCAGATCCGCGTGGCGAAGCTGGGCGAGCCGCAGCGCTTTGGCCGCTTCACGGCGACGCTGTTCGCCAGCCGCCATGCGCCCACCGGCTTCACGGGGGGCGAGGTCACCGCCCCGCTGCACCCGCCGGTGCGTGCCAGCGACTACAAGGAGGGGCAAAGTTATGCCCTGCATGTGGAGCATGGCGGCAGGACGCTGCTCATCGTGGGCAGCGCGGGCTTCGAGCCTGGTGCGCTGCGCGGCGTGCAGGCCGACGTGGTGCTGCAGGGCATCGGCGCGCTGGGGCCCCGGCCCGAGAGCTACCGCGATGCGCTGTGGACCGAGGTGATCGCCGCCGTGGGCGCCCGGCGCGTCATTCCCATCCACTGGGACGACTTCTGGCAGCCTCCGGGCCGGCCCATGCAGCCCATGCCCCCGCCGCTCGATGCCTTCGATGTGTCCATGGCCTACCTGCGCGAGCGGGGCGCGCGCGACGGCGTGGATGTCCGTCTGCCGCTGGAGTGGCAGGCGATGGACGTGTGGGCCGGGCTGCCCGCGCGCCGTTGAGCGGTGAGGGGTGAGGGGGCAGGGCGGCGGGCCCGGCGCGGCGTGGTGCTCAGACGGCTGGCAGGAGCCGGGGGCGGGTCTTGTACAGCAGCGCCGCCGTGGCCACCGCGCACAGCGCCACCAGCGCGCACAGGTGGGGCAGGGCGGCCGACAGCGGCGCGCCCAGCTGGTTGAGCCGCAGCGAGGCCTGCACGCCCGAGGTGCTGGGCAGCAGCCAGCGCAGCCACTGCAGCGGCTCGGGCAGGGCCTCCACGGGCCACGAGAAACCGGCCACGAACGCGATGGGCAGCGTGGTGAACAGCAGTACCTGCAGCGCGCGCTCGCGGTTGCCGAACCACAGCCCCAGCAGCGACCCCAGCGCGGCGATGGCGGGTACGTAGCAGGCCAGGAGCGCCAGCGCGCCCAGCGGGTTGCCGCCGCGCGGGTAGCCGTGCAGCACGAAGATCCAGCCAAAGTAGAACAGCCCGCTGGCCCAGCCCAGCGTGTTCAGCGCCAGCAGGCGGCCCAGCCAGGTGGTGGCGCTGGCGCGGTGCTCGCCGGCCTCCACCCAGGTGCCGGTGAGCAGGGCGGCGCCCATGAGCAGGGTCTGCTGCAGGATCAGCAGCGCCACGGCGGGCACCACGAAGCTGCCATAGCCCTCGATGGGATTGAAGAGCGCCACCATCTGCAGCTGCACCGGCGCGCGGCTGGCCGCGGCCTGCTGCGCGCTCTGGCCGCCGGCCTGCAGCTTGCGGATCTCGACCCCGGCGGACACCGTGCCCACCGCCTCGGCGAAGCCGTACTGCACGGCCTTGTTGAGCAGCGCATAGGCACCGTTGGCCTCGATGCTGACCACCGCGTTCTCCCCGCGCACCACGCTGCGCTTGAGGTTGGCGGGGATCAGCGCATAGCCTTCGATCTCGCCGCGCCACAGGGCCTCCTGCGCCTCGCGCTCGCTGCCCGTGACCAAGCGCACCTCGATGCGCGGGTCGGCGTCGGCAAAGCGCGTGATCTGGCGCGACAGGCTGCTGTGGTCCATGTCCACCACCGCCACGGGCACGCGGGTGAGCACCTCGTCGGCATAGAACCAGGGGTAGAAGAAACCGTAGAGCACGGGCGCGCCGATCAGCAGCAGCAGCACGCCCTTGTCGCGCGCCATGGTGGCCAGCGCCAGCAGCCAGGCGTGCAGCAGGCCCCGGGGGGCGGGGTTCGTGTGGACGTGCATGTCAGCGGCCTCCCCAGCTGGCGGGCTGGCCCGCGGCAAGGCTCAGCCCCATGGCGGCCACGAGCCAGAGCACGCCGGTGGCGATGAGCAGCGCCGCCATGGTGGACACGCTGGCGGCCAGCGGCGCGCCCATCTGCAACTGCTCGATCTGCAGCCGGATGTAGTGCGTGAACGGCATGGCCTCGGCCCAGGCGCGCGCGCTGGCGGGCATGCCCGCCAGGGGAAACGCCACGCCGCTGAACGCGAACGCCGGCGCCGCGAAGAACCCCGCGCCCGACAGCGCGGTGCGCAGCGAGCGCGTGAGGGCCGCCAGGGCCGCGCCCGCCGCCACCGACACGGCCATCAGCAGCGCCAGCGCGGCGGCCACCCAGGGCAGGCTGCCCGGCGGGTGCCAGCCCCGGCCCCAGGTGATGCCCGCCAGCGCCAGCAGGCCCACCAGCGTGAGCGTGGCCCAGGGCAGCACGAGCTTGCCCAGCAAGGCGCCTGCGACAGGGACGAAACGGCCCGTGCCCAGCCACTCGCCCAGGCTGCGGTCGCGCAGCTCGCGGCCCACCGTCCAGGCACCGGCCGTCATGGCCAGGATGTGCAGCAGCGCGGGGATCAGCGCCGCGCCCAGGAACTGCTCGTAGTTGCTCGACACGTTGAACAGCGCCACCAGCTGCGTGTGGATGGGCTCCATGCTCACGCGCACGGCTTGCGCGCTTTCGCCGCGCTTGTTGCGCGCGGCCATCTCGATGCCCGCCGACAGTGTGCCCACGGCGGCGCGCACGTCGCGCTGCAGCAGGCCCGAATGCGTGCCCATCTGCGCGTTGTGCAGCAGCGTGACCTGGGCTGCGCGGCCTTCCTTCACGGTGCGCGCGAAGTCGCGCGGGATGGTGACGACGGCATAGACCTCGAGGGCGCGCAGCGCGCGCTCCGCCTCGGCCGTGTTGGCGTGGTTCTGCGCGATGCGCACGCCCGGCGTGGCGTCGAGCATGCGCACCAGCTGGCGCGACAGGCTGGAGTGGTCCTCATCGACCACCCCCACGGGCAGGTGGCGCGGCAGGCCGGCCGAGAAAATCCACCACAGCAGCGCCACGGCCAGCAGCGGCACCCAGGTGACCATGGCCAGGTCCCAGGGGTCGGCCGCCAGGCGGCGGGCCTCGCGGCGAAAGCTGTTTACTATTGAATTCATAGCTGCTAGCGCTTATCTATCAAGCGCTGAAGGCAAATTTTACATCGATGATCCATTGCGCTTCACGGCCATCGCAGGGCGTGAAAGACGCGCGGCCCAGCCAGGGCAGCCGGACAAGGGCCGCCCCGCGGCGAGGGCTGCGTTCCCCTGCCCGCAACGCACAGCGTTGCGAGAGCCGGGGGGAAGCGCCGCAGGCGCTCAGGGGGTGTCGGTACATTTCACTGCACCAGCACCGTCATGCCGGGGCGCGCGCCCTCGATGGGCGCGGCGGGGCGGGCGCGCACCTCGAAGGTGCGGGCGTCGAAGCCCTGGCCCGCGCGCGTGGCGCGCCAGGTGGCGAAGTCGGGCAGGGCGCCGGTGTGGTAGACCTTGAACTTCACCGCCTTGTTGCCCAGGGCCGGCAGCGTGGCGTCGAACTCGCTGCCGATGGCAAAGCGCTGCAGGCGGTCCTCGCGCACGTTCAGCACCACCCACTGGTCCTTGAGGTCCACCACGGTGACCACGGCCACGCCCTGGGGAGAGAGTTCGCCGGTGCGGGCCAGCACCTTGGCCACTTCGCCCGCCACGGGGCTCTTGAGCTCGGTCTCGGCCTGGGCGGCCTCGACCTCGGCCACCACGCCCGCGACCTGGCGCGCCTGGGCGCTGGCGGCCGAGCGGTCTTCGGGGCGGGCGCCGGCGCGGGCCAGGTCGTACTGGGCCCTGGCGGCCAGCGCCTGGTCGCGCGATGCCTTGAAGTTGGCCTCGGCCTCGTCACGCTTTTGCGCGGCCACCAGGCCCTCGCGGGCCAGGCCGTCCACGCGCTTGAAGGAGGACTCGGCCAGGTCGGCGGCGGCCACGGCGCGCTGCCAGTTCAGCCGGGCCATTTCGATTTCCTGCGGGCGGGCGCCGTGCTGGGCCTTGTCGGCCACGGCCTGGGCGGCCTCCTGCGCGGCGGTGGCCTGGGCCAG
This sequence comes from Acidovorax sp. sif1233, assembly GCF_019218755.1. Lineage (GTDB taxonomy): Bacteria > Pseudomonadota > Gammaproteobacteria > Burkholderiales > Burkholderiaceae_C > Acidovorax. Next base: position 19,691 of record NZ_JAHUWZ010000010.1, on the reverse strand, counting down.
CTTGGCCTTGACTTCGGGGCTGTCCATGCGGATCAGCGGCGCGCCCACGGCGATCTGGTCGCCTTCCTTCACCAGGATCTGCGCGATGCGCGCGGTCACCTTGGGAGCGATGTCGGCCTCCTGGGCCTCCATCTGGCCCTGGAAAAGCTCGGGTGCGGGCTGCGAGGCCTTCCACAGGCCAAAGCCCACGAAACCGGCCACGGCCACGACGGCCACGGTGCCGATCACGGCGGCCTTCTTGCTGTTGTTCTTGCTGTTGCTCATGTCATTCGCCTTCGTTCGTTTCGCCTTCGTTCATTCCAGGCGCACCGCATCGGCGCGCGCCATGTAGTTGCCAAAGTCTTCCGACAGGCCGCAGCTCTCCAGCAGGTCGGCCAGGGCCTTCACGTAGTCGTGCGCCGCCTGGGCGCGTTCGGTCTGGGCCTTGGCCTGGTTCACCTGCGCGTCGATCAGGTCCAGCGTGGTGCTGGTGCCGGCCTTCAGGCCCGCAGCGCGCAGGCGCAGCACCTCGTCGGCCAGTTCCAGGCTGGGGGCCATGGCCAGGAACTGGCGGCGGGCCTGCTCCACGCCCAGCCAGCGCTTTTCCACCAGCAGGGCGATGTCGTTCTGCGCCTGCGCGCCGGTGCGCTCGGCCTGCTCGATCTGGCGGTTGGACGACTCGGCCAGCGCATTGCGGTCGATCGAATCCCACAGCGTCCAGCGCACGCCCACGCCCGCCACCCAGTCGGCCTCCTTGCCGGTCTTGAGCTGGCGCTGGCCGAAGGCGAACACCTGGGGCTTGCGCAGTGCCTCCTGCGCGGCGTGCAGCTGCGTGGCCTGCTCCTTCTTGGCGGCCACCTTGGACAGGCCCGGGTGGCGCGCGAGCGCGGTGTCGATGAACTGCGGCAGGGGCTCGAGCGGCCCGTTCAGCACGAACAGCGGGCTGGTGGGCGTCACGCGCTCGCTGGCCTTGAGCGTGCGGGTGAGGGCGGTGGCGGCCAGCTCGGCATCGTCGCGCGCCTTGCGGGCGTTGCGGCGGGCCTCTTCCAGGGCGGAGCGGGCCTGCAGGCGCTCCACGCGGGCGATCACGCCAGCGTCCAGCATCTTCTGCGCGGCCGCGTCGTGCTGCTCGATGGTGGCCAGGGCCGCCTCGCGCAGCGCGGCCGCCCGCTCGGCCAGCTGGGTGCCGAAGTAGCGCTGCACCAGCAGCGTGGTCGCTTCATGGCCCGTCCTGGCGGCGTCGGCCTCGGCCTCGTGGGTCTGCGCATCGAGCAGGCCGCGCGCCGCCTGGCTGGCGCCCCCCATGTAGATCGGCCAGACGGCCGAGACGGAGCTGGTGGTGTCGCTCTTGTGGCGGTTGAGCGTGTAGCTCGACGGCAGGTGTGGCAGCTGCGCCAGCGGGGCCGCCAGCTGTGGCGGCAGCTGCGACAGCACGCCGGGCAGCACGCGGTTGAGCGGGTTCAGGTCCACATCCAGGTTGGCGTTGTAGGCATAGGCCGCGCCGGTGAGGTTGACCACCGGGCCGCCCAGGCGCTGCATCGCATCGCGGCGCAGCCGTGCGCTCTCGATGGCGCTTTTCGAGGCGGCAAGCTGGTCGGAGCGCTGGCCGAGCTGCTGCAGCGCGGCGTCGAACGCCATGGGTTGCGCATGTGCGGCCCCGGCGGCAAGCGCGAGGGGGACGGTGGCGATCAGGCACAGCAAAGCTTCGCCTGCCCGGCTCTTGCGCCGGTGCGTTCTGTTGGATGTCATGTTTCAGCTCGTCGTGGTCAGCGCCTGCCCCGGTGGCCGGGGGCAGGCCGCGCGGTGCAGGGCAGGTGGTTGGTTTGTAGCAGCACGGGGCTTGCGGGTCAAAGGGGCGGTGCGCGGTGGTCCGTTGCCGGCATCAGCGCGCGCCCACGGGGGTGAAGGCGTCGCTGTGTTCGGCCAGCCAGCGCGCGGACAGGTCGCTGCCGTGCTGGCCGGGATGGAAGTCGCGCCGCAGGTATTCGCGCCAGGGCCGCCACGTCTCGCGCACGAGGCCGCCCTTGCCAAGCAGCGTGCGGGCGGCGCTGGCCCAGGTGCTCCACTTCCACAGCGTGCCGTCGCGGCGCAGGTTGCCCAGGGTCTGGCGCAGCACATCGCCCAGGAACACCAGGGTGATGCGGCGAAACCAGGTGATGCGCCATTCGTGGTTGCCGCCCAGGGCCTGGTACAGGTCGAAGGCCGTGTTCCGGTGCTCCGATTCTTCGGCGCAGTGCCATTGCCACATCGTGGCCAGGCGCGGCTCGGCGCCGGCGAGCGTTTCGGGGTGCGCCAGCAGCCATTCGGCCAGCAGGGCGGTGAAGTGCTCGTTGGCGGCGGTCACGGCCAGCGGGTGGCGCGGATCGGCGTGGGCGAAAAGCTTCATGCGCTCCTGCGCGCGGGGAGCCCATTCGTTGACCAGGCCCTGCTTTTCCAGGTGGCCGTTGAACAGCGCGTGGATGCGGCGGTGCGTGGCCTCCTGGCCGATGAAGCCGCGCACTTCGTCCGCGAACCGCGCATGCTGTTCGGGCGGCAGGGCCTTGTGGCCGTCCTTCACGGCGTCGATGAAGAACTGCTCGCCCACCGGAAAGCTCATCGACAGCGCATTGAAGAACGCCGAGCGAAACGCATCCCCCCCGCACCAGTGGCGCTCGAACGGGGTTTCAAGGTCGATCAGCAGGCGGCGGACAACAAGTTCGGTCATGGAAAACACTCCTTGGGAAGGCCGGGGAACAGGGTTGGTACTGGTAAGTACCAATGACCTGGATCATGCCTGCCGGGTGTGGTACTGTCAAGTACCCGCTGTGATTCCTGCCCCCATCCGCATGCCGACCCCTGACGCCGCCCCCTCCGCCCCGGCCCCCGAGCCCCGCGCCCGCCTGCTCGAGGGCATGGCCCGCGCGGTGGCCTCCAAAGGCTATGCCGACACCACCATCGCCGACATCGTGCGCGAGGCCAGCGTGTCGCGCCGCACGTTCTACGAGAACTTCGCCGACAAGGCCGAGTGCCTGATCGCTTTGTACGAGGTGGCCAGCGGCAATGCGATCGCGGTGCTGCGCGCGGCGATCGACCCGCACAGCGACTGGCAGGCGCAGGTGGAGCAGGCGATGGGTGCGTACTTCGGCGTGCTCACGCGCAACCCGGTGCTGCTGCGCACGCTGTTCATCGAGATCCTGGGCCTGGGCGCTCCGGGCCTGGGAGCGCGGCGGCGCGCCAACCAGCAACTGGCCGACCTGATGCTGGACGTGGTGAACAACCGCCCGGGCGAGCGCCTGCGCAAGACGCCGCTGCAGCCCACCATGGCCATGGCGGTCGTGGGCGGCATCAACGAGATGGTCCTGCAGGCGATCGAGCAGGAGCGGGCGGGCCAGTTGCAGGAGCTGGTGGAGCCCGCCGCAGCATTGCTGCGGGCCGCGATTTCGGCGGAATTCTGAGCGTGTTGCCGGCACGGGTGCCGCAGCCCGCGCCGCGAGCCGGTCACACCTCGTTGGCAATCTCGATCAGGTTTTCGTCCGGGTCGTAGATATAGACCGAGCGCAGCCTGTGGCGTGCGCCCGTTGCACCCACCGGGCCTTGCACGATGGCGACGCCTTCGGCCTGCAGGTGCGCGATGACATCGTCAAGCGGCATCCTGGTGAGAAAACACAGGTCGCCCGAGCCCGCAGTGGCATGGCGCACATTGGGGTCCACCACCGTGCCCACTTCGTGCAGGTTGATCTTTTGCGCGCCGAAGTGCAGCGCGTACCGACGGGGCTTGAACTCCCGCGCGATCATGCCCAGCACGCGCTCATAAAACGCAATGGTCTTGTCGATGCTGGCAACGGTGAGGACGACGTGGTCGATTGATTCCAGAGCGATGGGCATGGCGTGCGGCGGTGTGTCAAGCAGGCGGGTGATTGTGCTCCAGTGTCGCGGGCTGCAGCCACCGCTTGTTGGCCGCAAACACTGCCGTCAGCGCCAGCCCGGCCAGCAGCGCCATGAACCAGTGCGGGGGCGATAGCGGCGCAAACTTGAAAGCGCTGGCCAGCCCCGGCACGGTGGTGATCGCGGTCAGCGCCGCCAGCGTGCCCCCCGACACCCACAGGCTGACGGGGGTGAGGCCCGCCCACAGGCTGCGCCAGTTCAAGATGCCGGGGGTGTCGCTGCCGCGGCTGGGCAGGATGAGCGCTGCGTTCGCAGCCACCAGCACCACGAATGCGGCCGTGCTGGCAGTGGCGGCATGTGCCGGCTGGCCCAGGAGCCAGGCATACAGGCCCACCACGGCGGCGGTCACCACGCTGCCTTGCAACATGCTCAGCAGGAAGTGGCGTGCCGAGAGCAGGGGCTCGCCAGCCCCGCGCGGCGGCTGCTGCATGAGATCGGCAGCGCCTTCCTCGGCCTCGAACACGATCGAGCAGGCCGGGTCGATGACCAGTTCCAGAAACGCGATGTGCAGCGGCGCCAGCACCAGCGGCAGCCCGAGCAGCACCGGCAGCAGCGCCAGGCCAATGATGGGCACGTGCACCGCCAGCGTGTAGACCATGGCCTGGCGCAGGTTGGCAAAGGTCTGCCGCCCCCGATGAATCGCCAACACGATGGCTGCGAAATCGTCGTGCAGCAGCACCAGGGCTGCGGCCTCGCGCGCCACGTCGGTGCCGCGCTGTCCCATGGCGATGCCGATGTGGGCGGCCTTGAGGGCCGGGGCGTCGTTCACACCGTCGCCCGTCATGGCCACCACCTCGCCCTGGGCCTTGAGGGCTTCGACCAGCGCCAGTTTCTGGTGCGGCTTGATGCGGGCAAACACACTGACCTGCCGTACCTTGTCGGCCAGTACCTGTGGCGGCATCTGGGCCAGCTCATCGCCGGTGACCACGCTCTCATGGGCAATGCCCGCCTGGGCCGCAATGGCGCGGGCGGTGCGAGGGTGGTCGCCGGTGATCATCACCACGCGGATACCCGCCTGGCGGCATTGCGTGACGGCCTGGGGCACCTCGGGGCGCAGCGGGTCGGCCAGGGCCACCAGGCCCAGCCACTCAAAGTCAAAGTCGTGCTGAATGTCAGGCCAGGTGTCCTGTGCGCGGTGCCGGGCCTTGGCCACGCCCAGTACCCGCAGGCCCCGGTCGGCCAGGCGGGCGGCCTGGGCGCTGACGGCGGCGCGTTCGGCGTCGGGCAGGTGGCAGAGGTCCGCCACGGCTTCGGGCGCGCCCTTGGTGGCCACGGTGTCGTGCGCCGAGGTGCCGTCGCGCCACAGGTGGCTCATGGCCAGCAGCCGGGGCGACAGCTCGTATTCGCGCGCCAGCGACCATGTGGGGTGCAAATGATCAGTGCCCAGCAGATGGTCGCCCGCCATGCGGTGAAAGGCCTGCTCCATCGGGTCGTGCGGTTCGATCTCGCTGGCCAGCACGGCGTATTCCAGCAGTTCGTGGAAAACCTCCGGCAGCGCCGTGCCGCCTGCTGCTGCGCGCAGGTTCTGTACATCCAGCTCTTGGCCGGCGATGCACAGCGCCGCCACGGCCATGCGGTTTTGCGTGAGGGTGCCGGTCTTGTCCACGCACAGCACGGTGGTCTGCCCCAGCGTTTCGATGGCGTTGAGCCGCCGCGTCAGCACCTGCTGTGCCGCCAGCCGCCGCGCGGCCAGGGCGAGGAAGACGATCATGATCACGGGCAGCTCTTGCGGCAGGATGCCCATGGCCAGCGTGATACCCGCCAGCACGGCCTGCAGCGCGTCGCCGCGCAGCGCCCAGAACAGGGCCACCAGCAGCGCGCACAGCGACAGCCCGATGAGCACCAGCTTGTGCGTGAGTTGCGCCATTTCCTCGCGCAGCGGCGAGGCCTGCAGCGCAATGGTGTCGAGCGACTGGCCAATGCGCCCCAGCTCGGTGTGGCGCCCCACGGCCGTGACCCGAACCAGGCCCTGGCCGCCGACCACCAGCGTGCCTGCAAACACCTTGTCGGCAGTTTGCTTGGCCACGGGCTCGGATTCACCGGTCAGCATCGATTCGTTGGTGGCCAGCTCGTGGGCCTGCAGCAGCGTGCCGTCGGCGGGGATGCGGTCGCCCTCGGCAATCATCAACAGGTCTTCGCGCACCACGTCGCGGCCCGCAATGCGCACCAGGGTGCCGCCGCGCAGCGCCTGCGCGCGGGGGCTGGAGAGGTCGCGCAGGGCGCTCAGCGCGTTGTCGGTGCGGCGCTCCTGCAGCACCGTGATCGCCATGATGATGACCACAAAGCCCAGCAGGATCATCGCCTCGTGCGCGTCGCCCATGGCGAGGTAGATGGCGCCTGCGCCCAGCAGCAGCAGGAACATGGGCTCGGTGACCACCTCCCGGGCCATGTCGCGCAGCGTGCGGCGCTGGCTGATGCCCAGTTCGTTGGGGCCTTCTTCACGCAGGCGTTGGGCGGCCAGGGCCGGGTCGAGGCCGGTGGGGGAGTCTGGGGTGGGCATGGGGGCGTGGGGCAGCGTTGTACAGAGGGCTGCAACGGTGCAACTGTTATACCGCGCGCAGGTGTCTGCGTCCCTGACGCAGCGCAGTGCGCCGCACCCGATCTGCCTTCATCACACCTCGCACATCACAAAGTCCGCTTTGCCGACATGGCACTCGGGGCAGCGCCAGTCCTCAGGCACGTCGGCCCAGCAGGTGCCGGGCGCCAACCCGTCTTCGGGCCTGCCAGCGGCTTCGTCATGGATCCACCCGCAGACGACGCACATGTAGATTTTCATGGGATGGTTTCCTTCAGTGATGGTTGCCGTGGCTCAGTCGTCCTCGTGGTGCTGCTGGCGCTGGGCCGATGTGCTGCCGGCGGTCCAGCCGCTGGGTGACTGCTGCCATTGCCAGGCGCCGAAGGCCAGGGCTGCGATCAGCAGCAGGGCGGCCAGCCAGGCACGGTTCTTGGGGACCAGGTCTGGCCCCTTGCCCTCCACCCGACCGGTCAGCATGGGCATTGCCTGGTTCTTGCGCCGCAGGACGCTCAAGCCTGCAATCAGTGCGATGTGAGCCAGCACCACCAAGAGCAAGGCGTTTCCAACAAACTCATGCACTTCTTCCATCCAGTCGCCACCCAGCGCTTCGCCCCAGTCGTTGTACGTGGCATAGCCGCTGAGCGTGAGGGGCACGACCAGCGCCAGCAGCAAGACGATGGCCAGCGCCATCAGCAGGTTCTGGCCCTGGCGCCAGTTGATCCCTGCGATCGACGTGGCCTGGGGCAGGGTGCGCAGCCATGCCGGGGCCCCCGCCAGCTTGCGCCACAGCAGGCCCAGGCCCGATGTGCGTGGCCCGAAGATGCCGTACAGCAAGCGAAAGCCCAGCAGGCCCGCCATGGTGTAGCCCAGCGTGACGTGCAGCAGCCGCCAGTGTTCACCGTCGGCCGTGGCGTAGGCCCCCGCAAAGCACAGTGCGAACAGCCAGTGGAACATGCGCGTGGGCGCATCGGTCACCCGGCGGCCGGAGGCCTTGGCAGGGGCTGGCTGCGCCGTGGTGCTGGCAGGGTGAAGGGACGGGGTGTTGTTCATCGTGTTCTCCTGGTGGGGACGCCGAAGGTTTCTGTCCGTGGCGGTCAGTCGTTCCATGCGCGGCGCGATCGGGGATCGAGCCCCGCCGGCATGCGCAGGTTGTGTTCATCAAACCGCCCCTGGTCCGCGCCCGTGTGGCAGGCCGCGCAGTTGGCGGCGCTTTTCACGCTGGCGAGCTTCCAGGTGGCGGAGGCAATCCTTCGGTGCTTGCGTTCAAACCACGTCGAGCGGGTGATGCGGTCCTCCGTGGGCTCCTCGTTCACGCGCTTGTAGGTACCTGCGTGGGCCTGCAGCCACTGGTTGAGCTGGCGCACGGCGGCCGCGTCCAGCGATGCGTCGGTGCCGTAGTGTTTGTCGAGGCCCGTCATCACGCGGTTCCACGATGCGGCGGGCAGCAGACCGGGTGGGTAGGCGGTGTGGCAGGCCGCGCATTCCTGCGTGTAGGCGGCGGGCACGTTGCGGGGCATGGCTCTCCCGCCTTCCGCACGGGCGCTGGAGAGCGACAGCAGCGTCAGCGCGCACACGGCGGCGGCCCTGGCCGCCGGGCGGAGGGGAACAGATTTTTTCATGATGCGATGGCCTCAGGGCTTGAGAGCGTTGAGGTAGGCCAGCACATCGGCCTTCTCGATCGCTGTGCATTCGCGGCTCAGCACGTCGTTGCAGTTGCGGCGAAACCACTTGTCGATCTTGGCCGTGTCGGTGAAGGCCCTGGGGTTGAAGGCGGGGGCCAGGGGTGCGATCGACTTGCCGGTGCTGGCATGTTTGCCCTGCGTGGTGGGTGGCGTGCCGTGGCACGAGGCGCAAGACCACTCGCCGCCATGTCGGGTGGTGAAGAACACCTTGCCCTTGTCGGCGTGGCCCGGGCTGCCAGCCTGTGCGCTCCAGTGCGCGAGCTGCCGGGCGGCGGTGGTGTCTGCGGCGTGGCTGATGTTGGTGGCCGCCATTGCGCAGAGCGCAGTCAGTGCCAGGGTGCGGAGGGCGGGCATTGTGTTGTCCTTGTGGGTTGTTTCGTGTGCAGCCATTGTTGAAATGGCTGCCTGAACGGGGCGTGAAAGGGCTGTTCATCGGCCGTTCAGACACCGCACAGGACAATGCACCCATGGTTTCCATCCCCTACCGCGCCTTCACAAGCTGCCGGGTTGCGCGCCTGGACGTGGCGGCGTGTGTGCTGTGGGCCGCTGCGCTGGCTACGCCACACGCTCTGGCCAGCGGCAAGGAAGACCACGACCGCGCCCGGCAGGCCGTGCAGGCGGGCCAGGTGCTGCCGTTGCCCGTGGTGCTGGAGCGTCTGCAGCGCGAAGTGCCCGGCCAGGTGCTGGAAGTGGAGCTGGAGCAGGAGCAGGATCGCTGGATTTACGAGATCAAGCTGCTCACCCCTGCGGGGCGGTTGACCAAGGTCAAGCTGGATGCGCGCACGACCGAGGTATTGCGCATCAAATCGCGCGACGATCAACGCACCGGCCGAGAGCATCGGCAAGAGCGGCCTCGCAATTAGCCATCCATGCGCATCCTCCTGGTAGAAGACGACACGCTGCTGCGCGCCCAGCTGCGCACGGCGCTGCACGGCGCTGGCTACACCGTGGACGAAGCCGACAACGGGCGCGACGCGCAGTTTCTGGGCGACACCGAGGCGGTGGATGCCGTGGTGCTGGACCTGGGCCTGCCGGTGGTGGACGGGCTCACGGTGCTCAAGCGCTGGCGGGCCGAGGGGCGCAACATGCCGGTGCTGATCCTCACCGCGCGGGACAACTGGCACGAAAAGGTGGCGGGTATCGACGCCGGTGCCGATGACTACCTGACCAAACCATTTCACCAGGAAGAACTGCTGGCGCGCCTGCGCGCACTCATCCGCCGCGCCAGCGGGCTGGCGTCGGCGGTGCTGCAGTGTGGCGACTGGTCGCTGGACACCCGCAGTGGCCGTGTGACCTGCGCGGGCCAGCCCGTGGCGCTGACGGCGCATGAGTACAAGGTGCTCGCCTACCTCATGCACCGGCCCGGCGTGCTGGTATCGCGCGCCGAGCTGACCGAACACATCTACGCACAGGACTTTGACCGGGACTCCAACACCATCGAAGTCTTTGTCGGGCGCTTGCGAAAAAAGCTGCATTCGCTGTCGGTCCACGCTGCCCGTATCGAGACGGTGCGTGGCATGGGCTACCGCCTGGTGCCGCCATGAGCTGGAGCGGTCTGCACTGGTCGCGCTCCCTGCGGTTTCGGCTGCTGGCCGTGACGGTCGCGGGGGTGGCGGTGGCCGTGGTGCTGGCTGGCGTGGTGCTCAGCGGGCTGTTCCGCGAGCATGTGCAGCGCCAGTTCGAGGCGGCCCTCCTGCAGCAGCTGGACCAGGTCACGGCGCGCCTGGAGTTTGATGCCCAGGGCCGGCCGGCGATCGCTGCGCAGGCGCTGTCGGACCCGCGCTGGCTCAAACCCTATTCCGGCCTGTACTGGCAGGTGGACGCCATGGCCCCCGATGGACACGGCCGTGCCGGGGTGCTGCGTTCGCGCTCGTTGTGGGACACCAGCCTGGCCTTGCAGGTGGATGCGCTGACCGATGGCGCCGTGCATGTGCATGAAGTGGCTGGCCCGCAGGGCGCGCCGTTGCTGGTGCTGGAGCGCTCGGTGCGTGCCGAGGGCGCGGAAACGGCGCGCTGGCGCCTGATCGTGGCGGCCGATCTGCAGGCCACGCAGGCGGCCACCGCGCGCTTCACGCGCGTGCTGGCGCTGTCGCTGGCTGCGCTGCTGGTGCTGCTGGCAGCGGCCGCCTGGGCCCAGGTGGCGGTGGGGCTCAAGCCCTTGCGGGCGCTGCAGCGGGGTTTGCTGGATGTGCAGCAGGCGCGGGCCACCCAGCTGCAGGGCGCATTCCCTGTCGAGGTGCAGCCGCTGGTGGATGACTTCAACGCCGTTCTGGGCCGCAATGCCGAGGTGGTGGAACGCGCGCGCACCCAGGCGGGCAATCTGGCGCACGCCTTGAAAACACCGCTGACCGTGCTGGAGAACGCGGCGCGCGCTTCACCACCCGATGATGGGGGCGCGCTGGCGGCGCTGGTGCACGACCAGGTGCGGGTCGCGCGGCGCCACATCGACTGGCACCTGGCACGGTCACGCTTGGCCGCATCGGCGCGCCTGCCCGGCCAGCGCACGGCGCTGGAGCCGGTGGTGGGCGGACTGGTGCGTGTCATGAACAAGGTGCATGCCGGGAGGGGCCTGGACATCAGGGTAGTGCTGCCCGATGCTCCGCTGTTCTTTGCAGGCGAGGCGCAGGATCTGCAGGAAATGCTGGGCAACCTGTTGGACAACGCCTGCAAATGGGCGCAGTCCACCGTGCGGCTGCAGGCGCAGGCCCTCGGCGGGCGGCAGCCACAGGTTGTGGTCAGTGTCGAGGATGACGGCCCCGGCATCGGTGCCGCGCAGCGTGCGCAGGCTGTGGAACGTGGCGTGCGGCTGGACGAGACGGTGCCGGGCACGGGGCTGGGCCTTGCCATCGTGCAGGACCTGGCGGCCATCTACGGCGGGCGGCTGGACCTGGAGCCGGCCGACCTGGGCGGCCTGCGGGTGGTGCTTGCGTTGCCCGCCGCGCGGGAGGCTGTGTAAAAAGGCCTGCCGGAGCGGCACCGGCGTAAAAAAGCCCGCCGAAGCGGGCTAAGGCCCTGACAAATCCCCTCGATCTCTCGAATGTCGCAAAGCCTTGGACTGGACGTGGAGAGCCTATCACCCGCCGTGGCGTTTGACCATCAGGGGAACGATAGGCCGTGCCACGATATTTGGGACCTTGGGCGGCCGGACGGCGCGGCTCGCCGCGCGGTGGCAGGCAAGAAAGCCCTCAGCGCTTGTGAAATATGTCTTGGCTGCTCTTGATTCAGGAGCAGATCAGAGCCTGCTCTCCACGCTGTTGCGCATGGCGATCTGGGCCACGGCATCCAGTGCGCCGTCCACCACGGTCTGCTGGGAGAGCACGTGCAGGGCGCCTTGCTGGATGAGCCGGTCCACCAGCCGCAGGGTCATCGACTGGGTGTGGCCGGAGGCGCTGGTGAAAAGGAAGAAGGTTCCGTTCGAGCCGATCCACGACAGCTGGGTCCGCTCCCACTTGCCTGCGACCAGCAGGTTCACCCAGCTGCCGATGGCCAGCGGGGGGATGCCTGGCGCCTCGCCCGCCTCGGGCGCCGGCACGGGCTCCGGCCTCTCGGACTCGGGAGACTGCGAGGATTCCATGAAGCCCGACTCCCTGGCTTCGGAGGGCGCGACCCAGGGCTCTTCGTCCTCGAGGGGGGCGGGCTGCGCTGGCGCCGCCGCCTTCGCCTCGGCGGGCGGTGCGCAGGGCGCGGGCGGCGCAGCGGCCGGCCTCGGCGTGGGCTTGAAGGCCTGCTGGTGCAGCTGCATCAGCAGCGCGAAGACGGCCTCGGTCCGGTCCGGGGGGTAGTCGATGGACGCCAGCCCCTCGCGCAGCTTGGCCAGCAGCTTGGGAAGCAGGCGCGCGAGCTGGCCCGTGTTCATGCGCGTCAGCTCGGGCTGCGCGCTCCAGATGAGCGCGTCCACCACTTCCTGGTAGCGGCCCGGGTCGGTGCTGCCGGTCTTGTCGGCCAGGCGCGCCTCGGCCATGACCTTGGCCCAGGGGCCGAGCAGGAAGCGGGAGATGGCGTCGGGAACCTTGCCGATGTCGGGCAGCAGCCAGATGTCGCGCGATATCTTGGCCGCCAGGAGGTGGCGCTGCTCCGCGTGCTGCAGCGCCTCGATGGCGCGCAAGCGCTCCTGCTTGCCCGCCTGCTCTTTCTGCTCCCATTTGGCGTGCAGCTGCTGCAGCACCTGCTCGAAATCGTGGGGGCCCTCGATGGTGGCCGTGGCCAGCGGGCCCGCAATGTTCATGAGCGACCGCATGAAGCTCTGGAAACCGGGCGCCTCGGTGCTGTTGAAGGCGAGGCTGCGGTCGGTGATGTCCTGCAGCAGGCGGCGCGCGGAATGCTCCTTGTGGCTGAAGAAACGGGGGTCGGCCAGCGCCAGCTGCATCAGCGCGGGCTCCAGCGCCCGCACGAACTGCTGCACGGGCCACAGCAGCCGGCTGTCGCGCGCGATGTTGTCCACCATCAGCGCGACCACCTCCATGCTCAGGGCCTGACCGAGCCCGCTGGCGTGCCGGCGCGGCGTGGCCGCGGAGCTCGCTCCCTCGCCGCCGCCCGCCGGAGGGCGCTGGTTTCCCAGGCGTTCCATCATGTGGCCGACTTGGTTCATCTCCTGCAGTGCCTCGAAGGCAGCGGGCACGGTGATGGCGAAATCCGTGGGGGGTGGATCGAGCGCCGGAAGCTGGTCGGGGTTCTCGAACTCGCGCGCGAACCGCTCGGCGAAGTTCTCCTGGGGCGCAGGCCCGTGCTCCGGTACCGGGGCGGGCTTGTCGCTGAGTTCGCCCAGCAGGAGCCGGCGCAGGCGGTCGAGCGTGAGCAGCGGGTCGGCAGCCCCCCCCGAGGCGGACAGGTCGGTGTCGGCGGCGAAGCCGGGGGACGCGCCGCCCTCGGCCGGCGCGACATAGACGACCTGGCCGTCGGCCTGCCGCATGGCGTAGCCCACGGGCTGCACGCCGCTTTGCCGCAGCTGCGCGGCCTGGGCGAGGTACAGCCCGCGCAGCTCTGTACCCAGCGCCTGCGCCAGGTGCCCCATCCAGTCGTGCCGCACCTGGTCCGTGACCTGCATCTGCGACACCACGGCCTGCAGCGCCTGCAGGAAGACCTCGGGGCGCAGGGGGTTCTGGTCGGGCAGCACTTTCGGCAGCCCCTGCGCCGCGCACACCAGGGCGTCCAGGTCGGCCAGCGGCCCCTCGACGGCGGAGATCAGGATCTGGCGGGCACGGGCACGCTCGACGCTTTCGCTGATCTGCGACTCGTCCATCAGTTCGAGTTCATCGAAATGGACGGTGAACAGGGAGCGCGAGGATTTTTCGTCCTTGCGCGTGGTTTCCTGGTCGAGCGCCTTGCGCAGCGCGTCGGGATAGCGCTCGCTCATCACGAAGGCCAGCCGCGAGAGCTGCTGCCGTGCTTCCAGCATGGCATGGTGCTCGCCGGGGGTGCGGGCGGTGTCCAGGCGCGCCTGCAGGGACATGCGCGCGGCCTCGGCGACGCGCTCCATCAGGTGCCTGGACTCCGCCACCACGCCGTGCACGATGCGCTGGTACGGCGTGGCGTGGCTGTCGGAGGGGGCAGGGGCGGACGATGCGGTGTGTTTCAAGGCCATCTTCTCTGAAGAGATACCGGTAGCCATCATGGTACGCGGCAAAAAGGGGCCGAAGCCCCTGGTTGCCCTCTATTCCAGGCGGGTCAGGCCTGGTGACTGCCTGGCGCGGGCGACCTACCCGCCGTGGAACTTGACCACCAGCGGCACGATCAGCAGCGCCACGATGTTGATGATCTTGATCAGCGGGTTGATGGCCGGGCCGGCGGTGTCCTTGTAGGGGTCGCCCACGGTATCGCCGGTCACGGCGGCCTTGTGGGCCTCGCTGCCCTTGCCGCCGTGGTGGCCGTCCTCGATGTACTTCTTGGCGTTGTCCCAGGCACCGCCGCCGGTGCACATGCTGATGGCCACGAACAGGCCGGTGACGATGGTGCCCATCAGCAGGCCGCCCAGTGCCTTGGGCCCCAGGGCCAGGCCCACCACGATGGGCACCACCACGGGCAGCAGGCTGGGGATCACCATCTCCTTGATGGCGGCGGTGGTCAGCATGTCCACGGCCTTGCCGTATTCGGGCTTGGCCGTGCCTTCCATGATGCCGGGGATGTCGCGGAACTGGCGGCGCACCTCCACCACCACGGCGCCGGCCGCGCGGCCCACGGCCTCCATGGCCATGGCGCCGAACAGGTAGGGGATCAGGCCGCCGATGAACAGGCCCACGATGACCAGCGGGTCCGACAGGTCGAACGTGATGGCGCGGCCGTAGCTCTCCAGCTTGTGCGTGTAGTCGGCGAACAGCACCAGCGCGGCCAGGCCGGCCGAGCCGATTGCATAGCCCTTGGTCACGGCCTTGGTGGTGTTGCCCACGGCGTCCAGCGGGTCGGTGATGTCGCGCACGCTGCTGGGCAGCTCTGCCATCTCGGCGATGCCGCCGGCGTTGTCGGTGATGGGGCCGTAGGCGTCCAGCGCCACCACGATGCCCGCCATGGACAGCATGGACATGGCCGCCACCGCAATGCCGTACAGGCCCGCGAGCTGGTAGGCCGAGAGGATGGCCAGGCACACGAAGATCACCGGCCAGGCGGTGGATCGCATCGACACGCCCAGGCCCGCGATGATGTTGGTACCGTGCCCGGTGGTCGAGGCCTGCGCGATGTGCTGCACGGGCGAATACTGCGTGCCGGTGTAGAACTCGGTGATCCACACCAGCGCGGCCGTGAGCACCAGCCCCGTGGCGCAGGCGCCAAACAGGCGCATCTGGCTGCCGCTGGCCATGATGGCGTTGTCCGGCATGATCCACATCGTGACGAAGTAGAAGGCGATGAGCGACAGCACGCCCGCGATCGCCAGGCCCTTGTACAGCGCGGGCATCACGTTCTTCATGCCGGGCGAGGCCTTGACGAAGAAGCAGCCGATGATGGACGCCACGATGGACACGGCGCCCAGCGCCAGCGGGTACACCACGGCATTGACCGGAGCCGCCGCCACCAGCAGCGCGCCCAGCACCATGGTGGCGATCAGCGTCACCGCATAGGTCTCGAACAGGTCGGCCGCCATGCCGGCGCAGTCGCCCACGTTGTCGCCCACGTTGTCGGCGATCACGGCGGGGTTGCGCGGGTCGTCTTCAGGGATGCCGGCCTCCACCTTGCCCACCAAGTCGGCGCCCACGTCGGCGCCCTTGGTGAAGATGCCGCCACCGAGCCGCGCGAAGATCGAGATCAGCGACGAGCCGAACGCAAAGCCGATCAGCGGGTTGAGCAGATTGGCCAGGTTGGCCGTGGGCGTGAGGTTGCCGTTGCCCGCCAGGAACCAGTAAAAGCCCGTGACGCCCAGCAGCCCCAGCCCCACCACCAGCATGCCGGTGATGGCGCCGCCACGGAACGCCACGTCCAGCGCCGGGCCGATGCCGTGCGTGGCGGCCTGCGCCGTGCGCACGTTGGCGCGCACCGACACGTTCATGCCGATGAAGCCGCAGGCGCCCGAGAGCACCGCGCCCACCACGAAGCCCACGGCCGTGGTGCCGTCCAGAAAGATGCCGATGAGAACCGCCAGCACCACGCCGACGATGGCGATGGTCTTGTACTGGCGGGCGAGGTAGGCGGCGGCGCCGGCCTGGATGGCGGCGGCGATCTCCTGCATGCGGGCGTTGCCGGGGTCCTTGGCCAGGATCCATCCCCGGGCCCAGATGCCATAGGCCACCGCAATCAATCCGCAAACCAGAGCCAGTATCAGAGGGGCAGTCAGCGCTGTATTTCCAGCCATTCGTCACTCCTTGAAATATTCAGTTGCACGGAAGGAAACATCACAACGCGGGACGGTGGTGCTTCCGTTGCGTTGCTTCCTCGTGCTCCCTGGGCATTTCGCGGCAGGAGTCGATTGGCCAACGGGCCCAATTTACAGGCAAACGCCGGTTTGCAAGCGGGCAGAAAGGGGCATGCGCCTAAAATCAGGGTTAATCCCGACGCTTCATTGCGCTGCGTCAGCGCCGGATGCCTCGCGGGTTATCGTTTTCAAACCACTATCCAAAGACATGTCCCTCAACAACGTCCCCCCAGGCAAGAACGTCCCCGACGCCTTCAATGTCGTCATCGAAATCCCGATGAACGCCGACCCGATCAAGTACGAAGTGGACAAGGAATCGGGCGCTATTTTCGTGGACCGTTTCATGACCACGGCCATGCACTACCCCACGAACTACGGCTACGTGCCGCAGACGCTGTCGGGCGACGGCGACCCGGTGGATGTGCTGGTGATCACGCCTTACCCCCTGTTCCCCGGTGTTGTCGTGCCCTGCCGCCCGTTGGGCATCCTGATGATGGAAGACGAGGCCGGCGTGGACGGCAAGGTCATCGCCGTGCCCACCTCCAAGGTGCTGCCCATGTATGACCACTGGAAGACCATCGACGACGTGAACGCCATGCGCCGCAACGCCATCGCCCACTTCTTCGAGCACTACAAGGACCTGGAAAAGGGCAAGTGGGTCAAGGTGCTGGGCTGGGAAGGCCTGGACGCCGCCAAGAAGGAAATCACGGACGGCATCGAGGCCTACAAGAAGTCCGGCAACGCCTGATTCCCGCACCCGGCCTCCGCACCGGCCGTTCGTGCCGGATTGGAGGCCGTGGAGGCCGCCAGCGATTGATGGTAAAGCGCTGGAAGCTATCAAAATGGAAGCAATTGGTGAAAGCGCACAGGTTCCTGGCCTGTGCGCTTTTTTCATGGCCGGGGGGCGGCACGCCCGCGCGGTGCCGGTCTGCCGCGCCCGGTCCCGTCTGTCATGGTCCCGCAACACGGCCGCCCTAGGCTCTGGCGCTTTCCTGGTTCATTCATTCATTCATTCCATTCAATCAACGGCCCGGCAGGGCGGGAGCGGCGGCGATGGCACTGGTGCATTCATGGCGGCGCATGGCCGTGGGCGTGGCAACCGCCGTGGCGATGGCGGCTGCATTGGCGGGCTGCGGCGGCAATGGTGACGATGGCCGCGCACAGCCCATTGCCTCGCTGCGGCTGCTGGGCAGTGCGTCACTGCCCACGGGCACGGTGTTCGAAGGGGTCGAGTTCGGCGGCATCTCGGGTCTGGACCGGGCGGCGGACGGCAGCTACTGGGCGATCTCGGACGACCGGGGCGGCGAGCGGGGCACGCCGCGCTTTTACAACCTGGGCATCGACTACGGTGCCAGCGGCAACGTCACGGTCAAGATCAACCGCCAGGCGAACATGCTGCGCGAGGACGGCACGCCGTTCCCCGCCACGGCCCGCACGGTGGACCCCGAAGCCATCCGCACCGCACCGGACGGCAGCCTGTACTGGGCCTCGGAAGGCAACTGGAGCCCCACCGCCGCCAGCCGCTTCCAGCCGTTCGTGCGGCAGATGACGGCCCAGGGAGCCTTCGTGCGCGAACTGGCGATGCCCGCCATGTACCGCTACGTGGACAACGCCACGGAAGGCGCGCGCAGCAACAAGGCCTTCGAGGCGCTGGCGGTGGCGCCCGACGGCACGGTGTACGCGGCCAACGAGGACGCGCTGGTCCAGGACGGGCCCCTCACCACGCTGCAGGCCGGCAGCGTGGTGCGCGTGACGGCCTTCGACCCAGGCACCGGCCGGCCCCGGGGCCAGTACGCGTACGTCTTGCCCCCGATTCCGGTAGACGCGGCGCCGGGCGCGCCGTTCGGGCCCGACAACGGCCTGTCGGACCTGCTGGCCGTGGGCAACGGCCAGTTCATCGCGGTGGAGCGTGCCTTTGCCTCGGGCGTGGGTAACACCATCCGCCTGGTGTGGACCGAGATCACCGGCGCCACCACCGATGTGATCGGCACCCCGCGCCTGGCGGGCGCCACCTATGCGCCCATGACGCGGCGGGTGCTGCTGGAGATGCCGCTGGCCTACCAGGGCGTGAATCTGGACAACATCGAGGCCATCACCTGGGGCCACACGCTGCCCAACGGCCACCGCACGCTCGTGCTGGCGGCCGACAACAACTTCACGGCCGACACCCAGGCCAGCCAGTTCATCGTGTTCGAGGTGCTGCCGCAGTAGCGCCTGGGAGCGGCGCCCGGCGGAGGCGCCTGGCGGCCGCCCGGTGCCCGCCGGCATGGCGTGGGCAGCTATCGAATTGGAAGCGTCTGGAGGCCGCTGCGGCCGCAGGCCGCGCCCGGCGTGGACGCCGAAACCGTGAAACACCTGAGAGAAGATGCCGCGCCGGACTGATAGACTGGCTCAGCATTTTGTTACAAATGGGGGCGGCCGTGGCGGCGCCCTCCGGAAGGGTGATTCATGAAAATTTCCGATCTGCGCATCGGCGTCAAACTGGGCGTGGGATTCCTGTCGCTGGTGCTGTTCACGGCCTTGCTGGGCGCCATCGCGCTGGTGCAGATGTCGCGCATCCATGCCAATGCCGACGAGATCGCCACCAACCTGCTGCCCAGCGTGTCCCAGACCGGCGAACTTCGGGTGCTGCTCAACCGCATGCGCCGCTCGGAGGCGGGGGTGGTCACCGCGCGCAACGCGGCCGAGGTCAAGGCGTTCTCCGAACAGGTGGCCGCGCGCCACAAGGACCTGGACCGCGTCGAAACCACGTACGAAGCCCTGATCGACATCCCCAGGGAGCGCGAGGTCTACGGCGCCTACAAGAAGCGCAAGGCCGCCTATGTGGAGCTGCAGGCCAAGCTGATGGACATCGCCCGGAACGTGGACTTCAGCACCACCGAAACCCTGGAGCTCACGAGCGACGCGCTGGGCATGCTCTATGCGGGCGAGTCCGAGGCCGCGTTCGTGGCCACCGCCGAGACACTGGGCGAGCTGCAGAAGATCAACACCGAGGCCGCGCAGCAGGCCAAGGAGGATGCCTACCAGGTCTTCTCGCTGGCGCGTATCTGGGTGCTGGGCACGCTGGCGGTGTGCGTGGCGCTGGCGGCGGTGCTGGGCATCGGCATCACCCGCGCCGTGACGGGCCCTGCGCGCCATGCCGTGCAGGCCGCCCGCGCGATCGCCGGGGGCGACCTCACCTCCGAGGTGCCGCCCGGCGGCAAGGATGAAATGGGCCAGCTGCTCACCGCCCTGGGCGAGATGCGCCACAGTCTGGCGCGCGTGGTCTCGGGCGTGCGCGGCAACGCCGAAGGCGTGGCCTCGGCCAGCTCGCAGATCGCCTCGGGCAACAACGACCTGTCGGCCCGCACCGAGCAGCAGGCCTCGGCGCTGCAGCAGACGGCCGCCTCGATGGAAGAGCTGGGCTCCACGGTGCGCCAGAACGCGGACAACGCGCGCCAGGCCAACCAGCTGGCGATGAGCGCCTCCACCGTCGCCCAGCAGGGCGGCGACGTGGTGGCCGAGGTGGTGGACACCATGAAGGGCATCAACGACAGCAGCCGCAAGATCGCCGACATCATCAGCGTGATCGACGGCATCGCGTTCCAGACCAACATCCTGGCGCTCAACGCGGCGGTGGAGGCGGCACGCGCGGGCGAGCAGGGCCGGGGCTTCGCCGTGGTGGCCGGCGAGGTGCGCAGCCTGGCCGGGCGCTCGGCGCAGGCCGCCAAGGAAATCAAGGCCCTGATCGGCACCAGCGTGGAGCGCGTGGAAC